>NZ_FOXS01000010.1 GCF_900115775.1 Hymenobacter arizonensis | reverse complement strand
AGTCGCGGAGCGGCGGGCTGGGCAAAAAATCCTGGAGCAGCATACGCGGAAGGTAGGGGGTGACCGCCGGCCCGGTGCCGGGGAGTGCGGGGCCGTTTGGTAAAAATAAGACGTTTCGGGCCGCCGCACCCGGGTTTCATCAAGGGCAGTTGTTTTAGCCGAAACAAGCCAAATTTCGCGATTCGGACCGTTTTGCTGAACGCCTTTCCGGGTTACAGGGAGGTGAATTTGTTCCCCGTCCGGGGATGCGAGCGCCGCGCGCAAGAGAGGAGCAATGGCTTACGATAGCGCGGCCAGCCAGCGCTGCACCAAGGCCGCGTCTTCGCGCCACGTGGACTGGCCGAGCAGGGCGTGGCTGCGGCCGGGAAGCTCCTGATAGTCGGTCACGGAGGCCGCGTGGCGGTAGCGCCGGTGGTTGGCGCGGTTGAGGGCCGCGGGCATGAGGCGGTCGGCCCCGCCGGCCAAGAACAGCAGCGGCGCGTGCGGCCGGCGGAAGTCGACGCGGGCCGCGAAGCTCAGGGCCCCGCGAATGGTCTTTTTCGATTCGGGTGCGGCTAACGCGTCGTAGTACTTCCGCTGGTCGGCCAGGGGCAGGCCGTTGGCAATGGCGTCCTGCCACTGGGCGAAGGTGGGCAGAAACGTGGTGTTCAGGGAAGAAAAGAGGCCCAGCATCGGCAGGACGGACCGGACCAGCGACCAGTTGGCCACCACTACCCCTAGGGGTGGCGCGGACGCGATGGCCACGCCGGCGGCCACGGCGTCCTGCTGAAGGAGCAGTTGCACAATAAGCCCGCCGAAGGAGTGCCCGATGACAAGGGGCTTGGCGGGCAGCTGCGCGATGAAGTCGGTGTACACCCGCAGCACATCGGCCAAGCGATTGTGGGCGATGGGCGAGTGCGGGTGGTGGCGCCGGAGTTCGGCGGCCGGGGCCTGCTTGTGGGGCCAGTCGGGGGCGTAGCAGGTGTAGCCTTGGTCTTCAAAGAACGCCTTCCAGTTATCCCAACTCGCGGACGTGACGACCGCACCCGTGATGAACACAATGGTGGAACTGCTGGAGGCTGCACTCATAGAGTAAAATTACCCTCCTTTCAGTGAACGGAGGGCGTTTACTTTCGGACCGTTTACCTGAACGAGTGGAAGCCCCGAAACGGGCAGTTTCAGTTGAAACGTCGGGTTTGCCGTTACACCCCTCAACGAATCCTACGGCTTGCTATACTGCCCAGTGTCGGTCCTTCGTGTTAGCACCGATTACCATGCTTCCTCTGCGTTGCGTGCTGCTCGTCGACGACGACCCCACCCTGCTGTTTTTGCACCGCCGCCTGCTGGCTCAGCTGGACGTGGCCGCGCACGTGCTCGAAGCCGCCAACGGGCACGAAGCACTGGCCTTCATTCACGCCCAGTGCACCGACGATTTCCGCACCTGCCCCGACCTGATTTTGCTCGACCTGCACATGCCCGTGATGGACGGGTTTGCGTTTCTGGCCGCGTACCGGGCCTTGCCCGAGGCACAGCAGTGCGCCAAGGTCGTGACGATGCTCACCACCTCGTTGAACACGGACGACCTCGAACGGGCGGCTCAGTTGTCGGTTTCCGCCTACCTGAGCAAACCGCTAACAGCTGAAAAGCTCCACACGCTCGTCCGAGACCATTTTGTTGCTCCCGCACCGTTCAATTAACGCTCCTTTCAGTGAATGGCCGCTTTTACCTACGGACCCGTTCGCTGCTCCCCCTGAGTAACCTTATCCAGTCCGTAGCAGTTGGGGGACTGGTGCTTTCGTTCAGGCGGTGCCCGCACCCCGCGCGGCCGGCGCCGCACGCTTCCCTTGGTTCCCGGCTCATGTCCCACCCCCTTGCGCCCCACTTCCACGCCCCAGCCGGCACCGTTGTCGGGCGACGCGACGGGGACGTAATCCGCGCCACCGGCATTCGCTACGCCCGTGCCGCGCGGTTTCAACCCCCGGTGGCCGAGCCCCCCGCAACGGAACCCATTCAGGCGACGTCCCCCGCCCCGGCCTGCCCGCAAGCGCCCGACGCCCTGCTGGGCCCGCTGCTGGGGGACCTGTTGGCGGGCCTGCGCTCCGACGAAGACTGCCTGCGGCTTTCCATCACGGTGCCCGCCGACCGGCGGACCGACGAGGCGCTGCCGGTTATCGTGTGGGTGCACGGCGGCTCGTACGTGACCGGCGCAGGCGACCTGGCCCTTTACGACCCGGCAACGCTGGTCGCCGAGCAGCGGGTGGCGTTCGTCGCCGTGACGTACCGGCTGGGCTTGCTGGGGTTTTTGGGCGGCGACGGCGGGCCGCCCCCCAACCTGGGCCTGCTCGACCTGCGCGAAGCCCTGCGCTGGGTGCAGCGCAACATCGCTGCCTTCGGCGGCGACCCGGCGCTCGTCACCCTGCTGGGGCACTCGTCCGGCGCGGACGCCGCGGCGCACCTGCTGGTGGCCGAGGGGACCGGCGGCTTGTTCCGGCGCGTCATCCTGCACAGCGCCCCGCTGGGCCTGGCGCGCAACCGGCGCGCCATGACCCGGGCCCTGGCCGCGGCCGCCGGGCCGCTGCCCGCGGCGGGGAACGTAGCGGACGTGCTGGCCCGCGAGCCCGTGGCGCACCGCGCCGTGCGCCGGTTTGGCCTGAAGGCCAGCATGCCCTTCGGGACTCAGTACGGGGCGTACCCCTTGCCGGCCGAGGCCGCCGCGGACCGGGCCTGGCGGGCGGCGGCTCCTCATGTGGACGTGCTCATCGGGGCCACGGCCGAGGAAACCCGCTTGTTTGCCGTCCTCGACCCCAACCTCCGCCGGGTCCGCCGGGTGCCGGTTGTGGGCGCGGTGCTGGAGCGCGTGCTGGTGGCGGTCAGCTCCGCGCTCGTGTACGGGCGCGCCGCCACGGCCTTTGCCCGCCGGCACGCCCGCGCCGGGGGGCGGGCGTACCGCTTCGTGGTGGTGTTTCAACCGGCCGGCGCCGCGTTGGGCGCGGCCCACGCCGTCGATTTGCCCCTGCTGCTGGGCACCGAAGCCAGCTGGGCGGCCACCTCGTTACTGGGCAACACGCCGTGGGCGGAGGTCCACCGCGCGGGGCGGCCGGTCCGGCAGCTCTGGGCGGATTTCGCGCGCACGGGTCACCTGCCGGTGCCGGTGACCATCCCCGGCGTCCTGCACTTGCAACAGGGGTAGCCGGCAACGGAAGAAAGCGCTGCTTTTCCGACCCTTTAGCTGAACTTCGGGTTAAATACCTTCCGCCCTTTACACGGAGCTAAGTTCTCGAGCTTGACGCTGGTCTTCATAGCCAATACGGGGGCAATGTCCTCGTACCTGGCTACCTCTATGACCTCTTCTTGGAGGTGCTCTTCGCTCATGGCCATCAGTGCTTCCGCGATGTCGCTCAGGTAAATCTTGTAGGCACCATTCCACCACTGGACGCCAACAGAAGCCCAATGCGTCTGACCAGCTTTTTCATAGGAGAAGTTTGTGCCTATTTGCTTTCCCGCCTCAAGCCACTCTTGAACTGTTGAAAGGGGGTGCATACGACCTCATGAGTGATGATACTTCTTGCGGCAAAGGTCTGTCAACTTAAGGCTCGTTTTGCTGTTCCGACCGTTTAAGTAAACGCCAAATTACTGCCGTGAATACGTGTAGTTTTATTATCCCACCGTGCGAGGGACTCGATGCACCACGTACCTCACCAACCGGCTAACAAGATGGATTGGGAACACCTACAAAAAACCGTCTACCGCCGCGACGGGGCCTTGCGTGACATCTACGTCCGCCAGGTGAGCCGGGCCGACTGGGCCACGTGGATGGCCTTGGTCAACCGGGACTACCCGGTGCACTGGGTTGTGGAAGGGTATAACGAGGAAACCCCTGCCAGCCGCATCGACGCAGACTTTATCGCCCACTGGTGGGACGAAAGGGAACGAACGTCCGCTCAAGCGACGGTCTTTCTGGAGCAGATTCAGGTGAAGTGCTACTTTTTCGCAGACACCGAATTGGAGAACGACATTTGCCCGACCGAAATACAGTCCTTGGAAGACCACGAACGGCTCATGCAGTATTTAGTGGCCGTCTCGCTGGCGCTGGGCAAGGAGGTGATCCTGACGGAGGAAACCGTGGAAGACCCGCAGGTCTTTGTGCGCGTGAACGGCAGAAACATTCACTATGAGGAGCTGCCGTAACTTCTGGCGGGAGCAGCGTTAAGATGATTGAATCCTCGTTTTGCTTTCCGACCGTTGGGGTAAACTTTACTGGATAAATATCTTGTAATCACTATCACGACTGCTAAACGAGTCCATTCTTTTTCCATTCTTGGATTTCAGCAAGAAAGTACCACTCTGTGCAAGTCACAATGGAAGCAAGCCCTATCAATGCCCATCCCACATACTTCTTCCATTTGATACTGTTTCTTGCCATTATGATGCCTGGCACCCATAAAATCAGCATTAAACCTGGCATTACGAACCAGACGGTCATGTAGAACGGCCCCATGTTCACACCCGTTATTTCAGAAAGCAGCAGGGTTTTTCCGATCATCTGGCAGCAGAGCAGATTGAGCACTAAGATTGAACAAGTAGCGATTAATACCGTGCAAGCTACTGCTTGGGAGCTGAGGGTGAACACGGCTTGAAGGTAGGCTTAATAACCAGGTAGATAACCCTTCTTCAATTGAATGGCCCCGCTAACCGACCGTTTAGATGAACTAGAAGGGCTTGCACCCGAATATGTCCATGGCCCCATTCCACGATTCAATGCAGCAACCACCCCTGTTGGACACCATCAACCAAGCCATTGTTGTTGCGCACGGCTCGGCCACGGCTCCCCACTACGGTTTTCTGCAAAAGACGTACGATAAGCGGCCGTATCAGCCATTGATAGACGACCTGGCGTTGCGCTTTGCCATCACGGACACCACCGACCTGAACTACGATTCGGCCATGGTTTACCACTTGCGCCAGCAAGAGGAGCACTGCCTGTTGCTGTCGCTGGTGGGCAAGTTTTTTCTGCTCTTCGATTCCATTGTGGACCGAAAGCGCCTCGTTGAACAACCCGCCACCGAGGAAGCCCGGGCGGTGTTTCGAGCGGCTCAGCAACACGGGTTTGTTCCCATCGACCGGGAGACCCTAAAGCGACGCACCTGCTTGGTGGACTATGAGGGACGTACCAACACTGTGTGGGAGGCCCTCTTCGACCGAAGCTAAAAAGTCTGCAGGTAAGCACACAGTAAAACGCTCGTTTCAGTGAACGGATAGTTTAGTTTTTACAAGCATAATCACTTGATAAGTAATGTTGTATTATTACAAATATCGCATCAGTGTGAGCGAAACACTTTTCCTTCTTGCGCCTTAATCTTGGTCGGTTCTGCTGCATCTATCACCACCTCTATGAAGGTATTTTCTCCTCTTTTAGGCTTTTTGACTTCCTGCGCAACGAGCCAATAGAACCGCTTGGAAGTGGGGTTATAGTCAAAACGCACCTCCTGAATAGCCCCGAGTCTCCGGTTAAACTTCCGGGCTTTACTCAGCACTCCACAAACGGTAAGGGTCGTATCAAGGGGCTTGTAGTCCTGTTTCGACGGGAAAGAGAAGGGAGAGAGGATGGTCCCTTGTTCATCGACAGCTACACCGATGCAATACGCAGCTTCCGAATCCCCGTGGAAGTAGTACGTCAGAAAATACTTGCCTCTGCACCTGGTCATATCCACAGCCGGGCCGCGGCCTTCAAACTTGGCGAGGCTATCCAAGTACACCACTTGGATAGACGAAAACGCCAGATTGGAAAAGAAGACATCGCCGGCATAGGCTCGTATCTGTTGTTCAACCGCTTCTTTCACCGGAACGGCAGTGCTTGCTACCTGCCGTATATCGATGGGATTGAGGATGCTCCACTTTTTAGAAGTATCGCCTCCATAAGCAAAATCATAACTGGGGCAGAAATAGATGTACCCGTGGTGACCAAAATCGCCGCCGTACTTCACCTTCTGCTCGTCAATACATTGCGCAAAACCTGACGTGACGGAGAAGCCAAGTAGCAGGGTTAGCAGATGCTTCATCCGTTTAGGTTGTAGCAAGAAATAAATCCTGTCGGAATGAATCATCAGTACTGGAATATTTCCTGCAGTCGGTCACACACTTCCTGAGCGGTGGCTTTGGGCAACATGCCCAGACGGCGCACCAAACGGGTTTTGTCCACGGAGCGGATGTGGTCAAGCGCGACTTGGCCCTCCTTGCCCTGGAAGGTGCAATCCACCCGGGAGGGGTAGTCGCGCCGGGTGCTGGTCAGGGCGGCAATGGTGACGGTGCGCAGGTAGCGGTTCATCTCGTCGGGCGAGAGCACCACGCAGGGGCGGGTCTTGTTGATTTCGCTGCCCTGGGTGGGGTCGAGGTTTACCAGCCACACCTCGAAGCGCTGCACGGTTACTACCACTGCCATTCCGTTTCCTCAAAGGCCTCGTCCGAGAATCCCTCCAGCAGCTCGCCCTCCGGGGCGGGGCCCTGGGCAATGGCCTGCTGAAAGCGCTCGTCCCAGCCCTGGCGGCGGGGCTTCACGACGGGCTTGATGAGCAACCCCTCCGGCGTGGGCTGCAGGTCCACCTCGCCACTGAGGTGGTACTGCTGCAGTAACTTCTTGGGCAGTACAATCCCCTGGGAATTGCCGACCCGAATCAGGCGCGTGTTCATGGAATCAAATGTACGTACAATGTAAGTACATTTGCTGGCTGCTGTTGGTTTCATTCGCTGGAAAGCAGCACCTTTAAAACCGCTAGCGGGCCATTCTCGGCCCTCATACAAAAAGACGGGGGCTGTTTAAATCACCCTTTGCGTGAACGAGGGCCACAAGCTCGAGGGTGAACTGATACCGTTGCTTACCCGTCAGCGTAAAAAAGGCACTGTTGCGGGCCAGGCGTTCGATGCGGCAAAGATTGGCGCCGTGTGGGAAGCCAGCCACAGAAAAGCCTTTCCACCCCGCGAACACGCGCAGAACAGGCCGTTAACCCTTCATGAAATGGAAAATTTCCTCCGCAAAAGTGTTAGTGAACTGGAAGGATGGACCTGGAAAGACCCGATCCCAACCCTGGGTAATTCCTCCTATGTGGTACGTACCTATTACCAATTACACCAAAAACCCATCGGGGAGTTGGAAATCCAGGAGCTTCGGTTTTTAATTGGCTAGGATGCGGCGTTGGAATTTCTAATCCCACTCGCGCTGAAAGAGCTCGAAAAGGATTTATTCGTAGAAACGGAGTTTTTCGAGGGAGATTTGTTCCGGGCATTAGTCCAAATTAACGCTTACCCCCATTTTTGGGCTAGCCATCCACACGAAAAGCGCACCCTGATTGCCCTGTACAACCAGCAACGAGGACGACTGGACACCTTTGAATGGCCAGAACGTCTTCGTTCAGAACTGAAATACGATTTCGATAAGTTTGCTCAATCTGGAGCTGACTAATGGGACCGTTTCTGTAAACACGCTTTTCTTAAATAATAGTTAGTTAAAAATTAACCAGGAGGATTATCGACTTCCTTTGCTCCTTCCCCATGACCGTTAGTTTTTAAGAATGACCCACTTCCGCGTGTCTCGCTGGTTGCCTCTCGCCGGGGTGTTGCTGTTTGTGGCCTTGTCGTTGTATGTGGCCAACCCGCCACGGCCGGTGGCTGCCACGGCGCCCGCCACGGCCTTTTCAGCGGAACGAGCGATGCGGGAGGTGGCCGTCATTGCCCGCCGGCCCCACAGCATTGGCACCCCGGACCACGACCGGGTGCGCGACTACCTGGTGCAGCGCTGCCGGGCCCTGGGCCTGCGCGTCACGGTGCAGGACACGACCGTGGTCAGCAATGACGCCGGCACCGTGGTAGGCGCCCGCGTCCAGAACGTGGTGGCGCTGCTGCCCGGCCGCACCCCGGGCCAGCCGGGGGTGCTGGTGCTGAGCCACTACGACTCGCAGCCGCATACCCCCGGGGCCGGCGACGACGGCGCGGGCGTGGCCGCTGCCCTCGAAACCATGCGCGCCCTGCGCGCGGGCCCGCCCCTGGCGCACGACGTGCGCTGGGTTTTTACCGACGGCGAAGAAATCGGCCTGATGGGCGCCCGCGCCTACGCCGCCGACACGGCCCGCCTGCGCCGGGAGGTAGGCGTGGTGCTCAACTTCGAAGGCCGGGGCAACGAAGGGCCCGCCACCTTGTTCGAGGTCAGCCCGGGCAACGGGTGGGTCGTTGGGGAGTTCGCGAAGGCGGTGCCGGGGGCCTTCGGCTCTTCGCTCTTCTACGAAGTCTACCGCCACCTGCCCAACGACACCGACTTCACGGCCTTCCGGGCCTCGGGCCTGCCGGGCCTCAATTTTGCCTTTGTGGGCGGCTACTCGTATTATCACAGTCCGGTCGATACGCCCGGCCGGCTCCATCCGGGGACGGTGCAACAGCAGGGCGATTACATGCTGCCGGCGGTGCGGCACTTTGGCAACATCCCGCTGGTCCGGACGCCGGCCCCCGACAGCACCTTTTTTAACCCGTTGGGCTTGTGGCTGGTGCAGTACGACGCGCGCTGGGACTACCTGCTCACCCTCGGGGCCGGGCTCCTGCTGGCGGCGGCGGCGGTGCAGGCCCGGCGGCAGGGCCGCCTGCGGCTGCGCGGCTGGCTGGGCGGGGCCTTGGCCTGGGTGGGCGGCCTGCTGCTGCTGGTGGCCACGGCCTGGGGGCTGACGCGGCTGGTGGCCGGGGCGTACCCGCAGTACGCCGTGTTCTACGACCACAGCTTTTACAACGTCCGCGCGTACCACCTGGCCTTTGTGGCACTGGGCACGGCCGTCTTTGCCGCCTACTACGCCGGCCTGCTCCGGTGGCTGCGGCCCGATTCGTTGGCGGGCGGCGCCTTGCTGGTGCTGGCCGCGCTGCAAGTGCTCGTGCAGGTGAAGGCGCCCACCACGGGCTTTCTGCTGGGCTTCCCCCTGCTGTTTGGGGCGGCGGCCTGGTGGTGGTCGCTGCGCGGGTCCCCACCCGCCGTTGAGCGGGTGGGGCCCTCGCAACGCGCGTGGGCCTGGTTGTGGGTGCTCCCGGCGGTGGCGCTGCTGGCCCCTGGGCTCTCGATTCTGCTGACGACCGCCGGGGTGGGGCCCTTGCTGCTGGGCGCTGCGTTTTTTCTGGCGGTCTTGTTGGGCTTGCTCCTGCCAGTGCTGCTGCCCGCGCTTCGGCGGGCCGATGCGTCGGGCCCGGGGGGGCACTGGGCGGTGCCGGGCGTGAGCGGCCTGGTCGCCATGGGGGCCCTGGTGGCCGCTCACGCCCGCAGCACCCCCACGGCCGAATTTCCGCAGCAAACCCACGTGCTGTACATCCTCGACGCCGACAAAAGGCAGGCCTATTGGGTAAGCAGCACCCCGCACGCGGATGCGTGGACGCGCCAGTTTTTCACCGCACCGACGTTTCGGACCATGCCGACGCTCTTCCCCGGGGGCCTGCGGCCCCTATTGCACCAAAAAGCCCCGTCCCTGACCCTGACCCTGACCGCCCCCACCGTGGAAGTAGTCGCCGACAGTGCCCTGCCAACGGGACGCCACCTGCGCCTGCTGGTGCGTTCCAGCCGCCCCGATGCGGTGAGCCTGCTCCTGCAGTGGCCCCGGAGCGCACGCCTGGTACGCGTCGCCGGCCACGTGGTTCCACTGCCCGATGCGGCCAAGCCCCCCGTGCCCACCGGCGCTTACGCGACGCTGCTCTACTATGCTGCGGGTACCGCGGGCGTGCGGCTGGAAATAGAAACGATCGGGCCGGGCGCATTCGAGTTAGTGGCCGTGGACCGCAGCCTGGGCCTTCCCGCAGTTCCCGGCATCCAGCCGCTGCCCGCAACCATGATACCAGCGCCGGGCTCCGGCAGCTTCACGACGCAGGTGAAGAAAGGGGTTAAACTATAAATCCTCGTTTACCGATTCGGACCCTTTTATTAATCTCTACGGGGTATCAGGGCAAGCCTTCCTAATCACGCCCCGTGGAGATCGGCATCCAAGCAACTCTACTGCCATTTCAGGCAACTCACGGCCAGGGGAATCCAACAGCAAACGGGCTGGCCCTGCCTGCGGGCGGGCGTCCAGCCCGTCATGGTCAGGAGTTTCTCTCGTACTTCCCGTTCGCACCGGGTCGATAACCGCGGGCGGGTAATTTGCACGTCGCGTACCCGCCCGTGCGGGTCAATGAGGAGCCGCAGGTACAAGCTGGCGATCTCTTCGCCCTCCCGCTGCCTGTTCCGATACAAAACGGGGCTCAGTTCCTTGAAAACGTAGCTCATCCACTGCCGTGGGGTATCGTTGCGGTAGCTGGGCATCACCTCGGCGCAGTCGTATACCCGTGTGCTGGCAGCTGTCTGCCCCCGAGCGGCCGTCGTAAAAACCAGCAGGAGCGCCCCGAAAAGAACAAGCTGCTTTAACCGGCTGCGTCGTTCATTCATTGGGGTAGGGGCTTGGCAAGTGAAATTACCTTCCCTTTGCGTTTCCGACCGTTTCGCTGAACTTGCGCGCTGGGTATCCTTCCCTCCTTCATTGCCCCTACCTTGTCCACAACGCCCACGGCCGCGCAAGCACAGTTCCATCACGTCGTCGCCCAGGTGCTGGCGCCGCTGTTAAAAACCCGCGGCTATCGGAAGTCGGGCTCGTTGTTTCGGTTCTACGACCCGAGCGGCTGGGGCAAACTAGTAGCCGTGCAAAAAAGCGCCGCCACTGACGGCCACCGGGTACGCTTCCGCCTCAACCTGGGGGTGTACCTGCCGGAAACGGAGTGGGCGTTCCGTGGGGCGGCTCCTACCACGCCCGGACAGTTTACGGTGCCGCTGTGTGTGGTGCGCACCAGCGTGGGCCGCTTGGATGGCTCACACCGGGACGTGTGGTACGAGGCCAGCGAGCAGATACCCCCCGAAGCGCTTTGCCAACAAGTGGCCCACGACCTGACGGCGCATGTGCTGCCCTTCTTGGACCAGTTTACGTCCCGACAAACGGTTTTGGCGCACTTGTGCACACGCGCCCGAACAACGCGCTGTTCGAGGCCTTTGAAACGCTGTTTTGGTGCGGCTATCAGACGGAGGCGTTCGCCTGGCTCGCGGAAGAACGGGCGAGTGCCACTTCCCCCGGGCAGCGGCAGGGGTTGGCGGGGCTGCAACACCGTCTTCAGGATTGGCAAGCCGGGGAAGCGCAACCGATACCGTTTTCCTAAGGCAATTGATAGTACCGTTTCCGTAAACTTTCCCTAGGGCATCAATTATGACCACCCGCTCCCGCCACCTACGTAGCCGTTTTGGTGTATCGTTGCTGTTGTCATGGCAGCTGTTGCTGGGCGGTTGCCGAAGTGAGCGGCTGGCGTTTGAATTTCAGCCCACCGCACCAGGCAAACGCACGGGCGCTGGAATTGTACCGCCTCCGGGGAGTACCGCATCGGCCGCTGTCCCGCTTCCTTCGCCGGTCGTAAGCACTCCGTACCGTGCTTTGCTCCGGCATCAGTGGCGAGTCGGCCCGTTGCCTGCACGGCACCCGCGCAAGGAGGTGCCGCCGGCCACTGCCCCGCGTGTGGCAAGCATCCTCTGGCGCCCCATGACGCCCCGGGCCACGCGTGGTGCTTTGGTGCGGCACTTGCCGAACGGCGTGGCCCGTTCGTACGAGGGGTTGTTTTACGCGGGGCTTCTCCTCGCAGGCATCGGCTTGCTTTGCTTGATTGCCTCGCTTTTTCTCTTGTCCGGCTTACTTGCTTTGCTCGGCCTGGGGGCACTGGTGCTGGGGTTGTTTTTGGCGGGGTATGGGATCTATGGGGATGGGCACTGGAAAACATAAGCACCGTTTATTTGAACGCCACTCAAGCCAATGACCGTATATGGGACAGCGAAAATGCTTAAACGAAAAGCGGCTCACGAAGAAACAAGTCCAAGCGCTGGTCGAGAAAGAAGGTCAGCTTCACAAAGAGTACACCGCGTTTTTTCAAGAAACATACGCCAGTGGCCACGTACAACGCGACCTGGTGTATGAGCTTCCAGACGACCGATTCTTGTATGTGTTTGACCAACTGGACCTCTCTATTCCAGGCAAAGGGGACGTCTATGCGAAGGCTTATTTTTTAAAATGGATGCAGTCGGTGCAACGCGTAAGAGACAATTATGCCAACAATCGTGGTAGCTCTGTAGACCATTGGCGCTTTTATTCTCATTGTCAGAACACCCTAATCGAACGGTTGCCGGAGTTAGCAGACGAACTGGCCCGAGTCTTGCAAATTGATAGGGTGCTACTGGACAAGAGCTATGCGAGTCTTGATTTGGTGTCCACCGCTTGTGAGGCATTGGGGCTGGACACGGTATTCAAGCAGCTGTATGACCCCGTAGTTGCCTACGTAGGGGAAGTCATCCGACAGCGCGTGAACGGCTGGTGGGAGTTAAATGCCACCCACTATGGGGGCAATTACCCCTTCATAAGCGTTGGCCTAGATAGGGTTCAATATATGCCCATCAACGTCGCATGGACGGCGATGCAGGGGATGGACCCCATAGATTTCCGAAAAGAGGCGGCGAATGAAGTTAGGCTACGTGCTTCTAGCGTAAAATTTGAAAGAAAGAGAATAGCAAGGGGAATAGGCTAATAAACGCTCGTTTCCCATAACTATGCTGGTAAGCCCTGCAAACCTGCGCTACGGTTCTGATTGAGTTCAATAAACTGGTTCAATTAGCTAAGTACAGAAAACTACGCGTTGAGGTGAGTTTCGTGAACTCCTTTACTGATGGGTTTACGCTGCCTCGCCAATGATCGAACCACCGGATGCAGGAGCGTGCTCATTTCCGCAATTAAGCAGAAAGAGGCTTTTTCTTGCCGTTCACTAAAATGGTCCACGGGGCATGGGCCACGAGCGGCGGCGGGGCGCGTTCTTTGTCCTGCCAACAGGCACTTCGACCTGCGCATCAACCAACTAAGTCCCTTCTACCCCCTTTTTCCTCTACCTACTTATGCACCCCCGACTTCTCCTTCCCCTGCTCGCCCTGGTCCTCATGAGCCAGTGCCAGCTCAAAAAGAGTGACCCGCAGCCCCTGGAACCCAAACTGCCGCCCATCACGCAAAACGGGAGCAATACCATCGGCTTCCGCGTCGATGGACAAGTCTGGCTGCCCAAAGGCAGTTTCAATTTCCCCTCCTGGAAAGCCTATTATTCGGGCAAGATGTTTTACATCACGGCCAATCGGGTCGGCGGGGACACCCGGGACCAATTTGGCATTGGCATCGACCCGTTACAGCCGGGCACTGCCCAGTTCGATTTGGCGGAGCGCAACGGGGTCATTGCCGCGTTCAGCCCCCTCAACGACGACTTCCGCGTCCTCGCCCCGGGCGAGGGCACGCTGCGCTTCACGCGCCTGGACACGGTGGCGCGCATCGTGGCGGGCACGTTCGAGTTCGAGGCCGTCAGCGCCACCACGGGCAAGACAGTGCGCATCACCGACGGGCGCTTTGACCTGCGCACTAACTAGGAAAACGGCTGTTCGCTTAAACGGTCCCAATCTCTAAAACGAGCCAAAAAAACACTTTGAAGAGTTGGTGCAACCCTTCACGAGTGGCGGCGGTCACGCCGCTACACATCCGCCCCTCAACCCCAGTGGTCCTGAACCGACGGCTCAACGGGAATGGCTACCTTCCCGCTCCCCTCCACGTCTCTGCGCCCGAAAAGCATGAAATCAACTGTTTACTGTTTGTTCGGCGCCTTGTTCGCCCTCACGTCCGCCTGTAAGAAGGAGCCGGTGGCGTTCAATCCCGAAGCCTGTTCCGCGCCGTTCGTGGCGCCGGTCCTGGCGGACGCCTACCGCTACCCGTTGCGGCCGGGCACGGCGGCGTGGGCGCAGCTGCGCACCGGGCAGCAGATGCTCGACACCTGCCAACTGCCCCCGGCGGTCCTGGCCACCATTTCCACCCCGGGCTTGGTGGAGACCTGCCTGGAGTACCCGCTGCTGCCGGACATCTTTGCCCGCACCGTCGAGTACCACGGCATGCAGTCCCTGCTCCAGCGCTTCAACGGCCTGGTTGAACTGCAGCGGCGGCCCGACGCGGCCGCCGTGCTCCTAGCGCGCTACCAACGGATGGGGGCCGGCTGCGTGCCCCCGACCGGGCAAGCCGCCTACTCCTTTGCCTTCGGCTACGTGGAGTACTGGCTCGCCCACGAGCCGGTGGTGCAGCAACTCTCCGCCGCCCAACGCCGGGACTTGGTGCGGGAAGCCGTGCGCAAGTACGACGCCAAAAAGCCGCGCACCGACGACGTATACGGCGTGTACGGCCTGAAAACCGCCGTGTTCGTCATGGCCCGGGTCCTGCACGCCGCGCGGTACGCGCCCTTCGAAGCCGCGCTGGCGGCGGACCCTGCCCTGGGCGTATTTCTGGCGGAAGCAAACATACAAGGCCGGCCGCAGCTCCTCGCCCCCATTGTCGAGCAGGCCCGCAAGTTCCAATAACCGGCTACCCGTTCACGGAAACGGTGGTATCGCAGGGCTACTTCTTGTTGCTGGTAACTGCGCTATCGGACGGGCGGACCGTGCCCTTCCTAGGAGGCAAGTAAAACGTGTAGTGGTGGCGGATCGTGAACTGTGGCAAGCGCTCGCCGATGCGGGCCTCGCCAAAGGCCGTAAACTGCTCGGTGCGGCACCAGCCGTTGCGCCATTTTACCTTGCGCTGGTACACTTGTCGGTCGGTGGCGCCGCCGCTTGAGAAAAACGAGGAGCGGCCCTCTTCCACGTAATTTGGACTACGGCCCACATAGCGCCGTTCCCACAGCAAGCTTGTATTCCCTCGACCGGCTGTCGCCCTGAATCGGCGTGCTTTGGCATCGATGAAGCCGCCTGAGACCCCCTGGCCGTAATAGCGGTGCGACGGGGAAAGCGGCCCCCCGTGCATCGTGCCTTCCCGCGTCCACGTCCAAAGGTAGTTACCATCCCGATCCTTCATGGTGGCGAGCAGGCGGCTTGGAGCGGTCGTTTGCAACGGCTGCGCTTTCGCGCCCTTGCCCAGCAATGGTTCCGTGGGAGGAATGCTTCCTTTAATACGCCACTCCCTCACATACGAAGAACTCGTCAAGTGCCAGTTCTCCGTTACCTCGCTCGTCAGCGAGTCGCCTGATACCTGCGTGCGATACGTTACGTGCCGAGCTAGGCGCCGCGTCAACTGCCCCTCTTTGACGTCCAGTTGGTATTCGTCATAGGCCGCCAGCCGTCCCAGCGAATCGTAGCGCACCGCTTTCATCAGGTACCGCTGGCCGTGGTACACTAAATACGTAGTAGCCTGTTGCAGGCCGCGTTGACTCGCCGGCAAATAGAACGCTTCCCCCACTGGTTCCAACCGCCCCGCCCAGACCGGGCCCGGGTTGAAGGACAGCAGTGTCTGCTGGGCCCGCACGGCACGGGGGGGCCAGCAGACGCCCAGCAGAAACAGCAGCATAAAGAGCGGGCGCATGGGTCGGGGCAAACGGGACAAGGGAATCAATCCGCGGGGGCGGGGTGCCCACGCGGCAAGCTACGCCCCCGCGGCCGAACAGAGCGGATGCGCAGCCTTCGCCCGCAGCGGCCCACGAGCCGTTCCGTTTACCCGTTGTTCGTTGCCTTAGAGACCGTGCACTGGGTGTTTAGCCAAACGGTCGAAACGCAAAACAAGGGGTTGGCCATCATCAGCAGGCCCACGCGGCGGCCTCCCCTCGTTTTGCATTGACTACGTTCCACTAGTCAAAGGCCCGGATGTCGGAGCCGCATTTCGGTGGGCTCAATAGTCGGCAAACGTAACGGTGCCGAAGTCCCGGCGCGTCCGTTCCCGGTAGCCGTGCCCCACCGGGATGCTGTCGTGACACGAATAGTATTCGTCGCTCTCTTTCTCCAGCAGCCACGTGCGGTGCTGCGGGGAATAACGAAAGGTCTGCTCGCTCCGGGTTTTGGTGCACAGGCCGTCGAGGCTGGTAAAAGAAAAAGACGACCCGGCAATGACCGCTCCTTCGTGCGGACACCCCCCGCCCAGGCACTCGACGACGTGGTCGTTGACGGCCGCCAACTCCAGGCGGGGAAACCCGCGGTTGAGCACCACCGCGACCCGGCAGGCGTAGGTGTCCGGCATGCCGGTGGTGGCGTCTTGCACCTGCGCGGAACGGAAGAGGGCGAGGAAGTCGGGCCGTTGGTCGTGGTTGAGGTCTCCGGTGGTGAAAGAAGAGAACACGTACCCGCGTCCCTGCGCGCCGAGCGCGCGGTGCAGCAGCGCGGCCGTGTCAAGTGGCACCCTCGGCACGGCGGGCTGCCGAGCCGTAGCCGCGACGGGGGACCCGTCACACGTGCCCGCCGAGTGGCGCGATTCGCATGCCACCAGGAGCCCGCCCAACAGAAACCCGAGCCACAGGAGAAGAAACGAACGCATCGATCAATAAGAATTGGGCAGCAAAGTAGTGCGAAAGCAGCAAGGGATAAGGTGTTCCTGCGATTTAGGCAGCTGGCTCATTGCGATTTTCCGCACCAAGCGAAGGAAACCAAGGCCGCACGTGGTGCATCTGAACGGTCCGAGGGTAAACGCGCTCAGTTCACTTAAAGGAGGGTTAAGTCCGTGTTTCTTTGGGGAAATTTAACGAACTGCCCGTGCCCCCTCTTGTCTGGTTACTCCGCCTCCTAGCCGTTCCCCTTGCGTTGACCGTCGTGGCTGCCAACGTGTACTACGACTACATTTCGGCCCCGTCCGGGATTCTGTGGAGCCCCGTGGCGGCCCTGCTTGCCTGTGGCCTCGTCCTGTTCGGGGCCCCGACGCGGAATCCCTACCTAAAAGCAGGTCTGTGCGCGGGGCTGCTGATGGGGCAGGACGCCGGCATAAAGCTCTTTGGCGGCGGGGTCCACGACGCGGCCGGGCAGGGCCTGATGAATTTCGCGTTTGTCGCCGGGGCGCTGCTTTCCCTGCTCCTGCTGGCAGCGGCATTGCGGCAGGACGAGTTGAAGGGGGACAAGGAAAAAGGACCCGTGCCCAAGGGGCGCGTTATTGGGCTGTTTTTGGCTGTGCTGTTGGGGCACCTGCTGCTGTTTGGCTGGCTCGGATTCGGGCGGTACGTGGGCACCTACATGGAATGAAGCAGCGGCGCGAACTTCCAAATGCTTTTTTCCAAGGTCGCTGTAGAGCGTTCAGTGAAACGGTAGTTTCTAATACGTAAGACAACTGGTTAAGCCACTCAATTATCATTTAAGTAATCATAGGCCGGCCTGAGAAGTAAGTTTGCGCAGATCTTTTTATCACTGTAATCGCTAATGGGACTGTCTGCGGTATTGCATAGCTTGGATAAAAGCACGTTTGACCAGCTAGCCGATGACCCGGCGTCGTTTAAGTACTACCGGGTCGCCGTGGCGTCCACCAGCTTTGATAAGACCTTTGAGGGGTTGCAATTTGTGCTTTCCAAGGCAAAACCCGCCGCCGCCGACTTGTTGACCCGCCTGTTCTACCCCCTGCTGTTCGTGGGGGAGGAAATCGACTACGCCCAACTGGATTGGGATAACTTACCGCCGGACACGCCACTGGACGGGACCGCGGTGTACTACCACGACCCCGCCACGGTACAGGCCCTCGCGACGCACGTAGCGACCATCACCGACGCGGATTTCCGGCACGCGTTCGACCCCGACGAGTTAAACCGCGAAGGCATTTACCCGGAAATATGGAATCGGGAAGAGGACGCAAACAACGGCTTCAACGAGCACGCCTTGGTAGAAGAATTCCATCACCTGCAACAGTTTCTGGCGCACGCCAGTGCCGGCCATCACTATTGCATTTGTTACGTGGGCTAAGGACTTCTTCCGCCAACGCGCGAGGGTAGCGGCTCTAGCGCGTTTCTTTGGGTTGCGGCCGTCCGCTTCCTCTTTGGCCCCCCTTTTGCCACTATGGGGACTGCCCGCCGTTGGACGGCCTCCGCCGCCTTGGTCGTCCTACCCCCGACTCGTTTTACCCGTTCCGGACCATGTCCCCCCGCGATACCTCCTGGCTAACCACGCCCCCCCGCGATACTTCCTGGCGCCGCCTCGGCTTTTGGGTCGGGCCCCTGCTGTTGCTGGGCAGCCTGCTGCTGGCCGTGCCGATTTTTATGATTGGCGCCTACCTGCCCCCGTTGTTGCTGCTCTTGCTGCTGCCGGCCGGCGGGCTGCTGCTCGGCGTCTGGCTCATCGTCCGGGGCCCGCAGCCGCGCTGGGCCAAGCTGCTGGCCCTGTCCCCCGTGCTCGGGCCCGTCCTTATCGTGCTGCTCGTGACCGGGGCCAAGTGGTTGCCTCCCCACAACCGCCTGGTCTTTCTGATTCCGGAAGGCTTTCGCGGTCGAGTAATCCTCTCCCGGCAGTACGACATGCCGGACCCGTTCACGGAGGTAGACGGCCGCGCAATCCTCCACGTACCGCCGTACGGCCACCTGAGCACCTCGGATCCGCTCGGCGCCGACGACTTGGCCCGCGCCGAATACTACCTCGTGGACGCAACCGGCCAGCGCCTGCGCCAATTGCACCCGCTAGACGAGCTGGCGTTTGCCAAGAACCAGCAGCGCACCGGGCCAGGGGGGGTGCTGGACCCGCAGCAGGTCGGGGTCTTTACCGCGGGGCACCGCCATAAACGCCCGTACCAACCCACCCCTTTTACGACAAATTATCCCAGCGAAATATCGTATTCGCCCGACAACGAGGTAAACGGGCTGCAGTTCACCGTCTCCTGTTACGACAGCCTAGCGGTGCTGTTGCGCCGGCCGGACTTTTAGCCAACTCCGCGTTCGTGTTTGACGAATCGCTGCAACGTTGGCAGCTCCCACAGGGTCGACGGTTCTGCTAGTTCACGAAAAGGGTCGTGGCTGTTGCAGAACTCAGAAAATGGCTCAAAATCGGCCTGCGTCAGTCCTAGTGAGGGTGCAAAAGGCCTATTTCAGCGTATTGCAGGCCGGCCTCCATCCCTTGATGGCCTACCTGTCGCGTCAAATTGGACTTCTGCAACAGCCACGGTCCGATCAGCAGAACGAGGGTTATTGCACGCGCTGGTTGTCGACCACATCGGGGCCGCCATTAAGTACTCGGGCTTTATTCCGCTTTTGTACGCCATACCAGATAAGCCGGCAGATGCAGTAGGTTAGCACGCCCAGCAGCGCAAAGTATTGGAGCATCGTATTAATGTCCTTGTTTCTTACCAGCCGTTGGTCAAAGAATAATTCGCTGCCGGGCAGGATTAAATCCCTGCCGATGCCCGTGGTGCCGCTGCGGATAACGGTGGTGACAAATCCCCAAAACGAGACCGATAAACCAATCCGAAAGCAGGTGCTCTTAATACGGTGAAACAGTAACGCATAAGCCGATAAGAGAAACAGCGCGAAGCCTACTACGGCCAGTATCACGAGGTACATAACGCCGATCCACAGGAGCAGTCCTAACATATTATGAGGCTTGAGGTGGGAAAGGTAGCGCTGGAGCAATAAGCCTTTTTGCAAGCTGCGACTAACCGTTGATTAGATATAATCTCCTGCTCTAGAAGTGTTCAGATAAAGGGGCCGAATAAGATAACGAGGGATGTATTGAACATTGGTAGGGAGTAGCCGAACAAGACACCCTTTATCTTAGGTGCATGGGCCGGCCTTTTTCCCATCGCTTACTTCCCCTGGTTCTCGGTGCGTTCGCGCTCCTTCAGGCCCGCTGCACGTCCCCCGCTCCGGCTGAATCGGGAGCCCTTCCGGCGCCTTCCCTCTACGGCCAGTGGCGGCAGGATTCGGGCAGCACGGCGATTTACAACGACCGCGGGCAGCTATTAAACCGGATGCGCAGCGCAAAGACCGATCCAGCCGGGCTGATGATCATCGGGCCCGAACAGTGGCATTTCCGGAATGGCCGCATCCGTGCGATGTGGACCTACACCCGACGCGCAGACACGCTGGTGCTGCAACGGCTCGTCGACTCGGCCTTGGTCCGCAACGGCCACGCGCGCTGGCAGGACCTGGGCGCCCCCATTGCCCTACCCGACACCTTCGTTATCGCCGCTTTAACCGCGCATTCTTGGGTATCCTTCGACAGCGCGCAGGACGCGGACGGCTTCCTCACCTGGGTTAATCGAACGTACTACTCGCGGTAAGAGCCTTCATCGCTACGCATCAAGGTGGGTCTTGGACGTAGTTTACCAAAAGGGTCTGAATCGCGAAATGCGGCTTATTACAGGGAAAACAACTGCCCTTGATCTGACCAGGGCGCGGCAACACGAACCGTCTTATTTTTACGAAGCGGCCCCGCACTCCCCGGCACCGGGCCGGCGGTCACCCCCTACCTTCCGCGTATGCTGCTCCAGGATTTTTTGCCCAGCCCGCCGCTCCGCGACTACGTGCGCCTCATTCAGGTCATCCACTTTGTGTTTCCCGCCGGCGCGGCCCTCCCCTTTAAAGCTTACCCGCCCCGGCCGGAGCAGTGCCTGGCCTTTTACCCGCGCGACGCCGAAGCGGTCGCCTACGACGGCCGGCCGAAGGTGACCCGGCCGCGCGCGGCGCTCATCGGCCAGCACGCGGTGGTGAGCAACCGCTACGTGGGCCGCGAGTTCCTGGCCCTGCAGGTGGTGCTGCAGCCCGGGGCCTTGTACCGGCTGACCGGCATTCCGCAAGGTGAGCTCACCAACACCTTTATTGACGCCGACGCCGTGTGGGGCGCCGAGCTGCGCCAGCTCACCGCGCGCCTGGGCAGCGCCGCCGGGTGGCCGGAGATGCTGCCGCTGCTCGAACGCTTTTTGCTCGGCCGCATCGCGCGGCGGCGCGCGGCGCCCCACCCCGCCGACGCGGTGGGGCAGCTGCTGCTGCGCCCCGGCCCCCGGCTGGGCCTCGACGCGCTGGCCGACTTCGCCTGCCTGATCCCCCCGGCAACTCGACCGCCAGTTCGTGCAGCGCCTGGGCGTGGGCCCGGCCCTGTACGCGCGCATCGTGCGCTTCGACCGCGCCTTCCGGCTCAAGAACCGCTCCCCCGACCTGGACCGGCTCAGCGTGGCCGTGGCCTGCGGCTACCACGACCACCAGCACCTGGCCAAGGACTACCGGGCCTTTACCGGGCGCTCGCCCAGCGCCTTTTTCCAGCAAGACGCCCAGGACCCCGAGCGGGGGTTCGGCTTGGTGGAGGGGGGCGAACAGGCCACGCCCCTGCCGGGGCAAAACGTCTAGATGGTACCAATACCGGGGGCGGGAGAGGTCCGAGATTTGTACCTCTTCTCACCCTTACCCCCGTTACGCATGAAACGTCGGCACTTTCTCGCCACCAGCCTGTGGGCGGCTCCTGGCGCGGCTTTGGGAGCCCCCCTTGCGGCGTTCGCCCCCGCCCCCGACCCCTCGGACGCCCCGCCCACCGGCCCCAGCTTCACCGTCGACGCCGGGGCGGGCCGGTTCGGAAAAAAAACATTTGTGGGCCCGAACCCGAACGACCTCAAGATAGCGGGGCAAGACACCGGCGGCGCCCTGGCGGTGTTTGAGTACACCGGCACCGCCAAAGGCGGCCCCTCGCTGCACCTGCACGAGGCCCAGGACGAAGTCTTCTACGTGGTCGCCGGCGCGTACCGGTTTGTGGTGGGCGCGGAACAACGCCACCTCCGGCCCGGCGACACCATTTTCCTGCCCCACCAAGTGTCCCACACCTGGACCCAACTCACGGACACCGGCAAACTGCTGTACTTTCTGCAACCCGCCGGGAAAATGGATTTTTTGTGTCTGCCGCAGGGCGAGCTCACCAACACCTTTATTGACGCCGAAGCCGTGTGGGGCGCCGAGCTGCGCCAGCTCACCGCGCGCCTGGGCAGCGCCGCCGGCTGGCCCGAGATGCTGCCGCTGCTCGAACGCTTTTTGCTCGGCCGGATCGCGCGGCGGCGCGCGGCGCCCCACCCCGCCGACGCGGTGGGGCAGTTGCTGCTGCGCCCCGGCCCCCGGCTGGGCCTCGACGCGCTGGCCGATTATGCCTGCCTGAGCCCCCGGCAGCTCGACCGCCAGTGCGTCCAGCGCCTGGGCGTGGGCCCGGCCCTGTACGCGCGCATTGCGCGCTTTGACCGGGCCTTCCGGCTCAAGAACCGCCAGCCCGAACTGGACTGGCTCAGCGTGGCGGTGGCCTGCGGCTACCACGACCACCAGCACCTGGCCAAGGACTACCGGGCGTTTACCGGCCGCTCGCCGGGGGCCTTCTATCGGCAAGACACCCAGGCCCCCGAGCGGGGGTTCGGCTTGGTGGAGGCCGGAGGCAATGCCAAGCTCTTGCCGACGCAAAACGTCTAAATTGTACCAATGCCGGGGGCGAGAGAGGGCAGAGATTTGTACCTCTTCTCACCCTTACCCCCGTTACGCATGAAACGTCGGCACTTTTTCGTCACCAGCCTGTGGGCGGCTCCTGGCGCGGCTTTGGGAGCCCCCTTTGCGGCGTTCGCCCCCGACCCCTCGGATGCCCCGCCCACCGGCCCCAGCTTCACCGTCGACGCCGGGGCGGGCCGGTTCGGGGAAAAAACATTTGTGGGCCCGAACCCGAACGACCTTAAGATAGCGGGGCAAGACACCGGCGGCGCCCTGGCGGTGTTTGAGTACACCGGCACCGCCAAGGGGGGGCCCTCGCTGCACCTGCACGAGGCCCAGGACGAAGTCTTCTACGTGGTCGCCGGCGAGTACCGGTTTGTGGTGGGCGAAGAGCAGCGCCACCTCCGGCCCGGCGACACTATTTTTCTACCCCGCCAAGTGCCCCACACCTGGACCCAACTCACGGACACCGGCAAACTGCTGTACTTTCTGCAACCCGCCGGGAAAATGGAAGACTTTTTCCGGGTCCGTTCCGGGAGCAAAACCCCGCTTACCGGGGCCGAGCGCGAACAGCTGTTCCGCGACCACGGCATGCGGTTCCTGGGGCCGCCCCTGCCCGTTAAACCCTAAGGCAGGCTCCCCGCGCAGGAGCTGGATGCCCCACAGCATAGGACAGCGTCTCGTTCAGCACAACGGTGATTCTAGCAAAACGAGCGTACTTATTGAGCAGGGAAAATAGTGAACACCACCAACGTTGAATCTACGCGGCCCGTGGGGCCTACCTGCCATATCCCATGGCCCGTTTCCGTAAAGGGGGAAGGGCGCACTAAGAGTGTTTGACGCTTTAATAGCCCGGTTTTTGGCAGCCGGTCCAAACGAATGAGGCTATCAGTTCGCGTGTAGTGACCCGTGACCACGTCGGTTGCGATAAACGCCGAGTTCTCGTAGCGAAAGGTGCCGTCCGCTTGGAAGACCAGCATCGTGCCGGCCACGCCGGAATCGTAGGAGGCAAACAAGACGATGGGGCTGGTGGGGGCTTCCATCGCGTAGTGGCGGTAAAAGGCGTAGGAACCGAACGCCAGCGCCATAACGCCCACCAGGCCCGCCGAAACCGAGAAAAAGATGTTTACAAAGCGGGATGAAAGCGGCATTGAGGCAGGGGTGGAATTAGTAGCAAGTCGTTCAGGAAAACGGTGATTCTAGCAAAACGAGCGTTACTTTGGCTTTAGCTAAAGCAGTGGGAGTATGAATTGGTTGACACCGGGGTAGTATTCCTTTATCAGGCCCTTTTGCCCGCGTATGAGTTACATAACCAATTTGCTTATTGCCTTTTCCAGTTCTGAAGACGAGGAAAAGGTCCAGCAACAACTTGCCCAGTATGAGCACCACCATCGGCCCTTCAGTGCGGTCTCTGTGGATTCCCCTGCCCTGCCAACAGGATGGTACGGCGGCAGCAAGTTCTGGGCAGGCGGGTTACTTATCGGGGCCTACAATCATTTAAACCTCGACGAATTGCTCGCCTTCATGCGGACCATGCAGTGGGAAGTCCCTGAGTTCGTCCACCTCATTGTGAAAGAAGAGCAAGCCTTTAAATTTCGAGTGATTGACCTCTTCCCGGAGGAATAAACACCCCCAGCACACCGCAGTCACTGCTTCGAACTTAGTTAGCTGGTTCGCTTAAACGTCCGAATAATTAAAGCGATAAGCAACAATGCGTTGATGGTACAGTCGGGTGCTTGGAGTCACCTGGTATTACTCGGGGGTGAAGGGTAGAAAAGGCCGTGCGCTGATGACGCCCACCTTATCGCCGGGTTGGGCCGGTTCACAGCTAACGAGGCCGCACAAGCGTTTCTCGCTGTTGATGGTCAATTCGGTGTAGTCTTGCCCAGTGATGGCGTCCAGCTCCGGCGTGTAGCGGACGACGGCCACCAAGTGGAGCGAGGCATGGTAGGCCGGGTCGTGCCCGACCGGGGGCCACGTAAAGGGGTGGTGGTCGATTGTGACGAAGGTGAGCCGCCGTAAATTACTGGGGGAAGTGGGAAACATCGGGTTAAAAGATAAGGTAGCCAGTATGCGTGAACGGTGGTGCCGTGAACGCGGCTCAGTTCAAAGTACAGGGCTTGCCGGGTCGTCCCCCCACTGTTGGCAGATAGCTGATGCTTTTAGCGGCCACAAAGAAGGGCAGGCGGTCTTCATTGTCCAGTTGGAAGACCGTGTTTCCGATTTCGACGCGGAAACGGCGATTGATCTCGAAGCACTCTGGCGCTGGGACAATCGATAGCCAGGGCACCCGCGTGTTGAGGAACGCCGAGGTGTTCATCGACACCATGAACACGTCCTCGAAAACCGCTTGGAAGTTGTAATAATAGATCAGTTCTTCGCCCACATTGATCGTTAACCGGTTGCCTGCAAAGGAGTGGATGTATGCTTCCAGGTGGACAAAATCCTTCACCCGCGCGTTGATTAAGTTGAGCGTAGAGACAATCGAAAGGTCTTCTATCATAAATTCACAAGCCTTGGCAGTTAACGGCCGGCAATGTAGCTACTGGGCTAGCAGTTCAATAAAACGGTCTGAAGGTAAACGAGCGTTGTTGTCTTTCTTGCGTTTCATTTACCCTCCGTACCAATGGCCCTCGATGTGTGCTGGCAAGCGACCCGAAACGCGAAGGACAGCACGTGGCTCGGCAGCTTGGACATTGAAACGCCCTTAGAAAACCTGCTCTACGAATTCGGTAAAGCCGCTGGGGTGCGGATTGACCCGTACGGGAAAACGCACTTGTCGGCGGAGCAGTGGAACCGGCTGATTGCGTTTGCCGGCCCCGCCGGGTACCCCACCGACGAGCTCAAGCAGATACGAGCCGGCATTCCCGGGGATAAGCCAGAAGGGGTGCTGGTCCTCCTGGGAGACTAATGGTCAGTTTAGCAAAAGGGTCGTGGCTGTTGCAGAACTCGGGTTAGGCGGTTGACTTTCTGGTTCGCGGCTGGGCGCGTGCTCGAGTGGGCGCTTCGGAGTGCCTGTTTCGCCGCCCGGCGCGCCAATTGGCTGCTAACATGGGCCGTGGCAGGGCCACGGCCAGGCTCACTTGCCGCTGGGGGCGGTGGCGGAGCAGCTTTTTGAGGTTGTAGGCCACGGCCGTAAGCAGCATGGTTTTGTGGGCCCCGGCGTGGCCCCGCACGTTGAGCCGGCGCAGGCCGTAGTGGTGCAGCAGGTGCCCGAACACGGGCTCGACCGTGCCCTCGCGGACCCGGCGTTTGCGTTGCCCGCGCCGGGTCTGTTGCCGCTCCCAGGCCCGGCGGTACGCGGCGTCGTAAATCGTGCGCGTCAGCTGCTTGCGCTTGGCCCCGGGCACGCACGTGGGCTTGCGCGGGCACTGCTGGCAGTCCGAGCAGGTCGCCCAGTAGATTTTAAGCCAGGCCCCGTCGACCCGGGTGTCGTACTTGCGAAACGGGAGGACTTTGCCGGCCGCACAGGTGTACTCGTCGGTTGGGCCGTGGTACGTGAAGCCGTCAATTTCGGCCTTGTACTGGCCAAAAACAGGGATCCAGGCCGTGATGCGCGCGGCTTCGAGCTGGGCGTAATTCGACCCGTTCGCGTAGCCGGCGTCGGCCAGCAACGCGCGCAGGGGCAGCTCGTTTTCCCGCAAGCGCCGTTGCAGCCCGGTGAGCAAGCGGGGCAGGTGCAGGCTGTCGCGCTGGTCGGCGTAATCGGCCTGCACGTGGCTGATGACGCCGTGGGCCGTGTCGACGGCCAGGCTGCAGAGGTAGTTCAGGGCCCGCGCCTTGCCGGGCTTGACGGAAATGCGCGCGTCGGGGTCGGTGGGGCTGTAGTGCGTCTTGTTGCTCAAGAGCCGCGCCTGCTCGTGGCGGGCGCCCAGTGCCCCGGTCTGCGCGCCCTGCCGTCGGCGCTGCCCCGTGGCCAGCTGGCGCAGCTGGTGGGCCGGCGCCGTAAGCACCGCCGCGGCGGGCACGACGGGCCGGTCGTCGCGGCCGGCCACGTGCGGGCCCGGTGCCCGTGCCCCGGCCGCCTGCTTTTCCACCACCGCTTCCAGGGAGGCGTTGGCCTTGACCGGCGCCGAATCGACGGCCTGCGTATCGCCGGCGACCAGGCCCCGGGCCACGCACTGGGCGAAGACGTGGTCGAACAGGCACTCGAAGACGGCGGCCGGGAAGAGCTGGCGGGTGCGGCTCACGGTCGAGTGCCAAGGCAGCTCCTCGTCCACCTCGTAGCCCAGAAAGAAGAGAATGTCGAGCCGCAACGCGCAGTGCTCGACCAAACGCCGGTCGCTGACCAGGTTTTCCAGCCGGCCCACCAGCACCAGCTTGAAAAACACGACCGGGTCGAGCGAGGGCTGCCCGGTGTGGCTGTAGAGCGCTCGGGTCTCGTCGTAGAGAAACGTCCAGTCCACCAACTCGGCCAGCCGGCGATACAGATTATGAGGCGGGACTCGTTCGGAAAGCCGAAAGCGGGTCACGACTTTATCGAGAAACTGCTTCTTGCCTTGCATGCGCCTTTTACGAACCACGTAGGCCACCAGGATGCGAGTTCTGCAACAGCCACGGTCGGAAAAGGTAAACGCGCGCTGTTCAGCAGAAGGAGGGATTTATATGGTTACTTACTCTCAAGTAGTTCTACTTCGTCGACGTAATAGTATGCGACAGCCTCGCCCTGGTTCGCTACTCCGGTGCGCCGACGAGTCAACCTGTCTTTATAGGCTTTGAGCGTAAATACCTCCCGAGAAAGGCCAAGCGACAAGTAGGCCCACCGATCGGTGGCGGTGAACGTAACCGACACTTCCCGCCAAGCAGTGTCCACCGCCGCCGTGTGCAGGAGCAGGGCCTGCCCCGTTTCTCTTTTCCCAACCCGGTTAAACGGCACTTTGCTTAACACAGGTGTCAGGTACTGACTGGTAAAAACCGACGAATCGGCCAGCGCAAGCAAGACGCTGAACCGATAGGTTTTCCCAGGACGAAGCGGCGTAGCGAGCTGTGTCCAAATGGACTCGGTCACCTCATACGATTTCCTCGTGCTGAGGTGTTTTTTCTCGCTAAAGAGCGCTATGCCTGCGTAACACTGCCCTACTGCGGGGTGTTGGAAACCCACGTAGTTGTCCGGCACATTGAGGCCATTTTCTCGGCCGTTAGTGCACGTGCTAAACAAGTCTGGCGTCAACTCCCCGTTATTCCAACCTCTTGCGCGATCAATGTCCCCCACGTATTGGGGGCAGCTTGTTAATTGCTCAAAACCCCCATTGACTACCAAGGATTGCGCCTGAGAGTCCCCAACTGACAATAGTACGAGCGCAATCGAATGGAATAAATTACTCATTAATACACGTTTTGCACAAATCTAGGTCGCGGCCCTCTTGACCCTCCCTTAAACATACTTCACGTTCCTAGCAGGGACTACTTCAAGGTTCAGGATAACGGTCCGAAAAGCAAAACGAGCGTATGTTTAGAATAACCGATAGTTCATGTCCACTAGCATCAACCTTCCCATGCACCCTAGGTGGATTTGGTTACTACTTGCCTTGAGCGCCTGCAACCGCGATGTAGAAAACGCCCGCTTGGTGGGCACCGTGACCGACCGGCAGACCCAGCAGCCGGTCAAGGGAGCCGTCTTGTATCTGGAAACGGCCTACTACCGGGGCGGTGATTACGACGGGTACAACGGCTACCGGCATGATACCTTGACTACGGACGCACAAGGCCGCTTTGCGACGGACTTTCCATTGCTTTGCTACTTGGCCATTAAAGTGAAGCAAGGCCCCCGCGACACGCTCGTTTACGCCGAGGAAGTCTACTCAAAGGACATCAGCGTGGACATTCGGCTGTAGTTCACTTAAAGGATGATTTAAAGGTTTGTGTCACTCTGCTCCACTTAATAGTAGTACACAATAACTATCAATACAGTCAACAGCAGAACCAAGTAAATCACCCCTTTCACCAAACACGAATTTGCGGGGTCCTGATTGCAGTATTTCAAAGCAAATTTTTGCAAGCCCTCCCGCACCTCTAGGCTTTCGCAGTTCTCCGTTAGCAGCCTTTCCAAGGCCGTTGCTTGCACCTGATCCGCCGGAGCCGATGCCGCGAAGCAGATGCGTTCTCTTAAGTCATCTATTTGATGCCAGTCGCTGTAACTGATGATTGATTTTTCCTGCGCCGACCCCATTCTTTCCCACTCATCGCTGTAGCCAGAATACGTGAGGTACACGTTTAGTTTAGGTCGCGTTATCATGGTAGAGCCGTACGGGGTGATACCTGCTTTTATTTTTATATTGGTCTTCAATCAGCCGGCCTTTTTGTAAACTGGATGCGTCGTGCCTGGAACGCGCGCCGTTCAAAATAAGGAGCGTT
The DNA here is from genome assembly GCF_900115775.1 of Hymenobacter arizonensis. Taxonomy (GTDB): domain Bacteria; phylum Bacteroidota; class Bacteroidia; order Cytophagales; family Hymenobacteraceae; genus Hymenobacter; species Hymenobacter arizonensis. The sequence goes on along the minus strand of NZ_FOXS01000010.1, from coordinate 109,035 downwards.
CTAGCAAAATGGCGTTCTTCTCTACTTCGACTTGCTGCTGGTCGACACCGTCAGCGAACGCACCGCTTCCTGGAGCAGGCGCGTGGTATCGGGCGACGTCGTATACGGCTGATACGCCCGGAGCAGGTTGGCCAAGAGCGGGCGATAGGGCGGCACGAGCCGGCCCGTGTGCCGGGCCGTGTCCTGGCTTAGTTCCAGGTACGCCGCTACTTGTTCCGCTGGGGGCAGCCGGCGGGTGCGCTGCAGTCGGGTATGTTCCTGGGTGAGCCAATGCGGCAAGGGGTGATACGTCTTGTCGTTCAACTCGCCGCCCAGGTACTCGGCATCTATTTCCCGCGCCGGCAACGCATTCAGCTCCTCGTCCAAGTATTCGGTCCACGTCCGGTGCGGCACGTCGTAGGTGTTGTAAAACAACTCTTCCTCGGTCAGTTTCAACGGTTTGTTGGCCCGGTGCCGGCCGCGGCCTAGTTGGTCCTCTGCCCCCACCGTCGGTAACTGAAACAACTTGCCATCCGGCGTGACCGACGCGTGATACAGCGTCCAGTACATGTTATCCGCCAGCAGCTTGTACCACCCGCGCCGTCCCCGCAGCGCGAGGTGATTCCAGACCGTCTGTGGCGTGGCCTGCTCCTCCGTCACGAAGGTGGCAATCGGCCGGCTGCATTCCAGTTCCAGGGTATCGTTGATGCGCCACCGCTGCGTGGGCGGAACGGAAGCACGGCCGTTGGCATCCGTGGCCTTACCAGCTACGGGCACCTCCCGCGTCCCACTGGAATCTTCTTTCGTTGGTGCTGCGGGCACCATGGACCCGGTGTTCTGGGCGGGGTGGTCCGACTGACAGGCAACCAAAAGCAGTCCAAAGGAGGCGGCAAGCAGCGTGTGAGAGAAACGCATGGTTATAAAAAGGGAGTAAGAATTTAGGCTTTTATGTATTTCTGCAAAACGGTGGATTTAAAACAAACCCATCAAATATGGCTGGAGATTAGGCCCAAGAAGGACATGTTCTATGCCCTTATCCGAGCTTTCCCAATTCCCCTGAAGCTCACCCGGCCAGCTGCTCGGGCAGCCCCTTGGCCAAAGGGCTGCCCATGGGCAATCAAATAAGGGGAAGTTTCCTTTTCTATTAAGAAAGCGACTCAGAATGCCCTGCAACTAGGACCCCTCTGATTTGGGCGCTGTTCGCAATCGAGTGGCCAGTACCATCAGGAATGCCAGGAGCACCAGCGCGACTTTGGGTCCCCATAAAATGGGCTTGGCTAGGTATTCATCGAACGGGCCAACGGGAAGCGCTCGGTTGGTTAATTTCGCCGCGAGTGACAGGGCCATCAATTCGGTGATAACGGAAGGAACGAGGCTGTACAATAAGTACTTAAACGCTTTGCCCGCGTTACTTCTAAACCGGATGACCACCCACAGGCAGAACGCGTTGGGGATAAAAAACAGCGCCAGTACAAACAGGGCCACTAAAATGGCTGAGGTCCAGTCCGCCGTCCAGGCATCGGCGCGGGCGTTGGTGATGCAAACGAGTTGAAGCAGCAGGCACGCAAGCCATGTTTTGATTGCGACGGGGAAGCGAATACGCATAGGGGTCGTGGGCTTGGGCTGCGGAAAGGTGGAAGCGTTTTCCCTCATTAGACCGTGCCTCAGACGGTGTAGAAGAAACAAGGTAAGGATTACCCGCGGTGCCCTGACCATTACCCGATTGGAACTTACAACGGGCCTTGAACCCGGCACGTTTGACTTCGGGAGCGCCAAATCTAACCCTGACACGTTGAAGGTGACTCCCGCTGCCATGATGACCAATTAGAGCACCTGCCACGCCCTGTTCAGCGAAACGGTCGGAAGGTAAACTCGCCACGTTCAGTTGAAGGAGCAGTCTTCTAAACGCCTACTTCAAAGAGCTACTTTACAAAAAATTGTTTCGTGCCCGATAACCGCTCGACCGACAAGGAATCGTAAGCGCTGCCCGAATGGCGAAATTGGTAGCCGAACAGTTGGCGACCCTGCGCGCCGGGCGGCAGGCGGTACGCGAAGCAAAACCGGCCGCGCGCATCCGGGGCAATGACGGCCACCGTGTCCTGGATGTGGTACCGTTCGAGCGCCTCCGGTCGCGTGACCAGGGTCCCGACGATCAGGCGCACCTGGCCGGTTAAGGGATACCCAAAGCGCAGGCAGCCCGCGTAAACGCCACCCCGCCCAATCGTGTCCGGGGCTTCCATGATCGACTGGAGCCCCCTGCTGCTGGGCCGGCCGTCGGGATCGTAGGAGTTGAGGTACACGAGGCGGCCTTGGGCGTCGTACACCTGGCGTTCCACGGGCTGGCCCGTGATCGAATCGTAGTGGAGCACGGGCCCCGTCAAGGTGCCCCGGACGTACTGGGCCGTCTGCGCCAGTTTGCCGTGGCGATAAAACCGCCGGGTCTTCCCGGTGCGCTGGCCCTCCACCCAGTGCGCTTCCGCTTCGATGGTTCCGTTCGGATAGTACAGCACGCTTCGGCCGTGCAAGTGGCCATTTTTGCGGGTAGCAACCCATTCGGGGGTCCCATCCGGGTAGTACGTCTTCTCGACCGAGGCGGCCTTCTCCTGTGCGCACCCACCGCTGGTGACCACCACCAGCAGCAAGAGGACGGGGGTGGGGAAAGGGCTACGCCTCATGGGTAAGGGCTTCAGGAAAGACGCTTCGCCAACGACACGGGCTAAGTGGGGTCCCCGTGACAAACCTACATCCGAGTTCAAGAAAAGGGTGGTGCCGTAAACTAGTTCTGTTAAAAAATAGGAGGGTTAGCTTTTCTGACCACAGGTCGAGTCGCTGGAACCGTATAGGCCCAGTGCGGTTAATTCACGTCGCACACGGGATTGCCATCGCTGCAGGGTTGGTGTGAAAGCCCGTATTTCCTCGTCAAAGGCAGCCAGTCGTTGCTCAACGGCCGCTTCCTGGTCAAATACCGCGTTAACCCCAGACCATTCCCGCAAGAGGCCCTCAATTTCTGCCTGCAGTTCGGGCCCCCATACCTCATCCCCCCGGCGCCGGCATTGCGCAATTCTTTGGCGGATTTTACGGGCGAACAGCTCGGCGAGGTCAAAATGTACTTGCTCGTGAGCCAGCAAGATGTGGTTACCCTCCGCCGAGGAATCGCGCACCCACGATTCTTTTTTGCTAAAATAGCACGCCACCACATACGCCGGACGGCCCAGTGCGTCCACCTCGCCGCGCACATCAATTGAGGTCCCGGTATGCGCACCTACTCCCGCATCCGGCAGGAGGTTCTGCGGCGCTTGAAAATCGCTCCAGCGCAGTTTCAGGCCCTCTTGCCAGCAAATGACGGCGGGATTGGCTGGGGACGTCCGCCGCAGTTGTGCATACCCGGCGTGACTCATCAAAAGCCATAGCAGGGCCGCCACCCAAGTGGAGCGGCCAACCACCGAGTGATTCAAAATCGGGCACGGCATTTTCCGCGATAGGGACGAGTGCGGAAGGGGATGAAGACCACTCACAAACAAAGCTATACCGTTTATTCAAAGGCCCGAGCACTTCGCGTCAAGTTCATAAAAACGGTCCGAAGGTAAACGCGGCCATTTAGTTCAAGGAGCGTTAGAAACTTACAGGGCAATTCTGATGCGTCCATCGATTATTTCCATGGCGACCCCGTGGCATTGCAGCTGCTGAAAAATGGCGGGGGTATGGTCAATGTGCTTGGGCGGTACCAGCCGGCCGATGTGCCAGACTTCCACGGGGTCGAGTTCAATCCATTCAATCTCACGCTTCGGGACCGGCCCATAAGAAGAGGCTTCGACGTAGCCTGGAACCGGCAGGATAAACCACTGGGCCCACGCCGTGGGCGTGTCCTGATGCCGTAGCTTGGCCCGCGTGGCAATGGGGAAGTCGGCGGTCAGCTTAGCAATCACTTCTTCCACTTTCATAACGCTTCATCTCCGTAGGGCCCTCGTTGCAGACAACAGGCGGTGGTGCTTAAAGGTAGAGGGTAGTTCAGCGAAGGGGTGATTCAAGCAAAGGAGCGTTATTGTGGCACCCCGTCCCTCCCGCGCCGGCTGACGTTGTGCAACTGCATAGGCGTCCAGGGCGAACAAAGGATAATAAGTAAGCAATAGTCGGCGTCATACCACCCCATGCAACTACCATCAAGCATCCTTTTCAGTGCTCTTTTACTGTCTTCGTGTGCAGCACGCCAAACAGACCCTACCTATGCTGGAGCGAAGTACTGTGAGTGTATGAAAGAGAATAATGCCATTCGAGATTATCGCCTTGCAAGGAAAATTTGTGATGCAGAAATGATTAAAAAATTCAAGTACTACCGAATATTATTCTTTTACGGGAATGATAAATACTATGATAGTCGGGTGACAGACCAGGCCCGGGACAGTGCGCGAATCTATGCGGTGAGTTTTGCGCAGTATGTTGGCGCACATTGCTGTCAAGAGGCGCCACCTTGTCCAAGCGAGCAGTAAGGTGCTGTAGCGAATAGAAACTTGGCTCCCGATGAAAGTTTAGCAAAACGGTCGTGGCTGTTGCAGAACTCTGCGCCAAGCCGATCCATTCGGTTTGTCGCGCTCGCAACGGCCTAAAATGGCCGTTTTCCTAGTCTTTTTAGCTGTTTAGCACCTCCGAAGGCGGCTTTGCACGTTCTCGCTAGACTTCTGCAACAGCCACGGTCCAAAGAACGAAAGGAGCATTCAACATGCGTGCACTGATAAGCTGTAATGCGCCACCTGCTCCGGCGATATACCCTCTATCACACTTTGATACTTTCGCCCGCCATGATCCCCGTTGCTTTCCCCATCTTCTTGGATGAACGTCCCCGCTCACGGCAGTACCGCCAGCGGGCAAATCGCTTGGCCCTGGGCCTCTTTACGCTCACAGCCCTCGTGGGCTTAGCCATCAAGTACCTGGTTTAGGAAAACGGTCGGAATCGCAACCTGAGGGGTTCGGCTCATGCCGGTAAGCGAGCTATCTGTAATGCGTTGCCAGCAAAGGCGATACAGTACCTACCGTCTCCTCTTGCTTCACCCGACATGATACCTTTCGCCTTCCCCATCTTCGAGGACACGCGCTCGCGCCCGCGGCCGTACCACCAGCGGGCGAACCGCCTGGCCGTGGTCCTCTTTGCCGTCACGCTCCTGATGGGCTTAGCCATCAAGTACGGGGCCTAGCCAACACGCCGGCTTTCGAGTAGCGGTTCAGTTGGAGGAGCGTTCCTCCGAAGCCCCCGCCTGCCGGCTGCCCCTCCTGTGTCAGCGGGTCGTGGCCGGCGTTTTGGGTCCGCCCGGGTGAGGGGGGGCAAAGTCGTCCCGGTGAGTGAAATACTCCAGCCCCACCACCAATAACAGGGCGCTGCCCAGCGACACTTTCTGCATGATGGCCAACGCCCCCCAATGGCCGGCGCCGTACAAGTAGAGGGTGGCGTAACCAAGCAGCAGGCAAACAGGGCACCCGAACTTGAACCACCGCAGCCGGGACCGGAAGACAAACACCGTGACGTAAAAGAGCCCGAGCAAGGCCACGGCGCTCGAGAGGTGAACCATGGCGTCGTGCAGGGGCGTGACGACCAGGAAGGAAAACAAGAGGTTGGCCCCCCCGACCCCCTGCAGGACGGCCGCCGCGTGCCGGGTGGGCATCTTGCGGGACATGTGGCGGAAAAACAGCCCCTGCCCCAGGGCGTGGAAGGCCATGCCCGCGACGGCCCACCACCGGCCCGGGTTCGCGGCCCCGTTCAGGGCGCGCGCGCCAAACAGGTTGGTGATAAAGTTCTGGGACCAGTCGAACCCGTCCGAACGGGGGGCCCCCAACGAGCCGCCCGGGTACAGCCCGGCGGCCGTGACGAGCAAGAGCAGGGAGAGGGCCACGCAGAGCAACACCGAATATTTCGCCATCACGTGCTTCGTCGGGGTGTCGTGTGCGGGGGATGGCCAAGGGGTGGGCAACGACCGCTGCCGATTAAGGTACGCAGGCCGCCGCGATGGGGCCCTTGCCCTCCTATTCCCAGGCGTCCGCAACGGTTCAGCCAAAGGGTGGTTCACGCAAAGGAGGGTTTTACTACATTAAGCCCCGCAGAGCGACTTACGGTTACTTCTTTACTGGAATTGTCACGGGTACCCAGAAGTGCACGGTCACCGCCTGCCCCGCGTGCCGGCCGGGGACGAAGGGCGGGAGCTGCCGCGTCGCCGCGATAACGGCCGAATCCACGTCGGCCCGCAGCCCCTGGTCAATGCGGGGATGGCGGACGCGCCCTTTTTTGTCCACGTTAAACGACACGAACACGCGGCCGTCTGGGGCGCCTGGTGGCACAACCAAGGACCGGTGGATGGCCGCCATGCTGGCCGTGACCGCGTATTGGCCGTTCAGCGTCGGCATTTGTTCTACCTCGGTAAAGATGCTATTGAAGTCGAACGGTTTTTTGATGGGACGGCGAGTCGACGGGTCATTCCATACTCTTGCGCCGCGTAAAGGCCCCGGCAGTTCCGGTTCCGCCGCTGGCACCGCCACCGGCTTGTTGGCGCGTTTTTCAGGGTGGGTTTGGGCGAAGGCGTTGTCTCCTGAATGCGTGATACGGTAAATTTTATGCGGCAAATATCGGGTGACCACTCTAAGAGAATCGGCTACAAAAGGAAGGGCTGCTCCCTCGTAATACCTTGGTTTATTGTCGGTTGGAAAAAATAAAACCAGTGCCGCAAACGGGTAGCAGGTAAGCAATACGGCGTACTGCCCAAACTGCCATCCGCGTTGACCCCTGATGGAATACAGCAACAGAATTACCATCCCCACCAACGGGCCACAGAGGACGAGCGCAAGCGCCTCCTCTTCGCCGTCGTAGTCCGGTGTATAATATACGGTTTCACTGGTCCAGCCCTCGTCACCCGTGTAGCTCACGGCGTAGGCGTGCTGGTACGCGAGCATGTCGACGCCAGCTGCCAGAAGCAAACAGCCCAGTAAAATGCCGGGCGCAAGCCAGTAGCGCGGCGCTTGCTTGGCGCGCAACCACCGGGCAAAGAGGACCAGCCCCCCAATCAACACCAGCAGGCAAATCAGAAAAAGCATCACGTAGTGGTTTTAAAAAATATTCGTATCAAAAGGCAAGCTCCGTACTCCACACAACAGGCTGGAAACACGCTGCTCATTTAGAAGCATGACAACGCGCTGTCTTGGAACGGACAACGCGTCCACATCAGCGTTTATCCAACGTATTTAATCCTTTCGCCAGCTTGCTCATGTTCATGCTCATCCCACCTTTTTTTGTGCTGATGTGCTTTGGCATCGCTGTATTGGTCATTTGGAATGTGCTGGCCTCTCACCCCTTCTGGCGTGCCGGGCTCATACTTTGGCTGTTGACCAGCGTTGGCGCTTGGTTGTGGATGTTATCGTGGTATCGGATGCCGGCTTGGATAGAATGGGTGTTTCACCTACTCGATATGGTGCCATACACCTTTCTCGTCGCCCCGGTACTGGCAATTCCTATATCACTGGCAGTCATGACAATATATCGGTTGTGTTACCATAAGTAAGCAGGCTGGTACTTCCCGATATCATGTAAAAAGGGCCGTTCTCGCTTGATAGTAGTTCACGCAAACGGTCCTATTTTGCCGCATGAAACTTGCCGTACACCTCGCTGCCATCAATTTGGCTATTGTTCTAATCGCCGCTACTCCTCCTTTAGGGGCACAAACCGTAATGCCGCAACGCTCCGATGGCGGCGGCAAAGGAGTGGATACGAAGAAAGTTTACGATATAGTAGAACTCATGCCTGCCCTGCCCAATGGTAACGGTGGCCAAGCCATCTCTACTGCCATCCAGCAGGCGTTGGTACTGCCCAACGGGGAGAAAGCCGAAGGGCGGGCGCAGGTGGAATTTGTCGTAGACCGGAAGGGGCGGGTGCGCGACGTGAAGGTGTTGCAAGCGCCTTCGCCCGGCGTGGGCAAGGCGCTGCTAGCCGCTGTTGCAAAGCTGCCGCATTTCACGCCAGGGATGCAAAACGGGGAAACGACGAACGTGCGCATTCGGCCCTTTGTCTTGCTCGCCCCACCCCGGTAGGCCTGGCCTAGTATCTGCTCGCCGCCTTGGCCTCAGGTGGCCCGGCCCACGCCCTTCCTTCGCGGGTACGAAGTCCACGTTGTTATGACTGCGTCCCTTCCTAACCTTTACCGCTGAGACATGGCATCCCTTTGCCGTGGACAGCCACGTAAAGGTGCAACCATCCGCCTCACCTATGCAGGTGGAATCAGCTTTGCCAACTTCAGCTGACGAGGTTTTTTTTTCAGTAGATCCCCTCTTCAGCGCAAAGGAGGTGGGCCTGCCGTAACATGCTTAGTACACTCCCTGCACCATTTGTCCGACAAGGAAGCGGTTAACAGGTGACTCAGCGTGCCTGCAGCTTAGTTTAAAACCACACCAGCGGATGGTAACGATATAAAGGTCCGTTTATACAATCGGTCCGACGTTCACTAAGAGGGAAACCGGTGATCATCTAGTACAACGGCCTTTACTCCGCGTACTCTTTGCCGAAGCAGTCAATCCAGACCACTTGGCCATTGGTGGTGGCGGTGGTAATCCCCGCGAAGAAAGGCTGCACCTGGGTGTATTTAAACGCGGTAAGGAGCTTGCCCTGGTAGTCCAGCACCGCGTAGGCCGTGCCGTTCGATACCCAGATTACCCCGTTGGTGGCCGGCCCGGCTTGCACCACTCCGGCGGGCAAAATCTGTTGGCCTTTTTCATTGATCAGCAGCAGGCCTCGGGGGGAGGCGGTAGGGGCCGTTTGCGAGGCAGAAGGGGTCGTCGGTTCGACGACCCATTGTAGCATCGCCAGCCCAGGGGCCACCACTTGAATCTGATTCACTCGTTGGCCCCGCGTTTTGTAATCGGGCAGCGTGACCAGCACGCGGCCCTGGCGGCCCAGCACCAGCCGGCCGTCGGGCTTGCTGGCAACAAACGTCCGACCAGGGCCGTCGTAAATCCGGGCGTATTCCAGCGGCACCACCACTTGACCCTTTGCGGTTATCAGGCCCACTAATTTGTCTTTTTTCACGTAGAATAACGAATCGGGCTGGTGGGGCAGCACTTCGTCGTAGGCGGCGTTGAGCGGCACGGCCCAGCGACCGGTGGTGTCCAGCAGACCCGCTTTGGTGGCCGTGCGCACCTGGTAGTAGCGCTCGCCATAGGCATTCGAAACAAAGGTAATCTCCTCTGCGAAGGGCTTCTGGCCGTTGGCCAGAATCAGCTGCGGCCGCGTGTCGAAAGCGGTCTGGTAAGAAAAAATATGGTGACCGAGGTAAATTGGGGTTTGAAGCGAAGGGACGGCCATGCCGGTGCGCCCCTGCGGCCCGTAGCACACGTAGTGCGATGCATATTTCTGCGTCACCGCGTCGCGGCCGGCTTCCAACGCCAGCGCGTAGCGCTGGTCACGGGTGATGTGCACCTGCGGGTTTGTGGCCGGTATCACCAGCCGGCCTTGGTAGAGGGCGCCGCGCTGAGGGATTTGGTCCGGTCCGACGGGCGGCAATTCGACCACCGTCCAGCGCCCCCGTTGCATCAGGCTGAGGTAGCGAGGCGGCGTGATTTCGCGGAACGTGGTGTCGAGCAAGCCCCAGCGCTCCGCCCACTGCGCCGCGGGCGGCGCCCCCACTTGGGCGCGCTGCATCACCTCAATATACGGGTCGGACGGGTGGCGCGTAATCTGTTTATACTTGCCGAAGGGGACGACGACTTTATCGCGCACGTCCACGGCGGCGGCGCTTTGGCGCTCATTGGACCGCCCCGCCCAGAACCCGCCAAAGTATTCGCGGGCAATGGTATCGGCGTGGGCCTGGCTGAGCCAGGTTACCCGGCCCTTGCGGTCCAGCGCGCCTTTCCGCCGGTCGCTCATCGTTACGGGCGCGTAGCCTTGCCAGTACCACCCAATCTGGTTGAAAGCGGGCGGCACCACTTCCCGGCCCTGCGCATCCATCAGGCCCACCAGCCCGGGTACCCCATAGGTGGCGTTCCGTTGGCCGTATGAACCGGAGGCGGGCTTTGTCGTCATCACGGAATCGGGCAGCGTTACGGGCACCAGGCCCTGGTGCCAGCTTTCTTGGATGCTGGCGTAGGGTGTGGGGCGCACCAAGTGGCCCACGGAATCGAAGAGCGTGACGGTGCGCCGGCCGGTAGCCGCCACCATGCCGTTGGGCAGCCGCGCGAAGGTTTTGAAGTGGCCGAGTTCCTGGCCTTGCTCGTTGAGCAGGATAAGGGGCAGCGGCCCTGCCTGGGTGGTGTACCAGAGGTAAGGCGTGCGGAAGTCGCGTAGTATCTGGTTGGGGTAGCGCGGCTCGACCAGTACTTTTCCCTGCGGCGTAACCAGGCCCGTGAGCCCGCCGCGCCGAAATGGAATGGACGGAACCGTAACGCGCTGCTCGAAGCTGGCTGGCCTGGCCCGGCGCTGGGCCTGGGCTGGCTGCTTCGTCACTAGAAAGCCCAGACTGGTGAGCTGAGTCAGCAATGCGAGGGGGCGGAAGTAGCGCATAAAACACGTTGCAGTAGTTCACCCCGTGCAGAAAGCTGGGGTGGTTATATAAAGGGGGCGAAGTTCCGGCATTTCCCCCAGTTTCTCGGCGTCAAGATGATTCTCTAGCGCGTTCTTTTGTGCAATGCCGGGGGCATCAGCCCAGCGGCCCAAAGTGTAATAATCTGCGTATAGTTTAGCAAAACAGTCCGAAGCTAAACGCGGCCATTTAAGTGAAGGAGGATTCCGGAGAACGGACTCCAGCAATAGTCTGGCCCTTACCATTACCTCCGTCCTGCACCGTCAGCGTTGCTTGGCCGATGGCCGACGCGTCGTGGCGGGCACCTCGGCCGCGCTGATGAGCAGCACCTCGGGTCGGAGCTGGTGGTCAATCCACTGCGCGTCGCTCACCCGGGTGGGGTCCGCCGCGAGTTCGGGCCGCGGGATGGCGGCTAAATCGCGCAGCCAGCGCGCCCGTTCCGGCGCCAGTTCCTCGACCAAGGCCGCCAGGAAGGGGGCGTGCTTCGCTGCGAGGGGGTCCAGCCGCGCCATCGCCTGCTGGTGTTCGGCCCTGAGTTGGGCCAGGGCGTGGCGTCCACTCGGGGGCAAGGCCGGCGGGTTGCCGCCGGGCACGGGGTCCTGCAACGGGGCCGCCCGGCGGCGGATGGCCCGCATTTGGGCCTGGACCGAGTCCACGAGTTGAAGGTCCTCGGCCGAGAGCACCGCCGCCACTTGGCGGCGCAGCCCCCGGATGACGGGCGCCACGTGCGCCTGGTGGTAGGCCGTTCGCTGGGCTTGGGCCGGGGACAGCCCCGGCGAAGCAGGAGCTGTCGGGAGGACAGGGAGCGTGAACGAGGGCGCCCGGCGGTGCGGGACCGGGGCGCGGGGCGATTGGGCACCGGCGTGCCCGGTAGCGAGCAGGAGCCCGAAGCACAGGCCCGCGCCATAACGAGAAGGAAAAAAATGGCGACGGTCCATACGGCTAAGGTAGGGGACCACGCCCCGCTGGATAGGCAAGGAATGGTGGGAATACACGGACGGCTAAACCTAGTAGCTGTTCAGCGAAGGGGTCGGAAAGGCAAAATGAGGGATTAGAAATCGCTCTTATCTTTTGCGCCGTTCATTGCCGCCGCCAGCGAAACAATCAGGCGCTGAACCTGCGCAGCGGTTTCAGCGCGAATGCCGTTCCACGGCTTTTGCAACACGTCTCGGGTGAGGGCATTGCCGACCTTTTCGTTCTCGAAGGCCCCCAGCCCTACGTCATCTCCTGCTTTGGCCTCGTGCCGGAAACCGGTGAAATCGTACTTGTATTTCCCTTCTTTCACGTAGAGGCTCAGGGTGTAGGTCACGCTGGAGGCAAAGCCCGCCGGTGCACGGGGATACGCCGTGCCTTGGACAATGAGTTTCCCCGTTTCCTTATCCTGCACCGCGGAGGTGGCCGCTGGATAATGTTCCGCAACCCACGCAGCGGCCCGCGTGTACAAGTGCGCCTGAAGGGCACCGGGCACTTCAACCACCCCGGTGTAGGCCACCAAGCCGGTGTCCGGGTCAACGGGCAGCGCACTGGATTTCGCGGTCGCCTTTGCTGGTTGTGCCTGTGCCTGGGCCACTGGAGCAGTGTATAGCAGAGCCAGGGCAAATAGTAATTTATTCATCTGGTTCGTTCAAGCAAAACACGCCTTAAGGACGTTATTCGGCTCCTTTTTCGGAGAAGGGAGGGTGAATTTAGCACTCCGCAGCTGGCCCGGCTTCTTGTGTCGGGGGGAACGAGGCTGAACATGCCAATGGACCAAGGAGTAACGATGCCGTCGGGCGTGCGGCCGGGGGCTAGGATAAATGCGGACTATAACATCAGGGCCGGTTCAAAAAACGGTCGTGGCTGATGCAGAACCTCCTTAATCCAGGCAAGGGCAAGCGCCCGGAGGGGTGTAGGCTACAAGAAGAAGCTCCCGGGTCTTATCCCGGCAGGTGGCGATTGCTGCAAGAGGTGGGGAACCTTCGGTCTAGGACTTTTGCAGCCGCCACGGCCCGACTCGCAATAAGAGCGACCAAGCGCGCGCCCTTGTCCGGTGACCAGCGCTAATTGCGCCACATTCCAGGCGAGCTGTTGGCCGCAGCCACCAGTATCGCTCCAATGAGGAACAGGAGTAAAGCCACTGCCAGTGCTAGTTGGTAAACGGCGCGTACATAGGGGTGGTGCCGAACACGCGGGTAGCCCCGAACACAGAAGACGATGGTCGCCATCGTCGCCGCCAAAAAGCAAAGCCCGAACTTCGGGTCGTTATGATACCCAACATAATCAAGAGAGAAAGCTAGTCTAATGAGGCCGCCTTGCATCAAAACAACGGCCCAGGGCACTATCCGCGTGTACAAAAGATTCTTCAAGCGCGTGAGGGCATCAGGATTACGGTTGGGTTGGCGGGGTGACGGTTCAGGGGGATGCCGGTGCCACCGGAGCGGCGGGCCGAAGGCGCGGCCGGTATCTCGACTCACTCGGTGACCCGGAAGGGGATGGACCCGGCCGAAAGCCGCAGCACCCCGGTGCGGGACTTTTCGTCGACGGTCACGGCGCGGACAACGGGCCACCAGTCTTTGTGGTACAGCACCTGGTCGGGGTGGTCGGGGTACACCGGCGCGGCCTGCGTGACGTGCACGTCGCCGAGCAACTGCTCAAACAGCACGCCGCGGGCCCGGTACAGCGTCACCGACTGGGACGTCACGCCGCTGCGCCACCCCGTGCTTTCCGTGAGCTCGAGGCTGACGTGGGCGTCCCAGTACACGACGTCGGCCGTGCGCCACGCATACCAGCACCAGAGCCCCGGCAGGAGCACGGGGGTGCCCCACGCCTGGGCCCGGGCCAGCAGCCGCCCCCCGCCCGCCACCAGCGCCAGCCGCGCGCGGAGCCCGGCGACGAGCCCGCTGCCCACCACGAGGAGCGCAAACCCGGCGGGGTAGCGGATGCTGAGCTCCCACCGGGTGCCGCACACCCCCACAGCTGCGAGGATCAACGCGCCACTTCCCCAGTGTGCCCACCGCAACGGCCGCCGCACCGCGTCAACGGGCAGGCGCGGGGGAAGAACGGCCAGCAGGAAAAAATAGAGGGCCGGGGGGGCCAGTAAGCCGAGCAGTAGCGGTAGCATGTTGTGACGGGGGGGGGGGTGATGGGAGGGACGTCAGAGAAGATGCTTCACCAAGCCCCCTGATGAGAACAAACGAGTAGTCAACCAACCGGTGATTCAAGCAGCGAAGCAACCCGTCCCCGCGGGGCTCGCTCCGCCCGAAAAGCAAAAAAGGCGTAGGTGCCGGCGGTGCCCACCGCGAGCAGCGCCGCGACGACCACTTTGGCGCTCAACGCCACGGGCACCGGTGCCAGGACCGTTCCGGCACCCGTCAACGTGCCGAGCCACAGCCAGCACGTCGCGTACAGGGTCCACAAACAGGCCGGGCGGCTGGCTCGTTGCGGCGCCAAGGCCATCCGCCAGGCCACCCCGCACAGCCCCGCGGGGATGCCGACGAAGAACAGGGCCAGGGCCAGCAGCACCGCTACGCCTTCGGTGAGCGAGGGCGTGAGGTCAAAATGGGGAACGGCGGCCGCCTCCGACGGGGCCAGCAGCTCCAGGCCACTGGTCAGGGCCAAAAGACGGGGCAATACACGCATACAGCCATGAGGTGAGGGAAGGGGGAACGGCCAACCGGCAGCCCACTGGGAGGGAGCCGGGTAAGTGAATGAAACGGCGGTGCCGGAAAGGGGCACGGGTCCGGTCACGAAGCGAACCGGCCGACCCCTGGTTCGCTGCGGAAGGCTAATTGACCCGCAGGCCCGACAGGCCGCTGAAGGCGACATACGCCACGGCCCCCAGCGCCAGCAGGATCACGGCGATGCCGATGAACAGTTGATAGACCCCGGACAAAAAAGGATGGGGCCGGGCGTGCCGATAGCCCCGGCAACCGAGCACCAGCCCCGCCACATTCACGGAGAGAAAGACCAGCCCGAACGGCCGGGTGCCGAAAGTAAGGTATTGATTGCCAAAGACAACGCAGTGAATCAGGCACGCCTGGCTCAGCAGCACGACCGGGGGCAGGACCCGGGTGTGAAAAGGATGTTTGACGGGCGCGGTGGTCATGAAGAGCACGATGGGGTTGGAGCGGGTGACGGTTCAGGAGGATTCAGCCGGCGGCCCCTAAAGCCTTCGGCGGGAGGGCGCCGACGGGCATCAGGTCTTGGGCGACCCGCCGCCGTCGCTGAGCGCGCCGAGCAGCAGCAGCCAGCCGCCGTGGCCCAGGGCCGCGGCGAGGTACGCCAGCGCGACCAGCCACCGCACGCCGAAACGTCGCTGGCGTCGGGCCCACCGCACCCCCCGCCAGCACCCCACGCCCACGGCGAGGGTCCACGCGGCGAAACACAGCTGGAAGAGGGGACGGGGAAAGGGGCTGACGCGGTGGTCGAAGAGCCCGAAAATCTGCATGAAGTAGCGGGCATTAAGCAAGAGGACCGGGGGCAATACCCCCGCGTAGAAAACGGCACGGAACGGGGGACGGGGCATGGGCAGGCGGGAGGGGTTACTCGTGCAAAGGTATAAGAAAGAACTTTGCATTACAAAGTGTACTTAATCGCTTACACGCAGGCACTTCTCCGCTTTCGCTTCTTCTTCCTGCCCTCAAACCGGTAGTCCCGTTACGTAAGAAGACCCGCTAGATGGCCCGTTGCCTCTTCAGCGAAAGGGTTCGAACAGCAGAATGAGGATCATCGCGCTTTGCCATGGTTGCCCTTGGGGAGCCACTGCGCGGCCTGTCTCCCTCGGGTTCGGTCACGTGCAGTTCGCGGCGGGGTGGCCGGGGTGACCTTTTCCCCGTTTCGGCATCAACCGCCGATGCGATGGAATCGAAACAACCGCCGGGGCGCCATGCGCCCGACGGGTTGCGCGTGGTACGGACGGGCGCGAGCGCTGACCGGGCTCCTCGGGCTGGCCAGCGCCCTGTCCGCCTGTGCGCCCGAATGGGAAAACAGCCGCCGGGTGTACGTGCGCAACCGCACGGGGGCCGAGGTGCGGCTCTCCTGGCACCTGGCGTGCGCGCCCCGGCCCTGCGGTCCGTGGCCGGCGCAAGGGTACGAGGCGGACGTGGTCGAGCCCGAAGCCACCTTCCGCCCCCGCCTGGTGCCGCGCGGCCGGGACACGCTGTGGGCGGGCTGGCGGGACACGGTGCGCGCGCACGTGGCGCCGATCCCCGGGGACTCCGTGGCCGTAACCGTGCGCTTGGCCGCGGGCACGCGCTTCCTGGTGGCCGAGCGGAACGAGGCCTACCGGCACGCCCCCACGGACGGGACCCGGGTGTTTGACTTCGCGCTCGTGCCCGGCACCGCGCGCTGGGTGGATGCCGCCGGGCACGTCCACCGCCGCCGCCTGCACCCGCGCCGCTGGCGCGCGAGGCAAGACGAAGAAGCGGCTCAACAGCAGTCGCGCTCGTACTCACTCGAACGCGACATTGATTTATACTAAGCGTTCAAGAAAATGGTGATTTGCAGTAGGTAAAAGACTGTGCTTTTAAGAATTATCTAGGGTATCTTGCTCCCCATCGTCCTGTTTAGACGCGACGAAAGCGCCTCTAAAGAAATTGTAGGACCGCGGGCTTTGGTCATCCCAACCGAAGTCAAGGAAATAGTCGGAATAGAGTCCTAGGTTATCAGGCTGTATCGCTAAATAAAAACCCGCCTGCAAGTTTAGGGACAGCTTCCCCCCGGAGGATAATTGACTGTCAAGGAGCTTTTTGCCTTGTAGGGCGGGCAGTGATTCGGCGATGTGCAAATCCGTATCGCTTGACGAGCACACCAGCTGTTGTTCCTGTAGCAGTTGCCACGTACAGGACACCCCTAAACTGCCGTCCTGAGTGTGGGTGCTTTTAGACGCTAAGCGGATTCTTTTAGCCAGGCGTAACTGAAACCCAGCGCCTTGCCAGCCTGCTATTTCTTTGATGGTGGCGTTGGTCCAGCGTGGCAATAATTCCTGAATCGTACTATCGGACACAGCCGATCTACGGGCAGACCCACTGTCCCGAGCGAAATAAGCGAGTAGGGACTCGACAGTGAACGGAATCCGCTCGCCATTGCCCGCGATTATGGTGGTCGGCCAAGGCGTGTTGGGCTCTTCTTGAACCGCCAGCTCTCCCATCGAGGCAAACGCTTCCCGTAGGCGCGCAAGATTCAGCGGGCGTCCGGCAAAAAGCTGCCAAAAGTGTACATAAGCGGCCCCATGGGGGGTGTCCGGCGCAGAAATCATCATTCGCGAGCACGACGAATTGGTTACAGAAGCAGCTGGCGCGAAGCTACGCAAAATACCAAAGCCAGCGCAGCAGCCGAGTGAACGAGAATCACCACTTTTTTAAGGTTTGTCCGAGCGCCGTTTTTATGTTAAGCGACTTTTCAGGAACCAACGGGAAGCAAAGCCGCCCGCCACTACCCCCAAATTTATATTTTACCAGTCCCTCCCTGACCGAGATAGTACCGGACCCCCCCGCCCAGGTTTAAGAAGAACCGGTCACTGGTCCCGTAGAAGGAATTGGTAACAGCGACGTTGGCCAAACCATCCGCCGTTACCTCCAACCGGGGCAACAGCGCGTACCGGGCGCCCAGGCCCAGCGAAACACTGCCCCGGGTAACGGTGTACCGTTCGTCCGCCAAGAAAGGGGCTTGGCCCGCCGCCGTCGAGGAAGAAGTGAAATGCGTGGCGGTGTGCAGGAGGGTAACGCCCCCGAGCAGGTCGGCCCGGAACGGCCCAATTGGGTTCGTGCCGGCCGGGTCCGTAAAGGTATGCCGCGCCAGCAGGGGCACCGTGAGCGTCGTGCTGCGGACGCGGTACTCGTACACGGTCGGGTCTTGGCTGGGCGAGGGCCGGTAGGAGTGCGAAGCGCCCTCCCGACGCCAATTAAGCGCGGCTCCTGCTTGGAGCGCCCACCGGGGCGTCAGCTGGGTGCCGGCGACGAGCGCGGGCCCCGGACGGCGGAAGCCGTTGTAGGAACTCGCCGGCGAATAACTCAGGGCCGAAGCGCCTATTCCCAGGTAGAAACGCGGGGCGGACGCCGCCGGTGCTGTTTGGGCGGAGCCAGTCAACGCGAAGCGGATCAGGAAAACAAAGAACAGGAAAGACCGGTACATCGAGCCACGAATAGGTTGTTCGAGGAAAATTAAGCCCGGAAGTTCCGTTCCGCCAAAGTTCGTTGGCCACCCATGCCCAAAATACAGCTAGCCGCCCAGGGAGCCGACCACCGCCCCGGCCAGCCCCCGCGACTGCAGGTGCAGGTAGAGCAGTTGCCCCAGCTAGTCGAAGGCATCGCCGCCCGCATGGCCGAGCCCGCCCGCAAGGGGTTCTGGCAGCGCGTGTTTGGCAAATAGGATACGAAATCTACCGTTCAATAAAGGTGACGCGCTGCCCTGAAGGGTTCACCTGGATGGCGGTGCCTTGACCGCGCTTCGTTCAGTCAAAGGAGCGTTTAGAAATATTCTTCAGCTACGCGAGGGTGGCATCAATAACATTGGCCCTCCTGAGAGAACTGCTAGGGCGCTTGCAGCCCCGGGCGTTTACCGGCGCGGCGGTTGCGGCGGTAGTCGAGGCCAAAAACGACCAAGGCAGGTGCCAGGGGCAGTAGCAGCAGCAGTAATTCCTCAAGTCTCTTTCCGCGCAAAAGGCCTGGAATAAGGTTATTTCCGTCAGTAGTGAATATCATAAGATACACAACGCCGCCGTCTTTATAGAGCGAGGGTAGGCCCGGCAGGTGTGCTGTATGTGGTGGCACGAGAAGCAGGAAAAATATCTCTCCGTAAAAAACAACCAGCCACGTTCTTATTGCCGCACGGTAGCGTAGTGGCTGGACCCATTTGTATACCAGGCAAATGACGAGAGTGAACGCACCCAGCAAAAAAATGATGATAAGTATAATGATCATATAAGCTACTGGTTACGTTTGCTTTGTTGTCGCTAAGTCGCATCCATTTAATGGAGATACCAGTTCAAGAAAAGGGTCCGAAAAGTAAAAGGCGCGTAATGATTAAACTTTAATAGACTCGGAATTCCAAAGAAGTAGTCCGAAAATGTTGATTGCCGTGGCCACAACCATCAGGCCCAGCAGAATCCAGTACCGCTCGGCCAAACCGGGATGATTTTTTTGCGCCCACCGCGCGGTCCTAAAACAGAGTACCCCGAGCAGGATGCACCAAGCAATTAAAATGCTTACCCCTCTCCCTTGGTTGTTTTGGCCGCTGGCTGCAGCCACCCAATCGACGAAGCTGGGGTAGCCCACAAACTGCAGTACCAGCGCGACTGGCAACACGTACCGGTAAAAGGTCACGAGGCGAGGGAAGGGAGGCATGGGGGCGGTATGTAAAGGGGGCTGCGGGTTGAGTCAGAAGTTGGGGCATGAATGCGTGCCGGCCGCTAGGTCTTCGGCGCGCCCGCGCCCATCACGCCCCAGAGGGTGATGAGGAATCCGATGCACACCACGAACAATAGGACATACACCAAGCGCAGCGGCCAATTTCTGTTTCTTCGGGCGGCGGCGGCTCCCTTGACGCAGCCGAACAGTCCGGCGGCGTTCCACAACCCAAAGCACAACCAAAAGGTAGGGCTTGGAAACCGGCCGAGGTGCACATTCACGAAGTCAAAAATCGACCAGAAATACCGAAAACTCACCGCCAGGACCGGGGGCAGCACCCAGGTGTAAAAAGTGAGCTTAAAGGCAGGGGTGGTCATCGGGAGCACGGTTGGGGTGGAAGGGTGACGGTTCAGGGAGATGCGCGCGGCGCCGGCACCCGCGCCCCGGCGGGAGGGCCCGACGGGCATCAGGTTTTAAGCGACCCGCCGTCACTGAACGCGCCAAGCAACACCAGCCACCCGCCGTGGACCAGCGCCGCGGCGAGGTACGCCAACGAGACCAGCCACCGCGCAGCGAACCCCCGCTGCCCGCGGGCCCAGCGCGCCCCCCGCCAGCACCCCACGCCCACGGCGAGGGTCCACGCGGCGAAACAGAGCTGGAACAGGGGACTGGGAAAGGGGCTGACGCGGTGGTCGAAGAACCCGAAGACCTGCCAGTAGTAGCGGGCACTGAGCAGGACGACCGGGGGCAGCACCCACGCGTAGAGAACGGTGCGGAACGGGGGACGGGGCATGGGCAGGCCGGAAACGGTGGGGCCGACCAAAGGTAATATAAAGAACTTTGAGTTGCAAAGTTAGTTCAAAGACTCTAAGACCTCGCTTCCCGGAATGCGCCGCTGGCTTCTGCCCCTTCTGCCCGCCCGCAAACCCGGAAATCCCATTGTCTACTCGGGCCTACACCACGGTCCGTTGCCCGTTCCTTTGAACGGTGGTGCCTCGAACGCACTCCGTTCAATAAAACGAGCGAATTAATAAAAACCATCCGAACTAGGCTCAGAAGAGCAGGTTACGGCTACTTCTTCACTGAAATGGTCACGGGTACAACTATGCTCACGGCCACGGCCCGCCCCGCTTGCTGGCCGGGTACGAAGGGCGGGAGCTGCCGCGTTGCGGCGATTATGGCCGAATCCACGTCGGCCCGCAGCCCCTTCTCAATTCGCGGGTGGCAGACACGCCCTTCTTTATCCACCTCAAACGACACGTACACGCGGCCGTCTGGGGCGGCTGGTGGCACGACCAAGGACCGATGGATGGCCGCAATGCTGGCCGTGAACGCGTTTTGGCCGTTCAGCGTCGGCATTTGTTCTACGTAGGTATAGACGCGATTTTGGTCAATCGGTTCTTCGATGGGAAGTATGGGAGTCGACGGGTCAATCCCGTATTCCTGCGCTGTGTAAGTCTGCCGCCTTTCCGGTACTGACTCTGGTACTGCCACCGTCTTGCTGGCGCGTTTTTTAGGGCGGGTTTGGGCCAAGGCGTTGCTTCCTAGCAGCGCCACCAACAGTCCAGCGTAACATGCATATTTCCGGTTCATACAGAGGGATGGCAAAGCGCTGGCCAAGTTGTTGAACTTATACAACGCAAAAGTTTAGCCAAACGGTATTGCCGTAAACGCGCTCGGTTAGAAATAGGAGCCTTAGTATTGGAGTTTGATTAGTTTACCGGCAACACTTGTGGACTCCGCACCAACCAGTACACCACCGCTATCAACCCTGCTGCTTGATGAAACCTTTGTGCTTAGACTCGCTGGCTTGCTCTTTATAGTCGCGTTGGTGCTGGTACTACTCATTCCTGTTTTTTATCTATCGCGACCAACATCAGGGGGGACGGCCAAGCTAGTGGCTTTGGGACTAGGCTTGCTGACGATTTGGTTGGGCAGCGGCGACTGGCTAGAAGCGGACTATGGCTATAGGGAGTACGGCTGGTTAGCATCCTCGTTTTATTGCCTGCCCCTCGGGATTGTTTTGGTGAATCTAATCCGTACTCTTCCAATAACATTTCCAGAAAATAAACAGCAAGGCGGAAGCTAGTACGAAGCCGGTTTAGAGAAACGGTAGTGCTGTAAACGGAGCCATTACTCCTATTTGACTGCTTTGCCTGGGGGCCGCTTGGGCTGCTGCTGATGCTGCGCCAGGGCCTGCCGTACCGCCGCCGCTGAGCGTAACCCGTTGAGGTATGGCCGGGAAGTTTGATCCGGCTCATAGCGGGGCAGGCCCGCCGCGTTCCGCCCGCGGTAGCGGAATACCTGCGTTTGCCAGTGGGAGAAGCGGCCCACGGCCCGCTCCTTCTTGCCGGGCCCGACGTTTAGTAGGACCACCCGCTGCACCTCGGCGTACACCAACGCCAGCAATTCTTTTTGTCCGTCCTGGTTTACGTCGGCAAAAAAGAACGCCGCCAGGTTGGTAATGTCCCCAATGGGTTCCAGAAACAGCACCTGCACGGCGTACCGGCCGGGCTGAAAGGGGTCGAGCACGAAAAGCTCGGTCCCTTCCCCCTCGGTGTGTAATTCGTCGCGCTGCGCACGGGAGAAAAACAATTGGGGGCCGTGCGCACTCGGCCGCCAGGCGTAGCGAATGGCTTTCTCGTGCTCAAACGAAGCCGGAAACAAGCGCTGCAAGAAGGCGGTATCCGCTTCGCCCGGCTTCCGTTGGGCTACGCCTTGTTTTAGGATCTCCACTTCGCGTAGCAATGCGGCCTTGTCTGCAGCGGAATCGAATTCCTGCGCCCGCACTGCCGCACAAGCCGTAAGGAGCAGCAGGGCGGTTAAAAGAGGGCGCATGGGTAGGGTGAAGAGGTACGGAGCGAGTGTTGTATGCAAAGTACTCTGTCTACTTTAACGGTCGTGCCGTGAACGCGCTCCGTTCATTGAAAGGAAGGTCTAGTTTCAGATATCGCTAACTTAAGTCTTACTGTTGCCACGCAAGCCTAATTTTGGCTTTCTAAGACCCCCCCATGAAAATCAGAGCCCCTCTTATAACGATTATAGCCGCTGTACTTGTGCTGTTTACGCCAAGCGTAGATGCTATTGGTCAAGGGAGTTACGGCTATTCCGTATCGTTCAAGTTGGTTGACTCGCGAGGAAACGAAATCAACCGCGACGGATACGTAAAAGCCGGAATCACCCTATACGCTAACAATTATGGCGACGCTCCTTTAACGTATAGTCGCTCCACTAACACGTTCTGTGTTTCACTAGGAAGCATCTCGGCTTCCAACCCGCTTGTCTTTGCCACTGGCACTGATACAACGGTCGTTACGGTCACTAGAGACATTCATATAAAAGACCTCCAACTTCTTCCTGGGTATTTCAATTTGAGCATTGGGCAGGATGAAAAGTTGTTTGCTTGCTCTTCTACCAGCACTGGGACCCAGTGTTATAACCCGTGTTATAACAAGAGACCCTTTAAAACTTACCGAGCGCGAAAAAGGCGGTATTCTTCGGCCCGTTTAGGCCGGCTCACGGAGGTTAAACTAGGAGAGGTAACAGATTAGCTTGTTCAGGAAAAGGGTGATGCCGTAAACCAGCTCCGTTCAAACATAGGAGGATAATAGCAAATGTGCCTTACACGAGGTCGAATCGAGGCGCTGGAGAGCTTATGGCTGCTCGTTTTTAATCGAGACAGGCACCACGAAGCTCACGTTCACCGCCTGGCCACCATGCTGGCCGGGGGTAAAACGCGGGAGTCGTCGCGTGGCGGCTACGACGGCCGAGTCCACGTCGGCCCGTACCCCCTTTAAAATCTTCGGATGCCGGACACGGCCTGCTTTATCCACGACGAGCCGCATGTACACGCGGCCCTCTAATGCATTCGGTGGCAGCACCAAATAACGGTTGATGATGGCAAGAATGGCGTTTATGGAAAATTCACCGTCCAGGGCAGGCATTCGTTCCGCATAAGTCAGCACCTGGTTCGGGCCGGGCGGTTTATCAGGCGTATCGCCTAGCCCTAGCGCAAAGCGCCGCTGCTGCTCCTTTCGAAACGTTATTTCACCTATCCGGCACGGCTGTGGTTTAACGGGAGGCGTCAGCTTTTCGGTTGCCGGAGGCCGCACCACGACCGGCTTGCTCGTGGGTTCTTTTGGTGGCGTCTGGGCCAGGGCGCTGCTCCCCATCAGGGCAACCACCAGCGAAGCGCAAAAAGCGTAGTTCCGGTTCATCGGGAGGGGAAGTCTAAGCGCGGGCCAAGAGGATGGACTACACAACGCAAAAGTTCGCGCAAACGGTCGAAATCGCAAAGGCGTACTAGGCAGAATGGCCAGGCCGTTTCCGCTACGGCTGCGCTTGGTAGCCCACCTTGCCCCAGCGGTACCCAAAGACCAAGCGCTGGGCTTGTCCAAAGCACGCCGCGCCTTGCGACGTCCGGGCGCCGCCGTACGCCATCGGTTCCTCCCCACTCGGCGTCTCCCGTAGCACGCGATAGGTGCCGGCCAGGGTCAGCACCGCCCCGGGCCCCTCGGGGGCCGCGTCCGCGGCAAAGCGGTACACGGCCCGGGTCACCGCTCCGCCCTTGGGAAACTCGTAGGTGCGCGGGGCCGTGGCAAATCGGACGTCGGACAGCGTGTCCACGGCGTACCCCTGTTTTCGGGCAACAGCCGCCAACCGGGCAAGGGCCGCGGCCGGGGCCTCCCGGGTATGCAGCAGGACCGCCCCGGCCCCTGGGAAAGGCCGCGGCTGCTCCGGCCCCATCGGGGCGGCAACGGCAAGGCTAGTTAGAGAAAGCAGCGAGCGGGCGGCGAAGGCGTTCATCCCGCCAATTTACCACGTACATGCCGGCCCTTCGCGTGCGGGAGGGATGGAATGGGGTGGCACCCATCTACTCAGGTGGTCGCACGCCTAACGTTCAGTTAATGGAGCTTTTGTTCGGTTACCTTTCGGGATGTTAAGAAGCGATGTCCGCAAAAATACTAATTTCCCTAGTAGTATGCACTACCGTGCTGGTCGGCTTGGTGCTCTGGCACTACCCGCCCGGCCAGGCCACGGACCCGGACAACGGGGTACTGCTGGGGTTCCAGGTCGACGTTCCTCGCCTGCGTCTGCTCGAGGTCCTCCTGCGAACGTCGGTCCTGTTGCTCGCGTTGCCGGTCGTGTATGCCACTCCGGGAAAACCTTCCGCCCGCCGGCTTTGGGTCTTTGGGCAGTGGTTTTCGCGGCCTGGCTGTTCGTCGGGGATTGGTACCCCAAGGTGGACTAAACCCGTGCACGCTGGGCTACGGCAGCTGGCCATCATGCATACGAAATGGGTAATGTTGTAAATGCGCGCCGTTTCCTCGAAGCAGAAGGCCCTTCCGGTAGTCGGCCGCGCCATCCCCTGCGGCCAAGCTCGGTGCCCCGCCGGAGCTTGTCGGCACAAGCCGTTGCCTGGCCGCGGGCTGCCTCCGGCGACAAGCCCCCTGCTCGGAGAAGAGCCGGCGGTTAAGCGGCCGGACGCGGGTCCGGGCCATAGGCATTGGCGCCGGCGGTCCCTTTGGCGAGCAGCAGGTAGAAAAAGAACGCCAGCCCGAGCACGGGCACAAACTGCAGCGCGGCCCACCGGCCCGTTCGGTTCAGGTCGTGAAGCCGCCGGATGTTGATCTTCAACGAGAACAGGCCGTATAACCCCACCGTGGCCAGTTGCCCGCCCAGCCGCACGGCGGGCGCGGGGCTCTCCAGGAATGGGGCAACGGCCAGGGCAGCCAGAAAAGAGAACCCGATCGCCCACGGGGCAAACGAGGAGCGGCGCAGACGCGGGAAGTTCATCGGGCAAACCTAGGATATTTTAAGGGAAAGGAGGACTCTCGTCTGTGTTTACGGCCCATCCTAACGCGTTGCGCCCCGTTTCCACCGAGCAAAAGCGTCCAAGTTGCAAAACGAGCGGTTAGCCGAGCTGCCCACATTGACTTTGCACGATTTATGCAGCGCGGCCCCGACCCTGAGCCTGCGGGACTTTATTCGTCTTGATACCAGGGCACCTCAACGAAGGCCATCGCCGCAACCACCGCGGCGCTCATGAGCACCCTGCGCTACAACAACGTAAACCAGACCTGGAACAACCAGTGGGAAAGCCGCCGCGTGTCGCTGGTGTTTACCTGCAAAATCGGCAACGGCAAAGCCCAGTCGCGCCGCGCCGCCGCCAGTTCCGATGAGGAAAGGCGCGTGGGCGATTAGAACGCAGTTGGGCCACAGGATAAGCGCAGCTTAACAGAAAAATGGTTCCGCAGAACAGGTTGTTAACCCTTGCGAAGCGACCTAGATAAGTTTAATGAAACGGTCCGACGGTAAACGCGCTCCATTCGGTGGAAGGAGGTTCAGTGAATCCATTTTGACTAGCGTTTGCTGCTTCGGCGCCACACGAAGTAGCCCAGCAGGGAGGCCGCGATGGCCGCGAGAATGGCAACGGCCGGGGCCACCGCGATTCCAATCTTGTACCCGCTTCCGGATTCGCCGCGGAACGATTGGCTTTTACAGCCCGTCGCGAAAGCGAGGAAGAAGATGCGAGCAAACAGTAAACGGAAATCGGAACTGTAAACGGGATACTAGCGCATGATCGGTTAGGGTAGTTTTGGGAATCAACCAATCATCACTCTTATGCCTTTCTTCTTCCCCTCCACCAATGACGCTTTTGATATTAGAGTTCGCTATGGCACCAATGCTGGTGTTGAAGGTCTAATTCTAGTCGTTGAAAACGGTGGTAATTTCCGTATTCCGAAATCAATTCAGGATAAAGCAGAGTCCAGCCCTGGTGTTGAAACGTTGAGCGATGAAGAGCAAACGCGGTGGCTTTTGCATCTGATGGTGGATGCTGCTGAAAGCGAGGACAACAAATGACTACAGCTGCCATCTACGCCCGTGTGTCGACCCGCGACTAGGGCCAGACTAACGACACCCAACTGCTGGAACTCCGCGCCTTTGCCGATCGGCTAGGCTATTCCACCTAGCGGGAATACTGCGACTAGTAAAGCGGCGGCACCGCCGCGCTTCCCCAGTTCCAGCAGCTTTTCGTCGATGCTCACCAGTGGCGCTTTGACGTAGTGCTGTTCTGGAGCCTGGACGAAAAGCTGCTGGAACTGGGGTGGGAGAGACGCTGAACCATCTCCAGCGCCTGAACGTGGCTGGCGTGTCGTTCAAGTCGTTCACCGAGCAGTACCTCGACAGCACCGGACTCTTTAGGGAGGCCATTATTGCCATTTTGGCGGCCATTGCTACGCAAGAAAGGGTGCGTTTCTCCGAGCGCATTAAAGCGGGTCAAGCGCGTAGTGCCAAGCAACCGGGCCGTCCTAGGCTTGCGGCTACCAAAGTGCCCGAGGTGCGCCGGCTGCGTGGGGAAGGCCTCAGCTTCAAGAAAATTCAGCGGGCTACCGGCGTGCCGGTGGCAACGATGTACAAGTACCTTGCTTCGGACAAAAGTTAGCTTCCTGCTCTAGAACATTAAAAAGCCCCTTCGCGCATTGCGAAGGGATGTTTTAATCACAGCAGCCTACGTGCCACACTACAAAAGGGTTAGCACCCCATTCGCTTCGGTTAATTTTTTTTCGGATAGTAGTTCATCAATTGTTGTCGAAAAAGCCACGCGGTGTTCCTCACTGGGGCGACCAAAGCCCAGCAGACGCGTGGCTGGTAGCGCAACAGCTTCACGTCCCAACGCAAAGCTGTCCCGGACGACGGTTAACACGGCAGCGGCCCGCTCTTCCGGCGCAATAAACCCGAGTTTGCGGGAAACAATGGGCAAGGCGTTCCGGTCGCGCAAGGGCACCGCTGACGCGGGCATTGTCGGCGTCCACAAAAAATCGCCTTGCTGGCGGACACTGCCCATCTTGCCAGCTAAGCGGATGGCCTCGGCCACACTGGCCCGAATCCGGGACCCGACCTGCGTCGCGCCCGTGGCCGACGCCAGGCGGCGGGTGACCTCATCGGCGTGAACCGGGCTTTCCACGGCCACCACTTCGGCCACCCAGGCGGCTAAGCGGCCCGTGGGGTGCTGGTGAATTTCTTGCTGCCGGATGGCGGCCGGGAGCTGCGCAACTTGGTAGGGAGCTGCCGCGGTACTGCCCGGCGCGGCGGGTTCTTCGCGCGCTAGGCTGCCCACGGGCGGCGCGGGAATTTCTTCTTCCGGTTCGTCGGGTTGGTCCAGCGCCGCCAGCCGGCGGGCCTCTTCGATGGCGGCCACGGCGCGGTCGGTTTCCCGGACTGGGTCGCGGAACCAGTCCGTGCTCCAGATGCGGTGCAGGCGCCAGCCCACGGCTTCGAGCACCTGTTGGCGGAGCCGGTCCCGGTCGCGGGCCGAGCGGGCCGAATGGTACATGGCCCCGTCGCACTCGATGCCCAGCACGTAGCGGCCCGGCTGGTCGGGGTCGACGACCGCCAAATCGAGGTAAAAGCCCTGGCTGCCAATCTGCGGGCGCAAGTGATAGCCCCGTGCCGTGAGCGCCCGGTACACGGCCTCCTCAAACGGCGACTCCATTTCCCGGTCCGTTTCTTCGTTCTGGTTCAGGCGGCCGTGCTGGGCAAAGTTGAGAAACGTTTTCAGCGCCGCCACGCCCTTGGCCCGGGTGCGGCCCAGGTCGAGGTCGTCGGCGGTCAGGTTGGTAAACACTTCGCACCGCTGCTTGGCGCGAGTGATGAGCACGTTCAGCCGCCGCTCGCCGCCTTCGCCGTTGAGGGGCCCAAAGCTCATGGTCAGGTAGCCGTCCTTGGTGCGGCCGTAGCCGATGCTGATGAGAATCACGTCCCGCTCGTCGCCCTGCACGTTTTCCAGGTTCTTGACGAAGAACGGCTCGTGGGCGTGGCGGTTGAAAAACGCTTCGGTTTCCGGGTGCTGCTTGCGGCGGATTTCCAGCGCGTCCTGAATGGCTTGGCGCTGCGCCGTGCTGAAGGCCACGACCCCCAGCGTAAGCTTCGGCGTGGTACGGGCGTGGTGCAGCACCGCGTCGGCCACAGCAGCGGCCTCCTCGGGGTTGGTGCGGGTGGTGCCGCGCTCGTAGGAAGTGGTGGGCAAGTGGTGGTACACCAGCCCGAGTTGGCCCTGCCCGCCCGGGCTGGGGAAAATCACCAGCTTGTCTTCGTAAAACAGGTGGTTGGAGGCCGCAATCAGGGATTGGTGCAGGCTGCGGTAGTGCCAGCGCAGCATTCGCTCCGGCATCTGGCGGGCCTTGCACAGCTCCAGAATGCTCTGGATGTCGGCCGTCACGTTTTCGTCGTCGGCGGCCTCGCCGGCACCGGTGAGCGAGTCGAAGAAGCTGGTGGGCGGCAATTGCTTGGAATCGCCGACCACCACCAGCTGCTTGCCCCGGGCCACCGCGCCCAGCGCATCCACGGGCTTCACCTGACTGGCCTCGTCGAAGACGACCAAATCAAAGTCCACCGCGCCCGGCGGCAGAAAGCTCGCCACGGACAGGGGCGACATCATAAAGACCGGTTTGATGGCCTGCACGGCCCGACCGGCCTCCAGCATCAGCTTGCGCAAGGGAAGGTGCCGGCTCTTCTTGGCAAACTCGTTCTTGATGACCAGCATCTGTCCGCCCGCCTGCGGATTGGGGAGTTGCGCGTGGTGGTTCTGCATGGCCCGCACCCGGTTGTGGTAGAGACTGTCCCGGTCGGCCTGCCGGAAGCGGGCGGCCAACTCCTCGTGCCCGGCCCGTTCAAACTGGCGCAGCGCCGGGTGCCGTTCGTAGGCCAGTTGTTGCAGGTATTCCAACCAGGTCTGGCGCACGGCGGCGGCCAGGAAACGGCCGGCTTCGGGCCAGCTTTCGGCCAACAGGAGCAATTCGGGCAGTTGCTCCGTTTGCACACTGGCGGCCACGTTGTTCCATTCCGTTACCAGGCGCAACGCGGGCAAGTCGTCGGCCCACGCAGTTAACGTGGCCTGCTGCAAGTCGAATAGCTGGAACTGCAGTCGTCCGGTGGGGCCAAAGCGCCGGGCCTCGTTTAAGCGCAACGCGTCGGCCAAGGCCTGCAAGGCGGTGCGTTGCTGGGCCAATGCATTTTCCACCGCCGCCAAGGGGCTGGCCACTGCTGCAGAATCGGCGGCTCGGGCCAGGTAACCTAACAGCGCTTCCGGCAGCTCGCGGCGGCCAATGCGCTGGTGGGTTAATGTCAGGTAATCGGCGACGCGCCGCAGGGTGGGCCAGTCGGAACGCAGGCCCTGCCAAGACGACCCAAACAACGGCCCGGCGAGTGCCGTGGCGTCGGCAATGGTTTGGCCGTGCCGACTGGCCTCGTGAATGGCATCAATCATGGCAACCAAGCTCGTGGCATCGTCGGGCAAGGCTGCTTGCCACAGGCCTTGCAGCCGCTTGCGGGCCCGCCGGTAGTCGCCACTCAAAAACTTCCACCATTTCTTGCCGTACGCCAGCAACGCGGCCCGCTCGGGGAGGAGTTGCTGGCTCCAGGCTTCGGGCAGCAGCGTGGCGTCGTATTGCTGGTGCAGAGCCGCGTAGGCTTCGCCGGCTTGCAACACCTCGGTTATCCGGCTGGCCTGTTGTACCCAAGCCGCGTCGGTTACGGAAGCCCCAGCCAGTGGGGGGGCTACCTGCGCATGGCGGGCCGCTGGCAGCAACGCTTCGGCGGCTGTTCGTTCTTCCGGGACCGGGAGTCCGAGCTGGTTCGCTAAGGCGGCGGCAGCGGTTTCCAGCTCCTGCACAGCGGTCGGGCCCTCGCGCAGGAGCACAACTATTGCGTCCTGCGCCGCTGGCAGGAGCACGGTCAATTCGCTGCCCCAAAAGAGCAGGTTTTTCGGCACGCCGGTTTTTTGCAAAGTGGCTTGCAGACGCGTGGCCAACGCTTCGGCGTGGGCCGAGTCGGCATCCGTCCAGCTACTCAGGCGGGCGAAGGCGATGCGAGGCAGCGCCACGGGACCGCGTTCCTCGTTTAGCCGGAGCAATTCGCCGGCAACCTGCTGGGCCGTGCGGCGGCTGTGACCGAGCGGGGCGTTCACCGCCAGCGCGTAATCATTAAGAGCTTGGCGGTAGCGGGGCAGTTGGGTCATCTGGTCCGCGACGACCGTGGCTGTGGCTGGCCGCCCTAAGCCCAGCGTGTGACGCAATTCGTCGTGTAGCGCTTTTTTGTTGGCCTTGTGGCTGTGTAGTTCCAGGCAGGCCGCCCCCAGACCCAATGCGTCCAGGCGACGTTTCACCACCTCTAGGGCCGCCATCTTTTCGGCCACGAATAGTACCTTTTTGCCCGCCCCGATGGCTTCGGCCAGCAGGTTGGCAATGGTCTGCGACTTGCCGGTACCGGGCGGGCCCTGAATCACTAAGTTGCGGCCCTCGTGCACGGCTAATAGCGCCAGCAGCTGTGATGAGTCGGCATCCAATACTTGGTGCAACTCTGCCGCCGGACTTTCCGTGTCCAGAAAGGCGGTGTCGCTCACCGACGGCGCGGCATCGCGAAAGCCCATATCGGCGCCCAGCAAGGCCCCGATGGCTGGGTGGCCGAGCAGGTTTTTGTCGGACGGCCAGATGGCCGGGTCCAAATCCCGGTAGAGCATGAACTTGCCAAAGGAGAAGAAGCTCAAGGCGATGCGGTCGATGTCGACCCGCCAGCGGGACAAACCGGCTACGGTTGCCGCAACAGCTGCGTAATAATCGGCTAGTGCCGCTTCTTCGTCCAGCTCCGGCAAGACAAGTCCAAAGCTTGCTTTCAACTTCGCTTGCAACGACAAATTCCCCTCCACGTCGGCGCCGGTGTAGCTTAGCTTAAACCGTTCGGCCGCCGTGCTCCGCTCCAACATTACCGGCACCAATACCAATGGTGCTTGTCGGGCTTCTTCGCTGCTGTCAGCCTCATACCACGTCAGCATTCCCAGGGCCAGATAGAGGATGTTCGCCCCGGTTTCTTCCAGGCTGGTGCGGGCCATGTAGTAGGTATTCATTAGACGACCCTCCAGCTTAGAAAGCGGTTCAGCCGTCTGCAGCTTGTTATCCGTAAGCTGGGCCTCGCGTTCAGCCTCACTGAGGCTGAGCAGTGACGGGAGCGGCGGGGTATCTTCAGCCTGCTTTATTCTGGCAAGCCGAAACGCTTCTCTTTGGGCTTCTTTCTCGTCGGTCGTAAGGCCCTTCTCAGCGGCTTCCAAATCGCTAAAACCGGCCATGAACTGGATGGAATGAGCCGACTTGACAACCTTAAATTTGACATCTGGAAGGCCCTGAAAATACATCTTCTTGCCCTGCCGTACCAGCACATTGTACACTGAGGCAGCTTCTTCCTGCACGACCACCACTCCTTGCACTTTTGATGGCCGGAAGTTGAGCAGCGGATTGCGCAATCCCAAGTCCAATAATTCTTGGCGGGAGGCTTCGAGGCGAGCGGCGAGGGACTTGTTTTCTTCGGGTAGAGAAGGATTCATAGAGCGGAAGTAAGATGCTAACGAAGAAGAAGGGTAATGTCCGTGTGATTTGGTGCAACTTACTGCCAAAGCACCTTAACCTTAGGTGGCACAAGTGGGCATTCGGATGCCCGGAAACAGTGAATCATTCCTGTCTGCCTTGCCACGATGAGGCAATTAATTTTTAGTGCCTTGCGCTGGATGAGGGTCTTTAGCGGGGGTTACTGTTCTTACGCTCGTGTTACCCCTTCTACTCGGAGATAATTCATGTTCAGCCAAAAGGTCCGAAAATAGACGAGCTTATTGCCCATTGCTTCCGTCATCTTCTGGCTCTTGTTCCCGGGACCATTGCTCAAAGGCCTCTTCGTTGGCAATGACTTGGGGCATAAAGTCCTTCGAGACGACCAAGATCGCTCCCATTCGCCCTGGGTAAGGGTCACTTCCTCGACGAGCGAAAACAAGGTGAAGCACAGCGTCTTCTCCTCCGTGATGCTAATTTTCAGAAAAGGACTTGTTGCCGCCGCTTGAAAAACTTCTAAGTGCGCGTACGTTCGGTTGATGTCGCCCAATTTTTCGATTCGAATGCTGTCCATGCTGCAAGGAAACGCTTTCAAGCCGATGTTCAGGTAAATGGTCGGAATCGCAAAATAGAGGTGCGGTCGGCTAAACCCGTCTACCAGTCGGTTCAGGGCCTTTTGCCAATGACGGGAAATAGGAGGTGCCCTTACCACGTCGCATGCCCCCGCCAGGCCCGGGGCTTGGCCACCACGACGTCGGGCAAGGTCAGCGCCACGTTTCGGGGGTGGCCGTTCAGGTACCCCGGGACGAGGCGCGGCAGGTGCGCGGCCGCGGCCAGCACGGCGGAATCGGTGGGGGCGTTCAGCCCGTGGACGATGCGCACGTGCCGGATTTCCCCGGCTTTGTCGACCACCAGGCGCACCGCGACCCGCCCCTCCCGGGCGGTGGGCGGCAACACGAGCACGGCGGCCAGGGCGCGGGAGAGTTCGGGGACCACGTCTCCCGGGCGCTCGAGCACCCGGGGCATGTGTTCCACGTGGGTGTAGACGTGCTCGTCCGCGGCGGGCGGGGGCAACGCGGCGGGGGCAACCGGCGGGGCGGGCCCGGGGCCCGGCGGAACGACCCGGAAGGAATAGGACCCCGACGGGTGCCACGCCGCGCCCGTCAGCGAATCGGCGTTGACGCTCACGCCGCGGACGCCGGCCCACCAGTCGGCGCGGTAAAAATCCGCGGGGTACCGGTCGGGAGGGGACGGGTACGCCGGCGTGGCGTGCGCGTCGCCGAGGCGCTCGTCGAACAGCAGGCCGCGGGCGTGGGACAGGGTCACCCACGTGGTGGTGGCCTCGCTGAACCACCCCGTGCTCGTGGCCACCTCGACGCTGACGGTGGCGTCCCAATACGCGACGCCGGCCGCCCGGTACGCGCCCCAGACGAACACCCCCGGCAGGAGCCAGGGCGTGAGCCCGGCCTGGAACCGGGTGAGCCGCGCCCACGGGCCGGCAACCAGCGCCAGCCGCACGCGGAGCGCGGCGGCGAGGCCGCTGCCCGCCACGACGAGCGCGAACAGCGCGGGGTAGCGAATGCGCAGGTTCCACCAGACACAGGTCACCAGCACGGCCGCCAGCACCAGCGCGGCGCTGGCCTGGTGCGCCGCCCGCAACGGCCGCCGCAGGGAAGCGGGCAGGCGCTGGGAAAGGGCGGCCGGCAGGTAATAATAAAGGGTCACCGTGCCCAAGAAGGCGAACAGGAAAAGCATGCTGCGGCGAAAAGAGAAACGCCCCGTGAAGGTACGCAGCCACGCCCGCCGCCGGGGCGAGTCCGGGAGGCTTTGGCCCGCCACAAGGCCCTAAGTCTGTTCAGGAAAACGGTCGAAAAAACAGCATATTTTCTCACTTGGGAGGCTCCTCATCTTCCAGATACAACATCGCCGAATCCCGTTTGTAGAGCGCAAGAAATGCCGTAAAATTCTCCGCTATTAGCCGATATTCTCCCCCATACAACACGTAGACGGGGTTTGAACCCGCAGCATCCTCGCCGAGCCAGATGGCATAGGCAAAAGTATGAATCAGGTAATCGGCTATCACATAAAACCGCGCGTGGTCCGGCCAGCTGTGGAGCAAGTCGCTGTACTTCGGGCTCCCGTGGTAGTCGTGAAACCGCTCGGCCACGGATTGCAGTTCGGCCAGACCGTAAAAGCAGAAGAAAGACTCATCATATTCCGCGCCGGTACCATTGATGAGGGTAAAGTAGCGGACTAGTTCAGCAGGCAACTAGACCTGGTGCACCGTGGCAAAGCGAGTTAATTCGGCTTCGGAAGCCGTTTGCTGGGCAATGGTCCCGGCTTGCTGCCAGTGCTGCTGGACCCATAACAGGTCATCTTGCTCGGCCATCGGTGGGAGTCTTCGTGGCATGATGCATTTAGGGAAAGCGTCGAAAGGTAAACGCACGCCGTTCAAATTAAGGAGCGTTATTCATTTGTTCGTAAGCGCAGACCTTTTTGGCATCGCAGCCGCGTAAGGCCGGTTAATCGTCGTTAAGCGTGAGGTCAGGGCCCACGTGCAGTTCGTAGCGGTACGTCGTAGGCCCCCATTCCAACCAGCCTTGCCAAAAGCTGAATCGCGCTTGGAACAACTCGTTGTGTTCCGGGTCCAGTGGCAGGGCGCGGCGGGCCTGGCCCTGGCGTAGGCGGAGGCTTACGATGGACACGAGTTCGGGAGGGTTCGTGTCATCGGGTAGGGAGGACGACCAATACGTTGACAACTGAAGCTTGTCGCCGGGCAGCACCTTGTAGGTAACCTCGCCAGTCGTGTCATTCACTGTGGCGGCGTGCAGGTTTCCGGCCGCGTCGCGCCAGGTGGGGTCGCGCGGTGCATAGCTGAGCACCCAATACCAGCGTCCGCGGTGCCAGGCCAAGTATGCGAATAATCGGTCAGGGTTCCGCTGAGCGGTTGAGTCCTGAAGCAGCGAATCGGCCGTTTGCGCTTGGCGCAGCCGGAGCACATCTGGCGGGGCCACTGAGGTTGAGTCTGAGCGGTAGCGCACGCTCACCAGAAGCGTGTCGGCGGTGCAGTTCGTCACGTACAATTCAATCGCATCCATTGGGTAATGGCGGGCCGGCGTACAGGCTAGTAGGCCCGCAGAGGAGGCGACCAGTAAGCCGGTCAGCAGGCGCTTGTACACACTCATGAAGGGCATTGGTGACGAATAGGCGGGCAAGGTTGATTCCCCACGCGTCCAAACGTAACCCGCCGGAGTCCATGCTGGACCAACCAGGCAGCACCTGTTCACGAAAAGGGTCGGAAAGCAATAGAGGGAACACTGTACTTTTGGTCCATGTGTACTGCCTGGCTTATGCGAACCCTAAAGGGGCCTCTGCTCAGCGCGCTGCTCGTGGCCACGAGTGCGTGCGATGCGACCAACTACCAGCGCATCGACGAGCACTTCGAGTTTGGCTACACGGACCGGACGGATTACACGAACGTCTACTGCGGGGGGCTGCCCGTGATTCCGGGCGGGTGCGACGAGGCCAAGTGGGCCGGCGACCTCATCGTCGCCCGGGGCTTGCGCAGCTCGCATCCCTACGATTGGTCCCCGCAGGCCAAGGCCGTGCCCGGGCCCATGCTCTACTTCATCATTCACAAAACAGAATACCTAACCAACACGGCGGCGCAAGAACTAAACGACGGCTTCGAAGGCCCGTTGAGCGAGGCGGAATTCAGCGCCCGCGACCCGCTGCCAAAGAAGCCTTTCCGGACTACAAAGGATTGGTAAGACATGCAGCAGACATTTGGCTGAATGGTTCAATTAAACGGTCGTGGCTGTTGCAGACGTCCCCTCACCGGCCACGGTCGGTTGGCCCCTGGGTGCGGACGTGCCGCGTGAGCGCCCGGAGGCCAACCAAGAGGCACCCGAAGGCCGCCGGAAAGAAGAACGGCAAGAGGTAGGGGTGAAACCCGCCCCACTGCCCCAGCCCGAGCCCAGCGAGCGCCAACGCGCCGGCCCCGAGCAAGGCCCACCGCGGGGCCTCGGCAGCCCGCTCCCCTTGGGCCAGCAACCGGCTCATACCCAGCACGAAGGGCAACGCCAAGAAATCGACGTAATAGATTTCGGGCAAGACAAAGGTTACGTGCCCGTACACCCCGAGGAGCAGCAGGACCCCTGCCAAAAACAGGCCTGCCCGAAAACGGGTCGGACGGCTTGCCAGGAGCAAGACCAACAGGGCGCCGTACAGGGGGACGCCCACCACCACGCCGACCACGTACAGGGCAAACGTAACGGGGGCCATTTCATCGAGTAACAAAACGCGCATAAGGCTGGAAGGGAAAGCTGAGGATGCTAGTTTGCCTCGGGGCAAGAAGCTTACTTCAAGGCATGCTGCCTGAGGTTCAGGAAAACGGTCGTGTCCTAAACTTAAGCCCGTTTATTGTAAGGAGCATTTGTAACACCGTTCGGGCTTGCTAAGCTCGGGCCAAGGGAGGCCACACCGTCGTGGTGCGGGCGCCGCGATTACCTTTCGTCCATGTCCCGTACCCGTCCTGTGGGCCTCTCTCTATTGCTCAGCAGTGCCATGGCCGCATGTGGCGCTTTGACGGCCCAGGCGGCCGACCCCTCGAACGCACTTCCTTCCCCGCGGTCAGAAGTCGGGGACGCCGGGTTTTTTCTAGTCGGTGGGGTACTGTTGACCCTGGTCGTCGTCGTCGCGGGGCTCGTGCTCGTGCCCCTGCTCGTCGGGTACGTGACGTACGCGGGGTTACAATCCGTGCGTCCCAGCGCCGCTGTTCGAGCGGGGCCGATGATGTTCTGGGCCTGCGCGGCGGCCTGGTGCCTGGCCCTTCCGTTGTCCTTCGGCCTTCGCTTTGTGTCCGCTGGGTGGGCCTTGCTCCTGCTCGATGTCGTGGCCCCGGTTGCCGGGGCCGCGTGGAGTTACCGCCGACAGGGCCAACGCCTGGGCAAGACGTGATGGCCCGATGCGGTTCGGGGAAGCACCAGCAGATTCAAGAAAGCGGTCCACTCAGCGAAAGGTGGGACTAAAACGTGTTTTTAACTCACCCATCCTGGCCTACAGGCCGGCGGGTTAGTGGTTGAGGTGGTCTAGCTAAGCCGGACAGAGTTGGGACGTTGTTTGAAGGTGGGTTTCGAAGTGGTTGGGTGAGCAGTAGCCGAGGGCCGAATGGCGTCGTTCGGCGTTGTAGTAGGCGATGTGGTGGCTGATTTCGAGCTTGGCTTCGGCCAGGCCAGGAAAGGAGCCGCCGTCGAGTAGCTCGGCCTTGAAGCGACTCCAAAACGATTCGGCGTGGGCGTTGTCGTAGCAGTTGCCGCGCCGACTCATGCTTTGCAGCGCGCCGTGTTTGGCCACCAGGCCTTTAAATCGCGTGGCCGTGTACTGGCTGCCCTGGTCGGAATGCACGACGAGCCCGGCCGGGGGACGGCGCACGGCCAGAGCGCGGCGCAGGGCCTCGCTGACCAGGTCTTCGGGCATGGTCTCGCGCACGTCCCAGCCCACGACTTTGCGCGAACAACGGTCCAGCCACACGGCCAGATAGAGCCAACCGCCGCCCTGGCGGGGCAAGTACGTGATGTCGCCCACCCACACCCGGTTGGGGCGGTGGGGGCCGGCTGGCCCAGCAAGCGGTTGGGCACAGCCCGTACGGCGGGGTCGGAATCGGTCGTGCGCGGCACAAACGAGCGGGGCTGTTGCGCGCGCAGGCCGTGGGCTTTGAGCACCCGGCGGATGCGCCAGCGGCCCACGGCGTGGCCCTGGGCCTGCACTTCGACCCGCAGCCGGCGGGTGCCGTAGCGCTGGCTGTGGTGCGCAAACGCTTCGCGCACGGCTACTTGCCAGGCTAACTCGGCCGTCGGCCGCTGCCGGTAGCGCTGCCAGGCGTAATACGCGGCCGGCGCCACGCGCAGCACCTGGCAGAGGTGGCGCACGGGCACGTGGGCGGCGCGCTGGGCAATGTGCTGATAAGTGCTCACCGGGTCGGCTGGCCGAAGATGACCAAAGCTTTTTTTAAAATGTCGAGCTCCTGCTCCGCCCGTTTGAGGCGGGCGCGCAGCGCGCGCACTTCCGGGTCGCGGGCCACTTCCTCACTGCCCACTTCGGCCACGAGCTGCGCCTGCTGCCAGCGGTAAAGCAGCTTGGGGCTGATGCCCAGTTGCCGCGCGGCCGCCTGCGTGCTGCGGCTTTCGCCGGCCAGGCGCAGGGCCTCGGCCTTAAACGCCTCGTCGTATTTACGCCGTTGGTCGGGCGACGCCCCGTTCTTTTTTGCGGTCATGACAGAAGAAATATACGTCCTTCTTCTGTCCGGCATTGCTAGACCACCTCATTCACCTAAACGGTCTTATCCGGAACGTGGCCGAAGTTCTCTTCCCGACGGGTCGAACTCCAGCAAGCTCTCATGCAACGCCTCAATGGGGCGCAGCGGCATGCCTTGCGCATCGGTTTCAAACAATGCCCAGCCCTGAACGGGGGGCGTGGCCTCGGTCGCGCCATCCAAGGTGTGGCACACGTGGAACAACGTCTCAAATTGGATGACCCGAATCAGGTCCAGAATCTGTTCCGGACGCACGCCCACGGCGCGCATTTCGCGCACGGCTTTCGGCAACTGAGCCCCCGCGTGCTGGGCATCCCCGGAAGGCGCCTGCCTTTGGGCTTCTACCCAATCAAGGGCGTTCTCGGGCAGCCAGGCTGTGCTGAGCGTTTTCAGAAAATGGAACCGGGCCCACTGATTGATGCCCTCGTGCACCTGCGAACGGGCCCATGTTTCCGGATTTGCGGCTCCCGCTTGGCGAAAGGTTTCCGCCAAGGCCAGAACTTCCGGGGTATCCTCGTGAGGAGTGGGTGTGGGCATATACGAGCGGGAGGGGAAGGTTTTGAAAGCGACCGTTTGCCTAGGCCGCTTTTAGAAAGCTCGTCTAAGTAAACGGTTCGAAGGTAGACGTGCTCCCCTCAGTGGAAGAAGGGATTAATGGGGTGCATCACTGGTAAACTCAAACTTGCTCAGCCATTCGCCCGGTGGTATGCCTACCGACACGAGGATGCCGCCATCGCAACTCAAGGCAAACCCAGCTCCGGCGTCTCGAATCCAGTACCGGGCATCCCCTTGCGGGTTCACTTCGTGGGTAAGGCACAGCTGGGCGCCTTTCCAATCAAAGGCGCCGGCGATGGTTTGGCAGCCGACACACAGCACGTACAATTCGCGTTCCTCTTCGAGGCGGTACACGCGAAGCACCAGCCGGCGCAGCGCGGGGCGGAATTTCCAAAGCATTGCCGACCACCCCTGATGCTGGCGCAGCAAGGCCTGCACGCGGGCCGGGTCGTCGGTGTGCTCCATTGTGGAAGAAAGAAAAGTGAAAAGACCTGGGAAAGCTACACGCCAATTCACGAAAACGGTCCCTAGGTAAACGGCGCCCCGTTAAGCGAAAGCAGGGTAGTATTGTAAACAGTACGGCCATTTCCCTTTTAACAGCCCCTGTTTCATGACCGTGTCAATGAAGTACTTTATTCCGTTTCTGCTGAACGGGGCCGTGGCACTGATCACTTATTTTTTCGCGGAGGCGCAATCGCATGGCCTCGCCATGGTAGGGGTCCTTATGGTTATGAACGTGATGGGCTTCCTGCTCAACCTCGTGCTCGGCCTCTTTTACCTGGTGCGGGGACAACGGGTGTTGGGCGGCGTGTACCTGACGATGGTGGTCGGCTACTGCTTGCTTTATTACGCCATCTCCGAATCCCTGAAGGGCCACGGCAAGATGGTCAACGGGTAGCGCAAGCCCTTCACTCCCCGGTGACGTTTTGTTTACATGAACTGTGTTAAAAATCAAGCGGTGAGGACAAGTTTTGAGCAAAAATCGGCTTGGTAGGGAATGCCCGATTTGACGATGGCAAAGGCTTGCTTGAGCAGCTTGTTGCAGACGGCATTCAGGGCCAGCTTCTTGTTCTTTCCGTTGGCCACCAGTCGGTCGAAAAGGGCGGCACAGGCCGCGTTCGTTTTCTTAGCCGAGAAGCTGCACCTGAAAAGCTTACCACGGATTAAGGCTCCTCCCATCTTGGTGATGCGCACCTTGCCGCGGATGCGGGTGCCGGAGGTGTGCTCGCGGGGCGATAAGCCGGCCATGGCAATCAGTTGGCGGTAATTGTCCAGGCGTGTAAAGCCCCCAGCAAAAAGGAGCAGCATGCCGGCGGTCTTGCGTCCGATGCCGGGAATGGAGCACAGCAACGTCATTTCGGAAGCAAAGCGCTGTTCTAATAACAGCAGCAGTTCGGCCTCCACCGCGTCTACTTGCGTGGTCAAGGTCTTCAACGTCTGCTGGAGGCGTTTCAAGGCCAGCTTGCTGATGACGGGCTGGCGCTGCAAAGCTTCCAAGGCATTGCTAACCATCCGCTTTTGCTTGAGCAACTGTTCGGTCGACTGTTCGAGCTGCCGACACTCAACCAGCACCGTTTCGTCCGGTTGCCAGACCTTCAAGGGTTGCTGCTGGCCGTAGCGCAACAACCACTGCGCGTCTTTGCGGTCACTCTTGCCTTTGCTCAAATGCATCTGAATGAAGCGTTTGATGACCAATGGATTCAGCACGGCCACCTGCCCGCCCTGCTCGTGCAGGTAATAGGCCAAGGCCAGGTTGTAGGTGCCCGTGGCTTCCATCACAAACCGGCAGTGCGCTCCGCAGGCCTGCACCAGTTGCTGAAAGCCGCCTTTGTCGTTGCGGACTTCCAGGTGCTTGACCTGCTCCTGTACCTGGTAACAGACGGCCCGCGTGGCTTTGCTCACGTCGATGCCGACAATGGGGAAAGGGGGGTGGGAATCCATCGCGAATCAGGTGGAAGTGGTCGAAATGATTGAAAAGGACTTCCAGGGAATCTTTTGCTATCCTAATACAGGCTCTCAGGCCTCATGGAACTGTTCAAAGTAGCCCTGGAAAAGGGAGGGGATGGTCATGTAAAACGAGCTCAAACGCCCCGAAAACGGTGGAATCTTACTCCTCCCTTTTCCTTTGCAGCAACCTCAGCTACGAGGCAGAGGTAAACATAGGATTAACGGTCCGAAAAGCGAGGGAGGGGCGTTTCCCCGGCGAGACGTGCCGCTAGAAAACGGCGCTACGGCCGGAAATGACCGATGCCGGGGGTGTACCGCAGGTCGAAGCGGCCCTGGCGGACCGGTACGCGGTGCCTGCGGCGGTAGGGCACCGGTTGGCCCGGCTTTTCCTCGTCGGGGGCCAGCCAGTACAGCGTGCCCGTAAACGTGCCCGCAATCACGTGCGCCACGGTGTCAAGGCGCGTGAGGGTGACCCGGACCGAGCGGGGCGCCGAGCGCCACGTCGGGTGCTGCGGGCCGCGCGATTGCCAGGGCCACATGACGTAGAGGGTGGCCGGGTAGGTGCCCGGGGCCCGCGGCAACGGGTAGGGCAGCACCAGTTGCAGGTGCTCGTAGATGCGGGTCGCGTTCAGGTAGAAGTGCGTCGAGTCGTCCCGGCCGGTCCACGCGCCGCTCCATGTGGTTGAGCAGTCAATCGGTTCGGGCGCGGGCCGCAGGGGGACGCTCCACACCCGAGGGCCCAGCCGGCAGCCGAACGTGCCCGCTCCTTGCTGGGTGGCCGCCGGCAAGACCTGCGGGGGCAGCAAGCCCTGGCGGTCCAGGCTGTCGAACCGGGCGTTTTGCCGGGTGCAGTACCGGAAGCGGTCCGCGCGCTGGTCCTCCCGGGCTTGCTGCGTCGAGTCCGGCCCGAAGTAGGCGAAGGCTTTGTGCACCGGCGCCCAGCGCTGCACCGCAAACCAGGCGGGCGGCAACGGCACGTTCAGCCACGGCGTGAGGGGCAGCAGCACGACGTCGCGCACCGCCTGGTCGCGGGTCGCTTGCTGGACGTAAAACACCCCGCCCCGCCGGGTGTGGACATGGGTGGTGTGCCACGCGGAGCCGCCGCCAAAAAAACGAACCAGCCCCGTGATCAACAGGATGCCGCCCATGAAAAACGTGACCCCGCCCACGGCCACCGCGCCCGCCAGGCCCGCCCACAGGCTGCCGCCGAGCCAGCGACTCCAGCCAAAATAGCCGCTGGCGGGAAAAACCAACAGCCAGGTGGCCGCGCGCACCACCCGCCCCACTTGCGGGGTCGCGAACTGGACGACGTCCTTCAGCTCGAGCACCGTCAGCACGGCGCACACTAGCCAGGCCCAGGCCAGGAGCGCCCACAGCACACGCAGTACTCGTCTCATCGTTCGGGGTGGGTTAGTCGAGGGCGGAAGCCTGGAAATGGGAGCGGCAAGTACGGACCAAAAGTCGGTCATCAACGCAAACCATCCCGCGCCTTCGCCCCCCTGACTGGGCCAGGGCAGCAAAGTTTAGCAAAACATAGAAGGCGAAGCCAAACGGGGAAGTCATCACGTGAGCAGCGTGTTCAATTAAACGGTCGAAATCGCTTAGAGCGTATTGTTCTCCATTGCGGACCCGGGGTGCTTTGTTAGCCAGGGAGACCCGCCGTGGCAATTTCAACTTTGACGTGGTCGTGCAAGCAAACGCGCCCGCGGGGCTCGAGCGCGTACTCGTACAGTTCTTTGTAGACCAACAAGCCCGGGTCGAGCGTGCGAAAAGGAGCCCGCTGGAGCACCGGCTCGAGCAGGTCGAACCCACGCGCGGGCCGCATCTGCCAGCAGGCGCCGGGCAAGGCGGCCCGCAGGACTTCCCCCACGAGCGCCACCAGTCCCCAAAACAACTCGTCCGGGGCGAGCGAAACCGCCCGCGGCCGCCGGTTCAAGGCCCGGTCCACTTCCCGCAGAACCGGCGGGTCCAAGCTCCGGTCGGGCAGGCCGAGTTGCTGCAGCAGGCGCGCGGCAGCCGCGGGCGCCTGGGCCGGAAAATCCGGCGAAAAGGTGCAAATGCCCGCAAAAAGGTGCGTGGCCTCCGCGCGGCTTTCCCGCGGCCCGTAGACTTCCCGCAGGTGCTCCACGCTCAAAAACAGGTGCCCGTGCGATTGCCAATCCACCAAGACCCGCCCATCGGGCAAGTCGTACGCATGCACAAAATATTCAGCCATTACATCCGGGCGAAAAGGCGCGTGAAGCGTAGCCAGCAGGCGTTTGTTTTCTTTTGCGCTGAGTTCTTTTGCTAACTGCAAGGCGTTTTCCATGGTCTTGGTTGTCGCAGGCTGATCGTAATCAAAATGTGCCACCAACTAAGCAGTTCACCACAACGGGCGGTTAAAAATCGTCGAACAAGCCCGCGTCGGTGGGGTCTTTGGGGCCCATCAGGTAGAGCAAGAAGAAAAAGGGCCACGCGTGGAAAAAGACCAAATGCCCGATGAGCATGGCGACCCGCAGGGTTTCGCGAAAGCTGGTGGGGGACTGCCGCAGCCGGCGGGTATAGCACCCGCCGACCACCGCGTTGTAGCCCGCCGAGACGGCCAACCGCCAGCCGTCGAGTTCGTGCGCCGCCGCGTAGGGGTTGTCGGCGTGGTTCAGCCCCCGGGCGAGCACACGCCACAGGGCGTTTCGCCCGGGTGTCTGGTGCTCCAGCGGCAAGTCGGGGAACAGGAAGAACCACCCCGCGCACAGCGCACTTAAGCCGGCCGTCAGCGCCAGCCAAAGCGCCGTGGCGGGCCAGGGGCGCACGTCCCACCCGTCCCATACAGCCCGCGGTCCGGCCACGCGGCGCGCAGCGGCTTCGACCCAGTATAGCCCCGGTGTGCGCAGTACCCGTCCGGTCCACCACCGGTCCGCTCGGCGACGGGATTTCGCAAGGAAGTTCACGGAGGCAAGATACCCGCTGGAGACGAAAACCTGGCGCGTGCTTCGTTCACATTAACGTTAGTGCCGTAAACTCTCGCCGTTCAGTTGAAGGAGCCTGC
Source organism: Hymenobacter arizonensis (assembly GCF_900115775.1). Taxonomy (GTDB): domain Bacteria; phylum Bacteroidota; class Bacteroidia; order Cytophagales; family Hymenobacteraceae; genus Hymenobacter; species Hymenobacter arizonensis. The sequence goes on along the minus strand of NZ_FOXS01000010.1, from coordinate 65,971 downwards.
ACATTGACCAACGACTCGCCTGATTTAGCCGGCGCTGGCGCTCATCAGTTCCCGGTCCGGGGTGGGCGACCGGGTGTGGGCCTTGCTGGCGGCTGGACAAGGCGCCGCAACGGGCTCTCCGGTCGCAGGTAGGGTTGGAGTTCGGCAAAGCTGAACGCGGGGCCAACCCCGCCGGCGAAGAACTGGTTGACAAAACGGGACTGCGTGCGGATTCGGGTCGGAAAGACCGCTTGCCCCTGGGCCAACTCCAACTGCTCTGAGTCGAGCTCAAACGGTTGCGCGCGCAAGTCGGCGCTCTCCGCTTCGTCCAGGTCCCCCTGCTCCTGGATGAACGTCTCCAACAGGTGGTGCAGCCGGCGGGTGGCCTCCGCCTGAAACGCGGTCCGTCGGCGCGGGTCCAACTCCTCCGCCATCAGCAGCGGCTGGGCCGTGCACAGGTCCAGGGTGCACACGCGCACCTCGCGGTGGAGGGGAATGCCGGCCGTTTCCCCGACCAGGCACAGGCTGAGCAGCCCTTGGCCGAAAAAGCGCACGGTGCATTCGTGCGTCTCCCCTTCGACCGCCGCAAGTTCCGCTTCCAGTTGCGCGTGCACCCGCGCATCCCGGGATTTGCTGCCGGTGGCGACGGCGGGCAGGAGCTGCGGGGGGCGCCGGCGCAGCCGCGCGGGGGGGCAGGGGGCAGGCTTCGGCCCGGGAGCGGAAGACCGGACGACCAAGGGCTGGTCCACGGGCTTTTTGGGCAGTGTCTGGGCCCGGGCGCTGCTTCCTACCAGGAGGAGTAACAGGCCCGCGCAACACGCATAGTTCCGGTTCATCGGGAGGAACGGGTTAAGCACTGGCCAAGAGGAGAAACTAAATAACGCAAAAGTTCGACCTAACGGTCCGAAGGTAAACGCAGCCATTCAGTAAAACGAGCGTTACTTAATTCTAGCAGCCGTTCCCCTCTTTTTCCGAGCAACACGCAGCTATTCTACTTCTTCCAGTCGAACAGACCGAATGGAATCAATTTGCCACCCTGTTGGCGCCGCGACCACCGTAACCAAAAGGGGTACGCCGGTGTGCACCAAGTACCTTCTTCGTTGCGGCGTGGAATGCTTCAGCACCACCCGCGCCGTATCGACCGTGTCGTAGTAGTCGTACAGGTCTTGGTCAAAAATGACGGGGTCGTAGCCCTGGCTGAGGATGGCGTCCTCGCGCTGCTTGGTCCGGGCCAGTTCTTCCCCAATTTGGCGGAAGTGCCGTTTTAGTCCGTTCAGGTACGTGGCCGACACCGCCCCGCAGGCGGCGACACTGTCGATGTAGGCCGCCACGGTCGCTTCGTTGAGGACGTAGTAGCTGTTCGGATTCGGGTCCGGGTACCCGCCCGTCGTCCAGGCGAAAGAAGGGTGTCGCTGATGGTAGCCTTTGAAGCGCAACAGGAAGCTCTTAACGGTGTGCTCCGGGGATTGGTCCGCCGGCAAGCATTCTTCCGGAGGCGGTGAACAGCTGGCTAAAAGCAGCCAGGCGGAGGCCAGGAGGCCGGCGTGAATATGCCGCATAGGGTGAGAGATTGCAGAACGTGCGCTTCGGCGGCCAGTTCATAAGCGCAAGGGCTAAGGTACCCGTTCTTTACTATGTGTGCCACCTAAGGGTGCCGGGGAGGGCGAATCGGTGCTCCAATGACTCGTTCAAGCAAACGGTGGTTTCTAATAGGTAAAACAATTGGTTAAGCCCCTCAACAATCGCTTAAGTAGTCATGAGCCGGCAGCAGCAGTAAGTTTGTGCAGAACTTATTAACCCTGTAATCGCTCATGGGACTGTCTGCGGTATTGCATAGCTTGGATAAGCGCACGTTTGACCAGCTGGCTGCCGACCCGGCGTCGTTTAAGTACTACCGGGTCGCCGTGGCGTCCGCCAGCTTTGATAAGACCTTTGAGGGGTTGCAATTTGTGCTCTGCAAGGCAAAACCCGCCGCCGCCGACTTGCTGTCCCGCCTGTTCTACCCCCTGCTGTTCGTGGGGGAGGAGCTCGACTACGCCCACCTGGACTGGGATAACTTGCCGCCGGACGCGCCACTGGACGGGACCGCGGTGTACTACCACGACCCCGCCACGGTGCAGGCCCTCGCGACGCACGTAGCGACCATCACCGACCCGGACGTCCGGCACGCGTTCGACCCCGACGAGTTAAACCGCGAAGGCATTTACCCGGAAATATGGAACCGGGAAGCGGACGCCAACAACGGCTTCAACGAGCACGCCTTGGTAGAAGAATTTCACTACCTGCAACAGTTTCTGGCGCAGGCCAGTGCCGGCGGCCACTACTGCGTTTGTTACGTGGGCTAAGTTCCTCGTCGGCAAACTTCCGGCTCGAATGGGGGGGGGCTACGAGCCGAACGGGACGAGGCACTCTTCGCGCTTCCCGCCCGGGCAAGCGGGGCGGCCCGGCAGGGCCTTAGGCCCCCCACAACGGTTTTGGCGACAGGGAACTGGCGATGATAACCAGAAAGGCCAGCGCCAGCCCCAACGCCAGCAAGTGGCCCACCCCCATGGCCCCGCGCAACAGGCGGTAGCGCCACGACGGCGCGTGCGGGATCGCCCGCGTGAAGCGGAAGTAGACGCCCCCTTGCAGCAGCAGCGGCACGGCCGTATGGAAGAGCAGGAGTTGCACCGGCGTGTGGAAGTGGTCCATCAACCAGTCCCAGTTGAGGCTCATCCCCTGCAGGCCGACCGCGCCGCACAGGCCCAGGGTGGCCCCGAGCACGCCCAGGAGCCAAGGAAGGGAAGGCGGAGGGACTGCCTTAACCTTCATAATTAAGTGCCGGGGACGCGTGGCGTAAATCAGCTAAGCAAATCATGCCGTACCGAAAAAGGGTTCAATCAGCTACCCCGGGTGCTGCCGCCGGGTGGGTCGGTGGGCGGCGGCGCCCCCCCCCGAGCGGCGTGGCAGTCCCCCATTTTGCCCTTGATGGCCCCGGCCCGGTACGGGGGCTACTCCACCACCAGGCGCCAGGTGCGGGCCGCCCCGGCCGCGGCCGCGTGCAGCAGGTAAAGCCCCGGGGGCAGCCCCTGGGTGGACACGGTCGCCTCGGTGGCGGTGCGCACGAGCCGGCCCTGGGCGTCCATCACGCGCACGCGCACCGGTCCGGCGGGCAGGTGCCGCAACTGGACCCGGTCGCGGGCGGGGTTGGGAAACAACGCCCACGCCGGGCCCGCCGTGGCAGCAGTCGCGGCCAGCGCGGTGCCTCCGCTGGGAATGCGGGTGGGCAGGGCCGCGTAGTCGAGCCTGCCTAGTTGGCCGGACTGGTTGTCGCCCCAGCTCCAGAGCGTCCCGTCCTGGCGCACCGCCACCGAGTGGTTTTCATCCACGGCCACCTGCTGCCAGGTGGTTCCCGGGCTGACCTGCGCGGGGGGGCGAGAGAGCTCCACTGTGCCCAGGCCCAACTGCCCGGAGGTGTTCCGGCCCCAGGCCCAGAGCGTGCCGTCGGTGCGGATGGCCAGGGTATGGCCGTCGCCGGCGGCCATGCTCAGCCACGTGGCCCCGGGGCCGACCGGGGTGGGCACGAGCGCGCTGACGGCGCTGGCCGTGCCGAGTTGGCCGTACGCATTCGAGCCCCACGCCCAGAGCGAGCCGTCGGCCTGCAGGCCCAGGGCGTAGTACCGGCCGGCACTCACCGCCACCCAGGTGGTGGCGGTGCCCACCTGCGCGGGCGCGGTGTGGTCGGCCGTCGTGCCGTCGCCGAGTTGGCCGTACGTGTTGGCGCCCCAACTCCACAAGGTGCCGTCCGCCTTTAGCGCCAGCGAGTAGGCGTCCGACGCGGCCACGCTGCGCCAGGTGCTCGCCGTGCCCACCTGCGCGAGCACGGTGCGCTGGGCCCCCAACGGGCCGGCGCCGAGCTGGCCGTATCGGTTCAACCCGCAGCTCCAGAGGGTCCCGTCGGGGCGCACGCCCAGGCTGTGGAAGTCGCCGGTGGCGAAGCTGCCCGGGGTTGTGGCCCACCCGCCGCTCACCAGCCGGGGGGAGTACGCCTCGAGCAGGAAGTTGCCCAGGCCGATCTGACCTTGGCGGTTGTTGCCCCAGCTGTGGAGGGTGCCGTCGGTGCGCAGGGCCAGGGCGTGCATCAGGCCGCCCGCTGCCTGTTTCCACGTGGTAGCGGTGCCCACTTGGGTGGGCACCGCGCGGCTGCCGAGGATATTGTCCTCCTCGTTGGTGCCAAGCCGGCCGGTGTTGTTGTTGCCCCAGGCCCAGAGCGTGCCGTCGGTGCGCACGGCCACGGTGAAGGAGGTGTACAGGCTGGCGCTTTGCCAAGTGGCCGTGCCCACCGGCGCGGGCACCAGCCCGAGGCCCGACCCGTCGCCAAACTGGCCGTGGGCGTTGCGGCCCCAGGCCCAGAGCGAGCCGTCGGCGCGCCGGGCCAGGGTCGTGTACCCGCCGGTGCTGACTTCCTGCCACTGGGCCCCAGCGCCCACCGCTACTGGCGCGGGCTGCCGGGTCGTGTTGCCCACGCCCAGCGCGGCCCAGGTGTTGTCGCCCCAGGCCCAGAGCGAGCCGTCGGTGCGCACGGCCAGGCTGCGGTTGTAGGCGGCGGTGGCGCTTTTCCAAGTGGTGGCCGTGCCCACCTGCACGGGCGCGTAGGCGGACGCGGCGGTGCCCGTGCCCAGGGCCCCGCGGAAGTTGTTCCCCCAGGCCCACAGGGTGCCGTCGGTGCGGATGGCCAGCGCGTGGATGGTGCCCGTGCACGCGCCCAGGCTGCGCCACGTGGCCGTGCCGACCTGGGTGGGCTGGTGCTGGTCGGTGGTCGTGCCCAGGCCCAGTTGCCCGTCGGCGCCGTAGCCCCAGCTCCAGAGCGTACCGTCGGCGCGCAAGGCCAGGCTAAATCCGCTGCTGGCCTGCACGCTGGCCCAGGTGGTGGCGGTGCCCACTTGCAGGGGCGTGGCCTGCACGCCGCTAGCGGGGAGGGTGGCGCCGGTGCCCAGTTGGCCGTAGACGTTGCGGCCCCAGGCCCAGAGGGTGCCGTCGGTGCGCACGGCCAGCACATGGGTGGTGCCCACGCTTACGCTGTGCCAGTTCGTGGCCGTGCCGACTTGCGTGGGGGCAACCGGGCCCGAGGGGGCGGCGAAGCCCAATTGGCCGGAGAGGTTTTCGCCCCAGGCCCAAAGCGTGCCGTCGGTGCGCACGCCCAACGAGCAGTAGCCGCTGGCCGCTACCTGCCGCCAAGTGGTGGCCGTGCCCACCCGGGCCGGAGTCGGCTGGTAGAGGGTGGTGCTAGGCAGCCCAGCCTGTCCCTGGGCATTGGAACCCCAGGCCCAGAGCGTCCCGTCGGCGTGCACGGACAAAGTATAGTTGGCCCCCACGGCCAACTGCTGTGCCCCGGCCAAGCGGCTGGTGAGGAGCAGTGCGAGCCCCAGGGCCCACGCCCGCAACGTAAAAAGTGACATAAGCAGACGAACGAAACGAGCAGTGGAATAAAATAAAAGAATGGCAAGAAATAAGTTAACAAATATACGTGGCCGCCAGGTAGAAATGGTACTATGGGGGCCCGCCCGTTGCCCGGGCGGCCGGCCCCCGCGGCCGGTGCTGGCGCCAGCCAGCACCGGCCGCGGGGTGCCAGCGGCGGCAGGGTTGGGCCCCAAAAGCGCCTCGGGGCGCGCAGGGGCGGGGCCACTGAGGCCTTCGGCGGGGACAGAACGTTGCCGAGAACCCGACGCGCCGGCACCGGGGGAAACCGCAAAAACCGGTTAGCCCGCGGCCGGGACCGCGACGGCCTTGCCCCCGGCGACTGCGCCGGCTCAACGGCACGGGGGCCGGCCTCCCTGCGCCTAGCGCACCTGCAGGCGCTGGAACGGCAGCGCCCCCACCAGGGTGCCGTGGGCATCGTGCGCGTGCAACCGCAGCAGGTACAGGCCCGCGGCCAGCTGGGCCGTGGGCAACGCGGCGTGGGCGGCGCCCTGCGCAGCGGGCGCGGCGAGGCGGGCCACGACCTGCCCCATCGCGTTGAGCAAGGCCGCCTCGACGCGCCGCACCCCGGCGGGCAGGCCCGTGACGGCGAACGCCGTCGCGGGGGCCGCGGGGTTCGGGTAAAGCCGCACGGCGCCCGGGAGGGCGGGGACTTGAGTGGCCAGGAAGGTGGCCGTGTTGCGCAGCACCGACACCGTGTTGGTGCTCACGTTGGCCGTGACGAGGTCGGGCCGGCCGTCGCCGTTGACGTCGGCCGCCACCACGTCGTAGGGGGCGGGGATGGTGCTGCCGGCCGAAAAGGGCTGCGCGGCGGCAAACGTGCCGTTGCCATTGTTTTTCAGCACCCCGACCGTGTAATTGCCCGGGTTGGCGGTGATGATGTCCGGCCGGCCGTCGCCGCTCACGTCGGCCACGGCCACGCCGTTGGGGAGGGTGTTGCTGCCCGTGGCGTAGCTCACGGCGGCCGCAAACGCGCCGGTGCCGCTGCCCAACAGCACGCCCGCCGAGCCGCTGCCGTTGTCGCTCACCGTGACGACGTCGAGCCGGCCGTCGGCGTTGACGTCGGCCAGCACCAGCTTGCCGGGCGAATTGCTCACCGTCGTGGTGACCATGGCCTGGAAGGTCCCGGTGCCGGTGCCCAGCAGCACGCCCACCGCGCCGCTGACGGCGACGACGAGGTCAGGCCGGCCGTCGGCGTTCACGTCGCCCACGGCGACGGCGGTGGGCGACGCGGGGCCCGTGGAGTAGGGGACCACGGCGGCAAACGTGCCGGTGCCGCTGCCCAACAGCACGCCCACCGAGTTGGTGCTGGCGTTGGCCGTCAGCACGTCGGGCCGGCCGTCGGCGTTCACGTCGGCCACGACCAGGCCCACCGGCTGGCTGCCGCTGCCCGTGGCGTAGGCCACCGCCACCGCAAACGTGCCGGTGCCGGTGCCCAGCAGCACCCCCACCGAGTTGGTGCCGTAGTTGGCCGTCAGCACGTCGGGCCGGCCGTCGGCGTTCACGTCGGCGACCGCCACGGCGTAGGGCTGGCTGCCGGTGCCCGTCGAGTAGGGGACCACGGCTTGAAACGTGCCGCTGCCGGTGTTCAGGAGCACGCCCACCGCGCTGCTCCCGTTATTGGCCGTGAGGACGTCAAGCTGGCCGTCGCCGTTGACGTCGGCCACGGCCAGGCTGAGCGGGTTGGCGTTGGTGCCGGCGTTGTAGGCGACCGCGGGGGCAAAGGTCTGGCCGGAGGCCACGGGGGCCAGCGCCAGCAGGGCCCCGGCGAGGCCGCTGAACCGTAAAAAGGGGGCCCGGAAAGAGGGGGCGAGGGGTAGAAAGTGTTGCATTCCGAATAAAGGGTGATCAGTGCCGCACACCCGTGCGGTTCCCCAAGGTAAGGGGTCGGCGGCTCGGCGGACCCGGAAGGCCCCCGTTCAGGCCCCGGGACGGGCGAAGCGCAACCCAGCGCCAGCTGTTTTTGGGAACACCCGGCCAAGTTCGGGCCCAGGAAGTGATTGTGTGACGTAGTGGTCGGGATAAGATTCTTACTGGTCACGAATCGTTCGCCGCTAACCTGTTTCCGAAACGGTGGTTCCGTAAGCAGGTTAGCGGCGATGCAGTTCAAGGAGTATTGGATGGGACACGCCTTTAAGCCCCCCACATCGGGCTCCAACTGCCGCTCGCGCTCACGAAAAGCAGGAGCAGGGCTAACCACGGCAGCAAGGCAAAGGCATGGCCGAATCCCATGGCTATTCGCAGGAGGCGGTGATACCAAGTCGTGCTGGGGATACGGCGGGAAAACCCGTAATACACCAGTCCGTGCGAGACGAGAAGTACTATGAAATGCACCAGTAGGTACCGGGATAAGGATTCATCCCCGATCAGGTCTGGAACAAAACGTAGTTCCAGCCATACGATTCCAATGAGTGCCGCCGTGGCGAGCAGCACGCCGGCCGCCCAGAAAATTCCCTTTCTTATTTGTGCGAATGACGGCATTGACCAAAGGTTTCCGTCCTGCTCGGAGCGAAGCCGGTTGCTGATTTTCTTTAAAAAGGTGTCCCTTATCAGCCTCCGATGCTCCGGAAGCAGCGTAGGCGGCGCGGGCCGGAATGGTATAGTCGATTGGCGAATGCGAGCTCGGTAAGCCCAATAGCCTCTAACATTAGCGCACTGTTCACCGCTGGTGTTGAAGAGCCTCCCTTACTCAATCCATGGCTCCGAACGCCCGCGTCCCATCCAGCAACAGCCCGATGAGGCAAACCGCCCACGCCAGCACGGATAAGCCTAGGAGAAACCAATACCGCTCGGCCAAACCGGGGTAGTTGATGCGGGCCCAGCGCACTTGCCGGTAGCAGACGGCACCGAGCAAGATGCACCAAATGGCCAGCAGGTAGAGCCCGGTGACTTCGTTGTGGTGGCCACTGAGTCGCGCGACCCACGCAACGAAGGGGGGGAAGCCCAAAAACTGCAGCCCCAGGGCCACGGGCAACACGTACCGGTAAAAGGTCACGAGGCGAGGGAGAGGGTTCATCGGCGGAGCACAGCGGGATCGTGGCAGTTGAAGGCCGCCGTGGGGCGCCAGCCACGGGGGCAGAAGTCATCCTGCAAAGGTATCATAAAGTACTTTGAATTGCAAAGTTTATTTTAAGCGGGTTCTTTGCTTCACTGAGTGCCCGACACTCCCTCCGTTCCTTTCGTAGAGAACCAGTTTCTGTTCACTTTAACGGTGGCGGTTGCTGAACTCCACGACCGGGCACTGGCGCCCCCATGTGGTGCTCCCACCTGCTTGCATTTCTGCTTGGCAACCCCTTGTAGCAAGGGAAGCTGCTGCTTTTTCAGCTAAAGCGGGCGCATGAAGCGGTTGGCAACCGCTACGCAGGTTTTCGTGGAAAAGTAGTACTTTCCCCGCCGCTTATTTATCCATCACAAGCATTTCTACCTCCCCCATGGCAGAAGCGTGGGCCAGGGAAAGAAACAGGTTCAGGTCATGCGGTTTGCGTGCTGGTAGGGGAGGCGGTAAGTGCCTGATCACTTCGCCTGCAAACTCCTGGCTAACCGCATAGTAGAAGCATTCCGGCTCCAACTCATAGGCAATTGTGGGCCCACTCTCATACAGTTCCCCGCGCAAATCCAACGGCCCGTGCCGCAGCGCCGCGACCAAAGGCTCGGAGAAAAAGAGCGCGGGTGACGGCTCAATGAACCGCTCCGGAAAGACCGCCAGGTTCTGCCGATAAAAATGCAGCGTGGCCAGTTGGCGTTTGAGGCCCTTGGTTGCGTCACCGGTAAGCAGCGCGAGCAGGCCTGTTTTGCTCTCAGCGAACTCCGCATCGGGACCATGGTTAACAGAGTCCTCGTACGGCTGGAACGGTACCAAAAAGCTTCGCAGCCCTTCGCTGACGGTTGCTTGGCGAACCCACGCAATGACGGCATCCTTCCACTCACGGGTCAGCGGCGTACGAAGGGCTTCCTTCCGTGCCTTTTGCCACCCGGATCGTAAGAATAAAAACCCAAAGTCTGGGTCGTAATGGGTCATGGGACGTGCAAAAAAGGCCTTAGTCGCGGGCTAAGCTACGTTCAGTAAAGGGGTTTAACCATAAACGCGGCCCTTCCGCGGCAGGCGCGATAGCTTTACCGCCTAATCCTGGTCCGATGTGCCGCTTATCCCCCCGCCCCCGCTACGTGTGCACCGCCGCCGGCATCCACTTGCCCACGGGCCGCTGCGTCACGACTTGGTCGGAGATTACCCGCGTCGAGGCGGCCAAGCTCGCGGGCGGGGACGAGCTGAACGACAACACCTACTACCTGTTTGTGCACGCCCGCCGCCGCGTGTTCACAACTGATTCCTCGTGGGACAACGTCGAAGGCTACGCCGCCCTCCTGCAAGGTCTGCTCACCCATCTGCCCGGGTTCCGCCCGGACTGGCAGCAGGTCGTCGACCGGCGCTTTGCGCAAACCACGCGCTGGAACCAGGTCTTTGCTACTTTCTACTACAAAGACAAAGTCGTCGTGTACCCGCGCCCCTAGTCCACCATAACGGTGGTTCCCGCAAAGGAGGCGTTGGTGCTGACTAACTTTCTCGCGCAGACAAAAAAATTGCAGCAGGAACACCCAACCCACTCGCTATGGAGCGCACCCACTCAGCAGACCTGTTTTCCCCGCATCGCTGGCCCATGGCCAAGTCGCTCGTTATTGGCCTCCTCACCCACGGGGTCGCCTTGCTCATGTGGTTGCCTTACACGCCGAAAGACGATCCGAATTATACGCGCGAATCCTTTACGCAGGCAACCCTGCGGGTCTGCGTCTGGCTCCTGGTCTGCTTGGTGCTCTCGTACACCCTGCATACCCGCCCCTTGATTCGGACCGCGCATTCCGGCCGGAAAGCATACGAGCTCATGTGGTTGTTGCACCTCTCCACGCTGGCGATGCTCTTGTTTCTGTACGGCTCCGTGCCGTCGGGGGAGGTCGATACCGAGCCGTTTTGGGGGTAGCAGGCCCCGCTGACGGGGGCCTGGCGCGTGCTTCGTTCACGTTCACGTTGGCATGGCTGCGTCGGTCAGTAGCTCAGGTAAACGCCGGCGAGCAGGGCCCCTAACACGAGCCCGACCAGCAGCCCTTTAAACCAGCGCCCCGCTCGGGTGGCGAGGGCTTCGGCCAGCACGTCGTAGAGGCGGGGGTCGAGCATCAGGGGCACCAGGTTGCGCGCGAGCAGGTGCCTGGTGCTGCCCTCTGACGAAAACGGCCGGCGGTTTACCCTTCCCGTGCTCCGTTGCGGGCCAAGAGGTAAGCAGGCACGCCAGCGGTCCGAATAAGAAAACGAGCGTTCCGTTCTTCGCAGAACCACGTCTACCTTGCGGCATGAAGTTATTACCCGTTCTGGGGCCCCTGGCCCTGGGGTTGCTAACGAATCGGCCGCAGGTGGCGCAGGCGCAGGCCCGGGCGAAGGTCTATGCCTTCGACGCGGTCGACCAAATGCCGCACTTGCCCTCCGGGGGGGGCACAGCGGCACTGGAAGCGGCGCTCGTGCGCAACTTTCGCTACCCTGCCCACGTGCCGCCCGCACAGGTCAACGGCGCGGTTGACCTGGAGGCGGTGGTAACCCCGGCCGGAAAGGTGACGACCGTCACCTTTGACCGTTCCCGCACCAGTGGCCGCATTCCCGCGGCGGTGGACGAGGCCATTCGCACCACTTTTCGCCGGCTGCCGCTACTCCGGCCGGGCCGGTTGGCTGGGCAGCCCGTGGCGGTTGAGCTCCGGGTGCAGTGGGCCTTCCGCCGCTTGCAGCCCGCTAACACCACGGAACTAACCGTTTCGATTATCTCCAACGAAAACACTGTGCCCGAACTAAGCAGCGAATCCAGCAGCCCCGTTTCATCAGAATGGACGGAACAAGTACCGAATCGGGTGTACACCCACGTCGAAGAGATGCCGCACCTGGCGAGCCGTCCGGGGAGGAACGCCCTGATCACCGCCATTGAGCAGCAACTGGTCTTACCGGCCAACGCCGTGGCGGGCCGCGTCGTGGTGGCGTTTGTGGTCACCACGCGGGGCGGCATCCGCGAGCCCGGCATTGTCACAGGCCTGGCGCCCCAAACCGATGCGGCCGTGCTGGCGGCCGTGAAACGCCTCCCGGCCTTGGTGCCCGGCCGGCAAAACGGCCGACCCATGCCCGTTAAACTCACCCTGCCGATCACCATCCGCCAAGCGGGAAAGTAAACCAGCGCGGCAGGTGGCCGGTTGTTGGCTGACAATGACCCCAAGGTCGGCGTTGGGCGTCGGCGGGGTCACGTGCTTGTCGACGCCAAGGAAGTGCAGGTTTACGGAAACGGTCGAAACAGCAAAGCGATGGATAAGTAGCTATTCATCCTCTGTTACGGTGAGCCGGTAGCCCTTCTCGCAACAGGCGTGCACGAGGTAAAACAAGGGCTCCACGTTGGAAGGCAACCCCATCAGGTCCACACTTATCTGAAACCAGCCGGGGCCGGCCGCCGAACTCCACCACTCCCACTCGCGGGCACACATCGTGGCCACCCACGATTCAAAATGCCACTGTTCTGGCCGGGCCATTATCTCCGGCAGCGTATACCGGGTCATGCTCGTGACAAACCACTCCGGCAGCACGGCCGCCCACTGCGCTTCCTTTCCCTCTTCCCAGAGGGGCGCGGGGATGGTCAACACGGCCTGCATGACTTCCACCACGGAAGCCAAGCAGCGCTTTGGGTCTTGCACTCCTTGTACGGTGAGCACCATCCAAGGCGGTGACGGGGCCTGATGCTGTGTCTCGTCGGTTAGGCGCTGTAGTTCGTTCATCGTGCTAGGTAAGGGCTACAGAGCGCCTTGCCAAATACCAGTTCACTGAAACGGTCAGAATAACATGAGAAGTGTAATGTTAACCACTTGGCCTTCTGTCAGTCTGCCGCTCAGGAAACTACTAATCGGGCGCAGGTAGTGGAAGCGGGCCGGTTTCCTGGACTTCCACCAACCAGCCCGGTGCCCCCGCCGGGTAGAACCAATTGCCCGCGTAGGTTCCTCGTCCCGGCACGTAACTGACCTCGTACCGGCACCCGATCGAAGCCAGGGCCTTGGGGTACGCCCAACTCAAGGAGAAGACGCTGTCTTGGCGTCCGTAACGAAACGGTCCAGCACCGAGCGTGCCCGGCGTGGGCAGGGCGGGCAGGTACCCGGGCACCAAATCGGCCAGTTTCGCCGGGTAGCTGCCGCGGCGTCGGCGGTAGTGGGCCAGCGCGTCCAGCAGCGGCTGCGCGCGCCGAATGGAGTAGCGCCGGCTCCAGGGCTCGAGCCGTTCCTGGCGCCAGCCGGAGCTGGCGAACGAGGCCGGCAGCAGGCCGGCGCTTAGCACCAACCCGAACAGGGCAACGGGCTGACCGCGCCGGCGCCACGCGGGTACGAAGGCGCCGGCCAGTAGCCCCAGCATGGCAGCCCCACAGGCGACCGCCGCCCCCGGCAGGGCGACGTTCCAGTCATACCAAAGTCCGTTGAACCAGTCCGTGGCCCCGTTCACCCACGCAGCAGCACGCCCCGGACCGGGCAGAAACGGCAACGCATTAGCGCAGAATAGCACCCCCAAGAGCAGTAGCGCGTGCAACGGGGCGCGGAGCCACCACCTATGACGAAGCCAGAGTGAGCGCATAAAGCCGGGACAGAACGAGGAAGCGTGCCACTAAAGGTAGACTGCATCATTGACGGTTCAGCCAAACGGTGGCAAGGTAAACGCGCCCTGTTCAGTTGAAGGAGGGTATGTTTGGGATATGCTCAATAAGACGTGGGACCAAGAGTTTATAAGCCGGTGGGTAACGCCTCATCACTTGCTGGTGTTAGGCGCCAATTACTTACATGCGCCCACGAACGAACAGGTCTTGTTCAACCGCTGGGTCGCCGCCGCGTTGCCCGCGTTGGAGGAAGGCGTCGTCCAGCGCCTGCTGCACGGGCATTGGCGGGAACAATTGATTGGCAGTTGGCTATGCGGCCTGAAAGGGTGGCACCAGTTTGGGCCCGTCATCGGGGACCTCTTGGTGGCCAGCAAGACGTGCTTTGCCGGGCAAGGCCACTGTTTTGCGCTCGCGTGCTTTGCCACGGAAGCCGGGGCGTCACGGCTGACGCAGTACCTGGAAAAATTCCTCCCCCGCCCGGACTTGGCGTACGACCAAGAATGGGCCCTGCCGGCCCTGCTCTGGCTTGATGAGCAGCGCGGCACGGACCACGCTCGCCCTTTCATGGCATCGGGCGGCTTGTGGGAGCAATACCGTTCCACCCGGGAGCAGCATGCCACCAAACACGCCTATACGGCCAGTACGAGCGGATGCGTCCCGCGTTTCCGGGCCGCCATGAACTATTGCCAAGCGCACTTCACGGCGACGTGAAACCGTTTAGCCACAGCGTCGTGGCGGTTGCAGAACCCTGTGAGTAGTTCAGAAAGCGGGTACGCCAGCTGCCAAGCTTCTGATAAAAGCCCGTTTCAAGGCCCATTTAGCTTGAGTTGTTGCCAAGAGACCGTGCGTAGGCATGTTGCGCTGAGTTCTGCAACAGTCACGGCCGGAAGAGCAAACCGAACGAAAAGGTAGCCGGGGAAATCACCCTATCTTGGCTTGCTATTTTTTAAAAAACCAATGACCCCTGTTGACCTCCGCGTAGTGCATCAGTTTGTAGACGTAGCCCTGGAATCGTTGCGCCAAAACGACCTAATGCATCGGCCGCATCCTGCCATGCCAGTGGAGATGCAAGACGAGACCAGGGCCGCAGAGGACGACTGGATCCCGTGGAAACCGATCCCCAGCACGGTTACCGAGCACGACGTTCAGCAGTTAGAGGAGCAGATGAACCTGCGGTACCCGGACTTGTACAAGGCTTTTTTGCGTTACCAACACTTCTATGAGCTCCGTCCCGAGCAGGAAGTCAACTTCTTTTCCCACGGCGTTTACGAGTGGAAAGACACCCTGCTCAATGCCTACTTCCACTCGTGGGACCCGGCCAAACTCATCAAGCGGGGGTATGTCTGCTTCGCGGATTATTCAGACTGGGGCATTGTCTGTTTTGACACCAACCACCAGCGCCCCGAAGACAACGATTGCCCCATCGTGATGATTGACCACGAACTGCTCTATCACGAGCCGCTTTCAATGGAAATTCTTTCTCCTTCGTTTGCAGACCTGATGCGGGGGTTGCGCGCCGCCCAGGAAAACCCGCGCCAACCGGAAGAATAGCGGTCGCATAACTCCGCTACCAGGTCCAGCGGCGAATGGGCCACGCAACGTTCACGAAAACGGTGGTGCCCTAAACTTGGGCCCGTTCAGTGAAAGGAGCGTAATTTTTGCCTTCCAAAAAGTTCGGATGATGTCTGCGCGGTTCTCCCTCGTTCTAGATGCCAACTCCTACAAGCAGCTGGCCTTACAAGACGATGCCTCAGCCACTTTTCTCCAGCAACAGGCCGAGCTGCCCAACCACCAAAAAAAACTCCATCTCTCGAGACACCAGGCCGAAGCCATGCTAGAAGCCCTGGGGGACCTGTTGTGCACCAAAGACATGACCAACGACGAAATCAATGGCTATGGCTTATGTCTGGAACCCTTAATTGACCTAATCAACGAGCCACTTCGCCGATAAAGAAGAAGTGTCAGGTAGTCCACTTGAACGGTCCAAGTCGCGAAAGGGGGGGTTACTGCCTCGTGAAGCGCCCTTGCCAGCCCAGACCGGGGGCGACGTCGTGGCGCTCTTCCAAGGTCGTGGGGTCGACGCTCCACCGCCCCGCCACCTGCATGACCAGTTCCTCGTCGGGGCTCGTCACGTCGGGGCGCTCCCGGTACGCGGCATCCCGTTGTGCCGCCGCGGAGAGGGTGTTCACTAGCGTGACGGGTTCGGCCGCAGTGCGCGTTCCCGAGGCCACCACCGTCTCGCCCTGGTCTCCTACGTGCGCATAGGCGCGGACCAGCTGGCCGTCCACGGCCTTCATCCACCCGTGGGCTTCGACGACCCGGTGGGAGGAAAAGTACTGGGCTTCGCCAAACGTCCGGCTCAGCGGCAGGAGCAGCGCCTGGGCTGCTTGGACGGCCGCCGGGCGATCGAGGAAGGGCAGGCTGGTTCCGGCCACCAGCGTCCACGCGCCCACGGCCGGCGTGACGAAGACGCTCGGCCCGTACGCCCCCGCGACGCCTTGTTGCCAGGTACACCGCTGGAGCTGGTCCACGGGCAGGGCCTGCAGGAGCGCGGCCGTGTCCGTGGTGCGCACGGCGATCCAGGCCATTTTGTAGCCGAATCCTTCGGGTCCATCCGGGGCCGTCGGCACGTCGGTGGCAGAGGGGGCTGGTGGCCGCACCGCTTGTTCCGGACCGGCTGACGCCGGGCGAACCGGCTGGGAGGGGCCGCGAAACAGCCAGAGGAGTGCCAGGAGGAGAACACTGCCCGCCAGTAACCAGGGCAACGAGGCGCTATTCATGAGCAGAAGGTAGTTGGGGCCGCAAGTAAGGTCCAAACGGCCCACTCGCTTAAAGCTGTGAGCAGTGAAACGGCCAATTAGCGAAATGGGCGACCAGCCGAACGCTTCGTTTTTTGCCAAGCGTTAATTGCGCCACATTCTCTCGTCGCTGGTGACTGCAAGTCCCGATAACCCGAGCACCAGCACCAAAAAGGCAATCGTCCCCAGTATTTGGTATGCCGCCAGCAAAAAGGAATTAACACCCTTGGCGTACTGGTGCACTTTCAGGCACAACACGATGGTCATGATATTCACCAAGACAAACGAAGACCAGAACCTGTCATTACCTGATTCCCTCAAACTACGCATCAGACAAGCATCCTTAACCAGTAAAGAAACAGGGTACTGAGTTGAAGGAGTTTTTTATGGCTAACGATTCTTCGTCAGTGAATCAAGTTCCTGTTGTAGGGCCACGGCTGGCGCGTAGGCGGGGTACTGCCGCAGGGTCTGCTGCAGGTAGAAGCGGGCCGAATCGGGGCGCTGGCTCCGCAGATACGCCTCCGCCAGCGCGGCCAGTGCGGGCGCGGAGGCTTCGCCGCGTTGGCATTCGCGCAACAAGTATTGGCTCGCTTCGCCAGGCCGGTCCAGTGCCAGCAAGCAGACCCCCAGGTTGAAATTAATTGCTTTGGTGTTCGGCTTCCCCAGCGCGGTCAGGTAAAAGCTGTCGAAGGCCTTGGGGTAGCGCTCGAGTCGGTAGTAAGCGTGGCCCAGGTGTTCCAGGGCGCGGTACACGAGGGCGGTGTCGTGGCCCGTCTCCTGGACAAGCAGGGCCCGGTAGGCGGTCACCGCAGCGGGAAGGCTGTCGCGTTCGTTCAGTTCGTAGAGGGAACGGCCTTTGTAGAACAGGGCTTCGGACACGCGCTCGTGCTGCTTGAGGCACGCGGAAAACACCCGGTTGGCCTCCTGATACCGGCCCTGCTCGTAGGCGGCCACCCCCCGGTCAAATTCCTCGGCAGGGGAGCAGGAGCCGCACAACAGCAACAGCCCCGCGGACCAGAGTAAGCGCTTCATGTTGCAAAGTTCACAAAAAAGGAGGTGTGCCCGCACGTCAGTAGCTCAGGTAAACGCCCGCGAGCAGCGTTACCAGCACGAGCGCGACCAAAACGCCCGTGACGAAGCGCCCGGTGTTGGTGGCGAGGGCGTCGGCCAGCACGTCGTAGAGGCGGGGGTTAAGCATCCGGGACGCAAGGTAGCAAGGGTCTTGGGTAGCCAGCGTCGATGGCAGCCCGGCTCGTGTGCCTTTTGTCCAGGAGGCCCAGCGCAAGTGCTGATGGGTGCCCGCGGACCGACCTGCAAGGCTGTGGAAAGCACTACGCGTATGCCGGCCATTGCCTGCGGGGCACGATGAGGACGAAAACTGTCCCCCATATCCAGTAGGGGGGAGGGTGGGCATTACCGTCTACCGAAAGAGTCCAAATTACAAAAGGAGCGGTACCTTTCCCCTCCCAGCCCGGGATTTTGCGGATCGCTTCTTTGCCAGCCAAAGCGCCCCGCCGGGGTGCTGAGTCGTTCCATCCTCTCCCGTGTTCCATGTCGCGCAAACGCATTCGGGGGCGGCGACGGCACCTGCGCCGTCACCAGCTCGCCGCCGCTCAACCCGCCGCCCTCGACCGCGAACGCGTGGCCTGCTACGGAGTGGACTACGCCAAAATCGGGATTGCGCCCTGGCATAACGATCAGCGGCCCCCGCGGGCGATTCGCTGCTTGTGGGTCACGCGCCTGGTCACCGATTTTCACCGGTGGCGGGCCGCGTTGGGCCCCGAGCACCCGGCGTTTTACTTGGCCGTGTGGCTGTTTGAGCCCCACTTTGGCGAGTCCCAACTGGTCGCCGCGGTGGCCGACCGCCACGCCCACTACGCGGGGCTGTTTGGCGACGCCGGGGCGTTTCGGGCGCTGCCGGCCCGGAACCTGCCCCCCGAGTACCGGGACGTGCCGGGCATCCGCGGGTTAACGTGGCGCCGGCACGCGGACGTCGCGGCCTTTTCACCCGAGGACTTCGCGGCCCAGGGCGCCGAGACCAAACGCCGGCCGCACTGGGAGGCAACCACTGGGGACGGCGCGCCCTACATCGCCGTGCAGGTCGGTTGGGTGTGGGTGGGGCAGCTCCAGGCGGAAGAGGCGTAGCCGCTTTTCGGTAATTGTGCCCGGTTTAGTGGAGCGGTCGTGGCTGTTGCAGAACTTGCCACGAGGCCCCATAAATTGGTTTGTCGCGTTTGCAACGGTTCAACAACGGCGTATTCTGCGCCTTCGACGGCTTCGCCTCCCTTTTCGGCAGCTTTTCAGGTCTTCGGTGGAGTTCTGCAACAGCCACGGTCCGAAAGTAAACGCGCTCCGTTCAGATTGAGGAGGGTGACCTTCTGGTTCGTTCCTCTATCAACGGAAGCCTTTCGCACCCTTTGCGAACCCCCTTTCCTGCTGCGCATGATTCGTTTGGTAAGCCTGCTCCCCCCTCAACTCGGACGGTGGGTCCTGCTGGCCGGCTTGGGCGCCAGCCTCGCCGGCTGCCCCCTGCCCCCGCCCCGGCACCTGAGCTGGGAGGTGTGCAATCGGACGGCCGACACGCTGCGGGTCACCACGCGCTACGCTCTGGACTCGACGGTGCTCACCCCGGACGAGGCGCAACAATTCGAGCCGGATCCGTGGTTTGGGCCCTTGCACCGGCTGGTGCGCCACGGCACGACGTGGTACTTGGTCCACGACCAAGCGTACACGGGCATTGTGGTCGCCGTGGACTATCCCACGAAGGATACCGTGCAATTGGCCCGGGTCGT
This sequence comes from Hymenobacter arizonensis, assembly GCF_900115775.1. Taxonomy (GTDB): domain Bacteria; phylum Bacteroidota; class Bacteroidia; order Cytophagales; family Hymenobacteraceae; genus Hymenobacter; species Hymenobacter arizonensis. Next base: position 47,293 of record NZ_FOXS01000010.1, on the reverse strand, counting down.
TGCCGTGCGGGGCCGCGTCACGTACGCCCTCGCCCCGGGGCAAACGCAGCAGCTGGCCCATTCCGGCTACGCCAGCCGCGACTGGGCCGCAGAGCGCCGGCGCCCGCTCCCATTTGCCGAGCTGCTGGTGCAGCAGGGCCGGTTCCGGCGGCGGCTGTCGGCCTCTGACTTCCGCCCGCAGACCGACGACCCCGAAGTATACCGCGTCCGCGCCACCGTTGGCCCGGGCCGGCCCCCCGCCCCCTGAGAGGTGTCCTGGCCACCAACGGGGTTGCGTTTCCAAAGGAGGCGGTTCCCGCAAAAGTGGAATTACCTGGCTCGCTACGTACTGAAACAGACGCTGGAATTTGGCGGAAAAACCTACTTTCGTTTTATGCCGATACTGGTTAACACGGAGCGGAGCACGCGGGCCCTGGTACTGGGGGCACTCCTTGCCTTCGCAGTGGTGAGCGTGATAACTGTAACCCATCCTCCCGACGTGATGTGGGATAAAGCAAACGGGCATCGGACGATGATGGGGCGAAGCGGCAATACGACCCTGCTGCAGCTGCTGCTAAAAATCGGTGCGGAGGCGGCAAAGGTCCTTTTCCTGCCGGTGGTGGGCTATGTCTGCGCGGCGTTAGCTTCCCACGTCAGCAAAGGCCCCTTGCGGGTGGCGGGGCTGTTGTGGGCATTGTGGGTGGCGTCTATCCTGGGGTGGGTGGTGTTCGGAGACTGGTCCGCTATGGGGGATTAAACGGCTGACTTTAAGCAGGTATTCGCCACAAACCTAAACTCTTTCCTTAGTCAAAAGAGCCAGTTGTTCCGCAATTAGGAAGTGCCAACTATTCTAATAGTTCGTTCACGAAAACGGTCCGAAGGTAAACGCGCTCTGTTCAAAGTAAGGAGGGGTTCTCCTCCTTATACCGGCTTGACCTTAAAATAGTAACCATGTCCAATCCCTACTATTATCTTCATTACGTAGCCAAGCGGTTTTTCAGAAAATTGAACCGGTTTACGTATGCTGATTTTTCCGACGAGAACGCGACCGTGTTGTTGTCGTTTGTGGGGATTTGTGCCCTGCACCTGCTGGTCCTCCAGCCCTTCTTCGCCGATTCCCGCCCGTGCGGCCTGTGCAACCCCGACGGCCGGGCCGTTGCCCTTGGGACGACGCTGATAGCCGTGCTGGGCTTCAATTTCTTGCTGTTTCACGCTAAGAGCAAGGCCATTGAGCAGCACTACAAAACCAGCCGTTCTTTCTTCCTACTACCGGGTGCGCTCTTTTACCTATTTGCGTTGGCTTTTATCCTTTATCGGATAGCCGCCTAAAACATGCCCTCGGCTAGGTGTTCACGAAAACGGTCCCACCGTGAACGCGCGCTGTTCAGTTGAAGGAGCAATCTGGTGTTACCTAGAGCCAGGCTATGGACTTTGTGTCGCTAAGAGAAACCCGGCCGTTATGACCGCCGTGAGGACTAACAACATCCAGCCCGCTTTCCGGTCCTCGACGAATTCGCTTCGCAGCAGCCGGCGGGCTCGCCGGACTATCCAGACAACGAGCAGCAAGAGCGGTGGGCCGAGAAACACCCGGGCCATGGTTTGGCCTATCCCGCGCCACTGGGGGTCCAACAAGAGGGTAATCACCATCGCTCAAAAGTACAGCAACGTGCGACCTCACGGTAAGCAGGGTGGTTTCAAAGTGAAATACCAGCTGCCGTAGGCACCAGGGTTTAGCGCAAGGGCCCGAAGGTAAACGCGGCCAGTCAGTCGAAGGAGGGCATTACACCGTCAGGTCGTGCCAAAAGGGATAGGCCGCTTCCCCGAACTCCCGACGGGCCAGTTCTCGAAACTCGGTCACCGCTTGCGTTCTCTTCGCCCAATAGGCCGTGCCCATGCCCTGCAGAAAGTGTTGAAAGGAAACCGCCACGGGCAGCATATCGGCGAGCGGCAACTCGTCCGTAAGCGCCGTCACGTGGCCGGTCGGCACGTGCAGGAAGAACGCGAAGGGGTCCCCGTTGGCGAGCAGAATGAAGCCTTGGCGGTGGACGGCCTGCAGGAAGGATTCAAACCCGAAGGCCGTCGCGTCGTTTTTCTCGAGCAGCCACGCCAACGAGCCGGTGCGCGCCCCCCCGAATTGGGCGTTGTTGATCGAAAAGCAGCTGAAGTCGTGGGTTCGGAGCAGGTCCGTGAAACTGCGGGGGAACGGACCGAGGTTGAGCAAGCGCTCGACCTGCGGCACTTCCGTGGCGGGCAGCTCCGCCGCACGAAGCAATAAGTCGTCCACCAGCGCGGGCTCAACGCCGGCAAATTCCTTTTTTAGGTACTGTCCGTAGTCCGCGAGGGAGAGAAGCGTCATGGCAGGATGCGTAGGCAAGTCTCGATTAAAGAAAGGGTGTTCACGGAAAGGGTGGGTGCTACCGGTGGACGCCCTCGCTGAAAAGAAGATGCGTCCGCAGCACTAGTGTCGGAACCGGCGTTGCAGCAGCGGGAGGGGCTCCTCCAGGGGCAGGGCGACGGGGGTGGGAAACGGCGGGCGTCGTCGCACCTTGTGGAGGCCCGCGTCGCGTTCGGCTCGTTTTCGTCGGCGGTAGCGGAGCAGCTGGATGGCCAGCAGCATCACGGGCGAGAGCAGCACCAAGGCCAGCACCAACCCAAACAGCAGGAAGCCCAAGAAAACCAGGAGGTGGACCAGCAGGTACAGCAGGTAGGGCGCCAGGCCCGCGAGCCCGACCAGTATCCCGCCCGCCGGGGGCTGGCTCACGTCGGGCGCGGCGGGTGGCGGGCGCAGCCCCTGGGCGTACGCCGCCGAGCCAAGAACCGCCGCACACACGAGCAAGGCGGCTGGGGTGGTACGGCGGTAGAAGACGGAGTATGGCACGAAGGGCAGCTAATTCGGTCGGTGGAGCCCACCAATGGGGCCTGATTCTACGCTCGCTAAGAGGTGTAAAGATAACGTTGGTGACCGCGGGCAGCACCTTCTTTGTCGGCCTAGAAAGCATCCCCGACGAACTCATAACCAGTGTTTGAGGACGTGCCCAGCAGTTTAGGTTTGGCTTATTTCAACGGTGGTGGCTGTTGCAGCACCCCGATTTGATTCGGCAGACAGGCGGTTCAAAGGATAAAGGGGGCTCGCAATGCGCTAAAACAGGCTTTTGCACCTTTATCAGGTCGGACACAGGCCGATTTTGAGCTGTCTGCGGACTGCTGCAACAGCCACGGTGGTGCACTGAAGGCGCTCCATTCAATTGAAGGAGCATTACTCTACTCGTTCAATGGTGGTCGTTTGGTGGCACTTGTAACACCACCAATAGACCTGCGCTGAGTCAGTCAGCTTTGATTCTTCTCCTAGGTGGCAGTATTGGCAAGGCCGCGCCTCGCGTTCGTTGTATTCCACGGCCTCGTACTGACACTGTCCGCACCCCCAAAGGGTCACTTCGTGGCCCGCATCGTCTTCCGACATGCCCCAAGTAAACGCTTCGACTTGACAGTTTGGGCAGAATTGAAGAGCCACAGCGCTTGGAGAAAAGTGTTAAACCGAAAGTTCAGCAAAAGGGTCCGAATAGAAAGACGAGGCTAAACGCTGACGACTGCTTTTGAAAGTATCTTTATGATTGCATTTTTATTTAATCAATCATCCCGCGTAATGAAGCTTATCTACCTGCTACTACTCCCTTTGCTGGTCGTGGCAAATTCACCCTGTTCGGCGCAGTCCGGCAACCTTCCCGCTGAGAACTGGTGCATTCAGAAAGCAACCGACCAAGCGGGTGGCCTCGTGTTCATCACGGCCAATAGGGGGTATCAAGACTATGCGCACAAGGCTGAATTCCCGTGGTGCCTCGCGGTCAACATCACCACCCGCAATAAAAACCCGAATGGCCACCCGACGCCGCCAGAAGCCACCGTCTTGAATGAGACGGAAGACGGGATCACGGCGGCGCTCCAGCAAGTGGGCCTCGCGCATTTGGTCGGGCGAACGACCGTCAACGGGTACCGGGAGCTCTATTATTATGTGGCGGACCCCGAAAAAGTCAATGCCGCCTTGACTCGTTTAACCAAGAAAAAGCAGCCCCGGCCGTGGGAATACCACATGGCAGAGGATCAAACGTGGCAACGGGTGGCGCCCTTTTTCGCGGGGACACCGGCGTGTTTGTAGGTCCGTCGCTCCTTTCCGGGCGCGTGGCCACGGTCCAGGCCATGCCGCGGCATGCCGGGAAATCCTACCTGGCAGGAGCGGCGCTTCCGGCGCGCAAGCGCACCCCTGGGTGATTCCGTTGGCTCAGTTATTTGTGCATTAGGAGCCGCAGGCGCCGTATACTTTGCCCAACACCCGTTCTGATTGGCGGGGTTCTTTGTTGCGGCAGGGTTGCTCCGCAGCGTTGCGCCGGAACACTTCAAAGGGCCCCTGCGCGGAAAAGGAGGAATTGCTAACCAAACGGTCTTATTGGAACGCGTAAAGAGGTCCTGGCCCTATAGGGGCCTGCCGTTAAATGCGGCGATGAGTTCCGCTGCATCTGCCGACGTCAATTCGTCGCCCGTCGCGGGTCGCTTTTGAACGTCGAGCCGGGGGTCGTAAAAGGCCGTGGCCAGGGCCCACTTCGCTTCGAACACCAGGGGGAGCACGCGGTCTTCCTCGTACTCCAACTCCAGTTGCAGGGACGATTCGCCCAGGTGGCAGGTGCCCCGTTCATGTGGTACCGTGGGGTGGGGCTCGCTGTACAAGAGAATGTTGCCGTAGTCGTCGACTTGGCGAAGCAGCGCCCCCGACGAGACGTCGAACTCCAGGTATTGCACCCCCACGCCCCACAGCGCGTCCTCGATGCTGTATTTACTGTAATGCTTCATGCCGGTGGCAGGATACGGGTTGCGTGGTACGAATAAAGAAAGAAATGACGCTTTTTTAGCTGCTCATCCTTGTTTAACCAAACGGTCCGAATAGCAAAAGGCGCCTATTATTGACATCCCTTTTGCTTAATCCTCCCCGTGGTCCTTCACATCCAACCGCACGAGCTAGCCCCGCTGTACCTCCAAGCCCGGGAAGGGTACGACGCGTGCATCAATCACCCGGAGAACGGCCATTTGCACGCGCAAGCCCCGGTTCCTTTGTCGGAAATTAGCGTTCGGCATGGGGAAGTAAAAGCGGTGTTTTCCCCCGCGACCCCGGGCACGTATCAACTGGAAGTGCAGTTGTGGCTCTACGTGCAGGAGGCATACTTCGGGCAATACGTTTACCTCATGAATGCTGCTGAAGAGGTGCTGGAGGACAAGTTAGTGTTTTACTAAATCGGTCCGAAATCAAAACGAGCCTATAACTGAAGTCGTCCTTTCTCAAGTAAGAAGTACCGCAGGTGCTCGGCTTGCGCCCGGTCTCGTTGGCGGTTTTGCCGACTTGAACGGTCTCGCTGGTAGGATTGCCGTCTCGTTAAGGCAGGAGTTGGGGGATAGGCGCCATTGGCCGGCCGCACCGAGCTAATGCCTAGCCCCCCACCACATACCGCACCAAGTAGAACGAATCTTCTTGGGGCAGAAACAGGCAATAGTTCTTGACGTTCGTGCGGTCCAGGAAATACCCCCGGTTGAGCACGCTGGCGATGCCGGCCGAATCCACCGCGCGCAGGGGCCGCTCCGTTTGGGCGTAGACGAGGGCGGCCCTCGCGTCGGCGTTGGCGGTTACCCGGCCCGTGCGCAGGGCCGTTTCCAGCGCGGCTTCGATGCGGGCTTGGTTGACTTTCAGGCGGAGAAAGCCTTAGGTTCGAATTTGCCCTAACCGAGGAAGGGCAAGGCCAAGAAAAGGGCCAGGAGGGCACCGAACTTGCTCATAAAGGAGGAAGGGTAGCGGGGTACAGTCCTGGGATTTATAGAAAGCCGGGGCAGTACGTTCGTTTACGCAAAGGGTCGTGCCCTATCCGCTCCCCGTTTAGTTGAAGGCGCGAAGTCGGCCGCGTCCCGGTTAAGGCTGCCCGACTTTCACGGGCAGGAGGAGCGAGACGGCCACGGGGCGCCCGTTCTGAACGCCGGGCCGAAACAGGGGCAGCTGGGCCACCGCCGCCAGCACGGCCGCGTCGGCCGCGGACGTGAGCCCCCGGAAGATGGTGGCGTCCCGGATGGCGCCGGCGGGCCGCACGGTGAACCGGACGACGACCACGCCCGCCGGGGTGCCGGGCGGCAGCACCAGCCGCTGCTGCACGGCGGCCGCCAGGGGGCCCAGGATGGCGCTGGGGGACCGGTCCGTGCCCATGCCGGGCAGCTCCGGCATCTTCTCCACGTACGTGTACACGCGCTCCTCGGCGTCGGGCAGCGGGGGCGGCAGCGGGGCCTCCCGGGCCACGGGCAGCACCCGGGCGGTGCCGGCCAGGGTGCTCACCACGCCCTCCGGCGTGATGCGGCGGATGGTCTGGCTCCAGGCGTCGGCCACGTACACCGTGCCGTCCGGCGCCACCGCCACGCCCGCGGGCTCCTCGAAGCGGGCTGCCGGGCCCAGGCCGTCGGCGGACCCCCGGGCATCTTCTTGGCCGGCCAAGGTGCGCACCTCCCCCGCGGGCGAGACTTGGCGGATGTAGTACCCGCCCACCACGTAGAGCGTGCCGTTCGGGCCCACCGCGATGCCCCGCGGGACGCCCACCCCGGCCGCGGCCACGCGGCCCGCGGGTACATAGCCGGCGTCCAACGCGCCGGCGCCCACCTCGCCGGCGAGGATGCTCAGCCGGCCCGCGCGGGTCAGCTGCCGGACCACGCCACTAACGTCGTCGGCCAGGAACAGGGTCCCGTCCGGGCCCACGGCCACGCCGTGAAAGTTGTAGTGGGTGGCCGCGTACTGCACCTGTTCCGGGTCGAGGCCGCGCGTCTCCATGCGGGGCCGCAGGGTGGTGACGGCGCGGGTGCGCAGGTTGATTTGGCGGATGTAGTACCCGCCCACCACGTAGAGCGTGCCGTTCGGGCCCACGGCAATGCCCGTGGACACGGCGAAGCGGGCCGCCGGGCCCGTGCCGTTGACCAGGCCTTCCTTTCGGGCCGTGCCGGCCAGCGTGGAGACGACGCCCGCCGGGCTGATGGCGCGGATGGTGTGGTTGCCGTTGTCGGCCACGTAGAGCGTGCCGTCCGGCGCCAGGGCCAGGGCGGTGGGGCTCCGAAAGCGGGCCAGCGGGCCGGGGCCGTCGTCATCGCCCGACTGGTAGGTACTGCCGGCCAGGGTGCTTACCAGGCCCGCGGGGGTGATTTTGCGGATGGTCTCCTGGCCGGGGTCGACTACGTACACGGTGCCGTCCGGCGCCACCGCCACGCCCGTGGGCTCTTCGAAGCGGGCCGCCGGGCCCAGGCCGTCGGGGCTGCTGCGCAGCGCTTGCCCCCGGGCGGTACGCGTCCCGGCAACCAGCCCGGCCAGGGCGACGCACAAGAGGAAGGGCAACCGGGACGTGCGCATGAAACGGAGAAAGTAGTACGGGAACGAAGGTAAGCCGCACCGGGGCGACGCAGGGCCCCGGCTAGCCAGTGCCCGGTCCCGTGCCGCCCCACGACGGGTACCCGCCGCCCTTGCGGTTCCGCAGCACGCCACCCCGCGGAAACCCGCAATTCCGAAATGTTTACACGGTTCCGAAATGTTTACACGGTTCAAATAAACGGTCATTTCCTCTCGCCTCTTTCCGAGCCTTGTTCCCCGCTTCGTGCCTGCCGGGTCCCGCGCCTAGCGCGGCCGAGGCAGCGTGCGTTCCCGCTCCAGCCGCGCATTTTCTGCGTTCAGGTCCGCCTGCCACCGCCGCCCCTCGCGGATCCCGAGGAACACGGCCGAGAGCAGGCCCAGCAGCAACACCCACTGCACAACGCGTTCGACCCACGCGGGGGCGTGGTCCAGCAAGGAAAAGGGGTCGAACCGGGCCATGCGTGCTCGTGGGGGGACAGCCCCCGTGACCGCCCGGGGGGGCGCAAAGGTAGCCCGCCCTCACCCGCCGAGCCCGTCCGGCAGGGTAACGCCCGCCGCGTACGGGGCCAGCCCGGCCGGGTCGCGGAAGGCGTGCAGGCCCACGAGCGCGTTGGCGGCCGGGTCGTAAACCACCTCCACGAAAAACGTGAACAGGTGGTAGAGGTTCACCGCGCGCGCTGCTTCGTGGCGCCGGGCCAGGAAGGTGCCGGCGTTGAGCGCGGCCACGAGCTGGCGCTCGTAGGGCAAGGCCCGGTAGTCGTCGAGGGTCATCACCGGCGCAAGGTACCCCCGGCGGGGCACCCGGGTTGGATCAGCCGGCCGGACCGTGAACGGGGCGGCTCCCAGGCGCGGGCACCAAGAGCTCACACAGCCGGGGGTATAACGTTTATTAAACGTGCTTTGGCAAATATTAACACGAGTAGAACCGGCCCGGCCGAATAAGTTATGATAATGGTTACTTATTATGCCAATCATCTCTTGGGAAACTGGCAAAATTTGGGTTCCATACCTGTCACTCTAACTTCCGAATTGGCGCTCTGTCCCGAAAACAATTTCTGTTTGCTCCACCGGGTGCGGCTCCACATGGATGGCTAAGAAGGCTTCCCATGAATTGTAGATGACTAGACTGCTGAAGCCGGGCTTATCGGTGCGCAAATCCGACCGCCAACACACCACCACCTGCCCCGTGTGAAAGATGGTGCCGTCTAATACACGGCCCGTGCCACTGATACCAGTTTCATCTGCATGACGAATAAGCGTAAATAATCGAGGATTGTCAGATTCTATAGTCATAAGAAAACGCTTATTCTATGGTCATTACCTGCCGAAAAACGTCATTTGGCGCATTTCGGTTGTAGAGGTGCATCGTAGGGTCAATTTTGGGTAGTAAGGCGCGTCCGATTTCAACAGCAACAGAATTCGGTACAGCCGGAAACACATGCACTTCGCATTTTTCGCCATGGGTGGTCCGAATTCTCGTTAACAAGGCCCGCCATTCCTGAGTGAAGAGCTCAAGCTGCTCTTGCGCACGCAAGAAACTCACACTCGGTTCCGCAATTGTCAATAGGTACGTCGGAAGCGATTTACCTAGTGCTGCGGCTATCTCCGCTTCGTGAATGTGGCCACTTAACGATATGTTAATAGCGACGACGCATTCAGATTCGGCTGCTTCCGGGAATACTGTCGTGTAATTAAATCCTTCGTTTTTAAACTCCTGCCACTTCCATGATGCCGGGTTGCGGTGGCGCTGGTATACGTCTGCGGCGGTGATGTTGCTAAGCTGCTGGCCCAAAAAAATTAACACCGGGATAGGCGCTATGGCAAAAATGGAAAGATGATTGATTGGGCGCCCGGTGGGGTCTTCTCCGCGCGCCAATTGCTCCAAGCCTCGCTCAATGGAAAGTTTGGCAAGGTTCCAGAAAGGCGAGTCTTTCTCGGTAATTGGCACATCGTTGAGTTTGATATGAATGCCTCGGTCCGTAGCAGGGTATCGCTGTGGGAATACAGCCTCCTGAGCTTCTTCATCGTTAAGTACACCGTCTGCTCGACGGTGCCCCACCCGAGTACCCATCAAAATAATGAGCGTCCGCTTTGAGGTGTGGACACTCGTTTGACGCTCAATGCGCTCCTCGTGCTCTTGCTTATACTGCTGTAGTAGCTCTACCGTATGCTCTAATACTGGCGTCTTGTCAATAAGACGATGGTGCATATCACAGAGTAACATGATGTTGCTCGCATCCGCTTTTAACTGGTCGGATAGAACAGCATCTCCCCGCGGGCCGTCGGCACTATCCGCAACGATATGCGCCAGATAGGCTCGATTCATTTTCTTAAGGGTTAAGGTGTCCTTCCACAGAGGTTCATTGCATCCGGGGTACTGGCAACGGCCACCCGCGTGCAGCCAGACATTGAATCGAACCTTCTCAGGGATAGAGGTAAACGACATAGGAAGGGGTTAGCTGTGGTTAGGTTTGCACAAATAACTAGGAGACGAGCAGAGGCTCTAAAGCAATTGGTTTTGGTCGGTTGCGGCTGCCGCTCCACCCGCGCACTTCATGCGTACCCACAATGAAGAAAAAAAGCCGTTCAAAGTACTGGTCCTGGCGCAATTTGCGGCGCCAGTCACACGTGTCGATGCAGGAAGGAGTTGGCCGGGCTTCGGGGTGGGTATGCCACTCGCCGAGGTAAGTGCGGGTGCCGTTGCTGGCCCGCCATGCCTGCTCAATGGCTTGTTGATGGTTTTTTTGGGCGCGATGAAAAAAATAGCGTCCCCGTTTGTCTCCGGGCAGCGGTTCTGTAATGTCGTCCACCACCAGGTCATCACTGTCGCTCAAGTAACGCCCTAGCAGAACTCCGCCGGCTTCCGCCGCGTCGGGGGCATGCTGCGCATGCCGCTGAAGGCGGGCAACCACTTCGGCGGTTAATTTAATCCGCCGGCCATCGCTCAGCTGATAAACCAGGGGTGAAGTCGATTCCAAGTTAGGCGTCATGAACAATAGCGTGTGGCCCGCAAATGGGGCACGTGGAAGCGTGGAAGCGGTACCGGTTCCGTGACAACTGTTCCTCGCTTGCCGAATAACGCGGAGTCAATTGAAAACCTGCCGCCAGAAAGTCCTCGGGATCGCCCTTCCACGAAATGAGAGGTGCCGAGGCCTCGCGACCCAACAGGGCCCGTATAGCTAAGCGAGTAGCTGTTTCGGCCGTGCGAGCCGCGTCCAGCGAGCCGTATGGGGTATGCCGGGCACTGCACCCGGCCAGCGACATGCTGAATTTCTGGCCCGCCTGCGCAAAGGCGGCTCGGTTGACTAATTGGGACTCATTGGGGTCTGTGTACAAGCATTGCAAGCAACCTACCTTACCGGCGTGGGTAAGCAGGGCGTGCCCACCTATACCGTATGCTTCGAGCCAAGTGAAGACGGCCGACTGACGCACTTCCGGGCTGTGTACTTGGGCATTCAACCATAGCTCGACCGTCGGGTTACCCGTTGCCGCGATGAGTATATCGAAATTGTTCCACTTTACTTCTCCTTTGCGATGGGCGGCTTGAATCGTGGCATTAATGGTAGTTACTTGCACGTAAGGGTACTTACTCCGCAGTTCCTCCCGTAACGCCTCAACCTTGCTCAGGCCTTTGCGAGGGTACCCCAGCACGTGACGAAAAGTGTTATCAGCTGAGTGTAGGTCAAAATCAACGAGCGTCAGCCGCAGCACGCCGCTTTGAACCAGGTCGTGCGCTAAACGTCCACCTACGGCCCCACAACCAATCAACAGCACGTGTTTGTCAGCCAATGATGTTTGACCACCTCCTCGGGGAACCAGATAAGCGCGCTCCCGCCGCGCGACCTGCAACGGCCAAAGCGTCGCCGCAACGCCGGGCAACAGCGGATGCTCCCCGGTCGGGCTATGGTAGCGTACGGCAAACAGAGCAACTCCCTGAGAAGGACGAGGCAACGCTACAATAATCACCCCATGCTGACTTTTGCGGCGGTCCAACAACACGCGTCGCTGTTTGTTGCTGAGGTTCGCAACACCTGGCGCAAGCCACTGTCGCAATTCCTCAGTGGACCAGAAAGGACGGTCAGGGCGAGGCGGCTCAATATAGGTGCCGGCGGGCAGCGGGAGAAATGTGGCTCGCTGTACGTTGTGCTTGCCGATGTTCTCGAACTGCAGGAACGAAAGCACTTGAGTGGCATCCTCTGCCAAGTATGCTTCTGTCTCCGTTCGCCGAATGATGGAAAGCTCCCTCGCAAGGGAGGGGATGTCCGCAACGTTATACAGAGCACCACGATACTTCAACAGCGCCCAACTGGCCTCAAACTCCTCCGTGAAATCGGTGCGGTTTTCACCGCGTACACCGCGGCCAAGCTCCGCCATCGCCTGGTCCAGCGCCCAATTCACGAGAGCATCCGGCCGGTCTTGGTCCAGCAGCAGCCCTTCCGCATCCTGGTAGCATACCCCGCCCTCCGTGGCGGTGACGTGGGGAATAATGCCTAGCGCATCCCACGGGCGCAGTCTTACAGTGGGCAGCACCGACGGAAAATCTACTGGAAGCCCTATGCGCAACTCAACGTTTTTCCCTTCTATTGAAGCAGCGCCTTGCGCCCATACAACTCCCACTGGACTAACGTTGAGTACCGTTACCTCAGTCAATCCGTAAGCGCAAAGCGCCGCGGCGAGCCATGCTCCATCGTACGCGCCCGCCACTTACTAGGCAGATTGACTATGAGTAGAAACCGGCGGGGGCGTAGGACGGGCCGTTTCGGATTCTTCCGGCACATCGAAGTCATCCCCGAAGACGTTGCGTAGTAGCTGACAGGCTTTGCGGGTATCAACCTCCTTAATAGCCGCATTGAGGGCATCACATAACTCCTGTAACTTGGCTTCAAAGGTTTCCATCTGCTTAGACGTCATTTTTTCGTACACGTCGTTGAAAGGGGTAACCAGCAGTTGGGCTTTTAGGCGCCGTATGAACTTCCACTCAGCAAATACCCACGTGCTAGTAAAAGCATCGAGCATGGCCTGTGCTAAGTCTCGTAGAGCAGTTAAATCATCGAGCTTAAAACTCGTAGCATCGTAGTTAGGCTGGAAGTAGTCGTGGGTGTTGACCGTCAGACCAATCCCACGCGGGGCACCGTTGCCGCTGCTGACGAAGTTGACATCTTTCCAACGCTTCATGAAACGAATGACGCGCCGGTATTGCTTACGGCCGGTATCATCCCCGTCGAACCGTTCAAAGAGTTTATCTGTCAGTGCCGTGGGGTCAGATAACTGCCACACTCGGTACTTTTCCTCCGACCCCACTTTCCCCATGGCCAAGTAGTCCTGCTTGTCGGCGTTGGCCGATGCACACGAATACACGGCTAAGTCAACATGGTAACCATCTTGATAGAACACGGTGACGCAAGGGCGCCGGATTTCCACTTTTTTGGTATGCCCATCTAGTGCTTCGTGCACCCGTTCCTTCAAAACAACAGGGTCTGGGTAATCGGTGACTGATGACTCGAAGTAGACCCCTTGGTCAATATCGAAATCGCCTTCTAGTGGTTTGATACCTGTGTTCATGGCGTAACTGCCCTGGTCCCGAAAGGTCGGCACCAGATTCTTCTCCTTGTGTTTTTCAAACACCCCCGGCAGGTTGGCCAGTAACTTTTCCCGCACGATACGGCGCTTGTCACGTAGCGTGTCTTCTTCGTCGAAGCGCCCTAATTTAATTTTGTCGTGAAACAGGTCAAAGTACTTCTGTACAGTTGCCATAGAGTAAAGGGGAACAGTGGAATATGCACCAAAAGCACCGTGATTTTGGTATTTCCTGCTCTACCTTTCGTTAGCATAAGCAGTGCCATAGTTGGACTTCATAGCACTTTAGGCTAATGAAATTAGTTCTCGATGTTGTTAAAATGGCAGTGTAGAACGAAAATGCTTTTTAATAAAAGACGTAACTGCCAATTTCACCTACTGGTTTGGCAGTTAGCAAAGGTTTCTTAAACGCCATCCTGTCATATGAAGTATTTTCTTGCTGTTGTGCCGCCAATTGAATTAGCAATGCAGATAGAGTTGTTTCGCGCTCAATGGGGACAGCCTACTTTGCCTGCTCATATTACTGTTAAGGCTCCTAACTCATTGTCAGATGAGAATCTATGGCTTCCCGCAGTGCAGTCTTTCTGCCAAGATGCGACGCCTATAGCCGTACAACTAGACGGCATCGGACATTTTTCTTCCACCGTTGTGTATTGGCGCGTCGAATCTGCAGGGTTGGTAGCGCTACACCAGTCACTGTTGGCTATCATTAACCCACCAGAGCCAGAACGAATTGCTTACTTTGAAGGCTCAGCCTACGTTCCACATCTTACACTTGCCCACTTAAGCAACGGCACAACTACTACCACACTCTCAACTGTGTACGAGCAGGCTACTCAGCATTGGTTGCATCCCGTAGACTTTATCGCACAAACCCTGCGGGTATTCCGATCTAGTGGACCAAACCAAACTTATGAAATGTATATGGACTTGCCTTTATCAGGCAAGTCAAGCTCTTTTTGAAATAGGTTTAGGTTATACTTATTTCTTATAAATGGTATCAAGTTCATATGTCTAATGCTTCCGGCGGCTGTATTCAGTAATTTTTGAAATCTTATTTACTTTATAACTCATCAGAGTCGAGCTAGACTTTCATAGCCCTAGGTGCTGCGCCGCATTGAATCGCTTCACATCATCTAAGCGTGCGTAGCGCTCAATCATAGCGTCGGTTTTCTGCTTGGTTTGGTTTTTAATGGCCTTATTGGACTGCCCCGCTTCCACGGCCACCGTTACAAAGGAAGCCCGCAGGGAGTGGGCGGAGTAGGCGGGTCCCAGGTGGCGCTGCACCACATCGTTCACGCTCTGGTCGGAAAGCCGCGCTTGCCCGGGACGACCCGATTCGCCGGTGCGGCCACGGTTCATGCGGATAAACAAGGGCCCAGTGGTTCGACCGAGCACCGCCAACCAATCCTGCACCGCCCGCACCGGGCAGTAGTCGGCCGCGGGCGAATAGAACACGGCCTTGTCCTCGGCCTCCCCGTACTGGTTGGTTTTGCTGCGCTGCAGGTGAATGACCAGCGCTTGCCGGGTCAGTTCCACGTCCTCCACGTTGAGGGCCACGAGCTCCGAGCGGCGGAAGGCGCCGGCAAACCCCAAGAGCAGCAGCGCCCGGTCGCGCAGGCCCGTGGGCGTGGCCAGGTCCATGCCCCGCACCGCCTGCTTGAGTTCGGCGACGGAAAAAGCCGGGGCCTGGCGCTGGCGCTTGCCCAACAGCCGGCCGATGCCGTCGAGCACGACGCCCAGCGCTTCGTGGGCCGTGGGCGACGGGTGGCCGCCGAGCTGGTGGAGCTTGGCGATGGCGGCCACGTGCCGGCGGATGGTGGCGAACTTCTTGCCGCGGTCGGCCAGCTGCGAGGCGTAGCCGGCCACGGTGCTCACGTCGGCGGGCAGGTAGCCGAGCCCGTGGTGCTGGCAGTAGTCCGCGAAGCTGCGCAGGTCGGCGGCGTACCCGCGCTGGGTGTTGGCCGCGCCCTGCAGCCCGGCTTCGGCGTAGCGCCCGACCGAGGCCGGCATCTCCACCAGCGAGTGGCTCCGGGTGGGGATGAGGACCGGCAGTTGGGACGACGTTTCCATGCAATGTATATATAAGGAGTAGGTCCTCGGTTTTCGACGGGTGCCCAAAACTACAAAATCACTACCGATAAACATCAATTATCGGTAGTGATTTTTCGTCTTTGGAAAAGTCCGAAAAGGGCTGGTTTTACTCCTTAATATATGCACCACTTGGAAAAGCCTGACACGGTAACCTTGCATGCCGTCGGCATGGCCCACCACACCGGCGTAGCCGCCCGCAATGCGACGGGACCGCTAACACGGCCCGGGCTTACGCGGCGTACCTGAAGCGGTTCGGTACGTGGTGCGCTAACCACCATGACGCCCTGCCCGCGTCGGTCAACGCCCTCGTGGGCTTTGTCACCAGCTTGGCCAAAGCCAGCAAGAGGTCGCCATCATCGAGCGACGCTACGCCGCTATCAGCAAGGCCCACGCGGTGCGTGGGATCAACTCACCCACGAACGACAAGCAGTTATAACCTTACCTTCCGGAGTTATTCCGAATCAGTGCCCATGTCCCATTCAGTGTCTCGTGGGTTAAGCATAAGCCTTTTTTCTTTATGTCCTTTACGATTTCCTTGACCGGAGTCACCTCCTTCCAGAGAATACCATTTCTACATCCGAACAAAAAAACTGCGCTTGCTTATAACGCCTTGGCTACGGTATTGGCAGGGTTAGAAGCCGTTTCCCACCGCCTCCACGAAAGGGTGTTGGTTTACAGCGCCGCGAGCGAAGAGGATAATCGCTGGTTTAACGTGCAAGTTGCTATCTCAGAAGTGTGGGAAATCATGGACGCCATGCGCCGAGCCCAGCGATTTTGGCCTTTTGTTAAGCTGTCCGGGGCCGATGTTCAGACGCGACGAATCATGGGCGATATCAAAGACATCCGTGATTCCTTCCAACACTTGGACGAGCGGCTAGAACACTATTTCCAAAACGCTGGCGACTCCGTGTTCGGCGACATATACTGGCGGTATCGTTCCCAGGCGGGTGCCAACGAAGAGGTGTTTACCTGGGCTACGGGGGTTACTCGAGGCCCAGCTGATTTCACCAAAGCCAAGGTGCAGCCCAACGACGTGCGCTTTCTGAACTGCACCGGGGTCTACGATTTCAACTTGATTTATATTAAGCGCGAGCCGGGGCAAAAGGGCAACAAAATTCCCAAGCATGCCTACATCCAAGTTTCCCTAGACGAAGCGGCTGA
The DNA here is from genome assembly GCF_900115775.1 of Hymenobacter arizonensis. GTDB lineage: Bacteria > Bacteroidota > Bacteroidia > Cytophagales > Hymenobacteraceae > Hymenobacter > Hymenobacter arizonensis. The sequence goes on along the minus strand of NZ_FOXS01000010.1, from coordinate 31,068 downwards.
TATTTTCAATCGGGTCATCCTGCAACTCGAGCAGCAAAGCACCGGCCTGCTACAGCAATGGCAGCGCGAACACGGGCCGGATGGGATTCCCCAGCACGGGCTTCCACCCATAGTAATCCGGTTGCGTTCTCACCAAGAAGGAAACCAGACTGTGCCTTAAGCCAGCGCACGGCCATGCCAAGAAACGGGCCCTCTTGACTTCCACTAGCACTGATAAAGCGAGAAAGAGCATTAAGTTATCCTCGGCAGAAAGGCCAGCGTTCTCATTATCGTCCACCAGTTCCCAAATCAACACACAATTCAGGCGGCCAGCGTTTTGTTAATCGTCTGCGTCTAGCATCGACAGAGGAACGTTTGTAGAATGGCCCCTGCCTTTCCATTCTGTAAACGCTCGTTTACAACATGTAAAGCCAGCTGTCTCTAAACCCAAACGACCGTTCAACAAACGTGACAATTGGCCTTTGGGCAGGGGCTTACTTAGCAAGAACGCTCGTTTGTCAAACGAATATAGTCAGTCTTTGCGGCTTATGCATAATAATATAATTATAATGATACTTCGATGCATACCGAATTTTTTCCGCCCTATAGTAGCCAGAATCCCTGCTTGCTCCTCAGTAAGAATGCTGTGCCCAGTCGGCGGGCAGGCTCGCTCAAGCTGAACCTGCCCGCCGACTGGGCACAGGCCGACGTGCTGTAAGTAATCGCCACCGACACCACCAGCCGCGAAATCTAAACCTGGTGCTGACCCATTGCCCACACCGCGCAGGTGGCCCAGCGCCTGGTGCCCACCACCGGCCCCGTCACAGCCAGCCTCACCGAAACCGACTCGCTCTACACCGCCACCGCCAATGGCGTAACGCTTACCTTCAGCCGCCGCACCGGCCTGCTGCGCCAAGTGCGCAACGACTAGGGCATCATTCCGTTCACCAACGGCCCCGTGCTGGCCGAGGGCAAAAAGTGGAAGAGAGATTCTGAAAATTTTAACTTCATTTTGAACATAAATTAAGGAATATTATGATAAGAGTTTATCTTGATTGGAATGTCGTCAGCAACTTTAAGCGAGATGAGTTTAAGGATATCCGTGAGTTTATTGCTAAAAATAAAAAGTCACTACAATTTCCATATACTCCTGCTCACTTCAAGGATTTAATGAAGAGTTACAGGCCAGACAATGATTTATTCGGAACAGACTTAGAGAGTCTTGAATACCTTTCTGAAAATCATTTTATGAGATGGGGTAAAGAAGGAATGGAAATATTGATGGGTTCACCTAAAGACTATCTTGAAATAGAAAAGGACAGTGAAGATATTTTCTCTCAGATGGACATGGAGAAAATATTGAATGACTTGGGTGATAATGAGCTAGGAAGAGCTGTCGGTGGTCTGATGAAATCTTTGTTTCAGCTTCAGCCTGCAGGAATAGAAGTAACTGACGAGAATCGTGAGATGCTACAGAAAATGTTTCCTAATTTATCTAATAGCTCTTCGATGTGGGATTTAATGAAAGGCATGGTTCCTTTTTCTCAGAAGCTGCATCAAGACAGAGAATATTATAAAGATTTTAGAAAATCCATTGGTGAAAAAGGGTTTAAGCTTGAGCCTGCTTCTGGAAATTGGAATGTTGAAACAGTTGTTAAAAATATAGACCAGTTTTTAGAAAGGCTAAACACGAAATTGACATTTCGAGAATACATAAACACTTGTTTCAAGCACAAGAAGGAGCCTGCCACTGGATTTGAGTATTATACGACTGCGTATTTAATGTTGGATATGCTGGGATATAAGCCTGATAAGCTTCCAAAGACAACAGATAGTATGCAGAACATTCAAGCTGATGGACAACATTCTTTCTATTCAGCCTACTGTGACTACTTTGTTGTTGATGATACAAAGCTTCGCATTAAAACTCAAGTATTATTCAAAGAGTTTAATATTCCCACTATTGTATTGGAGTCAAATGAGTTCATAAAAGTTGTTAAAGACAAACTTCATATAAACAAAGAAGGAGTTCACTTTATTAATGAAGCTGTTGAGCTTCTAGAGGCTGAGAATATTGTTGAATATTACGAGTCAAATAATGAAGATGAAGGAGATACGCGCGCATTCAAGTTGCCTGTATTTTATTTTGATTTCTTTAATTATGCTATCTACGAATGGTACCCTAAGCAAGAAGGGTTTGCTTTAATTTTTAAAAAGGTTTTTAAGAATTATTCAAGTTTTGTTTACTACACAGAGTGCGAAAGAGTTATTGACCGAGTTACAAGTTTCTTTGGCTACGATAATAAGGAGGAACTTGAGAGAAAAAAGAAAGAATTTGTTTATGGAGAAAGCGAGGTTAAGTTTTTCTGGACGTTTGACGGTGGGGTTGTGATATTAGAAAAGGATAAAGAAAACAAAAGGCCTCTTTTGACCTACGTAGTGGCAACTAAGCAAAAGGAATCCGTTAGTGAAGTTTCTTGAAAAGGATATATTCTTTGCTCCCCAATTCCACCATCACACCGGCACCATGCGCAAATCGACCAGATTCGTGCTAACATCCTAGAATAAAGGGAAGCCAAAAAGTCGGACTTTGGGGTACCAAAAGTGCCCCGCGCAACCCCTGGGGCCCCGGCCTGCCAAGCGGAAGGTTTCCCCTCGCCGAGCTGTAAGCAACTCCGCTTTGTTGCTTACGATTTAGCCCAGTTCCAACAGTTATTCAATGGCAGGGGCCTTCATCTGCATAAAAACAATTAATTTTTTTATGGCCGCTCCATATGGGTCTGAGTAAGGGCTTCAATCTGCGACCTTAGTGCCGCACCATCAAAGCTTTATTGTCTGTCAGTTTGGCCTATAGAAAAATTGGAGTGCTTTTAGGTGAGCAGCTGTCCATTAGAATTCTACCTGCTGACTTCACATTTATACATGCTAGGGACCATTACCGCTGCCGCATTTTTTGCCGAATTAGGACTTGGCAAAGCCGTTACCTCTTTGGCGCTTAAGGAAGGCGTAGACAAGCTAAAAAAGGCTTCTAGTTCTAAATCGCCATTCCGCGACCGGCTTTATAGCGTTGTCCAACGGCTGCTTGATGAGTACCGGCAGAAATATCCGGAGGTGACTCAAGCAGCCAAATTCCCTTTCTGGCAATCTCAATGGGCACTGAAGTGGGCATTGTCACACCGCTTTTATGCTGAAAACAGGGAGCTACTGATTGCTGACATTCCGGCCGATTTACTGCAACACATGGCTCAGCCTACCCAGCAGGAATTAGACGAATTTTCGGCCCGTGTAAAGTCATTTATAGAAGCTGATAGCAAACTGCTTACGCTTTATGCCACTGAAAATTTGGCAGCCGAACAATTTCGGGCAAATTCTCAGGCCGAGCAGCAGCGAGACACTACAAACGATTTACTGACAACCATTGTACATGCAGTAACTACTAAGCCTGACGAATCGGATGACATAGCACGCGCAACCCGAGTGCTTAATACATTCTCAGCCGCATCGTTGAGTTTAATGGGAGCTGACCATGATATTCCTAATGCGGGTATTCACCTCGACCGTGCAGAAACCGCACGTTTGATACTGTGGACACAAACAGCGCTGCAGAGCCAAGAAACGCCTCTAGCAGTTTTAGAAGGCGGAGCCGGCCTTGGTAAAACTGTGATTATGCAGGATGTCCTGGCAGGGTTGCAGGCACAGGGGGTAATAGTCCTGGCGTTAAAAGCTGACCGCTTAGCTGCTCCAACCTACGCGCAGTTAGCTCAGCGCATACTACACGGTGCAGGTACCAATGACTTTGCCGAAGCGTTAGCGTGGGCACGCCAACCTGATAACAAACAGGTGGTAGTGCTAATTGACCAATTGGATGCTCTCTCTCAAAGCCTGTCGGCTAATCGGGAAGCATTAGGCAGCTACCGCGAACTGATACAGTTTCTGCTGCGCCAGCCTGATGTACGGGTGCTGATTTCGTGCCGCACATTTGACCTCGAAACGGACCCACTGCTTCAAACCTACAAGGGCAAGACCCGCTTTGAAGTTGCTCGCCTTACCCCCGAGCAGATTGACACGGTAGTGGCTGCCTCTGCATTTGCCGGGCAAACCCTGACTCCAACTCTACGGGCCTTGCTTGCCATCCCCCTGCACTTGCGCATTTTCTGCCAGTTGGAGGCGACGACCGACCTAACCGGCCTCATCACCTTGCAGGCGCTATATGACCAACTGTATGAGCAGAAAGTGATGAGGCCTACTCCACCCACCGGTGAAGTTTCAGCCCCTGACCCTGTTAAGCTGCGCAGCTTGCTGACGGAAATAGCAGAGGCAATGTATAAGTCGCAACGGCTGGCCGTGCCGCTGACGCGTTACACCCGATTATATAAGAACGAAGTCGATTACGCCCTCTCGCAAAACCTCTTGGTAGCAGTACCGGGCGGCAAGCAAATTCAGTTCTTTCACCAAAGCTTCTTCGACTACCTCTTTGCCCGCGAGTTCGTTGAGTCAGGCCAGCAACTAGCCGACTTGATAGCCGAAGGGCACCAGGGCCTTTTTATTCGCTCGGCAGTGAATCAGGTTCTACAATACCTGCGCCCCTTCGATGACCGCGCTTATCTCCAAAACGTGCAGGAACTGCTGCTTCATCCAGACCAATACCGTCTGCACATTCGTCTACTAGTAGTGCAGCAGTTTGGCGCAATAGCTGACCCCAATGCGTCCGAGCAGCAATTTGCTAAGCGCCACCTGCTCAGCAGCCCCGACATGGCCGACATATTTTACGAATCGGTGCGGAGTGCCGGTTGGGCGAGTTGGCTAATTAAACAAGACGTAGTCCTCAAGCTCATTCAGCGCCCAACTGAACTAACGCGCAGCGAGCAAAACTTCCTCTGGTATCTGGCCCGGCAGCAACCCGCCCTGGCAATTGAGGTACTGACACACGCCACACCTGATGAGCATTCCGGTCCCCGTGTCAGTTGGATGCTGTCGCAGGCGGCCGAGACTACAGAACCTGGCTTCGACACAGTGTTCGCTCGCTTCGCTAGCGCTGCCGAAGCCGCCGATTCCTGGCAGTATTGGCACACGCTGGAAGAACGGGCTACTATTGACCCAAAGGCCACTGCTGAACGGCTATTTGAAGCATTGAAGGAAGAAACCTGGCTGCGATATGGTGAGGGTAAGCGCCGCCGCAACATCGATGAGTGGCAAGCGCAGCAGGTAGCCGAAAAGCTTCTACAAGCTCATCCTGCTGTTGGATTTGGGGTATTAAAACGGCTATTGGAGTATTGGATTGAGGAGCGACGAGTTGACCGATTGCGTGATGCTGGCTACGACGTTGAGGTTGGCTCTATTATCAGCGACAGCGAGTTTGCGATGCACACGCCAGGGGATGGTAACGCTTATAGCCTGACTGCTAAGCTTTACGACCTGACTCAGCAACACCTAGAAGAAACAGCTCGTCTTGACCCAGCACAGGCGCGGCTGCTGCTGGATGACTGGCCACGTAGTGCCATGCGCAGCCTTCTCCAACTCACCTGTGCCACTTATCTCGCTAATCCAACTGCTTTTATCCCCGATATTTTTGAGTTGTTGTCGCGCCCAGCGCTACTAGAAGATGTTCATGGCGGTGGGCACCTTAACTATTACCTGCGCGAACTACTCACGCACAGCTATCCGCACTTTACTTCTGAGCAGCAGGCCCTTCTGCACGGTTGCATCCTGCGCACAGAGTACAAGCTGGATTGGGATAGGAGGCACGAACCAGTTGAACGCGATGCAAAGCATGTCTGCCGACACATGTACAGCAGAAATGGCCGCTTAACCTACGGCTATCTGGCAGCCATTCCCGGCGTGGCAACGCATCATAACGCTGATGTAAAACGCCGCTACCAAGAGCTTAATCGGCGATTTGGAATAGTCGAAAACAAAGCACCACAGGGCATGCGTACTCGGATTGGTGACCCATCACCATTCACGCACGAGCAAGTCAAGCTATTACAGCCAACTGATTGGCTTGGTGCATTCCGAGAACACCAGCGCCCAAAAGGCGAATTCCCGTTCGATAGCTATGCACCGGGCTTGGCTCGCCATTTTGGTGAGGTCGTAAAAGCTGACCCACTCCGTATGTTGGTCGTGTTGGATATGCTGCTCAATCCCGATAACCAGGATATTCCAGCCCGCCACCTCCGCGAAGGGCTGGCTGGATTGGCCGATTCTCCAGGCATGAATCTCACACAGTACACCGGCTTGATTTTGCGTGGCATTGCCAACAACCAGATTTCGCTAGATGACACCGAAGGTCTGCGCTTGCTGGAAAAATGTGTGCGTGACGGCCGGGCTGACGACCGGGTGGTTGAACTGCTGGCCCAAGTAGCCGTAGCTCACCGCCACGACCAACATGCTGTTACCGGCGACAGTGTTGATGAGTTGATGGACGGCATCAACACCACCGGCGGCCATGCTATCGGCGGCCTGCTCCATTGCTGGCAGATGGTAGAGCACACCGATTTAATCATGGATACGCTCCGGCAAATTGGCCACGATGGCTCCGGAGCGGTGCGTGCCGCGGCACTCCGAGTGCTTTCCTTGCTTACGCACTTACTGGAACCCGCCACCCAGCCCATTGTGGATGTGTTTCTGGCTTTGGTCGGCACGAACTACCGCCTACTTAAATTTACCAGCGATACGCTGCGCCCGCTCCTCCGGCCGCACCTGGCCGAATTAGAACCGCTATTCACAGCGGCTTTGGCTGAGCCTGTTTGCCAAGAGCAGGTAGCGCATAGTTTAACGCTAGCGTGGGCGTGGAATATTCCCGGGGCTTACGAACTGCTGCAAACCTATTGGCAGCATAGTTCACCCGCCCGTGTGTCCTCGCTACGCCTACTCATGCACGAATACAGCCAGCTCTCTGCCTCACAGAAGCTTTTAGCTCAGCAGATGTTCCAAGAGCTGTTGGCTTACAACGACAAAGAATTGGAAGATGCTTACGAGATATGCTTCCATTGGCTCACGGCTGCCGACTTTCCCATATGGCTACCGCTCATTCAAGCGTACATAGCCGCTCCAGTTGGGATGGGGCGCAGCCGAACATTCTACGACTTTCTTCAACTGTGCGTGCAGGACTATCCAGCGGAATGCATTGAATTAGCCGCCGCCTTCGATGGCCACGCCGCACCCGAAATGCAGCGCAATGCGCTCGATAAAAAGCCGCTTGAATTACTGTTAAGCGCGTACCACGTCCTGACCGAGATAGATGCCGGTGCGCCCCAGTTGGAATTAGCAATGGAAACGTTCGACCGAATGCTTCAGCAGCCGGCCTACCGCTCTGGTGCTGCCGAAGCCTTAGCCCTGGTAGACCGAGGGTAAGCTATTCACTTAACTACTCTTTCCCTAATACTTCTGCCACCGACCCTGCCGGTCCCGAGAAGGGCGGTTTTGAGGCCAGTTTTCAAGACGATTTTTCGAATGCTTCTTCCTGGTGTCGTTCTAAGGAATTTTTGTGCTTCTACCAACTGCTTTTTCGAGCATACATCCAGAGTATTTACATACTTCAGCATTCTTAGCAGGAATTTCTGTTTTTACAATAAGCGGCAAGACCTTTATGAAAATCAACCCATTGGGCGAATCCGTCTGGCTGGATGAGCTGGTCATCCCCGCTCGCCAGTAGCTCGTGATTCCTCCCGCATCCTTGTCCATAGGCTGGCCGGCTTGATAAGCGAGCAGTTACGCTTGCCTTTCGGCAGTATCAACGCTCATCTTGTCTACTTTTACTATCTTGTCTACATAAAACAGATACATGGAAAAAGATAGACAGCGCACCGCTTCAAAGGTCATGCTCACCCGGGTAAAAACTGCCCTTAAAACAGTGCTGGGCAAGCGAATCACTATTCGGATAGCCGCTGACGAGCACCGGCAACCCACGCTGACGCTTGGTATGAATGCCATCTTCACCGTGGAGGTAAAAGAGAAAGGTCTGAAAAACGTCACGCCGTTGCTGGCTTTGTGGCCCCACACGACCGCGCAGCCGTGGGTACTGGTAACTGCCTACGTGCCCGATGAGATGGGCCGGCAGCTGCGCCAGCACGGCCTGTGCTACGCCGATACCGCTGGCAACGCGTGGCTCCAGCACCCGGACGCAGACTTGTTTGTGCTCGTGCAGGGCCAGCCGCGGCCGCGTAAAGAGGGCACGGCTACCACGGCCGGCCGGGCATTTCGCAAAAGCGGCCTGCGCGTCCTGTTCCACTTGCTCACCCAGCCCGACCTGGTCCGGCAGCCCTACCGCACCATTGCCACCAGCACTGACACTCCAGTGGCCACCGTGGGTCAAGTCATGCTCGATCTGATACAGCAAGGCTTCCTGCTCGACGAAGAGCCACGCCAGCTGCTGCGCCGCGACGAGCTGACCCAGCGTTGGGTAGCCGGTTACGGCGACACGCTCCGCCCGCACCTCCTCAGCCAGCGCTACCGGTGGCTTGATGCCGACCAAGCCACCGGCGGCTGGCAGAATCAGCCGCTCGGAGCCGTAACCTTGTGGGGGGGCGAGCCAGCCGCCACCTTGCTGCTCGACGGCTTCTTGGTGCCCGAGTTTTTCACCCTCTACAGTACCGCCACCCGCCCGGCCCTCATGCGCCAGCTGCGGCTGGTGCCCGATCCCACCGGCAGCGTGGAAGTACTGGCGCCTTTCGACCAGCGCCTGAATTTTCATAACCCCACCAGTCCCTGCGTGCCCCCGCTGCTGGTCTATGCCGACCTGCTCCTGAGCGGCGACGCCCGCAACCGCGAAGTCGCGCAAAAAATCTATGCTCGATATCTCCACCATCCCGCCTGAACGGCGCTTTCCCTCGGGCCTCGACCGGGTGCTACCGGCCTTGACGCGCGGCCTTCAGCAGTTGGGCCTCGATTTTTTTCTCGTCGGGGCCGTCGCCCGGGACCTGTGGCTGGATGCGGCTCTCGGAGCCGCCCCGCGCCGCCGTACGACCGATGTGGACTTGGCCCTGCTCATTGCCCACGAAGCCGAATACGAACGGCTGCGCGCCTGGCTAGTAGCCCACGAGCAATTTACCGCCCCCGCCAGCAGCGCCTTTTGCCTGATTCACGAGCCCACCGGCATCCAGGTGGACCTGATGCCTTTCGGGGGCATTGCCGACACGGAGGGCCGCGTCCAGGTGGCGGGCCAGGGCCTCAGCCGCATTTCGGTCGTTGGCTTGGCCGAAGTGCTGGCCTCCACCGAACCGGTCAAAGTAAACGAACAAATCACCTGGCAAGTCGTGACCCTGCCGGGCCTGGTGGCCCTCAAGTTACTGGCCTGGGACGACCGTTCCGAGCAGCGCGGCAAGGACGGCACCGACCTGCGCCTGATACTGCAGCACTACCACGCCCTCATCGAAGCCGACATCATCGAGCGTCACTACGAGTTGCTGATTGCCCAGGACCCGCAAGAAAGTGAGCTGATGCGAATGGTCGGCATCCGCGTGCTAGGCCAGGAGTTGCAAGCCCTCGTCGCCGTGTCGCCGGCGTTGCATGGCCGCCTGCAAGCCATTCTCACCCAGGAAATCCAGCGGGGTACTGCCAGCCGCTTAGCCCAGGCAATGGCCCAGCACATCAGCCCCGCCGATAAGACTAGCCCCACCGTGGGCCACAGCCAGAAATGGCTCCAAGCACTCGCAACCGGGCTGGCTGATGATTTAGTTGCGCCCTGACGGCAGGTCGGAGTACATTTCAGCCACATTAGGCAGCTTTACATGACTAAGCAGCCGATGGAGCTGTGTTACGCTGTGCTTAAAGCTTGGTGTCTGCATTCCGGGTGGGCGCCCGTGCGGACCATTGCCGAATGCTTCGGCCAACTGGGAAGCAGTCACGGTTGGAGGCTCTGTTAGCTCTACGTAAAGTGGTTCGGTCAACGCGGCCTGGGTCACTTTATCGTTGCTAATGATGCCACGATAATGCCCATCCTGTTGGCGAATGGTGCGCTGCTGCTCCTGTGCTGTACTACCTTACAGGCAATCCTTCATTGCCTGTACATTGCCGGTCTGGCCCCCGGTGAATGTCAATGCCAACGGCTCGTTGTTCCTGACCATGCAGTTCCCCGGCAATTCTTGCCCCACGGCTTTGTATAGCTGCTCGGCCGTCTCGTGGTTCGCAACCAGGTCCGGCGCGCCAACGCTGCTCGCCGGCTGGGGGACGGAATTCAAGGCCTGCCGTTTTGCCCCCTGGTATCCCTGTAAGATGAATAGGCGCTTAGCCCGGCGGGCTTTACCTTTCCTGTCCATGACCCTGACCCAGTTCAATGCCCTGCCCGAGGACCGTCAGTTCGCGCTTGTGTACGCAACCGGCACTTACGTAGCCCGGCGCTGGCAGGAGGTGCACGAAGCAGTCTTGCTCTACCACCTGCCGGACGGATTCTTCGTGGAGCTGACCTACGACACCGATGCCAACGAAGTGCAGTACCTTTTCGCCTTTGAGGCCGGCAGCGAGGACGACCGCTTGGAAGACTATGCCATGTTCGTGCAACTCCCGGGTTGGCTGCCGGAGGCATTATAATGCCTAATGCGGTACAGTGGCGGTTAGCCGCGGCCATTCTGCCTCACCGCCCGTTTTCTTGAGTTGAGGTTCTCCGGCAGGCGCTGCGCCGTGTCGTAGGTGGCCGAGGCCCGGGCCGAATGGCTTGCTTTGCCGGGGCGGCGCACAGCTGTGCTGCTGACGCCGCTACTCCTGGTCCCAGGGCAGTTCCCGGTTACACCATATCGGCCGGGGCCTCCGGTGCATCAACTTGGAGTGCCGGCAGATCGGCAAAAAAGTCTGCCAGACTTACTTGATGGATGTCCAGCAACCGCAACAAGCTTTTCAGGGTGAGGTTGCTGCCTTGCTCGTGGCGCCCGTACCCGACGCGGGGCAACTCGTGGTCAAACGCAAACGCTTCGTAGGAGGAATAGCCTTTGTCCAACCGCAGTTGCTTAAGCTTTTGGGCAATCTGTTTCAGTCGCGGGTCAGCGTCGGCCACCATACACAATCGGGTCAGAAAAGCCGAAATGTGGGGCGCTTGTTTAATATAAGTTACCTACTTTAATAAACACACATTATTAAACATACTATAGTATGTTTGTAGCAAGCCAATCGTTAGCTGTTTTGGCCCCGCTTTCGCCTCACCTCATGCCTCGTAGCCTCTTCCCCCGTAATGCTTATGAGGCCTCCTGCTGACGGGCAATGGCAAGGCCTGCGCCCTGAACCCCGCGCGTCCCGGGTCGGCGTGCCCTTGGCGTGTTCGATTTGCTGCACCCTGAGCTTGGCCACGTCCAAGTCATCCGTCAGCGCCCGGGGGCTCCACCCCGCGCTTCTTGCACCTTCCGCAAAGGCACGTCCAAGGCGTCGACGCTGGCCGGATTTTCCGCCGCGGCAAGCTCGTTCCACCCGCCTTTTTCTCCTTGCCTTTCCTTCACCATGTCTTCACTTCTTCTGGGCGAGCGCCTCGCCCACCTTCGCACGGCCCTGGCAGAGGAGGCGCTTTTTCCTGCTGCTTACACGCAGGCGAGCGTTGCCCACGCCGCCGGGGTGTCCGCGGCCGCGCTCGGCCGGTTGGAAACAGCGGGAACCGGCACAGCCGCTAGCTTGGCGGCTGTGCTCGCGCACTACCAGAACCAGGGCGTCAACCTGGCGTGGGTGCTCGTGCCCGACAACACGGACGTTCCCATCCACGGCTTCCGCGACGTCTTTGAAGACGAGGCGGTCCCGCGGGCGCGGCAGCCGCTGGCCACCCTGCACCGGCTCCTGCAGCCGGTGATGGCCGCGCTGGACGCCGGCCAGCCACTCCCTTCCGGCGCCCTGCGCCCGTTGCTGACCCAGGTCCAGGAGGGAATCCTGCACGCCCTCACGCACCTGCTGCCCCCCCGGCGGCTGGTGCTCAGCGAGACGGACCTGCGCGCCTACCAGCGGCAGCTGCCCCCCGTGCACGCCCAATCGGACGGCTGGCGCTCGGCGGCGCTGCACGCCGTGCCCCGTCACTACTACGACGCGGGGGGGGGGCTCCCGCGCTGCGGCGACCCCGTGTCCTACCTCGCCTACGACCCGGGCCCGCAAGCGGGGCCCGACGCCACCCAATGCCGCGCCTGCCGGGACAGCGTCAGCGCGCCCTTGCCCGCCGCTCCCGTCGCCGGGAGTCCCCCTGATACCCCGGTACGGGTTGCGCCGCGGGCCCGCAGGGCGGCGCTCACGCGCCCGGATGAATCCGAAAGGCCCTCTCTCCGTTTCCTCCGCGAAGGCTAGCCTCCCCCCGTGACCGAGAGTGATTTTCTAGTTAGCCTGTTCGGCCCGTTCGCGCCGACATTCAACCCGGTGGAGGCCCGCCTCTTTGCCCGGGCCCTGGGCGGCCTGCTCCCGGAGTCGCAACAGCTTTCTTTCCAGCTGGCCTTCCACGACATTATCCCGGGCGGCAACGCGGGCGGCCGGCAGTACGCCCAGCTGCGGGTAGCCATTAAGCGGCTCATGCAGTCCCTCCAATACGAGACCTTCGCGCTGGACCACCGCCGCACCGAATATATCGTCCCGTTCTCCGTCCTGCGCCTGGACTCGGACACCGAGCGGATAAGCGGCGAACTCAACCCCCACCTGAGCCCGCATTGGCGGCAGCTGGCTAGCAAGTTTACCGGCGCCGAGTTGGAGGCGCTGTTCATGCTCCGCTGGGTCAACCGCCCGCGCCCTTGCTGAGCGGACCGCTGTTTTGACGCCCACGCGCCCGATTTTAACCTTACAACCAATTCTTACCGCCATGAAAGCGTCCGTCCCCAACGCCCCGGAGGGCCCGTATCTGGACAACCTGCTCGTCCGCTCCCCGCTGGCTTATAGCCCGGTGGAGGCCCGCCTCTTTGCCCGGGCCCTGGGCGGCCTGCTCCCGGAGTCGCCACAGCTTTCTTTCCAGCTGGCCTTCGACGACATCGTCCCGGGCGGCAACGCGGGCGGCCAGCAGTACGCCCAGCTGCGGGTGGCCATCAAGCGGCTCATGCAGGCAGTCAAAGACAAGTCTCTCCGGGAGGAGCAGGGCTGCAGCCTGTACATACAGCTGTTTTCCGTCTTGAGCCTGGATGTGGACACCGAGCAGATAAGGGGCAAGTTTAACCCCGACCTGAGGGAACACTTGCTGCACCTAGGCGGCAAGTTTACCACCGCCGAGTTGGAGGCATTGCTCATGCGTAGCCAGACGCACTAGTAGCGCTTTTTCCAATTTTTGCGCAGTAGACCGCACGCTCCCCCGCCAGCAACGCCGGTGAAGGCTGTGCATTCCCGGGAAGAAGTAATCGGTGCCGACCACCCCTGGCGGCAGCCCGATGCACCGAGTGTGCGCGAGCGCGGTACGGGATTAACGACGATTCAAATCCTGAGAGGAGGCATTTGATGACCACGGGTGTCTTTTCCGGGGGCTGGTTCTTTCCGTTGTAATCCCCATAAGCAAGGAGTAGTGCACTAGCTTGTAGTCGCCTGAGTCCTCGGCCCATCGGCAAAAAAGTCCGCCAGGCTTACGTAGTGGAAGTCCAGCAGCCGCAACAAGCTTTTCAGGGTGAGGTTGCTGCCTTGCTCGTGGCGCCCGTACCCGACGCGGGGCAACTCGTGGTCAAACGCAAACGCTTCGTAGGAGGAATAGCCTTTGTCCAGCCGCAGTTGCTTGAGCTTTTGGGCAATCTGTTGTAGGCGCGGGTCAGCATCGGCTACCATAAGCACAGGTCTCGGAAAAACCGAAATGTGCGGCGCCAGCTTAATAAAAGTTACCAATTTTAATAAACACACTTTATTAAACATACTATAGTATGTTTGTGGCAAGCTACGTTGCTGCTCTTCTGGCCTCGCTATCGCTATCGCTTTCCATCATGCTCCTCCCCTACCGGCTCGTGCTTCACATCGTCGCCCTAGCCGGCACCCTGCTGCTCCACGCTTGTTCGCAGGCGCCGCCCGATACCGCCACCGACTCTTCCCTGGCTGACGCGCCCGCCCCTGACCCCACCCAACGCACGACCGGAACGGTGGCTGATTCTCTCAAAGGGATGCAAAGCCACACCTTCGGCGAGCCGCTGCGCAATTTTCCCGGGCTCGTCCTCTTCTCAGCGGACGATGAGCTGGGCGTGCGGATGTACCGGATGCCCCGAGCCGGGAAGGCGGCTGGTTTGGCAAGCACGCCAAGGAATTTAGAACCTACTACCAGTTTCAGGACGGCCGGTTTGCCATGCTCCGAGCCATCACCATGGACATCAGGTCCAACCCCACGGCCCTGCGCGAGCAAGCTCTCTCCCTCTTCGGGCCCGGCAAAGGCCGGAAAGACCTGAGGGGTGTATTGGACTGGGATGGGGAACGGGTATGGGCCATGTACTCCGAAAAGCTGACGTCTCCGGCGCAGTGCTGGCTGCAAGTATACAGCAAGCCGCTGCGGCGGGTGCAGCTGGCGAAGCAGCGCGCAACGGCAGGCAGGCAGGCAGGCAGGCAGGCAACGCCCTGTAAAAGCCCTATCCTAGGACGGCAGGGTTGCCTATTTTTTTTCCGTCTGGTATCTGCTTCTCTATTCGTTGTATGCACCCCCCGCCCCGTCGGCTTCCATTTTCGACTCCTTTCGTGTTGCGCCTGGCTTACGAACAGGCCGATTTTAAGATGGTGCGCTCGCATTGGAATAAAAACTTCGTGCGCAAATTTTCGCCCGGCGAGCCCGTGCTCTTCCTCATGGCCCGGGTGCTGCACCAAATTCGTTCCGATGGCTACGTGATTCGCGACCACTACGTGTTCCCGTTAGAGGAGACCACACCGGGTGAAAACACGCCGGATGAGCAAATCTATTGCGCATTGCACCAGCTGGACGCGGTTAGGTTTTCGTTCGAGATGGCCGCCCTTAAGCACTACCACGTGCGCCGGCTACTCGAAGACACCCAGGAACGCCGGATTGGGTGCGTGGATGGCCTGGTTACCCTGCTTTTCAATCCTGGGCTACGTGACTACCTGCTCAACGTGGCCCAGCTCGACGAAATATTGCCTACATCGCGGCCTTTGTCTTAACGAGCAGACCCAACGCGGCCCTCAGTTGCCGCAATCGCTGGGGACTCACTTAGTAATCCATTTTCTAGTGCTTACCAAAAAAAACACCACCCTGAATGCCGAGCACCCGGTGCTTCCGAACGACCTATTCGTTAGCTGCCCACTTGCCTTGGAAGAGGTAGAGGCACACCTGTTTGTTATGGCCTTGGGTTGTCTGACCAACTATTCCCAACGGCTTACTTTCCAGCTGACGTTTGGAGACGTTCTGCCGGATATGAACGCAGACGACCAGTTAGTCCGGTTGGACAAGGCCCAGAAGCGGCTCGTGCAGCCCCTTAAATACGAGGGGCTGCGGCTAGGCAAGCGCTTCAGCCACCGCATTCCCCTGTTCACCGAGATGAGCATCGACCAGGACACAGGACTGGTAACCGGCGTCTTCAACGACTACCTGAGACAATTCCTGTCAGACCTAGCCGCCGGGTACGCCCCCACCCAGCTGGAGTCGCTGTTGATGCGCCGCTAGGTTCACCATCCTTGCTTTCACGCCTGAGCAATTCGCCGGGTTTACCGTTCCGCGTTTCCTCCTTTAACTTATGATTTCAGCCCATATTGGCGAGCGCCTCACCCACCTCC
This sequence comes from Hymenobacter arizonensis, assembly GCF_900115775.1. Lineage (GTDB taxonomy): Bacteria > Bacteroidota > Bacteroidia > Cytophagales > Hymenobacteraceae > Hymenobacter > Hymenobacter arizonensis. Next base: position 15,465 of record NZ_FOXS01000010.1, on the reverse strand, counting down.
GGGCGATGCTGGCTGCCGAGTCCCTGGTACCTAACGATTGGCCACCTGCCCTGGTGGCACGCAAGGCCGGGGTCTCGCGCGCGGCTTACACCCGGCTCGAAAGTACCGGCCGTGGGAGCACGGACGTCCTGACGGCAGTGCTTCACTTTTACCAAAGCATGGGCTTTAATTTGGCCTGGGTACTAACCCCTGACAACGCGGATATTCCCGTGGAAGGGTTCCGCGACATCTTCCAAGACGAGAAACTGCCCCGGGCAAGAGAGCCGCTGACCAACCTGCACCGGCTCCTGCAGCCGGTGATGGCCGGACTTGACGCGGACCAGTCGCTCGCGCCCGATGCGTTGCGCCAGCTGCTGACGAAGGTCCGCCAAGGAGTCCTCCACGCCCTGAACCACTTGCTGCCTCCCCGGCGGCTGGTGCTCAGCGAAGCGGACCTGCGCGCGTTTCAGCGGCAGTTACCCCCAGTGCGCGCCCAGTTAGCTGGTTGGCGCTCGGCGGCGCTCTTCACAGTGCCCTACCACTACTACGAAGCAGGCGATTCCTTTCCCCGGTGTGGAGACCGCGTTTCCTACCTGGCTTATGACCCGGGCCTAGAGGAGGTTTCTAACAGCAATAAATGCGGAGCCTGTCAGCGCTTGTAGGGCGTGGCTTCTATCTCTTCCGCGCCATCGGCCACTCCTGCTGCCGCATCATGTTAGTCCATTGCCCTAGCAGTAATGCTTCCACTGTTTTTTGCTAATTCTCACCCGTCCGGCCCAATGCTATGCGCTAATTCTCCCCGTTCCCGGGCCAGGCTTGTGATGCTGTAATCGCTCAAGCGTTCCCTCGTGTGCTCGAAAGCCCGGACACAAGCACACAAACATATTTAACGACCCATTTTTCCGTTGCTGCCATGAATGCGGTTATACCCAACGACCCGGAGGTTGATGTTTTAAGCAAGGTGTTCATTTGTTCCCCCCTGGCTTTCAGCCAAGAGGAAGCCCGCCTCTTTGCCTTGGCCCTGAAAAGCCTGACTCGGGATGGACAACAATTAACCTTTGAGTTGGCATTTAGTGACATTTTTCCGGGCTCTACTGAGGGTGAAAAGCAGTATGCTGCGCTGTTGGTGGCCACAAAACGGCTCATGCAAGCTATCAAGTTCGAGACCTTCCGGCAGGGCAATAGCTGAAAGCATTATATGCTTTTATTTTCCACCCTGCGAGTGGATGCGGACTTAGGGTTGGTAACAGGCAAGTTCAACCCAGACCTGAAAGTGTATCTGTTGGACTTGGGCAATAAGTTTGCCACCGCAGACCTGGAATCGTTGCTCATGCGGCGCCAATAGGCCCTCCGCGGGTAATGCCTCTGAATGCTCCTTCGCCTCAAGCTCTCCCCCATCCGGCCTGAGCCCACGTCTGCTTGCTAGACACCTACTTACGCCCGTACACGTGCCTGAAGGAAGCCGAGTATGCGTTGTCAAGCAAGCTGCGAGGCGCTGGTAGCTAGTCCGTCATCGCCCGTGCGCCAGCGCGATGTTCACGTCCAAAGCCATCCGTTGGTACTAGGCTATCGCGACACGCAACGTCCGTCGTCAGATTCGAACCGTCATCAGGTCGGGTTAGCTGCGCGGGCAGTTGCGCACCGACATCGTTTTGGCCAAGTGATGCACCCCATGGAGGCGGGTGTGATGCACCACCTTGCCCGCCGCGCGGCCTTCTACCCTGTCCGCCAGCCACGGCTTGCGGCCAGCGCTTCTGGATATCTCGCCATCCGGTGTCATCTTGGTCCAATCCGGGTTCTCGCCTGACAACCCGGCTGTCCTCACCGATTAGGCCGACGTGCCCCTTAACCCTATGGCCCAATAAACGCTGCGCTTGGTGGAAAATGCCAGGGGGCGATTACTGTATACAGCCAACCTGGATTGGGCAATCCGTTCCATGGGGTGCTGCCGACGTAGCTAGGAAGCCGGGTCGCCTTCTTCCTTTCGAGTGTTATCGTTTCAGCTTGGGTGGGTTCCTTCGTTAGACCGCAGATGGCCAAGCATCGTTTCATGCATTGCTATCGCTTCTTCAACGGCTTGGCGGGCTTCCTTGATGAGTGGCAGGTGGTGCAGCAGGTGTAACAACTTACTTTTTGCTTCCTGCACTTGGCTATACAGCGATTCTTTGGGTTTGTAAAATGAGCAATTCGTGCACGGCGTTTTCTGACTGCATTTGGCAAAGAACTCATAGGTGCAGAAGCCGTGGACGAGGTCGACGGAGGGCTCGGATTCGCCTGCGGTTACCAGGTCACCGCCAGTCGTAGAGGGTCCTTTTAACTGCTCCAGCTGGCGTTTGTCAATACTAATATGATTCGCCGTAGCGTAGGCCTCGAGAAGCTTGTGCACGTTTTCATCAGCGTAATATCCGAGAGAGCCACGGGTTAGTTGTCCCAACCAATTCTGGCTGTCGGAAGCGCTCAGTGGCGTTGGAGCATTACCTAGGTGGGTGGCGAGGGTATGTCGAGCGCGATGGCTGGTAATTTTCCCCAAGGCGTCTTCGAGGGGAATGCCGGCTTTTCGGCATAACACAGGAATGATAGTGTTATTGAGGTAATTATAACTCACACGTTTCCCCCGCCAGACAAATAAAAAATCCACTGCTTCGGTCGTTTTATCATCCCATTGTTTGGGAACAGAAGGACGACTTCTCTCCCATGTTTCAACAGCATTTCCCACTACTTGAGAGACTGGCTTCGAATAACCAAAACCATTCTTGCCCACAGGCACGGTCAAAAAACAGATTGCGGGGGTTGAGGAACTGCTCTCGTTTCCTTCGGGGTGTTCAGGTCGTATGCATCCTACTCGTAGCCGGTGGATTTCATTGCAGCGCAATCCTGTATGGAGCCAAACGAGCGCCATTGCTCGATTCAAATCCAGTGGATAACAAATTCTGGGAAGAGCACCCTGGTTGACCAGCGCTGGATGAGCAATAGGGAAATCCTCCTCCGTTAGGGACAAACCCGCTTCACACAGCTTGGTCCATTGTGCGTAAGTAATTGGCCGGGGGTTAGGTCCCTGTCTAGCCGAAATGCTCCTGGGAGTGGCCAGGGAGCGGTCTGGGTTGAAGGATATGGGAAACCATTTCCATTCGTGACAATCTTTGAAAAACATTCGTAACCCACCCAGCAAACGCGCCTGATAATAAGCGCTTAGCGGCTCACCCTGATTGCGCGGTGCTTTGAACTTCGGGTGTTGCCACTGTCCTCCCGTCATCCTTGACACAGCCCTTATATAGGCTCTGGCCGTTCCTCGGGTCCATTGATGTGCACTTGAGGCGCCTGGAAATTTTTCAGCCGCCCACCTTGCCGCTTTGGCAACCACTAATTTCACATAACCACGCACATCATCACTTTCTTCTGAATTCTCATACCACGCCTGGATTAAACGAGCCCAATCAGCGGGTATAGAGTCGGCCATTCCAGTTGTCACCCCACTCCTATTCCCCTTCCAGGGCGTAGGCAGACAATTGGGTAGCACTTCAAGACTGTATAGTATATTAGATAATGTAATATAACTCCTTTTTAATTTTACGCCCGAAGAATGTTTTTCATACAGCTTTTCTAAAACAGGTAGGGTGAGCTTTTCGACATCTGGGCACCGATTGGCCAGTAGTGCCGAACAGGTGGCCACGCTAACCATCCATGAGGTCCGTCCGATTCGGTTGCTCTCCGCCGTCAGGGTCTGCATCGCTTTCTCGACGGCGGCTCTTCCAAACATGTATTGAGCGGAGATGAGTGGTTGATGACCAGCAACCAACTGATAAATTGGAATTTTACATAAGAGATAAGCGCAGGCCAATAGGTACTGACGGTCTCGAGCAGCTGACTTTACAGCGGAGCCTAGAGTGACATGGTCAAGGCTTTTAAACTCCCTTAACGTTTTGCCAACTGTTTCTATCCACGCGGTGTCGTCCCAAGCCCATAGGCTTGTTTGCCGTCGATGCATCTCGTGCAGGAGTAATGAAACGCAACTCATCACGCGGAATTCTCCCCCTGTGAGGACTCCTTGGTGCAGCAGAACGGCCTCGATGGGCTGGATGAGCCGATTCAATCGCTGTCTAGTCTCCTTTTTGAAGGCATTGCTGCCCCTACCCGTCTTGTCGTGCGCTTTCCAAGTGGCCAGCGCGATTTTCTCCAAAGGGGTTAAGGTGAAACTCCTGTCGAAGGAGGGAGGTTGAAAAGGCCAATTCCCAACGGCCTCCTTTTGTACTGTATCAGAGGTTTGGTGTTTACTCATACCAGAGAGGCTTTCAACGTTTCCTGTCGCCAGTCCAGCAGCGAACCAAGCGTTTGACGGAACCGCTCGCTCAATTCCTGTGCGCTAAAGTGTATATATAACTTCGTGGTGTCTTCGCTACTGTGTCCAGCGAAAGCCGCAATTTGAGGCAGCGTCCAACCGGCCCGGGCTAAATCAGTCAAGCGCAAATGCCGTAGCGTGTGCGTTGTAAGCAACGGCAAGCCAGCTCGTTTCCCCAGAGCCTGCACTACCTTGGACCAAGTCCAAAATGTGAGGGGTTGAGCTTTGTTACGCCGTGATTCTGACAGAAAAAGCAGGTCCGACGTGGGGTTTAAACGCCGGCGGTGCTTCAGGTAAGCCTTGTACAGGTCGGCCGTTGTTTGCGAATAAGGCACTTCTCGGGCCCGTTGAGTCTTAGTAGTTGCTGCCCGCAACCGAACCAATGGCCCGGAAGGGTCCATGTCGCCGCCCTCCAGGGCGCACAACTCCCCCCGGCGCAGGCCCCCATCGTAGGCCAAAGCCAGCATGAAACGGTTTCGAATGGGTTCGGATGACGCCGCGTTCAAGAGTGCCTGCCACTGCGTTTCATTCGGCAGCCAAGGGGGCTTCTCGTACCGAGCAACTAGGCCGCGCTTCCCCCCACCAAACGTTCTGAACTTTGTGTATTGGCCTTTTTTAACTGGATTTTTAACCCTGATTCCTTCATCCGTTAAGTAGTCGTAATACAGCCTGACGGTTGCTATTCTCAAGCGTATGGTGGCGTTAGCAAATCCTTCATGCGCGGTGTTTCTCGCGTACTGGGGACGCTTCGCAGGGCTAGCATGCGCAACGGATTTGGACCGTGTCTTGAGGTCTCTGACGTAAGCCAAGACGTCGGCCCGATTGGCATCAGGAGGATTGATGCCCTGCATCGCACAAAACCGGAAGTAATCCACCAACGCATGGCCGTAGGCGCTAACCGTGTTGGGTGTGAAATGCTCGTCTTGTTCGGCGAGCCATTCCCCTGAATAGGGCTGCTCAAAAAGGGTGGGAAATCGAGCTTGTAGGGTCATCAGCTACGGACAGGTAATTGGAAAAATGATATTGCGCAGTTATTTCAGCGCAATATTACTCTACCTATCTTCAGCTAGCAAGTCATGACTGCCCCAAATCCAATATAAATGATTGACAATCTGTAATTAAATACGCACATCAAGCGCAATTTTTACTGCTCTTATAATTGTACTTATTTACGTACAAGGTTTGTGTTTAAATACGCACAAGATGTTATTCCACATAATGTGGGTTATGTGGAATATGTGGAACGATAATATGCGATTACTGCCCTTAGGTATTGTTTTAAGCGACGTTGTGGCTGATTTCGAACTTAGCTTTTGACAGACCGGGAAACACCCGCTGGAGCGACGGCTTTCGCTGACCAAGCGCAGGGGCGTAAGTACGCTGCTGGTTGGGCAACGCCTCCCTCATTTTGGGCGTCATTCCGGCAGGAATGGACGGCCATTTTATTTTTCGTTTTTGCTTCGAGCGCCTCAGAATTTCGGGCCTGAAGTGATTGCGTGGACTATCTCGCATCAAAAACAGAATTGGACTCAACTCTTGGGGGCGTTCGATTTCTATAATCAGACAATGTGCATCAGACAATGTGCCCCACCGCGCCGGCCTAATCTACTCGACTATGCCATCACCGGTTGCATTGCCTTTGATGCCTCGGCCCGTTGGACCAGGCTACTTTTCCTTACGGGCATTCATCGATGCCCATTGGCCTGATTCAACGGGCTGAGGCATTCCCCTCCCCCACCATGGCCGCTGCGGGCAAATATGGTTGTTACATCACGGTATGCTGAGTATACCTGGATTTCAGAAAAAGTGTAAAATACACCCAGCATATTCAACATTCTGGGTATGCCCAACAAGTACAACATATTTTCAGGCAGTTACTTGCTTAGCATATCCAGCATTCTCGACATTCTAATTATTGCCAGAATCCGATTAATGCGCGCAAAAACGCACTATTCAGCCCAATGAAGCTTTAGCTGAGTTCGAAACTTCTGATATGTTTAGCATGCTCAGAATGTTGGACATTTTCAGTATTACTGGTATGCGGAGTATGCTCATTCGGGCCGTGCTTTGTAATATTGCCCCATCACCCTCATTGCTACCTCATGAAAATTATCACTTTTGCCAACCATAAGGGAGGGGTTGGTAAAACCACTTCCACGCTGACGGTCGGTCAGGAGCTGGCCCGCCGCGGGCAGCGGGTGCTGTTCCTGGACTGCGACCCGCAGCACAACCTGACCATGAGCTTTGCCGCCCACGTGGCGACTCATCTGGGCACCGTCATCAAGGGCGAGCGCACGCTCAAGCAAATCATCGTCGGGGTGGGGGAGGGGATGGGCCTGGCCGGGTCGGCGCGGGAGCTGACGCAACTCGAGAAGATACTGGGGCAGCAGCCCACCTACCAGTTCTTCCTGCGCGACCAGCTGGAGGAAGTAGCGGCCGACTACGACTACGTGCTGATTGATACACCCCCGGCGCTCACCAGCCTCACCTACGCGGCGCTGGTGGCCAGCGACGCCGTGTTCATTCCCGTGCAGCCCGAGTTCTACGGCTACGAGGGCCTGACCACGCTGCTCGACGCCTGCGCCATCATGGGCAAGAACTTCAACCCCCGCCTGAAGGTCGGCGGGCTGTTCCTGACAAAGTACTCGGCCAGTTACCGCCTGTCGCTGCACCACGACGTGGTGGCCATCATGCGCGACAACGCCGTGACGGGGCCGCTGCTCATGACCACCAGCATCCGGCAAAACGGCAAGCTGTCGGAAGCGCAGATTGAAAAGCAAAACCTGTTCGATTACGCGCCCACCAGCAACGGGGCCGAAGACTACCGCAACCTCACCACTGAAATCATCGCCCGTCTATGAGCACCGGCCCCAAAAAGCGCTTCGGCAGCACGCTGACCCAGCCCGTTGCCCCCACCCCCGACGAGTTGATGTTCGGGGCTCTGAGTTCGCTGCCTGCAACTCATGCGGTCGCTTCTCTTCCAATCCCCTCAGCGGACGTACCCGCCCCGGCCGGTCCCACCGGGCGCTGGGTGCCCTTTGGGTCCTACGTACGCGACGAAACGTACCTGCAGCTCAAGCAGGCGGAGTATTGGGAGCCCGGCTTCGAAATCCGGCAGTTCTTAGAGGACACCCTGCAAGCCGCCCTGGCGCAGCTGCCCGCCGCGCAGCGGACGCTGCCCGCTCCCGTGCTGGAAAAGCTGCTTAAAACAAACCGCAAGCTGCAGCCCCCAGTAGCCGAGCCATAAAAATCACTGTCGCATAGCAAGTGCAGGGAGGCATTTGCGGCAACTACTGCTGCAAATGCTTCTCAAGCTGCTGCTGATATTGCACATTTCCGTTAGTGAACCTTAAAAATGCAATTGAATACTAATGACTTTTATACTAGCATAAATCAGTAACCTACTGACTACCAATACATAGTATAAAAAAGTACAACCGCCTAGAAATTCCTTTGCGCTTGTACTTTTTTTGACTTTTAAGAAAACGGGGTTGCTACAAAATAGACGCTTAAAAAAACTCCCTAGCTAGTTGTTTTTTAAACTCAAATTATAACATTAGTATTACAGGCTGCAGAACGCATTGACAAACAATAATTTATGAGGTCAGGTTGCTACAAAAAGGACGCTAGGTTGCTACAAAATAGACGCCAGGCTGCTACAAAAAGGACGCTCGCAGATTTCAGGTTGCTACAAAAAGGACGCTACCCCGCCAAGTTGCTACAAAAAGGACGCTAGGTTGCTACAAAATAGACGCTACGCGAACTCAGGTTGCTACAAAAAGGACGCTGCCCAGCCCAGGTTGCTACAAAAAGGACGCTAGATTACTACAAAATAGCAGGCTATTGCTTACCAGTGCCCGACTTATTCCCCATGAAAAAGCCGCCCAAACAGAACGCCGACAAAATAGTAGCCCAGCACAATGCGCTTGTCAACGCGCGTTTCAGCTTCGTGCCCCTGCAAATGCGCCTGTTTCTGGCGCTGCTTGCCCGCATCAGCCTGGACGACACCGAATTCAAGGAGCACGTTATCCCGGTCAGCGAACTGCTGTTCGAGCGGCACGGCGGTTCGGCTTACCAGCAGCTGGACGAGATGTGCGACGACATCACTTCTTTTAAGCTGTACATTGAAATACTGGAGGACGGCACCCGCAAACGGCGGCGGCGGCCCAAGTACGACTACATTCCGCTGATGGCCAAGGCGGGTTACGACGGGGACCTGGGTGGGATAGTGGCGGCCTTTAATCCCCTCATCATGCCGTACCTGCTGCAGCTGCGCGAAAGCGGCAACTTCACCCTGGCCGACCTGGACGAGTTGCGCAAGTTGAAGAGCCCCAGTTCGGTGCGCATCTACTGGCTCCTGAAAGAGTATTCGGACTTTGGGCAGCGAACCGTCACGCCGGAGCAGCTGCGCTTCATGCTCAACATCGCCGAGAACGAATACCCGCGCTTTAGCAACTTCAAAGCGCGCATACTGGACCGGGCGCAGCTGGAGCTGGCGCGTACCGACATGCCATTTACCTACGAGCTGGAGCGGCAGAATCAGTTGGTGCAGCGCATCAAGTTCCTGTTCGGCTATGACACGGCCAACACCGGCTCAGAGGAATTGGCAGAAATACAGGATGACGAGAATATTGAAAAAACAAAGCTTTCTCAACATTCTCAAAATGTTAAGAAAGTTTCCACTGAGGAACCTGCCTGGGTCCAAGCGTTGCGGCTGATAGGGGTAAGCCTGCGCAGCATTAAGCAGATTACCAAACAATTGGAGGATAAGGAGTACCCCCTTGAATATGTCGATTTTGTGTTATCGCGCATTGGCAAGCAGCACCAATTGGGGAAAGTAAAAAAACCGGCGGGTGCGGTATACAAAGCGTTGGTGGAGAAGTACCTGCTAGAAGAATACTTGGCCGGGCAACAAGCCCCCAAGATGATTCCAGTCAAAAAGGCTAGTGCTGCCACGAAGACCAAGAGGCCGCTGCTGGAAGAAGTTGCTTTTCCGTTGCGGGAAGTGCGGGATATGTACGAGAACCCCGGGCCGTTTCTGAAACGACAGCTGCAGGCACCCACTTTTGAGCTGCACCTGGAGGCTGTTTACTTAAGTCAGGGATTCGCTCTTGTGAAGCGTGATGGGGAGGACTGGCTGGTTAAAACCACTCTTTCCTAACTCCTGGCAGGGTGGTACCACCGTCAGTCCTTTAACCGCGGTATCGGCAGCTAAATCCCAAGGGAGACCCCAAACCGGAATACGAGCCATCCCTTACCACCATCCACTGTCAATGAGCCAAGCGCCGCCCGTCATTACGCCCGTCCACATCCAGCGGGCGAAAGCGGCCCTGCCCAATGCCGACATTCCGGCGGCATTGGGCAATCAGGCCTTGGACTTGGCCACTGCTTACTACAACCACCCCCCCCCAGGTTAGCCAAACGGACGCCCTGCGCCAGGAGCCCAACTGCAGCAGGAGCGCCGCAAGACGCTGCAGCTGGAACAGGAATTAGCCATAGCCCAGCAAATGCCCAAAGCGCACCAAAACAAGGCATATAAACTGCGCAAGCGGCTGAGGGCAATGCAAGCCGTGCTGGAGCACCCCCAGGTGAAGGAAACGACCAAGCTCAAACGCATCGCTGAGCTGGTCGCCGGTGCGTTGGCGGGGGAGGACGCCCGGCGCAGGAAGTTCTGGGGGAGAAGGCTGCAGGAATTTACTTAGGAAGAGCCTCCTAAATCCGCCCCTGAAATTAGGCTCTAGACAAAAAACGCACCACTGTGGCGGCTATCTGAAAGCAGGCCAAAAACCGTCCTGATTTCGAAAGCAGTCCGACAAGCTTTTCTACCGGGCGTAGCTTGCAGAGTGTAGTAGTGCTTTTTCCTTGTTTAAACGACCGTTTACGTGAACACGGCCCGATACCCTGCCAGCTTACTTCTATGCTCGTTGCCCATTCAGAAGTGTGCCGTCTTCTTCCATGCTAATTGACCTATGAGCGCGCTTTTTGAGGATACGTTGGACCAAGCGGTGGCCTTTTGGAAAAGCCAAGATGTGGCCTATAATTCTGGGGCGTTCCCAGAGGCTATTCGTGCCCTAGAACAAGCCTATGACATGTCCTTAGATCCCAGCTTCACGGCCTACCTACGCTGAGCCAACGGCTTTGTAGACTTTGACTGGGACAGCGCTATGTTTTCCTTCTGGTCGACGGAACGCATTGCCCAGGAGGTAGATGGCAGCCATCCCACCGAACTACTCTGCTTTGCTGACTACTGCATCAATTTGAGCAGTTTTGGGTTTAGCCGCCACCAAAACGACCCCAGAATCTATTTGCATTATCAGCATGAGAAAGGCAGAGAGGCAGTAGCAGACTCCTTTCATGACTTTTTGAAGATTTACCTACACGACCCAGAAATGCTTCTTAGGTAGCCGAAAACGCTCGTTTTGCGATTCGGACCGTTTGATTGAACAAGTGCAGCGGGTTTAAGCGCCCTCCTGTGCCTGCAGCAACTGATTGAGTTGGCTGGCAAAGCGCCGGGTAGCGCGGGAAAAAGCCGGGTTGATGTCATATCCCAGCGGCTGTGTGTAGACCCACACCAAAGCGGCCTCCACGTCCCGCGACCGGTTCCAGGTTTCGACTACGATGGCTACGTAAGGCTGGTACTCGTCCTGGGCCGGGCCGTCGGGCACGCCAATCGGATTCCACTCCGCGAGCACGGCATTGACTTGGGTAAACAGGTGCTCGGTCAGGGTAACCATTAGTTTTTCAAGCCAAGTATAATTGGCTCCACTGGCCAGCAAACTTAACCCAGACGCTCGTTTACCTTCGGACCCTTTCGCTGAACGAGTCAAGTCTGGCTCACACCGGATGTTCGCGGACGGGGAAGGCGAAGTAATCGTGCAGTTCCCCGCAGAGGACCACGTTGCCCGATAGCCCCGGCACGCACTGCACGACGACGTCCGGGAAGACGAGCTTGAGGCCGGTGGGGGCATGGTCGTCGGCGAAGGCATACACGGCAATCTGCTCAATCCGTGCGTGCAGGGCGCGGCCCACGTCCGGAAAGGTGGCCAAGGCAAAGCGTTCGTGCCCCAGCGGCACGGGCTGCCCGGCGTTGAGTTCGGCGATGAGGCGCGCCCAGACCGGGCGCCGGGCGGCCAAGCCCGCCTCTTGCCGGGGCAGGTCCTCCAACGGGCCCGCAGGCCGCACGCGGGGCGTTTGCCCGTCGGGGAACAGGTCCAGGGCAAAGGCCCCGGCCGTGGTCGACAGGTACAACGCCGTGGAGGTGTCGAAGAGTCCCTCGGGCGCGTCGGTGGGAAAAATCAGCAGGTCGCCGTCGAGCACTTCGGCCCCGACCAGCGGACGCAGCTGAGCTTGAAGTTGGGCAAGAGAAACCACAGGGCAACAGCGAGTAAGAACGAAAGGTAGCCCGCCGCCTCCATTTAAGGGAGCGAAGACCATCCTTTCGCTCTTCGGAGCGTTTTGCTTAACGGAATCGTGGATTGGGCAGCCGGCCGTTAGTGTAGCCGGGTGGGGTCGTCCACCGCGACGCGGTCGAAGAAGACGTGGTGCCAGCCCAGCAGGGGCAAGTACCCGGGGTAGGTCCCGTGGAGCACCCCCACGCCGGGCCGGTAGGCAAACGTGCCGAGGCCGGAGAGCCTCGCGCCGGGGTGAGAACTGGTCTGCTCCGGGCGGGACCAGACGGTGTAGACGCCCCCCAGCGCCTCCTGCACCGCCAGGCCCAGGGGCGGCAGAAACCGCCGGAACGGGTAGGGGGCGTCCGCGGGTAACAAGGCCCGAATCGTGCGCCAGGGGGCGTCCCGGTCCACGCGGGGGCGGCCCACGTCGAGGGTCGCGTAATCCGGCCAGGCCAGGCGCCGCGTGGCCCGGGTCCGCACGCGCACGTACTGCGTGAGCACCCCCGACCGCGGGGCCCAGTAGGCGCCGTGGCGGTACACCACGGGCACCAGGCGCGCGCTCGTGGTCAGCTCGTGGTCGCGCGAGGCGCCTGGGCGAAGGGACGCCGCGACGGCAGCCGCGCCAGCCCGGACGAGGGCGCGTAGGGGCAGGAGCTGGCCGGCGGGGAGCGTGTCCGGGGCCAGGCGGTCCCAGTGGACGGCCCCGCGGGCGTCGGGCAGCACGGAGAAGACCACCAGCAAGGTGTCGGCCGGGCCCCACACGCCCGGTGGGGGCGCGGCCCAGCGGCGCCACACCGCCGGCGGCACCAGCAGGTTGAGGACGTCGACGCGCACCGGGGCCACGGACAGGAAGCCTTCGCCGCTGCAGTCGGCCCGCACGTGGTGGACCGGAAACGGGGCCCCGCGCAGCACCACGTAGGCGCGCCCCGGCCCGTGGTTCACCGAATCCTGCGCCGCGGGCCCTTGCCCACAAGCAGGCGGGGGAATGCCGAGCAGAGACCCCGCGACCGTCCCGCACACAAAACGAATCAAGGGCATCATCACCATCGACAAAAGAGTTTGCAAGATGGCTCCTTTTTTGAACAGGGTTCGTTTACGGCACCACCATTAAAGTAAACTTCTCCTTAAGCAAATTCAGAGAGCCCTGCACTGAAATGCAGCCCGTTCGGGTGCACCTTCTCAAACTCTGTTTTCAGGGCTTCCGACACAAACAGGTACTGCTCCCCGAAGCGGTAGATGTCTAAGCCAAGACTGCCTGGGTTCCAAATTGCGTTGGCTTCGATCGCGCGGTGGATGCGCACTTCTAGGTAGTGGTCCCAGGCAAAGTGGCGCATGCCGTCGGTTACGGTGACCGGGCCGAAGTCTAGTTGCCCCTCAAGTTGTCGCAGCACCGCTTCGTATTTCTGGTCGAAGAGGAAGTAATCGGCATTGGTCAGCACTTCCGTTGGCTCGTCGTATTGCATGACCCGGAAGGCCGCTGGGCCCGTTCGCCACAACAGCAGGCTGGTCACGTATTCCGATGTCAGGTGCCAAAGAGCCATAAGTAATAGATGTAGCAAGCGAAAGTAATTGCCATTCCGACCGTTTTAGTAAACTGGCCAATCCAGGTAATGAGCCATTCTTACTAGTCCTGCTCTACCTTGGTCCAACTCCGCTACCGCTTCGTTCCCGTTATGAAAATCCAGTGCCTCACCCACGACGACGACACGGTTGATATTCCCGGTGACACCCACGAGGGCATGGTGCTGGACCAGCAAGAGTTGCACCGCGCCTTGCTCAACAACGTTCACGCTCCGCGGGCCTCTTTCCGGCGGGCGAATTTGCGCGGAGCCTTTATGGCTGAGGCCGTGTTTGATGCCAGCGACTTCACGGCGGCGAACTTGGACACGGCCTTTCTAGACCGCTCCTCGCTAGTCCACTGCTGCTTCCGGGACTGCCAGGCGATTGGGTGTAATTTCGGCCAGTCCGATATGCGCGGCGTGGACTTGACTGGGGCGCAGGCCGCTTACGCCAAGTTCAACGGCGCTCAACTGCATGGGGCGCGCCTGCTCGGCACAAACCTGGAGAAGGCCACCTTTGAAGGAGCCGTATACGACGAGCACACTGAGTGGCCCGTAGGATTTAACCCGCAGGCTGCCGGAGCGCGCCTGATAGCTGATTCTTAACGGGCTCGTTTACCTTGGGACCGTTTCGCTGAACGAGACGCTGTCCTATGCTGTGGGGCATCCAGCTCCTGCGCGGGGAGCCTGCCTTAGGGTTTAACGGGCAGGGGCGGCCCCAGGAACCGCATGCCGTGGTCGCGGAACAGCTGTTCGCGCTCGGCCCCGGTAAGCGGGGTTTTGCTCCCGGAACGGACCCGGAAAAAGTCTTCCATTTTCCCGGCGGGTTGCAGAAAGTACAGCAGTTTGCCGGTGTCCGTGAGTTGGGTCCAGGTGTGGGGCACTTGGCGGGGTAGAAAAATAGTGTCGCCGGGCCGGAGGTGGCGCTGCTCTTCGCCCACCACAAACCGGTACTCGCCGGCGACCACGTAGAAGACTTCGTCCTGGGCCTCGTGCAGGTGCAGCGAGGGCCCCCCCTTGGCGGTGCCGGTGTACTCAAACACCGCCAGGGCGCCGCCGGTGTCTTGCCCCGCTATCTTAAGGTCGTTCGGGTTCGGGCCCACAAATGTTTTTTCCCCGAACCGGCCCGCCCCGGCGTCGACGGTGAAGCTGGGGCCGGTGGGCGGGGCATCCGAGGGGTCGGGGGCGAACGCCGCAAAGGGGGCTCCCAAAGCCGCGCCAGGAGCCGCCCACAGGCTGGTGACGAAAAAGTGCCGACGTTTCATGCGTAACGGGGGTAAGGGTGAGAAGAGGTACAAATCTCTGCCCTCTCTCGCCCCCGGCATTGGTACAATTTAGACGTTTTGCGTCGGCAAGAGCTTGGCATTGCCTCCGGCCTCCACCAAGCCGAACCCCCGCTCGGGGGCCTGGGTGTCTTGCCGATAGAAGGCCCCCGGCGAGCGGCCGGTAAACGCCCGGTAGTCCTTGGCCAGGTGCTGGTGGTCGTGGTAGCCGCAGGCCACCGCCACGCTGAGCCAGTCCAGTTCGGGCTGGCGGTTCTTGAGCCGGAAGGCCCGGTCAAAGCGCGCAATGCGCGCGTACAGGGCCGGGCCCACGCCCAGGCGCTGGACGCACTGGCGGTCGAGCTGCCGGGGGCTCAGGCAGGCATAATCGGCCAGCGCGTCGAGGCCCAGCCGGGGGCCGGGGCGCAGCAGCAACTGCCCCACCGCGTCGGCGGGGTGGGGCGCCGCGCGCCGCCGCGCGATCCGGCCGAGCAAAAAGCGTTCGAGCAGCGGCAGCATCTCGGGCCAGCCGGCGGCGCTGCCCAGGCGCGCGGTGAGCTGGCGCAGCTCGGCGCCCCACACGGCTTCGGCGTCAATAAAGGTGTTGGTGAGCTCGCCCTGCGGCAGGCCGGTCAGCCGGTACAAGGCCCCGGGCTGCAGCACCACCTGCAGGGCCAGGAACTCGCGGCCCACGTAGCGGTTGCTCACCACCGCGTGCTGGCCGATGAGCGCCGCGCGCGGCCGGGTCACCTTCGGCCGGCCGTCGTAGGCGACCGCTTCGGCGTCGCGCGGGTAAAAGGCCAGGCACTGCTCCGGCCGGGGCGGGTAAGCTTTAAAGGGGAGGGCCGCGCCGGCGGGAAACACAAAGTGGATGACCTGAATGAGGCGCACGTAGTCGCGGAGCGGCGGGCTGGGCAAAAAATCCTGGAGCAGCATAC
>NZ_FOXS01000008.1:34639-256766 GCF_900115775.1 Hymenobacter arizonensis | reverse complement strand
TGCTGAAGGGGTCCTGCATGTAGCGGGCGGTGCGCTCGACCAGGAAGAAGGTGACGGCGAACATGAGCAGAATGGGCAGTTCCACCAGGCCGTTGATTTCGACCAGGCTCAGCGACAACGTCCCCAGAAACAGGTAGATCAGAAAATGCACCAGCCGCCGGTAGTTGGTGGGGAACACCGTGCTTTTGATGCGTTCGGCCCGCCCCATCGCGTCGCACAGGCGCACCAGCGTGGCGTCGAGCTGCACCTGCTGGAAGGGGTTGATGGCTTCTTGCTCGTACCAGCCCTGGATTTGCGCGGTGTGCAGCGCCAAAAGCGCCAACGGCTTATTGGCGTGGCGCTCGGCGTAGGCCCGCTCGTGCGCCGGCAGGTAGCGGGCCAGCGTGGCCAGCGGGTCCTGGCCCCGCAGGGCCTCGCCCAGGGCGTAGCACCACGCCATCTGCCGGTACGCCAGGCCGCGCAACGCCCCCGGCACCGCGTGCTCCTTCTTCACAAAGCTGCGCACCTGCAGCACCAGCGAGCGCGAATCGTTGACGATGGCGCCCCACACCTTGCGCGCCTCCCACCAGCGGTCGTACGACTGGCTGATGGTGAAGGCCAACAGCAGCGAAATCGAACTGCCCAGAATGGCCGGCAAGGACAGCGGAATGGGGGGCAAGTACTGCCCCACGAACACCTTGAGCACCTGAAAGACCACCGAGATGAGCAGCAACACCGCCACATCGGGCAGAATTTGTCGTAGAATAAAGCGAGCGGGCAGCTTGGCGTCAAGCAACATGGGCAGGGCGAAGAACGGTAAATCCTACCTGTACGTGCCCAAACGGGCAGCAGCCCAAACGAGGGTATGTTTTAAAAATCAAGCTTTTTAGGGTCATACCCGGGGCGTAGTATTGGTTTGCTTCCCCGGGGAGCATGCAAGTCAATAATATGTGGGGGAACCCTATTCCGTATTGCCCTGAATTTAGCCGTAGCCGGAGTAAAAAGCTCTCCCCCTTTGAAATAGCCCTTAAATTTCACAAAGTTTGGTTCTTTTTGGAAATTCCATCCCAAAAACTCTACGTAGTCGGCGAGGCGGCCTTGGTACATGAAGACCAGTAGATTATCATCATCGTCGACGTACGTATCACCGGGCCAAGGCGTGCCAATGGCGCGCGTAATACGCTCCGGCCCAGTGGTGCTCGTGAACATATAGAGCGTATCCCACGGAATGTCTACAATTCTAGCCATATCCACGGTGATGCTGTCGCCCACGGGCCGGTCCTCGACCGCGCGTATCGCTTGCACGACCTGCTGCTTTAGCCGCTGATTTTCCGGGGGAAGTCCGCCACAACCCGTTAGCAGGAACAACCCACACCCGGTGGCCATGCCCTGTCCCACCCTTCGGGGAGAGAAGTGAAAAGAGGCAACGGTACCGAACACCAAGGCAAGCAGGCAATAGGAGAGCACGTGTGGCAGGAGCATGGCTCAAAGAAAAAGGGAACCACCGACATCTGCGTGGCTGGGCTAACCACCGCATCAAGTTCACCTAAACGGTCGGTTAGCGGGGCCACTGGTTTCGGCGGCGGTGCCATTCGGTCCAGAAGAGCTCGTAGCCTTCCGCATCCTCGGCATCCGCGGGCACTTCCTTGGGCGCGCTGCGCTGGTAAAAGGCTTCGACTTCGTCGGCAAACGCAAGCACTTGCGCCCGATACGCCGCGAAGGGCAGCCGGACCGCCTCGCCCCCGGGGGCCGTGAGCTGGACCTGTTGGTCCCGGTGCTCGACCCACCAGTCGACGCCGCTCGGGCAGCCCAAAATCAGCACATTGTCGCTGGCGACGTCGGGCCACATGGTGAAGCCGCAACAGGGCAAGAGCTGGTCCCCAACCGGGAGCTCGGCCGTGTGGTCGCACGTCAGGGTGCGCAGCAGGAACAAGGCGGCCGCGCTCACCGTCCAGTTCGTGGTCTCATCGGAGAGCACGCGTTCGCCCAGCCGAGCCAGTACCGGACCGTGGGCGCACCGGTCTTCTGCGGCCGGCAGGGTATCGAGCCAGTGCAGGCCCAGCAGGCGCAATAAGAAAGGCTGTTCCATCAAGGCGGATAGCGGCTGCCAAAGGTTCGGATATAGTGGCGCAAGGTCGCCTTTTCATCCCGAACCACGGGTGCTTTAACGCACGTCGTTCAAAAAACGAGGGTTATTGACTTTTCCTTGTTTTATTCCCTCGGTAACGGCCCCTTTATGCTTACCTTGACGCCGATGACAAGCGCCCTCCAGCAACTGGTCCCGTTCCTGGGCGAGGAGTACCAGGCCACGGTGGTGCTGGGCGCCCCGAACGAAATCGCGGTGGTGCGCGGCGGGCGCTGCGTGGCCGCCATTGCGCTTACCGTGGCCGAGTTTGGGGTCCTCGTGCGGGCCGTGCCGGTCCCCCAGCAGTACCGGCCGGTCCGCGAGTTGCACCGGGCGCTGCACCTCGACCGGCTCCGCCACCGGCCCTGAGCCCCTGCCCGGGGGAGCGGGGCGGTTTAAGCGCCGGGCCCCCGGTGGCACCGGTCCCCTTTGCGTAGTTATTCGGGCCCATTTACGGGTAACTCGCCGGCCCCGGGCGCGCGTACACGTTCCCATGACCGACCCCGAGTCCCTCTCCGCCGCGCAACGCCGCCGCCTCGTGGCCATGGCCGTGGCCCTGACGGCGGGCACGCGCCTGGCGCCGGCCGCCTACGAACGCCGCTTGCTCGCCGACTTCGAGGCGGGGGAATTGACCTTCGCGCAGCTGGAGGACCTGCTGGACCGGCGCGTGCACCAGGTGCTTTACCACAGCCGGTTCGCGGCGCCGTGGGGGGAAGCCGACTTGGTGGCCCTGCTGGAATGGTCGCGGGCGCACAACGCCGCCCGCGGCATCACGGGGCTCTTGCTCTGCAGCGACGGCTGCTTCGTGCAGGTGCTCGAGGGCGCGGAAGCAGCGGTCAGTGACCTGTACGCCCGGATTCAGCGCGCCCCCCGCCACCGCGACGTGGTGACGGTGCGCCAGGGCTTGGGGCCCCGGCGCTTTGCCGGGTGGGACATGGGCTTCGGCTACGTGCAGTCCCCCGAAATGCAGCACGCCCTGGCCGCTCTGGACGCGCCGGGGCCGCGCCTCGCGCCCGGGGTGAGCGACCCGCAACTGCGGGCCCTGCTCGACGCGTTTGAGTAAGCCGGCGGAAGCCGGCCTGAGCCGTTTGAGACGGGGGACGGGCATACATTCCCTGCCCCAAACGGCTCGGGCCGGCGTTTAGCCAAACGGTGATTTAAGCAGGTTATGCAGCTGCCCGTTTGCCTATTGTACCCACCTTTTAACCAACGCCAATGTCCTTCATCTACCGCGAACAGTATGCCACGGCCCCGCTGACCGACGTGGTGCGCAAGGTCTGGGTCATGGACAACGCGCGTAATCCGCAGCCCTTTAGCAGTAAAACCGTACTTCCCAATGGCTGCTTTAACCTCGCGCTGGTGACCGGAGCCGGCCTGGACGTGCGCAACCGGCGGGGGCCCCTGGCCATGTCCGAAGGAATCTATTTTTGCGGACAGGCGCGGCTCAGCGTCGATACGACCATCCGGCCGTTTACCTCGGTGACGATGGTGCAGCTGCACCCGTGGGGCCCGGCCCGCCTCACCACGGCCTCGTTCGCCGATACGGCCGATGCGATTGTGCCATTGGCCGCTGTGTTGCCGGCGCTGCACGAGCTTCTGACAACCTGTTTGGGGCAACCGGAGACCGCGGTGCTGGCGTTCCTTCAAACCCACCTGCCACCCCTGATTGCCACCGACCTGCCCCTGCTGCGCCAAGCCTGCCTGCGTTGGCAGCACACCAACGGCACACTGGCTGTGCTAGAGCTAGCGCAAGAAGTGGGGTGCTCTATCCGGTCGCTCGAAAAGCAGTTTCGGCACGCGCTCGGCCTCACCCCAAAAGCGTTTGCGACGGTGCTGCGGGTGCGCGGGGTGGTGGACGCGCTGCAACGCCCGCACGCGTCCCCCTTGGCGCAACTGGCCTTGGAGTACGGGTTCTACGACCAAGCCCATTTTATTAACGCGTTTCGTAAAATGGTGCAACGCACCCCGGGGCAGTTCGTTCCGGCGGAGTACATGCTGCCGTTGATGGGCACTGGTTATTAAGGGGCACGCAATCGGTGCGCATTTTTCCAATCCTTCGGCCACCGAACCGACCTAGGTTTGTCGCGTCGTTACTTGTTGGTTGCCGCAGCGGTGGATGGCGGGGGTAACTAGCAGGCCAGTGGCACTGTTGAGCCATCACTCGTGACCCCGGCAAGGCGTTGACCATCCTTGCCTTCTTCAACCCTCCTATGAGAATACCCCTGCTGCTGCTGCTGCTCCTGCTCTTTTTGCCTGCAATCAGGGCCAGTGCCTGCACCATCGTTTCGGGAACAGACCGGAAGGGCCAGACGTGGGCCATGAACAACGAAGATTTCCTGCACACTTCGTCCACGTGCGTGAACGTCTTTCCCGCCAAGGAGAAGAACACGCTGGGCTACATCACCTTCACCTACGGCTCCCCGGAGAGCAGCGTGCAAGGGGGGGCGAATGCGGCCGGACTATTTTTCGACATCAACGCGTTGCCTCCGCCGCAGCAATACAAGCTGAGCACCGGCAAAAAGCCTTTTCCCCACGGCAACATGCTTGAATACATGCTCCAGCACTGTCAATCGGTGCCGGAGTTTTTGGCCCTGTGGGAAACGTACTACTTACCGGACCTGGGGGACCAAATTCATGTCGCCGATAAGTACGGCAACCTCGCCGTGATCGCCCCCGATACCATTGTCCGGGCGACCCAGCAGCTCACGTCGACGAATTTCAACGTGTGCGACACCGGCCCCCAAAAGCAGCGCTGCTGGCGCTACCCCATTGCGCAGCAGGTCTTGTCCACCGGCGGCATCAGCCACGCGAACCTGGTGAAGCTGGCGGACGCCACCTCCTGGCGAGAATTTACGACGACGGTCTACACCAACATTCACAATCTCTCCACGGGAGACATCTGGTTTTACCTGGCCGAAGACTTCCAAACGCCGTGGCGCACGAACATTCAGACCTTGCTCAAGGGCGGCAAACGCAGTATTTTATTGACGAGCCAGTTCCCGCAAAACGCGGGCGTGCGGCTCACCCAGGTGCTGACCAACCACGGCACCGCAAAGGCGGTGAGTGCTTTTCTGCAAGCGGGCCGGTTTAGCGAGGCGCAAAAAGAATCGATGCTCCGACTGACTTTTCTGCACCAGTTCTACATCGAGAAAGCGTTTGCGAAAGCCAGCCTGCTATTCCCCCTGTGGGAACGCTACCTGCCCACGAACAAGAAGGTGGACGGCACGGAGGTGCAGTTTACGAAAGCCGAGGTCTTGGCCACGCAGGGCAAGAAGGCCGAAGCGATCCGCGTGTTGGAAGCGGTACAAACGCCGAACTGGAAGACGGACGCGCTCTTGGCGAATTTACGCAATACGGCGCAGCCCAACGTGGTGCTCCACTTGAATGGCTTCTTGAACGCAAAGGCGGTCGTCGCGGAGGTCAAAGGCCACTACAACTTCTACTACTTCCTGCACAAGACACCGGCGGGATGGGCCCTGCGGTTAAAGTCCGACCAGACCGAACTGAAGTACTGCTTTTACGTCGACGGCAAGCGAACCGTCGACCCGGCCCAACCCGTCGTGGAAAAGCAAGAAACGGTCAAAGGCGATTTCGCGGCCTTTAACGTGTGGCGATTGAAATAGCCATTCGACTTGCCCAACACGCGTTGCCAAACCTCTTTTTTGGCACGCGGTGGCTTGGCCAGCGTTATCGGGGCCTTCCCTGGCCCAGGCAGCTGCGGTTGCAGGTGCCTGAGCTGCTTGTTTTATAGCAGCAGCAGTTCCTCAATTCGTTAAGAATGTTTATCCGACTCGCCTAGGAATCCGTGCCGTTTTCGGCTTCCGTCCGGGGCGCAGCCCGCGTGGTACCTTGCCGGGGACCACGTTCCGTTTGGGGTGTCTACGAAACTCATTCACGAGTTTCGGAAACGTTGCATCGCAGACAAGTTTTTAAACTTGCGCTGCGCTGGAACCTGGTGTTGAACAGTTGCTAGATGTTCAGCTAAAGGAGCCAAATACTAAACGATGTCGACCGACGGAACTTCTGCCTTAAGATTCGTTCTGCCGGAAGCGACGCTTTGCAGCGCGTAGCGGCAAGACAAGCCACCATGTCGAGGCGACCGAAGCGGGCCAGCGTGCTGGCGACGGTCGCCACCACGTCATCCTCCACGCCTCCGTCGCCCACACGTCGGGCGCGCCGGCCTGGGGCACCAGGTCGGCGGCGTGGGTGAGCTTGTCTTCGTGGCGTCCCACCAGCACGAGGCGGGCGCCTTCGGCCGCCAGGCGTTGGGCGATGGCTAAGCCAATGCCTCCGAGGCTCTACTGACAATGGCTACTTTACCTTGAAACTGCATGGGCAAGTGAGTGAAGGAGGTGAATGGATAAGCGGCCGCCCGCAGCGGGGGGTGCCCCGACGGCGGACGTTTTTACTTTTAGAAAGCACCAGCAGGCCTATCCGCGGGCGTCTCGTAGGGTTCTTGCGTGAAAAGACGCTGCGTTGGCAGCACGTGCTGCCAGTCCTGAATGATTTGCTTAAAAGCGGTGCCCACCGGCCGGATGTTACCGTCCAGGTCGTAGAGCCCCAGCGGATTTACGGTGCCGTTGTTTTCGCGCAGGGCCGAGTCCCAGTCGACCTGGTCGGTGAGCGAGTACCACGTAAAGCCGATGAGGGGCACGCCGTCGTAGCGGGTGCGCAGCACGTTGGCCCACTGCTTCCAAAGCCACTGCACGGCCTCGTCGCCGTTGGGGCCCTGGGCAAAGTTGGTTTCGGTGTGCATCACGGGCAAATAGTAGCGCTCGTGGTACTGCTTGGTGATGAGGTAGTAGCCGTACACCTCGCCCGAGGGCCGGATGGTGCCACCGGCGGCCACGCGGTGCTCGTTCGTGTTGTAGTAGTCGTTGCCCATCACGCAGCGCTCCTTGACCTTGTTGTGCAGGAAGAAGTGGTACTCCTCCCGGGTCATGCCGTTGTCGAGCAGGTACTCGTACATGCCCGAGTCCACGCGGTGGCCGTAATTTAAGTCCAGCGAGAGAAACCGTTTGTAGTTCAGGACTTCGGCCAACTTCACGGCCTGGATGTTCTCGGCGTGGTGGTACTCGCTGCTTTCGCTCTGGATGAAGATGGCGTCGGCCCGTACTTCCAAAATGGCGTGCATGGCCAGCACGTTGGCCTTGACCAAGTACTTGAGCGCCGTCACGAAGGCCTGGTCGTTGGTGAGTTGCTCGTTCCACCAGCCCAGTAGGGCCGAGAACTTGGCGCACACGTAAATCTCGTTGACCGGCGTGTAGAACTGAACCCAGGGAAAGCGCCGGGCGAAGGCGCGGGCGTAGTCGGCAAACAGGGCCGGGAAGTCGGGGTTCTGAAAGTTGCCCAGCCAGTCCGGTACCCCGAAGTGGCACAGGTCCACGATGGGAGCAATGCCACGCTGGCGCAGTTCGGCAAAGGTCTCGTCGGCAAACGACCAATCGTACTGGCCGGGTCCGCGCCACGTAGTGTGAATGGGTGGACCGTAGCGCAGAAACTGAATGCCCAGTTCCTGCACGCAGTCAAAATCCCGGCGCCAGTGCTGGTAGTGTCCGCACTTGGCCAGTTCGTCAACGCGCACCCGGCCCTGGTCGATAGTCGGATTGCTGTTCTCGATGCCCGTAGCAAATAAGAAAGGAAAGGCCATAAGAACAGGAAACGAGGTAAAAAGGAAGCGGAACCTTGGTCGTGCTGGGAGTCAGCTCATGCCGCCGTAAGGCTAGCCACCGAATGCTGGCACAAGCCCATCAGGCAATGGCGGGCAACCGGGTGGCTTCTTGGGAGTGGGGCCCTCTTTGGTCAATTAAAAGAGGCTCTGAATTCCTGCGGCGACAAGTTCGTCTTGGTTTTGAATAGCTTGCTGAACGAAGGCACGTGCTCAAACCCCAGCTGGTAGGCAATTTCGCTGACGGTCAGCGTGGTGGTCGATAATTTTTCCTTGGCTTTGGCGATGAGCCGGGCGTGGATGTGCTGCTGGGTGTTTTGCCCGGTGACCATGCGCAGCAGGTTGCTGAGGTACTTGGGCGACAGATGGAGGCACTCGGCCACGTACTGCACGGTCGGCAAGCCGGTTTCGAGGACATTATCGCGGTTGAAGTAGTCGTGCAGCAGCGTTTCTACCCGCTCGAGCACCTCGTGGTTGGCCTTTTCGCGGGTAAGGAACTGGCGATGGTAAAACCGGTCGGCGTACTGCAGCAGGCTTTCCAGGTGCGAGACGATAATCGGCTTGCTGAACCGGTCGATGTTGGACACATACTCCTGCTGCATGGCGAAAATGATGCTCAGGATGGTCGCTTCCTCTTTCGAGGAAAGGAACAGGCTCTCTTTGAGCGAATAATCCCAGAAGTCGTACTGCGGGATGGTCTTGGCCAGCGGCGTGTTCCAGATAAAATCCGGATGGAGGTAGACCACCCACCCGGATTTTTCTATTTTCTGGGCCGGGTCGGCCACGGCGAGGCTAAACACCTGGTTGGGGGCCATGAACGAGAGCACGCCTTCGTTGAAGTCAAACGGGTGCTGCCCGTACTGCCCGCGGACGTTGTGCAGGCGCTTGACCCCAATGGAGTAGAAATCAAAGACCATGCTCGTGGGCTCCTCGCCCTCCCGGGGCGGCAAAGTGCCTACGTCCACGACGCTGAGCAGCGGGTGCTCGGGCGGCGGCAGCTGCAAAAACGCGTGGAATTCGCCGATGGTGGTAAAGCGCCTCATGCCGGCTCGTCGTCTTTTCGTACTTCCAGCACCAATTTGCCCCGTACGGGCCCCGTCGGACTTTCGCGGTGGGCGTCGGCTACTTGCGCTAGCGGCAAAACCTGGCCGACCAACACCTGCACCCGGCCCGCGTCAATGAGCTGGGCCATTTCTTGCAGCCACGCTTGCCGGGGCTGGTTGGCCGATAGCTCGCCCGTGGCCTGCTGCTTCGCCAGCGCCGTGTGCACTGCCTCGTCGAAGGCAAAATCGGTGTTGACGCTGACAAAAATGCCACCCTGCTTCAACACACTGATGGCTTTCACCCGCTCGGCGTTGTCGCGCACCGAGGAGGCTTCCAGCACCATGTCCACGTCGCGCACCAGGTCTTCCACCGCTTGGCCCCGGTAGTCCAGCACCTCGTCGGCCCCCAGCTGCCGGACGTAGTCCAGCTCGCCGGCCGACGCGGTGCCGATGAGGTAGGCGCCCTTGGCTTTGGCAAACTGCACGGCCAGGCTGCCGACCCCGCCCGAGGCCCCCTGAATGAGCACGCGTTGACCGGCTTGCAGCTTCCCGAACTCAAAGAGGGCCGTCCAGGCCGTCAAGCCAGCCAGCGGTACGGCGGCCGCCTCGGTGAAGCCGAGGCTGGTGGGCTTTAAGGCAAACTGGCTGGCTTTGGCCGCGCAGAACTCCGCGTAGCTGCCGTTGCCGGGAAAGTTGGGCACCCCAAACACGGCATCGCCGGGTTGAAACCCGGTCACCTCGCGGCCCACCGCTTCCACCACGCCGGCCGCGTCCCAGCCCAGGGTCATCGGCAAGGTTAACATATATTTCAGGGCGGCGCTGCTGCCTTCCCGCACCACCCGGTCCACCGGGTTGACGCCGCTGGCGTACACCTTAACTAGGATTTCGTCGGCCGCCGGCACTGGCCGCGCTACTTCTTCCAGTTGCAGGACCTCGGGTCCGCCAAAGGCATGGATTCTAATTGCTTTCATAAGGAAGAAATTTCCGGGTTGATGACCCTGCAAAGGTCGCCCGGGCCGGGCCGGCAGAATTAGCCAAACTGCCAGTTGTGTTAGCCAAAACGCTTCGTCCTTTTGGCTAACACAACTGGCAGTTTGGCTAACGCTCGTTTTCACGGAAAGAAGACCTTTGTCTTATCAACTAACCGAAAACCATTCTAATGAAAGCACTTAGTATTTACCCACGGGGCAGCTTGCCGCCCCGCCAGGCCCCCGAGCAGAACTTCACCGGCGACGTCGCCATCACCGACTACTTTGAGCGCCCCGCGCCGAGCCGGTTGGTCAGCGCCACGGTCACTTTCGCCCCCGGCGCCCGTACGCCCTGGAAAGTCAACCCGCTCGGGCAGACGCTGCTGGTGACCCACGGCGTCGGGTGGGCGCAAGGCGAGGGCGAGGCAGTGGTCGAGATTCGCGCCGGCGACATCGTCTGGTGTCCGCCCGGGCAGCGGCACTGGGACGGCGCCACGCCCGAACATGCCCTGACCTACATCGCCCTGCAGGAGGCCCAGGACGGTCGGGGTGTCGTGTTTGGGGAACGGGTGACGGACGAAGAGTACCGCCAGGGGCCGTCCAGCGCCTCGTCGCAGCACTGACGGGCGCGCGAACGGCGGCGTTGCTGGCCGAATCAACGTAAAGCAACCCCTCCGCCGGGAGGGGCCTGACGAGTTCACAAAAACGGTATAAAAGCCAGACGCCTGTAACAGGTGCTACAGGCGTTTGGCTTGGTTAACAAGTGCTTCGGGCTTAGGATTTCACCTGCACCGGAATCGTCAGCTTCACGGGCACCGCCGTCCCCGCCACCTGGCCGGGGGACAGGCGCGGCAAGCGCTGAATGGCCGCCAGGACCGCGGCGTTAATCGCCGCGTCCGGGCCGTCCACTATTTTGGCGTGCTGCACCTTCCCGTCGGCATCAATGGTGAGCAGGGCGTACACACGCGTTTCCGAGCGGGGCGTCGCCTGCGTTCCCGGTGCGCTCGCCAGTTGCTGTTCGACGGCCTCAACGAGCGCCCCCATCCCGCCACCGGACGCCAGGGCGGGCAATTCCTCTACAGCACCTGCGGCCGAGGTTACGACGACGAAGCCGCGGTGGGGCGCCGCCGCATCAATTTTATCAATGCGCATCCGGTCCGGCTGGCGACCCGTTACCCGAGCGACGGAATCCGCTTCGCGCAGCTGCCTGGACACAACTTTCGCGAGCGTCGCACTCCGCCCGCCATCCAGGGCCGTTTGTAAAGGCGTTTGCGCCAAAGCAGTCCGGCTCGTGCACAGCAAGCCCGTGGCCACAAGAAGCCCGCAAAGGAACCGACGCGGCGATTTAACAACGGTGCGCTGGATGGCTATATAGATCATGATTACTAGCTTAAGTGTCGTTTTTTTGCTTTCTAATTTCCCAGGTAAAAAGCCTGCTGACTCTTCGTACCCAAGGTACTACGCCTCGTTGTTTTTTAGCTTCAAAAGATTAGAGAGATGCTTTTCGCCACCCGAACGCCGGTTTGGTTGGCTCTCAGTGACAAACTACTTCAGAGTTTAACTAAACGGTCCCATTAGTTGGCTCCTGATTTCGCAAAATCATTGAACCGGTTCGCCATTTCTACCCTCATATCTTCTGGCCACTCAAAAGTTTGAAGGCGTTCTTTTTGCTGGTTGTACAGGTCAATCAGGGTGCGCTTTTCGTGGGCATGGCTCGCCCAGTAAAGGGGGGAATCATTGATTTGCACGAGGGCGTTGAACAAATCCCCCTCGTAGTACTCGGCTTCGATAAACACATCGTTTTCGAGCACTTTCAGCGCCATCGGAACGAGGAATTCCAACGCCTCATTTTGGAGAATTAAAAATTTGAGCTCTTGGAGTTCCAGCTCCCCGATGGGTTTCTGGTGTAAGCGGTAATAGGTCCGGACGACGGTGGAATCCTCCGGGGTAGGGACGGGCTCGGTCCAGGTCCAGTCTCCCAGTTCACTGATGCTTTGGCGGAGAGGATTTTCCATGTGAGTAAACGGTCGAAAGGTAAACGCGGCAATTCAGTTTAAGGAGCGTTATTTTACGAGATGAAGCAACTGCTTTTTGTCTACATGTGCCTGGCGTGGTGCTTTGATGCGATGGCCCAATCTGCTGTCCCGCTGCCCTTGCGGCCCGCGTTCATCAATGTGAATGCAGCGGCCCACGGCCTCCCGGGGTATGATACGGTGGTCCGCTCCGGGGTACAGCAAATCCCCGGGCGCATGGCCTACGTGGGGCCGTACCGGGTGTGGGTGTCGGGGGCCGGTGAGGTGGCCACGCATGCCGTGGGAGTCCGAAATGCGCCGCACTTCGTGTATTCCCCTAGCAACGCGTTTGACTTTGCGGACTTTGCGCGTTGCTCCAGCGTGTACGGCAACAAAATCGTGTTTGTCAGCATCACCGACGGCTACGTGCAACCCCGGCGGTACCGGGTGGTGGAGATGTCGCTGGACCGCCAGGCCGTGGTCCGCCATTACCGCAGCCGCTCGCCGGTCTGCGCCACCTACTCTGCGGACGGCACCCAGATCGTGGTGGACGCGCAGGGGCGCCAACAGACAGTGCCTTCCGCCTATTAAACGCCCTTCGGCAAACCCCTGCTGCGACCCGACTACTCGAGCTCAGCCTCCTGTCCTTTGAGTCTACTGTAACGGTGCGTATAGCAAAACGAGGAGTTAGCTTCGCATGTCTTAACCAATGCAGCTATGCTACTGCCGGCTATCTTAATCTACTTATTGCCGCTGTTGCTTTTGGTGCTGGGTGTTAGGGCCTATAGGCGGACACATAATAGGTGGAAGCTCTATGCCATCCCTATTTATCTTAACATTTGCTTCTATGCCTTCTTTTTTGCCCCTATGTTTTTGGGAGGGTACTCAATGAATCGGAGCGAAATGCTTAAGTACGTTTATACTTGCTTATTCACTATGGCACTCACTACGGTTGTTTGGTGGGGGTTAATCCAATCTTTACGTGGAGCCGGGTGGATTTATAATCGATTGCGGCGCTGAGTCTGCAACCTATCTAAGTGTACAGCGAAAGGGTCCCAATCACCAAACGGGCTAACCGCGGCCGTTCCCGCCGGCGAGTGCCGGCCCCTGCAGCTTCGGCTTACCGCTTGAGGAGCTTGGCGCGGAAGGTTTGGGTGGCGAACGTCGCTTCGAGCTGGTAGAGCCCCGGGGCCAGGGAGGACACGTCGACGGGGGCGGAAAGCGCCTTGGCCACGTCCTGCTGGTGCACCCGGCGGCCGAGCGCGTCGTAGATCCGCAACCGGTAGGGTGCGAAGCAACTGCCCGGTACCTGCAGCTGAAACGCGCCGGCCGTGGGGTTGGGAAACGGCTGCAGCACCAGCGCTTCGCAGGGCTGCGGCTCCGGGCCGGTGCTTTCCAAGTTGTTGAAGGGGCTCTGCACCAGGTTGGGCAGGCCGCAACAGGTGTTGCCCCCGCCGGGAAACACGAACGCGCGGTACTGCACGTCGCAGGCAAAGCCCCGGCGGTTAGGGTAGTTGACGACGTAAAAGTTGCTTTGCCCGGGGGCCTGCGCCAGGGCCGGGTCGTCGTAGAGGCTGTTGGCGTAGAGCTTGCCGTCGGGCCCGAGCTGCAGGGGGTAAGCGCCCAGCGAGGTTTGCCGGTCGGTGCGAATGTTCGTGGCCGGGTTGTCCACGACGATGCTCATGCCCGAGGCGGCCACCGCCGCGTCGCTGCCCGCGGCCAGGTCGTACTGGCTGAGCACGTTGAACGCCCGCCCCCCCGGATGGCTGGGGCTCGGGGTGGTGCTGTAGTTTTCCACGTAGAGCTTGGAGTTGTCCGGCGAAAAGGACACCCCGCCCAGGCCGTTCAACGGGCCCAGCGGCCGGTAGTGGCTCAGCAGCCCCGTGCTGGCGTCGAAGTCGAAGAGGCTGAGCTGCGGCAAATCGGCCAGCGCGTAGGCGAGCCGCGCGCCGTTGGGGGACGCCTTCAAAAAGCCGTCGACGAACGGGAACCGCCCAGGGGCCCACGCGGGCTGGTCGGGCCCGATGCGCTGGGCGTGGGAAAAGGCCAGGCCCGCGCGCGTAAGCCGGTAGGCGTCGAACACGGGCGCGTCCCAGCGGCGGATGAGCACCCAGTAGTCCTGGCCGTTGGCGTGCGGCACGGCCGTGAACTGGTAGCCGTAGCCCCCGCCGGCGCGGCGGTTCTTCGTGCCGGCCACCACGTCCCCCAGGCCGTTTTGCAGGGCCAGGTCCACGAGCGAGTACGTGAGCTGGGTAGCGGGCGGGCCCACGGCCGGGTCGTCGCCCAGCGTGAAGACGTAGTACTGGCCGTCCTGGCCGGGGGCGGGCACGGCCAGGGCGGCCTGGGGCGCCCGGTTGAAGGCGCGGGGCGCCAGGGAATCGCCGTGGGGCATGGGCCGGTGGGCGCGGTTCCACAGGGTCGTGGCGTTGCCGTAGAAGCGCAGCTGCCCCGAGGCGGCGTCGGTGACCGTAAGGGCGGCGTGCCCATTGGCCGGCTGGGTGTTGCCGCTGTCTTCCACGGCCCGGACGGTGCCGTTGGCGAACACCAGCCCGGTGCGTTGCCCGAAGTACCACGTGCCGGACCCGGGTTGCGCCGTTGCCGCCAAGCTGCTCAGCCACAAGCCGGCCCCGAGAAAGGTTGCGACTAACCGTGGGACGTTCATAACGGGACGGGGTAACGACGAGGAAGACGTAGCGGTAACCGCCACGCGCGGCTTTTGGTTAGCGGGAGCGTCCGGCAGGCCCGGTCCGGATTCGGCGATGCCGCCGTTACCCCAGCGCTCAGTTCGCTGCAAGTTCAGTTAAACGGTGGGTTCGCCTAGTAAGCGTGCCGTTTCTTCGGGGAAGGACCGGGCTCGGATTCGGCCGTACCTTTCCGGCCATGAAAAAGTATGTGGTGTTAGCCGCGCTAGTCGTGGGGATGCCGGCCTGCGGGTTGCTCGGCAACGAATGCGGGACTCCCGGCCCCGACACGTACTACGACGTGCAGGGGCTCGAGGCCGGCCTGGCCCAGCAGCCCGTCGGCCAACCGCGGGAGATCGTGGCCGCCGGGGCCTCCGTGGCCAGCCGGGACCTGCGGCTCAGCCTGCGCTTGCATGAACGCCATTACACGCGCACCCCCGCGAACGGGCTGGTGTCGGCCGCTTATGCCTGCGACCAGGTGTTCGACCCCGGCAACAAGGGCTCGGCCGAGCGCGTGGACAGCCTGAGCATCACGAGCCGCTACGCCTACGACGTGCGGCACCCGGCGGGCACGTCCCTGGCCGACGTGGTGGAGCGGGAGGGGGGCACGCCCTGGCCCCAGCCGTCGCGGCAGGCCCCGCAAGCCCCGTTCCGCAGTGCGGAGCTGGTCTTCCGGGTTCCCCCGGCGGCGGCCGGCTCGCAGCAGTTTCGGGTCTATTACCGACAAACCAACGGGGAAGTGTACACCGCCGAAACCGTCGCGCTCACCCTGCGGCCGTAGGCAGGCACCTACTCCACTTGTCACCGCCCCAAGCGCGGGCTAGTCCGAACGTAGACGCTCTCCGTTCAAAATAAGGAGGCAAAAGGTGTACCTTTGCCAGGTATCTTATTGATTTTCATGTCGGACTTCGCCGCCTTGTTGATGGAACAGGCGGAAGCTAGTCCGCACGTGCAGTTTATTTATGATGCTGCCACGGCGCGCGTCGTGTTCGTGAATCCCGCCTATGAGCACGTACTGGGCGGGACCCCGGGGCAGGTCAACGAAGAGCTACCCGCTTTGCTCGCCCGCCTGCACCCCGACGACCGGCCGTACCTGGCCAAGTGCTGGCGGTTGTGGACGCGGGGCCAGCTCTCGGACGAAGTGGAGGTGCGCCTGCTGGTGGCCAACGAGCCGGACCAATGGTTTTGCCTGACGCCCTTTTGCCAGCAAAAGGGAACCGCCCCCGCGTTGCTGGCCGGCATGCTGCGCGACATTACCGTCAGCAAGCACTACCAGCAGAATACCGACACGTTCCTCGCGCGTAAGAACGCCATGCTCGAAATCCTCTCGCACGACCTGAGCGGGGGCTTCGCCCTGGTGCAGCAAATCGCGGAGTATTTACGGGAGGAAGTACAGGCCCCGGCCGACAGCCAGCTGCATAAGATGCTGGGCGTGCTCGAAACCACCAGCCGCGGCAGCCTGAAGATGATTCGCGACCTCGTCGACATCGAGTTCCTGAGCTCGGCCAACACGGACCTCAAACGCGAGCGGGTCGAAGTGGGCGCCGTGCTGCGCGAAACGCTGGAGCAGCTGCAGCAGGGGCAGCGCGTGTTGGGCTTCCGCTTGGACTACTCCTTGCCCAGGGAGCCCGTGTACGCCCACCTGGATGTGAACAAGTTTCAGCAGGTGCTCAACAACCTGGTCAGCAACGCCTTCAAATTTACGCCCGACGGCGGGCGGGTGGAAGTGGAGGTAGCGGCCTGCCCGGGCGGCGTGCAGGTGCACGTGCGCGACACCGGCATCGGCATTCCGGCGGCGCTGCAGCCGGTGCTGTTCGAGCGGTTCACCAAGGCCCGGCGGCCGGGGCTGCGGGGGGAGCCCACCACGGGGCTGGGGCTGGTGCTGTGCAAAACCATTACGGAGTGGCACCGCGGCACGCTTTCCTTTGTCAGCACGGAAGGCCAGGGCAGCACCTTCACCGTGGAGATACCCCAAGCCGTTTAGAAGTAAGCAGAAACGAGTACCCGTAAGCGGTCGTGACGTAAACGCGCGTTGTTTAAACGAAGAGTGTTACGCTTGGCTGGACCAACGCTTCTTTTTTGCCGCATCAATGTTCTTCCGTGTCAAACGCTACCTGTGCTCACCGAAGCCAAGCGCACGGCTACCTCGAAGGGCTTGGAGTAATTTCACCTGCTGCTGGGAGAAGGCCGAAAATGCTGGCCCTGCGCGCCAGCCGTTTCTTCAGGTTTCCTTGGCCGGAGTGGCCGCCCGGGCGTACCCCGGCGTCGCGTATTAACAGCCAATGAAATGTTCGAGCGGAATGCCGCGCTTGGGTGGGCAACAACCTAGCGTCGGCGGCGGACGTTTACCGCGCACATGAAGCGACTGACGGAGTATTTGGAGTGCGCGCACCGCCCCGAGACGGGCACGATGGTGTGCCGGTGGCTGCGCGAGGTAACCCCGGCCGAAATGCGGACGAGTTACGAGTACTTGCGGGTGGAGGCCCAGGGCTTGGGCGCCCGGCTCTGGCTGCTCGACATCCGGCGGCGCAACAACGAAGACCCGGAAACGGCGCAGTGGCTCCTGGACAACTACATGCCCCAACTGGCGGGCCTGTTTGGCGGGCCTTCCTTTCTGGCCTACCTACTCTCGCCCGCGCACCTGGTGCGCGTGGACGACCACGCCATGGACATCTTGCACGTCGCGCAGTTGCAGCGCTCGGTGCACGTCGCCCTGTTCATTGAGGAAGGCGGGGCCAACGCGTGGCTGGTCCAGCAAGCCGGCAAATAAGCCCCGACGACCCGATGCTTAGCCCGGCGCCGGTCCGGCATCGACAAGCTGCTGCAAGCGGGTCCGGGTTTGGGCGCCGACCCGGACGCTGATGGCGTAGAGGTCCACTTCCCCCTCAATGTAGCGGTGGTAGAGGGCCAGCAACTCGTCTTTGGCGTGTTGTTCCTCGGCCAGGGTAATGGCGAGGGCCCGGTCGGCAATTTCCTGGCGTTGCTGGCGGGTTTGCTCGGCCGGGCCGAAATTCAAAGGAGCTTGCACGGGGTGGCGGCTAAATGAATGTGTTTGATTACAGCCAACAAAGTACGTAACGGTTCCGCTTGTTTTGGCAGGGCTACCGGTAGGAGTCCGCCGAACGGGAAGAGGCCCCACCACCGGGAAAAGTCTACGCCGGGTGGCGCGGCCGGCCCAAAACCCTATTGATTCCCGGAAGGCGCTTATAAGTGTCCTGATGTTCAGGAAAACGGCCCGAAGGGAAACGCATCAGTTTGACGAAAGGAGCTAGGAGCTTTCGAAGGCGCTGCACTACGCCACGGACCGGAAGGGCACCGTGCGCGCAAAAAAAACATTTAAGCATTCAATTAGTTACTTATTTCAATGGTGGGCCTATCTCCGGTTACCAGTTCGAATGGAACCTTCTTTGCTACGTACCGAAGCCGGCCGCCAACGCGCCGTCGCGTTTGCGCTGGCCCTCACCGCCGGCACCCCTTTGTCTCCCGGCCCCGCCGAACGAGCGTTGTTGGACCAATTCGTGCGGGGCGACGTGGACCTGGACGCGATGCTGGCCCGCCTGAACGCGGTAGACGAAGGGGATGCCCGGCCGTGGAACCACGCGCCGGAGGTGTCCGCCGCGTGTCTGTGAGCGCTTCGCGGGAGGGGTTATCGATTCCGTACGAACCCGCCGCTCGCCCGGTACTTTAGGCCCCATAGCGGATTCCAATGCCGCACCGTGAACAGGAGGAACCGGCTGCTGTCGGTAAAAGCAGCGTTCAGTAAAACGGTCCGAAGGTAAACGAGGCCCGTTCAAAGTAAGGAGCGTATGTTTAACGCGCTATTAAGGACTTCTTCTAATGGGTCTTGCAACAAGTTAAGTGACGGGACGGTGCCCTGTCCGAGTGTGCCTCGACGCTTCTAACATATGATTGCCACCACTTTTTCCAAGCCAGCTTTATTCGTGGCTGTGCTGCTGCCCACTGTTTGGGCTGTGCACAAGCTGCACCGACGCCGGGGCGCTGCGGTCCAGTACTATGGCGTGATTGGGGGGGCGGGGCTACTGGCGCTCGTCGTCTGGAGCGTGCCGCATGACTTCTTGGACGACATGCCCGATTTGAGCTATGCTTTGCTTTTCGAATTCATCGTCCTTGCGCTTGTTTCATTTTGGCTCTCGATACGGGCGCTAGGTAACCCATCGCCCATCCCCTGGTGGATCGCGCTGCCCTGCGCGCTCGCGGCGCTCTTTTTCGTGCTGCTCATCTTTCTTATCTCAATCGGGATGGGCAGTAGCGGCATGGTTGGATAAGCTGACATCGCGAAACAGCTATTGGTAAAAGACGCCCAGGCAGACATCTTGAGTCAACGCGTGGGTATCTTTGAAATCAGCCGATTTCCTGCCCTAATGCACCCTGAAGCCGCTAAGCAATACCTTACCCGCCGTGTTCAGACGGGCGAATTTCCACGCTACCTCTATAAGTACCGGCCACTCTATGTAATTGACCGGGAACACCCTGAAGGATTTACGCTGGTTGATAACACAACCAAAATTATTACCACCGCAGCAATGTGGCACTCGGAACCGACAACTTTCAATGACCCGTTTGATTGCCAGATACCGTTGGATTCGCGGCGTTCAGCAGACATTGTACGCAGCGTGGCCAAACTGTACGAACGGTTGGAAAGCCACCGGCCTAGGCGGCGGGCAGACCGCCGACGTGGCTTGAACAATCTGCGTCAACACCCCAAGCTTACGGTTGAAAGGGCGCAAGTTTGGCTGAGGGACACAATGGCCCACATCGGCATCTGCTGTTACGGTACTCGCGGCGATAACCTACTGATGTGGTCTCACTACGCAGATTCCCACTGCGGCGTATGCCTAAAGTTCGACGTGCTGGCAGACCCAATCGCCTATTTCGATATGTGCCCGGTGACCTACAGCCGCGATTACCCGGTCTTAGCTCGCCTAGACGAGGAGTCGGTCAGCAAGGCCTTGTCGGTGAAAGCAGATGTGTGGGCCTATGAAGAAGAATGCCGGGTGTTTACCCGCTCCGGTCAAGGCAGCAAATCATTCGCTAAGAAATCGTTGGTAGAAATTAGCATTGGCGCCAAGGCCTGGTCAGCGCCGGTGGAAGCATTCATCGACCTATTAGATTCAGACGCAGATTACGAGCACGTGCACCTACGGCAAGCCCGGGTTAGCAACCGCTCTTTTTCCTTGGAGTTTACTGCCTACTAGGGTGTTGTTAAACAACCAAATAGATGAGATAGTCGCGGGGATTGCTTTCTCCTCTTGTTCTGTTATGGGCCTAAGCGGTCGAGTTTATCGCAAACTGCTTCAAGGTGGTCGAGGCCATACAGATAAGTCCGCTTCGGATACTCTCCCGTTATTACCGCAACTTGCCGGGGCCAACGTTACAGGCATGGCAACAAGCTCAGGTGATGCTATGTGCTGAGGCGTTGCTAGCGAGGATGATGAGGCAACCATTGCTAAATTAACTTAACTATCTGTTTGAATATTTTGAACCCGTAGCAGAAGTAAACCATACTTCTCTCCTTACTGAAGCAGGAACCGGACTACCCGAAGCCATTGCTTCTTATGCATCAAAAGCTGCAAGCGTATTGGATTTCACAGAGCGATTACAGCAAGAGAAGCATTAATAAAAAAGGCCCTGCTCGGACAAGCAGGGTCTTTTTATTGGTATCCGGGGGCTAAGGCAGAACGTAGCTGGCCACGGCCTGCGGATTAGGTCCGGGGCCGGATTTTGTATCAACCGTTTTTCCATCGAGTTGAATGACGCACGTTACGTTGGCCGTTGCATCGCCCTGAGCAGGGAAAGCGCCGACACTCAGAATGTCCGCCGATTTCAGGGTCCGCTTGAACGAGTAGGTTTTGGGTAGCGGTACGTTTTCCTCCGTAATCAAACTGCCGGTGTTATCGCGGTAGATGATGCGGGACTGCGCATAGTTTACGGCCGTAACCTGATAGGTCACCTGGTACTCTTTGGGCGTAGTATTCGGCTGGGGGTCCGAATCTTCTTGGTCACCGGAACAACTAGCCGCCCAGAAGGGCAACAGCAGCAGCGGAAGCAGTTTTTTTCTCATAGTCTGGTAGGGAGAAGGGGTAGTAAGGTATTAGCAAGGTAAGCGTCCGGGCTAACGTTTTGGCCCACGCCGCCTTTGTGGGGCGCTTGGCGCCTCCACCTGGGGAGTTGGGGCCTGCTGCACGGGCGGCTGTTGCTGCTGGGAAGTTTGAGGCCTTTGCTGCGCGGCGGCTTGTTCCATTCTCTCGCGCACGGCGGCCGGCAAGTACACCTCCACGCCCACGGCCCCGGCGGCATCGCGGTTTAGCTGGAGCTGCATGGGCACGTGCTGTGGCCCGCCCTGGGGGTTTGGCATCGGGAAGGGCAGGTGGTCGGTCCGCTGGCCCTGCAGAAGCTTCTCCATCTGGCCCAGCTTCCACAATTCCGCAACGGGCTTGCCTAGCCGGGTCAACTGGTCGGCGGGCACTTCCTGCTCCCGAAAGGCGGGGGTCAGCGCCTGGTTCCGGTCGAGCTCCGCACTGGCCTTTTTCACGTGGGCCAGGTGGGCCAAGGAGCCGCGGGTAATGCCGGGGTCGGCCTCTACTTGCTTCACCCGTTCGAGTAGCTGCTGGCGGAACGCGGGCCACGTCGCGGGCTCCCGCTGCACAGCCTGGGCACTGGCAACCAACGCGGCCTCCTGCGCCTTGGCCTGCTGCAGGTAGTCCGGCGACACCTTAAAATGATGCTTGGTGACGCGCTGCATCACCCGCTCCTCCGAAACCTCGCGGCTTCCCACGATGAGCGTGCGCAGGGCCTCGGCCTGCTGCATACCCGGGGAGGGCGCGGGCACCGGCCGGGCCAGGGCCGGGTGGCGCAGCTGCTCGGCCTGGGGGCCTTCAGCGGGCGTGGTGGCCAGGGCCAACAGTCGGCGCAACGGGGCAAGGTTTTCGTCCGGGTGGAGCCCGTTTTTGCGCAGAATGGCGGCATCGCGGGCCGGGTTGTACTCCTTGATCTGCTGCTCGGATATCCGCACGTCATACCCTGCTCGGCGGCCCACTTCGGCCAGTATTACTTGCAAGGTGCGGCCGTTGCCCTCGCGGAACGGATGCACGTAGTTGTACTGGTCGGCATAGTAAGTCAGCCGTTTGACAAACTGGTCCTCGTCGAGCCCTTTTAGCTGGTTTTCCTGCGTGAGCTGGTTGCCCAACAAATTCAGGCGCGCCTCAATCTGCTGGTAGGGAGCAAAGAACAAGCTGCCGTTGGGCAAGTGCTTCTGCCCTTGGAACTGGCCCCAGGCGCGGGTTTCTCCGGCCCACGGATAGATGTTGCCCAACAGCTCCTGGTGAATCTGTTTCAGATGGGCCGCGTCAAAGTCGCCGGGAATGGGTTTGATGCCTTCCACGAGCAGGGCCATTCGGCCCAGGTTCGCGCCTTCTGCCTCCCGGAGCTCCTGCTGCGTGGTAATGCCGAGCTTGTTTATCAATACTTCGTTATTCGGCCGACTGTGCAGAGGGTCTTGAAACAAATCCATCGGGGCTATCAATTCAGGCGGTAGTGGCCACCAAGTAAAAAGGCCTACTGATAACAGTAGGCCCTATAAGTAGTAGCTATCGGCAGTCGAAAGCATCAAGCGTGTACTGCTTGCTTTTGGTAAACGCTCATGGCCAGGTTAGTCGCCTGCTCTAGTGTGATTTCCCCGGCAATATAGCGGTTGTACGCGGCCTCGGTTTCAGCCGTAACAATGGCACCCTGCGCAATGCCCGCGGCAAAGGTCCGCTGCATGATGGCGCGGCGCTGGGCCTCGGTGGCTTCCTGGGGTAAGAAGGTGGGCTTTTCCATACCCGAAAAATACGTATTATTTCCAGTAAGGATGGGGCGCACCACCTGGTAGCGGTGCACGGTTGTGGAGGCGTGCATATTCGGACTAGGTGAGAGGCTAACGAGGGCACCAGACGACTACATCAGAATTTACCAAGGTGTGACCTGGCTCTTACTATATACGTTTAAGAGCAAGATTTGGCGCGATGAGTAAGCTATTCGTGCAAGGCTAATGAAGGAAATTCGGCATGTTCATTAAAAAGGCACTCTTGGTTGAACCGATAAAAGACATTTGCCACATGCGATTAACGGGTTCTTTCGTCCATTTGTAATGACGCTGGTAGAAGTCAATGTGGTACGTAGTGCTGGAAAATATCTTGTCAATACTTTGCTTATCCAAGGAAATGTCCATTTTAAAGCGACAGGTGGGAGGGGAATTGCAGGCCAACTTACTAGCACGTTTTTGGGCCTGTTAACCCAAATTGAGATTGATGTTTGAGTGACGCTTAATCAAGGCTAAAGCCGCTGCTAATTGTGAGCACCTTCACCGTCGGCCTCTGGTACCGGCCCGGCTTCGGGTTTGAGCAGATGGTAGTACTACACAATATTTCGGGAGAGCACTTGCGCATTTGCCATGCTGATGCCCAGCGCCGAACAGAGGATCCATCATGTCAGACTTCGCTTCATTGGCATGAGGGTTGATGGCGGCCAGAATTATATCATGGCTTTTCTTGCTGGTCGTAAATACATTACCTAGCCAATCCATCGCACAATTGCTTCAATGCGTGTTAACCCGTCTTCGTCACAGAGCAACAATAATCATGTAAAGCCTGTAATAAAGTAGCGCATCACAGTGGGTTCGCGCTGAATCGCTGGCACACATGCTGGCCAAGTCCACACCACCTGATACCAACCCAGCACACACGCCCCTCCGATGACAGAGGCGGAGCGGCGTATTTACAAATCCGCCGACTCGACGTCAGCCAGCCGGTCGGGGACCGTATTCGCGCGCCATCATGCCGCGGTCGTCCAATAGTAGCCAGTTTTTGCCCGTGTCGTCCAGTACGGCGTACAGCGCTTGCCTTTTCTGCTGGTTGCCATCAGCCAATTGTTGCGCAAGGGCATCGTTTTCTGCCGACTGGTAATTGGCGACCACTAGGCTTATCATTTGCTCTACGGCCTCCTCCCACTCCTGCTGCGAGAGTTGGTCGTCAAAAAGCACTTTCACTGTCTGGCCATTCTTTAGCTGCATCATCACCGAAATGACTTTGGACTGCCGATAGCCCGACTGTATCTTCTCTGTCGACTGACTAGCCGTTATCGTTCTCGACTTCAGTATCCTGGACTTTCCGACCAGTCCTTTCAGCCAGTTGCTCAATAGTTGGTAATGGTCTTTGCCTGCTTCCTGGAGGAATGATTCAAAATACGATTTTGAAACCCAGGCTACCACGCCTGTCATCAGCACCCACTCGATAGAAGCATGCGCCTCCGTGGGAACCCGCTCGACTAAAAGACCCACGGGACGCTCTTTGGGGCTTCCTAACATATCCTCCACAATCACGTCCGGGAAATAATCGGGGAACGCGCAGCCTATTTCCAAGGCTACTTTCGGCGAATCATTCATTTTAGCTTTAAAAAAAACCGGGTTATTTCTCGTTTAAGGCACCAATATACCACCCTGTTCAACGAGGAGGTTAATTGCTGATTGTTCCCGTGTCTGGGTGCCGCAGAAAAGGCCGATATGGCAGGCCTGTAACTCACCAGCAGCCATTGTAAAAACTCCTGGTTTATGGTTTACTGCTTAGCTCACACCCATCCTTTCTCCAATACAATCCGACTGATCGCTGATGTTTAGGCGGGCATCAACCCGGGTAAAGCGCGCTTAGTGTGTTGATTCGGCGCCTTAGTTGGGCCCATTATGGGGTTCCTATAATGTTTATTAAAAAGCAAATGGTATCATTAGCTTTAATAATTCTTTATTTGTTTGTTTACGCCAGCTTAGCCAACCTACTACCAAGGTGTTTGCCTTGCCTGGGGCCGTGGAACCCCAGAACCCCAATCGCTGCAGCCCCGGGCTGCGCACGTGCCGGGCACCCTGCTCTGCCAGGACGTTGCCGGTCCGCCTTGGTGGCACCCGCCGGTTTCCGGCCCATGCCATATCTACCCTTCGCGCTCCTAGCAGAAGCCTTCGCAAAGGATTCTTACTTTTTTTGGTTTCACCTCATCGGCCCCTTACTCCTGTCGCAGTGATGTAAAGGCGTGAAATTCGCGGAAACCGCTGCCTCGCTCAAATTAACTAAATAAAAATTAAATATTTAATTTTTATTTAGGGTTCTGACGGATTAAAGCCTTCGCGAAACACTGTGCCCGAACAAGGCATTTTAAATAGTACATTTTACCCTCTCGATTTCATTTTTCACACCAAACAACTCCTTTTATGAAAGCACTTCAAATCATCACGCTTGCGATGCTTGGTCTGTTGACCATGAGCAGCAGTTGTGAAAAAGAATCACAAAATGCTGTTGCGCCCGAGCCCTGCTCGCCCAGTATGGTCGCGATAACAGCCGTTCCCGGCTTAAGTGCCAGTCCTGCCTGTCTCGCGGATGCTACATTGGAAATCAGGCAATCAAGCAAGCAAATAATAACTTCGGCAGCTCAGTTTCGCACGGCGTACACCTGTCCCAATCCACCGGTGATCGACTTTGGTTCCTTTACGCTACTTACTGGGCAAACCAAGTTGCCGTCCGGTGGCCGCGTTATTTCGCAACAGATCACACGATCGTGTAAAGATTACAAATACACCGTGGTCGTTCAGCAAGGGACAGATGCTGCCGTAACCACAGCTAAATATCACGCATTAATACCACGAATTGCCACGGATGCGAAGGTAGAATTTGAAGTACAGATATTACCCTAAAGAGTCAACGGCACCTGTGGCGAGCGCCGGAATACGCACTCACCTCGGGTAACTGTACTTGGTAAATCACCGCACACTTTTAAACAAAAGAAACTATGTCTTCATCTACCCGTTTAATTCGTGGCATTTTCTTGTTTTTCTTTTTGCCAACAGCAACCTGCTTTGCCCAAGAATACGCCAGCTACCACAAAGGCAAAAAAGTGTACTATGAACCCAGCACTTCACAGGTACTGGTAAAATTTAAGGATGCCGCCACTTTGGCGAGGCGGGAAAAAGCCGCCCCTATGCTGGGAAGTAATGCAATGAGGTCTTTGGCAGCCTTGCCCGGCGTATCATTGCTAGATATAGCCCCTGGTAAAACCAAGGCCAGCATTCGAGATTTGGTGACACAATATCTGGCAGACCCCGATGTAACTCAAGCAGCTCCCATTCTGCTAGATGAGAAAGGCAAGCCTTTTGGAGCGGTTAATGACCAGTTTATTGTCAAACTGAAGCCTTCTACTTCAACGTCTGGTTTGCACCAGTTGCTGGCCCAAACAGGGACAGCTATTGACCATCAATCTGACTTTGATGCGAAAACTTACTACTTAAAGGTTGACAAGAAAAAGGGCGATGCCATGACACTGGCGAATCGTTTTCACGAAAGTGGTTTGTTTGAATACTCAGAACCAAATTTCGTGCTTTTCATTGAAAAAACTACGAATGACCCATTTTACGCGCAACAGTACGCGCTGAATAACACGGGCCAAATGGGGGGCTTTAACGATGCTGACATGGATGTGGCTGAAGCGTGGGGCATCACCACTGGCGATAATACCATTCGAATCGCGGTGCTTGACGACGGCGTAGAACTAAATCATCCTGACTTAAGGTCTAATCTCCTGGCTGGCTTTGACGCAACGGGACAAGGCACTGGCGGGGCACCCACCCAAAACGACAGCCATGGTACCGCGTGCGCTGGCATTGTAGGTGCGCAAGCCAACAACGGCATAGGAATCGCGGGGGTCGCTTACTCCAGCCGTATAGTACCCGTACGAGTGTTTACCGGGACCTCAACCATTTTTGACATTACCACTGCTGAATGGATGGCCTCGGGTATTGATTGGGCCTGGCAAAACAACCGTGCTGATGTACTAAGTCTTTCCTTCCGAGTTAGTGTCGGTCAGCAAGCTGTTATCGATGCACTTAACCGAGCGGTCACACAGGGACGAAACGGTTTAGGCTGTATTGTTCTGGCTGCTACCGGCAACCAGGACAGCCCTTTAGATTTTCCGGCTTCAGAACCCAGCGTGATCGCGGTTGGCGCTACAACCCATAGAGACCAACGTGCGAACTTTTCTAATTTCGGCACTGGCTTGGATCTCGTTGCCCCAGGCGAGAACATCTACACCAGTGACCGACAAGGAACTGCGGGTTATAGTACAACGGATTACCTATCAAATTTTACGGGTACTTCTGCCGCCTGTCCTAATGCGGCCGGCGTCGCCGCCCTGATTTTATCCGTTAATCCTAGTTTGACTCAATTACAGGCCCGCCAAATTTTAGAATCCTCGGCAGATAAAACCGGGGGTTATACCTACATCCCAGGCACTGGGGAAAACACTAGCTTGAGTTGGAACAGCGAAATGGGTTATGGCCGTGTTAATGCGTATAAAGCTACGCTTCAAGCACTATGCACTAACCCATCCCCTATTTCAGGCAATTGGCACTCCAGCACCAACCCTTACAATCAAACCACTCCTTTGCAAACTTCTCAAACCGTTCCGTCTGGCAACGTGACGGTACAGGTAGGTGCAAAGCCTAGTGTGGGCACCACGTACTCATTTAGTGCGCAACGAATTCTTTTCAACTCCCCTCCGCCCACTGTATACCAGAGTTCGCCCGGTTCTAACGTAGCCACGTTTGCCATTGGCCCTTCTGGAACCGCCAACGAACGGGTATACCTGGACGTGACTGCTACTAATCCCGATGCGTGCAGCAGTACGACCACCACGTTCTACTTTTTTGTGATACGGAATTACTACATGGTTTCGTCTAATCCCACCAGTTCGGATGTCATTCTGCAAAATACTGATCCTAACACCAGTCCGCAGATTGTGACAAGTTCATCACCAGCAACTAATGCAGACGTCCCGAACGATGAGTTGTTCGAGGCATGCTTGTACAATAGCTATGGTAAACTTGTCAAGACCGGAAAGAGCCAGAAGGGACGGGTAAAGTTCGACGTGCGCGACTTGCCGGAGGGCTTCTATATCTTGCGTGCTGGCAGTGGGAAGCAGACCTACACAGAGCACGTCCAGATCGCACATTGAGCCGTGCTCTTGTCCTTGGTTAACTTCTT
Organism: Hymenobacter arizonensis; assembly: GCF_900115775.1. Classification (GTDB taxonomy): domain Bacteria; phylum Bacteroidota; class Bacteroidia; order Cytophagales; family Hymenobacteraceae; genus Hymenobacter; species Hymenobacter arizonensis. Next base: position 229,214 of record NZ_FOXS01000008.1, on the reverse strand, counting down.
TATCGCTTACTCGCCTGGCTTTAACCCTGTTGGGGGTAGAGAAGTTAGAACAGGCTTTGCCTTGTTTGATTTCAGCCGCTACAATACAGCGCCCCGAACCTGATGGACAGGTTATATCCTCGCGCCTAACGGTGAACCAATGAGTAAGGACTGCTCCTGCTATCGCTTAATTTAGGCCCTCGGTGCTTCGGCTCGGGGGCCTATTCTTGTGAGCAAGCGAGCGTGTGGGCAAATGATAAACCGAATTCTAGTATTATCAGGCCTATTGGACAGTTACTCGCTGCCTGTGGACAGACCCTGCGATATAAGTCTCCAGCGTCCATGCTCAGAACATTGTTTTGAGGTGGTCTAGCTAAGCCGGACAGAATTGAGACGTTGTTTTGAGTTGGTTTTCAAAGTGGTTGGGTGATTGGTAACCGAGGGCGGAATGCCTGCGTTCGGCATTGTAATAGGCGATGTGGTGGCTGATTTCGAGCTTGGCTTCGGCCAAGCCGGGAAAGTGGCCGCCGTCGAGCAGCTCGGCTTTGAAGCGGCTCCAAAACGATTCGGCGTGCGCGTTGTCGTAGCAGTTGCCCCGCCGGCTCATGCTCTGCTGAGCGCCGTTGCGGGCCAGTAAGTCCTTGAAACGGGTGGCCGTATACTGGCTGCCCTGGTCGGAGTGGACCACGAGCCCGGCCGGGGGCCGGCGCACGGCCAAGGCCCGGCGCAGGGCCTCGCTGACCAGGGCTTCGGGCATGGTGTCGCGCACGTCCCAGCCGACGATTTTGCGCGAGCAACGGTCGAGCCAGACGGCTAAGTACAGCCAGCCGCCGCCCTGGCGCGGCAGGTACGTGATGTCGCCGACCCACACCCGGTTGGGGGCGGTGGGGGCCGGCTGGCCGAGCAAGCGGTTGGGGGCCGCACGCACGGCCGGATCCGAGTCGGTGGTGCGGGGCACAAACGAGCGCGGCTGCTGGGCCCGCAGCCCGTGGGCTTTGAGCACGCGGCGGACGCGCCAGCGGCCCACCGCGTGACCCTGGGCCTGCACCTCGGCGCGCAGCCGGCGGGTGCCGTAACGCTGGCTGTGGTCCGCAAACGCTTCGCGTACGGCCACTTGCCAGGCCGGCTCGACCGCTGGCATCTGCCGGCGGCGCTGCCAGGCATAATACGCGGCCGGGGCCACGTGCAGCACGTGGCAAAGCTGGCGCACGGGCACCTGGGCCTGGCGTTGGGCAATGTGCTGATAGACGCTCACGGGGTCGGCTGGCCAAAGATGACCAAGGCTTTTTTTAAAATATCGAGTTCCTGCACCAGCCGTTTATTGGCCGCACGCAGGGCCCGTACTTCCGGGTCGCGGGCCACTTCCACGCTGCCGACTTCGGCCACGAGCTGCGCCTGCCGCCAGCGGTAAAGCAGCTTGGGGCTGATGCCCAGTTGCCGCGCCGCGGCCTGGGTGCTTCGGCTCTCGCCGGCCAGGCGCAGCGCCTCGGCCTTGAAGGCTTCGTCGTATTTACGCCGTTTGTCGGGCGACGCCCCGTTGGGTTTTGCTGCCATAACAGAAGAAATATACGTCCTTCTTCTGTCCGCCATTTCTAGACCACCTCATTTTGGTTAAAGGCATTAGCATTAAGCATCTTGGTTGCCCAATTCCGGCGATGCGGTGTTATCCATTTATTCCATGCCGAGGAAAAGCGGTTCACTATGAGGTGGTCCAACTAAGCCGGACAGAATTGAGACGTTGTTTGAAGTTGCGTTTCGAAGTGATTTGTGGCCAGGTAACCAAGCGCTGAGTGGCGGCGTTCGGCATTGTAGTAGGCGACGTGGTGGCTGATTTCGAGCCGGGCTTCTTCGAGTCCGGGAAAGAGGCCACCGTCGAGCAGTTCGGCTTTGAAGCGGCTCCAAAACGATTCGGCGTGGGTCGTACCCGGTAGGGCGTTGTCGTAGCAGTTGCCGCGCCGGCTCATGCTTTGCTGTGCCCCGTGGCGGGCCAGCAAGTCCTTGAATCGGGTGGCCGTGTACTGGCTGCCCTGGTCGGAGTGCACGACGAGCCCGGCCGGGGGGCGGCGCACGGCCAGGGCCCGGCGCAGCGCCTCGCTCACGAGGTCTTCGGGCATCGTGTCGCGCACGTCCCAGCCCACAATCTTGCGCGAGCAGCGGTCAAGCCACACGGCCAGGTACAGCCAGCCTCCGCCCTGCCGGGGTAGGTAGGTGATGTCGCCCACCCAGACCCGGTTCGGGGCGGTGGGGGCCGGCTGGCCCAGCAAGCGGTTGGGTGCGGCGCGCACGGCCGGGTCGGAATCGGTGGTGCGCGGCACGAACGAGCGGGGCTGCTGGGTCGTACCCGGAGGGCCCGCAGGCCGTGCGCTTTGAGCACGCGGCGGATGCGCCAACGGCCCACGGCGTGGCCCTGGGCCTGCACTTCGGCCCGCAGCCGGCGGATGCCATAACGCTGGCTGTGATAGGCAAACGCTTCGCGCACGGCCACCCGCAGCCGGCGGATGCCATAACGCTGGCTGTGATAGGCAAACGCTTCGCGCACGGCCACTTGCCACGCTGGTTCGGGCACGGGCTGGCCCTGCTGCCGACGCCAGGCATAGTACGCGCTGGGGGCGACGCGCAAGACGTAGCAGAGCTGGTGCACGGGCACGTTGGCGAACCGCTGAGCGATGTGTTGGTAGGTGCTCACCGGGTCGGCTGGCCGAAGATGACCAAGGCTTTTTTTAAAATATCAAGCTCTTGCTCGGCCCGTTTGAGCCGGGCGCGAAGCGCGCGATCTTCGGGGTCGCGGGCCACTTCTTCACTGCCCACTTCGGCCACGAGCTGGGCTTGCTGCCAGCGGTAAAGCAGCTTTGGGCTGATGCCTAATTGCCTCGTCGCGGCCTGCGTGCTGCGGCTCTCGCCGGCCAAGCGCAGGGCCTCGGCCTTGAAGGCCTCGTCGTATTTACGCCGTTTGTCGGGCGATGTCCCGCTGGATTTTGTTGCCATGACAGAAGAAATATACGTCCTTCTTCTGTCCGCCTTGCCTAGACCACCTCATAGCATTGTGGCGTTTACGCCAACGTGCCAAGTGCTCCAGTTGACGAGGTTTAGGCTAACCGAAAAGAAAAAATTATACACCATTCTTCTGTCCGCCTAGCTTAGACCATCCCACCACTACCTTTATTTTATTGGTAGTGCCGAAGCGTCGCCTCTTCAACTCTCGGGGATCAATCCAGACCAGAACGATCAGAACGTTTAGGCGGCCCTAGCCTTTGTAGGCAAATCGGTAATCCTGGTACCGATTTCAATCCGTCTTATTCTATTGGAATGCCTAGCCGGGTGAATCCGCCTTCACGTTAAAATAACCCAATAAGGTTGTTTGAGTTAGGGGTTCAGGATATTCATGCTTTGTTTCAATCCGCCTTTGCATCGGACTTAGTCAGCACGCCAGTGCATGATGCGCGTGCAATCTACGCATAAACATGTTCTGAGGCGCTTACGCATCGATGAGAAGTGCCCAAGGCAAGACTTCATTGATCTTTTAACTCTTTAAATTGTAGACCCTTGATCGTAACCCCTCATCAAAGAATGGAACAACAGCATATTACCCTTTAGCACCCAAGCTTTCCTCACAACGGCCCGCAATGAAGTTTGCATCATGCCTTTAAATCGCAGGAGCTTATCTGTGTACGGTTTATAAAAGAATCAGCCAGAAGAAAGAAAGGCAAGTGGAAAAGTCGAGGCCCGGGAGGCTGCCCAAAAAGCTTGTTGTTTCAAGTATCAGTCGAGCCGCTGCACGGACCCAAATCCCCGGGCTACGGACTTACCCAGCCCCAGGCCATCGGGCAGAACCACATTGGCTACAAATTCGCCCCCAAATCCCAACATGGGCTGGTTCTTGAACTGAGTTAACACCGGCTCGCTCAGGGCTAGGTGCACCATAAGGCGCGGCAACTGGGGTGCGTAAACGTTCGCCGCTTTGAGCAAGGCCAGTATGTTGTTTGTGAGAATGCGCGTGAGTTGCATCCGGCGGGCAGCGGGCTCCAAAGCCTGGTAATCCCGGTGGTTGCCCTGATTCAAGGGCAACCACCGAGTGACAAATCGATAGCGGTACAGTTCCGTGCCCAAGCCGATGGCTGCCGACTCGTGGCGGATGTGCTTGTCCAGTACCGGGTGTCGTTTCCCGGCCAGGTCTAGTTCCCGGATGTGCAAAAATAGCTGCACTAGGGGTGCCGCGCCTTCGTTTAGACCCACTAAGGTGGCCACTTCATTCAGAACTTTATACTGGACCAGCGGGTAGTGCTGGCGGTATGTACCGTCGTCGAAGTGGTTGTGCAGCAAAGGAGAATGATCCCGAAACAACCCGCCCAAATAGCCACGAAGCTTGTGCGCATCGCGCGGTTGTAAGCGAATGCCAGGGAAAGTAATGGTCGCCAAGCGTACCGAATCAGCGAGCAATGTGCTGTTTGAATTTGGCGTCAGGGTAGTAGCGGAGGACGAAGGAGAGATAGTGCGAGTATCCATATACTATTTGCAGTATTCAAATCATTAGTGGCCAGTACGCCATAGCTGGTAAACTTGTCTTGCTTTAACAACTCAAGCGGTATACTTAAGCTTCTGCTTGACATAACGTGATAGGGCACTAAAAAAATGGGCGGTCTCTAAGTGGATGTAATTCCTGTAGTAGTGGAATGATAGTCACAACTCAGTTATGCGGGCGGTTCGTTGGCAACCAAGTCCTCAAAAACTGCAGCAGCGACGGTCTGGCCAAGTCCGAAGCGGTTATGTAAATAAAGGAGAACCTCCGAGTCAGGGGCGCATGCTTTAATATTTCTAGCTTAAGGAATTGTTGTACAAGACTAAGGATGATGTTCCATCCTTAAACATAGCAAAACGTTCGTTTTTGCTATTCTATTTCCATAGCCTTAATGGGTACGCAAAATATCACTTTCGGCTACTATTACTGCACATTTGAGCCTTGTAGCAGTGTTAGAACTGTTTGGCTTCCCAGCCAGAAGTTTTACCATATCTGTTTAACAACACCCCAAGTACCAGTGCAAAGCGTGAGCAACTAGGGCTAGCCGTACCCGGCGGTCCTGGACGGGCGGCGCGTTACGTGCGGGTGGAAAAGCTCTAGGCCGAGCCCGACTCGCAGCCCTGCGTCGTGCGCGCCACGGGCATTTCGCGTATGAGCGTGATCAAGCTGGCAAAAAGCGCAGCAGTCCCCGCAGCCCTTGCCCCGCTTGCGGCCAAAAAGGGGCCATCGCCGCACGTGGAAGGCCTTCGAACTCGATGAAATTTGGAAGTTGGTGGGCTGCAAAGAACGGCAGGTTCGGCCCAGTCTGACTGTTGAGCGCGCCAGTCGGCGTGTCGTGGCCTGCGTGCTAAGCCACCGCGACGCGGCCAGCGCCAGGCGCTTATGGTAGGCCTTGACCCACCGTTATTACCGGCATTGCTGGTAGTTTACCGACTTGTTCCCGGCCTACGTGGGCTTGCTGCCGCGTTTGCAGCACTGCCGCGGTCCCAAAGACGACGGCGGCACAAACGTCATCAAAGCGGTGAAGTGTTCGTTGCGGCCTGCTCGTACGCAAGTCCTGCTCGTTCAGCAAATCGTTGACGAATCACTCTTTCAGCATTAAAATTATCATTGACAATTACAACCTCACCCTAATTTAGATAATCGCCAAAAAGTAAGTTAATGAGTCGCAACGTAAGCCATGGGCGCTTAGGTATCGCAGCGTCAACGGCAGTCAGCCCCTTGTTGACCCTCAGGAGCAAGTTAATGCCGCTGCTACCTGTGCACTGTAAGTGCTCAGCAACCGAAGCTCATTTCCAGAACGAGTAATGGTTGTTGTGCCCTGCGTCAGCTGCAGGGCTGTCGCGGACTCGTATATCCGACGCGATACGCGGCCTAACGGCGGTATATTATTCCTTCTGACGCTGGTAATGGCCGTGCGTTTGAGGAAGGCACAGAAGAACCTTGAACGGGTGATCGGGTAAGCCGGCCTCAATACTTTAACGCCTGTGCGTGGGACGATAGGGCGTGAAGCTGAACCGATGCGTTCTCTTAAATTGAGCTCAAACGGCATTTTCTCAAGAGGTTGAAGGAATAATTCTTGCCGCTGACGTCCACACTGGCCCCCATACCTTGATTATTACTTGCCCAGCTACTTTAAGACCAGCTTTTGATCTTATTTCTACTGGGACAAGCTTATTGCAAATACCTCACGCAGTATTAGTGCACTTGTGTAAACAAAGCACCGGCACTCATTGCTCCAAACAAAGACCACTGCACTGCGCAACGGAGTATCTTCATTCCATAAATACTAACCGCTGGATTTCATTGGTTCCGACCAGTTCAAAGTATTCGCCGCTTACCTGCGCCCGCAAGGGGTGGCCATTGGTGCTAAACAGTACCCGGTTCATGGCGACGAGTTCTCGATTCTGATTACTCAAGAAATCGGCCGGCATCAGTTCTTCGTCCAGCAACACGGCTGGCTCGCCCCAGACTGGTTCAGCTAGTCTTTTAACTCGTTCAGACGGTACCGCTGAATGAAATTCCAGTATTTCTTCACTGCTGGCGGCTTGCAACTGCGGGTATAAGCAAATATTCTCCAGTGTTGCCGAGAAATTAGCCGTGCCTAGTGATAAGGCAAAATGTGGTCCACTGCCCTCGGTCAGCCGCGTAACTAATTGGTCAAACATGACCTGATCAAGGGTTGCGGGGGCCACGTACACGCGGTAGCGAACAAAATCGCGGGTCAGATCATAGCCCGTTACGACCTCGAAAGGCAGTTGAATGTGCCCTCTGGAGCCGTCCAGATCACGGCCAGCTTCCACTTTTAAAAAATTGAGCCGATGAAAGCTCTTCTTGAGCGGAGTCTGCACCCCTACAGTTAACCGTAACCGTTGGCTTGAGAGGGCGTCGTAATAGCTGTCTCGCGGCATTCCCAAAATGGCGGCCAGCATTCCCATGAGCGTAGTACGGGGAGGTATACTAAAGCTCATGGCCGTGTTATTGGCGTAATATTTTCTGAAGTGCGCCATCTTTCCCACCAGTTCGAACGTCAGCATCTGCATCAGCCACGAGGTTTAGGGTTCGCAAACGTCAGTCCCACCCCAGTACGCACAACCGCATAATCTACTGCTTCGTTGGCCGAAATTGCCTCCGCCAAGGCCGAAAAATCTACGTTTAAGTCTTCCAGCCGGCGCACAGCTTTTTCGTCCGCAATGCTTGCGGCCCGCACGTAGCTGCGTAAGTCCCCTAGCTGCCCATTCGCGGCGCCATCTTTGTACACGACCTCCACATACAGCTTAGGGTATTGGTTAAGTTTGGAGCGGGTGGGTAGGGCCGGAATACTTTCCCATAGTGCCTTGCGGAACAACTCCACGTCCTCGTTCGTCAGGCCCGACGCTTGAGCAGCGAAGCGATTAATAGTGCCATTGAATGCCAACAGACTATAATGAACCCGGTGATCTTTGCCAAAGGTGCCGTTCTCGTCATTCATGGTGGAAGCAATTGTACTCGACTCCATCAGCTTTACCTGGTTAAGCGAATAACCCCAACTAAGTTGCACTGGCCCGGTGTAAGCCCGGTTGAATCCCTCCACGGCGAAGGCGCTGCCGAACAAACGGATGTCTATAAACTGCCGTTTCACCAGTTGCGCCAACAAGTATATGCTCAAGTCGCGGTTTTCCCTGCTTTGTAACTTCTTAAATATCTTGTCGGGATTCTGCTCGACCTCTGAGAGTTGTTGCAGTTGTCCCCTGAGTGACGGCTGTTCCGCAAACAAGCTATCCAATTGTGTTTCATCGGCTAATAGGCGGCCTACCACAGCTTGCAGTTTGGTGGTAGGACTAACTTTCGCGCCTGCTTCCCCATCCACAAAAATAGCGTGGCCAGTGGCTTTCAAATAGTCACGTACGTAGCGTTTTAGTCGCGTGTCCGTGACCAGATTGGTTTCGGTGTCATAGTCCATGCGGGGCTTGTTGTCATAATCGGGGTCGCCGTTGGGATTGCATTGCGTGGCTTCGTAGAGAAATAGAAAATCAGAACTTCGTTGAAGTAGGCTCATGGAATGAGAGAAGGAGTTGACTTCATTTTAGAAGTAAAAACATAACCTGATAAAATGAAAAATAAGGCCTCTTCGGGGGGCATACTCCATCCCGTACTTTTGAAATAGAGGGCAAAGCAATCAAGATCATTATCTGGATTGTTCTTCGACTCCGCGCTCAACCGAAACGAATGCCCCTTATCCGTCAACACTTTGCTCAGTTGTATGATAGCCTCTACATTCATGCCAGAATAGGTTAATTTATCCATTATCGGCTTTGACTTGAGTCCTTTTGCGTACTCTACCCGCGCTACTTTATTCAATGCGCGGCCCAAGTAAAACAGCGCCTTTTGGGGGCCCTGGTATTGCATTCGATCGAAGAACGCTCCCTTGGTTGACTGCGTTCGGAGGGTAGTAGACGTGTCAATAGCAGGTATATTCGATGGCTCTAAGCAATGGCGTTGGTGTAGAGGCAGCAAAAGCTGCAACTCAGTCAAAACAGTGAATAGGGCGAGGAACTGGTAGACCGCGCTGCGCACGGCAAAATCAAACGCTTGCGCCACCGAAAGCTGTCCGTCCGCGTTCTTGTCGTTCACGTTGCCATAAACGGCATAGTGTCTGTAGCGGTGGCACAGCACCAAATCGCGAAAATGCGCGCACCAAGTGCGACGCTCCGTGGGGCGGCGCTCCAATATCTGTTTGAAGAGCAGGAGCGCCGCATTGCGGTTTTTTTGGTCTTTCCGCACTGGAACCAAGCCGTACACGGTGAATAAGTTAAACCTCCGTGGCCCCATGATCTGCTGCCACGGCAAGTCGCCTGACTGCTGCCACGCGGCATCTAAATGCATGAATGAGGCCAGTAAAAGTGAAAAATACGGTTGGTGGACGTTGCCGATGTGGTTCGTTATTTTGAAAAAATTCCCATCCGATTCGAAGCCCAGAAAGCTAACCCACTGTGTCGCGGTGTTTACCTGATTTGGTTCGTATACGGGGCAAGTGGTTTTGTCTTGAAACTGAAACAGCAAATCAGCTTCCCGAAGCAAGCGTGGCAAATCAGTTTGCATCCCATTTTCACCAGCCGCTTCGCCGCCAAACGACCTAGGCAAGAGGACATGGTTGACACCCGCGATACGGATTTTGCAGTTATCCAACAATAATTTAGACCCACGTTCCAACAGAAGCTGAGCGGCATCACTTACTTGGTAGTTTTTTGCGAAACATTTTCTGGCAAACAAGGGTGCGTAATGCAAAGTCGATTTTACAAACGTGCCGTTAAGGCTATAGCGACTGGCAATGTCAAGCTCCATAACATCGGGGCACCGTTCACCAGTGGCATAGCACAAGCGAACCATACTGTCTCTTACCTGTGGTGGCTGAAACCGGGCCTGCACGAATTCTGCATAGCCGGAAATGGCTTGCATTTGGCTGGCTACTATCTGCACAAAAGGGGTGAATTCAGCGAGGCCTAATGCGGTGGCTTTTACTTGTGCGTAAACCAAGACCACTTGCCCGGCTAACTTGCGGTCCCCCGTGAGCTTACTTAATGTAATAATACCTTTCTCGTTAGCTGCTAGTGACAAATAAGCATTGCGCAACTCCGTAATTTGCTTTAGTACTTCGGCCAGCACGGTGTTGTTGAGTCCGGGATACTTACCTAGAGCAGCAAGCATTTCGCCTTGAACTTCCTTGGGATTTCGGCCAAAAAAAGTCTTGGTAAATTGCCCCATGTTCTTGCGGCCGTCCACGCACACATAAACACAGGGCGTGTTACCACTCGCTACCGCTAGGTTAAACCACCGGCGTGCGCTGTCCAAGCCCACATATTCCGATAACTTGCCTGTTGTCACCGTGCCGTTATCTAAATCGAAGCACACCGGCAGACAATAGTTCACCGGGAGCTCACCCTTTTTATTAAATTTTTTGACCCAGGGCACTTTTAGCAAATCATCCCATTTGCCGGAACTACCGCCAGCGGACTGACCCATCTTCAAGAGAGTCTGTAACATATCGGATAGCGTTTAGGGGAAAGCATGTTAACTGCTACAGTGGCCGCTGTACCCATGGTTGAGAACTTGCCTGAAGTGGATGCAGCGCGCGATTCGCCGCTACGCTTCGAGGCGTCATGATTATATGGTGCAAGAATCTTCGCTAATCTGCCGCTTTTGGCCCTAGCTAATGAACGCAGGGACGGCAGCATGAGGACGTGGTAGGCCGGAAAAACCTGAGCAGAAGGAAGAAATTCAAAAGAGGAACGAAGGAAACATCCTCTTGATTCAAGTAGAGAACGCGTAAAATTAGCTTTTAAAAGAATGTGGACTGCACCATCGGGGTAGGCCCGGGCGTAAGTGCTTACGTTTGGGCCGAGCCCTTTCCTTCGCGCTTTAGGATTAACGCCCGCCGCGGACTTGCATCCTCATGCGGAAGGCGTCAGCAGCTGAAGCGCTTTTAATGCGGCTACTTTGAGTTAGCTTGCAGGACGCAAATAGGAACAGTCCTGGCTTAGCAGTGGGAGCAGTTCAATGGGGATTCCCGTTACAAGGGGCGAAAAATTGCGGTAAGAATCCCTGAGGTGGTCTAGGAAAGACGGACAGAAGAAGGACGTATATTTCTTCTGCCATGGCAACCAAAACCAGCGGGACGTCGCCCGACCAACGACGCAAGTACGACGAGGCGTTTAAGGCCGAGGCCCTGCGTCTGGCCAGCGAGAGCCGCAGCACGCAGGCCGCGGCCCGGCAACTGGGCATCAGCCCCAAGCTGCTCTACCGCTGGCAGCAGGCGCAGCTCGTGACCGAGGTGGGAAGCGAAGAAGTGGCCCGCGACCCGGAGGTACGCGCCTTGCGCGCCCGCCTCAAGCGGGCGGAGCAGGAGCTCGGTATTTTAAAAAAGCCTTGGTCATCTTCGGCCAACCGACCCGGTGAGCACCTACCAGCACATTGCCCAGCGCCAGGCACAAGTGCCGGTACGCCAGCTCTGCCAGGTGCTGCGCGTAGCACCGTCCGCGTATTACGCCTGGCAGCGCGACCGGCGGCAGCCCACGGCCGAGCCGGCCTGGCAAGTAGCCGTGCGCGAAGCGTTTGCGTACCACAGCCAGCGCTATGGCACCCGTCGGTTACGCGCCGAAGTGCAGGCCCAGGGCCACGCCGTGGGCCGTTGGCGCATTCGCCGCGTGCTCAAAGCGCACGGCCTGCGCGCGCAGCAGCCCCGCTCGTTTGTACCGCGCACCACCGATTCCGACCCGGCCGTACGGGCTGCGCCCAACCGCTTGCTGGGCCAACCGGCCCCCACGGCCCCCAATCAGGTGTGGGTGGGCGACATCACCTACCTGCCCTACCGGGTACGACCCCGCCAGGGCGGCGGCTGGCTGTACCTGGCCGTCTGGCTCGACCGCTGCTCGCGCAAAATCGTGGGCTGGGACGTGCGCGACACGATGCCCGAAGACCTGGTCAGCGAGGCCCTGCGCCGCGCCCTGGTGGTGCGTCGGCCCCCGGCCGGGCTCGTCATCCACTCCGACCAGGGCAGCCAGTACACGGCCACGCGCTTCAAAGCCCTGGTTGCCAAACACGGTGCCCAGCAAAGCATGAGCCGGCGCGGCAACTGTTACGACAACGCCCTACCGGGTACGACCCACGCCGAATCGTTTTGGAGCCGCTTCAAAGCTGAACTGCTCGACGGCGGCAGCTTCCCGGGCTTGGCCGAAGCCAAGCTCGAAATCAGCCACCACATCGCCTACTACAACGCCGTACGACGGCATTCTTCGCTCGGCTATCTCGCCCCTAACCACTTCGAAACCCACCTTCAAACCACGTCCCAACTCTGTCCGGCTTAGCTAGACCACCTCAGGAGAAGGTGTACCTCTTTTTAAACGAGTTTTCGCCTACATTCACTCGTCTAATGCCCCGGTCAGAAGCAAGTAAGCGATTCGGCAGGAAAGAATGACATTAACGCCGGCCTGTATTAATTTGGACCCGGGTCGGTGACAAGCATATCTAATGCAGGTGATCTGGGCCGAAGAAGCTGTGGCTAATGTCGAAAAAACATGTTCCAGTATCTGTCAACCTGTTTGGTCTTTGAGTGACCTCGTTGCCGGTACGATCTTCTCGGCACCTCCAAGCGGGCTGCGTACTGCCTGCACTTGGGTTAATGGCTGACTGCACATATTGCGGTGGGCTTAAGATACGCAAAAGGTTATGCGTGAAAATAGCATTATTACAAATACTCAAAAAATGAATGAAATTCGTTACCAATTGCCTCCTATAGCAATAACTGAACTAGTCGACGCACCTGCACTGCCAATTGAAAGCGTATCTCACAACAAAAAATGGCTATTACTGAAATTTGTGCAGGGATTAAAGTCCCTTGCTGAATTAGCGCAGCCAGAAGTAAGAATTGCAGGTTTAAGAATAAATCCCCACACCAATGGTCCTAGTCGGGCAACGTTCTTTTCAACGCTCGTCCTTAAAAGCTTAGTGGGAGAAGACGAAATTGTGATTCAGGGCTTACCAGAACACGCCAAGATCGGTAGCGTGAGCTGGTCGCCCGACAGCCGTAAAATTGCTTTTACCATAGATAATGTTAGTGAAGGCCGTATTGAACTCTGGATGGTTGAACTAATAGTTGGAGTTGCTCAGCGCCTTTCGCATATTAAACTCAACGGAGTTTTTGGCCACCCATTTGAGTGGTTGGCAGACAGTGAAGGTTTACTCGTATTGGCCATTCCACCTAATCGCCAAATTCCACCAAGCAGATCCAGTATACCCCAAGGTCCAAACATCCAGGAAAATGAGGGAATAAAAGCTCCTTCGCGCACACATCAAGACCTTATAGCCGATGCTGATGACGAGGCACTGTTAGATTTTTACGCGACGTCTCATTTGATGCTGATAAAAACCGATGGGCAAACTCGGTCTTTAAGCGTTACTGATACGATACAAGAAATCGGGCCTTCTCCGGACGGGAACCACGTTTTGATCAAAACGAAGCACCGGCCTTATTCGCGTCAGTTGCCGGTTGATAATTTCCCCACCCGGATAGACATTCTTACCATCAGTGACGGCTCGATTAATAATGTAGCTAATTTGCCTTTGGACGAAAGCCTGCCTCTAAGTTTTGATGTTGTGCCGACTGGTCCGCGTAATCACGATTGGCGCCATGACGTCCCCGCGACGCTCTTCTGGGTTGAAGCTCAAGACGGAGGAGATCCCAAAAATTCGGTTGAGATTCGCGACATTGTATTCATTTTGGAGGCTCCATTTACGGCAACTCCCCAAGCGCTGGTGTCGCTGCCGTTACGCTATGGCGGAATCAGTTGGGGAACCAGTACCCTGGCGTTATTATGCGGGCTACGATGGGTCGACCGAAAAGAAATACTCTGGCGGTTCAATCCAACTCACCCCAATGAATTGATCAAATTGTCGGAGCGCTCCTTCGAGGACGTATACAGCGATCCTGGAATACCGGCGTTGGAGCGCAACATGTATGGCCGCGATATATTGCTTACCAACTCGTCTGGTGATTCGTTATATTGGATCGGAGCAGGAGCATCCAGCGAAGGCGAGAGGCCGTTTATTGACGAACTAAACTTAGTCAACGGCACGCGCTCCCGCTGGTGGCAATCGGCCGGCCCCTATTATGAGGTTCCTATTGCAATCATCGATGTTCAAGAGAAGGTGATTCTCACTTGCCGCGAATCCCAGCAAGATAATCCCAATTGTTTCTTGCGGAATCTTATCACCAACCAATTAGTTAAAGTTACCAATTTCCCCAATCCCTATCCATCGCTGTTTGGATTAAACAAAAAGATTATCCGATACAGACGAAGCGATGGGGTTGAATTATCGGCAAATCTTTATTTGCCAGTAGATTATAACCCGTCAGATGGGGCGTTGCCTACGCTACTAGAGGCTTACCCTTCCGAATTTAGGGATAGGGACAATGCCGGTCAATTACATGGGTCTCCTTATAAGTTTATAAATCTGTATTGGGGATCTTCCGTGTACTGGGTGACACAAGGGTACGCGGTCCTGGAGGACTTGAGTATTCCAATTGTGGGTGATGGAATCAGCGAGGCCAACGACACCTATATTGAACAACTGGTAGCAAGTGTTCAAGCCGCCATCGAAGAAGCCGTCCGGTTAGGGTTTGTGGACCCCGAACGGATCGGGATAATGGGCCATTCCTACGGCGCTTTCATGGTAGCTAATTTGCTGGCCCATAGCAGTATTTTTAAAGCCGGTATAGCTAGGAGCGGCGCGTATAATCGTACGTTGACCCCATTTGGATTTCAAAACGAGCATCGTAGTTACTGGGAGGCTCCTCACGTTTACAATCAGATGTCCCCTTTTAACTACGCTGACAAAATCAAGGCTCCCTTGCTGCTTATCCATGGGGAGGCCGACAATAATCCGGGCACCTTTCCGCTACAAAGCGTAAGATTTTACAATGCACTCAAGGGCCATGGGGCCACCGTGCGCCTAGTCATGCTCCCGTTAGAGTCGCATAGCTACACTGCGCGAGAATCAATAATGCACACCCTATGGGAAATGAACACCTGGTTAAATAAGTATGTGTAAAGTAAATAAATTGCGATCAGCCTTAGCATTAAGTCTACTGTAACTGCTCAGCCCGATCACTAACGGGCCCAGAAGGATCAAAGGAAGCCGGATCAAACAGGTTCTGAGGCGGAGCCATCGGCGAAGCATGGGCTCTGGACCTGAGCGGATGCGCCTGAAGCGCCAACCCTTACCTGGCGAATTTGTCACGTCTCCCGCACCTGTGTGTTGTAGCTTATGGGTGGTACGGGGGCGCCCAAAACTGGCTGCTTTACCGATACCCATGACGTGTCATACATGTGCTGCGGCGAATGATTCCACCAATATCCGTCTTTAAATACTTGACTTAGTATCTATCTAACTAAGTAGTTTGGAGTTAATACAGCAAACGGCCGAATGCCAACTGAAGGCCTAGACGATTTGGATGAGGCATTGTGGGGTCTGAGTGCGCCATGCTGCCCAAAAGAATGGACAAGACCAGCAAGCCTAGCCACAGGCAGGATCTTCTCAATATGCTCTAGGAGCACATCTGCCAATAGTTATTGTTGAACTGCTCATTAAATGGGAGCTCGGATATAAAGCGGATGTACTTTGCCCGGCCAATGCTAGGAGATGGCATTATCACTGCACCAAAAACCTACGTCCTACAAGTGCCAGTGCGAGCCCCCTTTTATCAACGGGAAGCCAAAAGCTTAATCAATGCATTCGTTTAGGCCCAAGTTTTACTCTTTGCCCAACAATGCCGCAGCTACTAACCCTGGGTTTCGGTTAGCAACCAAACTTTCATTGCGTAATTTTTAAGTTACTTTAGCTACTTTTTGTAACCACACTTTCTTTTTCTCTACATTCTACTAAGAGCCACTGAGGTTTATGACGAATAATTATTCTATAAATCGATTAGCCTCTAGCTGTAACGTATGGTGGGTGGTCTTCTTGCTCGTTGCGTCCACCACCTTGCGAGCGCAACCTATACAAAGTGGTCAATTACGCGGCACCGTCCTAGAAGCTTTAACTGCTAAGCCTGTGCCTTTTGCGGACATCCTGTTGCTTCGCCAATCAGATTCCACACTCGTAACGAGTGGTCAAACGGCAATTGATGGCACCTTTCTCATCACGGTGTCCACCTTGGGAACTTACCTGCTCAAAACTCAGGCGTTAAACTTCCGGTCTAACCGCAGGGTGATCAATTTGACCTTGGAAAATCCAAGTATATCCCTTGCTACGCTGTATTTAGAACCCTCTGCTACTCGATTGGATGAAGTGAAGGTGATCGCTCAAAAAGCTACCCTGGAGCGGCAGTTGGGCAAAGTGATCATCGATGTGGAAAAGGAGTTAAATAGTGTAGGGGGAATGGCCACGGACTTATTGCGTAATGTGCCATCGGTGGCAGTGGATGCATCCGGTGTGGTAAGCCTTCGGGGTTCATCCAGCCTGACGATCCTGATCGATGGAAAGCCGGCGGGGGTGAATAATGGAGGGATCGGCGGAACCCGACTTGACCAAATTCCAGCCTCGCAAATAGCTCGAATTGAACTGATAACCAACCCTTCGGCAAAGTATGACGCTCAAGGCAGCGGAGTTATTAATATCATCCTCAAAAATAATTCCAAACCTGGCGTAAACGGTCAAATCAATTTGACTGTTGGGACGCAAAGAAAATATTTTGGCGACCTCGCGTTGAATTTCCAACGTGGGCGGGCCAACTGGAATGTAAACTATAGCAGACAAGATCAGTCTTACAACGAGAGAACAGAGAACGGCCAGCGTAGCACGATGCCCACCGGCTTGGTGCAAACTACGCAAATAGGGGAGGGGGTCAGGCGTAGGCAACGCCACGATGTAAGAATAGGCCTCAATTATGCCTTAAACAAACAGCAAAGTTTCACTTTACAAGTAAATCCATCATGGGAACCAGAAAATAACGTCATCAATCAGCAGTTGACGACCTTGGAATCTGGTAAGCCCGAGCTCGCGCAGCAAAGCAAGCAGTGGTTCAACGCAAACCAAAAAGTCCTCCAAAACATAGCAACTTATCGTCATACCTGGGAAAAACATCAGGGCCGCGAACTAACTAGTGCCGCGGGATTGGTGCGTATTAACGCTGTGGCGCCCATAACTCTAGTACTAGACGGAGTCTCGCCCCTAGGCTGGCAACAAAACGTAGCGCTTCTGGCCAATATTTCCTTCATTCAGGTGGATTACGCACACCCTTTTGCCGCTTTAGAGGGCAAATTGGAGTCTGGTATCAAAATGCAACGCCAAAGCAGTACGGGTTCCTCCACTTTAAGCAACCAACTAGCGACTACTCCTGTCGAGTACGCGGTTGATTCAAGCCGCTCGTACACGTACCGCTACCGGCAGCTTGTCTCGGCTGCTTACGCTACTTACAGTTGCGGGAACACCGCTAAAGACTGGCAGCTTCAAGTGGGGTTGCGAACTGAGGACACCAACACCAAGGGCGAGGCCGGGGTGGCATCCGAAAAGCAAAATGCGTTTCAAATTAAATATTTAGAGCTTTTCCCGAGCCTCACCTTTGGCTATGGACTCGGCAGAGCAGATACGGCCAACGGCGGCATGAAGCCCCAACGACTTCAGGTGAGTTACGCCCGTCGCCTGTCGCGTCCGGAATTCTTACAACAGCTTGCCGTGCCATTCTATTCCGACCCCCGTTCATACCGGCTGGGCAATCCCGCACTGTTAGCCGAATTTTCACACAACTTGGAATTGAGTCACCAAGCAAGTTTACCGCATGGCTTTGACCTGACGACTAGCTTTTTTGCCATTTTTACCCAAAATGCAATCCAACGCCTCCGCTCAATTGATGTTTTGGCAACCAATTTAAATCCAGCTGCGGGGCTGGTAGTAGCTGAAACTTACCTCAACAATGGTAAAACGACGTCCCTGGGATTAGACTTATATATGAGGAAATCGCTAGCCGCGTGGTGGCAAGTTGAAGCTAGCGGATCCTTTTACAGATCTGAGGTGCGAACAAATTCACCAAGCATCGCTGGCCGTCGTCTTTGGACAGGTGATGCGCGCTTGAGTCAGAACTTTCGGGCGACCTCGAATCTTAATCTGCAACTGGTTGGGTCCGTGCGCTCGCGAGCGCTCACTGGTCAAGGTCAGTTACTGCCGTCAGGGGGAGTGGACTTGGCATTGCGTCAGCATCTGTTTGCCAATCAGGCCGATCTTACTTTTCGCCTGACTGATATTTTCAACACTCAGATCAGGCGCACCAATATCGAGACGCCCAGTCTAGCCGGTAAATATCTCAATAAGCAAGAGACCCGCGTGGCATGGCTGGGTTTCACTTGGTTTATTGGAGCCAATAAAGCCAAATCTGGAGAAATTGAAGCCTTGCCCAGTAGAGGCAAAGGGCTGGGAAGCGGGGATTAATTAGCTGTTATGCTTAAGTCCTTAGCACATGCTTTTCGGGGGGAGTAACGGAGTGAGTGCCGCTCGGGCAACGTCTCATTTCATTGTCGCGGGCCTACTTATAGCCTAACAGCAAATCTCATTTACTGATAAGCAACTCCGATTCTTTTTACTGCCCGCGCAAGGCAAGCAGTTCCTCCGTTCAATGAAAGACGACTGCTTACCTTGCTGTATTACTTTACTGGCGTATTCACGGTATCTCAAAAACGCTTACGAAGATCAATCATTAATACTCTTACCAAAGCAACATTCACTCCGCCTTTAGTTGATTATGGGTAACACACATATGTCATTGGAAACACACTGGTCTCCCGAAAAAATATTTAGTATTAATAGGTTAAAAATATTTTCCACATATGTTTTAACAATATTAGAAAACATATTTAATTTATTCTTTCCTTATGTAACTGGTCTCGCTATAAATGCAGCCATCGATCATGAATCATTTGGCCTACTATGCTTTGTAGGAGTATGGATTGCACACGCTTTGATCCGAGTAATTAGGTTACGTTATAACATTAGGATCTATTCTGCTATCTATAGAGATACGGCCACTGAGATTGTTTTGCAACAAAGGACTCTAAACGTCGATTCTTCCAAAATAATCGCTCGATCCAGTTTATCTCGAGAGTTTATAAACTTCTTTGAGCACGACATTCCAAGATCAATCACTGCTCTTTTCAGCTTTTTCGGGGCACTGTCTATGTTGTTTATTTATGACGTCCAAATAGCAGTTTATTGCTTTCTTATAGGCGTTCCCTTGTACATATTAAACAAACGTTACGCACGCCGGTCGCGTCAACTCAATAAAGGGCTAAATGACCAATATGAGCACGAAGTAGGCATCTTATCCAATCAGGGACGAGACGACGTTTGGGGCCACTACAATCATTTAGCTGATTGGAGAACAAAATTAATTGATGCTCAAGCAAATAACTGGGGAGTTATGGAGCTATTCGTAGTGATTTTAGTTGGTATCGTAATATTTCGAGCTGGCTCTTTACCAAATTCTAACACGGGTTCAATCTATTCTATTGTTTCGTACACTTGGAATTTTGTGTTTAGTTTGGACCAAGTACCCGCGTTAGTTCAACAGGTAGGCAGATTACAAGACATCAAACAAAGAGTTCTATCAACCATCAAAAACTAGCGCTAACTCCAATGATCAAGCCCTCTGATTCATAAAGTATCGATCCTGAAACAGAACAAATTTAATGCTCTCTATTGCTCCACTAAGGGCTTAGCAAATAGTAAGGGCATGGATATGCTGGTTATCCACATAACATCTTTGCGCTACTGACGTCGGTGGGCGCAGCTGGCGACGCAGCCTTGCCAAGTCAAAATAGGAAGCTTCTGGCAGTAGAACCCGCTATTAGATAGTGGCGGGATGGGCAATAGGTCAATGCCTGGTTGGTAAATTCGCTGGTAGAGAATAGTTCAAAGAGCAGAGTACGCCTTAGAAATATCCTGCGTGAGTGGGCGGCCAAATGTGCAAACAGAGATCGCGCAGCAAGACTACCCCCGTTCAGCCCCTAGCTCGGGGAAGGTCCAAAATCATTTAAAACCATAAAGCAAGGGTACCAGTGTCGGTTTAAAATGTAAGTTAGCGAGCCGCTCCATCTGCCCTAGCCGTGCGCACAAGGGCCCCTCGGGGCACCACGACGGCGCGCCTTTGTGCTGAAGCACTGCCTTTCATCGATTTGATCTCAAGGTTTCGGCCTTAATTCCCAATGACCATAACGCCATCCTTTGAAGAACTGACGGCACGAGCTTCAGTGCAGCCGCTAGGGCCGTGCTTAGGGAAGATGCCTCTTCCTTCAGTAGGTTTTTGATTCTTGTGCAGCAAAGGCAGTATACCATAAAGGTTTAAAGTGTTAGGGTTCTGTTTTAACCGGTGATACGCAGACTTGGTAGTCTCGGCAGAGGCCCCATGGTGAGCTTTACTCGCAGTTATCCATCGAGTTATAATGGTCAAGTTGACGTCGCACACACCAGTGTCATGGCTGAAAAATTGTGCTCCGTTGCCCACATAGGGTACCATTCAAGAAAGAGTTAAGGAACTCTGCGGATTTAGTAGGTTAAGAGCATCGACGACTCAAGCACGCACCAACCACCAAGCGATGTGTTCCTACGCCTATTTTGGGTTCCGCACAACATGCTTGATATCCCAGAATAATGTTGCTTATGAAGGGTGGTTGGCCTACTATATGGTTGCGTCCAGGTAGGAACGCTCGATTATTGATCTTAGCTATGCTCCTCGCTGGTTTAGGTTGTGCAGCAGTTGAATCTGACAACTTACGTTGCATTCTATAACCGGGAGACGTGCTCCTTAAGATGCTACGCCTCCCGGTATTAAGTCTAATCAGAGCGCTTACAAAGAAACTAGATTTAACGACCCAAGTCAGTCAGTTTACACTACCGCGGGTAGTAATGGTTCAGCAGTCCAATGGCCTTCTCGCTGCGGGCCTTATCGCCGCTGAGCTCGGCGGCGCGGTATACACTCTGTAGGCTAAGCAGGTAGCCGCGCTGGTCGTCCTCGAAGAGGCTGGCGTCAGGCCGGGTGGCGTAGTAGGCCAGCATTTGCTCTGAGCGACGGGTCATGGTGTCCATGAGCTCGTCAGCTTTTTGCTTTTCGCCGCCAGCCACCAACGCCGGCACCAGCTGAGGCGAATAGTAATCGTAAGGAATGGCTTGATTCGGCATCAGTTCGAGGCACTTAATGGCCAATTCTTTAGCTTTGGCCACGTTGCCTTCAGCCAAGTAGGCATTGGCTAGGCGGGCGAACTTTTCGCGGTAGTTGGCCGGGAATCGCAGGTTGTTCTCGTCGTAGAAAATGTTCGGGTTATTCAGGCCGCGGTACTTAAACGTGTTAACGAGAACGTTATAATTAAGCTCTTTTTCCACGTAGCCTTCGTCGCCGCGGGGGTCGTAGTTCGGGTCCTTCAGCGGGAGCAGGCGGTACGCCATGCCTTCGAGCTGGAAGTAGGGCTGCAGGTTCATGTAGTCGCTTTGCGCCACGGTGCTGCTGAAGTAGATGGGCCGCTCCCAGTTGTTGGTCGCAATCATGTCCAGTATCACCAGGTTTTTCTTCTCAATGGCACGCTTGCCCATGCTCCATTCCATGCGCGGTACCAGCTGCTTTTCGCGCTCTTTGGGGATGATGCCGAGCTTTTTCACCGCAGCCGTATCAATGGGCAGATAGAAGTTCGGGGTGGGGAACGACATCATGCCCGGGCCACCTTCCTGGTACTGCACCTGCAGCAGCGGGTTGTTGTCCTGCACCAGCTGAATAAACTCCTTCAGGTTCACGCTTTGCACCGAGGGGTTGGCCGCGAAAGGCAGCATGTCGTTGGTGCCCTGGGCGTACCGGTCGTCGCCCATGCTGATGGGGAACGGGGCCGACTTGTAGGAGCGGCGCTTCATCTGAGCAATGTACCAGTCGGTGTTCAGGTAGCTGAGCACGGCCACGCGCACGTCGGTGCGGATGCCCTCCACCTCCTGGGCATACCAGAGCGGGAAGGTGTCGTTGTCGCCGTTGGTGAACAAAATGGCGTTCTGGGCGCAGCTGTTGAGCAGGTTCTTGGCCGAATCCACAGAGTTGTAGCGGTCAGAACGGTCGTGGTCATCCCAGCCCTGGGCCACCATGATGCCGGGGATGAGCAGGCCCGCTGCCAGGGCCAGGCCGGCGCGCAGGCCGTCGGCTTTTACCACTTTGCCCAATAGCTCGGCTATGCCCAGCACGCCCAGGCCTATCCAGATGGCAAAGGCAAACGTGGCGCCGGTGAAAGTATAGTCACGCTCGCGGGGCTCGCGCGGCGGCTGGTTGAGGTAGAACACAATGGCCAGGCCGGTCATCAGGAACAGCAAGCCCGTTACCCAAGCGTCTTTGCCGTTGCGGCGGCTCTGGAAAAATAGGCCCACCAGGCCCAGAATGAGAGGCAGCGCCAGGAAGTTATTGTGCGCCGGGCTCTCGCCAATGCGAGCGGGTAGGGAAGAAGCATTGGGGCTAAATGGCCCCGCAACGCCCGCCTGCTGAATGTCGGACTCGCGCCCCACGTAGTTCCACATGAAGTAGCGCCAGAACATGTGCCCCATCTGGTAGCGGAACATGAAGCCCAGGTTTTGGCCCATGCTGGGCTTTGCGCCGTCCTGAATGTCAACCCACTTCTTGTAGTGAGCAACCTGGTCGGGCTCGTAGTTGTAGATGCGCGGCAGCAGCATCTTGTCGCTTTCGGGGTAGCCGGCCTGCTGCTGGCGGGGCAGAATTTCCTTGTAAGTGCCGGTTTTCTGGTCGCGGGCGTAGCGGGGGGCGCCTTCCTCGTAGTGGTCGGGCTGCGAGAACAGGTGTGGGCCGTAGAGCAGGGGCCGCGAGCCGTACTGCTCGCGCTTGAGGTAGCTCACAAACGAGAGTACATCCTCGGGAGCATTCTCGTTGATGGTAGGTCTAAACGAGCTGCGAATGGGAACAATGAGGTAGCTCGAATAGCCAATCATGATGAACACGAAGCACAGCATGGCCGTGTTCAGCAGCTGGCTGCGGTTCTTGTACGAAAGCCGGAACCCGAAGTAAATCAGGCCCGCGAAGAGCAGCAGGAAGATAATCAGACCCGAGTTGAACGGCAGGCCTATGGCATTCACAAAGAATACCTCGAAGCTGCCCGCCAGCGTGGGCAGGCCGGGAATGATGCCCACCATGATGGAGCCCACAATGAGCATGCTCACCGCCATCACAACGATGGCACCTTTGGTGGTGGGGTTGGCGGTGCGTCGGTAATAGTAGATAAAGCCCAGCGCGGGCAGTGTGAGCAGGTTGAGCAAGTGAACACCGATGCTCAGGCCAATAACGTAGGCAATGAGGATGAGCCACTTGTCGGAGTCGGGCTCGTGGGCCCGGGCTTCCCATTTCAGCATAATCCATACCACGGCGGCCGTGCACAGGGCCGACATGGCGTATACCTCGCCCTCTACGGCGTTGAACCAGAACGAATCGGAGAACGCAAAGGCCAGCGCGCCCACGGCACCGGCGCTCAGAATAAGCAGCGTTTGGGGGCTAGTGGGCTCGATGTATTCGGCCGACACGGCGCTGGCGGCTGCGTCGTAGCGCAATACCAGCTTGCGGGCCATGCGGGTGATAATCCAGAACAGAAACAGGACCGTGAAGGAACTGCTCAGGGCCGACAGCGCATTGATGAGCACGGCCACCTTGGTGACGTCGCCAAACGAGAACAGCGACATCAGGCGGCCCAGCAGCAGGAAAGTAGGCGCCCCGGGAGGGTGGGGCACCTGTAATTTAAAGGAGCAGGCTATGAACTCGCCGCAGTCCCAAAACGAAGCGGTGGGCTCCAGGGTGAGCAGATACGTGACGGTGGCAATCGCGAAAACGAGCCAGCCAACGAGGTTATTTAGACTTTTGAAGGAACGCATTGAAATTCTATATGATGCCGAGTTCAAGACCCGACGCAGCGAGCAGGAGGTTTGTGAACAAAAGTTGATGAGGCAGTCAAAGGTCAAAAGTAGGCATTTAAGGTTGCAGTGTACTGTCAGTTTAAATGATTTGAACCTTTTTAAGTAAGCGAACTGATCTGAAATCTACCACTGCCGCTTGGCCCCGTGATAGCCCGCCCGGTGCCCGCTTTCGGGCGTGCTCTGCAGCGTGCGCGAATCGAAAATCACGGCGCTCGGGTCGGTGGGCCGTGCCTCGTTCAAGCGCAGCACTTGGCGTAGGTCGTCGGTCAGAGCCTCAAACACGCGGGCATCGCGCCAGCGGGCTCACTGCTGGTAGCACGTAGCCCAGGGCTGCAAATCATGGGGCAAGTAGCGCCAGGTGCAGCCCGTGCGCACCACGTAGCGCAAGGCGTTGAATAACTCACGCAATCGGTACTGGCGCTCGCCCGCATATTCGCGTAGTAGCATCAAATACGGCAAGAGAAAGGCCCATTCGTCGTCGGTGACGTCGCTGGGATAGGCGCGGCGGGTAATTTACACACCCGCTAATTTCGCTCATAGGTGCATAACACCTTCTAGCTGTCAGAAAGCAATGTGGCATTTGCAAGAGGCTAATGCCTAAAGCTCACAACAGCTCTCGATCCGAACGGCGAGCTAACTAAGCGGCATGCTTGCCGGCAAACCCTTCCAGCGTCTCAGTTGATACATAATTAATTGTAGTGTCGGATGTTTCTTTTAGCTTGGTGCTTTGCTACACATGCCTTGTTGGTCTTAGATCATGTAAGTTTTGTTGACAAGGCTAGTTTATCCATTTTACTATTTTAACCCGCTCTGGCCCAGATAGCGCCAAGTATCCAGGCCTTTTTAGCATTCGCTTTATTATTTATTATAGGTGGTTCCACAATAAAGGATATTGATCAGGCCTTTCAACTCATGCCTGCAGTGCTTGTGCTGCCGGAACTCACGTCCAGTCTTGGCGCGTGTTAAGAGCAACGAATGGTAGCCGGTCAAAAAGCAACCTGAAGCAAACTACCGCTCTCGGTGGCCAGCTGAGCAGGATCCGCCCCCGCTTGGCAAGCCCAGCTTTAAGTACCAACACAGTTTTTTCAAATAATAGTACTTTTTCGCCGCAGCTCAACCTTGAATAATTAACTGAAGTTACATGATACGTTGGTGTCTAACTTGATTTGGCATGTACTTACTTCTTGCTACAAGTTCTTATAAAACAGAGTAATTGCAATAGAAAAGGCTCAGTTTAATTAAAAAAATTTATAACTTAACAGGTGTATATGTTGGGATAGGAAGTAATATTCATTATGTTTGTACAACCCTCAATAATGAGGACTTTCTAACCCACACACTACCATGCATACTAAAGCGAAAGAACAAGTACAAGTCGAAAACTCTTTGACTAGTAATGAAAAATTCAGCATTCTCTCCAAATTGCTGAACTCTGGCGAGGATTGCTACGGCATCTATCCTTATTCGCAAAGCACGTACGTACGTGGCCCTATTCGCACAGAGACTCGTACCCAGCGCTAAGCTGACGTAACAATAGCAAAAAATAAAGGGACATAAAATTTATGTCCCTTTATTTTTTGCTATTGTTACGTCAGCTTACCTTTTGTTTTGATTGATTGTTATCCACTCTTCCTTAAATCTACCTACTTTATGGAGCTCTCAGGCATTGTTTTAAAGATAGCCAGCCGTTGTAATCTGAATTGCTCGTATTGCTACATGTATAACAAAGGCGACCAGTCTTATAAGGCTCAACCAAAAGTGATGTCTAAGGAGACAATGGTTAAAGTCGTTGATAGAATAGAAGAGTATTGCCTAGCGAACAACAAGAGCGACTTTTTAATCATATTCCATGGGGGTGAGCCGCTGTTAGCGGACAAAGCCCTATTCAGGTACTTTGTTAATGAATGTCACAAGCGCACTTCCGTGGCCTTTGATTTCATACTTCAAACCAATGGAGTTTTAGTTGACGAGGAGTGGTGTTCCCTATTCAAAGAACTAAACATTGACGCCGGCTTCAGTTTGGATGGAACCCGGGCACTACACGATGTCTATCGCCTCTACCATTCCGGAAAAGGTTCCTACGATGATGTTATTCAGGGGTTGCAAACTTACAAGCGTCATTTCCCTGCCAATCTGACGGTTATAACCGTCATGAATGTTGACAATAATCCCATTGAGATATATGAGAGCTATAAATCATTGGGTATAAATAAGTGGAACATACTGCCACCTGACTTCACACACGATACCAAACCGGCTTGGTTAAAGAATCCTTACGAAACGCCATGGGCCGATAAAATCATCACCCTGTTTGAGCACTGGCTGGCGGACCAGAGCGACTCAAAGGTTCGAATTGACATTTTTGAGATTATGATCGCTTTGATCATTGGAATTGAGGAAGCGGGGAACGATCACTTCGGCATGCGAGAGAACGGAGTGCTAGTGATTGAAACCAATGGTGGTATCGAGGCAACCGATCCCATGAAAGCATGTGGTCATAATTTTACAAAGGAGGGCATGAGCGTGTACACTAACACGCTAGCTCAAGCTATGAAAACTCCTTTGGCGATAATGTACAGCGAAGGACACCAGCGCTTGTGCCAAGAATGCCAAGTATGTCCGGTCAAACAGGTTTGCGGAGGCGGCTATGTTGTGCACCGGTTCCGCCAGGAGAATTTATTCGATAACAGATCAGTCTATTGCTCGGATTTGCTGAAAATGATAACTTACATTCAAAATAGAATTCGGATCCTTGACCCATCACTAAGCGAACATTTGCCCGCGTTGGACTTTGAAGAGATTTTGGCCCGCATAAATAAAGATATGGTCCCGAACAACGATTCTTTCATATCCATTTTGAATTGACTCAGCAGGCAGCTGGATTTCTCAATCTATAACTTTCCCCAACTACTATCAAATGGCCTTGTTAGAAAGTGTAAAGCTTTACGCTCACGATAATGATTTTCTGGGAAGACTTGAGCTGAGTGTGGGCTCAGAGTTAATGCAGCACGTTGAATACCACAAAAATAGCTACGGCCCTATTAACAGCTGGGTCAAACCAAGTCCAGAAGACATTGCTATTTTGGCTGCCCCGGAAGATCATTTAAGCGATCAACTATACAACAAGACAATAGGAATATTTAAACTTCCTGATGAGATAATTGCTGTTTGTAAAAACATCGATTTTGACAGTGTGCTGTTTCGCAAAGACTTGCAGGAGAGATTCAGTAAAGAACCGACCGTTTTTCAAGCGTTTGAAAAGCAAATTGGAGAATACATTGAGCAGCTAAAAATAGAACAAGATTCGGATCACATTATTCATGCAATGCCGATCCTCGCGAATCCTCATATAACCATGACCAGGAAGTTTATCAGTGGTGTGGAGGATTACTTGTTTTGTGGTTTACACGTGGATGGTGATTCTGGCGATTCACTTGAGGAGTGTGCCAGCGCTGACAACCGGATATCAATTAATTTGACTAGTGAGCCCCGCGTCTTATTATTTATTAACATCAGCGTTGATGATATCCTCAATAAATATGCTCATACACTTCATTTGGATACCCTTCTGGCGGGCAATCGGGATGCATTGGTGCGCGCTTTTTTTGAGGCTAATCCCCATTACCCCGTGGTTAAGATTATTATCAAGCCTTACGAATTGTACGTGGCGCCAACGGATAACTTGATTCATGACGGCAGCATCGGGGGGCGCAAGCAGAAAGACGTAACGCTAGTGGCTTTAGGCCGATTCTCTCCCATATCTCCTGCATGGGCCAAAGCTAATTAGCCAAACTGGCTGGCCCGGTCACTGGGGATAGCGAGCACCTATAAACCACGTCGGCGGACACCCTTGCAGGAGGGCTTGGCTACATAGTTTAGGGCGAGGTTGATTAGCAGATCAAATGTGCCTTAAGCTCACTAAGATCAAGTTCTTAGGTGTAATCCTCCGCTAGACAGCGAACTGGGTAAAAAATACTGAGCCACTACGGTAATAAGCCTAACGGGCGGCAGTAACTCCTGCCGCCTGCTGACAATTCGCTTACCTTGGGCTAATGAGCCAGGTAAAGCCTGAACAAGCGAAATCACACGTTATCTGTGATCCAGATGTTCTAGTTTAGGCGGACAGAAGAAGGATCATCTCACTTCTGTTATGACAGCCAAAAAGTGCGGGGGATGCGCTGATATAGCGACCGGCCAAACCACCGCGGCAGTTGCAGAACTCAGGTTCGTAGAGGGATGATGCAAGGCAAGAAGCAATTTCTCGATGGCCAGTACAAAGCCGAAATTGCTGGCTTTACCTACGACGCTCCCACGGATGCCTACGTCTGCGCAGTAGGCAAGGTCCTGCCGTTTGGCAAATACGATACCACGCCCGACGGTAACTGGGGTTGCGTTAGTAACTGGACAAAGAATTACGGTAAGGGCCTCAATGTTCGCAGGCCATTGACCAGCACATCGGCTGGTAACTGGGAGGAATAGGGATCCAGGCGGTTTAAATGGGCAAAACTAGCGGGGGAGAGTTGGGCCAGGTGCTCGGGCAGCGCCGGCGCCCCCGCCGCCTGCTGGCGTTGCAAAGCCAACTGGGCTTAAACAGTGTTCCAGACGACGACGTTGGTCACCTCGTTGAGGCAGCGCATGACTTCCTGCTGGGGCTCTCCTTGCTTTCGGCGCAGCACGCCGTCGCCCCTAAACCAGAGCCAGTTGCGCAGCGCGTGCAACTGCTCGCCTTTATTGAGACGGCTTGCTGTAAAAAATTTATGACCACTGTAGGATACACGATTGGTCATCAGCGACTGCTTAAATTATGAGACCCCTCATAAACCCAGGTGCTGGGCGGCGTTGAACCGCTTCACGTCGTCGAGGCGGGCGTAGCGCTCGATCATGGCGTCGGTTTTCTGCTTGGTCTGGTTCTTAATCGCCTTGTTGGACTGCCCGGCCTCCACGGCCACCGTCACGAAGGCCGCCCGCAGGGAGTGGGCCGAGTAGGCCGGCCCGAGGTGGCGCTGCACCACGTCGTTGACGCTCTGGTCGGAGAGCCGCGCCTGCCCCGGGCGGCCGGTTTCGCCGGCCCGGCCGCGGTTCATGCGCGTGAACAGGGGCCCGCTGGGGCGGCCCAGCACCGCCAGCCAGTCCTGCACGGCCCGTACCGGGCAGTAGTCGGCCGTGGGCGAATAGAACACGGCCTTGTCCTCGGCCTCCCCGTACTGGTTGGTTTTGCTGCGCTGCAGGTGAATGACCAGGGCCTGCCGGGTCAGTTCCACGTCCTCCACGTTCAGGGCGACGAGCTCCGAGCGGCGGAAGGCCCCGGCGAACCCCAGCAGCAGCAACGCCCGGTCGCGCAGCCCAGTGGGGGTAGCCAAGTCCATCGCCCGCACGGCCTGCTTGAGCTCGGCGACGGAAAAGGCCGGGGCCTGGCGCTGGCGCTTGCCCAGCAGCCGGCCGATGCCGTCGAGCACGACGCCCAAGGCTTCGTGGGCCGTGGGCGACGGGTGGCCGCCGAGTTGGTGGAGCTTGGCGATGGCGGCCACGTGCCGGCGGATGGTGGCGAACTTCTTGCCCCGGTCGGCCAGCTGCGAGGCGTACCCGGCGACGGTGCTCACGTCGGCCGGCAGGTAACTCAATTGGTGGTGCTGGCAGTAATCTTCGAAGCTGCGCAAATCGGCGGCGTACCCGCGCTGGGTGTTGGCCGCGCCCTGCAACCCGGCTTCGGCGTAGCGCCCGACCGAAGCGGGCATCTCCACCAGCGAGTGGCTCCGGGTGGGGATAATCACCGGGAGTTGGGACGGGGTTTCCATGCAACGTATATATAAGGAGTAGACCGCCGAGTTTGGCGGGCGCCCAAAACTACAAACTCAGTACCGATAAATGTTAATTATCGGTAGTGAGTTATTTCAGCATCAACGGCAGCGGTTTTGAAGGAATTCCGGCAAGCCTGAGCTGATAGCCTACCCACCCGAGGACGTAGCCACGTTCACCGGCTTTCTTGAATCCAAGTAATGGAATGCCTGAGTGAGCACTAAGGGAAAAGAACGCTGTGCTGAACCTTGAATAGCAGATCACGCACCTCCAACGTCAAGGTCATGCATACCGACGCGGTATGCCAGTTCAATTACCGGGCCTTGTTAAGTGACTGGCAGAATAGGCGCGACATGCAGAATACCTTGAATGTTTAGCTAGCTCGCTCGGCTGCAGCATGTAGTGGAAGTTAGGCCTAGCAACAGAACGTCAAGCCCTGTCATGGGTTGGCAAAGTGTCATAACCCCCATCTGCAGCAGGAAGCCCAATGCCAAGTCGCAAAGCCGCAGCGGTGTTGCCTTTTTGCCGCAACCTGAGGGCAAGGCATCTTTAGAAAGAAAGATAATTTAATATTTATATAGTAACTGTACTTTAATAAAAGTAATTAAGTGGTTGATATTTGGAAGTATGAGCTTGGGCGAATTTAACGTTTATTAGATGAACGTAAAGTGATTAAGTTAATTCCACTTGTCACAAGAAACCACTGATAATCAGTAAATAACTAAAATAACACCTGGTATTAATGTATGTTGTAGACTTGCAGAATTTAGGCTGTTTTCATTTGCTATTTCGCCTATCTTTCCCTTGTTTTCTCTCATGAATTGCTTTTTCTACGAGAGCAGGAGATGAGGAATTGTTTTCGAAATTCAAATGCAAAACATTAAGCTCAGGCATTTGGATGGACTTTCTCATTTGCAAAGGGCAGACAATTGCCATATTAAAGCCTGTGGCTTCATAAAAGTCCATATAAAATGATCTTACAACAAAATCCACAAATCTATAGGGGCTTACGGGAGCACTGACAGGTATCCTGCACTTCTCATAATTCCCGAATGTTATGTGCGTATAAGGATGGCATATCTGCTTGTATTTCTTTGCGTCATAGTCGAAATCAAACCTTAAAGGAATAGTTAAATTGTTACTTTCGGAAACGCTTTCTTGGGCATGGCTCAAACTTGATATGCTAAAATGCGGGTAATAAGCTAGCCTATGACTGATCATTTCCTCTTTTTGAAAGGAATACATCATTTGCACAATACCACCGCCATTTAATATAAAATTGAAAGCCCCTCTCTCCAGCACCGTAGTGTAAATATCCTCGTAAGGTTGGTTCTTTAGAGCAAATGTTATATCCTGAAAACCCTCCCATGCAATCGAGCTGCCAACCAGAGTAGGATAATTAACTGAAGTAGCTAATCCGTTACTAATAAGATATCGTGTCACCTTTTTTATTTGCTCAAAAATTTCCTGTCGCATAACTTTTTAAACAAGATGTTTAAGGATTTCTTGTAATTCCAAAGGATAATCCTCGATGTGACTCTTTCCAATTTTGATTCGATTTATGATGTCTTTTATGTTGCTTAATGCATCCGAATCCTTCTTTATTATTTTCTGTTCATCAATTGACATGTCACGGTTGATAATATTCATTTTTTTGATAGCTTCTGCGGAAGGATATTCAAAATGAAGTTCAAATTTGTGCTCTTTAACTTTATTGTATTCATCAATTAACCCTGTCATGTTCGCACCTATACCGCATACTCGTACCCACGCTTTGCTGCGAGTTATTGCGGTAAATAATATATTGCGCTTTTTTATAAGCTCTTTGCCAGAAAAGCACTCATCAGCATTGATGATATATACCATAGGCACTTCGTTTCCTTTAGCCCTGTGAATACCTGTTAATGTGATTGAGTTGTATTCATAAAAAACATCTGCATTGCTTGCACCGGCGATATGAGAAGTTACCTGATTGTCGAAGAGCAAAGAGCGAATTATTGAAACATCTCTTTCTGTACTGAGAGTGCGGCAATTAATCACTACAATATCTTTGTGTAATAATTCATCTTCACTAATATTTTTCAAAATGTTGGCAGCGACCCACTCTGCCTGAGTGTTAGCGCTTGCAAATTTTTTGAAGATGAGCATGTCTTCAGAATCATTTCCAAGATAGCTTTCCAGGTAAGGAGGGCTTGAACGTTCTGTACGTCGAAGTTGCACATTTTCACCTGGACGCAATGCTCCAGCTTTAATTTCGTACCCTACGTCTTGCCACAGTTGAGGCTGGTCAAATAATTGAACGAGCTTATTAGGGTTTGGTATGTTTCGGTAGACACCAAACCCCAAAGCATGAGCAGTTACTAGAACTGGTTTGGAATTTCTGTAGCACTTATATAAAATAGTGTCGTGAAATTCACCTTCTTCAATTCCGAAGATTTTGGACGGGTTTCCTAATGAGCTGCTATCGTTGAGCCTTTGTAGTTCGTCGTATGCATATATTAGATTTTTAGGTGATTTAAGTATGGCATAACACATCCTCAAAAATGCTTCTGACAAATCTTGGGCTTCATCGATTAGGATAACATCGTATTTCTGTTTGATGGTGGCGGCGTCGGCTTCTTTTAAAGCTTTATCGCAAACAGCTTCAAATTCTGTCTTGTGCAGCATTTGTACAATATGGCTGCTCCGGTAATTCCTTGCAGCTGGGAAGTCATGATAGATTACGCCATTTTCCAAGCAGAAATCATAATAGATGCCTTCAGTTCTAGGACTACCCCAAGCATGGATAATATGAATGTTATCCCAGTCAGGCAAGCCACCTGTTTTTTCCGCGCAAAACCGCTCAATCAGTTCTTTAAATTGCTTTTTTAATGCTCTTGAATGGAAAGTGACAGCTATTTTTAAGTCAGGATTTTGTGCGTGTAGATATGCCGCTTTTAAAGCTATAACCACTGTTTTTCCTGATCCAGCCAGTCCTCTAATTCGTTGAACACCTTCGAAGTAATCTATTACGGCCTCTTCCTGAGTACTATCTAAATTTGCAATAGTATCTTCTAAACGCTTTAATTTTGAGCCTTTAGAATCGGCCTTAACAAGATTAACCCTTTTTACGCCTGAGCGAAGCTTGGTAATTGATTGAATTACTGAAACTACTTTGCTATAATGCGCAGAAGTGGACCAATCTTTTAGTTGCTGAATTAATAAAAGTAAATCGCTTTCATTTAGAGCATATTTAAATTCATTATCCTGTACTAAGAATTGGTTCCAAGCAGGAGCAAATGTGATGATTTCGATATCAACTGCTAAAGTTCTATTCTGCACTAACTCTTTATGGGGCATGAGCAACGCAGAGATCTTGCTAAACAAGTCATCTTGAATATCTTGCCTGTCGGAATAATCAGACTCTTCAATAACATCAAACACAATGACGCCATATTCTGGCGAAACCCATAGCGCATCTATAGTTGTGCTTTCACCGCCTGCATATATTATAGGATATCCGACATAGAATACCCCATTCAAAAAGTCGTTGCTTTCAAAGAAAGCTGTCAATTTCTGACTGGATGCATGCTTCCTAGAGATGCCTTTTCTAATTTGAACCATAATGCAGATTTAATAAAAAGTGTTTGCGGCGTAAAACTAGCTAAAATAAGGGGGCTTGCTTATTTACCCACGCTCCTTCCACACCTACCCTAACCCGCCGCTTAACTGCGATGGAATTGGTGCTGCTTCGGCTGATTCATGGCCAAGCTGTCCTCAGCGGCGTTACTGCTATTCACACCGCTAACTTGACGCAGAACTTAGCTTTCAACCGAATTACTGTTGTATTCATCAAGTTCGTAGTCAGGTACATACTCTTTCAGAAACGAAGCAAAATGTAGTGGTCCTGGCGCATTGGTCCAACTCCCATAATGCCCGTATTCGCTTCGTAGCGCTTCCACTAGGCGAGCCACATCGTCGGGATGGAAGCGTTGCCGCTGTGGATGCTGGGCCACCGTAATTTCGACTGCGTTAGGCGTGAGCCAGGTATCAGTCCAAGGGGCCTGCAACTTCTCCTCCCCCGTTTTCTCATTCACGTTGAGGATGGGCCGGTACACACTGGTGCCACCCACCGGCTTAAAAATGCGGCTGCCGAATGAGTAGTACGAAGGCAGTGCAGGACTGGTATTCGTGAGGCGAAACAAGTCGGCGTCACTGCGGCGCGCCGATGGCCGCACTTGACCCGCTATTTTTACCCGAGTCTGCGGGGTGTCCATGATTACCTTGGGCGCGTGGTCCTGCCGAATGCGGACAAAGGTGGCATTAGGAAAATCCTGCTCCGCATGATTTTCCTGGTTGAAGACAATGTTGCGCGGATCCAGGCGCTCATCCGCCAGCCAGGGCCAGACGCCTTTGAGCGTAACCGAATCCGCCAGCACCAGCACCTCGGGGTGCAGCTGGGTTCGCTCTACTAATGTTTCGTACAGGAACTGTTGCGTTCGGCGTTTGCGCTCTTCCCGAATACTGGTATCACTACCTTTATGAATTAAGTAACTGGGGCCGTTGATGGTGAGCAGTTGAATGGTCTGCGTCAGGTCCTGCATGGGAGTCGCCACCGGCGTGGCATTACCGGATTGCAGGAGCAGCGAGGCCTGGCACTTACCAGTTGTAGGATGCAGCTCGATGACGTAGGGAATAAAGCTGGCATCGTTCTGTAGCTGGCCGGTCCGGTTGGTACGGATGACGCCGAGTCCTAGGATGACGGGGACAGCGGCGCCAGCTGCCCGGTTTTGCAGGCTGCGCTCCAGCTTCTGGTCCAGGCTATGCATGGTGCCCAGGCTTTTCCACGCCATATCGCGCCACGCGTTCACAACGCGCATGCGAAAGCTTTCCTGCTGACGGGCATTGCTGATACCATCCAGCTTCTTTTCCATCGGCAGCAGGTACTGCACGACGACGCCCAACTCCCGGTTTAGGGTGATGCGGGCGGCTTGCTTATTCACGCTGTCGTCGGGGAATTTATCGTACCACTTATCCGCCAGCACCATTACCCCGCGCACCGGGTTCTGCTCGTGCTGCTGCGCGTGGGCGCGGATGGCGGCCAGGGCAGGTGCCCAGGCTTGTTCCCGTTGGGACGCCCGTTCCGGGGGCCGGGCGTCATTCGCCGGCAGCGTTCGCCGGGAACCGTGGACCCCCTCGGGCAGGGCCAGCAGGTGAATCACCAGCGATTCTTTCCCTAGCACATCCCAGAGAATGTCCCGGGCCCTGACGGCGTGTTGCTGTAACCCGTTGTAGTAGGCAATAACGAAATGATAGGCCCCGTTATAGTGCGCCTGCAGTCCGTCACGCGTTTTCTGCACCCAGGCCACGTAGCGCTCGTCCGGCTCCAGCAGTCCTTGCTCATCTTCCTCGGCGGGCGTATGGCGCCAGCCACTATCGGAATCCTGCTGCGCTTTATAGTGAGTAGGGATTTCCTCCAGAGTCTGCCAGGGAAAGAAGCCAACGGGAGCCAGCAAGTCGGTTAGCTGTTCGAAGGAAAGTTGCCGGTCCAAGTCGGTCACGCCTCGTCCCACCGTGTTCTTTTCCCCCTGCCCGTGGCGGTGCGTTATTACGACCGGGCACGCTTCAAAGGCCAATCCGGCGCTGCCATTTATTCCCAGATCGAGGGCCGTAATAGGTTCGCTGGTTTTAGGGTCGGCCAGTGGCAAGTCGTACTGCCGGGCAATGGCCTGGTACTGCACCGTCAGCAGCGCGTTGCGCTCTATTTCAAAGCGGAGGGCCCGGGCTTCCCCAGTCGGGAGCGCAAACCCGCTCAGCTTCTCGTATTTATTCGACGGTTCCCGTGCCCAGACGGACTTGCGGTGTTCAATGTGGACCACGGGGAGCGGCCGGCCAGGATAGGTTTCGACACTGACGGTCAGGCCCAGGCTGAACAGGGCGGTCTTGCCCGTGGGCAGCAGCACTTCGATGGGGTCGCTGAGCAGACGGGCTTCGTTTAATGTCATGTCGCTCGACACCTCCAACCGCATGGGGCCGGCCTCGGGGAAGACCTCCTGTCCCGCCAGCTTACTAGCAACGAAATCCGCTAAATCCGCGTACTGCGTACGAATGGTGTCGCTGGCTTTCACTGAATTGGTTTGCTGATTCTGCTCCCACTTGAAGACGGCCATAACCTGCTCTTTTGCTTCAACAGCCTCTCCGGCGAGCGCCAGTTCCCGCAGTCGCTGTCCCGCGGTCTGGTTAACAACGGCCAGCGTCAAGACCATCTCTTTCACCCACTCCGCCACCGCGGCATTAGCCGCCTGCGCCGCGACCGTTTCACTGCTGCTAGAAACCAGCAAGGTAGAGCCGCCCCACCGGCCCAGGTTCCTGTCGACCCGAATCACGCCTGCGTCGCGCACTTGTAGGCGCAGGCGCAAATCACGGACCGGTAGCTCCCGCTGGACCTTCAGGCTCTCATTCAGAACTCCTAGCAGCCCTTTGGCTTCGGACTTCCAGGCCACCCGGGTTACGGCGTATTGAGGATTTTCGAGGGCCTCGAAAGCAAAAGCCAGGGTTAGGGGATTGGAGCTGGCCGTGCGGGACTTGGGAATACGTTTCGTCATCGATTCAAGCGATTAGTCCAGGTCACCCGAATCATCGAGCGTACTGGAAGTGAAAAAATCAGGGTCTTCGTCATCCGGGAGGTCCGGCCCGTCCGTCTGCAGCGCGGCAATGTCCTCGAAAGCGCGCCCAAAAGGTCCGTAGAGCGCTTCCAGCACCGCCCGTCGGGCCGGGTCCGGGTCAGTCAGGTACTTGCGCAAGAGATTGCGCATGGTTACCAGCACGCTGGTTTTTTCATTGTCCGCCTCCCCCTGTGCGCTCTTAGGAGCCCAGGCCGCATCCACGAAGTAGACCTCGGCTGGCCGGCTTTTGCGGATTGCCCGGCCGATGGTTTGTAAAACCGGAATGAGTAGGTTGGCGCTGAAGGGCGCAAGAAAATCCGGGGGCAACAGGCTGGCGCTCTGGGGCCGCGTGAGCAGGCGCATCACGCGCGTGTGCAACGCGCGGCGGTCACGCAGGTACACGTCGTTGATTTCCCGCAGGCTGCTCGCGGGGTAAACCAGGCGGTCAAACGCCTCCGTCTCCTGAGCAATGCTTGACAACATCAGCTTCAAGTCACCGGCGACGGGGTGTGGACGGGTCAAGAAATAGACGCTGCCGATGGCGGCGGCCCCGTCGTCTTCGTCGTCGGTGCTGAAAACGATGTTGACACCCCGCCCCAGCGCCGTCATCGGGAACACGATAATCAACGCTTCGTCATCGTACCCTAACGTTTCTACCTGGCCGCGCAGCACGTAATGCTCCGCGGCCCCGGCCCCTTCGGGTGGTCGCTTGACTACGCCACGGGTCCGCGCCGCCAGGGCAGGGTTAGTCCGGACAATCTGGCGAACCACCAGTTGCACTTGGGCGTAGGAGTTGACGACTAGGGCGCACTTCCGGTCCCGGCCCGCTTCGGTGCGCAGTGCCCGGGCCGAGCGCTCCAGGGCCGAGTGGCCGGCGATTTTTTTAGTAGACAGCCATTCGGCCATCAGGCGTAGGTTTTCCAGTTGCAGCTTGCCGCCGCCACTGAACCGTAGGGCTTCGTCCCGCGTGGGCAGGCGGATAGGCGCGTAGGTGAGCTTAACATCAATGTCGGTTTGTGGGCGGGGGCTGAGCACGTACGTGGGGGTGACGTTGACGTGGTAAGCCGAGCTGTCCGGCATCCAGGAAGTCGCGCTGGCTAACAGAACGTTGGTGCCGAGTTCGTGCAGCCGGTGCAGCAGCAGCCGGGGCGTGCTGTCCAGCACCAGGTAGTCCATCACGATACCATCCCGGTCTTCGCGCTCCCGGTACCGCACGCTACTAAAAGTACCTAACAAACTGCGGGGCACCAGCCGCCGCAAGGCCTTACTGGCATCACTGCTAACGGCCGCATCGGGCAGAATCCCATAATGCGCCAGCGGACGGGTAATCCGCGCAAGTTTCTGGTAGGCAGCGACCGTAAAGCTCACCGCGACCAGTAGCCGCGCCCAAGGCGCTAACAGTTCGCGCTTGCCGGGAGCAATAAGGTGGGCAAAATGCGTGGTCAGCTCCTGCACGGCCCCCTCGACATCGTCCTCGTCGGCGAGGGCATGCAGGTAATTCCCGAACGCCTGTACCAACCGCTGCCACCGGTCCAGGGCCTCTGGCGCGCTTAATCCCAAGGGGGCCGCTAGTTCTTCTGCCTGCGCCCAAGGCTTTTTATCGCGAAAAAAAGCCGTGTAGAGGGCACTGTCCCAAAATGCGTAGAGGGCACTGCGGTACTCGCTTTTTAAGGTTGGCCTGGCTAGGAGCACCGCCTGCCGGATGAGGTAGTTGGTCGTCAGCAGACGGTTTTCCAGCTCCCGCCGCGTCTTGTCTTCCAGCGAATACACTTCCTCGTAGAAGCGAATCAGGTGGCGCTCGAAGGTATTGGCGGCGTAATTATGCGGATAGAGCAGCTGCTGGTCGCGGAAAGGCAGGGCCCCGGTGAGGGCTTGCCCCGTGACGCGCTGGGCCTGGATGTGAATACTTTCGGGGGTGCCGCCGAGTTCCAGCGTCAGCGCCCCGAGGTCGTCGAGCACCGCTTGGCTCTCGTCCACTTCGTCGACGATTACCAGGTCGAAAGTGGTGCCCAGCAATTCAAAATATTGCAGGCGCTCGGCGCTGGTGTGCGCGGGCACGGGCGTATCGGCGCTGCGCACGTGCCCCAGCCAGACATTGGCCGAAACCAGCGCGCGCTGGTTCTTGACCCGTCCGCACTGGCTCCACAAGGGACACAGACGGCGCGTTTTAGGCGAGTCTGACTCATAAAGGCTTTCGCAGGGCGCTTCCGTGGGCCGCCACTCGGCCCAGGCCGCCGCCTCATCGACGGCGAAAGCGGGCAACGGACACGTTTGGGCTAACAGGTCGGTGCCCGTACGAGTCTCACCAAGCCCGGCGTGGCCCTGCGTGGCAATCAGTTCCGCTAGCCCGTCGCTGTGCCGCCGGTGGGTTTCCGTGGAGCGGCCAACGAGCAGGGCCGTGCTGACGTGGTAGCGCGTGAGTTTCTCCAAGTATCCCCGGGCCGTTTCGATGCTGGTGAAGAAGACGGCAATCCGCTTATTCAAGCCAGCTAAATGGGCGCACACTAGCGAAATAAGCGTAGTCTTCCCGGCTCCGGGTAACCCGATTAGGTGCTTCAGGCCCGCTAAATCAAGTTGGGTCGAGTCGACCAGCCCCGTTGTCTGACTAAGCTGCAGGCGTATCTTATTCAAGCGAGAGACCCAGTTTTCGGCCTTCCAACGGCTGGTATTTTCCTGATCTAATTCGTCAAGCCGGGCTGCCGTCTGACGTAACTCTTCGAGGCTGACCGATAAGGCAGTATGGGGTTGACGTTGCAAGTCGTGCTGGCTCGGGGGCTCAACTGTGAAGCCGGTTAGGCGAAGCGACAGGTTGACTGGGTCCGTGTCTTCGTGCAGGCGCACGACCGCATCGCCCGGGACGGCCAGCCGCAAACCGTGCCGGGAACGAACGGAGGGAGCCCCCAGCCGGGTGTGGGCTTCAGCAATCCGAACATCCTGCCCCGGCGCGCGCTCGAAAGCCAAAGTCTGCGCATCGATGAGAAAACTCAGGTCGTAGCCTTGCTTGCTGGCTTGAGTCTGAAGGTCACGAACAGCTTTTTGCACGGCCCGCCGGGTGACCAGCGGTCCGACCAGCTGCCGGGCATTGTGGATTGCCCGCAGGTGTCCCGCCGTTTGATAACCCGTTTCGGGCGCGCGGGCGCCACTAAGCAGCAGGGTTAAAAATTCAAGGGTGGTTTCCCCCAGCATCTCCATGAGCACACAGCCCCACTGAATACTTTCCTGCCTACGCCAAACGGGGTAGCTGGTGGCGGTAATGGGCGCTTTTTTCTTACCCATGGCGTTGTTCCTCTTTTAGTATTTTCAACACTTGGTCCACGCTGAGTACTTGCAGGGTGCGGCGTAAGGGTGGTAAAAGCTGTTCCCGTAGCCGGTCCAGATACTGAGCTTGCCCCGCTCGACGGGTAGCCACGGCCAGAATTTTACGGGGATACAAGCGTAAGCCGCCGAGGCTATGGTTTAGCTTCCGGGCCAAACTCACCGGGTCCTGATAGTCCTTGACGTCGATACCGATGTCATCCCCAATGGCAACGTCACAGCGGTCTTGGTGGGGGTATAGCTGGACCGTATCGCCAAACAAGGTCCGGAGCCCGTTATAGAGCCGTAGCTCCTCTTGCGCGGGGTCACACCAGTATTTGCGGATTTCCGGGCGCGCCAGCAGGGCTTGCTTAGTGGGAACCGCTACTCCCTCCAAGGGATGCAGGTGGTGCATTTCGTGGCACGAAGCCAAGGTGCACGTGCCTTTGGCGGGCAGCAAGTTGCTATTGCAGTGGCCACAGCGTCGTACCCATTCGCCTTCCGCCTGGGCGGCGTGGGCGGGCTCGTACACCAAGTCAAAGAATTCTGCTACCTGCGCGGATAAGCGCGGACTATTACGCAATTCGCGGAGCTCCTCGCGGGTCACCAGGGGATGCTTGGCAATAAATTCCCGGACGAGTAAGTACGCAGCATCCCGTTCCGCTTCACCCAGCGACTCCAGTGCTTGCATCAACAGGCGGTAGAGTTGCTTCTCCACAACATCTTCCGCGTGGCTACCTAATTCCGCGATGGCCCCGCAGTCCTCGCTGGGCACCCGGTAAGCGGGGTCTAAGAGAACAGCGCTGGCAAACCGGTTGTCTTGCCGTACTACCGCAGGGGCCCATTCCGCCAGTGGCCGGGTACAACAAGCCAGTACCTCGTGGACACTGGCGAAGGTATCGGCTTGTCCTTGCTCGAAAGCAAAGCGGGCGAAATGCGCCTGGGCTTGTCGCAAGGGCAGGGGAATATCGGCGCTGATACCAACGGTTTTCCCCTCCCGAATTGCCTGGAACTGCCTCAGAACCCCGTGGGCCAATAGCACTACGGCTTTCTCCACCCGGATTGGGTCAACTTCCACTAGGGGAGCAGCCGGTGAAAGCAGCTGTTGGCAAAGATCGTTATCAGATAATCCACTCATCACCAAATTGATAGTACTTACACTCAGCTGAAGGGTGCGTTGATGAGCCACGTAGACTGCTTCTAAAATGTTGCGGCCGCTGAATTTATGACCGCTACGTGTGAGTAATCCCTCGCTACGCCAGTCGCGCATTACCCGTTCGGTGGGAGCAACTACGCTCGGGAACAGTTGATTCACTAGAATGGCTACTTCACGGCATGCCTCCTGAGGAGTGCCTTTCCAATGGCCGTATTCGGCGAGATTTATCAAAAATTCCATCTAAAGACAAATTTGCCATCTTGTTTTTTATAGTGGCAAACATAGACACTATTTTTAGTTTTCAACGCTTTGCTAATTGTAATTGCAAATTATACTTTCTAGCATCCTTTAAGCTGCTGATGACCGGCGCCGACGAGCTTCTTGCGGCATGGCCTTACAAAAAGGGCCCGACTATGCAGCCGGGCCCTTTTTGTAAGGCCATTATTAATCAGCCCTAACTGGTCAGTCATCCAGTCCTAGCACTTCTTCGGTAGGCACGTTAAGATGCTTATGGTTTTTCGTAGCTTGATGTCCCCATTGTTCCCTTCTCAATCTGCCATATTTAGCCTTTTCTTCGCCCTATGCCTAAAAGAACAGGTCTTTTCTAGTTGACGCAAATAGCGACTTCCGCTAGGGGAAACAGGCATACACTCCGCAACCCCTAACCACGGCATCGCTACCGGCGCGCAATGGGTATTTTCTTTGGGGCTTTCCAACAGTCAAAACACCTACCGTTTGAACTGCAGCACCTAGCAATAAAGGTTTATAGTATAATTACTTGACAGTTACTTGTGCTTTGGACTCCCGCTGCTCTACCAGCTTTCAGCACCTGGAACCAGTTGAAAAAGTGGGGTTGGTAGAGAGAGGCTAGTGGACTGGCGTTGCATTTCACGCCAGACAGTAATATGCTGTTTGCGAAGCAGTTCATCCCTCATTAGATGCAAATGCGGTAAGGAAACATTGTTTTGGCAAGCCAGATAATAGCTTTTCAAGCGGCCAGCAAAATCATGAAAAGCTCCTTTACGCGCTTTTAGTAAGGGGTCTTTATTTGTGTTTAGGACTTGAAGTGTGTAAAGAGCACGCGCCATTTCTTGAGGATTAAGGAATTGGCGCGGTTTGAACTCAAACGTGTTGGTTAGATCTAAAAAGAAAAAATTTAATGGCTCGTCGTGCCACGGATGCAGAAGCGCTTCTGGCCTGTTGGCGGAGGTACTGGCGGAGAGTTCCTTGCGCGATGTGCCAGTAGTAACTGTCCGAAGGAATTTACGGTAGCGTTGCTATTATTCTTAGGTCCATTGCAAGGCCCGCAAGCAAAGAGGTGGTTGGCCGCATCAAACGTTTGCTCAGGAAACCAACTTTTGGGTCGGATGTGTTCGATTTCATCCGCCATGGAGTCCTCGCAATAGCTACAACGTAAAGCTCCTAAACAAGTGCTTTCAAGTGCTTGCCTCACTCGTTGAAAGAGGGCGACCGGCTTGGTCTTCCATTTTTGAGCAGCTAGTTCAACTTGCGTAGCATAATCGGAGCCACTGTCAACTACCTGTTGAATGGTCTGAAGTGCTAGCTCGTCCGTGCTGTTTAAACCAAGGGGAGTTGTAAGCCGAATCATAAGTCACCTAAAAGCTTCTTAATGAATTCTTCGGAGTCACTTATTGGTAGCACTGCCCGCAATTCATCACGTGCTTGTTTTTCTTCGGCTGACAAGTGGTGATTCAACGCTTTTTCGTTCAACGCCGTTAATTGATGCGTTTTTTGTTGTCCCGATGCCGATTGGGTGGAAACGAGGCCAAAGACTTCGGTGCTATAGGCTTCTAATACATTTCCATAAATCAAGCGCTTCAATTCCGTACCCGATACCATGCCACCCTCGTCATCCGCTCCTGGGCGAGGCAACCGATAGACCGACCCGTATTCAGCAGCGTGGCAGACCAAGGGACTATGGGTGGTCACAAAGAACTGCATCAGCGGAAAGTGTTAGATTAGCCAGTAGCCCACTCGCTTTTGCCAGATGGGGTGCAAATGCGCATCAATTTCATCAATTAAGACAATTCCGGGTATTTGAACTCGAATTAAGTCCGGCTGTCCGGCCACGGGCACGGTTTCGAATACTTCCTCCTCGTATTGGCTCTCTAGCTGACGAAGCAACTCAAAGGCTAGGCTTAGGACCGACCGAAAGCCATCACTTAGCTCATCAAGACTAATTCGGGCATTATTAGCATCCTCGAAAAATACGCCTTTGGAGGAGACTTCAACCAGACGGGTACCATTTGGAAGAAAGTCAGGCTGGTTGATGAAAGCGATGAGCAGGTTAAGAAAAGTGGAACCGTGGGAATCCAAACTACTGAACTTGAGTTGCTTTAACCAGTTTAGCGCCTCGACCAAAGCAACATTTTCCCTAAAAAGCGATAAATGAGCAGCTAGCCGCTTGTGTTGCTCTCCATCGAATAGTTTGTGGTATTCTGCATCGCCATTAGTAAAGCGGCGAAAAGGTCCAAAGCCTGCAGAAAACCACCCTTTGTTGTTGGCCCAGGCAGTTTGGTACAATGTATCTTGTCCATCTTCCATGGGCAGTACTGAAAGGTCCTTTGCTTTACCGGTTGCCGCGGCAGAAAATACCAGTTGCAAATGATGTTTCTTATTGTCCTGCACATGAATAGGCGTAGCAGGCAGGTTGTCCATTAGCAACTGCGAGTTAGCATGGTCAACCTGTACGGATGCTGTAGAGGCGTCGAGAAACTCATCTTTTGCATTTGGAAAGCCTGATGCAATGATGGTCACTCGAATTGACGCGCCCAGCGTTTCATCAATACTGTGCCCGAAAATCGTTTCAGCGTCTTCCCCAGCTTTTTCTTGAATGAACTCCGTGATTTGCACCAACTCGTCCATGTCCAACTCAAGTTCGGGTCCTGACATGATGGAGAGTAAGATTCTTTGGGCTCCTTGAATATTGGTGTCATCCAGCAAGGGAGAATTGAGGGCTTCCTCAGCCGCACGTTGAGCACGGTTTTCGCCCGCAGTTACACTGCTGCCTATTACAGCGGCACCTCCTCCTTTCAAGACAAATTTCACATCTTCAAAGTCAACATGTACATCGCCTTTAGCCGCAATGATTCCGGTGATTGCCTGGGTCGCAATAGACATCACGGCATCGGCCTTGGCAAAGGCAGCACTCATCGTCAGGTTGCCATAAATTTCGGGCAGTCGGTCATTGAATATTACCAGAACTGTATCGCAATGCTTTTTTAACTCCTTGATGCCCTGCTCCGCTTGCAAACGCCTCTTTTTTCCTTCGAATAAGAACGGCATAGTCACAATGGCCATGGTCACGATGCCCCCAGGCGGTAGCGACGTAAAATTTGGATGGATTTGCTAAAGGGTAAATTAATCAGTAATACCATAGTGTACTTATTTGTGAAAAGCCGTCTGACAAGCCCTTTTTATAGTGGTGAGCATTTCACCAGCATTACTGAAATACCCGCTGGAAAGCTATTTGAGCCTTTTTTCTTTAAGGCTCCAACAAACAGGGACGTCCTGTCTCCTCCAGTCTATTCCACTTGCTAATGACCCGTCAAAGTCCTAAAACAGGAACTACCTGTTTACCTGCCTAATCTTCTTCATACTAGTTTACAAGTGCCATAAGCAAGAATTATCGGAACCTATCTGCGATGGCTTTCTCTAGCTCTGGGCAAGAGGGAGATGTTGTCCGCAACAGGAAAATTCTAAACCGCGAGCCCGATATCAACCGTGTCCAGATTGACTTGGGTTTGCTGCTGGGTGTCGGGCCGGTTAAGCGCTATATCGAAACGGCAGTCAAAATGGGTGGACCCCACGGGCAGTGCAATACGAAGAACCCGCATGAACCCATTCTGCCCCATTTCAGGCGGGTTTTGATCCCGAAAATCCTGAACCTCCTTGGCCCCATGTGCTGAGAAACGCACCCGCACGTACCCGCCTTTTGCCTGCAGCACAAAGAAGCGTAGGTCCAGCATAAGCGCAATGGGCTGGGTTAAGGGCTGCAGCAGCGGAATGTTCAGGGTACCCATCCAGGTGGTGACCAAGCCGGGTTTGCCGGATAGCAGCCCATACCCTGCAGAATCGAAGGAAATGGATTTCACCTCGCCAATGCCGGCTGAACCCAGGGGTACCTGCAGCCCGGTGCTGTGGTCAAGGAAGTGGGGGCTGCCCCAGATGGAAGGAAATACGGCGGGCATAGGGTCGAGACGTTATGGCCGGGGTGTTATATCTCCTGATGGCCGTTGAAAAATCAATTATTTTAACAGGAATTAGCTGACTCCTGAGCAGAGCCGTCGGTTAAGAAGCCAACCGGCGGGCCTCTAATCTGGCTTTTAATGCCGCACAAAGTTTATGGCGTCGAAGGCTGACGGGTCTTGATCCGTTGGCGCGATACAGATTTATCGCTCGGGCCAGACTGCCGGCCTGATAGGCCAGGTCGCACTGATTTTCCTCCGGGCAGTTGCAGGTGTGGCGCTGGCAGAAGGTATGCACCCGTTCGTGAATGATGGTCCCGGCAATGTTTCCCAGAGAGCGGTTC
Organism: Hymenobacter arizonensis; assembly: GCF_900115775.1. GTDB lineage: Bacteria > Bacteroidota > Bacteroidia > Cytophagales > Hymenobacteraceae > Hymenobacter > Hymenobacter arizonensis. Next base: position 184,311 of record NZ_FOXS01000008.1, on the reverse strand, counting down.
ATGATCAGGTTTACGTTGATCTTTGGGTCGGCAACGCAGGTGGATGATCCGGTAACATCGGAGCCGGGGGCCCACCGGTAAGGCCTGAAATCTGTTATCGGGTTGAGCTGCTTCTGGATAAACTGTTCCATGATGTATGCCGTGGGGCGTGCCCACTGGTCCTGAGGCAATCGGCTATAGCGGCGCTTCGTGCCAGGAGCCCGCCAATCAATCTGGCCGCGATCCTGTAAATCCCGGAGGACCCCGGCGAACAGCGGGTCCTTGATGAGGCGGTTTGCCAGACGCAACGCTTCTGTTAACTTCTCTAACTGTTCCGGGGTGAAGCTGTCGGGCTTTGGCCACTCGGTTGTAAGGGCTGCTTGTCCATCTGCGCCATGACCCGTGTCGTCCGGATAAGGCAGGTGTGTCGTGTCCTCGGTGGCAGTCTCCTCCACAGATGGAACAACGCCCTGAACTGACCGGTCACGGTCCGGCTGCTTTACTTCCGATGACGGTTTTTCCTGTTGGCAAGCCGGCAGAAGTGCACAAGCTAACAAAGGGGACCAATATTTCATATGGCATCAGGGAATGGGCTGCGCATGATAAGCCAAAGCAATGGGCGCAGACAATGCCCCGCATCAGTGCCAGCACTGAATCCGGGGCAGATTCAGCAACCCCATTACCGTGGGCGACCGTTGGGCAGTTAGTCCCTTAAGCCTACTTGTTTATGGTTAGCCGTGAGGCAGAATGTGAGATCAGACTGAAATAGCAATCCCCGACGCAGCCTGCAACCGATTGATCCGACCACACCGCACGCTGAGGTCGCTAAGCCGGTAACGCTCCTCATTACGAGTAGGAGGGATTTTTGGGACATGCTCATCCTGCCGGAGAAGATTTTATTAATTCAGGTTATAATCGGCCCGAGTTGCAGAGCGAAGTTCTTTTCTGTCGAAGGACACTGGCCTACTCTAAGGTCTTATTCAGCGCTAATTCACGTGTCTTTCCGGTAACTATCCGTGGCACCAGAGACCACTAGATTGAAGCCGTTAATGGCCATGAGCCAGCTGCTCAGGTCGCAGGACGGCAGCTGCGAGTTGTTACATGGGCCGTACTAATTGTCGGTGCTGGCCCTTGTACCGTGCAATACTTTTGCTCCACTGCATAATATTCAGTGCCAGCACTGATGCACTAAAAATGATCTAAAGCAATTTTTGAACATTATTTCATTTTTAGGCCAAATCGCATGCCTATTCAATAGTACCTGATGCTTGCATCAATTTTATCAAAGCTTGGTGAAAGAATTCTGAATGGCAAAGGACTAAACATAGCCATTTCTTAACCTAGTCGACTGCATACTTCTCCTTGTTTGTCAATATGGGTTACTCCAAGGATCATCAAATATGTACTTGTCTCCTGGCACTATTGACAAGTGGCTAAAAAGCTAGTATTTAGTTTCAACAAACAGTTACTAACTATTTGGTCATATCCACCCCAAGATTCGGCTACCAGAGATTAACGAGCGGCTTTGTGATCATTTTGCTCTCCGAGCAGAGACGGTCGGCGCCGGGGAGACGCAAAGGCCAGTTTGTCTCCATCAAGCACTATACCCCCCGCAAAACCACAATGACAACCGCTGATTTACCCTTCGATTACCTGATCGGGCCAACCGCCTGCGTTGCGGCTCCGGACGTTGTTCGCAGCATCCGGCAAGAAGTCAAAGAGCAACGGGCGCTCTCCCTGGGCGACATTCGTCTCGCAACCGCGATGGGCCTCCTGTCCACGGACTCTTTGCGCACCATTGGCTTTAACGACGGCGTTTTTTATGCATTGGAGGAATCCGTTTCCCGGGCCCCGGCGAGCTTATCGGCGCCGACGGAAATGGTGCGGCTGGGAACTAAGAGCAAACAACGCACCATGCACGCCCTAGCGCTGATGGTTGATTTCAGCGACAACCCGGGCGTCCGGCCTAAGGCGGACTTCCAGGCCCTGCTCTTCGACGCCCAGAACCCCGATTCCATGGCGTCCTATTACGCCCAGCTCTCCGGCGGGGTGCTCACGGTGACCGGCGAGGTGATCGGGTATATCCGGGCCCCGCGCCCCTACAGCCATTACACCAATGGGCAAAGCGGCACGGGCGAGAACTTCCCCCAAAACACCCCGGGCTTGCTTAAGGACGTATTAGACGTCTACTGTCAAACCGATACGCTGAATCGATTTGACTTGAATCACGACGGCTACGTCGATGGCGTCTTTTTGATTCACGCCGGCGGAGGCGCAGAAGCCGAAGCCGACCCCAACCTGCGGCCGCACAAGATTTGGTCGCACAAGTGGGTGCTGCCGACCGCCTTTGAACACAACGGAATCAAGGTGTTCGCTTACTCCACTGAACCGGAGGACGGTCACGTTGGGGTTTTTGCCCACGAATTTGGCCACGTGTTGGGCTTACCGGATTTATACGACAGCAGCTACCGTTCCCATGGAATCGGGGACTGGTGCCTGATGGCGGGGGGCTCATGGGGCGGCCAGGGCGACCACCCCGTGCGCATGAGTTGCTGGTGCCTCGCCAAGCTGGGCTGGCTCAAACCGCAGCCGGTGCAGCACCCGATGGCGATCGAGTTGAGGCCCTTGGCCGAGGACCCTGCAGCCTGTTACCAAGTGTGGCCGAATAAAAAGAAAGGGCCAGAATATTTTTTGGTGGAGTGCCGTCAAAAAACCGGCCAGGACGCCGCCTTGCCCGGGGCCGGCCTGGCCATCTGGCACATCGACGAGACGCAATCCAGCAACAACAACCCCTTGGGCTACCAAGTCGCTTTGGTGCAAGCGGACGGCAAACGAGACCTTGAATACAACCGAAACAGCGGGGACGCCGGCGATTTGTTTCCCGGCACCAAAAAGGTCACCGCGATCGACGACAATACGGTGCCGTCCACGCGCGTGAACATGGGCGCGGCGTCGGGAATAAGCTTTCGGGGCATTGCTTACTCAGCGCGCCAGGGAAAGGCAACTTTCACCATTGAAGTCTGATCGCTGAAGTCTGATCTCGCTTACACGCGAGTGAGCGATTCCGCCACGGCGCGCCCCCCAAAAGGGCCCGCGGTGAGGTTGGCGTGGACTCGCAGGGACTCACCGACCTGAATTTTAGCCGGGTTAGCAGCGAATACGGTCACCACCGAGCCCGGAGCCGGACGTAAAAAATCCCGCTCCAAGATCGGCGACTCGTTCTTAGTCACGACCAAATCAATGTTCGCTCCCCAGCCGTCCTCCTCCGAGCGGATTGCTCGCACCCGGCCTTGAAAGACCGATTTATTTGGCTTTGCTAACATGGCATATTGATTCTAGGCTTTGCTGAATAAACCCCCGGTAACGCGTTTATGTTCACTATGTGTGAGCCGCTTACCGTAGCTTGGTTTCCCTTCTGGCAATATACGGAATCCGCCACAGAAAGGCAGGATCAGAGAGCATAGGCAGCCCGACCGGGCCGTACTGGTTGATTGAATAAGTCTGCAGGGCGCAGTGCCAGGCATTTCCCAACTGAAGACAAGCCGGGCGTAGGCACTTGACAACCCGCCCTAGGTTGATGAGCCCGGAACACTCAGTCCTGCTCTCTTTACCTCGGCGCCCAACCGCCGCCAAGCGGCCGTAACGAAACGGGGGATTTAGAGGTAGCTGAGCGACCAGTTCCTGAGGCCCTTGGCCGATGCTGCTTTGCATTAAGTACGGCGGCAAGTCCCTCCGGCTTCCGGAAAGAGGAAGTGACGCGCTTAATCGCCTTCTCTCCATCGCTGGGCTTAATGGCTTTTGCTAGGTCAAGGCGACTGTGCGCAAGCAACCCTAATCTCTTACCCCAGAATAGATTTAAGTGCGTCCTTTTCCAGGCGTGGACAATTAGCCCATAGTCCAACCATTGCAGAACCCTGCGACCGAGCCCGGAAACGAGCTCGGCCTGAGTACGCCGCTACGTGGTAACTCCTATCCGGCAAACCCCGTTTTGGGCTTTAGCTGGCGCCGTACGGCGGATGGCGGTCTAATCTAAATTCACCCGGGTTAGCTATCGCAGTTTTCAACGTCCCCTTTCAATACGCCAACCTTGGAAACAGGGCCGAGTTGTGCGATGCCGGATCAACCGGAGAACCACCGACTATAGTGGAAAATCCAGCCACGCTCACTGCCTTGTCCGCGGCGAAGCATCCCCGAACAGGGTTTGCTGATTGCCTAGACAGTCTTCTTGACCGGGCGCTTCTCCCCATAACAATGCCTCGTAGTGAGTTGCCTGCATTAGCCCGCACGCACAAGAGTTCCGCGTCCTACTAAGTCCACCTGAAAGGGAAAGGTGGCCCCTATTCACAGAGCGCTTATGTTCCCGAGGTCTGCTACTGAGTTTTTCGGGGGAATCCCATCTTTGTTGACGGTAAACTTCACAAAATTGGGCTTGAATTTCAGCTCTGCTTTGTCGCTGTTCAAAATGTGCAGGTAGATATCGCGGGCTTTGTCTGCGTACTGTTCATCCTTTATGATAATTGTAGTTGTGAACTCCCCGTTAGCATCAGTCACCACTTCGTTGCCGCTTAAATTTGTAATTGCGGTTCCGGAGTAAGTTGTCAAATCCGTTGGGTCAACGTGGGGGATGATGCTTAGCGGTTGTGCTTTGAGCACTGCGCCGGTTGCGTTCACCACCCGGCCTTTTACAATGGCGGAAAGATATTGAGTGCCTTCCGTTGCCGGGGCGCCGCCCTGTTTGCCGGTTTCCCACGGTTTTTTCTCGTGCCCCCCGTTGGCCCCGGGTTGGTTGCCGGTGCCGGTCCCGCTGCCGGTAACGATGAGAAGGCCAACCCGCCACACGGTGGGGCCTTGATCGGCCACGGCCATTTGGGCAAGTAGTCCCGTATTTCGGCCAATGGGTAAGACCCCGGTCAATTCCAAGCTGAACAGGTTTTTGTTGGTGAAGCCGGTGACCCGCTCGTAATCCTTGCGCTTCACCACCGTGACCACGGGCTCGACCGAGAAGCTGAGCGGCAGGTTCATCTCGTTGGCCTTTTCTTTCGGAAAAACGTCCACGCCCAGGCCCATCGAGAAGCGGCCTTGGTTCAAGTACACCAAGCTGGAATCTGCCGTTGCCCGGGCGGTATTGAGTTTGTAAACGCCGGAGCCGTATAAGGTGAACCGGGTAGCAATCTTTGATCCCTGATTCATTTCATAGCACGGGTAAAGCCCGAAATTGAGTCCCTGGCTAGTGGTTAGCAGCTCCGAGATGACTCGATCAGGATCGGTGTTCTTTGCGTTGGTTGTTAACTTAGAGATGTTGCCTATCAGGGGCAAACTTAGCCCTGCGGCCTGGCCAACAAAATCAAGGGCGTAAAACTGCGCCCTGCCGGAGGCAACCAAGCCATCGGCAAAATCGTCGTTTCCCGCGAATTTATACCCCAATTGGGCCCCGGCGACGATCCAGGGGCTGGTGGCCGGCAAGGACAAGGGGGCGCCGCCAGGGTCTTGAGTCTTGGTGCTGGGCGGTCGTAACCCAAGATGGGGAACCTGGGCAGCGCATTTTTGTGCCCAGGGGTTCATAATAAGCGTGAATCCGCAGGCGGCTCGCAGTAAAAGTGTTTTCATGGCCTTGGTAGCAATTAGGCGTGGGGTAGAAATTGGCTTATCCAGGCGAAATACCGGTCGACCCGCACGTACACCGTTCCGTCTCCGCACGGCCTGCTGGCATCTCCCACGTTTCTCGAGGTTACGCCGCTGAGCAACAAATTTCCTTGCGGATCCCTCGTGTAAAAAGGGCCGCCGCTGTCGCCGGTACACGCGTCTACCATACCTTGCGGGTGGATCGCCACCATTTCTTTGTTCCTGAAGCAGCGGTACTGCTGCGCATCGGCAATGCCATTCTTCACGCCCACGCAGCCGTTGGATACAATGGGAACGTGTCCCAGTCGCTTTTTCCCAAAGCCGGCCGTGCCCGCAACATCATTGTATCCAAAGCCGGCCACCAGCCCGGCGCTGGCGCCGTCGGTAAGGAAAGTGCTGGCGATGACTCTCGGCAGGACCGGCACGGGGTGTTCCAGTAACAGGACCATCAAATCATTTTCGTAGGTGTTCGGGTTAAACTGCTGATGGATACGCCGGTTAATTACCTTCATTACTTTCCCGCCACGATGGACATCGTCACCAAAAAAGACGAAGTCAGAATAGGCTGCCGCATGGGCTGCAGACAACACCACCCGGGGTGAAATCAGAACCCCGGAGGCCCCATATCCCCTAGTGTTAGACCCTAAGGCCACACAATCAGGAAGCGGATCAGGCGCAGGAATGTCCAGTCCGCCCATGACTTTAAAGGGCTGTTCCCCGAGCCGGGAGTCACGGGCGGACCGTCTAGCTGATGGGTTGGTTTCTAAATTGCTCAGTCCCGTTTCGTTTGGGTACTTAGTTTCAAAGCAACTCACTCGGTAGTAACGATTCCAATCGGGGATGGGCTTACGGTTGAGGCGTAACCGCTTTGCTTTACTGCCGGGAGTTTTCATTAGATGAAGTAATTAAATCCTAATTTTGAGTATATAAGTTACTTTTGAATTATGTATTCAAAGTACCTAAGTCGCCCTTCGTCAATTTGGGTTCGGGCTCGCCGATACGGCTTTGTACAGGGTTCATCCCCACGAATAATTCCAAAAAAAGAACGTCTAGTGAATGCAGCTACTGGGCAGTTAGAACCACGAGGACAAAAACTTCCGGTTGGGCCGCGCGGCTGCGGCAGTTGCCCCTGGCACGTTGAGGGGGCTGCGAGCGGCTCCCCCGCCGCTGGTATGCCCGGGATTGGGATTGCCAGGCAGACTGGTGATTCCACCGGCAGTGCTGTACACCAAAAAGCCGTTGAGCAAGGCCACTGTGCAGGCGGCGGCCGTAATAGGGCCACTCACCACCACCACCATCTCACAGACGGCAATCGCAATGGCCAAAGCCAACCACTTGGGGTTGTAGTCAAACGCCCGTTGGATGCCATTGGCGACCACAAACGTAATGGCCGTTGCGCCACCAAAAGTGGCAAAGCTTTCCGTGGTAAAGAAACTATTGACTACGGGAATGGCAGTAGCCGGAGTGGCTGCCTGTAACAACAAGGCCGACGCGTACATCATTAGTTCGAGGTTGAGGCGTTAACGATGGGCTATGAAAAGGCAGTAGTGCTTGCGCCAAACAGAATACTTGTTCGTGGAATAAATATAATAAAAAGGTATTACATGCAAAATTTATATCCGTTTTTTCGAAATCTCTGGTGTTAGACGCATCGAGCAGGTTACGCCAGTAAAGCGTGAGCATGACCACACCGCTTCTTTTATCTCTACTTATTGCGACAACTTCCTAATTGATGGTCCCTATTTTAATGTGCTAACTCCTGCTTAGCTAGAATTTGATACAAAAAAGCAAACAACTGATTGATTACCGCACTATTCCATTAAAGAACGAGCAGTCACGCGTAGAGATTTATCTGTTCGGAGGACACCTGAGGCACTCTCTGCAGGCGGAACGAGGCTGGGTGGTGCCCGGCAACGTGCGGCGATTCGCTCGGACACTCGTGGACGACGAGCAGTATCGTTTTTACAGAGTCGGAGGGGGCAACACCCGCGGCTGGTGGTCTCGATTCTGGGGGCCCGTAACGGGCGCTGACTGGCCAAACAAGCTATTGCAAGGTGGCGCAGACCACGCTGGAGCACTTGGATTCCAAAGACGAGCCAGATAAAACGAAGTTGTCACTTGAATTACACCGTGGTGCGGCCAAGGCAACGCCTTGTCGGAAAGATGTGTAAACGGAGTGTGATAAGCCTAGAGGACAAGAGACATCCCGCTACCGATTCACTAATTGAGCTGCTTGCTCAATCCACTCGTCAATGTTATTGCGCCCGTCGTCATGATTCCAGTGATAGGTGCGGTACTGTGCGAAGTTGGAAAGCGGTCTTTTGTTCGCATCACTTGCAGTGGTTAGTGGATTTATTCCGATGTAGTCAACCGCTTGCTGCAAATTCTTCATGCCGCTCATATCGATTGCAAGGATGCCGCGGCCTTCTCGATGCGCTTTCTCAAGTTCATATCGAACCCACGGGCGGGTAGCGGTCTCACGACCATAGCAAACCACGACAACTGACGTGCCGCGCATGTTCTCCTCAATCCAGTTCTCGATGGCCTTACGACCCTCAAGTTTGATTTCTTCCCATTTAGATTTTGTTAAAAATGGGGTAAGCGTAAAATGCTGCGAAACAGAATTGCACTCCCGAATCTGGGATACGCGATGAGAATCGCGGGAATAATGGAAGCTAAAAAATACCTTACGGGCCATGATTAATAATTTTGATTGAATTTTTTTATCAATTCTATCACCGTTTCGCGGTGCTGGTCCAGCGTTTTGGTTTCATCACCCAACGAAAGAAACTGCCTCTTCTGTTTTGGGGTCGAGTTTGGAAACAGGCTGTCATAAGCAACCTGCACTTCGGCCCATAATTCCTTGGCCATGCTGCCAGTTGCCCCTATTGGCACCAACAACAGCCCGAGTGACTTGGCAATTTCAAACTCCTTACGTACCCCACCCGCCAGCACGATTTCAGGAGTGGCAGGCTCTTCTGCGGTCGATTGCAGCTTGTTACCAAAAATGAAAATAGCGATGCCAGCAAACGACATCATCCGTTCGCGGTAGCCCTTCCATAATTTCTCAAGCTCGGTACGACCAGTTTTCACTTGCGGAAAAGGTCGCATTATCAACTGGTCTTCGCTGTAAAGCCTAGGAGCCTTTTCTACCGCCTCAAGAGCACCGTTTATTACGGCGCTTCCTACACCAACCCCGAAGCCATTAATTACTGAAAACTTATTTTCAACAAGCCCGCGGCTTAGGTCATGGATGAACTGTAGTGAATCCTGCTCTGGATACGGGGCAAAGTGCGCAGCGCTGCCCGAAATAAAGACCGTTTTACGCTTATAACGAGTTTCTATCTCGCGTAGCAAAAGAGGGATTTCGGTATAATCATTTACGTATACCGCGGTTATTTGAAACCGCTTCAAATCAGAAACCATAAGTTGCTGCCGTCGGGTTTTGTAATCAAAGTCAGCTTTCGATTTAATACCTTTATCGTGGCGTGCGACGCGCTTGATTAAGCAAAAATGGGGGCGTGAGTTGCCGTTCAGAAACAGACGTACGCGACTTAGAATATAATCCAAGTTTGGATCGGTGAAGCTAAACCCAACGAAGAGAAAAGTTTTGGAAACCAAGTCGGAGCTGAGGGTGGTAACAAACGCTGCATTCTTGCTGTGGTATCGCTCGTAATCATCCTTCGTGAGCGTGGCTTGGTCGGCGTGTTTGGCATCACCGTGCATTTTATACACAACGGCCTGGCGGCGATACATGGGGTTGCTGAGCTGACCGACCTCGTGCTTCGTGTCGACCCGCTTGCCTGCTGCTTCCAGCGCAGTTTCGATTAAGCTATCGTAATTGGTCGTCCAAAACGTGTTTATCGGCAGGCGGGCCAATATTTTATGGTTTTGCGTGAGTTCGGCTTTCTCCGTAAACTCCTCGATAATTCGTGCGTTAAGTTTGCCGCGGCCGCCGCGCTCGTTGTGATGAAACTGCGCGAGCGAGATGAGGTCAGTTTCTTGGTCGATTTTTAACCCTACATCCTGCGCGATGTCCTCTAAAAGCCCGCGCCAATCGACATAGCCAGCTCCTACCGACAGGCCAGCCCCAGCAAAGACGGCAGCGTCGCCATTAGCTACCTCCTTCAAATAGTCATGGATGAAGCTGTTTTGCTCAGGAGTGAATTGGTGCGGAGTAGTTAGGGCAGGCATAGTTTTTAAGTGAAACAAGCTTGTAAGAAAGCGCGCCGGCCAGTCAGCTACCGCACGAAAAAAAATGAAGAATAGCTGACAGCAAAGATGCCAACCATTTGACTGTTAATTCAAATGCACAAGTGATTTGCAAGTAACCGGGGTTATCCGAATCGCTAGAAGGGCGGCGCTATATGAAAGCACTCTGGAGCGCACAAGGGAGCATGCATGAAACCCGTAGTCACTTAAAACAGGCTCTTTTGTTGACTTGTCATTATGGCTGGCAGCAGGGCCAAGTCCATTAAATAGCATCCCGCAGTCGCTACCGCATTGCCGTGACTACAATCGGTAGGCTTCCCCACGCGTTTTTTGGCAATTGAATCGAATCTTTCCCACAGAAGCTCAGAAAGGAAAGTTCTTGCTTGGCCTTGCTCGTCCAGCCGCGGGCACGTTAGAAGCCGACTGCCGGTGGTCAACGTCAAGGCCACCCGCAGCTACGTCATTTGATTCGTTCGAACGGAATAGTGCGCTGAGCTTTTGTCAAAATTAAAAGGATCAGCAAGCACTTTATTAAAGGCCTCCGTGTGACGTTCAATCCACGTGATCAATTTGTTAGCTTCATCAAGCGGAAAAACCCTATGCCCTCGTCCGTTTTTGTAGCCCAGCGCCTGCAGTAAGTCGTCTGGTATATCTACTGCGGCACTGCCAAAGTAGTAAAACCGGGTGGAGAGCAATACCTGGGATGACTGCGTATCGCGGTCTAGGTTGTAAATATTTATTGTGCCGTCTACGTTACTGTGGTGCGAGGGGGCTTGGTGCCAAACTTGCTGCTGGTCAAGGAAATATATGTTGTCTCCCAGCATCATTTTTTTACTGCCATTGCGCACGGGTTTCTTGTCTTGGTAAGCGGGGTCACTCCAGTACTGATTGAAAGTAATTTTGGCAGTCACTTGCATCGCGTACACGCACCGGCCGGTCGCGTGCAGTCGGCCGCCGCCGACTCCCACGATCCAATCATTGATTTGGGCGGTATTGCGAATGGTTGGCTTGCACGTAGCAAGGCTACAGATGCCGTGATAAGGGTTTGGAGCAAAGCCTAAATCACGGTCAACCACGTAGATATAAACCCTGCTCATTTAGCAAGTGTAAGAACTGGCGCTGGTGGGCGGCACGCGGGGAGTACCGTTTGGCTGCTGAAATTCGTTTGTTCCGTCAATCGCCGCCATGATGCTTTTCGTGTTCCAACCCACGATGGCTGAACCATACTTCTCCAAACTTGGAGGAATGTCCGCTTCTGTACCACCACGCGCATACACTCCTATAATGCGCTTGCCCTGCTCATTTGCTTTGTCAATTTCCCAGTTGACCCACGGCCGGGCATGCGTGTCTTTGCCGATGAGCACAACTACGGCACTAGCCCACGTAATTTTGATGCTCAGAATGCGCTGAATAACTTTCTCGCTCACGCGCTTCTCTTCCATGCGGCGTTGATTCTCCGGCTTCAGGCGCACGGAACTGTTGCGCACGTCGTAGCCTTTGCCCGCCATTAATTGCGTGAGCTTGGAGACTTCCGCGTCGTCTTGATGGTGGTGGCTTATAAAAAGATGTCGTCGATTGCTGGTTGATTCCATAATGCGTTATTGGATTGATCTATCCCCCATTTCAGAGGAAAGCTATAGGTGAGAGGCTCCGTACTGGCTGTAAATCGCTGCTTTATTCGCTTTTGCCCGCCGGCGCTCACTGCTTCCGGATGAGTTGCTCGTAGATACTTGTCGACCTCGCAGAATAAGTTTTGACAGTCAATAAGTTGTAGAGGCCTCCCGCATAGCCTGGGGGGTGTTAGTCCTAACCTGGCGCATTCGGCTTCTTGTTCTTCCGCCATCAGCCGAATGACGTCTTCATAGCTGTAATCACCGAGTGAGGAAAAGCATTTGTGGATGCCATTGATGGCACCGGGGCCAGCCACGACAAAATCCATCTCGGAAAAATTAATGAGGGAGCTGTAGTTTAAGTCTATGGTGTACTGAAACGCTAAGAATTTGCCCAGTGACGGGTACGAAAGGAGCAGGTCATAGACTTCTTTCATCGTAGAGCAGGCCGATACCCGCTCATCCAACTTCTCATCTAGCATTTGCGCCAACAGTGCTAAGTGGTTCGTGTGCTTCCATTTGTGGCCGTACACCCGCCCCGCTGAGGGCATGATGTATGCTCCTGAATAGATAGCATGCCCTGTGGACATGCGGTAAGAGAGCAGTTCGTCGTAGCGTGCAACATCAAACGACTCTGCACGGAGTGGCCCCAGTGCTCGCTCCAGGTAGCGGTAGGTGTCGATTTTATTAAAAAGCTTGAAGAGAATCGTATTGAAGAAGATCTCTCTGTTGCTCTGCTGCTCGGCCTGTACTCCGATTAGGTACTGAGTTACTCGGTCGAGTGCTCGAAAAACGTTCGTGAACCGGTATTCATTCAACACTCGGTCACTAGTCCAAGGACCTAGTGGGTTGTGAAGACGCCTTAGAAAGACGTCTTGGCGGCTAGTCGCAAAGTGCCAGTAATCGTCGTATAGCTTGTTTTTTTGCGGCTTCTTTCGACTAATCAGCATAATTATTTACCTAAGTACTCCAGTCTCCTGTCTTTGGGAGAAACTAGGACGCGACCGCCCTTATTTTCGACAACTTGGTGAAAAACCTGGTAGGACGCGATGATAGTTTGTTCCCATTGGAAAGAGCTAACCTGCGCTACTTCCAAATCGACTACAAGCTGCTGAATGGTGTTCAACAAATCTGTATCGACTCGATCGCTTTTGCGTAGCATCTTGTTGCCTTTTGCGTAGTTATAAACAATAAGGGTTATTGCCTCTTCCGCCACCTGGGGTCGCCCCCGGTCTTCGGCATCTAGTGCGATTGGGTCACTTTTTCGCTTCAATTTCATCAAGTGACGCAGCACCGGCGACCAACCCAGAAAGGCTATATGACCTAGATGAAACACGTCGTGATAGCGGTACTGGTTCGGTAGCCTGGAATTGTCAGTTAACGGATCACCCAATTCAAGGCTACCTGCTTCGTTCTCCCATCGCATGCTTACGGTCAAAAAGCCTTCCTGCTGTTGCTCGACGAAGTTGACCACGAAAGAATCAGGGAATCGCTCATCGTATAGTTCGTCGAATCGAGGTAGTGAATTCAACTCGATCTCCTGGAACCTGTCTCGAACTTTCAAAAGGTTGCGGTGAGCGATTTCTTCCAAGCTTATGTCATTATGTGACGCTATGGCAGCCACGTACCACAGCACGTCCCCTAACTCTTCGGTGAGCCGGCCTGCAAAGCTGCCAAATCCCTCGCCATCTCGCATTAGCTTTTTCAGCGTCGTCAATACAGAGCCAGCTTCACCAGCCAACCCCAGATATCCTAGGAGATAATTTTCTTGGTCTTTAGACTTGTAGCGCTGCTTGGTGCAAGCAGCCTGGTTTTGGTATTCGCCCAGTTCCATAAACTTGGTTTGTTGTATCTCGGCACGGTTTTCACACGCCGTAGTTGGCTCAGTAAGGTTAAGGTCTATTTCTCCCATTGGTCACCTCGGCTACCAGGGCCACCGTCTTGCGGTACTCCTGGGCTTCGGCCTCGTGCAGAAAAGCAATCTCCCCGTGGTTGGCCAGCACCGCCTCGGCGATTTCCGGTAGCGTGACCCGGAAGAATTCCTTGCGCTCGTTGATGCGATTGACCCGGCGCTGGTGAAAGAGCCGGTGCAGGGTGTTCTCAAGCTTTGGGGCGTCGTCGCAATAAATCACCGCGTGCACGTCAAAGAGAAACGGAACGGATGCGTCGCCTAATTCTTTCACCCGGTCCAGCGGGTCGAGGCGGCGGGTCATGCCAATTTTGTAAACGTCCTCGCCAAACGAGCCGATGTTGGAGATGACGTACACGTGGCCCGAACGCGTGAGCTGCGCCTGGGAGATGGCCCGCTGTTTGTTCTGCTGGGCCAGACTCAATTGCCCTTGCAATGCCTCGATTTGGACCAATAGCCTCTGCTGGGCCTCGCCGGTAGCCTTTTGCACTTCCTGCTCGGCTTTGCGCAGAGCGTCGGCGTAGCGCTTCTCCTCCTTTTCGGCATCCGTTCGAGCTTTTTCCAACTCCCGCTGGGCCAGTTCCTCTTCGCGCATCTGCTCGCGCACCTGCCGCTGCACTTCCTTTTCCTCCTGCAGCTTTTCCTGCACCTCGTGGATGAGGTAGAGCTCGCGCAGACGCAGGTCTAGGTAAGTGGGGACAATGCTGCTGTGCTGGGACTTGCTGATTTTGTTGATGGCCTCGTAGGACTTGCGGATCCGGGTTTCCATCACCAGCACGTTGTTGAACTTGACCCGGGCAATGGCCGCGTCGCACTCGCCGTTGAAAGCCCGAAGAATGAGCTTGAGGTACTGGGCCGTTTGCTTGCGCCCTTCCGTAACGCTTCCGTTCACCTGCCACTCAATGGAGCAAGTCGCGGCCGTGCCTGCAGTGATGAGGTTGTTCTGGGCCGTGCGCGTGTACTCCAGCTTCTGCTGGTACTCCACGGAAGTGACAAAGTCGAACCGGGGCTGATAGAAGCCGAAGGACTGCAAGTTGGCCTGCTCGTCCAGGGCGGCGAATTCAGTCTGCAACTCGTCGATGCGCAGTTGCAAGGAGTGCTGCTCGGCCTGCTGCGCTTCTTTCTGTTCGGCTAACCCGGTAATGGCTTGGGTCAGCCGTTCGCGGCTACTGTTCAGCTCCTGGACGATGCGAGCCCGCTCGGCCGCCGCCACTTCAACAATGCGGCGGGCTTCCGCTTCGGCGTCCATTACGGGGCGAAAACGCTCCTCCAAGAATTTTTGCTGGGCGCGGGCGGCCGCCGTTTCCTGACGCGCGGCGTCTCGTTCCGCCGCGTGTTGCTGGGCTTTTTTCCAACACCAATACCCCGCCGCGGCCAAGGCCAAGCAGAGCAGGACCAGTACTAAGGTAGTTGTCACGCGGTCCTAGGCTAAGAGTTCTGCTTTGCGCACAAGGAACTCTTCTTCCGTCAACGCTCCTTTCTCTTTCAGGCTAAACAAGCGTTCCAATTCATCGGTCAAACTCGCCTGCGGGGCACCGACCGGAGCCTGCGTCGTTCGCGTCATGGCCACGGGAGCGGAGACGGCCGCTGGCTGCTGATAAGCCACGTACTGCATGGCAGCCGTTAGTTGGCTGCTGTTCAAGGCCGCCAAGTACTCGCGGTTGTACTGCAGGTTAAAGGCCTCATCCGATATGGTGAGGAACTTGATGACATGATAAAGGGCAATAAACGAGGGTATCAGGGTCCAGAAAAACAGGATGCTGGCGATGCCGGCCCCGATGCGTCCCAGGTAAAAGTACTGACCGCCAAAAGCGCCCAAGAAGAAGGCTAAAAGCGCGGCAGTGGTTCGATTGCGCATACTAGCCCTTGTTTTTAATAATGATCACCTCGATGATGGTGTGGCTTTCCGACTCGTCTAGAGCCAGGGCTTGGGCAAGCTGTTCCAGCAAAGCCTGTTCGGCCGGTCCGACGATGCCGTCGGCGGCCGCGAAGTCCACGCAGTTGGCGAACAGCGTCGCCCGCAAGTCCTGCGGGACAAAAGGCGCGGCGAGGGCTACGGTTTCCTTCCGAGCACCCAGCGAAACGACTTTCGGGGCGATGCGGCGGTACAAGTCCAGTACGCTCACCCCGCGAAAGAGGGCTTTCTGCTGCGTCAAGACCACAAGCGCATTGATCTCTTCGTTGTCGACGCTTCCGTCGGCCGACATGCAGGCGTAGAGGATGGCGAAAAAAGCCTCCCGTGGTTCGGTAAAGGGATTGTTTTGCACGGCTGGGCCGCCAAACACTTTGTCAAATAAGCCCATGGGTGGGATGAGTTGCAGAAAACAAAAAGATGATACTTTCAGGCGGAGGGTTGATGTCTCAACCATTACTTCACAGGCCCTCAGTCCCTGAGCCAGCCCGATGAATGAGGGTACTGCAATCGTTGTGATGCACTGAGGGGCGAAGCGCGCAGTCGCCGTCAGCCGGTGAGGGTTCTTGCTTGTGCCAAGAGCCTACTGGTCACAGCTGCAGCACCTGCGTTCAACTGCCTCCCGCATAGAAATGGTACTGGAATTTGCCGGACAGAGCAGTTAATCAACAATTCGAAATTGGCTTCGGGTAGAAAGACTCAATTCCTATAATTCCCCAAGGCGTTTATCCACAAATCCCTTGGCGGCAGTAATTATTGAAAAACAGAGTAGCGTTTGCTCTGCCCGGCATTGGTCCAGTTTAATCGTGGCCCCAGCCGCTGTCGCCGATTTGAAGAGGTGGATTGGCCGGCGGCGTGCCGTCGTGGGTCGTTGTTTCGGCGCTGGTAGTCGCCGCCGATTCAGCGGTGATAGGCGTACCAAAGAGGGTTGCTGCCTGCAGCAGCAAAAGCGTAATTATTTCGAGCATCTTACGACGTTAAGTGTTTGTGTGCTTGGATTTAACGACACAAAACTCCGCCTTCCCACCCCCCATCAGAAGGATAACTCTAAGCTTTTCTTAACTAATATTTTACCATTAAATAATTTAACATTATTAATAATTTAGTGAGTATTTAGACTCCTTTGCGGCTCAAGGCGCCTATTGTACTGGCCTCATTTTTGCCCAAAGCATCAGTTCATGACATTAGCGTCTTTTTGGGGACGTATTTCTCCAATTTCAAAAGTTGATATTTGCTGTCGTCGAGGAAAGGAAGAATTCAGTAATTCATGACACGTGTTTTTTCATTCAAAATCTCTTTTTTTAATCACAAAAGGTTGATAATCATAATATTGCTTTGAAAGAAATTACCAACTTAGCTCAAATTGTAACATCCCGTGGGCTGGCTAATCTGCCGCTGCTGGACCTGGCCAGCACGCAGGACACCAAGGAACTCCACCTCCTGCGCGTGTTGTCACATGGAACAGAGCTAACTGAAAGACAAATTGTTAAGGAAGTATACGGGATGTCTACGCCGGCTGCTTTGGCAGCCTTTCAACAGCTAAAGGCCCGCCTGCAAGCCAAGCTGCTCAACCACCTGTTCTTTCTCGACCACACCGATCCCCGCCACTTGGTGACCCGCCGCTACGAGATGGGCGTGCTGCACTTACTGCACCAGGCCACGGCGCTGACCCTGGAGGGCGAGTACGGGCTCGCCGAACAACGGCTGCGCCGCTGCTTGCTGCTGGCCGACCGGGAGGGCTTTATCGCGCACGCCGTGCAAGCCGCCCGCCAGTTGCGCACGCTCTACGTGACGCGTCGCAAGCCAGTCCGCTACCGGGAAACGGTAGCCGAACTGGCGCGGCTGCAGCAACTGCTGGCCTGGGAAGACGAGGCCGAGCACGTCAATGCGGAGCTGCGCGTGGCCGCGGGCAACTCCGTCGCATCGCAGCACCGCTTGCTGCCGCAGTTTCCGGACTACATCACCCAACTCCAGGCCCTGCACGACCAAGCCCAAACGTTCAACACGTATTGGTTGCTGTACCGGGCGCGGCTGTTCTACGAGGGACTGCGAGGCAACTTTTTGGAGGTGATGCACATCACGGCCCAGGCCGAGCAGGACCTGCAGGTGGGCCGGTTGAACGAGCGCCGCTTTGATCACCGCTACAACTACTTCATGGCCATTTACGGCCACCTCATGTCCCGCCAATCGCTTCGGGGACTGGAGTTGGCGCGGCAGTACTTGCCGGCGTTTCACGCCTCCTCCACCAACTGGTTTGTTTTCCAGGAAAACCATTGCCTGCTGGCCTTGCAGGCGGGTGACTGGCCCTACGCCCGCGCCGTGCTGGATGCGGTCACGGCCAACCCCTCCTACCCCAAGCAACAAGCCGTGGCCCGCCAGCGCTGGGACCTATACCGGACGTACCTGGAATTTTTATTGCCCGCGGGTCGCCTCGCCCGGCCGACAGTGGCGCAGTGGGCGCTGACGCTGCCGGACTTCAACCGCGACAAGCGCGGTCACCACGTGGCCGTGTTGATCGTGCAGCTTCTGTATTACTTACAGCGGCGTGACCTAGATGCGGTGATGATTCGCTTGGAACGGCTGCGCAAGTACCAGCAGCTCCATCTCCACGAAGAACAAGCGCTGCGCAGCCGCCTGTTCTTACGGCTCCTGATGTTGCTTCTGGAATGGGACTTTAACCCCCGGGTTTGCGCGCAGCGCGGCCAAAGCCTGCTGGCTAAATTGCAGGCCGCGCCCCTGCCGGGGGAAGCTTTCGCCGAAATCGAGGTGGTGCCCTACGAAAAGCTCTGGGATTTAACGTTGCACCTACTTCAGCAAGGCCCGCCCCTGGCCGCCAACGCTGCCCCCCGGCGTGGGCGGCCCCGCGGCAAGACTCGGGAAGCCACCCCGAGTGCTTGACCCGGGCAAGGCTTTGCCCAGGGCTCGCGCGCTCACTGCCCGAGCCCGCGCTAACCACCGCTATTCCCTCCCGTACGGCGCAATACCCCCACAATGAGGCGCGGACGGGCGTACCGCCCGCCATTTCCCTCCTGATTATCATTTCTTTCCGTTAATCATGCACAAGGTTTCGCGCGCCGCTATGAGGCACCTAATTGGCCGGGTCGGTATCCTACTGGGGGTAATGGCTTGTTCTTCGCCCCCGCCTAGCGCGAACGCGCCCGTTCGCATCCGGTGGGCGCAGGATCCCGAAGCCCTCGACCCCTTGCGCCTTTCGACCCCCCAAGCCATCGAAGCCGCTAACCTCATACACTGCGCCCTGCTCCAACTCAATTACGCGCTGCGCACGTTTGACCCGGCCCTGGCGGAAGCGTTTCCCCGTCGGCAGTTGGTGGGCGACTCTTTGACCCTGCTCACGTACCGCCTGCGACCGGCGGCGCGCTGGGACACGGGCCAGCCGGTGCTGGCGCGGGACGTCGTTTTTACATTGAAACTGATGGCCTGCCCGGGCCTCCCGAACGAGAGTTTGCGCATGGAATACGCCTTCATCAAAGCCGTCGCCCCTGATGCGAAAGACGCGCGCCGTTTCACGATCACCTGCGCCGGGCAGGCGCCGGAATACGCGCAAGCCTCGGGCAATTATCCCATCTTGTCCGAAGCCAGCCTCGACCCCACCGGTCGGCTGCGGCGCTTTTCCCTCGCTCAGTTGCAGCACTGGCCCGCGAACCGCGCCCCGGATACGGCGCTGGTGGCGTTGGCCCGGCGCTATGAATCGTTGAGCCAGGCGGTGCCGGGTTGTGGTCCTTACCGGCTGACGGCGTGGAATAAGGACCAGAACCTGACTTTCCGCCGCAAAGCCGATTGGTGGGCTGACCAGTTGCCGGCGCCGGGCCCCGTCGTGCTGCAGGCCCGGCCACGGGCGCTGCGCTTTGCCATCATCCCCAATGAAGGAACGGCCTGGCTGGCCCTTCGGCGGGGGGATATCGACCTCTACCCCCAGGTAACGGCTGCCCAGGCGGAGCAGCTGCTAAATTCCGACCAAGCTCGGCGGACAGTCTCCCTGCACACGGCCTCATCCCACAACGTGGTCACGGCCGGCTTTAATACGCGCCGACCCGTCCTCGCCGACGCGCCGACCCGTCGAGCCCTCAGCCGACTTTTTGACGCGAAGGGCCTGCTGCACGCCACGCAGCGCGGCGTCGGGGTCCGCACGGTGGGCCTTATAAACCCCGTGGACAAGACGCGCTATAACGATAGCCTCGAGCTCATTCCTTTCGACCCCGCCGGCGCGGCCGCCCAGTTGCAGCAAGCCGGCTGGCGGCACGTCGCCGGCGAGTGGCGGCGACCAGCAGGGAACCGAGGAGGTGTTCAGCACCTGCGCTTAACGTTGCGCTACCGGGCGGACGATGCCCTGTTTGCCACCATCGCGCTGCAGTTTTGGTCCAGCGCGGCCGCCCTGGACATTCCTGTGGAGTTGCAGCCCGCGGAAGCGGCCACGCTCAACCGGCTGCTGCTGGCGGGAGACTTTGATCTGTATTTGCGCACGCTCAAGGGCAATCCGTTCGTGTTCAACTTCGCCCCCATCCTGGGTTCCCAATACGTTGGAGTCAGCAACTTAACCGGGTTTGGCACCCCAGCCAGCGACCGATTTCTGGCCGAAGTGGCCGCCGCTACTTCTCCGCGCCGACAACGGCAGTTGCTGCGCCGGTTTCAGACCCTGATGCAGCGGCAGGCGCCGCTCGTGCCACTTTTCGTCCTGCCCACGCGGATTGCCGCGAATCGTGAATTATCCGGCGTCAGGGTAACGGATCTCAAACCCGGCTACGTGGTTACAGCCCTAGAATGGAGGCAACTCAAAAAATAACGCTCCCTCATTTCACTGGCTTATCTAAAGCAGCCAACTACCTATTTACCGCCGTAGGATCGGCGCTGTGCTTCGCTTTCGCACTGCAACGCTGCTAGCCCGACGTTAACCTTCTGTTACACAAATTTATATACGTTTTGACTTCTCCCCTTCCAGCTGACCCAGACCGTGTCAATGTAAAGTCCTCCGTGGAGGTGAACTACTGGTGCCAGACGCTCAACTGCACGGAAACTCGGCTGCGCAACGCCGTGCTCGCGGTGGGCCCGCTCATGGCCGACGTGCGAGCCCACCTGAACCGGTAATGCCGCCTCAACTCCTGCCCTCCTTAAGCAGCTGGGACTTGATTTGCCCACTAACCAGGGGACTTATTTCTTCCTGCTGCCCTTTTGCTGGCCGCCGGGCTCCTGCTTCGAAACGCCGGGCATTGTGACGGCCTTTGCCCAATAGAGCGACCCTGCTGGGTCACCTGGGATCTTCACCCAACGCTACCGGCGCTAACCGCCAGCTGGCGCAGCTGCTGACCATGTACAAACCTTTCTATTGCTTCTCTACCATATGCTCAACCCCTCCTCTCATAATGCCCGCCGGGAAGGCAACTACATTTGTTTAGACGACGACGAAGCAGTGCTCGAGTGGTGCGAAGCGCTCGGCTGCACCCCTAAGCGGCTTCGTCAAGCCGTATTGGCCGTGGGCCCCGCCCTTGCCGACGTATACCGGTACCTGCAGTCACAGAAGGCGTAGGCTTAGGTCTGCCTTGCCTCGCGACGCCTCTCGCCGCTAATCGTTTGGCCGCTAACTAGGGTATTCACTTCTTCTGCGCCCCTTCCGTGAGATTCGGCCCAGCGCCGCAAAATAATAGCTGGTTCTGGATGCGTTAGCCTTAGTCTGTGGTTAAGACGCGGACGGCGTGGCTTTTGATTGGCTATCGAAAGTGCGTAAATATAAGATTCCGGTACGCTTCCGCATTTTCGTGGTAATTACCAATTCGGGTACATCTCGCGGCGGCACCCGAACTCCAGTTGATCACCTCACCTGCTCGGTGTAGGGTGAACGGCTGCTCCGGTCCACACCACCCGTGACGAAGCAGGTGATAGCTGCGCCAATCGCGGGGGTCACCCACTGCAATCACGTCCAGTTCGTACACCGTGGTGCCCTGGTTGTCTTTGATGTTCGAGGCGAGTGAAACGGCGTGCTTCTCGCGAAAGCCAGAGTCGGCGAGCATCTCGTCGGAAACTGGAAAACCTAGTTGGGATGCCAACTGGCTGGCGCTTTTAATGTCCAGCGAGGCAGAGCGAACTGGCAGGCCCGGTTCAGAAATCTGAATCCAGACCCGCGCTTCAACATCCTTATTTTCCATAAGAAGCACGGGGGCGTTGGGCGAAAACAGGGACTGCCCCAAGGCAGGTCCGACAAAATAAGCTATAAAAGGTAAGTCCACCTTATCGATTCAGCCAGCCGAAACTGTGTCGGCGTGGGCAACCCAGGCCCTGTCCCTCGCTTGCTTGGCTGCGGGGCAGTGGCGCGCCGGGAAGCGGCCGGGCTAACCCGTAGTGGCAATCACGTCGTTGACAGCCGTGAGGCGCGCAACGGCGCGCTCCAACGAGGCCATCGTGCCATCTAATTCTATCAAGACGATAAAGGGGTGGTTTACTGGCTTTGTTGGCAGAGACGCTGTAGGCCGGCGGTTATTGCTTAAATAGTCTTTCCCTGGCTCTTCCACCTGAGCAACGCTGGCTGGCTTGGTTAGGTCCACGTTGCGCAGGTCCTCAATGCTGACGTTAAACACCTGAGCGAGTTTGGTCAGCGCTTCCAGCTTGGGGGTCGATTTACCGCTTTCATACCGGCTAATCGTATTGTAATCAGTGGCTATTTTGTCGCCTAAGTCAGACTGAGACCACTCGGCTCTACGCCGCAAAAAGCGCAGGTTTTTGGCAAAATACATACTTGAACGCTGAATTTAAGCAAAATTAAGCGCTTCTTACTCTGTATTTTACATCAAAAATATAGCATTTTGCTGTAATTATGTTTTGAACAGAACCTATTTATGCTGTATAATGCAATAGATTTTAGTTTTATACATCACAGGGGGTCGTATCAGTGGATGATATCCCGGTCCCAGCATCAACTTCTGTCGTTCAAATGGCATCCGCACCAAGTAATTCGCACAGATCCCTCATTTGGCAGGCCATGCAAGAGTTCGAGAATAACGACCGCGCCGACGAGCGTTACTGGTCTTCCCAGCGCATTGAGCGGGCCGCACGGCGTTCCGCCAAAAAACGCCTGCGGGACCAAAGCACTTCGCTCCCTCCAACGGCAGCGTCCCGGCCACTTTGAGGATGGGAAACGTCCAGGGCTACCGGTGTACACCTGCTGCGAGCCCCCGCTGCAAGGTTGCTGAAGCCAGGCAGCCTTCGCTGCTGATTTAACGGAAAGAGTTGGTGGTATGGGAAATTCATGAACTCGCGGAGCGAGATTTCCAGTCCCGGAGCCAGCGTGACCAGCACGTTGAGCGTCAGGGGGTGGCGGGCCGTATCCAGCCGGTAGATGGTTGGCTTGGACGCGTCGGCCAGCGCTGGTGACTCCAGCCCGTGTCTCGCGCAACCGCCGCAGGTGCTGGCTGAAGGCTTGCAAACCCACCTCGTTTTTTACTTCGGGAAACTAGACCCCAAATACATTCGCCTTGTGGTGATATACGATTACAACGACGCTTTTCCTGCGTCTGGCTGTCCTCTCCGCATCCCTTCTCCCAAGCATCGCTTTTGCAGCTGTCCCGGGCCCTTGTCTTCGTCCAGGAAGAAACGTAGGACCACTACCCCGGCCTGGATTGGGAAAGTTGGGCCCAGGCGATCCTCACGGTGCAGCACGACCTCTGGGTCACTGCAAACCGTTCACCTCGACAAATCAGGCCCCAAACGAATGGCGCGCTGCCTGTTTGCGCATCTGGAAACGGACGTCATCCAGCCCTATTTCATCGGGCCACTTGCCCCCTATTTTGCCCAGCAGCTGGTCGACCACCAAGACGACGCCATCGATGCCCTGACTGAAATTGAAGCGGCCCCGCTGGCCTGCAGTCCCGCTGCTTACCGCCTGGTCACTCGCGTGGCCGCGGGCAACAAGGTGGCCCCTGAGGTCTACGAGGCCACGGAACCAGGCCCGCACGAGCGTCCCCATAGCGCGGGATTGGAGCAAGCCCGCGCCGCCATCCCCGGGCGATTGCCAGCGTTGCGCGACGCCCGGGGCGAGCCGAACAGCTACCGGGGGCCAGAAATTCCCTTTTTTCCTGCTTTTCCTTTCTCAGCTCATGCTGGCCGCTTCTCACCACTTCTTCACGCCCTACCCGCTCCTGTTTCTCGCCAGCAGTTTGCGGCTCGCCAGTTGCTCGTCGCCGAGCCCAACCACTCTACCGGCGGCTTCAGCTTCGGCAACTTAACGTTTATCCCCGATGAAAATTAATGATTTGCCGCTTTCGAATGCCGGTCCCCGGCGCATTTCCTTTGCGCACGCTTCATCGCTGCTGGTGGCGCAGGCGCTGACGGAGGCCCACGCGCGACTGGAGCGCCACTTCCCCACCTTAAGTTGGGCAACGTGGGGCGACATGCTCCGACAACTGCAACCCGATGTGTTGGTCACCGGCAACGCCGTGACCTTTGATTGGTATTCCCTCACGCGTCGGGTCCTCCGCTTGGCCGCCTCCCCAGGAGGGTCGGCGCGGGACCAGCCGGTTGATTTAACGCCCCTCGCGTGGGAGGCTGAGGCACCCATAGCTTATCAACAGCAAGCCGTTCGAGCACTGGCTGAATTGCGAGAAAACCTGCGGGTGCCTAGCCCCCTCGCCCAGGCGTTGCTTAAGAAACTGGCTCAGGGTCCCGCGGTGCCACCGCCCTCGTGCAATGCAACGCCGGAAGCCTTTCAGTTACCGCCGAACAATGCGAGCCCGCCGGCCCTCGAACAGCCCGTGCCGATGACGGACCCTGCGGAGGACACCGTTGGTTCGCGCGACGAAAGGCGGGAGGGGTCCGACGGGGCCCCATCGGTGCCCGCGACGGGGCAACAGAATACGCTGGCCCCCGCCCCGCGTCGAAATGCGTCGCGGCGGCGTACGTTCCGCAACATCGTGCTGAAGCACCCGCGGGGAGATGGCAAGTTTGGGTTTCGGGTCCGCGAGCTCTGCGCCAAGCTGCGCATCAGTGCCGCTTCGCTGACGGAAGCGCGGGAGAACCCAGGCCGCCTGTCGGTAAATGCGGTTGTGGCGTTGGCGGAGGCGATGGGAGAATGCCCTTTGCAGGTCCTGGCAGACCTGGTAGCGGAAGCAATAACGAAGAGTAAAAATGGAAAACGCGGCCCCAACGGCCGGCGCGCAGCTTCTTAATGCATTATGCATTTCCCAAGCATCCGAAATTAGAACCGCAAAAGGGCCTGTGGACTATCTGAGAGAGGAATCTTTGCGCTATTCATCAATTCCCTGCGCGGGCATACCCTTCCTGTCCTGGCTGGCATCCCGTGCTTCGCGCAACACCCTTCGCCGCCTTGCCTTTCGTTGCTTTTCTCACGGCCCATCCGCCCTCCCCTCAAATCCAAATACAAACAGAAGCTGCGCGCTAAGCTTCCCAAAGAGTGTGCTTGGTGCGGCGCCACGCAGGACCTGACCATCGACCACATCACCCCCCGGTGCTTCGGCGGAACCAACGAGCAGTACAATCTATAAACCCTGTGCGCGCCCTGTAACACCCAGAAAAGCCATCGGGAGCAGCCGCGACGCCCCCAGCCCGCTTCCGACCCGCCCGTCCGGTCCAAGAAATGGATCAAGCGCCGGGAGTGGTTCCGCCGACAGGCCCAGCACAGGACCACCAAACCCGCTGACCTAATGGGCGGGTGATGGATTGTCAGTTCAGGAGGCAGCAGTTATCACGATGGGGTTACTGAACAAGGAGTTGCAGAAGCAGACTTGATGAAAAAGCGTAGACCAGTAAACTGCACGTCGTGGCCGACGCCCGGGGACGCTTGGTGCGGGGCTACCTGACGGCCGGCCAGCGCCCCGATGCCCCGCCAGCCTTGCCGCTGCTCGAGGGCCTGGCCCCGGCCCACCTCGTGGCCGACCGGGGCTACGACTCCGACCCGCTCGTGGCCGCGCTCGCGGCCCGCGGCACCTGCGCCGTGATTCCGCCCCGGCGCAAGCGCCGCCACCGCCGCGCCTACGACGCCGCTCGCTACGCCCAACGCCACCCTGTCGATCGGCTCTTCAGCCGCCTCAAGCAGTTTCGCCGCGTCGCGACACGCTATGACAAACTCGATGCGCATTTTTTAGCCTTCGTTCATATAGCCGCAACCGTCCTCTGGCTACGCGACTGTTAACACTTCCTAATCAATCACCTAGCCCGTATCCCACGCTTTTCCCGAGTGATTTTGCTGGCGGTTCTTCCCCGCCCCGCGCCGTCCTCGCGGCTACTGATTCATCCACCGTTATTCCGGGGCTGCGATACGCCAAATCATCGAGTGTCTGCGTAATGCTCGACAACTTGTGTCGCTGCGTATGATAATGCACCGTCAGCACGACCTGGCCCGGTTGCTCGCCCGCCACCTCCCGCACCACAGCGCCCGCGTCTCGCAAGCCAGCAACCGCCGGCGCTGCTCGCTCCGCGGCACTTCTCGTTTTGCTGTCTCCGATTACCACCGTGGCTTGACCAAACTGTCCCCCGCGGCTAGGCCAAGCCGTTGGGGGTTGTCCAAACCCCTCGCTTTGCTCCATAACGTGCGCGTCCGGCGAAGATCGTACCCTGGCTATCAAGTTGTTGACCGCGTCCAATTGCGTACCGCTCGTCTCGTGGGTGTAGGCGAGCACTGCCAGCGGCCCTAAACCGGGCCTCGGCGCTGGCGATTCAAGAACCTCGATTGTGACGCCCGCCGCGACCAGGTCCTTGCGAATGTGCTCCAGCCGTTCAGCGGCCGAGTGCGTAGCACTTGCATAGACGCCGATTCTGCCATGAATTAGGCTGGCCTGCCGCGTGGCCACCACCTCATCCACCTGTTCAGCCAAGTCCCGGCCAAAAGGCTTCAGTCCCGCCACTGGCACGGTCCGCTCGGAGTCTTTGTGACGAAGGTGCATGCCCCCATCCGCTCCCAAGGCGGCCGAGTACCCCTGCGGCTGCAACTGGGCGTTAAACGCCGCCCGGGTCGTGAAATCCTGCGCCACCAGCAGGCCTTCCAGCATCTTGAGCGTCTTTGCAGCGTACGCCTGCTGAGCCAGCACCTCCGTCACCTGCGCGGGCAAGGGCAAGGCCGCTGAACCGCCTGGCTGCACTTCGGCCAGGGTGAATATTTCCCCGCTGGCCTCGTGCTTAATCCTATGGGGCTGTCCGGTAACCAAGATAAATTGGTACCCCTGCTTGCGCACTCGGTTCTGATATTCCTGTGTACTGAGCAAGGGTGTTTCAGGCGCGTAAAGGGTCCGTGTTAAGACTTCTCGGATCTGCTCCTGCAACTGCTGCCGATCCTGCTCAGCAGCTTCGACCTGCGCGGCCAACCGGAGTCTTTCTTGCTCCTGCGCGTGCACTTCGGCCAGCAGAACACGCCCCGCGGGCGTGGCGTTTGCTTGCTCTTCGTGTGCGGCAATGCGCTGTTCAACCTCTTGGATAACACCGTAGCTTAACTCCGCGACCCGGGTGTAGGCACCGGCACGCTCGGCTTGGTCGGCTTCCTGCACCAAGGTTGCAAGCCGGGCCCGCTCCCGTTCAACACCCTCCAGCGCGTCGGCCGTGGCCTGCTCCGCCGCCGCGTTGCGCAATTGTTCCGCTTGCCGAGTTTCTTCCGGTAAATCCGCCGCTGGCCGCGACTGTTGGGCAACGGCTTCAACGGGTGGAACGTCTGCCGGCGGCTCTGCTGTGACAACACGGCCAAGCGGCGAGCGGCCAGCAGTTGGTTCACTAACCTCCTTCGAATCGACCGGCAGCCCAGCCACCACCACAGCCGGTGGCAGCACGCTCGCAGATACCGGCACCGGAAATTGTTTGTTTCCCTGCACCTCCTGCGGCAGCAGAGCCACGGAAACGGCGCGCTGCTGGGCCGCACGTTCGCTTTCGGCGGGCAGTGGGTTGCGCTTGCCAACTTCGTGGCGGCCGAGAACTTCGTCTATGGCCAAAGCCGGGGCTTGCCGCACGGGAACGTCCACCTGGTGCTGCGCAAACTTTTCCAGCAACCGGGGGGCCGTGAAATCCTTGCCCACCTCCCCCCCCTTGAACCGGTGCGCGCCCAACTCAAAGCACACGCCAAACCGGGTTGTGCCATCGGCCTGCCGGTGCTCGCTCACTACCTGCCGGATGTTGTGGGGTGCTAGTTTGGCAGCCAGTTCCGCGAAGCCACCGGTCTTGTCTGCCACGGCGACCAGCGCGTTCGCCACCGTGTGCCGGGCGCGCTGCCGGTCCGCAATGCGCTTTTCCCGGGGGGTGGCGGCGGCAACCTGCCGGTTCGTTTGCCCGTCGCGACGCGCCTGCGCCCGGCCCTGCTCCTCGGCTGAGAACAGGCCCAGCTGCTGCTCCACCCGCTGGCATGCCTCGCGGCAGTACTGGCCGATGAAGGCATCCGGGATAATGCTGCCCCGGTTGTCGACCCTGTTTAGCACCAGGTGCGCGTGCGGATGGGGCTTGTCGAAGTGCTGCACCAGCACCCACTGCGTTTGTAGCGGGCCAACCCGCTTCTCCTTTTCCAACTCCTTCATGAACAACCGGGCCGCTTTCTCCAATAGCTGGCTGACCTCCTCCGGCCTGCGGTTCTCCGCGTCGGCGGTGGACAACGAGAGTGGAATGTGCAGCACGGCCATGCCCAGGCCGGGCTGCAGTTGCCGTTGAAAGGTAAAGTCTTCGGCCATGTGCTGCGCATCGTTGGTGCGCACTCCTTCGGCTGCCAGAACCAGGGCGTCCTTGCTTTCCCGGCATATATAAAAGGAAACGGCCCGGAAGCTGTCGTTGGGGATCGCGTAGGCCGTCATTGCGTGGCCCCTTCGTTCAAAGTGTGCATGAACTGTTGCACCTGGTCGAGGGCCGCCTTTGCTTGTTGTTGGACAGCGGGCTCAAACTGCTCGGTTTCAGCGATGGTTTCTAAGTGTGCGACTAGTTTTACCATCTCCTTGTAGAACTCCACTGCCTGAACATTCCACTTCACTTTGGGTGTCAGGGGCAGCCCCTGCCACGCCCGTCGCAATAGTTCGGACCGATGGTGACCCGTCACCATTGCCTGCACCCGCAAGCGCTCCATGTCCTCTGGGGGCAGCGTAATGGTGAGCGATTTGGCGTGAACGGCTTGGGGACGACGCCCCGGCTTACGTTTCTTTTTTTCGGAGGCGTCGGCGTCGGCCATATGTTTAGCAGTAGAAAAGTTACCGAATCAAGAGAGCAGAGCTGATGAGAAAGACCTACGTAGGTAATTCGACACGGTCTGAACACTTCTTGCTAAGGAATTCAGAAGCTAGTTAGCAACTAAAATCATATTTTCATAATATTATTAAAATAAATTTCTGAGTTTATCAATTTGCTCAATAGCTACTCCAAAACCTCATACTATTACCCACGATGTCAGATAGTATCGGGCCAATCTATTCTATTAAAATCACAACTATGCACTAACTACAACATTACCATCCCAGCAGTTTTTAAATTGAGCGCCAATAATGAGGTGCCAAAAAAATTCCGTTCTCAACCTTATTTGGAATCGATCAATCAGCCCACTACTGCTTGAGTAAAGTTTACAAGAAGTTATTTTTTTAGAAAGTGGCCGTCTATGTATCTAGTAAGAATAGCATTCAGAAAAATTCTAGAGTAGCCGTACACGAGACTTCCTGAGTAACACCAATGCAAAAAAATTAATGATAATGGCTTTTATATTGATTTGGTAGTTTTAAAAGATGAGCAATTTACAGACAAGCACACGTTATAAGCCGAACCAAACTACCATAACCACTAGTCAACGTTTCTCAACGTAACTGGCTCAGGTACTGAAGTCAATAATTCACCTTTCTAATTTGCTTGGATTATTTAGCAACAACAATTGTGTTTATTATTTTTCTCATAACAAGTGACTTAACACTTTATTAGAAAATAGAGGGAATCCACGAGATGATTATCTACCGGTAACAGGCACTTGTTATAAAATTATTACAGTGTTAAGTCAATAAAGCACCATAGCAAAGAGTATTTAATTTCAGATTATTATAAATAACCAACATTCCAAGTTTTAAGATAATCTTTCAAATAAATCACCTTGTAAGCTTGTTAGCGAAATTCTTTAGTTGTTAACTTGTCATCATTGAGGGTTTTTCTTATTGTACCCTTTCGCATCTTTCCATACCAGCTTTTTTCTTCCATTTTATGTCTGAACAGTCTGATTCGCTTTCCCCTAAACCTGCTGTTTCCACCACCGCCGCTAAGTCGCAGAAAGGGGGCATGGGTAAAAGCATGCCCGGTGTCAAGTTTGGCAAACGTAAATTCTTCCTGCCTTACGATATGGAAAGAGCCTTACGCTTCGCTTCTTTTCAGCTGGAAGTCACGCCAAAAGCGGTGATTATAGAGCCTGAGGACCTGGTAATTGAAGCAGTGCGACGTCACTTGGACCTGTTGGCAAAACACATCACGTTCACCCCTGGAATGTGGCCGGTATCAAAAACGAGTTCAGAACCCACTACCTGATTGGCAAACACGCGGCCCTCCACGGCCCGTTTTACCGAGTCGAGCAGCGTAGACGAAGAGGCCATTTATTTGGTCACTATGGGCTACTGGAAAGAGACCCCTCACTTGTCGCAACCATAATGCGGCTGTCCGGCCACCCAGCCTCACGTTGAAGAAGATGGCATGAGTAGCCATTTTCTGATTAGCTCGATAGCCTCGTGGCTCGCTAAGCCTGCCTGCTCCAATAGTTGGCGCCAATTTGGAACCCGCTGCGCCCCATCCAGCGGGGGACCTTACTCCTTTCGCAGACGGAAGCGTGCTGGTGCTGGCTGAGGAGGCATTGAGTTATTGCTTTACGCCAACCTGCCGCAACAGCAGCAGGTGATACTAGCTGGGTAGAATAATTAGGCAAACCAGACGCGGGATTTGCTGCGCTCTTCAAACCACCGGCGCACCACTTGCAACACTTTACGCGGTCAGCATTTTCGCTGTCATACGGCCGCTTCTTGTAGAGTCCGTGCACTGCGGCGTTTGTCGCGGCTTTTGATCGGTTCGTGCTATCAGCCCGGATGGAAGCTGCTAGAGGAATGTTCGCCCTCAAACCAGCTGCAACGCCAGTGCAACGACGGGCGTGACGCGCACGAAGGAACCCGCAACGCAGAACCCGTAGAGACCGGTTACTGAATTGTACCGTATCCGCTTTTTCGCATGGGTACCTGCTAACCCCAGTCCCCTAAGACGAAGTTGGTTAGAAGTTTGGGGTAAATATTAAACAAGGTACTTTAGCACGGCGCGGTGGCATTTCCAAGTCGCGCATGTAGCGCTTGCCGGAACGGCTTGCTCCGTGAAGCCGGCCTGAAACGGCACAAGTTGGCTTTTTGCTCAGCACTGAGTAAAGCCGGAGGAACGCACATTCGCTTCGTTCGGGCAACCTGTTCAGCCCGCGAAACACTAAATTGTCTGGCTAAAGAAAAGCCGTGCATTGACCTCATAGCAGGCCACTTTGCGACATTAGCTGCTGGCCGCTGCCCTGATAATGTACTGCCAATGCTTAAGAGGGGATATTGAGAAGTGGGCCAATCAATCTGCATCAATTTCGGCATCAACCCCGCGAATGGGTTAACCAGTAACCGGACACGACGAAAGGCTGCCACCGCAGAGCTGATAAACCACTGGCCCTTTTATTTTTGTCGTGAACTTCGCTCTGCGCCGTTAATCCTGGTCCGCCAGCTACGTCGCGTTGGGCCCTACCCCTCCCCTGCTTATGAGCGCTTCCCCCGTTAGCGCCTCCTTGACGGCCCAGGAAAAAAAACAAGCATTGCAGGACCATGTCCTAACAGTAATCAACGGTCGCCAGCTCGCTGGGGCCGCGGTGGCCATGGGCGTTGGAAAAACGCTCATCGGCCTGCGTGACATGGCGCGCCTCCTCTCCGACCGCCAGCGGCTGGATCCCGCGACCAAACCCTTTTTGGTGGCGGCCCCTACCGGAACCGTTCTAGACTCCTGGCACCAGGAAGCCCGCAAGTTTGGACTGGCGCATCTGCTCGACGCCATCACCTTCACCACCTACCGGTCGCTAAGCAAAACCCTTATGCAAGGCCACTACTCCAAGCTTTACCTCGACGAGTGCCACGCCCTTAAAGACTCACACGAGCCCGGCCTGAGGGCCCACGTGGCGCGCAAAAAAAGCATCCTGGGCCTGACCGGCACGCCCCCCGCCCAGCCGGGTTCGGAGAAGGGCCGGTTGGTGGCCACCTATTGCCCCATCGTGATTGACTACACCACCGACGAAGCCGTGCTCGCGGGCCTGCTCAACGACTACCGCCTGGTCGTGCACCGCCTGCCGCTGAGTCCCGTGCGCGACCACCGGGTCTCGCTCAGATCCGGCCAGCAGTTCACCACCAGCGAGCGCGAGAGCTACCAGTACTGGAGTGGCCGGTTGGCCAACGCCGCCCAGGACGCGCTGCCCGTCGAGACGCTGCGCCTGCTGCGCATGCAGGCGTTGATGCACTACCCGGGCAAGGGCCGTTACATGGCGCACCTGGCCCGCCAGTTCGCGGAGAAGGTGTTGCTCTTCACCTGCAACCAGCAGCAGGCCGAGGAGCAGGCGGAGCACACCTACCACTCCAAAAACAAAAACAGCCCGGCCAACCTGGCCAAGTTCAATACCGGCGAAATCCAGCGCCTGGCCTGCGTGGCCCAGCTCTCGGAAGGCATCAACATCCCGAACTTGCGGGTGGGCATCATCTGGCACGCGTATGGCAACGAGCGCAAAGCTGCGCAGCGGATCGGCCGGCTGCTGCGCCTCAACCCCGAGCAGACGGCCACCGTGCACCTGCTCATGTACCAGGACACGGTGGACGAGTACTGGGTCGCGCAGGCCCTGGCCGCCTTCGACCCCGCCAAAATCAGTTATGTCGATGCCCGCCTGGAACAGCTTGACCACTAATTTAATGGCGATTTGTGCACTCATCACCGAAATTGGCCGAACCCATGAGAGTCGGCCGAAATGTTGATCCAATCGCTCGGCCACGCCTATGCCTGGGCCACGGCCCACTTGCCTTGGACCGGGTACCAGAGTCAGAGCCGAGCGAGAGAATGCCCGGGGTGCTGACAAGGCCCTCCATTACGTGCTATGGCCGGACCGGGAAGTCACGGTGCTCGCTTCACCAGTGGCCGCGGCTTGGATCAGGTGGCAGAGCACCCAGAAGGCTGGGGCAGAGTTGCGGCTTGGTACAAGTGGTTGCACAGGCGCCTGCCCTGTGGCTTGGCCAGGCCGCCAATCTATTTAAGGTACTCCTCCCGCCACGGTAACGGCCTGCTGTTCGCGGACAGAGTTCCTGGGGGACGCAAACGGAGCGCTAAACGAGAAAAAGTAAGCGACTAACTTCTTTACCGGGGGACCGGTCTCCGGCTGCTGTTGCACAGGTTGAACAATGCGAATTGCGCACGAAGTTGCTAGAGGGGCACGGCGGGATAAGCGTGAGCGGATTCATTCCTCTACTTTGCGGCTACTGCCCCTCCCCTATCCTTTCGGAACGGTTAAATGAAGGGGTACTTTTTTCGCAATACGGCCAAGACTTTGGGCGGCAACGGCCGGGCAGCTTCCTCCTTCCCCTCAAAATAGGCCGTCAGCGCTGATTCGAGAATTTCCTGAATGTTCTCGCCGCCGTACGTTGCCAGCTGCTGAAGCTTCAGGTAGGTAGCAGCCTCCAACTTGTTTGAAAAGATGATCTTTCCAGGCTTTACATCAAGACCATCTTTACTGTAAAGATCATCTCCTTGGTTGGCGGTTGGCGATGCCGGCGCGGGCGCAGGTTCCGAAGCTGCTTCCGGGGTCGCCGGACGAATGGTGCCCGCGTTAGGCCAGAGGGCTTGGTCGGGGTTGATGGCCGGTGACGGAACACCAGTAATGTCGGCCACGGCGGTGGCCGCGAAGCTGGGGCGGGGCTGCTTGCTCATTGGGCAATCCGGGTTAGTAGTTCTTGGGTAAGAGCCAGGTAGTCGTGTGCGCTGTTGGATTCGGGCGCGTGGGCGTGGATGCTTTTTTTCAGGGCCACGGCCTCCACCAGCTTGGCGTTGATGCGGATGGACGTGTCCGTGAGCAGGCCCTTAACACGCGGCTGCTGGGCCAGTTCCGCTGCGAAGTCGTGGTACACCTGCCCCCGGTAGCTGGGGTGGTACTGCGTAAGAAAGATGCCTTTCAACTCCAGAGCCTGGTTGAAATTGTCGCGCACCGCCTCCAGCATGTCGAGCAGCTTGTAAAAACCAGCGAACGCAAACGGGTCGGGGCGCATCGGAGCCAGCACGTAATGAGCCGCCGTCAAACTCATCACCGTCATGGGTCCCATGGAAGGCGGCGTGTCGATGATGATGTAGTCGAACTGGTCCTGCAAGCCCGCCAGTTGCCGGCGGAGCAGATTGGGGTGGGTCGCATCGGCTCCAATCATGCGTTCGAGCGGACTCAGTTCGGGCCGGGAAGCAATCAGGCTCAGGTTGTCTCCCACCGGCTGCATGACCTCGGCCAGGGTCGCCTCGCCGCGCAGGACCATGCACAGGTTGGGGGCTTGCACGTTGGTAAACGTGGAGGTGAGGTTGCTCTGCGGGTCGCAGTCAATGAGCAGCACCCGGTGCCCCAGTAACACCAGGGAATGGCCAATGCCGAGGGCCGAAGTCGTTTTTCCGACCCCGCCC
The DNA here is from genome assembly GCF_900115775.1 of Hymenobacter arizonensis. Lineage (GTDB taxonomy): Bacteria > Bacteroidota > Bacteroidia > Cytophagales > Hymenobacteraceae > Hymenobacter > Hymenobacter arizonensis. The sequence continues at coordinate 150,419 of NZ_FOXS01000008.1, read as the reverse complement.
TTGTGCTGAGCAATTGCAATGACTTTCATAAGGGTAATAATTAGTTGTACAGATTGTCTTGATGCAAAGATGACAAAGACAAGCTGTACGAGAAAGAAGTATTTACAATCTTTTTATCTATACCGTCTTTATTCATTCATCATAGCCTGTCAGCCTGTTGGTTATTGTCACGCTGAAGCGCACAAATGGTGCTCCTATGGCTTTTAAAGTTCTCTCTATAACTTTCTCTCTTTACATCTTTACGTAAAGTAAATAAAGATTTGGATAAACTCAAGTGGGTTCAGCGTTTGTGCTGGGGCCAAAACCTTCTGGATGTTCTCCCGGCTGGAGTCCAATTCAACCGGAAAACCCTGCACAGGCGGAGAGCAGAACCGGAGTACGGTGGGATCAGTCTGCGACTTGTCCACGCACTGGTGCACCACAGCGATGCCAGTTGCGCACGCGGCCGCGACGCCCGCGTCGCAAAGCGCTGGGTTGGGTCCTCGGCGGCGGTGCACCTCAACTAACCGCGCCGACTGTCGGATGAGCTCCTGCTTGCGCGAGGGGCGCAATAAGCAAGCATATCTGCTTGGCTGGTGGCCGCCGGGGAGGTCCCTTTGGAGGAAGATGACTAGGGAAGCAAGGGGTTGACGCTGGGCGCCGCGTTGGTCCGACTGGTGCTGCCCGGCCCGGTAGGGTAGGGGGCCGGGAATTCAGGAAAACATTGGTCCGTTGGACTGCGGCCCTCTTAGGCGCAGCTTGGCTGATTATCCGACCCGGCAGAAGGCCAGGTGGGAGGGTAGGCAAGCTTTCCGGGACTATTTCTTAACCAGCCATTCGATGCCCTGGGCGTCAACCTCCCGGCAAAAGCCCTGCGAGAGGTACACCAGCTGCAGATTCTCTTCGAATGTCGCGCCTTTGGCCAGGTTCTTCCGCTGCATCAGCTCATAGGACTCCCGCACCTCGGCCAGGCGGTAGCGTAACACCTCTACAGGGGCTTTGGCGCTCTTCCGGGCCGCGGTTTTTTGCTTTACGGCCACGGATTTGCGGTAGTCTTCCAACGAATGCCCCTTGGTAATGGCCGTGAACACCGCCCCCGCAAGACTGCTGACTTTGCCCTGGCTGCTGCGGCTTCGCTGCTGGTTCACCACGAACAGCACGTAAGCGGGGTCCACTTCGCCCTTTTCGATAAGCTCCCCGACCACTCCCACGCTGCTGGCGGCCACGCCCGCCTCCAGCAGCGCGGTTTGCCACTCGTTGGGGGTCTGCAAGGCGGGCAACAAGGCCTCGCTCACCACGGGTGAAAAGCGAAAACGAATTTGCTCCACGCTTTTACCCCCGCCCCGTAGCAGGTCGTACTCAAAAGCCAGGTTGGTTTGGGCCAACTCCTGTTGTGCCCGGTCCAGGACGCGCAGCTTGAATAACGGGAACTGCTTGTACTGGCCTTCCAGGCCCAACAACCGCTTGAGGTCTTCCACCAGGAGCGTCCGGGTACCGAAGCTGCCGAATTGCTTCAGCAACCAGTAGATCCGGTAGGAGTGAGCGCTCTTGAGCTTGAGCAGCTGCATGAGCTGGGCCTGGGTGAAGTTGCCCTCGTTGAGTTGCAGCAGGTGGTCGCGCACCCGGTCGTTGAACCGCACCACCAGCGAACGCTCCTCGCTGCTATAGTCCGCGTAGGCCATGAGCGGGGTATTGGAAAAGCTGGGCGTGTCCTCCGCAGCCTTGCTGGCCGGTTTCTTCTTGCTGGGCCGCTCGATGTACAACACCCGCGAAGCGAGCAGGGCACACATATCCTTGAGTTGCTGGTAATCGTTGCTACTGGGCCGCCGTCCCGAAAGGGCCACGACCTCCGTAGCCGGGATGCGCATCTCGCTGAACTCCGTGTCGTCGCGGTGAATGCGGGACAGCATGGCCATGAACAGGCGCATTTCTAGGGTGGTGAGCGCAAACCGGGCGTTCACCAAATCGTTTCTTTGCACGACCAACTTGCTGACGGTGTCGGGTTTTGGCGCGTCGAATAAGGAAACCTGCATGGCGGGGTAGGGGAGGAAGATCAGGGCTTGGAGTGGCAATAGTATTACAAATATTTTTCTTGTAATAGCCTTTCGTGCTTTTCGTAATAGGCTGAGCCGGCTGTTTCGTGCTTTTGGTAATAGGTCGTCGTGCTTTTGGTAATAGGTCGTCGTGCTTTTGGTAATAGATGATTCGTGCTTTTGGTAATAGATGACCCTTGGAACTATTTGACAACCATTGCGTTGCGAAACCTATAATATAGGTAATCTTTATAAAGAAGAAAACGACGGTTTATTTAAAGAGGCCGTCTTTATTTTGTTTTAAATCAAGGCTTTAACGAGGTTAGCTGTCCGCAATCTCTAATGGAGGGTGTTTGCGGCGGCCCGGCAATTCGTGCTTTTTGTAATAGCGCCACTTCATCCAGTATTGGCCAATTCTGAGACATTGACAATTTCAGATAACTTTAAGTAATATCGCGTAATAATATAAAATTTTCACAATAAAAACATAATATCATCTATTACAAAAAGCACGATTTAACACTAATTGGCGGCGACGTATGGGTTGTATTACAAAAAGCACGAATCCAGATGGACACTTGGGGTTGGACACTGATTGGCCCTCCTATGGAGCGGGAATTCGTGCTTTTTGTAATAGCTGCGACTATAGGAGGCAGGTGGCCACAAGTGCCGGTTAAAGAATGTTGTTAAGCATGAAGCGGTCTGGGGAAATTTGCACAGACTCTGGCAATTAATTAATAAGTGATTGAAAATAAATATTTTATAAGAGAATCCGGAAGTGCAGCGGTCGTGCTACGAACACAAGTACGGCCAACTGCTGTTACCAGCAAAAAGCTGCGGCCGGGGAAGATACCGATGCGGACCACCATGACCAGCTCGAAAGATTACCAGTTACAATGAGTCTCGTAGTAGAGATCGAAGGCTTTGTTCACCGGAAGAACAGGCCCCTACACGGGCCGCACGCCTTGGAATGCCGTGGCTTGGGCAACGGTTTTCTTCTGCACGCCAGCATCTTGCCAAAACGCTGGGTTTGCCAGCAAAAATGCAGCTTTTTGGGACATCCAAAACTTAGCATACTGAACCCAGTAATAGGGGGAAGAGCCAGGAAACAATTAGTGCCCGGCGAGGCGAGTGGCAGTGAATTGAGAGTATGCTTGGCCTCACTCTGTTGACTTAAAAAAGCGGCGTTAACCAGCGAGCTTCGTGCCTTTGGCGGGTGATGTCTTTTTTTCTCCGCTGCCTGAGGGGCCCCACGACCGGCCGCCCCACGATGGGTGGGGGAGGAGGTGGGTGCTAATGATCGGTTCATATTTCCGGGTCGGAGTTGGCAATGGCCGGGTTTTTGAGGTGGTCTAGCTAAGCCGGACAGGGTTGGGACGTTGTTTGCAGGTGATTTTCGAAGTGGTTGGGGGCAAGGTAACCGAGCGAAGAATGCCGTCGCTCGGCGTTGTAGTAGGCGACGTGGTGGCTGATTTCGAGCCTGGCTTCGGCCAGGCCAGGGAAACGGCCGCCGTCGAGCAGTTCGGCTTTGAAGCGGCTCCAAAACGATTCGGCGTGGGTCGTACCCGGTAGGGCGTTGTCGTAGCAGTTATCGCGCCGGCTCATGCTTTGCCACGCGCCGTGGCGGGCTAGTAAGTCCTTAAAGCGGGTGGCCGCGTACTGCAAGCCCCGGTCGGAGTGGTCAATCAGCGGCCGCTGGGGCTGGTTGCGCGCGGCCAGGGCCTGGTGCAGGGCGGCGAGGGTGCCGAGCACCGACAGGTCCGGGTGCAGGCAGACGCCCACGATTTTAGGGGAGTATACAGGTCGGTAATCAGGCTCAGGTAGCTCCAACCGCTGAGCAGGCGCACGTAGGTGATGTCGCTGATCCAGACCGGCTCGGCCCGGCTCACGAGCAGGTGCTCGATGAGATTCGGCCACCGAAATAAGGGCAGGCACGTGTGCGTAGTCACCACGCGCCGTTCGCGGCGGCGAATTAACAGACCATGGCCGGCCAGCAGGGCAAACAGGTAATCCCGGCCCACCCGCGGCGCGTGCTCGCCCAGTTGCGGGAGCAGCAGGAAAGACAGTTTACGCGTGCCCAGGCGGTGGCCCGGCGCTGGTGGTCGTAAAATGCGTTTCGGGTCTTGCCAAACAGTCCGCATAGCGTCCTTACGCCGAGGCGGGGTACTTCTGGCGCATCATTTCGACGGCTTGGCACCACCCTTTTTTCGGATGGCAATTTTATAAGCGGCCTCCGCTTGGTCGATGAGCGTGTGCAGCGCCTCGATTTGCCACTGCGCCTGCCGCAACTGAGCCGCCAGGAGGGCATTGGCATCGGCGGGCGTGTCCGGCGCGGCGGGTGGCACGGCCTCGCGGGCCCGGTAAGCGGCTACCCATTCGCGCAAGGTATTTTTCATCCGCAGCCCGTACTTGCGTAGGGCCTCGTCTTCGCTCAAGCGGCCGTCGAGCAGCACCCGCACAATCTGGTGCTTCTGGGTGGCGGTGAATAGTTTGCGGCGCATCTGGGAATATACCGCCGTGCCGTATAGCCGCAGCCACGCCCGCAACGTTGCGTGGCTGATGCCCAGCCGCTGCAAGACGACCCGCTGCGACAAACCCGATTCCACCAGCCGGACCGCCTCCTTGCGGAAGGCGATGGCATGATTCTCATTGTTGGCCTGGCGTGGGAACCGCTCGATTTCGGTCATCCATCAATCAGGTGATGTAAAGCACTCGCCGGACGAGACATGATCTCGCCCTAGTTTGACCCATTACCAAAAGTCTGTCAACAACATTTATTTAAAATGCCTATAGTAAAATTAGTTCCATTATGTTTTTGTGCGTTTGTTTGCGCCACCTTACTCAATCTGTCAGCAGGGTTTTCATCTTGCTGGGGGCTGTGGACCCCTAATTATCATACCCCTGCAGCCCCGTGCTGCGCATATAGCCGGCGCTCCTGTTCCCGGTTCGCACTGGTGGCGCCCGCCGGCTTCCGGCCCAAGCCATATCTACTCTTTGCGCTCCCAACCGATGCCTCTCCTGGGGGCTCCGTACCCGTTTTTTCCCGGTTCCCATTGGCGACTACCTTTCGCTCGTCGCAACGATGCGGTGAGAAGGACTTTGCGTACCAAAGTCGCCCGTCCTTCCGGAGAACCGCTTTTCCTGGGGCCGCGCTAGCCTAGGAACAAAAAACAAAGCCAAGCCCGCTCGAAGGCCAAAAACGGGCTGGTTTGTCTTTCCAAATCAGTCAACCAGGCAGAAATAAATGGGATGAGCCAAAATCACACTCCAGCCTGCTCACAACCTGTTTTTTCAAAAAAATGCCTTGATGATAGTTAAACGTGCCTTTCCCGAGGCACTGATCTTGCTCACAATCCCTTAGCGTCGCTTTTCATTCTTAATGTCGTGCGATCCATAAAGGAGACTTTTTGACTGATAGGGCTGCCCCAGTTTGCGAAAGGCCAGGCCCTTGAATTCGCTTCATATAGGTTTGAGGAGCGGATGTAATAGTTGCACGCCAGTTTATGATTTGCAACGTGCAACAGCGTCATCTAATTGAGAATCTACCACGGGTCCGAACCGAGGTAAACTGGTGCAGACAGTCAACGGGAATCAAACCGAGCGCTTTCTACTAAGCTATCAAGTAAGGCTGATAAGAAATGGGCTAGAAACGTTCGAACGAAAATGGCAGCATAAATTTTTAAATAAACACACATGAGCACACTTGCTACGGGCGATGCGTTTGCCGCAACACTAGATACTCTGAAGCAAACCCTTCAGAGTTTTGGCCCTATGGTGCCAACGGTTGATGCGGTTACAACACTAATTACGGACACCGACACGCTGCTGAATGACATCGGCAGTTTAATCTCTGCCGCGGATGATATCGACGATGCGCTTATGGCGTTGGGAGAGGTACTGGAATTTTTAGAACCTATCCCCATCGTCGGAGAGGTGGCCGGCCTGATGTCGACGGGTATTGAAACCGTAAGCGAAGCGTTCAAGGACGCCCTAACCACCGCGAAGGAAATCAACACCGAAACGATTCAGCCGGTCGCGAAAACCTTGGGCGACGTGCAAGCGGGGCTGAGTGATTTTCGGACCGTGGTGGTCGACGTCAGCCAGAAGATTCCTGGTTACATCAACACCATCGAAATTCTTTCCTACCTGTCGCAGATCGCCGCGCCTCTGGCGCCGGTATTAGTCGGAACGGAGGCTTCCGATAAATTGCTGGCCTTAATGAACACCTTCAATTCGGTGCAACAGGACTTAGGGCACGCGCTTAATGCACTCAACCCGGTCATTGCCGCAGCCCAAACAGCCGTGCACGACTTGAGTGGCGTGCTGAGCAGCATTCAACAAGCGGTCGGCGGCGGCGTGGGCTCGGCACTTACTGACATCAAAAGCGCGGCGGACGCCTTGGCACCCCTCAACAGTGGCTTTCACCGCATGGAGGAGGCCATAAAACCCCTTGCCTGGGTGCTGGACGCGCTAGCCTGCATATTCGACAAGATTTTAAAGCCGGTGATCGACCTGATTATGCAGGCAACGGGCCTCGACACGCTCGTGCAATCGGCTGAAACAGCAATCTTTAATAAGCTGGGCATTGGGCCGATTATGGATGCGGCAAAGTCGGGCATCAATCAACCCGGCATTAGCCAGGCCGGTGACGCAACGGGATCGGCCCAAGGGGACAAATCCCACCGGCTGTGGGACGCAGCCGAAACCGCCCTCGGCCAGTACCGTTCCGGCCAGGACGGAGGAACCAAAGCGGCCATCCTGGGGCTGATCAGCGCCATCACCAACACTCCCATCGACCCCAACAAACCGTCGGTGGCCCCTCCTTTTCCGGTCGCCACCCCCGCCATTACGCCCGCAGCCCCGGCGACCAACGGCGGCCCGGGAGCAAGCGCTGCTTTCTATCTGTCCCGGCCGTTAGCTCAGGTCGATTCCCGCGTGCTGATGGCGCTCAAATCTCCGGCGGTGAGGCCTCATACGCTTTCGCTGGCCGCGTTGGCCATTGCGCAGGGGGCCTCTCCGAATCTCCTGCCCCCCGTTGACCCCAGCGTGTGGCCAAATACCGCGGCTTTCATTACCAGCTGCGGTACGCTGGTGACGAACCTGGACGCCCTGGCGCCGGCTGCTACCAAACTGGAAGGAGCCCTGCTGTCCTTCACCGCCTCACTTGCCCTGCCCGCGACCTTTGCGCAGCAAGTCAATGACTTGTCACAACTGCTTGCTGACGCGGTGCACATACTTGATTTCCTCGCTACGCTCAACGTTGGGTTTGTGACTGCGCTGGTCAAGCCGTTTGATGACGTGGCACGCGACCAAAACGGTAAGATGGGCGCCGTGACCAACGCGCTGCCGGCCCTGCAAGCGGCCCTCGCCGCGCTGGAAGCGGCTTCGCAAAGCGTGGTAAGGAGCGTTCCGCAAACCGTCGTTGTCGACCAGGCCATCCACCGGGTGGAAGGGTGGAGCATGAGCATGAACCAGCTTATTCAACTTGTGGAGCAAGGCAAAGCCGAGGACGCACGCCAGGGAGGCAAGCAAACGGCGCAAATCGCGGCCTTTGCCGCGAAGCTCGAAGGGATTGCTACCGCCGTGTCAGTCAAGCTGGCCAATATGGCGGCCGAGGCGCAAACGCTGGCGACCGCCATCAATGGAATCCAGGGCGGTATTGACACGTACGCAATCCAGATGGATTCGATAACAAGCCATAGCACCTTATTGTCGAACAAGGCATTGCCGGTTGCCGGCCAGGCGGTGCACATCCTCGGGATTGTCAACAGCATCGTTGACCCGCTGGCGGGACTCTTGCAATCGCAGAATTGCGTGGACGCGGGTTCGCCAATGAAGAGTTATGCGGCCGACGGCCGGGACGCCATCAACAGCGTCGGACAGGCAGCCGCCACTGCCCAGCCCCAAGCGTTTGAGGATTTCGCTGAAAACCTGGCCGAGAGTGTCCTACCCCTGACGGACCTGGCCGCGGCGGTACAGGCCGCTTCGGCCTCAATATCCACCACATCCGTCCAGGCTTTCCAAAGCCATTCCAATAACCTGGAGACCGGCTTGGCCAACCTGGCGCTGGAGCTGACGCAGAGCGCCTCTTACACGGCGACCATTCAAACGCGGCAAGGCGGCACCCAAACCATCACGGTCAGCAACGCCCTTTTTACGCAAGACCTGCTGACGGAAGCAAAGCAAATTGTCAGCGCCCTGGCCCCGCAAGCCACGCCGGCTTAGCACCAGATTTTTCCATTTTCATTTTTCTCTTACCCCAAATCCAAAAACATGGCCAACGAGTGCGCGCCCCCCCAAGTCATTCCTCAACTCTCCACTTACCTGTCCGGCCAAACGATGCTCGCGGCCGTGCAGGCCGCCCCCCCGGCAGGATGCAGCACGACGCTGACCGGTGCGGACGAAACAAACTGTCAGATTTTCACAACCTGGACCCAATACACTGCGTCGATATGTGGCGCATTGGGCCTAGCTGCCCAGATCATCGACCGCGAAATCAGCGGTGGTATCTCGAAGGAAATGGTGCTCGCCATTGAAGCGTTGTACGATGGCATCAACGGCGTGAATACGCAGTTTCTGCAAGCCATTGTGGACATCAACAGCCACACGCCTTACGAGCCGTTGCCGACCCCCGACCCTATCCCGCCGTTTCCCATGCCGACCAGCGGCAGTGACGTGGAGCAGGCCGTAGTGCAAACGTGGGACATGCTGAAGCCCTGGATTGAAAAGAGTATGGACAAGCTTCCCACTGGTTCACCTTGGGTTAAAGTGCTGGAAGGAATCATCGACTCATCCGACAAGATGCTGGCGGACCTTCAGGCGCTGTTTGCCCAAATTACTGGCAACACGAATCCAGTAGCTTCGTCTTAAGTGCTTGCAATATGATATTATGAATCAAGTGCTTAACCCTGGCGTTTGACTTATGGCTTTTACGGATGCACAACTTGCCGGCGCGATGAAAGGTTTTCTTGTAACCTCGGAGTTGATGACCCAGCAACAACAAGACATTTTGCTGGAAAACTCAACCGAGTCTAACGTCGGTGAAACACTGTCAGCCCAGCAGCTGACGAATTTTGGTGCTTACTGGCAAGCCCTTGGCGCCTGGATGGCTGGGCAAGGCGGCAACATCGCCACGACTACTGGCACGAACGCCCCTGGACGGCAGGGGGGAAACCCCGCCGGCCTACAATTGATACCCCTATACAACGATACGTTCAACGACGTGAATGCCCACTTGAACCAATCGGGTTGGAAGCCGGGTAAAGCAGTTGCCAATCAACTTAGATTTGTTTCTGTTTTGGGTAATCCTCCCGCATAATTCTAAGTCGCTTAAGCAAAAAACCCGCTCAGATGTCTGAGCGGGTTTTTTGCTTAAAAATCGCTGTGAAGTGACAAGCGAAAATAGTCGGCTAACCTTGTAGCATGAACGTGTCCCTGACCGATTCGAAGGGCTAGCACTTGCGCCATCTGCAAAAGCAGCGGCGTGGCGAGGCGGGCTCTGTGCAGGTAACGGTCCGGTCCTACTGTTGGCTAAAGGGCAGGCGTCGGGGATCATCGCCGACGATTTGGGCTTGGACGAGGCGACGCTTTACCGCTATGCCCAGGTATGGCAGCGCCTGAGGCTGCCCTCGGCGGGGTTGGCCGCCCTGAGTTGGGAAGTCAAGCTGAGGTGGTCTAGCTAAGCCGGACAGAGTTGGGACGTTGTTTGAAGCTGGGTTTCGAAGTGGTTGGGTGAGCAGTAGCCGAGGGCGGAATGGCGCCGTTCAGCGTTGTAATAGGCGATGTGATGACTGATTTCGAGCCGGGCTTCGGTCAGTCCGGGGAAACTGCCGCCGTCGAGTAGCTCGGCCTTGAAGCGGCTCCAAAACGATTCCGCATGCGCGTTGTCGTAGCAGTTGCCCCGCCGGCTCATGCTCTGCAGCGCGCCATGTTGGGCAACCAGGTCTTTGAAGCGGGTGGCCGTGTACTGGCTGCCCTGGTCGGAATGCACGACGAGCCCGGCCGGGGGCCGGCGCACGACCAGGGCCCGGCGCAGGGCCTCGCTGACCAGGTCTTCGGGCATCGTGTCGCGCACGTCCCAGCCCACAATCTTGCGCGAGCAACGGTCCAGCCACACGGCCAGGTAGAGCCAGCCGCCGCCCTGGCGCGGCAAATACGTGATGTCGCCCACCCAGACCCGGTTCGGGGCGGTGGGGGCCGGCTGGCCCAGCAGGCGGTTGGGGGCGGCACGCACGGCCGGGTCCGAATCGGTGGTGCGGGGCACAAACGAGCGCGGCTGCTGGGCGCGTAGCCCATGGGCTTTGAGCACCCGGCGGATCCGTCAGCGGCCGACGGTGTAGCCCTGGGCCTGGACTTCGACGCGCAGTCGGCGGGTGCCGTAGCGCTGGCTGTGGTGGGCAAACGCTTCGCGCACCGCCACTTGCCAACTGGGCTCGGCAACGGGGCGGCCCTGCTGCCGGCGCCAGGCATAGTAGGCGGCCGGCGCCACGCGCAGCACCTGGCAGAGCTGGCGCACCGGCACCCGCGCCCGCTGCCGGGCAATGTGCTGGTACACGCTCACGGGGTCGGCTGGGCGAAGATGGCCAAGGCTTTTTTTAAAATATCGAGCTCTTGTGCCAGCCGTTTGTTGGCCGCGCGCAGGGCGCGCACCTCCGGGTCGCGGGCCACTTCCGCACTGCCCACCTCGGCCACGAGCTGCGCCTGCTGCCAGCGGTAGAGCAGCTTGGGGCTGATGCCCAGCTGCTGGGCCGCGGCCTGCGTGCTGCGGCTCTCGCTGGCCAGGCGCAGGGCCTCGACCTTGAACGCCTCGTCGTACTTGCGTCGTTTATCGGGCGACGACCCGCTCTTTTTTGCGGTCATAACAGAAGAAATATACGTCCTTCTTCTGTCCGCCTAGCTTAGACCACCTCAAGCAGACGCTGTGCCCCGACGTGTAGGCCGTTGGCGCGGCGCTGCGGTGCTATTGGGGCGTGGAGTACTCCGTGTCGGGCCTTGCGCAGCAGTTGCACTGGCAATCAGACCGCGTAATCAGGGCACCATGATGAGCATTGACGACCTGTTAATCCCGCGTCATCCCCTGCTACGACTGTTGGAGCAGCAGGTTGACTCGTTGCATCGGCTACCGGAGAAAGAACGCGCCGAGCAGGCGCAGTTGTTACGCATGGGCAATGCGGCGTATTGCTACCATCACTTAGCGGAGAGCCGCCTCACAAAAGCCGATTCTCAGCTGTGATTGGTCGGGTTGCCGCACCGCATGCGGCAGGCAATGGCGACCGCTGAATTCGCGGCTGCCGGCAGCAACAGCTGGACAAAGCAGCCTAACTTGGGTTCACCCCACGGGGACGAGATTTCCGGCGCTGAGCGTAGGATTATGTCCACTTACGAAAAGAACTCCACGTTGTACTTGACCAGATACAGCTGTCCGTTGGCAACCATTTTTTAATAAGGCTCATGCAAAGGCTTGGTTAGGCGTGCACGAAGAACGGGGGATGGATGTGGCCAAAGCCATTTGCTAATTGGCCAATATTGAAATTATGACCTCCCGCTTGCGCGATGGTAGGGCCCGCGTTCCCTACAATCCTTCCAGGACGCACAATAACGGTGTGGCCATGACCAGTGGGGTTGTCCCAGATTGCTACCGCCGGTTTGCCTTCATTGGCGTACTGCTGGGCCTTAGCGGCATCAGCGGGCTCCCAGCCCTGGGTTTTGATGCCGTGGTTTAGCATCCACTCGTACCCCGCGTCAATGTTGATTTCGAGGGCCCCCGGTGCTTTAGGTTCGGCAATGGCACCATCGCGCATAACCCAATGCGGGATGGCGCACCCCATTGCACGGGTGACGTCCCAGACGAAAATATTGCAGAAGGTGCAGCCATCACGTGGCAAATAACGTGGATTAACACCAACGGCAAATTGGTTGATGACTTGGTTGTAAAGGGCCGCGCTGCGGTGAGACTCCGTGCTGGTTATAGGCGGGAAAATCAACGCGGAACTGTCCAACAGGGTGGAGCCAGGAGCTGGCTCCTTTCCATTAAACTCGCCCGCAACGGGAGCCGAGGCCGTGGCGGGAGCGGGTATGTTGATACGTTCACCCACCTGAACTAAATTGGGGTCGGTAATATGCTGATTTTCCGACAGCAGCTCGGCTAAGGTCAGATGATGGCTACTGGCCACCGTGCTGAGCGTATCGCCTAGCTTGATCTGGTAGGTTTCAACTGGCGCTGAGTGAACTACCGGGACTGGCGCCGGAGCCGGAACTACCACTACCGGGACCGGGGCCGGGACCGGAGTGGGAGCCGGAGTGGGAGCCGGAGTGGGAGCCGGAACCACCACTACCGGGGCCGGGTCTATGTCAACCTCCACCGGTTGCAACGGCTGCGCCACGACTGGTACCGGGGAACCGGTCCCTTCCTGCGACTTCAAGCCCAGGTAAGTGGCGCTGCTGAGGGCCAGCAGCAGGATTTCGTTGTCGGTCCATTCGGGCAAGGCCACCGTTTTGTAAACCGTGCGCACGAAGAGGTACCCCATCAGCAAGGTGAAGGCTAGTTGCTGCAGCCGGTGCATGCTCACGCCCTGGTCGTCGGAAACCACGTCGGTCCACCACCCGCGGCTGGTGTAAGGCAATGCGCGCGCCTCTCCGTCCGGGGCCACGGGGCCGGAGTCTTTGCCCAGGGCGCTGCTCAGGCCGGCGGTGCCCGCACTAACGCCCAGCAAAGCCAGCGTGGTGGTGGAAACCGTGGGCTGCTCACCCGTGACGCAGTAAATGAGCAGGTACCCGCCCAGTATCAAAAATGTCCACCACGCGAGTTGGCATTTGGCGAGGCTGAACTCCAGCAGGTGCCCGGTGGGAATCTCGACTCCCTGTGCCGAGTCGCGCAGCATCCGCGAATGCCACCCCAGCCGCAGGATAACAAACCCGAGCAGGGCCACGGCCGCCAGCCCGGCATACAGAGCGATGGGGCGAATTAGCTTGATGCGCACGGGCTGTCCGCTTAGCGGATAAGTGTCGGTGATGACCCGGTCCGCGTAGCCCAGCCCGATTTTCCCGGGGTGCATGAATTGCCAGGGCGAGGCGTAAACCACGTTCCAATACGGATACGTGCTGGGGCGGCGAGTTAAGTGGAAGATAAGCTTGGTGAGGGTGTCGGCGGCGGTGACGGGCAGGTTATAGGCCGATTGCGGTCCCAAACCCACGAGGGGTGCATCGTCGATGTAGAGGATAAACGCGTTGGCTTTCGCGCGGGCCTGATCGGGGGTGAGCCCCTGGGCCCGCAACAGGGCTTCGTGGCGGCGCAGGTAGGGCACCAGGCCTGTCACTTCCATGGTCAGGTAACTATCCAGGGCAAATACGGAATCCTGGGAACGGTCGCCGGCCTCGTATAAAGCCATGATGCGGGGACGGGCCACGGGCTGAACCACGACGACTTCTTCCTTGGTTGTTCCAACCGGGGCGCTCGTTGGCAGGGCAGTGAATGGCGTAGGCGATGCAGCGGGTGCCAGCGGCGGAGTGCGTGTAGCGGGCAGCGATGGCGCAGCTTGCGCGGGATTTATACCTGGGGCTTGTTGAACCGCGGTGGCCGGCGTTGTCGCCGCGGTCTGGGCCAGGCCCTCATGCTTGGCTCCCAGCGTCAACAGCAGGAGCAAGGTGACGGGCCGTAGCGCACCGTAGCGCAGTTGGACAAGCCAATTAGAGTAGCTACATTTCATAAGCAAGGGAGAAGAGTAGATGGATAGACAAATGGAAAGTGCCGGCAAATAAGCGGGGCCTCTGGGAGCGGAAGCACAGGCTGGACCGCTCACGCCGAGTTTACTTTAAAGTCCCTTACCCGCGCGATGCAGGGGCCGTGCCACGCAATGCCGTGATTGGTCGCTAGGGCCAAGCCCCCCGCAGCACCGCCGCCCGCCTGGTTTCTTCGTCCGGCATGGAGAGGGAAAAGGTGGGCGGTAAAACTACGCCGCCGGGTGCATTTCCCCGCGCCGGTGCCCCGTGTGCTTCGCCGTAAAGAACGGGAACCGCCCCGCCTGTGGCCAGGGCGTTGGCCGGTCTTGCACACCCCATCTGCCGAACGAACCCGTCAGTTTGCGGGGGCGTTCAGTTCACACAAACGGTGGTGGCTGTTGCAGAAGTCCTTGTTGGCTTCTCAAATTGGGTTGTTGCGTTCGTAGCTGCCTAAAAACGGTGCTTTTCAGGCTTGGTTCTCCAGTTAGCAAGCGCTTAGGCGGCTGTGCTGGTCCTTGCGTTGACTTCTGCAACAGCCACGGTGGTTTTTCTAATTGCCTGGCCGAAATTATTGCCGTGGCGCGTAAGGCCTCTTACATAAGCAACTTGCTGTTATTCAGTCACCATGCTTGCTGCTCGTTGCCAGAACAAAGTAGTACAGACGCAAACCGAAGAGAGAATGTTCTGCGGGTTGCCTTGCCCCAAACCACTTCGAAAACCACTTTCAAACAACGTTCCAATTGTGTCCGGCTTAGCTAGACCACCTCAGCTGTTGCCGGACGAGACAAGAGCCGTCAGGCTGGGGGACGTACCGAACGCGAGTGATTCAAAGGTAAGCCCCGCGGTCGCCGGTTGCCTCCCCACTGCCTCACACTTTTTGATGCTCTCAATGTCTCTCCGGTACCTCCAATTGTAGGTTTGAAAGAACGTCGTAAACGTTTACGCGCCTGTTAAACGACGCAGCACGCCCTGTCGGTAGGTGCTGCCAATGGGCAACTCTCGGTTGCCCACTCGCAGGCAGTTACCCTGGATACCCTCGATGTGAGATACGTTCACTAAGTATGACTTGTGGACGCGCACGAACTCAACTGTGGGCAGTTGAGTTTCTAAATGTTTGAGAGTGTCTGCTGTAAGTATGATGCGGCCCGATAGCAAATGGCACTTAACAAAGTTGCCGTAGCCTTCAACAAATAACAGTTGGGTCAATCGTACCCGCTCGGCGCCGCTGTCCGTCTTGAGAAATAAACTCTCACTTAGTGACGCGCTGCTGATGGGCGTCATGGTGGGCGGCTGCGGCGCAGTACTAGCCAGCGCGGCCGCCCGCAAGCGCCCAATAGTCTTGGCAAACCGCTCGAAGCGAATGGGTTTGAGCAGGTAGTCGGCCACCGCTAGTTCGTAAGCGTCAAGAGCGTAGGTCGCGTGGGCGGTGGTGAGCACCACGGCTGGGGCTTCAGGCAAAGCTCGTAGCAACTCTAAGCCTGTAAGGCCGGGCATGTCCACATCTAGAAATAGTACGTCGACGGGCACAACCAGCAGGTGCTGCAAGGCTTCCGCACCGTCATAGCACGAGCCAGCCCAACTCACTAGGCCGGGTAGACGAGCTAGGTAGGAGCGCAACACGGTGTGGGCCAAGGGCTCATCATCGATGAGCAAGCAGCGCAGCGGCGCCAAAGTAGGCGTTGGTATCTGCATTAGAACAGCAGCGTCAGCGTGGCGGAGTAGTGGTTGTGACGGGCCTCAAGGGCGAGGTGATGGCGCGAACCGGGATAATATTGGGCCAGTCGAGCGCGCAAAGTAGGCAGCCCCATCCCCGAGGGGACCGGTCGAAAGTGTACCGGTATGCTATTATCGGTGCGCAGAGTCAAACCGGCTTCTGTTTGGGTGAGGCAGATGCGGATGGAATTCTGGCCACCCGGTCCTAAAGCGTGCTTAAAGCAGTTCTCGACTAGCGGCAGCAGCAGCAGGGGTACCAGCGGACGTTCGGGATGAGGCAAGTCTACGGTAAATTCGACGCAGGTATTGGCACGCAGACGCAGCTTCTCCAAGCCCACATAGTTGGCTAAGTACTCAGCTTCGGTGCCGACTGTCACCTGATTCTGACGAGTGCTGTCAAGCTGATAGCGCATCAAGCCAGCCAGTTGCAGCAGCGCCTCAGGTATATGATCAGGTGCAACCAAGCTCAGGCCGTAAAGGTTGTTAAGAGTGTTGAATAAAAAATGTTGATTCACCTGAGCTTTGAGCAGGTTCAACTCGGTCTCAAGCTGTTGAGCGCGCAGTTGCTGCATCTGCAAATGACTCAAGATACCCCGTCGGGCGTAACGTGCACTCGTGGCAAGCAGTACTCCCAACGCGACATTAGCTACCCCCAGCCCTATGGTTAATTCATGGCCCCCTTGGTCATGTAGGATGCGCTGCATGAGACGAGGGCTCACAGACAGCAAAACGCCACCCGCTAGGATGGCAGTCGCCGTGGCCACAGCGTACCATAAATAACGACGGCGGTCTAACAGGTAAGTAAGTAGCCAGAAATGGCCGTATATAACCAGGGCAAATACCCCTATACTAAGCAACGAATAGCTTACTCGCTCCCGGGTATGGAGTGGGTCAGCGTCCTGCCAAATCAGCACGCCTAGCATCGCCAGCACCAACAACCATCCTATTCCGTGGCGCACGGCCTGGAGATTCCAGAAATGTGATTTGCTCATGCTGCAAAGCTATGGGGTGGTGTAAAGCTTCTCAAACTAATATGACGAACGGCGTTGGTCCGCGCGGATGGGGCGTTGGTCACGGATGCAGGCCAATTGGTCACAAAAAAGATGAGCGTCGCTTGACCAGCCATACATTTGAGCTATCATCAGAGCCTAGTGTAATCTTCCTTACGCTTGTTTTCTCCACAGTTCACTTGGCAAGCATTATTCGGTACTTCTGCTATTAATTACCTGTTAAGTAGTTAGATTGTCAGCGGGCAACGACTTCCTAAACTTTCACTGTATGCTTAGTCACCCTCTGTTACATAATACTATTGTCCTGTATGATTTGCCGAATAGTGAGGAATTGTGTAGTTATCAACACGTTAAGAAATCATTGTAAAGGGGTGTGAGAATAGGCTCAATGAACACACCACGCACAGTTTTCCTGTTGTTCTTTTACCTGATGTGGTCGATGGCTGTTCGTGCTCAGTCAAATGCGGAGGTAGCAGGGTGGGTGCGCGACGCGCAAGGGCAAGCCTTGCCTGGAGCAAACGTAATCGTTTATGATGGGGCTCATAATATTATCGCCTTTGGGTCCAGCAGTGTGGATGGATCATATAAAGTAAATTTCGACACTGCTACTGCCCAGCGGATAGCGGCTAGTTTTATCGGTTACACAACAGTAGAATTGTCGCTGGACACACTCTTACTAGGCCAAAGTCGTGCTAACCTTTCCTTTTCTCTTTTGGAAGATGTAAATCTACTGGGAGAGGTCATAGTCAGACAGGAGAACGTGAGACAAGATACTGTTGGGCTAGACTTGAAGAACTTGAACCTAACTGATAACAGCAAATTAGAGGAAATATTAAAAAAATCAGTGGGTTTTCAATTAGCTGAGGGCGGAGCAATCCTTTACAGGGGAAAGAACATTGAAAGAATAATGGTGAACGGCAGAGAAACCTTTGTCCATCAAAACAGCCTGGCGCTTCAAAGTATCGAAAACAGGATGATAGAGGAAATGAGTATTATTAATAACCACAAGAATAAATTCTCATTAAACTTCGATGAAGCAGAGGAAACTGTGCTGAACATCAAGACTAAACAGGAATTTAAAGACATTGTAACTGGCTCTTTGCTCGTTGGTTATGGGCTACCCAATAAGTTTGATACGCAGTTGAGAGGATTTTACTTTTCAGAAAATGTTAATGCCTTCGTTTCAAGCAATAATAATAACATAGGCAAAAATCTGGTAGAGCTTCGAGACCTTGCGGCAATATTCAATAGCCAACAAAGCTTGTCTGATTTTCAGTTATACTCGCTGTCTAACGCATTTAGGATAAATGCCAATAGATTAAAAGATTTTCAATCAACAAGCAATCTAACATTGCGCAAAGAAAATGATAAGTTTAGGGTTAGTGCTGTTATATATTCGGTCAATCCGAATACACTTAGCAGTGTGATTACCAAAAACTCTACTTTGAGCAATCAACCTCTTCTAAATTCGAGCGAGCTTACAAGTGCTAGGACAACTTCTTTCTTTTCCGCTATCGATTTAGACTACAGATTATCCAGTAATAATATAATAAAATTTCAGTCTAGAACAGACAAAATATGGGATAGCGGAAGTAGAAACGCCCAAAATGATGTATTCGTGAGTAACGTATATAATAGCGTATTATATGACTACTTAAGCAATACCACATCATCACAAAATGATTTATTTTACAATTCCAAGCTGAGCAAGAAACTGCTTTATAATGCCTCTGTGTCTACCTACGTAGAACGCACCAAAGTATCAAATACTATTCTGGATAAGGAACTGGCTACGTATTTGTATGACCAGCATATCAAATTAGATACCGAAACGATTCTGCTGAGTAACTCTCTTAGCTACAACATGTCACGCCACTTGCTACCGGTATTGGGGGTGGTGGTGGGCACTTCAAAACAAAAGATAACTGACCTAAACCCTGTGGAGCATGATGTAAGCAGAAGAGTAACTGATGTCACTTTCTCTGCTTTGACAACGGGACGCAGTTTATCGGCTAAACTAGCTTATAGTGCAAGCCTAAAGGTCAATAAGTACATACTGGGCAACAGACAAGGCGTTTTCATGCCGTTTGCAGTTTCAGCCGAGTACGAAAACAGATTAAGCCGGCTTTCCTTTAGCTCGGAGCGCAAGAGAATATTGAATCCTTTGAGTTCAGCAATAACCACGAATAGACTGTACAACCGCATCATTAAGGGTAGCAAAGAGCTGCCTCAGGCAATTAGCTTTTCCACTATAAGCAAGGTGGACTACACGTATACCAATGTTTTCCAAGGCAGAGCTTGGGGCGTTAGTTTGCGTCTAGAAGACTTCAATAACAGGCTTAGCCAAAGTCTGCTTGAGGTTACCGACAGGGGGATCAATACCTTCCGATTGTTTGAAACGCCCAAGGCTTACGAGAGTCAAGCTACTCTTCGGGGCTCTAAAACCATTTTCAAGTATTTGTATCCGACCAAACTCGATGGAGAAGTAAGTTATATCAACAACAATTTTCCTACCATACTCTCGAACGCACAAGTAGACGTTAGAACAAAGAGAGTAGAAGTCGGCGTTCTGCTGGAAACAATTAGTAAGCATGTACTAAACTTTGAAGCGTCTAATAGAAATTCTGTTTCAACAACACGAGTTGGATCAACTGACCTTAGAACGACTTCTTTCGACAACACTCTATCTATACTCTGCTCAAAATCAATTTTTGAAAGTAAGCTATCATTTGTTTATAATATGAGCATACTCTTGGGACAACAGTACCAACGCAAAAACATTAATTGCCAAGCGAACTTAAACCTAAAAAAAATAACATTAGGTCTCGAAGGCAGAAATATTGGAGACCTAATTGGACTGTTCAACAACACGGCGTATGATTCACGCCTTTTCGTCAACGACGGCATAAGTAGTACTTACATCATGGACAGGGCACTGAATTATATGGTTGCAAGCGTGAAATACACCTTTTAGTAATCATAACTGGCCTACAATTGCATGACCGTGAGCACTCAGATATCACAAACCTCATTTCTTTTTCCCCTTCATTTTTTAAATTCATGAGAATCTCCTTTTTATTTGCCGTATCGGCTGCCCTTGTCTTGAGTAGTGAAGCGGCCTATTCCCAGAGTACCAAGCCAACAGTCATAAAGGTCTCCTACGTAACATCACCGCTTTCCGCAAAGATGAGCGCTATGATCAAAGGCCAAGTATCTGACCCTCAGCAATATGCGGCTATCATCCAACAGTTGTCGGATGTTAAGATTTACCACAGCCTCTACGTTGATATCAAGACCAACGAATCAGTGTATAAACTTGACTCTGTTAAGGAGGTCAAGGGCACAAGCATTGCTGGACAAGTCATATTTTGCCATAAAGACCCTTTAGGTAACTTCACGGGCCAAGAGACATTCACGGGGTCCGAGTACTACTTCAACGGCAAGGCACAAACGTTGCAGTGGGACATAAGTAAGGAAAAAAAGACGATTGGAAAGTATAGTTGCACAAAGGCCACATTAAAAAACTCACCCGATGTGAGTGTTTGGTTTACAACTCAGATTCCAATTGGCAATGGACCGGCATACTATTACGGCCTGCCTGGATTGGTAGTAGAGGCTGACAGCTATTTCGAAAGTTGCTCGATTTCACAATTTGAGTATGCAACTGACAAGGCTGTTTTTTCAGCTACTGTGGCAAAATATCAAGCTTTGGGTAAAGGCAAGACAACCATGCCGTTGGCGTTAGTCATTGCTTCCAAACAAAACTTTATCACGATGGCTGAAAACAAGATAAAACAAAAGCAGAGTAAGTAAAGGGCTTCTCAATGACGCGAACTCAGGCAGGCTTAGCGGGCGACTCCAGCCACTATTCGGTCCAGCTAGGGTGATGTGTGGACATTTTGGGCGAGCTAGTGCTCGAAGTATGGTGGTCTTGGTAGCGAACGCAGCCCACCAACGTTTCCCAGTGTATAGGCCCGCATTCGGTCTGTATCTGTAAGCGTGCGGGGCCGTGGCGGAGGGTGTGTAAGAAACCTGCTGCCCCACACAATAGAAAGTGGGAGCAATTTAGGTGGTTTTCTGCGCCAATAAAGACCAAGTTATGCCCACTGACACGCAGTGGGTGCGGCTTTTGCCTTTGTTGCTGGATCAGCGTGTCCGCTTGCGCAATTTATTAGCGCAGGTAGCTCGCGTCGTGGGCCTTACCGGTTGAGAGCTTGTCACAAGGCACCGGAGCAACAATTGATCGCTGGGACAACTAAGGCGCGGAAACAGTAGCAATCCACAGCAAGTTGGCCGCAAGCTGAATACAGGTTAGTAAACAGCTATCGCATTTGCCGTAGCGAGTGTCCAATCGGCGAGACTGCTTGACTTTAGCGTAGCTGCGCTCAACTACGTCCAACTGCTGGCCAGCGAGCAAGCCGCGTCGCCAGGCTACCGCTTAGCCTTAAGCAGAGCCTGCGTGCCGTGGGTCGCCAAGCATTAGAGAATGGCATGAGGGTCGTAGCCGCACTTAGCGATAAGCCGCCGGGGAAACAACTCACTGAGATCCATCAACACGTGGTGTAATATAATAATGCCGAGCGTCCACTCCGCCCTCTGCTACTTCGCCCCCAACAATTTCAAAACACGTCCCAATTGTGTCCGGCTTAGCTAGACTATTTAACATGTAGAACGGGCTCTACTGTTCCCACACCCCTAACCCCTCTACTCCCTCCCTGCGGTAACAAGGCCCAAACATAGGATTCTCTAAACTTGAGTGGCACTTAACGGTTAGGCTCTGTCGCTTAACTTGCAACCAGAGCCCCATCGATTAATCCCAAATATTTTTTGGCAAAATTTCGGGAATCATTAAGTTGATCAGCTTCTCATCGGCTCACGAGTGCACATATTATTTACCAGGCTCCCCGTGTCCACCCTGATTAGTTCTTCTGAAGCCTTGCTACAAATTGAATCTGTGGCTTTCCGTTATGGGAAAGGCCCAGATGTGATTGCTGGCTTGAACTTGGACCTGCATCCTGGTATCCTAGGATTGCTAGGGCCTAATGGGGCAGGCAAATCGACACTTTTACGTATTCTAGCTACGCTGGCTCGTCCCAGCCACGGGCGAGTCCTCTGGCAGGGAACTGACATAGCCCGAGAACCAAATAAATTGCGCCAAGATTTAGGATATTTGCCCCAGGACTTTGGCGTGTATCCAGCTTTGAGCGCGCGAGAGTTTTTGCACTATGTAGCTGCGGTGAAAGGGCTGCCAGCAGCCAGCATAACAGCTAGGGTTGAAGAGTGCTTAGCCTTAGTTGGCTTGTCAGACGTGTCGGACAAGCCGTTAGGCAATTTCTCTGGGGGAATGCGGCAGCGAGTTGGTATCGCCCAAGCTTTGCTTAACGACCCCAAGTTATTGATATTGGACGAACCCACTACGGGCCTCGACCCCACTGAACGACTACAGTTTCGTCACTTGCTCACTGACTTAGCTGGGGAACGCCTTGTGGTGCTCTCGACCCACATTGTCTCAGATGTGGAGGCCAGCGCTACCATGTTGGCAATCATGGCGCGGGGCAAATTTCACTTCCAGGGCACGCCTCAGGAGCTACTGAATCGAGCCAAGGGCAATATATGGGACTGGACTATTGCTGCAGATTGCTTAGCTAGCGTGCGTTCGCAGCACCAAGTTAGCAATTCAACAAGGCTGCCGGAAGGTATACGGGTGCGCATAGTAGCCGCTGAAGCCCCCGCGCCAGACGCTTTGGCCGTGCAGCCTAGTTTAGAGGATGCATATATGTACCTAAGTGTTCAAGCCTAGCACATTAGCAAGTAGCGTGATAATTACAGCAAGTTTTTTTCAAGTTTTCAGAGCTATTCTAATCGCCGACTGGCGTGAACGCAGTCGATCCAAACAATTCTGGGGCGTTTTAGGATTGTTGATGATAAGTAGTTGGTGGTGCTTCCCTCCCGCTAACGCATCTTACCTGACCCTGGCCTTTGATGGCGTGTATAGAGGGCAATACTCCAGCGCTTGGATTGGAATGGTGCTGGCTTTGGTGTACTCAACGTTACTATCGTTAGTGGGTTTTTATTTGGTTCGAGGCACGTTAACTCGTGACTTCGATACTAATGTATGGCAACTGCTAGCCTCTTCTTCACTAGTGCGCCCAGTGTACGTACTGGCCAAATGGGGCAGCCATATGTTAACGCTGAGTCTATTCGTGGGGATAGGGTTAGCGGTCGGCCTGGGGGCGCAGTTGGTACGCGGTGAGGACCACGTTATCGATTTACTAGAATTGATAAAGCCCGTGTTGTTACTGGGCTTGCCGGCTTTAGCAGTCACGGCCATGTTTGCAGTATGGTTTGATGTGTTGCCCTGGTTACGGCGAACTCGGGGTAATATTATCTATTTTATTATATGGATTTGTCTGCTAACGGGCTCAATACAGCAAACGGCTTCCCCTGTTTTAGACTTACATGGCTGGAAACGTGGTCCTGATGGTATTGTTAGTTTTTGGCGTGCTATTAAACGCGCCAACCTGCCGGAATTGGACTCCAAAAGCCAAGGAGTCCAAAATCTGACTGTTGGGTCAGCATCTAGAGAGGCGACTTTAGTACGCTTCTCCTGGACTAGCTGGCACCCCCAGATCGGCGACATTGTCGGAGCGGGGTTTTGGATTGGGCTTGCTTTATTAGGAACGCTGCTCACCAGTCCATTTCTAGATTGGGCAGCAAGCTACCCTACTCAACCTGAATTAGTTCAGGATTCCTTAGCCAATGGGCACCGATTACGATGGCTTGAGGTACTGCTCTCGCCCCTTCAGTTGACGGTTTTGGGCACCCTGCTGTCGATAGAGTTGCAACTGGTATTGCGGGCGCGGAAAACATGGTGGTGGCTAACTTTTGCCAGCGTGTTGACGGCACAAGCAGTGGGGCCTAAAGCTGTTATCAACTTGGCGGCACTGGCGGCGTGGCTGCTACTACTGGATGTTTTTAGCAATGCCCCAGTGCGTGAGCGCGACACTGGCACCGCCGCCTTCATATTTAGTGCTGCGAGAGCAAGTCGTCGGATTTTTCTAGCACGTTGGCTACTATTGCTTGTATTGGCCTGGGGGGGGACATTGATTGTTATATCGCGTCTGTTCACAACCATGCCGATGGCTGCTCTAGCTACGGTGGTAGTTGGGCTATCACTGGCCAGTTGGAGTTTAGCTTTAGGCGCGCTTACTCGTTCGGCACGGCCCTACGAATTGCTCTTTGTTGTGTTGGCCTACGCCAGTGTCCAGGATGCCCCAGTCCTGAATATATCCAGTGATTCTTGGGCCACGATAAGGTTGCACTTGCTTCTAATGCCATTAGCTGCCGGTGTATTCTTGCTATCATGGCGTCGACTACGGTAGCAGTGAGCCGGTAGTAACCCTACGGTCACCTGCCTACGGTCCTAAGCCACGTGTTTGAAGCGGAAGTACTTTCGGGGGTGTTCTCAGTTAGGTGGGTAATTTCGGATCATAAACGCAGACCGCACGTTGCTAATTGATTTGATTTAGGCGGAGTTGTCACCCTTGCTACCGGGCCAAGCACATTGTCGAGGCACAACGGCGTGCGATACGCGCGGCTTTGGAGCACGTGCGCAGTCTGACGGGTCGGGGCCCCTGCACCTAGGCCTCTTGCACAGGGTATACGTAAGCTTTGCGTGCTGGCGTCATTCGGGGGTGTGGGAGCGAGTCGCCCACTAGCTTACTGCCCACAACCGCCGAATCCCCCACCCATACCAGTGCCTAGTGCAACTCGACTCAACCAGCATATGCTTTCACCAGCACGCGGCCGGCGCGGCGAAAAAAAGGCCCGCAAGCCATCGGTCTCAGCCAGGGTGGGCGCACCAGAAAGCTTCGCTTAAGCGGCCATGGAGCGGACAATGCGCTAGGCTGGGTGCTGAAGCCGGGCTCCAGCCGACACGGCTTATGACAGTGATGCGTTGCGCGGTCTTATTACCGCCGGGGACATCGCCGTCATCCCACCGAACCAGCGTCGGCGGCAAGTGCCACATTATGACAATTGTGCCTATGCCAAACGCCATTATATTGAACAGGCTTTTAACAAGCCAAAGCAACTTTGGCGCCTAGCCACCCGCTACGACATACTCGACACCTCATTCCAAGCCTTTCTCTGCGTCCGCATCTGAACCCTATATCTCAACTGAGATCACGCGCTAGGCTTAGCATTAAGTCAACAGCATGAAGCCCAACCGAAAGGCTCATAGAGCGTGTTGGGGAATTAGGTGGGGCAAAAAGAAACGAATCAGTAAGTTGCGGCGGGGGTACCTAGGCTCCCGTACGCTTTATGGTTGACGGCTATCAACCCCTTACTGACCCGCAGTGGCAAGTTATGGTCCTGCTGCTGCCCCTGCCACGCAAACGCCGCCTCTGCTTGCGGCAAACTGTTGACGCCGTGCGCTATATCTGCCGAATTGGTTGTCAATGGCGCAGCCTGCCAACTTCCTTCCCCACCTGAACGGCGGTGTACTACTATTTTCGGCGCTGGCAGCACAACCGAACCTGGATACGGCTCAACGAGGGGGTAAATCGGGCCGACCGGGCCGCTGCGCAGCGGGCACCGTTGCCGTCGCTCGTGTACGTGGACAGCCAAAGCGTCAAACTGGCCCCGCGCATTTTCGAGCACCGGGGCACGGACGGCGGCAAGCGTGATAACGGCCGCAAACAGCGACTGGTCACCGACGTAGGCGGCCGCATTTTCGCCTGCCGCGTCCACGCAGCCAATGGCCACGGCGGAGTACAGGCCCAGGCGCTGCTGGCCAATGGCCTGAGTGGAGCGGGCGCTTGCAAACGGTGGTCACCGACCAGGGCTATCAAGGCCGCTTTGCGCGCCACCTGCGCGCCTGCGGATGGGCCCACCAATTGGGCAGCCGCCCGCCCTCGGCCCTTGGCTTCGTGCTCGTCGCCAAACGCTGGGTCGTCGAGCGCACCTTTGCTTGGCTCAACTACTGTCGCCGGCTGGCCATCGACTACGAACTCACGCCCGCCAGCCACGAAACATGGTTGCTGCTTGCCAACTAAACCATGTGCCTCAACGGGTTACACCCAAACTAAATGCCCACACGCTCTTAAGGAACAAAAATTATCTCATTAATTATCAGAAGGTTACATATAGAAATCCAGTTTTTCATTAATTTTTTTGCTATCGTTTATTTTAATATGTACTTTTCCGATGTGAACAACAATGTTCACAGTAAATCTACCCGCAGATGAAAGCTAAAGCATTTCTACTGACGCTAGTAGCCGCATGTGGCCTAGCATCCTTCTCCTCAAAAGGAGAAACGACTGTTGTCGTTACCGATGTTGTTAAGCATTCGGCCGTAAAGTCCGAGCTTGCCGTAACAGCAATGTCCAATACGTTCATTACGAACTGCTACGTTTACACTTGTGACAACGTACCCCCTGTTGTTGTTACACCCCCTGCTGCTCAATAAATCAATTATTTTTTACGTTTTTGACGGTAGTTCTTGCCTAACTCAACACATTTTCGACCTTTTAATGCAAACGTGTTAGGGGTTAAGACAGACAAGGCGTGAAATGAAAATCCCTCATCTAGTTAAAGATGAGGGATTTTTTATTGTTTTTCTCGCATAAATATTTCGATATGAAAAAGAGAATTGCTATTGCACTGTTCGCAATCTATGTCGTCAACGTATTGTACTTTTCTTTAAATACTTTTATCAGTGCTTCTCTATATAATAGAAATGGATATTACTACTTGTTCCCACAGTACAATTCATTTGTAAATGGAGACAACATAATTGGTAGAATTTTTTACACCTTGCGGCTCAATGCTGCATACTCTTTTTTTGGGAGAGGGCTAGCAGAATCCGTGGAGATTAATTTTAATTTTTATGATAAAAATGGTCTTTTAATAAAAAAAGCGAAGTTCGCACATGGGTTTGAAAGTGGTAGCGGGCAAATGAGAGGAAATACTCTTTCCAACAGACTCTCATTCTCACTAATTTCCAAAATTGAGTCGGGGAAAAACCAATTAAAATTTAAGAAGGTTTCTTCAGTCGAAACGCACAATATAAACAAAGAGATAAAGCGTAGCGATGAGATCCTTGAGGAATATCTTAAAAGAATGGGAGTCTTTGTCGGTCATAAAATAGGCAACTGGCACAAATTTGACGCAAATATTTATTTCATACTTCCGAGCAAAATTGGAACTTACAACAGCAAGGGAGGACCCAGTTTAAGAAAGCATTTTTTGTACAAAAGCGTAAAATTTACAAGCGTTGAGAAATGAATGTTGAACTTGAGGCCAGCGTCGAAACGCGCACTAATGCATCTAGAATTGGGTTCACCTCTTTCTTCAGAATAGGGGTATCCTTTCTATGTTTGACTCAGATAGTCAGTTATGGACAAGATTTTGATAAAATTTTCTCCGGTCACATTATCCCTTTAGACTTAATGTCCGCAGGAATAGGAAAACTGGATACAACCGTTAAAGATTTTTATGACTTTGCCTATAGTTCGGTAGGGAACAACAACACATTTTTATATTTGAAATATACTTATGTAATTTCTTTGTTAATGTTGTTGTTGGGTATACTAACAAGGCCTGCTGCGGTATTTGCGTTTATATGCAACTACTGCTTATTTTTTGGTCAAGAGCTTGTAACTAATGGCTACGACATATTTATGTCAAACTCCTTATTGTTTTGCAGCTTGTTTAGTGTGCATAGAGGGCTCTCTTTGGACCAATATTTTTTTTCCAGAAACAAGAATGCAGGTAAAGAGTCATACTTCTTAAGAAAAGTGCTGAGGGTGACTTTGTGCGTAGTTTATGTGTTTTCAGGGTTATCCAAAGCTTTTGATGGATTGGGCTGGTGGAATGGTGAAAAAATGCTAACTGCTTTGCATTTCAATTCATCTAAAAGCTCTTTTGAACTTATAGATTCAATAAGCAATTACCCCTTACTGCTCGTGGCTGGAGGTATAATAACTGTTTTATTGGAATTAGCTTATCCATTAATCTATTATGTCAAAATTCGTAAATACATGCTTTACTCTGTAATAGCTATGCATGTAGGGATTGCAGTTATGCTTAACTTAAACGCTTTTTCTATGATAATGATCATTTGGAATATTACAGCCTTCTATGATTTTGATGAGTTTGATTGATTGATTCTGTTTAGTAATGGGGTTAATGAAGGGTGATTTTTAAAATATTCTGCTCAATAGCTATTTTGATGCGGTGGTCGCTGGTTGGGTACTTGTTGAACGAGCGCGAGCGCTGCACGAGTACTCCACATCAGTGGCGCAGTCTGCCTTTGAGTACCTCAACCATTTACCCGGTTTGCCCACGACTTGGGCCGGGGCCGGCAGTACCTGCGGGTAGGCCCGCCAGGCATAGATGAAGTCGCGCGTGTGCCAAGCCCGGGAAGCTGCCGCCGTCAAGCAGTTCGGCTTTAAAGCGGTTTCAAAAAGACTCGGCGTGGGCATTATCATAGCAGTTGCCGCGTCGACTCATGCTTTGTTGCGCACCGTGGCGAGTGAGCAAGGCCTTGAAGCGGGTGGCCGTGTACTGACTGCCTTGGTCGGAGTGCACAATGAGTCTGGCCGGGGGCCGGCGCACGATCAGGGCACGGCGCAGCGCTTCGCTGACCAAGTCTTCGCGCATCGTGTCGCGCACGTCCCAGCCCACGACCTTGCGCGAGCAGCTGTCGAGCCAGACGGCTAGGTAGAGCCAGCCGCCGTCCTGACGCGGCAAATAGGTGATGTCGCCCTACCGGGTACGACCCACCCAGATCCGGTTCGGGGCCGTGGGGGCGGGTTGGCCCAGCAAGCGGTTGGCGCGGCGCGCACGGCCGGGTCCGAGTCCGTGGTGTGCGGCACGAACGAGCGGGGCTGCTGGGTCGTACCCGGAGGGCCCGCAGCCCATGGGCCTTGAGCACGCATCGGATGCGCCCACGGCCGCCGCGTGGCCTTGGGCCTGCACTTCGACGCGCAGCCGGCGCGTGCCGTAGCGCTGGCTGTGCCGCCCAAACGCTTCACGCACCGCCACTTGCCAAGCCGGCTCGTCCACCGGCTGCTGCCGGCGGCGCTGCCACGCTTAGTAGGCGGCCAGGGCCACGCGCAGCACCTGGCAGCGCTGACGGACCGGCACGCGGGCGGCCTGCCGAGCGATGTGCTGGTAGGTGCTCACGGGGGTCGGCTGGGCGAGCCTGCGCATTAAGCAGGCACTGGCCAAGGCTGTATTTAACATGTCGAGCTCCTGCGCCAGCCGCTTGTTGCCCGCGCGCAGGGCGCGCACCTCCGGGTCGCGGGCCACTTCTTGGCTGCCCACCTCGGCCACGAGCTGCGCATGCTGCCAGCGGTAGAGGAGCTTGGGGCTGATGTCCTACCGGGTACGACTCAACTGCCGGGCCGCGGCCTGCGTGCCCCGGCTTTCCGACGCCAGGCGCAGGGCCTCGGCCTTAAAAACCTCGTCGTACTTGCGTCGTTGGTCGGGCGACGGCCCGTTCTTTTCGGCTGTCATAACAGAAGAAATACACGTCTTTTTCTGTCCGGCTCCCCTAGACCACCTCAACTCATCGGCCCCCAGGGTATAATTCGGGTCCGCCAGCCCTCGCCCGTTCGGGCCGTCGCCGGGCCCTGCCGCGGACGCTCTGGGTTCGCGGCAGGGCCCGGCGACGGCCCGGCTCCCCGGCCTTCGGTAGCCGAGGGCGAACGGCAAGGTTAAGTTTACGGCGCGCGAGCAGTGCACCGCGATGCGCATCCGCGCCGCCTCGCTTACCGAAGCTCGGAGGAATCCGGGCCGCCTGTCAGTGAATGTACTCGTGGCGCTGGCCGCGGCGATGGGAAAGCCTCTTGGACGTCTTGCAAGACCTGCTAGTGAAAGCGTGCGCGAAGAAAAAAAGAAACGAAAAAACGTGCAACGCGGCTCCCACGGCCGAGAATTGAGGTGGTCTAAGCTAGGCAGCCGGGCTGCAGGAGGCGAAGCTCGCCAAGAGCGGGGATGCTAATCCAACGGAGCGCTATTTTAAAAGGTTTTAATTAGCACAAAACCCACAAAAGGGTCACTTTAGTGCCAAACCCTCAGCTATTTAAGTACTAATCCCCTTCAGTTTCTGAAGTGACAAAAGGCCGCCCCCGAATCAGGGAAACAAGGGTATAAAAAGGTTCTTGCGCAGTGGGAAAATGTGCTTTTTATTACTTATTATAAGGTGGTTAAATGATTTTTGTAGATGCGCGGCCAGGGTTAATCATTGCGTCCCGATTCATGCTGCAGGTGAATGGACCCATCGGGTACCTTGCCGCCGACAGCCCACACGACCTCGCGCAGTTGCGCTGCGTTGAACATGAGCACTCGGCTCTAGCTGCGGGCCTCGGCAGACGTGTCGATGTTGACCTCATCCAGTCGGATATGGGAGACTATATCTCTAAAAATTAGCCTGTTTGATGCAAAAATGGATAAAAAGATTTCAGAGCATTTAGTCCCGCGGAGCGACGGCGGAATTCTTTTGTTGCTCCAAATGCCGGCTC
The DNA here is from genome assembly GCF_900115775.1 of Hymenobacter arizonensis. GTDB lineage: Bacteria > Bacteroidota > Bacteroidia > Cytophagales > Hymenobacteraceae > Hymenobacter > Hymenobacter arizonensis. Next base: position 120,437 of record NZ_FOXS01000008.1, on the reverse strand, counting down.
AGGCAACCCAGGTAGCAATTGAGCGCTGCCAGCAGCTTGGGCTTGTGGGTCGTGAAGCAGGAGTTGAGCCTGGTCGGCCCCACTGCCAGCAGGCGTTGCAGCCGCGTCACGGCCGTGACGTGGGGCTGGTACAGAGGATTTTCCAGCTTTGGGAGTTGCTGGAGGTGCCCGTAGGCCAGCACGGTATAGTCGCTGATGGAGGGCACGTCACGGCGCAGGGGCTTGGCCAGCACCAGCACCTTGTTGCGTAAGGCGAGCAGGGCGTGGTAGTTTTCTTGTAAACAAGCAAGGTCCATGGGGTAGATGGGAGTTGATGTATGCTCGGGCGGGAGGGCCGGGGAGGGTGAGGAAAGGACTACTGTAAGGGGTGGTGGGGAGCGGGCACGGTGCCGCTCGGTGGACCCTATCTTCTTCCTTCAGGCACCGGGCTAGGTTCAGGGAGATGGCTTATTAGGGCGAGGGTAGACGTGGTGGGCGAATCAAAACGATTGTTAAACTTTTGTTAGCCCTACCCCCGACCAACTATGGCAAAGGATAGTTAGACTCTCGTGCGTGAATACTAACTTTTTGCCGTTTTGTTGGGCCCACGCCTGTGTGGGCTACAGCATTATCCGCAAACTGACGCGCCTGCGCGGCAGTTAGGGATTGAGAGGTGCCGCAATACATGCCACTAGGCCATTGATAGTTACCTACAGCGCCCAAAGTTGTGGAATCTACGGTTGTTCGGTAACCCTGTTGTAGCATTTTGTCGTGCAAGGTGTCGTAAATGGCTTGGGATTCGGCTGGCAAAACGCCATGGAGTTCAACCCGGGTAAAAAACAGCATATTGGCAGAGAAAATGGATGAAGATGTGCGTTGCGATGAATTTGGTCGGTTCTACCTCCCATGCAGGAGGTAAGTGGTCATTTCGTTGAAAGCAGGGCTTCTGCCATTACCAACTGTTGGCGGAGAGCATTAATTTCTTGTTTGAAGAGCGCGAACTCGTGTTCAACGGCCTGCTGTTTCTGGTCGTTGTTAAGCGCTCAGGATCTGGTCACCTTTGATATGGACCTCATCGGCCACGTTGCCGGTCAGTTGTGGGGTGTTGCTGCACTTTATAACTAGCTATTCTAAAACTTTACAATAGTAAACCGTGCATCGTGAGCATTTAGCGATTGTTTGTGCGCTTGATGCGGAAAGTAACACAGCTGGCTGTGAAAGTCGTCCATCCTGATCAACGCTCCAACATCTGCCGTTGCTCTAATCGACCTTACGGCCTTGCTAGCTCAAACCTGCACCTGCACTACAGCCGAATGAGATAGTCACGGGCTTCCTTCGGCCACTGCCGGCGCTGGGCATCGGAAACCGCGCCCGCCGTCAGGAAGGGGGTACACCATGACCAAGCGATGCCGCTGCAGGTCCTGCGCGGCGTTCAGCGGAGCGGTCCGCAAGGACTGGAGCAGTTCCATGGCCGCAATGGCGGCATGGGCCACTGGGTCCTCCGGCCCGCTGGCTTCGAGCAGCGCGGTGTAGAGCGCGTCAACGCGGCTGACGAACTGGTAGACGCTCATTGCTACATAGAATAAACAAGCTATTCAAGCCTGCGCCTTTTCCCACTAATGCCCTGCTGGACAAGCAATACCCATTATTACTTTCCTGGGAGGTGTGCGAAAGTATCCCCGCCTCCTCGTGCGGTCGCTTTGATGCCGCCCGTCGAACCCGCGCAAGAAGACCTGCTAACCAGCATGCTGACAAGGCAAGGCGAAAGCTTGGGACATCGGCCCGTGCGGACGGACAACTGCGGAGACGATTGGAAACAATGCCCCCGAGGCAGTAGGCCAACGCGGCGTGGCCGCCGGGGCGTCGCACGGCCCAAAGGAGGGAAAGGCAATGCTCACACGGTGCGGACAAGCCCCGCATTTGTCGCTGTCCGAAGGAGGGCGCAGGCGATAGCCCAAGGTGCCTACTGTAAACCCTGGCGCGGGGCGCAGCCCCGCGCCAGGGTTTACAGCGTGCCCAGGCCGCCGGCGGCAATAATCTCAACACCCGTCACGAACGACGAATCGTCGGAGGCGAAAAAGGTGGCGACGGTGGCGATTTCCTGGGGCTGGCCGTAGCGCTTCATCGGCACTTGCTGGGTATAAGCCTGCGTAGCTTGCTCCTGCTGCTCGGCCGACATGCCCATCTTGCTCATAATGGGCGTGACAATGGGGCCAGGGCTGATGACGTTGACGCGAATGTTGCGCTCGAGCAGTTCCGTGGAGAGCGTGCGCGAGAGGGTGGTCAGCGCCGCCTTGGTGGCCGAGTACACCGACGATCCCGCCCCGCCCAGGTGAGTGGCGACCGAGGAATTCAGGATGATGGAGCCGTGGTCGTTGAAGAGCGGCAAGAGCTGCTGGATGGTGAAGTAGGCGCCCTTAACGTTGATGTTAAACTGCTCGTCGAAGAAGGCTTCATCTACTTGGGCGATGGGGGCGACGAAGGCCACGCCGGCATTGACGAAGAGCACGTCAATGCGCGCGTGGTGAGCTTGCACCTGGTCGGCTATTTTGAGCACATCGGCCATGCTAGCCGTGTCGGAGACGATGCCCACGGCCTGGTTGCCGAGTTGGGCAGCGGCCTCTTGCACGGCCTGCGGGTTGCGGCCGGTGATGACGACATGAGCGCCCTGGACAATAAATTCCTGCGCGGTTGCGAAGCCAATGCCGCTGTTGCCACCCGTGATGACGGCAACTTTATTCTGCAAACGGTTCATAAAAAAAGAAGAAAGTGGTGAGGGCCTCGGGCTCCGGCCGCGAGGAAAAGAGAAAACAAGCCGGGCCTTGCTGGACGATAAATTGCCGACTACTCCATTCCGGACTGGGGTAGGGCAAAAAAATCAGGCGTAGGAACGCTCCGGCGCGTTGCGCTGCCGCTCACCGACCAGAAACTGGTCGGCGGTGCGCGGGCTCAGGGCCCTGTTGGTCAGGACCGAGTTGGCGCCCAGCGCGCTGGGAAAAGTGGAATTGTCCGAGATGTAGAGGTTGGGCACGTCGTAGGCGCGGCCGTCGGCGTTCACCACGGCCTTTTCGTAGCAGCGAGGGGTCAAAATCACCCTAAGCTGTTCCGGACGGGGCTCAGAAAGCCAAACTTGTTAGCCTTGTGGTGTTGGCGGCGTTTTGGAATGCGTCGAGGTGTCGGACAGGGCCGACAAACCGGGCCAGAAAGAAACCGGCTCACAGCTTAGGGTAATTTTAGCTCCCCGCTGCTACGAACAGGCCAATTTAAACGAGCCGGCCCGCCGCAACATGTCGTCCCAGTGCTCGGCGGGGAGCCGGGCGTTGACGGCTTCGCTCTGAGGGCCGCAAGTCACAATTTAAAGGGGACACCTGGCGGGCGGCCGTACCCTGAGCACGGAAAAAACGGCCGCCTAGGTCATAGCAGGTAGCAGCGTGGCGTCGTTGTAATTGCCGAGCACGGGCTGACTGACCGGGCCCTGCGTGACGGCTTCGACCAGCAGCCGGCCGCCCACGAAGGCGCCCTTCCACGACTCGCCCAGGCCGCCGAACACCTCTTCCCGGTCGCCGCGCGAACGCAGCTGGTTAATGCCCACTTTAAAGGCGCGTACCTCTTTAGCCGTGCGCTTGGCCCACTTCTCGTCGTCCGAAGCCAGGGCCGCGACCAGGGCGCCGTTGCTGATGTTCATCTCGCCCACCAGTTCCTCGGCCCGGTCCACGAGCACGATGCTGTCGATGGGGCCAAAGGGCTCCTTGAAGTACAGCTCGCTCTGGCGCGGGAGTCCGACCAGGGCGCGCGGGGCGCGGTAGGCCGACCGGTCCTGGCCGGGCAAAAACAGGCTGTCGTCGAGCCGGCCATCGTAAACGGGCGTGGCCCCGGTCTTGAGCGCGTCGGCGTAAAGGCGGTCCAGGTCTTCGGCCTGCGCGCGGTTGATGACCGGGCCGAAGGCGAGCGCCGGCAGCGGGTCGGCGGCGTCCTCGACCAGGGTAGGATTGCCGATTTTTAGGCTGCGAATGGCCGCGGTGTAGGTTTCCAGAAACTGCGGAAACAGGCGGCGCTCGACGACAAAGCGCACGTAGGCCGTGCAGCGCTGCTTGCCGTAGTCGTAGCCCTTTTTGAGTTGGTCGGCCAGCGTGTCCCACTGCGAGTAATTCCAGATGCCGTAGGTGTTCACGCCTTCCATCTCCAGCAGGTAGCGCTTCTGGTTCTGAGCCAGCGCGTCGGCGATGTTGCGTCCGTTGTAGCGCCCGCCTACGAAGCTCAGGCAGTCCACGGCGTCGTGCTTGACCAGCACGTCGCTCAGCGCGCCGCCCGCGCCGCTCACCAGCGTGACGGGCAGGCCGCAGCGCCGAGCCAGGGCAAAGGCCAGGCTCAGCGAGATAAAGCCGCCGTCGGTCGGCGTTTTGGCAATGGCGGCGTTGCCGCACAGCACCTGCACCAGCACCGCGTGCAAGAGCACCGACATGGGGTAGTTCCAGGAGGCAATGTTGCTGACCAGCCCCAGCGGGGTGCGGGTGCCCAGCATGTCTCGTCCGGCTATAGCTATACAGATGAAATCGATAATCCGGCCTGCGCTTTACAGGCCCTGGTGGTAATCCGGATTGGACTTTACAAGTAGGGAAGTTAAGCATCAGATGTCGTTCCGCTGCTCGGACAGCGAGTCAGGGAGGAGCAGCAATAGCCACCGGCTGGTAGTAGTTTTTCCAGCGCCGCACCAGCGGCCCCTCTTGCTCGTGGGCCTGGCTCGGGGTCAGGAAGTCGCAGCTGCCATGCGGGCGCAACTCATTATAGACCCGCACGGCGCGCGTCACCAGCGCGTCGGCCTGCGCAAAGCCGGGCAGCGTACTGCCCAGGCCGAATTCGTCTTTCAGAATGCCGTTCACCCGCTCGGCCACGGCGTTTTCGTACGGGTCGCCGTGCAGGGTCATGCTCAGGGCCACGCCGTGGCTTTCGAGCAGGCCCACGTACTCGCGGGCCGCGTACTGCAGGCCCCGATCGGAGTGGTGAATCAGCGGCCGGTGCGGCTGGGTACGGGCCGCCAGCGCCTGCTGCAGCGCGGCGAGCGTGCCGCGCACCGAGAGGTCCGGGTGCAGGCACGCGCCCACGATTTTGTGCGAACACAGGTCGGTAATCAAGCTCAGGTAGCTCCAGCCGCTGAGCAGGCGCACGTAGGTGATGTCGCTGACCCAGACTTGTTCGGCCCGGCTCACCGTCAGGTGCTCGATGAGATTCGGTCGCCGAAATAAGGGCAGGCAGGTGCGCGTGGTCACCACCCGCCGTTTGCGGCAGCGAATGAGCAGGCCGTGGCCGGCCAGCAGGGCAAACAGGTAATCCCGGCCCACGCGGGGCGCGTAGTCGCCCAGGCGGGGCACGAGCAAATACTGGAGCTTGCGCGTGCCCAAGCGGGGCAGGTCCGCGCGGATGTCGGCCACCAGGGCCAGCACCAGGCCGTCGAGCAGGGCTTGGGCCGTGGCCCGGCGTTGGTGGTCGTAGAATGCGTTTCGGGTCTTGCCAAACAGCCCACAGAGCACCCCCACGCCCACGTGCGGGTACTTCCGGCGCATTATTTCGACGGCTTGGCACCAGCCTTTTTTCGGATGTCAATCTTATAGGTCGCCTCCGCCTGGTCGATGAGCGTGTGCAGGGCTTCGATTTGCCACTGCGCCTGCCGCAGCTGCGCGGCCAACGGGGCGCCGGTATCGGCGGGCGGGTCCGGCTCAGCCGTGAGCAGCAATACCTCGCTGGCCCGGTAGGCGGCCACCCACTGGCGTAAGGTCTTTTTCAGGCGCAACTCGTACTGGAGCAGGGCCTCGTCTTCGCTCAGGCGCCCGTCGAGTAACTCCCGGGCAATGTGCTGCTTCTGGACGGCGGTGAATTGTTTGCGGCGCATCTGCGCGTATACGGCCGTGCCGTAGCGCTCCAGCCACGCCAGCAGCGTCATGTGGCCCACCCCGAACTGCTGCCGGACGGCTTGTTGCGACAAGCCCGACTCGACCAATCGGACGGCCTCCTGACGAACGGAAATGGCATAATGGGCATTCTTGCTCCTACGCGGAGCCTGCTCGTTTATAGTCATACATCAACTGGGTGATGTATAGCTGTTGCCGGACGAGACAATAAGTATCAGTAAATTTACTCTATCAGCTGTAGTCGCTAGGCTTTCTCGTATTGCCTTCTATCACAACTAAAACCTGACGAGCAGGGAAGGCAGGCTCTGTTTCCGCAAAACCATGCATGTCAGGGGTTCCCAGCAGTATGTTGTTTTGAGGCGGTGCGGGAGCCTGCGGCTTCTTAGTCAAATCCAGCACACTCACTATGGATAAACGTTTGGTATTGGCGGCCGCGTAAGCGGCCGCCTGCTTGCCATACTTTTTGAGTAATTTACCACGGTCGGCAATAGTCTTTTCCGCCTTTAGCTCGGCGATGATGCCATGGAAGCTTATTTCGACGCGTCCCCCAGCCAGATGTCCCTCTTTGATGACGTACTCCCCAATATAGGGTAAGCCCACCAAGTGTTGAATCAGGTCGTCCCGGAACTCGTCTTCACTGACGCTATCCCGTTCTTTATAAACACCATGCTGCAAGCAGAATCCTTGGTAATTGGCAATGCCACTGAGCAGCCGAACAAAGTTTCCCAACTCCTGTGGGTCCAGGTCGGGCAACTGCTTTCGAATAGTTTGGGTGATAGTGAAAACGGCCTGATTCAGGGCCCGAAAGCCGGTGGGGAAGTAGCCAAGGGCAGGGTCAAGTACCTGGGCAACTAATTGGTCATAGCCCACAATTGTAGGCATAAGGCGGGCACCCTGCGCGTTCTCGTAATAAGCCAGCAGACGAATCACCATCGTATCCTCCACACTGCTTTGCGGAAATTTAAAGGCAATGTGCCCGGTAATCTCGTACTGGGCGACGGTCGGCAGCACCCGTATCTCCTGTATCTCCAGGTCGTAAAGAGCGCCACTGGTAGTAGACAGCGGTTTTAGTATTAGCCGGTTGTAACCGATAGGCCAGCGGTTGGGCTTGAGTGTGCCGCGCACAGTATAGGTTTCGGCTGGACGCAGCACCTGTGGGCTGGCCCACGGTTCGTCCTCGACCAGAAGCTCCACTGCCAGCAGCAACGGCGATTCTTCCAGGTCTGGCGCCTCGCTTGCTTCCTCTCTGATCCACTGTTGCTTAAGTTCCGCGAGCGGGTCCGTTTCCAGCGTATAGATAGTCGGAAACGCTAACTGGCAAAACGCCCGGGCTACGTCCTCCACCTCCACTACCTTGTCGCCAGAAGGTGTACACAGCGCTATAAAGCCCAGAAGTTGCACCTGAAAAGGCTCAGGGTAGCGGGCCGATGCGAATTGAATGCGACGCAGGTTGGCCCGCACGGCTTTGAACTGAGCTTCAGCGCCCGCATCGGCGTGCAACTCCTGATGAGCACCGCGCAGTAGGTGATAAAGGGCCCGGACTACCAGTTGATAATTTATGAAAAATAGCGCGTCCGTCGTGTCCTTAGTAGCTTCAACAAGCTGGCTTAGCATCTTCGCAACTACCGTTTCCCGTTCGAGAATGGGTGCTAGTCGAGTGCCATCCAGATGGAATAGCTGACTAAGCATCTCCCGACGGATGGTCAATTGCAGTTTGACTAATTCGTCATTATAGCGGCGCTGCTTTAACATAAAGGAAATGAGGCAAGATATGCTGCATCCAATCTGCCGGTCGCGACGGTATCTTCCAGTTGAGCAAATTGGGTGAAAGTCTGGTTTATGCTCCGCACACCCTCCGTTGCTTTAGTGGCGGGTACCCCTGGGCTAGGTGTTGGGTAAGCTCATACACCTGGGCGTGGAGCCCCTGTGCTCCGAATACAGCATACACCGAAAACGCGTCGTAAAAATGACCGGCAGCTATTTGGGTTCGGACAAACCTGGCTAATTCGTACTGCTGGGCGACTAACTCTGCGTAGGAAAGCTGGTGCAGTGCTACCAGCAATTCCCCGCGTAAGTCGGTAGGGGAGTAGGAAGGCTCGACCCGTATCAGATACTGCAGCGCTTGCGGTAACCAAGCAGGGCGCAATTCCGGATTCTCAGGCAGCAGGCGCGTCAGCCGTTTAAGGGCGTCTTCGGCAGTGTAAAATTCTTCGCAGGCGCAGTACTTTGTCAGATAACGCTCAGCCAACTCTAAAAACAAGGGTTTGGTATCACGGACAAGCCACAAGAGCGTACGAACCAACTCCTGGCTATAGGTAAAGTCCTGATTTTCGTAATAGGCACCTTCCAACGCCTGAATGCCCATCAGCAATATCTGTCGTTGCGATTCGGTCAGAAACGGTATCAATGCGTGAGCAGTAGCAACTGCTGCTTTGTGCAACGCAACCGTAGGACTGTGAATCGCTGCAATCACCTCCTTGAGCTGGTCCGGCGCTACCTCCTGGGGATACTGCCGCATGAGCGCACCGTAAGTCTGGATAGCTTGCCCACGGATAGGCAAATCGGAGTCTTGAAGCAGCGCCTTCACCGCGTCCAGCAAACTCCGCGTTACGCAGGCTGGCTGCTCGTCGAGCAAGTATTCCAAGAAGCGCAACGCTTCCCAGCGGACATCCCGGGCGGTATCAAACAGGCTGGCATATAGGACGGGAAGTATGGCGCTGATGCGAATTGGGTCAGGTAAAGAGTCACGTAAAACCTTAATTAGACGGGACTTAATAAAACCGTCCGTCTCACTGTTAAGGCCCGCGAATACCTCTAGTACAGTTGGTTGTGAGGCGATACTGTCAGCGTTGAGCAATTGTGACATCATCCGTTCCACCTCACTCACCCGACGCTGCTGGTGGACATCCAAATTCTGTATCTCTAAGGGGTGCTTGCCAAGGAGCGGGTTAAAAGTTGGGGCCGGGACGGAGGGATATTCCAGCTCAGCCTGGTACCGGCGTAGGGTTCGTAATTCCTTGACAACCGTCAGCAGGACTCCTAGCAGGACCGTAACGTGCGGAATAAAATGAGCCGGAGCCCGGCAGGCAGCCTTAACCACCAGATGAAGCCGCTCCTCCTGCACCTGCGTCGGTCCGCTGCCAGCCGCTAGGTCAGTCACCAGTTCCTCAGCCAGCAGGGCAGCGTGGGCTGGTAGCAGCAGGTCGCTATCTTGCAACGCGCGGCCGTAGAACTCCAGAATTTCGACTTGGCCGGGAGTAGACAGGGTGGGAGCCGTTTGTCGCAGCACTGCCAGTACCTGCTCTGGAGCGTGACGATAAAGCAGGGCCAGCGTGTGCCGGGTGGCGTGGTCTGCGGATTCTCCATAGCCATCCTCCGCAAAATCCAGGGCGCGCACAATAACATCGGTGAGCGGCAGCACAATGTCCGGAGCCGTGGTAATAAGTTCGCGCAATAGTCCCATTATCCGGATGCGGCTGCGCTTTTCGGGCAGGCGTACCTGCTCAGTCAATAACTCCTGGCAGGCACTGGCATCAGTCTGGGCGAAGCGGCGGACGAGTTCAACGACATGTGGATAAGCTAGTTCCTCCCCTTCTTCAGCGCGCATCAACCGGTAGTCGTACTCCAGGTGGGCTAGTATAGAGGCGAGTAGCGGCCCGTGCATCGGTAAGTCTGTCGGTGCTACGGCGGCGGTGAAAACACCCACGGCGGCATCCAACTGATGGCCACGTTGGATTATGGCCACGACTTGGTCCAAGGCAAAGGCCGGCAATTCGGCACCAGATAGCAGGACCTGTCGGATAGTGGCAAGCAGGACTGGCCCGACCGGGCCTTCCAGGTATAGGGTCAGGTAATTAAGGGCAGCAGCACTGAAGAATTGAGGCACGAGGTCGGCCGCTTCCCGAATGGTGGCAGCTGTGCTTGCGCGCCCGTCTGCGGCTTGTAGCTGCTGCACCAGGTTGATTACGGAGAGCGCCGTGATGTGCCCCTGCAGCTGCTCTTGGCGCACCAGCACCTCAATTTCCGCCTGTAGCTCTGCCCGGCGTGCTGCGTGCTCGTGCGCGGCGTGTTCAGCCTGGCGCTGCCGCTGCTTGTGCTGCGCCAACACGTCCCGTCCGAAATTGCGGGGCATGAGCTCGGTATGAAAGTGACACCCGATGCACTGCTCTTCAATGAAGTGGCGGGCATTCATCTCCAGGTTAGCCGACATAAACTCGCCAGTGGCGTGGGGGCAATACAGGGCTAGGTTTATGGGCAGACCGTAGAACTGCGCGACCATGCCACTGAGTTGGTCTTCGATAATCAGGTGGCTACACCAATTGCGTAACCGGGGAAGCAGCGCCTTATTTCGCTCGCCTAGCGCAATGGCTTCTTGTAGTCCCTCATCGATTCTGTCAGATTGAGCCATAGCTACAAAAATAAAGGTAAGCTTAACGGCTGGCAAGTAATTGGATGGTGCCGTTCCACCGAACCAATGCAATGTATACTGGTAAAATCATAACCAAACCCGGTATGAACTTGGCTGCCATTTACGTGTCCATCCTGCTGTTAGGCTCCAAGGGGCGAAATCAGCTCGACACGGAGTAACGTGAGGAGCGGGCAGCTTATGTACATCGAAAAGGGCAGTGTAACAGTACTGCTCAGTACAGCAAGTAGGCAGTGCGAAGCAACATTAGCATTAATACACAAGACATGGCAAATGCTCTTCCTTGTTATGCACAAACTATCTAACTGGTCAAGCTGAACTGCTCGGGGCCGAATAGGTGGCAGGGAGTATAGCCAATAGCTCTATCAGTACTTCCGTAGCTTTGGATGTTCCGCCAGCTCACTCCTTTTTTGCTGCTTTAGCAGACACTTATCCGATGCAATCCATTCCCGCTTATTTGTTGGTGCCGCCGGCAGCGGTAGCACCCCCGCTGGATACAAAGCTGCAAGAGCTCCCCCTGGAACAGTTGCCTTGGGAAGATTTCGAGCGGCTGTGCCTTCGCTTGGTGCAGACGAAATATGCGCTGGAAAATTGCGAGATATACGGCACGAAAGGGCAGGCCCAACAGGGCATTGATATTTTTGCCCGCAAGAATACCGGAAAATACGCGGCCTACCAGTGCAAGCGCTACCAATCACTGACGGAAGCAACGCTGAGAACAATAGTGAAGCTGTTTGTGGACGACAAATGGGCTGCTAAAAGCGACGAATTCGTGCTCTGCACCAGCGCAGCGCTCAACTCAGCCCCGCTTCAGGACGCGTTTAATACCCTGCGTGACGAGCTAGCCACTCAAGGAATTACGCTCGCTAAATGGGATAAAGCACAGCTCCAACTGCAACTTAAAACGGAACCAGCCATAGTTTACGATTTCTTCGGTGCTGCCTGGGTGCAGCTGTTTAATGGCGAGGCTGCCTATGCACAAGTAAGTGCCACCCGCAAGTTGGACAATCGCCTCGTGGCTGACTACCGCCGGGAGCTGCGCGCCTTTTATACGGTCGTCTTCAACCAGTATGACCCGGGCCTGCCCATTCAGGAACTGGATGGCAAGTCGCTTCGGCTGGAAGACCGCTTCATCATCCCCGATGTGTATGAGGAGCAGCCAACTACCCTGTATGCGGAAAAGCTGCTGGGTGAGGACACGCAGAAAGAGCAACGGGAAGTGGAGCGTCAGCAGCAACTATACACCCACCAGTTGTTGCAGCAAACCCCTCCGCTCATCGGAAACGCCTCCCCAGCGGATTACTATCGGCAGCCAACCAAATCCAGAGTTCGGGTAGACCAGAAGCTGGCGCAACAGCACCGGGCCATTATTATCGGTGACCCTGGCGCGGGCAAGAGCACGCTACTGCGCTACCTGGCCCTCGACATGCTCAGCGATACGCCCGTGTTGAGTACGGTGGCCCGGCAGTTGGGCGGGCGCTTGCCGGTCTGGCTGCCCTTTGCTTACATAACCAAGCAACTAAGTCTCAACGGAAATTATAGCCTTGCCGAATTGCTGCGTCTGTGGTTTAGTAGCTTAGGGAAAGAGCATCTTTTTGCCTTGGTACAGCAGGCTTTGGAAGACGAGCGCCTCGTGCTCTTGATTGATGGCGTGGACGAGTGGACCAGCCAAGCGGCGGCGGGACACGCGATTGCCAAGATTGAAATACAGGCCAATCTGCGAACCACGCCCATTATCTATTCCAGCCGTCCTTACGGGTATAACCTGCTGCGGGACTACCTACTGAATATTCAGCCCCTGGAACTCGCCCCATTTTCGCGCCGGCAGCAGTGGGATTTTGTGTATCACTGGTATCGGCGACGGCTACAGGCTATTGAACCAGGTAGCATGGACCGGGCCGCCACCGAGACCGATAGCTTCTTTGCGGAGCTGGACAAATCAGCCGACCTGAAGCCACTGGCGGAGAATGCTTTACTGCTTGGCATTCTCGTCAGCCAGAAACTGCGCGATTCAGTGCTGCCGCGCAATCGGCTGAAAGCCCTACAGGATATCACCGAAAACCTGATTAATCGCCGTCCCAAAAAACGGCAGTACGAAGCGGGCATCGTGGAGGAAACACCGAGTGAGTTCTTGCTGGAAGATGTTTTTGCGGAATTAGCCTTTTGCATACAACAGCGCAGCAACGACGGAACCATCCTGCGGAAGGATGCCGCCCGGGTGGCTGAAAACTATCTATCAACCCAAATGAGCTACGAGCCCGCCCGCGCAAAAAAGCAAGGCGCGGAGTTGATTGACCTGAGTGCTAACAGCCTGGGGATTATTATTGAAAAATCCAACGATGAAATTGCCTTCCGACACCGGCAGTTTCAGGAGTATCTGGCCGCTAAATACCTCAGCGACTCGGATAAGGATACTGTGAACGAGATATTACGTAACCACGCGGCCGAACAAACCTGGAACCAGGTGATAGTGAGTTTTTTCGCGCTCATTCCAAGCAAGCAGGTTAGCGCTTTTAGCGAGTATCTCGCGCAGTTCACTTACGAAGGTCCGAGCCGCGCCAAAACTTATTACCTCAAGCTGTTGCGCTACGATATCTGCCTGCGCCTGCCCAACGCACCTTTGCCCCTGGCAAAAGCAGCACTGGCTACTATTCAGAAAGAGTTCGAGCTGGAGCAGGATGAGTCTATCAAACAGCTCCTACTCAAGCTACTGCTAGGAGCCGCCGAAAATCCCCGCCTGAAGGCAGCGGTTTTTAGCTACTTGGGCACGTATTTTCCAAGCGGGTTCAAGTACAGCGACTCGCGCGTGCAAGCACTCCGGGCGCTTACGCCCGCGCAATTGTCCGACCGGCAGCAGACTTTCTTGCTGGGGGCGCTGCTGAATGGGAATGCTACCATCAAATTAAGCGCATCCATTACCCTTGCTAATTTTAGCTCCATACCAGCGGTTCATGAACAGGTAGCGGCCTTGCTTACTCCGCAGACGCGACCCGATATTCTGGCCTTCGCCCTCAATGTGCTGGCGACCGGCGCGTTCAGTCGCGAAAGTAGGCTAGCGGCCGTCGCGCAGTTTGCGGAACACGCTACTGGTGATATGCGCTTTTTCGTGACCAAACTCAAGGTTGAGCTAGGCACGCACACCGACCAGGATTTGACGGAGCTATTGGCTGTAGCAAACGACTTGGGCCATATAATGAGTGAGGAGTTGGTAAGCCTATTGGTAAAAGGGTGGCCAACCAGCGAAACGCTGTTCACCACCTGCCTAAAATGCACCGAAACCGGCTACATCGAAGAGCGGGCTATGCCATCCGATGTTGCCTGGAAGGTTCTATTCCTGACATTTAATAAGCACGAGCAAGTAATTGACCGCATAATTCAGGAGCTGGAAACGCAGGATTACCCCTTTAGTCAGGTGAGCGGCTATCACGGCTGGCAATACATTGCGCAGCACTTTCGAGATGAGGCCCGGCTGCTGCCTGCCATTGACCGTTGGTTGGTGACGCAAAAGTTTGCGGAGCCGGAAATTGCCTTTGCCAGCTTGGTAGGCCGGACGGCGGTGGCCCGCCAGCATTTAGTGGATACGCTACCGAATTCCAGTGCGCCGCATTGGACACTGATGGCGTTGCTGGAGGGGTGGCGCGACGATGAGTACGTGCAAGGATATCTTAAAGAGTATTTTCGCGGTACATCGCGGGGCAAACACTACGGGGCGCACTACCTGGGTCAGGTATTCAAAGATGATGCGGCTGAGGCAATAAGACTCTCGGAAGAGATGCTATCTAACCGCAGCCTGCTTTTCCGGGAGCGCGCCTTACAGGCGTTGATTGAGGTTGACCGGGCCTACGTGGAGCAGCACCTGCTGACCCCCTTTCTAGAGCATGAGCTGCCTCTGTTATCAAAAGGCTTTTTCGGTCAATATTATTCGGCCCTGTCAACGCTGTTGGAATACTTCCACACCGACGAGCGGGTGAAAGCGCTGGTATTTGATGAGAAAAGCTGGCCTGAAGGCCACACTCCCGACCTGCTCATCAAATACTATCCGGCGGCAACGGCTACTATTGACCGGGTAGTTGCTTATGCGACGCCCTTAGCAGCGCGCTACCGCTTGCCGATGGTGGAGAAGCTTGGAGAGCGCTTCGTCGTGGACGAGCAGAGCCTAGCCCAATTAGCCCAATTTGAACTGGAAGCCGACGAGCTAATCAGAGCCAAGGCGGCCGTGCTCTACTTTAAGCACGCTAAGGACAAGAACGCAGTTCGGGAGGCCTGCACCCAACTGGCCTTTAATCGGGGCTTTACCCATGCGGTCAATCGTCAAATTGCTTTTGTAGGCTTTCTGCTTTTGGATGAGCTGGATATCTATTTTTCGCTGCGCGACGAGCAGCAGCAACCCAACCCGGATTTTTCATTTAGCGAAGAGTACCACGCCCACGAGCCGCCGCTACTTGAAGTAGTGGCTGAATATTTCGACCGCTTTTACGCTGGCATCAAGGGCGACTGGCAGGCTGTTGCGCGGCAGCACTCAGCGGCTGATGAGCAAAGCATCTGGGGCGCTTTCGCGAGGCACGCGGCCGTCGATTCGCCTGCTATTCCGCACGTGCGAGCCTTCGTGCAGATGCACGCCAATACCATTGCCAACCCGGATTTGTTAGTCTTCTTGGCTAAGGAACTGCCGGGTAGCGATACGTTAAAAGACGCCGCTTTGCGCCTGCTGACCTCGAACCGCGAACCTGAGTTTATGGTTGCAGCCGAGCTCCTGAGCCAGCAATTTGCCGCGCACGCCGACGTGGAGACGTATTTGGATGAGAATATCCGCCTTTATCACGAAACGGGTAAAATCGTGGCAGCAACTCTCGGCTGGCCGACCTTGCCCATTCTGAAAACGTTATTTGACCGGGTAATTGATTACCAAGCTTCTGTTGCTCCGGCGGCGGGCTTTCAACTGAAGTTTCTGTTTCGGGATGTTTCGAATATAAGCGAGTTTCTGTGGAATGTTCTGGCAGAATCGGAGGACCGCCGCTACCAACATCGCTATTTTATAAAGCCCCTACTAGACCGCGTGAGGCGGGATGAGGACTTGCAGGCGTACCTGATGAACACCTTGCGCAGTAGTGAGCATACCGCTTATAAAGTATCGTGCTATGCGTTGCTAGCCCGGACTGGGACCAAGGCCTCCGAGTTGGCTGAGTGGAAAGACACGCAGCAGGAATACCTGGGTAGTTATGGCTATAACATAGTGGAAAACCGTGTCATGTCACTATCCGAAGTCGTGCGGGACGTATGGTATTAGCTCAAAAGCAATAGCGCAACTATGGCACACCGGTGTCGATAGTTATGCTTGATTGTCAGACCACGGTCGTAAAAAGCATTGACGTGACGGAGTAGCATCCTCAAGGTAAATTCTTGTGCCATTAGGAAGTAAGATGTGGTCGTATTCAACAGTTGGTTAGGAGTCGGCCCGAGTAAATTTGGTCATCAATCGGCTGACTTGGCGTATTATTGGGTCGAGGCTCATGCTGCCCGAACTAAAGGCGTCTGCTAGATAAGCCGCAGGCACTAGTGTTAACAGCGGGTCAGCCATTTCCAGTACCTGCGCCATGTCCGTTAGCTTGCCTGGCTCGTCGTTCGCGTACAGCTGCCGGAGGCCGTGCAGAAAGACGTACTGCGTGGCGGGCAATTGCTCTTCCGCAAAAGCCCAGTAAGCAAAAGCGAACAAGAAGTTAATGGCTGGTCCTCGACCCTGCGCAGACTGGGGCCAGGTTAGCTGACTTAAGTGGGTCAGTCCCTCGCGTAGCACTGGTACAAGGCTGGTACGCGCGTCGTCAACTCTTACAGTAGATAACCACCGGCAGAGATACTCAAACAATAACGGATGCAGGTGCGTTTGCTTCTTGGCAAATGCCCGGAACAGCGTATTTACTTGGTCGGGTAATAGGGTTCCGCGAACGCCAAGCAGTTCCAAGGCGAGGTGGGGCAACCAAATGGCTCCCTGTGTAAAAGCATGGTCGAGGTGCGCTACGTAAGCCGCAACGGCCTCCTCGTTGGCAGGCTGAGAAAGGAACTCGTGCCGGGCCAGTATCCAACTCCGCCGCAACCGTTCCTTGATAGCTCGATTGTCATCTTGGTGGTGAGACTGTAAAAAATCTTCGAGTAACGTAATCGCATCTGCCAAGCGGGCGGGCTGCCCGTAGCTGAAGCGTAGCGCTACCACTATTAGCTGTCCTGGCGTCCCCACTGCGTTCAGCTGCAGCAATAATTCATCCGCCAGGGGAGGATAGAACAAGAGCGCATAGATAGCAACTAGTATCTCGGAGGGCAGGGAAGAAGCCGTCCGGGCCAGGTCCAGTAGTTGCTCGAACAGGTCGGTTTGCGCCAGCAATCGGAAGGGTTCCGCCGCCCTGGTTGGCCGCGTCCAGCGACTTGACTGTTGGTGTAGGGCAGCTGGAATTTCGGGTAACCGGGCCAGCAGCGCCCGTGCCGCTACGCTGTGGTAAGACCCGTAATAAGAACGAGCGGATAGTTCCAGCGCTGAAGTCAGGGCAGCCGGGTCCAGACCTTCCAGGAACTCATCGGCCAGCAGCACCAGCCACTGTACTGGCTCCGCCGCCTCGTGGGCGGACCAGCGCTCAGAGGTAGTGCTCAGCCGGCGTGCTGCTTCCCCAATCGGCCTGCGGTACTCCGGGTAACGCCGGCCGATGGCGAGCAGCACCATCCGGTCCTCATCATCCGGCGAATGCCCGGAATTCTCTTCGTGCATAAATTCCCACACCAAGGTCTCCCACTGAGTAGGGTCATTTAGCGCGGAAGTAAGGCGACGCAGAAACGAAGGCTGGTTGCCCGCGGCTTCCGCGGCAGTGCATGCCCCCTTAATCGCTGCCATGAAGGAGGCATCGGTTCGCAGACGGTCTACGATGCTGAGCTTTTTGCGAGTCAGATAACCCATACCTACTTCCCGCACCAAGCAAGCCGTTTCCTCAGTGGGTGTTAGAGTCGTGCCATGATAGTCAAGCAGGTATGAAGCTGCTCGCTCGGACTGGCGGACATTTGGATTAGCCATCAATTCCAGTAGGACCGGCTTGGCTGCGGTATCGGCCAGTATAGTGCGGTCGAGACCATAAGAATTCAGGTGCCAGTTGTCGAGTTGAATGAGATTTCTAAATAGCTCGGTTTGTTCGCCAGGCGTCAGCGGTAGCTGCCGAGCATACAGAATGGCCAGCGCAAAAAGCCGGGCGACGGGGGTAAGCCCCGGTAGCGCCTGCTGCAGAGCGCGCAGCGGCTCCGTGCCCAGGCTGAGCGAGAGGCAGAATTGCGTCCATTCACCGCGGCTGGTATCTTCAAAGCCTTCCTGCGTTTGAACGATGACTAGCAGCGCCTCAACCTGGTGCTGCGGGTCGGTGGTAAGGAGCACCGCCGCCGCGCCCCAGCGCACGGCCGGGTCCTGGTGAGCTAACTGGTCTTGTAGGATAGCGGCCAATTCTTCTTTCCGGTCGCTCGTAAGTAGTTGCCGAAAGCCTTCCCGTACTTCGGGGTAGCGGGGCAGGGTGTAAATACCCAGGTTAATGAGGGTATCAGCAACCAGTTGCGGGCCATCAGGTAGGGAATGAGCAACGGGCAGCAGCAGGCGCCAGCAGCCGGTTTCCAGGCCCTTCTTCCAACTGCGCCCACTGGCTACCGGGCGGCTTAGCTGCTCAGCCAGCCAGTAGTAGGCCCGTTCGCCTTCCGCGGCCAATAACTCCCGTAAGCAGGACTCGATTGTCTCGTCGCGGTGCAGGTCATCGATGCCCGCTAGCAAAGCGCTGCCCAACAACCGGAAGTCGCGCTGACCAACTTGGTAGAGGGCCACCGCGGCTCCCGCAGCGACTTCGGCCCGGGAATCGGTCAGGGCCCACCGGGCGTGCTGTTGCCACGCCTGCGGCCCCAGGCGGGCGGCTACGTCGGCTGCCAGACTACCTGCTCGCTTTGGCATTCCTACGGCCGCAAATGCGGCTGCGAGGATAACCGGCGGTACTGAGGGGGCTGCTAGGTCGGTTAGTTCCAGCCAGAGGCTAGCCGCTTCCAGATTAAGCTGACCATATAAATTACTGTGGGTGAGTAGGCTCTTTAGTACAGGCGTGCGCTCCCCGGCAGCGCTTAACGTTCGCAGTGCGGCGGTTGCTCGTTTCTGAAAAAGCTGCTCGGCCCGCACGCTTTTGCACAACTGCTCAATACGCTCTGCTGGGGAAAAAGCAATTGGAAAAAGCAAAACCAGATACGGTAGCATATCCAGTGGCTGTGTCTGTCCGTACGCCTGATAGGGTGCGACTAGCGTTGATAGCGGGGTCAGGTCCAGGCCAGCAGCATTTTGCAATAGCAATTCAATCCAGTGGCCCAGTACTTCTTCGACCAACGCCAAGCCCATGGCGGAAAGCGGGTTGCGCGGATTTAGATATGTTTCGTACACCCACTCTACGCCCCGCTGCCCGGCCAGCCGCAGCAGCTGGGCAATCAGCTGGGCCTCGGCCCGCCGCTGTTCCCCGTGGTAATCATACTCCAATTGGTCAGAACTTGCGCGCGTCAGCGAGTCAAGCGCTGCCTGGGCGCAGCCTACATCCTGAAACTCCAGCACGATGGCTGCGACCGCCGGTAGGTAAGCCGGCGAAGTAGAAAGCAACAACTGCTGAAAGTCGATAAGAAATTGACGCACTTTCGTGGTCAGACTCCACCGTCGGGCCAGGCCGGCCGCGAAGGAAACTACGCGCCACTCCTCAACTGCTAGCAGGGCAGGCTCGCCAGGCTCGTGCAGCCATTCAGTGGCCAAGGCGACAGCCGCCAGTAATTCCGCCAGCGGCTGCGCCGTAAACTCCAGTTCCTGCCCGTCGGTAGTCAGGCCCCCACCACGTAAGTAGTCGAGCGCCTGGGTAGCTACTAAGAATTTATCCGGCGTGCCTGGATGGGCCGTCGTTAGATGCCCTACCAGCCAGCCGTGCGCATCAAGCAGCGGCAGCGTCTCAGTGCGCAAGCGATGACGAGCTAATTGGCCTAGGAGGGCAGCTTTGGCTTCTGCGCTGGGAAATTGCTGCTGAAAAGCAGATTCTACAGCTTCCCGCCCGTCGCGCTGTCCCCAACGTTCCAGCCGTTCTATAACCACTTCGAACAGCAAGCTGCCGAGCGTGAGATTCGCTTGGGCTGGGAACTGACCGGCGACTACTAGCTTAGGAAAGAGCAGCCGCATAAACAGCGGCGTAGTGGCGACAGCATACAAAGCCGGTAATGCCCGCAACCGCTGGAGCAGCCCGGCGGCCTCGGTGGCCGCTTCGTCAGGTGCTGTTCCGTTCGCCCGCAGCTCACTTTCCAGAATAGCCAGTCGCTGCGGGTCGCGCAGGGGCAGCGTACGTACCCGCTTCCATTCCTCAAAGGAAACGCCGGTTAGTTCCACCGGACGGGCCGTGGCAACTACCTGCAAATTAGTATACCAGTGCGCTAATTGCGCTAGTTGTCGTAACAGTGGAGCCGCCAGGGCCTTGGCCAGCTCATCCAAGCCGTCTGCTACCAGCAACACTTCCTGGCCCGCGCCCAGTAATTCGGGCAGGGTTGGCTGGTCGGCCCCGGGGCGCACATACTCCCGGATGAATTGGTCTACTGCCTCCAGTACGCCCACAGGGCTGAGGGGTAGGTGCAGGCGTAGCTCGCGAACTGGAACCAGGATAGCCACTGTCTGGTCGGTCCGTGCCAGGGTGGTGAGCACCAGTTCTGCCGCCAAGGTGCTTTTACCGCTGCCTAAATCCCCTAGCAGGAGCGTAGCCCGGGCCTGACGCACGGCTTCGTAGAGGGGCAGCTCCACAGTTGCCTGCGGTGGCGTTACCAGCTGCCCTGCCGCATCAAATTCCGGAGCCTGCGGGGTTACCTGCGTAGCTACTAGCTGCGTGGCCAGTACGGGCAGGGGGCCGTCGGGGCGCATGAGCCGGGATTTCGCTTCCAGCTGCCGGGTGGCGTGGGCGCTCCCCGCGGTCCGCAGGTCAGTTACTATAAGGGCTTTTTTTTTTCGGGTTCGGCCACCGGCAGTGTAGGTCGCAACTGCTGGCGCGGCACGCTTTGAACCGCCCCGGCTGGCCGCCAGGTTGGACTGTCAGTTCCCGCGTCGTACTCGTAGGCGCAGTAAGTAAATTGCTCCGGAGTAAGCCTAATCAGGCGAAAGCCATTGGGATGGTCACTGCCAGCGTAGGCGGCAGCTCCCGGAAAATGATAGGCCCCGGCGGCAACAGTATCGGGTCGGGCCATGCGGGCGTGCGTGTGCCCGGTCAGGATGAGGTGGCTGCGCTTGGCTACGTAATCGCGCGGGTTCGGGCGCTTGTCGTAGGTGCGCTGTTCTTCCGGCCGCAGAAGGTCGAAGGGATGGTGCATCAACACCACGGTCAGGGGCGTGGTAGCCGCTTCAATATCTTCCAGCTGCCCCTGCACGACCAGTGGCTGGATTTGCGGCAAACCCAGCCACAATTGATGGTCATCGTGGTTGTCCCGGCAGTACCATGAGGAATTCAGGGTTACAAAGCGGATGTCGTCCAGTATCCGTTCTCCCACCAAATAGGAAGTCGTTTCCTGAATGTGCATTGGCAGAATACCACTGTCCGTGCAGAACTTGGTAAACGGCTCAAAAGCATATTGGTAGGCCCGCCCGATGGGCAGACGCAGGGCTTTGTCTGCTTCAGCGCTCGTACTGGGCCGGGGAAAGTAAGTAGCTTCCTGCCGGACGATGTCGTGGTTGCCCGCGGCGACCAGCACCTGGCTGTAGTCGAGTTCGCAGCACGCTAGCAGCTTGTCCAGCCAAGCTTTAGCCAACTGGTAATCCGCCGCCGACCCTACCCAGGCGATATCGCCTGATAAACAAATGATGGTCGGCTTCCACTCGGCAGGCAATTCCTTAATAGTTTGCAGCAGCGAGTCCAGGGATAAGGTACGCTGCGTCGTTGCCGCCAAGTCAGTAGCATTCCAGCCGAAATGCAGGTCGGTCAGGTGAAGAAGTATGGAGGGCTTGGCGGGCATAGTCGGCAAAAGGGAGTACAAGTAGCCGCAGCCACAAGTTCGGTGTCCAATAGTCTGGGCGAAATTACATACTTTTGTACAAACTAACGAACATTATGCCGCGTGAAGCCCATTCGCTAGTGCCTCGTCTGCAGCAGTACCTAGTCAGCGTAGGTGAGAACATCCGGCTGGCCCGGTTACGACGCAAGCTCAGCGCGGCGCGCATTGCGGAGCGCGCTGCTATTAGCCGCACCACGCTGCTGGCCATTGAGAAGGGGTCGCCAGCCGTCAGCATTGGGCATTATCTGCAAGTATTGCTGGCCCTGGGGCTGGAGAAAACTATTCTGGGCATGGCCGAGGACGACACACTGGGCCGCAAGCTGCAGGACGCGGAACTACTCGTGCGGGAACGAGCCCCTAAATCTCCAGGTTTTTAAGCAACGTCATGGCCAAGAGCGCGATTCGCCGCCAACTGTTAGTATTTGCCCATTGGCAGGAAATGGCCGAGCCTCAATTAATGGGTACGCTGCTGGCAACTCCTGTGCGGGGTAAGGAAGTATTTGCCTTTGAGTACGCCCGGTCGTGGCTGGCTTCTCTGCACGCGCAGCGGCTGGACCCTAGTCTGCAACTCTACGCTGGTTTGCAGTACGTGCCTGCGGAGGACCAGGGTAACTTCGGCCTGTTTCTAGACTCGGCCCCGGACCGCTGGGGGCGGCTGCTGATGCGCCGTCGGGAGGCCGCCCTGGCCCGCTTAGAAAGTCGCCCGGAGCGTACGCTGCTGGAATCGGATTACTTACTGGGGGTATTCGATGCCTATCGGATGGGAGGACTGCGCTTCAAGAGCGACCCCGCTGGGCCTTTCCTTAACGACAACCAGGCGATGGCGGCCCCACCCTGGACCTCCTTGCGGGAGCTAGAACACGCCAGCCTTCAGTTAGAACGGGCGGAGGCGGCCGACGACCCGGATTATTTGAAGTGGCTGGCGCTGCTGATAGCCCCCGGCTCTTCGCTAGGCGGCGCGCGGCCCAAAGCCAGTGTCGTTGACCAGCAGGACAACCTCTGGATTGCCAAGTTTCCGAGTGGGCAGGACGAGCACGACGTGGGGGGCTGGGAAGCCGTCGTCAATGTGCTGGCGGAACGCGCGGGACTGGAAGTCGCAGTGGGCCGGGCGCAGCGCTTTGCCAGTCGGCACCATACTTATCTGTCCCAACGCTTTGACCGCACGCTCACGGGCCAGCGGCGACATTTTGCTTCCGCCATGACGCTGCTTGGCTACCAGGATGGCATCAATCACCAGGATGGGGCCAGCTACCTGGAACTGGCGGAATTGCTGATGGCCCAGGGTGCCCGCGTGGCCGAAGACCTGACCGAGCTCTGGCGGCGCATTGTGTTTAATATCTGCGTATCCAATACGGATGACCACCTACGCAATCACGGGTTTCTGCTCACGTCCGCCGGCTGGCAACTGGCTCCTGCCTACGACCTGAATCCCATTCCCTTCGGCCAGGGGCTCCGGCTCAATATCTCTGAAACGGACAATGCGCTTAGTCTGGACTTGGCGCGGGAAGTAGCTCCTTACTTTCGCTTAAAGCCCACGCAGGCGCAGCATATATTAAGCCAGATTGTGGCCGCCGTGCAGCCGTGGCGACGGGTGGCTGAAGAGTATCAACTTGGCCGGGAGGAACAAGAGCGGATGCAGCGGGCTTTTACGGCGGCTAGATTGTAACGACTCTATCCTACTTTGAACATAATCGCCGGTTCCCAACTTTCGCTTATAGCATCGACGTAGCTGATTTTGGCGGGGTCGAAGGCGTCCAGCGCCTGGGCTACCCACTGCTCATCGACTGTGTCTTAGTAAGCAAGCAGGTGCACGGTGGCTATCTGGTCAGGATTGAGGCGCAGCAGCCGGCCGATGTGATGGGCGGCCTTGCGCTCGTTGCCGAAGGCGTGCCAGATGATGCCCACCCGCAGATTCGGGATGCTGATGTCCTCCGAAAACTAGGCCACGCAGACCAAGCGCTGAATCTCCCTGGTGTTAAATTTGTCTGGATTGGCTTGGGTGTGCTTGTTTTTGAAATGGTAAGCGTGGGCGGCTTGCTCTTCGGCCTGCTGCTGGTTGCAGGTAAAGAGCAAGAACTTGTCCGTCTGCTAGTCGGCCAAATAGCGCATTAGCCCTTGCTGGGGTAGTTCATCAGGGCCTGTATGCGCAAGATGCGCAGTGTTTCGACCGGGAGCTGGCCATGGGCGACGTTGGCTAGGCTTGCTCCAGTAGGAATAGTTCTCACTTTCACTGGTGGTGAACTGGCTGCCGAATTTAGTGGTGAGCACGTAGTCGCGTTCCATGCGTAGCGGCAGCCGGTGCACGACCAAGCAGTGGTCGTTGAGCAGGCCCGCCAGCACGGCTTCGTCGGTGGTGTAGTCCACCACGATGGGGCAGTATGTGGTGTAGGCTTCCCATTCAAGCCAACTAGTTGGCAGTAGAGAAAAGCTCACCTTCGCAAGGAAGTAACACTACCTGGTTCTCTTGCTGAGCATCACCTTGGTTTAGCCTTTACCACTCAGCAGTAGCTATAAGTTACCCAGAAACCGAATTCTTATTGGCCGTTGGAAGCCGCTCGTAAAGCCGTTGGACTTGCTTTTGATTGAAAGTCCCCCCCCGTGGCGCCGTAAAGCCCAGAGCATTCAACTCCCCCGCCAACTGCCGAAAGCTCACCCCCTGTGCCCGACGCGAACTGATAAAGGCGGCCGCTTGCCGCAGGCCTGGGTGCTGCTGCACTTGTGCGCGCCGCACCAGGAGGCTCTGTTGCCGGGCGGCATCCGTTAAATTAGCCGGAGTTCCCAGGGTCGCGCCGCGGGCCTTCTTGGCGGCCAGCGCATCTTTGGTACGTTTGGAAATGGTTTCGCGCTCGTGCTGGGCAATGACGGCGAAGAGGCCGACGGTTAGGGTATTCGCATCGGGCATGTCACAGCAGACGAAGTCCACCCCCGAGTCGCGTAGCGCGAAGATGAAGCCCGCGTTCCGGCTCAGCCGGTCTAGTTTGGCGATGAGCAGTGTGCTGCCCACCCGCCGGGCCTCAGCCATGGCGGCGAGTAATTGGGGCCGTTGGTTCTGCTTGCCACTCTCTACCTCGATAAATTCTCCCAGCAGTTGGGATGGGTCCGCGACAAAGGTGCGCACTGCAGCTTGCTGGGCTTCGAGCCCGAGCCCCGAGGCTCCCTGCTTTTGGGTGGAGACTCTATAATAAGGAGTGTAGCGTTTGGCGGGAGCCGTCGGGGTCATGGTACAAAAAGCAAGTACAAAAATACCGGTTGGGCCAGTATCAGCGCAAAGATAACCCCTATAGTCATTTGTTAAAGGAGCGCGTTTACAACATGTAAAATGGAGTAGCTTGCGGGTGTTTTCTTCCCCACTGCCCTCTTTTCATGTCGCCGGCCCGCCGCTACACTCCTTATTATAGAGTCTCCACCCAAAAGCAGGGCAGCTCCGGCTTGGGGCTCGACGCGCAGCGGGCGGCGGTGCGGGCCTTTGTCGCGGACCCGGCCCAGCTCGGGAGCGAGTACGTCGAAATCGAGAGCGGCAAGAAGAACCAGCGCCCGCAGCTGCTGGCCGCCATCGCCGAAGCGCGCAGGGTAGGGGCGACGCTGCTCATTGCCAAGTTGGACCGGCTCTCGAGAAATGCCGGGTTCATCTTCGCCCTGCGCGACTCGGGAGTGGACTTTGTCTGCTGCGACATGCCCGACGCGAACACGCTTACCGTGGGCTTATTCGCCGTCATCGCCCAGCACGAGCGCGAGACCATCTCCAAGCGCACCAAGGACGCCTTGGCCGCCAAGAAGGCGCGCGGCGCCACGCTGGGCAGCCCGGCCAATTTCACGCCCGCCGTGATTGCCCTGGGCCAGGCCGCCATGCAGGCCAATGCCCGCGCCCACCAAGCCAACCGCCAGGCGGCCCGGCTCGCGGGACTGCTGCGCGCTCAGGGACATACATTGCAGCAGGTGGCCGACGAATTAAACCAGGCCGGTTACCGTACCCGCCGCGGCCGTGCCTTCCATCCT
Source organism: Hymenobacter arizonensis (assembly GCF_900115775.1). Taxonomy (GTDB): domain Bacteria; phylum Bacteroidota; class Bacteroidia; order Cytophagales; family Hymenobacteraceae; genus Hymenobacter; species Hymenobacter arizonensis. Next base: position 95,075 of record NZ_FOXS01000008.1, on the reverse strand, counting down.
ACCACTGTCCAACGGTTGCTACCGGGGGTAAGCGCGCCGCCTACACTTTAAAAGGGCTAGCTCAGGGCTGCATCACTAACCAATATTACTGGGGTCACTAAAATGGGCCGAGCAGGCTTACTCTCCGCAGCTGGAAACAAAGTTGCTCTAAATTATGCGGGTATCCCCTCTACCTGTGGGCGACAGCATCCGCTTACGGCTTACAGGGACGAATTGTGTACCCGCGGCCTACGTAAATTTGCAAAGCGTTACCGTAAAGGTTTTAGTCATGTGCACCTTCGGGCTTTTACCATCTTTGGGTAGGCCCGCGATCGCATTATCGCGGGCCATATCTCCTGACTGGATTGATTTTTAGCTCCGGGTTTGACGGAAATGCAATGAGCCATCTGGAGGGCCTATCGCATTACGATGCGCTGGCTAGAGACGCCCGCTGGGGCCGCGAGCCGTAGCACGTAGACACCGCGGGGCAAGTCCGCCACGGAAACGGTGCTGGCCGGTGCCGCCACCTCGGCCCGGCGGACCTCCCGTCCCAGGGCGTCGAACAGGGAGGCAGTGAGCGGGCCGCGCAACGCGGCCGGCCGCGCCACGGTCAGCTGCGTGGTGGCCGGGTTCGGGTAGGCCTCCACCCCGGCCAGTTGCGGGGCGCGCGTGCCCGTGGCCGTGGCCAGGGACCGGTTCAGGTACACGCGCACGGTGTGGTCGCCCGCGCACGCCACGACCACATCCGACAGGTAGTCCCCGTCCACGTCGGCGAGCTCCAAAGCCACCGGGTCGGCGCCGGTGGCCAGGGTCAGGGGCGTGCCGTACCGGGAGAGGCCGGCCGCGCCCGAGTGCGGAAACACCTGGAGCTGGTTGTCGGCCGTAAGCACGATCAGCTCGGGGTTGCCGTCGTTGTTGAGGTCCCGGAGCAGCACCTGGCGCGGGGCCGCGGACAGCGGGTAGGACGCCTGCGAGCCGAATTGGCCGTTGCGCAGGTTCAGGAACAGGGTGATTTCGGCGCTGCCTTCGTGGGCAATGGCAATGTCGGGCAGGTTGTCGCGGTTGACGTCGGCCGTGGCCACGCGCACAGGCCGGAGGCCGGCGCTGGCCTGGCGCTGCACCCGATTCGAGAAATGCCAGTCGGGGGCATCGGTGGCCGGGTTCGGGTTGTCGGCCAGGACGACCGAGAACTCATTGGTCAACAGACTGGTCACGACCAGGTCCGCCACCCCGTCGCGGTCAAAGTCCTCCAAAGCGAAGGCCGAGGGGCGGAAGTTGGGGCGGAAGAAGTTCCGGAAGCCGTTGGCCACATAGGAACTCGAGTTGAGCCGTTGCCAGTACACCCCGCTGACTACGGGCGCGGTGGGGTCGTCGTGCAAGTAGACGAAGTCGGCCCAGCCGTCGCGGTCCAGGTCGCGGACCTGCAGTTGGGGATTCAGCGAGGTCTGCGAAGCGCCAAAGAAGTTGAAATTGGGGCCGACTGTTACGGGCGTGAAGGTGCCGCTGCCGTCGGTGTTGTTGGTGAGCAGGGTGTAGACGGAGCTGGGGCCGCTGATGGCCACCAGGTCGTGGGGGGCGCGCCCCGGGCAAGGCCCCCCACGACCTGGTGGGGCCTTGCCCGGTGGCGTAGGTACCCGCCGCCGGGTTGGGGAAGTCGCCGTTGCCGGTTTGCAGGTACACACCCACGGAGTTGAGCCCGCGTTGGCACACGGCGATGTCGTTGCGTTAGTCTTGGTTGAAGTCGCCAAAGGCCACAGCGCTCGGGGCGGCCCCAGCAGGGAGGGCGATGACGGCGCCGGGTTGTAAGTTAACTGGAGCAACGATTTGGGCGTGGGTGACCGAGAACGGAGTTAGTATCAAACAAGGTATGTGCTTATATATATTTATTTTGATATTTGGTATTTAAATGAAAAAACACGCAATGGGAAGCTTAAGATTAAAAGTTACTCGATCCTATTCAACTCGAGTGCTGGGTTAAATAGTAATTCTGTTTACGTAATGACTGCTATTTGTCAATTGGGAGCAAATATTAATTATTGCGAGTTATAAGTTCGCGAAAGTATAAATGTTAATTGATGCGTTCTAATAGTATAGGTTTGCTTATACCATCTAATCGAATCTCATACCATAAAAACGTTTCATCGAAAATCATGGTACCCATAACCTTTATATTATTAGGATTAGTGACTGACACCCTCGCTTTTATTGACGGGTCTTGCCCAGTGAACCAGTTTATAATTTCTATGCTTTTTATATGATTGTTGCTGCTGAAGGCATAATCATTGTTTAAGCTAGCAGTGGTCGTGACTTTATCGTCTTTCAGGCTTATTCTAAACTTGCCTATAAATTCAAGTTGTAGTTTCAGTAAGTGGGGATCGATGATAAGACGGTTATTAGGGAGAAACCTAGTAATAGGAATATTAAAATGTTTGCCTTCAAAAGTGAAAGAATAAGACGTATAGTTTCCACTGAAGTCTTTATTTAAGTAAAAGTCTACTTTAGAATACTTAGATAATTTTCCTTTTGATGGAAAACGTATATAATTTATTTTCATGCTACTCTTATCCTTAGTGGGGGTTAAAGATGTCGCAATAAAATCATCTCCATAGATCATAATGGATACCCGTTTGTCATCTTTCCTAATCCCAGCGATTGGTAATGAATGCTGACTGTTTAGTTGATATTCATTTGATGCCTTATCAATCTCATAATTAGGGACCCAGCAAGTAGCAGTTTCCTTCCTTTGAAAAAAATTCAGGGATGTTACGAATATTAGTATCGACAATATGAGAGTGTTCATGTTGAATATCATTTAATTAACCAGATCCAATATTCTTTTCCAGCATATACCCCTGAACCGGATCTCTCGTTCCAAAACAGATCAATATGGCTAATCCCAGTTGGATCAGATTCAAAAAAGATTCCTCTGAAACCACTTCCCTTCACGTTATATATGCTATGAAAGTCATCTGGTGATACCTTGGTTGGTGCTCCTAATACTTCGTCTCTACTGAGCCAAGTTGCTAAACCAAACGCACGCAAGGCCCACCCTTCTGCGGATACTGGATTTCTCTCATTTTTAGTCGGATCCTTAAGTTTACTGAAAGATGACATATCAAATCCTGCTCCCATTAGCGCTACGCTTAGCCTAATTGCGCACTGATTTTCATAAAGCGGGTTCATGCTAGGTCTCTGATGTATTACATTACCTTTTGCATCTGTAAAATTCTTAGGGTAAGCTTGCCATAATGATACGAATAACGAAGGGTTGTTTTGGATAAAAGAACCAAACCCCCCTTGTGTCGAGGCAGTTAATGTGTTCAGTGTTTGAAGGACTTCAAGATTATATGTAGCAGATTCCCTACTTGTTGCAAAGCCGTTTTGTCCCCAAGCACCAAAACGGTCCAAATAGTTTGCCCCAACCGCAAATGCTTGGTCATCCGTTCTATAACTGGTATAGGTGCCACCATTAGCTGAACTCCAACCTCCTCCAGCTGCGCCAAGATGGTCCACCGAAATTGTCCAAGTATTTCCATTCCTCACTATCGCAGGGTCATCCCCATAAGGGTCATTAAAATTCGTTGGGTCGTTGAAGCTAAATGAATAGGGGCTGTCACCCGCGTACTTAATGGCCATTGGGTCAATGCCCTGAAAGCGCCCAATGGTTGGGTCATAATTACGGTAGAACGTGCTGTAAATGCCATTATCGGCTCCTAGTAGTTCGTCCTGCAACTCCGAGCCGCCGTTGTATTGGTTTTTACTCACCTGCGGCTGGGCCGTTGTGTTCACCGCTACCCCGGTCAGAGCCATGCCAAAAGGGTAGTAATGATTTTCCTGCGACACCAAGGCTTGGTCTTGCGGATGAGTGATCGTGAGCAGGTCAAAGTATACTGGCAGGCTGGCCTCGTTGAGCTCCTGCAGGCGCAGCGAGCCGGTGCGCGCGTCTTCGCTGGACAAGTCAATGTCCAGGGACAAATCAAGCGAGTGCCACAGCCCATCGGCATGCACGGGAACTGGTACATGGCCAGATCGCACCACCTGCCCCTTTGCGTCGTACAAGGTCCACGCTAATTTGGCTTCAAGGGATGAGGTGGCGGCCCCGATTTGACTGCTGGTGGCCTCCGGTATTAATAGCCGTTTGGCGGTTAAGGCGCTCAGCAGACCCGTTACGTTGAGCTGCAGCCCCGGTGTGAACTGCGTAGAAGGTCGGCCATCGGGTGCAGGCGTGCGACCAGAAGGCAAAAACGTCGGGGCCAGTGCTAGGGATACTTGCGGTGCCACCCGCAAGGCCGAAGGAGTCTGGGTGGCGTTGTTCTGTACGCCGTTGGGTGTCTTGCAAAATACCCGTACCTGCAGGTGGTCGCCGTGGGCCACGGGCACGTTGATGAACGGGCCAGGCGCTGCACGGGTAACGGCGGCGACTTGGCTCTCGTGGTAGGCCGAGGAAGACGGCGTGCGCGTCAGGGCGATGTTGTTGAATTTGGGGTAGTCCCCCTCCGCTTCGCTGGTTTCCGACGAAAGCCGCAGTTCCTCGGTGCCCGCTTGGGCGCGGAAGGCGACCCGTAAGTTGCCCAGGTGGTCGCGCAGGTGGTACTCGTAGGTCAGCTTGGTATCGGCTTGCTGCACGGCCAGGGCCCGGCCCTCCGGGGTGGGCACCGAGCGCAGCCCGGTGAAGGAGGGCGAATCCTCGTACACGAAGCCGTCGACGTAATACTCGTTCTTTATTGTCGCGGTCGTGGTTTCCTTACGCACCACCGCGCCGCTCGCGTCGTAGGTGAAGGCCAAATTGCTGGTGCCCACGGTTTGGCGCTCGGTTTTGTTCAGCGCGTTGTAAACATAGGAAGTGTTTTTATTAACGTCGCGGGTGACGCTACCGTTGGCATCGTAATCGTACTCCACGTAAGCGAATCGTTCCTTGAACCCCCGGTTTACATCGGCGTTGTCATCGGCCCACGTCGGCCGATTACCATCGTAGCCAAACTGCAACCGGTCCAATAAGGCCGGCGCCGCGGTAGTATTGTCCTGGGTGTAGCGTTCCAGCAACATGATATTGCCGTTAGCGTCGTAGACGATGTTCTTCTCGTCATATGCCCCCTGCTCTAGCGTCCAAAATTCCCACGGATTAACCCGGGCGGCATGCGTGGCCGCCGTCAACCGGCCCAGTCCGTCATAAGCGAAGCGGTAGCTGCGCTCTCGCTCGGCCGGGTTTTGAGGGGCGGCGCTGTTGTGCACCATCCAGCTCACGGCCGAGATGCCGCCGTCATAGCGGGGCGTGTTGCCCAACGAGCCGGGGCCGGCTTGTTCGCGATAGAGCGCGAACCCAAACAGGTCGTTTTCCGAATTGTTTTTCAGGCTGCCGTTATTAATGCTGGTCAGCTGCCCGTGCTGATTGTAGGCAAAGTCTTCGTATTGCAGGAACTTGGCGCCCTGGTCGCGGCTGTGCAATTTCTTTTGAGTCAATTCCCCCAAGCCGGTGTAGCGGTTGCTGCTCACCAGCACTTCGGGCTCGACGGTGTTTTTCCACGCGTGCTGCTGCCAGGTGTGCAGCAGACGGCCCGCCGGGTCGTAAGCAAAGCGATTGCGTACCACGACGGGAGTGGTGGCCCCGTACTCCTGCTTCTTTACCGTCCGCAGCAGCTGGGCCACAAACCCTCCCTCCCGGTACACCAGGGTGGTGACATCGCGGAGGTCGGCACTGGGCTGCAACAGGTTGTTGCCCTGCTTTTGCACCACGTTGCCGTACTGGTCGTAAAAAAAGACCGTAGTCAGCCATCCGCCGTACTGCCCCCCGGGCTGCACCACGCGGCGACGGGTTACCGTGGTCATACCGCGGGTTTGGGTGGTGGCCGTCGGTTGTTCGGCAGGGAGCAGCTGCGGCTCGGCCCGCAAGGAGAAGTCGGCCGTTCCATTGCCATCCAAGTCGTAGTCATCGTAGAACGAGGCGGCGAGCAATACCGCGCCGCCAACCCCATCCTGGACGGCCGGAAAGGTATTGCCGGTGGTGTAGCCACTCGCCGTGCGGGTTTCATACTCCACCGTTTGGGTCTGCGCGAAGGCATCGGCGGCGTCCTGCACTTCCGCCCGGGAGCGGCCGCTGGCGTCCTGCCACAGGCCTTCCACGACGCTGCGGTTCTGAGCGTCGAACTTGGTGAACAGCCATTGCTTATTAGCCGACGCGCGCCGGTTGCCGTCCTGCACCAGAATGGGGCGGTCAAAGGCATCGTACACCACGTACACCGGGGCGGCGCCGGGGAACTGGCGCTCTACCACGCGCCCGCGGTCGTCGTACGTGTAGAGGTAGAGCCACCGGTTCTTGAACCCGGTGTCCACAATGTTCCACTGGCCGGAGCCGGCCATCTCCCGCACGGCCGCGGGAGGGATGATGGCCTGCACGTAGCCGGCGTCGGCGTACACGGTGTAGGTGTCGAAATGCTGGCCGTCGGCCACTTTGCGCTGCAGCACCACCCGCCCTAGCTGGTCTTTGAATACTTCGGTGCGCCGATTGTCGGGGTCCAGCGCGACTTCCTTGCTCAACTGCCCTTCGGGGTACCACTGCCGGCCGTCCAGGCCCTGCCAGCGGCGGACTTCGGAAGCGGCGTTGCCCGCGTAGCTCACCCGCGAGGTGCGGCCGGCCCAGGCCTGGCCGGTCTGGGTTTGCTCCAGCGGCCGACCCAGCGGGGACGCTTCGGTGGTGGTGGTGCTGGACGGCAAGCCGCCTTTGGCAGCGTAATAGCTGTTGAGTTTGGTTAGCGGGTCGGCTTCGTACTCGCCGTTGGCCTTGGCTAGGGTGGCAACGGGGACGGGCAAGTAGGTGAGGGCCGTCGTGCCGGTGCCCTCGTAGCCAAAGTGCTGGACAAGGTCTTCCTGCAAGGGTCCGGCCTGCACCCCCACCTGCTGGATGGGTCGGCCCAGGCCGTTGGCGTAGGTGACCGTTTGCCGGCGTTCGGCGGGCAGCAGGCGCAGCACCTCATCGGCCGTGGTCACGCCCGGCTTGAGCACGACAATCTCGTTGGCGTACGTGAGCGGCTGGTCGTTGACGGTCTGGCCCGCCAGCGCGTCGACAACCTCCACCGGGTTGGAATCGTGCGCCGCGCCGTTGCTGCCCGTGATGCGGACGACATACGTACCAGCCTGAAAAACCGTCAGCCGGGCCGTCGTGGCGTTGGGCACGACGGTGCCGTTGAGCAGCCACGTGTACGGCCCCGGGTAGGCGGGATCCACCTGTTCCGCCTGCAACGGCAGCCCCGGGCCATAACGCAGCGCGACGGGCCGCGTCGGCGCCTGCCCGTCCACGGTGATGCGCACGTTGCGCAGGAGCACGGGGTGGGGCTGCCGGGAACTCTCCCGGCACGTGGTCACGCTCAGGTAGTAGCTTCGGCTAGCGGCGATCGTGGGCGTTTCAAACCGCCCCCCACCCAAATCGACGAAGGGGGCCCGGGTTGGCCCCGTTTCCTGTTCGTACCACGTGTACACAAACGTGGGGTCATATTTTTGCAGCGTAAACACCACTTTGCCGGGGCCGTACCGTCCCAGGTTGGTGGGTTCGGGCCAGTAGGGCTGGACGCCCACGTTTACGGTGAAGGCCAGCGGGGGAAGTGGGCAGGGGCCGGCATTCGGCAACCGGTAGGTTAACCGATATTCATAACTCCCTTGTTCGCCCGAAACGAATAGCCGGCCGTCGCTGTCCGACGCCACCGGGGTGCCACCGGCCGTGCTCCACACGCAATTGGTTGCGCCGGAGGGGGGCGCCAGCCGCAGCCAAGCCTGCGGGCAGGTGGTGGCACTGGTAGCGGTGATATTAACCGGGGGGTTGTTGTTGCTGTAGCTGTGAATGGTAATGACCTGGGGCGACGGGGAAGCCCCCACGTAAACGTCCAGGTAGGCTTGGGGGTACGAGTAACGGCCCCCAATATCATCCAGACACCCCGCGTACAGCCAAATGCGCTTAAAGCCGCTTGAACTCCATGCGATGGTCACGGTGCTGCCGTCCGGAGCTTCGGACAGGCGGTTTCCGCCGACTTCGTCCCACCCCCAGCTGCAGCTCCCGCCGCTGGCATAGGCGTAAAAAGTAGCTGCTTGGCCCATGCAAACGCTTGTCGGGCCGGAAATCGCTATGTAAGTGGGCGAACCCGTTTCGGGCTCTAGTTCAAACTGGCCGAAGGCCGGCGTTGCGCTGCGCCAGGCCAGCAGCACCAGCAGCAGCAGCCCGCGCAGCAAAAGGGAGGGGGGTAGAACTCGTTTCATAAAGGACGGTAGAGCAGCGAGGGAATCAGCACAGGTCAAGGGGCAATAGAAAGCCCGCACGGGTTGGAGGTGCCCCCTTGGCTATTGTAGCGAAGGATCGAAAACACTTGCGACATGCCCAGCACCACGCCGTTGCTGTTGGAGAGGGTGCACCGGTAAGCGCGGGGCTCGGCTACGAGAACCCTAATCGACGCCCCGGTGGCCGCATACGGAGACCACCCGCCACCGTCAACCCCCCGGTACTCCCAGCGGTAAACCAGGCCCGGCCCGGTGGTCGTAACCGTGTACACGTTGTGGCTCGGTCGGCCCGAGGGAACCTGGTTGGGGGAGCAGGTATTGACCAGCACATCGTCCTGCTCCCCGCAGTTATCAATGGACACAACGCCGTTCACGCAGTCGACGACCGTTAACGGAGCGGGGCGGACCTCCACGTACTGCACCGAGCGGAACACTTGCCCTTGCCCCACGCGAGCCAGCAGGGTGACGGCAAAGGATTGAATTTGCCCGCCGGTGGTGAAGCGGTGCAAGACCGTGGGAGCCGCGACAAAGTCCGTTTTCGTGCCGTCGCCGAAGTCCCAGCTGTATTGCAGGTTCGTCGAGCAGGCGGTGGCGGCGGTAAAGGACAGGGTCTCCCCGTCGTAGCGACTGCCGGTAATCGTAAACGAGGGGCTGATTTCGGGTGCCCGGCCGGCCACCACCCGCTCCAGCTGTTTGACAACGGATCCGTTGTGGTCCCGCACCCGGGCCAGGTCGCCCAAGACGTTGTAGTCGTAGTAGGTGGTCTGCCCCCGGCCGTCCGTTTCCGACGTTTTGCCTTTGGCCAGGTCGTAGGTGGTGCTGGCGGCGGCGGCGGCGCTGGGCAAAAACAGCACGTCGTCTAACTGCACGGCGGCAGAAGTCTGCAACTGGAGGGCCAGATTGCTCAGGGACGGCTTGGTAAGGCCAGACAAATTAACCGTGGCTTCGTAGTACCGCCAGGTGCCGTCGGTGTTCCCGAGGACGAGGGGTTGAGCGGGTGGGGCCCCAGCGGTTCCACCCCCTGCGTAGGCCGTGAGGCTGACCGTAACGGTAGCCGCCGCGGTGGTCCGGGCCCAGAAGCTGAGCCGGTAGGCCGTGTTGGCGCAGGCAACCAGTGAACTAGTCACAAAGCTTCCTCCCGGCAAAGAGGCGCCGGTTGTGCCGGTGCGCGCGGCGTCAGACCTTAAGGTAGCCCCCTGCCCGAGGCTGAACCCGTACGGTTTGGCGGATTCAAAATCGGAAAAAAGGACTTCCGACGACAAGGCATTGGCAATCTGCAGCACCGGCACGGTGCCGCTCTGGTCCAGCTGCACGGCGGAGCGTTGCCGGCCGGCCTCGGTGCGGGTGGAGAGCGGCAGCTGCTGCGCGCTGGTTTCGAGGACTGTGGACACCAGGCGGAAGCTGGGACTGACATACAGTTCTTTCCCACCCGCGGCATTGGTCACCACGCGGATAGAATCGTAGGTGCCCACGGGCGGGGGCGTGGTGGTGGGACGCGGCAGCGCGGCCGCGGGCTGCCAGCGCAGCACCTGATACGGGCGGGTGGGCACCCCCGGGCTGGCCGCGGCAAACGTGTTCAGGGTAGCCCCCGCAAAGCGCACGTCCGTGGGACTGAGCACCAGCTCGGTAATGGTTTCCACCGGCGTGGCGCTGATGTGCTCGTTGGTGCCGATGCGCTGCTGCATGGCCTGAAACCGGGGCTCGGCCGCCGAGCCGGTGAGGTCGTAGTCCGCCAGGTACTTGTAGCGGGTGCGGTAGGCTTTGCCGTCGCTGTTGCGCCGGCCTTGGCTGGCCAGCCAGCCCTGGGCGTTGTAGTTGTACCAGGTTTCGGATTGGTTATCGGCCAACGACCCGTTGGGCACTACTTCCGTTTGGCGCCGGATGGCGTACAGAAAGTCCGTCAGAATGGAGTACTTGGCGTAGGCGTAGAGCTGTTGGGCCCCTCCCGTGAGTTGCTCATACGCCAGTCCCGTCACCCCTACGGATCGGTCGGTGGGGGTCAGGTCGCGGTATTCGTAGGCAAACGTTTCCCGCCGAACCGTTGCCGGGGACGCGTTCCCCACGGGCTCGGCCTGGTAGGTGATGCTCAGCGGCAATCCCCGCCGAAAATCGTAGTTGGTGGCGGGCGCGAAAGGATACAGCCCGGTTCCGGCTCGCAAGGGCGCCGCGGAGGGACAAAACGTTCCCTCTCTTCGGGGTACGGTATAGGTTGCCCGTCCCAGTCCCATGATGGCCCGCGACCACGCGAAAGTGAGGCCGGCCGCGGGCTCCTCCGCGACAAAGGCTTCGTCGGCGCTGCCTAGGGCCTGGTACACGGTCACCACCCGGCCCCGGCCCGTCATTTGCTCGCTGACCCGGCGGTAGCCAATGGCCCGCCCTTCAAACGGGTCTTCGGTCAGGTCGTCGCCGCACCGCACCGTGGCGTTGGTCCACTGTTGTTGGGGAGAGTCGCCGCTGGCGGGCAGGGCAAACGCGAACCGGGGCGCGCGCAGCAGCACGCCGCTGGCCCGGCCGTTGTCCTCCTCGTACCCGTAGTCGCGCCGGGCTTCCAGCCCCGTGACGGGGTCCTGCACGCGGACGGCGCGGATGCGCGTGCCGCCCGCCGGGTACGACTGCTGCGCCACGGCGTCGTAAAACCGGTGGGGCTCGTACTCCAACAAGGCCTTGCCCCCGCCCGGGAGCACGAAGGCCTTGAGGGTGCCGGCCAGCGCGGCTTGAAAGTTAAAGCACGCCGCCGGCCGCCGCTCGGCGCCGGGCAGGGTGAAGCCCCCCGCGGCTGCGGTTGGTTCCGGGACTTCGTACAGGCGGTAGGGGGCCCCGGGAACCGGCTGGGCTGGCCCCAGCAGGGCGGGGTAGACGTGCAGCCGGGGCACCAGCGTCGGGCTATGGTTGGGGGTGTAGTAGCCCCAGTAGTCCCGGTCGTTGGCGCCCACCGGCGGCAGGGCGACGGTTTCTCGGAAGGCGTTGCCTAACAGGGGAACCTTTTCAACACCATGGTAGGTGAACTCGTACAGGGGCTGGCTGGCGCACCCGTTCGTCGCGTGGACGCTGCGCAAAAACCGGCGGGTGGTCAGAAATTCCGAGAGGGGGTTGCCGTGGCTGTCAAAGGAGTTTTGCCCGGTTGCCGAACTGGGTGCCGCATTGGTGTAATTAAAGTCGTAGCGGCGAATCAGGGCGTTGTTGACGCCGGACTTGACCTCCACGGCTTGGATGTAGTAGGCAGAAGCGTCGACTGCCACCAGGGTAAAGTCCACGCGGGTAGCGTCAGAAACTACGGACCTTAGATACAGGGTGGTGACCTGCGTTTCAGTGCGGTACTCCTCCGCACCCGCTCCCGCGGACCCACCCCGCAAAAGCAGCCGCGACGACCGCGCTGGATTGTCTACCGGCGTGTGGGCGGCCCAGTACTCCAAGCCAATAGCCGCGCCGGCGGGGGTCCGGATGCTCGAGGCCAACCACGCGGTAGCATAGGCAAAGCGCTTCGCGTTATCCGGTAGCTTATACTGCCAGTACTCCCGTAGAAAGTAGCTGGGGGCGGCGGCTACGTTGACCAGCTTCTTGGTGACGGTCTCCGGCATGTTAAAGTCGTAAACGGTGCCATCGGCCGTCCGGATGGTAAACGAGGTAATGCCACTGCCCGACGTGGCCCCCACGGGAGTTATGTTGATGGGGTCGAAGGGAATGGTGCGGGCGTGGCCTTGCGCGTCGAAGACGAACTTGCCGGAATGGCCGGGCAGCGAATAAGAAAAGACGTCGGGTTCGGAGTCGTACCAGTGGCGGGCACCGGTGAGCCCGTGCTGCAGGCTGCCGAATTGGTGGAGCGCCTGCCGCGCCGCCGCCTCATTACCATCTACACAGGCGTCGGCTGAAAAAGTAGCCGGGGCGGTGGGGACGGCATTCATCTTTGCTTCCGGGGACCCGCTGTTGTAGACCAGCCACCCGTAGCGGAACTCGTTGCGGGTGGGGTCTTCTTCCTTTCTGTCGTCGGGCAGCCCGCGTACTTCCCGGCTTATGCGCACGCCGCCGGTCAAGGCCCAGTTGACGCCCACGGCGCCGCCTTGGTCGTCCACGCGCACCCCCGTGGCCGCGTAAGCCAGGCCCAGGGGTAGGCTAATGCCGGGGGCAGCCACGGTGTGCAGGGGCAGGTAGAGCTGCGCCGTCCCGGTGAATTTGTCGACGGAGATTTCCGAAGGGAACCAGCCGGCGGTGGGCGCTGCGCCTAATTTATAGCCTTGGCTGTTCGCTTCCGCCCGGACCTGAATGTAATCCAGATCGACGCCCCCGCTGTCGTCGGCATCGTAGCGCACCATCACGGTGTTGGAACCGGCCCGCAGGGCCAGCGGCACCGTGTGAATGGTCCAGTTGGCCCACGTGGAAGTGGACGGAAAGAGCACTTGGGTAACGTCCCGGCCGTTGACGTACACGCTCAGCCGGGGGGCGAAAGCGCCTCCGGCGGCGTAGCGGAAGTCCACGGCGTACGTGTTCGATTCGACGACCGAAACGGCAGAAAACGCCACGGAAGCCGTTTTGCTCCAAACCGGCAGCACGGCGTATCGCACGTCTCCGGCAATGCCAATCTGGGCACCGCCCGCGAGCGTGCCGGACTCGGCCTGGTACAATGCTTGGGCCTGTCCAGCGGTTGCGAGGCTGAGCAACAGCAGCAGCGCGCAGCAAAAACAAAGAAGTAAACGTGTAGCCATACAACGCGGGCGGTAGAGGGGAAGACGGTAAGCAAAGCCAGGCCTGAGCCAGTCGGACAAGACCCCGTGGCTGGAAGAGCCACGCTGGGCGCGGCCGGCAGCCCAGGCAGTTGACTGGACATGCTTCGGCACCCCTGCGGGCGCAGCCCATCTGGGATAAAGGCAAAAAGAGGTGCTGCCGAGGGCAGTCGATCGGGGGGACGGGGGCTTCAACGCGAGGCGCCCCGTTGGAGGGCAAAGGGTAGATATGGCGTAGACCGGAAACCGGCAAACGCCACCAGTGCGAACTAAAAGGCCTTTCTGTGGACGAAGGGCCCTTGCTTCACGCGCAGAAGTTTCTGCAGCTTGGGAGAGTGAGAGAGGCGGTGTCAGTACTATTGAATAGAATCGGCATCGCCCGTTGGAAAGGGATAGTACAAATCAACTTGACGAAATTAAACGAACCTAATATTTAACAATTAAACCGCTACTATTTTAGACAATATATTGATAGTGAGGCGCTATATTTAATAGCTAAGTTTTTAACTCACTGCTGGATGCGTGCCGATGTAATTGAATTAAAACAAGATTGATTTTCTGCTTGCCGCGTTAGTCGGCGCGCTTCATCGCGGAGGGCTGCCCGGGCAACGAACAGGGGGGCGCGAAGTGCCCGCTGCGCATCCTCTAGGGAAGCGGGCTTCGCGAATTTGGGGCTAATTTGGTGCCCTCAATCCACTAACTTTTATTTTCTACCCCATGAAACACGTGCTACCGTTGCTTTTCTGCCTGTCCCTCGCCGCCTGCGGCAGCCCAGAAGGCCAAGACCCAGCCCCCATTACCCCACCGGCCCCCCTTACCCCGCAGGCCCGATTGCTGGGCACGTGGAATTGGCAAACCACCCGCGAGCAGCGCACCTACCTATCGGGCAACAATCCCAACACCGACATTACCGTCACCCACCAGAACACCAGCGTGACGTATTTGGCGGATGGCACGTGCACGTGGACGATGATTGTTAATGGGCAGCCCTTGTCGAACTCGACCGCGTACACGTTTGACGGCAAAATCTTGCAGATTATACATGCAGCCCCCAATCCGCCGCCAGCGGAAGTGATTGAGCTGACGGCGAACAAGCTGGTGACGGTGTCGACGGAAACAAAAGTTGGCGGTGTCCGGATCGAAACAATTACCGCTACCCGCTAGGCTAGGCCCGGAGGGAGCTTCGATGGGTGCTTACTCCGCCTTCTCAGTAAAAAGCCCCGGCCTTACAGGTTGGGGCTTTTTCGTTGCTCAAAAACCTTTTTGATTGCGCGAAGCGACATGGGCCACCGTTTCCTTAGACTAGTACGGCTTTCCAAATCTTGCTAAGTGGCCCGTTTAGCACGGCGGGTGTATCATCGGCCCATGGCACAGCTCCCGTTCCGTTCGGCGCAGGCTTTGTGGGTCCTGTTGATGGGCCCCTGCGGCCCCGTTCTGCCCGGCTACGCGCAAGGGGACCCGCCTTCCTCCACCGGCACCCTGTACTGCCCGGTCGGGCCCGTACCCGTCTGCAACGGGGACTTGAGCCACGGTTGATAGCCCCGTGTTGGCCAATCGTCGCAGCAGCAAGAGGGTCATTTCCGTGGGTTGGCGGTGCAAGGAGCCGAGCAGTTCGGATTCGTAGGCGCGAAGCGTCTCAACGCCGTGCACCAGGCCCATCCAGACGCCGCCGCGCTCGTCGGTCGGGAAGCGTGCCAAAAACCGAAACAGCGGCACCTGGGCTTCCCGGGACGGGCCGTGTTCCCACCGCTCGGCCAGCAGGTCACCGAGTTCCTCCCACGACCCGTGCGGGGGAAAGGTGGCCAGGGCCTGGAGCCATGCAGGAACGGCGCGCGGCATTGCGCGGCAAATAACGCCAAGATAGCCTTTTGCCATTTTACTCCTTAATGCTTTCCCGATTGCTTTTCTGTCCGCCTCTATCATTAATACTATAGCTGCAATCATGTCCGTGATGCACCTGCCAAGGGTCATGCTTAGGCCGGTAACGACATCTGCTCGCAACGGCAAAGCTGGCATCCTGGAGGCGTTGTTTCATGCTTTCCCCAGCACCGCCTGCCCCACTACAACCAACGCGCCCGATTCGTAGAGACTTATAAAATACTAGTATAAAAAATATTTTACTATTTAAAATAAAATACTTTTATTTGCTTTATAATTACCCAAAGGTCTTCCTGCCTTCACGTGCTCGCAGAGTCTTCTGCGCCGCAATAAGCTGCCTGGATTCCACACCAGGTCGTTTGTTCGCATCGGTGGCGTTTGCCGGTTTCCGGCCCAAGCCATGTCTGCCCTTTGCCTTTTTGCGTGTGCCTTCCACCAAGGCCCCGCCGCTTCCTTGTAAGTCCTTTTCCGGTTGGCCTCACGCCCGATAGCAGGCGTTGCTGGTAACGCGTCCGCGTCTGCGCGAACCCCAAAGGATAGGACTGCTCAACCCAAGGAAGCGGTTTGCCAACGCCTAGGCCTGTGTGGCCAGGGGGAAGTATGTCCGTGTTTATCCAACCCTGCAGGAGCTTATGCAACGGTGCGTCCTCTTCCGCCAAGGCACTGCCCCTCCAGGAAGTCCTGCACACGCCGGTTGGCGCGGGGGGCTTTGGCTATCCCCCGGCACCACTGCTTTCTGGAAAGCGGCGCCGGGCACGCTCGCGGCCGGCGTTGGGCGGTAACACCCCAAAGAATTCAACTAGTAGTTAGTAGTTCTCTTTTTCTTCACCTTTTCCCCTTTCTCATGCTACCGAATCTACCGCCAAGCCCCTTCTACGCCCAGTGGTCACGCAAAACGACACTAGCCCTGCTTCTGGCCATCGGGCTACAAGGGTGCGCCAAAAAAGATGACCCGGCCATCGCCCAGGCACCCGTTCCGCGGGCCACGCACGCGGCCGATGCGGTCGCAACCCACTACTTTGCGTGGGACACGGACGATTACGTGCCCGGCCCCGCCCAGCCAAAATTGCCACTGCCGTGGGCCGTGGGCGCTACCACGAAAATCAGCGCGGACATCAGCCTCGACTACAAAGCGGCCGCGGGGTGGAATCTGCTTTTTAGCACGTTCGACCCGCAGAAAGACCCCCAGTCCGGGACGGGGTACTTCATTCTCTACAACAAGTACCGGGGGATTTTGCGCATGTACTACCACGTGTCGGACAAGCAAACGTTTGCCCTCAGCAACGACCTGTTTCACGGCGTGAGCATGAATGGCTCGCACGCCCCCAATTCTCCTTTTCTTAATTTTGCAGGGCCGCAGATCATTGACATCAACCAAAAGCTGCAACAATCTTACGTGGTGGTTGAAAAAGGCCGCGCCGTTGCCAGCAACACGTGGTATGCTTGCGAAGTGGAGGTGGCGTACGACCAAAACATGGCCGCACAAAGCTTCAACACCTTTTGGTTCAACTGGTACCTGAACGGCATCCAAATTACGCAGTTCAAGGCCAAGGGCACCGCGATAGGTAACATCACGGGAAACATCTCCATGCCTTCCTCCAGCTTCAGCTACACCGGCGGCACGGTCAACAACGCCAACATCGGCGCGTTGCTCAACGTCAACGGCAACACGGATGTGAACGGGGCGGGGGGCTCCAGTGGCTCCGGCGGGGGCTTGATTTCGACTCTGACCGCGGCGGCCGGGAGCGGGCTTAAAAAAGCGCTCACCAGCGGGGTGTCGGGCTTGGTAACGAACGTGTTCAGTTCCATCTTCAGCAGCGACAGCAACGCACCGAACACGAACCTTAAACTCCAGGCGGACATCAGCTTGACCGGATCGCTCACCTCGACGGGGGCGCTGACTGACGTGAAGCTAGTGCCTTCCGGCATTGACCAGTCGAGCACCGTGGGTTACACGCCGTATTATGACAAAGCATTGGGCGTTTTTTACCCCAATTCGGAGTTGCGCTTCACCCGGCAGCGTAATATTGTACAGCGCATTAATCAGCCATCGACAAACACTTATTTTGTCCATTCCGACCACCAGGCAAACATAGATCGCCTCGTGTTTAACCCCGAGGTCTTGAATGTGGCCACGATAAGCAATTATTCGCAGGAGCTTGTCAGCTTGGAAAACGGGGGGAGCAACGCAAATTTCTCGGGCTTGGAGGAGGTCATTGGCGACAGGCCCGCTTATGACGGCAGCGGCAATCAGACTGGCGCCACGCCCGTCACCTATAGAATCGGCACAATGCTGCAATCCGATAACATCCCCCCGGGAATCGTGGGCATTCGGATTGGGTTTGACGTCACCCCAAAAGACAACAGAAGCCCGAAGGTGCGCATTACAAAAACCTTTACGGCCAGGCTGGTGGACAGCGGCGAAACAGTGGTCATAAACCCACCCGGAGAAGACCCTTATTAGGGCGTGGCTCAAGCCGTTGAGGGATCACGTTCCTTTGACCTTAGGCGTCGTTATCCGAAGCCAACGGAGACAAAAACGAAGCCTAGAACGCCTCTGGGGTGCAATTCCCTTGGGCCCGCGTCCGGCCTTGGCCCGAAAAGGAAGCAGGGCGGTTGCGCCGTACCGCTTGCCGTGGTAAAAGCATAACAAAGGCCCCGCTTCGATCGTCCGGCGGGGCCTTTTGCTTGCCAACTCACGTGGTCGGGGAACACGTAATTTGGGACTAGATGGGGTTTTTTGCTTTGCAAAAGCGTACGGCTTGGGTTACGAGCTGCCGGGGATACTGCAATTCGCCAAGGCGGGTAAAAAATGGTTTGTCCCATAAATTAACCGGGCTTCATTCGCACAACTTCTGTCAGGCGCAGCCCCTGCCCTGCCATTAAGCAGCCCAGTTTGATTACGTATAAGGTGGCTTAATTACTTCGGTGTAGAGTTGGTTGCCGCAGCCGGAAAGCAGAAGTAGAGCAGCGTTTTTACCGGACTTGAGATAGCTCTGGCATTTCCCACGGCATGTTTGCGCGAAAGAAAGGCACACGCATCTTTGCAAACGAGGCGAGTCTAAGGTCTTACCCTTTCAGTGAACCTTGGGCTGTTGATTCTGCAAGGCTTGGCGCAAGGTTTCCTGCAACTGGCGCAACGCCTCGGGGGTGTTCAAGTCCACCACCAGCAAGCGGTCGGCCACACCCGCTGCTTCCAGGCACGCGATCTCGGCCTGAAAGGGCCGGTCCTCGAGCCAGTAGAAGTCGGCACTCAGGTCAATGGCCTCGGGTTTCAGCGCATCCCAGGTCGTGGGGAGCACGGCCCCCAGCTGGGCCAGGCTGCTCGCCGGCAAATACGCGGCGAGGTAGCGCAGGGCCGTGGCTTGGTCGCCTTGGCAATGGGTCGTGAGCCAATAGCACGCGAAGTGCTGCGTGACGAACGCCACGAACGCTTCCACGCCTGGGGCCGGGCGGGTGTGCTTGGCCGTGAGCAACACGCCGTCAATGTCTAAATAAAGTTTGGTCACCCGACGAAAGTACGTCCCTTCTAAATGCTCCTTCTACTTTTGGGACCGTTTTAGTGAACGGGAGTAAGCCTGCTTGGGCATGCCTTGGTGTTAGAGCGCCCGGACCAAAAAGTGCTCGGCAATCACGTAGTTGGACCCAATTAGGACCACACTCGACGGCGGGTCGGGTCGGGCGAGGACCCCGTCCGGGTCTCCGAAGTGTTTCGTCGCGACGCCGTGCTGCTGGCAGACCCCGATGACCGCCTTGGCGAGGGAAGCGGGCGCGTGGTAGAGGAGCACGCCGCTGCCTTCTTGCAGCGTCTGCTGCACCCGCGCCACGGCCTGGAAGCGGTGCCAGCGGCACAGGTAATGGGGCACGTCGCGCCAGCCTTGGGAAAAGGCGTCCACGCAGTGGACTATCGCCGCCCCCAGGGCCTGCGGGTCGTGGGGCCGGGAGGTGAGAAAAAGTTGCACGGCGGGCTCGTTGTGGTCGAGCAAGAGCGGATGCGTGGTGTGATGGGTTATGGCCCCGTGGGCCCCGGGCTTGAGACGCGCCTCTTTCTTCGCGCGGAAGTCGAGGCGGAAGGGCGCGTTGGTGGGCGCCACGGCGACCCGCACATACGTGGTTTGGGCTTGGATTATCGTAGCCTGTCGAGGGTGCGTGAGCCAGTCCGTGAGCATACGGCAAAGTAACCCTCCTTTGCTTGAACGACCGTTTTGCTGAACACATCGTGTGGCGATGGCAGCAAGCAAAGGCGGAGTGCCTTCCGGCTCCGGGCATCCCTACCGCGGTGGAGGAGGGGTCCGCCTTACTCCGGCACCAGGGCGAACGCGTACCGGGCGCCGGAACCCTTCTTTAGCACCAGCACGGTGTCCGAGCCGGCCCGCTTGCGCAGGCTGTCGCCCACGGCCGCCACCGCCTGAAAGGCCGCCCCGCCCCCCTGCTGCGGCGATGGGGCAAAGCGGTAGCGCCGGGAGCCGTCCAGTTCCACCTCGACGAGGACCTGGTCGTGGCGCACCGCCAGGGACCGAAGGGGGCCGGCAAAGGCGGCGCGGCGCAGGGCGGCGGGCGCGCCGGAATCGTCCACGTACCCCGGGGCACACCCCGCCAGCCCAGCGACCAGCCCAGCGACCAGCCCAGCGACCAGCGCCGGGGCCAGCGCGCGGAGGACGGGGGGAAGGAGCGCGTAGAGGACGGAGGGGTTATTCATGGGACACAGGGGCGGCGCGCCTTGCCCGCGAACGGGCGGCGGATCCGCAAAACTACGCGCCCCGCGGGGGAACGCCGGGGCCGGGGCGGCGTTCGCCCGCGGGGCGCGTGGCAGTGGGGCCGGGCGCCCGGCCGCTACTGCCCCCAGACGAACGCCCACAGCTGCTGCGCCAGCCCCCCCGCCACGAGCAAGAGGGCGGTGTAGGTGGCGTTCAGCCCTGCCTCGTGCGCCCGCAGCTCCGACCAGGACACCGGGTCGCCGTGCAGCACCCACCGCAGCAGCAGGCCGGGCACGGCCACGACCACCACGACCACATATTCGACAAACACGTCCATCGGCACCTGCCCTTAAAGCAAAATAGGCAATACGGGCGAGGGCGACGGCAGTTGGTTCGCGCCGCCGGATTGGGGCCACCAGCAGGGGACAAGAATCGCTCGTTTTACTGTTTCGACCGTTTGGCTAAACGCACTCGTTCACAATACGGCCTCTAACCCGCCACGCCTTGGGTCTGCTTTCCCTGAATCGAGGTACTGGGTGACGCTCAGCGGCCACGTGCTTCCCTTTGGGGCGCCGCGGTGGGAGCCGTCCCCTTTTTTCGGGCTTGCGCCAGGATTTCCTTGCCAAACGACGACTGCTGCCACGCCGGCGTGAGCGTGTCGTACATCTCCCGGTAGTCGTTTCCGGTGAGCGAAGGCCCCAGGGTGCACAGCGTCGGCAAGGCGGCGCCGGCCGCCGTGTCGCGGTAGCGCGTGACGTACGCCTTGAGCAAGCGGACCCGGACGGCCTGGAGTTGGCCCACCAGCCGGTCCAGCTCCCGGGCGCTCGCGGTGTCGTGCTGGAGCCTCAGCGACTGCACCACCTGCCGGAGCTGGTGGCGGGAACGGCCGATGCGTTCGTCCTCGTGCAGCCAGGCCTTCCATTGCTGGTCGATTTGCGACCCGCTCACCCGCACGCTGTCGTATACCGGCGCCCCACCTTTTACGGCCAGCGGTTGGTTGTCCAGCAAGATATCCGCCAATTTGGTCGACCGCCGGCCGCGGCCGGCGTGCAGGTACGTGTGCGCCGGTTCGGGCAAGTGGCCGCGCAGCACGAACGTCCCGTTCGTGACGGTCGCGGAATCGATGGTTCGGCGCTGCCCCCCGTGGATTAAAAACACCTTGGACCCCTCGGCCAAGCCGTTGATTTCGCCGGCCACGCGGTACTCTGGCCGGGATTGGGCGTGTCCCGGCTGGGCCGCCACGACTAAGAACAGCAACAGGACCAGGGGCGTGCGGGCGCGGGGTTTGCCGAGGAAAAGGGCGGGCGTTCCGGGAAAGCCGGAAACGCGACGGGCCCAACGGGTAGTCGACGGAAGGGGCATGGGAAGAGGCCAGAAGCAGGGGCCATGCAAGCTAAGGCACCGGCAATCAAGTACGGGCGTTTGATTTTGTGCAGCACCCGCAGAAACTGGCAGGAAAGGAAGGGGGCGTCCCGATTTTCTGGTGGTAAATCACGGTTTACGTGAACGCATTGCCGGCACTGCGCACGTTAGGGCACGGGCACATGGTCCAGCTCAAGGCGCACGGAAGGCCCACCGGCCTCCAACGGCCCAACGTAGGTGGCGCTGACCGCACGCGGGGCTCCGGCCTCGACCCGCAACGTGCCCGCGGTCACCGGCGCCCGGTACTCCAGGGAGCTACCGGGGGTGGCCCCCCCGGCGCGCACGAGCAGGAAGGGGAACAGCGTCACCGGCCCGGGGCCGGGCAGGGCCGGGTCCGCAAAGGGGAAGCTCACCGCCAACGGCCGGCCCGTGGGGAGTTGGGTGGCCACGCGCACCGCAGAGACCGTCACCGGGGGCGGGCCGGGGGCCTGGGAGGGGGGCGACTCCACCACGAGGGCCGCCGAGACGCTCGACAGAACCGTGCGCACGCCGTGCTCGTCGGTGTACGTGGCCCGGGCAGCCAGCGGTGGGGGCGCGGGGTCGGCGGGCGTGCACGCCGTCAGGGCCAGCAGCACCGCCGCGCGGGACAGGGAAGGGTTCATGGCCGAAAGGTAAGCGAGCGCACCAAGCGGAAAAAGACGTACCCTACTTTCCCATTCCGACCCTTTCGCTGAACTGGTGAGCAGGTGGTTCCGACGGGCCGTGTTATTCGTAGGTACGGCACGTCCGTTCCCGAACTCGCGCGGGGGGGGCCACGGGCGGCCGGCGAACGTCGGCCGTCCTACCCGGCGAACCCGCGCACGTCGCTCGCCGCGTGGGCCGCCCTTGCTACCGGTCGCTCCCGGAAGGGAGCGCGTCTGGGCAGGCGGGTCGCAACGAACCGAGGGCCGGGCCCGTTTGTGCAAGCTGGGGCGCTGAAATGCTCCACAAACCGGCCCCTTATTCCCCTTCCGAAGATGATTCGTGTTTTGGTAGCCGAACCCGACGCCGCCGCCCGCGCCCGCCGGCGCACGCAGTTGGCCGGGCAGCCCGGCCTGGCCGTCGTTGGCGAAGCGACGCGCGCCCGGCACGTCGTGGCCCAGTTAGCCGCGACCCCGGCGGACGTGCTGCTCTGGCACGGCGCGCTGGGGGACGCAGCCGGGCTGGACCCGGTGCGGGCCGCCCACCCGGCCGTGCGGGTGCTGGTGCTGGGCCAGGCGGACCGCCTGGACCGGGCCGCGCGGCTGCTCGCGGCCGGGGCCGCCGGCGGCGTGCTGGCGGACGCGGCCGGCGCCGAGCTGGCCCAGGGCATCCGCACCGTGGCCGCGGGCCGCCGGTTTGTGGGGCCCTCGCTGGGCCTGGCGGCGTGGCGCGCGGCGCACCCGGCGGGGGCCCCCGGGCCGTCCGCGCCCCCCCCACCGGGGGGGGGCGCCGGCTTGTCCAAGCGCGAAACCCAGGTGCTGCAGCTCGTGGCCGCGGGGTGCAGCAACGCCGAAATCGCGGCACAACTCTTCACCAGCCGGCGCACGGTCGAAACCCACCGGCAGAACCTGCGGGCCAAAACGGGCTGCGTCAACACGGCGGCCCTGGTCCGCTACGCGGTCCGCGCCGGGCTGCTGGGCTAGGCGTCCGCCGCCAGCTGCCGCCTCGTGGTCACGGCCCTCTTTGTGCTCGGCGTGTTCAACTTCTATCACTCGGCGGTGAACGGCTTTGACCACTAATCCCTCGTTTTGCGATTCGGACCGTTTTCCTGAACAGTTGCAGCGTGCCTCAGCGCGTGCTGCTCCGTGCGGCTGGGTGTCGGGCCTGAAACAGACTGTCCGCTTGGGCAATCCAGCGGGCCCGGAACCCCTTTCCGAACTGCCGCGTCAAGGCCCGGTCCATGACGGCCCCGTAGCAGCCATCCGTAAAGCCCGGGCTAGTTTCATCACTTATCTGCTCGTATTCGAATCGGACGCCGTGTCGCCGGCACACTTCCGCCAGCTCGGCCGCGTACTGCGGAACGTAAGTAAAGGAAAACGGCTTGGGCCAGCAGAACACCCGCCGGCCGTGCTGTAGGTCCTTGGTGGCCCGGGCGATGTCCTGGCGGCAGCGCACGTCCCCAGCCGCGGGGCGGTCGAGGTACCGCTCCGATTTGGTGTACCCCGAAGTGGTTGGGGCGGCTTGTCCTAGGACGGGGCCCTGCCAGAGTAGCACGCCCACAAACGCAAAGGCAGGGATAAAGCGAAACATGCGAGGGGAGAGGAACGGGGCGCGAGCAGTTTAAACGAAGTTAATCGCTCCTTACTTTGAACGGCCTTAGTTTAGGGCACTACCCTTTCGCTGAACAGCCAATAGGTTTAGCCGTCCGTGTATTCCCACCATTCCTTGCTTATCCAGCGGGGCGTGGTTCCCTACCTTAGCCGTATAGACCGTCGCGATTTTTTCCCTTCTCGTTATGGCGCGGGCCTGTGCTTCGGGCTGCTGCTCGCCACCGGGCACGCCGGTGCCCAATCGCCCCGTGCGCCGGTCCCGCACCGCCGGGCGCCTTCGTTCACGCTCCCTGTCCTGCCGACAGCTCCGGCTTCGCCGGGGCTGTCCTTGGCCCAAGCCCAGCGGAAGGCCTACCACCAGGCGCACGTGGCGCCCGTCATCCGGGGGCTGCGCCGCCAAGTGGCGGCCGTGCTCTCGGCCGAGGACCGCCAACTCGTGGACTCGGTCCAGGCCCAAATGCGGGCCATCCGCCGCCGGGCGGCCCCGTTGCAGGACCCCGGGCCCGGCGGCAGCCCGCCGCCCGGGCCCCCCAGTGAACGCCACGCCCTGGCCCAACTCAGGGCCGAACACCAGCAGGCGATGGCGCGCCTGGCCCCGCTCGCGGCGAAGCACGCCCCCTTTCTGGCCGCTTTGGTCGAGGGACTGGCGCCGGAACGGGCGCGCTGGCTGCGCGAGTTAGCTGCCATCCCGCAGCCCGAACTTGCGGCGGACCCCACCCGGGTGAGCGACCAGCAGTGGATTGACCACCAGCTCCGACCCGAGGTGCTGCTCATCAGCGCGGGCGAAGTGCCCGCCACGACGCGCCGGCCATCGGCCAAGTAACGCTCTGCCCGTGCAACCGGTGCGGGCCAGACCACTTCACGCCTATTGCCGGGGCCGTTCACCGGAATCCTCCTTACTTTAAACGGAGCGCGTTTGCGGTATCACCCTTTTCGTGAACACCTTCTTTGATATGGAAAAGGGAGCCATGAGGCATCTTCTGGTCGACCGCTCTTTTACTCCTGGGCGCTCAAGGTATACTCTCTTTCACGAGCCCCTTCCCTTTGCTCCAATGAAGCACGCCTATTTGTTTCTGCTATCGCTTTTGCCGATGACAGCAAGCGTTGCCCAACCCACTTCCTCCCTGTTGGATGCGGCTTACCGAGAACAGTCCACACCCAAACTCGAACAATATTTGCAGGCCTAGCAACTGGTTTCGGCACCTATTACGGCCGCGGAACTCGCTTCCCTCACGCCCTACCAGCAGCAAGCCTATGCGGTGTTTACGGCCTTCTACAAACCCCATCAAATCGACAGCCTTGGCGGGTCAGAATGGGGAAATAACATCTACCAACAGGCCCGTTTTTTATTGGTGCAAAACGCCCTAAAGATTAAGCAGACCGACAAGATATATCACTCAGATGCCGAAGTAGATTCTATCATTATGCGTCCGTACCGGACGAAAACGGATTCAACTCAGCAAGTGCCCACTTGGACCCAGCGCGTGAATGGCAAGCTCTCCCACCTCGCCCGCCGAAACTATTCCTTATTGGGAGACTCCTTTTTTCAAGAGCGAGAGCAACGGGCGCCACAGCGAGTGGTAGACTCCCTCCCGGATTTTCGACCGGTGGTCCCCGTGCCCGGCAAGCAGAGCATCTACTTGACCCCGGCGCTCGCAGAAACCCTAACGGCGTTTCTTGGCACGCAGCATACTCCGCTCGGCAGCAGCGGAACCATGCAGCCAGCACGTGCCAGTAAGGAGAGCCACAAACGGCAAGTCTTTTTGGAGCGGCAGTTGAAGCTCTGGTACGGGCACTGGGGCGGCTACTGGCAACTTGCGTCGTATCCGCTCGTTTCTGCGGTCACCTTTGACCGAGACCTCACCTATGCCCGCGTCAGCTTCCGCATGGTTTATGAAGGAGGTGAAGCCATTTTAAAGCGCACGAACAACCAGTGGACTATCGTTTGGGTGCAAAGGACCTGGATTGAATGAGTAGAGCACGTGGTAAGCGAACTCAAAACCCTCCTTTCAGTGAACCTACTAATCCGCATTTGACTCTGTAACGGTACCCGGCGCCGCGCGGCTTGTCCAGCTCCTAGTTCCGCAGCCGGATGCGGCCCACCCGGAAGTAGTCGTAGAGGGTGGCGTCGGCGGCGTACGCCCCCTGCTCGTCGGCGAAAACGCAGAAATCGTGGTCTTGAAAGAAGGTACCCCCAACATACGGGTGCAGGTTCACCCCGTACAGGTACATGTGCCCGTAGGCCACCCGGCAGGCCGCCTGCCGGGTGCGGGGCTTCACCAATTGGTTGTAGGTCGCCGCCACCACGTACGCGTACATCCTGCAGTGCGCCTGCCGGCCGTCGAGGATTTGATTCGGGTCTGTTAACGCGTTCCGCTTCACGGCAAAGGTCAGGCGCCGGGCGGTCTCGGCCACGGCGAACCGGCGCAAGGCCGCCGGCGGTGCGGCCGTTCCGCTTGCTGAGGGCAGCCGGTCCTGGATGGCGGCCAGGTGCGCCGGGTCCAAGGACGGAGGGTCCGGGCGGTAACCCAGCACCCGGTACGAGAGCCCGTGCACCACCGCGCCGTACCCGGCGAGGACCACCAAGCACAGCACCAGGGCGCGAACGAGGACTCTTTTCATAGGGGGAGAAGTTTAGCAACGGGGCGGGTGCGAGCGCAAGAGTGTTCACTCCGGCCACGTCCAGTTGGGGTGCGCCCTGCTTGCGGCCACAACGCCCGTGTGGAGCCCGTTCGCTGTCGCTTGTAAAACTAGCCGATTATGGCGGTCCTTCAGCGGCGGAGGAATACTCCGCGGTCACCCCGGTCGTTCGGCCACCGGTTCGCAGGGGTTGCCCCAACGGGTTTACCACGCGCCAGCCATCAAGGGGACCGTGGTTATTGCAAAACCCTCCGCTGCGCTTGGGCAAGGGGCTCCGCAACGAGCTGAGAATGCAGTACTGGAAACTTTTTTCGCTGCTTGACGCCTGCCGAGAAAGCGCTCCCGGGCCGCGGCAGACTTCTGCCACCGCCCCGCGCGTTTTCGTGGTTACATTGGCACCTTACTCCAGTCGCATCGCCCGTTGCTATCCTATGAAAATAAGCTATTGGCTGATCGGCATGGTCCTGCTCTTTACTGCCCACCTGCTGCTGGCCGGTTTGCTGTTAGGGGCTATTCTCCAACGCCTCGAAAACCAGCGATATAACTTGGCCTTTGCGGGCGTTGGGCTGGCAATGCTGCTGTTGGCCTGGGTCGGAGCGTTGCTAGTACAGCGGTTGTGGCAACGCCGGTGGGTGGTGGCGAGTGCGCTGGCCGTGCTGTTGCTGGTTGATGGACTGGCCCTGTGCGGGGGCGTGCTGTTGACAGGTGTGATTGGCGTGACGCCCGACGGCTAAGTTGATTGTCACGGGGTAATCAGATGAGGAGAACGCCTTTTGTAACCCTTCCTTATGTGAACCACCGTTTAAATGAACGATAGCCTTGTCTTTTACGCGCAAATTTTCTGCCTACTTGGAGCCGTCGCCGAAGCAGCTTTGGATGATTGACGTTGACCAATCAATCACTGTGCCCCCCGCTGACCGCCATTCTTCACGTCGTCGTTGTTGATGCGTTTGCGCTGGCGGTTCTGTTGTACCTGGCCAAAGCGGTAATTGAAGCTCAATTGGGCGCCGCGTTGAAACGCCCGGAATTCCTGTCGCTCTTCCAGGAAGGGGGTGCGGTAGACGTTGCCAAAAGCCACGTACCGGCTGAAGGGGGTGGTCACGTTCAGCGTGAGGTCCGCCTTTTCTTTGAACAGTGATTTTTTGGCGCCCAGGGAGTAGTACACATAGCCGAGGCCGCGGCCCTGCAATTCCGGCCCCGGCAAGGCCCCGTAGAAAAACGCTTGCACGGTGTAGTTTTGGGGCAGTTTGTAGGACGTATTGCAATTGAGGCTGGCCGCGATGCCGGCCCGGGTGATGCCCAGCGCGGGGCTGCGGCGCACGAGGTACTGCACGTCGGGGCCGCCGCTTACCTCCCAGTTCTGGGTGGGTTTGATCGAACCGTACAGGTTGAGTTGGTAGAACACGTTGGCAGCGACGTTGGCGTAGGTGCGGGCCCGGATACCGAGTTCGTTCGTTGGCAGCAGCACGGCCTCGATGGCATTGCCCGTGCGCCGCACCGAGCCCGAGACGTTCAGCGAGCCGGCTTTGCCCGCCGTGTTAACGCTCACCTCGTACGCGTCGGTTAATTCGGGGTCGAGGCCGGGGTTGCCGTACGAGATGTTGAGCGAGTCGAGGCGGTCCACAAACGGATTGAGGTAGTAGATGTAGGGCCGCGTGACGCGCCGGCCGTACGCCACGCGCAGGCTGCTGGCCTCGCTCAGCGCGTACTGGGCCGACGCGTTGGGCAGCAGGGTCCAGTAGCTGCGCGCAAAGTCCGCGTCGGTGGCGCGAAAGTCTGCCGCCAGAGCCGTGCGCTCGAGCCGGCTGCCCACGTTCACGGTTAGCTTGGTGCCGGCCGCCAGGGAGTAGCTGGCGTAGGCCGCCTGCACGTCCTGGTCGTAGCCGAAATCCGTGCCGCGGTCGGGCAGTTCCACAAAACTCGGCGCTTGGCCGGGCGTGAACCCCTCCACCGTGGCCGTGGACCCGGTCCGCCGCCAAATGGCCTTTAGGCCGGCCTCGAGGGTGCGCTTCTCGCCAAAAGGCTGGGTGAAATCGGTTTGCGCGGTGTACTCGTGGCCGGGCGTGCGGTTGCGGCTGCGCTCGCGGTAGTCGGCCGGCCGCTCCTCCCGCGGCGCCGTTACGTGGTTGTACTGGCGGAGCTCGTAGCCATTGCGGCCGTCGTTGCGGCTCACCTGGCCCAGCACGCTCCACTCGCGCCGGGCCTGCGCAAAGGTGCGGGTGTAGGTGCCGGTCAGCTCGCCGCTCCCTTGCTGGTAGGTGCCGGTGGTGGCGCGGGTAAACAGCCGGTTCAGGGCCGGGTCCGGGGCCACGAACGTGTTGACCAGCTGGTCGGTGCTGGGACCGCGGTAGCCGGTCACTGCGCCAGTCACCGAGACGCTTTGGCGCTCACTCAGGTCGTAGTCGATACCCACGGTGCCGTAGTAGGATTCCCCGTTGAAGCGGCCCGTGCTGCGTTGCGTGAACTGGGCAGGGCCCTGGGGCGTGAAGCTGGTGCGGTCGAGCAACCCTTCGCTGGGGGCGTAATTCAGGCCCCCGCTGAGCGAGGCCGTGACGTTAACCTTGCGTTTTTTGAAATTGAGCGAGGAATTCAGCCGGGAGCTTCGGTTGCCGGCCGAGGCCCCCACCTGCCCGTTTAGCCCGCTTTCCACGCCTTTTTTGAGCACGATGTTGATGATGCCGGCGGTGCCCTCCCCGTCGTACTTGGCGGGCGGCGAGGTAATCAACTCCACGGTTTTGATGTGGTCGGCGGGGATGCCTTTGAGG
Source organism: Hymenobacter arizonensis (assembly GCF_900115775.1). Taxonomy (GTDB): domain Bacteria; phylum Bacteroidota; class Bacteroidia; order Cytophagales; family Hymenobacteraceae; genus Hymenobacter; species Hymenobacter arizonensis. Next base: position 66,483 of record NZ_FOXS01000008.1, on the reverse strand, counting down.
GCTTCGGCCACGTTCGCGACCAGGGCGGGCGAGGGCTTGTTGTTGACGAGCACCCGGAAATTGCTGGAGCCGCGCATGCGCACGTTGCCCTCGCCGTCCACCGCCAGCAGGGGGGCCTTGCGCAGCACGTCGGCGGCGGTGCCCCCGGCGTTGGTCACGTCCTGGTCGGCATTGTACACCAGGCGGTCGATGCGCACTTCCACGACGGGCTTCGTGCCGACGACGACGGCTTCGCTCAGCGTGGTGCCGGCCGTGGGCAACCGGAACGGGTCCACGGATGTAGGCCCGGTCGTAACGGTGACGGCCCGGGTCTGAGCGGCGTAGCCCACGTAGCTCGCCCGCAACCGGGCGGGGCCGGGCGTCAGCTGGGTCAGGGCAAAGCGCCCCCGTTCGTCGGCGGCCACCCCCGTAATGGGCTGCTCGTCGGCACCCGGGGGCAGCAGCACCACCGTGGCGTAGGGGACGGGCGCTTGCGTGAGCGAATCGAGGACGGTGCCCGTGAGCGAGCCCCGTTCGGTGACCGCTGGCGGCGGGTCCTGCGCGAAAGCCGGCATACCTCCGGTCACCAGCAGGAATAATAGCAAGTATAAACGAACCATTGGGAGAGAGGGAAGAGGTAAAATGCCTACCGGTTGCGGGGAACGGGCTGGTAATCCAAGGGCAGCAGGTCGCCCATTTGCAAAAAGCCCCAGTACCCCTCGGTGAGCAGCGCCAACGGGACCGTGGGGGCTCCGGTGGCGTCCACCTCGGCTTCGACCGGCACCTGCAAATGCAGCACGGACGCTTGTTCGCGCCCCGGCGTCAGGGTCAGGCTGAGTTGGTGGTAATTGGGGTCGGGCCGGCCGGGCGGGTAGGTGACGGCCAGCAAATCGGGGAAGCGCAGCCACACCCGACCGCCTGCTGCCCGGCGGTAGGCGGCCGGCGGCAGCAGCGGCGCGAAGAGGTAGGTCAAGGCCCGGGGCTGCTCGAGGATTCGCCAGATGGAATCCGGCACCGCCGCCTGCCCCAACGCTCCGGTCGCGTAAATGGCTTGCTTGAGGCTGTCGGCCACGGCCCGGCGGCGGTTGGGCACGCGCCGCAGCCGCTGCACCTCGAAGCCCGCTTCGGCCACGGCGTTGGCGTGCACGCTGCGCAAAAAGTGGAGGTACGAGCCGGCGTAGGCCCGGGCCCGGTTGGCGGCCCACCGGCGCTGCCGCGCCGCGCCGCCCGGCAATTCCCGAAAGACCAGGTGGCTAATCGAAGTAATCAGCAACTGCTCGTTGGCAAAGTCGGCCTTAAAATCCAGGTCGTAAAACGTGAGGCGGTAGCCCAGGGCCCGGTTTTCAACCTCCAAGGCCTGTGTGGCCGTGGCCGTGAGTTGATTACGCTCCTCGTCGTATTCCACGTGCAGCGCCTCGGGGTTGCGCACCCGGCACTGCTGGGCGCGGGTCGAGGTGCCTAGAAACAGTTCCAGAAAACGCCGGTAGTCGGCTTCGCGGTGGGGGTTGGGCCGCACCACGACTTCGCCCAACTGTTGCGCGGCGGGCAGCAGGCCCAGGTCCACCCGGCGGTCCCCCGTTTCCACCACGACGGGCTGCTGCTGAAGGTGGTACCCCAGGTAAGTCGCCGACAGCTCGTAGCGACCCGCCGGTACCCCGGCCAAAACGTAGCGTCCCTCGGCGTCGGTGGTGGCGCCGCGCGTCGTATTGGCCAGAAACACGCTGGCGAAGGGCAGGGGCTGGCGCGTGAGCGAATCGCGCACCGTGCCGCGGAGGGTGGCTTGGGCCGCCGCGGGGAGCGGGGAACCCAAGCTGAGCAACAGTAGGAAACAAAGGGCGCGCACGAACAAATAAGGCATTAGCAGGCCGTTAGGAAGTAGGACGGGTTACCGCGACTGGGGAAGGCATGGTGTGGTGCAGCACCTCACGCAGCTCCGGTGCGCTCACCTGGCCCTGTTGCCAGCAAAAGCGCACCAGTTCCGCGTAAGAACCCGCGAAGTGCGCCGTGACCAAACGGGCCAGCCAGAGCCGGGCGTACTCCGGCGCCGAGAGGCGCGGGCGGAACCAGTGGCTCCGGCCGCGCTTGTCGACCCGGGCGTACCCTTTGCCGACCAGCTGCTGCAGGGTGGACGCCACGGTCGTGTAGGGCGGGACCGGGGCCGGCAGGGTGTTCCGCAGTTGGGTGACGCTCGCCCCCTCGGGCCAGTGCCACAGGCAGGCGAGGACGTGCTCTTCAGGGGGCGAGAGTCGGTGCATGCCGCAAACTTACGAACATTTCGTAACGTTACAAATATTTCGTAATTCTGCGAAAAATTCGTAGATTTGCCGTTGCGGACTACCCCCGGGACCGGGGTCAGTCCGCAACGGTACCCGAACGACCCGGAGGGCGGCCCGCCCTTACCCGTACCGGGCCTCGAACGGCTGCACGCCCCTTTGTATGTTGACCAACTTGCAGCCAGCTATTTCGTCAACAGCGAAAGCGCACGCGCGAACGGGCCGGCGGGAAAGGCCTGCTCAGGCCCCGAAAGAACCCACCTTGTTATTGCTCCCGACCTAACGATTTAACCCGCCTCCGAATGGAACGCCTGACCCAAGCCGAAGAAGATGCGCTGTTTGCGCTGTGGAAAACAAACCCGGGGTTTGTTAAGGAGGTGCTCGACCACCTGCCGGCGCCCGCGCCGCCCTACACGACGCTCGCCTCCACGCTCCGCAACCTGGAGCGCAAGCGCTTCGTCCGCGCCGAGAAGCTGGGCAATTCCTATCGCTACACGGCAATTGTCAGTGCCGAGGAGTACCAGCGCCGTTCGTTGGGGTTGTTGGTTCGCGCGCATTTCCGCGACTCCTACAAGGACTTGGTCTCTTTTTTCGTGAAAGAAGAGAAGCTCACGCCCGCGGACTTGCAGGAGATTATCCGGCTCATCGAAGACCAACCGCCCCAGCAGCCATGAACCCGGACTTGCTCTACCTGGTAAAGGCGAACGTCGTACTGACGCTCTTCGTCGCCGCCTACTACGGCCTGTTGCGGCAGCTCACGTTTTTCCAGCTGAACCGCTTTTACTTGGTCGCCGCCGCGTTGTTCGCGGCGGTCTACCCGAGCGTTTCCGTCCCGGCCCTGCTGCCCGCTTCGGCCGCGTCGATGGTTGCCGCATCGGCATGGGGGGCGCTACCCGCCCCCCCGGAAAGCCCACCCACGGGCCCCCTGGCGGTGAACTGGCAGGTACATTTACTCCGGGGGTACTGCCTGGGAGCGGGGCTTTTGGTCGGTCAATTGCTCGTGCAGCTGCTGAGTCTGGCGCTCGTGCGCCGACGCGCCCGACCCGCTGTGGTCCTGGGCCAACCGGTACGCCTGCTGCGCGAGGCAAAGGGCTCCTTTTCCTTTGGCCGGAGCATTTACGTGAGTGAAGCGGCCGTAGCCGACCCGGCGGCGTTGGCACCCGAATTACGGCACGAACAGGCCCACGTGCGCCAGTGGCATACCCTGGACGTGCTGCTGGCCCAGCTAACCACCGCGCTGGCCTGGTTCAATCCGGCGGTCTGGCTGTGGCGCCGTGCCGTCTTGGAGAACCTCGAGTACCTGGCCGACCGGGCCACGGTGCAATCGGGCCTGGAACGCCGGGCGTACCAGTACAGCCTGTTGCGCCAGCAACCGGGCCGGGTCCCCGCCCCGGCCCTGGCCTTTCGGTTTTCCGCGTCCGAACTCAAAAAGCGCATTGCGCGGCTCAACCAGCCGTCCTCCCCCCGCCGGCAGGTCTACCGCTACGTGCTGGCCGCGCCGACGGTGATGGCGTTGGCGCTGGGCCATTCCGGGGCCCGGGCCCGCCCCGGGGCCCTCCTCGAGCGGGACCGGGGCTTGCCGGTGGAGGCGCTGTATTACCTGGACGGCCAGGCCAGTGACCGGGCGACCATCCAGCGCTTGGCCCCGCAAGACATCCGTTCCGTGGATTGGGTCGAGGGCGCGGCGGCCGTTCGGCGAGTGGTTGCCACCCCCCCCTTTCAGCAGGCGGTCGTGGTGACAACCAACGCCCAGGCGGAAAGCCGGGTCGTGCGCGAACTGGCCGACCGCGCCGACCTGGGTTCGGGCTACCACATCCGGGCGCTGCCCGTTGAGGCCCTGCTGCCGGCTTGCTTGGCCTACGTAGCGGAACACTACCCCCGGGCGCGCCTGAGCGGAGAAGTTCGGGAATATACCAAGAAGTCTACCGGGGCCGCAAAGCTGCAGGTGCAACTGGTTATCGGCGAAAGCTTTTTTTACGTCTACTTCTTGCCAAACGGAGAATTCCTGCGCGGCGAGGAGCAGTAAATGGCAGCCTGTTGCTTAGAGTAATTTTATCCCCCCGCTGCTATAAGAAGGCCATACTGCTGCCCAAGACTACAATAGCTCGAAAGACAACAGAAGACGAGTAGAAGAGCTTTGGCCATGCTTCCAGCAGTTAGGTATTGACCTGGTGAAAGAACCCCGCTGGCCGGCGCAACGCGGGCGGGCGCACCCGGTACGATTCCAAGAGTGCGCTTATAACCCTTCTTATATAAAGGAACAGAACACAGATGAAGATTGGAGCAATTCTACTTCCCCACTGCCCCCAAAATTCTGTTTGCCCAGGCCTGGGAAAGTGCCTAACGGAGAGTTTGGGCAACGCATTCCCCCTGCGAATTTTGTAAACTGTCCCGACCCTGCAGTGGCCCACTGGCACTTGGTGTCGGCCCACTGCCAGGCGTCTACCGAATGGAGCAGTTAGCAATTTATCCCAGCTTACAGCGAGAGGCGCACCGACGCCAGCACCTGCGCCGGCCGCAGCTCGTAGGTGCTTTGGGTGAGCAGGAACTGGCTCACGTAGCCGTACTGATACTGGCGTGTATCGAAAATATTGCTCCAGCGCACCTCCAGGTCCACTTTGCGGCCTGCCGTAGGCAGCACGTAACGGTAGCTCACATCGGCGAAGACGGCCTGCACTGGCGCGGCAGGCCCCCGGCTGGCGTAGTAGTCGGCGGCCAGCGAAACCTGGTGGCGGCCCACGGGAAATACGCTCAGCGAAACGTGGTGGTCTTGCAGCAGGGCCAGCGGCTGGTCGGTGGCACCGGCCACGCGGCTGCGCAGCCCGGTCAGGGTGGCGTTGTATTCCAGGCTGCCCCAGTCGAATGCCGACACGCTGGCCTTGAAGGCGCCGGTCAGGCTACGGCTCTGGGTCTGGGTCAGCTGCTCGTTCAGCACCTGCGGCTGCCGGCTGGTGAAGCCCACGAGCTGTAGGCTGAGGTTGGTTTTCCAGGGGCTGACGAATTTGCTCACGCTGCTCAGCACCGAATGCGACAGCCGGCGTGCGTTTTGGTCCAAGGCCACCGCCGTCACGGCCCCGCTGGCGTCTATCTCACTGCTGTAGAGGCGGTTGGTGAGTGTGTTGTTGAACGAGTAGCTGGCGTTGAAGAACAAGGCGTTGAGCGGATTTTTAAAGTACAGCCCCGCGTTGTAGCGCTGGCCGCGCTGCCGGGGCAGCAGGGCGTCGTTGCGGTGCAGGGTGCGGTAGTCGCGCAGCAACAAGCCGTAGTTGAGCTGATTGACGTCGCCAAAATCGTTGCTCAGCCCGGCGCCCGCCGCGGCGTACCAGAGCGCGCCCAGGTCGCGGCGCAGGCGCAGGCGCGGCTCGGCCACTACCACCCGCAGCCGCTGTCCGGCCGCCAACGGCCGGTCGGTGGCCCGGAAGTCGTGGTAACTCACGGGCACCTCCAGGCTGGCGCTGCCGCCCTCGGACTTGTAGCTGATTTCGGGCTGCGCGTAGGCGCGCCCCCGCGCCCAGCGCAGATTATTCCGCAAGTCGGGCCGAGCGGCGGTTGGCGGGGCCGACGTGACGAGCGTTGAGCGCAGGTGCTGGATTTCCTGCGAGAAGCCCACCGTGCCGGCGTAGCCCCAGTGGCTACGACTGCCGTTCAGGCCCAGCGAGTTGCTGGTGAAAAACGAGCTCAGCCGCGCCTGCTGCCGGGCTTCGGCGTAGGCCGCGCCGTCGGCCAGGGCCCCCGCAAATGGCCCTGGACGGACCGTTAGTTCCTGCGGGCTGTCCGTGTAGAACAGCAGCGACGACACCTGCACCGTGCGCCCCGCGCCCCAGGGCCGTACCAGCCCCAGCCGGTTCGTGACGGCCCCGAACGGGTTGCGCGCCGCCTGCGCAATGCGGCGCTGCCCCTCGTTCAAGTCCAGTAGGCCCCGCTGCGAGTCCCAGCGCCGGTCCAGGCTGAGCGTATTTTTGAGGTAGTAGTCCTTCACGTTTTTGATGAAGGCCAAATCGGCTTGCAGCGCGTCGAAGTACAGCCGGTTGTCTTTGGTTTCGGTCAGGCGCACGGTCCGGTTGTCGGGCAGGTAGTACTCGGTGCGGGAGCGGCCGAGCTGCCGCTGCGCGTCGTGCCGGTAGGAGGCGTTCACCCGCAGCTGATTATCCTTGCTCAGGGTCACCAAGTGGTTGGCGCTGAGCAGGTGCACCCGGTTGAACAGGTAGCGGCTCGACGCCACCGGCGGCCGGCCCAGGTTCAGGATACGGGTCAGGTCGGGTTTCTGCGCGCTGCTTTCGCCTTGCTGCGGCAATTCGGCCACGGTCAGGGGGTTGAGCTCGGCGGCCACGTCCTGCCCGGTGTTGTTGGTTTGGTAGGTGTCGAGCAGCTGCTGCTTTTTGGTGAAGAGCATCGGCGACGCGTTGGCGTTCCAAAGCCCGGTGAGGGGCCGCGCCGCCGCGCCCGCGCCGAGCCGGGCCTGCCCAGTGGCGGTTATTTTTTTCTTGAGCGTGATGTTGAGCGCCGCTGCCTCGGGCCGGATGCGGCCATCCAGCGCCTTGATGGGCTGATGCCGCTCCAGCACCTGTACGCTCTGCACGGCGTCGGCGGGCAAGTTATCGCTGGCCATGGTGTAGCGCCCTTCCAGCAGGTTTTGCCCGTTGATGTTGAACGAGCTGATGGGCCGGCCTTCGTAGCTGATCTGCCCGTCGCCGGCCACCGCAATGCCCGGCATCTTCTTGAGCACGTCCGAAATCACCCGGTCCTGCTTGTTCGAAAACGCCGCCACCGCGTAGCTGAGCGTGTCGCCCTGCCGCGTAATCGGCTCGCCCTGTACCACGACTTCCTTGAGCTTGGTCGCTTCCTCGCGCAAGGTCAACGCCACGGCCTGGCTCCGGTTCGCCAGCCGCTGCAGCTGCGCGGCGTAGCCCATGGCGCGGGCCGAGAGCAGCAGGGAGTCGCTGGCCGGCGTGGCCGCAAGGGTCAGCTGAAAGCGGCCATCGGCGGCGGAGACGACGAAGGCCGTGGCGGGGGGCTGCGTTTTGGTTTCGGCTTCGAGCAGGATGCCTTCCAGCGGCTGACCAGCGGCGTTGCGCACGGTGCCGGTGAGGATGGTTTGGGCAAGCAGCTGCGGAGCGGAGCCAATTTGCCAGCCAACTACTAAAATAAGTATCGCGCGTATCTGCACAAATAAGTAAGCCAGCCAAATATTAGTGAAGCTACCGGTTCGAATGTTTACCGCAAGTGCATCATCAGGCCGGCGGCCGGGCGCTGTTACTGCAGTTCCAACGGATTGAGAGGCTTCAACATCCGCTCCCGCTCCGCTGCACTTAAGCTTTTCTCTCCTGCGGCCATGGAGGCCATCCTGCTCGCAAACTGTAGATTGTGAAGGGCCAGTCCCCGCCGCATCTCCGTTTTGGTGACAAGGCGGGCCGCTTTCGTGGGCAGGACGATGAGGTCGGCCGTCGCAGTTTTACCGGCGCGCACTAATTCAAAAACGTACTGCTGACGCGTGTCGTTTATCTTGACGATAAGACCTGGCAACCCATGAAATTTATAGGGACCTTCGCTAATAGGTATCTCGCGCGTAAACCAGGCTTCAAATGCGCGGCCCGCAAACCGGACGGTGGCCCGTTGGCAGGCATAGCCCGCCACGGTCATTTTTTCCGGGCCAATCTGCCACTTAAAAGTGCTATCCGTCTCGATGTAGGTATACCTAGCGTTACCTATTTTTTCATAACAATACAAACGGCCGGTAGTGGCCCTCTTGAATATTGTGTAATAAAATTTGGTGCGTGGAATGGCCAACATTTTGTCCGCAAACTCTTGAGCACTGAAGTTTTCAGCAGTTAAAACATCCGGAAACAGGCTTCTCACGGAGTCTTGCGCCCGACCACCGACTGTCTCAAACCGGGAAAATTGTTCGCCAACCAACAGATTGGAATACTCGGTGGAGGTTTCCGGAATTAAGGAGTCCGGTTTATAAGAAATACGGTATTTGAAAGTTAAGTTTCCTTGCGTATCAGTTGGGGTCAGATTGCTCCTGACGGGCAGATTCTTGGTCGCGCACGAACCCAGCAGTGTCACCATCCAGAGTAGGCAGTAATAGCGTGTCATCGGTCTTTGGTGTGGTTTTCAACAAAAAAATCAGCCAGCTACCTAATACACTGTAACTGGCTGATTTAAACAGTGTGCTAGCAACGGCCACCGTAGCATCCGGGAGTTCCTCCTCCACCAGCTGCGTAAGCTATTGCAGCAGTTAGGGCCGCTTCTTGGTCGCCTGGAATCGAATCGTCATATACATAGTAATAGGTGTGACCATTCGCGGTAAACCGGCCGGTTTGCAAATCAAATGTCTTCAATGCATCTACTTCGGTCAGAATAGCAAAGTTTTCGTTGCTTGACAAGGATTTACTCGCTGGAGAAAGGTCAGAAGCCATGCTGGCCAAGGAGGTGCCGCAAAGTAGCGCGGTCAATAATAAACACTTTTTCATGAGTTATGCTAGAAGGATTGCTTGCGCAGCTGAATACCTCAGCTACAAAGGCCTGCATGACCAAGCGGCAGGGGAGCAGCGCCCCGTGATTGCCGCCGCATAAAATACCGGGTGGCTAGCCGTTGAAGCCAAAAATTCTATGATTGCGGCCACTAACTGCGCTGCAGAATAAGAAGCGTATCGCTTGCCCTCCGCTGTCAAAAGCGGGGCACAAGCGGCTAATCTGCATAAAGACAGCAACCCAAACTAAAAATCAACGAATGCAAACTGCCCAAAGGGCAATTGGACCCACGGCCGCTGCAGCAGCCGTGTACCGGGGAACGCAACGGGTAGAGATTCACCGGGGCCGGAAACCGACGCGGGCGAACGAAGCGAACAGCGGCAGCCCGGCCGAGTGCCGGGCAACTGAGGTTCACAAAGGGAACGCAACAGTGACGAAAACCCGGCGGGGGTGGAGGCCCCGCCGTGGGCGTTATTTTCCCGCCCAGAAAGAATGGGCGGCTAAGTGGGCGAAAGGTATATCAAAATTAGAAAATAATCAATGCCTATTCCCTATTTTGTACTAGTGAGTTGTTAATAAATAAAGAATAACTTTTACTTGTGGTCGTTGGCCATCAACGGGCGTTATCAAAAGAATAGGGTATAACCACCGACTCGAAAGCCGAGCAGCTTGATTGGCAAACGCTGGTGCCAGAGCATGTCAAGGCGAAGCTCACAACCTGGAGTCGCTCAGGGACCATCAAAAAAGCCGTAGAATTGCTCATTGGCTAGTTTCTGAAAGAGTGTTCGCGCGCCTTCCGTACGTTTGCTTTTCTACTCTCCGATGGACCACATGGCGCAAGAAGATATCAAAGCAGGCGTGTGGGTCTTCCACGGCGCAGGGGGGCACTTTGCCAGTGGCGTATTCACCGCACGAACCAAGGCCGAAGCGTGGATCCGGCAGCACGGCTTAACCGGGGTATTGACCTGCTATCCAGTAGACCACGGCGTTTATGATTGGGCCATCGAAGAGCGGTTGTTCTTCCCTACCAACCCCGAGCAGACCTACGCCGGCTTTATTCAGCGGTTCACGTCCGGCAGCCAGGAGCACCACCACTACGACCTGGACGACCTCGGGTGAATTCCATCCTTCCCCTTGCCTCCCCATGCTCGGCTATCGACTGCGTCAGGATAGCGCTTTCCTTCCGCGCTTGTACTCCAAGAGAAGGTCAATTGGCGACAGCGTAAGGGCTTAAAGACGAGTTTACGAAACTCATCCCCTCGGCACGTTTTGTAAACTTTGAATCGTAGACGAGTTTCTTAAACTCGCCGCGCGCACTAGGAGCCTGCTGGCACCTGGTGCGGAGCAGTTGCTAGCAGTTTAAGAAAGGGAGCGTTATTCCGAATGTTCCGGCATTTATTGAATCACTCCCTTCCGGCAGGCAGATACAACGTGGCCGGCCGTGTCCAGAGAGATGTAGTAGCAATCGGTGTAGTGATACAGCACGGAAAGATAGATGGGCACCACCCGCCGGTTGCGTAGCTCTAGTGCATCGCACAGACTCACCGACGGAATGCTTCGGCCCGCCTTCCGCACGACCTTAAAGGCAGTGCCTGCGGGAATGGGCACCGCTTTGCCCGTGGGCTGGGACCGAATGCGCAGAGTGCCGGCCGTCTCTTCGTATTGCAAACTATCGAGCGTGGTGAAGCAGGGACTAAAGATTTGGAAGCTGAAGGCCGTCGGCGAGACGTAGCCCGAATAGTTCAGCTTGCGATAGGTTGGGTGGTCGCGGGGCACGAGCACGTGCAGAAAGTACCGCAGAGCTTCGGCCTCGTACGCCGGAGGGGCGGGCGTTTGCCCCCACGCGCTGGAGTAGGTGGCAAGGGCGCCAAGAAAGAAAACGGTGCAAAAAAAAGGCATGTGCGAAGGTCGCTGAACCTGAGTTCATTTTAACGGTCGTGCCGTAAACTCGTTCCGTTTAAAAGTGGGAGGGGAATAATACACCCTTCGCTCCCGTGTAGTAGGGCTACGAGCAGAACAATCAACCACCTGTCCAAAACTTGACTGAGAACCAATAGCTTTGCCATTCAGCTAGGGTAATAGTGATGCTAGATGCAGTTGTTGAAGTCCTCGTCATGGCACTACTTGCCATCCCGGGTATTCTGATAAGATGGACACTGCACTTGGGGAGAATCCCCTTCAAAAAGTTAGCGGAAGATGACGTGTGGTACAATGCTACTTACACCATTTTATTGATTATAGGCCTAGTAGTTTTTAGGCAATATGTATTAAAAGTTTAACCTCACACGAAGGGGCGGTTCACGAAAACGGTCCGTTGGACGGCCTGCTATAGCTTGCTAAACAAGTAGCTGCCCCCGCCCTGCTGGAGCAGGAAGCTCGGCTTGACCGGGTCAAATTCAATGCGGATGCTGTTGTTGCCCTGCTCAAACGTGAAAAGCCCGGCCCCCTGGCTGTCGAGGGTGACCGCCCCCTGGCCGGTGGCTTCGCTGATCAGGGTCGTGCCGCGGCGGGTCATCGTGATTTTCAGGCCCGGAATCTGCGCGCTGGCGTACGTGCCCGCGTAGCGGTCCAGGTCGGCGGGGGCCGGCACGCCGCCACTGCCCGCGAAGGTGGGCAGGCGGTAGGGCTGGTCGAAATAAATGCGCAAGGCCCCCGCCAGCGCCTCGTGGGGCGAATAGTTCTGGCCGTTGGTGCACAGGGCCACGGCCAGGTGCTCGGCGGGGAAATACGTGGTCAGGGCCACGAAGTCGTCGATTCCCCCGGTGTGGCCGTACCCCTGGCGGGTCTCGAAGGGCCGGGCAAACAGCCCCCGGCCGTAGCCGTCCCGGATGGTCTGCATCTGGCGCAGGCTGGCGGCGGAAACCAGGCGCCCGGCAAACAGGGCTTCGAGAAAGCGCGTCAGGTCGGTGGGCGTGCTCACCAGGGCGCCGGCCCCGCCCGCGATGCGCAGCGAGGCGGCCGCGGTGCTTTCCCAGCCGGTGGGGCCCACGTGGTATCCGCGGGCCGCCTGCGGATGCGGCTTTTCGGTGCCCCCGTCGTAGGTGTGGACCAGGCCCGCTCGGGCCACGACGCGCCGCCGAAGCGCCTGGGCGTAGGACTGCTTCGTTAGGCGCTCGATGATGTAGCCCAGCAGCACGTAGCCCGAATTGTTGTAGGCGGCCCGGGTGCCGGGCGCGAAGTCCGGCCGGCCCTGGCCAATCAGCTGCAGCAGCTGGGCCGGGGTCTGGGCGCTCAGGTGGCCCGAAACCCAGGCCGAGTCGCTGGTGAAGCTATACAGCCCGCTGCGGTGGCTCAGCAGCTGGTCAACGGTAATGGCTTGCGCATTGGGCAGGTGCGGAAAAAAGGTCGCCAACGGCGTTGCCAAGGTCAGTTTGCCTTCTTCAATGAGCTGGAAAATCATCACCGCCGTGAACATCTTCGTCACGGAACCGACCTGGTAGCGGGTCGCCGCGGGGGCGCTGCCCGCAGGGCGGAGCTGCTGCGGGCCGAACGCCCGACTATACACTACCTGGCCGTCGCGGGAAAGGGCCAAGCTGCCCATGAGTTTATCATGCGTGGCCAGCGACGTCAACAAGCTGTCCAGCTTGCCGGTGTTCAGGTGCTGGGCACCGGCCGGCAGGGCCGCCAGCGCGAGTAGGCCGAGCAGCCAGGGGGGCAGCCGGCGAGCGCGCGGGGGGCGGGGCGGGACCGGTGGCAGCGGGCGGGTGGCCGCCAAGCCGAGCTTAGGGAGGTGCGGGCAGGAAATCATAAAGGAGGGGGACGTGGAAAAGGGAACAAGTCGGTTCAGCCGCCCGGGTGCGGTTGGCCGAATAGAGCGGGCCGTTTGTGGGGTGGCGTTGGCCGGGACAAAGGTTTGACCACGCCGGGTGCAGTTCCCTTGTTAAATGACCAACGGGCCCGTGGGGCGTGCCACTGCGGGCATTGGGCCGGTCAACGACGTTGGTCATTTTTAGCGCCGGCGCGTGGCCCAGCGGGCTACCTTTGGGGCATGAGGAAGACCCGATTCTGGCAGCACCGGGCCGGGCGCCACGGCCTGGGCTGGCTGGGGGCCCTGGCGCTGCTGGGCGTCCTGGCCTGGCAGGAAGCCAACCCCGTGCTCCGGGTGGAGCGGGTCAGCTATTCGGTGCTGTCGCTGGGCGTGCTGGCGCTGGCGGTGTACGCCCATTTCTGGCTCTTGCCCCGCTTGCTGGAACGGGGGCGCTACGCCTGGCACGGGCTCGCGACCCTCGCCCTGCTGGCGGCCGGCGGCCACTTGCTAACGCTGGGCGCGCAGGCCCTGCACCGCCTCCTGCACGACCGGGGCGGCTACGGGGCCGGCGTGTTCCTGGGCGCCCTCAACCTGGGGCTGGGCGTCGCGCTGGCCACGGCCCTGCACTACGCCCGCCAGGGCCTCGTCAGCCGCTTCGAACTGCACCGGCTGCGGGCCGAGCGGCTCGAAACGGAACTGCGCGTGCTCAAGTCGCAGGTCAACCACCATTTCCTGTTCAACACCCTCAACAACCTCTACGGCCTGAGCCTGGCCCAGCCCGAGCGGATCCCGCGGGCCCTGCTCCAACTGGCGGGCCTGATGCGCTACCAGCTCGACCACGGCCGGCCGCGGCCCGTGACGGTGGGCAGCGAAGCCGAGTACCTGGCCAATTACATCGGCCTGGAAAAGCTGCGCCTGCGGCCCAATGCCCGGGTCGAGCTGCACGTGCAGGTGCCGTACCCCGACCAACCGCTGGCCCCGCTGCTGCTGCTGCCGCTGGTGGAAAACTGCTTCAAGCACGCCATCGGGCCGGGCGGGGCGGCCACGAGCATCCGCATTTGCCTGACCCAAACGGCCACGACCCTGACCTTGCGCACGGAGAACAGCCTTCCCCCGCATTTTCGGCCCGTGCCCTCGGGCCTGGGCCTGCCCAACCTGCGGGCGCGGCTGGCGCAGCATTACCCCGCCCCGCGCCACGTGCTGGCCTTGGACGCCCGGCCCGACCACTACACGGCCCGCCTCACGCTCACCCTTTCCCGCTAATGGCCCTGCCCCTTGCCCCCCCCCTGCGTTGCGTAATCGTGGACGACGAACCCCTGGCCCATACCGTGCTGCGGGCGTACCTGGACCAGTTGCCCGGCCTGGTCCGCTGGGCGGGTTCCTGCTACGACGGCCCCGAGGCCCTGCACCACCTGCTGGCGACGCCGGCGGACGTGCTGTTTCTGGATGTGGACATGCCCGGCCTCACGGGGCTGGAGTTGCTGCGGGCCTTGCCGCACGCGCCCGCGGTGGTGCTCACCACCGCGTACGAAACCCACGCCCTGGCGGCCTACGAGTTGGGCGTGGTCGATTACTTGCTCAAGCCGATTCTCTTCGAGCGGTTTGTGAAGACGGTGGGCCGCTTGCGCGCGGCGGCCGCGCCCGGTCCCCCGCCGGGGCCGCCGGCCGAGGGGCTGCGGGCGGGGGCCGTGGGAGCGGAGGGGCTGTTCCTGAAAACCGACAGCGGGAGCGAGCGCATCCGGCCCGCGGACCTGTTGTTTCTGGAAGGGCACGGGAATTTTGTTAAAGCGCACCTGCTCACGGGCCGGCCGCTGCTGACGTCGGAGACGTTGAAGCACTTGGAAGAGCGCTTGCCGGCGGGTCATTTCCTGCGCATTCACAAGTCCTTTGTGATTAACATCGCGCACATCGACCGCCTCAGCGGGAACTACGTGCGCGTCGGGGGGCGCGAACTCCCCCTGGACAACACCTACCGGCAAGACGTCTTGCGGCGGCTCAAGCTTTCTTAACAGCCGCGCCGGCGCCAGCGCTCGGGCGGCCACCCCCTGGGCGGCGTGTCAGAACTCCTGCTGTAGTGGTACTCGGCCAAGAAGTTGAAAAGACAAATAAGAACTATTTATGCGCTGAAGCGCCGATGTAAGCAGTTCATTTAAAAGGTCGTACCGTGAACGCGCTCCGTTTAATCAAACGAGCGTAAACTTGTACTACACCTTACCCCGTTCCCCTTGATTACCCTCGTAAAAAACCAGTATTATGAGCTGGCTTACAGTGCCGCCAAAAACAGGATTTATTGCACGTTGATTGGCTATTGGAGGTCGGCCGATTTGGTGCCCACCTACGTAGCCGATTGGGAAAAAGCCGTACGGCTCACCCAACGCGGCTTTACGGTGCTGGCCGACAACCGCGAGATGAAAACGCATCCCGCAACGGTGAAAGCGCTGCATGCCCAAGTCGCCGACACGCTGCCTCGTGCCGGTATGTCGTATCTGGCCGAGGTGGTGGCCATCGATAAAATTGCCGTCCTACAGGTCAGCGGCATCACCCAGCAGGCCGGCGTTGGGCATATCCGAGTGGAGAGCCTCCCGCTAGGCGAGCAGATACTCGACCAACTCATGCCAAGATAAGTATCTTTTAGGCCGGGCATTCAAGCATCTGGACCGCTACGAAAGCTTCCGGCTGAGTCTACTCAAACGGTTCCGAGGTAAACGCGCTCCGTTCATTCAATGGAGGGGTCTGGCCGCTTCGCAAAGGTCTGGCGTGCCACATCGGCTGCGTCGCCGGGACGCGCTTAGTGCTTGCGCGCGGCCCGGCGCTGGCGGGCCTCTAGCTTCCGGCTGCGGGTGGCACTGCTTTTGCCGGGAACCGTGGGGCTTTTCACGGCCCTGCGTTTGCGGGCGGCCCGGGCGCTGTCCGTCACGGGCAGAATCCCGCCGGTGGCTTTGTCCACCACGGCTTGGGCTTCCGCGCTTTGCGCCGGGGCAGGGGTTTGGGCAAAAACGGGCGCCGACGCCCACAACAGACCGCACAGGAGGAGTTTCATCCGGCGAAGCTACGCCCGGACCGCGAAGGCAACCCGGGCTCCGTACACAGTTCAGCGAAAGGGTCGCAATCGCAAAAGGGGCCCCTTCGATTTGCAGGCCATAGGCCCGGATTTCGGTCTTACCGGGCGGGCCTTGGCTAGGCGAGTTGCCGGAGCCAAGCCGCGGCATTTTCCTCGTTCTCGAACAGGCGGTAGGTCAAGGCCGAGGCCCGGGCTTCGTGCATGACCTGGTCCATGGAGAGGCGGGCGAAGACGTCGTGGGCCAAAACGACGGCGCCGTAGAGGCCGCCGGGGCGCTGGTAGGCGGCGTCGAGCCAGTAGTCGACGATCCACGCGCTTTCTTCTGCGGTAAAGGGGGCCATCAGGCGCTGGTCGCCGAGCATGCGGTGCCACTGCTGGCGCTCGAGCAGGGTGCGGGTGCGGGTGAGCAGGGCCTGCAGGTCGGCGAGCCGGCGCTTGCCGGGCTTGTAGGCAAACACCGCGTAGCCGTCGGGGTGCTCGAGCAGGCGGCCGACCGCGTTTTCAAAATGGAGCTGGGGGGTACGGAGTGGCGGCATAGAGCAAAACAGGTGCGGCAACCTCCCGCCACGCCCGCGGCAGGGAAGCGGCAGTCCGCAAAGCTACGACGTCCCGCGCCCACCGCACCGCGGGTCCGGCGTGCTTACGCGTACTGGGCCAGCCAAGCCGCGGCGGCCTCGGGCGTGGCAAAGAAGCGGTAGGTGATGCCCGGCAAGTGGGCCGGCTGGTCGAGGTGGGCCGCCGGCAGCTGCGCCAGGTGCGCGGGAGGGTACACGCCGGCCCCGACGATGGCCGTGCCCCCCTCGGTCTGGCGGGTGAGCCAGTAGTCCAGGATCCAGGCGCGCTCCTCGGCCGAGAAGGGCGTCATCGCCCGGTGGTCCGAAAGCAGCTTGTGCCAGCCGCGCCGGTGCAGCAGCTGCCCGGTGTGCTGCAAAAAGGCCTGCAGCTCGAACAGCACCCGCGCGCCGGGGTGGTAGAGGATCACGACGTAGCCGTCGGGGTGTTCCAGCACCCGGCCCGCCGGGTTGTCGAAGTAGATGCGCAGGGCGGAAAACGGCATAAGGCAAGGGGTGAGCGGCGCCCCCGCGCCGGCCCCGCCGCGGGGGCGGGTTTCGGCGCCGCAGCGGAAGGATACGCCATCCCGTCGGGAACACGGACGTTGCGGGCCGAAGAAACAGGCCGGCCCTCCTACCGGGCCGGTGGCGGCGGCAAAGTTAAGCACCAGGTCGACGGCCCGGGAGCAGGGGAAGCGCTAAGCTAGGGCCATGAGAACCGCCAGCACCGCTGGATGCGCTACTGATAAGCCGTATCGCGAAACAATGCCTTGTTTAGAAAAAGGGTCGTTTTTCAAGTACGAGTTCGAGGCGTTCACCCTGGACCTGTTGCCCGCGCTCAAGGCCGCTTTGCCGTTCGGGGCCTCGTATCGGAACCCGAAGGTGCTGACCCTGGATGACGTGGTCATTCCCCTGATCAGCGTGGACGATTTACTCGCCGACAAAGCCGTGAACGCGCGGCCGAAAGATCTGATCGACATCACACAGTTAAAAGCAATCCGACAGTTGGGCGAGGGGTAGGAAGGCATCTTTACCGTTCAAATTAAGGTGCGGTATTGTAAATACTGCACGTGCGTCTAGCTTTACCTTCTCTCGTTATGGTATGCGCCTCCGTACACTGAACTGGTTCCGGCTCTGTTACGCTCTACTCGGCGCCGTAGACCGCCGTTGAAATTGGTCAGCAGTAAAGCCAGTAATAAGCTTTCTCGTTCCTAAGTGGCGGAAAGCAAGCTCACTTCCTGTATGCCATTCATAGTAAGCAGGAATTGAGCAAGTGAAAACTTCTCATTCCCAAAGGGTTTGTTAATCGGTCGCAAGCTAGTTTAATTGCTGGCATCAAAGCAGGTCATGAGGTTAAAGGCAACAATGTGTTTCCTTGGTCTGACAAGCACACCGCTTCAAGAGCTTAAGTGTTTAGCAAAACAGCCACCCGGGCGTAATGCAATGTGCCTTGCTGCCCCCGCCACTCCAAAGCGGGAACAAGGTTTTAGCGCCTCCTTGCAGGAGTATTAGCCCCCGCTGCTCAGTGGGCGGGACCGGCGGGACTAGACGACCGCGGCCACGTGGGTGCGCAAAACCTCGCGAGCCAGGGCGAGGTTGGCATCGCGCTTGCTCACCATCAAGTGGATAAAGTAGCGGTTGCCGGGCAGCAGCCGCAGCACGTGCCACTGGGAGTTAAGCGTAATCAGGATGTCTTCGATGCTTTCCGAACCCGCGAGGCCCAGCACGTGCAGAGCCTGTTGCTGCTGCTTGATCACCTCGGCATTGTACGCGGCGGCTCGGGCCGGATTGGTTTTGCCAGGGAGGTGGCGCGTCGCCAGCAGCTCGCCCGATTTCAGGTGAATGACGGACACCGCCAGCGAGTCGGGCAATTCCGTGGCCACGGCCGTCAGCAGCTGGCCAAACTGTGCCTTGGGACCGGCACCCAGCGAAGAAGCGTAGGTGATTTTCAGAGCGTCGGCAGGAGCGCCTCCGGTGAGAAGGCGGCGGAGAAAGGGGAGTTTCATGTCGAGCGGGTACGGGCTGCCGGTGGCGGTGGCCGGCGATAAACCGGATTGTGTGGGAAGAAAGGGGCTGGTTTCACGCTCGGCCAGTGGGACGACGGAACAACGTGCCGGCGCGTGGTGTGGAGACGGCGCTACAACCGCCCGCCGGGAGTAAAAGTTAGCGCGGGGTGCCCGGGGGCTGCCCTTCCGGGGCCGGCGCCCCCTCCTTCGCCCGGGTGGCCCTACCAGGTATCGCCAAACCGGGTGGAAAATCCGAACCGGGTGGAAAATACGGAAAGACGTCAGCCAATAGCAGGTGCCACGGGGGAGGGGGGGAAGAAGCAAGTCTTCGCACGGGTTGGCGTTGGTGGACATTTCTCCGCTTGTCATCTCGACCTCGCTGCCGCCGGGGGTGCCCTGCTTGGTGCCAGGAATCAATAACGCAACTGCCGATTCCTGGCACCAAGCGGGCCCCAGCCCCGGCCTAGACGAAGACCCGCCTGACAACTGCGGGCGACGCCGCACCGTGGGGTGATTTTTTTTCGCCGAGCGAAGCGGCTTCGTCGGACTGCGGAATGCCAGGGCGTGGTGGCCCCAGGGCCTTCCCCGCAACACCTTGGACCCCGGCCTAATCCCGAAATGGGAAACGCTACTTCATCGGTTGCCTGGTTGCACCGCACCAGGAGTCGTTGCGCGGGAGATCGCTGGCTACTGCACGGGCTTACGGATTCACCGCCGCTTTCCGGGACTGTTTGCGTCCGCTATTTATTTATAGTGAAGCCTTTATGCGATAAGCGCAAGCGTGATAACACCCCTGGAAGGCAGGAAGGAATCAATCACATAGTAAAAATAAAAATATCATTATGACGTACTAATTACTTTTTTTGTTTAAGTTTGTATGGCTAACAATTAAACAATACCGCCGTGTCTTCGCTCTGCCATCAAGGGAACTACGTTAAAGTTTCGTTTGCAAATAATTGAAAATTAGCAATTAAAATAACGACCACCCCACGTTTTAGGTCGGACACACCCTAAGGCAATAAGTAGGATAATAGTTAGAATATAAATTAATATTTATTTAAATCAAACAACGCACCAACCTATCCTCTTTTGGCAGCCCCCTTTTCCCACAATGGGACTGTGTGAATCATTCTTTCCGCTCCTGCTAAGCCGCTCACTTCCCTTCGCGGATGCCTTGCCCACGGATCGGTTCGAGCCCTTTGGACCAGCGCAACGGGCCTGGCAAGACCCGCCCGGGGGCGCTGACAGTGCCGGGCCACCGGGCCAGCCGGGAGCATTCAATTTGATCGACTTGTTTCCATTTTTAACCCCTAACTTTTTTCCCATGTCGCTTACCGCTTACCCTTTTGACACGACCACGGGTGAATTGCTGCCCGTCTACCGCGACGCGTACCTCCGCGGCGACCTGTCACAGGCTCACACTGCCCTCGTGGACGCCCACCTGGCAAAGCACGCCGCGGCGGGCACCGACACCTGGCAGCGGTTCCACGCCATGGCGCACACCGGCGAGCAGGTGCAGGCCGTGGGCTGGATGCAGCGCCAGATGACGCGGGTGCGCACCTCGCCCCAGCGCGTGCGCCGCCAGGCGGCCTCGTTGGCGGCCTTCGCCGCCCTCGTTGGCGGCGCGGTCTTTGCGAACACGGCGCCCGCTGCCCCCGCCGCGGAAGCGCCCGTGGCCGCGCCCACCGAAGCGGCCGGGCTGCTGCGCTTGACCACCGTACGCGGCCGAATCCTCGACGAAAACGGCCGCCCGCTCATCGGGGCCACGGTGCTCGACAAGGCCTCGCGCCGGGGCGTCAGCACCAACGCCAACGGCGAATACGCCCTGCTGGTGCCGGCTGGCCGGGCCACCACGCTGGCCTACGGCTACGGCGGCTATCTGGACGACGAACTTAAAGTCGACGGAGCCCGCGTGGAAAACGTGACCCTCGTGCCCAATTACGAAGCGCCCGCCAAGCCGGCCCGCCAGGCCACGCGCTGGTTCGCCTTCCTTCGCTAACGCGCCACCGGCCGGGTGGCCGCGCTTTACGCCCCCCTCACCAAGCGCTCGCCCCCGGCTTGTTTAGCACCGAACGACTTTACAATTTTCTTACAAATCACTGTATTTCAAGTAGTTAAATGGCTTACTCCACCAATTCCCCTGCCGGCCAAGCCGTGCAAAACATAATCAACGACTTGCCCCAGCTGATCGCCGTGGCCATCGTCGAAGTCAGTTCGGGCATGTGCCTGGCGTCCCACTCGAACTCGCCGGCGCTCAACCCCGAAACGGCCGCGGCTTACAACACGGAAGTGGTGAAGCAAAAGCAGAAGGCCATGTCGGCGCTCAAACTCACCGGCGAGAAAATCGATGACATCCTCATCAGCCTCACCAACCAGCTGCACCTGATCAACCTGCTCGACGACGGCAAAAAGTTTATTTACCTGGCCGTGAATTCGCGCGACACCAACTTGGCCATCGCCCGGGATGTGCTCCGCCAGCAGTCCGACCTGCTGAAGTAACCCCGCGCCAGCGCGCCCGTTCGCGGACCCGGCGGAAGCCGGCGTGGCCCGGCGGGAACGCCTGCCAGCCGGCTGCGCGGCCGGGCCGTTCCTGCCGGGCCACGCCGGCTTCCGCCGGGTCACCACGTGGCCCGGCGGAAGCCGGCGTGGCGCATTCGCCCGTCCCCCCGCCGTCCGCGGGCAGGGTCACTCTCTGATTCTTTCGCCTGCCATGCACTCTCTTGTCTACACCAGCCGCCTGCTGCACCCCTTCTCCGACGCCGAGGTGCCCGGCATGCTGGACCGGTGGCGCCGCCGCAACGAGCGCGGGAACATTACCGGCGTGCTCCTCTACAACGACGGCGCCGTCCTGCAGGTGCTGGAGGGCTCAAGGGCGGCGGTTCAGGACTTATTTGCCGCCATTGCCGCCGATGTACGCCACTGCGCGGTGGTGAGGCTCGGCGACGGCCCCGTGCCCGGCCGCGCCTTCGCCGATTGGTCGCTGCGCTTTCACGCCGTGGACGCCGCCGACTTTGCGCGCTGCCTGCAGCACTGGAAAACGGGTTCGCCCCGCGCCCAGCAGCTGGCCCCGTTGCTGGCGGGGTTCCTGGCCAGCGAGCCATGGTAGGCCGGCCGCCGCGGCGCTTGGCCGGGTGCGCGCCTGACCACGCCACCAGCCGTGCTGGCAGCAACCGGTTCGTTGCTGCTTAGGTCACTCGGGTGGTCGGTGTTCTGGCTCTACGGCCTGCCACTCGACGGCGTGGTCAATCAAGCGTGGCATACGCGTGACGTCCGGGTTCGCGCCATGAAGTACCCGCCCCGGTATGGCATTGACTTACTCATCGACGATTCTCACGGGGTACGCATCGAAGGTGAACGACATGGATTTCGCACGCTGGTTGTGGACCCGACCGGCCCGGAATGGACGGAGAAAGTCAAAGCACACATCCTGCTGCTGGCAGAAAATGCAGCATGAGCAAGGCTTAAGTAAGTTCATCCAAATGGTCGGAAAGGCGAAAGGGGCCTTTCTTTGAGGATGGAAACAGCACAAGCCGTCCTGGCGTTTATCCAAGAGGCCACCGGCACCCAGGACTTGCCCCTCACCCCGGCCACGAGCTTTGAAGAAGACTTGGGGGTTACGGGCGACGACGCCGTGCGCTTGCTGCAGGACCTGGCCGCACGCTACCACGTGGACTTGGCTCACTTACGCTGGGACAAGTACTTTCACCCGGAGCCCTCCTTGGGCGTGAGGTATCGGGCGGTAGCCCCCTTTACCGTCGGCGACATCCTGCGGGCGGTTGAACACGGAGGTTTTGGGCCCGCGCATTCCTAGGTCATCGCAGCCAGCATACACGCAGGGGCTCGGCCTGCCCCGGTTCACGAAAAGGGTGGTTCAAGCAATGAAGGGGAACTACTGCAGTCGATAGCCAATGCCGACGCCGTAAATGGCGCTTTGTCCGGCTTTATTCAGGTCCGCAAACTTGACCTTTCCACTTACCAGGAGCTGGTCGGTCAGCGCGTATTCGTATTCTACCAGCACATTAAAGCCGTAGTTCAAGGCCTTTTCCTGCCGCCATTTGAGTTGCACGTCGGTCACCTCCCCCGAGGCCACATTGACCGTGTAGCGGCCCCCATCCAACAACTCATCCTGCCGGTACCAGAGCGAGGGACCGGCGCCCAGCCGCAGGGCATGGCGGGCCTGTTTTAACAAGTCGAAGGCCAGCGTGACGTCCGCCGAAACCCGCTCCCGGCGCTTGCCATACACGTAATAATGGTTGGTGTTGGCCAAGTACCGCTTGTTGGACACGCTCAGGTAGCCCAGGTTGGCCCCCACGACCAGCCGGTCGTGGCGAAAATGGCGGCTGTAATTGAGCAAGCACCGGTTGCCGATGGCATCCGGGGCGTCCAAGCCGACGCGTTCAAACCCCACGCCGAAGGAGTGCCGGTGGGTGGGGGTCTGGGCGTGCGCGCCGAAACCGAGCAGCAGGCCAAACAACAGGGAAAGAGTAGTTTTCATCAAGCACGGAATACCCACCATAGCTGGTCTAAAAGGCTACAAGATGAGAACCGGCAGACGAGCTTCCTACACTGCAGATTTACTATTCCTCCCTAATGCCATGCCTGCAGCGTATTTCGCCAAATCCACGTTCAGGAAAACGGTCGGAAAGCTTTGCTTTAAGCGACCACTGCCACCGAGCCGGTTTCACCTGGAAAGACGACGTTCGTTAGCCCCGCTTGCTCGACGGCCTCCCGCAGCCGCTCCGACATAAAAAGGGGCCCCACCCGGCACTGAAAGAAATCCAAGCCGGGGTCAAACCGGTCACTCAGGACGAGTGATCCAACCCCTGGAATCTTATGCGTCGTGTCCCGAAAAGCCTCGAAGGCCTGCTGGTCGGGCAAGGCCAGGTCTTGCCACCGCGGCGCGGCTGGCAAGCCCCGGTTGAGCCGAAAGCGGGAGCGGGCAAAGTCGATGGCGTCATAGCCCAAATAGGGGCAGTAGAACAAGGTGTACTCCCCGCTCACGAACGCGCCGGTCGGGTCGTAGAGGAGCACGTCAAACCAATGGTGGGGGCCGAGGTGATGGCGGGCGAACACCTCCCGGGCCCGCCCGCTGAGCAGGAACGGACAGCCCATGTAGAAGCCGTCGAATAGCAACAAGTCGGTCTGTTTGGCCCGGGGGCGGAGCTGCGCGTACTCAAGTTGAAAAGGCCTCGGAGGGGTGCGGTCGGTGCGCTGCCAGTAGGTGCGGAAGTCGAAGAAGCGCTCCATCTCGGCGCCGGTGGTCGGGTCGGAAAACCGGTCAAACCGGATGGTCACCTGCGCGAGTCCGTCCCGTACGCCGATTACCGTGGGCTCTGGGCTGGTCGTAAAACTGTGGTAGATCATCAAAGCTAAACTTTTCTACTTTGGGGTAAGAACACCTGTTTACCAAAACGGTCGGAATGGCGGAGTGTCGCCGGGCCGCGAGGCGTAGGCAAACCTTCCGGCATCGGGCAAGCCCATCGGGTGGATGCTCTGCGAAGGCTCCACTGGTGGCGGGCGGCCGCTACCAGCTGTCGCGGCGCAGCCGCAGCCGTTCGGGTTGCTGCACCCGCACAAAGTCGCTGGTGGCCTCCACCAGGCCGTCCTGCCGCAGCTCCCGCAGCGCGCGGCCCAGCGTTTCGGGCGAGGTGCCGAGCAGGGCGGCCAGGTCGTCGGGCGAGAGGCGGATGAGCGCATCGGCGGGCGTCAGGCCGCGCTGTTGTTCGTGCAGGTGCAGCAGGGTGTCGGCCAGGGGCCGGCGCAGGGCCCGGCCGTCGGCCTCGGCCGCGGGGGCGGCCGGCGCCGGGGCGCGGCCCACCAGCAGGCGCACAAACCGCCGGCTCACGGCCGGGTCGCGCAGCAGCAACTGCGTGAAGTCGGCGGCCGGCACGGAGAGCAGCAGCGTGTCTTCGGTGGCCGTGGCCGTGTCGGGGTGCGCGGCCCCGGCCAGCAGGGCCCGGTAGCCAAAAAATGCCCCCGCCGGGTAGCGGCCCGTAACCAACTCCTCGCCCGTGGCCGTCACCTGGCTGGTGTGCACCTGGCCGGTGTGCACGAAGTACAGCCGCGTGGCCGCGTCGCCGGCGGCGTACACGCGCTGCTGGCCCGGCACGGGGCGGGGCTGCCGGTCGTCCGAGAGGCCGGCCAGGTTGCCGGCCTGCGCGGCGTCCTGCAAAACCAGGTGCAGGCCGTCGGCGTGCAGGTTGTAAACGAAAGGTCGGGTGCGCGGCCCCGGCCAGCAGGGCCCGGTAGCCAAAAAATGCCCCCGCCGGGTAGCGGCCCGTAACCAGCTCCTCGCCCGTGGCCGTCACCTGGCTGGTGTGCACCTGGCCGGTGTGGACGAAGTACAGGCGCGTGGCCGCGTCGCCGGCGGCGTACACGCGCTGCTGGCCCGGCACGGGGCGGGGCTGCCGGTCGTCCGAGAGGCCGGCGAGGTTGCCGGCCTGCGCGGCGTCCTGCAAAAACAGGTGCAGGCCGTCGGCGTGCAGGTTGTAGTCGGCCTTGAGGTGCGCGAAGCGCCGGAGCCGCCCGGCCACGGCGCTGAGCAGCTCGTCGGGGTCGAAGGGCTTGGTCAGGTAGTCGTCGGCGCCCAGCTCCATGCCCTGGCGGCGGTCCAGCCGTTCGGTTTTGGCGGTGAGGAAGATGAACGGGATGCCCACCAGCGGCGGGGCCTGGTTGAAGTGGCGCAGCACGCCGTAGCCGTCGAGCACGGGCATCATGATGTCGCACACCACCAGGTCGGGCGGGTTCGCCAGGGCCAGGTCCACGCCGAGCTGGCCGTTTTCGGCGGTGCGCACGGCGTAGCCGGCCAGCTCCAGCAGCTCGGCCGTGTTCTCGCGGATGAAGGCGTTGTCCTCAATCAGCAGGATGGTTTTCATAGGGAATGGTGAGGGTGACGGTGGTGCCCACGGCCAGGGTGCTGCGCAGGGCGATGGTGCCGCGCAGCAGCTCCACGTACTTGGCCATGATGTACAGGCCCAGGCCGGTGCCGGGCACGTTGGTGACGTTGCGGGCCCGGAAAAACCGCTCGAACAGGTGCGCCTGGTCCTCTTCGGAAATGCCCACGCCCTGGTCCTCGACCACCAGCGTGAGCTGGCCGGCGGCGCAGGCGGCCCGCACCGTCACCACCGAATTATCGCCCGAATACTTCAGGGCGTTGGAGAGCAGGTTGACCAGGATTTTGCGCAGCAGCGAGGGGTCGAGCCACACGGGTTCGGCGGCGGGGGCGTCCTGCACGATGGTCTGGCCCGGCTTGAGCAGGCCCTGCAGGTCGGCCACGGTGTCGGCCAGCAGGGCGGGTATGCGCAGGGCGGCCGGATAGGCCACCACCTTGCCTTCCTCGATGCGGCCCACCGAGAGGAACTCTTCCAGGATGTCGTTGAGGTGGGCCACCGACTGGCGGATGCGGTCGAGGTGGCGCCGGCGCTGGGGCTGCTGCTCGCCGGCCGGGTACCGCTCCACCAGCGCGGCCGAGGTGAGCACGGCCGTGAGCGGGGTGCGGAACTCGTGCGAGGCCATGCTCACGAAGCGCGACTTGAGCTCGCCCAGCTCCTGCTCGGCGGCCAGGGCTTTGGCCAGGTCGGCCCGGTGGCGCTCCAGCTCCTCGAGGGTGCGCTGCAGGGCCTGGGTGCGGTCGGTCACCTTTTGCTCCAGGTCGGCGTTGAGGCGCTCCACGCGCTGGCGCTCGGCCAGCAGGTCCCGGGTGGCGTTGACCTGCAAGGTGATGTCCTGCACGTACGACACGGCGTAGAGCTCGTCGTCGAGGTGGAAGTAGCTCAGGCTTACCGCGACCGGAAACACCGTGCCGTCGCGCCGCAGGCCCTCCAGGTTGCGGTGGTGGGCGCTCATGCTGCGCACCTGCGGGGCGGCGTTGAAGGACGCGCGCAGCTGCACGTGCCGGCGTCCGGCGGCGTTGGGCACCAGCACCTCGATGCGCTGCCCGGTGAGCGCGTCGGGTGCGTAGCCAAACTGCTGGTGCGCCATTTGGTTGGCCGACACGATGGTGCCGGCCGCACTGCACACCAGGATGCCAATGGTGGCGTTGGCAAACACGGCCTCGTAGCGGCGCACGCTCTGGGCCAGCGCGTGCTCGGCCTGCCGCAGCCGGCTGCGGCGGGCGATGCGCACGAGGAAAAACGGGGCGTCGTCCACCTGGAAAGGGGTCAGCTCGATGCGGGCGGGGAAGGCCTCGCCCCCGGGCGGCACAATTTCCGTCTCCACGTCGGCCCGGCCGTGGTGGCGGGCGCGGGCCTGCAGCGCGGCCCAGTCAGCCGGCGGCAGGGCGGGGGTGCGCAGCGCCCGGTCCGGCTCGGCCAGCAGCGCCGGCTCCGAGGCGTAGCCCAGCAGCTGCACCCCGGCCGGGTTCACGCGCGTGAACCAGCCCGCCGCCGCGTCGTAGATGCCCACGAAGTCCGCCGCCTGGGCAATGAAAAGGTCGGCGAGGACGCGTGCGAAAGGGTCGGTGGGCATGGGCAAGCGGGCGGAAACCGCTGGGCCAAAGAACGGGGCGCGGCCCACAAAGCTCGGCAATAATTTCTTGGGCGTACGGCGGGCCGGTTCAGGCCGCGGCGTCGGCCGCACGCGCGGCCCGTGTTGGCCGGGGTGCTGCACTAGCGCGGCCACATCATTCTGGGTGGAGCCCCCTTGATCCGGTTGGCACTGCTGCTGCTGGCAAATTTTATCAACAACCCGTGAGCCAGGGTCCTTGCTCGCCAGGTTTAGTGAAACGGTTGTGCCGTACACGCGCTCCGTTCAAAGTAAGGAGGGTTAGAGTTCGTTTACCTTTCGGCTGAACTACGCTATGAATGACTTTTATGCAGTGGGAAGCCATAACACTCGAAGCCGTCTACGATCACATTCTGGCGGCCGAAGAAAAGATGCAGGGGGAACTGTGGCGGTTCTGGCAAATGATTCAAATCTTCCCCGAAAAGTGGCAGCAAACGCCCTATGGCGACGAAGGAGGCGGGTTCTGGGTCGTGGCCGTGGTGGGCAAGCGCATCATCTGGTACAACGACATTGAAGAAGGTTTTAACCTCTCGGCTTATGAACAGTACGGCACCTTCCGCGACTATTGGTGCAACCAAGACGAGCTGGTGTGGCCTGTGCAAGCCTTGCTCACCGAAATCAAAATGGGTGGGGGCGGTTACGGACAAGCGGGACCACCCCAAAACATTGATGAGTGAGCGCCCATAAGGCTGGGTAACTAGCAGTTCAATGAAACGGTCCGAATCGCAAAACGAGGCTTCAAAAAACCGGCTTGGCTAATGCCGCCCGCAAACTCGCGAGTAGGGCGGCGCTTTGCTGTTCCATTGCCCCCAGCACGCTACGGGCGTGGGCGGTCGGGTGGCCTTGGGCATCGTAGTACCGCCGGTTGCTCCGGTCCAGGTACTGTTCGGCGGGCGTTAGTTTTAATTGCGCGTCGGTCGGCAGGGTCCACGTGGCGGACGCCACGTACGGCTGCACGAGAAACCCGGTCATCTCGCACCGGACTGCGCCCGGCTGCACGGTTATACGCAGCTCCCGCCACAGCGTGGCCTGAAAGGAGCCCGGCGCGGCCCGTAGCAGGAAGGGCATCCCGGCGTTGGCGCTTAACACGCCATTGACGGCATCGGTGACCGGCGGCACGTGGGTGTTGGGCGCCTCCACCGTGGCCAGCCACTGGAACGCCCGGTCGTAGAGCTGCGCTTGGGTCGCCTCCGGCACCCGGAGCAGGGCGGCGTACGTAATCTTCCCGCGGGCGCTGTCGATGGGCGGCGACGGGAACTGCGCCGCGGCCGGTAGGGCCAGCAGCAAGCCAACGGCAAGAAGCAGTCGTTTCATAGGGCAGCGAAGCTACGAGAAAGCCCCGACCGGGGAGTGCCAGGGCGCCCTGCACTATTTGACGGGTTCATAAAAAGGGTCAGAAAGGCAAAACGAGGGTTTCTTTACGTGGACACTACCTGCCGTTCTACGTCGCCCCTCGATGGTTCTTTTCCGCTTTACGTTGACGTTTTATGGAGAGGCGTTTGCGCCCGAACCCTTTGTGGCGGAATTGGAAGCCCTGGGGGCCGTCGTGGACTGGTGTGCGGAACGCAACGAACAGGTATCGACCCCCTATCTGGAAGTTTTGCCCGCCCTTCTCTTTTCGACGCAGTTCAACGCGGACAACCACCTGCAGTGGTTCATTGCGGTGTTGGACGCCCACTACCCCGCCCTT
Source organism: Hymenobacter arizonensis (assembly GCF_900115775.1). Classification (GTDB taxonomy): domain Bacteria; phylum Bacteroidota; class Bacteroidia; order Cytophagales; family Hymenobacteraceae; genus Hymenobacter; species Hymenobacter arizonensis. The sequence goes on along the minus strand of NZ_FOXS01000008.1, from coordinate 38,199 downwards.
CGGGCCGCGGGAGTGGAACAAAGCGTGCTGTTTACGGACGTGTACTACGAAGGGGGCCAATGCAACATGGAGCTGTTCAATCCGACCTTCTATGCCTGCGCTGCCCGCTGTGAGCTGGCGACCCCGCTCAGCGCGTACCACATCCCGCAGAAGGCCTGGAACCAGCTGGAGCGAGAATGCCGGGACGCATACGCCGAGCCGAACGAACTGACACCTTAAAACGGCATGGCGCAGTTCACGAAAAGGGTCGTGGCTGTTGCAGAACCCACTAAACGGCCAACCAACCGCATGGGCGAGTACCTAAACGTGTGTAGTAGGGCCTATTCTAGCTTGATTAGGCTCGATGAGCTATCACGTTGAACGGTTGGACCGAGTTCTGCCACCGCCACCACCGCTTTCCTATTGAAGAACAAGTCCAATACAGCCTTGGTATACGTTTAGCGCCTTTCTGCTATCAGAAGGCCACAACAGGCCTATCCTAAGCCCCCGCCAGACGTGCCGCTAACTCTTCGATGTCGGCCCGACGGGCCAGCACTTCCAGCCACTCGGCCGGAATGGCGGCCTCGCCATACGCCAGCCCAGCCAAGCCGCCCGCGACGGCGCCGGTGGTGTCGGTGTCGTCGCCCAGGTTCACGGCGGCCAGCACGGTGGCGGCGTAGGTGTCGTGTTCCAGCAGGCACCACAGGGCCGCCTCCAAGGTGTCGACGACGTAGCCGGAGGAGGAGATGGCGCTTTCCGGTTGGTCAGGCAAGGTTCCGGAAAGCACCCGCTGTCGGTAATGCTTGGCCTCCACAACCGCTGGAATGCTGCCCCTTTCCAACCAGGGATTCGCTAGTTGGCGCATCTGTAAAAAAGCAGCGGCGGGGGAGCGGCCCATCAGCAAGCCCCGCGCCACCAGCAGGTACAGAAAACAGCCCAGGGTGGAGCGCGGGTGCCCGTGCGTGACGCTGGCCACGGCTTCCGTGAGCGCCCAGGCCGCGTGCAAATCCAGGTTTTCAGCGCGCCAGATTTCATGAAAAGCCAGGGGGAGAATGCGCATGAGCGCCCCGTTGCCGTTGTCGGACTCTGCGCGTGGACCGGCGGCCGTGGGCGCAATTCCGCGTTGCAGGCGAGCGATGGCCGTGCTGGTGGCGTTGCCCACGTCAAAGGTTTCGCCCGTCGCGGTCCAGTACGCGTGATACCGCCAGTTGATGCTGCGCCGGGCAAAGTCGGCCAAATCGGGCGCGGCCGTGCGGCCAGCGGGGCGGGCCAGGGTTTCGGCCAGGCAGAAGGTGAGCGAAGAGTCATCGGACCAGGTGCCGGCGGGCTGGCGGTGGGTACCGAAAGCGCGCATCCCGGTCACGGGGTCCTGGCGGCGGGCGACACGGGACAAAAACTCCACGGGGACGCCAAGGGCGTCGCCCACGGCCAAGCCCAGCAGGGCAGCACGAATAGCAGCAGAATGATTGGGCATTGGGAAAGGCTAGTATCGGGATGGTTAACAGGGAAAAACAAAACGAGCGTTTTAACCTCACAGGGCTATTCTGATTAGCCCTTCGACTATTTGCATGGCGACCCCGTAGCGTTGCAGCTGCTGGAAAATGGCGGGGGTATGGTCAATGTGCTTGGGCGGCACGAGCCGACCGATGTGCCATATTTCCACGGGGTCGAGTTCAATCCATTCTATCTCGCGCTTCGGGACAGGCCCGTAGGAAGAGGCTTCGATGTACCCTGGAACCGGCAGGATAAACCAGCGGGCCCAAGCCGAAGGCGCATCCTGATTCCGTAGCTTGGCCCGCGTGGCAATGGGGAAGTCGGCGGTCAGCTTATCAATCACTTCTTCAACTTTCATAACGCTTCACCCCCGAAGAGCCCTTGTTGCAGACAACATGCGGTGGTGCTTAAAGGTAGAGGGTAGTTCAGTAAAAGGGTCGGAAAAATCAAACGAGCCGTTTTCTTAGTTGTTCATCGCTAGGCTGCCGCTAGGTCTGAATCGCGACCCACCGGTGTCCGCGCTTGGTGCCCCTCCTTACGACCCTACCCTGCCTATGGCTACCCCCCTGAAGTTTTCCGCCGCCCACGGCGCGCCCTTTTATGCCACGCTGCGCCAGCGCGTCGACGCCTATTTCCAGGCCCAGCAGCTGTCGCGCCACGCCAACGGGGCCATGTGGGCCAAAACGGTCCTCTTCCTGGCCAGCTTCCTCGCCCTCTACGTGCTCCTCCTATGGGGCCCTTTTACCGGGGGCGCGCGCCTAGTGCTCGCCGGCCTGCTGGGCGCGTGCAATGCCTTTATTGGCTTTAACATTTGCCACGACGCCATGCACGGCGCGTTCTCCGCCAACCAGCGGGTCAACCGGGCCTTTAGCCTGCTGTTCAACCTGCTGGGCGCCAACCCCTACGTCTGGACCCTCACCCACAACGTGGTGCACCACACCTACACCAACATTCCCGGGCACGACGAGGACATCGAAGTGGCGCCGGGCCTGATTCGCTTGTCGCCCGCGGACCCGTGGCGCCCGTGGCAGCGCTACCAGCACCTCTACGCCTTCCCCCTCTACGGGCTGGCGTCCCTCTCCTGGGTCTTTCGCAAGGACTACGTGAAGTTCTTCCAACCCCAAATCGGGCAGCACGCCGCCCGTCACCCCCGCCGCGAGTACTTCAACCTGTTCTTCTACAAAGCCCTGTACTACGCCCTCTTCATTGCGGTGCCCGTGCTCGTGCTCCCGTGGGCGCAGGCCCTGCTCGCTTTTTTGGTGTTGCATGCGGTCGAGGGCGTGGTGATGGGGTTGGTCTTTCAGTTGGCGCACGCGGTGGAGGGCACGGCGTTCCCCGCCGCCGAGGCCAGCGGCACGATGCCAGAAGCCTGGGCCGTGCACCAGCTGCGGACCACGGCCAACTTCGCGCCCCGGAGCGGCGTGGCGAGTTTTCTCTGCGGGGGGCTCAACCGGCAAATTGAGCACCACCTGTTTCCCCGCGTCTGCCACATTCACTACCCGGCCCTGGCCCCCATCGTGCGGCAAACGGCGCAGGAATTTGGGCTGCCCTACCTGGAAAATCCCTCGTTTGGCGCGGCGTTGCGCTCGCATTACCGCCTGTTGCGCCGCCTGGGCCGGCCGCAGCTGGTGGCCCAAGCGGCGCGCCTCCCGACGCTTCGCCCGTAGTTCCCGCGCCAGAAGGAAGGCGTACCCGCCCGCGCAATCCCGGGCGAAGGTGGTCTACGCAAACGGTCGGATTCGTACAAGGCAACCAACGGCGTGGGCCACCCCCTGATCGGGGGGCCTTACATCAAATAAAACGCCTCGGCGGGCAGCGGCGCGGGCACGGTGTCTTCGTCGAGCAAGTGGCGCAGGTTGATTTCCACGGTGCGGGCGATGGCCGTGACGGGCGTGTCGGTGGGCAGGTTGCTGAAGGGGTCCTGCATGTAGCGGGCGGTGCGCTCGACCAGGAAGAAGGTGACGGCGAACATGAGCAGAATGGGCAGTTCCACCAGGCCGTTGATTTCGACCAGGCTCAGCGACAACGTCCCCAGAAACAGGTAGATCAGAAAATGCACCAGCCGCCGGTAGTTGGTGGGGAACACC
>NZ_FOXS01000008.1:13492-34629 GCF_900115775.1 Hymenobacter arizonensis | reverse complement strand
GGCAAATTTTATCAACAACCCGTGAGCCAGGGTCCTTGCTCGCCAGGTTTAGTGAAACGGTTGTGCCGTACACGCGCTCCGTTCAAAGTAAGGAGCGTTTTGGTAACAAGATGCGAAAGCGGGCTCGGGTCGCGTATCTTGTCTGAGCCAAACCCCTGGGCCTGGGCTGGTTGCCCGCGCCTGCCCCCGTTTGCCGCTGCGCCTATGCTCCCTTCCCATTTTGCGCCCCACCCGGCCCTGCTGGACTACGTGGACAGCGTGTTTGTGCTCACGTGCGACTTCGCGGCCACGGGCCTCTCGCCCCTCTACCCGTTTGTGCCCACGCACAACCGCTTTTTGTGCTTCTACCTCGACGACCCGGTGAAGGTCCAAAAGCCGGCCGGCGCCTTCGTCGCCCGCGCCCGGGCCCTGATCGTCGGCCCGCACCTCGCCCCCGTTACCCTGGACCTGGGGCGCCACCACCGGGCCGTCGTCGTGAACCTCAAGCCCGCGGGCATGTACCGCCTGCTGGGCATCCCGATGGCCGAGTTGCTGGACCGCGATTACGACGCCCGCCTGGTCGTGGGCCGCGAAATCGACGAGCTGCTCGACCGCCTGCACGCCGGCCGCACCCCCGCGGCCTGCAACGCCGTCATGCAGCGCTACCTGCTGGGCAAGCGGGGCCAGCTCCGGCCGGCCCTGCCCTTCGACCGGGCCCTGCTGCACCAGGTCCGGGCCAGCGGCAACCTGCCCGTCGAGCGCGTGGCCGCCCACGCCTGCCTGAGCGTGCGGCAGTTCGAGCGCCGGGCCCACGAGCGCCTGGGCCTGCCCCCCAAGCTCTTCAGCCGCCTGATCCGCTTCTCGCACGCCTACAAGCACAAGGAGGGGGCCCCGCAAACGCCCTGGCTCGACATCGCCCACCGCTGCGGCTACTTCGACCAGATGCACTTCATCCGGGACTTCAAGTTTTTTGCCGGCTTTCCGCCCGGGCGGCTGCAAGCGGCGGACCTCGAACAGTCGGTGCTGTTCCGCACGATGGAAGACCTGACCATTTTACTCTAAGCCGGGCGCTTCCGGGAAGGGAAAGACGTCGCCTTTGTACTAGGCGCCGGTCTTGTGGGCCGGTACTTTTGCTGCATCTTCCCCGTTTCTTCCCCCGCACGCCATGAAAAACCTCCTGCTTGCGCTCGGCGCCCTCGTGTTGCTGGCCCTGCCCACGGCCGCGCCCCTGGCCGCGGCGCCCCGCCACCCGGTTCCTAGCCACCCGGTGCCCGGCCCCCCGGCTCCTCCCCGGGCCACCCCCCACGCCCGCACCCTCACCCCCGACGAGCAGCTGTTCACCGGCCTGGTGGAGCAGGTGGGGGCGGCCGTCAGCACGGGCGACATGGCCGCGCTGGGCAAGTTCATGGCCCCCGACTACGTGCACTACACCCCCGACAACCGCACCGGCACCCGCGCCCAGGACCTGGCCTACGTCGGGAGTTGGTCGGCGACCACCGTGCAGCTGGTCAGCCCGGTGCGCGTGACCCGCAGGGGGGACCTGGCGGTCACGGTGGCCACGTCGACGTACAGCGGGCAGCACGAGGGCAAGCCGTTCCAGAACCGCATCCAAATGATGATTGCCTGGGTCCTGCGCGACGGGCACTGGCAGATGGCCGTGGTGCAGTCCAAGGTGCTGCCGGCGTAGCCCCTCCCCCCGCCGGCCGCGCCCGACCACTCTTCGGGCGGTCCGGTCGGCTTCGTGGACCAATCCGCCGCCGCCGAAGCACGGCCCCGCACCGCTCCACCCGGCTCGTTTGCCGTGCCAGGGACCGGTGAGACGGCTGGATGCCCGGAAAAACAGGTACCCGTTGGCCGTTCGCATTCGGCGTGGCGGCGCCGCGGCGGCAAGGGCCGCGCGGCCGGGGGCACGGCCTGCTTGGCCGCCCCACGGGCCCGGCCCGTCACGGTGAATAAGCACCCGAAAGCAACGCGTCTTCCCGCTCCGTCTGCGGGTTCGCGGCCCACCCCCGTTCCTCCTCCCCCCCCCTTGCGTATGAAAACCAGTCTTTGCCTGCTGGGCGTGGCCCTGCTGCTGGCGGCCGGCGCGGCCCTGGCGGTCGCGCTGCGCGGCATTCCGCACTACGCCGTGCCCGCCGTGGCCGCCCGGCCGGCCCCCGCGGCCACCCCCGCGCAGCTCGCCCTGGGCGGCCAGCTGGTGCGGGCCAACTGCGCGGTCTGCCACCGCAACCCCCGGACCGACCGCCTCAGCGGGGCGCCGCTGGTGGACGTCTTTCCCGGCCTCGGGCGCCTCTACGCGCCCAACATCACCCAAGACCGGCGGCACGGCATCGGGGCCTGGACCGACGCGGAGCTGGCCGCCGTCGTGCGCACGGGCATTGGGCGCGACGGCCGCTTCCGCGTCATCATGCCCCACGCCGTGCACCTGTCCGACGCCGACCTGCAGGCCCTGCTGGCCTTTTTGCGGTCGGCCGACCCGTTGGTGCAAGCCGATGCCACCCCCACGCCCGCGCAAGCGCCTTCCTTCTTGCTAAAAATCCTGACGAACACGGTAATGAAGCCCTCGCCGCTGCTGCCCGGCCCCCGGCCCACGCCGGCCCCTGCCCCCGCGCTGGCCTACGGGCGGTACCTGGTCACCGGCCGCTACGCGTGCTTCGAGTGCCACTCCCGCTCGCACGAAACCAACCAGGCCCTGCGCCCCGAGCAGTCGGCGGGCTACCTCGGGGGCGGCACCGCGTTTCACGACCGCCAGGGCCGGCGGGTGCATTCCGCCAACCTCACCGGCGACCCGGACACGGGCCTGGGCCGCTGGACGCCCGCGCAGCTGGCCGCCACCCTGCGCTTCGGGCAAAGCCCCCACGGCCCCACCCGCCACCCCATGCCGGTCTACTCGGCCATCACCGACGAGGAGGTGCGGGGCATTTACGCGTACCTGCAGTCCGTGCCCCGCCTGAAAACGACGGTCCCGAAGTAGCGCGCGCAGCGCAAGGCCCAACGGGGTCGAAAAACAGCCCCGGTGGCCAGCTTCGGCCCGCCACCCGCGCGTGGGCCAACCCGGTGCCCTTCCCGAAGACCGCTCGTCTGACCGCTCCGCACGAAGGTCGGCCGTTCGGGACCGCCCACTTTCCGGGCCGGTCGCGGCGCGGGCCGCTCTGCTACCACCGCACCGACGGGCTGCGCGGGGACCTGCCGGTGGGCGCCATCGATCCGGACGCCTCCCGCCCCGGGTTCCGCGGTGCACGGAGCGGCGGGGGACGGGGCAGGGGCCCGGGCGTTCCTTCCGGAACCTGGACCGCGCGCTGGTCCTTCACCGGGACGACCGCGGACTGGACCTGCTGGCCGCGGACCGGCAGACCCGGCGCCCGTTGTACCAGCACTTCCATTGCTGGCTCCTGGAGTACGACCGGGGACGGATGGACCGGATGTTCCAGTGGAGAAGTGCCTCCGTACAACAAGCAGGGAGTTTAGCGAAAGGGTCCGAAGCTAAACGCGGCAATTTAGTATAAGAAGCGTTTCTTGTGGTACCTCTTATATCTTGCCCTATGGCTTTACGCATCTTTCTGCTCACGTGGCTTCTGCCGCTTGCCGCTTGGGGCCAAATCGGCAAATCTGACCCGATAAGCGCCCTTCCGGCCACACAAGCCACCCCACTACCGAGACCCACCATTGAACAGGCGCTAACCGGCACGGTTAACGTCCGCATTATGGAACTGGCCGCCCCAACCTACCTCTACCGGCACTTGCGCGATTCCAGCAGTCGGCCCGCCGCATGGGAGCTAAAGAGGGGGCACTTTGTCATTGTTCGCAAAGCGTACCCCCGCTGGCTGGCGGTCCAGCGCGCCACCGGCCCCACCCAATTTTCGGGCGACACCACCACTTACTATATTCCCACAACGGCAACGCGGGGCTCGAAAACCTACATTGTTTTATAACTACTGAGCACCCAACTGTTCAAGAAAACGGTCTTTCACGGGAGATTGAATATCTTGAGCGTCTACTTCATCCTTGTGATAGCGCCCGATGAGCATTTATGTCTGCGGCTTTGTCGAGATATCCAGCTTGGATGAAGCGGATTGGCAGACCGAGTACGCGTGGCAATCCTGCCTGGACATCGGCAGCCTCGGCCTTGGCCTGGGCGCGGAGAGCGAAATCCTCTTTGGGGCGACGAAGCACCCGCTCGAGTGGGTGCCCGTGGCCCAAGGGCGCGGGCTGCCCGCTTACTTGGGGGCGCTCACGGCGCGCGCCAGTACGGAGGCAGTGGAGGGCGGAACGGCCTGGGGATTCACGTGGATCACGTACGAGGAAATCGCGCAGATCGATTGGCAAGCGTACCCGCACGCAGAAGTGGACGGCCGTACCTACGGGTGGGGCTTGCTGTTTCGGTTGATGCACACGCTCGACAACGCCTCCAAGCACCAGCGGTTGGTCGTGTGGCTCGAATCGTTTTGAGGGTTCAGCCAAACGGTCCAACCAGCAAAAGGAGCCAACTAACACTAGGCCGTTGTCAATTCACCCCCTGGCCCCATAGCAATGCCCTCTACTTGCCGAAAGGCCCCGTTGAACGTGGGCAGGTCTGCAATGTGCTGGATGAGCTGGTGCAATTCGGCCGACATTTCGCCTTCCGGCTGCTTCAGCTTGCGATACGGGCCAGCATGGGGGTGCCAATCGAATACATATAGCCCATGTAGGGCAACGTCTTGCCACACGTCCAGCGAGCCGGCATGGGGCAACGCAATGCCCAGCGCGGCGCAGTCATGGTCCTGAAAATGCCGTTGAACCACGAGTGGTACGGGACCAAAGCCCCCGGTCGAAAACAGACCCATGTTGCCTTCGGCGTCCTGGGCAAACCAATCGAATTCAAAGCCAGGAAAACGCTCGCTGAAGGGGAAATCAGTTGCAGGCAATATCATCGGATGGTGACGTAGATGAAAGAAATACAATGCTACGCAAACCTGGCTGGCCGTTCACCCAAAGGGTCGGAACAGCAAAAGGCAGATTTGTCCAAACGCCATTACCTTGGCGATGCCAAAGAACGAGTTCTTTGCGGCCTTTTTAATCGCGCACGCTATCATGGTAATCCACGTACAGCCACCAGAGTTTGACCAGCTATACCGCAAGGCTAGGGAAGGTTACCAGGCCTGTATCAACCACCCGGAAAATGGCTTTTTACAAGAGCAAGTCACGCTTCCCTTGCGGAAGATTGATGTGCGGGAAGGGGAGGTAAAAATCGTGTTTTCGGCCGGTCGTGTGGAAGTAGACCGAATGGAGGTGCATTTAGGTCTGTATGCTTCCGGCGAGTGGATGGGAGACTACGTGGCCATCTTGAATGTCACCGGAGAACTCGTCGACGAGAGGCTGGTTTTTCATTAAGTCGGAGCGTTCACGAAAACGGTCGTGGCTGTTGCAGAACTCCTTGGTTGGCCTCTTAAATGGGGCAGTGGCGTTCGTAACGGCCTAAAACGGTGCTTTTCAGGCCTGGTTCTCTCGTTTGCACGCGCTCCGGCGGCTGTTCAGGTCCTTGCGTTGACTTCTGCAACAGCCACGGTCGTGCCTTAAACCAACTCCGTCAGTCAAAGGAGGCTTTTCCCTATATGACTAGCTAAGGACGTCGACTCAGTGCTGTTGTCCGCCGCCCCAGCCAACAGCTGCTACTGCCGCGGCGCCAGGTTCAACTGGCTCTGAGCGGCTTGGTATGAGCCGGTCACCCCGTTCACGCCGCCGCGGTAAAGGGTTGGGGTGTTGGTATGGTGGCGCGGCTTGCTGCAACGTGAGCTGCGTCGTGAGCGTCCCCGTTACCCGCGTGTAGGCCTCTTCGTCGAGTGCAGCGCCTTTGCGCATGACGTGCAAGTCGACCGGGGGATTTTTTCGTGGCCTCGATAGCGAGCACGAGCTGCTGCAGCTGCGCTTCGGCTTTGCCCGGGTTGAGCTGGACCAAGAGGATGCTGGTGTTGTCGGCCTTGCTCAGAAGTAAAAGGCGGCCCACCGCGGTGGTGGGCAGCCTTTCCACCTTTGTTGCACAGCGCTTGACCGCCCAGAGCTGCCCTGCACAGACCCGGCCCGAAAGCCTAAAATACAACCTTCGGCTTGACATTGTATGGGCCGAGGGCTGACTACATAATTAAGGCATTTTGAAAAAATTAGCTGTTTTTCTAAGGTTATTTACATATATTTCAGACATCAACATTCTTTTCTACCAAACCCATACTTCATGAAAACACTACCGCAATCGATTCGTCGCTTTCTGGGCCGTTCAGGCCTGCTGCTGGCAGCAAGCGCTTTGTTTCTTTTCTCATCGCCCACTTCTAACGCTACCGGCACTTCGGCCAGCCAAGACAGCTGCAGGGACATTTACACCTTTAACGGGTACTATACAGTGTGCCGCACGGCGCATCCGGAGAATCCTAATGCTAATGATTCTTATACCTGGACTTGGCATGGTAATGATCCCGGCGCTCCCAGTGATCCCATGCCAGGCGGCGGCGGCCCGTGCACCAATTGCACACCACCTCCATGCCAACAGTGTGATTGCCCAAGGGATTCTGATCCTAATTGCACGGAAACCGTCTATATCGACCCCTCGTAATTCAATAATTGGTAAACATAAACAAGCCCAGACGGACCCGTCTGGGCTTGTTTATTTAAGGTGCTTTCACAGGCGGACTCCTCGCCCATGCCACTCTGCGGACTCGGCAGCAGCTAAGGCCATGGCTTACTATCATTCGGAGGCGATAAAAATCCTGCCCTTTGCCGCGCACAGACAGGGCCACGAGAAAGGCGGGCGCAGGCGCCGCATTTCCACTTCCACGGGGCAGCCGGGGTGGCATTACCAAGCGTGCCCACGGCGAAGTCGACCTGCAGCACGCCGTCCCACACCAGGCGTACGGGGGCGCACCCACGTCGGCCGCGCTGATCCGGACGCCTGGAGTGCATCGGTAAGAGCTGTCTCTATTCGCCGCTGGCCTGGAAAGCCGGGCTTTATTGAATAAAATGGTGCGGGTGGGTTGTTGTTCCAAACGAGCGGGGCGGGGCGATTCGCTAGCGCGCGTATTGGCTGAAGCCCGGACACCAGGACTGCCAGGGGGAGGTGGCGCATGGCGCCGCCAACTGGCACGGCCCACGCCAAGGGTTGCATCAGGTACGCGCTGGCCTCTGCACCGCGAGGCATTGGATGACGGTTTCCTTGCCAGCCTGCGTTGGCAAGGCATAGAGCCCCGGCGCCACCCCTTGCCGCTCAGTTCCGCAACGGCAGCGGCGGAGCCGCGTTGCCGCCATAACCCCCGTTGACCAAGGGCGTTCCCGAGTGCCACGGTAACATCCTTGTGCAAGAAGGGCACGGGCTGCGTCTGCTTCCGGCCGTATGACTCCTATGCGCCGCGTGTGAGGAGACAACCAGAGGCAGTCCAGCGAAGCCGGACACAATTGGACGTGGTGTGAAGGTGGATTTCAAAGGAGTAGGAGCCCCCAAGCAAAAGAAGAATGCCACTGTTCAGCGAAAGGGTAGTGCCATAAACGCGCTCCGTGCATTTGAAGCAGGGTTGTACCTTGCTGAAAAGAGAGTCCCCGTCTCTCTAGCAGCAGGGTGTTTCGCCCGCTAGGCCCACAAGGCCCGCTAGGGGAAGTGAGCGGGTCTTGCTGCTGTAAATCACGTTCTCTTGGACGCCTGCTTTTCTCACCCGTTGTTGCTGATGCCCATGCGCCCTTGCTGCCGACTGGCCCTGCTGCTGCTCTTCTTGCGCGCGTCCGGCGCGGGGGCCGCCCCGGGCCTTTCCAATCCGTACTACAACGCGTGCCCCGGCTCGGCCCGGCTCACCACCCACGAGCAGCTTCACGGCCGGTTTTACTACCACCGGGCCCCGTTCTCCCAGCAGGTGGTCTTCTACTATTATCCGCAGGGGCCTTCCAGCCGCCGCAAGATTCCCGCGGCGCAGATCCAGCACTTGACGGTGCGCAGCCGGCGCGACACCACGCAGCAGCGCACGTTTGAGCGGCAACAGGGCCGACTGGTTCGCACCCTGGCCGACGGGACGCAGCAGGCATTGACCCGCGCTCGTTTTTCTGAGTAGGCCCCCAAGTTAACCGCATGGCCAGGGGATGGACGGTGGGGCGTGGACCCGCCTCTCCGGTGCGCCCCGTGCCGGCCCGGGCCGACCAAAAGGAGTAGGACGGTTACCCTTACCCCCCGCCGGCACTACCCGCAACGATGGCACGTCTCTCACAGAACACGGGCAGGCCGCGTTCAGCAAAAGGGTCGTGGCTGTTGCAGAACACGTGGGTGGCGCCTGAAATCATGGGAGATGGCGTGTTCGGGGGCAAATAGGCCTCAGAAACGGCCGTTCTGGCGGTTTGTTCGGTGCAATAACTTGGGGCGTTAGCCCGGTCACGGGTTCTGCAACAGCCACGGTCCGAATCGCAAAACGAGGAATCACTAACTGCCAGCTTCTGTCTCCGCGCTGTATCGTCCGGTGACGGAAATGACGTCGCCGCTTTGCATTTCCACTACCACCGCCTCGCCCGAAAGAGTGACGGTGTTCACCGAGGCGCTCGGCCCCCACTCAAAATGCCTCGTTGCCGTTAGTGCCGTGACGTCGACCACCCGCAACCGGAAACTTGGATTGTTGCCGGTGCGCAGGTGGAACGTGACCTCCCCGCTTTCCCAAGCCAGGTCGAGGCGTACCAAGGTGGCATCATGTAAAGCAGAAGTGTCAAGCTGATCAGGCATCTCTTTGTAATTCAAGAAAATGGTCGAAAGGTAAACGAGCTATATATTGTACGGGCCTTCATTCTTATCCCCTCCGCTTGCTATGTTTCCCACAACAGACTATTCCAAAATGACCCGCGAGGAATTGGCAGCGGAAGCGAAGAAAATGAACTCACAGAAAACGCTCACAGCGGTACTCATCGGGGTGGCGGTGGGCGTGGCGGTGTGGTCGGCGACCCACCACGGGGGCATGATGACCTTCGGCTTGCTTGGGTTGGCAGTGCTCGTGGGGTACCGGGCTTCTCGCGCCCGCAAGCGCCTGCAGGCCGAAATAAGCCACCGGGACAAGGCTCCCAAGCAATGACGGAAGGCCCTTCAGAGCACCTGTTCACAAAAACGGTGGTGGCTGTTGCAGAACTCTAACGCGGGTTCAAATAAAGTGGCGACGGTCGCAGCGACGTGCAGAAATGCGCTTTATAGCCGATTTGCGGCCAGACTTATGCCGTAGCAACAGCACTGGGGGTCCGAAGCCGAGTTCTGCAATAGCCACGGTGGTGCCGTGAACGAGCTCCGTTCAGTCAAAGGAGGGTACTACCATGCCAGCTAGTGTGCTGCGCCGTTTAGCGGCAATCCCACGCAGAAGGTGGTGCCCTGTCCTTCCTGACTCGCCACGCTCAACGTCCCGCCGTGTCCCTGGGCAATGATGTCGTGCGAGAGCGACAGGCCCAGGCCGGTCCCTTCGCCTGTGGGCTTGGTCGTAAAGAAGGGTTGGAAGATTTTCGCCTGCACGGCGGGGCTCATGCCCGTGCCGTTGTCGCTGACCTGAATCTGCACCTGCTGCTCAACCAGCAGCGTGCGCACGCCCACCTGGGGCTGGTAGCCCGCCTCTGCTTGCTGCTGGCGCTGGCGTACGGCGTAGAAGGCATTCGTGAACAGGTTCAGCAAGACCCGGCCCACGTCGGCCCCCACCAGCGTCACGGGCGGCAAGTCGGCCAAAAAGGTGGTGTCCAGCGTGGCGTTGAAGGTTTTGTCCTTGGCCCGCAGGCCCTGATAAGCCAGGCGCAGGTACTCCTCGCACAAGCGGTTCAGGTCGGTGGGTGCGCGTTCGCCGGCGCTGGTTTGGCTGTGCTCGAGCATGCCCTTGACGATGCCGGCCGCCCGACGCCCGTGGTGGCCGATTTTGCCCAGGTTCTGCGTGAGGTCCTCCCACAGTTCCGCTTCCAAGGCGGCATCGGCCGCGGGACCTTTGGCCCGCTCCTCGCGCAGTTCGGCCACCAACTCGGCCGAGACGTCCGAGAAGTTGTTGACGAAGTTCAAGGGGTTCTGGATTTCGTGGGCAATGCCGGCCGTCAGCTCGCCCAGGCTGGCCATCTTCTCCTTCTGAATCAGCTGGGCCTGCGTGGCGCGCAGGTCGGTCAGCGAGCGTTGCAACTCCCCCGTGCGCTGCTGTACTTGGTGTTCCAGCGTCTCGTTCTGGGCGGCCAGCAGGGCCTGCTTGTCCTGCTCCTGAGCCAGGGTCTGGGCCGAGAGCCGCTCGACTTCGCCCAGCTTGACTTGCAGCAGCTGGCTGTCGAGGGCAAACTCACGGGCCAGGTAGAGCGAGATGCCCAGCGCCGGCGCCAGGTACAGCACCAACAATAAGAGGGTATTCAAGCCGGTTGACACCGCCTTCAGCGGATTTGGAACCTTCAGCAGCGCACTGACTGCAAAGCTCCCAAAAGCGACGAGCATCATCAAGAGAATAACGGCAAATCCAGCTCCGACCATCCAGGCGCCGCGTTGGCGCTGGCGCAGGGCGCGGCCGGTCAGGCGCAGCAGCTCGACAAAGGTCAAGAGGAGTAGGGGTGCTGCTACATATACCTGATAGGCTGGCTCGTATAGTCTAAGGGCCACGACGACCCAAAACGCCGTCCATAGCCCCTTGTACAGCCAGCCGGGCCGGAAATGGAACAAGGCGTACAGCGCCCGCACGGCCCACAAGTAAGCCCCGAGACTGAAGAACCCCAAGGCAAACGTTAGGAGCAACAACACCTCCAGGGGGGGGGACGCGAGCGCCCACAGAATAAGGCCCACCAGACAGTTTAGCGCCAGTCCCAGGGCGAAGAAGGCAAAATAGAGGTTGGCCCGCTGGGCGGGGTAATAGCGAAAAAAGGCCAGGTGCAGCAGGGTGAGCAAGCCAAAAATGCCGGTTACCGCACCGTATAAGATGGCCGTGCGCACCTCCCCGTCCGCTCGCTGCTGGACTTGCGCCTCGCTGCGCAGAAACACCTCCAACAGCTGCGGCTCGGTGCCCAGCCGCCGCAGCGGCGACTGGGAGGGCGCGAATCGGATGGCCAGCACCTGCTCGGCGGGGCCCCCGGCGGGCACGACGACCGCCGGGAGCTTGTGGGGGTCGGGCACCTGCGCGGGGATGACCCGCACGAGGCCCGCGCGCTGCACCAGCCGCCCGTTAAGGTAGATTTCCCAGGCCCCGTACCCGTCCGCCTGCAGCAGCACCGCCCGCTGCCGCAGGCTGTCGGCCAGCCGGAAGCGCAGCCGCAGCCAGCTGATGCCGGTGCGCAGGCCCGCGGGCAGTTCCCGTCGGGGCCGGGCGGGGTTGAGCGTGTCCCAGCCGCGCTCGTCGAAGTCGGGCCGCGCCCAGGCCGGGTTGTCGCCCAACTGGTAGCGCCAGCCCCGCGTGAGCAGCAGGCCGTTGGTCGAGCCTTTCGGGGTCAGTGTGTTCACTGGCACCACGGCGGCAGTGTCGGCGGGCAGCGGGGCCGCCCCGGCCAGCAGGGTCAGCAGCCAGCCGGCGGCCAGCAAAAGAAAGGTGCGCATGGAAAAGCTGGCCCCCCCGCCGCAAGCCCGGCCAACGAGGGGGTTAAGAAAAGAGCAAGAGGAGCTTGGCACCTGAAAGCTACGGCAAAACCGGGCGCGCGTGCGGCACCCCACGGACGACTGACGGTGCCGAATTGGACGCAGAACCCGTTTCCCGTCGCCCCATCGCCCTGATGAGCCCGATAGCGGTCGTAAGAACCCAAGCCGGGTGTGGGCCTTAAAATTCACGTTCAGCAAAACGGTCGTGGCTGTTGCAGAACCCGGGTTCGTAGAGGGAAGATGCAAGGCAAGAAGCTGTTTCTCGACCAAGAGGTGGCCCGCTTTCGGCTTTCCGACCGGGTCCCGCCCCACAATCTGTACCGCCGGCTGGCGGAACTGGTGGACTGGTCGTTTCTCTACGACGAGACCCGGGCACTGTACAGCCACACGGGCCAGCCTTCGCTCGACCCGGTCGTGTTTTTCAAGCTGGTGCTGGTGGGCCGGCTGGAAAACCTGGTCAGCGACCGCCGGCTCGTGGAGCACTGCGCCCTGCGGCTCGACATCCTCTTCTTTCTCGGCTACGAGGTCGACGAGGAGCTGCCCTGGCATTCGACGGTGAGCCGCACCCGCCAGCTGTTTCCGGCATCGGTCTTTGAGCGCCTCTTCGACCACGTCTTCGCCCAGTGCGTGGCCCATGGCCTGGTGGCCGGCGACACGCAGGCCGTCGATTCGGCCCCCGTCAAGGCCAACGCGGCCCTGGAGGCGGTGCTGGAAAAGCGGCCCACCGGTACGCCCGGGCCGTGTTTAGCCGGCCAACACGACCCGCCGGCGGTGCCCGCTGCGTCCGTGATTACCGCCCCCGCCCACCAGTTGCGTCAACTGGCCACGGGGCAGCGCCGGCGGCAGGGCGCGCAGACCGGGGCGCTGGGCGCCCGCCACGAACAGGCGCGGCTGCTCAGCAACAAGACGCACTACAGCCCCACCGACCCCGACGCGCGCATCTCCGTCAAACCCGGCAAAGCCCGCGCGCTCAACTACCTCTGCAGCCTGGCCGTGGACACGGCCCACGGCGTCATCAGCCACGCGCAGGCCGACCTGGCCGACCAGCGCGACAGCCTGCATTTGCCCCGCCTGCTCACCGGCCTGCAGCGGCGACTGCGCGCCAACGAATTGCCCCTGCGCGAGCTGCTGGCCGACGCCGGCTACGCGAACGGGTCGAACTACGCCCGGCTCGAAGCTGCGCAGATAACCGCCTGGATTCCCGTCTTTGGCCAGTACAAGGCCGAAATTGCCGGCTTTACCTACGACGCTCCCACGGACGCCTACACCTGCGCGGCGGGCAAGGCCCTCCCGTTTCGCAAGTACGACACCCGGGCCGACGGGGCCTGGCTCAAGCTTTACTGGGCCACCTGCTCGGATTGCCAGCAGTGCCCGCTAAAGCCCACCTGCGTGCCCGGGGCCAAGCGCAAGCAGCTGACGCGCACCATTTACGACGCGGCCTACCGCCGGGCCTGGGAACGCCAGCACACCCGGCGCGGGCAACGCAAACGCCGGGTCCGCCAGGGCACGGTCGAGCCCGTCTTCGGGCATTTCCTTCACCACTACGGCCTGCGCCGGATGAACGTGCGGGGGCTGGTCGGGGCCCACAAAACCATGCTGCTCACGGCCGTGGCCTACAACCTCAAAAAGCTGCTCCGCCACCGCCCCAACCGGCAAGTGAGCGTGGCCGTGGCCCTGCCACGGCCTCTGTTAGCGGCCAACCGGCGCGCTGGACGCCAACGCAGGCGCACCCAAGCACCCACTCGGCCCCTCGCCCAGCCGCGAACCAGAAAGTGAACCACCTAACCCGAGTTCTGCAACAGCCACGGTCCAAAAGGCGCACCTGGTTGCGCCACGAGGCGATGGCGTGCCGTCCCCTTTCTTTACAAGCTGTACGGCGTCGCTTGCCGCACGTAAAAGAAGTCGTCGTACGAGATGATGCCCGGCTCCTCTCGGCGGTACGCAATCCGTAATTTATCCGTGGTCAGTTCCGTGATGGAAGACGTGACGTTCGACGGCAACGTCACCCCGTTGTAATAGAAAACAATGGTGGGCGCCTGATAGGCGTACGTTTCCTTATCGCCCGTAGCCGAAGGCCTTTCGACCGTCCCATCCGCCTGGAAGGTAACCCAAAAGGTACTGCTGTGCGGCGGAATAAGGGTGCTGTCCTTCCTGAACAAGGTGCCCGCGGACGAACGGGCGTTGTGCACGTATTTGACTAGTGTCCACGTCCCCCACAACTGCTGCGGTTGCTTTTTAGGGGGAGTCGCCTCCTTCGAAGAAAAGGCGCTGAGTGGAAGCAGCAACAGGGTCAAGAACAGGGAGCATAGGGCTTTCATATCGGGAAGTTAAGCCGGACCAGGCATCACTACCGTTTCTCGTGCTTTTACCCGTGTGGCGTCCGGCAGGGAACGTCCTGATTCGCTCCTGCTATTGGTCGGACCGTTTCCTCTTGGTTCGTCGGTTCAGCCAAACGGTCGGAGAAACGGACTAGCAGCCTAGTTGGCTGGCGGTCTTACTTCCACCACGGCTTTGTCAGCGCTGTTCGCGAGCTTTTCGGCGGCTGCGCAGCGGCGTAGGTCTTCCAGCCGGCAGCATAATACTTCGGGTCGGGGCTGAACTCGCCGGCGCCAATATCGAGCGGCCCAGCGTTCGGCACGCGGTAATCGCCCCAGTTGCAGCGCGAGGCCCGGCCGGTCGCATAGCTGGTCCAGGTACCGACAAACTGATTGTTGCTAAAATCATCGGAGCTCAGATCCGCATTGTTGTAGCGCAAGCGCCCTCGCCCGTCCACGTACCAGCGCGTAATAACCACTCCCCGGAACATACCCGTCTTCGCCTGCTGCGTTGGCTCCGAAAAAGTATAGTGTCCCACAACCACCCCTTCCTGCGTTCCCACGGGCAGGCGGTCATCGCCTCCCCCTATGTGCGGGCGCGGCGTCGCCTCCCGCAGGCGGACGAGGCGGACGGTGCCGGTAAAGGAGCGCACCGTGCCCGCGGTACGGGTTTTGCCCGTGAGCACATACTGCGCCGGGTCGGTGGAAGAGCGCGTTGCCGTGAGCACCTTGGCCTCCAGGCGTTGGTAAGCGGGTCCGATAAATCCGACGACGGACGCCTCATCGGTCTGGGTCCACAAGGGGCCAAAGTCCCGGCGCAGGTAGGCGGGTAGACGCTCGGCCGGCCGGAGTTCGGGGTGGCGCAGCTGCGCGGTTTCGAACGCTGTGCTCTCGGCCGAAAGCCCTCGGGTAGGTGGCGCGTTAACCGAACCGGCTAGGACCAGAGAGCAGCAGCTAAAGTAGGCGGCACGAGCTAGAGAGAAGAGCATTACGCGTTATCAAAAGAGGACGCTGGCGAAAGTAAGACGGCTGCTTAGAAGCGTCTAGAAAAAACGGTCCTAATGGTATAACCAGTCTTTCTAGGAGGTAAGGCGCCGCACCGCGAGGATGGGCAACACCGCGCCGAGCAGAAATGTGACTTGCCCTCCCCAGGTCGTAAGCTCGCGATGGCGGCAGACCCGCACAAGCATGGCGAAGTAGCCGGCGTACAACAGCAGGAAGCCCACCACCGCCACGCCGAACAGCCCGACCGAATCGCTCGACTCGTCTACAACCAGCACCTTGAGCAGCCACCCCAGCACCGCGCCATTGATGACAAAAAAAGTGAGGCGTTGGTATCGGAGCATGGAGGACAAATTGTATTTCGCTTCAAGTTTAATGAAACGGTCCGACGCTAAACGCGGCAATTCAGTTTAAGGAGCGTTAATTGCACACGATTGGTGTGACCAGCATCTAGTGGCCATTAAAGAGCTGGAGCCATCCGATACCGTTTAGCTCCCGGCCGCACTCAACCCCCAACCGCGCTGCTGATGCAGGGATTCCAGAAATTTACGACGATGCTCAGCGCCGGCTTGTTGCTGGCCACCGGCACGCACTGCCAAGCCCCACGCAAAATCGGTCAGTGGAACATTCAACCGGCACGCCCCACCCATTCCGCGCTCTCCTGGGCTCCGTTTACCTGGGCCGGGATGAGCATGGGAGGCCGGTACTTTGAAAAAGCAGCCATGCTGATTCCGGCAAAAGTCGACGGGTTGCCCTATGATTTTGTGTTTCAATTTGATTTGGGTGCAACCGTTACCCTCCTCAATGGCAATACGCTAACGGGCATAGTTGCCAAACATCCGGCGTTTAACCGAACCACAACACACATAAATCATCTTTTTAAATTCTGGCAACCCACGACCGCCTTCGAGGATTTATCGCTTACGTTCGGCGCGACCAACGCCACCACCCGGTCCTGTTACGTGATGCGTAAGTACGGAGAAAAAGTATCCTCAAAGGGGTTGAATGCGGGTCTCCCGATTAATTTAGGCTCCATTGGCGCCGACCTCTTTCAGAATCGTATTCTAGTGATTGATTACCCCAATCGCCGTTTTGCGATTTGCGATACGTTGCCCGCCTCCCTGCACACCACGTTTACAAAAATCGCGCTTCTGAAAGACGGACGGGTCATCCTTCCGCTGCAACTGGCCAATAAGTCCTATAAGGTCATGTTTGACAACGGCTGCAGTGTATTTTCTTTGATTACCGGTGCCGATAAAGTAAATAATTTTTCAACGGCTGCTCCCACGGATACCCTCTCCATCCGGTCTTGGGGAATCACGCACGATGTTATCGGCAGGCCCGTCAAGGAAGCGTTCGAGTTGGTCGGGCAACGTTTTTCGGATGTCACGGTCTACGCCGACTTTCGCCCATCGGAGAAAGACACCGACTACGATGCCATTACAGGCAACGCCTTGTTTTGGGATAAGACCATCATCATCGACTTTAAAAAGAAAGAATTCGGCGTGAAATAATGGGCTGGTCTAGCGAAGCCGCACGGAATTGGGACATGTCTTGCGTCTACTTAAACGGTCCGAAGCTAAACGCGGCCATTCCGTTAAAGGAGCATTTGGTCGACGGTGCCAGCACGTGTGCGCTCGTGGCCACTACCCTGCCGAATGACCGACGGCGAGGCAGCCGTTTAGCAAACAATGCACTGCCGCAGCGGCCCAGGCCGAGCCCGTGCGTTCGCGTACATACAGAAACAACGTGCCCATGCTCAACCGGAAGAGCACATCGGACAAGGGGAAGTGCGTCGGCGACCACCACGCCCCCACGTAGCGCCAAAAGTCTGTGCCGAACCCCAGCGTGAACAGGCGGTCTGGAAAGCCCAAGCCATGCCCGAGCGTGAACAGGAGCACCCCGGCGATGCCGCCCCAACTCGTGCGCGTGCCGGGCAACGGGACGGTTCGCGCCAGCCCGGGCGCCAGCAGGCCCAGGAGCGCCCCGCGGTAAAACAATTCTTCGTGCAGGCCGGGCAACACGAAGTACAACCACCGCTGGCCGGTGCTCAAGGCCGGGAAGGCGTGGCGGGACAGGTAGGCATCGCCCAGCACGAGGGCTGCGGCTGCCAGCACGGCCGGAGCGACCGCGCGTATCGACCCCGGGGCCGGCCGCACAAAGCCCGCGGCGGTCGGCGTGGCGCGTCGCAGCGCGTACACCCACCCCAAGGAGCACAGCACGCCGATGCCCTTGCTGACCCAAGTTAACGGCACCGGCCCCGCCACTTTGCGCAGCTCGGCCGCCCAGGCCTGGCCCAGCCAATGGACCCATACGGTCCACGGGAGCACCAGCTGCACTAACGTATACACGTGGACGACGCACGCCAACGCGGCCCCGCCCAGCAGGGCGGGCCGCGCGCGCCAGGGAACGACGCACAGTCCGATGCACAAACCCGCCCACAACAAACCCCACAATACAACGGTAACTACAAGGGTGGTCGGCATGGAAAATATAGGCAGCGGCAGTCGGCCCAGCAGAACGATAAGGGGCCTTTAACTGATGTAATACTTTCCTCCAAAGCAACCGGCGAAAGTGCTCTGGTTTAGGAAAAGGTGGTTCACGCAAGGAAGCGTTTGATAGAAGGCTCACTTGACTATCTTTAGTCGCCGGTTCAACTTGTCGATGAACCCGGTTTCAAAGAGGGATGCGTACCACCGTTTTTCCCAAACGGGGCGCTGGGTCGGCAGCACGAGCACGTCGCCGAGCGGCGCTGCGTACACGAGAACCAGCACGGACCGTTTGCCGACGGACTGGGTTACGAATCCAAACACCAGCCGCTGACCTTGGTGGGTTAACAGCAGATAACGAAAGGGGGAAAAGTATTCGCTGTTCCTGTCGTGGTAGCGCGCTTCGGCTTCCCGGGAATCCGGGTAGTTCCGGAGTAGTTGCTCCACGTGGCTGTCGAGCGCGGGCTTGCTCAGCTCGTAGTCGTATTTGTTAATGTTGCCCACGACACCTCCGCAGCCAGTCAACAGCAAGCACAGGAAGAGGACTAGGTGCTTCATCTGGGAGGCATAAGGCCGTAAAATTAGCAGATTTAGCACCCAATTCTCGGGACAGTAGTGCGTTCAGCGAAACGGTGGTACCGTAAACGCCCTTCGTTCAGAATAAGGAGCGAATTACTTTCGGGGAAAGCCCACCTCTCAAGTGAGCGGGCTTATCTAAACTCTCTGCAATGGGCATTCAGATACTGGTAAAAGTCCAGCATGAAGCGTCTGGACCTCTCGCGCTCCGCCCAGTCCACCACCAAGGCGGTATCGGCATAGTTCATATCCACCGCAAAGACGCGATATAATGGATACTTTTCAATCATGCGTCCATCGCATATTTTGAACCCAGTAAAGTAGTTTACTTGCGGGTCACGACTTACGTCTTGGTGGAGCTTCATACACGCGCAAAATTCTTTCCCGACATCAGCGCCGCTCTTCGGACCACACCCACCCAACAGCGTTAAGGCTAGGAAAAGCAACGGCATATGGCGCATATGGTGTAAGCGGCGGCTGGTTGTGGATTCTGAAGGACCGCTGCTGGAGAGGCGAACGAAAACTGAACCGCTGTTATTATCGGGTGCTCCTTAACCTCACCATTGTTCAAGGAAACGGTGGTTGAGGCAAAGGAGGGTTACTCCAAGCGGTCTAGCCGCGTTATTTCGCACTCCCTTTCGGGGTTCGGGTTGAAGGCACACCGCAACAGGGCAAGCGTCGGGGCCCAGTGCATGGGGCCCACGAACACGACCCGCGAGAAGCGGGCGTTATGCAGCCGTACCCGCCAGAAGGGCAACGGAACGACGGTGGTGTGGTACGTGAGGGTTTCGCATCCGCCTTCGGACGGGCATATATAGAACCGGTCGGTTGGCAGGTAAAACCAGCCCGTGTACACCTTTCCCGCTGGGTCGAGCATCAGCCCCACCGTGCGCCCGCTCAAGCCCCAGCACAGCCCCGCCAGGCCGCAGAGCAGCCCCCGCCCCAGCGCCGGGCGTTGCACCCAGCGGTACAGCAAGCCGCCGGTCAAGCCGAGTAAGACAACCTGGAGCCAAGCAGGAGCTTGTACCGCATCCAGCTGGTAATCCGCGCCCGTATCCGATGCGAACAGGATTCGCCTGATGGGAGCGTTACCCAGGCAGGTCAAGAGAACCATGCCCCCGAAAAAGATGCTCAACGCGAGGGGTATAAAGGACACGCGCAGCTTTGACATCCAACAAAGGAAAGGCTAAAACGGAGTATAGAGAAACGGTCGAAAGGGCAATTCACCGCAATGTCTTACTTTGTCGCGGGTTGAAACCAAAAGCGCATGCACCAAGTCAAAGACTATCCGTGGGGCCTGGTCATCGCCGATGACCGGGCGGGCATTCCGGCGACTTGCACGGTGCCGCTCGACGGCGACGAGTTGGTCGTGGACGTGGAGGCCCTGCTGGCCACGCACTGGGCGGGCGGCAACGAGGGGGCCGGCCGGGAAGTGCTGCAGCGCTTCGTGCCCCTGGGTCAGTACACCAAAGCCCCCTGCGGCGGGTTCGTCAACTGCTTCCGCGTGCGCAGTGCGCGCGGGAGGACCTACTACCTCTATTCGGGGGTGAACGAGGTGTCCAACTCCTGTTTCGTGGCGACGCTGCACAGCGTGTGGGAAGACGAAGACTTGGGGAATAAGCCGCACCTTCCCGTATTGGTTTACTGAAAGGGTCTGAAAAGTAAAGCGAGCGTTACTTTACTCCCTCATGAGAACTGCGTTGCTTCTGTTGTTGGCGGTGCTGGGCACGGGGGCCTGTCGAGCGCAAACCGCCTGCGATTCGTTGTATGAGCGGGCCCGGCCGTTCCAGGGCATCCCGATGCTCACCTGGTTCGAGAAGGCCCCCGAAATTCTGGTCGGCCACGAGCGCCTGCTCACCTATCACGTCCCGGCTGCCCGGGCGGGCGCTGCTTACTTTGAAGTGGTCGTCGACGAACGCGGGGAGCCGCGGTGCGTTCGCTGGCTGAACGTGACCAACGCGGCGGTGCAAGCCGAAGCGGCGACCGTCGTCGCCTCGTTGCGCTTCGCGCCCGGGACCTGGAAGGGCATACCCTACCCGATCGTCGTGACGCGGGTGGTGCGGTTTGTCGAAGGCCCGTCCCCCACCAAGAGCGCCCGGTGGAAAAAGCGGCGCGCCCAGGCCCATCGACCCGTCAAAGGGTCGGGGACATGACAACTGCCCCGACAACGAGGGTTCAGAAACGTTCAGCTAAACGGTCCGAATCACAAAGGAGCGTTTGCTACAGCTTAACCATGTTCTGGATGTATTGAATAACGCCGGGGCTCCCCTGCACAGCGATCAGCTTTCCCCGGCACCGGTACCCTTCGGCCAGCTTTTGCCGCACCTTGGCGCCGATGTCGTCGCAGTCGTTGTCCCGGACGACAATGTAGTCGGCGTAGGATTGCTCCTTGGATAAAGCACGGGGGGGAGGAAGGGGTGAATGCACGGTTTTCAGGTTGTACGTTACGGGTGACGGCCGCCCGGCGTGTTGTCCGGGAGGGGGCCTTGACACGGGCCGAACGCCGGCTCAGCGTTCCGGGACGCAAGTAAGTAAGCGCAGCGCGGCGGCGCCGTGCTCGCCGTGTGTTTTTCAGGCCACCGGTGCCGGCCGTCACCCATGGCCGTTGCGCAAACCGGCGGGTAGCGCGGTGCTTGCCGTTCCACAACCAAAGCACTATCTGTACACGAAAAGGGTCCGAATCGCGAAATTTGGCTTGTTTCGGCTAAAACAACTGCCCTTGATGAAACCCAGGTGCGGCGGCCCGAAACGTCTTATTTTTACCAAACGGCCCCGCACTCCCCGGCACCAGGCCGGCGGTCACCCCCGAACTTCCGCGTATGCTGCTCCAGGATTTTTTGCCCAGCCCGCCGCTCCGCGACTACGTGCGCCTGATTCAGGTGATTCACTTCGTGTTTCCGGCCGGCGCGGCCCTGCCCTTCAAGGCCTACCCGCCCCGGCCGGAGCAGTGCCTGGCCTTTTACCCGCGCGACGCCGAAGCGGTCGCCTACGACGGCCGGCCGAAGGTGACCCGGCCGCGCGCGGCGCTCATCGGCCAGCACGCGGTGGTGAGCAACCGCTACGTGGGCCGCGAGTTCCTGGCCCTGCAGGTGGTGCTGCAGCCCGGGGCCTTGTACCGGCTGACCGGCATTCCGCAAGGTGAGCTCACCAACACCTTTATTGACGCCGACGCCGTGTGGGGCGCCGAGCTGCGCCAGCTCACCGCGCGCCTGGGCAGCGCCG
>NZ_FOXS01000008.1:0-13482 GCF_900115775.1 Hymenobacter arizonensis | reverse complement strand
CTACCTCTATTCGGGGGTGAACGAGGTGTCCAACTCCTGTTTCGTGGCGACGCTGCACAGCGTGTGGGAAGACGAAGACTTGGGGAATAAGCCGCGCCTACCCGTATTGGTTCACTGAAACGGTCCGAAGGTAAACGCACTCCGTTCAGAATTAGGAGCGTATGGGTATTATCTGGAAGCGTTGGGGCCAAAAGCTGTGTAGCGTCGGGTAGTCAAATTGAGTTGGACCTGGTAGAAACAGTTCCCGCCCCCCTTTGGAGCGATGATACGTGTAGACCACGACGTAGTCGGCGCGCACATCGCCTGTACCCACACGTGCGTAACCCCGCGGCCATCCACTGCCGGCAGGTACTGGTAATGATATCGATTTGCCGGGAGCTGCTGGGCCCGTTCCACCGCCTGCACCAAGCTGTCGGTGAGCCGCCGCTCGGTCGGTGAGAGCGTGGCTGGCCCGACCGGGCGGACCAAGCGCGGCGCGAAGGCGAACGTGTCGTCCGGGTGAAACGGGAAGACCACGACGGTGCTGTCGGCCCGCTGGGCGTCGGGCCGCACACCGCCGAAGCGCGCGTAGCTTGCCTGCGCTGCGGCCGACAAGGGAGCGGACGGATGGGCCGACGGGCGAACGCACCCGCTTGCCCCCAGCAAGGCCAAATACACGAGACGGGTCACGCCCAAAAGTAGGGTGCGATTAGTTGCACGCATCGCGTTCAAAAAACGGTGGAAATGCGGTGATTAGGTTGATAAGTCTTTTCGCCGCAGTTGGTCTTCGATGTTCCGCGCCGACTCGATGCACCACGCCCGCAGGCCCTCAAAGTCGGTTCCGGACGTCTCGACAAAGGGCCCACGCTCCCACGTCAACCGCATCTTATACACACCATTCGAGACTTCCTCGTACGTCAGCTTCCAGCTGGCTGGGATGTCACGCGCGTTTTTCATCGTGACAAGATACAAGTCTAGTTAAACGGTCCGACGGTAAACTAGTCCCGTTCAAATTAAGGAGGGCGATGCGCGCCTTCACTACTTCGCGGCGGTCGCGGGATGGTTTTTGGCGAAGGCCCGCAGCAACACCGGGAAATACGCCTCAAAATTTTTGTAGCGCGCCGCCGGCTTGTAGTGGTGTTCGATTAGCGCGGCCAGCTCCCCCGAATAAATGTAGAAATCGTCGGATGCCAATGCCTCCGCCTGCGTGAGGGTGCCGGCGCGGAGCTTCAAGACGTTCGTCACCGCTTGCGCGACGTTTTCGTTCAAGAAATTGCTCCAGCCCCCGCGCGCCGCCGCCCACTGCTTGGCCCGCGGGTCTTGCCGCACGAGGTAAGCCAAGCGGTTGATTTCCGGCTGGTGGCGCGCAAAGACGGGCGCCAAGTAGGTATGTCCCAGCTCGTGCCACACCAGTTGCGCGGTTTGCGCGGTGGGGCGAAAACGAGGGGCTTTGGCGGGCGCGTCTTGGCTCAACACCAACTGGCGGTAGCTGACCAGCACGGTGTGTTGGTTGGGCAGCGCCGGGTTGATGCCCCGCAGGTCGGACATCGCGTACGACCCGCAATTGAGCACCCCCAGCGTCAGGGCCACGGGCCGGTGGCGGGGAAGGCGATAGAACCGGTCGATGGTTTCCAGGAGTTTTTGTTGCTTTAGGCCCGCCTCAAACTCCTGCACCCAAGACCCGTACTGCGGCGCGTGCGCGTGGTAAAATTCAACGAAGCGCGTGTCGCGGGCAAATTGCAAACACTGGCGAAAATACGCTTGTACTTCTGCCAGGGGCATTTCCTGCTCGTACCCGTCCAGGTGCTCGGGGCGCATGGTGGCGAGTTTCAGGTCGGGGAAATCGTAAAAGGCCCAGCTCAGGCGCACCGGGTAGTCGCAACTGATGGCGCGCGACAAGCGCCGGGCGGCGAGCACGGCCGGGTGCCGCCGGTACGGCGCGAAGTGGCGGACGACTTCCGCGTTGTAGGTCGACTCGGCCACTTGCGCGGTGTCGGAGAGCAGGTGAATGATTTGCAGCAACTCCGTGCCGGGGTGCACCAGGACGCGGACCGCAGCCGTCGGTTGGGCTCGGCTCGGCAGCCAGGCCAGGAAGCAGAGCAGGAAGCAGAGCAGGAAGCGGGCAGCAAACTGAAAAAAGCGCATAAGCAGAGGGGGACGGGGTAGCAGCGAGGGACACCGAGCGAGAGGAGTTCAGCGAAAGGGTCGGAAGCTAAACGAGAATTTACGCTCCGACTTATGCTGCGCCACGAGCAGCACCCACGCCTTCACGCAGCCCGCGGCAAAAGCCAGGGCAAGAAACAGGTCCAAGGCCAGGGCGTGCCATTTGAAGTACTGCGCACAGCCGCTGCATTTCCCTCCCGTATACTGCAGAAAGGATGCCGGGAAGCCCAGCGTGGTGTACCCGTCGGACGGGGCCTCCCACCGCAGCGTGAGCGCCGTGGCCACCACAAACACCAGCACCGCGAGAAGGACCGCTCGTTTAAGCATGAGGCAAAGTAGTGACTGACAAGTTTAGGCCAGCGCTCCCAACTAGCACCGCGTACACACGCGTTCAACGAAACGGTCCCAATCGCAAAATGAGTGTGATTTCTTTGCCGGCTACTTTGGGGCTGGAGAAGAACTTGCTTTCTTGTGCTTTCCTTTCTTCGCTCGCGTTGCCTACCTGTACTGGTTCGCGGCCAAGCTGAAGAACTCATGCCCGTGAAACAATGAAATATGCCTCCTCTGGTGACGAAGACGAAGCGCTGCCCAATCTATTGGGGCTCTCGTCGTTGGCGGAAGTGCAGCAGGTGGAAACCGAAGGCTTCCTCTTGGCTGAGCAGAGCTTGTTGAATGAGCTGCGCGAGGACGAGGTCTTTGACGTTGCCTACATTCAGGAAATCCACCGGCGCGCCCTCGGCCGAGTCTACGGCTTCGCGGGGCATTACCGCACCGTCAACCTCTCCAAAGGGGGCTTCGCTTTTCCGGCGGCGCTGCACCTGCCTAAAAACATGGCGGATTTCGAACGGGAAATGCTGCGGCCCTTGCCCCACAGTTGGCCCGATGCCACGTCCCTGGTGCGCGACGTGGCCCGCGTCCACGCCGAGTTGTTGTTCCTTCACCCGTTTCGGGAAGGCAACGGGCGCACCGCGCGCGTGCTAGCCAACCTGATGGCCTACAAAAACGGCTCGACCAGCTTCCACTGGGAAGCATTGGCCGAGCCAGAACGTTTTAGTTTGTATGTGCAGGCCGTGCAAGCCGCTGGGCTGCTCCGGTACGAGCCCATGCAGGGCGTTATCGCAAGCGTGTTGCCCCCGTCTCCGTAACCGAAGTACCCACTGTTTTACGCAGCCGCCCTTCATCGGCGCGGATGCCTTCCACACGGGCCGAGCCCAAGGCATTGCGCACCAACATTTGCTGACGCTCTGCTCCCTCCCGCAGGTGCGGGTAGCGGTCTACGATTCGTTTGCCAGTCGCTTTCATAATTATTACGGTTTCTGCCTTGCTAGTACAAAGTACGGATAATTATCATTCCAGGCCACCTAACCCATAGGGCCCGTCTAACGAAAGGAGCGTTATTTTTTAGGGATTAGCTCGCCTTTTGCGTCCAGTTCGATGGAGTGCGACAATTCTTGAATTGGGACTACTCGACGAACGCGTTCCCCCATGGGGCCGACCACGCCAAACTTGAAATCGTAGTCCACCAACAACGGGAGCAGTGTGCCCTGGACGTACACAAAACGGGACGTTTGTCGAATCAAGGTCTGACTGGAGGGCAACGCCTTTTGGATGGGGCTGACCACAAGAGAATAGCCGGTTGCGGTTGAATACAGCACGCAGTAATATTCTTTCTTGCCTTGTGTAACCGCATAAAGCTGCGCCTCAACCTTCTTGGAGAACGCATACCTGATTTTCTCCGGAGCAGGGTCAGCACTTTGCCTAACCCCAAGGAATAGGCTCACGAGTAGCAGGAAGGTGTGCATGGTTCGGTGGTGAGTTTACCTTGCTGGCAATTTCCGTTCACGAAAACGGTCGGAAAAGTAAATGTTGCATCTCGCGCTTCATTGGCGACCTTGCACCGGTACTAGAAACTGCAGCCCCTTGCCTCCTCCCTTAGCTGCTTGCACGCGCCCGTCCGCCCCTGCGGCCACGTGGCAGCGACTCCGACACCTGATGGCTGCCGGCGTCCTCCTGATGGGGCTGGCGGGGTTGCCAGCCTTTCAGGGGAAGCCCCGGCCGCTTCCTGACACGCGGGCGCGCAAAATCACCATGTACTACCTGCCCATCCACAGCTTTGTCCGTTACCCTATTGATTCATCCCTCATTACCTATAAGCACCAGTTGGAGCAACGCGTGCGCAAGCCCGACCAGTTTTTGAGCCGGCTCCGGACGTCGCTGGGGCAGGCCCCGGCCGCGGCCTCGTTCGGCCACCAGTACCTGCGGGTCTTGTACGCGGTCACGTACACCGACGGCAGCCAGCAAAAGATTGTGGTCGATGCCGGGGGCAACGTCTTCTGGAACGGCCGCTCGTACAAAGGCAGCCGGGCCTTGGACCACGTGCTCGAATCCCCCATCACACCCCACAACCGCGAACGGCTCGGCATGGGCCCCGATGGGAACCGGCCGGGGAAGTAGCCGGCCGGGGAAGTGGGTACATGCCTCTTCAGCAAAACGGTCCGAATCGCAAAACGAGCGTTTCTTGTGTGCTCATCTTGTGCTTTATGGTTGCGGCTCCCCTCGCCAACGTGCTCCTCTGCTTGGTGTTGCTGCCCCTCGCTGCTGCAGGGCAGGCTACGGGGCCGTCCTTGCGTGCCGTGAAGGCGCGATATGACGCTAAGCGCCACCGGGTGGCCCTTACCTGCCAACTCATCAACGGCGATTCGGCCCAAACTTTCTATAAACCCACGACGTGGGACTATTGCGCCCGCTTGAGCTTCCTACGCCTGCAGGACGTGAAAACGCGGATGACGGTCAGTTACTTCCCCTGTACCTACGTTGCCGATTTAGACCATGTCCCCTTAACCGCTGCCAACACGGTGGTTTTAGGACCGAAAGCTGCCTATGCTTTCACCCAGTATGTAAAGGCATCCCACCTGCGCCCTGGGCTGGTGAGAGGCCACACCTACACCGTCTACTTTAGCCTCAGCCACCAATACCTCTGTGGCGGGAGAGACTGCCGAGCCTTCCAGGGCTCGCTGCGTTCAAATCCGGTGACCCTCACCATTCCTTAGCCGGTAGAGAACCGCACCGCCACCATAAGGAACCGGCCTACATCCGTTCAGCCAAACGGTCTGAATCGCAAAACGAGTGGTTTTCTGAACGGAGCATGAATACATTTGAGCGCACGTATTCAATTGCTCTGTGAAATCTATGACGTTTTTTTCAGCAGTGCCCTTGACAGGCCTGCTGGCTCTGTTCTTTCTTGTCTTTCGCCTGCCGACAGCTGCCCAGACCCCCACATGGCAATCGGCGCAGGCCGTGGCAGCAGCTACGGGAGCTGGCTCGTCGGTGACGGCAACGGCTGTCGACGCGGTGGGCAACGTGTACCTGGCCGGGGTTTTCGCAACCACGGTGACCTTGGGCACCACCACGCTCACCAGCTTCGGGAGTGAGGACATATTCGTCGCTAAATTTAACCCGACCAGCAACCAATTTGTGTGGGCCCAAAGCGCCGGTGGCACGAGCCTGGACCAACCCAATACCTTGTCCGTCAGCGGCAATAGCGTGTACGTGGCCGGGATTTTTTACCGCGCCACCGCTCGCTTTGGCGCGGTAACGCTGCCCCTTGCAGGCACTTCCAATGGCTTCGTGGCCAAGCTCACGGATGCGGGCAACACCGGCAGCTTTACCTGGGTCCAGCAGACCAGCGCGAACTTCACCTCTTTGGTGACGGCGCTGGCGGTGAGTGGCAGCAGCGTGTACGTGACGGGAAGTGCCAGCGGCACTTCGGCCAGCTTCGGGGCCATCACCCTGACCTCTGCTGGCGGCCGCGACCTGTTCGTGGCCAAGCTCACGGACGCGGGCAGCACGGGCAGCTTTGTGTGGGCACAGCAAGCCGGTGGCGCCGGCAGCGAAAGAGCCAGTGCCGTAGCGCTTAGCGGGGCTATCGTGTACGTAGCCGGGGCTTTTACGAGCGCGACGGCCAGTTTTGGTCCCCTCGCCCTGACCAATCCAAGGCCCAACGCCCAACTCGGCTTTCTGGCCTCCCTCGCCGACCCCACCCTCACGGCCACGGCTGGCCCCCGCGCCGAGTCCCTCGCGCAACTCTTCCCCAACCCCGCTCGCTCCACAGCCACCCTGCGCCTGCCGGCCAGCACCATGCCCACGCCCCTCACGCTACTCGATGCGAAGGGCCGCTCCGTGCGCCGCTACCCCGCTCCAGCCGCTGCGGAAACATCCCTCGACCTACGCGGGCTACCCGCCGGACTCTATCTGCTACGTGGTACCGGTCTGCTACAGCGTTTGCTGGTGGAGTAGAAGCCTTGGGTAAAAGCGTCGTTTCCGCACGACCTAATTTTCTCGGGCAAAAGCGAAACGGTGGTGAGCCATCAACGTTCGGACGAATTATGGCTTTTCGCGCAGGGAGCCCTTGCCCTCTCTGCTTCGTCGAGGCGACGACTTACTTCACCTGTTCGCTTAGGTTCAGCAAAACGGTCCGAAGGTAAACGCGCTTCGTTCAAAGAAACGAGGATTTTAGTAGTGACATTCAAAGTCAGATTCTATGAGAACGGCAAGACCATTACCCGATACGGCCACTGCCTTGCGCACCTTTGAAGAAGCGGCGACGGAACACGCGCACGCAACCGAGTCCGGTGATTCCAAGAGAGGCAACCGGTGGTTTCGGTTAGTAGCCGTTGAGCATTCGTAGCAGCACGGGGGCCGTGGCTTCTGTTTGCCGCTCCAGCTTCAACAGCCGCTCGTGCCACTTGGTCGGCTGGCCCCGGTAGTAGAGCTTGCGGCCTTTGCGCATTTGGGCTTCCCACGCCCTATCCACCCCGAAGTAGTTGCTCAGGCCCCGGGACCGCTTGTTCTCCAGCTGCGAGTCGTAGTAGAGCCGTTCCCCGGCAAAGGCGCTGCGGTGCGCGAACACGCCGGTTCCGCTACGCAGGTAGAGCACGGTGGCCCGGCGGCCGGCGGTCGGGCAAACCATATGATGCGCTGATTGAGGCCGTGTTATGCCGGGACATATCTCTACATTTGCGGGGCTTGGATTATTGTCGTTTCAGGCCCTTTATTCGTCACTATGCACCCGGTGTCTTATTTCCGCCAGCCCTGGTTCAGCAGGCTGCTCCCGCTGGTAGCAGCGCTGCTGTTAGCCTATTTACCGGGGCTGAGCCAGTCCAACTATCACGCCGCCGTGGTGCTGCCCAACGGCATGCTCTTGGCCTGGGGCAACAATACCTACGGGGAGCTGGGCGACGGCACCAATGTACTGCGTGAAAAACCTGCCCGCATCGGCACGGCCAGCAACTGGCAAAGCGTGAGTGTGGGCCTGTACTTCACGCTGGCTGTGCGCACCGATGGCACACTCTGGGCCTGGGGCCGCAACTATAGCGGGCAGCTCGGCGACGGCACCACTACCACCCGCCTCGCCCCGGTGCGCATCGGTACGGCCAGCAATTGGCAAAGCGTGAGTGCCGGCAGCGCCTTTGCCGTCGCGCTGCGCCGGGATGGCACGCTCTGGGCTTGGGGCAGCAACGCTTCGGGCCAGCTGGGCATCCCCACCGGCGGCAGCGCCCCTACCCAGGTCAGCCCCGGTACCCTCTGGCGCAGCGTCGATGCCGGCTATGAACAAACAGTAGCGGTGCGCAGCGACGGCACGCTCTGGGCCTGGGGCAACAATGCCGCCGGCCAGCTTGGCGACGGCACCACCACCAACCGCTCCACCCCGGTCCAAATCGGCATCGGCACCAACTGGCTGAGCGCCAGCACCGGCTACCAGCACTCGCTGGCCGTGCGCTCCGACGGCACGCTCTGGGCCTGGGGCCGCAACAACGGCCGACTCGGCAACGGCAACACTGCCGCTCAGTTCAGCCCCGGTCCGGTAGGCACTGGTACCGCCTGGCGCAGCATCTATGCTGGTGACGACCACACCGTGGCCATCGCCCTCGATGGCACACTCTGGACTTGGGGCCGCAACGACCGGGGGCAGTTGGGCCTCGGCACCACCACCGATGCGCTACTGCCCACCCGCGTGGGTACCGCCAGCACTTGGCAACAGGCGATGGCCGGCGCCTACTGCACCATGGCCCTGCGCCAGGATGGCACACTCTGGGCCTGGGGCAGCAACGAGCGGGGGCAGGTCGGCAGCGCCGCGGTTCGGCTCCGCTATCAGCTCACGCCGCATGCCGTCAGCTTGGTGCCCGACTGGCAAAGCGTAAGCACGGGCAGCGACCACGTGGTGGCGTTGCGCGGAGATGGCAGCCTTTGGGCCTGGGGCAGCAACCTGTTCGGCCAGCTCGGCGACGGAACGACCACCCCCCGCCTCGATCCGGTGCGAATTGGCACCGGAACCGACTGGCTGAGCGTGAAGGCGGGCAACCAGTTCACGCTGGGCCTGCGCCGCGACGGCAGCCTCTGGGCTTGGGGCAACAACACCTATGGCCAGCTCGGCGACGGCACCACCACCAGCCGCTCCACCCCGGTCCGAATCGGCACCACGACCACCTGGCAGAGCATCAGCGCCGGCGGTATCCATTCGTTCGCCATCCGGCAGGATGGCACGCTCTGGGCCTGGGGCAACAATTACTACGGCCAGCTCGGT
The DNA here is from genome assembly GCF_900115775.1 of Hymenobacter arizonensis. Lineage (GTDB taxonomy): Bacteria > Bacteroidota > Bacteroidia > Cytophagales > Hymenobacteraceae > Hymenobacter > Hymenobacter arizonensis. The sequence continues at coordinate 4,757 of NZ_FOXS01000008.1, read as the reverse complement.
GACGGCTCTACCACCCCCCGCCTGGCCCCTGCGCGCGTGGGCACGGCCACCAACTGGAGAAGCGTGGCCGCTGAGCAGATGCACATTCTGGCCGTTCGCCAGGACGGCAGCCTGTGGGCCTGGGGCAACAACTCCAACGGCCAGGTCGGCGACGGCCAGTCGGGCGGTGCCTACCGCGTGCCCACCCAGATTGGTGCTGCCGTAAACTGGGCCAGTGCTAGCGTAGGCACTATCCACAGCGTAGCCCTGGCCCAGGACGGCTCCCTATGGGCCTGGGGCTACTTTCTGGTAGATCTACCCACGACGGACCAGCGGGTGCCGCTGCGCATTGGCACCGGCCTCGATTGGCCCACGCTGAGTGCCGGCGGCCACCACACCACCGCCGTTGACCGGGCGGGCGCGCTGTGGGGCTGGGGCAACAACCGCTACGGCCAGTTTGGCGACAGCACCACCACCAGCGCTCTGGCTCCGCAACGCCTGGGCACGGCCAACTGGAAAACCGTGAGTGCCAACGAACTCCAGACGGTTGCCATCCTCCAGGACGGCACGCTCTGGGCCTGGGGCAACAACCAGCTATATCTGGTGAACAACAACTCGCCCAAGCTGGATTACAGCGCCACGCCGCTGTTGATCTACCCGTTTGGCCAGGCCTTGGCCTCCGCGCCGGGCGCCGGAGCAGTTCGCCCGCTGGAGCTCTGGCCCAATCCGGCCACCAATCAGGTACAGCTGCGCACACACGCGGCGCAGCCCGCCACCCTGCGCCTGCTCTCCCCCCTGGGCCAGGTAGTGCAGACATACCCCGTACCGGCCGGCAATCAGCAGTTGCAGCTGCTGATTGCTGGCCTGCCCCGCGGCTTGTACCTAGTGCAGTTGGTTTCGGCGGCTGGCACCGTCAGCCAGCGGCTGCTGCTGCGCTAAGCGGACGGCGCACGGCCGGGCATCCTACCGCCGAAGGCCCCGGCAACCGCACTACGCTGGCCGGAGATTTTTTCAGCGCCAGCGCATAGCTCAAAGGTATCAGGCGATGCCCTGGAGTTTCCTGTACTGCAAAAGGGATTTTCTTGGCACTACTTCCCGTTCACAAAACCGGTCGGAACCGCGATAAGAGGGGTTTCACTAGAGCAGGAACAGAAAACCCCGCTAAGGGATTTGGATCTGCTGGTTACTATTGGATCTGCTGGTTACTAATTACTGATTGACCCCTCGCTGCTACCCGCCCGTTGTCGTTCTTTGACGGCATGGAAGAGCTCCTGCACCCTCGCCACCCCCTGGATAAGTTCCACCAGTCGCAGGTGGAGTTTTTAGCGATGCTGCCAGAAGAACAGCGGGCCGAACACGCCCGGCTGTTTCGGTTGGGCAACGCCAGTTATCGTTACCAGCAGCAGGCCGCGGGCGAGGTGACGGAAGCCGATTTCCACCATTGGCTCGAAGGCTTACCCGAAAAAATGCGAGCAGCCATGGTGCGCGAGGGGTTTGAAGCGAGCAAGAACAGCTGGCCGCTGCGGCGGCACGCGCTGGAGCGCCGCGACTTGGGCCAAGATGCTTTTCTGCAAGCTATCCTGTCGCCTGAGGACTGGGCCTATCAGCAAGCGTTGGCGCAACCGCCAGCACCCAGGCAGTAACGTCCCTCAAGGGAGAAGAAACAAGTGTGCGGTGGCCGACTTTGGGTTGCCAAATTGGTGTTTTGGGCAAAAGTCTCATGCTAAGGACGTTCAACTGGACGGTGGGACCATAAACGCCCTTCGTTCAGAATAAGGAGCGTTTGCACGCGTGATGGCACGCGGTATCTTTGGGCAACGCTTCCTGCCGGCTCGTCCGCAACTCGCTCTCCATGCTCGGCTCCGTACCCGACACCCCGTTTGGCCACGCCCTGGGGCAGTTCATGCTCCTGTTCAACGGGCACCTCCCCTTTGACGAAGCCGCGTTGCACGCGGCCTTTGCGGCCTTGCGCGACGTGGCCGCGCGCGAGCATCCGGACCGGCCGTGGCCGCTGCCGACGCGGCACGACAACGGCGCCCCGGCCGCGTTGACGGTGGAATTCCTGCTGGGCCTGGGCCGGGCGCGCTACGCGCGCCTGCCCGTGGTGCCCGCCGGCGCCGTAGGCGCCGCCTTGCGCACGTGGCACGGCGCTCGGGTGGAAGGGGTGGAGTACCGCCGCGTCGAGGGGCCGGGCCTTCGCGTGGATTTCATGCAGGCGGCGGACGAAGAGCCCCGGGCCTGGGGAACCCTCTTTGCCGACTGCGCGTGGCAAGCCCTCCCGGCCACGCCCCGGCGCCCCCGCGCCGGGGCGCGCGGGGTGGCGCACGCCAAGGCCCTGGTGGGGGCCGTACTAGTCGGGAGCCAGGTCGGGGAAGACGGCCGCTTGACCCTCGCCTTTAGCACCGGGTCGCGACTGGAGGTGGTCCCCGGCGCGCCGGTGTGGAAAACCGATTATGACCTGCACCTCGACGGCCATTACTTTCACCGGTTTGCGGGAACGTTTGTCGAGCGAGTGCCACACGTCATGGAACCGGACGACTTTATCGATTCCGACGAATAAAGACCGAAGTTCACTGTAACGGTGGTGGCGTGAACGTGCTCCGTTCACCCAATGGAGGGTCTAATGCTGTCGCAGGTAGCGCAAGAGAACGAACGGCGGCGAGTAAGCCGACGCTTCTTCCTACTATTGCCCCATGAAGTTTCCGTTGCTCCTTTGCTGGCTGCTCGGCGTAGCGGCCATGCCGTACCCCGTCCGGGCGCAGTCGGCTGTCCCGCCGACTGCCACGAAACCGGCTTCCCCCTCTTTGGCCTATTCGCAAGCGGCGGCCGACATTGCCCGCTTACTGCGGCGAGCTACCGCGCTCCCCGATGCGCAGGCCGTGGCCTTGCTGCGGCGGGAAGGCCCTGCGTTACAGGCCAAAGCAGGGCAAGTGAAGCCCGCTTACATCCGCTGGTTGAAAGGCTTGTCGCTGGTGGAGCGCCAGGCCGAGCAACAGCGGCTGGAAGCCTCCCCGTGGTACCAATACTTCTCTGCGCTGGACTCCGGACCTCTGGGCGTGAAGGCGAGCCGCAATCGCGCCTTGGCCGAGCAGGTGTTCAACCTGATGGATTTTGCCGACGGAGTCTAAAACACCCACAGTACGGCGGAGTGGGCGAAGCTTGCACGGCCGAATTAGCGTGGTTTAGGAAAACGGTCCGAATAGCATAACGAGCTAATACGCCAAGTAGACGTAGAACAAAATGGTCAGGTAACAAGCTAGGGTCCAGCACAGGGTGAAGGCCGTATCCCACGTGCCCTTGCCGGCCCGGAGCGCGCCGATGCGTGCCACGCGAGCTAGGTACTGGTCGCGGTGAATGAAATAAAAGTAGTTGAACGCGGCAAGGGCCGGGAACACGAGCAGGGACTGGTACAGGCGGGGCAGGACGAGGAAGAGCTGCCCGCTCATGAACAAGAGGGTGAGGCCGAGGCAAAACAGGTTCAGGGCCAACAGCAGAAAGGCGTCCACTTCGGGCAACACGTTTCGGTTCAGTCGGACGAACAACCGGTACAAGCCATAAAAAAGGTAATCGTAATAATTCATGGGTCGGCGGGGCGGGCAGGGCACCCGTTACGCAACGCCCGGAACCCGGCAGCCGGCAAGCCCGGACGTTGGCAGTCGCGTAGCGGGGCAAAACTAGTAGGTGATTGGGCACCGTCAGCGTTCAGTTAAAGGGTCGGAATCGCTTAAACGAGCATTTAGTAGTAGGCATAGATGCCATACGCTAGAACTCCGATGGTGAGGGCCAATATCCCCCATTCCCAGGCGCTCACGGCGGCGGCTCCGAGCACGAAGTAGGTGGGGTCGTTGGGGTCATAGAGTACCGTCACCACTTGCCCCGCCGTATAGGTCGGCACGTCCATGTTATTGTCGTAGCGGGCCTCAATCCACTCGCCACGGGCGGTACGGAAGCGCACCACAGGGTGGGAGACTGGCGTCTCCCAATCGCGCTCGTCTGCTTCGAGTCGTACCACGGTTCCCTCGGCACGTTCCCCAGTGCGGTGCAACTCCTGCCGCTTCCGGTAATGGGCGATGGCAAGGCAGAAGGCAATGGCAGCAATGGCCAGAAAAAACACGAGAAAAGAGGCTTCAATCGTCGAGCCAAGCATACGGAGGGGAAAGGCAGATTCGGGTCCGCCAAGGTAGGACCCCAAAAAACAGGCACCAATCCCTGTTCACGAAAACGGTCCGAATCGGAAAACGAGCGTTTCCTGGTTTGTGGTTACTGCCCTTGGCAACCCGCAACGCCACGTTTGCACGCGGAAGGGGGGCCGTTGGGCTTCGCATTCGAGTAGCGGAGGTGACCTTTTCCCCTTGTTGGCATCAACCGCCGATGCTGGTCACTCCAACCCGTTGCGCGCACCAAACGCCCTCCGCGGGCCACCCTTCGCCCCGCCGGACGGGGGTGCTGGCGGGGCTGCTGGGGCTCGCCTGCGCCGCCGTCGGCTGCGCCCCCGAGTGGGAAAACAGCCGACGCGTGTTCGTGCGCAACCGCACGGGGGCCGAGGTGCGGCTCACCTGGCACGTGCCGTGCCCCGCCCGGCCCTTCCCAAGCCCGTGGCCGGGCGACGGGGCCGAAGTGGCGGTGGTCGAGCCCGACGCCACGCATCGCCCCCGCCTGGTGCCGCACGGCCGGGACACGCTGTGGGCGGGCTGGCGGGACACGGTGCGCGCGCACGTGGCGCCGATCCCCGGGGACTCCGTGGCCGTAACCGTGCGCTTGGCCGCGGGCACGCGCTT
>NZ_FOXS01000005.1 GCF_900115775.1 Hymenobacter arizonensis | reverse complement strand
CTAGGTGTATAGTCCCAAGGAGTGATGGTGTATTTTCCGGGCTGGAATTTTGCACGAACCTATGGGACAAGTACTCCACGGCAGCGCCCGCACAACAGCGGCAGTACGGCGCGCTATCCAACACAGCCAGGAAAGCCTACAAAGCTTAGCTGCCCGCTACAGCATCAACCCCAAAACGGTGGCCAAGTGGCGCAAGCGCCCGACTACAGCCGATGCGCCCATGGGCCCCAAGCCGGTATCGACGGTGCTCAGCGCCGAGCAGGAAGCCATCGCCGTGGCCTTTCGTCGGCACACCTTGCTGGCACTCGATGACTGCCTGTACGCCCTGCAGGCCACGATTCCGCACCTGTCCCGCTCGGCGCTGCACCGCTGTTTCCAACGCCACGGCATCAGTCGCCTGCCGCTGAACGAGGACGGGCAGAGCCCGCCGAAAAAGAAATTCAAAGACTACCCCATCGGCTACCTGCACGTCGATTTCGCCGAGGTCCAGACCGAGGAAGGTAAGCAATACCTTTTTGTGGCCATCGACCGCACCAGCAAGGTGGCGTTTGCCGAATTACATCCGCGTGCCAAACGGGTCGCCGCGGCCGAATTTCTGCGGCGCGTGCTCGACAAGCTGCCCTACAAAGCGCATACCGTGCTGACCGACAACGGGGTGCAGTTCACGCCCCAGCCGCACCAATTTCTGCCGGGTGGGCACAGTTTTGACCGCATTTGCCGCGAATATGGTGTCGAGCATCGTCTCACGAAGCCAGCTCACCCCTGGACCAACGGCCAGGTCGAGCGCATGAACCGCACCATCAAAGAAGCCACCGTCAAGCGCTTCCACTACCAGAGCACCGACGAGCTCAACGAGCACTTGCAAGCCTTTTTGCTAGCCTACAACCACGCCAAGCGCTTGAAGACGCTACGCGGGCTGACCCCACATGAATTCGTCTGTGCGCAGTGGCAAAAGAACCCGACTATATTTACCCGAAACCCGACCCACCTCACGCTGGGACTATACACCTAGGCTAGCCCGGGTAGCTAACTTCCGCTTGCATCTTAAGCGGCTTCGCCTCGTATTACTGGTGAGCTTTTTCGTACTTATGTCCCTTCCTATGCGCCCTTTCTGGCTTGCTTTATTGCCGCTGCTGGCGGCTTGCAATTCGACTCCTTCAGCAGTGCAAGAGGGCACCGAAGCCCGCGTTACGGACAAATCCGCGGCCGACACCTCGCAGCTACCGGCTCCGGATACCACCCGCGCAGCGGCAGCCAGCACCCAGTCCGACACCTTGGTTTCGGTACAGCAGACGCATGCCTTCAGCCAGCCCGACTATAAGCCCGACGTGTTCCGCCTCGTGCTACGGGGCCCTTCGGTGCTGGAAGGCGCGGCTACCTTCACCATTACGACTGCCGCCGGCGAGGTGATTTTCCGGGAAACGCTCAGCGCGGCTGAGCTGGAAGCGCCCATGGTCTACGAAATGAAGACGGCCACCGTCACCCCCGCTGAGCGGGAAGCATTTGTGCGGCGGCGTATGAACGAGTTTTTTCGGGCGTCAAGTTTTTCCAGCCCGGCTGTAGTGGCGTCCGCTCCTTACCCTGCCGGGCCCGACGCCCCAGACCGTGCCGCCTGGGACGACCTTCGCAAACGCACCAAAAGCATTCGCTTCACTTATCTAGTGGGAAAAGAAGACCGCCGCAGCATTGCTTGGTCGCCGCTTCAGAAGCAAGTGATACACCTGTAGGAAGCAAAGCAGCCAGCTACTGCGCCTCTGCCAGCAGTTGCTCCAAGCCCTGCCGCACATGCTCGTAGGGCTGGTAGCCGCGGGCCAGCACGTAGCCCTGCTCTCCTATACGCACCACGCTGGTGGGAAAACCCTGCACCCCAATGCGGGCCACTGCCGCAAACTCCTGCTGGGTAGCGCGAACCGTTTCGGGTGCCGCAAAACGTCGCTGAAACTCCACTACGTCGACGCCAAAGGGCAGCAACAAGACGTTGTAAGTGCTGGGCTCGTTGAGGTCCAACCCATCCTGAAACAATGCAGCCTGCACGGCATGGGCGAAGCCTACTGCTCGGGCGGGGTCTTGGGTAATCTGGCGAAAAGCTACAATGGCGCGGCACGGCGGCTCCGAATCGTAGAAGTAGGTACCCTCTTCCGCTAGGGCTTTAAAGGCGGAGCCAAGTGTTACGCCGGTTGCTTTTTCCACATCGCCAAGCGCGTTCTTGATGTAGCCCCAGGTTTCGGAAATGGGCGTGGCGCGCTCGCCGGTGGCCATGCCGCCGCACAGCACCGACACATCCAACCTGCCTGCAAACTCCTGCTGCACCCGGTTGATAACCGGGCTCATGCCAAAGCACCAGCCGCACAGCGGGTCGTGGATGTATAGCAGTTCTGGTAGGGAAACGGGAGTAGTTTGCATGGGCATTTAACAAAGTAAACCGAGAATTGTGGCTCCTACGCTTCACATTCCTCTACCTACCGCCTCGCCTTTGGGGAAACTGCCTGAGTAAAAACAGTAAAAGCTTTGCGTGAGAATTGAATTTATTCTGCGCCAAGGCCGTTGTACTCATGCTATGTTACCCCATTGCTAGACGCTATACCTGCTTATCAAGCATTAGTTATAATTAAACAAAAAGCCCGCTACAGTCATGTAGCGGGCTTTTTGTTTTAAGAACCGAATGGCTTAGCCGTTCATTGATATCAAGAACTCTTCGTTGTCCTTGGTGCCTTTGATGCGGTCCTTCAGGAATTCCATCGCCTCGGTGGCGGTCATGTCCGACATGAACTTGCGGAGTACCCACACGCGGCTCAACTCGTCCTTGCTCATGAGCAGGTCTTCGCGGCGGGTGCCGGAAGCCGGGATGTCGATGGCCGGGAACACACGCTTGTTGGCCAGCTTGCGGTCCAGCTGCAGTTCCATGTTGCCGGTGCCTTTGAATTCCTCGAAGATAACCTCGTCCATCTTCGAGCCGGTCTCAATCAAAGCCGTGGCGATGATGGTGAGCGAGCCGCCGCCTTCCACGTTGCGGGCCGCACCGAAGAAGCGCTTGGGCTTTTGCAAGGCGCCCGCGTCGATACCACCCGAAAGGATGCGCGATGAGCTGGGCTGCACTGTGTTGTAAGCCCGAGCCAGGCGGGTAATGGAGTCGAGCAGAATCACCACGTCGTGGCCACACTCTACTAGGCGTCGGGCCTTGTCGAGCGCCATTTCGGCGATTTTCACGTGGCGGTCAGCTGTTTCGTCGAAGGTCGAGCTCAGTACCTCGGCTTTCACGGTGCGGGCCATGTCGGTCACTTCCTCGGGGCGTTCGTCGATGAGCAGAATCATCAGGTATACCTCGGGGTGGTTTTCCGAAATAGCGTTGGCCACTTCCTGCAGCAGCACGGTTTTACCGGTCTTGGGCTGGGCCACAATCAGGCCGCGCTGGCCCTTGCCGATGGGGGCAAACAAGTCGAGCACGCGGGTGCTGATTTGGCTGGACTTCGTGCTCAGCTTCATGCGCTGGTCGGCGAAGAGTGGCGTGAGGTGGCTGAACGGCACCCGGTCGCGGACTTCCTCCACGGTGCGGCCGTTCATGCTATCGACGCCCACCAGGGCAAAGTACTTCTCGCCTTCGCGCGGCGGACGAATGGTGCAAATCACCGTGTCGCCGGGCTTCATAGCAAACTGCTTCACCTGCTGCGGCGACACAAAAATGTCGTCGGGCGAGGATAGATAGTTATAGTAGGGCGAGCGCAGGAAACCGTAGCCACCGTCGGGCATAAGCTCAAACGTGCCACCACCGGGCACCACCAGGTCGAGGTCCTGGCGGGCGGGGCGCTGGGGCTCGCGCTGCTGCTGGGGTTCGCGGGGCTCGCGAGGCTCGCGCTGGGGCTGGTCGGCGCGGGGCGTGCCGTCGGGGTTGAGGGCGCGCTGCTGGCGCTGCAAGTCGCGCTGGGCGTAGCGCTCTTCGCGGGTTAGGTTGCGGTTATCGCGGCCGTCGCGCTCGGGGCGCGGCTGGTCGTTGCGCGGCTCGCGGGGTTGGCCGTCACGGTTTTCGCGGGGCTGGTCGTTGCGGGGCTCACGCTGTTCCCGAGGCTCGCGCTGCTCGCGGGGCTGGTCATTCCGGGGCTCACGGTTCTCCCGGGGTTGGTCGTTGCGGTTGGGGCGCTGCTCGCGGCCGTCGCGCACCTCACGGTTGTCGCGCTCAAAACGGTCGGCGCGGTTTTCGCGGCGGTCGGAAAAGCCGTTGCCACCAAACTCGCGGCGACGGTCGTCGGGGTTGCCACTGCGGGTATCGGTGCCGTTTTCAGCGGTTCCATTGGCGGTGGCCTCGGCAGCAGCGGCAGCCTCGGCGGCTTTTTCAGCAGCCATTTCGGCGGCGCGCTGCTCCGTGATGGGGCGGCCGGCGCGGTCTACCCGTTGGCGCTCCCGGCGCTCGGGGCGGGCGGTAGTGGCATCCTGTTCGGTGCTGTTTGCTTGGTTAGTGTCGCTGGCTAATTCGCCGCCGTTGATTTGCTCGTCGGCGCTGGGAGCAGCGTCTTGGGCAGGCTCGGGAGCAGCTACTGGCACTGGGTCGTTTGCCAAAGAGGCTCCGGTAGCATCGCTGCCGGGCACGAGGGCAAGGCCCTCGATGGGGTCTAGGATTTCAACCGTAGTAGCAGCGGGTGCAGCGGGCGCTTCACGGCGCAGCTCGCGCGGGGCGCGGCCGTTAGCGGCTTTAGGGGCAGGCGGGGCTACGTCCGAAAAAGGCTGCTCGGCGGTGCTGGGGGCTGGCCGACGGCTTTTGGCACGACTGGGGCTGGGCGCTACTGCAGCCGGGGCGGCGGGAGCTTCGGCAACGGCGGCCGGGGCCGGGGTGTCGGTTTGCTCGGCCAAGCTTGGAACCAAGGCTTGCTGGTCGAGGATTTTGTAAATCAAATCCTGTTTGCTGAGCCGCTTGAAGTTGCCGACGTTCATTTTTTCGGCAATCTCTTTCAGGTCGGACAGCAGCCGGTCCTTCAACTCGTTAATGGTGTGCATAAAGGGAATAGGGGGAGAAACATCGGCTTAAAGCGAGGAGCTGGCGGCCCAAAAAGCCCGCTTGGGGGCTCAAAAAGCCAGCTACGGCACGGAAGCGGACTGGCCGCGGATAGTACATTGGCAAGAAACGCGGGCTATACAGCATAGCAGCGCGCGGAGCGCAATGGATAAGCAAGAAATTAGGTGCAGAAAGGGGGCCGCTGGGATTCAGCAAAAGACGGGCCGGAGGCGGGCGCTGGGGCCCGTTGCTCCTGCCACGGCGGCCGGTTGCTAACGCAATGTTAGCGCATTACGGGCAAACTGCCAAATCGGATGCCTGCCTCGCAAACTTTAACACCGCCCATCGTAAAATAAGTTGCGCGCCCGGCGCAAGCCCCCTGTAGCGGCCTGTGGCTCCGGCCGGTTTTACTTCCGACATTTGCCCCCATTCCACTTCGTACCCCATGCTGCAGATTTCCGTTCTCCGCGACCAGACCGAGTTGGTGCTGGCTGGCCTCGCCAAAAAACATTACGCCACCGCCGAAGCCGACGTGGCCGCCATTCTTGACCTGGACCAGCGCCGCCGCTCCCTCCAAACCACCCACGACGCCTCCCAGGCCGAAGCCAACGAGTTGGCCCGTCAAATCGGGGGCCTCATGAAATCAGGCGACAAAGCCGGGGCCGAAACCCTCAAAGTGCGTACTGCCGAGCTGAAGCAGCACACCCAAGCCGCCGCCACCGAACTCGCGCAGGTAGAAGAAGAACAGCAGCAGCTTCTCTATAAGCTGCCCAACCTGCCGCATGCCAGCGTGCCCGAAGGCCGCGCTGCTACCGACAACGAGGTGGTGCGTGAGCACGGCACCAAGCCTGCTCTGGGCCCCGACGCCCAGCCCCACTGGGAGCTGATTAAGAAGTACGACATCATCGATTTCGAACTCGGCAACAAAATCACCGGTGCCGGCTTTCCCGTGTATAAAAACCAGGGTGCCCGGCTCCAGCGCGCCCTCATCAACTTTTTCCTGGACCAAGCCCGCAACGCTGGCTACACCGAAATGCAGCCCCCGATTCTGGTGAACGAAGCCAGCGGCTACGGCACCGGCCAACTCCCGGACAAGGACGGCCAGATGTACCACGACGCCAAGGACAACCTCTACCTCATCCCCACGGCCGAGGTGCCGCTGACCAATATCTACCGCGACGAAATTGTGCCGCTGGACAAGCTGCCCGTGCGCATGGCCGGCTACACGCCCTGCTTCCGCCGCGAGGCCGGCTCCTGGGGTGCCGATGTGCGCGGCCTCAACCGCCTGCACCAGTTCGACAAAGTAGAAATCGTGCAAATCACGGAGCCCGACCAGAGCTACGACGCCCTGGAAGCCATGCTAGCCCACGTTGAAGGCCTGCTGCAGCAGCTAAACCTCCCCTACCGCGTGCTGCGCCTCTGCGGCGGCGACATGAGCTTCACCGCCGCCCTCACCTACGACCTGGAGGTATGGAGCGCCGCCCAGGGCCGTTGGTTGGAAGTAAGCTCGGTGTCCAACTTCGAAACCTATCAAGCCAACCGGCTCAAGTGCCGCTACCGCGCCGACGGCGGCAAAACGCAGCTACTGCACACCCTGAACGGCTCGGCCCTGGCCTTGCCGCGCATCGTGGCGGCGCTGCTGGAGAACAACCAGACCAGCAATGGCATTGAACTGCCGCAGGTGCTGCACAGCTACTGCGGTTTCGAGCGGATTGTCTGAACCGCGGATTTATCGGATTGAGCGGATTAGTCGGATTTTGTGGACGACTCGTCAATGACTATCAAGAGCATTGCAATGAAGAAAGGCCACCCAATTGGGTGGCCTTTCTTCATTTTCAGAAATTGGGTTTTTCAGTAAAAACTGAGTCGTCCACAAAATCCGACTAATCCGCCAATCCGATAAATCCGCGGTTCAGAAATTAATATTCCGCCATTTCCTCATCCACATAGCACCACAGCCACTTTTCGCTGGGCTCGGCCGAGGCAATGACGGGGTGCTGGGTGCCTTGAAAATGCTTGGTGGCGTGCATGTTTTTCGAATTATCGCAACAGCCTACGTGGCCGCACTCCTGGCAGACGCGCAGGTGCACCCAATCATCGCCCATGGCGACGCATTCCGGGCAGGCGTACTCGCTGGCAGTTGTTAAGTCGGTCAGCGAAGAGAGGTGCTAGCAGATTTCGGCCATAACTCGTGAGGTTTAAGGTTAAGCCACAAGTTAGCGACCGTCGCGCGAAGGCGGCAGTTCCAGGTCCAGCGCTTGGTCGCGCATGCACTTGAAGTGGCCTTGCGGGCATTTGGCAAAGCCTATTTTGGAGCACGGCCGGCACGACAGCCCGGGCACCTCCAGCACCTTGAACTCGGTGCGGTAAGGGTACATGCCGAAGGCGGGCACGGTATTGCCCCACACGCTGAAAATTTCCTTGCCAAAAGCGGCGGCAATGTGCATCAGGCCAGTGTCGTGGCTGACTACGAATTGGGCCTGGCGGAGCAAGGAGGCCGATTGATGCAGCGAGTAGCGCCCGCAGCCGTTGTGGATAAGTAAGGTATTTGGTGGGTTAGTCGGAAAATAATAAGGATTACTGGGAACGACATTGGCCGGTGCTTGAACAGCCGCTTGCGTCTCGAAAGCCTGTTGTATAACATGGCCAATGCTTTCGTCTTCGGGGCCGCCCAGCAGCACAATGGGGCGCGAGAGTTTGCCACACAGCTCAATCAGCTTTTCGACGGGCAGGCGCTTGGTGGCGTGCTGAGCGCCAATGGCTACGGCCACGTAGCCGCGCTGAAATGCGGGCGGCAAGGTGGCCAGGTCTACTTCCTGATTTTCCGGGATAAAGTAATCGAGGCCTCTCTTATCATCTTTGACACCCAGCGGCGCGGCAGCTTCCAGGTAGCGCTGCACGATGTGCACGCGGGGCAACTTGTCGACTTTGAAATTCACGAGCAGCCATTTCTGCCAGTTCAGCTTATCGAAGCTGTTGGACGTTACGCCTAATTGTAGCTTGATGAGGCGCGTGCGCAAGTTGTTGTGCAGGTCGATGATGTAGTCGAACCGTTCGGCTTTTAGCTCTTTTACCAGTTCGCCTAGGCTGCCGGCAAGGCAATGTACTTTGGTGATGTAGGGGTTGGCTTCCAGCAGGCCACGGTAGCCGGGCTTGGTGGCATAATGGACTTCCGCGCCTGGCACCTGCTGAGCCAGCGCCCGCACCACGGGCGTGGTCAGGACGATGTCGCCGATAGAGGAAAAACGGAGGACGAGGATTTTCATGGGCTAGCAGAACAACCAACTCCCCTCCTTGGATAAGGAGGGGACGCTAAGCCGTTAGGCTTAGCTGGGGTGGTTGGATTCGTGGAACGATGCAGGCACGGGTCGTTCGGGTATCGTTCAACGAGTTCAACCACCCCCGTCCGAGCCCTTGGCTCGAACATCCCCTCCTCGGCTGAGGAGGGGAGTTGGTTGTTCTTTACATTAATAACTACTCAAACAGCGACTTCTTGTATTCCAGCGGGGGCTTGATTTCAGCTTTGCGCTTTTCGAAATACGCGGCTGCTTCCTCCGCTGACTTCGTATTAAACGTCATTTCCTTGGTCAAAAGTCCCTTGCGACCCATGAGCACACCGTAGCGCATGTCGGCGTAGCCGTCGGTGTGGTGGGCGTCGGGGTTGATGCTGAGCATCACGCCCTGGTCGAGGGCGTAGCGCACCCAGCGCCAGTCGAGGTCGAGGCGCCAGGGGTTGGCGTTGATTTCGATGATGACTTGGTTTTTGGCGCAGGCGTCGATGACGGCTTTGTAGTCGATGGGGTAGCCCTGGCGGCGCAGCAGCAGGCGGCCCGTGGGGTGGCCCAGCATGGTGGTGTAGGGGTTTTCGATGGCGCGGAGCAAGCGTTCGGTGGCTTTGCGCTCGTCCATTTTCAGGTTGGAGTGCACGGAGGCCACGATGAAATCGAAGCTGGCCAGCACATCGGAGGGGTAGTCGAGGGAGCCGTCGCTGAGGATGTCGCTCTCGATGCCCTTGAAGATGCGGAAAGGCGCCAGCTCGGCGTTCAGCTTGTCGATTTCCTGGTGCTGCTGGCGCACCCGCTCCACCCCGAGGCCATTGGCATAGTGGGCAGCCTGGCTGTGGTCGCAGATGCCGAGGTACTCGTACTGGTGGTCGCGCAGCCAGGTGGCCATTTCGCGCAGGCTGTGGTTACCGTCGGAGTAGGTGCTGTGGTTATGCAGGGAGCCGCGCAGGTCGGCGTCTTCGAGCAGGCGGGGCAGCTTTTTCTCGGCGGCGAGGGCTATTTCGCCCAGGCCTTCGCGCAGCTCGGGCACGATGAATTGCAGGCCGGCTTTCTCGTAGAGGGCTTCTTCCTGCTGGAATTTCTCGCGGCGCGCCCACTGGCGAAGGGTGGTGGAGCCGGGCACTTCTTCTGATAAATGCTCCTCGGCGGCCGAGTTCAAGAACAGCTCAGTCACAAACTGCTCAGTCGTGGTCAGCAGCACTTCAACCTGCACGCCAGAGCTGGTGGCCGTGCCGCGCCAAGCAAATGGGCCCGAGCGGCGTGGGTCGGCGGTGAGGCCGTCCATGGTATTGAGCAGTTCGTGGGCCTTGAGGGGCTTATCCGTAGCGGCTACTACGCTCACCACTTCCACGGTTTCGAGGCGGCGGCGGACTTCGCCGGCCACGGCTACTTTTTCGGTATTGAGGGCCTTGCGTAGGAGCGCCGCAATTTCTTCGCCCAACACCTCGGCCTGCGGATACAGCAGCTTGCCCTTGCTTTGGCCAGCAAACTCCAGGGATTCCAAAATGGATTCCTGGGTCTTTTTGCCGAAGCCTTTCAGCTTGCTTACTTGGTCGCTCTCGGCGGCTTCGCGCAGCTGCTCGGTGCTCTCGATGCCCAGCTCGCGCCACAGGCTGCGGATTTTCTTGGGACCGATGCCTTTGATGCTGAGCATTTCGACCACGCCGGGCGGCGTGACGTCGAGCAGGCGCTGCAGCTCGGAGAACGTGCCGGTATCGAGCAGTTCGGCCACTTTGGCGGCGGCGGTTTTGCTCAGGCCGGTGCGGTCGGGCAGGCCGGAGCGCTCTACTTCCGAAACGGGGAAGCTTAGGGCGTCGAGGGCGTTGGCCGTGCCTTCGATGGCGCGAATCTTAAAGGGGTTTTCGTCGTGCAGCTCCATGAGCTGGGCGGCCAGCTTGAAGGCGCGGGTCAGGGCGCGATTATCCACGGGGAGGGGGTTTTGTGGGAACGAATGTAGCGTACACCGGTGCTTACGCGGTTCGGCAGCCGATGGCCGCCCGCGCCAAAACCACGTACCTAGCTGATTGGCCTTACCTTTCAGCCCACTCCTTTTCGCAGAACACCATGCTCAAGTTGCATTCTGTTGCCCGGCTGCTGCCCGTGCTGCTGCTGCTTTCCGGCGCTTGCCAGCAGCGCCGCTCCAGCGTTATACCCACCATGAAGCAGCTGGAGGGCACGTGGCTGCTCTCGCAGGAGGAGAATGAAGGCGACACGTTGGTGTACCGACCCAATACGTATGCTTTCCCACCGTCGCGGGGCCGCACGGGCTTTGCCATCAAGCCGTTCAGTCGCTTCGAGCAGTTCGACATCGCCCCCGCCGACGGCTTGGCTGGTCGCGACGGCACCTGGGCCATGGACCGCGGCAATCGCCTGCGCGTGAACCTGGCCGAAGGGCAAGACTCGTCCTACACGCTGGAAATTCTTGACCTCGACTCTGTTCGGCACGTGCTCAAGGTGCGGCGCCTGCCGTAGCGGGAATCAGCGGTTGAATCTTCGCAATTTCAGGAGCGAACGCTTCACCTTGACAAGAACCTGAAGAACTGCCTTCCCTGCCACGGCGTTCCGTGCCCACTACCCTTCTGCTTTTGAACATGTCTTTTGTAAGCGCTATTTGGCCAGTACGGGTTGCCGTGCTGGTTCTTCCGTTGGTCAGCGCGTGCTCTACGCAGGCGCAACAGCCTCTCAAAGGCAAATCCACTAGTTCTACTGCTGAAACCACCGTGAAGTCTGCCCCGCAACCGACTTCGCCGCTTAGCTCCTCGCCGCAGGTGATACTAGATTATCCGGTGACCAGCGGCACGCCCCAGGCCCCCGCCGCGGCATGGTTCTCCGACCTAGGAGCTGCCCAGGCGCAGGCCAAGGCTACAAACCGGCCCCTTGTAGTGGTTTTTTCGGGCTCGGACTGGTGCCAGCCCTGCGTGGTGTTTGAGCAGGAAGTTTTTTCGCAGCCCGCTTTCGCGGCTTACGCCCAAAGCCGGTTGGTGCTGGCTCATTTCGATTACCCCCGCCAGGCCCAGAACCAGCCCACGCCCGCCCAAGTTAAGCTTAACCAGGCCGCGGCAGCCCAGCTCAACCGCGAAGGCGATTTTCCGCTGGCCGTAATTGTGGCGCCGGATGGGAAAGTATTGGCCAAAACCGGCTACATACCCGGCGGGCCGGCTGCTTTTGAAAGGTATTTGAACAAAATAGTGGGCAAGTAGGTGGTGAATTGGGGAAGTGGCGGCATCATACTACCAAGAAGCCGCTGAATGGCGGGGCCCTTAGCTTTGCCCTGCAATCATTCACGACTCCCCATTTCGCTGACATTTCCCTTACTACATGAAGCATTGGCTTGTTAAATCTGAACCCGAAGCGTATTCCTGGACCACGTTTGTGCACGAAGACGGCACTGCCTGGACTGGGGTCCGCAACTACCAAGCCCGCAACAACCTGAACCTGATGCAGCCCGGCGACCAAGTGCTATTTTACCACAGCGTGAGCGAAAAAGCCGTAGTAGGCATTGCTGAAGTGGCCGCCCCGGCCGCGCCCGATGCCACCGCCGAAGCCGGCTCGCCGTGGGTGGCCGTGGCCCTGCGCCCGGTGCAGCCCCTGCCCCAGCCCGTGAGCCTGGCCCAGCTCAAAGCCGATGACCGCCTGAGCGAATTGGCCCTGTTGCGCCAGTCGCGGCTCTCGGTATTGCCCGTGCGGCCCGAGGAATTTGATGCTATTCTGGCACTCGGCACGAAATAAAGCTGCCTTTTCACGGAACAGAAAGGCATGGTTCGGTTGTATCTTTAAATTAGTTACCCTTCGTTGGAGTAAGCTGTTACTATTGTTTTTACGGCGCACGGGCATGAAACCTTACTACCCTTCCCTGCTGCTCGCGTTGTGGGTGCTGGCTGCCTCGCCGGCGCTGCACGCCCAGAAGCGCGCCCTGCCTCCGCCCCCACCCAACGCGCCCCGGCAAACCGCGCGCACCGAGCTACCTCTCACTGTGGCAAACAGCGAAGTGCACGTGCAAACGCTGCCCGCCGACAGCACCGTGGTACTGCTGGTGGGCCGCGAACAGACCCTTTCCCGCAAGTCTTCTTTCGGTTTTCAGCAGTACGACCACAACCTGCAGCTCCGCAACGAGCTGGCGCTGGAAGTGCCCGATGAGTTTGAGTTTAAGCGCATATGCGCCGAGGGCAATACTGTGTACGCCCTGTTTTCGTCGCAAACCATACCGGGCCGGCTGATGGCGGCTGCCTACAACGGCCGCCTGGGCCAAGTGCGCACCCAGCAATTCGAAACCAAGCTAAGCCGCGAAATTGTCGAGCTTAAGGCCCTCGACGGCCGCCTGTTTGCCACGGTGCTCCTCAACGACCAGCAGCACGTGACGGCCCTGCTGCTGGACGTGGCCACCGGCCAGATGCAGTACCTCTCGTCCATCTACGAGCCCATGCCCACGCAGCTCACCTTCGTGGCCGATGCCGCCACCCGGCGCGCCGAGTACGTGGTGACCCAAACCAACGGGCGCAAGTCGCGCCTGCTGCTCAAGCAGCTCACCGAGCGCGGCCAGCTAGTAAGCTCCGAATTTGTGCAGACCGAGAGCGAGCGCAGTCTCATTACGGCCCAGCTTACCCCACCCCAGGACACCACTGCCCGCCTGCTGATGGGCACTTACTCCCTGCGCGACCCCACTTACGCCCAAGGCCTGTTTGCCACCGACCTACGCACAGCAGCGAGCCAGGGCACCAAGCCGCCGTTGCGGTTCTACGACTTCCTGCGCCTCAAGCACTTTTTCGACTACATGAAACCCGCACGCCAGGCCCGCCTGCGCGAGCGCACCCAGCGCCGGATGGCCCGCTCGGTGTCGCCGATGCGCTGGCGCTACCGCCTGTTGCTGCACGAGCTGGTGCCGCAGCCCGACGGCGGCTACGTGCTGGTGGCCGAGGTGTACTACCCGCACTACCGCTACAACAGTTACGGCACCTACACGGGGCCATTCAATAACATTGGCAACCAGTTTGGGGGCAACTACGGCAATTCCCGCGTGTTCGACGGTTACCAAACTACCCATGCGCTGGTCTGCGGTTTCGACCGGTCGGGCGCATTGCTCTGGGATAACACCTTCGTGGTCGAAAACCTGCGCCGCTACAACCTGGAGGAAGCCGTGCGGCTCCAAACCCTGCCCGACGGCCGACTGGTGCTGGCGTACCTCGACCAAGAAAAGCTGCGCTATAAGCTGATAAACCGGGCCGAGTCATCGCCCAACGACCACCATGTGCTCATCCAGACCGGTTCCGGCCCCACCGACACCGGCAAGGAGCGGGCCGCCGATACTTTTCAGGCCGATTTGCTGCCCTGGTTTGGCACCCGCTTTGTGGCCACCGGCTACCAGCGCGTGCGCGCCGAGCGCAGCGCTGACCGGGAAGTGTTTTTCCTGAACACGATTGACTTTCAGACGTCCGACGCCAGCGGCGTGCCGAAGGAAGAGCCAATCAAAGAGGAAAAGGCAAAGGCAGAAAGCCGGTAGTGGCTGGAGAGCGAGGGGCAGGCCGCAGGCAACCGCAGCCCGGCCTGCGTGCGTACAACGCACCTATTCCAACGCACCTTTGCCCCATGATTCAAAAACTTCGCCTTCCCGTTCTGTTCCTTATTTTGCTCATGGCCGGCTGCCGCACCGCTGGCCCTGGCACCCCGGCTACTACCGTGGCTTCGTTTTTCTCGAAGTACCAAGGCCGCTCGGGCTTTAAAACCATGGACTGGTCGGCCGACCTGCTCGAACGCCTGGCCTTGGTGCGAGCCGCCAAGCTGCTCGGCGGCTCTGAGCTGACCAATGCCATTACCGGCATTCGCAAGGCCCGCGTCATCAGCTTCGCGCCGGTGACTGGCTCAGCTGAGAACCTGGCCCAGCAAGGTCTGGTGCAAGAGGCCACGGGCATCTTGCAAGGCAATCGCTATGAGCCAATTTCGGCGGGGACGGCCCTGGGCAACGACTACAAAGTATCGGTGCGGGCCAACGGCGACCGGGTTTCTGAGTTTGCCGCCATCGGCCAGCTGCCCGACGTGACCGACTCGTTTGTGTTGGTTGATGTGGAAGGCAATTTCACCCGCGCTCAGGTGCAGGCCCTCACTAAGTACCTGCCGCAAATTGTGCAGGCCACCGCTCAATAGCGCAACCCTGCACTAAAGGCTAGCCCTGAAACCGGGGCAAAAAAGAACGTCATGCTGAGCGGAGCCGAAGCATCTCTCCCGCGCCACTAATTGATTTTAGTAGTGCGGGAGAGATGCTTCGGCTCCGCTCAGCATGACGTTCTGGGCTTATCCAGCTGTTATTGCCCTGCTGAGGCCATCAGCTTCTCAATATCATCGGCCTGTAGTGGGATGTTGGCCATCAGGTCTTCGTTGCCTGTGGCGGTGAGCAGAATGTCATTCTCCAAACGGATGCCCAAGCCTTCTTCCGGAATGTAAATACCGGGCTCCACGGTGTACACCATGCCCGCCTCGAAGGTGCGGTACTTATAGCCCACGTCGTGCACGTCGAGGCCGAGGTAGTGGCTGGTGCCGTGCATGAAATACTTCTTGTAGAGCGGCGCGGCGGGGTCCTGGTTTTTCACGTCGGCGGCATTCAGCAAGTCCAGCTTGATGAGCTCCTGTTCCATGTGCTCGCCCACGGCTCGGTGGTAGGCTTCGATTTCGCCGCCAGGCACGAGGCGGGTTTTAGCGAAGTCCATCACGGCGAGCACCGAGTCATACACCTGACGCTGGCGCGGAGTGAACTTGCCATTGACTGGGATGCTGCGCGAAAGGTCGGCGGCGTAATTGGCGTATTCAGCCCCGAAGTCCAGCAGAATCACATCGCCGTCCTGGCACTGGTTGTCGTTGGTGGTGTAGTGGAGCACGCAGGCGTTTTTGCCGCTGGCTACAATGCTGCCGTAGGCCGGGCCGCGGCTGCGGTTGCGCATGAATTCGTGCACGATTTCGGCCTCAAGCTCAAACTCCCACACTCCGGGCTTCACGAAGCCCAG
This sequence comes from Hymenobacter arizonensis, assembly GCF_900115775.1. Classification (GTDB taxonomy): domain Bacteria; phylum Bacteroidota; class Bacteroidia; order Cytophagales; family Hymenobacteraceae; genus Hymenobacter; species Hymenobacter arizonensis. The sequence goes on along the minus strand of NZ_FOXS01000005.1, from coordinate 495,328 downwards.
CAAGCGCCTAAACGCCTTTTCGGTGATACTGCAGGCCTCGCGCATAGCCTTGATTTCCTCGCGGCTCTTGATGGCGCGCTGGCGGTGTAGCAGCGGCGCGGCGCGGCGGTAGGTGTGCAGCGGGTACTGGCCCTGCAGGCGCTTGATGAAGCGGGCATCGCGGGTTTCTACCTCCACCACGGCCCGAATGTGCTCGTTGGAGTTCAAATAGACGTTTTCGGCCTCGTTCATGAGGGCGGGCAGCACCGTGTTGAAGCTGTCGAGCCACATGATGCTGCGAATGCCCGAGTTAGTGCGCGCTTCGTCTTTGGTCAGCTTGTAGCCTTCCCAGATGAGGATGTGCTCGGAAGTCTCTTTCAGGAACAGGATTTCGCGGTGCTGCGGCAGGCGCGCATCTGGGAAAATCACGAGAATGCTTTCTTCCTGGTCGACGCCGCTGAGGTAAAACAGGTCGTTATTTTGCCGAAAGGCCAACGTGCCGTCGGCGTTGGTCGGCATGATGTCGTTGGATTGAAAAACGGCCAGCGAGGCTGGCGGCAGCTGCTCGCGGAAGCGGCGGCGGTTCTCAACAAAAAGCTCGGGGGCCAGGGGGGTGTAGCGCATGCAGGGAATTGGTTGGAATGGGAACCGCAAGTTAGGCAGGCGGCTGTTGGGGGCCGAAACGGCTGGGGCTAGAGGTGCAGGGGCTGCGTATGTCCCTCGGCTTGGTTATCCCGAGTTGTATTGTACAAAAAAAGCCCTTGCCAGTACTGACAAGGGCTTTGGTGTGAACGGAGCAGCGCCGTTACTTCTTGGTTTTGGTCATCACCTTGCTCGATTTGTTGGCTTTGTAGCGCATATCGGCGGTGCCATCGGCTTTGCGGGGGCCCGTGACTACTTCGGTGCTGCTCTTGTTTTCCGAATAACGCATGTCGGGCGTGCCATCGGCCTTCATTTTGGTGCTGTTGGTGGTCTTGGTGTTGCCCGAGGGCGTGGTCATGGTGCTCGACTTGGTCATCGTGCCCTGGCCCTTGGTGCTGGTCGATGACTTAGTCATGCCCGCGGGGTTGTTCGTGGTGGTCGACCGCGTGGTGGTCACCCGACCTGGATTTTGGGTGGTCTGGGTGGTTGTTTTGGTTGAGTTGGCGCTTGTGGTGGCTGTTGCCGTGGGCGCGGCCGGAGCAGCAGGCGTTTGGGCTAAGGCCGCCGAGCCGGCAATCAAACTCAACGAGACGAGAAAACTGAGGATGCGCTTCATGATTAGGGACGAATAAGGGTGGGCGAAAAGATGGACCTCGTACGCAGTTAGGCGCGTCACAGTTGGCTGTAAATGTGAGCCTTTGTTCTTAAAAGCACGGGGTTTTTAAGCAGCACTCTATAAAGCTAGCTCTGGCCCACTGCATGACCTTCAAAAGCCCGAGCTATGCCTGCTGGCCGAGCCGAAAAGCATATGAAATATAATATATAAAGTAAATTGAAAAAAAATTCACCCGCCCTCCAATATACTACATATCAACATTTTAATCCGAGACAACTGTAGCCTCTTCAAATTCAAATAATGTCAATTATTAAATAATACAGTATTATTTGCAATTAACCCATTGCAATAAAAGTTTAAAATATGGTACTTTGCCAAAACGACATCTACTCCTTCACCAGGAGGCCCGCTTGCTAACCACACACTTAAACCCTTTTGGAGATGAACAAAAAACTTTACTCTTTGCTCGCAATATTCGCCCTGTCGACCCTGGCAATCGGCCAAACGCAAGCCGCCACAGTCGCCGCAGAGCCCACAGCAACCAGCATTTTGGGCATAGGCTTAGGAAAGAAAGCTTCGGCCCCCGAAAAGCTTGACCGGCAGCTGCACCAGCGCCAGAAGCAGCTCAAGGCCAAAGCACGCCACATCTCCCGGGCCAACTGGCGCCGCTGCCAGCGCGGCTAGCAGCCTGCCTCTCCCCGGAGGCCGGTCCTCGGGCCAAGCAACACCTGTATAAACGAAAAGCCCCTTGCCAGTCTGGCAAGGGGCTTTTCGTTTATAGACAATAACGGAATTAAGCCGTTACCTGTGCTTCTAGTTTTTGGGCCAGTACGTGCTTCGGAACAGCACCTACTTGCTTGTCAACGATTTGGCCGTTCTTGAACACGAGCAGCGTCGGGATGCTGCGGATGCCGAACTTCATGGAGGTTTGGGGGTTGGCATCTACGTCAACCTTGCCCACAATGACTTTGCCTTCGTATTCGCCGGCAAGTTCTTCCACTACGGGGCCTACCATGCGGCAGGGACCACACCATTCGGCCCAGAAATCGACCAATACTGGCTTGTCGCCGCTGATGATTTCATCAAAGTTGGCGTCGGTTATTTCAATTGCTTTGTGTCCCATTTTAGTTTGGGTTGGGTTAATGTTATTCTGGCGTATACGGCCAACGGGGTCGCAAGGTAGCAGATTGGATGGTTAAACAGTGTGTACGGGGGAAAGTTCAGAAGGGTCATCTCCCCCGCTGTGACACCCGGCGAATGGCTTAATTAGCTATCCGAAAGCTGGAAACGTCATGCCGAGCGCAGCCGAGGCATCTCGCTCGCATCGCCCTCACAATGGAGTTGCTACGATAAGCGAGATGCCTCGGTCTCTGCTTGGTGCGCAGAATGCTCGGCATGACGCTCTGTATACCACATTGCTGTACTACAAGCCCTAGATAAGCGTGCAAACCTCCATTTCCATCTCCTTCATCTTTTCAATAAAGGTTTTGGGCTCAATCTGAAAGCGGCGCGAGAACATGTCCACGGCCAGGTGCTCGTGGGGCTCGGCAAACTGAATTTCGAGGCGCTTGCTGCCGGGCGCGGCTTCAATAGCTTCTTCCAGACGGTCGAGCATGGGGCTGGTCACGGTGCGCAGGTCGAGGCGCACGCGCACGCCCTTGCTGCGCTTCTCGGCCACGTCGGCCAGGGGCTCCATGGTGAGGATGCGCAGGTCCCACTGGTCCTGGGTGTGGCGGCGCAGCTCCTGCTTGAGGCGCACGTACATGGGCGGCACCTGCTCGTTGGGGTAGTTGCGCGGGTTGATGAGCGGGGCAAACTTGGTGTAGTCGTCGCGGAACAGCGCCGGATTGATGCTCGTCTCGTAATCCTCCAGGGTGAAGGTGCAGAAAGGCTGACCGGTCTTGGTGGTCTTGAACAGCACGTTATTGATAAGGCCGGCCACAGCCATTTCCTTGTTCTTAATCTCCTCCACCTTGTCAAGGCCGCAGGTGCAGTAGGCATCCAGCTCCAGCTTGTAGCTATCGAGCGGGTGGCCCGAGAGGTAAAAGCCCACCACTTCCTTTTCGCGGCGCAGCTGCTCGGTTTTGCTCCAGGGCTCCATCTCGTGCATTTTGGGCAGCGGCGCGGCCACGGCCCCGAAGGCTCCGGCCCCGAACAGACTGTGCTGGGCCGATTCCTTGGCGGCTTGGTGCTGCTGGCCCATTTTCATGGCCTTCTCGATGAGGTTCTGGTCGCCGGCGGGCGCATCCAGGTATAGGCGGCGGTGCTTACCGAAGCCGTCGAAGGCCCCGGCCTGAGCCAGGCTTTCGAAGGTCTTCTTGTTTACGGTGCGCAGGCTCACGCGCTTGGCGAAATCGAAAATATCGGAGTACTCCCCGCCTTTCTCGCGCTCCTCCACCATGCTTTCCACCGCGAGTTCACCCGCGCCTTTCACGGCGCCCATGCCGAAACGGATGGCGCCTTCCTGGTTCACGTTGAACTTGAGCAGGGATTCGTTCACATCGGGGCCAAGCACGGGCACGCCCTGCTTGCGGGCTTCCTCAATGAAAAAGGTCACCTTCTTGATGTCGCCCATGTTGTTGGTGAGCACGGCGGCCATGTACTCGGCCGGGTAGTTGGCCTTCAGATAACCAGTCTGGTAGGCTACTACTGAGTAAGCAGCGGAGTGCGAGCGGTTGAAGCCGTACTCGGCAAACTTCTCCATCACGTCGAAGACGTCATTGGCCTTTTTGGCCGGGATGTCGTGTATCCTCTTGGCGCCTTCGATGAATTTCTCACGCTCCAAGGCCATCTTTTTCATGTCCTTCTTACCCATAGCACGGCGCAGCAAGTCGGCGCCACCGAGCGAGTAGCCGGCCAGAATCTGGGCCGTCTGCATGATTTGCTCCTGGTACACCATGATGCCCTGGCTGTATTCCAGGATGGGTTTCAGCAGCTCGTGCGGGTACTCGACTTCTTCGCGCCCGTGCTTGCGGTTGATGAAGTTCGGGATGAACTGCATCGGGCCCGGGCGGTAGAGGGCGTTCATGGCAATCAGGTCTTCAATATTCGTCGGCTTGAGGTCCTTCAAATACTGGCGCATGCCTTCCGACTCAAACTGGAAAGTACCGATGGTATCGCCGCGCTGGTACATGGCGTAGGTCTTCTCGTCGTCGAGCGGAATCTCGTCGATGTCGATGGTCACGCCGTGGTTACGCTCAATCAGACGCAGCGCATCTACGATGATGGTCAGGGTTTTCAGGCCCAGGAAGTCCATCTTCAGCATGCCGGCCGACTCAATCACCTTACCGTCGAACTGCGTGATGAGCAGGTCCGAGTCCTTGGAGGTCGAGACGGGGATGTACTTCGTGATGTCGTCGGGCGCGATGATGACGCCGGCCGCGTGAATGCCGGTGTTGCGCACCGAGCCCTCCAGCTGCGTGGCCAGGCGCAGAATCTGACCCTTCAGGTTTTCGGGCGACTCATCGCGCCGAATCATGTCCAGTTCCTGGTTTTCGGCGAAGGCGCCGGCCAGGGTAGTGCCGGGCTTGTCGGGCACCATCTTGGTGAGGTCGTTGGTTTGCGGCAACGGCAGCTCCATGGCCCGCGCCACGTCCTTGATGCTGGACTTGGCGGCCATGGTACCGAAGGTGATAATCTGGGCCACCTGCGTTTTGCCGTACTTATCCACCACGTAGTCAATGACTTTTTGACGGTTCACGTCGTCAAAGTCAATGTCGATATCGGGCATGGACACGCGCTCGGGGTTCAGAAAGCGCTCGAATAGTAGCGAGTACTTGATGGGGTCGATGTTGGTGATACCCACGCAGTAGGCCACCGCAGAACCGGCAGCTGAGCCCCGGCCCGGACCCACGGCCACGCCGATGTTGCGGCCGTGGTTGATGAAGTCCTGGGTGATGAGGAAGTAGCCCGCAAAGCCCATGGTCTGGATGATGCGCAACTCGTAATCCAGCCGCTCCTCAATTTCGGGTGTACGCTCGGCGTAGCGCGGCGGCTTGCTCATCTTCACCGTGCCGCTGCCAGCGCCCGGTCCAAAAGCCCCCACGTAGGTCAGCTCGCGCAGGAATTCATCGGCATTGGCAAAGGGCGCAGGAATGGGAAAGTTGGGCAACAGAATGTCGCGGGCCAGCTTGGGCGGCGTGATTTTGTCGACAATCTCATTGGTGTTGTCCACGCTGTCGGGCCGGTCGGCAAACAGCTCGTTCATCTGCGCTTGGTTCTTGAAGAAGAACTGGTCGTTGGCGAAGCCAAAGCGGGTGTGCGGCTTGGGTTTCTGCAGCTCCTCGTCGATGCGGCGCAGCTGCTTCTGGGCGTTTTCGTCGCGGGAGTGGTCGCGGCGCAGGTTGTCGAGCAGGTCGTAGCGCACCTGACCATTGCTGGTAAGCAAGGTGTAGTAGTTGGTGCGCACGTCGCCGACCGGGATGCTGTGCTCCTCGCCGGTGTTCACGCACAGCAGTAGGTCGTGGGCGGCGTAGTCGGTTTGGTCGACGTAGTGCGAGTCGTTGGTGCAAATCACCTTGACGTTGTACTTCTTTGCGAAGCCGAGCAGCACCTGATTCACGTCTTCCTGGCTTTTGCCGGTGCCATCGAAGTTCATCAGGCCATGGCGCTGGATTTCGATGTAGTAGTCGTCGCCGAACACATCAAGCCACCACTTCAGCTTTTCCTCGGCCTGGGCTTCGGTCCCGAACAGAATGGTCTGCGGTACCTCGGCGCCGATGCAGCAACTGGTGGCAATCAGGCCCTCGTGATATTGCAGCAGCAGCTCCTTATCAATACGCGGAAACTTGGAGTACAAGCCCTCGATGAAGCTCATCGAGCAGAGCTTGCTCAGGTTGTGGTAGCCGGCCTGGTCCTTGGCCAGCAGCAACTGGTGATGGCGGGTGTCGCGCTCGCCTTTCTCGCGGCTGAAAGCCTTCTTGTGCCGGTCCTCCACCATGTAAAACTCGCAGCCCACAATGGGCTTCACGTTGTACTTGTTGGCCTCGGCCACGAAGTTGAACGCCCCGAACATGTTGCCGTGGTCGGTGAGGGCTACAGCGGGCATCTCGTCCTTCTGCGCCTTCTTCATCAGGGCCGAAATGCTGGCCTGGCCGTCGAGTAGCGAATACTGGGTGTGCGAGTGGAGGTGCGAGAAAACGGGCATATTTTTCAATTAACAGTTATCAATTAACAGGGAGCAATTGATAATGGGAGCGGCGGTTTTAGTAAAGATACCCCCGGGCTGGGGGCAATCCCAAACCCTATTTGCCTGCTGCCTGATTCCCTGAGGGGTGCGTTTTTTAGGGCTTTGGCCAGACCGCTGGCCTCTGTCTAGCCGTCGATACTGAACTTGTTAAGCGCTACCGCGTTTTATATCAAGCTGCCGTTAGCCTTCTGGGCTCGCTGCTGATTTTGTGTGCCGCGCCGCTGCTTTCGAGCACTTCGCATCTGCTTTCTAGTCCCGGATAGCAATAATCTTCCTATCCCCACTATGAAAAGCTTTGTTGCTACCACCGACCCGGTTTACCTCGCCCCTACCAATCCATCCCGCTTCGACCAGTTTTTTGGCCGCTACGTGCAAGATGTGCGCGACCTGCCGTTTATCTACCTCATTCTGAAGATATCGGCCACGCTGCTGCCTTTGGCGGTGCTGCTGTTTGTGCCTGCGCTCACGGGCTGGGCGTGGTGGGCGGTGCTGGCCGTGTACCTGTTTCTGGGCAACCTGCGCTTCAAAGGGCCATTTGGGCTGATGCTGCACTGCACCAGCCACCGGGTGCTGTTCAAAAAGAAGTACGGCTTCCTCAACAACTACATTCCGTGGGTGATTGGGCCGCTATTTGGGCAGACGCCGGAAACTTATTTTACGCACCACCTGGGCATGCACCACCCGGAGAACAACCTGCCCGACGACGACAGCTCCACCATGTTTTACCAGCGCGACTCGCTGCGGGGGTTTGCGCAGTACTTGGGCAGCTTTTTCCTGCTGGGCATCCCGCAGCTGGTGCAGTACTTCACGCGGCGCAACAAGCCCAAGCTGCGGCACCGCCTGCTGCGCGGCGAGCTGGTGTACATCGCGGCTACCATCGGGCTGGCGTTTGTGAACCTGCCGGCTACGCTGGCGGTGCTGGTGCTCCCGGTTATTCTTTCGCGCGTGGTGATGATGCTGGGCAACTGGTCGCAGCACGCCTTCATCGACGCCGCGGCCCCCGATAACTGCTACCGCAACAGCATTACGTGCATCAACACGCCCTACAACCACAAGTGCTGGAACGACGGCTACCATATTAGCCACCACCTCAAGCCGGCCCTGCACTGGACCGAGCACCCGCACCACTTCCGCCAGAACCTGGCCGAATACTCCCGGCAAGATGCCATCGTGTTCGACGGCATCCACTTCCTCCACGTATTTCTGTACCTGATGACCAAGCGCTACGACCGGTTGGCTCAGCACTTCGTCAACCTTGGCGACCGGAACCGCAGTACCCAGGAAGTAGTAGCCCTACTGCGCGCCCGCACCCAGCGGATTTCCCGCACGGCCTACACCGCGCAGCTGGCTTAGCAGCGGCGCTATTTCCCTTTCACGGTGAGCACCTCCCCAATCCGGACGTTGCCGTCGAGCTTGTTATTCCAAGCCTGCAGGTCGGCCACGGTAACTTGATACAGCTTGGAGATGCTGTACAAAGTCTCTCCCTTTGCCACAGTGTGCTGAATATCTGCAGATGCCGGCGCAGCTTGCGAAGCAGCAGGCTTAGGCACATAAATGGCCGGATTGGGCCGCCCTGCTGTGCTAGTAGACCGGGCTGCCGGCACGGGCATAGTAACCGGCGCAACAACCGGCGCAGCAGCTGCGGGCTGCGAATCCGCCGCATTCAGCAGCAGCACCTGGCCCACGGATAAGGTAGCAGGCAAAGTAAGGTTGTTCATTGCCATGAGCGTAGCCGGAGACATCTGATAGCGGCGGCTGATGGAGTAGACCGTTTCACCCGGCTCGACGCGGTGCGCAGCTTCGGCAGCAGTCGCAGCAGTCGGTGTGGCTGAGGCCACGGGCCGGGGCGCGGTGGGTACCGGACGTGGAACTGCGGGCTTGGCTGGAGCTGGTACCGGCACGGGCGCCGGCGTAGGTATGGCGGCTACGGCCGGGGCCGGCTTAGCTGGTGCTACCACGGTGGGAGCCGGGTTAGGTGCTGCGATGGGCTCTACTTCTGCTTCTGCCACCAGCTCAGGCTCACGCGGCTCATCGGCCAACGGCGCCGAGGCCGGCGCTGCTGCGGGAGGCGGCAGCTGCGCCACTGTTGGGGCTGGAGCAGGCGCATAAACCGGAGCAGATGCCGGGGCTGGAACGGGCGCAGACTCTGGCGCGGGTACAGAAACCGGCGCGGGCGCCGTCGGACGAGCCGGGGCAGGCGCTGCCGCTACCGGAGGGGTGCGGCTAGGCAATGCCTCGCCCCATCCCTCTTCGGAATCCAGGCGGCGCTTTCTGGAAGGTTTGCCGGCTCTTGCCACGGGGGCACTGGACCGCTGCTCAGCCACTGGCTCGCTGCGCACGGGCTGCGGGATGACAACCGGCCGGCGTTCGATGCCGCGGCTCTCGGGCAGCGCCCGGTACTCCACGGCCACTTCGCGGGGGCGCACGTGCTGCAGCCAGAGCAGGCGGCCGGGGCGCAGCTCTTCGTTGCGGGCCATGCGGTTTTTATTGAGCACGGATTTTCTGCGCATGCCGTACTTCTGCGCTACGTCGAATACAGTTTCTTTGGGCTGCACCACGTGGTATTCCACGGCGCCCACGTCGCGCTTGCTTTCCAGGTAATACGGGCGGCCGGTGATGGCCACGTCAAAAGCCCGGAGCTCGTTATAGCGCAGAAACTCGCCCAGCCGCTTGTTGCCCCGGTGGGCCAGGTCAGCGGTGGTTTCGCCGGGCAGGGCAATCAGGGCGCGCAGGTTGTTGAGTCGCACCTCGGCCGTGGTAGTTGGGCTTACTTCGGGCACATTGAGCAACTCTTTGCTGCTTTGCAGGCGCTGGTTGGCAATGATGCCCGCCGCCTGCGTTACGTCGCCAATGGGCACAATGAGCGTGTAGGGTCGGTCGGTGGGCACGGCGGCGGCCAGCAGCCAGCGGTTGTGTAAGGCTAGGTTGGCAGGCTCGGTGTGTAGGGCGAGGGCCTGAGCTTCGAGGGTTTGGCCGGCGGTGGCCGGGAACTCCTGCAGGCGCAACGGCGGCTTGGGGTTGAGGCCACAAGCTGGCTCAAACGCCACTTTATGGGCCAGAAACGTGATGATGTACGGCGAAGTGGCCTCGGTAATGGCCATTTCGGTGGCGTTCACGTCGGTGGGCAGCACGTAGGGCTTCACGCCGGTCAGGCCCAGGTTGTAGCTCAAGAGGGTGTTCAGCCAGTTGCGCAGCGAGGCATTGTTGCGCAAAAGGTAGCGGGCAGCGGCGCGCGTGCTGGCAGTGAGGTGCTTGCGCTCGTCCACGTTATTGTTCATCACCAGGCCCAAGCCAGCAGCGGTTTCGCGCTTAAACTGCCAGTAGCCCACAGCCTCGTGCACGCTTTGCGCATCGCCGAGCAGGGCACTTTCCTGCAGCACCAGGTAGCGGAAATCAAGCGGCACGCCTTCCTCTTTCAGCACGCGGTCGATGATGGGGAAGGCTGCATCGGCCATGTCGACCCGGGCCTGAAACGAGGCTTGGTGACGGCTCAGGCCATCGGCCTTCTGCTGCACCAGCCGCTGCGCTTCATCGTTCAGCACCAGGCGCAGGCCCAGCACATCAAACGAGGCGGCCACCTGCGGCCGGGGAAAAGCAGCCGAGGCACGGGCCGCCAACGGACCCGCCCACGCCAGGGCCCACAACAGAAACAATACTACAGAATTTCGCATAAACAAAGCGGACGGAGGGCGGCCACCGTGGCCACCTCCCGCCCGAAGTTGCAAAGAACCTGAATTTTGACCAAATGGTCCGTTGTGCGTGGTGCGGCGCGCTAACCATGGCAACTGTCTATCATACCCAAAGTCCCCAAAACCCTGTCAAGCCACAAGCTATCCAAACGTTTGTCATCCTGAGCCTGCGAAGGACCTTATCACCAAAGAACAATTTGCAGCAATCAATCGGCACAAGCGTGGTAAGGTCCTTCGCTCTGCTCAGGATGACAGGCTATTACTTACCAACTGATGAAAAATTACCTACTGCGAGCCACCGCCGCGGCGCCCACCACCATCCGGCCGGCCAGAGCCGCGCTCGCCGCGGGGGCCATCGGTGGGCTCAGCAGGAGCCACCACATTGCCGCTCCGGATGTTGTAAGTAAACATTAGCATGAGGTAGCGCTGCAGGATGGTGGTTTGCACGTCTTCGTAGTAAGCCTCCGTCACGTTGCGCTGAATGGCGCGGTTCTGGCCCAGCAAGTCGAAAGCGTACACCCGGATTTCGCCACGCTGGCCCGGCAGTACTTTTTTGCCCAGGCTGGCATTCCAGAGCACGTATTGCTGGTTGAAGCCCGCCGAGAGACCCGAAAAAGCCTGATGCACAAGGTCGGTTTGCAGGTTGATGCCCGGACCGAAAATCCAGCCCAGCCGGAACCGGGTAACCTGCGCGAAGTAGTTGGTATTGAGGCGCGCCTGCAGGGTGTTGCGCACAAAGTTCTGGCTTGAGGTAGTGGAAGCCGTGAAGTCCAGGTTGGGGCTGATGTTGGAGCTGAGCGTGATGCCGGCCCCAAACGAGGGCGTGCGGGCGAAGTTCAGGCCGCCGTTCACGATGCCCGGCCGTTGGGTAAAGTTGGCGTTGGCGCTCAGGTTCACGTTGGTTTTCAGGGCTGTGATAGGCCGGCCGTAGCTCACCAGCGAGCGCAGCGTGTACTCCTGGCTCAGGTTGGTGGGCTGGGTGAGCTGGCCGCCGGCAGGCAGGCGAACGGCGGGCGCGCCCTCGGGCACCACGCTGGTGTCGCGGGCCGCTACCAGGGTGCGGTTGGAAATGGGGTCCTGGGTAAACGAGCCCGACAGCAGCGCAAAGAAATTGCTGGATACTTCCGGGTTGGAGGCCGTATAGCGCAGGTTGGCCGAGTGCTGGAACTCCTGGCGCAGCGTGGGGTTGCCAATGGTCAGCTGCAGGGGGTTGGAGTTGTTCACCACGGCCTGCAGCTGGTTCACGTTGGGCGGGCTGGTGCTGGTGCGGTAGTTAAAACGCAGGTTTTTCTGCCGCGTGAAGCGGTAGTTGACGTTGGCGTTGGGCAGCACATTCACGAAGGTGTAGCGCCCGATGCTGGGCCGGGGGAACTGTGCGTCGCTGTAGAGCTCGGCATACTGCCCCGATAGTCCCACGCTGGCCTGGTACTTGGGGGTGTTGTGCCGGTAGGTCAGCCCGCCCGACTGCGTGAGGTAGTAGTTGTCGAACACGTTGCTCAGGCCTTCGTTGAGCTGGCGGGTGTCGCCGGTGAGCAAGTCGTAGGTGTATTTCTGCGAGCTGTTGGGGGCGTAGTTGATGGTGTAGTTGCCCTGCAGGATGTCGGTGCGGCTGAGGGCCTCGGTCAGCGAAAGGTTGCCACTGATGTTGCCGCCGTTTTGGTTGAGGGTGCTGGCCTGGTTGAGGCTGTTGAGGGCCGAACCGGTGTCGACGGTGCGCAGCAGGTTGTTGCCGTCGCGGTGGCTGTAGCTGCCCCCAATGTTGAGGCTGGCCGTGCGGCCGGGCTTGGCAAAGCGGTGGCGCAGCAGCAGGTCGCCGCCGGTGTTCAGGCCATTATTGTTGGAGCCGTAGTTGCTCGCAATGCGGCTTTGCTCTTCCCCGCCGCGCCGCGTGAGGCCGGCAATGTTGGTGGTAGCCTCGTTTTGCTGGTAGCTGAAGCGCGGCCGAAACAGAATGGAATTGGCCGAATCAATCTTATGCTCCAGGCGCATGTTGAAGCGCTGGTTGGTGTTGAGGCTGTTCTGGTTGTTGTTCTGGGTGTAGGTGGTGTTGGCTTGCTGGGGCAGCACGTACTGGCGCTGCGTATTGCTGAGCAGCGTGTTGTTGGCCCGGTTGAAAAAGTAGCTGGCCGACATATCGGTCTTCTTGTTCCAGGAGTTCGAGTAGTTCAGGCCCACGGCATTGGTGCGGGTGATGCCCCCGTTCTGGTTCACGAGAAAGTCGCCGGCGTTGCCACCGTTGCCGCCGCCACCCTGGCCACCGCCTCGGCCGCCCCGGCCCCCGCCGCCCTGGTTGGAGTTGCCCACCACGCCCAGCAGGTCCTCGGTGCCGAAGTTCTGCTCGTTCACATTATTCGACTGGGCCAGCACCGAAATACGCTGGTCGCCCTTGAAGGTATTTACGTTGCCGCTGGCGCGGTAGCGCTCCGTGCCCGCCCCGGCCAGCACGCGCCCAAAGGTGCCGTTGCGGAATTCTACCTTGGTTACGATGTTGATGGTCTTGGTGGTGTTGCCGTCGTCGAAGCCCGAAAACCGGCTCTGCTCGCTGCGCTGGTCAAATACTTCCACTTTGTCCACCATCTCGGCGGGCAGGTTGCGGAGCACGGCGTCGGGGTCGTTGCCGAAAAACTCTTTGCCGTCGACCAGCACGCGCTGCACAGCCTCGCCCTGTGCCTGCACCTTGCCATCGGTGCCCACGGTCACGCCGGGCATCTTCGTGATGAGGTCCTGGGCGGTGGCATCGGGGTTGGTTTTGAAAGCCCTGGCGTTGAACTGGGTGGTATCGCCCTTCTGCACTGATTGAGCCGCCTGGCCAGTCACTATTACTGTCTTAAGCTGCACGCCGCCGGTTTGCAGCGCCAGCAGCCCCAGCTGTACGGGCGTGCCGTTCACCACCACGGCCTGGCTCAGTTTCTGATAGCCCACAAAGGAAGCATCGAGTACGTAGCGGCCGGGGGCCACGTTATCAAACTGAAAGCGGCCTTCGGCGTCGGCGGCGGTTCCGGTCCGGACCGAATCGGGCAAGCGAATGAGAAGCACATTGGCCCCGATGAGCGGCGACTGGTCTTTGCCATCGGCCACGCGCCCACTTACGGAGGTAGGTGCAGGAGCCTGCGCCCGGGCCGCGGCGCTCCCAATCAACAACAATAACAAGAGAATGGTAGAAAGCCGCATAGAACTGAAACTGGTGACGCAAACGCTTCTGACTGCCGTGGCCAGGCCAGGTTTAACGAGTAATGGGGCAGCTGCTGCCAATTATTTCTTGCGCAGGAGCAGCAATCCATCGCGCAGGGGCAGAAAAACCGGCTCTACCCGTGCGTCCTGAGCTACTTTGTCGTTGAAGGCCCGCACGAAAGGAGTGTCCTTATCGCCGCTCTTTAGCTCGTGCGTGGGCAGCACCTTGCCGCTCCACAGCACATTATCGACGATAAGCAACCCGCCCGGACGCACCTGCCCCATGACTGCCTCAAAATAAGCGTCGTTGCTGCGCTTGTCGGCGTCAATAAAGACCAAGTCCCACTCTTCATCGACCAAGGTCGCCAAAACGTCGAGCGCCGCGCCTATGTGCAGCTGCACCTGCGCCGTGAGGCCCGCTGCCGCTACGTAGCGCCGAATGCGGGCCTCTTTCTCGGGGTCAATCTCAATGGTGTGCAGCACGCCGTCTGGCGCGAGGCCCTCGGCGAGGCACAGCGTTGCGTAGCCGCAAAAAGTCCCAATTTCCAGCACGCGGCGCGGTCGCATAAGCTGGCTGAGCATGCTCAGAAACCGGCCCTGCACGTGCCCACTGCTCATGCGCGCCGTCATGGTTTGCAGGTGCGTTTCGCGGGTGAGCTGGGCCAGGAGCGGCGGCTCGGGGGCAGTGTGCAATTCGGCGTAAGCCTGGATGGAGTCGTCGTTCATTCTTCCGGCGAGAGGGAACTGGCTTTAGTACTTGCCTGCAGATAGATATGCTGACGTTGGTATGCCAAAAACTCACTTCCCACCTGATGCTGCGGCTTATAATGCAGATGACCAGATAAGCCTAATAGTGTCATGTCATTCGCAATAGCAAAACTGCCTAAATCAAAAAGAACATGATGGTTGGGACAGAAACAAAGGACATTGGCCAAAATATCGGGTCCGTGATGCGGAGCACCTAAGGGTCTAATGTGCGCAGCCTCCGCGTATAGACCAGTTGGACCTTGTAACTGCGCATCGCACACTTGGCACCGATACCTGTAGAGACTTTTAACCTCTCTCGTTATGGCAGTATCTCTAATTAGGCGTGAAGTCGTGGCTTCGTAGCGAGGAGCGGCTTCGTTTACAATAGGCTCAGGGCCGTGGAACAAATCAGGTACTATATATGGCTTTTTAAGAGGCGCTAGCCCTACAGAAGCTGATGACAACATAGGCTCCAGCCTAAACCTGAAAACACCGAAGCCCGACTTTCCCACCGCGTATTGATGGCTTGTTACCCGAAAAAGTCCTTCGTAACGAAACGCAGACGTTTTAGTATCAGTGCGCACTTTGCGATAAACACGCACTGGCCGGCCCGTTGCTTCGCTTCGAGCCAAGCCCAGATTCGAGTCCGTTAAAGTTTGGTCCGCTACCTGCTTGCCCGACTCTTGGTTTCTCCCACCATGCCCGGTGTAAAGGATATAGTCCTCATACACCTCGTCGTCCTCGTATTTATCTGACAACACAATGCTTTCAGCTCCTTCCTTCTGCGTTGCGCAAATGCCGGCTTGCCTAGGCCGATGCTGTCGATGCAGCGACAACTCCAACCTAGATTCAAACAAGTCGCCCGGACGAGCCGTGCCTACATGGCCAAAGACAGGCGCACTCATTTACCTTGCGGCACGTACTGCAGCACGCTCAGGTGGTCCTCCGTGAGCACTTCGTTAGCCATCTCGCGCAACTCGGCCGCCGAAATTTGCTCGATTTTCTCAAAAATCTCGCTCAACGGCTCCACTCGGCCCAGGTCCAGGGTGCTTTTGCCTAGCAGCTGCATCAGGCCACTGTTGCTTTCTTCGCTCATAGCGAGCTGGCCCATGAGCTGGTGCTTGGCTACGTGCAGCTGGTTGGTGGTCAACAGCTTTTCGCGCAGCAGCTTCAGCTCCTTTTGCACCAGCCCGAGGGTCCGCTTCACTTGCTTGCCCTCGGTGCCGAAGTAGATACCGAACAAGCCGGTATCGGTATAGGGCGAGTAAGTGCTGTCGATGGTGTACACAAGGCCGTACTTCTCGCGCACGGCCAGGTTCAGGCGCGAGTTCATACCGGGGCCGCCCAAGATGTTGTTTAGCATGAAAAACGGGATACGGCGCTCGTCTCCAATCGAGTAGGCCGGGCCACCCACCAGGCAATGCGCCTGGGTAATGGGCCGGGTCTCGACCTGCAGCTTGCGCTCGTAGCCGCCCACTGGCCGGCGCACCCGCGAGCCGAGCCGGGCCGGCAGCGGCGCCAGAAACTTATCGGCCAGCCGCTTCACCTCTTTAAACGGGAGGTTGCTCACCGAGCTGAACACCAGCCGGTCGGTACGCATCTGCTCCTGCAGGAAGGCATGAAAATCGGCACTCTGAAAACGGCTCACGCTCTCGCGGGTGCCCAGAATGTTGACTCCCAGCGGATGGTCGCCGAACACCACCGTATCGAAATCATCGATAATGGCGTCTTCCGGGGCATCTTGGTACATGCTCATTTCCTCCAGAATCACGCCCCGCTCCTTCTCTACCTCGCGGCCGGGGAATACGGAGTGGAACGTGAGGTCCGTGAGCAGCTCAAACGCGCGTTCGAAGTGCGTGCTGAGCAGCGCGGCGTAAAAGCAGATTTTTTCCTTGGTGGTGTAGGCGTTCAGCTCGCCGCCCACGGTTTCGAGGCGGTTGAGGATGTGAAACGACTTGCGCTTTTCGGTGCCCTTAAAGGCCATGTGCTCCCAGAAGTGGGCCAGCCCCTGCTGGTGCGGGGCCTCGTCGCGCGAGCCAATGTCGAGCAGAAAGCCGCAATGCGCAATTTTGGTATGCAGTACCTGCTTGTGCAACAAGCGGATACCGTTAGGATATTCGTGAATTTCGTAGTCGGGCATAAGAAGTACAAAGGTACTTGGGGCGGTTTACAATTAACATTTAACAATTGACAGCGAACAATTATCTGTTGGTTATTAACAATCCAAAGCCGGATTTGACAGCCGCGAATAACTGTTAATTCCTCACTATTTATTGTTAAATGCTACTTGTTAAATGTTAACTGTCCCAAGCAGTTGTTCTACCTCAATGGTATGGGCGCACCGAAAGTGCCCGAGCGGGCAAGCGCTGTGCCCGTGCAGGCCGCAAGGCTTGCAGGGCAGCGGCACTTTTGTTTGCACCACGTACGCAACCGGCGACAGCGGCCCGAACCCAAACTCAGGCACGGTGCTGCAAAAAACCGCCGTGACGGGTGCCCCCACGGCCGAGCACAGGTGCATGGGCGCCGAGTCGTTCACGTAGTTCATCACGGCCCCGCGCATGAGCGCTGCCGAGGCCAGCAAGCTCAGTTTTCCGGCTAGGTTCTGCACATTTTCTCGGCCGCTGGCGGCAACCAAACGCTCGCAAGCCGCCACATCGGGCGGGCCGCCCAGCAGGTACACCCGCAGGTTGGCGGGCAGCGCCGCGAGTAGCTCCAGCCATTTTTCTTCCGGGTACTGTTTCGTGAACCACACCGAAGTCGGCGCCACGCACACAAAGGGACCGGCCGCCGCCAAAGGTGCTGCCACCGCCTCATCGGCCGCCGACGGATAGAGCCGGGGCACCGCCGAACTTGGCGCGCCCCCCAGCAGGCGCAGGTTGCGCGTCACCTCATGAGTGCCGTCACCAATGTAGTGAGGCACGCGTTGCGTAAAGAATCGACTCAGCGGGTTCTTGGCAAAGCCGACCCGCTCGGGAGCTCGCGAAAATGCCGTGAGAAACCCAGTACTGGCAAACCGCTGCAGCGTGACGACCCGGCCATAACCTGTGGCTCGTATTTTCTGCAGCAACTGCCATAGCGCGGCGTATTTGCGATGTTTCTTGTCCCAAATCAGCACCTGCCGCACGTGGGGGTGGCCGGCCAGCAGGCCTTCGTTGCCGCGCCGCACCAGCACATCGACGGGCGTAGCGGGCTCGGTTTGGTGCAGGTATTCCAGCAGCGCCGTCATCAAAATGACATCGCCGATGAAAGCGGTTTGAATGAGCAGCGTGGCGGGCGGAACGGTGGGCATAAACGAACTACGAAAGTAAGCCAGCCAGCACTCGTTGCTACTGAGCTTTCGCCTCAACAGAAACAAGGCAGCCGCAACGCACTTGGGGTACGTTGCGGCTGCCTTACTCGGAACCATGCACTTGCCGTTGACTAAGTCAGCTGGGCCGGGCGGTTGATAACTTCTTCCAGCGAAATCAGGGTTTCGGTGCGCTCGATGCCGTCGATGGGCTGAATCCGGTCGTGCAGTACGTCGCGCAGGTGCTGCGTGTCGCGGCACACTAAGCGGGCAAACACGCCATAGGCCCCTGTGGTAAAGTGAATGCTAACCACTTCCGGAATGTCGCGCAACTGGTGCACCACACTGGTATACACCGAGCTTTTGAGCAGGTAGATGCCGAGAAAAGCATTTACGCCGTAGCCCAGCTTTTGGTAATCAATGCGCAACGTGGCGCCCTGCACAATCCCAATCTCTTCGAGGCGGGCCATGCGTACGTGCACAGTGCCCCCCGATACATTCACCTTGCGGGCAATTTCGGTATAGGGCATTTTGGCGTCCTGAATGAGCAGGTTCAGGATATTCCGGTCGGTGTCGTCAAGTTCGTAATTGCGAGCCATTTTTTGCAGAAAAGAATTAAAGGGAATACAAAACTAAGTTGTCAAAATTAAATTTATTGCAAATTCTATTACAAAGACAGCAATAGTTTGCATCAATCAGGTTGTAAGGTTACATTTGTTACAATCCAAGGCAGATAACTACACGAGAATGTAGGAAGCGTTGCAAACGAAGGTTCTGGTGTTCCAGTCTTTTCGTTTCGGGCTTTCTGATGAGAGAAATAAATTTCTTTCGCTACGGCTGTGGTTAGAAACAGAGGAGAAGAGGGGAAAAACGAGGCAGCGCATCTGGGTGGGTGCGCGCCTCACACTAGTAGGAGGCGGCTTCTGGGTGGAGGCCGCCTCTTCGTGCGTTAAATCGATTGTGGAGGGCTGGCAGAGGAATGACCGTGGGTCTGCGTGGGCTAGCGCGTGGCCACCGGCGTCTGCTGCCCTCGAAACTGCTTCAACCCAGCATCCAGAAACGCGCTGAATTGCGCCACATTGGGCTCATAGGCAATTGGCGTTACCAGGGGTTTGCCAGTGGCATCGTCCGGGTCGATGATAACATAATACGGCTGGGCGTTGAAGCCATAACGAGTAACTTGTAAATCAGCATTTTGCTTGCCCAACGTGGTTTTGAGCTGCTTGTCGCGCGGCGACGTGTACCACTCGGTTTTGGGCAGTTCCGATTTGTCGTCGACGTACAAAGCTACTACCACGAAGTCGTTGCGCAGGCGCTGCAGCACCTGTGGGTCGCTCCACACGGTAGCTTCCATCTTGCGACAATTGACACAGGCATGCCCGGTAAAGTCAATAAAAATCGGCTTATTCTGCTGACGGGCACAGCGCTTAGCCTGCTCCAGGTCGAAGTAGCCATCGAGGTTGTGCGGTAGTTCCAGAAACTCGCCAAAACGCGGCGGCTCGCACAAGGCGTTGGCTGACTGGCGGGCGGGCGTGGCGGTGCTCTGGCTGGCCGTGGCCAATGAGAAGTCGCGCTTGGTTTGGGGAGGCAGGTAGCCGGCCAGCAAGGGCAGCGGCGCTCCAAACAGGCCCGGCACCAGGTACACGGTGAAGGCAAAGGCGAGCACTGCCATTAGCAGGCGCCCCACGCTGAGGTGGTCGAGCGGCGAGTCGTGTGAGAGGCGAAACTTGCCTAGCAGGTAGAAACCCAGCAGCGCCGAGAGCACAATCCAGAGCACAATGTATACGTCGCGGTCAAGCAGCTGCCAGTGATAAGCCAAGTCGGCAGTGCTTAAGAACTTAAGGGCCAACATAAGCTCCACGAAGCCCAGAGTTACTTTCACCGTGTTGAGCCAACCGCCCGAGCGGGGCAGGCTTTTCAGCCACGAAGGAAAGATGGCAAACAGCGTGAACGGCAGCGCAAATGCCAACGAAAAGCCCAACATGCCCACAATGGGTGTAATCCGCTCGCCGCGGGCGGCCAAGCCTAGAATACTCCCGACTATGGGCGCCGTGCACGAAAACGATACCACTACCAGCGTGAGGGCCATGAAAAAGATACCCATCCAGCCGCCTTTGTCGGCCTGAGTATCCACGCTGTTCACAATGGTGTGCGGAAGCGTTATTTCAAACAAGCCCAAAAACGAAAGCCCGAACACCACGAATACCACGAAGAAAATGACGTTTGGCAGCCAATGCGTGCTGATGAGGTTAGGCCCGTCTTCGCCCAGCAGCGCCGACACCAGCACCCCCACCAGCACATAGATGCCGATGATGCTGGCCCCGTACACCAGCGCCTTCAGGATGCCGCGCTGGCGGCTGTCGTTGCCGCTCGTGAACAGCGAAACCGTCATGGGCACCATGGGAAACACGCAGGGCGTAACCAGCGCCGCCAACCCAAACGTGAACGCCAGGAGCGCAAATGACCAGAGCCCCCCTGCTTTGTTCACGGGGTCTTCGGCCACAACGCCGGCTACGGCCGGTGCGGCGGCAGCTACCGTCGCGGTGGGCTCTTCGCTGGGCACTACATCGCCGGGTAGCACCGGTGCAGTAGCAGTTGCTGGCGATTCAACAGAAGCCAGTGGTGTAGCACCCGGAGTAGCCGAAGCAGCAGGAGCCGCACCCGGCGTCGCCGTTGCCACTGCAGCAGCTTCTGCCGGCGTCGCACCGGGCTGGGCAGTTGCGCCAGTGGCAGGCCCAGGGCCACCCGCTACGGCTACCGGTCCGAAGCTCAGGGTTTCGTTGCCGGGCACGCAGCGGCCGTCCACGGTGGTGCAGCTTTGGTAATCAGCTTCGGCCGTGATGGTGAGCGGGCCCGGCTGCAGCACGCGAATACGCTGGCGCAGCTGGCCAGTTCTTTCCCAGAAGGCGACCTCGCCTTTGAAAACTTCGTCCTGCTCGTGGTGCGATTTAATGGACTGCAGCTTGCCCACCAAGGCATAGGCCGGGCTGGGCTTAAAAGCTATCGTGAATACTACCGGCCCTACTTCGTCGCTAAAATCAGAAGCGTACAGGTGCCATTTGTCGTCGATGCGCGCATTCACGACCACCTCAATCTCCTCCCCTACCTTGGCGCTGGACTGGCTCAGCGCCGTGCTCAAGTGAGTGGGCTTAAGAATCTGGGCAGTAGCCGGGGCGACCACGCACAACCAGAGCAACAATAACTTAACCATCAAAAAAATCTTCATAACTGCAAACCAGAAGGCCGCTGTATTGTGTTACCTCTCCATCATGAAGAAGGCTGGCGCGACGGAATCCGTTCCCGCCAATCATAGGCATCGACGGCAATCCCGCCCTTCCTTACATGTGCTTTCTTTCACAAAATAAGGCTGTCCGTACCACAAACTGGCGGCCGGAAAGTTCAGCGGCCCAACTAGCCGCGCTAATCTCCGTACTTTTGAAATAAATAAGGTTCCCAGACCGACCGTGTCGCGGGAGCCATCCACATGGGTTTAAAAATATTATTCACCGTTTTACTTGTTTTAGTAAACGGATTTTTCGTGGCCGCCGAATTCGCGCTGGTCAAAGTGCGGATATCGCAGATAGAGCTGCGCGCCAAAGAGGGCAACCGACTTGCCAAGCTCACCCTGAGCATCTTACAGGACCTGGAAGCTTACTTGTCGGCCTCGCAACTGGGCATTACGCTGGCCTCACTGGCCTTGGGTTGGATAGGCGAAAGCGTGGTGGCGTCCATCATTCTGGCGGCTGTTCATGCCCTCGGCCTAAACGTGACGGACGAGTTGGCCCACCAGATTGCGCTGCCCACTTCGTTTGCCACCATCACGGTGCTGCACATCGTTATTGGCGAGCAGGCGCCCAAAATGCTGGCTATTCAGCGCCCTGAGGCTCTGAGCATCGCTATTGCCCTGCCGCTGCGCATATTTTATATAGTGAGCTTTCCCTTTATCTGGGTTCTCAACAAGCTCTCGGGCATGACGCTGCGTCTGATTGGGGTAAATTCGGTGCACGGCAGCGACGCCCACACCTCCGACGAGCTGCGCATGCTGCTCGACCAAAGCAAGGAGAGCGGCGAGATTCAGGACTCGGAGCACGAGCTCATTGAGAACGTGTTTCAGTTCAACGACCGCATGGTGAAGCAGATTATGGTGCCCCGCACCAAGCTCTCGGCCCTAGACGTGAACGCCCCCGCCGACCAGATTCTCGACATCGTGTTCAACGAGGGCTACTCGCGCATGCCCGTTTACGAGGGCAATATCGACAACATCGTGGGCGTGCTCAACGTGAAGGACTTGCTGCCCATCATCAGCCGGCAGGAGCCCGTGGAGCTGGCCCGCATCATGCGCCCGCCCTATTTCGTGCCCGAAACGAAGAAAATCAACCGCCTGCTGCGCCAGTTTCAGCGCAAGCACATTGTGATGGCTATCGTGAGCGACGAGTTCGGCGGCGTGTCGGGCATCGTCACCATTGAGGATATCATGGAAGAGCTCGTGGGCGAAATCCAGGACGAGTACGACAACGAAGTGCCCGTGGTGGAGAAGGTGACCGAAGAGGAATACCGGGTGAACCCCGCCACTCCCATCTCCGACGCCAACGAGTACCTTCCCTTCCCCTTGCCCGAGGGCGAAGACTACGAAACCGTGGGCGGCCTGCTCAACGTTATCTACGGCAGCATCCCGGAAGTGGGCGACGTGGCCGTGCTCGACCCTTACGAGTTCCGGGTGCTGCAGCGCTCGCGCCGCGCCGTGGAGCTGGTGCAACTGCGCGTGACTACTGTGGAAGAGCGCGCCGCGCCGCGCGGGGACTTGGGCCACGAGCTGTAAGGCGGCCCGCGCTGCCACGGGACTACCCGCTTCTGAGAGTGCAGAATACTGGTAGTTGAGAGGCCTTATTTGAAGCGAGCTATACACCTTCCCTGAGGATGTGCATTCCATCAATCAGGGCCCGTAGGTATACGCTCAATACTGCGCCAACGCCTAGTAGCAAAAAGAAAACCGCTACGAGTGCCGCTCCCAAACCGCCACCGAACACGGCTAGGTTGCCAATGGGAATGGCCAGGGCCGCTAGGGCAAGACCAGCCAGCGTGATAAGCAAATACCAAAGTGCCCGCCTATTGTCGCCGAGGTAAAATAAATGGGCTCCGAAAAAGCCTAACACCACAGCTAGTGCAAACGCTACACCTTTGCGCGCATAGCGTACTGGTGGGTCGGGTTCCAGCGGACTTGCCGCCTTTGCTAGGCGCTTGCCAATCACTACGTGCTGTGTGACAAATAGCATTGGCATGGGGATTAAAACCGCAGCTGCGGCACGCCGGGCCTTGGTAGCGGGCCGTCTACGGGAATGTAGGAGCAGCGTTTTTGTGCGTGACGACGCGACCATCTTCTCGGTTACAGACATAGGGCCTGCGGTAATGGCCGTTGCTTTCGGCCCTTCTACTGTCGCTTGCGCTACCGCAGCCCCTGCCTGAAATTGATAGCTAGCGCGCTGGCAGCTATTAATAAGATCAAGGAAAAGAAAGGCACAGAGCGTGCGGTAGAAGTTGGCCATGAATTCAATGGAAGAAAATACCAGCGTCTAGTGAAGCTCCCGTTTACTAATAGGGTTATCAACACCGCTATGGGTAGTAATTGCTGCTAAGCAACGCTGCCTGATTAGTCTTGGCAATCCGTTATGTGCTAATAATAGGCTTTCTGACTACTTGGATTGGGAGTCTAAAAAGCTGAATCCACATTCCAAGCGTAGTAAAACAGCATTTTTAACGGACTTTTCAAAAACTTAAAAGAGCAGTCAATTCTTCTGCGTTGCACACACCGCGGGGGCACCGGTAACAGAATCATGAAAAGTCAAGCCTAGGTTCTTATCGAAACCAGCTGGCGTAGGTCTGGTAATTGACTGCGGTGCGCTTCAACCCTTCGCGCTGCTCGTCCGTCACAGGCTTAATTTTTTTGGCGGGCACGCCGGCGTAGAGGTAGCCTGGCTCGCACACGAAGTTTTCCAGCACCACGGCCCCGGCCGCGATGATGCAGCCGCTGCCTACCACGGCGTGGTCCATCACAATGGCCCCCATGCCAATGAGAACATCGTCTTCCACGGTGCAGCCGTGTACCAGAGCCCGGTGCCCAATGCTCACGCGGCTGCCGATGGTGAGCGGCGCCTTCTGGTAGGTGCAGTGCAGCACCGCCCCGTCCTGAATGTTGGTTTCCTCGCCGATGCGGATGCGGTGCACATCGCCGCGAATCACAGCGGTGAACCAGACGGTGCAGCCCCTGCCCAGTACCACGTCGCCTACGATTGTGGCGTTTTCAGCAATAAAGCAGTCGGCGGGAATTTCGGGGTGAATGCCGTGAACGGAAAGAATTAGTGCGGGCATAGTTTTTTTAATAACAGTGAGCAGTGAGCAGTGAGCAGTGAGCAGTGAGCAAAAGAACGTCATGCTGAGCGCAGCCAAAGCCTCTCGCTCGCCTCTTCTACACTAGATGCCAATCGTCTGTCATGCTGAGCCTGCGAAGCATCTTGTCACCGCTGAATGATTAGTTCTAGCCTGATAAGATGCTTCGCAGGCTCAGCATGACAGCCGGCGCGGTAGAGAGGCTTGCCTACGGCGACCTTCGGTTCGGCTGCGCTCAGCATGACGTTCTTTTGAATTACAATGCCCTCGTTAAGCCTTTAATAACCGCTTCCAGGTGCCTTTCTCCCAGTTGTATTTCAGCGTGCTGGGCAGCGCCTGCCAGAAATACTTGCTGGTCTCCACCGCGAAGCTGGGCTGCATGTAGCAGTTAATCGTGCAGCCCTCGCAGGCGGGCAAGCGGCCCTCCAGCGCTGCCAGCCGCTGCGTTTCCGGCGCATTGTATAGCTCAAACAACCCACCCTCAATGGGAAACTTCTGTTCGCCAAGATGATAGCAGGGCAACACCAACTCATTGCTGGGCGAGATAACCAGTGTGGTGCTGGCAGCCCGGCACACGGGCGCGGCAATGTGGTTACCTCCGTCGCGCCGCAGCTGGATAAAGGCTTCATTCAGATAAACGCCCTTGCGCTTGCCGAAGGCCGAGAGGTAGTCTAACTCTTCGGGCGTGAGTTGCTCGCCGGTTTCCACGTCGCCGTACTCGAAGGCGGGGTTGAGAATCAGCACCAGGCCGTTGGGCTGGGCGATGTCGCGGTACACGGCTTCCAAATCTGCCAGATTCTTGCGGAAAACGGTGAAGAGGATATCTGGCCGTTCGCCCAGCGCCTTGGCCACGCGGATACTTTCGAGCACGAAATCGTAGCAGGCCACTCCCCGGCCCAGGTCGTGGGTGGCGCGGTCGGCCGAGTCAAGCGAGAAGTGCAGCATGTCAACCAAGCCGCGCAGCTTCTCAGCATTTTTGGGATACAGCAGGCCGTTAGTAGTCACGGTGGTGATGAAGCCCATTTGGCGGGCCAGCCCCAGAAACTCGGGCAGCTGGCGGTGCAGCAGCGGCTCGCCTCCCGTAAAGTCAATCACCGACACGCCCAGGCGCTTAAGGTCGCGCAGATTCTGCGTCACATCCTCCAGCGTGATATAGGGCGAGGGCTTCTCCCAGATATCGCAGAATGCGCACTTCGCATTGCAGCGATAAGTGACGTAGTAATTGCAGAGTACGGGGTGCTTGACGAGGCGCATAAGTGGGCTAAAGGTACGGCCGGGCACCCCGCTTCAACGGGCCAACTGGATGATGCAACCAAACGTAACGGCAGCCGGTCAAGGTAGTGTTGCCATTCAATAATTATCCGCCGCGCTTATGTCCAGACTCCTCACTCCGCTGGCTATTCTTCTTCTAGCAATAATTAGCACGCTCACGGCCTGCCAGAAAGAGACCGCCACGCCAGCGCTGGACAATACCTTGGTATTTGGCAGTTTCTACGGAGAATGCTACGGCCCAAACTGCATTCGGATTTTTCGGCTCGACCTGGCCAAGCAAACGTTGGCTGAAGACATAAACGACCGGTATCCATCCGCCGCTGCCCCTTATAAAGGCCAATACCTAGCGCGTAGCGCCGCCAATTTTCGCCGGGTTCATGGCCTAATGCAGCAAGTACCGCCGCAACTGCTACTCGAGCGTGCCAACGTTATCGGCCAGCCAGACGCAGGCGACTGGGGCGGCTATTATGTAGAAGTGCGCCAAGCCGGTACTCGCCACTTTTGGCTGATTGATACCCAAAAAAGCAACATCCCGTCCTACCTCCACGCCTTCACGGATAGCCTTCGCACGAATATTCAAGCCCTGCGCTAGCGACCTGTGCTTTAATGGGGCAGCTTGCCCCACGCATTGGAATCCCATTGGGTAGGCGTGGCCGCCAGCGCTTCGGGCGTGGCTTCGCCGTAGTGCTCTTGGTAGTAATTGCAGAAGCCCTTTAAGGGGCAGCGTGGGCAGTTTGGACGCAGGAAAAAGCAAATCTGCTGCCCGTGCCAATAGTTGTGCTTGTGGAAGTTGAACAAGGCTTCGGCATCGGGTGGCAGCAGGGCCAGCAGCACGCTGTGCGCTTTTTCTACCGACACTTTGGGCCCCAGAAAGCCCACGCGCTGTGCCACCCGGTGCACGTGCGCATCGACGGGCAGCACCGGCTTGCGGTAGTTGAAGAGCAAGAGCAGCGAGGCGGTTTTCAGGCCGATGCCGGGCATGTCGGTCAGCCAAGCCATGCCGCGCTCCACGGGCCAGTCGGCCAGAAAGTCCAGGGTAAAGCTGCCCCCGGTTTCGGCCTGAATGCGGCGCAGCACCTCCTGAATGCGCGGCGCCTGCGTGTCGGGCCAGCGCGTGGTGCGAATGGCGTGGGCCAAGTCGGGCGTGGGCGCGGCCAGCACACCCGGCCAGTCGCCGAAAGCTTCCAGCATGCGGTCGTAGGCCAGCTCTTCGTCGGCGTGGGTGGTGCGGTGCGAGAGAATGGTGGAAATTAGCTCGCGCATGGGCGTGCGCCGCGGAGCTTTGGGCACCGGCCCATAAAACGCGTTGAGAATCTCATGGTCGGCCCAGGCTTTTTCGGCGGCGGGCGAGTCTTTATGAACCGCAAATTTATCGAATGGCACGGATTAGTCGGATTTTGTGGACAATACTTAAACGGAAAAAGCCGCCCAAGCGGGCGGCTTTTTCTATTCAATAATACTGTCGACTAGACCCGTCGATTAATCGTCCACAAAATCCGTGGAATCCGACCAATCCGCGGTTCAGACAGCTTACAGTTGGCCACGCTTGGCGGCTTTCTGCATTTTTTCGTTGGCGAAAATTGCGATTTCCACACGACGGTTGGCAGACTTGCCGGCAGCGGTGGTGTTGTCGGCTACAGGCTGGCTCGAACCATAGCCAGTGGCCGTGATGCGGGCATTGTCGACACCCTGAGCAGTGATTTCGTTGGCAACGGCGCGGGCGCGACGCTCGGACAGGGGCTGGTTGATGGCATCCGAACCGGAGCTGTCGGTGTGGCCTTCAATTACCGCGTTGGTGTCGGCGTACTTCTTCAGCGTAGCCGCCAGTTGGTCGATGTTGCCAGCAGCAGAAGGCGTCAGCGCAGCCGAGTTGGTGTTGAACAAGATGCCCGAAGCAAAAGTGATTTTGATGCCTTCACCTACGCGCTCTACGGTAGCACCTTCAAGGTCGCGACGCAGCTCAGCAGCAGCTTTGTCCATTTTGCGGCCGATGAGGGCACCAGCCGTACCGCCCACGGCAGCACCAATGATGGCACCTTTGGCAGTGCCCGACTTGCCACCAATCAAACGACCAGCAACGCCACCGGCTACGGCACCGCCCAGGCCACCAATGATGCCACCCTTGAGGGTTTTGCTCATCCCAGCAGGCTTATCAGTCGATACGGTAGAAGTTTGGGCCTGCGCGAAGGAGCTCACCAACAGCAGCAAAGCCAACATAAAAGTGATTGACGAACGAAAGAATTTCATGATTGAAAGAGATTTGGAAATAGGGGTTAGCCAGATTGAATCCGCAGCATATGCAACGGGCCGGCAAGTACGCCATTTGCAACCACCTTGCCAAACTCCGTAAGTTGAACGAAGTCTCTAACTCGTCAAACGCCACCCCTGGCTCGATAAAGCAAAAAAACGGCCCTACCGTGCAGGAAGGGCCGTTTTTATTATTCAGCCGAAAGCGTTCGGACTATGAATCTACTTCTTTTTATTGCGGTACTCATTGTACCGGGCCGGGTCTCTCTTCTTGTCGCGCTTGCGGCCCAGGATGCCGCCGCCCACCGCGCCGGCTGCCCCGCCAATGATGGCCCCTTTGCCCCCGCCAATAACGGCGCCAGTTACGGCACCGGCACCACCGCCCACGGCAGCCCCTTTGGCTTTATTGCTCCAGCCTTTCTTGGGGGTAGGCTCCGTTTGGGCTTGGGCAGCCGAACCGGCCAGCAAAATGAAGGAAAACACCAACAGGAAAAATATCTTGAGATTTTTCATGACGATTACAAATTAAGGGTGAGAAACACCCAGATTAAACGCAGGCACCTCGCCGGTGGTTTTAGGTCTTACCTGGCCTGTTGGCCATTAGCGTGCCGATGACATAAAAAAAAGCCGCCTAACGAGGCGGCCTTTTTCAATTGCTTTGTCGGGCCCTTCACAGCTGCACAGCGCAGCAGGCGGCCAGACCAAGCGTTCAGCTTACAAGCGGCCGTCTTCGGCAGCTTTCTTCATTTTTTCGTTGGCGTAGATGGCAACCTCAACGCGACGGTTGGCCTGCTTGCCTTCGACAGTAGAGTTGTCGGCTACGGGCTGCGACGAGCCATAGCCCTGGGTGGTGATGCGGCTGGAAGCCACGCCTTTGTTGATGGCCGAGCTGGCGACGGCCTGGGCCCGGCGCTCCGACAGCGGCTGGTTGATGGCGTCGGAACCCGTGTTGTCGGTGTGGCCTTCAATCAGCACGTTGGTGTCGGGGTACTTCTGCAGCACGGCGGCCATTTTGGTGATATCCGACTCCGAAGCTGCACGCAGGCTGGCCGAGTTAGAATCGAACAAGATGCCCGAATCGAAGGTGATTTTGATGCCCTCGCCTACGCGCTCTACGCGGGCGTTTTTCATGTCGCGCTGCAGGTCTTCGGCAGCTTTGTCCATTTTGCGGCCAATGATGGCACCGGTGGTACCACCAGCAGCAGCGCCTACGATAGCGCCAATGGCCGTGCCCCGGCCTCCGCCGATAACGCGGCCCAGGATAGCGCCGGCGGCAGCGCCGGTACCAGCCCCGATGAGGCCGCCTTTGGTGGTTTTGCTCATGCCCTCTTTGCGGGCGCCGGTTCCGTTGTTAGTGGAGAGGTCAGGTTGCGTAGTAGTGCCGGTTTGCCGCGACGATGCGCAGGAACTAAACAACAGCACGAAGGCCATCAGCACAGTAAGAAGAGATTTGGAGGTGTTCATGTGAAAATGAAAATTGGTGAGGATGTTTCGGGCATTATACGGGAAAAACCCGTTCCGGTAACGGATACGGGCTTTTCAAGAAGTGTGCCGAAAAAAAATAAAATTTAATACGGGCTCTAGTGAGCTTTGGATGAGGTGCGTCGGGCTTCGCGCTGCTCGGGCACGGGAGCGGCCGCGGGCTGCAGCATGCCCAGCAAATGAGCCAACCGCTGCTTGAGCTCGCGGCGGTCCACAATGAAATCGAGGAAGCCGTGCTCAAGCACAAACTCGGCGCTTTGAAAGCCCTTAGGCAGGTCTTTACCAATGGTTTCTTTGATAACCCGGGGGCCGGCAAAGCCAATGAGGGCGCCCGGCTCGGCAATGTTGAAGTCGCCGAGCATGGCGAACGAGGCCGTGACCCCGCCCGTGGTGGGGTCAGTGAGCAGGCTTACGTAGGGCACGCCGGCTTCCGAGAGCAGCGCCAGCTTGGCCGAGGTTTTGGCCATTTGCATGAGCGAGTAGCCGGCTTCCATCATGCGGGCCCCGCCCGAACGCGAAATCATCAGGAAAGGCGTGCGGGTTTGGCGGGCATAATCAATGGCCCGGGCAATTTTCTCGCCCACCACCGAGCCCATCGAGCCGCCGATGAACTTGAAATCCATGGCGGCCACCACCAGCGGCTGGCCCGCCGACAGGCCGTGGGCCGTACGCACGGCGTCTTTCAAGCCGGTGTTGTGCTCGGTGGCCGCAAGACGTTTCGGATACTCTTTGGTATCGACAAAGCGGAGCGGGTCGCCCGAGGTGAGGGCGGCATCCAACTCTTCGAACTGGCTGCCATCGAAAAGGAAGTCGAAGTAGTCGACCGCATCGATGCGGTCGTGGTAATTACAGGAGCCGCACACGGACAACAGGCGCTTGTGCTCGGCCATGGTAACCACGGCTTTACACTCCTGGCACTTGTGCCAGAGGCCGTCGGGGGTCTCCTTTTTTTGGTCGGTAGGGGTGACGATGCCTTTCTCTACGCGCTTGAACCAGGACATATATGGGAGGGTGCTTATAGCTGGAAGCTAGTAGTTCGAATTAAAACTGTAAGGTCAAAAGTAAGGGATTGTCAGGCTTGCGGAAGAAAAAGCTGGCGGTTGCCGGGGCAGCCAGCCGCTTTCCACAGCTCCGGCAGTGGCTACGCCAGCGTAATGGCGGGGTTAAGGTACACGTCCTGAATGGCATTGAGCAGGGCCACGCCTTCGGCGAAAGGGCGCTGGAAGGCCTTGCGGCCCGATATCAGGCCTTGCCCGCCGGCGCGCTTGTTTACGATGGCCGTTCGCACCGCTGACTCGAGGTCGCCGGCGCCGAGGCTTTCGCCGCCCGAATTAATGAGGCCAATTCGACCCGAGTAGCAGTTCAGCACCTGGTAGCGGGTGAGGTCGATGGGGTGGTCGGTGCTGAGCTGGTCGTACATGGCCGGCACGCACTTGCCAAACTTCAGGGTGCTGAAACCGCCGTTATTTTCGGGCAGCTTCTGCTTGATGATGTCGGCGCCCATGGTCACGCCCAGGTGGTTGGCCTGGCCGGTGAGGTCGGCAGCCACGTGAAAATCCTTCTGGGCGGTTTTGAAGGCATTGTTGCGGGTGTAGCACCACAGCACGGTGGCCATGCCCAGGGAGTGGGCCTCCTCGAAGGCGGCGGCTACCTCCACAATTTCGCGGTTGCTGTCTTCGGAGCCAAAGTAGACAGTGGCCCCCACGGCGGTGGCGCCCATGTCCCAAGCCTGCCGCACCGAGCCGAACATGATTTGTTCGTACTTATTGGGGTAGGTCAGCAACTCGTTGTGGTTGATTTTGACCAGAAACGGAATTTTGTGAGCGTATTTGCGGGCCACGCTTCCGAAGGTGCCAAAGGTGGTGGCCACGGCGTTGCAGCCGCCCTCAATAGCCAGCTTCAGAATGTTTTCGGGGTCGAAATACATTGGGTTCGGACCGAACGAGGCGCCCGCGGTGTGCTCAATGCCCTGGTCGACCGGCAGGATGCTGACGTAGCCAGTGCCACCCAGCCGGCCGTGGTTGTAGAGCGCGCCCAGGCTGCGGAGCACCTGCGGCGTGCGCCCGCTGGGCACAAAGCAACGGTCCAGAAAATTGGGGCCGGGCGCGTGAAGCAGGTCTTTGCTCACTACGCACTGGTGCGTCAGCAGGGCTTCGTTTTCGGAGCTCAGGGTCAGGGGGGAGGCCATTCGGAAAGAGCAGGTTAAGGGCGGTGGGGCCGTGGGCAGCGCGGCAGGAGGTGGGCAAAGATAGCCGGAAAAATGCTGGATAAATTGGGCTTTAACCGGGTTGGCGTTGGCTCAGCGCTTTCAAAAAACCTGTGATTTGCCTAGGCCCTACCCGCCTGCCCTCCCCGTCGGGCATTCGGGCAGCACTGGGTTTCAGCGCCCTTCATACGTGCAGGCGCAGCTTGCCGGGGAAATACGCAGTGGCCGAAACTTCGTTAGGCGCTACCTTGCTACACGAATGCGGCCGGGTGGTCCGGCCGCTGATGGTCCGGCCTTTCGCCTTCTTTGATTTTTGTGAAAAACCTCTCCCCTGCCCTCCTGGCTTTGTCGCTGCTGGCGGCCCCTGTGCTCAACAGCTGCGTAACGGCCAAGAAATACGACGACCTGAGTGCCCGCCAAAAGGCCGATGCCGACGGCAAAGCCACCGCCGAGCGCCAGTACCGCAGCGCCACCGCCGAGCTGCAAAAAGCCACCGACGAGCTGGCCCAGCTGCGCCTCACCCAGAAGCGCCTCGTGAACGACTCGGCCGAAACCGGCGCCGCCTACCGCAAAACCCGCGGCCTGTACAACGAACTGAATAACAGCTACGACAAGCTGCTCAAAAACAGCGACCGGGAGCTGGCCAACAAATCTTCGGACTACAACAAAGTGGCCCAGGACCTGGCCCGCCGCGAAGCCGAGTTGGGCGTGCTGGACACCAACCTGCAAAAGAGCAAGGCCGATAACGACCGTCTCGCCGCCGACCTCAAGGTGCGTGAAGCCCGCCTCACCGAGCTCACCAAGGCCCTGGCCGAGAAAGACAAGGCCGTGAATGACCTGCGCGCCCGGGTGAGCAAGGCCCTGCTCAGCTTCAACTCCAGCGACCTTCAGGTGAAACTGAAGGATGGCAAGGTGTACGTGTCGCTTTCCGAGCAACTGCTTTTTAAGTCGGGTTCGACCAAAGTGGACCCCAAGGGCCAGGAAGCCCTGAAGCAGCTCGCGGCCGTGCTGCAAGAGCAGAAAGACGTGAACGTGGTGGTGGAAGGCCACACCGACAACGTGCCCATTACGCGCGGCACCGCCGGCCTCACCGACAACTGGGACCTGAGCACCCTGCGCGCCACCGAAATTGCCCGCCTGCTCACCAGCGGCGGCGTGGCGCCGGCGCGTGTGACGGCCTCGGGCCGCGGCCAGTTCGTGCCCGTAGCCAGCAACGACACGCCCGCCAATAAGGCCATGAACCGCCGCACCGAAATCATCCTCACGCCCAAGTTGGATGACTTGTTCCAGATTCTGGATACCAACTCTTCGGGTAAGGCCGCAGCGGTGCCAGTGGGGAAGTAAAATCATCCCAACCAATTGCATGCAGTCAACAATCCCCAGTTCGGTAGTTCCGGCTGGGGATTATGCTTTTCAAGCAGATTATTAATTCGAGCAACTAGTAATTGGTGAAAAGCAAAGCCAGGCATTTCATAATTACTGCAATAAATTTATCACTAGCTAGTTACACTAATCCCAACGACCCCGTTTCCTCGGCTGCTCCCACACTTACTCACATCTACTTTCCGTCGCCGCCATGCGTCCAATTCTACTCATCCGCAGCTTGGTCATTCTTTTTGCTTGGTTAGGCAGCATATCCGTTGTCAAAGCCTCTCACACGCTGGGCGCCGAGCTTGTCTACGAATACATTGGCACCACCGCTTCTCCCAACCGGTACCGCGTCTCGGCCTGGGTATTTAACGACTTTACTTCTGTAGTAAGAAGCACTTCGTTCACCTTAACCTGTGGTAAAAACGAATGCGGCAACACCCAGTCGGGCAGCTTTACCACCGAGCTTATGCTCACTCGTACGCTGCCAGCACCCATTACAAGCTGCGTTGGGGCACCTAGCGTTTCCTATCAAATAATGATGATTGAAGGAGAAGTGGATTTGCCCCCAGCCCAGTGGACGCTGAGCATCAACGGCGAAAACCGACACTCGGGCATTAGCAACCTTCCGCAGTCCTTCAACCAGTCTATCCATGTTACCGCCACCCTGGATAACTCCACTGGCTTGGTAAACTCCTCCCCAAAGTTCACTTCGCATTATCTCATTCAACTAGTCGGCAATCAGCTACAACGCCATAGCTTGAGCGCCTTCGACAGCGAAGGCGACTCGCTGACTTATGAATTGGTGCGGCCCGTGTCAAAAACCAGCATTACGCAAGCATGTGGGGCATTGGCTGCCGGAAGCACCGTGGCTCCGCATTTCGACATAAATGCAGGCACTGGCGAATTACTTACACGCGCCATACCGGTACAACAGGGCATTTTCATCGTAGCGGTCGCAGTGAACGAGTACCGACGCGTGAATGGTACTTGGCAGCGAATTGGGCAAATCAACCGCGACATGATTTACTACATTACCAGCGGTACGAATCAGGTGCCAGTGTTTAGTCAGGTTGCGTTCAGCAACAACCCCACCGGCCAGCTGCTGGGCCAAACCATTAGAGCGAGCCAAGGCCAGACTATAGTGCTCAACCTTACCGCAACCGACCCGGACGCGGGCCAGACGGTTCTGGTTTTCAGCGAGGCGGCCGGCACCACCCCGGGCGTTACGTTCCAGGCGCAGGGAAATGGGCAGGGCCAGCTTAGCTGGCAGGTACCCGCGGGGTTCCTGACTGGGCGCTATGTCCTCACGGCAACCGCTGTCGATGATGCTTGCCCGAGCAAAGGCGTAACTACCCAAGTCATTTCATTCCTGGTTGCGCCCCAGCAACCCTTGGCCACTCGAGTACGCCAGTCGCTGGTGCAGGCCCCGCACCCGATGCCCTTTCGGGAAGAAGTCCGCTTCCAATTCGCTGAAAAAGGCAGCCAGCCGGTGGTGATTTTCGACGAGCTCGGCCGCACCGTGGCGCAGCTCCTGAGTGCGGCCGATGGCAGCATCAGCTGGCGCCCGGCTAGCACGTTGCCCGCGGGCCTTTACCTGGCGCGCAACCTGGGTGGCACCCAAGTGGCCCGCTTAGCTTATGCTGGCCAGTAGTTTCTGCTTTTGGGAAATGCTGGTTGACTCACCACGAGGGCATTAATCCAACTTTCTTGCTTTTACGGTTCACCCATTCAAAGACCAATAAAAAAAGCCAGCCCCGATTCTGGGGCTGGCTTTTTGTTGGAAAACAGTCGTTTTTAGAGCGACACGTTGAGGCGCGCAAAGTAGAACGCGCCGTTGAAGCCAAACTGGTTGGGATTGTAAAGCGTACGGCCACGGTTAGTATTGTCGAGGTTGGAGACGTAGCTCGTCGCCCCATCGGTCGAGAAGTTGTTGGGATTGTTCCGCGGGTTGACGCGGTACTGGTCGGGGTAGACGTTGAAGATGTTGTTGGCTCCTACGGCCAGGCCCAGTTGCTTCAGCAGTTGGAAGTTGAGCGTCAGGTCGGTTACCCACTTGGCCGAGAAGGTTTGGTCGATGCTCGAGAAAAGGAAAGGGTTGGGGTTAGCCGTGGTGGGCTCTGGGTCGACGCGGGCGTCGTAGAACTTCACTTCGCCAAAGCGCACGGTACGAGCTTCTACGCCCAACTTGCCAATGCGGTAGTTGGCGCTCAGCACGATTTTGCTGTTCGGCTGCGCATTCTCGAGGCGGCCGCGTTGCTGGCGGTCAAAGAAGATGTTGCGCAGCGTGGGGTCCTGCAGCTGCCCTGGCACAATCACATCGCGCACCAAGGTTTCGGTGAAGTTGGCGGCAGCCGTTAGGCCCAGCGTGCTATTTGGTGAGAGCGTCAGACGCTCGTTCAACACCAGGTCGATGCCGCGGGTGCGGGAATTGACGGCGTTGGCGAAAAACTGCACAATGCCTACATCAGTGGCGCCGGCCGCGTTGAGGTAGCTTGCTACCAGTGCGTTGGTCCGATTGAACTGGGTGCTGAGCACAATCCGGTCCTTGATATCAATCCAGTAAGCATCGGCCGTAAACGTCAGGGTTTGGGCCAGTCGCGCCGTCAGGCCGGCACTGTAGTTGGTCGAGCGCTCCTGCTTGAGCGAGCCCACCCCGAACTGGCGCACGATGTTGTTGTCGTTGTTGGCCGTGAGCACGGTTTGGGGGTTGCCCTGCACAAACTGAGTGCTTTGGTTGGTGAAATAGCGCTGCTGCAGCGAAGGCGCCCGGAACCCGTTGCCTACGGAGCCACGCAGGGCTACCCCGTCGGTAATGCTAAAACGAGCCGCGGCCTGGCCGCTCACGTTAGAGCCGAAGTCGGAGTAGTTTTCGGCCCGGCCCGCCAGGTGAACCAGCAGCTTTTCGGTAATGTCGCTTTCCAGGTCAACGTAGCCCGCCAGGTTGGTGCGCGACTTATTGAGCACGTTGCTGGGCTGGAAGCCGGGAAATACCTGCGCGCCGGCCGCCGCTGGGCCCAGCTGACGGCCGTTGTTGACGTTCACGTTGAGCGTGCGTGGGCCAGTGTCGGCCAGCCGGCCGCCGTTGATATAAGAAGCTTCGTCGCCGGCGGTGATTTGATAGTTGTCGAGGCGATACTCGCCTCCCACGGCCACGTTGAGCGTAGCCAGCGGCCCCACTTCTGTGTAGCGACGGGTAAGGGTCAGGTTGCTGGTGTTTTGGCGGAAAAATATTTGGCCGGCGTAGAATTCGGTGGGGCTCGTGCCCAGCGGCAGCGAGGCATTGATGGAGTTTACCACCCGGAAATCCATCGAGTTGGAGCCGTACACATTGCTCAGGTCATAGCTAAAGCCCAGCACCTGTCCGCGCAGGCCCGCCAGCAGCGACCGGTCTTTAATAGTAGGCTGAATCAACGGCAGAAAGCCATTGGGGTACTTGGTTGAGTCGTTCTGAACGCTGTAGCGACCGGGCAGGCGCGAGAAACCCGCCGCACTGCCTTCGCGCTGCATGATGCCCGCCGAGCCGTAAAGCTGCAGGCCGGGTGCCAGCCGGAAGGCTCCGTTAAGGAAACCGCCGTAGTTGCGGGCATCGGAGTTGCCAAAGCGCAGGTTGCGGCGGTCGTAGCCGCGCTGCGACACGAGTTGGTCGTCGCGCTGCTTCAGGGACTGCCGCTCTGCCGAGCTCAGGGCGAGCGTGGCAGGGTTTGTTCCACCGGCAGCAATGGC
The DNA here is from genome assembly GCF_900115775.1 of Hymenobacter arizonensis. Lineage (GTDB taxonomy): Bacteria > Bacteroidota > Bacteroidia > Cytophagales > Hymenobacteraceae > Hymenobacter > Hymenobacter arizonensis. Next base: position 459,325 of record NZ_FOXS01000005.1, on the reverse strand, counting down.
CGGGTTGAAGTTGGGGTTGGGCTTGTTGGGGTAGTTGCCGGCGTTGTCGCCGAGGTAGATAAGCGGGGCTGTGTCGACGCCGCTGCGGTTGGTGTAGCTGCGGTTGGAAAACAGGCCACTCACGTTGAGGAAGCCCTTACCGCCCAAGCCAATGCCCACGTTGGCGTCGGCCTGAAACAGCTGCCCGTCGTTTTCAACGGTTTGTCCGGCTTGCGTGCTCACGTTTACGCCGGTGCTGTCGTCTTTTAGCTGCACGTTGATAACCCCGGCGATGGCGTCGGAGCCGTAAAGCGCGGCGGCACCATCGCGCAGCACTTCAATGCGCTTGACGGCCGAAATCGGAATAGCGTTCAGGTCGGTGCCCACCGAGCCGCGGCCCACGGTGCCGTTCACGTTGACCAGCGCTTGGTTGTGACGACGCTTGCCGTTGAGCAGCACCAGCACCTGGTCGGGGCCGAGGCCGCGGAGCGATGCCGGGTCGAGGTGGTCGGTGCCGTCGGAAATGGTTTGGCGGGCCGACTGAAACGAGGGGGCCGTGAAGGTGAGGGCCTGGGCCACGTCGGTTTGGGCAAACGCCCGGATTTCGCGGGCCGAAATCACGTCGACCGGGGCTGTGGTCAGGATGTTGGAGCGGCCTTCGGTGGCGCGCGAGCCGGTGACCACGACTTCGTTCAGGTCCTGGGCGCTCACTTGCAGCGTTACGTTGAACGAGGTGCGGCCGTTTACGGGCACGGACTGGGTCTGGAAGCCCACGGCCGAGATAGAGAGCGTGGCATCGGGGTTTACCTGCAGTGCGAAGTTACCGTCGCTGTTGGTGGCCAAGCCGTTGTTAGTGCCTTTTTCGAGCACGGTGGCGCCCGGAACGGGCTCGCCGCGGCTGCCAGTCACGCGCCCCGATACCGATATTTTCTGGGCATTGGCCGTCAGTCCAAGCAGGACGAACAGCAGGAGTAAGAGTTGTCTCATGGAAAAAACAGAATGGTGAAAAAAGGAGAAGGGATTATGTGAACGACTTGAAAATTGAAATGGGCGCTTAGAATTGCCATGAAGCTACGACAGCTATCCGCAATTAACTCAGGGGTTCGAACTGATTTTAGAAATTGGATGATGCGGCTATCACCGGGTGCGGAGCGGGAAGAAATTGCTTGCGCGGGGAGCGCCGGAATGGCCTGGCAGGTAGTAGCTGCCGCATGGGCTCCGCTGAATAGGCCGCGAGTTGCCCGCCTACTTCAAACGAAAGGTAAAGGGCAACTCGTAAACAACGGGCACGGCCTGGGAGCCCACCCGGCCGGGCACCCACTCGTTGGGCACGGTGCGGGCCACGCGCAGGGCTTCTTCGTCGCAGCCGCTGCCAATGCCTTGTACTACTTTGTAGTTGCTGAGGTGCCCGAGCGTATCGACCACAAACTCCACCACCACCCGCCCCTGGACGTTGCGGGCCTCGGCCGCGGGCGGGTACTTGAGCTTGGAGGTGTAGGCGGCAAGGGCCTCGTGGCCGCCAATGAACCAGGGCGCCTGCGCGAGTTGGGTGCTCTGCCACTGCCCGGGCGCCGTTTCGGCCCGGTAGCTTTTATCGTCGGGCCGGGCATACACCAGCTTCCGGGTGGTGTGGTCGTAGCGCTGGGTTATCACCCGCTCACCCAGAGCCGAATAGCTGTAGTATTGCCATTCGCCCACCTTTTCGCCTTTTTCGAGGGTGCCGCTTTCCCAGTTTGTGTTGCGTTGTCGCTGGGCAGTGGCCCACAGCGGCAGGCTACTTAATAGAAAAACTAGTAACAGACGAAACATAGCAAAAGGTAGATAGCGGAAGGACTTGAAAAGTTGACCTTCTAAGAGAGAAGCAGTACAATATACTGGCAACAAGCCAGTATGATGCTCGCCACTCGCAATATTTCTTCTTTTCCTGTTTTTGCACTATTCCTTAGCGGCAGTATCCTGCAAAGCCCCCCCAGGCGTTACGGAGCAATCAATATTGAATAAGTATAAAGAAAACTATTACACCTCCAAAGCCTCCCGCTGGCAACCCTCTTCAGCCGTTTCACCTGACATAAAGCCGGTACCTATTTCAGGCGGTAGGCCAAGCCCAGACGCAGTATTCGCGCATACACTTCGGAGTTGGTTCCTTTCAGGCCACTCTGGTAGTTCAGCAAGCCATGGGAATAGCTGGCGTTGGCCCCTAGCTGGTGGTACCACACCGTGATGTCGGCGCGCAGGCGGAGGTCGAGGCGGCTTTCGTAGCTGCGGAGCGAGTTAATGGCCCAAGGTTGGCCGCCGTTGTAGGTGCCGCTGCCTTTATCACGCAGCTCGTAGATGTAAGCCAGCTCTGGCCCAGCCAAAATATCTACTTCAACCAGGCTCGCTTTTAGGCGGCGGCCCAAGCCCAGGAAGGCTGTCAGGTTTTTGCTTTGCAGTGCCGCACTTCCGTCGGCGCTATACACCCCGATGAAGGAGCTGAACTGCGACGGCGAGTAGAACAGCTGGTTGATATTGTTTCGGCTCCGAAGCAGTTCGTATCCGAGGTCAAACGCTAGCAGGCCATTGTGTGAACCCACGCGCTGCACCCGCCCGCCCAGCGCCAAGCCCGTACCCACGCGGCTACCGTAGGGGTTGTTTACGTAACCTTCGCTGCTGGCACCCAGGTCCTGATACAGCACGAAAGAGTTGCTCGTTGCATTTTGGCCTCCAAACCTAAACAGCCCTACCCCTGCCCGGCCCGCAATTTCAACGTGTTGGGCAGCTACCGGAGCGGCCAACGCCAGTAACGTCAAGAGCATAAGGCATTTTTTCATGGAGCAAAAGGTAAGGCGAGACCAGTAGAGTCATCTGTTCGCCGATGACCTCCCCCCTAGCGCAAAAGTTGCGCTGCTTGCTGAAAGCGACACCTTTCCGCTATGAAATAGGCAGGGCGGCATTTACTAACCGTTCCTGAGAACCCAAAAAACCCTCAGCAACGGTGGCGGCTGAGGTTTAAGAGTTGCTTATAGTGGCACAATTGGGGCGGCGCCTCGGTTCTTCAACTTCAGAAATCAGCTTTTACGCCCAAGGCCAGGGTAAGAAGCTGGCCTATGCCTAGCCCGCCATCGCGGTTGGTGAGGTAACTGGCAATGTAGAGGTCGTTGCTGCCCAGCTCGTAGTAAAAGGAGAGCTTGCGGGGGGTACCGGTGGCCGCTATAGGCGGGGCCAGGTAGGTGAAGCGCCCGCCGATGAAAGGGCCGTAGCGGCTATCGGTCGAAAACCAATAGTAGTCGGCGGGGTACTGCCCACTGGCTCCGCTGTTGATGGTGTTGTGGGTGTAGCTGTAATAGCCCCCAATGGTGAAGGGCAGCACCTGCACCTGCTCGGCCACGCGCAGCCGAAACGGCGAGTACATCAGCTTGATTGAGGCGACGCCGAGCGCGGAGCCCGCGAAGCGCTTGGGCACGTAGCCAACCAGCACGTCGGCATCAATCCGGTTGTTGACGAAGGCATAGCCGAGGCCGCCCGTCACCATGCCCAGGCCACCGCCGGTTTGCAGCAGCGCATGCGTGGGGCGGTACCATTTGCGCACTACCAGAGGGGCCGGCACTGCAGTAATGGTATCGGCGGGGGGCGCTGCCGGGCTGGCCGGAGCCGCCAGCAGCAGGGCAGAGAGCAACAAGGAGGCCATTAGAACTGAACCTGTTTGATGCGGAATTCGCGGTCGCCCCACACCGTAACCACCATATAGGTGCGCTCGGAAAAGGCATCGGAGTTGACGTAGGTTACGCCGTCGTCGTAGGGCTGGCCCACGCTGGAGGAGTGTCGGTGCCCGTTCATCTTCAACACCAGGTTTTCGGTGTCGCGCAGGGCCTGGGCGTAGGGCACGCTCAGGGCCGGGTCGAAGTCAACGTCGTTGGGCGGCACGTGCGCCACCACCACCTGCCGGCGGGCGCCGTCGAAGTTGGCAAGCTGCGGCTTCAGCCAGCCCATGTTGGGAACCTGGCCGTTGAAGTTGTACTCCCGCCCGTTGGTGTCGACCATAATGAACTTGGTATCGCCGTACACAAACGAGTAGTTCAGGTCGCCGAAGATGCGCTGGTAGGTTTCGCGGCCATTGCCTATCAGGTCGTGGTTGCCCACTACGGTCAGGTACGGCACGTTCAGGCGGCGCAGCTTCTCGTCGACCCAACGCATTTCGCGGGCCAAACCAAAATCGGAGATGTCGCCGGCTACTAGCAGAAAGGAAATGTCGGGCTGCTGATTCACGCTCTTTACCAGGGCTTCGGCCTCGTCGTAGAACTGCTGCGAGTCGCCGGTGAATACAAAGCGCAGGGTATCGCCGGGGGCCAGGGGATTGGCTTCCAGCTTAGCCAGGTTTTTCTGAGTAAGGTTGGTGAACTCCTCGGGCACACGGCTGTCGTTGGGACTGAATTCCAGCAAATCGCAACCCGACAAGCTCAACACTAGAATGGCAAGCGGAGCCGCGCGGAACCAGCGCCGCAAAGTAGATAAAGGTGACATAACTAAGGAGCGGCGGACAGCCGCAGTACAATAATTGAATAGTCCTTTAACTACTCTTCTGCCTATGTGGTTGGGCACAAATACGTATTTTCCGATTTTAATTGGTTTATACGTATTTTTTCCATAAGAGCAGCAAGCCCGCCCGGCCCCAGCTATTAAGGAGTGGAGACGAAAACCTTATCAGATTACTTCATTTCGAGGCGCATTGCCGCGCTCTTAGGCCATCACAGCCAGCAGGCCCAGAGCTGCCTCGCCCAGCGGCTGACTGCCAACGAGCTGCACGTGGGGCCGGGCCTCGGCTGGGCTCATGCCCTTGGTAAACAGCCGCCAAGCCACGTCAGGGCTAAGGCTGACCACCGTGGCGGGCACGGCAACAGCATCAGGGGCTTGCAGCTCCCAGCCGGCCGGGACTTTCCGGAGCTGCCACGTTCCGCCCAAATTGGTCGTGATGCAGACGTGCACCACTGTGCCCACGGGCGCGGCCACGTGCCGGTAGGCGTGCGGCAGGCCGCGCAGGCAGGTTTCGGCAAAGGGCCCGAACAGCTCCGGCGTCAGCAGGCCGGGACCGCCCACGGCGGCGTGAATCTGCTGCTGGTGGTGCCACTTCTCGGTGTACTCGCGGGCAATGTGAAACCAGTTGCGCGACTCGGCTTCGCCGGCCCAGGCCACGGCGAAAGTGGCCGGCGCGAAAGGGTCGAGCGAGTTGAGGTAGGCCGTGTACTCAGCGCCAGACTGTGCCAGCAGCTCCATGAGCACTGCGGGGCTGAGGCGGCGGGCAGCCCGCACCCACTCCGCATTAAGACGGTTCAGGAAGGTTAGAATTCCCTGGTAGGAATCAGGGTCGTCGGGTGCTTCGCCGAAATGCCCATCGCGCAGCATGGATAGCGTGCGCAGGTTGCCGTCGAGCAGGTGGGCGGCCACGTCCTTCACCGTCCACTGCCGGGCCAGGGTGGGGCGCTGCCAGTCAGTGGGCGACAGGGAGCGCAGCAGCTCGGCGAGGCGCTGGTCCAGCACCGGAAACAGCGGCAGCACCTCAATGGGAACGGCAGGGCGAGCAGGCGCTGGCATGGCGAAAGAAAAAACTACTTGACCTCGAACACCATGTCGTACACGGCCTTCACTTTGATTTTGCGCAGGTTTGGGGTGGCAATGTCGGCTCCGCCATCCCCGCCGCCCATTGATTTCACTTTCTTGTCGGCGCCCAACTGGTATTCACTTAGAGTGTTGTTTCCGGGGCTGCCGGGCAATACTTCCGTAGCGGCTACCACGCCGCCAAGCTGCCCACCGGCCTGCTTTACCACGGTTTGGGCTTTTTGGCGGGCGTTGGCCGCGGCGCGGCCGGCCACTTCCAGCTGGGCCGCGTCGAGGCGGCTGCTTTCCAAGTTCACCACGCGCAGGTTGTCGGCGCCGGTTTGCACCAGCTGCGGGATGAGACTATTGAGCAGCTTCGGGTTGTTTAGCGTCAGCCGGTAGACCTTAGTCAGGGCCACGTTGGCATTGCCTGTTTTGGAGAAGCCGCCGTAGCCACTGGCGCTTAGGTCTTCCAGTAACAGCTTTTCGGGCGCAATGCCGGCCTGCGTCAGCACGCGCTGCAAGTTCTGCTCCTGCTCCTGGGTGCGGCCGCTCTCCTTCACATTATCGGAAAACCGGTAGGTGAGCAGCAAATCCAGCTTTTCGGGGTCCAGCTCCTGCTCGGCGGTGCCGCGCACCAATATGGTGCGGGGTGGAGTTGGTGGGGCTACCTGGGCAGCAACCGGGTGGGCAAAAGGCAATAGCAGCAACAGGTAGCGCATAAGGCAGATTACAATGGAAGTGACTGGCCTGCTAAAAGCAAAAGCGCCGGAACACTGCACTAACAGTCCGGCGCTTTTTTTTAGTATGCAACTACTGCAATATTCTTGCTCAATGGCAAGACTCTGGTTTTTAAAGAATCACTTGCTTCCCCGGGTAGCTGTGACAAGCTTTTGTTTGCTAAAACGAACCTGCCCGCCAGGATGTGCCCGCGCGGTAGTTTCTATCTCGCGAAACGTTTTTTGGCCGGCGACCAATCAAACCCCCAGAATTCCGAAGGATAAAAGACGTTGCTGCCCACACCAAGTGCGGCCACCGAACCCGTCAGCCGCACGCCGCCAGACATTGTTGCCAGGCGAATAACCAACGGCCAAGACTCGGTGCCGGGCGGGATAGTGGGCATGGTGGTTACCACCCCACCCTCGTAATCGACCGAATCGAGCGCAAAGCCACGCTGGCGCAGGTTTTCACCCAGCTCACGGAGCACAGCTACAGGGCTAGCATTTGTGTAGAGCAGAACGGTATTCGCGCGGCGGAATGGCTGCGGCTCGCCGGCAATACTTTGCGCACGGGTACCTGCAGCCAAGCCAGAAACAGCTACAGCAGCAAGCTACCAGCTTTTTACAGCAGCTGCTTTCATGTTAGCCAATGGCCTGGGCCAGGTCCTCAATCAAGTCCTCGGCGTCCTCAATTCCCACGCTCAGGCGGATGAGCGAGTCGCTGAGGCCCGATTTGCGGCGCTGCTCGGCCGGGATGCTGGCGTGCGTCATGCTGGCGGGGTGGCCACTGAGGCTTTCTACGCCGCCCAGGCTTTCGGCCAGGGTGAAGTACTTGAACTTCTCGAGCACGGCAATGGCATCTTCCTGACGGTCGCCTTTGAGCACGAAGGAAATCATGCCCCCGAAGTCACGCATCTGCTTGGCCGCAATGGCGTGGTTGGGATGGTTCTCGAAACCGGGCCAGTAAACTTTCTCCACTTTGGGGTGCTGGCGCAGGAACTTGGCCACGGCGCGGCCATTCTCGCAGTGCCGCTGCATGCGGATGTGCAGGGTTTTGAGGCCGCGCAGCACCAGGAAGCAGTCTTGGGGGCCGGGTGTGCCGCCGCAGGCATTCTGATAGAAGCTCAGGCGCTGGTGCAGCTCGTCGTCGTTCACGATGAGGGCGCCCATCACGGTATCGGAGTGGCCGGCCATGTACTTCGTGAGCGAATACATCACGATGTCGGCGCCCAGGTCCATGGGCGTTTGCAGGTAGGGCGTGCTGAAAGTATTATCCACGGCCAGCAGGGCGCCGCACTCCTTGGCCACGGCTGCCGCGGCAGCGATGTCGATGACGTTGAGCAGCGGGTTGGTGGGCGTTTCCACCCAAATCAACTTGGTTTTGGGGCCGGCTACGGCGCGCACGGCTTCCATGTCGTGCATGGGCACGAAGTGGAATTTGATGCCCAGCGGCTCGTATACTTTGGTGAAGAGGCGGTAGCTGCCGCCGTAGAGGTCGTTGGTGGAAATGACTTCATCGCCGGGCTGCAGCAGCTTGGCTACGCAGTCGATGGCGGCCATGCCGGTGGCAAACGCCAGGCCGTGCTTGCCGTTGTCGAGGGCCGCCAGGGCATCCTGCAGCTGCGAGCGGGTGGGGTTGTGGGTGCGGGAGTACTCGAAGCCCTTGTGGTCGCCGGGCGAGCGCTGCACGTAGGTCGACGTCTGGTAGATAGGCGTCATGATGGCGCCGGTGGTGGGGTCCGGGTGCACGCCGGCGTGAATGGCTTTGGTGGCGAATTTCATAGAAAAAGGAAAGCGGGAATTTGACAGAAATTGAGCACGGCGCGGGCCTGGGGCCAGCCGCTTTGGGGCGGCAAGTTACGGACGCCGGCCAAGGCAAAGCTCAAATGTGGGCATAAGGTTATATTCGCCTTTTGGCTACTTCACTCTCTACATTTTTTTACCCATCTCTGGTTCTACATGAAAAAACATCTACTGCTCGTTTCCCTTCTGCTTGCGTCTGAGGGCGCCTTTGCCGGGCCCAAACCCGTGCCTACCGCCGCCGATAGCGTCGTGATGCGCATGGCCGCCTACAAAGCCTACACCGACTCGGTTCAGGCCACGCTGCACTACCAGCAGGGCCACATTGTGCTACCCGGGGGCATAGGCGAGCTCACCGTGCCCAACGGCTTTCGCTACCTCGACTCGGCCCAGAGCCGCCGGGTGCTCACGCAGCTGTGGGGCAACCCCAAGAGCGAAACGCTGGGCATGCTGTTTCCCGCCAACCGCGGCCCGCTCGATGAGAAAGCCTGGGCGTACTCCATCAGCTACGACGCCATGGGCTACGTGAAGGACGACGACGCCGACGACATCGACTACAAAGAGCTGCTGGAGGAAATGCAGGGCGACACCGAGGAGAACAACAAGGAGCGCCAGGCCGCGGGCTACGAGCCGTTTTACCTGCTGGGCTGGGCCGCCAACCCCTACTACGACAAAAACACCCACGCCCTGCACTGGGCCAAGTCCATCCGCTTCGGCAGCAACCCCGACACCACCCTCAACTACAACGTGCGCCTGCTCGGCCGCAAGGGCGTGCTGGTGCTGAACGCCATTGGCGAACGCGAGCAGCTGCCCGAAATCAAGGCCAGCATTCCGGGCCTGCTTGCCGGCGTGAGCTTCGCCCGCGGGCAGCAGTACGTCGACTTCAACGCCGACATCGACGAAGTAGCGGCTTACTCCATCGGCGGGCTGGTGGCCGGCAAGGTGCTGGCCAAAGTGGGCCTGTTTGCCATCATTCTCAAATTCTGGAAGCTTGGCCTGCTGGCGCTGGCCGGCGCCTGGGCCGGGGTGAAGCGCTTTTTCGGGTTTGGCACCAAAGAATCGTAAGCCCGAGCTGGCCATAAGCGCAAGCAGAGCGTAAAGGCACCCAATTGGCGGGGCAATTCGCACCCGGGCCGCGTGGCCCGGTGCGGGTTGCCCCGCTCCTACCTTTGCCTGCCTATGAAATTTCTGCGCGAGCTTTTCCAAAAAAACTTCTCCACCCTGCTCACCATGTTTCTGCTGGTGGCCGTGCCGCTGCTGGGCTCGTCGTCGCTACTGGTGCTGCTCTACCAGAAGCAGGAACTGCTGCAGAACCTGAGCCTGGTGCAGCAGCTGCTTTACTTTGTGGTTATTGCCTTCACCATGGCGTTTGCCTTCACACCCACCACGTTTGTGGCCATCGTGACGGGGTATTACTTCGGCTGGCTGGGGCTGCCGGGCATGGTGCTGGCCTACGCGCTGGCTTCGGTTATTGGCTACGAGCTGGCCCAGCGCCTCGACCATGGCAAGCTGCGCAATTTCCTGCACCTATTCCCCAAGGCCGAGGCCGTGCTCGGCGAGCTGCAGAATCAGAGCTGGCAGCTCATCATCCTCACACGGTTGTCGCCGGTGCTGCCGTTTGCCCTCATGACGTTTGTGCTGGCCATCGTGGGCGTGCCGCGCCGCCGGTTTCTGGTGGCCTCGGTGCTGGGCATGCTGCCTCGTAGCCTGTTTTTCTACTGGCTGGGCACGCAGGCCTCCGACGTGCTGGCCCTGCTGCGCGACCCCGACCAGGGCACCTTGAGCAAGGCCGTGCTGCTGGTGCTGGTGGCCGCCTCGCTTTTCGGCCTGTTCGTGGTTTTCAATCGGGCCCTGCAGAAAGCCCTGCGGCGGGGCACCCCCGAAAATTCGTAAAAATCTGCCGTTGATTATTAGCTAGTTGTTCAAAAATCAAAACTTTTCTTGAGTAAAAAGTGCCCGTGGTTTGCACAGCCGCAATTTTGTCTCTTACCTTTGCGGTCCCATCACGGGAAAGGGTTGTGTAGCTCAATTGGATAGAGCATCTGACTACGAATCAGAAGGTTTAAGGTTCGACTCCTTACACGACCACAAAAAAGGCCCTCAGCACGCGCTGAGGGCCTTTTTGCATTCATGGGGCACACTTATACGGTACAGCAGCACCCTTTCGGGCTTGATTCTTTAAATTCTACCTCATTTTAATAGATGTAGGCCCTAGCGGTGGGCAAAGAAAGGCGCATGGACTCAATCCGGCCCTTTCCTTTGCCCACCGCTAAGTGCTGTAACCAAAGCCAATAGAGCTGTGCCTCCAGGCACTGTAGGCATCACAAGGCGTTGATTGACCTGGCCCTTAAAACGTGTAGGCCTCGCCGTCCGCGGGCACGAGCAAGTGGTCGGCTATGCCCTTTTCGGTGGCGAAGGCGCGCAGCTGCTGGCGCGACAGCGTCGCATGGTTGGTCGATTCCATGTGGGTGGAGATGAGCGTGGCCTGGGGCGCGGCCTGATGCACGGCCAGCACATCCTCCTGGTTCATGACAATGGAGCCGACCCCCGTGATTTGGTTGTCGCCCGCGTTGAGGACCACCACCTGCGGCTGGTATTGCCGCAGATTATTTTCCACGTCCGGGTTCCAGACCGTGTCGCCGGCGAGGTAGAGCGTTTTCTCCTCGGGGTGCTGGAACACGACTCCGCACACCTGCCCCAGCAGTTCGCCGGCCACGGCCATTACCGCATCGCTGCCGTGCTGGCCTGGGGTTTGGGTTAGCGAGACGCCATTGAAGGTAGCACCCTGAATCAGGCGCACGTCGGTAAAGCCCTGCGACTGAATCAGGGCCTGGTCCTGGGCGTGCTGGGTGAAGACGGGCAGGTGCTTGGGCAGCTGGGCCACGGCCGCCTCGTCCCAATGGTCGAAGTGGGTGTGCGTGACGACCACGGCGTCTACCTGCCCGAGGTTTTCGGCCGGCACGGGCAAGCCCACCGTGGGGTTGGTCAGGTGGCTGTTGGGCGAGCCGGGCAGCCCGGGGTAGGCGCCCTGTTCGGCCAGCATGGGGTCGACGAGGAACTTGACGCCGGCGTAATCAAGCCGCAGGGTGGAATGGCGAATCAATTGAAGAATCATGGGAGGAGAATTAATAGTGAAACAGATAAAATATTTAGGACTCATCGGTCCAGAAAAAGACAAAAAAAACTTAACTGTCCAGGTGGGTAAACAGCAAGCGCAGGGCCTCGTCGAGCTCCTGCGAGCTGTAGCCCGCCCGCGCCATCACCTGCAGGCCGGGGAAGGCCAGCACCAGGAGCCGGGCCAACTCCCGGGCCGGGCGCGGGCTGGTGAGCGAGCCGTCCTGCTGGCCGCGCGCGATGGCCGGGGTCAGAACTTCCTCCAGCTGGTGCAGGTCCTGCACCACCCGCTCGCGAACCTGCGGGTCGTGCGGCGCCAGCTCCACGGCCTGGTTGATGCTCATGCAGCCCAGCGCGGGCTGGTCGGTGTTGACGTTGGCAAACAGTGAATGGAAAAAAGCGTAAATCGCCTCCCGGGCGGGCTGCTGCTGCAGGAGCCGGTGCGCGTCGCGGGCGCGGGCCTGCCGGTAGGCGTCGAACGCGGCCAGAAACAGGTCGCGCTTGCTGCCAAAGGTGGCGTACAGGCTGCTTTTGCTCAGGCCCGTGGCGGCCAGCAGGTCCGTTAGCGACGTGCCCTCGTAGCCCTGGCGCCAGAATACCTCCATCGCTTGGCGAAGGGCTTCGGGGGTATCAAATTCCTGGGGGCGTGACATTGTCTGACTGGGTAAGGAAAGCAGCAAAGGCGTGCTTTGGGCTGCAAGTTACGGTTAAGAACCGTTCGGTCCAAAACTAAGTTTCGGGAGGCAACCCGTGGGAGCAAGTTGTCCCGTTGCCTCTGTCCTGCTTGAGGCGCGCGCTCGGCGACTTGATGATGGTCGCCGAGCGTCGTGGCTGATACCTGAACTCTCGTCGCTGGCGAAAGGGACGCGTTAGGCTGCAGCCGGCGCCACGTTCACTGTAAAATTCGTGGTCTGCACCGCGCCGACGTGCTGAAACTGCAGGAAAACGCGGTAGCGGCCCGGCTTGTCGAAGGTGGTGTGGAAGCCGACGCGCGGGCCCGCTCGTTGCGTGTGCGTCTTCCTCATCGGAATGCGTAATCTAGTCATCCCCAAAGGGTCATATCGCCCCTCTCTAGGGCTAAAGTAGCCCGTCGTCTATTTGTTCGCTTTAAGGAGGGTCCGCATAGAGCAGGTGGCGAAATTCCAATAGGCGGGTAAGGCAGGGGATGACCTTGGCTCACGCGAACTGACAAACACCTTGTTAGCGGTCCGTAGTTCTTTCATTTAGCCACTATGTGTCAAGTGGAAACGCGTGAAGTTTTCGTCAGCAGCACTGTCTTTCGTAAAGAGTAGCTTCTCCAACACGAGGGTCGAACGGTGGTTTTCAAAGTGGGTATAGGCTTCTACTGTCTGCAGCCCGACTTGCTGAAACCCGAAGTGAAGCACGGTTGCAAGCGCTTCGTGCATGAACCCTTTTCCCTGAAAGTCCGGCAGCAGTTCATACCCCAGCTCGGCCGTCGAAAGGTTTTCCGAAAAATTAAACAAGCAGACTGTTCCAATGACGTTGTCGGCCCTGCGCAGCGCAATAGCCCAATAAATTGAGGTTCCGCGTTGCACGTTTTCGGTGATGGTGTCGATGAAGTTCCGGGCGTCATCCAAGGACTGGCTGGGTTGCCGGCTTAGGTAGTGGTTCACGTGCTCGTTCGAACGCAACGCCCAGATTGCCTGGTCATCGCTGCGCCGGAGTTGCCGCAACGTCAGCCGTCCCGTTTTCAACACCGGAAACGGTGTAAACTTTTTGTCCGTCATTGTTCCTGTCTAAGCGCTTGCTGGGAATCGATTAGGAAGTAAAGTAAACGAGGGCTGACGTGGTCTAGGGATGACGGACAGAATAAGGATGCCTATTGCTTCTATGGTGGCAAGCAAATTCAGCGGGACATGGCCCGACCAATAGCGTCAAAAGGCCTACAAGGGCGAGCGGTGTCCGCGCTTCCAGGCGGCCGGGACCTAACTAGGAAAGCAGCCGCTACCTCGCCTGATACAATGCCCCATGCCATCCTCAGCTACCGCCCCCCACTCCCTTCGAAACCCATCGGCAAAACACGGCCCAACCCTCTTCGGCTTAACCAAACTACCTCACTATCATCGACCAATCTTAGAAGGCAGATTTCACCGCATCATTGCTTTTCAATTCTGCTTATTAATAAAAAAAAGCTCATCTAGCTTTTGAGAAATAGCTTCTCTCGCTTCCCGAAAAACAACAGCATCAAAACGCCCGCTGAGAATAAGCTTCTCGGCGGGCGTTTTGATTTGGGGTGCTTACCAGCGGTTATAAGTTGACCGGGAAGGCGGCGTTATTGCTTGCTCGCCGCTTGAGGGGCAATTTTCCACAGCTCGCCGTTGGAGTCGTCGGTCACCACGTACAGCGCTCCGTCTGGGCCCTGCTTTACGTCCCGCACGCGCTGTTTGCGGTCGGAGAGCAACCGTTCCTCGCCCGTTACGCGGCCGTTTTCGAGTTGTATGCGCACCAGTTCCCGGTCAGACAGGGAGCCCACAAACAAATTGCCGCGCCAAGCCGGGAAGGCGTCGCCGCTGTAGAACTGGGCGCCCGAGGGAGAAATCACCGGGTCCCAGTAGTAAACGGGGTCCACGTAGCCTTGCTTGGTGGTAACGGAGTTGGGAATCGGCTCGCCCGAGTATTCCTCGCCAAACGTCACGAGCGGCCACCCGTAATTTTTGCCGCCCTCAATTCGGTTTAGCTCGTCGCCGCCCTGCGGGCCCATGTCGATGGACCAGAACTGGCCCTGTGCGTCGAAGGCTGTCGCTTGCACGTTGCGCTGGCCCACGGTCCAGATTTCGGGCAAGGCGTTGGCTTGGTTGGCAAAGGGGTTGTTCGGGGCGGGTTTACCGTCGGGGGTGATGCGCAGAATTTTGCCCATGTGGCTGTTCATTTGCTGGGCCTGGGGCCGGATTTCCTTGTCGGAACGCTCCCCGAGGCTTACGTAGAGCAGGCCATCGGGCCCAAACGCGAGGCGGGAGCCAAAGTGTTTGTCGCCATCGTAGGCCGGCAGCGCCCGGAATATCACCCGCACCTGGCTCAGGCTGCGTCGGTCGGCGGCCAGCACGCCTTTGGCTACGCTGGTGGCGTTGCCCTTGGCCCCGCGTGGCTCCGAAAACGTCCAATAGATGGTCTGGTCGGTGGCGAATTTTGGGCTCAGTGCCACGTCAAGCAAGCCGCCTTGCCCCTTGGCGTACACCGCAGGCAAGCCCTGAATGGGCTCCCCTATCTGACCGGCGGCCGACACGATGCGTAGCGCACCTGGCTTTTCGGTGATGAGCAGGTCGCCGTTGGGCAGCGGCTCCACGGCCCAGGGGTTTTTGAGTCCTTTGGCCAGCACCGTCACGTCGAAAGCCGTGGCCGATTTGATGCCACTGGCCCGGTTTTGCTCGGGGAAAGTGGGGCGCTGCTCGGGCACGTTGGCCTCCCGGGTTTCGAGCGGCGAGCGGCCCTCTTGGGTGGTGGCCTGCGTGGTGGTCTCGTCTTCGCTTTGCGCCCGCTGCTCCTGGGTAGAGCGGTTGCAGGCGGTAGTGAGGCTTGCCAGCAGAATGGCGGAGGCACTGATAAGTTGGCGTCGTTGGCTCATGGTAGATTACGCTAGAATTTTGAAGCTCATTTAAGCACTTGGGCAGCAGCAGAATGCGCAACCTCTACAATGGCTTACGCAAAAACGAGCAGATGTTTACCATAAGTGAGTTTTCGCGCTGTCTCCAGTCGGGATTTGGGCGAAGAATTGGCATCGCAGGTTGGCACCTGGCGCCTGCAGTTGCCCTGCTTTCTCACCGGCCCGCATTAGCGCTTGCACGCCCGCGATTTGCCGCTACGCGAACTGCTGGCCGATGCCAGTTGCAACAACTGCTAGTTGCCACAACGGCCCCAACTGCGCTCGCATTGCAGCAGAACATATCACGCTTTGAATTCCGGTGCTTGGCCAATACAAGCCCCGTGAGCAAGATGAGACGCATCAGCCCCATGCGCTAAATGTTTATTTAGAATTATTCTAAATAGCCTTTCTAACTCGACTATCGGGACCTACCTTTGCCACTGTTTAGAATCATTCCAAATAAGCTTACATGCGTTCCCGAATTTTCTGCACTGCCCTTGCTCTACTGTCTTTTGCCGTCCTGCCCGGGTGGGCCCAACAAACGGGCCGCCTTGTGGGCCGCGTCACCACCACCGACGGCGACCCTGCCGAATCTGTGAGCGTGGGCGTGCAAGGCCAGCCGCTGGGCGGCATCACCAATAGCGACGGCCGCTACCGCATTGGAGCCGTGCCCGAAGGGACCTACACAGTGGTGGTTTCCTTCGTGGGGCTGCAGCCCGCGCAGCAACAAGTGACGGTGGCCGCGGGCCAGGTTGTGACCCTGGATTTCCGCCTGGCCGAGAGCACGGCCCAGCTACAGGAAGTGGTTGTGCAGGGCGCCCGCACCAACCGGTTTGCCCGCACCAGCAGCGAGTACGTGGGCAAAATGCCGCTCAAAAACCTCGAAAACCCGCAGGTGTACGCCACGGTGGGCAAGGAATTGCTGACCGAGCAGCTCGTGTTCACGGCCGACGACGCCACGCGCAACGTGCCGGGCCTGCAAAAAATGTGGGAAGCCACCGGGCGCGGCGGCGACGGCGGCGCGTTTTACTCCAGCCGGGGCTTCATCCTTTCAAGCCAGCTGCGCAACGGCGTGGCCGGCAACGTGACCAGCGACATCGACGCCATCAACCTGGAAAAGCTGGAGGTCATCAAGGGGCCGTCGGGCACGCTGTTTGGCAGCGCGCTCACGTCGTACGGGGGCTTGCTAAACCGCGTGACCAAGAAGCCGCTCGACACGTTTGGGGGCGAGCTCAACGTGGCGGCCGGCAGCTACGGCTTCCACCGGGTGAGTGCCGACGTGAACCTAGTGGACGGACAAACGCCAACCATGCAGCCCAAAACGCTGGCTTTCCGCCTGAACACGGCCTACACCTACGAAGACAGCTTCCAGAACATCGACTACACCGGCTTTGGCAAAAGCCTGGCGGTGGCCCCCAGCCTGCAGTACCGCCCCAACGACCGGCTGACGGTGAACGTGGACGCCGAGATTTACAAGGGCACGAGCGTAGGCAAGCAAATGCTGTTTTTCTACTCCCCGGCCGCCGAACTGGGCGCCTCGCGGGCCGAGGATTTGCCGCTGAACTACCGCCAGTCGTACCAGGGCGCGGGCCTGACGCAGGACACGCGCAGCACCAACCTGTTTGGGCAGGTGCAGTACCAGCTTTCGCCGAGCTTTACCTCGACCACCTTCCTGACGAGCAGCCACAGCTTTTCGAACGGCTTCGGGCCATATTTCTACCTGATTCCCGGCGACACACTGGCCCGCGCCGACCAATCGACGGGCAATAGCCGCCGCACCGTGCTGGAGGCCCAGCAGCTTTTCAACGGCGATTTTAAGGTGGGCCGCATGCGCAACCGTGTGGTCCTGGGCCTGGACTTCCTGCGCGTCGACTCCGACGTGAACTTCCTCGGCGGCTACTTCGACAAGATTCCCCTGAACGCTTCCAGCGACGCCATTCGGGCCTTCAACGGGCCAAACGTAACCGCAGGCTACGCGGCTGCGCCAACGGGCAACTACTTGGTCACGACTAAAACCAACACCTACAGTGCCTTCGTCTCTGACGTGCTCAATCTGACCGAGCAGCTGAGCGTGCTGGCCGCCCTGCGCGTCGACTATTTTGACAACAAGGGCGGGCTCTTTTACTCCCCGGTTGCGGCTTATTCGCAAACGGTATGGTCCCCAAAATTTGGCGCCGTGTACCAGCCGGTGAAGGACCGGGTGGCATTCTTCGCCAACTACCAAAACAGCTTTAACAACCTGGGCACCTACCTCAACCCTAGTGGTGAATCGCGCCTGGCCACGCCCGAGCGGGCTAATCAGCTGGAAGGCGGCGTGAAACTGGACGCGGCCGGGGGCCGCCTAAGCGCCACGGTAAGCTACTACGATATCCGGGTGGAAAACCGCCTGCGCAACGTGCCCACGGTGGCCCTGCCCAACGCACAAACCCAGGACGCCACCCAGCTCAGCCGCGGCGTTGAAGTGAGTGTAATCGCCAATCCTGTTCGGGGCTTCAACTTCATAGGCGGTTTTTCCTACAACGACTCGAAGTTTGAAAACACGGCCGAGGACGTGAACGGCCGCCGGCCCAACACCGCTTCTTCGCCCATCGTGGCCAATGCCTGGCTCAGCTACCGCCAGCCCGAGGGCGTGCTCAAAGGCCTCGGTGCGGGCTTTGGTGGCAACTATGCCAGCGATAACCGCATTCAGAACACCGCCACCAACGTGTTTACCCTGCCCGCCTACACCGTGCTCAACGCCAGCATCTTCTACGACCAGCCCAAATATCGGCTGGCGGCCAAAGTCGACAACCTGACCGACCAGCAGTATTGGATTGGCTACACCACCATGAACCCGCAAAAGCTGCGTAGCATCATCGGCAGCGTGGCCTACAAGTTTTAAGCGGGTGCCATTATAAGAAACTGATGACGTGAGGCTGAGCGGAGTCGAAGTACCTCTACCACGAGCGTAAAATCAATGGTGAGTGTGCTCGATTCGCTGCAACGAAGCGGTAGAGGTGCTTCGATTCCGCTCAGCCTCACGTTCCAGCTTGACGACCAACAGCTATTCAACACCCCTCCCTCCCCATGACCGTTAAACAAGCCATTGGCAAGCTGCACCTCTGGTTGGGCCTGAGCTCGGGGCTGGTGGTGTTCATTGTGAGCCTAACGGGTGCCATTTTCACCTTTCAGGACGAAATCCGGGACGTGACCGAGCCCTGGCGCACGGTGGAAGCGCAAGCCAGCATGCCCATGCTGCTGCCTTCGCGCCTGCAGACTGCCGCACTGGCCAAGCACCCCGGCGTGGCAAAGGCCAGCACGTGGGTAACCTACTTCGGGCCCGAGCGCTCGGCGACGGTGTTCTTCACCAGCCCGGCCGGCACGCCCACGCAGGTGTACCTGAACCCCTACACCGGCCGGGTGCTGCACGAGCTGGACCTGAGCCGCCACTTTTTCACCATCGTGCAGGAAATTCACATGACCCTGCTGCTGCCCGAGGCGGTGGCCAAGTGGGTGGTGGGCGGCAGCGTGGTCATCTTTCTGGTGCTGCTGGGCACGGGCTTGGCGCTGTGGTGGCCCAAGCGCAAACAGGAGCGCAAGCAGCGGCTCACCATCAAGTGGGGGTCCCGCTGGCGACGCTTAAACTACGACCTGCACAACGTGCTGGGCTTCTACATTGCCAGCCTGGCCGGGGTGCTGGCCCTTACGGGCCTGTTTATGCTTTTCCCAGTGCTGCTCGACGCAACCATGCTGGTGGCCAATGGCGGCCGCACCTATCCGCAGGAAAAAGTGGTGGCCAAGGTTGATACCCTGCAGGCCGTAACGGCTGCCGCGCTGCCCCTGCCCGACCTCATTTACCGCACGGTGCGGCGCCGCTCGCCGCAGGCCGAAATGGTGCTCCTCGGGCCAACGGGAACCGGCAAAGACCCCGCCTACTGCTGGGCCTACCAGCGCGCCCTGCACTACTACCACCGCGACGAGTACGCGTTTCACCCCGTGTCGGGCCAGGTGCTGCAGGCCCGCTTCCACGCCGGCAAAAGCAACGGCATGAAGCTGGGCGACATGAACTACGATTTGCACACGGGCCAGATTTTGGGCCTGGGCGGCAAAATAGTGGCCTTTCTCGTCAGCCTGCTGGCGGCCAGCCTGCCCGTAACGGGCACGTTGCTGTGGTGGGGGCGCCGGAACAAAAAGCCCAAAGCCCGCGCCCATGTACCGGCGGCGGCTTCGCCCCGGGCGCCTGCCGCTTCCGTGCGTGCCGGGGTCCGTTAACAGCCCAGATAGGCATCGGCGCACTTTCACTCAGGCCAGAAAACTCGGGCGGCCACGTCATTGGGCCACGTCCACGGCTGGCCCCAAAGGCTGCGCACCGTCGTGGAGCAGGCCCGGTTCAGGGGCAAATGGTTTCGTTGCCGAGCAGCGTGCCGGAGAAGGCAGCCACAAGGTCAGGCAGAAATAAAGGCTGGAAAAGGCTCCCTGACGAGGCTGCCCGCGTGGGGCAGAAACACAAAAAAGGTGGTGCCGGCCCCAAGCTGGCTGTGCACCTCGATACGCCCCCCGGCGTTCTCGACCATGCGCTTGACCATGTAGAGGCCGATGCCCGTGCCCTCGACGTGGTCGTGGAAGCGCTGAAACATATTGAAGAGGCGCGGCAGGTGATTGCCATCCAGCCCAAGGCCGTTGTCGTGCACTTCGAGCACGGTGTGGCCGTCGCGGATGTGCGCCCGCACATCGATGCGGGGCGGGCGGTCGGGCGAGTGGTATTTGATGGCGTTGCTGAGCAGGTTGTAGACAATGCTGCGCAGGTTCTTTTGCGAAAAATGAACGGGCGGCTGGGCCGACACGTCGACAACGAGCTTGGCGCCGGCGGCCTGCAGCAGGGGCCGCAGGTCTTGACGGACGTCCTCAACCACGGCGGCCAGGTCGACCAGGGTGGCAGTGGGCGCGTTTTCTTTTTGCAGCTTGCTTACTTCGGTGAGGTGGTTGATAGTGCGCTTGAAGCGTTCCACCGACTCCAGCATCCGGCTTAAGGTTGGGCCAATGTGCGCGTCCTGAGTTACCTCGGCGGGCAGCTCTTCCCGCAGCAGGTAGAGCAGGCCCTCAATGTTGGAAATGGGGGCTTTGAGGTCGTGAGAAGCGGTATAGATGAAGTTATCTAGGTCGACGTTGGTGCGCATGAGCTGCGTATTGGAGGTACCAAGCTCAGCATTGGATGCGGCCAGCTGCTCATTGATTGCGGCCAGCTGGTCGTTGAGCTCCTGCACCCGCTGGCGGGCCTGAACCTGCGCGGTGACGTCGGTGCCCACCGCCGCCACGCGGGTAACGGTGCCATCGGCGTCGCGCAGGGGCTGGTACACGTAAGTCAGGTATACGGTTTGCACCGTGCCGCCGCGCAGCAGCTGCGCGGGAACGCCTTCGGCTACAAACGCCTCTCCACTCTGGCGGACGCCATCGAGCAATTCCTGGAAGCCCTGGTCGCGCACCTCCGGCAAGGCCTCGAACACGGGACGGCCCAACACTTCGGCCGGGGCCCGGCCCCACAGCCGGCCCATGAACGGGTTAGCAACTTCCACCACATAGTCGGCCCCGCGGAGGATGCCAATGGCAACCGGGGCCTGCTCGAACAAGTCCCGCAGCTGCTGGCGCTCGGCCTCGCGCTGCTCCCGGGCCTGCACCTGCTCCGTGACGTCGAAGGCGAAGATGGAAACCCCGGCAATTTGGTCGTTTTCGCGGTAGGCCTGGTAAGTAAAAGTGTAGTACACCTGCTGGACGAGGCCACCCCCGGCCGGCACGAGGCGCATGGGCAGCTCCGTGCCAAAGAATGTTTCACCGGTGCGGTACACGCGGTCGAGCAGACGCAGGAAGCCGGCCTCTTCGGTTTCGGGCAAGGCCTCGGCCAAGGGCCGGCCGGTGAGCTGGCGCTCGGGAAAGAGTTGCTGATAGGCGACGTTGACGTACTCGAAGCGGTGCTCCGGCCCCCGTAGCAAGGCCACGGCGGCGGGGGTATCGGCCAGAATTTGGAAGAAGGCTTCGCGCTGCTGCGCCTGGCGCTGGGCGGCGGCCAGCACTTCGGCCTGCAGAGTTTCGGCCTGTTGGCGGGCGCGCACCCGCTCCGTCACGTTGACGGCGAAGCTCATCACGCCTTCCATCTGTCCGGCGGCGTCGAACATGGGGTGGAGGCTAAGGTCGAAGTACTCGTCGTGCAGTTTCCCGTCTCGGAAACGGTCGAGGCGGCGGAGGGCTTCCAGCACGTGCACGGGCTCACCGGTGCGGTACACGCGGTCAAACGGCTCGTGGTTTTCCTCGGGCAGCTCGGGCAGGGCCTGGCGGTGGGATAAGCCGACAAGCGGTCGGTTCTGCAACAGCTCGTGGGTGCCGGGGTGCACCAAGGTCCAAACGTGGTCGGGGCCGGTGAAGATGTTGATGAGCGCCGGTGCCTGATTGAAAAGGCGCAGCAGGCGGTTGCGCTGTTCCTCGGCGTCGGTGCGGGAAGCCTCGGCTTCGCGCGTGCGCTGCTGCACCCGGGCCTCCAACTCGAGGTTGAGCTGCTGCACCTGCTGGCGGGCCCGCACCTGCTCGGTTACCTCGGTGCCAACAGTGAAAATGCCGCTGACGCGGCCGTCGGGCCCGTGCTGGGGCTCAAACACAGTGTTCCAGTACACCACCTCCTGCCGGCCGTGGCGGTGAATGACGGTGGGCTGCTCGTAGGCCGTGTGGGAAGCGCCAGTCGTGAACACGCGCTCGAAAATGGCCACGACTTCGGGCGTGGCGGTTTCGGGCAGCACCTCAACTATGGGCCGGTTTAGCACGGCCTCCAGCGGACGGTCCCAGATAGCCAGCATCGTGGCATTGGCCAGCTCCACCTGGAACTGGGCCCCCCGGTACATGGCCACGGCCACGGGGGCCTGCTCCAAAAAGTGCCTTACCTCGTGGCGCTGCTGCTCGGCATCGGCGCGGGCGGCCTGCTCACTGGCCTGGCTTTCGCGCAACAGCCGCTCCGACAATCGGCCCGCGGTGATGTCCTGCACGGACTGAATGATGAACTGCACCTGCCCAGCGGCGTCGAGCACAGGCGTGTGGCGCGGCAGCCAGTGGCGCTCCACAAACCGGCCGGGCTGCGCCCGGTCGGGCACGTCGTAGTGCTGCGGGGCCATTTCGTGCGGCTGCCGGGTGGCCAGCACCTGGGCCAGCGAGGCGCGCACGTTGGCCACGGCGTTGGCTTCGGGGGTACTGGGGTTGTCGGGAAAGGCGTCGAAAATGTGCTGCCCGACAATGACCTCCCGCTGAGTCAGGGTCGCGGCCAGATAGTCGTCGCTGGCGCCCACAATCACCCAGTCCGGCGACAGCAAAAGGTTGGCGCCGGGCAGGGCGTTGAAGACGGGCAGTAAATCGGGCGGTGGCGGGGCCAGAGACATCAATACAGCGTTCAGTTCGGAGGTGCAGATACGAAGGTCGTACTGATATAGGTTGGCAGCAGAGAAAAGAAACGAAGGACCCGCTGCACGCCGCGGCTATGCAGGCCAGAACGACTGCTTAGCGCAGCAGGTGAAGGTTGAGAACAAGGGTCGCTTGACCAGCGCTTCCGCTGCCGCCCCCCGCCAAACCAGCCCAACGAGCAGCTGTAGGCCTCCCCTGACGCCACACGCATGAAGTCCCTACGCGGGCTTACGGTGCACGAATTTGTCTGTACCCAATGGTAAATGAACCCGACTCTTTTTCCCTCGATACCCGGCCCACCTCACGCTGGGACCATACACTTAATTCGGGCAGGTGAGCCGCGGTGGGCCGAGGCCAGGCTCGCGCCCCGCTCCTACTCCACTTCCACCACCATCTCCACTTCCAGGGCCATGCCCAGGGGCAGGGCGTTGGTGCCGAGGGCCGTGCGGGCGTGCCGGCCCCGCTCCCCGAACACCTGAATGAGCAGGTCGGAGTAGCCGTTGATGACCTGGGGCTGCTCGGTGAAGGTATCGGCGGACTTCACGTAGCCGTTGACTTTGACGATGCGCCGGACCTTGCCTAGGTCGCCGAGTTCCTTTTTCAGCACGGCCAGCTGCAGCAGGGCCGTGAGGCGGGCGGCCTCGTAGCCCTGGGCCGTGGTCAGGTCGGCGCCCAGCCGGCCGGTGATGTAAGCGCCGCTGCTCTGGCGGGGGCCCTTGCCCGAGAGAAATAGCAGGTTGCCCACCCGCACCACGTCGACGTAGCTGCCGATGGCGGGGGCAACGGTCGGCAGGGTCAGCCCCAGCTGGGCGAGCTTGGCTTCGGGAGATTGGGCGAACGCAGGGCCAGCAAGGCCGAGCAGGATGGCAATGAGCAGGTTTTTCATGGGCAGGGCACGTAAGAGCAGATATTGGGAAAGGCACTGCAAACTACTGGGATATGCCGGAAACTCGCGCTGCCCTTCCATCGACTGCCCGCAGCTAGCCTTACGGCACCGTGAGCACGGCTTTGCCGACCACCCCGCCCCGCGCAACTTCCGCATAAGCCCGCTGAAAATCGGCCATTGGGTAGGTTTGGCTTACTACGACGTTCAGCCCGCGGGCGGCCAGGGCAGCCAGCTCGCGCAGGTAGGCGGGCGTGGGCTTGAGCATCAGTACCCGATATTTCTGCTGCGACACGAGGTTGTGCAGGAAGGAGCCCACTATTTCCCGGGGGCCGGGCACGGTGTTGATATAGGTTCCGGTGGGCTTCAACAGGGAGCGGGCCGCATGGAAGCTCAGCTTTCCCGACAAGTCCAGCACCACGTCGTAACGCCGGCCCAGGTGCCGGACGTCGTGCTCCCGGTAGTTCAGCACCACGTCGCTGCCCCACTGCCGGGCCTGTGCTACGCCCGCCAGCCCCACCACGGCCGTGACGTGGGCCCCGCGCTGCCGGGCCAGCTGCGTGGCGACCATGCCGATGCCTCCGCTGGCGCCGTTTAGCAGAATTTCGGTGCCCGGCCCCACCGCCACCAGTTGGTCAAACACCTGCAGCGCCGCAGACCCCACGACGGGCAGAGCCGCCGCTTGCGCAAAAGACAGGTTTGCGGGCTTGAGGACGAGGTCGGCGTCAGGCACCACCACGTACTCGGCCAGGGCACCGCCTTTGAACACGTCCATGAGGCCAAAAACTTCATCCCTGGGGCGGAAGCCGGAAACAGCTTCGCCCACGGCTTCCACCACTCCGGCGAAATCGATGCCCACGCCCTTGGGAAACTTCGAACCGGCCACGAGCTTCATTTCGCCCTGGCGGATTTTCCAGTCCAGGGGGTTGAGGGACACGGCCTTCACGCGGACCAGTACCGCGCCGGGCGTGAGGGCTGGCTGGGGCACTTCGGCCAGCTCCAGCACCTCTACGCCGCCAAACTGCTTATAAATAACCTTTTTCATCGCTGATTCCGGAGTTGGTTGCCGCTGTACATGCCTTGGTCAGAGTAGGCGCTGGCTGGGTCGGTGACCAGCAGCACCAGGTCGCTGGTGGGGCCGGCCACGAGTTGGGCCGCCTCGTTTTCCAGCAGCAGGCTCTCGCCCTTGCTTAAAGTGAGGTGGTTGTTCACCACCACTTCGCCCGCGAACACATACAGCAGACTGGTGGCCCCCGCCACTCGTGGAGCTGGCAGGGCCAGGCTCACGCCGCCTTCTAGGCGGGTGTCGTACACCCAGGTCTGGCTGCGGATGTGTAGCGGGAAGCTAGCGTCGGGGCCGGCCAGGACCCGCCACTGGTTGAGGCTGTATTTGCCGGCCGGCGCGTGGAACTGCACTTGCGGGGGCAGGCCGCTTTGGGCGGGGCGCAGGAAGATTTGCAGGCCTTCGAGCTCGCCGCCATCGGCCAGCACCTGCTCTTCGTGGAAGAAGGTCGACCCGGCGTTCATCAGCATGAACCGCTCGGCCGAGATGGGCTCGAAGTGGCCCTCCGAATCCCGGTGCTGCACGTGGCCGCTGCGCAGGTAGGTCAGAATCTCGTCGTCGCGGTGCGGGTGCATGGGCACCAGCGTACCCGGCCGCACGTGGGCGTGGTCGATGCGGCCCAGGGTGCCCAGGCCGGAGTCGGCGGCCCCCAGGGTTTGGCCCGGGAAGAGAATATCAATCCCGAAGCCGCCGTGCTGCTTGCTGATTTTTTCAGCGGTGCTGAGCTTATGCATAAATGGGGGCGTTAAGTTTCTCTTTCAAGAAAGACGCCGCCAGCTGCAGGGCCTCGGGGGTGCTGCCGAAAAAGCCGTGGACGTTTTCGTAGTTCTGGTAGGTAGTCTCCACCCCGGCGGCGTGAAGCTGCTCGGCGTAAGCCCGGCCTTCGTCGCGCAGCGGGTCGTAGTTGGCAGTTAGTATCAGGGCCGGGGGCAGACCGGCGAAGTCGGCTTGGCGCAGCAGCGAAGCCTCCTCGGCACGAGCGGCGTCGGGTAGGAAGTTGTCCCAAAACCAGCGCATCATGGGAGCCGTCAGGATGTAGCCCTCGGCGTTCTCTTCCCACGACGCGTGACCGGCCGAGTAGTGGTCCGTGACCGGGTAGGCGGCGAACTGGGCCTGTAGCGTGATGCCTTCGGCGGCGAGCTGCCGGGCTACGGACAGGGCCATGTAGCCGC
This sequence comes from Hymenobacter arizonensis, assembly GCF_900115775.1. Classification (GTDB taxonomy): domain Bacteria; phylum Bacteroidota; class Bacteroidia; order Cytophagales; family Hymenobacteraceae; genus Hymenobacter; species Hymenobacter arizonensis. Next base: position 434,007 of record NZ_FOXS01000005.1, on the reverse strand, counting down.
CGGCGCTGTCGCCGGCCACGGCCAGGCGGTGGCCGTCGGCTCCAAACTCAGCGGCATGCTGCCGCAGCCAACGCACGGCCCGCAGGCTGCTGGCCGGGCCGGCCGGGAAGGGGTGCTCGGGCGCCAGCCGGTAGTCAACCGACATCACCACGGCCTCGGAGAGGCGGCAGAGCTGCCGGCACACCTCGTCGTGCGTGTCCAGGCTCATGAGCACGAAGCCCCCGCCGTGGAAATACGCAACCACCGGAAACGGCCCCTCCCCTTCCGGGAAGTAAAGGCGCACGGGAATGTCGCCGTCGGCCGTGGTGTTGAGGACCCGGCCTACTGCAGAGGGGTCGGGATTTTTGGGGAGAGATGACATCAGCGCCCGGGTTTCGGCCGGGGGCATGAGGTGCAGCTTATCGAAGCCCTTTTGCTGGGCGTAGGCAATATTTTGCCGAATAGCCTCGGAGAGTGCCATCGTAGTCAGGATTTCAGTTGATAAAGGACAGATGCTGATTAGCGCGCCAGTGCCGCGGCCAGCACGGGGTAGTCGGTGTAGCCCACCGGTCCGGGCGTGTAGAGGGTGGCGTAGTCCGGCGCGTTCAGCGGCGCGTCTTCTTCGATGCGCAGCGCGAGGTCGGGGTTGGCCAGAAAGGAGCGGCCAAAGGCAACCAGGTCGGCAAAGCCGTCGTTGAGGGCGGCTTCGGCTGTTTCGGGCGTGAGGCCGTTGCAGAGAATGATGGTGCCGCGGTAGGCGTCGCGAATGGCCGCCAGCAAGGCAGGCGGAATGGGGGCATTTACCCCGATGTGCAGGTAGGCTACGCCGATGCGGTCGAGCTCCCGGGCTAGGTACACGTAGGTTTCCTGCACCTCGTCCTCGTCGTAAGCAGCCAGGTCGCCCAGGGTGGAGAAGGGCGAGAAGCGTATGCCGACCTTCTCCGGCCCGATGGCCGCCGCGGTTTCGCGGGCCAAATCCAAGGCCAGGCGGGCCCGGTTTTTTACGCTGCCACCGTAGGCATCGGTGCGGGGGTTGACGTGGGGGTTCAGGAACTGCTCAATCAGGTAGCCGTTGGCGCCGTGCAACTCCACCCCGTCAAAGCCCGCGCTGATGGCGTTGCGGGCAGCCTGCACGTGGCCTTTGATTACGGCCAGGATGCCCTCGGTGGTGAGGGCGACCGGCGCGGAATGGTCTTGCATACCGGCCGTGTCGGTAAAAATCTGCCCGGCGGCCGGGATGTCAGACGGCCCGACCAGCCGGGCGCCGGCCGGCAGGTTGTCGACGTGGCCGATGCGGCCGGTGTGCATCAACTGCATGAAGATGCGGCTGTTGCCGGCGTGCACGGCGGCGGCTACTTGCTGCCAGCCCGCTACTTGCTCGGGCGAGAATACGCCCGGGATGCGCGGGTAACCCAGGGCATCGGGCAGGGGCGCGGTGCCTTCGGTGATGAGGAGGCCAGCCCCGGCGCGCTGGCCGTAGTATTCGGCCATGAGGGCATTGGGCAGGTTGTTGGTGGCGCGGCTGCGGGTCATCGGGGCCATCACCAGGTGGTTCTTGAGGGCCAGGCCGCCGTGGCGGTAGGGCGTGAGCATCTTCTTCATCTTTAGGTTGTTGCTTAGTACAACACAAAGGTGAGGGTGCCCGCCAGGGAGAAATAACCCGAAAAACCGCAAGAATAGTCCTATCCGCCAGCCGAGTAGCGCTTGGGCTTGGCGCCTAGGTGTTTTTCAAACAAGCGCGTGAAGTGGCTGAGGTTGGTGAAACCCAGCCGGAACCCCGTTTCCGACACCGAATAGCCGCTGTGGCGCAGCAGGAAAGCGGCCTCTTCCATGCGGGCCCGCTGGTAGTAGTTATAAATGCTGTCGCCGTACACTTGCTTAAACAAGGCACTCAGCTTGGATTCGCTCATGCCGGCCATGCGGGCCAGCGGCGGCAGCTGGGGCGGCGTGCCCAGGTCGGAGAGCACCGCCGCCTGCACCAGGGCCAGCTTTTCGGCGTCGGCCTTGTGGAGAGGGCTGTGCGGCGGGGCGTCGCGCTGCAGCAGCTTCTCGAACAAGCAATAAATGAGCTGCTGCACCCGAATGCGATAGAACAGGCTGCTCAACGGGTCGACGGGGCCCACGTCGGACATTTCCTTGAGGATGCGCTGCTCGTCGACGCCCATCCGCTCGTGGTAGTGAAACCCGGCAGCGCCACTCAGGATGGTGGCCACCACATTGTTGGGCTGCGCCACGCCCAGCAGCGTGCGCAGCGCCGGCAGCAGCACCCCCACCACGGTGAAGTAGATGTCGGTGTGCGCGGGAAAGTGGATGGTCGTGTCCAGGTCGGTGGAGGAAATCTCCACGGCAAACGCGGTGTTTCGGGCGAAGGCAAACTCCTGGCCCTCTGCTTCCAACGTCAGGGGTTCCTCGTTGAGGTTAAAGATGAAGCTGACGAGTTCGTGGTTGGGCAGCGGGGCAGCCCGCCGCTTCAGCACTAGGTCCTGCTTGAGCCGGTAGCGGTGCACGAACAGCCGAAAGTCGGGGCCCATGTCCACCTTGCGGATGCGGCCTTCGCCCAGCGTCGGCGGAATGTGCAGCGTATCGCCCGCCACCGGCAGGTTGAACTCCTCCCCGAAGCTCTTCAGAAAATCAAAGCCGGGATAAGGGACAAATTCAAACACCATGGCGAAGTGGGCAAAGGGGCGCGGGCCAAGATACCGGAATAGCGGCCCGCGGCAAGTTCGGTTTTAAGGTACAAAGCTCAGCTTGACCGCTACCCGGCGACTGCTAATCGAAACAGAAGCCGACTCGAAACTATGGCCAATATATCTTATTGATGAGCATTAAGTTGCGGCATTCCTCGCCGCATAGCCACCCGGCCATACGCCTAACAAAACAGAAAGCATGCTTCTGCAGCCCGGAATTTGAGCGGACCTTTAAGGTCTATTTTCAAAGAGCTGCAGTAGGGATGAACGCAACGGAGCAAGAAGAACGGGAATACCTGGAAGAAATCAAGGAGAAGCTGACGCTGGCCCTTCGGCGGATTGATGGCGACGTCAAGCAATTCTCCGACGAGCTGCGGCAGAAAAAGGAGTACATCCACGAGCACCAGTCCGGCATGGACGACGCCGACATGGTGGCGGCCGGCCAGTCCATCAACCGCATGGCCTTTACGGGCGAGGCCGCCGTGGCCCGCAAGCGGAAGCTGCTCAAGCTGACCCAGTCGCCCTACTTTGGCCGCATTGACTTTGCCGCCCGGGGTCGGGAGAAAACGCCGATTTACATCGGCATGTACTCCTTCATCGACGAACGGCAGCGCCAGGGCCTGATTTTCGACTGGCGGGCGCCCATTTCCTCCCTATTCTACGACTACGAGCTGGGCGAAGGCTCCTACCCCACCCCGTCGGGCACCATTCAGGGCACCATCGACCTCAAGCGGCAGTACAAAATTCGGGATGGCCGGCTGGAGTTCATGATTGAGAACGACGTCAACATTCACGACGACGTGCTGCAGCGCGAGCTGGCCCGCTCTTCCGACGACAAGATGAAGAATATCGTCGCGACCATTCAGCGCGACCAAAATGCGGTTATCCGCAACGAGACCGCGCCGGTGATGGTCATTCAGGGCGTGGCCGGCTCGGGCAAAACCTCCATTGCGCTGCACCGCATCGCCTTCCTGCTCTACCGCTTTCGCGAAACCATTGCGGCCAAGGACCTGCTCATTATTTCGCCCAACAAGGTATTTGCCGACTACATCTCCAACGTTTTGCCCGAGCTGGGGGAAGAGCACCTGCCCGAGCTGGGCATGGAGGAGCTGGCCGCCGACCTGCTCGAAAACAGGTACCCGTTTCAGACCTTCTTCGAACAGGTGTCGGCGCTGCTGGAGCAGCACCACCCCGCTTTCATCGAGCGCATCCGGGTCAAGTCCTCGTTCGAATTCCTGGGTCAGCTCAATCAATACCTGCTGTACGTGGAGAATAACTACTTCACCTGCACGGAGCTGAAGGTCGGGCAAACCGTTGTTCCCTTGCCATTCCTGCTGGCGAAGTTCAAGACTTATCACCGCGTGCCGGTGCTGAAGCGTTTTCCGCTGGTGGCCGAGGACGTGCGGAACTACGTGCGCGACGCCACCAAGCGCAAGCTCACCGGGCACGAGAAAGGCACTATTGGCGAGGCAATCCCGCGCATGTTCAGGGTCAATAACCTGCTGGACTTCTACCGGGATTTCTACCGCTGGATTGGACGGCCCGAGCTGTTCCGGCACGACCACCGCACGGGCCTGGAGTACGCCGATGTGTTTCCCCTCATCTACCTGCGGCTCCGGCTGGAAGGCATCTCAGCCTACGACCACGTCAAGCACTTGCTGATAGACGAGATGCAGGACTACACCCCCGTGCAATACGCGGTGCTGTCGCGGTTGTTCACGTGCCGCAAGACCATACTGGGCGATATCAGCCAGACCGTCAACCCCTACAGCGCGTCCTCGGCCGAAACCATCGAGCGCGTTTTCCCGCAAGCCGATGTGGTGAAGCTGTACCGCAGCTACCGCTCCACCGTCGAGATTACGACCTTCGCCCAGCGCATCATGCCCAATCCGCACATCATCCCGATGGAGCGGCACGGGCAAGAGCCCCTGGTGGGGCGCTACAACAGCCCCGACGAGGAGCTGCAAGCCATCCAAGGAATGATTACGGCCTTCCAGGGCTCCGAAAATCGTTCGATGGGCATCATCTGCAAGACCCTGCGGCAAGCCGAGGACGCCCATAAGGTGCTAAAAGCCCAGGGGGTTCATTTGCTCACGGCCGATTCCACCACCTTCAAAGAAGGCGTCATCATCACCACGGCCCACCTGGCCAAGGGCCTGGAGTTCGATGCGGTGATTGTGCCGTTTGCCTCCGCTCGAATTTATAAAACGGAGGTTGATAAGAGCATGCTTTATGTGGCGTGCACCCGAGCCATGCACCAGCTCACGCTGACTTATTCACGTGACATCACGCCGTTTCTGGCTTCCTGAAGCGCGTAACGATTGTTATCGAAGGGATGGCTTAGGAGCTGCATCATGAATCGGCAACCCGTGTTTAATGCACGAGTGGATTTTGTTAGCGGCAGCAGTGCGGAACCGCTTAACGACTTATGCGTCCAAAGCATCCATCATAACAGCACCACGACCGAGGCGCCCACGGTGCCGTTCAGGTACATCGGCAGCACTACGGCCCGGTCGCCGAGGCCGCGCATCAGCTGGCGGTGCAGCCACGGATACACCCAGTAGGCCAGCTCGGTGGAGAGCAGGCCCACGCCCGCCCCCGCCAGCACATCGGACAGCCAATGGTCGTCGTTGGCAATGCGCAGCCCCCCCGTGGCGGTGGCCACCACGTAGCCGCCCACGCTGTACCACCCACTGCGCCCGCCGTACTCCTTGTCCAGCACCCGGGCCGCCGAAAATGCCGCGCTCGTGTGCAGGCTCGGGAACGAATCAAAGCTGTTGCCCTGGGGCCGCTCGACGCGGGTGAGGCGCTTCAGGCCGCCCGAGGCCACGTTGTTGATGGTATAGGCCAGCCCGAACAACAAAGCTTGGTTCAAGGTGTTGTGGCGGCCTTTGACCCCGGCCAGGCTGAGGCCGAGGGTGGCGTAGGCGGGTACGTGCCGCAGCTGGTCGTCAATTTCGGTTCGGATGTGCGTGCGGGACTGCACTTCCCGCCGCAGCGGTTCGTCAATGCCCAAAACGTTGACTTTCCGGGTGCCCAGGACTGCCAGCGTGAGCAATGCCCCCGGCACCACCGTGCGGCGAAACGCCGGGCTCGCGGTGAAGTGATGGTAGCGGGCAGGACCAACGGGCCGCACCGAATCGGCCACCGGCTGGCGCGGAGCCGGCGGTTGGGGCCGGACCAGGGAGTCGACGGCCCCTACTTTCTGCGCCTGGGCCACTGCCAGGGGCGCTCCCGCGAGCCCCCCCACCAGCAGCACACGCACGAACCAGTCAGGTAATAGAATTCTCATTTTTTAAACGGCTCAATGCGGGGCTGCCGGCCCTAAATTGGGCGAAAAGCTACTGATTATTTAAAGGTTTAGGCGCTGGAACAGGTGATTGCGGCGCTGCTCCCGCTCTTGGTGCCACGCAGTCACGCGCCATCGGAAGCGGCGCCCTTGGCTTACAGGTCCAGCTTGAGGCCCACGCCCAGCGTGGCCACGTCCAGCGGGGAGAGCCCCCGTGGATTGCCCCACCAACTGGCCAGGTACAAGTCGTTCGTGCCCAATTCGTAGTACAGCGAAACCAGTCGGGGGGCGGCACCGGGCCGCTTGGCGGGCAGCGGGTAGGCTATGCGCCCCCCGAGGAAGCCCCCCACGCGGCCATGGGCCGACCACCAGTAGTACCCGCTGGGGTACTTGCCGTCCTGAGTGGCATTCAGCCCCTTGCTGGCCGTGTAGCTCAGGTAGCCGCCGAGGGCCAGCGGGCGCACGGCCCAGCCCCGGGGGCCCAGCGGAACGGTCCAGGGCATGAAGGTGGCCTTGGCCGTGAAAATGCCCATGGGCGTGATGCTGTAGCGGCGGGGCACGTAGCCCGCCAGCAGGTCCAGGTCCAGGCGGTTGCGGTTCAGGCGGTAGCCCACGCCTGCGGTTATCAGGCCTTGCCCGCCCGCAAACTGGCCCACGAGGTGGTGCGGCGCGTGCCAGCGGCGCGCCGGGAGCGTATCGGCGGGGGCGGCGGTTTGGGCCGCCGCGCCGGGGGGCGGCGCCAGCAGGACGCTGCCCAGCAGCCCCCCGCACACGGAGAAGAAGCGTCGCATCAGTACGGCACGGTTTGGAGCCGAAAGCCGCCCGTGCGCCCCATGGTGAGCATGACGTACTGGCGCTTTTCGAACCCGTATGAATTGATAAACGGCACGTGGAGCTCAAAGGGGTTGGAAATGCCGAAGCTGTGGCGGTGGCCGTTGAGGTGAAGCGCCAGCATGGGGGCCTCGCCCAGCGCCTGCACGTAGGGCGCCTGGAGCTGCGGGTCGAAATCGGCGTCTTCGGGCGGCACGTGGCACAGCACCACTTGCTGCGTCACCCCGGCCGAATCGGCCAGCTGGGCGCGGAGCCAGTCCACGTCGGGCACGCGGCCGTTGAAGCCGTACTCCCGGCCGTTGGTGTCGAGGCAGATAAAGCGCGTGCCGGCGTAGGTGAAGCTGTAGTTGAGCGGGCCGTACACGTTCTGGTAGGCCTGGCGGCCATTGGCCACGTGGTCGTGGTTGCCAATAACGGTCAGGTACGGCACGTTCAGGTGGCGGAGGCGGTCGTGCACCCAGCGCATTTCCCGCACCAGCCCGAAGTCGGACACGTCGCCCCCGAGGGCCACGAAGGCCACGCCCGGCTGCTGGTTCACGCTCCTTACAAACGCCGCGGCCTCGTCGTAGAAGCGCTGCGAGTCGCTGATGAATACGAACCGCAGGCTGTCGTCGCCCAGGGGGTTGGGGCGGGCAAGTAGGGCCTCCAGGTTTTTGCGGGTCAGGTCGCGGTAGGCTTCCGGCGTGTGCGTTTGGTTGGGGCTGAATTCGAACAGCTCGCAGCTCGTGAGCAGGACCAGGGCGGCCAGACCAGCGGCCCAGCCGCCCCAGCGGCGCCGCACCGATGGCAAGGAAAAGGGATTCTTCATAACCAGGAGCCGTTATGGATAAGTTGCGCGAATAATTCGGCATACAAATCCTGCTGTGGAGACCGGTCGGGGCCGCTGATTACGTGAGCACCACGGCCTTCGTAGTGGCCTGATTGGCAGCGCAGAAATCAAACAAGCCCCTACATAAATCAAGGAATACCGGGGAATTGTTTGATTCACAACCGCCGTTGCGCGGTGGGGCACCTGCACTGCGCCACCCTTCATGTGCCCGGTACAGTGCGGCGGGCGTGCTGGCGAAGGGGTTGCCGGCGGCCCGAATGGCAGTCGAACAGTGGCTTGCGGGGAAGCAAATCGGCACGACCGGCTCTTATGAAAAAGCCGGCCAGACGCAGTGGGCTTCCGTGGGTATCTAGCGGTGGAACGAGGCCTGCAAGATTTATCTGAGCGACATCCCCGATGCCATGTTGGCCATGGACGAGGAGCACCTACAAGAAGAGGGAATTTGTGGCCTCGCCCTTCATCGGCCGTCTCTACTCGGTGGAGCTGAAGGTAAACCGGCCTGCAATCGGCGCTGCCAAGCGTCGCTGTTTTCAGTGGCCAGGCACCCGGCACCGCAAGGTTCCGGAGTGTCTGGCCACTGACGTGCTGGAGCGGTGCAGTTGGCTCTAAGAAATTGTTTAAGTTAATTCTGATGGCTCTGATGGCGCGGGGCTGTGCCCCGCGTCGCTTACTGGCGGGCCTCTAGGCCCGCGCAAGTTGGGGGTGTCAGGGGTCTTAATTTAACGACCACAGGCCAGAGGCCTGCTAATAGCCAGTCACGGGGCACAGCCCCGCGCCATCAGAAGCCATCAGAATTAATTTAAACAGTCTCTAAGCAATTGGGCAGGACTGTTGTTGCTTGTTCCTCCCTCTACCACGGTTGGTTCGGCATGAAAACCCAGTCTGAAATCCGGACCTTTGGCGGCTTGCCCTCGTAGTTTGGGGCATTAGCCTAACCACGGCGCTCCCACACCATGCTCCAATTCCGACTGCGATTACATTTCCCTGTGCTGGCTTGCTGCCTCCTGCTGGCTGCGTGCAAAAAGGAGAATCCCGCCCCCGCCCCCTCCGACCACCTGGCCCTGGGCAACCCCAGCGGCGCCACAGCCGACCCCGCCCAGCCCACGAACTACCTGCTGGCCAAGCCCCAATATGCCCTGAGCTACCACCGCGACCGCGGCATTGCCAACTGGGTGAGCTGGCACCTGAGCACCGAGTGGCGCGGCAGCGCCGGCCGCCAGGACAATTTCCGGGCCGACCCAGAGCTGCCCACCGGCTGGTACCAAGTGCAGGCGAGCAGCTACACCAACTCCGGCTTCGACCGGGGCCACCTCTGCCCCTCGGCCGACCGCACCAACACCGAGGCCGATAACTCGGCCACGTTTCTCATGACCAACATGATGCCCCAGGCCCCGCGCAACAACCAGCAAACCTGGGCCAGCCTGGAAGACTACAGCCGCTCGTTCCTGGCCAGCGGAAACGAGGTCTACGTCATTGCCGGCAGCTACGGGCGCGGCGGCACCGGCACCAACGGCTACGCCACCACCCTCGACCAGGGCCGCGTAACCGTGCCGGCTCGCTGCTGGAAAGTGGTGGTTATTCTGCCCGTGGGCACCAACGATGCCGCCCGTGTCAGCAGCAGCACCCGCGTCATTGCCATTGACACGCCCAACGACAACGGCCTCAGCACTAGCTGGGGCACCTACCGCACCACCGTCGACGCCATTGAGGCAGCCACGGGCCTGGACCTGCTGTCGGCGGTGCCCGCGGCGGTGCAGCAGGTGATAGAAGCCCGCGTCGACACCGGCCCCACCTCCTGATTTTACTGGCTCGATAGCGCGAGGTTTTCCAGCGCCGCGCGGAATTCGGGCGTGTCGTAGTTGGCCATGCCGTCGTGCCGAACGGCTACCTGGCCGTCGGGCCGCAGGATGACGGTGGAAGGAATGGACTGCGAATTGAATGGCGCAGGAAGCGGGGCCGCGGGAACATACACGGGGAAGGTGTAGCCGCGGCGCTTGAGCAAAGCCTGGGCCCGGGCCGGCCGCTCATCCAGCGAAATCATCACGAAGGCCACCTTGGTGGGGTCGGCCTTTTCGTACAGCGCCTGAATGCCGGGCATCTCGGCCAGGCACGGGCCGCACCAGCTGGCCCACAGGTTCACGAACACCGTTTTGCCCTGGAGCTCACTCAGATTAACGGGTTGGCCGGCAAGGCTGAGCAGCGCTACATTGTGTGGGTAGGCGGCAAGTCCGGTTTTCACTACCGGCATGGCGGCGGGCGGGGCGGGCAGCGGGGCGTTCCACAGGCCAGTGGACAGCAAGCCGCGCTGCACTTGGCCCTGCACCAGGGGCCGCAGGTCGGTGAACATGACCAAAGCCAGCACCGCAAAGGGAAGCCACGACAACAAGTTTTTACGGGTCAGCATCGTTTTCATCAGGGTACAACAGGGCAAAGGAACTGCCGGCTAGCTCATATCTGCCCGAAAAACTCAGGTGAGGGCGGCGCCTGTTTTCTACCTCCCAAACCCGAGCTTTATTTATTGGGTTCGACAACGTGGGCCTTTGGGCCGGCGTATTTGTTTGAACAGGTACGGGCCCGAAAAACCAGTTTTTCATACGCTGGCCCGCTGCTCACGTCGTCCGGTTTATGTTCGCCTCTGCCCCCGCCCTGCCTGCTGCCCACCGGCGCCCCGCGCCGGCCAGCGTGCCGTCGCGGGTGAGCATTATTATCCCTACTTACAACGAGGGGCTCACCATACGGTCCCTGCTCAACTACTTGCAGCAGGCCACCGCCGGGGAAACCGGGCTGGAAATTATAGTGGCCGACGGCGGTAGTACCGACGACACCCGGGCCCGTGCCCAGCTCGCCGGCGTGGCCGTGCTCGCCTGCCCCCGCAAGGGCCGGGCCGCCCAAATGAACCACGGCGCCCGGCAGGCCACTGGCGAGCTGCTGTACTTTCTGCACGCCGACTCTTTCCCGCCGCCCGGCTTCCTGCACGACCTGCGCCAGGCCCACCAGCAGGGCTACGCCAGCGGCTGCTACCGCCTAGCCTTCGACCACTCCCACTGGTTTTTACGCTTCAGCGCCTGGTGCACGCGCCTGCCCCTGACGGCCTTGCGATTCGGCGACCAAAGCCTGTTTGTGCGGCGCGAGCTTTTTGAGCAGGTGGGTGGCTTCCGGGAAGACCTGCTCGTTATGGAAGACCAGGAAATAGTGCGGCGGCTGCAGGCCCGGGCGCCGTTTCGGCTGCTGCCCCGCGCCGTCACCACATCGGCCCGCAAGTACCTTGATAATGGCGTGTACCGTCTGCAAGGGGCTTTCACGCTCATTGCCGGGCTCTACTGGCTTGGCGTGTCGCAGCGCCGCCTGTTGGGCCTGTACCGGAGATTAATCAAGCAAAACAAGCTGTAGGCTCCGCTGCGCTAGCTTGCGGGGCAGCATATTTTGCCTGCTCCTACGACACTGGAAGAGGCTGTCGGGGCCGGCCTTGGGTGCTTGCGCTGTGGTGCAGCTTGTCTTTAAAGATGAACTCACCCTTGGTGAGCCAGGAAATACCGAAGGCCCAAAGAGCAATGGCTTCCAGCCAAAACACCGGCTTATAATTCCGCAGTGAGGTTCGCTCAAAAAAAGCGAAATACAGGCCCAGCAACACGATGCACAGGGCCATCACTACGCCGCAGATTCGGAAAATCAGGTTGCGCTTCTCTTTCTCCGGGGTCATGTCGCCGTCGGTTTTGGTAAAGAGCAGCAGGGAGAAAACCGTGAAAGTGGCGAAGAGCAGGGCCGCCGAAACGTAATGCACGGTGCCCACCCATTTGGCGGCGGGTTCCAGCATGCGGGTACAGGCATTACGGGGCTCGTCCTGCATGCTGGTGGGGAAAAAAGCGACGCCCAAAGCAAAGACGCAGGCCGCCCGGCTGGCCAGAATATCGGCCCAATGGTTGTAGCCCCTGTAGGCATACAGGAAAAACGCCACCACGCAGAGCGTGCCCACAAATACGTCGCGCATCACGGTATGATAATACCCGCTGATGGAGCCTTGAATGTCGGACCACTCGCAAGAGCCCAGCACAATAGACCCCAACACCAAACCAACAGGAAAGGCAATGCCCAACATACCCACGATTTTGCGCAGCGCCTGGTAGGAGATGATTTCCGGCTTTTCCATGGGACCTTTTCAGTGGCAAGAAGTGCGGGCCAATTGAACAGCATACGCGGTTTTGGGTGCCTGCCGCTGCCGGCCCCGGGAGCGCCGCAAAGCCCGGGCCAGCCAGCAACCAAACGTAAGCAGCCGGCTTGACTTTGCCGAGGGGAGCCAGCGCTTAGCCGGCAGAGCGGCCTACTGGGCGGGCACTGGCGGCGCTGAACCCGCGGACCTGCGCCGGCCCACAAGCAAAACGGCCGGCTGCAATTGCTTGCGGCCGGCCGTTGGAAGGGGCTCAAAACTCAGGCTGGGCCTTAGTCTTTGGGCTTAATCTTGGTTTTGTTGCGCTTGGCTTTCACTTTAGCGTCGGCGGGCACCGCTTGCACGGGTTCAGCGGTGGCGGGCTCGGTGGTGGTAGTGGTCGACTCTACTGTGGTAGTGGAAGCGGGGGTTTCAACCGCGGGCGTGGCGGGAGTAGCAGGGGTGGCGGGCGTAGCCGGCGTCACCGTGGTCTGCTTGGTCGTGGTGGTGTTAGTGGCCTGAGCATTGGCCGAATAGGCGCCAGTAGCTACCAACAGGGCGATAAGAAAAATTTGCTTTTTCATAGGACCAAAAGGTTCAGTGTGTAAGGTACCGCATTGAAAATAATGCGGCTTTTGAGTTGCCTTTAACGCAGAACCCACAAGAATGGTTAGCCCCCACTGTGGCACAGCCAGCAGTCTGGGTTCCAGCACCGGATTTTGGCAGCGGGGCAGCGGGGCCAGGCGCGTGCCACGCCCCGCCTTGTTGCTGGCCCCGGCTGGGCTTAATCTTCGGCTGGCAGCAGGAGCACCGGGATGGGGCTGTCCTGAATGAGCTGGGCCGTGACGCTGCGGTGAAACAGGCTGCCCAGCAGGCTGTGGCGGCGGGCTACCACCACCAGCAGGTCGGCTTCAAGGCGGGCGGCTTCTTCGAGCACGCCCTCCACCACGCGGTGCCGAACCAGCGTGTGGAGCCGGCTGGGGTCCGTGACGTCGGCGGCGAGGTCGTTTTGCCGAAGGTGGTGCAGCAGGGTCACGGCGTCGGGGCGGGTCTCGGCGGCGTCGGCCACGTGCACCACATCGAGCGTGCCTTGGGTGGCTTGCAGCAAGTGCCGCACCACGTTCTGCGACTGCGTGAGCTGAAACGGCTCGCCATCGACGGCCAGCAGCAGGCGGCGGGGCGGAAACGAATCCCAGCCCACGGTGGGCACCACCAGCAGCGGGGAGGGCGCGTGGCGCAGCAGGTCCATGGCCGTGCTCACAATGATTTCCTCGGGGGCATTGGCCATGCCGGGCCGGCCCAGCACCAGCAGCAGCGGGTGGTAGCGGCGCACCACCGCCTGCACGGCATCGGGCAGGTATTCTTCCGAAACATCTACGTGGGTGGGCACGGGCTGCGTGGCGGCCAGCTGCTCCAGGGCGTGCTCGGTTTTTTTCACGCCGGAACGGGTGCGGGAGCTGCGGTACTCGGCGGGGGCCAGCAGGCCGTCGTGGCGCACGTGCAGCAGCACCAAATGCGCCTGCAGCGGCAGGGCCAGGCCCGCTGCATAGGAAAGCGCACGGTTAGAAACCGCGAAAAAATCGGTCAGGACAACCAGGGAGGGACTCATGGCAATGCTTATTAATAAGATGGAGAAGCGGCAGGGGCCGGCGCCTGGGGCCAGCGGGACTTGTCGGTTGACTGCGAACCGGCCGCCGGGCCCGACTGCTCGTAGCCCCAGTGGTCCAGCGCCAGGGCGGCATCGGCCTCCTGCGTGCGCCGCAGGGCTTCGGAGCTGATAGCCAGCGATGCGCCGGCAGAACGGCCGTAATATGAGCGGGCGCGGGAAGTTGCAAATCCAGACGTTTTCATAGCGAATGGGAAAAGGGTGGGATGAAAAACTACTTTGGAGAGGCGCCCGCTTGAGGGCGGCCGGCAGCCGCGGGCCTCGGCTGGCTGGGGCGCACCTTCAGGAGGTTGTGCACGTGCCACACGCCGGCCACGCGGCGCACCTTTTCTTCGGCGGCCTGCCGGGTGCGCAGGGTGCCCACCACGCCCACCAGCGTCACTACTCCGTGGTGGGCCTGCACCCGCGCTTCAAAAGCGGGCAGCTGCGGGTCTTGCCGAAACAGAGTGCGCACGGCTTGTTCCAGGGCTTCGTCGGGCTGCTGTGGCAGCAGGCTTTCGGGGGCGGCGGGCTGGGCGGTGTTGGGCAGGGGCCGAAGTGAGGTAAGCATGGCGAAGTAGTGAGCGGGGCGCACCCCGCGGTGGACGGTAAGGACAATCCAAAATTCGCCCCATACCACTGCCAATGCTCTGACAATGATTACTTCACCACATGACTTTTATCATACTCTTCCTCATTGCGCAGTGAAGAAAGCACTAGCCCGAACTTGGCGGGCGGCAGCCAGACCCGCCCGGCGCACATGACTAAAATCAGGTTTGCGGCCGACTTTACGCAAGTGATGATTGCCCCACGGGCCGGTACTTTGCTGTTGTTTCCAGCTCTATCCTCACTCCTGCCCATGGCCGCTTCCCTGCTTATTCTCACCGACTTTTTTCAGGCGGCCAACCGGGCGCTGGACTACGCCACCAACCTGGCCGTGCCGCTGAAGGCCCGGCTGGTGCTGCTGCACGTGCGCCGCGACTCCATCCTCGACCCCGAGATGTTCACGGGCCAGCTCTCGAACCTAAGCCAGGAAGCCATGGACCTGGCCCTCAACGGCGTGGCCAGCCACCTGCCGGTGCCGGTGGTGGCCGAAGTAGGGCACGGCCGCATCGCCTTTGCCGTGGCCGACGCCGTGACCCGCCACCACCCGCAGCTGGTGGTGCTGGGCCGCGCCGACCACTCGGGCACGCCCAATGAGCTGGTGGAAACGACTTCGCTGGACATCCTGCGCACCACCCCCTACCCCATGCTGGTAGTGCCGCACTCGGTAGAAAGCACGGCCCCGCCGCGGCGCGTGCTGCTGGTTGTTGATGGCGAAAACTTTACGCTGGGCGAGCACGCCGGCAGCGCCCGCCAGTTTTTGGCGGCCCTCGGGGCTGAGCTGGTGGTGGGCCACGTGATGCCCGACAGGCACAGCGGCGAGCTGCCGCCCTCCGTGCTCGACTCGGTGCTCCGCACGGGCCTGGCGCTGGAGCTGCCGCCCGTAGGCACGCGCACACTGGTGAATGAGGACGTGGCGGCGGGCATCCTGCACGCGGCGCAGCCCAAAGACTTCGACCTGGTGGTGCTCATTGCCCGGCAGCGCAGCTTCATGGGCAACCTGTTCCACCGCAGCGTCACGGCACAGGTGCTACTCGAAAGCAAGATTCCGGTGCTGGTGCTCCCGGCCAAATAATACTCGTTGGGCCGGCTTTCTCCCTTGAGCTCAGCCTCAGGGCCGCAGCTCGTTGAGAATGGGGTGGTCGAGGGTGGTGAGGGTGGCTTGGTCCGGCTTGAGCAATTCGAGCACGGTGACTTCATTCTTGCCCTTTTTCAGCCACTCGGCAGGCACGTACAGCGTTTGCTGCGGGCCAATGGCCCAGTAGCGGCCCAGGTTGTGGCCGTTTACCCACGCGCAGCCTTTGCCCCAGGCGCGCATGTCGAGGTAGGTATCGGCGGGCTGGGCCACGGAGAAAGTAGTTGAGCGGAGCACCGGGGCCGCCGTGGCGGCCGGTCTCTGCGTGGCGGGCTTGGTCAGCGCGGGGGCCTGGCTGAACGGCAGTCGGTACATGCGCCAGTTCTTTACTTCCTGCCTCCCCAGGCGCACGCTTTGGGTGATGCCCTTGGTGTTTTCGAGCAGGTACTTGCCGAAGTTGATGCGGCCCATGTTTTCGACCAGAATGTCGAGCTGCACCGAGCCGGCGGGCAGGGCCACTTGTAGGCTGTCTTGGCGCAGGCGGCGGTCGAGGGTGCCCACGCGCTGGCCATTCACGAGCACCACGGCGTAGTCGCGCAGGTCGGTAATCTTCAGGGTTTGGGTGCTGCCGCCGGGCACGGTGGCGCGGTACAGCACAAAGCCGTAGTCTTGCTTCAGGGCCTCGAAGGTGAGGGGCGTGGGGCTGGCCACGGGCGCCGGCAGCTGGCTGAGCAGGCTGGCGGCGCGGCCGAGCTGCAGGGCCGGTAAGGCGGCGGCGGGGCGGGCGGTGGGCACGGGCGGCAAGGGCTGCCCGGCTGGCCGATACTTGGCAATCACCTGCCGGAAGGCGTGGAATTTGGGCGTGGCGTTGCCGGCTTCATCGAGGGGCGCGTCGTAGTCGTAGCTGCTTATCTGGGGCTCGTAGTTGGAGGTGCCGCCCTTGTAGTTGGCCCCGTTCATGAAGCCGCGGGTGGTGCCGCCGTGAAACATGTACATGTTGATGGACATGCCGGCCTGCAGCACCGAATCGAGGCCGGGCGTGTATTTCTCGGCGGGCACGGTGTGGTGCGGCGTGCCCCACCAGTCAAACCAGGCGGGGTACCATTCGGCCACGTAGTATGGGCCTTTGCCGCTGTGGTTGGCGCGCACCAGCTGCCGAATTTGGCTGGGCTTGTCTGTGCCGTTGACGGCGGGCAGCAGGGCGGGCAGGTGGCCATCGGCCACGTCCTTCACCGGGTCGCAGGTGTAGAGCAGCCCGTCGAAACCGGCTTCTTCAAACAGCTTTTTGTTGAGGGCCAGGTACGCTTTGTCGTTGCCGTAGGAGCCGTACTCGTTTTCGACCTGCACCAGCAGCACGGGGCCGCCGTGGTTCACCTGCAGGGGGGCTAGCTGCTTGCCCACGGCCTGAATGTAGCGGCGGTAGGCGGCCACGAACTGCGGCTCCTGGCTGCGCACTTTCAGCCCGGGCACGGTTTGCAGCCAGTAGGGGTAGCCGCCAAATTCCCACTCGGCGCACACGTAGGGGCTGGGGCGCAGCACCACCCACAGGCCTTCTTCCTGGGCCATTTTCACGAAGGCGGCCACGTCGTGGTTGCCCGAGAAATCGTACTTGCCCGGCTGGGGCTCGTGGGCGTTCCAGAACACGTAGGTGCCAATAGTATTCAGGCCCATGGCCTTGGCCATTTTGAGGCGCGCACGCCACACTTCGCGCGGAATGCGCGGGTAGTGCAGCTCGCCCGATATCATCTGAAACGGCTGGCCATCGAGCAGAAAATGCTCCGAACCCAGCGCAAATGTGTGCTTGGGAGCCTGGGCCCGGGCGGGTACGGAGCATAAACTGAGGCCGCCCAGCAGCAGGGCTTGCAGAAAACTTTTGCGCATGGCAACGTGCATGTGGTTGGTTAATACCTGGCTTTCAGTAAGCTGAGCAGCCACTACGCGGTCCAGCCCCTCGGCCATGCAGCGTAGTGCCGCAAAGAAGGCCTCCGCCCCGCCGCAAACCCTTCTGCTCTCTCCTGACTTTTGGGTTTTAAGCCAACTCCTCTCCGCTACCGACAAAGCGGCCGGGCGCAACCTGCTTCCAAATTCCGTCGCTTAAAACAGCTTCCGCAGCGCCCACAGGCTCCACAGAATAACCATGGTGCCCACGCCCAGGAACATCCAGCGGGTGGGGATGCGGCCGGCCAGCCGGGCCGCAAACGGCGCCGCCGCCACCCCGCCCACAATCAGCCCGGCCACAATCTGCCAGTGCGAAATGCCGATGAGGGCGAAAAAGGTGAAGGCGCTGGCAAACGTGACGAAGAACTCCACCAGGCTCACCGTGCCGATGACGTACTGCGGCGTGCGGCCGTTGGCAATGAGCGTGCTGGTAACCAGCGGCCCCCAGCCGCCGCCCCCAAACGAGTCGAGGAAGCCGCCCGCGCCGGCCAGCCAGCCGGCATTTTTCACCTTGCGGCGCTTGTCTTGCCGCTTGCGGAAGGCTTTGCCAATGATGCGCAAGCCCAATAGCAGCAGGTATACCGCCAGAATTGGCTTCACCAACTCCGCGTATTTTTCCCCAAAGTAGGTGAGCAGCAGGGCCCCGGCTAAGGAGCCGGCCACGCCGGGCAGCAGCAGAGCCCGAAAAAGCCGCTTGTTCACGTTGCCGAAGCGGTAGTGCTGGTAGCCCGACGCGCCGCTGGCAAACATCTCGGCCGTATGAATGCTGGCACTCACCGCCACCGGGCTCAGGCCCAATGACATCAGACTGATGGCCGACACCACGCCGTAGCCCATGCCCAGCAGCCCGTCGATGAGCTGCGCCACAAAGCCCACCACCACAAACATGTAGAACGTTTTGGAGCTGCTCAGCCACGCCCAGGCCTGCGGCAGGGTGATGTAGTAAGACAGGATGTTGAGCACGATGAACAACGCAAACGTGACCAGTGCGCCCGTGGCCACGCGCCGCCAGTAGGCCGTGGCGGGGGTTTCGTAGGCGGGGCCGTAGGCCAGCTCGGCGGTCACGGCATTCAGCTCCTTGATGCGCTGGGCCACGTCGCCTTTCAGCCGGTGGCTGATGATGGCCATTTGGTGCAGCACATTGGGCAGCTCGTTGGGCAGCGCGTCTTCAAGCACGTTGCGTAGGCGCTGGCCCACCGAGGGCGCTTTGCCGTTGGTGGAGATGGCCACCTTCAAATCGCCCTTCTGCACCACCGAGGCCAGGTAGAAGTCGCACTCGTCGGGCGCCCCGGTCACGGTGGCCAGAATGCGGCGGGCCGCCGCCTCGGCGCTGATGTGGCGGTTGAGCTCGGGGTTGTTGGTCGCGACAAACACAAAGTCCTGGTCGTCGAGGTCTGCATCGCAGAAGGGCCGCACGTGCACCTGCACCTGCGGGTGCCGGGCCGCCAGGCTTGTTAGGGCCGGCAGCACGCTCGGCGACACCACCTGCACCGCCGTGTTGGGGCTGTTGTGCAGAATGGCAGTCAGGTTTTCCAGCCCCACCTGCCCGCCGCCCACCAGCAACACCCGGAAATGCTCCAACTTCAAAAACACCGGAAACAGGGCGTTTGAAGTGGGCGTGGGAGCGGCGGGCGGTGAGGCGTAAGAGGGCACGGAAAGTACGTTTGAGGCAACTACAACCGCATCCGAACCGGATACGGGTGCATACAAGCCGTAAGTGGCAGCACATGTTCTTGCACGGCCAAGTTACAAATGCCCGCCCGGGACTTACACCAACGAAGAACTTTTTGAAGTTTTCCACCCTGCGGTGGCCAGGCGCTGCTTCTGCCCTCCCCTACCGGACGTCTGCCGTTGGCTGGGCGTCCCAGCCGCCGCCCAGGGCCCGGTAGAGGTCGATGAGCAGCAGGAACTGCTGGCGGCGCGTGTCGGTGAGGATGAGCTCGGCGTCGAGCACGCTGCGCTGGGCCGTCACCACTTCGAGGTAGTTGGCGTAGTTGGCCCGGTAGAGGTCGTTGGACACGTCGACGGCGCGGGTGAGGGCGGCCACTTCCTGCTGGCGCAGGTCGGCCACGCGGCGGTAGTTTTCCAAGCCATTCAGGTTGGTGGTTACTTCCTCGAAGCCAGTTTGCACAGCTTTTTGGTAGCTCCAGTAAGCGGCCCGTTGCTGGGCGGCCGAACGGCGGTAGTCGGCCCGGAACAGGCTGCGGTTGAGTAGCGGGGCCGAGAGGCCGCCGAGCAGGCCGAAGGCCAGCGAGCCGGGCGTCTGGAACAGCAGCGCGGGCGAGTAGGCATTCAGCCCGATGTACGGCCCCAGCGTGAGCGAGGGCAAGAAGGCGGCGCGGGCGGCGGCTACGTCGGCGCGGGACGCTACCAGTTCCAGCTCGGCCTGCTGCACATCGGGCCGGCGCAGAAGCATGGTGGTGGGCAGGCCAGCGGCTACCTGGGCCGGCAGCTGCTGCAGGTTCAGGGGCAGGCCCCGCCGGATGGGCTGCGGGTAGCGGCCCAGCAGGCGGTTGAGGGTGTTTTCGGTGGCCGCAATGCGCTGGCGGGCTTCGATTTCAAGGCTGCGGGTGCGCAAGAGCTGAGCCGTGAACTGCTGCACCGCCAGCTCAGTGGCCCGGCCGCCCAGCTTCTGGAGCTTCACTATTTCGACGGCTCGCTCCTGCAATGCGCGGTTTTTGCCCAGCACGGCCAGTTGGTTGTCGTAGGTGAGCAGCTCGTAGTAGAGACTGGCTACCTGGGCGATGAGGGCAGTTTGCACCAGGCGGCGGCCTTGCTCACTGGCCAGCACGCGCGCAAAGGCCGCTTGGCGGCGGTTGCGCAGCTTACCCCAGAGGTCGATTTCCCAAGCGCTTTGCAAGCCTAGGGAAAAGTTGGGTACTCCGTTGGGCAACTCCCGGCCGTCGTTGGTGCTGGTCTGGCCCTGGGCCGCGTAGTCGGCAAACCGGTCAAAGCCGGCGACGGCCCCGACGCTCGCGCTAGGCAGCAGCGCGCCGCGGGCCGCCAGCAAGCCAGCGCGGGCTATTTCCACGCGCTGCACGGCCACGAGCAGGTCAGGGTTAGCGTGCAGAGCAGTGTCGATGAGGGTTACGAGGGCCGAGTCGCCGAAGAATCGGCGCCAGGGAAGTTTGGCCAGGGTGAGAGTGTCGGTGGTGGTTGGGGTGGCGGTGCTGGCGAAGGTGGAGGGAGTGGCAGTGGCGCGGGGCGTGATGACCGGTGGGGCTACGGACTGACAGCCGGTGAATATGGTTATTAGGCTAACTACCAGGAGTTGCGCGAACGTTCGCCTCACCCCCCGGCCCCCTCTCCGAGGGAGAGGGGGAGCCAGACGACTAAAAAAGGCTGCATTTATAGAAGGGTTAATCAGAAACATAATCAGCTTTCAAAAACATCTTGTAGCTCATGATTTGAGCTACATTTTTCCATCAGGCTCCCCCTCTCCTGCGGAGAGGGGGCCGGGGGGTGAGGCGCGCCGTCTGGGCGATTTGCCATCAAGCCGTAGCCGCCACCTTTTCCTCAGCAGCCGGCGCCTCCTCCAGCCCCGTCAGCGGCTCCTTATCCTTCTTGGAAGGCTTTTTATCCCTCGAAAACAGCACATACAGCCCCGGAATGAGCACCACGCCGAATAGCGTGCCGATGAGCATGCCACCTGCCGCCGCCGTGCCGATAGAGCGGTTGCCCACCGCCCCGGCGCCCGTGGCCACGCACAGCGGAATCAGGCCCGCGATGAAGGCGAACGACGTCATCAGAATGGGCCGCAGGCGGGACCGCGCCCCTTCCACGGCCGCATCGAGCACGGAGGCGCCTTCGTTGCGGCGCTGCACGGCAAACTCGATGATGAGAATGGCGTTTTTGCCCAGCAGGCCGATGAGCATAATGAGGGCCACCTGGGCGTAGATGTTGTTTTCGAGGCCCAGCAGCTTCAGCGACAGGAAGGAGCCGAAGATGCCGGTGGGCAGGCTCAGCAGCACCGGCAGCGGCAGCACGAAGCTTTCGTACTGCGCCGCCAGCAGCAGGTACACGAACACCAGCACCAGCAGAAAAACGTACATCGCCTGGTCGCCGCTCAGGATTTGCTCGCGCGTCATGCCGCTCCATTCGAAGGTGTAGCCGCGCGGCAATTCCTTGGCTGCCACTTGTTCCACGGCCCGGATGGCGTCGCCAGAGCTGTAGCCAGGGGCGGCGTCGCCGTTGAACTGCGCGGCGTTGTAGAGGTTGTAGCGGGTGAGCTGCTCGGGGCCGTAAATGCGCTCGATGCGCATGAACGTGGCACAGGACACCATTTCGCCGCGGCTGTTTTTCACATAGAGGGCTAGCACGTCCTCGGGCTTGCCGCGGTAGCGCGGGTCGGCCTGAATCATGACGCGGTACATCTGCCCGAAGCGGATGAAGTTGGAAATGTAGTTGGCGCCCATGAAGGTTTGGAGCGTGTTCATGGCTTGGGCCACGTTCACGCCCTTTTTGGCGGCCAGGTCGGCATCGACCTTGATGAGGTACTGCGGAAATTTCGGGTCGAAGCCGGTGAAGGCGCCTTCCACGGCCGGCGACTTGTTCAGGGCCGTGAGGAAGCGCTGGGCCACCCGGTCGGTTTCCTGCAGGTCGCCGCGGCCGGTGCGGTCCAGCAGCTGCATCTCGAAGCCGCCGGCGTTGCCGAAGCCCGGCACGGTGGGCGGCGTGAAAAACTGAATTTGCGCGTCGGTAATGTGGCGGGTTTTGGCCGTGAGCTGGGTCATGATGTCCTGCACCGACTCGGTGCGCTGGTCCCAGGGCTTGAGGTTAATCATGCCCATGCCGTAGCTGGAGCCCGACACGTCATTCATCAGCGAGAAGCCGCCCAGGGTCGACACCGACTCCACGGGCTTGAGCTTCTGAGCAATGCGCTGCACTTCGTTGAGCACGGCGGTGGTGCGCTCCAGCGTGGCTCCGGCCGGCGCGGTCACGTTGATGTATACCATGCCCTGGTCTTCGGACGGAATAAAGCCCGACGGCAGCACGCGGTTGATGCCCCAGGTGGCCCCGAAAAAGCCCAGCAACAGCGCCGCCGTTACCAGCCGGCGGCTCGACAGCCAGCGCACCAGCCCCTGGTAGCGCTCCGCAAACGCCTCGTACTTGCGGTTGAAGCCCGCGAAGAAGCGGCCCAGCCAGCCCTTGCGCTCGTCGTCGGCTGGTATTTCCTTGAGCAGCAGTGCGCACAGCGCCGGCGTCAGCGTCAGCGCATTAATGCCCGAAATGACGATGGAAATGGCCAACGTGAGCGAAAACTGCCGGTAGAACACGCCCACCGGCCCCGACAGAAACGCCACCGGCACAAACACCGCCGACATCACCAGCGTGATGGCCACCAGCGCCCCGCGAATTTCATTCATGGCCGCAAACGTGGCTTCACGTGGCCCCATATGTTCCTCGTGCATCTTGGCGTGCACGGCTTCCACCACCACAATGGCGTTATCGACCACAATACCGATAGCCAACACGAGAGCAAACAGCGTGAGCAGGTTAATCGAAAAGCCCAGCATCTGCATAAACGCCAGCGTACCGACCAGGGCCACCGGCACGGCCAGCGCCGGAATCATCGTAGAGCGCCAGTCCTGCAGGAAGATGTACACCACCACAAACACCAGCAAAAACGCCTCCACCAGCGTGCGCAGCACTTCGTGGATGCTGGCGTCGAGGAAGCGCGACACGTCGTAGCTCACAATGAAGTTCATGCCGGGCGGGAAGCTGGATTTTTTCAGCTCCGCCATGCGGGTTTTAATGTTTTCGATGATTTCCGAAGCGTTGGAGCCCGGCAGCTGCTTGAGCCGGATGGCCGCCGAGGGCCGGCCGTTGGTCTTGGACTCCATGCGGTAAGTCTGGGCGCCAAACTCCACGTCGGCCACGTCTTGGAGGCGTAGCACTGAGCCGTCGGGGTCGGCGCGCACCACGATGTTGCGGTACTGCTCGGGCTTGTCGAGCTTGCCGGTGTAGCGCAGCACGTACTGCAGCACCTGCGGGGCGCGGCCGGCGCTTTCGCCGGTGCGGCCGGGCGCCGCCTCAATGTTCTGCTGCTGAATGGCGGCCACCACCTCGTCGACGGATATGCGGTAGGCCAGCATGCGGTCGGGCTTGAGCCAGACGCGCATGGAATATTCGCGGTTGCCCATGAGTTCAGCCAGGCCCACGCCCTTGATGCGCTTGAGCTCGTTGAGCAGGTTGATGTCGGCGAAGTTGTAAATAAACTGCTCGTCGGCAGCGGGGTCGTCGCTCACCAGGTTGATGTACATCAGCATGGAGTTCACCTCCTTCTCGGTCATCACGCCGTTGCGGATTACCTCCTGCGGCAGCTCGTCAATCACCGTCGACACGCGGTTTTGCACGGCCACGGCGGCGATATCGGGGTCCACGCCCACTTCGAAATACACTGTGATGAGCGTGG
The DNA here is from genome assembly GCF_900115775.1 of Hymenobacter arizonensis. Classification (GTDB taxonomy): domain Bacteria; phylum Bacteroidota; class Bacteroidia; order Cytophagales; family Hymenobacteraceae; genus Hymenobacter; species Hymenobacter arizonensis. The sequence continues at coordinate 410,572 of NZ_FOXS01000005.1, read as the reverse complement.
TGCCGTTGTTGCTGGTCACGGTCTGGATGTAGGTCATGCCCGGCACGCCGTTGATGGCGCGCTCCAGCGGAATGGCCACAGCCTTGGCGCACACCTCGGCGTTGGCGCCGTTGTATTTGGCCCGCACCGTCACGGACGGCGGCGCAATGTCCGGAAACTGCGTCACGGGCAGCGTGAAGAAGGCCAGCGCCCCCAGCAGCACGAAAAACAGCGAAATAACCAGCGACAAAACTGGCCGGCGAATGAATATATCGAACATGGCAAGCGAAATAGCGGGTTACAACTGCCGCGCCTCGCCGCGGCCCGAAAGCGGGGTTAGCAGTTAAGGAGCGGAGGCCAGCATGCTCTGCATCGTGACCGGTTGCGCGGTGATGCGGTTGCCATCGCGCAGGTCCTGAATGCCCCCGCACACCACCCTATCGCCGGCCTCCAGCCCTTCTTTCACCACGTAGAAAGCCGACACCCGGGCCTGCGGCACGAAGCTCTTGCGCTTCACTTCTCCCTTCTGGTCGACCACGTACACGTAGTTTTTGTCCTGCACCTCAAACACGGCTTTCTGCGGCACGAGCAGGGCGTTTTCTATTTCGTTGCTCATGCGCACCTTGCCGGTGGCGCCGTGCTTGAGTAGCTTTTTGGGGTTGTCGAAACGGGCCCGGAAGGCAATGGAGCCCGTGCTGGCGTCGAACTCGCTTTCTACGGTTTCAATCTTGCCCGGCGGGGTGTAGAGGGTGCCGTCTACTAGCACCAGCCGCACCACGTCGCCACCTTTGGCGGACTGGCGCCGGGTTTTGGTGTACTCCAGGTACTCCATTTCCGACACGTTGAAGTAGGCATAAAGCTGCCGCGTGTCCGACACCGTGGTGAGCAGGGTGCCGTTGTCGAGCAGGCTGCCCACTTTGAGCGGCTCGCGGTTCACCACGCCATCGAAGGGCGCGCGAACCGTGGTGAAACTCACTTGCAGCGCCGCGTTTTTGGCCGTCGACCGCGCCTCGTCGGTGCGCGACTCGGCGGCCCGCATATTGGCCCGGGCCACGTCAAGCTCACTCTTGGTGATGATGTTTTTCTCGGTCAGAATCTTCACCCGGTCCAGCTCCAGCCGGGCCACGCGGGCCTGGGCCGTAGCGGTGCTCAAGGCTGCCTGAGCGCGCGCAAGACGGGTTTTGTACTCGGCGTCGTTGATGCGGAACAGCGGCTGGCCCTTGCGCACGGCCTGGCCTTCATCTACGTAAATCTGCTCGAGAAACCCCGGTACCCGGGCCCGTATTTCCACGTTGCGCACCGCCTGAATCTGGGCCACGTAGTCGCGGGTAAGTACGGTGTCGCGGGCTTCGAGCCGGGCGACTGGCAAGCTCCGGGCCTCCTCTACCTCAGCCGACGTATCAGCCTCTTCTTTGCTGCCGCAGCTACCTAGGCCCAGGCACAACAAGGGCACCAGTAACCAAGGGGGCAAAACGCGAAGAATGGACGGGGCAAGTGGCATGAGGCGGGGCTTGAGCAGGTGCGGATTTCCGCATCAGAGTGCCCAAAAGTGCCCGCCTGACATTAGAACAGAATTACAACGGCATTAAAAAACATTAAAAAAAGCCGCTTTACTTCAAAACAGAGCCGCAGCAACTGGCTATGCTGCGGTTGTGATAGTGAACTGATTTGTACCAGTTGAAACGGCTATCCATCGCTGTTTCCTCGCGTCTGTCGTGCTGAGTTCGCGAAGCATCTTCTCACCGCGGAACGAGTCGTCACAACGCGATAAGATGCTTCGCAAGCTCAGCATGACAGACGCGAGGCCGACACGTAAACCCCGCTTTTGTACATATTACAACGCCTAAGCTGGCACTGCAGACCGCACAAATGCCGTGCGGCAGGCGTCTTCGGCGCGGCGGCAGGTGTCGGTGCATTTGCGGAATGCTTCGTAGGAAAACTGTGTGCTCTCGTCGGCGCAGACACGGCAGAGCTCGGCGCATTCGCGCAGGATGTGCGGCGTGTGCTCGGCCCCGCGCAGGACGAAGGCGGCAGCCAACCGGCACAGGTCGGCGCAGTCGCGGCTGAGGCGAACGCTGCGGTGGGTATCGGGGTAATCTAGGCCATCAACGGTTTGGATTTCGCAGGCGGCGATGCAGGCATTCAGGGCATCAAGTACGTGTTGCTGGCGGGGGAGCAAGGGAAGCATGAATTAAGTTGAACTTTCGGGAGGGTGGGAATCGGCCGTGAACGATGGGCTTAGCGGAAAAGCGAGCGAATTGGGCTGAAAAAGGCGCTATGGTTGCTCATCGTCCTGTACCTGGGCCGCGATGGTTAAAGAATCGGGCTTCACGTGCTGGCGCTGGCATTCGGCTAGTTCGGCCCGGGCCCGCAGCAAGGCCATCTCCGTCATGGAGGCCGGCAGGCCAGCTTCCAGCTCGTAGTTAAGCGGCTGCGCCGTCTGTTGCTTCAGAAAGAAGAAATTCAGGGCGGTCGACAGCATCAGCGCTCCCAGCAACAGACCGAGCAGCAAGCGGTTGCGGTTATTCCGTTCCATAGCGTTTTGCACGTTCAGCCTACAAAGGAGGATGAGCGACATTAAAACGGTATGAACGCGACATTATAAGACATTAAAGAACCGCTGAAAAATGGCGCACCAACTGGTTGGGCATTCATGGCCCTGCACAAGCGGCGGGCCTTGCCACCTTTTAACGCTGGGCGCTGAAACGGTCCGGTCCGACCGCCCTAGGCGGTTCGGCCGGTTGTCGGAACAACGATTTCCGCCGCTCGCCAACCGGTCGGACCGCCTAGGGCGGTCGGACCGGAGCAAGACCTAAAATGAGGGTAAGGACAAGCCCAAACGGTGGGGCTTTACTAAGCCCCAGTAGCTGGCAGCGTTAGCGTGGCGGTGGTGCCCATGCCCAAAGCCGAAGTGAGTACGATGCTCCCGCCGTGCAGCTCGATTATCTTCTTGGTGAGGGCCAAGCCGATGCCGTAGCCGGGGCGGCTCTTGCCGTTGCCGGCCCGGTAGAGGGGCTCAAACACCCGGGGCAGGTCTTCGTCGGCAATGCCGATGCCGGCGTCGGCAATGGTCACGCTGAGTTGCTTGGGTGTGTCGTAGCCCAGCAGCACCTGCACCGGGCCGGCCGAGTACTTGCAGGCATTGTCCAGCAGGTTCACGAGGGCGGTGGTGAGCAGCTGGCCGTTGCCGGCGACCAGAAACAGGTCTTCAATTTCCTCGGGCGTGGTACCGTATTCCAGCTGCAGCTTGTGCGCCGGATACGCGGCGGCCGTGGCCTGCAGGGCGCGCTCCAGGCATTCGTCGAGCTGCACGGGCTCGCGAGGGAAAGTCGCGTCGTCGGCCTTGGCCAGGGCCAGCAGGCCGTTGGTGAGGTCGATGACTTTTTTGAGCTCCTCCACGGCGGTTTCCTGGCTCTGCTTGGCTTCGGGTAGGGTTTGGTCGTAGGCCAGGGAGGTTTCCAGAGTGCCCTGCAGGGTGGCTAGGGGCGTGCGCAGCTCGTGGGAAGCGTGCGAGAGAAAGCTTTTCTGCATCTCGAAGGCTTGCCCCACCCGCGTGAGCATGCGGTTGAAGGTGATGGCCAGCTGTGCAATTTCGTCGGTGCCGTTGCCTTCGTCCACGTGGTTGCTGAGGCGGCTGGCGGTTATTTTCTCCACCTGCTGCACCACCCGGGCAATGGGCCGCAGGGCCTCATCGGCAAAATACCAGCCGGCCAGCACGATGAGCACCAGCCCGCCCACGTTGCCTACCAGCAATATCAGGAGCAGCTTTTCCAGCTGCTGGTGCCCAAACTCGTCGAGGCCGGCAGCGAATACGCGGTAGGGCTGGCCGTTGAACTCGAAGTACATGCCGATGGCCTCCAGCGCTCCGTCGCGAAACGTTACCGGCTGGCCGCGCTGCACCCGGCGCAGCTGCGCCGCGTTGGCGGCTTGGTTCAGGCTATCGGCGCTGCTGTAGAGCAAGCGGCCGTCGGGCCCGAAGATGCTCACCTGTTCCTGAGCAATGGTGAGCAGGTCGCGCCGCCGAAAGTTGCGCTCAAAATCCTCGTTTATTCCCTGCTCTCGCAGCAGCAGGCGCGTGGTCATCATGGCCTTGCCTTGCAGGCGGTTGGCGAAGCGCTGCTGGCGGGAGTTGGCGTAGAAGTAATAAATGAACCCCGACAGGCACAGCTGAATGACCAGTACCAACAGGGTAAAACGCAGAATGAGCTTGTTGCGAATCAGCATGGCCCCTACCCTTCCCGCAGCACGTAGCCCATGCCCACAATGGTGTGAATCAGCTTCACGTCGTAGCCCTTGTCGAGCTTTTTGCGCAGGTGGCTCACATACACGTCGATGACGTTGGTATTGGTGTCGAAGTTGAGCTCCCACACCCGCTCGGCGATGTCGACGCGCGACACGACTTTGCCGCGGTTGAGAAGCAGGTGCTCCAGCAGTGAGTATTCTTTGGCTGTCAGGTCAATGCGCTGCCCGCTGCGGGTCACGGTTTTGCGCTCCAGGTCCAGCTCCAAGTCGGCGGCGCGCAGCACGCGCTGGCTGGCGGCGGCATCTACGTAGCGGCGGGTGAGCACCCGCGTGCGCATCAGCAGCTCCTGAAAGGCAAAGGGCTTCACGAGGTAATCGTCGGTGCCGGCTTCGAAGCCGGAGACTTTGTCGTCGAGGCTGTCCAGAGCCGTGAGCATGAGCACGGGCTGGGCCGGGGCCTGCTGCTTGAGAAGCCGGCAGAGCTCAAAGCCATTGATGTGGGGCAGGTTGACGTCGAGAATTACCAGGTCGTAGGGCTGCTTCTGGGCCAGCGAGAGGCCGGTGCGGCCATCGTAGGCCACCTCAATTTCATAGCCCTCGTTTTCAAACCCTTTTCTGATGAAGGAGGCCAGTTTAGGTTCGTCTTCTACCAGGAGCAGTTTCATAAGCAGTGAGGCAGGTGCCGGGGCAAAGGTCCTACCTGGCGGCTAAACAAACACGCCGCCGGCTGGGCCGCTGATAGCTCGGCCCGCCGGCGGCGTGGTGGCAATGCGGCAATGCGCTGCTTATTTAACCAGGCTGGACATGTAGCCCATGATGCTGCGCGTGCTATTAAACAAGTCGTTAATCTGATACGTCATCAGAAACAAGCCTACGTAGAACACGCCCGGGTAGCGCCGCTGCCACGCCAGCACGGGCCGATAGAGCCTTTCCCGAAGCGCCGGCAAATTGGCCAGCACGGCGGTGGCAATGCCGATGAGGGCGCCGGCCAGCAGGTCGCTGGCGTGGTGGTAGCCCAGGAAGGCCCGCGGGAAACAGATAAAGAAAATGGCGTAGAGCATGGCCATCAGGCCCAGCCCCCGCGAGATGAAGAAGAACCCTGCCGCCAGGGCACAGAACAGCGTGGCGTGGTCGCTGGGAAAAGAAGTGCTGTCGTCTATAATGGGCGGCGTTTCCAGGGGCGGCTTCAGGGCCAGCTCGGTGTTGTGGAGGGGCCGCACGCGGTGGGGCAGCAGGTGCGTGAGGGAGCGGGCAATGCACATGCCCACCAGGCAACCCACTAAAATTCCGATGATTATCTGACGGTTGCGAATGACAATTTCCTGCGTGGGATACCGCTGAAACCACAGCCACCAGATGCCGCCCATAAAAAGGCCGGCTTTGAGCAGGTTGTTGTCGGCAACGAATCGGTAAAATTCGCTAATGGCGGTTGATTGAATGGCAATGTCGTTTAGGCCCGTGAGAATATCACGGTCTAGTTCAGGCATCATAAGCGTAACGAAATGGTAATGTTCAATGAATCTGGACAACACATACGGTAAACCATTTTCCACGGATAACTTCCTAAAAAAAATGCATTCGTATTCGCTATCAATGCTTCCCGTTTGTTTAAGTCGAGATGCGGGGCTAGTGGGGGCTGGTCGGCCAACGCCATAAAGGCGTGGGAGCGAGGTTCCCAATGGCATAGCGAAATGCCTTTGCGGGTGGCTGGGCACAAAAAAAGGGGCCACATCGGCCCCTTTTTTTGTGCTTAATAAATGAGTTGCTCTATTTGGTAAGTACCACGCGCAGCGTTTGCACTTTTCCATTAATTAATAGTCGACCTGTGTACACGCCGGCCGCCAGGGTGGCGCCCTCCAGGGCAAACTCGTAGTCCTGCCCTTCCACGGCGGTGCCGTTGTAGAACGTCTTCACTACCTGCCCCAGCGCGTTGTAGAGCTGCAGCTGAGCGGGGCCGGTGCTACCAGCCCGGAAGTGCACCACGGTGCGCTCGGTGAAGGGGTTGGGGTAGGCTTCGAACACGGGGGCGCCGGCCGTGGGCAGGGACTCGCGGGCTGCCGCGCTGCTGGTCTGGGCGGTAGCCGAAGCAGTGGCGCTGGCCACCGGAATGCTGCAGTCGCCGAGGGTGCCGCCCTGCTTCAGGTAGCTCGGCACTTCTTTGGCGGCCACGCACTGGGGCTTGCCGCGGTGGCACACAAGCACCTTGGGGTTCTTGTCGGTGATGTTGCCGCAGCGGATATCGGTCACTACCAGGGTCACGCGCTGGGTAGCGGTGCAGCCCGAAGCGCTGGTGGCCGTGACCGTGCAAACAAACGTGCCCGGCGTGGTAGCCGTGAACACAGCGTTGGCACTGCTGGTGTTGGTCAGGCCTTTCACGGGGCTCCACTGGTAGCTCACGCCACTGGCCGCGGCCAGCGTCACGCTCTGCGGGCCGTAGCCGATGTAGAGGTTGGTGGCCACGCCGCCCGTGAACTCATTGGAAGCAGGCTTCACGGCGATGGTGGGCGTGGGGATGGTGCCCGTGACGGTGATGGTGGCCGTGGCGGTGGCGGTGTTGCCGTGGGTGTCGGTCACGGTCAGGGTCACTTTGCGCTGGCCAATGCTGTCGCAGGTGAAGCGGGTGTTGCTCAGTTCCAGCGTGGCGAGGCCACAAGCATCGGTGCTGCCGTTGTTGACTTGCGCGGCCGTGATGGTGGCCGTGCCGTTGGCTAGGGCCACGGTCAGGTTGCGGGTTAGGGCGATGGGCGCCTGCTTGTCTTCCACGGTCACGGTGAAGGTTTTGGCATCGGTGCCGCAACGGTTGGTAGCGGTGGCCGTGACGGTGGTGGTGCCTACCGGGAAGAGGTAGGGCGAGGTGATGGCCGTGGCCACGCCGTTCTTCAGGATGGAGTAGCTGATGGTGGGCTCGGGGTCGCCGGCAGCCGTGGCGGCGAAGGCCACCGAGGCATCGCAGCGGTTGGCGGGGGCCGTGGCCGTCAGGTTGGCGAGGGCTGCCAGCACGGCGGGCTCGCAGGTGACGCCGGTTTTCACGGCCTTGTAGGTGGTGCCCACGCGGATGCCGTCAATTACCAGGGTAGCAGAGTTGGTTGCGGCGCCCTGGCGCAGGGCCACCGCTCCGATGTGGTCGTTGGGAGCGCCGGGCGTGGTGCCGGTTTCGGTGGCCACCGCCGTAGCGGTAGCGGGCTCGGTATCGGTATCGGTGGTGGGGTTGATGAAGAGCTGGGCTTCGTTGCCTACCTCGTCGAAGGTGTATTTCACCACCATCAAGTAGGTGGTGGCTACATCGTAAATGGCTTCGGTGTAGGAAACAGTGCCGGTGCCGCTGGCAATGCCAAACTGCAGCTTCCCGTTGGCGGCGCGGCGCACGCTTACGCGGCTGCGGAAGGTGCCGCTAACAGGCTTGGGGCTCAGCATGAAGAAGTAATCGCCGGTGGCATTTACGCTGCTCACGTTCACTAGGAACGAAGCGTAGACGGGCGTGCGGGCATACACGTTCTCGAAGGTGCGGTTCACGTCTTCGCCCGAACCGCTGAGGGTGGCGGCGCGCCCGCTGTTCGGACCGTAGCCGGCGTAAGAAAGATTAGTCGGATTGACGGCAACAGCGTTTGTGCCTGCTCCGCTGTGCGCGCCCCAGTTGTTAGCCGTCAGCAAAGCGCCGCTGGCGTACTCGAAATTCTCTTCCAGCAACAGGGTTGCGGGCAGCGCCTCGGTGCTCTGCGTGAGCGTGCCGGGGTTGGTGGTGAGGTAGTTTTCGGCGTAAAGCGTGCCGTTGTTGTCGTTGAAAGCAAAAACCGCGAAGTGATAGGCCGAGTTGGGGCGCAGGCCGGTGAGGGCTACGGTGGTAGCCGTGCCGTTGTGCACTACAAACTGCCCGCCGCCCAACGACCGGCTTTTGCCGAATTCAGCATCGGCCGCGTAGGTGGTGGCATCAGTGGGCAGCACGTCGACAGGGCTGCCGAGGCGGGCAATCACCAGGTACTTGCTGCCGTTGCCGCCCGTCAGGTTCAGCTGCATGCTGGTGCCCGTGACGAGGCTGGCCGAGAGCGTGCCCGAGGCCGTGGGCTCCGTGGCGAGGGGTACTTCCACGGTGGTGAAGGTGAACTCCTGGCCGTAGGCAGTGCTCACGTCATTGGTGGCGTAGGCCCGCACAAAGTAGGTGGTGCCGGGCAGCAGGTCTTTGAGGGCGCTGGTGAAGGCGCCGGTGCCGGAGCCGTCGGTGGTGCTGGCGCTGGTGGTGTTGCCCAGGGTTGGGTTTTCAGTTTTGGACCACACCACGCCGCGGGCCGTGATGGCGCTGCCGCCATCGGTGGCTACGGTGCCACCAGCGGTGGCCGTGGTGGCAGTCAGTTCGGTAACGGCGGCGGTGGCGAGGGTGGCCGGGAACACAGCCGCAACGCCGGTGCCCGAAACGGCTACGTCCTGGCTAGGAAAGCCGCTGCTGGCCACCGGAATGCTGGCCTGGGTGTTTTGGGCCGCGGTGGGTGCAAACCGCACTTCAATGGTGGTGCTGGGCACGTTGCCCCCCACGGGCGTCAGTTCGATGGTGCAGCAGGCAAAGGGGTTGGTACCGGTCCGGATTTCGAAACCAGCCGGGGGCGTGATGCGGACAATGTCGGTGAGGCTGGTGCCGCTCACCGTGAAGCTTTTCAGCGGCGAGCCGGCGCCTACCGCTACGGAGTTGAAGTCGGGTAGGCTGGCGGTCGAAACCGTGAGAGCGGGCGTAACAACGGGCGCCGTCACGGTAACTTCGATGGGTGCACTCTCGCCGGTGGCCGTGCCGCAGCTGCTGCTAACGGTGGCCTGGGCAACGAGGTAATACTTGCCGGCGCTCGGAAAATCGGCGCCTTTGAGTTGGTACGCGGCATTGGTAGCACCGGCAATGGCCGAAGTAAACGGGCCGGTCGCGCTGGTGCTGTACTTCCACACATAAGTGGAGCCCGATGCGGCGCTGGCCGTGAGCATGGCGCCGGTGCCGGTAGTGGCAACAGCTTGAGCCGCGCTGGGCGCAACGGCAACGGGATTATCAGTCAGCGTCTGGCCAATGGTCAGGTCGGCGCCGTTGTTGGAGCCGAAGGTGGCGGGGGCATCGTTGAGGACGCGCACGCGGTACTTGCTGCCGCTGGGCGTGCCAGCCGGAATGGTGGCCGAAATCGGCGAGCTGCTGCCGCTGCCAATGATGCCGGTGGTGGTGCTGCTGGCGAAGACGCCGTTGGCATCGGACAGCTGCACCTGGTAGGTGCCGGTGAGCGTGCCCGTGTTGGTGAAGGCTACGTTGAAGGCAGAGCTGGGCGCGCTGCTGGTTACGCAAAACGAAGTAGGCGAAACTGCGCCGGTGGTAATGGCCGCGCCCGGCGTGGGCGGCGTCCCCCCCTCAAACGTTGCCGTAACGGTGACGTCATCCAGGCCAATCCCCTGGGCGTTGGTTACCAGCGATTCGCCGCTCTGGTAGCTCCACCGCAGGTAGTAAATAGCATCTGGCGCAAGGTTCACGCCCAGGATTGCCACTTGCTTAGTAGTTGAAACGGGGGGATAGTGGTAGGTACTGGTTCCGGCGTCAAACCGCTCGTCGCCATTTGGCTGCGAAGTCCAAGTCGTGCCATCGAGGCCCGTAAAAAACTTCCAATCGTAAGGCCGTGTGTTAGTGCGGTATTTTTCTACCGCAAATTGAATTTCTAAGTCTTGGATGACCGCGCCCGTTGTATTCTGAATAGCCAGCAGAATGTGGCGGGGCGGCATGTAGGTACCACTAGCCAGAAAGCCAATGGCGCGGTCAGTAGAACCAGTAGCCGCCGCAAAGTTGTAGGTGCCACCAGCAGTGAAATTGTTGCCGTTTGCCACGACCGTGGTGGTGGTGTAATTAGTGCTGAAGTTGTAGGCTGGCGCCGCTTCGCTGGAAAAGACAAAGCCTGCTGGCACAGTGGCCGTGGCGGTGGTGCCTATCGCATCGAAGGTTTGGGTGTAAGTACCCGTCGTCAGCTTAACCGGGGTTTGCGCCCAAGCCTGCTGCCCGCCCATGAAGAGTAGAAAAATCAGGAGAGCTGACCAATTCCTGAAACCCGAATTTTTATTATAAAAAACTGCCATACAGACGTTTGTATCGATTCAAAAAAGAGAGGCAAGAAAGAGTCTAGTTGGTCGGACCGGTGTCCGTGCGCGCTTCAATGGCGGCCTGCACTTCCAGGGGCAGGTTCGAAAGCAGGTCGTAGCCGGTGCTGGCCTCAATGGCATCGACGCTGGTGCGGTAGACGCCCCAGTTCGTGTTGAGGGTGTTGATGTTGGGCATGTCCACGGCAATGACGCGGGTGTTGCTCGTGACGCGGGCCACGTCGTTGTCGCCCACGGGCAGAATGACAATCACCTTCCAGGTGCGGTTGGGCACCGTGACACGGCCCTGGTCGAGGGTGTTGGTGACGCCGCCGTTGCTGCCGGTGCCGCCCACGCCGTAGCTGCCGGCAATGATATAAACCTCGTTGTTGGGCAGGAAAGTGCGGGTGTAATTTTCCAGGTTGCCCCAGGTAACCTGGTTGTTCTGAGGCGCCTGGGGCATCATGTTGGTCATGTAGAACGTGGCCGAGTTGTTTTCCAGGCTCGACGTGCGGTCAGCCGAGGGGCACAAGTGGCCGCGGTCGAAACCCGAGCCCGAATAGCTGGTTTGAGTCACCTGATACCAGCCGGCGGGCAGTTGCGGGTCGGGCCGGAAGTCGTCCTGGCGGTCGATGCCATTGCGGTCGCCGATGTCGAGGTGCCAGCTCACCCAGTTGGGAATGCCGCGGTCGCGGTGGTAGCTCATTACGTACTGGGGCTTCACCAGCAGGTAGTTGGTGGGGTAGCTGATGTCGGTGATGGCGCCACTGGGGTTGCCAAGGGCCATGTTGTCGTTGTCGACGGAGGGCTGTGCCACGCCGAAGTCGACCACCGAGAAGTCGTCGATGTTCAGCCGCGCAGCCCCGCCCGAGGTCTTGCGAATCTCGAACTTGACGTTGCCCGAAATATTAACGGTGAAGGACGTGGCCTGCAGCACGTTGGTGGTGGTGAGCACCGTGTTGCCCACCTTGGTCCACTTATCGCAGTTGCAGGAGGCGGCCTGTGCCCATAGCTCCCAGCTGCTGCTGGCATCGGTGCCGAAAATGGCGTGCTGCACCGTGACGGTGGAAGCGCCATTGGGCAGGAAAAACTCCATGGTGAGCTTGCCGTTTTGCTGCAGGCGGGCGGACTGGGCGCCGTTTTTGCGGTCGGCGGGGCTGCTGCCCAGTACGGCGTCGGTAAAGGTCCAGCTGCCAGTGCCGAGGGCTACCGTGCCAGCCGGGTAATTGGGTTTGCTGCCGGTGTCAAACGACTCTTGCGTGGTGGTCGCCGCCGGGGCAACTGCAACTAAGGAACTGGGGCTACCATCACCGGCGCGGGCCGGCTGGAAAGCCAGGCTTGAAAGCAGTAATAATGACCGAAGCGAACTACGTAAGTATTTGGGCATAAACCAGCAATAAGAAGAAAGTACAAACAGGCTCCCGATTAATAAATCCTTGACCTTGGAACAGTGCTATCCCAAAGTTAGAATGCTGGCACTACGCAATTGTTATGTACAATGGTTCCTTATAAGCCGAACTTGTTAAAGTTTAATATGCAATTCTATCGGAATGCTATGCTGAAGTCCAGCGCTAAGCCTGTTTGAGGAGAGTGTATAGAGGTTACCCCGGGTGGCTCGACCTTGCTCAATTAACCCTTGTAAAGCTTTATTTTCTAGCCAAATAGAGGAGGTTATCGGGATAGTGCCGCACAGCCGAGCATCCTGCCGCGTGGCCGCACGTATGAGCTCCTCCCCTACGCGAGCAGCTGCGTCGAGCTCTGCCCCATGGGCAGAGTTCTCCTGTGTTAACAATTGGTTACCCCTAACGGCGCGGACGACGAGGCGCCAAGTGTGGCGACTCTACACCGTTCAGTATTTAGTTTGCTTTGCTGGCAGCTGGCTTCTCGTACACTTCTACCTCCACCAAGCCGAGGGTGCCGGGCAGGCCGGCCTGGTCGGTGACGGGCGCGCCCGGTTTGGCGGCATCCAGCTCCGTGATGTTGAAGGCATCTTTGGCCTGGGTGGCGCCCACCAACTCGATGCGCAGCGTTTGGCCGGTGCGCGGGGCAAAGGTGGCCGTGTAATAGCCCAGGCTGCGCTCGGTGGTGCCCCGGAAAACCTCCTGGCCATCTACCAAGATGCGGATGGGGTACGTGCTGTTGCGCCAGCCGGTCAGCTTCATGGCTACTTCGCCGATGCTGGCGGGGCGGGCCAGGGCGTACTCTATCCAGGGGCCGGCCGGCTGGCGGGCGCTCACCCAGCTTGTGAGCTCGTTGTCGTCGAAGCTCAGGGCCGCGGCGGCGGGGTTGGAGTTCGCCGTCACGCTTTTTATCGGAACTGCCACCCGCGACACCCGGAATGCCGGGCCCGCGGGCGTAGGGCCGCGCCCCAAACTTACCGGCAAATCGGTACCGGGCAGTTGGGCGGCCAAGCCGTGCTGCACCGCCACGGGCTGCGACCTCAGGCTGACAGTAGCGGTTTTCAAGCCGGCTGCAGTGGCTTTAAGGGTGATTTTGCCCGCCTTGGTGGTGGTGCGAATGAGCACGCGGTTTACGCCGCCTTCTACGGGCAGGCTCTTGGCCAGAATGTAGTTGTTGGGACCCTGGGCCAAGCCCCCGCGCCATTCGGCTGGCCCGCTGAGGCTGAAATTGACCATGTTGAGCGCCGTGGGACAGCGCCGGCCCTGGGCATCCACGGCCTCTACCTGCACCAGGGCTAGGTCGGTACCGTCGGCCCGCAGGCCAGTGGGGCTGGTAATGGGCGTGAGGCGCAGGGCCACGGGGGGCCCAGTGGTTTGGTGCTCGGCTTCGCTGGCTGGCTGGCCCGTCGCATTGTAGCTCACGGCCCGCAGGGTGCCGGGCTGCCAGGCCACGTTCTTGAACGTAAACATAAAACGGTGGCTTTGCTGGCCCAAGCCTAGTGACTTGCCATTGAGAAACAGCTCTACCCGCTCGCCGTTCGACACCACCGTCACGTCCTTGGCCACGCCCGGCTGGTAGTTCCAGTGGCCGATGACGTGGGTGCGGGCCCGCTCGGGGTCCACCCAGCCGTCCCACATTACCTGGTGGGCGTAGAAGCCATCTTTGGCAATGCGCAGGGCGTCGACCTCGCCGCTGCGGCGGTAGTTTTCCTCGCCGCGGTAGTGGGTGTTGGTATCCGAAAACACGATGTTGACGCCGCCCGCGCTGCTGCGGGTGCCGGTGCCGGGCCGCTCGCGCCAGTATTCGTACCAACGGACGACGTTTTCGCGGGCGTGGGTGTCCTGGTTGCGGTTGTACTCGGCGGCGGGGGCGTTTTTGTAGCGCGGGCCGGCGCCGTCCTTGTGGAAGGGCGGCGACAGCTCGTCCCAGTACTTGCGCAGGCCTTCGTCGCGCGAGTACTCCATAGCCCAGAGCGGCTTGCCGGCGCTTTTGTTGATGTAGAGCATCTCACCGCCGTACTCGGCTTGGGCAATGTCGAGCATTTCGCGCGAGCCAATGGCCCGGCCGCCGTGGGGGTCGTATTGGTTGCGAATGTCCTTGAGCTCCTGCATGTGGGCGGCGCTGATGCTCTCGTTGCCGCCCTCGTAAAACAGAATGCTCGGGTTGTTGCGGTTGTAGATAATGGCGTCGCGCATAAGGGCCAGGCGCTGGTCCCAGCGGGGGCCGGTCACGTCTTTTTCGGCGTCGCCGGCGGGCATGGCCTGGGGCAGGCCCACCCGGTCGCAGCTCTCAATGTCCTGTTTCCAGGGCGTCACGTGCATCCAGCGCACCAGGTTGGCGTTGCTGCTCACCATGAGGCCGTTGCTGAAATCCGAGAGCCAGGCCGGTACGCCCAGGCCCACGGCGGGCCACTCGTTGCTGGTGCGTTGGGCGTAGCCGTGCACCTGCATCACCCGGTCGTTGAGTTTGATGTGGCCGTTGGCAAATTCGGTTTTGCGGAAACCGGTGCGGATTTGCACTTCGTCCGTCACCTTATTATCAATCAGCAGGCGGGTCCGGACGGTGTACAAGTAGCCGTAGCCCCAACTCCAGAAATTGAGTCCGGTGAGCCGGGCGCGGGCCTGCACCGTCTTGGTTTCGCCGGGAGCCAGGGTGGTTTCGAGCCCGCGCATGGTGCCGATGATTTTGCCGTTCTTATCGGCCACTGTGGCTTCGTAGGCGAAGGTTTGGGCAGCGGAACCGTCGTTTCGCACCTGCGATTCGGCTGTTATTGTCGCCTCGCCGGCGGCCACATCGAAGTCCTGAGCATACACATACACGCCGGTGGTGCCCAGTCCCGCAAACAGCGGCAGCGTCTGGTGCAGCGGACTGGTGACGTGCAGGTACACGTTTTTGGGAATACCGCCGTAGTTGGCGTTGAAGTTGCGGTTGCTCCACTGGTAGCCTTGGCCGCTGGCCGCTTCCTTGTAGTCCCAGTCGTTGTCGATGCGCACGGCCAGCACGTTTTCTGCCGGCGCCGGGCGCAGATGCTGGGTTATATCGAAGCCGAAAGCCATCACTCCGTTTTCGTGCTTGCCAATGAGCTGGCCGTTCACGTAAAAATCGCCGGCCTGCCGGATGCCTTCAAACTCCAAAAATACCTTCTGGCCCTGGCTGGCAGCGGGCAGCCGGAAGCGCTTGCGGTACCAGGCAATGCCCGTGCTCAGGTCCTTGATGTCTTTTTGGAAGGCTTCGTCCTCGTTCCAGGCGTAGGGCAGCGTTACGGTCTTCCATTTGGCATCGTCGAAACCAATGGCCTCCGCGCCGGGTGCATCGCCCACCAGCACCTCCCAGCCGGGGTTGAAATTGTATTTCATCCGCGGCGGGGCCGGACTGGCTGCCATGGCGGTGGCGGCAAGGACCCACAACGCGAATAGGCCAAGCGCCCGCACACATAGGAAGTGGTGGCAAGCAGCGTGGCAGCGCAATTTGAGAGTTTGGAGCAGCGGCATATGTGGACAGGTGGGTGGATATTGAGCAGGGGTGGTCGGCAGGCGGCGCGGGGGAACCTCACCCCCTGACCCCCTCTCCAAAAAAGAGGGGGCACCGGCCCGTGAGGACGACTCCATTGCTAAATCCGCCAGGAGCATTTCCGGTGCCCCCTCTTTTTTGGAGAGGGGGTCAGGGGGTGAGGTTCCCCCGCCAGGAGTTGCCCCCACGCCCCTTGACCATCTCAAGCCCACTCAGTAAAAGAAAACGCCAAGCCTAGACTCACTCTCCTGCACTCTTCCGGGCTGCCGGCCATGGCACCGCGCAGCCCTGTAGCCCCTAGGTCGCGCCCCGGGCATGACAGTGCAGGAAAGCCCAACCCTAGGCGGCCGGTACTTTTAGCCCACCGGTCCTTCCCATCTATTCAGTTTTATGAAAAGGCTTTTTCTCGCGCCGGTTTTGGTTGGTGCGCTCCTGCGCGCGGCCCCGGCCACCGCGCAGGCCCTCAGCACCTCGTTTAAGTTCGACTTTGGCCCCGGCAAAGCGGCGCCCGGCTACCGGCAGGTGATGCCCACCGCCACCTACAGCGCCGCCATGGGCTACGGCTTCGATTTTGAAACCTCAGTTTCGGGCCGAGACCACGGCGGCAAGGACGCGCTGAAAGGCGACTTCGTGACCAGCGACAAGCCGTTCTACTTCTCCGTGGATTTGCCCGAGGGCAACTACAACGTGACCGTGACCCTGGGCGACCTGAAAGGCCCCTCCTCCACCAGCCTGCGAGCCGAATCGCGCCGGCTGCTGCTGCAAAAAACTGAAACCGCCCCTAGTAAATTCGTTACCCACACCTTCACCGTCAACGTTAAAAGCCGCCAGATTTCGCCCACCGCCACAGTACAGCTCAAGCCCCGTGAACTCACCAAGCTCGACTGGGACGACAAGCTCACGCTGGAATTCAACGGCTCGCGCACCTGCCTGGCTGCGCTGGAAATAACCCCCGCCCCTGCTTCCACCGTAACCGTGTTTTTGTCCGGCAACTCCACGGTGGTAAACCAGGAAGACGAACCCTGGGCGTCGTGGGGCCAGATGATTCCGCGCTTCTTCAAGCCCGGCGTGGCCGTGGCCAACCACGCCGAATCGGGCCTAAGCCTGGGCAGCTTCCTGGGCTCGAAACGACTGGAAAAGGTGCTGAGCGTAATGAAGCCCGGCGACTACCTCTTCGTAGAGTTCGGCCACAACGACCAGAAGGAGAAAGGTGAGAACGACGGTCCCTGGAAATCCTACACCGAGCGGCTGCGGCTGTTTGTGCAGGAAACCAAAAAGAAAGGCGGCATTCCGGTCATCGTCACTTCCACTAGCCGCCGCTCGTTCGGGGCCGCTGGCAAGATTGAAAATAGCCTCGGCGACTACCCCGCCGCCGCCCGCAAAGTGGCCCAGGAAGAAGGCGTGGCCCTAATTGACCTCAACGCCATGACCACGCAGCTCTACGAAGCCATCGGCCCCGAAGAGTCGAAGAAAGCTTTCGTGCACTACCTGGCCAACACCTACCCCGGCCAAACCCAGGACCTGGCCGACAACACCCACTTTAACCCCTACGGCGCCTTTGAGATTGCCAAGTGCGTGGTGGAAGGCATCAAAGCCAACAAGCTGGGGCTGGTGAAGTTTCTGCGCAACGACTTGCCGGCGTTTGACCCCGCCAAGCCTGACGCCCTGGCCAGCTGGCAGTGGCCCGACAGCCCCCGCAGCACAGTGGTGAAGCCGGATGGGAATTAACGTGTGGACGTTTTGCTATTGAGGCGGCCATGCTGGATGGCTCGTCATGCTGAGCGGAGTCGAACCGCAGGTCGCTTTAGGCAAGCATCTCGCTCGGAGTAGTAATCCAACCGCCTGTCATGCTGAGCTTGCGAAGCATCTTATCGCCGCTGAACGAATCGTTGTGGCGTGAGAAGATGCTTCGCAAGCTCAGCATGACAGACGATTGACTGGGTTTACTGCTGCACGCGAGATGCATCGGCTACGCTCGGCTTGACGTGCTTTCTTCAACATGGCCGTTCAAATTATGACCGCATTTTGCGCACCGCTCCTTGAAAAAGGCATAACCCGTTTACCTCAACCTCAATGAAATCCCTCCTATTCCTCGCTGCGCTCAGCTTAGCAACTGCCACCACCCACGCACAGGCCCCGCTGAAAAAGAACGAAGCCCTTGTTTTCTGCTACTTCAAAGGCAACGGCCAAGACGGCCTGCACCTGGCCAGCAGCCGCGACGGCTACACCTGGACGGCTCTGAAAGGCGACAGCACGTTCCTGCGCCCCACCGTGGCCAAGGACAAGCTCATGCGCGACCCCTGCATCATTCGCGGGCAGGACGGGCTGTTTCACATGGTCTGGACGGTGAGCTGGCAGGACAAGGGCATTGGCTACGCCAGCTCCAAAGACCTCATCAACTGGTCGGAGCAGCAGTTTTTGCCCGTGATGCAGCAGGAAGCCGGCGCCCGCAACTGCTGGGCCCCGGAAATCACCTACGACCCCAGCACCAAAACCTACCTCATTTACTGGGCCACCACCATCACCGGCAAGTTTCCGGAAACCCAGAGCACTGCTGACGCCGGCTACAACCACCGCATCTACTCGACCACGACCAAGGACTTCAAAACCTACACCCTAACCACGCTGCTCTACGAGCCGGGCTTCAATGTAATTGACTCCAGCATTCAGCCCGACGGCAAGCGGTTTGTGATGTTTCTGAAGGACGAAACCCGCGAGCCGGCCCAGAAAAATCTGCGCGTGGCGTTCAGCGACCAGCTTACCGGGCCGTATGGCAAGGCCTCGGCCCCCATCACCGGCAACTACTGGGCCGAGGGCCCGGCCCCCGTTAAGCTCGGCAAGGAGTGGCTGGTGTGTTTCGACAAGTACCGTGACCACAAATACGGCCTCATAAAATCGACGGACCTCGTGAACTGGACTGATATTTCCGACCAGCTCACCGTGCCCAAAGGACTGCGCCACGGCACGGTGTTCCGCGTGTCGGCCAAAGAGCTGAAGCTGCTGGAGCAGCAGTAACCGCCCATGAAACTGGATGAAACCAGAGAGAACAGAGTGGAGCTCGGCCGTCATGTCGAGCGCAGCCGAGACATCTCGCGTGAGGTAGTAATCTAATCGTTTCAACGATGCGAGCGAGATGTCTCGGCTGCGCTCGACATGACCGTTCTGTAATTAATGAAACCCCTCTACATTTTTCTGTGCTTCGCCCTGTTGGCAACTTCTACCCAAGTCGTAGCCCAAAAATCAATTGCCACTGCTCAAGCTGCAAAAGCTTCCCGAGCAGTTAAGCCCGCGCCCAAGCCGTTGTTTCGCGACCCCATATTTGATGGCGCAGCCGACCCGGTCATTATCTGGAACAAGCAGGTTGGGAAGTGGTGGATGTTCTACACCAACCGCCGGGCCACCGATACCACTGCTACCGGGGTCACGTGGGTGCACGGCACCCGCATCGGCATCGCCGAATCGGCGGACGGCGGCACCACCTGGCAATACCGCGACACGGCCAACATAGCCTACCGCCCCCACCCCGGCTACACCCACTGGGCCCCGGATATTGTGGAGGACAAGGGCACCTACCACATGTTCCTGACCTACGTGCCCGGCACGTTCAACGACTGGAACCACCCGCGCGTCATCGTCCAGCTTAGCAGCTCCGATTTGCGGAATTGGCGCTACGTGCAAACCCTGCCCCTGGTCACCGACAAAGTGATTGATGCCAGCGTGTTCCGGCTGCCCGACGGCACCTGGCGCCTGTGGTACAACAACGAGCGGGACCACAAATCCATCTACTACGCCGACAGCCCCGACCTGCAGCGATGGACCGACCACGGCCAAGCCCTGAACGAGCGCGGCGAAGGCCCCAAAGTCTTCCGCTGGCACAACCAGTACTGGATGATTATCGACAAGTGGCAGGGCCTGGCCGTGTACCACTCCACCGACCTCCAACACTGGCAGCCCCAGCCCGAACGCCTGCTCGAAGCCCCCGGCAAAGGGCCGGACGACCAGGCCATCGGCGGCCACCCCGACGTGGTGGTGAGCGGCAACCGCGCTTTCCTGTTCTACTTCACGCATCCCGGCCGTAGCAAAGCCAGCCCCGCGCCGGCTAACAGCATTGTCGCTAAGCGCAGCGTGATTCAGGTGGTGGAGTTGGAGTTTAAGGACGGTAAGCTGACATGTGACCGGGACAAACTGACGTTTGTGCGGCTGCTCCGGCCGTGAAGAGCCGCACGCGGGGGAACCTCACCCCCGGCCCCTCTCCAAAAGAGAGGGGAGCCTGACGCCTGTCATTGCGAGCGTAGCGCGGCAATCCGTCCTGACAAAACCAGACACTTCACTGAAACGACAAGCCCTACCGGGTACGACCCCGGCACTGCGCAGTGCCGGGGTCGTACCCGGTAGGGCTTGTCGCATTATAAACTTCGTCGCTGAGACCAGGACGGATTGCTTCGTCGTGCCTCCTCGCAATGACAAAGGCGCTACCGTGGCTCCCCTTTCTTTTGGAGAGGGGTCGGGGGTGAGGTTCCCCCGTGTGAGGCCCCGCCCCTAGAACAAATCGTCCTTCACCGGCGCGGTATAAGGCTGCGGCTTGCTATCGGCCGGGGCCAGGCCGAAGTAGAAGAACAGCGTGCGCTTCATTGGCGCGCCGCTCAGGTGGTTGGTTTCGCTGTCGGGGCCCAGGTTCTTGGGGTTGTTGTCGATGTTCAGGCCCAGCTTGGTGCCGATGGGCGGGATGGCGTCGAGGAAGGAAATATCGCCGTTGGGCAGGCCGGGCGCGGGCTTGATACCGGACAAACCGTAGAAGTTGAACCGGCGAATGAATAAGCCTTTATCGGGGCTGGCGATGAGGAACTTGCCCTCCACGGTGTTCATCTCCATCCAGGCAATGTCGGCGAAGTAGCCTTTGAACTCGGGGTAAATCCAGGGGGCGGCGGCCGTGTGGGTGTTGTTGTTGGCATTTTCCCACACGTTGGTGCTCACGCCCTGCAGGCGGTTTTTCCACACGCGGTACGGGCCCTGGCCCAGCCACTTGGCCCCAATCACGAAGTTCTCGGGGTAAGTGAAGCTGATGCCGGCAAAGGCATGGTCGCCGCTGAGGGCGTATTCGTACTCCATGCGCAGCCAGCCGTTGCCGTGCATTTTCCAGCGCACGGCCTTCAGGTCGCCGGTGTAGCTGGCTTCGATTACCTCGCCGTCGGCCTCGGTGCGGTGCTGCAGGCCGGTGAATTTGGAAGTACCGGCCACCAGCACGGGGCCGTTGGTGAAGGAAAGGCGGTCGCCGTTGTTGCCGGTCACGGCCATGATGCGGCCATTGGTTTTGCTGAACGTAACGGTGATGTTGCTGGCTTTCACCGTCAGGGCAGTGTCGATTTCTGTGACTTCAACGGCCTTGGTGTCCTTGGCCTGCAGGGCCAGCACGCCGTCGAGCAGTTTGGCGTTGCTGCCGGTTTTCCAGGTCCATTTATACACCAGGTTCTTAAATGGGTCGTAGGCCGAAAGCACCAGGGCATCGTAGTTTTTCCAGTCTTTGGGCAGCTCCAGCTTCAGCTTGCCGACGGCCAGCGGGGCCACGGCAGGGCTTTTGATGCGGCTTTTCTTGCCCGTGATGCTGCCCGCAAACGGGTCGTTGGGCTTACGGTAGTTCACCAGCTCCCACTGAAAAAAGCACTGGTTGAGGTTGGTGTGGTGGTAGCGGTTTTCCACGTCCACGCTGCCGTTGAACTTGGCGGGCAACTCCTTCAGACGGATTTTTATCGGTGAGAAAATCTCCCGAATGGCGTAGAAGCTCCCCTCCTTCTCGCGGTGCGGGCCAACCACGCCGTCGGGCGCGTTCACGGCGTTCACATCGATGATGTTGTTCTGATCGGTGCGCACAATGCCCTCATCCACCAGGGCCCACAGGAAGCCGCCGGCCGAGCGCTGGGCCTTCCAGTGCAGTTCCCACAGGTCGGCCAGGCCGGCCCCGCCCCCGCCGTCGTCCTGGCTGTGCAGGAATTCGGTGGGCATGTAAATGAGCGAGTCGGCCAGGATTTTCTGGGTGCTGTAGAAGTTCTCGTAGTGGTTGGTGTCGATGCCGTTGTGCTCGTTGCCGGGCTTGTGGTGGGCGTGAATCACGGGCCGGTTCGAGAAGTCGTAGCGGCCATAGTCGTCGTCCAGCTCCTTGTTGGTGCCGCCTTCGTTGCCGTTGCTCCAGAAGATGATGCTGGGGTGGTTCTGGTCTTTGAGCACCATTTCGCGCACCAACGGCTCGCCGGCCTTGGTGCTGTAGGCCGTTTGCCAGCCGGCCAGCTCGTCGAGCACGTACAGGCCCAGCGAGTCGCAGAGCTGAAGAAACTTGGCGTCGGGCGGGTAGTGCGACATGCGCACGGCGTTCATGTTCATCTCCTTAATCAACTTCACATCGGCCAGGTGGATGGAGTCGTTGAGGGTGCGGCCGGTTTCGGGCCACCAGCTGTGGCGGTTGGTGCCTTTCAGTTTCACCTGCGTGCCGTTCACGTAAACGCCCTTGCCACGCCGGATTTCGATGGTGCGGAAGCCGAACTGCTCGGTGGTCTGGTACTGGGTTTCGGAGCCGTTGCGCAGCGTGAGGCGGGTGCGGTAGAGGTTGGGCGTTTCGGCCGTCCACTGGCGCGGGTTGCGGAGCGTAGTGGCCAAGCGCACCACGGTATCATTGGCCGCCACCTCGGCGCGGGCGGTTCTCACCACCTGGCCGGTGGCGTCGAGAATATCGGCCTGCACTTGCCCGGCCTGGCGCAGGTTGCGCACGTTGGCGCGCACCGCAAACGAGCCGTTGGCCTTGGCATCAATGCCCACATTCTCCAAAAACTGCTGCGGGTAAGACTGCAGATACACCGGCCGGAAAATGCCGCCAAACACCCAGTAGTCGGCTAGGCGCTCGGCGTTGTTCACGGTGGGCTCGGCCGACATCTTGCTCACTTTCACTTCGAGCACATTGGGCGCATCGTATTTCAGCTTGTCGGTGATGTCGTACTTGAAGCGGTAGAACGCGCCCTGGTGCACGGCCCCGGCCACCTGCCCGTTCACCTTCACTTCGGTGTCGGTCATCGAGCCTTCAAATACGATTTCGATGCGGCGCCCGCGCCAGCTGGCCGGCACCGTGAAGCTGTGCTTGTAAAGCCCCTGCTCGTCGGCGAAGCGGAAGTTCTTGCCGTAGGTTTTGTAGTCGCGGCCGTAGTTGTAGAGGCCAAAACCTTCCTGCTCCCAACACGAGGGCACGGCAATAGTGGTCCAGTAGCCGCTTTTGCGCCCGCCGGTGCAGTAAAAATCCCACTTCACGGTCCGGCGGTTGTCGGTACCGGAGAGGTACTGGATTTGCTTTTGGGTAGCCGGCTGCTGGGCTTTGGCGGCCAATGGCAACAGCAGAACCAGGCTTAACAGGAAAGAGCAGAATGTTTTAGCAAGCATAAGACGGTAGTGAGTGGACCTCGCGGTGGCCCGCTCGGTGCACCGAAGAAACCAGCTGCTAGCAGTCCCGGCTTCCTGTACCTTCCTGCCATTTGGCTTTTGGTGGGTTTCGCTTGGGCTTTTGCTGTTGGGGGATGGAACGTCATGCAGAGCGCAGCGAAGCATCTCGCGTGTGGTGGCAAACCCAATCGCCTGTCATGCTGACGAAGGAAGCATCTTATCCCCGCAAAACGAATCGTTGAGACGTGAGAAGGTGCTTCGCAAGCTCAGCATGACAGACGGGGCGAGCGAGATGCTTCGCTGCGCTTTGCATGACGTTCTTCCCGCAGCACAACCTGCATAACTAGACTTTCAAATTTTCTACATCGCCTCCGGCTGCAGAATCCCCTCTATTAACCCCAGCTCCTCAACGCTAAAACTGATATTACCCAAGCAGCCCAGCGAATCGGTAAGCTGCTCGGGGCGGCTGGCACCGATGAGCACGGAAGTAACCCGCTCGTCTTTGAGCAGCCAGGCCAGCGCCATTTGAGCCAGGCTCTGGCTGCGGGCCTGGGCCACCTCATTCAGGCGGCGCACCTGGTCGAGGCGCTCGGGCGTGAGCTGGCTTTCCTGCAAGAAGCCCACGCCTTTGGCCACACGCGAATCGGCGGGAATGCCGTGCAGGTACTTGTCGGTGAGCAGGCCCTGGGCCAGCGGCGAAAACGGGATGCAGCCCACGCCTTCTTCCTCCAACAAGTCGAGCAGGCCGCCTTCCACCCAACGCTCAAACATCGAGTATTTGGGCTGATGAATGAGGCAGGGCGTGCCAAGCTCGCGCAGCAGGCGGAAGGCCTCGCGGGCCTCGGCAGGCTGGTAGTTCGACAGGCCTACGTACAGGGCCTTGCCCTGGCGCACCACATGGTCGAGGGCGGCCATGGTTTCGGCCAGGGGCGTGTCGGGGTCGGGGCGGTGGTGGTAGAAAATGTCGACGTATTCCAGGCCCATGCGCTTCAGGCTCTGGTCGAGGCTGGAGACGAGGTATTTGCGGGAGCCCCATTCGCCGTACGGGCCGGGCCACATGAGGTAGCCGGCTTTGGTGGAGATAATCAGCTCGTCGCGGTAGCTGGCAAAGTCTTCGCGCAGGACCCGGCCAAAGTTGGTTTCAGCCGAGCCGGGCGGCGGGCCGTAGTTGTTGGCCAAATCGAAGTGGGTAACGCCGCTGTCGAAGGCCCGGTGCAGGGTGCGGCGCCCGGTGGCCAGCACGTCGACCTCGCCGAAGTTGTGCCACAAACCCAGCGACAGAGCCGGCAGCTTTAGCCCGCTGCGGCCGCAGCGGCGGTAGGGCATATCGTGGTAGCGGGCGGCATTGGGCAGGTAGTGCATGGGCTGTGGAGCAAAAGGAGTGGCGGCCGGAGCGCCCGCCGCGTTTTGGAAAGCCGAGATTAAGACTTTTTGCGCAAATACCCACGCAGCTTCAGCTTCTTGTTGGACCTGATTCCCTTGGCCACGGCCTTGGCGTTGAGCCGGGCCCCGGCCTCGATGGTGTGGGTGTGGTCGGTGGTGTTGAAATAGGTGCTCCGCACCAGAGCCTCCCCGTCCTGGTCGTACTGGTCGGCCACGCGCTGGTTGAGGTCGATGAAGTAAGCGTCGCCTTGTTTAGCGGCTTCGGCGGCCCATTTGGTGTAGCCGTTGGTGGCGCGGGTCACCTTGCCGCCCTGCCAGGAGTTGCGCGGAATGGGCGAGCACACCACCGGCGTGGCGTTTTTGGCTCGGGTGTCGGCAATGAATTTGCGCAGGTACCAGCCGTAGGTGTGCACCACTTCCTGCTTTTTCAAGATGGGGTTGTACACTTCCTGGCTTTCCTCGCCGTTGCCCTTGATGGTGCCGCGGGCGCGGGCGGTATCGGCCAGGGGCCCGTCGTCGTTGTGCCCAAACTGCATGATAACGAAGTCGCCGGGCTGGATTCTGGCCTCCACGGCGTCCCACAGCCCGCGGGTTTGAAAGGTGCGGCTGCTGGTGCCGCCCAAGGCGTGGTTTTCGATGTGGATGCGGGTGGTATCGAAGCTGGCAGGCAGGAAATTGCCCCAGCCCCAGAGGCCGCCGTCGCCCTTGCCCTTGCCATTTTTCACGGTCGAGTCGCCGATGAGAAAGAGCGTGGGCTTGCGCTGGGCCTGGGGCATCCGCATACAGGCCGAGCCCAGCACCACCAGCAGCAAGCCGAGGACTAAATTGATTTTAGTTGATTTCATAATTTATTCAGAACGGCTGTAGAGACGCCATACTTGGCGTCTCGGCGTTGAACGAGTTGGCTGAATGACATTTTTAGTTACACCGCACCTGCAAACGTAGCGCGGACTTTTAGTCCGCGAACCGCTTGGCCGAGAAGAGTCGCGGACTAAAAGTCCGCGCTACGCGGTGCTTACTTCCTATTCATTTCAACGGCGCGGTATCGGAGACGCAAAATTTTGCGTCTCTACATCCGTTCTATTTTTTCAGGTACTTCTTGAGAGCGATTTTTCGGTTGCTTTTAATGCCGTCGACTACCGATTCGGCGTTGACGCGGGCGCCGGCTTCGTTGGTGTGGGTGTGGTCGCCGGGGAAGAAGTTCCTTACCTCCTCGGGGCCCAGCTTGTCGTATTTCAGGGCCGTGAGTTCGTTGAGGTTGATGAAGGCCACGCCCTCCTGCTGGGCTACTTCGGCGGCCCACTTGCCGAAGTCGCTGCTGGCCCGAATTACCTTGCCGTCCTTCCACTCGTTGCGCGGAATCATGGAAGCTACAATGGGCGTGGCGCCCTTGGCCCGGGCTTCGCGTATGAATTTGCGCAGGTACCAGCCGTAGGTGTTCACAGTTTCGGGGCGGCCGTCGGGCCATACCAGGGCCTTGGTTTCGGGGCCGGTGCCGCGCAGCACGCCGCGGCGGCCGGCCTTGCTGGTGTCAGGCGCGCTGCCCTCGTTGTGGCCGAATTGCATGATGAGGAAGTCGCCGGGCCGGAGGGCGGCCACCGTCTTGTCCCAACGCCCCTCGCTGATGAAGGTGCGGGTGCTGCGGCCAGCCATGGCATTGTTCTGCACTCGCAGGCGCGTGGTGTCGAAGTGCGCAGCAATGACATTGCCCCAGCCCATTTGGGGGGCATTGGTGTTGCGCACCGTGGAGTCGCCGATGAGGAAGAGCGTGGGGCGCGGCCGTGGCTTAGCGAAGCCCAGCAGCAGGAAAAGCAGGCTGGCTGCAGCGAAGTAGTAGAGGGGTTTGGCGAGCATAAATGCGAAGGAGATTTCGGCAGCAGCGCGGGGCAGGAAGTTTCGGGAGCTGCTTCAGCACCCAAATGTTGGCTGTAAAGCAAGCTGACGTGTCCTGCACCTACCTGTAGCTGGAGAATCAGGTTTTCGGAGGCCTGTTATTGCCGTGCGGGGCAGGCAATAAAAAAGGAGTGCGCCACTGGCGCACTCCTTTTGCGAATCAACAGTTTTGTTAAGCCCGAGTCTATAAAATATAGACGGTCATGCTGAGCTTGTCGAAGCATCTCGCTCGCTTCGTCTAAAAATCGCCTGTCATGCTGAGCTTGCGAAGCATCTTATCCCCACCGAACGAGTCGTTAAAACGTGAGAAGATGCTTCGCAAGCTCAGCATGACAGGCGATTGGTTTACTCCCCATGCAAGACGCCTCGGCTGCGCTCGGCAGGCTGCGCTCGGCTTGACTGTTCGAGAGGAAATACTACCGCCTAATACCCAGGATTCTGCTCCGACTGGCGCTGCTCGTTAGTAAGCGGCTGGCCGTTGCGGAAAATGCGCTCCAGGTGCGTTTGCGGAATGGGGCGCAGCTTGTGGATGGGCCGAATGGCGGCGGCGTCAGGGTTGAAGTAGGGCGCGCGCACCAACAGGGTTTCGGTGCGGGCCAGGTCTTCCCAGCGGTGCAGCTCGCCGAGCAGCTCGCGGGTGCGCTCGTTCAGGATGAAGTGAACGAACCGGTCCTGCGTCGAGGTCACCGAGGGCGGGTACATCTCCTTGGGGTCGTTGGTCGAGAAGTTGGCCATGGTGGCCGTGAGCGCCGGTAGCGTGCTGGTCACGTCGCCGCGGGTGCCGCCTTCGAAGCGGTAGTTCACGTTGGGGCGCACCTCGCCGGCTTTGTAGGCGGCGCGGGCCCGCAGGATGTTCACGTACTGCAGGGCTTTGGTGTAGTCGCCCTTGCGGCCGTAGGCTTCGGCGGCAATGAGGTAAGTCTCCGCGAAGCGGGCCAGGATGCCATCTTTGGTGCCGGCCTCTTCGGCCACGCTGGGGCGGAAGGGGTCGATGTACTTCACCAGTTGTGGGAATTTATTGCGCAGGCCCACGTCGGCGGTGGGGCTAAAGCCGGGCACTACGTTGCCAGCGGCGTTGCGCACGTAGCGGGCAAAAATTCTGTAGCGGGTCCGGTTGATGGTGGCTTGCGGCACGGGGTTCTGGGGAGTGTTTACTACCACGAAGAAGGCCGTGTCGCCGACCGCGAACTTGCGCTGGCCCACCTGGGCGGGCGTGGGGGCATTGGCGGCGGTCCAGGTCTCGATGTTGCCGGCGTTATTCGCAATCCAGGCCGTCTTCATCATCTTGTAGAAGCGCGAGTCGTTGCGCCGGTCGAAGATGTCCATGGCGTAGTTGGTGGGCATGATGCGGCGGAAAGGCCGGTCGTTGAGCAAGTCGCGGGTCATGCCGGGCTCGGTGTCGTACTGCAAGGTGAAGTACGAGTGCACCCGGTTGCCGAAGCGGCCGGCCAGCGCCACCACGTTGTTAAACTGCGAAGAGAAGATGATTTCGCGACTGGTTTGGGCGGCCACGCTGTTGGCGTAGCTCGAAATGTCAAACAGGCGTGCGTAGTCGTTTTCCAGCACGTAGCGGCCGCCGGTTATCACTTGGTCGGCGTAGAAGGCGGCACTGTCGATGTCGGTGGGGCGCTGGCCGCGCTGGTCGGCCACGGCGCTGCCGCGGGTCAGGTAGGCTTTAGCCAGGTAGTGCTGGGCCGCGCCCTGGGTGGCCCGGCCAAACTCTGCCGTGGTGGGGGCCAGGTTGGTGGCCGCAAACCGCAGGTCGGAGATGATGGCGCGGTACACGTCGGGCACGGGAGCGCGGGTGTACTCCAGCTGCACGCCCTCGGAGGGCTGCAGCACCAGCGGAATGGCGCCGTATTGCTGCACCAGCTGGAAGTAGTAGTAGGCCCGCAGGAAGCGAAGCTCGGCCACGCGCTGGGTTTTCTGGGCATCGGTGCGCAGCGTGGTGGTGCCCTGAATGCCGGGAATGCGGGCAATGCCGATGTTGCAGCGGTTGATGCCATCGTAGTTGGCCGTCCACACCCCGTCCACAAAGCCGTCGGAAGGGTTCAGGCGGGCATCATAAATATTCCACCAGTAAACATTTATTTGGTCGGCGTGGGTCATTTCGTCCACGCCGAAGTTGAACATGGCGTAGGAATGCTCGTTGGCGAATTTGTAGCGGGTCTGCTCGTAGCCGGCTTTCACCAGGTCTTCCAGGCCCTGCTCGGTGTTGAAGTAGTCGTTGGTTAGCGTGGCCACCTGCTCTTCTTCGAGGAAATCCTTGCAGGAGCTCAGGCCCAGGCCCATCCCCAGAAGGGAGAGGAAGCCGGCCACGCGAAGGGTGCGATTAATGTTCATGTCGTTCGGCGATAAAAAGTCCTGATTCCTGAATTAAAAACCTAAGCGCAAGCCCACCACCAAGCTCTTGGTGCCCAGGTTGCGGGCCTGGGCCAGCTCGCCTGAAGTAGAACCGATGTCAGTAGCCTCGGGGTCGAGGCCTCTGAACTTGGTGAACAGAAAGGGATTCACGGCATTCACGTACACGTTCAGGTTGTTGGCGTAGAATTTCGAGCTGATGGCCTGCGGAATGGTATAGCTCAGCGAGATGTTGCGCACCCGCACAAAGCTGCCGCTCTGGAAGGGGTAGCCGCTGTTGTTCTTGGCCGCATCCTGCCCAATGGCGGGACGGGGGAATTCGTTGTTGGGGTTGGTGGGCGTCCAGTAGTCCACGGCCAGGCCGGGGTAGCGGCCGCCCAGGCCCGGGGAGTAGCCGGTGGCCAGCAGCTGGCCCACGCGGGCATACACCAGGGCGCTCAGCTCGAAGCCTTTGTAGGAAACGGTGTTGTTGATGCTGCCGCTCCACTTGGGGCGGTTCGAGCCCAGCACCACGAAGTCGTTGGCGTTAATCACCTTGTCGCCGTTCTGGTCCACCACCCGGATTTCGCCGGGACGGGCGCCGTATTCGGCAGCCAGGGTGGCTTGGTCGGCCTGCCAAATGCCGTTGTTCTGGTAGTTGTAGTACACGCCCAGCGGCTGCCCGATAAACCAGCGGTTGCCGATGTCGTCCTGCGTGCCCGAGGCCAGCTTCACAAATTCCTCCTTGTTGCGGGTGAAGATAAAGTCCGAGCTCCAGCGGAAGTTGGAAGCGGTTTCGACGTTGATGGTGGTCAGGCTCACTTCCACGCCGCGGTTGCGGGTTTCGCCAATGTTCTGCAGAATGCTCACCACGCCGCTCACGGCCGGCAGCGCGCGGGGCAGCAGCAGGTCGGTGGTGTTGGCTTGGTACACTTCTACCGAGCCGCTGAGGCGGTTTTTGAAGAAGCCGAAGTCCAGGCCGGCGTTGAGGGTGGTGGTGCGCTCCCACTTTAGGTTGGGGTTGGGAATACCGCCGAGGGTGTTGGGCAGGGTGCCGGGCGTGGGCGAGTAGCCGTAGGCCGGCGTTTCGTTCCAGGCGTAGGGCGACTGCTGCAGGGTGCCGCCGGTGGTGTAGGGGTCTACCGATGCCTGGCCCACGGTGCCGTAGCCGCCGCGCAGCTTAAACTCGGTCACAGCTGCCACGTTGCGCAGGAAATTCTCCTGCTGCACTTTCCAGGCCACGGCCACCGAGGGGAAGAAGCTCCACTTGTTGCCGGGGGCCAGCACCGAGGCGCCGTCGGCGCGGCCAGTGGCCGTGAGCACGTAGCGGTCGAGGAAGCTGTAGTTGATGCGGCCCATCCACGACATGAGTTGCCGCTGCGAAAAGCCGGTTCCGAAGTTGTTGGCCGCCGCGCGGTAGGTCGAGCCCAGGTTGTACCACTTCTGGCTGTCGTAGGGCAGGTTGAGCGCGCTGATGGAAGAGCTTTCGCCCCGGTCCTGCTGCACGCTTTGCAGCGCCGTGAGGCCGATGCTGTGCTTCTCGCTGAGCTGCTTGTCGTAGAACAGCAGGTTCTCGACCACGTAGGTAAAGTTCTGGCTCTGGTCGTACTGCCCAAAGGACACCGAGTTTACGCCGCCCGCGTCGCGGGCAATGGCCCGGGCCGACTGGAACTGGCCGGTGCGGCCGTTGCGGAAGTCGGGGCCCACGTTGAGGCGGTAGCGCAGGCCCTCAATCGGCAGCTTCACTTCAGCATACAGGCTGCCGAAGAAGCGTGTGGTGCGGCGCTCGTTAAACGCGTTGTCAACTTCGCGCAGCGGGTTGAAGATAAGCGGGTCGCCGCCGGGGTTGGTAATAAACGAACCGTCCGGGGCGTAGGGCACGGCGTAGGGAATCTGGCCGGCGGCGCGGCCGTACACGTCGGGCCCGTAGTTCTGAATGGCCAGGCTGGCGTTGGTAGAAGCGCCCAGCGTCACGATGCTGTTCACGTTGTAGTCCAGGGTGACGCGGGCGTTGTAGCGCGAGAAGTCCTGCCCGGGCTGGATGCCGCCCTGCTTCAGGTAGCCCACCGACATGGAAGCGCGCACCTTGTCGGTGCCGCCGCTGGCGCTGAGCTGGTGATTTTGGACGATGCCCGTGCGCAGGGCCAGCTTCTGCCAGTCGGTGGTGCGCACCTTGCTGGGGTCGTAAATCGGAATTTCGGTTACGCTGGCGCCGAAGCGGGCGCGCTCTTCGGCGGTGGTGGGGCGGGTGGCCACCACGCGGTTGGGGCGGTCTACCCACTGGTAGCCGTCGGCAATGCCCTCCCAGGCGTTGGGGTCGCGCGAGCCGAAGAGGGTGAAGTCGCGGGCGGGGTCGGCGTAGAGGGGCGCGTAGGTGCCGTTGGTACGGTTGGCCTCGCGCTGCACCTCCAGAAAGCCGGCGCCGTCGAACAGGTCCAGCGTGCGCGAGGCGCGGTCGGCGCTCACGTAGGTGTTGTAGTTGAGGCTAAACTTGCCGGCCTGGCCGCGCTTGGTGGTCACGATGAGCACGCCGTTGGCACCGCGTGAGCCATAGATGGCCGTGGCTGAGGCGTCCTTCAAAATCTCGACCGACTGAATGTCCTGGGGGTTAAAGTCGTTCAGGCCCGTGCCCTGGGCCAGCGGAATGCCGTCGACCACGTACAGCGGCTCGTTGGAGGCCCGCACCGAGCGGTTGCCCCGGATGCGGATGGCCGGCACCTCGCCGGGCCGGAAGTTGCCGCCGGCCACGTCGACGCCCGCCGCCCGGCCCTGCAGGGCCTGGGTGACGTTTTGGGTGGTCACCTGCTGAATCTGGCCTTCCGAAACCGACGACAGGGCTCCGGTCACGTCGCTCTTTTTCTGAGTGCCGTAGCCCACTACCACTACTTCGCCCAAGGCTTTGGCATCGGTGCTCAGCACAATGGATACTTCCGAGCGGCCGTCAATCGGCACTTCCTGCGTGGCGTAGCCCACAAAGGAGAACACCAGCGTGCCCTGGCGGTTGGGCACGTTCAGCGTAAAAGCTCCATCGCCACCCGAAGCCGTGCCCACCGTGGTGCCCTTGAGCAACACCGTAACGCCGGGCAGGGGCCCGTCGCTGGAGGTAACCTTGCCGGACACTGCCTGGGCCATTGCCGCAGGCGCCAGCAGCAGCAGCCACGCCACGGCCGAAAGCTGCCGAATCAAGCCATAAAACTTTTGCATGATACTAAGGAGTTTGGTGAGAAAAACGAAGGGCCAAACGAGGCCTGCGCAGACCTTGAAAGCGATGCTGAGGGTGAAATTATCGGAATCGTTTGCGGGCACCTCCCTGTGCTCTCCTGATTTTTACACAAATCACCCCTGCCTTCTTACCATAGCTCCGCACGCAGCAAAGCCCGGCCCTCCCCTACTGCGGGCGAGCCGGGCTTAGCCGGGCCGTGGAGCCGGAGCTGAGCGTTGAGTAGCCGCGCAACCAATTAAAACTGCCCGCGCAACGCGGCAAAGCAGCCTTTTGCGGCGCGGCCCTTGTGTGGTGTACTGCACCTACCTGCGCCGGGCGTGGGCTCAGTTCACTTTCGGGCTGGCTCCGCTCCCTTTCATGCCCTCGCCCAAGAAAAAGCCGGGGTGCGGGGGCTGGTTGTAGCCGGCGTTTTCGCGGGCCACGCCCAGGCGGTAGCTGCGGTCCTGCATCAAGGTCACAAAGCGGTGCGTGGTGGCGATGGTGGTGCTCACAATCAGCAGCTCTTGGTTGTTGGCGTTGCGCCAGATTACTTCCTCGCGCCAGTCGCCCAGCAGGTCGGCGCTGAGGGAGGGCGTGGCTTTGGTGCCATTGCACGAGGCCGCGCCAAGGGGCTTACCGTCGAGCAGGGTGCTGAGCTGGCCGGCCTGGTAGTCCCACTTCTCAATGCGCGTGTCGTTGAGCAGCTCGCGCAGCAAGTCGCCGTCCCACCACAAGCCGAAGTTGACGGAGCGCGGCGCGGGGCCAATTTTCTCGCCCTTGGCCGAGAGCAAGCCTAGCTCCGGCGGGTTGGCCCACACCTCGGCGCCGGGGTAGCGCGGGTCGATGTCGGCGGCCATGCCCCGGCCCACGTCCGTGCCCGGCAGCCCCGAGAAGAGGATTTTGCCGGTGCGGGCGTCGAACATGGCCACGCCCGGGCCGTTTTCGTGGCCGGGCACTTTGTCTTCGTTTTCGTGCACGCCCCACACTTCCAGGCCGGGGTTGGCGGGGTCGAGGTCGGTCACGTGCAGGGCGTCGCCGTGGCGCAGGCCGGTGCTGTAGAGGCCGGTGCCGTTGTCGTCGACCACCATGGCGCCGTAGATGATTTCGTCGCGGCCGTCGCCGTCCACGTCGTTCACACTCAAGCCGTGGTTGCCCATGCCCGAAAAAGGGTTTTTGTCGTCTTTGGAGTCGAACACCCAGCGCGAAGTGAGCTTGCCGCCGCGCCAGTCCCAGGCGGCCAGCACGGTGCGGCCGTAGTAGCCGCGGCACATCACCACGCTGGGGCGCTGCCCGTCGAGGTAGGCCACGGCGGCCACGAAGCGGTCGGCGCGGTTGCCGTGGCTGTCGTTGCCGCCATTGCCGCCGATGCCGCCCCAGCCGCCCAGGTCGCCGCGACCGGGCAGGTAGGCGGTGGTGGCGAGCACGCCGCCGGTTTGGCCATTGAAGACGGTGAAATACTCCGGCCCGGCCAGCACGCGGCCGTACTTGCTGTCGCGAGGCGAGGCCACGCTGGGCGCGTCGGTGGGCACGGTGAGAGTGCGGTAGTCCTTGCTGGCATCGCCGATGACTTTGCCGCGGCCGTCCACGGTGCCGTCGGCGGTTTTGCAGGCCACTTCGGCTTTGCCATCGCCGTCGAGGTCATACACCATAAACTGGGTGTAGTGCGCCCCGGCGCGAATGTTCTTGCCCAAATTGATGCGCCACAGGCGGGTGCCGTCGAGGCGGTAGGCGTCGAGCAGCACCGGCCCGGTAATGCCGGCCGAGCCATTATCACGGGCATTGGTGGGCTCCCACTTTAGCACAATCTCATAAGTGCCGTCGCCGTCGAGGTCGGCCACGGAGGCGTCGTTGGCGGTGTAGGTGTAGGCGCTGGTTTCGGTGCCGCTGCTCACGGTGCCGCCCGCGGGCTGCTGCAGTGGTATTCGCAGCAGACCGTCGTTCCACACCTTGGCAGTGGCGGAGGGGTCTTTGGGGGCGGCTTTGCTACCGGCCAGGCGCACGGAGTACGTGGCCTGAGGGGCCTGAGCGGCGGTTTCGTCCAGCCAGTTGGTGCCGACAGCCAGGGGTTTGGGGTTCAGTTTTACGGGTGTGGTCTTGCCGGTTTGCCGATACACGTCGAAGGCGGCGGCGGGCGCATCGGACAGCAGCAAACGCCAGCTGACGAACACCTTGCCATCGGGCC
Organism: Hymenobacter arizonensis; assembly: GCF_900115775.1. Classification (GTDB taxonomy): domain Bacteria; phylum Bacteroidota; class Bacteroidia; order Cytophagales; family Hymenobacteraceae; genus Hymenobacter; species Hymenobacter arizonensis. The sequence goes on along the minus strand of NZ_FOXS01000005.1, from coordinate 376,937 downwards.
GGGCCAGGGCTACCACGCCGCGGCCCAGGCGCTCGGGCTGGGCGGTTGGTGAGGCTTGGGTGGGTTCGGCGGGCGGAGCAGACGCTAGTAGTGCGCTTAGCATCAGGGCGGCCAGCGGCAGGCTGACGCGCCAGCTAAGGCTGCGCCGTGCTGCTGGTGGTGTAGAAACGGTAAAGCTCATATCAGGAATCTGGGCCGGTCCGACCGCCCTAGGCGGTCCGACCGGTTGTCGGTGGTAGCATTCGCGCTATTTGGCTGGTGGTGCTTCAACCGGTCGGACCGCCTAGGGCGGTCGGACCGGCGGGCGGTTAAAAACAACGGGCAGCTTTTATCAAGCTGCCCGTTGAAAAATTTAGCCTAGTTGTAACCGGGGTTCTGCTGCCAGAAGCCGGGGTTGATGCGGAGCTCCACCAGCGGAATTGGGAAGAGCAGGTCGTGGTCGTCGAGTTGGCGGAAAGTTGGCGAAACGGTTTCGCGCTTGTACTGCGTCATCACCGACAGGGCCGTGCCCGTGCGCACCAAGTCGAACCAGCGGATACCTTCGGCGGCAAACTCGTACTTGCGCTCTTTCAGAATAGCCGCAATGAAGGCGGCTTTTGAAGCGGTTTCGGGCGAGGTGGCGGTGTAGGCCGCGATGCCCGAGCGGGTCCGAATCTGGTTCACGAGCGTGAGAGCCAGCGGCGGCACCGAGCCGCTTTCCTCGGTCAGTACCTCGGCATACATCAGCATCACGTCTTCGAAGCGGATGATGTGGAAGTTGTTGGAGTAGTCGCGGTTGTTCTGGGGAGCGGTGGTGCCTTTCTCCAAGAACTTGGTGAACTGCGCCCGAGTCACGGTAATCACACCGGAAGTCGGGTTCACGTGCACGGTGTCGAGGGTGGCGCGGCGGCGCAGGTCCCGAATGGGCCAGTTGCGGCCCAGGAAGGCCGGGCTGGGCGTGATATCGGTCTGGCTGGGCGGGAAGGGCGACCAGAACGGGGGAAACACGCTGCCCTGGTCCCAGGGAATGGTGCTGCCCAGGCCAACCCCACCCGAAGCATACTGAATTTCAAACACCGAAAAGCGGTTGTCATTCACGGTTCTGAAGATATCGGCGAAGTTGGCGGCCATAGAGAAAGTACCCGGGCTGGCGGCGGCGTACACTTCCATGAGCTGCTGTTTGGCCAAGGGCAGGGCGCTGGCATCGCGCAGCGGGAACCCGTACATGGTCAGGTACACGCGGGCCAGCATGGCCTTGGCGGCCCATTTGGTGGCCCGGCCTTTTTCGAGGGTACTGTAGGAGGCCGGCAGGTTTTCGGCGGCAAACTTCAGGTCTTCCACAATGAATTTATAGACGTCGGCAATAGGTGCGCGCGGGATAATTTTCGACTCCTGAATGCCGAGCACTTTGTCGGCGATGGGCACCGGGCCCCAGTAGCGCACCAGGTCGAGGTAGGCGTAGGCGCGCAGGAACCGGGCTTCGCCCTTGAACTGGTTGACGCGGGCGAAGGTGAAGGGCTGAATTTTTTCCAGCAGAATGTTCGAACGATACACTACTTCGAACAGGTCGGTCCAGGTGGCTTGGAGCTGGCCCAGCTGTGAGGTAACCGTGTAGTTGCTGATGTCGCTGAAGTCGCGCTGCACCGTCTGAATCTGGGCATTGATATTGTCGGAGCGAAACTCCGACATGTTCCAGTTCGAGCTTTGCGGGAACGAGAGGCAGCCGTTGTAAATGGCCATTACGCCTTGGTTTACCTGCGCCTCGGTCTTGTAAAATTCGTCGGCCGTGTTGTTGGCCACGGGCGGGATGTAGAGTTCTTTTTCGCTGCAAGCCGAAGTAAGAAGCGAGCCCAGGCCCAACGCGGCGGAGTACGCCAGCAATTTTAGTGCTTTCATCAAAGTAATAATTAGAGGGTGGGGCGCGCTTAAATCGACAGGTTGAAGCCGAGGGTGTAGGTGCGGGCCTGGGGGTAGCTGCCGTTGTCGAAGCCGCCGGGTTGCAGTGCCTCCGGCGAGAAGCCGCCGGTGTAGTTGTGCCAGATGTAGGCATTTTCCAGGGCCAGGTACACGCGGGCGCCGGAGTAGAAGCGCTTCTTGGGCAGGGTGTAGCCCAGGGTGATGTTCTTCACGCGAACGTAGTCGGAGCTATACAGCCAGCGCGAGTCGAAGTACGCGCCGGTGGTGGCGCCGATGGCCGGCGTCATGCCGTCGCCGGGGTTGGCTTCGGAGCGCCAGCGGTTGTTCCAGTTAGTGGAGTGGTTGTAGAGGTAGCCCATGCCCGGCCGGTCGATGGAGCGGCCAATGACGGAGTATAGGTCGCCGCCCTGCTGGGCGTTCACCAGCACGTTCAAATCGAAGTTTTTGTAAACGAAGTTGTTGGTCACGCCGAAGATGAACTTGGGCTGGGGGTTGCCCAGGATGGTGCGGTCGTCGTTGTTGATGATGCCGTCGCCGTTCACGTCGCGGTACTGGGTGTCGCCCACGCGGCTGTTAGTCATTCGGGGGTTCGCATCCAGCTCGGCCTGGGTCTTGTACACGCCAATGGCTTCGTAGAGGTAGAAGGAGTTGATGGGCACGCCCACTTGCAGCAGGCTGGTCAGGCCCATGAAGCCGCCGGGCACGGGGGTGTCGTCGGTGCCGAGCTTCAGCACCTTGTTGTCGTTGTAGGAAGCGTTAAAGGAAGTGTTCCACTGGAAGGCGCCCACGAGGTTGCGGGAGTTGAGGCCCAGCTCGACGCCCACGTTGCGCACGTTGCCGATGTTCTGCAAGCTGCGGGTGAAGCCGGTGATGGACGACACCGGCACGGTGTAGAGCAGGTCGGTGGTGTTCTTGATGTAGTAGTCGGCCGTCACCTGCAGGCGGTTGCCGAGCATGCCGAAGTCCAGGCCGTAGTTGTAGCTGGCCGTTTGCTCCCAGCCCAGCACGTCGTTCTGGAAATTACCGGGGCTGTAGCCGGTGGTGGGGGTGCCGTTGCCTAAGGGGTAGTTGTTTACGCCCAGGGTGGCAAACTGCGAGTTGCTGGGAATGCGGTTGTTGCCGGTGACGCCCCAGCTGGCCCGGAATTTCAGGTCGCTGATGGCCGTTACGCCCTGCATAAAGTTCTCGCCCGACACGCGCCAGCCCACCGACACGGCCGGGAAGTAGCCAAACGGGCGGTTGCTGCCAAACTTAGACGAGCCGTCGCGGCGCAAGCTGGCCGACAGCAGGTACTTCTCCTTGTAATCGTACTGCGCCCGGGTGAAGTAGGACAGCAGCATGTCCTTCACGGGCACGGCAATGTTGTTTTGGTTGGTGGTGGAGTTGCCACGGTCGAAGAGGTAAGTCCAGTCGTTGGGCAGCTGGGTGTTTTCCTGCTGCGACCGGTCTTCCTGGGTGCGCTCGACGGAGTAGCCTAGGATGGCGCTCAGGTTGTGGTCGCCGAAGCGGCGGGTGTAGTTCAGCACGCTCTGAAAGAGGTAGCGCGTGTTAAAGGTCTGGTAGTAGCGCGAGCGGCTCAGGGCGCCGTCGTTGGCGGCGTTGAACCAGTTGCGGTCGGTGTTGGTGGGGAAAAACTGCTGGTCTTGGTAGTAGCCGTTGTCCATGGCGCCCAGCAGCTGCATTTGCAGGCCTTTATATAGGTCCACGTTCAGGCCCATGTTGGCGTTGAGGCGGGTGCGGGTGCCGTTCACCTCGCTGCGCTCCAGCACCGCCACCGGGCTGATGTAGTTGCCCGAGTAGTTATAGGTGCGGAAGGGCTGGGCGCCCACGTACACGCCGGCATCTTTGGGACCCACGGGAGGCATCTGGGCGGCGTTGAGGGCCTGCCCGCCGGTGCCGTCTACGCGGCCCAGGCTGGCCCACTCCATGCTGGGGGCCAGGGTCATAAATAGCTTGATGCCTTTGCTAATCTGGGCATCGAAGTTGGCCCGCAGCGTGGCCCGCTTCAGGTTGGTGCCGATGATGATGCCCTCCTGGTCGAGGTACGAGCCGTTGATGTTGTAGGTCACGTTGTCGGTCCCGCCCGACGCGCCGATGGTGTACTGCTGCATGCGGGCGCGGCGAAAGAGGGCATCCTGCCAGTCGGTGTAGGCCAGGCTGTCTTGGCCGTACTGCCACTTGGGGTCGTGGGTGTAGCGAATTACGTTGGCTGCGCTTGGCGCCACGCCGTTCACGGTCAGGCGTTGGAGGCGCGTGGCCCGCGTGTCTTCGATGCGGTTGGCGGGGTTCTGGCGCAGCCAGTCTTCGTCGATGCCCTCTTTGCGCATCTGTATCCACTCTTCGGCCGACTGCACCTGCAGCTTGCTTTCCACGTTTTGCAAGCCCGCAAAGCCCGAGAAGTTGAGCTTGGCAGGGCCCTTGCGGCCGCGCTTGGTGGTCACGAGCACCACGCCGTTGGAGCCGCGCGAGCCGTAGATAGCGGCCGAAGCAGCATCTTTCAGTACCTCAATGTTAGCAACGTCGGTGGGGTTGATGCCGCGCAGGTTGTCCACGGGCACACCATCTACTACATACAATGGCTCGTTGGAAGCGTTGATGGAGGCCCCGCCCCGCACCCGAATCTGCAGCTCGGCGCCCGGCTCGCCCGAGGGCGTTTGCACGTACACGCCGGGCATCTGGCCCACCAGCGCATTCTCGATGCGGTTGACGGGCCGCTCCTCTATCTCCTTGGCCGTGACGCTGGCAATGGCACCGGTTACATTGGAGGCCTTCTGGGTGCCGTAGCCTACCACCACCACTTCTTCCAGGGCTTTCTGGTCGGTCACGAGCACCACGTTCACCGTGGATTGACCGGTGAGGGCCACTTCCTGGGTCGTGTAGCCCACGAAGGAAAAGACCAGCGTGCCGCCCGTTGCCGGAACCTCTAGGGAGTAAGAACCATCGGCGCCGGTGCCAGTGCCGTTGGAGGTGCCTTTAAGCAGCACAGTCACGCCGGGCAGCGACTCTTTGGTGTCAGCAGTGGTGACCTTGCCGCTCACCGTGCGGCCCTGGGCCCACACCGCCGAGGCATGAAAGCCCGCCAGCAGCAGTAACAGGCATGTTAGTTGGTAAATTTTGTGTTTCATAATAAAAAAGGACTGTGTGCAAGTAGGTGGGGATGTTGAGCACGAGCTGCGGTGAGCGAGGCCCTAGCTTCTCATCAAAACTATTGGAATCGATTGCGTACACATACCTGTGCTTACCTGCATTTTTAAAATAATCTATCTTTTATTCCTATTCACCTAAAACGGTAATAAAGGTGCTGATGGCATAATGCGGAGGGTTTCGAGGCAGTTTGATGCTACCTCCCTCCTGCCCGGTTTTGTGTACTTATTAATTGGCGAGCGGCGCTCAGCTGCCGAGCTACACAGCGTTCGCTACCACGACCCAAGTGGAATGCCCGGGCCTAAAAAAAGGCAGGCACTACCGGACCCCAGAGTCCAATAGTGCCTGCCCATTTGCTTCGCGAAACCTCGTTTGCCGGCGCTTTTCTACTCCGTGGCGCTCACCGAAGCTTGCACGTCGGTGCCAGGCTTTTCGGAGCCCAGGTAATTGCCGTAGCCCACAATAACGGTGGACAGCACCACTGCCATAATCCCCACCGACACCGTGCGCATGGTGAGCTTATTGGCACCCTTCCACTCGTGCAGGTACAGGCCCCAGAAGCTGCTGAAGGCAATGATGAAGGCCATGTGCAGTGTCCAGCCCGAGAACTTGTAAGCGCCCATCTGGCTGTCGCCCATGCCGTAGAAGAAGAACTGCAGATACCACGTAAAACCGGCCAGCGCGCAGAAAATAACGTTGCGCAGCGCCGGAAACGACGGGTTCAGGTAGTCGGTGTAAGTCTTGTTTTTGATGTTGAGGTAGATGCACCACACCGCGTTGGTGGTGAGGCCGCCGAGCAGAATCACCACCAGAATGGCGTTGTTGGCAAAGAGCTCACTGGTGCCGGTGCGGGCGGCAATCTCAGCAATGGGCTGGCCGGCCGTGAGGCCAAACGACATGCAGGCACTCATAACGCCCGAGAAAATGGCCACGAAAATCCCCTTCTTCAGGTCGAACTCCGCAATGGCTTCCTTTTTCTGCTCGCTCGACAGGGACTTTTCTTTCATGAAGCCTGCCAGGCCGCACACCAGAATGCCCATCACGCACACCACCAGCCCCATCATTATCACCTGGCCAGAGGCCGAGCGAATCAGCTCCGGAAAGGTGCCCAGCCACAGCGGCGGCACCACCGTGCCAAACACCGCGCACAACCCCAGCGTGACGGCCATCCCCAAAGACAAGCCCAAATACCGCATGGCCAAGCCAAACGTGAGGCCGCCAAAGCCCCAAAGCACGCCCCACACATAAGTCCAGAGCAGCGTGGTGGTATCGGCCTGGGCTATCACGCCAAACAGATTTTGCACCGTGAGCGAACCCATGATGATGGGCGCAAACACCCACGACACAATGCCGCCCACCAGCCAGTAGCTCTCCCAGGCCCAGCCGTTGATTTTCTTGTAGGGCAAGTAAAAACTGCCGGAGGCGAAGCCGCCCAGCGCGTGAAGGATAACTCCCCAGATGACAGCCATAGTGTTTCGGTAAGGTTTAAGGCAAAGCTGCCGGGTTGCGCTACGCGAACCCTCCTGTGCTCTCCTGAGCACTAAATAACGCGGTATGCGGCGGGTATGTGCGGAGGGGGAATATTGGGGGTTGAAATACTGATGTGCGGTATTGTAGCGCGGCACCTCACCCCCTGACCCCCTCTCCAAAAAAGAGGGGGCACCGGATATGCTTCTTGCGCCGCCGTGGCTCCCCTCTTTTTTGGAGAGGGGCTGGGGGTGAGGTTCCCCAGGCGAGATGCTTTACTGCACCCTGCGATGCCCCAACCCAGCACCCTAATTTCCCTTACTTTTCACCCAACATCTCACCTAACATATTTTTTATAAGCAAGCAGGAGAGTGCAGGAGGTTGCCCCGCCCCTACCCCAACACCTTTGTAAAAAAGCAACACTATCCCGTTTCCTGGTTACCGAAACAGAAGCACTATTATGGAAAAAACCCTCACTTTCCAGCACGTCAGCTACCTCTGGGACGAGGCAAAGGCACTGGAGCTCGGCAGCGACGAAGTAGCCCTGTTCCTCTACCGTTCTAATCTACTAGGTGCCGACCTGCGCCTGACCAACTATGCCGGCGGCAACACTTCCTGCAAAATCACCGAAACCGACCCCGTCACCGGCCAGCCCGCCGAAGTAATGTGGGTGAAAGGCTCGGGTGGCGACATCGGCACGCTCACCAAAGCCGGCTGCGCCAACCTCTACGTGGAGAAGCTGCACCAGCTTAAGAACCGCTACCGCGGCCTGGCCCACGAAGACGAGATGGTGGCCCTGTTCGAGTACTGCCTTTTCGACCCCAAGTGCGCCACGCCTTCCATCGATACGCCGCTGCACGGCCTGCTGCCCTTCAAGCACATCGACCACCTGCACCCCGACGCCCTCATTGCCATTGCGGCCAGCGCCGACGGCGAGCAGATTATGAAAGAAATCTGGGGCGACAGCATGGCCTGGCTGCCCTGGCAGAAGCCGGGCTTCGACCTGGGCCTGCAGCTCGAGAAAGTAGTGGCCGAAAACCCCGGCCTGCGCGGCGTCATCCTCGGCGGCCACGGCCTGTTCACCTGGGGCGACACCAGCTACGAATCATACATCAACACATTGGAGGTGATTGAGCAGGCCGCAGCCTACCTCGAAGCCAACTATGGCAAGAAGCGCCCCGTGCTTGGCGGCGTGCAGCGCGAGCAAACCCTCGACGGCGAGGCCCGCCGCAAAGCTGCCGCCGCGGTAATGCCGGTGCTGCGCGGCCTGGCCTCGGGCCACCGCCGCATGCTGGGCCACTACACTGACGACGCCCGCGTGCTCGAGTTTGTAAACTCGCACGACCTGGCCCGCTTGGCCGCCAAGGGCACCTCCTGCCCCGACCACTTCCTGCGCACCAAAATCCGCCCGCTGGTGCTCGACCCCGACACCATGCAAGGCGACGCCAAGAGCGTGAAAGCCTATCTCGAAGGCCAGTTTGAGGACTACCGGGCCGACTACGCGGCCTACTACGAGCGCAGCAAGCATGCCAACTCGCCCGCCATTCGCGACCCCAACCCGGTTATCATTCTGTGGCCCGGCGTGGGCATGTTTGCTTTCGCCAAAGACAAGCAGACCGCCCGCGTGGCCGCCGAATTTTACACCAACGCCATCAATGTGATGAAGGGCGCCGAGGCCGTGAGCACCTACCAGGGCCTGCCCGAGCAGGAAGCATTTAACATTGAGTACTGGCTGCTGGAAGAAGCCAAGCTGCAGCGCATGGCCCCGCCCAAAGCCCTCTCGGGCAAGGTGGCCTACGTGACCGGCGGCACCGGCGGCATTGGCAAAGCCATCTGCGAGGAGCTGCTGAAATTCGGCGCCTGCGTGGTGGCCGTGGACCGCGACCGCCTGGAAGAAACTCAGGACGAGCTGCGCAAGAAATTCGGCAAAGACAGCGCCCTGACCGCGCCCATCAACGTGACCGATGCCGACAGCATCGCGGAGTCGCTGCGCCAGTCGGTGCTACAGTTTGGCGGTGTCGACATCGTGGTAAACTGCGCCGGCCTGAGCATCAGCAAGCCGCTGGCCGACACCACGCAGGCCGACTGGGACATCCTCAATGATGTGCTGGTGAAGGGCCAGTTCCTGGTGAGCCAGTGCGCCGTGGAAATCATGCGCCAGCAAGCCCTGGGCGGCGACATTGTGAACATCGCCAGCAAAAACGGCCTCGTGGCCGGCCCCAACAACGTGGCCTACGGCACGGCCAAAGCCGCGCAGCTGCACATGAGCCGCCTGCTGGCCGCCGAGCTCGGCGCCGACAAAATCCGCGTAAACACCGTGAACCCCGACGCCGTGCTCCGCGGCTCCAAAATCTGGGAAGGCGACTGGGCCGCCGGCCGCGCCAAGGCCTACGGCATTTCGGTTGAAGAGCTGCCCCAGCACTACGCCAAGCGCACGCTGCTAGGCGAAGAGCTGCTGGCCGAAGACATTGCCAAGGCCGTGCGCGTATTTGTGGATGGCTCTCTGAGCAAGAGCACCGGTAACGTGCTCAATGTGGACGGCGGCGTGGCCATGGCTTTTGTGCGGTAGCTACTTGCTGACAGGCCGTTATCAAGAAAACCATCAGGCCACGGAACGTCATGCAGAGCGGAGCGAAGCATCTCGCTCGGAGCAGTAATCCTATCAATTGGGTTACTACCCCGAGCGAGATGCTTCGCTCCGCTCTGCATGACGTTCCGCTCCAAATGATGGTCTTTTCCCAAACCACCACCCCAAAAATTTATGCCCTTGCAAATGCCCTAAGCAGCGTCAAAAAAGCTACATTTGACGCAGCCTCTTCTATCACCTTTTCGGAAGGCAATTGCGTCACGCACTTACGAGCGGTTGTTCAACCCCGCTCTTAAAGCCTCAGCAACCCTGATATGCCCACCACCGCCGGGATGTACCAACTCCAACTAAAGCCCCTTGATAAAACCCCGAAGTACAAGCAGATTGTGCAGTCGGTCATCATGGATATTGAGCGCGGCGTCCTGAAGAATGGCGACCACCTCCCCAGCATCAGCGAGCTGAGCGTGGAGCACTACCTGGCCCGCGACACCGTAGAAAAAGCCTACCGCGAGCTGCGCGAGCGCGGCTTCATCACGTCGGTGCAGGGCAAGGGGTACTACGTAGAAAGCAACGACACCTCGAAGCTGAAGATTTTGCTGGTTTTCAACAAGCTCAGCTCCTACAAAAAAATCATCTACTACGCCTTCCTCGAGGCCCTCGGCGACAGCGCCACCGTCGACCTGCAGATTCACCACTACAACGTGAACTTGTTCCAGGAAATCATCGAGAAGAACCTCGGCAAGTATAACTACTACGTGGTGATGCCGCACTTTACCCTCGACACCGACAAGGCGCAGTACCACGCTATTCTGAACACCATTCCCTCGCAGGAATTGGTGCTGCTCGACAAGGACATTCCCGAGCTGAAGCACGACTGCCTGCGCGTGTTTCAGGACTTCGACAAAGACATTTTCACGGCCCTGGAAAAGGCCGAAGACCTGCTCGAAAAATACTCCCGCCTGGTGCTGGTGCTCCCCTCCGATGCCAACCACCCCGAGGAGCTGCCCTGGGGTTTCCGCTCTTTCTGCCTCATGCGCAACAAGGAGTTTTCGGTGGTGGAAAACGCCATGAACGAAGTGGTGCAGGCCGGCACCGCCTACGTGGTAATCCGCGAAACCGACCTGGTGGAATTGGTGAAGAAAATCCGCCAAACCAGCTACCTGCTGGGCCGCGAAGTAGGCATCATTTCCTTCAATGAAACGCCACTGAAAGAGCTGCTGAACATGACGGTAATCACCACCGACTTCGAAGCCATGGGCCAGACCGCCGCCACTCTGCTGCTGGAGAAGCAGCGCGTGAAGGTGAAGAACCCATTTTATACGATTCGGCGGGGGTCGTTGTAAGGGATGGGAACCGCACCTACCGGGGAACCTCACCCCCCGGCCCCCTCTCCCGCGGAGAGGGGGAGCCTAACGCCATCTGTCATTGCGAGCGGAGCGAAGCAATCCGTCCTGTAAGAACCAACCCCTTGAATGAAACGACAAGCCTCAGTTCTGCGCAGAACCGAGGCTTTTTCACATTATAAACCTGGTCGCTGAGACCAGGACGGATTGCTTCGCTCCGCTCGCAATGACAAAAGCGCTGCCGTGGCTCCCCCTCTCCGCGGGAGAGGGGGCCGGGGGGTGAGGTTCCCCCGCGTGAGGCCCCCGCTCAGCAAAGCCTATGCCCCACGCACGAAGTTTTTCCCTTCAAACAGGAGACCCCAGAAGAGTTTCAATTACCACAAGCGGGTAATTTGCTCTCCATAAAACGCCGGCCAATTTTCCACAAATCCCGCCCTTGCGCATGTTCTCCGACCAACGCCTTGCCGACCTCAACCAGCCGCTGCTTGCCGAGCACCAGCTGCACTTCCAGCACCTTGCCGATTCGCCGCGCCTGCGCTACCAGGACGTGCAGGCCGTGGTGCAAAAGCTGATTGAATTTCAGGTGGCCATTCCGAGCTGGGCCCTGGGCACGGGCGGCACCCGCTTCGGCCGGTTTGCGCTGGGCGGCGAGCCCCGCACGCTGGAAGAAAAGATTGGCGACGTGGGCATTCTGCAGAGCCTAAACCGCTCTTCCAATTCCATTTCCCTGCACATTCCCTGGGACATTCCGCAGGACATTGCCGGCCTGCAGCAGCTCCTGAAGCAGCAGGGCCTGGTGATTGATTCGGTGAATTCCAACACCTTTCAGGACCAGAAAGACCAGCCCCAGTCCTACAAATTTGGCTCGCTCAGCCACACCGAAAAGGCCGTGCGCGAGCAGGCCATTCAGCACAACATCGACTGCGTGCGCTACGGCGAGCAGCTCGATGCCAAAACCCTGACCGTGTGGCTGGCCGATGGCTCCAACTTCCCCGGCCAGCAGCACCTGCGCCGCGCGTTTCTGCGCACGCAGGAGTCGCTGGCGGCCATCTACGAAGCCATGCCCACCGACTGGACCATGTTGGTGGAGTACAAGCCTTACGAGCCCAACTTCTACTCCATGGTGATTCCCGACTGGGGCACCTCACTGGCCCTGTGCCAGGCCATTGGGGCCAACGCGCAGGTGCTCGTCGACCTGGGCCACCACCTGCCCAACACCAACATCGAGCAGATTGTGGGCCGCCTGCGCCAGTTTGGCCGCCTGGGCGGTTTCCACTTCAACGGCTCCATGTACGGCGATGACGACCTGACCACCGGCAGCACCAAGCCCTTCCAACTCTTCCTCATCTTCAATGAGCTGGTGGACAGCGCCCTCGACCAGACCGTGCCCGCCGCAGCCGTGGCCTACATGATAGACGCCAGCCACAACGTAAAAGACCCGCTGGAAGACTTGCTGCAGTCCGTCGAGAACATTCTCTCGGCCTACGCCAAGGCCCTGCTCGTGGACCGCAATGCCCTGAACGAGGCCCAGGAAAGCAACGACGTGGTGCGCGCCGAGGAAATTCTGCGCGACGCCTTCCTCTCCGATGTGCGCCCGCTGGTGGCCGAAGCCTACCGCCAGAGCGGCGGCGCCCTCAACCCCATTGCGGCCTACCGCGCCGAGGGCGTGCGCGAGCAACTCATTCATCAGCGCGGCAAGCACAGCGTATCGACGGGGCTATGAAAAAGACGCTTAAAAAGTCGGTTTACGCCGTTTTCGACATCGGCAAGACCAATAAGAAGCTAATTCTATTCGACGAGAACCAGCAAATTATTGACGAGGAGCTGCACATGTGCACCGACGTGCTCGACGACGACGGCTTTCCCTGCGACCACCTCCCCCGCCTCACCGAGTGGGTGCAGGCCCATTGGTACCAGCTGCGCCACCACCCGCACTACACCGTGAAGGGTGTGAATTTCACCGCTTACGGCGCCAGCTTCGTGCACCTCGGGGCCGATGGCCAGCCCTTGCTGCCGCTATACAATTACCTCAAGCCGATACCAGAGGAAATCGAAGCCCGGTTCTACGCCGAGTTGGGGCAGTCGGTGGAGGAGTTTGCGGCCGACACTTGCTCGCCGCAGCTGGGCATGCTCAACTCGGGCCTGCAGCTTTACTGGCTGAAATATGCCAAGCCCGACCAATACGCCAAGATTCACACCTCGCTGCACCTGCCTAACTACCTTTCTTATCTGATTTCGGGCGAGAAGTTTAGCGACTATACGTCCGTGGGCTGCCACACCAACCTCTGGGACTATAAGCGCGGCGAATACCACGAGTGGGTGCGCCGCGAAGGCATCGACGAGAAGCTGGCGCCCCTCACCCGCGACTCCATCGCCTCGGTAGTCGATGGCATCATGGTAGGCGTGGGCCTGCACGACAGCACCGCCGCCGTGATGCCCTACCTGGCCGAAAACGACGAGCCGTTTGTGCTGATTTCGACCGGCACCTGGTCGGTCACCATCAACCCGTTCAACAGCCAGCCCCTCACGCCGGAGCTGCTGCGCCGCGACTGCCTCAGCTTCATGACGCCGCGCGGCGAGGCCACCCGCGCCGCGCGCGTGTTCCTGGGCCGCGAGCACGACTTCCAGGTCGAGCGCATCGCCGCCCACTTCCACGTGAAGCCGGACTTCTACCGCTCCATCGTGCTGGCCCGCCCCTACGACGAGACGTCGGCCGACTTCCGCCCCGGCTGCATGGCCGGCACCGGCCCCTTCCCCGACCAGCCCGCCGGCGAGTGGGACCTCTCTGGTTTCCGCACCGCCTCCGATGCCTACCAGCACCTCATGCACGGGCTGATTGCCATTCTGCTCGAATCCATTCACCTCGTGTGGCAGGGAGAGAAAGTCATCTTCGTCGATGGTGGCTTTGCCCGCAACCCGCTGTTTATGCAAACACTCAGTTGGAACTTCCCGAAAGCTGAAATCCGCACGCTGGAGGTTCCCCAGGCCACGGCGCTAGGCGCCCTGGTGCACCTGGAGCAAGGCGAGGCGCTGAAGAAAACGCAGCCGCTCTTTACTGATGATGACGACTTGCCACTAGTGGCTGCGCAGAGTCGGGCAGGTTAGACTTTAACATCAACATAAAACGTCAATACTGAACTAGAACGTCATGCAGAGCGAAGCGAAGCATCTCGCGTGAAACCTCACCCCCGGCCCCTCTCCAAAAGAGAGGGGAGCCTGACGTAATTAAACAGAACAGAAAATTCCCACTACGACGAGCAGTGAAATACTATTTTGGCTGTGCGGCCTTTTCTTATGCTGTGGCTCCCCTCTCCGCGGGAGTGGGGCCGGGGGTGAGGTTCCACGCGAGATGCTTCGGCTGCGCTCAGCATGACCGTTCAATGGGTAACCATTAGTCCTCGTTCAACCCACCAAGAACCAAGAATGAAAGTCGCCCTATTCGTCCCCTGCTACATCGACCAATTCTACCCCCAGGTAGCCGTGGCGACGCTGCAACTGCTGCAGAAGCTGGGCGTAGCGGCGCACTTCCCCGCGCAGCAAACCTGCTGCGGCCAGCCCCTGGCCAACAGCGGCTGTGAGCGCGAGGCCCTGCCCATCTACCGTCACTTCGTCGAAACCTTCAGCGACTACGACTACGTGGTGGCGCCCTCCGGCAGCTGCGTTTACCACGTGCGCAAGCACTTCGACAAGCTCGACCAAACCGCCGAGGTGCAGCACGTGCGCGCCGCGGCCTACGACCTGATTGACTTCATCACCAACGTGCTGGGCGTGACCGAGCTGCCCGGCGCCTTCCCTCACAAAGTAGGCCTGCACCTGAGCTGCCACGGCCAGCGCGGCCTGCACCAAGCCAACGAATCGGAGATGACGCCCGTGCGCGACGGCCAGCTGCGCCGCCTCCTGGCCTCGCTCGATGGCCTGGAGCTGACCGAGCTCACCCGCAACGACGAGTGCTGCGGCTTCGGCGGCACCTTCTGCGTGTCGGAAGCCGGCATCTCGGCTCGCATGGGCCAGGACCGAGTAGCCGACCATGTGCGCAACGGCACGCAGGTGCTCACCGGCAGCGACATGTCGTGCCTGATGCACCTCGAAGGCATTGTGCGCCGCGCCAACATGCCCATCAAGGTGATGCACGCCGCCGAAATTCTCAACGGACTTACGCCATGAACCACGCCATCCGCGCCGATAAGTTTTTGCTGGATGCCGACCGCACCACCTGGCACGACGAAACCCTTTGGTTTGTGCGCGAAAAGCGGGACCGCGCCGTGTACGCCGTACCCGAGTTTCAAGAGCTGCGCGAGCTGGCTTCCCAAATCAAAGACCACACCCTCAGTCGGCTCGACCTCTATTTGCAGGAGTTTGAAGCCGCCGCGCTGGCCAACGGCGTGCACGTGCACTGGGCTGCCGACGCGGCCGAGCACAACGCCATTATCCTGGAAATAGTGCGCCAGCAGGGCGCCACGCGGGTGGTCAAAAGCAAGTCCATGCTTACCGAGGAATGCCACCTCAACCCCTACCTCATCAAGCACGGCATTGAGGTGGTCGATACTGATTTGGGTGAGCGCATCATTCAGTTTCGCGACGAGGCTCCGAGCCACATTGTGCTGCCGGCCATTCACCTGAAAAAGGAAGACGTAGGCGACACGTTTCACACGCACCTCGGCACCGAAAAGGGCGAAAGTGACCCGCAGCGCCTTACCGAGGCGGCCCGCCAGCACCTGCGCGCCAAGTTTCTGGCCGGACAGGTGGCCATTTCGGGCGTCAACTTCGCGGTGGCCGAAACCGGGGCCGTGGTGGTGTGCACGAACGAAGGCAACGCCGACCTCGGCGTGAATCTAGCCAAAGTGCACATCGCGGCGATGGGCATCGAAAAGCTGATTCCGCGACTGTCGGACCTCGGCGTGTTTACGCGGCTGCTGGCCCGTAGCGCTACCGGGCAGCCGGTCACTACTTACACGTCGCACTTCACCAAACCCGCGCCGGGCCGGGAAATGCACATCGTCATCGTGGATAACGGGCGGACCCAACAGCTGGGCCGGCCCGATTTTCGGGCTTCGCTCAAGTGCATCCGCTGCGGGGCCTGCATGAACACCTGCCCGGTGTACCGGCGCAGCGGCGGCCACAGCTACGACTTCACGGTGCCGGGCCCCATCGGGGCCATTCTCTCGCCCAACATCGACATGAAGAAGCATAGCTCGCTGCCATTTGCCAGCACGCTCTGCGGCTCCTGCACCGATGTGTGCCCGGTGAAGATTGACATTCACACCCAGCTCTACAAGTGGCGGCAGGTGCTGGGCGAGGCTGATGAAATACCCGCTTCTAAAAAGTGGAGCATGAAGTTCATGGGCCGCCTGCTGGCCAGCCCCAAGGCCTTTGCCCTCAGCGGACAGTTTGCCCGCAAGGCCCTGCGCCTGCTGCCGCACGGCCTCACCCACGCCAACGCGTTCAATGCCTGGGCCGTGGCCCGCGAGCTGCCCGAGCCCCCCAAACAAAGCTTCCGCGAATGGTACCAACAGCAGCCGCAGCAGATTCAGCAGCCAGCGCAACCCAAGGTTACGGCATGAGCACTTCTTCGCGCGACCGCATTCTAGCCGCTACCCAGGCCAACAAGCCTGCCGAAACGCTGCTGCCCACCGTCCCTGACTTCGGCGGCGAGGCCACGCCCGAACGGTTTACGGCCGTGCTCACCAGCATCGGCGGCACGGTGGTCTGGCTCGATGGCTTGGCGCAGCTCGGTCCAACCCTGCAGCAGATTTTCCCGGATGCCCGCAACACGGCCTCTCCCCTATTCCCGGCCGCCATACCGGTTGATGCCCTCACACCCAACGACATCTTAGCCGACATCGACCTGGCCGTGCTGACCTGCGAAATAGGCGTGGCCGAAAACGGCGCCATCTGGCTGCCAGAAGCCAACATGCTCCACCGGGCACTGCCCACCATTACCCAGCACCTCGTGCTCGTGCTCGACCACCGGCGCATTGTGGCCACCATGCACCAAGCCTACGCCCAGTTGCCCAGCATGGGCGGCTATGGCAAGTTTGTGGCAGGCCCTTCCAAAACGGCCGATATTGAGCAGTCGCTGGTAATTGGGGCGCATGGGGCGCGGAGCTTGGTCGTGCTTCTGTATTGACACAGATAGTTTACTGCGGTTCCAAGAAGGTGTACAGCGTGTTCAGTAGCGCGAACTACAAAGTCCGCGCTACGAAAGGCGGCCCGTAGGTTGACCTGAGAAACGTTGTAGTATTCCAATCATCTGTCATGCTGAGCTTGCGAAGCATCTTTTCACGCCACAACGAATCGTTCAGCCCTGATAAGATGCTTCGCAAGCTCAGTATGACATATGAACCGACAGGCCCAAACACAAAAGAAGCGGCCCCCAAGGGAAGCCGCCTCTTCAACTTTATGTCCATAAAGTTTAAAATTTCATGTTCTGGCTGTTTTGCACGGCCATCAGTTACTGGTTCTAGACGGTGATGTTCACGTTTTCGTGTTACAGACCGTGGCGCGGTTAAAGTCTTAGGCCAAGCTGTTGTTGCACTCGTAGGTTGCTGATGAGAAGGCCACTATATACAATAGTTTCTCTTCTATTAGCATGGTGCGAGCATGCAATTGCTGGATTCAAAAAGGAGAAGAAAGTGACAACTCTGACATGATGCGCGGCAGAAATAGATGAAAGAGGACTCCCACCCAATCTTTTTCCATCCTGCTACGCATCAGTCAGGTTGTATTCATCACTCACAATACAAATCTGCTCTTTCTACTAGCGGAAACCCTCCCGCACCCTCCTGCTATCGGCCAAGAATTCTTAACTTTTTTTCTAACCGCGCTCAGTCCATGTGGAACACGCGCTGTAGCGGCTGCACCACCGGCGAATGGTCGGGGTTGGTGTCCATCAAATCAGCCATGTAGGCCCACCAGCGCTTCATAATTTCGGTGCTTGGCAGCTCGGCCGTGGTGTGGTCTTCGGTACGCTTCTGCACCGCAAACAGCACGCCGCTGGCGGCATCGAGGTAAATGGAGTAGTCGCGGATGCCCGCCTGCTGCAGGGCGGCCGTTAGCTCGGGCCAGATTTCGGTGTGGCGGCGCTGGTATTCCGCGGCCACGCCGGGCTTGAGCTTCATGGTGAAGGCTATTTCTTCCATCGTCTTCGTTATTGAACAGGTGCCCCCAGGGAAGCGGGCGTGAGCGTGACCGGACCCATGAGGCCGGAATCCTGGGGTTCCCACTTCTCGGCTGAGAAGAGGCCGTCGGCGCCGCGGTTTTCCTTGAGCTTGGCGTTCATGTTGGTGTTGTAGAAAATCTTCCACTCCTCCTTTTTCCGGTCCATGTCGGCAATGCGGTTGGCCATCAGGTTGCTCACCGTCACGGTGAGGGTATTGGTGGGCCGCAGCCGGGACTTGAGCAGAAACACCTGGTAGACCGGGCCGATGAGCGTGGCCACGGGCTGGCCATTGACCTGCACGCGGGCGCTTTGCCCCACCCGGCCGAGGTCGAGTAGCCAGCCCTCGCCGGTGCCCTGGGGCATGGCGAAGGTGGTGGTGTAGGTGGCCGTGCCCGAGAACTTCTTGCCGGCCTCGCCGGCCAGCTTGGTCCAGGAGGCCAGCTCGCGGGTTTGCAGCTTGGCGGGCAGCTCCGGGCCGCCCGACACGAAGGCCAGCTCCCAGGGGCCAGCCAGCGGCTGGGGCGCCGCCACGGGGTTCAGGTAGGTGTAGGCGGGCCCGGCAATGGCGCCCTCGTTGGTGTCGAGAATGCAGGTTTCGCCGGGCGCCAGTTGCAGGTACACTTCGGGCGTGCCTTGGGCCGAGGTGCGCACCGAAGCCATGCCGGTTTGCTCGGTCATGGGGTTGTAGAGGGCCACCGACTTGGTCGCCGTTTGCAGGGGCACCCAGCCTTTCATGGGCTTTTCGCCCCAGTTGGCCAGGAAGTAGTAGTGCCCCTTGGCGTGGCGGCGGCGCGTGAACTGCAGGCTGTTATCCACCAGGCTTTCGCGCTTCACGCCGGCCTGGGCCAGCAGCTGGCTTACATCGGAGCCGAGCAGCAGGCGGCCTTTGCCCATGGTGGCTTGCTGCACCCCGGCCTGTTTGGTGGCAGCAAACTTCACCTGCGCCATCAGCTTTTTAAAAGCCGCGCGGCGGGTAGCCAGGTTACCGAGTCCGGGCACATCGTCGGGCGCCTGGTTGTGCAGCACGATGGTAGCGCCGCTTTGCGCCAGCTTCAGCAGCTGCTCCAGGGTGGGCAGGGGCATGAGGTGGGCTTCGGGCACCAGTAGGGTTTGGTACACAGCGCCGCCGCTGGTGGTGAGGGTTTTGCCGGTGGCCTTCACCTGCTGCACCTGTTTGTCGGAGATGAAATCGTAGCCGTAGCCTTTGGCGAGCAGCATTTCGCTGGTGGCCGCAATGGGCATGCCCTTGAAGCCGTGCTCGATGCCGTCGAAGTGCTGCAGCAGCACCTTGCCGGGGCGGGTGTAGGCGTCGGCGGTGGGCAGGTAGAGCAGCACGTCGCTGCTGGGCTGGCCAGCCTGCATGAACGACTGGCACCGGGCCGCGTACTGGTTCAGCTTGCCAAAATCCGTCCAGAAAGGATTCTGGGGGTTGAACTCCACGGCGGCGTAGAACTGCCAGCCGGGCCACTTGGCGGCCTGCGGCGAGTAGGCCGTGCCGTGGTAAAACGTGTGGTTGACCCCGCCGAGCAGCATGCGGTCCAGCGCCTTCTTAACATCACTCAGCGAAGACAGAAAATGGTCGTTTTCCCAAGTGGCGGTTTCGGCCGCCGTCAGGGGTTTGCCGGTGACGTGCGCGGCCGACGACGCAAACTTGATGCGGGTGAGGTCTTCCCCTTCCGTTTCGGGGATGTCGGTGGCGGCGTACAAATCCAGGATGTTGGCCGGCGAGCCGTGGGCCTGATTGCGAATCAGGGCGTCGTGGGTTTTGGCCCAGGCACCCCAGGTCTTGGTGTAGTTTTCGAGCAGCAACTCCGAAATGGTTTCGCGATAGTCGGTGAGCACGCGCTTGTTCTCGTCGTCGGCAGCTTTGCCAAACAGGGCGGGCAGGTGCTGACGCAGGTCGTAGCCGCGCCGCTTCTGGAACTCGGCAAACATCTGGGGCGTCCAGTTGGCTTCGCCCTGCGCGTCGTCTACTTCGTAGGAGTCGTTGAAAAACGCGCGGATGGGCTTCACATTATAACCCTTGAACGCCTTGTCGAAGTACGCCAGGTAGTTATCGGTGGCCGTTTTGGAGAAGTGGTCGATAACGTCGCCCTCGCCGCCAGGGCCGGCTCGCTCCACCTGCTTGCCGTGCCCGCCCTGAAACAGCGCGTAGAGCGTCCAGGTACCCGCGGGAGCGGTCCAGCTCAGCTTGCCGTCGGCTCCTACTTTGCTGGTCAGGTCCACAGTTTGGCCTTTCTCGGAATAAGCTATCAGGGCTTGCAGGGGCAGAGGCTTCTCGTAGCGCACCTGGTCCAGGGCCAGGCTTTGCAGGTTCTTGTTGGTCGCAATCGGGTCAGAGAGCTGCTTGAGGTCCACCTTGCGGCCGATGGCGTTGATAATGGGCTTCTGCATGAAGCTCACGGGCTCTTTCAGGCTCTCACCGCCTTTCACCAAATAGGTGGTGTAGGTCACGTACTTCGAGGCGTCGGCGGGCGTTACCCACGGCCCGCCGAAGGGCCAGCCTGACGCCTGCGCTACATCAATGCCCAGGCCCAGCCGGCCGGCCTCGGTGAGGGTGTGCGTAAGCATGTCCATCCACTTTGGCGAGAGGAAATCGATGAACTGGCTTTCGGCCCCTTTGACGCCATAGATGGTCGTGATTTCCATGCCGCCCAGGCCCGCCTGCTGGTACTGCGTCAGCAGGTGGGTCAGGTCGGCTTTGTTCACGGCACTGCCCTGCCACCACCAGCGCGTCCAGGGCTTGTTTTGCTGGGTGATGGCGGGCCATTGGGGCGCCTGGGCTTGGGCCTGGGCGGATGCCAGGCTGAGAGCAGCTAGGAGAAGGAGGGCGAAAGGTCGTTTCATGGGAGTGCGAAGTCGGGAAACCTCACCCCCGGCCCCTCTCCCGCGGAGAGGGGAGCCACGGCGGCGCGGGTAAAGGATAATAAGGCTGTTTATTTAATCGTCAGGCTCCCCTCTCCGCGGGAGAGGGGCCGGGGGTGAGGTTCCACGCGAAAGAAGCTTGGCTGCGCCGGCTTCCAGCTATTTCAACTTATACATCTCACTCCCCGCCAGCAGGAAGCAGCCCAATCCATAATCCTCAAAGTCGGGCCGGGAAGTCAGATTCACTGGCTGACCGTCTTTCGGCTCTTTGCCAGTGCCTTGCACGTAGGCCAGCGAGCCGTCGCGCTGCACGCCTTCGTCTACCATGGCCTTCCAGGCTTTGGCGATGATGGGCTCGTACTGCTTCTTGTCGAGCAGGCCATTGTTGAGGCCCCAGGCCATGCCATACACAAACAGGGCGGTGCCGCTGAGCTCTTTACCGCCGAAGTTGGTGGGGTCGTGCAGGCTCACGTTCCAGTAGCCATCGGGGCGCTGCAGTGCAGGCAGAGCCTGTATCATGGCCATGTACATCTGCTCGTATTCGGCGCGGTGCGGGGCGTCTTTGGGCATGATGTCGAGCACTCGCACCAGGGCGGCTACCACCCAGCCGTTGCCGCGGCTCCAGTAGCAGTCTTCGCCGTTGGGCTCTTTGTAGGGGGGTACAAAGTCTTTGTCGCGCCACCAGAGCTTGTCTTCCGGGTTGTAGAGGCCGTTGGTGCCGTGCTTGGTTTTTGCGTAGTTATAGATGCGGTACATCTTGCCGTAGTAGGCCGTGTCCTTGGTCATTACGCCCAGTTTGGCGAAGACTGGCATGGCCATTTGCAGGGCGTCTATCCAGTTCCAGTCGTCCACCTTGTCGCTCTGCACCATGTTGTCGATGCTGGCTTTGATTTCGCGCAGGCGCTCCGGCTTGGGGTCGATTTGGTAGAGGTCAAGGTAGGTTTGGCCGGCGCACTGGTCATCGGCGTTGCGGTTGGTGGCGCCCCCGCGGATGCCCCACTGGTGCTTCTCGCCCCAGTCCACGGCATAGTCGTAGTAGCGCTTCTGCTTATCAGTCTGGTAGAGGGCCATTAGGCCTTCGTAGTACACGCCGCGGGTCCAGATGTGGCTGGGGCGGGTTTTGTTGGTCACGATTTCTTTGCCGGTGTCGGGCCACTTCTTCATGAAGTAGTCGTTGGTCCGGGTCATGGCCTTGAGCACGGTCTTTTTCTTGGGCAGCTTTTGCGCCTGCCCACTCAGCGCGGGCAGCAGCATTAGGGCGCAGAGGCCGGCTTTTAACACAGTTTTCAACATAGCGAGCAAAATGATGGGGATAACCCGGCTACTCCAGCATCCCGTTCGAAACGTGGCAGTTGCCTAGCTCTGCGGCATTCGGCACAGGCGCTGCAGGGAAAGAACAGGTGCAAGAAACCGCGCTGCACTACCCAAACTCTCCTGTACTCTTCGGTTTCGGGCCAATGGGGGCTGGCGGGTGCAGTTCGGCCCAAAGCACGCAGAAAGGACCGTACTCGAATTCTCAAGGCATAAAATTGCGCCGGAAGCGTGCATAATTACATCAAAGGCTGCCTTGGCTCCCACCTACGAAAGCACCCTGCTTAGCGCTAGCAGCTTATTCATAAGCAACTTCTGAGCTCAAATTGCTGTTACCTTTCCAGCGCTGGCAAACCTGCGGCGCCCTTTCTCAGTAGGGAAAGACTTCCCTGCTTTCGCGAGAGTGCTCTACTTTTGCAGCTGCTAAGCCCCTGTCATGTTCCGTAGCCTGTTCCCTTTCCGCCGTTTGCTGGCGTCGACCTTCCTGGTCGTCTTCGTCAACGTGCTGGCGGGCCAGTGCTGGTGCGCTACCCTAAAAGTGCCCCGGGCTACCAACGCGGCCCTAGCGCAGCAGGCACCTAAGAAGCCCGCGCATGCCGGCTGCCATGGCCACGGAGCCACGGCCAAAAAAGACCAGAGCAGCACCGCCCAGAACAAGACCAGCCACCAGCACAGCTCCAAAAAAGGAGGCCCGGACGACTGCTGCCGCGACAAGACGGCTTCCCTCCTGTCGTCGCTAACTACCCCCGCTGAAAAGCACCTCCTCAGCCCCGCTCCGGCCTTGCTGCCCGCGGCGACTGAGTTTCAGTTCCGGCCCCAGGCCGGCAAATGGAACCGCACGGCCACGGTGGCCCTGGTTCCGCCGCGGCACCTCAAGCCCAAAATCCCCGACATCCGCATCTTCATACAGTCGCTGACTGTTTGATTGGTCTGACGCGCTACGGCCCGCGCCGGCATGGCTTTGCTATGCCCGGCGCGGGCCGTTTCGTTTGTCCGTCGGGCCGGCTTAGCCGCCCTTTCCCCTTTCTCATTTTCCGGGTTTTCGTTTCGCTTAACGCCCTGCGTGCATGGCCGCGGCGGGCATTACGTTCCGGCGAGCGCCGCAGGCCCGAACTCCCACCAGCCTTGCGAGGACAGCATATCTAACACAATTCATTTATGAACCGCACTTCCATTTCAGCACTGGCTCTAGCCAGCATCCTCAGCTTCGCTAGCTGCTCTTCCGACTCCACTAGCAGCAGTGCTACTGATACCGTTGCCATGGCAACCGGCGCCGATGGCCTCGCCGACCACGCCGGCGGCCACACCTACGCCTGCCCCATGCACCCCGAAGTAACCAGCACCAAAGACGGCGAAGATTGCCCCAAGTGCGGCATGAAGCTGGTGCACAACGACGAGGTCAGCAACGGCAAGACCTACCAGATGAAGTTTGAGCCCCAGCCCGCGCAGCCCATGGCCGGACAAGCCACTACGCTGGCCTTTAGCCCACAGGAAGCCGGCAACGAAGCCGCTCCCGTGCCGCTGGCCGTGGTGCACGAGAAGAAAATCCACCTCATCATCGTGAGCAAGGACCTTTCGCAGTTCCACCACGAGCACCCCGAATTCACGGCTGAAGGCAACTACCGCGTGCCCTTCACCTTCCCGAAAGGCGGCGACTACGTGCTGTTTCAGGACTACACGCCAGCCGGCAGCGGACACCAGCTCGGCCGCCAGACCCTCACGGTGAAAGGCGCCGCCTACAAGCCCGTCAAGTTCAGCAAAGACCAGATGCAGTGGAGCGGCGACGGCTACCAGGCCACGCTGGCCTTCGACAAGCCCCTGAAAGTGGGCCAGCTGCTGGGCATGAAAATCAACATCAGCAAAGGCGGCCAGCCCGTGACCAACCTCGACAACTACCTCGGCGCCCTGGGCCACGTGGTGGTCATCAGCGAAGACACCGAGCGCTACCTGCACGTGCACCCCAACGACCAGGCCGACAAAGGCCCTGCCATCGGTTTCAACACCAACTTCGAAGCCCCCGGCCTGTACCGTGTTTTCTTACAGTTCAACCACGACGGCCAGATTCGCACCGGCAACTTCACCATCAACGTGGGCGCCTAAAGCAGTTTCCGGAATGGTCAGTGGCATAAGCTTTAGCTTGTGCGTTACGGGCAACGCACAAGCTAAAGCTTATGCTACTATCCGGGTACACGGACCTAGAAACTGCGCTAAGCCCTTTTTTACTCAACTTAACTCATCAATTCAACACCATGAAAATCACTTCTCTTTCCCTCGCCTTCCTCACCTCCGCCACCCTGCTGCTAAGCAGCTGCGGCAGCAATGACTCGGCCAGTACCGCTACCTCTGAAACCATGTCCGAACACGGCGACATGGACGGCATGGACCATGGAACCATGAACCACGACCACGACGCCACGGGCATGATGGGCATTATGCACGCCAGCATGGACAAGATGCAGGCCGAAAAAACAATCGGCAATACCGACCACGACTTCGCCCACCTCATGATGGCTCACCACCAGGGCGCGGTAGACATGTCGGAGCTGCAGCTGAAGGAAGGCAAAGACGCCACCCTGCGCGCCATGGCCGAGAAAATCATCGCCGACCAAAAGAAGGAAATCGCCACGCTGGAAACCTTTGCCACCCGCCTCGACGGCGCCCCCAGCAACTACAAGCCCACCGACGCCAACGACCCCTTCACCAGCAAGATGAAGAGCTCCATGGACGTCATGATGAAGGATATGCCCAAGCCCACCGGCAACACCGACCAGGACTTCGCCATGCTGATGATACCCCATCACCAGAGCGCCGTCGAGATGGCCAAAGCACAAATTGCCCACGGCCGCGACCCCAAGCTCAAGGAAATGGCCCAGCAGATGATAGCCGCGCAGCAAAAGGAAATCCAGCAGTTTCAGGCCTGGCAGGCTAAAAATGGCGGCAAGACCGATGCCAGTGCCGCTGTGTACGAGTGCCCCATGAACTGCGAAGGCAGCAAGAGCGACAAGCCCGGCAAGTGCCCGGTGTGCGGGATGAATTTGGAAAAGAAGGCGTAGCCTGACCGGCCAGACGTTGCGCCTCACCCCCGGCCCCTCTCCGCAGGAGAGGGGAGCCTGACGAATCAGAGTCGATAAAATGACTTCGGCGCGTCCTGTCAATAAAAACTCAAGTCAATGACTGCGAATAAACAAGCCAAGTGGCATGTTCGAATTTCTTGTAATCGTCAGGCTCCCCCTCTCTGTAGGAGAGGGGCCGTGCCCGGCAGGGGCCGGGGGGTGAGGCGCAACGTCTGGGCAGCCTTGTTATTCTTATTAACTTTCCCCGCCGCCGCCCAGCAGCCAACCATCATCCGCCTCGACAGCGCCGAGACGCAGGCCCTGCGCCAGCATCCCCGCCTGCGCCAGTCTGCCCAGGAAATCGAAGAACAGCGCGCCCTAAAACGTGGCAGCTTCTCCCCTACCAATCCCGACTTCCTGTTCTCCGCCCCCAACGGCAACCGGTGGGCGCCCGGCGTAGTGCAAACCATCGACTTTCCCACCGTGTACCGCCAGCAGGCCCGCAATGCCCAGGCCGGAATCGCCCTGGCCGAGCGCGGACTCGACGTGAACCGCGCCACCGTGCGCCGCGACGTGCGCCTGGCCTACCTAAATCTGCAAGTGGCTGAGGCGCAAGTCCGGCAGCTCACGTACCAGGATAGCCTGTTCCGGGTGCTGCAAGCAACCACCGAGCGCCTTTTCGCCGCCGGCGAAGTCACCTCGCTGCAGCGCATCAGCACCGCAGCCGAGGCGCGCCAGGTAAACAACCAGTTAACCCAAGCCACCGTCGACCGCCGCTCGGCCCAGCGCCGGCTCGGCTTGCTGCTGGGCCGCCCCAATGCCGACCTCACCACCGGCACCGACCTGCGCCAGACCGGCATCGAGCTGGCGCAAACGGGCACCGAGCTGCTCGGCAGCCTGCCTATCCTGGACAGTGCCGCAGTGGCCGGCAGCCCCACGCTGGCTTACTACGCTCAGAACGTAACACTCAGCCAGTCGGGCATCAGCCTGGTTCGGGCGCGGCGCACGCCGGCCCTCACGCTGGGCTACCAGAACCAGGGGGAGGCCGATTCGCCCTACCGCTACCGGCTGCAGTTTGGGGTATCGGTGCCGCTGTACTTCTGGACCTACCGCTCGCAGCTACAAGCCGCCACGGCCCGGGCGGGGGCGGCCCAGGCCCAGGCCCAGGTGCAACAGCTGGAGCTGGGCACCCAATACCAGCAGGCGCTGGCCGACACCCGGAAGTTCGCCACCTCGCTTACGTACTACGAACAAACCGGCCTGCCGCAGTCCACTGCCATTATCAGCCAGTCGCAGCGCCTGTTTCGGGCCGGCGAAATAAGCTACCTGGCCTTGATTCAAAGCCTGAACCAGGCCTTTACCATCCAAAACACTTACCTGACCACCATCCGCGACTACCGTCAGGCCATTGTTGAACTTAACTACCTGCGGGGACAATAATGAAAAATATTCTCCTGCTGCTCCTGGCGCTGCTGCTGGCCACCGGCGCCCGCGCCCACGATGGCGAAGACCACGGCGGCGAAGCCAAAGCCTCGGCCGGCGGCGTAGCCACCTCGTTTTCGGTGGCGGCGCTCTCCGAAAAATTTGAGCTACTGCTCCGCTTCGAGCCCCTCGAAAAAGGCCAGGACGCCGACCTGCGCCTCTTTATTTCCGACTACGCCACCAATGCCCCCATCAAGGGCGCCAAGCTCACCGTGAGCTGCCCGGAGGCCGCCAGCCTGAAGTTTGCAGTAAGCGAAAAGGCGCCCGGTATTTACTTGGTAGAGGGGACCTTCCCAGAGAACAAGAAATACAGCCTGGCCGTGAACGTAGTGGCCGGCGACCAGGCTGACCTGATGCTGCTAGCCGGCATCGAAGTAGGCAAGAAACTGCCGGTAGCCGCTGTAACTGAAGCGGCGCCTTCTCTTTTCTCTTCTTGGAAAAATGTTCTGTTGCTAGTCGGGGCCTTCGTGCTGGGCATCGCCCTCACAGCCGTGCTCATGCGCCGACGGCGCCCTGCTCCAATTGCTAACCCAACGCCCGCTGTTTATGAAAAGCACGCATAAATTTCTCGCTGCTACCGCCGCGCTGGGCCTCACGCTAACCGTGCTGCTGCCCCCGCCCGCAGCCCTCTGGGCGCACGACGGCGAAGACCACGGCGACGCCGCCAAGGCCAGCACCGGCACGGCCATGATAGACGCCGTGGCCCTGCCCAAGGAAAGCCAGTTTCTATTCGGCGTGCGCACGGCCCTGGCCGGCTACTCCGATACCTACAGCCGCGCTACCCTCTACGGTACCGTGACCTCAGCCGCGGGCGGAGAGGGCCGCGTTGTGGTGCCCCAAACCGGCCGCATCGTGAGCCTGACTGCCAAAGTAGGCCAGCCCGTGCGCGCCGGTCAGGTGCTGGCTGTGGTCGACCAAACCCTTGATGCCACCCAGCAAATCGGCCTTTCCACGGAGCGGGCCAACGCCCAGGCAGAGCTGCGCGCTGCCCAACAGGACTACGCTCGCCTGCAATCCATTGCCGACATCGCCGCCCGCAAAGACGTAATTGCCGCCGAGCTGCGCTTACGCCAGGCCCGCCAAAACGCCGCCATTCTCAACGGCCAGGCCGGCAACCGCCGCGTCAGCATCACCTCGCCCATCAGCGGCACCGTCGATGTGTTCAACCTCGCCGTAGGCCAGCAGGTGAGCCAGGGCGACGAGCTTTTCCGGGTGCTGAACCCCGGCAAGCTGCGCGTCGAAGCCCAGGTATTCGCCCAGGACCTAGCCAATATCACGCCCGACGCCACCTTCCAGGTAGAAGGCCTGCAGGGCCAGACCGGCAGCTCCCCAGCCCGCCTCGTGGTGTTCAGCAACACCGTGAACCCCGTGAACCAGGCCCGCCAGCTCGTGCTGGAACTCGACAACACCGCGGCTGACCTCTTTCGCGCCGGCCAGGCCGTGAACGTGCAGGTGCTGGGCCGCAACAGCGGCCCCAAGCAGCTGGTAGTCCCCACCTCCGCCGTCACCGACCTGAATGGCAAGCCCGTCGTTTTCGTGCACACCGAGCCAGAAATCTTCAAAATCCGCTACGTAAAACCGGGCTCGGCCACCGGCCAGCAAACCGTGCTGCTCGAAGGCGAGGTAAACGAAAACGACCGGGTGGTAACCGTGAGCACCTACCAGCTCAAATCCATTTACCTCAACCAATAAAACAACAAACTCCCCTCCTCAGCTGAGGAGGGGATGTTCGAGCCGCAAGGCTCGGACGGGGGTGGTTGAATTCGTTGAACGAAACCCGAACGACAATCACGCGAGTCGTCCATCCATCGTTCAACGAATCCAACCACCCCAGCCGGCGCGTCGCGCCAGCATCCCCTCCTTATCCAAGGAGGGGAGTGATGTTCAAATTTCGCGTCCATGCTCGATAAAATCATCCGCTTTGCCCTGCAAAACCGCCTGCTGATGCTGGCGTTTTCGCTGGCGCTGCTCATTGCCGGCACCTACACCGCCCGTCAGCTCCCCGTCGACGTGCTGCCCGACCTCGACCGGCCCCGCGTGACGGTGTTTCTGGAATCGGCCGGTATGGCCCCGGAGGAAGTGGAAGCCCTGGTGACGCTGCCCGTCGAAACGGCGCTCAACGGCGCTACGGGAGTCTCGGCCGTGCGCTCCAATTCTGCCATCGGCCTGGGCATGGTCTTCGTGGAATTCGATTACGGTACCGACATTTTCACCGCCCGCCAGATTGTAACCGAGAAGCTGCAAACTGTGAATGGCCAGTTGCCTACCGGCATCACGCCGGTGCTGGGGCCTATTTCCTCGGTGATGGGGCAGATTATGCTGGTAGGCTTGTCGGGTGAAAAGACCTCTGCCGCCGACCTGCGCACCCTCGCCAACTACACCGTTCGCCAGCGCCTCCTCAGCATCCCCGGCGTGGCGCAGGTCATCCCCATCGGCGGCGACAACCTGCAGTATCAAGTGCTGCTCGACATGCCTCGCCTCAACGCCGTGGGCCTGACTATCAGCCAGGCAGAAGACGCCCTACGCCGCTCCAACCTCAACACCACCGGCAATTTCTTCGACCTCAACGGCTCCGAGGTCCTCATCCGCAACCTTGGCCGCCTGCGCTCGGTCGAGGACATTGAAAACATCATTGTTGGCTACCGCGAGAACTCGCCCATCACCGTAAAGCAAGTGGCCAACGTGGAATTCGGCGCTCGTTTCAAGCGCGGCGATGGCAGCGTGAATGGCAAGCCGGCTGTCATCCTCAGCATTGAAAAGCAGCCCGGCACCACGACCGTGGGCCTTACCGAAGCCGTGGAAAAAGCCCTGGCCGAGCTCAAGCCCTCGCTCCCACCCGACGTGCAGGTGAACACCCGCCTCTTCAAGCAGGCCGATTTCATTGAGTCCTCGATTACCAACGTGGAGGAAGCCCTGCGCGACGGCGCCATTCTGGTCGTCATCGTTCTGTTCGCTTTCTTGCTGAACGTGCGCACCACGTTCATTTCCCTGGTAGCAATCCCGTTATCGCTGCTCGTCACGGCGCTGGTGTTTCGCTTCGCCGGCATCAGCATCAACACCATGACCCTCGGCGGCCTGGCCATTGCCATCGGCGAGCTGGTCGACGATGCCATTGTGGACGTGGAAAACGTATTCCGCCGCCTGCGCGAAAACCAGCTGTTGCCCCAGCCCAAGCCGGCCCTGCAAGTTGTTTACGCCGCTTCCTCCGAAGTGCGCAACTCCATAGTCTACGCCACCATCATCGTGGTGCTGGTATTCCTGCCGCTGTTTGCGCTGGAAGGCATGGAGGGTCGCATTTTCGCGCCGCTGGGCATTGCCTACATCACGAGCATCGTGGCCTCGCTGTTTGTGTCGCTCACCGTCACGCCGGTGCTGTGCTACTACCTGCTCCCCCGAATGAAGCAGATTCGCGAAGCCGAGCAGGAAGGCCGGCTCATCCGCTGGCTCAAGCGCAAAGACACCCGCCTGCTGAACTGGGGCCTGGGCCGCCCGAAGCTTATCCTGGCAGCCACCAGCCTGTTGTTTGTGCTGGCTGTAGCCATGGTGCCCTTCTTCGGCACTGAGTTTCTGCCGCCCTTCAACGAGGGCTCTCTCACCGTCAACTTCTCGGCCCCAGCCGGCACCTCGCTCGCCGAATCCAACAAGCTCGGCACCCTGGGCGAGCAGCAGATTCTGCAGCTCCCGGAAGTGGCCTACACCGCCCGCCGCACAGGCCGTGCCGAACTCGACGAGCACGCCGAATCAGTGAACAACTCCGAAATTGAAATCGCCCTGAAAAGCGAGGAAGAGCTGAAAAAAGCCGGCATCCCGCTCCGCACCCGCGACGAAATCCTAGCCGACCTGCGCCAGCGCCTGGCGCTGATTACCGGCGTGAACGTGAACATCGGCCAGCCCATCTCCCACCGCCTCGACCACCTCCTGAGCGGCGTGCGTGCCCAGGTCGCCATCAAGGTTTTCGGCAACGACCTGCTGGAACTGCGTCGCTACGCCAACGAAATCCGCGATGCGGCTGGCACGGTCTCCGGCGTCGTCGACCTGCAGGTGGAAAAGCAAGTTCAGATTCCGCAGCTGCTGGTGCGACCGCGCGACGCAGCCCTGCGCGCCTACGGCCTCGAGCGCGGCCAGGTAGTTCAGACCCTAGAAACACTCTTCCAGGGCGAGGTAGTGTCCCAGATGCTCGACGGCCAAAAGCGGTTCGACCTCATCGTGAAGCTGCCCGAAGACCAGCGCAACGACGTGGCCACCATCGCCCAAACCCGTATCGAAACGCCCACCGGCGCCCTCATCCCCGTGAGCCAGGTGGCCGACGTGAGCTACGAACCCGGCCCCAACACCATCAATCACGAAAACACCCAGCGCCGCATCACGGTGTCGCTCAACGTAGCTGGTCGCGACCTCGGCAGCACCGTGCAGGAAGTGCAGCAGCGCATTCAGCAGCAGGTGAAACTGCCGGCCGGCTACTACCTCACCTACGGCGGGCAGTTTGAGAGCCAGCAGTCGGCGTCTCAAAAGATTCTCTGGCTCAGCCTGTTTTCCCTGGCCGGCATCTTTCTGGTGCTCTACTCCCACTTCAAGTCCACGCTCATGGTGGGCCAGATTATGCTTAACATCCCCTTGGCCCTCATCGGCTCAGTGGTGGCAGTGCTGCTCACGGGCGGCACGTTCAGCATTGCCTCGCTGGTGGGATTCATTACTCTCACCGGCATTGCTTCGCGCAATGGCATCATGATGATTTCGCACTACATCCACCTCGTGCAGCACGAGGGAGAGAAGTTTGGCAAGGAGATGATAATCCGCGGCTCGCTCGAACGCCTGGTGCCCGTGCTGATGACGGCGCTCGTAGCCGCCCTGGCCCTGGTGCCCCTCACGCTGGCCAAGGATGCGCCCGGCAAGGAAATTCTCTACCCGGTGGCCACCGTCATTCTCGGCGGCCTGCTCTCCTCCACCTTCCTCGACATCATCGTGACCCCGGTCGTGTTCTGGCTGGTTGGCGAGAAGGCGCTGGCGCAGTACCAGCGCGGCCAAAGCGAAGTAAGCCTCGACGCGCATCCGCAGGAGTTGGATGCCCAGCCCCTCACCCCACCTTCGGATTTGAATCCGATTCAGCCAGCGGTTTGATAAGCCAATCAGGCACAGTATAACAGGTTAGAACGATGTAGAGACGCATAATTGCGTCTCGTCGTCCGCGCCGTTTGGATGTCGTTTTAGCCATCGTTCAACGACGAGACGCAAATATGCGTCTCTACACCGCCTGCAAAATCACATAAAGCGACGCACTGGAAATCACCACCCACAGCAGCACCCCCAGCAAAAACGGCCGGGCCCCAACTGCCTTCAGCACCGTGCCCGACAACCCAGCCCCAATAAAGAACAACGTCACCGTGAGGCCAATTTTGGCCAAAGCCACCAGCACCGGTCCCAGCGGCTTGGCTGCAGGCACAAAGGTGTTGATAAGCATGGCCGCGATGAAGCCAAAGATGAAATAGGGAATCTTGATTTTCACGCCCTTCTGCTTGAAAATCGAGGCCGTGCCAATGGATACCGGGATAATCCAGAGGGCACGGGCCAGCTTCACGGTTGTGGCCACCTGCAGGGCCTGGTCGCCGTAAGCCGTGGCGGCCCCCACCACCGAGGAAGTATCGTGAATGGCAATGGCGCACCACAAGCCAAACTGGTTCTGCGTCATGGCCAGGGCGTGGCCCAGCACGGGAAACGCAAACAGAGCCACAGCATTGAGTACGAATACCGTGCCCAGCGCCACCGACATCTCTTCGTCTTTGGCCCGCAGTACCGGCCCCACGGCCGCAATGGCGCTGCCCCCACAAATGGCGGTGCCGCACGATATCAGATGGGTAACATGGCGGCCAAGCCCCAGCCAGCGCCCCGCGAAATATCCTAGCACCAAGGTGCCCAGAATGGAAGCGATGGTAAACATTATCCCCTCCCGGCCGGCCTGCACGGCCGCGTGCGCATTCATGCCAAAGCCTAGCCCCACCACCGAATACTGAAGCAGCTTAGGCGTCAATTTTTTGGTAAAAGTGCCGAAAGGGTTGCCCACAGTTTGAGCCAGTACCAGCCCAAGCGCCAGCGCAATTGGTGGCGAAGCCCAAGGCGTGAGGCAGTAAATTAAAATCAGACCAAAGACTACCTGCCGCAGGGCAACTGTCTGCCCAAATACCTCATGAGTAGTATGGAAATGGCGAAAAACACCAGTCTCTTCTGCAGCCGCAGAAGCATCCGTAGGTTTCGTTGGCGCCACGGTCCGGCTCGCCTTAGCTGCTGGCAATTGCTCACTTGCCGCAGGCTTGGACTTAGGCGAATCTAAAACGGGATGAGGCATTGCGTAGGGGTGTTTTCCTGCCACAAATTTACGGCCCTTCCCTGCCGCTGGGTAATGTCAAAATGTTATCGGCAATTACTTTTGGTTATGCAACTGGCTTCAATTGAGCGTGCGCGAAGTTGAGAAACCGTTGCGCCGGCCGCGACAGCGGCTGTCCCTGTACCCACAAGGCCTCAAATTGCCGGGGCAGGTGCAACTCCGCTATCGGCACTATTTCCAGCAGCCCACCGGACAGTTCCCGGTCCAGGGCGCGCCGCGAAACAAACCCCAGTGCCTCGGGCGCAGCCTCCAGATAAGCCTTGATGGCTTCGGTGTTGTCGAAGTAGAACGCTACGGGCAAGCTGCTGAGCTTGATTTTGAGCGAGCGCAGGGCAAATTCCAGAACTTCCAGCGTGCCGGAACCCCGCTCGCGCAGCACCAGCGGGCGGGCCAGCGCCTCAGCCAGCGGCATGGGCCGGGTGGGCGGCCCGGCAGCAGTTGCGCCGCGCACAGCCACCAACTCATCGGTCAGCAGCAGCTCGTAGTGCAGGTCGCGGCTTTTCGAGCGGCCCTCCACAAAACCCAAGTCCAGCTCGCCGCGCAGCAGCGCTTCGGCAATGTGCTCGGAATTGGCATTGAGCAGGGTGAGCTGCACCTTGGGGTGGCGGGCCTGAAAGGCCGGCAGCAGGCCCGGCAACACGTATTGGGCCAGGGTGGTGCTAGCCCCCAGGCGTAGACGGCCGGCAGCTTCTTCGGGGTCGCTCAGGGCGTGGAGCTGGTCTTCCAGCTGCTGGTGCGACTGCGCCACGGTTTCGGCGTGCGCCAGCAGCAGGCGCCCGGCTTCGGTGAGGGCCACGCGGTTGCCGCGGCGCTCCAGCAGCCGCTGCCCGTACTGACGCTCCAGTTCCCGAATGTGCTTGGTGACGGCCGGCTGCGTCACAAACAGGCTTTGAGCTGCTTTGGTGAAGCTCAGGTGCTGCGCCACGGCCTGAAACACGCGAAGACGGAAGTCGGACATGGTCGCAAGGTAAACACCGGCGTTGTGCCGCCCGGCCTCGGTTGCGGCGCGGGTCGTTGTGCTAACCGCTGAAGTGGCTTTCCAGCACCTGGTTCAGCTTTGCCTCTGTCAGGGGCTTATTCAAAAAGCTGGCGATGTCCAGCCTCTCGACGCGTTCCACGTCCTGGGGGTGCAAGGAAGTGGTAAGCATCACAATAACAATGGATTCCTTCTGCGTGAGGGGCAGTTTGTCGTAGGCTTCCAGAAAGGCAAATCCATCCATCACCGGCATCTTCACATCCAGCAGGATAAGGGCGGGGCACTCGTTGCTCACGCGGTGGCAGTTCTGCAGCAGCAAGTCCAGGGCCTCCTGGCCGTTGAGCGCAACCATTACTTGGCTCGAAAAACCAAGGCGCTTTAGCAGCAGCTGGTTGAGGTAGTTGGTGGTGGGGTCGTCATCGACCAGCAGGACGCACGAAAGGCTTTGCATAGGAGTCAGGCGGTACAAGTCCCCCCTGAACGGGGACAAATCTGGCGCGGTTACAAGCTAAAGTAAACCATAAAGGTTGAGCCTACCCCGAGCTCCGATTGCACCTCAATGCGCCCGCCAGCATTTTCCATCATCTTCTTGACCATGTAAAGGCCAATGCCTGAGCCCTCCACGTGGTCGTGGAAGCGCTGAAACATACCGAAGAGCTTTTGCTCATTTGCAGCGTCCAGGCCCAAGCCGTTGTCCCGAACTTCCAGCACCGCAAACTCGTCCTCGGTGCGGGCCAGCAGGCGCACCTGCGGCACCCGGTCGGGGCAGCAGTACTTGAGGGCATTGCTGAGCAGGTTGAACACCACCGAGCGCAGGTTTTTTTCAGAAAACAGCACCGTGGGCGCCGCCGCCACGTCTACTTCCAGCTGGGCCCCGGTGGCCTGGATGAGCGGGTCCAGGTCGAGGCACACATCCTGAATGACGGCCGCCAAATCCACGGCTTCGCTGGGCTGGCCGTGCTCCTTTTGCAGCTTGCTCACGTTGGTGAGGTGCTCAATGGTGCGCTTAAACCGGTTCACGGAGTCCTGCATCAGCTCCAAAATGGGCTGCACGGGCTCAATCTGCACGGTTTCGGCGGGCAGTTCCAGTAGCAGGGCGTTCAGCAAGCCCTCAATGTTGGAGATGGGCGCCTTAAGGTCGTGCGAGGCCGTGTAAATGAAGTTGTCGAGGTCAACGTTGGCGCGGGTGAGCTGCTCGTTGTTGTCGCGCAGCTGCCGTTGTCCCTGGTCGATGCGTTCCAGCGCCAAGCGGTGTTCGTGAATGTCGGTGTACGTGCCTATCCACTGAATAATCTCGCCCTGCTCGTTGCGCGAGGGCAGAGCCCGGCCCAGCATCCAGCGGTACTCGCCCTCGGCGTTGCGAATGCGGCACTCTACCTCATAGGGCTGGCCAGTGCTCAGGCTTTGGTGCCACAGCGCCAGCGTGGGGGCGGCGTCGGCCGGGTGCAGCCGCTCGCGCCAGGAGCGTCCGGCCGGTGGGCCCTGCCCCTGCTGCCGGCCGATGTAGTCGTACCAGCGGCGGTTGCGGTAGGTGTGCACGCCCTCGGCGTTGGTGGTCCAGGCAATCTGCGAAATGCCTTCTAGCAGGCGGCTGGCTTCGGCAGCGGCCCGTTCCCCTACCAGGCGGGCCGCTTCTTCGCGCTTCAATTCCTCAGTTTTTAGGTCGAGCAGGGCATTCTGCTGCTCCACCTGGGCCTGAATGGCTGAGATTTCGCGCTGCGCCGACAAGTCCGTTACAATCACGGCCAGGGCCGGCGTGTCGTTGAAAGCCAGCACGTTCATCGACACCGAAAACGGCACCAGCGCCCCGTCTTTGGTTTGCAGCGGCAACTCGCCCTTGCTCTTGCCCTTCCACCCTTTCTGCACCAGTCGAGCCCAGTAGTCTTTGAACGCCGGCGGCACAAACTCATCAATTTCACTTCCCATTACCTCGCCTAGGGCCCGGCCCAGCAGGCCGGCCAGGCAGGCGTTGCAGTACAGCACCGTGGCGTCTTCGCTCAACAGCAAGGCGCCCTCGTTCATCTGTTCGATGAGGGTGCGGTAGCCTTGGTCGGCCCCTTGCAGCGTAAAAATGCGCGGGCCTTCGGCGCTTTGCACCGCCAGGGCATCCACGGCCCCGGTCCGGATGGCGTTTATCAGGTCTTGGGCTTCTTCGAGCTGGTAGCGCAGCTCTTCATTCTCCCGAGCCAGGTCGGCGGCAGTAGGCTGTGCTTCACTCATGGCTTTACTCCAGCGCAAACCGGTCGGTGGCCAGCGGCGGCGGTACCACCCCCAGGGCTTTCAGCACCCGCTCGCGGTCCGAGAAGTCGCCCACCATGCGGCGCACTAGGCCCGGGCGCATTTTGATGAGGGTGGGCACGCCAATCAGGTCTTTCTCTTGGGCCAGCTCGGGCTGCTGGTACACGTCAATAATCAGCAGCTCGTAGCGGCCTTTCAGGTGCTGCTCGCAGATGTCTTTGATGTTGCGCACGGCGCGCGTCGAGTTAGGCGTGGCGCCCGTAATGTATAAATGCAGCAGATATTCGGGGCCAATGGGTTCCTCAGAAGCGTCCATGGGGTCCAGTAGTGGTTCCATCAGACTCTTCTATTTAGTAATGAGCGGGCGCACATCCAGCCCCACCAGCACCCGCTCTTCGTTCGAGAGGTCGCCAATGATTTTGCGAATGGGCTCGGGCACTTTGCGCACCAGGGTTGGAATGGCCAGAATCTGGTCGCCTTCGGCCAGCTGGGGATTCACCAGCAGGTCGATGACCTCAATTTTATAGCGGCCTTTGAGGTGCAGCTCGCAGTGTTTTTTCAGGTTGGCTAGCGCCGTTACAGATTTGGGGGTCTGGCCGGCTACGTACAAGCGCAACTCCCAGGTTTCTTCGTCGTTTTCTTCAGCCATGGAGAGAGTGTAAGAAGCGAGAGCCAACGGCATCTCGGGTATACGTACTACTTGTTGTTTTCGCCGGCTGATGGCGCGTTATATCGGGGTGGGTTGGCGGCGGCAATGCGCTCATTGCCGCTCGACAAGGTTTGCTGACGGTTCTGCTCCTCGGTGTTGATTTGCCGCAGCTCTTCCTCCACCGACTCAAACTCGGTGCGCAGGTTGGCAATGTTGGCTTCGAGCACGCGGCGGCGGCGTTCCAGCTCGCGGTCGC
The DNA here is from genome assembly GCF_900115775.1 of Hymenobacter arizonensis. Classification (GTDB taxonomy): domain Bacteria; phylum Bacteroidota; class Bacteroidia; order Cytophagales; family Hymenobacteraceae; genus Hymenobacter; species Hymenobacter arizonensis. The sequence goes on along the minus strand of NZ_FOXS01000005.1, from coordinate 340,132 downwards.
GGCGGTCGGTTTCCTGCTGGGCGGCCAGGGCCTGGGCGTGCTGCTGCAGCTGTTGGGTGAGGCGGCTGGCGCCGGTCACGATGCCGGTGGGGCCCACCACCACGTCGAGCAGCTCGACGCCGCGCTCGGTCACCACAAACTCGCGCACTTGGTTGGAATGCGCCATGCCGCGCGACTTCAGAATGCTCAGGCCGCGGTTGCGCTCGCCAATGCCTTCCAGGTCGCGCACGCTAATCCAGGTATCCACCAGCGACGACACGCCTTCTTCGGTCATCTCGCTCTGGTTGTACCGGGTGTTAATCAGGGCCGTGAACAGGGCCGTGATGTTGTTTACTTTCAGGTAGTCAATCAAGCGGGTAAGCATGCTGCGCACCTCGTTGATGTTGCCCACCGAAATCAGGTTGCTGATGGGGTCAATCACCACGGCCGAAGGCTTGAACTCGCGTACCAGCCGGTGAATGGTCACCAGGTGCCGCTCCAGTCCGTTCACCGTTGGCCGCGAGGCTTCAATGCGAAGCAGGCCCTGCTCAATAAGCGGCTGCAGGTCGATGCCCACCGAGCGCATGTTGCGAATCAGCTGCTGCGGCGATTCTTCGAATACGAACATGAGGCAGCGCTTGCCCTGCTTGCACACTTCCTGGGCAAAAGCAGCGCCCAGCGTGGTTTTAGCCGTGCCGGCCGTGCCGGTTATCAGCACGCTGCTGCCGTGGTAAAAGCCGCGGCGGCCAAACATCTCGTCGAGGGCCGGAACGCCGGACGAATCCACCTCGTCCGATACCTCGTGGTCGAGGCGTAGCGAGGTTACGGGCAGCACGGCAATGCCGTCTTCGCTGATGAGGTAGGGGTATTCGTTGGTACCGTGGGTGCTGCCGCGGTATTTTACAATGCGCAGGCGGCGGGTGGTAATCTGGTCGATAACGCGGTTGTCGAGCAGAATTACGCAGTCCGATACGTACTCTTCCAGGCCCTGGCGCGTGAGCGTGCCGTCGCCGCGCTCCGCAGTAATGACGGTGGTCACGCCTTTGTCTTTAAGCCAACGGAACAGCCGGCGAATCTCGGACCGGAGCACAGCTTGGTTGGGAAAGCCCGAAAACAGCGCCTCAATAGTGTCGAGCACCACACGCTTGGCCCCGATGGAGTCGATGGCGTGGCCCAGGCGAATAAACAGGCCTTCGAGGTCGTACTCGCCGGTTTCCTCAATCTCGGACCGGTCAACGTGCACGTGGTCGACGCGCAGCATCTTGCGGGCCTGCAAATCCTTGAGGTCGAAGCCCAGCGAAGCCACGTTGGCGGCCAGCTCGTCGCCGGTTTCCTCAAAAGCCATGAGCACGCCCGGCTCGTTATAATCCTGGATGCCGCGAACCAGAAACTCAATGCCCATCAGGGTTTTGCCGCAACCGGCGCTGCCGCAAATCAGCGTGGGCCGTCCCTTTGGCAAGCCGCCTTCGGTGATTTCGTCGAGCCCTTCAATACCGGTTGGGGCCTTGGGCAATTGAGGCAATGAGGAGGCAACAGACGAGCTATACTCTTGCATGTAATGAGAGGTAGATTATGCCAAAGTTAAACCTTGGTAACGCACATTAATTCGTAATTGCGGAGCTTGTCGGGTAGCACACCAGCACTTAAACGCAACGCTGATATAGCGCAATACGCTGTACGAATTGCGGTTATCCCTAAATTTTTACTGGTTTGGAGAAAGGCGCAGAGCCCGGGTGCCTGCTTGAAACTAGTCAACGGGCGTTAGCGGGTGCCGGTTTCAAAGTCGAGCCAGCCGGCACGGTGCTGCTCCATTTCGTCGGCGCTGATGCCGTAGGCGGCACAGGCTTCCTGGGCACTCATCAGCCCTTGGTCTACGGCGTTGAGCACGGCCCATATCTTCACCTTGCGGTCAGCTTGCAAGCTGGCGGCATCGGCCGAATCAGGACGGCCATCGGTATCGAAGAAGTCGGATGGGGAATGGCTCATAAACACCGCAAGGTAGCCATTTGCGGGTTAAGAGAACATGAAAATTTTACTGAACAACAAATTCGCACTTTCCGGGCCGCCGTGTGCCGTTCTCAGAAGCCCTGCCCCTGCCTGCTTGGAATTTCCTGTTTTATCCGCACTGTATCGAATCCCCTTTATATATTTCTGATGGCCGCAAACCAGGCTCAACTGCGGGGCCTTCGCTACAGCACATTTCCTTGATGGGGAGCCAACCGCCACTAAGCAGGTTTTTAAGGCCGGCTATCGAGTTGCCCGATGCCTCATCCTCTTACCGTTCCACCTTTGATTGCTTATTAATCCTAGCCATATGCTAATACATTAGTTTTGTTGAATTATTCACGCTAACTTCCGCCAGCCATTCGTCCCGGTTAATGCACGTCCTTTTTTAAATCCTCCTTGTTGTGGCTTTCACCAACGTCCTTCGCACCCAAAGCTCGCGCCTCGCGCTCTCCAAGATTGACGACGCGCCGCGCCTCCGCAACCACTCCTTCTCGAACGGTTTGGGCCAAACCCTAACGGCCTTCGACGCCGCAGTGTCGACCAACCCCTTAAGCCCCGCCACCGACAGCCGACAGGCGGCCACTACCACTATAAGCACACGTGGGTTTGACCGCGAAACGGGCGGGCAGTTCACCCTGGGCCAGAACGACCCCAACCCCTATTTTGCCGAAACCACGATTCCGTTTACCCTGGTCAATGGCGGCGATGTGCGGCTCGACTTATTCGACCTGCTGGGCCGCAAAATGGCCAGCATTCCGCGCCCGGGCATGAGCGCCGGCGCGCACACCATCCACTTAAACCTGAGCGGCCTGGGCCTGGCGGCTGGCGACTACTCCTACCAGCTGCAGGTAGTTAACAGCCGCGGGGTATTCCGGCAGTGCAAAATGATGACGGCCGGCTAAAAATAAGAGAGAGTGCGGGAGAGGTGAGTGAAGCCCGAGGTCGACCGCTGCAACGGTCGGCCTCACTTCGTTTAAAAGCCACAGGAAGCGGCGCAACGCGCCTAAAAAAGGCAGGCACGGGGCTGAAAAGCGGCTCGTTGGCCCGAAGCCTTTCAGGTTAGGCAGCGCCGACCGTACTTTGCTGCCCAGTACCCGGCTAGGGTCGTTCTTTCTGAGCTATTTTCTTTTCCCACCACCGCGGCGCTGCCGCATAACTACTTTTTATGGCTGACCAAACCCTTACCGGCCTGCGGGCGGGCGTCCTGCACGGCGACGAAGTCCAGAGCTTGTTCCAACACGCCAAGGCCAACGCCTTTGCCCTCCCGGCCGTGAACGTGACCGGCACCAACACCGTGAACGCCGTGCTGGAAACCGCCAAGGCCGTGAACTCGCCGGTGATGATTCAGTTTTCGAACGGTGGCGCGCAGTTTTTCGCGGGCAAGTCGGTGAGCAACGACAACCAGCGCGCCAGCATTGCTGGCGCCATTTCGGGCGCTCAGCACGTGCATCTTATGGCTGAGCTCTACGACGTGCCCGTGGTGCTGCACACCGACCACGCCGCCAAAAAGCTCCTCCCCTGGATTGACGGCCTGCTCGAAGCCGGCGAGAAATACTATGCGCAGCACGGCCAGCCGCTCTACAGCTCGCACATGCTCGACCTCTCGGAAGAGCCTATTGAGGAAAACATCGAAATCTGCAAGCGCTACCTCGAGCGCATGGCCAAAATCGGCATGACACTCGAAATCGAGCTCGGCGTAACCGGCGGCGAGGAAGACGGCGTCGACAACACCGACGTGGATTCAAGCAAGCTCTACACCCAGCCTTCGGAAGTGGCCTACGCCTACAAGGAGCTGAGCGAAGTGAGCCCGCGCTTCACCATCGCGGCTGCTTTTGGCAATGTGCACGGCGTGTACAAGCCCGGCAACGTGAAGCTGCAGCCCAAAATCCTGATGAACTCGCAGCAATACGTGCAGGAGCATTTCGGCACCGGCCCCCAGCCCATCGACTTCGTGTTTCACGGCGGCTCGGGCTCCAGCCAGGAGGAAATCCGTGAGGCCCTCAGCTACGGCGCTATCAAGATGAACATCGACACCGACATGCAATGGGCCCTCTGGGAAGGCATTAAGGATTACTACGTGAAGAACGAAGGCTTCCTGCAAGGCCAGATTGGCAACCCCAGCGGCGCCGACTCGCCCAACAAGAAGTACTACGACCCCCGTGTGTGGCTGCGCAAAGGCGAAGAAACCTTCGTAACGCGCCTCAAGCAGGCTTTCGAAGACCTGAACTGCATCAACCGCCGGTACTAGCTTACCCAAGGTTGTAAACGGCAATTTCCCGCCGCTTAGCCCAGCAAAAAGCCCTGACGCCAATGGATGGCGTCAGGGCTTTTTGCTGCTATTTCAATTGGTTAGCGCTGGGCCAACATGGGCATCAGGGGCGTGAGCGTGGTGGGCATTACATCGTTCCAGGCGTGGGCCAGTGCTTTGTCGCGGCCGTAGATGTCGGGCAGCTGGCGGAGCTGGTCGCCGTCGGCTTCGCAGGTTAGGTAGCGAACCAGCAGCGTAACCGGGGCTTGCAGGCCAATAGCTTTGGTGCGGCCGCTGTCTATGCTGTTTTGCAGGTCGTTGACCCGGCTGGCGGCGTTTTTGCCGTCGCGCTCCAGCAGGAAGCGGGCCAGTGCCACCGGCTTCTCTACCCGGATGCAGCCGTGGCTCAGGGCGCGGGCGTTGGCCTGGAAGGCTTTTTTGGCAGGTGTGTCGTGCATGTACACGGAATACGGGTTGGCGAAGCGGAATACTACCTCCCCCAGGGCGTTGTCTTCGGAAGGCGCCTGGCGAATTTGGTACGGAAACGCTTCAGGGGTCACCGCGTTCCAATCCACGCGGTAAGGGTTTACGCGCTTGCCGGCGGCGTTGTAAAGCTCAAAGCCACGGTCGTCCAAGAAGCCAGGGTCGCGGCGGAGCTTGGGGAGCATTTCGTTGGCGGCAATGCTCTGCGGCACGCGCCATTCGGGGGCCGCCTGCATGAAGGTGACGCGGCTATACAATTCGGGCGTGGGGGTAATGGCCTTGCCCACTATTACGCGGTGGCTGGCCGCCACCTTGGCACCGCGCACCACCTGCAACGTGTACGAAGGAATGTTTACGGCCAGGTACAGTGAGTCGGCGCCGGGCTCCCAACGCAGGCGCTCCAGGTTGATGGCAACGGGCTGCGCCACGCGCTTGGCGGCGGCACTGTCGGTGTCGAGCAGGCGCTGCCAGGCCCGGAGCAGACGTACATAGCTGCGGGAAGCGGGCTGGGCTTCGAGCAGGGCTTCGGCAAAGCGGCCGCTATGTAGGGCGTATTGCAAGTGGGCCACTCCGTCGAAGGCAGCCGCGATGGTGGAGGCAGTCGGGCGAAGGTCGGAGCTGGTAATGCGGCCCTCGTGCAAGTGCTGGGTAAAGCGCAACAGGGCAGCGCTGAGCTGGTGTTCGGCCCGCACCCGGCGCGCGGGCGCTTGGTCGTCAGATATGGAAAGCGAATCGAACAGGGCCACCAGCTCCGTAGCCTGGTACTCGGCCGGCTTGAGGCCGTAGCGAGCTGCCGACACAAGTAGCGTCACCCCAGCCTGGGCTTCTGGGGTCACGCCCTCAGTCCGGGTCCACACGGGGGCAAAGCCGGCGCGGGCATAAAAGTCTGCTACCTTTTTGGTGCTTGCCGAGTCTTCGCCACCAACTTCTTTGGGAAGCTGCCGGAGCAGGGCCGCAACTACCCGGTCGGAAGGCGGCAAACCCGCCGCCCGGCCTGCATGAGCACTCAGTACCAAGGCGAGTGCCACCAAGCTCACCCGATACAAACGAGCTACGCCGGCCAAGTTTTTAGGAAAACTTTCAGCTACGGGCAGACATGAAGTAAAAGGGGATTTCATAGCAGCAGGGCGGAAAAGAATAATTTGGCATTGATTATTTACCAAAATTATTCACCCATAAAGTGGCCTGCTGCCCTTCTAGGTCAGTGAACTGCCACGCTCGGTGAACGAGGCATTTTTACGGGTATCCGGCACACCGTTCAGCCTTGACTTCGAGAGGCCACGCGTCCGAAAAAGGCCTCTACAATGCAGGAAACAAGTTTTTCTATATAGTCGGCACGCCCTTACTAGTACAACTTTCCCCCATAATCAGGAAGTAATCCCGTGTGCTTTTGCTGTCTTTTCACACATCTTGTGCACGAGTTTCCACAGCACACCGGTTTGCAGCCCTTCTCAGAAATTCCTTTTTGATATTGGTCCTCAGCCTCTACTTTCCAATTGAGCCAATTTTGGGCTGCACCTGAATAATAAACCGCTTGTTCAGGCCTTCTTGCGCCCCCGTGTAGCGGCCCGCCCCGCGGAAGCCGCTACCGGCCGCCACCACCTCCAGGTTGCCCGGAAAGCGCAGCCCGGCCTGCTCCCACAGCCGAATCACGGCCAGGGCGCGGCTGTAGCTCAGCTGCCGCACGGCTGGGCCGTCGAGGTTGCGCGGGTCGGAAGCGGGAAAACGGAGGTCCTTGGCGGCCCGCCCCTCTACCACAATGAGGTACTGCACGTTGTCGTCGGTTTCGAGGGCTTTCATCTGACTCAGCAGAAAGCGGCCGGCTTTTATCAGCGGGGCCTGGGCTTCGGCGGGCAGCACGGCGCTTTGCGAGACAAACGTAACCGGGAAGTTCAGCTCGTAGCGCTTATAGCGCTCGTTGTACACGAAATAGTCACTTTCCAGCCGCTTGAGGGCCGCTTTTATCTCATCGAGCTTGCGCTTCTCCTGCACCTGCACCTTGAGGTCGTAGATGAGCTTGTCGTTGTCGCGCTGCTTGTCTTTGAAAAGCTTGTAGCTCAGCACGAACATGACGAGCATGGTCAGGAACAAGGCCGTCATTAGGTCCACGTAACTGGGCCAGAAGAAGTCCCTGCTCTCTTTCATATCACTGATTTAGACGGATTTTACTGATTTCACAGATTATTTGCTTTGGCTAACGCACCTGGCAAAAGTCGTTTGGCTCCCCCTCTCCTGCGGAGAGGGGGCCGGGGGGTGAGGCGCTACGGTCGCGCAATTCTTATTTCTTCCCCAGCACCGTCCGCTGAAACCAGTTGGGTTTGGTCAGCTCTTCAAGCACCTTATTTGTGCGGTCTACCTGATGCAACAGCTGCTGTTGCAGCTGGGCATCAGCCAGCAGGCGGGCTTCCATGCGCTGCATGGCCTGGGCAGCCAAGGCGGCCTGGCGCTCCTGCAACACGTTGAGTTGCTGCTGCTGGGCCGGCAGTTGCGTGAATGGATTTAGGTACTCCGTTATTTTCTGGTAAACGTTGTTGCTGTTCAGCTCGCGGAAGTGGCGCTGCCATTGCTCGTGCGCTTCGGTAGCTTCCTGCTGCAGCTCCTGCAGGCGGCCATCGAGCTGCTCGTCCATGCGGTGAACGCCTTCGCTCACGCCTTGGCGAATCTGGGCGCCCAGGTCGGCCAGCAGCTTGCCGTGCTGACTGAAAAACGCCACTTGCTGGCGCAGGGCGTCGTCGTGCTGCTGCAGGTATTGGGGCACGCTGGCGAGGCCCTGCTCCAAGGCAGTGAGGCGGTTGAGCAGCGCGCCAATGGTCTGGGCCGCTTCGTTGCTGTGCGTTACGGTGGTGTTTAGGGCATGCTGGTAGCCTAGGAATTTCTCGAAGGTCTGGGCACTCTCGTCTACCCTATCGAATACCTTAATGGTAGCATTGGCCAGTTCCGAATAGCCAATCTTTTCCAGCTGCTCCAGGAAGCGCTTTTGCACGCTCACGTTCTCCGTGATGCTGGCAATGAGCGGCGTAAACTCGTGGATTTTGCTGAAAAAGTCGTTCTGAATCTGGCTGAAGAACTCGGCATTGAAGGTGTCGAGCACCGATTTCAGGTTGGCCATGCCCGCCTGCATGTCGGAGTTCAGCTTGGGCAGCAGGGCCTTTTGCAGGTAGGTGTAGTAGGCGTTTATGTTGCGGTCGCGCTGGGCCCGGGCCTGCTTCAGCAACTGATTGCCAGCCAGCGTGAAGGCCAAGCCGAACAAGCTGCCTATCATGGCGATGAGCACACCGCCGAGAAAGTGCTGCACGTCGTTGTTGCTGAATGAGGTGTCCAGCGCCGGGTCGGCCGCCACCTCCGCAAACGGGTTGCCTACCAGCGAAACCAAGCCCAGGATGGCGCCTGTGAAGGTGCCTAGCAAACCCAGGTAGAGGGGCGTCGCAATCTGGGCCTGTATCTCCTCGTCCAGGGCTTCGGCGTGGCGTTCCGAGATATCTTTTAGAATGCCGAAGTCGGCCGCCGCCCCGCGGTTGTTTTGCAGGTACTCGTTGGTATCAGCAATGATTTGCGCAAACTCCGGCGAGGCATCACGGGTGATGAGGGCATCGTACTGGACGGCGAAGTTCTTCTCCGGATTGGCAGCGGTGTAGGTTATCGGCTGTACGGCCACGGCACCCGCAGGCGGATACATGGCCGCTACCCGGTCGGTCAGCTGGCGGTTGCGCCAGAACACTACGGCCTGCCACGCTACCAGTGCCAGTATTAAGGCAATTTCAATAAAGAGCATAGGGGCTTCGTCAAATAATGGCCGAAGTTACTGCGGCAGTACCGGCATCGTACCAAGTGCGGCGAAGCACGCCAAGGGTTAGCTCAGCGCAATCACTGCTTTCTCCACCACGTGCCAGGCGCCGTCGGTTTTCTCGAGCTTGCCCGCCGTCAGGTTCTTGATGGTGGTGAACTGCTCAGTGGGCGGTAGCTCAAACGCGAAAAACTCCTTCAGCTCCCGCACGCCGTTGCCGATAATGCGCGACTGGTCGGCCTGGGGGCTAAAGGAGAACTGGGCCGTAGTAGCATCGGCGTGTGCCAGGGTAATGAGCAAGGGCATCTGCGGCAGCGGATTGGGGCTGAGCTTGCGGTGCTCGATGCTGGGCACGTCCGGAGCGGGCGCGTAGTAGTGAATTGGCCCAGCAGTGGCTGATGCGGCAGCCTCTTCCAAGGCCATCAGGGACTCGACGCGGGCATCTCGGTCAATGGTCACCTCATCGGCAGTGGCGTCAATTAGTTCGTGGATGGAAGGCGGCTCAGGGGCGCTCCACTCAATGGTTTGGCCGGTTTCCAGAGGCTCGCCGGGGGTGGGCGGCACAGGGGGCTGAGTAGGATTCATAGCAGGACGGGGTGCAGCCGGTGGCCAAGCCGAAGAACGGCTGACCGGCTGGTTAGGCTTTGGTTTAGGTTTTTGTTTTCCGCTTGTTCCGGCAGATTTGGGCGTTGGATTTGGAACCGACGGCGGTGGCGGGCTTTGCACGCTGCGCAACGACTGCACCACCGGCGCCTTGGGCACGTTTTCGGCCCGCTTGCGCGCCGGCTCGGGCTGAGGTTCCGGTATTGGAGCCGGCCCGACTGGCTTCACAAAATTGCCACTGCCACTGTTACTGTTTCTAGTAGGCACTTGGTGCGTCAGCCGCTCCGGCTTAGCCGACGAGCGCGCCCACATGCGGGCACCCAACACACCCAATGCAATGCCTCCCAGCACGCCGAGTATCCAGGGCCAGTTGGAGGCCGGCGCGGGAACTGGGGCGCTGGGTGCCGGCGCCAAACTAGTGTCTGGCACCGGCGTAGAATCTTCCTGCACTGGCGAGCTTGTCAGGGGCGTTTCGCGTAGCGAATCGGCCGAGGGCTGCGCGTAGGCCACCGGCCCGCTGCCCAAAGCCAGCAAGAGCAGCAGTGCTCCCAGCCCAATGCGGCTAGTGGAGCGGCTGCGCATCATGAAGCACCTTGGATAGCTCATAGAGTGCGTTTTTGAATGGCAGGAAGAACAGCGTTTCGGGAATGGTGTCGCCGTCGCGCAGCACATCGGCATACTGCTGCCGGTAAAGGTTAAACGAATCGCCGAGGTGGCGTTCCAGGGTGCCCATTACCAGGCCGGGGTCGTTTTTCACGCCCAGGTCGGCTTGCAGGCGCTTCATTTCCGGGTCTTCGAGCAACAGCTTGAGGCAGGCGCGAGCGTTGGTCAGCACGGCTTGCTTGATTTCGTCGGTCACACCCGAGGCTTCGAGGTGGTGCTCGCCTTTATCGGCTTGCGGGGTCTCCGGGTCGGGCATGATGCCGATGGGGCGCACCAGGGGTGGGTCCTGCGGAATCTGGCCCGTGGCGAGCACGCCGCCATTGGCCGTGGTTTGCTTGGGGTCGTCGGCGAGCTTGATGCGGAAGTCCGTCGGCACGGTCTGGCCGGTAGCTTTTTCCATAATCAGGCGGGCCAGCTTCTCCACTGGCTGCAGGTTGGAGCCCGCCGCCAGCAGGCGCACATAGAGGCTGCCGCGGCCCGTGAAGCAGAGGTAGCGCGGCAGTTGCTCGCCGTTGGCTACTACTACTTGCGCCACGTGGTAAATCAGCGAACCGAAGTGCAGGTAGAACAGCACGCGCAGGTGCTCGGCCCGCAGCATGGTTTGACTAAACCCCAATAACTTATCATAGTTAAAAAAGTAATCAGCAACGTCTTGTGAGCTAAAGTTGTCGCTACCGTCAGCAAAATATATAAACTCCCGAGCACGACGTGCTTCCTTAGATAGCACTGCTTTACTGACGCTTTCTATGCCGAAGCGGACCAGGCCATTGTCTTTGCTACCCTGAACCTCTGCACCCCCATCTCCCCAAATATCCCTTCCTGCAAAACGAAAAGAGGTACTAAGTGCAGGCTTTCGGTCTGCATATAACATTACATCAGTTGTACCACCTCCAATATCAATGAAAGCAGCATTTTCGCCAGGCCCAAGACTTACAATATTGCGCTTTGTCAGATAGTAGTAAGGTGCTGTGGACTCAACCATGCATGGCATTGAGGCTGATGTATGGAATATGTCTTGATACAGAGTATCCCAATCACGCTGATACAAGTTGCGTTGGTATGTCGAGAAGCTCAATGGTGCAAACCAGGTAACCTGCGTATTTGCTAGGTTGCCTCCGTTCATCGCTGCTTTCGTACGGCATAGTAAAAGAATCTCGTGAAAGAAAGCCTGTACACGATGCCTACCGACTTGACTCAATGAGCTACTCCATTTCAGATTGGTGCGATAACCTGAGAGCTTTGCCTCCTCGGTCATTATTGCAAAACCAATGTTTACGTTACCAAGCACCTTAAGCTCTTCATTAGCGAACCCTTGTGATTCTGAAGTTGCTGTGCGGGTGGGAAAAGAGTATGGCGAACTATCTTGGCCAAGAATTGGCGGCACGAATTCGCGCTCTTGGTACTGTTGCCAACGCTTGATTTGCACGAAGTTGGCCGGGTCGTCGTCGATTCCGCGGTACAGGCGCTCGTAGGCGGTGCGGTCGGGCTCGTTGGTCGACTTTTTCAGCAGCGCGACAGGCGTGTCGGTCAGGCCGAAGCTGAACGGTTTGGGTTCCTGACCGGGGCTGTCCTGCATGGCCACGTGGGTGTTCGTGGTGCCGAAGTCAATGGCAAAACGGTACTCCTTGGTACCCTGCCGCACCTCGGGCCAGCGCGGAATGATGAGGGCCGAACCCGCGGCCGGAGCCGGGTTGATTACTTCCAGATAATCGAAATGAGTGCCACGCACCTCGTAGTAGGTGCTGCCCTCGTCCTGACTGGTTTTGGGGGTGCGCTCGTAGCGGGTGGCGCTCTGGCCGGTGCCAGTTTCGCCCAAAGCTCGGCCGTCGACCCAAAATTTCAGGTCGACTTTCTTGGTCACCATGCTCGGGTCGATGTTGTTGGCATCGACGAGCATCACTTTGTAGAAGTCGTTGTACTGCGGCGCGTCCATCACCTTCACGAAGGGGAACACCGACAGCGCCACGTTGGTCACCAGCAGGCGGCCAATATTGTCGCCCTGCGGATTGGCGTAGTAGGCCCGCTCATAGTCCACAAATTCGCCGCTGCTCACGGGCACCCGCAACTTCACCCGCACACAAGCCGGGTCGAGCTCGATGCTCAGATGCTCGGCCAAATCCTGGGGCGTGAAGTAATCGAAATACGTTGTTTTGATGGGCAGCAGCGGCCAGGTGCTGGGCTTAAAGCCGGGCGAGATTTTCAGGTACCCGCAGTGGAACCGTGCCTCATCTACCTCATAAGGTACGGTGAGCAGGGTTTCCTCCAGCAAGTCGTTTACCGTGAGGTACGGATAAGGCAATTCCGGCCCGGGCAGGGTCCGCTCCTTCAGTGGGCGAGCGTCGGCTGCGGGCACAATGGCGCCGCTGTCAGCAAACATTGTTTCGTTGAAATAGCGCTTGCCTACGGCTTTCAAGCCAGGGCGCAGCACGATGGGCAACGGCCCAGCAACGCCTGCGCGGCTGGGCCGGATGAACAGGTCGGAGTTGCGCACGGTGCCCTCGTCGGGGCGCACGCGCAGCAGCACGCCGGCCACGTCAATCTGGTTATTAGTGGCATCGGTGAGCACCGGGAAGTTGCCGAGGTTAGCACCGCCTTCCATGGCCCACTTCTGCAGAATGCCGCGGTCGAGGGTGTCGCGCACCAGCGGGGCCAAGGCCATCAAGGCCGGGTCGCCCACAAACTGCTGGTAAACGAAGTCGCGGAACGCCGCCTCGCGGTTGCCCAGCGACACGTACTGGTTATCGAAATAATACCCACCGCCCTGGGGCCGCTGCACTGGCAGCGCTTTCACATTGGGCGCCGGGAAGAACAGCGTGAGCGGCGAGGTACCGCCAATGAGCTGGGGCACGCCGTTGGCACCGGGGAAGTAGATGAGGTGCATCTCGGTCAGCTTCGCGAAGCGGCCGTCGAGGTACAAACTCAACACATCGGCCAGGGGCCGGGTGGCGGGGTTGGCGCGCAGGCGGGCCAGTTCCTCGTCCTTGTGCCAGGCCCGGATTTGCAGGCGCTGGCTGGCCAGCTTTCGCTGGTGGTAGTTGAACACCATTTCCCACACGTCCCAGAAGTGGCTCACCAGCTGGTGGTACACCGAATCCTGGTTACTGCCGCCCTGGCCCACAAAGCGCAAAGCCGTCTCGACCAAGTGCATGCGGGCAAACGGAGACGGAATGGACACTGCCACCTTGGCGGCGCGGCCGCCTTGCGGGTCCATCAGCCGCTCCACCTCGTGGGGACCAATCTTACCAGTCGGGCCCCAGCCCTCGTGGGTGCTGGAACCGGTATCGTGCAAACGAAGGATTTTAGCCATGTGTATTGTTGAGAGAGGCGCGGCCGGCAGAACCTCACCCCCGGCCTCTCTCCCGTGGAGAGGGGAGCCGAAAAGGTTGGTATTAGCAGCGAATGTCCTCTACTGTTCCTTTAAAAGAATTTATCGATGTTAAAACGTCAGGCTCCCCTCTCCGCGGGAGAGGGGCCGGGGGTGAGGTTTCGCCGGCTATGAATACTGCAGCTTCTTATTCAGAATCTCGCCCGTAGCTTCTTCAAAAGCCTTTACCACCCAGCGCAACGCCTCGTTCTCCGTGGGGTTGTTCAGCGTGGCTTTACCTACGGCCTTGGTCAGCTCGTCGCGGAAGTAGCCCGGGGTAATGCCTTTGTTGAAGATGCCGGTTTCGACCGTTTTATCCGCCACCATTTTGTTGAAGTCCATCTCCTCGGCGCGGATGGCGGTGTAGCGGCGCTGGTTCACGCCCAGCTCGCGTATCCACTCGTTGTAGTCGCCGAAGAAGTCGTTCAGCTCGCGCAGGGCGCGGTTGTTGCGCAGTTGGGCCGAGAGGTTGCCGGCTTCGTAATAGGGCGCTTTGGCGTCGTCGGGGGTGTGCTTTAGGAAGTAGCGGGCGAAGTAATGCAGCTGAATCAGCGGGCGGGCTACTTCCTGGCGCAGGTCGCTGGGCAATTGGCCGAAGTCTACTTCGGGGGCGTCGGCCTTCAAGCCATACTCGTGGTAGAGGGGCTGGCCTGCGTCGAGCTGATTGTCGGGCACTTCCATGAAGTGCTGAACAGAGAGGGCGCCCAGCATCTCCAGCAAGTGGGCCTGGTTGCGCTGCTCGGCGCGGCCGGGGTGGTTGGCCAGGGGCTGGCCTGGCTGGTCGCCGAGGTAGTACATGGCTTCCAGGCCCTGCAGGTTGTCGGCGTAGTACGAGAGGGCCGTTTTGGTCTTTGTAATGAAGGTGTTGGAGTCGATGAAATCCTGGCCGGCGGCTTTTTCATCCTGCGAAGGCTCCTGCAGCTTGAAGTAAGGCAGCATTACCAGGGCGCCGGCTTTCATGCGGCGGCGCACCTCGGGGTGGGCCAGCGCAGAATTGGAATCGCGCAGGTTTTTCACCAGCAGCGGGAAACCCGCCGCGCCAGTACCGCCGAAAATCGAGCTAATGAAAAAGGCGCGGTCGCCGTCCTGCAGGCTCTGGGCGAGGTAGCGCATCTCCTTAGACTGCACCACGGCGTTGAGCACCACCGAGCCCACGTTAGGCGAGCCGCGGAAACCCACGTCAAGATTGGCCGCGAGGCTGTCTTGCGTGAATAGCAAATCGACCAACCCCTGCGTTTCCACCGAGAGGTCATTGTATTTGAGGTAGTCGCGGAAGGGTTGGCTGATGCCGCCGAAGTCGTACACAAACGAGTCGCGCAGTTCCTCGCCGCCCCCGCTAGTATTCAGGTTGGCCAGCGTGTTCATGGGCTGGCTGAAGAAGCCTTCTTTTTCCTTCTGGCCGTCGCCGTACAGGGCTTCGTGAATGCGGGCGTAGCGCTTGAGCAGCGCCACGGTGCGGGTCACGTCGCCGTTTTGGGTGTCAGGGTCGATGAGGACGGGAACTATCTGGTCGCAATTGGGAATGCGCACGCCTGAGGCCAGCAGCATGGTGAGCGAGCGCAGCACGCGGGCCCCAGTGCCGCCCACGGCGAAGATGAAAAGTTTAGGCATTATTTTGTTCTGACGTAAGAACCTCACCCCCGGCCCCTCTCCAAAAGAGAGGGGAGCCACGGCGGCACGGTTGTTTCTGTAGATAATATTAAATTTCTCACCTGAAAATCGTCAGGCTCCCCTCTCTTTTGGAGAGGGGCCGGGGGTGAGGTCCCTGCTTAAAACGGCCCCACAAACGGCGTAGTGCGCGCATAGGTACTCCAGCGCTTCAATAGCACCGAAAACAGCAGGAACCACAGGGCGGCCACTAGCATGTTCACCACCATGAAGTACCCGAGGTAGCTGCTCGATTCAGCGCCGTGGCTTTTGCTCAGCGAGTTAGCCAGAAACGTGCCCAGGCCGGCGGCCAGCGCCAGCGTCAACACCCAGTGCGTGGTGCGGAACATGCCCGTGCGCAGGGCCGAATTGAAAACGTAGTAAAACAACACAACCAACAGCAGGGCCACCCCGAGCGTGCTCCACCCCACAAGCGAAAACAAGTCAGTCTTATACAAGCCGAAGTCGGCGGGGCGCTGGCTTTGAAAGATTGAAATCAGAGCCGAGTACAGGCTGGTGAAGAAGGTTTGCATAGAAAAGCAAGCGGGTTGTTAGTCTTTTTTGAGTGGAAGCTGAACCGTAAATACGGGCGGTAGCGGAGTTGGGTACGATTGGCGCACGCCGGCCAGAATCTGGTCGAGGCCGAAGGTGCGCGGCGCCGGCGTGTTGTCGTTGGTGGTCGACCAGGCGGCAACCCATTCCGGCGTTTCCGGGGCGGGCAGGGCCAGGCTAAGGGTGGCCGTGGCGCTGGCCAGCTTGCTCACCCGCAGCCGCATCACGTGGGTGTAGGGTGCTAGCACTGGCTGGCCGCTCTGCTCCTCATCGGTGAGCGGACGCACCGAGTTGGCTACCAGCGAGGCCTGGCCGTTGGGCAGGCGCACCTGCATATGTTGGGCCAAAAATGCGGGTTTCTGCCACGCGGCGGGCAATTCCCTTAAATTTACACCTACCGAAAAGTCCACGGGGCCATCGGAAGGGTTCAGCGTCAGGCCGTTGTTTTCGGCGTACACGGTGCCGCCACTGGGCTTTAACTTCGGGTCGGTGAGCTTGGTAAGCAAGGGCGCGAAGGCAGGCGTGTCGGTTTTCAGGCCGAAGAAGGCTTGCTGAGCCGGTGCATTCTTAAATACCTCGGCCGTATAGCGGGCCACCAGCGCGGGCGGGCCAATCACCCACACGTAGTAGGGCACCTTCTCACCGTTCAGCGTGCGCTTGGTCATGGGCGTTTTCACGGCCGGGTGGTAGGTGCCGTAGAAGCGCGAAGCTTCGCCAAACACGGCCACGGCCAGCTGCTTCTGGCTGACCGGCGCAATGGACGTACGAATTAGGTTGGGCAGCTGCGAGAAGTCCGACTTGCGGGCTGGGCCATAGATGAAGTCGGAAATCACTACGCTCACCTGTTGCGTGGCCTGCGGCATGTTGAGAATACCTTCCAGCATTTGCGGCAGCTCGGTACCGAGGGCAGCTTGGTTCACTTCGCCCTGCACCACGTCGCGCAGCTGCTGAAACGGTACGGCCCGCGGCGCGGCGTTTTCGCACAGGTAGTACTTGCGCTCGGCTATTGCCCCGCTCACCTGGGTTTCGGTGATGAGCGCGCCAATGCGCTGCTGAAATTCTGTAGCCGGCTTGTCGGCGCCGCCACGGGGCACAAACCCCTTCATGCCGCCCGAATATTCCAAAAATACATTTACCCGCAGCGGAGCAACTTCGGCCGCAGTTGGGGTTGTAGCAGCGGTCTTGGCCCCCTTGGCCGGGCTGCCCGTTTTGGTGTCGTCGGGTTCTGAGCTGCAGCTGCCCAGCAGTGAAATTGCTCCAAAAAACACTCCAGCAAGTCGGAAACAACGAAAAAGACGCGAAGCGGGCGGCCCCACGGAAACGGATATCGGCATAGGTAAAGCGCTAGGCAAGGTTTTGGCACGAAGTATAGGCATTACGCAGCGAAATGCCCCGCGGCCGAAAACCAAAGCGGGTAAACGCAACAGCGGCGCGGCTGGTACGCAGAACGCCGGTCTGGAAGCAAAATTTTGCAGTGTCGAGCTTTAATAAGCCCTGCAATGCTAAGGAATGGCCCTTCCGAAGCCACCTTTGCCCGCAATGAAGCACCTTTTTACCTTACTGCTCGTGGCCGCCAGCGCCGCGGCTCGCGCCCAAACCGCGTCTCCGTCCGACTCTACCCAAACAGCGACCGCCAGCCCGCTCACTTTCTATGGTAACCTAGACGCCTATTATGGCTACGAGTTCGGGAACTACGGCAGCACCGTGCGCCCTCCTTTCTTGTACTCCCACAATCGCCAAAACGAGTTCACCGTGAACCAGGCTTTGGTGGGCGTACGCTACGACAACGGCATAGTGCGCGGCGCCATTGGCCTGCACGCCGGCACCTACGTAGAAGCCAACTACGCCGACGAAGAGCTCACGCTGCGCCACCTCTACGAAGCCTACGCCGGGTTTCGCCCCTTCAAAAAGGCCTGGCTCGATGTCGGCATTTTCACTTCTCACATCGGGTTCGAATCGGCCATTAGCAAGGAAAACTGGACGCTGACCCGCTCCCTCATGGCCGAAAATTCGCCCTACTACGAAGCCGGCGCCCGCTTCACCTACGAAGTCGACCCGAAGCTGACGCTGACGGCGGTGGTGCTAAACGGCTGGCAAAACATCCGCGAAACCAATGAGAAAAAGGCCCTGGGCACCCAGATTCAATGGAAGCCCACGGCCAAGCTGCTCATCAACAGCAGCACATTTTTTGGTGTGGAAGGCCCTACCGGCGCGCCTCAGTACCACCGTTACTTTCACAATTTTTACCTCACCTACGCCCTTACCAGCCGCCTGAGCGTCGCGGGAGTATTTGATGTGGGCAAGCAGGCAACGGCCGTGTATGGGAAATTTGATACCTGGCACACGGGCGCGGCGTTCTTACGCTACCAACTGGCCGATAAATGGTTTAGTACCGCCCGAGCCGAATACTACGTGGCCGAGCGGGGCGTAATTATTAACAACGACATCCCTTTTTTCGGCAGCCCCAACTTCCGAGCCGGTGGAGGGTCCGTCAACCTCGACTATGCGCCCGCTACCAATGTGCTGCTGCGCCTTGAGGGCCGCTACCTCCGGGGCCAGGACGCCGAGTTCCGGCAAGTCGGAGACCCGGCGGCAAGCAACTACGGCAACCTCACTTCCAGCATCGCCATTTCATTTTAGCCCGGGCAGCTAGCACTGCAACCTTGCTAGGTAGTAATATTGTAGCGTCAAAGAGCCTTACGTATTTATCCAGGCTCGTGCTGCTATGTTATCACTGCCTTTATGCGTCTTATTGCTTTCCGCCCCGAATACCAGCTTACTGTAGAAGATGAGAAAAACCGCCTTTTTTACCAGAATTTCGGGCAAATGCAGCAAGCAACCTGCCTGCCCGATTACGTAGATGATTGGAAAGCCGCGCTTTCGGAAGTAACCCCCGGATTCAGTATTTTAAGCGACATGCAGGTGGTGAACCAAGTAAGCCAAGACCTGCGGTCTAAGTTTCAGGCCGTGGAGCAGCTTATTGTGCAGCGTGGCGTGAGCATGGTGGCCGAAGTGCACGTGCCTGGCCTGCCCACCCGCCGCTCCTGCGACGAAATCACCACGGGCCAGGTAATGCCGGTGCGGCAGTTTCTCAATATTTGGGATGCTGCCCAGTTTCTGGACGACTTGTAGCCCCGGCTAAGGCAACGGGCGTTGCTCATCCCTTTTCCTGTAGATATCCTGGTTTCGGCCAACGTTTTGGGGCGGCGCGCTGTTATAAACCGGGCCGCCGTTGGCAGCCCCGGCCGCGGACCGTACCTTTGCCAAACGGCTTCCTTCGGGTTGCGGTCGCTTTTCACCAAGCGCTTATTCAGGCACTTATTGCTATTATGCCCAACGTAATTTCCACGGATATCTGCATCATCGGGGCCGGCCCGGTTGGTTTGTTTGCAGTTTTTGAAGCCGGATTGCTCAAGCTCCGCTGCCACGTCGTCGACGCCCTGCCCCAGCCCGGGGGCCAGCTTTCCGAGATTTACCCCAAAAAGCCGATTTACGACATTCCGGGCTTCCCCGAAATCCTGGCCGGTGACCTCGTGGATAACCTCATGAAGCAAATTGAGCCCTTCCACCCCACCTTCACGCTCGGCGAGCGGGTGGAGCGGTTTGCCAAGCTCGACGATGGCTCCTTCCAACTCTACACCACGGACGGCACCGAAATTCACTGCAAAGCCGTGGCCATTGCCGGCGGCCTGGGCTCGTTTGAGCCGCGCAAGCCCGCCGTCGAAAACCTCGAACAGTTTGAGGGCGGCAGAGGCGTGCACTACATGGTGCGCGACCCTGAGTATTTCCGCGACCAGAAAATCGTCATCGCCGGCGGCGGCGACTCGGCCCTGGACTGGACCAACTTCCTGGCCAACGTGGCCGCCGACGTGACCCTGGTGCACCGCGGCACCACCTTCCGCGGCGCCGCCGACTCGGCCGAGAAAGTGAAGAACCTTGCTGACGCTGGTAAAATCAAGCTCGTGCTGTCCAGCAACGTGACGCACCTGCACGGCAACGGCAAGCTGGCCGAGGTCACCATCACCGGCAACGACGGCACGGCTTCCACCGTGCCGCTCGACCACTTCATCCCACTCTTTGGCCTCACGCCCAAGCTCGGTCCCATCGGCGAGTGGGGCCTGGAGCTAACCGATGACGCCATTGTGGTCGACACGCTAGACTACAGCACTTCCCTTCCCGGCGTGTATGCCATCGGCGACATCAACACGTACCCGGGCAAGCTCAAGCTCATTCTTTGCGGCTTCCACGAGGCCGCGCTCATGTGCCAGGGCGCGTTCAAATACATTTACCCTGACAAGAAGTACACCCTCAAGTACACTACGGTGAACGGGGCGCCTTCCATGTAAAAAGTTAAGAGTTAGGAGTTGAGGGTTAAAAGTTGCAAGCACTACGACTTTTAACCCTCAACTCCTAACGCTTAACTCATAATCTATTTATGACCGAAGACATACGCATCTACGTCGAGGAAGCCCCCGGCCAACGCACCGAGCACATCGGCCCCACCGACATGGGCCTGAGCCTGATGGAGCTGCTCAAAGCCAGCGGCTACAACATCATGGCTACTTGCGGCGGCATGGCCCTGTGCGCCACTTGCCACGTGGAAGTGCTGGCGGGCCCCGCCCTCCCCGAGCCCAGCGACGACGAGCTCGACATGCTCGAAACCCTGCCCGTGGTACACACCGGCAGCCGCCTCAGCTGCCAGATTCGCCTCACGCCCCGCACCGACGGACTGGTAGTGCGCCTGGCGGCCACCGGCGCTTAGGGCGCTCAACACTACCACTGCTGCAAACAACGAAAAGCCCCCGTCTGACTGTAGACGGGGGCTTTTCGTTGTTTGCAGCTTAGCTGATGCTTGCCGTTAAACTAGTTGGAAGGCGTGGTAGGCAACTGCCCCGATGCGGGGGCCTTATCGGGTGCTGGAGCCGCTACGGCATCCTGGGAGCCGGGGGTAAAGTTGAACACCTCCAGCACTACGCGCCAGCCGTCGACGGCTTCGCGGCGCCACACGCGCAGGTAGCTGCCGTTTTCTTCGGGGTGCTTGGTGCCGGCGGGCCGGGTCAGGTTGCCCACCACGTAGCCCAGGTCGCCGGAGGCGGCCAAGTATCCGGTCACGGGCGTAAAGAGGTAGCTGCCGTCCAGGTTTTTCATGTTGGCGGCGGCGGCGGCGCCTTGCATCATCGACAAGCCTGGGCGGTAGAGGCGGGCTTCGGAGCTCAGGTATTGCTGGTAAGTGGCGCCGGGCTTGAGCTGCTGGGCAATGGCAAACCTTCGGTCGATGTCAATCACAACATTCGAGGGCGCCGTGCTCGGGGTAGCGGCTGCGGGCAACAGGTGCGGCTGGGGCACGGTGGTCACCTTTGCAGGAGCGGTGCCAATGCGCTCAATGCCCATGTCTACCACAAACTTCCACTTGCCGTCGGGCTGCTTGCGCCACACGGTCACATACTCGCCAGAGGCGTTGGGTTGGTTGTTTTTATAGGACGTCCAGGGGCCGGTAGTATAGCCCAAGTCGCCTGCCTGCGCCGCATCGGCCAGCACCGGGTACCAAGACAGATAGTTGCCCGCCTGCGAAGGGCGCGCTTTCCACACCTCTTGTGCATTGGCCCATTTGCCTTCATTAGTTACTAGGCCCGTGGGCGCGCTATTCGCCAAAAAAGCAACTCCCGTTCCTGCTTGCGCAGACTGTGCAGCAAAAGCTGTTTCGGCAGCTATTATGGCTTCCCGCGCGGCTTGCGCATGCCCAACAAAAGGCACTAACAGGGCCATAATCGCCCCCATAGCCAACTGATTCTTCATAAGATACAAGGGTTATAGTTTATCTATGCTAAGATACGCTCTCCGGGATAATTATAATTAGAATCCAATTTTCAATTCTCTATTCGTGCCCTTTTTGCAGTAGAATTAACATAGGCCATTTTTTTCTTCTACTCTATCTTTGCTGTTTCTTCTTGCTTTTATGAAACTAGCTGAACTCACTGCCCGTGCCCGCCGCATCCGCCTCGTACTCACCGATTGCGACGGCGTCCTGACCGATGGCGGGGTGTATTACTCGGAGCGCGGCGAGGAAATGAAGCGCTTCAACATTCGCGATGGCATGGGCGTGGTGCGCCTGCGTGAGCACGGCATTGCCAGTGGCATCATCACCGGGGAAGTGTCGCCCTCGGTGCGCACCCGCGCCGCCAAGCTTCAAATTGAGGAGCTTCATTTGGGCATCAAAGACAAGACGGCCTGCCTGCAGGAAATTCTGGACCGCACCGGCTTGCAGGCCGATGAAATTGCCTTCATCGGGGACGACACCAACGACATTGAAATCCTCAGCCGCGTGGGCTTTTCCGCCTGCCCCGGCGACGCCACTTCTTTTGCCCGCGCCGTAGCCGACTTTCATTGCCAAACGCCGGGCGGGCACGGCTGCTTCCGCGAGCTGGCCGAGTTCATTATTGCAGCCCAGTTGGGCAACGGCCACTCGTAGTAAGGTTGCCTTCATGGGAGTGCCCTGCCCTTTTCCGGGTTGTTCGCCGGACGGGCTATTCCGGTAGCAAGCCCTGGCGGGCGGCGAGCTTGATGAGGGCGGCAGTGTTCTTGGCCTGGGTTTTGGCGATGATGTTCTGGCGGTGCGTCTCGATGGTGCGCTTGCTGGTGAAGAGCTTGGTGGCAATTTCGGCGTTGGTCATGCCTTGGGCCACCAGGCCCAGCACTTCTATTTCGCGCTTGCTCAGCCCCAATGCTGCGCGGGCAGCGTCGCTGGCGCCCGGGTTGCTCACAAAAAGCCGGCCCAGCAGCGCCACACCAATGGCTGAGCACAAAAACTGCCGGCCCGCGGCCACGGTCGAAAGCCCGTACACCAACTCGGCGGGCATAATATTTTTTAGCACATAGCCGTGCGCGCCCAGGTCGAAGCTGCGCGCCACGTAATGCTCATTGGTGAGTTCGCCGCGGACCAGCACGCGCAGCTGCGGGTATTGTTCGCGCAGGGCGGGAAGCAGGGCAAACACGTCGGGCCCTGGCAAGCTGAGGTCGAGCAGCACCACCGTAGGCGCTGCATTGGTGAGCTGGGCCAGCAGCTCTTCGCCGGTGCCGGCGTCGCCTACTACCCCTACGCCCGCCGCTTCCATGTCCTTACGTAGCGCCTCGCGAGTGGGAGAATGGCCATCGGTGAGGAATAAGCGAATCATACAACGGAATGGCGGACAGAGATGTTAGAAGATATTAATTTATCGGTTCGAAGCAGGGGAACCAGCTTGAACCAACCCGAAATTACAAGCGGCGGAAACCTCCTCTGGAGACTTTGCTATAAAAGCCGTATAAATCCCTGTCCAGACAGAGCGAACGGTCACTCTTATCGTAGAAATACGTACTAGGGTTTCCTGTATACCCAAGCAAGTACACCTTTGTCTTCCCCAATCGATTTGACATCCCTTTCTCTCCCAGCTATGACCCGCATCCTGCTTGCTGACGACCATACCATTCTACGCGACGGCATCCGGGCGCTACTCTCGGCAGATGCCGACCTCGACGTAGTGGGCGAAGCCAGCAACGGGACCGAAGTGCTGGCCATTCTCGAAACTACGCAGGTTGATGTGGTGCTGATGGACGTGCAGATGCCCGTTCTCGACGGATTTGCGACCGTGCCCGAGCTGCGCCAACGCTTTCCGGAAGTGAAAGTGCTGGTGCTAACCATGCTCGACCACGAAAATTACGTGTCGCGCATGTTTGAGGCCGGCGCCATGGGATATGTGCTTAAAAATGCGGCCATTAGCGAAATAACCTACGCCATTCGAACGGTGGCAGCCGGCAACTCGTTTCTGTGCACGGAAATCGGCCTTAGCATGCTCTACAAGGCGGTAAATCGGACGTCCACCATCCACCCTGAGGAAAATGGCGCGCCCGTGGGCGCTGAGCTCACGGCCCGCGAGCTGGAGGTGCTCAAGCTCATTGCCGAAGGCATGACCAACGGTGAAATATCCGACAAGCTCTTCACGAGCAAGCGCACCATCGAGACGCACCGCCAGAACATCATCGCCAAAACCCAGGCCAAGAACACCGCCGCCCTCATCAAGCTCGCCGTGAGCCGGGGCCTGATTTCTTAAAGTGGTAAATACGTAAAAGTGCGTCGCGGCAGTATTTTTATCCTGTTCGGGAAGGGCCGCCTGTTAAAGTAACCCGCTAAGGGCACTGATGCTCAGGGCGACAATGGCCATGTTGAAGCCGAACGAAATGATGGCGTGCAACAGGGCGGTGCGCCGCTGCCGTTTGCCCGAAATAGCGACATCGGCCGTTTGGGCGGTCATTCCGATGGTGAAGGCAAAGTAGGCAAAGTCCCAGTAGTCGGGCTCGGGGTCGTTGCCGGGGAAGTCCAGGCCGCCGACATCGGCACCATCGGCCCCGCTGGTGTCGTAGTAAATATGGGCGTAATGCAGGGTAAACACGGTATGCACCAGCAGCCACGATTCCAGCACGGCCGCGATGCCAAGCGCTACGTGTCGGGAAAGAAAGCCGCCTGTGGGCGACCTCCCCGTTCCCAGCAGGGCCACCACCCCCATCAGGCTGGCCAGGGCCGCCACTAGCACAAAGACGAAGGCCACTATCCGGCTGAGGTCTTCGCTATTGGCCACCTTGCGGATGCTGGCGGCATCGGCCGTGAACATGGCTGCTGCAATAAGCAACAACGTAACCGCCGCGTAAACGTCCCAAGCCGCGAGGCTGCGGCTAATGGCATCGATGCCTCCAGGGGCCAGGCTCCAGGCAACCCCACCCAAGGCAAGGCCAAGCAGCAGCCGCGACGTTGCCGAAAGCTGGCCGGCGCGGTGCACATAGCGAAAGAAGGCGGAAGGAGGCAGCGGCACGAACTGCAAGGTAACGGCAACTTCCCAACGGCTGCACCGCCTCGTTACTTTTCCCGGGGTTTTCTTTGCGGCGCAAGCTCCTGCTATTTGCCATTCCCTGTATGAATTCCGCTCCCCTTTCCGGCCTCTACGCGCCATCGCTCGCCCTCGTTACCGACTTGTATCAGCTTACCATGGCCTACGGCTACTGGCAGCAGGGCATGCAAGACCGGGAGGCGGTGTTTCACCTTTACTTCCGCAAAGCGCCTTTCCAAGGCGGCTACGCGGTGGCAGCCGGCCTGGCCCTGGCCGTGGACTGGGTTGAGAACCTGCATTTCTCGGAAGACGACCTGGCTTATCTGGGCAGCCTGCGCGGCAGCAAAGGCGGCGTCATGTTCCCCGCTGATTTCCTGGAATACCTGCGGGGCCTGAAATTCACTTGTGACATTGACGCCGTGCCCGAGGGTACCGTGGTGTTTGGCAACGAGCCCATTATGCGGGTGCGCGGGCCGCTACTGCAGGCCCAGCTGCTGGAAACGGCCTTGCTCACGCTTATCAACTTTCAAACGCTGGTAGCCACTAAGGCTGCCCGCATCCGCGAAGCTGCCGGTCCCGGCGACCAAATTCTGGAGTTCGGCCTGCGCCGGGCCCAGGGCTTTGATGGCGGCCTGGGCGCCAGCCGCGCCGCCTTCCTCGGCGGCGGCGACGCCACCAGCAACCTGCTGGCCGGGCAGCGCTACGGCATTCCGGTGCGCGGCACCCACGCCCACAGCTGGGTGCAGGCCTTCGGCGATGAAACGCAGGCGTTTTCGGCCTACGCGCAGGCCTTCCCCGACGACTCGGTGTTTCTGGTCGATACCTACGACACCATCGAGGGTGTGCGCCGCGCTATTCACGTAGCCCGCGAGATGCGCGCCAACGGCCACGAGCTGGCCGGCATCCGCCTCGATTCCGGCGACCTGGCCTACTTGAGTCGGGAAGCGCGGGCCGTGCTCGACGAGGCCGGGTTCACGGAAACGCGCATCGTGGCCAGCAACGACCTGGAGGAAAACCTCATCACCAGCCTCAAGCAGCAAGGCGCCCGCATCGATACCTGGGGCGTGGGCACGCAGCTCGTCACGGCCTATAACCAAGCGGCCCTCGGCGGTGTGTACAAGCTGGCCGCCCTGCGCAAGGCCGACGACTCAGGCTGGGATTTCACCCTGAAGCTCTCGGAGCAGGTAGCCAAAACCAGCATTCCGGGCATTCTGCAGGTGCGCCGCTATCTCAACGAGTACGGCAAGCCCCGCGCCGACATGCTATACAACACCGCTGAGCCCCTCCCCGACCAGCTCACCATGGTCGACCCGCTCGACGCCACCCGCCGCCTGCTCGTCAAGCCCGAAACCAAGTTCCGCGAGCTGCTGGAGCCGGTTTTCAGCAAAGGCCAGCGCGTGCTTGAGTTACCTTCTCTCACCGAAAGCCGCGCCCACGCCCAGCGCGAGGTACAAAGCCTGGACCCGAGCATCCGCCGCTTCCTCAACCCGCATACGTACCCTGTGGGGCTGGAAAAGACGCTGTATGACTACCGCACGGAGCTGATTCTGGAGAAGCGGCCGGTGCGCGGGGCGTAAGAAGAATTTTTATTGAGGCTGTGCATCATGAACCATCTGCTGTCTACTGATATTAGCATTGGTAATGCTGCCCTATTTCGGATTTCATCTTTAATCCATACCCCGAACGGCGGCTACGGTCTGGTAGAGAGAACCTCCCTTATTTTAGGATGTATCCAGTTGGAAGATGTCAATGATGTTGAAGTTGCCGGCGTCACTTCTTCGGCCCTACTCATTGCTGCCCAAAAATTTTCTGAGATGGCAAAGGAAGAAGTGGTGACCAGAAAAGAGTATATCCTTCCATTGGGCAGCAACTTCGATAACTATTGTGTCAAGGTGCACCAAAATGGGTTATTTACATTATCATTTGATGTTTTTGATAACTATGGAAATGAAAGTATCCTAAGTGACCACCAAGTTCCATTAGAATATTTCGCGCTGCTATGCGAGTGTTATTCTTATTTTGTGCAAAAAATCAAATTACTACACGCTACCCATTAAGCATATCTCAATTCCCCTGTGCCCACGCGCAGCATTACGCCGCTTTCAGCCGTAAGATAACCGGCCACCTGCGCATCATATCCACTTTGCTGCAGTGAAGCCACTACCGCAGCGGCGGAAGTTTCTTCTGTCACAATCAGCATGCCGGTGCCCATGTTCCAGTAGAGGTAGGCAGTTTCAGAACTGAGGTCACCGATTTCGCAGAGGCGCTGCATGGCGGGCAGGGGCTCAAATAGGTTGTCAAGCACCGCGCCGAGGCCATTTTTGAGCACGCGCTGGAAGTTATCGGCCACGCCGCCGCCGGTGATGTGGGCCACGCCGTGCAGCGGCAGGCCGGCATCGAGCAGGGTGGCTACGCCGGGGGCGTAGATGAGGGAGGGCGCGAGCATGGCCTCGCCCCAGGTGGCGTATTGGTCGGCGTCGGTGCCGTCGTAGGGGGCTTCGTGCCAGTTCTCGCCGAAGAGGCGCTCCAGGGTTTTGCGGGCCAAGGAGTAGCCGTTGGAGCGGAACGAGGGCGAGCGCAGGGCCACTACTACGTGGCCGGCCTGGGCGGTTTTGCCGCTCAGGGGCTGGGCCAGGCTGGGGTGCAGTACGCCAATGGCCGTGGAGCACCAGTTGAAGTTCATTTTAGCGCCGGGCCAGCCACCGATGCGGTTGCCCAGCTCGGCGATTTCGCCGCCGGTGATGGCCAGTTGGGCGAAGTTGGCGGCGTCGTGCAGGCC
Organism: Hymenobacter arizonensis; assembly: GCF_900115775.1. Lineage (GTDB taxonomy): Bacteria > Bacteroidota > Bacteroidia > Cytophagales > Hymenobacteraceae > Hymenobacter > Hymenobacter arizonensis. The sequence goes on along the minus strand of NZ_FOXS01000005.1, from coordinate 313,165 downwards.
GCGCATCATCTCATCTACCACGCCGTAGTCGAGGTGGTTCACGTCGATGATGTTGGAGAGGTTGGTGGGCACGAAGCCGGCGGCGATGAGGTCGTCGGCTGTCATGGCGATAAGGTCGTAGCCAAGGGTATCGTACTTGTTCAGGCGCTCGGCCACTTCGATTTTGGTCCCAATGCCGTCGGAGCTGATGCCGAGGCGCTCGGCGCCGAAACGAATTTCATTGGAGAAACCGCCGTCGAGGTCCTGGGCAGGCTCGCCAGGTTTGCCGGTGCGGTTGGCGAAGGTCTTTTTCGACCAATTGTAGGCGTTGCGCGAGGCGGCGTTGCCTTCTTCGATGGAATAGCCGGCGGGGTTGGCGGAGGAAGCGGACATGGATAATGGAACGACAACTCCCCCCTTGGATAAGGAGGGGATGTTCGCGCTTCAGCGCGAACGGGGGTGGTTGGATTCGTTGAACGACTCGCGAGCGGGCTTTTGGCAGTTGGGCGGGGGTCGGGCGGGTGTCGTTCAACGACTTCAACCACCCCCGTTCGCGCCTCTTCGGCGCTCACATCCCCTCCTCATCTGAGGAGGGGAGTCTTTTTGTTCTGCCTTTCAAACTACACGGCCTAGTGCTCCGTGGGCTCGGGTGCTTTGGCGCTTACGGACAGGTTTTTCTTGCCTTTTTCGGGGCGGTGGCTGGCGCGCTCTTCCTGCACATGGCGCAGGTAGTGGGTCACATCGCCCGTTGGGTACTTACCCGAGAAACAGGCGAAGCAGCTGCCGCCGTGGCCTTTTTCTTCGGAAAACAGCTCCTGCAAATCATCCAAATCCTGGTAAATAACTCGGTCGGCTTCGATGTAGCGGCAGATTTCGTCTTCGGTGTAGTTGGCGGCAATCAACTCAGTGCTCATGGCCATGTCGATGCCGTAGATGCAGGGCGAAACGATGGGCGGGGCGCTGGAGATGAAATAGACTTCCGTGGCACCAGCGTCGCGCAGCAGGCGCACGATGCGGCGCGAGGTGGTGCCGCGCACAATGCTGTCGTCGACCACCGCTATTTTTTTCCCTTCCACAAACTCGCGGATGGGGTTCAGTTTCTTCTTCACCACGTCCTCACGCCCGGCCTGGGTAGCCACGATGAACGAGCGGCCCATGTGATTGTTTTTCACCAGCGCGCGGCGGTAGGGCACGCCAATGGCCTCGGCCAGCCCGGAAGCGGCGAAGTAGCCGGACGAAGGCACGTCAATCACCATGTCGGGCTTGAGACCGGCATCGGCCACTTTGCGGGCCAGGCGCTTGCCGAGGCGCACCCGCTCGCGGGCCACCAGTCGGCCGTGAATGGTGGAGTCTTCGCGGGCAAAATAGATTTGCTCGAAGGCGCAGAAATTTTTCGGCAGCTCGTACGGGTTCTTATAGTGAACCTGGTAGTTGTTGTCGATGAATATGGCTTGTCCCGGGCCTACGTTTTCCACGAACTCAAAACCCAGGAAATCGAAGCAAGTGCTTTCCGAGGCAAACGCGTAAATCGGCCCACCGGCTGAATCGCGGCGGCCCAGCACCAGCGGCCGGATGGCCAGCGGGTCGGTGAAGGCCAGCAGGCCGTGCCCGGCTATCAGGGTGATGGTGGCGTAGGCACCCTTAACCAGCTCCTGGGTGGTTTCCACGGCGTCGAAAATGTCGACTACCGAGAGGTGGTCGAGGTCTTTCACGCGCAGCTCCGAGGCGAAGGTGTACATGATAAGCTCGAGGTCGTTGGTGGTTTTGGGCAGCACGTGGTACTTGTCGTGCAGGCGCTTGGCCACGTCGCGGAAGTTGATGACGTTGCCGTTGTGCACCATCGCCAAACCAAACGGGTAGCTGGTGGTGAAAGGCTGGGCGAGGTTCGAGTCGTTGGCGCCCTGCGTGGTGTAGCGCACGTGGCCGATGCCGCTGTTGCCCTTCAGCTTCTTCAGGTGCTTCTTTTTAAACACGTCATTGACTAGTCCCTGCCCCTTGTGCAGGTGAAACGACAAGCCGTCGAACGTGGCAATGCCAGCCGCGTCCTGCCCCCGGTGCTGCAGGGCGGTGAGGCCCACCACCATGTCGGCAACAACGTCATCGGGGCCATGAAAACCTACTATTCCACACATATCATTTGGGGTTTTTTCGGGTCAAATAAGAACGTCATGTCGAGCGCAGCCGAGACATCTCGCGTGCTTAAACTCTTTAGTTTTCCGAGCGAGATGTCTCGGCTGCGCTCGACATGACGTTCTGTTTGGTTTTAATTAATTCGGCCAGCGTTTGCGCGTAAAGCTGGTGCTCCACGGCAAGGCCACGGCGCTCGACTTCGGCCAAGGTTTCGGCCCCGCGCAAGTCCACCGATTCCTGGGCGAGAATGGGCCCGGTATCAAGGCCCTCGTCAACCAGATGTACGGTGATTTTGGTTTCGGTTAGTTTGTTGTCAAAAGCCCATTCATAGGCGTGCAAGCCCTGGTGCTGGTGGGTGTCGGCGGGGTGAATGTTTAGAATGCGCCCCGCGAACGGCTGAATAAACGCTGGCGATAAAATCCGCATGTACCCCGCTAGCACCACAAAGTCGGGTTGGTACTGCTGCAGCAGCACAGCGGCTTCTGCATCAAACGCTTCCCGCTTGCGGCCCTGGCTGGGCAAGGAAGCTACTGGACACCCCTGCGCAGCGGCAAGTTCCAGGCCGGGCGCTTCGGGTTTGTTGCTGAACACTACAGCTACTTCGGCCAGGTCTTTCAGAATTCCGGTTTGGGTGGCCTGCACCAACGAGAGCATGTTGGAGCCGCGGCCTGAAAGCAGAATGGCCAGGCGCGCTTTGCGGTTTCCCTCACCGAGCGTCTCCGCGCTCGCGTCTCCCAAGTAATGGGGAGCGTGACGATTCTCTTGTGCGGGGGTGGAAATGCTCATGACCAAGTTTTCAATATTCAATTTACGGCGCTCGCGGTTAATACTGGCTCCGGACGTTGGGCAATGTCGGTGCGGAAATAGGCGTCCTGAAACGTGACCTGGGCGCAGGCTTCGTAGGCGCGGGCGGTGGCGGTTTCTAAATCGGGGCCGTGAGCGGTAAGCACCAGCACCCGGCCGCCGTTGGTGACCAGTTGGCCGTGGGCGTCCTGGCGGGTGGCGCCATGATAAGCGCGGGTGTGGGCCGGCAGGTTCTGCAAGCCCGTTATCGGGAAACCGGTGGGGAACTTAGGCGCCGGGTAGCCACCTGAGGCCAGCACCACGCCCACGAAAGCGCCGGGGCGCTGCCGCACGGTTTGCTTTGCCAGCGTGCCGCTCAGCGTAGCCTCAATTAAGTCAAGCAGGCTGCTGTCCAGGGCGGGCAGCAGCACTTCAGCTTCGGGGTCGCCGAGGCGCACGTTGTACTCCAGCAGCTTGGGGCCGCTAGGCGTGAGCATAATGCCGAAGTAGAGGAAGCCGTGAAACGCAAACTGCTCGTTTTGCAGCCCGCGCAGCGTCGGGTCCACTATGTCGCGGCGGATGGCGGCCAGCACGTTGTCGTTGGCGAAGGGCACGGGGCAGTAGGCGCCCATGCCGCCGGTGTTGGGGCCTTGGTCGCCGGCCAGCAGCTGCTTGTGGTCTTGCGACGTGGCCAGCATCTTGATTTCGCGGCCATCGGTGAGGCCAATGATGCTGATTTCGGGGCCGGTCAGCTTTTCTTCCAGCAGGAAGGAAAACCAGCCCGTGAACTGCGTTTGCAGCTCGTCGAGGGCGGCTTCTGCTTCTTCCAGCGACGAGCATACGTACACGCCTTTTCCCGCAGCGAGGCCGTCGTACTTCACCACTACGTGCCCGCCTAGCTCGGCAGCTTTGGTGCGAGCGGCGTCGATGTTGTCGCTGCGGAATTGCCAGGCCAACGCCGTGGCCACTCCGTGGCGGCGCATGAAATCCTTGCTCCACACCTTGGAGCTTTCCAGCCGGGCCGCAGCGCGGGTCGGGCCAAAAACCTTGATGTCGGAACCAGCAAAAAAGTCGGTGATGCCCGCGGCCAGCGGCGCCTCCGGACCAACCACAATCAGCTTGGCGTTGTGCGCTTGGGCAAAGGTTTGTACCGCCTCAAAATCCAGCGGATTGACTTCGGGGTGGCTGTTGGGGATGCCGGCGTTGCCGGGCAGCACGTGAACCGTGGCCCCGTCGCGGGTCAGCTTTTCGGCCAGGGCGTGCTCGCGGGCGCCGGAGCCGAGGAGAAGAAGAGTTTTGGAGTCAGTCAAGGGAATAAAAACTTAGGCGGGCGGTGGTTCTTAGCTGATGTCTTCGATGGAAATGATTTTGCCGTCGGCGAATCGAAAAACAGATTTGCCCTGCAAGTGCAGCGTATCGCCAGCCTTCAATCCGTTGGGGAAATCAACGGCCGCAACCCCAGTGTAGTCAATAGCTACTTCTACTCGGTTGGCGGCCACTTGCCAGTCGGTTGCGCGCTGCTCTCGCTGGGAGAAATAGTGGCTGGCTTGCTCGGCTTGGCGGCGGAATTCTTCTTTGCCGGTCGTGGTCAAGTTGACTTCCCCGTGGGAAATATTCCTGAACACAACCCCGTCGTGCAAGGGTGCCAGCATCCCGCCTACATCGAAGCGGTTGTAGGCTTCGATGTAGGCGGTAACTAATTCCTTGAACGCGGCTGTTTCCATCATTTTTAGGTTCTACAACACCCGGAATTCAGCGTCGGCCGCCCGCAGCTTGGCTTTGGCAGCTTTGATGTCCTGGCTCAGGCGCTCGCGCAAGCGGGGGATGTTTAGAGCCCGTAGCGCGGCCTGAGCAGCATTGTCCGGCCGCACCACCGTCAGACTGGGCGTGCCGCTGGGCATGATTACCGACGAATTCAGGTTCATGGCCAATTCGGCGTAGTCCTGCCACGGCGGGCAGCTAATAACGGGCACATTCACGTTGGCCGCCAGCGCACCGCCGAGGCCGTTCGACAGGCCAGCTACGGCGATGATGACGCCCGGCTCCAAGCTGTTGTTCCAGATATCGGCCAGGCCGGCAATTACCTCACCGTTTTGGTAGGCCGAAGTAACGCGCAACTGGGTGAAAACGTCGTAGCCTTCGAACTGCTGGCGAATTTTCTCGCAGTGTTCCTTATCGGCGGGCGAGCCCATCACGATGTTCACCCAGGCGTCTTTCAACATACCGGCCTTCACGAGGTTGGCCAGCAAACGGGCGCGGGCATCGTGGCGGCCAGAACCGGGGAAGTCGGCCGCGGCGGTTTCGGCGGTGGGCAGGGCCTCGCCGGTAATGCGCTGGTAGATGTCGAGGTAGCGGCGGCTGGCTTCCTGGGCGACTTCCGGCGTGAGGGCGCGGGGGTACTGGCCGTCCTTTTTGTTGGCGATGAGCCACTGGCGGACGTACTCCTTGTCCATCTGCTCGGCCGTCTCGGGGTTCTTGGCGTAGTCATCAGCCGACCAGAAACGCGAAGAATCAGGCGTATGCATCTCATCGATGAGAATCAGCTGGCCGTTCAGCAAGCCAAACTCATACTTGGTATCGACCAGAATGATGCCTTTTTCGGCCAGCAGGCGCGAGCCCACCGCAAACAGCATCTGGGCTTTCACGGCCATCTGGTCGTACAGCTCCTTGCTCACCCAGCCTTCGCTCACCAGGTTTTCAGGGGTGATTTCGCGGTCTGATTCTTCCTTGGTGGTCGGCGTGACAATGGCGTGGGGGAAAGACTCGTGCTTGGTCATGCCATCGGGCACGGTTACGCCCGAGAACGTACGCTGGCCGGCTTGGTAGCCGCGCCACATCGAGCCGGTCAGGTACTGGCGCACAACCATTTCCACTTTAATGGGCTCGGCCTCTTTCACCAGCATAGCGTTGGCATCGACGAGCTTAAGCACGTGGTTGGGGATGATGTGCGCCGTCTTTTCAAACCAGAAGTTCGCCAGGCCATTCAGCACCGCTCCTTTGTGCGGAATGGCCGTTTCCAGCACACTGTCGAAAGCCGAGAGGCGGTCCGTCACGATAATGAGGCGGTCGCCGCTGGGGGCGCGGAGGCTGTCGCGAACCTTGCCGCGGTGCAGGAGAGGGAGTTGGGGAGAAGCGAATTGAGTGAGCGTGTTCATTAGCAACTTTTAAGGAGGCTAGTTCCGAATAACGAGACTAGTTCCGAGTGGCAAACTCCGCGGCGGGAGCGGCCGTGGTACGCGTGTGGGCGATGTGCTCCACGATATTTTTGAAAATCTGAAGGCCCTCCCCTTCCTCGGTGGCGCCGGGGTTTTGGCGGCGGCGGCGCGCCCAGTCGGGGTGGTTGTAGGCCGATAAGAACGCCTCCGGGTGCGGCATCAGTCCAAACACCTGGCCAGTGGGGTCGGTGAGGCCGGCGCAGTTTAGGGCGGCGCCGTTGGGGTTGAAAGGGTACACGCCGGTGCCGTCGCCGTTAGCGTCGAGGTAGCTCAGGCAGTTGAGGCCCGCGGCTTCGATGCGCTGCTGTATGGCGGCATCCGGAATCACGAGGCGTCCTTCGCCGTGGCGCACGGGCACTTCCAGCGTGTCTATGCCTTTGAGGAAAGGCGTGTTGGACTTGGGGTTCACGCGCAGCGTTACCCACCGGTCTTCGTAGCGGCCGCTGGCGTTGTGGGTCAGCGTGACTTCGGGCGTCACCTCGCCGCCTAGGTTGGGCAGCAGGCCCAGCTTCACCAGCACCTGAAAGCCGTTGCAGATGCCCAGCACGAACTTACCGGCGGCGATGAACTGCTTGATGTCGTCGAGCAGCGTGCGGCCGTTGGCGCCGGTCTGGCGGTAGCGCAGCTTGTTGGCCAGCACCACGCCCGAGCCTAGGTCATCGCCAAAGGAGAAGCCCCCTGGGAAGTTCAGCGTGTCGAAATCGTGGATGCTAACCTGCCCGTGCAGCACCTGGTTGAGGTGCACAATGGTGGGCTCGGCGCCGGCCATGCGGTAAGCAGCGGCGAACTCCTCTTCGCAGTTGATGCCAAAGCCAGTCAGAATCAAGGCTTGCACAGCGCCAACCCGTTTGGGTTCGCCACCTTGTGCCTCAATTTGAACTTTATGTGCTACCCGAGTGGCATCTTGTACCATCTCAAAAGGCTTTTGGGCCGGAGGAAATGAATCTTGTGCCATTACAGTGAAGTTGAATTTGAGGTATTAGCCATGTTGCTCACGCCGAGCAGCTGATTTACAGGGCCGTTGGTCCATATACTCCGTAGCACATCGGAGTCGGCCGAAATAACCTCGCGGCTGCCGTGGCGAACCACCAGGCGGGCCTCTTTGGTGACAATGCCCAGGCGGGTAGCGCGGCTGCCTAGTAGCTGCTCGAACGCCACGACGTCCTCCGGCGCCACGGTGGCGAGGAAGCGGGAGTGCGATTCGGAGAACAGCTGGACGGGCAGCGGCAAGCCACTTTCGGGCAAGGCTATGCTGGCGCCGCAGTTGTAGCCAAAGGTGCATTCGGCCAGCGCCACGGCGAGGCCGCCGTCGCTCAGGTCGTGGCAGGACTGAATCAGGTGCTGGTCGTTGGCCTGGCCCACGAGGGTGTACAGCGCCTTGGCTTTCTCGAAATCAACCTTGGGCACGTTGGCGCCCAGTTGGCCGTGCAGGGCGTAGAACTCGGAGCCGCCCAGCTCGTCGTGGGTTTCGCCGAGGAGGTACACCACGTCGTCAGCCTGCTTGAAGTCGGAGGTTACGGCGCGGCGCACGTCCTCCATTTTGGCGGTCATGGAGTAGAGCACGGTGGGTGGCACCGAAATCTTCACGCCATCGGCCTTGAAGTCGTTTTTCATGCTGTCCTTGCCGCTGGTGAGCGGAATGCAGTAGGCAGCCGTGGCGTCGCGCAAGGCTTCGCACATGCGCACGAGCTTGGCCAGCTTTTGCTTGCCATCGGGGTTGCTGACGGGGTCATACACCGAATCGGGCACGCAGAAGTTGTCGTTCACCGACCAGAAAATCCCGTCGCCGGGCGTCAGGTTGGGGAGCTTCCCTCCTACTGCGATAATCTGCCGCACGGCCTCATCAAACGCGCCGGCCGACATGTGGTAAGCGTCCAAATCGCCGTAGCGCGGCAGAATGCCGTTGCTCACGGCCACGCCTTCCCAGCTCTCAAAATTGAACCGCACCACGGCCGCGTCCTGCGGCGCCTGGCCGGTGGCGCCCATCAAAGGCTTCACAATGGTCCGGCCCTTCACCTCGTGGTCGTACTGGCGAATAATCGACTCGCGGGAGCAGATATTGAGCGAGCCTAGCAACTGGCCCAACGTAGCGGTGTAGTCCGTAGTGGCCGGAATCTCCGGTTCGGCAGCGGCCGGCTTGGTCCACTCAGCTTCCAGAACTTTGCGTGGCACGCCCTCGTGCAGGAACTCCATGTTCAGACGGGCCACCGGCTCGCCATCGAAGCGCACGTCCAGGAAACCGTCGGCAGTGAAGTGGCCGATGTCCGTCAATTCTACTTCCATCTCCTGGCCTAACGCCAGCAGCTCGGTCATTTTGCCGGGCTCCACCACCAGCGTAAACCGCTCTTGCGACTCGCTCACGAAAATCTCCCAGGGCCGAAGTCCAGGGTACTTCAACGGCACGCGTTCCAGTTCAACAACCGCGCCGCCGCTGATGCCTGCCAGCTCGCCCACTGAGGAGGAAAGGCCGCCCGCGCCGTTGTCAGTACTGCACTTGAGCAGGCCGCGGCGCGAGGCTAGCATCAGGAAATCCATCGCCAGCTTTTGGGTGATGGGCGAGCCGATTTGCACGGCCGTGGCCGGGGCCGTTTCGTCTAGCTCAATTGAGGAAAACGTGGCGCCGTGGATGCCGTCCTTGCCCACCCGGCCACCGGCCATGATGATGCGGTCACCGGAATCGATAATTTTCTCCCAGGAGTCTTTGCCCGCGAATTGCATGGGCATTACGGCGCCGGTGCCGCAGTATACCAGCGGCTTGCCGGCGTACCGGTCGTCGAACACAATGGCGCCGTTCACCGTGGGCACGCCCGACTTATTGCCGCCGTCCTCAATGCCCTTGCGCACGCCTTCCAGAATGCGGCGCGGGTGCAGCTGGCCAGTCAGCAGTGGCCCGTCGTACTGCGGGTTGCCGAAGCAGAGCACGTTGGTATTAAACAGTAGCTGCGCGCCGCCAATGCCCGTGGCCAAGGGGTCGCGGTTGTTGCCCAAAATGCCCGTGATGGCCCCGCCATAAGGGTCGATGGCCGAGGGCGAGTTGTGCGTTTCCACCTTCCACACAAACAGCGAATCAGCGTTGATGCGCACGGCGCCGGCATTGTCGGAAAACACCTTCACCAACCAGTCGTTGCCATTGGCGCGGAGTTGGCGGTCGACTTCGGAGGTGGCGTCTTTGATGTAGGTTTTGAATAGCGAATCGACCTGCTTCTTCTCGCCCGTTTCCAGGTCTTTGTAGTTGATGAGAGCCGAAAATTCCTTGTGCTTGCAGTGCTCCGACCACGTCTGGGCGATGATTTCCAGCTCGCAGTCCGTGGGGTCAGCGGGCAGGCCGGCGGCCTGGCGCTCGGCCTGGGTTTCGGGTGCGGCGAAGTAGTCGCGCACGGCCCGCATTTCCTCCAGGTTCAGCGCGTAGATGTTCTCTTTCGAGAGCTGCACCAATTCGGCGTCGCTGCGACCGGTCAACGTCACAATTTCGGTGATGGCTTCAGCGCCGCCGCCGGGGCGCGGCGTGTAGTCGCGGATGCCCTCGGCCACGCGGCCTACTTCCAACCAGTTGATGAGCTTGTTGCCGAGCAGCTCTTCCGCGATGCGGCGGAGGTCGTCGGCGGGCAGGTCGTTTTCGAGCAGGTAGAGGCGCTTGCTGAAAATGTGCTGGGTGTGTGTGTCGAGCGGCTCGTTCAGCAGGTCGGCCAGCGCATTTTGGGCGGAGGTGCCTTCGTCGTCGGTCACGCCGGGGCGCCGGGCTACCAGGATGTAGGTGGCGAAGCCGTCGGCCGCGGTGAGCTCATTCAGGCGCACGTCGTGCAGCACCGGGTCGGCGAGGCAGCGGGAGGCGAAGTCGCTCAGCTGTGTTTCGCTGAGTGGGTAGCGCACTGTGTAGAGGGCGGCACTGCGCACGCGCCCCGTGGCCAAGCCCAGGTGGCGAGCGGCGGCTTCGGCTACGCGCTGGCCGTCGCCGTCGTGCTGGCCGGGTTTCAGCGTGAGCTGGATGGTGTGGGTGGTATCGGACATTAATGATATCAGAACGTCAGTAAGGAACGTCATGCAGAGCGCAGCGAAGCATCTCGCTCGGGGTAGTAATTCAATCGTTCGAACATCACTGATTAGTAGTGGCACGCGAGATGCTTCGCTGCGCTCTGCATGACGTTCTTGTTAACTCTCCTTTCAAAACGCTTTCTCCGGCCGACTGCCTGGTTTTACTACCGGCTCGCCCGCGGCGCAGAGCGGGCAGGCTTCCGGGGCAAAGGTCGCTGCAGTTACTGAAAGCAGCGCGAAATGCGGGAAATCGAGCCCACCTTTTCCGCCGGTGCGGTCAATCAGGGAAGCTACGGCCAAGACTTCGGCGCCCAGTTCACGCAGCACGCGAGCTACTTCCAGGGTGCTTTTGCCGGTGGTCACCACGTCTTCGGCGATGATGATTTTTTCGCCCGGCGTCACCGTGAAGCCGCGGCGTAGGGTCATCTGTCCATCGGCGTCGCGCTCCGTGAAAATGCCGGGCACGCCCAGCTGCCGGGCTAGCTCGTAGCCTATCACCACGCCGCCCATGGCGGGGCCTACCACCACGTCGGGTTGTAAGCCCGCGGCTTGGATTTGACCCGCCAAGGCCGCAGCGGCTGGCGCAGCCAAATCGGGTCGGCGCAGGAAGCGGGCGCACTGCACATAAGTATCCGAGTGCAAGCCCGACGACAGCCGGAAATGCCCGCGCAAAAGGGCGTCTTCCTGGCGAAACTGCTGCTCCAGCAATTCGGCATCAAGGGCAATGGGCAAAAGAGAATTTTCGGAGGTTAAGGTCATTGGTTGCAGAAAATCTAAAATGCAAAAAGCCGCGGTTAAGCGGCTTTTCTTTAGGCATGGTTCGGGCTTGTCACGGTCCGGAATTGGTTGATTTGCTCCATCAATTCGCGAGCAGCGGTTCCGGCGTTTTTGGCCTGCCAGATACCCCGCGAGGAATTTATTAGCAGGCCGCTGCCATCGGTGCGGAGGCCGGCGCGCAGCGTGGCCGATAAGTCGCCGCCCTGCGCTCCTATGCCCGGCACCAGGAACCACTGTTCCGGGCACGCGACCCGCAGTTTGACCACCGTATCTGGCTCCGAGGCGCCCACCACCAGGCCAATGGTCGCTTCGGTCAGCTCTTCGTCCATGAGGCGGGCCAGGCGGGCGGCCCAGTCGCTGATGGAGCCGCCGCGGGTCATGGCCGCATCTTGCAGGCCGTGCTGGGGTTTGTTGGAGGTTTTGGCCAGGGAAAACACCATCTTGCCGGGGCGGGCAAAGGGCCGAATGGTGTCGTCGCCCATGTAGGGGTTCACCGTCACGGCATCGGCCCCAATGATGTCGTAGGCAAAGCGGGCGTACTGCTCGGCAGTGCTGGAGATGTCACCGAATTTACCATCCAGAATCACGGGGATTTCGGAAGGGATGCGGCGCACGGTTTTTTCAAGTAAGGCAACTCCGTTTTCGCGGCTCAGAAAGAAGGCAAGGTTGGGTTTGAAAGCAGCGGCATACTCCGAGGTCTCGGTCACGACTTCGTGCAGGCGGCGGATGACAGTCGCATCGTCGCCCACGGGGTCGAGGCCCACGCATACTAAGGAATTGAGGGTCTGAACGCGGGTGAGGAGCTTTTGCATCGGGACGGTGGGAATGGTGGATGAAAAAGAAGGTGTCAGGTTAGCGCGTCACGGTCGATTTGAGAGCAACTTCCGACGCCAACCGTGCCGAGAGTCCCGGCGACAGCCATTCGCCGCTGGCCACTTGCACCGCATTGGCGCCGACGCGCAGATAATCTTCCACGTCGCGCAGCGTAAAAATGCCACCTGTTCCGAAGATGGGCAACTGCAGCTTTTCATCGTGGGCCAGCTCCCACACGCAACGCAGGGCCAGCGGCCGCAACGCTTCGCCGGAAAGCCCGCCTACCAGCGGCGCATCGGCGGCGTTGGCGGGCAGGTGCAGCACTTTCAAGGTATTGGTGGCGGCCAGCGCGGTGGCACCGCCTTCCTGCGCGCCCAAGGCCAGGCCCCGGATGTGGTCGGGCCACGGTGGCAGCTTCACGATGACGGCAGCGTCGTCGCGCAGTTCGTTGCGCACCGCTTCGGTGGCTTCGCGCACGTAGCGGGCGGTTATGTCGGGGCCCGCGCCGGAATGCGGGGCCGTGATGTACACTTCTAGTCCGGCCAGTTGGTCGCCGGCTTCGCGCTGCAGGTAGCGCGCAATTTTGCGGAAGCCCGGCACGCCGGGCGCCGTGATGCTCACGAATACCGGCACGCCAAAACGGCGCAGGCGCGGCAGGTGCTCTTGCACCAGCCCCTCGGCCCCTTCGGTGCGGAGGTCGGTGCGGTTGAGCAGGGTTTGGTCGGCTACTTGCAGGATGCCTTCGTCGCCGGGCAGGCCCGGGCGAGGCTCCATGGTCACGGTTTTGGTGAAAATCGCGCCCAGGTGCTCGTAGCCAGGCCCGTCGAGCTCCCAAGGAGCCGTGGCCAAACACACGGAGTTCTGTAACGTAATGGCGCCAAGTTTCATATATTCTTATTGATTAGCAGTTGTTCGTTGTCAGGGGTGGTTTGGTGACCGGCTAACTTCTTCAAGTTAGCACAGCGGACAAAGAGTTGATGGTTGAGAGTTATCAGCCTTGATTCGGGCAGCCGCCCAACCAAATAATAACGACTGACAACCAGCAGCTGACAGCTAAAATTAAATTTGGGCGTTAAAAAAGAGTTGAGATTAGTGAAGTCAACTGACCCATTTGGACATAAAAAAACCGTCTCGAAATCACGAAACGGCGGCGGGGCAACAATCAGAAAAAACAAGCTGAAAATCGGACAAACCGACGGCGAACAAGACCTTCCGGTCTCGCTGCGGGGCTGCAGTAAGCAGCCCGCACTTCATCAACTGGTGTTTGGGTTGAAGCACGATGCAAAATTACGGAATCATTTCGCCGACCAAATCCCAGGTAATGTTAAGTTTTTATCGGGCTTTTTTTTCGACTTATTTTCAATCTTCATTTTCTGCGATTGGAAAGAGATAGCCGAGATTTATGGTATGTATAGTGCTGTAAATCTTTTTTCAACAAAATTTAGCGCTTGCACTGCCTTTAACCAAAACCGTAACTTTGGCTGTTTATTCCGAGATAAAAGCAGCGCTTGCGTCCGGACACAAAAAAGCCCGTGATACTCAATTGAGTACCGCGGGCTTTTTTGCTTTGCGCTAGGCAGCAACTCAGCTGGTGGGGCCGTTGTCGACGCGTGCTTCGATGACGTCCTGCACGGCCGTGGACACGGCCGAGAGAATGTTGTAGCCCGTGGCCGACTCAATGGCATTGACCGACGTGCGGTAAGTTCCCCAGTCCGTGTTCAGCGCGTTGTCGTTGGGGGTGTTGATGGCAATGATGCGCGTGCTGGTCGTTACGCGGCTGGCGTCGGACGAGCCTTCGGGCAGCACCACCACTACCTTCCAGCAGCGGTTGGGCACGGTTACGCGGCCGGCGTCGATGGTGGTTTTGTAACCGGCCGAGCCTGTGCCCCCCGTGCCGTAGCTGCCGCAGATGATGTACAGCTCGTTGCCTTGGTTGATGAGGGTGCGGCAGTAGTTCTCTAAGCCGGCCCAGGTGCGCTGGTTGTTCTGGGGTGCCTGGGGCATCATGTTGGTCATGAGAAACGTGGCTGAGTTGTCGGCCACGGAGCCGGTGCGGTCGGCTGAAGGGCACTCGTGCCCCCGGTCGAAGCCCGAGCCGGTGTAGCTGCTGCTCGTGACGCGGTACCAGCCGCTGGGCAGCGTAGCATCGGCGGCGAAATTGTCTTGGCGGGCGGTGCTGCCTACCCAGGCGCTGCTCAGGTGCCAGCTTACCCAGTTGGCTTTGCCCTTGTCGCGGTTGTACGACAGGGCGTACTGCGACTTGCTCATGAGGTAGTTGCTGGGGTAGGCGGTATTGGTGGTGGCGCCGCTGGGGTTGCCCATGGCCAGGTGGCTGTCGCGGGTAGCGTCTTGGATTGCCACTGAGGGAATGGGGGCGGCAGCGGGGGTTAATTCCTGTTTTGAACACGCGGTGGCCAAAGCCACAAGCAGCACCAGGCTGCTGATTCGGGTAATAGCAAGCTTCATAGATGGGAACAGGAAAAAGTGGGAGTGAATGGTGCCGACAAAATTCCTTGGCAGGAGTTGCCTCACCACTACCGCAGTGTTACGCATACATTATTACTAGTCTTGTCAAAATACCCCTAATAAATTGCATGTTTTTAAATAAACACGTACTTAAATTTAATAAATTATATTATTAAGCACCTTACCTTTCCCTTAAGCCTCTACCATCTTGACCTTCTGTTCCGGGTCGAGGGAGTGTTGCGGTTACACCACAAAAAAGCCCTGCTGGCAATGCCAGCAGGGCTTTCGTTTGCAGAAAAATTAAGGTGACCTAGTGGTTGCCGATTACTAGGCGTTGCGTGGCAACGGCCTGGCCGGAGGCGTCGCGCAGCACCATATGGTAGAGGCCAGGAGCCAGCGCAGGCAGCTGCAGGTGTGCTGCGGCTTCGGTGGCGGCTTGCTGACTCACCAGTTGGCCCAGCTGCGAGTAGGTAAGCACCGTGCCGCCAGCTGCCAGGTTGGGGCAGCGCACCATCACAGCAGCAGCTTCGGTGGCAGGGTTCGGGTACACTTCCAGGCGCGGAGCAGCCGCAGTCTGCGGCCCCACGGCCACCGATATCACCGACGAGTAAACCTGGGTGCCGTCCACATCAACCTGGCGCAGGCGGTAGTAGAGCATGGTCACGCCCTGGGCGCCGGCTTCGGTGTCGCGCAGCTTATAGGTTTTGGCGCTGGAGGTGTTGCCAGCGGCCTCGATTCGGCCTACGGCCCGAAACTCTGCTTCGCGACCGGTGGAGCGCTCCACTACAAAGTGGCTGCTGTTTCGTTCGGTGGCGGTGGCCCAGCTGAGGTCGGCGGCGCCGTTGGCCCAGCGGCCAGCAAAGGCGGTGAGCTCCACGGGCAGCGGCCCGGCTATGGTGGGCAGGCCCCCGCTGCGGTCGTTGGCGAAGGCGTTGTGAATGGGAATGTTGACCAGGCCCGTCACGCCGCCGGCTACGCCAAACTGCACCGAGGCAAAGTTCTGGGTAGTGAGAAACGACAGCTCCTGCCGGCCATCGGGCAGCAAAGTGAGGGAGAGCAGCGAGCTGCCCGATGCGCTTTCCAGCAGGTTGCCGGCGGCATCGTACGTGGTAAGGGTGATTTTGTCCAGCAGCGCGAGGTCGAGCAGGTTGGAACCGCCACCAATAACGACACCGGCGCGGTTGCCGGCTAGGCCCACGTTAACACCACTGGTACTTGGGCCGTTGAGGTCCAGCTTCAGCTCCACGTTTGCAAGCACGGAGAGGGGCACCGTCACCACGGCCACCGTGTTGGGGTCGTTGTCGGCGGCACCGGCCGGGTTGGTTACACCGCAGCTCAGCACGCACAACACCGAGTTGTTTTTCACTTCCCAGTGCCCGGCCGTTTGGCTGGGGTCGAAGTTGGACAATACTTCCGTGGTGGCTGCAAATGCTTTGGGCTCGACTCCAAAACCGTAATAGATTTCCAGGTTATCGAGCACCGATAGCAGGCCCACACGCTCAATCTTTACTTCGTTGAAATTGAAATTGGTGGGAAAGCTTACCTGCGTTTTGCCATCGGGCAGCAGCCGCAGCTCCAATATGCCCGCTCCGGTTTGGGATTCCTGCAGTACGCCGTTGAGGTAGGTGCTGATGCGCAAGCCCGAGAGCACGCTGGCATCGAGCAGGCCGCCGCTCCCAATCACAAAGCCAGCGTAGTAACCAGCCGGGGCCGGCTGTGCGCCCTCCAGCTTCACGGACAAGGCCGAGGGGCAGAGAACAGTAGCCAGGCTGTTGAAGCTGGCGTAGTTGCTCAGGTTGCCGTCGACGGCATTGCCGGGATTGGCCACCCCGGCGTTGGCGCATACACTCACTGTCCCTACCCCGCCGGTGCCCGTGCCGTAGTAAGGAGCCAGCGCACTTCCGGAGCCTGTGAACCGAGATATTAGTCCGCGCGATGGTTGCTGCACCAGCGAGGGCACCGCGTAAGCATAATATACCCGCAGCTTATAAGATACGCCCACTACGCCCCCCACCACAATGTCGACGCGGTCGAAGGCTTTGCTGGCGATGAACTCCAGCTGGGTGGGCCGTTCGCCGCCCAGGGCCAAGCTCCGGGCTACGGCAGCCGACACCACTTCGGATTCCTGCAGCGTTCCGGCTTTGAAGGTACGTAGGGTGATTACGCCCAGGGCGTTCAGGTTCAGCAGATTTTGGTTGGTGGCCACGTTGCTCACCAGCACCCCGGCCCGGTCGCCGGGCTTGCCGCCGGTAGAGCTGCGGTTCAGCTCCAGATGCAGCTGCACCGAGGAAAGAATTCCTATGCCCGAGTTGATGGTTGCGTAGTTGGTCAGGTCGGCATCGGCAGCCCGGTTGTGGTTTTGAACACCCGACTCAGAAATTATTACTCCAAGTACCCGTATTGCATCGTAGCGGTCGGGCGTAGAGGCATGCCCGTCGTTGGAGTAGATAGGTGCGGCCCTGGCCACCCCGATTCCCGCCGAGAGGGCAGCAACCGTGAGCAGGCAAGCCCAAAGGCGAGCAAATGATGAACAGCTAACAGTAAAGATTTGCATAACGAACAAAAAAGTTTTGAGTTTTTGGCGCGGAGCCTCGTCCGTGCATGCAATTGAGTGGCCATCACGTGCTTCTTTATCTCGTTAGTTAAGAATCAGGAACATAGGTTTGTCAAGACAAAGTTGAGCTGTCCCATTTTGGGATTTTGTTCCAAAAACTAGAATTTCACCTAGAATTTGACGAAATCCAAGCATCCTGGAGTTACGTATGTGCCTTATTTTCCCAGTATTTTTTATAAAAGGGACCCTTTATGCCTAATTTTGTAATATAATATTTCCAATGCCTATCGAACGCTACGGTTCAGCTTAAGCTATTATTATTCGTTTACCAAGAGGCTTCCACCTCGTTCATCTACCATGACGTCGGTTCTACCCTTTAAAATCTTTGTTGTTGAGGACAACGCGTGGTACGGGGAGCTGCTGATGCACCGCCTGGGCCAGAACCCCAACCACAGCGTGCAGCGTTTCTCCACGGCTCGTGCCTGCCTGGACCAGCTAAGTGAGCTGCCCGATTTTATTACGCTCGATTATTCGCTGCCCGATGCCAAGGGCGAGCAAGTGCTACGGAAGATTCGCGAGCGGCTGCCCAACACGGAGGTGCTTGTGATTTCGGGCCAGGAAGACGTGGGCACGGCCGTGAGCATGCTGCGCCAAGGCGCCTACGACTACCTGGTGAAAGACGAACACACCCTCGACCGCCTGTGGAACATAGTGGGCAAGGTGGAGCAGCAGGTGCGCCTGCGGCACGACAACAACCAGCTGCGCAAGCACATCGGCAACCGCTTTGGCCGCGAGCAGGCCATCCTGGGCGAGCATTCTTCGGTGCAGCTGGTGCACACGCTCATTGCCAAGGCCGCCCGCACCACCATCACGGTGAGCGTGAGCGGCGAAACCGGCACCGGCAAGGAGCTGGTGGCCAAAGCCATTCACTTTCAATCGAGCCGGGCCGGGCAGCCGTTTGTGGCTGTTAACATGGCCGCTATCCCGCGCGAGCTGGTGGAGAGCGAGCTGTTTGGGCACGAAAAAGGCGCTTTCACCGGGGCTGTCGCCCGCCGGGTGGGCCGCCTGGAGGAAGCCAACGGCGGCACGCTCTTTCTGGATGAGATAGCCGACCTCGACCTGAGTTTGCAAGCCAAGCTGCTGCGCGTGCTGCAAGAGCGCGAGGTGACGCGCGTGGGGGGCAACCAAGCGGTGGAATTTGATGTGCGCCTGATTGTGGCCACGCACCGCGACCTGCTGGCTGAGGTTGAGGCCGGCCGCTTCCGCGAAGACTTGTACTACCGCCTACTGGGCCTTCCCATTGTGCTGCCGCCCCTGCGCCAGCGCGGCAACGACGTGCTGCTGCTGGCCGAGGCGTTTGTGCGCAACTTTTGCGCCCTCAACAACCTGCCGCTGCGTCAGTTCACGACGGAGGCCTGCGACCGGCTCCTGGCCCACCCATTTCCGGGCAACGTGCGCGAGTTGAAGGCGGTAGTAGAACTGGCCACCGTGCTGGCCGACGGCGAGCAGATTCAGGCCGAAGACCTGCCGCTGCGTGCGGGCCGGGCCCCTGAAGACCCCACCCGCCAGCTGTCGCTGCGCGACCAGACCACGGCCATCGTGCAAAACTGCCTCGACGAGATGGGGGGCGATGTGCTGGCCGTGGCGGCACGCCTGCGCATTGGCAAGTCCACGGTATACCGCATGATTCAGCAGAGGGAAGTTCACATCGGCTAGTATCGTTAAGATGTGAGTATTACAGTGTTTATTTGTTACTAGCTCTTCTCTTCTACCGCTTCGCTTTCCCCCATGATGCGCTTCTCTCGTGTTCCCCGCCTGGCCCGCCGGGCGGCCATGCCGGCTATACGCCGGGTAGCCGAACGAGCGGCTCGCCAAGCGCATGCCCTCTCCCTGCTGTCGCCAGCAAATACTGAGCCGCCATCGGAGCAGAACCTGGCCGATAAGGTGCCCCTTATTCTCTTCAACTACAACCTGCGCCGCCGCCAGCTAACGCAGTGCAACCAGCATTGCCAGACCGTGCTGGGCTACAGCAGCCAGGAGCTTGTGGCCATGGGCGCGTCGCTGGGCTGCCTGCTGCACCCCACTTCCCGGCAGCAGCTTCAGCGCGACGACCTTGAAGGGCTGCTCGCAGCCGGGCAGGGCCTTAGCTGGGACTGCCGCTTGCGCCACCGCGACGGCACTTGGCGGTGGCTGCGCATTCGCCTGCGGGCCAGCGCACCCACGCCCGATGGGCAGGTGCTGGAAATGCTGGGCAGCGCCGAAGACGTGACGCGGCACCGCGCCGCTGTGGAGGAGCTGCGCCAAAGCCGGCACCTGCTACGCCAAGTACTCGACCTGGTGCCGAACCTCATTTTTATTTATGACCTGAGCAAGAAGCGCAACACCTACTCGAACCGCCTCAGCGAGCAGGTGCTGGGCTACACCAGCGAGGAGCTGCTGGCGTTTTCCGAAGATGCTCTCCTGCCCGGCCTGGTGCCGCCCCCGGCGCTGGAGCAGCTGCGCGAACACTTTGCCCAGGTGGCCCAGCTGCCCGGCGGCGAACCCCTGACGCTGGAGTTCAGTGTGCGCCACCGCGACGGCAGCCTGCGCTGGCTGCGCAGCACGCACGCCCCGTTTGCCCGCGACGCGAGTGGGCAAGTCACCAGCATTATTGGCGTTGCCGAGAACATTACCGAACGGCGCGCGTCGGAGGAGCGCAGCCAGGCGGCCACGGCACACCTGGCCGAGCAGCACCGCCTGTTCCGGCAGGTGATTGATGCGCTGCCGCACCCCGTTTACTTAAAAGACGGCGAGGGCAACTACTTACTGGCCAACAAAGCCATGGCGGCCCTCTACGGCCTCACACCCGATGAGCTGGTGCTGCACGGCACAGGCCAGGCCCCCGCCATGACCACCGCCGAAGCCGACCGCTACCGCACCCAGGACCAGCAGGTGCTGGCCACCGGGCAAGACCTGACCCTGCAGGAGTCCTACACCTACCCCGACGGCCAGGTGGCGTGGTTCAGCAGCGTGAAGCGGCTTTTTGTGCGGGCCGACGGCACGGCCCAGGTGCTGGGCGTCGACAGCAACATCACGGAGCTCAAGCAAGCCCAGCAGGCCTTGGAAGCCGCCATAGCCGCCGCCGAGGTCGACGCGCAGGCCAAGCAGGATTTTTTGGCCAACATGAGCCACGAAATCCGCACGCCGCTGCACGGCATTCTGGGCCTGACCGGGGTGCTGTCGAAAACCACGCTCAGCCGCAGCCAGCACGACTACCTGCGCCTGCTGGGCGAGTCGGCCGACCACCTGCTCATGGTGCTCAACGACGTGCTGACCACTGCCCGCCTCGGCGCCGGCAAGCTAAGCCCCGAAACCTCGCCCTTCGACCCCAAAGAGCTGCTCATGGGCTGCGCGGCCCTGTTGCGGCCCCGCGCTCACGAAAAAGGGCTGCGCCTGCGCGTGGCCAAGCCCACCAAGCTGCCCCCGGTGCTCGGCGATGCCCACCGCCTGCGCCAGGTATTGCTCAACCTGGTCAGCAACGCCATCAAGTTCACCGAAACGGGCGAAGTGCTGCTGCGCTGCCGCAAGGTGGCGCCGCCCCGGTCCCGGACCGAGCCGGCGGGCACGGTGTGGCTGCAATTCACCGTCACCGACACCGGCGTGGGCATGACGCCGGCCACCCTCGAAAAAGTATTTGAGCCGTTTGCGCAGGCCGCCGCCAGCACCGACCGCGAATACGGCGGCACGGGCCTGGGCCTGAGCATCTCGGAGGGCCTGGTCCGGCTGATGGGGGGCGTGCTGCAAGTGAGCAGCGAAATAGGGCAAGGCAGCACCTTTGCCTTCACGCTAGCCTTCCCGCCCGTGCCAGCCGCCATTTCGCCCGGCCCCCTGCACACAGCCCACACCCCCGTAGACACCACCGGCGGGCGCATTCTGCTGGTGGAAGACAACCTGGTGAACAGCCTGCTGGCCGAAACCGTGCTCCGCAACTGGGGGTGGCAGGTGACCACGGCCGCCAACGGCCCGGCCGCCATTCAGCTCTTCGAGCACCGCCCGTTCGACCTGGTGCTCATGGACATTCAGATGCCCGGCATGGACGGCGAAACGGCCGCGCGCTTCCTGCGCCAGCACCCCGAGCCCGCCCGCGCAGCTACGCCCATCATTGCGCTCACGGCCCGCGCCCAGGCTGGCGAAGCCGAGCGACTGCAAGCGGCCGGTTTTGACGGCTATCTTGCCAAACCCTACCGCGAACAGCAGCTGCTCGACACCATGCAGGACGTGCTGACCCGCCAGCAGGTACTTGCCGAACCCACGCCCCTTTATACTACCACGCCGAACATGCCTTCTGCAAAACCTCTCTACGACCTGAGCAACGTGCGCCAACTGGTGCGGCAGGACGAAAAAATTGTGCGCCGCCTGGCCTGGGCTTTCATTGAAACCACGCCCGCCATTCTCACCGCCCTCGACGAAGCCCTGACCCGTGGCAACTGGGAAGAAGTGGGCGACGCCGCACACCACCTCAAAAGCTCCCTCGACGGCCTGGGCGTGGAAAGCCTGCGCCTTGTTATCCGTGAAATAGAAAACTACGGCGCCAAGCCGCCCACCCCTAGCCACGCGGCTCAGCAAGTGGCCCTGGTGCGCGCCACCACCGAACAGGTAATGGCCGACCTGCGCACGGAATTTCCCGAGGAGCAACAACAGTAGCGCATGGCCTCACCCGACCCGACTGCGCCTGCGCTTATCAGCACCAACACGGTTGTGATTGGGGCGGGGCAGGCGGGGCTAGCCGCAGCGTACTACCTGCAGCAGCACAACGTCGACTTCCGGATTCTGGACGCTGCGCCCGCTGCTGGTGCTGCCTGGGCGGCCCGCTACGATTCGCTGCGCCTGTTTTCGCCGGCCTGGGCCAGCGGGCTGCCGGGCCGGCCCTGGCCTGGCCCGGGCCGGCGCTATCCCACCCGCGACGAAACCATTGCCTACCTGCGCGACTACGCCGCGCATTTCAACTTTCCGCTCGAAACCAACCGCCGCGTAACCCGCCTAGCCGCCGCGCCCGTTGGCGGCTACGTGGTAGAAACCGCTGCGGGCCAGGCCTATGCCGCCCAGCGCGTGATTGTAGCCACTGGCCCCTACACCGCGCCCAAGGTGCCGGCCTGGGCGGCGCAGCTGCCCGCCGCCGTGCTGCAGCTGCACAGCCGCGACTACCAACGCCCGGCCCAGGTGCCGGGCAGCGGACCACTAGCGGTGGTGGGCAGTGGCAATTCGGCCCTGCAAATAGCGGCCGACCTGGCCACTACGGGCCGCCCGGTGTTTGTTGCCTTCGATGAAAGAACCCCGGCCATGCCCAATAATGAGGTAATGTGGGCCTTTCTGGTCAGCACTGGGATGTTGGGCATCTCGCGGCACTCGGCGCTGGGCCGCCGCATGTTCAACAGCCCCGAGCCGGTGGTGAGCGGCGATTTGGCCAAGCTGCGGCGCTGGGCCAACGCCCAGTTTATTGGGCGAGCCGAGGCGGCGATGCCTTCGGGCGCCATTCGGGGCCGGCGGGCGGCGACGCCCCCGCTCGAAGCCGTGGTGTGGGCCACCGGCTACCGCCCCGATTATGATTGGATAGACCTGCCCATTCTTGCCGCCGATGGCAGCCCGCAGCACCATCGAGGCATCACCACCGCGCCGGGCGTGGCGTTTTTAGGCCTTAACTGGCTGGACAGCCGCCGCTCGGCCCTGCTCAACGGTGCCGGCCCCGATGCCCGCCGCGTGGTAGAGGCCCTGCTCGCAATGCCGTAATCTTATTGAAACCCCGGCACGCTTTTAGCGGTTGAATAGGTACATTGCTGCTCCCCGCAAGGAGTTACTTTTTATCCACCCGCCTTTTCTCTAGTCTTATGTTTATTTTCATGCTCGGCCTCTTAGCGGTCACCGTCTTTCTTGCTCTCAACACGGTATCAAACGTAAAAGAAATGCTGGCCCCCGTGCCGGTTCGCGTGAAGTAGTTTCTTCCGTTTTTGCCCATAAAAAAAGCCGCTTTACAGCGGCTTTTTTTATGCGTTCTAAACTGAGGAATGTGCGTGCACTAGCGAATTACCAGTTTGCACATTTGGCTGGTGTTGTCGGCTTCCAGGCGTACGTAGTACAGGCCGTTGGCAAATTTGCTGAGGTCAAGCATTTTGGTGTACCGGTCGTTCATCTCGGTAAGCGTTTCGCGGTACATCACCGAGCCGATAACGTTCAACACGCTCAGCTCTACTTTCTTGCCTTGCAGGTTATTGATGGTCAGGTGCACAATGCCCGTAGTGGGGTTGGGGTACACCAGCAGCGTGCGGTCGTCGCCCGGCTTGGTTTGCTGGCCGGGACCGGTGCTGGTAGCTGCTGCCGCGGCTGGCAGCGGGTTTATCCAAGGCCCAACGCTGAGGCTCAGACAAGCAAATAATAACAGAGATAAAAGTAACCGTTGCATCATAGTACTAATTAGTGGGCGGCAGAAACAAGCGCAGGGCGCTAAGACTTAACGAGTGCGACCAATTTTAGTTGGCAAAGGTACAACTGCGATTGCAGCAGGCCTAAGGTATATACTAAAAGCACGATAAATTACGGCTGCTTCCTTTCTATCGTTCTCATTCTTTTGACCCAAAAAGTGCACATCTTACTTATCGGGGGAGGCCTGGCTGGCCTGGCCGCAGCCCTGGACCTGGCGGACCGCGGGCACCAGGTGGCCGTGGTGGAGCGCAAGCGCTACCCGTTTCATAAAGTGTGCGGCGAATACGTGAGCAACGAGGTGCTGCCCTACCTGCGCCGCCTGCACGCCGACCCTGCCGCGCTGGCCCCGGCCGCCATTAGCAAGTTTATGCTGACCTCGCCGGGCGGGCGCCGCCTCACGGCCACCCTGGACCTGGGCGGCTTCGGCGTGAGCCGCTATTCTCTGGACAACTTTTTGTACCGGCTGGCCGAGGCCCGGGGCGTCACGTTCTACTTGCAAAACACCGTGACCGACGTAGCTTATGACCCCGCCACCGACCAGCACCGCGTGGCCCTGGCCGATGGCCGCGAGCTGACGGCCCGCGTAGTGCTGGGCACCTACGGCAAGCGCGCCAACCTCGACCGGCAGCTGCAGCGCTCGTTTTTCACGCAGCGCTCGCCCTACCTCGGCGTGAAGTACCATCTGCGCCTGCCCGGCTTCCCGCGCGACCTGATTGCGCTGCACAACTTCGCCGATGGCTACGCCGGCATCTCGGCCATTGAGGAAGACAAGCTGTGCTTTTGCTACCTCTCCTCGCGCCAAAACCTGAAGCGCCACCGCACCATTCCGGCCATGGAGCAGGCGGTGCTGGCCCAAAATCCGCACCTGCGCGAGATTCTGGCTTCGGCCGAAATGCTGTACCCGCAGCCCGAAGTCATTAATGAGATTTCCTTCGCGCCCAAGCAGCCCGTGGAACAGCACGTGCTGATGTGCGGCGACGCGGCGGGGCTTATAACTCCGCTGTGCGGCAACGGCATGGCCATGGCCTTGCACGGGGCGGCGCTGGCGGCCAGCGCGGCCCACGACTTTTTGAGTGGCAAAACCACGCGGACCGAGATGGAAACGGCCTATTCCCGGGCCTGGCACGCGCAGTTTGGGGCGCGGCTGCGGGTGGGCCGGGCAGTGCAGCGGCTGTTCGGCGGGCCGGTGCTTAGCGAGGTGGTAGTGGGTGGGTTGCGGTACTGGCCTGGGGCTGTGAAGGCCCTGATGAGCCGCACGCACGGCCAGGAGTTTTAAGGGGCCGCACAGCAGGGCAGAGCACGCTGGGCCACCCTTTGAAAGGGGCTGGCAACCCCAACGCCAGAATCTTATTGTCGTGATTTCACCTAAGCAAAGCGTAAAAACGTTTGTTATACCGTAAGTAATGGGCCTGATGAACCCGCCCTGCGTACATTCATCAGCCGAGATACTCGACTATTGACCAAATCTGAAATCGTAATTACTCCCGGAATGCCGAGTTATTTAGGTGCCATCGGCACTGCTAACCCCGTCCACCGCATCGCCCAGCCGCAAATTGCCGACTTCATGGCAAGGGCCCTGGCTTTTGGCGATAACGACGCGCGCAAGCTGCGGGCGCTGTACCGGGTGTCGGGGATAGAGCACCGCTACTCGGTGTTGCCCGACTACGGCCAGGCCAATGGCGACTACACGTTTTTCCCTAATACTCCGGATTTAGAGCCCTTTCCGAGCGTGGGCCAGCGCATGGCGGTGTACCGCCGCGAAGCCCTGCCGCTGGCCACCGAGGCCGTGCGCGACTGCCTGCGCCAGGTGCCCGACGTGGCCCCGGCCAGCATCACCCACCTTGTCACGGTGAGCTGCACGGGCATGTACGCTCCGGGCCTCGACATTGAGCTAGTGAAAGCCCTGGGGCTGCGCCCCGACGTGCGCCGCACCTGCGTGAATTTCATGGGCTGCTACGCGGCGGTGAATGCCGTGAAGCTGGCCGACGCTTTTTGCCTGGCCGATGCCAACGCCCGCGTGCTCATTGTGAGCGTGGAGCTGTGCACCATCCATTTCCAGAAAAGCCCCGAGGAAGACCACCTCATCAGCAACGCGCTGTTTGGCGACGGCGCGGCCGCTTGCCTGGTGCAGGCCGAGCCCCTACCCAACGGTGCCCCCAGCTTGGCCCTGCAAGCCTTTCATTGCGGCCTGGAGCCCGATGGGCACGACGACATGGCCTGGCACATCAATGACTTTGGGTTTGAGATGACGCTGTCGAGCTACGTGCCGAAGCTGATTCAGCGCGGCATCGGCCGCCTCACCGCCGACCTGTTGAGCAACCTGCCGGTGCAGCTGGCCGACATCCGGCACTTTGCCATTCACCCGGGGGGCCGCAAAATTCTCGAAACCATTGAAACCGAGCTGGGCCTGACCCACGAGGACAACCGCCACGCCTACCGGGTGCTGCGCGACTACGGCAACATGTCGTCGGCCACGGTGCTCTATGTGCTGCGTGATATACTGGCCAACGCCTCCCCTGCCGACCACGGCGCGCCGGTGCTCAGCTTCGCGTTTGGCCCCGGCCTGACCATAGAGGCCATGCTGTTGCAATTAACAGTTAGCAATGAACAATTAGCAATTGACCGTTCAGAAGAAGCGAACGAGCCAGAAGGCGTGCTCATCGAAGCGGCCCTGGCTGTTAAATGATAATTGTTAGATGTTAAATGAAAGAGCTTCCGGCCCTGAGTTGATGGACGACCTGACGTTGGCCACCGATGCCCTGCGCCAGAACCTCGACGAGCTCGAAACCATCAACACCTGGCTGGGCGGCTACGCCCCGGTGCTGGATGCGCTGCAGCGCTTGAAACCTCATTTTCCGCAAGGTCAGGCTCTTCGTCTGGCCGACCTGGGCAGCGGCGGCGGCGATACCCTGCGCCACGTGGCCCGCTGGACCCGCAAAAACAGGGTTGCAGTGGAGTTGACAGGCATTGATGCCAACCAATTCATGCTGGACTACGCCGCCGCCAAAAGCCGGGAATACCCGGAAATCAGCTACCGGCAATTCGATATTTTCTCGTCGGAATTTCAGGCGCAGCCCTACGACATTCTCACCTGCAGCCTGTTTTGCCACCACTTCACCGATGATGAGCTGGTGACGCTGCTGCGCCAATGGCAACAGCAGGCGCAAGTAGCCGTGGTCATCAACGACCTGCACCGGCACTGGCTGGCTTATCACAGCATTAAGTGGCTGACGCGGCTGCTGGGCGGCTCTTACCTGGTGCGTCACGACGCGCCGCTGTCGGTAGCGCGGGCGTTTCGGCGGCACGACTGGGTGGCGCTGTTGGCCCGGGCCGGCATCACGCGGTATGCGTTGCGGTGGCGCTGGGCCTTCCGCTGGCAAGTCGTGCTTTTTAGCTAAGCAAGGCTACACTATTGCAAGTTACTGAACCTCAAACTCCCCTCCTCAGCTGAGGAGGGGACGTTGCCGCGCAAGCGGCAACTGGGGTGGTTGGCTCGTTGAACGACTTGCGGCCGCATCGTTCGGGTGTCGTTGGCTACGCCGACCTTCGGTTCAACGAATCCAACCACCCCCGTTCGCGCTGAAGCGCGAACATCCCCTCCTTATCCAAGGAGGGGAGTTTTCGTTCTTAATTAAACAGCTCTAGTAAAGCCCGGCGGCGACACGAAAGGTATTGGCGTGGGCTTCCACAATGTCGGCGATGCGCTCGGAGTAGCCGCCGCCCATGCACACCACTACTGGCAGATGGTGGCGGTGGCAGAGGCCGAGCACAAGCTCGTCGCGCTGGCGGCAGCCGTCGCGGGTGAGGGCCAGGTGGCCTAGCTTGTCGGTGGCCAGCACGTCGACGCCGGAGAGGTAGAACACGAAGTCGGGCTGCACCTCGTCGAGTAGGCGCGGCAGGGTGTGGCCTAGCAGCTGCAGGTAATGGGCGTCGTCGGTACCGTCGGGCAGGGGCAGGTCGAGGTCGGAGGTTTCTTTGCGGGCAGGGTAGTTGCGGGCGCCGTGCATGGAAAACGTGAACACCCGCGGGTCGTGCTGAAAGATGGCGGCCGTGCCGTTGCCTTGGTGCACGTCGAGGTCGACGATGAGCACTTTTTTTACCGTGGGCACGTGCGCCAGCAGCCAGGCCGCCGCGGCTGCTTGGTCGTTGAGCAGACAAAACCCTTCGCCGCGCGCCCGAAAAGCGTGGTGCGTGCCGCCTGCAATATTGAAGGCTACCCCGTGCACCCGCGCCAGCCGCGCTGCCTCGATGGTGCCGCCCAGAATGGTGATTTCGCGCTCAAACAAGGCTTCCGACCACGGAAAGCCGGTGGCCCGCTCCTCCTGCCGCGTCAGCTGGCCCAGGCGCAGCCGCTCGTAGTATTCGGCATCGTGCACGAGCAAAATATCAGCGGTAGTTGGTGGGGTGGCCACGAAGAAATCGGAAGCAGAAGCGGTACCCTCGCGCAGGAGCTGCTCGGGCAGCAGCTCGTACTTCAACATGGGGAAACGGTGGCCGTTGGGCAGCGGGTGAGCGTAGGTGGGCGCGAAGGCAATGGGGAGCATGAAGCAATAACAGCCGTGGGGCTAACTGGTCGGCAAGCGCCAAAAGAAACACAACCGGCCGTAAATAGCGGTTTGCGCCTCAGCAATATGGCCAGCGGCCCAGCAAACGGGGAACTACGACCCCTACTCTGCACGTATTATTATTAAATAGCAATAAAGCACAACTACGCTTGCCTTTGTGCGCGTTGTATTGCTTCTTGCTGCTGCGAGTACGACCACCAGCTGCTGGCAAAGCTGAGGAAACCCCAGAGACATCAAAAAGCCCCGGCCGATGAGGCTGGGGCTTTCTTTTTGCGGAAGTCAGGATGAGCTGTGGCAGCTCTTTGAATCGGCCGTGAATGAGGCTCGCAGGGCTAGGCCAGCGCCTTAGTGCCATGTTACTCTTTGTATTGCTGCACGTTCAGATACATGCTGACGTTGATGGGTAGCACGCGCCATTCGTCCTCGCTCTTGTTGCGCACGGCCACGCGGTGCGCAACCGAGGGGAAGGCGCCGGGACCTCCGAAGGCCTGAGTGGCCTCGGGCAGCTTTTCGCCCTGCAGCCACTGCACGCCCACAGCTACGGTTTGCCCCTTGGGGAGATGAAGGTTGTAGGGGCTCAAGTCTACGCTGCTCCAGCCGGTTTGCTGGCTCGGAATGGTGAATTGAATGTCGTTGGTGAGCAACGATTTGGTGGGCTTGCCGCCTTCCACGGCATAGAGCGTAAAGCGCAGGCGAATGCGCTGAAACCCGTTCTGCTCGATGTAGACGCTAAAGGCGTCGAGGTAGCAGCTCTGGCGGATGGGCAGAATGGTGCTCACCTCCCAGCCCCGTTCGTCGGACGCCACGGAAGTCACGTCGCGGATGCTGGTGCTCCAGCGGGCGGTGCCGCCTTTGGAGTTGCGGCCAATAATGGCTGGCGTTACTTGCCGATGGCGCACCTGCACCTCCTGCAAGGCCTGCTTGGCGGGCTGCAAGGGCCACACGGCAGCCGGTTTGCTCAAGGCTGCAATGGTGAGGCGCAAAGCGCGGTACCCAATGCACGAAATAATGACGGAGTCGGTGGCGGAAACAGTAGCCGGAGCTTGAAAGGAAAAGCTGCCGGAGGCATCGGCGGTGGTGCCCACCGGTTTGCCCTTGACGCCGATGGTGGCGAAAGCTACCGGCACACCGGAACCCTCGGCCACCACGCGGCCGGCCAGCAGTTGGGCCTGGGCGCTAAGCGTGCAGCTCAGGCAGAGCAGAAACAACAGGGAAAACGTGCAACGAAACATGCGGAACTGGTAAGCTGAACAACGAGGAATGGAGCACCAGCATCCGCCAAAGGTTGCTTTCGAAACCCGTAGCTAGCTGAAAGCTTAGGCAAGACAATCAATTTTAAAGTTGGTCTTGCCTTACAACCAGGCATCTTTATTCAGCCAGCGGCCAAGACAAAGAACAACGGCCGAGCGCATCACCAAACCACGTTTAAAACTTGCAAAACAATCGAACCAACGGCAACCTCGACTAGCGCCTCGGTGACGGGAGGCCCTAAGGCTGCTGGCCGGCACACCCCGCCGCGACAAGCGGCTTTCGAGGGATTCGTCATTGGCCAATACGGCAAGCAAACGCGTTTTTTGACCCGGTGCGAGCCCCTGTGCTTGCATATTAATGCCCCCCCCGGGCCTATGGTCGTTGCTAAGGTGAGCGGCACGGCCCTGCCTATGACTTGTAATGGCTCACGCTAATACCATCCCGAAACGGGCATAACCGCTGGCCCGCACTTGAGCCCTTCCACTACTGTCGAGAACCGTATGATTTAAGGTACCTTTATAGTCTTTCTCTTAGTTTATTTTTAGTTCCGCCGCCATGTCCACCACTTCGGTTCCGTCTCATGGCGATGCTGCGGCCCTCGTTCCTCTTCCCGAGCTCGACCCCCTGATGCGCGACCTGTTGGCCATCTCGCTGACGGCCGTCAGCCTGTTGCGCCCCGCCTACAGCGAGGCCGGCGAGATTCACGATTTCACCCTTGACTACCTCAACCCCGCCGCTCAGCGCAGAGCGGGCTTACCCGAGCAGCCCAGCGAAACCCTGCGCAGCGGCTTTCCTAGCACGTTTACCAACGGCGTTTTCGACCTGTACCGGCGCACCTATGAAACCGGCCAGGACGGCCGCCTCGATTTCAACTACGAGGCCAATGGCCTGAGTCACCACTTCCAAGGAACGGCCCGGCGCAGCGGCGACTTGCTAGTGGTGAGTTCCACCGATACCGCCGACCAGCCCCACGCGGCAGCCGACGCAACCCTGCACCAGGCTGGCGCCGCCACCCAAGCCGATGACTTTAGCGAGCAGGTGCGCGCCCGCCAGCAGGTGCAGCAGCTCAACGAAGAACTAGCCGCCACCAACGCCGAGCTACACGCCACCAACGACGAACACTTGCGCACCAACACCGCGTTGAGCGAAGCGCAGCACCAGCTAAGGCAGCTCAACCAGCAGCTGGAAGCCCACGTGCTGGAGCGCACCCAGGACTTGGAAGGGGCGCGCAACGAGGCCGAGGCCGAGCGCCACCGCCTCCGCGCCCTTATTGCCGAAGCCCCCGCCCTCATCGCCCAGCTGCGCGGGCCCAACCATTTTGTGGAGCTGGTCAACGAGCGATTTGGCAGCTTGCTCAGCGGCCGCGAACTAGCCGGACTGCTGTACCGGGCCGCCATGCCAGAGCTGAAAAATCAGCCCTTTTTCGACCAGCTCGACGCAGTGTATCGCACGGGCGAGTCATACTATGGCAAAGAGGTCCCAGCCGTGCTGGACCGCTCTAATTCCGGGCAGCTGAGCACCGACTACTTCAACTACACCTACCAAGCCACGCACGATGCCAGCGGTCGGGTCGATGGGATTTTGGTTTTTGCTGAAGAGGTGACCGAGCAAGTTCTGGCCCGCCAGGAACGCGAAACCCAGCGCGAGCAGCTGCAAAATCTGTTCATGCAGGCGCCGGCTCCCATTGTCATTCTGGACGGACCAGCGATGGTGTACCAGCTGGTGAACCCGGCCTATCAGCGCATGTTTCCGGGCCGCGAGCTGCTGGGCAAGTCCTTGCTGGAAGCCCTGCCTGAGCTAGCCGGCTCAACCATTCCGCAGCTCCTACACGAGGTCTACACCACGGGCGAAGCCTACCTGGCGCGGGAAATGCCCCTGCGCATTGCACGCCACGAAGGGGCGCCCCTGGAAGACATGTACTGCACGTTTACTTACCAAGCCCGGCGCACCTGCTACGGCGTCATCGACGGGGTCCTGGTGTTTGCGCACGACGTGACCGACCAGGTCAGGGCCCGCGGGCGGGTGCAAGAGCTCAATCAGGAGCTGGCCGCCATCAACGAAGAACTGCACACCACCAACGAAGAGCTGGCCACTTCCAATACCCAGCTCGTGAGCATCAATTCGGACCTGGACAACTTCGTGTATACGGCCTCGCACGACCTTAAAGCCCCTATCTCCAACATTGAAGGCCTGCTCGCCACGCTGCGCGAAGAGCTGCCTGCGCCCGCCAAAGGCAGCGAAGTGGCGCTCATTCTGGACCTGATTCAGAACTCGGTGGAGCGCTTCACCCACACCATCTCCTTGCTCACCGACATCACCAAGCTACAGAAGGAATACAACCAGTTTGCAACCCCGGTGGTGCTGAGCCAAGTCATCGACGAAGTGCGCCTAGACCTGGCGCCCTTGCTGCAGGAAGTGGGCGGCCACCTGCACGTCAACGTAGCGGCCACGCCCACCATCACCTTTGCCGAGAAAAACCTGCGCTCAGTGGTCTACAACCTCGTGAGCAACGCCTTCAAGTACCACAACCCCGAACGGGAGGCTAATGTGACCATCCGGAGCCGGGTAGAGGCGGCATATCTGGTGCTGGAAGTGGAAGACAACGGCCTCGGCCTGGACTTGAGCGGCGACCACCAGTTGTTCGGCCTGTTCCGGCGCTTTCACACCCACGTCGAGGGTTCGGGCGTGGGCCTGCACATGGTGAAGAAGCTGGTGGAGAATGCCGGTGGCAAGATTGAGGTGAAAAGTAAACCCGGTCAGGGCTCTACCTTCTCCGTATACTTTCCTTGCTAACCTGCTTTCCGCTGCTCAACGCTGTGCCGGGCCTTTTGGCGTTCTCCCCCCACCCCGCCATGCCCCGATTACGCTGCGTTCTGCTCGTCGACGACGACCCCACCACCAATTATTTACACCGCAAGCTGCTCAATAAGCTGGGCGTTGTTGAGCACATCCTCACGGCCCTCAACGGAGTAGAGGCCATGGCCCTCGTGAATGCCCAGTGCCACGACGACTTTCGGACCTGCCCGGACCTGATTCTGCTGGACGTGAACATGCCGCTGATGAACGGTTTCGAGTTCCTGGATGCCTACCACTCCCTTCCCACGTCGCAGCAGTGTGCTAAGGTTGTGGTGATGCTCACCACCTCCCTGCACCCGCGCGACGTGGAGCGCGCCCACCATCTGCCCGTTTCCGGCTTCCTCACCAAGCCCCTCACGACCGATAAATTTCTGGACATTATCCAGGCAAACTTTGCTGCTAGGGTGACAGAGCCCATTTAGTGGCAACAATAAGTTGCCGTTTGTTTTGCGCACCGCTCAAGGGAATAGTAGGCTCCTCTTCCTCGAAGATTCTTAGCCGAGGCGGTTCAGGAAGGCTTCTCACGCTATCCAACTCGCCTGCCCACGACTCGAAAACCGGAACGCCGACGAGAGCAAAATCAATAAAAAAAACCCTCACTGCACATTGCAATGAGGGTTTCCTGTGAGGCGTATTGGGCTCGAACCAACGACCTCCACCGTGTCAGGGTGGCGCTCTGAACCAACTGAGCTAACACCCCAGGCTGTGGCTACGTACTAACGAGTAGCCGCCTCAAAGGTAGCGCTTGGGCGCACAGGCAGCAACCGTTTTTTCGCCTTTACTCAGCGCCCCGGCAACTTTCTGGCCCGGGCAAAGTATAGCTGCAAAAGGGGATAGTAATCTTACCCTGGGCATTGGCCTCATTTCCTCATCTTCTTTCACTCATGAAAAAGACTCTTCTGTTTTTACTGTTCGCCGTAACTGGTTCTACGGCGGCATTTGCACAGGCGCGGCCGGGCGGCAGCCTTTCTTCTAAGGACTACACCGGTGGCGGCGTCACCGACTCGCGCAATACGGGCTTTGGCATCAAGGGCGGCATCAACGTGAACAGCCTGCGCGGCGACGACGTGCAGAACGTAACACGAGATGCCCGCAACGACTTTCACACCGGGGTGTACGGCCAGTTTGGCTTCAACGAATTCGCCTCGGTGCAAGCCGAGCTGCTTTACTCGCGCCAAGGCTTCGACGCCAATACGGGCGTGGGCGCTGGCGCGGCAACGCAGCAGCGCTACCGCATGGACTACATCACGGTGCCCGTCATGTTTGTGGGCAACGTGACCGAAACGCTCAGCTTTCACGTCGGGCCGCAAGTGTCGCTGCTCACCAACATCCGGCGTGGCAGCGAAGACCTAGACATCTCGGCCAACGGCTTTAACTCGTTGGACTACGGCGGAGTAGGCGGAGTAGAAGCCCGCCTGGGCCCGGCGCGGCTTGGCGCCCGCTACAACCTGAGCTTGGGCAAGCTGTTCGAAGACGGCGGCTCGTCGACTACCATCAACCCCAATTTCTCGAACGCCAAAATCTACAACAACCTCTTCCAGATTTACTTGGGCATCGGCTTCACCCAATAAGCATTTCCCTTTTCCTTCTTCCACATTTCCATCCTCAAAAAAGGAAGTCTTCTAGGCTTCCTTTTTTTGTGGGGTGCCGCCCGCCCTGCCCATGCCCGACATTGCTTCCCTCCTCCTAGCCAGCGAATTGCTTATTGGCCGGGGCCTGGCCGTGCTCGCCGCCTGGGCCCTGCTCAACCTCGTGGTGAGCGGGTATATGGTGGCCAACGCCGACCGCCGCCACGAGCCCTACCATTTCCACAGCATGAACGTGGGCTGGGGCCTGGTGAACGCGGGGCTGGCCTGCTGGGGTATACTGCACCTGCACTTTACCGCCCCGGTGGGCTTGCGGCTGGCCGACTTGCTCCAGAGCCAGTTGGTGAATGAAAACCTGTTCATCTTCAACACCGGGCTCGACGCGGCTTATATTATGACTGGTTTCTACCTACAAGCCCTGGCCCGCCAGCCCGAGCAGGCCCACCCCACCCGGCTGCGCGGGTTTGGTCGCTCGTTGTGGCTACAAGGCGGCTTTCTGCTGGTTTTCGATGCCGTGATGTGGGGCCTGCTGCACTGGCAGGGCCAGGCGTGGCTCCCGCTGATGGGCACCTGAAGCAAAAAGCCCCGTTTCTGTGCAGAAACGGGGCTTTTAGGATGGAACAAAGTTCGCGTGGGCGAGCTGCAACTCTCCAACACGGGAGCTTAGGCGTTGCCGCCGTGCTGGGGCTCGAGCATTTCTTCTACAATCTTCTTGTTGAAGGCCGGAATGTCCTGGGGCTTGCGGCTGGTGATGAGGCCGTGGTCGGTTACCACTTCGGCGTCTTCCCAGTGGGCACCGGCGTTGCGCAGGTCGGTTTGGAGGCTGGGCCAGCTCGTGACGCGCTTGCCGCGCACGACGTCGGCCTCAATCAGCGTCCAGGGGCCGTGGCAGATGGCGGCGATGACTTTGTTGGAAGCAGCAAATTCGCGTACGAATCTGACCACGTCCTTGTCCATGCGCAGGATGTCGGGGTTCATTTGGCCACCGGGCAGCACCAAGGCGTCGTAGTCGGCGGGTCGAGCGTCGGCAATGACTTTGTCGACGTCTACTTTGCTGCCCCAATCTTTGCTGGGACCGTCCCAGCCCTTAATGGAGCCGCTTTTGAGGGAGATGACGTGGGTTTCGGCGCCCTCGCCTTCGAGGTATTTCTTGGGTTCGTCGAGCTCCGATTGTTCGAAGCCGTCGGTGGCAATGATGGCAATTTTCTTACCCTTGAGTTTGTCGCTGCTGAAGATGCTCATAGCTAGTGTGGTGTAAACGAGAAGGCCGGGGATATACCCGGCCTGCTTGGTTTACGCCCTCCCGCGCCTTTGGTTTGGCCTGCAGTGCAGGCAAAAGAAAAGCATTGGCTGGCAGCAAGTGGTAAAACGCCCGCTATGCCGAGCGCAGCCAACCACCGCCGCGCTACGCATCAAACCAGTGAATGGTAAACGTGGTGCCTTCGCCCACGGTGCTGGCCACCTCCAGGTGCCCGCCCCGGCTCGTGATGATGCGCTGCACCAGGTACATGCCCACGCCGGCGCCCCCAATGTGCGGATGCTGGCGGTTGAAGGGCTGAAAAACAGAATTGGGCGCGTCGGGCAAGGCCATGCCCAGGCCGTTGTCTTGCACGGTGAGGGTGGGCTGGCCCGTACTGCTGAGGTGGCTGTGCACCTGCACCAGGGGCGCCCGCTCGGGGTCGGCAAACTTGAGGGCGTTACTGAGCAGGTTGTGCATAATGGAGCGCAGGTTGGCGCGGCCGTAGGTGAGCGAGGGCGCTTCTTCGAAATTGAGCTCGACGGTGGCGCCGGCTTCCTGCACCTGGGCGCGCAGGCCCAGCAGCACTTCTTCGGCCACGCTGCGCAGGTTCAGGGCCTCGGCGGGGGCCGAGAGGCCGCGCTGGTCCTGCACGGTGGCGGCCAGCTCCTGCAAGGTGGTGTCGAGTTGGCTGAGGGCGCCGTCGACCATGGTCTGGATTTCTTCTTCTTCGGGGTCTTTGAATGAAGCGGTGCGGCGCAGCTCGTCAAACAGGCCGCGCAGGTTGAGCAGGGGCTGCTTGAGGTCGTGCGAAGCCGTGTACACGAAGGTGTCGAGGTCGCGGTTGGTGCGGGCCAGCTCGTCGTACTGGGTTTGCAGCACCTCGCGCAGGCGGTGCTGGTCGTCTACATCGGTGCAGGCCCCGAACCAGCGCGGGCCGCGCGTATCGGTGAGTTGGCGGGCCCGGATGATGTGCCAGCGGTAGACGCCGTCGTGGCGGCGCATGCGGAACAGGCCTTCGTAGGGCTCGCCGGTGGCGATGCTGTGCACCCAGCGGCGGGCCGCGTTGGCCTGCTCGCTGGGCTCGAGCAGGTTTATCCAGCCAGTGGGGCCCAGCTCGTCGCGGGTGAGGCCGGTGTACTCGCCCGTGAACTGGTTGTAGTAGTCGATAAAGCCTTCGGCCGTGGCCGTCCAGATGAGCTCCGGGATGCTGTCGGCCAGGAAGCGCAGCTCGGCCTCGCCGCGGCGCAAGGCCTCGGACAGCTCGCGCTGGTCGTGAATTTCGGTGAGGGCGCCGTGCCAGAACACGGGCTTGTCGGGGGCGTGTAGCTCGGGCAGGGCGCGGCTGAGCAGCCAGCGGTACTGGCCGTCGTGCCGGCGCAGGCGGTACTCGTAGTTCCAGCCGGTGCCGGCAGCCCGGGCGGTGTCGGACTGGTAGAGTATCCGCAGCCGGTCGTCGGGGTGGATGAGCAGGGGCCAGATGGCGTTGAGGTCGGCCGTGGGCGGCTGGCCCGTGAAGTAGTACCACTGCGGGCTCACGTACTCCACCTTCCCCTTCGCATTAAGAGTAAACGTGATTTGGGGCACCGTTTCGGTGAGCACCCGCAGGCGGGTGTCGAGGCGGCGGGTTTCGATGGCCAGCTCGTGGGCCCGTTGGCGGGCTTGTTCCTGGGCGGTCACGTCCACGGCAAAGAGCAGCAGGCCGCTCACGGGGCCGCCGCCTTCGCGCACGGGCTCCAGGGCAATGTCGTAGTAGCTAAGCTCGGAGGGCTGGCTCTCGCTGGCGGACATCACCAGGCGGTAGGCCTTGGCCACGAAGGGCCGGCCCGACTGGTACACCTGCTGCATGACGTCGAGCAAATCGGCGGGAATGATGCCGGGGTGCTCGGCCACCAGCCGGCCCTCCTGCGCCTCTTGCCCAATCACGGCACGCATGGCGTCGTTCACGAAGCCGTAGCGCAGCTCAGCCCCCTGCAAGGTGGCCACTCCCGCGGGCATGTGCTCGAGGATGTCCTGTAGTCTCTGCTCACGCATGGTTTTTATGCTTCAGGGAGCACCAGTGCCCATGAGTGGCAGCAGCGTTCCGGGGTGGGATGGCCCGGCGGCCGGGAATGTGCCTCAGGCATGGGCAGGCTCGGCCGGCTCGGTGGCCACGGCATCGGGGCCGAACACGGCCAGGCGCACCAAATCCACCATCATAGCGTCTGCGATGGTGAGGGTGCTGGGGGGCTGCCGCAGGTGGTCGGGCAGCAGAAATCCTTCCAGGGCATCGAAACCGCTGCTTTGCAGGGGGTGGAAAGCCATCGACCAGTCGGAGAAGCTGCGGGCGGCAATGTTTTTCTTCACCAGCTCGACCACGTTGGAGTGGCGGCCGTCGCGGGAAATCTTTTCAAACAAGGGTTCGAGGACGGCGGCATCGCCTTCGATGAGCTGGGCAATGTTGCCGTGGCTGTAAAACAAGACCCCGGTAACGTTGCGGCTGGCGTTGTCGCGGCGGCACTGGTCCAGCATTTGCTGCAACTCCTGGTCGGAGAGCGGGCGCACCGCCCGGCTCATGTAAACAATGTGAATCATACTGAAAACAGCGGCCCTGAAACGAAACCGCCGTGTTATACGGACTGATGCTTTAAGCGGTACAGTAGCACGCGAAAAAGTATCCCAAATATACGACACCTCAAAAACACAAGTGCCCCCCTGCTATCAGGAGCCACTTTCTAACATTTTGGCGGGGCCGTTTGATTCACAAACAGCTTTTCTTCTGGGGCTGGGAAGCTGCCTTTAAGGGCGGCAAAACAAGGGAGCATCACTTGAAGAGAAACCCAACTTAAGCGCAACTTTGAATGACGATTTTTGCTTATTCAGCTTACCAGCGGTACCTGACGGCTTGCTCTTTAAGCAGCTTTTGGCGTGGCGCGAATGGCAACGCCCGGCTCCCTTTCCTCCTAAAAAGTACCGGGTTACTGCAAGAAGATTTTCATTTTTCTAGTTACCTTACTACACTATGAAGCACCTCTTACTGGCTCACTTTACTTCTCGGCTGTGCTGGCTGCTGCTGGCCCTTTTAGCGCCGTTGGCAGCAACGGCCACGCACATTGTGGGCGGCGAGCTGGAATTGCAGCACAAAACCGGCAGCACCTACACGCTCACGCTCAACCTTTACTTCGACGCCATTAACGGCGAACCCGGCGCGCTCGACCCCCAGCTCACGGCCAGCATTTTTGCCAAAGCCAACAACCAGCGCATAGTGAATATAGTGCTGCCGAGGACCGCCGACACCTTCGTCAACTACACCAATCCGGCCTGCGCTGTGGGCTCGCTGAGCACCCGCCGCATTGTGTACACCCGCGACATCGTGCTCGAAGCCAACACCTACAACAGCCCCCAAGGCTATTACGTGGCCGTAGAGCGCTGCTGCCGCAACAACACCATCAGCAACATTGTGGCGCCCAACAACGCGGCCCAAGCCTTCTACATGGAGTTTCCGGCCGTGGTGCGCAACGGCGCGCCGTTTATCGACTCGACGCCCCGCATTTTCCCGCCGCTGGGCGACTACGCCTGCCGCAACGAGCTGTTCTACTACGACTTTGGCGGCCAGGACCCCGACGGCGACTCGCTGGCCTACGACATGGTGACCCCGCTCAACGGCTACACCAGCTCCACTGCCCCCTCGGTGACGCAGTCCGGCCCCGCGCCCTACCGCCTCATCACCTGGAACCCCGGCTTGGGCACCACCAACCAGATTCCGGGTAGCCCGGCGCTGGGCATCGACGCTCGCACCGGCCGCCTCACCGTGCGGCCCAGTAGCCTGGGCCTGTTCGTGTTCGGGGTGCGCTGCTCAGAATACCGCCGCGGCGTAAAAATTGGCGAAACGCGCCGCGACTTCCAGCTCTTCGTGCTCAACTGCCCCACCAACACGGGCCCGCAAATGCAGGTGCGCGCCACGGGCAGCCCGGCCGTGTATCGCCCGGGCCTCGACACCCTGCGCCTGGTGCCCGGCGGCAACCGCTGCCTCACCATCCGCTTCACCGACCCCGACCCCAACTCGGTGCTCACGATGAGCACCCGCCCGGTCAACTTCACGGGGCTGCTGCCACAGTTCACCACCGCCAGCACCGGCCGGGTGCGCGCCGCCGGTGCCCCCGATACCCTCACCACCACGCTTTGCTTTCCGGAGTGCATCGACACCCGCGGCCAGGTGTACCTGCTCGATGTGATAGTGGCCGACAACGGCTGCAGCCTGCCCCGGCGCGACACCGTGCGCGTGGCCTTCACGGCCACGCAGCCGCCCAATGCCCCGCCGGTGCTCACCAGCACGTTCCCACCGGCCCCGCTGCCCGTGTCCGAGGCCACGCCGGTGGTGATACGCCTGCCCCTGGGCACCCGCTACACCGCCACGCTGGCCGGCACCGATGCCGACCGCCACGCGCTGGCCCTTACGGCCACGGGCCTGGGCTTCGACTTGGCCAGTATGAAGATGAGCTTCACGGCCCAGAACGGCGCTGGCCAGGCCGATGGCACTTTCAGCTGGGACCCGGCCTGCGAGGCCGTTCCCTCCGGGGGCTTGCTGGTGCGGTTTCGCCTAACCGAAACCGGCCCTTGCGTACCCCAGACTCGGGACCGGCTGGTGCGGTTTGAAGTGGCGCCGCCTGGGGATTCCGCGGCCTTTCGTCCGCCCAACATCATCACGCCGAACGGCGACAAGCTCAACGACTTCCTCACCATGCCCGACCTGCCCGTCGACTTCTGCGAGCGCAAGTTTGCCAGCATTCAGATTTTCTCGCGCTGGGGCAAGCCGGTGTACCAATCGTCGGAGCGGGGCTTCCGCTGGGGCGGGCAGGGCGCGGCGGGCAGCTACTTCTACCTCGTCACGTACACCGACGGCCGCAAGTTCAAGGGCTGGGTGGAGGTGAAGCCCTAGCCAGCGCACCTACGATGTAGAAACGCGACACCTCGCGTCTCCGCGTCAGGCATCTCCGCATAAGGCATCGTTGACTATTTAATCCAAGACTTACGCAGTGCTACAAGCCGCGAAGCGGCGCCATGTTGGTAGTCAGTGGACTAATGTGCTGGCTTGAGCCGCGAAGCGGAGGCACTTTCGCCTGGCTACACGCCGCCGCTTTGCGGCTCCTGACCGCTTTTTCCGCTCTTTTCTACCACCGTGGCGCCGCTTCGCGGCTGATGGAACGGGGTAAATCCTACTATCGGTCGACACCGAGGCTCGAACCGCAGGTCGGCGCAGCCAAGTGGCGCGTCTTTACCTCGTTCCAGCGACTCAATATGCCTTGCGTAACCCTGCCACCAGCCGCTGCATCTGGTGCTGCTGAAACGGTGAGATGGCATGCACGTCCGAGAAATTATAGCGCACCACCACCGCATTGGCATTGTCGGTGAACTGGTCCAGAAAGCCTGGCACCAGCCGCAGCAGCGCCAGCACTTCGTAGCTCTCGTACACGAGGTAGGTGCGCCGGCTGCTGCCGTGGTGCAGCCGCTCTTTTTTGGCCAAGTCGAAGTAGCCCGTCAGCGGGGAAGAGTTGAAGGCAAACACCTTCTCCACCCGCGCGCAGGTGAAGCCCGCGTGCTGGGCCAGCCCACCGCCCAACGAGTGCCCGGCCGCGAAAATGCGCTGTCGGCCGCCATACGCCGAGTCCAGCTTGGCTACTAATATGGGCGTCAGGGCGCGGGTTTGTTCGTACTGGTCCCATACGCCGGGCGTGTTGGTGAGGGGCCGCACGTTGGCCACCCAGTCGGCAAATTCCAGGTAGTTGGTGCCCCTGAAAACCAGCACCGCCAGTGGCGGAGTGCCCGGCGCCGTTCGCACCCACACATCGTATACCAGTCCGCTGGCCATGCGCTGCTTGGTCGGT
The DNA here is from genome assembly GCF_900115775.1 of Hymenobacter arizonensis. Classification (GTDB taxonomy): domain Bacteria; phylum Bacteroidota; class Bacteroidia; order Cytophagales; family Hymenobacteraceae; genus Hymenobacter; species Hymenobacter arizonensis. The sequence goes on along the minus strand of NZ_FOXS01000005.1, from coordinate 272,601 downwards.
GGCGCCAGGGAGTGGCTGAAGGCAAATGGCTGCCAACCGCGCCGCACCAGCTCGCGCCGCTCCGTGGCGTACTTGGCGGTGTCCTGGCGGTAGTCGGGCCGGTGGTTACTGGATTTCACGCCCGAATACACAATGGCGCTGAGCATAGCCATATCGCCCACCAGCAGATAATCCGGGTCGTAGAGGGTGGGCGTTAGGCGGGCCTGCGCCACTTCCGCCACACTGCGGGTGTATTGCTTGGCTTTGATGCGCACCACTGCTTGGTCGTGCGGTTGGCAGGACGCGCTAAGCAGCAGGCAAAAACAGAAGCCGAGCATTCTAATAAGAGCCTCCTTCTGCAGATTTCTGCTTCGCATAAAATTCAGGGGCGCCTTTGAGCTCAGGCAATGTGTTTGCAGCCCAACGTTATTGGATGATGAGAGAGATAATCACAGCAATACCTTCCCAACAAGAGCGAATTTGAGCCCAATGTACACGCCGCGTTCCGTAGCGCGACCGTGCCCGGCAGGTCCCGAGCCCGGGGCGCCCCTAAGACCGATGCCCCTCCCCTACTTTTACTCCACGCAATGCAGCGCCAACCGCTGCCCCAGCGTCTGTAGCATCTTATGATTAGAACCATTCTTGCCCTCGCGCTGCTGGCGGGCTCGTTTCGCGCCACCGCCCAGTCTCTGTACATGCCGCGCGACATCCAGCAGGCTTACGACAAAGGCACCCGCAGCCCCGATGGCCGACCCAGCCCCAAGTACTGGCAAAACCGCGCCCGCTACGACATCACCGTGACGGCCGCCCCGCCCGCCCGCGACATCCGCGGCCGTGAAACCATCACCTACTTCAACAACAGCCCCGACACGCTGAAGCAAGTGGTGATGCGCCTCATCATGAACATTCACCGGCCCGGCGCCGCCCGCGACGGCGACGCCTCGCCCGACTACCTCACCGAAGGCCTGGTAATCGACACCCTCGGCATCAACGGGGAGGCCCGGCCGTTCCCGGCCAATCAGGGCTTGGGCACCATTCAGGGCGTGCGGCTGCCGCGGCCGCTGGCCCCGCGCGACTCGGTGAAGTTCACCGTGGCCTGGCACTTCCCCATCTCCCTCGAAAGCGGGCGCGAGGGCCGCATCGACCCCACCAGCTTCTTCCTGGCCTACTTCTACCCGCGCATCGCCGTCTACGATGACTACGCCGGCTGGGACCGCATTCCCTTCGTCGACAGCAAGGAGTTTTATAACGACTTCAACGACTACACCCTGCGCGTGCGCGTTCCGGCCAACTTCATTGTATGGGCCACCGGCACCCTCCAAAACCCCGACCAGGTGCTGCAAAAGCCCTTCGCCAAGCGCCTGAAGCAGTCCATGACCAGCGACAAGGTCATTCACGTGGCCACCGCTGCCGACTTGGCTAAGAAGAACATCACCGCCCAGCAGCCCTTCAACACCTGGGTCTGGACCGCTAAGGATATTTCTGACGTCACGGTAGGTCTCAGCAACCGCTACGTGTGGGACGCCGCTAGCGTGGTGGTAGACGCCCGCACCAAGCGCCGTGCCAGCATGCAGGCCGCCTACGCCGATTCCACCGTCGACTTCCGCCAGTCGGTGAAGAATGGCCAGTTTGCTCTCGGCTGGTTTTCTGACCCCAAAAACTGGCCCGGCATCCCCTACCCCTTCCCCAAGATGACGGCTTTCCAGGGCTTCGCCGACATGGAATACCCCATGATGGTGAACGACAGCCCCCAGGAAGACCCCAAGTTCGCGCAGTTTGTGCAGGACCACGAAATTGCCCACACCTGGTTCCCCTTCTACATGGGCATCAACGAAAGTCGCTTCGCGTTCATGGACGAAGGCTGGGCCACCACCTTCGAGCGCCTCATCAACACCGCCGAAAACGGCGCCGCCACGGCCGACGACTTCTACAAGAAATTCCGCGTCAGCCGCTGGATAAACGACCGCAACGCCGCCCAGGACCTGCCCATCATTACACCCAGCAACGAGCTGCGCGCCGGCTACGGCAATAACGCCTACGGCAAGCCCTCCCTCAGCTACTTCGCCCTCAAGGACATGCTCGGCGATGCCATGTTCAAGAAATGCCTGCACGCCTTCATGGCCGATTGGCACGGCAAACACCCCATTCCGTGGGACTATTTCAATTCCTTCAGCACTACCTCGGGCCAAAACCTGAACTGGTTTTTCAACAACTGGTTTTTCACAAATAGCTACATCGACCTCGCCGTGGCGCCCGTCACCGGCACCACCGTCACGGTCCAGAACATCGGCGGCTTCGCCATCCCCTTCGATGTGGCCGTGGAGTACACCGATGGCACCAAAGCCACCCTGCACCAGTCGCCCGCCGTCTGGCAGGCCAACCAGAAGCAAGCCACCATCACCCTGCCCAAAGCCCCCAAAACGGTGAGCTTGCAGCAAGGCGTTTTCATGGATGCGAACGAGAAAAACAATAGCTGGACTCAGCGGTAGCCGCCCCACTCCGAAACTCGCCGAACCGACCAAACAATAAAAGCCCTAAGTTGACGCCGAAAGCCCCCGCTGAGCACCAGCGGGGGCTTTCTTCTATGCCATTGGCGCCTGTATGCTCCTGATTCTGGTCGTTCTGCTTTTCTGCTTAATACTTGAAATTTCATGAAAAGTCCAGCCCGGCTGCGCGCGTAGAATGCCCCTTGATTTCCCAGTCTGAACAAGGGTTGGCTTTCCAGCATCTTCAGTTTATACCCTGTTTACGAATACAAGCGAAGATTTTCAGCTTTACGCTAATTTCCATTTGCTTATTAATGCAATAACGCAAGGTATCCCGCGGGCTGGGTTCCGAACAAGGGTTCCAAGTCCAGCCCGCAGGGCGGTGCACTATTCTATCATTAAGCGCCCTACCACCGGCTGGACATTGGTCATCTTAAGATGAACCGTGTACATCCCGGCAGCTAAGCGACGGACATCAACGACGGTCTGAATCCCGGCCGGGGCGGCGGCCACAGGCTGTTGGTACACCACCTGGCCAAGGCTATTGAGGAGCATAATGGTGCCCTTTTGGGTGAGCAGTCCCGCTGGCACGGCCAGTGTAAACTGCTGCTGGGCGGGGTTTGGATACAGCACGAGGCGCTGTGCCGTGGCGGAGGCAGTAGCGGTAGGACGGGCAGGCCCGTTCAGGTGAATGACCAGATTGAAATTACCAACGCTTGGAGCTACAAAGTCTAAATCGCCGTCACCATCCAGGTCGCCTACGGCAATATCGTCTTGGTTTGTGGTGGGCACCGCCGTGACACTAGTAAATAAAGCGCTGCCGTTGTTGAGGTGAGGCCGCACCTCGTTGAGGCCCCCTGTCACGCTGCGAACGTTAATCAGTGCGTCCAGGTCGCCGTCGCCGTCAATGTCACCAAACACTAAGCCTCTTGGCACTTCGTTATGAGTAGCATAAGTGATGTGCTGCCCCGGCGTAAAGCGGGCCAAGCCATCGTTGAGGTACACATTCAGGCCCGCATCTGCTATGCTAAAGTTTGGGTGGTAGCCCACAACGGCCGCATCCAAATCGCCATCGTTGTCGAGGTCAGCAATCGAAAAGCTAACCGGAACGCGGGGCAAGGCCAGCGAGTAAGTCCCCGTGAACGTACCGTTGCCATCGTTGAGGCGTACAACCAGCAAATTGCCGGACCCGTTTGTGTTAGTACCAGTAGCCACGAGGTCAAGGTCGCCGTCGCTGTCCACATCGCCTAGCCTTATGGAGCGACACGGGGTCGACATGGACTGCTGTGCCCCTGTTGTGAAGGTACCGGTGCCGTTGTTTTTAATTACATAAGCGGCCACCTGGTTGTAGTTCACGGTTACAATATCCAAGTCGCCATCGCCGTCGATATCGCCAACCTCTAGGCTTTGTCCGCCCGGGCCGTTGATGTTTTGCACGGAGCCAAAGGTTCCGGTGCCATCGTTCATGCGCACGGAGACAATAAAGTCGTGCACCGTCACGATATCCAAGGCGCCGTCGCCGTTGAAATCCGCTAGGCGCAGGAAGTGGGCATGTGCCGAAACCTGCAAAGGGGTAGCTTTTACGAACGTGCCATTGCCGTTGTTTAAGGCAAAATTGATAAAATCGTATCCGCCGTTAGTATAGTTGACGGTTACTACGTCTTGGTCGCCGTCATTATCAATGTCCCCGATTTGTGCTTCCCAAGGTCCTCCGCTTAGCGCCAGGGTTTGGGGGCTGCTAAAGGTACCCATCCCGCTCCCGCCGGTGGCGGCACGGAAGGTAAAGACTTGTTTGGAAGACTGCCCGCCTTGGGTACCCAGAAAAGAATTAGGGATGGTGACGCTCACTTCTTCGCCCGGAGCAAAGTCTTGCGCGGGGTCAAAGGTGAGCGAAGTGCTTCCGCCCCCTGCCATAACCCCGCCCCGCTTGCCGCGCACCTGGTTGCCAAACACGCGTATATCAGCAGCAGCTGCGCTGCTCACTATCTGCGAAAAATTCAGGTTTAGGTTCGCATTGCGGGCTACATGTTGGGCGTTGCGGCCCGGTGTGAAGCCCGAGGCTACAGCCGAGAACGTAAACGGCGTAGCACTGCTAGCGGTGCCACTGGGAGTGGTGACACTCAGTGCGCCGGTGCTGACTCCCGCAGGCACTAGCACCGTAATCACGGTTTCAGAAACCACATTGAAGCCTGGGGCAGTCAACCCATTGAATCGAACGGCCGTGGCGCCGCTAAAATAGGTTCCCGTAACGGTGACGAGCCGCTGCACCGCGCCGCTGCTTGGAGTAAAGCTGCTGATGGTGGGCGCCGGCATGGTGAAGTTGCTGCTGCTGGTGCTGGTGCCAAAAGGCGAATTGACAACAATTCGGCCGGTAGCCGTATTCGTCCTAATGGTGAGGGTAATTTGGGTGGATGAGACCACCGTAAACGGCACTGAAACCCCGCCCACGGTAACGCCCGTTACGCTGCTCAAAGCGGTGCCCGTGAGGGTAACAACGGTGCCGGCTCCACCACTTGTGGGGGTGAAGCTGCTTATGCTGGGCCCCACTGGCCGGTTGTGGTACACAAACAAGCCAGCCGTGGTACCAAGTCCGGGGCCCGAGAGGCTGTCGCCGCCGATGGTTAAATCCAGGCTGCCATCTAGGTCCATATCGGCCACGGTGACGCAGCGGGGCACAACTTTGTCGCCGAAAGAGGCCGGACGGCCAAACTGGCCCGAACCATTATTAAGCAGCAAAGTCACCCCTGAATAGCTGCTAAGTTGGCCCATAAGTAAATCCAGAGCGCCATCGGCGTCGAAATCGGCTAGGCGCAAGAACCCGGGGTTGCTATAATTTCCCACTTGCTGGCTCAGAACGAAGCCTCCCTGGCCATCGCCAAGAAAGAAGTGCACATTACCCTGAGTGTTATAAGGAGCGGTCCCCAACACCAGGTCGATGTTGCCGTTATTGTCCAAGTCACCTATTTCTAGGCTTATGCCGCCTGCCGGAAGCACAAGAGGCGAAGCAGTCACAAAATCGCCGGTGCCGGTGCCCATGCCACGGCTCATGTAGGGGGTGCCGGAACCGACCGTGAGCAAATCCAGCGTACCGTTGTTGTCGATGTCGGCCAGGCGTAAGGTGTTAGCATAGCGCACAGCCGCAGCATTAGCGTGTCGCCGGAAGGTGCCGTTGCCTTGGTTCATAGCCACCAGCACGCTGTCGGAACCCTGAATAAGAGCGGCAATATCAAGCTCACCGTCGGCGTTCAAGTCCCCCACGGCCACCTCTACGTTTTCTCCGTTACCGTTGAACTGATACAACGGCTGCACCGCTCCAAAGCTGCCCGTGCCAGTGCCTGCGCACCACGTCAGGCGGTTCACTTCGCGGTTGTTGCTACGGCGGGCGAAGTACTCCACCATTAGCAAATCCAAGTGGGAATCGCCATTGAGGTCGGCCACCCGCACCCCCCTCAGCAAAGGCACGGCAAATGCCAGGGTACGGGCTCCAAACTTACCGTGCCCGTCGTTGAACAAGATGCGCAGTTGACTTGAGGAAAACAATTCGATAGATACCAAGTCTGGAGCACCGTCTTCGTCAAAGTCGCCTACAGCACCTGCTGTCTGCGTGTAGTAAGCATAGAAGCCACCGGGGGCATTCGCATGATTCTGCGCCCAGCGCAGATTGGCCCGGCCCGGCCCGCTAGTGGCCGCCGTGAAATTATACACTTGAGGCTGGGCGCTGCCCGTGCTCACGCCGTTCGGCACAGGCAAGGAAACCTGCACCCGTTCTCCGGGTGCAAAACCCAAACTAGGGGCGAAAGTGCGGGAAGCCGTGCCTGCGCCACTGGCCGTGCCCGCGCGCCGGCCCTGCCGCTGCTCGCTGTGCACCACCAGCGCTCCGGCCGAACCAGTGGAAAGGCTTTGCGGAAAGCTCACACTCACATTCGCGCTCAACGCAACGCTCTCGGCATTGCGGGCCGGCGTGCGGGTTGCCACGGGCACAGGCACTACTACCGTGAAGGAATTAGGACTGGTGCCGGTGCCGCCGGGGGTGGTAAGAGCAACAGGGCCGGTGCTGGCAGCAGCAGGCACAACCACCGCGCACTCTGTGGGCGAGACTACCAAGATTTCGGTGGCAGCAACCCCACCAAACGTTATGCCCTTCGTACTGGTAAGATTGGTACCGAAAAGACTGACACGCGTGCCCACGGGCCCTTGCGCGGGTATCATGCTTAAAATAGTCGGAACTGGCCGGCCGGTATTGAATCGCACAGCCACAGTAGCTGCTGTTAGATTGCCGAATGCCAAGTCCACATCGCCGTCTCCATCAAAATCCCCAACCTCAGGCCTGGATACTTCTTGGTTGGCCACGGAAAGAGCATATACCTCCGGCAGCAACAGACCACCGCGCCCGTCGCCGAGACGCACCTGCAAAGAAGCAGCGCTGTTGAGCACCGACGTATTACTCGGTCGGTCGGTACTCATGGTCAGTGCATCGAGCCTGCCGTCTGAATTCACATCCGCCAACGCTAGCGTCTTGGGGTACAAAGGCAGTTCCACTGGTACACCGCGGGGCCCAAACTGGCCGTTGCCCAAACCGGGCCAAACGGCCAGAAGGCCCGGGAGATTACCTCCCCCATTAAGATGATAATTGTATGTTATTACGACTGCATCGGGGAACCCGTCGCCCGTGAGGTCGCCTATTTCCATATCCTGCACTATGCGCGGTGTGTTCACAGCCTGGCCGGGCTGGCGTACCATGACGCCGTGCCCGTTGTTGAGCGCCGTAGCCAGTTCCGTGTTGGAAACGGTCATGATGTCCAGGTCACCGTCCGCATCGAGGTCGGCTAGGCGCATCTGATAGATGTTATTAAATTCGGCTTTTCCGCCCACGACAAACATCCCCGTCCCATTGTTGAGAGCAATGTATACATCATCGGAATTTTGTGCAAAGGCCACGTCCAGGTCACCGTCAGCGTCGAGGTCGCCTACACGGAGCCACCGCAGCGAGTTGTTGGTTGGCACCACTAGGGTTGCCCCGGGTACAAACCTTCCTTGCCCGTTGTTGCTCCACACGCTAATGCGGTTGGCTTGTAACACCAGCAGGTCGAAGTCACCGTCGCCGTCGACATCGGCCGGCTCGGCTTCATAGTCGCCGCTCTGCAAACTGGGCGCCCCCGTGGTAAGGGCAGTAAATGTTCCGGTGCCATTGTTTATCCGTATAAGTAAGGAGCTAGTGGAGGTATTGCTACCCTGGGCTGCCACTATGTCGAGGTCGCCGTCGTTATCAATGTCAACCGCGCGCAGGCCCTGGACCGTAGCCGAAGCCGAGACGGAAGTACTGCCGGCTGCCTCAAAAACCCCTTCACCCGTGCCGCCTGTCGCTATTCGAAAATCAACTACCTGTCCTCTTACCGAGCCACCCGAGGTACCGGTAAGTGAAGCTGGCAGGGTTAACGACACTCGCTCTCCGGGCAAAAACGCCGGGCTGGGCAACAGGGTAAGAGTGGCCGTGCCGCCCCCGCTGGCCGTCGTTAGTTGCCGCCCGCGCCGTTGTGAGCCAAACACCCGCAGGCCAGAAGCAGAAAAGCTAGAAATTGGGCTATTAAAAGTGGCCTGTAAAGCGGCCGTAGCACTAGCTGCCACGGCGTTGCGGGCAGGCACGGTGCTCGTTATGAGCACTGGCGCAACGGGTCCGGACGTCACTACAAAGGGCTGAGGTAGTGTGACCGTGCCGCCAGGCGTGGTCACAGAAATGGGGCCCGTGCTGGCGCCAGCCGGCACTGCAACAGTGAGTTGCACATTAGAATTGACCACAAAACTGGCCGGCGTTCCATTGAATAAAACTACTGAGGTGCTGCTCAGCGCTGAGCCCGCTATGCGCACACCTGTGCCCACTGGCCCGGCACCCGGCGAAAACGCACTCAGCGCCGGCGCTACTACGGGCGGTGCCAAGCCGTTGCGCCCCAGTACTACCCTACCACGGGAGCCGTCGGCAGTGATGATGTCGAGGTCTAAGTCGCCGTCCACATCGCCCAGCGTAACGCCTAATGAATTGGGTAAACGGAAGGAACTCGCAGCTAATTCTAAAGCACCGTACTGAATAGCCAGCACCCCAGCACCATTATTAATATAGGTGATTACCTGACCGCCGCTCCCCTGGGCTACTACAACGTCCGGGTCGCCGTCGGCGTCTACATCGCCGATACTGAGCCCGCTGGGCGTGCTGCCGGTAGGCAAGGCCAGTGTGGTTGTGCCGGAAAACGTACCCAAGTTGTTGAAGCGCACGCTAAGCGTGCCATCTATGGCGTTGGTGGTGAGCAAGTCGAGGTCGCCATCAAGGTCTAGGTCAACCAGTGCCAAATCAGTAGGCGCGACGCCAACGGCCACGCTGGTACTTCCAAAAAACAAACCGGCACCATTGTTCAGCCGCACACTAACCGAGTTGCTACCGCTATTAGCTGTCAGCAGGTCTAGGTCGCCGTCATTATCGATGTCGCCCAATTGGACGGCCGTGGGCTGCTGTCCCACACTCACTGTGGAAGTAGTTGCCGTAAAAAAACCAGTAGTGCTGCTGTTAAAGCCCACGCTGGCCGTGTTACTGCTGAAGTTCGCTGTTACAAAGTCCAGGTCGCCATCACCGTCCACGTCGCCTGTAGCTATGCTCACAGGCCGGGCCCCTACCGTCACTAATTGTCCTGCCAGAGCCAAAATGCCAAATTCTCCGTTGCCGTTGTTGAGGGCAATGGCAACAGTGGCATTGTCGGCATCGCCGGCCAGCAAATCGAGGAAACCGTCGCCATTGACATCCGCCAGCGTGGCGCCACTAGGCGTACGGCCTACTGCAACGTTGCTGTGGGCTGTGAAATGGCCCTGGCCATCGTTGAAGTAAGAATACATCCCGTAGAGGCCAGCGCTAGTCAGCAGGTCCAGGTCGCCATCGTTGTCTATGTCGCCAAGGACTTGGTCGCGAGAATTGGTATGGGCTATTTCGGTGGTATCAAGAAAAAAGCCCCCCCCGGTACCGCCCGTAGCAGCCATGAACTGGTACACCTGACGGCTGGCGCCAATGCCTGCCGCATTGGTAAGCGTATTTGGAACCGTGACGCTTACTCGCTCGCCAGGCATAAACGCCTGAGTTGGGGCAAAATTCAACGTAGCTGTATTCCCCCCGCTCATGGTGCCAGGCCGCCGCCCGCGCGCCTGGTTACCGTACACCCGCAAGTTGGTCGCCGATGCCGCGGTGATGGCTTGAGTGAAGGTGAGCGAAACCGGCCCCAAGCGTGGGGCGGCTACTGCATGGCGGGCGGGCAGCAATGTAGTGGCAACAGGCACCTGCGACCAGCCCACCGAACTGTTTAAACCACTGAGTAGTGAAACAATAAAAACAAACTGTACTAAAGAAGTAAAAAATTGCTGCATATGCAAGATTACTAGAGATTTATAAGCAGCAAAGCTACTCACATCGTAATACTATTACGTTACGAATAACGAACTCTATTTATTACAGCATACTTATCAATCCCCCTTCAAATGTCACAGCTATCACCGAAGCACTAAAGCGCGACTATCCTCACGCCAGCGGGGGTTTTAGTTATGCGCCGACTGCATGAGCCCCCGCTTCTTAAGCATTACGCCGAAAGTAACCGTGCAGTAAGTCAGGCATAAGTACTCAATTAGGGTGCGGGCGCGTGGAGCTAAGCAAGCCGTCCTCCCTCAAGCATCACAGAGGGCTATTCTTATATCACCTAAGCTGCTCAACCCTACTTTTCGCTTTCTTCTCCGGTGGCTGCCCGCTTGCATGCCAGTATCCCAAGCGAGTACAGCGCCGCTACCGCCATACCAATATTGTTCTGGCCAGGCTATTGCGCTTAATGAGCAGAAGCTTGCTATGATAGAACTTGCTATTAGGTTAGAAACACGGGTTGTTTCATTGTCCTCCCACTATAGCTTCTTCGCTGGTTCCAGCAATTGCATAGCCTATTTGGATGCCCGTAACTGCTGGCCGCACGCCTTACGTTTGTGTTATATTTTAATAATATAATATCCAAATAACCTTGGCGTCACTATACCGTCGCGGCCATGGCCAGGCCCAAGCCTACTTATTCTTCTGAGCCTGCCGCGCGCCGCTGCTTCTTCAGCTGCTGGCGCACCTCTTTCACCCGCTCATCAAAGCCGTCCGGGTCGTAGTCGACGCCTTCTACGTCCAGCTCGTCGAGAAGGTCCATCATGGCGTTGGCGTGGTCGGTGCGAGTGCCGGCGGGCATGGCCACGTAGGCCATTTCGGACCACATCAGGGCCAACAGCCGCGCACCGGATTCGTCGCGCATCTGCATTTCCAGCACCAAACTGGAGTTGTCGAAGTGAATGAGCTGGCTGCTTATGCGTACCCGCGTGCCCTGCCGCGCCGGTTTCAGGTAACTAATGTGGTGCTTGGTGATAACCCAAGCGGCTTTTTGCTCACGGGCCAGCTCGCCCATGTTCAGGGCGTAGTGGGCGGTAGTGTGGTCTTCGCGGGCGTTGAGGAAGTAGTCGAGGTAGCGGGCGTTGTTGAGGTGGCCCAGCATGTCGCAGTCCTGAAAATAGACGTGGTGGGTGGTTTCGGGGGTTTTGACGAGCGCAGACATGAGGCTAAGACAATGGCGGAACAAGCGGAATTGGGGCAAATGTCGCAATTCGGGCTTTATGCGGCTTAGCTGGGCACCTCGCGAGTAACCTCACCCCCGGCCCCTCTCCAAAAGAGAGGGGAGCCTGACGAGATGTAACGCGGCCTCTGCGAGTCCGCGCCGGAACGATACCCGAACGACACCCGCCCACGCGCGGACTCGCAGAGTCCCTCCGGGCACGGCCACGCTACAGCTACGCCGCCGTGGCTCCCCTCTCCGCGGGAGAGGGGCCGGGGGTGAGGTTCTACGGAGCTGAATTTCCATGCAAAGCCCAGAAAACTACTCGGCACGCCTAACACTTTGCGGAAAAATTGCTACCTTTTAGCCATCAAAATTCCCGCATCATGTTCACGCTCACCCCAGCCCGTTCCGCTGTCCTTCACGCTCTTGCTGACACGATTATCCCGCCCCTGCCCGATGGCAGCCCGACAGGTTCCCTAGGGGTGGATTTGACAAAATTGGAAGCCGCCATTCAGGAGCAGCCGCTGGGGGCGCAGGCCGAATTTGGCAAGCTGCTCGACCTGATGGAGAAGCCCATCCTGGGCCTCACCTGGTTTGGGCCGCTGAAACCCTTCCGTAAGCTCGACGCCGAGCAGCGCGAGCAGCTGCTGCAAAGCTGGGCCAGCTCCAATGTGCCGCAGCTGCGCAAGGGCTTTCAGGCGGTGCGCAAGCTGTGCACGCTGCTGTACTACGGCGGCAGCATGGCCGATGTGCCGGCCGCCTGGGGCCGCCTCGGCTACCCCGGCCCCGACGAGAAGCCCGTGGACACGCCCCGGCCCATCCGGACCCTGCGCCCAACCCAGGACAGCGAGTACGACTGCGACGTGCTGGTAATTGGCAGCGGCGCGGGTGGCGGCGTGGTGGCCGGCGAGCTGGCCCAGGCCGGCTACGATGTGCTAGTGGTTGAAAAAGGCCCTTACTGCCACGGCTGCGACTTTACGCAGCGCGAAGTAGACATGCTCGGCAAGCTCTATGACGCCAAAGGAGCCCTTTCAACCCAGGACGGCAGCATCGGCATCCTGGCCGGCTCCTGCCTGGGCGGCGGCACCACCGTGAACTGGGCCGGCGCCTTCCGCACCCCCGATTACGTGCTGCAGGAATGGGCCCGTGAGCACAACGCCCCGCAGTTCACCACCCTCGAATTCAAGGAAAGCATCAACGCCGTGGCCCGCACCATCGGCGTGAACACCAACTATACCCGCCACAACGGCCAGAACCAGGCCCTCTGGGACGGCTCGACCAAGCTGGGCCAGGAAGTGAAGCTGATTCCACGCAACGAAAAAGGGCTGACTGATTCCGATAGCCACTTTCGCTCCCTGGGCTACACCACCCTCGGCGATGCCTATGGCATCAAGCAAGGCACCCTGAACACGTATTTGCAGACGGCCTTCGAGCATGGCGCCCGTATTCTGGCCGACACCAAAGTCGACCGGGTGACCATCGAAAACGGCCGCGCCACCGGCGCCGAAGCCGTGCACACCACCGACAACGGCCGCCACGTGCACATCCGGGTGCGGGCCCGGCGCGTGGTGGTGGCTGGCGGCGCCATCCAGACGCCCGCCCTGCTGCTGCGCTCCGGCCTGAAGCACCCGCACCTGGGCCGGCACCTGCACCTGCACCCTACCGTGGTGGTAGGTGCCCGCTACCCGCACGCCATGAACTCCTGGCACGGCCCGAGCATGAGCGTGGTCAACGACACCTACACCATGCTGCACGGCACCAACTTCGGCGCCAAGCTGGAAACGCCGCCCACCCACCCCGGCCTACTGAGCATGGTGCTGCCCTGGCTCTCGGGCAAGCAGCACCACGAGCTGCTGCGCGACGCTAACCACCTGGGCTCGTTCATTGTCCTCACCCGCGACCGCGACGGTGGCCGCGTGACCCTCGACAAGCACGGCGCGGCACTGATTGACTATACCCTGTCGGACTTCGACCGGAATAACATGTTGGAAGGCGTGCGCGCCGCCGCCCAGATTCACGTAGCGGCCGGCGCTACCGCCGTGTACCTGCCCCACGGCACGCTGCCTACCTTGCACGCCCAGGATGGCGCCCTGCAAAACCCGGAGGTGCTCGACAAGCTCCCACACCTGAGCTGGAAGCCCAACCAGTTCGGCCTCTACAGCGCCCACCAGATGAGTACCTGCCGCATGGGCGGCGACGCGGCCACCCACCCGCTCAAAAACAACGGCGAAACCGTGGAGGTGCAAAACCTCTTTGTGGCCGATGGCTCGGCATTTCCGGCGTGCAGCGGCGTCAACCCCATGCTCACCATCATGGCGCTGGCCCACTTCACGGCCCAAGGCATGAAAGCCAGCCGGGCTGTAGAATCGCAGCAAATGGCCACGGCTTAGTTGCACTCAGTTTTTGGCTTGGTTGCGAGCCGCTGGTTTCTCGCAGCTAAACCTTGACCCTCGGGGGCCAAGTTTGCGTATGCAGTCGCACGCTCCCATTTGGAGCCTTTCCGCTATGCTTCGCTTTTCCTATTTAAAACCTCATTTGGTTCTTGCAGCAGGCCTGCTGTTAACGTCAAGCTGCTCGTTGTTTCGACCACGCTCCAAAACCCCCGTGGTGGAAACCGTGCGCACCGAGGACTCGCCCACGCCCAAAACGGCCGCGCGCGACTTGGCCGACGTCATGACCACCGAGCTCCAGCTCACGCCCGACCAAACCATAAGGGTGCGAAACATCCTAAACGGCACCGTGGACCAGGCCAACGCGGCCAAAGCGAAGTACGAGCCCAAGTCGCCCCAACTGCTGGCGGAGCTGAAGCGCATCAACATCAGCTCCCAAAAAGAGCTTCAAGTAGTGCTGGGCCCAACCAAGTTCAAGCAGCTGCAAGCCAAACAAAGCAAAATGGCCGCTGAGATGCAGCAGCGTCGGCAGTAGCTGGGCCGGTAGCGCATTTCAGGTTTCGCACAAGAGCTTAGGCGTATTTCTGATTAATAAAGAACGTCATGTCGAGCGTAGCCGAGACATCTCGCGTGTGGTAGTAATCAATAATGCTACAACACAGCGAGCGAGATGTCTCGGCTGCGCTCGACATGACGTTCTTTTGAAATCGAGCCTAATGGCTATAAATACTTCACCAGTAGCTCTATCAGCTTGCGCACCTTGGGCGTGTAGGGCGGGTACATGGCTTTGATGCCGGTGAAGCCCACGCGCTGGCGCATCACTCCTTTTTCGTTGCTGAAGGCCAGAAAGCCGGAGTGCCCATGGGCCTTGCCGAGGCCGCTGTTGCCCACGCCGCCGGTAGGAAGCTCGGGGTGAGCAAAGTGCAGCACCGTTTCGTTGATGCCCGCGCCGCCAGCCGAGATGTTGGCCAGCAGGTAGCGGCGGTTTTCGGCGCTGTTGGTGAAGACGTACTGGGCCAGCGGCTTTAGGCGGGCGTTCACGTATTCGGTGGTTTCGCTCAGGCTTTTGAAGGTGAGCACGGGCAGCAGTGGGCCAAAAATCTCCTCCTCCAGAATGCGCGCTCCGGCTGGCACATTCGTGAGCAGCGTGGGCTCGATGTAGTTCTGTGAGGCATCGACGGCGCCGCCGGCCGCCACGGTGGCACCGCGGGTTTGGGCGTCTTCGAGCAGGCCGGCCAGGCGGGCAAAGTGGTGCTGATTAACGATGCGGGCCAGGGACTCAGACTGCTGAATGCCGGCCCCGTCGGGGTTGTAGGCCCGCTGGATGGCGGCGCTTAGCTCCTTCAGCAGTTCGGGCTGTACGCTTTCCTGCACCAGCAGGTAGTCGGGGGCTACGCAGGTCTGGCCGTTGTTGAGGAATTTGCCCCATATGATTTTCTCGGCGGCGTCGCGCAGGTTGGCCGTATCGTCGACCACGGCGGGGTTCTTACCGCCTAGCTCCAGGGTAAGGCCGCTCAGGTGCTGGGCGGCCGCCCGCATCACAATCTTACCTACTTCGGGACTGCCGGTGAAGAAAATATGGTCCCAGGGCAGCTTGAGCAGGTCGGTGGCTATTTCCTTGTCGCCCTGCACCAGCGTCACTTCCTCGGGCCGGTACAGTTCCTGGCAAATGCGTTCCAGCAAGGCTGAGGTGGCGGGCGTTTGCTCGGCGGGCTTGATGAGCACAGAGTTGCCGGCCGCGATGGCCGATATCAAGGGTCCCACGGCCAGGTAAAAAGGGTAGTTCCAGGGCGAGATAATGAGCACCACGCCTTTGGGCTCTACCTGCACCCAGGAGCGAGTGCCCAGCAGCGCCATGGACGTGCCCACGGGCCGCGGCGCCATCCATTGCTTCAGGTGCTTCATTGTGTGCTTCAGCTCCACGAGCGAAGTCCAGATTTCGGTCATGTCCGTTTCAGCGGCCGGCTTGCGGAAGTCCAGGTGCAGGGCCTCGTGGATGGCACTGCGGTTGGCGTGCAGCCAGTCGTGCAGCTTTTGCAGGCGGGCACGGCGCTCGGCCACGCCCTCGCGGCGCAGAGCCGGGGCGCGCTGCCGCAGGGCCTCAAACTGCGCTTGAAACGGGTTGGCCGGCTGGGCAGCTGCGGCATCGGGGGCGGAAACAGCGGGTTGCATGGGCAGAAGCAATGAACAAGCCGACCAACACGGTACCGACTCGCTGAAAGATACGCTGCTCGTCGAATATTCCGGGCCGCTATCCGTCGGCGCAAAAGATGACCGCGCCACGTTATTCCAGTGTTCTGCGGGTGTTACCTTTGTGGGTTACTCCGCGGGCCCGGGCTCGCCATTCACTTCGCTTCATTACTCGCTACTCAGTTTTTACCCGGGGTAGCAGCGCTGCTTTTATCATTATTTTTTCGTGAGTTACCATTACCCCCGCTGCGCCATGCGGCTGATTGTTGCGCTGTTTTTCAACCTGCTACTTGTTCCGTCCAGCTCTGCTAATGCCCTCCGCCCCTTGTTTGGTAGTGGGCCCGATTCCGTTGCTTTGGCTGTTAGCAACGGCGATACCACTGCTGCATCGGACACTACCCGGCTAGCACCGCGGGCCCTGAAAAACCCCGCTGCTTTGGCCCCGGCCGACACTTCGAAGCCCACCCTCCGCGATGTGCAGGGCCGCATATCCACCTACACCGTGGCCCCGGGCGTTACCTGGCACTACGCCAAGCCCCGCCCCTTCCGCTGGCTGCTGCACATTCCGCGCGACCTCGGCCAGTTTCCCGGCTATGCGTTTCGCAAGGAAAACACCGGCACTTTCGTTGGCCTCGCCGTGAGCTCCGTGGCCTTGTGGGCCATCGACCAGCCTCTGCTGGAATGGGCGCAGGACCTGGGCCGCAGCATGAACCTCAACGCCAGAAGCACCCAGACCACGCTGGTCTACATCCCCTTCCGCGTGGGCTCCGTCAACCTGCCCTTCGAGTTCAACGTGCCCGACAACCTGAACAGCACCTTCTACTACATCGGCGATGGCTGGACGCACCTGAGCGTAGCCACCGGCTTCTGGGTGTACGGCGGAATTAAAAAAGACAACCGCGCCCTGCAAACCTCCAGCCAGCTCGGCGAGGCCATTCTCAGCACTGGGCTGGTGGTGCAGGCCCTCAAGCGCAGCACCGGCCGCCAAAGCCCGTTTGTATCGACCAAGGACCGGGGCGAATGGCACCTGTTTCCGTCCTTTACGCGCTACCAAAGCTCCGTGCCGAAGTACGATGCCTTCCCCACGGGCCATCTGGCCACGGCCATGGCCACCGTCACGGTGATAGCCGATAACTACTCCGAATACCGCTTCATTCGCCCCCTGGGCTACTCGCTAATGGGCCTGCTGGGCTATTCCATGCTCAACAACGGCGTGCACTGGGCCAGCGACTATCCCGTGGGCATCGCCCTGGGCTATGCATTTGCCAAGCTGGCCGTGCGCAACGGTCGCACCCGCGTAGAGGCCCCTCTGGACCCCGCCACGGAGGGCACCGGCATGGCGCCCCCGCCCCCTAAGCATCAGCCCTGGTACCGGCAGGGCAAGTTTGCGCCCTACACCTATGGTCCCTTCACGGGGGCTTCGTGGTCGCTGCGCTGGTAGCGCCGGGCACCGGCATTGCAGTACTGCAGCAGCACGCCATTCGATTGTCATGCTGAGGCACGAAGCACCTTATCACCCATTGACAGTTCGTTTAACTGGGATAAGATGTTCGTGCTTCAGCATGACTGGTTTTATTTAGTGCAGTTTCGAAGTCATTGTGCAGTAGCGCGGACTAAAAGTCCCTCCGGGTACGACCGCGCTACTGTACGCTGACCGCGAAATGGTTAGGCTAATCGAGCCCTACTCTTGACTACCAAGCTGCAGCGTCGTGTCCATTTGCAGCTGTGACATAAGCAACAAAAAACCTCCACCGCGTACGGTGGAGGTTTTTTGTTGCCGACTGACTGTTATTGTCTGCAGCGGTTTTCTACTCGCTTACTGCCGCACGAAGCGACGAGTGGCGATGCCGTCGGTTGTTTTAGCACGCACGCTGTACACGCCGGCTGGCAGGTGGTGAAGGTTGAGCAAGGGCTGAGCTTGGCCAGTGGGAACGCTGCTTTCAAACACAACCTGACCCAGGGCGTTGATTACGGACAGTTCCACGCCTTTGCGATAGCCAGCAAGCTCAACCATCAGGCGGCCATCCAGCGTGGGGTTCGGGTACACATTGAGGGTGCTACCAGCCACGGCCGTTGCCGTGGAAGTGGCCGTGGCGCTAATGTTAATCGGTACCGGAGCCGAAGCAGCAGAAGCGCAGCCGCCCGACGAAGTAGCCATTACCGTGTAAACACCGTTTTGCGTGGGTGACGTCACGGTGTAGGTTTGGCCGTAGTTGCCGTGCAGCGGGCGGCCATCGAGGTAGAACTGGTTGCGCGCTGGAGAGTTGGAAGTCAGGATAATCGTGTTAGGAACGGGCTCAGCAACGGTCAAAACAGGCGTGTCGGGGGTAGCCTCCGCATTCAGGACAATGGGCTGGGAAGTGGTACCACAACCGCCGCCATTGGTGACCGTGACGGTGTAGCTGCCGCTGCCATGTGCTGCATACGTGGCCGAAGTGGCGCCTGCAATGGCCTGCCCGTCGAGGTTGAACTGATACGTGGCGCCCGAAACCGCGTCGGCAGCCAGTACCGCCGCGCCCCCGTTGCAGAAGGTATTAGCCCCCGAGCGAATGCTCAGCGAAGCGGCCGGCATGCCGTTGATGGTTACCCGGGCCGTGGCCGTAGCAGCTACGCAGCCCCCGCCAGCCCCGATGGTGTTGGTAATGGTGTAAGTGCCGGGCTGGCTATTGGCCAGCGTGATGCCGCCCGTGTTGGCATCGAGGGCAAGGCCGCTGGGCGAGGCGGTGAAAGCACCAGCCGATGCGCCCGCGCCCATGGATGGGGCAACTGCGGTGGCTGCTAAGGTGCAATAGTTGGTAGCGCCGTAGGAGAAGGTGGCCACCGGCGCATTCGTAACGGTGACCTGGGCCGTAGCCGACGTGGGGCAGAGCGCCGTGGATATGCGGTAAGTAACTGTGTAGGTGCCGGAAGTGGAAGCCGACAGGTTGATGACGCCCGTGTTTGCGTTCAGGCTCAAGCCGGTAGTGGAACTGAATGCGCCGCCCGTTGGGCCCGTAACGGTGGGCGTCGGGTTGGTACCGGTGCGGCAGTAGGTACCGGCGCTGTAAGCCAGCGTAGCTACCGGGCAAGGAGTCACAGTGAAGGCAACGCCGTTGGAAGTACCGGCGGGCGTGGTCACGGTTACGGGGCCGCTGGTGGCGCCGGCGGGCACGGTGAGCGCCAGCTGCGTGGCGCTGTTGCTGGTGAAGGTGCTCGTGTTGGTGCCGTTGAAGCTCACGCGGGTGGCGCCGGTCAGGTTGGTGCCGGCAATGGTTACGCTGGCGCCGACTACTGCGCTGGTCGGGTTGATGCTGGTGGCCACTACCCCGCTGGCGTCTTCAATGAAGAACAAGGGCGTTTCGGTGAGGGCTACGTTCTGGGCCGGTACTGTGCTTCGGGTGTTGGTGGTGGCGTGGTTCCACTCGTAGCGCTGCAGCCGGGTAACGTTGAAGGACGAGGGGAAGGAATACGTAGCGCTGGCCGATTCCTGGTTGTCGACCAGAGCTTTCGCCCACAGGGCATAGGCATAGGCGCCGTTTTTGCGGAAAGCAGCACCGTTGAGGCTGGCGGGCAGCGCCAGGGCCGTGGTGCGGGCGGCGTCGTACGTCCAGCCGTAGAGCAGCTTGGAAGTGGTGGCAAAGCCCTGGCCCGCCTGGGTAGCCTTCTGGTTGCCGGGGGTGTCGCGGATGAGGTTTTCAAAAATGCCCATCAGGGCCAGCTCGTCGTTGCCGTTTACCGACGTGCCCACGGCCGGTGCGTTCACCGATTCGCCCAGCTGGTACAGGTAAAACTGCTTGATGTTGTGGCGCTGAGAAAGTATCAACGACTTGATGACGTAGTTGCGCTGCCGCTCGTCCGAAGCCGTGCGGTCGCCGGAGGTGCGGCGGCTCACGTTGGTTTCGCTCATCAGCAGGTGCTTGGCGGGGTAGGTGCTGCCGTAGCCGTACTTGGTCAGCACGTCGACCATGTCCTGGCGCTCTTTCAAAAACTTGTTGACGGCGAAGTCCGAAGAACGGGTATAGGTGAAGCCGTTGATGGCCGTGCTCCAGGAGTGGAGCGAGTAGGTGGGGTAGCTGTGGAAGCTCAAGGCGTCGAGGTAGGCGCCGGCTTTGTGGGGGTACTGGGCCGTGACGGCACCGCCGTTGGGGTTGTCGGTGTAGCGCAGCAGGCAGTCCACGAACTGGGGGTAGCCCACGCCGCCGGTGGTGATGTAGGCATCGGGGCGGTACTTCTTAATTACCTCGTAGCTGATGCGCAGCATCCGGATGTAATGGAAGATGGGCGCCCGCAGGTTGGGCAACTCGTCGGGCCGCGGCAACCGGGTCAGCCAGTCGTTCTGGTTCTGGCCGTAGGTGAAGTCGGGCTCG
The DNA here is from genome assembly GCF_900115775.1 of Hymenobacter arizonensis. Classification (GTDB taxonomy): domain Bacteria; phylum Bacteroidota; class Bacteroidia; order Cytophagales; family Hymenobacteraceae; genus Hymenobacter; species Hymenobacter arizonensis. Next base: position 252,604 of record NZ_FOXS01000005.1, on the reverse strand, counting down.
TTCACCACTTCCCAGAAGCGCACTTTGTCGCCGTAAATCTGAAGCAGACGGAACAGGTAAATAGCGTAGTTGTTGTTCGGGTTCACGGTGCCGTCGGCATTCCAGATGGGCTCGTACAAATTTTTGAACAGCCGCGAGGGCTGCGTGCCACCCGGATAAATCGTGTTGTCGCGGCTGGCCGACGAAGGGCCTTCTACAAAACAGGTCAACTCCTTCATGCCATAGGTATTAAGGTAGGCATTGAAGGTGTTGGCCCGGATATTATAGCCGTAGCCCGAAACAAAATGCTCAGGCAGCGTAGGACGAACCGAGTGCGCGCCCATGGTTTGCGCTGCGGCCGCCAGCTGGTCGTCGCTCCAGGAAGGGCTATAATACCCCAGGTTGACGCCGTACTGGAAGGGCTCATTGTAGGGCCGAACAGCATTATTGGCATTCACTGTCGGTGCCTGCCCAAAAGCTGTCAAGCCTGCTCGAAAAACCAGTAATACAAAGAGAAGCGTAAAGTGTTTCAAAGCAATAGTATTTTAAGGTTAGAGAGATTAAATATTATAGACCGCAACGTACCGGTAATGTACAATTACTATTTGATAAGCCTAAACTAGCACAGGAATTTTAAATGCAAAATCGTCACTCGGTGAACTTGCCGGAAATGCCAGCAAAAACAATGTACCTGAGGAGAAAAAAAGCACGCGAATGCTGTATTATATAGGATAACAATATGGACTTTCTTAATATAATTTGAAGTGCCTGTTGAAAATTTTTGACTTCATCTTTTTATAAATCAGAGTATTACAGTCAATATTATTAGCTTCATTATTGATGAAGCAGTTTTTCTCACACAATTTTTTTCCCGTTTCACAACGCAAGCCCAACCAACCAACAAGCATCGCACTTCATGAATATACTCACTACTTCAAATATTAAAATCCAATTAAATCCACACCCAGTCACGTGATTTGACAGCTCATTTTACTCATAAACACAATTTATAGCCTCAAATAGCGCAGTTTATTTCACTGTATTAATGCAGGATTGAATCTTCCCAACCAACGCCTAGGGATATCAGGCAAGCGTAAAAACGCATTAGTAAAGGCATTCAAAATATATTAAATATTATATGTTTAACGCCGCTATAAGCCTGGGTAATGCCAATACCTTGCGCTGCGACATCGAGGGCTTATCGCTGAGTAGCTGGCCTGGGATGGACGCACAAAAAACCCCGCTCCAGTGAAGGAGCGGGGTTTTTTGATGAGCTAAGGACAGGAAGAACTTCGCCTCTAGGGGCGCTTCACCTTGCGGTTGCCGTCTTCGTCGATTTTGATTTTGGTGCCGTCGGCCATTTTAATTTTGCGCGAGCCGTCGTCGTCTACTTTCACCTTGGCGCCGTTGCGGTACTTGGTTTTGCTGTCGCCGTCGGCTTCGCGCTCCATCTTCTTGATGCCGGAGCCCTGGCCAATGCTGCTGGTGTTGCGCCCAGTGGTGGCACGCGGCGCGGCCGCCGTGGTGGTCGACAGCGTGTATGGGCCGTCGCCGTAGTTGGCGCGATTGGCCGAATAGGTGTTGTAGTACGCCGGGTTGTTCAGCGTGGTGCGGACTTCTTCGTCGGCCCGGTCATTGGCTTCGCGCATGGCCAGGTAGCGGCCGGTGGTGTCGCTTGCGTAGCGGGTTTCGAGGTTCCGCATGGTCTGGCTGCGGGTGTAGTAAGTGCGCTCGATGCGCGTGACGGCGGCGGTATCGGTCAGTTTGAGGTCTTCGGCTACGCGGGAGGCCAGGCGGCGGGCATCGTCGCGGGCCGACACGTCGTCGGTGGTCACCACCGCGGTATCAGCTTCGGTCGTGGTGGTCGTCTCAACCGTTTTCTCTTGTTGGCAGGCGGCGGTGGCGAGCGTAGCGGCCACCAGCAGGCCCAATAATTTCGTGTTCATGAGCAGGAAAAAGTAAAGCGTACAAAAACAGCTATACTGCTGTTTTTGTACGCTTTTACGGACGGGGTTAACCCGGGGTTGTTGGACTGGTTAGGTGTTCACGGTTTCGCCGCCGTTGGGGTGCAAGGTTTGGCCGGTGAAGTAGGTTGCGTCTTCCGATGCCAGAAAAACATAGGCCGGGCCCACCTCGCAGGGCTGGCCGGGGCGCTTCATAGTGGTGTCTTTGCCGAAGGTGGCTACTTTCTCGGCCGGGAAGCTGGCTGGGATGAGGGGCGTCCAGATGGGGCCGGGCGCCACGGAGTTGATGCGAATTTTCTTCTCAGCCAGCTGCTGGGCCATGGAGCGCACAAACACCGTGATGGCGCCTTTAGTAGAAGAGTAATCCACCAATTGCTGGTTGCCGCGGTAGGCGTTGATGCTGGAGGTGCAGATGATGGAGTCGTCTTCTTTGAGGTGCTTGAGGGCGGCGCGGGTCACGCGCACAAAGGAGAAGAAGTTCACCTGGAAGGTATCGAGCCACTGCTCGTCGGAAGTATCGGTAAGGTCGGTGCTCACGAACTGCTCGGCGGCGTTGTTGACCACGATGTTGAGCCCGCCGAGCTCTTGCACGGTGCGCTCCACAATGTCCGTGCAGTAGGTGGCGTCGCGCAGGTCGCCGGGCAGGGTGAGGCAGCGGCGGCCTTCGGCTTCCACCAGCTGGCGGGTTTCGTAGGCGTCCTGCTCTTCGGTGGGCAGGTAGGTGATGGCCACGTCGGCGCCTTCGCGGGCGTAGTGCACGGCCACGGAGCGGCCAATGCCCGAGTCGCCGCCCGTGATGAGGGCCACTTTGCCTTGTAGCTTCTCCGAGCCCTTGTAGTTGGGCCGGATATAGATGGGCATGGGCGTCATTTCGGCTTCGATGCCGGGCTGCTGGTCCTGGTGCTGGGGTGGCAGCGTGGTGGGTTGGTCAGACATAAATCGGGTAACAATTAAGTATGGAAAGGAATGAGCTATTGCTAACGGAGTGCGCCGGGAGGGGTTATTGTCGAGCCTGGCGGGCGCGGTGCCTACGGCGGGGTTTCTAACTTGCGGTTTGTAGCTTGATATTTTAGCCTTATTACTGTTTGCCGATGCCCCCCATGTCCTCCACCCGCCTCAATAAATTCATCAGCGAAAGCGGCTTTTGCTCGCGCCGCGAAGCCGACCGGTACATCGAGCAGGGCATGGTGCTCCTCAACGGCAAGCCCGCCCAGGTGGGCGACCAGGTGGGGCCGCGCGACCGGGTGAGCGTGAATGGCCATAAGCTGGAGCCCAAGCAGGCCGAAGACGCCGTGTACTTGGCCTTCAACAAGCCGGTAGGCGTGACCAGCACCTCCGAGCCCGGCGTGCGCGGCAACATTGTGGACTACGTGAATCACGCCGCCCGCGTCTTCCCCATCGGCCGGCTCGACAAGGACTCATCGGGCCTGATTTTCCTGACCAGCGACGGCGACATCGTCAACAAAATCCTGCGCGCCGGCAACAAGCACGAGAAGGAATACCTCGTGCAGGTGAACCGCATTCTCACCGACCGCATGCTGGAGGAAATGGCCCAGGGCATCCCCATGCTCGGCACCGTCACCAAGCCGTGTCTGATTGAGAAGGAAACGCCCTACATTTTCCGCATCACGCTGGTGCAGGGCCTCAACCGCCAGATTCGGCGCATGGTGGAGCATTTTGGCTACGAAGTGGTGAAGCTCGAACGCATCCGCATCATGAATGTGACGCTGAAAGGCCTGCCCGTGGGCGACTGGCGCGAATTGACCCCGCAGGAGCTGGCCGGCATCATGAAAATGGTGGAGAAGTCGAGCGGCACCGAAGACGCCTCGGGCGGGCGGCGCAAAGCACCAAGCGGCGTCCCCAAAACGCCCGGCGTAGACCGACGCCCCAAGTCCGGGCCGCCCTCCCAGAAAAACCCCTCGGCCAACGGCTGGTGGGGGCCCCGCCCCGAAAAAGCAGCGAGCCCCGGCGCCAGCAAGCGCCCGGCCAAAGCCGGCCCGGGCGGGCCATCGCGCGCCAAAAGCAGCGGCCCAGGCAAACCCGCTATTCGCCCCCCTGCCAAGGGTAGCGCCGGTGGGCGCAGCAAAGGCCCCGGCCCGCGCCGCTAACGCAGCCGCTGCCCCGCGCCAACAGCAGTAAAAGAGGCCGAAGCTCCCAGAGTTTCGGCCTCTTTTTTATTGGTGAACAGTGAAATACATGGGCGCCGGTGCAACTCCCTGAAGCATAGAGTTTCTTTTGGAAGTTCTTGGGCTGCAGCACCTGATTCGAGCCCAGGAGTGCGCTTTTCTCACCTGCTGTTTTCTGCACCTTAAATAACGCCCTGCGGCCTTACAGGCGGCTAGCGCTTGCTGCGCAGCACCTGCAAGGCCGCTTCCAAAGCCGGGTCGGCCACTTCGGCTTTGCTAGCTGCGCCCGGTTTCGGGTCCACGTAAATGGGTGGGCGGAAGCTCTCGCGGGGTTGGCCATTCACGTGAGAAAGTCGCTCGACGGGAATGTTGAAGCCGATGCCGGAATGCGGCAGCGAATAGGAATAGATGCCCCCGTGGAGCCGCGCCATTTCGGTGCCCACCACCTTGGCGCGCTGCAAGGCGTCGAAGCCGATGGCCAGGCCTTCGCCCATGCTGCCCGTCCAGCGGCCCACCAGTACCACCACTGGCGCGGTATAGCGCGGGCCGCGGGGCGCCACTATTTCCAGCCAGATGCGGCGCACGCCGGTTTGGGTTTCTTCCCGTGTCAGTTCGTGGCGTTGGTACGGGGCTTCGGCCTTGATAAACCGGCCCATGATGGCGCGCGCCACGGTAGTGTTGCCCCCGCTGGGGGTTTCGCGCAGGTCCAGCACCAGGCCTTGGGTGTCCATCAGCGCGGTAAGGGCACTATCGAACGGCACGATGAGGCCGTTATCGCCCAAGCTATTGTTGATTTTTAGGTAGCCGACACGGCCGAGGCGACGGGCTTCGAAGCGGCCCGAGTAGCTGATGTTCTCCAGGGCCATGCCGGCCTCGTCGGGGTGCGCGGTGAGGGCACGGCCACTGACCAGCAGGCTCCAGGTGCGCGGGGTGCGGTGGTCGCCTGCCAGCAGCTGGAGCAGCGCAAAATTGCGGGCAGCCGCATCGCTGCCGCGCTGGCTGGTGGGCAGGAATGGGCGCAGCGCATCGTTGAGGTCGACCCCATTGACGGCCGTAAGTACCATACCGGGGCGCACGCCGCTGCGCTCGGCTCCAAACCCGGGGCGTACGGCTTGCACCACGGCTTGGCCGTTCACAAACTCCGCCCATATGTCGGTGCCGGTGGGCACGAGGCGGCGCGAATCGGGTCGGTTGGTGCTCAGGCCGGCATGGTTGTCGTAGAGCTCGGCTAGGGAATTTTCGAGGAGCCGCACGAAAGCGCGGCGGCTGCTCAGGGTGTCGAGCTGCGGGCGAGAGCGGGCACGCACCTGCTCCCAATCCGTTTGCTTGCTAGCGAAATAGCAGTAGTTGGTGCGGATGGTATTCCAGAAAAAGTCAAAATCCTGTTGGTATTGCTGGCGCGTGAGTGGAGGCTTTTGGGCCGCTACCGGCCCTGGCTTCAGCCCCAGGCCGATGCCCGCGACAAGCAGAATCAGCAAACGTTTTTTCATGACCGTAAATAAACAGGAGTTTTGCACGGAACCGTTACATTTAACGACAGCCCGCCGGGAATCAAATTCCAGTTATTCCGGGTTAGGTTTGCTCATGAAGCATTTTCTACTTGCCCTGTTGCTGTGGCTACCCTGGCCACTGCAGGCCCTGGTGCCCCTCGAACCCCTGCAAATTGCCGAGCAGTTTGTGGCCCCCACTGGCTGGCCGGAAATGAAGGAATATTTATGCTGCGAAGCCGCAGGCCAAGCCAAGCGCGAAACGCTGGGCCAGCAGATTCCGCCACAGCTGCGTCGCACCTGCCAGCTGGTGCAGCAAGGGCTCAGCACCGCCGTGGTGGCCGTGGAGCTACGCGACTCCGTGGAGCGCCGCGACTTTTACCTGCACTTCACCAAGGAAGCGGGCGCTTGGAAGCTGCTCGCCATCCGCAACCTGGCCATGACGCACCTCGGGCCGCCCATGGTGGAATTACTCGCAGGCATGTCGCCGGCCGAAGTAGCCGATTACGACCAGAAACATCCCGACGCCAGCCACGCCTTCACCCTGGGCAACCTCCGCCTGTGGACCAGCGCCGACGCCGACATCGCCGGCCACTTCGCCCGCAACCGAACCGATTTTCAGAAACTGCTGCGCCTGGTGCAGGCCGGCAAGTACTTCGCCCCAACCCGCTCGGCCGGCGGTGCCAGCGTTGCCAACGGCGAAAAAGCCGCCAACGCCAACCCCGCCGTGCACACGCTGCTCCGCAAGCTGTTTCTGGCCCAGGTGACGCGCCGCGAAACCAACTGCGACAGCTGCCTGGAGTTTGTGATTGGCGGCAAAGTAGACAGCACGGTGGGCTTGCTCTATCAGCCCAAAGCGGCTTTGCTGCCGCCCATGGACCCCGAGCATTTCATCGTGCTCAAAGCGTTGGGCGAAGGATGGTATTTGTATAAGACAGCCTAAAGCGGATTTAAGTAGCGCGACCGTGCCCGGCAGGGACTTTGTAGTTCGCGTCCCCGCGCCGTTTGCAAATCGTTCGGGTGTCGTTCTGGCACGCGAACTACAGAGTCCCTGCCGGGCACGGTCGCGCTACTGCCTACTCGAAACGTTCTCCTCCCCACGTTCCGCAGCCACATCCGGTACCTTTGCGGCTTCAATGCCCTGCTCCTTATGAAGCCACCCCTCCCCGCTCCTGCCCTGGAAAAAGACCAGCTGCACCCGCGCAACCCGCACCGCGCGCCCTACGATTTTCCGCAGCTCACGCAGCACAGCCCCGAGCTAGCCGCTTTCGTGAAGCCCAACCAGTACGGCAACCTATCGATTGATTTTGCCAATCCTACTGCCGTGAAAGCCTTAAATAAGGCGCTGCTGCGGCAGTTCTACGGCATAGAGTTTTGGGACATCCCAAAGGGCTACCTCTGCCCGCCCATTCCCGGCCGGGCCGATTACGTGCACTACCTGGCCGACCTGCTGGCCGAAAGCAACGGCGGCGTCCTGCCGCCCGGCCAGGAAATCACTGTGCTCGACGTGGGCGTGGGCGCCAACTGCATTTACCCCATCATTGGGCGGTGTGCCTACGGCTGGCATTTTGTGGGGTCCGATGTCGACGGCGTGGCCGTGCGCGCCGCCCAGCAGATTGAGGCAGCCAACCCCGCCCTGGCCGGCGCCATCGAGGCCCGGCTGCAGCCCGCCCGCACCCGCATTTTCGACGGCCTCATTCAAGCCGGCGAGTTGTTCGACCTCACCATGTGCAACCCGCCATTTCATGCATCGGCCGCTGCTGCCGCCGCTGGCAGCCAACGCAAAACCAGCAACTTGGGCACCGGCCGTAGCTCCCGCCCGGCCCTGAACTTTGGCGGGCAAAACAACGAGCTGTGGTGTGAGGGCGGCGAGGCGGCCTTTATTCGCCGCATGGTGCAGGAAAGCGGCCGGCGGCCCCGCTCCTGCTACTGGTACACCAGCTTGGTTTCTAAAAAAGAAACCCTGCCCGGCGTGTACCGGGCCCTGAAAACGGCCGGTGCCACTGATGTGCGCACCATCGACATGGCCCAGGGACAGAAAAAAAGCCGGCTAGTGGCCTGGACTTTCCTCAGTCCCGCCCAGCAAGCCAAGTGGCGAGCCGAGCGGTGGGCAACAATTCAGTAGCGGAGCCGCGGAAAGGGGCTTAATATTGCGTATCTTCGTAGCAATCCACTCCTCTGTTTTGTTCCTCTACTTCAATTAGGAAAAACAGATACAATGATTTAGCAGTACAAAACTATGGGTAGGTCACAAGAGACTTTTGGTAAAAAGGACAACGAAAAAAAGCGCGCTAAGAAGAAAACCGAGAAGGAAGAGCGCAAAGCTGAGCGCCAGGCAAACGCCAAGGCCGGCCAGCCGCTGGAAGAAATGTTTGCTTACGTCGACGAAGATGGCAACATCTCTGCCACCCCGCCAGACCCCAAGAAGAAGCGCATCATCAAGGATGAGGACATTCAGATTGGAGTGGCCCGCCGCACCGATGACGACGACGACGACCCCGTGCGCACCGGCATCGTGAGCTTTTTCAACGATTCGAAAGGCTACGGTTTTATCAAAGACCAGACAACCCAGGAAAGCATTTTCGTGCACGCCAACGGCCTGGCCAGCGGCCCCATTGGCGAAAACGACAAGGTGACGTTTGAAGTAGAGATGGGACCCAAAGGCCCCAACGCTGTGCGCGTGAAGAAAGCCAGCGCTACACCGCCTCCGGCTCCCGCCGCCCCGGCTGCGCCCGCCGCTTAGTCACAATCAGCAACAAAAAAGAGGCGGACGCTCCCGGAGCGTCCGCCTCTTTTTTGTGGGCATTGGGTTGGCGCAGAAAAGCGCTAGGCCTGGTTTTCTTCGGCACCGTCCATGGCGCTTAGGCTCTGCTCGGCGGCGTTTGCATCAGACGATGTGTCGGTGGCCGTGGCGGCGGCTTGACCGCGGCGCTTGTTGAGGTAGCTCAGGCCGAGGGCCACCAGGGCCGCGCCGCCTACCACTTTGGAAGTGGTGCTCAGCCCGCCAATGCTGTTGGCGGTGCCTCTACCGAACTTTTTGAGCGACTTGGTGGCGCCGCCCAGGATGGAAGTCTTCTTGCCGGCTTTGGTTTTCACGGCCTTATTTTTCTTGGTCTTTTTCATAGCAGTTTGGGGAGGGTATGAGAATCTGTTTGTGGTACGAGCGAAACTATTAACTGGTCGTTCGCCAGCTATCGAAAAGCATCGGGCCAGCGCTGCGAAAGGGCTGAGGATGCTTTTTAGTCCTCGTGTTTGGTCTTGGGTGGCTTCCGGCTTTTGCGGGCGGCGCTGGGCTTGCTGGCCGGGGCAGCGGCTTCGTCGTCGGAAAAATCGGCCGCGGCAAGCCGGGCAAATTCGGGGCTGGAAGCTATTGGCGCGGCCTTTTTGTCCTCGGATTTGTCGGGCTTTGGGGCATCGGCTTTGTCATTCGAGTCGAATTCCATCTTAGCCAGGTAGGTGAGGCCAGCGGCCAGGAGGGCAAGGCCGCCCACTATCTTCTGGCCGGTGCTGAGCTTGTACACCTCCTTGGTCACCTTCCGGAACTTGCGCACCGACACGGCCGCAGCGTCCAGCAGGTCTTCCGACACTTCTTCTTTTAGCGAGTGCTTCTTTTTCTTTTTGCCTTTGCCCATGATGATAAGAGGTGAAACGGGTGAAGTATAGGAAAGCCCTAGCCCGTTGGGGAGCGGGGGCGCTACTGCACTCCACTCTCCAACGGGCTAGGTTATTCGCAAGGCTGGCAGATAAGGTTTCCCCGGTGGCCCGGCCCTGGCTTCACGGAGCTGCGGCTGGGGCACCTGTGGCTTAGTTGTCCATGCGCGATTTCTCGCCTTCGATGCCCGTGCTGCGGCGCTGGCTGGCTTTCACGTTCTTGTTGCCAAACTTGTAGCTGAAGTTGAGTTTCACGAAGCGGCTTTCGGTTTGGTCCACGTTGCGGGAGTTGATGCCGTTGGCGAGCACGCTGTAGCGGTTTTGCTGGGTGTTGAAGACGTCCGTCACGTTGAGGGTGAGCGTGCCCAGGTCCTTCAGCACCGATTTTGAGATGCCAAACCCAGTGTAGAAGCGGGATTTGAAAGCCACGCCGCCGAAGGTCAGGGGCGACATGTACATGCCCGATACTTCGGCCTTGAGGCCTTTGGCCAGCGCGAGGGTGTGGTTGGTGGAGAGCATGGCGGCCGGGCGGGCGTTGCGCAGGCCCACGCTGCCGTCGTTCACCTTGGCAAAAGAGAAGCCCGCGGTGGTAACGGTGGTCCATTTGCCGTTGAGTAAGGGCTTCATCAGGGTCATGCTGCCGTCGAGCGATTCGGCGCTGCGGAAGTTACCGAAGGAATTGACTACCACTTGGGTGGCGTCGTCTTTCCGATAGGTTTCGATGAGCACATCGGTGTGATGGCCGTAGCTGAGCGAGGTGCTGAGCAGGCTGCTGTAGGAGTGCGTGAACTCGAAGTTGTGCGAGAAGGACGGGCGGATGTTGGGGTTGCCCTGGGCGTAGCGATACTGGCTGATGTAGTTTACGAAGGGGTTCACGATGCCGAAGCGGAAGCGGTCAATCTTGCGGCTGTAGGAGAAGCCGAGCTGCACTTTCTCCGACTGATTGTACTGAGCCGAAAAGCTGGGGAAGAAGTTGAGGTAGTGGCGCTCGTTGGTTTGGTTGAGGGTGAGCGAGGTGCCGGTGGTGTTGGTTTGCTCGGCGCGCAGGCCCACCTGCACCTCCGTTTTCTTGATACTGCGGCTGTAGGTGGCGTAGGCGGCGTTGATGTTTTCGCGGTAGATGAAGTGGTTGGTCTTGCCCAGGTCCAGGGTCCAGGGCTGGCCGGCGGGCGCCTGCTCCCAGCGGATGTCGTTGTCGGTGGTGGTGAAGGTGGTTTTGAGGCCGGCTTCGAGGTTGCCTTTGTAGAAAGGCTGCGAATAGTCAGCCGAGAGGGATTTTACGGAGTTGCTGGCGGGCGAATTGTCGCGCAGAAAATCGGGGTTCTGGCCGGTGCTGAACTCGTCGGTGAAGGACGTGGCGTAGGTGTTGCCCGAAGCTTTGTTGTAGCCGAAATAGTCGGCGTTGAGGCGCAGTTCCTTGCCCAGGGTATCGAGCTTGGTTTTGTAGTAGAGGTTCACCGAAGGGCTCAGGACTTTGGCCGTGCCCACGGTATTCACCACCGACTCGCTTAGAGGCAGGCCGCGGGTGGTATTGAGCTCGGCGGTGTTCTGGCCGTCGCGACTGCGGGTGCTCAGCATGCCTTTCAGCAGCACACCCGCCGAGCTGTTTTTGCTGAGGTCGTAGTCCAGGCCGGCGCGCAGGGAATTGCTGGCGTTGCGACGGGTTTCGAGGCCATTTTCCTGGAGCTGGGTTTCGCTAGTGGCCGAGCGCACGGCGCGGGTGGTGGCGTAGGTTTTGCTTTCGAGCCGGTCGAGGCCGCCATAGATGTTGAGGCGGTCGGCGCGGTGGTTGAGGGTGAGGCCGGCGTTGTAGCGGCCGTAGCGCCCGGCGCCGGTGCCAGCCGTGAGGACGCCATTGGTGCCAAATTTGCGGCTTTTGGTGGTGATGATATTGATGACGGCGGCTCCCTGGGCGTCGTATTTGGCCGAGGGGTTGGCGATGACTTCCACCTTGTCGAGCGTGCTGCCGGGCATGGCGCTGAGCATGCTTTTCAGCTCCTCGCCGCTTAGGTTGGTGTATTTGCCGTCGAGCAGCACGGTCACGGTTTTGCCGCGCAGGCTGTAGCCGGCGCCGCTTTCCAGCACGCCGGGGGCGCGGCTCAGCACGTCGTGGGCGGTGCCGCCGGCGGCGATGGGACTGGCGGCTACGTTGAGCACCAGCTTGTCGGCCCGCTGCTCGATGAAGGCCTTGGTGGCGGTTACGGTCACGCCGGCCAGCACGTGGCGGTCGGCGGCCAGGGCCAGGGGCGCTACTGCGGTGCTGCGGCCCGCCGCTACGGCCACCGCCACGGGCGCCGATTCCTTGTAGCCCAGGTAGCGCACCAGCAGGGTGTACTGCCCGGCGGGCACCCCGGCCAGGCTGAAGGCGCCTTTGTCGGTGGTCATCGTGCTCAGCGCGTTCTGGGCATCGACGGGCAGCAGGATTACGGTGGCAAACGCCAGGGGCTCGCGGGAAAGGCTGTCGGCTACGGTGCCGGCCACGGAGCCAAGGGCGGCGGGAGTGGCTTGCGCAGCGGCCGTTTGGGCAATGGCCAGGCTAGGAGCGGCAGCCAGGGCACCAACGAGAAGCAGGGAGTTGAAAGCGTTTTTCATGGTGTTTGAGGGAAGAAGGTTTCAAGGGGAGCCCCGCCGCCAACCGGCTGGGAATGGGACAAAGCAACGGACCTCAAACCCCCTCTTTTGGCTTTATTCGACCATTCCCGGTCCGATTTCGACCAAGCTGACCGCGCCATTTTTTAGTCGAAAAAATCCCCGCATTGGTCGAAAACGGCCCCTGTTCATGCCGATACCCCGCCGAAAAGCTGCCACCTTCGTTCCATGCAACCTGCCCCCCCAATTGACCGGCCCAGCCGCTTCCCGCTGTTCTTCGAAATCCTGATTTGGACGCTCTATGTGGGCCTGTTCAAGTACGGTCATTTTCTGGACGAGGCAATTACCCCGCACCGGTCCATGGGCCGCGACCTGTTTCCTTACCCCCAGTTCGTGCTGTTTGGGCTACTCTCTACGCTGTATGTGGTGCCATTCTACCGGCTGCTGGTGCCTGGGCTCATTCGGCAGCGGCGCTACGCCATTCTGGGCGTGGGCTCAGTGCTCTACCTGTGGTGGGGCATCAAGCTGAATACCTGGCTGGCGGCGGTGCTGCTGGTCCCCTTTGCCGCCCCACCCGTGCTGGCCGATTTTTACCAATCATACGCCACTACCAGCCTGCAACAACTGCTCAGCGTAGCCAATCCGCACCTCAGCCTGCTCTTCACCGACCTGCTGGCCTTTAGCTGCGTGGCCTTCGTGCGTCTGGCTTTCGAGCAGGAATACCGCCGCCGCCACCTCGAAAAAGACCACCTGGCCCTGCAGTTGGAGCAGCTCAAGAGCCAGCTGCAGCCCCACTTCTTGTTCAACACCCTCAACAGCATCTATGGCCTCAGCCTGGCTGGCTCGCCCGAAACGCCGCGCTTCATCCTGCTGCTCTCGGAGCTGATGCGCTACGTGCTCTACGACAGCGGCAAGGAGTACATTGCGCTGCCCGAGGAAGTCACGTTTCTTGATAACTACTTCGAGATGGAGCAACGCAAGTACGCTGGCGCCCGCATTGCCCTCACCACCGTGGGCGAGACCGGCGGCCTGCAGGTGCCGCCCCTGCTGCTGCTGCCGCTGGTAGAAAACAGCTTCAAGCACGGCCGCCACCACTATTCCGACGCGGCCACGGTGGAGGCCACCCTCACGGCGACGCCGGGGCTGCTGCGGTTCGTCATCGAGAATGATATGTTGCCGGAGGCGCCAGCTGCTTCGCCCCGCCGCAGCGGAGGCATAGGACTGGTGAACATCCGCCAGCGGCTGAATCTGTATTACCCCAACGCCCATGAACTGGTGCTGTCCGAGCAAAACGGCCGGTACCGGGCCGAGCTTACCTTGCACGTTTCGTAGCGTGGACTTTTAGTCCGCGCGTGGCAGGTCCATTGTTGCTTTTACTCGCGGAATAAAAGTCCGCGCTACATCTTATGTCCTCCTCCCCCATCCGCTGCCTGATTGTTGATGATGAGCCGCTGGCCCACCAGGTGCTCACGCAGTTCATTGCCCAAACGCCGGGCCTTACCCTCAGCGGGAAATGCCGCAACGCCATGGAGGCCCACGACCACTTGCTGCAATACCCCGTGGATTTGATGTTTCTGGACATTGAGATGCCGCTCATCACCGGCCTCAATTTCCTCAAAACCCTTAAGCATCCGCCCAAAACCATCCTCACCACGGCCTACCGCGAGTATGCTTACGAGGGATTTGAGCTGGACGTGCTAGACTACCTGCTCAAGCCCTTCAGCTACGAGCGGTTTGTGAAAGCCACGGCCCGCTACCAGCCGGCCGCCGCCCCCGCCCCAGACCCAGCCGATGAGAAGCACCTGCTGCTAAAGGACCAGGGCGGCCTGCTCAAGGTGCGCCACCGCGACATTCTGTACGTGGAAGGCTGCAAGGACTACGTTAAGATTGTGACCCCGACCAAAACCTACCTGCACCACGAAACCATGAAGGAAATGGCCGATATTCTGGGTGAGCCCTTCGTGCGGGCGCACCGCTCCTTCATTGTGGCCGCGGCCCATATTAAGCTGCTACAGCCCGAGCAGGTGCTGCTGAACGATGGCAGCGTGATTCCCATTGGCAACTCCTACAAGTCAGATTTGCTGGCGTATTTCAAGAAGTAGCACGCTTAATTCGATGCTTTCCAATGAGGCATCTTAGCGTTTCGAAGCCACACTTATTTCTTCTTTTTTCTGCAAAACCACCTCCCAATGCCAAGTAAACTCTTACCTTTTCTCCTTTTCCTGGGCCTCTCGTGCGGCACTGTTTATGGCCAGACCAAGCGGCCCAAAACCAGTGCCGCACCGGCACCGCAAGCGGCGGCACCCTATAAAGCTGCAGCTCAAGGCGAGCTGTACCAAAAAGTAGCAAAGTTGGATGCTGAGATGTTTGCCGCCTTCAATGCCAAAGACGTGGACAAGCTGATGTCCTACTTTGCCGAAAACGTAGAGTTTTACCACGACAAGGGCGGCTTGAGCAACTTCAGCCAAACCAAGGAAGGGTTTGCGCGCCTGTTTGCCCAAACGCCCGATATTAGCCGGACCCTGGTGGCTGGCAGCCTGGAGGTGTACCCCGTCAAGGAGTATGGCGCAATGCACATCGGGGTGCACCGTTTTTGCCACGTCGAAAACGGTAAGGATGACTGCGGCAACTCCAAATTTGTGATGGTGTGGCAGCAGCAAGGCGACGCCTGGAAAATAACCCGAGTAGTGAGCTACGACCACTAAGATGCCTTTTTAGAACGATGTAGAGACGCATAATTGCGTCTCGTCGTTGAACGATGCTTGAGTGATGACGTGCTCACGGCGCGGACGCCGAGACGCCAAGTGTGGCGCCTCTACATCGCTGTGGAGCAACAGGTTGGATTCACAGCAGTAGCACGTCGATGCGGTGGGCGTGTACCTGCTGCAATTCCTCAGACCAGGCGAACACGGTGAAAAAACCGTCTTGAGAAGCCACCAGGGCCAGGGAATCGTGCTGGTCGTGCACAAACTGCGCGGCGGCCAGATGCCGGGTACCGCCGTTTTGGGCTGGGTGCAGCTGCACGGCTTCGCTGCCCACCACGGGCTCGGTGAGCAGCATGGTGTCAACGGGTGTGCCGCCTTGGGCCCGGGCCACCTTGGCCCCAAACGCCAGCAGCTGGTAATCCTGGGTGATGACCGTGGCGCCGTCGACAGCAGTGAACCCGCCCACTACCCCGATGCTGCGGCGCAGCGCATCTTGCCGCCGCCGAGCCGATTGCCCCAGCCGCCGCCGGGTACTGATGCTCTTGAAGGCTGGCGCCACGGGATACGTCAGGGGCTGCACCACCGAGGCCAGCCAGCGGTTTGACCCGGGCGGCACCACCAGCACCAACCCGCCGCGGCCGTGGGCCCGCATGGCCGTGGCAAGCTCCAACAGCACGTGGTCGGTGTGGCCGGTGACCGCCGTGGGCAGGCTCAGGCTGCGACCCGGGAGAAAAGCCTGCAGGGCCGGGCTGTCGCCCCAGCCCTCGTGCCCCTCGTCTACCAGCTGCAGTTGGTCGCCGCGCAGCACGGCTACGTTCACGTACTTGCCAAAGCCGCCGACCCGGCGGTGCTTCACCACCAACAGGCCCGGCTCCACCACTTCCAGCACAAAGCACAGGGGCGGCACCACAGTGGCCGTGCCCCACACGTAGAGTCCGTCTGCGTCGTGCCACACACCTAGGTGAATGCCGGGTTGCTCCACAGCCGGCGCCAGCTTCAGTAGGTTGTAGGGCGTGAGACGGCGGCGCTGGCCAAAAACCAGCGGCTGCCGGGTTTGCTCCGGCGAAAGCAGGGCCAAGGAAATACGCGGCGGGTGCCCTTCCTCCCGGCGCAGGCTGGCCCAAAAGCCCACATCAATCACGGCCTCTACCAAGTGGGCTTCGGGCGGCGCGGCCAGCCGGGAATCCTGCGGCGCACTGTTTGCTCGGTGCCGCGCAAATTGGGCTTCAATCGTAGGCGCCGCCATTCGCGCGGTGAGGTAGGTGGGTTCGGAATGCATGCTGACCAATACGAAGTTTTGAAAAAGTAATCCGTCGTGTTATTAAGGTGAAACCAGGGCCTGAATTGAACTCAGGCTTTTTTAGAGCTTTGCCTTTAAGAATGTCTAAAGAATCACCCAGTCTACCAAAGGAGACTTCTTACCGAAATCAAAATTGACAGGCTACTGACGATATATTTTTTGCCAGCCTAAGCAGCTGATACCATTCGCTTCTATCTTGTCAAATGTTTGATATCAGCATTAAAGCTCTATTGGCTTTCGCCGCTGGTGTCGGAACAGCAAAGTGGAGCCCAGAACCCACTCAAAAAAACGGGGCGTCACCGAAAAGCCTTACGAGTAGGACCTGTCTACCCCTTTTTATTTCATGCAACAATATTTACAAGCACTCCGAAACTACGCTGTCTTTACCGGGCGTGCCAGACGGAAAGAATATTGGATGTTCGTCCTGTTCAACATGCTGTTTGCCTTTGCCGCGGCAATTGCTGACAACATAATCGGCTTCTCAATTGGTGGCCTGGGCTACGGCTACATCTACATGCTTTACACCTTGGCTATGATTGTCCCGGGCATCAGCATTGGGGTGAGAAGGCTGCACGATGTTGGCAAAAGCGGCTGGTTTATGCTCATCCTCTTTATTCCCCTCATCGGCGCTATTTGGTTGCTGGTACTGGCCTGCACCGAAGGCACGCAAGGGGATAGCGAGTACGGCCCAGACCCCAAAGCACCTGCATTCGCTTTTTAAGCGCCGGCAATGAAAACGCAACAGCGGCTGATGCTCCCGGAGCGTCAGCCGCTGTTGCGTTTTGGCCCATGGGTGTCAGCGCGGGCATGTAAAGAAGCTTTTCCCCTTCAACCAACTCCAGAACCGATGTCACGGCTTGGTTTCGGCCAGCCCTCGCTTGATGGTTTGGAAGAGCGGGTTGTCGGGCTTGGACACCTTCTTAAGGTGGGTTTGGGCCGCCAGAAAGTGCGGGCGGGCCACTTTGGGGCGCTTGAGCTGCATATTGAGAATGGCAACGTAAAAATGCAGCAACCCCTGGGCCTCGGGCGTGTTTGGGGCCTTGGCTACTTGGCCACTGAAAAACGATTCGGCCTCGGCCCACTGGTTCTGGGCCTGGTAAATGTCCATGATGTCGGAAAACATCTGGTCATCGGCCGGATTGAGCTGATACAGCCGCGTGGCCCAAGCAGTGGCCTCGGAAGAGCGGTCGGCCACGGCCAGTTCCAGCATGCTGCGCAGCGAGGCATAGTTCTGCGGCTGCAGCTCAAGGCTCTGCTGAACCATTTTCCGCGCTTCGGCCGGTTGCTGTTGCTGGCTGTAAAGCTGACCCAGCATTCGGGCCGCATCGGCTTTCAGGTCCGGTTCGGTGTAGAGCTGGAAGGCCGTTTGGGCATGAGGTGTGGCCTCGGCCGGTTTTTGCAGCTGCAGGAGGGCGTAGGCCAGGTTGTAGTGCGAAGTGGGATACTGTGGGTTTAGGGCAATGGATTTTTCCAGCGGCGCAACGCTGAGCTGCGCTTGGTTTTGCACCAAGTGGGCATACCCTACGGCGTAATGGGACATAAAATCGCCCAACTGGTGGGCATGGGCTTGCTCATAGTTTTTAACCACCAGGTTCAATAGCTCGGCATCGGTCTTGTCGCCCTGGCCGCAGTGGCACATCACCATCTGGTAGTAATAATCGGCCAGTCCTTTGTGGAGGCGGTAGTCTTGCGGAAATCGTTTTTTCAGCTGTCCAATCCGCTGCGGAATGTCGACGAGGTGCATGTTGTAGTTGCCCTCTTTGCCACGCAGCTGCTCCACGGTTTCGCCGGGAGCCAGGTCCTTGAGCGCAAAACCTCGGAAGCCGAGGGTTAACAAGTAGTAGTCGAGCAGCAGCTTTTCCTTCTGCAAGAACACTTCAGGCTGTTGGTCTTTGGGGTCGGCTTTGTCCAGAATCTGGTAGGCAGACTCGTATTTTTTACTCCCTTCTAGCTTGGCCGCCTGCGCCAGGGCCGCAGTGCTTCCGGGCTGACTAGAGGCCGGTTGTGCCAGCACCAACAACATAGACAAAAGCCAACAGTACCGAATATAAAAAAGCATTGTCCGAAGCTGCTCAAGGAAAAATAGAAGGGCGAAGCTAACCATAAAAAGAGGCGAAAGCTCCCGCTGCTTTCGCCTCTTTTCGACGCTAAATGCGCTGGCCTATTTCATTGCCTTTCGTTGCACCAATAGGAGATGCGTTTACTCCCGGTCGAGGTTGGCGCGCTTGTTCAAGGCGGCCAAGCGCACGGTTTCGGCCACCCGCCGGGCGCGGGTTTCGGACTGTTTGGCGCCCAGCACCCAAGTCAGAATTGCCTTGCGGCCCGAGGAGGAGAAGGCGGCGAAATTGGCTTGCGCCGTGGCATCAGCGGCCAAGGCGGCGGCCAAGTCGTCGGGCACGGCACCGGCTTCGGCGGCGTCCAGGCTTTCCCAGGCGCCGTTTTGCCTGGCAATGGCAATGGCAGCCAGGCCGGCGGGCATGAGCAGCCTAGCGGCTTCGAGGCGCTCCAGTCGCTCCTTGTTGACCTTGCTCCAGCCGCTACGGGGCTTGCGCGGCGTGAAGAGCAGCTGCGTCCGGTCTGCGTCGAGCTTGCGCGGGTGCGAGTCTATCCAGCCGAAACAGAGGGCTTCTTCCACGGCCTCGGGGTAGGTGACGCTGGGCTGGCCGCTGGCTTTTTTGAAGTACACCAGCCACACACCGGGGCTGCTGGTGTGGTGCTCGGCCAGCCACTGCCGCCACTCGGCGCGGCTGGTGGGCTGGGCTTGGGGGTAGGCGTCGGTGCGAGGCATGGCGGGGCGCGAAAGCTGCAAAGTGAAACTGGCTTTTAATACTAGCTGGGAGTATTAGAGGATTACTTCCCGACCCGAAATACCCGGCCACCCTGGTAGCGGTAGCGGCCCGCCGCGAGCTTGGTAAGGTCATTGTCGCCGTTGTCGCGGCCGAGGCCTTCTGCTTCGCCCACCACAATGTCGCGCTTCAATTCGATGCGGCGCACCCAGCCGGTGGTGCGCTCGTAGTCGGGGTCGTGGGTGCGGCCGTCGGGCTCGTCGTTGTCGCGGCCGAAGTTTTCGTCTTCTATTTCTGCCAGCGCGCCCAACAGGCGAATGGGCGCCTTCGTTACATCTACCACGCACTTATAGGCCCAGCGACGCCCGCCGCCACTGCCGTAGTGGGAATTGTCAACCGTTACCAGCACCTCGGGGGCGCCGCGGCGGTCTAGGTTGGCGGTGTCGAGCGTTAGGGTGGCGCCGGTCCAGTCATCGCCGTCAAATTCGGGTAGGGCCAGGTCCATTTCCATCCATTGAGCGGCCCGCAGGTTGGTTTTGTAGAAAAGCCGGGGCGCGGCGCCTACTTCCCGCACTTGCATAAAGCCGCCCAGGAGAGTGTCTACCAAAAGGCCGATGGACGGGTCGGGGCGCAAGCCGCTCAGGCTTACCAGCTGCCATGCAAGAGCTACTGGACCTAGGCTGTCGCGCCGGGACGGTGCATCGAGCGGTGCCGGCATGAGGAAAGGCTCAGCCGGCGCCGCTGGCATGGGACCAGGCAAGGCTGCCGCCGAGGTTTCGCCAGCGACACGGTGGGGCGCGGTCCGGGATTCACAGGCGCAGCACAACAGCGTGAGGCCAACCAGAAATTGAGAGCTTAACATCAACCCAAAGATGTAGCACTAACGTGAAAGGCGATGAAAATTTCGGGGCCCTGAAACGTCTGCATTACCATTATATGGGCACCAGTTCGATGTTGAGGGCATTCGGCCGGACCGCCGCATCAGCCTAATAAAAAGGTCAGTCGCCGCGAGTTGTGGCTACGCTCCGGTTTCAGGTCGGCCGCCCAGAAAGTTTTGCGGGGACTCACCTGCATCGGAGTGGTACCGGCGGAACCTCTACATATACTCCCTGGCACAAAAAACCATGACGCCTCAGGACCGAAAGGCCTTCGTGCTCGTGGGCTCCGGCCACGCAGCCATGATGAAGGAGTTCATCGAAGCCGGCCAGCAGTTCCGGTTGAAAGCCTGAAGGACGTGCTGAAGTAGGCTGGGCAATACTTGCAGCGATTGCCCGCCTCTCAACCATGTGGTTGTGCTCTAGAATTCAGGTCACTTTTGGCCTTATTGCTGCCCCCGCAGCTCTTCGGCTTAACCGGCAAGTACCTGCGCAGAACTTACCGGGGCCAGTTAGGGGTTTCAGTAGCCGTCTGGCATCTACTCCAGCTTCTCTATGAAACCATTTGTGGCGCGCGCCGCGCTTTACTGGGGGCTGTTTGCAAGCGCTGTGGGAACCAGCGTGCAACGCCCTGCCCTGCCACCGCTGCCTTTGGCTGCGCACGAGGGCTTTTTGGTGGTGAAAGAGAATGAAGCCTTCTTTGCCCCTGCGCTGGAGCTGGGCACTATCCGGGCCGGCGACGCCGGAGATGAGCTCGATTGCGACTACCTCACCTTGGTGGAGCAGGCCACCGAGCAGGCCCGCCGCCTAGGGGCCAACGTGCTGCAGATTTACGAGCACCGGCACCCCGTGCTATGGGGCAATAATTGCCACCACATCCAAGCCAAAGCGCTACGGGTAATCGACCTGACGCCTTACGAGAAGGAAATACTGTGGCACCCCGAGCGCCACCTCCGGCAGGTTGACTTCAAGGCCCACACCGTGGGCCGGCCCTTCGACGCCGCTACCAGCAGCTTCCTTCGGTACCGGTATTTCAACCGTGCCCGGGAAGGGGTAGCGTTGGTGCGCATTGAAAATGTGTTCGACTGCCACCGCTCCTACTTTAAGGACGTTTATAACGCGGCCTATATTCTCGCCCACGAGCAGGCGCATTTCGATATCAGCGAAATCCATGCGCGCCGCCTGGCCCGGGCCTTGCAGCAACAGGTAAGCAACCTCGAGCAGCTCGACAGCAAGCAGGAACCCCTGTATGAGCAAACCGTAACGGAGCTACGCGCCATGCAAGAGTTGTTCGACCACGATGTGCATCTCAGCGGCCACGCCCACCAAGCTTGGCAGGCCATCATTGCCAGGCAGCTAAGCGCACTAGAGCCGTACGCCAGCAAGACCGTCAGGGTGAAGACTAGAGGGGCTACGTGAATGGTAGAAACTGAAAGCGGCTGAAGCTTCCGTAGCTTCAGCCGCTTTCAGTTTCTTACTTTCCTGCTCGCAATACCTTGCCGTTCTGGTAGCGGTAGCGGCCAGCGGGCAGCTTCGTTAAAGCGCACTCCCCACTTTTGGTGTTGCCGATAGTCCTCACTGGGCCGAGTACTAACTCGCGGCGGCGCACTTTAAAAGTGCGCTTACAGCCAGTGAGTTGTTCGCCTGGCTCAATTTCGTAACCATGCATCGTGGCATATCCTACAAAAGCCTCCTCTTCGGCGGCTAACAATGCCCGAAAAATCAGGATTGGGGTTGAACTGACATCAAGTATGCTTACATGGTCCCAGGCAGTGCCACTACCCGAACCATACGCTGCCGGACGAAACCGCAGCACGAGTTCAGCGGCGCTGCGCCCGTCCAGATTAACGGTATCCAACTCGGTTTCGCCCGATTCCATACCCCAGTGTATGTCCACATCGGGCAAGGCTAGGTCTATTTCCCTCCAAATGGAATCATGGGCGGCTATTTGATAAAACAAGCGCGGCCGTTCGATTCCTTCTACCAAGCGGAACCGGCCCAAATGGGTCGTTGAATAAAGGTTTTTATTTCTGTCCCAGTCGGCATTGAGGCTGTCCCATTCGGCCGTCTTCAACGGCCAGGTTGCCAGCGTATCCGGACCGGTGCGGTCCGTTACTTCCAGCCCCAACAGACCGGTTTCCTCGGGCAGCGCATCGGGCGCCGCGGTCTGCACGGCTGCAACCGGAGCAGCTTTCGGCGTCGGGCTGTCGGCCGGACGACTAGCCTTAGGCGCGGCAACCACCTGTTCTATTGTGCGAGGTCGGTTGCGTTCGCAAGCCAACAGCGAAAATAATACGGCCGCTCCCATAAGGAAGCGGCCGTATCGGATGGAGCCAAAAAGCCACATAACAACGCTGGCTATTCGGATTACATGTGAATCGCCCGGTTCTCCGTAGCCGCCAAGCAGGCTTCTTTCATGGCCTCGGCGTAGGTGGGGTGCGAGTGGCTCATGCGGGCCACGTCCTCGGCGGAGGCGCGGAACTCCATGGCCGTCACGGCTTCGGCGATGAGGTCGGCGATGCGCGGGCCAATCATGTGCACGCCCAGGATTTCGTCGGTCGTTTTGTCGGCCAGCACCTTCACGAAGCCGTCGGTATCGCCGCTGGCGCGGGCCCGGCCGCTGGCTTTGAACGGGAACGAGCCCACTTTGTAGGCCTTGCCCTGCTCCTTGAGCTGCTCTTCGGTGTAGCCCACTCCAGCCACTTCGGGCCAGGTGTACACCACGCCGGGGATGAGCAGGTAGTTGATGTGCGGCTTCTGGCCCACGATGGTTTCGGCCACGAACACGCCTTCTTCTTCGGCCTTGTGGGCCAGCATGGCGCCGCGCACCACGTCGCCGATGGCGTAGATGCCGGGCACGTTGGTTTGCAGGTGCTCGTCGACCTTGATGCGGCCGCGCTCTTCCATTTCGATGCCGGCGGCTTCCAAGTTGAGGCCGGCGGTGTAGGGCACGCGGCCCACGGCCACCAGGCAGTAGTCGCCTTCAAACTTCACCTCCTCCCCTTTCGGGTTGGTGGCGGTCACGGTCACGGTGTCGCCCTCGCGGGTAGCGCCGGTCACTTTGTGGCTGAAGAAAAACTCGATGCCAATTTTGCCCAGCACGCGGCGCAGCTCCTTGCCCAGGCCGCGGTCCATGGTCGGGATGATGCTGTCCATGAATTCCACTACCGACACTTTGGCGCCGAGGCGGGCGTACACGGAAGCCATTTCGAGGCCAATCACGCCGCCGCCTATCACAATCATGTGCTTGGGCACTTCGCGGATGTTCAGGGCCTCGGTGCTGGTGATGATGCGCTCCTTGTCCTGGGCGATGAACGGCAGCACCGTGGGCTTGGAGCCAGTGGCGATGATGACGTTTTTGGTTTCAATCTGCTGGGCCTCGCCGCCCGCCGTGGGCGCGATGCTGATGTGGGTTGCATCAACGAACGAACCCACGCCGGTGAGAACGTCGATTTTGTTCTTTTTCATCAGATAAGAGATGCCGTCGACGTTGGCTTTCACCACGCCGGCCTTGCGGTCTATCATCTGGTTCATGTTCACCCGCAGGTTGTCGAGCTCCACGCCGTGCTCCTTGAAGGCCGTGTGGGCGTTGTGGTAGTGCTCCGACGAGTCGAGCAGGGCCTTGCTAGGGATGCAGCCCACGTTGAGGCAGGTGCCGCCCAGGGTGGGGTATTTCTCGATGAGGGCGGTTTTGAGGCCCAGCTGGGAGCAGCGGATGGCGGCCACGTAGCCCCCAGGACCGGAGCCGATGACAGTGACGTCGTATTGATTCATGAGTAGCGCGTTGATGAAGCGGCACAAAGGTAACACCGCCTTGGGCAGGCGACAGGCAAAATATGGCGTTAGCGAAACGGGGCCTTGATGGCTTTTGGAAGGAGTAGGCAGTAGGAGGTTCGCCCACGGCGGCACCACGTTTTCGCAGCAACAGCCTTTTCTCCTCGAATGGTGTCCCGCACCGAGTGTGGCCAAACGTCCTACTTTAGCAGGGCCACTAGCCTACCGCCCCGAACATACCGCCTCCATGCACCCGCTGCGCGCCTACCTGCACCGTTTCGTACCCGCCCTGACGGATGCCGACTGGCAGCCGCTGGCTGAGGGCCTGCGCCCGTGCCACCTGACCCGCGGGGAGCATTTCGTGCAGGCCGGCGAGCGCCGCCCCGAACTGGCTCTGCTGCTCAGTGGCAGCTGCCGCCTTTACTTCCCACGCCCTGACGGCGAAGAGCGCACCACGTACTTCTTCTTCGAGAACCACCTGCTGGCGGATTATTCCGGCTGCCTGACGGGCCAACCCAGCCAGCTCAGCATTCAGGCGCTTACCGACACCGAGCTGGTTGTCTTCGACTACGCGCTGCTGCGCCGGCTCTACGACGAGCGGCCGGTGTACGAGCGGTTCGGCCGCCTGATGGCCGAATACCACCTGCTCGGCACCGATGCCCGCCTGGTCGAGCACCTGCTGCTCTCGCCCGAAGAGCGCTACCGCGCGCTGCTGGCCAGCGGCAAAACCAAGATTCTGGAGCGCATCCCGCAGCACCTGGTCGCCAACTACCTCGGCGTGACGCCGGTCTCGCTGAGCCGCATCCGGGGGCGGGTGGCACGCACCCGGGGCCAGTAAGCACGGCACCGCGTCGGGGGAGCGCGGCTCATTTCTTAGCTTTTGTTATCGTTGGGCGGGTCTGGGCCAGCGCAATTTTGGGGTGTTCAATGGTATCACCTCACCCCTGCTCTGCACTCATGAAAAACCTGTTAAAAACCGAAGAGCTAGCCGAAGCCCTGTTCGCCCTGGCCGTCTTTGCCCGCCTGCCTTATGCGTGGTGGGTGCTGCCCGCCACCTTCCTACTCCCCGACCTGAGCATGGTCGGCTACCTGGCCGCGCCGCGCGTGGGGGCCGCTTGCTACAATTTTGCGCACCACAAGGCGGTGGCCGTAGCCGTAGGGGTGGCGGGCTGGTGGCTGGGCCTGCCGGCGCTGGAGCTGGCGGGCACAGTGCTGTTCTTCCACAGCGCCGTGGACCGGCTGCTGGGCTATGGCCTCAAGTACGCGACCAGCTTCCGCGACACGCACCTGGGCCACGTGGGGGCCGGTCAGGCGGGATAGCATTTCATTCAACGCCTACAGCTTATACAGCTGCTTCACGCCTTCAACAAGGGATGTGGGCTGGCGGCCCAGAACCGTAGCCAAGTCGGGGCTTACTTCAGATTCCTGACCATGCTTGATATCGGTTATGAACCCTACGGTTCGCTCAATGGCAACTTCCGGCACGCCGCGCTGCCGCATGCCGGCCGCAAACGTGGCGGCTTCGACGGGCATGTAGGTCACCTCTTTTCCGGCTGCCTTGGTCAGGGCAGCGGCAACGTCGTCGAAGGAGTAAGCCTCGCTGCCGGTGAAGTGGTAGGTGCGGGTGCTAAAGTCACGCTCCAGGAGCACTTTGGCAATGGCTTCGCCCATGTCGCTGCGCAGGGCGAAAGTAACTTTGCCCTGGCCCGCGGGCAGGTTGATGCCCGTTTCCAGCACGTTGGGGCCAGTGAACAGAGGCAGCACGTCCATGTACAGGATGTTGCGGAACAGAATATGAGGCAGCCCGCTGGCCTCGATGTACGCTTCCGTATCGAAGTGGCGCACCATAAGCTGGTTGACGAGGGTTTTGGGGTCTTTTAGCGCCCGACTGGTGTAGGCCAGGCACTGCACGCCAGCCCGTTTGGCAGCATCCACTACGTTGTAGTGCCCCTGCAGGGCATCTTCTTCGCCGCCACCCGAAATGAGTAGCACCTGCTCGATGCCTTGCATGGCACGGTCCAGCGCGGCGGGGTCGCCGTAGTCACCCACGCGGATGCTCACGCCTTGGGCCTGCAAGGCAGCGGCTTTGCGCTCGTCGCGCACCAATGCCGCCAGTTGGGTAGCAGGCGTATTTGCCAAAAGAGTTTGCAGCACGGCCATACCTAGCTGGCCGGTTGCTCCGGTTACTAAAATCATAAAAGGGGATTTTGCGTGAAAGAATAGACAAGCAACTTCTGGCGGCGCTACTCATTGGCTCAGTATTGGTCCATCAGAAAGCCTCCTGAAGTTGCTGCTGCAAAATTCCCCACCCGGGCCGCTGGCCGGAATGGCTAGATGGCGGCAGGCTGTGGCGAAAAGGCGGCAAACGCCGCTATCCGGCCTGCCGGTAGGCCGTGGGCGAAAGGCCGGTGCTGTTTTTGAAAAACCGACTGAAAGCAAACTGGTCGGCGAAGTGCAGGCTCGCGGCCACTTCCTGAACGGGCAAGCCGGGTGTTTGCAGCAGGGCCTTGGCTTCCAGCACCACGGCCTCGGCAATCCAATCGCTGGCGGTGCGGCCGGTGGCTTCTTTCACCAGTTCGTTGAGGTGCTTCGGCGTGATGCACAAGGCCGCCGCGTAGAATGCCACGCTGCGGACGGTGGTGCAATGCGCCTGCACTAGCTGCCGGAAGGCCGCCGCCAGCTGCTGGCTTCTGCTTTGGCTGGCCGCGGGCAGCGCTGGGGGCAGGTCGTAGAGGGCGCCAATTTCGTAGAGCAGGCTGTTGAGAATGTTCTTCAAAATGTTGTCCCGCTCTGTGCTGGACGTGTGGTATTTCTGCTGCAGGAAGCGAAAAGACGCCGCCAGATTGGCCGCCTGGGAAGCCGAGAGCTGCAGCACATAGGTGGGCGGCGCCACGAAGAAGCGGAGTTTGCCCGTGGCCGCGTTATGGGTCGTGATAAAGTTCTTGGTAAAAAAAATGGACAGTGTTTCGTATTCATCGGCAATGTGCAGCCACTGCTTGATGACATCCGGCGTGGCCAGAACCAGGCAGTTGGGGCCAACGGCGTAGGTTTCCAGATTCGCCTTAAGCTCGGCCGTGCCCCGCAAGCACAGGCTGATTTTGTAGTAGTCGCCTCGATACGGGCGGTCCAGGGGAATTTTCCGAGTGGCCGGGGCGGCGTAATCGGGAAAGTACACGTCCGCAGGTGCGCCGTCGTGGCTGGAAAATGCCTGCAACTGGTAGGTTGGAATAAGCTCGCTCATCGGGAAGGGGCCGCGCCGGTCAGTTTATTAACACGCCGATGTAGTAGTTGAAGGTGTCGACTTCCAGCGTCTCCTTGGTAGCACCGGCCAGCTGCTTGATGGGCTCAAACTTGGTGGTGAGCGGGATAAACTGGTACTCACCGCCCTTCACCCGCAGGCGCACGGGCATGTCGAAGCCCGGCACGTTGGATATCCAGCGAGCTATGGTCTGGCCGTTTTCAAACCGCACTTCCAGCGTGGGAATGCTGGCGTGGCGCAGGTACTGGTCGAAGATTTTGGTGAGGTCTTTCCTGCTTTCGCGGTTGAAATACTCAATGACTTGCTGGCCCGTGACCGTCTGGTGGTAGAAGGTGCTGGAGAGGCCGCGCAGCAGCTGGCGCCACTTGGCATCGTCGTTGATGACGGTGCGCAGCATGTTCAGTAGGTTGCTGCCCTTGTCGTACATATCGCCCGAGCCTTCCTGGTTCACGCCGTAGGGGCCGATGATACTTGCGTCGTTCTGAATGTTGCGGCGCTGGCCGTGGATGTATTCCTGGCCGGCCTGCTTGCCAAACTGGCTTTCCACAAACAGCGCTTCGGAGTAGGTGGTGAAGCTTTCGTGCACCCACATATCGGCAATGTCCTGGGTGGTGATGTTGTTGCCGAACCACTCGTGGCCGCTTTCGTGGATGATGATAAAATCCCACTTGTCGCCCCAGCCGGTGTTGCTGCGGTCGCGGCCCAGGTAGCCGTTTTGGTATTTGTTGCCGTAGGCCACGGCGCTTTGGTGCTCCATGCCGAGGTGCGGGGCGTCCACCAGCTTGTAGCCGTCCTCGTACCACGGGTAGGGGCCGAACCAGTGCTCCATCGACTTAAGCATGGGCTGCACGTTGGCGGCAAACTGCTTTTTGGCCTTGGCCAGGTTCTCGGGCAGCACCCAGTAGTCGAGGGTGAGGGGGCCCTTTTCGCCGGCGTAGGTGCCGCCGCTGAAGTGCTGGTAGTCGCCCACGTTCAGGGCCACGGCGTAGTTGTTGATGGGGTTGCGCACAGCCCAGTCGAAGCGGGTGTAGCCACCCTTGAGCTTGGTGACTTTGCGCAGGCGGCCGTTCGACACGTTTTTGAGGCCATTCGGCACGCTCACGCTGATAAGCATGCTGTCGACCTCGTCGGCCTGCTGGTCTTTGGTGGGCCACCAGATGCTAGCGCCAGTGCCCTGGCAGGCGGTGGCTACCCAGGGCTTGCCCTTGGCATCCTGCGAAAACACCATACCGCCATCCCAGGGGGCCTTTTTCGCTACAATGGGATTGCCGGAGTACTGCACCGTGAATTCATCGCGGCTGCCTTTGGCAATGGTGGTGGGGAAGGTGACAAACACGGCATTGGCCTCGCGGGTAAAGGGCACTTCTTTGCCCTTATACAGCACCTTTTCCACCTTCAGATTAGCGAACAGGTCGAACTGCAACCGAGTGAAATCCTGCGTGGCGGTGTAGCGGAACAGGTTGGAGCCACTAATTAAACGCTTGGCCGGGTCCAGCTTCACGTCGAGGTGGTAGTAGTTGAGGTCGTAGCAGGTGCGTAGGGGCGTTTGGCCGCCCCGCAACGAATCGGCGCGGGTGAAGGTGGGCTTGTTTTGCAGCAGCTGCCCGGCAGCCGGGGCAAAGGAGCCCACGAGCAACAGCAGCAAGAGAAGCACTTTGGTGTTTGTCATGCTGCAAAGCAACAACGGGCCTTGGGAATTAATGCCTGACCCCACCACTCCGTCTGTCATGCAGAGCGCAGCGAAGCACCTTATCAGGTCTGAACGATTTGTTCAAACGTGATAAGGTGCTTCGCTGCGCTCAGCATGACAGTCGGCCCACACGAAACCGTTATTGCCGCCGAGCGTCTCACCCATTCTATCGGGCGTAATTTTGCCGCAATTCTTATCAATTATATGTCCAATTCAAGTTCCGTTGCTGCTCCGTCGCGGGTGGCAATGCTGTTAGCTTTTGCTGCCGTTTATCTCATCTGGGGTTCCACCTATCTGGTTATGAAGTTTGCCATCGCCAGCATGCCGCCGCTGCTCATGGCAGGCACGCGCTACGGCATGGCGGGCGGGCTGCTCTACCTCGTGATGCGCCTGCGCGGCGAGCCGCGACCCAGCTGGCGCGGCTGGGGCCACGCGCTGCTTATTGGCATTTGTTTGCTGGGCTTTGGTAATGGCGGCACCACGTTTGGGGTGCTGTATTTGCCCAGCGGTACTACTTCGCTGCTGGTGGCCACGGTGCCCATGTTTCTGGCGCTGCTGGGGTGGTTGAGCGGCGTGACGCCCCGACCCACGCGCTGGGTATCCGTAGGGCTGGCGGCCGGCCTGCTGGGCATGTACCTGCTGGCGGCACACCCCAGTTCGGCGGGCGTGCCGCGGCCGGGCCACCCCGAAATTGGCGTGACGCTAGTACTGCTGGCGGCGGTGATGTGGTCGGTGGGTTCGCTCTATTCCAAGAAGCACCAGCCGGCCTCCTCCCCTTTCATCTCGGGCGGCATGCAGATGATTTGTGGCGGCGTGGCCATGCTCATCCTGGGCTTGCTGCGGGGCGAAGCCGATGGCTTTGCGCTGGCGCAGGTCACCACCAAGTCGTGGATGGCGTATGCGTATCTGGTCACGTTTGGCTCCATTGTGGCGTTCACGGCCTACATCTGGCTGCTGCGCGTGGTAGAGCCGGCGCTGGCCGGCACCTATGCATTCGTGAACCCAGTGGTGGCCGTGCTGCTGGGCTGGGCTTTCGCCGGCGAGGTGCTGAACCCGCAAATGCTGGGCGGCGCGGCCCTCATTGTCTTGGCTGTGGTGCTGGTGGTGCTGGGCGGGCGCCGAAAAAAGGAGGTACCCGCCGCAGCGCCCGAAGCGGCAGTTGAGGTCTAAGCAAAGGCTTTTCTCTGACGGTTGGCAACCCCTACATGGGGCGCCATTCGCCATGGGCCGGCCGCTGCCCGCTAAGCAAAGCGGTGCCACCAGCTAGCACCAGAGCATCCTCCCCCACTCCCACCAATGCGACGGGCACACCCGATTTCTCGCTGATGCCCGTGCGCAAGGCATAACTAACGAACGTGGCGGCTACCGCCACCGCCCCACCCAACAAGCCACCGCCCACAGCGCTGCCCTGGCGCGACTTGTACCAGGTCGCCCCCACCAGCGCGCCCGACAGAAGTCGGCCCAGCAAAACTTCTGGAGCAATGCGGTTGGGCATCATGGGCAGCTTGTCGGCTACTATTTCCCCGGCTGCTATGGCCTTCAGCGCCGTGGCCGTGGCGGGCTTTTGCAGGAATCGCAGGGGCGAGCCATCCAGACCGGCGTGGGGCTGGCGCGACAAGTAGTGGCTTAAAAAGGCCGGCGCGCTCATGCTGCGCATACCAGCCAAGGTGCCGAAACCGATAACAGGCCAGAATTTGGCCGGACGATGCGTTTTTTTCGAGTGTTTCATAGCTGTAGAGAGTGAGTGATATTAAACGGTAGCAGTCGACTTTAAGCTGGAGACGCCACAAAAAAGCGGCCGACAAATGCTGTCGGCCGCTTCTGTTTAGGTTTCCAATGGGTGTAGTATGTGGCTTAACCACTTTCCGCTGTGCTATCCTAGGGCAACGCGCTGCTGCTCGTGGTGGTGGGCCGGCTTGCGCGAAGCTAGGTCACGCAGGTACTGCAGGTCCATGATGCTGAAACCTACTTTCGAGAAGAAGGGCACCACCACGAATAGCAACGTCTCCGTCGTTTGATTGAAAAAGCCGATACCCGAGGGCCCCAGCGCCCAAATGGTGGGGTAGCTGAACCAGAGCAAGGTCAGGAAGCCGACCAGCTTATTGTAGATACTGCCCAGTTCGGCGTCGCTATCTGCCGCAATGCGGCGCAGCGGCACCCATATCAGGTACAGCACTGCCAAAAACGCGCCTACCCCGCAGGTGTACCACATCCAGCGGGCCGTGCTCGACTCCGACAAATCGGCAAACAGCCCGCAAACTATCATCACCACATCGGCCGCCACCAGGCTAAACAGCAGGCTTTTGCTGCGCTCATCCTTCGGCGTGTAAAACATGGCCGTGAACGCCAGCGCCAACAGCAGCAGCGGGGTGGTTACCACCCAGTCGATGTAGCGGGCGTAGTGCGTGACCTGGCCGGCCACCTCAGTTTTGCCCTGGCCCAGCCCCATGCCCATGTATGCCAGCGCCGACCAGATGGGAATCATCATGGCAATGGCGTATTCGTATTGCGGCACGCCCTTGGGGTTGCGGCTCCAAGCCCAGAACAGCAGCGCGCCGCCGACCATAGAGGCCACGTAGAGCCAGTGAAGTAAGGTTTGAGTTTCCATAGGGGTAAGAAAGAATGTGAAAAAAAGCTCAAGCTTTGGTACTCTTACTGCCGTATTACGCTTTAAGTTAATTTTAATGTGGCCCGCCGAAGGCGCAATGATACATCCTGACAGCTACTTTGCTTCTTCCGTGTGGTCGCCCAAAGTGTCCTTCACGTAGAGCTCTTTAATCAACGTTATCAGTACTACCAGCGCCGGCATGGCGATGATGGTGCCGGGCAAGCCAAACAAAACCCCTCCCAATAACGCGGTGAGCAGCAGCAATGTAGGCGGCACCGAAACCGTGCGCTGCTGCACCAGAGGCACCACCAAGTAGCTTTCTATCTGCTGCACCGCCAGGTAAACCAAGGCGACATACAGCACCATTTGGGGCCCCTGCAGCACCGCCAGCAGCACGGCTGGCACAGCGGCCACCAGCGGCCCAATGAAGGGCACGAAGTCAAACACAAAAGCAATGACGGCCAGCACCATGGCCAGGGGCATGCCCAGCGCCGCCAAGCCCACCCACGTGAGCACGCCCACCGCAAACATGGCGATGAACTGGCCCAGCAGCCAGCTTTCGAGCCGGTCGGCCACGCTGGCCACCACCTCCCGGGCCCGCTGCCGGCGCGATACTGGAAACAGCCGCGCAAAACCCCTAATGTACAAGCCCGGGTCGAGGGCCAAAAACAGGCCCGCCACCAATATGACCACCGTGTTAGTGATTACGCCCAGGGTGCCGCCCACAATGCCCGTTACCCGGCTCAGCGACGGCGAGGGCATGTCCTCCTCCAGCTGCTTGAGCACCACCTGCCCCCATTGCGTGGCGTTTAGCTGGTCTTTAATTTTTTGGATGGACGCCGGAATCTCGGCCGTTAGCGAGTTCATCTGCTCCGAGATGCGCGGCGCGGCCAGCATTCCAAACCCGACCATGGCCCCCAGCAGCAGTACCGTTGCAATTCCCACGGCGGCCTTCATAGGAATTCGGCTTGAGATTTTGCAAATCAGCTTACCCACGGCCCGCAGCAGCACGGCCATCAGCACCACGCCAAACCCCAGCAGCAATATCGAGCGACTGGCCCACAGAAAGACCAGCAACAGCCCCACAAACGTGACAATCCCCACCACGATAAGCACCCGACTGGCAAAGCCGTCGGACTGCCGCACAGGCCGAAACGGCTCATCGGCGGGCGCCAGTGCAGCCTCTAGCCGGATGGGCGGAATAGGGCTTGAGTCCGGGTCTGGATTGGAGGAAAACCAATCTTTGAGGCTGGTAAATGTTGGCATAAGGCGCAGGTGCTTTACCCCTCTTTACGCAGCCAATCGACATAAAGGCCAATTACTTGGATGGAAGGCACTTCATAACTCATCAATTTGATGGTGATACTATAATTAGAATTTACCCAAATAGAACGGTCATGCAGAGCGCAGCGAAGCATCTCGCTCGCATCGTTCAACGATTGAGTTGCTACCCCACGCGAGATGCTTCGCTGCGCTCTGCATGACCGTTCTATTCGGATGGTTTCTCAGGGTAGCTTGCTCGTAGCTCTCTATGCAGCTAACAAGCAAAAAGCCAGCTTCTGCTGTGCAGAAACCGGCTTTTTTCAACTTAGGCAAATGCGCTGCTTACACGCCCAGCAGCAGGCGCGTAGGGTCTTCAAGCAATTCCTTCACGCGCACCAGGAACGACACCGACTCGCGGCCGTCGATGATGCGGTGGTCGTAGCTTAGGGCCAGGTACATCATGGGGCGAATTACCACCTGGCCGTTTTCGGCGATGGGGCGCTGCACGATGTTGTGCATGCCTAGAATTGCCGACTGCGGAGCGTTGATAATCGGGGTGCTCATCATCGAGCCAAACACGCCGCCGTTGGTGATGGTGAACGTACCGCCGGTCATCTGCTCAATGGTAAGCTTGTTGTCGCGGGCCAGCGTAGCGAGGCGCACCACTTCCTTCTCCACGCCTTCGAAGGAGAGCTTCTCAGCATTGCGAATTACCGGCACCACCAAGCCCTTAGGGGCCGAAACGGCGATGCTTATGTCGCAGAAATCGTTGAACACGATGTCGGTGCCATCAATCTGGGCATTCACCGAGGGCCACTCCTGCAGGGCCACGCACACCGCCTTGGTGAAGAAGGACATGAAGCCGAGGTTCACGCCGTTTTTCTCCTTGAACTTGTCCTTGAACTTGGTGCGCATGTCCATGATGGGCTGCATGTTCACCTCGTTGAAGGTGGTGAGCATGGCCGTCTCGTTCTTCACCGTTACGAGGCGGCGGGCCACCGTTTTGCGCAGGTTGCTCATACGCTCGCGGCGCTGGTTGCGGTCGCCGCTGGCGGCGGGGGCGCTGCTGGCAGCCGGAGCAGCCGCTTTTGGAGCCGAAGCCGCGGGAGCCGCCTGCGGAGCCGGAGCAGCAGGCTTGGCCTGAGCGTTCTGAGCGTCTTCTTTGGTGATACGGCCGTCGCGGCCGGTGCCGGCTACGTCGGTGGCAGCAATGCCTTTTTCACCCAGAATCTTGCCGGCCGCCGGCGAGGGCACACCGGTAGCGTAGGTGGCCGCGCCACCGCTAGCGGGCTGGGCCATGGCCGCAACCGGAGCTGCCTGCGCCGCTGCCGGAGCATCAGGGGCTGGCGCTGCCGCGCCGCCGCTGCCGCCTTCAATGCGCGCAATCACGGTGCCGATGGCGATGGTTTCGCCTTCTTTCACAGCGTGGCGGAGGGTGCCGCTGCCTTCGGCGGGCAGCTCAAAAGTGGCTTTGTCCGACTCCAATTCGGCAATTACCTCGTCGCGGCTCACTTGGGCGCCGTCTTCTTTCAGCCACTTGGCTACGGTTACCTCGGTGATGGATTCGCCCACGGTGGGGATTTTCATCTCGATGGCAGCACCGCCACCGGCGGGCGCAGAACCACCCGCCGCCGGAGCGTCGGAAGTAGCCGGAGCGCCAGGCGTAGAAGGGTCTTTGCTTTCGTTGCCGGCCGGAGCCCCGCCGTAGCCTGACTGGTTGCTGGCTTCGGGATTTTGCTCGCCCTGAGAAACTGGGTCGGCCGAACCGACCGCCGCCGGAGCAGCTGCAGGAGCGGCTGCCGAAGCTGCCGGAGCTGATTCCGCAGTTGGCGCAGCGCCGTTGCTACCTGCGTCGCCCAAATCGGCGATGATGGTGCCGATGCCAATGGTTTCGCCCTCGGCCACGCGAATTTTCAACACGCCGTCGGCCTCAGCAGGCAGCTCGAAGGTGGCCTTGTCCGATTCGAGCTCGGCAATTACTTCGTCGCGTTTCACGGCGTCGCCGTCCTGTTTGAGCCACTTCGCAATCGTGACTTCGGTGATGGATTCGCCAACGGCGGGAATTTTGATTTCAAGGGCCATAGGGCAGGAGAAAGCGTGAAGTGTTACAGAATGAAGGCCGCTGCAAGGGGCCTGAGTTTGTTTTGAAATCGATAAGCCATGGCTAGCAGCTCAGCCACAGTAAAATCAGGAGCATCGTCGCTTTCGTATCGCCATTTCACGGCGAAACTGTTCAAGATGGTCGCTGCCGATACATCGTCTTGGTCGAAGTGAACCTTAGACGCCAACCCCGAGGCTAAACTAGTCAAGTCGTGAATAAAGGGCGCGGGCAACCCGTAGCGAAATAAGGCAGCTTTTAAGTATTTCTCAGTTGCTTGTTGACAACTGAACCCGATGCTCTCATACAAATGTGGCGAATGCTGCGCCAGCGTTTCAGCCGTTTCCAAGTCGCGGTCAGCCGTTCGCAAGAAGGTCGCCACTTTGGTTTGAGCTGGGCTACTAGGCTGCTGCATATAGGGTTCGGCCGTTTTGGATTGCCGCCGCTTCGATGGTGTGTACCCTGGCTACTGCGTCGGCTAGTTCCTGGGGAGTACGAACGAAAATGTCCATTGGCGGCATCTCGCCCCCCCACAGCAAATGGCGGATGGCAAGGTCGCGCTCTATCGGCTTTTTCTCCGCGCTTGCTTTCACAATGAGCAAATCCAAGTCGCTGTCTTCCGTGGGCGTACCATAGGCGTACGAACCGAACAGAATGATTCTATCAGGTTTGTAGCCTTCCACAATACGCCGCACAATGGCTTGTATTTGCTCTTCGGTTATCATTTATGCTGGGCTGCTAGCTAGTGGCTCCTAACTGTTGGCTGATATTCTTTAACGAGGCTACCAGCCAACAGTTAGGAGCGAGCCAAAACCTAGTCTTGTGTTTTGGCGATTTCCGCCGTGGCTTCGATGGTGTCGTCGGCCACGGCTTCCTTTGGCTTGTCGAAAGCCCGGCCCACCAGGTCCTTTTGCTCCTTCACGTGGACTTTGTTGTAGCCCGTAGCCGGCGAGGCCGACGCTTTGCGGGCAATAACATCTTCCAGCTCGCGGCGCATGTAGCGGAGCATGTAGTTCCAGTAACCCATGTTTTCGGGCTCTTCCTGCACCCAGTAGAGCTTGGCTTTGGGGTACTTGGCCAACTCGGCGGCGAGCTGCTTTTTGGGGAAGGGGTGCAGCTGCTCGAGGCGCACAATGGCCACGTCGGTGCGGTTGGACTCGCGCTGCTCTTCCAGCAAGTCGAAGTAGACTTTGCCCGAGCACAGCAGCACGCGCTTCACCTTTTTGGCTTCGGCAAACGTGTCGCCGAGCACCTCGCGGAAGGTGCCGCTGGTGAATTCCTCAATGGGCGACACGCAGAGCGGGTTGCGCAGCATCGACTTCGGCGACATTACCACCAGCGGCTTGCGGAAGCTCCAGGTGAGCTGGCGGCGCAGGGCGTGGAAGAAGTTGGCCGGCGTGGTCATGTTCGCCACCACAATATTGTGCTCGGCCGCCAGCTGCAGGAAGCGCTCGGGGCGGGCGTTGGAGTGCTCGGGGCCCTGGCCTTCGTAGCCGTGGGGCAGCAGCATCACCACGCCGTTCATGCGCTGCCACTTGCTTTCGCTGCTCACAATGAACTGGTCAATCATGGTCTGGGCGCCGTTGGCGAAGTCGCCGAACTGGGCTTCCCACACCACCAGGGCCGTGGGGTTGGCCATGGCGTAGCCGAATTCGAAGCCCAGCACCGCGTACTCACTCAGCAGCGAGTTGTAAATGCTTAGCTGCTCCTGCTCGCCTTCCATGTGGTTGAGCGAGGTGTAGGGCGCCGAGGTCTCAGCATCGTGCAACACGGCGTGGCGGTGCGAGAACGTGCCGCGCTGCACGTCCTGGCCGCTTACGCGCACTTTGTGGTTCTCGCTCAGCAGCGAGCCGTAGGCCAGGAGCTCGCCGGCGGCCCAGTTCAGCACGCGGTTGTCGTAGAACATTTTCCGGCGCTCTTTCAGCAGGTTATCAATCTGCTTGAGGGGCTTGAAGCCCTCGGGCAAGGTGGTGAGGGCCTTGGCCACGCGCTGCACGGTGTCTTCGCTGATGCCGGTTTCGGGCGACTGGTCAAAGTCCTCGGGCTTGGAGCGGCGCAGGCTGCGCCACTCGTTTTCCAGCGCCTGGTAGTTGTAGGGCAGCGGCTTCTGCTTCACCAGGTCGAGGCGGGCCTGCAGCATGTCGCGGAACTCCCGGTCCATCTGGCTAGCCAGCTCGGCATCCACATCACCACGCTGCACGAGCATGGCGTTGTACACCTCGCGCGGGTTTTGGTGCTTAGAAATGATGTTGTAGAGCGTGGGTTGCGTGAACTTGGGCTCGTCCGACTCGTTGTGGCCGTGGCGGCGGTAGCACACCATATCAATGAAGATGTCGGCGTTGAACTGCTGGCGGTACTCGGTGGCCAACTGCACGGCAAACACCACGGCTTCGGGGTTGTCGCCGTTCACGTGCACTACTGGCGCATCGATGATTTTGGCCAAATCCGTCGAGTAAATCGACGAGCGGGCGTCTTCAAAGTCGGTGGTGAAACCAACCTGGTTGTTAATTACAAAGTGGATGGTGCCGCCCGTTTTGTAGCCTTCCAGCAACGACATCTGGGTCAGTTCGTAGCCAATGCCCTGGCCGGCCACCGCGGCGTCGCCGTGAATGAGAATGGGCAGAATCTTGCGGAAGTCGTCGCCGTACTGGTGCTCAATTTTGGCCCGCACAAAGCCTTCTACCACGGGGTTCACCGCCTCCAAGTGCGAGGGGTTGGGCGCCAGCTTCAGGTTCACTTTCTGGCCGCCGCTGGCTTCCACCTCCGAGCTGTAGCCCATGTGGTACTTCACGTCGCCGTCTCCCATGGTAAGGTCGGGCACGGCGGTGCCTTCAAACTCCGAGAAAATCTGCTCGTAAGTCTTGCCCATGATGTTGGCCAGCACGTTCAGACGGCCGCGGTGGGCCATGCCTATCATCACTTCTTCCACACCCAGTTCGGCGCCCTTGCCAATTATGGCATCGAGAGCGGGAATGGTGGTTTCGCCACCTTCCAGCGAGAAACGCTTCTGGCCCAGGAATTTAGTATGCAGGAAGTTCTCAAAAACAACGGCCTCGTTGAGCTTCTTCAGGATGCGCTTCTTGTACTCCACGCCGGGGTTGAACGACAGCGACGCCTGCTCAACCTTTTCGCGGAACCAGTCCAGCACCTGCGGGTCGCGGATGTACATGTACTCGAAGCCGATGGGGCCGGTGTAAATCTTTTCCAGGGCCGCCAGAATGTCGCGCAGCGTGGCCTGGGTGCCCAGGCCCAGCACTTCGCCGTTCTTGAAAACGGTATCCAAATCGGATTCGCCGAGGCCGAAATCGCCGAGGTCGAGGCGGGGCTTGCGGTCCTTGCGCTCGCGCACCGGATTGGTCTTGGCGCGCAGGTGCCCGCGGCTGCGGTAGGCGTGGATGAGGTTCCGTACAGCAGTTTCCTTATCGCTGGCGGCTACCGCGCTGCCGCTGATGTTGCTTGGCGCGTTGTTAGTAGACGCATCCGTTTGCAGCACGCCAAAGCCGTCGACCTGGTCGCCAGTAGCGGCAGTCGACTTGGGCGCCGCGGCCGCGCCATTCGAAGCGGTGCCATTAGTGACGGTGCCGTTGGTGGCAGTACCGTTGCCGGGCACCAAGGGCGCCCCTTCCGGGAATTGCTGGGAAAAATCGAAGCCCTCAAAAAACTTGCGCCAGCCAAAGTCAACTGACTCCGGGTTTTGCTGATAGGCTTGGTATAAGGTTTCAATGGCCGCCGCGTCGGCGTTGGCTATATACGAGTATGCGTCCATGAGAAATTCAGCTTAGGTAAGGCTGCGTAAAATTAGGGAGCTTATGATTCAGGCAAAAACCTAAATTCGACTACACGAATTCACCTGTTTTTCAACACAATGCTATTTATCGCTTTGCGAGGGCTCTTGGGCTTCGCTGGCCAATTTATCAAAATTTGGGAGGATGACCGGGTAGTGCTTACGCAAGCCAGCCTGAGATAATGTAAGCACTGGCGATTTAATGGCGGCTCCAATCACGGCAAACTCCTGTCTAACCTCGTTTCGTTCTATAAATTTTTGGCTACGAAGGCGTGATAGGCCACCTGAGGCGCACTCTATTTGGATAATTTATTTTCGGCAAACTTATCTATCTATCTAATCGTTAACACTTTTCCCCCGAATCACAACTCGGAGGACGCCGAAACTGCCAGGCGAAGAATGGCGGATGAACGAAACCCTTTTAAATGAGTAGTGTACGGTTATTTCTAGACATCCTTTTAGCAGCCTCCGCATTTACAGCCCCTCTTTTCTCTTCGTCACCAGCCGATAACAGCACCAAAGCCACCGGACTGGTTAAGTTTATTTCGCCGCTAGAAGTGAGCCGCCCCGCCGAGCGCCGGGTGGTTAAATCAAAAACTAAGGTTAAAAAGTCAAAAACCTACGTTACCAAAAGCCTGACTTATCGGGTAACGGCCACCATTTACGAAGCTGTGCCGGGCCAAACGGACAGCGAGCCGTTCATCACGGCCGACAACTCGCGGATTAAGCCGCACTACGGGACCAAACAGCGCTGGATGGCATTGTCGCGCGATTTGCTGAAGCCCTGGGGCGGAGAATTCGAATACGGAGACACGGTGCGCGTCACCGGAATAAACGCACAGCTCGATGGCGTGTACACCATCCACGATACCATGAACAAGCGGCACCGCCACTGCATGGACATCCTGGCGCACACCAGTGAAAACCTGGACATTTTTACCAAAGGCGTGAAAATCCAGAAAGTAACTTATCAATAAGCAGCCTACAATTAACCGCGCTGCGCTCTATTCTACCCTAATAAAAAAGCCCCGCCAATTATAGGCGCGGCTTTTTTTGTGCTTGAATAAACGCGGCCTCTACTTGGGCAGGGCCATTTTGAAGATGCGGAAGGGCGGCCGGGGCTGGCCCACGCCTTTGTTCCAGGTGGGCATTTTGTGAATGGCCGAGTTGGCCACGTACAGGTTGCCGTCGGCGGTGAAGCTGTAGGTGTCGGGCCACTGCAGGCGCGGGTCTTTCACGAGGGTTTCAATCTTGCCGTCGGGCGTGCGGCGCACCAGGGCGCTCTGCTCGAACGAAGTGAGGTAGACGTTGTTGGCCGCGTCGATTTCCATGCCGTCGGTGGCCGGAATGGTGCCCAGGTTCTCCACCTGCTGCCCGAGTTGGGCGGCGCTGAGGGAAGCATCGCGCAGGGCGGCGGTTTTAATGCGGTAGAGGGTGTGGCCCGTGAGCGGGCAGTAGTAGAGGTAGTTGTTGTCGGCACTGAGGGCGATGCCGTCGGCGTTGAACTCGGCAGGTTTGCCCTCGGGGTCAAGCATGGAATGGCCTTCGGCCTTTATCACGAGGCCTTTCTCGGCTTTAGTAGAGGGGTGGGTGTCGAGCAGGCGGCGCGACTTGTTGGTCTTTAAATCGACCACGACCAGGGCGCCAGTGCCGGACTCGGTGAGGTAGGCGTAGTTGTTCTGCAGGTCGATGCGCACGTCGTTGAGGTAGGACTTGCGCGGAGCCACGCTCTCGGGGAACGGGATGGTAAGCAGCACGCGGCGCGTTTTGGGGTCGGTCTTCACCAGCTTGGGGCCACCGGGCACCGTGCCTTTGATGCCGGGCGAGGCGGGGTCGAGCACCCACACCATGCCCGATTTATCGGTGTGCACGGTTTGGGGGCAAATCCAGTGCTTCTGGGGCTCGTTCTTCACCGAGTCGGTCCAGGTGCACCAGTTAGCGTCGGGGTAAGGCGTGAGGGTGTTATTGGGGCCGACCAGGGCGATGGGATACACGGGGTTGTGGTCCCAGCGCGGGAAGCAGGCGAATACCTGGCCGCCGGGCGCCACGGCCACGCCCACCATTTGGGGGCCGGTGAACTCGGCCACTACTTGCAGCGGCGAGTTGGCGGGAGCGGTGTTGAACATGGCCGCCGTGGAGTCGGGCCCGGCCGCCACGGCGATGCTTTGCGAATCGTTGTTGGGCGAGGAGCAGCTGCCCAGCGCCAAGCTGGCGGCAGCCAGGCCTACCAATAAGGCCGGCGGTAGAAGGTGAGAGAGAGCCATAAATAGCAGGTGGATTGGTTGAAGAAAAAACCTCAGCCGAATGGGCTAAGGTTTAGCATGCGGCCCGGGGTTGGGGACGTTGAATAGTGCAAAAAGAAATTTGTAGGATTAAGAACTCAGAAACTGATTAAGGAGAAAAGAGAACGATGTAGAGACGCTACATTTGGCGTCTCTACATCGTTCTGCTCCGCTTAGGGCGTATCGGTTGAGTCCGATGACACGGGAGCGGCAGGGGCAACGGCCACTGTATCTCGCCTTGGCGGGGCGGGCCGCCGCTGCACTGGCGGGGCAGGGTTGGTTGGCATCACGCGGATTGTTTCGGGCTCGGCTACTGCTGCCGGAGTGAGCGGGTCGGCTTGCGGGCCCGTTTCAATGGTGGTAGCTACCGAGTCGGCAGCAATTTGGCTGGTGCTGGACAACCGCTCGGACGGCGGCCGGTTGAGGGCCAGATATACTACCAAGCCCAGCAGCGCCAACAACCCTCCAATGGATAGGATAAGGGCCAGCGGGCTGCGGGCCTTCGGTCTATCCGACTCGGGAAACTCGTTATCTGCCCAGCCTTCTTCGTCGGCCACGGGTGCGGCACTGGGTAAAGGTTGTGGCGGCACCTGCGGCGGCACCCTATTCACTTCTGGAGAACGGGGCGGAGCTGAGGCGACCGGCGTAGGCGGCACCACGGGGTTGGGCGGGGTAGCAGAAACTGGCCGGCTGCCGCTGGGCACCTTGTTGAGCGACTCTACAATGAGCTGCGAAAGCGGCGTAGGGGCCGGCCTAGGAGGCGTGGCAACTGGCGACTGGGTAGTAGTTGGCGGGTTTGGGCCCTCCTCATTTTTCGGCGGTGCACCGCTCAGGCCGGGCGAGTTCAGCTCTGTTATTACCTGCTGCGGCCGGGCAGCCGGCGGCTCGAAAGCACGGGCCACAGGCGGCTCGTAACCAGAAGGGGCCGGAGCAGCCGAAGCCGGTGGGAACGGAGTAGCCGGCGTAGGAGGAAGCGAAGCAGCCGTAAACGAAGGATAGTCAGCCGGGGCGGGCGTTACCGGAGTCGGCGGCACGGGAGTAGCTGGCGTCGATGCCGGTGGCGCCGAAGCAGGCGGCGTGGGCGGCGATATATTGGTAGGTGGCGACGGGGCAGCGGCTGGCGGCGGCGAGGCTGGTGATGGCGAATTCGTGGCTTGGTCGGCGAACACCAACCGCTTTTTCAGGGCTTCAAACTCGGTGGGCGTGAGGGCCCCGGCATCCAGCATCTCCTTGAGTTGGCGCAGGGTATCGAGGGGCGAAGATGGGTTTTCCATAGCCTGAGTACGGCGCGCGCCCCGGCTAGTTCTTACGGTCGAGCGCGGAGAGGCGGTCGCGGCGGCGCTGCAGCTGCGTGCGGTTCACGTCGAGCACCTGGCTGTTTTTGACGAGCGAGGCCGAGTCGGAGCGTATCTGCTGCAGATTATCGGCATTTTTCTTCAGTAGCTCCTCTATTTTGGCCAGGTTGGAAGTGGTGTTATT
Organism: Hymenobacter arizonensis; assembly: GCF_900115775.1. Classification (GTDB taxonomy): domain Bacteria; phylum Bacteroidota; class Bacteroidia; order Cytophagales; family Hymenobacteraceae; genus Hymenobacter; species Hymenobacter arizonensis. The sequence goes on along the minus strand of NZ_FOXS01000005.1, from coordinate 210,905 downwards.
CTGCAGATAAACGCGGTTCTTTTCGAGCTTCTCTTTTTCCTTTTCAGCGGTTTTCACGCTCTTTTCGGCTTCCGCAATCTGGTCGCGGTAGGCTTTGAGGCGGGCGGCGGCGGCGAAAGTCTGGGCCATTACCCGCATGGCGCTGTACTCGGTGGCGGTTTTGTCGGGGTCGAAGAAGGTGTTGTCATCGAAGCCCCCGAACAGGGCAACCTCCGAAGTAGAATCGGACGGAGCTACCACAGTCGCATAGAGGTCGACGAGCTTGCCGGAGATGGAATTGGCCGGCGTTTTGCGGGCCTCAAGCGCCTCGCTTTTGCTCAGGCCGAGCAAGCCGCCGTTCTTGAACTTGACGTTGTAGTTTTTCTTCATCCAGTCTTGGAAGAACTCGCGCACGTCGGACGCTTTGCCGTCGACCTGCACCTTGAGGGCGGCGCGGGTCTTGCGGTCGTAGTTCACCTCGCTGGCGCGCACGTCGTAGAGCTGGGCCGAAGCCGGGGCAATGGTAAGCAGGCCCACCAGGGCCAGCATGAGAGCGAAGATTTTTTGCATGGAAAAAAGGGTGTAGTAGTGTAGTAGCCTAACGCAGCTCCTGGCGCTCGAAGGCGGCCTGCAAATCGGCGCGCATGTCCTGAAAGCGGGCAATGGCCGCGGCCAGGAACTCCTCGTCCAGCAGCTCGCGCACTTCGGCGTCGGTACCGGTGAGCAGGTCGAGCTCCGCTACTTTGTAGGTCTGCTCGATGTTGCCTTGCTCTAGCTTGAGCAGGAACTTGCCGTTCCAGGCCAGGAGCGTGATTTTGACGGCGGGATGGGGAATGTCGGCGACGTGGCGCATAAGGAAATTTTAGAAGGCCAGAAGCGGGGCGAAGGTAGTAAGCTCCACCTAACTCCTCCCCTGCTGCCCGCGTAAAAATACAAGAGCTTGATGGCTCAGTCCCTCTTTCTTTCATCCTTAACCAGCTACTACCATGCCCCAGGGAGATAAATCGAAGTATACCGAGAAGCAGAAGCGCCAGGCCGAACACATCGAAGAGAGCTACGAGAAAAAAGGCATGCCCGAGGACGAAGCCGAAGCCCGGGCCTGGGCCACGGTGAATAAAAACGACGGCGGCGGGAAACTTCCCGGCGGCTCGGGCCGTAAAAAAGCAAGCAAGTAAGATATGATGCGCTTATGCGCTAGCCAGTGGCTATAACCCACAAAGAGAAGCCCCGCCAACTGAGTTGGCGGGGCTTCTCTTTTGCTCACTACCACGAATTACGGGCTCGCTGTACCTTGCGGCCCAATTAATTCCTGGTAATGAACAAGCACTTTCTCACCGCCCTGGCCTTGCTGCCGTTGGCAGCGGCGGCCCAAAATCCCACCACCGTCCTCACCCCCGAAAAGCTCTGGCAGCTGGGGCGCCTGGGCGAAATGCAGGTATCGCCCGATGGCAAAACGGTGGCTTACACCGTGACCCGCTACAGCCTGGCCGATAACAAAGGCAACGCCGACATATACCTCGTGCCCGTGGCCGGCGGCACCGCCAAAAAGCTGACCGACACGCCCTCTTCGGAAAACACCCTGAACTGGCGCCCCGACGGCAAGCTCACCTTCCTATCGGGCGAAAGCGGCACCGACCAGCTCTACGTGATGAACGCCGACGGCAGCGGCAAGCAACAGCTCAGCAGCTTCCCCGACGAAGGGCTGGGCAACCTGAAGTACGCGCCCAAGGGCAACTTCATTCTCTACACCCAGGACGTGAAGGTGACGCCCGACACCCAGGACCTGTTTCCGGACCTGCCCAAGGCCGATGCCAAAATCATCGACGACCTGAACTACCGCCACTGGACCGCGTGGGACGACCACAAGGCCAGCCACGTTTTCTTCCAGCCCCTCGGCGGCGACGGCAAGCCCCAGGGCTACGGCAAGGACATCATGGCCGGCGAAAAGTTCGACGCGCCTCTGATGCCCAGCGGGGGTGCCGAGCAGCTGGCGTTTTCGCCCGACGGCTACCGCATTGCCTACACCAGCCGCAAACTCACGGGCAAGGCCGAGGCCGAAAGCACCAACTCCGACATCTACCTCTACGATGTGCGCACCGGCAAAACCGAGAACCTGAGCGAGGGCCTGCCGGGCTACGACACTGAGCCCGTGTTCTCACCCGACGGCAGCAAAATCACCTGGCTGAGCATGGCCAAGCCCGGTTTTGAGGCCGACCGCAACGCCATCATCGTGCACGATTTTGCCACCAAAAAGCGCCAGGACGCCACCACCGGCTCGGAGCTGAGCGGCGCCAACGTGCGCTGGAGCGCCGATGGCAAAAGTCTCTACTTCGTATCGGTAGTGGCCGGGGCCGAGCAGCTGTACGAGGTGCCCGCCAAGGGCGGCAAGATTCGCCAAATCACGAAGGGCGCGCAGAACTACAACGCCTTCGAGCTGGCCGGCAAAAACACCGTCGTGGCCAACCGCACCACCCTCAGCGCCTTTGCCGACATGGTGCGCATCGACCTGAAAACCGGCAAGGAAACGCCCCTCACTACCATCAACCAAGCCGACCTAGCCGGCATAAAAATGGGCAAGGTGGAAGACCGCCGCGTGACCACCACCGACGGCAAGCAGATGCAGGTGTACGTCATTTACCCACCCGACTTTGACCCCGCCAAGAAGTATCCCACCCTGCTCTACTGCCAGGGCGGCCCCCAAAGCCCCATCACCCAAAGCCAGAGCTACCGCTGGAATTTCCAGCTGATGGCCGCCAACGGCTACATTGTGGTGGCGCCCAACCGGCGCGGTCTGCCCGGCTTCGGCCGCGAGTGGAACGACCAGATTTCGGGCGACTGGGGCGGGCAGCCCATCCGCGACTACCTCTCGGCCATCGACAAAATCAGTGAGGAGCCTTATGTGGATAAGGACCGCCGCGGCTGCGTGGGCGCCAGCTACGGCGGCTACTCGGTGTACTTCCTGGCCGGCAAGCACGAGGGGCGCTTCAAAACCTTCATTGCCCACGCGGGCCTCTACAACCTCACCAGCTGGTACCCCAGCACCGAGGAAATGTTCTTTGCCAAGCACGACATGAGCGGCGCGCCCTGGGATGCCACCCTGCACAAGTCGTACACCGACTTCAACCCGCAATTGTTCGCCAAAAACTGGGACACGCCCATGCTGGTCATCCACGGCGGTAAAGACTTCCGGGTGCCCGAGGGCCAGGGCATGGAGGCCTTCGGCACGGCGCAGCTGCGCGGCATTCCCAGCCGCTTCCTCTACTTCCCCAACGAGGGCCACTGGATACTGAAGCCGCAGAACGCTGTGCTCTGGCAGCGGGTATTTTTCGACTGGCTGGGCCGCACGCTCAAGCCCGATAGCGACAAGGCAGCAAAGTAAACCGCAGCTCTACTTGCAGCCAAAAGCCCTTCTCAGTACTGAGAAGGGCTTTTTGTTATGTAAATAATCAATAAGTTTTTATAAATTTTTAAACCATACACGCGAGCTACCACGAAGCTAGATTGACAATATGACCTTGCTATGACCGGAAACACTATGCTAATAATTAGCATGTTAAGACTACTTATAAAACCAATCATTGCCTGAATACGCAAATACGTTATTCATAATTAAAGTCGGCTTTCTATAAAAATGTATCAACATTAATCAAATCCATAGACTCATGCCTGCCGTAAGTAGGGCCTATTCCACCATTTTCATAATCACGCTCCTCATCTTTTATGAAGAAAACCTTACTTCTGGCAATGCTCTTGATGAGTGGTGCCGGGGCCGCCACCCAGGCCCAAACGCTTATTGACCCTGCTTTGAAAACCGCCTTGGCTACTGGCCCGGGCATTCACCAAGTCATTGTTACGTTCCAAGGCTCAGGGGCTCCTTCGGCCGCGGCCCTTCAGACGCTGCGCACCCTCGGCATTACCAAAGGCCGCACCCTGCGCGAGCTGCCCATTGCCGGCGTGCTGGCTACCAACGCACAGATTGCGCAGCTGGCCAATGACCCCAGCGTACTGTCGCTGTACCTAAACCGCTCGCTGAGCTTAGACAATGAAGGCGCCACCGCCCTCACCGGCGCCCAGCGCGTGCGCCGCGAAGTCAGCTTCACCTCGCGCAACGGCGGCCTGCCCGTGTCCGGCTCCGGCATCGGCCTGGTGGTGAATGATAGCGGCATCGATGGCACGCACCCCGACCACAAGCTGGGCGCCAACCTCAAGCAAAACGTGCTGGGCACCACCAATCTGAACGCCCAGGACGCCATGCTGCCCGTTACGTACCTGGAAGACATTCCCAACACCGATAACAGCGGCGGGCACGGCACGCACGTGGCCGGCATTGCGGGCGCCACGGGTGCGGCCTCCAACGGCCTGTATGCCGGCGTGGCGCCGGGCGCCGACCTGGTGGGCTATGGCACTGGCGCGGGTCTGTTCATTCTGGACGTAATCGGTGCGTTCGACTATGCCCTGGTGAACCAGTTCCGCTACAACATCCGCGTTATCACCAACTCGTTTGGCACCACCAGCGACATCGGTACGGACGTCGACCCGCGCGACCCCATCACCATGTCGACCAAGCGCTGCGTCGACCGCAACATTGTGGTGGTGTTCTCGGCCGGCAACTCCGGCTCGGGGTCGGGCACCATTACCGGCAAGTACAAGAAAGCACCTTGGATTATCACGGTAGCCAACGCCGACAAGGCCGGCGTGCTGGCGCCTTCGTCGTCGCGTGGCCGCAAGGGCGTGGGCGGCACGTTCTCCACCGATGGCCAGACCTTCACCTGGCGCGATGAGCCCACGGTAACGGCTCCCGGCACCGACATCATCTCAACCCGGGCCATATCGCCCATCGGGGCGCTCAGCACCCAGCAGGACATCGAATCGGGCATGTCGCCGGCGCACCTGCCCTTCTACACCCACCTCACGGGCACTTCCATGGCCGCGCCGCACGTAGCCGGCGTGGTGGCCCTGATGCTGGATGCCAACCCCGCCCTCACCCCGGCCCAGGTGAAGGCCATCATCGAAGAAACCGCCACCAACCTGCCCAACCGCGAGTCGTGGGAAGTGGGCCGCGGCATGGTGAATGCCTACGCCGCTGTGGACCGCGCCTTCCGCGCTGCGCCCGGCTACGGAGCTTTCTCCAACGCCACGCGCATCTTCAACAGCAGCGTAAATACGGCTTCGGTGAAGAGCACCTTCACCATCAACTACAGCCCGCTCACGGCCGCGGCCAATGCCCAGACCTTCTCGGTGCCCAGCGGCACGTCGTCGCTGGAAGTGAACTGCAAAGTGAGCGGCGTGCTCGGCGAAACCGGCAACCCCATCAACTTGGTGCTGCTCTCCCCCACCGGCAAGCGCTACGCCTCGGGCATTTCGGTGCTGTTTGCCACCAGCCCGGGCCGGGCAGTGGCCGTGGTGTCGCCGGAAGCTGGCACCTGGACGGTGCGCCTCGACGGCCTGCAGGGTGCGGCCTTCCCCGAAACCGTAACCGGTAATATCTCGCTGAACCAGGCCACCGGCACTTCCGGTCTGGCCGATGCCGTAGGCCACCCCGCCGAGGGCTCTATTAAGCTGGCCGTGAGCAAGCGCCTCGTGGACGGCCTGTCTTCGGGCTTCGCTCCCGACCGCGACCTGACCCGCATTCAACTAGCCGACTACCTGGTAATGGGCCAGGCCATCCGCCAGTTCCTGCCGCTCGATGGCTCGATTTCCTTCGGCGACGTGAGCAGCCGCGAGCGCCTGCTGGCCGAATCGGTAACGGCCCAAGGCGCGGCTTTGCGCGACCGCGACCAGAACAAAAACGGGGTGATGGTGCCCACCGCCGCCGGCGTATTCTCGCCCAACGCCGCCGTGACGCGGGCCAGCCTGGCCTACTCGCTGGTGCAAAGCCTGGGCCTGCAAGCCACCGCCCAAAAGGCCCCGAGCACAGTAACAGTGCTCGTGAACGGCCAGCGCATTCCGATTGAGGACGCCGCTCAGATTCCAGCCGGCCTGGCGGGCTACGTGCAAGTGGCCCTCGACATGAACATCATGAACGCCTTCTTCAGCGTGACACAGGGCTTGTTTGACTTGCAGCCCGTGATTCACGCCACCTTCAAGCCGGTGCAAACGGTGAAGCGCGGCGAGTTTGCCGTGCTCGTGACCCGCACCCACGACCAGTGGAATTCGCCCACGGCCACGGCCAGCGCCGCCGCCGCCACGGCTGGCAGCCCCGCCTCGCAGGATGCCAACCTGATTACGGCCTCGCCCAACCCCTTCCAGGGCCGCACCGTGCTCACTTACACCCTGCCCCAGGACGGTGCCGTGCGCCTGGAAGTGTTCAACCTGCTGGGCCAGCGCGTGAAAACGCTGAGCGACGAGATGCAAACGGCCGGCGTGCACACGCAGGTATTCGATGCGGCTCAGCTGTCGGCCGGCACTTACATCTACAAGCTCACGAGCGGGGCCAGCTCGGCCAGCGGCCGCGTGGTACTGACGCGCTAAACTATTAGGAGACGGCTGCTGCTAAAAGCCGGCCCGGGAAACTGGGTCGGCTTTTTTGTGCCATCTGCGGCCGGCCGTCAGCATGCTTACAGCAGTTACTAGAGTGTGCTTTTTATATCAAGCTCACTATATGATTAGCAATGAAACAGGCCTGCCCTTTTCTATTTTAAAAGAAGATAAAATTGTAGTTAATTGCCAGCCGAGTAGCGTTTACCCTTTCGCCTATGCGGTTTCAGTTCTTCATTGTGTTGATGCTGGGCTGGTGCTTTGTGAGCTGGGGAGAAGTGCGGGCGGCCAAGCCAGAGCAGATTCTGCGCGATACGCTGCAGCTGAAAGACGCCGAAAACCCTCACGTTTCGGAAGCCTACCGCTACTATACCGAAGACTTCAATGTGCCGCCCGACCCTGAGCAGGCCGAAGCGCAGTTTAGGGCCGGCAAGTTTCAGGCCGGGCCCTGGCACAAGCCCCTCAACCTGGGCACCCTGCACCAGCGCGTATGGATGCGCCTGCCCGTCCGCAACACCGAGTTGCAGCGCCTGCGCTTCCTGTGGAGCATTTTCAACTTCACTGATAGCGCTTCGCTGTATTGCCGGCGGCAGGGCGAAACCATGTTTACCCGCCTAGGCACCACCAGTTCCTGGACGCCGGCCTCCGAACGACTATTTCCGGCCCGCTCGCTCAGCTTTCCCTTCACCCTGGAGGCCGACGAGGCCGCCGTGCTGTACCTGCGGGTTGATGTGCACACGGGCGGCGTGTACCTGCCCACCTACATCGAAACCACCGAGCATTTCCTGGCTTGGGAAATGGGCTTTCCCTTTGAGCGGCACTGGGTGTGGCTGCTGGGGTTTTACCTGAGCAGCGCCTTGTTCAACCTGGTGCTGTTTGCGTTTCTGCGCGACCGCATTCATCTCTGGTACGTGGCCTACGTAGTGGGCGTCACGCTGTTTTTGATGATGGAAGACGGGCTGGACGCCCTGCTGCTGCCGGCCGGGCTGTACCGCGCCATATGGACGGTGGGCCAGTACAATTTTATTGTGCTGGCCGGGGCGGCGGGCATCCGCATCATGCAGCTGTTTCTGCGGCTGCGCAGCGGCTGGCGGGGCCTGCACCGGGCCGGCAACTGGGTGAAGGGCGTGGCCGCGGGGTTTGTGGTAGTTTACTCGGCGACGTTTCCGTGGGCAGTGCGCCACAGCCTGGGCCTGGTAGAGGCCCTGAATGGCGCGCGGGAGCTGCTGATGCTGCTGGTGTTCGGCTATGGCGCCATCACGCTGGTGGCGCTGCTGCTCAGCAAGCGGCGGCGGCGACTGGCCGCTTACTACGCCCTCACCTACTGGTTTTTCTTCATCGGTTTTGCCATTTTTTGGCTCAACCACCTGGGGCTAACCAGCTTCAACCCTGTCTATCCGAATGCGTTGGCCTGGGGACTGTTTCTTGAGTTGCTGGTGCTGAGCGCCTTGCTCACGGGGCGCTTCCGCCACACCCTGCGGCAAAATGCCCGGCTGCGCATCCGGGAGCTGCAACAGCGCAACCAAGTAGGCCAGCGACTGATTGCAGCCCAGGATGCCGAGCGCGAGCAGCTGGCCCGCGAGCTGCACGACGCCATGGGCCCCAACCTGGCGGCCCTGCACATGGCCTGGCAAAGCATGGCTGTGCGCGACGCGTTAGCGGCAGCTCCGGCAGCGGCGTCAATCGGCCAGCTAACCGAGGAAATTTTAGGTCAGCTCTACGCCCAGGTGCGGCAGCTCAGCCACGCGCTGCTGCCTTCGGAGCAGCTCACCAACAGCCTCACTACGTCCATGGCTGTACTGTGCCGCACGCTCAATATGCAGGGCACGCTGCGCGTGCACACCCACTTCGACGATGGGCTCGACCACCTGCCATCGCCCGTGCAGTCGGCTGCCTACCGCATTGTAGCCGAGCTGGTAAACAATGCCATGCGCCACGCCCAGGCCCAGCAGGTGCACGTACATCTGCGGCGCCGTCCGCCCCTGTTGGAGCTGTGCGTAGAAGACGACGGCCGGGGCTTCGGCCAAGGTGAGGACACTCCCATGACAGGCATCGGCCTGCGCGGCGTGCGCACCCGCGTGGCCTACCTGAACGGCAGCCTTAATATTGAAACGCCCGGGGTGGGGACACGGGTGGTGGTGCGGCTGCCGTGTTGAGGCTGGGAGCACTGAGCACGTCATGCAGAGCGTGGTGCCGGGGAACCTCACCCCCGACCCCTCTCCCGCGGAGAGGGGAGCCTGACGCTGGCTGTCATTGCGAGCGGAGCGAAGCAATCCGTCCTGTAAGAATCAGCCAGTTCACTGAAATGACAAGCCCCGGCTCTACGCAGAGCCGGGGCTTGTCACATGATTAGGGTATTCGCTGAGACCAGGACGGATTGCTTCGTCGTGCCTCCTCGCAATGACAAATGCGCCGCCGTGGCTCCCCTCTCCGCGGGAGAGGGGCCGGGGGTGAGGTTCCCCGGCACCACGCTCTGTATGCCATTCTATTGCCTGGAAACCACTAAGGGAATAGCTTCTCCCATTCATTCCCCAACAGCCAGCACCTCCGTCACCTTACCAATATCACCACTTACCTTTTGTAGAAAAGCGAGTTGCTCCAGCAGCGACTTATCATCGGGTGCCACAGGCGCGACGGCCTCGGCGGGGGGCAGCTCGGGCGCGGGAGCGGCGGCATCGGGAGCTATGCGCGTCAGGCTTTTGTGGAGGGTGGCCAGCGCGCTGGTGAGGGCGCGGCGGCCCTCGGCGGGGAAGGGTGGCACGGCGGGCGCGGCCTCGCGCAGGGTGGCCGTGAGCGACGCAATATTAGACGACAAAATGTGGTTCAGCACCACAAACTCGTGGGTTTTGGAAGGCTGATGCTGCTTGCTCTTGGGCTCGTTGAGCATGCGCTGGAACGCGGCGGCGAGGTTGGCGCCGGTCACGTACACTTCCTTGCGCAGGAGGCGGTACTCGTTGGGCGCCAGGGGGCGGCCGGCGAGGCGGTTGGCCAGCTGGCGCAGGTAGGCCAGGTTGGCCCGCAGGGCGGCGGCCATGTGGTCGGTGAGCTGCTCCGACTCCCAGTTGGGAAACAGAAAGTAACCCGCCGAAAACGCAATGGCACAGCCAATGAGCGTGTCGGCAATTCGCTCTTCCACCACGCCCACATAGTTCAGGCCCAGGAAACTGAAAAGGATGAGCAAGAAGGCCGTTAGGAACACGACCGTAACCAGGTACTTGGTGCGTTGAAAGCTATACGCCACCACCATAAACGCCACCAGAATGGCAAACTGCGCATCGGTCCAGGTCACCAGCCAGAGCACTGCCGCTCCCAGCGCCCCCCCGGCCAGCGTGCCCAGAATGCGCTCGATGTTGCGCTGCCGGGTGAGGCTAAAGCCGGGCTTGAGCATGATGGTCACGGTCATCAGAATCCAGTAGTCGTGCTCGCCGCGGGCCAGCCACTGGGCCACGGCAAACGCCACCAGGCAGGCCACCATCATGCGCAGGGAATGTCGGAACACGCCGGATTTTCGGGTCAGGTTCTGGCCCAGGGCCTGCAACTCAATTTCCTGATGCGACACAAACTGGCCGTGTTCGGTGGCGCGCTCGGGCACGGGCGCGGCGGCCAGGCTCTCGTCGAAATAGCGGCGGATGTTGCCCACCCGGCGGGTGATGTCGCGCAGGTTCACCAGAATTTTCTTCAGCACCAGCGTGCTGCCTTCGATGGCCGGGTCGGCGTCGAGGGCACTGATGCGTGCCTGCAGGCGGGCCAGCTCGGCGGTGAGGTCGGGGCCGGTGCCGGCGTAGGGCCGGTTGGCCTGAATGGCCACGCCCAGGTGGTCGAGCTCGGCGGCGAGGTGGCGGATGAGGGCGGCCACCTCGGGCAGTACCCCGCTGGGGCCGAAAGTGGCGCGCACCACGCTGTAGTCGTAGTAGCCCGCCGTGATGCGCTCGTACAAGTCCACCGTTTCCACAAACGTGAGCACCAGGCGGCGGCCGGTGCTGGTGGTTTCGCTCACAATCTGGCGGGTGCGAAACAGCAGGTCGCGCGCGGCTTCCTGCTTCTCGTTCACCACCACCTGCTGCGCCACCAGCTGCCGGTAATTGTCGTCGAGGGTTGTCAGGGGATTGTAGAACCGCGCTTTCAGGTCCAAGAATCGAGCTAGCGCGTGAATGCACTCGCCCAAGGCCTGCTGGGCCGGGCGGTAGGGCCGCACCCGGTGCACCAGCACCGCCAGGCTCGCGTACCAGAGCCCACCCAGCAGCAATAGGCCCGCGTGGGGCAGCACCTCGCCCAAAGCAGGCGGGTGAGCCAGCACCAGCACGGCATTGAGCAGGGCGGCCGTGCCCACCGCTCCGGCGCGGGCGCCCCACACCAGCAGCATGGTCAGCCCGAAGCTCAGCCCGCCCACGGCCAGGCCCAGCAGCCACACGTTGGTTGCGGCCACGCCCATGAGCAAGGCGGTGGCTACCACCAGCGCCAGCGCGGCCAGCATGCCGTTGCGGCGGTGCGCTACCGGCCCGGGCGTATCGGTCACGCTCAGGCACACGGCCCCGGTCGAGACCGTGATGCCGGCTTCAAAATGCCCCAGCTGCGCAAACACCAGCGCCGGCAGCAAAATGGCCAATGTGGTGCGCACCCCATCCGAAAAGTTCTGCCCGAAAAAGAAGTACTGAAGGCGGCGCGATTGGGTATTCATGCAGATAGATGACCGGCAGGGCAAGCTTTGCCACAAAAATGTCTCCGTGTCCGCAATTAACCCATGAATTGTTACGAAGTCCCTTTGGCGCCTATCCCACCGCGGCCTTGACAATTGGCCGTCATGCCAAGCGCAGCCGAGTCATCTCGCTCAAATCGTAGCCCCGATTGAGAATGCTACCCCACGCGAAATGCCTCGGCTGCGCTCGGCACGACAGCCTGTTCGGCCAAGTTCTTGGTCTGCACCAATCCCGTGCGCTAGCGGTGCATCACCTCCTGCACAGGCAGCGTGAAACGCTGGCCACAGCCGAGGATGTGCACGTGCAGGTCGCGAATGGTGAACGGCTCGCCCGGCTCGATTAGGTGAATGTTGGTAGAGGTAGCGGCCTGGCCTTCCACCACCGTCACCACGCCGCTGCCAATCACCTCCATTTCGCGGCCCTCGGTGATGACCACGCCGGTGTCTTCCTCTAACCCAAGCCCTATGCAGCCGGGGTTGGTAGCGATAATCTGGGCCATGCGAATGATGCGGCCCCGCGCCACAAAGTGCGTGTCGATGGCCACATCGCGCAAAAACTGCAGGCCGGTGGTAATGTGAATTTCATCCTTCAGCATGCCCTGGTTGTTGCGGCCCTGGTATATCATGGGCGTGCTCATGGCCGCGGCGCCGGCGCTGGTGCCGGCTATCACAATCTCGTCGTAGGTGTAGCGCTCCTTGAGGCGCACCAGCCAGGTGGTGCCGCCCAGCAAGGCCGTGAGGCGGAGCTGGTCGCCGCCGGTGAACAGCAAGCCCGCCGCTTCGTCCAGCAGCTTCAGGTTCTCCTCGTTTTCGGCATCGGCCCGCTCCGTAGCATTGAACACCTCCACCCGCTTTACCCCCAGCGACTTAAACACGTCGATATAGTCCTGAGCGGCGGCTTCGGGCTCCTCCGAGGCCGTGGGCACGACTACCACGGGGCCTTTGCCGCGCAACTCCTGCACAAACCGGCGCAGAATGGCATCGGGTGCGTGCTCGGCATCGGCCTTAACGTTCGTATCGGGGTTCTTTTCTTCGTGTCCGCCAATGGTAATGAGTGTGCCTCGCGGCGCTGGGCAAGCGCTTTCGGGCGATTTTTTTCTACGGGTGGGCATAGATTATGGGAAAGAAATAAGAAGAAACTCCGCCCGACTAGGCCGGCGCCAAGCCAGTGCCAGCCGGGCCGTTGAGGAGCTCGCCGAGCGCCGTGAAGCGCGAGCCGTGGCAGGGGCAGTCCCAGCTTTTCTCCAGCCCATTCCAGTGCACCACGCAGCCTAGGTGCGGGCAAATGGCCGAGCATTCGTGGGTAGCGCCCTTGTCGTCTTTGTACACGGCCACCTTCGTAATGCCCCGCCGCATTACGGCGCCGGTGCCGGCAGGAATTTCGTCCACGGAACTCACGTCGCCGCCCGTCAGCAGCTCGGTGTACTCGATGGCCACGTTCACGTTTTCCTTGATGAATTCCTGAGCACTTTCGCGCTTGAGCGTGATGCGGCCCGGGTCGTAGAGCTTGGCCCAGGGATTTTCGCGGTTCTCGATGAGGTCGGCCACAATCATGGGCCCCAGCGTGCCGTGCGTCATGCCGTGGCCCGAGTCGCCGGTGATGATGAACACATTATCGGAGTCCAAGGGGTTGCGGCCGGCGTAGCCGAGGCCATCGGAGGGCTCCATCACTTGGCCCGACCAGCGGTATTCAAAGTCTTTCACCATGGGAAACCGGTCGCGGGTCCATTCTTCCAGGCAGCGCAGGTGCGCTTCCGGGTCGTCAGACTGGCCGGTTTTGTGGTCTTCGCCGCCCACAATCAGCAGGTCATAATTAACCTGGCCGCCGCGAGGGCCAGCGTCAACCTCCTGCAGGCGCACGTAGTGGTAGGGGTCGGCCATGTCCCAATACAGGGCCTTGGTCACCGAGCCCTTGGGGATGCGGGCACCCACCACGTAGGTGCGGTAAGGGTGTTGTTTGGTGTGCATCACCACCCGGTCGTTGAACGGTGTGTTGGTGGCTACCACAATGCCTTTCTTGGCCTTCACCTCATACCCGTCGTCGGTCACGACATGCGCCTGGGCGCCGCCGTGCACTTCGCTCACACGAGTGTGGGTGCAGATGCGCCCGCCCTGCATCACAATGGCCTGGGCCAGCCCGTTGAGGTATTTCAAAATATGAAACTGACCCTGGCCCGGCCACCGCAGGCACTCGCCGGGCTCAAAACCCGTTGTGCCAGCGCTTTCCAGCAGTTCCACGTCGGGCAGGCCGGCGCGGTGGGCGGCTTCCAGCTCGTTGGTCAGGTCCTTGCGCTTGCCATCGGCGTGCAGGAACATGAAGCCGTCGAGGCGGGTAAAATCGCAATCGATTTTCTCGTTCTGCACAATCTCCTCAATCATGTCCACAGCCGCCGAGTGGCTTTCGGCCGCCAGCTGGGCGCCCTCTTCGCCGAAGAGGTTTTCCAGGGTGGTGTAGTGGTCGTCGAGGGCAAACGAAAGGTGGGCCGTGGTGCGGCCGGTTTCGCCGCTAGCCAGCTCGCCGTCTTCTAGCAAAATAACCTTACGGCCTTCCTTGCTCAACAAATAAGCCGTGGTAAGGCCCGCAATGCCTCCCCCTACTATCACCACATCGGCCTTGGCGTTTTCGGCCAGCGGCTCAAAGGTGGGCAAGGCCGGGGCCGTGCCAAACCAAGACGAAATAGTAGCACCAGAAGTACGAGCGGGATTGGGCAGTTTTGTGGGCATAAGGCGAAGGAAAAGGATGTGGAGTCCTTGCTTACGCCTGGGTGCGGGTTCGCGTTAGGTCGAGCTTATTTTCTGAAGGCAGGGAGCGAGTTGCGGAAGTCATAGAACGACCAACTCCCCTCCTCAGATGAGGAGGGGATGTTCGAGCCGCCAGGCTCGGACGGGGGTGGTTGAACTCGTTGAAGGATGCTAGAACGACTCGGCTAGCAACGGTGCAGGTAGCTCGTTCGGGTGTCGTTCAGCTGTCGTTCAACGAACCCAACCACCCCCGTTTTCGCTGCGCGAAAACATCCCCTCCTTATCCAAGGAGGGGAGCTGCTTGTTCTTAACCTGGCTTAACTTTAATACATCACGTCGTTCACGGCCACGGTTCTGGGTGGCAGCTCGGTTTCGCCCAGCAACTCGCGCAGGTCAATTTCAATGCTGCGGCAGATGGCCGTCATCGGCACGTCGTTGATTTGGTTGTCGAAAGGGTTCTCGCTGGCATGGCCCACCAGCTCAATGACGTTGAACACCCAGGACACGAGCACGGCAAACGGCACCATCAGCCAGACGTGGTACTCGCCCAGGGCTTCGCGGTGGTCAAATTCCTCGACCAGGCCCAGGGGCAGCACGGCCGCAAAAATCCAGACAAAAACAAAGCTGAAGTAGGCATACTGGCGCGGAAATGGAGTGTTCTTAATCCGCTCGCAGCCGCCCTGGGCATCAAACATGTCCTGTATGGTCTGCATCAGGGCCACGTGGCGGAACTCGCTGAGCAGGCCGCGCTGGTGCAGCATGCGCAGCTCTTCGCTTTGGTGGCGCAGCAAGTGCGTAGGCGGGTTGCTCATGCGCCGGGCCTCTTCCGATTCGGCGGGGTCGAGTAGAAAGGGCGCGACTTCGGTTTCCCAGCCCTCGGCGGTTTGACGGCGCAGGTGCAGGCGCAGGGCGTTGCACCAGCCAATCTGGCGGTAGAGCAGGCGGCGGTGCAGGTCGCGAAGCTCGCTCGGCTCGGGCTGCATCTCGTTGGGGGTGGGCTGCACGAAGTCGAACGCCCGAATGGCCCAGGTGCGGCTCACGTTTACGATGCTGCCCCAGAGGCGCCGGCCTTCCCAAAACCGGTCGTAAGAGCCATTGCTTTTAAAACCAATGTAGAACGCCACCGCCGTGCCCAAGGTGGCAACGGGCTGCCAGGGAATATCGAGAAAGTGAAAATTTAACCGACTGTACAAAAAGCAGATAAGAGTATCATACAGGAAAAAGAGCAGCAGCCCATTGCGTGACATGCGCCAGACAACTGACAGCCGTAGATTTCTGTGAACGTACATGAATAGTTATTAGGAAGAGAAAATTTAATTGGCCTGACTGGGCTAAAATACCGAAATAGGATTTTAAACAACGAATAACCTATGACTGAGCAGCAAGCCCACAGTCGGCGCTTTATCAATGCATTACCTTTTGCATCAGCAGCCGCAGGCCTTGACTTGCGATTGCTAAGCCCCGCAAACACTTAACCAGAAACCTGGGCAATGCATTTCAGCTCGATGGCAATGGGCGTGGGCAGACAGTTTATTTCGAGCGTGGTGCGGCAGGGCTGGGCCGTGGCAAAATACTCGGCATATAGCCGGTTGTAAATCGGAAAGTCGTCCTTCATGTTGGTGAGAAACACGGTCACGTCCACCAAATCGTCCCACTGGGCGCCGGCTTCTTCCAGAATGTAGCGCACGTTTTGGAACACCGCGTGACACTGGCTTTCAAAGTCATAGGCTAGAATATTGCCTTCAGCGTCAAGCTCCACGCCGGGAATGGCCTTCTGGCCGCGCTGGCGCGGGCCCACGCCCGACAGAAACAGCAAGTTGCCAACGCGGCGGGTGTAGGGGTAGGCCCCAACGGGCTCGGGGGCGCGGGAGGTTTGGTCGGTCATGATATTTTTTGGGCGCGAATGAAAATAAACCGCCCCAAAGAACGTCAGCCAGCCTGATACCCGGCCGGGCCAGCCCTGGCAAGGTTTTTAGTGGCACGGCCTTCCGGTTGCCGTTCAGGTTACCGATATTTGTAAAGGCCGATTTCCTTATTATACCTGCTATCGCCGTGCCATCATCCCTTATGAAATCCCCCCTACTCCTTTTGCTCGGCTGCTTCGGCTTGGCTAGCTATTTCGGCCCCAGTGCGCATGCGCAGAAGCGCAAGATGCCCGCCAAGCCCTCGGCAACAGAAGTCTACGACTCGGTGGCCCAGCCGGCCGTACCGCTGGGTGGCACCGAAAAGTACGCGCGCTTTTTGGCCGAAAACCAGCGCTACCCGGCTTCTGCCATGCAAAAAGGCATTCAGGGCACCGTGAAGGTGAGCTTCATTGTGGAGAAAACCGGCACCGTAAACGAAGTGAAAGTCGACGCCCCGGTGTCGCCCGAGCTGGACGCCGAGGCCATTCGCCTCATCAAGAGCGGCCCCAAGTGGACGCCCGCCAAGCACCGCAACCAAGTGGTGCGCCAGCGCATTTATGTGCCGGTGTCGTTCGTGATGTCGCCCGGCAGCGAAACCGTGAAGCTGCCCGCCAAGGACCGGCCCATTACCACCTCGGCCGCCGACATTGCCGCCTCGGCCAACCCCGACCGCCCAGCCGTGGTGGCGCCCGACAAGCCCACGCAGCCCGTGGGTGGCCCCCAGGCTTTTTTCGATTGGGTTGAAAAAAATCAGCAATACCCGCTGCTCGCCCGTCAGCGCAAAATTCAGGGCAAGGTAATGGTCGAGTTCATGGTGCAAGCCGATGGCAGCCTGACCGATGCCCGCGTCATCAAGAAGATGGGTTCCGGCCTCGATGAGGAGGCCCTGCGCCTCATCAAAGCTGCCCCAAAGTGGGAGCCGGCCACGTTCCAAGGCAAGCCATTAAAGCAAAAGATGGTGTTGCCTGTTTTGTTCCAGCTATAACAATTTGAACCACGACTCCCCTCCTTTTTTAAGGAGGGGATGCTCGAGCCAAAGGCTCGGACGGGGGTGGTTGCACTCGTTGAACCGAAGGTCGGCGTAGCCAACGACACCCAAACGAATTCCGCGTGAGTCGTTCCGCCATCGTTAAACGACTACAACCACCCCAGTTGTCGCTGATGCGACAACATCCCCTCCTTGGTAAGGAGGGGAGTTTTTGTTCTGTTCCTCTATTCCCTGCCATGACTCCCGTTCTTGCTCCCGCCCCCCCCCTGCTTTGGCCGCACCAAGCCCGCTACCGCAAGGCGGCCCAGGCGCTGGCGCAAGACCTGTTCGATGCCCTGGACGAAGAGTTGAAGCCCTACGTAGTGCTGCTGGCGCTTCCCACCTCTCCCGCCCAGCCCGCCCTCTGCCTGGAGCCGGAAGACTGCGGCTTGCCCGCCGATGAATTCTTTGGAGTGGTGGCCCGCGGCCGCACCATTCAGAACGCCACGCCCTGGCCCTACCCCGAGCGCGAAGACGTGACCCCGGCCATGCTGCGCCGCAAGCACGAAGGCATGGGCGTGCGCAATGCCGTGCAGGAAGTACTCGACCGGCTGGACGAGCATGGCCTCCAACAGCATTTTGCCGGCTACCCCATTCAGATTCAGGGGTACTTTGTGGTCACGATACTGCGGCTGCAGCGCAAGCCCATCCGGGCCTATCCGTCGCTGCGCCCCCACCGCTTCTACACCGATGGCCGGCCGCTGGCGCCTTCCCTGCTGGTGGCAGCCATGTACCGCTTCAACGAGGAAAGCGTGAAGGCCCTGAGCGAGCCCGAACCCGGCGCCGGTTTTATCGTTCGCCCCCGCGAGAGCGAGGAGCTGCTGCGCGCTGCCGGCAAGGCGCTGCTCGACACGCCCGCGCAGTCCCTGGGGTTCGACCCGGCCACTACCAAGCTGTTTGCCACCTGCAACACCATCAGCAGCCTGCGCTACGAGGGCGCCGAGGGCGTGGGCAAGCTGCTGCTGGCCCGCCGCGGCCACCCCAACATTGAGGAGATTTTTGCCCTCACCTGCCCCACCGAGCTCACCGACTACCGGGCCGTGCGCAAGCTGCTCGAAATGACCACGCCCGACATTCACCTGCTGGCCAATGGCGAAAGCGTGTATGCGCTGGGCCGCCAGGTGGGCAAGTACGATGCCGTGCGGGAAGACTTGTTCGTCATCAGCTTTGTTACGCACTATTCCTGGGAGCTGCAGCACGACAACCACGTGCTACTACGCTCGCACTACGGCCTGCCCGGCCTGCCCCGCACCCGCCTCAGCCGCACCGGGTTCCGGCGGGCCCTCAAGCGCACCTTCGCCCTCACCGACCCGCTGAAAGTAGAGCGCCTCTGGGACGTTGTGAACGAAGCCAGCCGCCAGAAGCACGGCACGCTGCTCGTCATCACCACCGAGGCCCTGGCCGAAGCCGACCGCCTCAAGCTGCAGTGCACGCTCATCGAGCCGGTGCCGCTCACGCCGCTAATCACGCGCCTCGTCACCAGCATCGACGGCGCGGTACTGCTCGACCCTGAAGGCTACTGCTATTCCATCGGCGTCATTCTCGACGGCCGGGCCTCGGGCCGCGGCGACAGCACCCGCGGCGCCCGCTACAACTCGGCCCTGCGCTATGTGGAAAGCTCCGACTACCCTTGCATTGCGGTGGTGGTGAGCGAAGACGGACTGGTGGATGTGATTACTTCGGTAGAAGAAGCCGCCGCATAAGGCAAAGCCAACGAACCGCTATTTTGCTTTCTCTGCCTTGTTGAGCAGGGCTGGAAACAACGCCGGCGCCTTGCGGTGCCGCGTGGCCTGCTCGTAAGCGTAAGTGTACTTTATCAGCTTAGCCTCATCAAATGAGCGGCCAAGGAACTGGAGCCCGGCCGGTAGGTTTTCGTAGGTGAAGCCCATGGGCACGGTGAAAGCTGGCTGGCCCGTATGCGGCGCGATGAGCTGGCTGTTATCACCCTTGTAGCCTTTGAAATCGCCAATTTTAGCAGGCGGATTGTTCCAAGTGGGGTATACCAAGGCACCTACCTGGTAGCGGTCCATCACAGCCGTGACGGCGTTGCGGAAGGCAATACGGCGCGGGTCGGTATAAGCCTCACCGCAGCCTTCGGTGGCAGTGGTGGCAGTCGCAATGCCGTTTGCCAGCTCATCCTGCAGGTTCTCCTTGATGTAAGCTGAATATTTCCCCGAAGCGAGTACTTCGTTGATGTTTTTCACGGGCGAGGTGGGGCCTAGCTCGGCTAGGTAGGCGTTGACATCACGCTTGAAAACCGAGCACCACTGGTCTTTGCTGACTTTCGCAAAATCGGGGATTTCCACGTCTACCACCTCGGCGCCAGCTTGGCGCAGGTCGGCTACGGCTTTTTCGAAGAGGGCTTTCACCTGCGGGTCGGGGCTGCGCTCACTCAGGGTGCGCAACACGCCAATGCGGGCACCTTTGAGGCCGTTCTTATCCAGAAATTGGCGGTAGCCGCCCTGCGGAACTTTGCCAGCGCTGTAAGCCGTGAGCGGGTCGGCGGGGTCGGGGCCGGCCATTACTTCGAGCAGGCGGGTGGCGTCGGCCACGGTGCGCGTCATGGGGCCGCCGGTGTCGTTGCGGAGGTAAAGTGGCGTGATGCCAGCTCGGCTCAGCAGACCCAGCGTGGGCCGAAAGCCCACCAGCGCATTGTGCGACGACGGCCCACGAATAGAGTTGCCGGTGTCCGTACCCAAGCCCACCGCCCCCAGGCTGGTGGCCACGGCCGCCGCCGTACCGCCGCTCGACCCAGCCGGCACGTGGTCGAGGTTGTAGGGGTTTCGGGTCTCGCCCGCAATGGAGCTGATGGTGACCATGGGACTGAAGGCCCACTCGGCCATATTGGACTTGGCCAGCACAATGGCCCCGGCTGCTTTCAGCGCCTTCACCATAGTGGCGTCGGTGGTGGGCGCAAACCCTTTGAGGGCCGCCGAGCCAGCCGCAGTTTGGAGGCCAGCCGTGTTGTAATTGTCTTTCACAATCACGGGAATACAGTGCAGCGGCCGCATTTTCTTGCTGCGGCGGTACTCCGCATCAAGCTGCCGAGCTGTCCCCAGCGCCGCCGGGTTGGTGACCACAATGGAGTTGAGCTTCGTGGGCTGGTCGTAAGCTGCAATGCGCGCCAAGTAGGCGCCTACCAGCTGCTCGCAGCTGCAGTCGCCACGCTCTAGCGCGTTGTGAATGTCCTCAATGGAATCCTCGGTCACTTCAAATGCCGACTTCTCATCTTTCTGTTCTTGAGCCGAGTTGGTGCAGCCGCTCAGCCACGCAACAGCAAATACGAGCAGAAAGGAAAACCAGAAATGGAAGAATGCACGCATAAGAGAAGCCGGAATGAGATAATGAGCAAGCCGAGTAGACGTCGCCCAAAAGTAACGGCTGCTTCTCAGTAGCAGGGCCCCATTTCATGTAAGCGCGCAGTGCCCTAGTTGGCTTACCGCTTTGCCCGAAACGACCATGTGATGCGGAACACCGCTACCACGTCGCCGGCCTCATCCAGCCCGGTGCTGGTGCACACCACGGTGCGGCCCTCGCCGGTAGCGCGGCTTTCGGCAATGGCCTGGGCTATCAGCGGGCCATCGGTCGAGGTGAAGGCAATCCGGCCGACGGCTTTTTTGGTGAAGTCTGCCTCCATCTTGGTCACCAGCATTGACACGGGACTGCCCGCCTGCACGTGCATCATGGCCTGAATGCCGCTGGCAAACTCGGCCGCCATGGCCAGGCAGGCAAAGTAGATGCTGCGAAACGGGTTCTGGGTAAGAAACTTAAACCGGATGGTGACTACCGCCTGCTCCGGCGTGAGCTGCGTCAGGCGCAGGCCCGCCAGCCACGCCATGGGCAGCTTCCGCATCAGAAACAGCCGCAGCTTAACGGGGCTAAGCACTTGGCGGCGGAAAGTGGCGGCTTGGGGCGTGTCGGTAACGGTCATAATAGCGAAGGTAACGTTCAGCGTCTTCTACTTTTTTCGGGCGGGGCGCTGCTTGGGGGCAGCCGGTGCTGGGTGCACCACCAATTCTTGATAGCCAAATGTGGGGTCCTCTTCGCGCCGAAAATCCAGGGCGGGCAGTTCGCCGAGCACGATTTCGGCCGTGGTGTACACCACGCAGCCGTCGAGCAGGTGCCCGCCAATGGTACGGCCCGTGCTGTCGGAAACCGCCAGGTGCAAGTGCGAGCCGTTAGTAGACAGCGTGCCCACCAAGGACACAATCTCAAAATGGCCGCGGTACACTGTGGGGCCCTCTTGGTTGGCGAGCCGCAGTGTGGCCACGGTGAGGCTGCCCACGCACGTGAGCAGGGCACCGGCCTGGATGTGGTTGGTCTTCACGAACGCAGTGAGCTGCTGGCGTAGGTCATCGCCAGACCGCAGACGCAGGGCGTAGGTTTTCAGAGGCGAAGACATGGCAGAGGGCACGGCGGGTGGGGCTTGAGCACGGGCCGGGCCGGCAAGTAGCCCAAGCAGCGGCAGTAACAGGAAGAATCGAAACACGCCGCAAGTTACTTACTGACCAACCGGCTGGGTCAGGTCGAAGTCGGCCTGGAAACGCAGCTGGCCCGCCCGCTTCAGGATGTAGCTAAACGTCTTCTGGTCCTCGCTCAGCACGGTTTCCCACTCATTGGTGGCGGCAGTGGGCAGCAGCTTGGCCGTGTAGTCATCGGCCGGGAAGCCCTGGCGGAATGCTGTGCCACCGGCCTTGGCGTAGCCGCCGTACATCGTCACCGAGTCGGGGGTGCCGTCGGGATGGCGGTGGTCGTGTTTCAGAAGCAGTCCCTGGGGGCTTTTGGTGAAAACCCAAGTGCGGGACTTATTCTCTCCAACCTGAAATGGCACCCGGATTTCGGTGTCGGAGCAGCTTTGCACGCGCATCAGCAGTTGCTGGCCAGCAAAGGGGTCTTTTCCGCCCTCCGGAAAAACGACTTTGCCGCGGTATGTCTGATTGCACAGCGCCCCCAGGCGACCGAAGAAATCGGTAGGTACCGTGGCAGCCTTGCGGGAGCCAACGCAGCCAACGGCCAGCACAGCCAGAAACAATAGGAGATTTTTCATGCGGAGAAAGCAGTTTGAGCGCCTGCGCCAGCACTTCCACAATGGCAGTGGCGGCGCAGGCGTCCGCAAACCTACTTGCTAAACCGCACAGTGCCGTAGCGCACCTTAATGTTGACGTTGCCCGCATTGCGGGCCGGGGCCACGCCGCCAAACACGCCGAGCACGTCGCTGGTCTGGGGGCCGTTTTCCTGCGAGAGCACGCGCACCATGTCTTTATCAACGAGCAGCTGGCCTTGCTCAGTGCTCACGTCGAACCGGAAGCTGGGCGACTCGGCAAAGCCCAGCCGGATGGTGCTAAAGCCCCCGTCGAGGTTTACCTGCTGGAAATTCGGGCCCATGTCGCGCACCACAAAGTCGGGGCAGTAGCGCAGGGCCATGTCCAGGGCCTGGTCGAGCTTGTCGACGGTGAAGCGCGTGTAGCCCGACGACCCGCGCAGGTTACGCACTGTGCCCAGGGCCACGTCGCCGTACTTGCTGTGAATGGTCAGGTCCTGCACCGTGCCAATGTCGATATCGGAATGGTTGTTTCGCAGGTCGACGGCCGTGCCCTGGTCGAGGCGCAGGCGGGCGTAGCTGGCATCAATGCTGGCCCGGCCCACGTAGGGAATGCTGCAATTGCCGTTGGCGATGCGCACCAGGTTTTGCGGCCCTTCGAGGCGGCCGGTGCGCAGGGCGCCGTATTCAACGGCCAGCTCGGTATTGCCGCTCATGGCGCCGCTGATGGTCACCTCGCCAAAGTTATTGTAAATGCTCAGGGCGGTGGTGCGGGGCAGCCACACGGTGTAGTTCACCTCGTAGCGGCAGCCCCCGGCCCGGCCACGTAGCAAGGGCCCAAACTGGGTGCTCACGGCCACGCCGCCGGTTTTGGCGTCGTAGTCCAACCATTGCACGCCCAGGGCATCGAGCACCTGCCGGGCACCGGCATCGGTTTCAGAGCGGGCCACCAGTTCGGCCTCTACTTTAATCTCGCTCTTGCCCCAGGGGTTTACCTGCACCCGGCCGTAGCGCGTGTTCAGGGAAAAGGCCCGGCCTGCCTTGGGCACATCGAAGCTGCGGGTGAGGCGGCGGCGCTGCTCGGCCTGTAGCACCGAAACTTCTTGGTCCGGCTGCTGCGGGGTTTGGGAGGCGCCACAGGTCATTTCCTCGGCGGTAAACGCCTGTATTTCCATCACCCGCACGCTCATGCCGGGGCTGAGCACGGCCCACTGGCTGCTCTGGGCCACAGCCTCCCGCGGAGGCAGTAGTCCGGCCACGGCCAGCATGGCCAAGCCCAGGGCCTGCCACATCATACGAGGGAGTAGTGGTTTCATTCGGCGCGGTGCTTGCTGTCGGCCAGCACGTAAGAGCTTGGGTTGCGGTCGGCTTCGGCAGCGGCACCCAGCTGCAGCTGCTGGTCCAGAATATCCAGGCGAACCTGCAGGTTGCGGTTCATGGCGGTGAGCACGGCATCGGGCTGCGGGTGGTGCAGCAGGTCTTGCTTCAGCTCGCGGTAGCTCGAGTCCAGCTCCACCAGCTCACGTTTCCAGTCGGCCCGCATGGCCGCCATGCCGGGGCCGCTGAGCTCTTGCAGCTCGCTCTGGCGGCGGGCCAGCTGGGTGGTGTAGTAGGCTTCCATGCCCCGCACGGCGCGCACCAGCTGGCTGTCGGCACCGGCCGAGCGGTCGGCGGCGGTCATCGCAATGGGGCCGCCGCCTAGGTACAGGGCAGCATCGGGGGCTTCGATGGGGTTGCTGTTTCCAGCGGGGCTGGTGGTCGCCACAGCCAGCTCTTCGGTTTTGTGACCCGATTTCCAGGCCTCGCTGGCCCCTGCGGCAAACACCAGCAGTGCCAAGGCAGCAGCTACGCCGTAGCGTTGCAGCCAGCCCCCACGCACAGCGGGAGTGGCTTCCGCGGCAGCAGCCAGCGGAGTGGTTTCGGCAGCGCCCATCAGGCGCATCACGGGCGTGGAGGGCGTAGCAACGACGACAGGTTCGGCCAACTGCTGCTCAAGCGCGGCCCACAGGTCGGGGCGCGGCTCGTGCGTGTCGAAATCGGCACGGTGCCGCTCGACGAAGTTTTCCAGTGAATTGTTCTTATTAGAGTCCATGAATGGGGAGCAGACGCACAGTTCTTCCAGTTCAAAGAGGTAGCGGGGCTATAGGATAACCGCAACCGGGCGAAAAAGGATGAAGGGTAGTGAAAAAGTGGATAACGGGGTTAGAAAATAGATAATTAACTCAGGCCGCGCTGGGCGGCCAACTCACGCAACCGGACCCGCGCCCGGCTGTATTGGGATTTAGAGGTAGACTCAGAAATGCCCAGAATGTTGGCGATTTCGAGGTGGTCGTAGCCTTCCAGCAAGTACAGGCTCAGCACCACGCGGTAGCCGTCGGGCAGCTCCTGAATGCAGCGGCGCAACACGTCGGCGCGGTAGTGGGTATCGGCCTCGTCCTCGTAGGAAACACTGCTCAGGTCAGCGGGTTCCTCGTGGTGCTGCTCGCCCAGCGGCACCAGCGCCAACCGCCGCTGCCGCAAGCAATTTATACTCTTGTTGACCACGATGCGTTTCAGCCACGCCCCAAACGAAGAGTCGCCTTTGTAGCCGCTCAGCTCCCGAAAGGCGCTCAGGAACGACTCCTGCAGCACGTCTTCGGCTTCGGCGTAGTCACCGGTGATACGCAGGGCCGCGTTGAACATGGCCTTGGCGTAGCGTCGGTAGATTTCGGCCTGGGCCTGGCGGTCATTCAGGCGGCAACGCTCCACGAGCGGGGCGTTGATGTCAACATAGGCGGAGGTAGCAAGAGCTTCCATGCAGAAAGTAGGAGTTAAGCGGCTTAAGCAAGTAAAGGACTACGCAGCCGGGGCGAGGGTTGCACCTTAGCCAGGTGTTGCGCACGTGGGTAAATTTAGCTGCCAACTACCTTTGTTCAAGTAAATTCCTCAATTCTTATTTTCATGCTGCGTTATCTACTTCTCGTCCTCTTATCACTCTCTTTGCTGGCCTGCAGCAAGTCCGATTCTAACCCCATTGTTGATTTCGGCGAGGGCCTAGGCATCACCTACCGCACTGCTCAAAACCTGCCCAATGGTCCCAACGACCCTACCGATTGGACATCGGACGGCAACTGGAATAAGCAGGAGCGCGGCCTGTTTTCCGACGTTGCTTTCGACCTCAATGCCCCACAGAAAGCACCTTCAGGTTTTGAAACTTCTGCTTACCCCAATCCCTCGCCGGGGCAAGCAGCTTGGACAATATGGGTTCGCACTAATCCTGGTGTAGTGCCTCCGCTCTATACAATGCGGGCAGCACTAGTTAACCGCAAGTACCAGGTAATGGAGCGACTAGGACCAGTCGTTACCCCATTGAATACAACTTATATTTTTGATTTCCCCAAATCTGGCTTAAGTCCCAACGAGCATTACCGGCTCTATTATGTAGTGTCCGACGCCAGTGGTCTAGTATTCAAGGGTCATGGTGATGTACGCTACTATTAGTCTATAGGCACACAACAGAAAAGCCCCGCCAACATGTTGGCGAGGCTTTTCTGTGTACTTTAATCAAGACTTACACGTCGAACTTTATCCCCTGCGCCAGCGGCAATTCTGTGGAGTAGTTAATGGTATTGGTCTGACGGCGCATGTAGATTTTCCAGGCGTCGGAGCCGGACTCGCGGCCGCCGCCGGTTTCTTTTTCACCGCCAAACGCGCCGCCGATTTCGGCGCCGCTTGTGCCAATGTTCACGTTGGCAATGCCACAGTCGGAACCGTTAGCGGCCAGGAAGGCTTCAGCCTCGCGCATGTTCAGGGTGAAAATGCTGCTCGATAGGCCCTGGCGCACGTCATTCTGCAGCGCAATGGCATTCTCCACGCCGCCGCTGTAGCGAATGAGGTACAAAATGGGCGCGAAGGTTTCTTCCTGCACCGTGTGGTAGTGGTTTTCTACTTCTACCAGGGCGGGCTGCACGTAGTTGCCACCGTTCAACTCGGTACTGCTCAGCACCTCGCCGCCGGTGAGCAGCTGGCCGCCTTCGGCCTGCACCTTGGTCAGCGCTTCGCTGAACATCTTAACGGCGTCGCCATCAATCAGCGGGCCGACCAGCGTGCCCTCCTGCAGCGGGTGGCCGATGGGCAACTTGGGGTAAATGGCCAGCAAGCGGGTTTTCACCTCCTCAAAAATGCTGTCTTCAATAATGACGCGGCGCGTGCTGGTGCAGCGCTGCCCAGCCGTGCCCACAGCTCCAAACACGATGGCGCGGATGGCAATGTCGAGGTCGGCGTTTTTGGTAACGATGATGGCGTTGTTGCCACCCAGCTCGAGCAGGGCACGGCCCAGGCGGGCGCCTACCACCTCCCCTACTTTGCGGCCCATGCGGGTGCTGCCCGTGGCCGACACCAGCGGCACGCGGCGGTCAGCGGCCATAGCGGCGCCAATGTCGGCTCCGCCAATAATGGTGCTGAATACGCCCTCAGGGATGTCGTTCTCAACCAGCACGTCGCGGATGATGTGCTGCACGGCCACGGCCGTAAGGGGCGTTTTCTCGGAAGGCTTCCAGATGCTCACGTCGCCGCACACAGCGGCCAGCATGGCGTTCCAGCTCCACACGGCCACGGGGAAGTTGAAGGCTGAGATGATGCCCACCAGGCCCAGGGGCTGGTACTGCTCATACATGCGGTGCGCGGGGCGCTCTGAGTGCATGGTGAAGCCGTGCAGCTGGCGCGAAAGGCCCACCGCAAAGTCGCAGATGTCAATCATTTCCTGCACTTCGCCGAGGCCTTCCTGCAGGATTTTGCCCATTTCGACGCTCACCAGCTTGCCCAGCGGCTCCTTATATTCCCGGAGCTTGTTGCCAATCTGACGCACAATTTCGCCGCGCTTGGGGGCGGGCACCAGGCTCCAGGTTTTGAAGGCTTCCTGGGCAGTTTTTACCACGGTGTCGTAGTCTTCAGTGGTGGCAAAGGCTACGCTGGCAATGCGACGGCCATCGGCGGGAGCGTTGATGGTACGACGCTCAGCATTGGCGCTGCCGCCCCAGTTGCGGCCGGTGCTGTAGGCGGCGTTTTCGGCTTCTACGCCCAACTGGCGCAGCACGTCCTGAATGCCGTGGGGGTCTTCGTGCGGGTACGGTACGGTTACGTCGGCAGCCGACGTGGCTTCTTCGAGAGCTTGCTTCATGGGAAGGGAGGGGGAATGCGGTGGGATATTGCTTGCGCAAAGCTACGGAAACCCTCGGCCACCCCCGAAGCGGGGTGCGGGCCGGTAGTGTCCCCACTATGTCGTTGGCAATTTGGGTTTTGCCCTGGGCCAGCTAGCGCGTTGTTGCGCTATCGCGCACTTTTATGCCGGCCCGTTCTTGCTGGTCTTTCAGCCAGCTCATGGCCTCGGCTTCGTCGTCGTAGAACAGCGGATAAGAATCCAGGGTGGCGGCGTGGCGGAGGTGCAGCTCCATTTCGGCGCTTTCGGCGGCCAGGCGCTGGTGCGGGCCGGCTAGGTAAGCGGTGAAAAGCGGGCCTTCCAATGCAGCTGCCACCTGCGGCGAAAACTGGTCCCGGAACCACTCGTTCAGGTCGGGCCCGGCCAGGGGGCGTCGGCGCAAGTCCAGCAGCCAGAAGCGGCAGTTGTCGTTCTTGCGGGCCGCCGACAGCATGGCCTGGTAAGTGCCCTGCAGCGCGGGCGGCGGCAGGGCTTGCAGCCAACGGCCGATAAGAATCCCAAGGTCGGGACGATATTCTAACGAAAAGGCGTCGGTTGAGAATGTCGACACAGATGGGGGGATGAGTCTATGATAATACCAAGCTATACGGTAGCTTTAAAAGAGAGTTAAGGCATAGCAGCGCTATGGGGGCACTATTTGCCTAGAAAACAGGCCAAAAAGCGGCTAGCGCGCCAGCTTAGCCAACCCGGATTGCCAGTTGCCAAGGGCCAAAAAAGAAGCCCCCGCCAATAACTGGCAGGGGCTTCTTTTTTCAGCAGTCAGCAGATTCGCTTACTCCTGACCGATGGGGTAGTACGCCTTGCGACCGTCGGGGTATAGGCCTTCCACCAAGGCGCCGGATTTCTCACGGGCTTGGTCGAGATAGCGCTTTACGTCGGCCGGCTTGGTCACTTCGTTTTTGTCGATGCGGGTAATAATGAAGCCGTCGGCCATGCCCGTCTCGCGGAAGTTGCTGCCCTTGATGCCGCTGATTTTAGCGCCGCCTTCCAGGCCTAGCTTGGCCTGCTCGCGGGCCGGCACTGGGCTTAGGGTAGCGCCTTC
The DNA here is from genome assembly GCF_900115775.1 of Hymenobacter arizonensis. Taxonomy (GTDB): domain Bacteria; phylum Bacteroidota; class Bacteroidia; order Cytophagales; family Hymenobacteraceae; genus Hymenobacter; species Hymenobacter arizonensis. The sequence continues at coordinate 182,800 of NZ_FOXS01000005.1, read as the reverse complement.
ATACTTGATGGCGGCCGAAGCTGGCTCTTCGCGCACCACGCTGGTGGTACCGGTGGCGTTGCGCAGCACGGCGGTCACCTCGCTCGGCGTGTTGCCGCGCAGGTAAGTCACCTTGATTTTGTCGCCAGGACGGAAACGGGCTACCTGCTCCTGCAGCTGCGATGACGTATTCACGTTCACGCCATTGATTTTGGTAATCACGTCGCCGGTTTTCAGGCCAGCCACAGCAGCCGCGCTGCTCTCACTCAGGCCCTGCACATACACGCCGTTCAGGGTGTTCAGCTTCTTCTCCGAGGCCAGCTTTGCATCTACTTCCTGAATCTGTACGCCAAGCAGGGCACGCTGCACCACTTTGTACTTCAGCAGGTCATCGACCACTTTGCTAGCCAGCGAGCTGGGGATAGCGAAAGCGTAGCCTTCAAACGAGCCGGTGTGCGAGGCGATGGCCGAGTTGATGCCAATCAGGTCGCCGTTGAGGTTCACGAGGGCACCGCCCGAGTTGCCGGGGTTTACCACGGCATCGGTCTGAATGAACGACTCGATGCCCATGTTGTCCTTGCGGCGCAGGATGTCAATGTTCCGGCCTTTGGCCGAAATAATGCCCGCCGTCACGGTCGAGTTCAGGTTGAAGGGGTTGCCTACGGCCAGTACCCACTCCCCTACTTTCACGTCATCGGAGTTGCCGTACTTCACGAAGGGCAGGTTGTCGGCCTTCACTTTCAGCACAGCTAGGTCGGTGTTGGGGTCAGCGCCCACCAGCTCGGCTTCGAACTTGCGCTTGTCGTCGAGTACCACCTCAATCTTGGAGGCTTTGTCGATGACGTGGTTGTTGGTAACGATGTAGCCATTAGCAGCGATAATTACGCCCGAGCCGGAGCCCTGGCCACCGCCCCGCCCCTCGCGTTGCGGCGACTGTCCGTGAAACTGCTCCAATTGGTCGCCAAAGAACTGACGCAGGAAGGGGTCCATCTGCATCCGGCGCTGGTCAACGGCGGGAGCAGCGTATTCTGTCATTACGTGCACTACGGCCGGGGTCACGGCCGCAGCGGCAGCTACAAAGTTCATGCCTTCGGGCACGGCGTAGGTGCTGCGGCGCATCTCAGAAGTATAACGAACCTGGGGGTCGGCGGCTACAGCCTGGGGGGCCACAGGGGCCGGCTCCAACAGCTTATACCCCCCCACGGCCACGCCTCCACCAAGGATGGCAGAACCGAACAGGCCGAGCATCATTTGTTTTGCTTGCATGGGTAAGGGAAAAAGGTGGTTTGGTTATTTGAAGTACCTAAATTTAACAAGTCGGGTTTAAAAAACGACCGGTCGATAGCAAGTAATATTTTGGGCAACGCTGGAAGGATTCAATTTCGTGCCTCTGGGTTGCTTTTAGCAGAAAATGCCAGTTGGGGTGCTTGGTATGGTAACAAAGCTGGCGGCAAAAAAGGCACCCCGAGAGGTGCCTTTTTTTGCTAAACCACTCAGAAAATTAGCGAATTTCGATGTGTTGCTTGGTCACCTTCTCGGTGTCGAAGGGCAGCACGAGGCGCAGGATGCCGTCGGTCAGCTCGGCGCTGATGGCCTTCACGTTCACCGTCTCGGGCAGCCGGAAGCTGCGGGTGAAGCTGCCGTAGTTGGTTTCGACGCGGCGGAACTTGGGCGCAGCGGGAGCCTCGGGGGCTACCACGGCTGGCTTGTTCTCGTCGTTGGCGTTGTCTTCGGTAGCGGTGGCAGCGGCTTCTTTGGCAGCAGCAGCTGGGTTATGACGGTCGCCGGAAATCACCAGCTGGCCGTCGAGGAATTCAATGTTAACTGCTTCCTTCTTCACACCGGGCAGCGCCAGGTGCAGCTCAAAGCCTTCGGTCGTTTCGAGAACGTCGGTAGCGGGGGCGAAAGCGGGAGTAGGTTGTGCGGGAGCCGCCTTGGGGTCGCGGAGCATGTCGGCAAGCATCATGCTCAAAGCGCGGCTGGGACGCAGGGAAGGGCGGGTGTTATACAGCAAAGTTGCCATGGTGATGATAAAGATTTAAGGTTGTTGGTGAAGCTGTACCGCACTGCGGCACACTTCTCCTTCCTTAAATTCTGTACCAATCCCGCTGCAATATCAAATAACGACAATTTGTCTTTATTCAGCTAGCATATAAATGCAGAGATGACAGCACCTGCTATCAAAATGTCATTTCCAGGACATGAGAGCAGTTTGCTTAGCAGACCGGCTACCGTCAATTTGTCGCAATTATACTATTAGTGTTGGGTAGGCAGTTGCTTACGCTCGGCAGAATCGCCGCCTCGCAGAAACGTGAAACGGACATCGAGACCAATAACGGGTGCTATCAGGTTGAGCTTGCCCCCGCCCGTCTGTTTGCCGTTGGCGTCAAACTGTGCCAAGGTGTTGATGTAGGAAGTTTGATAAGCTACCCACGGCGTCAGGTCGAAGCGGGGCGATAGGCGCAGGCCTAGTTCGCCTCGAAGGCTTCCAAAATCCACTACCCGTTCCTGAAGAGAGTTTTCCGGGCGCTGCAGCCGCAGAAATGCAACCGCCTCGTAAGCGACCCGCGGGCGAAGCGCAACTTTTTCGTTTAGCGAAAACTGGCGCTCTACGTCAAAGCGCAGCCTAGCCAGAGCACGGCTCCGATTAGGGCTGTCGGGGCCATTGACGGGGTTATTGAACGTTATGGCGTATTCTGCGCCCAGACGCTGGCCAAAGGTGAACGAACCTATTTTGCCGGTATGACGCAGCAACAAGCCTGGTGTCACGTTACCAGGCAGGCGGATGATGTCACCGTAGCCGGCAAAATCTTCCCCCTGAAGAACCCGCAGGGTTGCCCCACCGCTCCATCGCTCATTCCAGAAATGTTCGTAGCCTAAGCGCAGCTGCCCCCCAATGTAGGTGCTGCCAAGGCTTTGAGTTAAGAACGTGAAGTTCACCCCAGCCAGCAGGTAATCGTTGCCGGCTAAGGCAACCTCTGCCTGCGCTTCGGGCACGAGCAATGGGTCCATGACGATACGCCGTTGAGCCGAGCCCGCAGTGGCAAACAACACACCAGCACCAGCCAGCAGCAAACGAAAAATAGACGGCATTGAGTCGATATTAGAAAACCAAAGCTACCAAATGTAACGGAACGCTAGCCCTGCAATTCTTTGATGGCCAGCCAGGCCATCAGACCAGGGCCGGTAGCCAAGGCCTGCTCGTCGATGTCGAAAGTAGGCGTGTGCACGGAGGAGGCAAACCGGCCGTCTTCGTGGCGCGTGCCCAGGCGGTAAAAGCACGCCGGCGCCGCCTGCGAGAAATAGGCGAAGTCTTCGGCGGCCATCCACTGGTCCAGCTCCACCACGTTTTCCGGGCCGAGGTATTCCTGTGCAGCCGCCTTGACGCGGGCGGTGAGCTGCGGCTCGTTTTCGAGGTACGGGTAGCCACGGCGGATTTCCAGCTCGCACACCGCGCCCATGCTATCAGCCAGGCCCTCGCAAAGGCGGCGCAGGTGCTGGTGAGCTTCGTCGCGCCATTCTTCGTTCAGGGTTCGGAACGTTCCTTCGATGTAGACTTCGTTGGGAATAACGTTGGTGGCGCCGTTGGCGATGACCTTGCCGAAGCTCAGCACCGACGGAATTTTGGGGCTGGAGCGACGGCTCACAATCTGCTGCGCAGCCACGATGATGTGGGCCGCCACCAGCACGGGGTCGAGGTTCATTTCGGGCATGGCGCCGTGGCCGCCTTTGCCGCGCACGGTCAGGTAGAGCTCGTCGGTGCTGGCCATGTAGCGGCCGGCGCGCACCCCAATTTTGCCCGCGGGCAGGTGCGGAAACACGTGCTGCCCGAGCACATTGGACACAGCCGGATTTTCCAGGATGCCCTCTTTAATCATCAGCGACGCACCACCGGGCAGCCGCTCCTCCCCTGGCTGGAACATCAGCTTGATGCTGCCCTTGAATTCGCCTTTTAGCTCGTTGAGAATGCGAGCCGCCCCCAGCAGCGAGGCCGTGTGCACGTCGTGGCCGCAGGCGTGCATCACGCCGGGGTTGGTCGATTTGTACGGCACGTCATTCGCCTCCAGAATGGGCAGGGCGTCCATGTCAGCTCGCAGGGCGATAGTGGGGCCGCCGGGCTGGCCTTCAATCAGGGCCACCACGCCCGTGTTGGCAATGGCCTGGGGCTGCAGGCCCAGCTTCTTCAGCTCCTCGGTGACGAAGGCGGCGGTGTTGGTTTCCTCGAACGACAGCTCCGGGTGGGCGTGCAGGTGGCGGCGTACGGCCACCGTGTCGGCGGCGTATTGGGCCGCGAGGCGCTGAATTTGGGGAATGAGGGCGAGCATGGAGTAGTCGTTAAACGATAAACTCCCCTCCTTATTAAGGAGGGGATGTTCGAGCCAAGGGCTCGGACGGGGGTGGTTGCACTCGTTGACCGATGGCTGAACGAGCCTCACGCAGTCGTTCGCCCATCGTTCAACGAGTGCAACCACCCCAGCTGCCGCTTCGCGTCAGCGTCCCCTCCTCAACTGAGGAGGGGAGTTTTTTGTGGTTATGGGTTCTTATTTAACAACACTTGCGTGGCCTCCAGCTCCAGCTTGGGGGTGAGGCCCCGGAGCCGGGCCATGCCGCGGGCTGCGTCCAGTTTGGTGACGTAGTCGCCGATGTACAACCGGTAAACCGGCGACTTAAACGTGATGTAATCGGTCTCATCGGGGTAGCGGCCGATGATGTTGCGGCGAATGGCCATTACCTGGTCGCGCTCCAGCCCGAGGTACACCAGAATGCGGTAGCCCTGGGTGTACTTCACGTTCTGGTTGGTGTAGGCCTGGTCGCGCAGGCGCTGCTCCACCTGCGCATTCACGTGGTTGGTGGGCGCCACCGCAGTTTTGATGGGCGCAACAGCAGACACTGGCGCTGCCTTGGGAGCAGCGAATACGGGGCGGTACTTGGTCACGTCCTCGGCCGGCATGGTGGGCGAAGACGTGGCCGCAGTGGTAGCCGCGGGCTTTTTTGTCGTATCAGCCGGCGTGCTGGCGCGCGGGGTTTGCGTGGCAGTGCTGGCGCAGGCGGCCAGGGCCAGCAGCGTGGGGGCCAATAGCATCTTAGGCAGCAGTCGTTTCATCGGTTTCATTAATCAGGGCCACACTGTTGGAAGAACCGATGCGGTCGGCACCGGCGGCCACCAGGGCCAGAGCAGCTTCGCGGGTGCGGATGCCACCGGCTGCCTTTATACGTACGGTGTCGGGCAGCACCCGGCGCATCAGCGTCACATCTTCGACCGAGGCGCCGCGGCTGGCAAAGCCTGTAGACGTCTTTACAAAGTCAGCTTCCCCGCCCACGCACAGCTGGCAGGCCAGCTCAATTTCCTCTTCCGTAAGCAGCGCCGTTTCAATGATGACCTTGAGCAGCGCCTGGTGCACGTGGCATAGGTCAGCCAAGTCCAGAATTTCGGCTTGAATAGCTTCCGTTTTTCCCGATTTCAGAGCCGAGATATTGATGACCATGTCCAGTTCGGTGGCACCGTTGTAAAGGGCCACTTCGGCTTCTTTGAACTTGACGCTGGAAGAAGAGTACCCTAGTGGAAACCCAATTACTGCGCAAATACCGGTGGTGGTTTCGGCTAGCTTCTCAGCCGCCAGGGCCACGTAGCACGGGGGCACGCACACGCTGGCAAAGCCGTGGGCCAGGGCCTCCTCGCAAAGCTGGGTGATTTGTACCTCGGTACAGTCGGGGCGCAGTTGGGTGTGGTCTATTCGGGCGGCAAGGGTCATAGGGCAAAGGTAGCGGGGAATGCAGCATGCACGGAGTAATGCCCTGGTTCGGGCTGCCCTTCTACTGCGAAAGCTGATTGCCGATATAGCGGGCGTACCTTTAGCCGCCTCAGCCCCCACCTTTATGCCCACGGTTTTCTCCGAAGTTTTTTCCCTCGATTACGAAGTGGCCCCCAACCTGCTGGTGGGCCGTTGGCTGACCAACGTGCCCGACCATACCCTGCACCCACCGCAGCAAGAGCTGCTCAGCGCGGCCCTGCAAAACAGCCGCTGCCGTTTCTGGCTGCTCGACATGCGCTCCCAGCACGAATTTTCCTCTGCCCTCCTCGACTGGCTAAAAGAGCTACTGGCCGAGCAGGTGGTAATGGTCCTCGGCTCGCCCGTGTTTCTGGCCTGTGTGGCCAGCGAAAGCCACCGCGACGAAATCGATAGCATCGGCACCGAAACCCTGTTGCGCCAGCAGGCCCAGCACGAGTTTTACCCCTATTTCTTCAACAACGAAGAAGACGCCCGCGAGTGGCTGGCCGAAAGCCAGTCGTACGAGTACCGCCCACCCCGGCGCTAGCGGTTGGCTGGCCACACAATAAAAAAAGAAGCGCCCCGACCAATTGGTCGGGGCGCTTCTTTTTTGTCACAAAACAACGCTAGTCCACCAGCACGCAGCGGTTGCTCAGCACGTCCTGCTCCACGGTCTTGTACTTCACGTCGCGTACCACGCGGCCGTCCATGTACTGCACGCTCACTTTGTCGTTACGGTTGGCCACTTTCTGGCTGCGCACGGGCACTTGCTTCTCTGCTACCTGCGGGTTCTGGTAGTCAGGGCCGAAGTCCTCCGGGCCCGCGCCCAGGGAGTCGAGGTTGCTTTCGTGCTCCACGGTGAGTTGGGGCTGGGGCTCCTCGTCTTCGAGGTAGTAGTCGGGTTCCTCGTTGGTACCCACCATGCTCTGCTGCACGGGCACATCGGCGTGGAACAGGAAGGAAGTAGTTTCCTCGTTCACCTTGCCAATCATGCGCTTGAATAGCTCGAAGCTCTCAAACTTGTATACCAACAGCGGGTCCTTCTGCTCGTACACCGCGTTTTGCACTACCTGCTTGAGGTCGTCCATCTGGCGCAGGTGCTGGGTCCAGGCCGTGTCAATCACGCTTAGCACCACCACCTTCTCCATCTGACGGAGGATGTCGTGGCCGCCGGTGGCCTGGGCGCGCTTCAGGTTGGCAATGGCTTGCACCTGCTTCTTGCCGTCGGTGAAGGGCACGGCGATGTTCTCGTAAGGCGAGCCGTTGTTCAGCAAGTCGTTCACCAGCGGCAGGGCGTTGGTGGCGATGTGCTCGTTCTTGCTCTGGAAGTAGCCGAGGGCTTCTTCGTAGAGCTTCTGGGTGAGTTGCGGCAGCTGCAGGCTGTTGAGTTCCTGCGCGGTGAGGTAGGTATCGTAGCCGAATACCTTGATGATGGCTAGCTTGAAGTCCTCGAAATCGCCCGTGATTTTGTGACCGGCGGCGATGTCCTCGCTCACGTCGTAAATCATGTTGAGGATGTCGACTTCCATGCGGTCGCCGTGCAGGGCGTTGCGGCGGCGCTTGTACACCACTTCGCGCTGGGCATTCATCACGTCGTCGTACTCCAGCAGGCGCTTGCGCGTGCCGAAGTTGTTTTCCTCTACCTTCTTCTGGGCGCGCTCAATGGAGTTGGTAATCATCGAGTGCTGAATCACCTCGCCCTCTTCCATGCCCATGCGGTCCATCAGCTTCGCAATCCGGTCGGAGCCAAACAGGCGCATCAGGTTGTCCTCAAGCGACACGAAGAACTGCGACGTGCCCGGGTCGCCCTGGCGGCCGGCACGGCCCCGCAGCTGGCGGTCGACGCGGCGTGATTCGTGGCGCTCCGTACCAATAATGGCCAGACCGCCCGACTCTTTCGACGTTTCGCGCAGCTTGATGTCGGTACCACGGCCGGCCATGTTGGTGGCAATGGTTACGGTGCCGGGGAAACCAGCGGCGGCCACAATTTCGGCCTCGCGCTGGTTTTGCTTAGCGTTCAGTACCTGGTGCGGAATGCCGCGCAGTTTCAGCATGCGCGACATCAATTCGGAGATTTCCACCGACGTGGTGCCCACCAGCACGGGGCGGCCGGCTTCCACCAGCTTCTGGATTTCCAGGGCCACGGCGTTGTATTTCTCGCGCACCGTTTTGTACACTTGGTCGTCGGAGTCCTTGCGCGAAATCACCCGGTTGGTGGGAATCACCACCACGTCGAGCTTGTAGATTTCCCAGAACTCGCCGGCTTCGGTTTCGGCTGTGCCGGTCATTCCGGCCAGCTTGTGGTACATGCGGAAGTAGTTCTGCAGCGTCACCGTGGCGTAGGTCTGGGTGGCGTCTTCCACGCGCACGTTTTCCTTGGCCTCGATGGCTTGGTGCAGGCCGTCGGAGTAGCGGCGGCCTTCCATGACGCGGCCGGTCTGCTCGTCCACGATTTTCACCTTGCCGTCGTCGGTCAGGATGTACTGGTCGTCCTTCTCAAACAGTGTGTAGGCCTTCAGCAGCTGGTTCACGGTGTGCACCCGCTCGCTCTTCTCGTTGTAGTCGCTCATCAGCTTTTCCTTCTGATGCAGCTTCTCTTCGGCCGAAAGCGTGGCGTTTTTCTCAATGTCGGCCACCGCCATGCCGATGTCGGGCATGATGAACAGCTTGGGGTCTTCGCCCTGGGCCGTAATCAGGTCAATGCCTTTTTCGGTCAGCTCAATCTGGTTGTTCTTCTCGTCGATGGTGAAAAACAGCGGCTCGTCGGCTTTGGGCATCTGGCGCGAGTTGTCGGCCAGATAGTGGTTCTCGGTGGCTTGCAGCACCGCCCGGATACCGGGCTCCGACAAGAACTTGATGAGCGGCTTGCTCTTGGGCAGTCCGCGGTGGGCGCGGAACAGCATCAGGCCCCCTTCGCCGTTTTTGTCGCCTTCTTCAACGCCGGTTTTGCCTTCGGCGATGAGCTTGCGGGCCTGCACGAGGTAGTTCTGCACCACTTTTTTCTGCTCATCGACCAGGCGCTGGATGCGCGGCTTGAGCTGGTAGAACTCGTGCACGTCGCCGCGGGGGACCGGGCCGGAGATAATGAGCGGCGTCCGCGCATCGTCAATCAGCACGGAGTCCACTTCGTCGACCATGGCGTAGTGGTGCTTGCGCTGCACCAGTTCCTCGGGGTCGCGCGCCATGTTGTCGCGCAGGTAGTCGAAGCCGAATTCGTTGTTGGTGCCGTAGGTGATGTCGGCCTGGTAGGCTTTGCGGCGCTCGGGCGTGTTGGGCTGGTGCTTATCGATGCAGTCCACGGTGATACCGTGGAACTCGAACAGCGGCGCGTTCCATTCGGAGTCACGCTTGGCCAGGTAGTCGTTGACGGTTACCAAGTGCACGCCGCGTTTGGACAACGCATTCAGGAACGACGGCAGGGTCGAAACCAGCGTTTTGCCTTCGCCGGTCGCCATTTCGGCGATTTTACCCTGGTGCAGTACCACGCCGCCGATTAGCTGCACGTCGTAGTGCACCATGTCCCAAACGATTTCGGCGCCGGCGGCCAGCCACTTGTTGCTCCAGGTGGCTTGGTCGCCCTGGATGACGCAGTTAGCGTGCGTGGCGGCATACTCGCGGTCGCGGTCGTTGGCGGTCACTACCAGCTGACCGTTTTCCTTGTAGCGGCGGGCAGTTTCCTTCACGATGGCGAAGGTTTGAGGCAGCACCTCGAGCAGCACGGCTTCAAGGTCTTTGTTGCGCTGCTTTTCCAGCGCGTCAATCTGCTCGAACAGCACCTCTTTCTGAGCTACGTCGAGCTGGGGCTGGTTCTCAATTTGCTGATGCAAGCCGGCAATCTGGCCATCGAGGCCCGCAAGGCGCTCATCAATGCGCGCACGGACATTTTGCGTCTGCTCGCGGAGCTGGTCGTCGGTCAGGCCGGCCAGTTTGGCATATTCGGCATTAATCAGCGCCACGTAGGGCACGATATCTTTCAAATCGCGCTCCGACTTGGAGCCAAATATTTTGGCGACGGTCTTGCCTAGGAATTCAAACATCAGGAAGTAGTTTAGCGAATAGCGCCGGGGCGCACCCCAAATTTACGGAGCCTTCCGCTAAAACCGTCCCAAAACAAATTTTACGACACCTTGGCAGAAGCGCAAAAGGTGTAACAGTGTAGTTGGCGTTGTGGTTCGCACGGCCGTCCAACCTCACCCCTAGCCCTACCGGGCACGACCCCTCCCCGCAGAGAGGGGAACCTGACGGCGCTATTTTTCATTGCGAGCGCAGCGCGGCAATCCGTCCTCTCAAGGTGAAAAGCCTTGGGGTATGACAAAGCTTTTTTATGCGAAAAGCCCCAAATGAAAGCAGAACCGGGGCTTTTCACATTATTAGGCTGGTCGCTGAGACTAGGACGGATTGCCGCGCTGCGCTCGCAATGACAGACGCAAGCTCACATCTACCATCCCACCAGCTAAACCCCTATCGGATGGTGCTCCATTTCCCGCACGCAACGGTCCAGGGCATGCTCCAGGGTGTGCAGCACTATGCCTTTCTCACTCACCAGCACGCTTTGACGGGGGCGGGCAGCGGGCAGGTCGAAGTGAGCCATAGGGCGAGGCACTACCAAATCCGGCGAAAGCCCGGCGCGCTCAATGGCCATGCGAGCCAGCTCGGCCCAGGTGCAGGAACCGTGGTTAGTGACGTGCCAAATGCCAGCGGCATCGTCTAGCAGCAAGTCCAGGGAAGTATTTACTAAATCGGGCACGAAGGTGGGCGAGATGCGCACGTCGTCGGCTGCTTCGAACTGCTCGCCGCGGCGGGCAGCCTGCACGGCAAAATGCACAAAATTATATTCGTCCCAGCTGCTGAAAAAGGCACTGGTGCGCACCACTAAGGCCTGGGGGTGCACGGCCAGCACGCGCTGCTCGGCGGCCAGCTTGCTGCGGCCGTACACGTTCAGCGGGTTAGGTTTTGATGACTCGGTGTAGGGGTCATCCTGCTCGCCATCGAACACCAAATCGGAAGAAAAGGTGAGGAAGGGCAGGTTGCGGGCGGCACAGGCCGTGGCCAGCACCGAGGGGCCGGTGGCGTTTTCGCTAAAGCACAAGCCAGCGTCGGCTTCGGCGGCGTCGACGCGCACGTAGCCGGCGGTGTTCACCACGGCCCAGGGGCGCACGGCATCCAAAACTTTTTCTGCCGATACGGGGCTGGTTACGTCAAGCTCGGCCCGGCCCAGGGCCACGGTTACCAGGCCCCGGGTGTGGCAGATGCGCTCCACCGCTCGCCCGAGCGTGCCGTGGGCCCCGGCTATGAGTAGGGGCCGAATGGCACGCTCGGGGACGTGGTCAGGCACAAAATCAGGCCGCATATTCGAGGTTTTCAGATTCGTCGTGGCGGGAGGCATACGTTGCCTTCTCGCGTGTTTTTACGGCGTTGAGTACGCGGGGTTGAGCCGGCGCGGTGCTGGGCTGGAACTGCACGCGGCTGGGGCGCTGCCACCAGCCAAGGCTCTGCATTATGGGGTGCTCGAACTTCTGGCCGTGGGCGAGGTGGCGCACCAGCTTGGCCAGCATGGTGGGGCGAAGCTGCCCGCTGCGCACGTCGAACACGCCGGTTTCGTAGCTGTCCACGTTGCGGGTGAGCAGGCTGTCCCAGTCGAAGGTGCCGAACAGCGACCAAACCGTGACGGCGCGTACGTCGGCGCCTTGAGCCCGGGCGGCGTTGGCCTCGTCCCACACATAGTGCAGCCAGCGCACCTGCTCCTCGCGGGTGCAGTTGAGGTGGGCCTCGGTGATGCTGACGGGCAACTTATAGCGCTGCCAAGCCTGCATGAGGAGGCTGCACACCCCGGCCATTTTCAGGGTGCCCACGCGCACGGCTTCCACGTCGGCGTAGTGCTGGCGGTGATTGCTGGCGCGGTGGCAAGGCCAGTAGTTGTCGGCGGCTTCGTCGAGGAATCGCTCGCTGGTGAGGTAGTAGTTTAGGCCCATCACATCGGGCGGGCAAGGGTTGTCGACCCAGCTTTGGAGTTCGGCTTCGCTGGCGCCGTGTTGGCGCAGGTATTTCCAGAAAGCGTGCGCAGGGGAAACTTTACCGCATAGAATATCAAAACTGAGCCAACGGCGGGTATTTTCAAAGTCGGCCTGGTAACGCATGGCCGGGGTGCTGTGAATTTGAGCCAGGTCTTCGGTTTGCACCAGCTTGGCGTGCGGGATGATTTCCCGGATGGCCTGCATGGAGAGCCGCGTGGCTTCGAGCTGGTTGAGCAGGGCGCGGACGAAGGTGCGGTCGTCGGCGGTGTGCGGGTACCAGTGCCCGTAGAGGGCGCTGAAGCGGGCGGTGGTCAGCGGCTCGTTCACGGGAGTGAAGTGCGTGAGCCAGGGGTAGCGTTCGGCCACTCTGGCCGCGTGCTGGGCCAAGCCGGTGGCAAAGTTGTCTTCGTGCAGGGCGGTGTAGCGGGGGCCGCTGCCGTGGTGCACCAGGCCGATAATGGGGTTGATACCAAGCTCGCGCAGGCGCGGCAGCCGGATGTCGGGCCAGGCCCAGTCGCAAGTGTCCGGATTATCGGGGCAGGTATGCTCCCAAAGGAGTGGGTAGCGCAGGGTTTTCAGGCCGAGGTCGGCCAGTGCGTCCAGGTCATCTAGGCGATGCCAATGGCCGTTACGGGTGAGTTGGTCAGAATATGTATCCCCCACGCGGCAGTGGCTGCATTCGATGCCGCCCCAGATATCTAGTTGGTTCATAGCGTTGGTAGTCGGTGGAACAAATGCCCCGCCCAGCATCCAGCTGGGGCGGGGCTTTAAATCATGCGGTTATCTTCAATACGAGCACATTGGAGCTTTTGGCTAAACTGATACTGGTACTACTGCTATGCCTAGCTCAGCCAGGCACCGTTCCAAGGCATCATCAATACTGGGCTGTATCATGCCTTTCTCACTCATTAACACGCTTTGGCGGGGCCGTAGCGCCGGCAATCCTAGCTCGGCGGTGGGACGCGCAATAATGAATTCTTCTGAGAACCCCGCCTTGCGGGCGGCCATGTGAGCTAGCTCGGCCCAGGTGCAGGCACCAAGGTTGGCCAGGTGCCAGATGCCGCTGGCCTCGTCGAGCAGCAGGTCGAGCGCGCCGTTAACCAAATCGGGCACGTAGCTTGGCGAGATGCGTACGTCGTCAGCTGCCTCGAAGGGCTGGTTGTGGCGGGCCGCTTCGAGGACAAAATGCACAAAGTTGAACTTGTCCCAGGCACTGAAGAACGCGCTGGCGCGAACCACCAGCGCCGCCGGGTACGCTGCCAGCACGGCTTGCTCGCCGGCCAGCTTGCTGCGGCCGTACACGTTGAGCGGGTTGGGCACCGACGACTCGGTGTAGGGCTCGTCCTGCTGCCCATCAAACACCAAATCCGAAGAGAAGGTCAGAAATGGTAACTCGCGTTCGGCACAGGCTGCGGCGAGGACGGCCGGGCCGGTGGCGTTTTCGCGAAAGCACCGTTCCTCGTCCGTTTCCGCCTCGTCGACGCGCACGTAACCGGCCGCGTTCACCACGGCCCAGGGGCGGTATTTGTCAAGGGCTCTGGCTACAGATTCCGGGTCGGCAATGTCCATGTCGGCGCGGCTCAGGGCTACGGCGGGCAGGCCACGCACGCCACACAGGCGGCTCAGGGCCTGGCCCAGCGTGCCGTGTGCCCCCGCAATGAGCAGGGGCACCGGCTGGGTTCCGCTATCAGGCTTAAGCTGCATGGTCTAGTTTATGTAGTGAGGACTCGGCCTGATTGCGCTGATTTTCTTCGTACATGCTCCTGGTTTCGGCCAAGTGCGGGCGGTAGAGCACGCGTTGGGGCCGCAGCCACCAGCCGGGAGTTTGCATCACCGGATGGCGGAATCTTTTGCCTTGCGCCAGCGTGCGCACCAGCTTGGCCAGCAGCGTGGGCCGGAGCTGGCCGCTGCGCACGTCAAAGGGGCCGGGCTCGTAATAGCCCACATTGCAGGTCAGGAGCTTATTCCAGTCATAGCTGCCCAGTATCGACCAGACCGTGACAGCGCACACATCGGCACCAAGCTGGCGGGCTTCCTGCGCCGCCTCCCACACGTGGTGCAGCCAGCGCACTTGCTCGTCGCGGGTGCCGTTGAGGTGGGCTTCGGTCACGGCGATGGGCAGGCGGTAGCGCTGCCAGGTTTGCAGCAGCAGGTTGGCGATGCCCACTGTTTCTACCCCGCCCACGTTGATGGCTTCGGTGTCGGAGTAGGTCAGGCCGTCGTTGACAGTGACGGTGCGCGCGGGGTAGTGTTCCATGGCCTCGTCCAGAAACCGCTCGCTGCTGAGGTAATGATTAATGCCCAACACGCAGGGCGGGCAAGGATTGTCGACCCAGCTCTGCAGCTCGGCTTCGGTTGCACCGTGCTCCGTGAGGTAGCCCCACAGCGGATGCGCAGCTGTCACGCGGCCGCACAGCAGGTCGAGACTGAGCCAGCGGCGGTGGTTTTCAAACTCAGCCCGGGCGCGCAGCGCGGGCGTGCTGTGCGCCTGGCCCAAGTCTTCGGTTTGCACCAGCTTGGCGTGCGGGATGATTTCGCGGATGGCCTTCATCGAAAGCCGCGTGGCCTCCAGCTGGTTGAGCAGGGCCCGCACGAAGGTGCGGTGACAAGTGGTGTGCGGGTACCAGTGCCCATAGAGGCAACTGAAGCGGGCAGTGGTCAGCGGCTCATTCACGGGGGTGAAGTGGGTGAGCCAAGGGTAGCGTGCGGCCACGTTGGCCGCATGTCGGGCCAGGCCGGGGGCGAAGTTGTCTTCGTGCAGGGCCGTGTAGCGGGGGCCGCTGCCGTGGTGCGTCAGGCCAATAATGGGATTGATGCCCAACTCACGCAGCCGCGGCAGGCGTTCGTCGGGCCAGGCCCAGTCGCTGGCATCGGGGCTGTCGGGGGCAGTATGCTCCCAAAGCAGTGGATAACGCAAGGTTTTGATGCCAAGGTCGGCAATGGCGTCGAGGTCGCTGATTCGCTCCCAGTGTCCGTTGCGGGAGAGCTGGTTATAGTAGCCTTCCCCGACGCGGCATTGACTGCATTCAATGCCACCCCAGATTTCTAATGGATTCATTTGAAAGAATATGTAGGGAGGATAATTGCCCGGCCAACGCTCAGCTTGGTCCGGACTTAAATCAAACTGCCACCCCAATGCTTGCGCGTGAGGTGGCAGTCTGAGATTGTGCGAGGAGTTTTTACTACTCCTGCTTGGGGGAACGGCTCACCAGTTTTTCAACCAACGACGTGCTGCCCGAAATGGCCGGACGGGCGGGCTTGGCCGCATTCTCGCGCTCCGTCAGCTTCTTGTAAAGCGTGAGCGCCTGAGCCACTACCTGGTCCATGTTGTAGTACTTGTAAGTAGCGAGGCGGCCTACGAAATGCACGTTGGGCGTCTCATCGGCCAGTTTCTTGTACTTGTTGTACAGCTCGGCGTTTTCCGGCATCGGAATGGGGTAGTACGGGTCGCCCTCGGCTTGGGGGTACTCGTACACGATGGCCGTTTTGGGGTGGTCCTGGCCGGTGAGGGCCTTGAACTCCGTGATGCGGGTGTAGGGGTGCTCGTTGGGGTAGTTCACCACGGGCGCGGCCAGGTGCTTCTCTTTGCTCAGCGTTTCGTGCTTGAACTCGAGCGAACGGTAGGGCAGCTTGCCAAATTTGAAGTCGAAATACTCGTCAACCGGGCCAGTGAAAATCATCTCCTTGAAGGGAATGAAGTCCATTACCTCGTGGTAGTCGGTGTTGAGCATCACCTTGATGTTCGGGTGGTCGAGCATCTTCTCAAACATCCGGGTGTAGCCGTGCAGGGGCATGGCCTGGTAGGTGTCGGTGAAGTAGCGGCCGTCGCGGTTGGTGCGGGTGGGCACGCGGCTGGTCACCGATTTGTCGAGCTGCGAAGGGTCGAGGCCCCACTGCTTGTTGGTGTAGTTCTTGAAGAACTTGTTGTAAAGCTCGCGGCCGACTTTGCTCACCACCACATCTTCCGACGTTTTGACGACGTCTACCTTCTCGGCTACCGACTCGAAGAACTGCTCCACTTCGAAGCTGGTCAGGTTCAGGCCGTAAAGTTTGTTGATGGTATCGAGGTTGATGGGCATGGGCACCATCTGGCCGTCGACAGAAGCCAACACATGGTGCTCATAGGGGCGCCAGTCGGTGAAATTGCCGAGGTAGTCAAATACATCCTTCGAGTTGGTATGGAAGATGTGCGGGCCATACTTGTGCACCAGAATGCCGTCTTCGTTATAGTGGTCGTAGGCATTACCAGCAATGTGGTTGCGCTTATCGATAACAAGGACCTTCTTATTGCTGCGGGTGGCCAGCCGCTCGGCTAGCACGCTGCCGGCAAAACCGGCCCCAACGATGAGGTAATCGAACATGGTGCGTAGGAGTATGGGAGTGTAGAAGGGACTAAATAAGTTGGGCTAATTGCGCAGAGCCGAAGCCGAGGGGCTGCCCTCGGACGTGCCATCGGCCGGTTGGTTGCTTGCGGCGGGGGCCGCGTCGGGAGTTTTCGCAGCGAGGCGCTGCTGCATCAGGTCGACCATGCCCTGCCAGGTTTGGTCCCAGGAGATGGTGGCCAGGTAGTCGTCGGTGCGCTGGCGCCAGTCGGCGTCGTCGCGCTGGGTAAGGGCCTTCTCGATGGCTGCGCCAAAATCGTTGGCGTTGTCAGCAATCTGCACCAGGTTCAGGTCGCCGTAGGGGCGCACCACATCGCGAATCGGTGTGCTTACTACGGGGTTGCCGGCCGACAGGTATTCCGGGGTTTTGGTCGGCGAAATGAACTTGGTGCTTTCGTTATCGGCGAATAGCAATGTTGCTACATCCCAACCCTTTAAATAGGCGGGAAGTTCCTTGTAGTCCTTACCGCCGAGGTAATGCACGTTGGCGGTACGGGGCAAAATAGCGGGGTCAATCTTGACCACAGGCCCAATAATGACGAATTGCCATTCCGGGTGGTTCTGCGATAATTCGCGCAGCAGCTCGATGTCGAGGCGCTCGTCGACCACCCCAAAGAAACCAACACGCGGGTGCGCAATGGAAGCTTGGTCGGCGGGTTCGGCCAGCGGGCCACGGGCCTGACCGAAGTGGTCCTTGTCGATGCTGCTGGGGAAGGCGTGGGCGTCGGCATGTTGCTCGCGCTTCGCTTCGTACAGCGTTTGGCCGCCCGTGAACACGAGGTCGGCTTTCTGGAACAACTCCTGCTCGCGCTTTTTCAGCTCGGGGTGGGCAAACTTGAAGTTGGCCAGCTCGTCCATGCAGTCGTACACGGTGAGCACCGGCGTGAAATGCCGCGACTTGCCTATCGCCATGGGCGTATAGTACCAGGAAACGTATTTCGTAATCTGTTGCTCGGTAAAGTATTGGCTTAGGATTTCGGCTTGCGCTTGCTCACTGGCCGTTTCATCGTCGCGCAGGCGCTGGGGCAGGTGCACCACCACCACCTTCACATTGTTGTCCCGCTCTTTTATCTCGATGTGCGGCTCAACCAGGTTGTCGCTGTGGTAAAAGGCATCTTCGATATAAAACACGCGCCCGTGCTGGGCAAAACGGGAAAACAAATGCTGGGGGCGCTGCCACACAAAGTCCCAATGCAAATGCGCAAAGCAAACCAGGTCTGGCAGGGTATATGCGGTAGTATTTTCGGCAGCTGATGCGCTGGGCCGGGCAGCGGTGGAGGAGGCACGCAGGGGTGCTTCCGCCGTCGACGATGGTGGCATGGAAATCAACAAGAAGATAAGATTTCGCGCCGCTCCGGAATAGCAACAGGATAGACGACCGGGGCGCTTGCCACCCTATACGGACCCGTTAGGGCGAAGGATATGGTTGAGCTTACTTTGCTAACAGGCCACGCATTAAATTCTTTAATGCTAAGTATAAATACCAAGCCTCCGGGAAAACGCGTAAATACACTATAGTAGGCACTGCCATTCCACGGCATCGTCCCAGCCGCTGGGAGTCCGCAGCCACTGGTGGCGCGTGCCCACCCGCCGGAACCCCGCGGCCCGGAACAACCTCAAACTAGGGCCATTACCAGCACCCACCGTGGCATACACTTGGTGCAGGCGCAGCACCTGGCGGGCATGAACTTTGAGCAGTTCCAGCGCTTGCCGGGCGTAGCCGTGCCGCCGGTGGCTGGCTAAAATGGTGATGCCAATTCCGGCCCGCTGGTGCAGCGGGTCGTACTCAAACAGGTCGACCACGCCAACCGGCGCGCTGCTAATTTCAGTAGTAACCACGAGCCGCAATTGCCTCACTACGTAGAAGTCGGCCGTAGCGTGCGTCAAATACTCACGCAGTGCGTGTTTGGACACGGGGCCCATTGTGTCCGACACGCCCCAGATGTCCGGGTCGTTCTCCAAGGAGAATAGGAAATCAAGGTCTTCGGGCTCGAGGGCGCGCAGATAGAGCATAGCACAAACGCCCAAACCTGGGCAAAGTCCCTTACGAAAACTACCGCAAGGCGGCTATGCGTTTCAGGTCTTGGTTGTTGGGTTCGAATGCCAGGCCTTTGCGGGCATAGGCTTTGGCGCTGACCACATCGTTGGCTCGGCCCGACGCCAGGCAAGCGGCCAGGTACACGTTGGCTACCACTTCGTTTTCAATGGAGGCGTCTTTGTGCGCGCGGGCCTGCTCAAACAGGGTGAGGTATTTCTTTCCTTCGGTGCGCTTGCCTTGTGCAAAGTAGTCGAAGGCCGCGCGGCCGTAGGTAAACAGGTAGGCTTGCTGCAGCAGCGGGCTGCTCTTCTCCTGCGGGTTTTCGTACGCAAACAAATCCAAGCTGCCCAACATGCGAATGCCGCCACCGCTGCGGCTGTTTTCTTCCCGCACCAAGGCATTAACCAAACCCTGCAGGTCGGCGCTGGCCGGATTGAAATGGTAGGCGCGCATGAGCAGCTGAAAGGCAGCCGTGTTGTTTTGCTGCAACATTTTTATGCGCCCCCGCTGCATGTAATAGACAAATGAAATAGCGCCCCGTGTGCTCGAATCGGCCACGCTGGTCTGAAAGACTTTGTAGACGCCGCGGTAGGTGGCGGTGTCGCCTTTGTCGAGAGAAACTTCTGAGTGAGCACCCGGAAGTCGTTGACCGCCTCGTCGCGAAACTTGGTGCCGGGCTGGCGGGCATAAAAATCCGCAAGCAATTCCACTTCTTCTATTTTGGAATAGCTAATGCCGCTTAGCCGGTGGCGCAGGCTTTCGAGCAGCAAGTACTTGGTTTCGACGGCGGGGAACAACTTCTCGACCTTTTGCAGGGCCTGGTAGCTTTCCTCGGGCGCTTCTTCGGTAAGGGCCAGCACGCCTTTGTTGTAATACTGCAGTGAAATGAGCTGGGTCAGGCTGATGGTTTTGTCGGCCTGAAATTTTTGCTTGAAAACTTCCTCGGTGCCCAGCCGGGCTACCTCTTCCTGGCTCACCAGCTTATGTTCGGCCAAGTACTCTACATAGGCCTTTTTGAAGCGCGCATCGGGCAAGAAGTAACCGCCCTGAGGGTCGGTGGCCTCCACGAGAATGTTGCTGCCTTCAGGGTCAGCCACCACGTACACGTGGGTGGGCTTTTGCTTGATGGCGTACGGAATGCGATAGTGCTCAAAAATCAGGGAGTACAGCGCCGAAACGCTCACGCAGTTGTACACGCCAGACGAAATGGTTTGGTCAAACGTAGCCTTGTCTTCGTACTTGGAGAGGAAGTCCTTGTGCACGATGTCGAAAATGGTGCGCACGCGCTTGGCCAGGGATTTGCCTTCGGGCCGGGTGGCATCTACCTGCGCATACACGTTGGCCAGCACCGTGGTGGCGTGCGCCAACTGGGCCTCATTGGCGCCGGGTTTGATGGCTAGTAGTTGCGCAAGGCGGCTTTTTTCCGTGGCGGGTTCGGCTGCATTCAGGGCCGCTTCTTCGAAAGCCGACGCATATACGAGGTGGCGCGCAATGGGCTTGGGGGTTTGCTGGGCAAAGGCGGCCGTGAGTGGCAAGCACAGGGCCGCGCCAAGAGCGAGTATTTTTTTATTCATAAAACAGGTAGAATATAGAATTAGGCTAAATAGTCCTCTGTTGCTAAAATCGAGCAATTTAGCAACCCAAACCCAAACCGCAATGCTTCTATTCTCCTATTTTTTTTACAAGCCTTCTACCGTTCCCTACTCCAGCACTCCGCCAAATACGCGCACGGCCGGCCCGCTCAGCCAAATATTGTTGAACCCACCGTCGGCTCGCTTGTCGAAGGACACTTCCAAGTCGCCGCCGGGCGTGCGCAGGCGCACCGGCGACTGCGCACCGCGGCCACTGGCGGCCAGCGCCACCGCCGTCACGCCCGTGCCGCAGCTTAGGGTTTCGTCTTCCACGCCGCGCTCGTAGGTGCGCACGGGCCAGGGCTGGCTGGGGTCGCCGGGCACTTCCACAAAGTTGACGTTGGTGCCGGCGGGGTCGTAGGCCTGGTCGTAGCGAATGTCGTGGCCAGCGGCGAAGACGTTGAAATCAGCTAGGCTGGGCGCCTCGGCCGGGTCGAGGAAGTGCACGTGATGGGGCGAGCCGGTGTGCAGAAAAACGTCGTCCTCCCTGCCGGGCACGGCCCCTACTTCGGCTTCTTGGGGCGGGGCCACGTCTATCATTTTCAGGCGCACGGTGCCATCGTCTTCGACCTTGGCGTCGTGGGGGCCGTCGATGGCCAGGAAATGGGCGGTGTCTTCGATAATGCCGAGGTACTTGGCAAAGGCCACGAGGCAGCGGCCGCCGTTGCCGCACATGGAGCTGGGGCGGCCGTCGGCGTTGAAGTACACCATTTCGAAATCGTAGCCGGTGAGGTCACGGAGTAGCATGAGGCCGTCGGCGCCGATGCCGAAGCGACGGTTACAGAGGCGGGCAATGTAGGCGTGGTCGGTTTCGTCGAACTCCATGGCCCGGTCGTCGATGATGACGAAGTCGTTGCCGGTGCCTTGGTATTTATGGAAAGTCATCTTTGGGAAACTACGGGGGTTGGCGACGGTTGGCCGTGAGCAGGCTTACCGGATGTAACTACAAAGATTCGCCTGAATAACCGTGCTACGCAGAACAACCTTGCTGGCAGGATAAGTTTTTCGCTGTCCGGGCTGCGCACCCGCCCTTCCGAGCCTACAGCTGTTCGCGCCGGGAGCCTTGGCTTCGAAACTGCCGAGGCGACTGCCCGGTGCGGCTCCGAAAAAACTTGCCGAAGTGCGACGGGTCGCTAAAACTCAGGTCGAAGGCTATTTGGGCCACCGTGCGCTGGGTGTAGGCCAGCAGGCGCCGGGCCTCGGTGAGGCGCCGCCGCGCAATGAGCTCCCCGGCCGTGGTGCCCAGTGCCTGCTGGCACAGCTGGTTGAGGTAGCGCGGGGTAATGCGGAGCTGGGCCGCGTAGTCATGCACCAAAAAACGGCGACGGTAATCGGCTTCCAGCAGCCGGCGAAAAACCTGCACCTGTTCCGGCTCGGGCGGGCGGGAAGCGGGCGCAGCGGCTTGCTCACGCACCAGCAGCGAGAGCAGCACCTGCAGGTAAGAGCGCACCAGTTGGGCGCTGTCGGGGGCGGGGGCGTCGCTCTCGCGTTCAATGCGCTCAAAAAGTGCCGCAATCTCGTCGGCGTGGTCCTGCACCGGCCCGGTGGCGCCTAGGCTGTCTTCGCGCAGCAATCCGGCTAGGGGGTTGTCGGCCACCAGGTCTTCGCTCAGCAGCAGCACATAGCCTTTGGGTACCTGGGTCAGCTCCCAGTGATGCACCTGGCCGGGCCGCACCAGGTAGAAGCGCTGCGGGCCCACCGGGCAGGTGTGAAAATCAATGGTGTGGCTGCCGCCGCCCTGCGTCAGGTAAATCAGCTCGAAATAATGCGCGTGGCCGTGCGGGGAAGTGGTTTTGATGACCTCGCGCATGCGGCGACACACCCATTCGTTGCGGGGGCCGCGCTTGTCCTTGATGGGAACTTCGGGCGCTTCGGGCAGGGCATTTCGCATAAAATAGGCAGGAAAGGAAAACAACTGGGAAGCCCGCGAGTCGGGCTAGGCTTCCGTATTATACCAGTAATGCGCGTTTTTGTACTGGCAGAAATAAGCGCGCTGCCGGACTTTTGTTTGCGGCTTTGGGCAGGTGCTTGCTTTTGGTTGTCCCGGCCGCAGGGCGGAAGGCTGCCGAAAACCGATAAACGAAGCCCACGATTCGCCACGGCTTGAAACGCGAGCTGCCCAGTCGCTTTATCGCCAATTGATATCAACTTATGCTCTCCCGCTTCTTACGCACCGACGCTGCCGCCACCACCTTGCTCATCCGCCTGATGGTGGGCCTAGTGTTCTTCACCGAAGGCCTGCAAAAGTTTATCCTGCCCGCCTCCCGCGGCGCCGGCCGCTTCGCCAAGATTGGGCTGCCGGCGCCCGAGTTCCTGGGCACTTTTGTGGGCGGGTTCGAAACCGTTTGCGGGCTGCTGGTGCTACTGGGGCTCTTTACCCGGCTGGCCAGCCTCCCTTTACTCATCATCATGCTGGTGGCACTGGCTACCACCAAAGCCCAGGTATTTGCCACCGAGGGCTTCTGGGAGCTGCTGCACGGCAGCCGCACCGATTGGGCCATGCTGCTGGGCTCGGTTTTTCTGCTCATTGAAGGCGGGGGGCGCTGGTCGGTCGACCGGCAGCTGACCGCCGGCCTACGCCATGCGTAGCCCGACGGCCGGCGCCCCGCGTACCTCGCTGGGCGAGCTGGCGGCGCTGTTTCTGCGCCTGGGCAGCACTGCTTTTGGCGGGCCGGCCGCCCACATCGCCTTGCTGGAAGAAGAAGTGGTGCGCCGCCGCGGCTGGCTAACCCAGGAGCGGTTTCTGGATTTGCTGAGCGCCACCAACCTCATTCCCGGCCCCAATTCCACCGAGCTGGCCATTCACATCGGCTACGAGCGGCGCGGCTGGGCCGGGCTGCTGGTGGCGGGCAGCTGCTTTATCCTGCCGGCCATGCTCATTGTGATGGGTTTTGCCTGGGCCTACGTGCGCTTTGGGACGCTGCCCGCGCTAACCGGGGTGCTCTACGGAGTGAAGCCCGTGATGGTGGCCGTAGTGGGGCAAGCGCTCTGGAGCCTGGGCCGCTCGGCCCTGAAAACCCGGCCGCTGCAGCTGCTGGCATTGGTCGCGCTGGCGCTTAGCCTACTAGGCGTAAATGAGCTGCTGCTGCTCTTCGCAGCGGGCGCGGCCATAGGCGCGCGGCGCTGGCCCACGCTGGAGCACAAAACGCTGCCACCGGCCCTGCTCCTGCTGCTCGGGGCGGTGGGCGCGCTGGCGCTGCTGCCGCTGCTGCTGGGCGTGCAACCGGCCGGCCCCACGGCCGCGCCGCTGGGGCTGCTGCCGCTGGGGCTGTCGTTTGTGAAAATCGGGTCGGTGCTCTACGGCAGCGGCTACGTGCTGCTGGCGTTTCTGGACGCCGACCTGGTGCAGCGCTTTCAGTGGCTCAGCCACGGGCAGCTGCTCGACGCCGTAGTGGTGGGCCAGGTGACGCCGGGACCCGTGTTCACCACCGCCACCTTTGTGGGCTACACGCTGCTGGGCTGGCGCGGGGCGCTGGTGGCCACGGCGGGCATCTTCCTGCCGGCCTTCCTGTTTGTGGGCCTCAGCATTAAGCTGGTGGAGCGGCTGCGGGAGTCGCCGCTGGCCGGCGCGTTTCTCGACGGGCTGAACGCCGCCTCTTGGGCCCTGATGGCGGCGGTCTCGCTCACGCTGGCCCGCACGGCCGTGGTAGACGGCCCCACGGTGGCGCTGGCGGTGGCCAGTACCATACTGCTGCTGCGCTACAAAATAAATTCGGCCTGGCTGGTGCTGGGCGGGGCGGCGCTCGGCTACGGCCTGCAGGCCCTGGGCCTGATTACCTGACCGTCGGCGGGCCCCATATCTATTAGCTAAAACTCTTTTTTTAACTCTCCTGCTTTATGAATTTTCACTTCTACTCACCGCGTAATGCCTCCGGTGCGGCGAAAGCTGCGCCCGTTTTTTCCCGCCTCACGGCGATGCTCCTGCTGTTATCTGCCGGGTTGCTGCCCCTCGATTCTTTCGGTTTCTGGGTGGTGAACTTCGGCACGGCGCGAACTATGCCGCGCAAGCGCATCGGGTTTGCGGCCGGGCTGGGCGGGCAGGTAGTGTTTCTGGGCGACCCGAGCCTGACCAGCGCTTTCTTCACCATCCCCCACGCCGGCTTCCGCTACGGCCTGGCCGAGCACTTGGACGTTGGCCTGCGCCTGGCGCCCATTCCGTTGCCTTTTTCCACGGTCGGCCCCGGCTTCGGCGTCAATCTGGACGCTAAGTTTTGGCTCACCAAGCCGGAAAGCAAGGTCGACCTGGCCGTGGTGCTGGGGGCCGGCGGCGCCCACGTGCTCATCGAAAACAGCTCCCGCTATGCCTACAGCCCCAACGCTGCACTGCTGGCCACCTACAACACCAACGAGACGACACACTTCACCGTGATGGGGCGCTACGTGAACCTGGCCATTCCCAGCGCCCCGGAAGGCGCCAGGCAGAACTTCGTCAACATTGCCGGAGCGTCTTTCGGCCTCAAAAAAGACCTGACGCCCAATATTTCGCTGCTGCCGGAAATAGGCGCGTACTGGTACGATGGCGAAATACGCGGGGTGAAGAAAAGTGGCCCCGGCTTTCAGTACGGTGTCATGCTGGCCACCAGCTTTTAGGTTCTTTCGCCCGCTCGCCTAAACAGCCAACTGCCGCGCTTATCGCTGCTCGCGTTGGTAGCGGTAGGTGCTGTATTGCATACGCTGCTCTTTCCGCTTGCGACGTGGGGCAATGCTACCCCGCAGGTATTTTTCAATAACCAATGCCGCAACTGGCGCGGCGGCCGTGGCTCCAAAACCGGCGTTTTCGAGGTACACGGCAATGGCAATCTGGGGGTTGTCGGCTGGGGCGAAGCCTACGAAGGTGGCGTGGTCGTCGCCCTCGTCGTTTTGCACCGTGCCGGTTTTGCCAGCGATGGCGATACCCACATCGGCCAGGCTGGAGGTTTCGGCCGTGCCGCCGCGGTGCATCACGGCCATCATGCCGGGCACCAGGGCCTCGAAGTGGACGCTATCGATAAGGGTGTAGTGCTTTTCGGTGAAGCGGGGCAACGGGCCATTGGCACCGACGCTGCGCACAAAATGCGGGGTGTAGTACCAGCCTCGGTTGGCGATGATGGCCATCATATTGGCCATTTGCATGCCGGTGAGGTTGATTTCGCCCTGGCCTACGCTCAGGGAGTAGATGGACCGAAACTTCCAGTTGTGGGTGCGCCGGCGCTCGTCGTAGTAGGCAGGTGTGGGCAAGAAGCCTGCCTGTTCGCGAGGCACATCGACGCCGAGCAGCGTATCGAGCCCGAACGACTTGGCGTAGCGCTGCCACGCGGCCAGGTTAGCGTGGCGGGCCGCTACGGTATCAGCCGCCAGGCTGTCGGGCACGCGCTCAATGAGCTTGCGCATCACCTGGTAGAAATAAGGATTGCAGCTGTATTGCAGGGCTACGGTGAGATTTTTGCCCGGTGGGTGGTGGTGCACGCAATTGATGAGCGACTGGTCGCAGCGAAACGAAGTGGTGGGCTGAATGGCTCCCAGCTGCAGGGCCACCGCCGCGTTCACCAGCTTAAACACCGAGCCGGGCGGGTTGGCCAGGGTGGCGGGGCGGTTGAGCAGGGGCATGTCTTCATGATACAACAGCTTTTGGCGGGCGCCAGCGCGGTCGGGCGCGGTGAGGGTGCCAGGCGCGAAGGTGGGCGCCGATACGGCGCACAGCACTTCGCCGGTGCGCGGGTCGAGGGCGACGAGGTAGCCTTTGCGGCCACCGAGCAGGCTTTCGGCATAGGCCTGCAGCTTGGTATCGAGGCTCAGGTGCAGGTCCTGGCCCTGCTGAAACGCGGTGTCGGGAGCCCAAGTGCCGTGCTCCTGCCCCAGCGTGTCGAGGAGCGGGTGGCGGGCGCCCCGGCGGCCATTCAGCAGGCCGTTGTAATAGGTTTCGACGCCGCCGTTGCGCAGGCGGTAGAACCGGCCGCGCCGGTAGCGTTGGGCGGCGCTCAGGAAGGGCTGCGCCTGCTCGGCGGAATAGCCCAAGATGCTGGCCGCCGAACCGGTGGTGTAGGTGCGCAGGGTTTGCTGCGTCAGGATTAACATAGGCCACTCGCGCTGGCGCTTGCGAATTTTTTCGGCCTCGGCATTGGTAAGCAGCAGCTTGACGCCCGCTTTGGGCCGGGCGCCTTCGTAGGGCAGGGCCGCAGCTATCCGATGCCACAAGGTGCTGTCGCGCCAGCCAAGCAGGCGGCTGAGCCCCATAGAATCGAGCGGCGGGCGAACTGGCAGCGTGAGCAGATACACGGGCCGCGTAGCCACCAGCACCGAGTCGTTGCGGTCGAGCACTCGGCCCCGGCGGGGTGCTTCTGATACTTCACGGCGCGGAGTAAGCGGCCCCACGGCCGAATCCTGGACAATCACCTCGGGTTGTTGGGCCGGCGATGAGCAGGCCGTCGTCAGCAGCAGTAACGCCAAGAAGTGAGCTTTCCAGGTAGCAAGGGCCATAAGCAGTCAATAAAGCCAAGCGGTGACCGGCAGGTGGGCCGGTAGTATTCGACAAACGAGATAAACGCTCATTCGGATGAATTGGGTTACCGAACGTTCGTTTCCGGGTGCCAGGCAACTGTTGGGCCAACTAGCAGCTATGGGCGCGGCGATGCGGCGTTAGTAGCCAGTGCACCTAACTACTATGGCGGCAACGATGGCCACGGCTAGCAGCGAGCCCAGGCGCAGGGCCAAAAACACCCAAGCTGGCAATTCAGGGTCTTTACGGATTTTGAACATCTCCATTTGTACGGCAACAGCCCGACAATGGGTATTCTCATGCGGTAGATGGCAGGCAAATACCAATGTCTGGTTGCATACACCACACCACTGCGTGGCGCTTCGCCAAGCCCGATGCTACGCTACTGCCTTGCGGAGCAGGGCGATTTGACCGGCGTGGTAGAGGTAGTGCTGCGCCACGCCGTGCAGCATTACATATGGCGTGTAGCCGGGGCCTTCCGAGTTTTCAAAAGTGGGTCCAAGGGGAATGTCCAGCGCACCATCGGCCACGGTGGCGCCGACTGTCAGCAATTGCTCGTGCGCCGCCTGTAGGGCCGCCAGCGAGGCTTGCCAGTCGGCTTCAGTTGGGGTTTGCGGCTGCGGGGGCCAGTCTTCGGAATCAGCGAGCGGCGGCAGCACGTTGCCGGCAAGGCGCTGACTTACTACTGCCGACCAAACCGGAATATGCAGGACAATTTCCCAAATGCTATGGGCTCCCGCCACCGGATGCTGGGCGGCTTGAGCAGCGGTGAGGCCGCCCAGGGTGGCCCGCAATGAGGGCCCGGACCAAGGCTCGCCGTCGAACGCCTGGCGGATTTGGTTGAGAAGGCGGGTGCTTTCGAGCATCATAAACGCGGAATTAAGGATTGGGAATGAGTAACTATACACTTCTGCTCACCACGCCAACTGTCCAAAGCGCCGGGCTGGGCCTTGCCAAATCGGCCCTACCCTACCTTTGCGCTCTCTATGTACGATTTCCTCACCACTTCGCCCTGGCCCGACTACGAACTCATCGACTGCGGCAACTTCCAGAAACTGGAGCGCTTCGGTAAGTACCTGCTGGCCCGGCCCGAGCCCCAGGCCATCTGGGACCCGCACCTGCCCCTACGCGAATGGGAAAAAGCCGATGCCGCCTTTGCCCGCGCCCCCGGCTCTACTGAAAAAGGCCAGTGGCGCCTCAAGCCCGCCATGCCCGAGCAGTGGGTGATTGCCTACGAGCGGCCCGACGGCCTGAAGCTGAAGTTTCGGCTGGGCCTGTCGTCGTTCAAGCACGTGGGCTTGTTTCCGGAGCAAGACCCCAACTGGCAGTTCATCTATAACCAGACGCGGCTGCGCCGCGCCAAGCAGCCGCGCGTGCTGAACCTATTTGCCTACACCGGCGCCGCCACCCTGGCCGCCCGCGCTGCCGGCGCCGATGTCACGCACCTCGATTCGGTGAAGCAAGTCAACTTCTGGGCTCGCGACAACATGGAAGCCAGCCAGCTCGACGGCGTGCGTTGGCTAGTGGAAGACGCCATGAAGTACGTGCGGCGCGAAGTGAAGCGCGGCAGCAAGTACCAGGGCCTCATCCTCGACCCACCTGCTTACGGCCGCGGCCCCAACGGCGAGAAATGGCAGCTGGAAGACGAGCTCAACGAGATGCTGAAGCTCAGCCAGCAGCTGCTCGACCCCGAAGACCATTTCTTCGTGGTGAACCTGTACTCCCTGGGCTTCTCGGCCCTGATACTAGACAATCTGACCACCGCCATTTTCCCCGGCCAAAAATCCGTCCGGGAGCTAGGCGAGATTTACTTGCACGACGCCGGCCAGCGCAAGCTGCCACTGGGCACTTTCTGCCGGTTTGCCAACTAAGTTTGACTGAACTGTCAACTCCCCTCCTTTTTTAAGGAGGGGATGTTCGAGCCGCAGGCTCGGACGGGGGTGGTTGCACTCGTTGAACGACGCCCGAACAAGGAATACTGCGATGTTCGGCTGTCGTTCAACGAGTGCAACCACCCCAGTTAGCGCTTTCGCGCCAACGTCCCCTCCTTAAATAAGGAGGGGAGTTTTTTCTTTCCGCTACACCATGCACACCGCTCACGCCCATCGCCGCCTTGCGCTCATCGACTTAGGCACGAACACCTTCCACCTGCTCATCGTGGAAATGCCAGCTACCCCGGGCGACAAGCCGGTGCCGCTGCTGCGCACCAAAGCGGGCGTGCGCCTGGGCGAAGGCGGCATCAGCAAGGGCATTATCTCGCCCGAGGCCTATGCCCGGGCCCTGCACACGCTGGCCGGCTTCAAGGAAGAAATTGAGCTGCACGAAGTCACCGAAATCCGCGCTACGGCTACCAGCGCCATGCGCGTCACCAGCAACGGGCCCGAGCTGGTGCGCGACATCTTCGAGCAAACCGGCATCAGGGTCGATGTGATTCCTGGCTCGCGCGAGGCGGAGCTTATCTGCGCCGGCATTCGGCAGGCCGTGCCGCTGGGCTCCGAGCCGCACCTTCTCGTGGACATTGGCGGCGGCTCGGTGGAATTTATCATTGCCGACGAAGCCACCATTTTCTGGAAGCAGAGCTTTGAGATTGGTGCTCAGCGCCTGCTCGACCAGTTTTTTCCGGAGCCCGAAGGCATTATGCCGGCGGCCGCGGTAGCCGCCGAGCAGCAGTATTTGGGCACGGTGCTGGCGCCCCTCATGGCCGCAATCGAGCACTACAAGCCGGTGAGCCTGGTCGGGGCGTCGGGCAGTTTCGACAGCCTGGCCGACATGCAGCTGGGCGAGCTCCGCACCGAATCGCAGCTACCCCCGCACACTGAGCTGCGGCTGGCCAGCTTCCAGGAAAGCTACCACTCGCTGCTGAGCAGCAACCACGAGCAGCGCGTGGCCCTGCCCGGCATCCTGCCCATGCGGGCTGATATGCTGGTGGTGGCGAGCGTGCTGATTGATTTCGTGCTGGGCATCTCCGGTATCAAGCGCATCCGCACGTCTGCTTATGCTTTGAAAGAAGGGCTGCTGGCCGAAATGCTCACTGCGTAACCTCTCCTCATGACCTTCTCCTACACCCAGCTTTTCGCTTTCACCGAAGGCATCTTCCGCAGCATGGGCTGCCCCGAAGACGACGCGACCCTGGCCACCGAAACGCTGCTCTCAGCCGACCTGCGCGGCATCGACTCCCACGGCGTGGCGCGGCTGGTGGGCTACGTGCGCCTCTGGGAAGCCGGCCGCATCAATGCCACTCCCCGGGTGGGCGTGACCTACGAGACGCCCAGCACTGCTGTGGTCGACGGCGACGGCGGGCTGGGGCTGGTGGTGGGGCCTAAAGCCATGCGCGTAGCCATCGAAAAAGCCCAGCAAGTGGGCACGGGCTGGGTATCGGTCAAAAACTCCAACCACTTCGGCATTGCGGGCTACCACGCCATGCTGGCCCTGGCCCATGACATGATAGGCGTGGCCATGACCAACGCCTCGCCACTGGTGGCGCCCACCCACTCGCTCGACCGCCTGCTCGGCACCAACCCTATTGCCGTGGCCGTGCCCGCCGGCGAGCAGCCCGATTTTGTGGTCGATATGGCCACCACTACCGCCGCCAACGGCAAGCTGGAAATCGCCCAACGCAAAAACCTGCCCCTGCCCGAAGGCTGGGCCCAAACCGCCGACGGCCAGCCCTCGACCGATGCCAATGCGGTGAAAAACGGCGGCGCGCTGCTCCCATTGGGCGGCGCCACCGGCTCGCACAAAGGCTACGCGCTGGGCAGCATTGTGGACATTTTCTCGGCCGTGCTTTCCGGGGCTAATTACGGGCCGTGGGTGCCGCCGTTTGTGGCGTTCCTGCAGCCCTCAGCCAATCCGGTGGGCCAAGGCCTGGGCCATTTCTTCGGCGCCATGCGCGTCGATGCGTTCCGGCCCGCCGAGGAGTTTAAAGCACACATGGACAACTGGATTACCACTTTCCGCAATGCCCAGGCCGTGGAGGGCAAAAAGGTGCTTATTCCCGGCGACCCAGAGCGAGAAATGGCCGCGCACCGCCTGCTCGACGGCATTCCGCTGCTTGAAGCCGTGGTGCAAGACTTAGAAGTTGTGGGCAAGAAGTTTGGGGTGAAGCTGTAGTTAGCTGTAGCCTAGGACAAGGGAACGTGCTTTTCTTAAGGCCTGACCTTACTAATCTATTCAAAAAAGAAAAGGCCCGGATGAGTCATCCGGGCCTTTTCTTTTGAAACAATTTTCGTTGGCTAACTCTGATTGACTAGGTTGCCTGACGATACCAGGGCCGCAACAGCAGCATCCTGGTTCAAATACTTCGAATCGTAACCGGCGTCGGACTTATTGATAAACAAGCAGGTACCGCCGTTCACGGCTTCAATGATTTCATCTTTCAAATCCATGGGCAGGGCGGGGCAGCCGAGGCTACGGCCCAAGCGGCCGTTCTGCTTGATGAAGTCTTCACTAACATAGTCCGCGCCGTGCATCACCACCGACCGGGCAGCGGCATTGGTGTTGAAACCCTCGTCGAGGCCTTCAAGGCGCAGGCTGCGGCCGTGCTTACCAGTATACTCGCTGCTCGTGGCATAGAAGCCCAGGCTGCTCATGTTGCTGGCGTCGGTGTTCGAGAAGTTGGTGGCCTCGTTTTCGCCGGAGTTGTGGCCGTGAGCTACCAGGGTGTGAAACTTGGTCTGGTTAGTAGCCAGGTCGAATACCCACAGGCGCTTTTCGGTCGAGGGCAGGTCAAAGTCGACTACGGTCAGCAACTGCTTATCCTCGGCCAAGCGGCCGGCTTCGCGCAGGTTGAGGTAGCCGGTCATGGCCTTGGCGAAGGTTTCGAACTTCAAACCTTGCTGCTCGGCGCCGATGGCGTTGTAGGTAGCGCGAAGCTTTTGCTCG
The DNA here is from genome assembly GCF_900115775.1 of Hymenobacter arizonensis. Lineage (GTDB taxonomy): Bacteria > Bacteroidota > Bacteroidia > Cytophagales > Hymenobacteraceae > Hymenobacter > Hymenobacter arizonensis. Next base: position 151,629 of record NZ_FOXS01000005.1, on the reverse strand, counting down.
AAAACAACCTCGGGCGAAACAAATGAATTGGGCATGCGCATCTCGTTGCCAGTGCTGCCAGCCATCGACTTGGTCACGGGCGCTGCGAGGGGCGTGGCCATGAACAACGACGCCAGAAAGGGCAGTACACGACGCGCCACGCGGGCCCGCAGCATCTTACGTTTGCGCTGAATTACGCTGGTCTGGTGCATGGTTTCTAGGTGTTAGCTGAGTGGCTATCAGAACCAAAGGAGTTCAAAAGCAGCCTTTGATTTTCAACCTTATACGTGGTTGTCCGTCGGGTGGCTGGTTTTCAAACGGCTCCCAAGAGCAAATGATTCCTTTTGGCCCTGGGCGGTCGAGTCAGGGCCGGCGCCCCAGCCACCCAATTATTCCCAGCCCCGGGCCAAAAAGCGCCGCCCAGCCGCTTGCCCATCGAGCCAGCGCGAAGCCAGCCCCGGACCGCTGATAAGCAGCATGCTGCCCACTCGCACCGTGGCAATTATCTCTTTGAACTGCTCGGGTGGCAGGGCTGGGCAACCGCGGCTGTACCCCAGGTGCCCGTGCTGCTCTATGTACTTGGGACTAGCATAGTCCGCCGCATGCAGCACCACGTAGCGGTCAAACGCATTGGAATTTTGCCCCTTGTCGAGGCCCTCGATGCGGCGCGAGTAGCCGTGAATGCCATCGTAGGTACCGGCCGTGCGATAGAACCCCAGCGAGGTGCAAGCCGATTTTTCCTGGTTGGAAAACCGCGTGGCCCGCAGCTGCCCCGAGCCTTCGCCGTGGGCCACCAGGCTGTGATGCAGCACACGGGCTTTGCGCAGGTCGAGCACCCAGAGGCGTTTGGCGGTATTGGGCAGGTCCATGTCGGCCACGGCCAGCAGGCCGGCGCGCTCGATGCGGCCGGTGGGATGCAAGGTGAGGTAGCCCACGCAGGCCTGCTCCAACACTGTGGGGCGTAGGTCGGCAGCGGCCGGGCCCAGGGCGGCGTGCAGGCGCCGAATGGCGCGGCGCAGCGTGTCGGGCACCTGCGGCAAGTCCGGCACTGGGGTGAGCGCCAGCGAATCGGGCAAGATGACGGTGGTGGGACTGGTCACAGAAACTGTGGTAACCGGCAACACGCTGGGGCTAGAGTGAATATCATCGGCCCGAAGCTGGCAGCCGCATAGGGCAGCGGCCATAACGACTACGGAAGCGAAGAGACGCCAGGAAATAGGTTTGGCAATTGGCGGGGCTACGGGAGTCTGGGCAGAGGCAAACATTGCCTGAAAGTACATCTGGATTTGCATCCGAACTGGTTTTCGAGTTGGAACAGCGACCCGAAAGTTTCTGGCAGCAGTGGCTGCTAAGCACCACTCGCAACGCCCATAGACAATATTGTGGCAAAGAGCTCCGCATGCTATTAAAAACTTCTATAGTATAAATATTACACTTGCGACGCACGTACTAGCTCATCCGTCGCACCTCGTCGAATTACAGCACTACTGGCCATATAAAGCATTAATAATTAATTGCATGCAGCACCCTTGCCCCATTGAGCGCGATGCTGCATCAGCACGGCTTTCTTCTTTTTTTCACAAACCCTAATTCCCACGCATGAAACACGCTACTCCTTTCTCATTCTTCCGCCGAACGACCCAGCGCTTACTACTCCTTGCGGTGCTGTTGGGCCTGGGCAACCAAGCGGCCCGTGCTCAACAAGTCGTGCTCCAGGGCTTCTGGTGGGACTACTGGAATGCCAATTACCCCAATGGCTGGGCCAACTACATCGCTGACCTGGCCCCGCGCCTCAAAGCCATGGGCATCGACGCGGTGTGGATGCCGCCCTCCATCAAAAACAGCAACCAGGGCAACGGCTACTCCCCTTTCGATAACTACGACCTGGGCGACAAATACCAGAAAGGCTTCCTGAACACCCGCGTGGGCAACAAGGATGAGCTGTTGCGCGGCGTGGCTATTCTGCACGCCAACGGCATCGACGTAGTGCAGGACATCGTGCTGAACCACAACGACGGCGCAGGCTCCTCGACCGGCGCGGGTGGGCAAGACCCCGCTGCCTGGGAAGACGGCACCACCAGCAAGTACAAGAACTTTCGCTACGTGAGCTACGCCACGGCTGCCGTGGACGAAACCGCCGCTAACTACCTGGCGCGCCGCGGCCGCTTCTCCAAAAACTGGCAGAACTTCAACCCCAACCCCGGCAACAACTCCACCAGCGGCGACCTCAACCAAATACTGTTCGGCCCCGACATCAGCTACTACAACGGCTCCTATGGCCAAAGCTCCAACGCCACCTTCAACCCCACCCAGGCCGCCGACTACATGCGCACCGGCAACCGCAACTGGCTGGTGTGGTACAAGAAGCAGATGGGCTTCGATGGCGTGCGCGTTGATGCCGTGAAGCACTTCCCGGCCTTCGCCATGGAAGACTTCCTCTACAACCTGCAGAGCAACGCCGGCTGGGCCAACGGCGGCGCCACCATGTACGCTGTGGGCGAATGGGTAGGCGGCGCCAGCCAGCTCGACCAGTGGTGCACCGACGTGCAAAACCGCGCCGGCACCTTCGACTTCTCGCTCCGCGACGGTATTTATGGCATGGTGAGCGGCGGCGGCAACTTCAACATCGGCAGCCTGCCAGGCTACCAGCAGGGCCGCCGCGTGGTGCTCATCGACGGCAAATACGTGCACCGCACCGTGCCTTTCGTGAACAACCACGACACCTTCCGGCCCCAGGTTAGCAGCACCGGCAACTACACTGGCTGGAACACCGGCTCGGAGCTGGCGCCCCACATCGACCCGTTCGACCCGCGCCTGTCGGCGGCCTACGCCGCCATGCTGGCCGTGGATGGCTCGCCGCAGCTGTTTTTTGAGGACTTGTTCAACATCGGCAACACCGGCAAGCGCTACTCGCACAGCCCCAAAAGCGCCACGGACCTGCCCGTGCGGTCTGACATAGAAAACCTGATTTGGTGCCACCAGAACCTGAAGTTCAAGCAGGGCGCCTACAAGGTGCGCTGGCAGGCCGCCGACCACCTCGTGATTGAGCGCAGCACCCGGGCCATCATCGGCATCAACGATAATTTCAGCACCTGGCAGAACAGCACCGTGAGTTGCGATTTCCCGGCCGGCACCGTGCTTAAGGACTACTCTGGCGCCAACGGCACCGCCACCGTCACGGTGAGCAGCTCGCAGACTGTGGCCATCAACACGCCTCCCTGCAACGGCACTGCTGCCGGCGGCCGCCGCGGCTACTCGGTGTGGGCGCCCACCAACGCCGCCATCGGCTACTCAAAAGCGGCCCGCACCACCACCCAGGAATGGGAGCTGGCCGACGACCTGGGTGACAAAGACAGCCGCTCGCTCGGCCAGGGTGGGCAGCTGCCGGCAGCGTCAACGGCCGTGCGCACGGCCGGCCGCATCTACGTGGCGTCGGGCAAAGCCATTTCCTACGTCCTCACCCCTACCGATGCTACCCGCAGCCTCACCGTTTCAGTAGTGAACAGCGCCGGCACCGTGGTGAGCACTCTCACCGGCACCGGCAACCTCACGGGTTCCTACAGCGTCCCCACCGAGGGCTGGTACACGCTGCGGGCCAACAACTCCTCCACCGCCAACCCGGCCCAGCGCTGCTTCATCCGAGCCACCTACATGCCGCCAGCCGTAGTGACCGGCGCCATGACCGGCCGCCGCGAAGCCCAGGTACTGGCCACCACCCAGGCCACGCTGAGCAATGAGCTGAGCGTATACCCCAACCCCACCACGGCCGACCGTATTGACCTGGTGGTGCAGGCAAGCCTGCAGCAGAACGCCACCATTCGTTTGCACGACATCACCGGCCGCTTAGTGCATGAGGAAACCGTGCGCCTCTACCCCGGCTCTAATGAGGTGCGGCTGGGCGTGAAGCGGCCTCTGGCCGCAGGCATGTACCAGTTGTCGGTGCCCGAGTTTAAAATCAGCCGCAAGCTGGCGCTGCGGTAACCTCACCCCCTAAGCAACCTCACCCCCTGACCCCCTCTCCCGCGGAGAGGGGGCACCGGAAATGCACCTACTTACATTAAAAAAGCCCGCTAAACAGCGGGCTTTTTGTTTTTTATCCAGCGTACGTTTGCGCAGAACCGGTGCCCCCTCTCCGCGGGAGAGGGGGTCAGGGGGTGAGGTTGCAGGCAGGCATCAAAAGAACACACTAGCATTCACCTTGAAGAAAAACGGCGTGCCGGGCGTGAAATGCAGCTGCTCTTCTACCGGCGTGGTTTGGCCGCGCAGGCGGCTGGGATTGGCAAACTGAGCCTCGTTCCAATCCACGTTCAGCAGATTTTCGGCGGTGGCTCCGATTTGGTAGCGCTGCTGAGTGTAGCTCAGCACGCCATCGAGCAGGAAGTAGCCACGGGCGCGAATGGAGTTGTCCTCGTTGGCCGGGCGGCTGTCGATGTTACGGTAGCGCAGGCTAGCGCCGAAGCCCTGGGGCGTTTTGAGCGTGAGGCCGCCCACGCTGGTGAAGCGCGGCGCCAGCGGAATGAAGTTTTCGCCCTCGGCCACGCCCACCAGCCGGCCGTGGTTGTAGTTCAGGTCCACATCGGCAAACAGGGCGCGGGTGAGTTGGTAGCGCACCGAGAGGTCGGCACCGTAGCGGCGGGTGCGGCCGGCGCTTTCCACAATGGCCTCGTCGCCTACGTACACCAGCTCGTCCTGCAAGTGCAGGGCCCAGAGGGCGGCGTTCACCACCACACCGGGCAAGGGCTTGAAGGTGCTGCCCGCTTCGTAGCCCAGGGCGCGGGGCAGCACGTTGTCGTTGGAGGTGCTGCGCACCACGCTGCGGGCGTCGTTGGAGTGGAAGCCGAAGCCGGAGCGGGCAAACAGCTGCACGGCCGGCGTGAGCTGATAATACAAATTCAACTTGGGCGACACCAGCGCGCGGGTTTTGCGGCCGTTCAGGGTTTCCAGGTTGCCTTCGTCGTTGGTGATGAGGCCCCGGAAATCGAACACGAACAAATCGGCGCGCACGGCGGCATTTAGCGTGAGGCGGTCGGTCAGGGTCAGGGTTTCGTCGAGGTAAGCGTTGATATTTTGCTCGTAGACCTTGCCCGCTGTGATGGTGTCGGTGATGGCGCGGCGCACGGCCCGGCGCAGGGTCACGTCGGCATCGTCGATGCGCGTGCCCAGGCCAAAAGTGGTGTGCAGGCTGCGGGCCCCGAGGCGGTCGTCGCGGTCGTAGGTGCCGGTGTAGCCGTAAATGTTGCGAGCGTCGGTCTGGTTGATTGCGTCGCCGTCTTCTTGGTTTTCCAGGAAAAAAGTGAAGTTGGAAAACAGGTTAAAGTTGTAGTTGGAGTAGTACAGCTGCTGCCGAATAATGGCATCGCCGGGCAGGCCCGTGGTAAGCACTACCGAGGCGTTGGTACGGTCGGTGTTGCCGCCCTCGGTGGGGTCGATGCTGCCGAAGCGGGAAATAACGCCGTCGCGCACGGCGCTTTCGGGTATCTGACCGCTGGCGTCCCAGCTCGAAGTAAAGTGCGAGCCCAGCAGGGTGAGCGAAGTGCGGTCGGAGAGCTGCCCGGTGTACTTGGCCAGGCCGTTGAAGCGCCGGAAATCCTGCGGCTGGTCGAAGTAGGCGTTGGTGAAGTTGTACTCGGCGGCGATGTAGGCGCTTTCCGGCTTTTTGGAGAATAGGTGGCGGTTGTTGTTGCCCAGCAAATCCAGCATCACCAGGGCCCGGCGCGTATCGAAGCGGCCCACTTCGAGCTTCACCTGGCTGGCATCGAGCCGGGTTTTTGTGCTGAACTCGCCTGCGCCGGCCGTGGCAAAATCACCAAACCGTGCGGTATAGGGCCCTTTGTATACCTTCAGTTGCTCCACGGTTTCGGGTATCACGAAGTGAAAATCGGCGTAGCCCTGCCCGTGGGCGTGGCTCACCATGTTCACGGGCAGGCCGTCGACACTCACGGCGAAGTCGGTGCCGTGGTCCACATCAAAGCCGCGTAGGAAAATCTGCTCGGCCTTGCCGCCGCCCGCGTGCTGGGCAATGAACAGGCCCGGCACCAGCCGCAGCAGGTCCTGGGCTGAGTTCACGGGCCGCAGCACTTTGTCGATTTGATTGATGGCGGCCAGGCTTTGGTTAGGGTCGCGCGGCTGGCTCACCGTCACTTCGGCCAAGCTGAGCACGGTGGGCGCCAGGGCGATGTTTACCGCGTTGGTTTCGCCCGTGGCCACTGTTACGGCCTGCCCGCGGCCACGGTAGCCCAGCCCTCCCACGCGCAGCGTGTAGGTGCCCGGCGCTGCATCGAGCCGGAAACGCCCCAGCGCATCGGTGGCCGTGCCGCCCGCCTGGCCTTCTAGCCCCACGCTCACGCCCACCATGGGCTGGCCCGACAGCGAATCGGCCACGGCGCCGCGCAAAGTGCCCACTCCCTGCGCCCGAGCAGCGGGGTGAGACCAACAAATGAAGAGTAAAAGGAGGACCAACGGCAACACCCGCCAGGCCGGCATGAGCGTAAGAAATTGTTTCATTAAGAAGATGCAAAGAGAGTGGTTGCTTATCGGCACGACCAGCAGATGAGAGAATACGCGCCGAACAAAGCCGGCTGAAGCTTGGCCGCTGCCCCTACTACATAAAGGCAGCGGCCAAGCAACTGACGCGCAGTTAGAAATTGGCTTTGCTCATGCACATGGCGCGGCATTGGGCCCGGTGCTGTGCTCGGTGCTGAGAAGGTCCGGTTCGCTGCCGGTCCTGCGCTGCGCCAGTGGACGGGCGCGGCAGGTAGTTGTCCTTGCTCAGCTCGGGGTGAAAAATGGCGCTGCGGGCTGCCATTGGCAGCTGCACACGGGAAGCAACGCCCACAGCGCCCGCTGCGGGTGAAAAAGGTAGGGTCCGGAAATTCATAACGTCGGGGAAAGTGCCCGGCAGCTGGCTCCACGGCGCAGCAGGCCAAGGGCAGTATGGGTTAGATAAGATGAAGCGGGTCGAACGCAAGCGTCCGCAGCCCGGGGCCCCGCAAGGCCGGCGCTCAACTTATCCCCGACAGGGTGGCAACTCAATCTGGCCCCGGTAGCCAGTGGGCACGGCGGCTTCGCGGGCCGCCAGTTGAGCCTCGGAACGCTGCCAAGCCTGCACCACAAACGCCAAGGGCAACTGCGGCAGGCAGTGCGTATCGAGGCCTTTGAGGGTAGAAAGCAAGACCTGCAGCGGCAGGGGCTCGCCGTTTTTCTTCACCACGTACTGCACGCCGTTGCAATCGTCGAAGCAGCCTATGCGCAGGGTGTTTTGCAGCTGGCAATCGTGGCTGTGCTCGTAGGCAAAGGGCCGGTCAATCACCCGGGCCGGGCGCTCCACGAGGCCAGCTCCAACCACCAGCAGGTAGTTGAGCAGCAGCAGCAGCGTGAGGTACGAGCGAGAAGCCACGAAAGATGCGTTATAGATGCCTGGCAATATCTACGGCGCTCCAGGCTTTTTGGATGCCCGGATTACGGCCTTAAAAACCAGAAATTGAATAATTTAAATCAAGCTTACAGCGCGCCTTCACGCAGGCCTTATTTCAAGTCAAAAACACCGATTGCTCGCCGGCAATGGGCCTGCTTTTAACAGCTTACCCAGCGCAGCAGTCAAGAAAAAAACACGCGCTCTACGGTCCAATAGGCCGCTATCAGGCCAATAACAACGGACACCGGTACCACCACGCGCTGCTTGTACCAGGTTTTGTGCGATGCCCAGCGCCCCACCAGCGCCCAGGCCAGCAATATCACGGCCACTTGCCCCAGCTCCACTCCCACATTGAAGGAGATAAGCGAGCCGAAGTAGTCCTTCTCCGGCAAGCCCAGACCGGTGAGCGCGCTGGCGAAACCCATGCCGTGCACCAACCCAAACCCGAACACAATAGCCACTCGCCACGGGTTGAGCCGGTTGGTAATCAGGTTTTCGATGGCCACAAACAGAATGGACAGCGCAATGATGGGCTCAATGACCTCCGAGGGCGGCTGAATCAGCCCATACATAGCGAGCCCCAGCGTGATGGAGTGCGCCACCGTGAAGGCCGTGGCCTGCAGCAGCACTGGCTTCAGGCGCGGCTCCAGAATGTAGAGGCTCAGAATGAAAAGAATGTGGTCGAGCCCGAGCGGAATAATGTGGGTGAAGCCCAGCTGCAGGTAAGTCCAGAAAATCTCGGTGCGCGAGAGCTTGCTCAGGTCGGTGTTGAGCACGTGGGCCGCGGCCGGCTGCGCCAACACGAACAGCACCGCCACCACGGCCAAGCCGCGGGGCCAAGCTTTCTTACCACAGGCTGCTCGGCCAAAAGTCGTACTCATCAGCGGGAAGCCAGCAGTGCTTTGCCTTCGGCTTCCACCTCTGGGTTGAGGTAGGGCGCGGTTTTTAGCGAGTTTTCAATTAGTCGTTGACCTTCTGCGTCTTTTCCCACTTTGGTCATGATAAGGCCGGCCCGGCACAGCAGCACGGGGTTTTTAGAGCCGGTGCGGCGGGCCACCTGCATGTACTTGTGCGCGCCAGCGTAGTCGCCGCGCTTGTAGAGCACCCAAGCCATGGTTTCGTTCACGTCGATGTTGTCGGGGCGGCGCTCGTACTCAATCTTGGCGTGCTCCAGGGCCTTGTCCAGTTCGTTGGTTTTAAGGTAAGCGTAGGCCAGTTCCCGGTCGGCGTAGTGGCCCATTTGCTCGTTCTCGTCGGCTTCCTTGGCGGCACCGGCCAGCATGGCAATGGACTCCCGGGCCATTTTTTCGGCCTCGACGGGCTGGCCGTTGAGGCGGTACAGGTCCGTTAGCTCGTCGGTGAAGGCGTAGTCCTGCACCATGGCGCGGGCCTGCTGGTAGTTTTTAATGGCAGTGGCATAATCCTTTTTGGCAGCGGCCATGCGGCCCAGGCCGGCCAGCGCGTAGGCGTAGCCGGGGCGGGCGGCTATTGCCATCAGAAAATTGTTGCGGGCGCGGGCGGTGTCGCCGCTCACTTCGTATAGGTGGCCCAGCGCCACGCGTGTCCACTCGGTTTGCTCCAAGCCAATAACGCCCGCTTTCACGGCGTAGTCCATGGCTTCGATGGCCCCGGGCACGTCGCCGTGAATCTCGCGCAGGTAGCTCACGCGAGCGTAAGCGGCCAGGTCAGGGCGCACTTGGTTCATCTTGTCGGCCATCCTAATGGCCTCGTCGTAGTGGCCCATCTCCACGTTGGCATCGGTCAGCAGGCCGTACACAAAACCGCTCCTGGGGTTCAGCTTCTGGGCTTTTTGGGCCAAACCAAGGCCTTGGGCAAAGTGGTGCTGGGTGAGGCTGAGCGAGGCCTTGCAGCACAGGGCTTCGAAGTTTTCGGGCTCAGCTTTCAGCACTTCTTCCACCAGCTGCATAGCGGCGCCGTCGTAATACGGATGGTCGCCGGTCACGCGGGCTTCCTGCATGTAGGCCTGGGCCAGCAGCAGGCGGCTTTTCTGGTCGTTGGGGTCGGTCCGCAGCCTGGCCAGCAGGTCCTGAATGGCGGCCTTGGTATTCAGCCACTCCTTGCCAACCGAAAGGTCGCTGTGGCGTTCCTTCAGGCCGGGCATGCGGGGTGCCGGTTTTTTAAACACGTAGATGGCCACCGCCAGCAAGCCAAATACGAGCAATAAGCTTGGGTATAGGTATTTTTTCAAAGCAGCAAGCCCTAGGCTAATTGAGTATGAGACCTGTAAGTGGAAGATACGAAAAAACGCCGCTGTCAGCTCGCGTTGGGGCTTTACCGCGCAGGCAGCCATTGTGTAACAAGCGGCTGCCAACATTAGATACTAACCCCTACCCATAAAAAGAGCCGCCGAACAGTCGCAAAATGACCAGCCGGCGGCTCTCTTCAAAGGCAAAGTGTTATTGACGCTCTACTCGTGTGGAGGTCAAGATGGTTTTGCCGCTATACAGCGTCACGTTGTAGATGCCGGGAGCAACGTCGCCGCTTGGCTGCCACATCAATTCGTTGGCGCCAGCTTTGAAGTTCTTGCCTGCCGCTACGGTTGCTACTTTGCGGCCCGTCTTAACGTCGGTCACTACGATGGTCACGTCTGCGGGACGAGCCAAGTCGAAGAACAGGGTAGTACGGTCCACGAAGGGGTTGGGGTAGCCCTGCAACACGGCCACTTTGGTTTGCATGCCCAATCCCATGGCGGGCATGGCCCGGTTCTGCATGGCAGCCATGTCGTTCTGGGCAATGTCGCCACCTTCATAGCCATTCCACGGCACAGCCACGTAGGGGAAAGCTGTTCTGAAAGCCTTGTCGTTTTTCTCCACGTTGGTGGTGAAGTTCAACACATTCAGCAGTTGTGGGGTGAGCGGGCTTGCGGTAGTGCCTGACACGAAGTCGTCGTAATATAGGCCGAGGGCGGCCAGCACGATACCACCCACTGCTTGCAGCTCGATGCGGGTCACGTCGTCTTCCAAGCGGCGACCGTTGGGGAAGCCGTCCATGTTCGGAATAAACTGCACAGCACTACTGGCATTAAAGCGCGGGTCAGCCAAGCCCAGTGCAGCGGCGGCCAGCAGCCCTTCCGAGCTAAAGTCGGGCGAATTGCGGGGCGTGGGGGGTACGGCCATGTTCAGGCGCAGCATGTCGCCAAACGTGGGCAGGAAGTTGTTGATAAAGGGTTTGCCGGGGGACAGCGGGTTGTCGACTTTGCCGGTAGCCAACTGGTAGGGAGGTAGGTTGGGCACACCCGTGTGGAATAGGGGCAGCAAGTCAACTGATCGGGGCTTGCCCGGACGCAGCAGGTACTCGCCAAAACCGCCTTGGGCAAAGGGTGCCAGGGCTGTGCCGTTCAGCACGGGGTTGCCGGCTAGCACGGCCAGGCCGTTGGCGCCGTTACGGAAGTCGAACCCATTGGGCACGGCTGGGAACAGACCAGCAAGCGAACGAGTCTGGACGCGTAGGGGGCTCAGGCCGGGAATGGCTTCGCCAAAGTACGTTTGGCCGGCAGGCTTCGGAGCAGCACCGTTCTTGGGCATGTCGTCGGCCATGTACAGGCCCAACTCTGGGTTCATTAGGTTTTCGTTCAGACGGAACTGAATCGAACCTTCGGCAGGCAGGGCAGCCTGGTAAGGGCTGCGCGAGTTCCACTCGTCCTTCAGGCCAATGGGGTTGATTACCTCGTTGGTGAGGGGCATGCCCAGGCGCGATACCTGCACAAAATCACCGCGGTGAGTTTCTGCTCCATTCTGCGCAATGGTGCGCATCGAGCGGCGGTTGGCTGAGGCCCACACACCGATGATGTAATTGGAATCCAGAATGTTGGTGGCCGGAGTCAGGGTACCCACGCCGGGCTTTGTGAGCAAGCGCACTGGCACTTTCATGGCAATGGTGTGCGTGTTAAAGCGCGCCAAACCGTCACGCGCCTGACCGCGAGCCCGAACGTGGCCTAGGTCAAAGATGGCTCCGATGTCGGTGAAGAACGGGTCGTCAATCTGCCCACAAAACACCTGAATGCCGCTGGAGGTGCGCCGGACGCGGCTTTGCATGTAGGCTTCGTAGCCCTCCGACCGGTTCAAACCTACAGGGGTTTCAATGGAGCGCGGTCCAATATTAGGCGCTGGCACCGGCTCGAAACCAAAAAGCTGAGTGGTTACGCCGTTACGGATTTCGTCCAGGGCGTAATAGGTTTTTAGGTTCTCCTTGCCCAGCCGCACCCGGAAGAACGTCGAAGGGTCTTCGTTGAAACGCTTAAAGGTAAACCGGTACGTGATGTCGTCGCCCTGGGTGTTCGCCTGGTTTTTGACGTGGATATCGTACTGGATGTTCTCGCCGAACGTGTAGTAAGTTGGTCCGCCTTGGGGCAGCTCAAACGGAATGTAGTCGGCAATAATGGTAACCGACGCATTAGCGTCGTTAGCGGGCGCATCCGGGCTGCGGAAGGCGTACACATCGGTGTTGTCAACCAACGGGTCGTCGGCGACAAGGGGGGCTTCGCGGTGGCTCGAGGCCTCCAGGTTGTTGTGCTGGCCAGTCCAAGCCAGCATTCCCCCAACCGAAGTTGCGACCAGCGCAATTTGGAAAAGGGGACGGGTAAGCAGGTTCTTCATAGAAAGGTTGTTAAGTGAAAAATGTGGTAAAAAGCAGCAAGAAATAATAGCCAGCCCGCGCTGCCACGCCGTATTAAAGGCTGTATAAAGCGCTTACAGTCGAGCCTTTGTATATCTTTCTTTGCCAGCTATCTACGACGGCACTTCACGATTGGACTTAGCTGTCGTAATTATTATTATTATAAAATTTTGTCATTTTATACAATTATAATTTTTCTTCTGCGTACTACTCCTGCCCCTACTTGCCTTTCCCAGCCGCGAGGGTTTGTAAGCTACTTTTGCATGGCTTTCCAAGGGAAGCTTTTGTATTTTTCTATTATCCTTTTTCAGCCTGCGAATCTGTTGGCTTTGTGCATCTATGGCTACTGTCTCTATCAACCTTGCCACTGGCACGTTTCAACAAGAAGAAATCATTGTCGGCATCGACCTCGGTACCACCAATAGCCTCGTCGCTTACGTGCACCCCGACAGTCGCCAGCCCGTGGCCATCAACGACCAAGGGCGCGGCAGCATCGTGCCCTCCGTGGTCCATTTCCCGGCCGATGGCGCCGAGCCCGTTGTAGGCAACGAAGCCCGCGAATTCCTCCTCACCGACCCGCAACGCACCATCTACTCGGTAAAGCGCCTGCTGGGCAAAAGCTACCGCGACCTCGGCAACCACGCCGACCAGCTCGGCTATAAAGTCATCGACGACAATTCGGAAGGCCTGGTCAAAATTCGGGTCGAAGACCATTTTTTCTCGCCCATCGAGTTGTCGGCTGACATCCTCAAGGAACTGCGGGCCCGGGCCGAACACGCCCTCAAAACGCCTGTCAACCGTGCCGTCATCACCGTGCCTGCCTACTTCAACGACTCGCAGCGCCAGGCCACCCGCGACGCCGGCCGCCTCGCCGGCCTCGAAGTGCTGCGCATCGTGAACGAGCCCACGGCCGCCGCATTGGCCTACGGCATCGGCCTCGACCCCAGCGACGAGAAAACCGTGGCCGTGTACGACCTCGGGGGCGGCACCTTCGATATCAGCATCCTGCGTATCCAGCAGGGCATCTTTGAGGTGCTGAGCACCAACGGCGACACCTACCTCGGCGGCGACGACCTCGACCGCGTCGTGGCCGAGCACTGGAGCACCACTTTCCAGCTGCCCGCCTCCTTCCACTCCAACCCGCACCTGCAGCAGCAGCTGCGCCTGGCCGCCGAGATGGCCAAGAAATACCTCAGCCAGCACGACGACTTCACCACCCAGCTCACCGACGAAGCTGGGCAGAACACTTCCGTCACACTCACCCGGGCGCAGTTCAATGACCTCATTCGTCCGCTGGTCGAGCGCACCATCACGGCCTGCCGCCAGGCCGTAGCCGATGCCAAGCTGACCACCAAACTCGACGCCGTGCTCCTGGTGGGCGGTTCCACCCGCGTGCCGTTGGTGTACGAAGCCGTGTCGGAGTTTTTCGGCCAACCTGCCAACAACTCCCTTAACCCCGATGAAGTGGTGGCGCTGGGCGCCGCCATCCAAGCCGACATCCTCGCTGGTAACCGGCGCGACGTGCTGCTGCTCGACGTGACCCCGCTCACGCTGGGAATCGAAACGCTGGGCGGCCTGCTCGACCCCATCATTCCGCGCAACTCGAAGATTCCGACCAAGGCCGGCCGCCAGTACACCACCAGCATCGACGGGCAGGTAAACCTGAAAATTGCCGTTTACCAGGGCGAGCGCGACCTTGTGAGCCAAAACCGCAAGCTGGGCGAGTTCACCCTGCAGGGAATTCCGGCCATGCCCGCTGGCTTGCCCAAAGTCGACGTGAACTTCCTGCTCAACGCCGACGGCATCCTGCAGGTGGAAGCCATTGAGCTGCGCTCGAACACCCGGCAACAAGTTGAAATCAAGCCCCAGTACGGCCTGACCGACGAACAAGTAGAGCAAATGCTGATGGATTCGCTGGTGAACGCCAAGGAAGACGTGGCCGCTCGATTGCTCATCGAGGCCCGCACGGCGGCCGAGCAGCTGCTGTACCAAGTAGACAACTTCACGCGCAAAAACCGCCAGCACCTCACCGAGGAAGAAGTAAGCACGACTGCAGCAAAAGTTGAGGTTTTGCGTACTGCCTTGACCGGCTCTGACCGCGACCCCATCCTGAAGGCAATGGACGAACTGGATGAACTCACCCGGCCCTACGCCGAACGAGTAATGAATATCTCCATCCAACAAGCCATGGCAGGCAAAAAAATCGGCTAGCACGAGGTCTTCTTTGCCGTAGTTTTGGCTGCACTAGATTCTTCTTCATGAATTCATCGCGCTACCGCTCGCTATTACTGCTGCTATTTTATAGCTCGCTGTTTAGCCTGCCTTTATCGATTAACTGGGTTGCCGAACGTTGGAATGTGGGCATGATGCTCTTTTCCGAGCCCCTCATGGTCCTCACCGTAGCGGCCGCTGCTGTGGGCGGCCTGCTTGGCTGGGTAGCAGTGCCACGTCTTAATCTACTTGATAAGCTGGTGGGCCTGCATTTCGGTGCCTTGCTCCTGGCCACCGTGTTTTCAACGGACCTGCTGATTTCTGCCAAGTTCTTTATCACGCTGCTGCTCTACGTCTCGTTTGGCTACGGCCTGCCCCGCCTACTCGCACCGACACGTTCCGAATGGCTTGCCGCCGTGGGCTCTTTGGCACTGGGCACGGCTCTGCTGGCAGTCTACGTAGTGGTGCAGCAAGCGCTACAGGGCATTTCCTACCAGCTGTCGTACACCATTGCCGAACCCTTCCTGCTCCACGGTCACACCAATCTCACCGTGATGCTCGAGCCGTTGATTCTGGTCTTAAACATGGTGCTGCTGTACCACACCCGCAACGAAGCCATCTGGAAGCAGGTGCTCACGGTGGTGCTCCTCATTGGCGTGCTCTCCATTGTCGCCTTCTCCTACTCGCGCGCCTCGTATGCTTCGCTGGCAGCTCAGGCAATGCTACTGCTGTTTTACGCGGGATGGAAAACTGGTCGTAAGCTGCTTCTGCCCTGGGCACTAGCCGGGCTGGTAATCTTGACGAGCTGGCAAATGCTGCAGGAAGTACACCCACAAACCACAGCACCTGCCAGCCCGCAGCTCATTACCGAGCTTAAATCCGTGAGCGACTTCTCGCCCGCTAATGAGTCAAATGCTGAGCGCAAAAACCGATGGATTTACAGCCTTAAGCTTTTCAAGCAATACCCCGTGCTGGGTGCAGGCCCGGGCACCTTTGCCGACCGGTACCTTGAGTTTGTTAATAGTACCCCCAATCACTCATCCTACTACACAACCCTGCGGCGGATGAATGCCCACAATCTCTACCTGAGCTGGCTGGTAGAAGCCGGGGCGCTGGGCTTAATTACGGGGTTGCTACTGCTCGGCTACGTGGTGTGGCGCGTACTACGCCGGGCTTTCCGGTGGCCAGCCCCATTGGGGCAAGTAGCTCTATCTGCATATTTTCTGTATTTCCTGATGCATTCCCTCACCCAAGACTTCTGGCAGGAGCCTCGTGTGGTAGTAATTTTCTGGCTGGCAGTTGGTTTGCTGCGCTTCTGGGACGAAGGTTATGCAGCTAGCGCTTCCGTGCCCGGTTGGAAGGCACGGGTTTCGCCTGCGGCACCGGCCGAGGCCCCGGGCGTAGTCCAAAGCTCAGCACAGCCCGTGTAGCGGTATCCCGAAATGTCACTTCTAAAATAGCTGGAGGCGGCACCACTCCCGAATCGGCCGCAAACGTGAAGGCATAAAACATGCGCGAAGAGTTGCCCGCTCCCAGCCGCACGCCTAGTTTGTAGAGCTCAATTTCCTGGCCCCGCCGTTGCCCGCTTTTCCAGAGGGGCTGCGCGGCCTCTTCGAAGCGCTCCAGGCTCACCGCTCGCCGCACTTCCGGAGCCAACCTGCTGTACGCCGTGCTATAGTCGCCGCGCAGCACGGCACGCAAAAACTGCCAGGCCGCCTGCCCCTGTGCCAAGCGGGCGGGCCTGGTAGGTGGGCTGGGCAGCGGCTTCCCGCCTGCCGCCGTCAGCCCTACCAGCAGTGCCAGGGTCCAGCCCAGCAGTGTCAGGCGCCTATGCGGCGATGCGGCCTCTTGCAGCCGTTGCCGAAAACCAATGGGTACATGCATGGTCAAAAGTAAGCGGGGGCAGCTAGCCAGGCGTTTAGCCCAGTCAGCTGCCCCCGCCCCTCAACGGCCTAGGCTAGCGCTTGCTATTGATACTATTCAATAACGACTCTCCGCGTCACGCTCAAGTTCGGTCCCGTGATGCGTAGCGAGTACACTCCCGAGGCCAGGCCTTGGGTAGCTACCTCCGCTCGGTTGGCACGGCCGGCGCTTAGCTGCAGCGGCTGTGAGCGCACTCGCTGCCCCAAGGCGTTGTATAGGTCCATGGTGGCGGCACACGGCGCTCCAGCACCGCTAAGCTCTACGCGTAGGCCGTTGCCCATTGCCACCGGGTTGGGCGCTACGGCCACCGTATAGCCAGCAGTTTGCTCGCGGTTGGCCAGCAGCACCGAAGACACCGTCACGGCCAAAGCGGCCATGTTATTGGTTTCGTCCGACTCGCTCACCACGTTCAGGGGGTCGGCCACAAACAGCACGTAGTAAGCGCCGGGCGTAACGTTACCCGGCACAACGGTTACCAGTTGGCGGTTAGCACTCAGGCCCGCTCCCAAGGCCGCGCCCGCACTGGTGCCCAGCAGCCGGTCGCTCGCATCCAGCACTCGGTTGGTGGAGAGGTAATAGCCCACAGCGGAACTAGCCGCCGGACCAGCACCATGGTTGGCCACGCCGGCACTCAGCGACAAATTACCGCCTGCCGCCAGCGTCGAAGGCGAAGCCCCAATCTGGGTTAGCACCAAGTCTGACTGCGGCGCCACGCCACAGGTCACGGTGGCGTCAAAGCCGGGCGCAACCACGCTGCCGTCGCTGGTAAACTCTACCGTGAGGGCACCGTCTACATTAGTGGCCAGCGTAAGTGGCGGCAATTGGTTGCCTGTGTAAGTACCCAGTAGCGGCGCGTTGGTATTCACGCCGTCATAGATACGCACATAGTCAAACCCCGACTCCAGTAAGAACGAATTGAATACCAGCTGTATCATCCCGCCCGGGGTGGCAGGCCGAATGGTTAGCGAGCCACTGGAGTTATCGGCGTAGTTGTTGTAGCCACCGTTGTCATAAATTGTAGTTGAGCAGGTTGTTACGGTGGCAGTACCCGTAAAGGGCACCAAAGTGCCGGCGAAGGGCCCCAGCACCGTGAGCGACTGCCAGTTCACGTTGTTGTTTTCGTTGGTTTCGGCCACCACGTTCTGCGGGTCCGCCACAAACAGCACATAGTAAGTGCCTGCCGTCGTCCCAGTTGGTATAACCAAGTTCGTCGAGCGGAACGAGCTTTGTCCCGCCGACAGCGCAAAGCCTGTGGTGCTGCTCAGCAGTACGTCGCTGGCATCCCACACCTGGTTAGTCGACAGGTAGTAGTCGACCGAGCTGCTCGGCGCGGTAGTATTGCCTGCATTGTGCACCGCGCAACCCGCCGAGACGCTAAAGCCCGGCGTGACAGGTCCACCCGAAAGCATAGGCTGCTGAATCAACAGGTCGATGCCAGGAGCTACCACGTTCACTTGCTGGGAGGCCACGTTGTTGTTTTCATTGGTCTCAGCCACCACGTTTTGCGGGTCTGCTACGAACAGAATAAAGTAGCTACCCGGAGTGGTCCCAGCTGGAATTACCGGGTTGTCGTAGCGGGCGAAGGACTGATTGGCCCCCAGTGTTCCGCCCGGCGTGGTTAGCATCAAAACGTCGCCGGCGTCCAGCACTGAGTTGGTCGACAAGTAATAGCCTACGGTGCTGCTGGCGGCCGGAGCATTGCCTATGTTGTTGATGTAGCAGCTGGTAGCAATCGCACTGCCCGGCGCCATGGGAGCCGTCGAGACATAAATCTGGGAAATCGTTAGGTCGATGACCGGGGGCACGACTTGCAGCGTAGCAAAGGATAAATTGTTGTTTTCGTTGGTTTCAACCACTTGGTTGAGGTAATCTGCGACAAACAGCACGTAGTAGCTACCAATGGCCGTGCCCGCTGGCACGGTCAAATTAATGTACCGTGACGAAGAGTTTCCACCCGATAAACTTCCGTTGGTGCTTCCCAACAACACATCGCTGGCATCCAACACCGCGTTAGTCGACAAATAATACCCTACCGTGGCTGGGGTTGCCGTGGCGTTGCCTTGGTTGTAGAGGTAGCAAGACGCCGCCGTTGCGCCGCCAGCCGCTACCGATACTGGGCTCAGGTACACGCTTTGGATACTCAAGTCCATCGTTGGAGCCTGCACCGTCAGGAATAGGCTGCGCACGTTGTTCGTCTCGTTCGTCTCCACAACCGCATCTTGCGGGTCTGCCACAAACAGCACATAATAGCTACCCGGAGCGGTGCCCACCGGCACCACCGGATACGCCGAGCGGTAGTTGGTCTGGTTAGCGCCCAGGCTTCCCCCCATCACCGTGCTCAGCAGCACGTCGCCAGCGTCCAGCACCGTGTTAGTAGACAAATAAAACCCCACCGTACTGCTATTGGCGGTCATATTGCCTTGGTTAACGATAGTGGCATTCACCTGCAGCGAGTTACCGGCTACCGTGGAGCTGGGGTACAGCTGCTCGTGCTGAATAATCAAGTCCGTACCGGGAGGCGATATCGTGATGCTTACCGCCGAAACGTTGTTATTCTCGTTGGTTTCATTCACCTGGTTCTGGTAGTCGGCCACGAAAAGGATGTAGTAGGTACCTGGTGCTACGCCCAAGGGAATGGCCGCCGTGCCAGACCGATACTCAGAATAATGGGCCGATAGCTGCGAGCCGTATTGGGAAGTCAGCAGTTGGTCCGATGCATCCAGCGTGGCATTGGTCGAGAAATAGAACCCTACGCTACTGCTGTTGGCCGTGGCGTTGCCCTGGTTCAGGATATAGCACGACATGCTGATGGGGTTGCCCGCCGCCGTGTTGAGCGGCGTAACTCCCGCCTGTTGAATGGTCAGGTCTATGCTGGGCGGCGTTACGGTGATGTTCACGGCCACCACGTTGTTGTTTTCGTTGCTTTCGCTCACCTGGTTCAGGTAGTCGGCGGCAAACAGCACGTAGTAGTTGCCAGGTGCCGTGCCAGGCGGCACCGTAAAGTTGCCGTACCGGTAGGACGACTGCCCCACGGCCAACGAAAAACCTTGCGAGTTGCCGAGCAACTGGTCGGCAGCGCTGAGCACCGCATCAGTAGACAAGTAATACCCCACCGAGCTGCTGCTGGCCATGCTCCCCGATAAGTTGTATATCGAGCAGGTAGACGACAGGCTCCCACCCGCTACCACACTCTGCACCGACAGCCACGCCCCCTGCACCGTGAGGTCCGGTAGCACCTGCGGCGGCACCGTAGTCACGCACTCAATACTCGCGACAAATCCGTTTAGCTCTATCGTTCCGTCCGAAGTCAGTCGCACCGTCAGGGCCCCCGAGGTCGAAGTTCCGTACACCGTGCCCGGTGGGTTGCTGGAACTGAAAACCCCAATTAAGGGCGCGTTCACCCCCGCTCCGTCGTAGATGTACACGGCATCAAACCCGTTTTCCACCGCGAACGAGGTGAACTGCAGCTTGATTTTATTTCCTGCGATGGCCGGCGTAATGGTAGTCGAACCGTTGGCGTAAGCAGAATACGGCCCGTTGGCCCCGCCATTATCATACAGCGTTCCCGAACAGGCTGTAATGTTGGTACTACCCGAATAAGGCAACAAATAGGTTTGTGCGTACAGGCTTTGCGGCCTGGTCACTCCCACAAGTATCAGTAGAATAATAACCCCGGTAATAAACCGCGAAGCGGCAGGGTAGATGTGTTTCATATGAGCAGAAAAAAGAGAGAACTGAATAAATAGCTTTTTGAATAATCAGACTCACAGGTGCCCCATCCCCTTCAAGGGGCAATTATGTAAACCCTGTCATTTGTTATTCGGCGGTGGCCGGCACCAACACAAACACGTCTTCCCCGGGGCGTTTCATCAGGTACCGCTCGCGGGCAAACTTTTCCAGCAGCGCCGGCGAGCTCATCAGTTCGGCCCGTTCCCGCTTCACCACCTCAATGTTGTCGAGGTAATACTGCTTCTCGTTGCGCAGCTCTTTCCACTTTTGGTAAATGTCGAACTGCTTGCCTAAGTCGTTGGCGTCGAACACCAGCATCCAGACCAAGAAGCCCATTCCCGTAAGAAAATAAAAGCTGCGTACAACGCGCAGAACAGGGCTAATGAATGAGGGTAATTGCATCAAGGTAAAGGTAATAGAAACGGCCGATTCAGTATGTGCTGAATCGGCCGTTTGCCCTATTAATAACTAAAGAATTACATTTTACGACCGGGGTAGTACGCCACTTCACCTAGTTCTTCTTCAATGCGGAGCAGTTGGTTGTACTTGGCCATCCGGTCCGAGCGTGAAGCCGAACCAGTCTTAATCTGGCCGGTGTTTAGGGCCACGGCCAGGTCGGCAATCGTGCTGTCTTCGGTTTCGCCCGAGCGGTGGCTCATGATGCTCTTGTAGCCATTGCGACGGCCCAGGTTCACGGCTGCGATGGTTTCGGTCAGCGTCCCAATCTGGTTTACTTTGATGAGAATGGCGTTGGCAATGTTCTCATCAATGCCGCGCTGCAGGCGGTCTACGTTGGTCACGAACAAGTCGTCGCCCACCAGCTGGATTTTGTGGCCCAGGCTCTCGGTGTGCAGTTTCCAACCGGCCCAGTCGTCCTCGTCCATGCCATCTTCGATGCTGATGATGGGGTACTTATTCACCCAGTCAGCCCAATAATCAGCCATTTGCGAAGACGTCAGCTTGTCGCCGGTGCTTTTCTTGAAGTGGTACATGCCATCGGAGTAAAACTCCGATACGGCCGCGTCCATGGCAATCATCACGTCCTCACCTGGGCGGTAGCCGGCCACCTCAATGGCTTGCAGCACCACTTTAATAGCTTCCTCGTTCGACTTGATATTGGGTGCAAAGCCGCCCTCGTCGCCCACGTTGGTGCTCAGGCCCTGCTTTTTCAGCACGCCCTTCAGCGTGTGAAAAATCTCCGAACCCCAGCGCATGGCTTCCGTGAACGATGAAGCGCCTACGGGCATAATCATGAATTCCTGGAAGTCAATCGAGTTGTCGGCGTGCGAGCCCCCGTTCAGGATGTTCATCATCGGCACTGGCATGGTCGAAGCCCCTACCCCGCCCACGTAGCGGTAGAGCGGCATGTTGGCATCGAGTGCAGCAGCGCGGGCCGCGGCCAGGCTCACGCCCAAAATGGCGTTGGCGCCCAGGTTAGCCTTGTTGGGCGTGCCGTCCATCTCTAGCATAATCTTGTCGAGCAGCGCCTGCTCGTACACCGAAAAGCCTACCAATTCCTCGGCAATGCGGCTGTTCACGTTGTCCACGGCCTTGAGCACGCCTTTGCCCATGTACTGGGAGTTATCCTCGTCGCGCATCTCCACCGCCTCGTGCTTGCCAGTGCTCGCGCCCGAAGGCACGGCTGCGCGGCCCATCACCCCCGAATCAAGGGTTACGTCAACTTCTACCGTGGGATTACCACGGGAATCAAAAATCTGGCGGGCGTGAATCTGCGAAATGAAGCTCATAGCGTCTCGGTTTTAGTTCGGTTTAGGTTGCACAAACCTACGCGAATCAGCCGGCATAAGCACAATGCTACCGCATTACCCTTCCAGCCAGCGCCGAAATTCCGGCGTTTGGGCCGCGCTGGTTGTGAGCACAACTTCGGGCATCACACGCAGCTTCACCGCCAGCCGGTTGTTGAAGTAGGGCTCCATCTTCTCCACAAAAGCAATGTTGACCAGCTCCGAGCGGTTCAGGCGGCCGAAGCGGCTTGGGTCGAGCTGCCGTTCCAATTCCGTGAGCGTGCCCGTGAGGGGGTAACGCGTGCCCGCTGCGTCCACCGCGAATGTTACGCCTTCGTCGGCCTGCACGTAGGCCACTTGGTCGGCAGTAAGTATGTAGAGATTATTGCGCATGCGCACCGAAAAGCGCTGCTTATACTGCGGCTGGCTGTTTTGGCGCAGGGCCCGGCTCAGTTCCTGCAGCACTGCGGGGCTGAGTGCGGCTTCCGCTTCGGCAGCGGGCGCCGTGGCGCTAAAGCTGCCTTGCAGCAGGTGGTACTTGTCCAGCGCTTCCTGAAACTGTTCGTAGCTGAAGGGCTTGAGCAGGTAGGCAATGCCATTGCCCCGAAACGCCGACAGCAGAAACTGGTCGTAAGCGGTGGTGAAGATGATGGGGCAGGTCACCCGAAATTGCTCGTAGAGCGCAAATACATTGCCGTCCAGCAGCTCGATGTCGGAAAAGAGCAGGTCGGGCATAGGATTCGTCTGGAGCCATGCCAGGGCTTTTTCCACGCTGCGAACTACGGGCGGGGCCACCTGGGCCAGTCCAGCCCGCTGCAGGAACTCAACGGTTTGGCGGGCCGCCAATTCTTCATCTTCCAGAATCAGGATATTCATTGCGCCACAAGTTGTTGAGGAGTAGACCAGCTGGTGGCCAGTGCCACCAAGGGCACGGCTACTGAGAACGTACCAGCCGCATCCGTTACCAGGATTTCCTGGTTGGTGAGCAGCCGGTACCGCTCGCGCAAATTAGTCAGCCCTGTGCCCATGGAATCCACGGCCGTGCGCTTGGGCCGGCGCGGGTGCACCACCGCGATAGAGGCTGCGTCGGCCCGGATGGTGATGAGCAGCGGCGCGTCGTCGTCGCCGGTGTTGTGTTTAATGGCATTTTCCACCAGCAGCTGCAAGGTGCCAGGGACCACCATCCGGGTGGTCAGGTCCATTTCCGGTGGCAGCTCCTGCCGGAAAGCGTACGCCGACCCAAAGCGGTGCCGAAGCAAATAGATATATTCGTCCACGAAGCGCAGCTCGTCACTGAGGGGCACAAAATCATCGTCCTTGTGCCGAATCAGAAACCGGTACAAGGCAGCAAAGCGGGTCAGGTAGGCGTCGGCTTCGGCCGGGTCGTGCTGCATCAGCACACGCAGCACATTCAGGTTGTTAAACAGGAAATGCGGGTCAATCTGTGCTTTCAGATTGCGCAGCTCGCTTTCAGTTTGGGCCTTTTGGGTGAGCAGCAAGCGCTGCTGCACATCGAAGTATCGTTTGCCGGCCAGCAAAATACCCAACATGCCGTAGCTCTGCGTGTGCTGCATCACGGCGTTTAAAATAACTGGAAAATGCCAGTGCAGCGGCTTTGGGTCTAGTAGCAAATGGTAGCCCAGCCAATAACAGTGCGCGTCGACAAGCACAAACAACACCAGGCCACCAAACAGCGCCCAAGGCTTGAGCCGCGCCAGGGCCAGCGGCAAGAAGCCAAACACCAGCAGATACACAGCCACCGAATCGAGCAGTATGGTGTACAGGATGGTTGCAATAGCCCGCGGTACTACAGTCTGGTGCTGGTAGCTATAGAAAATAATGGGGGCCGCCAACAGCCAGTACACCCCCACCAGTAACAAATCGGAGCGGCAAGGCCGTTGCAACTGCAGCTTCATAGCGCCAGAAAAATAGTGGAAACCGAAAGATGCTACTCTTTATCTGATTTCACGCGGCCCCTCTCCTCGTCTAGCCCCGTGGCGCGTTTGCGGGCGGCCTTCACCTGCTGGTTGCCGAGCTTGTAGCTGAAGCTAGCGCGCACCTGCCGGCTTTCCCCGTAGCTCAGGAAGCTCACGTCCAGGTCCTGGTAGCGCACGGTGCCGCGCTGCTTGCTCGTAAACAAGGCATCATTTAGGCTTAAACGGAGGGTGGCGCGGTCATGAAGCAGGGTTTTCTGCATGCCCAGGTTGAGCGCGCCAAAGCCCCGAAAGTTCACGAGGCCGTTTACGCCCGCCGTTTGGTAGAAGCCCGAGGCTTCAAAACTCAGCCCCTTGGCCAGCTTCACGTTCGACTGTGCGTAGAACGTGGCCGCCGTGCGCCCATTCCGGTAGGTGTCGCCCAGGTATTGGCTCAAGTACTGGTTGTGGAACACGTTCACGCCGGCATAGCCCGTCATCAGCTTCCCCAGGTTCAGTGGGAAGTTCAGCGTCGCACTGTAGCGCTCCAAATGGTCCAAATTGGCGGTCGTGGAATACACGACGCTGTCCTCGGTAGCCGTCACCAGGCTAATAACGTCCTTCGTGCGGCTGTACCCAAGTAGCAGAAAAGGCTGCTTATTGTAAGTGAGGGCCAGCTTGTAGTTGTTAGTAAACTGCGGGGTGAGGAAAGAATTGCCGCGTTGAGAGGTATACGGGTCCAGGTACACCACGCTCGGGTTCAAATCTTGGTAGCTCGGCCGGTCAATTCGGCGGCTGTAGGCTAGATTCAGCCCTACGTTTTTGTACACCGTCCGGTCCAGATTCAGGCTCGGAAACAGCTGGCCATATTGCCGCGCCACGGTGCGCTCGTCGGCCTTGGAAACGGCCAATGTATTAGTCCACTCCCCGCGCAGCCCACCCTGCCAGCTAAAGCCAAAGTGCTGCCCCTCCACTTGCGCATACCCTGCGCGGATGCTCTCGGTGTAGCGGAAGTCATCGGTCCGCTCGTTCTGTCCACCCAGCAGCTGCACTACGCTGCCAATGGTAGCCTGGCTGGTTTTCACCCCTAGCGCGCCCTTGAGCCCCCCTGCCAGCGTCCGGCGGTAGTCCACCTTCCCCGAGCGCAGGTTAATGTCCGTGAGCTGGTCGTTGCGAAGCTGCTCTACCCGCCGTCGGCTTTCCGAGCTCACTTCGTTCACCACCCGCCCGTAGCTGTCCGATTGGTAACGGGAATAATCTGCATCGGCCGCCAGTTCCTGGCCCAGCGTGTCGAGCAGCACCTTGTAGTTTAGGTTGGCTGCATACGAATCGGTAAGGCGCCGCGTGTTGTTAGTTATTTGCACCCGAGCGCCGGTGCTTGCCTCCGTTTGGTTTTCGCCAGCTATTTCCGTGCGGTTGGTGTAGTCGTTGAGCAGCACGCCGAGTGTCTGCCGCTTAGTCAAACTATAATCGCCCCCTAGGCGCAGCGTTTGCACATTGGCCGTGCGCGGCTGGTAGCTGGCCTGTTGGTAGGTTCCTTCGGCCTCCTCGGCGTTTCGCACCGTATTCAGCTGCTCATACGTCTTGCGGTGGGCATAGCTGTAATTGCCAAACACATTCACCCGCTTCGTGCGGTGGTTCAGGTCCAGCGTGCTGCTTGCTTTGCCAAACCGCCCATATCCCGCCCCCAGCGTCAGGCTGCCGTTAGTACCCAAGTCGGCGTTCTTATTCAGGATAATGTTGATGATGCCCACATTGCCCGCTGCGTCGTGGCTGGCACCAGGCTGCGTCAGCACCTCAATACGCGCAATGCTGCTGCTCGGAAAATCCTTGAGTACGCCCACCACATCCGTGTACTGCGTTGTTCGGCCATCAATCTGAATGATGACGCCCTCCCGACCCGCCAAATTTATCCGGTTGTTCATCACCACCAGCCCCGGCACCTTTTCCAGCGCCTCCAGCGCCGTGGCTCCAGCTGTTAAACTACCCGCCACGTTCACAACCATCTTTCCGGCTTGCATCTCCAGCAGTTGTTTGCGGCCTACTACCTCCACATCGCCCAAGGCCTGCGCCTCCGCCGCGAGCACCAGGTCTGGCAGCCGCAAGCCAGCAGCGCCCAAGGTAAACGCCTCACTCCTCCCCTTTGCAAATCCCACTGCCGTCGCCACCACCCGATACATCCCAGGCCGCACCGCTTCCATTTGGTATTCGCCTTTCTCATCTGCTCGCACGGCTAGTACCATCACCGAGTCTTTCGCATTGAGCAATGCCACCGTCGCAAACAACACCGGTGCCTGCTGCCTATCCCTTACCCGGCCCGTTATGGTTGCCTGTTGAGCAAAGCTGCTCGCGAATGAAAAAGTGATAAGCAGAAGCGTAAACAAAGCTTTCATGATGGCGTGTGTTGAGTAATGAGATACCCAAAACACGCTTCCCGAACACGCTGTACTAGGTCACATTTGTCGAACTCAATGAGAAACTCAATGAGTCAATGCAAATGGGCGTCGAATAAAATGCCATACAGTGGTGAATTGGTTCGGCTACATCGCCCACCCGACTTGACCTCACCCCTGGCCCTGCCGGGTACGACCCCTGTCCCGTAAAGTGGGGAGCTAAGGCGTCATAAGGGTAGCGCGGACTTTTAGTCCGCGAGGGGTTAAGAATTTTTGCGGTCAACTTGCGGACTAAGCAGTCAAGCAAAAGTAATCGTGTATTGTTTTCCGACGCTGCAGAGGACGTGTTCGAGCCGTTGCAGCAAGGTGAGGTCCGTCGCATAGTCTTGGGGCCGAATCCAGTAGTGCTTGCAGCGGTGCCAGAGCAGTTCGATGTGGTTGAGTTCGGGGCTGTAGGGCGGCAGGAACAGCAGCCGCAGGCCGGCGGCGGCCCACCGCTGGTGGCAGGCTTGCACGAGGTTCGCCTTGTGCACAGAGGCATTGTCGAGCACGAGCACGGTGGGGCCGGTCAGCTGCTGGCAGAAGTCGTCGACGGCCAACACGAACAAGTCGGCCGTCAGGCTGCCCTCCCGCAGGTAGGCCTGCAAGGGCTGGCCGGGGGCATGGGCCTGCCAGAAGCCCAGCACGGAGTGCCCGCCCCCGCACGGCGGGCAAGCCGACCGGAGGCTGGCCCCGTCGCTGCCAGGCGTACGGCACGGGGGCCAGGCGCGAAAAGCGGCACTCGTCGACGTACACCACCGCCCCTTCGCCGCGGGCCTCGGCGCGGTGCAAGGCGCACAGCTGCTGGGCAGCGGCAAACAAGTCGGCATTGCGCTGGCCCCGCAAGCTGCGACGGCACCGTTTCCAGCGGTAATTGGCCTGCCGCGCCATCCGCCGCAAGGTGCTCACGTGGAGCTTGATGCCCCACGCCCGGCGAATGGCAGGCACCCAATCGCGCAACTGTTGCGTCGCCTCCCCCAGCCAGGCACTACTTTTCTTTAACCACGCGGGGCAGCTTGGGTGGCCGGCCGGTGCGTTTTCCTTCGGCCAACCCCGCCACCCCGTGCGCTTGCCAGTCGCGCAGCCAGCCGCTGACGGTGTTGTAGCCAACGGCAAACAAGGCCGCTAATTGACCGATGCCACTGCCCCGGTGGTGCCCCAGCACCGCCTGCGCCCGCCGGTGCATCCGCGGATGCGGGCCACGAGCAGCAGCCGCTTCAAGCGTCGTGATTTCGGCAGCGGTCAGGTCAAGCGGGGCGAGGAACACCCCCGAAAGATAGATGAAGCTCGTCACACGATTACTTATGCATCACTGCTTAAGAGTCCTCGCTACTATAGTCCGGCTCCCCTCTCCCCGGGAGAGGGGTCGTACCCGGCAGGGCTAGGGGTGAGGTGCCGCCAGAAGCGACCTAGAACCCTACTCGCACAAAAAAAGGGACGCACCTCACGGCGCGTCCCTTTCATTCGTAACAGTTAATGCTAATTAAGCACCAGCCTCGTCAGCCTTAGCTTCATCGCGACTTTCGCCTTCTTTAACGGTCTCAGTAGCGGTATCAGCCGGAGCCGACGTCTCAACTACCGCAGCAGGAGCAACAGCTTCGCCGCTTACTTCGGTAGCCGAAGTAGCAGCAGCATCGCCAGTAGCTTTCTTACCACCACGGCTGCGCGAGCGGCGGGTAGTAGTAGCCTTTTCAGCAGCGGCCGACTTAGCATCCAGTAGGGTCTCGTTGAAGTCAACCAGCTCGATGATGCACATCTCAGCGTTGTCGCCCAGACGGGTATCGCTCAGCTTCAGAATGCGAGTGTAGCCACCGGGACGGGTAGCAATTTTGCTCGAAATGTTACCGAACAACTCCTTAATGGATTCTTTGTCCTGCAATGCAGCAAACACCATACGACGCGAGTGCGTAGTGTCTTCCTTCGACTTGGTCAGCATGGGCTCCACGTACTTGCGCAATGCCTTAGCCTTAGCTACGGTCGTCGTGATGCGCTTGTGGAGGATGAGCGACGAAGCCATGTTCGACAGCATCGCGTGACGGTGGGCGGTAGTCCGGCCCAGGTGGTTGATTTTTCTTCCGTGTCTCATTGGACGCTTGAAAAGATGTGCACTTGCGGGCGGCGACCACGGCGGGCCTTGATGGCCTCATTAGAACCGCTGCCCCTTGGGCGCACTGGTAAAAAATAAAAGGTTTATACAAAGCGAATGGCTGAACCGCTGGCCACCGACTGCAATACAGTCAACTTTCCAACGGTTCAGCCATTACGACTAGTCTTCTTCGAGGCGATACTTGCCCAGGTCCATACCGAACTCCAGGCCGCGCTCCTCAACGAGGTTCTCCAACTCGGTCAGGCTTTTCTTGCCGAAGTTGCGGAACTTCATCATGTCAGCGATTTCGAGCTGCACCAATTCGCCCATCGTCTTGATGTCGGCAGCCTTGAGGCAGTTCTTGGCGCGTACGCTGAGCTCCATGTCCTCCAAAGGAGTCTTGAGCATCTTGCGCATCTGCATGGTTTCCTCATCAATCGGCTCGTCTTCGGTCACGCGAGGACCTTCGAGGGTCATCGTGTTATCCGAGAACAGCATGAAGTGCTGAATGAGGATGTTGGCCGCACCTTTCAGTGCTTCCTCCGGGTGAATCGAACCGTCGGTCTGAATCTCGATAACGAGCTTCTCATAGTCGGTTTTTTGCTCCACACGGGTGTTCTCGATGCTGTACTTCACGTTCTTGATAGGCGTGTAGATAGCATCGATAGCAATCTGACCAAAAACCTGGTCAGTTGGCTTGTTCTCATCGGCAGGCACATAGCCACGGCCACGAGCAATGGTTAACTCAAACTCCAGCTCCGTGCTGGGGTCAAGGTGGGCAATCACGTGGTCGGGGTTCAACACCTCAAATCCGCTGGCAAACTTGGCAATGTCAGCACCCGAAAAGGTCTCCTGACCTTTCACGCGCACCGTAATTTTATCAGCAATGGCGTCGCTGGTCTTCTTGAACCGGACCATTTTCAGGTTCAGGATGATTTCGGACATGTCCTCAATCACACCTTCGATGGTCGAAAACTCGTGCAACACGCTGTTCGTGCGAACCGACGTGATGGCGAAACCCTCCAGCGACGACAACAGAATGCGACGCAGCGCATTGCCGATGGTGACGCCGTAGCCCTTCTCGAGCGGCTTAAATTCAAACGTCCCGGTGAAGTCGTCGGATTTCTCCATCACCACTTTCTCCGGCATCTGAAAAGCTAAGATTGACATATGTGGGGCGTAAAAAATGTAAAAAAAGTTGTTGAAGTATAAGCACAAGTGCGGCCCGACAAACTGCCGGGCCGCTACCAGTAGCGTTAATTACTTCGAATACAATTCGACGATGAGCTGCTCCGTGATTTTCTCAGGAATCAGCTCGCGGGCCGGAGCGTTGATGAACTTGCCAACCATCTCCTTGCCATCCCACTCCAACCAAGAAAACTGGCGTGAGTTACGAACCGACAGGCTGGTAGCAATGGCTTCCAACGACTTCGACTTCTCGCGAACACCCACCACGTCGCCAGCCCGGAGGTGGTAAGAAGGAATGTTCACAACTTCGCCGTTAACGGTGATGTGCTTGTGACCAACGAGCTGACGAGCAGCGCGACGCGTCGAGGCGATGCCCAAACGGTACACGGCGTTGTCCAAACGGGCTTCCAACAGAGCGAGCAGGTTGTCACCGGTGATGCCGGGCATGGTCGCTGCTTTGTGGAACAGGTTTTCGAATTGCTTCTCCAACATGCCGTACATGTACTTCACCTTCTGCTTTTCCATCAGCTGGACAGCGTACTCCGACTGCTTCTTGCGACGGCCGCGGCCGTGCTGGCCCGGAGGATAGGCTTTCTTGTTGAGCGCTTTGTCGGGGCCGAAAATCGGCTCGTTGAAGCGACGGGCAATTTTTGAGGTAGGGCCGGTATAACGTGCCATCTTAATCTACTATCTGAAGTTAAAAACTAAACGCGACGACGCTTGGGAGGGCGGCAGCCGTTGTGGGGCAGCGGCGTTACGTCGCGGATGGTGGTCACCTCAATACCCACGTTGCCGAGGGCGCGGATGGCCGACTCACGGCCCGAACCCGGGCCTTTCACGAATACTTCGGCTTTGCGCATGCCCAGGTCGTGGGCTACTTTACCGCAGTCGCTCATCGCCATTTGGGCGGCGTAGGGCGTATTTTTCTTGGAACCACGGAAGCCCATTTTGCCGGCCGAAGCCCACGAAATAACTTGACCGTTGTTATTGGTGATGGAGATGATGATGTTGTTGAACGAGGCACGGATGTGTACCTGGCCAACCTGCTCCACCACGACAACGCGCTTCTTGGCTTTGTCTTTTCTTTTTTGTGCCATTTGGTTATCGCAAAAAATGCGGGAGGTGTTGGCGCTGGCCGCGCAGATACATTATCCGCAGTAGCCAGCGCCGATTCCCGTGTGAGATTATTTGGTTGCCTTCTTTTTGCCGGCTACCGTCTTACGCTTGCCCTTGCGGGTACGCGAGTTGTTCTTGGTGCGCTGACCACGAACTGGTAGACCTTTGCGGTGACGCAAGCCACGGTAGCAACCAATGTCCATCAAACGCTTGATGTTGGTGGTTACCTCCGAGCGCAGAACGCCTTCCGTTTTGTGCTCAGCAGCAATGATGGCACGGATAGCACCCGACTCCTCGTCGGACCAGTCCTTCACCTTCTTGTTGATGTCAACCCCGGCTTTCACCAGAATTTTCTGAGAATTGCTCCGGCCAATGCCGAAGATGTAAGTCAGGGCGATTTCGCCGCGCTTGTTGTCCGGGATATCAACCCCTGCGATACGAGCCATTTTGTGTGGTTAAGTGTTTGCGGACAGAAACCCGGCAGCTGCTTGGAAGGCGACAACAACGGTTGTCAGTACCCAAGGCTCCGGGAATCTAAAAAAGGATTAACCCTGGCGCTGCTTGAAGCGGGGGTTTTTCTTGTTGATGACGTAGAGCTTGCCATTACGGCGGACCAGTTTGCAGTCCACGCTACGCTTTTTCACCGAGGTTTTTACTTTCATGACCTGTGGAGAGAAACGAGTTTATTTATAACGATACTTGATGCGACCCTTTGACAAGTCGTAAGGAGACATTTCCAGCTTCACCTTATCGCCGGGCAGAATCTTGATGTAGTGCATCCGCATCTTACCCGAAATGTGGGCAATCAGCTGGTGGCCGTTCTCCAGTTCCACGCGGAACATGGCGTTGGAAAGGGCTTCGAGGATGGTACCGTCCTGCTCAATCGAGGCTTGTTTTGCCATAAGGGCTACTGCTGCAATGCTTTTTCTATGTACTCAAAGGACGTGAGAATCTCCGCCTTATCTTTTCTAACAACAACTGTATGCTCAAAGTGCGCTGAGGGCTTGCGGTCTTTGGTGCGAATAGTCCAGCCATCCGCCTCCTGCACCACATCCTTTTTGCCCAGGTTTATCATTGGCTCAATCGCCAATACCAAACCTGTTTGCAAGAGCGGCCCGGAACCCCGTTTGCCATAATTAGGCACTTCGGGCTTCTCGTGCAGCTTCGCGCCAACTCCGTGGCCAACCAGCTCGCGCACCACCCCGTAGCCCAACCTGGCTACATGGTTTTGGATTGCGAAGCTGATGTCACCAACGCGGTTGCCGCTCACGGCTTGCTCAATACCCTTGTACAGCGACGCTTTGGTTTCAGCCAAGAGCTTCAGTACTTCGGGCTTCACCTCCCCTATTGGGTAAGTGTAGGCACTGTCTGAATGAAAGCCATTCAGGTAAACCCCGCAATCCACCGATAAGATGTCGCCGCTCTTCAGCGGTTCGTCGGTAGCAAACCCGTGCACCACCACCGAATTTGGCGAAAGGCACAAGCTGTAGGGAAACTTATTGTAGCCTTTGAAGGAAGGCACTCCACCATGGTCCCGGATGAACTCCTCCGCGCGCTTATCAAGCTGTCGCGTCGTCACTCCTTCCTTCACCATGCCCGCGATTTCGCCGTGGGCCTTGGCCAGCACTAAAGCACTGGCACGGATGAGGTCAATCTCTTCTTCGGTTTTATATTGAATACTGCCGCTTGCCATGACTCATTTACGAGGCCACCGAAATGGGCTGAGCTGTGCGACCGCGCAGCTTGCCCGATTTCATCATGCCATCGTAGTGCTGCATGAGCAAATAGCTCTGTACCTGGTTCACGGTGTCCAATACCACACCCACCATGATGATGAGTGACGTGCCGCCATAGAATGCCGAGAACGGACGTGTAACGCCAAGCAACAAAGCAATAGCAGGGAAAATAGCAATCAGTGCAAGAGCTACAGCACCCGGCAACGTGACACGAGTCAGGATTTCATCGATGAACTCCGACGTGTCGCGGCCTGGCTTCACCCCCGGCACAAAGCCCCCGCTCCGCTTCAGGTCATCGGCAATCTGGTTAGGATTGACGCTGATGGCCGTGTAGAAGTAGGTGAAAATGATGATGAGCAACGCAAACGTCAGGTTGTACTGCCACGACGTGTAGTCCGAAAACTTAACGCCGATGTAGCTCGCCATATCGCTCTGGTTCTGCCATACCGAGGCAACGATAGCCGGCACGAACATCAACGACTGAGCGAAAATGATAGGCATTACACCAGCAGCATTCACCTTAAGAGGAATAAACTGACGCTGAGCATCGAGCTGCGTAGTACCACCAACCTGCTTGGCATACTGCACCGCAATGCGGCGAACAGCTTGCGTAAGCACGATTACGGCCATCACGACGAGGAACAGAACGACCATCTCCAAGAGGAAAATGAGCGACTTGTTAACCCCCTTTGCCACTGCCTCACCGATGATAGCACCTGGGAGACGCGACACGATGCCAATCATGATGAGCATCGAGATACCGTTGCCGATACCTTTATCGGTGATTTTCTCACCCAGCCACATGCAGAACAACGTACCGGCCGTGATGATAATCATGGTCGACACGGTGAAGAACGTGCCCGGATTGATGATGGCGTCCGCGTTAATGGTAGCAATAAAGCCAACCGACTGCGCCAACACAATCGGAATCGTGAGAATGCGCGTGTACTGGTTGATTTTCTTACGGCCCGACTCTCCCTCCTTCTGCAACTTCTGGAAGTAGGGAACAGCAATGGTGAGCAACTGCAACACAATGCTAGCCGAGATGTAAGGCATAATGCCCAACGCGAAGATGGACGCGTTGCTAAATGCACCTCCAAGGAGGGTATCCAGAATGCCAAACAAACCTTCGGCACCCGTCTTAAGGCGCGTCGGGTCAACACCCGGCAACACCACGTAAACGCCAAGGCGATAGATGGCAATGAAGAAAAGCGTATTGAGGATTCGCGTACGCAAATCCTCAATCGCAAAAATGTTCTTTATCGATTCGATAAACTTATTCATTGCCGAAGGTAGCTTTTAGAGCGTTACCGCTTTGCCGCCCGCCTTCTCGATGGCCTCAACAGCCGACTTCGAGAATGCGTGAGCATGAACTTCCAGAGCCGTGGAAACTTCGCCACGACCGAGGATTTTGATTTTAGCGTTTTTCGATACCAGACCGTTAGAGATGAAGTAAGCGGCATCCATAGTGGTGGCGCTGTTCTTCTCGAGCAGGGTAGCGAGCACATCGAGGTTGATGGCTTTGTACTCTACACGGTTGATGTTAGTGAAGCCAAACTTAGGCACACGGCGCTGGAGGGGCATTTGGCCACCTTCAAAACCGGACTTGCGCTTGTAGCCCGAACGCGACTTGGCGCCTTTGTGACCACGGGTCGACGTGCCACCGCGCGTGGAGCCTTCGCCCCGGCCAATCCGCTTCTCGTTTTTAGTCGAGCCGTAGGCTGGCGATAGATTGCTGAGATTAAGCATGACGATATATAGTCTTACAGTTCGGTTACTTCTAGCAGGTGCTTCACGCTGTTCACCATGCCCATGATGGACGGGTTTACTTCGTGCTGCGCGGTGCTGTTCATTTTGTTCAGGCCCAGGGACTGAACGGTGCGCTTTTGACGCTCGGGGCGGTCAATGGCGCTGCGCACGAGCTTTACTTGAATTTGTGCCATGTCAATTAACCGTTAAAAACGCGGGCAAGAGAGATACCACGTGCCTGTGCAATCTGCAACGGGTCACGCATTTTGGCCAAGGCAGCAAAGGTAGCCTTTACCACGTTGTGGGGGTTCGACGAGCCTTTCGACTTCGCCAGTACATCCTTGATACCGGCGCTCTCGAACACGGCGCGCATTGCACCGCCGGCGATTACACCCGTACCAGCCGCAGCCGGCTGGATGAGCACGAAACCACCGCCGTAGCGGCCTTCCATGAGGTGAGGAACGGTGTGCTTGTACATCGGCACTTTCACCACGTTCTTCTTAGCGTCGTCAATGCCTTTGGCAATGGCGTCGGTTACTTCGTTGGCTTTGCCGAGGCCGTAGCCTACGTTGCCGTTGCCGTCGCCTACTACCACAATGGCAGAGAAGCTAAAGCGGCGACCGCCTTTCACCACCTTCGCTACGCGGTTGATGGCTACTACTTTTTCTTTGAAGTCGGAGTCAGCGCCCATGCGGGAGTTGTCCTTGTTCCGGTCGCGGTCGTTGCTGCGCTGACGGTCTCCGCCAGGACGATTGTTGTCGCGTTCTTGCGCCATGATATTCTTAGAAATTGAGGCCGCCTTCGCGGGCTCCTTCAGCCAATGATTTTACGCGACCGTGGTAGAGGTAACCCGAGCGGTCGAACACCACTTTGGTAATGCCTTTCTCCAAAGCAACGGCGGCAACCTGCCGACCTACGGCGGCAGCCAGGGCCACGCCATTGCCGCCATCGGCGGTTACTTTTTTCGACGTTGCAGCAGCCAGCGTGCGGCCGGTCGTGTCGTCGATAATCTGAGCGTAGATGCCCGTGTTGCTACGGAACACCGAGAGCCGCGGCCGCTCGGACGTGCCAGCCACCTTGGTACGGATGATGCGCTGAATCCGCTTGCGGCGTTGTGCCTTATCAAATGCCATGATGCGAACTTATTTAGAGGCCGTTTTACCAGCTTTGCGACGGATGATTTCGCCCACGAAGCGTACACCTTTGCCTTTGTAAGGCTCGACTTTACGCAAGGAACGAATTTTAGCGGCTACCTGACCCAGGAGCTGATTGTCGATGCTGTTCAGCGTCACAATCGGGTTCTTACCTTTCTCGGTAACGGCGGTAGCGGTTACTTCCTTCGGCAGGGCAATGTAGATGTTGTGCGAGTAGCCTAGGGCCAGCTCAAGCGTGGTACCAGCGAGGGAGGCTTTGTAACCTACACCTACAAGCTCCAGCTTCTTCTCGAAACCATTGCTTACGCCTTGAACCATGTTGTTGATGAGCGAGCGGTACAAGCCGTGCATGGCCTTGTGACGCTTCTGCTCAGTAGGACGGGTTACCGTGAGGGTACCGTCTTCAATGGCAACGTTGATGTCGCGGTCCACTTGCGTGGTTAGCGTGCCCTTAGGGCCTTTCACCGTTACCACGTTGTCTTTCTCAACCGAGATAGCGACCCCAGCAGGGACGGAAATCGGGAGTTTACCAATACGTGACATAATTGAGTTAGCTAAAGCGGTTCCGGATTAGTACACGTAGCACAGCACCTCGCCGCCCACGTTCTCGGTTTTGCACTCTTTCTCCGTCATCACGCCCTTAGAGGTCGAGATGATGGCGACGCCCAAGCCGCTGAGTACCCGGGGCAGGTTATCGGAAGACACGTACTGACGCAAGCCAGGCGTCGAAACGCGCTGCAGCTTGGTGATAGCAGGAGCCTTGGTGGTCGGGTTGTACTTCAGAGCAATTTTGATGGTGCCCTGAATCGACGAATCATCAAAACGGTACGACTGAATGTAGCCCTTATGATAGAGCACCTTCGTGATTTCCTTTTTGATGTTGCTGGCCGGGATTTCTACCACCCGGTGGTTCGCCTTGATGG
Source organism: Hymenobacter arizonensis (assembly GCF_900115775.1). GTDB lineage: Bacteria > Bacteroidota > Bacteroidia > Cytophagales > Hymenobacteraceae > Hymenobacter > Hymenobacter arizonensis. The sequence continues at coordinate 115,696 of NZ_FOXS01000005.1, read as the reverse complement.
CGTTGCGTACCCGGGTCAGGTAGTCGGCAATGGGGTCAGTATTCATTGATTATTAAATGCGTCCGCGTTTTTCGGAGCGCAAAGATAAGAAAATTTCGCCGGGTGCCCAACGGGACCAACGAAATTTCGGTTAAGACTACTTGGCTTGCCCGGCGACGGTGCAGCCAATGGTTTCTTTTGGCAACCTGCCAAATGGTTTGGGGCCTTCCCCAGCTTTTGGGAGTGCAAAGGTAACGGATAATGTGACACTTATGCAAGTGCACTGCATAAATCACTCTGAAACTTTCTTACTTAAGGTCTCTCCCCTACTGTTAGCCCTTCCTAAGTTTAGGTAGCTAAGATGCGGCACCCACAAAAAAAGCCCCCAATTGCTTGGGAGCTTTTCTGATTTTGCGATAAGCCTGACTGGATTACCAGCTCGACTTGGTCACACCAGGAATCTTCCCGGCGAGAGCCATTTCGCGGAAGCGTACGCGGCTGATGCCAAACTTGCGCATGTAGCCGCGGGGACGGCCGTCAATCATGTCGCGGTTGTGCAGGCGCACGGGCGAAGCGTTTTTGGGCAGTTTGTCGAGACCTTCGTAGTCGCCGGCAGCTTTCAGAGCCTTGCGCTTCTCAGCGTAGCGGGCCACGGTGGCAATGCGCTTGCGCTCCCGTGCTTTGATGGATTCTTTAGCCATGAGTTCGGGAGATTAAGCTTCTTTGTTAGCGTTAGCGAAGGGCATACCGAACGCCTTAAGCAGTTCGTAGCTCTGCTCGTCATTTTCGGCGCTGGTCACGAACGTAATGTCCATGCCCGAGATGCTCTTGATTTTGTCAATCGAGATTTCGGGGAAGATGATTTGCTCCTTCACGCCGAGCGTGTAGTTGCCACGACCATCGAAACCTTTATCGTTGATGCCTTTGAAGTCACGTACGCGGGGCAGGGCCACTGTCAGGAGACGGTCCATGAACTCGTACATGCGCTCGCCGCGCAGCGTTACTTTAGCTCCGATGGGCATGCCTTCGCGGAGCTTAAAGTTCGACACCGACTTCTTGGCGATGGTGGCAATGGCTTTCTGACCGGTGATAACCGTCAGCTCATCCACGCCGTTGTCGACCAATTTCTTGTCAGCTACCGCTGCGCCAATGCCGCGGTTGATGCAGATTTTGGTGACACGAGGTACCTGCATGATGCTCTTGAACTGGAATTTCTCCTGGAGCGCGGGTACGATGTCTTTCTTATAAATGTCTTTGAGACGTGCCATGATGCAGGGGGCAATTACGCCGTTTTGGCGGTGGCACGCTTAGTAGTCGGAGCTGCCGAAGCCGCTTCGCCTTTGCGCACACGCTCACCGGTGGTGGGGTTGATAGCCTGCACATTGCTTACGTGCATGGGCGCCTCCATCTTGGTGATGCCGCCCTGGGGCGATTTGGCGCTCGGCTTGTTGTGTTTCGTCACCAGGTTCAGACCTTCAACGATTACGCGCTGGGTCACCCGGTTTACCGACTTAATAACGCCGGTCTTGCCGCGCTCGTCGCCAGCAATCACCTTAACGGTGTCGCCCGACTTCACGTGCAGTTGTACGGGGTCTGCTTTCTTGATAGCCATAGCTTAGAGTACTTCGGGGGCTAAGGATACAATTTTCATGAACTGACGCTCACGCAGCTCCCGGGCCACTGGGCCGAAGATGCGCGTGCCGCGGGGCTCGTCGTTGTTGTTGAGCAACACGGCAGCGTTGTCGTCGAAGCGGATGTACGAACCGTCTTTGCGGCGTACTTCCTTCTTCACGCGAACTACTACGGCCTTGCTCACGGTGCCTTTCTTGGCGTTACCGGAAGGGATAGCCGACTTGATGGCTACCACAATCTTGTCGCCAACGCTGGCGTATTTCTTGCCCGTGCCACCCAGGACACGGATGCAGAGGACTTCCTTGGCGCCGCTATTGTCGGCAACCGTCAGGCGGGATTCTTGCTGTATCATTTGTCTGGATTACTTAGCGCGTTCAATAATTTCCACCAGGCGCCACCGCTTGGTCTTGCTCAGCGGGCGGGTGCTCATGATGAGGACCGTGTCGCCTTCGCCACACTCGTTGTTCTCGTCGTGGGCGTGGAATTTCGTGGTCTTGGTCACGAACTTGCCGTACATGGGGTGCTTTTGCTTCTGCACCACAGCTACGGTGATGGACTTGTCCATCTTCGAGCTCGTTACCGTGCCGGTGATTTCTTTGCGCAGGTTGCGCGAAGCTTCAGCGGCAGCGGTTTGGTCTTGGGTTGTTACGTCGGTTGCCATCGGTTATTGAGCGGTGTTAGTGGCCTGCTCGTTGTTCCGACGAGTCTGCTCGGTGAGCAAGCGGGCGACGTTTTTACGGTTGGCCTTGAGGCGGGCGGGGTTCTCCAGGGGCGAAATCGCATGAGCGAAACGCAACTGCTGGCCCTGAGCCTGCTCGGTTTTGATTTGCTCTTTCAGGGCTTCAACTGAAAGGCCTTTGAGGTCGGTCTTGTTTTTCATGACTTAGGCAGCGTCCGTATAGTCGCGGCGAACCACGAATGAAGTTTTTACGGGCAGCTTCTGAGCCGCCAGACGCAGCGATTCTTTGGCTACTTCCAGCGAAACACCGTCCGACTCGAACATGATTTGGCCGGGCTTAACGCAGGCCACCCAATACTCGGGCGAACCTTTACCCTTACCCATCCGCACTTCAGCAGGCTTCTTGGTAATGGGTTTGTCGGGGAAAATGCGAATCCATACTTGCCCTTCGCGTTTCATGGCGCGGGTCATGGCGATACGAGCTGCCTCAATCTGGCGGGCCGTAATCCAAGAAACCTCTAGCGACTTGATAGCGAACGAACCGAAGTCTATGGAGCTGCCGCGGTAGGCGAGGCCTGTTACGCGACCCTTTTGCATCTTGCGATACTTGGTCCTTTTCGGTTGTAACATTTGATTTTAATAAAAGAGAGTGTTCTGTAATAGAGAGGGGCGAACAGTCGAACATTTCGCTTCGTTCACCAAAGCGGCAAACGAAGCGAAATGACTTGACTTGTTCTAGCGACGCGGGCCGCGAGCAGCACCGCCGGCAGCTCCGCCACCCTGGGCGGGGCCATTGCGACGGGGACCGGCGTTGTCGCCGCGGGGAGCACCACCACCGGCGTTGCCGCCACGGTCGTTGCCACCACGGCCACCGGCACCACCGTCACGACGCGGGCCGCGGTCGCCTTCACGACGCTCGCCACGGGGGCCACGGTCGTCACGACGTCCACCGGCATCGCCACCGGGGTTGGTGAGCTGCTGGTTGGGCGAGAGGTCGGGCTTGCCGAACACCTCACCGCGCATTACCCACACCTTGATGCCAATTTTGCCATACACAGTCTGAGCTTCCGACAAAGCGTAGTCGATGTCAGCGCGCAGCGTGTGCAGCGGCGTACGACCTTCTTTGTACTGCTCCGAACGGGCAATTTCAGCACCGCCGAGACGGCCACCGCACTGAATCTTGATGCCTTCGGCACCAACACGCATAGCCGCCTGAATCGACATTTTCATGGCGCGACGGAAGGAGATACGAGCGGCCAGCTGCTGGGCGATGCTCTCGCCTACCAGCTTGGCATCCAACTCCGGACGCTTGATTTCGAAGATGTTGATTTGAACGTCTTTGCTGGTGATTTGCTTCAGCTCGTCCTTAATCTTGTCAACTTCCTGGCCGCCTTTACCAATTACCACACCCGGACGAGCCGTATTGATAGTGATGGTGATGCGCTTCAGGGTGCGCTCAATCACAATGCGGCTGATGCCACCTTTCTGAATGCGAGCGTTGATGTACTTGCGGATTTTCTCGTCCTCCACCAATTTCTCGGCGAAGTCCTTGCCGCCGTACCAGTTGGAGTCCCAGCCTTTGATTACTCCCAAGCGGAAGCCAACCGGATTTACTTTCTGTCCCATACTAAATTAGGATTTGGCGTCGGCCTTAGGTTTTTCGGTAGTACCAACTTGCTTGGCGTGCTCGGTGGTTTTCTTGCCGAGTTTCTCCACTTTCGTGTCGATTTTCAGCGTCACGTGGTTGCTGCGCTTGCGAATGCGGTGGCCACGGCCCTGGGGGGCGGGGCGCAGGCGCTTCAGCTGGCGTCCTTCGTCCACGAAGATTTCGCTGATGTAGAGGTTTGCGTCCTCAATCCGCTCTTCTTCGTTGTGCTGCTGCCAGTTGGCCAAGGCCGAAAGGAGCAGTTTCTCAATCTTCTCGGCGCCGATGTTGGCTTCGAAGCGCAGCAGGCCCAGGGCTTGCGTTACTTTCTTGCCGCGCACGAGGTCGGCCACCAAACGCATCTTACGAGGCGAGGTCGGCACATTGCGGAGTTTTGCTACTGCTTCCATCTTAGCGCTTGCCTTTATCTTTTTTGGCGACGTGACCACGGAAGTTACGCGTCGGGGCAAATTCGCCCAACTTGTGTCCTACCATGTTCTCGGTCACATACACCGGGATGAACTTATTGCCGTTGTGAACAGCGAACGTGTGGCCAACGAAATCGGGGGAAATCATCGAGCGGCGCGACCAAGTCTTTACCACCGATTTCTTACCAGCCGTTTCGAGTGCCGTGACTTTCTTTTCCAGCCGGAAGTCAATGTACGGCCCTTTTTTGAGTGAACGTGCCATATATTACTTCTTGCCTTTGCGGCTCACAATCAGGTTCTCCGAATACTTGTTCTTGTTGCGGGTCTTCTGGCCCTTAGCCAAAATACCGTTGCGGCTACGTGGGTGACCACCCGACGATTTGCCTTCACCACCACCCATGGGGTGGTCGACTGGGTTCATGGCTACACCACGAACGCGAGGACGACGACCAGCCCACCGGTTACGGCCTGCCTTACCCATCCGGGTGTTCATGTGGTCACCATTCGAAACGGTACCAACCGTGGCCATGCAAGTCACGAGGACCATGCGCATTTCGCCGGAAGGCAATTTCAACGTGGCGTATTTCTCTTCGCGGGCTACGATTTGGGCGTAGGTGCCAGCCGAGCGGGCCATGGCCGCGCCCTGACCGGGCTGCAACTCAATGTTGTGGAGGATGGTACCGAGGGGAATCTCGCGCAGCGGCAATGTATTGCCCACTTCGGGAGCTACGCCCGTGCCCGATACAACCGTCGTACCCACGGTCATGCCGGCGGGTGCGATGATGTAGCGCTTCTCGCCGTCTGCATAGTTCAGCAGAGCGATACGGGCGGTACGGTTGGGGTCGTACTCGATGGTCTTCACCACGGCCGGAACACCGGCTTTGTCGCGCTTGAAGTCCACGATACGATATTGGGTTTTATGACCACCGCCGATGTAGCGGTTGGACATTTTACCGGAAGAGTTCCGGCCACCCGATTTGGGGAGGGAAGTCATCAAGGACTTCTCCGGGGTCGACGTCGTTATCTCGTCGAACGCCGGCGCAACGCGGAAGCGCTGCCCTGGGCTGGTTGGTCTGAGTTTTTTAAGTGCCATTACTAGCTAGTTGTGCTTTTGCGGCGAAAAATTATGTGGCGAAGCGGTAGGCCTACAAGTTGCCGTAGAAGTCGATTACATCGCCTTCTTTCACGGTAACAATAGCTTTTTTGCCGTGGGCGCGACGGCCGGTCACCTGGCCGGTCTTGGTGCCTTTCGACTTTACTTTGCCAATGGTGCGCATCGTGTTGATGTCGGTTACCGTCACGCCGTACAGCGTTTCGATGTCCTTCTTGATTTGCACTTTGTTGGCCGTGCGCTCCACTTCAAAAGTGTAGCGACCTTTTTCGTTGAGGCCGGTGGCCTTTTCGGTCACGATGGGGCGTTTCAGCGTGCTCATTATTCGGCGGTGCTATAGAGTTCAACCAATGAAGCCATGCCGTCTTCCGAAATCAGCAGCGTGTCCGTGTTCAGCAAGTCGTGGGTGTTGAGGCCGATGGGCGTCGACACGGTCACTTTCTGCAGGTTGCGGGCGCTGAGAACAACGTTCTTGTTAACCTCACCGGTAACAAGCATGGTCTTTTTGCCATTGTTCAGCTTGAGGCCGTTCAGGATGGCGAGGAAGTCCTTGGTGCGGGGAGCATCCATGGCGATGTTCTCCACGAGGGAGATTTTGCCATCTTTAGCCAGGCTCGACAGAGCCGAGAGGCGAGCTACGCGCTTAGTCTTCTTGTTCAGCTTGAAGCTGTAGTCGCGGGGCTGAGGACCGAACATCCGGCCACCACCTACGAACACACCCGACTTCATGCTGCCAGCACGGGCACCGCCCGTACCTTTTTGTTTCTTGAGCTTCTTCGTGGTGCCGTGCACCTCGTTGCGCTGCTTGGACTTGTGCGTGCCCTGGCGCTGGTTGGCCAGGTACTGCTTCACGTCCAAGTACATCACGTGCTCGTTTACTTCGAGACCGAAGATGGCGTCAGACAGGGTCACCTTGCGGCCGGTGTCTTCGCCTTTGAGGCTATAAACTGAGAGTTCCATATTATAGTCTATTTCTCGATTACCACGTAAGAATTCTTAGCACCGGGAATCGAGCCGCTCACCAGAATCAGGTTCTTATCACCCACTACGCGCATCACCTTCAGGTTTTGCACTTTTACACGGTCATTGCCCATGCGGCCACCCATGCGCATTCCTTTGAATACGCGCGAAGGCCAGGAGCAAGCACCAATAGAACCTGGGTGACGCAGACGGTTGTGCTGGCCGTGAGTCTGGCCGCCAACGCCCTGGAAGTTGTAACGCTTTACAACACCCTGGAATCCCTTACCTTTAGAAGTACCCACTACGTCCACAAACTCGCCTTCTGCGAACAGAGTAGCGTCGATGGTAGCGCCAGCGGCGTAGGTCGATTCGGCGTCGAGGCGGAATTCAACCAATTTTTTCTTGGGGGTGGTACCGGCTTTAGCGAAGTGACCAACCAAAGCTTTGGTGGTGTTCTTGGCTTTTTTCTCGCCGTACCCAATTTGAATGGCGGTGTAGCCGTCATTCGCGATAGTCTTAACCTGCGTCACTACGCACGGACCCGCTTCGATGAGCGTGCAGGGAATGTTTTTCCCATCCGGAGTGAAGAGGCTTGTCATACCGATTTTCTTACCGATGATGCCAGGCATTCTGTTAATGATTAAATGACACAAAAAGAAAACGACCGAGTGCCGTTTTCGCTAAGGGAGTGCAAAGATAGGAAAAAAGCTCCGGGAATCACAACGACAGTTAGAAATATTTTCTAGCTGAGGCTGTTAGCTTACCCTTCTATGTAAAAATCGAGGCTTTACGCAGGCCGCCAAAGTGGGTCATTATCCTCGGTAGGCATCGACCCTTGTAACGCCAGCAACAAGAAAAATAGCACGTAGGCCAAACCTATCTGCGTTTCCAAAGTGTATTCTACCAAAAACGATAGTGCAATACTTACATAATGTGCTAGAAGTAGCGGAGCCTTTTTGCGCCTAGCCCACCAAGCTGGGTAAAACATGCCGACAACAAATACCAGAAGACCTAGCCCCCCGTGAGCAGCAAGATTGTAGAGGTACTGGTTATGAGGCAAGATGTAATACTCAGATTCCATCTCAGGATAGAAGATGGCATAACGCTTGGCCATCTCCCCTTCCAAGTCTGCTTTCCCTACCCCCAGCACTTTATTATCTCGCCAAACGCCTAGAGCGGCTTTATATGAGTAGACACGGGCAGCTATTGAGTACTTCTTCCCTTGTTTCGCTGATGTTTGCTTGACCTTACTTACATCAAGGCGTGTGTTATATACTCTGTTGTTAAAGGTTGGAAACGCTATGAAGCTAATTGCAAGCAATAGTATTAAAGCAGTCACTATTAGGGCTGCCTGTTTCCATAGCTTCTTCTTAAGAACAAGCCAGATGATGGCTAAGCCCGATAATGCGTAGAAAGTCAATTGACCACTACGAACAGACAGCAAATGCAAAAAAGCTGCTAGTAAGACGATGGTAACAATTAGCCAAGGACGCCACTTTTGCAATATGGCTTGGTGCACCAACAAGAGCACTCCAACTGCAATAGCTAGGGTAATGATGAGACTAAATCGGATATGGTCTGGCTCCGTTGGCATGACCTTAGAATGCAAATACAGTTCGTTGATTTCACGGAAGTGCAGCAAATAGTTGATTGTCGCTCCAACCGCCGCAACCGTCGTCAGGCCAATTAATAGAATCCACAACCAGCGCAAATACCGACTTGGCATTGCAGGCATTAGCCAAAACCCTAAAACCAGCGCCACAAAAGGCAACTTCAGCACTATGTCACGGTAGTACTCGCCAAGGTTGGCCGTATCGGTGTTTAGCCCCTGTGAGAGGAATAATAGATAAAGCGAGAATAAGCTTCCGAACACGGGCCACATCTCCCAGTTCGCTATCCGACGGTAGGTGCAGGCGTAAACAATGCCTGTAACCGCTATTCCTGCCACGCCGATACTTGGAAGTATCCGAAACCAATTGGCAATGAAAATACCAATGATGACACAGCTACTGAAGAAAAGACTTGCTCGTTGCAAGCGGGCCAAAGTGAATACAGTTTGCATGTGGGCTAAATAGTACCGGTGCAAGTTCCAAAGAAAAAGCCCCACTGCGACGAATCGCAGTGGGGCTTTTCTCATTTAAGACTGAAATTGAATCCTCAGACTTTGATTTCTACGTCAACGCCGCTGGGCAATTCCAGCTTCATCAGAGCATCTACCGTCTTCGACGAAGTCGAGAAGATGTCCACGAGGCGCTTGTAGGTGCAAAGCTGGAACTGCTCCCGGCTCTTCTTGTTCACGTGGGGCGAGCGCAACACGGTGAACTTCTCTTTTTGGGTCGGCAAAGGAATCGGGCCGCTTACGATGGCACCGGTGGCCTTCACAGCTTTCACGATTTTCTCGGCCGATTTGTCTACGAGGTTGTGGTCGTAGCTTTTCAGCTTAATGCGAATTTTCTGGTTCATTGGAATTGGTGGGGGCCGATTGCCCCCGTTAGAAAAGCTTATTTACCTCCTTTTACTTTGGCGATGATGCCTTCAGCCAAGTTGCTCGGCACTTGCTCGTAGTGCGAGAACGTGAGCGAAGCCGAAGCACGGCCCGACGAAATCGTGCGGAGCGCGGTTACGTAACCGAACAGTTCGGACAACGGAACGTCGGCTTTAATCAGTTGAGCACCGCCTTTGGTGTCCATGCCTTTCATCAAACCACGACGACGGTTCAAGTCACCGGTTACGGGACCCGTGTACTCGTCGGGGCAAACTACTTCCACGCTCATGATGGGCTCGAGCAATTTCGGGCCAGCCTGGCGGGCAGCTTCGCGGAAACCACCACGAGCAGCGAGTTCGAACGACAGGGCATCCGAGTCAACGTCGTGGAAGGAACCATGGTACAGACGCACTTTCATGCCCTCAACAGGGAAACCAGCTAACGGCCCCTGACGCATAGCCTCTTCGAAGCCTTTCTGAATGGGCTGGATGAATTCACGAGGAATAACACCGCCTACAATGGCGTTGTCAAACTCGAAGCCGGGCTTTTCGGGCTCGGTCTCTTTCGGGCCGAGTTCGAACACGATGTCACCGAATTTACCGCGGCCACCGGTCTGCTTCTTGTAGGTTTCGCGGTGGTCGACCTTCTTGGTCAGAACCTCCTTGTAAGCTACCATCGGCGCACCCTGGTTGATTTCCACTTTGAATTCACGACGCATGCGGTCGATGATGATTTCCAAGTGGAGCTCGCCCATACCACGCAACACGGTCTGACCGGTTTCGGGGTCGGTGTTAACCTTCAGGGTAGGGTCTTCTTCGATAAGCTTGGCGATGGCCATGCCCATTTTGTCGACGTCAGCCTGAGTTTTAGGCTCAATGGCGTAACCAATTACGGGCTCGGGGAAGCTCATCGACTCGAGGACGATGGGGTTCTTCTCTTCGCTCAGCGTATCGCCGGTTTTGATGTCTTTGAAGCCAACACCAGCTGCAATGTCACCCGCCTGGATTTTATCAATTGGGTTCTGCTTGTTGGAGTGCATCTGCATCAGGCGCGAGATACGCTCCTTCTTGCCGGTGCGGTTGTTCAGTACGTAAGAGCCGGCATCCAGCACGCCGCTGTAGCAGCGGAAGAAGCACAGACGGCCTACGAAGGGGTCAGTAGCAATTTTAAACGCCAGAGCGGTGAAAGGCTCGGAGTTGTCGGGGTGACGCTCCATTTCCTCGCCAGTCTCGGGGTGGGTACCGATGATGGCGGGCATGTCAAGCGGCGAAGGCAAGTAAGCCATAACGGCATCCAGCATCGTTTGAACACCCTTGTTTTTGAAAGCCGAACCACACAATACGGGCGAGAACTTCATGTCGATAACCGCCTGGCGGATAACAACCATCATTTCATCGCGGGTAATGGAATCGGGGTTGTCGAAGAATTTCTCCAGCAACGCGTCATCGTACTCAGCTACGCTCTCCACGAGCTTCTGACGCCATTCGGCTACCGTTTCAACGAGGTCCTCGGGAACGGGAATTTCGTCGTAGGATTTGCCTTCGGTTTTATCGTCCCACACAATGGCTTTGCCAGTCAGCAGGTCAACTACGCCTTTGAACGTGTCTTCGGCACCAATCGGTATCTGCAACGGAATTGGGTTAGCGCCCAACTTGTCTTTGATTTCGAGAACGGCTTTGAAGAAGTCAGCGCCGGCACGGTCCATCTTGTTGACGAAGCAAATGCGGGGTACTTTATACTTGTCAGCCTGACGCCATACAGTCTCCGACTGCGGCTCAACGCCCGAAACGGCGCAGAACAAAGCAACAGCGCCGTCAAGCACACGCAGCGAACGTTCTACCTCTACCGTGAAGTCAACGTGGCCGGGGGTGTCAATCAGGTTGATTTTGTACTGCTTAGTGTCAGCAGTCGGGTCACCCTTGATGTCGGTGGGGTAGTTCCAGAAAGTAGTCGTGGCAGCCGAGGTAATCGTGATGCCGCGCTCCTGCTCCTGCTCCATCCAGTCCATCGTGGCGGCACCGTCGTGCACTTCCCCGATTTTGTGGGTTTTACCCGTGTAATACAGGATACGCTCCGACGTCGTGGTCTTACCGGCGTCGATGTGCGCCATAATTCCGATGTTGCGGAGGTAGTAAAGTTCTTTATTTACGGCCATGATAGTGGTTAGGGCTTAGAAATTTGGGGTCTCAGGTCTCGGGTCGTTTAACAGAACAGTCCGTCAAATAAATCCAAGTCCCTAAGACCCCAAACCCAAATTTCCAGTTTAGAAACGGAAGTGCGAGAAGGCCTTGTTGGCCTCTGCCATGCGGTGGGTGTCGTCTTTCTTCTTAACGGCAGCACCTTCGCCTTTGGCGGCAGCGATGATTTCGCCAGCCAGCTTGTCCTTCATGGTTTTCTCACCACGACGACGAGCGTACTGAATCATCCATTTAGCACCCACCGAAATGCGGCGGTCAGCGCGCACTTCAATCGGAACCTGGAAGGTAGCTCCACCTACACGGCGGCTCTTTACTTCCACGGTGGGCATCACGTTGTTCAACGCTTTGCGCCACATTTCGAGGCCGCTCTCCTTGGTGCGCTGCTCCACGAGGTCGCAAGCGTCATAGAAGATGGTGTACGCCAGGTTTTTCTTACCATCGTACATCATGTAGTTCACGAAACGGGTTACCAGCGTCTCCTTGTACTTAGGGTCCGGCAGCAAGATGCGCTTCTTTGGTTTAGACTTTCTCATTGGTTTATTTAGTTGTCAGTTGTTAGTTGCTAGTTGTCAGCTGTTGAGGATGTTAAACAACCTAACAGCTGACAACTAGCAACTGACAACTAATAAATTATTTCTTTTTAGCTGGTGCGCCTTTGCCACCCTTGCCAGCGGCTGCTGCGGGTTGACCGGGCTTCGGACGCTTGGCACCGTACTTAGAACGACGCTGGGTCCGGCCGCTTACACCGGCGGTGTCCAGGGCGCCACGGATAATGTGGTAGCGAACACCTGGCAAGTCTTTAACCCGGCCGCCACGAATCAGCACGATGCTGTGTTCCTGGAGGTTGTGGCCTTCACCGGGGATGTATGCGTTTACTTCCTTACCGTTGGTAAGGCGCACACGGGCCACTTTGCGCATAGCCGAGTTCGGCTTCTTAGGCGTGGTGGTGTACACACGGGTGCACACGCCCCGACGCTGCGGGCACGAATCAAGGGCGGGCGACTTCGACTTGGTAGTCAAAGCCTCACGGCCTTTCCGTACTAACTGATTGATGGTTGGCATTTAGCGATTGGTTTGTTTGGAGCCGTTTGCCCCTAAAATTTGGCTTGCAAAGGTAAGATTATTTCGGCGCAATAGCAAACAGAGTGAGGATGTTAATTTTTGAACACCCCGATTTTCTCTGAAAACAAAAGCGCCTCCACTAGAAAATGGAGGCGCTTTGGCAGCTGTTGCTTCTGGTTCAGCTTAGGCCTCCCCTACCGCGCCACCGAAGTTCATTGGGTAGCTCGGAGCTTCATTCTGCATTTTGATAGCGCCAAAGGCGGCTTCAAACCGCTCTATGTTTTCCGTCAGGGCTTGCAGGAGGCGCTTAGCGTGCTCGGGCGTGACGACGATACGCGCCTTTACCTTGGCCTTGGGCAGACCGGGCATCATGCGGATAAAGTCAATTACAAACTCGCTGTTGCTGTGAGCAATCATGGCGAGGTTGGCATACTCGCCTTCGGCCATGGCTTCGGAAAGCTCAATGTTGATGGCGTTTGGGTCTGGGTTTTGGTCGGTTGGTTGCATAGGGTTATTGTTAGAACATTATAGTAGAACGTCATGCTGAGCTTGCCGAAGCATCTTTACCGCTTCGTTGTTAGCCCTGCCAAGTTTCCAAATCGATGTCAATCCAATCAGGATTTAAGGAATCTATTAGTGCGTCTTTTTTACTCTTTTCCATCCTTTCAGTTGCTTTTCGCGGGCAATGGCTTGGGTAGCATCGGGCAAGAGTTCAAAGTAAACTAGTAAATCGGCTTGGTAGCGGCCAGTGAACTTGCTAGCGTCTCCATAACCAATTAGATGCTCATACAAGCGTCGCACAAGGTTCCTGGTTACGCCGATGTATAAGACAGTACGGCCGGTATTGGTAAGGATGTAAACGTACATACCGTGTGGGCATTCATTCAACGAAGCGGTAAAGATGCTTCGGCAAGCTCAGCATGACGTTCTGTTGGGTTCAGCCCTACCCAAAGAAAAACAAAAAAGCCGACCGGGTTACCCCAGTCGGCTTTTCCACTACAAACCTACGGCAGATTACTCGGCCGATACTTCGCGCTTGCCAGCGCGGCTGGGCCGCTTGGCAGGCACTACTTCCTCGGCGGCCTTGGCGGCTTGTTGAGCAGCCTCCATTTCCTCTTTCGAGCCTACTACCTGACGCGTGTATTCGCGCAAGCCAGTACCGGCCGGGATGAGGTGACCGACGATTACGTTCTCCTTCAAGCCTAGGAGCTGGTCGGCTTTGCCACGGATGGCGGCTTCGCTCAGCACCTTGGTCGTTTCCTGGAAGGAAGCGGCCGAGATGAACGAGGCCGTACCCAGCGAAGCCTGCGTGATGCCTTGCAGCGTCGGACGCGAAACGGCAGGTTGAGCATCGCGCACTTGCACCAGAGCAAGGTCACGGCGCTTCAGGCTGCTGTTCTCGTCGCGAAGCTTACGGGCGTTCACAATCTGACCAGGCTTCATGTTGGTCGAGTCACCGGCTTCGGTCACGACTTTCATGTCGATAATCATGTCGTTCTCGGCCATGAAGATGATTTTATCAATCACCTGATTTTCGAGGAACGACGTGTCACCGGCATCCAGAATCACAACTTTCTGCATCATCTGGCGAACTACCACCTCGATGTGCTTATCGTTGATTTTCACACCCTGCAAGCGGTATACTTCCTGAATCTCGTTCACGAGGTATTCCTGCACGGCGCCGGGGCCCTGAATGCTCAGGATGTCCGAAGGCGTAATGGCACCATCCGACAGCGGCATGCCGGCGCGGATAAAGTCGTTGTCCTGCACCAGAATGTGCTTCGACAGCGGCACCATGTACTTCTTCTTGACACCGTCTTTCGACTCCACGTAGATTTCGCGGTTGCCACGTTTCACGGTGCCGTAGGTTACTACGCCATCGATTTCCGATACCACAGCGGGGTTCGACGGGTTCCGGGCTTCGAAAAGCTCGGTAACACGCGGCAGACCACCGGTGATGTCGCGGGTTTTGCCCACGGAGCGAGGAATCTTAGCCAGGATGTGACCGGCCTTGATTTTATCGTTGTTCTCCACGTTCAAGTGCGAACCCACGGGGATGCTGTAACCCTTCTGACCTTCGGCATCGCCCTTCTTGCCGGGGCGGATGATGATGGACGGGTTCTGGTCCTTGGCCTTCGATTCGATGATTACCTTCTCGCGGTGACCGGTCTGTTCGTCCGACTCCTCACGATACGTAATGCCTTCGGTGATGGCGTCGAACTGAACGGTACCGTCGAACTCGGCCAAAATAACGGCGTTGTAGGGGTCCCAGTTGTTCAGCTCTTGGCCTTTCTCCACTTCCTGACCTTCCTCTACCAGCATGAAAGAGCCGTAGGGAACGTGGTTGGTGGTGAATACTTTGCCAGTGCCTTTCTCCACGATGCGAATCTCGCCCGAGCGACCCATCACCACGGCACCTTTCACACCTTCCGGCGTGGTGGTAGCCACAGTACGTACGTCTTCGAATTCAACTACACCAGCGAATTTAGCTTTGATGTTGGCTTCAACCGCGATGTTGGAAGCCGTACCACCTACGTGGAAGGTACGCAGGGTCAGCTGCGTGCCGGGCTCACCAATCGACTGAGCGGCGATAACACCAACGGCCTCGCCACGCTGCACCATGCGGCCCGAAGCCAGGTTACGGCCGTAGCACTTGGCGCAAATACCGCGCTTGCTTTCGCAAGTCAGTACCGAACGAATCTCCACGGACTCGATGCCGGTAGCATCGATGCGACGGGTCGTGTCTTCCTTGATTTCCGAACCGGAAGTCAGGATAACCTCATCCGTGATGGGGTCGATGATGTCGTGAACCGTAACACGGCCCAGGATACGCTCCGACAGCGGCTCTACGACGTCCTCGTTGTCTTTCAACGCGAAGGTTTCGATGCCACGCAAGGTACCGCAGTCCGGCTCGTTCACAATTACGTCCTGCGAAACGTCTACCAGACGACGGGTCAGGTAGCCGGCGTCAGCCGTCTTCAGAGCCGTGTCAGCCAGACCTTTCCGGGCACCATGGGTCGAGATGAAATACTCGATTACGTCCAGGCCTTCTTTGAAGTTAGACAGAATCGGGTTTTCGATAATCTCACCAATCGAGCCCTGCAGCGACTTCTGCGGCTTGGCCATCAGACCACGCATACCGCCCAGCTGACGAATCTGCTCGCGCGAGCCACGGGCTCCCGAGTGCATCATCATGTAGATGGAGTTGAAGCCCTGGTTTTCGCGCTCCAAACGACCCATCAGCGTTTCCGTGATTTGGTTGTTGATACGCGTCCAGATGTCAATAACCTGGTTGTAACGCTCGTTGTCGGTAATCAGACCCATCTGGTAGTTCTGGGTTACCGCTTTCACGTCGTTCTGGGCTTGCAGAATCAGTTCGTCCTTCTCTTTCGGAATCTGGATGTCGCCCAGACCCATGCTCAAGCCGCCTTTGTAGGCCGACTGGAAACCAAGGGTCTTGATATCGTCCAGGAACTGCGCGGTGCGGGCCATGCCCGTGCGCTTGAACACCGTCGAGATGATTTGCTGAAGCTTCTTCTTGGTCAGCAGCTCATCGATAAAGCCCACTTCTGCGGGAATCATCTGGTTGAAGAGCACGCGGCCGGCCACGGTGTCAACCACCTTGGTTACCAAGTCGTCGTTCTCGTCACGAATCTGCGTACGCACCTTGATGTAGGCGTGCTTCGAGAGCTGGCCTTCGTTCAGAGCAATCACAACCTCCTCGTCCGAGTAGAACACACGGCCTTCGCCCTGAATCTTCTCGTCGTCGGTGCTGCGCTTGCCTTTGGTCACGTAGTACAGACCCAGAACCATGTCCTGCGACGGTACCGCGATGGGCGCGCCGTTGGCGGGGTTCAGGATGTTGTGCGAAGCCAGCATGAGCATGGAGGCTTCCAGAATGGCGGCCGGGCCCAGGGGCACGTGCACAGCCATCTGGTCACCGTCAAAGTCAGCGTTGAAGGCCGTACAAACGAGGGGGTGCAATTGGATAGCCTTGCCCTCGATGAGGCGCGGCTGGAATGCCTGGATGCCCAGACGGTGAAGCGTAGGAGCACGGTTGAGGAGCACTGGATGGCCTTTCAGCACGTTTTCCAGGATGTCCCAAACCACGGCGTCCTTGCGGTCCACGATTTTCTTAGCCGATTTCACCGTCTTCACAATGCCGCGCTCGATGAGCTTGCGGATGATGAACGGCTTGAACAGCTCGGCCGCCATGTTCTTAGGCAGACCGCACTCGTGCAGTTTCAGCTCAGGACCCACGACGATTACCGAACGACCCGAGTAGTCGACACGCTTACCGAGCAGGTTCTGACGGAAGCGGCCCTGCTTGCCTTTCAGCATATCGGACAGCGACTTCAGGGCGCGGTTGCCTTCGGCGCGCACGGCGTTCACCTTACGCGAGTTGTCAAACAGTGAGTCAACAGCTTCCTGCAGCATGCGCTTCTCGTTCCGAAGAATCACCTCGGGCGCTTTGATTTCAATCAGGCGCTTGAGACGGTTGTTGCGGATGATAACGCGACGGTACAGGTCGTTCAAGTCGGACGTAGCGAAACGGCCACCATCCAACGGAACGAGAGGGCGCAATTCCGGCGGAATCACCGGCACCATGCGGATTACCATCCACTCGGGGCGGTTTTCTACGCGGGTAGCGGCGTCACGGAAAGCTTCCACTACACGCAGACGCTTCAACGCCTCAGCTTTACGCTGCTGCGAAGTCTCGTGAGCAGCGGAGTCACGCAGCGAGTAGCTCAACTCGTCCAAATTGATGCGCTCCAACAGCATGTGCAGGGCATCGGCACCCATGCGGGCGATGAACTTGTTGGGGTCCTCGTTGGGCAGCATCTGGTTCTCCCGGGGGAGTTTGTCGATGATGTCCAGGTACTCGTCCTCGGTGAGGAAGTCGAGAATCTGCACACCTTCTTCAGCCAACGTACCGGGCTGAACGACAACGTACCGCTCATAATAGATAATCTGGTCGAGCTTCTTGGTGGGCAAGCCCAGCAGGTAGCCGATTTTGTTGGGGAGCGACTTGAAGTACCAGATGTGAGCAACGGGCACCACCAGTTCGATGTGGCCCATGCGCTCACGACGCACTTTCTTCTCGGTCACCTCCACGCCGCAACGGTCGCAGATGATGCCCTTGTAGCGAATGCGCTTGTATTTACCGCAATGGCATTCCCAGTCCTTAACCGGACCGAAAATCCGCTCACAGAACAAGCCACCCATTTCGGGCTTGTAGGTGCGGTAATTGATGGTTTCAGGCTTCACTACTTCGCCGGTGCTACGCTCCAGAATTGCTTCGGGCGAGGCCAGGGAAATAGTGACTTTGGAGAAGTCCTGTACCAGTTTCTTGTTTTTTGCGAAAGCCATTTGATTGGTTTTAAGCTGTTAGCTGTTGGCTTTGAGCTGTTGGGCGCCTCATCCTTCGCCAGAAGAATGCAAGAGTTCCAAACAGTTTGACTCTTAGAAAAGTGCCGTTACGGACCAGATAGGTATGATGCGCAAAAGCCTTTTAGAAGGTCGTTTATTCTAGTTGCCGGGGCAGCTGACGGATGGGAAGGCCTTCAGTTAGGAAACTCGGAGAGTGAATTGCTGTCCTGACCATATCTCGGAACAACCTCTCCTTTATCTGTCACCGAAGCGTTTTCGCACCCTTCGTTACATGAGCTGCTCAGTTAGCCGCTCGTATGGCTTGCCGGCAATTATTAGTTGTCAGTTGCTTGTTGTCAATTGTTAGGCTCTTTATTGAAACTAACAACTGACAACAAGCAACCGACAACTAAAAACCTACTCCAAGGTGATTTCCAGTGCCAAACCACGGAGTTCGTGGAGCAACACGTTGAACGACTCGGGGATGTTCGGCTTAGGCAGAACGTCGCCTTTTACAATGGCTTCGTACGCTTTGGCACGACCTACCACGTCGTCCGATTTCACCGTCAGGATTTCCTGGAGAACGTTGGAAGCACCGAAGGCCTCCAATGCCCACACCTCCATCTCGCCGAAGCGCTGGCCACCGAACTGCGCCTTACCACCCAGCGGCTGCTGCGTGATGAGCGAGTACGGCCCGATGGAACGAGCGTGCATCTTGTCGTCAACCAAGTGACCCAGCTTGAGCATGTAAATCACGCCCACGGTTACCGGCTGGTCGAAACGGTCGCCCGTCAAGCCATCGTGCAAGTAAGCACGGCCCCAATCGGGCAAGCCAGCCTCGGTCAGCTCACGAGCAACTTCGTCTTCGGTAGCACCGTCGAAAATTGGGGTAGCATAAGTGCGACCCATTTTCAGACCAGCCCAACCAAGTACGGTCTCGTAAATCTGACCGATGTTCATCCGGCTTGGTACACCGAGCGGGTTAAGCACGATGTCCATTGGCGTGCCATCTGGCAGGAAGGGCATGTCCTCATCGCGCACGATACGGGCCACAACCCCTTTGTTACCGTGGCGGCCGGCCATTTTATCACCCACCTTCAGCTTGCGCTTCTTGGCGATGTAAACTTTGGCAAGCTGCACGATGCCGGCAGGCAGTTCGTCGCCTACTTCCAGGGTAAAGCGCTGACGCTTGAATTTCGCAGTGATGGTGTTGCGGCGCTTGGCGTAGTTACGCACCAACTCCAGCACCAGGCCATTCACGCGGGCATCAGCCGTCCAGCCTTCCAGAATCAGGTCCTTGAACAGGTTCACTTCTTCCGGAACAGCGTAGTTGCTTTCGTCCTTGTAAGGGTTCTTCTCGGGGAACATCCCCTCGTTGATGTTCTTGCGGTTGAACTTCACGCCCTTGGCAATCATCTCCTCGCCGAAGCGGTGCTTGATGCCCTGTGACGTTTTGCCTTCCAGCAATTGCACCAGCTTGTCAATCATGATGGCTTTCACGCCACGCAGCTCCTGCGCGTAGGTAGCCTTCAGGTCTTCCACTTCCTTCTTCGACTTGGCCCGGAGGTTTTTGTCTTTCTTAGGACGCGAGAAGAGCTTGGTACCAATAACAACACCCTGCAAGGAGGGCGGCGCCTTAAGCGAAGCATCCTTCACATCGCCGGCCTTGTCGCCGAAGATGGCACGGAGCAGCTTCTCTTCCGGAGTCGGGTCCGTCTCGCCTTTGGGCGTGATTTTACCAATCAGGATGTCGCCTTCCTTCACTTCAGCACCGAGACGGATGATGCCGTTGTCGTCGAGGTTGCGCACGGCTTCTTCGCTCACGTTCGGAATTTCCGAAGTCAGCTCTTCTTCGCCGCGCTTGGTCTCGCGCACTTCCAGCTCAAACTCCTCAATGTGAATCGAGGTAAAGATGTCGTCACGAACCACGCGCTCCGAGATAACGATGGCATCCTCGAAGTTGTAGCCCTGCCATGGCATAAATGCCACCTGCATGTTGCGGCCCAGGGCGAGTTCGCCCTGGTTGGTGCCGTAACCTTCGCAAAGCGCCTGGCCTTTGGTTACCCGCTCGCCGCGCTTCACGAGCGGCGTCAGGTTAAGGCAGGTGTCCTGGTTGGTGCGACGGAACTTGATGAGGTCGTATGTAATACGCTCGGCGTCGAAGCTCACCATGATGTCGTCCTCGGAGAGGTCGTACTTCACCACGATTTTGTTAGCGTCAACGTAATCAATCTCTCCTTCACCTTCCGCCATAATCAGCGTACGCGAGTCGCTGGCAATGCGGCCTTCCAAACCCGTGCCCACAATCGGAGCCTCGGGACGGAGAAGGGGAACTGCCTGGCGCTGCATGTTCGAGCCCATCAGTGCACGGTTGGCGTCATCGTGCTCCAAGAATGGAATCAGCGAAGCAGCTACCGATACAATCTGGTTCGGGGCCACGTCCATGTAGGAGTACTCCGAAGGATTTACCACGGGGAAGTCACCTTCAAAACGGCCTTTCACGAGCTCCTGAGTCAGCTTACCGTTCTCATCGAGCAGGGAGTTGGCCTGGGCGATGTGGTGGGTATCTTCTTCCTCAGCAGTCAGGAACTTCACGTTCTCGCTCATGTCCACCTTGCCGGCTTTCACGTCGCGGTAAGGCGTCTCGATGAAGCCCATGGCGTTCACGCGAGCGTGCACGCACAGCGACGAAATCAGACCAATGTTTGGTCCTTCCGGCGTTTCGATGGTGCACAAGCGGCCGTAGTGGGTGTAGTGAACGTCACGTACTTCGAAACCAGCGCGCTCACGCGACAGACCTCCTGGCCCCAGAGCCGATACGCGACGTTTGTGCGTCACCTCGGCCAGCGGGTTGGTTTGGTCCATGAACTGCGACAGCTGGTTGGTACCGAAGAACGAGTTGATAACGCTCGATAGAGTACGGGCGTTAATCAGGTCAACCGGCTTGAAGTCCTCGTTGTCGCGCACGTTCATGCGCTCCTTGATGGTACGCGCCATACGGGCCAGACCCACGCCAAACTGAGCGTAGAGCTGCTCCCCTACCGTGCGCACACGACGGTTGCTCAAGTGGTCAATGTCATCGACAATGGCTTTGGAGTTGATGAGACCAATGAGGTACTTCACAATCAGAACAATGTCCTGGTTGGTCAATACCCGCGACTCTTGGTCCATGCCAATCTGCAGCTTCTTGTTAATCCGGTAGCGGCCTACTTCCCCGAGGTCGTAGCGCTTGTCCGAGAAGAACAGCTTCTGGATGATGTCGCGAGCGGTTTCTTCATCCGGAGCTTCCGTGTTACGGAGCTGGCGGTAAATCTGCTCAACGGCTTCCTTCTCCGAGTTGGAGTTGTCCTTTTGCAGCGTGTTGTAGATAATCGCGAAGTCCGCGATGTTCACGTTCTCACGGTGCAGGATTACCGACTTAGCGCCGGCCTCCAAAATCACGTCGATATCGGCATCCTCGATGGTAGCATCACGCTCCAGCAACACCTCGTTGCGGTCGATGGATACTACTTCGCCGGTGTCTTCGTCCACGAAGTCTTCCGTCCAGGTGCGCAGCACTCGGGCAGCCAATTTGCGGCCCACTACTTTCTTGAGGTTTTTCTTGTCGGCTTTGATTTCCTCCGACAAACCGAACAGGTCGAGAATATCTTTGTCGGTGCCGTAGCCGATGGCGCGAAGCAGCGTCGTCACCGGGAATTTCTTCTTCCGGTCGATGTACGCGTACATCACGTTGTTCACGTCCGTGGCGAATTCAATCCACGAGCCTTTGAACGGAATGATACGGGCCGAGTACAGCTTGGTACCGTTCGTGTGCTTGCTCTGGGCGAAGAATACGCCCGGCGAGCGGTGCAGCTGCGATACAATAACCCGCTCGGCGCCGTTGATAACAAACGAGCCCTTAACGGTCATGTAAGGGATGTTTCCGAGAAACACCTCCTGCTCAATCGTCTCGAAGTCCTCGTTGTCCTTATCATTGCAAATCAACCGGAGCTTGGCCTTCAGGGGAACCGAATAGGTCAGGCCGCGGTCGATGCACTCGTCAACCGAATATTTCGGTGGGTCGACGTGATAATCGATAAAGTTGAGCACGAAATTTTCGCGCGAATCCGAAATCGGAAAGTTCTCGGCGAACACTTTGAACAATCCTTCGTTAGAACGACGCTCAGCAGCGGTTTCCAACTGAAAGAATTCCTGGAACGAGCGTACTTGCACGTCCAGGAAGTCCGGATATTCAATAACCTTCTTAATCTTGGCGAAATTGATTCGCTCGGCGGCCGTTTTCTTCAGGGCGGCCGTCTTTGCTTTCGGTGTAGCCAATGCGATGGGGATTAAAAGATGGACACAGAAGCGTAATATTGGGAGCCAGGGTGGCGGCTGGCCAGCAATACGGGGCAGAACCCGCACTCCCTAACGCTCACATTAACAGTGGCATTAGCTGACGCAAAGAAGCGCGAACTAGAAAGCTCGCGCTTTTGACACACTACAAACAGGAAAAGACCTGGCTAAGTTGCCAGGTCTAATCCTTATTCGAAGCGGGTCCGGAGATGCTTCAGGAGCAGAAATTACTTAACTTCTACTTCAGCACCGGCTTCCTCGAGCTGCTTCTTCAGCGACTCAGCCTCGTCTTTGGTTACGCCTTCTTTCAAGGGCTTGGGAGCACCGTCAACCAATTCCTTGGCTTCTTTCAAGCCGAGGCCGGTCAGGTCTTTCACCAGCTTAACTACAGCCAGCTTGGCACCACCAGCAGCCTTCAGAATAACGTCGAACGACGTCTTCTCCTCAGGAGCTTCGTCAGCGGCAGCAGCGCCACCACCGGCCATCATTACGGGAGCAGCAGCAGCAGGCTCGATGCCGTACTCGTCCTTCAGGATGCCTGCCAATTCGTTTACTTCTTTCACCGTCAGGTTTACAAGCTGCTCAGCGAATGCTTTCAAATCTGCCATTTCTGTAGATTGTTAAAAAAATGTGTTGTTGAAAATTTATTATTGAAGTCGAAAAAGAGAAGTGGCGCTTAGGCGGCCTCTTTTTCGGAAAGCGTTTTGAGGATACCAGCCAGCTTGTTGCCGCCGCTCGACAGAGCAGAGATAACATTCTTAGCGGGCGATTGCAGCAGGCCGATGAGTTCACCGAGCAGTTCCTGCTTGCCTTTGATGGTAGTCAGGCCTTCGAGCTGACTCGAGCCGATGTAAATGCTAGCATCTACATAAGCACCTTTCAGCACGGGCTTGGGCTCTACACCGCGGGGGTAAGCCTGAGCTTTGTAGAAGTCGCGCAGCAGCTTGGCGGGTGCGTTGCCGCTCTCTTTCGAGAACAACACGCCCGACGAGCCTTTCAGCGCGGCGTCCATCTCCGTGGTATCGTGGCCGAGGGTGTCCAGCGCCTTACGGATGAAGGTGTTTTTGTACACCTTGTATTCCATACCGCGGTTGAAGCACAGACGACGGAAATCGTTGATTTTCGCTACCGTCATCACCGAAGCATCGACGATGTAGAACGAGTTGTGCGATTGGAATTTTCCGCTCAACTCATCCACGAGGGCTTGTTTTTCTTCCCTGGTCATGTTTGGTTGGGTTAATTAGTTAGCGGAATTAACTTGGCTGTCTACCGGAACGGCAGGCGACATCGTGCTCGAGAGCGTGATGCTCTTGATGTAAGTGCCTTTCGAGGAAGAAGGCTTTAGGCGACCCAGCGTCTGGATAATCTCCAGAGCGTTTTCAGCCAGCATCTGCTCGTTGAAAGAAACTTTGCCTACCGAGCAGTGAATGATGCCGGTTTTGTCAACTTTAAAGTCGATTTTACCAGCTTTCACTTCCTGCACAGCCTTGGCTACGTCGGTCGTAACGGTACCAGACTTCGGGTTCGGCATCAGACCACGGGGACCGAGCACACGGCCCAGGCGACCTACCTTAGCCATTACGGCGGGCATGGTGATGATTACATCGATGTCGGTCCAGCCTTTCTCGATTTTCGAGATATAGTCGTCTAGACCCACGAAGTCGGCGCCGGCGGCCAGAGCTTCGGCCTCCTTATCGGGAGTAACCAGAGCCAGAACGCGAACGGTTTTACCAGTGCCGTGGGGCAGGGTGGCCACGCCACGAACCATCTGGTCCGCTTTGCGGGGGTCCACACCGAGGCGAACGTCGATATCTACCGAGGCATCGAATTTGGTGTAGGTGATGTCCTTCACCACTTTGGCGGCCTCAATGAGGCTGCGCACTTCCGTGAGGTCGTGCTTGGCAAGGGCTTCCTTGCGCTTTTTGCTGATTTTTGCCATCTGTCGTTTTTCCTTTTAATTATTCAGCAAAAGGAGAGTCGCCCTTGATGGTGATACCCATGCTGCGCGCCGTACCTGCCACCTGCTTCATAGCTGCTTCCACCTTGAAGGCGTTCAGGTCAGCCATTTTAGTTTCGGCAATGGTGCGCACCTGGTCCCACGTCACGGAGCCTACCTTGTTACGGTTCGGCTCTTTCGAACCGCTCTGCAGCTTGGCAGCTTCCATGAGCAACACCGGAGCCGGTGCTGTCTTCACCACGAAGTCGAAAGACTTGTCGGTGTACATGGTGATGAGTACAGGACAAACTTGGCCGGCTTTATCTTGGGTGCGAGCATTGAACTGCTTGCAAAACTCCATGATGTTCAAGCCTTTGCTACCAAGTGCAGGTCCTACCGGCGGCGAAGGATTCGCGGCGCCTCCCTTTATCTGCAGACGCAGATAACCTCTGATTTCTTTGGCCATTTGATTGTGTTGGCTGTGGCTCCTACGTCGTAACTCGCGCTTGCCTCAGTTTGTATAAACTCCTAGTTGGAAGCCCCGCCGACCCGGAGCAATTAGCCGGCGTGGTATAATTGATGGAGGATTAAACCTCTTTTTCTACTTGGGTATAGCTGAGTTCTACCGGCTGCGAGCGGCCGAAAATCTTCACGACTACATTGAGCTTCTTGCGCTCTTCGAATACTTCGTCCACGTTGCCGGAGAAACCGTTGAACGGGCCGTCTACTACTTTCACGAGTTCACCTACTACGTATGGCTTGTCGAGAGTAGCAGTGGTTTGCTGCTCGGCTTCGTCCACGATGCCAAGGATGCGATTCACTTCGGAGATGTGCAAGGGAACGGGCTTGTTATTGGCCGCGTCCTTCTTGTCTTTGTCGCCGAGGAAACCAATCACGCCAGGTGTGCTGGTGATGATGTGGTCAACTTCACCGTGGCCGAGGTCGGCGTGGATGATGATGTAGCCGGGGTAGAGGTTGCGCTCGCGCACGCGCTTCTTGCCGTTGCGCATCTCGAACACCTTCTCTACCGGAATCAGCACCTGCGGCACAAGCTCAGTCAGATTATGCCGACCGAGCTCCGTTTCGAGGTAGTTTTTGGCTTTCTTCTCCTGGCCGCTCACTGAGCGTACCACGTACCATTTCAATTCGCCCATCTTATACTTTGATTAGCGAAACGAGTTATAGAAAGCTTTGAGAACCGTTTCAAAGCTTACATCCATAATGCCTACCACCACGGCAAACACGAGCGAGCCAATCAGCACGAGACCGGCGCTTTTTTGCAGTTCCGTCGTCGAAGGCCACGTTACGTTGTAGCGCATCTCCTCGATGGTAGTGCGGAAATAATTGCTCAGTTTGTCCATTGGTTAAGGAAAAAACAGCGTTGCCGCTGGAAACTTATGGAGCGGGCCAACCGGCCCAGATTGCACGAGTGGAGAGATTCGAACTCCCATCAAAGGTTTTGGAGACCTCTATTCTACCCTTGAACTACACTCGTTTGTTCACATTCCCGCTTAGCGCATTTCGCCAAAGGGAGTGCAAAGGTAAGAGAAACAGCGGACAAAACAAATACGCCCTTCTGTTTCAGCGTAAAAAAGCCGCCCCCGAGAAGTCGAGAGCGGCTTTTTTATTGCTTAAGCCAAAGCTTAGTCGAGAACTTCGGTTACCTGACCGGCACCTACCGTACGGCCACCCTCACGGATAGCGAAGCGGAGGCCTTTCTCCATCGCCACCTTGTTGATGAGCTCAACGGTGATGGTGATGTTGTCGCCGGGCATTACCATTTCAACGCCCTCGGGGAGGGAGATGATGCCGGTAACGTCGGTGGTGCGCAGGTAGAACTGCGGACGGTAGTTGTTGAAGAACGGCGTGTGACGGCCACCTTCCTCTTTCGAGAGAACGTACACCTCAGCCTTGAACTTCTGGTGAGGAGTTACCGAACCGGGCTTGCAGATAACCATGCCGCGACGGATGGCTTCTTTTTCAATACCGCGGAGCAGCAGACCTACGTTGTCACCAGCTTCGCCACGGTCAAGGATTTTGCGGAACATTTCCACACCCGTAACCGTCGACTTCAGGCCGGCAGCAGCACCCATACCGAGGATGTCAACTTGCTCACCCGAGTTGATGATGCCGCGCTCGATACGACCGGTAGCAACAGTGCCACGGCCAGTAATCGAGAACACGTCCTCAACAGGCATCAGGAAGGGCAGGTCGGTCAGACGAGCAGGAATCGGAATGAACGAGTCAACCGCGTCCATCAGCTCGTTGATTTTGGGAACCCAGTTGGCATCGCCGTTCAGGCCGCCGAGGGCCGAACCCTGGATAACCGGAATGTTGTCGCCGTCGAAGTCGTAGAACGAGAGGAGTTCGCGGATTTCCATTTCCACCAGCTCGAGGAGCTCGGGGTCATCCACCATGTCCACTTTGTTCATGAACACCACCAGCTGAGGAACACCTACCTGACGAGCGAGCAGGATGTGCTCACGGGTCTGGGGCATTGGGCCGTCGGTAGCAGCTACCACGAGGATAGCGCCGTCCATCTGGGCAGCACCCGTTACCATGTTCTTCACGTAGTCAGCGTGACCGGGGCAGTCAACGTGAGCGTAGTGACGGTTCTTGGTGGAGTACTCTACGTGAGCGGTGTTGATGGTGATACCACGCTCTTTTTCTTCGGGAGCATTGTCAATCGAAGAGAAGTCACGCTTTTCGGCCAGGCCCTGGTTTGCCAACACCATGGTGATAGCAGCGGTCAGGGTCGTTTTGCCGTGGTCGACGTGGCCGATGGTACCGATGTTTACGTGCGGCTTGGACCGGTCGAAATTTTCTTTAGCCATTGTAAAGAGTAAAAAAGAGGTGGTGAAGTGAATTTGAGGATAAATCCGACCCTACAACAAGAAAGCGAGACTCAGCCCCTACGAAATAGAAAACTGTGCGTCGCTTACCTGAGAGAACCGTGCCCGCAGCCCGAAAATATGAGCCGTAGGACTTGTAATGTAATCTGAGCCATTTATGGGATTTGAACCCATGACCTCTTCCTTACCAAGGAAGTGCTCTACCACTGAGCTAAAACGGCTTATTCTTTCAATTAACATTTATCAACTAACATTTAACAGCAGTTCATTTGGCAGCCTGACGGTCTGTTAAATGCTTATTGTTAATTGATAATTGACTTGAGCGGGAGACGAGGTTCGAACCCGCGACCTGCAGCTTGGAAGGCTGCCGCTCTACCAGCTGAGCTACTCCCGCAGTTGGCCTCTAAAAAGTGGGGAGAGAAGGATTCGAACCTTCGAAAGTTTACACTAACAGAGTTACAGTCTGTCCCATTTGGCCGCTCTGGAACCTCCCCAATTTGTTGCTTGCCAGCCGATTGCCAAAAAGCGTTTCCCTTTCGTTTTGCTGACTACCGAAGTAGTAGTGTTTCGTAAGGAGTCGCAAAATTAAGGGTTTTCTGACACGGAGCAAGCGATGACGCGAAAAAAGGTTAGACTTTTTTCTGAAAAATACGCTCCCGCGCTCTTACATAAGGTTATAGAACGCCTTGAGTCGGTCGTCAGTTTCTTTGTCGCGGATGTTTTGAAGCACTGCTTTGAGCGTGGGAGTGGTGGGGGCTAGCAAAGCCAACCCGCGATAAGCGCCCAGGCGCACCTCAAAGCGCGGAGCAGTGCGGGCGTATTCTTCCAAAATTTTAAGGCCTTTGTCGCGCTCCACTGGCGGGATGTGCGTCATGAGAGTGCCGAAGGCTTGGAAGAAAGCGTAGAGGTCGGCTTCGGCTACATCGGGCAGGCGGCGCAGGAACCAGCCGTATTGGTCAAGACCACCGCCGTTGGTGGCGTAGTAGTTGGCTACGGCTAGGATGAGCGGACTGCTGGTGGTATTGTCGAGAGCTGCTACTTGCTGGCGCGAGTTTTCGCTGGGCTTTTTGGCGAGGGCTTCAACAGCGGCGGCAGCTACTAGGGCAGAGCTGTCGTTGACAGCCGCACCGAAAATGGGGCCAAAGGTGGCGTCAGGGAAAGCAGCGAGGGTGGTAATGGCTTGGGCTCGGACGCGCGGGTTGGGGTCGGTTGTAGCCAAGCGTTGGATGTCTTTGCGCATGGCATCGGGCTCGGGGCCACGATAGCGGCGAACGTGGTCGAGGGCGGCACGCCGCACGGCCCAGAACTTATCGTTCATGGCATTGCGCATAAGGCTGCTTACATTGAGCTCGGCCGTTTTATTGTGCAGAAGCTCCATGGCTTCGGACTTCTGCTGGTAGCCGCGGGCGTGATAGAATTGAAATATCAGCTCGTCCTGGGTCCGCTCCTCTTCAAACTGCGCTAACAGCTGGCTTTCGTTGTCAAACTTTACCAAGCTAGGCTTCTGGTTAGCGGGCAGAACGAAGGTTTGGTTGGCTTTGGTAACGGTGATGCGGTGCTCGGTGGGCTGGTTGTTATTGGTCCAGACCGCTACGGTGACGGGCAAGCGGTAGACGGGCTGGAAAAGGGTGTCCTGTACCTGCTGCACGCGCAGGGTCACCTGGCCGTTGGTGTACGAGTGGCTGATGCGCAACTCTGGATGGCCGCGCTGCATAAACCATTGGTTGAAAAACCAGGTCAGGTCCTCGCCGGTGATTTCCTCGAATGCAGTGCGCAGCTTAGAGATTTCAACGGCGGTGTGCTTGTTTTGAACGAGGTATTGGTTGAGAGAGGCGAAGAAGGCTTCGTCGCCTACGTACTTACGGAGCATGTGCAGCACGCGCCCGCCCTTGTCGTAGGAGTGGCGGTCGAACATGTCTTCCCGGTTATTGTAGCGGTAACGGATGAGCGGCTCGCGTTTGGACAGGGATTCCTCGAGGTAGTTGTTGATTTTGGTTTCCTGCACCAAGCCAGCTTCATCGGCGCCCAGCTTATACTCGGCCCAGAGGAACTCGGAATAATCAGCAAAAGACTCGTTCAGGGGCAGGTTGGACCACGACTCACTGGTGACGTAATCACCGAACCAATGGTGGAACAACTCGTGAGCAATGGTTGACTCACCAGACTGATAATTGGCGTCAATCAGTTCGCGGCGGGTCAGTTGAATGCTGGACCCGTGGGTGGTGGCAGTGGTATTCTCCATGGCGCCACTCACGTAGTCGCGCACGGCTACCTGGGCGTATTTTTCCCAGGGGTACTCTACCCCGAGGCGCTTGGAGAAGAAATCCATCATCTCAGGCGTGCGGCCGAAAATGGTGCGCGCCGTGGTGGCGTACTGCGGCTCCACGTAATAATCGACGGGTTTGCCGTGCCAAGAGTCGTTCACTACGGTGAATTCGCCGACAACCATGGTTGCCAGATAAGGCGCGTGCGGCTCCTTAAGCTTCCAAGTATCGGTACGGGTGCCGTCGGCGTTGGCTTTGGAGGCGGTCAGGGTGCCGTTGGAGAGCGTTTTAAACTGCTTTTCCACCGTCATACTGATTTCCTGGGTCATCCGCTGGTTGGGCTTGTCGATGGTTGGAAACCACGCGGAGTTGGCCTCCGTCTCGCCCTGGGTCCAGATTTGCCGTGGCTTGTTCTTTTCCGTGCCCAAGGGGTTGATGAAGTAGAGCCCTTTGTCAGAAGTTATGGCAGCGGAGCCGCCCTGGGGCAGCTCGTTGGGCTTAGCTACATACACAATGCGGACT
Organism: Hymenobacter arizonensis; assembly: GCF_900115775.1. Lineage (GTDB taxonomy): Bacteria > Bacteroidota > Bacteroidia > Cytophagales > Hymenobacteraceae > Hymenobacter > Hymenobacter arizonensis. The sequence goes on along the minus strand of NZ_FOXS01000005.1, from coordinate 86,238 downwards.
TGGTAAGGCGTATTGCGCGGGTAAGGCCGGTCGAGGGCAATGACGAGCTTGCGCTTATTGTAGTTGTAGGTAAGTGCCTTGTTTTTCTTGTCCCCTACCAGCTCGACCTTTTGAATATCGAAGCCTTTGGCGTCGAGGGCGACCTCGGACTGCGGGTAGAAGTGGGACTGTAGCGTGAGGATGGCCGTGCCCAGAAGGTACTGCTTTTTGTAGTCGAAACGGACATCGAGCTTGGTATCGACGACATCGGTAAGGATGGTGGCAGCTGGCTGGAGCGGCGCGTCGGCGGAGAGCCACGAGGGAACCACCAGCCCGGCAGGCGCAGGCGCAGACGTAACAGGAGTGTCTAATTTCTTATACACGGGCGCCTTTGCGGCGGGCTTCCGTGCGCCTTGCCCCGACGGTTGGGCTGCGGCCAGCAGGTGAACAAACAAGAGCAGGCTGGTGAAGCCCGGGACCAAATACCTCATGCCAACGATAACAGGCGAAAAACGCCTCAATTTCTGAATTAATTTGAGATTTGACCTACCTTTAACCCCCACTTCCATCCCACCCTATCCGCTTCAGATGCTACAAATCAGCACCGGCCCCGAACAACTCTGGGAAGTTGACTACCGCGCCGCCAATACCATCACGCTCAACAATGAGCCTTTCGCTTGGGACATAGCGGATTTGGGCGAAGGTCGGTTTCACGTGCTCCACGAAGGTCGTTCGTATAATGCTGAAGTGGTGTCAACGGACTTTACCACCAAGAATATTGTACTGAAGGTAAACGGGCAGCGCATTGAGCTGAACGCCAAGGACCGGTTTGACTTGCTGTTGGAGCGCTTGGGTATGAGCGACGCAACCGCTGCGAAAGTTAACGAGTTAAAAGCCCCGATGCCCGGTCTTATCGTAGACATCCGCGTAACGCCCGGGCAAACCGTGCAAAAAGGCGACCCACTGCTTGTATTAGAAGCGATGAAGATGGAAAATATCCTCAAAGCTCCGGCCGATGGCACCGTTGGCAGCCTTAAAGTAAACCTGCGCGACAACGTGCAAAAAGGCCAGGTATTGGTGCAGTTCTCGTAGCGCGCCTTCTTAAATCATTCAGAATTACTCAACCACTTCGATTTGAAATATCACCGCATCCTCCTTAAGCTCAGCGGCGAAGCGCTGATGGGCCAGCAGCAGTACGGCATCGACGCCGAGCGGCTGATGCAATACGCGTCCGAAATTAAAACTGTGGCGGCTACCGGCGTGCAAATAGCTGTCGTGATTGGTGGAGGCAACATTTACCGCGGCGTAGAGGCCGAAGCCTTTGGCCTCGACCGGGTGCAGGGCGACTATATGGGCATGCTCGCTACAGTTATCAACTCCATGGCTCTGCAAAGTGCCCTAGAGAAGCTGGAGGTAAGCACGCGCTTGCTGTCGGGCCTCACTATTCAGCGGGTGTGCGAGCCGTACATCCGTCGGCGAGCAGTGCGGCACCTGGAAAAGGGCCGCGTGGTCATTTTTGGAGCCGGCATTGGTTCGCCTTATTTCACGACGGACTCGGCGGCCTCGCTGCGGGCCATCGAGATTGAAGCCGATGTGGTGCTGAAGGGCACGCGGGTGGATGGTATTTACACGGCCGACCCCGAGAAAGACTCGACCGCGACTCGCTACGATGAAATCACTTTTGATGAGGTTCTGAGCAAGAACCTGAATGTGATGGACATGACGGCGTTCACGCTTTGCAAGGAAAATAACTTGCCCATCATCGTGTTCGACATGAACACGGAGGGCAACCTGCAGCGCCTGCTCGACGGCGAATCGATGGGGACGCTGGTGAGCGACGGCAAACCAGGCGGGCGCGATGGCCGCAAGTCCTTATTGGACCCCAAGCAGACCTTATTGCAGCCACTGGTAGGCAACCAGCCAGAGCAAGCGTAATTTTTAGTTGTCAGTTGCTTGTTGTCAGTTGTTAGTTTGCACTGAAAACTGGTAATCGGCCTGACAACTGACAACCACCAACTGACAACTAGAAACGAAATGGACGAAGAAATTCAGTTTTACCTCGACGAGCTTGCTGAATCAATGGGCAAGGCGCTGGCGCATGTGAACGTAGAAATGAGCCGCATCCGGGCTGGCAAGGCCTCGCCGGCCATGCTCGATGGCCTGCGTGTGGATTACTACGGCACTTCGACGCCGGTGAGCCAGATTGCTACCATCACCGCTCCGGACGCCCGGTCGCTGCTTATCAAGCCCTGGGAGAAAAACATGATTGGCGAGGTTTCCAAGGCCATCAAGAACAGCGACCTCGGCCTGAACCCAGTGACGGATGCCGAGGGCGTGCGCTTGAACATTCCGGCCATGACCGAAGAGCGTCGTCGTGAGCTGGTGAAGCAGGCCAAGAACGAATCGGAAGCTGGCAAAGTACGTGTGCGGGGCATCCGCAAGGATGTGAACGAGTCGCTGCGCAAGCTCCTGAAAGAAGGGGCTTCGGAAGACGCCATCAAGAGCGCCGAAGAAAAAGTGCAAAAGACAACCGACACCTACATTGCCGAGGTTGAGAAAACCCTTAGCAAGAAGGAAACGGAGATTATGACCATCTGATTTGACAGGTCATTGAGTAAAAAAGCCCCGGCTGCCAGTTGCAGTCGGGGCTTTTTTTGTGTCTAAGTGTTGACGCTTGAAAGCTACAAGTAGCTTTTCTCGGCTATCAGCACTGCTTCTACTGCACCGGGCACCAAGTAGCGTATGCTACGGCCCGTACGAAGGCTTTCGCGGATATAGGTAGCAGAGATGTCCAGCAATGGCGCAGCTACTACCTGGACGCGAGGAAAACCGGTGAGTTCGGGCAATTCAGTGCCGGGGCGCGGATAAACGTAGATATCTACCTCGGAGAGCAGGCGAGCTGACTCCTGCCAGCGGGGAAGGCCCGGGAGGTTATCTGCTCCCATCAGGAGCACAAAGTCGTGATTGGGGTGCCGCTGGCGCAGGGCGTCGAGCGTGGCAATGGTATAGCTGGGGCGCGGCAGGCTGAACTCAATATCCTCGGCGCGGAGGCGGGGATTGCCCGCCAAGGCTAACTCGACGAGTTGTAACCGCTCAGTATCGGGCAGCAAGTTGGCTGTTTCCTTAAAGGGGCTGTGCGGCGACACCACGAGCCACACCTCGGCCAGGTCGGTGCGCGTGGCGAAGTGCTCGGCCAAGATGAGGTGGCCAATGTGCACAGGATTGAACGAGCCAAAGAGAAGCCCTATTCGAGCCTGGCCGCTCATACGATGGCCGGCTCGGCGCTGATGAACTGGCGCACCAGCTTCTCGGCGTGAGCCGAAGCCTCGTCGAGGTCATCGTTGACCACGGTCACATCGAACTCTTCTTCAAAGCCGAGTTCGAAGTTGGCTTTGTAAACCCGCGAGGAAATGCTGGATTGAGAATCAGTAGCGCGGGCCTGCAGGCGTTGCTCAAGGACTTCGATGGACGGAGGACGGACGAATATCGCCAGAGCCCGGTCCTTATAAAATTCTTTGATGCTGAGGCCGCCTTTCACGTCGACATCGAGAATAGCGTGCTTGCCGCTATCCCAGATGCGCTCAATTTCGGATTTCAGCGTGCCGTAAAACGCACCTTCGTACACTTCCTCCCATTCCACAAATTCGTCGTGGCGAATCTTGTCCTGAAAGTCCTGAACGGAGATGAAATAGTAGTCCTTCCCATTGGCTTCGGTGCGGCCGCGGCGGTCACGGGTGCAAGCCGAAATGGAAAAGCTTAGCTCGGGTATCCGCTCCATGAGCCGATGCACGATAGTGGTTTTTCCGGCGCCTGACGGCGCTGAAAATACGATGATTTTGCCTTGCATCGCGCAAAGCTAGCCAGTAGCAGCCGGTATTAGGCCATCTGGGCGCCTACACGCGCCAAAATGGACTGCTGCAGGGTAGCGGGGCTGGACCGGCGGGATACGCCTTGGTTCAGGAAATTGATGAAGATGCGCTGCTTCTCGATGTCGTCGAAGCAGGGCGAGCAGTCGTTGGCGTGGTCGTAGAGGTAATCCTCGTCTTCCGCCGTCACGGGCTGGCCTTCGATGAGTTGGTCTAATACAGTATTCACGCGCTCGCAGTCGGGGCCGTTGTCGGGAGTGATGGCAACGGGAACCGACATATTGGTTTTAGTAGTAGCGGATTGGTCCATAATTGTAAATGCGTGCGACGCTGGAAAAGGGTGATAGACAATGACCTGTAAAGCAAAGCTACATTAGCAAGTGCTTTCTGGGGAGGTTAATTATTTTCCGGCTCGGTTAGTTCCGTTTCATCGTCTATTGCTTCATTGCCATATCCCATTGACTGGGCGTATCTCTCCAGTTTATCCTTGAGGAAATTCCGGGCCCGGTGCAAGCGCGAACGCACTGTACCTATCGGAATATCAAGCACTTTAGCCATTTCCTCATATGTAAATCCTTCTAGGTCGCAGAGGATGATTACAGTGCGAAAATCTACTGGTAAAGAATTTAAGGCGCTGGCCACTTCGTCGCCAATTAAATCGCGGGCTGACTGCTGCCGCATGTCGGACGACGACGCTCCAACCTCCCCTTCCGCCTCTACATCGTCGGGGTTGTAATAGCCTTCAATCTCGCTGTAATCGACTTTGGCGGGCTGCTTGCTCTTCTTGCGGAAGTCGTTGATGAACGAATTCTTAAGAATGCGGAAAAGCCATGCCTTGGCGTTGGTGCCGGGCTCGAAGTACTCAAAAAAGCGGTACGCCTTGAGGTAAGTTTCCTGCACCAAGTCGTTGGCATCATCCTCGTCGAGGGTGAGGCGATAGGCAAAGTTGTAGAGCGGGTCGAGCACGGGCATGAGCTCGGCCTGAAAGCGCCGGTCTTTTTCCTCTTTGCTCAGTTTAACCCGTTCGGGAGAATCGCTCATACAGGTGGGCGGGGGAAATTGTGGGTCGAAACCTACGAAATAATAGCTGACTAGGACAAATTTGACGGCAACAACTTCGCGCTTGCAGCAGCGAGCAGAAGGGTTTTAGCAATGGATTACCGTTGCTGTTAGCTTCTGCTAACCACTGACTAAGAAGGCTTGGTTGAGCAAACAAATGCCCCTTTCAGCTCCTCTTAGCACGTGAAGTTCTGTCCGATGTACGGATTACTGCGCTGCGTAGGTTGCATCCTGCGCAGCGAGCAATAGACTAACGGGACAGAATAGCTATTGTTCATTGCGTGGGGGCAATTCTGCATCTTTCGACGCCAGCGGCCTCCAGGATAGTACCTGCGCGGCCACGGCCAGGGGCTCGACGGCCCGAATGCAGCTGCACGCGGCGGGCTGAGTGCGGCAGTCCTGGCAGGTCGGCTTGTCGAACACCACAAAGCCGGCGTGCGGCCCCAGCGGCCCCCAGCGGCCCGGGTGCATGGGCCGGATGGGCGGGTAGATTCCCAACGCGTGGCGGCCTAGTGCTGCGGCCAAGTGCAGGGGGCCGGTGCTTCCGGCCACCAAGCCATCGGCGGCGGCGATAAATGCTAAAAACTGGGGTAATGAAAGCTGACCAGTGAGGTCGGCAGTTAGGAAGGGGGCGTATTGCTGCAGCCATTCGGCCAGTTCCTCGCCTTCGGCAGCAGTGCCCGTCACGAACACGCGGTGCCCGGCTTGGTGAAGCAGCTGGGCTAGCTGGCCGAAATTATCGAGGCCCCACTCCCGGGCGCTGCCGCGGCTGCGAGGGTGCAGGATTATGTTGAGCTGGTTGGGCTGACGTGCCCGTAATAAATCCTGAAACTGCGCGGGCAGCTGCTCAACGGGCTCCAGACGCACGAATTTGGCGACGTCCTGTAGCTCGAGTGTCTCTTGGAAGCCAAGTGGCTGGAGTAGGTGCAGGTTTAGCTGCGCTTCGTGCAGGGGCGAGTGGCGACGACTCAGGGGCACGAGGCGGTTGCAGGTAAGCCAGTGCTGCCAGCGGTTGCGAGTGCCGATGCGAACGGGAATTTTAGCCTTTTGAGCCAAGCGAGCCAGCGTTTTGTTCGGGAAAACGTGGATGATGGCCGCAGCGGCATAGGCTTGCAATGCGGCTATCTGCTCGGCTTCGGGCTTGAGGAGTAGCTCATCGAGGTTGAGAAAGTCATCGACCCACGGGCAAGCCGCGGCCACGGGTGCTGTGTAGGTGCGGCCAATGAGGACTACCCGACAACCGGGGAACAGCTGCTTGAGCTGCCCAGCTACCGGCAGCGTCAGTACTACGTCGCCAATGGCATCGGGGCGGGACACGAGGAAAGTTTGGCTCATGCGACGGCGCTTTCGGTGCGGGTTTTCAGCTTGGCGAACTTGAGAAATACGCCCCAGGCCGAAATGCCGGCGATGCACAGGCCGGCGAAGCCATCGAGAAAGCCCAGGCGAAAGAAGTAGCCGTGCACAAACTTCCAGAGCGGCTTGAGCAGCAGGTGAAAGAGACTGACGTTGGTTTTGCCGCGCAGGGCCAGCTCCTGAGCGGTGATGCTGGTGAACTTGTTGAGCTGGCTGACGTGCTGCGCAATGGAGTGGTAGCTGTAGTGCAGGGCATCGCCGGCGAGCTGGCCGGTGGTGTAGCAGGGGTTCACCTCGTATCGCTCGTGCAGGAGCAGACCGGTCCAACGGCCGTGGCGGCGGTCGTAGAGGCGCAGCTTGCGGTCGGGGTACCAGCCGCCGTGGCGCACCCAGTGGCCGCAGTAGTTGGTAAGACGGGCGAGGCTGTAGGCAGCGTGCTGCCAGTGCTGCTTGGCGGCACGAATGGACTCGCGCAACTCGTCGGTGAGCACCTCGTCGGCGTCGAGTTGGAGGACGTGGTCGAATTGAGCCTGGGCAGTGGCGTAGTTTTTCTGCTCCACGTAGCCGGCGAAGGCATTTTGAACAACGCGGGCACCGTGCTGCTGGCAGATTTCGACGGTGTTATCGGTGGAGAACGAGTCGACCACCAACACCTCATCGGCTACGTCGCCCAGCGCCTGGAGGCAGCGGGCAATGTTGGCTGCTTCGTTGAAAGTGATGATGACGACGGAGAGGGAAACCACGCGGAGAACAGAAGGGCAAGCAAGTGCCGACAAAGGTAAGTGAGTAAATAACCCACGTCTCGAACGAGATGTGAGGGATTAACTAGAGGACAGAAGCCCGCGTTGGGACAAGTAATCGGCTTGCCAGCCTAACGGCAATAGCGGGTTGGCCGTAGGAAAGAGTACAATTTCCAATGTAGCAACCCGGTCTCTGTGCGTAACTTGCGCCCATATTCGTTTTCCCACACATGAAAAAAACGCTTCTTCCCGGCCTGCTGGCCGCCGCTCTGATTGCCTTCACGCTGCCTTCGTGCGGTCCTTCGACGGGTGATACCAACGAAGACATTGTCACCTCCAAGCTGCCTCCCTTGCCAGCAGCCCCCGACACCACCGCTGGCGCCAAGCAGCCCGAAGCGTACCGGGAGCTAAACTCGGTGAATGCTACCGAAGACATCAAAAAGATGCAGCCACAGATGTAATCTGGGGTTTATTGCACGTATTCAGGCTTACCAGTTGGGCCGTTGCTGCTGAGGCGGTGGCGGCCCAATCTCTTTCAGCGCTGCGCACTCGCCGCCTCTTCTATGGAAAATAACGTTGTGTTGCGCCGCGGGGTAGAAACCGACCTGCCGCAGGTACTGGTCCTTATTAAGGAACTGGCCGAATACGAGCGGGCGCCGGAAGCCGTAACCAATACCCTCGCGGCCATGCAGCGCGATGGATTTGGCCCCGCGCCCATCTTCAGCTTTTTTGTGTTAGAAAACAGCAAGGCTAAAATTATCGGCATTGCGTTGTTCTACACCGCCTACTCAACCTGGAAGGGCCGCATGCTGTACCTCGAAGACCTAGTGGTGACCGAGGCGGCCCGGCGAGGCGGCTTGGGGCGCTTGCTATTTGATGCGGTGGTGGCCGAAGCCCGCGCCACCGGCGCGGTGCGCATGAAGTGGCAGGTGCTCGACTGGAACGAGTCTGCCATTGCCTTCTACAAAAAGCTAGGTGCCAACATTGAAGACGAGTGGCTCAACGGCAACCTCGACGCCACGCAGCTGGCCAGCTACACCGTAGCCCCCGCAGCAGCAGTTGCTGCTACGCCAGCGGCAAGGAGCCTGTAATAAGCCCTGAAGTAACGTGGCTCCTGCTTACAAGCGCACCGCTTTGAGGCTTCCGGTTTTGCCTTGGGTGTCTTGCCAAGTCAGCACATAAAACCCGGGTGGTAGGGCATCCACGTTCAGGGAAAGAATGTTGAGCCCCGCTGTGGTGCCTAAGCTTTGGGTGAGGATGCGGCGGCCCAGCGAATCGAAGAAGCGGAAGACTACAGCGCCTTCCGTGGCAGCAGGGTACTGCAGGCGCACGGGCTGGCCACGAACAATGGGATTGGGGAAGAGAGAGACGGTGGCGTTTGCGCCTTCGGTGGTAAGCACCACGGGCGTCACGCTATCGAGCGAGCCGTCGGGCCGGGTTAGGCGGAGGCGGTAGTAAAACAGGCCCGCGGGCACCTGGCCATCGAAGAATTGATAGGTATTTGATGGCGGCCGGGTGTTGACGGTGCCCACCCGGGTCCAGGAGGTGGTGTCGCCACCTTGGCTGCGCTCTATGGCAAAGTTGGTGACAAAGCATTCGTCGCGGGTAGCCCACGATACGATGACGCCGGCCCCGCGCTCAAACTGCGCGCTGAAGCTGATGAGGGGAGCTGGCAGCATAGGGGGCGTTGCCGGATTACCTCCGGAACAGCTAAAGCTTTTGAAGCTACGCATGCGTAGCACCTGCCGGCCGCCCACCACGTCGCTGGCAGGGTTCAGCGTCCGGGTGTTCTGGCCCCGGCCAATGGCATAATGCATCACGGCGCCCGGTAGAATGAGGTGGCTGAGCTGCTGCGCGTGCCCCAGCTCGTGCACCGCCACGGTTTCAAAATCGATTTGGTTGAGCGTGCCCACGGGTGGAGCAGGCCCGAACTGAAAGATGGCAGCATCGTCGTACTGCATGTCGATTTCTTTCACCCAAAATATCACACCACCAGCACCATCCAAACAGCCACGGTAGTAGCTGGTGGTGCGGCCCAGCACACGGTCGGGCAGCTGGGTGCCTACGTCGAAGGCCACGACGTTCTGGTTATCATCGGCAATGGCATTGGTGGTAAATGCGGGGCCTACCTCCCAGTTGACGCCCGTTTGGCAACGCCACGTGTTGATGGCCCGCTGCTTGGCAGCCACGGCGGCAGCATTAGCGGTGAAGTTGGGGCTGAAGCGGAACGTGATGCCGCCAGTGGAATTGAGGGCAATGTGGTTGGGGCGCTGCAGAAAGTTGCCATCGGTGCTCTCCACATTGGTAAGGGCGTAGTTGATAGTGACTGAGCCTGCGCTCTCGTTGCTTAGCTGGTCGTTGGTGGTTACACGGATGGGGCCGGAGCCGGCCGGATGCCCGTTGCTGGCCGGCTGGCCGCCGTTGGCTGAAGAAGGGACGCGCACTTGGATTCGTGTGTTGGTCCAGGAAACGTAGTCCCGCTCGCGGGCCCGCACGCGGGTGGCGCCGCCGTCATCGGCGTTGCGGAATTCAACAAATCCAGAGCCGCGGGTGGCCCCAAAACCGTCGCCGTTGATGGTGAGCACAGCTTCGGCGCCGGCGGGCAAAGTTTGTGGGGTAAAGTTGCTGACGGTGGGAGCCAGCGTGCCGCGCTGCTGAGGAACAGTTGCAGCCGCCTCGGCCGGACTGGCTTGCAGCACCCGGCGCGCCTGCCCCGTGAACCGGCTTACCTCCCGGAAGAAAGCCCCATCTATAGACGAGTAAGTGCGAAAAGGCTCGGATGCGGTGCGCTCGGCCAGGTCGTATTCGATGAAACCCTGCTCACTGCCGTAGGGCGTCCAGCCGCGGCCTCCGGCCAGGGGCAGGCCCGGCCACGGGGCCCGCGCCAAGAAGAATACACCCACTTGGCCAGTTGCCAGCCGCAGGGTATTGCTGAGCACGTGCTGGTCGAGCCCTAGGCGGCCCCCTTCGGTGATTACTACGAGACCGGAAGTATCGGCCACCTGGCCTTTAAGCAAGGAAAACACCCGCAACCGGTGTTTGGTGAACAAATGAGTGTGGCTAGCGTCCCAGAAGCTTTGTGCGTCCAGCACCTGGGCTTCAACCACCAGCCCCGATTGCTGCGCACGGCGGGCGGGCTCCAACGGCAGCATCAGGCACTGGCCCTCGGGCAGGGGAGCCTGCGCCAGCACGGGCCCAGCTAGGAGCATGCCCAAAACCGAAAAAACACCAAGCCGATGGCCGAATAAACGAAAGAGCGATGATGCTAACTGCATAGAAAGAAGTGTAACGCGCGTTGTGCCGAAGGTACGGAAAACGGGGAGCCGGTGGCTTGAATAAAAACAACTTTTGGCACCCTGGTCTTGTTTTCCAGCACTGTCCTCAGACGCAAGCCATGTGGGAATGCGCAACTACGGAGCAAACTCATAACTGCCCCACGGGGGCAGGCACTGGTTGCCACGAGGGCGAGTTGTTTTCCACCACGGGCCAGCCATTGATATAATTCAGCTTGTCGAGCAGCAGAATGCGGCGGGAGTAGCCTTCCGAGTCGTCAATGGCGTCGAAGGTGGGCTGGCGGGGGTCGATGGCGTGATAGGCCAGCCAGTCTTGGCCCGCGGCGTCGGTTACCACGCAGTTGTGGCCCGGGGCCAGCCAATGAGCGTTGGCCGCAAGCAGGGCGGCGTGGGGGTTGGCGGTGGCGGCAGCATAGGTTTCAAACGGGCCGGTGGCGTGCCGGGCACGCGCTACCAGCACGGCGTAGTGCGCGTTGGCGCCACAGCAGTTGTCGCCGGAGAAGAACAGGTAGTACCACCCGTGGCGGTAGTGCACCCAAGCCGCCTCTACCAAGCGGTGATAGTCGTCGGGGTCGTCGGAAACGCTGGGATGGATGATGGGCTGCGCCTCAGTGCCCGGCTGGAAACCCAGCCGGTCCTCGGTTAACTCGCGCACCCAGATGGGGCCAAACCCTGAACCCCAATACAGCAGCCGCTGGCCGGTGGCGGGGTCGTCGAAGGCCATGGGGTCGATGCAGGTGAACCCGGGGCCCGGGAGCAGGGGCTGGCCACTGTCGACGAACGGCCCGGCGGGAGCATCGGCCACCGCTACGGCCAGGCTCAGGTAGTCGGCGCCGGTGGGCCGAGCCGAGTAGTACAGGAAAAAACGTCCTTGGTGCTCGCTCACGTGCGGCGCCCATATTTTCTGGCTGTCGGTGGCCCACGCCGGCTTGTCGGGCAGGCCTTCGCCCAGGTATTCCCAGCTGACCAAATCCCGTGTGCGCGCTACTTGCAGGTTGATGATACGGCCGGCGCGCTTGGTTTGGGTACCGTAGGCGTAGTACCACCCATCGGAAGCACGGATGATGGTGGGGTCCGGGAAGTTTTCGTCAATGACAGGATTAGTATACATGCGGCGCGATGAGTGGGCAACTACACTCCTACTCCAGACGGCGGCTTACTGTTTACTGTTCGGAGTAGGTGCTCAGCGTTACCTGCTGTTGCTGCAGCCAAACGTAGGCCGAAGCCACGTCGTCGAAGGTGCCTACCCGGGGAGCCTCAATGGCGTGCACAGTGCTCTCGACAGATTGGCGAGCCAACAGGCTTTGAGGCAGCACCCAGGCAATGTATTGCAGGCCGGCCAGCCGCATCTGTTCTACCCAGCGGATGCCCCACTGCGTGAGCTGCATGCTGGTACGGGTGATGTTGGAGTTGTCGTTGAGGATTTTCTGGCAGGGCATCGCCCGCAGGCTCTCCAGCATCAGTTCGCAGCCTGCCTGCGACGAAGACTGGTTGTGTTCTCCTTTCCAGTCCACATAAAGCCAATCATTTTTTGTGTCGTAGCCAATAAATAGCTCGGGTGAATCGATAATAGCTTCCAACTGCATACGGGCACGGGGTCCCCCTCGGGATACGAGGGTACATGAGCAGCCAAATTTACGCTGGCAAATTGCCAACCCTGCAATGATTTTAACAAGAGCCGCAAACAAGCCCGCGCTACAGCCGCCGCCAGGGCCCAACGGCCCTAGCTTTGTGGTCCTGCTTTCGGGTAGCAGGCCGAACCCATCGGAAAGTCGTTCGCTCCCGTTTTACTGTTAATTCCCTCTATGTTCAGAAGTTGCATTGCCCTGCTGGTTTGCTTATGCGCGCCCATTGGCGTGTTTGCCTGGGGCACCGTTGGCCACCGGGCCGTGGCCAAGATTGCCGAAAACCATCTCTCATCAACAGCGAAGCGCGAAGTAGCCCGCATTTTGGGCACCGAAACCCTGCCCCTGGTGAGTACGTGGCCTGATGAGATTCGCTCGGACCCGCAGTACAAGGAAACGGGACCTTGGCATTATCTTAACGTAGCAGCCGGCCTCGACTTCCCGGCTTTCACGGCGCAGCTCACCGCCACGCCGGCTACTCCGCCGGCCAACGCCTATACGGCCTTGCTACAAGTGCGGCAAGACCTGAAAGACCCCAAGAAAACAGCCGCTGAACGGTTATTTGCTTTAAAATTTCTGGTTCATCTGGTTGGCGATGTGCACCAGCCCCTGCACGTGGGCCACGGCGAGGACCGGGGCGGCAACAGCATTCAAGTAAGCTGGCGTGGCCGCGACACCAACCTGCACAGCATTCTGGACGGCGACCTTGTGGAATACCCCGGCTTTACGTACTCAGAAATGGCAACCGCCTACGACCGGGCCACCAATGCCCAAATCAAGCAATGGCAGAAAAACGACGTGGCTACCTGGCTATTTGAGTCGTACCAGTTGTGCACGCCCATCTACGCCGCAGCCGCAGCCAATCCGAAATTCGACTACCAGTTTTACCCCGCCTTCGGCCCCTCTGTGCAACAGCAGATTCTCAAAGCGGGCATCCGCTTAGCAGGTGTGCTCAATGAAGTATTTGCGAAGTAAATCGTCTGTAATCGCAACGTCATTAAGCACATAGGCAACTTGAAACATTGACTTTGTAAATAGCCCTATTAAATCAGGCTTCCTAAATCTCCATTTCTCATACTGATGAGCTCAATGAGCTTCTCAGCATGAGAAATGGAGATTTTGTGATTATTACCTTTTCAGGTATTGCCGAGTGCGGCCTGTATCCGACACCTGCGTTTATGACATAACCTTTAACTGCTTAATTACTTTAACTGCTGCATCATCTTACTGGAGGGAGCACTCATCTGCTTGGGCGAAATCTTTTGTTGCTGCAAAAAAATAACTTCAGCAGTATTATCTAACACTTTGTTGATTGCTCACACAATAATTTTTATGTTAAATTAGAAGGAAATAACTGTATCTAGTCTTAATTGAAATATACAAATAATAATGAATAATTTACACTAACTTTCTTTATTATTAGTTCACCATTATTTTGTTAAAAAAGCAGGATATTGCAAATCAAACCATTTGGTTGGGAGTCAGGGCAAATGGTAAGGCTCCACCTATTAGTGCTTCTTCCTTTTCATCTTTTTTCCATGACAAACTTTTACAAACGGAGTAAGTGGGCCCAGGGCCTGCGAAAACTTGGCTTTGCGGCATTGCTCACCATGGGCACGGCAATAGCCGGTCAGGCGCAAGTGTTGAACTACAGAATAACTGGTGCCTTAAACACTGTAACTACTTACACTGACCTTGGAACAACCGGCACTGCCGTTGCCACAGCTAACACGGATGACGCTAATTCTACAGCGCAACCTATTGGTTTCACATTCAGCTATAACGGCGCAACTTTCACACAGTTTGTTCTCAATACCAACGGCTTCATCAAATTAGGGGCGATTGCACCTTCTTCTGCAGCCATGTTCTTAGATGAAGATGCGTCTTCCTCTGTTGAGAACCCATTCGAGACTGCCAACGACCCTAACCTCATAGTCCCGTTTAACATAGACCTTACGGCAGGCAGTACAGGGGGTACCGAATACCGGGTGGCTACTACCGGGACGACAGGCTCTAGAGTGTGCACGATTCAATGGAAAAACGTGCAAGACAAAGCCAGTGTTGCCCCAACCCAGTATGCCAACATGAGTTTCCAAGTGCGTCTCTATGAGGGCACTAATGTTATTGAACTGGTTTACAATGCGGCATCAGCCGGCGGCACTTCGGCTTTACGCTTTGCACAGGTAGGCCTCAAAGGCACCGACTTTGACGACGGACAAATTGTGCAGGTTGTCAAGCAATCGACAGCTGCTTGGAGTGCGGCAACTTTTGCCAATTTCACGGAGGTAGTGACCACTGGTTTCCTTAACACGTTCAATATTCGCTCAGTAGCAGCGCCCGATGCAGGCCGCACATTCCGTTTCACACCTATCACGCCCATTCCCAACGACATTGCGGTGCTTGCCGTCTATACCTTGGGCAAAATTGCCACTCCTAGTGCCCTGCCCCAAGCTGTTCGAGTGTTTATATCGAACGAGGGTACAAATGCTCAGAACGGCGTAGCCGTAACGTTGTCCATCACAGGTGCTAACACCATCACCAACACCGTGAACGTGAACGTACCCGTTGGTGTCGGTGGAATTGTAACCTTCCCCGCGTTGCCCGCCACGCTGGCTCTCGGCACTAACACCGTGACAGTGAGCGTAGCAAACGATGATAATAACGCAAATAACTCAGCTACAGTAACGCAATTAGTTACGGCCGACCGCCTCAGCTACATCGACCAAGGCCAGCCCATTAACAATGCCGGTCCCACGAGCTATGGCGCCACAGGTGGCGTACTCAGTGTAAAGTACACAGTGACTAACCCAGTGGTACTAGCCGATGCATCGATTACGTTTGCTGCCGTCAATGGCAACCCCACTACTTCGTTTCAGGTAGTGGTGCACGATGCAACAGGCACTGGCAATACCCCTGGTAATCTAATTTTCAGCTCACCTGCACAAAACCGCCCCGCTGCAGGCGGCAATGTCACAGTAGCGCTGCCATCGCTGCAGCTTTCTGGCTCGTTTTATATCGGCGTTAAAGAACTGGAACCGACCGGAGCCGCCATTGCCAGCCAAACAGAAGCCCCCCTCCGGTCTGGCACTTTCTATGTTTCAGCCAATGGTTCGGCTCCTTGGATTGATTTGGCAGCAACCACCTTCACACGGCGCTTTGCCATTGAGGCAGGATTAGCTCCGGCCCCAAACTGCGCTCCAGCTACTGCTTTGGCCGTAACGAGCTCAACACCGAACGGGGCTACGGTAACATTCACCGATGCCAGCAACTCTGGCAGCTACCAGCTCATCTACGGCCCAGTGGGCTTCCAACCAAATACCAGCGGCACCACCATTACTGCTACCGCTTCGCCCTTCACCCTCACGGGCCTGCAACCCGGCACTACCTACCAAGTGTATGTACGGACTAACTGCAGTGCCGGAGGCACCAGCTTGCTCACGGGACCTGTTAGCTTCAGCACCTCTTGCAACGCGGTTACAACCATCTCAAGCTTTCCATACACCGAAAATTTTGACGCCTTACCTACCGGTGTAAGCTTGCCTTGTGGGTATACCATCCTCAACGCCAACAACGATGGAGCTACCTGGGCAATTACAAATACGAACCCCAGTTCGGGGGCTAACAGCATTCGCTACCGCAGCCTACTTGCAAACAGCGTGGCCGCCGACGATTGGTTCTTCACTCCGGCCTTGACACTAGGTGCTACCTCACGCTACCAAGTAGCTTTCCGCTACCGCGGCGAAGGCATCGCAAACAGCCCATCTAACTTCACTGAGAGCCTAGAAGTGACCTCGGGCACAGCTCCTACCGTGGCTGCCCAAACCAATGTGCTCTACACCAACACGGCCATCACCAATACCACCTATGCCTTGGCCAATGCCTCCTCTACTCCTATGGTGGCATTGCTACCAGCCGGCGCTAGCACCCAGTACGTAGGCTTTCACGTCAAGAGTGCCGCTAATCAGGGGGCACTCTACATCGACGACATTTCCATTACAACTACCGCCGTTACTGCCAATTCCGAAGCGCTGCTGCGGGCCATCAGCGTGTTCCCTAACCCTTCGACTACGGGCTTTTTCGACCTCGAAATTCATGGCGCGAACGCCAAAGGCCGTCTCGGTGTGCTGGTTACCAACACCCTAGGTCAGCAAGTCTACTCTGGTTCGGCCCGTGATAACTACAGCAACAAACTGGACCTAAGCA
Organism: Hymenobacter arizonensis; assembly: GCF_900115775.1. GTDB lineage: Bacteria > Bacteroidota > Bacteroidia > Cytophagales > Hymenobacteraceae > Hymenobacter > Hymenobacter arizonensis. The sequence continues at coordinate 70,120 of NZ_FOXS01000005.1, read as the reverse complement.
ACCTTGCTCCCGGCATCTACTACCTGCAGGTACGCAACGGCAACGAGCAAATGACCAGCCGCGTGAGCATTGTGAAATAGCGCTAGTTGGTGCAACGTCCCCTTTGTTAAAAGTATTGGTGCCGAAGCTTTTCCGACTTCAAACGGCAAGCTCCCCCTTCTGGTCAAGCTTGCCAGCCAATTTGTGCCAGCTCCTTTCCACAGGAAAATGCTAGAGTTGAAATACTCTTGCTTCGGCGCCAATACTTTAAGCCAAAACTCTATTCCGTATTTAACGGAAGAATAGGAATTTTTTCGGCACACTTACCGTCTTTCCAGACAATACCCGGATAGACAGTTTTTTAAGCTCCTTTTTCGTCTTTGACTTTATATGGCATTGATTCTTACTAACTCGGGCTATCGCAAGCTGGCGCTGGCCATTGCACTGGCTGTGCCCGGCTTGGCGGTTGCGCAGCAGGGCACACCAGTGACTGAAGCGCTGGCTTCCTTTTCGGCCAAAGCGCAGCGACAAAGTCCCCTAAGCGCGGCCGACGTAGCCAACCCCTACGTGACCAGCTCCTACTTTGACCCCAGCACAGGCCTTACCCACACATACCTGCAGCAGCGCGTAAATGGCCTGACTGTGTTCAACGCCAACGGCGCGGTGCATACTGACCGGAGCGGCAAAGTGGTGTTTTTCAACCAGGACTTTTTGCCGGGTGCCGCCGCTGTAGCACCTTCAACTACTCCAACGCTCACACCAGAGCAAGCCGTGGTGGCTGCAGCTAAGCGCCTCGACTTGCCCCGCCCTGTTTCGTTGCAGCGACTGGTAGAAGCCCGGGTCGCCGACGGCATCGTGTTCAACAAAGGCGGCATTTCGGAAGAGAACATTCCGGTGCGTCTGATGTACATGCGCGTCGACAACAAGCTGGTGCTGGTGTGGAACGTGACCATTGCCCAGCTCGACCAGCAACACTACTGGAACGCCCGCATTGATGCGCAAACCGGTCGTTTCGTAGACCGCAACGACTATGTAGTGAGTGAGCGGGCCACCTTTCAGCAGCATGTGCTGGAAAGCAAAAAGCCGAGCCGCCAGCCAATGGCCACCACGGTGGCTGCTCTCGCGGCCGATGCCAAGCGCTCGACGCTGGGCACTAAAGGCACGGCGGCGGCGAATAGCATGACCGTTATTCCGGTTCCTTTTGAAAATCCGGACATCTCGCCTCGGGTAGTGGTGCCATTTAGCTCGGCCAATCCGCTGTATTCGCCCTATGGCTGGCAGGTAGGCGAAGGAAAGGCTCCCGCCAACTTCTTTGCCGATACTTACTCGCTGCTATCGAGCGGCAAGCAGCTTACCCGCGGCAACAACGTAGCTGCTTACGACGACAACGCAACTACGACGAATGGTAACGGCACCCTTACCTCCACTACTAATTCTCCCGATGGTGGGCCCACGCTGAACTTCGATTTTCCCTTCAACCAAAGATTAGGCGCGCGCAATCCCGGCAACGTGGCAGCCGGTATCACGAACTTGTTCTACTGGAACAACATGCTCCACGACGTGATGATGAGCAAGGGGTTTGACGAAGTGTCGGGCAACTTCCAGTACAAGAACATCACTAACCTGGGCCGGGGCAACGACTTTGTGCGGGCCGAATCGCAAGACGGCAGTCGTCGCAACAATGCCAGTTTTACATCCCCCCCAGATGGCACCCCTGGCCTGATGCAGATGTACTTATGGGATAATGAGGCCGCCAATACCCTAACGATTACAGCGCCTACCAGTGCAGCAGGTACTTACAAATTTAACACCGCCTCCTTTGGCCCATTACTTTCGACGTTGCCCAATGGGTTGTGTGGTGATATCGTGGCCGTTAACGACGGCGTGTCGGCCGATGGTGGCATCAGTTCCTGCGCCACTCCTTATGTGAACGCGGCAGCTATTCAAGGCAAGATTGCTCTAATTCGGCGCGGTGGCTGCAACGCCCCTGCTACTAACAACTTTACCGATAAAGTCAAGTTTGCTCAGCTGAATGGAGCAATTGGTGCTATTGTTTATGACTCCAACCCTACGGGCACTACTCCTTCACCTATGGGGGGCACAGATGCTACAGTTACAATACCTGCAATCGGTATTAGTGGGGTTGATGGGGAACGCTTAAGAGCAGCACTGGCAAATAACGCCGTAGCAACGGGCTGCGCCACAACTGGTCCCGACTTTGACGGCTCGTTTGATAACGGAGTGGTATCGCACGAGTATGGCCATGGCATCAGCACTCGTCTCACCGGCGGCCCTGCCAATTCAAACTGCCTTGAAAATTCCGATGGTAACCAAACCATGGGTGAAGGCTGGAGCGACTTCTTTGCGCTGTGGATGACTACCCGCCCTGGCGACGGCGGCGGCAACAGCCGCTACGTGGGAACATATGACGGTGGCGAGCCTTATGCCGTGGGTCCCGGGTTCCGCAATAAACCATACAGCACCGACTTCGCAAAAAACGACTACACCTACTCACAATTGGGCACGGCAGCGGGCCAAGCTCAGCGAACTCACGACGTGGGCGAGGTGTGGGCCACGGTGCTGTGGGATTTGAACTGGCAATTCATTTACAAATACGGCTACAGCGCTGATTTCTTCAGCGCCAACGGCGGCAATAACAAAATGCTTAAACTGGTGCTCGACGGCCTCAAGCTGCAGGTGTGTAACCCCGGCTTCCTCGACGGCCGCGATGCGCTGCTCCGCGCCGACACCGTAACCAACCGGGCCGCCAACGCGGACCTTATCTGGAACGTGTTTGCTCGTCGTGGCATGGGTGCCAACGCCGTGCAGGGCCCCCGGGTAAACGGGGTTCCAACCGTTGGGGGCGTTGTTCAGGGCTTTAACCTCCCCCTCGGAACTCGCGTGATTGCGCTGTCAAACAAGAATGGCAACGTGGTGGGCAATGCCCTCGAAGCCTACCCGAACCCAGCTCAGGAAAAGCTGACCGTGCGCACGCAGCTCAACAGCGCGGTGCCCATGCAAGTGATTATTGTTGACTTGCTGGGCAAAACGGTGCTGCGTTCCGTATCCGTACCAGCGGCCCGGATGCAGCAAAACGGCCTGGAGCTAAATACCAGCTCGATTGCTACTGGTGTTTATGTAGTGCGGGTAACGACCAGCGAAGGCACGTTTACCACCAAGGTGAGCATTCAGCACTAAGTGCACGAACAGCCTGATTATGAAAAAAGCCCGGTCTTGGCCGGGCTTTTTTGTGCTCTTTTATTTCATAAATGGGGTACCGGGAAACCCATGAATCAGTCCAGCAGAGCTGGGCGCCGGGCAAACCAAGGCTGAGCTTGCTCCAGCTGCCCGGCCAAGCGAAGAAGCACGTCTTCGGCTCCCAGCGGGGCAATGAACTGCACGCCGCAGGGCAGGCCATCGGCGGTCCAGTGCAGGGGGACCGACATGGCCGGTTGCCCAGTGAGGTTGGCCACTTGGGTGTAAGGTGTCTTTTCCAGGCTTTGCTCGGCCAGCTTCTCTACAATGCCAGAGCGCCGGATGAGGCCGCCCAGACCGAAAGTATTGACCAGCTTGAGCAGGGTTTGCTCGATGGGTTTGGGCTGCAGCTCGCCTATGCGCACGGGCGGCGTGGCCAGCGTGGGCGTTAGCAGCAGGTCGTAGGTTTGGTGAAAGCGGCCCATGCGGCGGGCGCTGTCGTTCCAGGTGTGGCGAGCGGCGGCGAAGTCGGCGGCCGTGTAGGTGCGGCCCAGCAAGCCCAGCAGCCAAGTGGTGGGCTCCACATCGGCGGGGCGGGCGGGGCGGCCCAGCACTTTGGCCAAGGCGACAATGCTAGCGCCCGTTTCACCAAAATACAGCATGAGAAAGGCGGCTGCCACAGCGCGGCCGTCGAAGGGCAATAGTACTTCCTCCACGATGTGTCCCAACGACTCCAAGAGCGTAGCGGCGCCCCGCACGGCCGTGGCGCACTCCGTATGCAGCGTGCTGCCCAGCGGGTGCCCCAGACTAAAAGCAATGCGCAGGCGGCCGGGCGGCCGGCTGACTTCTTCCAGAAAAGGCCGCACGGGGCCGGGCAGGAAATACGGTGCGCCCGCATCGGCGCCGTGCGTGGCATCGAGCAAGGCGGCGCTGTCGCGCACCGAGCGGCTGAGCACGTGTTCCACGGCCGCGCCTTGCCATTTCTCGCCCTGCTCGGGGCCAGTTGGGACGCGGCCCCGGCTGGGCTTCAACCCAAATAACCCACAGCAAGCCGCCGGAATTCGGATGGACCCGCCGCCATCGCCGGCACCGGCCACGGGCACGATGCCGGCAGCTACGGCCGCCGCCGCGCCACCGCTGGAGCCACCGGGCGTATGGGCCAAGTGCCAGGGGTTGCGGGCCGGCCCAAAAAGCGCGGGCTCGGTTACGCCCATCAGGGCAAATTCGGGAGTGTTGGTTTTGCCCAGGATGTTGAGCCCCGCCACCTGCCAGCGGCGCGCCAGTTCGGCATCGGCGGCGGGCACGAAGTGGCGCAGCGCCCGGCTGCCCGACGTGTGCGGCACGCCCGCGTACTGCGCCCCAAAGTCTTTAAGCAGAAAGGGCACCCCGCCGAAAGCGCCGGCCGGCAGCCCCTGGCTCGCCCGCTGCCGAGCTGCCTCGTACAAAGGCAAGACAACTGCATTCAGTCGAGGATTGACTGCTTCGGCGCGGGCAATGGCGGCCTCGCACAAGTCGGAGGCCGTGAGCTGGCCGGAGCACACCAGAGCAGCCATGGCCAGGGCGTCGAGTTGGTCGTATTCGGAGGCAGAAATCATGGCTTAAATGTAGCAAAGTTCTGGGTCAGCCATTTTCTTACCCCTTAGCGGCAAACCTCGACCATTTTCTTAATTCCTATATGACTTCCAGATGGATATGCCACAGATAAGTTCACTGGGTTTAGCTGGATATCGAATAGAGAAGTTTCAATATCCCATGAGCAGGTAACTAGACTTGTAAGTACTATCATTAGTAACTTCGAAGATTCTACCCTTCTAACGCATATGGTAACACCTATATTCCACGTTTTTGACTATCATCAAGCTTACGAATTTTACATTGAGTGGCTGGGGTTTCACCTCGACTGGGAAGACCGGCCCGCCACCGGGCCGCTGTACATGCAGGTATCGCGGGGCGACGTAGTGCTGCACCTTACCAGCCACCACGGCGACAGCTGCCCCGGCTCGAAGGCAATTGCTGAAATAAAGGGCCTGGTGGCGTACCACTACAGGCTGGTGCAAAAAAACCATTCCTTTGCGCGCCCAGGGCTGGAGAAAACCAGCTGGAGCGAAAAGGTAATGCAGACCGAAGTCGTCGACCCCTTCGGCAACCGCTTGGTTTTTGTAGAGGCCTGCGCCTAGCGGCTCATAAGCTGAGCAGCTCCCGAAAGCGCACCGACTGCTGCCGCGACACTTCTACTTCGGGACCGTCGCGCAGGGTGAGGCGCAGGGTGTTGCTGAACCAGGGCTCGATGCTGGCAATCCATTTCAGGTTGATAATCTGCTGGCGGTTGACCCGGAAAAATACCTTGGGGTCGAGCCGGGCTTCCAACTGCTGCAGCGTGCGGGGGATGAGCGGCCGCTGGTCTTCGAAATGAATGCGGGTGTAGCTTCCGTTGATTTCAAAGAGCTTGATGTCGGCTAGCTTCACAAACCAGCACCGCTCCCCGTCCTTCACAAAAACCTGGTCTTGGGCCGTGAGCGGGGCTTGGGGCGGGGCAAAGGGCGGCTCATCGGGCGCGGCCTCGGCGAAAGCGGGCGCCCGCAGCCGGGTTCTGGCCTTGGCCAGGGCAGCAGCCAAGCGCGATTCCTGCACGGGCTTGAGTAGGTAGTCGAGGGCATTTACCGCGAAGGCCTGCAGGGCGTACTCGTCGAAGGCGGTGGTGAAAATGACGTGCGGGGCCGCGTCCAGCGTGGCCAGGAGCTCGAAGCCGGTTTGGCCGGGCATCTGCACGTCGAGCAGCAGCAAATCGGGCCGCAGGGCTTCTATCTGGGCGCGGGCTTCGTCGGCGTGGCGGGCCTCCCCTACCACGTTCACATCGGGGAAGGCCTGCAGCAGGTGGCGCAGCTCGGTGCGGGCCAGGCGCGAATCATCGACCAACAGCACTTTCATTAGGCGTTCAGGAATTGGGGCGTTGAGGCGGTGGGGAGCTGCATGGCAGCGGGCGGCGCCACTGCGCCGGGCTGCAGCGGCAGGCGGAGCTCGGCGGTCACGGTGTCGGGCTGCAGCGCGTCGGGGGCAATGCGGAAGCTGGCGCGGGGCCCAAACAGGAGCTGCAACCGCTCCTGAACATTGGGCAGGCCCACGCCGGTGTGGTCGGGGGCGTTGGGCGTGGGCTGGTACTGGCCCGGGTTGCGCACGGTAATGAGCACCTGCTCCGGCGCTCCCAGCTGAGCCCCTACATAGATGCTGCCCCCGCCCGGCCGCGGCGTGATGCCGTGCTTAATGGCGTTTTCGACCAGCAGCTGCACTGTCATGGGCGGCACCAGCACGTCGAGCGTGGCAGGGTCCACGTCCAGGGTGTAGTGCAGGCGCTCTTCCAGCTGCAGGCTTTCGAGGGCGAGATAATGCACCACAATCTCCAACTCGCGGGCCAGGGGCACCTGCTCGCGGCTGTTGAGCTGCAACGAATACCGGAGCAAGTCGGACAGGTGCGTCATCATCTCCCGGGCGCGCGCCGGGTTTTCCAGCACCAGCGCCCGGATATTGTTGAGGCCATTGAAGAGAAAATGCGGATTAATCTGAGCTTTGAGTGTACGCATTTCGGCCTCGCGCACGGCCGCCGCCAGCTTCCATTTGTCGATGTCGGCCTGTCGGTAATTGTCGAGGTAGTGTAGGCCGAAGTACAGGCCCGTCCAGAGCCAGAACACGAAGTTCATGTTCAGGGTGTATAGCAGCAGGTAGCTGCTGCGAAACTCCGCTACCGTGAACACCCGCAGGCCGTAAATCATGACCAGAGTTACAAGGCACTGCGTCAGAAAAGCGACTGTTAGGTTCAGGGGCAGCAGCCGGAACAGCACCTGGGGCACCGACAGCTTCAGCCAGCCGCCGCGCCGGATGAGCGCGCGCAGGCCGTGGGTGGTAGCGATGTACACACCCATCATAAAGACCTGCGTTTGCACACTCGCCAGCGAGAGCTTCTGCCCTACCATGGCCATAATGAGCAGCCCCAGCGCCCCAAATATGCCCCAGCAGCCTATTTGCAGGGCCCAGTATAGCCGGCGACGGGAAATGCGAATCGACATGAATAAGGTGCTAAAGGCAAGGAAAACCCAGGGCGGCTAAACGCTACTGAAGGCCGATACCGGCTCAAGATAGAGCTTCGCATTCTGTTTGTAAGCAATGACCAGCAGCGCGCTCAGCACCACCATAGCCCCCGCCACAAACCCCGGAATGAGGTAAAGCTCCTGCGGGCCGACCCGCAGGCCCAGCAGCATGGCTCCGACCGAAATGACGCCAGCCATGTAAGCGAAGGCTTTGGTGCGGTAAAACCAGGCGTAAGGGAAGAAATGTGCGCCGGTTATAATGGCATAGGTCATGATAAAATGCTACGGCTGCTTTGAGTACATGAACATCAGAATTGGGAAGTAGAACAGCTGCGCGAAATTCAGCCACAAGCCCAGCGGCTGCAGCGGGTTGTCTTTGATGGTCCAGTTGGTCTTAAACACCTTAGACATGGCCCAGGCCAACGGCAACATGAGGCCCCCAACAAAAAAGGTAATCATTCCGTTTTTGGCCGGGTGGTTGGGCTGCAGCCACACCACCGCGATAACAGACCAGATGATGCTGGCGGCTACTATAAAATCAATTCCGTTTTTAGCCTTCACCGACAGTTCCAGTTTCAGGGCGGTGAGGTCGTTCTCGGTTATCGTTGGCATGGCAGGCGGAAGGTATTCTTTGCAGGTAAATGCTGAAGCGAAAAGGTGAGGATGGGTGACGCACAAGCTGGCTAGCCAGCGGCAGTGCATCGGGAGAGCATCACGAAATTATTGTTATTTCCGAGCCACACTGCTTTGCTTTAGAAAGCCATCGGTTTGGGCAAAAAACCACGTTGTGTCGTCGTACATGAGGAAATGTCGACCCGCCTCTGACATTTCGATGCGCGCCTGGGGCAGCTGGGCAAATTGCTGCGTGAAGATGGCCCGGGTGCTTTCCTTGGTAGAGCCGTATTGCTTGTAGGCCGCCCAGGCTCCCAGCACCAGCACGGGCTGCTGCACCCGGCCGAGGTCGGCGCGCAAGTCGGTGGTGTACATGTCATACATGGCCTGGGCCGTGGTGGCGGGGTCCGACGCCGTGCCCCAGCGGGCTATCTGGCTAACGCGGGCCGTGTCGATAACCAGGCTGGCTATCATTTGGCGCTGGGCCGCGGCGGGCATGGGGCCCTGCTTCACTTGGTTGCGGAGGCCGGCAGCCATGGTTTTGGCCGCTTCCAGGGTAGCCCCTGGGGACTGAACGCCTGCCAGGAAAGGCAGCGAGTCTACAATCACGAGGGGGCCCAGCGCATCGGGCTGGGTGGTGCTCAGCCACAGGGCCAGGAAGCCGCCCAGGCTATGCCCTACCACGGTGGGCTTATTCAGCTTTTGGGTTTTGATGTAGGCCAGGAGCTGGTCGCGCACAGCTGGCAGCAGCGGGTCGACAGCGGGGGCTGGCGCCGTGCCGGCAAAGCCCGCCAGCGATACCACGTGGCACTGGTAGCGCTGCTGGAAATGGGCTACTACTTCGTTCCACACTTCGCCGGGGCAGTTGAGACCGGGAATGAGCAGCATGGGCTGGCCCTTGCCCACTACCCGCACCGTGAAGGTGGGATGAGCAGCAGGATTGTCGGCCACCGGCGCAGTGGCCTCTACGGCAGCCGAAGCTGGTGTGGCCGCCAGTACCGGGCCAGCGGTTCCGGCCATTAAAAGCGCAGCAATCAGAAAGCGGGTGAAAGCAGAAGGTTTCATGGAGTAAGTGGGGTTATGGGTGATTGAATGACCCAAACTTACCGGCCCATTTCAGCTACCGAAACACAATTTCAGCGAACGGTAAACCGGCCCGCTGAACGGTTGGAAAACCGGCTGAACGGATTAGCGACATACCGCCTCAAAAACGACACTGGCCCCAAGCCTTCCGAAGAAGCCCCGAGAGCCGATGAAATATTGAATGGTCGCGCTTAGTACCGCCTACTTCTTTTTGGTTTTCGGCGCGGGAGCCTTCTGCCCACCGGCCGCTGGCATTACCAGGCTATTGAGGTAGTTCTCCAGGTTGGTGTAGCCGTTGGCGGCGATAGTTTGGCGGTCGGCGGGGTTGTTGGGGTTTAGGCCGTTGGCCTTTTCCCAGGCATCGGGCATGCCGTCGTGGTCGGTGTCGGTGGGGGCAGTTGCGGACTTCAGCACGGGCCAAGCCCGCTTCGTTACGCTGTAGGGCGTGCCGTGGGGGTAGTGGCCCTGCACGTCGATGATGGTGCCCGTTCCCGCCCGCACCTCGCGCACAATGCGCTGGTCGAGTGTATCACGCCGCGGCCGAATGGCGCCGGCGCCTTGCAGCACCGCCTCAAACGCTGCTGCCGCCGGCTGCAGCGCCAATTGCCCGATGGCGAAGGGCTGGTCGACTTTCGACAGCACGGTATCGGCGGGAGTGCCGCCGTTCATCGCTACGCCGCGCCAGTTGCGGGCCGTCACGGCGGGGGAGCCGGCCACGTAGTTGCCGGTCAGGTAAAACTTGCCGTAGGGCAGGCGGCCCGGCTCCTTGTCAATTTTGTAGGGGTTCAGCACCTGGGCGCGCACTTTGGTGGCGGTGTTCGGGCCGGGCTTGTAGTAGTTGTTCACCACGTTGTAGTTGCCGCCCTCGCCAGCGTAAACGTTGTTTTCGCCCCAGTTGTAAATGACGTTGTTGGCAAAGTCGCAGTTCTCGAACCCCGCCGGGTGGGTGTAGCGGCTCCCGTTGAAACGGGGCGTGCGGCTTTTGCAGTGCGCAAACAAGTTGTGATGAAACGAGGCGTGCTGCCCGCCCCAAATGCCGCCAAAGCCGTGGCGCTCGAAATCCTCATCGCCCCGCTCGAAATGATAGGAGTAGTTCAGCGGCTCCGCAATGAGGTTCCACTGCAGGGTAGTGCTATCGCCCTCATACACCGACATGGCTTCGTCGGTGCTCCAACTCATCGAGCAGTGGTCGACAATGAGGTGCTTAATGCGCTGCGCTCCGAAGGCATCGTCGCCCCCTGCGCCGTGCACGAAGCCTTGGTTTTGGTTTTTGTCGCCCATGCGGAAGCGGATAAAGCGCACAATCACGTTGTTGGCCTTCACCGACACAGGGTAATCGGCCAGGCAGATGCCGTCGCCGGGCGCCGTTTGACCGGCAATGGTGGTGTTGGGCTTGCTGATGTTGAGCGGCGCAGTCAAGTGAATGGTGCCCGATACCCGAAATACCACCGTGCGCGCTGCCGCGGTCTTGCCGAGGGCATAGCGCAAGCTGCCGGGCTGGTTGTCGTCCTCAAGGTTGGTAACCTCAAACACTGTAGTCGGCACTGTTGCTGAACCCCGCCCGCCCGAAGTGTATCGCCCCGCTCCTTCGGCTCCGGGGAAGGCCACCGGCCCCTGTGCCTGGCTCAGGGCCGGAGCCAGCAGGCCCAATAATGCCAGCACATAGCCCGACGTATTTAAACTTAAGACAACAGGAAACCCAACAGAAACACGTAGCATAGAGCAGAAATAAATGACGACTTACCGCAGCCGGAGCAAGCACACGCCCCTGCGGAAGCGCCTCACCCATAAAAACCGAGCCAGCCTACAGGCCTACTTTCCCGTGCTGCGGCCACTTTGAGAGCTACTGTGTACGGCTGAGATGCGCCGGTGGCATCAACTTTCTGTAACGTAAAAAGCAAACGGGCATGTCGCCCGCTCAACTCCAAACACCCTCTCTAGACAATGAAACCAACTGCTGCAAGGGCAGCCTTAGCTAAGCTGCAGCGCCGGCTGAGCGGCTGGCACACAACTCAATCAGCCACTGGTGCAATGGTTTTGGATATTTCAAGCACGCTCAATTGTGATTGACTCGTTGCTTTATTCCTCAACTACTACCGCCAGCTTATCATTGGCAGCGTTGATGGCCAGTCGGCTCATTTTCTTCAGAGTGGGCATTGCTCCTTTTAGGGTCACAGGCTGCCAATTCTGGCCACTACCGGGCTTTCGGCTGTAAATCTGCTCGCCGTTGCTCATCAGCATCAGGCCATTGCTGGTCCAGGCCACGTCCTCTGCTCCGGTTAGGGCCGGGGCGAGGGTCGTGACGGCTTGGGTTTGGGTGTCGAACCGTCGAATGAGCCACGTACCATCCGGCGCGTGTTCCAGGAAGCTGATAGCCGACTGGTTAGGGATGCGTTTCAGCGAGCGCCCAATGTTGCGGGCAATGATGGTATCGCGCCCCGTTGCGAGGTCGTGAAAGTGCAGCTCGCTTACGGGCGTAGCCAGCACGAACATCAGCAGGCGGGTTTGGTCAGCCCAGGCATGATATCCGACTTTGAGGTTGTCAATCAGCACCACGGGCGGGCCGCCTGCCAGTGGATATTTGCCCAAGTCCTGCTGGCCATTGTCGCGCTGAATGATGCAGGAGAGAAACTGCTGGTCCTCAGTCAACGTCGGTGAATACTCCCGCTCGGGCGTGGCCGTAATCTGCTTGGTCAGGGCCGTGCGGTAGTTATATGACTTCAGGTCGGTGCGACCACCCTCGGCGCTCGACGTGTAGTAAAGAACCGGTTGAGTGGCGTGGAAAAAGGGCTGGTTGTCGTAGCCTGGATGGGACGTGGCATTGCGCGGTTTGGTAAGCACCACGTTGCCTGCTTTCACCGAGAGGTCGAACAGGTAAATGTCCGTGCTCGGCTGAGCCATTGCAGACAGGGAGAACAGACAGCAGCAGAAAACAATGAGCTTTTTCATTGCATAAATCAGTAGTAGTAAGCAAAAAAAGCCTGAACTAGTCCATAAAGCTCATCCCCGGCATGCCAATGGGCGCGCCGGGCGGCATGTCTACCGCAGGCGCGGGCGTAAAAGCAGTCGGGTTGGCTCGGAACCGCTCAATCTGCGATAAGCCGAACAGCAGGTTGGCTTGCTGGGGTGCTTTGCCCCGCTTGGCCTGGCTGTGCATCCACCGTTGCAGGCCATCCACCGCGAGCAAGGCCTGCCCGCGCACGCTGGCCGGCGCTTTCGCGTTGGCCGCCAGCTGCAGCAGGTGCTGCAGGGCGAGGTTGTTCACTACCGTTTGCACAGCCCCGGCGTAGCCGGTTTCTGGCCGGGCGCGCCACGTGCGCGCCAGCAGCTGCTCCACCACCGGCAGAAAGCCGGGCTGCTTGCTGTCGCGGGCCTGGTATTCAATCAGGCGAGCGGCACGCTGCGGGTTCAGAAGCGAGGCAATGGTGGGGCCAGCCGCCGCTTCGGCCGCCGCCAGCGGGTCGAAGGTGGGCCCGGTGTAGCGGCCGAAGGTTTCCAGCGTGGCCGGGTAGCCCGATGGCCGCGGCGGAATCTTGGCAATCAATGCCTCGGGCAGTTGCAACGCGGCCGGCGAAATGGTGGCAAGCAGCGCATCGAACGCCTGCCACTGCACGGCCGGGTCCACCATCTGGGTGGGCGCCTGGCCGTCGTTTTTCACGGCGTGAGTGAAGTACTGCCCACCCAGGGATTTGGCCACGGCCTCCACCTGGTAGCGGTGCAGCAGATAAATCGGCACCAGCACTTCTTCCAGTGTGGCCAGGGGCGCATCCGGGCGAATGGCTTTCTCGGAAAACTTGTCGAGCAGTTCTCGGCGCACCGTCATCAGCGTAGCCAGCTGCGCTACGGGGTCAGTGCCTTCGTCCCACTGGTTGGCGGCCGGGTGAGCGTAGCCGCCAATGTCCGGAATAAAGCGGTGCCCCTGTTGCAGGGTTTCCTGCATGATGCGGTCAAGCGCCTGCTTTTCGTCGGTGCCCTTGGGGAAGTCGGCGTAGCCCCACAGCACCGCGCGTTTGTCCCAGCTGCCGATGCCGGTGGCGTAGGCCTGCGACACGTCGAGTCTACCATCGGGCTGCCAGGTGAAGCGCGGGAACGGGTAATCCATCACCGAAGCCCGCTCCTTGGTGCTGGCCGTGAAGTTGTGGTGTATTCCCAGCGTGTGGCCAATTTCGTGAGCCGACAACTGCCGGATGCGCGCCAAGGCCAACTGCTCCATTTGGTCACTCACAGGCTTGCCGTCTTCGTAAGGCTGCAGCAAGCCCTCCGCAATAAGAAAGTCCTGCCGGTGCCGGTCGGCCCCCAACGACACCACCCCTTTCAGAATTTCTCCCGTGCGCGGGTCCACGTAATTGTACCCGTACGAGTAAGCCCGCGGGCTACCAGACCGGTTTATCCAGTTCACCATGTTGTAGCGGATGTCCATGGGGTCGGCCCCGGTCGGCAGCTCTTTTATTTGAAAGGCATCCTTGAACCCCGCTGCCTCAAAAGCCTGGTTCCACCAGGCGCCGCCTTCCAGCAGCGCTTTTTTGATGGCGGGTGGCGCGCCCCGGTCTACGTAGTACACAATGGGCTTCACGGCTTCGCTAACAGGCGCGGCCGGGTCCTTCTTCTCGAGCCGGTGCCGGACAATAAACCGTTGCGCCAGCGGCTGGCTCATGGGAGCGGCAAAATCCAGATAGCTGAAATCCTGAAAGCCCGAGCGGGGGTCAAACTGCCGAGGCCGAAAGTTCTTGTCCGGCAGCTCAATAAAGGCCTGATGCATCTGCACAGTCACGGCATTCGGGTCCGGAGCCAGGGTTGGGTCGGAGCCCCGGCCGGGCGTACTCGTGAACGTGACCATGGCCTCAAACTCCGTGTTTTTGGGGAAGTTGCGGGTGTTCTCCAGGTACACCGCCGAGCGCGACTCATCGACTCTGTAGCTGCTTGCAGGCCCGCTTCCGGGCCCGCCCATCAGGCTGGCGCCGGGCCCCTGATAGCCGCTCCGGCCCAGTCCTTCGGCAATCTTCTGGCTGTCGCGTACCAGAAACGGGGTCAGGTCTATTAGCACTTTCGTGCCTTCGGTAGCCACCGGCACAAACCCCCAAATGACCGATTTAGCAAAGGCGTTGTCAACGGCCTGTTGTTCATCCGCGTTGCCGTTCACGGCTCGGTACTCGTAGTTGGGCTCAATCAGAAGGACCTTCCCTCCCACTCGGATGAACTTGGCAATAGCCGCATTACTCTGGCCTCTTTCGATGCCTTTGCCTATGCTGCTGGCCAACGACCCGAAATACAAAAACTCCTGGTCAAGCCGGTCAACTTCCAGCAGAATTCTGCCCGTTTTCTGCTCGTAGTAAAACGGAAAGTAGCCGTCAAACTTCTGCATGCCCTTGGTCATCGTTGCCAACACGCCCACGGGTTGGCTCACGGCCGCACGGCGCGCCGGTGCTTTAACAGTTGTCGCCCGTTGAGCAAGAGCGACTGGGCCACACAGGGCCAAAAGACCGGCCAGCGCCGGAGCATATGGATTGAGTAACACGTATTTCATGCACAAGTGAGTAAGGAACGCAGCCAGGCAAGATTACAATACTTTCAGCAATGAATCATGCTTGGGCTGGTTTGGCTAGAACCCGGGCCCATTCTACCGTGGCAGTAGCGGCCCGGAACCTGTCCTTACTTCTTTATCCCTCTTTCGACCTCAAGCGGCAACTCGCGCTTTATGGGGCGCGCTTCAATCCTAACTCTATTCAACACCGTTAGCCCTGGGCCACAGAGGAGCAGGAACACGAAACAGCCGTACAGAGCTGAAACCTGACAAAGACATTGCTAGCCATGTCGATTCAAGTGGTTACACAAGCAAATGCAGCGTTTCAGTTAGTGTTTTATTTTATCTGGAACAGCCACACGGCCTAGAAGCTGCTGAACCAACCGGAGCAGGCCACCACAAGCACCGGGTAGTACCCGTTAGGCCATGTAGTAAAAGCGGAAAGAGAGGCCTCCACCGCCAGAGCAGCAACTACGGATTTACTTGAACCACTGTGGCTGTTGCGAAATCTCCCTGGCGGGCGGAATTCATTGATTTGCCCAGGTAGCCCCTACCTGCCCAGGTAAGCTCCTAGAGCCTCCTTGTTAGCTAGACGCACTCGCTTTTGCGAAACCAACGCAGGCGCTGAGCAGCTTCTGCCACAGCCACGACCGTTTTCTTGAACGTTGATTGACGCCTTGCTGGCTATTTTCTGGATTAGCCAATAGCCTCCCGGAACGATTCTTAGCACTAAGTAGCTCCCGAACACCAATAAGTCGCGGTGGCGGGTAACGGTGCGCTCGTAAGAAAACGTGGGCACCAACGCCTAGCTAATCATTTGTGCACGCTCCGCACGCCGGGGCTGTGGGCTTGGCACCGGCTCGCCGGCAACCCGCTAGTGTTCAACTAAGCGGACTACGGTCTTAGGCGGGTACACCGCGAAACGGGCTTCTTGTTTGACGAGGGAGGCGTCCGCGTCTTCGGCCCAGTAAACGTGCCGGACTTCCCAGCCAATGCGCGTCGTGTCCGCGCCCCCGATTGCGCGCCCCGGGGTGCTGCCCCGCCCGGCCGCGGCCGCAGCCGAATCCTGGCGCGTGTAGGGCTCCACGTCAAACCCAATGGATTTGTAGGCGACCGGGTTGGGGAGGCTGGCCTGGACCTCTTCCCTCACCAGGGACTCGGCAACTTCCTGGGGGGAGGGGTTGGCGCAGCCCGCCAACCCGCTTGCTAAGAGCAGGTAATGAATTTTCATGCCGCCAAGCTACGAAAAAGCACCGGCCCATGAAACAGTCGGGACTGCCCCATTCTCATTCTCACTCAGCGCTACGCAAGGAGAAATTATCAGCAGTAAAAAGAGCGGTGTGAGGGTAGCTGCGCGGGCATAGAGAGGGAGGTGAATGAGCAGGCAGGCAAGCGGGCATCTAAATGGGTAGGCACCGCCCGCTTTCCTGATTAAAAATCTTGATAACCAACTACTAGTAAAAAAGATACAGCCAACGAAACACGTGACCAGTGAAAACGGCTGAATCCTGATTGCCTTTCAAGACTAATGCGAATGCCTCAGCCTGCCGCTGCACGAGAGCCGCGACCATGCATATTACATGGACGTCGAAGGGGAATGGTTTGTCGTGTAGCGCTTACGGACAGCCTTGCCCTCAGCTGTATATCCTACAATTTCACTGAGCAGGACAGCTCCGCCTGCATGCTATTGCTCAACTTTAGCACCCAATAAGCAAGCTTCATAAAGCTTTGAGGGGGCCCCGCGATACAGCGGCTTTCACCACGGGTATGTCGTCCGCCACGAATCGCCCATCTTGTTTCATGCGCGACACGAAGATGGGTTTGAGCTATGCGCGGACTCACAGAGTCCGCGCTACATGGCCTTGTACTCGTTCCAGCTCTTAATCTTCAAATCCTGCAGCTCCAGCGTGCAGAAGGCCTGAATGAAGGCCTTGGCCAGCCGCGCATTGGTCAGCAGCCCGACGCCGAAGTCCACGGCCGTGCGGCGGATTTGGTAGTCGTTGTCGAGCTCGCCTTTCGAGAGGTTTTTGGGGATGTTGATGACCAGGTCGATTTTCTTCTCCTTCAGGTACGTGAGCACGTTGGGCTCCTGCAGCTCGTCGGGCCAGAACACGAGGCGGCTGGGCACGCCGTTGTCGGCGAAGAAGCGGTGCGTGCCCTGCGTGGCGTAAATGGTGTAGCCCTTTTTGACCAGCAGCTCGGTGGGGGCGAGCAGGGCCACCTTGGAGATGATGGGGCCGCCGGAAATCAGCACCGACTGCTGCGGGATTTTGTAGCCTACGCTCAGCATCGCTTTCAGCAGCGCTTCCTCGGCCGTGTCGCCCAGGCAGCCGACTTCGCCGGTGCTCACCATGTCCACGCGCAGCACCGGGTCGGCGCCGGGCAGGCGGGTGAAGGAGAACTGCGGGGCCTTCACCCCCACGAAGGGCAGGTCGTAGACCCGCTCGCTCTCGTCGCGCGCCACTTTCTTGCCCAGCAGCACCTGCGTGGCCTTTTTAATCAGGTTGTGGCCCGATACTTTCGACACGAAGGGGAAGCTGCGCGAGGCCCGGATGTTGCACTCAATCACGCGGATGACGCCGTTTTTCTCCAGGAACTGGAGGTTGAACGGGCCGCTGATTTGGTAGCGCTTGGCTATTTTTTCGGCGATAATTTTCAGCTTGCGAATGGTGCCCACGTACACCCGTTGGGGCGGGTAGTACATGGTGGCGTCGCCGGAGTGCACGCCGGCAAACTCCACGTGCTCGGAAATGGCGTAGCTCACAATATCTCCTTTGTCTGCCACCGCGTCCAGCTCAATTTCCTTGGCTTCCTGAATAAACTCCGACACCACTACCGGATATTCGGCGCTCACGGCCGTGGCGGCTTTCAAAAATTCCTCCAGCTCGAAGTTGTTGGAAACCACGTTCATCGAGGCGCCCGATAGCACGTAGCTCGGCCGGATGAGCACGGGGAAACCTACTTCCTTCACAAATGCAATCATGGCATCGAGCGACGTCAGCTCTTTCCAGCGCGGCTGGGCGATGCCCAGCTCGTCCATGATGCGGGAGAACTTGTGGCGATTCTCGGCTGCGTCGATGCTGGCCGCGGTGGTGCCGAGAATGGGGGCGTTGGCCTCTTCCAGGCGGGTGGCGAGGTTGTTGGGAATCTGGCCGCCAGTGGAGAGAATCACGCCGCTGGGCTGCTCGTAATCCAGGATGTCCATCACCCGCTCGTAGCTCAGCTCTTCGAAATACAGCCGGTCGCTGACGTCGTAGTCGGTCGAAACGGTTTCGGGGTTGTAGTTGATGATGATGGTTTTATAGCCTTCCTCCGCGGCGGTTTGCACGGCTTGCACCCCGCACCAGTCAAATTCCACCGAGCTGCCGATGCGGTACACGCCGGAGCCGAGCACCACCACCGACTTCGCGGTTTCGGGTTCCAAGTCGTTTTCGGTGCCGTGGTAGGTGCTGTAGAGGTAGTTGGTTTTGGCCGGGAATTCGGCCGCCAGCGTGTCAATCTGCTTGATGACGGGCAGCACGCCCAGCGCCTTGCGGCGGGCGCGCACCCGCAGCTCATCGGCCTTCACATCGCCTTCGCCGAGCAGCTTTACCGCAATTTGTTGGTCGGAGAAACCCGCTTTTTTGAGGTCGCGCAGCAAGCCGGTTTCCAGGCCATCCAACCCATTTACGCGTCCTTCGGCAAGCTTATTACCGAGTAGGAAAATGGTGTAGAGACGCTGCAAAAACCAGTGGTCGATGCGCGTCAGCGCGTGCACTTGCTCCAGCGTATAGCCAGCTTCAAACGCGTCATTAATGGCGAAGATGCGCTCTTCGTTTGGCTCGTTTAGCAGCTGGTCTATCGTGGTGGCATCAATGTTTTCGGGCTTGTTGGCCACAAACCCGCGCCTGCCGGTGTCCAGCATCCGCAGGCCTTTCTGGATGGCTTCCTCGAAGGATTTGCCGATGGCCATGACCTCGCCCACGCTCTTCATGGCACTGCCAATCTGCCGGTTTACGCCCTCGAATTTGCTCAGGTCCCAGCGCGGCAGCTTGACCACTACGTAGTCCAGGGCCGGCTCGAAAAAGGCCGACGTGGTCTGCGTCACGCTGTTTTTGAGCTCCGACAGCGAGTAGCCCAGGCTGAGCTTGGCGGCCACAAACGCCAGCGGGTAGCCCGTGGCCTTCGAGGCCAGGGCCGAGGAGCGGGAGAGGCGCGCGTTCACCTCAATCACGCGGTAGTCCTCCGAAACGGGGTCCAACGCGTACTGAATGTTGCACTCGCCCACGATGCCCAGGTGGCGAATGGTGGCGATGCCGATGGTACGCAGCTTGTGGTACTCGCGGTTGCTGAGCGTTTGGGACGGGGCTACCACGATGCTCTCCCCGGTATGGATGCCGATGGGGTCGAAGTTCTCCATGTTGCAGACCGTGATGCAGTTGTCGTACTGGTCGCGCACCACTTCGTACTCCACTTCCTTCCAGCCCTTGAGCGATTCTTCCACCAGAATCTGGTCGGAGGTGGTGAAGGATTGCTGGGCCAATGCCCGCAGCTCGTCCAGGTTGTTGGCGAAGCCGCTGCCCAGGCCACCCAGCGCAAAGGCCGCTCGCACGATGATGGGGAAGCCGATTTTCTCGCCGGCGGCCAGCGCGTCTTCCATCGTCGTCACGGCCACGCTACGGGCACAGTGCACCCCAATCTGGGAAAGCTTATCCTTGAAAATATCCCGGTCTTCGGTGTCAATAATCGACTGCACGGGCGTGCCCAGCACCTGCACGTTATACTTCTCGAACACGCCGCCGCGGTACAGGGCCACGGCGCAGTTCAGGGCCGTTTGGCCGCCGAAGGCCACCAGAATGCCATCGGGCTGCTCCTTTTTGATGACTTCCTCCACGAAGTAGGGCGTCACGGGCAGGAAGTACACGTCGTCGGCCATGCCGTCGGACGTCTGCACGGTGGCAATGTTGGGGTTGATGAGGACGGTGCGGATGCCTTCCTCTTTCAGGGCCTTGAGCGCCTGCGAACCGGAATAATCGAATTCCCCGGCTTCGCCGATTTTCAAGGCGCCGGAACCGAGGACGAGAACTTTGTTGGGTTTGGTCATTTTAAGGGTTAGGTAACAGACCGTTTTTTGAAGTGGTCATGTTAAAAAGAACTTCATGCAGAGCGCAGCGAAGCATCTCGCCCGCTTCTTTGGGAAGTATTAACTGCGCTTCTGTCCGTAAGACATCACGCCAATCATATTGAATTTCATGGCCTTTGTGAATGACGTATTGCAGAGGTATACATCCGTAGTTCTCATCAGCGTGCTGACCTTCTTAAGCGCTTCCTCCAATGTTGATAGGTGTGAATCATGACGACCAATCACTACATACACTTCTGGTTCGTCGAACAACGAGTGAGCGTAACTTGCCACCTTATCAGTTTGGTATTCATTGGCCTGCTCGTGGTCAAGGCCGATATAAATCATTTCTGACCAGTCGAAATTCCGTAGACGATGCTCACTCGAAATGAATATATTTTTCGCGTCCATTGGCTCGTTCGGATCTATGTGTTTGAGTGGTTCATCTTGAATTGGAGTAGTTGGTGTTAACCTCAGGATGCAAATTTCTTCAGCAACTATAGCAACTTCCAGTCCTACACTAGAATCGAATAGGCATTTGATGTTGTTGCCAACTGCTTCAAATTCTAAACCGAAAAGGACGTTTTGGAAACTGAAAAACTTAAAATCTATCTCTTCTATCCCAATAAATTGAAATTCGACGTCGCAGTGTTTAATTAACTTGTAGTAACCTCTCTCATCAACTTCGCTTGTCATTTCGAAAGCGGCAATTACAAAGGTGACAGAGTAACGCCCAGTTGGATGGGTTTCAAAAGTTGCTTTCGTGATTTCGGCGTCATGGAAATCCGGCCAATAACCGAAGTGTTGAATAACCTCTTCAGAATTGATTATTTGGCTGATTATAGAGGCTTCACTTTCGGCCATTACTTTTTATTTTATGCAGACGACGCGGGCAAGATGCTTCGCTCCGCATGACGTTCTTTTATCATTGCTGATTGGCAGTTTTATACTCCGCCACCGCCGTCAAAAAATCATCAAACAGATACTCCGTGTCCTGCGGGCCGCCGGCGGCTTCGGGGTGAAACTGGGTGGAGAAAAACGGCTTGGTTTTGTGTTTGATGCCTTCGCAGGTGCCGTCGTTCAGGTTCTCAAACAGCATGTCCCACTCCTCAGGCAGCGTATCGGTATCCACCGCGAAGCCGTGGTTCTGGCTGGTGATGTAGCAGCGCTGGGTGCCGGTGAGCTTGACGGGCTGGTTGTGGCTGCGGTGGCCGTATTTGAGCTTGAACGTGTCACCGCCGGCGGCCAGGCCCATGAGCTGGGAGCCCAGGCAGATGCCGAAGATGGGCTTGTCCTGCTGCAGGGCGGCTCGGAGGTGGCCGATGGTGGCCTCGCACATCTTGGGGTCGCCAGGGCCATTGCTCAGGAACAGGCCGTCGTAGTTGATTTGGGTGAAATCGTAGTTCCAGGGCA
Source organism: Hymenobacter arizonensis (assembly GCF_900115775.1). Classification (GTDB taxonomy): domain Bacteria; phylum Bacteroidota; class Bacteroidia; order Cytophagales; family Hymenobacteraceae; genus Hymenobacter; species Hymenobacter arizonensis. The sequence continues at coordinate 49,134 of NZ_FOXS01000005.1, read as the reverse complement.
CGCGGATTAGCTCCACGTCGCGCTCGAGGAAGCAGCGGATGATGTTGGTTTTGGTGCCGCAGTCCACCAGTACGATTTTGTGCTGGCCGGTGCCGTAGTGCTGCACGCCCGGTTGGCTGACCTGCGCTACTAAATTATCCAGGTTGGGGTCGTGGAAAGGCACGTCGTCGGCGGCCACGATTTTGCCCAGCATGGCGCCTTTCTCGCGCAGCTTCTTGGTGAGCAGGCGGGTGTCGACGTTGAAAATGCCGGGGATGTTGTACTCCTTCAGCCAGTCGCCAAGGCTTTTGGCGGCGTTCCAGTGGCTGTGCTCCTCAGAGTAGTAGTTCACCACCAGCCCGGCAATGTGCACCTTGTCGGACTCAAAAATTTTCGAAATCGACTCGTAGAGCTCCTCGCCGGGCACGCCGTAGTTGCCCACCATGGGGGTGGTGAGCACCAGAATCTGGCCGGCGAAGGACGGGTCGGTCAGGTTTTCGGGGTAGCCGGTCATGGCCGTGCTGAACACGACTTCGCCCGCGACCGAAGTATAGGCCCCGAAGGAAGTGCCCTCGATTTCGGTGCCGTCTTCGAGGATGAGTTTTACTGTTTGGGTCATGTTCTGTTGGTTCGACTAGAAATGATGAACCTATTTAGGAAGTAGGCAGAACGTCATGCGGAGTTTGTTGAAGCATCTCTACCGCTTCATTGCAGCCGGTTGAATTACTTGCGCGGTAGAGATGCTTCGACAAGCTCCGCATGACCGTTTAATGTGACTTTTTGCTAACACAAACGGTTTGTTATATATCGTCCAGTCCCGGCAAGCCGAGCAGGCCAGCGGCGCGCCGCGCCACAGTTTTGACATTTTCGACATCTGGACCAGTGATGGTCAGATGGCCCATCTTGCGGCCTGCGCGCGCCTGCAGCTTGCCGTACAGGTGCAGGTGCATTCCCGGCAGGCTCAGCACGGGGGACCAGTCCGGCTCACGCCGTTGACCGCTGGCATCAAACCACACATCGCCCAGCAGGTTGAGCATAATGGCCGGGGAATGCTGGCGCGGCTGCGGCAAGGGCAAGCCCGCCATGGCGTGGACCTGCAGGTCAAACTGCGACGCGTCGCAGGCGTCCAGGGTGTAGTGGCCGCTGTTGTGCGGGCGCGGGGCCATTTCGTTGACCACCAGACCGCCGTGCTCGCTGCCATCGTCCACCACAAAAAACTCGACGCACAGCACCCCAACGTAGCCAAGATGATGCGCGATGGAAACGGCTGCCTCGCGGGCCCTGGTTGCCAGGGCGGGCGGCATATTGCCTTCGTAAGCGTGGGTAACGGCCAAAATACCATCGACGTGCACGTTGCGCTGCGGCGCGAAGCTGACGACCTGCCCATCCCAGCCGCGCGCCACCAGCACCGAACACTCGGCGGTTAGCGGCAGCATCTTCTCCATCACGCAGGCAACGCCGCCCAGCTCCGCCCAGGCGGCGGCCAGCTCATCGGCGGTCCCGACGCGTACCTGACCCTTGCCATCGTAACCCAGGCGCGCGGTTTTCAGAATACCAGGCAGCAAATCTGCCCTCTCATCCTGGACGGCCTGCAGCTGAGCCGGCGTTTCAATCACCGCATAGGGCGCACAAGTCACGCCCGACACGTCGGCGCAAGCCATGAAGTGAGCTTTTTCCTCGATGCGGTTTTGAGCAATTCCTACCACCGCCGCACTAGGCGCCACGGGTCGGGTCAGCGCCAGCGTTTGCAGGGCTTGGGCGGGCACGTTTTCAAACTCGGTGGTGATGGCCTGGCATAACTGGGCCAGTTGCGCCAGCCCGGCCGGGTCGTCGTAGTCGGTCTGGATGTGGTGGTGGCTCACTAGCCCCGCCGGGCTTTGCGGGTCGGGCTCCAGCACGGCCGTGAAGTAACCCAGGCGCTGGGCGGCATGCACAAACATCCGGCCCAGCTGGCCGCCGCCCATCACCCCCAGGGTGGCCCGCTGGCCCGCGGCGTCCTCACTGCCCGGGAAAACCGGGGTCATGGCTGTATCGTGCATACTGTCGTTCATACCGGCAAGGTCATGGCGCGAGCGGCTTCGGTTTGTTCAGCGCGAAACGCTTGCAGCTTGGTCGCGAGGTCAGAGTCGTGCAGGGCCAGCATGCTCACCGCGAACAGCGCTGCGTTGGCTGCCCCGGCGTTGCCAATGGCAAAAGTGGCCACGGGCACCCCTTTGGGCATTTGCACGATGCTGTGCAGCGAATCCACCCCCTGCAAATGGCGACTGGCCACCGGCACCCCCAGCACGGGCACCGTGGTTTTGGCGGCCATCATGCCCGGCAGGTGAGCGGCCCCACCCGCACCGGCAATAATGGCCTGCAAACCGCGCGGGCCGGCCTGTTCGGCGTAGGCAAACAAGTCATCGGGCATGCGGTGGGCCGACACCACGCGTGCTTCGTGGGCCACGCCAAAATGCGCAAGCATCTGCACGGCATGCTGCATGGTGTCCCAGTCGCTGCTGGAGCCCATGACCACGCCGACTCGGGGCTTGGTCGGAGCGGCGCTGGCGCTAGGGGTGTCGGAGGGGTGAAGGGTACTCATGGTAAAGTAAGCTTTATAGAACGTCATGCAGAGCGCAGCAAAGCATCTCGTGTGCATTCACTAACTCAATCGATTGGATTACTCAAGGCATGCGAGATGATTGGCTTCGCCGACCTTCGGTTCGCTGCGCTCTGCATGACCACCTTTTTATTTTTTGGACAGCTCAACGAACGGTTCGCGCTCAAGCAGAACTTCCGTACCTAAAACGACTAGGTCTACCCGGCCTTTCAGCGTCTGGTCGATGAAGGGCGTGTTGTGGGATTTGGATTTCATGAATTCCCGCGTGAAGGTGGTTTCCGCTTCGGTATCGAACAAAAGGCAATCGGCTTGTTGGCCGACTTCGATGGCGGCTACCGGCAGGCCCATCAGGCGGCGCGGCTCCGCCGAATAGCGCTTCACCACCAGGTTCCACCCGAATTTCCCCGGCTCGACGAAGTGGTGATAGAGCGACACCAGGGCAGTATCCAGGCCGGTGATGCCATTGGGTGCGCTGATGAAATCTTGTGCTTTTTCGAACGGCGTGTGCGGCGCATGGTCGGTGGCAATGAGGTCGAATACGCCCTCGATGAGTCCCTCAAGCAGCGCATCACAATCGGCCTGCGTCCGCAGCGGTGGGTTCATCTTATAGTTCGTGTCGTAGTCCCCGATGTGCTCGTCGGTGAACATCAGGTGGTGCGGGGTCACTTCCGCCGTAACCTTCACATCGCCGCGGGACTTCCACCAGCGGATGGTTTCCATGCCGAGCTTACTGGACACGTGCTGGATGTGAACGTGCGCGCCCGCTGCGTGGGCCAACCGGATGTCGCGGTCGATGATGATTTCCTCCGCGCACGCCGGCGAGCCCTTGATGCCGAGCCGATAACTCATTACCCCTTCGTTCAGGGCGCGTGGCCCGGCCAGCTCCGGCACCTCGCAGTGGCTGGCGAAAAACATCCCAAACTCGGTGGCGTACTGCATCGCCCGCAGCAGCACCGCCGGGTCGGCAGTGGTGTCCCCGTCGTCGGTGAGCATTTTTACCCCAAGCTCGCGCATGCCCTCGATTTCCGCCAATTCCTTGCCCTCGCGGTTCTTGGTGACGCAGCCGGAGGTGTACACCGGAATGCGGGACCGGTGCTTGGCATTTTCCAGCACGGTGTCTATCGCGGTTGCCGAGTCGAGGGCCGGGCGGGTATTCGGCATCATGACCACGCCGGTAATGCCGCCGTTGATGGCCGCTTCGCTCCCCGTGGTGATGGTTTCCTTGTTCTCAAATCCGGGGGCGCGGAAATGGACGTGGGCGTCAAACATGGCCGGCATCAGAATGCGACCACGCGCGTCGATAACCCGGGCGCCCTCGGGAATGGCTAGGTTGTGACCGATGTACTGAATTTTTCCTTCGACAATCAGGACATCGCTCTCGACAAGCACGGGTGAATTTTCGGAGGCGATGCGGGCGTTTTGAAGGAGGAGCATGGATGGAGGAGTGCTGTAAACCGGCAAGAGGTATGGGGCTATTCTGGCTGTTGAAAATGAGAATACACGGGCGGAACCAGCCGCCGCGTGCGGCGTTTAGGGCATTATCACCGTGGAGCTGGCTCGCTGCTGTGCAGCATACGATTCCTGCCGCGGAAATTCTCCGCCCGGAGTGAGCCAGTCGAGCACGGCCATTCGAACAGAAATCCCGTTTTCGACCTGGTTGGTGATAAGGCTGCGCTCGTAGTCCATGACAGCGTCGCACAGCTCGACCCCCCGGTTCACGGGGCCGGGATGCATGATGTAGAGGCCGCGGTCGCTGATTTCCGCCAGCCGGGCGTTGGTGATGCCGTAGACCCGGTGGTATTCCCGGACGTTGGGGAAAAACTGCACGTCCTGGCGCTCCATCTGCACGCGGAGCAGGTACACCACATCGGGCGCCCAGGCCATGGCCGCCTCGTAGTCGGTGAAGCGGCGGATGCTTACCGGGATATACTTGGGCACCAGCGAGCCCGGGCCGAGGTAAGCGACTTCTACGCCTAGCTTTTGCAGCAGGGTACTGGTGGAGCGCGCGACGCGGGAGTGAAGGATATCGCCGATGATGAGGACTTTTTTGCCCCTCGGGTCGGGAAATTTTTCCTTGATGGTGAAGGCGTCCAGCAGGGCCTGCGTGGGGTGCTCGTGCGCCCCGTCGCCGGCGTTAATGACCGACGCCGTGGTTTGGCGGGCAATCATGCCGGGCAGGCCGGGGTGACTGTGGCGGACGACGATGTAGTCGGTGCGCATGGCCTGGAGCGTCTCGATTGTCTCGCGCACCGACTCACCCTTGGTGATGGAGGAGTGGGCGACGTCAAAATTCGTGACCTCCGCCGAGAGGCGTTTGGCGGCGACCTCGAAGGAGGAGTGCGTCCGGGTGCTGGCCTCATAGAACAGCATGAGCACGGACTTGCCCTCGAGGGCGGGAATTTTTTTCACCGAGCGGGTGAACAGTTTCTTAAAGGACGTGGATTGGTCGAGCAGAAACTCGATTTCCTCACGGTGAAGGGATGCGATGTCGAGCAGGTCTTTACGTGCCATACCGGAGTTGAGGAAAAGTGAGGTTTTCTAGCTAAAACGAATGGAGGAAATTTTATCTGTCACTACCCATGATGGACCCAAGGGCTGCCGGTGTAGGCCGAGCCGCTGGCGGCAAATGACGAACTCAATGGACATAAAAAAACCGTTTCGAAATCCGAAACGGTAGCGGGGCAACACCCAAAAAAAACAACGGAAATACCAGAGGCAAAATCGGAAAAACCGATGGTGGCGAAGACCTTCCGGTCCACTCGCGGCTCCTTGCTGAGCAAGGTTCCGCGCTTCATCAACAAGGTTTTTGGTTGAAGCATGATGCAAAAATACGGCATTGTCAAGCCCGGCTATTCATCAGCAATGTTGATTTTTTTTCGCACCGCTTTTTTCAAATTTTATTTTCGACCTAACGGGCTAAACCACGCACATTTTATCGTGCTTTTCGCCATCAAAAAAAATTGTGGCGCCCGTAACCAATTGCTTTGCAAGCACAATCCACCCTAACTTTGGCTCTTTATTCCGCCCTCCTCAGTTGGCGGGCTGCCGCTCTCCGGCAGCAAGCAGCCCATGAAGTACTTGATATTTCATGGGCTGCTTTGTTTTCGGCCGGCACAATCAGTGAGGTGGTTTAGCTAAGCCGAACAGGGTTGTGACGTGTTTTGCCGATGGGTTTCGCAGGGAGTGGGGCATGGTAGCCAAGGGACGAAGGGCGGTGTGGGGCGTTGAGCGGCGGCTGCTTTCCAGCCGAGCCGCGGCCAGCCCAGGAACGTGGCCGCCGCTCGCCCTTGTAGGCCTCGTCTTGTTGACGCCCTTGGTCGGGCCACGTCCCGCTAGAGTTGCTTGTTACAACAGAAGCAATAGACGTCCTTCTTCTGTCCATCATCCCTAGACCACCTAATAAAGAACTTGTTAGCGCTGCTGCAGTGGCTCAGCGGGGAAGAGGCACTCGTTAAAGCAACGCGTGAAACTGCTTTTATTAGCCCCGTTAGAAATACCACATAGCCCGCACTGGGGGCAAAACCGGGGCAATAAATAAAAAAGGCCACTCACGATATCGTGAGTGGCCTTTTAGCGCTCCCTCCTGGGCTCGAACCAGGGACCCTCTGATTAACAGTCAGATGCTCTAACCGGCTGAGCTAAGGAAGCAATTTCTTGCCCGAAACCCGGTTGTTGTTGTTTCGGACTGCAAACTTACGACCTCTTCTAAAAAAGCACAAGCGCAAAACACTTTTTTTTCTAAAAACTTGCTCCGATACTCAGTTGGTGATGCTGAGCAAAGTGCCTTGCAGGCTCGTGCTGTACTGTTTCAGAGGCCTTTGAGTGGGACCACCCGTAATTTGGCCGCGCAAATCAAATTGCGAATTGCAGCAAGAATCCCGCATAAATAACCGGGAGTTGCGGTCCAGGCTCACCAATGCACAAGCCTCATAGGGCTGGTAAGGGCAGTTGCGCTCGAAAGCCAGAAAGGTATTAGCGCTTTGCCGAACTACGATTACTCCCTTAACGCCGCCATCGCCCGCAGGTCCTCGCACTGGCAGCGTCACGGCCCCGTTGTCTACGCGGAGGGTAGCATACTGCTGATTGGTGATATTGATGCTGAGGTTGACCGGGGCGTAGGGTATCAGTGGCTGGTCGTTGTTCTTGTCGCCGCAAGCGGGCAGCATAAACGCTGACGCTAAGGCAATGCAGAACAAAAACGGGCTTATGGCGGCGCGAAGCGAACAACTCTTCATTTCTGATGCACGATTAGTAATTGTAAAAACCACGCCCAGTTTTACGGCCGTGATGTCCGGCATCTACCTTTTGCTGCTGGATGCGGCTGGGCCGGAACTTGGCATCCTGGTGGAAGGAAGCGAACATGGCGCTGGTCACCGAGAAGTTGGTGTCAACGCCAATCAGGTCCATCAACCGAAACGGGCCCATTTTGAATCCGCTGGCTTCCAGCAATTCATCGACTACCTCGAACGAAGCCACGTTTTCCTCTACAATTTTCAGGCTCTCGACGTAGTAGTGCCGGGCCACGCGGTTCACAATGAAGCCCGGGGCATCGGCGGCCCGCACGGGAGTTTTGCCTAAGCGCCTGGCCAGCGCTTCCACGGCATCGGCTACGGCGGGCGCGGTCGCTACGCCGCTTATCACCTCCACCAGCGGCATCAGGGGCGCGGGGTTGAAGAAGTGCATGCCCACCACCCGCTCCGGGTTCGGCACTGGCGCCGCCAATTGGGTAATGGGCAGCGAAGAAGTATTCGAAGCCAGAATGGTATCGGGACCGTTAAGGGCCGCCAGTTCCCCAAAGAGTTGGTGCTTCACATCGAGCCGTTCCACTACGGCCTCAATAATTAGGTCAGCCTGCACCACGCTCATGTCGGTAGTGGCGGTGAGGCGGGCCAGGGCCGCGTCGCGGGCTTCTGCCGTAAGCCGGTTCTTGTCCACCAGCTTGCCCAGCCCGGCGGCAATAGCCGCATGGGCTTTTTCCAATGCCGCGGGGTTGAGGTCGAATAAAATGGTGGGCAAACCGTGCTGAATACCCAGTTGGGCAATGCCCAGACCCATGGTGCCGGCTCCAACGACGGCAAGCGTTTGAATGTCCTTCATGGCACGAAGGTAAACGGCCCGCACCGCCAAGTACTACTTGGCGGTGCGGGCCGTTGCCTGCTTCTGCTTATTCCGGAAGCTTATTTCTTGAACAGGGAGTTGACGTAGGTGTGCCGGTCAAACAATTGCAGGTCTGTCATCTTCTCCCCCACCCCGATGTAGCGTACCGGAATGCTGAATTGGTCAGAAATGCCAATCACCACGCCGCCGCGGGCTGTACCGTCGAGCTTGGTGATGGCCAGGGCCGTTACCTCAGTGGCTTTGGTAAACTCCTTGGCCTGCAAAAACGCGTTCTGGCCCGTGCTGCCGTCGAGCACCAGCAGTACCTCGTGCGGCGCATCGGGAATCACCTTCTGCATCACGCGCTTGATTTTGCTCAGCTCGTTCATCAGGTTCACTTTGTTGTGCAGGCGGCCCGCGGTGTCGATGATGACCACATCGGCGCCCATTTCCACGCCCTTGCGCACGGCGTCGTAGGCCACGGAGGCCGGGTCGGTGTTCATGCCGTGGCTTACCACGGGCACACCCACCCGTTCGCCCCAAATGATGAGCTGGTCGACGGCAGCGGCGCGGAACGTATCAGCAGCGCCCAGCACTACTTTCTTGCCAGCCGAGTGAAACCGGTGCGCCAGCTTACCAATGGTAGTGGTTTTGCCCACCCCGTTCACCCCCACCACCATGATGACGTAGGGCTGGCCCGAGCTACCGGCGCTGTCGAGCACGGCCGTCGAGCCGGAGTTGTTGTCTTCCAGCAGAGTTGCGATTTCCTCGCGCAGAATGCGGTCCAACTCGCCGGTGCTCACGTACTTGTCGCGGGCCACGCGGGCCTCGATGCGGTCGATGACCTTCACCGTGGTTTCGATGCCCACGTCGGCGTGCACCAGCAGACTCTCCAAATCGTCGAGCACGGACTCGTCCACGGTGTTTTTGCCCACCACGGCCTTGCTCAGCTGTTCAAAGAAATTGGTTTTGGTCTTTTCCAGGCCCGCGTCGAGCGAAGCTTGCTGGGTGGTGCTTTCCTTGTCTTTCTTAAAAAAATCGAAGAGGCCCATTGGGGAAGGGTATGTGGGTAGGAGGGCGTGAGTTTAGGAATTGTTTAGAAAATAGCTGGCGAAACTGCGCCAATGCTACCTCCTACCCTTTTGCCCTCATACCCACGCAAACTAAAAAAGTCCCACGAAGGTGGGACTTTTTAAACTTTTACCAAGCCGAAGCTTGCGGCTTACTTGTTGCCGGTGGCCAAGTACTCCTGCACTTTTTCGAGGAGAACCATTTCCTCGCGGAAGGTGTAAGCGCCGGTCTTCTCCGATTTCACGGCCCGAATCACTTTAGCCCAGTTCTTGGCGTTCTCTGTGGTTTTCAGAGTTGCTACTACTTTCTTAGCCATTGCTCAGGTTATTTAATTTCCTTGTGAACAGTCATTTTCTTGAGGATGGGGTTGAATTTCTTCAACTCGATGCGCTCAGGGGTGTTCTTGCGGTTCTTGGTGGTGATGTAGCGCGAGGTGCCCGGCATCCCCGAGTTTTTATGCTCGGTGCATTCCATGATAACCTGCACCCGGTTTCCTTTCTTGGCCATCTCGACGGGGGTGTGATTTTTAAATTTAGGACTGCAAAGGTACGGGTCTTTTTGGAAACGACAAAGGAAAAGAAACGTCAACTTTCAGTTGGCGAAGCAGAACGCGTCTGAATGGTCGTCTAAACGGCCGCCTGAATGGTCATGCTTGTATAGTCCCAGAGGGTGATGGTGTATTTTCCGGGCTGGGATTTCGCACGAAACTATGGGACAAGTACTCCACGGCAGCGCCCGCACAACGGCGGCGCTACGGCGCGCTATCCAACACAGCCGGGAAAGCTTACAGAGCCTAGCCACGCGCTACAGCATCAATCCGAAAACGGTGGCCAAGTGGCGCAGGCGTCCCGCCGTGTTGGATGCTCGGATGGGACCTACCCCGGTTTCAACGGTGCTCAGCGCCGAGCAGGAGGCCATTGCCGTGGCCTTTCGCCGGCACACGCTCTTGACCCTGGACGATTGCCTGTGTGCGCTGCAGGCCACGATTCCGCACCCGTCGCGCTCGGCCCTGCACCGCTGCTGCCAACGCCACGGCATCCGCCGCCGGCCGCTGAGCGAAGACGGGCAAAGCCCGCCGAAGAAGTAATTCAAGGGCTACCCCATCGGCTACCTGCACGTCGATTTCGCCGAAGTGCGCACCGAAGAAGGCCGCCAGTACCCTCTTCGTCGCCGCCGTTGGCCGCACCAGCAAAGTGGCCTTCGCTGAGTTGAACCCGCGGGCCATGCGCATGGTCGCGGCCGACTTTCTGCGGCGGGTGCTGGACAAGCAGCCCGACAAAGCCCACACGGTACTCACCGACAACGGGGTGCAGTTCACCCTGTAGCCCCACCAGTGGTTTCCGGGCGGGCACAGCTTTGCGCGCATCTGCCGGGCCTTCGGCGTGGAGCACCGCCTGACCAAACCAGCGCACCCGTGGACCACCGGCCAAGCCAAGCGCACGAACCGCACCATCAAAGAGGCCACCGTCCAGCGCTACCACTACCAGACGACCGACGAGCTCAGCGAGCACCTGCAAGCCTTGGTGCGGGCCCACCACCACGCCAAACGATTGCAGACCCTACGCGGGCTGACGCCACACGAATTTGCCTGTGCGCAGTGGCAAAAGAACCCCGCTATACTTACCCGTGACCCGACCCACCTCACGATGGCACTATACAACTAGCTGAGTTCGATTATGACCCCAAAACGCACCCGCCGGCGCTACACGGCCGAGTTCAAAGCTGAGGTGGGCCTGGCCGCGCTCACGGAGCGCCAGCCGCTGGCGAAGTTGGCCGCTCGCTACCAGCTGGCCACGGCCCAAATCACGCGCTGGACGCTACAACTGCGCCAGCAAGCGGCCCAGGTCTTTGCCGAAGCGAGGGCCGCCGCGGCGGTGCCGGACGTGGAGCCCCTGTACGCGGCTATTAGCCGGCTGCAAACGGAAACCGCGCTGCTAAAAAAACGGTGGGCGCATGTCAATAACTCAGCTGCGCGCCCTGGTGGCGCAGGCCGATCCGGGCAGGTCCGTGCAGGAGCGCTGCCAAGTGCTGGGCCCCGCGCTCAGGAGTTTTACTGCCAGCCCGGCGGCGAAAGGGCCGAAAACCTGTTGTTGATGCGCCTGCTCGATGAGGAGTTCACGCAGCAAACTTTCAAGGGCGTGCTCGACCTGCGCGACCACCTGCGCCTGGCCGGGCACGCCGTAAACGAAAAAGCGCGTGCGCCGGCTCGTGCGCCTGATGGGCCACGAGCCGGTCTACCCCCAGCAGCGCCTAAGAAGCTGTTTGAGTTAGCAGAATTTGAGGATTCGGCGAACGTTGGCCCACATTATCCAGGCATTGGCTCGCGTCAAGAGCCGGTCATATTCTTTCGATAAGCGGCGGTTGTCGCTGAGCCAGGCAAGGTGCGTTCCACCAGCCAGCGGTTTTTATGGAGGCAGAAATTTTTCTTTTTCAGCACGATATGCGTCGGTTTTTCAAGCTGCAAGCCGTAGCGCAAGCGCAGGTGCTCGGCGAAGAGCCCGGCAAACGAGCTGTCGCCCATGACGACCTGCACCTGTGCCAACAACGGATGGGCGCCGGCGACCTTGTCCCAAAAGGCGATGGCGGCAGCCGCGTCCGAGACGTGGGCCGGCACGACCCGGCTGGCCAGCACGTTGCCCAGCGTATCAACCAGCCCCAAGCGCTTGCGCCCCTTGACCAGCTTCCCGGCGTCGAAGCCCACCGTGGCCCCGGTGGCCGTAGCCGCATTTTTCACGCTTTGCGTGTCGATAAGGACACAGGTGGACTGTGCTTTTTGGGGGCGTTTTCCCGGCAAGCCATGTTCAGACAAGCGTTTAACGCGTCCAGCACGCCCGCGTCCTGCCAGTTGGCGAAGTACCAGTACACCGTGCCCCACGGGGGGAAATCACCGGGCAAATCGCGCCACAGGCACCCGTTTTTGAGTACGTACAGCACGGCGTTCACGATGCTCAACATGGGCCACTTGCAGCAACGCCTCCAGCCGTTGCCAGTCCCGGGCCGAGAGGTCTGAACTGTACCGTTTACGAGCGGATGGCGCAGCTAACTTTTCCATGACCCGAATTTAACTCAAACAGCTTCTAAGCGTACCCGGGCAGGGCGTCACGCCCTCCCCCTACCTGCTGCGCGAGCGCCCGGCCACAGCCCCAACGAGGTCTGGAGCACCGACATCACCTACGTGCCCGTAGCAAAGGGCTTTCTTTACCTGGCCGCCGTGCTCGACTGGCACGCGCGCTATGTGTTCAGCTGGTAGCTTTCCAACACGCTCGACGTGGGCTTTTGCCTGCAGACGCTGGCCGATGCGTTGCGCATCGCGCCGGCTCAGCACATTTTCAATTCCGACCAGAGCAGCCAGTTTACCAGCCTGGCCTACGAACAAGCCCTGCTGGCCGCCGGCTGCCGCTTCAGCCGCGACGGCCGGGGCCGCGCCACCGACAATGCCTTCATCGAACGCCTCTGGCGCACCGTCAAGTGGAAGCATATTTACCTCAACCCGACCACCGACGGCCATCACGTATTTCTCCAACTTGACGCGTACTCTGCCTATTACAACCACCGCCGACCCCACCAAGGCTTGCGTAGCCAAACGCCCGCGCACGTCTTCACCCAAAGCCCTTCATTCAAACATCAGCATATTACCTAACAAGCCCCGCTAAACTGTCCAGTTTTTGGGGAGTAGTACACTCTTACTTATCGCTACCTATCGCCGGCCTACAAGTTTCAGTTCAGTAGCCGACTTTACCGTCGATAAGCCTTATCCCGTTCGTAAAGAACCGGCGGGAGCGCCGCCGGTAAACCAAGTTGATTTATTTATCGGCCGCCGCTGTGCAGCACCGCGACTTTAGCCTGAGGGCGGGTAGCGCGAGGCCAACTGCCGCTGCCGGGCCGCAGGAAAGTTGGTCCACTGGCTTTGGCGGGCCGTTTGGCAGGCGGGTTTCGGCTAAGTAGGGCGCCAGCAGTCCTTTTGGGTTGAGGGTCCCGTGGTAGTCCTTATCGGTATACTGCCCGCAGGCCGGTCTGGGCCGACAGCGCTTTGCTCGCCGCTGGGGCCCTCGTCTGCGAAACCGGCGGCCTGCTTGTCGACGGCGGCTGGCCTAAAAAATAACGCCGCCGGCTTCCTGCAGCTTACTGGCGTTCTCCAAGTTGAAGTCGTATAAGTAAGGAGAGCGGTGCGGCCCGATTTTTCGGCGTTCGTCCAGTTGCCGGATGACGCCCAAAGCAACCATCTTCTTGCGAAAGTTGCGGCGGTCGAATGGTTTGCCCAGAATAGCCTCGTATAGAGCCTGGATTTCAGAGAGTGTGAATTTCTCCGGGAGCAGATTGTACCCTACTGATTGCTGGTAGAGTTGCGAGCGCAGGGTGAGCAGGGCCTTATCGATTATTTCGTTATGGTCGTACTGCAGCGACGGCACGGCGTTCACGTCTACCCAAGCGTAGTCCACCACTAGGAACTCCGGGGTAACGCTGACCTCGTGGTAGTCAACCAGGGCATAATAGCCCACCGACAAGGTGCGTTTCGAGAGCCAGTGCTCTTCGTCGATGGCCACGTTGGCTTTGGCGTACACCTTGTTGTGGTTGTCCTGAATCTCAATCCGATTCAGGCGCGTGGGACTGTCGCCGAAGGTATAGAACTGCTGCAAGTACAGGTTGGTGAGCTGCGTCTTCTCGCTCAAGATGCGGTGCGCGGCCGCGGTGAGGCCCTCCTGCCGCTCCACGTAGCCACCGGGCAAGCTCCAGTGCTCCTGGTCGTGGTAACGAATCAGCAAAATTTTAAGCTGCTGGTCGTGGTAGCCAAAGATGACGCAGTCAATGGAAAGATGCGGCAGAAAGCGCTGGTGGCCATTATAGATAAAGTCTACAACTTCTTCGGGACTGTTCATAAAAATTTTTATTCTGTAAAGTTTACGCAATAGGGATTTTTGTCTACATTTACCACATACTTCTGGCAAGCGGACACCTGGTCGCGGTGAGGGGGCTGAAAAAGGCATTCCCTAACTACTTGTAAAGATGGCACAAACGCCGGGACGCGGCACAATTGCACCGGTTCCCACAACGCCCGCCACAACTCCGGACGCTAACTCAATTTTTTGTTAAGACACTAATCGAACATTCAGGCAGGCGGAAACAGCAGACAGGTTCCACAATCGTTTCCAGCCGCCGAATTGCCTTGACTTTAATCCCTTTCCCCTCTTGTACTACCGGCCAGTAATTCTGGTTCGGGTGGAGGATTATTGCCCTGTGCACGAAATGATGACTCCATCATTCTGCGCCGTCCCAAACGGCCCGTGCATCCAATGAAGCTTGATTTCTCAGCCCCCGGGCTCCTAAGAAATACCATCAGCTCACTCAAAACTCCCACTTCATTCCATTTCTATGCTTCCACTACCTTACAAGAACCTTCTGCGAAGCGCGGTGCTTCTCAGTGCCGGCGGCCTGCAAACGATTGCTGCGCCCGCTGCGGCCCGCCCCTGGGGGGCCGCGCCAGCCTTGGCCGCTGCGGCTCACGCAGCCGATGTGCCCGTATCGGGCCGCGTGACCGGGGCCACCGGCGAGGGCTTGCCGGGCGTGACGGTGCTCGTGAAAGGCACCTCCATCGGCACTTCCACCGGCCCCGACGGCAGCTTTAGCCTGAGCGTGCCCGAAAACAGTGTGCTGGTATTCAGCTCAGTGGGCTTCACCCGCCAGGAAATACCCGTGACCGGTGCCACGACCAGCTTGGCCATTCGACTGTTAGACGACACCCAGGCGTTGAAAGAGGTGGTGGTGGTGGGCTATGGCACGCAAACCAAAGCCGACGTGACCAGCGCTATTTCTTCGGTATCGAGCCGCGAGATAACCGCGCAGGCGGTAGCTGACCCCGCGCAGGCTATTCAGGGCCGGGCGGCTGGCGTACAGGTAGTGTCCAATGGTGGCTCGCCGGGCGGACAGGGCGGTACCTCTATCCGGGTACGGGGTATAACCTCGGCCGGCAATAACTCGCCGCTATTCGTTGTGGACGGATTTCCGCTACCCGCGGCTTATGACGGCAATGGCAACCCATCGGGCACGGAAATTAACAACATTAACCCGAATGACATCGAAAGTATCGATGTACTGAAGGATGCTTCGGCGACCGCCATTTATGGACTGCGCGCCGCCAACGGCGTGGTGCTGATTACGACCAAGCGTGGCAAGGCTGGAGTTTCCAACATCAACATCGATGCCTACGCGGGCGTGCAGAACGTGTGGCGCCAGCCAGGCCTGCTCAATTCGCAGGATTATGCCAGGCTCAACAACGAGGCCACTGCCAACTGGAATGCACAGAATGCCGGAGAACCAACATTCTCTCCTGCGCTGTTCAACTCCCGGTTTAACACGCCCGCCAAAATAGCGGCCCTGCCCTCCACCAACTTCCTGGACCAGATTTTCCGTCAGGCCAAGATTCAGAACTACTCTGTTTCGGCCACGGGGGGTAGCGAAAAGGCGCGCTACGCAGTAAGCGCAGGTTACTTCCAGCAGGACGGCACCATCATCGGCTCCGATTTTCAGCGCTTCACGCTGCGCACCAACGGCGAGGTTAATTTGTCGAAAGTCCTCAAAATGGGTAGCACACTGGCTCTAAGCCACCAGGAAGAGCGCCCGCTGAACGGCGAAAACGACGAATTTGGCGGGCCTATCCAGTTGGCCATCCAAGCGCCCCCCTTCCTTCCGGTGTACGGCCCTAACGGCGGATTTTATGAATTTGGTAGCACGCCGGAAGACAATTTTGCTGAGGAGAACCCGGTGACCAAAGCGCTGCGCGCCAGCAACAAGAACAATCGCAACCGTGTCACGACCACGTTCTACGCCGAGCTGGAGCCACTGGCCGGCCTGCGTTTCCGCAGCAGCATCGGGGCCGACTTGCAGTTCAACCAAAACGACCAGTTCAACCCTTCCCTAGTGGGGTCGGCGAAATATACCACCCAGAATGCCTCTGCTAGCAGCGGCTCCAACTACGCGCCCAGCTACCTGATTGAGAACACTGCCACTTACAACAAGACCATTGGCACCAAGCACAACCTAATCTTTCTGCTTGGCCAATCGGCCCAACAGTTCGATAACTTCTATCTGGGTGGCAGCCGCACCGGCTACCAAACCAACACCCTTCAGATTCTGGACCAGGGCCCGATTAACGGCCAGATAGCCAACTACGGCGGCAGCAGCCAGAGCCGCCTGCTCAGCTACTTTGGTCGCCTGAACTATGATTTTGCTGGCAAGTACCTGTTCCAGGCCATTGCCCGTTTTGACGGTTCGTCGGCCTTTGGCCGCAAGAATAGCATTGGATTTTTCCCCGGCGTGTCAGCGGGTTGGCGTATTTCGGAAGAAAACTTCCTCAAGGATGTGACCGCCGTCAGCAACCTGAAGCTGCGTCTGGGCTACGGCAAGGTAGGTAACCCCTTGAACGCGGGTGCCTTCGCCTATACGGCCCTCATCAATTCCTCGGTTAGCTCGTATGGTGGGCCAGGCACGGGCTATGTGTTTGGTACGGGCGCCCAAAACCTGTCACAAGGCAGCGTACCAACGCGCTTGCCTAACCCCGACATTGCTTGGGAAAACAACATCCAGTACAACGCGGGTGTGGACCTGGGCCTGTTCCAGAACCGTGTGAGCGCCTCGCTTGACCTATACACCCGTACTTCGCCCAACCTGCTGCTTTTCGTGCCCGCGACATATGTTTCGGGTACCCGCGAGGCAGTGGCGACCAACGCCGCCGCATCCAGAAACCGGGGTGTTGACCTGTCCGTAACCACCAACAACTTCGTGGGTTCCGGCGACGCTTTCACCTGGAGCACTACCCTGAACGTATCGGCCTATCGCAGCGAAATCACCTCGCTGGGTGGTGGCTCGCCCTTCCCTGGGCAGAACATCCGAGGTGGGGGTAGCCTGACGCGCTTCGACGTAGGCCAGGCCGTGGGTCAGTTCTACGGCTACGTGGCCGATGGCCTCATTCAGACGCCGGAGGAGCTAAGAACGCTGAACACAGCGTCGCCCACCGGATTTTACCAAGCCTCGGGCACACGCGCCGGCGACATTAAGTTTAAAGACTTGAACGGTGACGGCGTAGTAAACGGCGACGACCGCACGTTCATCGGCAATCCGAACCCGAGCTTCACCTATGGCCTTAACAACTCGTTCGCTTTCAAAGGCTTCGACCTAAATGTGTTTCTGCAAGGCTCACAGGGCAACGACGTGTACAATCTGAACCGGTACTACCTAGAGGGCTTCGGCCTAGCAGCCGCTTCCAACGGGGGCACCATCACCCAGGAACGCTGGACTGGCCCCAACACGAGCAACTACATTCCCCGGGCTGTGTTGCAAGACCCGAACCAGAACAACCGCGTGTCGAGCCACTTCATCGAGGATGGTTCCTACCTGCGCCTCAAGCTGCTCACGCTGGGCTATACGCTGCCCCAGTCGCTGCTGACGACGCTGCACAGCCAGCGCATCCGCGTCTATGTAACGGCCCAGAACCTGGCCACCATCACCAAGTATACCGGGTTTGACCCGGAGCTGGGCAACCAGGGCAATAGCCTAGGCGTTGACCGCGGCATTTACCCGCAGTCTCGTGTATTCCTGGCTGGGGTAAACATCGGCTTCTAAGCAGGAACCAACGGTTAGTGGCAGGCAATCAATTGGCACATGAGCTGACTGTTTCCCACTAACCGTTACTTCTTAGCTAGCCTCTCCTATTTCTGACCTTTAATTTCCCAAATTGATGAACTCTTTAACTTTAAAAAAGCGAGCCCTAGGTACTGCGCTACTCACGCTGGGGTTGTTTGGCACCAGCTGCACCAAGGACTACTTGGAACTACAGCCTCGCAATCAGGCCTCGACCGAGACGTTTTACACAACCCAGACTGCTGCCATTCAGGCCACTACTGCTGCGTACACGCAGCTGCAACAGGCCGGCTTTGTAAACCACGCGCTGTGGATAATGGACATTATGTCGGACAACTCCACCACCGGCGGCGGGGGCGGCACCGACGGAATCGAGTTTCAGCAGGTAGAAAACTTTTCTATTCCGCCCAACAACGTCAATACCACTGACCTCTTTCAGCGGGCCTACCTAGGCATCGGGGCCGCCAACCAAGTGCTACGGCGCGTACCGAACATTACGGAGATAGACCCGGCTATTAAAAACCGCTGCTTGGGCGAGGCGCAGTTTCTGCGGGCCCTGTACTACTTCTACCTGGTGCGCACCTACGGCGACGTGCCCTTGGTATTGACCCCCGCCGAGAGCCCAGCAGCTGCGGCCAGCGTAACCCGCGACCCAGCAGCGAAAGTGTATGACCAGATTATCATCGACCTGACCGAGGCCACCAAAAACTTGCCTTTGCCCTCGACCTACTCTGGCGACGACATCGGCCGGGCTAGCAAGCTCTCGGCAATGGGTATTTTGGCCAAAGTGTATCTCACACAGGGCGACATGCCCAAAGCGGCCACGCAGGCTGATGCAACCATCACTGCGGCCCTAGCCGATGGCAAAAAGCTGTGGCCCGACTACGCCGACAACTTCAAGCCAACCAACGAAAACGGCCAGGAATCACTGTTTGAGGTGCAGTTCAAAAGTGGCCAGAATGCCTACATTCTCGAAGGACCGGGCTCGGCCATCAACGAATTCTGGGGTGCCCGCTTCTTCGGCAATCCCTACGTGGTGAGCAGCGGCGGTTACGGCTACAATATCCCCGAGAAGGAATTTGTGGATGGCTACGAGGCCGGCGACAAGCGCAAGGCCCCAACCGTATTCGTGCCTGGTGACCTATACACGGACGGCCCTACGGATGCGCAGGGCAGAGTACAGGTGCAGCCCGCAAGCCTGCAGGGAAGCCCCAACGGCTACAACATTCGTAAATTCTACGCCGGTACCTTGTCTACCATCTGGGATTCACCCCTGAACGTGCCCATCCTACGCCTTGCCGAAGTGTACTTGATTAAGGCCGAGGCTGGCGGAGCCGGTGCGCTAAATGCCCTCAACCTAGTGCGCAGTCGCGCGGGCCTACCCGCCGCTACCAATACCAACCAGGCCACTATTCTGAAAGAGCGCCGTTACGAGCTAGCCTTCGAGATGGACCGCTGGTACGACCTGAAGCGCACAAAAACCCTGCTTACCAACCCCACCCTGGTTGCCAAGGGCATTAAGCCGTTCAACGACGTGATGCCCATTCCGCAGGCGGAGCGCGACGTGAACCCCAACCTGACCCAGAACCCGGGCTACTAAGCCAACCCGCTGCCGCCCTTCTCGGTAGCGCGGCTCTGCGGCACTAATTACGCCGGGGCAAAGCAGCCACCCGCCCGCGGTGCTGCTTTTCCCCGGCGTTTTGCTTGCGGCCCGCCGAGGGCCAACAACTCCATTGAAGCCTTCGGCCTCAAGACCTGACAAACTCCTGTTGCCTTTCTCCACCACCCTACTCACGGACCCGATTCGCATGTCTCCTTCCTCTCCCTGCTTTGCCGCCCTGCTGGGCACTGCCCTGGGTTGCCTCGTCACGGGCGCCAGCCTGGCCCAAAGCAAGCCCGCCCCTGCGGCCAAAAGCCCAGCCCCAACCCAGAACAAACAAGCGGCGCTTACCGCCAATGACGCCAAGGTCAACGCCTTGCTCAAGAAGATGACACTGGAAGAAAAGGTGAAGATGATACACGCCAACTCGGCGTTCGCGGCGGGTGGCATTGAGCGGCTGGGCATTCCCGAGGTGATGACTTCCGACGGGCCGCACGGCGTGCGACCCGAGCAGGGCCGCAACTGGAGGCCCCCGGTGGGCGCCAACGATGCTGGCACCTACATGCCCAGCAGCAACGTGCTGGCCTCGAGCTGGAATCCCGAGCTTGGATACGAATTTGGCTCGGTGCTGGGCCGCGAGGCCCGCGCCCGCGGCAAGGACATTATCCTGGGCCCCGGCATCAACATCATGCGCGCTCCCCTGAACGGGCGCAACTTTGAGTACCAGAGCGAGGACCCATTTTTGGTGTCCAAGATGGTAGTGGGTTATATCCGTGGAGTGCAGGACCAGGGGGTAGCCGCCTGCGTGAAGCACTACGCGGCCAACAACCAGGAAACCCACCGCGACGACATCGACGTGGACATGAGCGAGCGGGCGCTGCGCGAAATCTACCTGCCCGGCTTCAAGGCTGCCGTGCAGCAGGGCGGCGTGTACTCGCTGATGGGTTCCTACAACAAGTTCCGGGGCACCTACGCTACCCACAACGACTACCTAATGAACACCGTTCTGAAGGACGAGTGGGGCTTTAAGGGCGTGGTAATGAGCGACTGGGGCTCGGTGCACAATACCATGGAGGCCCTGCGCAACGGCACCGACCTGGAAATGGGCACCGACCTGATGCTGATGAACAAAAGCGTGGACCAAACGGCCACGGCCAGCACCGGAGCGGGCACCCCCGCCCCGGCCAAACCCTTGTACGACCAGTTTTACTTCGGCGACGCGGCGCTGGAAGCCGCAAAAAAAGACCCCACGCTGGTGCCACTCATTGACGACAAGGTGCGGCGCATTCTGCGGGTGATGTACGCCACCAACATGCTGGAGGGCGCCAAGCGCCAACCCGGCGCCTACAACACCGCTGCGCACCAGGCCACGGCCCGCAAAGTGGCCGAAGAAGGCATCGTGCTGCTAAAGAATGAGGCCAACTTCCTGCCGCTGAAGAAGACGGTGAAAACTGTGGCCGTCATCGGGGCCAACGCCACCCGCGAAAACGCCATGGGCGGCGGCAGCGGGCAGGTGAAGGCCAAGTACGAAATATCGGCCCTGCAGGGCCTCAAGAATGAGCTGGGCAGCCAGGTGACCGTCACATACGCCCCCGGCTACACCATAGCGCGCGACCAAAAGGCCGACCCGGCGCTGATTGCCGAAGCGGTGGCCGCGGCCAAGGCGGCCGAGGTAGTGGTGTATGTAGGCGGCTCGTTCCACGGCTACGACTACGGCAAGTGGAGCGACAACGCCTACGACGCCGAAGGCACCGACAAGCCCGACCTGCACCTGCCCTTTGGGCAGGACGAGCTGGTGCAGGCCGTGCTCAAAGCCAATCCCAACACGGTGGTGGTGCTACTGGGCGGCGGGCCCATTGACGTTTCGCCTTGGGCGGCGCAGGCCAAGGGCATCCTCGAAGCCTGGTACCCCGGCATGGAGGGCGGCACCGCGCTGGCCAACATTCTGTTCGGCGACGTGAACCCTTCGGGCAAGCTGCCCGTCACCTTCCCCGTGAAGCTGGAAGACTCGCCGGCTCACAAGCTCGGCGAGTACCCTAGCACACCCGGCAACCCGCTAAAGCAGACCTACAAAGACGACATTTTCGTGGGCTACCGCTACTACGACACCTACAAGGTGGCCCCGCAGTTCGCCTTCGGCCACGGCCTGAGCTACACCACCTTCAAGTACGACCAGCTGAGCGTGACGCCCGGCACCAAGAGTGCCACAGTTAAGCTGCGCGTGACCAACAGCGGCAAAACCGCCGGCGCCGAAGTGGTGCAGGTGTATGTGCACGACGAGCAGTCCTCGGTTAAGCGCCCTGAAAAGGAGCTGAAAGGCTTCCAAAAAGTCTTTTTGAAGCCCGGCGAAAGTAAAACGGTGACCGTGGCGCTGGACTCGGAAGCTTTTCAATTCTACAGCGAAGCGCAGAAGAAGTGGGTGCTCGAGCCCGGTAAGTTTGATGTGCTGGTGGGTAGCTCCTCGCGCGACATCCGCCTCACCGGCAGCCTAACGCTGTAAAGCCTGTCAAAGCGGCCTTTACTACAAGCTCCACCACCGCTTAGGTACTCCCGGAGCGCCCAAGCAGTGGAAGCAAAACCCACCTCTACCCTCTTCACCTGGCACGACCGGCCAGAGCCCCTTGCCGGTCTATTCCCGTGCTTATGTCCCTAACCGTCTTTTCTCATCCCGTTGCCCTGCTAGCGCTGGCGAGCCTGCTACCCGCCCTTCAAGCCACAGCCCAAAAAGCCCAGGTGCTCAAGCAGGCCGATGGCATCGTGATTCACCTGCCCCAGGTCACCCCCGACGCGACCCGGACCCTGCGGCTGCAGGTGGTGTCCAGCAAAATACTCCACGTGCAGGCCAGCCCGCTCGACACGGTGTCGTCGCAGCCAAGCCTGATGGTGGTGCCGCAAACGGGGGCACCCGTGAAGTGGCAGTACCGCGAAAAGAAAGGCCAGGGCCTTCTCAGCACCGACGACCTCACGGCCACGGTATCGCTCACGACGGGCGAAATCCGCTTCGCTGATGCCAAAGGCCAGCCCATTTTGCTGGAGCGGAAAAATGGCGGCAAAACCTTTGCCCCCACCACGGCTGACGGGCAGCGCCTCTACCAAATTGAGCAGGTGTTTGAGTCGCCCCTCGACGAAGGGCTTTACGGGCTGGGCCAGCACCAGAATGGCACCATGAACTACCGCGGCCAGCAGGTAGAGCTGGCCCAGAACAACACCGACGTGGCCGTGCCCTTCTTGGTGTCGAGCCGGAACTACGGCATACTGTGGGACAACTACTCCATCACGAAGGTGAGCGACACGCGCGACTACGAGCCGCTGTCTACCCTGCAGCTGTACGCCGCTGATGGGACTCCGGGCTGGCTCACGGCCACCTACGTGCAGAAGAAAAACCCCAAGCAAGTCATCGTGCAGCGGCCGGAATCGGTGGTTGAGTACGAGTACCTGGAAGACCAGAAGAACTTCCCCGCTGGCCTGAAGCTGGACCAGGCGCTGGCCACCTGGGAAGGCAGCGTGGCCTCGGGCGTGGCGGGCAAGCACCACTTCCTGCTCAAAAACGCGGGCTACGTGAAGCTCTACCTCGACGGGAAGCTGGTAGTGGACAAGTGGCGCCAAGCCTGGAACCCCGGCACCTCGGTGGTGGCCCTGGACATGGTGCCCGGCCGCAAGTATGCCCTGAAAATGGAGTGGGACCCCGACGGCGGCGAGTCCTACCTGGGCCTGAAGTGGCTGGGCCCGCTCGCTGGCCAAAGCCAGCTCGAGTACGGCTTCAAGTCCGAAGCAGGGCCCGACCTAAACTACTACTTCGTGCGCGGCAGCACGCCCGACGAAGTCATTGCTGGCTACCGCCAGCTCACGGGGCCCGCTCCGATGATGCCCAAGTGGGCCCTGGGCCTGTGGCAGAGCCGCGAGCGCTACAAAACCCAGGCCGAGCTGCTGGACGTGGCCGCCGAGTTTCGCAAGCGCCAGATTCCGCTCGACAACATCGTGCTCGACTGGTCTTACTGGAAGCCCGCCGAATGGGGCAGCCAGGAGTTTGACCCCAGCCGCTTCCCCAACCCCGACGGCATGGTGAAGACCCTGCACGAGCGCGACAACCTGCACTTCATGATATCGGTGTGGGCCAAGATTTACGAAGGCATCCCGGTATACAACGACTTCAAGGCCAAAGGCTACCTCTACCCGCGCAACATCGCCAACCGCACCAAGGACTGGATAGCACCGGGCTATACATCCACGTTCTACGACGCCTTCAACCCCAAGGCCCGCTCCGCGTTCTGGGACCTGATGAACACCAAGCTCTTCGCCAAGGGCGTCGACGCCTGGTGGATGGACGCCTCGGAGCCCGACATCTACTCCAACACCAACGTGCGGACCCGCAAGGCGCTGATGGCGCCCAGCATTGGCTCGAGTACGCAGTACTTCAACGCCTTCCCGCTGCAAAACGCCAAGGGCATCTACGAAGGGCAGCGCGCCACGGCACCCAACCAGCGCGTGTTTCTGCTCACACGCTCGGGCTACGCGGGCTCGCAGCGCTACGCGGCCGCCATTTGGAGCGGCGACATTGCCTCGCGCTGGGAAGACTTCAAAAACCAGATTCCGGCCGGCCTCAACTTCTCGCTTTCGGGCATCCCGTACTGGACCTCCGACATCGGCGGCTTTGCCGTGGAGCGCCGCTACGAAAAGCCCAACGCGACCGACCTGGAGGAGTGGCGCGAGCTAAATGCCCGCTGGTTCCAGTACGGCGCTTTTTGCCCCCTGTTCCGGGTGCACGGGCAGTTTCCGTTCCGCGAGATTTACAACATTGCGCCCGCTGGCCACCCGGCCTACCAGAGCATGCTGTATTATGACCAGCTGCGCTACCGCCTGATGCCCTACATCTACTCACTGGCCGGGCAGGCCCACCACCAGCACGGCACCATCATGCGGGGCCTGATGATGGACTTTGGCGCCGACCCATCGGTGAAAAACGTGGGCGACGAGTTCCTGTACGGCCCCAGCCTGCTGGTGGCGCCCGTAACGGATTACCGAGCCCGCAGCCGCGAAGTGTACCTGCCCGCCGGCACTGGCTGGTTTGATTTTCACACCGGGCAGTACCAGGCCGGGGGGCAAAAGCGGACCGTGGAAGCGCCGCTGGAACGCATGCCGCTTTTCGTGCGCGAAGGCTCCATTGTGCCCTTTGGCCCGGCGCTGCAATACGCCGCCGAAAAGGTGGCCGACCCCATTACGCTGTATGTGTACACGGGCCGCGACGCGCAGTTCACGCTCTACGAGGACGAAAACGTGAACTACAACTACGAGAAAGGCGCCTTCGCCACCATCCCGCTGAGCTACAATGAAAAGACGAAAACCCTTACCGTGGGCGAGCGCCAAGGCACGTTTCCGGGCATGGCGGCCCAGCGCACCTTCCGGGTGGTGTGGGTGGGCAAGAATAAGCCCGCCGCTTTCGATGCCGATGCGCAACCAGCGGCTACCTTGTCGTACTCCGGCAGCCCGGTTACGGCTCGCATGGAATAATTAGACACCCTGTTTTTCTGCCTGCGCCCGGTGGTCAAAACGCCGAAGTACAGCCCCGGGCCAGGCACCCACAGTATCCTTGCAGCCGAGCCGATGACAACCTGCCCGAGCTGATTCTTTTCTCAACGCCCGAATGATACGCGCGGCTATCGCCGCTCCAATTCCCTCACCACTTGCTAGCTGAACATGAATAAGAATACGTACGACGCCATTGTCATTGGGTCGGGAATCTCGGGTGGCTGGGCCGCGAAAGAGCTGACCGAAAAAGGCCTCAAAACCATCATGCTGGAGCGGGGCCGCAACATTGAGCACGTCAAGGACTACGTGAACACCCCCAAGGCTCCGTGGGAGCTGCCCCACCGCGGCGGCAAAACCCAGCAGATGATAGAGGACCACCCCGTGCTGAAACGCGACTACACCCTCAACGAAAGCAACCTGAGCTACTGGGTGGACGAAAAACAAAGCCCCTACGTGGAAATAAAGCCCTTCGACTGGTTCCGGGGCTACCATGTGGGCGGCCGCTCCCTCACCTGGGGCCGGCAGTCGTACCGGCTGAGCGACTTCGATTTCACGGCCAACGCCAAGGACGGCATCGCCGTGGACTGGCCCATTCGCTACAAAGACCTGGCCCCGTGGTACAGCTACGTGGAGAAGTTTGCCGGCATCAGCGGCTCGAAGGAAGGGCTGCCCCAGCTGCCCGACGGCGAGTTTATGCCGCCCATGGAAATGAACGTGGTGGAGAAGCACGTGGCCGCCCGCCTCAAAAAACACTACGAGCACCGGCGCATGGTGATTGGCCGCACCGCCAACATCACCCAGCCCCACCACAACCGCGTGAACTGCCAGTACCAGAACAAGTGCTGGCTGGGCTGCCAATTTGGGGCGTACTTCAGCACGCAGTCGGCCACGCTGCCCGCGGCGGTGGCCACCGGCAACCTCACGCTGCGGCCGTTTTCCATCGTCACCAAGATTCTCTACGACAAGGACACCAAGCGCGCCAAGGGCGTGGAAGTGCTAGACGCCGAAACCAACCAGACCTACGAGTACTTCGCCAAGGTCATCTTCCTCAACGCCTCCACGCTGAACTCGACCTGGGTGCTGATGAACTCGGCCACCGATGTGTGGCCCGGGGGGCTGGGCAGCAGCAGCAACGCGCTAGGCCACAACCTGATGGACCACCACTTCCGCGCTGGAGCCCGCGGCGACGTGGACGGCTTCGACGACAAGTACGTGTACGGGCGCCGGGCCAACGGCATTTACGTGCCGCGCTTCCGCAACCTGTTCGGCGACAAGCGCGACTACCTGCGCGGCTTTGGCTACCAGGGCGGCGCCGGCCGCGAGGGCTGGGCCCGCGAAATCCCCGAGATGAACATCGGCGGCGAGTATAAGGACGCACTCAGCGAGCCGGGCAAGTGGACCATGGGCCTGACAGGCTTCGGCGAAACCCTCCCCTACCACGACAACCAGGTGACCCTCGACAAAACCAAGCGAGACAAGTGGGGCCTGCCCGTGCTGGCCATCGACGCCTCCATCCGCGACAACGAGCAGAAAATGCGCATCGACATGATGCAGGACGCCGAGGAGATGCTAGAAAAAGCCGGTCTGAAGAACGTGAAGCCCTACAACAGCGGCTACAACATGGGCGGCGGCATCCACGAGATGGGTACGGCCCGCATGGGCCGGGACCCCAAAACGTCGGTGCTCAACCAGCACAACCAGGTGTGGGACGCTCCCAACGTGTACGTGACCGACGGCGCGGCCATGACCTCGGCCGCCTGCCAAAACCCCTCGCTGACCTACATGGCCCTCACGGCCCGGGCCGTGGACCACGCCGTGAGCGAACTCAACAAGCAAAACCTCTAACTCCTCGCCACTATGAACCGCCGCGACGCCCTCGCCCGCGTTGCCCTCCTGATGGGGGGCACCGTTATCGGAGCCGATTTTTTCCTGAGCAGCTGCTCCTCGCCCACCGCCAAGACCGAGGAGAAAGCCGGCAAGCCCGTTGCCGAAGAAAAGCCCTTCCTCAACCCGAGCCAGGTTAGCTTCCTCGACGAAGTCGGCGAAACCATTCTGCCCACCACCGCCACGCCGGGTGCAAAAGCCGCGCAAGTGGGCAGCTTTATGGCCGTGATGGTGCGCGACTGCTACGCTCCCGCCGACCAGAAAATCTTCCTCGCCGGCCTTACCAAGCTCGATGAGGCGTGCCAGAAGCAGCACGGCAAGGGCTTTCTGGCCTGCGACGCCAAGCAGCGCACCTCCCTGCTCACAACCCTCGACGCCGAGCAAAAAGCCTTCACCGCCAACCAGCGCCCGGACGACCCCAGCCACTACTTCCGGATGATGAAGCAGCTCACGCTGCTGGGCTACTTCACCTCGGAAGTGGGCGCCACCCAGGCCCTGCGCTACCAGCCCGTGCCCGGCCGCTACGACGGCGACGTGCCCTACAAAAAAGGCGACCGGGCCTGGGCTACGTCCTGAGGTAAAAGAACGTCATGCTGAGCGTAGCCGAAGCATCTCGCGTGCAGCAGTAATCTAATCGTTGAACGAAGCGAGCGAGATGCCTCGGCTCCGCTCGGCATGACGTTCACTTGCTTGAACCATCCCCCCCGCCTGATTCGTCCTGCGCCTTCATCACCTTTCCATTCCCAATCCACTTGCCCATGACGCCTACTATCCGCTTCAAATTATCCCTGATGATGTTCCTGGAGTTCTTCATCTGGGGCGCCTGGTTCGTGACGTTGGGGACCTACCTACTCAAGAACCTCAACACCACCGCCACGCAGGTGGGCGCGGCGTTTCTTACCCAGTCCATCGGGGCCATTGTGGCGCCCTTCATTATCGGGCTGATTGCCGACCGGTTCTTTTCGGCGCAAAAAATCCTCGGCGTGCTTCACCTGCTGGGAGCCGCCCTGCTCTGGCTGGCTTCGTCGGCCGCCGACTTCAGCGCGTTCTACCCCTACATCCTCAGCTACATGATAGTGTACATGCCCACGCTGGCCCTGGTGAATTCCATTTCCTTCCGGCAGATGAAAAACCCGCAGAAGGAATTCGCCAACGTCCGGGTGCTGGGCACGCTGGGCTGGATTATTGCCGGCCTCACCATCGGCTGGCTGAACTGGGAGCAGAACGGCAGCCTTGTGCTCACCTTCCGCATGGCGGCCGGCGCCTCGGCGCTGCTCGGGCTGTTTAGCTTCACGCTGCCGCCCACTCCGCCCATCAAAAAAGAAGGCAAAAGCAGCGTGGGCCAGCTCCTGGGCCTGGAAGCCATCGGCCTGCTGAAAAACCGCTCCTACCTTATTTTCTTTCTGGCCTCGGTGGCCATCTGCGTGCCGCTGTCGTTCTACTACGGCTTCACCAACCCCTTTTTGAACGAAGTGGGCATGAAATCGGCCGCCGGCGTGCAGAGCCTGGGCCAGGTGTCGGAGGTGCTGTTTATGCTGCTGATTCCGGTGTTTTTCGTCCGGCTGGGCGTCAAGAAAATGCTGGCCATCGGCATGCTGGCCTGGGTGGTGCGCTACTTGTTTTTTGCCTACGGCGACGGTAACTCGTCCTACTGGATGCTGATTGCGGGCATTGTGTTGCACGGCATTTGCTACGACTTCTTCTTCGTCACCGGCCAGATTTACACCGACAACCTCGCCGGCGAACAGTCCAAGAGCGCCGCCCAGGGCTTCATTACCCTGGCCACTTACGGCGTGGGCATGCTGATTGGCTCGCTGCTCTCGGGCCAGATTGTGGACGCCTACAAAACCACCGCCGACCTACACGACTGGCAAACCATCTGGCTGATTCCGGCCGGCATTGCTGCTGCCGTGCTGGCCGTGTTCCTGCTCCTTTTTAAAGACCAGAATGTGCCAGCCAAAGCCGAAGAAATAAGCTTAGCCGAGGCCAACGTTCGCGTCGAAGTATAGAACGTCTAACTAATATCCTCCTCATGTGACCTCCGCTCAACCGAAGCATCTCTTCAACAAGAGTATGGTGGTATGCTTGATTCGCTGCAACGAATCGGTAGAGGTGCTTCGGCCACGCGGATGCCACATGAGCCTAATGCATTAGACTTGTTTTTAAATAGAAAGAGCACCTTGTCGGGCATGAAAAGACTGTCATGTCGAGCGCAGCCGAGACATGACGCTCGCTTCGTTGCTAGATATCTGTCATGCTGAATTCTGTCATGCTGAGCTTACGAAGCAACTTCTCATGCCTCAACGATTAGCTCTGCTGGGATAAGGTGCTTCGCGAGCTCAGCATGACAGGCAGTTGGATTACCGTTGCACGCAAGATGTCTCGGCTGCGCTCGACATGACGGTCAAGAAAGGACCGGTTTTTTTAATTAAGGAACATGCTTAAGGAATAATACACCCGTAACACTACAAATAACAAGCTTTTATGAAAATACGATTGGGCATGATTGGCGGCGGACAGGGAGCCTATATCGGCGCTATCCACCGCATGGCCGCCGCCCTTGATGGCTTGTATGAGCTCACGGCCGGTGCCTTCAGCAGCGACGCGGAGAAATCCCGCGCCACCGGCCAGCTGCTCGGCCTGGCCCCCGACCGCGTGTACGCCTCCTACCAGGAGCTATTGGCGCAGGAGCAGCAGCGGCCCGAAGCCGAGCGGGTGCAGGTGGTGGCCATCGTCACGCCCAACCACCTGCACTTCGAACCCGCCCGACAAGCCCTGGAAAGCGGCTTCCACGTCATCCTCGACAAGCCCATGACCTTCTCGCTGGCCGAAGCCAAGCAGCTGCAGCAAGTGGCGGCCGGCAGCGGCAAAAAGCTGTGCCTGACGCACACCTACAGCGGCTACCCTATGGTGAAAGAAGCCCGGCAGCTGGTGGCCGCGGGCACGTTTGGGCCCATCCGCAAGGTGTACGTGGAGTACCCCCAGGGTTGGCTTAGCGCTTTTGAGGAAGGCGGCGACAACAAGCAGGCCGCCTGGCGCACCGACCCCGCCCGCAGCGGCGTGGCCGGGGCCATGGGCGACATCGGCACGCACGCCTTCAACCTGCTGGAGTACGTGACCGGCCTGCAAGTGGAGCGGCTCTGCGCCGACATCAACGTGGTGGTGCCCGGCCGCCGGCTCGACGACGACGGGGCCGTGCTGCTCAAGCTCTCGGGCGGCGCCAGTGGCGTGCTGGTGGCCACGCAGGTGGCGGCCGGCGAAGAAAACAACGTGCGCATCCGGGCCTACGGCGAGCGGGGCGGCTTCGACTGGCAGCAGGCCGACGCCAACACCCTGCTAGTGCGCTGGCCCGACCGGCCCGCCGAAATCCGGCGGACGGGAACGGGCTACGTGGGCTCTTTTGCGCAGCACAACGCCCGCACGCCCGCCGGCCACCCCGAGGGCTACCTCGAAGCCTTCGCCAACCTCTACCGCAACTTTGCCCTGACCCTACAGGCCGAGCTAGCCGGTCAGCCAGCCCCGCCCGAGGCGCTCGACTATCCGAGCCTGGAAGAAGGCGTGCGGGGCATGGCCTTCATCGAAAACGTTATTGCCTCGGGCCACTCCGACCAGAAATGGACCGATTTCGCCGTTTAAACTACCTATGAAAACCATCAAAGGACCCGCTGTTTTCCTGGCCCAGTTCATGGGTGCCCAAGCGCCATTCAACACCCTGGAAGGCATTTGCGCCTGGGCTAAAAACCTGGGGTTTCAGGGGGTGCAAATCCCGACCAGCGACCCCAGCTTCATCGACCTGCGAAAGGCGGCCGAGAGCAAAACCTACGCCGACGAAATCAAGGGCGTGGTGAACGCCGCAGGCTTGGAAATCACCGAGCTTTCGACCCACCTGCAGGGGCAGCTGGTGGCCGTGAACCCGGTGTACGACCAACTGTTCGACGGCTTTGCGCCCGAGCCCTACCGCAATAACCCCGCCGAGCGGCAGAAGTGGGCCGTGCAGCAGCTGAAGTACGCCGCCAAGGCGTCGCAGAACCTGGGCCTGCAGGCCCACGCCACGTTCAGCGGGGCGTTGCTGTGGCCCACGGTGTACCCCTGGCCCCAGCGGCCGGCCGGGCTGGTGGAAGCCGGCTTCGCGGAGCTGGGTCGTCGCTGGACGCCCATCCTCAACGCGTTTGACGAGTGTGGGGTGGATGTGTGCTACGAAATCCACCCCGGCGAGGACCTGCACGACGGCGTGAGCTACGAGCTGTTTCTGGATGAAGTCAACCAACACCCGCGGGCCTGCCTGCTCTACGACCCCTCGCATTTTGTGCTGCAGTGCCTCGATTACTTGGCGTACATCGACATCTACCACGAGCGCATCCGCATGTTCCACGTCAAGGACGCCGAGTTTAACCCCACGGGGCGGCAGGGCGTGTACGGCGGCTACCAGCCCTGGCTGAACCGGGCCGGTCGCTTCCGCTCGCTCGGCGACGGACAGGTTGATTTCAAGGCCATTTTTAGCAAGCTGGCGCAGTACGACTTCCCCGGCTGGGCCGTGCTGGAGTGGGAATGCGCCATCAAAAATTCGGAAGACGGAGCCCGCGAAGGCGCCGCCTTCATCCGCGACCACATCATTCGGGTCACCGACAAGGCCTTTGACGACTTTGCCGCCACCGCCCCCAACCCCACCCTCAACAATACCGTGCTCGGTATCTAGCGTCCGCGTGCCATGAAAAAAATTACCCTATTCCTCGGCCTTTGCGCCGCCCTTGCCGCCTGCAACTCGGGCTACCAAAAAGACGGCCCCGACCAGGCCCGCGGTGAGCAAGAAGCGTCGTCGTTGCCATTGAAGGCCGACAGCACCGCGGGCGCCAACACCGCCGCCGTGGCCCACCAGCCGCAGGCCGACACCAGCGTTACCAAGATTGGCACCGAGCGCTCGGGCGGGCTGCTGGCCCCCGGCGCCAAGCTCATCGCGGCGTCCGACTGCCTGAGCTGCCACAAGGAAAACGAGAAGCTGGTGGGCCCCGCCTACGTGGCCGTGGCCGAAAAATACCCCGACAACGAAGCCAGCATTGCCATGTTGGCGGGCCGCATCATCAAGGGCGGCGCCGGCAACTGGGGCGCGGTGCCCATGACGCCGCACCCGAACATTTCCGAGGCCGATGCCCGCGAGATGGCGAAGTACGTGCTGAGCTTGAAGTAAGCTCCGCGCCGTTTATTTCGAGTGTATTGTGGAACCCCGTCCTGTCGAGCGCAGCCGAGACATCTCGCTCGCTTCGTTGCTAGATATCTGTCATGCTGAGCTTGCGAAGCACCTTATCACGCCTCAACGATTAGTTCTGCTGGGATAAGGTGCTTCGCGAGCTCAGCATGACAGACAGTTGGGTTACTACCCCACGCGAGATGTCTCGGCTGCGCTCGACAGGACGGGGTTCTCGTACATAGTGGGTTAAAGATTTCACACGACGGCCCAAAGTATCCACGTTGTATTCTTCACGCTTTTCGCCACATCAGTACTCGCACATGCCCACGCCTCCTTCGCGCCGCACAGCCATCAAAACCATCCTGACCAGCACGGCGGCGGCCGGTGCCGCGGGCAGCCTGAGCTCGTTTGTGCCCGAAAACAAGGAGCCCGAGAACGTTGCGCTAAAGGGCAATATCAACCATTCGGTGTGCCGCTGGTGCTTCCAGGACTTGTCGGTGGAGCAGCTGTGCGTGGCAGCCAAAAGCATTGGCATTAAGGGAATCGACCTGGTGGGCCCGACCGACTGGCCCACCCTGAAAAAGCATGGACTGGACTCATCGATGTGCAACGGCGCCGAAATCAACCTAACCGATGGGTTCAACGACCCGCAGTTTCACGCCACGCTGCAGAAGAACTACGCGGCCATGATTCAGCGGGTGGCGCAAGCCGGCTACACGAATCTGATTTGCTTCAGCGGCAACCGGCGCGGCATGAGCGACGAAACCGGCCTGGCCAACTCCGTGAAAGGCCTGGCGCCGCTGGTGGAGCTGGCGGCCAAGCACAAGGTGGTGCTGGTGATGGAGCTGCTCAACAGCAAGGTCAATCACAAAGACTACCAGTGCGACCGCACCGCCTGGGGCGTGGCGCTGGCCAAAAAGCTGGGTTCCCCGCACTTCAAGCTGCTGTACGACATCTACCACATGCAGATTGACGAGGGCGACGTCATCCGCACGCTCACCGACCACCACGCCTACATTGCCCATTACCATACCGCGGGCGTGCCCGGCCGCAACGAAATCGACGACACGCAGGAGCTGAATTATCCGGCCATTATGCGCGCCATTAAGGCCACAGGCTTCAAAGGCTACGTGGCCCAGGAATTTATTCCCAAGCAAGCCGACAAAGTAGCTTCGTTGCGCAAGGCCGTGCAGCTGTGCGACGTGTAGCCGGCCGGTTTGCCCGCGCCTCGTACTACTCGCGTTTCCACTTTTTCCTTCTCCGCATGCATATCCGCCTCGTTCTCCTCGCCGCCCTAGCCGTCGGTGCTCACGCTGTTCGCGCCCAGCAAACCGCCAAGCCCGAAGATACCGAAGTGCATGAGCCCGTTCCGAAGGTGGTGACGCCCGGCCGAACCATCGCCGACCCGCCAGCCGATGCTGTGGTTCTCTTCGGCGGCAAAAACCTGGACCAGTGGGTGTCGACGGAAAACCGCAGCGCCCCCGCCAAGTGGACAGTGGGCAGCGGCGGCGTGTTCACGGTAAACAAGGCAGAGGGCAACATCGAAACCAAGCGCAGCTTCGGCAACTACCAGCTGCACCTGGAGTGGCGGGTGCCCGCCAACATCAGCGGTACGGGCCAAGTGCGGGGCAACAGCGGCATCTTTCTGGCATCGTTGGGCAAAGGCGACCTGGGCTACGAGCTGCAGATACTGGACGCATACCAAAACCAAACGTACGTCAACGGCATGGCGGGCAGCATCTACAAACAAGCTGCGCCGCTGGCCAACCCCGCCCGCAAACCCGGCGAGTGGCAGACCTACGACGTGGTATGGACCGCGCCCACCTTCACGGCTGCGGGCGCCGTGGCCACGCCCGCCTACGCCACGGTGTTTTTCAACGGCGTGCTCGTGCAGAACCACGTGGCCCTGGCCGGCCCCACGCAGTACATCGGCAAGGCTTACTACCAGCAGACCCACGGCCCAGCGCCTATCAAGTTGCAGGCCCACGGTGACAAGAGCGAGCCCCTGAGCTTCCGCAACATCTGGGTGCGGGAGTTGCCGTAGCGTAGTAGCGCGACGAAGCTCCGCAGAAAAAAGAACGGTCATACTGAGAGGGGTCGGGGGTGAGGTTCCCCGGCTCCGCTCAGCATGACCGTTCTTTTAGTTAACTGTTCTCTCTAGGCCAACCTATTTACACCAGGTTTTTCTTGATGTAGGCCATGCTTTTGGTCACGCTATCGAAGGGCGAGCCGGGCGTGGCATCCTGCTCCACGAAGAAGTACTGCAGGCCCGCAAGCTGGGCCTTGGCAAAAATCTTTTTGAAGTCGATGCTGCCGTTGCCCACTTCGGTGAAGAATTTCTTCTCCGTGCGGTCCATGTCCTTCACATGCCAGAGCGGGAAGCGGCCCGGGTGCTTGGCAAACAAATCCAGGGGGTCTAGGCCGGCTTTGGTTACCCAATACAGGTCCAGCTCTATTTGCACCAGCTTTTTGTCGGTGGCCAGGAGCACGTCCATGGGCAGCTTGCCGTTTTGGGCCACAAACTCAAAATCGTGGTTGTGGTAGCAGAGCTGCAGGCCGGCCTTCTGGCAGCGCTCGCCGGCTTTGTTGAGTTGGTCGGCTACGTACTTGTACTGGTCGAGGGTGCCGCGCTCGGGCTCCGACAGGTACGCGCACACCATGTACTTCACGCCGGCCGCGGCGGCATCGTCCACGGCGCGGTCCCAGTCGTGCAGGATGGTGCCTTTGGTGGGGGCGCCGTTGGTGAGCTCCTGGCCCAGGCGGTAGTGGCTGCTGGGCATAATCATACCGTTCCGCTTTAGCAGGGCCGCGAATGCCTGGGGCGTCATCCCGTAAAACTTCTGGCTGCCGGTGTAAGTGGCGCCCTCCACCGAGTTATAGCCGATTTTGGCCAGCTGGGCCAGGGTACCGGCCGGGTCTTTTTCCATGGCTGCCCGCACGGTGTACAGCTGCAAGCCGATGTAGCGCTTTTTGGGAGCCGCCAGCAAAGCGGGCGACACCAGGGCGCCGGCGGAAAGCAGCGCGGCCGAGGCCAGGAAATTTCTACGAGAAATCATGTGCGGGTGGGGTTAAGTGAAGTAGAAAAAATGAGAAAAATGAAGTCGATGATTTACTGGGAATCGGCTGCTTACGCCGGGGCTTGCACTCCTAAAACCTTGCCAACGCGGGCGTCACCAGTGGCAGGGCCCAGTCGAGCAGCAGCACGCCCAGCAGGCCCATTATTGAGACGATGGTTTCCATGGCCGACCACGAGCGCAAGGTGTCGCGCACCGAAAGGTTGAAGTACTCCTTGAATAGCCAAAAGCCGCTGTCGTTGAAGTGGGAGAACAGCAGGCTGCCTGCCCCAATGGCCAGCACCAGCAGGTTGGGGTTTACCGCCGAATGGGCCATGGTGGGCAGCATGACGCCCGCCGCCGTAAGGCCCGCCACCGTGGCCGAGCCGATGCACACCCGGATGAGGCCCGCCAGCAGCCAGCCCAGCACCAGCGGCGGCAGCCCCGTGCCGCCTAGGCCCGCCGCAATGGCCAGGCCGGCCCCGCTGGCCACGAGTACCTCCTTCAGGGCCCCGGCGCCCCCGATGATGAGCAGCAGCATGGCCACGTCGCGAACGGCTGCCCCGTAGGTGTCCATCACGGCACTCGTGCTTTTGCCCTGGGCGCGGCCCAGGCTGACCGTGGCCACCAGCACCGAGAGCAGCATCACCATGCCAGGGTCGGAGAGAAACGCCAGCACCGGCGCTGCGGCGCCGCCCGCCGGCAGCCCGGCTTGCAGCCCATACACCCCGGCCAGCACCAGTACCGGCAGCAGCGACGACAGGAAGCTGTTGAGCCGCCCCGGCAGTTCGTTGGCAGGGCGAGGCGCGCTCGCAAACCCGGCCAGCGGCACCGTAACGATGCCGCGCAGCGTGCGCGCATACAGCGGCCCGGCCACCACCACGGCGGGCAGCGCCACCAGCAGCCCGTAGCCAAACGTGAGCCCCAAGTTGCCATGGAACAGGGCCACCAGCGCCGTGGGCGCCGGGTGCGGCGGCACGAAACCATGCAGCACCGACAGCGACGCCAGCAGCGGCAGGCCCACGTACACGGCCGGCAGCCGGTACTGGTACACCACCGAAAATATCAGCGGGACCATGAGTAGAAAGCCCACGTTGTAAAACAGCGGAATGCCGATGATGAAGCCGGTCGTCATCATGGTCCACTGAATGTTTTTTGCCCCGAACGCGCCCATCAGCACGGCCGCAATCTGCTGGGCGGCGCCGCTTTCGGCCACCAGCTTGCCTAGCATGGCCCCCAGCACCACCACTAGCGCCACCGAGCCCAGCGTGTCGCCCAGGCCCTTCTGCACCGCGGCCAGCACCTGCGTAGGCGAAAGCCCCAGGGCCAGCCCCGCCGGAATGGTCACCAGCAAAAACGCCAGGAAAGCATTCACCTTGCCCCAGCTGTTGAGGACGATGAGCGCCAGCACGGCCAGCAGGATGATGAGTAGGGTCATGCAGGAAGGCGACGGCCTAAGTGGGGGTTATTGGGCGGGCGGCCCTGGCCATTAGCTTTTAGATAGGCCAGCGCGTCGGCGACCAGCGCGTCGGGCGCGGCACCGATGGGCAGATGCAGCCCGTAGGCGGGCACCTCCAAGGCGGCCAGCTGCGAGTCGAGCAAGGCGGCTCCCATGTAGTGGCCCGGCCGGTCCTGCAGCCTCGCGGCCAGCAGCTCTTTTTCACCGTGCAGCACCACCCAGCAAATGGGCGCCGCCACAGTCCCCTGCAGCACCGCCCGGTACCGTTCCTTCAGGGCAGAGCAGGCCAGCACGGCGCCCCCGGCCGTTTCCCACGCCCCCAGGCCCGCGGCCAATGCGGCCAGCCAATCGGTCCGGTCATCGTCGGTGAGGGGGGTGCCGCCGCGCATTTTGGCCACGTTGGCCACCGAATGAAAGTCGTCGGCGTCGTGAAACGGCAGGTGCAACGCCTGCGCCAGCCGGCGCCCCACCGTCGTTTTGCCACTCCCCGAAACGCCCATGACAACGACAATCATACTGGTAGCGGCGCCCGGCGGACGTTAATGGCGGTTAGTTGAAATACTTGGCGTACTCGGCCGGCATGGCGGCGAGCGGCTTGATGAGGATGTCTTTGTAAAACACCTCCGCGGCCTCGCTTTGCAGCTGAATTTTACCGTGGGTAAGCGGCTGGCGCTGCCCATTGGCGGCAGTGAAGCCCGACTTGTCCAGGGCCAGCACCACGTGGCCATTTACGAGGTGCACGCTCTGGCCGTTCACGTTTATCAGCTCCAGCTCCGTCCATTCCCCCTTGGGCGACTCATAGTTGGCCGAGGCCTGGCAAAAGTTGCGGCCCTCCTTGCCCATGACCACCGGCGCCGCCGTGGGGTTGAACTTCAGCGTGTCTTTGGTAGCGTCGTAGGCGGCCCGGATGTCGCCCGTTGAGTTGGCAATGCACCAGAAGTCGCCCATGGCGTTGCCCTTCTGGTATTCCGACACCTGAAATTCCTGGCTGAGCATCCAGCTATGCCAGTAGTCCACGCCGGGCTCCCCCTGGCTGTTGTAGAGAATGCCGCTATCGCGCGGCTCGTCGAGGCGCGGGACCCACTTTTT
Source organism: Hymenobacter arizonensis (assembly GCF_900115775.1). Classification (GTDB taxonomy): domain Bacteria; phylum Bacteroidota; class Bacteroidia; order Cytophagales; family Hymenobacteraceae; genus Hymenobacter; species Hymenobacter arizonensis. The sequence continues at coordinate 11,958 of NZ_FOXS01000005.1, read as the reverse complement.
ATTGCCCCACTTCACCTTGAGCTTGAGGGCGTAGTTGGCATAGTCCTGCTTGGTGAAAATGCAGCCATAAATCTCGCCGCTGATGCGCAGCACGGGCTCCCCCTTTTGCATCACCACCGAGAAGACGTTCGCTTCGTTCTTATCGTAGCCAATGGGAGCCAGTAACTGGCCTTGCGCATCAAGCGGCTGTTTGCCGCGGTAGCCCAATTGGTGGCGGTAGCTCTCGTAGGTGCGCCACTTGCTAAGCTTTTTATCGAGCAGCGGCTCCCAGCCGGGCGCGGCATGAAACGAAGTGGTGGTTGCTGCCAAGACCACGCTTAGCGCAAAGGCTGTCCATTTTCTCATGTTGCAAAGCCCGCGTTGATATAGCCCGGAAGTCAAATCTAATGATTTATTGTGTAAAATATACGCAATGGCCCGAACAATTGCTTTATCATCTATTCTTCAGTATGTTATAACTAAATACAGGCGGCGCTGCGGCACACATTTTTGGTGGTGACCACGGTGCCCCATTTCCCCACGTGCACGGGGTTTACCTTCGTGAGCCAGACGTGGCGGTAGAGGCCGCTGCCGGGATACCAGCGCGCGGAGCCCGGCGGGTTGTCCAGACGGATGGCCAGCTGGTTACTCGCACCGGGCTTGAGGTAGGGCGTGAGGTCGACGCGCCAGGAAGCGTAGCCGTAGCCAGCCGCCCACCAGCTGGCCGTTCAGCCACACCATGGCATACGACATGGCCCCGTCGATGTCGAGGTAAATGGTTTTACCTGCGTCGGCGGCCGACACCGCCAATTTTTTGCGGTAACACGCTACGCCCTGCACCCGCAGCCGGCCCATGCCCCCACCAATGGGCACGTCCTCGCCCACGTAAAAAATGGCCCTTCACCGCCCAGGTCCTGTCGTCGAACTGCGCTTGCACAAACGGGAAGCGGCTGCCCGGCTAGGCAGCGGGCCGCACGTGCCGTTTAGCGGGGTCTTTCACGAGAGCATCACCCGTCGGAAAAATCTAGGATTTCAGCCCGGTTTGGGTCGCGGCCACGGTCACCGCTTCGGTGGGCCGGGAGTCGGCAGCTTTGTCGTCGCGCTCGTTGCGCACTTCCGGCCGAACGTCGTAAAACAGGCTGTCCGGCTTCACATTCGGGCCATAGCGGAAGAAGCGCCAGCCTTCGTCAAAGGAAATACGCTCCCGGCCACCCGTTTTGGCGGGCGGGGCAGGCAGTGCTTTGCCCGATAAAGGGAACCGAGCAGGCTGGCCGAGGTCACCGGCAATATGACGTGGCCCCAACCGAGTGGTAGCCGAACTAGCCGCTTGGCTGCTTTTACTGGCAGCGGGAGCCAGCAATAGTGAGAGGACGCAAGGCAATAACGCGGCTATTCTTCGCATGGGCGGAAATTCTGAAGGGGTTGACAACTGGTGCAGTTTATGGCATGGGCACAGTGAAGGAGTATTACAGAGACGGCTTGACTTCAAAAACGGCTCTGGCCGCACCTGCCTGGCCGTTAGTGCCCAGGCCCTGCACCTACTTCTTACCCGCGGCCAGCTACACTTCGGTCGTGTAGGCAGCCCCCGGTGATGCCGGCGTGAGCATGAAGCTGTTGAGGCCAAATTTTAACGTTCGAAACGTGGCCACGACGCTGCCCTGAGCGTCGCGCACGCTGCCAGTGGCCGCTTGACAGCGGCAGGCCGCATCGGTCACCCGAAAGCTTCCCCGAACGGACACGCCCTGCACCGGCGCTATTTGGGCTTCCCCCTGAGAAATTCCCAGCGATAACCCCACTCCCAGGAGCAGCCATTTCAGATGCAAAAGCATGTTGACTTACAAGGTTAGCTAACTGGTCACGAAGGGGTTTGCAAGAATGGGGTAGAGACGCAATATTTTGCGTCTCCGGGACCGCGCCATTGAGTTGTGCTAGTCAAGTCGTTCAACAGTCGTTCAACGACGAGACGCAACAGATTGCGTCGCTACCTCCGCCAGCCGATTTCCGCATTTCACTTCGCGGTATGTAGTATAACTATGAATTAGCTGTGTGACGCGGGTATTACCAGAGGCTGAGATTCAGCGGTTGCTTAGTCCATCACCACCGGCTTTCCGGTCAGCAGCACGTCAGCTTTCAGCACCTTGCTGGCGGCTACTGCCGCAGCCAGCGGCTGCCCTCCGCCCACAAACAGCTGCACCTTTTCGGCATTTTCGACCCGCTGGGCCTGCTCGGTGAGGCGCGAGAGCTGGCGCGGCGTGAGCGTAAACTGCACGGTTTGCCGGGCGCCGGGGGCGAGGTTTAGCCGGCGGAATCCTTCCAGGGCGTGGCGTGCTACACGGCCCGATGCGCCGGGGTGGCGCACGTAGAGCTGCACCACCTCATCGCCGGCCCGGGCGCCGGTGTTTTGCACGTCCACGCTCACCCGAATGGGTTGGCCGGTTACGGGTTTCGACAGCACCTTCAGGTTGCTGTATTTGAAGGTGGTGTAGCTCAGGCCGTGGCCGAACGGGAAGAGCGGCTCACCGGTGAAGTAGCGGTAGGTGCGGCCCTTCATGTCGTAGTTGTCGAAGGGCGGCAGCTGAGTTTCCGACCGATAAAACGTCACTGGCAGGCGGCCGGCGGGGTTGTAGTCGCCAAACAGCACGTCGGCCAGGGCTGTGCCGGCGGCCTGCCCACCGTACCAGGTGTTCACGATGGCCGGCAGGTTGGCGGCCTCCCAGGGCGTGGCAATGGCGCTACCCGTCATCAGGGCCAGCACCACGGGCTTGCCGGAGCTGTGCAGCACCTTGAGCAAATCGGTTTGCACCTGGGGCAGGCCGATGGTGGTGCGGTCGCCGCCGCTGAAGCCGGGCACCTTCACGTTCATCTCCTCCCCTTCCAGCTTGGGCGAGATGCCGCCCACCATCACAATGGCGTCGGCGTCTTTTACCCGGGCCAGGATGTTGGCCGCGTTCATCGGCACCACTTTCGCGCCGGTGAACTTGAGGATGGTGCGGCGGTCTACCTGCAGGTACTCCAGGCGCAGGTTCAGCTTCTGGCCGGCGGTCACGTTCAGCACGTGCTGGTTGGTGGAGAAGCCGCGGCCCTGCCAGGCATCAATCACGAGCTTGTCGTCCACGAACAGCCGGTAGCCGTCGTCGCCGTTGATTTGCAGGGCCAGTTCCTCGGTGCTCGACGGGGTGAAGGTGGCCTGGTAGCGGGCCGAGAAATTTTCGGCGGGCAGGCCGGGGGCCACTTCCATTTTCACGTTGGCCAGGTAGCGGTCCAGGCCGGCTTCCTGGCGGGTGACCACAGCCTTGCCTTCCAGGTTGGTGCCCTTGAAGTATTCGGCCTGAAAGCCCGGCTGCCCGTTGTGCGCCAGGCTTTTGTTGATGTCGAGCGGCTCGTAGACAATGTTGCTAGCATAGTCCACACCCTGTATGTACACCACCTCGGTGCCGGGGCCCACCTTGGCCCGAATGCCCTCCAGCGGCGTCACAATGTCCGTGGCAAAGCCGTTGTAGTTGCCTAACTGTACGTCCTCGCGGTCGGCGTTAGGACCGAGCACGGCTATCTTTTTCAAGTTTTTGCGCAGCGGCAGCGTGTTCTTGTCGTTTTTGAGCAGCACCACCGACTCGCGCGCCATCTTGAGTGCGTGGGCTTGGTGCGGGGCGCTTTCTACCACGCTCATCGGAATGCGGGCGTACTTCACCCGGTCCACGGGGTCGAACATGCCCAGCTGAAAACGCAGCTTGTACAGGCGCTTCACCGACACGTCGAGCTGCTGCTCGGTGATGAGCTTGCGCTGCACCGATTCCAGCAGCGAATTGTAGGTAAACAGCTTGCCCGTAGCGCACTCCAAGTCGGTGCCGTGCAGCACGGCATTAGCGGCCGCAGTGGCAGCGTCTGGGTCGGTTTTGTGGTTTTGCCAGAAGTCGTTGATGCCGTCGCAATCGGAGGTGACGTAGCCCTTGAACTTCCACTTATCGTAGAGAATCTCGTTCATCAGCTTGTCGCTGCCGCAGCAGGGCTGGCCCGCGTAGGCGTTGTAAGCGCACATCACGCCGGCCACTTTGGCGTCCACTATCAGGTCGCGGAAGGCGGGCAGATACGTATCCCAGAGGTCATAATCACTGATTTGGGCGTTGAATACGTGCCGCGACGATTCCGGCCCGCTGTGCACGGCAAAGTGCTTGGCGCAGGCCGTCACCTTCATGTACTTGGGGTCGTCGCCCTGGAAGCCTCTTACCAAGGCCGCGCCCAGCTGCCCGGTCAGATAGGGGTCTTCGCCGTAGGTTTCCTGGCCCCGACCCCAGCGCGGGTCGCGGAAAATGTTGATGTTGGGCGTCCAAAACGTGAGGCCCTGGTAGATGCCTCGCTCGCCGCGCCGCGCAAACTCGTGGTGCACGGCCCGGGCCTCGTCGGAGGTGATGGTGGCCATGCGCAGCATGGCGGCCTGGTCGAAGGTCGCGGCCATGCCGATGGCCTGCGGAAACACCGTTGTTTTCAGGCTGGTACGGGCCACGCCGTGCAGGGCCTCATTCCACCAGTTGTAGGCCGGAATGCCCAGCCGGTCGATGCCGGGCGAGGCGTTCAGCATCTGCGACACTTTTTCGGGCAAGGTCAGGCGGCCCACCAGGTCATCGACGCGCTGGTCGATGGGCAGGTCGGGGTTCTGGAAAGGGAATTCGGCAACCGGCCCCGAGCCTGGGGTGGCCAATGGCTGCGCCCCGCTGGTGAGCAAGAGCAGGCCGAGTAATGCAGTAGTAAGCTTCATAGAAATGGGGATGGGATTAAGAATCAATCGGTTTTTTAAGCAGCGGGGGGTACTAAGCAAGGTGTGGTTAAAGTCTGACCACGTTCATGCTGAGCGCAGCCAAACCAGGTGCTGGGTTTTACTCGAAGCGCACCCAGTCCACTTCCACGGCACCCGCGCCGGACTTCGGCGCTACATACAGCGCGTGCGTGCCGGACTTGAAGGCCAGTACCGGGGCTTTCACCTCTTGCCAAGCGGCGCCCTTCGGCACGGTAACTTCCGCTACCACCGGCCCCGATGCATTGTCCAACCGGATTTGCACGGTGGCCCCGGCGCTGGATGTTCCGCGGAGCGAAACGGTTTTCAACTTTTGCTGACCGAATGCGACGCCGTTGTACTGCACCCAGCCGCCGCCACCGGAGAAGACGGTTTTCCAGCCCTGGAACTTGTTGGCTGTGTCGAGGAAGGCAATGGTGGCGCCTTGCTTGCTCAGGCGGCTGTAGCGGTCCAGCTGAATTTTCTGCTGAGCACTGGTGAGGCCCACGCCGCGCAGGGTGGGCTGCACTTTATTGATAGACCCATCGGCGGCAAAGGACAGGCTGTCGATTCGGACGGAGCGGTTCTTGTCGAAGTTTGGCGACAAGTCGTTGTGGTGGTAGAACAGGTACCACTGGTTTTTGAATGGCAGTAGCGAGTGGTGGTTGGTCCAGCAGCCGGTCGGCGACTCATCCATAATCACGCCCTTCACCGTGAACGGCCCGAGCGGGCTGGTGCTGGTGGCGTATTCCAGGCGCTCGGTCTTGTTCTCGACGTGCGGATAGGTGAGGTAGTAAATCCCCTTGCGCTCAAACACGTAGGGGCCTTCCTTCAAACCTTTGGTGGGCAACTCGCTCAGGGTTTTGGGCTCGGCGGCCAGCTCCAGCATGTTGTCCTTGAGCTTGGCCCCGTAGATGTTGCCCTGCGACCAGTAGAGATAGGCTTGGCCATCTTTATCAATAAGCACGTTGGGGTCGATGCCGCGCACGCCCTTGATGGGCAGCGGCTGCGGCACAAACGGGCCGGTGGGCTTATCGGCCACGGCCACCCCGATGGTAAAGCCCCGGCCGTTGATGGTCGTGTCTTTGGGGGTGGTGGGGAAGTAGAAGAAGTACTTGCCGTTGCGCTGGATGCAGTCGGGCGCCCACATGCTGTAGCTGTCGGGCTTCACCCAGGGCACTTTGTTTTGGGTAACGATGACGCCGTGGTCGGTCCAGTCGATGAGGTTGGCCGACGAGAAAACGTGGTAGTCTTCCATGACAAACCAGCCGGCCCGCCCGCGCCCTGGAGCAGCCGGAATATCATGCGAGGGGTACACGTACACCCGGTCGCCGAACACGCGGGCCGTGGGGTCGGCGGTGAACTGGTTGGTGATGAAGGGGTTTTGGGCGTGGGCGGACTGGAGACCATATAGGGCCAGGGCAGTCAGCAGCCAGGGTTTTAAGTTTTGTATCATAGGTTGGAGCAATGGTATTTGTTCTGGCGGGGCGCCTCACCCCCCGGCCCCCTCTCCACCGGAGAGGGAGAGCCTGACGTTTGCATCGTTGAACTCACCCCTCTCCACCGGAGAGGGGCGGGGGGTGAGGCGCCCCGCCAGCACGGTCTTATTTGGTCAGTTTATCAGTAATGCGGAAGTAGTCGAAGTCGGCGTAGCCGCCCGTGGCTTGGGTGGCGTAGTTGAAGAGGCTAAAGCGGTAGCCCATGAAGTGCGGCAGCGTGTAGGCCATTTTGAGGGGGCCGCCTATAGGCTGCCAGGATTTGCCATCGAGGCTGTAGAAGAAGGTGGCAACGTCCTTTCGGTCCTGGAAGTCACACTCGATTTTGAAGTACACCTTGTCCTGCGTGAGCGGAATCCGCTGCAGCTCCACCGGCTTCTCCGACTCGGCACTGACCATCACAATGGCCTTCGCGCCCTGGCTGGCCTGCACGCCCACCAGCCCGTAGCGCCGCTGCAACACCCCGAGGCCGGCAAAGTCACCTGCTTTCAGGTGGGCTACATCCAGGGCCGTGGTGCCGGCGCACACCGGCCCGATAGTGCGCTGCGTGAGGGTGTTGCGGGCCAGCACAAACGACGTATCGACCCGGCCGGTAGTGAGGCGCAGGTAGCCGGGGCGCTGGCTCACCGCCCACAGCTTGTTGTCGGGGTTGTGGTTCCACTGCCATACCAAGGGCAGGGCCGGCTCGCCCTTGCGCCGGGTGAATTCGTCGGAAGCCACGATGCCTGGAATCAGGCTTTTGTTGGCGGGCAAGGGCAGGGTTTCGGGCACTTTGCCCGATGGGCTGCCTAGCACCGGCCAGCCACTCTCCCACTGCACCGGCACCAGGTATGGAATGCGACCCACCGCCCCATAATCTCGGAATAAGTAGGAATACCACTTGCCGTCGGGTGTGTCGATGAGACCGCCCTGGGCCACGCCCAGGTCTTGCAGGGCCACCCGGCCTTCGTAGGGGCCGGTTATCTTATCGGCCCGGTGCACCACCACCGTGCGCATGCCGTCCTTCGGCCACGTGATGTTGAAGAGGTAGTATTTGCCGTTGACTTTGAATAGCTGCGAGCCTTCGGCCTGCAGGTTGATGGCGCTGGGCGGACCGGCCGGGGCGCTGGCATTCTCGATGATGGTTTGCGGGGAGGTGCCCGGCTTTAGCCCCGACACGTCGGCCGTGAGCTCGGCCATCTGGATTTTGCCTGCGCCATACAGCATGTACACGCGGCCATCGTCGTCGAAAAACAGCGAATGGTCGTGTAGGCTGGGCCGGAAGGAAACAGCCTTCCAGGGTCCTTTTTCGATGTTTTTGGTGGCATACACGTGGGTACGGCCTGAGGTTTGGGCAAACGTGCTGACGTAGTAGGTGCCCTGGTGGTAGCGCAGGCTGCTGGCCCAGGAGCCGCGTCCGTAGGTGCTCTTGCCATTGGCCAGCGTCATGGCGTCGACATTGGTCAGGGTGTCGTAGGCGTAACTCACCAGTTTCCAGTTCACCAAGTCCGTCGATTTCATGATGGGCACGCCGGGGCTCATGTGCATGGTGGTGCTGCTCATGTAATAGGTTTTCCCCACTCGAATCATGGCCAGGTCGGGCACGTCGGCATGCACAATGGGGTTGCGGGCCGTCGGGGCTTGGGCCTGCACCGCCGGCCTGGCCCACGGGCTGCCGAGTGCCATCAACAGAAAAAGGAGCTTCTTCATTTTGCGCGAGGCGTCTGGGCTATCTGGGGTTTGATAATCTGGTACTTGCCACTCAGGTGCATGAGACTGAACAGGTACAGCAGGCCGTCGTAGTAAGGGTCGAAGTAGCCGTCTTCGTAGGGCGCCAGCTTGGCGTTCCAGAGGGCGTGCACGAAATCGAGCTTGCATGGGTCCGGGCTCATCAGCGACGCCGACGCCGAGGTAGCCACCAAACCCAGCGAGTGGCGCAGCTTCTTCACCTTGCCGGCCGGCAGAATAAAGTCGGGCCGCGAGCCGTCCACGTTGAACTGGTCCTCGAATGTGTTCAGGCCCTTGCTGCGCAGAAAACACTGGAGGCGTTGCGCGTACTGCTGCTGCCAGGCCCGGTCCTTGCCGAACCACACGTAGTCCATGGCAATGTTCATGGGCACGCGCCAGGAGTCGTAGCGAAACGCGGCCGGCGCCCACTTGGTGGGGTGGGGCTTCCCGCTAAACTCGGTGTAGTCGTAGTTGAGGCCGGTGGGCGCGGCGCAGGCGCGGTGCAAAAACACGCGTGACGTGTCGGCGCAGTCGCGGTAAAACTGCTCGTGCCCGTCCTTGGCGTATTCGGCCCACACTTCCAGAAAAGCCGGTACGTGGTACGAGGGGTCGGTCCAGTTGTACATCTCCCCCACCGGCACGAAAGTTATCTGCTTGGCTTTGGTATTGAACAGGTTGTAAACATCGCCGGTGCCGTTCTTCTTCCAGGATGCGTCCAGGATGCGGCGGGCCTCCTGGTAGTAGTTGATGCCCGTGTCGTTGCCCCAGCGGTTGGCCGCAAACAGCAGGCTGGTCACGAAGTACAGCTCGCCATCCGAAGCCGGCCCTTCTGAATTGCGCTTCATGGTGGCCGTGTTAATGCTCCAGGCAAAGTAGCCTTCCAGCGGCCCGCTCTGGTGCTGCAGGTACTTCTTCGACCAACGCCAGAGGCGGTCAAACACCTCTTTCTTATCCATCTGCACGGCCACCATCAGGCCGTAGGACATGCCTTCGGTGCGGGCGTCCTCGTTCTTCACGTCGGAAACGTAGGCCATGGAGTCGCCCACGGCAAAGTACACCTTATTCGGGCCTTCGAACACGTCGTGGTAGGCCTGGGTTACTTTCCGGTCGATGTCGGCCTGGCTGTAGCCGGCTTCCCGCAGCAGGTTGGGGTACTTGTTGGTGTAAAAAGCCGCCGTATTCACGGGCTTCTTCGGCGAGCTAGGGCGCTGGCCGAAACTGGGCTGAGTGCTGGCGGCTAGCCCCAGCGCAACGAGCAGGGCCGCATACCGAAAAGACTTAGGCATAAGTGCAGGGGAAGAAAAGACAACGTGGAGAGGCTGCGAGAAGCTGGCTAGGTAAGCGAAATGACTAGGGCTGGCGGGGTGGCCGCGGGGGCCGGGGCGGCGTATCGTTGGCAATGAGGGTTTCCAGCGTGTGCATGGGCGGCTCCACAGCGGCCGGGATGGGCATGCGGCTGAACTGCTGGAAGTACAGCAAACAGGCATCTTTCCACACCACGGCGTTGCCGCTTTGGGCGCGCAGCTTGTTTTGGACCACCGCAAACCGCTCGGCATCCACGTAGGGCTGGGCCTGGTCCCAGGTGCGCTGAAACCCGCGCACTTGCTGCACGCCGTGGTCGTAGTGCAGGGCTAGCTCGTCCCAGAGTGTGCGGCCGCTTCTCATCTTGAAATCCCAGGGCAGGTGGTGAAACCACAGCAGGTACTCGTCGGGGCAGGTGGCGGGGTTGTTGAACTGCGAAGCCAGCGGCTCGTGGTACTGGCTCACGGCGTCGCTGCCGGTTTTGGTGCGGTCGAAGCCCACGCCGTTGGCGGCGGCCTGGTGGTAGTAGGGCGGCGTCCAGTCGGCGCGCATGCCAGTGGGGCCCCACCACGGCCCCGGCCCGTAGTGATGGTAGGTTGCCGACATAATGTGGTGCAAGCCCAGCGGCATGGAATAGTCGACGATGGCCTCGCGGCTCGCCAGCATCAGCTGCGTCACGGGCGTCAGGAACTTGGCGTTCCAGTCGGCCGCAGCTGGTGGGGTTGCGCCGCCGGCCGCGTTCTGGAAGGTCAGCTTCAGCCACTCCTCGGCTATTTGGGCGCTTTTGGCGCTGCTGTTCCAGGCCAGCCGCCCGAAAGCGTACCAGTTGGCCTGGGCAAAATCGTGGCCGGTCCAGTTGTTATCCAGGCCCACGTTGGACACGCCGGCCATGGCCGAGTGGGCCTGGCGGTACACGCTGCCGTTGGTGCAGCGGGCCACGGTGCTGCCGGGACCGGCCTGGTAGGTATCACTTTGCAAACACTCTTCCCACATTGGCGCCAGATACGCCAGGTCGATGGCGTGCCCGAGGTACTCCTGGGTGATTTGAAACTCGGGCATCACGGCCGTCTTTTTCATCGCCCCAAACAGTGGGCTGAACGGCTCCCGGGGCTGAAAATCAACTGGCCCGTTTTTCACTTGAATGATGACGTTGTCGCGGAATTTGCCGTCCAGCGGCACAAACTCGTTGTAGGCCTGCTTGGCGCGGTCTTTATCGTTGGGGCTGTACACGAAGGCGCGCCACATCACCAGGCCGCCGTAGGGCCGCACGGCATCGGCCAGCATGTTAGCGCCGTCGGCGTGGGTGCGGCCGTAGTCCTGCGGACCGGGCTGGCCCTCGCTGCTGGCTTTCACCAGGAAGCCGCCAAAATCGGGCACCAGCCGGTATATCTCCTGCGTCTTGCTTTGCCACCATTTCCGCACGGCGGGGTCCAGTGGGTCGGCGGTTTTCAGACCGCCCAGCAGCACCGGTGAGGAAAACTTCACCGAGAGGTAGGTCTTCACGCCGTAAGGTCGCAGCACGTCGGCGATGGCTTTCACGCGGCCGAGGTACTCGGCCGAGAGTATCATCGGCGAGGCATTCACGTTGTTGAGCACGCTGCCGTTGATGCCCACCGAGGCGTTGGCTCGGGCGTACTCCTGCCACAGGGTTTTGTCGCGGGCGGTTACTACCAGGGCGCTGTCCTTGCGCCAGAAGATGGACTTGCCGGCGTATCCGCGCTCTACTGAGCCGTCGGGGTTGTCCCAGTGGTTGAGCAGGCGGTGCTCGTACGAGGGGTTGGAGGTTTCCGCAGCTACCGGCTGGCCGGTTTGCTGGCGCCGCAGCAGCTCGAACACGCCGTAGAGGAGGCCCCGCTCGGTGGCGGCCTGCACTCCCTGGGCACTCAGCCGGAATCCGTCGTACTTAAGAGCCTTGTCCTTTTTGAGCGTTAGGATTACGGTGGCCCCGGCGCTACCCTGCCAGCCTTGCTGCAACTCCTGCCTGGCCGTGGCGAGCAAGGCTGAATTTTTGGTGGGCGCCACCACCGTGACCGGCGCGGCCGGGTGCGGACGCAGCCAGAGCCGGTGGCCGTCCTCGGCGTGCAGGCCCAGCGTAGCCCCGAGGAAAAGAATGGGAATGAGAAGCGTTTTCATAGGTTAAATGGCTAGGGTAGTATTTCGGCGGCTAGAGTAGCGCGGACAGTAGCGCGGCCGTGCCCGGAGGGACTTTGTAGTCCGCGTCCCCGGCGGAAACCCGAACGATTTTAACGGCGCGGGGACGCGGACTACAAAGTCCCTCCGGGCACGGCCGCGCTACTGTTCGCGGTACTGCTTGCTTTCTGTACTCACTTGACCGGTGCTACGCCTTTCGTCGTCTGCACAATGGGCTGGATGGTGCCGTCCGGGTTGTAGTACATGTAATCCACGCAGATGGAGCGCCGGTAGTTGCCACCGGTGGGCAGGGCGCCGTTGTGGTAGAAGAAGTAGCTCTTGCCCTTGTAGTCGATGATGCCGGGGTGCGTGGTGAAGCTGTTGGGCACGTTCTCCTGGATGATGCCGCGGTACGTCCACGGGCCGGTGGCGCTGGGGGCCGTGCAGTATTCTATCATTTCGGGCTTGGTGCCGGCGCTGGCGTACACGAGGTAGTACAGCTTGTTGCGCTTATACACCCAGGGCCCTTCGATGTAGTTCTTGGGCGTAATCACATTAATGGGGCCCGCCAGCTCT
>NZ_FOXS01000002.1:527128-1267213 GCF_900115775.1 Hymenobacter arizonensis | reverse complement strand
CAACTAGCTAATGGCACGCAACCCCATCCAATTCCAATAAATCTTTAACCACGAAGTGATGCCACTCTATGGTCTTATGCGGTATTAATCCGCCTTTCGGCGGGCTATCCCCCAGAACTGGGTAGGTTGGTTACGCGTTACGCACCCGTGCGCCACTATTCCTATTGCTAAGAACCGTTCGACTTGCATGTATTAGGCCTGCCGCTAGCGTTCATCCTGAGCCAAGATCAAACTCTCCATTGTAAAATATTCCTACACCCGTGCGAACACGGGCTGATGTCGAGTGCGAATCCGACTCGTATATAACGAGTTCATCTTCTATGTTACGCTCGGTTGTCAACCTGCTAAAAGCAGGTCTTACCAATTTGTCTTTTCCAAACATTCAAAGAACGTGTGCCAACCCCAGTTGGGTTAACAGTGTGGCCTATTTGGCCGATGTCTTCTTTCTTTCAATTCCCTTCTTTCGATTTGGGAGTGCAAAGGTAAGAGAGATTTTTCATTTGTCAAGCTGCAGAGGAAAATTTTTTAGGATTTTTCTTTTTCGCTTTTCAATTCGTTTCGCCTCCTATTGAAGCGGGGTGCAAAGGTACGGTAACTTTTTCGGCTTTCGCAACAGCTCTCGAAAATTTATTTTCTAGGACTTTGCTCAGGCAGCACGAGAAGCAAGACAAACAAACTTCAAGGGGAGTTCCATAACTTTCAAATTTTCTCAAGAGCTTACGTTCAGAGAAACCCAGTAGTCCGTTTGACGTTTTGGGACTGCAAAAGTAGGAGGTTTTTTCGAGATGCAAAAGGTCAAAGCAAAGATTATTGCTTGTTGAGCCAGTCATGGGACGGTTTATTATTAGTGGCAAGTATAAATCAGCGACTTATCAAAGGGGATTTCGTCGAAAAAATTTAGCGGCTTAGCTCAGCTGTTAAAAATGCGGACAGATTAGGTCGGAATTGACGGGGACGTTGGGCTTCGTACTCATGAATGGTGCGGCCTAATTGGGCTAGAAAGGGTAGGCCGATGGACTCGTATTCGTAGGTACCGTCGTTGATGATGCCGTTGCGGTTGACGTACAGAACAGCGCTGAGCATAAATTCTGATTGGCGCAGGGAATCGGCGAAATAGGCGACGTCGGAGAGGTAGCCGTGAGACATGCCTACAATGTTGTAGATGCGAAGCCCGGGTTGATGAGGTAGCTTGGAGTTTCGGCCGTAATAGAGATACTTCTTATATGCGTCGAAATAGCGCGCTGGGGTATATGGCTGGAAGCCGGATTGGTGCGGGGTTGCGTGGAGGTAGCGACGCAGGAAGCTGTAATCGGCAGCGGTGAGGTTGGGGCGCTGGTTGGGGGGAACAGTAGCAGGGAAGAGAATGCTTTGTAGTAGGGAGGTGATATCGGCCAGAGGGAGGTGATTGGCGATAGTGAAATCGTAGGGCTTGGGGATGATGCGGCCACCGGCCTGGTGGGCGCGGCCCTTGAGGACTGGGCCGAGGGGACTGGTATAGGGACGCGGGTTGAATTTGGCCGACTCCTTATATAAGGTATCCCCCTGGCGGGTATGAAAGCTGATGGGGTTGGTGTGGCGATTGGCGGTGGTGTCGCAGGGGACAAAGCGGCGGGTGATGCGCGAGTTGGGATAACCAAGCTGGGCAAGACGCTCGTTGAGGGGGCGCTGGCCGAGGAATTCGTAGAGGCGATTGTAGGCGAGGTTGTCGCTAATGAGCAATATTCGCTTGATGTAGTTACCAACGGTGGCGGCTTGGTCAGAGTCGGCGGGGGCGGCGAAGCGAACGGGCGTTTGGCAGCGGAACGCGACTCCAGTGGCTAAGATAGTATTACGGGTAATTCCAGTTTTGTTGATGGCATTGAGTTTTTCGAGAGAAAGGACTGCTACCGGGAGCTTTACTAAACTGGCGGGATTGAAGTACTGGCTAGCGTTGAGATGGAAGGTGTGGGGAATGAAACTGGGGCGATTTTGGGCGTCGCGATTTATTTGGGTGTAGATGATTTGAAGCTCGTAGTTAGGATTGGTGGCAACGCGAGCTAATTGCGGAGTGGCGCGGAGGAGGCTGTCTAATAGAGGGGAATCATTGCTGGTTGACGATGCACTCTGTTTTCTGACAGATATATCCTCTGACTGATAGAAAAGGGGGGTTTGCGGAAGAGAATGTATCGATTTGGCTAAAGCAAGTATGGCAGTTGTAGATAGTAATAGGGTTGCGCCTATTATATAGGAGCGTAGGAACGTCGGTTTATAGGGCGTTTTCATAGGAGGATAAAATAGAAAGGGCCGTGGTGTTGCCACCACGGCCCTGTGAGGCTGCTTTTGCTAGAAGATTAATCAGCCAGAGGAATTAGGCGGCGGGCTAGTAGCAGGTTGGAATCTGTCTGGCGCCAGTTGTAGCCGGTACCGAAGGGCAGGGACTTGGGGCGGTGAGTAGAATCGGTATAGGCAGCCGTGAGCTCGGGCTGATAGTGTTTGGCGAATAAGTTGATGGGACGCTTGTAAGTGCCATAGTAATTGAATTGCCACGCACCTTTTTGAAAGAATTTCATGGCAATGCCAGAATCGTCTTGCAGGATGTAGCGGCTGTGGCGCAACACCAGCCGACGTACCTCGCTGAAATAGAGTTTGTGCATTAGATACGTAGCCGACTTGACATAGGTGGTCAGAGGGCCAAGGGAGCGCACAAACTGAATGGGAGCCGGCTTGACTTGCAGGCCATGGTTGCTGAGGTCGGTGGAGAAATAATAGACAGTTTTAGGCTGACCGTCGGGGCCGCGCAGCTTCATTTCGACGCCGGGGACAGATTTAGCTAACGCTGACTTTTGGTTAGGGCTGGCAGCCTGGGTGGTATCAGTGGGTGCGTCGAGAAGCTGGCCGGCGGCATCGAGCTGCACGGGGCGAATGGCGGTAATTTGGTTACCGGTGCGGGCAGCGAAGAGCATCAGGAGTGGCAGGGCACCGTCGAGCTCTACGGATTTTAGGTCGACGGCCATGTCGTTGGTACGGAAGAAGCTGAAGTTCAGAACTGACCAAAGGGATGCTTTGACGGCTGGGAACAAGGCAGGGTTTTCCAGGGAGGCCCGCACGGGTACACTCCCAACGGGCTCGAGCCCCATCAGCACGTAGGTTTGGCTAGTGGGGAACATCGTGAAGACGTTCAGGAAATCGGGGCCGCTGAAGGGATAGAAGACGGTGGGACTACTGCGGTGCACTTCGTCGAGTTCGGTGCTGGCCCACTTAGTCATGTTGGTGGTGTGGGTGGCGCGGTATTTATCCCAGCTTTTGTCTTGGTCTTTGGCGAAAGCCTGCCAAGCAGGCTGCTCGGCCAGCGTAGTGAGGTTGCTCTTTTGGCTGGGGCGCAGGCCGCCGAGATAAGCCGCGACATCCTGAGCGTAGCTGGTATCGGGTACGGCTGAGCGATTGGGACGTGCGGAAGCTGCGCTTGGCGAGGGCGATTTGGTGGAATCGATGGCATCTGCGGTGGAAGCCATGGTTTCTCCGGTGGCAGCTGTGTCGGATTTGGTATTCGACTCGGAGCAGGCAGTCAGTAGAAGCAGCGCGGCTGGGAACAGCCGAAGTGCAGCGGTGCGGACGTACATTATATAGAACCTAGTTAAAGAAGGCAATTCTTTGGAGTGAAGCCTGATAAAGAAGCTGCAAGTTACGGCAGCGCCTTAGCCTGGGGCTGCTGGTGCCGGGCGGGCGGTGCGCATGGTGAAGAAGTACACGAGCAAGCCGACGGCCAAGGTCCCCAAGCCATAGAGCGATTCAGTGGGCTTGTCGCGCAGGATGAAGGCCAGCGTCCAACCACTCAGGCCCAGGAAAATCAGCGGCGTGATGGGGTAGCCCCAGGCGCGGTAGGGACGCGGCAAGTCTGGCTTTCTTACCCGGAGAACGAATAAGCCCAGCACCGTAAGGAAGGTGAAGAGATTTAAGACGAAGCCTGCGTACACTAAAACTTCTTTGAAACTGGGCCTGAGAATGAAGGCCAGAGTGATGGCCGTTTGAAGCAGCAGTGCCCGCACGGGGATGCCGGCACGGCTGCGGGGGGCCAGCCAGCGCAGGGCGGTAATGTCCTCCCCCATGGTTTGGACGATGCGTGGGCCAGCAAAAATCATGGAACTGATGGTAGAAACGAGCAGGGCCGCGATGACTCCGCCCATGAGCCGGCCGCCGAGAGGACCAAAAAGCGATGTAGCGGCAACAAAGCCGACTTCAACCTGGCCGCTCAATCCAGCCAGTGGCGTAGAGCGCAGGAATACATAATTGAGCCCTACATATAATAGGAGAACCACGGCCGTGCCAGCCAATAGAATGCGTGACAGGTTGCGCTTGGGGTTTTCGATTTCGCCGGTGACGTAGACGGCGGCGTTCCAACCGGAGTATGCATAGCTCACATAAACCAGTGAAACGGCAAAAGCAGGACTGAGCAGGGCCTCCCAACCAGCAGCGTCGGGCGCGAAGCTTAAGGGCTGCCCCTCCCCTATCACCATGCCGGCACCGATAAAAACGACCAGCACTACTACCTTCAAAGCAGTGATGATGACTTGCAGGCGGCTGCCGGCACGGGTGCTGCTACCGTGGACTACGGTGAGTGCGAGCACTACCGCGACGGATAGCCACGTGGGCTGGAGATTTGGCCAGAGGCTTTTGGCGTATTCGCCCAGCGCTAAAGCAGCCAGGGCCGTGGGCGCAGCAAAGCCAACAGTTGCGGATACCCATCCGGAAAGAAACCCTAGCGCTGGGTGATAAATCTGGCTTAGGTAATGATACTCGCCACCCGAGCGGGGCATGGCGGCGGCTAATTCACCATAGCAAACGGCACCACATAGGGCAATCAGGCCACCAACCAACCAAAGCATGAGCAGCGCAAAGCCGCTTTGGATGCCCATCACCTGAAATCCTAAGCTAGTAAACACGCCCGTGCCCACCATATTGGCGATGACAATGGACGCCCCAGTGAGGAAAGTGATTTTATAGGGTATGCGGGTAAGCTCAGGCATGGTGCAAAGATGCAAGCCTGTGGTCTGTTTGAGCCGAAGTAGGTTCAAACTGTAGAGACGCGACGCTTGGCTACGCCGACCTTCGGTTCGCGTCTCGGCATCCGCGCCGTGATGACGTCATTGTTCGAGCATCGTTCAACGATGAGACGCGAGGTGCCGCGTCTCTACAGCAAGGAGGGCAAGGGCACTACGCTTGAACCTTGGGCTTTTTGTAGAGCGGCACGGTGCTGCAGGGCTCGCCATACATGATGCTGCTGGTGACGGGGAGCAGCTTTTGCATGATGGCTACGTAGGCATAGGTAGGCACGGGCACGTTGCCGCAGCCTTTTACTACTACTTTGGCGTCGCGGTATTCTTCGGTATCGATGGCTGCGATGGCTTCCTGGAAGAGGGACTGCTCTAGGGCTTCGAGGTTGCCGAAGACGTAGCGGTGCGCATGATTCTGAAGCTTGGTGGCGAGTAGCATGTAGGCCCAGGTGGGCACGATGGCATCGGCCGAGCAGATGATGGCGACGTTCTTGCCGTCGTATTGGCTCCAATCGTTGGTCTTAACAAACTCGCGGAAATCCTTCTCGCGCAGCATGAGGCCGTGGAAGAGGTTGTCTTTGATGTCGTATACCACCCGCTCACCGGGATGAATGAATTCTTCCAGGTTGATGGTAACGAGGCCACTATTGGCGACGCGGTTGACGAAGAGAGGTTCCATAGAATATTCTTTAGTAAACACTTGTCACCGTGAGGGCAGCGGAGGACCTTATTACGTCCGCGTCGTTTGGAACAACTGCACGTCTATCGTGATAAGGTCCTTCGCTGTGCTCAGGATGACAGTTTTTTTGGCGTTGTGGTATGAACTTCCTTCAAGTAAAACGGCTCGTAATATGCTACGTCCTGGAAATCCTGGCGATGATAGGCGGCAATTGCCAATTTCCCAACTGCCACGGCTGAAGGCTCAATGCCGGTTAGGAAGCCGGCGTTGGGGTGCTCCCCTAGCAGCGGTTGACACTTTGCTGCTCCGTGACCAAAGAACAACACGGAATAGCGACTCAATTGTTCAGCCAGCGTGTCGGCGTCGAGGAGGAGTGGCGTGGGAGCCAAGACTTCCTGTCCTTCGTGGGTATAAAGGGCAGCATAGACCTCCATGCGCCGGGCATCCAGCATTGGGCAGTACAGATGCGCTTCAGGCCGAGCAGTGACAGCGGCTACTTGTGCGGCAAGCGCCTGCAGTGTGCTGATGGCTATTAGTGGAATGTCCAGCGCGAAACATAGGCCTTTGACTGCAGCGCCGCCAATGCGCAGGCCAGTGTAAGAGCCAGGTCCGTCGCTCACGGCTACGGCCGCGAGGTCTTTTAGGGAATGACCGGTGTTTTCGAGGAGCTGCTCAATTAAGATAGTGAGGTGCGTGGAATGCGATTTATCGAGACGCAGCTCGGTTTGACCGACTAGGGAGCCATCCTCAACTCGGTGGAGAGCTACCGAACAGACGGGAGAAGAGGTTTCGAGGGAAAGAAGGAGTGTTGACATTTACGATTACACAAAAAAGCAGACCCTCATGGGGTCTGCTTCTTATTCATTTAGCATCAAAATTACTACTTAGTCCCCGATGACTTCCGGGCACTAGCTGCTTGCCCCGTAGGTTTCAGCAGAGCGGCGTAGCGGTTTGGGTCGTTCAGCACGGCCACAGCGGCAATGATGTTGGGGTCGTCGTCGAAGCCGGCTTCGGTGCGGCCTTTCTCGAAGTAGTAGCGGGAAACGATTTCCTGCTCCAGCAACTCTTTGATTTCGGGCTTGAAACGCTGCAGGTCGTTGGCCTTGTTCACGGTCACCTTCTTGCGGATGGATTCGAGCTCCAGTTTCACGTCGTCGTAGTGCTTGTCGTCTTTTACCTTTTTGCCGAGTTCGGTAAGGGCTTTTTCAGCATCGGTGCTGTAGCTGATGTTCTTGCCCTGGAGGTAATTGACAAATTTCTGGTACTCCGGGTCAGACAGCTTGAACTGGCGGGCCGGGGCAATGGTGGCATGCTCGGCCCGATAGCGGGTAGCATAGTCGAAGAGGTAGCTTTTCTGGAGCAGAATGCGGGTGATGTCCGCAATTTCACGGTCCTGCACTTCAATGTCGGGGGCTACGCCGCCGCCGTCGTACACCGTACGGCCAGCATTCGTTTTGAAAGCGGTGCGGAGGGAATCGGGGAATTTGCCCAGCGTGCCGTCATCGGCGCGGTGGGCGTAGTCTATTTCCTGAATGCAGCGGCCGCTGGGAATGTAGTATTTGGCAGTGGTCACCTTTAGCTGGGAGTTGTAGCTCAGCGGGCGGGTGGCTTGCACGAGGCCTTTGCCGAACGTGCGCTCGCCAACCAGTACGGCGCGGTCATAGTCTTGGAGCACACCCGACACAATTTCAGAAGCCGAGGCTGAGCGGTTCGATGTGATGATGGCTACTGGAATCTGGGTATCGAGCGGCTGGTCGAGGGCTTTGTAGGTTTTATTCCACTCCGTCACCTTGCCTTTGGTGCTCACTACGTCCAGACCTTTGTCGATAAACAGGTTGGAGATGTTCACAGCCTCATTCAGCAAACCACCGGGGTTGTCGCGGATGTCGAACACGATTTTCTTGGCGCCCTGCTCCTTGAGCTTGTTCACGGCCATGCGCACTTCCTTTCCAGCATCAACGGTGAAACCGCCCAACTGGAAGTAGCCGACGTCGCCGGCTATCATACCGATGTAGGGCACGTTGTCTACCTGAATTCTGTCGCGGGTAATGTCAATCTGAACAGGCTGGGTCTGGCCGTAGCGCGTCACCATGAGCTTCACAACCGAGTTGGCTTGGCCCTTGAGGAGCTTGCTGATATCCGAGTTGGTCTTTTTATCGACCACTACGCCGTTAATATTCAGAATCTCATCGCCGGGCAGCAAACCTGCTTTCTGGGCCGGATAGCCTTCGTAGGCGCTTTGCACAATGGTTTTGCCGTTGCGCTTCACTACCGAGGCCCCAATGCCGCCGTATTGGCCGGTGGTCATGGTGCGGAAATCCTCGATGTCGTCTTCTGGAATGTAGTTGGTGTAGGGGTCGAGCGAGCGCAACATGCCGTCGATGCCCGTTTTCACGAGCTTAGCGGGCGTTATCTCATCAACGTAATAGGTGTTCACCTCCTTGAACAGGGTAACGAAAATGTCCAGGTTTTTGGCAATTTCGAAGTACCGTTCGTTATCGGAAGCTGCCCGAAAAGACACCAACCCCAACGTACCTAGAGCCAGAGTAGCGAGTAGTTTTTTACGGATAGTCATAAAATACAGGTAGCAGGTAGGCGAATCTACGGGGCAGAAGGCGAGGCGGATGCCGCGGCCGTCGTGCTTAACAAACGTTGTATTCCGGAAATTAATTTTTTTTCCACCAACGTCAGCGGACTTTTTTCCTTGCCCGTGAAGATAATACCTAGAAGAGCGACCTGATGCCCGCCGGGTTGCTCCAGCAACCGATATTTATTGAGCCGATAAGCCTCGCGAATGAGCCGCTTGAGGCGGTTGCGGTCTACGGCCCGTTTGAAGGTGCGCTTACTTACGCTAATGAGCACTTGGGGTGGCGCTGTTGTGGGCGCGGCACTTGCCACCCACACCATGCGAAGGGGATAAACGCCAAAAGAGGAACTCTGCTTGCTAAAAAGCTCTTCGATGAGCTTCTTGCGACACAGGTGTTCCTCTTTTGGAAAGGTATAGCGCCGGGTAGGCGCCACTCCGGGAACCTCACCGCCCGGCCCCCTTTCCCGTGGAGAGGGGGAGCCAGGTGATTGTGGTTCTTGCATAAGAATAGCGGGTAGCTGTTAGCCTCTTGCTTACGGCTGTTCTCCAACGGCTAACAGCTATAAGCCAGCAGCTAATAAATACTAGCGCTTGTGCTTGCCTTCGTCGGATACGGTGAGGCGCTTGCGGCCTTTGGCGCGACGACGGGCCAGTACGTTGCGGCCGTTAGCGGTTTCCATGCGGAGACGGAAGCCGTGCTTGTTAACACGCTTACGCTTCGAAGGCTGATAGGTACGTTTCATGGTATGTCTAGTTTCGAGTTGGGCCGGCAAAGGTACGGGCTTTCTGTGGAAAAGGCAAGGCCCTCAGCCACTTTTACCGGCAATGGGCCGGCTCGCAGTAGCTTTAAGCCCCTTTACACCGTTTTGGCCATGATTCACTACCGCGTTTCCTTCGAAAATCCCCTCACGTTTTATTTCCAAATTGAGCTTACCATGGATGTGGCGCCTGAGGCCGCAGCTCCACTAGAGCTGCAGCTACCGGCGTGGCGCCCGGGCCGTTATGAGCTGCAAAACTTTGCGCAAAAAATACAGAAGGTGGAGGTATTTGATGCGACTACGAATAAGCTTCTCCCCTTCCGCAAGACAACCAAGGACCGATGGGAAGTGGCCAACGCTGCCGGCCTGACGGTGCGCGTGCGCTACAACTTCTACGCCCACCAGATGGACGCTGGCGGGTCTTGGCTAGACGAAACGCAACTGTACTTAAACCCGGTGCAGGCGCTGATGTACGTGGAGGGAAGGCAGCAGGAAGCCTGCGAGCTAACCCTGGCCCTACCCGAAGGCTGGCAAATAGCCTGTGGCTTGCCTCAAACATCACCCAACGTGCTGGCAGCCCCGGATTTTGACCACTTGGCCGATTCGCCGCTCATCGCCAGCCCCACCCTGGTACACCAGGAATACGCAGCCGGCGGCCTGCCCTTCCACGTGTGGGTGCAGGGCGAGGCTGAGCTGGACTGGCCGCGGATTCTGACCGATTTTAAAGCCTTTTCGGAAGTGCAGCTGCAACTATTCGGAGGCTTCCCGGTAGCAGATTATCACTTTCTAAACCAGTTTTTGCCCTACAAGCATTACCACGGGGTGGAGCACAACAACTCTACGGTGATTACGCTGGGCCCGGCCGAGCTGATTATGAGCGAGGGCTTGTACAAAGAGTTGCTGGGCGTGAGCTGCCACGAGCTGTTCCATACCTGGAACATCAAAAGCATTCGGCCAGCCGAAATGCAGCCTTATGACTACAGCCGTGAGAACTACTTCCGCACCTGTTTCATCGCCGAAGGCATCACGACTTACTACGGTGAGTACCTGCTGGCCCGCTGCCAGGTGCACACGCCAGCGCAGTATTTCGAAGAATTGAACACGGTGCTGCGTAAGCACTTCGACGATGCTAGCAGCGAAAACCTCTCCCTGGCCGATGCCTCGATGGACCTTTGGCTCGATGGCTACAAGCCCGGCGTGCCCGACCGCAAGGTATCGGTGTACCACAAAGGCGCTCTGGCTGCGCTGATTCTGGACCTTACCATCCGGCAGTTGTCAGGCCACGCCCGCAGCCTCGACGATGTGCTGCGGCGGCTGTACGAGGAGTTTGGCAAAACCGGAATTGGCTACACTGAAGCTGATTATATCCGTCTTGTGAACGAAGTGGCAGGCCGTAACATGCAGGCCTACTTCGATAAATTCATTTATGGCACTGCTCCGCTCACCGACCCTCTAAACAAAGTGCTGCACACCGTGGGCTGCCAGCTGATGGTAGCTGAGAACGGCTCGGCCTCAGAAAGCACGTTTGGTTTCCGGACGGTGGTGAAGAACGAGCGCACCGAGGTAAGTGCCATCTGGCCGGACTCGCCGGCGGCGCTGGCCCTGACCGTGGACGATGAAATAGTGGCGGTAAACGGTCGGCGCGTCGATATGAACCTCCAGTCGCTGCTAAACAACGGGGCCGCGAGCTACGAGGTCAGCGTGTTTCGCCAGAGCCGGCTGCTGACCGTGACCCTGGCCGCAATGCCAGGGGTGAGCTTTGGCCAACGGTACGCGGTGAGCAAGCTGGATACGGCCGATACGGCCCAGCAGGAAGGATTTAGTAAATGGCTGGGCTGGGACTTCTAGGCAAGTAACGTCATCAAAAAAGCCCCTTCAATCGAGTTGAAGGGGCTTTTATTTTATAACGGCAGGTTAGTCGGCTTTGCTGCCGGGGCCTTTCTTGGAGTTGTCGCGGTCGACCGACATGGGCGCATTGCCTTGAGGGTTGCTGCGAGGTTTATTCACTTGCGAGTGAATGATATCATTGAGGTTACCGCCCGGCTGGTTGCCTTTGACTTGGTTGCCCGAAACGGTGATGTGGTTCTGGTTGGCGTTCTGAGTGATGGTGCTCTTGCTACCCAATACGCCAGCCTCTACAGAAGCCGGAGGATTTTTAGCGCTAGGAGCATTCAGCGCATCGGGGCCCATAGGCGAGCCTGGGTCGTTCTTATGCTCAGACGAGTCGTTCTGTTCGTTCTTAGACATGGCAGTGGCGTCAGAGGGAAAGGCTGACAAGGTTTTTACCCTTGTTTCAAGCATTTGGTTGCCTCTTCGGGTCAGAGTTAAAAGCGAAGAGCGTTTTGGCTCCCAACTTTTAACTCCTAAACCGTGCCCTCTTTACGCTACTTACTCCACGTTGGCCACAGCCGACATTGGCACCACTTTCACCAGCTCGGCAAACTGGGCTTCGCGGGCTTCAACCTCTTCGTCGGTGAGGTTGAGCAGACGCTCGGTGCCAAATTTCTCGACGCAGAACGATGCCATGGCCGAACCGTGAATCACGGCACGCTTCATGTTTTCGAAGCTGATGTCGTCGGTAGCGGCAAGGTGGCCGATGAAGCCGCCCGCGAACGTATCGCCGGCGCCGGTGGGGTCAAATACTTCTTCCAGGGGCAGTGCGGGGGCGTAGAACACCTTGTTTTTGTGAAAGAGCAGGGCGCCGTGCTCGCCTTTCTTGATGATGAGGAACTTCGGGCCCATGCCCATGATTTTCTTGGCTGCCTTCACCAGCGAGTATTCGCCGCTGAGCTGGCGGGCTTCCTCGTCGTTGATGCTGAGCACGTCTACCATTTCGATGGTGGCGATGAGGTCTTCCAGGGCAATGTCCATCCAGAAGTTCATGGTGTCCATCACAATCAGCTTGGGACGGTTCACGAGGCGCTGAATGACGAGGCGCTGCACCTGAGGGGCCAGGTTGCCCAGCATGAGGTATTTGCAGTCCTGGTAGTTATCGGGAATGATGGGGTCGAAATCGGCCAGCACGTTGAGCTCAGTCACGAGGGTTTCGCGCGAGTTCAGGTCCTGCGAGTACTTGCCCGACCAGAAGAAAGACTTTTCGCCTTGCTTCACTTGCAGGCCTTCTACGTCTACGCCATGCTCTTCGAGGAGCATGATGTCGGACTGCGGGAAGTCTTCGCCAACCACGGCCACCAGTTTCACAGGCTTCAACGAGTAGGAAGCCGAGAGGCTGATGAAGGTAGCGGCACCGCCGATGATTTTGTCGGTTTTGCCGAAGGGCGTTTCGATGGCGTCGAATGCAACGCTGCCGATGACGAGAAGACTCATGTAACTATTGGTTAAGGTTTTGTCAAAGTAAACAGAAGATTGCAGAACCGGCGGCTCGGTAGCAGAACCCCATTGAAGCGCCGCAATCCCTGCTACAACGTTCGGCAATTAAAAAAAAAGTCCCCGGAAAACTCCGGGGACTTAATTAGTGGGTAAATAATGGGGCTCGAACCCACGACCTTCGGAATCACAATCCGACGCTCTAACCAGCTGAGCTATATCTACCGTGTTGGTTTTGGTGGTGCAAAGATAGAAAAGGAAGCGGGATTGGGCAAAAAAAGTTCTGTGTATCTGTCATCCTCAGCGAAGCGAAGGACCTTATCACCGCTGACTCAACTGGAAATCATAACTAAAGGCCCGAGTGTGGGAAGGTCCTTCGCTCCGCTCAGGATGACAAACGGCTTCAAAACTCCGACCTTTGTAGAATGGAACCCAATACTATCCCGTCATTCGACGACTTTAAGCTTAACAAACAACTGCTTTCAGCTGTGGCCCAGGCCGGCTTTACTGAGCCCACGCCAGTGCAGCAGCAGACTATTCCGCTTCTCCTAGCCGGACACGACGTGCTGGGCATCGCCCAAACTGGCACCGGCAAAACGGCGGCCTTCGGCTTGCCCCTGCTCATGAAGGTAAAATATGCTCAGGGAACCAACCCCAGGGCCCTGGTGCTGGCGCCTACCCGCGAGCTGGCCATGCAAATAGAAACGCATTTGAAGGCGCTGGCGGTGAATACCGACCTGCGGATTTTTGCCATTTACGGCGGCCTGGGGCCTAAAACCCAAATTGAGACCATTGCCGAGGGCGTGGACGTGCTCATTGCTACGCCGGGCCGGTTGATGGAAATCTACCTGAAAGGCGCTTTGGTGCTTCGGGACTTGAAGACCTTCGTGATGGATGAGGCCGACAAGATGATGGATATGGGCTTCATGCCCCAAATTCGGCGCATCCTGGAGATTATTCCCCGCAAGCGGCAGAACGTGCTGTTTTCGGCCACCATGCCGGAGCGAGTGACGCTGCTTAGCGAGGAGTTTCTGGAGTTTCCAGTGCGCGTGGAGGTGAGCCCTCCGGCCAAAACCGCCTCTACGGTGACCCAGACGCTGTACCAGGCCCCCAACCTGCTCACCAAAATCAACCTACTGAATTTCCTGCTGTACCGCGATGCGGAGACTATGACGCGGGTGCTGCTGTTTACGCGCACCAAGGAGCACGCCGACCAGGTGGCTCACTTTCTGGAGCGCAAGGCGCCCGCTGGCGAGGTGCGCGTGATTCACGGCAACAAGGGCCAGAACGCCCGCATCAACAGCATGGAGGCTTTCCGGGCCGGCGAAGTGCGCTACATGGTGGCAACGGACGTGGCCGCACGGGGCATCGATGTGCCGCAGGTGACACACGTTATCAACTTTGACGTGCCGATTGTGCACGACGATTACGTGCACCGCATTGGGCGCACGGGCCGGGCCCAGCACATTGGGGCCGCCATCACCTTCGCCAACGAGGCGGAAATGGTGCACATCGGCGAAATCGAGCAACTCATTAATCAGCAAATCGAGGTGCTGCCGCTGCCCGAAGAGGTGGTGATAGAGGAAACGCCTTTTGAGGAGCAGCAGAAGATGGGCCGCGAGCTAGACGAGCGGCGCAAAAAGCTGGACCCTACATTCCAGGGCGCTTTCCACGAAAAGAAAGAGTGGATTAAGCCCGGCGTGACCATCGATAAGCGCACTGGCAAGCCCTTTAAGGAGGGCCAGAAAAAGAGCACCAAGGGCTCGAAGGCCAACGTGGGCAAGAAAGGGGGCTCGAACCCCGGCGTGAAAGCCATTAAGGCGCGGAAGCGGCGGTAGCGCCTCCAAAACGTCATGCCAAGCGCCGCCGAGGCTACTTGCGCGGGGTAGTAATCTAATCGAATGGATTACTGCTGCACGCGAGATGCCTCGGCGGCGCTCGGCATGACGTTCTTTTTGTTATTCTCTAGTTAGTGCTTCAGCATATGGCCGAAGTGGATGCTGGCGAAGGTGAGCGCCCCGCCCCAGAACAGCGCACTCCACAGCATGTGTAACAGGATGCGCTGCCGTGGCACGCCCAGCAGGGTGGCGATGACCGTGCCGCCAATGGGGGAAAGCAAAATGGGCGTTAGGAAGGCGATGCCGCCCATCCCAAACTTGCGGAACACCTTGATGATGTTGCGGGAGCGTTTGGTGAAGATGGGTTCGCGGCGCAGGCGACGCTGCTTCTGGCGGTGCCGCATCCAGACGCGGCCAATGCCCGAGAAAACAATTACGCTGGTCATCATGCCTCCCACGGTGAGCCCGAGAGTTACCCAGAAGTTCAGGCCCATAGAAGCTCCGGCCAGCGGGCCACCCAAAAACTTAACTGTGCTCAGCAAGAACACAGATGCGAATTTTAAGGCGGGGTGAACCAAAGTAGACTGAAAAGGTAGGCTGTGAAGTGTGGGAAACTACTTGCGAAAAGCGCCCCACAAAGATACCACGATAACGGAGCCGGCCTTTCATTTTTGCGATACCAGCAGGCCCGCCGCGCCGTCGGGGTTACAGCTTGCTGCCGTAGGACAAGTCGCCGGCATCGCCCAAGCCGGGGACGATGTAGGCTTGTTCGTTTAGCCGCTCGTCGATGGCTGCTACCCAGAGGTTGGCTTCGGGTATTTCGCGGGCCACGTAGGCCAGGCCCTCGGGCGAGGCGATGACGGCGGCGATGTGCACCTGCCGCGGCGTGCCGAAGCGCAGCATGGCCCGGTAGGTTTGCACGAGGCTTTTGCCGGAGGCCAGCATGGGGTCGGCCAGAATGAGCACCCGCTCGTCGAGGCTGGGAGCCGAGAGGTAATCGACCTGCACCTGCACCTGGGCCGTGCCCTCGATGCGGTAGGCGGCCACGAAGGCGCTGGGCGACTGGTCGAAGTAGTTGAGGAAGCCTTGGTGGAAGGGCAAACCGGCGCGGAGCACGGTGGCTAGGATGGGAAAGTCGTGGAGCAGTTTGCCGGTGGTTTCGGCCAACGGCGTCTGGATGACTTTATCGGTGTAGCTGAGGTGGTGGCTGATGCGGTAGGCAATGATTTCGCCCAGGCGCTGCAGGTTGCGGCGGAAGCGGAGGCTGTCTTTCTGCACCTCTTTGTCGCGCAGCTCGGCCAGGAAATGGTTGGCAATGCTGGGCTCGGCGCACACCACGTGCACGTTGGCCAGCGTGTCCGGAGCATCCGAGGCGGTGGGAGGCACAGCGGCGTTGGCCGAAGCAGAGGGAAGTGGAGTATTGGCCATGCTGGAAAGAAGTTGGAAGGTGAAGGCGGGAAAGGAAAGCCGGCCGGAGCCCCGAAGTTGGCACGAAAACCGGGGGCTGGCAAGAAACGGTGAGGGAATTCGTCGGTGCTGACCACTGCCCTGGCCACGCCAAATGAGACCGTTAGGGGGTACGCCGGAGGCCGTGCTTATTCATGCCAACGGCTTGCTGCGTAGGTTTGTTAAGAAATTGCCGCCCTTAAGTTTTATCGGGTTGCGTCGTTTCGCTTTTATTAGGAAGACTATCTGTATTTATGCATAAAGCTCTGCTTCTGATTTCTGCCATAGGGCTACTGGCTGGCCCTTTGGCCGCCCAAACGGCGCCCACGCCCCCCGCAGAACCGGCTACCCCTACCACACCGACCCAAGAGGAGAAATCGCCCTGGCTGATTTTCGACCAGCCGCTGGACAGCCTCCCCCCTACGCGCAGCAAAGCGGCACGCGAACGGCCCTTGCGCGAAAAGACGGTGCGCACTAGCGCTAAGCGGCAGCGTAGCGCGTCAGGCAACAGAGTAGAAGCCACCCAAGGCGCCAACTACGTGCCTCTTGACCAGGACACCTACCGCCTGATTGACCGCTACGCCATCAAGTTCGGCTCCGACTCGCTACACGACCCGCACACCAGCGTGCGGCCTTACAGCCGCATTGGCGTAGCCCACCTAGCCGAGCGCATGCTATCGCCGGACAGCACGCAGGCTTACGGCAACGGCAGCCTCTCCCGCGCCGACCGCTTTAACGCGCAGTATTTGCTGAAAGACAACTGGGCTAACTCTGAGTACGGTGCGGAAGCTAACAAGAGCGAGCGGCCCATTCTGAGCTACTTCTACCGCAACCAGACTGACTTGTACCACGTCGTCACGCCGGACTTCACGTTGCGCGTGAACCCGGTGCTGCTGCTGCAGGCGGGCCGCGACAACAAAATCGACGGCTTGCGCTACGTGAACACCCGCGGCGTGCAGCTGGAAGGCACCATTGACCAGCGGCTGGGCTTCTACACGTTTCTGGCCGAAAACCAGATGGCGGTGCCACAGTACGTGCAAGACCGGATTCAGCGCGACCAGGTGGTGCCCCACGAAGGCTATTGGAAGTACTTTAAGACGGTGGGCGGCAGTCAGTACGACTTTTTCACAGCGCGGGGTGGCATCACCTACGCGGCCACCAAGCACATCAACCTGCAGCTGGCCCACGACCGCAACTTCATTGGCAATGGCTACCGCTCGCTTATTCTCTCGGACTATAGCGCGCCCTACTTCTTCCTGAAGATTAATACCCGCATCTGGAAGTTTAACTACCAAAACCTGTTTTCTGAGCTAACCGCCGAGCGCAGAAACGAAGACCAAGTGTACCCTAAAAAGTACATGGCGATGCACCACCTCAGCTTCGACGTGACGCCTAACCTCAACATCGGCGTGTTTGAAAGCACCATTTTGGGCGGCAGCGCCGGGCGTGGGGGCTTCGAGCTGCAGTACCTGAACCCGCTTATCTTCTACCGGGCCATCGAGCAGAATGTGGGCTCGCCCGACAACGCCATTCTGGGTCTGGACTTCAAATGGAACATTCTCCACACCGCGCAGCTCTACGGACAGGTGGTACTCGATGAATTTAAGCTGAGCGAGATACGCGCCCGTAACGGCTGGTGGGCTAACAAACAAGCGGCCCAGTTAG
Organism: Hymenobacter arizonensis; assembly: GCF_900115775.1. Classification (GTDB taxonomy): domain Bacteria; phylum Bacteroidota; class Bacteroidia; order Cytophagales; family Hymenobacteraceae; genus Hymenobacter; species Hymenobacter arizonensis. The sequence continues at coordinate 1,249,883 of NZ_FOXS01000002.1, read as the reverse complement.
GCGCCAAGTACATTGACGTGGCCGGCTTGCGCAACGTTGACTTGCAGGTGGAGTTCAACTACATCCGCCCGTTCATGTACCAGCACGAGGACATTTACACCAACTACCAGCACTACCAGCAGCCGCTGGCCCACCCCATGGGCGCCAACGTAGCCGAAATCCTGGGCGTGCTCAGCTACCAGCCCCTCCCCCGCCTGATGCTGGTGGGCAAGGCTTTCTACTCGCACCAAGGCTTGGACCTGAACAATGCCGATGTTAACCTGCAGAACTTCGGCGGCAACGTGCTCAAATCGTACAATACTCGCGTGAGTGAATTCGGCAACCGCACGGCCCAGGGCAACAAAAGCCGCCTGTTGCACGCCGACTTCACGGCTACCTACCAGCCGCGCCTGAACCTGTTTGTTGATGCCAAACTCATTGGCCGCAACCAGACTTACACCCTCACGTCGGACCGCAATGGCAACGAGGTATTTGCTTCGCTGGCCTTGCGCTGGAACATCGCGCAGCGCTTGCACGAATTTTAAACACATGGTTGCGACCACTCTTCTATACCGCCCCGTTAATCAGCAGGAGCTGGACCTGATTGCCGCACTGGCCTGGAAAGCTTTTCCACCGCGCCTGCCAGAGCAACCCATCTTTTATCCAGTGCTGAACGAGGAATATGCTACCCAAATCAGCCGCGACTGGAATGTACCTTATTACGGTGTGGGATATGTGGTTCGCTTTGCTGTGGATGCGGAGTACCTGAAGCAGTTTCCGGTTCAGAACGTGGGCGACCAACAGCACGATGAGCTATGGGTGCCTGCGGAAGAGCTGGCCGTTTTCAATCAGCATATTGAAGGGCCGATTGAAGTAATAGCCGAGTTTCGGCGTTCTTAAAGTCGCTCGAAGCGCTTCATAAATGAAAACCTACCTCCGCATACTCCAGTACGCGCGGCCCATCGCCGATTTTCTGCCGCTGTACCTGGTATATACGCTGCTGACTATTTTCTTCAGCATCGGCAACTTCACGCTCATCATTCCGCTGCTGGACGTGCTGTTTGACACCACCAAGGCCACAGTGGCCGATGCACCCACGGCCATGCCTGCATTTGCGCTCAGCATAGCGTACGTCACGGGTGCGTTCAAATACTACTTTGGTCAGATTATCGCCGAGCACGGCCGCATAGGGGCGCTCACGTTTGTGTGCCTTGTGGTGGTGGCGTCGGTGTTTTTCAGCAACCTGTTTCGCTATCTCAGCCTGCGGCTGATAGCGCGGGTGCGAGCACGGGTAATCCGGGGGCTGCGCCTCGACTTGTACCAACGCATTTTGCAGTTGCCGCTCAGCTTCTTCAGCGGCGAGCGCAAGGGCGACCTGATGTCGCGCTTCACCAACGACGTGCAGGAAGTGGAAACCTCGGTAGTGAATACCCTTACCGGCGTCATCCGTGACCCGCTGACCATTGTTTTTTACTTCGTGGTACTGTTCACGATGTCGACTCAGCTCACGCTGTTTTCGCTGCTTTTGCTGCCTATTTCGGGAGGCATCATTGCCACCGTGTCTAAGCGGCTACGGCGGCAGGCCAAGCAAAGCCAGAAAACGCTGGGCACGATGCTGTCGGTGATTGACGAAACCCTGGGCGGGGTGCGCGTCATCAAGGCGTTTAATGCGCAGAAGTACATTCTGGGCAAGTTTATGGACCAGAACGACCAGTACGCCCGCACCTCGCGCAGCATCGACAACACGCGGGATTTGGCCTCGCCCTTCTCCGAGTTTGCGGGGGTGACCGTGGTGGCAGGCCTGCTTTATTTTGGCGGGGTGATGGTGCTGGGTGGGCAGTCGGACCTGACGGCGGCCAAATTTATCGGTTACATCATCCTGTTTTCGCAGGTGCTGACGCCCGCCAAGGCCTTGTCGTCCTCATTCGGAAACATCCAGCGCGGGCTAGTGGCGGGCGAGCGGGTGCTGAGCATAATCGATACCGAGCCGGCCATTCGCGACCAGCCCGATGCGGCCGTGCTGCCGCCGTTCGAACACGAGATTGAGTTTCAGAACCTGCAGTTCAGCTACGGCGAAACCCCGGTGCTATTCGATGTAAACCTGAAAATCCGCAAGGGCAGCACGGTGGCGTTGGTGGGCTCCAGTGGCGGCGGCAAAAGCACGCTGGCCGACCTGCTGCCCCGTTTTTACGACCCCAGCGCCGGCCAAATCCTGATTGACGGGCACGACCTCCGGGCCTGCACCCTGCACTCGGTGCGCGACCAAATGGGCATCGTGACGCAGGAAAGCATCCTGTTCAACGACTCCATTTTCAACAACATCCGCTTCAATACCCAGGCTACCGAAGCCGAAGTAATCGAAGCTGCCAAGATTGCCAACGCCCACGAATTCATCGTGGCCAGCCCCGAGGGCTACCAAACGGTGATTGGCGACCGGGGCTCGCGCCTCTCGGGCGGGCAGCGGCAGCGGCTCAGCATTGCCCGCGCCATTTTGCGCAACCCACCCATACTGATTTTGGACGAAGCCACCTCGGCGCTCGACACCGAAAGCGAGAAGCTCGTGCAGGAGGCCCTGCAGCGGCTGATGCAAAACCGCACCTCACTCGTGATTGCCCACCGCCTAAGCACCGTGCAGCACGCCGATGAGATTGTGGTGCTGCAGCACGGGCGCATCGTTGAGCGTGGCACCCACGACGAGCTGGTGCGGCGCCAGGGCGGTGTTTATCAGCGCCTCAGCTCCATGCAGACCAACGCCGCGTTGGTTTAGCCGTTATTAATTGACCAGCCGGCACCGGTTGGCGTTTTCTACTTCATTGCGTTGCAATCATGCTTGGTAAAAATCCTTTTCGCTGGCTTCTGTTCATTGTCGTGTTCATCGTGGTAGCGAAGCTGTTCTATAACCTGGGCTACCGGGCCGTTACTCAGAAGTTTGGGCCGAAGGTGGAAACGCCTCGGCCTACCACCCGTGCCAACCGCGAAGCGGAAGGGCTGCGGGGCGTAACCGTAGACCCAGCCGACTCGGCAGAAGCTGCTCAGATGTCCGCGCCAGATAAATAGCTCGTTTAATAAGCGCTAATTTGCGGCTGTCTCCCGTTGGGCCGCAATTACGTGGCCTTACCCTGTTCTCACCCTAGCTCATTTCGCTATGCTCGCCCTCAAACGCATTGTTACCGTCGCCGTAATGGTTTATCTGCTACTGGCGCTGTTATTCGTTCTTGCTCCCGCGGTGCGCACCTCCGTTATGGGCATGGGCACCGGCCTGTCGGCGCTAGAGCAGGAGCGGCAATTCTACTACACCATGTTTGTGGTGGGCGCCGTGCTCCTCGCACTGCACCTAATTACCGAAAACCTGGACAGCGTACTGCTGCGCCGCTCGGTGAGCCAGCACGAAATGCGAATCAATGAGCTGAAAGCCAAGCTGTATGACCTGCAGCAGCGTGCTTCGGCTCCAGTGGGCGTGCCCACAGCTCGCACCATCGACGGACGCGTGACCGATGCTCCGGCAACGGAAGTACGCCCGGCCAGCCCGGTTACCATCACCGAGCTTCATTCTCCCGACGCCGGGCCCCGGACCACTTATCCGCAGAACGACCCCAACCTGCCCAACACGCCGCCGACCGACCGCCGGCCGCTGTAAATTTGCTCGCCCGGGGTGCCTGTCCATGTCAATAGCCGGGCGAAAGCCTGCTGATACCCACCTGCGCCGGCCCCTGACGATTCAATACCGAATACTCTCTTAAGTGCCCGATACTCTCCTGCTCCCCGACCTCATCCGCGCTGAGCTGGCCGAAGCCCGCGACGTGCTCGACCGGTTTTTGTCGGCTCCGGCCAATTTGGCCCTTATCGCGGAGGCCGCTGAGCTGATGTCCCGCAGCCTGCGCAACGGCGGCAAAATCCTGTCCTGCGGCAACGGTGGCAGCCTCTGCGACGCCCAGCACTTCGCCGAAGAGCTCAGCGGCCGCTACCGCGGCGACCGCCGCGCCCTGGCCGCCATCGCCATCACCGAAGCCTCGCACATGACCTGCGTGGCCAACGACTACGGGTTCGAGTTTGTATTCAGCCGCTTTGTGGAAGCCCTGGGCCGTTCGGGCGATGTGCTCTTGGCCATCAGCACCAGCGGCAACTCGCCCAACGTGCTACGCGCCGCCGAAGCTGCCAAAGCCGCTGGCATGCTGGTAGTGTCCTTGACTGGCAAGGACGGTGGCAAGCTGGCCAGCATCAGCGATGTGGAGATACGAGCGCCCCACTCCAGCTACGCCGATAGAATTCAGGAAATCCACATCAAGGTGATTCACATCCTGATTATGCTGATTGAGAAGCTGGTGCTGTGAGCACGGCTGTAGGTTAAGCAGCATTCGCGCTGCTTGGCTTAAATTGCTGGGCTTATCTCTACCACTTGTTCAATTTTGCTTCAGCTATAAGCTGAAGTTACCACCATGCTCACCAAGACTTTTGGCTCAGCCGTGCAGGGCGTCAATGCCTACACCATTACCATTGAGGTAGTGGTGTCGGCGGGGACGCTTTTTTATGTAGTGGGTTTGCCCGATAATGCCATTAAGGAAAGCCAACAGCGGATTGAGGCGGCGCTGAAGCTGCGCGGCTACCGCATGCCCCGCACCAAAGTGGTCGTCAATATGGCGCCGGCCGATATCCGAAAGGAAGGCGCGGCCTACGACCTACCCATTGCCCTGGGTATTCTGCACGCTTCGCAGCAGCTGAATACTGACCGGCTGCACGAGTACATCATCATGGGGGAAATGTCGCTCGATGGCAATCTGCGGCCCATTCGGGGCGTATTACCCATTGCCATTCAGGCGCGCAAGGAGGGTTTCAAGGGAATTATTCTGCCCAAGGAAAATGCCGAGGAAGCGGCCATTGTCAACAACCTTGATGTGATAGCCGTGGCGAGCATGCAGGAGGCCATCGACTTCTTCGAGGGCCGGCTGGAAATTGAACCGACCAAAGTTGACACCCGCGACTTGTTCCTGCACGCCGTGAACAAATACACGGCCGACTTTGCCGATGTGCAGGGCCAGGAGAACATCAAGCGGGCGCTGGAGATTGCCGCGGCCGGTGGTCATAACGTGATTATGATAGGCCCGCCCGGCGCAGGCAAAACCATGCTGGCCAAGCGCCTGCCCAGCATTTTGCCGCCGCTGAGCATGCAGGAAGCGCTCGAAACCACCAAGATTCATTCCGTGGCCGGCAAGCTGGCGGGCGGCGGGCTGCTGAGCACGCGGCCGTTCCGAGCACCCCACCACACCATCTCGGACGTGGCCCTAGTAGGCGGGGGCAGCAATCCGCAGCCGGGCGAAATCTCGCTTTCGCACAACGGCGTGCTTTTTTTGGATGAGCTACCGGAGTTTAAGCGCACGGTGCTGGAGGTGATGCGCCAGCCGCTGGAAGAGCGCCGCGTCACCATCTCCCGAGCCAAAGTCAGCATTGAATTCCCGGCCAACTTCATGCTCATCGCGAGCATGAACCCCTGTCCATGTGGTTATTACAACCATCCTGAAAAGGAATGCGTGTGCGGACCTGGGGTAGTACAGAAGTATTTAAATAAAGTCTCCGGGCCATTGCTCGACCGCATTGACCTACACGTGGAAGTCACGCCCGTGACATTTGACCAGATGACGGAGACGCGCAAGGCCGAAACCAGTGCCGAGATTCAGCCGCGTGTCGATAAGGCCCGGCAGGTGCAGGAAATGCGGTTTAAGGACTATCCCGACGTGCATTCCAATGCCATGATGCCGCCGCAAATGGTGAAAGACCTCTGCGAGATAAACCCGGCGGGCCGCATGCTGTTAAAAACAGCCATGGAGCGCCTCGGCCTCTCGGCCCGGGCCTACGACCGCATCCTGAAAGTGGCCCGCACCATTGCCGACCTGGCCGGCACCGAAGAGATTCAAATTCAACACCTGGCCGAAGCCATTCAATACCGCAGCCTCGACCGAGAAGGTTGGGCCGGCTAAAAAACTATGTACAAGGCACTCGTCAAACCTGCACTGTTTAATATCGACGCCGAGCGCGCCCACCACTTGGTTTTCGATAACCTGCGCCGGGCGGCCAGTGTGCCCGGTGCCAAGGCCGTGTTGCGGGGGCTGTATAATTTCCAACACCCCAGCTTGGAGCGGGAGGTGTTTGGCCTGAAATTTCCCAACCCGGTGGGCTTGGCCGCGGGGTTTGATAAGAATGCGGCCCTGACCGACGAATTGGCGACGCTGGGGTTTGGCTTTGTGGAGATTGGCACCGTGACGCCGCGGCCTCAGTCCGGCAACCCGCAGCCGCGCCTGTTCCGGCTGCCGCAAGACGAGGCCTTGGTGAACCGCATGGGCTTCAACAACGACGGCGCGGCGGTAGTGGCCGCCCGCCTAGCCCAGCGTAAGAACCGCCAGCTCATCATTGGCGGCAACATCGGCAAGAACAAGGACACGCCCAACGAGAGGGCCGCCGAAGATTACGTGGCGTGTTTTGAGGCCCTGGCTGAGGAGGTAGACTATTTTGTGGTGAACGTGAGCTCTCCCAACACGCCCAACCTGCGCCAGCTCCAGGAAAAAAAGCCGCTGATTGAGCTGCTTCAGCAAGTGCAGGAGCGGAATTTGAGCCGCGCTACGCCACGCCCACTACTGCTGAAAATTGCGCCCGACCTCACCGATTCGCAGCTCGACGACATCCTGGAAATAGCTCGCGAAACCAAGCTAAGCGGCCTAGTGGGCACCAACACCACCATCAGCCGCGACAACCTCCAAACCGATGCCGCCCACGTAACATCCCTCGGTGCGGGCGGCTTGAGCGGCCGGCCTTTGCGGGCCCGGGCCACAGAAGTTATTCGCTACCTGCACCAGCGCAGCGATGGGGCCCTGCCCATTATCGGCGCGGGCGGTATTCATTCGGCCGCCGATGCGCAGGAGAAACTGGCGGCGGGGGCTTCGTTGGTGCAGCTCTATACCGGCTTCATCTACGAAGGGCCGGCGCTGGTGAGCCAGATTAATAAAGCGCTTGTGAGCAGGTAACGTTGGTTGGGTTCGGCAGCGACGTTGTCTTTGCTTTCCCGAACCATCGAACAGCGCAACGAAACTGCAACCACTGTCAATGAAGTAGTACAGGCGGCTACTACAGCCGCGCTCCTATTCTAAACTCAATTACATCGGCTGAGCCACGGTGAACTTTTAAGTCGACCGACCCAAAGGCCACGTTGGTAAATTGATATTTCAGCCCCAGCCGCTCGTAGTAGAACGTGGACGATTTGTAAGGACTGTATGCATAGATGCCCAAGTGCGACACAAACGCCAAGCGGCCAAAAAGCAGCTCGTGGCCCACAAACACCCCCGCCTTTTTCACGTCGGGATACTTGATGCCGGCACGGGTGGTGTCTTTCAGCTGAGCTGTTAGCGACGTGTCGTAGAACCCGTCGACCCCGGCTACCAAGTTGGACTTGCGGTTGACGCGCCGGCCCACGGCCGCCGTAAGGGAGTACACCGCAAACTTCCGGGGGTCTCTTTCGACGCGTTGCCTATAGCCCAGGCTGGTGCTCACGTTGTAGAAGGTTCGGCCCAGGTCGGCGGGGGCAGGAGCGTTGGCGTTCACGCGGGGAACCGCGCGAAACTCGTGGTAGTTGAGGCCCAGCACTAGCGTGGGCAGGTTGGCCCCCAGATTGGGTTTGGAAGTAGCGCCGTTGGAATAGTGGTTGAGACCCAGGCCCGCCAGCAAGCCGAGGCGGGGCGTAAGGGCGTAATCGTACTCAAATCGCAGCTGTATCGTGGCGTTGAACGCCGAGCTGGACATGTTATTTCTGTAGTTGGTTTCGCGGTTATAAGGATTGGTGATGTAGGCCAGCCCCGTGCCAAGGCGAAAGCTCAGGTCGTGCCGGGGCCCGTGCGAGAACGATTTGCTTATGTATGGGCTCGCCGCTACCACATGACCCAGAATGGGGTTGTGAAAGTTGTAGTAGATGAGAGCCAGCCCCACTTTGGGATACTTATACCAGCCGTGCCAAGGCTCGGCACCGGTGGTTTGCCGCTGAAAGTTCAGCTCGAAACCCGTGGGGTGTGAGGTCACCAAGTGGCGCAGGGAATTGGTGTGCGCTATGATGATGCTGCCATGGGCATACGCCCCCACTATCAGCGGAGCGCGCGGGGGCACTTCCTCGGCAGCGTACTCTTGCGCCCGTACTGCGCTGCCAAAGCTGCAGCTTAAGACCAGCAGGGCAAAGCATCCGCGACGAAGAAAGCAATAAGATAGCAAGGCCATGGATATGCAAGTAAGCGTCAAAAATAGTGGTTAAAGCGCTTTCTAACTTCATTTGATAGTCCTGTTTTATCAAGTGCATTTAAGTCTCAGCTATTCAAAAATGTTGATTTATTTGAGTAATAAAATGACTATCAATAAACAAGGATGGGTACACAGTTTCTACCTTAAAAACATCAATTTTTTGCAACCAGATTGCATTACTGCCGTTGAATAGAGAGGACTTACAATTGATGAACCTGTCTTATCCACCCATTTTTTTATTTTTTTCGCTATGAAAAAGTTCGTTCTAACCCTTGGGCTGCTAGCCGGCGTTGTCGGTGCCGCATCTGCCCAAACTGCCCCCCGTTTTGGCCTCAAGGCCGGTGTTGTAGCTGCCAACGTTAACGGCAGAGATGCCGATGCTCGCTTTGGCGACAACACCCAAAACCGCTTTGGTTTCCAAGCCGGTATCACCACTACTTCCACCATTGGCGTTGGCAACTTAGTGCAATTCCACCCCGAGCTGCTGTATTCCCAGAAGGGCTTCCAGTACAAGCAAGGGTCGGCCAACCAAAGAACTACGTTTCACTACATCGACGTGCCGCTGCTGATGCGCCTGAACGCCGCCGGGCTTCTTTTTGAAGCGGGCCCGCAAGCCGGTTACCGCATTGGCCAGTCCACGAAAGGTGACGTAGGCCTGCGTACCGGCGACACCCGTCGCCTTGACCTGGGCTATGTTGTTGGCGTAGGCTACGAGCTAGCCAGCGGCCCCAACGTAGGCGTGCGCTACAATGGCGGCCTGCGGAGCCTTTACGGCGACGCCCGGGTTCTCAACTCGGTATTCCAGTTTCAACTGGGCTTCGCATTCCCCGGTCGCAGCTAAGCCAATCGGCTGAAGCAACCATGAACTTAAAAAAGCCCGGTTTCTGTAAAAGGAGCCGGGCTTTTTTGCGACCATTTAGCTCGGTTTATGCATAGCTACGTGCCGGGAGTGGTTGTAGCGAAGACGCGGTATGAGCTTAGGGCCGGTTTGAAAAGAGAGCTCCCTACCATGCTTATCGGGCAGGCAAATGGGCCCCAAGCAAGCCCGCAACTGTCCGTGCTGCCTCTATTTTCTTAGGTGTTCTTACTACTGCGCGAAGTGCCTGAGGGCCGCTTGTTTACCTTCTTTTTACAGCCCACTGACTGGATGTGCCGGGGCATTAAATGCCCGTTAAATATTACTTTTTACGCAACCTTCTGCCTCGTTTGTACGGTAAGAGGCCCGAATTCACTGGCAAACAAATAGAGGACCAGTGAACGACCTATTCACTTTAATTAACCTCACATTACATTATCTGCCATGAAAAAGATTGCAGTACTAGGCTTGTCCCTTTTGAGCGTATCCGTTGCCCAAGCACAAGATGCAGGCGGTTTCCGCATTGGCCTGAAGGCCGGTGCCACTTACTCGAATATTTCCGGCGCCAATGTTTCGCAAATCACCGGCCCTAACTACGACAGTGGTCTTGGTTCTTACAAGCTGGGCTACAACGGCGGCATCGGGTTGAGCATTCCCATCAGCAGCGACGGCTTCTTTTCGTTTGCTCCCGAGTTGCTGTACAACCGCAAAGGCTACGAAATCAAATCAACTCAGAAAAGCGTGAGCGGCAACATCTCCAAAGTAGAGTTCGAGCAGCAGCGAGTGCTACACTACTTGGATGTACCCCTGTTGGCCAAAATCAACGCTGGCGGCCTTTTCTTTGAGCTTGGCCCGCAAGTAAGCTACTTGTTTGGCTCCAAAAACAAGCAACAAACCACCACCAAGTACACGGACGGCACCAAGGACAAGGTGGAGGACAACGGCAGCTTCCAGAATTACTCGGGCGCCTTCCAGAGCGGTTCCGACAAGTCTGATTTGGCTCAATTTGACATTTCTGGCGTAGCGGGCATCGGCTACCAGAGCGAGGCCGGCCTGAGTTTGGGCCTGCGCTACGCTCGTGGCTTCAACTCCCTCATTGATTCCAAGAACACCGACAACGAGCCCAAGGCGTTCAACAACGCCTTCACCCTGCAACTTGGCTACCTCTTGCCGCTGGGCCGCTAGGCTCTTCGCAACAAGTCTAAGCTAAAATTTAAAACGCTGGCTGCCAATGGCAGTCAGCGTTTTTTTATGCATCACCCAGGAGAGCAATATTATTTCTTTATAAATTTTATCATTTAATTACAATTTATTATCTTTCACATATCCTTGTTTCCTGCGTTCAGCGAAGAGGCAGTATAATCTATGATGATTCCCCCTGAGGCATTACTACTATACTTTAGTATCTACTTAAAAATTTACTCATAGCTTTGCGGCTTAATTTTCTCTCTCCTCACCTTTTTTTCTCTCACACCCATGAAAAAAGTAATTTTATCCCTCGGTTTGCTGGCTGGCGTTGCCACGGCAGCCCAAGCCCAAGAAGTTCGTTTTGGCCTGAAGGGTGGTGTTAACTACAGCACCATTACCAGCAAAGACGACAGCGATGCAGAAAGCAAAATCGGCCTGCTTGGCGGTGTTTTTGCGAATTTTGGTTTGAGTGACCTGATTTCGATTCAGCCCGAAGTGCTGTATTCGCAAAAAGGCGCCCAAATGAAAGACATGAGCGACGTTAAGGTTAAGCTAAACTACATTGATGTTCCGGTGCTAGTGAAAGTAAACGCCGGCGGGTTGTTTTTCGAAGGCGGCCCTCAGGTAGGTTTTCTTACCACTGCTAAAGTGACCAATGGCAGCCAGTCGGAAGATTTTAAGGAAAATGTTAAATCGGTTGATTTCGGCTACGCAGTGGGTTTGGGCTACCAAGCTGAGAGCGGCCCCATGATTGGCCTGCGCTATAACGGCGGCATTTCCGACATCAACAAGAATAACAACAACGACAGCGACAAGTCGCGTAATAGCGCTTTCCAGCTGTATGTTGGCTTCGCATTCGGCGGCAAATAAGCTCGCTTCATAAGCTGAATCCAGCACTAAAAAAGCCCGGCTCTACCGCAGAGCCGGGCTTTTTATTTACGCGTTGCTGCGGAAGCCCGCAAGGCTGCGCATAATGCTTAATGCAGTTCTATAGTTTGTAAAACCAGTGCTTATTGTAAAAGGCCAGCCCCAGCCTGATTTTCTTTATTCTGATTAACTATATCTATCAATAATTAGGCATGCTTTCTGCGTAGCTGAGCAAGTGGCTCTGTGCATTTGCGCAGAGTTTACCGTCTGGTTCTGCCGCTTTTTATTTTGTCGTCTCTTTTTAAATAATGAAGAAAGTTATTCTATCTCTGGGCCTACTGGTTGGCGTTACCGCCGCCGCACAAGCTCAAAACGTAACCTTTGGCTTGAAGGCTGGTGTGAACCTAGCCAACGTGACCGGGGATAATACCCGCGAACTCAAAAGCATCATAGGCGCCAATGGTGGCCTGGCCGCCAACTTTGGTTTCTCGGACCTGCTCTCGGTGCAGCCCGAACTGCTGTACTCGATGAAGGGCACCAAATACGAAGTGAGCAACTACAAGCGCGAAGGCCGCCTCAACTACCTGGACGTTCCGGTGTTGGTGAAGTTCAACGCCGACGGCCCTTTCTTCGAGCTTGGGCCACAAGTCGGTTTTTTGGTGTCGCAGAAAACCACCGAGGAGGTTGGCGGCCGCACTGCTTCGACCAATAGCACCGATGGCACTCGCAAGGTTGATTTCGGCTACGTATTGGGCCTGGGCTACCAATTGGCCAGCGGCCCGAGCCTGGGGCTGCGCTATAACGGCGGCTTTAGTGACCTAAGCGACCCTTCGGTGGCCGGCGCCGTGACGCGCAACTCTGTATTTCAATTCCAACTAGGTTATATGTTCGGCGGCAAATAGCTGGTCTTCGTTCCCCAACTCCAAAGCCTGTCGCTGTTTCAGTGGCAGGCTTTTGTGATTAGGTGATGCTGCCAGGCATACGCATAAGGCATTGGCGCAAGCGCTAGAATCAAAGATGCCCCATCGCCACCTTGTTCTGAGATTTTGGGAAGCCAGCAACATTTATGACCTGTGCAGAGGCTGCCGTTGTAGTTTTGCGGCAGTAACCAATCTGCCGAATTATGAAAAAATTAACTCTTTCGCTCCTTCTCGTCGCTGGTCTGCACGGCGCAGCCCACGCCCAGCGCGGCAACCCGGCCCTGGGGGTAAAGGTGGGCGCTTCGCTGTCCGGATTTGCTGGGGAAGACACTAAGTCGCTGGAAAACATTTTCGGCTTTCACACCGGCCTTTTTGCCAACCTTAGCCTTAGCAATCACATTGCCTTTCAGCCCGAGCTTTTGTATTCGCAAAAGGGCACGAAGCAGCCCTTGAATAGCCCGGGCTTCGAAAAGAACTACGCTACCTACCGTTTTAATTACGTGGACGTGCCATTGGCCTTTCACGTCAACACCAACGGTTTCTTTGTGGAGGCAGGGCCACAAGTGGGCTTTTTGTTGAGTGCCAAATCCAAGGTTGGCAACGCCTCGACCGACATTAAGAACAGCTACAACTCCATCGACTTCGGCTACCTGGCGGGCCTGGGCTACCAGCGCAAATCGGGCTTGGGCGCCGGACTACGCTACAACGGTGCGTTCACCAACATTGGCAAGGAGTATCTGCAGGGCACCACCACTTACCAAGACCGGGCCCGCAACAGTGTGTTTCAGCTCTATCTGACGTATTCCTTCGGCAGGCGCTAAACCCACTGCGCTCAGCAAAAGCAAAGCCCGGCTTTCTGAGAAGAAGCCGGGCTTTTCTTTTGCTGAACGGTTTGCGGAACGGTGCACCACCCGTAGCTTTATATTATTTTTCTAATTCTACCTCAATTTCTTCAATGAAAAAACTTCTCCTCTTTTCTACGCTGCTCGTGGGCAGCAGCATGGTTGGACATGCGCAAGGTTCTCGCTTCGGTATTAAGGCTGGCGGGTCGTATACCACCTTCGTGGGCAAAGATGTCGACTCGGACATTAATAACAGGCTTGGTTACCACGGGGGCTTGATAGCCGAATTAAGCGTTACCGACAGGTTTTCTATTCAGCCCGAATTATTGTATTCTATGAAGGGGGCCCAAACCAAATATTCCTTCAATGGCTCGACTGTGACGGGCACGCAAACGATGCACTACGTGGACGTGCCGGTGCTGGCAAAGGCAAAGCTGGGGCAGTTGTTTTTGGAAGCGGGCCCCCAAGTGGGGGTTTTGATGAGCGCCAAGGCTTCGTATGAGAGCAACAAAATGAGTTTCAATGTGTCGAACAAAAGCTCTTTCAATGACGTGGACTTCGGCTATGCCCTGGGTCTCGGCTCCGAAACAAGCAGCGGGCTGCTGCTGGGCCTGCGCTACAACGGCGGCTTCCGTGACGTTACCAAGGCGGAGTCGTTCGGCGCCCTGACCATACAGCCGCGAGCCCGCAATAGCGCTTTTCAGGTGTACGTGGGGTACATGTTTGGGGGCAAATAGCCTGGGGGCCTTGCGATAATGCTGATTCCGGCGTAGCAGCTGGGCTGTGCGTTTGGCATCGGCACTCACCAAAAAAGAAGGAGGCAGTTTGAGTGGCCTTGCTGTCAGGCAAATGCTTCACCCCTGCCTTCTACTTCCCTTCTACCAATTTCACTTTCTCCGATGAAAAAAATTATCGTTTGCTTGGGCCTGCTAACAGGGTTTGCCGCAACTGCTCAGGGCCAAAACGTTCGCTATGGTTTTCGGGCGGGCGTCAATTTGGCTACTCTCACAAACTACAATGTGGTGGGGGTGCGAAGGCTGGTAGGGGCCACGGCCGGGGTGATGGCCGACGCAGCCCTCAGCGATAAGCTGTCGCTGCACCCAGAGCTGCTGTTTTCCCAAAAGGGCTTGCGGCTGGATGCGACCGGACCGAACGGTTTTAGCAGCCGCACACAAACCGGCTTCAACTACCTCGACCTGCCGGTGTTGCTGCGCCTAAAGTTTCAGGGCTTGTATGTCGAAGCAGGCCCGCAGGCCGGCTACCTGCTTAATGCGGAAACAACCGACACCAGAAGTTCCAGCACCGTTCTCGCTACCACCACGACGACAGATGCGACTGAATATACCCGCCGGCTCGACCTGGGCTACGTGGTTGGCGTGGGTTACCAGCTGCCGCTGCACCTGGAAGTGGGCGTGCGGTACAACGGCGGCATCCGCAGTACCTACAGTGGCGGTGGGCAGGCCCGTAACTCGGTGGTTCAGTTTCAGCTGGGTTACTTGTTCGGCGAATAATTAGCCCGCGTATCAAACCCAAAAGGCCCGGCTTCTGCATAGAAGCCGGGCCTTTTGGGTTTGATACCTGCTTTGTGCTTACTGCGCAGCCGCGTAGTTGCGATAGAAATGCGGGATGGTTTCGATGCCCTTCAGGAAGTTGAACACGCCGAAATGCTCGTTGGGAGAGTGAATGGCATCGGAGTCGAGGCCAAAGCCGAGCAGCACGGTATCGAGGCCCAGCTCCGACTTGAACATGGCCACGATGGGGATGGACCCACCGCCGCGCGTGGGCACCGGGCGTTTGCCAAAGGTGGTTTCCATGGCATCGGCGGCGGCTTTGTATGCCACCGAGTTGGTAGGCGTTACCACGGGCTCGCCGCCGTGGTGGGGGCGCACTTCCACCGTAACGCCGGCCGGGGCAATGCTGGAAAAGTGCTTTTGGAACAGCGCTGTGATTTCGGCGCTGGTCTGATGGGGCACCAGGCGCATGGAGATTTTGGCGTGGGCCTGCGAGGCAATGACGGTTTTGGCGCCCTCGCCGGTGTAGCCGCCCCAGATGCCGTTCACGTCGAGCGTGGGCCGGATGCTGGTGCGCTCCATGCTGGAGTAGCCTTTTTCGCCGGCCGTGGCGGGCAGGCCAATGCTCTGCTTGAACTCCTCTTCGGAGAACGGGGCTTTGGCCATTTCGGCGCGCTCTTCGGCGCTGAGCTCGTCCACGTTGTCATAGAAGCCGGGGATGGTGATGTGGCCGTTCTCGTCGTGCAGGCTGGCAATCATTTGGCAGAGGGCGTTGATGGGATTCATCACGGCGCCACCGTAGAGGCCGGAGTGCAGGTCGCGGTTGGGGCCGGTCACGGTTACTTCGTGGTAGCTCAGGCCGCGCAGGCCCACTTCAATGCTGGGCACGTCGTTGGCCAGGATGCCAGTATCGGAAATGAGAATGACGTCGGCCTTCAACTTCTCTTTATTGGCTTTCACGAAGATTTCGAGGTTGTTGGACCCGATTTCTTCTTCGCCTTCGAACATGAACTTGATGTTGCAGGGCACGCCACCCTGGCCATCGCGCATCATCATCTCGAAGGCCTTTACGTGCATGTACACCTGGCCTTTGTCGTCGCAGGCGCCGCGGGCGTAGATTTTCTCGTCCTTAATCACCGGCTCGAAGGGCGGCGAGGTCCACAGCTCGTAAGGGTCGGCGGGCTGCACGTCGTAGTGGCCGTAGACCAGCACGGTAGGCTTGCTAGGGTCGGTGAGGTAGTCGCCGTAGACGATGGGATTGCCGGCCGTGGGGCAGATTTCGACGTTGTTAACGCCGGCTTCTTCGAGGCGCGTTTTCAGGTAATCAGCGGCCCGCAGCACGTCGCCGTGAAACTTGGGGTCGGCCGAAACGGAGGGGATGCGGAGCCAGTCAATCAGCTCGTCGAGGAAGCGGGTTTGGTTGTCGGAAAGATAATTGGCCATGCGAGGCAGGAGTTGAAGGGTGATGGGTTGGGAACAGTGGAGTAAAAGTAGCCAGCCGGGACCGATGCAGAGCCAGAACAGTAAAGACTACTGCCGCGAGTCCAGCACCAGCTCTTTCAGCATCACTTCGCCCAGCTTCCAGGCTTCGGTCCAGTCTTTTTCCGGGCTTTCAAAAACGACGGTGTACAGCGTATCGGTCTTGGCATTGCCAATGGCCAGCTGGTAGATGATTTTGGGGTCTGCATCGGGCAGCGCTGCCCGGTAACGCACCATATACTTATGAAAAGGGCCGTCTACAGTGGCTTGCTTTTCCAGCAGCTCCAAGTTGGGGCCAATGCCCCCGCGGGCGCTAAAGGCCTTGGCGTAGTTGGGCGCAGCTAGGCCAGTTTTGGCTTTCAATTTGCGATTTACGTTGATGGTGATGCCGGTTTGAAACTCACCACCTTCCACAATTTCCTCTAGGGTCAGAAAGTAGGCGTTGGCATCTTTTTGGCCTTCGGGCTTGAAATACCAACCCTCCGGCAACAGCATGGCACCTTTGATTTCGGGCAGTGCCTGCCAGGTAAAGCCAGTCGGCGGCGTAGCTAGCTCGGCATTGTATTTCTGCGCTACGGCTGGCAACGCAAAGAGTAGCAGAAATAGAAAACGGAGCATAAGGATAGAGAGAACTGGTTGGACAAGTTGTCACTTAATATGAAACCTTGAGCCCATTATCAAAGGCTCTGGCGTTTGAAGAACCTAGAACGATTTCAGGTTATTGTACAGCGCGTTCAGTAGCGCGAACTTTGTAGTTCGTGTCCCCGGCGGAAACCCGAACGACTTTAACGGCGCGGGGACGCGAACTACAAAGTTCGCGCTACTGAACGCGCTGTACACAGACCTGAAATCCGCTGTAGTGTTATAGCTGCTTAAACTACTGCCCGAGTTGAGTCTCCTCACAGGGCTTACTTCCGCCCAAACAGCGGCACGCGGCTCTCGGTCCCACTCCGGAGTCGCTCAATATTGGCCCGGTGGGTGTAGATGAGCAGCGCGGCCAGCACAAAGCCTACGTAAATCATGAACGGTTGCGCGGGGCGAAACTGAGGCAGCAGCTGCAGCAGCGCGAAGGTGAGGCCGGCCGTCATGCTGGCCAACGACACGTAGCGAAACAGCAGCAGCATCACGATAAACACCAACATGCACACGCCCACCGTGGCGGGCGCCACGCCCAGCATCATGCCCAGCACAGTGGCCACGCCTTTGCCGCCCCGGAACTGCGCAAATACCGGGAAGATGTGGCCCACAATGGCCAACACGCCACACGCCAGCTTGAAATATAGCTCGTGCTCGGGAGCAATGGCCCCCTGCGCCACCAGCCACGCGGGTAGAAAGTAGGCCGCTACAAATCCCTTCAGGGCATCGACGAGTAGCACGGCGGAGCCAGCTTTGGGGCCCAGCACCCGAAAGGTATTGGTGGCACCGGCGTTGCCGGAGCCGTGCTCCCGGATATCGGCCAGGCCAAAGAAGCGGCGGCCGACCCACAGGGCCGTCGGGATGGAGCCGAGCAGGTAAGCAGCCACGAGGGCAAGGAGAATGTAGAAATAGTTCATGCGGGGATAAATGTAGCGCGAAGCAACGATTACGGCCTTTTGCTCCTAAACGCAAAACGGCCATGCTGGGCATGACCGTTTTGCGTTGCTGCCTTGCAGGAAAGCGCTTAGCTGTCGCCGAAGGGGTCTTCGGTGCCTTTCTTCTTGCGCTTCTCTTCGTCCTTCTTCTGTTTCTCCTCCTGCTTTCTCAGCCGTTCGTCTTCTTTGGCCTTTTCCTTGGCCTGGCGCTCGGCTTCTTTTTTGTCCACGACAGGGTCGGGGGCTGCATCGGGAGCCGCTTCCTTGGCTTTCTCCTTCTTGGCGGGCGCGGGCGCTGGCGCCACCGGAGCGGTGGCATCGTCCATCACGCCGTCGCCGAAGGGGTCGTTGGCTTTGGCTTTTTTCTTCTTTTTAGCGGGCTCGGGAGCAGCTTCGGGAGCGCTGGGGTCGGCGGTGCCGAAGGCGTCGTCGCCTTTGCCCTTTTTCTTTTTCTTGCTGTCTACGGTGTCGAAGTTGTCGGCCGGGGCGGGGTTGGCGGGCCGGGTCGCTAGCTTGCCGCTCTTGCCCAGGTAGTCTTTCTGGAAATGCGAGCGGAAGGCATCCACGTCCGAGAAGTCGCCAACGAAGGCCCCGTAGCTGGTGGCCGTATTGTAGTCGTACTTGGCCTTGCTTCTGATTTCGTTTTCAAAGCTTTCGCTCGGCGACTTGGTCAGCAGCAGGTTGTTGGCATACTTGAGGTAGTACCAGCTTTGCGGCTCCACTTCGAGGTACATTTCCACTACATCGGTGGAGTTTTCGCGACGGATTTCGATGTGGCCGTCGATGAGGGCGTTGAGGGGCTGTTTGCCCACACCGGACAAGCCAATTTTACCCACCGAATACCAGGCCCGCCGCTTCTCGTTCCAGCGCAGGTTCACCCGGCTTAGCAAGATGGTGTGCATCAGCTTGGGCGACAGCTTCATGATGGACTCGGGGCTGCCCTTGCGCATGGAATAGGCCTCCGTGGCTTTGTTGCCAATGAATTGCGCCAGCTTGTAGAGCTCGTTTCCGGAACCGTCCTGGGCCTCGGGCGAGCCTTTGGTGAGCTTGGCTAGCTCGGCGCCCATCACATCAATGGCCTTCTGAGGCATATCGATGTCGATGCCGAGCATGGCGTCCACGGCGTAGCGGGCGCTGTCCGGGTTGGCGGTGCCCACGCCGCTGCCTACCATCTTGTAGTTTTTGTTCGAGGTAATGAACGTCATCGGCCCTCTAAACTTCAGCGAATTGGTGGCATCGGTGTAGATAAGAGCAGCGCCCTCGTAGGCATTAACGTCGCTCATGTCGTTGCGCGAGATGGTGTAAACACCATTTTTGTCGTCGTAGCGCAAGTTGCCGTCTACCGTCAGAATGGGCACGTCGGCCTTACTGGGCAACGTGGCAGCGTAGAGCGGGTACACCTTGTTGCTCTCATCGGAGAGGAACAGGCCGGTTATGAGCGGCGTACCGTCTTCGGCCTTGATGTCCTTGAGGTTGAGGCTGAAGTTCTTGGGATCGATGGAGTCTTTCACGGCCACCCAGGCAGCCGAGTTGCGGTCTTTGCCGAACTGCAGCTGCACTTGGCCGTCGAAGGCGAAGCCGCGGCGCTGCGAGTGCAGTTGCACGTTGCCTCGGTAGCCAATGCGGGGGGTAAGCTGGAACTTGGTAGAGGAGTTGACCACCGCCGTAGCCACGGTGGGCGGGCCAGCTAAGGTCGTCGATTCGAAGCCGTCTTTCTTGTCTTTGTCGCGCTGCAGCAGCTTTATCAGCTTGCCCTTGCCAGCCAGAATGGCGGCCGGGTCGGGCTCGAAGTTAGAGAAGCGTAGGGCAACCGTGTCGCGGGCCGTTTTGAAGCTGTATTCGGCGTTGCCGGTAAAAGCCTCCTTCGATACCACTTCTATCGTGCCTCTCACAAGTCGGTGAAACTTGCCCAATGAGTCGAGCTCGACGGTGGCGTTCTTGAAGCGCTGAATGCGGCCGTTGGCCAAGATGTTAACCTTGCCCGAGTCAGGAATAATCCAGGCATCAGCGGCGGCGATGTAGGGCACGCCACCCACTTTCATCTGGTACTTGGCCAGGTCGTAGACGCCGGTGGCGGCCTTGAACTTCAGGCCCAGCTGGTCGGAATTGGTGCTGTAGAAGTACGACTTGGTGGAGTCGGCATTGGCCGCTACGCGGAGCTGCACTTGCTTTTTGTTGAAGTCCCAGCGTCCGCCGCTCAGGGTGGTTTTAAACTTGGAGTACGGCAGGTCGATGCTGGCCTTGCTGCCTTCCTCGCGCTTAAAGTCGGCGTAGCCCTTGTCTATGTTATAGTCGAAGGACACTTCGTTGGCCGTAAGTGCCGGCTTGTTGGCCTCGGCCGATTTCACGTTGAGCGTGGACCGACGCCCGGAATAGCCACCGTTCTTAAAGATGAATTCCGGCGACTTAATAAAAGACTGGGGCCCGTCGAGGGTACCGCTGCCGCCCGTGCTTTTGGGCGTGAGCAGGGCCGTGCCCTTGAAGTTGTACCCCGACACGGTTTTGGCCTTGCGGTCGGCGGTGCTGTAGAGGCGGATGGGCTCGCCCGAGCTGGGCGTGCTCAAGAACATGGAGTCTCGGCTCACATCCCAGTGCATGAGGTAGTTGGGCGGCAAGGTCATCTTGGCAATGTCGACGCCGTCGGATTTCTTGGCCCCAATCTGGCCCGACCGGCCCACCGTCACCACCGAGTCGCGGTAGAACACGAACTTATTCGATGTGAACGTGCCCGTTTGGTAGCTGATGCTGCCGTCGGCCTGCAGGCCCCCGCCGTCCATCTTCACCTTGTTGAATACGCGGCCGCGGCCTTTATACAGCGGAAATCCATCTTTGGGCACATCGTACACGAAGCCGAGCGCGCCGTCTTCCTGCACCGTGAGCTTGGTTTGAATATCCGGAATGATGCCGCCGCTGCGGAAGGTGCCGTTAAAGCCCGATGCCGACTTGCTGATGCCGTTGAGCGAGTCGAGCTTAAACGGCGGAATGTCGAACACCATGGTCGAGTCGTAGGCCCCGCCCAGTACCGACTGCTTGCCGAAATACACGTTGGCCCCGCTCTGAGAGTCGAAGGCCGGGTACTGTCCCTTCTTCTTGCGGCCCGACTTGTTGTTGGGGTCGTTGAGGAAGAGACGGCCGGTCGAGACCTTGCCTTTGTTGGTGAGGGCAAAGTCGGCGTGCTTGCCGGTGGGTCGGCCCTTGGCGTCCTTGGCTTCGCTGCGAATGACGATGGAGTCAATCTTGGCCATGTCGACGTAGAAGCCGTCGTAGTCAAACTTGAAATCGCGGCCGCGGAAGCGCATGGCCGAGGCCACCACGGTGCCGTTGAAGTTGATGTTCCGGTTTTTCTGGATGCGGATAATGGCGCTGTCCGGCTTCACAAACACCGTGGCCGAGTCGTCGGTGAAGTTGAAGCGCTCCACGCCCCGAACTAATAACTCATTGGTGACCAGGTTGAGGGTGGCGTTGCGGCCCGAGCCCGAGAGGGACTTGATGGCAATGTGGTCGTAGTCTTTGCGGTCGCGGGCCGAGGCCACGTAGTGCGAGCCCTTGGGCAAGATGATGACCTCGCCGGTTTGCGGCACCCACTGCACGTAGCCGTCGCGCGCCAGGCCAGCCATGGCGCTGCGCATGTTGGGCTCCGAGGTCTTGAGCTCCGTAGCCAGGGTGCTCACGTTGATGGTTTTGACGTTGCCGTGGCTTTGGCTGTAGCCCAACAGCATTTGCAGCGGGTGCAGGCGGTTGATACTCTTGAGCTGCTGGTAGCGGCTGTTGGTAAAGAATTCCTTGCTTTCGAAGTCGGCTGCCTGCTGGTTTTTCGACGACAGCACGGCAAAGTCGATGGTGGGTTGGCCCAGGTTCCAGGTCAGGGCCTCGGTGCGGATGTCGAGCTGATGGTAGGAGTCGCTGTAGGGCGTGTTTTTGTAGAGTCCTTCTTCGCGGGCAAGCTTCAGTTCCTTTTTGCCCTTGTTGTACTTGAGCTCGGCGCCGGGGTGCGTCACCGAGTCCTTGGCGCCCTGGTAGATGGTAACCGCGGCGCGGCTGGCCGTGATAATGGAGTCGCCGAGTACGTAAGCCCGCGACGTGGCCTTGAACTTGGGCTTGCCGTCCAGGCTCACGATGAGGTTGGACGGAGAGCCGTCGAGGGCGGCGCTGAGCACCTTGCTGCCGGCCATGGAGATGCCGCCGCGGTACTGCAGGTTCTCGCCCAGGTTTTTGATGCGGGCGTTGTTGGTGAGGGAGATGAAGCGGGGGTACCCAGTTTCGGTGGTGCCGGACTTGCGGCGCACGTTCTTGTAGCTCAGGGAGCCTTTTACGGGCGCCTCCAGCACGGCTGGATACGCTACCGTCACGGTCTGAGCCGTGAATTCGGGCTTGGCCATATCTAAGTCAAACCCTTCCAGCTCAGCCGTTACGGGGTTGGCCTTGATATTCCAGGCAAACTGCCCGCCGGTGGCCACAAACCGGTTTGAGTTGGGCACGGCCGTGCCGCTTACTTTCTTAAGCATGACCGAGTCGCCGGCTGAGCCCAGGACCAAGTCAGCATCCTTCACCACAATCACGGCACCTCGGGTAGGCGGGGCCAGGTAGTCGTCATAAGGCAAAGCCGAGGGGGTGAAAGCAGCAGCGGGAGCGTCGAAATCGGCGGCACTTACTACGGCCGTGGCTGGCTTGGCAGCGGGCGTTGCGGCTTTGGCCGCGGCCGGACCGGCTTTAGCCGGTGCTTTGGCAACGGGCTTGGCGGGGGCTTTTTTCACGGGAGCACCCCAGCCGTCGTCAGTATCGCCCCAGCCACCACCCGAGGGCGACGACCACATGTCGGCGGTGTCCCAGCCGCTGCTGCTGGCTTTCTTCTTAACAGCGGGCTTGGGGGCGGCTTTCACCGGTGCCTTGGCCACAGCTGCGGGCTTTTTCACGGCGGGCGCGGCGGGCAGGGCTTCTTCTTTTTTAGGCGCCGGGGTGGGTGCGCCAAACTCCAGGTTGGAAACCGGGGCAGCTACGGGCGAATACGCAAACGTTACGGTGCCGCCCACGGCCCGTAGCGTGCTGTAGCCTGAGCGGTGCAGGTAGCCGCCATTCAAGAAGCGGTTGGTACTGGCAATAAACTTCTCGGTTTCCTGCGGCGCTTCTTTCTCCAGCGTTTGGCCCAGCACATCGAGGTACTGGTCCATTTGCTGGTCGCTGAGCTTGGCCGTGGTAGCTCCGCCAACTATGGCACCAAAAAAGAGCTCGAAGTGGGGCCGGGGCCGAAACTTCTTGGCCAGCATGGTTTGCGATAACGCCACGATGCGCGCCTGCTGCGACGAGGTGAGGCGGTTGGTGCCCCACAGCGTTTGGAGCCGGGCCGCAGTGGCCCGGGCAGCCGCGTTGTTGGTGGCGGCCATCATGCTCTGCACGTCCAGCATGTACTGGGCGGGGTCGGTCGAGAGCTTGCCCAATTGGTAGCGCGGGGCCGCTGCCGTCGGTGGGGCGGTGGTAGCCGCTACGGGTGGCGACGCCTTCGGCTGGGCCTGAGCCTGGGCCGCGGTATAGGTGCCCAATAGCAGGCCGAACCACGAAGTAAGAATAGCTAATCGCTTCATATAGTCTAATTGTAGTCTGTAATAATGGCTTGGGTAGCAAGCCGCGCACTGTATCTGGGCAAGATTAAGAGCAACTCATCACCAGCCCCTCTCTTGCCCTATTCGTCGCACCGAATAAATGACAAATTCAGAAGTTGATGGGCTGCTTTTTTTAGCACAAACACCTGGCATAAAGTATAGTGCCGAGTGTTGAGTTAAAAAACCCGGTACAAGTTAGGCACAATCAAAAAAGCAACACATCAACCACCGTCGTTAAAGATTAATACCACTTGATTATCAATAATTTTCTGAGCAATGTCCTTTTTCACATCCCCTTCTTATCCTACTTTGCTTGTTAGCTAAGCAAAATCCTTGCCCTTCCTCCAGCCATTGGCTTGCGTTGGGGTTGGACTGGTGGTTGGGAGGCGTCTGCGTTACTTTGGGCTATGAGCACTGCCCCTATTCGCACCGCCTTGCTAGCTTACGGCATGTCGGGCAAACTTTTTCACGCGCCCTTTTTGAGCGCGCATTCCGGCTTTGACTTGCAGGCAGTGGTGGAGCGCACCGAGCGGCGCATGCACCTGGACTACCCCGCCATTCGCAGCTACCCGAGCGTGGACGAGTTGCTGGCCGACCCTGCCATTGAGCTGGTGGTGGTGAACACGCCCAGCAACACCCACTTCGGCCTGGCCCAGCAAGCCCTGCGAGCCGGCAAACACGTGCTGCTGGAAAAACCGGTGGCCACGTCCGTAGCCGAGATACAGGCCCTGGAGGCTCTGGCGCAGCAAATGGGCCGCCACCTGCTAGCCTATCAAAATCGCCGCTGGGACAGTGACTTCGGCGCCGTGCGCCGCGTGATAGAGAGTGGGCAGCTGGGCCAGCTCATCGAAGTGCATTTCCGCTTCGACCGCTACAAACCCAGCCTTAACACCAAGAAATTTAAGGAAGAGCCCTTGCCCGGCAGCGGCCTCCTCTACGACCTGGGCCCGCACCTCATCGACCAGGCCATCAGCCTGTTTGGCCAACCCCTCGGCTTCCACAAAACCATGGGGCAGTACCGCCCGGGCAGCCAAGTCAACGACTTTTTCTCGCTGCACCTGCGCTACCCCAAGGGCCTGAATGTGTGGCTGACATCCGGCTTGCTCGTGGCCGACCCCGGTCCGGCCTACGTGCTTCACGGCGCCCAGGGCAGCTACCAAAAGGGCCGCACCGACCCGCAGGAAGCTCAGCTGTTGCAGGGAGTGTCGCCCCTGGCGCCCGACTACGGCCACGAGAAACCGGGCCAGGAGGGCCGGCTCACGCTAGCCGAAGCCGATGGCCGCCTTGCCACCCACTCCGACGCCGCGGCTCCGGGCAACTATATGCAGCTGTTCGAAGCCGTGCACCAGACCATACGCCAGGGAGTGCCCTACCCCATTCGGGCGGAGGAGCTGCTGTGGCAAAACGAGCTGCTGGCCGCCGACGCAAACTGAGAAGAGGCAAGCTGGCAATTCCTGACTCCTCGTTGGGCCACCTACATTATTTAAAAGTTAAGCTGCGCCTGCAGCCGGAGCAAGCCGCCGCGCTGCCGGTTGTCGGGTCGCTGAAAATCCTCGAAGCGCCGCGACGACAGCGTGTACATGGTCACCAGCTCGAAGTTGCTGACGGGCTGCCATTCCACGCCCAACTCGGCCTCGCGCACCGAGTAGCTGCGGGCGTCGCGCTCGTGCTTTTTGCCGCCCTCGTAATAGTGCGCCCGCAGGAAGGGGTAGAACTGCTGCTTCTGCAGGCGCATCCGGTAGTTGAGCAACAGGTACCCACCGTGAAGCGATTGGTTTTCGATGGTGCCAGTGCTCGGGTTGAACTCCGGGCCGCGGCCGATGTTGTACTCGGCCTGCACGCCAAACGGCTGGGGGTAAAGCACAAAAGTGGCCGCCACGCGCTGGTCGAGGTAGCTGCGGTCTGGGGTGGTCTTCACGCCGGTAGACAGCTGGTCGGTAGCTACCACGTAATCACCGGAGTATGCCTGAATACCGGGTTCGATGATATGCCGGCCCAGCACCAGCGGATACGTGAGGCGAGCCACGAGGTGCTGCTGGTTGTTGAGCTCGGGGCGGTTGGCCGTTTGGCCGTTGAAGACACCAAAGCCCAGCACTCCGTAGTCGCCGGAGCCTTTTAGGCCTTCCTTCACCAGCTTCGCAAAGCGTTGGCGCACGGCAGTGGGCGCCCAGTAGAAAAAAGCGCCCAGGTCGCGCTCATTCGAGAAGGCGCTGTTGATGGCATCGTTGCGGTCGAGGGGCAGCCGATTTTGGCTCGACTGCATGTTTTCGAAGCCAAAGGGGATTTTGCTCTGGCCGATGCGGATACGAAACTGATTGGCTTTGTCAAGCCCTACGTCGAAATAGGCGTCGCGGAGCTGGCCAAACTGCAGGGAGGTGCTGCCGCTAACAGTGCTTGCAAAGTCGGGTTGAATATAAAAGTAGACCCGCTCGCTTAGCTGCCCAAAAAAAATGATGCGCACCCGGCGCAGCGATACGCCTCCGTTGCGCCCCCACGACCGGTCGCACTGCTCACAGGCCAGGTCCGGATTAGTTTCGAGCAGGCGGTTGTAGCGGGCCTGCACGTACCCCCGAATAGCGAAGGTTTCGAACCACTTTTTGTCGGGTGGTGGCGCCTGTACAGTCGTGTCGGAAGCCTGGCCGAAAGCGCGCCCGGCCACGAGAAAGAGGAGGCCAATTAACAGTTTATTCATCAAAAGATAATGCTGGCACAAAGTGCGGCATTAATTATTTCCTTTTGATGAACCGCATGTGACGGCAATGTTACGAAAGCCCTTTTCAGTCGATTTGCTTCAGATTGGGCGGAGCTATTGCGAGCGGAATAATCAGTAAGCAAGTGTTTCTTGGTATCGGCAAATGAATAGTGTAGCTGAACTACCAATTCGCGCAAAACACCTGCGTGTAGCATCAGCCAAGGCTGGTAAACAGCGAACAGTGTCGTGCCAGCACAATTCGTCGACACGCAAATCGGGAGCGCGCTTGGCTCCTAGCTCAACCTAGGGCTTGCCCTGCGCTTGCGCCAGACTGAACGGCCTTATTGCCCTGCCCGTAAGCCTACAGAACACTTTAACCTATTCAGTAGAAATATGAAGGCTTACGAAGACCTAGACAAGCAATACATCGACGGCGTCTGGCGCAACGGCCGCGAGGCCGACACCATCGAAGACATCAACCCTTACAACAACTCAGTCCTGCTAACCATCAAATGCGCCGGGCCCGACGAGCTGAACGAAGCCTACGAAGCGGCCGAGCGCGCCGCTCCGGCCTGGGCCGCACTACTGCCGCACGAGCGCCGCGACTTCTTGCTGAAAGCCGCCGAAATCCTGGTTCAGCGCAAGGATGAATTTGCCCGCTGGATAGCGCAGGAGGCCGGTGGCGCCCATGCCAAAGGCGAAGTAGAGGTGATGCTGGCCCGCGAAGTGATTCTGGAAGCGGCCACTTTCCCGCAGCGCCTGCACGGCTACATTCTGCCCTCCAACATCCCCGGCAAGGAGAGCCGCGTGTACCGCAAGCCGCTGGGCGTGGTGGGCATCATCAGCCCCTGGAATTTTCCGGTGCACCTGTCCATGCGCTCCATTGCGCCGGCGCTGGGCTGCGGCAACACCATCGTGGTGAAGCCCGCCTCGCAAACACCCGCTACCGGCGGCACGCTGCTGGCCAAGCTGTTTGAAGAAGCCGGCCTGCCTAAAGGCGTCTTCAACGTGGTGGTGGGCAAGTCGTCCGTCATTGGCGATGCGTTTGTGACGCACCCCATTCCCAAGCTCATTTCCTTCACCGGCTCCACGCCCGTGGGCAAGAACATTGGCCGGCTGGCCGGCGAAAACCTCAAAAAGGTGGCGCTGGAACTGGGCGGCAACAACGTGTTCATTGTGATGGAAGACGCCGACCTCGACCAGGCCGTGGCAGCCGGCATGATGGGCAAGTTTATGCACCAAGGTCAGATTTGCATGGCCATTAACCGCTTCTTGGTGCACGAGGCGGTGTACGATGAATTTTGCGGCAAGCTAGTGGCGCGCACCAAACAACTCACCGTTGGCGACCCGCTCGACCGAAACACCGACATCGGCCCGCTCATCGACGACAAGCAGGTGAAGCGCATTCAGGAAGACGTGGAAGCCAGCGTGGCCCAGGGCGCCAAAATTGAGTGCGGCGGACAGGCCGAAGGCGCCGTGCTCTACCCCATGGTGCTCTCGAACGTGCGCAACGACATGCCCATTGCCCAGAATGAAATCTTCGGTCCGGTGGCCGCGCTCATTCCTTTCAAAGACGAGAAAGAGATGCTGCAGCTGGCCAACGAGCTGAACTTCGGCTTGAGCGGCGCCCTGCACACCCGCAACGTGGAGCGCGGCGTGCACCTGGCCCAACAGGTGGAAACAGGTATGATTCACGTGAACGACCAAAGCGTGAACGACGAGCCCAACGCGCCCTTCGGCGGCGAGCGGGAATCGGGCATGGGCCGCTTTGGCGGCCAATGGGTGATGGACGAGATGACCCGCGTGCAGTGGGTGACCGTGCAGCACCAGCCCCGCGAATACCCAATTTAATGCCCCCGGGCGGGCGGCATTTAACCGTTTATGCTTCCTGCAGGTTGTTGCAGCTCCCCCTGCACCACCGGCTGGTGGTGACATTCTGCGCATTGACGCATCACTTCCACAGACTAAAAGTAAATGAGCAAGAACATCCTGATGGTACTGACCTCGCACGACCAGCTCGGCGACACTGGCCACAAAACCGGCTTCTGGCTGGAAGAATTTGCCGCGCCCTACTATGTGTTTAAAGACGCTGGGGCCACCCTTACCCTGGCCTCGCCCAAGGGCGGCCAGCCGCCCCTCGACCCCAAAAGCGACGACCCCAGCGCGCAGACCGACGCCACCGAGCGCTTCAAGAAGGACGATGCCGCCCAGCACGCCCTGGCCAATACCGTGCAGCTCGACTCCGTATCCACTGCTGACTACGACGCCGTGTTTTACCCCGGTGGCCACGGCCCGCTCTGGGACCTGGCCGAGGACCAAACGTCCATTAAGCTCATCGAAGAGATGTACGCGGCGGGCAAGCCAGTGGCCTTGGTGTGCCACGCGCCCGCGGCCCTACGCCACGTGAAAGCGCCCGACGGCTCGCCGCTGGTGCAAGGAAAGGCCGTGACGGGCTTCACCAACACGGAAGAAGAAGCGGTGCAGCTCACCAACGTCGTGCCCTTTCTGGTGGAGGACATGCTGAAGGAAAACGGCAGCAACTACTCCAAATTAGAGGATTGGAAGCCCTACGTGCAGCGCGCAGCTCACCTCATCACGGGCCAGAACCCGGCTTCTTCGGAGCCGGCCGCCCATGAGCTGCTGCAGCTGCTAGGCTAGCCACTGAGAGTATCTAAGGCTTGTGAACCGCCCCGACTGCGTCGTTTCTGACGTGGCCGGGGCGGTTTTTTTGCGAATGCTCGCCCTGCTGTTGCGGCTCAATTAGATAGTTCAGCACCAGCAATGGGCAGGCATAGCTGAGAAGCTTTTGCAAAAGCGCTATTGAAGTGCCAGAACATTGAAAGAAATTTTTTTTCTGTTTCGACAAAACATTTTAGCAGTTTATGCAACACCGCCTACCGACGCTGTAAGCACTGTTGTTCATCAAGTTAACTCTTCGCCTTCTTTTGAATATCAAAAAACAGTAAAATACCTATTAAAAGGTGGTGTAACAAAAACTTGAAATAACGCAAGGCCGAATTAAGACTTTCAACGTAAGTCGGGGAAATTTTTGAATTTACTTTAAAAGAAAGACAGCTATTACCCTCACTTACTCATTAATTGAAGCAAATGGACAAAATGATACTGTTTGCAACTCGCATGGCTCTGGTCATGGGATTGCTAGTCGGGAATTTGGCCTCCTTTGGCCAAAGCAGTGGCAAAGCTGCCAAAAGTCCCGTGCCACAAGTGGCGCTTGACCACATCAAAAAGAACCAGCAGGAACTGCAACTGGCCAGTGAAGACCTTTCGGACCTGGTGCTCAGCAGCGAGACCGAAAGCAAACACAACGGCCTGAAGCACCTCTACATTCAGCAGCGCCACCAAGGCATCGAGATTTTTGGCGCCGTGTCCAACGTCAATCTGACCAAGGACGAAAAGGTGCTGAACATGGGCGACCGGTTCCAGAAGCAAGTCGGCAAAAAAATCAAGAGCAAGCAGGCCCAGCTCACCGCCCAGGCGGCCGTAGCCGCTGCGGCCCGCCACCTCAACCTTGCACTTAAAGGAGCACTCACGGCCACCGAAACCAGTGAAGCAGCCAACCGCGCCACGGTATTCACCACGGGTGGCATTTCGCTGCGCCCCATTCCGGCCCGACTGGTGTACCAGCCCTTGGCTGATGGCCAACTGGCGCTGGCCTGGGAAGTGTCCATCTACGAACTGGACGCCCGCAACTGGTGGAACGTGCGGGTAGATGCCGCCACCGGCGCCGTGCTCGACAAAGACAACTTGGTGGTGGAGTGCAACTTCGAACACGCTCCCGGCGAAATGGTGCGCACGCACCAGCACGAAGCCGCTCCGTTTTCGTTCTATTCCGTAGCTGCTGGCCCTACCGCCAATGCCTACAACGTATTTGCTCTTCCCACCGAAACGCCCAGCCACGGACCACGCACGTACGTGCCCACCACCGCGGCCGACCCCAAGGCCTCGCCCATGGGCTGGCACAAGCTGGCCACGGGGGTATCGTACACCATCACCCGCGGCAACAACGTGCATGCCTACGAAGACCCGGACAACCGCAACATCCCGGGCCTCAACAGCAGCCCCGACGGTGGCTCCGCCCTCCTGTTCGACTACCCGGTTGACTTCAATCAGCAGCCGGTGACGTACCTCAACGCCGCGACCACCAACCTGTTCTACATGAGCAACATCATGCACGACATTTGGTACCAGTACGGCTTCAACGAGGCTAGCGGCAACTTCCAGGCTACCAACCCCAGCCTGCTGGGCGGCCTCGGCGCGGACGCGGTACTGGCCGAGTCGCAGGACAGCCGCAACGTGGCGGCCACCCGCAACAACGCCAACTTCGCTACGCCCGTCGACGGCCAGGCGCCCCGCATGCAGATGTACCTGTGGAGCGGCGCCCCGGCCCGGGACCTGTTTCAGGTGAGTGCACCATCCAGCATTGCCGGGATTTACACGGCCCTGGAAGCATCCTTTAGCAAGCCCCTCACCGCCACGCCGCTCACCGGCAAGCTGGTGCTGGCCCAGTCCACGCCGCCCGCAGGAGGCACCAGCGAGGAAGGCTGCGGCGCCTTCACCAACGGCACGGCCATCAGCGGTAACATTGCCGTGGTGTACCGTGGCACCTGCGGCTTTGCCGACAAAGTGCAGAATGCGCAGATTGCCGGCGCTGTGGCGGTGGTGGTGATAAACAATGCCCCCGGCGACCCCATTGCCATGGGCGGCACGGCTACCAAAGCCACCCCGGCCATCACCATTCCGGCCGTCATGATTAGCATGGAAGCCGGCCAGACCATCCGGCAGCAGCTGAATGCCGGCACGCAGGTAACGGTTATCCTGAAAAACACGGGCTCGCTGCCCGAGCTCGACGGCGACTTCGACAACGGCATCATTGCCCACGAGTACGGCCACGGCATCTCGACCCGCCTCACCGGCGGCGCCAACAACTCGAGCTGCCTGCGCAATGCCGAGCAGGGCGGCGAAGGCTGGAGCGACTGGTTCGGCCTGATGCTGACCATGAACGCCGGCGACACCGGCGCCAAGCCCCGCGGCATCGGCACCTATGTGCAGAACCAGCCCACCAGCGGCCGCGGCATTCGCCCCTCCCCCTACAGCACCGACTTCGGTGTGAACAACTACACGTACGCCGCCACCAACAACACCACGCTCACCGAGCCGCACGGCATTGGCTTCGTATGGGCCACCATGCTGTGGGACATGACTTGGTCGTTCGTGGACAAGTACGGCTACGATGCCAACCTGTACACCGGCAAAGGCGGCAACAACATGGCCATGCAGCTGGTCATCGACGGCCTGAAGCTGCAGCCCTGTAACCCCGGCTTCGTGGATGCCCGCGACGCCATCCTGGCCGCCGACCGCGCCAACAACGGCGGTGCCAACCAGAAGATGATTTGGACGGTGTTTGCCCGCCGGGGCCTGGGCTTCAGTGCCAAGCAGGGCTCCACCACCAGCCGGCTCGACCAGGTAGAGGCGTTTGATTTGCCGCCCGCTTTCTCGTGCACCGCGCCCACCATCACCGTAGTGCGCACCTCGACCGTGAACACCAACGGCCCGGCTTCGACCATCTACCTCGGCTACGGCCCACAGAACGTGCAGCTGCAAGCCAACAGCACCAACGCCGGCCTGAATAGCTTTAGCTGGAGCCCCGCCGCTGGCCTGAACAATGCCAACGTGGCCAACCCCATCTTCACGCCCACTGCGGCCGGCACCTACCGCTTCACGGTGGCGTCGACCAACGACGCCGGGTGCTCGGCATCGGCCTCGGTGACCATTACGGTAATCGACGTGCGTTGCGGCCCCACCAACAACCAGGTGGTGGTTTGCAGCGGCAAGAACTCCCGCTGCGTGAACTCCAGCGATGTTCCCAACCTGCTGAAGCGCGGCGGCACGCTGGGCACCTGTGGTTCCGGCGCTACTACGTCTCCCCTTGCCGCTCAGGACCAGGACGCTGCTAAAGAAAGCGAGTTGACCAGCCTGCCGAACCCGGCCGTCGGCCAGACTTCGGTGTCCTTCACCTTGCCCGAGGAAGGCAGCTTCCGCCTGGAAGTGCTGAACATGCAGGGCGCCGTAGTGGCCGTGCTGGGCGAAGGCACCGGCAAAGCCGGCCAGCGCTTCAGCTACGAGTTCAAGAAAGGCGCGCTGCGCGGTGACCTCTACATTGCCCACCTTGTTACGGGCAGTGGCAACAAGTTCACCCGCATTGAGCTGAAAGACTAGTTTTTCGGACGAAGAAGCATTAACCCGGGGCTGTGCTGGTGCACAGTCCCGGTTTTTTTGTGGTGTGTGCTAAGCTTAAAAAAATTCAAACAATGAAATCAATGGCGCTCACTGCTCCGCCAGGCTATAAGTCAGGCAGGTTTCTCTGAGGAAGCCACGCCCTTGTAGCAACAGAATCAGTTCGGCTATCGCCTTAAAACCAGGTCTGGTTATAGATGAACCATCGCAAACGTTGGCCTCCGTAAACAGTGGTATCTACAGCTAAGTCGTTGGCTTTAGGTGGTGCAGTGCTGCCTGCATGTTCTGCAAAGCTGCTATTGCCAAGGCGCGGGCGCGCAATGGCTTGGCCGAGCACGCCATCATCAAGACCCATTTCATCAGGTAAAAGAAAAAGGGAGGCCGCATTGCTGCGGCCTCCCTTTTTCTATCACTGTAACAATATCGGTGACGCTAGTCTTGCAGCACAATGCGCGTGAAATGGCTCTTACCACCCGATACAAGCCGGGCCATGTACAGGCCAGCGGCCAAGTTGCCACGGCTGAACTCATGCGAGAGGGTTTCACCAGCTTCGCCGTTGCCTTGGGCTACTACGGACACCACCGCGCCCAGTGTGTTCACCACTTCCAGGCGGTAGGCACCGCTTTCAGCAAGTGTGAAGGCGAGGGTCGTTTTGGCGTTGGCCGGGTTGGGCGCAGCCGTGAGAGCAGCATCGAAGGGCAGTGGCGCGCTGGCTACGGTGCCTTCCGCGGTGCCTCTTGCCTGTGTACCGCACGCGCCTATTGTGGCCTCCCCACGTTCGCGGTTAAGCAGAGCAGTGGCATCGGCGGCATCAACGCACATCTCCTTGCCCTTGAAGCAAACAGCAACCTTTCTGTTCTTACCGCAGCGCACGTCCATGACCTTAATGGTAATCGAGGCCGTCCGGGTGCACACATTCGCATTTACAGCCGTAACCGTGAACGTGTAAGTTCCAGCGGCAGTGGGCGTAAATACTGGATTGGCCACGTTGGTAGCGCTCAGGCCAGCGGCGGGACTCCAGGTGTAGGTAAACTCTGGGTCACTCGCTAGTTTGCTAGCCAGTAGTTGCACACTTTGCGGGCCGTAGCCGAGGTAAATTGTGTTGGCAGCGGCATCAGGGAAATTGGCCAGGGCAGATGCCAACGTGATGGTGGGCGCAGTGCAAGCGTAAACGGGGGGCAGGTCGAAGGCCTCTACCTGGTCGATACGGCTGTTGGCCGCGCCCTGGCTGGCGCTGAAGCCTACGCCACGCTTGGCGAATGCCCGCCAAATCAGCTCTTGGTTGGCACCACCGTAGTTGGCAAGGTCGGCTTTCAAAATGGCGTCGCGGCCATCTACAAACCCGGGAGCGCAGGGCTGCATCTTCAGGCCGTCGATGACCAGCTGCATGGCCATGTTATTGCCCTTCTTGCCGGTATAAAGGTTGGCGTCGTAGCCGTACTTATCGATGAGGTCCCAGGTCATGTCCCAGAGCACCGTAGCCCATACGAAACCGATGCCGTGAGGCTGGCTGAGTGTAGTATTGTTGGTCCGGCCGTAGGTATAGTTGTTTACCGCGAAGTCGGTGGAGTAAGGAGCGGGGCGGATGCCCTGGCCGTTGGTGGGCTGGCCTTGTGCGTAGGTACCAATGCCGCGCACTTTGGTACGGGTGTCGGTACCCTTCATGGTCATCATCAGACCGAACCAGTCGCTCCAGCCCTCGCCGGCTTGCTCGGCCTGGCCACCCAGGCAGTTGGTGAGGCGGCCACCGGTGAGGCGGGTCGAGATGCCATGGCCGTACTCGTGCACGATAATGCCGTTGTCGAAGTCGCCGTCGAGCTCAGGCCGGCCATCATCCTTCAAGCTAACGCGAACTTCCTGGCTGGCATTGAGCTGCGCACGAACCGCGGCACCCGCCACGTCCGAAATCATCAATGACGGAATCGCGATGGGGGCCGGGGTAGCAGCGCCCGCTCCCATGGAGATGGGAGTACCCGGCTGATTGTTGATTACCACCACGGCAATAGCACCAGCGAGTTGAGCATTGTATACTTTCAGGCTAAAATCGCAGTTGCCACGGTACACTACGGCAATATTTCCGGCTATCGAGGCGGCATTGGTATGCGGCCCACAACCCTCGTCCGTGTTGGTAGACAGGCCTCCAATGCCATTGCCCAACACTAGCTTGCCGGTAATGGGCGTGGAGTTGAGGCGTGGCCCGAAAGCAGCCTGCACCGCGGGGTAGCTGCCCGCAATTCCTGCGGGCGAGGTCACTCGGAACATGTTCGCATCGGGCGGGCTGGTCCACAGATACATCTGCATCCGGGGAGCGCCGATGCCGTTGTCGATGGGCGTCGAGAAGTTGGCGTTGTTGCGGGTAGTTGCCACGTTGCGGCTGTCTTGCGCTTCGGCCCTAACATAGTCTCCCTGCGCGCCTCCTCTGTTGAAGTTGTCGGCCTGGAAGTTGCCGCTGGCTTCATCGAAGCCATACTGGTACCATACGTCGTGCGTGACGTTATTCCAGTAAAACAGGTTGGTAATGGCCGCGTCGCGGTAATCAACGGGCTGTTTCGTAAAATCAACTGGGTAATCGAAATTTAATTCGGGACCCCCGTTGGGGCTGTAGTTAGCCAGGCTGTTGTTGTTATTGGGGTCCTCGTAGGCGTAGACGTTGTTGCCACGGGTGGTGGTCAACTTGCCCGTTAGGGTATGGTGCCAGCCTTCTTTAGAAGCTATGGCATCGGCCGCTGACGTGCTCACTAGGCTGCGGGGGCCGTGACTGGGGCTTTCCTCGGGCATGGCGTACACGTTGTACACGTTTGTCCCGGCCATTACTGAGGCAAAGTTGAACGGCTTGGCAGCTGCATGGGCGTAGGCAGAGTGTTCGAGCAGGGGCAGGCCACCGGGCCCATCGTTGTCGAACTCGCAATGGGTGACCAAGTTGTCTTTCTCTAGCACCTCGCCAGTGTTGGCATCCACGCGCATGTCCCACCAGTTCTGAGCGTCTAGCTCATAGATGGATACTTCCCACGCCAAGCGCAGGCTGCCGTCGGGCATGGGCTGGTACACTAGCTTGGCCGGAATGGGCTCGAGCGAGATGCCACCCGTGGTGAATACTACTTCTTCATTTTTACCCCCGGCCCGTTGCTTCGCAACCAGCGGCTGTTTCAATGCCAAGTTTAGGTGGCGAGCCGCCGCTGTCACAGCTGCTTCGGCCGTGAGCTTGGCTTTTGCTGCTTTTGCCCGAGTGCCAACGTTTTTTTGAAACCGGTCGCCCAGAGCTATCACTTTATCCTCGCGGCTCAGGCTGATGTTGGTTACCGCGTTGTGAATCTCAATACCCTGATGCATTTGCTGCAGGTAGAAATGCTTGACTCCGCTTTTCGCCGAAACCGTTTCGCTGCTTAGCTCAATATCGGCTAAGTCGGCCTCGGTAAGCTTGAGCGCTTGCTTGTTGCTGCGGAGGTAATCCAGCGCGGCCCGCGGGACTGCTTTTTGTTGTGCTCTAGCCCCTTCTTGGCCGAACGATGCATGGCTGCCCATGAATAAAGTTGCCGTCAGTGCTAGCCCGGCTACCCTTGGTATGAATTTATTCATTTAGTAGGAGTTGGAAAGTGGTTAAAGATTTAGTCAATATAAAAATCAATTTCACCCTCCCCAAAAAGGACAACATTAAAAAGCTTTAATTTTATTCTCCTAATTATTAAGCACTTCCTACAATTATCATTTTTAGTCTCAAAAGCATATTATTCAACAAATTTTTTAATATTATAAAATTTTGTCATTTGCCAATTAGAGTTAAGTTATGTTTTCATTCATTCCGGTTATGAGCACGAAGAAAGGAATAGTACAAGCCCTGAGCTTAAGCAAAAATGGAGTATACTAATTGTACTTTACCTTGTTAATTCTATCATCCATCGTCTTCATCCCATGCAACTGATGCCGTGCAAGCGCCTATGAGGACGGCAGCATCAGAGACTAAGGCCAAAGGCCAGGCAGCACTCACTGCGCTGGCAGAGTACGATGAAGATGTTACACGGTATTGGATAAGTGAAGGCACTACCGGCCAACCGGGCGAGCAAAAGGCCCGGCACTGAGTACCTACAATGAACTCCGTTATGGGCACATTACCACGCTACGGCAGCACCAGCCGGCTGCCCAGCGCCTGCTGCAAATCTGGCAGGTCATACCGCTGCAGCACGCCGGGCAGCACTTCCGAATACGCATCCTTGGCCGTGGGTTGCGCCAGCTGCTCCTGATACGAACGGGGCTGCTGCTCCATGGCAACGCGGGTGATGGCGGGTGCGAGCACGGCCGCGTGCAGTGCAGGGGCGACGGCCCGGCCACTGGCGCGCATTTCTACCGGCACGTCTTGGAGGCGGCTCTCATTCCGCAGGAAGGCGGTGAGGGTAATGATATCAATGGCGCGCTGGGCCAGCAGGGGGCGGCCCAGGTGCAGCGCCAGCTGGGCATTGCGGTACTCGCGGTTGTAGTACTTGGGGTCGTTGAAGGCGGCGGGGTCAGTGGTTTCGCCGAGGCCGCGCAAGTCGGCAAGGAGCACGGCCGTGCCCTGGCGGAGGTAGGCTTGCAGCTGAGCGGCGCTGTCGAGCACGCTGGCCTTACCCGCGTCGGGAAGCCAGAGGAGAACTTTAGAAGGTGGGGCGCCGCCGGGGGGTAAGGCTAATAAAGCCGGCAGCGGCGGCTCGCCTTCGCGGCGCAGAATGAGCTTCTGCCACGTAAACCCCACGCGCTGCAAGGTATCGAGGTGCGCTACTGTGACCAGTGGAGCAGAAGCACCGGCTGGCATCTGCAGCTGCTGGCGGACCTGGGCAACTAGGGCTTCGGGTTTGTAGTTGGCACGACGGGCCGCCAACCGCTGTGCCTCTGCCTGATGCATCTGTGCCAAGGTGACTTCCTTGCGGAAAGCCGTGTTGACCTGGCCTGTTTTCGTGCAGCGCAGCTCCTGTTCAGACAAAGTAGCCAAAGCCCCTTCTTGAATCGGTGTCGCATCGCCATAAAACCACTGCCGAAACCACGTGACAGCTGCTTCCCGCTTGGGCTGCGAAATGCCGTGGCCGTCGTCGTAGGTGAAGAGGCTCAGCTGCTCCGGCTTCGCCAGCGCCGTGTAGATGAGCCGGGTCTCGGCCGTGGCAGCTTCTATTTGGGTGTAGTCGACAAAGTCGTAGCGGCCGGCCAGCATAAGCAGCGGCTTGGGAGCGAACATGATGGGCCAATCAGCGAGGTCGAGGCGGGCGCGGCCGGCGCCAGGCAGCTGCACGCAGCCATCGGCGGGGCCGGTGAGCTCCAGGTTACGCTCGCCGCTGGCCACGTAGCTGCACAGCGCTGCCACTTTTACCCGCGGCTCGAAGCCCATGAAATAGGCTGTTTGGGTGGCACCACCGGAGTTGCCCAGGCAGCCAATGCGGGCCGTGTCGACTTCGGCGCGGGTGAACAAGTAGTCGAGGCCGCGCGCATTGTCCCAGAGCTGTTCGGCGGGCGTGGTGTGGCCCAACAGGGCAGCGTTGGCATTGAGCAAGGTGTGCTCGGTGGTGCCGCCACGGGCCAAGGGCTTGCCGGCGGCATCGGTAAGCTGCATGCGCTCGCCCTGCGAAATGGGGTCGATGACCAGCACTACGAAGCCGTGCTGCGCGAACAGAATAGCCGTTTTCTGGTAGGAAGCCGTGGCTTTTGCTTCCTGTTCGTGACCACAGAAAAGCAGTACGCCGGGCTTCTTGCCCTTGCCAGCGGGCACGTACAGATTGGCCGTAACGTGGTGGTTAGGCTGGCTTTCGTAGATAATTTTCTCGATGCGGTACTGGTCGCGCGCCAGCTTGCCGGTGACCTGTGCCCGCAGGGGCGTGCGTGCTGGCAGCGGTCCCAGTACCAGCCGGAAGCGGGCCCGCACGCTGTCGCGGTAAGCCGCCGCGCCGGTAGCCGATTGCGCGGCCCGGTCCAGCTCGGCGGCCCGTGGGGCGTACTGGGCGTGCATCTGTTGCAGCAGGTAAGTGCTGAGCGTGGCCGGGGCTTTCCAATCAAGCACGTTGGGGCTGCCTGCTTGCTGGGCAGCGGCTGATTGGCGCACCAGCAGCACAGCCATCAAAGCAAGCAGAACGGCCCTCCAACGCATGGCAGCCCGGTTATTTGGTCGCGATGCAGCGCAGCTCCTCCACCAAATCGGCTGAGCCAACGAATATGGGAGCGCGCTGGTGCAAATCCCTGGTTGGCGGCACATCGAGCAGGACGTCGGCGCCGCTGACGGCCACGCCACCGGCTTGCTCGATGAGGTAAGCCAGCGGGTAGCACTCGTAGAGCAGGCGCAGCTTGCCTTCGGGCTTGTCCACCGTGGGTGGGTACAAGTAAATGCCGCCCGTGAACAGGTTGCGGTGGTAGTCGGCCACCAGCGAGCCCACGTAGCGGGCCGTGAGGCGGCGCTCCTTGCAAGTAGTGAGGAAGGTGCGCACAAACTCCGGGTAATCGAACCAGTTGCCCTCGTTGCAGGAAAACACCGGCCCCTGGCGCGGAATTTTGATGTCGGGGTGCGAGAGGAAGAATTCGCCCAGCGAGTTTTCGTAGGTGAAGCCTGCCACGCCGTGGCCCGTGGTGTACACCAGCATGGTGCTGGAGCCATACAGCACGTAGCCCGCCGCAATCTGCGCCCGGCCGCCCTGCAAAAAGTCTTCCTTGCGGGCCGGCCCGCCAATGCGCGACACGCGGCGGTAGATGCTGAAGATGGTACCGATACTCACGTTCACGTCGATGTTCGACGAACCGTCGAGCGGGTCGATGGCCACCACGTACTTGCCGTTGACGTTGCCGGTCTGAATGATGTCTTCGTCTTCTTCCGAAAGCACAGCGCAAGCCTCTCCCCCATTAGTTAGGGCACGCACAAAGCGAATGTTGGCTTCTACGTCGAGCTTCTGCTGGTTTTCACCCTGTATGTTTTTCTCGCCCATGGCCCCGGTGATGCGCGAGAGACCAGCGCGGTTCACGTCGCGGTTTACAATTTTACCGGCCAGTGCAATGTCACGCAGCAGCTGCGACAGCTCGCCAGTAGCGTAAGCAAATTCGGATTGCTTGCGCATGATGTAGCGCTCAAGCGTGGTGCCAACAGGCGTGGCCAAGGTATTTTCGGTGGTCGGAGACATGGGGTGGGATTTTTGGATAGCGGAAGGCGCCAAAGATGGTAGGCCAAACCAGAAAACAGAACGTCATGCAGAGCGCAGCGAACCGCAGGTCGCCGTAGGCAAGCATCTCGCGTGCAGTACTAACTCAATCGTTGAACGAAGCGAGCGAGATGCTTGCCTACGGCGACCTGCGGTTCGCTGCGCTCTACATGACCGCTTTTTTTGGCAATAGTGGAATTAAGATGCCTGCTTTTGCGACTGCCACAGCACCACCTGCCAGCCCTGCTTGTTCTTCACCTGCACCACAACATACTTGATGTGCGCCACGTTAGGCGAGCCGTCGGGCTTGTTGGGCTGGTAAATGTTGATTTGGCCATTCACCACGGCTGCTTTGCCATCGTTGTAGGCGCGCACGTTGATGTTCTCAACTTCGATTTTGTCATACACGCTCTTGCCGTCGCGAATGCTTTGGATGTACTCCGTCTTGGTATTCTGCTTGCCGTTGGAGTGCGTGTACACCAAGTCATCGGCGAAAGCTTTTTCCAGGAAAGGGTAATCCTTTTTTACCTGGGCTTCGAAGCGCAGGCGCTCCAGCGCTTCTACTTCTTTGGCGGCTTTGTCGTTTTTGCCGTTGGTGGTTTGGGCCACAGCGGCCAGGCCCAGCACAAAAATCAGTGCCAGTGTGAGCAGTTGTTTCATAAGAAGAGGCGAGCGCTAGGCTACGGATTGAGTGGGTTCGTCGAGGTTGATTTGCTTCATGTTGGGGGCCAGGAAGTGCATGAGCACCCAGGCCAGCAGGTAAGCACCGCCGCAAATCAGGAACATGATGAAATAAGCCGTTTCCAGCTGACCGATGCTTTCGTAGTACACGAACATGCGCTTCTGCACCAGTGCCGACAGCAAAATGCCGCCCAGGCCGCCGGCCATGCCACCAATGCCGGTGACCGAAGCCACCGCCCGCTTCGGGAACATGTCCGACACGGTGGTGAAGATGTTGGCACTCCAAGCTTGGTGGGCCGCGGCGGCAATGCCGATAACCAGCACGGCCAGCCACATATTCATCTGCCCGAGATACTGCGCAAACACAATCGGGAACACGCAGAGCGCAATGAGCAGCATCGACAGCTTGCGCGCCCGGAAGGCGGCCATGCCGTTGCGCATGAAGTTCAGCGGAATCCAGCCGCCGCCTACGCTGCCGATGCTCGACAGGATGTACACGGCGGCCACCGGGAAGGCCACGTCGGTGCCCCGGAGGCCGTATTGCTTGTTCAGAAAATCGGGCAACCAGAACAGGTAAAACCACCACACCGGGTCGGTGAGAAACTTGCCCAAAACGAAGGCCCAGGTTTGGCGGAAGGTGAGCAGCTTAAACCAGGAAACCTTGCCTTGCACCCCTTGGGCAGCTACTTGCTCGTCCACATCGCTGTGGATGTAATCGAATTCCGCTTTGCTGAGGCGGGTCTGCCGGGCGGGTATTTCGTAATAAATAAACCACAAAATCAGCCACACAAAACCCAGGGCGCCAGTAATCACGAAGGCCCATTTCCAGCCGATGGTTTCGGCGATGAGCGGCACGGTGAGCGGGGCAATGATGGCGCCCACGTTGGAGCCGGAGTTGAAGATGCCGGTGGCCAGGGCCCGCTCCTTCTGCGGAAACCACTCGGCCGTGGTTTTGATGGCGGCGGGGAAGTTGCCGGCTTCCGTCACGCCCAGAAAGCCACGGGCCACGCTAAAGCCCAGCGTGCTACTCACAAACGCATGGCCAATGGCGGCCAGGCTCCACAGGAAGGTCGACAAGGCGTAGCCAATCTTGGTGCCCAGCTTGTCGATGATGCGGCCCGCGCCCAGCATGCCCACCGAATACGCGACTTTGAACGCAATTTCAATGTTGGCGTAATCCCCGGCGTTCCACTTAAACTCCGTTTCCAGATAGGGCTTGAGCAGGGAAATAACGGCGCGGTCGAGGTAGTTGACCGTGGTGGCGAAGAAGACCAGCGAACAAATGGTCCAGCGGTACTTCCCAATTGCGGGCCCCACATCGATGGATGGAACGTCCGGAGCTAGCTGCTGAGATGGCGTCATATTGGGGCGGGTTTATGGAAAGGAGAACGGTTACTTACCCAGTTGGGCAACAATTTGCATTAACTCGGCGATGCGGGTGGCCAGCGCATCGGTATCATCGGCATTCTTGAAAAGCTGCGAGCCCATGCCCACGGCATTCACGCCAGCGCCAAACCAGGCGCTGAGGCTTTCGTGGGTGGGCTCTACGCCGCCCGTCACCATGAGCTTGGTGTTGGGCATGGGGCCGCGCAGGGCCTTCACATAATCGGGACCCACCACGTTGCCGGGGAAGATTTTGACCACCGCCGCGCCCTGCTGGCTGGCGTTGTAAATCTCGGTGGGCGTCATGGCGCCGGGCAGCCACGGAATGTCATGGGCGCGGCATACTTCGGCGACCTCCGCCGTGGCCAGGGGCTGCACCACAAACTCGGCGCCGGCCGCAATAAACTCCTCGGCTTCCTGGGCCTTGTAAATGGTACCGATGCCGAGCACCATGTCGGGGCACTGCTGCTGCACAAACTCCTGCAGCTGCTCGAACACGACCATGGCTTGCTCTCCACGGTTCACAAACTCAAACACCCGAATGCCGCCGTTGTAGCAAGCCTGCACAATGCGTTGGGCATAAGCGGCATCGGCCTGGTAAAACACAGGCACCACCGGGTGGGCGAGCAAAGTGGCAAGAGTGGCTGCGGGGGTGTGGCGGGGCATGTTTGTTTTGATAGTAAGAGCGTGACGAGAACCTGTCATGCAGAGCGCAGCGAAGCATCTCGCATGCTGCAGTAATTAATACCACTGAACGAAGCGAGCGAGATGCTTCGCTGCGCTCTGCATGACGTTCTAATGATGTTTCATCTCAGCAAGCGGCCACTAGTGTTGCCGCGCATAATGTCTTCCACCTCAGCCACCGACACCAGGTTGATGTCGCCGTGAATGGTGTGCTTTAGAGCGGAGGCCGCGACGCCGAATGTCAGGGCCTGCTGCGGGTTGTTGTAGGCCAGTGAGCCGTAGATGAAGCCGGCCATGAAGGCATCGCCGCCGCCAATGCGGTCCACGATGGGATTGATGTCGTAGGTGACGGTTTCGAGGAACTGCTCGCCGTCGTAGAAGATGCCTTTCAGGCCGTTGTGCGAGGCGCTGTGGGTTTTGCGGCGCGTGGTGATGACCTGCTTGACTTGCGGAAACCGCTCC
The DNA here is from genome assembly GCF_900115775.1 of Hymenobacter arizonensis. GTDB lineage: Bacteria > Bacteroidota > Bacteroidia > Cytophagales > Hymenobacteraceae > Hymenobacter > Hymenobacter arizonensis. Next base: position 1,207,503 of record NZ_FOXS01000002.1, on the reverse strand, counting down.
ATCACCTGCTGCGCTACCGACACGAATTTGTTGTCGGTGCCGGGCAGCGGTTTGATGCCGAACAAGTCGTCAGCATCGTTTTCGGAGCACACCACAATGTCGCAGCCTTCCACCAGCTCCGACATTACGTCCTGGGCCGTTTGGCCGTACTGCCACAGGTTGCGGCGGTAGTTCACATCGGCCGATACGGTGATGCCCAGGCGGCGCGCCGCGGCAATGGCCTGGCGCGTGGCCTCAGCAGTGCTGGCCGAGATGGCGGGCGTGATGCCCGTCCAGTGCAGCCAGCCAGCGTCTTTCAAAATCTCATCCCAATTGAACGCAGTTGCATCGAGGTGCGCAAAGGCCGAGTTGGCGCGGTCGTACACCACTTTGCTGGGCCGCATCCCTGCTCCCACTTCCAGGAAATAAAGGCCGAGGCGGTCGCCCTGAAAAACCGTGGCGTTCATGTTCACGCCAAGAGCGCGGAAGTGCTGCGCCGCTGCAAGGCCCATGTCATTGGCCGGAAAGCAAGTAACGTGCGCGGCGGGCACACCAAAGCCCGCCAAGGAGGCGCCCACGTTGGCGTCGCCGCCGCCGTAGGTGATTTCCAGGCTTGGGGTTTGTGCGAACCGATAATTCAGCGGCGGCGACAGCCGCATCATGATTTCGCCGAACGTGACAACTTGCTTCATGTATTGGAATGGTTGGAAATCATAAGGTTTTCGTCTGTCATCCTGAGCGTAGCGAAGGACCTTATCACGCACAGACAATCAGGTATGCTGCTAATCGTTCTTATTTGATAAGGTCCTTCGCTGCGCTCAGGATGACAGACTATTATGGTTACTGTGCGTCTGCAGCCACCGCTGCAGCCACTTTCTCGAAGCCAAAGTACTCCTTGGCGTTTCCGTAGCAAATATTCTGCACCGTGCGACCCAGCAATTCCATGTCGGCCGGAAGTTCACCGTTCTCCACGTCGTTGCCGAGCAGGTTGCAGAGCACGCGGCGGAAATACTCGTGGCGCGGGTACGAGAGGAAGCTGCGCGAATCGGTGAGCATGCCCACGAAACGCGGCAGCAGGCCCATGTTTGAGAGCGAGTTCAGCTGCTTTTCCATGCCGTCCTTCTGGTCGAGAAACCACCAGCCGGAGCCGAACTGCATTTTGCCGGCCACCGAGCCGTCGTTGAAGTTCCCAATCATCGTGGCGATGAGGTCGTTGTCGGCTGGGTTGAGGTTGTAGATGATGGTCTTGGCCAGCTTGTCCTGGCTGTCGAGCCGGTCGAGGAAGGTGGAGAGGGCGCGGCCCTGAGGGAAGTCGCCGATGGAATCCCAGCCCGTGTCGGGGCCCAACTCGCGAAGCATGCGCGAGTTGTTGTTGCGCAACGCGCCAATGTGGTATTGCTGGGTCCAGCTCTTCTCCCAATCCATCTCGGCCAGCAGCACCAGCATGGCCGATTTGAACTGCAGATTCTCGGCGTGGGTCAGCTCGCTGCCGCCGCGGATTTTCGTGAAAATGGCATCGATTTCCGCGGCTGTGTAGTCGGCAGCGTAAATCTGCTCTAGGCCGTGGTCCGACAAGCGGCAGCCCAGGCTGGCGAAGAAGTCGTGGCGGCGGCGCAAGGCCGTTTCCAGGTCGGCAAAGGTGCGGATGTCCACTACCGCCACTGGGCCCAGGCGGTCGAGGTAGGCGTTGTAGCTGGCGGCATCGTCTACGGCCATGGCCTTGTCGGCGCGGAAGGTGGGCAGCACGCGCACTTCGCAGCCCGAAGCCGCAATGGCCTGGTGGTGCTCCAGCGAATCGGCGGGGTCGTCGGTGGTGCAGAGGGTTTCCACGTTCATCTTGCGCAGCAGGCCCTGCACCGAAAACTCGGGGGTTTGCAGCTTGGCGCTGCACTCGTCGTAGATGCGGCGGGCGCTGTCCTTGTTCAGCAGTTCCGTGATGCCGAAGTAGCGCTGCAGCTCCAGGTGCGTCCAGTGGTAGAGGGGGTTGCGCAGGGTGTAGGGCACGGTTTCGGCCCATTTCTCAAACTTCTCCCAGTCGGAAGCATCGCCGGTGATGTAGCGCTCGGGCACGCCGTTGGCGCGCATGGCGCGCCACTTGTAGTGGTCGCCGTAGAGCCAGATTTGGGTGATGTTCTCGAACTGCTTGTCCTCAGCAATCTGGTCGGGCAGCAGGTGATTATGATAGTCGATAATGGGCATCTGCTTCGCAAACTCGTGGTAGAGCGTGCTGGCCGTAGCGGTTTGCAGCAGGAAGTCGTCGTTGAGAAATGGCTTCATAAGTAACGCGGATGACGAGGCGAAAATCGGATAGAATAAGAAGCGGTGTGTTGCCGAAGGTAGCAGCAGAATCAGACCGCAACGTTATCAGAAAAGCGTGTTGAACAGGTTTTATTTACGTAAACGATTGTGATAGCTGAGCGGAAACGGTTGCGGCAGGTGCAGGGACGATTGAGTTGCCTGTCAGCTCGGTTGTCATCCTGAGCGGAGCGAAGGACCTTATCACATTGGCAGAGCATCAATAGGTGAGTACACGTTGAAGCAACTCGTTCAACCGTGATAAGGTCCTTCGCTGCGCTCAGGATGACAGGCGTTTTCAAACGCCTCCTTCGCCCCTTACAAACTCACCCCGCGCTTCCACGGAATGAAATCGGCCTGGTCGTGGCGCACGGCGGCTACTTCCTCGCCGCTGGCTACGCGGATGACGTAGTCGAGAATCCGCTCGCCGGCTTGTTCAATGGTTTCCTCGCCGTCGATTACGGTTCCGGTGTTTACATCAATGATATCGGGCATGCGCTTAGCCAGGGCCGTGTTGCTGGCCACTTTGATAACCGGAGCAATGGGGTTGCCAGTGGGTGTACCCAGGCCGGTGGTGAAGAGCACGACATTGGCGCCCGAGCCTACTTCGGCGGTCGTGGATTCCACGTCGTTGCCGGGCGTGCACAGTAGGTTCAGGCCGGGCTTGGTCACCAACTCAGGGTAGTCGAGCACTGCTACTACGGGCGATGAACCACCCTTGCGGGCCGCTCCTGCCGACTTCATGGCATCGGTAATCAGACCGTCACGAATGTTGCCCGGCGAAGGGTTCATATCGAAGCCCGAACCCACGGCAATGGCGCTGTCGCCATAAGCCTTCATGAGGCTGCTGAAACGCTCGGCCGTGGGTTGGTCCACGCTGCGGTCAACCAACTCCTGCTCTACGCCGCACAGCTCCGGGAATTCGGCCAGAATAACCGAGCCGCCCAGCGCCACCACCATATCGGAAACGTGCCCAAGGGCTGGGTTGGCCGAGATGCCGGAGAAGCCGTCGGAGCCGCCGCATTCCAGGCCAATGTTCAGCTTGGACAGCGGGGCGGGCTCGCGGCGCGCCTGGTTGGCCAGCATCAGGCCCGCGAAAGTCTGGCGCAGGGCCGTGCTGATGAGGGTTTCCTCGGTGCCCAGCTTCTGCTGGTCGAGGATGTAGAGCGGCTTGCTGAAGTTGGGGTCGCGCTTGTTGATTTCGTCCTGCAGCATGCTGGCCTGCGCATTCTGGCAGCCCAGGCTGAGCACAGTGGCCCCGGCCACGTTGGGGTGCGTGATGTAGCCGGCCAGCAGGCCGCACAGCGTCTGGGCATCCTGACGGATGCCGCCGCAGCCGCCTTCGTGGGCCAGGAAACGGATGCCGTCCACGTTGGGGAAAGGGCGCGTGCTGCGGGCCGCATCCTGCGCGGTTTCCAGGTCGGCACTCAGGATTTCCTCTACCGACTTGCCGGCCTGCAGCAAACTCAGCAGCTTGCGGGTTTCGGGCTGGTAGCTCTTGCGGCGGCCGTAGCCGAGGTCGGTTATGAGAGCTTCCTGCAGTACCTGGATGTTGCGGTTTTCGCAGAACACCAGCGGGATAACCAGCCAGTAGTTGGCGGTGCCCACGCGGCCGTCGGCGCGGTGGAAGCCCAGAAAGGTGCGGTCTTGCCAAGCGCTTACGTCGGGGGCCGTCCAGGCAGGGCGCTGCTGGGCGTTCTCGTCGTAGGTGTTGGTGGCGTGCTTGATGTTGGCCGTGGTGAGGCGGCCGCCGGGGCGGATTTCCTCGCGGGCGGTGCCCACTAGCACGCCGTACATGGTCACGGACTGGCCGGGGCTCAGGCCCAAGGGCGCGAGCTTGTGCTTGGCCGGAATGGCTTCGCTGGTGGTCACGAACCCATTTTCCCACGGCACTTCGGTGCCAATGGGCAGGTCGGCGAGGGCGACGAGCACATTATCAGCGGGGTGAATACGGGCTACTTGATGCTTCACGGAGATGTGATAGTTGGTAAGGAGAAGTTGGGGGTTGTGTCCTGCTTTGTCATCCTGAGCTTGCGAAGGACCTTATCACATCTGGATTGTTTGCCCGAATTCATTTGATGCAAACGTGATAGGGTCCTTCGCAAGCTCAGGATGACAGGCATTTTTAAGAATTAACAACAGCCGTTTTCTTGGTGAAAAACGCTGCTAATGTCGAGGGCGCGCCTTCCTCCAGTAGCTGGTTCAGGTACTGGCTCACCCAATTGGTGAAGCCGGGCAGGCGGGTTAGGTCCTGGCCCCAGAGGGCGGTGTTGCGCAACGCGGCGGCGGTTAGCTCCTCGGGCGAGAGGCGAGCCCAGAGGTCGGCAAAGTAGCCGGCGCGGTCGTCCTGGATGGCATAGGTCTGGCCGTTGGCTTCGCCCTGTCCTACCCCCGGCGCCGAGGCCGTGTTGCGCATAAAGAGCAGGTAGGCCGCGAAGCCCAGCGCCATGTAGTGCGGCACGGCCTGGTGTTGCTTGTAGTAGTGCAACAGCGTGGGCACATTGCGCATCTGCATCTTCATGGTGCCCTGCATGGCGATGGCCAGCCAGCGGTGCTCCAGGTAGGGGTTGCGGAAGCGGTCGAGTACCTGCATGCCGAAGCGCTGGCCCACTTTTTCATCCACCGCGTACGGGATGCCGGGCAGCAGGTCGGCCAGCATCAGGTTGTGGATGAAACGGGTCAGGTTCTCGTCGTCCATGGCTTCGCGCACCGTGGTGCAGCCCATCAGGTGGGCCAGGGCGTAGCTGAGGGTGTGCGTGCCGTTGAGCAGGCGCAGCTTCAGCTCGCGGAACATGGTGATGTCGGGCCGGACGACCACGCCCCGCGCCACCGAGTGAAACGACAGGATGTTGCGCACCTGCTCACCGCCTTCGATGGCCCAAAGCGAGTAGGCTTCGGCCACGGTCAGCAGCTCGTCCTGGTAGCCCAGGTCGGCTTGCAGCTGCTCGTAGGTGGCAGCGTCGGGGCGGCCAGGCACGATGCGGTCGACCAGCGTATTGCAGAAGTGGTTAGCTACTTCGAGCCAGTCGATGAACTCGCTGCCCAGGTCGTTGCGATGGGCCAGCTCCAGCACAATGGCTTCGAGCTTGCGGCCGTTGTCAGGAATCAGCTCGGTGGGCACAATCACCAGCCCGCGGCTCACGTCGCCTTTGAAAGCCTGGAAGCGCTGGTAGAGCACGGCCAGCAGCTTGCCGGGAAACGACTGTGGGGGCGTGAGATGAATGTCCTCGTTTACGAGTTGAATGCCGACCTCCGTGGTGTTGGAAATGACTACCTGCAGGTCGGGGCTGGCGGCAAAGCTCAGCACCTCGGCCCACTGGCTTTTGGCAGATAAAACCCGGCTGATGCTGGCGCACACCACGTTTTCCTCCACCGGCTGGCCGTCGTCGACGCCGCGGATACTCACCGTGTACAGGCCATCCTGACGGTCGAATGCGGTGGCGTCGCCGCCATCGGTGCTTTTCACCACCACAATGCGGCCGTTGAACACGCCCTGGCGGTTGGCCTCGTCAATCATGAAATCGGGCAGGCCGCGCAGCAGCACGCCGGTGCCAAACTGGAGCACCTTCTCGGGCAGCGCAAGCATCTCGGCCGTGGGCCAGGCCAGGGCGGTGGCAGTAGCGGGGGCCGCCAGGGCGAGCTTTTGGGTTAGGGTAGTCATGGGCAGGATATATAGCCTGATTATTTTTTTGCTTCGCCGTTGGTGCTGTTCACGCGTTTTTGCCAGGCGGGGTACTCCACGGCCAGCAGCTTGGCCGGCCAGGTGCCGGCGTAGAGGTAGCCGGCGCGGCGCTCGTTTTCAATCTCTGAGAGTTGGTAGCGCACCTTGCTGTCGCGGCCCACATAGATGGGGCGGTCGGTTTCGAGCTCGTAGAAACGTGCCCAGATGGTGGAGCCGGGCTCGGACACGATAAGGCGGTCGAGCACTTTCTTGCTGCCAGGGGCTGTGACATCCTTGGTGGCATAGCCGGTTAGCTTCACTTTTTCGAACCAGCTGATGGCGCTTTCAATCGACTTCTTCACGGCGTCGGAGGGCTTCTCGATGCCCATCAGGAACCGAACAATGTCCACCGATTCGTCGCCGCTGAGCGAGGCGAGCTCGAAGGCGCGGGCTTTGGCCGGCTGCAGGGTGTTTTCGTCGTGCTGGGCGCACCAGGCTGTGGGGCGGCCGTTGCGCACGTACTGGGTTTTCAGGATGCACTCCACCCCCAGGTCAACAGCTGCCTGGGCCCGGGGCGCCAAAGAGGCGTCGAGCACGGCAAACTGCTTGCTTCGGGTAGCCACGCTCCGCAACGTCTGCAGCACGCGCACCATGGCGTTGTCGTTGTAGGTAATCTGGTGACGGTAGTTGCTGAAGTCGGGAAAGAACTGCGGGAAGCCGCCATTGGCGTACTGCATTTTCAGCAGGTAGCGCACGCCGTTTTCAGCGGCCTGGCGGTAGGCAGGGTTGTTGGTTTTTTGGTATGCCGCGGCCAGGTAGGTGATTTCCCGCGTGGTGGCGTTGTTGTCAATCGTGGCGTCATTGCGGTTTTTGTCGTCCAGGGTGCTGGCGCGCTCCACGGTGCCCAGCGGACGGGTGTAGTCGACCTTGGCGGTGCCTACGGCCTTGGGCCAGCCACCGATGGCCCGCTGAAACACCAGCATCTTCTCGGCGGTGGTGTCCACCGCCGCTGCTTGCTGCGGCTTTTGGGCGGTTCGGAAACTTTCCGAACCACCCGCGGCCACCGTCACCTGCTGAGTCAGGGGCGTTTCAAGTCCCACCTTGCTCATTCCCGCCAACAGGAACAGTAGTTGCAGCGTTATCATGCGTTGGTATAGTTGGGCCGGGCCCGGTTGGTATTGACTACAAAAAATCGGTGCGGGCAGGGTTGAACACGTCGAGCAACACGCCGGCTTCGAGGCACTCCACGCCATGCCACTCGTTAGAGGCGGCGTAGAAGCAGTCGCCGGCACGCAGCACTTGCCGCTCGTCGCCCACGGTCACCGCAAACACGCCGCTTTCCACATAGCTCAGCTGCGTGTGCACGTGCTGGTGTCGGCTGCCAATGCCACCCTGGTCGAAGTCTACTTTCACCAGCATGGTGTTGGCATCGTAGGTCAGTATCTGGCGGCGCACCCCATTAGCTACCGTTTCCCAGGACCGGGCGTCGGCCCGGCCGAACACCGGAGGAGTACCATTCAGAGTGTTTGCCATGGAGTTGGAAAGCAGCGTTGACAGCGGGGCGGCTTAGTAGCCGAAGTTTTGCTTCAGGGCGGGGTCAGCGTTGATGGTAGCCTGCGGAATGGGCAGCAATTCCTTGCCGCGGCCGGGCAAGTACTGCGCGGCCAACCCCGAGCCAATGCTCGTCAGCGGAGCCGTGGTACCTGACAGGGTGTAGGTCGTACCGGACGGCTTGGTGTTGGTGACGTACGCCGCGGTGATGGCCTGGCGCCAGTCGACCCGAGCGGTGCCCGTGGGCGCTGCGTTGGGCGTGGGCGAGGGCCTGTAGAACGAGCGGGTCCACTGCACGGGCTGCACGGCCAGCGAGGGAGCCGTCGGGATGCGGTAGTACTGGTACAGCGGCACGTTGTTGTAGGGTGCCTGGCCCAGGGCCAGCTTCTCGATGTTGGCCTTCGTCTCGTTCATTTTGGCTTCGAACAGGTTCCAGCGCATCAGGTCATACTTGCGAATGCCTTCGCCCCCGAACTCCAGGTAGCGCTCGTTTACCAAAGCGGTGAAGAAGCTCGCTTTCGAACCCAGGCTGAACCCTCCCCGCGTCAGCGTAGAGGTAGCCAAGGCACGGTTGCCACCGAAACCACGACTGCGCACGTCCAACAGCGCGTTTTGTGCCGCTTGGGTGGGACCGTCGATTTCGTTCTCGGTTTCGGCAAACATCAGCAGAACGTCGGCGTAGCGGATGATGGGCCAGTTGTAGTCCAGGTAGTTCACCGAGCCCGTCACGGGCGGGATGTGCCAGTCGCGGCGCCACTTGCCATCCGCCGCGGCCGTCAGGGCCACGCCAATCTGCACGGTGCCGGTAGCAGCCATACCGTAGGAGGCAATGGTCACGTCGCGGCGCAGGTCGGTCGAGTCGAAAGCATAGAAGTACGTGGGCACGATGGTGACGCCGCCTTGCGAAGAGCCGTAAACACTGGAGGGGTTTTGCAGGCGCGGGCCGTTGTAGTAGCCCAGCTTGCTGCCCGAAGCTCCCGTGGCGGTGGCGTGGCCCACCTGGAAAATGAGCTCGTTGGCTGCCTCGGGGCGCAGCTCGTTCATGCTTTTGAAAGTTTCCAGGAAGCTAGGGTTTAGGTTGTGCTCCTGGCGGGCGCTGGTGGTCATCAGGTCGGCGCACTCCTGGCGGGCAATGCGGTAGAAGCTCAGGTAGTCGCTGGGGCGCGTCATCTGGTTTCCTTGCAGTGAGAAGCCGCCGCGGTACAGGGCAATGCGAGCCCGGAGGGCTTTAGCGGCCCCCTTGGTGATGCGCTCGTTGAACGCACCGGCCTGCGAACGCCAGGGCAACAGGTCGGAGGCCAGCAGCAAGTCGGCCACGAGGCGCTCCAGGGTACCATTGCTGTCGGAGTTGGGCAGGTTGAAATTCTGACCCGAGACGGCTGGGGTGAATTGCACCGGCACGTTGCCCCAGTTGCGCACCAGTTCAAATAGGTACTGAGCACGCAGGGTAAGGGCTTCGCCGTGCAGGCGGCGCAGGGCCGCTACGTCGGCGGCGCTGCCGCTCGTGTACAGCGCCATCTTTGGAATCTGGTCGATGCAGATGTTGGCGCGCTCCACGCCCTGGTACAGTTGGTTCCAGGACCGGGTCACGTCGTCGTTGTTGGGCTGCACGGCGTAGCGGGCAATCTGGCGGCGGGCGTCAGAAGGCGCACCTATCGAGCCAATCAGCTCGTCGGAATCCAGGGGGAAGTACAGGCTAACGCGCTGGCCGTAGCCGTAGTCGCCCGACAGTGGGTCGTAGGCGCCGATGATGGCCGCGGTGGCACCGCTCACGTTGCTGAACGTGTATTCCGTGGTGTTCAGCGCAATGGGCTCTACTTCAAGATAGTCTTTGCAGGAGGACACCAGCCCGGCGGTGCCGGCAAGCGCCACTGTAGCCAGCAAAAACCGGCCAAAAGAATGAAACGATTTCATAATATAGAGGGCGAAAAACGGGTGGGAATTAAAGCGACAGGTTCACGCCGAAAATGAAGGCGCGGCTGCGGGGATAGGCGGCGTAGTCCACGCCCGGAGTGAGCGGGGTAGCGCGGCGGGTGTTCACCTCGGGGTCATACCCCGTGTATTTGGTGAAGGTGTACAGGTTGCTGCCCGTCACGTAGAAACGCAGGGACTGCATCTTGGCACGGCTCGTCAGGGCCTTGGGCAGGGTGTAGCCCATGGTCAGGTTATTGATGCGCAGGAACGAGCCGTCTTCTACTGCCCAGGAGTGGAACACCAGGCCCCGGGTGGGGGTCCAGATGGAGGCGTTCTGGTTCACCTCGTTCAGGCGGTCAATCGTGGTGATGGGCGAGCCATCGGCTTCGATGAGGCGGTATCGGTCGCCCATGATGCCCAGCACGTTGTTGAAGGACGTGTTGGCCGTGTTCGTGGTGAACTCAATCTTGTTGGCGTTGTACACGTCGTTGCCCAGCACGAAGTTGAGGAACAAGCTGGCGTCAAATCCTTTATAGGAGAACTGTTGGTTCAGGCCGCCCACCATTTTGGGGTTGGCGTTGCCAATCACCGTCTGGTCGTTGGCGTCAATCTTGCCGTCGCCGTTCAGGTCTTTGAATTTCACCAAGCCCGGCCGGTAAGCCGTCTCGCCGATGAGGCCCAGGTTGTCCACAAAGGTGACGTCGGCGCGGGGCCGCCACGCGTTGGCGGTGCTGCCGGTAGCGGTGCCAGGGGCTACGTAGCCCGAGAATTCATTGGCCGTGAGGAAGCCATCGGTTACGTAGCCGTACATCTCGCCCACGGGCCGGCCCACGCGGGCCAGGTAGTCCTGGGTGAGGGCGGTGCCGCCCCAGCCCGAGGTGATGCCCAGAATTTCCTGCTGGTCGCCGCCCAGGCTCTCAATGCGGCCCCGGTTGAACGAGGCGTTGGCCGTGGCCGTCCAGCTGAAGTTCTCGTTGCGAAGCACGGTGCCGGTCAGCTGCAGCTCCAGGCCGCGGTTCGAAGTCGAGCCCACGTTTTGCAGCTGGGAGGTGTAGCCGATGAAGGCAGGCACCGGCTTGTCAAGCAGCAGGTCGCTGGTGGTGTTGTAGTACACGTCGGCGGTGAACTGCACCCGGTTATCCAGCAAGGCCAGGTCTAAGCCCAGGTTGCGCGTGGTGGTCGATTCCCAGATGAGGTTGGGGTTGGCCAGGCTCGTGGCCGACGAGCCGAGCACCAGTGTGTTGTTGAGGGCGTAGGGGGCCGTAGCCGCCTGGAAAAGCTGGTTGTAGAGGAAATCCCGGATGCGGTTGTTGCCGGCCTGGCCGTAGCTCAGGCGCAGTTTCAGGTCCGAAATGGTAGGCACGCTCTTGAAGAACTCCTCCTGGGAAATGCGCCAGGCCGCCGAAGCACCGGGGAAGAAGCCCAGCTTTTTGCCGGGAGGGAATTTCGACGAGCCATCGGCGCGGAATGTTCCGGTGAACAAGTACTTATCGGCAAACGAATAGGTCACGCGGCCAAAGCCGGACAGTTGGCGATAGTCCACCGGCACGCTGGTACCCGGCAGAATGGGCTGCGCCGTCTGGCCGGCCGGAATCACGCCTTGGTTGATGTTGGCCAGCGCCCGCTCCGCCGTGATTTCCACCGGCAGGAAGTTGGTTTGGATATACATCTGTTCGGCGCGCTGCTGGTAGGTTTCTTCACCAATCAATACCCCAACCGCGTGCTGACCAGCTTTGAAGTTGTAATCCAGCACGTTCGAGTTGTTGAACGTGGTCTGCCGAATAGTCGTGATGGTTGCAAACGGCAGGTTGGAATAGCCCCCCGCCGCCGAGCGCAGCGTGGGCGAGTAGCGCCCGTTGAAGGTGCTCAGGTTGATGTCGGTGATGTCGAAACCCGCCGTGGTGCGGAAGGTCAGGCCTTTCACAATCTGATAAGAAGCGTTGGCGCCGATGTTGAGGGTGCGGCGCTTGTCTTTGCGGTACTCGTTGTCGATGGTAACCACTGGGTTTACCAGGCCCGAGTTATCGGCAAAGTCCGAGTCGAAGTCCGACGGGTCGGGCACGGAACCGTTGATTTTGGGCACGAGCAGCGGCTGGTACTGGATGGAGTTGCGCAGGCGCGAGGTGGTGCTGGAGCCGGTGTTCACGGTCTGGCCCGTTGAGGAGGTGCCCAACGCCGAGCCCGTGCCCGTGCCCAGGGTACCCTGGTCGTTGAAGCGTGTGTTCAGGCCGATGCGAAACTTCTCGCTCACCTTGGTGTCGAAGCGGAAGTTGAGCAGGTTGCGGGTGTACTCAGAGCCGCGCTGAATGCCTTCTTCATCGTTGTGGGTCAGGCTCAGCGCGTAGGTGGTGCCCTTGGCGCCGCCGGCCACCGATACGTTGTGCGTCTGCTGGAAAGCGGTGCGACCAAATACCTCGTCCTGCCAGTTCACGAACGGCGAGTTCCGGGCACGCTGCAGGGTGTCGCTGTTGAAATTGGTGCTGCCGTACAAGTTCTTAAACGAGGCCAGCGAGCCCGGGCCCGTAGCCCCTACCAGCCGGGAACGCTCGTACTGGTAGTTCAGGAAATCCTCGGGCTCCAACACGTTCAGCGTCCGGGCAATTCTGCGTACGCCGGCAAAGCCGTTGTAGGTCACCGTGGTGCGGCCTTCCGAACCTTTTTTGGTGGTGATGATGATAACGCCGTTGGCGCCGCGGGCGCCGTAGATGGCCGTGGCCGAAGCATCCTTCAGCACGTCAACCGAGGCGATGTCCTGGGGAGAAATTACGTTCAGTGCGTTTTCAATTTGAATGCCGTCCACTACGTAGAGCGGCGAGTTGTCCTGGGTGATGGAGCCACCGCCCCGCACCCTCACCTGCACGTCGGGGTTGCCGGGCGTGCCCTCGGCGCTGGTCAGCTGCACACCGGCCAAACGGCCCGTGAGCGCTTCAGCGGCCGAGTTTACGGGAATGTCCTTAATCTGCTGGGCACTCACCGACGATACCGAGCCGGTCACGTCGCGGCGTTGCACCTCCTGGTAGCCAATCACCACTACGTCTTCGAGTTGCTTGCTGTCGGAGGCGAGGGTGATGTTGATGGTGGACTGGCTGCCCACCTGCACCGTTTGGGCCACAAAGCCCACGTAGCTGAACCGAAGCTTGGCCGCCGCTGCGCCGGCTTCGGGCAGGGTGAGGCTGTAGCCGCCGTCGCCGCCGGTCGAAGCGCCGTTGGTAGTACCCTCCACTAGCACCGTCACGCCGGGCAGGCCCTCGCCCTCGGCAGATTTCACGACGCCCTGAACTTGGCGGCTTTGCGCCGCTGCCAGTCCGATGCTCCCCAAGAGCAGCAGCCAAAGCAGGAGAAAATGTTTTTTCATCTTTTTAAAGTTTGGGTGGGAGGTTAAAAAATTGGTTAGCGCAGGGCCTCCAGGGGCACGGCATCCATATCGGTGTATTCGCGGTTCTCGCCGGCCATGCCCCAGATGAAGGCGTAGGCGCTGGTGCCGCAGCCGGTGTGGATGCTCCACGGCGGCGAGAGAATGGCCTGCTCGTTGCTCACCCACAGCGGGCGCGTTTCGGTGGGCTCGCCCAGCAGGTGCAGCACGCGCTGGCCCGGGGGCAGGTTGAAGTAGAGGTAGGCTTCCATGCGCCGGTCGTGGGTATGGCTGGGCATGGTGTTCCACACGTTGCCGACCTTGAGTTGGGTGAGACCCATCACCAGCTGGCAGCTTTGGATGCCCTCGGCGTAGATGTATTTGTAGATGGTGCGCTCGTTGGCCGTTTCCGCGGCGCCCATTTCCACGGGCGTGGCCTCGGCCTGGGTGCGGCGCGCGGTGGGGTGGGCGTGGTGGGCCGGGGCCGAGAGCAGGTAATATTTGGCCGGGTGGGCCGCGTCGGCGCTGGCAAACGTCACTTCCTTAGCTCCCATGCCCACGTAGAGGCAGTCCTGGTTGCCCAGCTCGTAGGCCTGGCCATCGACCGTGATGGTGCCGGCGCCGCCCACGTTCAATGCGCCCAGTTCGCGGCGCTCCAGAAAGAAATTGGCTTTCAACGACTCCGGGCACGGCAGGGCCAGCGACGCATCGCCGGGCTGAGCCCCGCCCACAATCATGCGGTCGTAGTGCGTGTAGGTGAGGCTAACCTCCCCGGCCACAAACAGGCTTTCAATCAGGAAATGCTCCCGAATTCCTGCGGTGTTCAGAGTGGCGGTTTCCCGGGGGCCAATAGCGAAACGAGTATTCATTTAACAGTTATCAATTAACATTTAACAGACCGTCTGGCCAACCAGTATTCAAGTTCAACACATTGTCAATCAACAAATAACATCACATTGTTAAATGCTAATTGATAACTGTTAAATGAAATCACCGTCCCATCCAGCCGCCGTCGACGGTGAGGATGGTGCCGTGCACGTAGTCGGAAGCGGCCGAAGCCAGGAACACCGCCGGGCCTTGGTAGTCGGTGGGCAGGGCCCAGCGCCCCGCCGGAATGCGCGACAGAATAGCGGCACTGCGCTCTTCGTCCTGCCGCAGGGCGGCGGTGTTGTCGGTAGCCACGTAGCCGGGGGCAATGGCATTCACGTTGATGCCCTTGCTGGCCCATTCGTTGGCCAGGGCCTTTACCAGGCTGCCCACGCCGCCTTTGCTGGCCGCGTAGCTCGGCACGTTGATGCCCCCCTGGAAGGTGAGCAGCGAGGCCGTGAAGATGATTTTGCCACTCCCCTGCTGCAGCATTTGCGCACCAATGGCGCGGGCCAGCCGAAACGGCGCGTCTAGGTTGATGGTCAGCACGGCGTCCCAATCGTCGTCGGAATGCTCGGCGGCTGGCGCGCGGCGGATGATGCCGGCGTTGTTGAACAGAATGTCAATGACCGGAAAATCGGCCTGCACTTGCTTGATGAAGCTATCCAACGACTCGCGCTCGCCAAAGTCGGCCTGGTAGCCGCGGTACCCGCGCCCCATGGCCTGCACTGCCTGCTCCGTTTCGCCGCCCTGGGGCATGTGTACCGAAACACCGATGATGTCGGCGCCGGCTTCGGCCAAGCCCAAGGCAATGGCCTGTCCGATACCCCGGTCGCACCCGGTAACGAGGGCGCGCTTGCCGGCCAAACTAAAAGCGGAAGAGAATGCAGTCATAAAGAAGGACGATGCGGAGACGAGTAAGTAGACAAAACCAAAGCCGCGGTGCTGTCGAGGGCGGTTTTGCTACTTAAAGGTTTCATGCAGCAAGTCCCGAAAACAAGAGTTGGACAATCTTTTTTTGTGCAATCGTTGCCGGGAACGATGCCATCGCTCAACTTCTCCTCTTTCACTCCCAATAATATGCCTCTGCTTAACAGAAAACGCTAAATATCTGCTCTGTAAGCAAGCCAATGTAATAGCCTCAGTTTATTGTATTTTACCGATAAAGCGTCCTTTTCGCATCACAGGAAACTATGACTAACAATTCGGCTCAGTCATATCTACCCACTTTAAAATGCCACGAACTGTCGGCAACCAGCTACCACTTCTCTAATGCACGCTTTCAGTCTGAAATCTTTTTACAGGTAGGCAACAACACCCAAAACCTGAAGCAACAATAGCAAAAGCGGCCGCACCTCGTAAGAAGTGCGGCCGCCAGATATGGTCAACTAGGATGGATTCGCGGACTAGGGTTCGATGTGCCACCAGTCCACGTCCGCATTGCCGGAATCGTTGGTCTTGCCGACCCGACTACAGAACAGACCGACCTTGGCCCCAATCCATTTTCCCTCTCGTGCCTGAAACACTTCTCCTACATTCTCAAACTGCTGGCCGTCGATGCTATAGCTGAAGCGGCACTTGCCGCCGGCCAGCACCTGCACCCGCAGGTAGAGTGGCCCTTTGGCCGGAGGCGTAACTATGGGCACCGTGCCAGTTTCCAGCGTTAGCTTTTCAGCGTTGCGACAGGTGTTCTGGGCAATGCGCCACTGCCCGCCCTGGCTCGTTACGGAGAGGTAGGCATAGTCGAGGCCCATCATCATCAGGCCCACTTTTTCGCCATCGGCGCGGGGCGTGAAGGTGAGCTTGGCCGTGGCGGTGAAAGTCTCGGCCGGCAACTTCTGCAGCAGCAGATTAGGCACCTGCCAGTAGTTCTTGAAGCCGGTGGGCAGGGGCACGGCGTAGAGGCGGAGGAAGCCTTGCGCGCCATTTGGGTAGGCCCAGCCCATTTGGGGGTTGGCGTGCCATTGCCACTGCAAGCCCAGCGAGTTGGCGCTGAACTCGTCGGATGTGGCCGGGGTAGCCAGCGGCTGGGCTGCCCCGGGTACCTTGGGCTTGCGGTAGGTGAGCACGGGCTCGCCCTTGCCGTCGCCATCGGGGTCGGCGCCGATTACGGGCCAGTCGTTTTTCCAAACCATGGGCTGCAGATGCACCACCCGGCCATACGGACCCTGGTCCTGGAAGTGTAGAAACCAGTCTTCCTTGCCGTCGGGGGTATCAACCCAAGCGCCCTGGTGAGGCCCGTTGATGGTTGTTTTGCCCTGGTCCATCACAATCTGGTCTTCATAAGGACCAAACACGCTTTTGGAACGCAGCACAGTTTGCCAGCCTGTGGTGACGCCGCCGCCAGGCGCAAAAATGTAGTAGTAGCCCTTACGCTTGTAAAACTTCGGTCCTTCGATGGTGGGGTGGTTGGCGTGGCCATCGAACACCAGCACGTCGTCGCCAATGAGCTGCAAGCCGTCGGGGCTCATGCGCGACACCGCAATGATGGACTTGAACCCGGCGCGGCTGCCGGCAAAGGCATGCACGAGGTAGGCCTGGCCATCCTCGTCCCACAGGGGGCAGGGGTCAATCCAGCCCTTGGCTTCTTTGATGAGCTTGGGGGTTTCCCAAGGGCCGGCAGGGTTGCTGGCGCGGGTCACATAAATGCCGTGGTCCGGGTCGGGGTAGTAGATGTAGAACTGCTTGTTGTGGTAGCGAATGGCGGGCGCCCACACGCCGTTGCCATGCTGAGGCTTTTGGAACTCGGCTATTGGTTGCTGCTCACGAAAAACGGCACTGATGATGGTCCAGTTTACCAAGTCTTTGGAGTGCAGAATTTGCAGGCCGGGCGCGGAGTTAAAGCTCGACGAGGTGAGGTAATAGTCGGTGCCGACCCGCACCACGTCGGGGTCCGAATAATCGGCATAGAGCACCGGGTTTTTGTAAGTGCCGTCCCCTAGGTCAGGCACCCACACCTGGGACAGGGTCGACTGAGCTTCGGCCTGCAAAGCCATGCCGAAGAGCAAGAAGAAATATAGCAGCCGCTTGTAATGGGTGTTCATATCAGATAGAACATATCGCAAAGCGAAATGAGTAACGCTGGCTGCCACGTTGAGGCACGAAAAATCTTATCTGCACGCAACGGTCCGTTGTGGCGTGATAGGATGCTTCGTACCTCAGCATGACAGATGAGATGAAGAAAAAAGAATAAAGCAGGGGCCTACGCTTGGTAGGCTTTCAGCACTTGGCGCGACGAGCCCAGGTTGTCGATACCCAGCTCTACCACGTCGCCGGGCTTGAGGTACACGGGTGGCTTAAAGCCGGAGCCCACTCCCGCGGGCGTACCCGTCGAAATCACATCGCCGGGCAGCAGCGTCATAAACTGGCTGACATAGGAGATGATGAAGGGAACGTTGAAAATGAGGTTGGCCGTGTTGCCGTCCTGCATTGTTTGTCCGTTCACGGTCAGCCACAGGCGCAGGTTGTTCACGTCGCCCATTTCATCGGGTGTGGCCAGGAAAGGGCCCATGGGCGCGAAGGTGTCGCAGCCCTTGCCCTTGGTCCAGGTGCCGCCGCGCTCCATCTGAAACTCGCGCTCTGACACGTCGTTGTGCAGCATGTAGCCGGCAATGTAGTTCGCGGCATCTGCCTCAGCCACGTAGGACGCGCGCTTGCCAATGACCACGGCTAGCTCTACTTCCCAGTCGGTTTTCACTGAGTTTTTGGGGATAATAATATCATCGAAAGGCCCAACCAGTGCCGTGGTCGACTTCATGAACAACACCGGCTCGGTGGGGGCCGCGAGGTTCATTTCGCGGGCATGGTCGGAGTAGTTGAGGCCAATGCACAGAATTTTGGAGGGCCGGGCCACGGGTGGGCCCAGGCGCTCGGAGGCAGCTACTACGGGCAGGTTGCCCGCGTTGGCCGCCACAAATTCGGCCAGTCGTTCCAGGCCGTCATTCTCGAAAAACGCCTCGTTGTAATCTTCCCCAAACGTGGATACGTCGTAGCGCTGGTCGCCTTGCAGGATGCCTGGTTTTTCCTGGCCGGGCGGGCCGTAGCGGAGTAATTTCATAGTGAAAGAGGTGCAGAATAAACAAAATAAAAACCGTCATGCCGGGCAGAGCCGAAGCATTTCGCGTGCTGTAACTAATCCAGTCGATTGAGTTTATCAGTACACACGAAATGCTTCGGCTCCGCTCAGCATGACGGCCTATTAGAACCCGGTGGACTGACTACCAATAAACCGTGTAGAGCGTGGTAATAATAACCATGATAATCATGGCGCCAATGGTAAAGCTGCGTTGTGGCTTGAACATGCTGGCATCGATTTCCAGCCCTTTGGTTTTCACACCCCGGTTGGTTTCAAATAGGCTAATCATCACCATGCCCAACACGCACAGAATGAAAACAAAGCCCATGCGGTCAAGAAATGGGATTTCGTAAATATTGGAGCCTTCTGGCTTAACTGCAAAGCCAAGCGGAGCCAGAAACGAGAGGTCGACGAAAGTGGGCATAAACTTGAACAGCACCGACAGCAGGAAGCCGCCGATGGTGGCAAACAGCGCCGCCGTCGACGTGGTCCGCTTCCAGAAAAATCCGAGAATAAACATAGCAAATATGCCCGGCGACACAAACCCAGTATACTCCTGAATGAACTGGAAACCGCCTTTCTTATCAATGCCCAGGTGCGGCGCAATGAGTACGCCCAACATCATGGCCACGACCACGGAAATCTTGCCCACTTTCACCAGCGTCTTTTCCGAAGCTTCGGTATTGAGGACTTTCTTATAGACATCAAGCGTGAAAATAGTGGCAATGCTGTTGGCTTTGCCAGCCAAAGAGGCCACTACTGCCGCCGTGAGGGCCGCAAAAGACAGGCCTTTCAAGCCAACTGGCAGGATGTTGAGCAGCACCGGGTAGGCGCGGTCCGGGTTCAGGTCGGCGCCCGAGCCAAACTCGGCCGGTCCGAACACGTCGGCTTTGAACAGCACGTAGGCCGCGATGCCGGGCAGCACCACAATCACGGGCATGAGCAGCTTCAGGAAAGCCGCAAACAGGATGCCGGCGCGGGCCGTGGGCAGGTCGGCACCGAGGGCGCGCTGGGTGATGTACTGGTTGCAGCCCCAGTAATTCAGGTTCACAATCCACATGCCGCCGAGCAGCACGGTCATGCCGGGCAGGTCGATGAAGTTGGGGTTGTCCTTCTTGAAAATCATCTGGAAGTGGTCGCCGGCCTGGGCCGTCATCAGGTTGAAGCCGTTGAGCACGCCGGACTGGCCGTAGTGCTCGGCCACGAGGTTGAGGGCGAGGTAGGTGGTGGCCAGGCCGCCGAGAATCAGGAAGAACACCTGAATAACGTCGGTGAAGCCAATCACCTTCATGCCGCCCAGGGTGATGAGCACGGCAAACGCGGCCAGCATGTAGAGGCAGAACTCGAGGTTGAGGCCGGCGATGCTGCTAATGGCAATGGCGCCGAGGTATAGAATCGACGTCAGGTTGACCACGATGTAGAGCGCCAGCCAGAAAATGGCCATAATCATGGCCACCGTGCCGTTGTAGCGCTGGCTCAGGAACTGCGGCATCGTGAAGATGCGATTCTTGAGGTACACCGGAATGAAGAAAACCGCCACCACGATGAGCGTGATGGCCGCCATCCATTCGTAGGTGGCAATGGCCAGGCCCATTTTGAAACCCGAGCCCGACATGCCCACAAACTGCTCGGCCGAGATGTTGGAGGCGATGAGCGAGGAGCCGATGGCCCACCACGTCAGGGAGCCTTCGGCGAGGAAGTAGTCTTTGGAATCGCCTTCAATGGTGCCGTCGTGGCCCGTTTTGCGCCGGTAAATCCAGATGCCGTATCCGGAGACGATGATGAAGTAGACGAAGAATACGATGTAATCAATCGTGTCGAGCTTGTTCATTTAGCAGAGTGGGTATTTTATTGCTGCAACTCACCAGCGCGCCGAATAGCGCACTAGCGGCGAAGCTATGGGAAGGTAATGTTCCGCTAAAAAAACCGCTTCTGAAAGAAAAACTTTGATTTTTACCCGCATTAATTGTCGGAAACGTTTCCGATAGCCTCCGCACTACAATTCCTACTGTGGGTCGCTACTTGGCAGTCAGGAGCCAATTCGCCAGGTCTTTCCCAGCCTGGAAATTCTGGTATTCGGCCGGAATCTTGCGCCCGTCCACGTATTCATTGTACAGCCACGGGTCGCCGAGGACAAACACGCGCCCCTTGCCCAGCTTGGCCGTGGCCATGATAACCTTGCCGCCGTCAGTAACCAGCGGCTGGGCCGGCGCCTGGGCCGACAGCACCGCCAGCTCCTTCACGTAGGCCTTTTTGGCGTTTTTGAACACGGTTTTGCCGGAGGTCAAATCCACTTTACCCTGCTCAAACTGGTCGCCCTTCACCATGTTCACGCTCTCGTCGGTGAACTGTACGCCGAAGTTTTTAGCCAGCAGGTTGAAGTTCTTGATTTCCGAGTTGGCCGTGTCGTTGGCGAAAAGCACCAGGGTGCCGCCGCCCTTCACCCACTCCGTAATCACCTTGGTGTCGGCGGGCTGGATGTAGTTGGGCTTGGGCGATTCCTTGCGCGAGTCGGGGTCCACGATGATGTAAACGCTCAGGTTTTTGAGGCTGGCCGCCGTGGGGGCCGCGGGCACGGCCACGGTTTTGGCGCCCAGTTCCCGGAACTGGTTGCCCCACAGCCAGAAGCCGCCGTGGGTGCGCTCTTCCCAGGTGTAGTGCCACTGCTCCTGCTCGCCGGTGATGGGGTTTTTCCGCATTTCGTGGTTGAAATGGTAGTCGAGGCCCACGGTCTTGTTTTGGCCGGCGCTGTTCTCGGCGGCAATCTCCATTTCGGTGCTGGCCAGGATGAAGGGGCCCACCCCTTTCAGGTCGTTTTTGCGCAGCGGCTCGCTGAGGTAGTACTCGTAGGAGCCGTCGCGGTAGGGCTTGCCGCCCAGGCCGCCCACGCTCACCGTGCCGTTGAAGGCCAGCGCGCCGGTGGGCTCGGTGGCCACGAAGGATTTCAGCAAACCGTCATAGCCTTTTTGGGCCACCTTCGCGAAGCTCTTATCGAGGTAGCCCATGCGCACGCCCTTGGCCAGCGCGTACACAAACATGCTGGAGCCCGAAGCTTCGGCGTAGTTGCCATTGCGGGATTCCTGGTTCATCACCAGGCTCCAGGTGCCGGTTTTGGAATCCTGGTACTTAGCCAGCACGGGCGCCAGCTGCTGCAGGGCCTTGATAATGGCCGGGCGCTGGGGGTGGTTTTGGGGGAAGTAGTCGAGCACGTCGACCAGGGCCATGCTGTACCAGCCAATGCCGCGGTCCCAGAAATGGGGCGACTGGCCGGTGGTTTTGTTGGCCCACTGCTGCTGGCGGCTCTCGTCGTAGCCGTGGTAGAGCAAGCCGGTTTTGGAGTCGACGAGGTTTTTCTCAATCAGGGCAAACTGCTTGGCAATGTCATCGAACCCGGCCGGCTGGTTGAAAACCTGGCTGTATTCGGCGTAGAAGGGCTCGGCCATGTACAGGCCATCGAGCCACATCTGGTTCTCGTAGATTTTCTTGTGCCAGAAGCCGCCGGCCTTGGTGCGGGGCTGGCCATCGAGCTGCTTGCGTAGCAGCTGAGCAGCTTTGATGTACTTCTCGTTGCCGTTGCTGGGCAAGGAAACCTGGCTCAGCAGCAGCAGGGCGTGGCCCGTGGTAAGGTTGTCGAGGTTGTAATCTTCCAGCTTGTAGGTACGGATGGTGCCGTCGTTCTGCACAAACTGGTCGAGGTCCTTCTTGATGTACGTGAAGTACTTGGGGTCGCCGCTGCGCTGCCACACCCGCTCCATCGCCCGCATCATGAGGCCCTGCTCGTAGTCCCAGCGAACCGTTTTGCGGTTGCCGATGAGTATGGAGTCGGGGTGCCAGCTGATGAATGAATCGGCCATGCGCTGCGACATGGGCACGACCTGCGCTGCCGATTGCGGAGTTTGTGCCGCGGCGGTTTCAGCCAGCAGCGCGAGGCCCAGCAGTGGCAGCAGGAAACGAGAGTTGGTTTTCATAGATGAAAATAGAACGTCATGCAGAGCGCAGCGAAGCATCTCGCGTGCGATAGTGACTCAATCGATAAGATTAGTGGTAGCACGCGAGATGCTTCGCTGCGCTCTGCATGACGTTCCTTCTCAAATAAACCGGTTGTCAAAAGCCATTACCGCTTGGCCATGACGACCGTTTTCTTGGCCACCTTCTGGCCTAGCTCCACGTCCTTCTTGGCCTGCTTGGTGTTGGTGTTCGCCAAACGAATGTCTTTGCTGCGGTCACCAGTCACGCGAAGTAGCAGGTCGGCACCGTTGGTGTAGCGGATGCCGTCGAGCGCGATGTTGCGGCTGTTTTGCACTTCCATCACGGGCGCAGTATCCGTCGACAGCAGGGTCACGTTTTTCAGGCGAATGTTTTCGGCCTCCTGGCACACCAGGCCCTTCTTGCTTTCCAGCACTATGTTTTCGAGGCTGATGTCTTTGATGCTCATTTCGGGCAGGCCGCGCACCAGAATGCCGGTGGTGGCGCCCTTGCACGTCACGTTGCGGATTCGGAAGCCGCGCAGTTGCGGGGTGCCTTCGTTAAGGGGCTCGGCTTTCATCACGGGTGGGGCGGTGCTTTCACCGGCCAGCGGCACGGGGTCTTTGGCCGCGTAGTACATGTCGAACAGAATGGCTTCGCCGGCGATGTCCGTCATGTCGACGCCATCGACGAAGATGTTCTCCACCACGCCGCCGCGGCCGCGGGCGGTTTTGAAACGCAGCCCCACGTCGGTGCCCATAAACGTGCAGTTGTTGACGTAGATGTTGCGGGCCCCGCCCGACATTTCCGAGCCAATCACGAAGCCGCCGTGGGCGTGGTACACCTTCGTGTCGCGGATGATGAAGTTCTCGGTGGGTACGCCGCGCTTGCGGCCCTGCTCGTCGCGGCCGCTCTTGATGCAGATGCCATCGTCGCCCACGTCAAAAGTGCAGCCTTCCACCACGCCGTTGCGGCACGATTCCAGGTCCAGGGCGTCGGTGTTCTGGCCGTACCAGGGGTTTTTGGCCGTCACGTTGCGCAGCGTGATGTTCTCGCACAGCAGCGGGTGAATGGTCCAGGCCGGGGAGTTTTGAATGGTGAAGCCCTCGAACAGGATTTGCTTGCAGCGCGTCAGGCTCAGCATGTTGGGCCGCAAGTAGTCGCGAATGTCATCCAAGTTCTTCGGGTCGGTGCCCTTGGGGAGGGTGCCAGCAGCAGCCATCTGGTTGCCCTTCAGGGAGCTGGCCGAAGGGTACCAAAAGTCCTTTTTGTCGTTGAGCACCCCGCCCGAGGCCACCAGCGTTTTCCACTGGCTGTCGTTGAGCTTGCTCTTCTTCACGGGGCGCCACGCGTCGCCAGCCCCGTCAAACGTGCCCTTGCCGGTGATGGCAATGTTGGTGAGGTCGACGCCCGAAATCGGGGCCTGGCTGCGGATGGCCTCCTCCCCTTCCCAGGTGGTGCTCACCAGCGGGTAGTCGAGGGGCTTGGCGCTGAACTGCACCAGCGCACCGGTGGCCAGGTGCAAGTTCACGTTGCTTTTCAGCACTATGGGGCCCGTAAGCCACAGGCCCCGCGGCACGAGCACCGTGCCGCCGTTCACGGCGCAGGCGTCAATGGCTTTGCGGAAAGCTTCGGTGTTGAGGGTCTGGCCGTCGGCCACGGCGCCGTACTTGGTCAGGTTGAAGGTGTCTTTCTTGAACACAGGCTCCAGCACCACCGGCAGGTCGTGGGCGTATTTGCCATCGTAAGGCGCCCGGGCAAGGCGGCTGGCCAGGGCCAGGTTTTGCTCCTTCACGCTCTGGGCCACTAGCTGAGCCACGCGGGTGGCGCCATATTCTGAAAAGTGGGTGTTGTCGTTTTTGGCAGGCGCCACCGGGTTGGGCTGGTAGTAGCCATTCAAATAGCTCCAGAACAGTGGCCGCGTGCCCTCCTCGCCCATTGCCGAGTACATGGCCCAGCTTTTTTCGTGCAAGTCAATCAGCGGCACTTTTTGGGCCTTGGCCACCTCGCGCACTACGCTGGGGTATGCGCCGTGGTCGTCTTTACGCTTGCCTTTATCGTCGAAGTAGCGGCGGCCCACCGGCGTGAGCAGCACCGGGTTGGCGCCTTTTTTCTTGGCCTCCTGCACATACTTGGTCAGGAGCTGGCGATACAGCGTCTGGGCCGGGGCCGAGCGCACGCTGTCTTCGGCTTTCGAATCGTTGTGCCCAAACTGAATGAATACCCAGTCACCGGGCTTGAGCTCTTCCAGCACTTTGGCCCAACGGCCTTCGCGTAGGAAGCTTTTGGTGCTGCGACCGTTCACGGCAGTGTTGCGGATGGTCACGCTGCCATCGAAGTACTGCCCGAACTCCATGCCCCAGCCGCGCTCAGGCTTGGTCAGGTCGGCCTTCTCGGACATGGTGGAATCACCGACCAGGAAAATCTGCGTTTTCGGCTCGGCTGCCGGCCGAAAGGCCAAGGTCAGGAAAGCCGCTATGCCGGCCAGCAGTAGCACCAAAGTTGATTTCATCATGAGCTATAGGAAGTAGTTGCACTCGCCGGCAGCTAGCAGCACGGGGAGTGAAGGCAGTATCGCCCTATACAATATTAGGCCAATAGTGAACCGCAAGGGCCTTTTATGTGCTTGAAAAGGCACCTTTTTTTGCGCAATCGATGCCGGGAACGTTCTCGCAAGGCCCAAGCGCTGACTTTCTGAACGTACACTCCCCTATTCTGCTCCCGGTCATTTTCATCGTTATTAACCCCGCACTTTGGCGTTGGCAAGCATTCGGTATCATTCACCAAGCCACATAAAGTAGAAAAGCGAAGGGGCTTGTTTTTCAGGCATTCTGGCCGCTATGGCTCCCGGCATCGATTGCATAAATAAAAGCAGCTCAGTCAGCGCTACGAGGTGGCGCAATGTGTACTTTTGGTCCGGATTCCCACCCAACACCACACCCTGATTCTATGCCAAACTTCTCCTCGGTTTACTTATAATCAATGGCAAAGCTCAGCCACTCGATATACCGCTAATCACAGAAAAGCCCCGCCGGAAATACCAGCGGGGCTTTTTTGATGCTTAGAAAACTCGAAAGCTCCTTTTACTTTCCTTTAACTACCACCGTGCCTGTGCCCAGAGCGGGCTGGCCGGTTGCGCTGAGGCCTTCTACCACAGCCTGGAAGTTGCCGCTGCCGTCGGCGGTGAAGAAGTGCAGCTCGGCTTCGCCGCGGGCATTGGTGCGCACGGCGGGGTTCCAGTAGAGCGTGCTGGTGCGGGGGTCGGCGGGCGGGTTGGTGAGCAGCGCATTGTAGCGAGGCTGGTAGAACTCGCGGGCTTGGTAGTAGCCCGGCAGCTTCACGGTGGCAATGCCGGGCGCGGGCCCGGTATCGGCGCCCTTGTAATTGGGGTCGGCGCGCTTGGTGTAGATGGCGATAGCGCCACCCGTGCCGCCAAAAATGGCGGCTTCGGGTCCCTTGAATACTTCGACCGACTCGATATCGGCCGTTGGAATATTGGTGACCATCTCAACATCCGTCCGCATGCCGTCTACAATGAAGAGCGGAGTGCCCTGGCCCCGAATCTGCACAGACATATTGGGTGGGTTGCCGGTGACCGTGAGACCCGCCACGCGCCCTTGCAGCAGCTGCAGCACCGATTGCGCCGACTGCGCAGCCGGCATATTTGCCACATCAATTACGGTGCCGCCGGTGGCCCCGTAGAGGCGGCGGGGGTCGTCTTTGGGCACGGTCACGCGCTTGGCCGTCACGGCCACGTTATCGAGCCGGATGTTGCGCATGGCTTTTTCGGGGTGAAGCTCCAGGTCGGCGGCCTGGGCCTGGCGGCTGCGTCGCACAA
This sequence comes from Hymenobacter arizonensis, assembly GCF_900115775.1. Taxonomy (GTDB): domain Bacteria; phylum Bacteroidota; class Bacteroidia; order Cytophagales; family Hymenobacteraceae; genus Hymenobacter; species Hymenobacter arizonensis. The sequence goes on along the minus strand of NZ_FOXS01000002.1, from coordinate 1,182,005 downwards.
AGGCCGCCACTCCCGCCGGCGCGGCAGTCAGCGACGGCAACGTGGGCAGCGGCTGGGTGCTGGGCACCGGCCCATCATCGGGCCGAATAATAACATTGGAACCGCCCTGGGCCCGCCGGGCCTGCAACGTGATGATGGCCGTATCGCGCAGCGGAAAGCCGGAGAACGAGAACCGGCCGTCGGCATCAGTGGAGCCGGTGGCTACATTGCGGGCAGGCCTGGTTTGCATAAAGGTCAGCTGGCTGTTGGCAATGGGGCGGTTGCCATTCGCGCTTACTACCTGCCCGGTGAGCATGATGTCCTTCTCGCGCAGGAAGCGGGGTTGCGGGGCTTGGCCGGCCAGCACTTCTTTCCACACAAAGCGCCGCCATCCCTGCGTGAGCAGCAGGTCGTCGAGCGCCTGGGCCGTGGCAGGCGTTCGCTCCCGGAAATAATAGCCCGGGTTTTCAACGTGCCCGACTAGGTCAGACGTCAGCAGCAGGTTGGATGCGATGGTTTCGGCATTGGGGTCGAGGGCCGACAGGCCGGCGTCGCTCACGGCTACCGAGAGGTAAGTAGACACGGGCTGGCCCGCGGCATCGGCCACGCGCACCGAGAGCTGCACGGGGGCGTGGGCGCCGTAGCTGGGCTGGTCAGCCGTAACGGTTACCCGCAGTGGGGCAGTGTTCTGCACAAAGGCCAGCCGCTCGCACCGCGGCTGCCCCTCGGCATCAAACAAAGTGAAATGAATGATGCCGTTGGGGTAGTTCTTTTTAGGCATTTGCCATGTGGCCGAGTTGCTGCCCGTGAGCGTGCGGGCGCTCGGATACGCCACCACGCCGCGCACCTGGGTAAGCAGCTGCACCGGGCCCGGAGCGGGCGCGTTACCTACGCCCCGGTAGCGGGCTTCCACCAGGAAGTTTTCGGCGTTTTCAATCACATGTAGGCTGTAGCCGGTGGGCTGCACGGCCGGCAGGGGGTACTCGGCGGTGCTGCCGTCGGGCAGGGTGAGGCGGGCGGAATAGCGCTGCCCGCTGCCGGGCACAAACATGAAGCGCCCCATGCCCGCGTGCCGGGTACTGAAGCTCGGCACCACCACGGCTTTTTGGGCGTTCAGAATTTGTCCTTTCACGGCAATGCTCCGGCCGCTGGCATCGGTGGCTTTGCAGGCCACCACGCCGGGCAGACCTTCAACCAGGTAGCCACCTTCGGGAAAAAACTGAATATCGGGCTTGGTGGCCGCCGTGGCAGCGCCCTTGCCTTTGGAGGCACTGCCGGAAGCATCGGGGCTGGGTTCCTGGGGCCCAATGGGCGAGGCCGGCCAAATGCTCAGGCGGCGGCTGTACACGAAATTGTCGCCGGCGTTGCGCATCCAGTTGGTGTAAGCGCGCAGCACGTAGGTACCCGCGGCCAGGGAATCGGCAATGTCCAGGTCGCCGCTGGCCCGGCCGCCTTGCAGGCGCAGGGTGCGGCGCGCCACCACCTTGCGGGCGGGCGAGAGCAAGTCGACGTGCAAGACTTGGCTAGCGGAATCGAGTGCGTGCTGGGAAGCATCGACCACGTAGGCGCTAAACCAGATGGTTTCGCCCGTGGCGTACACGGGCCGGTCGAGGTGGAGGTAGGCTTTCTCGCCCTGGGCCGCGGCGTAAAACTCGCCAACCTGCCGGGCCACTCGCTGCATCAGGCTTTCTTCGGTGGGCCGGGGGCGGAAGGCCGTTGCTAGTACTCCAGCAGCCAGCAGGGCCGCCAGCACTCCATTTTTCACTCGCACTACTTTCATGTTTGCAATCCAATCGAAAACGGGTGGTTTAAGAATTTAAACCGACCAGAAAATTACGGCACAAAGATGGCGAAGCCACAAAGCCGGCCGCTTGCCCTGCGCAAGCCAAGAGCAAATTGAATGCGCCGCCGCGAAGCAACATGGCCCAACGGCTCAGAATTAGCCAAAATTTGTTACTCTTGTAATAGATTTAGCTAGGTAAAGATTTCCAGAAGGTGTGTGCTGCCGTGCCGGCTGCCCATTCCACAAGGGTATCGGCGCTGGTCAGAGCCCCGCATCGGGTCCCTTTCCAAAAACCAGCCGCGCCGCTAAATCTGGTCATTCAGGAAAAGCCACTGGCCTACTGGAACAGCTGTTTACTCTACCTCACTTAGTCAAAGCGCTTGGACCCCGTCACCATCAAGGATATTGCGCACGCCCTGAACCTGTCGACTTCGACGGTGTCGCGGGCCTTGCGCGACAGCTACGAAATCAGCCCCGAAACCAAGCGGCTGGTGATGGAGTACGCCGAACGCCTCAACTACCGCCCCAACCCCATTGCCCTCAGCCTGAAAGGCAGCAGCAGCAAGGCCCTGGCCGTCATTGTGCCCCAGATTGCGAACAACTTCTTTTCGCAGGCCATCAACGGCATTGAAGCCATTGCTTACAACCGGGGCTACCACGTCATTATCTTCCAAACCCACGAGTCTTACGAGCGGGAAGTAGCCAACATTCAGCAAGCCGTGTCGCGCCGCGTCGATGGCCTGCTGCTGTCGCTTTCCAGCGAAACCTCCGACGTTGCGCACCTCAAAGCCCTGCACGAGCAAGGCATGCCGCTGGTGCTGTTCGACCGCGTAACCAGCGAAGTGGACGTGACCAAGGTAGTGGCCGACAACTTCGGCGGGGCCTACGCTGCCACATCCCATCTGCTGCAAACTGGCCGCCGCCGCATTGCGCACCTCACCATTCCGCCCTACCTCAGCATCACGCAGGAGCGGCTGGCGGGCTACCGTGCGGCCCTAGAGCAATACGGAGTGCCCTACGACGAAAACTTGGTGCGCTACGGCACCTTCGGTCCCGACGAGGCCGGCCCCCTGGTAGATGAGCTGCTGGCGCTTTCGCCCCCACCCGATGCTTTTTTCACGGCCAGCGACCGCCTGGCCCTGGGTTGCCTGGCCGCCTTGCGCGAGCGCGGCGTCGACATTCCCGGCCAAGTGGCGCTGCTCAGCTTCACCAACTCGCAGTCGGCCCACTTGCTGAACCCGCCGCTGAGCACCGTGACCCAACCCGCACTGGAAATAGGCCAGCTGGCCGCCGAACGCCTCATTGAGCTCATCGAGCGCAAGCATAAGAGCACGGGGCCCAGCACCATGAAGCTGCCCACCACTTTGGTGGTACGCGAGTCTTCGCGCCCGGCGCCCAAGCTGGTAGGTTAGCAGCACTGCATTCAATCAATACGTCAGGCCGGGCTTGTCAAAGCAACTCTACCGCTTCGTTGCAGCGAAGAGAACCACACTCACCAAGTAGAATTCATTTCTCATGGTAGAGTTGTTTTGACAAGCCCGGACCTAGCGTTTTTTGCTTTACTATTACCTGGTCAGCCGCTTGCGGCTACTCCCGGGTGCACTTGGCCGTCAGGCTCACGTTGGCATCGGTGTACACCAGCAGGTAATTGCCTTTGGCCAAAGTGCCGATGTTTACGGCGGTGGAGGCACCTCCAGCCGCGGGGACGAACGAGGCCACGCGCTGGCCTACGAAGTTGTAGACCACTAGCGCGGCCGTTGTGCTGGCCCGGGGGTGTTCCACCGTGAGCCGCTCGCTGGCGGGATTAGGAAACAGGCGCAACGGCTCCACGATGGCGCCGGTGGCTTTTTTGCCGCTGGTCACTACGGTCACGAGGCCGTTAAGGTAGTTTTCGAGGTTGGTGTAGCCGTTGGCGGCGATGCCTTGGCGGTCGGCGGGGTTGTTGGGGTCGAGGCCGTTGGCCAGCTCGTAGGCGTCGGTCATGCCGTCGTGGTCGGTGTCGGCGGGCGCGGGGCCGCAACTGAGCACGGGCCAGGCAGTCTGGGAGGTGCTGTAGGGCGTACGCGCCGGGAAGCCGCCCTGCACGTCGATGATGCTACCGGTGCGGTCCTGCACTTCCTTGATAATGCGCTGGTCGACGGCGTCGCGGGTGGGCAGCACGCAGCCCACGTTGACCAGCACGGAGGCGTAAGCATCGGTGGCTGACTGCGTGTTGAGAGGCGCCATGTCGAACGGTGTGCTCACCTTCGATTGCACCGTATCGGCCAGGGTACCGCCCTGCATGGTAACGCCCACCCAGTTACGCCCAGTGTTAGCTGGCGACCCGTCTACGTAGTTGCCGGCCAGGTATGCCTGGGCGTAGGGCAACACCGGCGCGGTGGTTTGCCGGTAAGGATTCCAGATGCGGAAGCGCGAGCCTGAGCTGGTGTTGGGGCCAGCCTTGTAGTAATTGTTGACGATGTTATAGTTGCCGCCCTCGCCCCCGTGCACGTTGTTCGAGCCCCAGTTGTAGATGACGTTGTTGCGAAAATCGCAGTTCTCCGCACCAATGGCCGCGCCGTAGCGGGTGCCGTTCCAGCGCGGCGTGCGGCTGAGGCAGTGCGCAAACAAGTTGTGGTGGAAGCTGGCGCGCCGCCCGCCCCAAATGCCGCCGTAGCCGTGGCGCTGGTAGTCGTTGTCGCCGGTTTCGAAGTGGTAAGAGTAGTTCAGTGGCTCGCTGATGAGGTTCCACTGCAGGGTCATGGAGTCGGTGGCCGCGCCGTAGAACGTGAAGGCCTCGTCCATGCTCCAGCTCATGGTGCAGTGGTCGATGACAATGTTCTTGCGCTCCTGGCTGCTGAGGGCGTCTTCGTCGCCATTGCCGTTCACCATGCCGATGTTAGTGATTTGTGGGTACCGGTCGCCGAGGCGGAAGCGCATGTACCGAATGATGACGTTGTTGCCGCTCACGGTCACTTGGCGGTCGGCAATGCAGATGCCGTCGCCGGGGGCTGTCTGGCCCGCAATGGTGGTGTTGGCCGGAATATTCATCCGGTCCGTGAGGTGAATGGTGCCACACACCCGAAACACAATGGTGCGGTGCAATGCAGCCGACGCCGGCTGGCTGATGGCGTAGCGCAGCGTACCCGGCACGTTGGTATCGGCCAGGCTGGTCACCTCAAATACCGTGGTGGGCGTGGCAGCTAGGCCCCGTCCTCCGGTCACAAACCGCCCCGCGCCCTCTACCCCCGGAAAAGCCAACTGCTGCGCTTGTGCGGGCACAGTGGCTGCCAGGCCGGCCAGGGCAGCAACCACTCCGAAGCCTAAGCGGGCCGCCTGCCTTAACCGGCTAATGGAGGAAACGAAGCAGCGGGTAGAGAAATAGAACATCAGGGAGGCAAGGTCAGAATAGAGTAAAATCGAGCTACCCCCGCTACTAAATAGCGGCAGCAGCCCGACCAATCTTATTCTAATATTATGAGCCGAACCAGCCCGGAAATGCCTTTTAGGCCTCCTTTATTCGCGCAATCGTTACCGGGAACGATGCCAACCTACGCAGCTGGCCGAAGGCCCCACCTATTCTTTCTCGAAGATGGCCGACACCCAGCTCCGCAGCGTGCGGTGGCGTTGGTAGCGCAGGCCGCACTTAGTAGCCTCGGCCGTAATCTTGGCCAGGTCTTCCTCGTAGAAGCCACTGAAAAGTATGGGCCGGCCGCTGGGCAGCAGGCGGGCATACTCGTGCATGTCCTCGAGCAGGACGTTGCGGTTGATGTTGGCCAGAATGAGGTCGAAAGGCTCTTCCTCGGCGAGGGTTTCGACGCCGCCCAAGCGGCACTCGATGGTACGGCACTGGTTTTCGGCGGCGTTGTCGCGGGCATTTTCCACGGTCCAGGGCTCGGTATCGACAGCCAGAATCTGGCGGGCGCCCAGCATCTCAGCCATAATGGCCAGAATGCCAGTACCAGTGCCCATGTCCAGCACGCGCAGGCCCTTATGGTCCACATCGAGCTGGTTTTCTATCATCAGGGCCGTGGTTTCGTGGTGGCCCGTGCCGAAGGACATGCGCGGCATGATGACGATGTCATAGTCCACGCCAGCGGGCTCGGAGTGGAACGGCGCCCGCACCGATACCCGCTCCGCAATGATGAGCGGCTGGAAGTTCTTCTCCCACTCAGCGTTCCAGTTTTGGCGGGTGATGACGCGGTGCGAGTGGTTGAGCTCGCCAATACCAGCGTAGCGGCTCATGATTTCGGCCACCGCATCGGGGTTGAAAACATCTTCGGTGGTGTAAGCCCGGAAGCCTTCATCGGTGTCTTCAAAGGTGTCGAAGCCTACCTCAGCCAGTTCGGCCACCAGGATATCGGCCAGCTCGCGCGGCGCCTCAACGCTCAGTTCAATAAAATCCATTTGCCAGGGTGTGTCAATAGTAAAAAGTCTACAAAAGTCGCGGCAAAAGAAGCAGCTCGCTTCGCTAGCGCTTTACTTTTTTCTGGAACGGCCTCCCAGATTAGCCTCGCTGCCGCAGCTTTTTGTTTTCTTGGGTCGCTCACTACATCGATAGCTCAAGATGTATATTTCGGTTCGCTACTGTGCTTTGGCTTGCTACAAGACCAGAAGCTATTTTCCACTTCTTTTCTACTTTCTACTTGAAAAAACTCTTTACCACGCTTGCTCTGCTGCTGACCTTGGGAGTTGGCGCTTATGCTCAGGCCGTAGCGCCGGCCCCGCGCCTTGTTGTGCGACTAAACGACGACCTCGCTCCCGCTACAGGAGCCGCCCGCCCGGTTGCGGCCACGGCCAAAGAGCAAGCATTTGAACAATTGAACCGCCGCCACGGAGCGATGCAGGTGCAGGTCCTGAACCCGGGCCGCCCCCAGAATCGGGGCGCGGCCGTTGCGGCACCGGCCATGTATCTTATTACCCTGCCTGCGGGCACCGATGTGCAGCAAGCAGTTAAAGATTACGAGCAAACTGGCCTGTTCCGCTACGTGGAGCTGGACGCAGCTGGGCAGGGCGGCGGCGTGCAAAGCTTCGTGCCAAACGACGCCCTGTATAACCGCCAGTGGGGCTTAAAAAACACGGGTTCGTTTACCCTCTCCGCGGCCCGAGCCGGGGCCGACATTAGCATGGAAGACGGGTGGGCCATCACCCGCGGCGACTCTTCCGTCACGGTGGCTATCATCGACAGCGGCTGCAAGCTCGACCACCCCGAGCTTGACCGACGCATTTGGCGCAATCGCCGGGAGATACCCGGCAATAACATTGACGACGACCAGAACGGCTACATCGACGATGTGCAGGGCTGGAATTTTGTATCCAATACCAGTAACCCCACCGACGACCAGGGCCACGGCACCAACATTGCGGGCATCATTGGCGCTTCGGGCAATAACTCACTGGGCTACGCAGGTGTGAATTGGGGCTGCAAGTTAATGGTTTGCAAAGCGTTGGATTCCCAAAATAATGGATTCTACTCCTGGTGGACAAGCAGCATCTTCTACGCTGTGAACAACGGCGCCCGCGTCATCAACATGTCGATGGGCGGGATTTCTTTTTCGCAGGCCATGCAGGATGCCATCGCTTTTGCCAACCAGCAAGGCGTGGTGGTGGTGGCCTGCACCATGAACACCAACAGCAGCACCTCCTACTACCCGGCCGCCATGACGGGCGTCATCGCCGTGGGCTCTACTAACCCCGACGACGCCCGCACGAGTCCGTTTTTCTGGAGTACCACCAGCGGCAGCAACTACGGCGCCCACATTTCGGTGGTGGCACCCGGCAACTACATCTACGGCCTGAGTCACACCTCTAATACCAATTACAACAGCTATTGGGGCGGTACATCGCAGGCCACGCCGCACGTTGTCGGCCTCGCATCGCTGTTGCTGACCATCCGGCCCCAATTAACTCCAGCGCAGGTAAAATCCACGCTGCAATCGACGGCCGATGACCAAATAGGCCAACCCAGCGAAGATGTTGCCGGTTGGGACCAGTACTATGGGTTTGGCCGCGTGAACGCCGCCCGCGCCCTTGCCTCAGTGGTTACGAGTGCTGCCACTCCGCGAGTGCCTGCCTCGGCGCTGCAGCTATTCCCCAACCCAGCCAGTCATCACCTCACCCTAAAAACAACAGACTCCCGCCTGCTGAACCAAGAAGTGCGCCTCTTTAATAGCATCGGCCAAGTGGTATATCGGCGGATTCTAGCAGCACCCACGCTGCAATTGCCCCTTGCCCTGCCCCCGGGCACCTATTGGCTCGCAGTAGCCGGCACGGGCCGCAAACTGGTTATCGAATAGCCAAGCGCTTATTAGCGATAAAACTCTCCTGTGTAGCACAGGAGAGTTTTTTTTGATATTGGCGAAATTGAACGCATCACGCGCCAATGCTGCGCCACAGTCGCCGACGCAGGTCGCCGTCGTTCCGCAGCACGGCCCGCACTGGCCACGCCACCGAAGCAGCCAGCAGCGCAGCTACCAGAATACGCACCCACCACAAAGGCACGAAGTACAAAAACGCACCCACGCTCATGGTACCGAGGCTCATAAGTTGAGAGGTGTTCGTGCGCATTTTGGCAAAATCAATACTCTTTGACACGGGTTGGGCCCGGTATAAGCTGCCCCATAGCCCCAGGCTTAAAAACGAGGCCGAGGCCAACGGAAGCAGGCCCAGCATCTTGCCACCACTGCTCGGAAACAAGCCAGCCAGCAGCGCCACCGACAGCAGGCAGTCTACCAGGACCACTGCCCCCACCAGCCGTGCGTACAGCCCCAGCAGGCGGCGCGTGAGGCCGAGCCGCTGCAACTCATTGCTCACCAGCGGCCCCATAAAGCCAAAAAAGTTATTGTTAACGTAGGTGAACCCGATGGCAGGCAGAAAAGCCATAAAGAAGACTGTAAAAAACCCGGTTTGTGGAGGCTTTCCTTCCTTGTTAAGTAGATAACCGCCGAAGCCTACCATAATCAGCTTGAACACCAGTCCTATGAGCAAGGGCAACCAGGTTTTGCGCACATACAGCTTCCACTCGGGCGATAGCCGCAGCAACAGCTGGTTTGAAGTGGAAGCGACCGGTGCCTCGACAGGTAAATAACGGGCACTGAAGAACGGACCCAGCCAGCGCAGCTGCACGGCCCACAGTAGCCACGGCAGCAGGGCCGTGCCAAGGCCCAGCGCCACATAATATGGCCCTTCGGGGTTGCTCATCCACCAAGCCATGAGTCCCAGGCTGGCTACGTGCAGCACCATTAGTGGGTGGTGCCACCGTTGTAAGGAAAACAGCAGCCGCAGGTTGAAACTCAGCGTGCCCCCGGCCAGCAGCAACAACACCCCAAACCCCAGCACCGAGGTATGGCTAGGCGCCACCAGCAAAGCCGTTAGTAAGCCTACGGCCATGGTGAGGCGCCGCAGCGAAATGAAGTCAAGCAGAAAAGCCGTCACTACGTTGAGGCGCGCCGAAACTGGAAAATGCTCCGGCAGTGGCCGCGTCACGGGCCGAAACGACGGTACGAAATCCACGAGCAGCGACGACACCAGCAGCGTGGCATTCAAGCCAATAAGCAACTTGGGCATCAGTTCGGCTATATTTTCGCTTTCCGAAGCCGTGTTCAGCAGCAGGCCCAGCCCTGCACCGTAAAAAACGGCAATTGCTAAAATCAGCAGAGACGTGGTACGCTCTCCACCTTCCGTCGGCCACACCACGGCCAGCAGGCGGCGCCGGAGCAAGTAGGGCAAAAAGTGGCCTAGCGCTGCGTGGTCAGCCATGTCAGGTCTTGCGTGGTACTGGTGTTGGGGTGAATGAGCTGCAGCAAAGCTTCGCCGAGGAAAGCGCGCTGGCCCTGCAGGAAGTCTTCCATGGAGCCCCAGTACTTCACTTCGCTGTCGTCGATAACGAGCAGGTGAGTAGCGACCCTTTCGATGTGGGCCAGGTTGTGCGACGACACAAACGTAAGGGCCTGCGGGCGGTAGCTGTTGAGCAGGCTCAGCACGCTGTCAGCTGAAAACACGTCGAGGCCATTGAACGGCTCGTCCAGAATCAGCAGTTCCGGTCGGTGCAGCAAGCAGGAGGCAATGGCCACTTTTTGCTTCATACCCGTGGAAAAGGAGCTTAGGCGCTTGCAGCGCACACTTTCGTATTCTTCCAGCAAATGGGCCAGCAGACTCTCGATGCGCGCCTGTGCCTCGGGCAGCTCGTAGATGCGGGCCACGTACTGCAGGTACTCCTCAGCGGTTAGTTGCTCTACCAAGTAAGCTTGGTTGACAAGGGCTCCCATGCGGCGCTTCGTAGCCACCGGAAAGGTCTCGCCCAGCGCTTGGCCGTCCAGTATAATTTCGCCGCTACTGGGCAGTAGCACGTTGGTAAGCAGGTTGAAAAGAGTGCTTTTTCCGGCTCCGTTGCGGCCCAGCACGCCCACGCAGTAGCCGGTGTGGGCAGTAAGGGATACCTCGCGCAGCACCGATTTCGCGCCAAACAACTTTGTCAGGTTGCGTAGTTCTAGTTCCATTTGTTGGCAGTGGTAGACGCCAAAGAACGTCATGCTGAGCGTAGTCGAAGCATCTCGACCGCGCAACTAATGGATTTTAGTATTGCGGTCAGATGCTTCGACTACACTCAGCATGACGTTCTATCTAATTGACCAGAGCGGCTTTTATATCAAACCCCTACTGCTTGCAGCCCGCAAACGACCGCACCTTGGTGTAGTGAATCGCAAAATCAGCCTTGCCGCGGTCAGGCGTTACGAACAACACGTAATCAGCAAAATCCCGGGCCGGAGCATCAGCCCACAGCCCGACTTTGTCTGCAAACAGCTTATTCGTTTCCTTAAATACGATGAGGTCCGCGAAGGCTTCCTCGGGCTCCACGTACACCGTGCCGAAGCAGTAGCTGCGCCGGCCGGGGTCGGTTTCGAGGTAAATGGAGCCGTATATTTTGCAGGGCTCCAGCGAAGCCGACGCCGTAGCGCGGGGCGCGGCTATGGGCGCATGGCCCGCCGGCGAAGCAACAGGCGTAATGGCCAGCAAGGCAGTAAGCAGGAAGGAGAAGAACATAGCGGAAGCAACAAATTTTAGCGCGGAACTACGCAGAATAAACCAGCCCGACCGCATTCAAGAACGGTGCCAGGCCAGCCTTAAAACGACTGAATAATGGTAGCGAAGTCCGCGGCTTTCAGCGCGGCGCCACCAATCAGTCCGCCGTCAACATCAGGCTGTGAAAAAAGCTCCCGCGCATTCTGCGCATTCGCCGAGCCGCCGTAGAGGATAGTGGTGTCGAGTGCCGCTTGGCCATCATAGGCGCGGGCAATGCGCTCGCGGATGAAGGCGTGCACTTCCTGCGCCTGCGCGCTGGTGGCAGTACGCCCCGTGCCGATGGCCCAGATGGGCTCGTAGGCTATAGTCACCTGAGCGAACTCCTCGTTGCTGAGGTGAAACAGGCCATCCGTCAGCTGCTTGCCGATATAGTCGAAGGTCTCGTCGGCCTCGCGGGTATCCAGCGACTCGCCCACGCAGAAAATAGGCTTCAGGCCAGCCGCCAGAGCAGCTTTCAGCTTCTGGCCCAGCAGCTCATCGTCTTCACGGAAGTACTGGCGACGCTCCGAGTGGCCCAGAATCACGTATTCGCAACCCACCGAAGCCAGCATTTTGGGCGATACTTCACCGGTGAAGGCGCCACTTTCTTTCTGGTGGCAGTTTTGGGCGCCCAGGTGAAATTTGCCGCCCTGTGGCAAGGCCTGACCTACGCCTTGCAGCAGCGGAAATGGCGGACAGATAACGATTTCGGGAGCGTTGGCGCCGGTGGCCGCGGCACTGGCCGCATTCACGATTTCACCTACCAGGGCGAGGCCCTCGGGGTAGGTCAGGTTCATTTTCCAATTGCCGGCAACGAGGTTTTTGCGCATAAGCTGAAGGTGCAGTAAGGGTGGGGTGATATGCCACAAAGCTAACAGCCCTCGTTTAGCCACCACTCAGAACCGGCCAACCAGCCGCCGGGGTCCTCCACTACTCCTCCAGGCGCATGGCCCGGGTGGCCGCAATTTCGGCTTCGGCTGCCGCCGCTGCTTCGTCGCGCAGTTGCCAGGGCTCTTTGCGGCCACCCCGCCGCGACAGCACTACACCCAGCACCACGGCCACCACGGCACCGGCCAGCGCCGCCCAGCCTAGCTCGGCCACTTCGCGCAAGCGCACCACCCAAATGGCCACCAGCGCCCACGCCACCACCAGCGGAAACACCATGTCGCGGAAAGCCCGGCTCATCATCAAAGCCAACGCCACAATGACAAACAGCAAGCCCAGCGTGAGGGTCACCGAAAGGTTCTCGGCGGTTTGCCAGCCCATTTCGCGCAAGCCGATGGTGATGTTTATAGCTGACGCCACCGAAATCCACCCCAAATAGAGCGAGAATGGCACGCCCACCCACGTCGGGGCGGCTGCCACGAAAATGCGCCGCCGGGCCCGGCCGTAAACCACTATCAGCGAAACCAGGATGAGCAGCATCACGCCCACGCTAGGGATTATCTGCTCGTAGGCAAACAGCACCACCCAGGCCGCCGTGGCCACGCTGGCCAGCGTAAGCGGCTTGGCCAGGGCATCGGGCAACGACAGGTTGCGGGCCACGGGCAGCAGCTGCCACACCGCGTACACCACCAAGCCCAAAAAAATCAGCCCCCAGATGCTAAACGCGTAGCCAGCCGGCGTGAGCAGCGTGGGGTACTTGGCCGAAACCTGCCCCATGGTTTGCCCGGCAAAGGGATGGGTATTCGAATAATAGTTGAGCGCGATGTTACCGAAAATGGCCAGCGCCGTCAGCCACCGCCACAGCCGGCCCGTGAACGAGCGGTTGGGTGCAGCGTAGTTGTCTGGAGGTGATGACGTTGCGGTCATGGTTGAGTTTTAAAAACAAAACCTACGTAGTGGCGAAGGGCTTTGGATTAGGAGAAAGAGTCCTGGTTCTCAGCAGGGAGGCCGCTGCCAACCCTCCCTCTTCAACCAACCTAACCGCCCTATGGTTAGCCGCAACCGTGGTTGCGGGTCACAACGTTACACCTTCTCCGCCAGAAAACGCGCGGTATGATTCGTATCCTTCAATTTTACCATCTCTTCGGGAGTGCCTTCAAAGAGTAAATGCCCGCCGTTGAGGCCGCCTTCGGGACCCAAATCAATCAGCCAATCGGCGCATTTGATGATGTCGACGTTGTGCTCAATGATGAGCACCGAGTTGCCCTGCTCTACCAGCGCATTCAAGGCCGTGAGCAGCTTGCTGATGTCGTGAAAGTGCAGGCCGGTGCTGGGCTCATCGAAGATGAAGAGGATTTTGTCCTGCTGCAGCGTGGCGCCCTTCGTGAGGAAGGAGGCCAGTTTCACGCGCTGGGCCTCGCCGCCCGAAAGCGTGTTAGCCGACTGCCCCAAGCGGATGTAGCCCAGGCCCACGTCTTCAAGTGGCTTGAGGCGCTCGGCTACTTTGGGCTGGCTTTTGAAGAATTGCACGGCGTCACTCACCGTCAATTCCAGCACTTCGTCGATACCCTTGTCCTGAAATTTAATTTCCAGAATGTCCTGCTTGAACTTGCGGCCGCCGCAGCCCTCGCAGGTCAGGTAGATGTCGGCCATGAACTGCATTTCGATTTTCACCTGGCCTTCGCCCGTGCACACCTCACAGCGACCGCCTTCGATGTTGAAGGAGAAGTGCGAAGGCTTCAGCCCACGCGCCTTGGCCAGCGGCTGCTCCGAAAACAGCGTCCGAATAGCGTCGTAGGCTTTCACGTAGGTCACCGGGTTGGAGCGCGACGACTTGCCAATAGGGTTCTGGTCCACAAACTCCACGTGCGACACCTGCCCGTTCACGCCGGTAAGGCGGTCGAACTTGCCGGTGCTCTCACCCGCACCACCGCCCAGCATTTTCATGAGAGCCGGCGCCAGGATGCGCTTGATAAGCGTGGACTTGCCCGAGCCGGAAACGCCCGTCACCACCGTCATCACGCCGAGCGGAATTTTCACGCTCACGTTTTTGAGATTGTTTTCGCGAGCGCCGGTCAGCTCCAGGGCGTTGCGCCAGGGGCGGCGCACCTTGGGCACGGCTACCTCCATGCGGCCGCTCAGGTACTGGCCAGTGTAGGTGCTGGTGTCCTGTAAAAGCTGCTCCATGGTGCCCTGAAACATCAGGTTGCCGCCGCCGCTGCCGGCTTCAGGGCCGATGTCGATAATCTGGTCGGCCGCTTCCATCATCTTCTCCTCGTGCTCTACCACCACCACGGTATTGCCGAGCTGCTGCAGAGAGCGTAGCACGCCGATGAGCTGCTCGGCGTCTTTGGGGTGCAGGCCGATGCTGGGCTCGTCGAGCACGTACATAGACCCCACCAGGGCCGAGCCCAACGAGGTAGCCAGGGAGATGCGCTGGCTTTCGCCGCCACTTAGCGTATTGCTCAGGCGGTTCAATGTCAGGTAGCCCAGGCCCACGCGGTTGAGGTAGCCGAGGCGGTTGGTGATTTCCGTCACGAGGCGCTCGGCCACTTTGGCGTCGTGCTCACTCAGGGTCATGTTCTCGAAGAAGGCCAGCGCGTCGGAGATGGGCAGCAGCACGATATCGGCGATGTTGCGGCCGTCGATGCGCACGTACTGGGCGTCTTTGCGCAGGCGGGTGCCGCGGCAATCGGGGCAGGTGGTGCGGCCCCGGTAGCGGCTCTGCAGCACGCGGTACTGGATTTTGTGGGTCTGTTCGCTCACCCACTTAAAGTACTTGTCGAGGCCGTCGAAGTGCTTGTTGCCGGTCCACAGCAGGCGCTGCTCGGCTTCGCTGAGCTCGTTGTAGGGGCGGTGAATGGGGAAGTCGAAGCGGATGCCGTTTTTCAGCAGCGGCTTCAGCCACTCGCCCTGCTTCTCGGTGCGCCACGGGGCAATGGCGCCCTCGTACACCGTGAGGCTTTTGTCTGGAATCACTAGGTCTTCATCAATGCCCAGCACCGAGCCGAAGCCCTCGCAGGTCTGGCAGGCGCCGTAGGGATTGTTGAAGGAGAAAAAGTTGACGCTGGGCTCCTCGAACACCAAGTCGTCCAGCTCAAACTTGTCGGAGAAGGTGCGGCTTTCGTCGTCGTTGAGACGCAGCACGCAGGTGCCGTGGCCTTCGAAAAAGGCGGTCTGCACGGAATCAGATAGGCGGAAGAGTAGGTCTTCGTCGTTGGGCCGCAGCACGGCGCGGTCCACCATGATGTACACGTCGCCTTTCACTTCAGGCTGCCCCTCCCCTATCAAGTCCTCAATCTGGGAAGTGACGCCGTCCACTACCACGCGGCTGTAGCCTTTTTGCAGCAGCAAGTCCAGTTCCTTGCTCATGGCCCGGGTGGGGTCGGCGCGGTGCAGCGGGGCCAGAATCATAGCCTTGGTGCCTTCGGGCTGGGCGGCCAGAAAATCGACCACGTCGGCCACATTGTCCTTGCGCACCTGCTCGCCGCTCACGGGCGAGAACGTACGGCCCACCCGCGCAAACAGCAGCTTGAGATAGTCGTAAATCTCGGTGCTGGTGCCCACCGTGGAGCGGTTGTTCTTGATGCTGACCTTCTGCTCGATGGCGATGGCCGGCGAGATGCCGCGGATGTAGTCCACGTCGGGCTTGTCCATGCGGCCCAGAAACTGGCGCGCGTAGCTGCTCAGGCTTTCCACGTACATGCGCTGGCCCTCAGCATACAGCGTATCAAACGCCAGGCTCGACTTGCCCGACCCACTTAGGCCCGTGACGACGATAAACTGGTTGCGCGGCAGGGCCACGCTGAGGTTTTTGAGGTTGTGAACCCGGGCATTCTTGATGAGGATGAATTCGCGCGGGTCGAGGTTGTCAATGGCGTTGTCGGCGGGGGCCGAAACTTGCAAAGCGTCTTTTTTGGGCATAAACGAACTAACAGCAGGAAGGGGGCGGAAGGTTTCGGCCCGGCGCAGCGGTTTGGTGCCACGAAGGTAAGGCCGCCCGCAAGGCTATGGGCGAAGCCTGCTGCCGGGCAAGTGCTTAACATTGTGGCATACTTCTTTTTGAATTTGCAGATGCCCCATTCCAGTCCCGTTGCTGCTATTTATCAGGTCTTGCAACAGGTGCAGGCCAACGCCGAAACCAATGTGGGCATTTTTCAGAAAAACGAAGCCGCCACCCGCGCCGCCCTCATCGACCCGGTGCTGCGGGCCGTGGGCTGGGACACGACCAACGTGCGCATGGTAGAGCCCGAAAAAACGCTGAGCAACGAGCTGCGAATTGATTACCTGCTGAACGACCCCGCCGGCAAGCCCTGGATTGTCGTCGAAGCCAAATGCCTGGGGAGCAGCCTGGACAAATACGGCTACGTGGGCAAGATTTTGGGCTACGCCATTTCGCTCAACGTCCACACCGTGTGCATCACCGATGGCCTCACCTGGCACATCCACTCGCATTTGCAGAACGGCAAGCCGGAGCCCATTGTGTTCACGCTGGCTAAAAACGACTTTTTATCAGCGGCCAATGAACTCATCCGCTGGCTCGATGCCGCGCGGTGCGGCCACGGCCTGCCGCCAGCTGCACAAGAAACTGCTGCTGCCCCCGCAATCGAAATCCCGCTTGCCAAACCTGTTTCCAAGCAATCAGCGAAGCCAAAGCATCTATTGCAGCCTGAAATGGCCTTCACCAACGTGGCTCAAGTGCATCAATTGAAACTGTTGCCGGGCCAGAAGCCCAAGTAGCTACGCCTTCCCAATGGCGCCATCAAGCCCATCACAACCTGGAAGGATATTCTGTTGGAAATGTGCCGTTTGGTATTGGACACTAATTCTCAGTTGTCTATTCCCTATCCCGTAAGGCCGGCAAAAAACGCTACCTGTTTTCGAATGAGAAACCAGATGTTGGCTCAAGTACAGTGGCTAACTACAAAGGCAAGAGCCTTTTTATATATACCCACTACAGCGCGGCTGATTGCATTGCCAATGCTTTACATGTGGCGAACCAGCTTCCTTCAACTCAAAGAACCCACGAGTTAGCAGTCAGTTTTTGAGGGGTAATGAAGCAATAACAGCCTGTTGGTGAATCAGCTAAAATTTATTTTCTGAATAATTAGAAACTTGTCTAATTATCTTCGTAGCATTGCATCGTCATCCACCGCTCCCCTTTCTATGTCGATGCTTACCCGCCTCCTCCTCGCTACGGCTACTGCTGCTCTCATTACCCTCGGAGCTCACGCCCAAACCGCCCGCCCCAGCCTCACGGGCAACTGGAGCGGCACAGTGGCGGGTACCGAATTCGTTCTTCACCTCACCGACCCGGCCACTGGGGCCCGCACCGCCACGCTCGATATTCCGGAGCAGAGCGCGAAAGGCATCCCCCTGCAGTTCACCGCCCCCGGCGACAGCGTGTACCTGCGCCTGACTCAGCCCGCCGCGCAGTTTGCCGGCCTGCGCTCGCCCGATGGCCAGAGCCTAGTGGGCGTGTGGCAGCAGGGCATGCGCGAGTTTGCTTTCACCATCACCCGCGAAGGCGCCGCCGCAAAACCCGCCGGCCCGCGCCGCCCCCAAACGCCGCAGCCGCCCTTCCCCTACCAGTCGGCCGACATCACCTTTAAAAACGAAAAAGCCGGTATAACCTTGGCAGGCACCTACACCGTGCCCGCCGACAAAGGTCCGTTTCCGGCCGTGGTGCTGCTCACCGGCTCGGGCCCAGAAGACCGCAACTCCACCATTTTCGGGCACCAGCTTTTTGCCGTGCTCGCCGACCACCTCACCCGCCAGGGCATTGCCGTGCTGCGCTTCGACGACCGCGGCGTGGGCCAATCGGGCGGCACCCAAAAAGGCATGACCAGCGCCGACTACACCACCGATGCCCAGGCGGCTTTGGCCTGGCTGCGGGCCCAGCCCGGCATCGTAAAGAATAAAGTGGGCCTCCTAGGCCACAGCCAGGGCGGTACCGCCGCTACCGGCGCTGCCGTTCTGCCCCAAGGCCCAGACTTTCTGGTGCTGCTGGCCTCCCCCAGCCTGCCCGGCGATGAGATGATAGTGCAGCAGTCGCTGGCTCTCACCCGCCTGCAAACCACCGATGCCACCATGCTGACGACGGTTGAAAAGCAGCAACGGACCATGACGCAAATCCTCCAGAAAACGGCTGACGACGCCCAGGCCCGCGCCCAGCTTTCGGCCTTGTACAACCCCACTAACTCTACCAACGCCCAGCTGCTGGCTCAGCTTGAGCCCCAGTTCGCAGCCATGGTTTCGCCAACCTACCGCGACCTGCTGGCCGACCGCCCAGCCCAAACCCTGGCTAAGGTGCGCTGCCCGGTGCTGGCCCTGGGCGGCAGCAAAGACGTACAGGTGCCCGCCAAAGAAAATCTGGCCGCCACAGTCGCCGGTCTAAAAGCCGCAAACAACCGCGACGTTACCATCAAGGAGATGCCCGGCCTCAACCACTTGTTCCAGACTGCCACCACCGGCGGGCCAGCCGAGTACGGCACTATCGAAGAAACTTTTGCGCCGGCTGCGCTTCAGGCTATCAGCAGCTGGATAGTCCAACGCACTAAGAAATAAGCAGCGTTACCGTCTTGCTTATTCGCAGAAGATAGCCGGCATTTTGTGTCGGCTATTTGCATTTTCAGCGGGTATTCAAATCCTATAACCTCTTGTCAATGGTTTACGTTTGTTGTACTTTTCAACTCGTATTCGCCTCTGATTGCCTTAAGGGCTTTTCTGAATTGCATAATTCTATGATAAAATATCTACCCTTCATTTTTGCTTCTTTGGCGCTGTCTACCGCGCTGCTGGCACAATTACCCGCTGGCGCGCAAACACGTCGCCCGACATATACCCCTTCTAAAACTTCTCAAACCCGCACTTCGGCAAAGCCAGTGGGCGCATCCCAGCCAGGCGTCGTTAAGCCGTTTGGGCCGCTCAATGGCCAATGGAAAGGCCCGCTAAAGATGCTCGGGGGCAAAATCACCGTCATCATTACCATGGTGCCGCTTACCAACGGCACCTACTACGCCGCTCTCGACGCCCCGCAGCAGCGCATCAGCCGCATGCCAGTGGCTGTGGAGATAAAAGGCAACGACATAAAACTCGACATAGAGCAAGCCGGCAGCCACTTTGTAGGCAAGGTGCTGGATGGCGGCGCCATGCTCCGGGGTACCTGGACGCAGCCCGGCCTCAAGGAGCCCATGGTGTTGCTGCGGGCCGCCGCCGGGCAGCCGGCTGCCACGGCCGCTACGCCGTTTCGCCCCGCGCCGCCCTACCGCGTTACCGAGGTAAGCTTCCAGAACCCGGCGTCCAAGCAGCATTTGGGGGGAACCCTTACGGTGCCCGCGGGCGAGGGGCCTTTCCCCGCCGTAGCGTTGCTCTCCGACGTGGGCCCGCAGGGGCGGGAAATGGAAGTGGCCGGCTACCGTATGTTTGGCCAGCTGGCCGACTACCTCACCCGCCACGGCATTGCCGTGCTCCGGTTCGATGACCGCGGCGTGGGTCAGTCCAACGGCACCTACGCCAGTGCCACCACCGCCGACCTGGTGACCGATGCACAGGCCGCGCTAGCTTTTCTGCGGCAGCGCCCCCTCATTGCTCCGCAGCGAGTGGGCCTGCTTGGGCACGGCGAAGGCGGAAACGTGGCGCTGCTGGCGGCCATTGCACCCCAACATGTACCGAATTTTGTGATATCACTCGCCGCTTACGGCCAGCCGGGCTTCGACGTGCTGCTGCGCCAGCAAGGCGAAATCATGCGCTTAATTGGGTCAGACGCAGCCGAGATAAAAGCAGCGCAGGATTCCTACCAGCGCTTGGTTAGCATTGTACGCCAAACGCCCAATAACGACCTGGCTCAGGCCAAGCTGGCTACCGTGCTCAACAGCACTCACTCTGGCATCACCACTTCCATGGCCCACGCCCGGGCCGTGCAGCTCACTTCGCCCTGGTCACGCTACTTCTTCGATTTCAACCCCCTGACCAACTTAAACAAAGTAGCCTGCCCGGTGCTGCTGCTCAACGGTACCGCCGACTTACAGGTGTCGGCCAAGCGCAACATGACGCCGCTGCGCCGCGGGCTGCATTCCGTTACGGCTTATCGCCTCGATGGTGTCAACCACTTGTTCCAGCCCGCCCCGGCGCAGTGGCCGCTGGTTAATGGGGTACAGCAACCTGCCTTCTCGCCCGAGGCACTGAAAAAAATCAACGATTGGGTGAATACCAAAGCCGGAAAGGCTGCTGCGACGCCGAATGCCACGCAGCCCGCGACAGCGCCAAAAGTAGCCAAAGTGTCAAGCTTGTTTCATCGGAGTTAAGAGGCGCTTCGGTGACTTCGCGAGCCGGCCAGCTGGGTGCGCAACCTGGCTGGCCGGCCGCTACAAGCAGCCAGTAAGGCTTTCGCTAACGCCGGGCTCCGCTTTTTGAGCTATACTTGCCCTCTGTGGTGGTTGCGCGAAATTTCCGCGGCCACTGCTTTCCCTTCTCCCTCTCTTTTTCCAGCCCCGCGCTGGACCTACCGACCATGGCTGCTACGCCACCTCCACCACGGCCGCGCTGGTCGTGGGAAAACTCCGGCCCCATGCGCTGGATACGGCGCTACATGGGCTACTCGCGGGGCGAAGCCAGGGGCATGGTGGGGCTGTTGGTGCTAATGCTGGCGGCCATTGTAGCGCCCATTTTGCTGCGCCCGGCCGCGCCGGTTTATTTGCCTGAATCCGACCAGAAAGGCCTCGACCAGTTGGCCGCTCAGCTCAAAGAGCACCGCACGGCCGAACAGGGCTACGCCACCCGCTACCCAAAGCGGAACTACGAGCGCGCTGGCGGCTCCCGTTACCCCCAAGTGGCCCAGGTAGCTCTTACTCCTTTTGACCCCAACTCGCTGACCGCCGAGGGCTGGGAAGCCCGCGGCGTACCCCGCTTCGTAGCCGCGCGCATCGTGAAATACCGGGAAGCGGCCGGCGGCTTCAAAGCCAAAGCGCAGGTGAAGAAAATGTACGGCCTGGAAGACCCCGTCTATCAGCGACTAGCCCCTTTCATGCAACTGCCCGACGAAGCGCCCAAGCGCGCCGAACGGCCGGAGTACGCCGCGAACAAACCGGGCCCCGACGGCAAATTTCCGCCCTTTACCTCTGCTGCTGACACGCCCGGCAAGTTCCCCAGCAAGCCGCGCAACCTGCAGCCCTTCGACCTCAACACCGCCGACACCACGCAGCTGATGCAGATTCGCGGCATTGGTTCGGGCCGGGCCAAGTGGGTGGTGCGCTACCGCAATCAGCTCGGCGGCTACCTGCGCGAAGACCAGCTCGACGAGGTGTTTGTGCTGCGCGATGCGCCCGACCTGCGCGACAGCCTCAAGAAATACACCTTCGTGGCTCCCGGTTTTGCGCCCAAGGTGGTGAACGTGAACACGGCTACTTTCGACGAGCTCTACTTGCACCCCTACATCGGCAAGCCGCGGGCCCGCCTCATTGTGGCCTACCGCCAGCAGCACGGGCCCTACAAACAAGTAGAGGACCTGAAGCAGATTCCGATTTTGAAAACTGAGGATTGGGAGAAGATGCGGCCATACGTGCGCTGCGACTAAATCGGAGCAGCTGAGCCCTAACCACGTACAACATTAAGTTCATCGGCAACTTAACGGGGTAGCAGAACCGTAGGAAGATGTTAACTTAAGGGAAAGCAAGCCAGGGCGTGAGGCAAATTAACCATTGCCCACCGCCCCCGGTTAGCTACCTACCCCAGACTTCCCCTGCCATGACTGACAACTCCACGCCCGATTCGGCTGCCCAGCCCGACGGCCCGATTCCCAACGACGGCCGCCGCTCGTTTATCAAGCAAGCCACCGGCTTTCTAGGGCTGGCCCTGGCACCGCCGCTCATCGGCCAGGCCGAGCGACTGACGGCCCTCTCCAAAAAGGTGGAGGGCGTGACGGAGATGCGGCTTAAGATTAATGGCACCGTGCGCACCATCAGTGCTGAGCCGCGGGTGAGCTTGCTCGATGCGCTGCGCGAAAACCTGGACCTCACTGGCACCAAAAAAGGCTGCGACCATGGCCAATGCGGCGCCTGCACTGTGCTAGTCGACGGCCGCCGCATCAACAGCTGCCTCACGCTGGCTGTAATGAACCAAAGCAAAGAAATCACCACCGTGGAGGGCCTGGCCAAAGGCGAGGAGCTGCACCCGCTGCAAGCCGCCTTCATTGAACACGACGGCTTCCAGTGCGGCTACTGCACCCCCGGCCAGCTCATGTCGGGTGTGGCCTGCATCAAAGAAGGCCACGCCAAAACTGACGGCGACGTGCGCGAATGGATGAGCGGCAACCTCTGCCGCTGCGGCGCCTATCCCAACATCGTGGCAGCCATTCGGCAGGTCGAACAAAGCGGTTTCAAGTCTTAGCCATGAACAACTTCTCCTACCTCCAGGCCACGCAGCCCAAGGAAGCCACCGGCGCCATCCGCGACAACAAGCAGGCGGCATTCATCGCCGGCGGCACCACCCTGCTCGACCTGATGAAGCTGAACGTGGAAAACCACGACCAGCTGGTCGACATCAACCTGCTCGCCTTCAAAGGCATCGAACAGACCAGCGACGGCCTACGCATCGGCGCCCTGGAGCGCATGAGCGACGTGGGCGAAAACCCGCTGGTGATGCAGCAGTACCCGGTTATTTCGCAGTCGCTGCTGCAGGCGGCCTCGCCGCAGCTACGCAACATGGCCAGCATCGGTGGCAACCTGCTGCAGCGCACCCGCTGCGGCTACTTCCGCGACACGGCCTTTCCGTGCAACAAGCGCCAACCCGGCTCCGGTTGCCCTGCCCAGGACGGCGAAAACCGCGGCCTGGCAATTCTGGGCGGCAGTAATGCCTGTATCGCCACCCACCCCGGCGACCTCGCCATTGCCCTAGTGGCACTGGATGCCGTGCTGCTCCTCGAAAACGCCAAAGGCAAGCAGCGCCGCGTGCCCCTGGTCGACTTCCACCTGATGCCGGGCAACACGCCCCAAAAGGAAACCGTGCTGGAGCCCGGCGAGCTGATTGTCTCCATCACGGTTCCCACAGCGGCCCACACCCGCAAATCGATGTACCTGAAGGTGCGCGAACGGACCTCTTACGCCTACGCGCTAGCCTCCGCGGCCGTCGGGCTCGATGTGCAGGGCGGCCAGATTCGCTCGGCCCGTGTGGCGCTGGGCGGCGTGGGAACCAAGCCCTGGCGCTCCCGCGAAGCCGAAAAAGTGCTGACCGGCGCCCCCGCCACGGAAGCTACTTTCCGGGCCGCCGCCGCCGCCGCGCTCCGCGAAGCCCAGCCTCGAGAGCACAACCGTTTTAAAGTAGAGCTCGCCCAAAACACCTTGGTCCGCGCCCTTACAGAGTTGACGGCAGCTTAAGGCTTAATGCCTAAATAACCGGTCATGCAGAGCGCAGCGAAGCATCTCGCTTGCGGCAATGGCGCTTCATTGGTTGATTTTACTTGAGCACGCGAGATGCTTCGCTGCGCTCTGCATGACAACTTATACAGTCGTTCTAATCGTCAAAATTGGCTATGGAAACCGAACCCTCCTTTTTCGAAACCTCCCCTACCCCCAACGTGGTCGGCAAGCCGCTGAACCGCGTCGACGGGCGCGACAAGGTGATGGGCCGGGCCAAATATTCGGCCGAGTACCCCATTCCCGGCCTCACCTATGGCGTGCTCAAAACCAGCGACATCGCCAAGGGCAAAATTCAGAATATCGACACCAGTGCTGCCGCCAAACAGCCCGGCGTGCTGGCCATTTTCACCCACCTCAACATTCCGAAGCTGGCCGTGACTCCCAACGACGCCGACGGCAAAAAAGCCATCGGTGCGCCCATGGGCTTCATGCCGCTCACGTCGGATGTCATTCACTACGCCGGTCAGCCCGTGGCCGTGGTGGTAGCCGACACTTTCGAGCGCGCCACCCACGCTGCCGAACTGGTGCGCGTCACCTACCTCACCGAGCAGCCCATTGCGGCCTACACCGACCCCAAGGCGAAAATCTTCGACCCGCAAAAGATTCAGGACGGTAAAACAGATGGCAAAACTCGCCGCGGCGACGCCCGCGCCGCCCTGACCAGCGCCCCCGTGCAGATGACGGCCGTGTACACCCACGCCATCAACCACCACAACCCCATGGAGCCCGGCGCCACCACGGCCGTGTGGGAAGCGCCCGACCGCCTCACGGTGTACGAGTCGACCCAGGGCGTGACCCGAACGCAAAAAGCCCTGTCCACGATGCTGGGCCTGCCTAATGAGCAGGTGCGCGTTATAACGAAGTACATCGGCGGCGGCTTCGGTTGCAAAGGCTCCTGCTGGCCCCACAGCGTGCTCACGGTGCTGGCGGCCAAGGGCGTAGGCCGGCCAGTAAAGCTCTCACTTACCCGCAAGCAGCAGTTCACGGGCATGGGCCACCGCGAAGACCAGACCCAAACCCTCACCCTGGGCGCCACCAAAGAAGGCAAGCTCACGGCTCTCATCCATGAGAAAACCTCCACCACCTCGCCCTGGGACAATTACGCCGAGTCAAACAGCAAAATCATCAACATGCTCTACGACTGCCCCAACTTCGAAGCCAGCTACCAGCTGGCCCGGGGCAACGTAATGACCTCCACCTTCACCCGCGCCCCCGGCGAAGCGCCCGGTTCCTTCGCTCTGGAAAGCTTGATGGACGATTTGGCCTACAAGCTGAACATCGACCCCATCCAGATTCGCCTGCTGAACCATGCCGATAAAGACCCTACCAACGGGCACCCGTGGTCGAGCAAGTCGCTCAAAGAATGCTACGCCCGCGGCGCCGAACTCTTCGGCTGGAGCAAGCGCAACCCCAAGGCTGGCGTCACCCGCAACGGCCGCCTGCTAGTGGGCATGGGCATGGCCACCGCCTCCTACCCCGTGCACAACTCCCAGGGCAACGCCCGCGTGCGCCTCTACGCCGACGGCCACGCCGTGGTACAAAGCGGCGCCACCGACCTCGGCACCGGTACCTACACCGTAATGACGCAGGTAGCCGCCGATTCACTGGGCCTGCCACCCGAAAAAATCCGGTTTGAGCTCGGCGACACTAAGCTGCCCACCGCGCCTAACTCGGGTGGCTCGGTAGCGGCCGGCACCGTGTCGTCGTCGGTTTACATGGCGGCGCAGGACGTGTGGCAGCGCCTCACCAAACTGGCCATCAAAGACAAAAAATCCCCTCTTTTTGGGGCAAAAGCCGAAGATGTTATTGTAGACAAAGGCCGCCTGCAGCTCAAGAAAAACAAAGCTAAAGGCGAAGACTTCATGGCTCTGATGAAGCGTTCAGAGCTCACTGACATCGAGGGCACCGGCAATGGCAAGTACGGCGCCGGCTACGAAACCGGCCAAACCGCCAGCCCCGCCAGCTCGGGCAACGTGGAGCAGGCCGGCCAACATTCCATGCACTCCTTCGGTGCCCACTTCTGCGAGGTGCAGGTCGACCCCGACTTGGGCACTGTGCGGGTCACCCGCTGGGTGAGCGTGCACGGCGCCGGCCGCATTCTCAACGCCAAAACGGCCCGCAGCCAGATTATTGGCGGCTCCATTTTCGGCATCGGCGCGGCGCTAATGGAAGCCACCCACCGCGACCACAACTACGCCCGCTACGTCAACGCCGACCTCGCCGACTACCACATTCCCGTCAATGCCGACATCCCGGAAATGACCGTGGAGTTCATCGATGAGCGTGACCCCCACATCAACGCCATGGGCGTGAAAGGCATCGGCGAGATTTCCATGGTGGGCGTTTCGGCGGCGGTGGCCAATGCCATTTTTCACGCCACCGGCAAGCGCGTGCGCGACCTGCCCATTACGCCCGATAAAATCTTGGGCACCAAAGCTGTTTAGATGCCTCCGCAGTTAATCGATTCAACCTCCACCGCTCCGGCTCAACCTGGTTCGGTGGCGTTGGTGTTGCTAGCGGCTGGTGCCTCCTCCCGCATGGGTCAGCCCAAACAGTTGCTTGCCTACCGCGGCCACACGTTGCTCCGCCACGCCGCCGAGACAGCCGCGGCCACGGGCTGCGCGCCGCTGGTGCTAGTGACGGGAGCAGTCCACGAACCCTTAGCCGCTGAAGTAGCAGATTTGTCCTTCCAAGTTATTTACAATCCCGAATGGCAGACCGGCATGGCATCCTCCATCCAAGCCGGCTTGGCTGCCGTGGCCAATTTCAAACCCCGCGCCTGCCTCATCATGCTCAGCGACCAGCCGCTCGTGACACCTGAGTTACTAAGGCAGTTGATATCCCAACAGCAGCAAACTCAGGCGCCCGTAATAGCAGCAGCCTATGGGGAAACCTTGGGCGTACCAGCTATTTTTGACCGCACCCAGTTTTCAGCTCTGAGCCAACTGCAGGGTGCCCAGGGCGCCAACCGTCTCATTGCCGCCTTGGGCACAGCTGTTGGCCGCGTGGCTTTCCCGGCGGGCTTACTGGATGTCGATACCCCTGAAGAATACGCCGCACTGCTGACCCGGCCTCAATCAAACGCATGAACAACGCCCCTACCGACTGGCTTCTCATTGCTCAACGCTTACAGGCTCTCGCTCAAACAGGCTTGGCTTACGAACCCAATCCCTACGACCAGGAACGTTACCAGGAAATTCACGACCTCAGCCTGCAAATGATGGGCATGCTCACCGGCGAGCCGGTGGGGCAACTCAACACGCTGTTTGCTGGTGAAACCAATTACCCCACGCCAAAAGTAGACGTCAGGGCTGTCCTGTTCCGCGACACCGACGAAATCCTAATGGTGCAGGAGAAGATGGACGGCAACCGGTGGACGCTCCCCGGCGGCTGGGCCGACATCGGCTACACGCCTTTCGAGGTAGCCGTGAAAGAAGCCCGGGAAGAAACCGGCCTCGAAACGGAGGCCGTGCGTCTACTGGCATTGCTCGACAAGAAGTGCCACGCCCATCCACCCCAGCCGTGGTACATCTACAAAGCCTTCGTTTTGTGCCGGGAAGTGGGCGGCAGCTTGCAGGCTGATACCTCCGAGACGACGGAAGCCCGCTGGGTGCACCGCTCCGAGCTGGCTTCACTCGAACTGTCCACCGACCGCAACACCTTGGCGCAATTACAGGCCATGATGGAGTTTGCGATAAATCCAGACTTGCCTACGCTCTGCGACTAAACAACTGGTGGCCTGGGATATGACATGTTGTGTTGTCCAATTAACGGTCATGCAGAGCGCAGCGAAGCATCTCGCTTGTGGTAGTAACTCAATCGATTGGATTACTGCTGCACGCGAGATGCTTCGCTGCGCTCTGCATGACCACCTTTTTTTGCTCACTATTCTCAAAATCAAGTTGGGCGCCTACTTATTGCCCATCTCCAGTCGGCGCAGTTTATCAGCCTTCCAGGTTGTCACGGCCACTACCAAAAGCGTCATCACCCCGCCGAACACAACCGACGGCACCGTTCCCATAATCCTCGCCGCCAGGCCGCTCTCAAACGCGCCAATCTCATTGCTGGAACCAATGAAAATGTTGTTCACTGCCGAAACCCGGCCTTTCATGTACTCCGGGGTGAACGTGTGAATCAGGGTTGAGCGCACGATAACTGACACAGAATCGAACGCCCCTGTCAGAAACAGCAGCCCCAGCGACAGCACGAAGTTCTTAGACAGCGCAAACCCAATGGTAGCCGCGCCAAACCCGGCCACGGCCCACAGCAGCTTGCGGCCCGCATGCTTCCGCAGAGGGAAATAAGTCAGCACCACCGCCATCAGCACCGAGCCAACAGCCGGAGCCGCCTCCAAATGCCCAAACCCGGTGGGCCCCACCTTCAGAATATCCGACGCAAACACGGGCAGCAGGGCTATTGCACCCCCAAATAGCACCGCGAACATATCCAGCGACAGCGCCGCCAGCACCAGCTGATTGCTGAAAATAAACCGCAGGCCGCTCAGCACGCTGTCTTTCAAATTGAGCCGCTCGCCTTCCATGGGCGGCAATGGCCGGCCCGCAATCCGCAGGAACTGAAACAGCGCAAACGCCAGTAGGACCGTTGTAACAACGTACGAATCGGCCACGCCCAAGTGCGCAATCAGGTACCCGCCAATGGCTGGCCCCAGCACCGATGCTGCTTGGTAGGTAGTGCTGTTCCAGGTAATGGCATTCGACAAAAAGGCCCGGTCGGGCAGCAGCTGCGGCATAAACGAGAACAGCGCTGGGCCCATGAACCCGCGCGCAATGCCACTCACAAAAATTACCCCGTACAGCGGCAGCGTGTACAGCGAGTCCTTCGCCAAAAACCCAATGCCGTAGGGACTGGCAAACGCAGCCAGCGCCACCGCGCACAGAAAAAGCACCGCCATGGCCGCCACCACAATGTTTTTGCGTCGCACAGAATCGGCCACGTAGCCCGCATACAGCGACACCACAATGCTGGGAATGGCCTCCGCGAGCCCAATCAGGCCCAGCGCCAGGGGGTTATTGGTTAGCTTGAAAATTTGCCAGCTCACCACCAGGCCCTGCACCCGCGTGGCCACCGTGAGGAGGGTTTTAGCCGAAACCAAGCGGCGAAAATCGGGCAGGCGAAGGGCGGCGTACGGGTCGTGGGCAGCCGGAGCACCGCCAGGGTCAGAAGGAAGCATGCAACACAAAAAAAGCCTGTACGGCCAAGGAGCGCAAAGGTAGCGCGGCGCCTCCAAGTCATTTGGGGAGTGCAGGCCTTTCGACTACATTGCAGATACATCGCCACGCCATTCGCTCCGCCTTATGCCAAACTACGGCCTGGAAATAACGCCCCGTCCGGATTTGCCGGCCATTGTCGCCCGCTGGCAGCGCGAAATCAGTGCGCAGGAGCTCAAGTCCGGCTACTTCGCCGTCCTCGACGCGGCCGATGAGCACCACTGCTGGCGGTGGCTGCTCGACCTGCGCCGCCGCGAAGAGCTGGCCACGCCCGAACTCGACTCCTGGCTCGAAACCGACTTCTTCACCCAGCTGCCCAATCGCTTCGCGGCGCCGGTCCGCATTGCCTTTCTGGTATCGCCGCTACGGGCGTTGCAAGCCCAATCAGCTAGCTCCGTGGCTACCATTAGCAGCAACCAGCGCCCCAGCCAAGGCTACTACACCGCCCTGTTTACCGACGAGGCCGCGGCTTACCACTGGCTGGCTCAATAGCCTACCAACTCGAAAGATTATACAGCCCACAGAAATTTTTTTCTGAATATAGTATTGTTCTGATGAAGCAAAAAGGCTTTATCAGCTGGTTTGACGAAGGTTGCACTAAATCAGCGAAAAGATTCCGGCTTTTTTATTCACGGTGCTATTGCAGGAGTGCACTGCATTTCTCTACATTTGGTCTGATTCTAGCGGGCTAAAAGCCCCACCCCCACGGTCGCTCTCATATTTTTTCAGGTAACTGCATACTATTGGTCTAAAGCTCTACGTTCTCTTAATCCGTAGCCCTTTATGGACCTCTTGCAACCTAGCGACTCCGCGCTCATCTCGCTCTACCTGGCCGGCCAGGAATCCGCTTTCGCTACCCTTTTGGAGCGTCATCGAAGCCGTGCGTTCACCACCATCATGCTCATCGTGCGCGATGAAGACGTGGCGGAAGACCTGCTGCAGGACACATTCATCAAGGCCATCCACACCATCAAGAGTGGCCGCTACAACGAAGAAGGCAAGTTCGCTCCCTGGATTTGCCGCATTGCCCACAACCTGGCCATCGATTCGTTCCGGCGCGGCAAGCGTGTACCCCACGTCAGCCTCACCGACAACGAGCGGCTCGCCAGCACCCTCACCATCGCCGACGACGGCCCGGACGATATTCTTGCCCGGGAAGAAACCCACAGCCGCCTTCGGGCGTTAATTCAAGAACTTCCAGCCGCCCAAAAGGAGGTATTGCTGATGCGCCATTACGGCGACATGAGCTTTCAGGAAATAGCTGACGCAACCGGTGTTAGCATCAACACGGCCCTTGGCCGTATGCGCTACGCCCTGATAAACCTGCGGAAGAAGATGACCGCCAATTCTCTCCACTATGATCCAAACCTTACCCCATTCGACACTGCTCCAGTACGTGTACAACGAGTTGCCTCCTGAAAGGCAGCGCGAGGTAGAGGAGGCATTGCAGCACGACCCGGATTTGGCTTCCACGTGCGCCGACCTCCTTTTGGCCCAGCGAGTTCTCGACGGCGTCCGTCGCGAGCCGCGGCCCGAGACCTCCGAGGCCATTTTGCGCTATTCGCGCACCTTCTTAGCCAAGTCCTAAACCCTTTCGGTTTCCTGTTCCTGTCATCCCGGGCGCAGCGAAGAGCCAAAGGATAGCCCGCTCAAGGCCCGTAGTTCCTGTAATTACGTTTCTTTGGGCTGCTGTCCCCGGCCTTTGCCGCGCCGGGGATGACAGTTCTTTTTTGCCGCTATCCCTCGCCATGCGCCGCGCCGACCGATTCAAATACTTCCTCGACTACTTCACCACCAACTTCCCGGAGCCCAAAACCGAGCTGGCCTACGGCAATCCGTATGAGTTAATCGTGGCTGTGGTGCTGAGCGCGCAGTGCACCGACAAGCGCGTGAACCAGGTGATGCCCGCTCTGCTGGAACAGTTTCCCACAGCCGCCCACCTGGGCGCCGCCGCTGCCGAAGACATCTTTCCCTTCATCCGCAGCGTCTCTTACCCTAACAACAAGGCCAAGCACCTCGCCGGCCTGGGCCGCATGCTCACGAGTGAGTTTGGTGGCGAGGTCCCGAGCCAGATTGAGGAGTTGCAGCGCCTGCCCGGCGTAGGCCGCAAAACGGCCAATGTGGTGGCCTCTGTTATCTACAACCAGCCCGCCATGGCCGTGGATACGCACGTGTTTCGGGTGTCGCACCGCATCGGGCTGGTGCCCAAAACCGCTACCACCCCGCTAGCAGTAGAGAAGGGCTTAGTGAAGTACATTCCGCAGGAGTCAATAGCCAAAGCCCACCATTGGCTGATTTTGCACGGCCGTTACATCTGCGTGGCTCGCACGCCAAAATGCAGCATTTGCCCCCTAGCGCCTAGCTGTGCCTACTTCGAGAAGAACTTTGGCAAAGCGCTGGCCTACGAACCCATCCCCACAGAGTAAACAACAGCGGTGCGTTACACCGGCACCTTAATAGCCAACAGCATTAAGCGGCACAAGCTCGGCACTATATAGCATAAAACGTTACATATTACACTGTAACGCTCAGCAACGCCTTATGCTTTTCCAGCAGCTGCTTCGAGTACCTGCTGAACGCGCTGAGCCAGCAGCTGCCGGTCAAATTCTTCGATGGCCAAGTGTTTCCCACGCGAGCCAGCCGCCGCCAACACTTCCGGTTGAGCCAGCAATTCCTGCAGTTTCGCAGCCAACGCTACAGCATCGCCAGCTGGCACGTACCAGCCGCAATCGTGCTGTTCCACCAGCGCCCGGGTCCACCCCTGATTGGTGACAATAATCGGTGTCCCCACCACCAACGAATCGTACAGCTTAGCCGGCGAGTTTGAATCGAGTACCGGCAAGCCCAGAAACGAAACCACTGAAACATCAGCCAGCGCAAACCAGGTGAATACTTCGTGCCGCGCCTGCCCACCCACCATCCGAATCTGCCCCGGCCAGCGGGCTGCCGCCGCCGCAATCAACGGCTTAAAATAACCATGCCCCAGAAACAGCCAGACCGCGTCCGTATCGGTGGCAGCCATGGCTTCGGCAGCTGCTACTAGCGTCGGTATATCATTGGCGCGCCCAAAGGTGCCCGCGTACAGAATAACGCGCTTCCCCAGCAATCCCTGTTCTTGGCGCAGTGCCTGCACTGCCTCCGGAGTGGCGTACGCGGCCAACTCCAGGTCCGTTCCATTGAGCACCGTCGTCACCTTTCCCGCCGAAACTCCCAGGTCAGTCACGTAGCGCGTCATATCCGGCGACAGCGGCAAAATGTGCCTAGCGCTGTCATAAAGCCGCTTCTCCAACTGGTACAGTTGCTTCCGAGCCAGCGCAGTAGGCACCGCCCCCATAGCAATGGGAAACGCCGGCCACAAATCCTGCACCTCAAACACCCATGGCACCTTGCGCCAGCGCGCTACCTGGGCCGCTGCCCACGCCGCCGTCAGTGGCGTGCTAATGCCCCAAATTACATCGGGCTTGTCAATGCGTAAGCCTTCGCGAACCGCCCAAAGCGCATATTGCGCAAAAGCAAAGGCTCGCCGAGCCGGCCCCATCTTGTTATCGTACGGCACTTGTGCTTCGCGTAATTCCACGCCAACCGGCACCCAGGGGTATGCCTGGCTCAGCCGCTGCCCCTTCCAGGCCGGCGTAGTCAGCAGCGTCACCCGGTGCGTTTTGGCTATGTGGGCCAGCAGCGTGTAGTGCCGGCTGGTAGCCGGGCAGTCGGGGTTAGTATGGTACTGGCTGAAAACGGCGATGTGCATGAGGAGCAATGGCCGAATGGGCGAGTGGGTGAATGCGTGAATGAACAGTGGTCTCGCTCATTCACGCATTCACCCACTCACTCATTCGCTCATTGATTTTTAGGGCGATAGTGCGACTCGTTGAGAATGCGCTGCGCATTCTTCTCGGCCATCAAGCGGGCCAGACTCACATCGGGGTGGGTGGCCACGTACTTGCGCACGATTTGCAGCCCCACCCACTGCCCTACCCGCCCGGGACAGGTCTTATCAATCTCAGGCACGTTGGGCCGCTCGCCCACGTATTTCTGCAACAGAAACGGCGTAGTTGAATACAGCAGGTTCTTTTCCAAGAAGTGACCCCACACCCGTGGCTCGTTAGCCTCCAGCCCTACCATTTCGCGACTAGTGTAGCCCATGAGCAATGAATCGGGCGTACACGGCAACATCAGGCTCGCGAAGTAGAGGGCCTTGCCCGAGTGCACCATGGCATCGAGCATGGTATTGGCGGTCAGTTCGTGCTTGTTGTACTTCGATGATACATTCTGGGCCAGTAGCGGCATCAGGCCCGCTGGCGTGTAGCGGCGCAGCATGTACTGCGGCAAGTCAGGACGCTTGCTGGCCTTGGGGCCCATAAACCAGTCCAGACTCAACACCAGCAAGCTGTCGTTCACATAAATGTCCTTGCTCAAAAATCCACTCACGTAGGTTGCGGCGGGCGGGGCATTAAAATCGGGGAAATAATGATGCACCCTACGGAACATCTCGCCCAGGTCGCGCTTGAGTGCGGCACTGTCCGGAAAAGCAGCGCGGGTTTCATTGCCTAGCTGCTGTAAGGCGTCGTTGGTGGCTAGCTGTGTTAAGCTAGTGGCCAATTGCTGCTCACTGCCAGGCTGCCGCTGCAAGTAGTAGCGGGAAAACGCCGGATTTGCCGCCATAAACTGCTGCGCATCAGCCGGCGTTTTCACCTTGAAGAAACTTGTCTCCAAGTGTTTAACACGCACTGGCACGGCTGGTGCATCAGCGGCAGCATCGGTTCGGCACCCGTCCGAAGAGCCGCTTTTGCAAGCTCCCAACCCGAGGCTTAAGCCAAAAAACAGGGGCAGCCAGCGCCGCCAGGCAAAATTATTCTTATTCACGCTCGTTACTTTGGGGTAAAATTAGCCAAAACCCATTGGCAGTCGGCAGTTGCCCGACCCAATGGACTTTTCTGCCACTCATGAAAAAACTATTCTTTGCCCTGTTGGCCTTTGCAGCCAGCATCACTACTGCTTCGGCCCAGATTGAAATTGGTCTGAAAATATCGCCTTCCATTAACAGCATGCGGGCCGAGTCGCCCAGCGACAAGGCCTTCAAGAGCGACGGCAGCCAGTTTGGCTTCGGTGGCGGCTTGGTCGTTGACTACTTCTTTGGTGAAAACTATGCGCTAAGCACGGGTTTGCTGCTGAATGGCAGAGGCGGTACAATTTCCTACCGGGATGTTTCGGGGGGGCAGCCCTTCACTGCAACGCAAAAATTCAATATGCAGTACCTGCAGGCGCCCCTCACGGTAAAACTCTTCACCAACGAGGTAGCCCCCGACACCCGCCTGTACTTCCAGGTGGGCGGCTCGCTAAACGTGCCCATTGGCACTCGCATCAACAGCAGCAAGTTCTACACCGACCCCGCCACTGCTCAAGAGACTAAGGCAAGCGACCATGTTTTGTTTTTGGATGCCGATGCTTTGGCCAGCCTGGGTGTTGAATTTCAGCTAGCCAAAAGCACAAAGGTCTTTGCCGGCATCAGCTACAACCGCGGCCTGATAGACATCGACCGCTACTTCGAGAAGACCCGTGATTTCAGAGATATCACCATCAAGAACAGCTCCGTAGCGCTGGATTTGGGCATCAAATTCTAAGCTCGCTTGGGGTGCTTTGTTAGGTACTAACCAAAAAATCAGATACTGATGTTGAGAAGCACGTCATGCTGAGCCCAGTCGAAGCATCTCGCGTGTGGTAGTAACTCAATCGTTGAACGATGCGAGCGAGATGCTTAGTTGCGCTCTGCACGGCGCTCTTCTTTGATTGAGTAAATACTTACGCACGAGCACTTAAAAGAAGGGCCCCGCCGCTTGCACTGGTGCAAGCGGCGGGGCCCTTCTTTTAGCAGAACCTATTGTCCTGTTTAGTCAACAATTTCAACCTCACGGTCTTGCAAACGGCTCATGGCCGCTGCTGAAGAACGAAGCTGAATTTCTTCGCCGCGCTCGTCCTCAATGCGATAATCAGTGAGGCCAAGGCTGCTGTCCTTCACTACTTTC
Organism: Hymenobacter arizonensis; assembly: GCF_900115775.1. GTDB lineage: Bacteria > Bacteroidota > Bacteroidia > Cytophagales > Hymenobacteraceae > Hymenobacter > Hymenobacter arizonensis. The sequence continues at coordinate 1,147,654 of NZ_FOXS01000002.1, read as the reverse complement.
ACCCATTTGTAGTACTTGAGGTACCACTTCATCTGGCGCGAAACCAGACCCTTGGTGTAGTAGGCATGCAGGAACGGATGCACCGACAGCGTAATACCTGACTGGTTTTGGTTCACCAGCAAGTCATCGATGCTGTTGTCGATGTCGTCCGTTACCTGGATGGAGGCCGAAATCTTGCCCGTGCCGCCGCAAGTGGGGCACACCTCGCCGGTCACGATGTTCTCAGCTGGCCGTACCCGTTGCCGGGTAATCTGCATCAGCCCGAACTTGGTGATGGGCAGCACGGTGTACTTGGCTTTATCAAGCTTCATCACGTCGCGCACGGTATCCTCAACCTTCTTCCGGCTTTCGGCCGAGCGCATGTCGATGAAGTCGATGACAATGATGCCGCCCATGTCGCGCAGCCGCAGCTGCCGGGCCACCTCTTTCGCCGCCAGCAGGTTAATCATGAGGGCCGTAGCCTCCTGGTCATTCTCCTGGTTGCTCTTGCTACCCGAGTTTACGTCGATAACGTGCAGGGCTTCGGTGTGCTCGATTACGAGGTAACCACCACCGGGCACCGTTACGGTCTTACCAAACAGCGTCTTAAGCTGCTTTTCGATGCCGGTTTGCTCGAAGATTTTAATCTTCGAGTTGTGAAGCTTCAGCAAGCCGAGCTTGTCGGGCGCAATCTTTTGCAGGTAATCCCGCATCTCGTCGTACATCGTCGGGGCGTCCACCATGATGCTGTCGAACGACTCGTTCAGCATATCGCGGAGCATCGACGACGTGCGGCCCAGCTCACCCAGGACTTTGTCGTTAGGCTTGGCCGTGCGGAGCGTGCTGTAGAGCTGCTCCCACTTGGCCACCATGTCTTGCATGTCTTTGTCAAGCTCGGCTACTTCACGTCCTTCCGCTACGGTGCGGATGATAACGCCAAAGTTTACGGGCTTGATGCTGGCGATGAGCCGCTTCAGACGGTCACGCTCAGCCTTGCTTACAATTTTCTTACTAACGCTGATGGTGTTCGAAAACGGCATCAGTACCAAGTAGCGCCCAGCCATCGAAATGTCGGTGCTCACCCGGGGGCCTTTGGTCGAAATGGGTTCTTTGATGATTTGCACCACCAGCTGCTGCCCCTTCTTAAATACGCTCTCGGCCTTGCCTACTTTTTCAAGCGGAGGCTCAAACGTAAATTTCTCCAGCCCGGCAGTGCCGGCCCGGCCGCTTTGAACGGTGCGTACCCACTTCGTGAAAGAGTTGTATTGCTCGCCGAGGTCGCCGTAGTGTAGAAACGCGTCTTTTTCGTAGCCAATGTCCACAAATGCCGCGTTCAAGCCAGGCATCACCTTTTTCACGGTGCCCAGGAAGATGTCGCCTACTGAGTAATTGGTGTCGTTGCGGTCGAAGTGGTATTCAATCAACCGCTTGTCCTGCAACAACGCAATTCGCTCGCCTTCCTGAGTAGAATTAATCACTAATTCATTACTCAAAGCATTGATTTAGTTAAGGTAACCTGCCAAAATGTAACCGCAGCACTACCCCGAAACTGGCAAAGGGAAGCCAGAACCGATGGTTCTGGCTTCCCTCGCGAGCCACGGGAAAAGCACCCAACGCGGCCACACCCAGGAGGCTACGTGAGAGATAGGTGGCTGGCTCCTTTCCCGTTAGGAAAACTGCCGGCCGCCGCTACGCCCCGTGAGGCTTACTTCTTCTTGTGGCGATTCTTGCGCAGGCGCTTCTTACGCTTGTGAGTGGCAATCTTATGACGCTTTCTTTTTTTACCGCAGGGCATGATGCTTGGGGGTTAAGTTGGTGTTTGATTGGGTTGTAGCTACTTCAATTTGGCAACTTCCTCGTCGACCGAAGCCGCCAGGGCCGGGTCAGGGCTCAGGCTCTTGGCGGTGAGGAAGGCCGCTTTGGCTTCTTCCTTGGCACCGGTACGGGCCAGGACTACGCCGAGGTAAAACTGTCCGTTCACGTTCTTCGGATTGACTTTCACCAAGTCCTTGAAGCGTGTCACGGCTTTATCGTACTGGTTGCTTTGCACCGCCAGAATGCCCATGTTGTACAGGGCTTTCTCGTTGCGGGGGTCCGCTTCCAGTACTTCGCGCAGAATGGTTACACCCTGCACGGGGTTGTCGGAGGCCATGTAGGCCATGCCGAGGTTGGTTTTAGCGTCGAGGTTACCCGGCTCTTTCTGCAACACCTTCGCATAAAGCTCCCGGGACTTGCCGCCCAGCAGCTTTACCCGCTCTTCCGACGCCGCAAAGCTAAACGCTTGGAAGTAAGCATCGGCTGCCCGCTGCCAGTTTTGAGCGCTTGGGCTGGCCAGCGCTACCTGCTCGAGGTAGTAACCGGCACTGTCAAAGCGCTCTACGGCTTCGTAGCGACGGGCCAACGTGATAGCAGTTGCCGACTGCGCAGCCGCATTAGGCGCTGCCTTATACTGGCTGAGCAAACGCGCCAGTTCCTGCCGTTGGGCGGAAGTGGCGCTGGTGTGCGGGGCGGCTTCCGGAGCTGACGGACCGTGGTCGTGGCCGTCGTCGTCAGAATGGGCACCGCCGTTGTCGATAGCCGTAGCCGGCACCGGCCCCGAGGAAGCCTCGGTTTTGGAGCCATTGGTTTTGAAGCCACCGCCATCACGGTTGGCCGTTTTAGCAGCGTCCTTGTTCAGTTCAGAGCGGCTTTCTTTTGGCTTAACGATGCCTTTGGGCAATACGTAAAGTCCTCCCACCAACGCAAGCGAGGCGGCGAGGACAACCAATTGATGCGAAGCTGAGCTAGTAGTGGCCATGGGCTGAAAAAAACCGGCCGCCGGGCTTCCCCTTGCGGAAAAGACACCGGCGGCGCGGCCGGTAATTCATTATCTGATAGTAGGTAGCTGGGGGTCCCGGTCGGTTGCCCGATTGCGTAACAGTAATAACCCAAATAAGTGTTCAGAAAGCTCGCTACTGTGCACTTTATTTACCGCCTATTGCCAGATAATTTAGGCTTTAGCAGCAACGGACTTCACCTTCTTGCTGTTCTTGATTTTAGCCACGAAAGTCTTCGACGGCTTGAAGCTCGGGATATAGTGCTCCTCGATGATGAGCGACGTATTTTTCGAGATGTTGCGGGCTACTTTACGGGCGCGCTTCTTGTTTACGAACGAGCCAAAGCCGCGTACATAAATGTTGTTGCCTTCCGTCATTGAATCTTTCACGACTTTGAAGAAAGCCTCAACAGTCATCAATACATCTGCTTTCTCGATGCCGGTCTTCGTAGAGATTTCGGCGATTACCTCAGCTTTAGTCACGTTGGTATGGTCCTTATGTGGTTAAAAAAATTACGTTTTTAGGCAAAAAAATCCCGCATTCCAGCGTAAGCCCTTGCCCGGTAGGCGGTTCGCCCTTGAATTGGGGCCACAAAGGTAGCCTCCTTTTTTTGTTTTACCAACCAGAACCACGAAACAAGTTCTGGACTCAAATTATTCGCTTTCAAAATTTTGACCAACACAACTCCCCGGCCTTCCTTTCTGGCAGCCGCCCTTTTGGCCTGGTACCCCCGCCATCACCGCGACCTGCCGTGGCGCCATACCCGCGACCCATACGCCATCTGGCTATCGGAGGTAATTCTACAACAAACCCGTGTGGCACAGGGCCTCCCCTACTATAACACCTTTCTAGCGGCTTACCCTACGGTGCAGGAGTTAGCGGCAGCGCCCGAAGCCGAGGTTCTGCGCTACTGGCAGGGGCTCGGCTACTACTCGCGGGCTCGCAACATGCACCATACCGCCCAGCAGGTAGTGCGTGAGTTCGGAGGGAAATTTCCCAGCACCTACGCGGGCTTGCTGCAGCTGCGCGGCGTAGGTCCCTACACCGCAGCCGCCATTGCCTCCTTTGCTTTTGATGAAGCCGTGGCCGTACTCGATGGCAACGTGTACCGCGTGCTGGCCCGCATCTTCGGCCTGCATTCCGATATCGCCGCTCCCAGCTCGCGCAAGGAATTTCAGGCCCTGGCCGACCAGCACATTCCAGCCAGCACGCCCGCTGATTTTAATCAGGCCATCATGGAGTTCGGTGCCATCCAGTGCACTCCATTAAAGCCCGACTGCCTCTTTTGTCCTTTGCAAAGCCAGTGCTGGGCGTTTCAGCACGGGCAAGTGGCGCTGTTGCCGGTGAAGAGCAAAGCCAAAGCGTCGCGCACGCGCTACTTTCATTACTTCGTGCTGCGCCACGGCGAGCAAACCTATCTGCGCGAACGGCGCGAAAAAGACATCTGGCAAGGCCTCTACGATTTCGCCATGACCGAAACCACCGTCGCGGAATTGCCCCCTGCGGAACTCGTGCGCCACCTCGACGCCTTGGGTGCGCGCCTCGATACCAGCCAGGCCGCGGAGCCCAGCGCAGCTTACCGCCACGTGCTAAGCCATCAGAAGCTGGAGGCGCGCTTCCACCCCATGACTTTAGCTCAGCCATTGCCGGCCAGCACCCTTCGCGATTTAGGCCTACGGGCCTACTCTGCCGATGAGATTGAGGCATTGCCCAAGCCCAAGCTTATTGCTAATTATTGCAGCCAGAATATCTGACTCGTATCATCCCATTCATATTAGTTAATCGTGCTTTTATTTTTAGTAAAATATTAGCAATACTCAATTTAATGCCTTATCTTTAATGCAAGAAAAGCCGAGTGGCTCTTTCGATTCTGTATTTCCTAACGTGCATTAATATGGCCGGAGTGAACAAAGTAATATTGGTAGGCAACCTGGGCAAAGACCCTGAGGTGCGGCATTTGGAAGGTGGCGTGAGCGTGGCTCACTTTACCCTCGCTACCAATGACTATTACAAAGACAAACAAGGCAACCGCGTAGAGCGCACCGAGTGGCACAACATCTCGGCGTGGCGCGGCTTGGCCGACATGGCTGACAAATTCCTGAAAAAGGGGCAGCAAGTATACATTGAAGGCAAACTGCGCACTCGCCAGTACCAGGATAAGGACCAGCAAACCCGCTACATCACGGAAATCATCGCTGATGAGATTTCGATGCTGGGCGGCCGTCCGCAAGGCACCGGAGCTGCCGGCTCTGATGCCAACGGTCAGGCAGCTGCCGAACCGCAACAGACCTTCCGCCACGAACCTGAGCTCGACAAACTCCCCTTTTAGTCGATAATTAACGATTCTCAGAAAAAGCCCCGGCACTAGCCCGGGGCTTTTTTCGTTGCGACTGGCACGGGCCAAAGGTTACCTTTGATACCTGGCACGCCGGCCATGATGTTGGCGTCGCATCACTAGCAGAAACTACGTGGCATTACTACTGAAAAAGATTTCCTTGGCGGTTGTGGCGCTGGTCGTGCTGGCAGGCTGTTCTTCGGCTCCGGAATTTACGCCCAAGCCCAAGGGATATAATCGCATCGACTTGCCGCCCCACCATTACCAGCTTCTTCCAGGCGACCATCCTTACTCTTTTGAAATCTCGAAGGAAGCGGTAATTAAGCGCGACTCGTCTTACATGGCTCAGCCGCACTGGCTGAACGTGTACTACCCCAAGCTGAATGCCAACGTGCAGATTACTTATATGGATGTGCAGCGCGACCGCCGCCTCTATAACAAGATGATGGAGGATGCCCGCAAGCTGACCGGCAAGCACGAAATCAAGGCCACGGCCATTGATGAGCGCATTCTGAAGACCCCAAACGGGCTACGCGCTTCCGTGTTTGAGCTGCAGGGCGAGGTTCCGAGCCAGTTTCAGTTCTATACCACGGACAGCACTAAGCACTTCCTGCGCGGAGCCTTGTACTTCCGCACGGCAACAGCCAACGACTCTCTAGCGCCTGTGATTGAGTACGTGAAGGAAGACATGGTGCGGATGCTAAATACGCTGCGCTACCGCTAATCATTTGCCATTTATCAATTAACATTTAACAGCTTTCGCAGGAAAGCAAGGGTGCTGCCAATTCAGGCCCGTTGATTGATAAGAGGTTGCTTACTGTTAAATGATAAGTGTTAATTGTTAAATGAGTTTCTTCAACACCCGGCTTGAGTTTCTGCGCACCGTGGGCAGTACCCAGCGCGCCCAGCTGCTGGGCAAAGAGCTGGGCTTGTTTACCTACGGCGACCTGATTCAGCGCTACCCTTTCCGGTACCTCGACCGGACGCAGGTTTACAACGTGGCTGATTTGCACGACGACTTGCCTTATGTGCAGGTGAAGGGCATGCTGCGCAATAAGGAGTTGGTAGGCGAAGGCCCGAAGCAGCGCCTCACCGCCAAGGTGGGCGATGGCACCGGCGAGTTGGAGTTGGTGTGGTTTAAGGGTGTGAAGTGGGTGCAACAGTACACCAAAAACAACCAGGAGTACATCGTTTTTGGCAAGCCGACGATGTTCAACGGCCGGCCCCAGATGGCCCACCCCGAACTGGAAGAAGTGACTGAGGCCAAACCCGGTCAGAGCTTTCTGCAGCCGGTGTACAACACCTCGGAGAAACTAAAAAACTATCACCGCGTCGACAGCAAGGCCATCATGCGCATGGTGGCCGAGTTGCTGAAACTGGCGCAGTCGCACGTAGTAGAGTCGCTGTCGCCGGCCCTGATTGAGCATTACGGGCTCATGAGCAAGCCCCAGGCCTTGCAGCAGATTCACTTTCCGCAGAGTCCAGAGTTGCTGGCCGCTGCCAAGTTCCGGCTGAAGTTTGAGGAGCTGTTTTACGTGCAGCTCAAGCTACTGCGGCAGCGCGACCAACGCAAGGTGACCTTGGCCGGACAGATTTTCAATCAAGTGCCTACCCTGGTTGATTTCTATAAAAATCACCTCACATTTGACCTGACGGGCGCACAGAAGCGGGTCATCCACGATATTTATAAAGACTTCTGTGCCGGGCAGCAGATGAACCGCTTGCTGCAGGGCGACGTGGGCTCGGGCAAAACCATCGTGGCCTTCATTGCGATGCTGATGGCTGCCGATAACGGTGCTCAGAGCTGCATCATGGCGCCCACCGAAATTCTGGCCGACCAGCACTACACCGGCCTGAAAGTGTACGCCGATGCCTTGGGCATTCACATTGGCAAGCTCACGGGCAGCACCCGCACCGCCGAGCGGCGCGTGCTGCACGAGGCGTTGCGCAACGGCACCATGCACATGCTGGTGGGTACCCACGCCCTGCTCGAAGACGTGGTGCAGTTCCGCAACCTGGGCCTGACCATCATGGACGAGCAGCATCGCTTTGGCGTAGCGCAGCGCTCGAAGCTGTGGCAGAAAAACCCCCACGTAATCCCACACGTGCTGGTCATGACGGCCACGCCCATTCCGCGCACCTTGGCTATGACGCTGTACGGCGACCTCGACGTGAGTGTGATTGACGAGCTGCCCGCCGGCCGCAAGCCCATCGTGACGGTGCACCGCTACGACGCCAACCGCCTGAAAGTCTTTGAATTTATCCGCGACCAGGTGAAGTTGGGCCGACAGGCCTACATCGTGTACCCGCTGATTGAGGAGTCGGAAACGATGGACTATAAGGACCTGACTGATGGCTACGAAAGCGTGTCGCGGGCTTTCCCGGAGTTCCAAATCAGCATTGTGCACGGGCGCATGAAGGCCGAAGAGAAAGACTTCGAAATGCAACGCTTCATCAAGAAGGAAACCCAGATTATGGTGGCGACCACCGTGATTGAGGTGGGCGTGAACGTACCCAACGCCTCAGTGATGGTAATTGAATCGGCGGAACGGTTCGGCCTTTCCCAACTGCACCAGCTGCGCGGGCGCGTGGGCCGCGGCGCCGACCAGAGCTATTGCATCCTGATGTCGGGCTTTAAGCTGAGCAAAGACGCCCGCACTCGGCTCGAAACCATGGTGCGAACCAATAACGGCTTCGAAATTGCCGACATCGACCTTAAGCTGCGCGGCCCTGGAGACCTGATGGGCACGCAACAAAGCGGCGTGCTAGACTTGCTGATTGCTGACCTGGCCAAAGACGGCCGCATCCTGAGTGAAAGCCGGGCAGCGGCTCAGGCCATTCTGGCCGACGACCCCAACCTGGAGCAACCTGCCAATGCGAACATCCGGCGCCACATTGAGAGCTTACCGGCTACAGCCGTAAACTGGAGCCGAATTAGCTAACAGACGGGTTGCTAGAGGTACGGGCAAAAAAAAGACTTCCGAAAAAGTCGAGGGAATTATTAAAATAGGTTTGCTATTAGGTCAGTTCCTGTCTGCCGGGTCTTGGCTTTTGCGTGGGCCGGTTTGACCGATTGAGCAGGAATCATCTGGCTGACAAAAACCATCGAGGTATCAGCTGCAGGCTTGCTTTCTGCATTCTTTGCCATAGCAGCAGCAGCTGGCTGCTTAGCAAGTTTGCCACTGACGATGAGCGCAAATAATAGCGTAAACTTGAAAAGAGATTTCATGATATTATAACCTAATGCTTCGGCAAAGGTACGAAGGACTAAGTTTTGGGTAGGCAAAATGTGTGAAAGACCAGATAAAAATTTCTTATACAATTGCAATAAGCTGATTAGCAATTAGTTATCCAGATTTTGGCATCAGCCTTATTGCACTTCTCCTTGCAGACACAAAGTAAACGGGGTCTATGTACGAAAGTGACAGCAGGAGTGTTATGCTTAAAACATCTTTTTGTTAGGTGGCTTGAGGTTGGTACTGTTTATAGTGCATCTTTTAATTAAAGCTCAGTCGATAGTGGGTACTTTTGGGCACAACCGGGGCATGAACCCGGTATTATAGCACAATTAAAAAAAATTAGAACCTATGCTTTACCGAGCGTTGCTGACAGGCTTGATGGGAAGCGCACTCCTAAGTTTGGCCACCCCGGCACTGGCGCAAAAAGTGAAGTCTACCCCTTTCAGTTATTTGCCCGAACAAGGCGCCGACCGCTACGATATGCGGGTGCCAAACAAAACCCTTCCCTTAGCCGACGGCTCGGGCTTTGTCATTCTGGCGCATCAAAGCGCGGGCGGCTATGCCGTGGAGCGTTACGATGCTGACCTCAAAAAACAATGGAGCACCACTATTCCAGTGGGCCCCGATGAAACTCTTGAAGCTTTTGGCCGCGGACCGCAGCAAGCCCTGGTGGTGATTCATCAGAAAGAGGAAAGCGGCCAAAAGCTGAACGTGGTGGCGGTGAACTTACAGAACGGTCAAAAAGGCGCAGCCAAAACGGTGATAGCCGTGCCCGCCCGTGACCGGCGGCCCGGAGTTTCCATCTCGCCTGATGGTACCCGGCTGCTGGCCTTCCGCTATTATACCCGCGAGCAGCAAGTGAAAAGCATTGCTGCCACCTTATTCGACCAGAACCTAGCCAAGCTGGAAGACAAGACCTACGACTTTCACGCACTGGGCGACTTCTTCTCCCCGGCTGTTCACGTGGCCAACGATGGCACTCAGTACGTGACCCTGGTTAGCGACCGCATGACCAAACTAACCGTACGGCGGTACCCAGCGGGCAAGTCTACCGAGATTAAAGTATTGGGGGTTCCGGTTGGGGGAACCTATGGCGGCAAGGCGGTGACGATACGCGATGCCAAGTTTAAGGTATTGAACGATGGCAGCCTGTATGCCGCGGCGCTGTGCGCCGACTACCAAAGCGGCGAATATTATAGCCTGAAGGTGGTGAAATACGACTTCAGTGGCACTGGGGACATGAAATTTTCGCCGGAATTCCGCTTCACTCCTGCCTACCTAGCTGAGGTGGGCAAAGCCAACGGAGTGGAAGTAAAGCGCCTAGAGGACGTCTACCTAAGCGAGTTGCTGTTGACAGCAGACAAACAGCTGGTCGTAATTGCGGAGAAGCATTTTGAAGAGGGCGGAGAAGGCACTCCGGTGCATGCCCGCGAGCTGCATGTGTTTGGTTACAGTGAGTTTGGTCAGCCTACTTGGCACAGCATCGTGCCCAAAAAACAAGTGGCCCCAGCCGTGGACGCCTATACGGGCATCGGCTTTCGGGCAGCCGTGTTCAATAACACCATTCAGGTGGTGACGCTGGAAAACATCAACAAAAAATCGGACCTCTACCTGCGGCGCATCAATGCCCAAACAGGCGTGGTGAGCCAGCCCGAACGACTGAAGCTTAACGTTGCCGACGACCAGCAGCTTGCCTACGTGAAGGACTTCACCGCGTGGCTGGGCGAGAAAACCATTATTGGCGTGAGCCGGCCCAGCAAGAAATCGGCGGCTCTGCAGCTCGAAAAAATAGTGGTAAAGTAACCCATGCAACCCATCAAAAGAAAGCGGAATTGGACAGGGCGCATTGCCTGGGCACTGGCCGGCCTGCTGGCGCTTTGCAGCTTCGTGCTGTTTAATCAAGCCTACCATTTTACCCACTTCGACGTAGCGGGCGACAGGTTGCCTCCCGGCCCACCATCGGCGCTGGCAATGGCGAAGTATGCTTTACTGGGTGTGCCCAACGGCCGCCCCATTGATGGACCGGCCCCCGACACCGTGTACCAAGACGTAACCTTCACGGCTGCCGATGGCACCCATCTGGCGGCATGGTACGTGCCCGTAGATAAGTCCAGGGGGACGGTCGCGTTGTTTCATGGCTACCACAGCCAGCGCGGAGGGCTCGATACCGAAGCAAAAAGCTTCCGCAAACTAGGATTCAGCACCCTACAAGTCGATTTTCGCGGCTCCGGTGCCTCCGAAGGAAACTATACCTCTGTCGGCTACGAGGAAGCTCAAGACGTGAAAGCCGCGTACGACTGGGTGTTTAGGCAAAACGTTAATCAGAAAATCTACCTCTTTGGCACCAGCATGGGCGCCGTGAGTGTGCTGCGTGGCATCAAGCAATTTCCCACCATGCAGCCGCAGGGCCTGATTTTGGAATGTCCTTTCGCCAGCTTGATTGATGCTTCCAAGGGCCGACTCCGCTCGTTGAACAAGCCCGAGGAGCCACTGGCCCACCTCATCGTGTTTACGGGCAGCCTTCAAAACGGCTTTTGGGGCTTCAACCACGACGCCGTGGCTTATGCCCGCGCCGTGCGCGTGCCAACCTTACTGCAGTGGGGCGAACAAGACCCCCGCGTGACGCGCCAGGAAACCGAGGCCATTTATGCCGCCATCCGCGGTCCCAAGCAACTCGTCACCTACCCTACTGCCAAGCACGAAAGCTACGTCCGCAACAACCCCGCTCGCTGGCGGGCATCAGTTGCTGGCTTTCTCAAGTAACGGTATCTGCATAGCAACCAAAAAGGCCGCTCCTGAAATCAGGAGCGGCCTTTTTTACGCTTACAAAACCCGACTAATTTGTCAAATTTGAAAAACCAGTGCTTTAGAAAGCGTACTCGTTGGCTTCAATCAGCTTGGCAGCCACGCGGCGGCGGGCTTCCTTCACGTTCAGCAATTCGGCTTTAGTGAAGCGCTTCAGGCCCATCAGCAACAGGCGCTGCTCGTCGCCTTCGGCCATGCTGCCGATTGCGTCTTTGCCTGCTTTTTCTACAATGTCAATGGCATCGGCTAGGTATACGCGGGCCATGTCAGCTTCTACTGACAAGGCTTCTTCGCCCTTAGCAGAAGCTTCTTTTTCCACACGCAGCAGCGTGCTTTCGGCGATGTATACCTTGATGGACATGTCAGCAATGTTCATCAGCAACTCCTGCTCTTTGGCAAGGGTGGCAGTGAATTTCTGCACGGCCGAGCCGGCCACCATCAGAATGGCCTTCTTCAGGTTGGCAATAGTCTTAAACTCCTTGCTGAACAAACCACTTTCCTCGTCCTGGCTCATGCTCGGAATGCTCATTAGCTCCTGCTGCACGGCCTGGGCCGGACCCATCAGGTCGATTTCGCCTTTCAGGCCCTTCTTCAAAATCATGTCAACGGCCAGCAGGCGGTTGATTTCGTTGGTGCCTTCGAAAATGCGGTTGATGCGCGAATCCCGGTAAGCGCGGTCCATGGGGTAGTCGGCCGAGAAGCCGTAGCCGCCATATACCTGCACACCTTCGTCTACCACGTAGTCAAGCACTTCCGAGCCTTCTACTTTCAGAATAGCGCACTCTACAGCGAATTCGCGAGCGGCGCCGAGCAGGGCCTCATTGGAGCCTTTGCCTTCGGCCATGAGCTGCTGCTCCATGCGGTAGATATCGGAACCAGCGCGGTAGATAGCCGATTCAACAGCGTAGATGCGGATGGCCTGCTGTGCCAGCTTGTAGCGGATGGCGCCAAACTTAGAAATCGGCAGTTTGAACTGCACCCGCTCGTTGGCATACTTCACGCTCAGGGTAGCCGCCATTTTGGTAGCACCCAGGCAAGCTGCAGCCAGCTTAATGCGGCCAATGTTCAGCACGTTGAAGGCGATGAGGTGGCCTTTGCCAATCTCACCCAGCACGTTCTCTTTGGGCACCAGCGCGTCGGCCAGGAATACCTGACGGGTGCTGCTGCCCTGAATGCCCATCTTGTGCTCCTCGTTGCCGAGGCTCAGGCCGGGCGTGTTCTTCTCCACAATAAAGCCGGTGAACTTGTCGCCGTCAATCTGGGCAAATACGATGAACACATCGGCAAAGCCGGCGTTCGTAATCCACATTTTCTGGCCATTCAGCACGTAGTGCGTGCCTTCGGCATTGAGGACAGCTTTGGTCTTGGCACCCAGAGCGTCGGAACCGGAGCCGGGCTCGGTGAGGCAGTACGCGCCCATCAGCTCGCCATTGGTGAGGCCGGGCAGGTACTTGGCCTTCTGCTCGTCGTTGCCGAAGTACAGAATGGGCAGCAGCGCGATGCCCGTGTGGGCCGCGAAAGCTACTGGGAACGAGTGGCCGCCGCCCACGCCTTCCGTAACGCGCAGGGCGGTGGGGAAGTCCATGTCCAGACCACCAAATTGCTCGGGCACGCTCACACCGAACAGACCCAATTGGCCCGCCTTTTCCATCAGGCCGCGCATGAGACCTTCTTCGTGGTTATCGAGGCGCTCTAGCAGCGGATGCACTTCGGTGGCTACAAAGTCCAGACAGGTCTGGTGCATGTAGTTCTGCTCCTCGGTGAAATCGGCCGGCGTAAAGACGTCCTGCGAATCAGTGGGTTTAATAATGAATTCGCCGCCTTTAAGGGGCGCATGCTGCGTTACTTCCATGACGTTGGCTAGGTTAGGAGTGGGTGTGTAAAGTTAAGCGAATTGAGGCGAATTTGTTAGGCACGCCTACTACTTTGGTTAAAGAAAACCCCGGATGAGCGGGGCTTTCTGCTTTTAGTATAACGACTAGTTACGGCTGCTAGTTCTCAGACAATCAATTTGTATACGGCACAAAAGCTGCAACCAGCATCTGTCAAACTGAGCCTGCAAAATATAGCAGCACTTGTGAATTACTTCAGCAACTCGTAAATGCCAGCCACGCCCTGGCCCCCACCTACGCAGGCGGTTACCATGCCGTACTTCTGGCCACGGCCGCGCAACTCATCAAACAATTGGATGGAGAGCTTGGCGCCCGAGCAGCCCAGCGGGTGGCCCAAGGCAATAGCGCCGCCGTTCACGTTCAGCTTGTCCGGGTTCATGCCCAGTTCGCGCATCACGGCGATGGACTGCGAAGCAAAAGCCTCGTTCATCTCAATCAAATCAATGTCGTCGAGCTTCATGCCGGCTTGCTTCAAAGCTTTCGGCACGGCTTTCACCGGCCCCATGCCCATGATGCGGGGGTCCACACCCTCAGTGGCATAAGTCACCATGCGGGCAATGGGCTCCAGGTTCAGTTCCTTCACCATGCGCTCCGACATCACGAGTACGAAGGCCGCGCCATCGGAAGTCTGCGACGAGTTGCCAGCCGTTACGCTGCCATTGGCGGCGAACACGGGACGCAGGCGTGCCAAGGCCTCTACCGAAGTATCAGCGCGCGGGCCTTCGTCGGTATCCACCACGAAAGAGCGGTTTTTCTTCTTGCCAGTGGCCTGGTCAACGTAGGTCTCCTCTACCGTAATGGGCAGAATCTGGCTCTTAAACTTGCCTTCCTGAATAGCCTTCACGGCCTTCTGGTGCGAGGCGTAGGCAAACTGGTCCTGGTCTTCGCGGCTGATTTTGTACTCCTGCGCCACGGCTTCGGCCGTCAGGCCCATACCGAGGTAGTACTGCGGATACTTGGTGGCCAGGTTGTAATTGGGCACCGTTTTCCAGCCTACAGTGGGCACCATGCTCATGTTCTCAGCGCCGCCGGCAATGATGCAGTCGGCCATGCCGCCGCTGATGCGGTTCACGGCCATGGCAATGGTTTCCACGCCCGAGCCGCAATAGCGGTTCACTACCATGCCCGATACGTTCATGGGCAGGGAGAGCAGCGAAATCATGCGGCCGATTTGCAGGCCTTGCTCGGCCTCGGGCACGGCGTTGCCCACAATCACGTCGTCGACGCGGGCCGGGTCAAGAGCCGGCACGGAGGCCACAAGGTGCTTGATAATTTCCGCCGCGAGGTCGTCGGTGCGGGTAAAGCGGAAACCGCCGCGGGGCGCTTTGGCCACGGCCGTGCGGTAGCCGGCAACGATATATGCTGTGTTGTTAGACATTTAGTTTTGATTGTCATCCTGAGCGCAGCGAAGGACCTTATCACGCTCGCGCCACTTGGTTTATGAAAAGCTAACAAAAGCAGCCGTGATAAGATGCTTCCTTCGTCAGCATGACAAATTGATTAGTTACGCAGCGGCTTGCCGGTAGTCAGGATGCTCTGAATCCGCTCCAGCGTCTTGCGTTCACCGCAGAGGCTGAGGAAGGCTTCGCGCTCCAGGTCCAGCAGGTACTGCTCGCTCACCTCGGTGGGGGCGCTCAGGTCGCCACCGCACATGATGAAGGCCAGCTTGTCGGCAATTTTCTGGTCGTGCTCCGAGATGTAGCGGCCTTCTTTCATGGCGTACACACCCGTCTTGAACATGGCCAGCGCGCCTTTGCCGTGCACCTTAATGTTGGTTTTCTGTACCGGCTGGGTATAGCCGGCATCGGCCAAGTCAATGGCAGCTGCTTTGGCCTGGGCAATCACGCGGTTGCTGTTCACCACAATCTCATCGCCCCGGCGCATGAAGCCCAAGTCGAATGCTTCGGCTGCGGAGGTTGAAACCTTGGCCGTGCTGATGGTGACAAACGTGTTCCGAATCAGATTGAGCTCAGGCTCGCCCTCCTCGTACTTGGCGGCCGTGCGCAAGGTCATTTCTTTGGTGCCGCCACCGGCCGGAATCAGGCCAACGCCGAATTCCACCAGGCCCATGTAGGTTTCGGCGGCAGCCACCACGAGGTCGCAGTGCAGGTTGACTTCGCAGCCACCACCCAGCGCGAGGCCGTGCGGCGCACCCACTACCGGTATGCTGCTGTAGCGCATGCGCATCATGGCATTCTGGAACTGCGCAATCATCATGTTCAGCTCGTCGAACTCCTGCTCGAGCGCCTGCATGTACACCAGCCCCAGGTTGGCACCGGCCGAGAACTGCGCCCCGTCGTTGCCAATCACCAGGCCGCGGTAGCCGGCTTCGGCCATATCGATGCCCTTCAGCAAGCCCTGGATTACATCCTGGCCCAGCGAGTTCATCTTGGAGTGGAACTCTACGTTCAGGATGCCATCGCCGAGGTCGATAACCGAAGCGCCGGCATTTTTCCACAGCACCTTACCGGTGGTGCGCAGGTTGTCGAGGATGATGAAGTTCTCAACACCGCGGATGGGCTGGTAGCTCTTCGACTCCACGTCGTAGTATTCCTTCACCCCGGCCTCGTTCACTTTGTAGAACGTGGTGTGGCCAGCGGCCAGCATCTCGGTAACCCAGACAGCCGGCTCTTTGCCTTCGGCCTGCATCAGCTCTACGCCTTTCTGCACGCCCAGAGCGTCCCAAGTTTCGAACGGACCCATTTCCCAGCCGAAACCGGCGCGGAGGGCGTCGTCAATCTTATAAAGCGCGTCGGTGATTTCGGGAATGCGGTTGGTCACGTAGGCGAACAGGCTGCCAAAGCTCTTGCGATAGAACTCGCCGGCCTTGTCCTTGCCTGTCACCAACATCGCGAAGCGCGGCGCCAAGGCGTCCATGGTTTTGGTCAGCTCCAGCGTGGCAAATTTCACCTTGGCGCTCGGCTTGTATTCCAGCGTGTTCAGGTCCAGCGCTTGGATTTCCGACTTACCGCCTTCGCCTTTGACCTTCTTGTAGAAGCCCTGGCCGGTTTTGTCGCCGAGCCACTTGTTCTCGCCCATTTTCTTGAGGAACTCGGGCAGCGCGAATACGTCTTTGGCTTCGTCGTTTGGCAGGCCCTGCGCCAGGCCGTTGGCCACGTTCATCAGCGTATCCAAACCTACCACGTCCGAGGTACGGAAGGTAGCCGACTTGGCGTGGCCAATCACTGGGCCGGTGAGCTTATCCACTTCTTCCACCGTCAGGCCCAGCTCCTGCATAATGCGCAGCACGTCCATAATGGCGAACACACCCACGCGGTTGGCGATGAAAGCCGGAGTGTCTTTAGCGAGTACCGTGGTTTTACCCAAATACAGGTCACCGTAGTGCATCAGGAAATCCACGATGGCGGCGTCGGTATCCGGCGTCGGGATGATTTCGAGCAGCTTCAGGTAGCGCGGCGGGTTGAAAAAGTGCGTGCCGCAGAAATGCTTCTTAAAGTCGTCGGAGCGGCCCTCCGTCATCAGGTGAATCGGAATGCCGCTGGTGTTGCTGGTGATTAGGGTGCCGGGCTTGCGGAACTTCTCCACGCGCTCAAACAGGCCCTTTTTGATATCGAGGCGCTCAACCACTACCTCAATGGTCCAGTCGCAGCCGGCAATGTCCTTGAGGTTGTCGTCGAAGTTGCCGGTTTTGATGCGGCTGGCGTCGGCTTTGCGGTAGAGTGGCGAGGGGTTGGAAACGATTGCAGCTTGCAGGGCAGCGTTGACAATGCGGTTGCGCACGGCTGGGGCCTCCAGCTTCAAGCCTTTTTTCTCTTCATCGGGCAGCAGCTCTTTGGGAGCTATGTCGAGCAGCAGCACCTGCACGCCAATGTTGGCGAAGTGGCAGGCAATGCGTGAACCCATGACGCCGGAGCCCAGCACGGCAACTTTCTTGATAGTTCGATTCATCCTCGGGTGGGGGAATTAGTGGGAAAGTGATGTATTGGTGTAAGAGAGAACGGCTTACTTAGGCCGATGCTTCGTGCCGTAACGGCTTCAATTCAAAGCCCTCAAAGAGGCCTTTGCTTTCAATCATGCTGGTAATCTGGGCCGTCACCTTAAAAAAGGTATCGAGCTGACTCTGCGGTATCTTCTCGCGAATCTTCAGGTTGAAGTGCCGCACCGTCTGGCGCGAAACCTCTTTTTTCTCCAGTCCCAGCGGCGTCAGGAAGATGCGCACCGAGCGCTTGTCCACCGAATCGGCCTGCTTATAGATGAGGCCTTTTTCTTCCATGCTCCGCAGAATGCGCGTCAGGCTACGGGTTTCGAGGCCAAGCAGGGGCGCAATTTTGGTGGCCGGCGTACCTTTCTCCTGGTCGATGTTCAACAGTACGAACCCGATGCTGGTCGTGATGTCGTTCTGCGCCGCCTGGGTATTATACATCCGCGAAATGGCGTGCCAGGCCACTTTAATATTGTAATCGACGGTTTCTTCGGGTTTCATATAGGAGATGTAAGTGCGGTAAACTTACGAATAATTTGTTAGGCTTGCATACTAGTTTCCATTTAAAAAAGTTGAGCAACCCAAACGTAGTTCAGGTTGCCCAACTTTTGGTTTATACGCAAGAACTCCTGCGGCAAGGTCGCAATCAGCCTTTGCCTAGTTTTGTCATTGCCTAGAATTACCGCTTCTCGGTTTGGCGGTACAGGCTTTCAATAATGCCTTTGTTGTTCTCCGAAATAATCTTGCGCTTCACCTTCATGGTAGGCGTCATTTCGCCGGTTTCCACAGTCCAGAGCTCAGGCAGCAACACAAAGCGCTTTACCTGCTCCCATTGCGCGAAGCTCTTATTGTATTTCTTCACCAAGTCGTCGTAGAGCTGCACGATTTTTTCGTTTTTGATGAGCTCCTCGTTGGAAGCGTCCGGCATATCATTACGCTTGCACCAGCCGCGGAGGTCGGCAAAAGAGGGGATGATAAGCGCCGAAGGAAACTTCTGGTCGGCGCCCACCACCATGGCCTGCTCCACCAAGGGGTCTTCTTTGAGCTTGCCTTCAATCACCTGCGGGGCAATGTACTTGCCGCCCGAGGTCTTGAACATCTCTTTCTTTCGGTCGGTAATTTTCAGGTACTTGCCGTTCACCAGCTCGCCGATGTCGCCGGTGTGGAACCAGCCTTCTTCGTCGAATTCCTTGGCGGTCAGGTCGGGCTTGTTGTAGTAGCCCTTCATTACAGAGGCCGATTTGGTGAGAATCTCACCATCGGGAGCAATTTTCACTTGCACACCTTGCACCACCGGGCCCACGGTGCCAATCATGTTGTTCTCCTTCTGATAACCGCCCACGGCAATAACGGGCGATGTCTCAGTGAGGCCGTAGCCCTCCATCACGGGGATGCCTGCGGCCCAGAACACGCGGGCCAGGCGCGGCTGCAAAGCTCCGCCGCCCGACACGATGCAGCGCAGCTGGCCACCCAGGGCCTCGCGCCACTTGTTGAAAATAATCTTGTTGGCCAGGGCCAATTGGGTATTGTACACGAAGCCCTGGTCTTTTTGGGTATCGAACTTCAGGCCCAGGTCCAGCGCCCAGAAAAACAGGCTCTTCTTCACGCCCTCCTGCTCGTGGCCTTTGGCTACGATTTTATCATACACCTTCTCCAGCAACCGGGGCACGGTGGTGAAAATCTGCGGCTTCACCTCGCGCAGGTTGTCGGCAATTACCTCCATGTTCTCGGCATAGTAAATACTTACTCCGTTAATCATGTAGAGGTAGGTCACCATGCGCTCAAAAATGTGGCAGAGCGGCAGGAAACTCAGTGCTTTATCTTCTTTGGAAACCGGTACGGCGGGCTGCGAGCTGCGGCAGTTGCTCAGAATGTTATCATGCGTGAGCATCACGCCTTTGGGGCTGCCGGTGGTGCCGCTGGTGTAAATGAGGGTGAGCAGGTCGTCGGACTGCACGGCAGCTTTTAGCGGCTCGAGGTCGGCAACATTGCCCTTTTTGCCCAGCTCCAGTAGCTCGCTAAAGTGGCGGGTGCCTGGCAGGCGGTCGAACGAGAAAATGTTGTCGGCAGGAATATCGAGACCGGCCGTGGCCTCCTTCACCTTGTCCAGCAGCTTTTCGTCGGACACGACTATGGCGCGCACGCCGGCATCGGCAAAGATGTATTTGTAGTCTTCGACGGTGATGCTGGGGTACATGGGCACGCTCACGGCGCCAATTTGCGAGATGCCGAAATCGGTTAGCATCCACTCGGGGCGGTTCATGCTGATGATGGCCACTTTATCGCCGCGCTTCAGGCCGAGAGACGTCAGCCCCAGGCTCACGAGGTTGGCCTGGTCCTGCACTTGCTGGGTACTCGTGGGCACCCACTGGCCGTCAATCTTGGCGGCAAATGCGTCCGACTTGGGCGAATTGGCTAGTTGATGGGCCAGTATATCGAAGGTGCGACGAACGTCCATGGGGTGGGTTTTATTAGGCGTGCAGAGTGAAATTCAGCTTAAATAAAGAGCTTTTTTTTTCGCCGTGCTATAGTTCTGCAGGCGAAACCATAACATACGGTGGGTAGCAAAAATCCGGGCAGTAGTCAAAACGCCCAAAAAGCCCGTGTATACGGGCTTTTCCTGTGTAATTTTGGGCACTTGCCTTTCCGCTCCCAATGAATCTGGCCCTGTTTTTTGACCCGTTGCCGGATACGCTGACCGCCGCTGTACCCGCGCCCACCACGCTAGCCGCCTACGCCACCCGCTTCACCGAAACCTTCCCCGACTGGCGCAACGCCGACCTTGCCCTCATCGGCCTCGATGAATGGCGCGGCAGCGCCGCCGGCCCGCCCAACCCCAACCGCCACGGCGCCAACGAGGTGCGCCAACGCTTCTACCAGCTGCAGAAAGGCACCGGCACCGTGCGTTTCGTGGACCTTGGCAACTTGCGCCCCGGCCTCACCCTGGAAGACACCTACCAGCGCCTGCGCGAAATCATTGGGGCCTTGCTGGAAGAAAACACCGTGCCCGTGCTGCTCGGCGGCAGCCACGACCTCGACTACGGTCAGTTTCTGGCCTATGAATCCCAGGACCGCGCCATCTGCTTCGCGGTGGTGGATGCCCGGCCCGACATGGCCGAGCCCGGCCCCGGCACCCCACCCGAGGAAAGCCACCTGCGCCGCTTGTTGGTGCACGAGCCCAACTTCGTATTCAGCCTAGCCCACCTTGGCCATCAGCAGTACCTCACCCCGCCCGAAGTATTAGTAGCCCTCGAAAAGCTGCACTTCGAAACCATGAGCGTGGGCGAATTGCGAACCGACCGCCGTTTGGCCGAGCCGCTCATTCGCCAGGCGGAATTCCTGAGCGTGGACATTGCCGCCCTGCGCTGGCAGGACGCCCCGGGCTACTATCCCGCCAACCCCTTCGGCCTCGGCAACGAGGACGCGACCCAACTCTGCTGGTACGCCGGCCACAACGAACAGCTCAGTTCCCTGGGCCTCTACGGCTATCGCGCCGACCTGGACCCGCACGGCATGGCCGCGGCTACGCTGGCTACCATGCTGTGGTACTTCGTGGAAGGCTTCTACCACCGCCGCCCCGAAACTGGCTTTGGCACCTTTCGCTTCCTCACCTACACGGTGGTGCTGCCGGGCAACCCCGACAAGCTGGTATTCTACAAATCGCGCCGCGCCGACAAGTGGTGGATGGAAGTTGAGCGCCTCGGCGATAACTCGGTGAAGCGCGTGGTGCCCTGCACCTATGAAGACTACCTAAACGCCTCGCAAGGCGACCTGCCCCAGCGCTGGATTCGGCTGCAGGCGTTGCTGGGCTAGGCATAATGTTCCAGTGGCACCAAACGACCTCCCCTCCTACACCCGCAACCAGCTTGCCCTGCGCAACGGCCAAGACCGCGACGAAATCTGGGTAGCCTATCAGGGTCAGATATATGACGTGAGCCGCTCGCGCCTGTGGCAGCGCGGCCACCATTACGAACACTGGGCTGGTCAGGACCTGACAACGGAGCTTGACAAAGACGCTCCTCACAACGCCAACGTGTTTGACAATTTCCCTGTCATAGGTTTGTTGAAATAATCCTCCCCGTATGACCACCGAATCTCCCTCCGAGTACAACCACCTCGAAACCCTGGCCACCGCCGATATTTTGGCCGGTATGAACCAGCTCGACCACACGGTGCCGCAAACTGTGGCTAAGGCCCTGCCCCAAATCGAGCAGTTGGTTGAGGCAACGGTGGCACGGCTGCAGGCCGGGGGGCGGTTGTTTTACATCGGGGCGGGCACCAGTGGGCGCCTGGGCGTGGTCGACGCCTCGGAATGCCCGCCCACTTTTGGCGTGCCCGCCGAGCTGGTGGTCGGCATCATGGCCGGCGGCGATTCGGCCATTCGCGTGGCAGTAGAGGGCGCCGAAGACGACGCCGAGCAAGCCTGGGAAGATTTGCAGGCCCACGGCATCAGCGCCAAAGACGTGCTGGTGGGGATTGCCGCCTCGGGCCGGACGCCTTACGTGGTAGGCGGGCTGACTAAGGCCCGGGCAGCAGGCGTGGCTACGGGCTGCGTGGTGTGCAACGCTGGCTCAGCCGTAGCCGCTGCCTCCGAGTTTCCGGTAGAGGTAGTTACCGGGCCGGAATTTCTGACCGGGAGCACCCGCCTCAAGGCCGGCTCGGCTCAAAAAATGGTGCTCAACATGCTCACTACTGCCACCTTCATCCGCCTGGGCTACGTGAAGGGCAACAAGATGGTCGACATGAAGCTATCCAACATCAAACTCGTAGAGCGCGGCGAACGAATGCTGATGGATGAGTTAGGAATCGGCGAGGAGGAAGCTGCACAGTTGCTGAAGCAACACGGCAGTGTGCGAGCGGCGCTGATGGCCCGGTAGCAGCGCACGCTTCGGCTTGTGTCTCATGCGGTTATTTTTTCCTTCGAACGATTCAGGTTTTTTGGCGTTTCTAGGTAGGCACAAGCCAAAGCAAGTGCCTCTGACCTATGCATACCATCGAGCCCCATTACAACTGGATTGACCAGTATTCCGCTTCCGAAGACCCGCGGTCGCCGCTGTTCGAAGCGGAGAACAGCTTGGAGTCTTACACCAATACCATTTACGGCTACTACATTCATCCGCAGTGGGACAGCCTGGGGTCCGACACCCTGTTTTTCAAGATTCTCTTCGCTGATTACGAAGACGGCGTGGCCGTGCTTGAGTTCATCGGCGAGTGGAACGACGCCATCGAAAACGACATCATGGAGCTTAAGCGCAACATCATCGATGTGCTCATCCACGAAGGCATCCGGAAGTTTATTCTCGTGGGCGAAAACGTGTTCAACTTCCACGGCTCCGACGACGACTACTATGAAGAATGGTACGAAGACGTGGAAGACGGCTGGATTGCGGGCATTAACTTTCAAGAGCACGTGCAGCGCGAAATGCACCAATATAACGTCGATAACTATGTCAACTTCGGCGGTCAACTCGACGATTTGCCGTGGCGCACCTACGAGCCGCGCCGCCTATTTGAAGTAGTAGACGGCTTACTCAACCGCCGGCTAGGTTCGCCCGAGACCACCATCGAGCAATAAAAAAGCCTCGCCGTTACCGGCGAGGCTTTTTTGTCTTAGTTGGCTAAGAACTACTTCTTAACTTCCTCAGCAGGAGTCTCGGTAGCAGGAGCCATTTTGTCGGCACCTTCTTCCATAGCGTCAGCTTTAGCATCGGCGTTCTCGGTGAGCGAGTCAGCCTTCATTTCGGCGTTGTCACGCACGTTTTCAGCCTGCTGCTCTACAGCCTCTTCTTTCTTGCTTTCGCAAGCGGTGAACGAAAACGAAGCAGCAGCCAGGGCGAGGAACAATACTTTTTTCATCTTGATGTTGTGTTAAATGGGGTGAGTTTCAGTTTTAGAATGACGGCTAGCACGAAGCAAATCATCAAATTCGAGGCTTTATACCCGAGCCTATAGAAGGTAACCCACCCCTCAAAACTTTTTTCACAAAACCAGGAGAGACCGCCGTTGCCCGTCAGCCCGCAGCCACTTACTTTTTGCGGAACACAATGCCAATGGGCACGCCTTTAAAGTCGAAATGCTCGCGCATCCGATTCTCGAGGTAGCGGGTGTAGTTGGCCTGCACGTACTGCGGTAGGTTGCAGAAGAACGCAAACACCGGGTTGTGCGTGGGCAATTGCGTCACATACTTGATGCGAATCATCTTGCCTTTCAGTGCCGGCGGGCCGTACTTCTCAATCTCCTTCAGCATGACATCGTTCAGCTGCGAGGTCGGGATTTTGCGACGCTTGTTGTGGAACACCTCCACAGCCGTTTCAATGGCTTTGTGCACCCGCTGCTTGTTGAGCACCGAAACGAAAATGACTGGGATGTACGCAATGGGCGCAATCTTTTCCAAGATTTTCGCCTCGAAATCCTTGGCGGTGTTGGTTTCTTTATTTTCTACCAAGTCCCACTTATTCACCAGAATAACGATGCCTTTGCGGTTCTTATCGGCCAGGGTGATGATGTTCACGTCCTGGGCCTCAATGCCGCGGCTGGCGTCGAGCATCACGATGCAGACGTCGCATTCCTCCAACGCACGCAGGCTGCGCATGTTGGCGTAGAACTCGATGTCTTCGCTCACCTTGGCCTTGCGGCGCAAGCCGGCCGTGTCGACCAGGATAAACTCGTTGCCGAAGGCGTTGTAGCGGGCCGAAATTGAGTCGCGGGTGGTGCCGGCAATGTCGGTTACAATGCTGCGGTCTTCGCCCAGCAACAGGTTTACCAGGCTGGACTTGCCCACGTTGGGGCGGCCCACCACGGCAATGCGCGGAATTTCTGACTCGGGCTCTTCAATGCCCGGGTCGTCGAAGTGGCTCACCACGGCGTCGAGCAGTTCGCCGGTGCCATGGCCGTTCTGGCTGCTGATGGCGTAGATTTCGCCATCGCCCAGGCCGAGGGAATAGAACTCGCCCACGCCGTTGGCGCGCAGGTTCGTATCGGCCTTGTTGGCCACCATGTAAATGGGCTTTTTGCCCATGTAGCGGCGTAGCACGTGAGCGAACTCTTCGTCCAGACCGTGCACGCCAGCATCGGCGTCTACCATGAAGAGCACCACATCGGCTTCTTCAATGGCCAGCTTCACCTGCTTGTTGATTTCTCCTTCGAAAATATCTTCCGAATTGTGGACGTAGCCACCCGTGTCAATCACGGTGAAGTTCTTTCCAATCCAGTCGCCGTAGCCGTAATGGCGGTCGCGGGTTACGCCGCTCTCGTTGTCCATAATGGCCTTGCGCTGGCCCACGAGGCGGTTGAATAGCGTGGATTTGCCCACATTGGGCCGCCCCACGATGGCGATGGTGTTCTGCTTAGACATGTTGTGTGGCCCCAGCCGCCGACCCGACCTAGATTCGACAGTGCCCGGGGTTATTTAAATAAAAGATGGTCGGTAGTATTTTTAGGGTAAGAGGGTAGGTGGGTGTGAGGGGAGAAGTTTGTAGTTGAATTGTAACAACTCCTACCCTCACACCCACCTACCCTCTTACCCTTGTTTTATTGGTACCCAAACCGGCTCAAGGCCTTGGGGTCCGTACGCCAGTTCTCGTTGACTTTGACGTGAAGCTCCAGAAACACTTTCTTCTGGAAGAACTTCTCCATCTCCTCGCGGGCCCAGGTGCCTACTTTCTTCAGCGCCGCGCCGCCCGCGCCGATGATAATGCCCTTTTGGCTGCTCCGCTCTACATAGATAATGCCGCGGATATGGATAATAGTTTCCTCTTCTTTGAATTCCTCAATGGCTACTTCGCAGCTGTAGGGAATTTCCTTTTTATAAAGCTTAAAGATTTTCTCGCGCACCATTTCGGCGGCGAAGAAACGCTCCGGCTTATCGGTTAGCTCATCTTTGGGGTAATACTCGGGGTGAACGGGCAGACGCTCGAGCACCAGTTGCAACACGCCCTCAGTGCCAAAGGCATTGAGAGCCGAGATGGGCAATACTTCGGCGGCGTTGGGCAGCTGCTCTTTCCAGTAAGCTAATTTGGCTTCTACTTCAGCCTGGTCGGCCTGGTCGATTTTGTTGACGAGCAGGATGATGGGCGTGTCCACCATTTTGCGCAGGCGCTCTACCACGGGCTCCTCGTCGTGCTTCTCGTAAATGTCCGTGACGAACAGCACCACGTCGGCGTCTTCCAGCGAGGAGTACACAAACGACATCATGGCGTTGTGCAGCTCGTACTTGGGCTGAATGATGCCGGGCGTATCGGAGTAAATCAGCTGAAAATCTTCGCCATTGAGAATTCCCAGGATGCGGTGGCGGGTGGTTTGGGCCTTGCTCGTAACGATGCTGAGCCGCTCGCCCACCAGCGCATTCATCAGCGTGGACTTGCCAACGTTGGGCTTGCCGATGATGCTCACGAAGCCGGCGCGGTGGGGTTTAGTTTCGGGGTTCACGATGGATGGGTTTGATAATCAGGGCCGCAAAGGTACGAATTTTGAAGGGCAAAAGCTACCGCTACTGCAAGTGGGGTGGAAGGCGACGCTGCTGCTAGTCGTGTGAAACGCCACTTCGGCGCCCTACTTGGCTGCGCGGACCCTGGTTTTGCCCCAGCCACCGAAACTAAGCCGCTACCCAAGTGGTTGCTTAGCCTCCTGCCAATAGTCCGCGCGTTGCTGCTGAACTTTGCCCCGATGAATACTTTTCCTTCCACCTCCGATACTGCTGCGCCGACACCGGCTGCGGCGGCCGCCACCATTACGGCCCGCCGCATCGGCGTTTTACTCGTCAACCTGGGCACGCCCGATTCGCCTAACACGCCCGACGTGCGCCGCTACCTGAATGAGTTTCTTACCGACGGGCGCGTGGTTGACATGCCGGCTGCCATTCGCTACCCGCTGTTTCAGGGGCTAGTGGTGCCGCTGCGGGCCCCCAAGTCAGCTAAAATTTACAAGGAGCTGTGGACCGAGCGGGGCTCGCCGCTGCTGTTCCACGGGCTCGATTTGAAGGAGAAGGTACAGGCCGCGCTGGGGTCCGATTATGTAGTGGCTTTCGGCATGCGCTACCAAAATCCCAGCATTGCCAGTGCTCTAGAAGAACTACGTGTAGCGGCCGTGGAGCGCATCGTGGTGTTGCCACTATTTCCGCAGTACGCGTCGGCCAGCACGGGCTCGGTGCAGGAAAAGGTGATGGACATTGTGAAGGAATGGTGGGTAGTGCCCAGTATCAACTTCATCAGCCAGTTTGCTACTGAGCCGGGCTTCATCGCCACTATTGCTGCGCGGGGCCGGGCTGAAATGGAAAAGCACCACTACGAGCACGTGGTGTTTAGCTACCACGGCATTCCAGAGCGCCACGTCAAGAAAGGTGACCCTACCAACTACTGTCGCTTCGGCAGCTGCTGCGACACGCTAACTGACCAAAACCAGTATTGCTACCGCGCTCAGTGCTTTGCCACATCGCGTCTGGTGGCAGCCGAGCTCGGCCTCTCGCCCGACCAATACACCGTGGCGTTCCAGAGCCGCCTGCAAAGCCGATTGCGCGACCCGTGGCTGCAGCCTTACACCGACGAAGCCTTGAAGGAGTTCCCAGCAAAAGGAATCAAGAATGTGCTGGCTTTCAGTCCAGCCTTTGTGGCCGACTGCTTGGAAACCACCATTGAAGTTGGCGAGGAATTCAAGGAATTATTCGAGGAATCAGGTGGGGGCCACTGGCAACTGGTGCCTTCGTTGAACTCCGAGCCACAGTGGGTAGACGCCGTGGCGTCTATGATTCGGCGAAACTAGCGCTACAGGGCGCTACGGTTGCTGAGCAGAAAGTGGATGCCCACTTGCCCTACGAATGGAGGCATATCGCCAATGGCTGTAGGCTTGTTCAAGTATCCTTGCGCCCCAAAGGAACCGGAAAGCATGAGCCACCGCGACAGTTGGTAGCTGTGCTGAGCCGAGACCTGCACAAAAGCAGCTTGGCGCCCCGCATAGTTAATGTTTTGGGTGGGGCCACCGGTGGAATCGGTTCGCAGCAGCGTGAATCGGTGATAATAGGCCCGCCCAAACCGGACGCCGATGCCCCACGTTTTACGATTGTCTAGCAACAACACTGTCGGCTGAACATAGGCATAGGAATAGCGCAGGTTATAATCCGAACTAACTATTGGACCAGTGCTGTCAAAGCCTCCCCCACCCGCTGATTTACCGCTCCCGTAGGCGGCACCGGTATGCATTCCCAATCGCCAAAAGCCGTTGGGTGAGTTGTAATAGTAGCCCACGCCCAGGTCGGCAGAACGAAACTTATTAACGTCCCTCAACAAGCCATACTGCAGCAAAGAAGTATGCACAATCAGCTTATCGGTAAGTTGGTAGCCTGCCTTCAGTTCAGTGCCGTTTAGCCCCGTAGCCAAAGCTGCTTCGCCCTGCCCTTTGTCACGAATGACTGGCATATATGGGGCATGGGGCGCCATTGTTACGGCACAACCCGATAGGACCCCTACCCCACAGAAAAATAATAAAAATTGCTTCATGGAAGCAAGAGTCACTTACTGCGTATAAGGTTGCTAAAGCAGGAAATTAAACACGTCTGCGATAGAATGCCGCTGCGTCGTAGGAGTCCCGCTCATAAAACTGGTCACTTTCGCTGACTGTGTTTATGCCCAAGGCCCGAAGCATGGCTTCTTCATAATCGCGGGTAATCTGGATTTCGCTGTAGGGCGGGTAGTTCAATACGGTTTCCCCATTTAGCGCGGGCACAAACACGTTGTCGCCATCGGTATCGAGCGAGGCCACACCAATGGGCAGCAGAATATGATTTTCGTGCTGGCCACGTTTAAATCGCGCATCAAGTTCTACGTCCAGGTAGCGCACTTTCAGGGCGGCGGGCTCTACAATTAACTCGTGCACTTGGCCCAGCGCATGGCCGTCGCCACCGCGCACGGCCCAGCCGCGCACGTCGGGGTTGCCGTCGGCTACTTCAAACTCAGTTAGGTCGCGCAGGCGGCGCAGCAAAGGGGTTTCCATAAGAAATATTAGTTCTTTATTGTTGCGTGGTTAGGCGTGTCTAGCTAGCAATGTGCTACCGGCTAGTAGCTGCTGCCACTCATGCGAAGCTACCGGGCGGGTTCGCTCATGGCACTCACTGCCTCGGCGGCCTGGGTCAAAAACTGCTTGTTCTGCTGCTGGTCGGCGGCGGTGGCGCTGCGACCCGACATCTGGCCTGCCAAACTCACCAAGTCATTGGCCCGGCTTTCCAATTCTGGATACGCCTTCTGCTGCATCACCCGAATAAGCCCAGCGGCAGCGATGAATCCGGGGCGCAGGCTGGCCGTCGACTCGCCCAAGCGGTTGGTAGCGCTGGTCAAGTTGTCGCGCTGTTCTGTGATGGCGGGGTCGCGCAGGTCGTCGCGGTCGGCCAATGCCACCAGCGTGCCGGTCAGTTGCTGCAAGCCCGTCACGGCATACTCGGGAGCAGTAGGGTCGGTCGCGGCATGAGTTGCTAGCGAGGCAGCGGTAAATTCTCCGGCCTCTTCCTGTGTATCAACCGTGGAAGGAACCCGGGTATCGTCGGTAGGAGCTCCGGGAGGCGGGCCCGTGGGGGTGGTTTCTATACCGGATGCAGCGGTGGGGGTGCGCTCATCGGTGGGGTCAGCCCGCAGGAAGAAATAGGCGGCTACCGCTGCGGCCAAAACAGCCAGCAGCACGAGAATCCACGGACTAGGTGCCGATTTTTTACGTTGAATATTGATGTCAGCCATGTAGTAATGAATTATAGCCACGTTCTACGAAACCCGGCGAAAAGTAGCTATTGAGCAGTGATGACGCTTTGCCGTTTTTCCGCGTTGTCCTTGGCGGCCAAGGCGTCCATTGAATATAAAAAGCCCCACCCGGCATGGCCGACAATCAGCCACGCCCGGTGGGGCTTATTAAATAGGTGTACCTATTGTTTGTCCTTGAGGCTTTTCAGCTCATGGTAAGTCTTCTGCGACTGCGCGTACTGGCGGTCTACGGCTTGGCGCATCACGCCGGTCAGCGTATCATCGTTCAAAGCTTCTTCGTACGCTTTGATAGCCCATTCTTCCCCGTAGATATTGGAGCCAAGAATAGCTTTCTCGTCGTTGCCGGTGAGGGCGGCTTTGGCATCCATCCAGGCGCGGTAGAATTTGCCTTTCACGGTGGTGCTGGTCTGGCGTGCGCCACCTTCTTGGCTCAGGTAGGCATTGAGTTGGTTGGCAAACTGCTGGCTCTGAGTCACCAATTGCTGGTAATAACCGCGCAGTTTGGTATCCTGGCTTTCGTCTACGGCGCGCTTGTAACCTTCAATGCGGTCGTTGACGAAGTACAGCAGCTCATTCAGCGTAGCTGACTGGCCGGCGCGGCCACCTTTGTTGCGGCGGGCCAGCAGGGTGGCTCCTACGAGCAGTGCAGCGCCGCCCACTACTTTTTGGGTGGTGCTGAGTTTATTGAAGCTGGTGCTAGTTTGGTTGCCTACTTTTTTGAGGGATGCAGGCACCTGGCCCAAAAGTTGGCCCACGTTGCCCTGCTTAAGCCACTGTTGGGCTTGGCTGATGAAAGATTTAGCAGACCCTGCGTTAGCAGGCGAAGGTGATTGGGGCTGGTTCATTAGTGAATAGAGGAAAATAGTGAAACCTGCCTAGGCTTACGCATATTAAGCATGCATGTTAGGAGGAGCTTGATTAATAAGCTTTATTCATCGCTCCTGCAGCGCGCCACCTATTCCTCCTCAGCTCCGCTTTATTTTCTTTCACTCATTAAGCATCAGCCTCCGATGCCTAGGGCACGCCACCCTCAGCTGGGCCGTTACCAGAATCACATTCTCCTGCTTTTAAACCGCTACCGGCCGATACAGCTTGGCTAATTGCGCTACCGCGTAGTCTACTTCGGCGGCGGTGTTCATTTTACTCATTGAGAAGCGCACCGTAGCGCGGTCGGGGTCGCAGCCCAGGGCCTCGAGTACGTGCGAGCCTGCCTGCGCCCCGCTGGTACACGCCGAGCCCCCCGAAGCCGCCACTTTGCTGATGTCAAGGTTGAACAGCAGCATTTCGCTTATGGGCGAAGGCGGTAAGCTCACGCTCAGTACCGTGTATAGGCTTTTGTCGGCCACGGCAGAACAACCATTGAACTGCACGTCCTCAATCTCAGCCCGCAGCTTCGTGATGAACTGGTCTTTGAGCCCTTGCACGTGGGCCTGGTGCGCGGCCAAATCCCGCACCGCAATTTCCAGGGCTTTGGCCAGCCCCACTATTCCGTACACATTCTCGGTGCCCGAGCGCACGTTGCGCTCCTGCGAGCCCCCATGAATAAGCGGGCTCACCTGCAAACCGCTACGGGTATACAGAAAGCCCACACCCTTTGGGCCATGGAACTTATGCGCCGACCCCACCAGAAAATGGTTTTTCAGCTTCTGCACGTCGTGCCGGTAGTGGCCCATCGTCTGCACCGTGTCGGTATGGAACACGGCATCAAACTGAGCACAAATGTCCCCGATGGCCTCAACGTTATTCAGGTTACCGATTTCATTGTTGGCGTGCATCAGGCTCACGAACGTGCGCGACTGTGCCGCGAGCAATTCTTCCAGATGTCCCAAGTCAAGATTTCCCTGGGCATCGTGCCTTATATAATGCAGCTGTATTTCGCCAGCCTTGGCCATGGCCTGCAGCGGGTGCAGCACGGCATGGTGCTCAAGCGGCGAAGTAATAGCGTGTTTCAGCCCCAAAGTTCGAATGCTCCCAAAAGCAGCATAATTATCGGCCTCGGTGCCCCCGCTGGTGAACGTAATTTCTGCTGGAGCTGCCCCCACCAGATGAGCTACCGTCTTGCGCGCATTTTCGATGGCAGCCCGTACCTGTCGGCCCGGGCCGTGCAGGCTGCTCGGGTTGCCGTAGTGCTGGCTGAGAAAGGGCAGCATGGCTTCCAGCACCTCGGGGTCGAGGGGCGTGGTAGCTGCATTGTCAAAATAAGCGAAGGCGGGAGCAGAAGAGGCGGGGTTGGTCATATAATGAGGGTAAGAACAGAAGATGCCGAACGTGGGTGCGTCCGGCAATTCTGAGGTATCGTTATACAAACGTCGGACATTTGGCCGAAACCAACCCTAGCCCTGAGCTTTAAGCAGCTAGTGGGCAGGATGCCTCGTTGCGGCGGCTGGCAAGCGCTATGCCTTAACCGCAATAATCTCTTTTATGTCGCCGATGATTTTTTGAGCCAGGTAGTCGGCCGTAGCGTTCGAATCAGACTCGGCGTAGATTCGGATAATCGGCTCGGTGTTCGATTTGCGCAAATGCACCCACTCTTTGTCAAATTCGATTTTCACGCCATCAATCGTATTCACGGGCTGCTTGGCGTAGCGCTTCTCCATCTTCACCAGTACATCGTCGGTGTTGATTTCCGCAGTTAGTTCAATCTTATTCTTCGAAATAAAATAGCTGGGGTACGAGCTACGCAGCCGACTCATATTGAGTCCAGACTTGGCCAAATGCGTCAGGAAAAGCGCAATGCCTACTAAAGCATCGCGGCCGTAGTGCAGTTCGGGATAGATAATGCCGCCATTGCCTTCGCCGCCAATCACCGCGTTGGTTTCCTTCATTTTGGTCACCACGTTCACCTCGCCTACTGCAGCGGCGGCATACTGGCCGCCGGCCTTTTCGGTCACATCGCGCAGGGCGCGGGTGCTGCTCAGGTTGCTCACGGTATTGCCGCCGCCAAGCTGCTTCAGCACGTAGTCGGCCACGGCCACCAGCGTATACTCCTCGCCGAACATCTCCCCGTTTTCGCTCACTAGCGCAAGGCGGTCCACGTCTGGGTCTACCACTATGCCGAGGTCGAAGCCACCTTTTTCCAGCACCTTGGCTATGTCGCGCAAGTGTTCGGGCAGGGGCTCGGGGTTGTGAGCAAAGTCGCCGGTCGGCTCGCAGTGCAGCTTCTCAATGGTGGTCACGCCCAGGGCTTCCAGCAATTGCGGCACGGCGAATCCTCCCGAAGAATTCACGGCATCGACCACCACCCGGAAGTTGCGGGCCCGAATGGCTTCCACATCAACCAGCGGCAAGGCCAGGATGGCTTTGATGTGCTTCTTCAAAAACGTAGCATCGACGGTGTACTGCCCAAGCTTATTGACTGTCGCAAACTCGAAGTCTTCACTTTCAGCAAAAGCCAGCACCTGCTGCCCATCGGTGTCGGAGATAAACTCGCCGTGGGCATTCAGCAGTTTCAGGGCATTCCACTGCTTGGGATTGTGAGAAGCCGTCAGAATAATACCCCCCGCAGCCTTTTTGGCGGGAACCGCCATTTCCACTGTCGGTGTTGTGCTCAGCCCAAGGTCGCACACGTCTAGCCCCAGACCTTGCAGCGTGGCTGCCACCAGGCGGCTAACCATCTCACCTGAAATGCGGGCATCGCGGCCAATGATGATGAGCTTGCTGTCAACAGCTTGCGTCTTCACCCAGGTACCATAGGCAGCGGCGTACTTCACCACATCGAGAGGAGTCAGGCCTTGCCCAACTGGTCCGCCAATGGTGCCGCGAATGCCGGAAATTGATTTTATAAGAGTCACGGGGTAGAGTTTTTGAAAGTGCAAATTTAGGCATTGGCAGCCGGTTGCCGATGCCTCATTTATCTTTGGAATAATGGAAAATACCCCGATTGTCTCTAGCGCTCTGCTTACCAGTGCTCGCCGGCCAGCGCAGCTCGAAGCATTTGGACGCTTGCTCGATGTTCTCGACCGTTTGCGCACCGAATGCCCTTGGGATAAAAAGCAAACGCTCCAGACCCTACGCCACCTCACCATAGAGGAGACCTATGAAATCAGCGATGCCATCTTGCGCGATGATTTAACGGACCTGAAAAAGGAACTTGGCGATGTCATGCTGCATTTGATATTCTATGCCCGCATCGCGGCAGAGCAAGGAGCCTTCGACATTGCCGACGTGCTTAACGCCCAGTGCGAAAAGCTGATTTATCGTCACCCCCACATCTATGGCGATGCGCAAGCGGATGACGAGGAAACCGTAAAACGCAATTGGGAACAGCTCAAACTGAAAGAAAAAGGCAATACCAACGGCGTTCTTGGCGGCGTGCCTACTTCCCTTCCGGCTCTGGTGAAAGCCATGCGCATACAAGAGAAGGCCCGGGGCGCAGGCTTCGACTGGGAACAGCCCGAGCAGGTTTGGGAAAAGGTGAAAGAAGAATTAGGTGAATTTGGCGACGAATACAGCCACGGCCAGCCCGAGAAAATGAACCCTGAGAAGGCCGCCGATGAATTTGGTGATTTACTATTTTCACTCGTCAACTTTGCCCGCTTTGCCGGCATCAACCCCGAAGAAGCACTAGAGCGCACCAACCGCAAGTTTATCAGCCGGTTTCAGTACCTAGAGTCGGCCGCAGCCACCAATGGCGAACGCCTTGCTGACCTCACTTTAGCCGAGATGGATGTGTACTGGGAACAGGCAAAAAAGCATCCAACCCAACCCAAGCAGGGCATTTAGCGTTGTCGCACTTCTACCACATTTTCACTTCCTTTCTATTGGCTCCGGCCAAGTTTTCTTTGGTCGGCCCGTGCTTTTTGGTTAGGTTTGCCCAACTAAGACAGCTTGGTGAGTAGATTGAGCTTCGGTAAGTGCTATTTTAGTCCTTTACAACTCGGGATTATCGATTGTTATTTTTGCCGCAGCTTGGCTTCTAACCAAGTTTTTGCTCTTTCTTTACCCCCACACAATTCAACTACTTCACTCAACAACCCCAAACAATCCAGAACAATGGAACAGAAAAATGCCATGAATACGAGCCCACGGCCCGCCGCAACGGCCGCCAAAGCCGAAGCCCAAAGCAGCGGTGGTGCCTCGCTGTTCTCCATCCTGGTTATTATCTTGGCCTACGTTGTCAGCTTACTCGTTTACAAATTCGTATTCGGTGACCCAAGCCACTTCCAAGGTGGTAACAATGCAAACAACCCAGTGTCCGGTGATTACCTTGGCATTGTATATAAAGGTGGCCCTGTAGTACCCGTACTGATGTCGATGCTCCTGATGGTTATCACCTTCTCTATCGAGCGGATGTTGACCATTGGTAAGGCCAAAGGCAGCAAAAGCATCGAGTCGTTTGTACGCACCGTGCGCCAGAAGCTGAACGCCAACGACATCAACGGTGCCCTCGCTGCCTGCGACCAGCAGAAAGGCTCGGTTGCCAACGTAGTAAAAGCCGGTTTGCTGAAATACAACGAGATGTCGCGTGAAACCAACATGGGCACCGACCAGCGTGTACTTGCCATCCAGAAGGAAATCGAAGAGAGCACCGCTCTCGAGTTGCCCATGCTGGAGAAGAACTTGGTTATCATCTCCACCTTGGCTTCTATCGCCACGCTGACGGGTCTGCTCGGTACTGTATTCGGTATGATTAACGCCTTCGCCGCACTGGCGCAGGCCGGTAGCCCTGACGCAGTAGCACTGGCAAACGGTATTTCGGAAGCCCTTATCAACACGGCTCTCGGTATCGGTACTTCGGCCCTAGCCATTGTAGCCTATAACTACTTCACTAGCAAAATTGACGAGTTGACTTACAGCATCGATGAAGCTGGTTTCAGCATTATCCAGACCTTTGCTAGCCAGCACGGCAACAATGCAAACGCCGGCCAGCCGGTGCGTACGGTTTAATTCCGTCTTTCATTGATGCACTAAAATGCGGGGCGGTTCGTTCAGGATATTAGAACGAATCGCCCCCTTTTAACCCCACCTCGCAATGCCTAAAGTAAAACCGCACCGTACCTCGCCGTCGCTCGACATGACGCCGATGGTGGACCTGGCCTTCTTGCTGGTGACGTTCTTCATGCTCACCACCAAGTTTGCTCCCGAAGAAACGGTGGTAGTGGACACGCCATCTTCTATTTCGGAGATAAGATTGCCCGAAAGCAATATCATTACCTTAACCATCGATGCCAAAAAACGGGTGTTTTTTGGAGTTGATGATACCAAAACCAAGATTCAGGCGTTGCAAAAGGTAGCTGCCAAATACGGCGTTAACTTCACTGCAGCTCAAGCCAAGGAGTTTGGTAACTTGCCCAACTTCGGCCTTCCCATCAACCAGCTTGGGTCTTACCTCAATGTGGAAAAGGAAGACCGTAAGCAGTTGAATGCACAGCAGCCCGGTATTCCGATTGATTCGCTCAACAATCAGCTGATTGACTGGGTAATGGAAGCCCGTCGGGCCAACCAAGCCATTTTCAAGAAGCCTACCTACATCGCCATCAAGGGCGATGGCAACGCCGACGTCCCCACGGTGCAGCAAGTAATCAAGCTTCTGCAAGAGCGCGACATCAACCGTTTTAACCTCATCACGGACTTGGAGAATAAGCCCGTAGCCGCTGCTCAATAATCCTGAGCAGACCGTGCGAACCTATTTTCGAGCCCATTCACTTAATTAAATCCCATGGCAGAAATTCAAGGAAAAGCCGATTCCGGTGGGAAAGGTGGGAAAAAACGGGCCAAAAAAATGTCGACTCGCATCGACATGACACCGATGGTGGACTTGGCCTTTCTGCTGCTCACCTTTTTCATGCTGACCACCACCTTCGCCAAGCCCACCGTGATGCAGCTCACGATGCCGGTGAAGAAAACCGACGACGTGGAGGATACCAAAATCAAGGCTTCGCAAGCCATGACCATCCTTCTCGGCAAGGAAGACAAAGCTTACTACTACTTCGGCCTTAACACTCCGAATGACCCTACCGTACCGAAAGTTGAGTTGAAGGTAACCGACTACTCAGCCAACGGCATCCGTAAGGTTATTTTGGACCGCCAACGGGAAGCTGGCGGCTCCGAAGAACGTGCCCCCATCATCCTCATCAAACCCACTGAGGACGCCAAGTACAGGAACATGGTGGACATTCTGGACGAGATGAATATCACGAACCAGAAGAAATACGCGCTGGTGAAGGTACCCAAAGAAGACGTGGACCTTATTAAAGAAGCAGCCTTATGATGGATAACGCGCAAATTTCGAAGGCCAGCTTAAATGATATCATTTTTGAGGGCCGCAACAAGGCATACGGTGCCTACGTGTTGCGCCGCCTGTATCAGCGGCACGTAACCCGGGCGCTGATAATTGCCACCTCGATTTTCTTGCTGCTGATTTCTTTTCCTCTTATCTCGGCATATCTGAAAGCCAGACAGCCTAAAGAAGAAAAGAAAAACCTGCAGGAAAACGTGCTCATGGACGCTCCTCCCTTGGACGACACCAAGCCGCCACCCCCTCCGCCGCCACCCGAGGCGCCACCACCCCCTCCCCCCAAGCTGAGCACCGTTAAATTCACTCCTCCGGTAGTGAAAAAAGACGAGGAAGTGAAGAAGCAGGAGGTGCCGGACCAAGAAGAGCTGAAGGAAAAGACTGTAGCTACCGTGACCGTACAAGGAAACACGAACGCTCCGGACTTGACCGAGCTTGCTAGCGGCGAAGGCGACAAAGTAGTTGAAGCCGTTGTGGAGAACAAGGTTTACACCTACGTGGAGCAAATGCCGGAACTGCCCGGCGGTGGTGGCAACGCCGCTATCGTGGCAGCCATCCAGAAAGCCAGCAAATACCCTCCGCTGGCACTCCGCAACCAAGTTGAAGGCCGCATCTTCGTAAGCTTCACCGTGAATGCTCAAGGCGAAGTATCAGATGTAAAAGTGGTAAAAGGACTGGGCTCCGGCTTGGACGAGGAAACGATTCGGGCCGTAAAGACCCTGCCCCGTTTTAACCCCGGTAAGCAGAATGGCCGTGCAGTAAGTGTATCATTTACTGTTCCGATTACCTTCAAAATTCAGTAAGTCTTTGTTCTGCT
The DNA here is from genome assembly GCF_900115775.1 of Hymenobacter arizonensis. Classification (GTDB taxonomy): domain Bacteria; phylum Bacteroidota; class Bacteroidia; order Cytophagales; family Hymenobacteraceae; genus Hymenobacter; species Hymenobacter arizonensis. The sequence continues at coordinate 1,110,856 of NZ_FOXS01000002.1, read as the reverse complement.
TTTTGTCAGAATGATTAAGAACCCCGAATTGAGCTGCGGCTTGGTTCGGGGTTTTTTAATAGGCTCCACCTATTGACTGAAGTAGTGGCTATGCCTACATACTATTGAGCATCGCTGCTACGTTGAAAAGGACTGCACTTTTAGCGTAAGAGCACTCACTCTCGTATGAGTATAGAAAACCGAAAATCATTCTACATATAAAGCAGAAGCGCTCCACGAAAACTGCTAGCAATACGAGCAAGCGATTCAGGAATTGCTTTTCTAGTTGCGACAGAAGAAAACGTTTAGGAGTGGGCACAGTCCAAGTGTTATAAGCCGTTTTAGCTTATTTGCTGCGGTACCTAGACCGCTGAGGCAAGGCATTGGTATGGTTTCGCTGCAAATAGCTGAAACTAGCCCAGCGCTATGAAAAACGACCATTTTTCTACTCTTTTGCAGTGGCAGCCAGTAAGAGGCTATTATTGAGTCGAACCTTTAGCGGCTGAATCACGGTTTATTACTTCTCAATTCTTGCATTTACCCGTTATGCTTAATATTCCCACCACCGAAGAACGACTCGGCAAGTCTCCCCAACGATTGGTACATTACTTTGTCCTTTTCATGGCCTTAGTGTATGTAGGGCTGGGTGTTTGGCTATGGGTATCGGCTCATGAACCTTCCGATGGAGGTATTATTAATATGGGCACCAATGCTCGCCGGGTACTAGGCTCGGTGTTCATACTCTACGGACTCGTGCGATTTGGCCGAGCCTACCACGTGCATTTTCGCAAAAAAACTCCTTCTGATGACCATGAATAAGCGCGCATACTTACTTTCCTCAGGCAGCGCTCTTCTAGCCGGAGTTCTAGCGGTTGTGGCTTGCAATGGCCCCGGCACCCCGGGTGCGCAAGACACGCCCACTAGTGGTACGATAGCTGTGAGCGTGGACGAAACCTTCGCTCCTATTTTACAAGCGCAGGTAGACACCTTCTCGAAGCTCTATCCGAATGCGCACCTGAAAATGAGCTTCCAACCGGAAGAAAAGGTATTCTTAGACCTTATCAATGACAAGGTGAAAGTGGCGGTGGTCTCGCGTCAGCTCAATGCTGAGGAAAAGGCTGACTTTGTTAAGCAGACCATTACCCCGCGCATCACCCACATCGGGACTGACGGATTAGCTATTGTGCTGAACCGCAGCAACCCCGATTCTTTGTTGACAGTGGCCCAACTGGCGGATATCTTCACTGGCAAGGCCACCAATTGGCAGCAAGTAAGCGGCAAAAAAGGTCTGTCGGCCATTAATGTTGTTTTTGATGCCAACCGCAGCAGCACCGCGCGTTTCGTGCGCGACTCGGTGACGCGTGGCGCAACCCTGACAACCCGGGTTTTTGCGGCCAACTCGAACCCTGCTCTTCTTGATTATGTTGCGACGCATCCGAATGCCATTGGCATTGTGGGCGTAAACTGGATTTCGGACCGGGACGACCCCGCAGCGATGAAGTTCGCCAACAAGGTGCGAGTGGCCCGAATCACGGCCCGGCCCAATCCCAAGCCCGACGACTACATCCAACCTTATCAAGTTTATTTGGCTGAAAAAACAGCCGCCCAACTGGCAGAATATCCCGACTTGCAGAATTACCCGCTACGTCGCCACCTTTACATAATCAGCCGTGAGGCCCGTGTGGGGTTGGGCACGGGGTTTGCATCTTTCATGGCAGGCAAAAACGGGCAGCTCATTTTCCAAAAATCGGGATTGATGCCCGCTCAAATGCAGGCTCGTATTATTACGACTCCTAAACTGTAATCGCCCTGCCTGCGTACCCACTTTTCATTACCGCTTTTCAATCTTTTTTTCTTCCTATGAGTTTCAAGCCCTGGAAACAGCCGCTGCTCGTTGCCATTGCAATGGTAGCTGGCACTACGGCGGCCACCGCCCAAAACGTGCAATCCGCCCAACGCGCCATTGAGCTCGGCCGCTACAACGAAGCCCGTGCTGCATTGCGCCCCGGTTCTTCGCCCGAAGCTGCCTATGAACTGGGCCGCCTCTACGCGAAGCGCGAGATGCCCGACTCAGCTGCTTTTTACTTCAACCGCGCATCCGGCACCTCCCCTTTTGGTCAGGTAGCTGCTGGCCGTGCCTTGCTCGCCAAAGGCGAGGTGGGTCCTGCCGAAGCACAATTTGATGCAGCTGTAAAGGCAACTAAGAACAAAGACGCCAAACTGCTCACCATGATTGCGCAGGCGTATGGCGAGTCGAACATCAAAAACACCGGCAAAGTCCAAACATACATCAACGCTGCACAAACGCTGAACAAGAAAGACGAACCGGCGCTGATGGTAGCGCGGGGCGATGTTTACTTGCAGTCGGACCAAGGTGGTGGAGAGGCAATGAGCAGCTACGACCGTGCTATTAACGCCAATCCTAGCTACGCCCAGGCTTACTATAAGAAAGGCGCGTTAAACGTTCGTTCGCGTAACTACAACGCTGCCCGCGAAAGCCTCAACAAAGCTATTGAGCTTGACCCCAGCTATGCCCCCGCTCACCGGGAGTTGGCTGACATGTACTACTACGCTGGTCAGTACGACCTGGCCTTGGAAAGCTTCCAGAAGTACATCGGCCTGGCTGAAAAATCGCCGGCCACCGACGCACAATATGCTTCGTTCCTGTACCTGACCAAGAAGTATCCTGAATCTTTGGCCGAGGTGAACAAAGTGTTGCAGAGCGACCCCAACAACCTTACGATGAACCGCCTGCGCCCTTACTTGCTGTATGAAACCGGCGACTTTGCCGGGGCTGGCACGGCCATGGACACGTACATGAAGCTTGCTCCTGCCGACAAGATTATTTCGGAAGACTACGCTTACCAAGCCAAAATCATGAGCAAGACGGGCCGTGGCCCCGAAGCTATTGGCATGATTAAACAGATTATTGCCAAGGACCCTTCCAAAGCTTGCGACTTCCAGAACGACTTGGCGTCCATCTACGCCAACCAGAAGGACTACAAAGGTGCTGTGAGCGTGTATAAGTACAAGCTGACCAGCTGTAATGGTGACCTCACCGACCAGTTCCGTCTCGCTACGGCTTATACTGGCAACAAGCAGTTCACACAGGCCGACAGTGTTTACAACATCATCCTGACCGCGCGTCCTACTTACGCTCCTGGCTACTTGGCTCGGGCGCAGGTGAATTCTAACCTTGACCCTGAAGCCAAAAAAGGCTTAGCTAAGCCTTACTACGAGAAGTACATTGAGCTGTCGAAAGCTGAAGGTGCCGACCCTACTAAGTTCAAAGAAGGCGTAGTAGAAGCCAACGGTTATCTGGGTGTATATAACTTCCAGAAAGGCGACAAATCAGCTGCCTTGAATTACTTCGAGCAAGTTCTGGTACTGGACCCAGGCAATAAAGGTGCTGCCAACAACATCAGCATCCTTAAAGCCAAGCCTAGTGCTGCTGCTCCCAGGAAGGCCCCAGCCAAGAAGAAGTAGCCTGTACTTGTTCCATTCCAAACAAAAGCCCCGATGCAGCTGCATCGGGGCTTTTGTTTGGAATAAACTTTTTTATCCGGCCCAATTGCGCCATTTCGCAAGCACAATTGCGAAGTCTTCGGGCAGCTCGGCCTCAAAGTAAATTTGTTCTCCCGAAGTAGGGTGTACAAACCCCAGCGAAAGGGCATGCAATGCCTGACGCGGCATTAGCTGAAAGGCATTCTCTACGAAAGCCCGGTAAGTGCCCGTGTTCTGGCCTACCCGAATGCGGTCGCCACCGTAGGTCGCATCTGAGAATAAGGGGTGGCCAAGGTATTGCATATGTGCCCGAATCTGGTGGGTACGGCCCGTTTCCAGCACGCAGCGCAACAGCGTGACCGGCCCAAAGCTCTCCAGCACTTCATAATGCGTCACAGCGGGCTTGCCTTGCTCTCCGCCAGGATATACCGCCTGCACCTTGCGGTCGCGCAGGCTGCGGCCAATATTACCCCGAATAGTGCCCGTCGGGCCCGGTGGCGTCCCCCAAACCAACGCTAAATAGCTACGCTTGATAGTATGGTGAAAGAATTGCAACGAAAGATGCGTCATGGCAAACTCGGTTTTGCCAATAACCAGTAAGCCCGAAGTGTCCTTGTCAATTCGGTGCACCAATCCAGGCCTGATTTCACCATTGCGGCCAGTAGGCAAGTTGGCCAAGTGATGCGCTAAGCCATTCACCAGCGTGCCTTGCCAGTGGCCGTAGGCGGGGTGTACCACCAACCCGGCAGGCTTGTTCACAATAAGAAGCTCAGCATCCTCATATCGGATATCCAGGGGCATCTCTTCGGGCACCACTTTGCCTTCATGAGGAGGCTCTGGTAGCGTGATGGTAATGGTATCCTGAGGCTTCACCCGATAGTTGGGTTTCACGGGGGCGCCGTTCACCTCGACTGCCAGCGCCCGAATGGCTTCTTGCACCTTGTTGCGCGAGGTATTGCGCAAACGCCCCAGCAAAAACTTATCGATGCGTAGCAGTTCCTGCCCTTTATCGACCACAATGCGATGATGCTCGTAAAGTTCGTCGCCTAGCTCTGCAGCGTCTAAATCGGCTCCCTCTAAATCCTTAGCGTCTAGTTTGTTGCTTATCATACTTGGGTATTGATGCACGAAAAAAGCCGAAGCAACTGCTCCGGCTTTTCGCTACTGTGCGGCAAGTTGCCGCTTATTTCTTGGTTTTGGTTTTGGTCTTGCTGTTAACAGGAACCGCAGGAGCCGTGGCCGGAGCAGTAGTCGGGCCCGATTTGATGGTAGCAGCTGCGCCAGGCGTGATGCCCATTTTCTTCAGCACCAAGTCAGAGATATCGCCATCCTTGGGAGCGTGCAACAACAGCGGGCTTCCGCCACCATCCGAGTTGAACACGTAGGTGAAGCCATTTTCTTCGGCTACCGCATCGATGTTCTTTTGCAGCTTGTCGAGGGCAGGCTTCAGCAGGGTCTGCTGCTTCTGCTGCAGCGACTGCTCCGCGCTGCGCTGGAATTCCTGGATGGACTGCTGCATGTTCTGCATTTCCTTCTGCTTGTCAGCCTTCACGATGTCCGTCATGGTGGCTTCACCTTGCTGATACGCTTTGTATTTGGCTTCCAGCTCACCCGACTTGCTTCTCAACTGGCCTTCCAGTTGGGTATTGTAAGCTTTCAGGTCAGATTCAATCTGCTTGCTTTCGGGCATCTGGGCCAGCACATACTGTACGTCGGTGTAGCCAATTTTCAAAGGGGCCTGGGCCTGCGCAGAAGTGGTAGCCAGGGTTCCGGCGGTGAGCAGAGCAGCGGCGAGCGTCAGACGAAAGATTTTCACGAGGTTCATCAAAAAGAAAAAAGGTCAGAAAAATATTAAGACAAAGGTAATTACTTCAAGTTCTTCTTGCTTGGGCGAGCAGTTTTGGGTTTCAAAGCTGGTTTGCCATTGGCAGCTGGCTCGGGAGCACCCGAGTCAGACTCAAAATTAGGGTCGACGGGCGTTTGGGGCGGAGCCACGGTTTTTACGGTTCCTTTCGGGCCAGGCTGGTTGCGGTCCTCGGCACCAAGGCCTAGTTCTTCTAACACAAATTCCGTGTAATCGTGCGCTGGGTTGGTATAAAGCATGGTCAAATCGCCAGATTTATCGAAGAGCACAGCAAGCTGCTTCTTTTTAGCGACTTTTTCCACTGCTTCAAAAACCTTGTCCTGAACGGGCTTATTCAGCTCCTGGCGCTTCTTAAATATCTGGCCTTCGTAGCCAAACTGCTTGTTTTGGTACGCCTTGATGTCTTGTTCCTTCTTCAGGATTTCGTCTTGGCGCTTCTTCTTCATGGGCTCGGTTAGCACCACTTCCTCCGCGCTGTAGTTGCGGTACATCTTGTCGAGGTCTTTCTTCTGTGCCTCGATTTCCTTTTGCCACGTTTCGGAGAACGTGTTCAATTCGAGTTGGGCTTTGGCGTACTCAGGCATTTTGGCCATGATGAACTCCGTATCGACCCAACCAAATTTCTGTGCTTGAGCTTCAGACGCTACACTTAGCAACAATAAGGCCAGCAGGCCACGGAAAATCTTCATAGCTGAGGAAACGTGAAATGCTGCCTGCTAGTGCCCGACTAGCGAATTTGCTGTCCAATAATGAAGTGAAAGTGATTGGGGTCCTGCTTGCCAGCGTTAGGCACAGTCGGAATAACCTGGTCGAAACCATGGCCAAAGTCAAACCCTAGCAAACCGAATGCCGACATGAATATTCGAGCACCTACGCCAGCCGAACGGTAGAGCTTGTACGGGTTGTAATTCCGGTAAGAATCGTAAGCGTTACCAGCCTCAGCAAATGCCAGCACATAAACTGTAGCTGCCGGGTTAAGGCTGACAGGGTAGCGCATCTCCAACACGTACTTGTTGAAAGCTATACCACCCGCTTGCCTATCTTGAGCGGTAGGGATGGCAAACGTAGCGTTGGGGTCGTCGTAGCCGCGCAACCCGACAAAGTCGGTGCCAACCAGAAAGTTACCTCCGCCGTTATTACCTAAGCCTGCTCCACCCATTTTGAACCGTTCAAAGGGACCAATCTGACGGTTGGCACTGTAAGTGCCCAAGAAGCCAAAGTGGGCGCGGGTATTGAGCACCAGTTTGCCCACAATGGGGGTAAACCACGACGCGTCGAACATCCACTTGTGAAATTCAATCAGCTGGCTGGTATTGGGGTGGTTCGGGTTTAACAGCGAGTAAGGCGGCGTCAAGTTCAGGCTCAGGCTGAGTGCTGAACCCCGACGGGTATAAGTAGGGTTGTCGATGCTGTTACGGGCCAGCGTCGTGTTAAATGTGATGTTGGTAGCAAAACCCGTAGCGAAGCCAGGAATCAGGTTGTAATTCTGCGTCTGGTACTGGCTTAGCGAAAGCGAATTGCTCAGGGTGAAATAGTCATCTGGCACACGCAATTGCCGTCCCAAACCTATTGAGGCACTGTTTACCTTGATAAAGCTGCTTGTGGAGGCGTCCAAAGCCTGTCCCAAACGCTGAATGCTGTGGTTTAGGCTAAAGGAGAAAGAGTTGGGTCGACGGCCACCCAACCAGGGCTCCGTAAACGAGAGCGAGTAAGCTTGGTACTGAACGCCATTGGCTTGAATATTCAGAGCCAAACGCTGGCCATCACCCGATGGCACGGGCGTCCAGTTGCGGAGGGTACCGGCCTTCCGCATCGAGAAGTTATTGAAAACCAGTCCTACGGTGCCAATGAAACCTGCGAATCCGCCCCAGCCACCAGATAGCGTAACCTGGTCAGAGGGCTTCTCAACTACAGTGTAGTTAATGTCTACGGTGCCATCCACTGGATTTGGAATGGGGTTGATGCCAATCTTCTCCGGGTCGAAGTAGCCCAAAGTTGCGATTTCACGCTGCGAGCGGATAAGAAGCTCGCGGTTGAATTTGTCACCGGGAAGCGTGCGCAGGGTGCGGCGCAGCACGTGGTCGCTGGTTTTGGTATTGCCCGAGATGTTGATGTCTTTGATGTGTGCCTGTACACCCTCGCTCAAGCGCATCTCAATATCAATTGAATCGCCCTCTACTTTGGTTTCTACCGGGTCAATGGTAAAGAAGAGGTAGCCGTCGTTGAGGTACAGCGAAGAGATGTCCTGTCCGGTAGGATTGTAATTCAGGCGCTTATCGAGAATCTCCTTGCTGTATGGGCTGCCCGGCTTGATGCCAAGTACATTGGCTAGGGTTTTATCGTCGTAGAGGTAGTTACCGTTCCAGGTGATGTGGCGGAAATAGTATTTCGGCCCTTCATCGACGGTGATGCGCAATGCAAGTCCTTCGGCATCACGCACCAGCGTATCGCTCACAATGGTAGCATCGCGATAACCCTCTGCATTGTAGAACTCCACCAGGCTTTTCTTATCCTCTTCGTACTCGCTACGCTGGAACTTGGCGGGAGTGAGAATCTTGTACCACTTCCGTTCCTTGGTCTTTTTGAGCTTGCCCTTCAGCTTGCGGTCCGAAAACGCAGTGTTGCCTTCGAAGGCAATGTCATGAATGCGCACTTTAGCGCCCTTGTCTACATCGATGCGCAACGCCACGCTATTAGACAGAGAAGAGTCCGGCACCTGCATGATATTGACTTTGGCATCCAGATAGCCCTTGTTCACATAGAACTTGCGAACCTGCGTCCGGGTGTTGTTCAGCAAGGCATCGGTAACCACCTTGCCACGAATCAGGGTAATCTTTTTGGTAAGGTCCTCCGTTTGGCCTTTGCGAATACCCGTGAAAGTAAACTTGGACAAGCGAGGACGTTCCTTGAGGTTGTAGTCAAGGAAGATTTTATTGCCTTCGGTACGGGCGATGGTCACGCTCACATCTCCCAGAATGCCTTGCGCCCAGAGCTTGCGAATGGATTTACCAATTTCCTCGCCCGGAATCGAAATAGCGTCGCCTATCCGGAGGCCCGTCAGGCCAATGAGGGTGTTGGGGTCAAGGTAGCGAGAACCGCTTACCGTAATGCCTCCCAGCACGTACTTCTTGGGCTCGTCAATCGAGCCCGCAGCGCCCTGTTGCGCCAAAACCGGGCTGGCAAGCCCTCCCCCCAGCAACGAGAGGACCAGCACACATCTTACGAAGAAACTACGCACAATAATCATTACAAATATTTAAGATACAGCGATTTGCTCGCTGGTTTTACCGAATCGGCGCTCCCGGCGCTGATAAGCCCGAATAGCTTCCTGAAAATGTTCTTTCCGGAAATCAGGCCACAGCAAATCGGTGATGTAAAGTTCAGTATAAGCTAACTGCCACAGCAGAAAGTTGCTAATGCGCTGCTCGCCACTGGTTCGAATGAGTAATTCCGGGTCGGGCATGTTAGCCGTTACCAAGTAATTGGCTATCGTACCCTCGGTGATGTTCGCAGGCTGAAGCTGGCCACTGGCTACATCGGCAGCCAAGCGCTTAGCCGCTTGCGTCAAGTCCCAGCGCCCACTGTAGCTCAGGGCCAACACCAGTGTCATGCGGTTGCCTGCTTTGGTTAGTTCCATGGCTTCGGCCAGTTCGCGCCGGCAGTTGGCCGGCAGCGTGCTGATGTCCCCAATGGCTTCCAACCGAATGCTGTTCTTGAGCAGTGTAGCCGTCTCTTGGCGGATGGTATGCACCAACAGCTGCATCAACGCCATCACCTCGAGTGCCGGACGATTCCAGTTCTCAGTTGAAAAAGCGTACAGTGTCAGGTAACGCACGCCGAGTTCGGCAGCCTCCTCCACGGTCTCGCGCACGGCTGTAATGGCGCTTTGGTGCCCAAAGACGCGCAAGCCCCCCCGCTGCTTGGCCCAGCGTCCGTTACCATCCATGATAACGGCCACGTGGGCGGGAATATTTTGAGTATCAATATCGGCCTTGCCGGTCATCTTTGCGGTTTCGCTAAAAGAGGACGCAAGTTACGGAAATGGTTGCATTTAGCTGCTGCCAACACCTCCCAAGCATCTGCAGACAAGCAGAAACTTCTATTTACTGATAAGCCATACGCTTCTGGCGTAACTACTACTTTAACAGCTGACTATCCTTCTTATACTGGTCAGGGCACAGTATTTTGTAGAAGGTATATGACAGACTAATGCCGCTATAATAATACCAATCTTGAGTATGAGGGTTTACCAGAAGTGGGTCTTGGTCCGACAAGTGGTCTAAATTATCGGTGAAGGCTTTGCGCACCCCAGTCTCTAACCCAAGGTTGATGTGTTTCGACAGCGCATATTTGAAACCTACCCCTGCCGGTATGGAAAAGCCCAGCATGGCCCCCTGCCGATTGAAATCGCCTTCCAAAACCGGGTTATTGGTCACGGTGGAAGTATTGGCATAAAATGCTGCCACTCCCACAAACAAGTAGGGGGTGAAGTGAATCTTAGCCGTCCGATTACGGTAGTCTAGAAAGTTGTATTCCATTACAGCGGAGGCCTCCACTAAACCACCTTTGGTATTAACCTGCCGGTAGTTCTGTAAGGGTGGTACCCCTCCATTCACCCCCACAACATTGTCGTCGGCAGCTCGCAGAAACCCCGCCGTTATGCCACCACGCAAGGTGATAGGCACTGACACGTCTCTGCGGTAGAATGCAGTGAGCGCCGGCCGATTGTTCTGGAACTGATATTCGGGAGAGACTTCGCCCCGATAGTTGGTAGCACCAATGCCAATCCCAACTTCGCTAGTTGTTTGGGTAGTAGCAGTAGCAGTGGCGGTTTGCGCTTTAGTAATTGGGCAAAAAAACGCACTCCCCGCTTGCATAAGGCAAACGAGGAGTGCGCTCTGGAAAACAGAATTTGTCATTCAAACTGACTGTAAGGTATAAAATCAGCCAGCAAAGTACGCTAGCGGAACTTGGGGTTCTTGATGCGGGGAGTCAAGATGTAGTTCAAGGTGACACCGGTAACGATGTACCAGTCGGTTCTATTGCCTGCATCGCCACGTTGGGAACCAGCGTCATCGAACCCAGGAAATGCCGTACGGTTTCTAGTGATTTCGCGGCCGAAGTACCGTTGCGCGGGTGAGCCACCTGCGAGGGCTTGCGCACCTGCATATTTGCCACCTACATCATCAATGTAATCGGTAAAGGTTTTGCGCCAGCCAACTTCCAAGCTAGCATCAAAGTTCCGGTTGATGCGGTAGCGGATACCACCACCGAAAGGAATAGAAACGTTAACCTTGCTATAAGAACTAGCTTGTCCTTCGGTCTTCAAGTCTGCTAAGGCAATATATTGTCCTTCGCTCAACCCCAAGTCGTTAGGACCTACAAGGCCTTTCGGATTATGGTAGAAGCCTGCAACGCCGGCGAATACATAAGGTACAAAGTCAGGACGCTTGAGGTAGTTGTTCCGGTTTTCAATCAGGTCGAAAACTGCGACCGCAGAAGCCTCCAGGATATCGTTGCGGAAGCTCATGTTGCGGTTATACCGGAACCTAGAGTCCGCGCCTGCTTCGTCTGCTGCTAAAGCGTCATCGCCGGTGATGCGACCATAAGAAAGGCCAAAACGGCCTGAGAGACGAGGATAAAATCGACGGGTGATGGAAACACCTGCCCCCACACGCGTTGCGCCGAAGCGTAAGCTAGCGAAGCTAGTGCTTGGGGTAACATCACCAAAATAGTTTAGGGCGTTGAGGCTAAAGCCCACGGAGTTATATTGTTTCCGCTTACTGAACTGCTGAGCATTTGCTTCCGGCGTCGCCACTAGGGCCAAACCGAGCACAAAGGCCGTAGAATATGTGAAAATATTTTTCATAAGGCAGCAAAAATGATGATGCTAAGTTCGATTGTTATGGGCGGCACAGATAATGCGCAGTTTCAGACAGTGACAAAAGTAGGCGTTATCGGGAACTAAAAAAACTTTGTGAAAATTTTTAGACGAGAAATAGTCTAGTTACAATTGTATACCGGCTGGATTTCGGCGGTCAAGGCCCCAATTGAGCTTACTGCGCAAGGTACTGAGAAAGTTGACATGGTTGAGCTTAACCAAGCGCGCATTGAACGTTTCACGGCGGACGGCAATTTGAACGGAGGCTTCTACGGGCAGGGAGCGTGAATCAAGGGCCAGCATATAGCTCGTACTTCGTCCTTCAATTTCAAAGGAAATCACACTCTGGTCTGACACCACGAGAGGGCGCACATTCAAATTGTGGGGGCATACGGGGGCAATGATAAAATTGTTGGTCTGCGGCAGCATAACGGGCCCTCCGCAGCTCAATGAGTACCCAGTGGAACCAGTGGGCGTGGCCACGACCAAGCCATCGGCCCAATAGGAGTTGAGGTATTCCCCGTCGATATAGGTGTGCACGACAATCATGGACGAAGTGTCGCGCTTGAGCACGCTGAATTCGTTCAAGCCAAAGTTGAGGCTGCCAAATACGTCCGGGTCGGTGTCGACACGAATCAGGCTCCGTTCTTCGATGTTGAAGTGGCCCTTGTAGAGCGCATCGATGGCCTGGGCAATGCGGTCGGGGGTGATGGTGGCCAGGAAGCCAAGCCGCCCGGTGTGAATGCCTAAAATTGGAATCTGGAGGCTGCCCACATAAGTAACCGTGTCCAGGAGGGTGCCGTCGCCGCCAATGCTGAGCACGAACTGCACGCCACGTAGCGAGTCGCCACGGCGAAACTCGGTGGTGCCTTCGGGCAGGCGAATGCGGTTGCTAAGGAAGACCCTATAGGCTTCGCCAATGCGCACCTCGGCCCGGCGAGCGGCCAAGTCATCGAACAATGCCTGGATAGCCGGAGCGGCTTCGTCGTCGAAAGGCTTGCCGAGAATGGCGATTTTCATGCAGATAAGGAAAGCAGATTACGTAATGGAAAGGACTATTACGTAACAAATAAATAACTAACCGAGCGCGGCAAGACTGTTAAATCGGGAATTCGGCTCGGAAGAAATAACCGGTTTGGCCCAGTCCGTTCAAGGTATACTCGGCGGTAAATACCCGGTCGTAGTACGTGACAAGGTGCAGGCCAAGACCAATAGCGCTGAGGAAGTGGTTAGGAAGGCGGTTTTCGGGTAAAACATTAGAGCTGACTACGTAGCCCGCATCGGCAAAGATATTCAGGTAGACGGCTAAAGGGATGGTGTTGATTTTCGCGTTGCTGACCGATGGCAGCCGAACCGGCTCGGGATGGAACAGGCGATAAGAGAGTCCTTGCTGCAACAGTCCATAGTGGCGGCCGTCAATTACGTACTCGTCGTAGCCCCGCACCAAGTCTTCGTAGCCTAGAGCCCGCGAATCGGCATAGGCCAAATGGCGGGTGAGGCGGGCTTGGCCGCTGACCCCTGCCGCGTAGTAAAACTCGCGGCCCAGTGGCACGTAACGGGCATACTTAAGCCGTAGAGTGGTAAGGCTGGGGGTAGTATTGTCCAGGAAAACGCGGTGCGTGAGCCGGGCCTGAGCATACTGCCCCGTGAGCGGGTAAGCAAACGTATTGCGCTGGTTGCGAGTGCTGGTCAGGGTGAGGTCGAGGAACTCGCGCTGGGTACGGCCCTGGTAGTAGTTGGGGTTGTAAAAGTTGACAGAATCGTTGATTTGCTCGCGGTGATAAGAGGCATCGAGTGCTGTCAGAAACTGAACGGTATGGCGGAAACGTAGGCCCGCGGTAGCATAGAACCGCTGTATGGGAAAGCCTTGCTCGGCTCGCAATGCCACCAAGCGGTCGGTACGGGTGACGTAGTCAAGGGTGCGGCTTTGGTAAAACGAGGCTCCTGCTCCGAAACCAATGCGGCGGTGAGTGCCCAGCCCGGGGGCTTCGTAAAACAGCTCGTACTTGCGATTGAAGCCCAGTTGCAGGTTGGCGATGATTTGCTCGTTGCGCCCGCGAAAGTTGCTGCGCACTACGTGTACGCCATAATCGACTCGGCGCCAACGGTCCGGACGCTCGCTCCATGAGCGCAGATTACGGTCGGCCAAGGAAAAGATGGGTACGGGGAACGTGTACCAGCGCTCCTGAACGCCAAAAACGACAATGAGTCTGCCGCTGGCACAGCTGGCCTGAGCTACCACTGCATGGAACAGCTGCAGGTTGAATAACCGACTGCGGTTGGCTTCAAGCCGGGCACTCAAATCAGCCAACATTAGGGTGTCGCCTTCCCGGAAATCCAACTCAGCGCGAAGAATGCGCTCTTTGGTAACGCTATTGCCGGCAAAGAGGATGGTGCTAACCGCAGCACGCTCTACGCCTGGGCAGGGAACAACCCGGACCAGCGTATCTGCTGGCACCACAGTGGGACGCAGGGGACGGGCTAGCGTATCAGCGTCCTGAGCAAGGCTCAGGCCAGTGCTGGCCAGAAACACCCACAACGTCAATAAACCTTTTAGCACCCGGCGCTAGACATTCAAATACCGCAAGAGGGCGTCGTAGCGCTCCTGCTCGTCTTCGCTGGCCACCGCATTGCCATTGAACTGAGCGGTTACCACGTACCCAAAACGCTCGAGGGTAGCCGTGATGCGGGCTAAGTTATCGGTATTCAGCTTGAGGGTAAGGCGGATGCGGTAGGGGTCGACTTCGTCCTGCGCCACGAGGGCACTGACGATTTTGGCATTGTTTTCTTCGACGTAGCGGCTAATTTGAGTGAGGGAATAGTCCCGCTCCTCCATCGTGAGCACAATGATGCCGCCTTGGCCACCGGCAGGCTGCTGCCCAAAAGCAGCTAGGGCATCGGCAATGGTCACAACCCCGGCATACTCGTGGCGCTCATCAACCACGGGCACGAGCTGAATTTTATTTTCGATGGCCAATTCCATCACCCGATAAAAGTGTTGGTCGGGGCGCACGAAGGCTTCGGCGTAGCCGAGGGGAAGCTCCGAAAGCAGCGCTTCGGGGTTGTCGAAGTCGGCCAGGTCGGCTTCGGTGACGAGGCCGCGGTAAACGCGGTTGTCAAGCACGGGCAGTTGGGCCACGTGAAATTCATCGAGCCAGCGCGCTGCTTTGCCCGCCGAATCGGTGCCTTTCAAGGGCGGAATCATTTCGTTGAGTAAGTCTTCGGCGAGCAGGGCGGGCATATTCTAAATTAGTTTATGAGCGGCGAAGGGATAGGTAATGGCTTGGTGGAAGGATAGTGGAAAGGCATTAGCACCCTTGGAATAGGTGGTAAAGTAGTGAACAACAACTGAGCCGGCAGAATGATAACCAGAACTTAACTAGCCAGGGCCGGGGCTGTTTCGGTAGTACGCAAAAACCGGCGCAAGTAGGCATTGAAGCCCGCGGGCCGCTCCATCATGGGAGCGTGGCAACAATGGTCGAGGAAGCGCAGTTCGGCATTAGGCAATAACCGTGCAAATTCGTGCGCAACGGGTGGCGGAGTGATAGTATCGTTCAGCCCCCACACTAGCAGCACGGGCACCTCAATTCTGGTTAGCTCCTTGCTCAGGTTGTGCCGCTGGGCGGAGCGGGCAATGGCGATGATGCGCAGGCACTTGGAGTTGGAATTGGTCACGTTGAAGACTTCGTCTACCAGTTCCTGGGTGGCCACGGTGGGGTCGTAGAAGGTAAAGCCGACCCGCTCCTGCACATAAGCATAGTTGCCGCGCTTGGGAAACGAAGCGCCCATGCTGTTTTCAAACAAGCCGCTGCTGCCCGTGAGCACCAAGCGGTTGACCCGCTCGGCATTCTTGAGGGTATAAACCAAGGCGATGTGGCCGCCCAGAGAGTTACCTAGTACCGTAAAATCGGCAGGGAGGCCCATGGTAGCCACAAAGCCCTCGACGTACGCTACCAAGCCCGGCACGCCGGCCTGGGTCAGGGGCATGTCATAAATAGGCAGTAGGGGAATGATGACGCGATGGTCGGGCGCAAACTCCTGTACCACGTCTTGCCAGTTGCTGAGGGCACCAAACAGGCCGTGCAACAGCAGCAGCACCGGGCCTTGGCCTTCGTCTACGTATTCATACCCTTGCTGGTGCTGGCGGCGCAATTCCATCTCGTTTCTCGTCAATTCCCGGCGTTTTGGCAATGATACAACAACGGAGCCAATTGGCCAAAATTGCCAGGCCGTGCGGGGTAAGCAGGGCTTCGGGGTGAAACTGGACGCCGTAGAGCGGCAATGTGCGGTGGCGCAGGGCCATTAGCTCGGGGTTGGGGCCGGTGGTGCGGGCTAGGGGCAGCACCTGCGCCGGCAAGGGTTCGCTGACGATGAGGGAATGGTAGCGAGTGACCAACTGCGTAGCCGGAAGCCCCGCAAAAAGGGTTCCATCGGCCTCGCAGCGCATCTCAGCTACTTTGCCGTGCATGGGCCGGGCCGCTCGCGTGATGGTGGCGCCAAAGAACTCGCCCAACGCTTGGTGGCCCAGGCACACGCCCAGCATGGGCACGTGCTGGTGATAAGCCTGGATAACGGCTGGCATCACTCCGGCCTGCGCGGGTGCTCCTGGCCCGGGAGACAGCACGATGCCCTCAAACCTCAGAGCCTGCAGCTCGTGCAGGGGCACGTCGTTGCGACGTACCAGCACTTCGGCTCCCAGCTGGCGCAGGTAATCGGCCAGCGTGAAGGTGAAAGAATCGAAGTTATCGAGCAGCAGCAGGCGCACGTTGAGTTGTTGAGGGTTGAATGTTGAGGCCGGGGCAACAATGGCAACACTCAAATTTTATAATTCACGCCAAACGCGGCTTTAATCTTTGCCAACAAATCCTGAGCAATGGGCAGCACATAGCCCGTGAGCTGCAGAGCCAGCGGAGTGGCTTGCTGCACAATGGGCAGCACCTGCGAGTCGGCCATGAGGGTGGGCGACAGCAGGTGCAACCCGGCCAACCGTGTGCCGTGCAGCAACAAACTCAGGCCCAACACCCACTTAACAACGCCAGCAGCCCCGCCCAGAATATTGTCGAGCACGCCGAGCGGGGTGAGATGAACGGCCGTTTTGAGTAAGCCGCCGAGCAGGTGCACGCCCCACATGATGGCTATGAAGACTAACGCGAACGACAGTAACGGCAACAAGCCATAAGCGCTGCCCACGTAGTGGCGCACCAGCGGCACAGCCGCTGATAACAGGCTCAATCCGCCCACAACGGCCAAAACAAAGGCCACCAGCGAAACGACTTCCAGCACCAACCCGCGCCGAAAACCTTTTACCGCCCCGATACCGAGCGGAAGCAAGAGCAGGATATCGAGGGCCGTCATATAGTAGCTTACTGCCTAGTTGCTTCGCCGATGCGCCTATAAAGCGGGTTACAAAACGCGCTGCACATCAGCGAAGCAAACAGGTAGCCCTTACAAGTTGGTATTGTTGAGCAAGTGGTTGATAACGTCGGAGATGCGCTTGCCGTCGGCTTGGCCAGACAGCTCGCGAGCGGCTACGCCCATCACCTTGCCCAAATCGGAAGGGCCTTGGGCTCCTACACGCTGGATGATGTGCACCAAGCGCTCAACTAAATCGGCATCGGAGAGCTGGGCAGGCAAAAATTCTTCGATGATAGCCAATTCGGCCAGCTCGTTTTCTTCCAGCTCGGAGCGAAACTGCTCTTTGTAGATGGCAGCTGCGTCGCGGCGCTGCTTGGCGGCCTTGTTGAGGAGCTTGAGCTCGGCCTCAGGAGTGAGAGCTGCACCGTGGGAGCCTTCGGCGGTTTCGGCCAGCATAATCTGCGATTTGATGCTGCGCAGGGTAGTCAGGCGCACTTTGTCTTTGGCCAGCATGGCTTGCTTGATGGCGGCGTCGATGGTGTCTTTTAGCATGAGGTGGTGAATTGGCGGGTTAGCGCGTGGATGTTTGTGCAAGAATGCCGGTTGTAGCAATGAACTGCTGCGGTTAGCTGAGGTATACGGCCACGGGCTCGTGTGTGCCTGATGCCCCGAATGCAACGACTGGCTCGGCAAAGGTCATCAATAGGCCGGGGGAAGCAAAGCGCGGCCTGACCATAAGAGGCCACAGCACCTCACTCCTTCTTGCAAGGAAGGCAAGAGGCGTAATTTCGCCCCGAAGCTACGGCGGCTAGTCGGCAAGCAGGGCTCAGTCCTAAACAAGTGGCTTGCGTAAAGTGTCGAACGGTTGTGCTTCGCGACTGCATGTCTCATCCTATTCTTACCTCTTCTGTGACCAAGCTCAGCGTCAACATCAACAAACTGGCCACCCTGCGCAATGCCCGGGGCCACAACCGGCCCGACATCTTGCAGGCGGCCCGCGACATTGAGCGCTTCGGGGCCGAGGGCATCACGGTACACCCACGCCCCGACGAGCGCCACATCCGTTACCAGGACGTGCGCGACTTGAAGGCCGTTGTGACCACCGAGCTTAACGTAGAGGGCAACCCCACCCCCGATTTTCTGGACCTAGTGCGCGAAGTGCGCCCCGAGCAGGTGACGCTGGTACCCGACGCTCCCGACGCCATCACTTCGAACGCCGGCTGGGACGTTATCAAGCACCAAGATTACCTGCGCGACGTAGTGGCCGAGCTAAAAGCCCTGGGCTGCCGCGTCAGCATCTTCCTCGACCCTGAGGTGGCTTTAGTGGAAGCCGCCGTAACAACTGGCACCGACCGCATTGAGCTTTACACCGAAGCCTACGCTCGGCAGTACCTAGCGGACCGCGAACAAGCGGTGGCCCCCTACCGAGCTGCCTCAGCGCGCGCTGGGCAGCTGGGGTTGGGTGTAAATGCCGGCCACGACCTCGACCTCGACAACCTGGCTTGGCTGCAGCAGCAGCTGCCCGAGCTGGCCGAAGTCAGCATTGGGCACGCGCTGGTGTGCGACGCCATCTACCTGGGTCTGGAAAACACCGTGCAGCTTTACAAACGACAGCTTAGCGGGAGGAATTCTTAATTGGGCCGCACCGGGAGGCGACTGTTCCGTATTCATTCGTCTTTGTCACTTCTTAATTAAAGCCATGCCCCGCCATCCGTTAGCCGAATTTGAAGCGCTGCCCTACCCTATTCTCGACGTGCGCGCTCCGATTGAGTTTGCCCAGGGGCACATTCCGGGCGCGCTCAATCTACCGCTATTCACCGACGAGGAAAGGGCCCGCATCGGCACCACTTATAAGCAAGTGAGCCAGGAGCGCGCCGTGCACCTTGGCCTGGAATTCTTCGGGCCCAAGATGTCGGAAATGGTGAAGCAGGCGCAGAAGCTGGCCCAAGGCAAGGAAGTGCGCCTGCACTGCTGGCGGGGCGGCATGCGCAGTGGCGCGGTGCTATGGCTGCTGGAACTGGCGGGCTTTAAAGTGCACCTGCTCGACAAGGGCTACAAAGAATACCGCCGAACGGTACTCGCCTCGTTCGAAACCCCGCGCAACTGGCGGGTACTCGGCGGCCTCACCGGCAGTGGCAAAACCGACGTGCTGCACACCCTAGCGGCCGTGCCCCACAACCAGCCAGTTCTCGACCTCGAAGGGCTGGCGCACCACAAAGGGTCGGCTTTTGGAGCTATTGGCCAGCCGGCCCAGCCCACGCAGGAGCAGTTTGAGAACAACCTGGCCGCGGCGTTGATGACGCTGCCCACGGCTGCCCCGGTGTGGGTAGAGGACGAAAGCCGGCAAATTGGCCGGCTCACCATTCCGCCGGCTCTGTTTGGCCAACTGCGCACGGCCCCGCGCTGGGTACTAGAGGTGCCCCGCGCTGCCCGCGTGGCCAAGTTAGCTGCCGAGTACGGCGCCGAAGCCCCCGCTGAGCTCGCTGCCGCTATCGAACGGCTACACAAGCGCCTAGGCGGCCTAGCCACTCAGCAAGCGCTGGCTGCCGTGGAGGCCGGTGACTTTCCCCTCATGGTTGAGTTGGTGCTGGATTACTACGATAAGACCTACACCTATGGCCTAACGCCCCGGCCCGGCGAGCCCGCTCGCACCGTGGTGCCTGTGCACACCTGCGACCCCACAGAGAATGCCTACGCCCTGCTACGGGCCACCGCTACAGCCACCATGTAGTAGCATACAATACTGTCCGGAACCTGTTCAATAACCGCGGGCGCTTTAGCTAATCGGCACTTTGCGCAGAATGGCTTCGATTAAATCCTTGGTCCGAATGCCATCCGCTTCGGCCTCGTAGGTGAGTAAGATGCGGTGGTTGAGCACGTCGGAGGCCACTTCTTTGATGTCTTCGGGCAGCACGTAGTCACGGCCTTCTAAGTATGCCACGGCTTTGGATGCACGATGCAGGGCAATGCTGGCCCGGGGGCTGGCACCAAACTGAACAGCCTGCGAAAACTCGGGCAGGTCGTAGTCGGCCGGGCGGCGGGTGGCAAACACGAGTTCGATGAGGTATTTCTCCAACGTCTCGGAAATCTGCACCCGATTGATTTGCTGCCGGATGCCGAAGATATCGGCCTGCGTGAGCACGGGTTGTACGTCTTCCACAAAGCTGAGGTTGGCCATGCGGCGCATCACCTCCAACTCGTCGGCTTTTTTAAGATAATCGACATGCACCTTCAGCATGAAGCGGTCGACCTGTGCTTCGGGCAGCGGGTAAGTGCCTTCCTGCTCTACGGGGTTTTGAGTGGCCAGCACCAGAAAGGGCAGGTCGAGCGGGTACGTAGTCTCGCCAATGGTTACCTGCTTTTCCTGCATGGCTTCGAGCAGGGCGCTTTGCACCTTGGCCGGCGAGCGGTTGATTTCATCTGCCAGCACCAGATTAGCGAAAATGGGCCCTTTTTTCACCTCAAACACCGATTGATTCTGATTATAAATCATGGTGCCTACCAAATCGGAAGGCAGCAAATCGGGCGTGAACTGCACGCGTTGAAAGTGCAGGTGCAGGACCTTGGCCAGGGTTGAAATGGTGAGGGTTTTGGCTAGTCCCGGCACTCCTTCCAGCAAAATGTGGCCGCCCGTAAACAAGCCAATCAGCAAGCGGCTAAGCAGCGGCTGCTGCCCCACCACGACTTTGCCCATTTCGGCGAACACCTGGCGAATGAGGGGATGATAGTCAACGGGAGCAGCCGAAGAAGCAGAAGCGTCAGAAGCAGGAAGCATAGATAAAAACGGGCAGGACGACAACCGCAAGGTAGGCACAAGGCCGATGTGCTACCATACGGGGACTCGTTAAACAAGCCCGCTGGTGTAGGCTAATGGGTCGTTCTTTTCACCAGCAGTATTCAAATCAGCTGCTGGCTGATGCACGCGAGGAGGTGGAATAGCGTCAAATACTCACTGCCATTCCAGTCAGCACCATGGCAATCACTGTTATCTCATTTATAGCATTCTGGCTTTCTAAAGCAGGCTTTTATTCTCTTCGCTAGCGCCCTGCAAACCAATTAGGCCCCAAACACGTAGGTGTGGCATAAGTAGTTAAGATAACTCGTGCTTACCCAGTTCCTGATTGAAACAGAACTGGCTTATGGATAAGTGTTTTTATCTTTGCTACTGTCGCCAACGCTGCCTCCTTACTAAACCCACTTAGCCTTCGAGTATGAAATCATTTCTGCTAAACAATTTATTGCCCAGCTTATTCCTTGTTTTGGTCGCTACTGCAGTAGCTGTGGCCCAGCCTGGCAGCGGCGGTCCTGAGCCTGGCGGCACCACACCCACCAACCCTACCGAGATTCCCATTGATGGCGGCATCTCTCTGTTGCTGGCTGGTGGCATTGCCTACGGCGCAAAGCATCTTCGCAACCGTCGGCGCAAGGCGTAACTCCTGGTGTACGTTTAAAAGCGGCTCTCTCGAAAGGAAGAGCCGCTTTTTTGTTGATAATTGCTTTCTATTTTATTGCTTCGGTCTATGTCTACGGTAACCATCAGCCCGGCTCCTTCCGGCAACCGCCTACTCTATCGGTTTCTGTTTATTGCTGCAGCACTATTTCTCTTGTGGTTTTTTGGCTACGAGCAGTGGCTGAAGCCCGACGGCCGGCTCGATACCGCACTTTGCGCGCAGATAACTGCGGCTGGAGTAGGCCTACTGCAGCTATTAGGTTTCAAAGCCACGATTAGCCCCGAGCTTTCTACGCTCGTTATGATGAGCGGCAAGCCCGCGGTGGTAATAGGAGCTCCGTGCAATGGGTTGGTGCTATACATGCTGTTTGCGGGATTTGTGGCAGCTTTTCCGGGGCCCTGGCTGCGTAAGCTGTGGTACATTCCCGCGGGCATTGTGCTTATCTGGTGCCTGAATGTTGTGCGGGTGGCGGCGTTGGCCATCAACCATTATTATTCCCAGCAGTCAGTCGATTTCAACCACCACTACACCTTCACTTTTGTAGTGTACGGTTTCATATTCGGGCTTTGGATGCTGTGGGCAAAGCGCTTGGCTATTCCCGCCCAAAGCTCCAGCACGCCTCGTTCCTCCACCGATGCTCTCCGTGCTTAAACAGCCTGGCCACATTGCTCCAAAATCCGGCATCGTGCGCTATGGAAAGTGGGTCGTTGCGGGCCTTTTAGTAGGGGTACTGTTCCTGATTGGCGTCTTCGACGAGCCTGTTCTGCAAGCCCTTACTAAATTTTGGCAAAGCCTGATGGCAAGCCTAGGCCTGAGTCGTTCGGCCCAAACCCTGCAGCAGGGGATTGATGGAGGCATTACCAAACGCTTCCTGCCCGCTGTGGCCACGTATGCGGTGCTTTATTTAAGCACTTGCTTGCTGCTGCTCCGCATTCTGCTCCCTCCTGCTGCCTGGCGGCTTGCGCTGCGGCTTTACGCGGTAACCTTGGCCGTATACGTTGCCATGGTCCTGCTCAACAAGCTCACCGGCAACAGTGCCTGGGCCTACCGACTCAGCCGCCAGCTGCTGGACTTCATTGTAAGCCCGCTCCCGGTAGCTGGCCTTTACGTGCTGATGAGGGCCGGTTTCGGGCCACAGGGTAACCGCTCTTAGTAAATTGCAGACGCAAAAAAAGGCCGGTTGCTTCCTGGGAAGCGACCGGCCTTTTTAGTACCAGAGACGGGAATCGAACCCGTACTTCCTTACGGAAACGACATTTTAAGTGTCGCGTGTCTACCTATTCCACCACTCCGGCTCGTGCTTGATTTTTGCCCCGATAGGTGTCTGTTAAGGCATGGCAATTGGGGCAAAGCAACTGCAAGTTAGCAAGACAATGGTCGTTATTGATGCCATTGATGTGATGTAACTCAAGCGGAATGAGAGTCCCTTGCCACTCTGCCAGCTTGCATTGTTCGCAACGATGCTCTTTCAAACCATGCAAAATCAACCTGTTGCGGAGCCGAAATGTTGATGTATAGGTTGAGTTTTTAACGAGAATTTTGTCCCAAGAAAAAGGTTTGCCGAACTGTCGAAAACGTCGTCCAACGTTCCATCCGCTGCCGGTAAAGTGTGTTATAGGTAATTCCAGTCTCTTAATACGGGTGTACACAGTCTTATAATTTCCTCCTGCTGGCACCAACCCTAACTGGGCAATGACTTCCGCTACGGAAAAAGACTGTGCGACAACCAGCCTAAACTCTTCATCTGTAACGCGAGATTTGAGCGGAGCAGCCATGCACAGAAAAGAACATAAAAAAAAGACGTTGCGGTAAAGCAACGTCTTTTTTCTAACTTGGAGCGGGAGACGAGGTTCGAACTCGCGACCTCGACCTTGGCAAGGTCGCGCTCTACCAACTGAGCTACTCTCGCGGGAGGTTCATTGCTACTTTCATAGCGCTGAATGGTTCGACAAAGGTAAGGGGCTTTTTTGGCGAAGCAAGTACCAGGGATATAAATTTTCACCTGGCGGGCCTTTCCGCTTCATTTTCAGGCCGAAAAATTTCTTACCTCCCCAAGGTCAGCTTCAGCTCGTTGAGCTTCATTAAGGCTTCGATGGGCGTCAGGGTGTTAATGTCGAGGTGCTGGAGTAGCTCACGAATACGCTCCAATGCCGGGTCCGAGGGCTCAAACATGCTGAGCTGCACGGTAGGGCGCGGGGCAGTGGCGACGGCTGAGGTAGCCCGCGGCCGTGGAACTGCGGCAACCGCTTCGGCGCCCACGGCTGCTTCTGGCGCATTCGCAAGGTTGGGCGGGGCGTTGCGGTGGCCGTTGCTCTTGCTCAAATTGTCTAATAGGTCATCGAACTCGGTGGGCACGCTGTCTTCGGCTCCGGCGCTAGTGCGCTCCACTTCGAGGTGGTGCATGATTTCGTTGGCGCGCAGCACTACGGAAGTGGGCATGCCCGCCAGCCGGGCCACGTGGATGCCGAAGCTGTGCTCGGACCCGCCGGCCTGCAACTTGCGCAGGAACAGGATGCGGCCATCGGCCTCCTTCACGGCCACGTTGTAGTTGCGGACACGCGGGCAGTCGTCAGCCAACTGGTTGAGCTCGTGGTAGTGGGTGGCAAAGAGGGTTTTGGCCTTGGCTTTGGGGTTGTTGTGCAGGTGCTCCACAATGGCCCAGGCAATGCTGATGCCGTCGTAGGTGCTGGTACCGCGGCCAATTTCGTCCATCAGCACGAGGCTTCGGTCGGAGAGGTTGTTGAGAATGGAAGCGGTTTCGGTCATCTCCACCATGAAGGTGCTTTCGCCCTTGCTCAGGTTGTCGGAGGCACCTACGCGGGTAAAAATCTTGTCGATGATACCCACGGTGGCCGCGTCGGCGGGCACAAAGGAACCGATTTGGGCCAGCAGCACAATGAGGGCCGTCTGGCGCAGCAGAGCCGACTTGCCGGCCATGTTGGGGCCAGTTATTACTACAATCTGCTGCTCGTCCTGGTTAAGGCAGATGTCGTTGGGAATATAGCTTTCGCCGGGCGGCAGCTGGCGCTCAATCACGGGATGGCGGCCGGCGCGAATGTCGAGTACGGTGCCGTCGTTCACCACGGGTTGCACATAGCGCTGCTGCCGGGCCGTAAGGGCAAAGCTGGCGAGGCAGTCCGTAACACCGATGGCGCGGGCATTCTGCTGGATTTGGGGAACGAAGTCGAGCGCCGCCAGCACCAAATCGGTATAGATGCGCTGCTCGATGGCGAAGAGCTGTTCTTCGGCGTTGAGAATTTTCTCCTCGTAGGTTTTCAGCTCTTCGGTTACGTAGCGCTCGGCATTTACCAAGGTTTGCTTGCGAATCCACTCGACGGGCACCTTGTCTTTGTGGGCGTTGGTGACTTCGAGGTAGTAACCAAACACCTTGTTGTAAGCGACTTTGAGCGACGAGATGCCAGTGCTGCGCTGCTCACGCTGCTGGAGTTGCAGCAAGTAGTCCTTGCCGGAGAAGGCCAGCGCCCGCAGCTCGTCCAGCTCGGCGTCGATGCCGGGGTTCAGCACGCCGCCCTGGTTGGTGAGCAAGGGCGCGTCAGGCTTGATTTTGGCGAGGATTTCCTGCCGCAGGTTGGCGCAGGGATTGAGCTGGTCAGCCAGCTTTTCGAGAGCTTTTACCCCGGAGGCGGCCAGACGCTCCCGCATCGGAGCAATGGCCTCCAGAGCCCGGGCCAGCTGCAGCAGCTCGCGCGGGTTCACGCGGCGCACGGCCACTTTGCTGATGAGGCGCTCGAGGTCGTTTATCTGACGCAGGTGTTGGGTCAGGTCAGCCAGCAACTCCTCATCGGCCACCAGGGCGGCCACGGTGTCGAGGCGACGCTGAATCTGGCTGACTTCCTTCAGGGGCAGCACTATCCACTTGCGCAGCAGCCGGGCGCCCATGGGCGTCAGCGTCTGGTCGAGCACGTCGATGAGGGGCACGCCGCCGGGGTGCTGGGCGTGCACCAGCTCCAGGTTGCGCACCGTGAAACGGTCGAGCCACACGTACTTGTCTTCCTCCAGGCGGCCCAAGCTGGCCACGTGGCCCAGGTCGGAGTGCTTGGTTTCGGCTAGGTAGTGCAGGATGCAGCCGGCGGCGATGATGCCCTCCTTCAAGGTGTCAACTCCAAAGCCTTTCAGCGAGGTGGTTTTGAAGTGGCGGGTGAGGGTGTCGTGGGCGTAGTCGTTGCCAAAAACCCATTCGTCGAGGGCATAAGTGCAGAAGTCGGGGCCGAAGTGCTGCTCGAACTCATTGCGGCTTTTCTTGCAAAACAGCACTTCGGCGGGGCTGAAGTTCTGCAATAGCTTGCCCAGGTAATCCAGGGTGCCCTGAGCCACCAAAAACTCGCCGGTGCTGATGTCGAGGAAGGAAATGCCGGCTTCGGCTTTGCCAAAGTGAATGGCGGCGAGATAGTTGTTGGAGCGGCGCTCGAGCACGTTGTCGTGCATGCTCACGCCGGGCGTTACCAGCTCCGTAATGCCGCGCTTCACCAAGCCCTTGGCCTGTTTGGGGTCTTCGAGCTGGTCGCAGATGGCCACGCGCTGGCCGGCCCGCACCAGCTTGGGGAGGTAGTTGTCGAGGGCGTGGTGGGGGAAGCCGGCCAGGGCAATTTCATTGGGTGTGCCACCGCCGCGCTTGGTGAGCGTGATGTCGAGAATGCGGCTGGCCGTGACGGCATCCTCGCCAAACGTCTCATAAAAGTCGCCCACCCGGAACAAGAGCACCGCGCCGGGGTGCTGCTGCTTGAGCAGGTAGTACTGCTTCATCAGGGGCGTGTCGACGGGCGAGCCGGGCGCGATGTGGTCGGGCCCGACGGACTTGATGACAAATTGTTTTTTGGGAGCAGCGGTTGCAGACAAAGCGGAGTAGCGAAGTAGCGCGAACTTTGCGGTTCGCGTTTTTGAAAAGAAATCAGCGCCAAGCAACCAAGCTCGCACGCGGCGCCAAGCACTTAGAGGCCCAAAACGGCGAATTAATAACGTTAAAACCGAAAACGCGAACTACAAAGTTCGCGCTACTGACCATGCGAAAACTGACAATGGCCGAGCTAAACCGGATGGCGGTAGCTGACTTCAAAAGTACGCCCAAAAGCCCGGTGGTATTGGTGCTCGACAACGTGCGCAGCCTGCACAATGTGGGGGCGGTGTTCCGCACGGCCGATGCCTTTGCCCTGGAGAAAATATGGCTCTGCGGCATCACGGGGCGGCCACCGCACCGCGAAATCACCAAAACGGCCCTGGGCAGCGAGACGTCGGTGGCCTGGGAATTTGCCGCAGAAACCACCGCGGTCGTGGCGGCGCTGAAAGCAGCAGGCTACCAGGTAGTGGCCGTGGAGCAAACCACGGGCAGCGTGTCGTTGCCCAACTTCCAGCCGGAACCGGGCCGGCCGCTGGCGCTGGTGCTCGGCAACGAGGTGTTTGGCGTCGACGACGCCGTGCTGGCCCTGTGCGACCTGGCCGTGGAAATCCCCCAGTTTGGCACCAAGCACTCGCTGAATGTGGGCGTGGCCGCGGGCGTGGTCCTCTGGGATGCGCTGGTGAAGCTGGGGGTGGTGTAAAAGCGGCAGGCCACCACCAATGGTGCGCTTTCCGCATGTTTGCGCGTTCTTGTGGCCCCTTCGGCTTCTGGGCAGCAAGTACCTGAGCCTCTGACTGAGCTTGATGCACGGCCCGAGCAGTTTCGGGTATGGCTTTTGATGCGAATCCTTCTTTGGCCAAGGCAGGTACTTCGACCACTTATCTCCAAAACGCGTTAAGGGCTGACCTTCTTTTGTTGCCTGACTAGCTGCGCTTCCCAACTTCTCTTCGTTTGTATGCTTTCTGATTCCGATGTTCGCCCCGATGCAGCCCTGTTGGCCATGCGCCCGTCGGTGCCCACGGCCACGGTAGAGCCCGGCACGGTAGGAGCCTTTTTGCACACCACGCTGCGCCCGGTGCTAAAAATGCAAAACATGCTGCTGCTGGCCATCGTAGCAGATTTTGTACTTGACCACCACATTCCCTTGGCCAAAGCCAGCGGCACCGATCAGCAGCGGCTGCTGGCTGAGTTGCTGGGTCGCAACACCAAGCTTCGCTACACCGTGGTGGGATTGGTAAGCGGCGTCTTCAGCGCTGGGGAGTACATTTTTTATCGCCAGCATCGGTCTGAGCTGAATCGGCGCATGCTCGAGTTGGTACAGCAGCGGGTGCTCGACCAAACCGCGCTTGTACTTACCCTCGCAAACGATTCCGCTGCCCTTTAGCATTTTGTCCTTGATGACACACTACCAGGTATTGGAGTTGCCCGAGAATGCCTCATTAGCCGAAATTCGACGGTCTTACCGCCGGCTGGTATTTATTACGCACCCCGACCGCACGCCCGACCCACAGGCGCATGCGCGGTATTTTGCCATCAATGCCGCCTACGAAGTCCTGAGCGACCCGTCGCGGCGCGTTGCTTACGACGCCAACATTCAGCCGGGTTCCAAATTAGCCCGGCCTGCCTGGCCCGAACGCGCCCGCGAAGTTGCCCGCAGCACCGCCTGGGCCACCCGCTTCGAGCCCGCCCACGTCCCCTTCACCGTTCGCCACGCAAAAGCCTATGCGTGGACCATGCGCTTGCTGCGCCCGCTGCTCCTGGTTTCGCTGCTGCTGTGCGCCAGCCTGACGCTGGACTATTTCCTGGCTAGCGAGAATACCGAGACGGTCGTTCGCAACGAAACCACCTACATCTATACCGACCAGGGTTCTTACCAAAAAACCGTTCACGAGACGGACCGGGGCACGTTCACCCTCTACAACGACCTGCCCAACGGCGCCCGGGTCGTGGTGCGGCGCACTCCTCTATTGGGAATCGCTGTTTCGGCCCGGCCCTCCTATTACCAGCGCGAGTACCCCATCTCTTCCATTTACGAAGGCAAGAAGAAACTCCTCTGGCTGGGGCTGTTGCTAATGGCGGCGCTCGGCTTGACACCCCAACTCAAAAACGACTACCGCTTGGTGGTCTCCGTAGCAGCGGTGCTGCTGCTGGTGCTTACGGCATTCCAAATCCTGCTGTAAGTTCTCCGAAAGCTTGGCGGGTACTACCCAAACAGAAAGGCCGACACAACGCACTCAATGGGCGTTGTGTCGGCCAGTTGGCGCGCTGTAGAACAGTGCTAGTCGTATTGCGAATCGCGCAGCTGCACGGGCTTGCTCTTTTTGCGGAGCCGCAGGTTCAGCAGTTCCACCGTGAGCGAGAAGGCCATGGCGAAATAGAGGTAGCCTTTCTCAATCTCTTTGTGGGCCGACTCCATCACCAGCATGAAACCAATCATTATGAGGAACGACAGAGCCAGCATTTTGATGGTGGGGTTATTATTCACAAAACCTGCCACTACACCGCTGAATGCCAGCATAATGCCCATGGCCACTACCACGGCCGCAATCATCACCAGCACGTTGTCGACCAAGCCCACGGCCGTAAGGATGGAGTCAAAGCTGAAAACGATGTCGATGAGGATGATTTGAAAAATGATGTTGCCCATCGTCACCTGCTTGCCGCCTACGCCGCTTTCGTGGTCTTCATCGCCCTGCAGCTTGTTATGGATTTCGGTGGTGCTCTTGTAGATGAGGAACAGGCCGCCAGCCAGTAGAATCAAGTCGCGGCCCGTCACTCCAAAGGGCTCGTCCATCCACGGCAGGTTGAGGTCGAACAAAGAAGTCCTCAGCCCCACAATCCACGAGATGCTCAGCAGCAGGCCCACCCGAAACACCAGGGCCAGAAGCAGGCCAATGGTGCGGCCGCGGGCTTGCTGCTCCTGCGGCAGGCGGCCCACCACAATGGAGATGAAAATGATGTTGTCTATCCCCAACACAACCTCCATAAACGTGAGGGTAAGCAAGCTAACCCAAGTAGCTGCCTGGGCAAAGGCACCGAAATCGTACATTAATGTAAATAATGAAGGTAAGGAGGTGGTGAAGTAGCGGTGCTGAAGAACTAGGATTTCATGTTCACGAACTGCAGCGGCAGGCCGATGTCGGTTTTGCGGAGCACGGCAATGGCCGCCTGCAGGTCGTCGATTTTCTTGGCCGTTACCCGCACTTGGTCGTCCTGCATCTGGGCTTCTACTTTCACCTTGGCGTCTTTGATGGCCTTGATGATTTTGCGGCCAAAGTCTTTGTCGACGCCGGCGCGCACCTTGATGGTTTTCTTTACCAAGGCCCCGGCCGCCTGCTCGTCGGCCGAGAAGTCGAGGCTGGTGCCGTCGATGCCCTGCTTCACCACGCGGCCGAGCAGGATGTCTTCCAGCGCTTTGAGGCGCATGGAGTTTTCCGACGACAGCAGAATCGTGTTTTCCTTTTTATTTAGCTCGATGCCGCCCTTCGTGTCGCGGAGGTCGTAGCGGGTCTGGAGTTCTTTTTGAGCCGTGTTCACCGCGTTTTCCAAGGTTTGCGGGTCTACTTTGCTCACGATGTCGAAGGATGCCATAGCGGAGTGGGGCGTAGTTTTGAAATGAGTAATCGGCCGGGGCCGGGCGCAAAGGTAACGGCCCAACTCCGCCATGGTTGCGTGCTTTTATCCACGGTTCAGTTTATGTCCAATTCACCCGTCCGCCCGCCCCGCACGCCTGCCGAGTGGGACGCCTATTACGAGTTACGCTACACGGTGCTCCGCGAGCCCTGGCAGCAGCCCCGCGGCTCGGAACGCAGCCCCGCCGACGAGGAGCCCGGCACCATTCACGCCCTGCTGTTGGAAGCCGACACCAGCGAACACCCCGTGGCCCTGGCGGTGGGCATGTTGCAGCCCACCACGGCCCGGCAGGGGCAGGTTCGGTTCATGGCAGTGGCGGCCCAGGCCGCGGGCATGGGCCTGGGCCGCCAGATAATGGCCGCACTGGAAACCCAGGCACGGGCAACCGGCCTTTCCGAAATTGTGCTGCACTCCCGCGAGTCAGCGGTGGGCTTCTATGAGCGGCTGGGCTACGCGGTGGTAGCGCCTTCGCATACGCTGTTTGGAGTGATTCCGCATTTTTTGATGCGAAAGCAACTCTAAAGCGGGTCCTAGAATTTCTCGCGGCCGCTCCACAGGTCGGCGTACATGCGGAAATCGCCGAGTAGGGAAAACCACGGATGCTGGAACGTAGCCGGGCGGTTGCGCTCGACAAAAAAGTGGCCCACCCACGCAAAACCATAGGCGGCCAAAATGCCCGCCACGAGCCATCCCCACTGCCCGGTTATGGTCAGCGTTACCAAAGAAATTAAAAATAGCGTAGTTCCTATGAAATGCAGCACGCGGGTACCGCGCTTGCTGTGCTCACGAAGGTAGCGCGGGTAGAATTCAGCGAAAGTGAGCGGCAAAACAGGCATGATTGGGGCAAATAGCAGAAACGTAGGTAGGGAGGCCAGCAGAAGCTCGCTTATGTTTGGTAAATGAAGCTGATTTTCGGCACAATTGCTAGTTCAATTCATTTTATTAGATTTTTCGTCCAACTCTGTGTCCGAAACCAACTCCGTAACCCGCCACATTCCCGACCTGGCCGCCATGGTAGCCGCTTACAATGCCATGAACCGCTACGGCCAAGCCAACGGCATGGACCTGCGCGTGCCCGCCCCCGGCCAGGCCGAGTACCGCATGACGGTGAGGGAAGAACACCTCTCCTCCCCTAACACCTGCCACGGCGGCGTGCTTGCTGGGCTAATGGATGCCGCCCTGGGGGCAGCCGCACTTTCGCTGGCTTTCACCAGCCTGGAGTTTGTGTCGACGGTGGAGTTCAAGATGAACTACCTGCACGCGGTGCACCTACACGATGTGTTGGTGGCAAAGGGCTTGGTAGACCACACCGGCAAAAAGCTGGTGGTGAGCAGCTGCGTGATTTACCGCGTGGCCGAGGGCAAGGAAGACGTGGCCGTGGCCCGCGGCCTGGGCACCTTCAACCGCTACCCCGCCGATAAGCGGGACTTCGCGAAGCTGGTGATGAGCTGAGAGCGGGATGCCCAGAAAAAAAGCTCGCCTGGAAATCCAGACGAGCTTTTCAAATTCTAACTTTTTAATTTCTGGCTTTACAGCTCGGCGGTGGCGGCGTGCACGATGACGGGCTCGTACTCGTCTTCCATATCACTGAGCTGCGGGGCGGCTACTTTGCGCACGTTGCGGGCGCAGTCCTCGTCGCGGTGGTTGCGGCCCACGGTGAACTCCACCCAATCGCCTTCGCGCAGGTCGTTGAAGTCGCCCTCGGTGAGGTCGGCGTAGCTGAAGAACAGGTTGTTGGGCGGCATTACCACGAAACCGAAGCCGTTCTTCAGGTTTTTGATGGTGCTCATGCCCAGCGTGCCCACGGGGCCGGCGGCGGTGGGACCGGTGGGGCGCACCAGCTTGGGGGCCGAGGCGGTGCTGGGGGCAAACGCCGCAGGCTCCGACTGGTTCACAAACAGGGCTTCCACTACTTCGTCCTGGGTTTGCAGGCCGCGGTCGATGACGTCGTGCATGGCCACGGGGTAGGTAACCTGCTCCAGCAGCTGCTGCGAGGCGCGCGTAACGCGGGTTTCGCCTTTGAAGTCTTCGTATTTGAAGTCCCAGTTCAGCAGCATCACGCGGGTGCCCACGGTGTTGAGCTTGCGGATGAGGGGCACGTAGTCGCTGTCGCCGGCGATGAGTACCACTACGTCGAGGGTTTTGTGCAGGGCCAGTTCGAGGGCTTCGAGGGAGAGCCACACGTCGATGCCTTTTTCCTGGAGGCGGCCGTCGCGGGTTTTCAGGGCCATGTAGTGCGTTTGCACGCCCAGGTTCATCAGGATGTCGTCGAGCAGGCGGTCATGGAACAGGCGGTCCTTGTCGCGGGCTTCGGTGGCGGAAAGGCGGCCGCGGAAAAAGTGCGCATCGGTAATCTGTGCGAGGCGCACATCTACATCCTCTTCTTCAGCAACTTGATGGCGTATATATTCGTGTAGTCCCTCCAGGCTGATGCGGGCCTTGCGTTCGTGCTGGAAATAGTAATAGTCGCTTATTTTTAGAAAATAGTTGCCGTCATAGAAGACACCAACCCGAATTAAGGGGCTGTTCATCTGGTTCATGGTAATGATTTTTATTAAAGTTAGAAAAGCGTTTTAGGTGGTACAAATGGTGTGGATTGGGTAGAATCGCCACGAAAGCAGGGCACAAGTGCTCCTGCTGCAAGTCCATGACAATCGATATAGCACTATTTGTTCTGGTAGCTGCGTCCGGTGTGCAGCACGTCCCGACTAGATGTTATAATAATTGCTTGGCTTTATAGAATGCCGAACGGCCGGGGCTATCGATAACGCTGGATAGTAATACGAATCAATAACAACACTGCCTTGATAAACTGGCATATCTGCTGCGAAGCTAATGGTATTGGCTGACTTATGCAACAGAACGGGCCAGCAGGCCAGCAAGCAATTGGGCTCAATTACCCCGCGGCGGCGGCGGCGCTACCGTTTAAAAACCAATATTGCCGATGACCAGCCCCAAAACCAACAGCCCGTAGCCGGCGCAAATGGCTATTTCGAGCAGGTTGCCGGTAGCCGAGCCAGTGGAAATTAGCGGAAGTTTAAAAGAATAATCGAAGACTGGTAGAAACCATCTGACCCCAGCTTTGGTCAGGCTATCGGCTAGCAGATGAGACGCATAGCCAGCGCCGGCAAACAGCGCTACGCTACTCCAGCCGAGGTGCTTCTCGGCCAGGTAGCCGATGTAGGTCCAGAGGGCGGTGGCCCAGATGGTGTGCGTCCAGGAGCGGTGCGCAGTGAAGGGCGCCAGCGCCACAAACGTTCCCAATAAACTTAGCCACAATTGCTCGGTGTAGAGGCCGGCTACCACCGTGCCCAGGCCCGTGAACAGTAGCGCCAGCCGGCGCGCCGAGCCGCCCTGCATGCCTACGCCAATGAGCCCGAAGGCCAGGGCCGCGGTGTAGTAGAGCCGCTGCTCGGGGCCGGGGGTCAGTTGCAGGTAGGCATAGGCACCCAGCAGCAGGGCACCCGCCGCAAACGCCCACCGCACGTAGTTCTGGGTGAAACCTAACCGCTTGCTGAGGCGGCTATCGGGGTGGTCGAGGTCGGGGGCCAGGCTGGAAAAACCGGCCAGGGCAATGCCGGGCAGCGAAAACGGAGTGCCCGGGACCAGCCCCGCTATGGCCACGCCGGTGATGAGGCCAATGGCCAGGTGAGAAGAGCCGCGCATGGGGTTGGTGCTAGAGGTCGGTTGTCAGAACTGAGGTTTGTCGTAGTTGGCAAAGGCATCTGTTGGCCAACGTTTGCCTGACAGCCGACAACAAGCAACCGACAACTAAGCTTGGGCCACGCCCCGGCCGACAACGAAACCACGAAGCTACGGGTGGGCTCCGGAAACCTTACCTTCGGCTACGCTGTATCGTAAGCCCCTGCCCGACCGGAATTTCTCCGGCCGGGCTACTGTATTTGTTGTTCGCAAGCCGTTTTCTCTGTGCAAGTAGCTGATTTTCTCCGCCTCTATCGTCTTTCTCCGGAGCTGCAAACCCTGGCAGCGCGCTTGCGCGGTGCCGCCAAGCCCGAACCTAATAGCGTGCGCCTGCATTTGCGTGGCCTGGTGGGCAGCCAAGATGCGGTGGTAGCGGCCGCCGTGGCCCATGGCCAGCACCCGCATGTGTTTGTGCTGCACGACAAGGACGAGGCGGCTTACTTCCTGTCCGACCTGCAGCACTTGCTGCCGGAGGGGCCCGAGGCGCTGCTGTTTCCGAGCTCCTACAAGCGGCCATATCAGTTCGACGAAACGGAAAACGCCAACGTGCTGATGCGCGCCGAGGCCCTGAACCGGCTGAATACGACCCGCGCAGCTACGACGGGCAACAGCGTGTTCATCGTGACCTACCCAGAGGCGCTGACGGAAAAGGTTATCAACCGCCAAAGCCTGGTGAAGAACACCTTCAACGCCAAGGTGGGCGACAAGCTGGACGTGAACTTCCTGGGCGAGCTGCTGGGCGAGTACGATTTCGAGAAGACGGATTTTGTGTATGAGGCCGGCCAGTACGCCGTGCGCGGCGGCATCGTGGACGTGTTCAGCTACGCGAATGAGCTGCCATTTCGGCTGGAGCTGTTTGGCGATGAGATTGAGAGCATCCGGACGTTTAACCCGGAAACGCAGCTTTCGGTGGAGCCACGGCCCAGCATCAGCATCATTCCCAACGTGCAGACCAAGATGCTGACGGAAACCCGCGAGGCATTCTTCGACTTTCTGCCGCGGACGGCCTGCATTTGGCTGAAAGACGTGCGCCAGACGCTGGATGTGGTGACGGAGCTGTTTGAGAAAGCCGAGGCCAACTTTCAGCAGATGCTGAGCGAGGCCGGCGGCATGCAAATCGTGAGCAAGCCGGGCGACTTGTTTGAGTCGGGCAAAAACTTTAAGAAGCTGCTCGACGAGTTTGCCGTGGTGGAATTCGGCAAACGGTTTCATTTCAAGAACGCGGAGACCTTCCAGTTTTCGGCCAAGCCGCAGCCCAGCTTCAACAAGGAATTTGAGCGGATGGTGAAGAACCTCAAGGAAAACCAGCTGCGAAATCTCACCACCATCATCACCGCCGACACCGTGCGGCAGGCCGACCGCCTGCGGACGATTTTTGACGAGCTGGACAACAACGTGAAGTTTCAGCACTTGCTGCTGGCCCTGCGCGAAGGCTACGTGGACGAGCAGCTGGAGCTGGCCGTGTACACCGACCACCAGCTGTTTGAGCGCTATTACCGGGCACAGGAAACGAAAAAGTTTTCGAAGAAGAAGGCGCTGACGCTGCGCGAGCTGAAAACGCTGCAGCCCGGCGACTACGTGACGCACCAGGACTACGGCATTGCGCGCTTTGCGGGCCTGACGCAAGTGGAAATCAATGGGCAGATTCAGGAGGCTATTCGGCTGGTGTACCGGGATGATGACTTGCTAACGGTAAGCATACACTCCCTGCACAAGATTGCCAAGTACAGCGGGGCCGAGGGCGCGCCACCCACCATGAGCAAGCTGGGCTCACCGGAGTGGGAGAACAAGAAAAAGTCGGTTAAGAAGAAGGTGAAAGACATTGCGGCCGACCTGATTCGGCTGTATGCCAAGCGCAAAACGGCGCCCGGCTTCGCCTTCTCGCCCGATGGGTTTATGCAGGCCGAGCTGGAATCGAGCTTTATTTACGAAGACACGCCCGACCAGGCCAAGGCCACCGAAGATGTGAAGCAGGACATGCAGCAGCCCCACCCCATGGACCGGCTGGTCTGCGGCGACGTGGGTTTTGGCAAGACGGAAATTGCCATTCGGGCGGCCTTCAAGGCCGTAGCCGATGGCAAGCAGGCGGCCGTGCTGGTGCCTACCACCATCTTGGCCATGCAGCACTACAAGACTTTCCGCGACCGGCTGGCCACGCTGCCGGTGACGGTGGAGTACATCAACCGCTTCAAGTCGACCAAGCAGATAAAAGAGACCTTGCAGCGCGTGGCTGAGGGGAAAACCGACATTCTAATTGGCACGCACCGACTCACTAACAAGGACATCAAGTTCAAGGACCTGGGGCTGCTCATTATTGATGAAGAGCAGAAATTTGGGGTGAAGACTAAGGACAAGCTCAAGGAGCTGAAGGTGAACGTGGACACGCTCACGCTTTCGGCCACGCCCATTCCGCGTACGCTGCACTTCTCGCTGATGGGCGCCCGCGACCTGAGCGTGATTGCCACGCCGCCGCCCAACCGCCAGCCGGTAAGCACGGAGTTGCACGTGTATGATGAAATCCTGATTCGTGACGCAGTGGCGCGGGAGCTGAAGCGCGGCGGGCAGGTGTTTTTTGTGCACAACCGCGTGAAGGACATTGAGGAAATGGCCGGCACTATTCTGCGCCTCGTGCCCGATGCCAAAATCACCTACGCCCACGGGCAGATGGACGGCGAGATGCTGGAGAAGCGCATGATGAAATTTGTGGAGGGCGAATACGATGTGCTGGTTTCAACGAACATCATTGAAAGCGGCCTGGACATTCCCAACGCCAACACCATCATCATCAACCGCGCCCATCTGGCCGGTCTTTCCGACCTGCACCAGATGCGCGGCCGCGTGGGCCGCTCCAACCGCAAGGCGTATTGCTACCTGCTCACGCCGCCAGTGGCGCAGCTGCCCGCCGATGCCCGTAAGCGCTTGAGCACGCTGGAAGAGTTTTCGGACCTGGGCGCGGGCTTTAACGTGGCCATGCGCGACCTGGACATTCGCGGCGCCGGCAACCTGCTGGGCGGCGAGCAGTCGGGCTTTATCAATGACCTGGGCTACGAAACTTACCACCAGATTCTGGACGAGGCGGTGCAGGAACTGAAGGAAACCGAGTTCCGGGACTTGTTCTTGGGCGACTCCAACCAGCGCCTGCAAATGGCCGCGGGTGCCAGCCGCCAGCACGAATGCAACGTGGAAACCGACCAACAAGTCCTCATTCCGGAAAAGTACGTGAGCAATGTGTCGGAACGCCTGCAGCTCTACGCCAAGCTCGACCGCGCGCAGAAACCCGAGGAGTTGCGCAAGCTGCTCACCAGCATGGTGGACCGGTTTGGTCCGCTGCCGCCCGAAGTGGAGCAGCTGGCCGACATTGTTCGGCTGCGCTGGCAGGCCTGCAAGGCGGGCTTCACCAAAATCACCCTCAAACGCGATACCCTGAAGGGCTACCTGCCGGCCGACGACGACCACAAGCAGTACTTCCAGGGCGAGCAGTTCGGCACCATCCTCAACTACGTGCAGACGCACTCGCGCACGGCCAGCTTGAAAGAGAAAAAGGAGCAGCTGATTGTGACGTTTGAGGAAGTGCGCTCTATTCAGCAGGCCAAGCGGGTGCTGACCGAGCTGGGCAGCGAAGAGCCGGTGGCGGCGTAAGCTGAACGGTAGCTATTATTTGCCAACGGTGGGAGCAACAATGCCGTAACTGAGCCAGTTGTAATTGCATCCCACCTATTTTCCTTCCGATTTCAGTTATGAAAAACCTTCTTATTCTGGCCGCTCTGGCCATTGGCACTGCTACCGCTTCGGCCCAGACGCCTAACTCCCGAAGCGGCTCTCCGTCAGCCGCGGACCGGGCCGGCAGCCGCACCAACGCCAGCCCAGCTACCAGCCCCGTAACCATTACCCCGAACTACTCGCCCGGCACCGGGCAGCGCACCGGCCGCAAAACCGATACTACGCCCGCAACCGGCCCTACACGGGCTTCGCGCTCCAGCTCTAAAACCAAAACCGCGGGGCAGTCGCGCCCCACGGGCAGCGGCAATATTGAAAGCGTGAGCAAAAACGACCTGGGCACCAAGCCCAAGAAATAAACAGGGCGCTTGCCCGTTGATTAGAACCCGGCCCGTCGCTGTTGCAGCGGGCCGGGTTTATTTTTGCCGGCCTCTCTGGGATTGTTCTTTTGCTGCCTATGAAAATTGTTGTTTTGGTTGTTCTGCTGCTGTCGGCCGCCCATTCGGTTTTGGGCCAATCGCGCCTCAACCCGGCCCTAAAGCGGGAACTGGATAGCATTTACGCCGTTGACCAGCGGTGGCGAAGCATGCTGTTTGACCAGCGCCTAAGCCGCAAGCCCGACTCTTTGGCCGCCGCGCTGGGCGTGCCGAAGGAAGCGCTGTTTCCCTACATCGGCCGCCGCATGCAGCAAACCGATTCGGCGAACCAGGTGCGGGTGCGGGCTATTCTGAAACAGTACGGCTATCCTGGCAAGACGCTGGTGGGCACGCCTACCAACGAGGCCGCCTGGTATGTCATTCAGCATTCTGACGACATCAAAAGCTACCTCCCGCTTATGAAAAAGGCAGCCAAGCGTGGCGAGCTGCCCTTCTACCTGTATGGCCAGATGCTGGACCGCCAGCTCATGCGCGAGGGGAAGCAGCAGCTCTACGGCACGCAGGCGTTGGGGTACAATACCCGCAATCCTGCCACCGGCCAGCGCGAGCCCCAGCCGCCCTTTGTGTGGCCCATCAAAGACGCTGCACAAGTGAACGAGCGGCGCAAAAAAGCCGGATTCCCCACCACTGTGGAGCAAAACGCCGCCAACTTGGGCATTACCTACCGCGTGGTAACGCTGGACGAGGTAGCCCGCATGCCCAAAGAATAACTAGAATGACCCTCCACTGGACCATCAAACCCTACGAAGACCTCACCCTAAACGAACTCTACGAGCTGCTACGGCTGCGCGTCGAGGTCTTCATAGTGGAACAAAATTGCGTTTTTCAAGACCTTGACCGGCAAGACGACCAGGCTTACCACCTGCTCGGCTACACCGAAGCGGGCGAGCTAGCCGCTTATGCCCGGCTCTTCGACGCTGGCATCAGCTATGAAGAAGTAGCCATTGGCCGGGTGATTGTGTCGCCCGCGCACCGGCGGCACGGCCTGGGCCAGGAACTCATGCGGCAGGCCGTTGCGCACTGTGAGGTATTGTATGGCGCGCAGCCTATCAAGATTGGCGCGCAGCAATATTTGGAGCGGTTTTACCAGGGTTTCGGGTTTGTGCAGTGCGGGGAAGGCTATTTGGAAGATGGGATTCCGCATATCCCAATGCGGCGGGCCTAATCACGAAAAATAAGAACGTCATGCTGAGCTTGTCGAAGCATCTCCACTGCGCAACTAACTCAGTTTAGTATTGCAGTACAGATGCTTCGACAAGCTCAGCATGACGTTCTAAGGTCATAGGGGTAGAAGCTGCTGCTTACACCTCGCAGCCGTCGGGCCCGCAAGCGGTGCCGTCTGCCAGCATTACGGGCGCCGGCTTGGTGGGCTTGAATTCGTCCCACACTTTTTCGAACACCTCTGCAAATACTTCGGTGGGCTGGGCGCCGGAAACGGCGTATTTGTCTTCGAACACGAAGAAGGGCACGCCGCGCACGTTGATTTGCTGTGCTTGGTACTCGTCGTAGCGCACAGCTTCGGCATATGTGCCAGCGGTGAGCGCGGTGCGAGCTTCCTCGGCGTCGATGCCGATTTCGGTGGCCAGCTTCGCCAGCGTGTCGATTTCGTTCAGGTTTTGACCCTGGATGTAATAAGCGGCCATCAGTCGCTCTTTGGCTTCGCCCTGCTTGCCGTGTTTGGCGGCCAAGTGAATGAGCTGGTGCCCGAGGAAGGTGTTGGTGGGCACAGCGTTATCGAAGTCGTATTGCAAGCCTACTTCCTGGGCCATGTTGGCCATGTAGTCACTCATTTCCTTCGCCTGCGCCACGGGTATCCCTTTTTTCAGGGCCAACGACTCGTACACGTTGCGGCCGGGCTCCGGCTGGTAGTCGGGGGTGAGCTCGAAGCTGCGCCACACCACTTCCACGTTATCGGCGTGCGGAAACTTTTCCAGCGCCTGCTCGAAGCGGCGCTTGCCGATGTAGCAGAAGGGGCAAACGATGTCGGACCAGATTTCAACTTTCATAATAGAGGAGCCAAGGTAAATTGATGTAGGTACAACAATTCAGGCTCAGCAAAAAGTTTACGCAGCGTGCCTAAATGCAAAAGCCCATTGTACGGCGCAAAGCGGAGCACAATGGGCTTTTGTTGGCTTTTCACCTGTGGCCAGGCCTGGGCTTACAGCTTCTGCTCCGCTTTGGTGTTCACGCGCGCTTCGGCCAGGTCCGTAAGGAGCTTGTCGGTTTTCTTTTCTTCCTCTAAGGTCTGACGCAGCAGTTCGGCTGCCTGGGTTAAGCCAAGGTCTTCGGTCATGCGGACGGCCGTGCCGTAGCAGGCAATTTCATAATGCTCTATTTTCTGAGCGGCGGCGATGAGCATAGCGTCAAGAATCTCAGGCGACGAATCCTTACGCAACAGCTTCTCGGTATCGCTAATGAGTCCTTTCACGGCAGAGTTTGCTTCGCGGGTAGGCTTGATGTCCATCATGGTCATGATTTGCTCGAGCCGGGCTATTTGCTGCTGGGTTTCGACCCCGTGCTTCTCAAAAGCTGCCTTGAGCTTGGGGTCACTAGCGCTTTGAATCATGGCGGTCATGCCCTCAAGGGCTTGGGTTTCGGCGCTGTGCATCATCTGTACGTCGTGCATCAGCAGGTCCTGCATCGAATTCAACTGGTTCATGGGAAAGGAATAAGGGTGGATGTGGAAAAAAGCGTTTGATGAAAAGAGAGTTGCTGGTATTCTGAATCATGCAGGGCCGACACCGGCGAGCTTTTTACGCCCTGGAAAAGCACCTGCCTCTTTCATTCCGCCAGTCATAATAGAATGTCTGACAGCAAGATGAGTGACTGAGGTACGGGCCAGTTCGAGGGAGGTTGAATGCTATTTTCTTACGCTTTGGCTATCAGTTTTTTTTTCTTCCCTCGGTGCAGCTTGGCGGCCCGGTACGGTTGAGGTGTGGGCGCGGGCCGCAACATTGCGCGCAAAAGCACAGTTAGCACCCTGGCTTTCCTCTTTCTGAGGAGCAGCTTTTCTCCTCTACACGCATCCTATCTTTTTATGGAATTTCAAGAATTAGGCACCTCCGGCGTCACCGTTTCACGCATCACGTTTGGCAGCTGGGCCGCTGGCGGCTGGATGTGGGGCGGCACCGAGCAAAACGACGCCGTGGGCGCCATTCACGCCAGCTACGACCTGGGCGTGACCAGCATCGACACGGCGCCCGTGTATGGCATGGGCTTTAGCGAAGAAATCGTGGGCGAGGCCATCAAGGACCTGCCACGCGACAAGGTGCAAATCCTCACCAAGTTTGGCATGCGCTGGGACTTGGCTCAGGGCGACTTTGCCATGAAAACCAAGGACAACAACGGCCAGGACCTCGACGTGTACAAGTACGCCGGCCGCGACAGCATCATCAAGGAATGCGAGGACAGCCTGCGCCGCCTCCGCACCGACTACATCGACCTTTACCAGCAGCACTGGCCCGACATCACCACCCCCATCAATGAGACCATGGAGGCCGTGAGCCGCCTCATTGAGCAGGGCAAGGTGCGCGCCGCCGGCGTCAGCAACTACTCGGTGGCCCAGATGCAGGAAGCCGAAAAGACGCTAACCTTGGCCTCCAACCAAGTACCCTACAGCATGGTGCGCCGCGAGATTGAAGCCGATGTGGTGCCGTATTGCATCGAAAACAACAAAGCCATATTGGTGTACAGCCCCCTACAGCTGGGCTTGCTGACCGGCAAAATCAAGCCGGGCCAGACGTTTGGCGAAGGCGACCTGCGCGCCGGCCACCGCTTCTTCACACCCGAATACGTGACCCGCGTGAACGCCGTGCTCAACAAAATTCGCCCGTTGGCCGAAACTAAAAACGCTACCCTCGGCCAGCTGGTGCTGCGCTGGACGCTGGCGCAGCCCGGCATTACGGTGGCGCTGGTGGGCGCCCGCAACCCCGAGCAGGCTGTGCAAAACGCCCGCGCTATGGATTTCGCGCTCACGTTTGAGGAGCTGGACTTCATCAACAAACAGCTGGGGGCGCTGACCCCGGAGGCCGTATAGTTTCCCGCCCCGGGCCTGCTATCGGAAAAGCAAAGCAGGCCCGGGGATGAGGGGGGTGCTATTTCTATCTTTGGCACCATGCCCCTCGCCTATCGCCGCCTCGTTGTCAAAATCGGCTCCAACGTGCTTACCCAGGACAACGGCCTGCCTGACCTGGACCGCATGGAGCAGCTCGTAGCCCAGATTGCCGCCCTCAAAGCGCAGGGGCTGGAGGTTATTCTGGTGTCGTCGGGAGCAGTGGCGGCGGGACGCAGCCTGATTTCATTGCCGGCAAAAGCTGATGCTGTGCGGGGCCGGCAGTTGCTGGCAGCAGTGGGCCAGGTGAAGCTGCTAAGCACTTACGCCGAGCTGTTTGGTCAACACAACTTGCTGTGCGCCCAGGTGCTGGTAACCAAGGAGGATTTCCGCGACCGCCAGCATTACCTCAACATGCGCAACTGTTTTCAGGAGCTGCTGCTGCGCGAGGTGATTCCGATTGTGAACGAGAACGACGTCATTGCGGTGACCGAACTCATGTTTACCGACAACGACGAGCTGGCCGGGCTGATTGCCGCGCAGCTTGGGGCCGATGCGCTAATTATCCTCACCAACGTGGACGGGATTTTTGACGGCGACCCGCGCCTGCCTACTTCGCAGCTGCTGCGCGAGATTGCGCCCACGGCCACGGGCTTTGCCAACTTCGTCACCAGCCAACGCTCGCAGTTTGGGCGCGGCGGCATGCTCACCAAGTGCCACATGGCCCACAAAGTGGCCAAGCTGGGCATCAGCGTGCACATTGCCAACGGCAAGACGGCCGGTATTCTGCCCGCGGTGTTGGCAGAAACGGCGGCGCACACCTGGTTTCAACCCAGCAAAACGGCCTCGGGCAAGAAGAAGTGGCTGGCTACCTCCCCGGATTCGGCCAAGGCGGCGGTGCGCCTGAACGCGGGCGCCGTAGCGGCGCTCACGGCCGCTGGCAAGGCTACTAGCCTGCTTCCGGTGGGAGTGGTAGCCATTGAGGGGCAGTTCCGCAAGGGCGACATCATTCGCCTGACCAACGAAAAGGGCCAGGGCTTGGGCTTGGGCATTGCCGAATATGGTTCGGACAAAGCCCTGGAGCGCCTGGGCCAGCAACACCAACGTCCGCTGGTGCACTACGATTATTTGTTTCTCACCCCTACCCCTGCCTGACCGTGGAGCTGCGCCCCGTTTTTGAAGCCACCCGCCAAGCCAGCCGCACGCTGGCTTCCGTCGCGCCCGCGTCCACCGATGCCCTGCTGCGCGACCTGGCCGATGCCACCGAAGCCCACACCCCATTCCTGCTGGCCGAAAACGCCCGGGACCTGGCCCGCATGCCCACCAACGACCCGCGCCACGACCGGCTGCGCCTCACCGCCGAACGCCTCCGCGGCATGGCCGACGACCTGCGCAACGTGGCCGCGCTGCCCACGCCGCTAGGCCAGGTACTGGCTGAAACCGACCGTCCCAACGGCTTGCGCCTAACCAAAGTGCGCGTACCTCTAGGGGTAGTAGGCATCATCTATGAAGCGCGGCCCAACGTGACGTTCGACAGCTTGGCGCTGTGCCTTAAAACCGGCAACGCCTGCTTACTGAAAGGCGGTTCCGACGCAGCCTTTTCCAACGCCGCGCTGCTGGAAGTGGCACGGCCCGTGTTGGAGCGACACGGCCTGCCCGCCGCCGTAGCCACCCTCTTGCCGCCCGACCGCGCCGCGACGGCGGCCTTGCTCGCGGCCGTGGGCTACGTTGATGTTTTGATACCGCGCGGCAGCCAGCAGCTCATCACTTATGTGCGGGAAAACGCCCGGGTGCCGGTCATTGAAACCGGGGCTGGCATCGTGCACACCTACTTCGACGAAACCGGGGATTTGACCAAGGGCCAAGCCATCATTCACAATGCCAAAACCCGCCGCGTGAGCGTGTGCAACGCCCTCGACTGCCTGCTGCTGAACGAGGCTCGGCTAACTGATTTGCCCACGCTGCTGGCTCCGCTGGCGGCAGCCGAGGTGCAGCTCTTTGCCGATGAGGCCGCGCATGCTGCCCTCGCCGGGCACTACCCGCCCGAGTTGCTGGCGCCCGCCACCGAAGACCATTTTGGCACCGAGTTTTTATCCCTGAAAATGGCCGTAAAAACCGTGGGCTCGCTGGATGAAGCGCTGGACCACATTGCCCAACACGGCTCGCGCCACAGCGAGGCCATCGTGTCGGAAACCCCGGCGCACCTCGACACCTTTTTGCGCGCCGTGGATGCCGCCGCCGTGTACGCCAATGCCTCCACGGCCTTCACCGATGGCGCCCAATTTGGGCTGGGCGCAGAAATTGGCATCAGCACCCAAAAGCTGCACGCCCGCGGCCCCATGGGCCTGGAGGAGCTGACGAGCTACAAGTGGCTGGTGCGCGGCGATGGCCACATCCGAACGTCCTGACCTATGCACACCCCTGTTCACTTTCGGGCCACGCTGGAGCCCGGTGGCCCCAGCTTTATGCCCACCCAAACCATTGTAGTGCCCACGGAAATACTCGAAGCCCTGGGTGGCAAGGCCACCAAACGGGTGATATGCACCATTCGTGGGCAGGAGCTGCGGCT
This sequence comes from Hymenobacter arizonensis, assembly GCF_900115775.1. GTDB lineage: Bacteria > Bacteroidota > Bacteroidia > Cytophagales > Hymenobacteraceae > Hymenobacter > Hymenobacter arizonensis. The sequence continues at coordinate 1,066,858 of NZ_FOXS01000002.1, read as the reverse complement.
GGGTCTATTGCTGCTAGAAGGCGGGGGCCGTTACCTTATGCTGAACAAGGACGTGTGCCGCGCCCTGGGCATCGCGCTGGGCGATGAGTTTGACGTTGAGATTGCGCCCGACCCTAACCCTGACCACGTGGACCTGCCCCCGGAATTAGCCGAAGCTTTCGCCGCCTGGCCTGAGGCCGAAACAGCTTTTCATACTTACAGTGGTGCCCACCGCCGCGCCATGGCCCGCCTTGTGGACGAGGCCAAGCAGCGCGAAACCCGCGTGCGGCGCGCGGTGCAGCTGGTGGAGCGCCTTGGCCGGGGGCTGCACCCGTTTCGGGGTGACTGATTTCCTCCCTCAAAGTAAGGCAGAAGTCTCTTGCTTGAACGCTAGGAAATTAGTTTTTGAGCACTATGCTCACAACCTTGCCCGGGCCATCTACCGTGAACTTGCAGTCGTCGAAAACCGGCGCGGCCACCTTGGGGCGAAAGTTGTTCGAGAAGGCATAGGGCTCGGTGGGAATGCCGATGAAGTTCTTGTCAATCTTGCCGTTATTGTTCAGGTCCTGGGTGATGGCCACGGCCCACTCGCCCTTGGGTAGCTCCACAGGCAGCGTGAACTCACTTTTGCCACCCGGCTTCACGGACTTGGAAAACACCCACTTGCCGCTCTTCAAGAACCCCTCGCGGGTGTTGTAGAAAAACAGCTTAACGGTAGAAGTGGTAGACACCAGCGACGTTACCACAACCGTTACGGGCTGATTGTCGCTCACCCGAGGCGCCGGCGCGGCAGCGCCCAGCAAACAAGTACCGACCAACAGCGAAACAGACGACAGCACACTCATAAGCAAAAAGTGAAAAACGTGGAAGTAGCGACCCAACATCTGGCTTTACGGAAAGAGTTCGATAGCAGCCGGATGCAACGCTCACAATGAAGCTGTTCAGCGATTGAATGAGCATGAAACCAATTCGGCCAAGCCCCGGCAATTATTTGAGCGAGCCGGAAGCAGCCCGCGGCAACCAGTTGCCTCCAAACACGGTAAGCAGCACCGTTGCCGGCCCCATTCGGTCCCGACATTTACCGCATGGAAGGCTTAACCAAAATTGATGACCTCGGCAAACCGCGCGTGGTGATAGTGGGCGGGGGTTTTGGCGGGCTGGAGCTGGCCAAGGCGCTGGCTGATGCCCCGGTGCAGGTTGTGCTCATCGACAAGCAGAACTACCACACGTTTCAGCCGCTGCTGTACCAGGTGGCCTCGGCCGGGCTCAATGAAGGCGACATCGTGTCGCCGTTTCGGAAAATCCTGAGCAATCAGGACAACTTTTACTTCCGGCTGGCCGAAGTGCAAGGCGTGGACCCCGTGGCCCAGGTGGTGGAAACCACCATTGGGCGGGTGCGCTACGACTACTTGGTGCTGGCCACCGGCGCTACCACCAACTACTTCGGCGACGAGCAGATGGCGAAGAACGCCATCGCCATCAAGAGCGTGGACGATGCCATTGAGCTGCGCAATACGGTGCTTTCCAACTTCGAGCAAGCCCTGCAACTCGGCGACATGGAACAGCTCAACAGCCTGCTCGACTTCGTGATTGTGGGCGGCGGCCCTACCGGCGTCGAAATTGCCGGGGCCCTGAGCGAGCTGCGCACCCACGTGTTTCCGAAGGACTTCCGCGAACTGGACTTCAAGCAAATGGACATTCACCTGGTGCAAAGCGGCCCGGTGCTGCTCAAGGGCATGTCGGCCAATGCCTCGCAGCAGGCCCTGGAGTCGCTCCAAAAGTTTGGGGTGCAGGTGTGGCTCGATGCCCGGGTGAAATCTTACGACGGCTATACCGTCACGCTCAATACCGGCCAGCAGCTCATCACGCGCACGCTCATTTGGGCGGCGGGCGTTACGGGTGCGCCCATCGCCGGCCTGCGTCCCGACTGCCTGCTGCCCGGCAACCGCTACGCTGTAGACGAGCACAACCGCGTGCAGGGTTACGACAACGTGTTTGCCATCGGCGACATTGCTGCCATGCGCACCGCGGCGCACCCCGAGGGCCACCCCATGGTGGCCCAGCCTGCCCTGCAGCAAGGGCGCCTGCTGGGCGAAAATCTTGCTCGCCTGCTGGCCGGCAAGCCCCTGCAGCCTTTCCATTATCAAGACAAAGGCGCCATGGCCACCATCGGCCGCAACCACGCGGTGGCCGACATCAAGCTTTTCGACAAGGAATACCACCTGCAAGGCTTCCCGGCCTGGCTGGCTTGGGGCGTGGTGCACGTGGTTTCGCTCATCGGCTTCCGCAACCGCCTCATGGTGCTGCTGAACTGGACCTGGAGCTACCTCAGCCACGACAAAGGGCTGCGCTACATCATCGGCAAGGCTAAACCGCCGCTGCAGGAAGCCGAGGTGGAGGAAAAGGCCATTGTGTGAGCAAGGACAATCGCTTCAAAGCAGGAAGTTGACGGCACTGAGGATGCCCACGCAACCCTTTTCGAAGGACACCGGTCAGGGCTGCAGAAACCCCTATTCACTCCCTTCAGCCTTTTCCTGCTATGCGCTTCTTCTCTACTCTCAGCCTTGTCCTGCTCTCGCTCTCGGTGTTGAGCTGCAGCGAAAACACCGAGCCAGAACCAAAGCCCGAGCCGATTATTTGCTTCCCCTTCGAGCCCAAATGCTACTCGGGCGTGGTAGTGGGCGATGCCTGCCCCGATGGTGTGTTGATTGACGTGGATGATGCTTTCCCAATTGGCAAGCCCGCAGGCGAGCATAAAAACGTCATTGCTGCCGTGAACTTCGCTGACCTGGCCAGCCTGAACCAAGTAGGCAAACGCGTGTACTTCACCTATCGCAACGACCCTAATCAGCAGCGGGCGGTTCGCGCTTGCATCGCTATTACCCTGCCGCTGCCGGTGCCGCACTTCGTTCTGAGCAACATTTCGGCTACAAACTGCGCGGGCACAAGCTCCCGCTAAGCAACTCTCTTTCTGTCTGCAAAAAGCAATGCCCGGCCAAAATGGTCGGGCATTTTTGTACCCAAACACTTGAGGGTTTGACCCAAAATGCTTGCAGGCGGCTGACTACTTAAAAAAATAAGTGCTGGCTATTTAAAGCGTTATGACTCCAATCATATCAAGCGAGTCTCAAACCCACCTGCAATACTCTTGTTTACGTGTAAATTTCCACCCTTAAATACTAAAAAAGCCAATTTGTGAATACTTCTACATCCATTTTAGAGCGCAGCAACGTCACCATTAGCGGAGCTACAGGCCCTAACAAGCAAACAATCGTGTTTCTGCACGGCCTTGGCGGCGACCAAAGCATGTGGCGCCTGCTAGTCCCCGCATTCGAGGCTGAGTACCAAGTAGTGCTGCTGGACCTGATTGGGGCGGGCAAATCGGACCTATCGGCTTACAGCCCCAACACCCACGGCACCCTCGACGGCCATGCCACCGACCTATTGGGCGTGATGAGTGCCCTGGCGCTGCACGATACCATTTTTGTGGGGCACTCGGTAAGCGCCATGATTGGGGTGCTAGCGGCCGTGCGCGAGCCCCAGCGGTTTGCCAAAATGGTGTTGATTTCGCCCTCTCCGCGCTTCCTTAATGAGAACAGCTACGCGGGAGGCTTCGAGCAAAAAGACATCAACGAGTTGCTGGCCGCCATGGAGGGCGACTACCTGGGCTGGTCGCACGGCTTTGCACCCGTCATGATGGGCCAGAACGAGCGGCCCGAGCTGGTGATGGAGCTGACCAACAGCTTCGTGCGCACCAACCCCGAAATTGCCAAGCACTTCGCCCGCGTCACGTTCTTCTCCGACACCCGCGCCGAGCTGGGCTTTCTCACCATTCCCACGCTTGTTGTGCAGTCGGCTCACGATGTCATCGCCCCGCTGGCGGTGGGGCACTACATCAACGAGCAACTGGCCGACAGCCGCATGGTGGTGATAGAAACCGGCGGCCACTGCCCCCACCTCAGCGCCCCGCAGGAGACGCTTTCGGCCATTGACAAATTCCTGAACCGGGACACGGTCCTAGGGTAAACACCTTTAATGAAAGGAGTTGAAACCAGCCGTCCGGCAGCGCTGCGCCACTCGTGGGCCGCCTGCCAAACGGCTGGTTTCGGTATTGGGCTTGTTTAGAGCCGGATGTCGAACGCCAGGGGCTCCACCACCCATTGCCGCACTACGGTGTTATAAACCAACCGCACGCCGGCCTCTACGGGGGTGCGCAGGCGCAGCACGTTGAACTGCACCAGCGCATCCAGGCCCACATTTTGGTAATCGCGAATGCCGGCGCCCAGCCGGTTGCTTCCCCGCGCTACGTCGCCAAACACGGTGGCCCGCAGGCGCTGCACGTACAGCCACCGGCCCAGCTCCCAGTGCGTGAACGCCAGCGGCAGACTGTAGTCGAGGCTGGCTACGCGCAGCCGGTCAAAGCTAGTGTAGCCCTGGCCGCGCGGAAACGACACGGCCGGCGCAAACTGGTACTGCGCCTGGTCCTGCCACTGATAACCACCGCGCAGCCGGATGGCGTGGTGGCGGCCCAAGCCGGGCAAAAACACGCTGCCTTGCGCCGCCAGCTGCGTAGCCTGCAGCCGCGTGTTAAAGGGCGTGGTGCGCCAGGTCCCCAGGAAGGTGCCCCCGCCCCGCGGCGCCACGTCGCGGGCACTGCGCCGGAGCTGCGAGGCATAGCTAATGGTGTTTTGAATGGCGTTCAGCGGCGTTTCGGAACCGGTTTCGGTGCGGCGACGCACGGGCAGGTCGTAGTCAAACACCTGCTCGTGCAGGTAGTAGGAGCCGATGGACAGCGCCTGGAAATATTTGGAGCGGGTGAGGTTGAGCGGTAGGCGCAGGCCGGCCGTGAGGCGAGTGTAGCGCCACTGGTCGCGCAGGGTCTGGCCTTGGTAAATGATGGCGGCGTCGCGGCCGCCGTAGGTTACGTCCACGTCCAGCACCGGATAGAGGGCCTGGTAGCTGAGGGCGCCAATCACACTGGCGGTGCGCTCCACTTGGTCATAGCCCACGCCCGCAAAAATCTGAGTGGTGTTCAGCAAATCCTGCGAGCGCAGGCCCAGGGTCACGGCATTGCCCGTGGGGCTTTGCACTACCCCGTAGCTGAACACGTTGAACGCGTGGCGTAGCGGGGAGTAGCGCCGGACGCCGTAGCGCGGGGCAGCCGAATCGGGCTGTGCCAGCAGGCGCGGCACCAGCCGGCCAGCCGGCTCCTGGGCCGTGAGTGCGGCGGCGTAGGGCCCGGGAATGTCGGCGGTGGCAGTAGGAATCGGCGTCCAAGCGGTGGAGTCGAGTGCCATTTCGACCACCCGGGCGCCAGTGGCCCGGAAGTCGTGAAAAGCCAGCGCACGGCCATCCGGCGACGCGGCGGCGTGGTAGGCACCCAGCGGCCGGGACGTGACGCGGTAGGTTTGGCCGGTGCGGGCATTCACGGCATAGAGGTTGTCGATGCCCGACTGCGAGGAATTATAGAGCACGAAGCCGCGCCAGGGCTGGGGGTTGGCCAGGTTCACGTTGGCCACGGGCAGCAGGGCGCGGGCCGTGCCCGTAGCGGGCTCGATGACCACAATGGTTTTGCCGGCGGCGCTCAGCGTTACGGCCACTACGCGGCGGCCGTCGGGATGCCAGCGGGGCTGCTGGTAGAAGTCGTTTTGCGGGTTGGGCAGGGTTTGGAGCTCGGCGCCGGTTTGGGCATCCACAATCACGAGGGCATGGCGGTAGTTGACGTCGGTGCGAACCGCTACCAGGCGCTGGCCATCGGGCGACAGGGCAGCGGCGGCGTAGCGGGCGCCCTTTCCCACGCGGGTGAGCCGGCCGGTGGCCAGGTCCAGCACCTTCAGCTCGGAGGCAATGCGCTGGCCCCAGCGGGCGTCCTGCTGAAACTCGGGCCACACGGCTTTGCCTCCGTTCACCGACAGCATTTCCGGAATATTCAGCTGCCCGGTCTCAAACACCTTCCGCTCGGCCCCTGCCGGGTATGACCCGCGGCGGCTGAGCAACACCAACTGTGCAATGTGGCCGAGGCCGGTTTTCAGGGTTAGGACGGTGCTGTCGTTGACGTACTGCGGGTATTGGTATTGGGTATAGATTTTCTCGGTGGCTGCGGCCGCAAACTCGCGCACTGGCGTGATGGCTGGCAGAGCGGCCTGCTGGGCCCGCCAGGTCGAATCTATCTCCGTCATGGTTCGGTCGTAGAGCCGTTCCACGGTGAGGCCGGTGCTGCGGCGGATGCCATTGGAAAACGAAAACGGGTAGAACGGAAACCGGTAGTAGTTGTCCAGCACCTTGGCCCAGGCATTGGGCCCGTGGTGGGTCTTCAGGTACGACGTCATGAAGTAGCCCAGCACGTACCAGTTGGGCACTTGGTCGCGCAGGGAGCCGTTCACGGCCTTCTGGTAGCTGTAGCGGCGGCCCGCCAGCAGGTTGGCGCGCAGGCCCACGTCGAAGCTGGGAATGCGACCGCGACCACTACGGGTGAGGGCCGTTTCCGTGCCCACGGCATCGCCTTCAAAAAACCATTGCGGCACGCCCACCGCCGCAATGCCCAGAGCGCCATCGCCAAACAGCGGGGTCAGCACCCGGCCTATCCCCTGCCGGGCTTTGTCGAACTGCCCCACGTGCCGGTACTCGTGCACGGCCAGGCCATCGAGCCAATCCACGGTGCCCAGGCCGAAGCCCTGTTGCGGCGTGGTAAAAAACTCGGCGTGGCGCGGCAAAAAGGTCACAAAGCCATTGCTAACGGTAGTCTGGTTTTGCAGGACAATGCCGATGGGGGGCGGGTTTACGCCCAGCGTAGCCGCCCCGGGACCGTGCAGCTGTTCGAGCCGTGCGGCCGTGCGCTGCGCCGCTGAGTCGATGGCGCCGGCATAGATAACCCGAAAATGGGGCGTACGCACCTCCTGCCACCGCAGCGACGGCGGGTTTTGGGGCAGCACGGGCAGGCTTTGGGCTTGAGCACTAAGTAATGCACTCAGGCCCAACAGCCCACATAGCAACAAAAAACGCATGTAGTATTCGAGGTAAAGCAAACTGGAAAAGACCTTAAAGAACGTCATGCTGAGCGCAGCCGAAGCCTCTCTACTGCGCAAGAAAATAATCACTCTCGCGGTAGAGATGCTTCGGCTCCGCTCAGCCTGGCGTTCTGTTTTCTGAAAAGCAATTGATTTCCGGCATCGATTGCGCAACTATAGTGCGCCAAAGCTGGCAATAATTCCTTCTCATTCAGCCAACTTACAGACGCTAACTCGCCCTAAAATCTCACGCTATGGAACGTCGCACATTCGCACAACTCACCGGCACGGCGTTGGCCGGCTCTTTACTCACCAACAATGCCTTAGCCGCGGCCCTGGCGCCTGGCAAAAAGCAGCGCGTGGCCATGGTGGGCACCGGCCACCGCGGCCTGGGCATGTGGGGCGTCGACGTGCTCAAAGAGTACAGCAACCAGCTTGAGTTTGTGGGCCTCTGCGACAGCAACCCCGGCCGCGTGGCCACCGGCAAAAAAATGCTGGGCGTGAAGTGCCCCACCTTCACCAGCTTCGACAAGATGATGAAGGAAACCAAGCCCGACATCCTCATCGTGACCACGGTGGACGATACGCACAACGAATTCATCGTGAAGGGCATGGAGTACGGGGCCGACATCGTCACCGAAAAGCCGATGACCACCGACGAGAAAAAGTGTCAGCAGATTATCGACGCCGAGCAGCGCACTGGCAAGAAGGTTAAGGTCACGTTCAACTACCGCTACTCGCCGCACCGCCAAAAGATTTACGAAATGCTGCGTAGCGGCGTGATTGGCGACGTCACCTCGGCCGATTTCCACTGGTACCTCGACGTGCACCACGGCGCCGACTACTTCCGCCGTTGGCACCGCCTGCGCGAGCACAGCGGGTCGCTGCTGGTGCACAAGGCCACCCACCACTTCGACCTGCTGAACTGGTGGCTGGAGTCGGACCCCGAGGAAGTGTACGCCAACGGGCAGCTCAACTTCTACGGCAAGAACAACTCGTTCCGGCACACCAACTGCCGCCCCTGCCCGCACAAAGACAAGTGCGCCTTCTACTGGGACATGACCAAGGACAAGCGCTTGATGGCCATTTACGCCGACAACGAGAAGCACGACGGCTACCTGCGCGACGGCTGCGTGTGGAAGGAAGACATCGACATTTTTGACAAGATGGCCGTGCAAATCAAGTACGCCAACCAGGTGCAGGTCAGCTACTCCCTCACTACCTACTCGCCCTACGAAGGCTACCGCATTGCCTTCAACGGCACCAAGGGCCGCATTGAGGCCTGGATTAAGGAGCGCCAAATCTGGGACGAGGAGCCCGTCGACGAAATTCAGCTCACCACCAACTTCGGCAAGCGTGAGATTATTCGGATGCCCAACAACGAACCCGGCCACGGTGGCGGCGATGTACGCCTGCGCAAGCAAATCTTTGCTCCCACTGGCCAGGACCCCTACCGCCAAGCCGCTGGCACCCGCGACGGCGCCATGGCCTGCCTGGTAGGCATCGCGGCCCGCCACAGCATCGACAGCGGCAAGCCCATCAAGATTGGCGACTTGACTACGTTGAAGCCGTCGGGCACGCGGGGCGTGTAAAGCTTGTTTTGGTAGCACTGGTGGAGGTTTTGATTTTAATAAATGTACCAACATTAAATGTCGATACATTTATTATCTTTGTAGCAACAAATCACAACCTCAACTCCAAACGTCATGTCTGAAACCGCCACCGCCGCCGCTACGAAATGGGTAATTGACCCGACTCATTCCGAAGTGCAATTCAAAATCAAGCATTTGGTAATCTCCACCGTCACGGGCTCCTTCAAGTCCTTCCAAGGCTCGATTCATACCGAAGGCGACACCTTCGAAAACGCCAACGTGGAGTTCACGCTCGACGTCGACAGCATTGACACCAACCAGGAGCAGCGCGATGGCCACCTGAAAAGCGAAGAATTCTTCGACGCCGCTCAGTTTCCCCAAATCAAATTCGAGTCAACTTCTTTCATCAAGGAAAGCGACGATACCTATCAGTTGCACGGCCGCCTCACGATGAAAGACGTGACCAAACCCGTAACGCTGGTAGCCGAATTCGGCGGTTCGGCCGTCGACTTCTACGGCAACCACAAGGCCGGCTTTGAGGTAAGCGGCAAAATCAACCGCAAGGAGTTCGGCCTCACCTGGGGCGCCGTGACCGAAACCGGCTCCATCGTGCTCGGCGACGACGTGAAGCTGATTGCTAACGTGCAGCTTATCAAGCAGGCGTAATTACAGGTTATAATCTTTTTATATAGCATAAAAAAGCGGCTGCTTCGCACGAAGGAGCCGCTTTTTTATGCATATCCATCCGATTTAAATCGACAGCAGTTCCTTGTCCGGTACGCTCTGGTCCTTTAGCGTAGCGGTGCCCCGCTCCTTGCGCATGATGCGGGAGTACAGGCTGATTTCTTGGTCGAACAAGAACCGAAAGAACAGCTTGGTGTAACTGGTGTGGGCCAGCAGCGGCTCGTAGAACTCCGGCGCCACGGCCTTGAGCTTGGGCAGGTTGTTCCACGGAATGCTGGGCATGTCGTGGTGTTCGTTGTGGTAGCCCACGTTTAGGTTGATGCCGTTGAGGCGGCCGTAGTAGGAATAGGTTTCCTGCTCGGGGCTGAGGGTGAGGTAGTGCTCCTGCACCCAACGGGCGCCGAGCGGGTGCAGCCCCACCGAAAACCAAAAACTGAGGAACAGGTAGAGCAGGGCCGTCCAGCCGAAAAAATACACAATGGCCGCGTCGAAGGCCAGTTGGGCCACGATGTTGGCGGCCACGTAGCGGTCGATGGTGGCCACCTCGCGGCAGCGCGCCGTGCGAATGACCTGAAACAGCGGGAAGAAAAACAGCCAGATGGCCTTGCCGATGCTGTAGTTATGAATCAGCTTGGCCTCGTACCAGTCGGGCAGGTCGGCGTCGAGCTCGTGTACGCCCTGGAATACGTGGTGCTTGATGTGGAAATTCTTGAAGCTGATGGCCGTGGGAAATACCGACGGGAAGTTGGCTAGGATGCCGGTGGCCACGTTTTGCCACAGCTTTTTGAACACCAGGTTGTGGGCCGCTTCGTGAATGACCACAAACAAGGTGTGCGAGAAAAATGCCCCTACCAGGTACGCCACCGGAATGGTCCAGTACCAGGCCTGGTTGCGCAGCAGGTAAGCCAGCGCCACCTGGGCGGCCACGCAACCGGCCCCGATGAGGAAGGTGGTGGGGTTGCGGGTCATCAACTGCTTCACCTCGGGGTGGGCTTTGATGAGTTGGCGGGTGCGCACGCGGTGGGGCTCGGGAGCCGTGGCAACGGTGAAGGCAGTGGGAGCGATGGCCATAATGAGCTGAAAAAGCGCCCGGCAACTTGCCGCCGCGCAGGGCTTCAGACAAATCTACAGCAAACAGGGCTCGGTCCCGGGCTGGGCCCTACATCACATCACTTGCAGCCAGGACTTGGCGGTTTCGATGTCGTCGAAGGTCGACACCACGGGGCTGCTATCGGTGAACTGCAGCGTCAGGTCGGTGCTGAGGCGACTGTACACATTGGGCGAGTACACCCAGGCAAAGTACTTGAGTCCGGCCGTAACCATGGCCGGAAACCACTCGCGGCCGCCCCACTCCGCGGCATCGCTCCACATGCTGGTCACGCGGGTGTTGTCGTTCAGCACTTTGTGGCTCCGGTGCAACTCCATCAGGCGTAGCATTTCCAGGCATCCATGCTGCACACTGGTCAGGTCTTGCTGGCCGTGCCAGTCGGCATGCAGCCAATCGTTTAGGTGGTCGTACTTGATGGTGACGTGAGGAGTTTCAAGTAGAAGTTGTGTGGACATAGATGGGCGCAAGGGTGCAATGCCGCATGCTACGGTAAATACGCAGAAAAGGATGCACCCCTGCGAGACAAAAGGCATTTAGGGTGCCTCAGCCGCCGAAGGGCCGTTTTACGCCAGAACAAATACCTAGTGCCGTCCCTGGACCTCAGCCTAAGCGCAGCTTTTTAGCCAACATAGGCGAACGCAAAAGCTGAACTTTAGCCTGGCTATCCTGCTTTTATAGCCAGGCACTGCAAGCCGGGCGGCCTCCAAAATCGTAGGGTATTCACCCGGCCCCATGGGCGCGTGTAAGGTTGGCGTGGCGGCGACGTCAACTCCACCAGAATTTGTATTCCCGGCACCATTTCTGTCTTGCTATTCTCATGAAAAACCGATTGAAATCTTTTCTCAGCCTCAGCCTGCTGGCCTTCACGGTTGCGTGCGGCACCCAGCAGCCGGCCGATGCTCAGAACCCGCCGCGCTCCACGGCCGGCTTTGCTCCTGCCAACCTCAACGGGCTGGCTCTGGCCACGTTTGCTGGCGGCTGCTTCTGGGCGCAGGAAGAAGCGTTTGAGCAAATAAAGGGCGTGAAGCAGGTGGTGAGCGGCTACGCCGGCGGCACCAAGGCCAACCCCACCTACGAGCAAGTAGCCAGCCGGACCACTGGCCATACCGAAGCCGTCGAGATTTACTACGACCCCAAAGTGGTGAGCTTCGAGAAGCTGGCCGACATCTTTTTCACCGCCTCGCACGACCCCACCCAGCTCAACCGCCAGGGCCCCGATGTGGGCCCCGAGTACCGCTCGGCCGCCTTTTACCGCACCCCGCAGGAAAAGCAAATTCTGGAGGCGACCATTGCCAAAGTCAATGCCTCGAAGCAGTACGATGGCAAGATTGTGACCGAGGTGCTGCCGCTTAAAAAATTCTGGCCCGCCGAGGACTACCACCAGGGCTACTACCGCCTGCACCCCGAGAATCCGTACATCACCAACGTGTCGGCCAAAAAGGTAGAACACGTCCAGAAGGAGTTTGCCAAAGACCTAAAGAGCCCATTATAAGGAAGGGCACTGCCCCTTTATTTGAGAGCGGAAAAGCCTCAGCTACCTTAGCTGGGGCTTTTTGCTGGATAAAATGACTGGCATTATGCTGGCGCCTATCTTTGAAAAAGCAAGCCCCTTGCGCTTCGCTGTCATTGCTCCTTATGCCCACCCTACCTCTCCCTACTCCGGACTTTGAACTGCTGTTCGCAGCGCTGCCTGCCCCATTTGCGGCACTGGCGCCCGACAGCACCGTTCTGGCCCTGAACACGGCGATGGAGCAACTTCTGGGGCCAAATGCAGCCGCTCAGTTCTGCGGGCAGCCACTAGCCGCGCTCCGCAAGGCCCTGGAAACGGCCGGCCATGTGGTAGCCCCCGCCCCGGCCTGGGCAACGGGCCTGCGGGCGGCACAGGCCGGGGCCACCCAACTCCTCAAGCCCGACTGGCAGCCCGAAGAGCCGGCAACGGCCACTGCCCCTAGCGCTATGAGGCATTGGGAAGCTACCCTACAGCCCGTGCCAGCCGGCGCCGCGGCGGGCGAGCTGCGCTACCTCCTGCTAAGCCTGCTGAACGTGGACGAGCAGCAGCGCAAGCTGCGCATTCTGGACCAGCTGCCCCTCACCATCAGCACGATGGAAGGGCCCGAGCTCACATTTACTTTTCTCTCGGCCCGGGCGCAGAAGTCGATGGGTACCCGCGTGGCCGTGGGCAGCACCGTGGCCGAAAGCCTGCCGGAAATAGCAGCGCAGGGCTACTTGAAAATGCTGGAGCAGGTGCGCGACAGCGGCCAGCCCATATTTGGCCACGAGGAACGCACCGAAGTGCTAGACCCCGCTACGGGCACGCTCCGCGAACGCTTCAACAACTTTGGGTACCTGCCTTTGCGCAACGGGCAGCGTGCCGGCGTGCTGGCCTACAGCCTCGACGTGACCGAGCAGGTGCAGGCGCGGCGGCACAACGAGGCCCTTGTTGCCGAGGCCCGGGCTGCCGACCAGCGCATGCGCCGCGTCACCGAAAGCCTGCCCTCCATCACCTTCATCAGCAACCAGGAGGGCGACATTCTGTACATCAGCCCCCAGTGGTATGCCTACACCGGCGTTGGTCCGGCCGATGACATCACCCGGGCCTGGCAAGAACAGCTGCACCCAGACGACCTGGCCCGCGTACAGCCTGCCTACGCCGCCGCGCTGGCCAACGGCACGTCGTGGAGCTACGAAATACGCCTGCGCCGCCACGACGGCGAGTTTCGCTGGTTTATGAGCCAGGGCGTGCCCGAACCGCTGGAAGATGCCCAGGCCGCCGGCCGCCCCCGGCAGTGGTTCGGCTCCGACCTCGACATTCACGAGCTGCACGAAACCCAGCGCCAGCTCGAAGCCAAGGACCAGCAGCTGAGCCAGATTCTGAGCCAGAGCCCCGCCATGATTGCCACCGTGGCCGGCCCCGACCACCGCTTCACCTTCGTGAATGATGCTTACGATGAGCTTATGGGCCACCGGGCCCGCGTCGGCGAGCCAGCAGCCAAGTGCCTGCCCGAGGTGGCGGAGCAGGGCTTCGTAAAACTGCTCGAAAGCGTGTACCAGTCGGGCAAGCCGTTTGTGGGCCGCGCCATCCCCCTCGACGTGCAGGACGGCACCGCCGAGGAGCGGCGGCGGCTGTATCTGGACTTTACCTACCAGCTTCTGCGCAACGACCAAGGGGAAGCCAGTGGCATTTTGGCGTTCGGAGTCGACGTGACCCAGCAAGTGCTGGCCCGCCAGGAAACCGAGGTGCTGCAAGCCGCAGTGCGCGACGCCGACCTGCGCCTGCGCCGCCAGGCCGAGGTGCTGCCCATCATCACCTTCAGCACCGACGCCCAGGGCCGCACCACCTACATGAGCCCCCAGTGGTACCACTTCACGGGCCAGAAGCCGGGCGGCCCCTGGCACGAGGTAGACACGGAGTGGACCAGCCGCGTGCACCCCGACGACCAGGAAAAGAGCCGCTATGAAATTCAGGAAAGCATCGACTTTACCCGGCTGGGGCGGGTAGAAGTGCGCCTGCGCGGTGCCAATGGCCAGTACCGCTGGTTCCTGACCGAGGCCGTGCCCGAACTGAACGCGGCCGGCCAGCTTCGGCAGCGCTACGGCTACATGCTGGACGTGCACGAGCTGCGCGAAACCCAGCAGCGGCTGGAAGAAAAAGACCGGCAGCTAAGCCGGATACTGGACCAGGCCCCAGCCATGATAGCCACCTTGGAGGGGCCAGACCATCGTTTCACGTTCTTCAACCCCAATTACAGCCGGCTGTTGGGCCAAGGCATCCGGCTGGGCCAACCCATGGTCGAGGCCCTGCCCGACTTGGCGGCCCAGGGCTTTGTCGACCTGCTCGACCAGGTATACCAAACCGGCGAACCGTTTGTTGGGGAAGAGGTAATGGCTCGAATAGCCAACCCGGACACCGGGCAGATGCAGGAACGCTACTTTGACTTTACCTACATCGCGCAGCCCGACGCCCAGGGCGCCACACAGGGCATTCTGAGCTTTGCCGTCGACGTGACTGAACGGGTGCAGGCCCGCAACCGCGCTGCCGCCGCCCAAGCCGTGGCCCAGGCCGCCGACAAGCGCCTGCGCCTGCTGGCCGAGAGCCTGCCCCTCATCACCTACCAGGCCGCCGCTAACGGCACCACCGAGTACATTTCGCCCCAGTGGTTTGCCTATACTGGCCAGAATCCGGCTTCATTTGACGCGACCAGCAGCTGGGGCGAGGCCATTCACCCCGACGACCGGGCCATGGTGGGCGAATCGTTTACGGCCAACACTGCGAGTGGCAAAAGCTGGCAGTACGAGTTTCGCCTGCGCCGCCACGACGGGCAGTACCGGCGCCATCTTTCGCGCTCCACCCCAGAGCTGGACCCGGCTACCGGCGAGGTGCTGCGCTGGTACGGCACTACCCTCGACATTCAGGACCTGCACGAGCGCACCGAGGAACTGGCCCGCAGCCGCGCCGACTTTGCGGCCCTGGCCAACAACATTTCCCAGCTGGCCTGGATGGCCGATGCTTCGGGCTATATTTTCTGGTACAACCAGCAGTGGTACGATTACACCAATACTACGTTTGAAACCATGCAAGGCTGGGGCTGGAAAGCCGTGCACGACCCTGCCTTGGTCGAAGACATTACCGAGCGCTTCCGCGCTAGCATCGCCAGTGGCGAGCCCTGGGAAGACACTTTTCCGCTGCGCCGCCACGACGGCGAGTACCGCTGGTTTTTGAGCCGGGCCCGGCCCATTCGCGACGCGGAAACGGGGGCAGTGGTGCGCTGGTTTGGCACCAACACCGACGTCACCGAGTTGCGCCAGCTCCAAACCCGCCTCGAAGCCAGCGAGGAAGAGCTGCGCATTCAGGCCGAGAGCATTCCGCAGCAAGTGTGGACCGCCCAGCCCGACGGCACCGTGGACTTCTACAACCACCGCACGGCGGCCTACGTGGGCGCCGCCATGGAAAAGAACGGGGCCGCCCATTGGCTCACCTTCGTGCACCCCGACGACCACGCCCCCATGCAGGCCCGCTGGGAGCAGGCCATTGCCAGCCAGCGATATTATGAAGCCGAGTTCCGCCTGCGCCGCTACGACGGCGAGTACCGCTGGTTTCTGGGCCAGGCCCAGGCCCGCCGCGCCCCGGGCGGCCAGGTCCTGAAGTGGTACGGCACCAACACCGACGTGCACCAGCAGCGCGTGCTGCAAGAGCAGCTGCTGGCCAGCCAGGCCCGTTTTCAGCAGCTACTCGAAGCCCTGCCCCAAATGGCCTGGACCGCCCATCCCGACGGCCGCGTGGACTACTACAACCGGCGTTGGTACGACTTCACTGGTGGCACTTTCGAGCAGCTGCAGGACTGGGGCTGGGAGCGGTTTGTGCACCCCGACGACCTTTCCGGCACCCTCCAAGGCTGGCAAGAGAGCCTGGCCACGGGAGAACCATATGAAAGGGAGCACCGCTGGCGCGACCAGATAGGCAACTATCGCTGGTTTCTCACCCGCGCCGAAGCCCTGCGCGACAAAGCCGGCGACATTGCCGTGTGGGTAGGCGCCAACACCGATGTGCACGAGTTTAAGCAGGTACAGGAGCAGCTGCAGGCCCAGAATGCCCGCCTGGTGCGAACCAACGACGACCTCGACAACTTCGTGTACACCGCCTCGCACGACCTCAAGCAGCCCATCAACAACATGGCCGGCATTTTCGAGGAGCTGACCCGCACGGCCTACTTCCGCGACCCCGACGCCATCAAGCTCATCACTTACTTTGAGCGGGCCCTGGCCCAGATTTTCAGCACCATCGATGACCTTAGTGCCATCGTGCGCGGGCAGCGGCAGCAGCAGGAAATTCCGGCCGAAGAAGTGTTGCTGGCGCCGCTGGTAGACGAAGTGATTGGCAGTCTGCAGGACCAGGTCACCCAAAGCGGCGCCGTGTTCGAGTTGGACTTTGCGACCTGCCCGGTGGTCACCTTCGTGCGCCCCAACATGCAGAGCCTGCTCTTCAATTTGCTTAGCAACTCGCTCAAGTACGCCGCTCCCGACCGCCCGCCCCGCATCCACATCAGCTGCATGCCCGACGTGGTGAGCGGCCGCCCCATCCTCCGGGTGCAGGACAACGGCATTGGTATCGACATGGAGCGTTTTGGCCCGCAGCTGTTCCAGCTGTTCCGCCGCTTCCATACCCACGTCGACGGCACGGGCATGGGCCTGTACCTGGTCAACCGCATTGTGCAGAACCACGGCGGCCACCTTGAAGTAAACAGCGTGGTGGGCGAGGGAACGACCTTTCAGATTTATTTATAAGCCCGGCCAAACTCCCCTCCTCAGCTGAGGAGGGGATGTTGTCGCGCAGCGACAACGGGGGTGGTTGACCTCGTTGAACGATGTGAGAACGATGCTCCTATAAGTCGTTCCACCATCGTGCAACGCCACTACCACCCCCGTTTCAGCTTCACTGAAACATACCCTCCTTGGTAAGGAGGGGAGTTTGACCGTTCTTTCGCCTTCATACATCCCTCATCCCCACCCCTGTGCTCCATTCCAAGCTTCCCGACGTTGGCGTCAGCATCTTCACGCAAATGACCTTGTTGGCCCAGGAAACGGGAGCCATCAACCTGGCGCAGGGATTTCCTGACTACGACCCGCCGCAGGAGCTGCTGGAAGCCCTGGCCCGCCACGCCCTCACGCCCGGCCACCACCAATACGCGCCCATGCCCGGCCTGCCGCGGCTGCGCGAAGCCATTGCTGCCCAGGTAGCCCGCCTGCACACCAACGCACCGGCGCCCGACCCTGCCACGGAAATCACCGTCACGGCGGGTGCCACTGAGGCCCTGTATGCGGTGCTGGCGGCCGTGGTGCGCCCCGGCGATGAAGTGGTGGTGTTTGAGCCGGCTTATGACCTTTACGGCCCCGCCATTCGGCTGCAGGGCGGCGTGCCGCGCTACGTTCGCCTACCCGCCCCCGACTTCAGGCCCGACTGGGACGCCGTGCGCCGGGTGGTGTCGCCCCGCACGCGCCTTGTGATGGTGAACACGCCCCACAACCCCAGCGGAGCCGTTTTCACCGCCGAGGACTGGCACGAGCTGGCCCGCCTGCTGGCCGGCACCGATGCCCTCGTGCTCAGCGACGAGGTGTACGAGCACCTTGTGTTCGACGACACTCCGCGCATGAGCGCCCGCCAGCACCCGGAGCTGCGCGAGCGCAGCTTCGTGCTGTCCTCTTTCGGCAAAACCTACCACGCCACCGGTTGGAAGGTGGGCTACTGCATAGCGCCCCCCGCCCTCACCACCGAAGTGCGGCGCGTGCACCAGTTCCTGACCTTTGCCGTGAGCACCCCCACCCAGCACGCCCTGGCCGACGTGCTCGCCGCCGACACCTCGGACGCGCACGCCCGCGGCCTGGCCGGCTTTTATCAGCAGAAGCGCGACGCCTTTCGCGATTTGCTGGCGGGGGCAGGCTGGGACTTGCTGCCCGTGCCCGGTGGCTACTTCCAGCTGGCTCGCTACAACGCCCTTTCCCCGGCTACCGACCTAGCCTTCGCCCAGTACCTGGCCCGCGACAAAGGCGTGGCCGTGGTGCCAGTATCCGCGTTTTACCACGATGGGTTTGACGATGGCCTGATTCGGTTTTGCTTTGCCAAGCAGGAGGCCACGCTCATTGAAGCCGCCAGCCGCCTGCGGTAGGCAGCGCAGGATGCCAATTATTCTCTAAAGCATGTCTAACCTCACCGTTTCGTTTGTTCAGACCGAGCTGCACTGGCACGATGCCACTGCCAACCGCGCGGCCATGGAGCAGCACCTCGCCCAGCTCACCACGCCCACCGACCTCGTGGTGCTGCCCGAAATGTTCACCACCGGCTTTAGCATGGAAGCCGCCGCGCAGGCTGAGACCATGGACGGCCCCACGGTGGCCTGGCTGCGTGAGCGGGCCGCCGCCCTCAACGCCGTGGTCACCGGCAGCGTCATTATTCAGGAAAACGGCGCCTACCACAACCGCCTGCTGTGGGTGCGGCCCGACGGCAGCCTCCGCAGCTACGACAAGCGCCACCTCTTCACGCTGGCCGGCGAGCAGCACGTGTACACGCCCGGCCGCACTCGCTTAGTAGAGGAGTGGCGCGGCTGGCGCATCTGTCCGCTGGTGTGCTACGACCTCCGCTTCCCCGTTTGGAGCCGCAACCAGGCCACCGAGCCCTACGACTTGCTTCTGTACGTAGCCAATTGGCCCGCCGTACGCCGCACCGCCTGGATGACCCTGCTCCGCGCCCGCGCCATTGAGAACGTAGCCTGCGCCCTGGGCGTAAACCGCATTGGGCGCGATGCCCTGGCCCACGACTACGCCGGCGACTCCGCCCTGATTGACGCCCGTGGCAACTACCTCTTAGAAGCCCACGACCAAGCCGGTGTGTTTACCCACACCCTGCGTCGCGACGAGCTGGAGGAGTTTCGAACCAAGTTCACCGCCTTGAACGACGGCGACGCTTTTGAATTAACGGCGCCCTAGTTTTAACAACCCTCCACGTTTCAGCCTGTCAGCAAGCGCCTATGAGTGCGCTTGCTGGCAGGCTTTTTTGTTTCTGCGGCGCAAAGCATCAGTTCCTCCTGCGCTCGGTGCTTGCTTCGGTTGCCATGCTAAGCAAACAGCGGCCAACCGCCCCCCCCCCATTATCTGGCCGCGAATCATTGTTGGAGGCTCGCCCACGCCTGGCATGTAGGTTTCTATCGCTGCTTAAGCTTCTCCCCTTCTTCAGCCGACCAAGTGATGCTCTTGCTTGCGCTATCAGCTATACAACAAGCTGAGTCAATACCAGGGCGCCAAGGCCCATTTCTGCCCTACGCGCGGGCAGCCTTACACCTTCTTACGCTGCACCGTCTGGATGAAATAAGACATGGCTGCTGGCTGCTGCCATCCCTGCCAGCGAGCAGCACTTTTAAGACGCGGGAACACTAAAATTACAATCTCCTTGGCGTTCTGTATTACTAAAGTAATATTTTAATTAAGAATGACGAAAATGAAACAGATACTTAATGAGCCATTTCATAAAACTCAATTTAATAATTATCAAAGTTGAATTCTTGTCACTATCCGACATATCAATTAGACCGCAAAAGAAGTTTTTCGAAAAATTGGTCACATTTTTTTCAGAAATTCTTTTTATATCCTTTTTAAGCTGTAATTTAGAGGCAAAATATTCAGAATACACTTTATTATTTAGCGTGACCAATGCTCTTCCATCCTCCACTCAGAGCATGTCAATTTGTCTTTTTACAAGTTAAATAATGCCCTAGACAATACACATCCGTGCTGTTAGTCGGATTTGGCTTATATATAAAAGACAATTTCACAATTACGCTGAAATTGGAAATAGTCAAATTATATCCAACAAGTCAACAGCACTTATTCACCTGCTTTAGCTTTCAAATCGAGACGAAGCAGACCCATCAACCAGTTCGCTCTAACCGCTCTAATCAACCCGAATTGTTATGACAAGAATCTACCAATCATTTACTTGGCTGAGGCACTTAATCTGCTATTGCCTCGTATTGGCAACTGCGGGGCAGCCGGCTTTCGCGCAGACGGCAACCCGAGCTACCGTCGTTTCCATAGTGCCCAGCCTCAACACAGGCCAGGATTACTCGCCGTGGCTGAACGACGACCTGACCAAGCTGGTGCAGCCCCAATGGGCCTCCATCAACCTGCAGTACGTCGACGTTACGCTGGCCCTGAGTGCTCAAACCAGCGTTAGCCGCATCTCGCTCTACGACCACGAAGGTTCCTTTGCCAGTTCGCCGGCCTACATCTACGCGCAGAACGGCAGCCAGCGCACGCTGCTGGGCACCTTCACCGGCGAAGCTTACATGCAGTGGGTGAATATCGCCGTGAGCCCTGCCGTTACTGCCGACGCCATCATTGTTCGGAAATACGGCAACAACCTGCCGCAAAAGGTCCAGGTTTTTGGCACGGCTCTCGCCAGCCCCTCTCTTTCCCAGTCGGTTATCAGCTTCCCTGCCTTGGCTACCAAGACGGTTGGCGACACACCATCCGAGCTGGTGGCCACCAGCACCAACGGCGTTACGCCCATAACTTTTGCTTCTTCCAACCCGGCGCTGGTGTCGGTTTCGAATGCCAGCGGCCGCTGGCTGGCCACAGCCCTTGCTGCCGGCACTGTTACCATCACGGCTTCGCAGGCCGGTAGCGCCGCCTACCTGCCCGCCACCGACGTGGCCCAGCCGCTGACTGTGAAGGCTGCCCCCTTGCCTACTACACCTACCACTACTCCGTCCACTGCCGGCAAAATCGCTCTCGACCCCAAGCGTTGGTACCAGCTCACGAACTCGCCCGATGGAATCACGCAACTTTTCGATGGCGTGACCAGTGTAAACATTACCACGGGCTGGGGCAAAATCATCCCAACCTTTGATTCTTATTACCCCCTGAAGGCCGGCGAGGCCATCAGCATCGAAAGCGTGAAGCTTTACGACGGCAGCGGTAGCTTCGCCAACGCACCCATGACCCTGTCGGTCATCACCGACACCTGGCAGCGCGTGCCAGTGGCCACCTTCACCGGCGAGCAGTACATGCAGTGGGTAGGCCCTTACCCCAGCCGGCCCACCACGTTCCGCCTCGACAACGTGGTCAGCAACGCCCGCTACTTGGTTATCACGTCTTCGGCGGGCGGGTACCCCACCGAAATGGAGCTGTACGGGACCTTGACGGCCCCCGCGCCGGCCCCAATGCCGAGCCCGGCCACGCTGGCGGCGCAAAAACAAATCAAGCTGCGGCAATCCATGGGCGTGAACGCCTTTGAGTGGGACCTGGAAGACCCCAACAAGCCTTCGGTGGTAGACACCGCCCGCCTGCGGGCCATGAAGAACTTTGCGGGCATCCGCCACTACCTCGACTGGGAAAAGATAGAGTGGACCGAAGGCGGCTACACTTTCAATCCCTCCCACCGCGGCGGCTGGAACTACGACGCCATGTACGAGCGCCTCAAGCAGGAAGGCGTGGAAGTGCTGGTGTGCCTGAAAGACATGCCACCATGGCTGCAGGCCACCTACCCGCTCGACCAGCGGGCCGGCGACAACGTGCCCGTGCGCTTCGGCCAGAGCTTCCTGGCCCCGGCTTCCTATGTGCAGCACGCCAAGGCGGCGTTCCAAGTGGCGGCCCGGTACGGCTCCAACCCCAACGTCGACCGCTCGCTGCTGAGCGTGAACACCACGCCCATCTGGCAGGGCGACGCCATCAACCAGGTGAAAGTGGGCCTGGGGCTGATTAAGTACATCGAGTGCGACAACGAGCGCGACAAGTGGTGGGCCGGCCGCAAGGCCTACCAGACCGCCCGCGAGCACGCCGCCCACTTGTCGGCGTTCTACGACGGCCACAAAAACACCATGGGCCCCGGCGTGGGCGTGAAAAACGCTGACCCCACCATTCAGGTGGTAATGGCCGGCCTGGCCAGCGCCAACTTCGACTACGTGAAGGGCATGATAGACTGGTGCCGGGAGTTCCGCGGCCTCAAGGCCGACGGCAGCGTGAACCTGTGCTGGGATGTCATCAACTACCACTTGTACTCCAACGACACCGGCAACTCACAGGAGGGTGGCTCGGCCCGCGGCGCGGCCCCGGAAGTATCGAACGCCGGCCGTGTGGCCCAGTCCTTCGTGCAGCTGGCCAATGAGTTCGCCAACGGCATGCCGGTATGGATTACCGAAACCGGCTACGACCTGAACCAGGGCAGCCCCCTGAAAGCCGTAGCCGTGGGCACGCGGTCGGTACTGGAAACGCAGGCCGACTGGACCCTGCGCACCTCCCTGGCTTATGCCCGCTGGGGCGTTGAGCGCGTGTTTCACTACCAGCTCTACGACGACAATCCCACCAGCGCCACGAAGTTCAACTCAATGGGCCTCATCAACTCCGACAAGTCGCCCCGCCCCGCCGCGCAGTACCTGAGCCAGGTTAACCGGCTAATGGGTGCCCACACCTACATGGAAACCCTCAACGCCGACCCCATCGTGGACCGCTACGAGCTCAACGGGCAGTCCGTCTACATGTTGGTGGTTCCGGACGAAAAAGGCCGCACCGCCTCTTATACCCTGAACCTGGGCAGCGCCACGCAGGCCGACGTGTACCGCCCCACCAACGGCAGCCGCACCATGCAGGTGCAGCGGGTAGCCCTGCAGGGCGGCCAACTGGCCATGCAGGTAACCGAAACGCCTGTTTTCGTAATCGCTGCTCCGGCCACCACTACTCCGACCCCGACGCCGGCTCCCACGCCCACGCCTACCCCCACACCGACCCCAACCCCTACAGTGTGCTCGGCCACTGGCACCATCCTGCGGGAAGAGTGGAGCAATGCAAAAGGACGTAACGTTTCGGATATTCCTACCCAAACCGCCCCAACCAGCACCAGCCAGCTGACCCAGTTCGAAACGCCTACCAACAAGGGCGACAACTACGGGGCCCGCGTGCGGGGCTACCTCTGCCCACCCGCCACCGGCGCCTACACCTTCTGGATTGCCGGCGACGAAGTAGGCGAGCTGTGGCTGAGCACCAACGATGCGCCCGCCAACAAAGTCCGCATTGCGGTGCTCTCGGGCCGCACCGCCCCCCGGGAGTGGAACAAGTTCGCCGACCAGAAGTCTGCCCCCATCACCCTGGTGCAAGGGCAGCGCTACTACATTGAGGCGCTGCACAAGGAGATGACCGGTGCCGACCACCTGGCCGTGGCCTGGCAGCTGCCCAACGGCACCATGGAAGGCCCGATTCCCGGCAGCCGCCTGTCGCCGTTCGTACCGACCACCGCTGCAAAGACCTCAGCGGCTGTAATTGCTCAAGAGCCCGTTGTCGACGCCCTGGCCGCCGACGCAGTAACCCTGACGGCGGCTCCCAACCCCCTCACGGCCCAGAGCACGATTCGCTTTAGGGTTGGCACAACCGGCACAGCCACGGTGACCCTCTACGACATGCAAGGCCGCCTGGTGCGTCAGATTTTCTCCGGAACGGTAGAAGCCGGTGCCGAGCAGGAGGCAGCCTTGCAAGCAGCCGATTTGCCAAGCGGCGTCTACACCATTCGGTTGATGACCGCCACCAAGCTGGTTCATCACCGGGTAGTTGTCGCCAGGTAAGTAGTTACTTATTGGTGAAACACAAACGGGTTTCCGCCCAGCCGCTTTCCACTAGCGACTGGGCAGAAACCCGTTTGTGTGTGCTATGCGGAATTATGGGCTAAGTATGCAGCCCATGAACCTAGGGAGACCATTAGGTTTGATGTTTACAATTCCCCGTTTTGCTAAACAGCTGGTCGTATTGAATTTTCAGTGCATCTTTGCATAAATTTAACCAAGCAGTTAAACTACCTGGCCAATGGACCTGCAAAAACGCTCCACCGAAGAACTGATTCTGGAAGCCGCGCAAGCAGTGTTTCTGGAAAAGGGTTTGGCCGGGGCGCGCATGCAGGAAATTGCCGACCGCGCTGGCATCAACAAAGCCCTGCTGCATTATTACTTCCGCAGCAAGGAAAAGCTCTCGGCGCTGATTATCGAGCGGGCCATTGGGGTGATACTGCCGCGCGTGATGGCTGTGCTGGACACCGATATGGAGTTGTTTGACAAAATCCGGCTCGTGGTCGATACCTATCTCACCTTCGTGAGCCGCAACAGCTTCCTGCCGTTGTTCATCGTGAACGAAGTGAACCGCAACCCCCACTTCTTCTTCCGGGCTGTGGTGGAGAAGGAGCGCAACCACCTCGACAAGTTCCGCCGCCAGGTGGAAGAAGCCGTGGCGCAGGGACGAATTCATCCCATCAGCCCCGCGCAACTGTTCATGAATGTCATGTCACTGGTCATCTTTCCTTTCTTGGGCAAGCCCATTATTCAGGTAGGGTTGGGGCTAAGCGACAAGGACTTCAAACGCGAGATGGAACACCGGCGAACCGAAGTGGCTGAATTTGTTATCCGGGCCATTCGAGCCTGATATTTTTTTGCTAGTCCGTTAACCAAGTAGTTAAATCGCATGGATAAGAAAAGGAAATTGGCCGCCTTCCTGCTTTGGATGGGTGGGCATGCGACGCTGGGGCCGCCCGCCGCCCTTTCCCTGACGCTGGCTGGGCCCAACGAGCAGTTGCACTGCGCGCTGCTGCAGGCCAAATCCGATTGTTTCTTGACCCAAGCCACCCCAGCAGGGGTGCAATAATCACGCTTCCACCTATGGAATTTGTCATTGTCCTGCTGACCCCCATCCTGTTCATGCCCATGATTACGGGCTATATGGCTCACGGAAACGGACGCTCCTTTTGGCGCTGGTTTGGCATCGGGTTCGCGCTGCCTTATCTCTCACTTTTACTCATCACTTACGTCGTACACCGCGACCAGCGGCGGTCCCGGACTGCTCAAACCAATCCCTCCGACTCCAATTTGCCGTGAACGCCTTTCCTGTACATACTTGAGCGTACATCGGGCTGCTAGCCATCGGCCTCCTGCACGACACGAGTTTACTAAACTCGTTTACCTTTCAAAGTTTAGAAACCTCGAATAGGAGATGAGTTTCCTAAACTCACCTTCAAGTCACTACCGCACCAGCAGCCGCTGCACCGCCGCCGAGCCATCGGCGTCTTCGGCCCGCACCAGGTACACGCCGGGCGCCAGGCCCGCCAGGTTTACCGCGTGGCGGCGTTGGGCACTGCTTACTTGCTGCACCACGCGGCCGGTCAGGTCGAGCAGGGTGATGCGGGTGGGCTTGGCCGTTTCTACGGTCGCGGTGGCGGTAGCAGGGTTGGGGTACACACTCAGGGCCAATGCTCGGGCGGGCTCAGAGCGCGTGGTGGAGGTGGCAGTGCGGTTGCGCGTGCCGTAGCTGAGAACGCCGCCGGCCTGAGTGCCAATGAAGAGCTCGGGGGTTCCGTCGCCGTTTAGGTCGGTGGCAGCCAGGCCGAAGTGCGAGGAAATCTCCAGGCCCAGGCGGGTGGGTTCGTACTGGCCGGTCAGGGGATTGTAAAGCAAGTCGGTGCGCTCGGGGAAAATGCTGGTCAGGGCGCGGTAGTTGGAAAAGAACCGCAGGAAGCCGCTGGCGTCGGCCGTGAGCAGGTCGGGCTGGCCGTCGCCGTCGAAATCGGCTACGGTGGCGCTCAGGTTGGTGGGCCGCCCCCCGGAAGCGTCACGAATCCGGCCAAAATCATTATCCACCAGCACAAAGGCATCTTCCAGCGGCCCGGAGCCGCGGTTGCGGAAGTAGCGCAGGCTCATGCCGGGCTCCTGGGTTTCGTTGGTGCCGATGAGCAAGTCGACGTAGCCGTCATTGTCTACATCGGTGAAACAGGGCATGTCTCCCCGAGAATAGGGCAGCACACCGCTGCCAGCCGCGCCTTGGGGCTTGAAACTGACGGCGCGGGCCACGTCGAACGCGGCGGGCTGGCCAGCGGCGGCCGTGTTGAGGATGTAGTAGAGCACATTGGCGCTGCTGCTCCAGGCGGCGTAGGCCAGGTCGAGGGCGCCGTCGCGATTCAGGTCGACCAGCACGGGCTTAATGCCCTCCAGGCGCTGAGCGGCCAGGCCCAGGTAGTTGTCGGTAACGAAGCTGAACACCGGTCGCGCGCGGGTGCCCACGTTGCGGTAGTACGTAATAGTGGCGCGGTACACGTTGTTGACGCGGTCGGCGATGTTGCCAATGAGCATGTCGGGCAGCCCGTCGCCGTCAACATCGCCAAAGGTTGGGGCGGCGCCTTCGCTCACGTCTATCATCTCGTTTTGCAGGAAGCCAGCGGACCGATACGCAAAAGCCGGCGGCCCGGTAGCAGCAGTGTTCTCGAAGAGTTGCACATGGTTGCGCAGGCTCACCTGGTCGGCAAAATTGGTGAGCATATTTGGGGCCACCACGAGGTCGGGGCGGCCGTCGAAGTTGGCGTCAAACGAATACGCCGCTGGGAACACGGGCACCCGGGCGGGCGTGGCCGCTGAAGGAAAGCTAGAGCTGATGCCGGCCTGGTTTATGACGGGAGCCAGGGCCGTGCCTCGGTTGAGCAGGCGCGTGAGTTCGGCGCAGTTGTCGCGGCCGTCGAGCAGGTCCTGAACCCCGTCGCCGTCGAGGTCGAGCAGCAGCAAGCTGTGCCCGCCCGTGTGCAAGGGCCGGGCCGCGGTAAAGCACGACTGGCCGGTGAACTTGTACTCGGCGCAGCCGCTGCAGGCCTGGATGCCGCCCCAATTATCGGTGTTCAGCCTAAAAGTGAGGTCACTGCCGCAGGTGCCGGGACTGGTGTTGAGGTAGAGCTCGATGTAAGATGAACTGACAAAATCATAGGTCATGATGTCGAGCTTGCCGTCGCCGTTCACGTCCTGAATGGCGGGCAGGTTGTAGCCTCCGAGAACGAGGTTGGCAGTACCCGTAAATCCGCCAGAATACCGAAGCTGGTTGGTGGTGAGCTGAAAGCTGGGGCGGCCGTTGACCAGCACATTGCGAAATACCCGGATTTCGCCGTTGTTGACGTAGGTAAAAAGGTCGGGGCGGCCGTCGCAGTCGTAGTCGCGCAGCAGGGCCCAGCCTTGCAGGTCGGCCGGAAACAGCGACTCGTATTGTGGGGCATACTCCCAGCGGCGCCCCGCGGCGGTGCCCGGCGCAGCCGCACTCAGGAAAGTATAGACGCGGCTGCTGATGTGGTCGAAGGCAAACAGGTCGTTTTGGCCGTCGTTGTTCAGGTCGATGGTGCTGAACTGGGGCGTGTCGAAGCCACCAGCCCAGGCGTGGCGCAGCGTATCGGTGCCGTGCACCACCGCGGCCAACGGCTGGTGTTCGAACCCAAAGCCCGCTGGCAACTGGGCCCGGGCAGCAGTTGAAAAAGCCAGCAGGACCAGCAAAACAAGCGTAGAACGGAGCATAGGCGCAAAGCAATGAAAACGGTTCGGGCAGGCAATGATAGCGAGGACAAAAATCAAGCCCACCTTTGTAACAGTTTACACCCGGTTTTCTCTTCGCGTTCAACTTTATGTTGCTCTATTCTCATTATTTGGCGGCTGGCGGCCAGGTTAGCACCGACTCGCGCCAGCCGCAGCCCGGCACCTTATTCTTTGCCCTGAATGGGCCCAGCTTCCGGGGCGCGGCCTTTGCTCCCCAGGCTTTGGAAAAAGGCGCCCGCCACGCCGTGGTGGACGACGCCGACCTGGCCGCCACCGACCCGGCCCGCTACACCTTCGCCCCCGACCCACTGGCCGCTTTGCAGGAACTGGCCCGGCACCACCGCCAGCAGTTCGACATCCCGGTGCTGGCCATCACGGGCTCGAATGGCAAAACCACTACCAAGGAGCTGCTGACGGCCGTGCTGGCCCAGAAATTCCGCGTTCTGGCCACCATCGGCAATCTCAACAATCACATTGGGGTGCCGCTCACGCTGCTGCGGCTGCGCACCGGTGAGCACGACTTCGCCGTGATTGAGATGGGTGCTAACCACCGGGGCGAAATAGCGGCTTACTGCCAGTGGGCCCTGCCCACACACGGCCTCATCACCAACATTGGCAAGGCCCACCTCGAAGGCTTTGGTGGGCCCGAGGGCGTGGCCCTGGGCAAAGGCGAATTGTTTGACTATCTGGCCCGCACCGGCGGCACCGCTTTCGTCAACACCCTCGACCCCAAACTACCCGGCCTAGCTGCGGCCGTGCCCACACGCCTCACCTACCCCGGCGCCACCGATGCCTACCCCGCTACGCTGCTAGCCGCCGACCCGGCCCTGGCCCTGCGCCTAGCCGATGGCACCGACGTAGCCGCCCAGCTCACCGGCGACTACAACTTTCCCAACCTGGCGGCCGCTGCCGCCGTGGGCCTGCACTTTGGTGTTGAAGCCGACAAAGTAGCCAGCGCCCTGGCCCGCTACAACCCACAGAACAACCGCTCGCAGCTGCTCCGCACAGAAAGAGGAAATGAGCTGGTGCTGGATGCCTACAACGCCAACCCCAGCAGCATGGCGGCGGCACTGCGCAGCTTCTCTGCCCGCCCTGCCGCAGGTGGCCAGAGCAAGCTGGTTATCCTCGGCGATATGTTTGAGCTAGGCGACGACAGCGCCGCTGAGCACCGCCAGCTGGGCCAACTGCTAGCCGAGTTGAACCTCTCCGCTGTATTGCTAATTGGCCCTGAGATGAGCTTGGCAGCTGAAGCAGCTAGGCAAGCGCAGCACTTCTCTACCAAAGCTGAAGCAGCTGAGTGGCTGAAGCAACACCCGGCTCAGGGGCAGCAGGTGCTGGTGAAAGGCAGCCGCGGCATGGCGTTGGAGACGCTGGTGGAACTGTTGTAACAACGGTCAAACTCCCCTCCTTTTTTAAGGAGGGGATGTTCGAGCCGCAGGCTCGGACGGGGGTGGTTGCACTCGTTGAACGACACCTGAACGATTCTACCGCGAGTCGTTCCGCCTGTTATCGTTCAACGCCCACAACCACCCCCGTTCTCGCTTCGCGAAAACATCCCCTCCTTGGTAAGGAGGGGAGTTTGATGTTCTGCTCAGCTTTTTAAAACGGGCTTACAAAATCCTTTAGCAAGGGCAGCTCATCGTCCTTGCCCGACACCAACGGCGCCACTTCGGTGCCCCAGTTGATGTTCAAATCGGGGTCGTCCCAACGCAAGCCGCCTTCCGCGCTGGGGGCGTAGTAGTCGCTGCATTTGTAGAGGAAAATTGTGTTGTCCTCCAGGGCCATGAAACCGTGAGCAAAACCAGCGGGAATGTAGAGCATGTTGCCACGCTCGGCCATGAGCTCTACCATCTGGTGCTGGCCGTAGGTGGGAGAATCCCGACGCAAGTCGACGGCCACATCGAGGGCGCGGCCCTGGCCTACGCGCACCAACTTGGCTTGGGCGTGTGGAGGGATTTGAAAATGCAGGCCGCGGAGCACTCCTTTTTTGGAGTTCGACTGGTTGTCCTGCACCCATTGGGCCTCGGCGCCGGCCTGCGCCATGAGGCGGGCGCTGAAGGTTTCAAAAAAATGACCCCGGTCGTCGGCAAACAGACGGGGAGTGAACTCGACTAGCCCGGAAATGGGGAATTGCTTTACTTCCATTGACACAAATGTAGAATAATCCGAATGCGTGTTTGCGACGGTTTCTGAAAAAAGTCCTCATGCAAAGCGGCAAACAGACGGCGGCACCGCTCAGCACGACCGCACCAGAGAGCTGCTACCGGCGCACGGTGGCTACGGCGGTCAGGTACTTATCGAGCACCAGCCGTTCATCAAATTTAGTTTCGGCCAAGTGGCGGCTGTTTCGGCCCATGCCTTTCAATTCGGCCTCGGGCAGCGTGAGCACCTGCAGCATCTTGGCAGCCAAATCGGGGCCGCTGCGCACTTGGCAGAGGTAGCCGTTGTGGCCGTCGACTACGGTTTCGCGGCAGCCGGGCACGTCGGTGGTGACGAGGGGCTTGCCCACGGCTGCCGCTTCGAGCAGGGTTTTGGGCGTGCCTTCGCGGTAGCTGGGCAGCACCACGCAATCGGCGCGGTGCAGGTGGGCGGCCACATCGTCGGAGCGGCCCAGGTACTCGATGTCGCCGCTTTTCAGCCACTCCTCGAAGGTGGCGCGGGGTACGCCCACCCCGCCGGCTTCGTCGAGGCCGCCGAGCAGCTGAATGCGCGTACCGGGCACTGCCTCACGCACAATTTTGGCCGCTTCAAAGTATTCGACTACTCCCTTTTCGTAGAGCACGCGCGCCACCATCAGGAACACAAACGGGGTTTGGCGCGTGAATTCGGGAGCCGGGCGAAACCGGTCGGTGTCGACCCCGGAGCCGGGGAGTAAGTCGGTTATTTCGCGACGCACCAAGCCGTTGTCGAGGAATAGCTGCCGGTCGTCGCCGTTCTGAAAAAACACCTTGTGCGGGAAGCGGAACGCGAAACGGTAGAGTCCCAGCGCCACCTTGCTCACGAAGTTTTTGATGATGAACACCGTGCCCAGGCCGCTCACGTTGTTGATGCTGGGCACGCCGGCCAGCTGGGCCGCAATGCTGCCGTAGATGTTGGGCTTGATGGTGTAGTGCAGCACCACGTCGGGCTTTTCGCGCTTGTAAATTTTGTAGAAGCGCAGCGTCAGCGCGGCGTCCTTAGCCGGGTTGGTGCCCTTGTTCTCCATGAGGATGGGCACGAAGCGGCAGCCGAGCTCGGTTTCGAGGCGCTGGGAGTAATCATCGGGCGGCGCGATGGCCAGCACCTCGTGGCCGGCGGCTTGCAAGGCGCGCACGAGGCTGGCACGGAAATTCCAAATATTCCAACTGGTGTTGATGACGAGGGCGACGCGCACTTTTTAGGGCAAGAGGGTAAGAAGGTGTGAGGGCAGGAGGTGCAAAGGTCGGGCTAACGGCGTTATGACTCTTAGGTTATAAAGAATACTTCCTACCCTCACACCCTCCTACCCTCATGGCTTTAATTTTATCCGCCGGTACTTTGTGGGCTCTTTGTGTGTTGTGCCTGATATGAATATTCGCTTTGCGGCGCTGTCGCTGCTGCTGCCTTTCCTCGCTGTGTCGGCGGCTTCGGCCCAGGCCCCGGTGCTGCCGGGCCAGCTGCTGTACCAGAAAAACTGCCAGCGCTGCCACGGCGCCAACGGCAAAGCCGGCCTGAACGGGGCCCACGACCTCACCAAAAGTAACCTCAACGCCTTTGGCCGCACCTACTTAGTTACCAATGGCATGGGCAAGATGCCGGCTTTCGGCAAGACCCTTACGCCCCAGCAAGTGCAGCAGGTGGTGGCCTACTCGCTCACCTTGCGGTGATTTAGTTGTTAGTTGCGGCTTGGTGGCGCCAGCTTGCAATCCAAAGAGCAGGCGCACCCAAAAGCGTCAGAAATTCGTTCAGCAAACTGGCAGCGGATTTATTTCTGACAACCCGCCACCACGAGCAACCGACAACTACCCTTTCCATGGCAAATAAACCCACCTCCGGCGGCCGCAAGCCGGGCGGCAGCACCCGGCACTTCACCACCGACAACGCCAAGGCCGGCTTTGTCGCCAGCAAATCGGGCGGCGCCTACGACACCGCCAAAGAGCAGGAAACCGCCGTGCTGGTGAGCGTGCCCCCGCGCCGCCAGTCCGAAGCCCAAACCACCGAATACCTCGACGAACTGGCCTTTCTCATTGAAACGGCCGGCGCCACCGCCACGAAGCGCTTCGTGCAGCGCCTCGAAAAGCCCGACATCCGGACCTACGTGGGCGAAGGCAAGCTGGCCGAAATCAAGGCCTACGTGCAGCACGAAGGCACCAGCATGGTGGTGTTCGACGACGACCTCTCCCCCTCGCAGCTCCGCAACCTCGAAGCCGAGCTGCTGGTGAAGATTGTGGACCGCTCGCTGCTGATTCTGGATATTTTCGCACTGCGGGCCAAGTCGGCCACCTCGCGCACCCAGGTCGAGCTGGCCCAGTACCAGTACCTCCTCCCCCGCCTCACCGGCCTCTGGACTCACTTGGACAAGCAGCGTGGTGGCGTGGGCATGAAGGGTCCGGGTGAAACCGAAATTGAAACCGACCGACGCATTGTGCGCGACCGCATTGCCTTCCTCAAGGAAAAGCTCGAAGACCTCGACCGGCAGAGCCACACCCAGCGCAAAGCCCGCGGCGGCTCGGTGCGCGTGGCCCTGGTTGGCTATACCAACGTGGGCAAAAGCACCCTGATGAATGTGCTGGGCAAGTCCGACGTGTTTGCCGAAAACAAGCTTTTTGCCACCGTAGACGCCACCACCCGCAAGGTGGTGCTCGAGCAAACCCCGTTTCTGCTGTCTGACACGGTAGGATTCATTCGCAAGCTGCCCACCAAGCTCATCGAGAGCTTCAAGAGCACGCTCGACGAGATTCGCGAAGCCGACCTGCTGCTGCACGTGGTCGACATCTCACACCCCGGCTTCGAGGAACAGATTCAGGTGGTGAACGACACGTTGAGCGACATTGGCGCTGCCGATAAGCCCGTGCTGTTGGTGTTCAACAAAATAGACCAGTACAAGCCCGACGACGCCGAAAAAGACCCCTTCGGCGAAGTGCTCGACGCCGAGGACGACGGCACCGCCCCGCGCCCGCCGCTGGCGCAGCTGCAAGCCACCTATATGGCCAAGCTGCACGACCCGGTGGTGTTCATTTCGGCCCAGGAGCGCACCAACCTGGAAGAGCTGCGCGAATTGCTAGGCAAGCGCGTAGCGGCTCTGCACCAGCAGCGCTACCCCTACCAATCGGTGAGTGAGTAATGTACTGAATTAGTGAATTAGCGATTCCGAGAGGTAAGGAATTGGGCTTGCACCCGATTGGTCATTTGTCTCTGGCTACTAGACGTGTACTTACTTCAGTATGTGAATCGCTAATTCACTAAATCACTACAGTCGCTAAATCACCAACACCCGCCCCGTTGCCAATAGCCATTGTTCCGGTTTATGCGTATGGGCAACATTCGCCTTTAATTACCTATTCCGGCCCCTTTCTATGGCTCTGTTTTTTGCTTATCGTTTCCGGCTGGTAGCGGCCGCGTTTCTCTGCATTGGAGGCGTGGCTCAGGCCCAGGATAGGCCCCCTGTGTACCCACTAGCCGCACCAACCGGAGTCGATACCATAGTGGGCCTGCCCAATCGACGCCTGTTTGCCAACCCTTCGGTGCTAGGCATGGGGCCCAGCAAGGGCCTGATTGTGCGCTACGAGCGTATGCCGCGGTTCGGGGTGAAGTCGGAGGCCCAGGTGGTGGGCATCAGCAATTACTCAGGGGAAATCGACAAAAACGCGCGCCTGTCCATCAAGGGGTACATTCCGGCCTGGAACCGGCCGCACCTTAAGGTAGTAGTGGGCCTGGCCTATGAGCGGGAAGAATTCCAATTTAACGGCCCCGCCACCACCGACTACGAGCTGTACCGCAACATCGAAGACAAGGGGCTGAAAAGCATTTCCTCCCAGGTAGTGGTGCTGCGGCCCGTCGATGATGTGCACTGGTACCTGGCCCGGGTGAAAGGCGAACTGAGCGGCGACTATAACGCCGCTACCGACTTGAATACCCTCGACTACTTCCGCTTCTCGGCCGAGGCCGTGTACGGCTGGAAGCGCAGTGCTCTGTTTTCGTGGGGCCTGGGCTTTCAGTATGGCTACACTTTTGGGCGGCTGAGCCTGTACCCGGCGGTGCTCTACAACCGAACGTTTAATAACCGGTGGGGCATCGAGGCCTTGTTTCCCGCCCGTGTAACGGCCCGGTACAACGTGTCGGAGTCGTCCATTTTCTACGCTGGCTACACCGTGGATGGCTACAATTACATCATCAAGCTGCGCAATGAGCTCAATCGTCGGGACCCCAATACTGGCACGCCGGTTCTCGGCAAGAGGGCACTCAGCACCCTGGAGCTGCGCGAAACAGAAGTCAAATTCCGACTGCGCTGGGAGCGCGAAATCTTCAGCTTCCTCTGGATGGGGGCCGAAGCCGGCTACCGCTACAACTACGCCTTCGATGCCTTCGACCGGACCAACAATGACCGCGAGAAAATCATCGACTCCAAGTTCAACGGAGCTCCTTATGCCAGCCTGGAGCTTTTCATTACGCCCCCGCGCAAGCTGCTGGAGAAGTCGGGCCTGCGGCGCTAAGCGCTGCTCAACAAGCGCTTGACAACAACGCGCACGGCACAGTGGGCCCGTTCAGAACTGCCCTGTTGCACCTTACCGGAATGAGGGCAGTGCTAACGCTATTTTCTCATTATTGGCCCTCAACGGTATGCCCATCGGCCCGGCAAGTTGCATCTGTGAATAATTTCCCCCGCGTGGGCAACTGAGTAGAGTTCATAACAATTTGTCGCTTGCGTAATTTCAACGAATAACTCGTTTTCCAAACCCGAAGCTTCTTTCATTTTCGTACATCTCAGCTGACCCGCCCATGGACACCTACTACAACCCCGACGACCTCAAGAAATTTGGCAGCATCGCCGAGTTCCAGCCCGAATTTGCCGAGAAATTTTTCTCCTACTACGGGGCGGTGTTTGCCGAAGGCGCCCTCACTGCGCGTGAAAAGTCGCTTATTGCCCTGGCCGTGTCGCACGCGGTGCAGTGCCCCTATTGCATCGATGCCTACACATCGGACACGCTGGAGAAGGGCTGTACTGAGCCAGAA
This sequence comes from Hymenobacter arizonensis, assembly GCF_900115775.1. Taxonomy (GTDB): domain Bacteria; phylum Bacteroidota; class Bacteroidia; order Cytophagales; family Hymenobacteraceae; genus Hymenobacter; species Hymenobacter arizonensis. The sequence goes on along the minus strand of NZ_FOXS01000002.1, from coordinate 1,032,438 downwards.
ATGATGGAAGCTGTGCACGTTGCCGCTGCCATTCGGGGCGGGGCCACGCTGGTGCACAGCGTGCAGATGATGAACAAAGTCAAGGATTTATCCATGTAATCGAATTAGGCCGCGGCCTTAGTCGTTATTCATTCCTGTGCAATCAACCAAATCCCTAAAGGCCACGGGCCACCAGCTGGCCGACTCGGCTTTTCAGCTCACGGTGCTTAGCCGCGAGGTGGCCGAGACGCTGCATCTGCCGCTGTTTCACGAGAAGCTGCGCGGCGCGGGGTTGTTCCCGTTGCCGTCGGTGGCGCCCACCGTTCTGCAAATCAACGTGGGCAAGATGTGCAACCAGGTGTGCAAACACTGCCACGTGGACGCCGGCCCCGACCGCAAGGAAATAATGACCCGCGAGACCATGAAGGAGTGCCTGGACGCGCTGGCCAAGAGCGATATCCAAACCGTGGACCTGACTGGCGGCGCGCCCGAGATGAACCCCGACTTCCGGTGGTTTGTGGAGGAAATTAGCAAGCTGGGCCGCAAAATATTGGTGCGCTGCAACCTCACCATCATCGTGGCCAACAAGAAGTACCACGACCTGCCCGAGTTCTTCAAACTGCACGGCGTGGAGGTGGTCAGCTCACTACCCTCGTACAACGCCGACAAAACCGACCGCCAGCGCGGCGACGGCGTGTTTGACGATTCCATAAAGGCCCTGCGGATGCTCAACGCCGTGGGCTACGGCCAGGAGGGCTCGGGGCTGGTACTCAACTTGGTGTACAACCCTAGCGGGGCCTTCATGCCCGGCTCGCAAAAAGGGCTGCAGGACCAGTTTAAGCGGGCCCTGGCCAAGGATTTCGGCATTGTGTTTAACGAGCTGTATGCCATCACCAACATCCCCGTCAGCCGCTACCTCGACTACCTCATCGAGTCGGGCAACTACGCTGGCTACATGGAAAAGCTGGTGAACGCCTTCAACCCGGTGGCCGCCGCTGGCGTGATGTGCCGCAACACCGTCTCGGTGGGCTGGGACGGCGGTTTGTACGACTGCGACTTCAACCAAATGCTGGACCTGCACGTCGCCAGCCCCGGAAAACATATCCGCGACTTCGACGCCGAAGCCCTGGGCCGCCGCAGCATTGTGGTGAACCAGCACTGCTACGGCTGCACCGCCGGCAGCGGCTCAAGCTGTGGGGGGACGGTGGCATAGCAGAAAACCTAAATACTTAACCGTCTGTCATGCTGAGCCTGCGAAGCACCTTATCACCACACAACAATTTGTGCGAATGTGATAAGGTGCTTCGCAAGCTCAGCATGACAGATGGTTTTTATTTGTCTGCGGTTAAGATGAAGTTTCGCTGTGCGGCAATGATGAGACCTAAATCTTCTGCTTCTTCTCTGGCTTCACCTTAGCAGCAGCGTCACGCTGCCTCCGCTTCAGGCCTTTCAGCCAAGCGTAGGTAGCCTCCTGCGCTTGCAGGCCCTTCTTGCCGTCTTCGGGCAAGAGGTAGTTATTGTCAAAATCGCGGGCTTTCACAGTGTCGTGCCGCTGCAGGTCGAGCAAGAAGCGGACCTCGGCGCGCAAGGCCTCGTCGAGGATGGGGAAGGCCACTTCTACCCGCCGGTCAAGGTTGCGGGTCATCCAGTCAGCCGACGAGACAAATACCTTTTCCTCGCCGCCGTGGGCGAAAACGTAAACCCGGCTGTGTTCCAGAAAGCGGTCTATGAGGCCGTGCTGGGTGATGTTTTCGCTGAAGCCCGGCTGTCCGGGCACCAGGCACCCGATGCCTCGCACCAAAAGCTCCACGCGCACGCCCGCCGCGCTGGCTTCGTAGAGCTTGGCAATCATGCCGCGGTCTTCCACGGAATTTACTTTGAGAAGGATGTAAGCTTCGTTGCCTTTGTGGACCTGTTTGATTTCGTAGTCAATCAGGGCGTTGAGGCCGGAGCGTAGGCCGAAGGGGGCCACCAGCAGGTGCTCTAGTTCAGGCACGGTTTGTTGGTCGCGCAGGTAGTCGAACACGGCTTCGGATTCGCGGGTGAGCTGTTCATTGGCCGTGAAGAGGCCGTGGTCGGTGTAAAGCTCGCTGGTGCTTTCGTTGAAGTTGCCGGTGCTGAAATAGCCGTAGCGGCGCGTGCTCTCGTCGTCTTCGCGGCGAGCTATGAGCAGCAGCTTGCTGTGCACCTTGAGCTCGGGCGGAGTGAATATGACGTTGGCCCCGGCCCGCTGCAGCTTATCGGCCCAAAATAGGTTGGACTCTTCGTCGAACCGGGCCTTTAGCTCCACTATGGCCGTCACTTGCTTGCCGTGTTTGGCGGCTTTCAGCAGGGCCTTCACCACGGCGCTTTTGCTGGCCACGCGGTAGAGCGTGATGCTGATGGCCGACACGCGCGGGTCGGTGGCGGCTTCGCGCAGCAGGCGCGTCACGTAGTCGAAGGACTGGTAGGGCAAGTGCAGCAGGTGGTCGCGCTGCCCCACGGCGGCCAGCAGGCTGCCCGTGCGGGGCAGCGTGGGGTGCGGCAATGCCGGCCGGGCGGGGTAGTAAAAGCTGGGCTCGTCGAACTCCGGGAAGCCGAAGAAGTCGCGGAAGTTGTGATAGCGGCCTCCCTCCACCAGTTCCTCATCGGTGATGCCGGTTTTTTGCTTGATGGCCTGCAGTGTTTCCTGGGGCATTTCGGGGTCAAAGAGCAGGCGGGCAGGGAAGCCGGTGGCGCGCTTAGCGAGGCTGCTCCGGATTATCTCCATCAAGTCGCCCGACACCTCTTCTTCAATGTCCAGCTCGGCATCGCGTGAGAGCTTGATGGCGTTCACGGCTACCTGCTCATAACCGGGAAAGAGCTCAGCGGCGCCTATCCGGATAACATCGTCGAGAAACAGCACGTAGCGCTCTTGGCCTTCGTCGGGCAGGCGCACAAACCGGCCGCCGTGGCGCTTGGTGGGCAGCTCCATTATCAGCACTCGCTCGTCGGCCAAGCCGGCTTCGGGGTCGCGCGGCTGGCTGAGGAAGAACGTGAGGTAAACCGTTTGGTCTTTCAGGAACAGGTGGTGCAGGGTGTCGTCGAGCACCACGGGCGAAAGCAGGTCGCGCACCTTTTGCTGGAAGTAGTGCTTGGCCCACTCGCGCTGCTTATCGGTCAGCTCCGCGTCGCTCAGCAGGTGAATGTGGTTGCGGTGCAGCTCCGGCAGCAACTGCTCCCGAAATGTGACCCCGAACTCTTCCTGCTGCCGCGATACTTCCTCCAGCACCTTACGCAGCTCGCGCTTGGGCCGCTCGTTGAGCTTGGCCCGGGTCTTCTTCTTGAGCTTCACCAGCCGCCGCAGGGTGGCCACCCGTACCTTGAAAAACTCGTCGAGGTTGCTGCTGAAAATGGCCAGAAACTTCAGGCGCTCGAGCAGCGGCACGTCGGGGCTCTGGGCTTCCTGCAGCACGCGGGCATTGAAACGAAGCCAGCTTAGGTCGCGGGAAAGGGTTTGCAAGGGGGCAGGTGAGCTCATGAAGCAGAGGGTTGAGGGCGCCGTGAGGACTTAAGCCTGGCGGCCGGGGTTCCTTTACGATTTTGCCAGAAGTAAAGCCACTTCCCGGGCTTCCCCGCACCTACCTCAGCCCCTCGGGTTGGCCCAGTTAGTCAACGTTCTTGGGCGAATCAAAGAAGTAGAACTCGGCGTTGGCCTTGCCTACTTCCGCCCACTGGCTGCTGTCAAAGTGCAGGCACACCACGGCGGCCGTGGGCATTTCGTTGATGGGGTTGGGCGATAACGCGTTGGCTGTTTCGGTAATGGTGGGGTTGTGGCCCACCAGCAGCACCGAGCCGGCCGTGTCGGGCAGGTCGCGGATAATGGCCAGCAGGTCGTCGACATCGGCGCCGTAAATGCCCGGCTCAACCACGATTTTATCGTGCGGATACTTCATTTCGCGGGCTACCAGCACGGCCGTGCTCATGGCGCGCACGGCGGGCGAGCTCACCACCAGGTCGGGGCAAATGCGGCGCTTGGCCAGGGCCTGGCCCATGAGGGGGGCGTCGTCGCGGCCGCGGTCGTTGAGGGGGCGTTCCTGGTCGCTAAGCTCATCAAAGCTCCAGCTGGATTTGGCGTGGCGAAGGAGATACAGGGTTTTCATGGGACGAAGCTAGGGGTGCTTTGCTTACCTCAAGCATTAGGAAAAGGTTATGTTGGCCTTTGGGCGGTGTGTTCGGCACTTAGCAAAGCCGGATTGGGGTTAAAACGGTTCTGCCGCACCACCTACAGCATGAGCCACTTTGAGGAGCAGGCCTTGTGGCCAAAGCCAAATAACATGTACTACCCGCGGGCCTATTCGGGAGCATAAGTCTTGCTGCGTTGACTCTTCGCTGACGCGAAGCAGGCATTTTGCCTGCGCGTATCTTGGGGCGATGAACCCAGCCCCTACCGATTACCACCAGTTGCTTGCCGCCGTGAAGCGGCGTGTTCGCGAAGCACAGTACCGCGCTTTGCAGCAAGTTAATCAGCAGCAGATGCAGCTGTATTGGGACCTGGGCCAGCTCATTGCCGAGCGCCAGCAGCAAGACGGCTGGGGCAAAAGTGTGGTAGAGACACTAGCTCGCGACCTACAAACAGAGTTCGTGGGCATGAGCGGCTTTTCCGTTCAGAACCTGTGGTACATGCGGCAATTCTATCTCGAATACAGCACCAATGGAATTCTCCAACCATTGGTTGGAGAAATCAGCTGGGCCAAGCACATACTCATTATGAGCAAGTGCAAAGACCCGCATGAGCGGCTTTACTACACGCTGCAAACCCGCAACAGCAACTGGACCAAGGCAGTGCTGGCTCAGCAGTTGAAAGCCCAGGCTTACCAAAAGACCATCACAGCCCAGCACAACTTCCCCACTACCCTCACCGCAGCCCAACTGCCCGCGGCTACTCTGGCGCTGAAGGATGAATACACCTTTGGCTTTCTGGCCCTCGCTCCCGAGCACTCAGAGTATGAGTTGGAGCAGGCGCTGCTAAGCAACGTCCGGCGCTTCCTGATTGAGATGGGTGGCGATTTCACTTTCATTGGCAACCAGTTCCGACTGGAGGTTGAAGGCCAAGAGTACTTTATTGACCTACTGCTTTTCCACCGCGAACTGCAATGCCTGGTAGCCGTGGAGTTGAAGATTACCGAGTTTCAGCCCGAATATGCGGGCAAGATGAACTTCTACCTTTCCCTGCTCAATGAACGAGTGAAGAAGTCCCACGAACAGCCCAGCATTGGCATCATCATCTGCCAAAGCAAGCAGCGAACGGTCGTAGAATTCGCTTTGCGCGATGTAAACAAACCCATCGGCGTAGCCACTTACACCCTCACCGATACCCTCCCTGCCGAGCTACGCCCTTTCTTCCCCAGCAACGAGGAATTGGTGCAGCGCCTAGATGCCGTAACGGCTGCGCTGCGCTCTGCATAAGTGTCTGTCTTAGTCTTCCTCACTATCCACACGGTCTGGCAAGTATTGAACACAAAAAAGCCCTGGCTCAATAGCCAGGGCTTTTTTACGCAGATTACGGGCGTTCTACAGTCGCTTATTCTTTCACAAAGCGCTGGTGCGTGGTCGAGCTGCCGTCGCTGATGGTGAGCATGTAGATGCCCGACCGCAGGGCCGACACGTTCAGCTGGCCATCTCCGAAAGTCAGGCCCCGTACCTCGCTGCCGCGTACGTCGTGCACTCTCACCGTGAAGGGTTGCTCAGAGTCAGCAGTGGTAGGGCGGGCGATGCGCAGCACGTCGGTAGCCGGGTTTGGAAACAGGGTGTACTGGTCGGCTAGGCCGCCGGCCGTACGGGTGGCGATGCCGCCCTCGGTGCCGTCGGTGCGGGTGGTGCCGCCGCCCACGTTCAGGGTGTAGTCTTCGGTTTCGCCGTAGCTGTAGCTGCTGCAGCTGGTGGTGGCCGAGTTGTCGCTCACGATGACCCGCAGGCGGGTGCTGCCGTTTTTGGCGCCGCTGGGCACGGTGAAGCTCGCCGAGCGCGTGGTGCTCGAGGTGCTACCCGCGGCGTTCACAATCAGCTCGCCCGCATCGGTAAACACGCCGTTTTGGTTCCAGTCGGCATATACTTTCACGTACTCAGTGTAGGCGCTGCCCGAAAAGCCCACCGAAAAGTTGATGGTGTAAGCTGCCCCTGCCGTAACGTTGGTGCTCAGGGCCGTGCCGTTGTAGTAGCCGCCATCGGCACCCGACGTGCGGTTGATGCTGCCTAGTTGCACTAGGTCAAGCCACTCGTAGGCCACGCTGCTGCCTTTGCTGGCGCAGTAGGTGGGCGCAGTGGGCGTGGTAGTGCCGGGAGTCGTGCCGCCGGCGGAGGTCTTCAGCGAAGCGCGGGCACCGCCCGTGGCAAACAGGGCGTTCATGCGGCTGCTCTGGCCGGTGCTGAACATGTACATGCAGGCATCGTCGGTGTAGTCCATGTAGTTCATGAACATGTCGCCGCTGGTGGTATTGCCGCAGGTGCGGCGCGGGAAGCTGGGGCAGCCCGTGTTGCTGGTTTGCTGGGTGGGGGTGTCGGCCACTAAGTCGTTGCCGCAGGAAGCATCGCCCCAGATGTGGCGCAGGTTCAGCCAGTGGCCTACTTCGTGCGTGCCGGTCCGGCCCAGGTTGAAGGGCGCGGTGGCCGAGCCGTTGCGGCCAAAGGCCGACGTGCGGATAACCACGCCATCAGTAGCAGCCGCGCCGCCCGGAAACTGCGCATAGCCCAGAATGCCGCCGCTCAGGTTGCACACCCACAGGTTGAGGTAGCTGCCGGCGGGCCAGGCGTTGAGGCCGCCCGTGGTAGTGCTCTTCATTTTGTCGTCGGTGCCCCAGCTGGTAATGGTGGTCGACTTGCGCTGAATGCCCGTGGTGGCGTTGCCATTGGGGTCGCGCTTGGCTAGCGTGAAGGCAATGCCCACATCGGCTACGGAACCTGCAAAGGCCGAGGGTGTCTTACTAGCATCAGCATTGAGCTTCTGGAAGTCTTCGTTCAGGACGTCAATCTGCGACTGAATCTGAGCGTCGCTGATGTTCTGGGCCGTGGTGTTGTACAGCACGTGCACCACCACCGGGATGGTGAGCGTAACGGCCGTGCTGCGCTGCAGCGGGCCCGCGGGCAGCGCGGCAAATTGCTGGGTTTGCTTTTCAATGGTGGCCAGGCGTTGGGCCAGGGCCGGGTCGGCGGCGAGCTGCGCGGCCAACGCTTCCATGCTGGCGCAAGTGCGGCCCGACTGGGGCTCGGTCAGTCCGGTAGCAGTCTGGGCCTGGGTAGCGGCCGGAATGCAGGCCAAGCCCAACAGGCCCAGCGTCAACTTGTACACATTAAATCTCATGTGGAATTTGAAAAAGAAGTGAAATGGTAGAAAGCAAAATTCAGTTGAGCTCAAAAGTGAAATCTTGTGTTTATCGCATCGAAAAGCATCATCTTTTGAATAGATGAAATCAAACTCGGGGATTCAACAGGTAGAATTCCATTATTAGCAGAAATACAAGAATGCTTATGACATTTTTTTATTTCCCGCTGAAGGCAAAAAAAGAGTCGCCCCACGGGCGACTCTTAATTCAAGCAAAGGCAGGCGCCGTAGCTACTATTCTTTTTCGAAGCGCTGGTGAGTTACCTCCGTGCCATTGGCGATGCGGATGTAGTACAGGCCCTTGGGCAGCGAGGCTACCTGCACGTGGCCGTCGCCATCGTAGCGCACCTGCGACATTTGCTGGCCGCGCAGGTCGTACACGCTGATGGCGTAGGTGCTCTTGGTTTTACCCGGGATTTCCAGGTTCAGCACGTCGGAAGCCGGGTTGGGGTAGAACGACACGGGTGCTACTGCGGCCACTTGGCGCTGCACTGCGGCTCCGTTAGAGGTTTTCAGCGACTCGCGGGCGCCGCCCACGGTAAAGAGGGCATCCATGCGGCTGCTTTGGCCAGCCGTGAACATGTACATGCACCGGTCGAAGGTGTAGTCCATGTAGTTCATGCTCATGTCGCCCTGGTTGTTGCAGGTAATTTTAGGAAAAACAGGGCAGCCGCCATTACTGGTCTGCTGGGTGGGGGTGTCGGCCACCAGGTCGTTGCCGCAGGAAGCATCGCCCCAGATGTGGCGCAGGTTCAGCCAGTGGCCCACTTCGTGCGTGGCCGTGCGGCCCAGGTTGTAGCTGGTAGCAGTGCCGCCGGGCACCGAGGAATACAGGCAAACTACACCATCGGTAGCCGCGGGGCCGCCCGGGAACTGGGCATAACCCAGCAGGCCGCTGCCCAGGTTGCAAAGCCACAGGTTGAGGTAGCTGCCCGCCGGCCAGGCGTCGCTGCCACCGCGCTTGCTGTTCTTCACAGCATCGTTGCTGCTGAAGGAGCGGGTTTTGGTTGACACGCGCACTACGCCGTTGGTGGCACCACCGGTGGGCGTGCGGGTAGCCAGCACAAAGCGCACGTTGGTGGCCGAGGCCACGCCAGCGTAAAGCGCCGGCACATTGCCAGCGTCGCTGTTCATTCTGGCGAAGTCGTCATTCAGGACTTTAATCTGAGCGTCGATTTGGCTCTGGGGTACGTTCTGGTCGGCAGTATTGTACACCACATGTACCACCACCGGAATGGTGATGACACCATCGGCAGTAGCCGAGGAGCGCTGCAGCATGGTGGGCTGGGCCAAGTAACGACGGGTTTGGGCTTCAATGGCTTCCATGCGCTGGGCACGGGCCGGGTCGGCAGCCAGCTGGCCCTCAAACACTTCCATGGTAGCGCAGTTGCGGCCAGGAGCTTCTTGCCGAACAGGCGTCAGGTTGAGGGGCTTGCGCACCAGGGCATCCTGCGCGAGCAAAGAGGTAGCGCTGCCCAATAGGGCCAGCGCGGAGAGGTATACCTTCTTCATGTAGTAGTTGGAAATAGGATGTGGAAAAGGTGGAAATGAATTTAGCGGGACGGAGAGCCGAGGGGTTCTTTTCGGCAATCAGCGGGTTCAACGTTGCCAAATAATTAAGGTTATGGCCGTTTTTGTCAGAAAAAATAAAATAAACTCAGTTAAAATTGAATTCACTGTTAGGAAAAGTTGGTTTAAACGAAATCAATAAGGTTTCGTGCAATGTGAGGAGTTTATGAAAAAGCCCAAATTTTGTACATTGAAGCACACCCTGTAACGACGGAAAATTTGGGCAAAAAATTAGCCCGTTTCCAAAGCTAGCCAGCCCTGTGGGCCGACCAGCTCCGAAAACGGGCTGACAATGTGTTGCTCTGCGGCGCGTGTGCCGGAGCTTATTAGTTAGAACAGGAAGTCGAAGCCAAGGAACAGCAACCGCTCCTCCCCTTTCGAGTACGTGACGTTGATAACAGCTTGCTTGAGGATGTCGACGTAGACGCCGCCCCCGAAACCGGTGTGCAGCGCGCCTAGGCCGGTGCGCACGTCGTTGTCAGAATACACACGGCCGGCATCGGCCAAGCCCAGCACACCGAGCTTGCCCGGAAACAGGTAGGCATTAAAGGACAGCAGCTGAATGCGGGCCTCGAAGTTGCCGTAGAGGCTGCCGCGGCCGGCGTAGCGCGTGCGGCGGTAGCCGCGCAGGTTGGTGGTGCCGCCCAGGGTATTGGCCTGGTAAAAGCGGTAGTCACCAATGTTGCGCGTCACGCCCAGGCGGCCGGCGTAGGTGATGTGCAAGGGGAAGTTGGGTGTGAGGTAGGCCCGAATTTCCGAGGTGAGGCGGCCAAAGCGCAGCCGCTCGTCGTTGAGCTGGAAGTTGTACTGGGCCTCGTTGTACCACCGGATGCCGATGCGCGGGTTCTTGGGCGACGAGCTGGCGTCGAGGTTGAAGTACAGCAAACCACCGAGGTAGTGGTTGGGCCGGAAATCCGAGGCCCGAATACCGAAGCGGCGGTTTTCGTAGGTGGTTTCACCAGCGGTAGTGGTAAGGCTGTCGAGGATAACGGAGCCGATGGGCGACTTTTCAACCTCAAACCGGTCGTACTGCGGGCCGTAGCCCATGGTAAGGAAGCTGAACAGCTTGCGCTCCAGCGTGGGGGCAATGGTGAGGCGCTCGAACCGCACCCGATACGCCGAGTTCACGGTGCGCACCGTCACCCGGTCGCGGTCGGCATCGGGCCGGGCAAAGTTCTCGGTGTCGTTGCCAATGCCAAAGAAGTTGTAGAGCAGCTGCGGGCCGAAATACTGGGCGGACACGCGCAGGTCGTGCTTGCCAAACACCCGCGTAAACTGCCCGGTGTAGCGCAGGTTGTAGGCTTCGCGGGCCGGGGCAAAGTTGGCTACCAGGGTTTGCTCTGAGGCAAAAGGCTCGCGGCGGAAGCCGTAGCGGCGGTGCGTAACGCCACCGCCCAGCAAAATGCCGTCGTCGATGTTGAACCCGAAGAACAGGGCCGGGCCCGTGTAGTTGAGGCGGTAGTCTTTAAGGTCGAAACGCTTGGGGTGGTCGTAGCGGCTCACGTCCACGCCCGGCTCCAGGCGCAGGCGCGCATCCTTGCCGGTGTTGATGACGTTGCCGGTGTCGCCGTCGTACACCTGAATTTTGTGCCGGAAGCCGGCCACGTTGCTCACGTCCGTGATGGTGTCGCGGCCGGTGCCGCCTATCAGCCGCATCTTAATGCCTTTGTTGGCCTGGCCCTTCACCTCGTACACGTCGTTGCCGCTGATACCGTAGAGGCGCAGCTCCTTGGTCACGCCGTACTCCACTTCGCGCTCAAACATCGTCTTGGTGAGCCGGCCCTCCTTCGTGATTTTGCGCACCTGCACGCGGCTGTTGCCGTTGGGCAGGCGCTCTACCACGAACTTCTCGTTCTTCTCGCTGCCGCGCACTTCCACAATCTCCGAGAGCAGGTTGGAATACTTGGCAGCCAGGTCGGGCAGCAGCTCGCGCCGGCTCTTGAGCTTGGCAATGATTTCGGCGGCGTGCAGGTCGTAAATCTCCTTGGACCACCGCTCCCGAAACGCCTTCTCGATGATGGCATCGGTCAGGTTTTCCTTCATGTAAGTGGCCTGGGCCACCCACTGCTCGCGCGTTACGCCGCTCAGGAAGGTGCGGTCGTTGGCCAGCGCGGTTTGGTTCAGGCCCTTGTAGTCGGCGTAGTCGTAGCCGAAATTCTGGAAGTTGCGAATCGCAAACTTGCGGCTCACCAGGTAAGGCAGCAGGCCATCGCCCTTAAAGAACACAATGTCGCGGTCTTCGGGCACGGCCGTGAAGGTGCGGTCGCCGTCCTTGCTCTTCACCTCGGCCCAGCGCCACTGGTCTTCGTGCCGGTCCCAGTCGCCCACCCACATGTCGAAGAGGCGCGAGCGGGCAAAGGCCACCGCGTCCACTTTATTGTCGTTGTCTTCCAGCACGCGCTCGAGCACGCGCTCCGTGCCCACCAGGTTTTTGGCGTAGCCCAGGCTGGCCACATTGCTTTGGTCGTCTTTGGCGTCCTCTTCCAGGGCCGCAGGCCGGTTGGCAAAGGTGCCGTAGTACTGGCCCAGCAGGGGGTCTTGCGGAATGTAAACGGGCTCGGGGTTGGTGTGCAGAATGCCCGCGGCGGTGGCCAGCGGCGGCAGCACAAACGAGCCGTAGGGGTGCTGGGCCGAAATCTGGTCCTGCAGCACGTCTTTGGCCAGGCCGGTGCGCAGGTTTTCGGGCAGCACGGCGGCGGGGTCCTTGTCGATGCCCCGCAGCGAGAAGTTGTGGCCGGCTTCGTTGCGCAGCTTCAGCGAAAGCGTTTGCTTGCCGCCGCCGGTTTTGTAGGGCACCAGGCCGCCTTTGGCGGTGGCCAGGTCCAGCACGGGCAGCTTCACGGGCGTGGCCCACGCTGCGCGGTAGTGCTTGCCGAGCAGCCAGTTGTGCACGCGGCCGTGCTTGTTGTAGTCCGGGTTTATGGCCACCGTCACGGTGCTGTCGCGGAAGTCCGGCCGGGCCAGGGGCAGGGGCTGCACGGCCACGGCTTGGTCGTCTCGCTTCTTGCGCTTGCCCTCGGGCGTCACGGGGGGCGCCGGGGTGGTGGCCACGTCGCCGGTGGTTTTGGCGTAGAGCGGGCTCCGGAACACCACGCGGGCCTTATCGCCGTTGCCTTCGGGCACAAAGTATTCGGTCCAGACCTGCCCGTCGTCGTAGTAGTTCACACGGGCAAAGCCCTTCTCCTTGTCCGAGAAAATGGCGCCACCGTCTTTGCCGGGCTTCACGTGCTGGGTTTTGCAGCCCGAGCCGCTCACGATGCAGTGCGTGTCGCCCTCCTTAAAGTACTGCAGGTTGTGCTCGTGGCCGGCCGCGTAAATAATGTTGGGGTACTTGTTGAAGATGTTCATCAGCCCCTGCTTGTAGGCCTGGTAGGCCGGGTAGGCTATGTCCTGACTAATGCCGCCGTACTTGCGGGCAAACGGGTAGATGGACCCAATGATGGGCAGCGGCAAAAACGCGTACTTCCGCACGATGCTGAGCGGGAAAATGTGGTCGGCCAGCGTGAAGTAGCCGCCGTGCACGCCGTCGCTAAACAAGGGGTGGTGCCCCACCACCATGATGTTCTTGTCTTTGTTGCGGGCAATGATGTCCTCGAGCTGGGCCATGAAATCGGTCTCGTCGTCGACGCCGCAGCCGCCGCTCGAGCCGTAGGGCCGCTCGTTTTGCTGCGTCAGGAACCACTGCGAGTTGATGGTGATGAGCACCAAGTCGTCCTGCAGCCGGATTTCGTAGGGGCCGGGGCAGCCGTCGGCCGGGGTGATGAAGTCGCCGGTGTAGGAAAAAGCGGCCGAGTCGCTGCCCATGTAGGCTTCGGCGTAGCGCTGCTCGCGCAGCACCTGCTCCAAGCCCCCTTTCAGGCCTTGCTTCCAGTCGTGGTTGCCCGGAATCATGTATTTCTCGCCCTGGTAGCCGCGCAGCACGTCAATCTGGTCGCGCAGGCGGCGCTCCGACTCCTTGCGGTCGTAGGCGCCTTCCTCGGGCATGCCGTACTCGTAAATATTATCGCCGAGGTAAATGGTGGTGCTCTTGGCCCCCGCCGCCATAATCTGCTTGCGCATGAAATTCAGCGACGGCTCGCCGCCCTTTGCCGCGTCGATGGGCTTGCCCACATCGCCAATCAAAAACACCGAATACCGAATGCGTGAGCTGTCGGGCGGCAGGTTCTTTTCCCAGCCAACGCCCGGGCCGCGGTAGTTGGGTCGGGAGTATTTGGGGTTTTGGTCAGACTCGCCCTGGGCCAGGGTACTCAATGGGAACGCCAAAACCGCGCAAAGCGTTAGCAGCGCGGGTCGAAAGCGAAAAAATAAGGGCATAAAGCTAAAAATGGATGGGGCACCGAAGCCCTAACGCAGGGTACTGAAGTAAACGTACGACCGGCGCGGGAATGGCCTGCATAGGCCCGTTACGCAAAGCGCTGCGGTGCGGTTAGGCTTGTGTTTTTTAACTTCTATTCAACGCTTCGCGTTCAATGCTGGCAAGCCCGCCGGATGAACCGGCCGTAGCTTCGCCTGTCATGGAAGAAATCACCCCCGATACCGTCGTAACCGCCTCCCTTGTGGCCCCGGGCGCACCGACGGCATCTCCCGAAAGTACTACCCCTTCAGCAGCCCCAGCCCTCCCCGCGGAGGTGGCCGGGAAGGCGCCCAAAACCAAAGTTTCTGCCTTGGTGAAAGACGCGCAGGCTTACGTAACGGAGCTTTTTAACAAGGAGTTGACGGCCAAGCTTACCTACCATTCGCTGCGCCACACCGAGGCCGTGGTTAAAGAATGCCGCGCCCTGGCCACCGACGCCAACCTGAGCCCCGAAGACACCGAAGCCCTGCTGGTGGCCGCCTGGTTTCACGATACCGGCTACCTGGACGTGTACGACGGCCACGAGTTTCGCAGCATGGAGCGCGCCAGTGCCTGGCTCACCGAGCGCGGCGCCGATGCCGCCCGCACGCAGCTGGTGCAGGACCTCATCAAGGCCACGCACCGCGACTCGGAGCCCGAAACCGAGCTACAAAAGCTGCTCACCGACGCCGACATGAGCAACCTGGCGCGCGAAGATTTTCGCTCCAACGCCGAGCTCCTGCGCACCGAATGGGAATTGGTGCTGGGCAAGACGTACACCAACCCCGAGTGGGCTGAGCAGCAGCTCAACTTCATGCTCGAGCACAAGTACGAGTCGGAGGCCGGCAAGGAGCGCTACGCCCAAGCCTTCAAAGAGAACGTGGCCGAGCAGCGCGAACGACTCAAAAAAACCGAGAAGAAAAAGAAGAAAAAGGTCGAAGCCGCGACCGATACGTTCGCCGACCCCAAGCGCGGCGTGGAAACCATGTTCCGCACCATGTACAACAACCACATGAAGCTGTCGGACATGGCCGATAAAAAGGCCAGCATGATGATTTCGCTCAATGCGGTGCTGCTGTCGGTCATCATTACCTACCTGGGTGCTAAAAGCTCGACCCTGGGCCCGGAGTTCACGCGAAACCCGGTACTGGCCATCCCGATGAGCATCTTGCTGCTTACCTCACTGGCCTCGGTGGTCACGGCCATTCTCTCGGCCCAGCCCGACGTCACGAGCTTCAAGTGGCTAAAGAAAAGCCCCCAGATTGCCACCAACCGCCGCGTCAACCTGCTGTTCTTCGGCAACTTCACCAAGCTCAGCCTTGACAACTTCCAGGACGGCATCCGCGAGCTCATGCGCCAGAAAGAAGGCCTCTACACCAACATGGTGACCGACGTGTACTACCTCGGCGAGGTGCTTTCCCGCAAATACGGCCTGCTGCGCACCAGCTACTCGGTGTTCATGGTCGGGCTGATTCTGACGGTGCTGTCGTTTATCATCGTGCTGCTGTATAAGTCGTAGATTGAACCCATAATCCGCAGTCGTGCGTTATATTTGCTGAGCACGTTTGCCAACCGGACCTGTAGCTTAACTGCATAAAGCAAGCCTCTCCTAAGGGCTAGAGTACAGGTTGGATTCCTGTCAGGTCCACTTTTTTGAACCCCACACGGGGCGACCTTCCTAGCTAAGGCCGCCCCGTGTGGGGTTTATTGATAGGAGACCGTGGTCGTATTCCCAGTGGCAGTTTGGGCACAGCACCAGAATATTTTCCGCTCCTGATACCTTCTCTACCGTAGCCGAATCAGGAAAAGATTTGATGGGCAGTTTGTGGCAGTATTCGACGTGCTTGTCATAGCCGCACGATTGACATACGCGGGGCCGATGGGCATTTAGCAGCCGCGTAATGCTGTTGAGATAGCCACGGTAGTAACTGGGGTGCTTGATAGCATCTTTGGCTTTGAGTTGCGCCACGGTTAGCTGGCTATAGTCGGCTTTGCGTTTGCCGTGCACAGCGCAAAACTGCCGGCTCGCGGGAATCAAAACATCGCAGTCGGCACATTTGCGCGTTAGCAGCCGCTTAGGAGCCTGTTGGTTGGTATGAATGGCCGCATGTGAGCGGGAGCAGTATTTGGGATTAGCGGTTGTGGCGCCACAATGCAAGCAGTTATTCATGGCCCGAATTACTGGATATTGCCGCCTAATTCGCACTACCCGTATGAAGAAGCCGAAGAAACTTCTGCTCCTGTTGCTTCTGTCTGCAACGGCTATTCAAGCCCAAAAAGCCCCCGAAAACCTCGTGCAGTACGCCCACCCCATGGTGGGCACCCAGAAGATGGGCCACACCTACCCCGGCGCCACCGTGCCCTTCGGCATGGTGCAGCTCTCGCCCGATACTGACACGCTGAGCTACGAGCTGAACGGCAAATACAACCCCGACATCTACAAGTATTGCGCAGGCTACAACTACGACGACCGCACCATCGTCGGCTTCAGCCACACGCATTTCAGCGGCACGGGACACTCCGATTTGGGCGACTTCCTCATCATGCCCACCACCGGCCCGCTGCAGCTCAACACCGGCACCGCTGACCGGCCCCAGAGTGGCTACCGCTCCGCATTCTCGCATAAGAACGAGGTAGCCGAGCCGGCCTATTACAAGGTGAAGCTCGACGACCACAACATCACCGCCGAGCTCACGGCCACCACCCGCGTGGGCTTCCACCAATACACGTTTCCGGGCACCGAGCCAGCTCACATCATTCTGGATATGATGGCCGGCATCTACAACTACCCCGATAAGAACGTGTGGAGCTACGTGCGCATCGAAAACGACTCGCTCGTGACCGGCTACCGCCAAACCACCGGCTGGGGCCGCACCCGCACCGAGTACTTCGCCATGCAGTTCTCGAAGCCCTTCAAAACCTACGGCGCCCGCAAATACGACCCCAAGGAAGTTTACCGCGGTTTTTGGGGCCGCTTCGACCAGACGCAAGGATGGCCTGAGCAGGCCGGCCGCCAGCTGCGCCTCTACTTTGATTTCAGCACCGTGGCCGGCGAGAAAATTAAGGTCAAGTTTGCCATCTCGCCTGTGAGCGCGGCCGGCGCGCTGGCCAACATGCGCGCCGAGCTGCCCGGCTGGAACTTCGACCAGACCCGCCGCGCCGGCCAGCAGCTCTGGCAGCAGGAGCTGAGCAAAGTCACCATCCAAACGCCCAACCGGGCCGATAAGGAGAACTTCTACACGGCTCTCTACCACGCCTGCCTCAGCCCTACCATCTACCAGGACACCGACGGCCAGTACCGCGGCCTCGACCAGCAAACCCACCGAGCCGAGGGCTTCACGAACTACACCACCTTCTCGCTCTGGGATACTTTCCGGGCCCTGCACCCGCTCTTCAACCTCATCCAGCCGAAGCGCAACGCCGACATGGTGCAGTCCATGTTGGCCCACTACGACCAGAGCGCCGAGCACATGCTGCCCGTCTGGAGCCACCACGCCAATGAAAACTGGTGCATGAGCGGCTACCACAGCGTCTCGGTAATTGCCGATGCCGTGCTCAACGGCGCCGTGCCGCCCGCCCAGGCCGAGCGCGCCCTGGCCGCCTGCGTGGCCACCGCCCGCCACCGCTGGTACGACGGCCTCGGGGACTACATCACCCGCGGCTACGTGCCCAACGAGCGCAGCGGCACCTCCGTCTCCACCACTCTGGAGTTTGCCTACGACGACTGGTGCATCGCCCAGCTCGCCCAGAAGCTCGGCCACGCCGACCTCTACCAGGAGTTCAGCAAGCGCGCCACCAACTGGCAAAACGTGTTCGACCCGCGCGCCAACGCCATGCGCCCGCGCCTGGCCGACGGCAGCTTCCGCCCCAAGTTCGACGTGCTCAGCACCAACGGCCAGGGCTTCATCGAGGGCAACGCCTGGAACTACACCCTCGCCGTGCCCCACGACCCCGCCGGCCTCATTGCGCGCATGGGCGGCAACCGCCGCTTCGTGCCCCACCTCGATTCGCTCTTCACCATGCACCTGCCCGACTCGTTCTTCGCCGAAACCGAGGACATCACCCGTGAGGGCATCATTGGGGGCTACGTGCACGGCAACGAGCCCGCCCACCACGCCGCCTACCTCTACAACTACACCGACCAGCCCTGGCGCACCCAGGCCCAGGTCCGCAACATCCTCGCCCGCCAGTACCACCCCACCCCCGACGGCCTCGGCGGCAACGACGACTGCGGCCAGATGAGTGCCTGGTACCTCTTCTCGGCCCTCGGCTTCTACCCCGTCGCCCCCGGCTCGGGTCAATACGCCCTCGGCAGCCCCCTCGTGCACGGCGCCATCCTGCACCTCGAAAACGGCCAGCAATTCACCATTCAGGTCAAAAACCAAAGCGCCAAAAACGTCTACGTGCAGCAAGTCACCCTCAACGGGCAAAAGCTGACGCAGCCGTTTCTGGCGCAGCAGGACGTGGCGAAGGGTGGCACGGTGGTGTTTGTGATGGGGGCGCGGCCGATTTGGAAGTAGATTTCACCTCCCTGCGGAGGTATTAAGTTTAACACATGAATGAACAATGGGAAGAACACAAATGGATATTTGAGCCAGATGGTGGCTTACTAGATATCTATGTTCAAGAGGTGAGTATAGACGTTTGGATGCAGTTGATTGATTTTATAAATGAGAATTACAACCCGCATTTTGGTCCTTCGGAAGAAGAAGGAGACACTAGGTCCGGCATTGATAAAGACTATGTAAAAAGAATGTTTGTGGATGAATCAGGCGAGCTTGACCGCAGAAGCACTTCGTTCACAATTGAAGGCATAACTGTCAATTGCCATTTCTTTTTACAAGATGAAATTGAATTTGATATTGACCCCAGAGAATTTAAACAGCAGCCTCAAATTGGTGCTGTTATAAAATTTATGCAGGCTATCAGCTATAGCTTAGATAGAGAAGTAATTCTGACTGCAGAGGGAGCAGCGGAATATCCATTAATAACTATAAATGTTAATGAAGGCCTTCTCAAAATTACTTCTCAAGCGGAGCTTAAAAAGATGTATTATAAAAATTACACAATGTTTAGCAGGATAAGAGGCATGTATTTTCGCAGCCTTCTTAAGGTACTGCCTTTGCTTGGCAACTCTAAATTCAAGAATTTGCTAGTCTCTTATGTTATAGGCTTAACTAATGCCAATAACATTCATACAGCTACCAAGAAGAAGTAATTATCTATTTGCCTTGAAACGCAAAAACCGCCCGCTCCCCAACCGGAAGCGGGCGGCTTCATTTCCAACCCCACCGAAACCTACGCCGCGACTAGTTTCTCTTGGCCGCCCCCAGCGCCGGAGCTGAATAGCTTGCGGGCCCCGCGGGTAGCCATCGTAGCGCGGGCAGCCTTGTTTCCAACGAGCTATTCAACTATTCCTTTTCAGATACTCCTTCAGGTTGCTACCCAGAATCTGGGCCCAGCCATCTTCAAATCGGCGGCGGGCAAAGTGGGGGTCATCCGGGAAGCTTTCCAGGCCGGTGTGCGTGAGGGTAAGCCGGGTATTATCGCCCTGCTCAGCTAGGGTGAAGGTCACTTCCGAGCTACCGGGGTAGTTCTTGTAGGCCCAGGTGTGCGCTAGTTTTTGCCCGGCTACCACGTTCGTCACCACCCACTCTTTCCCGTAGGGCGACCCATCACCGGCAAACGCAAACCGGAACCCAGCCACGGGCTCGAATTGCTGCAGTTGGGGGAAGTACCACTCCCTCATGGCCAACGTATTGGTTAGGGCCTGCCACACTTTTTCAATGGGGGCCTCATAGACACGTTCAATCACAACTGG
Source organism: Hymenobacter arizonensis (assembly GCF_900115775.1). Taxonomy (GTDB): domain Bacteria; phylum Bacteroidota; class Bacteroidia; order Cytophagales; family Hymenobacteraceae; genus Hymenobacter; species Hymenobacter arizonensis. Next base: position 1,013,397 of record NZ_FOXS01000002.1, on the reverse strand, counting down.
AGTACTCATTACCGCTGCTTCTAAGGTTAATGGAACAGAGAATCAGATAAAGCTCTCTGTCTTTTACTTGGCATTCAAACAGCTTCGTTAGCGAAACAGTTGAAGTGCGATTTTCAAAATTGGATGGCAATCCCTAACTCCTCACCTAAACCCACCATGTTGGTAGCCGTCCTAAAAACGCTCTTCGACCGCGACCTGAACGAGCTGGGGCAGGAAATAGAGGCTTATCAGGACAAGAAAGCGTTGTGGCACGTCGAGCCGGGCATTAGCAATTCGGGCGGCAATCTCTGCCTGCACCTGCTCGGCACCCTCAACACCTACATCGGCGCGGAACTTGGCAACAGCGGCTAGGTGCGATAATGAGTTCATAGAAATGAATAGTCGGCTCAACTGTTAGCTCGCTCAACACATTGCTGCCAATTTTATCTTATTGCACTATGATAATCAAATCTTGAAGTATATTTGGCAGCGTTGTGTTATAATACTTTATTAAATAAGAATTATAACAAGTAAGCACTTGCCCAGTGTTCTCGTGAGCGGGCTTTCTGTAGTGGCAATGGGCCGCTACTAAATAGAGAAACACTCTTTCCTTCTCAAGCCTGGAGCCGTCAAAAAATAATGCGTGGCGTATGAAAATAAACTTTTACTCACGCATTGTCCTGCTACTTGGTTTGCTTGTGGGCGTCATTCCACGCGCCTCCGCTCAACGAACCCATATCAGAGGGTTCGTCGACGCCCTGACCTACTACGAAAACGGCAAAGTAAACTTTGGCCTTGGCGAACAGGACTTGTTTATCACCTCCGAGATAACGGAGCGCCTGTCCTTCCTCGGAGAAACCGTGTTCAGGTTCTCGCTCGCTTCGCCCACTAATTTTAACATCAGTGTCGAGCGCATCATCCTGAAGTATAACTACGCGGGCAACCACAGCGTCTTGCTGGGCAAGCACCACACGCCCATCAACTACTGGAACGACACCTACCACCACGGCCGGGTGTTCTTCCCCACCATCGACCGGCCCCTGCTGTTCGCACAGGGCATTATTCCGCTGCACACCACGGGCGTGAGCTTGCAGGGGCAAAACCTGGGTGCCATCCGCTTCGGCTACGATGCTATGGTGGGCAACGGCATCGGGTCGGGCGATGTGGTCGACAACAACCCGGTAAAGTCCGTGACGCTGGCCGTGCACATCAAGCCCACCGACGGCATGCGGTTGGGCGCCTCCCTCTACCACGATGCCATCTCGAAAGGCAGCACCATGCACAACCACTCGGGCAATGGCGGGGTGAGGCCAGTGGCCCTCACCCGGATAAATCAGGACATCGTGACGGGCTCCATTTCCTACACTGATTCAGTTTCCTCCAGGAAATTCGAATTACTGGCCGAAAGCAGCATGGTCTCCAGCCAGTCCGACAGCCTGGGCATGCAGCGCGCCGTGGCTTCTTACGTGTACGCGGGCCTGCGCCTTACCGAGAAATTCATTCCCTACGTCCGCTTCGACGACATTCGGTTTACCAGCAACCGCGAAGTGTACTTTCTCTCCGACAACACCCAATCCTTCGTGGCCGGCCTGCGCTATGAGTTGAGCTACCTGGCCGTCCTGAAACTCGAATACCAACGCGCCAACAGCCACTTGCACTCCAACCACGACAGGGTCACTTTCCAGGTTGCCGTTGGCTTTTAATTCGTTCTATATGGCTTGGGTGTATCGATTTACGTTCTGCTTACTGCTTCTCATGGTGCACTGCCGCGCACCGGCGCGCGCGCAGGACCTCAACCTCGTGGTCATTGGCAACGGCAAAGGCGTGCCGCCCGAAATGAAGCTAGAGCAGCTGAGGTCGACCATGAAGGGGGAAAAGCTTCGCTGGCCCGACGGCAGCAAAGTGGTGATAGCCCTCCTGAAAACCACCACGCCCATTGGCCAGAACACCAGCAAGAAAATCTACAACATGAGCGCCAACGAGCTGAACAAGTACTGGTTGGCGCTGGTGTTCCAAGGCAAAGCAGATGCGCCCAACTTCTTCAATTCCGAAGCCGAGCTAACCGATTTTGTTGCCCAAACCACCGGAGCCATTGGCGTAGTCAACCAACCCGCCCCGAGCAGTAAAACCATCACCATCGACGGGAAGAAGTTTTTATAAGGACAGCCCCTATTCGGCCTGCTACCAACGGGCCCGCCTGGTATGGTAAACAACTCACGTCATTCGGCCGCCTTGAACGTGGTCCGTCACATGCGCCTCACGGTCAAGACCAAAATCTGGTTGGCGGTGACGAGCATTGTCCTGCTGTTCTCCTTTTTCGTCCTCTTCTACCTGCCTGTCATTCAGGAGCGCAGCCTGCTGAACAACTTCAACAAGGACGTGCAAAACCACGCTAACACGGTGGCGCTAGGGGTGAAAATTGCCATGACCGAACAGAACTTCCAGGGCGTGCAAACGGCCATGGACTTCGTGAAGAAAGACCCCCTCCTGCAATTTGTGAGCTTGCTCCACACCGATACCGTTTGGGACGCCAACCGCACCCGGTACCGCATCGACCGGACCGTCTTCAAGACCTATCCCGAACAGAAGAAGGTAAACGTCGACGCCACTTCCAGCGACTCCTCGGTGGTCAAGCGAACCAGTTTTAGCACACCCATGATGACCGGCGAAATCATGCTGTCGTTTTCCACCCGAGAAATTGTGCAGAGCAAACGGCAGATTCGCATCACCTCGCTGTTTTTCAGCTTCCTGGTGTTCAGCATCGGCATCGGAATTGGTTTTGGTTTGGCCAAAAGCATATCGGTGCCGGTGCTGAAGCTCCGCGATGCCGCCACCAAAGTGGGGCGCGGCGACCTCACCCAGCGCGTGCAAAGCAATTCGCGCGATGAGATTGGGGAGTTGGGCACGGCGTTCAATAAAATGGTGACCGACCTCTCCACGACGCGCCAGGAGCTCGACGCCCGTACCAGCGAGCTATTGGTCGAGCAGCGAAAGTCGGACGACTTACTGGAAGGCCTGAAGCGCACGCTGGCCGACCTGCGCGAAACCCAGGAGCAGCTAATCCGGCAGGAAAAACTGGCTTCGATTGGCCAACTCACCAAGGGGCTGGTAGACCGGCTGCTCAACCCGCTGAGCTACATCAACAACTTCTCCGACATCTCCCTGGAGCTTTTGGCCGAATGCCGGGAGCTGCTTGCCTCGGAAGTCTACGCCGCCGACGAATCCATTCAGACCGAACTGGTGCCCCTGCTCGCAATGATTGAAACCAACGCAGGCAAAATCAAAGACCACGGCGCCAGCCTCACCCGCATAGTCCGCAGCATGGACAAGCTCCTGCAAGTCAAGTCGAATGAATTCATCGAAGTCGACCTCAATTCATTCATTGACGAACAGCTGGTGGCATACAGAAACGAGTTGGATGAAACACATCATCATGTTGGCTTAGAGCTTATTATTGGCACGAACCCAGATAACATTTCCATCAGAATAGTGCCCACCGAGATGAGCACAGTAGTGTTTAGCCTGCTAAATAATGCGATGTACGCCGTGCTCGAAAAATCCTTGCGGCACCCTGATTTCCAGCCCCAGCTCACTGTCGCTACCATCTTTCGGGAGGACGGAGCAGAAATTCAGGTTCGTGACAATGGGGCCGGCATTTCTGCCGTTGAAAAAGAGCAGCTGTTTTCTCCCTTTTTTACCACCAAGCCCACCTCTAAAGGCACGGGCCTCGGCCTGTTCATCAGCCAGGACATTGTCAAGACCCACAAAGGTCACATCACCGTGGAGACTTGCCAGGACGTGTGCACCACGTTCACCATCAACCTGCCCACCGCAACGGCCGTGTCCGTGGGTTGAGTACGCACGCCGTGTCAGCACGATTTGCAAAGTGCGTTGCTCAGGAGCCTAGGAGCGGAATAGCGCCATAACTAAACGTACCCGATAGCCACGCCTTCGGTTCAGGACCCTCACCGGAATTAATATTTTAGTCCTGCAGCAAACGGCCAGCTGTGCACCGGCATTGTGCGTTGCGCTTCCAGTATCAGCTGAGGCACTGTGTAGAGGATATTTCATTTTTCCGCTGCCTGCCAGCCTCTCTATATCATCGCTCAACAAGTAGTGCCGGCAGGTATTTACTCCGCCACAGGATTATACGCACGCATTTTATTAGCAGAGTGCAATTATGTTTTGCTTTGATAGCTGCAAATACCAGAGAGTGGCCCCAAATATGCTTAGGTATTTCACGGCAACACCCAATCTCAAACATAGCTTATTCTGCTTATTTAGGCCTCTTTACGGCCTAAATTTCTACGTATTTATTCCGAAGGCATTCGTCTAGCATATGGCTACGTTCGCCGGTTACTTTGGTTGGTTCATCCAAAAAAAATCACAGTTTTCGTTATAGTATCAAATTCATTAGCGTACCTTTCAAATATGGAAGCGAAGCCGCGCTACGGGTTGCTTTCCTGTCTATCCTTTTTTCACATCCCACCGTGTCAATCGAACTAGAATTGGCGGCCCCATTAGGCCCCATCGCCCTCGGCGTTTCGCCCGAGGTTGCCCCCTCCCCCGCCCGCCACTCCTACGACCATGTGGTGCTGCCCGGCGACTTCCCTGACCCTACCGTCACCAAAATTGGCGACACTTACTATGCCAGCGCCACCTCGGCTGAGTGGGGTGCCGTTTTCCCAATCTTTAGCTCCCAAAACCTGCTCGACTGGAAGCTGGTTTCGCACGTTTTTCCCGAGAAACTGCCCGACTGGGCCAGTTCCAACTTCTGGGCGCCCGAGTTTCACTATGAAAACGGCCGTACCTATATGTATTACACCGCCCGCAAAAAAGGCGGCATGCTGTGCGTGGCCGTAGCCAGCGCCGACCACCCCGAGGGCCCCTACACCGACCACGGCCCCCTGGTAGGCCAGGAGGCCGGCTCCATCGACGGCTTTGCGATGCCCGATGAAAACGGCGACCTCTACCTCATCTGGAAAGAAGACGGCAACTCCTGCCACCAGGACACCCCCATCTGGGCCCAGCTCCTCAACGCCGACCGCACCGCCCTCATCGGCGAAGCCACTGAGCTGTTTACCAACGATGTGAAGTGGGAAGGCCCCCTTGTGGAGGGCTCGGCCCTGGTGCACCACAACGGTTACTTCTACATGTTCTACGCCGGCAACAGCTGCTGCGGCAAGAGCTGCAACTACGCGACTGGTGTGGCCCGCTCCAAGGCCTTGCTCGGCCCCTGGGAGAAGTACGACCAGAACCCCATCCTCGACCGCAACACTACCTGGAAATGCCCCGGCCACGGCACCGTTACCCAAATGGACGGCCGCTGGTTTCTGCTGCACCACGCCTACCTGGCCGAGAGCCACGAGTTCGTAGGTCGCCAGGGCCTGCTGAGCGAGTTCACCTGGAACGAAGAAGGCTGGCCCGAGTTTGAGCGCCGCAGCCCCCAGGCCGCTCCCCTCACCGATGTGGCCCGCTTCAACGTTGCCGAAGAGTTTGAGGGCGACCGGCTGGGCCTGGAATGGCAGTGGCCCATTTGGCAGCAGCCTAAAACTAGCGTTCGCGCCGGCCAGCTGCACCTCGGAGCCAACCCTTCGCGCCTTGGCGCTATGGTGGCCCGCCGCTCTAATGTGGCCACTTACAAAGCGGCTACCACCCTGGAATTTGCTAAACTTCCCGAGGACACGTTTGCAGGCCTAGCCGCCATCGGCGACCCCTACAATGCCCTGGCCATCATGGCCGGAAATGGGCAGGTGCAAATCTGGCACGTGAAGAGCGGCAAGCAGCAGTCGCTGGTGCAGGTATTCGTCGACCCGTGCGATACCATCACCCTCCGCCTGGAGGTGTGGGGCGGCCAGCGCTACCGCTTCGCCTACAGCACCGATGGCGCCTCCTGGCAGCCTCTCCCCACCGAAAGCTTCAGCCTCAACGGTACGTACCTCCCGCCTTGGGACCGCGGCGTGCGCGTGGGCCTAGTGGCCCAAGGAGAAGAAGGCAGCAGCGCCGTTTTCAACAACTTTATCATTCGCAACAAGCGCTAGTCGTTTGCAGTGATTTGACAAAGGCAGGCCACCCCTTCGGGTGGCCTGCCTTTTTTATGTGCAATAGAATAAGCAATAGGAATAACCAGGATATTTAAAAACTTGACTACTCCCAGCAAGTGCGCACGGGGCTGCTTTACTTGGCTGTTGTGAGCAGTAGCGCGACCGTGCCCGGCAGGGACTCTGTAGTTCGCGTCCCTGAACGATACCCACGCGGCACGGGCACGCGAACTACAGAGTCCCTGCCAGGCACGGTCGCGCTACTACCTAAAAACAGCAACGCCTGACACTAGTAGTGTCAGGCGTTGCTGTTTGACTTTTCAGTTGATGGCGCGACTAGCGGCGGCGCTTGGATTTGCTTTTGGAAGTTGACTTCGAAGGCGTGCTTTTCTTCGAGGCGCTGCTTTTAGAAGAGCCGCTTTTTGAGCTTGACTTTTTAGCCGAAGATTTGCTCTTTTTGGATTCGCTTTTCGAGGCGCTTCCTTTTTTGGAAGTGCTCTTTTTGGCGCTGTGCTTGGACTCGCTGCTTTTGCCGGATTTAGACTTGCTGGCTCCCGATTTGCTTTTGGTCTTCGTTTTGGTGCTGTGCGACTCGGATTTGCTGTGGCTTTTTGATTTGGAGCTCTTGCTGCTGCTGCGCGACGAATGGCGGCGAGCAGCCCGGCGGGCTTCGGCGCGGGCTTCGGCCCGAGCCTCGGCGCGGGCTTCTTCGCGGCGGGCAGCGAGGCGGGCCGTGTTGCGGGCCTCGTAGCTGCGGGTGGTGCGCGCCGGAGCCGAACTGGATTCCTCAGCCGACTCGCTGTAGCGAGCGGTAGCGTCCGATTCGGGGGAGGCGGTGCTCTCCTCAGCGTTGGCTTTGGCAGCCTCTACTGCCACCATCTTTTTGCGCCGTACGGGCATTAGAAAATCCCGTTCGGCACGTTCGCGCACGCTCAGGTTTTCTTCGCCTGGCAGCTTCGTAACAGGGGTTTGCTTCTCGCTTTGAGCTTGGGCACTACTCCAGGTGAGGAGCAGCGAAAAAAGGACAAATAGATGCTTCATAGATGATTGTAATAAACCCGACGTAAGACAAAACTACGGCCCTCCCCTTTTAAATCCAAGGCCATGACCATTTTAGAGGACCAGAAGGGCCCTGAGACCATCCAACAGCATATTTTACCTGATAGCCGGCTCACCGAGTCATCCTCAGTCGTAAACCCGCCGAATGGGCCCGAAACTCGGGGGCATACAGGCACTGCACCTCGCTCAAACCACCCGAAAAATCGCCCGCTTGAGCAGCGCGCAAACGGTACTCAAACACGTGCGTGCCACGGGGCACGGCCCCCAGAAAGAAGTTGGTAGCGGCGTCGCGCGGCGACTCGTAATAGCCCAATCCGTTCTGGTAGCGGTAGCCGCTGGTTTGGGCAATGGGCTCGAGCCCGGCGGCGCGCTGGTCTTTCAAATGCACGTATTCGAGGGCGTGGTCTGTGCGCAGCACCAGGCGCACCACCAAGGCCTCGCCTACTTTGAGCGGCGTGGTGGCGCTCACCTTTTCCAGTGCCGTGCCACTGGCCGTGCGCGTTTCGCGGTAGAGCTGGCGCTCCAGGCTGAGCGGGGTGGCGGCGGGCATCAGCTTGTCCAGCTCTTCAAAGTACTGCCAGTAGAGGGCGCCCCAGGACACGCCGGCATCAGTCTTGGCAATGGTGACCTTGCCCTGGGCGGGCCGCACTTCGGCCGCCGGCCAGCTTGCTTTGAAGTAGCCGGTGCCCGCCTGGGCTTCGGGCCATATCGTTTCGCTGCCCACGGTCATTTTCAGCGGCTGGGTGGGGGCAAGCCAGTCGGAACCGCGCAGCAGCAGGGCGTAGCAGGCGTCGGCGGTGGCGCGGGTGCTTTCCCAGTGGTGGGTCTGCTTTTGCTTGAGCAGCCATAGCTTCATTTCATCCACCGATTTCTGGTCGTTGCGCACCTCGTGGAAGGCTTCGATGAGCGTGGCCTGGGTTTCGGTGGGGGCTTCGCGCCAGTAGTAGCCGCCGCGCACTTCCTTCCAGTACATGCCCAGTTCGGGCGAGTGGAGGGCGTTTTCGGCGAGGGCGCGCAGAATTTCCCGGGCGGCTGGAGCGGCTTTGCTTTCGCGAAATAGCGCCAGCGCCACCTGGGCCTGGAGGTAGCGCGTCTGGTCAGGCCAGAAGGTGGCAGCTTGCCCGCGGTAGTAGGCGTGCGCCGTTTTGGAAGTTGGAGCCTCGGCCAGTTGCGGCCAGAAGCTGCGGGCGTACAATGCCTGAATGTGCAGGTCGCGGAGGTGGTTGACGGCCAGCTTCACGTTTTTCTGCTTGCGCAGCGTGGCGTAGTCGCGGGCCAGGCTGCCATCCAGGTACTGCAGGGCCTCTTGCAGTACCTGGCGGCCCACCGGGTCGGCGCTGGCATCGAAGGCTCCTAGTTTTTTCAGCTTCCCGAACCCGGCCACAATGAGCTGGGTGATGTACCGGTCTTCGGGCATCTTCTCAAACCAGGGAAAACCGCCGCCGGGCAGCTGCATGCTCTGCAGCTTGAGCAGGGCGCGGCTAGTCTCGCCCTGCAGGCGGGTGGCGTCGAATAGCTCGGTGAGGCGGGCCTGCCGCTCGGTTTCGCCTTGGGCATCGCGCACCCAGGGCGTTTCCTGCAGCAGCAGGTTTTTCAAGTCTTCGTTTTGAGCCAGTTTGCTGGCTAGGGCGTTTTTCTGGGCCGCCGTGCCGCTCTGGGCCTGGCGCGCCCACTCGGCCAGCATGGTTTTGAAGCGCGGGTTGGACTTGAGAATCTGGGCCGCGAGTAGGTTGGCGTAGAGGCGGCTGAAAATTTGCTCGGAACACTCGTAAGGGTACTCCATCAGGTAGGGCAGGCTTTGCACGGCGTACCAGGCGGGGTTAGCCGTCATTTCCAGCGTAAGCGAGTAGTTGCGGCGCGTGGGGCTGCTGGTACTGGTGAGCTTGCTGAGCTCGAAGGTGCGGGTGCCAGGGCCCACTATGGGCAGCGGCAGGCTCTCGGTAACGAGCACGCGGTTGGGCAGCACGGGCAAGGTGTTTTCCTCGCCGTCGGTGAAAGTGGACGTTAGTTGTTGGTTGTCGATTTCCTGGCCCTTTTTGTTCTTTCGTTTGGCTTGTTTCTTTTGCTGACTGGTGAGTTTCTCGGCACCTGCCGCCGACGACGTAGCGCTGGCAACCACTCGGTAGGTCACGGCCACCGGCGCGAAATCAGCTGGCAGGCTGATTTCCCAACCCAAGGCCGCGCTTTGGTTGGCGGCAGCTACGGCGGGCTGCTGGGCATTGCCTTTCAGAAGCTGGCTGGTGATGTCCTGACCAGTGGCAGTGTCGAGCAGAAAAAGCTGCGTCGTGCCACTTACCGGCTGGGCGGTCAGGTTCGAGAATTTGGCGGTAAAAGTGAAGGTGTCGCCCTGACGGAAGAAGCGCGGCGCGTTGGGCGTAATCTGGATTTCCTTTTGGGTGACGAGCTGCCGGGCCAGTTGGCCGGTATGCAGGTCTTTGTCGTGGGCCAGGGCCAGCAGCTGCCAGCGCGTCACGGCTTCTGGCATTTGAAATTCGAGCACGATATCGCCGTTGCGGTCCGTGTGCAGGGCGGGTTGCCAGAAGGCGATTTCGCGGAAGTCGGTGCGGGCCTGCACCGCCGACAGGTCCACGGCCGGGCTGGTGGTAGTCAGCGAGCCGGTCATGTCACTTCGCTTTTGGTTGCCCATGCCAAATCCTGTCACCACCACTTCGTTGAGAGACTGTGAATCCGCAACCTCCTCCATCATCACGGGCGCGGGCGCCCCACCAGCCGCTCCCCTTATCCGCACGCCTGCCACCCGGCCGGCAAGCTGGCGCTCTATGCCCCCACCAAAGGCTGACCAAGTATTAAGCAGCGGATATTGAATGGACTCCTCTCCCAAACTGCTGGCATTTCGGCCCGTGGTTCCCAGCCAGTGGGCCTGCCCAAAGTAGCCTTGCCACCCAAAGTGCGGCTGAGAGTGGCCAGCTTCTAAGCGCAGTGTTCCAAACTGGTGCGGCCGGAAAATATCCAGGCTTTGGTCGTAGAGCGTGGCCAGCAGTTCGGCATTGGCCGCCTTGCCGTTGGCTTGGCGAATGGTCACGCGCCAAGTCTCATTCTGACCGGGCCGGAGCTTATCGCGGAAGGTGCTGATGTCGAGCTTTAATGGCTGCGGTTCTTCTGCCACTTGCACCACCGCTTCGTGGCAGTAGAGTTGATTATCGCGAACCTGAATAGTGTGAATGTGCATCGGTCCCGAAGCAGTTGCCGGCCCGCTCGCAAGGGCCAACCGGCGCTGCTCCCCGGCCTTCAGCGTCAACCATTCTTTATATAGAAGCTTGCCGTTGCGCTCGGACTGAACCAGAATGCGCGCCCCAGCCTCGCTGCTGCCAAGCAAAATACTGGCTGGCTGCCCCGGCGCTACACGTTCGGATAGCGACACAAACCAATCGGGGGTGGAATAGGGAACCGTGGCAGCATTCGAGTCGAAAAGCGTGAAGTTGTGGCGGGCCCGAGCCGAATCGGGACCAGCCGCTTGGGCTTCGAGCAGGTAGCGGCCAGCTGGCAGCGCCGTCAACGCGGCAGCCAAATCGAGGTTAGAGCCAGGTTTCGTGTCAAAGGGCACGGTGCTTATCAGTTCCGGCGCGGCCTCGTTCTCGGGAGTTTCGAGCACTGGACCGGGCACGCCGGGCGGGTTGGGGCGGTAGCGCCGGGCCAGCAGGCGCAAGGTGCCAGCTGCCACCATGGGCTCACCGGTGGCATTGGTGGCCAGCAGCGTGAAGGTGGGCAGCTGCTGCTTATTGGCCTGCTGCGGGCCCGCTAGGCGCAGCCCCAACGGGTTGCGACCGATGGGAAAGCTGCGCGTGCCGGTGCGGGTTTCGCCGGCCGCATCCGTCACGTCGGCCACTACTTCAAATAGATAACCTGGCTCCCAATCGGGACGGCCCGTGCGGCCCCGGCCCGGCACTTTAGGCACCAGCGGCGGCGTAAACGTGACACTGAAGCGGCCCGCCGCGTCGGTGGTGGCGGCGCCGTGGGCAATTTCCTGGCTGCTGCCGCGGCCGGGCGGGTACATGCCCGGGCGGAAGCCGAAGTCAAACATGGGCCACAGCTCGCGGCGCGTGACGCGGTAGCTTACCGTCGCGGCATCAGTGGCTTGCCCGGAATAGGCCTGGACGCGGCCGCCCATGGTCAGGGGTTGGCCCAACTGAAGCCGACCGGGCACCGAGTCGAGCGCGACGAAGAAGGTGGGCCGCTTGTAATCTTCCACCGCAAAGCGCAGCTCGCCGTCATCGGCCTGCAGCGTAAACTCCCCGTTGAGCAGGCCACTGGGCAGCACAAAAGAGCCGTTGAAAGAGCCGTAGCTATTGGTTACAAACTTCAGCGTCTGCACCGTCTGGCCGTTCACGTCGTTCAGCTCCACGTCCTGCTCTTCACGTGTCAGCAGCTTGGTCTGGCCGCCTTTTCTTTCCACTAAGATGCCCTTGAAATAGACCGTTTGGCCTGGCCGATAGATGGCACGGTCGGTGAAGAGAAAGCAGGTTGTTTCAGTTCGCTCTGGGTACTGGCCGGGGTAATATCCGCCCACGCCCTCTACCAGCAGCGTATCGGCGCCCCGCCAGGCACGGGCTGAAATCAGCCTTTCCTCGCCTGCATTATCAACTGCCGAAGCTGGGGCGGGCAACTCAACCTCGCCCGTGGCACCGGTGGTACGCAGCTCGCTGGCACGGCTGATGTGCTTGCGTTGTATAGGGTTGAAACGGTTGAAGGTCCCGCGAACTTTCACGCCCGAAAGCGGAGCGCCGCTCTGGCGCTGCAAAAACAGCATCTGGGCAGCACCCGTAGCAGGGCTAAATCGATTTACCACGCTCAGCTCACTAGCCCCCACCAGAACATAAGAAGTAGCGCTTTGGGGCGTGGGATGGGTAACATCGGTGCTTTGGCTGCTAATGGCAATCAGGTAGTAGCCGATGGGCAGGGCAGCACCGGTAGCGGCCACTTGCTGCTCTCTGTACTCTTTGGGCTGAGGCACTACCGGAATGGTCCAGGCCGCCACTTCCGTAGCCTTTCGAATGCGGGCGTTATAAGCCGCCACATCCCGCGGGCGACCGTACTGCATTTTTCCAAAGCTTTCCCACTCTTTCAGGGTCAGCCTATAAGCCCAGGCGTGCAGGCCATTTATGTTGCGCACCTTCACATCGAACCGCCAGGGCTGGCCCGGCACCACCATTTCGGCCGCCGACAGCGACAACTCCGGCTGCTCGATTTCAGCGCGCAGCTGCCGCGCCCGGGCCGCCCCGCGTGACTTTGGAAACCGGGCTTCGGCTTCCCGCGTTAGGGCTACGGCGGCTACGGGGTTGGTTTCGCGCAGCAGCTCGGCACGACGGGCAATGAACTGCGTGCTGATGGGCAAGCCTTGGTAGGTGGCGGCCATGCGAACGAGCGCCGGCTCGTATTGGTCGGCCAGGTCGGTGTTTTGGGTGATGCTGCGCAGGTAGTCGATGCGCTGCAAATCCACATCGGCCAGGGCTTCCTTGTTTGGCGGAGTTAGTTGCTGGCGCGAGGCCGTGAGGCGCTGTAGCAGGTGCAGCGCGTGCAATTGCCCGTTGAGCGAATCGGCCTCGGGCGCGAGCAGGCGCAGGGCAGCGAACTCCGCGGCTGTGCCAAAGAGCTTGGGCTCAGTGGGCTGAAATTGCTGCTCGGGCCGGGTCACGTACAGCTCCTGATTCTGGAGGCCCTCGATGGCGCGGTGGGCCAGCAGGTCGTACAGCGAAGGGCGCAGGGCCCGGCCCTCGGTATCCCCCCCCGCGGCCAGGTCGCCAAGGGTAGCCAGCGAAACGTCGAGCTGGCGCTGCGGCTCATCTTCTACCGACTGATAGTAGTGCCGCACGATGGCAGCGCCCAGCTTGCCCATGTCCCAGGTGGCGAGGCCGGTGCCGGCGTCGGCGCTGGCGGTAGGGCCGGTGGTAGCGCTGGCCCCGGCAGTGCGCTGGTAGAGACGGTAGCGGTTGTGGTTGAGGTAGGTGGTATACAGCTCGGCCAGCAGCGAGTGCACGATGGGCCGGGCCGGGAAGGTGGCGGTTTTCAGCTCGGTTTCCAGCAGGGCGATGCCCTTTTCGGTTTCGTCTTCCTCCTTGGCTTGCAGCAGCCGAATTTTGTAGAGCAGGGCGCGCACGTAGGCGGGCGTGTGCTGCGCCTTGCGGGCGCTCTGGTAAATGGCTTCCACCAGCGGGGCGGCCGTGGTGGTCTGGCTTTTGGCCAGCAGCGCGTCAATCTTCTTCCATTGGGCCACGTAGGGGTCGGGCGGCGTGGGGGCGGCCGAATCAGGGCTGAAAATCATCGTTATCAACAGGCAGACAAAAAGGAATAGACGCATAAACAAAGCGCAGCAGTGGAGCGGCGACTTAAAGATGCCGGACCCGCTTTTATTGCATAGACAGCCCCGATTTAAATTAATTTATTGCAAGGGCTGGCACTGATTGGCCAGCTGGTTTCGCCCCGTACTTTTGCCCGGATTATCAAAGTCATACACTTTACCTAACCTACCCACTTTTACTTCTTTTACCACGCATGAAAAACCTTTTATCTGCATGTTGCCTCGCGGCCGGCTTGGTTGCCGCCGCTCCCACCGCCCACGCCCAAACGGCCGTGAGCTTCGGGGCCCGCTTGGGTCTGAACGTTTCGAATTTCTCCTATAAGTACGGCGACATTCCGGTCGGGCTTTCCAGCGAGGCCAACTACATCACCGGCGTGCAAGTTGGCGGCACGGCCAACATAAGCTTCGGCAAGTTGGCGCTTCAGCCCTCGGTGCTTTTCAGCCGGAAAGGGTCGCAGCTCAAGTTTTCGGGTTCCGACAGCTCCAATCCTCCCTACACCACCACCGTTACCTACACCGCCACGCCCAAGCTCGCCTACCTGGAAGTACCCCTGAACCTGGTGTACACGTCCGAAGGCGACCACGGCTTGCAGCTGTTCGCGGGGCCTTACGTGGCATTTGGCGTGGGCGGCACCGGCTCCAGCAGACTGGCCATCACCAGCACCGACCCCAACCTTGTAAATATTGGCGCGGCCAACTCATTTCCCATCGGCCTCACCATTGAGTACGGCGACCGGCAGAACCCCAACGACCAACTGAACAATGGCTTCGGCGGAGGTTTTAACTCCACCCCAAACGTTATTGCCACCTTCCGCCGCTTCGACGCCGGCCTCAACGCGGGCGTTGGCTACCGGCTGGGAGCGTATCAGCTCCAGGCAGGGTACGGGCTGGGTCTCATCAACATTTCTCCCAACGACCCCGATGGCAACGACACTGGCGGCGAAATCTACAACCGTTCTTTTCAGGTGTCGGCTAACTACTTCTTCGGCGGCAAGTAGTCCTGCTGCTTGATTAGAAGTCTTCATCTATCGCAAAAAAACCGCTCCGAATCTATCGGGGCGGTTTTTTTGATGAGGACACTCTTAGTAGACTGATCCTTAATACGTTGTTAAGGAAGTTCTCTGCAAAGGAGACGTTGCTCCGGTCCGCCCGCCCTAGGCGGGCCGACCGGTTGTCATTAAAGCCAGGCGGTGCATTCTTCAACCGGTCGGCCCGCCTAGGGCGGGCGGACCGGAGCAACGATTCGCCTACTAAACAGCCCGCTACGCTGCCGAGGCTTTGTCGCTAACGGCATTGCCGGCGAGCACGGCTTCGGCCTGCGCTACGTGCCGCTGGATGTGCACCACCAAAAACTCGAGCTGGTCGGCTAGGCGCAGGAGTAGCAGCGGAAACACGGCGTTGGGGATGAGCACGGCGTTGGCGTTCACCTGCCGGGCCAGCAGCACCAGGCGCAGTAATTCATCGAGCTGGCGGCTGAATACCTCGGCCACGGTGCGGGGCAGGCGCGTGCCGGTGGGGGCATAGCGCTGGGGCGTGGTGTAGGTTTTTTCGCTGGCCGGCGTACGCATGGCGTCCACAAAACGGCGGCCAAAAAAGCCTTGCTTCAGGGTGGGCGTGGGCTTGGAGCCGCGGGCCTGGGCCTTGGCGATGCGCTTGGCTATGCTGGGCAGGTAGTAGCCGCCCACAATGTTGAGGTGCTCGAGGCACTGGCCTGCACTCCAGCGGCTTGGACTGGGCCGACGGTTTAGCTCTTCGGCGCTCAGGGGACGAAAGCGCTGCTGTGCCAGAACCCGTAATGCCAGCAGGTCGTTGGTCAGCTGGTCGAAGAAGTCGGAGGTGGCGCGGACGACAGCAGGCATAGGCGCGAGGGCTAACAAGCCATAAACATACAATTTAGCAACTGATTATAACCATCCAACCGCTTGTAAGAGGATTTAGAAGCTCGGCAATTGGTTGTGGTTCGGCATCTTGGCTGCGTGTTAAAACAACGCTTTGGGTATTCTGGTGCACTGGCGCTGGGCCTGTCGGCGGCTTTTTTTCTGGCTGCGTCCCAGCTCGCACCCTCAGCATGACAGGCGAAACGAGCAGGATGCTTGAGCTTGACTGCGCTGGCCCTCGATTCGCTTCGGCACTCGAACTTATTCAACAACTACGCTGATGGTTTGAATGGCCAGGCAGACGTATTTATTGAATAAATTTGCTTCATGCTAATTCGCTTATTCTCCTCGCCGCGTCGCGGCGTTACGGCTTTGTTGCTGGGGCTGCTGTCGCCCTTGGCGCTGCAGGCTCAAACCACCAACTCGGGCACCGACAAATTTGCGCAGCTCGAAACCGTGCTGCCTACCCCCAATAGCTACCGCACGGCCAGCGGCGCCCCGGGCAAAGACTACTGGCAGCAGCGGGCCGACTACGACATCCAGGTTACGCTCGACGACACCAAGCAGACCCTGACCGGCCGCGAGACCATCACCTACACCAATCTCTCGCCCGACGTGCTGCCCTACCTCTGGGTACAGCTCGACCAGAACGTGCTGGAGAAAAACTCCATTACCGCGACCACGGAAGTAAGCCAGCTGCAAGACCGCATGACGTTCAACGCCATCGAAAGCCTGGTTTCAGACTTCGACGGCGGCTTCAAGATTGAAAGCGTGACGGGCAAAGACGGTAAGGCCCTCAAGACGGTAACGAACTACACCATGATGCGCGTGGACTTGCCCACGCCCCTGCGCCCCGGCCAGTCGTTCGCCTTCAACGTGAAGTGGCGCTATAACATCAACGGCCAGCAGGTTCGGCGGAACGGCTACGAGTATTTCCCGGAGGACAAGAACTACCTCTACGAAATCGCGCAGTTTTACCCGCGCATGGCCGTGTACTCCGACAACCAGGGCTGGCAGCACAAGCAATTCCTCGGCGGCGGCGAGTTTACGCTGCCCTTTGGCGACTATAAGGTCAGCATCACCGCGCCCGCCGACCACGTGGTGGGCGCCACTGGCACTTTGCAAAACCCTTCCCAAGTGCTTTCGGCCACGCAGCGCCAGCGCCTGGAGCAAGCCAAAACTGCTAAGAAGCCGGTGCTCATCGTGAGCCAAGCCGAGGCCGTGCAGGCGGAAAGCAAGCGCGCCACCGGCACCAAAACGTGGACTTACGCGGCCAAGAATGTGCGCGACTTCGCCTGGACTTCCTCGCGCAAGTTCATCTGGGACGCCATGCAGATTAAGCAAAACGGCAAGCCCGTGCTGTGCATGTCGTACTACCCCAAGGAAGGCAACCCTCTCTGGGGCCAGTACTCGACCGAGGTGGTGGCTCACACCATCAAGACCTATTCGAAGTACACCATCCCCTACGAGTACCCCGTCGCCATCTCGGTGCACGGTCCCATCTTCGGCATGGAGTATCCGATGATTTGCTTCAACGGCGGCCGTCCTGAGAAGGACGGCACCTATTCGGCCCAGACCAAGTATGCCATGATTGGCGTGATAACCCACGAAGTGGGGCACAACTTCTTCCCCATGATTGTGAACTCCGACGAGCGGCAATGGTCGTGGATGGATGAGGGACTGAACTCCTTCATGCAGTACCTCACCGAGCAAGAGTGGGAGCGCAACTATCCCTCGCGCCGCGGCGAACCCAAGAACATCGTGGAATACATGCGGACGGACAAGAGCCTGCAAACGCCGATTATGACCAACTCGGAGTCGGTGTTGCAGTTCGGCAATAATGCCTACGCCAAGCCGGCTACGGCGCTGAACATCCTGCGCGAGACGGTGATGGGGCGCGAGCTCTTCGACCATGCTTTCAAGACCTACGCCCAGCGCTGGGCCTACAAGCACCCCACCCCGGCCGACTTCTTCCGCACCATGGAAGACGCCTCGGCCGTGGACCTGGACTGGTTCTGGCGCGGCTGGTTCTACACCACCGACCGCTCTGACCTGGCCTTGGAATGCGTGAAGTACTACACCCCGAGCACCGGCGACCCGGCCGTGGAGAAGGCCCGCCAGCAACAGCTGCAAGCGGCGGCGGCTCCTTCCATCTCGGCCCAGCGCAACGCCACGGCCTTGACGAGCACGCTCGTGGATGAGAAGCCCGAGCTCAAGGACTTTTATAACCAGTACAACCCGCTGGCCGTCACGCCCGCCGACCAGCAGCGCTACACCGCCTACCTGGGCGGCCTCAGCCCCGAGCAGCGCCAGCGCCTGGGCCAGCAGCAGCACTTTTACGAGCTGAGCCTGCGCAACGTCGGCGGCCTGGTGATGCCCGTCATCGTCCAGCTCACCTACGCCGACCAGTCGACCGAAATCCAGACCATCCCGGCCGAAATCTGGCGCAAGAACAACGCGCAGGTCAGCAAGATTATCGTCACCAAGCAGCCCGTGGTTTCTTTCGTGCTCGACCCCTTCCAGCAGACGGCCGACACGGACCTGAGCAACAACGCCTTCCCCCGCCAGGCCGCCGCCTCCCGCTTCGAGCTCTTCCAGCAGCAGCAGCAGGCTCCCCAGAACCCCATGCAGCAGGCCCAAAAAGCAAGCGGCAAGTAGCATTTTCCAACTTCTGCCTAACACAGAAAAGGCCCGCCAAGCAATTGGCGGGCCTTTTCTGTGTTAAACGGGTTCGGTTACTCGTCGGCTTGGTCGTCGCGGCCGGCGTTGCGACGCGGGGCACCGTGGTCGGCCGCGTCATCATCGCCTTCGGCGCTGCGGTTTTCTTTGCGAGCGGCCTGGCCATAGTTCTGGGCCCGGTCTTCGATGCGCTGGTCGCCCTGGGCGGGCGAGCCGAGGTTGCTGCCGGGCTCGCTGTCGTCGTAGGCGTCGTTGTAGGAGCCGCCTTTTGAGCCCATGCCCTGCGAGGCGTCGCCGCCATTGCCCTGCACGTAGCCGTTGCGGTCGTTGCCGGTCTGGAAGTCAGGAGTTTGACGGGGCTGCTCGCGGCCGCGGTCGGCGTAACCCATGCTGCTAGCAGGGCGTTGGCCGCGCTGGTCAGCTACTTCGGGGTCGTTGGTGGAATAGCCGGGGTGCTGCTCTTCGCGGTGGCCTTGCTTGTCAACGCCAGTTTGCTGCGGCCGATACTCTTCGGTCTGGTTACGGTGCTCAGCGCCGCTTTGACCGGTGGCCTGGGAGGCGGCGCCCACGTTGCCGGCACCTTCGCCGCGCAGAGAGGTATGGCCATAATCATCGGCAAAGCCACTGTCGCGGCTGCTCGGGGCCGAGCCATTGTCGACCTGGAAGGCGCTGTTGGCATCGCCGCGGTCGGGCTGATTGCGGTTGTCGCCGCTCGGGCCGTCGTAATTGGTCCCGCGGAGCTGGCCATCATCGGCCGCACGGCCGGAGGTGCCGGCAGTAGCGGTGCCTTGCTCGTAGGCGTAGTTGGCGCGGTTGTCCGACCGCTCGTTGCCGCCATCGTAGGCGCGGTAGGAGTTGTCTTGCAGGCCCGGGCGGCCGGCGCCGCCGTAGTACTGGTCTTCGGCCGAGCCGCGGGGCTGGTAGTTGATAATGCGGTTCTGATTGCCGTAGCCGCCTTGGGTGGTGCCGCCCAGGTCCTGAGCCCCAAACTCGCCGCGGCTGGGGTCGCTGTTTTGGTTTTCGCGGCGCTCCCGGTCGTTGTAGCTGCCCTGGGTGCTGTTGCTGAAGTTGCCGCCGTAGGTATCGGTGGGCTTCAGGTCGTCGGGGTTGGCTTCCTTGTTTTCTTGCTCCTCGCCATCGGCATCAATGGCCCCATTGCCGGCACCCATTTCCGAATCTACCAACGACTCGCTGGACGCCGGGGCATCGGGGCTGCTGATGTCAGGGCTACCCGCGGTGTTTTGGGCCGGGGGGCCGCCGGGGATTCCCGTGCCGGCGCCGGGCTGGGTAGGCCGGGCAGCGGTGTTGCCTACCGGCCCGTCGATGCGGTTGCCCGCAATGTCGTTGGATTCGGTGTTCAGGTTTGTTTCCTCATTTTTCATGGCAGGGGCGGGAATTAGAATCGGTGAAAGGATAGACTCCTCGTCTATACGCGCGCCCCAACCCGTTGTTCGCCTTTGCCCTGGCCAAAGCCAACCTGCTCCGTAGTGCGGAAGTCATTCGCCGCAGGAATTTTACCTTTGCCCGGCTGCGTACTCCTCGCCTGGGCCGCACGCCGCCAACCTGCGGCTCGTTAGGTGCGTTAGTTCAAGGCCATATCCATTTTTACCCCCTCCAACCGCTTATGCTTACCGGCACCGTTAAGTTTTTCGACGACACCAAAGGTTTTGGCTTCATCGTCGCCGACGACAACCAAGAAGAAATATTTGTGCACCAGACCGGCCTCATCCACGAAATTCAGGAAGGCGACCGGGTCCAATTCAACATCAAAGCCGGCAAGAAAGGCCCTAACGCCGTCGACGTTACCCGCCTGCAATAAGCAGCCACCCATTCCAAACAGGCAGCCGCCCTTCTCGCAGCCTGAGCGAAAGCAAAATATACAGACGAAAAAAGCCGGCTCCGCGCAATGCGAAGCCGGCTTTTTTCGTCTGCTCAATGCTTACTTTTTATCCGAGTGCTTGGCCACGCGCACGCCCATGGCCATGAGGCCTGGCAGCTGAGCCTGGCGCATGTATTGTTCCAGCGTCAGGGTGTACTCGCCGGGTTTAGTGAAGCGCTGGTTGGGCAGGGCCAGTATCTGAATGTCGTAGATGTCGCCGGTGCCGCTGCCTTTGGGCTCGCCGGTTTTGGGGTCCAGCAGCAGCATTTGGTGCAGCAGGGGCTGCCCAACCCGGCCCGCGGGGCCCGTTAGGGTATGCTTCACGTAGAGATTGTAGAACCCATAGGCCGAGGCGTGCCGCACGCTGAAGTACACGTCGTAAGTGGCGGTCGTGTCCTCGATGGCAAAGGTGAAGGCAGGCTTTTGCTGCACGTCCCAGGAGTCGTTCGGGAAGTCAATGTTTTGCTCAAATACCCGGTTAGGGTCGCAGGCCGTGAGCAGGCCCAGTAGCCCGATGGCTGTGGTCAATCGGAGTGCAAAACGCTGGTACATCGCAGGTAAACGGGGGTGAATAATCAACTGGCAGCGAAGTAATGCCACGCCGATGGTTTCCCATCGGCGGCATTACTTCGCTGCCAGCTAACTACTTGATTGGCATTAAAAAACAAACCGAGGCCTAAGCGCCGGCAGGAGCAGGCGCCGGGGCCGACGGAGCTCCGCCTTCGCCGGCTGGCCCGCGCCCACCGCGGCGGTTGCTGCGGCCGCCACGGCCTTCGCGGCGCTCGCCGCCTTCGGCACGGCGCTCGCCGGGTTCGCGGCGGGGGCGCGGTTCAGCACCACCTTCAGCGGCGGGGCGGGGCGGGCCACCGGCAGCGTTGGCATCGGGGCGGCGGGGGCCTTCCGGACGGCGATTGCGGCCAGAAGGCGCAGCGCCTTCCTTCGGTTCGGGCCGGGGCTCGGTGCCTTCGGGGCGAGGGGCGTCGCTCCGGTTCCGGCCGCCGCGGCGGTTTAGGGGGCGGGCGGCGGCGCCACGGCGGCCGCGCTGCTCGGGCACGTCGCCCAGGGCGGGCACCGGATTATCGATGTCGGCGGGGCCGGGGCTGGTCATTTGCTCGGGTGGGCGCGGGCCGCCGGGAGGGGCGCCCGCGGGGCGGCGGCCGTCGCGGGGCATCCGGCCCTCGCGGGGCTCCCGGGGTGGGCGCGCTTCCCGGGGCTCACGGGTTTCGCGGGGCTCGGTGCCATTCTCGGCAACAGCAGCACGGGGCTCGCGTGGTTCCCGCATCTCGCGGCTTTCGCGTGGGGCGCGGGCCTCGGTCGCATCGCCTTCGCCACGGCTTTTCTTGCGCTTGGAGCGCTTGCTGCTCGACTTGATTTTGTCGTCCAGGCGGTCGAGCGAGCCTTCCACAATGGCCGACACTTCGGGCTCGGGCTCTTCTTCGCGGGGCGGCAGCAGGCTCTCAATTTTCTCGCCGCGCTTGTTCATTTCCAGCAGCTCGCGCACGCGGGACGTGTCGAGCATCACCCAGTTGTTGTCGCCTTTGAAGGCAAACCACATGCGGCGACGGAAGATGTCGGTTTTCTGCAGAAATGCCTCGCCCCGAGCCGTTTGCAACGGGCGCTGCACCTGCGGAATATCCTTGAGTGCGTCGAGGTAGGCGTCGAGCTCGTAGTTGAGGCAGCACTTGAGGCGGCCGCACTGGCCGGCCAGCTTCTGCGGGTTTAGGCTCAGGTTTTGGTAGCGGGCGGCCGTGGTACTCACGGTTTTGAAGTCCTGCAGCCAAGTGGAGCAGCACAGCTCGCGGCCGCACACGCCAATGCCGCCAATGCGGCCGGCCTCTTGGCGCAGCGATATCTGGCGCATCTCCACGCGCACCCGGAACTCGTCGGCCAAGCGGCGAATCAGCTCCCGGAAGTCGACCCGGTCTTCGGCCGAGTAATAGAACAGGGCGCGGGTGCGGTCGGCCTGGTATTCCACGTCGCTCAGCTTCATGCGCAGGCGCAGCTCGCCCACCATGGCGCGGGCCCGGAACATGGTGCCGTTCTCGAGGTCGCGCACGGCCTCCCAGCGCTCCACATCATCG
Source organism: Hymenobacter arizonensis (assembly GCF_900115775.1). Classification (GTDB taxonomy): domain Bacteria; phylum Bacteroidota; class Bacteroidia; order Cytophagales; family Hymenobacteraceae; genus Hymenobacter; species Hymenobacter arizonensis. The sequence continues at coordinate 991,486 of NZ_FOXS01000002.1, read as the reverse complement.
GGCGTGGCAATGCGCAGAATGTTGCGAATTTCCTTGGAGTCGGTGGGCACTTTCTTCTTGCGCATTTGCAGGCGCACCAACTCGCCCTTCAGGCTCACGTGGCCCAGGTGCCAGCCGCTGCCGGCGGCATCTACTACTACGGCGTCGCCGGTCACGAGCGGCAGGCGCTCGGCGTTGCGCATAAACTCTTTACGGCCGCCCTTAAAGCGGACTTCTACGATATCAAACCCGGCAAAGGAATCCGGGACTTCTACGTCCTGTAACCAATCGAATACATTGAGGCGGTTGCAGCCTCCGGTGCTACAGCCCCCGTTGGATTTGCAGCCGCCCGGCTTGGTGCCGCAGCCCCCGCCGGAAGAACATGATGAACAAGCCACTAGCTAAAAAATATATAGTTGAGGGAAATAAAATTTCCACGAAAATTCGGTTCCTAGCAAAGATACGAAAATCGATTAGGGGGTGCCGGCTCATTAGAGCCCTGCTAAGTAAGGCAATGTTGCCTTGATGAAGGAAACAAACCCTAACCTTAAACAGTGCGCCGCCTCAGCACCGTTGGCACTTTGTTGAGATTGGTGTAAGATTTTGGCAATTCGGCATTATCAACATATTCACAACAGCCAGCAATAGGCATACACACGCGTACTTTGAAATATTTTTAATGTTTCACTTAATTTCTATTGTTGTTCATATTAATTATCCTCTAATTGCGTCCATACTCTCAAAAAAACCTTTACCTACCACCACACACAATCCACCAACAGCATATGAAAATCAAAAATGTACTGTCCACCGCCTTCTTGTGCTCCGCTTCGGCGTTGACACTTTTCTCTTGTTCAAAAGAGCAGGAAGCTGTAGCACCCGCAACCCAGGAAGCTAGCATTTCCCAAACCGTAATCTCGCAAATCAAGGACATGGGCCTCACCACCCAGGACATCCAGCGCGTCGACGGCGGCTACCTTGTTGAAGGCGATATTGTGATTACCGACGAAAACCTGGCCAGCAAGCCCGACTACCAAATGCTGCGCGTGGGCGACCAGGAGCAGTACCGCACCAGCAACCTGGTGAGCGTAGGCTCGGGCCGCACGGTTTCCATTCGCGTGTCTACTGCGCTGCCTTCGGCTTACGTCACGGCTACCGACGAGCTCATTCGCCGCTACAATGCCCAGGGCCTGCTCATCCGCTTTACCCGCGTTACCTCGGGCGGCAGCATTGTGCTCAATCCTTCGCCAACGGGCGCCAGCTACCTGGCTTCGGCGGGCTTCCCTTCCGGCGGCAACCCCTACAACCAAGTTCTGGTGAACGTGGGCGCCATTGGCACGGCTAACGCCAGCACCTACATCGCCACCATCCTGGCTCACGAAGTAGGTCACTGCATCGGCTTCCGCCACACCGACTACATGGACCGGAGCTACAGCTGCGGCGGTGCTTTCACCAACGAAGGCGCTAGCACCGTGGGCGCTATCCACATCCCCGGCACGCCCACCACGGCCAGCGCCGGCTCGTGGATGCTGGCTTGCGTAGGCAGCGGCCAAAACCGTCCGTTCACTTCGAGCGATGTAACCGCCCTGCGCTACGTGTACTAGCCGACGCCAGTACCAGCACAGCAACCCATTGATGATAAAAGACCCCGGCCCCACAAAGCCGGGGTCTTTTAGCTTAATCCTTAATAAATCATCTACCGGCGCGGTCGAAAAAAGTACAGCCGCTCGGCTTTGCAATCCCACCATTTTCACTCTTTTTCATCACGCTCATGCTAACCAGAAAACTACTTAGTGCTGGCTTGTGCCTCGCTTCGGCACTCGCTTTTTCCTCGTGTTCGAAAGAAACCGAATCAGTCACCAAATCCGACGAGGTAACGTCGGAGGTATTGGCCCAAATCAAACAGCTGGGCTTCACTGCCCAAGGCGCCATGGCCGTTGAAGGCGGCTATGTGGTGGAAGGCGACATCTTCCTCAGCAATGACAACTTGGCCAACCCCGCTCCCGTCCAGCTGATGCGCGTGGGCGCGGAAGAGCAGTACCGCACCACCAATCTGGTCAACGTGGGTTCGGGCCGCACCATCACCGTGACGGTTTCCACGGCTTTGCCCACTGCCTATGTTACCGCGACCGACGAGGCCATTCGCCGTTTCAACGCCGAGAACCTGCTGATGAAGATGACGCGCGTGACGTCTGGCGGTGAAATCACGCTGGCCCAAGCGCCCAAAAGCGCCCGCTATCTGGCGTCGGCGGGCTTCCCCACCAGCGCCGGCAATCCCCACAACCAAGTCCTGATTAACTCCAAGGCCATCGGCACGGCTAATCCCAGCACGTACATCGCCACTATTCTGGCCCACGAAATCGGTCACTGCATCGGCTTCCGCCACACCGACTACATGGACCGGAGCTACAGCTGCGGTGGCTCGACCAGCAACGAAGGCGCCAGCACCGTGGGTGCCATCCTGATTCCGGGCACGCCCGCCGCTGCCGACCCCAACTCGTTTATGCTCGCTTGCATCGGTTCGGGCGTGGACCGGCCTTTCAATGCCAACGACAAAATTGCGTTGAACGCGCTGTACTAGCCGCTCCCGCATGTGCAACAAAAAGCCCCGCTTCTGTTAGAGGCGGGGCTTTTTGTTGCACATGCGTCTTACATAAGCACGATACGCCGCGTGGTCGTCGGGCCATCTTTGGCCTGCACTCGCAGGAGGTACACGCCCGGGCGCAAGCCGCTGGTGTCGATGCTGTTGATGGCTCCATTGGCGGTTCCGGCGCGCTGGAAACGGCCCAAGGCATCGTACAGCTGCATCAGTATCTCATCCTGGCTGCCCGAAATCACGCTTAGGCTGGTGCCGGCTTCGGCTGGGTTCGGGAACACGAGCAGGTCGTCGGGGCCAACGTAGTCCACCTCCTCTTCCTGACTTAAAAACACCTGCCCGCTGGTGGTTTCCAACCGCACCCGGTAATGGTAGCGGCTGGGTTCGGGGAGCTGGTCGGTTAGCAGCATGGCCAGTTGCGTGACCGGCGCAATGGTCTGCACGCCCTGGTACCCGCCCGAGGCCCGCCGCTCCAGCGTCACGGACTTCAGCTGAAAGGCAGTGCCCAGCTCCAGGTCGAACGCCACCGAATCGGTCACGAACTGCCGCGGCCGAAACGAGCGGAAATAACACGCCGTGCCCTGGGTACTAAAATCGATGGTAGTGCTGGGGCTTGCCACCTGGCCCTGCACCACCGGGGCCATGGCATAGTAGCGGTTAGCCATTTGGGCGGGGCTGAGCAGCAGTGCCGTATCGGCGGTGAGCACGAAGGGCTCGAGCGCAGTAGCCCCAAGCTGATATACCTGGTATTGACCCACGCCGGGCACCTGCGCCCAATGCAGCAGCGTGCCGCCATCGGTGCAAGTGTAGCCCACTTGCAGGGGTGGCGCCTGCACCAGCGCAAAGGTGTCGGACACAAAAGTGCGGTTACCGGTCACCAAGCGCAGCTGGGCGAGGGCCGTGGTATCGGGCGTGGTCCAGGCGTAGCGGTTTTGGGTTAGCGGCACCGCAGGCTCAACCAAGCGCCACTGGTTTTGGCCAATGGGGCGGTATTCCAGGCGGGCCGTGGTGGCCGCGCCACTCCAGTCCCAGCGCAGCGTGTTGGCCGCGCCGGGGCGCACGTTGTCGGTGCTTTGCGGGCTCACCCACTCCAAGTTCGGGGCATTTACTTCGTAGGCCAGGCTGAAGGATTGGGGGCCTTGGAGCACGCTGAAGCCACGCACGCGCAGCTCGTATGTGCCCGCTGCGGGCACGGCCAGCGTTATCTGCTCCACGTTGTTGAGGTGGTCGGGGCGGCGGCGGGCGGGCAAGGCCAGCGAGTCGGGGTGAGCCGAGGCACTGAGCACCCACGGCCGCCAGCGCTGGCCGGTGCTGCGCGCCACCAGCTCCAGGTCCAGGTCATTGACGAGGGCGCGGGCGGCGTTGGCTGGCGCTTCGGGGTCGTTCCAAACCAAGGTGGCCTTGAGCTGCTGCTGGCCAGCCGGAACAGTAATGGTGAACACCTGCTCGTTGCCCTGGGTGACAGTGCCGCTAAAAAACCGGCGGTCGCGCATGGTGCCGATGGCGCCCAAGGCATCGGCCTGCCCAAAGCCACTCACAAAGTCCACTTCCGGGCGCCCCAGGTCGTTGGCGCTGTTGACGAGCACGGCTTTTACCAAGGCTGCAGTGGGCAGCGCGCCACTGTTTTGGTCCCGATACACTTGCTGCAAGAGCAAGCTAATGCCCGACACCAGCGCCGCCGACTCAGACGAGCCGGCCTCGCCGTAGGCTACTAGCTCGGGTTTCACGCGGCCATCGTAAGCCGGCCCCCGTGAGCTGCGCGCGGCTACCTGCCCCGAAGGGTCGGTGGCGCCCACGGTCAGGGTGTTCTTCGACATCTTGAACTGCCCCGTGAGGTTGGCCACACCCGCAACGCCCGCGTAAGGCCCGGCTGCACTGGTTTGAGTGCCCGAGTTGCCGGACGAGAACACATGCAGCAACGACGGAAACTGCCGCAGCTGGCGGTCGTATTCCTGGCTTTCTACACCGTAATAATTCTCAATGGCCACCCCGTAAGAGTGGTTTTGCACCGACACACCGGCTTGGGTCAGCTGCTGGCCATCGTCAGGCAGTAGCCGGGCAAAGTTGGAGCTGGCCAGGCGCGCTCCCCGCGCCACACCCCGGCCCTGCGGGTGGGAGTTGCCCGCACCGGCTATGAGCGTGGCCATGCCCGTAGCATGGTCTGAGGCGGGACCTGCGAAAGCACCAGGGTTCACCACGCGCCCTTTAAAGTCGATGTCGTCGGGGTTGAATTCCAGCTCTTTCACCGAAACCGTGAGGCCTTGCCCGGTGAGCTGCGGGAAGCGCGCCTGCACCGTTGCAATGGCATTTACTGACAAATCAGAGTTGCTCAGCTGCCGCTCGGGATGGGCTTGCCGGTCTGCCACGTCCACAAATGCCACAAATGGACAAGCGGCCAGTTGCGCCAGCGTAGTTGGGCGAAGGCTCCCCACTGCCAAAGTGTAGGGCGAAGCACTGGGCTGGGAAACCCGGGCGGTGCGCAGATACTGCTGTGCCCATTGCCGAAAAGCCACCGGGTCTGTCACGCTCACGCGCACCGTTCGGGTGTGCTGCTGAGCGGCCGGGGCCCGCAGTGCCGGGGCTAGCTTACTAACCGGAGCGGGGCGAAATGGAACTTGAGCATGAAGTGTGCCGACAGCAGCCAGGGTCAGAAGCATGGCAATGCCTGTGCTTTTTACCGCTGGCAGCCAACGCCTATAAATGCCCGTGGGCCCACTTATTACTAACCCCATGTATGCAAGTTCTTTGGTAGAAAAATCAGCTGGGCGCGTCTTCTTCCAAAGATAACCCAAACATCATTTTAAATGGATAAAGCACTTGTTCTAACAGCAAAGAAGGAACCCGCACCACGCAGGTTCCTTCTTCTCTGGCTGCAAAACAGTATTTACATGCCGGGCTTCAGCACCACTTTGGTGCAGTTGTCCAGCTTTTCGCGGAAAATCTTATAGCCGTGAGCCGCTTCGGTCAGCGGCAGACGGTGCGAGATGATGTCGTCGAGCCGCACGTCGCCGTTGGCCACGTGCTTGAGCAGGCGGTCGATGTGCTTGTGGGCTGGGGCCTGGCCGCCTTTGATGGTGATGCCTTTGTCGAAGAACTGGTGAATCGGGAAGTTGTCGAACGGCGAAGAGTACACGCCCAGCACCGACACGAAACCACCGCGGCGCACGGCACTCATGCAGGCCAGCAGCACTTTGTCGGAGCCTTTCTCCACGTTGATAACGGCCTTGGCGCGGTCGAGCAGGTTGCGGTCGGGCTCGAAGCCCACGGCTTCCACGCACACGTCGGCGCCGTAGCCGCGGCTCATGCTCCGAATTTCATCCACCACCTGCTTCTGGTTTTCCCACAAAATGCCTTCGGCATTAGCGGTTTCGCGGGCTTTGTCGAGGCGATAAGCCTGGGTATCGACGATGATAACCCGGCTCGCGCCCCGCAGCCAAGCCGACTTAGCGGCCATGATGCCAACCGGACCGGCGCCAAAAATGGCAATTACTTCGCCCCCCTTCACTCCGGCCCAGTCGATGCCGGTGTAGCCGGTGGGGAATATATCGGTCAGGAAAAGCGCCTGCTCATCGGTCAGGCTATCGGGGACAATGCGGGGACCGAAGTCGGCGTAGGGCACGCGCACGTACTCGGCCTGGCCGCCGTCGTAGCCGCCGTACAAGTCGGTGTAGCCAAATAGGGCGCCGCCTTTTTCGGTCATTAAGCCGCCTTCGGGACCGTAGTGCTCGGGGTTGGAGTTTTCGCAGTGCCCGGGCAGCTCGTGGTTGCAGAACAGGCAATGCCCGCAGGCCACCGGGAAGGGCACCACCACGCGGTCACCGCGCTTGAGGTTGCCCACTCCCCGACCCACTTCCTCCACAATGCCCATGAATTCGTGGCCCAGGGTCATGGGCCGGGGCTGCGGAATGCTGCCGTTGTAAATGTGCAGGTCGGACCCGCAAATGGCCGTACTCGTTACGCGGATAATGGCGTCGCGGGCGTCCAGGATTTCGGGGTCGTCCACATTATCGACGCGGACATCTCGCATGCCGTGAATTCGAAGGGCTTTCATAGGAAATGGGTTGAGGTTGAGGAGGAAGAACTTCCTCAAGCTAACGGCCCACCTTTCCAGAAGTTACCAGCCTCAGAGTCTCGTAATAATAAGCTCGGCGTTAGTTCAGACTATTTCCACTGATACACTGCCACTCCCGCAGCCGTGAAAATATACGCCAGGGAATCGCCCACCAGCACCTGCCGGACCTCCGCCGGATTGACGTCGGCGGGCAAAGCCATGCGACGTTCCGTGAGGTTGTAGAGGTGGAAAAAATGGATGGAGCCGCCGGCGAAGTAATACATCTCATCGCCCCGGAAACCCACCATGTTCAGTCCTGTGAAAGGAATTTTCTTCTTGTAGTTGCCCAGGTTATCAAACACATAAACCCCCGTCACCCGGTCAACCAGGTAAATATTATTCTGGTAGTGCCGCAGAAAGCGGAAGTCCGGCCGGGTGCGCCCAATAATCAGGTCTAATGGGGTGTTCTTGACGAGGCGCAGGTTGTTCGGGTCGAACTCGCGCAGCACTAAATTGCTCTCGTCGAGCAGCCAGATGCGATTATCCGGCGCCAGGGTAGCGGCCCGCACGGTGCCGTCAAGGAAGTCGGCCAGCCGCACTTCGGTAATGAGCGCCAAAAACCGGTCGAGCAGGACCAACTGCTGCCGGTCGTCGTTGAAAACCAGAATACTGGTCATGTTCCAAGCCTCAACTTGGGCCGCATGGCCAGGCTGGGTGGGCGCGAACGTATTCAGCGGCAAGCCCTCGGGGCCATACTGGCGCAGGTTGTTATCGGCATCGGCGACGTAGAGAGTGCCGCGTCGGTCGAGCGAGGCCGCACCCGGATTGCGCAGCTTAATGAGGCGCAAAAATTTCCAAGGCGCCGCGCCCGCCGCAGAGTCAACAAGTGCTGTTACCGGCTGCACCGGCGACACCACTACTTGCGATGCCGGTGCTACCGAAGCCGCGGAAGGAGCTTTAACCTGGCCGTGGGCCGTGGTACTGAGAAAGAACAGGGTCAACAATAGCTGACCCACTGGCACGCGTCTGTGGGCGCTACTTCTCAAAATGCTGCAGGGCCAGTTCGTTGCCATCATACACACCGTAAGAGCAATAATTGACCCATTCGCCCAGGTTGACGTAGCGACTGCCCGGCCCCACGGCTACATCAAGCGGCAGGTGGCGGTGGCCAAACACGTAATAGTCGTGGTGCGTGTCTGCTTCAACCTCGCGGCAGTACTGTAGCAGCCATTCTTCCTCCCCAAAATACTTCGCATCGGCCTCACCGTTTTGCAGGCGGCTGTGGCGGCTCCACTTATTGGCCAGGCCAATGCCGAAGTTGGGGTGCACCCACCCAAACAGCCACTGCGCTACCGGCGAGGTGAACACCCGTTTCAGCAGCTTGTATTTATGGTCTTTCGGCCCCAGCCCGTCGCCGTGGCCGATGTGAAATAACTGGTTGCCGATGCGCTGCGATACCTCGTGGCGCAGCACCGGAATGCCCATTTCCTGCGTGAAGTAGCCGAACATCCACATATCGTGGTTGCCGGTGAAGATGGTGATGGGCAGGCCCCGGTCGGTGAGCTCGGCTAGTTTGCCTTGCAGGCGGCTGAACCCCCGCGGAATGGCGTGCTTGTACTCAAACCAGAAATCGAAAATGTCGCCCAATAAGTAAATGGCCGCCGCATCCTGCGACACCTCATCGAGCCAGCGCACAATGCGCCGCTCCCGGGCCAGCGACGACGCAGCATCGGGCGCGCCGAGGTGAAAGTCGGAGGCAAAATACACCCGGCGGCCGGGCTCCAGGGCCAGGTCGGGCAACGTGCGGGGTGGCTTCATAGGGGCAGGTTTTCGGCGTCGTCTTCCAACAGGAAAAGCGCCAGGCGGCGCGGGCCGTGGGCCCCAAGTACTAAGGTTTTTTCAATGTCGGCGGTGCGGCTGGGGCCGGTGGTGAGCGACACCATCGACGGCATTTGCGCCCCGAAGCGCGCCTGCACCACGCGCAGGGCCTCCCCTATCTCGGCCACTACCTGGCTGGGGCGGGCCAGCACTAAATGCTGGTCGGGGTAAATGCTCAGGCGGCGCCCGCTGGCCGTGGCAGCCGACACCAGCACGCTGCCCGTGCGGGCCACCAAGGCCTCGCAGCTGGTTAGGCTTAAATCGGCTTGCTCGACAAACTCGGTTTCGTCGGCTCGAAAGGCTACGCCAGAGGTCCGTAGCAGCGCTTGCAGCTGAGGCTCCCATACGTAGGGCGCGCCTACTTGCTGGCGCTTTTGGAAACCGGCCAGTTGCACCGCCAGGTGCTCAAGGGATTCGCAATAGTAAAACTCGCCGCCTACACGCTGGAAACTTTCAGCAAAGGCCACCACTACGTCGCTGTTATTGAGCGGCGGGTGTACCGGCGCAGCAAAATCGGGCCGGGGCGGCAGCGGCGCGGGCTGCGCCAGGCTTTGGCGGATGCGGGCGAGCACGGCGTCGCGAGAACTTTCTGCCATGGAGTAAAAATGGGCCGGGTTGAAGCTTCAAAGGTAACCGGCTTGTCAGAAGTGGAAAGTGGTACGGGAAGCCCACAAAAAAAAGCCAGCCCTTGCGGACTGGCTTTTGGTAGCAGTTAAGCTAGGTTACAAGCCGGCTACAGCGTTGCCGCTGGGGGCCGAGGTTTCGTTGTTGCGGTCATTGCTTTCCATACCGGGCAGGTTCAGCTCGGGCAGGTCGTTGCCGAGCTTGCCGGCTGCGGCTTGCTCGCCTTTGACTTCACTGGCGGTTTCGCTGCGGTCGGTGCCGGCCATGTGGGCCTGGTAATTGGTCTGGCTGTCGAACGGACGCGGGCCCACGAGGCGGGTCAGGTCTTCCTGTTGCAGCACTTCTTTTTCCAGCAATTCCTTCGCTACTACTTCCAACTCATGACGCCGCTCGGTGAGCAGTTCCTTGGTCCGAACGTAGGCGTTTTCGATGATGGTGCGAACTTCTTCGTCTATCATCTGCGAAGTGGCTTCCGAGTAGGGCTTCGAGAAACCAAACTCATTTTGGCCCTTCGAATCGTAGAACGAGACGTTGCCTAGCTTGGCGTTCATGCCGTACATCGTCACGATGGAGTAAGCCATTTTGGTGATGCGCTCTAGGTCGCTGAGGGCGCCGGTGGAGATTTTGCCGAACACCAGTTCCTCGGCAGCGCGGCCACCCAGGGCCATGCACATCTCGTCAATCAGCTGCTCGGTGTTGTACAGGAACTGCTCTTTGGGCAGGTACTGCGCATAGCCCAGAGCGGCTACACCACGAGGCACAATGCTCACTTTCACCAAGGGGTCGACGTGCTCCAGGAACCAGCCCGCAATGGCGTGGCCAGCTTCATGGTAGGCCACGATGCGCTTCTCACCGGGCGAAATGATTTTGTTCTTCTTCTCCAAACCACCAATCACACGGTCAATGGCGTCGGTGAAGTCCTGGTCGGTAATCATCTTCTTGTCGCGACGAGCGGCAATCAGCGCGGCCTCGTTGCAGACGTTGGCAATCTCAGCACCAGCGAAGCCAGGGGTTTGAGCCGACAGACGACGAGCGTCCACGTCGGGGCCCAAGGTCAGGGGCTTCAAGTGCACCTGGAAAATCTCGGTGCGGCCATTGATGTCCGGCTTGTCGATGCTGATTTGACGGTCGAAACGACCGGGACGCAGCAGGGCCGAGTCTAGGGTATCGGGGCGGTTGGTGGCGGCCAGAATGATAACACCGGAGTCGGTGCCGAAGCCGTCCATTTCCACCAGCAGAGAGTTCAGCGTGTTTTCGCGCTCGTCGTTGCCGCCGGGCGTGCTGCCCTTACTACGGCTACGGCCCACGGCGTCAATCTCATCAATGAAGATGATGCAGGGCGCTTTGGCTTTGGCTTGCTTGAACAAGTCACGTACCCGGGCCGCACCCACACCTACAAACATCTCGACGAAGTCGGAGCCCGACAGCGAGAAGAATGGCACATCAGCCTCACCGGCTACAGCTTTCGCCAGCAGAGTCTTACCGGTACCGGGAGGACCTACAAGCAGCGCGCCTTTGGGGATTTTACCGCCGAGGATGGTGAATTTGCTGGGGTTCTTCAAGAACTCCACAATCTCCTGTACTTCCTCTTTGGCTTCTTCGAGGCCCGCTACATCTTTAAAGGTGATTTTCACCTTGTCGCCGCCCTCAAACAAGGCCGCACGGCTCTTACCGATGCTGAAAATCTGACCACCAGGGCCGTTGGCGCTGCCCATGCGACGCATCAGGAACCAGAAGCCAACTATCATTAGGATGATGAAGCCGTAAGTGCCGATGTAGTCGCCGGGGCTCTGACGGCTGTCAATGTTCAGCGGCAGACGCTCGGCTTGGGGAACATCTTTCTGCAGGTTGTTCAGGTTTTCCTGAAACAGCTTGGCATCAACAACGGGAAAGTAGAACTGGGCACCGGTGCCCGCAGCGCCAAAGGGCGTGCGGCGGGTCAGCTCCTGCTTGTACTCATTTTTGCGCAAGGCCTCGGGCTTGAGGCTCACCTCCACCATCTTTTCGTTGATGATGGTGATTTCGCGTACGTCGCCAGCCACGAGCATCTGCTCGAAGCGCTGCTGATTAATCTTGGCGGGCGAGTTCAGGTTGTTCACCCACATCACCCCAAACAAGAACACCAGCAAGCCGGCCAGCACCCACAGCTGCACACCCGGCCGCGGGTTAGGCGCCGGCATCAGGGGCTTCTTCTTTTTATTGTTATTAGGATTTTTATCCGACATGAAAATAGCTAGTTAAATCAGGTATAACTAAGAGCGAAACACCGCGCCGAAAGCAAATGTTCGGTTCGGATAAGACGCAGTACCAGCGTATTTATTTTATCCGGGCAAGCCGAATTAAGCCGGCTCGGCCTCGATGTAGCTGATGTTGGCGTCGCCCCACAGCTCTTCGAGTGCGTAGAACTTGCGGCGGTCGCGCAGAAACACGTGCACCACCACGTCGACGTAGTCGAGCAGCACCCACTCGCGGTTGGTGCGGCCTTCGGTTTGCCAAGGGCTCTCGCCGGTTACTTTTTCAATTTCTTCCTCCACCGACCGGGCTACGGCATCAATCTGCGTGTCCGAATTGGCCGAGCAGATGATGAAATAATCCGCCACGGCGTTTTTGAGTTCCTTCAAATTCAGCACCACGATGTCAGAAGCTTTCTTGTCCTGCATCCCGCGAATTACCAAATCTGCCAATGTGTCTGAATCCTGACGGACCAACGTGCTTTTCATATTGTGTTATTAGGTTTGAGCTTTGCAGCTGAAAGTCTACGAAGTTAACGAAACGCGAAAGAAGGCCGTGGTTCTCACCCCTCAAACCTTATTCACGGGCCAGCAACTGATTTGGTTGCCGGTATGTGCCTCCACCAATACGGAGGCACAAGCTTTGATTGTCCAAAACCGGGCCAGCGACGGCTGCACCGTAATTACGGACTTTCAGACCGCTGGCCGGGGCCAGCGCGGCAACCAGTGGGAGGCTTCCCCCTCCGAAAACCTCATGCTTTCGGTGGTGTGGCAGCCCACGTTTTTGGCCGCCGCCCAACAGTTCCGCCTTAGCCAGGCCGTGGCGCTGGGCGTGCACGACTGGGCGGCCTCCCTGCTGGGCCCCGACCCCAAGTTAAAGCTAAAATGGCCGAACGACCTGTACTACGGGAACCAGAAGCTGGGTGGCGTGCTCATTGAAAACAGCCTGAGCGGCACAAAGATTCAACACAGCATCATTGGTATTGGCCTGAATATCAACCAGCAAATTTTTGCCGTGCCTACCGCGACCTCCATTGGCCAGCTCACGGGCCGCCCCTATGCCCGCGAGGCCGTGGCCACCCGCCTGCTCGAGTGCCTGGAGCGGCGCTACCTGCAGCTGCGAGCCGGGCAAGTAGGCAAGCTGCGGCAGGAGTACCTGCGGGCGCTGTACCGCTACCAGGAAATTCATTCCTTTTTAATCGATGGAAAGCAGGTAAGCGGCCAGATTGTCGGGGTGGAAGATGACGGGCGGCTGGCCGTGGCCATTGACCAGGAGCTGCGCCGGTTTGGAATGCAGGAAATCCGGCACGTGTAGCAACCATTGCGGGCTTTTTGGCATCAAACCAGCGTATCCGAATTTTTCAATTGGTGCGAATAATCACTGGCCGAACATGTCAGGGTGGCCATTGCTTACTTTTTTTAGCTTGGGCATGCAACTTTTCGCCATGTTATTGGTCTATCATATTGACAATACACGCTTTGCGCTAGCGAAGGGCAATACCTAGCTCAACTCGGCACGGTGCTTGTATTTTAATGGTTGAGGCTGATGCCTCCTTTCTTCTTTGCTATTCCTGATTTGACTATGAGATTCTTTACTCAGTGCTTGGTGTTCCTGCTGTTGCCTTTGGCAGTAGCGCTTGCGGCGCCGGCCAATGCCACGCAGGGCACTCCGGCCCCGGCGGCAGCACCAACGACGACGCCCGACACCCGCGCCTCTATCACGTTCCTTAATGTGTACCCCAACCCCAGCCGCGGCCAGATAACCGTGCAGCTGACCCAGCGGACCACCGGCGACTACAAGTTTCGCCTGAGCAACATCATCGGCCAGGAGCTGCGCACCATCGCGCTTAAGCCCGAGCTTGCCAGCGCCGGCCTGCCCGTTGATTTGAGCGACTTCCGGGCGGGTATGTACTTCTACAGCCTGCTCGTAGACGGCAAAGTGGTGACCACGAAGCGGCTGGTTCTGCAGAACTAACCGAAACTTCTTCTGATTTAGTGAATGAAAAGCAGCTTTTAGCTGCTTTTCGTGTTTGTGGGGTATTCGGCGCCACGTATTCCGCCTCCCCGGGCCCAAGTGGCACTCCTGACAAGCCAGTGCGTTGATTTACCGGCGCGCCCGTGGCCTGCACTTCGTGCTACTGCAACGCTGCAATGCCTACTTTTGACTTTTAACTGCTTTCCTAACTTTCGTTTCCCGACCCTCTGCCTGCTGCGTTGGCCCGTGGGGCCTGCGCTCTTATCGACTCTATGCGTTCCTATAAAAGCCTGAATAACCTCGTTGGCTGGCTCGTTTTCGCCATTGCTGCCGTCACGTACCTGCTCACCCTGGAGCCCACTGCCTCGTTCTGGGACTGTGGCGAGTTCATAGCCTGCTCCTACAAGTTGCTGGTGCCCCACCCTCCGGGCGCGCCCACCTTCCTGCTGCTGGGCCGCCTGATGTCGCTGTTCTCGTTTGGCGACGTTACCAAAGTGGCCGTGCTCATCAACGCCCTGTCGGGCCTAAGCAGTGCGTTCACGGTTCTGTTTTTGTTCTGGATTATCACCCGCATGGCCCGCAAGCTGGTGCTGCGCTATGATGCCGCGGCCTCTGCCGTCTCGGCCGAATACATCGAGCCTACCGGCGCCCAAACCCTGCTCATTCTGAGTGCGGGCGCGGTAGGCGCTTTGGCCTTTGCCTTCTCCGATTCCTTCTGGTTCAATGCCGTAGAGGGCGAGGTGTACGCCATGTCGGCGCTTTGCACGGCTGCTGTGGTGTGGATTATGTTGAAATGGGAAGCGCGGGCCCACGAGCCCGATTCCGACAAGTGGCTCATCCTCATTGCCTACGTTATTGGCCTGAGCATTGGCGTTCACTTGCTGAACCTGCTGACGCTGCCCGCGCTGGGCTTCATTTACTACTACCGCCGCACCGCCAACCCCACCACCAAAGGCGCCATCATCGTGCTGGCGGTGAGCATGGTCATTGTGGGCTCCATTATGGTGGGCATCATTCCTGGCCTGCCCACGCTGGCGGGCAGCTTCGAGGTATTCTTTGTGAACTCCGTGGGCCTGCCGTTCAACTCGGGTCTGATTATCTTCCTGCTGGCGTTTATTGCCCTGATTTATGTGGGCTTTCAGCAGTCATTTAAGCGACGCAGCCAGCTGCTGAATACGGCCATGCTGTGCTTTGTGTTCATCATGATAGGCTACTCAAGCTATCTGATTGTTCCCATTCGCAGCTCGTTTAAGCCCACCATCAATGAGAATGCCCCCGATGATGTGCTTTCCTTCGTGAGCTACCTCAAGCGCGAGCAGTATGGCTCGCGGCCCCTGCTCTACGGCCCGCACTTGTTCTCGCAGCCCGACCACTACGAGGAAGGCGCCCCCCGCTACGCCCGCGACCAGAAAACCGGCACCTACAAGGAAATTCTGCCCCGCCAACAGCAGGCCGGCTACCCCGATGGTGACAAGATGCTGCTGCCGCGCCTTTACAACTACGAGCCCGACCAGATTGCGCACTACAAGAAGTGGGTTGACATTCAGGACGGGGTGAAGCCCAGCATGGGCCAAAACTTGGGCTTCATGTTCCGCTACCAGATGGGGCACATGTTCTGGCGCTACTTCATGTGGAACTATGTGGGGCGCGAGTCCGACATTCAGCAGGCGGGCGTTGCGGGGCCATTTAGCCCCAATGCTTCTTCCCTACCCGCTCGCATTGGCGAGAGCCCGGCGCACAACAACTTCCTGGCATTGCCCCTTATTCTGGGCCTTGTTGGCCTGTTTTTCCAGAGCCGCCGCAATGGCAAAGACGCCTGGGTAACGGGCCTTCTGTTCCTGATGACCGGCCTGGCCATTGTGTTCTACCTCAACCAGCCGCCGCGCGAGCCCCGCGAGCGTGACTATACCTTCACAGGGGCCACATTTGCCTTTGCCATCTGGATAGGCCTGGGTGTGCTGGGCATAGCCGAGCTGCTGGGCAAAGTGGTGAAAGCCGATGGCCTACGCGCCGGCCTGGCCCTGGCGGCGGGCTTGCTCATCCCCGGCATAATGGTGGCCCAGGGCTGGGACGACCACGACCGTTCCAACCGCTACAACTCGGTGGACTCGGCCAAAAACCTGCTCAACAGCTGCGCCCAGAACGCCATTCTGTTCACCAACGGCGACAATGACACCTTCCCGCTCTGGTATGCCCAGGAGGTGGAAGGCGTGCGTACCGACGTGCGCGTGGCCGTACTCAGCTACCTGAACACCGACTGGTACATCGCCCAGATGAAGCGCCGCTCCTACAAGTCGCAACCGTTCCCCATTAGCATGGGCGAAGACCGGTACACGCAGGGCACCAACGACATGCTGCCATTCGCGGCCAACCCCTCGGTGCAGAGCGTGAACCTGAAGGAGTTTATCCAGCTGGTGCAGGACAACAACCCGCTGCTGCAGGTGCAGTACCAGGAAGGCGGCCCGGGCATGATGTCGTTTCCGACCCCCAATTTCTACCTACCCGTTGACACAGCCGCCGTGAAAAAGCTTGGCATCATCCCCAAAGAGCGGGAGAAGCAGCTTGTGTCGCGCATGGAGTGGAGCATGGGCAAGCGCGCCATTGAGAAGAAAAACCTGGTGATTCTGGATATGATTGCGACCAATAACTGGGAGCGTCCCATCTACTTCAGCAGCACCGTAGCCCCCAGCGACTACATGAACCTGCAGCCTTACTTCCAGCTCGAAGGCATGGCCTACCGCCTGCTCCCGCTGAAGGACCCGAACTACGACCCGCGCAGCGGTGACGAAGGCTACGTGGAAAAAGACATCACCTACCAGCACTTGTTGAAGGACTTCCAATACCGCGGCCTGCAGAACCCCAATATTTTCTACGACGAAAACCACCTGCGCTTCCCGGCTAACTACCGCGACAAATTTGCCCGCCTGGCCTCGGCCTACCTCTCCGAGGGCAACGTGGCGAAAGCCAAAGAAGTAGCCAACAAGTGCCTGGAGCTGATGCCCGACAACACCATTCCTTATGATTACTACTCGCCGCAGCTGGTGCCCGCATTGGTAGCCGGCGGCGATAAGAAAAAGGCCGATGAATTGCTGGACACCATGACCCGCCGCTCGGAGCAAATGCTGGCTTACTATTCCACCCGGCCCGATGGCAGCCTCTTCGAGGACGACCAGCGCGGCTACCTGCTCAGCCTGCAGAGCGTGTACCGCGCCGCCGAGCTCAGCGGCGACAAGGCTCGTAGCGAGAAAGCCATTGGCTTGATGAATCAGTACTACCCGCGCTAGAATCTGCGGTTGGCACCTTGCTGAAAAGGCCGGTCCGCGCAGTGCGGACCGGCCTTTTTTTGGAACAAATGCATACGTTAGCATACCCGTCGCTGGTAACTTTCGTTTGAATCCAATAGGGCATGCCTCCTCAAAGCTGAACCCTTTTGAATACTTGTCCAGAAACGACTATAGCTATGAGACGTCTTATTGGGTTCGGGGCCATGAGCTGCCTGGTGCTGACTACCATGGGGGCGCGGGAAGCGTACGTCCCTCAAGCGGCCCGGCCCGACTACGCCGGCCTTTACCGCGAGGGCCCGCGGCTGGAGGTCGACACTCGCCGCGAGGGCGACAGCCTGCGCGTATATATGCGCTTGCTCGCGCCGGCACGCCTGGGTCCAGGCCACCCATTGCACGTGGTGGCCTGGCCCAGCTACGAGGCCAAGCAGCCCTTGTGGCAGGACAGCATACCGCGGCGCCTGCAGCGCCCCCGCCCCGAAGCCGACGGGGTGCGCCTGAGCTTTTGCATAGCTGCAGCCCGCGTGCCTGCAGGCACGGTGCTGCAGCTTCGCACTGGTCCCATTGATGCCAAAGACGATTACCAGGATCCCACTAAATCCGCCTGGCTGCGCCTGACCGAGGCCCACTTGACCCGCCCCTTCGTGCTCACCGATTCGGTGGGCCAGCCCCTGCTGCGGCGCTACGTGCAGGCCGGCGAAACCTTTGGCGTCGACAGCTACGGCCTTTACCAGCCCGTGCGCTGGGCACGCTACGCCGTGAATCCGATTGCGGCGCTTCCGCCCATGACCAACCCTTCGGCCATGCCGGCGGGGCCGCGGGTGCTGCCGATTCTGGATTCGGCCACTACCCGGCCCGGCGAGCCCCTGCGCTTTGGCGAGGCTGGCCTGTATGCCCTGCGGGTAGGAGGCAGCGGCGGCACGGCTTCGCGCACGCTGGCTGTAATGGTAGCCGAAAACAAGTACCCGGCACTGACTACAGCGGCCGAGTTGATTGAGCCCCTACGCTACCTCACCACCAGCCAGGAGCGCAAGCGCCTCACCGATGCGCCCGAGCCCAAGCGGGCCGTGGACAGGTTCTGGCTCGACATTGCCCAAGGTAATCAGGCGTTGGGCAAAGACCTGATTCGGCGCTACTACGGACGGGTGACGGCCGCCAACCACCTTTTTGCCGCTCACAAAGCGGGCTGGCTCACTGACAGGGGCTTGCTATACATTGTGCTGGGAGCCCCGCCCAGCGTCCGGCGCCTGTATAATGGCGAAGAGCGGTGGTTTTATCCGGAAGGCAGCCAGAACGGCGGGCCCATCACCTACACCTTCCGCCCGCGGCCGAGTACCTTTGCACCTGATTACTACGAATTGGTGCGCCGACCCGAGTACGAACTGCTCTGGTATGCCGCCGTTGAAAAATGGAGAACCCCACCGACCGCCCTGACCGGCCCGAACGTCCCGCGCGCCCGGTAGCCGGCCGCCGCTTCTACGACGGCGCCAACCGTCCCGTCACCCCTAAGCAGTTCCGCCCCGACCGCGGCGGCAGCGAGTTTGACGACCGCCCTGCCCGCCCCCGAGGCCGCGGCGGCAGCGACAACCGCGACGAAGCCGCCGGCGACCGCACCGGCCGCTCCGACCGCGGCGAATCGCGCCCGCCCTATCGCGAGCGCAGCAGCGGAGGCTCGGATGACCGGCCTCGCTACGAAAACCGCCCCGCCGCCGACCGCAGCATCGACATGCTGTTTGGCCTGCGCCCCATCCTGGAAGCGCTGAGCGCCGGCCGTACGCTGGAGAAAATTTTCCTGCTGCGCGGCACCAAAAACAGCCTGGTCTCGGACATTTCGACAGCCGCCCGCGCCGTGGGCATTCCGGTGCAGCTGGTGCCCGGCGAAAAGCTCGACGGCCTCACCCGCAAAAACCACCAGGGCGCCGTGGCCTTCGTGTCGCCCATCGATTACGCCCCGCTCGACGGCATCGTATCCGGTTTGTTTGAGGAAGGCAAAGTGCCGTTCCTGCTGCTGCTCGACCGCATTACCGACGTGCGCAACTTTGGCGCTATTGCCCGCACCGCCGAGTGCCTGGGCGTGCAAGCCATTGTGGTACCCGGCCGCGGCGCCGCCCAAATCAACGGCGACGCTCTGAAAACCTCAGCCGGCGCGTTGAACATCTTGCCGGTTTGCCGCGAGAATAACCTGCAGGAAACCATCAAATTCCTACAGCAATCGGGCGTAACTGTAGTAGCCTGTACCGAGAAAGCCGACGAAGCTGTAGGCACTTCCGAAGTCGACTTCACTGGTCCAGTAGCTGTGCTCATGGGCTCGGAAGAAGACGGTATTTCGCCGGAGCTACTGCGCTTGGCCGATGTGAAGCTGAAGGTGCCCATGGCAGGACAGATTCAGTCGCTGAACGTGAGCGTAGCCGCAGGCATTATGCTGTTTGAAGTAGCGCGCCAGCGGGTGCAGGCTTAGGGCTTTACCTAGGCTGGCTACAGTTTAGCGAAGCGTAACTGTAAGCCGATAAAACGGGCGCAGTCTCCAGACTGCCGTAAAGGAAATAGCTCCTTTTTCGGCAGTCTGGAGACTGCGCCCGTTTTCGGGGCTGGCAGCCGCGGCAACAGCGTTGCCTTAGGACTGCCGCCAGGCGGCGCGGGGCTAGTTGTAGCCTACGCCCTTTTTCGCCTTCACATCGGCCACAAATTCCTTCACCCGCTGCTCTTCGCTACGCTTGCAAATCAGCAGCACGTTGTCGTACTCGGCTACGATGTAATCTTCCAAGCCCTGCACTACTACCAGGCGCTCAGAAGGGGTTTTGATAACGCAGCCCGTCGTGTCGTAGAGCAGCACGTCGCCGCTCACTACATTGTTGAACTCGTCTTGCTGGCCAATGCGGTGCAGGGAATCCCAGGTGCCGACATCACTCCAGCCAAAGTCGGCGGGTAGGACATACACGTTGTCGGCCTTTTCCATCACGCCGTAGTCGATGCTGATGTTGCGGCAACGCGAATAAGCTTCCCCGATAAATGCCTCCTCTTGGGGCGTGCCCAACTGGTCGGCGCCTTCTTCGAATACTTCGGCAATGTCACCCAGATATTGATGAAACGCATCAATGATGACATCAGCTCGCCACACGAACAGGCCAGAATTCCAGAGGAAATCGCCACTTTCCACAAACATGCGGGCCAACTCCAGATTGGGCTTTTCGGTGAAGGTTTTCACCTTGTGCAGCTGGCCGCCGGGCAACGACTGCTCGTCCATGTACTGGATGTAGCCGTAGCCCGTATCGGGCCGCGAGGGCTGAATACCGAGCGTGATAAGAACATCGTTGGCACGGGCCGACTCTACTGCCACGGTCATGAGCCGGCGAAATTCGTCTTCGCGCAGCACGGCGTGGTCGGCTGGCGTCACAATGATTACTGCCTTGGGGTCGCGCTGAGCAATGCGGTAGCTGGCGTAAGCAATGCAGGGCGCTGTGTTGCGGCCAATGGGCTCGCCCAGAATTTGGTCGGCGGGCAAATCAGGCAGGTGCTCCTGCACCAGCTCGGTATAGTCGCGGTTGGTAACCACAAACACGTTTTCGGGTGGGCACACGCCGGCAAAACGGTCCACGGTAAGCTGGAGCATGGAGCGGCCAACGCCTAGCACGTCATGGAACTGCTTGGGGTGGTTGGTGCGGCTAAATGGCCAGAACCGGCTGCCAATGCCGCCGGCCATAACGATGAGATAAGTAGAATTCATTGTAACAAAGGTATCGTATATGCCAACTATTTGTTGGCGAGTTATTGAGTAGATGGCTGCGAAATTGTGTTCGGTAGGCGAAGGGCCAACCGACAGTTGGAGTTATACCAGCCCTTCGCGCAGCAAATCGTGCAGGTGAATGAAGCCGGCAAACTGCCCTTGCTCTGTCACTACTAGCTGCGTGATGTTGCGCTGCTGCATGCGCACCAGGGCTTCGGCGGCAAAATCGTCGACATCAATGGTGGCGGGGCGGGGCGTGAGAATGTCGCGGGCTCGCAAGCTCTCCAAATCAGAGAAGCTGCCGAGCATGCGGCGCAGGTCGCCGTCGGTGATGATGCCGGCCAAGGAGCCCGCGGCGTCGAGCACGGCGGTGGCGCCGAGGCGCTTACCGGATATTTCAAGCAGCACTTCTTTTAGCGGGGAGTCTTCCCGCACCTGGGGGCGCTGGTTTTGACGGCTCAGGTCGCCCACTTTCAAGTAGAGGCGCTTGCCGAGGGTGCCGCCGGGGTGTAGGCGGGCAAAGTCGGCGGCGGTGAACTTGCGGCTTTCCAGCAAGCACACGGCCAGGGCGTCGCCCAGGGCTAAAGCCGCCGTGGTGCTGGTGGTAGGGGCCAAATTGTTGGGGCAAGCCTCTTTGTGCACGGGAGCATGCAAAATGTAGTTGGCCTGCTGGCCCAGATAGGAGTCGGCGTTGCTAACTAGAGCGGCCAGCGGCACGCCTTTGCGGCGCAACAGCGGCACCAACACCTTTATCTCGGGCGTGTCGCCGCTCTTGCTAATAGCCACTACAAAATCCTCGGGCTGAATCATGCCCAAGTCGCCGTGGATGGCATCGGCGGCGTGCATAAACAGGGCCGGCGTGCCGGTGCTGTTGAGCGTGGCCACGATTTTGCCCGCCACATGGGCACTCTTGCCGATGCCCGTGACCACTACGCGGCCCTTGAGCTGCAGGATGGCTTGCACGCAGTTTTCAAAGTCGGGAGTGGCGCCGATGGCATTGGCCACGTCGTGCAGCGCAGCAGCCTCTTCGTGAAGTACCTGACGGGCAATAGCCAGCACGTCGGTAGCCGCCGGAGCCTCGACGGCAGCGGCAGGCAGGTGAGCAGAGTGAGTGGAAGCAAGCATAAGCGGAGCAGGTGGGTTACTACAAAATTGGGGCATAGAAATTAAGCCGGGCGAATAGCTGACTTGGGGTGCTAGGACGGCGCACCGTCTTCGAGTAAGGATGGAGAGGCGACCGACTATCAGGTATGTTCTATGTTGAATCCTAATTTAATCATTCATTTAGTGCTGGTTACTAAAGCAGGAGAATGCAAGGGCTTTTATATGATTAAATTGTTTTCCACAATTCACGAAAAACACCATTTTTTACGTCAAAAAAGTAGGCTCGTGCTTATCTTCGTAATGAACCGTGCGTCTGCACGTGTTCCATCTGAGCTCACGCCCCATGCCATCTGCTGCCCTACAAGAATTTCCGACCCTCGTTGCTGACTTAAAACACACACTAAAAGAAGTATTTGGCTACGGCCAGTTTCGGGGCACGCAGGAGGCTGTTATTCAAAACGTATTAGCGGGCCACAATACTTTCGTGATAATGCCAACCGGCGCAGGCAAGAGCTTGTGCTACCAGTTGCCGGCATTGGTGGTGCCGGGCACGGCCATTGTCATTTCGCCCCTCATCGCCCTGATGAAAAACCAGGTCGACCAGCTCGGCGCCTTCGGGGTAAATGCCCAGGTGTACAATTCGACGCTGACCAAAACGGAGATGAACCGGGTGAAGAAAGACGTTATCAGCGGAGAGGTTCGCCTGCTGTACGTAGCCCCGGAAAGTCTTACTAAGGACGACACCATTGAGTTTCTGCTGAAGTCGACCATCAGCTTCGTAGCCATTGACGAGGCCCACTGCATTTCGGAGTGGGGCCACGACTTCCGCCCCGAGTACCGTAAGATTCGCGGCATTATTGATAACCTGGGTGGCAACGTGCCCATTATTGCCCTCACGGCCACGGCCACGCCCAAAGTGCAGCTGGATATCCAGAAGAACCTGCAGATGGACGATGCTTCGGTGTTTAAAACCAGCTTTAACCGCACCAACCTCTACTACGAAGTGCGCGCCAAGCACAACACCAAAAAGCAGCTGATTCAGTACGTGAAGCAGCACAAGGGCAAGGCCGGCATTATTTACTGCCTGAGCCGCAAGAAGGTGGAGGAAATTGCCGAGCTGCTGCGCGTGAACGACGTGCGCGCCCGCCCCTACCACGCCGGCCTCGACCAGCAGGTGCGCATCGACAACCAAGACGCATTTCTGAATGAAGAGTGTGATGTGATTGTGGCCACCATTGCCTTTGGTATGGGCATCGACAAGCCCGACGTGCGCTTTGTGGTACACTACGACGCGCCCAAGAGCATAGAAGGCTACTACCAGGAAACCGGCCGCGGCGGCCGCGACGGCCTTGAAGGCAACTGCCTGATGTTCTACAGCTACGACGACATTTTGAAGTTGGAGAAGTTCAGCAAGGACAAGCCGGTAACCGAGCGCGACAACGCCCACCAGCTGCTGGCTGAGATGACGAACTATGCCGAGTCGTCGGTGTGTCGGCGCCGCCAGTTGCTGCACTACTTCGGCGAGGTGCTGAACCAAGACTGCGGATTTTGCGACAACTGCAAGCACCCCAAGGAGCGGTTTGAAGGCGAAGAGGCAGTGGGCCTAGCCCTGCGCGCGGTGGTGCAGACCGAAGCCCGCTTCAACCTGACCCACATCGGGCAGGTGCTGCTGGGCCTGAGCAACCCGCACATCGAGAGCTACGCCCACAACGCGCTGCCGGTGTACGGCCAGGGCAAGGCGTTGGGCGATGCCCAATTCTGGCACTCGGTGCTGCGCCAGTGCCTGCTGAATGGCTTCCTAGAGAAGGACATCGACAGCATCGGCTTGGTGCGCATCAACGACAAGGGCATCGATTTCATCGAGAACCCTCATCCCATCACCCTCACCAAGGACCACAACTTCGACGCCGAGCAGAAGGCCGACGAGGAGAAGGAAGAAGTGCAGCAGGCCGCCGGGCACGACGAAGCGCTGTTCGTGCAGCTCAAGGAACTGCGCAAGCAGGTAGCCAAGCAGAAGAACCTGCCGCCCTACGTTCTCTTTCAGGACCCGAGCCTGAAGGAGATGGCCACCACCTACCCTACCTCGCTGCACGACCTCACGCACGTGTCGGGTGTAGGCCAGGGCAAGGCCCAGAAGTTTGGCGCGCCCTTCGTGGCCGCCATCAAAAAGTATGTGGAAGACAACGACATCGAAACTGCGGAAGACGTGGTGGTGAAGTCGGCCGTGAACCGCTCGAAGATTAAGATTTACATCATTCAGCAAATCGACAAGAAGATGATGCTGGAGGACATTGCTTCGTCCAAGGGCATCAACATGGCCGAGCTAATGGAGGAAATCGAGCACATCTGCTACTCCGGCACCCGCCTGAACATTGGGTACTACCTCAACGAAATGGTGGAGGAAGACCGGCAGGAAGAAATCTATGACTACTTCATGACGGCTACCACTGATAACATTGCGGTGGCCATGAAGGAGATGGGCGACGACTACACGGAAGAAGAACTGCGGCTGGTACGCATCAAGTTCTTGAGCGAGGTGGCTAACTAAGACCGCAGATTCAGCTAATTTCTACTGCAAGGCGTGCGCGCTGGATAAGAAGTCAAACAGTAGAAAACCGAAAAAGTCGGCTCCCTCAGGGCCGACTTTTTCGTTGATGGTAGACTAGTGGTTGAACTAAAAGCGTTTGAAACCATTGTTCCAAAGCAAGCGGAACCACAATAATCCGTTTCAATCCGTCGAAACCCGTTAAATCTGTGGTCCTGTGTGGATAGTTTTTGCCCTAATGGCGGCCCTGGTGTCCGCTACCGTTGTTACTCTCTCGAAGTTTGGAGTCCGGAACGTGCCGCCCAGCTTGGCCTTTGCGGTGCAGGCCGTTCTTATTCTGATTGTGTCGTGGGGCACGGTGCTTTGGCAGGGGTTGCTGCCGGATATAGGCAAGATTGAGCGCCGGGACTGGGGCTTTCTGCTGGCCGCGGGCGTGCTCACGGCAGCGTCTTCGCTGCTTTCGTTTCGGGCGCTATCGATGGGCGATGCCTCGCGGGTGTCGCCGCTGACCAATGTGGCACTGGTGTTTTCGGTGGCATTGGCAGCGATTTTTTTAAAGGAGAAAATAACCTGGCAGGTGATGGCCGGCGCGGTGCTTATGGCTGGTGGCGCGCTGCTAATTGCCACGGCTAAACCGGCGGAAAAGGTGGAAGCGAGCAAAAAAAATGGTCGCCCCGAAACCGGAGCGACCATTTACGACGCAACGCCGAGAGCTTAGCAATACTCTTCGAAAGCGCCTTGCAGGTTGTTCACGATGCGCATGGCGTCGGAACCTTCGATGTGGTAGCGCTCAATCATGTGCACCAGCTCGCCGTCTTTGAACAGGGCGATGCAGGGCGACGAGGGAGGATAGGGCAGCAAGTGCTCGCGCATCTTGGCTACGGCATCGGTTTCCATGCCGGCAAATACGGTCACGAGTTTGCCGGGCTTTTTGTCGGCGCTGGCCAGGGCCATTTTCAGGGCGGGACGGGCCTTCGCAGCGGCGCAGCCGCACACCGAGTTTACGGCCACCAGCACGGTGCCTTCGTTGGAGGCGAGGGCGGTATCTACTTCTTCGGGGGTCATCAACTGCTCAAAACCAACCTCGGTGAGGTCTTGGCGGATGGGCGCGACCATGTATTCGGGATAAACTGCCATTGTCTTAATAGGTTAATAGGCGGCGGGGCCGCGTGTAGTACAAAAGTACGAACGGCTAAAGCATCTAGCGGCCCGGAAAGTTTCGGGCCTCGCCGAGCCGTGGAGTTGCTTCAATCATGCTGTGAGCAGGTATTGGCGGGCTAACTCATCGAACGCGGCCAATTGCTGCTTCTCCCATGCCTCGTCGTAGCCTAGTTCCTGCGCCAGCAGAGCCGCCACGGTGGGGGCCGCGCGCAGGGCCGCGGCAGCATCCAGAATCAGGGCGCGCACGCGCCGGGCCAGTACGTCTTCGACGGTGCGCGCCAACTCGTGGCGCACAGCCCACACAACTTCGGCTTGCAGGAAATCCAGCGCGCCATCGAGCTTATGGCCGAGCGCTGGCTGTTCGACAATAAGCTGCCGAAGGGCAACCCGGGCACTGCCGTAGTGGGCGAGCGAGTCGTAGGGCAAAGCAGGAGCAGGCGTTTCCTCGGCACCGTAGATGGGCAGGTGTGCGGTCCGGCTGTGGGCGGGCGGCAGCTGACGCAGGACAATGGCTTGGTCGACGGCATCTTGGCCCATGCGGCGGTAGGTGGTCCATTTGCCGCCGGTGATGGTGATGAGGCCGCTGGCCGATGTCACGATTTTGTGGCTCCGCGATATCTCTTTGGTTTTGGTGCTGCCAGTAGCCGAGGCTGCCAGCGGACGAAGGCCCACGAAGATACTCAGCACGTCGGCGCGAGTGGGCGCGCGGGTGAGGTACTGGGCCGCAGTGCGCAGCAGGAAGTCAATCTCGGCCGGTTGGGCTTGGGGCTCCAGGGCTGCGGCGGGCACGGGGGTATCGGTAGTGCCCAGCACCACGCGGCCCTGCCACGGCACGGCAAAGAGCACGCGGCCGTCGTCGGTGCTGGGAATCATGAGGGCGGCGGTGCCAGGCAGGAAGGACTTGTCCAGCACTAAGTGCACGCCTTGGCTGGGCTGCACCAGCGGGCGGGCGCCGGGCTCATCGAGCTGCCGCACGGCGTCGACAAAAATGCCGGTGGCGTTCATCACTGATTTAGCTTGCAGCTCATAGCTGAGGCCGGTTTCGAGGTCAATGGCGCGCACGCCGATGAGGTGGCCGGTGGCATCTTTCAGCAGGCCCTGCACGGCACAGTAGTTAAGAGCGGTGCCACCGTGGGCGATGCAAGTTTGGGCGAGGTTGACGGCCAGGCGGGCGTCGTCGAACTGGCCGTCGAAGTACCGGACGCCGCCGCACAGGCCAGCGGGGCGCAGGTTGGGCAGTTGGCGCAGGGTTTCGGCTTTGCTCAGGTGCTCGGAGGGGCCGAGGCTGAGACGCCCGGCCAGCAGGTCGTAAAGCTTCAGGCCGATGGTGTAGAACGGGCCGCCCCACCAGCTGTAGTTGGGAATGATGAATGACTGATTGTGGCATAGATGCGGGGCGTTTTTCAGCAATAGCCCCCGCTCGTACAGCGCTTCGCGCACCAACCCTATGTCGCCCTGCGCGAGGTAGCGCACGCCGCCGTGCACCAGCTTGGTGCTTCGGCTGCTGGTGCCCTTGGCAAAATCGGCCTGCTCAAGCAGCAGCGTTTTGTAGCCGCGGCTGATACCGTCGAGGGCCACACCCAGGCCCGTGGCCCCGCCACCGATTACGATTAGGTCCCAGGTGGGTACGGCGGTGAGCTGCTGCAGTAGGGTTTCGCGGCGGTAGGGGTTGGCTTCCATTGGTAAACCAATGTATATGGCAAAACCTACCCGTTGAAATCACCCCGAGCAGAACCTCACCCCCGGCCCCTCTCCCGCGGAGAGGGGAGCCTGACGAAGTGTAGCGTGGACTCTGCGAGTCCGCGCTTGAACGAAACCCTAACAACGGCCAACCAGCACCACGCGCGGACTCGCAGAGTCTACGCTACATCTATAACGCCGTGGCTCTCCTCTCCGCGGGAGAGGGGCCGGGGGTGAGGTCCTCGAGCGCGCCACTCGGAACAACTTCTATTTCAAAAACCCACCCACCAAATCAATCAGCACCGGTACGCTCAGCCAGCCCATCACCAGCACCACTACCCAGCCCGCCGCCAGCATCCATTTTGGGTGTTGGTACCCTTGCATCAATCGGCGATTAGTGGCTGCCACCAGCACGATGCCCAATGCCACTGGGAGTATCAAGCCATTGACTGCACCGGCAAAAACTAACAATTGCGTAGGCTTGCCTACGAGCACAAATACCGCCGTCGAAAGCACTATGAATGCTGAAATCCACACCCGCTCGTAGCGCTCGAAAATCGGGTGGAAGGTTTTGAAAAAAGACACCGAAGTATAAGCTGCGCCAACGACTGAAGAAATTGCGGCGCTCCACAAAATCACCCCGAAAATGCGGAAGCCAATCTCCCCGGCAGCCGACCGAAACACGCTCGCGGCCGGGTTGTCGGGGTCAAGTACTGCTCCTTGCCGGAGCACGCCCACAATGGCCAGAAACAGCACAAACCGCATGATAGTGGAAATAACAATGCCGCTGATGGCACTGCGCGTGACCACCCCTTGCTGCGCGGGCCCCTTAATACCCGCATCGAGCAGCCGGTGCGCGCCCGAAAACGTGATGTAGCCACCCACCGTGCCGCCCACAATGGTGACGATGGCCGCCGCACTGATTTGCGTGGGCAGCAGCGTATGGTGCAGGGCCTGCAGCACGGGAGGGTGCGCGCTGAAGGCCACCCCCACCGTGAGCAGAATCATGCCCATGCCGAGAACCTTGGCGAAGCTGTCGAGCATCTTGCCAAACTCCCGCACCCAAAACAGCAGCAGGGCCACTGCACAACTAATTATCGCGCCCGTCTCGAACGACAGGCCCGTGAGCACATTCAGTCCCAACCCACAGCCCGCCAGGTTGCCGATGTTGAAGGCAAAGCCGCCCAGGATTACCATCGCCGCCAGGAAATAGCCCAGGCCCGGCAACATTTTGTTGGACAAGTCCTGCGCCCGCAGCTCGCTCACCGTGAGAATGCGCCAAGTGTTGAGCTGGGCGCCAATGTCGAGCAATACCGACACCAGAATCACAAAGCCGAAACTGGTGAGCAACTGCTGGGTAAATACTGTGGTTTGGGTGAGGAAGCCCGGGCCGATGGACGAGTTGGCCATGAGGAATGCGGCGCCCAGGCCGGCCCCGCTCCACCAGCGGGCTTTGGGGAGCGGCTTCATTTGGCAACAGTTAGGTGGCCCGCCTGGAGCACCACGCCGGCCTGGCGCAGGGCGCCGTGCAGGCGCTCGGCAAATTCCAGGGCGTGGGCGCCATCGCCGTGCAGGCACACGGTATTGGCCCGAATAGCAACGTTGGTGCCCTGCTGGGTATGAACCTGGCCCTCCTGCACCATGCGCAGCACCTGGGCAATAGCGGCGTCGGCACTGGTGATAAGCGCATCGGGCTGGCGGCGCGGGGTGAGCGTGCCGCTGGCTTGGTAGGTGCGGTCGGCGAAGACTTCGTGGGCGGTTTTGAGGCCGATTTTCTCGCCGGCTTTGGTCAGTTCCGAGTTGGCCAGGCCGTAGAGCGTGAGCTCGGGCTGCACTTTATACACGGCTTCGGCGAGCGCCTCGGCCAGGGCGGCGCTGGTGGCGGCCATGTTGTAGAGCGCGCCGTGGGGCTTGAGGTGGTGGAGCTGTCCGCCTTCGGCCCGCACGATGGCCGTGAGGGCGCCGAGCTGATACACCGTCATGTCAAAGGCTTCTTCGGGTGAAATGGCTATATCGCGCCGCCCAAATCCTACTAAATCGGGCAGGCCGGGGTGGGCGCCGATTGCTACTTTGTGACGTAGGGCCAAGCGTACGGTTTGCTTCATCACGGCTGGGTCGCCGGCGTGGAAACCGCAGGCAATATTGGCAGAAGTGATGAAGGGCATTAGGGCGGCGTCGTTGCCTATGGTCCAGGCGCCAAAGCTTTCGCCCATGTCGCAATTTAGGTCAACAGTAAGAGTTGGAGGCATAGCTGTGGCTGAAGCAGAAGAACGGTCATGTCGAGCGGAGCCGAGACATCTCGCGTGGGGTAGTAATCAAATGGCATCTCGACGATTCGAGCGAGATGTCTCGGCTCCGCTCGACATGACGGGTTAGCTTAAATTAGTTTTAAATTTAAATTCAACAGCCCGCCGCAGCCCGTGCAACTGCCGTTTCTGTGCAAGGTACAGCGCTTGCGCTTCGGCCAATGTCACCTCCTGAAACCGGATGGCCTGCCCCGGCACCACTTGCGCCAGCGCTGAAAAATCAGCTGAAATAACCTGAGCTATTCGCGGGTAGCCCCCCGTAGTTTGGTGGTCGGCCATGAGCACGATGGGTTGGCCGTTGGCCGGCACCTGCACGGTGCCAAAGGTGACGGCAGTAGACAGCAGTTCGACGTTGGTTTGACGGCTCAAAACGGGCCCTTGCAGTCGATAGCCCATGCGGTCGGCTTCGGTGGTTACAGTATAGGGCTGCTGCCAAAAATCGCGCTGACTTTCCGCTGAGAATTGCTCGTATTCAGGTCCTCGAAGCGCGCGTATTACTGGGCGCGGTCGAGGCCTGGGGCACAACTCGGAATTTGGCGTCCAGCGGGCTTGCTGCCAGGCTGCGGCCGGTTCATCAGCGGCAAGTTGCTGCAGCAGCCTGTGGCCCGTATCAGTGGGGCCGGTGCAGGGAATCACGTCACCAGTTTGCAGAGCTCGGCCGTGCAGCCCGCCGAAGCCCGCGCGCAGGTAAGTGGCGTAGCTGCCAAGCACCGGAGCCAAAGCAAACCCACCCGACACGGCGAGGTAGGCCCGGCCACCTGCCACCGGCGCGCCGAAGGCCAGCACTGTGCCGGCCGTTACCCGCACGGGCCGATTCAGGCCCACGGGCTGGCCGTTGAGGGCCGGAGAAAGATGAGCGCCAGTGAGGGCAATGAGGCAATCGGTTTCGAATCGGATTTTGGGGCCCAGCAGGGTGATTTCCAGTCCGGCGGTATTCTCGGAATTGCCCACCAGCAGGTTGGCTACGCGCAGGGCTGTGGCGTCCATAGCGCCGCTCACTACGATGCCGTCTTTCTGGTAGCCGTGCCGGCCGAGGTCCTGCACGGTGGTGAGCAGGCCAGGGCGAAGAATGCTAAGACTCATGCTGCTGGCGGCTTTGGTATTCGGCTTCGCTGATGGGCACAAAGCGCAGGTGCTGGCCGGCCTGGAGTAGGCTGGGCGCTTTCCATTCTGGGTTGAAGATGCGAAGCGGCGTGCGGCCAATGAGTTGCCAGCCGCCCGGCGTGGGCAGCGAGTAAATTCCCGTTTGCAGTCCAGCAATGCCAACGGAGCCGGCTGATACCAGCGGCCGCGGTTGAGCCTTGCGCGGCGTAGCCAACTGCGCATCCATGCCGCCGAGGTAAGGAAAGCCGGGTGCGAAGCCAATCATGTGCACCAAATAATCGGGCGCTGAATGTTGGGCAACTACTTCATCTATTGATAGGCCCGTGTGCTGGGCAACAAACGCTAAGTCAGGCCCAAACGCCCCGCCGTAGCAAACCGGAATTTCAACCTTCTTAGCCGCTACTGTTGCCTCCGAAGCCTGGGCCGCGGGCAGCAGACGCCGTAGAATTTCTGAAACTCTTTCGTAGGGTTGCTGGCCGTTTTCACTCAGCACCCAGGGGTCGTAATACACCGTTAGGGTGGTGAAAGCGGGCACGTATTCGCGCAGGCCAGGAAATGGATGCTGGCCTAAATAGGTGCTCACGGCCTGAATAGCGCGGTGCGTGGCCGGGCTGATGCGGCCATCGAATTCAAGCACGATAGCTGCGTCGCCCAGTGGGTACAGCCGAATATTGTCAGGGGCCACAGATGGTGATTCGGGGACGTTTCTCACGTGCTGGCGGTTACTTTTGGGCTTCTCTGCACTGGAAACTCCTGATGAATTTTAGCTTCCGTAAATATGGCAAGGCTGGCGCTTTTGCGCTCGCCGTGCTCACTGCCGCCTGCCAGCGCCAACCCGTGTCCCGCCCCGCCGTGTTGCCGGCCACAGCTGCGGCTAGTGCTGCGAACATCGGCGGGCCACCTGTCACAACCGGCGTATCCGAGGAACTGGCCATTGCGCGTAAAAAGAACATCAGCCGCATAGCCTATGACCTAAACCTGACCATTCCGGCCCAGAGAACCGAGCCCATTACCGTGGTCGAAGCCGTCGCCTTCAACCTGCGCGATGCTCAGGAACCAGTGCAGCTCGATTTCAAAGCGCCCACGGCCAACCTGCAAAGCCTGACCGTGAACGGCCAGCCCGTGCCCTTCGACCACCGCAATGAGCACCTCGTGCTGCCCGCCAGCACCCTCAAGCCGGGCCGCAACGTGGCCGAAATCCGCCTCAACGCCGGCGAACAGTCGCTCAACCGCAACGCCGATTACCTATACACGCTGCTGGTACCCGACCGCGCCCGCACCGTGTTTCCCGTCTTCGACCAACCCAATATGAAGGCCACGTTCACGCTGGCCCTCACCGTGCCCGAAGGCTGGCAGGCCATGGCTAACGGACCCGTGCGCGACTCGACAGCAAATGGCGCCACCAAGCAGTACCGCTTTGCCACGTCGGATAGCATCAGCACCTACTTGTTTTCGTTTGCGGCGGGCAAGTTCACGCGCCTCACCCGGCAAATGAACGGTCGCCCCATGACCCTGCTGCACCGCGAAACCGACCCGTCGAAGCTGCAAAGCAGCCTCGGGCCCATCTTCCAGCTGCACGCCGATGCGCTGCAGTTTATGGAGCAGTACACGGGCATTCCCTACCCGTTTCAGAAGTTTGACTTCGTGTCGATTCCCGACTTTCAGTACGGTGGCATGGAGCACGTGGGGGCTATTGACTACAAGGCCTCAACGTTGTTTCTGGACGAGGGCGCCACGCAGGACCAACTGCTGGCCCGCTCCAACCTGGTGGCCCACGAAACAGCCCACATGTGGTTTGGCGACCTCGTGACCATGCAGTGGTTTAATGATGTGTGGATGAAGGAGGTATTCGCCAATTTCATGGCCGATAAAGTGACCCAGGTGGCCGTAAAAAACTCGAACTACGACCTCAAGTTCGTCATCGACCACTACCCTGCCGCCTACGGCATCGACCGCACGGCCGGGGCCAATCCCATCCGCCAGCCGCTAACCAACCTACAGGACGCGGGCTCGCTCTACGGCAACATCATCTACCACAAAGCGCCCATCATGATGCGGCAGTTGGAGCGGCTGATGGGCCCGGCAGCCTTCCAGCAGGGCCTGCAGGAGTATCTGCGGAAGTACGCGAACAGCAACGCCACCTGGCCCGACCTCATCGACATCCTGGACGCCCGCACGCCCGCCGACCTGCAGGCCTGGAACCAGGTGTGGGTGAACCAGCCCGGCCGCCCTGTTTTCACCCACGAGCTGAAAACCAACGCTGGTAAAATCACCAGCCTCGCCCTCACCCAGCGCGCCGAAGACGGCTCCGACCGCCTTTGGCCGCAGCTGTTTGAGGTGCTGCTGGTGTACCCCAACGGCCGCACCAAAGAGCTAACCGTGAACATGAGTGAGCGCACCGTGGCGCTGCCCCTGGCCGTGGGCCAGCCGGCGCCCAGCTTCGTGCTGTTCAACTCCACGGGCCTGGGCTACGGTGTGTTCCCGGTGGCCCAGCAGCTTCCGGCGCAGCTCGCGGGTTTGAAGAACCCCGTGGCCCGCGCCGCCGCCTACGTCAACCTCTACGAGAACATGCTCAACGGTCAGGTCATCAAGCCGCAGGAGCTGCTCACGGTCTACCGCCAGGCCCTCACCCGCGAGCCCGAGGAGCTGAACCTGAAGCTGCTCACGGGCCAGGCCAGCGACATTTTCTGGCACTTTCTCAGCCCGGCGCAGCGCGTAGCCGTGGCTCCCGCGCTGGAAAAAGACCTGTGGGCTGCCCTGCAGAAAAACCCGGCGGCCAACTCCAAAAAGCTGCTCTTTAAAACCTACCAGTCCATCGCCCTCACTCAGCCCGCGCAGGCCCGCCTCTACCAAATCTGGCAATCGGAAAAAGCGCCCGTCGGCGTGAAGCTGACCGAGGACGACTACACTGCCCTGGCCCTGGCGCTGGCCGTGCGCGACTTCACCTCGCCCCAGCCCATTCTGCCCCAGCAGCTCAATCGCATCAAAAATGTGGACCGCCAACGCCGCCTGCAATTTCTGATGCCCGCCCTGGCACCCGATGCCGCCACCCGCGACGCCTTCTTCACCTCCCTGGCCGACGACAAAAACCGCGAAAAAGAAGCTTGGGTCACGGCCGCCCTCGGCTACCTGCACCACCCGCTTCGCCACGAAACGTCAGAAAAATACCTGCCCCAGAGCCTGGAGCTGCTGGAGGAAATTCAGCTGACGGGCGACATCTTCTTCCCGTATTCCTGGCTGCAGGCCTCGCTGGGCTCCTACCAGACAGATAGGGCGGCCGGCGTGGTGCGCGCCTTCCTGAATTTCCACCCGGACTATAATCCCAAGCTGCGCGCCAAGCTCCTGCAAGCGTCAGACGACCTGTTTCGGGCCGAGAAGCTGGTGCGATAAAGTTCCGGAAGTCGCGCTGGAGCAAGTTTAGCGGAGCGTCATCTGCGCCAGCCAATGCGTTTTGCTATAAAGCTCTTTCTGCACGCCTAGCTTGCTGTCTACACCAACAGCAATCATCAAGTGCTTTGCAGACGAGACTTCCACTCGCTATGAGTTTGGTAGTAGCACAGCCACTCCGCAGCATCTTTCTCGTTGTTGAAAAAGTGTGGATAAAGCTCAGACTTCGCGGCTTTGCGCAAAGTGGCGGCAGTGGAGATGCTCTCGATGGTAGCGCGGTGCTCCTCACTGGCAACATAGGCCACGAACACTGGGGCACCCAACTCACGCACGACCTGCTGGGCCAGCAGCCCGCTAAACCAAGCGGCGAACGCGGCCGAATGCCACGCCCTTTGGCGCATATCCAGCAGCCAAAACCGGCAATTGCCATGCTCCTGGGCCGCCGCTAGCAGCCGGGCATAGGAAGGGTAAAGGTCTTCTTCTGTCATTCCCGGGAGCCAGTGACCCAGTAGCAGGTCACGCCCTGCATCGTAGTCAAGCGAGAAGTTATGAAGGATTGACAACAGCGCAAAGAAGGCCAGGAGAGGTTCGGCTGGCCTGCCATGCCTCTACGCCTGGCAATTAAATCAGGTTTTGCAGCTGCTGAGCTCGTTTCACAAGCTTTGGGAGCAGCACATGCCGCCACGCTGTTTACGGACACAGTTGGCCCTGCCTTGAGCTGTTAGGCTTCGCCGCCCGCCAGAAAGCGACTAATGGCCTGCACATAGCCTTCAGCGAAGAACTTTTCGGTCAATTTATCCTGCGCACCCAAGTGGCCGCAGTCTACGGCTAACAACTGGCGCCGCTGACGGCGGCGAGCGGCTTTCACCACGGCGGCCGAATCGGCGAGGGGCGTGTTCTTATCCTGGGTGCCGGCGATGAGTAGCCAGGGGCAATGCACCCGGGCCGCCACGCGGGGGTAGGTAGCGGCCCCGGCTGGGAGGGTTAAGGTTTTGTTGTGGGCGGCTTTTTGGTAAGCCACTATGGCCGGCAGATTGCCCGCATAGCCCTCAGTGATTAGAAAATCGGGCTTGTCACTGGCTCCCACTCTCGACCCGATAATACCGCCCATTGACAAGCCCAGAATACCTACCCGGTCGCGGGGCTGCAAGCGCCGTGCTTCAGCCAACGCTGCACGCAGGTCGGTGGCAAATTCTTCGTAGTACAGCCGCTGTGGGTCGATGGCAAAGGCCTGACTGTGGCCGAAGCCCCGGTAGTCGAACAGCAAGGAACGGTAGCCAGCATCGGCCAGCGCCCACGCCGTGTAGATATTGCTGGACATGTTGTAGGCGTCGCCGCCGGCCACAACCATGGTAGTGTGCTGGTCAGTAGCCTTGGCTGAAGGCTCGATGAGCCAAGCAGTCAGCTTCACATGGTCGGCTGTGGTTATCTCCAATTGCTGGTATTTCAGGCCCAGCGTGTCCGGCTTGGCCCACCAAGCAGCCACCGGCCGAAGGGCAAACGCGGGTACGACGACGAGCAGCATCAGGCAAAGAAGGAGAAGGCGTATCATGAGACGGAGCATGAAAAGTAAAAAGCCCTGGCTCGGTACCAAGGCTTCTCATAGACTTACCCCATCGGCTAACGTTGCACTTCCTTTGGGTTCATTGCCAAATCCCAAAGTGCACTTCCGAAAGGACCCTAATTGAGAGCAATTCGGGAAAAGACGAGCAGCACTTTAATCCCCTCAGCGCTTGCCCACCTCCTGCACATATTCTCTAATAATCGGCAGAAACAGCGGCACCGCCGCATCCACGTACTCCCGCTCGGCAGCGGTCCAGTGGCGGGGGTGGCCGAAGACGCAGGGCTGCAAAATGCCCCACAGCTGCTCGCCTTCGGTGATGTGGGCGTGGATGAGGGCCCGGTGGCCGAACGTGCGGCGCTCGAATTCCTGGTTGAGCACCTCGGGGCCAGCCTCGGTTACGTCGTTGACAAACACCGAGGGCTGAGCGGCCAGGGCGGCGCGGAAGAGCGGGTCTTCTTTGGGTAGGTCGCCGGTGTCGGCTTGCCAGTCGTGGCGCGGGTCGGGCACGGCTTCATCGAGGCGCCAGACCAGGGCGATGCGGCCACGCCCCTGCGCCGGGTCGCGCACGTAGAGAAAGCAACGGTCGGCGCGCAGGTGCTGGCCTATCAATTCGAGAGCACTTTGTAGCGCTTCGGCGGGCGGAGTATCGGCTTTCAGAACCAGTTCAAGTTCGGACAGAGGGGTATTGGTCATAGCACTTGGTTGAGGGAATGGAACGTTGGTGTCTGGTGCCTTTGCGGGTTTGTGTTCTTTACTTAGGAACAAGCGCCCCGCTTACTATAACGTGGCGAGAGGAAGTTTGCTGCTTGAACCGGCTCGGTTTTTGGAAGTTGCTCGTAAATTAATTTTAATGCGAGAGTCGTTGTTTAAACAACGCCGACCGGCAATTGCTACGAGCGGCACGCAACCATTAGGCTGATGCAGCGGTCTACGCTGCGAAACTCCTGGCTCTAACCTATACGTCAAGTCCCTCTCCTATGAAATTACTTTTGGTTTTAATGGCCTTCGTGTGGTGCCTGGCAAGCTGCCAGAAAGACGATTCTGCCGCGCCGCGCATCGATGCGCCTTTCGGCCAGCAGGTGGCCTTGCGCCAGCAGCAAAGCGGAGCTTTTCCCAACCAGCGGGTGCCAGAATTGACTATTGGGGTGGACGCCGTGAACGATAGCCGCTGCCCGCAAGACGTGGTTTGCGTGTGGGGAGGCATTGCGGAAGCGGTGCTCAGCGTGCAGGCCAGCGATGGGTCGAGTCAGTCGCTTAAGTTGGTTCTGTCCAATGTCAGCGCCGATGCGCAAGGCGTGGTGCAAGCCAATGGGCGAACCTACTTGGTGGTGCTCCACGACGTGACCCCTTATCCAAGCAGAGCCACGGCCCAACAGCCAAAAAGCGTTGTAATAAGCGTGCAGCGGAACTGAGGGCAGCCTGCGCTGGCACAGCTTCAGTTGCCTCAGGCGAGTGGTTTCTCCAGCACCAGCAGCGTCAGGGGCTGCTTGGGAATGCCGTAGCGCGGGTCGGTGGGAAAGGGCTCAGTGGCGCCGGTTAGGCGGTAGCCCTGCCGCTCGTAGAACGCAATAAGCTCGGTTCGCACCGAGATGACGGTCATCTTGCTGATGGTGCAGCCGTGCTGGCGGCCGTAGTCTTCGGCCGCCCGAATCAGAAACTTGCCCACTCCCTGAGCCTGCCCCTGAGGGTCGACGGCCAGCATGCCCAGGTATACTTTCTGGCCCAGCGCATGGGCGTAGAAGCTGCCCAATAACGCGTTGTTTTCGCCGAGGCAGAGCAGCATGGCGGCTTCGGGCACGGCCAGCATTTCCTGCATGCCTTCTTCGTCGATGCGCTGGCCGTCGAGCAGGTGGGCCTCCGTGGTCCAGCCCCGGCGGGAGGAGTCGCCCCGGTAGGCGCGGTTTACGAGGTTAGTGAGGCGGGCGGCGTCGGCAGGGGTGGCAGTGGCAAGAATCATATAACAAAAGTAGCCTTCTGTCATCCTGAGCGCAGCAAAGGACCTTATTATGTTGATTCTGATACGCGGTAATTCAAGTCACCCTACTGTGATAAGGTCCTTCGCTGCGCTCAGGATGACAGCAGTAACCCCATCACCGCCGCAGGTACTGCCCTAATTCTGATACGCTCGCAATGCCCAATTCCTGCGCCTGTTGCTGCCGCATCAGCAGGGCATAAGTATTATTGAAGCCCAGCGGCGCAAGCCACTCCAGGTTGTAGCGCCGCTGAAATTCGCGACGCACATAATTAAGCACGGCATCGGGCCGGCCCCCGAGCGAATCGACCACGGCGGGCGTGGGCTGGAGCAGCACGAGGAGGCCCGTGCCGGTGTATTCGGGGTACATATCGATAGCACCGTCACGCAGCGCATCGAAGCAGATGGTGGTGCCGCCGAGGCCGGTTTTGGTTTGCACGGCCAGGTTGGTATTGCCGCGGATAAGGGCGGCGTACATCTCAGCGAGGATGTATTGCTCGGCAAAAATCTTGGAGCCCAAGCGCACGACTGGCGCATCGGCAATGGCGGGGCGGGGAGCGCGCCACAGCCCGCGCCGCCGCAGAAAAGCTTCGGCAATAGCCTGGGGCGACTGGTGCAGGTAGTCGGCGCGGTAGTTCAGGTTGGTCATCACCGAATCGGAAATCTGCCCATCGAGTTGGGCCAGCACGGCCATTAGCTCAGGGTGCTCGCGCAACAGTTGGGGGCGAATGACGGGCGCCGCGTAGTAGGGCGGAAACACGCGGCGGTCGTCGTGCAGCACGCGCAGGTTGTAGGCCCGGATGCGGCCGTCGGTGGAGTAGCCATCGATGACGTCGACGTTGGCGTTGCGGGCGGCTTCGTATACCAGCGCAGGCGCCAGCACCACGTTGGGCAGGCGCGTGAGGCCATAGGTTTTGGTGAGACCGGGCAGGCCGTCGGCGCGGCCCACAAACTCGGGGCTGAAGCCGGCCAGCAGCTTGCCCGTGGCGCGGGGCAACAGGTAGAGCGCGCCCAGCAGCGGCAGCGCCACTAGCAGCGCCCCGCCCACTTGCCGCAGGCGGCGGGCACTCAGCTTTTGCACCGCGCCCAGCGCCGCATCAAACGCCAGGGCCAGCCCCGCGGCGGGCAACGCCCCGGCCAGTATCATGGCCGGATTATTCAAGGCAATGCCGCCGAAGATGAACTCGCCCAGCCCACCTGCCGCCACGTAGGCCGCCAGGGTAGCCACGCCCACGTTTATTACTGTAGCCGTGCGGATGCCGGCCATGAGCACCGGCAGCGCCAGTGGCAATTCTACCCGGCGCAGCACTTGGCCATCGGTGAGGCCCAGGCCGCGGGCGGCTTCCACCACGGCCGGCGCTACGCCCTGAATACCCGCCAGGGTGTTGCGGATAATGGGCAGCAGCGAGTACAGAAACAGCGCAAAAATGGCCGGCTTGGGCCCGATGCCCAGCAACGGAATCAGGAAGCCAAGCAGGGCAATGCTGGGCACCGTTTGCAGCACGCCGGCCAGGCCCAGCACCGCCGGAGCCCAGCGCGGCCGGCGCGACAGCCACAAGCCCACGGGCACGCCCAGCAGCACCGCCAGCAGCAACGAAGCCGCCGTGAGGCCGATGTGCTGCAGCGTTTGCTCGCCCAGCTTGCCGGCCTGCTCGCGCCAAAAAGTGAAGAGGGCTGCTAGCGTTTCCATGCTTCCTCCTCTCGTTGTAAGGCCTGGCCGAACGCGGCCATCAGCTCCGCTACGCTGAAGCTTGTTGAGGCGCCAGCATCGGAATCGGTTAAGGTTTCGAGGGCATCATGCACGGTGGTTGCGGTGGTGAAAGGCAAAGGGATTGGCCCGGCGCTCCGCGTTGCTGCTTCCTCAGTAAAGACATCGCCCAGCGTGAGGGTGCGCAATTGCAGGGCCAGCCGCTCGGCGGCGAAAAACCGGCGCACAAAGTCATTAGCCGGTTGAAATAGCAGCTCCCGCGGCGTGCCCAGCTGCTGCACCTGGCCAGCGTCGAGCAGCAAAATCCGGTCGGCTAATTCAAAGGCTTCGGTGACATCGTGGGTAACGAGCACCACCGTTTTGCTGCGCAGTTCCTCCAGTTCCCGAAACTCGCGCCGGATGCTGGCGCGGGTCAATGGGTCGAGGGCACCGAAGGGCTCGTCGAGCAGGATAATGGGCGGGTCGGCGGCCAGGGCGCGGGCCAGGCCCACGCGCTGCTGCTGCCCGCCCGAGAGCTGATGCGGGAGCTGCGCCGCGTAACGCTCGGGCGGCAGGTGCAGGCGCGTGAGCAGCGCTGTGGTGCGGGCCGCAATGGCGGCGGGTGCGTGCCCGAGCAGGCGCGGCACCACGGCCACGTTTTCGGCCACGGTGTAGTGCGGCAGCAGGCCCACTTGCTGAATGACGTAGCCAATGCCGCGGCGCAGCGTTTCGGGACGCTGCTCGAATACATTTAGACCATTGATTTCGACGGTGCCGCTGTCAGGCTCCACCAGTCGGTTGAGCATCTTGAGCAGGGTGGTTTTGCCGCAGCCGCTGGGGCCGAGGAGCACCAGCGTTTCGCCGGCCGCCAGCTCAAACGACACGTCCTGCACCACGGCGTGCGCCCCGAAGCGTTTGCTGAGGTGGGAAACGCGAATCATGGGCGGTTGAGTTGGGAGCATAAGAGCTAGAAGGAGCAAGGTAAACCCCACATACCAGTTTGGGTTTGCAGCGCACCAATTCAAGCAAAGAAGCGCTGTTTACTACCTTCGGCCACTGCCTTCACCTCACCTCGCTTCCCGGCTATGCTTCTGAAATACCTGCTTTCCCTCCTGCTGCTTGTGCTGCTGCACCTGCCCGTGGCTGCTCAGTTTTACTCCGCCACCGACCCGCTGGCTCACACATTCAGTATAGTGGCCCGCGACCCCGCCACCGGCGAAATGGCCGTGGCCGTGCAAAGCCACTGGTTTTCGGTGGGCACATCCGTGAGCTGGGGCGAGGCCGGCGTGGGCGTGGTGGCTACGCAGTCGTTTACCAATAAGTCGTTCGGTTTGCGCGGCCTGGCGCTGTTGAAAAGTGGTAAATCGGCCCAGCAGGCGCTGGATGAGCTGCTGTCGAACGACGAAGGCCGCGACGTACGGCAGGTCGCCATCCTCGACAACCAGGGCCGCGTGGCCGTGCATACTGGTAACAAGTGCGTCGACAAGGCCGGACACATCACCGGCAATCAATTCTCGGTGCAAGCCAACATGATGCTCTCCGACAAAGTGTGGCCCGCCATGGCCAAGGCCTTCGAGCAAAATGCCAAACTTCCCCTAGCCGAGCGGGTACTGGCTGCTCTCGATGCGGCCGAAGCCCAGGGCGGCGACATCCGCGGCCGGCAGTCGGCCGCGCTGCTGGTGGTGCGCGGCAAAGCCACCGAAGGCCCCTGGGCCGACCGTCTCGTGGACCTGCGCGTGGACGACAGCGCCGCCCCGCTGCCCGAGCTGCGCCGCCTCCTCAGCCTGCACCGCGCCTACGAGCACATGAACGCCGGCGACCTCGCCGTGGAGAAAAACGACATGCCCAAAGCCATTCAGGAATATGAGGCCGCCGAAAAGATGTTTCCCAAAAACCTCGAAATGAAATACTGGCACGCCATCACCCTCGCCAATAAGCAGCAGGTGCCGGCCGCCATTGCCCTGCTCCGCCCCATTTTCAAGCAGGAGCCCAACTGGCGCGTGCTCACCGAGCGCCTGCCCAAAGTAGGCCTGCTCACCGTGACCGACGCCGAGCTAAAGCAGATTTTAGCCTTGTAGAGACGCAACATTTTGCGTCTCGGCGTCAGCGCCGTGAGGACCTCATCGTTCCCTCGTAACTGTTCAACTACGAGACGCCAAGCGTGGCGTCTCTACATCCTTCCAATGAAAAACAGTCCTCTTATTCTGCTTGCCACCATGCTGCTAAGCGGCACTGCCCACGCGCAAGCCCCGCTCACCGTGCCTGCACCCGTCAAAAAATCCCTGGACCAGGTGCAACCCGCGGCCATCAAAGCCCACATTGCTTACTTGGCCGACGACCGGCTGAAAGGTCGCCAGCCCGGCACAGAAGGCTACCAGATGGCCGTCGACTACGTCACGAAACAACTGAAAGACCTGGGCGTACAGCCCGCTGGCGAAGGCGGCACTTACCTCCAGAAGGTTCAGCTGCGCAAGGCGCTTTTGAAGCCTGGAGCCACGTTCACGTTGCGTGAGGCGCAGGCAGCCGCGCCGCTTACGGCCGGCCAGGACTACGTTATTTACCCCAGCCCCGAGCTGCCCGCCACCACCGTAGCCGATGCCCCACTGGCCTTCGCGGGCTTCGGCATCAGTGCGCCCGAGCTGGGCTACGACGACTACGCCGGCCTCGACGTGAAGGGCAAGGTGGTGGTTATTGTCCGCGGCGCGCCAAGGACATTTGCATCCACGGTGGCCGCGGCTAGCCAGGACCTATCAGGCATTCTGCAGGCGGCCACCCAGCGCGGCGCCGTGGGCCTGATTGTAGCTTCGACGCGTGCCGGCGCCCTGCCCGACTTGAAGCGCGGCACCTACAGCGTGCTGGGCGCCAACGGCAAGGTGGCCGCCTCGCGCTCCTTTGCGGTGGGCAGCCGCCAGCAGCTGTACGCGGCCGTTAGCGCCGCTACGCTCCAGCGCCTCATGCAGGGGGCCGGGCTGGATACGGCGCAGGTTTTTGCCACTATCAAGGGCGGCAAGCCAGCTTCGGCACCGCTGAAAACGGCTGTCAGTGCCCGCGGCGAATCCACTTACCAGGATATTGAGAGCTACAACGTGGTGGGCAAAGTCACAGGCTCCGATGCCAAGCTGCGCAGCGAGTACGTGGTGCATTCGGCCCACCTCGACCACCTCGGCATCACGGCGCCCGTGAAAGGCGACTCCATCAACAACGGTGCCCACGACAATGCTTCGGGCGTGTCCTGCGTGCTGGAGATTGCCAAGGTTTACTCCAGGCTCAAGGAGAAGCCTAAGCGCAGCATGCTCTTCGTGTTTATGACTGGCGAAGAACTAGGCCTGCTGGGCTCGGCCGCCTTTGCCGCCAACCCCACCGTGCCCAAAGCTAGCATCGTGGCCGATGTGAATATGGACATGCCCACCATCATCGCTCCGCTGCTGTCCGTGGTGGCGCTGGGCGGGCAGCACTCCACCCTACTGGAGCCCGTGAAACAAGCCGCCGCCTACATGGGTATCGCCCTGGAGCAGGACCCCGAGCCGGAGCAGAACCGCTTCATTCGCAGCGACCAATACAACTTCGTGACCGCCGGCATCCCGGCCCTGCACATCAAATACGGTAACAAAACCGCCGACGGCAAAAACAACCTCAGCGAAGAGGTGCAGAAGTGGCGCGCCGTCACCTACCACAAACCGCAGGATGATATCAACGGCTTATTTGACTTCGAAGCTGGTAAGAAATACGTGCAGCTGTGCTTCTTGATTGGCTACCAAGTGGCGCAGAACCCAGTGCGGCCGACCTGGAACAAGGGCGATTTTTTTGGGCAGCGCTACGGAAGCCGGTAAACCTCACCCCCTGACCCCTGCCGGGCACGGCCCCTCTCCAAAAAAGAGGGGGCACTGGTCATGCCTTAGGATAATAGT
Organism: Hymenobacter arizonensis; assembly: GCF_900115775.1. Lineage (GTDB taxonomy): Bacteria > Bacteroidota > Bacteroidia > Cytophagales > Hymenobacteraceae > Hymenobacter > Hymenobacter arizonensis. The sequence goes on along the minus strand of NZ_FOXS01000002.1, from coordinate 948,729 downwards.
GTTAATTAAAAAAGCCTGCTGTTTAGCAGGCTTTTTACTTTTAGCGGTATATGACAGCGCAAAGCCGGTGCCCCCTCTTTTTTGGAGAGGGGCCGTGCCCGGCAGGGGTCAGGGGGTGAGGTTACTCGTCCTCAAACTTCCCCATTGCCCCGCTCTCAAAGTCAGCAATGGCCTGCATCAGCTCCTTATTAGTGTTCATCACAAACGGCCCGTAAGTAGCCAGCGGCTCCTCAATGGGCTCGCCCGCCAACACCAGCACAATGCTGTCCTCGGTGGCGGTTATTTGCGCTTCCTGCGAATTCCAGCCTAGCACCACCAGCTGCTTGGTAGCGGCCGGTCGCTCGCCGTGGAGCAGCACGTCGCCCTTCACAATGTAGAGGCCCACGTTGTAGTCGGCGGGCAGGTTCAGGGTTAGCTCGGCGCCTTTGGTGAGGTGCACGTCGAGCATGGTCATGGGCGAGAAGGTGGTGGCAGGGCCACTCACGCCTTCGTAGGTGCCCGCAATCACGCGGATAGTGCCTTTGCCGTCGGACGTGGGCAGAGTTTTGATGGCCGCGGACGGAATGTCCTGGTAGTTGGGCGGCGCCATCTTGTCCTTTTTGGGCACGTTCACCCACAGCTGCACCACCTCCAGGGTGCCGCCCTGGCGCGTGAATTCCTTTTCGTACAGCTCCTCGTGCATGAGGCCGGCACCGGCCGTCATCCACTGCACGTCGCCGGGGCCGATGTTACCAGCGTGGCCGGCCGTGTCGCGGTGGGCCAGCACGCCCTGGTACATCACCGTCACGGTTTCGAAGCCGCGGTGCGGGTGGGGCGGCGAGCCCAGGGGCTTGTCACTGGGGGCCACGGCCATGGGGCCGATGTGGTCGATGAGCAAGAAGGGGCTGAGCTGGCGGATGCGCGGCCCGGGCATGGGGCTGGTTACCTGGAAGCCGTCGCCCACGGCTTTCTTATTGCCGTCGATAACCTGAAAAATTCGGCGGAAGGCAGTTTCTGTGGTAGTGTCCATAATGAATGGCAAAATGTACGGGGGTGAGGGCGGCAGCTGGCGGCCCGCTGATAAAAGCAATTGGCCGCAAAATAGTTATCTGCCGCAGCGGGAATAAACGGGCTGGCGCGCCGATGGTTTTGGCCAACCTATCACAAACGGTTCCGGTAGTTTTGCTTTAAAAGCAGCTATCTATCAAAGAGTTGCGCAGGCAGACACTGCTTCTATATTTACGCGGCAATCTGATTAAGATGTGTTCCGCGGGCTGCCCGCGAACCGCTTTTGCCATTTCCCGCAAGTGCTTTCCATCCCTAAAATTCCCCATGCTCACTTCCTTCAAAACATCCGTTTCGGTGCCGGTGCTGGCGGCCTCCCTGGCTTTGCTCGGGGCCTGCCAAAGCAATAGCTCTACGCAAGAAACCACGGCCACTACGGCGCCTCAGGCCGACACCGCTGCGGCTAAAAAGCCCTTGTCCGAACCCCTGGTGCGCGACATTTACACCGCTGACCCCTCGGCCCACGTGTTTGGGGGCAAGATTTACATCTACCCCTCGCACGACATCGAAGCCGACATTCCGGAAAACGACAAGGGCGACCACTTCGCCATGCGCGACTACCACATTCTGTCCATGGACAGCATCAACGGCAAGGTTACGGACCACGGTGTGGGGCTCGACGTCAAGGACATTCCCTGGGCTGGCCGGCAGCTGTGGGCGCCCGATGCGGCCTTCAAAAACGGCACCTACTACCTGTACTTCCCTGTGAAAGACAAGCAGGACGTGTTCCGCATCGGCGTAGCCACCAGCAAGACGCCCACCGGCCCGTTTAAAGCCGAGCCGACGCCTATTGCTGGCAGCTTCAGCATCGACCCCGCCGTGTTCACCGACACCGACGGGCAGTCCTACATGTATTTCGGGGGCCTCTGGGGCGGCCAGCTCCAGCGCTGGCAGGGTGGAAAGTACAACCCCAACGCCGCTGAGAAGGAGCCCAATAGTGATGTACCCGCCCTCAACGCCCGCATGGCCAAGCTCACCCCGGACATGAAGAAATTCGACGGCCCGGTGAAGGAAGTTGTGATTCTGGATGAGAATGGCAAGCCCCTGCAATCCAGCGATAACAACCGCCGCTTCTTCGAAGGCGCCTGGATGCACAAGTACAACGGCAAGTACTACTTCTCCTACTCCACCGGCGATACCCACCTGCTGGCGTACGCCACCGCCAACACGCCCGCAGGCCCCTTCACCTACCAGGGTGTCATCATGCAGCCCGTGCAGGGCTGGACCACCCACCACTCCATTGTGCCCATCAAAGACAAGTGGTACATTTTCTACCACGACACCCAGCTCTCGGGCAAAACCTGGCTGCGCAACATCAAAGTCACCGAGCTGAAGCGCCGGGCCGACGGTGGCATCGAGACCATCACGCCCTGATTTGGGCCACGAATACCAGGCCGTAGCGCGGACTTTTAGTCCGCGACTCATAGCACAAACTGGGTCGCGGACTAAATGTCCGCGCTACAGCCTCACACCCGTTCTGAAATAAGCCCGGGCTAATGCAAGCCACTGCTCGAAATCACCGTTCTTCAAGCTCGACAGGACGTTATTTTCGAACAGACGCTTACATTAGTCCGGGTCTTTTTTTTCAGCAACACCATGCAAACCACGCAGCAACTCGCGCCGGCCGCCCCCGGCCTCACCAGTCCCGACCTGGCCCCCACCCCGCCGGCCGAGCGCACCTGGGGCACTGGCAACTACGCCGCGCTCTGGATTAGCATGAGCCTGTGCATTCCCACCTACATGCTGGCCAGCTCGCTCATTGAGGGCGGCATGAACTGGTGGCAGGCGCTGCTCACCATTTTTCTGGGCAATACCATTGTGCTGGTGCCCATGTTGCTCAACGGGCGCGCCGGGGCCGAGTACGGCATCCCGTTTCCGGTGTTTGCGCGGGCCAGCTTTGGCGTGCGCGGGGCCAACGTGCCGGCCTTGCTGCGGGCCATCATTGCCTGTGGCTGGTTCGGCATCCAAACCTGGATAGGCGGCTACGCGCTCTACCAAATGGCGGTGCTGTGGCTGCCGGGGCTGGCCACGCTGCCGCCCGTGTTTCCAGCCAGCTGGGCCCTCGAAACGGGTCCGGCGCTGGTGTTTCTGCTGTTCTGGCTGGTGAACATGTACGTGGTGTACCTGGGGGTAGAGAGCATCCGGAAGCTACTGGTGTTCAAGGCGTTTTTCCTACCGGTGGCTGCGGTGGCGCTGCTGTGGTGGGCCATATCGGCCGGCAACGGGTTGGGGCCGATTCTGGCGCAGCCGAGCAAATTCACGTCGAGCGCGGCGTTCTGGGCCTTTTTCTTTCCCTCACTCACGGGCATGGTGGGGTTTTGGGCCACGCTCTCGCTCAACATTCCGGACTTCACGCGCTACGCCACCAGCCAGCGCGCCCAGCTGATGGGCCAGGCGCTGGGCCTGCCCACGTCCATGACTTTGTTCTCGTTTGTGGGCGTGGTCGTGACGTCGGCCACGTTCGTCATTTACGGCAAAACCATCTGGGACCCGGTGGTGCTGGCGGCCAAATTTGAGAGCAAGCTGCTGGTGAGCGCGGCCATGCTGGCGGTGGCCCTGTCCACGCTGGCCACCAACATCGCGGCCAATATCGTGAGCCCCGCCAACGACTTCGCCAATTTTTCCCCCACCCGCATCAGCTTCAAAGCCGGCGGCTACATCACCGGCGTGCTCGGCGTGCTCATCTTCCCCTGGAAACTCATTGCCGACCCTTCCGGCTACATTTTCACCTGGCTGGTGGGCTACTCGGGCCTGCTGGGGCCCATCGGCGGCATCATGATAGTCGACTACTACCTCGTTCGCCAGCAGCGGCTCGACGTGCCCGACCTCTACCAGTACCACGGGCGCTACGCCTACCGCAACGGCTACAATCTGGCGGCTATTGCGGCCCTCATCATCGGCATTCTGCCCAACATTCCCGGCTTTCTCACCGCCATTGGCGCGCTGGACAAGGGCGCCGTGTGGCCCGCCCTGGTGGCGGTGTACAACTACGCCTGGTTTGTGGGTTTCCTCGTATCGGGTGGGGTATACCTGGTGCTGATGCGCTGGCAAACGGCCAGCCACCCCAATGCGCTAGCGACCTCTGCTGCCCATCCCGTTCCTTCTTCATTGGCTCAATAATCTTCCCATGGTTGAAGTCACCGTCCATCACGACACCGTTGTTTTCACCGTACGCGGCCTGCACAAGGTTTTTGCCTTCAAAAGCGAGCTCACCGTGCCGCGCTCCCACATCACAGAAGTGCGGGCTGACCCCGAGGCCGCCAAGCACATTGAGGGCCTGCGCGCCGGTGGCACCAGTGTGCCGGGGCTCGTCACGGCGGGCACGTTTTACCTCGACCACCAAGGCAGCCACAAGCCGTCGTTTATCGACGTGGCCAAGCCAGAGAATGTGGTTGTAATCACGCTGCGGGACGAAGAATACCAGCAGCTCATTATCGAAGTGGATGACCCCGTGGAAGTGGTGGCCCAGTTGGCCACCAGCGGCTGAGGGTCACCATTTACACTTGGTGCGATTAAGTCTACCTCCAGCCCCAGTTTACAGTTTACATTCTAGCGAGGTCGCCCTCCGCATTACGCCTCACCCCCGGCCCCTCTCCGGTGGAGAGGGGAGCCTGACGATTTTCGCGTGCGCATAACCGGCTCCCCTCTCCACCGGAGAGGGGCCGGGGGTGAGGCGCCCACCAGAACGAGTTAGGCTAAGATGGTCACCTCCCCAGCCCACACCGCAGGTGGTATGAACGGCGTATAGCCTTACTTTTCCCGTGCTCCGCTGGAAAGACATCATCACCTTCGCCAAATACGGCAACCCCGAGCCGCCCCGGCGCGTGGAGCATTCCGAAGCGAAATGGGCCCAGCTGCTCACGCCCGGCCAGCACCACGTGCTGCGCCAGCAGGCCACCGAGCCGCCCTACCGCAACGCCTACTGCCGTACCTACGAGCCGGGCGAGTACGTCTGCGCCGGCTGCGGCAGCGGGCTTTTTGCAGCCACCGAGAAGTACCATGCCATCTCCGGCTGGCCCAGCTTCCGGCAGCCCCGCGCCCCCAACGCCATCCGCTACGCCTTCGACGACAGCTTCAGCATGCAGCGCATCGAGGCCCGGTGCAACGTGTGCGATGGCCACCTTGGGCACGTTTTTCCCGATGGGCCGGAGCCCAGCGGCCTGCGCTACTGCATCAACTCGGCTAGCGTGCACCTCTTACCTCCTGCTGCCGATGGCGCCGGTGAGGCGCCGGCCTCGCCTTAGGTAGTCACAGGCGCCCTATCCAGTGCTTTGTTAAACGAACTCTCGATGTGGCAAACGCAGCGCCCTAGTCAATACCAACATTGAAATAATACCAAACGCGCTAATTAGCAGGATACTGCAAGCAGAGTAGCCGTTGGGGACTCCAAAAAATAAACAATATAATTCCGGCAATCGGGAAGTTTTTTGCGTGTTTTTTATGCGTAGAAAAGGTCCGATTTCTCCGGTAACGATTCCGGAGCATCTTGGGCCAATCGGGGGTTTGCGAATGTGCTGTAAGTGTATAAGTGCCGGGAAAACTGCCTTCTAAAGCCCAAAAACGAAGCAGTTAGGGACTTGTCTTGCCAGTAGTAAGGGGTGACATTTGACTACCCGGCCGGCTTGCTGCCCCTAAGAAACCAGCACAGCGCCCGCTCCTACTGGCCGGGCCGGACCTGCTTAGGGCTGGCGGCCCGAGCGGGGTGCACCGGGCTGAGACATTGAACTGCTTTTCACTTGCTTCGGCACTACCGCCGGAGCGCTTCTTTCCACTTTTTTCCCCTCTACCACATGAAAACGCTTACCTCACTACTTGGGGCGGCAGCACTGCTGTTCAGTACCGCCGCTACCCAGGCCCAAACCTACCAGCAGGTCTGGGCCGATGAGTTCACTACTGGCATCGGCCCGAGTTGGACATTTGAAACCGGCGGCGGCGGCTGGGGCAACAACGAAAAGCAGTATTACCAGGCTGCTAACGCCACCGTGGTGAACGGCGAACTGCAGATTACGGCCCGCAAGCAGGCCATGGGCGGCATGCCTTACACGTCGGCGCGCATGATAACCAAGGGCAAAAAGGAGTTCACCTACGGCCGGATGGAAGCGCGCATTAAGCTGCCGCTGGGCCAGGGGCTGTGGCCGGCGTTCTGGATGCTGGGCAGCAACATCAGCACGGTGAGTTGGCCGCGGTGCGGCGAAATCGACATCATGGAACAGGTGAACGCCGACAGCCGCACCTACGGCACGGTGCACTGGGACAACAACGGCCACGCCGAATACGGTGGCAACACGCCCACGGCGCCCAACGTCTACCACGTGTACGCCATTGAGTGGGAGCCCGCGGCCATTCGTTGGTACGTAGACGGCGTGAAATTCCACGAAATCAACATCAGCAACGGCACAGGCGGCACCGAGGAGTTTCAGAAACCTTTTTTCCTGCTCCTGAACCTGGCCGTGGCCGGCAACTGGCCCGGCCAGACCGTGGACGAAAGCAAGCTGCCCGCCACCATGTTCGTCGACTACGTGCGGGTGTACCAGAAAACCACCAGCCCCACGCCCACGCCCACGGCGCTGACCTTACAAGCCGAGGCGGCGAACGTGAACAATGGCATGGTGGTGGAGAACTGCACTGACACCGGCGGCGGACAGAACATGGGCTACATCGACGCCGGCGACTACCTCGTCTTCAACAACGTGAACTTCGCCACCAGCGGCACCTACCTGCTTGAGTACCGCGTGGCCAGCGGCGCAGCCGGTGGCACAATTTCGTCGGATTTGAACGCTGGCAGCACCCAGCTGGGCACCACGGCCGTGCCCGGCACCGGCGGTTGGCAGAACTGGACCACCGTCTCGCGCACCGTGACCGTGGCCGCGGGCTCCTACAACTTCGGCGTGTTTGCCCAAACTGGCGGCTACAACCTCAACTGGGTGCGCATCACCAAGCAGGGCACCGCCCGCACGGCCCTGGCTACTACCAAAGAAGTTGCGAGCACCAACGAGGGCCTGACCTTGTACCCTAACCCGGTAACTGACCGCCTCACGCTGGCCACCGCCCCCGAGTTTGTGGGCAGCGAGGTGCAGATTCTGAGCGTGGAGGGCCGCCAGGTGTGGCGCGGCACCTACCGTGGCGAAACTGTAGACGTATCGGCCCTGAAGCCCGGTCTCTACACGCTAATACTGCAAACTACTGTTGGCCAGAAGCAAGCGAGCCGATTCAGCAAGCAGTAAGCGGCACTGAACAGGTTCTGTTCGGGACGGGTGGCGTGGGGCGTAAGCTCGACGGCGCCCGTCCTTTTGGTGCGTCCCTCAACCTGGTCAGCACCAAGAGGCCGCGGGGATACCCACAATGCCAGCAGCGCTTTTTGCAGGTTAGGTTTGGATGCTGTCGCGCCGGCTGCGTATGCGTGGGGTAGCTCCGCCTTTGTAGGGCGAGGGGCTCTCTACCCTATACCATGGCTAAACCGACAAACCTCTCCACTTCTTCCGATTCGCAGGGTTTCGTGCGCGTTCGCGGCGCCCGCGAGCACAACCTCAAAAACGTCGACGTCGACATTCCGCGCGATGCGCTGGTGGTGTTCACCGGCGTGTCGGGTTCGGGCAAGTCGAGTCTGGCCTTCGGCACGCTCTACGCCGAAGCCCAGCGCCGCTACCTGGAATCGGTTTCTCCATACGCGCGGCGCCTGTTTCACCAGATGGCCGTGCCGGAAGTCACTTCCATCGATGGGCTGCCACCGGCCGTGGCCCTGCAGCAGCAGCGCGGCGCACCCAGCACCCGCTCGTCGGTGGGCTCGGTGACCACGCTTTCCAATCTGCTGCGCATGCTCTACTCGCGGGCCGGCGACTACCCGGCCGGCCAGGGCATTATCTACGCCGAAGCCTTTTCGCCCAACACCGCGGAAGGCGCCTGCCCCACCTGCCACGGCTTGGGCCGCGTGTACGAAGTCACGGAGCAAAGCATGGTGCCCGACCCTTCCCTTACCATCCGGGAGCGGGCCATTGCGGCGTGGCCGCAGGCCTGGGGCGGCCAAAACCAGCGCGACATCCTCGTGAGCATGGGCTACGACGTGGACACGCCCTGGCGCGACCTACCCCAGAAAGACCGGGACTGGATACTCTTCACCGAGGAGCAACCCGTGTTGCCCGTGTACCCCGGCTACTCGCCCCAGGAAACCCAGCGCGCCATCAAGCGCCGCGAGCAGCCCAACTACATGGGCACCTTCACGGGCGTGAAGCGGCACGTGCTGCACACCTTCGCCACCACCCACAGCCCGCTCATGAAGAAGCGCGTGGCGCAGTACATGCTCAGCAGCGACTGCCCCACCTGCCAGGGCAAGCGCCTGCGGCCCGAGTCGCTGTCGGTAATGTTTGCGGGTATCGACATTGCCGACATGTCGCGCCTGCCGCTCAAGCGCCTGGCGAGCCTACTGGAGCCGTTTGCCCGGGGCACGGCCCGCAAGCAGGTGCACGATGCCGAGCACCCTGAGCAAGCCATTGTGGCCCGGCGCATTGCCGAAGACCTGGCTGCCCGCCTCGCCGTATTGCTCGATTTGGGCCTGGGCTACCTCTCCCTGGAACGGAGCACACCCACACTTTCGCCCGGCGAGCTGCAGCGCTTGCGCCTGGCTACCCAGCTTTATTCCAACCTGTTCGGGGTAGTCTATGTGCTCGACGAGCCCTCCGCTGGCCTGCACCCGGCCGACACCGAGGCCCTGCTGACGGCACTGGCGGGCTTGAAAGACGCGGGTAACTCCCTGTTCGTGGTAGAGCACGACCTGGACGTAATTCGAAAAGCCGACTGGCTGGTAGACGTCGGCCCCGCCGCGGGCGAAAAAGGCGGTCACGTGCTCTACAGCGGCCCACCCGAAGGATTAAAGCAAATAGAGGAATCGCAAACGCGGCGCCATCTCTTTGCCGACGCTGAAGTAGCACTAGCGTCTCGCGAGCCGCGCACTCCCACCGGCTGGCTGCATCTAGCTGGCGTCACGCGCAACAACCTCGACCAACTCGACGCCGAATTTCCGCTCGGCGTATTTACCACCGTCACGGGTGTGTCGGGCTCGGGAAAGTCAAGCCTCGTAAGCCAGGTTTTGGTTGAATTGGTGGCTGAACATTTAGGCCAGGAGGTTTCCTTTGAAGAAGAGGACGCCGACGCCCTCGACCAGCCCGCGCCAGTCACTCTAGGCGGCCAAATCACGAGTGGCATGGAAGGCATCAAACGCTTGGTGCGCGTCGACCAGAAGCCCATTGGCCGTACGCCACGCTCCAACATGGCCACCTATACCGGCCTGTTCGACCACGTGCGCAAGCTGTTTGCTGCCACGCCCGCCGCCCGCAAGCGGCGCTACGATGCCGGCCGCTTCTCCTTCAACGTAGCCAAGGGCCGCTGCGAAAACTGCCAGGGCGAAGGCTTCGTGATGGTCGAGCTGCTGTTTCTGCCCAGCGTGTACGCGCCCTGCCCCGTGTGCCACGGTGCCCGCTACAACGCCCAAACCCTGGAAATACAGTACCGCGACAAGAACATTGCCGAAGTGCTGGGCCTGACCGTGGACGACGCCTGGGAGTTCTTTGCCGAGGAGCCGCCCGTGCACCGCGCCCTCACCGTGCTGCGCGAAGTGGGCCTGGGCTACCTCCGCCTGGGCCAGCCCGCCACCGAGCTCTCGGGTGGCGAAGCCCAGCGCATTAAGCTGGCCACCGAACTGCAGCGCATTGGCCGCGGCAACACCCTCTACATCCTCGACGAGCCCACCACCGGCCTCCACCCTTCCGATGTGGAAAAGCTCCTGGTGCAACTCGACGGCCTTGTGGAAGCGGGCAACACCGTCATCGTGGTCGAGCACGACATGCGCGTGGTGGCTGGCTCCGATTGGGTCATCGACATCGGTCCCGGGGCCGGCGAAGAAGGCGGGCGTGTGGTAGTGGCCGGGCCGCCTGCCAAGGTGGCCAAAGCCAGGGAAAGCAGCACGGCGCCATACCTGCGGGCGTTCCTGGATAAATAAAGATGACTCGGAGTATTCTAATTATCTTATCTTCACGCCCTACTCTTCTTCAATCTGTCTTGCCCCGCCATTGTCTCAATGAAACCCTACGTTCTATTGCTTGCCACCGGGCTACTCGCGGCGGCCTGCCAGAAAAAAGATATCGGGCTTGCTACCCGCGAAGCCGAAGACCCGGATTGGATAAAGCTGGAGCTTCCGGCCACCATTTACTCTGATGACATTGGTGACATGGCCAGCGCTGTGGTTGGCGACCTTGACAAAACCCTGCTGGTCGCTAATATGACGCAGGTGTTCTCCACGTTGGACCAGGGCAAAACGTGGCAGGCAGTACGGAACTTTGACAGGCAGGTAGGCTTGCTAGCGCGCAACGACACCATTTTTGCCTTGGTTGCCTACGGCCTGAACGGGCAGGGCGAAAAAATAGCCGGTAATGCGGATGTGTATACGACTGATTTTGGCAAGACTTGGGCCTATACCGGCCTGCTGCCCCGCGGGTACCAGCGCTACAGCGGCATTGTTCGGCCGCTCGGGCAGGTGGAGGCAGGCGGCATAAGCTACCGTGTGCAGGAAAATACCCGGCCGATACCCAACTCAACAAGTCGATTGGTGTTGGCTGGCGACTTGCTTCGAACGGCTGGTAGCTCGCAGTCGACGCTACGCCTGCCGGCCCGGCATTACCTCAACAATCTTCACCTCGACACCCAAAACCGCCTTTACGTCGCTGTTTCGGGCCTTCGCTTCGACGCAGTAACGGGAGACCCTATTACGAAGAAAGGCAACCAACGAGCCACAGTGTACGTGTCTCGCAAGCCCTTGCCATAGCAAATTTTTCAGCTGCCAAATCATGGTGGCGTCTTCCCGGTAGTTAAGTACGCATTAGTTGCATTTGCGTACCACTACTCATGGACCCAAACCACGCTCTCCCCGCCAACATCTTCCGCCGCCAGGACGAAACGCCCGACGCGGAATTCTACCATCACCCGCGCTTCGTCACGCACATCGACGACGCGGCCATTGCCGCCGTCACGCAGCTCTACCGCGAATATTTCGCCCCTGACACCGCCATTCTCGACCTAATGAGCAGTTGGGTCAGCCACTTGCCCGCCGACGTGGCCTACCGCCGCGTGGTGGGCCTGGGCATGAACGCCGCCGAGCTAGCCGCCAACCCCCGCCTGGAATCCTACGTGGTGCAGGACCTGAACCAGCAGCCCAGCCTGCCTTTCCAAGATGATGAGTTTGACGGCGCCGCCATCTGCGTTTCCATCGACTACCTGACCCAACCCGTGGCAGTGCTGCGCGAGCTGGCCCGCGTGCTGCGGCCCGAAGCCCCGCTCGTCATCACCTTCTCCAACCGCTGCTTTCCCAGCAAGGCCATCGCCGCCTGGCACCACCTCGACGACCGCGGCCACCTGGCCCTGGTGCAGCAGTACCTGGTAGCAGCCGGCGGCTGGCAGGCCATCGAGCTACTCGACCGGAGCCCGCGCCCTCCCGGCCGCTCCGACCCGCTGTATGCCGTGGTGGCGCGGGTGGCTTCGCGCTAAGGGGGCGCACAAGCTTGGCATTGCCTCTTTAGACCAGCTCACCAGTATCGGGCACAAAAGCACTGGCCAATGCGGCCCGGAAGGTTCCCAACGGGCCATGCTCTGATGCTTCGGTTGAGCAACAGAGCGCCCCTACAATGGAAACAAAGACAGCAGCATCAGGAGCTACGGCCCGTTGCGAAAGCACTTCAGTGAAAGGGACGGCTTCAATGCCAGGACGAAACAAAAACGCCCCGACCTACTGGCCGGGGCGTTTTCACTATTAGCTAGCAGTTGCACTTGCTAACCGACGGCCCGTCTTAGCGGGTGAGGACCACGCGCTGGCTGACGCTGCCGGTGCTGGTGGTGAACCGGCAGGTATACAGGCCGCTCGCCAGGCCCATAGGTGCCAGAGTGCGCTCATAGAGCTGGTCGGCGGCAACCTCGCCGTCGTAGAGCGTGGTTACGAGCTGGCCCAGGTGGTTGTAGAGCTGCACGCGCACCGGTCCCGCCTGCGGGGTGCTGAAGCGGAAGGTGGTGCTGGTGGTGAACGGATTGGGATAGGCCTCCAATAGACCAGTGGCCGCAGCGCTGCCCTCGGAAGCTAACAGCTGGCCGCCTGCCTTAGCCGATGGGCTGTTGTCGCCGCAGGTGCCCAGCACGGCGCCACTCCGCAATTGACCCTCGACTGCCTCGGCGGCGACACAGAGTGTGTTTTTGTCGTTTTTGCAAACCAGCACCTTGTCCATTTTCTTGCCGTTGCTGCTGCACCGAACGTCGATGACCGTCAGCGTGACGCTTGCGGTGCCCGTGCAGCCGCTGGCGCTGGTGGCCGTGACGGTGTAGGTGAACATGCCGGCCGCAGTAGCCGTGAAGATGGGGTTCGCAATGTCGGTTCGACTCAGGCCCGCGCTGGGGCTCCAGCTATAGGTTTGGCCGCCGCTGGCCACCAGGGTCACGCTCTGCGGGCCGTAGCCCAGGTAGAGGGTGGTCGCCACGCCGCCAGTAAAGACGGAGTTGGACGGTGTAACGGTGATGGTGGGGGTGGGGATAGTGCCCTTCACCGTGACCGTGGCCACGGCCGTGCTCACGTTGCCGCTGGGGTCGGTAACGGTGAGTGTGACTTGGTTGGGGCCGATGTTGGCACACGTGAAGGTGCTGGGGCTGATGCTTAGCGAAGCCACGCGGCAGTTGTCGGTGCTGCCATTGTTCACCTCCGTGGCCAGCACGGTGCGTGTCCCGTTCTGCAGGTCCACCTCAATATTGGCCACCCGCGCCACTGGCGGCGTCACGTCGTTCAGGCAGGGGTCGGCGGCAAGGGCCACCGCCCGCTCGGCCCGCACAAAGCCGAAGCCCGTGCGCAAGTCGTAGCCCGTATCGAACACCCCAACGGTGAAGGGGTCGTCCATGTCGAGGGCCGTGCTGGTCAGCAGGTCTCTCACTTGCTGCGGCGAGAGCCGGTTGCTGTTGGCCTGCTGCATGAGCGCCGCTACCGCAGCCACGTGCGGGGCTGCCGCCGAGGTGCCAAAGAAGTTCGGGAAATTGTCGTCGTCCAGATTAATATCGGAACCGAAGAAAGTGTTGTTGCCGCCATCCGGACCCACCACCGATGGATTGCGACGGATTTTGCTGGGGTCGATGCCCGTGTTCACGCCCGTCGTGGTAATGAAAACCGGCGTACCGCCCAAGGACGAGAACGACTCTACTACCGGACGAGTGATGTTGACATTAAATTCCGGGGTGTTAAACCAAGGAGCCGCCCCTACCGATATAGTTTTTGCCGCGTTGTTGTGGCCCACCACCGTAGAGCCGGTGGTGAAGAACTCGGTAACGGTCGAGTTACCGAATTCGATGTACTTCATCAACGCCGGGTCGGGGCCGGCATATTTTACTATCGCAATTTCGATGGTAGCTCCTCCTGTGCCAGCATTCAACCCCAAGAATTCAAAGGGGTCACCGCCAACGTTATCGCCAAACGAAGACAAATTCCCTAACAGCGTATTGTTGAAGAACACCAGTACATCCAGGTCAGTCTGCGCGCCGGCTCCCCCACTCACCGAGAAGAACGGGTCGGCCCATTGCAGGGCCAGGCGGAGCTGGCCACTTGGCGGGATAACGATGGTTTGCCGGGTGTCGCCCCCACCAAAATCGTGGGCCACCCCGTAGTTCACACCGCCTATAATAACGGACTGCCCGGAGTTGCGGAAGCCCGACTCGTACGACCGGCGGCCCGAGTTGCCAGCCGCGCTGAAGTACGACACGTTCCGGTCCACCACGCGGTCTACGGCCTGCGCAATGATGCCGTCCTGAAAGAAGGGCTCAGCGAAGTAGAACACGTCATCGACGATTACGTTGCACCCATTGTCGGCCAGTCGGATAATGCCATTGGCAAAAGACGCCTGCCCCAGAAAAGCGGTATTGAATGCGATTTTGGCACCGGGGGCCACGTCGTGCACAATCTCAGCCATGGCACGGCCTTCGTCGCTGCCGAGCAGGTTGAATTCTTCGAGTACTTCCACATCGTTCGGCAGGTCGCCGGAGGCAACCCCAGCGGCCGCCCCCCCCGGAATAGTACCGTAGCTATCCGACAGGATGCCTACTTTGGTACCCACCCCGGTCACGGCAAAGCTAGCGCGGGCCTTCTCGGCACCGAGCGATATATCGCCCTGCGACGTAACGAGGCCTTTGTTGTGCATGGGCTGGTACGCCGGCGTGGCGTAACGCAGCTTTTCAACCCGCTCCAATTCGCCAATTTTCTCGATTGGAAACAAGCCCGACACCATCCGCCCGAAAGAAGCGCCGTTTTTCAGGCCCATCTGCTGCAATTGCTGCAGCAGCACGCGGCCGTCGGCGTCGGTAGAAACTGCCTCAATCACCACGTAATTACCTTTTACCTGCAGCAAGTCAGCCCGCTGCAAGCCACCTACTTGGGCCCCACGGGCAGCCGAGGTGGATTTGTTGCCCAACTCGCGCAGCTCCTTTGCTACCTTGAGTTTCTTGTCTTTTGCGTTGGGCTCTTGGGCGTAGCCATTGGTCAGGGCGCCGAACAGTAAGCTGGTGCAGAAGGCCAGCCGACCTAGGCGTAGTAGCGTTTTTTTCATAGGGTACAGAATGGTGATGTGAAACAGTGAATGATTACAGCTAATGTATGATTATTATCATAGTAAACATAGCTATGTAGATTAAAACTGTCTAAAAATCAAAATTTTATACTAGCGTTGGATTAAGAGCGTGTTTGAACAGTAAGCCGGGGCTTCCCAAGCCCAACTTGGGAGCGGGTTGGCCCGCCTGGCGCTATGCTAATGGTATGTCCCAACTGTCTCAATAGAGGCCGCAGCCCTTGTCATCACGCAGTGAATTAGGCCATTGACCACCACACAAAACACAGCAAGCGCCAGAACTTAATCTTAGGATTATAGCTATGTACCGGTCTACCTTTGATTCGGCAGATTCTCTACCCCGCACGAAATAATATTCTGCCGCGACCTTATGCGCCTGTTGCTTTTGCTGTTCTTCCTGAACAGTGCACTGGTAATCTCAGCCGAGGCTCAACAGGCCCAATACCTGCCTTTTTATTCAGCCGATACCCTGCGAGCGCACGAGTTGGCCGTGGCCCAGCAGGCGGCCGTGCAGAAATACCTGGTACTGCCCAAGTCGGCAAGCAGCGAGTACAGAGAACACTACCGGAAAATTGCGCAGGAAGCTGCCACCGACATCTACAACACCGTGCGGCACTCGGCCCTGCTCGACCCTGTGCTGGAGCCTTTCGTGCAGCGGGTATTTGCCCAAATTCGGGAGGCCAATCCGCAGCTGCCGCCGGTGCAGCTCGTGCTCAGCCGCAACCCCGCGCCCAACGCCCACGCCGTCGGCAACAGCACCGTGATGCTGAACGTGGGCCTGCTGGCCCGCCTCGAAAACGAAAGCCAGCTGGCCTACGTGTTGTGCCACGAGCTGGCCCACATCCAAGCCCAGCACATGGAGCGGACCCTGCGCGGGCAGCTCACCAAAATTCACAGCAAGGAATTGCGCCGGGAGGTGAAGCGCATCGTGGCCGACGAATACAACATCGGCTCCAAGCTGAAAGCGTTGGCGCTGGGCTTGTCGCTGAACAGCACCTTTCACCACCGCCAATACGAAAAGCAGGCCGATTCCCTTGGCTACACGCTGCTCAAGCGCACGCGCTTCGACGCCCCGCAGGCCTACCGCGTGCTGCAGCTGCTGGACAAAATCGACCAGCCGCGCTCGCCCGAACCCCTGGCCCTGGGCCAGTACTTTGGCTGCGCGGCCTTCCCCTACCCGCTGCCCGAGGCGCCGGTCAAATCCAGGTCCATCTTTACGGTGGCGGCACCGGTCAAAACCGCTCTCGAAACCACCGACACCCTCAAAAGTCATCCCGACTGCGCCAAGCGCATGCGTTACCTGAGTGAGTTGGCCCAGGGCCAGGTTGCCGATGCTCCGGCCGCCCCTACCCCGGAATTCGCACGCATCATTTCCGTGAGCCGCCTGGAGGCCGTACAGAGCTGGTTTGATTACGACTGCTACGACCACGCCCTCTTCGAAGCGTTGCAGCTGCTGGGCGAGGAGCCCCAAAACTCCTACCTGCGCTCGGTGGTAACGCTAAGCCTATACGAGCTGCGCGAGCACCTACTCAAGCACACGTTCTACGAGGTAGTGGGCAACGTCTCACAGCATCACCCCGAAAACTTTAACCAGCTGCGGACTGCGCTCAACGCCTGGAAGGCCGACGACTACCAGGGTTTGTTGGCCTGCTTCGCGCAAAGCGCCGGCGCCGCTCCGGCTACCGCCGCCCCTGCCGATGAATACACGCTGGCTGCCAGCTACGCCGCCGCGGCCATATCTGGCGCGCCGGCCGCGGCCACCCTGCAGCGTCAGTACCTAACTCATTACCACAACGGCAAATTTGCCAAGCTGCTGTTTCCTAATTCAATGCCATCCAAAAAATCCATTCATTAATTTTTTCACTATTCCTCAACTCTTTACCTTTTTTCATGTTTGTTAAACCCCATCTACTGGCGGCCTGCTTGATGCTGGCCGTGCCGGCGGCGCTGCACGCCCAAACCCAAACCCTCGAAGGCATTTCCAATGTCTCCCGCGGAGCCATTGAGCCGGTGTATGCTGGCAACGAGGTGAAGGGCTATGTGACCTACACCAAGGGCGACAAGGCCGACCGCAAAAACGACAATTACCTGCTCGATTTCTACGACCAGGACCTCAACAAGGTGTCCAACATCACCTTGCAGAAGCCGGCCGGCAAGTATTCCCTGCTAAGCAACTCCTTCAACGGCACCGCCTTCGCAATGTATTACTACAACTCGAAGGATAAAACGCTGGAGCTGGAAACCTACGACACCGGCCTCCAGAAGATGGGCTTTAAGGCCATTGGCGACCTGAACCGAATGGATATGATGGTGCTTCAGCAGTCGCTCACGACGCAGGGCGGCAACAACGAGGGCAGCAGTGGCATGATGGCTGGACTGAACCTGTTTGCGGTGCCCAACTTTGGCTTCGTGCGC
Source organism: Hymenobacter arizonensis (assembly GCF_900115775.1). Classification (GTDB taxonomy): domain Bacteria; phylum Bacteroidota; class Bacteroidia; order Cytophagales; family Hymenobacteraceae; genus Hymenobacter; species Hymenobacter arizonensis. The sequence continues at coordinate 931,639 of NZ_FOXS01000002.1, read as the reverse complement.
AACAGCTACGAAGGCATGATGAAGGGCTTCCACCTGCAGATGTACGACGACAAGCTGAACCCACGCTGGCGCCTGAGCTCCGACCCCAAGTCGAAATTCTACGAGTCCATCAGCATGACCCAGGCCACGGACAAGTACATCCTGGCCACCATCCTGCGCCGCGACGGCATGATGTCGAAGAAAGTTGAGGCCTACATGGTAGCCATTGAGTCGGCCACTGGCAAGAAAGTGCTCGACATGCCGGTGGAAACCTCCAAAACCGAGCAGCTCTCCCTCAACTCCTTCACCTTCGACCCGGTGAAGCGGGAGTTTATTGCCGTGGGCGAATTCTACAAGCTCGATGACAAGCCGTTCGTCAACAAAAGCCAGGGCTTTTACATTAAGCGCTTCAGTGAAGCAGGCAAGCCGTTGGCCGCCAAGAACTACGGCTGGCAAAAAGAAGTAGCCGCCGCCCTGCCCGCCGAAGCCCGCGCGAGCGTGGAAGACGGTTTCGTGAACTACACGCAGTCCATCGTGCGCGGCTCGAACGGCAAGACCTACATCGTGGCCGAGCAGTACAAAGTGGTTGGCGACGGCATGGGCATTGCCCTGAGCGCCTTGGGCGGCCGGTCTTCGGTATCGAAAGGCAAAATCGCCAACATGCTGGTCTTCGCCCTCGACCCCGACTACAAACTGACTGACATCAAGTTTTACCCCAAAGACCCTTCGGTGGCCGTAGTGCCCCCGGGCGGCGGCCTGATGGGCGCGGGCCTGCTGGGCATGTACTTCCGCCAGTCGGGCCAGTTCGACTATCAGTTCACCCAGAAAAACGACGCCAACTCGCAGTTCAACGTGGTGTACATTAACTACGACAAGGAGAAGGGCGAGGCCACCAAGAAAATCATTGGCAACGTGGCCTTTGGCGACAACGGCCAGTTCAAAATTGACAAGATTGACGGCACCAGCAACGCCACGTCCTCGTTTCTGTACCCGGCCAAGCCGGGTTATGTGATGCTGGTGGATTACCTCAAGAAAGAGAAGAGAATGGGCATGAAGCTGGTGAAGCTGAACATCTGATTTGCTTCCGTTTCATATTAGCAAAAAGGCCCGGCGCATGCGTCGGGCCTTTTTTACGAACTAACCATTGCCCCGATAGTGGAGGCTAAAAAGGAAAAGGCCGTTTCCCATATGGAAAACGGCCTTTTAGGTAGCGGGGACTGGACTCGAACCAGTGACCTTTGGGTTATGAGCCCAACGAGCTACCAACTGCTCCACCCCGCACTGTTTGTGATACAAAGGTAATGTGCTTTTTCGGGAAGGCAATGTATTTGCGTGGAAAAACCTGCTCACAGCCAGTGAGCCGTTGACTACCAAGCCAGTATTTTATCAATTCGGAGCGCTAGGCCCGGTCGCCGGTGGTCTTTACGAGGTTGATACCGGCCATGAAGAAGATGAGGCCCACTATAAACGGAACGGCGGAGTTGAGCTTGCTCAGGCCAAGGTTGCCGATACCCAGAAAAGCAAGGGCGCCAATGATAATGCCGAGGATGCCCAGAATGGTCAGAACCGTGCCGAAGGTGCGTTTTTGGTTCATGGAAATAGTACTGTAAGTGAGGGTCAGAGGGAGGCCCGGAAAAGCCGGGATTGCCCATCATACGGTAGTTGACAACAAATAGATAGCACTTGAACAGTATTCCGGAAGTAGCACGCTGGGAAAGCAGATGTAAGTTCGTCAGCAACGCTGCTGGAATGCTTGGCCCGCAATAAGCTAATCAGACCTTGAACCGCCTGCGGCAGCCTGCTCCTGCTGGCAGGGCGGTGGCACGGTCTGAGGCAGACGCACGAGCCCCGAACCGACGCTACGCCGACAACTACCGTATAGACTTCTGCATCACGTTGGCTTTACTTGCGACCCTATGATTCCACTTTCCTTTACTACGCCCCGCACGGCGCGCTACCTGAGCCTGGGCGAGCCGGGGCCCGCCATTGAGCACGTGTGGGTGTGCCTGCACGGCCACGACCAGCCCATGTCGGACCTGGCCGACCAGCTCCTCAACCTCGACACCCCCGAGCGGCTGCTGCTGCTGCCCGAAGCCCTAAGTCGCCACGCCCTGCCCACCGCCGAGGGCGAAGCGCCGCTCACTGGCGCGGCGTGGTTCGCGCCCGATTCGCTGCTGGCCGACCTCTCCGACCTCAGCGCCTACCTCGACGGCCTCACCAACGACGTGCTGGCCCGTTGCCCTCCCGGCACGCCCCTCACCGTCTTCGGCTACGGCCACGGCGCAGCGGCTGCCTGCCGCTGGCTGGCCAGTACCAGCATCGACTACACCCGATTGATTATGTGCGCGCCCGTGTTCCCAACGGAGATTGACCGCCGGGCCACCTTGGTGGGCCTGCCCGAACGCCCGGTGCTGGTGGTGAGCACCACCAACGACACCTACACGCGGGAAACCATTGGCGAGGGCCTGATGCAGGATTTGCTGGACGTGGGCCTCAGTGCGCAGCAGCGCCTCGTCGATTCGGGGCCCCTGCCACTGGCCGCTTTGGGCGCCAGCGCGCCGGTTTAGTCAATGCTGGCTGCGGAATGCTGCTCTCGGACCACTTGCTTGCGTTGAAGGCGTTCACGCCACGCTAGGCTGGTTTGAGTTCTGATGGAGAGGTGGCGTATGGAAACCTATTTTTGAACCGGTCGATGGGAGCTTCCACCAAATGCCATGCAGCGGCACTTAAAACAGCTAATACTGGTGTCAGGACCAGCAGCACCGGCAAAGGACCCATTAAGTGGGCGCGGTCGGCAGTATCCGGCACGAAGTGATACACCAGCCGCTGCCAGCATACGAGCAATGGTAAATGAAAAAGGTATATGCCGTAGCTGCGTCGCCCTATCCATTGCACCACGGATTGGTTGATGCCCAAGTACCGGCCAGCCTGAGGGGCATTTAGGAGCCAGCCAACGGTTAGAAAATCAGCCAGAGCCAGTACAATGGATTGGCCCACCGCCCATGCCTGCGGTTCAGGGTTATGGCTCAGCAACAACCGCAAACCTACCCAGATGCCCCAAGCCAGCAAGACGTGCCACCACACAGTAATCCGGGTCAACCATTGCTGTCCTTGGGCGAGGCGCAATACTGCCCCCAACGCAAACAAGTCGAAGCTGGCTGGCAACAGTAAATGCACCATGCCGGGACTCACCCAAGTGGACCACAGCACGCGAAACACCCAGGCTGTGGCTGCTAGTGCCAATAACGATTTAAGACGGCGGCCTACCACAGCAAGTACGAAAGGCCACAAAAAGTAAAACTGGGCTTCGACAGCAATAGTCCAGTAATGACCCACACCATCGCCCCAGCCTCCAAGGCGGTAAATGAGCAGGTTGGCACCGGGCAGCACAAACCACATGGGGTACTCGCGCACCATGGCCAGTGGCAGCAGTGCTGAGCCAACCAGGGCCAGGTAGTACAAAGGCAAAATGCGAAAGGCTCGCCTCAGGTAGAACACGCCCACGCGGCGCCACCAAGGCCCGGGCGCACCCACGTAAGCGTCGTACCTCCAGATGATGCCGGCTACTAAATAGCCGCTAAGCACAAAAAACAGACTCGGCCCCAACTCGCCCAGTGGGAATGACGGGCGCACCCAGTGCTGCACCAGCACAATAACCACTGCTACCGCCCGCAAGCCATTGAGTTCGGGGCGGTATGCTAGTACAGGATAAGGTTGAGCAGGCATAAAGTAACTATCGCCGCGAAATAGAGCTGCAAAATACGTCCGCCGCACAGCTACGAGGCCTAAATGATTGGCACCGTTTCGGCCGCGTGCTTTTTCTCCTGACCTTTGCGGTTCGGCTGCCCACGGCCGGAGTCGTTTTGCTTTGCCCTATGTCCGATAAACGTTCCCCCGCGCTGGGCTTCATCTTCATCACGATTCTGATTGATGTTATCGGGCTGGGCATCATCATTCCGGTGGTGCCGAAACTCATTCAGCAGCTCACGGGCGAAGGGCTGAGCCGGGCGTCGGAGTACTCGGGCTGGCTCACATTTGCCTACGCGCTGGCCCAGTTTTGCTTTGCTCCGGTCATTGGCGGGCTCAGCGACAAGCTGGGGCGGCGGCCGGTGCTTCTGGCCGCGCTACTGGGCCTGGGGCTGGACTACATCTTTCTCACCTTCGCTCCTACCCTGGCGTGGCTCTTCGTGGGCCGCGTAATTGCGGGCATCACCGGGGCCAGTTTCACTACGGCCACGGCCTACATCGCCGACATCAGTACGCCCGAAAAGCGGGCCCAGAACTTTGGTTTGGTGGGTGCGGCGTTCGGGGTCGGTTTCATTGTAGGGCCGGCGATAGGGGGCTTGCTGGCCGATTATGGGTCGCGGGTGCCGTTTATGGTGGCAGCGGGCCTGAGCTTGTGCAATTTCCTATACGGCTTTTTTGTGCTGCCCGAGTCGCTGGCCCCCGAGCAGCGGCGGGCGTTTCAGTGGCGGCGGGCCAATCCCGTGGCTTCGCTGCTGCGGCTGCGCAAGTACCCGGCGGTGCTCGGGCTGGTGGCTTCTCTCATACTGATTTACCTGGCGGGCTCGTCCACCCAGTCGGTCTGGACGTTTTATACCATGTTTAAATTTGGCTGGACCGAGCGAATGGTGGGCATTTCGCTGGCCGTGGTGGGGCTGTTTTCGGGGTTGGTGCAGGGCGGGCTGGTGCGCATTGCCATTCCAAAGCTGGGGGCGGCCCGGGCCATTGTCATCGGCTTGAGCTGCTATACGGTGGGTTTCGTGTTATTTGCGTTTGCCTCCAAAGGCTGGCTCATGCTCGTATTTTTGGCGCCCTATTGCCTGGGTGGGCTGGCGGGACCAGCGCTGCAGGGCACCATTTCCAGCCAGGTGCCAGCCAATGAGCAGGGCGAGCTGCAGGGGTCGCTCACCAGCCTCATCAGCGCCACAGGCGTAGTAGGCCCCCTTATGATGACTTACCTGTTCGGTTATTTCACGCGCCCCACGGCACCGGTGCAGTTTCCGGGGGCGCCATTTTTGCTGGGCGCGGTGCTCACGCTGGTGAGTGTGGGGCTGGCGGTGCGCTCCCTACGCAAGCACCCACCGGTGGACGCGGGACCACTGGCAGTAGAAGCAACACCCGCGCATTAGCTTACAGCAGCTAAGCCCAACCCTAGCGCCTGCGTCCCCTTACACTCTGCCTTCACCGCCCACCTGCTTCATGAATCCAGCCCACGCCATGCCTTTGCTGCAGCTTGCCCTTCGCCCCGATTTGGGGGTGCTGGTGGGCCGCTGGGGCTTCCAGCCCGACCCCATGCTATTGCCGGCGGCTTACGAACAGCTGACTGAGATTGCCTTGCGCGACAACTGCCGGTTTTGGATGCAAGACATTCGGCGGCGCACCCTCAACGACCCGGCCATCACCACGTGGCTGCTGGCCGAATACTTCCCCAACATGGCCGCTCGGCTACAGGGCCGGCTGTTCGTGGCCTACCTGGTGGGCCCGGACCTGCACCACCACATCTCGACCGGGCCCGACTTTGCTCCCATCGAATCTTACCATGACAAGCCTTTTGTAGTAGGGTTCTTCGGCGATGAAGGCAAGGCCATAGCCTGGCTCCAGGCCCAGCAAGCTGCTCGATAGGTACCAACATGAGTTTCTGAATAAAAAGAGCCCTGGCTAACAGACAGGGCTCTTTTTGTATTCAAGGAGAAATAAAAATGCGACGCGTTGACCTTAATTACGAAATTTTCGTAGATTTACGACATTATCGTAATTACTCTTCGGTCTTATCCCATGGAACGCCTCACTCAACCTGAAGAAGACGCCCTGCGCGTGCTTTGGCCTCTCCCCAATGGCGGCTTTGTGAAAGACGTGCTCGACGCCCTGCCCACGCCGCGCCCGCCCTACACCACGCTGGCTTCCACGCTCCGCAACCTGGAACGCAAGGGCTACGTGCGGGCCGAAAAACTGGGTAATTCCTACCGCTTTGTGCCCGTGATTTCGGCCGACGAGTACCAGCGTCGCTCGCTGGGCACGCTGGTGCAGCAGCACTTTCAGAATTCCTATAAGGAGTTGGTGTCCTTTTTTGCACAGGACGATAAAATCAGTGCTGCTGATTTGCAGGATATTATCAAGCTCATCGAAAGCAAAAAGCCCGAATAGCCATGGCTGCCACCCTGCTCTACCTGCTCAAGGCCAATGTGGTGCTGCTGCTGTTTACGGCGGCGTATTTCGGGCTGCTGCGCCGGCTCACCTTTTTCTTTCTCAACCGTTTCTACCTGCTTTTCGCGCTGGTCTTTTCGGCGGTGTATCCGGTGCTGCCCGTGCCTGCGTTGCTGCCCGCGGCGGCCGTGCTACCAACGGCAATGGTGCTGGTGGAGGCCGCGCCAGCCAGTGCAAGTGCCGTGGCCGCACCGGTAGCGCCGTTCCTCAACTGGGAAGCCCTGGGCCTGGGACTGTATGCGGGTGGCGCAGCGCTGCTACTAGTGCGTCTGCTGGTGCAACTGGTGTCGTTGTGGCGCTTGCGGCGGACTGCGCGTCCTACTGTGGTGTACGGGCAGCCCATTCGCGCCCTCACGGGGCCAGTCAGCCCGTTCTCGTTCTGGCAAACCATCTACCTCAATCCGGTGCAGCACCCCGCTGCCGAACTCGACGCCGTGCTGCGCCACGAGCAAGTGCATGTACGCCAGTGGCACACCCTGGACGTGCTGCTGGCCCAAGTGGCCCAGGCCCTGGCGTGGTGCAACCCCGCGGCATGGCTGCTGCGCCGCGCCCTGCTCGACAACCTGGAGTACCTGGCCGACCACGCCGCCCTGCAAACCGGCCTCGACCGCCGCGCCTATCAGTACAGCTTGCTGCGCCTCAGCCACGGCGTGGCCGGGCCTTCGCTGGTTTCTTCCTTCACCTTTTCGTCCCTCAAAACCCGTGTTGCTATGATGAACGCTCCATTATCCTCGACTGGGCAACTGGCCCGCTATTTAGTGGCTATGCCACTGGTGCTTGCTGTGGCCTTGGGCTTCTCGGCAGCGCGGGCGCAGGGCGCGGGACCCGTGGTGCCGGCAGCCACAAGCCCCTCCCCCACGGGGACACGCCCAGCTAGCCCCGCACAGCCCACTAAACCCGATAATGCAAAAGCAGCTACCACGGGCACAGCCAAAATGGCTGCCGAGCGTCCGGCTGCGTCGGCTCGCTTCGTTATAAAAGAAAGAAATGCCACTCCCGGCATAGTTGGAGCCCCCGCGCCCGTCTACTACGTCGATGGGAAGTTGAACAACGATGTCATGAACACCATCAATCCACAAGACATCGCTTATATCAACGTGCTCAAGGGCGAGCAAGCCCGGGAGCTAATTGGTAAATCCGGCGCAAAGGGAGCAGTCATAATTACGACCAAGCAGAACCAAGACCGCGCAGATGTACAAGCCTTCAACCAGAAGTACGGTGTACAGCAGCCCCTCGCGGCGGCGCCCGAAGAGGCAAAAGGGGTCCCGTATCTGGCGGCTCCGGCGCTGGCGTACATCACAAAAAATCACCCCGAAGCCCGCTTGTTGAGCGTGACCGAAGTGCAGCCAGCCGATGGCGGCGCTCCGCAATACCGAGCCGAAATAGCAATGGGGCGCCGGGCGCACTACCTGCTATTTGATGCTCAGGGACAATTTATTCCGCAGTAATCACCGGCTGAACTACCCTTCTTATGAAATTCTGGATGTTCCTCTTTGGGGCGGCGCTGGCCGTGGCCCCCACCCCGCTGCGTGCCCAAACCAGCGGTGCCATCACCATTGTCGGGGAGATGCCCGGTGCAGCAGACTCGGCCCTGGTGGCCATTTTTGAGCCAATGCCCGGCTTGCCGCTCAACTACTTTTTCGCCGCTGGCCCCAACGAAGCCGTGGTGCGGGGAGGCAAGTTCACTTACCAATTGCGGCACGGCCAGACGGGCTTTGTACGCTTCCAAGGTAATGACGCCCCCCAACAGCTGGCGTTCGTGGAGCCGGGCGCCCGCGTTGAATTTGCAATTGCACCAGCCAAAGGTGCCGAGGCTCCCCAGGCCACGTTCAGTGGCACCAATGCGGCGGCCAACAACCTGCTGGCCAACCGCCAGCTCCTGAACGGCGGACCGCCCGACGGGGCTCGGGTAGCCAAGACCTTGGCCGCTGCCCCTACCGCCGCGGGCGTCCTGCTGGCCCTGCAGGCCGAAATGAAAAAGCCCAACGCCCTGCTACTGGCGGCTTATCAGCAGCGGCAAATCAGCAAGCTGTGCTACGACGTGCTGACGGCCGAAACCGAGCAGCGCATCCTCTTATGGGCCGGTGATGCCCTAATGAGGCATTTCTCGGACTCAGCCAAGGCTAACCTGAACCTCAAAATGTCGCGTAGCGAAACCCGCAAGCTGGTCAACAGCCTCTTTAGCCGCTACAACCCCGCCCTGCCGCGTTATCGCTGCAGCGCCATGGGTAACCTGGGCACAGAGGCCAGCTTTCGGGAAAAAGGCGTGCTGCCGGGCCCGCGCCCCGCTTCGCGCCCCTGGCTCCGCCACGAAGCACTGTTTGCGCCGGTGGCCGACCACGTGGGTCGCTATGACTATTTACCCGCTGCGTCTCAAAGCCAGGTAGTGGGCGACTTGCTGCTCACCGCATCCGCTCTCAATGCCATGAGCGCCGCCGACTTTGCCAAGGTGTCGGCCGACTACCTGCGGCTGTTTCCAGCCAGCCCGTATAATCCAGTCATCAAGCAGGTGCTCCAGACCCAGGCAGCCAAAGCCCAATTAACCAAGTCAGCTCCCGCCACAGTTGGGCAGAACATAACGCTGGGCCGCTTCGATACGGGCGCCCGGGCCCTCGCCTTTGCCCCGGCACCGGGCCTCGACACGGTGAAAACGCTGGCCGGGCTGGTGCGCCAGCAGTTCCGGGGGCGGCCGGTGTTCATTGATTTTTGGGCCTCGTGGTGCGGGCCGTGCATCGCCGAGTTTCGCCACGAACCCGCCTTGCACGACTTCCTTAGCCAAAACGGTATTGAGGTGCTGTATGTGTCCGTCGACCAGCCCGGCTACCGGGAAAAATGGGCGGCGCTGGCCGCGAAATACAATCTGCGCGGCTATCATTACCTGGCCTCGCCCGCCGTGCAGGAGTCGCTGAAGCCGGTGATTTCCTACATCCCGCGCTACATGCTGTTCGATAAAACCGGCGCGCTGGTGGAGGCCAGCACTTATCATCCCAGCGAAGGCGATAAGCTGTATCAGCAACTGCGCGAGCGGCTGCAGGGAAAATAGCGAGTGGCGCATAAGCTAGTGGGTGGGTCCAAAGGCACCGGGCGATGAAATGCTTCTGGAGCGCAGCAATGCAGCTACCAAGCCGGGCTGCAGTCTTTAAACTTGTTCCCGAATAAAAAGAACGTCATGTCGAGCGCAGCCGAGACATCTCGCGTGCAGTAGTAATTATAATCGTTTAATGACGCGAGCGAGATGTCTCGGCTGCGCTCGACATGACGTTCAATAAGTGACTGTTTTTAAATTTGGGAACCGGTCTTTTAGCTACTTTGCACTCGCTAAATTCCCTCCCGCTTCCATGAAAAATCTTTGTTCCCGCCCCTGGGTGGCGGCTGCTACACTAGCCCTGGCCAGCTGCGCCGGCACCAAACCTGCGCCGGTGGCCACGGCACCAGCTACTGCTGCGCCCGTTGCCGCTACCACCCCAGACCCGGCCGGCGTGGGCCTCGACATGGCCGATATTGACCGCTCGGTGAATCCCTGCGACGACTTCTACCAATTTTCGGGCGGCAACTGGCTGCGCAACAACCCTGTGCCGAGCTACGCTTCCAGCTGGGGCCCGCGCAACCTGCTGGGCAACCGCACGCAGGATTTGCTGCGCAAAATTCTGGAAGATGCCGCCGCCAACACCAATGCGGCTCCGGGCAGCAACGCCCAGAAAGTGGGCGACTTCTACGCTTCGGCCATGGACACCCTGGCAATCGAAAAAGCGGGCCTCACGCCCCTGAAGCCCGAACTGGCCCGGCTGGCGGCAGTGCGCGACAAAGCCGCCCTGCGCGCCGCCATTGTGCGCCTGCAGGAATTGCAAACCGGCGTGTTTTTCCGGGGCGGCGTGCAGGTCGATGAGAAAAATACGTCCCAATACGCGGTAGCATTTGACCAGGGCGGCCTGACCCTGCCCGACCGCGACTTCTACTTCAAGGACGATGCCCGCACCCAGAAGGTGAAAGCGGCTTACCAGAGCTACATGACCGAGATTTTCGGCTTGCTTGGTGACTCGCCGGCCGTGGCCCAGCGCAATGCCGCCGCGGTAGAGCGCATCGAGAGCCGCTTGGCCAAGGCCTCCCGCACCCGCGTGGAGCTGCGCGACCCGCAGTCCAACTACAACAAGATGACCGTGGCCGCTGCCCAAAAGCGCTACCCGGCCCTCGACCCCAAAAACCTGCTGGCCGACATGAAGCTCAGCAAAGCGCAGGAAATTATCGTTGGCCAGCCGGCGTTTTTTGATGAGTTGAACGCGGTGCTGAAGACCGAGCCCCTGGCCGACCTCAAAACCTACATGCGCTGGCACCTCGTGCGCTCCGTGGCCAGCGCCCTGCCCACGGCTTACGCCGATGCGGCCTTTCGCTTCAACCAGGTACAAACCGGGGCCAAGCAGCAGGCCAGCCGCTGGAAGCGCATCCAGGCGGCCACCGACCAAACCTTGGGTGAGGCCTTTGGCCAGCTGTACGTCGACCAGGCGTTTAGCCCCGAAGCCAAGGCGAAGGCCCTGGAAATGGTCACCAACATCAAGGCCAGCATGGCCGAGCACATCCGCACCAATACCTGGATGACTGACCCAACCAAGGCCGAAGCCCTGAAAAAGCTGAACGCCCTACGCGTGAAAATTGGCTATCCGGACGTGTGGAAGGACTATTCCGACCTAAAAATCACGCGCGAGAGCTACCTAAAAAACGTGCTGGCGGCTCGCCAGTGGAACGCCAAGCGCCGCACGGCCAAGTTCGGCGGTCCCATCGACCGCAACGAGTGGGGCATGACGCCGCCCACCATCAACGCCTACTACAACCCGCCGCTCAACGAAATCGTGTTCCCGGCCGGCTACCTGCAGCCCCCTTTCTTCGACCCCAAGGCCGACGACGCCATCAACTACGGCGCCATTGGTGGGGTAATGGGCCACGAAATCACCCACGCCTTCGACGACCAAGGCCGGCAGTACGATTCTGAGGGCAACCTGCGCGACTGGTGGACGCCCGCCGACGCGGCCGAGTTTACGAAGCGCGCCAACGTGGTGGGCAAGCAGTACGACGCCTTCACGCCCCTCGACTCGGTGCACGTAAACGGCAAGCTGACCATGGGCGAAAACCTGGCCGATTTCGCCGGCCTCACCGTCGTCTATGGTGCCCTGCAAAAGCAGCTGCAGCAGCGTTACGGCGACAGCCCCCGCCCCAAATACGACGGCTTCACGCCCGAGCAGCGCTTTTTCCTGAGCTGGGCCCAGCTGCGTCGTACCAACATCCGGCCCGAAGCCCTGCGCCAGCAAATCGCCACTGACCCGCACTCGCCCGGCCAGTACCGCACCATTGGGCCAATGATGAACATGCCGCAGTTTCAAGCGGCCTTTGGTTGCAAGGAAGGCGATAAAATGATTAGGCCAGCCGCAGAGCGCGCCGTAATTTGGTAGCCTCTTTCGCCCCATTTAAGTAAAAAAATGGCGCCCTACGTAATGTAGGGCGCCATTTTTATATACTACTAGTACAAAGTCGGTACAAAAGCCTTTCCAGAGGCACTTTTGCACCCACCTTTTAGTGGGCTGACAGCTGCGGCTCGCGCTGGCTTGCATTTTGTCCGTCGCCGTTGCCTTGCTCCATGGGAACATCGGTGGCCTGCTGGCCCATACGCTCCGACATCTGGCCGCTGCTCATGGCTTGCTGGCCCTGGCCGCCCTGCACCTGAATCTGGTGGCGCATGGTTTTTTCCTCGTTCTTGGGCACGGTCACGCGCAGCACGCCGTCTTCAAACTGGGCTTCAATCTGGCGGGGCTCCACGGTATCGGGCAGTTGGAAGGAGCGGCTAAACGAACCGTAGGAGCTTTCTACCATGTGGTAGCGGCGGTCGTTCTGCTCATTTTTGAAGTGCCGCTCGCCCGAGATGGTGAGGCGGCCCTGGTGGAAATCTACCTTAATGTCTTCGCGCTTCAAACCTGGCAAAGCCACTTCAATTTGATAGCCTTTTTCCGTCTCGTAGGCATCGACCTGAGGCGAAAAGGCGCTAACCCGGCCCCGGCCTGCTACTGAATCCTGGAAGAACCGGTCGAGCATGGACGAAAAACTCTGCGGCATCGTGTCGCCGAAGGAGTCCTGATACTTCTGAATAGCCATGGCAGTAAAAATTAAGTAGAGTTAAACAAAAAGAAAACCGCCTGATGAGGCAGTTTTTTTACGCGGCGAAAAATGCCAGTGTTTCACAAAAAAACCCCTCCTACTGAACCATGTGAGCACTTTTTCCCGCTTGGGATTTAGTGGATGCAGTGCCTTAAGCGAGACACCCGAACACAGGCCCGCGCTGGTCCATCTTCTCTGCTGGCAGCAGGCCAGAACTAGTTGCCCTGCGGAATATCCAAGCTTGCTTCGCCGCGACTTTTCGGATAAAATACCGAAGCGCTATCTGCAACACCGGGGCCATTGGAACAAAGTAATTTGCTTATATAGCGCCCAGAACTTAAGTTCGAATTCTTCAATTTAGTATCTTTGTAGGGCGAAGCATGCAGATTGCCTTAAATGGCGCTAAAACGAAGTAAATTGATATAAACTCGTTTTTGGGCCAAGCTACCCAGATTCTTTATTTATAATTTTAATTATATTTCTTCTTGCCCATGGCGCATTTGTACCGATTCTTTCGTCCGCTGCATCTGGCTGTGGTCGCAATTTTATTATTTGTTGCCGGGCCCCGTGCGCAGGCGCAAGGCCAGCTCGCACCCGCCTCTCCCTCCCTGGCCGACACCCTACGGGCCATGCCCGGCGTCGACCTAGCCGACGTGTTTGTTGCTCCGGCAGCCGTCGACACCAAGGAGTGGCTTTTGCTGAACCAGGACATTCAGCTGGAGCTGGGCGGCGCGGTTCAGAACCTCTACAACTTCAAGTTCGACCAGGCCGAAAAGCAGTTCCGCTCGTTGCGCCGCCGCTACCCGCAGCACCCCATGGCTTATTTCCTGCTGGGGCTTAATACGTGGTGGAAAATCATGCCCAGCAACACCTATAATAAGCAGTACGACAAGCTCTTCTTTGCTTACATGGACACGGCCATCACCAAAGCCGAAACCATGTACCAAGCCGATTCCCGCAACTACGAAGCCGCGTTCTTCCTCTCGGCCGCCTACGGTTTCGACGCCCGCCTGAACGCCGAGCGCCGCAACTGGGCCAAAGCCACCGTCAGCAGCAAACGCTCGCTCACTTACCTCCAGAAAAGCCGGGAGGCCAACGGCCTGAGCCCCGAGTTTGTGTTCGGCGAAGGCCTGTTCAACTACTACGCCGTCTGGATTGCTGAAGAATACCCCTTGCTGCGCCCGGTGCTGCTGTTCTTTCCGCGGGGCAACCGAGCCACCGGCCTGGCCCAGCTCGAGAATGTGGCCGCCAATGGCTTCTACACAGCCACCGAAGCGCGGTATTTCCGCATGCGCATCATGGGCAGCGCCACTGAGAACAACCCCGCCGCTGCGCTGGAAACGGCCCGGGGCCTGACCAAGGACTACCCCAACAACAGTTGCTTTCAGCGGGCGCACGCCCAAAACAGCTTTGCCCAAGGCGAGCTTACCGAATGCGAACGCATCAGCCGCGATATTCTGGCCAAAGTGAACGCGGGCATGCCCGGCTACGAGGGCTTCAGCGGACGCATCGCATCCTACTACCTCGGCTATGTAGAGCAGTACAAGCACCGCAACCCCGCCGCTGCCCAGGACTACTACCGCCGCTGCGTGGTGTTCTGCGAATCGGTGGGCCAGGTGAAGGGCGGCTTCTACCTGTTCTCAATAGTGAACCTCGGCCGCATTGCTGCCACTTCCAAAAACGAAGAAGAGGCGCGGCGCTACTACCAGCTGGTGCTCGAGAAGTCTGAGCGCAAGTCGGACATCCACAAAGAGGCCCGGGCGTACCTGAAAAAAAGCACGCCGGCCGTTACGAGCATCACCAACTTGGCCATGGGCAACTAAGCGGCCCCAACCAAGCGCCCACAAAAAGGCCTCCTCCCATCCTCAACAGAGGCAAGGACGAGGCCTTTTTGCGTGCGGGCTTGCTACCCTTCCATCACCCGGCTTTGGTGGTTGATGGACTCTAGGTGCACGGCTGCCAGGTATTGCTCCACAAACTCGGGCGTGAGGCCGACGGACTGGCCCTGGCGCAGGGCGCGCTCCAGCACCTCATTCCAGCGGCTGGTTTGGAGGATGGTGATGTCATTTTCCTTCTTGTACTGCCCGATTTTCTCGGCCACGGCCATGCGGCGGCCTAGTAGCTGCATAATCTCGGCGTCGAGGTGGTTGATTTGCTCACGGAAGCTGGCCAGGGCAGTCAGGAACTCGCGCTTGTCGGTGCTTTCGTGGCGCCACACCAGGCCTTCGATGAGGTCGTGTAGGACTTCGGGCGTGATTTGCTGCTTGGCATCGCTCCAGGCCGCGTCGGGGTTTTGGTGCGACTCAATCATGTTGCCGTCGAAACCCAGGTTGAGGGCTTGCTGGGCCACGCCGAACAGCGTGTCGCGCCGCCCGCAGATGTGGCTGGGGTCGCAGAGCAGCGGCATTTCGGGCATGCGGCGCTTCATTTCGATGGGCAGGTGCCACATGGGCGCGTTGCGGAAGTCGGTGTTGCCGTAGCTCGAAAAGCCCCGGTGAATGAGGCCCACGTGCGTCAGGCCAGCTTTTTGGAGGCGCTCCACGGCGCCCACCCACAGCTCCAGCTCGGGGTGAATGGGGTTCTTGACCAGCACCGGCACGTCGACGCCGCGCAGGGCGTTGGCAATTTCCTGCACCGAAAACGGGTTGCCGGTGGTGCGGGCACCCACCCACAAAATGTCGATACCGAAAGCCAGGCAGTCTTCCACATGCTTGGCCGTGGCTACTTCCACGGCCGTGGGCAGGCCGGTAAGCTCGCTGGCTTTTTTCAGCCAAGGCAGGCCTTTGGTGCCCACGCCTTCGAACATGCCGGGCTTGGTGCGGGGCTTCCAAATGCCGGCGCGCAGGGCCTGCACCTTCCCGGTAGCAGCCAGACGCTGGCAGGTATCAAGCACCTGCTCTTCGGTTTCGGCCGAGCACGGGCCGGAGATAAGGAAAGGCTTGTCGTCGGGCTGGCGGTTGAACAGCGCGGATTTCATTGTGGGTACCATATGGGTTGGGCTGATTGATTTTGGAGTTGGGAGAGGAATTAACTCCCCTCCTTTTTTAAGGAGGGGACGCTGGCGCGAAGCGCCGGCTGGGGTGGTGAAGTCGTTGAACGATGGGCAAACGACGGCTGAACATCGCAGCAACCATCGTTCGGCCATCGTTCAACGAGTTCAACCACCCCCGTCCGAGCCTGCGGCTCGAACATCCCCTCCTTAAAAAAGGAGGGGAGTTTGATGTTTAGGGAAGGATTTTTCGGATGTGGTTGGCTTGCTGAATTTGCTCGGTGAGGCCGGTATAGTCTTCTTTAGCGAGGAGGTCGCGCAGGTGCTGCAGCTGGTGCAGATGTTCGTCGAGCACGTCGAGCACATTCAAGCGGTTTTGGCGGAAGATGGGCACCCATGTGGCGGGCGAGCTTTTGGCCAGGCGCACCGTGGATTCGAAACCGCCGCTGGCCAGGTCGAAGATGCGCTGCTCTTCTTTCTCTTTTTCCAGCACGGTGAGGGCCAGGGCAAACGAGGTGATGTGCGAGATGTGCGACACGTAGGCGGTGTGCAAATCGTGGTCGGCGCCGTCGAGGTAGAGCAGGCGCATAGGCAACGCATGGAACAGCTGCTCCACTATGTGCAGGGCGTCGGCATCGCTGCGGTCGGCGTCGCAGAGCACCACCGTTTTGCCTTCGAACAAGCCCGCAATGGCCGCATCGGGGCCTGAGTGCTCGGTGCCGGCCATGGGGTGCACGGCCACAAAACGGCCCCGGTTGGGGTGCTGGGCCACGGCGGCCAGCAGCGCCTGCTTGGTCGAGCCCACGTCGATAACAACTTGGTGCGCCGCGACGGCGTCGAGCACGGGCGGCAGCACGGTTACCATGGCGTCCATGGGCACGGCTACCACAATCAAATCAGCCTGGCTTACGGCCGCAGCCAAGTCAGTTTCGATTTCGTCGACCAGTGCTAATTCCAATGCCCGCTGCGCATGCGCGGCGCTCTGCTCGACCCCCACTATGCGCTGGGCCAGGCCGTGTTGGCGCAGGCTGAGGGCAAGAGAGCCGCCAATGAGACCGAGGCCAATGATGGTGACGTTCATGATGAGGCAACTATTTTTTTTATTAATTTGGCTGTCATCCTTAATCTGGTGTCCGCTTGCGAAGGACCTTATCACGCCTGCTCCGGTTATGACCACTGCGAGTTGTTCTTGGGTGATAAGGTCCTTCGCAAGCTCAGGATGACAATTGGAGCCCTTCTTTCACGCGGGCTAGTGCCTCGCGCAACACGGCTTCCGGCTGACATAGGCTGACCCGGATGTAGCCAAGCCCGTTGCTGCCGAAGATGCCGCCCGGCGTGAGAAACACCCGCGAATCGGCCAGCACGGCATCACTCAGGGCATACCCATCGGCAAAGCCCGCGGGCACAGCGGCCCAGATGAACAGGCCGACCTGGCCTGGCCCGGGCTCGCAGCCCACGGCGCGCAGCAGCTCAACCACTAGCTCGCGGCGGGCGCGGTAGGTGGCGTTTAACTCTTCAAACCACTCAACTCCTAAGTTCAGCGCGGCCACAGCGGCTTGCTGCACCCCCAGGAACATGCCGGAGTCCATGTTGCTTTTGAAGCGCAGAACCTCGGCCACCAAATCGGCGCGGCCTACCAGCATGCCCACGCGCCAGCCGGCCAGGTTGTGCGACTTGCTGAGGGAATTCAGCTCCAGGGCTACTTCGCGGGCGCCGGGCACAGCCAGCAGGCTGAGGGGCGGTGTCTCGTTCAGAATGAAGCCGTAGGGATTATCGTGCACCAGCAAGATTTCGTGCTGGCGGGCAAACGCCACAAGGCGGGTGAGAAAAGGCAAATCGGCGGCCGTGCCAGTGGGCATGTGCGGGTAGTTTACCAACATGAGCTTCACGCGGGAGAGGTCGGTTTGGGCCAGGACTTCCAGGTCGGGCAGCCAGCCGGTGGCGGCGTGCAGGTCGTACTCGCGTACGTCGGCCCCGCAGATTTCGGCCACGGCGCGGTAGGTAGGGTAGCCGGGGTTGGGAATGAGCACGGCGTCGCCGGCTTCGAGGAACGTCATGGCCACATGCATGAGGCCTTCTTTGGAGCCCAGCAGCGGCAGAATTTCCGCGTTGGGGTCCAGGGCTACGCCGTAGTGTCGCTGGTAGAACTCGGCCATGGCCCCGCGCAGAGCGGGCGTGCCCTGGTAGCCCTGGTATCCGTGGGCGGTAGGCAGTGCGGCGGTGGCGCTAAGGGCCGCCGTGACGCTGGGGTGCGGCGGCAAATCGGGGCTGCCGATGCCCAGGTTGATGATATTGGCCCCAGCGGCGTTGAGCGCGGCCAGTTCGCGCAGCTTGCGCGAGAAGTAGTATTCGCCGGTGTGAGCCAGGCGGCTGGCGGTGGATACTTGCATGTGGCTAGACGTTGAGAAGCGTGGGCTGGGCGTGGCGTGGCGCCGGGGGTTCGGCCATGGCAGCGGCCATGTTGCCGCGCTGGTAGGTGCCCAGCACCCGCAGCGCTTCGGTGAAGGGCACAAGCTCGATGAGGAGGGCCGCAAACTGCGTGGGCTCGTCGAATTCCACGTCGGCGTGGAAGCCGTAGTGCCAGGGCTGGCCGACGCGCGGGCACGACTGCAGCTTGCTCAGGTTCAGGCCGTGCTCGGCAATGCGGGTGAGCACCCGGGCCAAGCTGCCGGGCTGGTGCGTGGTGTGGAAGTAGAGCGAAGCCTTGTTGACGGGCGCCACGGGCGCCGCGGTGCTGGTGCTCTCCAGCACCAGGAAGCGCGTGTAGTTGTGCGGGTCGTCGTGAATGGCGGGCACCAGCACGCGCAGTCCGAACTGCTCGGCGGCCTGGCGGCCAGCTACCACGGCCACCCCGGGCGTCTGGTTTTCGGCCAGCAGCTGAGCGCTACGGCCAGTGTCGTCGGTTTCGACCAGCTGCCAGTGCGGGTAGCGCGACAGGAAATCGTTGCACTGGCGCAGGGCCATGGGGTGCGAGTGCACAGCCTTGATATCGGCAAGCGTGGAGCCCGGCAGCACCAACAGGTGCTGGTGAATGGGCAGGTACACCTCGCCGGTAATGCGTACGCTGGACCGCTCCAGCAGCAGGTAGTTGGGCAGGATGCTGCCGGCCAGGGAGTTCTCCACGGCCATAAGCCCCGCCTCGGCCGTGCCGTTGACTACGTGGGCCACTACGGAGGCGAAAGTGGCGCAGGGCGCCAGCGTCGGCGCGGCCCCGAAGTACTGCCGGGCAGCTACTTCGTGAAAACTTCCCTGGAACCCTTGAATGGCAACTTGTTGAGGCATCATGACGATGTAATGGTCGGTGGTTGGTAGCGGCTAATTTGTGTGGAGCCGCCTTTGTTTAAACTGGACAATAAAAAAGGGCCTCCGTTGTGCGGGGCCCTTGGCTTGTTGGCGGAAAGTGTGGTGGTTAACACGAGCAACAGCGGGCCGGCTTCTTCAGAAAGAAGAAGTAGTAGCCGTAATAAAAAAAGTACTGTTGCGTGGGTACCATCAGAAAACTGGGCATTAAAAAAGCGCCTTCTCGGTGAACGAGCGGCGCTGGAAGTGTTTGTGTGGGTTAGCTACAAACGGCGGCTCGTTCTACGCGGTGGCGTAGAAGTAATAGTAGCCAAAAAAGTAGCGCGTCTGAAGCATGAGGTTTATGAATTGGATGGCAAGGTAAGCAAGAGTTTGGAAACTCATGTGTTTCCTTGCCATTTCAGTAAGGAAATATGCGAAAGGATGAAGAAAACAGAGCCGTTTGTCGTCTTCACCGCGCCGTTTGTAATGCTGAGCCTCTGAAGCATCTTCTCACGACACTACGACTCGTTCCACGGTGATAAGGTGCTTCGCAGGCTCAGCATGACAGGTGGCGCGAGCGAGATACTTGGCTACGCCGCCCCCGGTTCGCTCCGCTCTGCATGACATTCTTCGTACAGCTTCAGCCCACTGGCAGCATCAGCCATTAGCAGCCGCCATAACCTACTGCTTCGAAACCGGGTTTAAGCCTGCTATCTCTTGCATTTTCTTAAGCCTGTTTTTATGGTTACTTTATTTGAACCCCTCGCCCTACGCGGCGTCACGTTGAAAAACCGCATTGTTGTATCGCCCATGTGCCAGTATAGCAGCGTCGATGGCTTTGCTACCGACTGGCACCTGGTGCACCTGGGCAGCCGCGCCGTGGGCGGTGCCGGCCTCATTATTTCGGAAGCGGCGGCGGTGTCGCCAGAAGGCCGCATCAGCCCCGACGACCTCGGCATCTGGAAAGATGAGCACCTGCCCATGCTGCAGCGCATCAACGCATTTATTACGGACCAGGGCAGCGTGCCGGGCATTCAGCTGGCGCACGCCGGCCGCAAAGCCAGCACCTACAGCTCCTGGAGAGGCGAAGGCTACGTGCCCGAAAATGAAGGCGGCTGGGTGCCGGTGGGCCCAAGCGCCATTGAGTTTGCTCCTAACTACGGCGCGCCGCAAGCGCTCGACGCGGCCGGTATTCAGAAGGTGATTGCCGATTTTCGGGCGGCAGCGGCGCGGTCGCTGGCAGCCGGTTTCCAGGTAATTGAGCTGCACGCGGCGCATGGCTACCTGCTGCACGAGTTTCTTTCGCCGCTCAGCAACCACCGCACCGACGAGTACGGCGGCTCGTTTGAAAACCGCATCCGGCTGCTGCTGGAGGTGGTGGCCGCTACCCGCGAGGTGTGGCCCGAGGAACTGCCACTCATCGTGCGCATTTCCGTGACTGACTGGACCGAAGGCGGTTGGAACGGCGACGAATCGGTGCAGCTATCAGCCATGCTCAAAGTGCGCGGCGTGGACCTGATAGACTGCTCCACCGGCGGCAACGTGCCCAAGGCGCCCATTCCCGTGGGCCCCGGCTACCAGGTGCAGTTTGCCGAACGCATTAAGCAAGAAACCGGCATCCTGACCGGGGCCGTAGGCCTCATCACCACGCCCGCCGAGGCCGAGGCTATCCTGGCTAATGGGCAGGCCGATGTGGTGCTGCTGGCCCGAGAGTTTCTGCGCGAGCCATATTTCCCGCTGTTTGCGGCGCGTGAGTTGGGGGTAGAGATGTCCTGGCCGGTGCAGTATGAGCGGGCGAAGCCGCGGGAGGTTGCGCCTGCGGGACAACGGTAGGTTTTCTTTAACGGATTTAACGAAACTTTGGCCCGGCGGAACCTCACCCCCCGGCCCCTCTCCAAAAGAGAGGGGAGCCAGTTGAAGTGGTATTAAAACAGAAGGCCCCGTTGCTGTCCGCAACGGGGCCTTCTGTTGAATAAAGAGTGCTGTCCTTGTGCCGTGGCTCCCCTCTCTTTTGGAGAGGGGCCGGGGGTGAGGTTTTTCGTGTGAGGTCCCCCACCAAAGCCACCCAACACCACAAATACAGCAACTACCCAATCATCTGCCGGGCTACTTCCACCAACGTTTTGCCATGGTAAGTGGGCGGGCCCGCCAACGGGTACAGCTCCTGCCCGGGGCGGGCGATGAACCCAGTGAACAACCCCGCGGCCTGGGCGCCGGCAATGTCCCAGCCGTGAGCGGCAATGAGGGCAGCCTGCTCGGGCATCACGCCCAGGTGGCGCGCGACCTCGTGGTAAGTTGAGCGCTGGGGTTTGTAGCGGCGGAGGACATCGACGCTTAGCCCCTGCTCGAAATAGCCCATGATGCCCGCGTACTGTAGCTGTTGGTCGAGCACAAACTTGGTGGAGTTGGTGAAGGCTACCAGCCGGTAGCCGGCCTCGCGCAGCATTTCCAGTCCTTGCGCTACATCGGGGTGGGCGGGCAGCTGCGTCATCAGCGCCAAAATCTTCTGTTTCTGAACTGCCTTCAACGGCTTGGTTTCTAGCTTGGCGGCGGTCATGTCCAGGGCGGCGTTGGCGATGACGCCGAACTCGTGATAGCGTTCCGTCACGGTGTCGACCAGCAAATACTGCAGCAGCAATCCGAACCATTGGCGGAACGCCGACTTATCGCCGAAGGCGGTAACGACGGCTTTTTTGAGCTTGCTCATGTCGAGCAGGGTTTCGTTGACGTCAAAGAACAGAACTTTCAATTGGCCCGGTTGCGGGAAGCGGATGGCAGCAGTGGGAAGCATAGGCGCAGGGAAAAGATGAACCAACAGCGGTGTATAAAGCATACGCAAAACCTCTGGCTGGGGGCACCCGGCGTTACGCCAAAAACAGGCCGATGCCCGTCCGTAGCAAGGCTGCTTCGCCGCCCGGGCACTTTGCTCGTTAAAGGGAAAACCCAGCTGATAAACAGCGACTGTTTCACTCACACAACGCATCTGCATGATATTTCCACTATGGGCACAGGCCGGTTTCTGGGGCTTGGTATCCGGGTCGGCGCTGCTGGCGGGCGCCGCCATTGGCTACCTCCTGGATGTGCCCGCCCGGCTGATTGCAGCCATCATGGCCTTTGGCAGCGGGGTGCTTATTTCTACGCTTTCTTTTGAGTTGATGGAGGAAGCGTACGAAGGCGGCGGCTTCGGGGCGGCGGCGTACGGTTTTGTGGGCGGAGCAACAGTTTACACCCTGGCCAACTGGCTGCTGGCCCGGCACGGCGCCAAGCACCGCAAACGCTCCGGTCATCAGCAGCACGAGGAGCGGCAGGCCGTGAAGGCCGGGGATAAACCTGCCGCAGCTCCGGGCGACGACAACGGCATGGCCCTGGCCATCGGGGCCTTGCTCGACGGCATTCCCGAGAGCATTGTTATTGGCCTGAGCATGCTGGCTGGCGGGGCGGTGAGCCTGGTGGCGGTGGCAGCCATCTTCCTATCCAATTTGCCGGAGGGGCTGAGCAGCGCCGCGGGCATGAAAAAGGCGG
Organism: Hymenobacter arizonensis; assembly: GCF_900115775.1. Classification (GTDB taxonomy): domain Bacteria; phylum Bacteroidota; class Bacteroidia; order Cytophagales; family Hymenobacteraceae; genus Hymenobacter; species Hymenobacter arizonensis. The sequence goes on along the minus strand of NZ_FOXS01000002.1, from coordinate 909,519 downwards.
GCCGCTCGTGGCAATACGTGTTTGGGCTGTGGGCCGGCATCACCCTGGTTTGCGGGGTGTCGTCGCTGCTGGGCTTTGTGGTGTTCAGTCACTTTTCGCCCCAGGTAATCGGGGCCACCACGGCCGTGGCCGCCGGGGCCGTGCTGGCCATGATAGCCGACACCATGATTCCGGAAGCGTTCGAGGTGGCCCACAATTTCACCGGCCTGATTACCGTGCTCGGCTTCCTGGCCGCCTTCATGCTCAGCAAGCTCGGCGGCTAGTCGGCTGCCACTACCCGCGCCGTTACCAGCAGCTGACCCATGTGGCGCTGGGTGTGCTCGGCGGCGTGCACCAGCAGGCCGATTACAGTGGAGGGAATCTGGGCCCGGCCCACGCCGCGCGGCTCGGTCAGGGTATTTTCTGGGGTGGCCCGCAGTTGGGCCAAAGCCGCATCAACCTGCAGGCTAAAGCGCTGCACCAGCTGGGTTACTGTATCAGCGTTAACCTGCAACGGTGGATTCTCGGCCCCTAAGGCGGCCAGCTGAGTTTCGCTCAATGCCCCGGCGCGGGCGTAGGTGCACAGCCGGTCGAGCACGCCGGACAGGTGCTGCAGGTGGAAACCTACGGAGGCCACGCCCGAGGGCCGCTTGTTGAGCAATTCTGAGGGGAAGTCGTGCATGGCGGCGGTGAGTTCTTCACGGGCCTGCAGCAAGGCATGGGCTATAGGTTGCAACAGCGCGGGCATATCGGGCAGGGGGCCGCGCAGCCACACTTCCAGGGTTTCGGGGTTAGTCATAAAGAAGAAAACGGGAAACTATGGCGGGGGTGTGAATGTACTATCTGCTTGAGATTTACATAAGGCGCCGTGCGGGCCTTACTTTTGTGATTATGTCAGGTATTAACGATGCGCTGCGCGCCGCTGCCGACCAGTTCGGCACCCCTCTTTACGTTTACAACTCCGCGACCATCACTGGTCAATACAGCAAGCTTAAAAAAGCTTTTTCGGGCCATAAAACCCGCATTTTTTACGCCTGCAAAGCGCTGAGCAATGTGAGCATTCTGCGCCACATTCACAGCCTGGGCGCGGGGCTCGACTGCGTGAGCATCAACGAGGTGCGGCTGGGTCTGCACGTGGGCTTTGCTCCCGACGACATCCTGTTTACGCCCAACAGCGTGACGTTTGAGGAATTGGTGGAAGCCAAGAACCTAGGCGTGAATCTCAACATCGATAATATCTCGCTGCTGGAGCGGTTCGGCGCCACGTTCGGCGGCTCGTACCCGGTGTGCGTGCGCCTGAACCCGCACATTGAAGCCGGTGGCAACTACAAGATTCAAACCGGCCACATCGACAGCAAGTTTGGCATCAGCATTCACCAGCTGCGCCACCTCGAGCGCGTGGTGAAGGGCACCGGCCTGCACGTGAAAGGCCTGCACATGCACACCGGCTCCGAAATTAAGGACGTGGGCGTGTTCATGCGGGCCCTGGAAATCCTCTTCGATGCGGCCGGCCGCTTCCCCGAGCTGGATTTTCTAGACCTGGGCTCGGGCTTCAAAGTGCCCTACAAGCCCGGCGACCCCGAAACCGATGTGAACGCGCTGGGCAAGCAGGTGGCCGAGGCCTTCAAGACCTTCGAGCAAGAATACGGCCGGCCACTGGAGTGCTGGTTTGAGCCCGGCAAGTACATGGTAAGCGAAAGCGGCTTCCTGCTGGTGAACGTGGCCGTGGTGAAGCAAACCACCGCCACGGTGTTTGCCGGCGTGAACTCGGGCTTCAACCACCTGATTCGGCCCATGTTCTACGACAGCTACCACCACATCAGCAACCTCACCAACCCCAAGGGTTCGGAGCGGCTGTACACGGTGGTGGGCAACATCTGCGAGACCGACACCTTCGCCTGGGACCGTCTGCTGCCGGAAATTCGTGAAAACGACTTGCTGGTGTTCCACAACGCCGGCGCCTACGGCTTCGAGATGAGCAGCAGCTTCAACTCGCGTACTAAGCCCGCCGAGGTGCTGCTGGACGAGGCCGGGGAGCTGCGGCTCATTCGCCGCCGCCAGACGTTTGAGGATTTGCTGGCCGGGCAGGTGGACGCGGAGGTTGTGGTGCAGGCTTAGAAGCAGGCCTACAATCGTCTGTCATGCTGAGCTTGCGAAGCACCTTATCAGGTTAGAACACATCGTTGAAACGTGATAAGGTGCTTCGCAAGCTCAGCATGACAGACGATTGGCAGATATTTTCTTAAAACGCAAACCCCGCCCGCACGGCAATGCGCTCGAACGTAATGCGCTCGGGCGCGGCAGTAGCGCGGGTGAGCGTGGTGCGCTGCGTGCGGTAGCCCAGGCTCACCAGGAAGCCGGTGTTGTTGTTGAACAGCACTTTCATGCCCACGCCGGCGGCCCACAGCGTGCCGCCTTCGTAGGTGACGGGTTCGGTGGGGTTGGTGTCGGTGCCGGTGATGTTGAAGCCGTAGCCGGCGTCGAGAAAGTAGAACGGCAGGATGGTGCCCTGGCGGGTAAAATCGCCGCGCAGGCTGGCAAATACCGGCACCAGGCTTTGGGTGGCGTAGAGGTCGGCGCCCACGCCCAGGCCAGTGAATACCCACTGGTTGAACTTGTAGCCGTTCACGATTTGGAAGGAGAAAGCGGAGGTATTGACGGCGCTGCTGGTGTTGCGGCCGGCCAGCGCGCCCAGCTCAGTGAAATGCCCGAAGCCGCGGGCCTTATAGGCCACGCCCAGCGTGCGGGGCGGCTGAGGCTGCTGGCGCAGGGAATCAATTTCGGCCTGGCGGAAGCTGAACTCGTTGCGGTCGGCCGTTTGCAGGCGCACGGGGTCGGCGGTGGGCGCGCTGAGCAGCTGGCCGCGCAGCACCCAACCGTTTTTCAGGTAGAGCACCTGCTCGGTGGCGCGCTGGGCGTGGGCCGTGCTAGCGAGAAGCAGCGCCGTGCCCATCAGCAGGCAAAAAAATCGATTCATAGCAATGGCAGCGAGGGTAGTTGGGGAACAGGTCCGGCGGCCAAAAGTACTAAGCTAATGGTCGAGCCAGGCTTTGAACTCGGCTACCCGCTCGCGGCTGATGATGACTTCGGTGCAGGGCATCGGCAGCATTTGCACCCGCAGGCGGCTGCCGGCGTAGGTGCGGATGTCTTTCACGGCGGCCAGGCTCACGATGTATTTGCGGTTGAGGCGGAAGAACTGGCGCGGGTCGAGCAGGGTTTCGAGCTGCTCGAGGGTGTAGTCGACGAGGAAGCGGCGCTGGTCGAGGCCGACGAGGTGCACGAACTTGCCATCGGCGCAGAAGTAGGCAATTTCGTCGGTGACTTTGAACTGCAGCCGGTCGTTGTTGCGGGCCAGAAACCGGGTTTTGTACGGCTTTTGTAATTGCTGAAACACGTCGGCCAGCTGGCGCAGGCTCATGTCGGGCGGGGGCGCGTACTCGGTGGTGAGCAGGCGCAGCTTTTCCAGGGCCCGGTGCAAGTCGGCGTAGGCAATGGGCTTGAGCAGGTAGTCGATGCTCGTGACCTGGAAGGCTTGGATGGCGTACTGGTCGTAAGCGGTGGTGAAGATGATGGGGCAGCGGATATCCACCTGCGGGAAAATATCAAAACACAGCCCGTCAGCCAATTGCACGTCGAGCAGCACCAGCCGGGGCGGCGGGTTGTGGGCGAACCACTGCACGGCGTCTTCCACCGAATCGAGGCGTTCGACCACCTGAATGTCTTCGTCGTAGCGGCTCAGCAGGTTTACAAGGCCATCGGCGGCTACAGCTTCGTCTTCAATCAGCACTACTTCCATCGGGCGCGTCAGGGGGTGAGGTGGAGCAATGGGAGCCGCACGGTGAAGCGGTGAGCGTCGCGCTCTACTTCTACCGGCTGCGGACTTATAAAACCGTAGCGGCGCTTTATGTTTTCGAGGCCCAGGTTGGTAGACGGCTCCACGGCCGGCTTGGGCTGCAGCGTGTTGCGCACCACCAGCTGCTCGTGGTCGGGGCTGGCAAACACTTCGATGAGCAGGGGGCGGTTGCGGGAGCTGATGTTGTGCTTGAGGGCATTTTCGAGCAGCATCTGCAGGGCGGCGGGCACGGTGTAGCGGCTGCGCAGGGAAGCCGGCACTGCAATTTCGATGCGCAGGCTGTCGCGGAACCGGGCCCGCAGCAAGTGGGCGTACGACTCCATGAACTCCAGCTCGGCGGCCACGGCCACCACTTCTTTTTCCTGGTTTTGCAGCACGTAGCGGTACACTTTGGAGAGCTGCTGCAGGAACTCCCCCGCCTTGTTCACGTCCTGAAAAAGCAGGGCCGAGAGCACGTTGAGGTTGTTGAACAGAAAGTGCGGATTGACCTGATTTTTGAGGGACTGAAACTGGGCCTGAACGCTGATTTTCTTGAGCTGCTCGGCTTCGACCTGGCTCAGGCGCAGCTCTTGCAGCAGGTAGTACGCCGCGTTGATGGTGTTCAAAAACAGGTTGATGCGAAAGCCCAGCGCCAGCATCAGCTTCATGCCCATGTGCAGCTGCGTGGGCGGCATGCCCAGGTAGCGGGCCAGCAGCAGCGCGGGCCCGCCCACCACCACCAGCGTGAGCGGCAGGCTGAGCAAAAACGCCAGCAGCAAGGGGTGCACCCGCGGCCCAATTATTCGCGAAACGTCCGCTACCGACTGGTGAATGAAGCGGTTGCCTTCCCACACCAGCACCACGCTCACCACGAACAGCGCGAGCACGTAGCTCTTCTCCACGGGCAGGTTGTAGAACGGCAGCACCTCCATCAGCAGCACGTTGACGAAGGTGTACCCGGCCAGGCCCAGCATGTAGACGTACCGCAACCGTATAGAGAAGAGCATGGGGTCTGATGGGGAAAAGTAGCGCTGGTGGCAGGGGCCCCACCCCTGCCGGGCGCGGGCAGTAAAAAGCCAACAGCCCCACCGGCTGCCCGCAGGTGGCCAGTGAGGCTGTGGAGGTAGAACACCAACCTCCGTGCAGAACCGGAGGTTTGGCGATGGGCCGCTTAGGGCCGCAGCACGCGGTCGATGACGTGTACCACGCCGTTGGTGGCCAGTACGTTGGCCGTAACCACGTTGGCGTTGTTGGTGCCATTGCCGGCGCCGCGCAGTGTTACGCCGGTACCGGTCACGCCCACCGTCACGGGGCCGCCCAGGGTAGTCAGAACTTGGCTATTGGTGAGGTCCGAGGAGAAAGCCCGGTTATTGTTCACCACGTGCAGGGCCAGCACTGCCGCTAATGTTGCAGGGGGAACATCGCTGAGAGACGTATAATTAAGGTCGGTAAGTAGGGTGGCGAAGGCGGCGTCAGTTGGCGCAAACACCGTCACGTTGCCATTGTTCGCAGAGAGGGATACGGTGCTAGCAGCCAATGCACTCACTACAGCCGGATTCTGCAGCACTTGGCGTAGTACCGTGAACTGAGGCGACGAACCAGTGGCGAAAGCGTCCACGATGCCAGCAATGTTAGTGGACGGCGGCGTCAGCACGCGGTCAATGGCGTGAATGATGCCGTTGCTAGCAACCACATCTGCCGTGGCTACGCTGGCCGTGCCGTTGAGCCGGATGGTATTGCCCGTTCGGGAGGTGTACACCGTGTTGTCGTTGACCCCCGTGGCAGAAGCGGGCTTGGCCGTGGTTTGGGAGCTGGCTCCGGTGGGGAAGTCGGCGGCGGCTACGCGGGTGGGCAGCACGTGGTAAAGCAGGATGTTGCGCAGCGTGGTAATGCGAGGGTCGCCGGCCGGAATAGTATTGATGCTGGCGGCGTCGTTGAAGGGCGGGGCAAGCTGAGCAAACGCGGCGTTGGTTGGCGCCAGCACCGTGAACGGACCAGCACCGCTCAGCGTACCGCCGAGGTCGGCTTTGGTGACGGCGGCTACCAGCGTCGAAAAGTCGGGGTTGCCCTGGGCCACCTGCACTATGTTCTGCTGCGGCGTGGGAACCGTGGTATCTTCATCGTCGCTGCAGCTGGTAACGGCAAAGCCCAGCAGGGCAACCAGCAGCACGGGCAAGCGCTGCCGCAAAAAAAGAAGGGAAGGACTGGAAAGGAACATGAGAAAAAGTCTGTTAAGGGTGGATGATTAACTTACCCTTCTCAAACCCCACGCATGCCAAAGTGGATTGCCCCCCTGCTCCCACCCGCCAGATTTCAAGAGTGCACTCGCGTAAAAAGGGAGTGAACTGTCGGGCACCAGGTGTGAAGCGAGCAAACCGCGCCCTCTGCTAAAGCGGGCTTGTGGCGAGCGCGCAGTGGCCCGCGCCACAAGTTATCAACTAGCCGCGTATTGTATTCTGGAACCGTACTTTTTTATTCAAAAGCCCGCAGCCAAGCCATTGCCTCGTCTTCGGCTTCGAAGGTGCGGTAGGTGTGGGTGAGGTTGCGGGTGGCCATTACGTATTGGTTCATGGCGAGGCGGGCAAACACGTTGTTGGCCACCAGCACGGCGCCGTAGCGGTAGCCGTGCTCGGCCACGGCGCGGGGCAGCCACTCGTTGGTCATCCAGTCTTGCTCACTGGCGTTGAACGGCGCCATTTCGCGCTGGTCAACGAGGATTTTGGCCCACCGACGCCGGGTCAGGGCTTGGCCTGCGTGTGTGAGCAACGCCCGAAACTGCAGGGTTTCGCGGGGGCCGGCCCGGTACTCGAGCCGCAGGAAGCATTCGGGCTCTTCCCAAATGCGGCCAATGGCGTTTTCGAAATAAAGCGAACGAACAGGTGTCTTAGTCAACTACTTATCAATAAAACAGGCATCGGATTTACCGTCTCCCGCAGCACAAAAGGGAAGGGCATACCCTGGAATTCAACCTCAACCGCAAAGTACTGGTTGAGTTTGAAAATAAAAATGTTTTTTTGGACCCCTACCCTTTCCAGCTGCCGAAAGCGCCGCGCTGGTAGTCGCGGTAGGCCTGCTGAATTTCGGCCTCGGTGTTCATCACAAACGGACCGTAGGACACGATGGGCTCCTGGAAGGGCTGGGCGTGGCCCAACAGCAGCACGGAATTGGTGCTGGCGGCAATGGTCAGCTCGTCGCCGTCGTGGTTGAATTCGACCAGCTGCCGGGCCTGAGTTTCGGTGCCGTTGACTTGCAAGCGGCCACTCACTACGTAGAAGAAAATGCTGCGGGCCGCCGCAATGGGCAGGGTAATGCTGGCGCCGGCCGGGAAGTCGAGCCAGGCGAGCTGCACGTCGGCCAGGGGCTCCACGGCGCCCGCGGTGCCCGCCCACTGCCCCGAAACAGCGTGCACTACCACGCCCCCATCCAGCGTGGCGGTGGGGATTTCGTCTTTTTGCAGGCCGATGTAGCGAGGGGCCGTCATCTTGTCTTTGGCCGGCAGGTTCACCCACAGCTGCAGAATCTCGAGCGGGCCGCCCTGCTTTTTGAAATTCTCGGACGAGACTTCGGCGTGAATCAGGCCGCTGCCGGCCGTCATCCACTGAATGCCGCCGGCCTCAATCACGCTCTCGTGGCCGCTGCTGTCCTTGTGCAGGATGTCGCCTTCCAGAATGAAGGTCACGGTTTCGAAGCCGCGGTGCGGGTGCGGGCCGAAGGGCAGGCCGTTGTTGTTGGGCCGGTACACCTGCGGGCCGTGGTGGTTGAGAAACAAAAACGGGTCGATGTGCTCGACGGAAGCAGTGGGCAGGGCCCGGTAGGTGGTGAGGTCGGCAATGGGCGCGCTGATGGCGCGGTGCTGCTGCTTAATGGTGCGCATGGCGAGGGTGTTTTTTGGGGGGGTTGTGCTTTGTTCGGCCTGGCTCTATAATCGTTTGTCACCCTGAGCCTGCGAAGGACCTTATCACGTTCGAACGATTTATTCAGCCGTGATAAGGTCCTTCACAGGCTCAGGATGACAGACGACTGATAAAGCAGACGTAGGACACAGTCGGAATAAGAAGCTATTCCTGCTTAAAGTTTACGCCTCCTCCGCAGGCTCTGAGCCGCGAAAGGCGTCCAGCTTCTTCACCACGGGCAGCGGCACGGGCCGGTTTTCGCGGGCCGACTGGTAGATGGCTTCCATAATGCGCTGGTCTTGCAGGCCTTCCTCGCCGGGGGTGTAGGGCGTTTTGTTTTCGCGCACGCACTGGGCCATGTGGTCCATTTCGAGGGCGAACTGGTCTTTGTGCGGGTTGCTGGGCTGTTCGATGATTTGCTGGCCGTCGGGGGCGTGCACCCGCTCCTGCTGCAGGCCGCGGTAGGTGAAGGCCGGGTCCATTTTGATGGTGCCGGTTTCGGCGTACACGGCGTAGCGCTTGGCGTTAAAGCTGCCGTAGCCGGTGGCGCAGTTGGCAATCACGCCGCTGGGAAATTTCAGCATGAAGCTTACGTTTTCCTCCACTTCTTTAAAGCGGGCATCGCCGGGCGTGTTGTAGATGGTGGCGTACACTTCGCTCGGCTCCTCGCCCAGCAAAAAGCGCGTGGTGTTGAGGCAGTAGAGGCCCACATCGGGCAGCGAGCCGCCGCCGGCCAGCTTGGCCTGGTGCCGCCACTGGCGGTCGTGGGCCTGGTTTTGGCAGTTCATGGCGTCTATCATCTTCACGCGGCCGTAGGTTTTGTCGCGTATCAGCTGCTGGGCCATGCGGTTGAGGGGCTCGTACTGAATGCGGTAGGCAATCATGAGCTTTTTGCGGGCCTTTTTGCAGGCGGCAATCATGTCTTCGCACTCCTGCACGGAGTTGGCCATGGGCTTCTCGCAGAGGATGTGCTTGCCGGCCTGCGCCCCGCGAATGGTGAATTCGGCGTGCATGGAGTTGGGCAGCACGATGTAAATAACCTCCACTTCGGGGTTGTCGCAAAGCTCGTCGTAGGTTTCGTAGGAGTAGCAGCTGCTGGGCTTGATGCCGTATTGCTGCGCCACTTTGCGCATTTTGGTGGGGTCGCCGCTCACCAGGGCCGCGAGCTTGGCGTGTTTGCACTGGCTCAGGGCCGGCAGCAGCTCTTCGAGCGTGAGCTTGCCCAGGCCCACCAGCGCAAAGCCCACGCGCTGGTCTTCGGGGTCGGGGTTGGGTGGGCCGGCGCTTTGCGGCTCGGTGGGCGCATTCAGGGGCGGCAGTTTCACTTTGGGCGAAGCGGCGGCTTTGGGTTTGGCTGACGCAGGCTGCTTGGCAGGCGCCTTGGCAGACGTGGGGGTAGAGGCCATTACTAACAGGAAAGGAAGGTGGAGCCTGGGCTTACGCAGCTTTCCCAATCCGAGGTTGGCAATGCCAAAATACTGACGCTGGGGCCACCCACACGCCAGGGCCACAGCCAGCGCCAGCAGCGCACGGCCTCGCAACGTGGGCTGTGGTTGTGCGCCGGTTTGCAGACGGCGTGGCTCCGCAGCAGGGCTACCTTTGCGCCAGCCAAATGCCCCCAATGAAGCCACGCCGCAAGCCCACTGCCCTCCGCAAACCAACCCGCTTCCCCGCCGAAAACGTGGTGGAGCGCTGGGACGCCCGCCACCTCGCCGGCCAAACCGAATTCGACGAGTACCACTTCATCAACTGCGACTTTAGCGAAGCCGACCTCAGCCACAAGCGCTTTGCCGACTGCCTGTTTGAGCGCTGCAACCTCTCGGCGGTGCGGCTGGCGGGCACGGCGCTGCAAAACGTGGCTTTCGAGGAATGCAAGCTGCTGGGCCTGCAGTTCACGGCCTGCCGCGACATGCTGTTTGGCGTGCACTTCGACCACTGCCAGATGCGCTACGTGTCGTTTGCGGGCCGCGCCATGCCGGCCACGCGCTTCGTGCACTGCACCCTCGACGAGGCCGACTTTGCCGATGCCGACCTCTCGGGCGCCGTGTTTCAGGACTGCTCGCTGGCCGGCGCGGTGTTTCAAAAAACCCAGCTGGTGGGCGCCGATTTCAGCACCGCCACCGGGTTCACCATCGACCCGGAAAGTAACCCGCTGCTGAACTCCCGCTTCTCGCTGCATGGCCTTTTGGGGGTGGTGGCGAAGTACGGGCTGGTGGTGGAATAAGCAGCACACTTTCTGGCGCCTAGAACCAAGGGCGTAAAGCTGGGAATATCCGCGACGGCAGCCCGAAGCGCAAAAAAATAGCTTTCTACTATCTGCGATTCCCTTCCGGCGAGTAGATTGCGATAGAATTCCCATCTACATCCGAACGGGCTGCTCCGTCCTGGCAGTCATTCTTCATTCGGGTCAATTGTCAGCACGCAGTGCCGGAGCGCCAAATGGCAACAAAACTCCTCCATAGGGCATTGTTAGGGCTTGTCGCCACCGGTTTACAGCCGGGGTACGGGCATTTATTTCATCTTGCTACAACCAACAGATGGCCAATCGCCGCGCTTCCATTACTGACCTGGCCAAGACGCTGGGACTTTCTCCTTCCACTATTTCACGGGCCCTCAGCGACCACGACGACGTGAGCGAGGCCACCAAACAGCGGGTGCGCCAGCTCGCCGAGGAGCTGCACTACAAGCCCAACCAGCTGGCCGCCGGCTTGCGCCGGGGCCGTAGCAACACGCTGGGCGTGCTGGTGCCGCACATCACAGGCCACTTTTTTCCGCAAGTGGTGCACGGCATCGCCACCGAAGCCGCCAAGCTGGGCTTCAACGTGATGATTTGCCAGTCGAACGAAGACGCCCACCAGGAGGAGAAAAACATCGACCTGCTGATGAACTCTCAAGTTGAGGGCATTCTGGTGTCCTTGGCCAACAGCACCCACAACTTCCGCCACTTCGAAGACGTGCGCCAGCAGGACATTCCACTGGTATTTTTCGACCGGGTAGTGGAGAATTTTGAAGGCAGCAACGTGAGTTCCGTGTTGCTTGATGACTACCAGGGCGCCTACCAGGTGGTGGCCCACCTCATCGAGCAGGGCTGCACCCGCATCGCGCACTTCAGTGGCCCGCTGCACATGAACATTCACAAAAACCGCCATCAGGGCTACCGCGACGCCCTCACCTCGCACGGCCTGCCCGTGGAAGAGGAGCTGATTGTGTTCTGCGAGATGAACCAGAAAGGCGGCAGCCAGGCCATGCGGCAGCTGCTGAAGCTGGACCAGCGCCCCGATGGCTTGTTCTCGTCCAACGACCTCGCGGCCGTGGGCGCCCTGCAGGTAGCCAAGACGCATCGGCTGCGCGTGCCCAAGGACGTGGCCATCGTCGGCTTCAGCAACGAGATGTTCACCACCCTCACGGAGCCCATGCTGAGCAGCGTGGACCAGCGCTGCGAGCAAATGGGCAAAACCGCCGTGCAGCTGCTCCAAAAAATGCTGAAATCCAGCCCCACCCGCCAGGGGCCGCCCAAGCCCATTGTGCTCAAGCCCAAGCTGCTGGTGCGCGAGTCGTCGCAGCGGCGGTAGCGAACAGAACATCAAACTCCCCTCCTCAGCGGAGGAGGGGACGCTGGCGCAAAGCGCCAGCTGGGGTGATTGACGTCGTTGAACCGAAGGTCGGCGTAGCCAACGATGGGCGAACGACTCGCGGCAGTATCGTTCGGGTGTCGTGCAACGGGGTCAACCACCCCCGTCCGAGCCCTTGGCTCGAACATCCCCTCCTCAGCTGAGGAGGGGAGTTTTTGTTCAACGCAGTGGGGCGCGGGGCCGTACGAAGTCATCTGCCTCGCTCGCCTGTTTTGTGGGGCCGCAACCTGTTGCTTTCAATGACGCCCCCCATTGCCCCCGCACCTCCCAAACCCACGCTGCTGACGCCGTTTATGTACGCCGTGTTCCGCGCCATCTGGATTGCGGGGCTGGTGTCGAATGTCGGAACGTGGATGCAGAACGTGGCCGGCGTGTGGCTGGTCACCACGCTCACCACGTCGGCCCTGCTGGTGGCCCTCATGCAGGCCGCCACCAGTTTGCCAGCCTTTCTGCTGAGTATGCCGGCCGGCGCCCTGGCCGACCTTATTGACCGGCGCAAGCTGCTGCTGTGCACGCAGGCCTTCATGGCGGTGGTGGCCACGGCGCTGGGCGTGCTCACGCTCACGGGCGGGATTTCGGCGCTGGGCGTGCTGGGCTTCACATTTCTGCTGGGCATGGGCGCGGCGCTGAACTCGCCCATCTGGCAAACCGTGACCGTGGAGCTGGTACCGCGCACGGCCCTGCCGTTTGCCATCACCCTCAACGGCGTCAGCAACAACATTGCGCGGGCCATTGGGCCGGCCGTGGGCGGGGCCATCATTGCCTACTACTCGGCGGGCTGGGTGTTTATGCTGAACGGGGCGTCGTTTCTGGCTACCTGGGCGGTGGTGTATTTCTGGAAGCGTGAGGCCACCGTCACGAGCGGGCCGGCCGAGCACTTTATTGGGGCGCTGCGGGCCGGGCTGCGCTACGTGCAGTATTCGCCGGCCATTTATGGGGTGCTGGTGCGCACGTTCGCCTTTTCGTTTGGCACAGCGGCCATGTGGGGCCTGGTGTCGGTCGTGATTGCCCGGAAGCTCAACCTGAGTTCGGGGCACTACGGCGTGATGCTATCGTGGCTGGGTGCTGGCGCTGTAACCGGGGCTTTTCTGATGGGCCGGGCAGGCGAGCGGCTCAGCTTCAACCAGCGCGTGCTGCTGGGCGTGCTGGCTTTTGCGGGCACGAATACGGCCCTGGCCCTCGTCACCCAGATTTATGTGCTCTACGGCGTGATGTTTTTCTCTGGCATTGCCTGGCTCATGGTGATGACCAGCTTCAGCACCACCGTGCAGCTGAGCGTGCCCAAGTGGGTGCAGGCCCGGGTTATCAGCGTGTACATGCTGGTGTTTCAGGCGGGCATGTCGGTGGGCAGTTTGACGTGGGGCCAACTGGCCGATTACACTAGCATAGAAATTGCGCTGCTGGCCGCTGCCGGCTGGATGCTGGCCAGCGCCCTGCTGGCCCTGCCTTTTCCCATGCGCCCTGCCGAGGGCCTCGACCTGGCCCCCGCCGAACACTGGCCCGACCCCGACGCCGACAATAACATCGACCCCGACGACGGCCCCGTGGTGGTGATGATAGAATACCAGGTGGAGCCTGCCGACTGGCCCGCTTTCCGGGCCGCCGCCGAGCAGCTCAAGCGCCTACGCCTGCGCGACGGAGCCCTGCGCGCCGGCGTGTTTTCCGACATTGCCCGCCCCACCATCATCACCGAGTTTTTTTACGTGGCCACCTGGGGCGAGCACCAGCGCCAGCACCACCGCTTCACCAAGGAAGACTTGGCCGTGGAAGCCCAGGTGCGGCAGTTTCACAGCGGACCAGAGGAGCCGCGCGTCACGCATTTCCTGGCCTTCCCCAACACCTCGAATGTAGAGATTGCCACGCCCATGCAAACGCTGGAAGGCCAGCGCTAGCGGAGCGACCTCCACCTCACTGGTCGTAGCGGCAGTACTGGCTGAGCCAGGCGTGGGCCGCGCCTTCGTCGGTGAATCGAACGAATTGAAAAGGCGTGGCGGCATCGAAGCCGGAAGCTTGAGAGGGATTGGCCGCTTCGGCCTCCTGGTAGTGGTCGGGCAGTACTAGAAAGGCTACTCGCAAGGGGCAGGCCAACTCTTGCTGCACCTGGGGCAAAAACTGGGTTACCACCCACTCGGGGCCGTTGTGGCGGCGGTCGGGCCGGCGGCGGGAGTCAATCTGCCAGCACCCGCAGCGGTGATGCAGGGCGGCCTGGCGCATGGTTTCGTATCCTTCGCGCAGCTGCTCCTCGGTCACGGAGCACAGCCAGCGGCCCACCAGCTCGTTGGAATACGGCCGGTAGAGCACGTGTAAGAAAGCTGTTGTAGCGAAATTCTGATACATAACAGGCTCCGCACTACGGACATGCGCATTTGCCCAAAGCTACACAAGTTTCCAGCTTTTACCAGGGCCTCAAGCAGGTGCCCGGCCGGGCTTAGAGCAGGCTTTCCAAGTCGGAAAGCTGATTGATGCGCACGGGGGCTTCGGCCTCTGTCAGGGTGCCAAAGCCGTAGGTGGCGAAGATGAACGGCACCCCGGCGGCTTGGCTGGCGGCCAGGTCGCCGGGGGTGTCACCTATGTACACGGGGGCTTGCAGGCCGTAGCGGGCCACTACTTCGCGGATGTTCTCGGACTTGGGCAGCTTCTTGGTGCCAAAGCACTGGTGGCCCTCGAAGTAGTGGCCCAGCCGGCTGTTCTCAAAGAATGCCTCCACGTAGCCCAACTGACAATTACTGACAATGAATAGCTGGTAGCCGCGCCCTTTCAGGTAGTCGAGCGTGGCTTGCAAGCCGGGGTAGAGCGTGCCGCCCGGCTGCTGGGCCGCCTTTAGCTCGTGGCGGGCGCAGATGGCACGGTATTCCTCCAGTTTATCGGCGGGCAGGTTGGGGAATAGTCGCTCGTACACCACCTCGTAGGGCTGGCCGGTCACGGCTTGCACCTGGGCCAGAGTCACGTCGGTATCGATGTAGTCGACGCTGCTTTTGGCAGCCTGGAAGGCGAGAGTGATGGCGGCCGAGGCATCCCAGAGGGTGCCATCGAGGTCGAATATGATGCTATCAAAAGGGAGCGGCATGGGCAAAGGCAAGGATTTGGAAAGGCGAAGATGAGAGCCGCCCGGCGAACCGTCTTTGCCTTTGCCAGTTTTGGCGGGCTTCTACTCGTACAAATCCTGCGGGTCGGCCGCGGCCAGCTCCACCAAAAACTGGCCGATGTTGGTGGTCACGGCATCCAGAAACGCCTGGCCTTTTTCGGCGGTGGCTTCGGCGGGGTTGCCCACGCCGGTGTCGGCGCTCACCTTGCTCCACTCACGCTGGGCCCAGGCCCACCCCTGCCGCAGGGCGGCAATGCGGAACTGCTTGGCGGCCCCTTCGCCGGCTTCCGCGAGCGGGCGCACCAGTTCGGGGGCAATGTGCAGCATGGCGCTGGTTTCGAGGGCGTCGGCGTGGTCGCCGGGGGCGGTGAAGTACTGGCTTCGGTCGGCAGCTTTAAACCAATTGAGGGTGCTCAGAAACACGGTGGGAAATTCGGCCTGCAGCTCGCGCAGAATTTGGCGAAAGTCATTGCCTCCGTGGCCGTTCAAAATCACTAGCTTGGGAATACCCTGGCGGGCCAGCACTTGCACCAGGTCGCGCACGATGGCCAGCTGCGTGCTGGGGTTCAGGTTCATGTCCAGCGTGATGTCGAGCTGGCCGGTGTTCACGCCGAAGGGCACGTTGGGCAGCACCACCACTTTGGCGCCCTGCTCCCATGCCTTGCGGGCGGCCTCGGCAGCCACGTAGTCGTTTTGGTAGTTGTCGGTGGCGTAGGGCAGGTGGTAATTATGCGCCTCGGTGGCGCCCCAGGGCAGCACTACTACCTGGTAGTTGGCTTCCTGAACGGTTTTCCAAGTGGTTTCGGCAAGGATGTAGGGGCGGGAAGTCATGACGGGGGCGGGAATGAGCTACTTGTACGGCAAACCGTGCACGAAGCTTTACTTGGCCGCCGGCAGCTGCGCGAGCGAGTTGGCCTGCTTGTCGCCCAGGTTCTCCGCCTTCCAGCGCATGGCGGTCAGCACGCGCGTGTGGCCGCTGGGGTGGTCAAAAAACAAGATTTCCTCCAGGGGACCGGGGTTGATTTTGCGGTACTCCGACAGCTTCATGGCCACCGAGGCAAAGGCATCGGGCTGGCGGGCGGCGTTCAGACCAAACACGTCGGCCTCCTGCTCGTTGGTGCGAATGATGGTATTGAAAACCGGCGTGGCCAGGAAGCTGTACACGGCAAACAGCGCCACAGCCAACGGCAGCCCGCCCACATCGGTCAGGCCGGCCACGTCCCAGCGGGCGCCGTAGCGCGCCACCAGCCCCCGAAACGCCCAGTCGACAAACCAAAACCCGATGCCGATGAGCAGCACGAAGAACACGAGCATCTTCGGAATGTGATTCAGCACGTAGTGGCCCAGCTCGTGGCCCATCACGGCCTGCACTTCCTGCGGGGTGCTGCGGTTCAGCAAGTTGTCGTTGAGCGACACCCGGATGGTGCTGCCGATGCCGCTCACGTTGGCGCTGATGCGCTTGCTCTGCTTGGAAGCATCGACGAGGTACACGTTGCCGGCGGGCACGCCGTTGGCCCGCGCCATGCTCAGAATGCCGTCGCGAATAGGGCTAGCCGGCAGCGGCACGTATTTATTGAACAGCGGGCTGATAAACACCGGCCCCAGGAACACGGAAACCACCAGAAACAGCGCCACAATGCCCGTGCTCCACACCCACCAGTTGCGGCCCGTGCGACGTACGGCCGCATACAGCACCAGCAGCAACAAACTGCCAAACACCAGCGTCAGGCCCAGCCCGATGAGGGTTTCGCTCAGCCACTCGCCCAGGCTCTGGTTCGATAGCCCATACTGGTGCTCCCGGAAGTAGCCCTCGTATATGGTGAGGGGGAAGCTCAGCACCCAGGCCAGCAGCAAGTACAGGGGCAGGTAGGCCAGCGTGCGCAGCGCCGGCCGCGGCAGCCGTGCCACCAGGGCCTTGAGGCGCCGCGACAGCCCCAATCCCAGAAACACCCCTGCCACACCCAAGGCGTAGAGCACGTTCCACAGCTGCAACCAGTAACCGCCCTCAAAATAGGCGTCCGATTTAGCTTTTTGAGCGGGCGTGAGGGAGTTAAGGTAGGCCTGCGTAGCGGCCTCGACGTTGAAGGCCGCCTGGGGTGTAACCTGCACCGTGGGTGCGGCGATGGGTTGCGCAGCCTGCGCAGTTAAGCCGCTGCCCACCAGCAGCAAGGCAATCAACAATTTCAGAATAATTGACATAGGGCGCTTGCAGAAAGAAAGGGGTAAGAAAGAGTATTCTCCCCGCAAGCTACTGGAATTTTCCCTCCGCTGCTTGTTGCTACGGCGCGGCGTCGCCGGTGGCGGCTTCCTCCACCCTGCCCGGGCGCTCCAGCATCACAATGGGGTCGCCGTGGTAGGTGGTGCGGATGTATTCGCGGTAGCCAAACTTATGGGCCAGCCGCAGCGACGCCTCGTTTTCGGGATGAATGATGCACATGGTGCGGGCGTGGTGGAAGTGGGCATCGCCCCAGGCAATGACCGCCGCTACGGCTTCGCTGGCGTAGCCCTGGCCGTGCACGCGCGGAGCCAGCACCCAGCCAATCTCCGGCGTGTCGCCAATCTCCGGGCTGATTTCGCGCTTCAGATGCAGGTAGCCTACCCCGCCGATGTACTCCCCGGTGGCCTTTTCCTCGATGGCCCAAAACCCGTACCCGAGCATGGCCCAGTGGCCCATGCTGCGCAACAGCATTTTCCAGTGCTCCTCGGCCGATAAAGGCTCCGCGCTCAGGTAGCGGTGGAAAGCGGGCTGACGGCCAATGGCCAGGTGCGCCGGAAAATCATCCGGGTTGATGCCGCGCAGTATCAAACGACTGGTTTCCAAAACCGGTACTATTTGCACGGCAGACTTGAGAGTATCGGTTACGGACATGAGAGTTGACGGCGGGAACGAAGCGTGAGCGAAAAATTCAGCTTCAGCAAAGAAAAGAGCCCCGGCGCTTTCGCACCGGGGCCCTATCGATTTTTATTTATCCTTTGAAGAAGCTAGCTGGACTGATTCAACTAGCTGAACGATTGTAGAGACGCCACACTTGGCGTCTCGTCGTTGAACGAGGCGAGAACGATGGACGAACGATACCCTAACTGCGCGGACGCCGAGACGCCAAGTGTGGCGTCTCTACATCGTTCTTCAACCCGCTTCTTACCACGAGCCGCTGTTGTCGTCGCCGCTGTCGAAGCCACCGCCGCCCATGTCGCCAGACGAAGGGTCATCGTAGGTGTTGTCGTCGGCCGAGAAGTAATCGGTTGATTCGTTATTGGTTAAGTCGTCGGAGAAATAGTCTGGTGCTGCATTGCCGGCGCCACCGTCGCGGGAAGAGAAAAAGTCGCTGGCAGCACCAGTGCCCATGGCACCCGCGCCCGCGGCTCCGGACGCCGTGTTGGGGTCAAAACCGCGCGCGCCGCTGTTGTCGCCAGTCAGGCCGTGGCCTTGCGCTTCGTGGCCCGAAGCCATGCGGTTGCCCAGGTAGGCGCCAGCGGCCGCGGCGGCACCGGTAGCCAGCATGCCGCCCATGCCACTACCGCCCCCGCCCATGATGCCGCCGCCCTGGTTGGGTGTGGCATTGTAGTTGTTGCCGCCGCGCTGCCCATTTCCGGGGCCGTTATTGGGGCCGTTGCCGGGGTTGCGGTTGGGCAGGAAGTCGGGCGCGTTTTGTTGGTTAGGAAGGAAATTTGGGGAGCCCTGCGTGGGCTGGCCGGGGGCTGCCGTAGCAGCAGGCGCACTCTTGCGCCGGAACATTCGCATCAGTATCCACAGCAGGCCTCCCACGCCTAGCGCCCCCAGCAAAATGGTGCCAATGCCGAAGCCGGACGATGGCTCGGAGCTCGGCGGGGTCAGCAGGGGGTCGTTGGGGGTGTTGGCCACCGGCTCCTGGGCCACGCCCGCGGGGTCGGTTTGCAGACCCGGGCCGCCGGCGTTGCCGGGGGCCGTGGAGTACGACGATGCCGTGGCTCCTTCTTGGTCGTTTTTCGGCGCTGAATCAGGGTTGGCCGTGGCCATCAGGGTATTCAGGCCGGTGCGCAGGCCCGCGAAGTAGTTGCCCTGCTTAAAACTGGGAGTCATTTGGCCAATAATCTGGCTGGTGACGGCGGGCGTGATGCTGTTTTTCAGGCCGCTGCCAGGCTGAATGCTGACCTGGCGCTCCTGCTGGCTGACGAGCACCACCACGCCGTTGTTTTTATCGCGCTGGCCCACGCCCCAGGACTCGCCCAGCCCGCGGGCGTAGTCGGCCACGGTGCGGCCACCCAGCGAGTGCACCGTCACGACCACTACCTGAGTGCCGGTATTATCGGCGTAGCGGCGCAGGCCGCTTTCCAGCTTCTTCGCGTCGGCCGGGGCCATGAGCTTAGCCTGGTCGTTCACGAACTGAAAGGGCGTGGGACGGGGCGGCAGCCCCGCGGCCGTGCCCGACTGCGCGGCCGCCGGCTGGGCCAGTCCGGCCCAGAGAAATGCGAGAGCAAAAAATAAGAGACGAGACATGGCACAAGTGCTGAAGTGAGAAAACAATCTTGTTGAACTCACCTTTTACGGCGCCGGCGCCAGCATGGCTGTTATTGAGGAGCTTGGCAGGGCGATGTTATCAGGCCGTGGTTTCGGCGGGCTCCACGGCGCGCTCGAACCGGAGTCGGCCATCGGGGGCGTGGCCGGCGGGCTCAAAGCCGTTGCGCAGCAGCACTTGCTGCGAGGCCAAATTGTCGGCGTCGGTGTGGGCCACCAGCTGCCGCACCATGCCGGTGGCAGCGGCCTGCTGCACCAGCCCGGCCACCAGCTCGGTGGCCAGGCCCTGCTGGCGCCAGTCGGCGGCAATGGAATAGCCAATTTCGGTCGAGCCCTCGGCGTCGGGCGGCCCCATGAAGCCACCCGCGCCAATGAGGGTGCGGGGCGTGTCGTCGGTGGCTTTGCGCAGGGCATACCAGCCGTACCAGCCGGCGGCGGTGCGGCCCCCGGCCGTGAGCTGGTCGAGGAAGTAGTGCATGGCCTCGCGGTCGTATTCGCCGGGCGGCCAGTCGGCGGGCAGGGCCGCGCCCAGCAACACGGGGAAGTACTGGGGCTTGTGCAGTTCGGCGGTGAGCAAGGCCCGGCTGGCAGCGAGAATAAGAAGGCGGGGCGTATGGGTTATCAGCGGAATCATAGGGCAGGTATACGGCAACGAGCCGCCGAAGTCGGGCAGCAAAGCGAAGCTACGGTCAGGCCTCGCAAGCGCGAGCCAACCAGCCCGCTCGGCCCTATTCTGCGTGTTAATACCGAAAATGCTGCTCGCACATTTCAGTAAAAATTACGTGTTTTTCCTTCGGAGTAAGTTTTTATTCGGACGTACATCATTGGACCGTAGCGCATTGCCAGCGGCCAACACTTTTTCACACTTCCTTTCCATCCATGTTCTATCACGATAAAGAACTCCAGTACAAGGTCCGGGTCACCAAGCCCAATCCCGTATTTGCCCGCATGCTGCAACAGGCCATTGGCGGCATCGAAGGCGAAATTCGCGTGTGTCTACAGTACATGTTTCAGGCCTGGGGCCAGCGCGGCCCGGTGAAGTACCGCGACATGCTGCTCGAAACCGGCACCGAGGAAATGGCCCACATCGAAATGCTGGCCACTGCCGTCGCCCTCAACCTCGAAGGTGCGCCCATGAGCCTCAAAGAAGAGATGAGCAAAGACAAAATGATTGGCGCCGTGATGGGCGGCATGGACCCGCGCCACGTGCTCTCCTCTGGCCTCGCCGCTATGGCCGTTGACGCCAACGGCGTGCCCTTCAACGGCTCCTGGGTAGTGGGCAGCGGCAACATCGCCGCCGACATGTACGCCAACGTGATGGCCGAAAGCACCGGCCGCGTGCTGGCCACCCGCCTCTGGGAAGCCACCGACGACCCCGGCATGAAGGACATGCTCGCCTTCCTCATTGCCCGCGACACCATGCACCAAAACCAGTGGCTGGCCGTGCTCGAAGAGCTGGGCGGCCTCGACTGCCACCCCATCCCCAACAGCTTCCCGCAGAGCCAGGAAGTGAAAGACTTCAACTACGCCTTCGTGACCACCAACATTCGCGGCGACGGCACGCCCCTGGGCCGCTGGACCGAGGGCCCCTCTATGGACGGCAAAGGCGAGTTTCACATCCGCCGGGCTGAGCCCCTGGGCGGCGAGCCCAAGCTGGCCGCCCCTGACCCGCGCGGCCACGCCCAAACTGAGCAGATGACCAGCGGCGGCCTCGTGGCCAAAGCCAAGCATAAGCTGGGCCTGGGCTAGGCCCAATGCGCTGCTTTTTACGCTAACCCAGCCCCGGCCGAGCTGCTTAATTGCACACGGCCGAGGTTGGGTTTTCTTTTATAAAGGCCAGACAGTCGGGTAACGGCCGGAAAGGGTTATATTTACTTACTATCTCCCTTACATACAACCTCTACCCGTCGGTCTTGCTGATGTCTCTTGTGCTTTTGCTGGCCTCTGAAGTTCTTGACGTGCATTACGATGCAGCGCATGCCTGGCTGTACTTGGACTGGAAGGGCCCCCAGCAGCTACGGACCGTGCAGGCCGCCTGCGCGCAGGTCACCGAGCTTATTGTGCAAACCGGCGCCCACAAGGCTCTGAATGATAACACCCACGTAACGACCAGCAACTGGGAGCTGGCCAAGTGGATAGCCCACGAATACCTGCCCGTGGCCGCCCAGGCCGGCATCGCATACGTGGCCTGGGTGCACAGCCCCCTGCTGGGCGCCCGCACCAACATCGACCTTATGACGGTTTTCAGCGACCGTAACCCGCAGGTGGCCATTTTCGACGAGCTGTCGGCGGCCTACGAATGGCTCAACAACATTGCCTCCGTGCCCGTCGGGCACTAAGCACGGAGCTGGTTTCGCCAAGCCCCGGTGCCGGCGCTAGAGCACAGGCGAGTCTTCGTCAGGCGGGTTCTGCTCTTCTTTTTTGCAGATGATGCTGACGCGCCCCGAGGGCTCCATGTAGGCTTCCTTAATGGTGTCGATGTCGGTGAGGCCGTTGGAGCGCACCTCGCTCATCAGCTCCTGGCGCGTGATGAGCTCCTTGCGCATGTTGTCCTTCATCATGCGGCCGTCTTTGATGAGCAGCAGCTTGCCGGGCTTAATCAGCTTGTCGAAAAACGGGAAATGGAAGCCCAGCCAGTTCAGGGCGTAGCTCCAGAAGATGATGGTGCACACCAGGATAATGCCTTCCGTGACGGAGCGGTACTCGCCGGCCATGCCGTTCTGGGCGGCATCGGCCACCATCACCACAAAAAGCATGTCGGTCATGCCCAACGTGCCGGACTCGCGCTTCAGCACCACCCGCATCAGCAGGAAAATGCCCAGGTAAATCAGCGTGCCCCGCACCACAATCTCGAGCAAGGGCGTGGTGGGAACAAAAACGGTGCGCCAGTCGACTTGCTCAAACATTAACGTGCCAGTATAGGGTGGAAGGCCGTTGCACCGCACGGCCCCTGCCTTATACGCCCTACCGTCGGTACCGTTTGGCAGTCATTCGGTTCGCCCGCCCCCGTGGCGGCGCACTCCCCTGCCCTGGCAGCACCTGCCGGGCGGGGGCGCGGGCGTTGGTCAGGGTTTCACCAGCACGTAGGTCACCACCTCGGTTGCGCGGTCGGCGGAGCCCAGCACCGAGGTGCTCTGCAGAGCATAGCCTTCCTGGTAAAGTCCCGTCAGCACGGCGTGCAGCTGTTCAAACTCCGCATTCTTGTTGTTGGCCGCCGCAGGACTGGGCTTGATAGTCTGCGTTTTGCCGGCCCCGCGCGTGAGCTTGATGCTGTGAGGGAATGCGCGGTACTGCACCAGCACCAGGCTCGGCGGCCCCGCCCACGCCGCCACCGAAACCATCACCACGAAAACGATGCTCAGAAGGAATCTCATCATGTTGCGAAACAGTAAAGAATGGTGGGAAAATCAAATGTAGTCGCCACGCTTCTACCCGTGCCCCTGGCCGAGCTCAAAGCTCAGGTAAAGCAGAAGGCTCGCCGCGCAGGCAGCAACCAGCGCCCTCTACCTTTAGGGCCTGGTGCTACCTCTCTGATTCCGGTTCATGTTTTCCGCTGCCCGCATTTCGGCCCTGCGCAAAAGCAAGGGTTTGTCGCAAGAAGTATTAGCCGAACAATCGGGCGTGAGCCTGCGCACCATTCAGCGGGTGGAGCAGGGCGAAACCGTGCCGCGCGGCCACACCGTGCAGGCCCTAGCCGCCGCCCTCAACGTACCCCTCGAGGCCCTGCGCCACGAGCCCGAGCCCGAAGACAGTGCGGCCGTACTACCGGCGCCAGCAGCTGCAGCACCGCCCCCAGCCGCGGCCCCCGCCCTGCGCCACGACCCCGAGTTTCTGCAGCTCCTCAACCTGAGCGCGCTCAGCTTTTTGGTCCTGCCCTTCCTCAACCTGGTGGTGCCGTGGCGGCTCTGGCGCGCCCGGCGCCACAGCACGGAACACGTGGCCGCGCTGGGCCGCCGGGTGTTGGGCTTCCAGGTGCTGTGGCAGGTGGGCAGCTTCTTTGCCTTTATGCTGGCGGTGCTAGCGCAGCAGGTGGCGCACCGCGCTGGCGTCAAGCTCCCGGGTTTGTACGTGGGCGTGCTGCTGCTTACCTACGCCGTCAACGCCGCTACGGTAATCTATTACCAGCGGCAGCTGCGCCGGGGCAACCTCGACGTTTACCGCTTCCGGCTGTAGGCGTCAGCGACAAACAAAATCCCTTTGCTATCAAGATGTTATTTCAAGTGGCGGCAAAATGACGTAGCAATGACGCAGGGCCTCGGGCCAGGGGCCGGATACTTTTGGGCTATCCAAACCACTCCGCTCCCCATCCCCATGAGGCCCCTGTTCAAAGTTATTTTTTCCGTGCTGGCCCTGCTCGTGGCCAGCGGCATTGGCGGTTATTTCTACATGCGCCGGCAGTTTATGCCGCCCCCCAATCAGCTCGTCGTGACGGAGCTGCCCGCCACCTGCAGCTTCGCCTGGCTGGCCGATACCGCTGCCGGCCGCGCCATGCCCCATGCGGCTGTGCTGGTGCCCGTGCAGCTGCCCGGCTGCCCCCGCACCTGCTACCTGCAGTTCGACACGGGCGCCCCCTACTCGGTGCTTTATGCCAAGCCGCTGGCGGCGCTGCAGGCCCGCTACCCTGCCCTGCCCTTCGTGGGCGCGGCCCAGCTGGATACCGCCCGCAACTTCCGCTTTGCCATAGGCCAGGGCCAGGTACAGGCGCGCTGGTTAAAGGTGCTAAACACAGGCGCCACCCAGCTACCCGCCGACAGCACTGCGCCGTTCGTCATCGGCACACTGGGGGCCGACGTGCTGGCCGGCCAGGCCCTGGTGCTTGACTATGCCAACCGTCGCTTCAGCCTAGTGGCCCAGGTGCCCGCCAACCTGGCCCGCCAAGCCACCTTCGTGCCCCTGGCTTTCACCAACCGCCGCGTGCTGCTGAACATGGGCCTGCAGGGCGAGGACAAGCAGTTGCTCTTCGACACAGGCAGCAGTGCGTTCGCCTTGCTCACCGACCAAGCCAATTGGCAAGCCATGGCCATTCCTGGTGCTCCTGCCCACACGGTAGGTGTCAACTCCTGGGGCAAAACCCTGACGGCGTACACCGTACCTACCGCAGCAGCCTTGCAGCTGGGGGGCGTGACCCTGCCGCTGCGCACCGTCAGCTACATCGAGAACACCGACTGGAAACAAAACCTGCTGATGCGCTTCTCCGGCATGGGCGGCATGCTGGGCAACGAGCCCTTCCGCCAGCACACGGTGATTATGGATGTGCGAGGCGAACGGTTTGGGGTGGTGCGCCGCTAGCCTGGGTCTGGGGGAAGCACTGCCCACCGCGGCTAGCGGAAGCTGCGGGTGGAACCCTTCGGAGTCCGTCGGCCTTAAGGGGGCCGGCAACGGAGCTTGAGCTGTTGCCGTTCGCGCCGCAATCGACCGCATCGGCTTAGATTGCAGCGTTCAACCCTCTTTCGTTCCCTTCCAAACTTTGCAACGCTCACTACCCTACAAGCTCGCTCTTGCCGCTGGTTTTCTCTCAATTTCTAGCGTTGCCACCGCCACCCCCATTGGCACCATTCAGGGCAGCGGCGCAACAGCCACCCCTGGCACTTACACCATAGAGGCCGTCGTGACCGGCGTCTACGCGGGCCTGAACCCGGGCGGCTTCTACGTGCAGGACGACAAGACCACCGCCGATGGCAACCCCGCTACGTCCGACGCCCTGTTTGTGGTCCAAAAAGATGCCTTGGTAGCTGTGGGCGACAAAGTTCGCATCACGGGCACGGTGCTGGAAGCCGAGGGCGCCCCGTCCTTCAACCAGGCCGTACTCACCGACCCACAGGTAACCGTGGTGTCTAAAGGCAATGCCCTGCCGGCGTTTGTAATCTTAAAAAACTCCGAGTTTTCCACCGCCACGGCCGAGCGCTACGAAGGCATGCGGGTGCGGTTTGCCGCCCCGCTCACCGTCACCGACAACTACAGCCTCAAGCAGCGCGGCGAGCTCACGCTGTCGGCCGAGGGCGTAACGTACCAGCCCACGCAGTTCATCGACCCCAACGACGAGCCCGCCACCGGCACCAGCAGCAGCGGCACCCGGAACCTGGCCGCCGTGACGGCTTACCAAACCGCCAACGACAACCGCACCCTGATTCTGGACGACGGCAGCTCGGCCTCCAACCCCTCCCCCATGCCCTACCTCGACGCCACCCTGGGCACGGTGCGGGTGGGCAGCACCGTGAGCAACCTCAGCGGCATCATGGGCTACGGCTTTAATAAATGGCGCCTGCAGCCGCTGGCTGGAGCCGATGCCCCCGTTATCAAGACGGAGCGGCCCCTGGCTCCCCCAGCCTTTGGCCGCCTCGACCTAAAGCTGGCCAGCTTCAACGTGCTCAACTACTTCAACGGCGACGGCGCGGGCGGCGGCTTCCCCACCGCCCGCGGGGCCAAAACGCCAGCCGACTTCAAGCGCCAGCGCACCAAAATCATCGCGGCCCTGCGCCAGATGAACGCCGATGTAATAGGCCTCACCGAGATTGAAAACGACGGCAACGGTGCCACATCGGCCATTCAGGACCTGGTCAATGGCCTAAACGAAGCCATGGGCGCCAACACGTATGCTCTGGTGAACGACGGCGACGCCGACAAGCAGCCCAACAATACCGACCTCATCCGCTGTGCCATTCTCTACAAGCCGGCGGCGGTGGCGCCCCTGGGTGCGCCCATGATAGCCAGCGTGCAGGGCGTGTTTGAGCGCCCGCCCCTGGCGCAGGTGTTCATCACCAAGCGCAAGGCCCGGGCCGACACCCTCGGCTTTGTGGTCAACCACTTCAAGTCCAAGGGCAGCGGCAAAGGCCCCGACGCTGACCAGAACGACGGGCAGGGCGGCTCCAATGCCCGCCGCAAGGCCCAGGCCGTGGCCCTGGTCGAATTCATCAACAAGACGGTGATTCCGGCTGGCGCGGCCCGGGTGGTGAGCGCCGGCGACTACAACGCCAACTACGAAGAAGACCCCATCGACATCATGCGGGCTGCGGGCCTGGTGCCGGCCACGCCGCCCACCAGCGCGTCTTACGTGTTCAAGGGCCTCACGGGCTCGCTCGACCACGCCGTGGTGACGCCCAACCTGGTGGGCTTTGTCGATGTGCGCAAGTGGCACATCAACTCGGCCGAGCCGGCAATGCTGGAGTACGACCAGGCCGGGGAAGCCACCGACATCACCAACCCCTTCCGCAGCTCCGACCACGACCCCGTGCTCATCGGCGTGAACTTCGCGGGCATCAGCAACGCCAAGGGCAGCACCCGCTTGTTTGTGTACCCCAACCCGGCCGCCGGGTCGGTAGCGTTCACCCTCGACAAGATTCCGGCCAGCGTCGGCCGGCTCTCCCTGGATTTTTCCCTGCCCCAGGGGCCGCGGCTGCTCTCGCTGCAAGGCTCGCCCAGCATGCTCCAAACCGAGCTCGACCGCTACACCACGCACCTCGCACCGGGCATTTACGTGCTCACGCTTCGCGGCAAGGGCTACCAGAGGACTCAGCGTTTGATGAAGGAATAGTCCGCCTGCAGCTGCGACGGAAGCTGCTGGTGAAACAGCAGCTTGCCGGCATCTTTTGAGACGCTGCGTCAGCCCGCACCCCTTCGTACGGGGCGTGCCGCTACTTTTTACCGGCTAGCAACACCGGCAGCACGTATTTCGGCATCAACTCATTGGGCGGCGTGTCGCGGTCGGAGTTATAGTTGCCGCCCGTAAACACCACCACCGCGTCGAGGGCCGGCAGCACGTAGAGCTTCTGGCCGCCGTTGCCGGTAGCCATTTGCGCTTCCACGATTTGTCCGCCGACCTTAAATTGCTGGTGCCACCAGAAGTAGCCGTACTGCTTGCTGCCCAGCTGGCTGTACTTGCCCCACGACTTCTCGACCCAGGCGGCGGGCAGCACCTGCTTCCCCTGCCACTGCCCCTTTTGCAGGTAGAGCACGCCGAACTTGAGGAAGTCGCGCGGGGCGAGGTAGAGCTGGGCCACGGTGGGGTTGGTGTTGTCGAGGCGATAGTTCCACTTATAGTTCTTAATGCCCAGCGGCTTAAACAAACTCGCCTCGGCGAACTGCGGCAACGACTGGCCGGTGGCGTTTTCTACGGCTTTGCCTAGCACGGCCACTGCGCCCGAGCAGTAGGAGCCCTGCGTGGCGGGGTTGCTGGTCAAGGGCAGGTCAAGCACAAACTTCACCCAGTCGGGCTGCGGGTACATCTTCTCCTCGTTGCCCGCCGACTTGCCCCCGTCGTTGTCGTTGCAGTCGAGGCCGGTGCGCATGGTGAGGAAGTCCTGCACGGTCCAGGCCTGCTTGCGCGGGTCGGCATTGGCGTAGGCGGGGTACTTGAAGTAGGGCAGCACTTGGTCCTGCTCGCTCTTGATGGCCTGCCGCTGAATGGCCGCCCCCACCAGCGCCGACACGAAGCTTTTCGAGGCCGAGCGCAGCTGCTGGAGCTTCTGGCGGTCGTGGCCGTAGAAGTATTCTTCCAGCACCAGCTTGCCCCGGTGCCAGACGAGTATGCTGTGCACGCCGGGGTATTCCCGCTCATCTACCACGGCTTGCACCATGGCTTGCAGCGGAGCGGGGTTCAGGCCCACGGCGTTGGCCGTGGCGGTAGGCAAGCCATCTCCAGCGGCAGCGGGCGCCTGGTAGGCGTAGCGCGGGTGGCTGCCATCGGGCAGGCGCCGGGCCACCAGCGAGGCCGGCGACTTGGCCGTAGCCACCGACTGGCGCTTATAGAAAATGCCGCTTTCCAGGAAGCCTGCTACGGCCCCAGCCGCATCGCGCCGAAACGGAATGGTGTCGCTCCCGGCGTTGAGAAAGACGTCGCGCCGCAGCCGACGCAGGGGGTAAGCTGCCTCGTCGATTATGGCCAGCAGCAGGCTGTCTTTGGGCAGGAGCTGCAGCGTGCCGTAGGGTTTCTTGTACTCGTAGGTGCCGAGGTACTCGTTCAGCGGATTGGCGGGCGGTCGAGGAGCCGTTTGGGCCGCGGCGGTTGTGGCCACCAGCCACAGCAGCAGCCAAGGGCCGCGGCAGATGCTCCTGGCGTGTTTCAAACAGTGGCAGATTGAAGCTAGGGCGGGGTTCATAGCAGCAGATGAAAGAGCAGGCCACTAAGGTATTGAGTGCGCTCCAACCCTTCACCCCAGCGGCTTGCCGATGCCCGGAGTGGCGTAGCCCTCACGATGGCGCGGGCCTGCGGCCCGTGCCAACAACTCGCAGGTCTCCGGCCTGCATTCGTGGAACGACTTACCCAAACGGGCCCGGATGCCCCGCGCCCACCATTTCTACAGAAATTCGCTCAAAGGCACGCCACAATCCGGGAAGGCACTACTGAACGGGTAGTGGTGCGCCTCGTCAGCCAACCGGCTTTGCACGGGGTTTTGGTGGATATAGTCCTGTTTCTGGCGCATCCACGCCGCTGATTTTAGGTCGAGCGGGTGGTTGCCTTCCTGCCAGAATTTAAACGCCTGGCCGTGAGGCCGTCCGTAGAACTTTAACAGGTATAGTAGCCATTCGCGGCGGCTTTCCTGCGGGTGCGTTTCAATAAGCTCGTAAATCCGCTTGGCGGTAAAGCTCTTTAAATCGCGCAATACATGGGCCAGCAGCAGGCCATCGTCCACGTCGGCAATGAGGTGAACGTGACTGGGCATGATGCAAAAAGCATACACCCGCAGCCCCTTGCGACGGATGCAAAACCGCAGACTTTCCAAAAATACCTCCGCATAATCGGACCGGGTAAACACGTCAATCCAGCCCACTACCGTTAGCGTTACAAAGAACAGCCCGCCTTCATACGTCTTGTACCGCTCTGACATCAGGTAAAATTTGCTTAGAATAAGCCTGTGATGGCGCGGGCCTGCGGCCCGTGCCCAGTATGCGCAGGCCTCCGGCCTGCAATCGTGGAACAATATGCACCAGATACCCCACACGACGCGAGCGACAGTGGGCCTGGAGGCCCGCGAATACCGGGCACGGGCCACAGGCCCGTGCCATCAATCAACCTATACCAAACCAACCGCTAAACCTGTTGGAGCGCATTCAAAAAGCCCAAAACGGCTTCCAGCACCTGAGCCGGCTTCTCTTCGAACATGTAGTGCCCACTGTCCAGAATGCCGATTACCTGCGCGTTTTCAGCCATGTACGGCAAGCTCATTTTCAGGTAGCCGTACGACACATAGCTCCCGATGCCGAGGACCGGCATGGAGAGCCGGCCATATGTATTGGCGTCTTCAATATCCTGGTTGAAAGCCTGGTACCAGGCATTGGCCGCTCGAATATTCTCGGGTTGGTTGTACACGGCCGCGTATAGTGCGCGGTCGAAGGCCGACATGCAGCTGTCGTCCAGCATCACGTACGGGAACAGGTAATCCAGCACGTACTGAAACCGCCCGGCCAATAGCTGCTCGGGCAAACCCTTTACCTGGTTAAAGGCCATCCACCAGGCGTAGGGATACTGGCCGTCCATTTTTTCGGCGAATGCGCCCGGCGCCGGCAGCAGCGACATCTGCCGCATGCCTTCGCTGGGATGGGCCCCATCGGCCAGAATGAGCTTCTCGGTGGCCTCCGGGTGGTTGAAGGCAAAGCTGGCAGCCACCATCCCGCCAATGTCGTGGCCCAGCAGCGACGCTTTGGCAATGCCCAGCTGCTGCAGCAACTCGTAGATGTCGCGGGCCATGGTCTTTTTATCGTAGCCCGCGGCGGGCTTGTCGGAGCTGCCCATGCCGCGAACGTCCACAATTAGGACGCGGAAGTGCCGGGCCAGCTCGGCGGCAATGGGATGGTAGGAAAACCAGGTCTGCGGCCAGCCCGGCAAGCAAACCAATACCGGTCCTTGGCCGCCCTCCACGTAATGAAGGCGCACCCCGTTGACGGTGGCGTAGTGATTGGTGAAACCGGGCAGGCGCTGAATAAGCTCCTCGTCGGAGTATGCGCCCAGTGAGGCGGAGGGAGAAGATTGCATGCAGCTAAGCCGTTAAGAATGTGAGGGGACTGGTCCAGGTGAGGTCGGGGTAGCGAGCGTTGTCGAGGGGCTGGTTCTGCACGCTGAACATGCTCAGCAGGTATTGCATCTGCTGCCAGTTGGCGTAGAGCTCGTGCTCACCGGCGGGGTTGGCGGCGCGCACCTGCTCGATTTGCGCCGCCAGCTCGGCCCGGGAGCCCAGCCGAATCAGCGCCAACGGGCCCCGTTCGGCCGTTGCGGCCAGGGCCACCAGCTCGCGCGGGCTGGGTTGAAAGCTGGCGATGCGCAGAAAGCGCGGAGCAGCGGAGTCCAGGGCCGCGGCGGCCGTGTAGGCGGCGGCATCGTCTTTCGTGGTGAAGTCGATTTTCCAATCGGCATCGTCCCAATAGCCCACTTGCTGCTGCTTGAAGTCGAGCAGGGGAATGTTGTACCTCAGCACCTCGGCAAAGGCCCCGTTGAGAATGGACGTGGCCGCGATGGGCGCTTGGTCGAGGTGGGCCTGAAACTCACGCCGCAGGTCGAAGTTGCGGTTTGCGCCGGGGGCCTGCTGCGTGTAATCGCTGGCAAAGTCAGAAGGAATGAAGCGCGGCACACCCGCCGCGACGGCCGCCGCCAGCAGCTGGGTTTGAGCATCTACGATGACCTCCCGCAGGCCCGCCAAAGCAGATACTACGCAGCTAGCGCCCTCGCATGCCCGGACCAGGGCCGCGGGGTCGGCGAAGGCGACGGGGCGCACATCGGCGCCGGCCTGGGCGAGGCTATTGATTTGGGCCGGGTCGGCTTCTGGACGCACCAGCGCCCGCACAGTTGCGCCGCGGTTGAGCAAGGCCACCACGATGCGGGCGCCTAAGTCGCCGGTGGCGCCGGCAACTACAATTAGAGGATTCATGTAAGCGAGGGTAAGGGTGAAGCCGCATTTTGGCGGC
Source organism: Hymenobacter arizonensis (assembly GCF_900115775.1). Taxonomy (GTDB): domain Bacteria; phylum Bacteroidota; class Bacteroidia; order Cytophagales; family Hymenobacteraceae; genus Hymenobacter; species Hymenobacter arizonensis. The sequence goes on along the minus strand of NZ_FOXS01000002.1, from coordinate 878,708 downwards.
TGCTTTAAGTACCCCAAAGGTCCCGCGGCCCCTCTCGGAAGCAGGACGCATTCTTGCCCTCTTCTTACACATTCTTGCGCTTTTCAGGCGCCGGCTAGCCCCGCTGAAACGCCCGGGGGCTCTCGCCCACGGCCCGCCTGAAGGCTGTGGCAAAATGAGCCGGCGAGGCAAAGCCCAACGCGTCGCCGATGGCCGCCACCGGCAGCTCGCCCGCCCGCAGCAGCACCCGGGCGCGCGCAATTTTCCAGTCCAGCACGTACTGATAGGGCGAGCGGCCAGTGGTCTGCTTGAAGCGCCGGGCGAAGTGAAACACGCTCAGATTGGCTAACCCGGCCAGCACTTCCAGCCTAATGGGCAGCTCGGCGTGGGCCTCCAGATAGGCATCGAGCCGGGCCAGCACCGCGCCCGGCAGCTGAGCCCCTGCCTTGCCCGCCACACGCCGCTCAAACGTGGCGTGGTGCTCAATAAGATGGTAGCTCAGCGTGGTAGCGAGCGACTCGGCATATAATTGCCCGAGCGTGTGCGTCCGGCCCGCGGCCGCCAGCAGCTGCTGCCCTACCTGCGCAAGCAGCCCGTCCTCGCTGCGAAACCGCTCGCGCAAGGCAAAGTGCGCCAGGTCCAGGTCGCGCCGGGCCCGGTCTTCCAGCACTTGCGCGTCGAGGTGCACCTGAATGATATCCACCGCGGCGTTCCATTCAAACGGACCGTATTCCCCGCCCGGATACAGGCCTACGTCCCCATGCCGGTATAAGTCCGTTTCCACCCTCGACCCGCTGCGGCGGCTGGCCACCACCGGCTGCGCCCCTTGGTGCACCAGCAACAGGTGTTGCTCGTGGCTATGCGCGGGCAGCGCCATAGCGGCCAGTTGGTAGCGCTCGACGCGCACCCCCGGCCAGGCCAGTGCCGCACTACTGGCCAGCGCCGGCCGGTCGTACAGCTCAGAAGTGTAAGTATAAGTTCTGGAATCGGCCATAAGTGGTCAATAACCCCGAAAGACTGGAATGGTTAATAGTGGCTTCTTTGGCGGTGTTTTGCAGGGATTTATCATTTCATGTAATCGTCCAGGCCCAGCGGCACCATCCTACGGGAACGCTACTAATTCACCTTCTAACACACGAATTATAGATTTGAGCCCGGCTGTGGTCCTGCGCTGCAGCGGGCGACTCGTCAGCTTATCCGGCCACAGCCAAACGAGGCGCACTTTGGCTCGTTTTCGCCTGCCATTTCACGGTATCCACGCCCTTCACCAGCAGCCACAGGCAAAATGCTGATTCGCCAACCAAGCACGGCAGCAGAATACCCGGCAGCAGCACTCCGGCGAGGGCCGGAGCAAAAAGAGTGGCGAAACAAGCCACCAGGTAGCACCCGCCCGCTACCTGCATCAGGATGCCCACCACTTTGGGCAAGTAGCCCGACTTAAAAATCAGGTACCCGTTCACCAGGCAGGTGAAGCCAAAGAACACGAGGGCAATATCGAAGGAAATATCGTGGGCCTTCAGCGAAAAGTTCGCTAGCATCGGCACTTGCCGGGCCCCAAAGGCCTGGGCATACTGGGCACTTTCCAGGGTGGGCAACACCAACAGCAGAAATACCTTGCTTATGGCTTCCACCCCCAGCGAAACCAGGTTGAAAAGCACCGCCAGCAGCACCAGGCTTTTGCTCACGGGCCGCAGCAGCAGGTATTCTATCCACAGCAGGGGCACGGCGCACACCACCACCAGCACGTTGCCGGCCACGGAAAGGCGCCACAGCCCCGGTGCGGCCAGAATGTTGCGCGCCGTGGCGGCCGCATCGCCCGACACCAGCAGCTTGTTGGTCACGAAGCCCTCCGCAAACAACCCAAACAGGATAATAACCAAGTAGAGCGCGCCCCCAATGCGAGCGTAAACCAACGGCGAGTTTTCAATTGTACGAGTAGCCATTTTGAATGGTGTTTAGGTCTGCTTCACTACCGGGCACCGGCGCCCGGCAAACGTTTGGGGCCGCCTACGCCAGGTAGCTGCTGAGCGCGGGGATTTTCCAGAAAGGCATGTACTCGGTCCAGCCGAGGAAAAAGGAAAACAGCACGTGGATAACCGGCGCCGACAAAAAACTTAGCGCCAGGTAAGCCGCCGTGGTCCGCCGGTTCAGCCGCAACACCAGCGGGGGCAGCAGCACCGTGAGGAGCATCGGCATGGGATAATACACCCACCAGGGCAGGCCCGCCGTGGCGCCATGCTTCCCAAACACCATCCCAAATACCACCACTACCAGGGCCAGCAGCCCAATCTGAATTTGCTTGGCGCGGAACTGCTCTTTGGGCAGCAGCAGCCGAAGCATCAGCCAGAAGACCAGCAGCGACGCCAGTATCATGAAGGAAAAGTGCCACGTGGTGTCCATAGCCCTATATAAATACAGCGCAAGCTACCCCAAAAACAAACCAGCTGCGCCCGGCGCAGCAGCGGCTACGGCGCCTTGGGCGTCACGCGAACCCGGAGGTATTGCTGGAGCCACATCGGGTACACATTATAGGCGACGTTCGTGAGCAGGAGCAGCGCACACCAGCCCACTTGCTCGTGAGCAACGGCGTGCAAGCTAGTGAGTCCGAAAAACAGGAACAGCACCAAGTGAAACCGCTCTTGGTGATACGTGGTGCGCACCAACGCCGCCAACGCGGCCCGGGATGCCACATGGCGGTAAGCGGGGTACCGACGTCGGATAAGGCGCCTCACCAAGTCGCCGTTTTGCGTCACGCGGTTGACCAGTGCCACGCCCAGCTTCCGATACATAGCCGGCCGGCGGCTAAGCTGCCAGTAGCCAAACCACGAAGTGGGCACGGCATAGGCCAGCAAACTGATGGCCAGGAAGCCGTACAGCCACGGCCGCGCCATAAACTGGTAGCAGTAGATGCCGATGGGCGCCAGGGCCAGCCCCGACCACAGCACGCTCGGTATCGCATTCGCCACCGCCAACAGCGCGCGGGATGGAACAGCAGTATTCTTTTGAGCTGGCAGCATGAACACGACCAAACTGGTTAATGTGCGACCCGCCACTAAAGTACAAATTACCCCAAAAACAACCCAGCCGCTGCCGGGGCGGCAGCGGCTGGTGATGCTAACCCTTATAAAGCAGCTAAGCAGCCCGCTGCACCACCCCACCCATCACAAAATACTCGTCGCAGGTGGAGCCTTTCGCCTTCACGACGAGTCAGGACGCCCTTTTAATTGCTGTATTTCTCTCTGATGAAACCACCCTCCGAATGAATCACCTGCCCAGTTATCCAACCGGCCTGGTCGCTTACCAGGAAGTTGATTAGCCGGGCGGCGTCTTCGGGCTGGCCAAATCTGCCCATCGGAAATCGGTCCTGAAACAGCTGGCGGTGGGAATCTTCCAGCCAGCCCGAGTCGGTCAGTCCGGGATTGACCGCATTGATGGTGATTCCCTTGGCCGCGAGTTCGTGCGCCAGCGTTTTCGTCAAGGTTTCTATGCCTGCTTTGGTAATGGCATAGGCAATTTCTCCGCTCATGGCACTGAGCGACTGGCCCGAGGTCAGGTTGATGATTCTTCCGGCGCGGCCTCCCTGATAACGGCGCACGAACTCAACACACAATAAGGTGGCGGCTTTCAGATTCACCAGGTAATGCTGGTCCAGCTCTGTTGGCGTTATCGTAAAAATGTCCGTCGCGGTGCTGTAGGTAGCGTTGTTTATGAGAATAGTGGGCGGCCCTACTGTTTTGATGGCCTCGTTAAAAAGGGTTTCAACGGCGGTTTCCGCCCTCAAATCTACTTCCATTTTCTCACATCTCACCCCTAAGCCCTGTATTTCCTCCCGAATCAGCTCCGGCTCCCCGTCCTCGGACGTCCAGGGCATTTGGTTGTCATAATTGCGCCAGTACGTAAAGAAAATATCGACGTCATTTTTGGCCAGCTCAACACAAATAGCTTTCCCAATGCCTTTTAGCCGGCCCACTCCGGTAACAATTGCGACTTTCCTATTCATATAAGACGGAGCATCCCGAAGGAAAAACGGATGAGCGAAATAGCCAGCGGCAGGGCCGCTGATATGAACTGCTTCATGCCGCAAGCTACCCCAAAAACAAACCAGCCGCGCCCGGGGCGGGGGCAGCTGAACGATGCGTCAGTTACTTCCCTAGCGTAGCTTCTAAGATGCGGCCGTCTCGCTTGCTTATTTTCACTTAGCTCCCGCCTTTGGTAGAGCGGCCGCTGCGTACAACCCACACCGAGTCATTTCTAAGTTCAGCCAGGAAAGGCCGCTCCTGCCGAATCACCTTGCTGCCATATGGCGGCAGCAACACAGCCTCGGCAATGCGCACGGCCGTCTTGGCATCGGGCACATTGCCTTTTGAGGGTACTTGTCCATTGGGCACCGATTAGGCCGATGGTTTAGCAACTACAGCCACCAGCGTTGCCAGTAAGCAAGAAGTGCTTCATCTCGCAAGCTCCCCTTCCCTCAAACCAGCCACTCCCAGGGCAGGGGTCGGGACAATTGGGCAGCCAGCCAAGGCCCCGGCGCCCCGGTTCGAATAGCCGATACTTTCCAGCCGCTCGTCATTTCGATTGAAACAAAGGGCATTTCGGTTAAATCCGCCGCTTCCGCCACCAGGACCTTTGCTTCATCAACCAACCGAACTTATTTCCTGATGAAAGCAGTAAGAATTCATGCATTTGGTGGGCCCGAGGTCCTGCAAATCGAAGAAATAGCGCGGCCCGTGCCGGCCGCCGACGAAATCCTTGTTCACGTGCACGCCAGTGGCGTGAACCCCATGGACTGGGTGGTGCGCTCGGGCGACAACGACTCCCTGCGGCCCTACATCACCCTGCCCCTGACCTTGGGCTGGGACGCGGCCGGCGTGGTAGCGGCCGTGGGCAACGAAGTCACCGGCTTCCAAATTGGCGAGGCCGTGTACGGGATGCCCAACTTCCCCGGCGATGGTAGCTACGCCGATTATTGCGTGGGCAAGGCCAGCCAGTGGGCCCGCAAGCCCCAACGCCTCGGCTTCAACGAGGCGGCCGGGGTGCCGTTGGCCGGCCTCACGGCCTGGGCGGGCCTATTCGGGCACGGCCAGCTGCGGGCGGGCCAGCGCGTTCTGATTCAGGGGGCTTCGGGCGGCGTGGGCAGTTTCGCGGTGCAGTTTGCCAAAGCGAAAGGTGCCTATGTCATCGGCACGGCCTCGGCCGGCAACCTGGACTATGTGCGGCAACTCGGGGCCGACGAGGCGCTGGACTACCGCAGCCAGCCGTGGGAGGAGTTGGTGCGCGACGTAGACGTGGTGCTCGAAGCCTCGCCCCTGCGCGATAGTGCGGCCCGGGTGAAAGCCATCGGCGTGTTGAAAGCCGGCGGCATCTTCGTGAGCGTCAACGTCGATTTTCCCTTCGACGAGGCCGTGGAGGCGGCCTTGGCCCGGCAGCAGGCCACCGGCGCGCTGGCGCCCAACCAGCCCCGGCAGGACTGGCTGCAGGAAATTGCCGGGCTGATTGACGCGGGCCAGGTGCAGGTGGCCATCAGCAAGGTGTATCCCCTGGCGCAGGTGGCCGACGCCCACCGCGAAAGCCAGACCTGGCACGTACAAGGCAAGCTGGTACTGGAAATCAACCCCAACGGCGAATAAGCATGAGGCACTTCACCACGATTAGCGAGTTTCACGAGTTTGCGCAGCTGCCCAAGCCGCAGCACCCGCTCCTGAGCGTGGTGGACGTGGGCACCGTGCCGCACTGCGACGGCGCCCAGGACACGAACATTGTGCTGGATTTCTACAGCATTGCGGTGAAGCGCGTGCGAAACGTACGGATGAAATACGGGCAGCATCCGTTCGATTTCAACGAAGGCGTGCTCTCCTTCCTGGCTCCGAACCAGGTGTTCAATCTCGGGGTGGTCGACCAGGACGAGGTAGTAGAGAAGTCGGGGTGGGTGGTCTACCTCCACCCCGACTTTCTATGGCACACGCCGCTGGCCAAAACCATCCAGCAGCACGATTTCTGGGATTATTCGCTCAAGGAAGCCCTCTTTCTTTCGGCGAAGGAGGAAGAAGCCATTCTGGGCCTCGTGCTGGCCATTGAGCAGGAATATGCGTCCACGATTGACCAGTTCAGCAAGCCAATTATTGTGTCGCACTTGGAAAGCCTGCTGCAATACGCCGACCGGTTCTACCACCGCCAGTTCCTCACCCGCGAAAAGGCCAATCACGAGGTGCTCGAACGGCTGGAAACCCTCCTTACCAACTATTTCAACAGCCCCGACCTGGTGGAGCGCGGCCTGCCCACCGTGCACTACGTGGCCAACTGCCTGCACCTCTCGCCCAAGTACCTCAGCAACCTGCTGCGCGTGCTCACCGGGCAAAACACGCAGCAGCACATCCACGCCCGGCTCATCGCCAAAGCCAAGGAAAAGCTCTCAACCACGAATCTGACCGTGAGCGAAATTGCTTACGGGTTGGGGTTCGAGCATTTGCAGTCGTTCAGCAAGCTGTTCAAGACCAAGACCAGCCTGTCGCCACTGGAGTTTCGGGCGTCTTTCAATTGAGGGGTGGCGCGGCCCCCACCCGCCCCCGGCGCCGCTGCGCCTGGGGAAGCTTGAGTTTCTTGCAATTCCGCGTGGCTTTCCCCAAAAATAACCCAGCCGCTCCCGGGGCAGGGGCGGCTGGAGAGGCTTGGGTTTCTGTATTAAAGCCCGAGACCAAAATTATATTGTACACCGGCGCTAACGCCGGTTTGCGGTAAGAACACCCCTCCAAATAGCACGGCGCCGGCTACTGACCCCATCCACGACCAGTTCAATCGGCCTTCGCCTCGAACGGTCCAGTGCTTGGATGGTGCATAGGTTAACGCGGCGCCCAGTGCCAATGGTAAATCATTGGCTTCAGTAAAACCTGACACCTGAAATGGTTGCACGGGTTGTCCAGCCTCCGTCATCGAGCGGTTGCCTTCAACAAGGCTGTGCAAGATGGAGAACCCGGCTACTGCTTCTACCCCCCAACGCCGCTGCCTAGGCAACAAAGAAAACCGCGCGACGATAGGTACAGCGTAGCTTTGGTACGTATCGAAATAGCGGTACAACCCACCATTGGGATAATCCAAGACGGTCATGGGCCCTTCCGCTTTTTTTCCTCGCCATACAGCAGCTACCTCTACTTGCCACCTGGAATTAAACCGGTAGCCTACTGATGGCATGAGCCCGTTATATGCCAATGGCTTGCCATTTGAGCCGATTTGGCCAAGCCCCGCAAAGCGGAAATGCACCGCTTGCATTCCTACGTTAAAGCGCGGCGCCGCCTGAGTCGAGTCTGCTACCGTACTGGCCATTGCTGCACCAGCTGGAAGGATACTGAGTAATCCCATGCTGCTACCCAACAGCAAGCGGAACCTCGAACGATAAAATGATGGGAGGCTTCGCATAGAATGGCGGAATTGGAATACAGCCTAAAACTACAGGCAAAGGCTGCGCTCCCGCCAGCTTATTATCACTAAAATCAGACTTTCGTTTTTGCGCTAAAAGCTTCATTTTATTTGTCAAATCTATGTTCTAATGCACAAATCAAGGACTTTTCAACTTGTTGCATTTTCTACCTTAGAACCAAGGTCTTGGTAATACTTGGTCGTAACCAGCTACCCCAAAAACAAACCAGCCGCTGCGGGGCGGCAGCGGCTGGAGGCTATGGTTATCTTGGGGTTAATCTAAATCTGCTTTGGCGGGCAGTTTCCCGGTCTTGTGCAGATACATCAGAAACTCCTGCTTTGATAGCGGCCCGCTACGGCGGCCACGCTCTAATTCTTCTACAGGTTTACCGTTCATAGAAAAATTAGTCGGACGATTCGACGAGTTGGCGGAGGATGACGTCTCGGATTGTTTCATAACTAGGCAAGTTTACGTTCTCCACGACGAGTTTGTGCCCGTCTAACGTAAAAGTAACTGAAAGAAATTTCCGATTCTTCGTGTATCCTACAACTTCGTACTGATTCGCCTCATGCAGAAACAGGGAAGTGCGGTTTGGCACTTTCACTAACTCCTGAATTTCATCGAACTCAATACTGAGACTGTGACACCAATTTAGATTCACCTTACCGAAATCGACTTCGTAGGTTGAGAACATTAGTGCAGTGTTAGCGTGAAAACTTCCGCTCCGGCTGCTATCATCTGATAGCAGCCGGCGGCATTACGTCTAAACTGATTTCTCATTACGACCCGCAGGCCTCGCAGCCCTCCGGGTTATCCAGCGAGCAGCTCATGTCGCTTTGGTTCTGCTCGACCAGGGCCATGGGCTCCAGGGTTTCGGCGGCTTGCTTTTCCACCGTGAACTTGATGGCGTCGGCGGCGGCTTTGGTACGCAGGTAGTACATGCCGGTTTTCAGGCCGCGCTTCCAGGAGTGGAAGTGCATGCTGGTGAGCTTGCCGAAGTTCACGTTTTGCACGTGCAGGTTCAGGCTCTGGCTCTGGCAGATGTAGGCGCCGCGGTCGGCGGCCTGGTCGATGATGCGGCGCTGCGAAATCTCCCACACCGTCTTGTACAGGTCCTTGATGTGCTGCGGAATGCGGGCAATGCCCTGCACCGAGCCGTTGGCCGCGATGATTTCCTGCTTCATCTGGTCGTTCCACAGGCCCAGGGCCACCAGGTCCTTCAGCAGGTGCTTGTTCACCACCATGAACTCGCCGCTGAGCACGCGCCGCACGTAAATGTTGCTCGTGTAGGGCTCAAACGACTCGTTGTTGCCCAGAATCTGGGCGGTGCTGGCGGTGGGCATGGGCGCCACCAGCAGCGAGTTGCGGGCGCCGTGCTTCACCACCTCGGCGCGCAGGCTTTCCCAGTCCCAGCGGCCCGAGTCGGGCGTCACGCCCCAGAGGTCGAACTGGAACTTGCCCTGGCTCAGGGGCGAGCCGGGGAAGGTCTCGTAGGCCCCGTCCTTGATGGCGAGGTCCTTCGAGGCCGTCATGGCCGCGAAGTAGATGGTTTCGAAGATGTCCTTGTTCAGGCCCGAGGCTTCGTCGCTCTCGAAGGGCATGCGCAGGGCAATGAACGTGTCGGCCAGCCCCTGCACGCCCAGCCCGATGGGGCGGTGGCGGAAGTTCGACTTCTGCGTTTCGGGCACCGGGTAGTAGTTCACGTCAATCACCTTGTTCAGGTTCAGCGTGGCCTGGTAGGTCACCTCGTACAGCTTGTCGTGGTCGAAGGTGATGTTGCCCGCCTTGTCGGTCACGAGGTAGCGGGGCAGCGCCAGCGAGGCCAGGTTGCACACCGCAATTTCGTCCTTGTCGGTGTATTCAATAATCTCGGTGCACAGGTTGCTCGACTTAATCGTGCCCAGGTTCTGCTGGTTCGACTTGCCGTTGGCGGCGTCCTTGAACAGCATGTAGGGCGTGCCGGTCTCGGTCTGGCTTTCCAGAATGGCAAACCACAGCTCCTGCGCCTTGATGGTTTTGCGGCCGCGGCCTTCCCGCTCGTACTTGGCGTACAGCTTCTCGAACTCCGGGCCCCAGCTCGTGTCGAGGCCGGGGCACTCGTGGGGGCACATCAGGGTCCAGTCGCCGTTTTCCTCCACGCGCTTCATGAACAGGTCGGGCGTCCACATGGCGTAAAACAGGTCGCGGGCGCGCATCTCCTCCTTGCCGTGGTTCTTCTTCAGGTCCAGGAATTCGAAGATGTCGGCGTGCCAGGGCTCTAGGTACACCGCGAACGCGCCTTTGCGCTTGCCGCCGCCCTGGTCCACGTAGCGGGCCGTGTCGTTGAACACCTTCAGCATGGGCACCAGGCCGTTGGAGTTGCCGTTGGTGCCTTTGATGTAGGAGCCCGTAGCCCGCACATTGCTCACCGAAAGCCCGATGCCGCCGGCGCTCTGCGAAATCAGCGCGCAGTTCTTCAGCGTGTCGTAAATGCCGTCAATCGAGTCGTCCTTCATCGTGAGCAGGAAGCAGCTCGACATCTGCGGCTTCGGCGTGCCGGCGTTGAACAGCGTGGGCGTGGCGTGGGTAAACCACCGCTCACTCAGCAGGTTGTAGGTTTTGATGACGGAGTCAATGTCGTCCTTGTGGATGCCCACCGACACGCGCATCAGCATGTGCTGGGGCCGCTCCACCACCTTGCCTTCCAGGCGCAGCAGGTAGCTCCGCTCCAGCGTCTTAAAGCCGAAGAAGTCATAGTTGTAGTCCCGGTCATAGATGATGGCCGAGTCCAGCGTAGCCGCGTTTTTGTGGATGATTTCCCACACGTCCTTAGCCAGCAGCGAGGCATTCTCCCCATTTTTGGGGTCCTCGTAGGTATACAGCCGCTTCATGGTGCTCGAAAACGACTTGCTGGTCACCTTGTGCAGGTTGCTCACTGCCACGCGTGCCGCCAGAATGGCGTAGTCCGGGTGCTTAGTGGTGAGCGACGCGGCGGTTTCCGCCGCCAGGTTGTCCAGCTCGATGGTCGTCACGCCATCGTAAATGCCGTCAATCACCTTCATCGCCACCTGAATCGGCGACACGAAGTCCATGTTCAGGCCGTAGCACAGCTTCTCAATACGCGCCGTGACTTTGTCAAACTTCACGGATTCGCGGCGGCCGTCGCGTTTAATTACTAGCATACCAGTAGTGTTTTGGTGTGGGGTTTTTCGTATAAAAAGCAACCGGCTCTGGGGGTGCGCGGCTACAAGTAGCTAAAACAGATGTGAAAGAGTAGCGTGGGTATTGCCGCAAAGCGACGGCCCTGTTTCATTCAATCCCGGAAATTACCTCCTGTGTTTTCGGGGGCCAAGCAAAAAATATAGAAGTTTTCCACATTGGGCCCGCAGGCGTTGTTAGGCCGCTTTTTATAATGCCCGGGCTCCAAATGAGGCATAGGCTATAATAAGTATCCTGATTTTGGGGTAGGGACTGCGCCCGGTCACCTCACCCCCGGCCCTACCGGGGGTGGGGTGAACGTCAGCACCTCGCCACTAAGCTGCGCAATAGCCTGCTCTATCCGCGCCACCTTCTGGTCCTCCAATTCCGCCTGCGTCACCCAGGCCAGCCAGGCCTGCTGCTCCTCCACAGCCAACCGCTGAAACGCCGCCAGCGCCTTCGGCACCTCAGCCAGGCACTCCACGAAGTCAGCCATAGAAACGGCCAACTCCTCGGGCTCCTCCACCGCAAACAGTCGCAGGTGCACTACATCGCCAGCCTGCTTGCCCAGCTTCTTGCGCAACTCGGCGTTCACGGGCAGGAACCGCCGGCCCTGGCCCATCGGCATCAGGTGGGCCTCAGCCAGCTCCACCTCATCGAGCCGCCCGCATACTTTCAGGTTGCCAAAGTGCGTCTTCACTTTGAATGGCAGCTGGCCTACTGGTGCATACGTCCAGCCGCCCTTGCCAGGGAATCTTTCCAGCGTCACTTCAGCATTAAACAGTTCCAACATGGTTTCCGAAGCGGCTGTTAGATTTTACTGCCAAGATATCCATGCTGCAACATTGTGCTTTTGCAGTTCTGAGCAGCTTGCTTTTTCGCGGCTGGCGGAACCTCACCCCTGCCGGATACGACCCCTCTCCAAAAGAGAGGGGAGCCTGACGTCGCTCTGTCATTGCGAGGAGGCACGACGAAGCAATCCGTCCTGGTCTGAGCGACAACTTTTCTAACGTAAAAACGCCCCAGCACTGCGCAGTGCCGGGGCGTTTGGTTAAAGCTTGTCACAACTTAGGGCTGGTCGTATCGGGAGGAAGGATTGCCGCGTTCCGCTGCGCTGCACTCGCAATGACAGGTGGCGTTTGGCTCCCCTCACTTTTGGAGAGGGGTCGTACCCGGTAGGGCCGGGGGTGAGGTTCCCCGGCTGCAACCGGCTTTATATCCCTTAGAAATCCTCGTCGAGCGAGAACATGTTCTCCGTCCGCTCACTCATCACGCCGGCTTTCTGGTACTCGGCCACGCGCTTCTCGAAGAAGTTGGTTTTGCCCTGCACCGAAATCATTTCCATGAAGTCGAAGGGGTTGGCCGTGTTGTAAATCTTGCCGCAGCCCAGGGCCACCAGCAGGCGGTCGGCCACAAATTCAATGTAGTTGGCCATGTTCTTGGCGTTCATACCGATGAGGCTCACCGGCAGAGCATCGGTCACGAACTCCTGCTCGATGGTCACCGCGTCGCGGATGATGCTTTGCACCCGCTCCTCGCTCAGCTTGTTTTGCAGGTAGCCGTAGAGCAGGCAGGCAAAATCGCAGTGCAGGCCCTCGTCGCGCGAAATCAACTCGTTTGAGAACGTGAGGCCGGGCATCAGGCCGCGCTTCTTTAGCCAGAAGATGCTGCAGAACGAGCCCGAGAAGAAGATGCCTTCCACGGCGGCGAAGGCGATGAGGCGCTCGGCGAAGTTGTCGGAGTTAATCCACTTCAGGGCCCACTCGCCTTTCTTCTGCACGGCGGGCACAGTTTCGAGGGCGTTAAAGAGGTAGTCCTTCTCCTTGGGGTCCTTGATGTAGGTGTCAATCAGCAGCGAATAGGTCTCGCTGTGAATGTTTTCCATCATAATCTGGAAGCCGTAGAAGCAGCGCGCCTCGGGCATCTGCACTTCCTGCATGAAGTTGACAGCCAGGTTTTCGTTCACGATGCCGTCGGAGGCGGCGAAGAAAGCCAGCACGTGCTTGATGAAGTGGCGCTCGTTGTCGTTCAGGCCGTTCCAGTCTTTCTGGTCCTGCGAGAGGTCAATTTCTTCGGCCGTCCAGAAGGAAGCCTGCGACTTCTTGTAGTACTGCCACACCTCATCGTTCTGGATGGGAAATAGCACGAAGCGGTTGGGGTTTTCGGCGAGGAGCGGCTCCATAAATATTGAGGTTCTTAGTGGCGGGTTTCGTCGAGGAAGGTGGCAGGTCAACTGCCAATACCGGGCAGATGTTTGCCCAGTGGCTTAGAAAAGCGGCCGGGCTTCCAGCATCAAATATAGCCCGCTCGGCAAAGGGGTTGGGCACTGAATTCGGGTTTTTTATTCGTTAATTTTTCGTTACGCTCCTTTTTTTTGGAGCGCGTTCACACAATTTTTAAGCACCCTCCGAAGACGGGGATGCCAGCAAATACCCCTCAAAATCAGGCGCTTTTCTTCCGCTTATCCACATTTTCACTGTGGATAAGCCAGCTTGTCCCCAAAATACCCAGGCCTACGTACGTATTCCTGCCTTTTATTAACCTCGTCTTAATCTGTCCTTCGTTCACATGGAGGCCCTTCTGGAGGGTGATGCGGCGAACAGCCAATGACGATTAACAACTTAGGCTTGGAAATCCCAAACCAAAGTCGTACTTTTGCCTTCCCATTTCAGAAAAACCCGCGAAAGCTGATGTACGCAATTGTCAACATAGCTGGCCAGCAGACCAAGGTTGAGGCCAACAAATTCGTTTACGCTCACAAACTGGCCGGCAACGTCGGTGACACCGTAACGCTGGGCAACGCCCTGCTGACCGATGACAACGGCACCATCACCATCGGTGCGCCTACCCTGGACGTAGCCGTAACCGGCACCATCCTCGCTCACGTGAAGGGTGACAAAGTTCTCGTCTTCAAGAAGAAGCGCCGCAAGGGCTACCAGAAGATGAACGGCCACCGCCAGTCGTTTACCAAAGTAATGATTAACAGCATCGGCTAGTTTGAGCACTCTGCTCACGCTACTGATTCCATCTTAAACCAGCCGCTGCGGCACCTGCCGTTAGCTTAAGCTTAAATACCATGGCTCACAAGAAAGGTGTCGGCTCGTCCAACAACGGCCGCGAATCGCATTCTAAACGTCTCGGCGTAAAAATCTTCGGGGGCCAGGCCCTCGTAGCCGGCAACATCATCGTGCGTCAGCGCGGCACCAAGCACCACGCCGGCGAGAACGTAGGCATGGGCAAGGACCACACGCTGTTCGCTCTCGTTGACGGCGAGGTTCAGTTCAAAAAAGGCCGCAAAGACCGTTCGTTCGTAACGGTGTTGCCCCGCGAAGTAGTAAGCGTACCGGCTTAATTGCCGCCTACCCTGACGTAGAAAGGGCTGCTCCTCACGGAGCAGCCCTTTTCGCGTTGGGCGCTTGGTAATGGTTACCGCCCGAAGTACAAGCCCAAGTTAAACTGCGTGGTAAGGGTGAGTGGCCCTGGCCGATAAGCCAAGGTGGTGTAGTTGCGGTTGGGTCCCAGGCCCACTCCAGCATTAAAGTCGAAGAGGAAATTGGGACTTAAGCGCCGCTGCATTCCCCAAACCGCATTGAGAGCGGGCGCAACCGCAATGTCACGGCCGTACAGTCGACGCATTTCGGTGTGCAGTTCCAGGCCCAGGTAGTTGCCGATGAAACGGCCGTGCGCCCGGTTTTGCAGGGCGCGCCCCTTCTGATTATAATAGTAGCGCCCGCCCAACCCCAGCGCTCCCGAGGGAACCAGGTTGCTGCGCTCGCCAGAATAAGAGGGGCGGGATAATACCCCAAAATCAGTATCCAGCTGCCCATACAACGTAAACTTGGGGCTGAGAGCATACTCAGTTCCCAGCGTCACTGGCACTTGGGAACGCCAGCCAGCAAAGCCGCCCCACTGAAAGGCCCGCCCGGCGTTCAGCCCCACTTTGAAGAGCATTTTTGACTGGCCAGCTTCATCAGCAGCTTCAGGCTGAGTGGGCTCCGGCGTCGGGGGTGTGGCGGGGGTAGTTTGGCCATGGCTGAGGGCAGTAGTGGCTAACAGCAGCGCGCCGGGCAACAAGAAGCGAACAATGCGCATATCGTGAAGGCAGATTAAAGGTTCACTTGTCAGAGTACGCGTCTGCCATTTCGGTTGCACCAGGGCCTCGCCTCAGTCCAAAGGCACTAAGGCTAGAGGATAGAGGATGGGCTTGCTGGGGCTGGCATCCAACTCAAGGCTCGTGATTTGGATGTTGAGTAGGTACAAGCCATCGGCCGCTTCCTCGGGTACAAAAATCAGCTCGGTGATGGTAGCGCCGCAGCGGGGCGCGGCCGGGTACTGCCAAAAAGCATGGTGGGCCAGCAGCTGGCCGGCGTCTTCCTCGCGGTCCACACTGGGCAGGTCGAGCAGGAAATGCTCGACGCCCTGCTCGACTAAGAAGTGAGCCAGTGCAGGCTCTATGTAGGTGGGGTTGGTACCGGAGTACTGACGGCGGCGCTTGGGTAAGTCGTTGGGCAAGGTTCGCAAGACCAACGCTTCGGGCAGGGAGCGGTCGGGCTGGGTGGCCAAGGCAGCTTGCACATCGGTTAGCATCACCACCAGGTCGCCGTTGGGCTGCGGGCAAGGGGCCACGCTCACCAGCCGGGCCACGAACAGGAAGCGGCGCAGGCACTGGTTGAGCGTCACGGCCGGGTCGGGCGAGATATGGCCGTAGCATTCGGTGTGGGTGCCGTTGCCGTGGGGCGTCACGTGCACGCGCTGGTAGTTGGTGCTGCCGCCCTGCGCCACGCTCCCCACAAAGCTGCCCACCCTGATGGTGTCGAACTGCACAGGCTCGGCCCAGAAGCAACTCACCTGGTCGGCCCCGGGCGCCAGCGGCAGCGAAATGTCGATGGGCGCGGCGGGGTCGAAGGTGTAGGTGCGGCCGGCGTAGGGGTAAGTTGGAAGCATAAATGGTTGTTAGCGGGGCGTAACACTCGCCTTATGCAACTTGCCCGGGCGCGGTTTCGGCGGCAAGTTGGTTGAGGATGCTGCTAATCTCCGCAGCCTGACTCACAATGATAAGATGGCCGCCGGGCAGCAGGTATTGGCTGTGCGCCGCCCCGGCAGGCAGCAGGCGGTCGGCGGTGCCGTGGATGCGGGTGACCGATGCCATTGGCCGGCCCCGCCACTGCACGAGCTGCCCGATGGCCCAACGCGTGAAAGCAGGGTCGGTGTCGCGCAGTATCTGCTGCAGCAACCGGTACTCGCTCCCCTTTTTCACACCAAAAAACCATTGAGCCACCCGCGGCAGGCGCGGCAACAGCTGCGGCGGCAGCAGGCGATGCACGCCCGTGACCCGCGCCAGGCCCGCTACCCACGGCAACTCTCCGGGTCCCACAAAACTGGAGATGAGCACTACCCGCGCCAGGGGGCGCAGCTGCGCCACTTCCAGGGCCAGTATGCCCCCGAACGACACACCAACCAGCCAACAGGCCAAGTCCTCCGGTACGGCCGTGGCAAGGCGGGCCGCGTAGTGCAGCAGCGGCTCGCTGAGGCTTTGGGGCGGTAGCCAGCGCAGCACGTGCGCTTCGCCTTCCAGGCGCAGAAATTGGAAAACCCGCTCATCGGCCCCCAGCCCGGGAATCAGGTAGAACAAGGCGGGAGACGCAGCCATGAGCGAGGCGTTGGGTCAAAAAAGAGAGCGCGCTACGGACTAGGTATCGAGCCGCACAAACACGCCTTCCAGGTAGAAGATGTTGTGCGGCTGGGGGTCGTCGGGGCCTTCCTCGTCGTCGCTTTCATCGTCCTCCATCACGGGGTAGGTCACCGACAGTTTCAGGGCGACGCTGGGCAGTGGCACGGGCGGCTTTTCATCGGAGTTAAATTCGAGTAGCGCGGGCCAGTCGGCGGCGGCGAGGGCTTCGGCAACTTCCTCCTGCAGGGCTTCGGCGCGGGTGTGGGCCAGGCTAAGCAGCGTGTCGAGGGATTTGAACGGCAGGGCGAGGTGAAAGAAATGCGTGTCGCTGTCGAAGTGCGTGGTCGCCCACACGGTCACGTCGTCGGTGTTGTCGAAGACAATGGCCACGAGGTGAATTTGCTCCACGAAGAAGTCGGCATCGTCGGCAATGCTGTCGCTCAGTAGTTTCATAGGACCACAGATTTAACGGATTTCAACGGATTAGGACGGATTTTTTGTGGTTCCGGACAAAGGTAGGAATCAGGGCTACGGAGGGAAGCAGGGCTATTTTGGGCAGAACCGCTGTAATCGGCATTTGGCTAACTAGCTTTTGCCGGGCTATTTCTGGTTCTGGTGGCGGTGCTCCCCCGAGCGGAACCACAATAATCCGTCACAATCCGTTGAAATCCGTTTAATCTGCGGTCTCGAACAGCTCAAGCGTAATGTGGTCGGCCAGCAGTTTGCCCGCATCGGTCAAGGTAAGCACTTCGTGGTGGAGGCGGGCCCAGCCGTTGGCTTGCAGCTCGGCGAGGTAGGGGGCGCGGGTGGCCAGCAGGTCGAGGCCGAGGTGGGTGCGCAGGTGACCCAGGTCGCAGCCGCGGGCAGTGCGCAGGGTGGTGAGCAGGTACTCGTTGGCGCGGTCGGTGGCGGTGAGGGCGTCCAGGGTCACGGGCACTTCGCCGCGCTCGAGCACGGCCGCTACGTATTGGGGGTTGTTGGCCAGGGTGAACTGGCGGTTGTGGCCGTCGTAACTGTGGGCGCTGGGGCCCAGGCCAAGGTAAGGCACGCCGCGCCAGTAGTTGCCGTTGTGGCGCGACTCGCGGCCGGGCCGGCAGAAGTTGCTGATTTCGTATTGCTCGTAGCCGTGGGCGCGCATGGCGGCGAGCAGCATTTCAAACTGAGTGGCCACAAACTCATCGGGCGCGGCCTTGAAGGTGCCCTTCTGCAGGCGGTGGCCGAAGGCCGTGCCGGGCTCAATGGTGAGGGCGTAGGCCGACACGTGCGGCACGCCCAGCGCAAAGGCGTTGGCCATATCGGCCTCCCAGATATGGTGGCCCGGGGCGGGCACCCCATAAATCAGGTCAATGGAGATGTTCTCGAAGCCCGCATCCTGCGCCCGGCGCACGGCCGTGGTCGACTCTTCGGCGGTGTGGGCGCGGTTCATCATGCGCAAGTGGGGCTCGTAGAAGCTTTGCAGACCAACGCTGAGGCGGTTGACCGAGGCGGCCCGCAGCTCTTGCAGCTTGGCGGCACTCAGGTCATCAGGGTTGGCTTCGAGGGTAATTTCGGCCTCCGGCGCTACCGGGAAATGCCGGTGGATGGCAGTAAAAATCTGGTCTAGCTCACCGGCGGTGAGCAACGACGGGGTGCCGCCACCGAAGTAGATGGTTTTCAGAGTGACATCAGGGCCCAGGTAGTCGCGGCGCAGCTCAATCTCGCGCACCACCGCCTCCACCAGCCGGCTCTTCAGCCCCAAAGAGGTACTGAAGTGGAAGTCACAGTAGTGACAGGCTTGCTTACAGAACGGAATGTGGAGGTAGAGGCCAGCCATGAAAACACAAATGCAGGGGTATATACCCTCAAACGAGCAGCCTGGAAATAACAATTCCCGGCAGTGGCAAATTGAAGTAAAACCACGACTTTGTTGCTACGAGGCTATAAGCGCAGCACGGAGCGCAACCCTGGTTTTGGGCACTGCCCGATTTCTTATAGCTGTGGAAGCCTCGCACTACAAAGGTAGCTGCGCAGCCAAAGGAATGAAGGCACGAGATGAACGATACGGCGCCGTTGTCTGTTTGCCGGCCCAAACTTTCTCAATACTGGACTCCCGGTATAGAACCTTAACTTTGAAACCTTATTTGTGGGCCATGCTTAATTCTATTACTTCTATCTATTTTCAGAATGCCATCGGAAGAATAGTAGAGCATCCCAACGGCTACGCTTTTGTGCAATACCACCGGGCCAAGTGGGATGTGGCGCTGCTGCGCGTTCTGCTGGTGCATTTGGGCGAGCTGTTGCTCAGCCGCGGCTGGTCCCGTATTCTGGTCAACTTGCAGTTCATCGAGCCGCTTTCCAATGTAGAAAAAGAGTTTCTGGTGGCCGAATGGTACAGCTGCAAAATTCCCCGCCCCGTGTCGGTGGTCACTGCTTATGTCTTGGCCGATAACGTGTTTGCGCGCCTGGCGATACACGAGTTGCAGGAAGTTGCCCGCAAAAACAACCTGTCGCAGTCTTTCGGTAAGCTGGAAGAAGCCGAGGCCTACCTCGCGGGCCTGCCGCAGTAATTAGCATGGGTGCAGAGCGGCTTCGCCGCTGAGGAGCATTGCGTTTTGTTGTAAAAAGAGCCCGTTGGCCTGCGCTGCACCCGGTAGGCTTCGGCCCTGTTTAGCAATGCGAGCTATGGCCCAAAGCGTCTTCACAAGACCTGTGTACGACCTGCTATTGGCCTGGCATAGCGCCTGAGTGCAATGTGCTTGGAAGCTTGTGGGCAAGCCGGTGCCCCAACCGGGAGCTTATAATGCCCTTTAAAACCACTTGATTTGTGATGCTGTTACCGCTCCTCAAATCAAATTTCCAATTTCTGAGCTTCACCTATGGACGTTTTAAAGCGCAACAATGTCACCGTGTCTGGCAAGGGCGAGCAGGCGCTGGTCTTCGTGCACGGGTTTGGCTGCGACCAGCACATGTGGCGGTACGTGGTGCCGGCGTTTGAGGAACGGTACCGCGTAGTGCTGCTCGACTTGGTGGGGGCCGGCCAGTCGGATTTGACTGCCTACGAGCCCAGCCGCTACGACACGTTGCAGGCCCACGCCGACGACGTGCTGGCCGTGCTGCACGCCCTCGGCCTGCACAATGCCATTCTGGTGGGCCATTCCGTGAGCGCTACCATTGGCATGCTGGCCGCCATCCGGGAGCCGGCGCGGTTTGCCAAGTTGGTGCTGGTGGCGCCCTCGCCGCGCTTCATAAACGACGTGAACTACAAGGGCGGATTTGAGCAGTCCGACATCGAGGAGCTGCTCGAAACCATGGACAACAACTACCTGGGCTGGTCGGCGTCCATCACGCCCGTTATCATGGGCAACCCCAACGAGCCGGCCCTGACCGAGGAGCTCAACAACAGCTTCTGCAACACCGACCCGACCATTGCCCGGCATTTTGCCCGCGTCACCTTCCTGGCCGACAACCGGGCCGACCTGCCCCTGGTGCGCACGCCCACGCTCATTCTGCAGTGTGCCCAGGATACCCTGGCCCCCCTCACGGTGGGCCACTACCTGCACCAGCATATAGCCGGCAGCCAACTCACCATTCTGGATACGTCCGGGCACTGCCCGCACCTAAGTGCTCCGCAGGCCACCATCAACGCCATCAACCTATTTCTCGATTCGGCGCGTATAGCCCAAGTATGAGAGGGGTTAACTACAAGATGCTGCCCGCACTGGACCTGCGCCTGACAGAGGAGAACCTGGACGACCTCTATGAGAATGCCCCCTGCGGCTACTGCTCGTGCCTGCCTGATGGCACCCTAGTTAAACTCAACCAGACGCTGCTGAACTGGCTCGGCTATGCCCGCCAGGAGTTAGTAGCGAATCAGTGCCTGCAACAGCTACTCACAGTAGGCGCCCGCCTGCACTACGAAATGCACTGCGTGCCCCTACTGCTGCTGCAGAGCCAGGTGCGGGAAGTGAGCTACTCTCTGCGGCGCAAAGACGGCGGCACAGTGCCGGTGCTCCTCAACGCGGTGCTGCTGCGCGATGCCGAGGGCAACCCCCTGGTGATACGCGTGACCCTCTTCGATATCACGGACCGGCGCAAGTACGAGCAAGAGCTGTTGCGCACCAAGGCCCAGGCCGAGGAGCAGCGCGAGCAACTGCGCGCCCAGAACGAGCAGCTCACCCGCATCAACGCCGACCTGGACAGCTTCGTTTACACCGCCTCGCACGACCTGAAGCAGCCAGTGCACAACCTCACGGGCCTTTTCCAGGAATTTGAGCGTAGCGCCACGTTTCACGACCCCGCAGCGGCCAGCATGGTGGGCATGTTTCACGAAGCGCTGCAGCAGCTGCTGAGCACCATTGATGGCCTGACGGAAGTAGTGCAGCGGCAGCGGCAGCTGGAGGAGGCCCCCGTGGAGGCCGTGCTGCTGCAGCCGTTTACCGAAGAAATTATCCGCAGCCTGCCGCAGCAGCGCGAACAGCCCCAGCCAGTTTTTACCCTGGACTTTGCGGAACTGCCCACCTTGCGCATGGCGCGGCCGGCCCTGCACAGCGTGCTCTACAACCTGCTCAGCAACGCGCTCAAGTACGCTGAACCCGGCCGCCGGCCGCGCGTGGCGGTGCGCACGGCCTGGGTGGAGGGAGTGCCCGTGCTCAGCGTGCAGGACAATGGCCGGGGCATCGACCTAGAGCGCCACGGCGGGGCACTGTTTCAGCTGTTTCGCCGCTTTCACCCCGACGTGACGGGCTCCGGCGTGGGCCTGTACCTCGTCAACCGCCTGGTGCACCAAGTAGGCGGGCGGATAGACGTGGTCAGCAAGGTGGGCCAGGGCACCACGTTTCGCCTGCTGATGCCCGGGCTGGGTTCCTGATGCCGATAAGGGCGCGTCGTGGCCAGCGGCTCAGGGCCTCGCTGCTGCGGGGGTTATCTTCGGGAAATTAAACGCCGGCTTTCGCGTTGTTGCCCCGAATGTATACCCGGTTTCTACTGTGCTGCTTGGGATTGCTGGTGCTGGGCTGGCTGGCCGTGCCCATCGCGGCGCAGGCCCAAACCCCTTCGCTGGACTCCATCGCGCCCAACCAGCCCAGCTTGGCTGCCCCTCCCCTGCCCCCTGTGCCCCCGCTAACCCCGTCAGCAGTCCCTCTGGCGCCTGTAGCGGCTCCGCGCCGGGCGTTGGCATTGGCTCACCCGCGCGTGCTGCTGCTCGAAACCGAAGCGGCCGACCGCCCCGCCCTGCGCCGCTACCGGGTGCGGGCCAGCGTGCCCGATTCCCTCGCGGCTCTGCGCGAAGTGCGCGAGCTGGTGCTGGCCCTGCAGGGCGACGCCTACCTCACGGCTTCGGCCGATGAGATGCG
Organism: Hymenobacter arizonensis; assembly: GCF_900115775.1. Taxonomy (GTDB): domain Bacteria; phylum Bacteroidota; class Bacteroidia; order Cytophagales; family Hymenobacteraceae; genus Hymenobacter; species Hymenobacter arizonensis. The sequence continues at coordinate 857,137 of NZ_FOXS01000002.1, read as the reverse complement.
CTGGAGCCGCGACACGGTGCGCGTGCGCCTCTACGTGGGGCAGCAGTTTCGCTGGGCCTACCTCCGCAATGGCAACCTCGGCGATGGCCTGCTCACCCGCGCCGGCTACCGCGAGAAGCTGTTTCGCCAAACACCCTTCCTGCCCGCCGACTGGGCCAAGCTGCAGGAGCGGGTGCTGGTAGAAGCCGAAAACCAGGGCTTTCCCTTTGCCACCGTGGGCCTCGATTCCATTCAGCTCACCGACCAGGGCATTGCGGGCCGCGTGGTGCTGAAGCGGGGGCAGGCGGTGATGTTCGACTCGCTCGAAATTGTGGGCAACACCAAAACCAAGAAGCGCTTCCTGACCAAGTACCTGCAGATTTTCCCCAACCAGCCCTTCAGCCAGCAGCGCGTGGCGGCCGCGGCCCAGCAGCTGCGCCAGCTCCCCTACCTGCGCCTGCGGGCCGAGCCCGAGGTGCGGTTTGCCCGGGGCAAGGCGCGGGTCTACCTGCTGCTCGACGACCGGCCCTCGAACCAGTTCGACGCCATTGTGGGCGTCCTGCCCAATGCTGATGTGAACAAAACCGGCGTGCAGTTCACCGGCGATGTTACCATCAACCTGCGCAACATCAAGGGCGGCGGCAAGCAGTTGGGCCTGCAATGGCGCAAAACCGATGCCCTCTCGCAGCTGCTCGATGCGCAATACGTGCATCCCAATGTCTTTGGCTCGCCGCTGGAGGTTGGCGGCACCTTCAACCTCTACAAGCAAACCAACGACTTCACCACCATTCAGCCCCGGCTGCAGGTGACTTACCCGACGGCCCGCGCTGGCCGCATCAGCTTTTTTGCCGAGCAGCGCGGCTCCTTCATCGATGCCTTGCGGGACACCACCGTGCTGCCGCAAAATCTGGACTCGCAGTACAATTCCTATGGCCTGGGCTACGCCTTCAACAGCCTCGACGACTTGTTCTTTCCGCATCGGGGCCTGTTGGTAAGCACCCAGGCAGCTGTGGGCACCAAGAGCATCAGCCGCAATGCTCAGCTGCTGCCCGAGCTCTACAACGGGTTGGCGCTGCGCTCCACCCAGTACACCTTTGGCCTGCGGGCCGAGCGCTACTTCCCCGTGAAGCGGGCGGGCGTACTCATGGTGCGCCTGCGTAGCGAGGGCTTGGTGAACCCGCGCCTGTTCACCAACGACCTGCTGCGTCTGGGTGGCCTGAACTCCCTGCGCGGCTTCAACGAAAACCAGTTTTACACCAGCTCCTTTGCCCTGGCCACGGCCGAATTTCGGCAGTTTATTGGCGAGGATTCTTACGTGTTTTTGTTTGCCGACCAGGCTTATCTGCGGCACGACATCACCAACGACCGCTACACCGACCAGCCCACCGGCCTAGGCGCGGGCCTGAGCTTTCGCACGGCCGCGGGCTTGTTCCAGTTTGTGTATTCGGTGGGCCGCTCCCGTGACCAAAGCTTTGAGCTGAGGACCTCCAAAATCCACTTTGGCCTGACCAGTCGGTTCTAGGCAACGGACTGGGTTACGTCATTTCGTCCGGATTAGGAAGCTCCTGGGCTACTTTCCGACACAGTGGCGCAAACCCGAAAAAGTTTAATAAAAAATCCGACAATACGGCTGATATTCAGGCTCAGTAGCCCTCAATTCAGATTGGTACATCATTTGTCATAGTAGCAATGAAGCCGACCTAAAACAGGCTCTTTGCTATGAAACTTATCAGCCCAAAATTCATCCGTTCCATCGCCCCGCAGCTTGACTTGCTCAACACCATTGGCGGCGGCGTAGCCCAGCCTCAGCTGCAAATCGACCAGCGTCCGAAAGGCATTATTCTGCGCGTGGCCATGCCCACCGTGCCGGCCGAGAGCTTTCGCGTGGTGCTCAACCAGCAACGTCTGAGCGTGTTTGGCGAGTACCGCCACCAGCCCGATGACGAGCTGGCTGCACCCCTCTTCGTGCAAACGCTAGACCTGCCTGCCAACCTCGACCTGGCCCGCATCGATGCCATTCACGAAGAAAACGAGTTGCGCGTGCGCATCCCCTTCCTAAACCCCCGCGACCAGCAGCGCGAAATCGACATCCGCCAAAACTAAGGCGGCTACCTGCTGGCGAGTGTTATCGCTTTATCGTTTATAACGCCGGGACCGACCGGCACCGCAGTCCATACATAACGCCGGGACCGACCGGCCGCATACCGAGTTTTGGATTTCACTCTTGAGCCACCGCCCACAGCGGTGGTTTTGTTTTTTACCCAAACAGCGGAATAATCAGCACGAAGCTCATCACCAGCGCCAGGTAAAACCACCCCATCACCTGCCCGCGGTACCGGCGCGGCATTCGGTTGCTGAGCACCAGCATGGCGACAATTACCAGCACGAGGTGCGCCACGAAGAACACCATCGTCTTCAGCCAGTTGCTGACAATGGTGTTTTCTTCCTGGTACTGGTTGCTTTCGCCCAGCCCCGAAGTCAGGTACTGCAGGCCGTAGAAGGCCACCACTTCGAAGCCGACAAACAGTAGAAAGCCCGCCAGCAGCGCTGGTGTTGAAGATTTTTCGGATACGTCCGCCATTTGCTTGCTACGGGCGGGGGCGGCCCTGCACCTCTGCCGTGCGGGCCTTGATGTAAAGCTCCTCCACCTTGGTGCGGGCCCAGGGCGTGCGGCGCAGAAAGCTCAGGCTGGACTTGATGCTGGGGTTTTCGGCGAAGCAGTTCATGCGCAGGCGGGCGTCGAGCTCGGGCCAGCCGTAGGCGGTCACAAGGTATTCGAGAATCTGGGCGAGCGTGACGCCGTGCAACTCACGAATGAGGTGGCCGGATTCGTCGCGGGCATCGGCGGCGCGGAGGAAAGACATAGGCGAAGAAGGCAGCTGAGAAGCGTAAAGTTCGTGAAAAGCCGGGGCCCCGCGCACGATGGCCGGCCACGGGGCGTTATTTTTGGGTCGTTCCGCCTATGCCTGCATCTCCGCCCATCAACCGCAAAGCCAAATCGGCCCCTCGCTCTGCCCGGCGGCGGCTGTGGCGGCGCGGGGCGTTGGCGCTGCTGCTGCTGGGGCTGGCCCTGGGCGTGGCCTACTACCTGCGTCACCGCGTGCAGCTAAACCGCTACGCCCGCCGAACCTGGGCCACGTTCACCAAAAACGGCCTGACGGGACGTGAGAAGACGCCGCTGCTGGCCGGCTACTCAGTGCACGGCATCGACGTGTCGTCGTACCAGGGCCGCATCGACTGGCCCGAAGTGGCCCGGCACGGGGTGCGCTTTGCCTTCATCAAGGCCACCGAAGGCGGCACCATGCAGGACCCGCGCTTCCAACGCAACTGGCGCGAGGCCCGCGCGGCCGGGGTTCTCTGCGGTGCCTACCACTACTTTCAACCCAAACGCGACGGGAAACTGCAGGCCGACCTGTTTGCACGCACCGTGCCCATTGCGCCCGGCGACCTGCCGCCGGTGCTCGACGTAGAAGCGGCCAATTTTCACGACGTGGCCGTGCTGCGCCGCGAGGTGGCTCGCTGGCTCCGCCTCATCGAGGCCCACTACGGCGTGCGGCCCATTCTCTATTCCAACCACAGCTTCTATAAGCGCCACCTCGCGGGCCATTTCGACCACTACCCGCTTTGGCTGGCCCACTACGAAGTACAGCGCCCCGCCATGCCCGCCGACAAGTGGATAATCTGGCAGCACTCCGACGAGGCGTACGTGCCAGGCATCCGCGGCGTGGTCGATTTCAACGTGTATCAGGGCAGCTTTGAGTCGCTGCAGGCCATGCGGGTGCCGTTTCCAAAGCCAGCGCCGGCGGTCCCGAAAGCGCCGACTCCCAAGCCGAAGCGGGCCGCCCGCTAAGCCATCGAAATCTGTTGCGCGGGCCACATGGCGCGTTCTTTGCCCGTTGGGACTGAGGCGTTGCCGGCCTTCTTTTCGTCTTTTTTTGTCATCTTGCCAGTGTCCAGCTGGCCAGATGCCGTAAGCAAATCAGGTAGCAGAGCGAAACTGTAGCTGCTTTCCGAGGTTTTCGAAAGGTTCGAGGCAAGCTGAAGCAATGCACGTGACCGAACGGCTACCGACCATTAGCAACACCCAATGAAGTTAACCCACCACGCTACTGCGCTGCGCCGCGCTCCGATTGCCACCCTGCTTTGGATTGTTGTGGCCGCAACTCTGCTTTCGGCCTGCGGCAGCCGAAATGCCTTCACCCAAACCGGCCAGGGCTCGTACTACGCCGATAAATTTGCCGGCCGAAAAACCACCAGCGGCGTGCCTTATCGGCCCGGGAAGATGACGGCAGCTCACAACACCCTGCCCTTTGGCACCCGCATCAAGGTAACGAATGTGCGCAACGGCAAATCAGTGAAGGTGACCGTCAACGACCGGGGCCCACACGTAAAGGGCCGCATCGTGGACGTATCGCGCAAAGCGGCCCGCAAGCTCGACCTAGTAGATGCCGGCGTGGTCCCGGTTCAGCTCAAGGTTATCAAGGCTGCTTCGGCGCGCTAAGCCTGATAACGTATTCAACAACGACTTTACAACCGCCTCAATCAGATGAATATCCGCAAGAAGGTACGCTGGAATTTGCCTCCGGATACGAACCGCTACGCCGCCCTCGACCTCTGGGTGCGGGCCGCTGAAGACGAAGACTGGTCAGATGCCGAAATCCAGTACGTGATGGATGAAGTGGTAGAAGCCGAGGACAATGCCGCCGGCCTGGAAGTCCTGGCCTGGTACACCTACAAATAGTTCTCAGCACCCGCAGGCTCGCCCCTACCCCAGCACTTAGCAGCGCGCTAACGCACTTGCGGCGTTGGGCGCACCGCCTGGCGCAGCCACGTGCCCGATAGCGCGGCCAGCCCGCCCACCAGCCCGGCTACCACACCGGCCAGCACCACCAGTGCCACTGGCGAGCCGCCCAGCGGCAACAGCTGCGCCACGCGGTGCGCCAGCAAGCCGCTGTTCTGCGATGATAGCCACGCGGCGGGTAGCAGCCAGCTTAGCCCGGCCCCACCAAAGCCGGCGCCGAAAGCGGCTGGGCCCGATGGGGCCATGATGAACCCCACGGCAAAAGCCACCACAGCTAGGCTCCACCACGGCAAGTCCAGTTGCACGGCCGCGGAGAGCACCAGAATAAGAAGCAGCAAGAGCCAGGGGTTACGCCAATTCATGCGGGCAAAGTAACACGAGCGGCGGCGATTCCTCGGTTAAGGGAATGGACTTTACGCCGCCGCCAGTACTTCGGCGTCGTTGTTGGCCGGCGAGTTCACGCGCTTGCTTACTACGTACTCCCGCATGGCCGCGGCATCGTAGGGCACGAGCAGCTGCTGATGCGCCGCCAGGCCCAGGCCATCGTCGAGCCAGGCTTGCTCGGCGCTGCGGGTGGGCAGAATGACGGGCATGCGGTTGTGAATGTTGGCCATCAGCGCATTGGGCTCGGTGGTGATGATGGTGAAGGTGGGCTGCAGCTCGCCAGTGTTGCGGTCGAGCCACTCATCCCAAAGGCCGGCGAAGGCGAAGGGCTGCTCGTCGCGCAGCAGAATGCGGTGCGGCACCTTGCCCTCGGCCGTGGCCTGCCACTCGTAGAAGCTGTCGGCTAGCACCAGGCAGCGCTTGCGCCCCAGCAGCTGCCGAAACGAGGGCTTTTCGGCCAGCGTCTCGGCCCGGGCGTTGATGGGCTTGGGACCCTTGGCCGGGTCGCGGCTCCAGCTGGGCACGAGGCCCCAGTTCAGCAGCTGAATCTGGCCGGGAGCTGTGTTGGTGATGATGGGCAGGCGCTGCGAGGGCGCGGCGTTGTAGTTGGCCGGCGCGGGCTCCGTGAACTTGGCGTCGAAGCGCTGCTCAGCGGTGGGGGCAGGGGCGATGAAGGTATAACGACCACACATGGTGTTGAAATGGCAGAGGAATGGATTAATAAAAAAAGCGTGTCATCCTGAACGCAGTGAAGGACCTTATCACGCTTTAACGAGTCGTTTATACGACAATCGTTAGAACGTGATAAGGTCCTTCACTGCGTTCAGAAGGACAGTTGGCAAATCTCTGGCTGCCTCCTCCCACTAACTGCCCTTGCGTTAGGCTTTATATAGCAGCTCGTAGTACTCCCGGGCCATGCGGCCCGACTCAAACGCGGGCTCTACGTCCTTCATTGCGGTTTTCACCACTTTCAGGAAGTCTTTGGGCTGGTCGTAGTACATGGGTACCACCTTGTTTTCGAGCACGTCGAGCAAGTCGGTGGCTTCCTGGTCGTCCTTCACTTCTTCGGGCAGATGCTCGTCGGAGTGCGTGATGAGGAAGCCGTTTTCGCCGTCGCGGGTGAATTCGGGAATCCAACCGTCGGCGATGCTGAGGTTTACGCTGGCATTCATGGCGGCGGTCATGCCGCTGGTGCCGCTGGCCTCGCGGGGGAAGCGGGGCGTGTTCAGCCAGATGTCGGAGCCCTTTTTCAAGGCCGCCGAAAGGCCCAGCTCGTAGCCGGTGAGCACGGCGCAGTTTTTCAGGTGAGCCGTGCGCTTGATTATTTCATTGAACAGGTCCACCGCGCCAAAGTCCTTGGGGTAAGGCTTACCGGCCCAAATTATCTGGATGGGGCGCGCGGTGTTGGTGGCCAGCGCCACAAAGCGGTCGAAATGGCGCAGAATGAGGTCAGCGCGCTTGTAGCCGGCAAAGCGGCGGGCCCACACAATGGTCAGCACCTCGGGGTCGAAGATGTTGCCGGTCTGGTCGGCCACTATCTTGAAGAGGTCTCGCTTCAGTTCCTGCTTGCGGGCCAGCAGGGCGTCGTCGTTCTTGGTTTTGAGGGCGGCGGCCAGCTGCGGGTCGCGCCAGTAGGAGCCGTTCTGGCTGTTGGTGATGGGGATGATGGGGCAGATGCCGTCGTAATGGCCCCACATTTCCAGGCTCACGAGGCCGTGCACCTTGCTCACGGCGTTGGCTTTGCGGGCAAAGCGCAGGGCGGTGAGGGTGTAGTTGAGGGCGTCGTTTTCGATGCGGGCCACGCGGCGTATTTCCTCCTCGGGCACTTCGCCGAAGAAGCTCATGTCGGTGAGCAGCTTCATGGGGCGCTCCTCGTTGCCGGCCAGCTCGGGAGTGTGAGTGGTGAATACCAGGCGCTTCTGCACCTCGGCCAGGTCGCGGCCGTGCTTCTCGTAGAGGTAAAACGCCAGCGGCAGGCCGTGGCCTTCGTTGAGGTGGTACACGTCGGTTTTGCGGCCGAGCAGGTCGAGCATTTTGCCGCCGCCCACGCCCAGCAGGATGCTTTGGGCCACGCGGGCTGCGGCGTCCGGGTCGTAGAGGTGGTGCGAGATGGTGCGCGAGATGTAGTCATTCTCGGCGATGTCGGTGGTGAGGAAGAACATCGGCACCGTGCCGAACACCTCCGGGGCCAAATACAGCACCTTCACAAACACATCGGCGCCGTGAATTGTGATGGGGAACAGCAGCCCGGTGTCTTCCAGAAACGAGTAGTGCTTCTGGCGGAAGTCGGCCTGCATGGTCTGGTCTGCGGCGCGGCCTTGGTCGTAGTAGCCGAAGCTCCACAGGATGCTGATGCCGACCAAGTTCTGCTTCAGCTCGTAGCCGGAGCGCATGTGCGAGCCCGCCAGAAAGCCCAGCCCACCGGAGTAGGTTTTGAGGGCTTGGTCGACGGCGAACTCCATCGAGAAATACGCCGCGGCCGTCTTGTACTTGGCAGCTGGGGTGTATGGTTTAAAAGTAAAGGCCATAATAATTTGTTGCGCAGGCTGTTGCCTGCGACTAAAGGGAAATGCTGGTTAAAATGTGGTATGCCAAACCTGGGCTGTAGCTCGTTGCGGGCGCAAGGTCTGAAGCATTTTGCAAACAATGCAAAAGTCAGATATCTCCCGTGAGCTTAGCCGCCTGTAGGCATCGATGGGGCCCTATACCTCTTCCAGGCCTTTGAGCTGCTGCAGCTTACGCAACGTTTGCTGAGAGGCTTTGTGCTGCCGCTCCACGGCTTGCCGGGCGGGGCCGGTGAGGTCCGAATCGGCCAGGGCTTCCGTGTAAGCTTTAATGGCCCATTCCTCGCCGTAGATGTTAGAGTCGAGGATGCTTTTCTCGTTGCGACCGGTCACGATGGCCTTGGCGTCCATGAAGCCGCGGTAAAACTTGCCTTTGAGTGTGGTGCTGCTTTCGGCATCGCCTCCCGCGGCGCGGGCAAAGCCGTTCACCTCGTTGGCAAATTGTTCGCTTTGCTGCACCAGCTCTTGGTAGTAGGCTTTGTTTTCGGGGTCCTTGGTTTCGTCGGCCGCGGTTTTGTAGCCCTCAATGCGGTCGTTTACGAAAAGAGCAAGCTCGTTGAGCGTGTCGACAAGTTTGGAGTTATCAGCCATGGGAGAGTGCCGGGAAGGCCTTAAGCATGAATTGGTTTCTGTGAAAGCACGCCTTTTTCGGCGCCAGACATTCCGTTTCCTAACGGCAGCTGAGCTGATGAGGTTGACGCTAACCGAATATTTGTTAGCCAAGTACCTCTGGGGCTATGCCGTGCTTGGTTCGCGGCGTGCGGGCTGGGCCTGCGGGGCCATTGGTTGCCCACCTTCCTTGCTGAGGCTACCTTGCCGGCTTTATTCTACGCGTCCCACCTTTTTTCATGAAAACCACCCGCTTCCTGCCCTTGCTTGCCGGGGCCCTGCTCCTGGCCCCTGCGGCCACCATTGCTGCTCCAGTGGCCTCCCTAGCCAGTCCGGCTGCCGCGCCCGATGCCAAGCCCGCGGCCATCACCCGCATCGATCCCACTTTTTGGTGGGTGGGAATGAAGAACCCCAAGCTGCAGCTGCTGGTGCACGGACCCGGCATCGGGAACAGTATCGTCACGCTGAATTACGCCGGGGTGACCCTCGACGGCGTGCAGAAGATGGAAAGCCCCAACTACCTGCTGGTGAACCTGACCATCGGGCCGGACGCGAAACCTGGCAAGGTGGCGCTGCAGTTTGCCGGCGCCAAAAAGGTGAAATACGAGTACGAGCTGCGCGCCCGCAACACCGACCCCAACCGCACGCAAGGCGTGACCAGCGCCGATTTTGTGTACCTGCTCATGCCGGACCGTTTCGCCAACGGCAACCCCAAAAACGACGTGGTGAAGGGCACTCGCGTAAACCGCGTGGCCCGCGACTCGATGTATGCCCGCCACGGCGGTGACCTGAAAGGCATCGAAAACCACTTTGACTACTTAAAGGAGCTGGGCGTAACGGCCATCTGGCCCACGCCGGTGGTGGAAAACGACCAGCCCAAAGCCAGCTACCACGGCTACGCCCTCACCGACTACTACACCGTGGACCCGCGCTACGGCACCAATGCCGAGTACGTGGGCTTCGTAAAAAAAGCCCACGCCAAGGGCCTGAAGGTGATTCACGACGTGGTGCTCAACCACATGGGCTCGGGCAGTTACCTGTTTCGCGACCAACCGGCTAAGGACTGGTTTCATCAGTGGCCCAGCTTCACGCGGAGCAACTTCCGCGACGCGGCCTTCAATGACCCCTATGCGTCGGGCTACGACCGGAAGCAGTTTGGCGAAGGCTGGTTTGACACCCACATGCCCGACCTCAACCAGACTAACCCGCTGGTGGCTACTTACCTCATCCAGAACTTCCTCTGGTGGGTCGAGAACACGGGGCTTGATGGCTATCGCATCGACACCTATTCTTATTCCGACCGCAATTTTCTGATGCAGTGGGGCGCCGCCATTTTGGAGGAGTACCCCAAAATTGGGATGTTTGGCGAAACCTGGGTGCAGGGCACGGCGCAGCAGGCCTACTTCGCGCAGAACATTTTCCCGGAAACGCAGGGCTTCAAATCCAACCTGCCCGGCGTGACGGACTTCCAGATGTACTACGCCATCAACGAAACCCTGACCAAAGACGCGGGCTGGACCGAGGGCATCAGCAAGCTTTACTACACGCTTCAGGCCGACTGGATGTATCAAGACCCCATGCGCAACGTGCTGTTTCTGGACAACCACGACCTGAGCCGCTTTTATTCTGTAGTTGGCGAGGATTTCCAGAAGTATAAGATGGGCCTGGCCTGGCTGCTGACCTCCCGCGGCATTCCGCAGCTGTACTACGGCACCGAGGTACTGATGAAAAATTTCACCGACCCCGATGGCAAGGTGCGCGAAGACTTCCCCGGCGGCTGGCCCGGCGACAAGAAGAACCTGTTCGTGGCCGCGGGCCGCAACGCCCAGGAGCAGGAGGCCTTTCGCTACGTGAGCACGCTGGCTAATTACCGGCGCACGCACCCGGTGCTGCACAGCGGCAAGCTCATGCAGTTCATCCCCGATGCGGGTGTGTACACCTACTTCCGGTATTCTGATGAAGGAGCGGTGATGGTGATGATGAACTCTAACAAGGACGAGAAGACCGTGGATACGGCTCGCTTTGCTGAGCGGCTGGATGGCTTTTCGTCGGGGCAGGAGGTGACTAGCGAGGCAGTTATTTCGGATTTGAAGACGCTGAAAATTCCGGGGCGTACGGCTTGGGTGGTGGAGTTGCGGAAATAGTATTTCTCGCTGAGGTTCGCAGAGGTTTGCGCAGAGGTTCGCTGAGTTTATGGGTGAGAATGATATTTCTTTTAATGTTCGGAAAGCCGCCTTTGCAGTGCATACTGCGCTGGGTCCCGGACTGTTGGAGTCTGCATACGAGGCGGCCATGCTCTACGAGCTGCGGCAGGCGGGTTTTGAGGTGCGAACACAAGTGGGTCTGCCAATGACTTATGCTGGGCAGAAACTTGATATCGGCTACCGCATCGACATGCTGGTAAACGGAAAAGTTATTGTTGAGCTTAAGTCGGTGGACAACCTTCTTGACGTGCACAAAAAACAACTGCTCACGTACCTCAAATTATCAAAGTGTAAGCTCGGCTTGCTTATCAATTTCAACGTGGTGCACGTTAAAGAAGGAATCCTGCGCATCGTAAACGGTTTGGAAGAACCTCCGCGGACCTCTGCGTAAACCTCTGCGAACCTCAGCGAGAAACCCATAAACCCATGACCGACCTCACCGACCAAGTTGCCATCGTCACCGGCGCCAGCCGCGGCATCGGCAAAGCCATTGCCATCGTGCTGGCCCTGCAAGGCGCCAAAGTGGTGGCCGTGGCCCGCAACGAAGACGAGCTGGCCGAGCTCACCCACAAAACCAAGGGCTTGAGCATGGTGGCCGACGTCACCATGGAGTCCGACGCGGAGCAGGTTATCGAAGGCACGCTGCTGCACTACGGCCGGCTCGATATCCTCATTTGTAACGCGGGCGTGGGCTCCTTCAACGAGCTGGAAAACTTCACCAGCAGCGAGTGGGACCGCATATTCGACACCAACGTGAAGGGCACCTTCCTGCTGTGCAAGGCCGCCATCCCTCATTTTAAGGCCCAGAAAAAAGGCCACATCGTCGGCATTGCTTCTGATGTGGCCCGGCGCACCTTCGCCCACGGCTCGGCCTACGGCGCCAGCAAATACGCCCAGGACGCCATGCTGGCCAGCGTGCGCAAGGAAGTTCGCCCCTACGGCATCAAGGTGAGCAGTATCTACCCCGGCCTGGTCGACACTTACTTTAATGACACCACTCCGGGCAGCGCTGAAGCCGAGAAAACTCACCTCCGCCCCACCGACATTGCCCACGCCGTGCGCTACGTGCTCGAAGCGCCGCCCCACGTAGTAATAGACGAGCTAATGTTGCACCCCCTCACGCAAGAGTGGTAGGTTCTCAGTTTTTAGTTATGAGTTAAGGGTGAGCCATTTGCCGGCCATCACTCTCTCTTAACTCATAGCTCTCAACTCTTAACTGATAACTCCTATCTTGCCCCACCATGAAAAAACTGTTGCTGGCCGGCGGCCTCCTCACCTTAGCTGCCTTCTCTTTGCCCTCCCCTCCTTTGGACGACCTACGCACCACCAACGACCCCAACACCACCGCGGAAATTCCCCAGGACAACAAGCTGATTATCTACCAGCTGCTGCCCCGGCTTTTTGGCAATAAAGTAGCCCTGAACAAGCCCTACGGCACCATTGCGGAAAATGGCTGCGGCAAGTTCAACGACATCACCGACCAGGCCCTGGCCGAAATCAAGAAGATGGGCGTGTCGCACGTGTGGTACACCGGCGTGCTTGAGCACGCCACCATGACGGACTACAGCGCCCAGGGCATCCCGGCCGACGACGCCGACGTGGTAAAAGGCCGCGCCGGTTCGCCCTACGCCATCAAGGACTACTACGACGTGGCCCCCGACTTGGCCGTGGTGGTGAAAAACCGCATGCCCGAGTACGAGGCCCTCATCAAACGCACCCACGGCCACGGCCTGAAAGTGCTCATGGACTTCATCCCGAACCACGTGGCACGCTCGTACCGCTCCGACGCCAAGCCCCAGGGCGTGGTGGACCTCGGCGCAACCGATGACAAAACGAAGGCATTCGCCCCGAACAACAACTTTTACTACCTGCCCGGCAAAAGCTTCGTTGTTCCCGCCGACTACAACCCCCTCGGCCCGCTGAAAGGGCCGGCCGAAGATAAAAAATACACCGAAACCCCCGCCAAAGCCACCGGAAACGACGTTTTCTCAGAAGCCCCGAGCATTAACGACTGGTTTGAAACCATCAAGCTCAACTACGGCGTGGACTACCAGCAGGGCCGCAAGCCCTACTTCGCGCCCGTGCCCGACACCTGGAAGAAGATGCGCGACATCCTCGTGTTCTGGGCCGGCAAAAACGTGGACGGCTTCCGTTGCGACATGGCCGAAATGGTGCCCGTCGAGTTCTGGGCCTACGTCATTCCGGAAGTCAAGAAGGTGAACCCCAACATCGTCTTCATTGCCGAAGCCTACGACCCCAAGGTGTATAAAACCTACCTGGACCAAGGCAAATTCGACTTCCTCTACGACAAAGTGGGCCTCTACGACGGCCTGCGCCGCCTCATGCGCCAGGAGGGCAACACCGAGGACATCACCCGGGTGTGGAAGGAAGAAAGCAACGGCTTCTCGTCGCGCATGCTGCGCTTTCTGGAAAACCACGACGAGCAGCGCATCACATCCAAGGACTTCGCCACCGACCCGCGTCGCGCCATTCCGGCCATGACCGTGACCGCCACGCTGGCCTCGGGCCCGGTGATGCTCTACTTTGGGCAGGACGTGGGCGAGCCGGCCCACGGCTCCGAAGGCTTCAGCGGCGAAGACGGCCGCACCACCATTTTCGATTACTGGGGCGTACCCGAACACCAGAAGTGGCTAAACCAAGGCAAGTTCGACGGTGCTAAGCTCAGCCCGGAGCAAAAGAGCCTGCGCGATTTCTACCGCCGCTTGCTGAACGTGACCAGCGCCAGCGAAGCCATCCGCAAAGGCCGTTTCTACGAATTGCAGGACGCCAACAACCTGGGCAAGGAGTACAACCAGCGCCACCTCTACGCCTACCTGCGCTACACCGACAAGCAGCAGGTGCTGGTGGTGGTCAACTTCAGCGCCGACAAAACCTACCGGCCCACCATTACCATTCCCGCCGAAGCCATGACGGCCATGGGCCTGGACAGCAAGCGGTTCTATACCTACACCGACTTGCTCGCTCCTGAGGAGCCGCTCAAGACTCTTAAGCTTACGCTGGCCCCGCTCTCGGCCCACGTATTCGAGCTGAAACCCCAGTAAGGGCGCCGTAGTACGCCTCCTAATTAGTATGTTTGATGGCGGCCCCGCCCCCACCACCGGAGGGCCGGGCGGCCATCACTTTCTTCCTTCTTCCCCATGGCTGCTCCCACCGCCACTTCCTCGGTTGATACCCGCGAAAAACCCCGCCTGAGCTTCTGGCAAATCTGGAACATGAGCTTCGGCTTTTTGGGCATACAATTCGGCTTTGAGCTGCAGAACTCAAACGTCAGCCGCATTTTCGAAACCCTGGGAGCGAACAAGGACGACATTCCCATTCTCTGGATTGCGGCCCCCCTCACCGGCCTTGTGGTGCAGCCCATCATCGGCTACTTCTCCGACCGTACCTGGCATCCGTATTGGGGCCGGCGCCGGCCGTTTTTCTTTATTGGGGCCGTGCTGGCTACCATTGCCCTGATATTGATGCCTAACTCGTCGGCCTTGTGGATGGCCGGCGGCATGCTTTGGATTCTGGATGCCAGCATCAACATCAGCATGGAGCCCTTCCGGGCCTTCGTGGGCGACAAGCTGCCCAGCGAACAGCGCACGGCCGGCTTCGCCATGCAAAGCTTCTTTATCGGCGTGGGCTCCGTCATTGCTGCCTTGCTGCCGTGGGTGTTTACCAACGTACTGAATTTCAGTAATACAGCGCCCAGCGGCGAAATCCCGCCCTCGGTGAAATGGTCGTTTTACCTCGGCGCCGGGGCTTTCCTGTTGGCCGTGATGTACACGGTGTTCACAAGCAGTGAAACGCCACCCGAGGACATGGAAGAATTTCGCCGGGAGAATGCTCAAATAGGCATTTGGGATGGCTTAAAGGAGTCGTTTATGGGCATCTTCCAAATGCCTACTGCTATGCGGCAGTTGGCGCTGGTGCAGTTCTTCACCTGGTTCGCCTTGTTTTCGATGTGGATTTACTCCACCAACGCCGTCACCAGCAACATCTACAACATGAAGGTCGATGATGCCTTCTTCACCAAAATGAGCACCTTAATCGACGCACGCGCCCAACAGCCCGGCTCCGAAAAAGCGATAAAAGAGCTCAAGTCGTTGCAGCAGGACACCAAAGAAATCAAAGAATTTCAGGCGGATAATCCGAATAAGATTCTCACGGTTAACCTAGCCAACTACTACCTCACCAACGGCAACCCCACGCCGACCGAGACGGCCACCCTGCAACGTGTGCAGCAGCAGTACAACGACGGCGCCGATTGGCTCAGCCTGGCGTCGTCGGTGCGCAATGGCGTGGCCGCTTTGTTTGCCTTCATCATTCCACTGATTGCGGCCCGCACCAGCCGCCGCATCACCCACATGCTTTGCCTGCTGATTGGCGGCCTGGGCCTGCTTTCCCTGCAGCTCATCTCCAACCCAACCCTGATTGTGGTATCCATGGCTATGGTCGGCATTGCCTGGGCCAGCATTCTTTCGATGCCTTATGCCATCCTGGCGGGGTCGTTGCCGTCGAATAAGATGGGCTACTACATGGGCGTTTTCAACTTCTTCATTGTCATTCCACAAATTGTGGCGGCCACCATTTTGGGCTACTGCACCATGCACTTCTTCCAAGGCAACACCCTGCACACAATTGCGCTGGGCGGCGCCTCCATGGTGCTGGCCGGCCTGCTGACGCTGTGGGTAAAAGACACCGACGACACACAGCGGCAAGCCGTGCAGCCCGCTCTGAGCCCTGGCTACGACACCCCAACTGTAATAAACCCTAGCCCCGAAGTATAATTCTGCGGCCCCGCTCTCCGTATTTCTAACGCTTCACCCCTTAAAAACCAGCATTTATCCGATAGCTGCCACTAGACTGGCTTGCGTATTTATCAAAGGGTTCACCTTTTGAATATTGCATGCTGCTAGCGGGTCTTTTTTTCGGTTTATTTTTTGCGATTTGCTTAGGGCTGGTGTTGATGTTGCCGCGCCGCTACCGGCGACGGCGCCAGGGAGCTCGGCCGCACCGGCCGCGGGTGAGCATACTGGTAGCGGCCCGCAACGAAGAAGCGACCATTGAGCGCTGCCTGCGCTCGCTGGCGCAGCAGCGCTACCCGAGCGGGCGCCTAGAAATTCTGATTGCCGACGACCACTCCACCGATGCCACGGCGGCGGTGATAGAAGCGTTTATTCAGGACAAGCCCCATTTTCGGCTGCTGCGGGTGCGTGAGCAGCTGGGCAGGGCTAAGGACAAGAGCAATGCCTTGGCCTACTTGTGCCGGGCTGCCACCACCGACTATTTCCTGTTTACGGACGCCGACATGGCCCTGTCGCCCGATTGGGTGAGCACCATGGTGGCCGCGGTTGAGCCCGGCGTGGGCGTGGTCACGGGCGTTACCACCTCGGAAGGCTCGCTTTTCGGCCGCCTGCAGGGCCTCGACTGGCTGTTTGGCCTCAACGTCATTCGGATACTGGCTGAGCGCGGGCTCCCCTCCTCCGCCGTTGGCAACAACATGCTCCTGACCCGCGCCGCCTGCGAGAGCATTGGCTGCCTCGAAGACATGCAGTTTAACGTGAGCGAAGACCTGCAGATTTTTCAGGAAGTGGTGGCCCGAGGCTGGGGCTACCGCCACCTCTGCGAGCCCCAGGCCCTGGGCGTATCGGAGGCGCAACCCACGGTGCAAGCCCTCCTGAAGCAGCGCAAGCGGTGGATGAAATCGGCCGGGGGCCTGCCGTGGTACCTCAGTGGGCTATTTGGTATGTACGGCGTTTTCTACGCGGTGCTGTTCTGGCCGGGCTTTTTGCCACTGTCCGTAGTGGCAGCCATCTACCTGGGCAAAATAGGCCTACAAACCGTTTTTCTGGCCCTCACGCTTCGGCAAACGGGGCGCCGCATCAACCTCGGCGTGCTGCTGCTATATGAGTTTTACCTCTGCGCCATGTCGCTTGCCGTGCTGGCCTACACAGTTTGGCCGGGCCGCCTGGAGTGGAAAGAGCGCCGCTATGTGCTAGCCGAAGCGTGAGTTGCGCGGCCAGCAAGTAGCGCCCAAAGGCGCTACTGCGCCAGCAGCATTTCCGCTACCTCGCGCCCGGTGGCCAGCGCCGCATTCAGCGACGGATAGGCAGCCCAGTCACCGCAGCGGTACAGGCCGTCGGCGAGCTTCAGGGGCTGCCGCACCGGTTGCCCGGGCAGGTATACGGGCAAGGCAGCCGGAATACGGTAGCTGCGCAAATGCTCCCACTGCCGGGCAGCTGGCCCAAACCAAGCGGCTAACTCTTCACGCAGGCCCGCCGTGAGCTCGGCTTCGGTCAGGCTGCGCTCGCCGTGCGTGCTCACGGATATCAGGGCTCGGCCTTTGGGCGCGTAGGCCTCGCTCACATCGCCCGGAAAGCTTAGGTTGTGCGCCAGCGCGCCGGGGGCCGCATTTAGGCGCAGCAGCTTGTCGCCGCGGCCCGGCGAGTGACCCTCGGCTGCGAAATACGTGCACGTGGTGAGGCGCGCTGCCGTGGGGAAGCTGGCAGCCTGCACGCTGAAGCCGTCGTCGGGGTTGCCGCTGCGGCCGGCCAGCAGGCGCAGCGTAGTGAGGCCGTCGGTGGCCAGTACCACGGCCTCGCCATCCAGCACCTGGCCGGAGTTGAGGCGCACCCGCGTGCCCTCCACCGCCGCCACGGGCGTGCACAGCCGCACCGAATCGGCGGGCAGGCGAGCCGCCAGCTGCTCCGGCAGCTGTTGCATGCCCAGGGCGGGCACTGCCGCTTCGCCCGTCACAAACTGCTGAAACACGAACTCAAAGAAATTGCTGGCCGTGCTCAGCTCCCTATCCAGGAAAACCCCGCCAAAGAAGGGCTTGAAGAACGTGTTTATCATCTGCTCGCTCCAGCCGTAGCGCTGCAGAAAAGTGAGCGTGTCGGTAGCGGGGCGGGCTAGCAGCTCCTCCGGCGTGTGCTTGAGCACGTGCCGCACCAAGCTCACCACGCGCAGCTTATCCTGCAGCGAGCCAATGGGCGACGTGAGGGCCGAAAAAGCCGCCAGCGGGCGTTGCAAAGGGTTTTGCAGGGTAGTTTCGCGGCCATCGGCCAACCGAATTACGGCACCGGAACGGAAAGACCGCAACTGCAGGGCGCTGTAGTCGAAAATGCGCCGGCATTCCGGGTAGTTGGTGAGCAGCACTTGAAAACCGCGGTCGAGCCGGAAGCCATCGGGCGTGATGTCGGTGCGCACCCGCCCGCCCACGGCGTCGGCCGCATCGAGCACCAGCACGGGCCGGCCGGCGCGGTGCAGCCACGTGGCGCAGCCGAGGCCCGCCATGCCGGCCCCAACAATAATTATGGGCTTGGAAGAAGAACTCATTTTTGGAATAAAGGCGTGCAGAAGTGCGCCGGTGTGAAGTGTATTAGTTCGTGTGAGGCCCTGCGGGTCTCAGTTCAGCGTCAATCAAATTTTCAGGCTTGCCATACGAAGAAGGCGGTGCCATTGCTGCGTTCAGATTAGAAGAGCTTCGGCATTTTGTGCTCCTTCCATTTCTTGCGCGTCTTCATGGTCCAGAAGCCGGCCACGCCGTCGCGGCGCATGCTCATCTGCCAGGCGCCCATTTGCTGGCCCAGGCGGTAGCCGGTAGCCTCGTCCTGCGGAAACTGCTTTTTGAGAAAAGCGTAGTCGGCCGCGGCAATGTCTTTGCCCACTTCGCCATGGCACCGTAGGCACAGCGCGTTATTCAGCACAATGGGCCGCTGGTAGAAAAACACTTCCTGCGACTCGCGAGTGATGGTGCGCGTGGTGTCGGTGCGCAGCTGCTCGGCCGTCAGGGTGGCCCGGTGCTCGGGGTTGCGCGGCCGGGCACTCACGCGGCGGGGGGTGGCCTTCATCACGCCCGCCAGCGAGTCGACGAGGCGATACGTTTCGGGCCGACAAAAGGCCGCGGCCTGGGCTACCCCGCCCGCAGCCAGCTCGCGGGCCAGCGTGCGGCGCAGCAGCGTGTCGGCCGTAGCCGTGAGCGAATCGCCGGCCCAGCGCGTGGCGCGGAGCAGGTCTTTGGGCATGATGCGCTTCACCTCCCAGTTGGCGGTCTCAACGCCGATGCGCTTGGTATCCTTAATGTGCTCGATTTGGTCGGGGCGGCAAGCCGAAGCGGCCAGTGCCACAGTAGCCAGGCAAAAGCCCGTGGCAACGTATTTAGCGGCTCTGGAGGCCGGAATAAAGGGAAAAATGCTATTGAACATCAATGGGAGCATGCAATACTAACCTCAAACGTACTGCGCCACGTTCCTATTTCATCAGAAAGGCTTTCAGCTGTTCGTAATCAACCGCCAAAGGCACACTTCGTTTGGGGCGATTTTGCAGCTGGGCCACCGCGTCCGGCAATGGAATGGCCTGGCCCAGAATCGGCTCCACCACATCGGGAAACTTAACCGGGTGAGCCGTGGCTAACACCAGTCCCTGGGTGCCCGGAACCTGGGCCTGGTAGCGGCGCAACGCCGTGTGGGCCACGGCGGCGTGAGGCTCCAGCAGGTAGCCCTCGCGGGCCCACACCTCCCGCATGGCGGCCACCGTTTCGGCATCGGTCACGGTGTCGGCGCTGAGGGCGGCTCGCAGCTTGGCCAGGTCGTTGTTGAAAAGCGCGAGCACGCGCACAAAGTTGCTGGGGTTGCCTACGTCCATGGCGTTGGAAAAAGTGGGCACGGCCGGCCGCGGCGAGTAATTGCCCGTGCGCAGGTACACCGGCACGGGGTCGTTGGCATTGCAGGCGGCAATGAAATGCCCCAGCGGCAGCCCCGATGCCTGCGCCAGCAGCCCGGCGCACAGGTTGCCAAAGTTGCCGCTCGGCACCGACACCACCGGCGCGGGCGCCTCGGCGGGCCACTGTTGCCAGGCAAAGCAGTAGTAAATCTGCTGCGGCAGCCAGCGCGCCACGTTGATGGAGTTGGCTGAGGTAAGGAAGCGTCGCTGCGCCAGCTCCCGGTCCTGAAACGCCTGCTTCACTAGGGCCTGGCAGTCGTCGAAAGTACCGCTCACTTCCAGCGCCGTGATGTTCTGGCCCAGGGTGGTAAGCTGCTGCTCCTGCACCGGACTCACCTTGCCCGAGGGGTAAAGTATCACCACTTCCACGCCGGGCACGCCCAAAAAGCCGCTGGCTACGGCGCCGCCCGTATCGCCGGAAGTGGCCACCAGCACCGTCACGGGCGGGGTGTCGCCCTGCCGGGCAAAATGCCCTAGGCAGCGGCTCATGAACCGCGCGCCCACGTCCTTAAACGCCAGTGTAGGCCCGTGAAACAGCTCCAGCGCCGATATGTCGCCCGCCATCGGCACCAGCGGAAACTCGAAGTCCACCGCCTCGGCGCAGATGCGCTGCAAGTCGCTTTCCGGAATAGTAGTGCCCACGTACGGCCGCATCACGTTCAGCGCCACCGTGGCCTTGCTCAGGTTGCGCAGCTCCCGCAAAAAGCCCGGCTGAAACCGCGGAATGGTTTCGGGGAAATATAGCCCGCCGTCCGGTGCCTGCCCGGTAACGGTGGCCGTGCGAAAATCAACCGGAGGCGACTGGTGGCGGAGGCTGTGGTACTTCATTTGGGCAGTTACGGTGAGCAGTGAGCTAAAGGAACATCATGTCGAGCGCAGCCGGGACATCTCGCCCGGGGCACTAGCCCAATCATTCAACGAAGCGAGCGGGATGTCCCGGCTGCGCTCGACATGACGTTGTATAAAACCTTGCAACGGGCCAGCAAGCTTTTTAGGCTTCCGAAACAACCTTCGCTCCTTCGGTGGCCACGGGCCCTACATACGTGTTGAACTCTATGCCGAGTTCGGCAAAAACGCTACCCATCGCCGTGCCAACGGCTTGCGCAATGGCTTCCGACTTGTTCAACATAAAAATAGAAGGCCCCGAGCCCGAAATCCCGCCTCCAATCGAGCCCACCGCCATGGCACGCTTGCGCGCTTCTGCCAGGCCGGGGATGAGCGGCAGCCGCGCCGGCTCCACGATGTAGTCTTCCATTGAACGGCCAATCAGGTCGTAGTCGGCCGTCAGGAAACCGGCTACCAGCCCGGCCACGTTGGCCCACTGCCGCACGGCCAGGCCCAAGGGCACGGCCGCAGGCAGCACCTTGCGAGAGTCGCTGGTTTTCACTTCAATCTGGGGATGCACCACGGCCACCCAGAGGGGCGGCGCCGGCAAGGCCAGGATATCCAGCGCCGGCTCCAGAGCGCGCACCACGGTGAAACCACCGAAAATGGCGGGCGCAATATTATCGGCGTGGCGGGCTCCGGAAGCCACCATTTCGCCAGCCATGGCAAAGTCAACCAGCTGCATTTTAGTGAAGCGGTTGCCCAGCAATGCGTTGGCGCCCACCACAGCACCGGCCGCACTCGCGGCGCTACTCCCCACCCCACTGCCGGGCTTGATGCCTTTGATGATTTCTACGTCGAACCCAACTTGCTCGGGCACTTCCGCCAGCAGCGAGAGTATTGCCACGCCGGCCACGTTGTGGGCCGGGTCGGTGGGCAGGTTGTAGCCGTCGAGGTGCTGAATGCGCACGCCCGGCTCGGCGGTGCGACGGATACGAATGGTGTCGTAAGGGGCAGCCAGGGCCAGGCCAAATACATCGAACCCGCAGCCCAGATTAGAAAGCGTAGCGGGGGAGTGAACCAGAACAGAATTGAGCATGAAATCGGCAAACAGTTAATGTTTATCAGTTAACAATGAGCAAGTGATATCTCATTATAATATGATAAATGTTAACTGTTAATTGTTAAATGATTTAAAGCCGAGCGGCGCGCACAATGTCGGCAAACACGCCGGAGGCTGTGACTTCGGCCCCGGCCCCAGCGCCTTTCACCACTAGTGGCAGCTCGTCGTAGCGGTCGGTGTGAAACAGCACCACGTTGTCTTTGCCGCGCAGGTCATACAAATCGTGGCCGGGCGGAATTTGTTGCAGGCCCACGGCGGCGCGGCCCTCGGCGTAGCGGGCCACAAACTTGAGGCGCGCACCGGTGGCCTGCGCCGCGTCGAACAACGCCCGGAAGTGCGCCTCGTGCGCAGCCAGTTGGGTGTAAAAGGCTTCCACATCGCCTTCCAGGCAAGCCGGCGGCAGGAAGGTTTCGATTTCAATGTCGCTCATTTCAATTACCTGGCCGGCTTCGCGGGCCAGAATCAGGATTTTGCGAGCCACATCGGTACCACTTAGGTCGAGGCGCGGGTCGGGCTCGGTGTAGCCTTCGGCCTGGGCCTGGCGCACCACTTCGGCAAAGGGCCGGCTGCCGTCGTAGTTGTTGAACACGAAGTTGAGCGTGCCCGAAAGCACGGCCTGCATGCGCCGCACCACGTCGCCGCTGCGCATGAGGTCGTTCAGGGTGCTGATGACGGGCAGGCCGGCGCCCACGTTGGTACTATAGAGGAAGCTGGCGTTGAATTCTTTAGCCAAGCTTTTCAAGCGGGCATAATTGGTGTATTCCGACGACGCGGCCACCTTGTTGCAGGCCACCACGGCCACGCTTTTCTCTAGCAGGCTGGCGTAGCAAGCAGCAGCCGCGGCGTTGGCTGTCACGTCCACAAAAATGGAGTTGCGCAGGTTGCGGGCAATGATAAGCTCGGTGAGGTCGGTCAGGCTCAGGGGCGGCGCTTCGGCCAGTGCTTCGGGCCAGGCGGCTAGGTCCACGCCCTCTTCGTTCACTAGGCAATGGCGGCTGTTGGCAATGGCCACCACGCGCACCTGCAAGCCCAGGTGTTCGAGCAGGTGCGCCTGTTGTCGGGCCAGCTGCCCGAGCAGCTTGCCGCCCACGTTGCCCGGCCCCAGCAAAAACAGGTTCACCTGCTTGTAAGTGGCTTCAAAAAAGGCCTCATGCAGCACGTTGATGGCCTTGCGCACGTCCTCGGCCCGAATAACCGTGGAAATATTTTTCTCGGAAGCGCCCTGGGCAATGGCCCGGATGTTCACGCCGTTCTGGCCCAGCGCCCCAAACAGCTTGCCGCTGATGCCGGGGTGGTCCTTCATGTTTTCGCCCACCAGCGCCACAATGGCTAGCCCACGCTCGGGCCGTAGCGGCTCGATGCGGCCGGCGGCAATTTCCACTGCAAATTCCTCATCTACCGCCACCTGGGCCGGCGTGGTGTCGGCTGCGTTCACACCCACGCAGATGGAATGCTCCGACGAGCTTTGGGTAATGAGCACCACGTTGATGCGCTCCCGGGCCAGGGCCGCGAACAACCGCATTGAAAAGCCCGGAATGCCCACCATGCCGCTGCCTTCCAAGTTGAGCAGCGTAAGGTTGCCGACGCTGGAAATGCCCTGCACCGATGCCGACGTGCGGGGCGGCTCCACTTCCACCAGCGTGCCGTAATCGTCGGGCGCGAAGGTGTTTTTTATCCAGAGCGGAATGCCGCGCTTCATCACCGGCTGAATGGTGGGCGGGTACAGCACCTTGGCGCCGAAGTGCGACAGTTCCATGGCTTCCTGGTACGAAATGCGTGCTATGGGCCGCGCGCCGCGCACCAGGCGCGGGTCGGCGGTCATCATGCCGCTCACGTCGGTCCAGATTTCCAGTTTGTCGGCCCCGAGCGCCGCGGCCAGCAGGGCGGCCGTGTAGTCGGAGCCGCCGCGGCCCAGCGTGGTGGTGGTACCATGGGCATCGGCGGCGATGAAGCCAGGCACTATCCACGAAGCATTCGGGTGTTGGGCTTGAAAATCTTTTACTAGCTTTTCGGTGGCTAGAACATCTACTTCCGCGTTGCCAAAACGTGAGTTGGTGCGAATAAGCTGGCGCGCATCGGCCCACACCGCATCGGGCTGGAGCCGGTGAAAATGCAGCTCCACCAGCTGCGACGATAGCAACTCGCCGTAGCTCATTAGCCGGTCCAGGGTGCGGCTCGATAACTCCTGGAGTGCCGCAACGCCGTCGCAAAGGCGGTGTAATTCCAGAAAACCGTCCGTAATCAAGGCCGTGGCGTTGTCGAGAGGTGCCGGGGGCAGCTGTAGTTCCTCGGCAGCTTCCAGGTGCCGCTGTTCGAGCTGCTGCAAAATGTCTTGATAGGCCACATCACCTTCGGCGGCCGTTTTTCCAGCTTTAATCAGCGCATCGGTAGTGCCTCCCAAAGCCGACACTACTATCACCACCAGGCCATTCTCCAAGGCCCTCAGGGAGATATCACAGCTTTTGCTGATATTTTCGGCGGAGGCCACGGACGTCCCCCCAAATTTTAACACTTGCATACACGTGGGCCACGGGGCAGATATTCGGTGAAGGCGCTGAATGAACGTCCGCCCTACATAGCGGTGTTTAGATTCAGTACCTTTGCAAACTAAAGACTAAATACCGAACACCCGATGCTTGATAAACTAGAAGCCATCAGCCAGCGCTACAATAACGTGAACGAGGAGCTGATGCAGCCCGACGTTATGTCGGACTTGAAACGTTACAAGGCGCTCAACAAAGAGTACAAAGAGCTAGGCAAGATTGTGGCTGAGTATCGCAACTATCAGGGCGTGCTCAGCAACATCGAAAACGCCCGCCAGGTGATATCCACCGAGAAGGACGAGGACTTCCGCCAGATGGCCAAGGACGAGCTCGACGAGCTGCAGCCCGAGCAAGAGCGGCTGGAAACCCTTATCAAAGACCTGCTACTGCCCAAGGACCCCAACGACTCGAAAGACGTCATCATGGAAATCCGGGCCGGCGCGGGCGGCGACGAAGCCGCCCTCTTTGCCGGTGATTTGCAGCGCATGTACATGCGCTTCGCCGAAAAGCAGGGCTGGAAAATGGAGCTCATGGATGCCATGGAAGGCACCGCCGGCGGCTACAAGGAAATCATTGTGGCCGTGCGCGGCGAGGACGTGTACGGCAAGCTCAAGTTTGAAAGCGGCGTGCACCGCGTGCAGCGCGTGCCGGCCACCGAAACCCAGGGTCGTATTCACACCAGCGTGGCGTCCATTGTGGTAATTCCGGAAGTAGAAGAGTTCGACATCGAGCTGAACATGGGCGACATCCGCAAGGACTATTTCTGCTCCAGCGGCCCCGGCGGCCAGTCGGTAAACACCACGTATTCGGCTGTGCGTCTCACCCACTTACCCTCCGGCCTAGTAGCCCAGTGCCAGGACCAGAAGTCCCAGCTTAAGAACTTCGACAAGGCCCTGGCCGTGCTCCGCTCCCGCGTGTACGACATGGAACTGGCCAAGAAGAACGAAGCCGACGGCCTCGTGCGCAAAAGCATGATTGGCGGCGGCGACCGCAGCGACAAAATCCGCACCTACAACTACCCCCAGGGCCGCGTAACCGACCACCGCATCGGCTACACCGTGTACAACCTGGCCAGCGTAATGGAAGGAAACGTGGACGACTTCGTGGAGCAGCTCCGCATTGCCGAAAGCGCCGAGCGCCTGCAAGAAGGCGTAACCAAGTAAAGTAGAACAGCCAGCTCCCCTCCTTACCAAGGAGGGGATGTTGTCGCGAAGCGGCAACTGGGGTGGTTGTGGGCGTTAGAAGGTTTCCGCGCATCACAAACCCCAGTTTCTCTTTTCAAGCATTCGAATACTTTCGGGCTTCATTGGTCGTTCTACTTCCAGTTCAACGCCCACAACCACCCCAGTTGTCGCTGCCGCGACAACATCCCCTCCTTGGTAAGGAGGGGAGCTGACCGTCTAACGTTCTTCATGCGCTACCTTTTCCCGTTAGTTCTCCTTCTCAGCTGCTTGCTCACGCTCCTGCCCGGCTGCGAACCGAAAGAGAATTTGGTGCAGACCAGTGGGAGCCTGGAGTTCAAGTCAGAATTTCGGACGGATACCGTGCTGTTCGACACTGTATTTACGACCATTAAGACGGTAACGAAGCGGCTCTGGGTTTATAACCGCAACCGCGGCGCGGTGAAGACTGACATTAGCTTGGCGGGGGCGCCGGGGGCGCCGTTTTCGGTGATTATCAACGGCGATGCCCGGCCTTCGGTCCAGGACGTGACTATTCGGGGCCGCGATAGCCTGCTGGTATTGGTGCGGGCCGTGCTCGGCGACAACGGCCTGGCCACTGCGGCCAAGCAATTTCTCGTGACCGATGACTTGCGTTTCCGCACCAACGGCAACGAGCAGACAGTAAAACTGGTGGCTTATGGGCAAAATGCTTACTTCCACCGGGGCGAAATCATCCGGAACAACACCACTTGGCGCACCGACAAGCCACACGTCATTATCAACAGCAGCACCGCCTCGGGTGTGGTAGTTGCCCAGAACGTGACATTGCGTATTCCCAAGGGCGCCCGCATCTACCTGCATGCTGGAGCTTACCTACAGGTCAACGGTACGCTGCTGGTGAACGACCAAAGCGAACCGAATGCCTTTGCGCCCACCGATACGGTGAAAGCCACCAACGCCAATATTGTTCGTTTTCAGGGCGACCGGCTGGAGCCCTACTACGCCGAAATACCCGGGCAGTGGGGTGGCATCGCGTTCACCGGAACCAGCCGGGATAACCGGATTCGCTACGCCGAAATCAAAAACGCCACGTTCGGAGCCCTGGTACTTAGCGCGGATGACCCCGCAGCACGCCGGCCTGACCTAACGGTGGAAAACACCATCATCCGGAATATTTCCGGGTCTAACGTGTCCTTTGCCAACGCTAATGCTTCGACGGGCGCCGGCATCATGAGCTTCTCGGGCACCGTAACGGCTAGGAACTGCCTCTTCACCAACTGCGGGGAGTTTGCCGTGCTAGGCGTGGGCGGCGGGGTCTACAACTTCAACTTTTGCACCTTCGCTAACTTCACTCCTTCCTTCCGGCGCGAAACAGCGTCGCTCACCTTTACCAACGAAGACGCCGCGAATCCTCAGGTTAAGCGCCCCCTCACCCTGAACCTGCACAATTCTATTGTGTGGGGCTCGCTCGAAGACGAATTGTTCGTCAAGAATCACCCGGACTACCTCGCTCTCAGCATCCGTAACTCGCTGCTGCGCACCAAGGAGTACGCCACTACGCCCGCCGTTATCGGGGCGGCTGGCGTAAACCTCCTCAACACCGAGCCGCTCTTCAAGCGTAATTCGTTTACCAACCCTGACTATACCCTGCAGGACAACTCCCCGGCTACGGCACCCCGGCGTCCCGTGTTCGGCACCTTGCTTGCACGCGACTTGCGCAACCTGCCGCGCCTTACAAACGCCCCTAGCTTAGGCGCTACCCCCAGCCTAGGCGCCTACGAGCACAACAAGTAAGCGGCTTCGGCGCACCGGCAAGCGGCCTGGCACTGCGGTGGAGTTATTCTACTTGGCCGGCAGCGGTGTAGTGCAGCGTATCGAACAGCACCAGCTTTTGGGTTCCGACTACCTCATAGCGGCTCAGCTTGCCATTTTGGAGCTGGAGGCGCAGCTGCTTTTGGGCCGAGAACAAGGCGTTGCTTTGCACAATGGTAGCCGCCACCTCCTGGGCCACGGGGCCCTGCTGAACCACTGTTAGCTTCGAAACCGGCGCATTGGGCTGGCCGGGCAGGCGGGTGTAGGTCCGGCGCAGTAGCCCGCCGGGCAGCGCCACCGAATCCACAGCATAAGCCCCGCGCAAAGCGGCTTTGTTGATGTCGGCCTGAAAGAAAATCTGCAGCTCATCGGCCCACTTGACGGTGGGCACGCGCACGGTTTCGGTGGCGTCGCCGCGCAGGCTCACCTGCTTGGTGACTGCCGCCTGGCGCTGCGCCAGCTGCTCCACTTGCTGCGTCATCAGCCCTTTCACATCGAAATACAGCGGACGGCGAGCTGCCGGCGCGGCGGGGCTGGCGTCGCCGCAGCCCGCCAGCAGCACTGCTGCGGCCAGCCCTGCAATCATCCCGTAGCCAGCCACGCGCCTACGCATTCGGGACGCTTGAGGCAGCGGGGCGCAGCAGGCTCTGGCCCGTCATTTCCAGGGGCTGGGGCACACCCATTAGCTCCAGAATGGTAGGCGCCAGGTCGCCAAGCTTGCCATCGGATAGGGTGCCCACGTAGTCGTTATCGACCAGAATGCAGGGCACCAGGTTGGTGGTGTGCGCGGTGTTCGGCGAGCCGTCGGCGTTGCGCATGAACTCGGCATTGCCATGGTCGGCGATGATAATGCAGGCGTAGTTGGCCGATACTGCGGCTTGCACCACGGCACGGGCGCAGGCATCGGTAGTTTCCACGGCTTTCACCACGGCTTCAAACACGCCGGTGTGGCCCACCATGTCGGGGTTGGCAAAATTGAGCACCACAAAATCAGCGGCCCGGGCCTGCAGCTGCGGCACCAGTGCCTCCACCAAGTCGGCGGCGCTCATTTCGGGCTGCAAGTCGTAGGTCGCCACTTTGGGCGAAGGACACATGATGCGCGTTTCCCCCTCAAAAGCATTCTCGCGGCCGCCCGAGAAAAAGAACGTCACGTGCGGGTACTTCTCGGTTTCGGCAATGCGAATCTGGGCTTTGCCATGAGCCGCCAGCACCTCGCCAAGGGTGTTGTTGAGGTTGTCGGTTTCGAACACCGGCGTCACCCCCACAAACGAGTCGTCGTAGTTGGTCAGGGTCAGGTAGTGCAGGTTCAGGCGCGACATCTGAAAGGCGTGCATGTCCTGCTGGGTGAGCACCTCCGTGATTTCGCGGCCCCGGTCGGTGCGGAAGTTGAAGCACAGCACCACGTCGCCCTCCTGAATGGTGGCCAGGGGCTGGCCGTCGGAGCCAGTCTTCACGATGGGCTTCAGGAATTCGTCGGTTACGTCGTCCTTGTACTGCTCCTGTATGGTTTGAATCAGGTTTTGCGAGCGGGTGCCCACGCCGTGCACCAGCAGGTCGTAGGCCACTTTCACCCGTTCCCAGCGGCGGTCGCGGTCCATGGCGTAGTAGCGGCCCACCACCGAGGCAATGCGGGCGCCACTGCGCTCTAAGGACTGCTCCAACTCGTTCACGTAGCGCACGCCGCTCTTGGGGTCGGTGTCGCGGCCGTCGGTGAAGGCGTGCACAAACACCCGGCGCACACCGGCTTCGTGGGCAATGGTGCACAAGGCTTTGACGTGGTCGATGTGCGAATGCACGCCGCCGTCCGACAACAAGCCAATGAGGTGCAGCGGCTTATCGTTGGCAATGGCGTACTCAAACGCCTTCACCAGCGCGGGCATCTGGCCCAGCTTGCGCTCGCGAATGGACTTGCCGATGCGCACCAGTTCCTGGTTCACCACGCGGCCGGCCCCAATGTTCATGTGGCCCACCTCGGAGTTGCCCATTTGCCCGTCGGGCAACCCTACGGCTTCGCCCGAAGCCTGCAGCCGGCTATGCGGAAAACGTTGCAACAGCTCGTGGTAAAAAGGCGTATTAGCCGCGTCTACTGCCGACACCGTTGTATTCTGAGGAATTCCCCATCCATCCAGAATCACCAACAAAACCTGTTTATTCATGCCCCAAAGATACGGCGGACCGGACTATGGGTTGAGATTATCTATCTTCGCAACGCCGTAAACTCCTATATCTTTCGGTTAAAATCTACTGAACAGAAAAATAGGAGTTCTTACTTCCTGGCACCATTTTAGCTTTAAACCCGACGCGGATGACGCACTTATATCTCCAATAATGAAAAGCTATTTTTTTAAGACGCTATTTTTTACTTGGCTATTCCTGTCCGGTGCGGTAGCTGCCAGCGCCCAAGCCGACGACCTTGGCGCCGTTGGTTCGGCCTTGCGCAGTGGTTCTTCCCGGGAATTGTCGCAGTATTTGGCCCCTACCATTGAGGTTGGGTTCGACGGCGATAAAAAGAGCTACAACGCCACGCAGGCCGAGAT
Organism: Hymenobacter arizonensis; assembly: GCF_900115775.1. GTDB lineage: Bacteria > Bacteroidota > Bacteroidia > Cytophagales > Hymenobacteraceae > Hymenobacter > Hymenobacter arizonensis. The sequence continues at coordinate 827,863 of NZ_FOXS01000002.1, read as the reverse complement.
TGTGGTGAAAGACTTCTTCACCAAGAATACGCCCAGCAGCTTCGAATTCATTCATCAGGGCAAAAGCCAGGAAGGCATTCAATATGCCATTGGCCGCTACACGGGCCGCAACGGCGTGTACCGGGTGTTTGTAAAGCTCAAGCCTTCCAAAGGAGCCCCGCAGATTGACACGCTGGACTTCACGAAAGAATAATTTTTGCATCAGTTTTTGAAAAGCCCCAGCCCACCACGGCTGGGGCTTTTTTATGCCTTCTCTGGGGCCGCAACGCGAGTTGGGCACAGCTCGCGGCCCAACTGCCAAATCCCTTGATTCAGGAACATGGCCAAGGAATACGGTACGGTTTTATTCGCAGAGGCAGGGGCCGTACCTTTGTCCGGTGCAAACTCCCACCCCTTCCTATCTTACCCCCGAAGCGCTGACCACCTTTATCCGCACGGCCCTGGCCGAGGATGTGGGCGACGGCGACCATTCGGCGCTGTCCTCCATTCCTGCCGATGCCCGCAACCGGGCTCACCTGCTGGTGAAGGGCGAAGGCATTCTGGCCGGCGTGGCCCTGGCTCCGCTCATTTTTAAAGAAGTGGACCCGGCACTGACCATGAACGTGCTGCTAACCGACGGAACGCCGGTGCGGCACGGCGACATCGCCTTCACCGTGGAAGGCCCGGCCCGCAGCATCCTCACCGCCGAGCGCCTGGTGCTCAACTGCATGCAGCGCATGAGCGGCATCGCCACCTACACGGCCCACCTCAACACGCTGCTGGCCGGCACCAAGGCCAAGCTGCTCGACACCCGCAAGACCACGCCCAATTTTCGCATCTGCGAGAAGTGGGCCGTGCTCATCGGCGGCGGCGTCAATCACCGCTACGGGTTGTTCGACATGATAATTCTGAAGGACAACCACGTGGACTACGCCGGGGGCGTGGCCCAGGCCATCGCCGCCAGCCGGGCTTACCTGGCCAGCACCGGCCGGCAGCTGCCCATCGAAATTGAAACCCGCTCCCTCGACGAGGTGCGGCAGGCCCTGGACGCCGGCGGCATCGACCGCATCATGCTCGACAACATGGACACCGACATGCTGCGCGAGGCCGTGGCCCTCGTCGACGGCCGCTTCCCCACCGAAGCCAGCGGCGGCATCACCGAGCAAACCATTGCCCGGGTAGCCAGCACCGGCGTCGACTATATTTCCGTTGGGGCCCTTACCCACTCGGTCAAAAGCCTAGATTTGAGTTTGAAAGCCTATTAAAACATCCCGTCATGGAGAGCGCAGCGAAGCATCTCGCTCGCTTCGTTGAATGATTAAATTAATGCTGCACGTGAGATGCTTCGCTGCGCTCTGCATGACGGGCTTCTATACACCTAAGAAAAATGAATCAACCCAACCAACGGGGCGGAGGCGGCGGCTTCCGCCAGTCGCAGCAGGCTTCGCCGCTGGCTATCCGTACCAAGAAAACGCAGTTTGACACCAATACCTACACCCGCATAGCCATGGCCGAGGTGTGGAAAAAGGATTGGGTATACGCCCTGATTCCGTTTGCGCTGGGAGTGCTGCCGGCCATTTTCGTGCACTCGTGGTGGTGGCTGGTGCTGGCCGTGGTGCTCACCGTGCTGTTTGTGCTGTTCCGCTCGGCCCAGATAACCGGCGTGACCCAGATGGAGCAAAGCAAGCCCCTGTTTGAGCGCATGAACTTTGAGATGGACCAGAAGCAGCTGTTGATGCGCGTGGGCCCCGAAAAAGCCATGCAGCTGACCTGGGACATGATTGGCCGCGCCCGCCGCGACTCCGACGCCTACCTGCTTTACCTCAAGCCCGGCACACCGCCCGCGGGCCTGGCGCCCTGGCGCATGTGGCTGGCCCGCACCTTCGACGTGCCGGTGTTTCTACATTTGCCCCTGCGCATCTTCAACTCGCCTAACGACCTGAAGCTGTTCGAAGCCCTGCTGCGGCGCAAAAACCTTTTGCCCACCGAAGCCGGCGTCACAACCGTATAAGCTTGCGCGCCGTTTTTGTCTGAACTACAACCCCTGCTAATTTTTTTCTGATGAAATTGACTAACACCTTGTTGCTGGCCCTGGCCACTGCTTCTCTGGCCCTGTCGTCGTGCAGCAGCGAGCCTTCCGACTGGCGGCCCGACGACAAAGTATCGCTAGACCAGATTGCGCCCGGCACCCGCCCCACCGACAACTTCGACCAGAATACCGAGTACGCGCCCAACCAAGCCAAAGGCGGTGCCATCACCAAGCCCATCAGCTCGGCCGCCGACCTGGACCAGCGCCCGGCTCCGAAAGCTGAGTCGACCATTTCGGCGAATGCCGAGGAAGGCCAGCGCAAGCGTGGCAAACTGAACGACGCCGGCAAGTCGACCCAGGCCGACACCGCCGCCAGCGGCCATCAGATTCAGCGCTAAGTCGCTGGCACTGCTATAATACTCGTTTGGGTGGCAGCTTTGCCCGCCGGCCGGCGGTCGCAAAGCTGCCGCTGCTTTTGAATGAGGAATGAGGAATGAAGCCCGAGGAAGCCACCGTTGCGGTTGGCTCCTGCGCTCTCCATTCTTCGTTCCTCATTCCTCATTCTCTCACGCATGGGGTTTGCTATTTTTCTGCTGCTGCTGACGGTGCTGGGTGCGGGCGCCGTAGCGGCCTGGGTACCAGTAGCGCGGGGCAGCCAGTGGCTGAAGCCGCTGCTGGCCTTCAGCGGGGCGTACCTGTTCACGCTCACCGTGACCCACATTTTGCCCGAGGCGCTGCAAATGCTGCCCGCGCACCCCGAGCGGGTGGGCTACTGGGTGCTGGCCGGCTTCTTTGGGCAGCTGCTGCTGGAAGTCCTTTCGCAGGGGGTGGAGCACGGGCACGTGCACCACGAAGCGGCCCATAGTCCCCACGACACCGGCGGGCGGGTGCCGTTTTTACTGTTGGCGGCACTGGTGGTGCACTCTTTTCTGGAAGGCAGCATTCTGGTGCACGCGCCAGAGGTGGGGCAAATGAGCCAAAACTTCCATGCCATCGTGGCGGGGGTGGCGCTGCACCACGTGCCGGCAGCTTTTGCGCTGGCCACGCTGCTGCGGTTGCGGCTGGGCAGCTTCCGGCGGGTGTGGCCGTGGCTGCTGGTGTTTGCCCTGGCTTCGCCGGTGGGCATTATATTCAGCAACTACGTGGTGCTTTCGCAGCTATTGAGCGGCGGCCTCTACGCGAGCCTGCTGGGGCTGGTGGCGGGCAATTTCCTGCACGTTTCTACTACTATCCTCTTCGAAACCAGCCCCGAGCATCGGCTCAACTGGCCCAAGCTGGGCGCTACGCTAGGCGGACTGGTGCTGGCGCTGGCGGTAGCCTGAAGAGCTTAACAAATTGGTATCAAGCATCAACATTAGCACATCATCCCTTCGGCCAGTTTCCTAAGCTTTGATTCGTAGACGAGTTTCTTAAACTCCTCCAGCCTTGCAGAGCCTAATGGCGCCGAGCTTGGGGCCGTTGCTAGTGGTTTGCGAAAAGGAGCGGATGCTCGAACGAGCTCCTCTAGTTTTTCTTTTTCGATGGGATATCCCGGGCGTGGTTTATGACGCTGTCATAGGGGCGTCCGGAGCGCCGAAAGGCCGCGGTGTCTATTTTCACGGCCGACACCGACGCCGTGCGCGGGGGAGCGGCGGTCCTTTTGGGGGTAGGGACTCCTTTCCCCGGGGGGGTATTAGGTACAGGAGTTGGCGTTGTTTGGGCGGAAGCAGAACCGCATAGGGTCACTAGCGTCATGCCAAGTAGGAAAATAGGGTTGGGTTTCATAACCAGGGAAAAGAGGAAAGAGTGAAGATACTGACCATGAGCTGTCTTGACGTTCATTCAAACGGTCAAAAGGTAAACGCGCTTCGTTTACTCTATGAAGGAATATGCTGAAAAGAAATCGACCAGCATATTCCCGCATGTAACTCATTGTGCTACAGGGCTAATTCGCAGGAATTCAAGTAGCAGGAGCGAGATAAAACCAGTCCCTTTGCCCTTCGCCTGGCTGTTCACATTTCCTCGAGCGGCCCGGCGCCGCGCAGAAAATTCTCTAATTGCCGGGCGCGGGCCCGCTCGTAGTCCAGGGCAACCTGCAGGCGCACCAGTTGCTGGCGCATGGTCAGGATGATGTCCAGCGCCTCTGGTGCCAAGCCCAGCTCGTGGTGCAAGCGGGCCAGGCGGGGCAGGTCGTCGGGCTCGTCAATGATGACGGCATCGGGCACCGGGGCCGGGCGCAGCAAGCCAGCTTGCAGGAAGTCGTGCAATTCGGCGGCGCTCAGGCCAAATTGGGCCGAGCATTCTTGATAGGTGAGGGTGAGAATACGCGTTTCCATAGCATCGGAACAGTAGGTTATTCTTCGGCAGGGCGGAGCGCCGCCAGCTGCTGCACCAGCTCTTTCTCTTGGGCAGTCAGGTTTTGGGGCAGCGTCAGGTTGAGCCGTAGGTAAAGGTCGCCGAACTGGCCGGGCTGCTTGTATACGGGGAAGCCCTTGCCGCGCAGGCGCAGGCGGGTGCCGTTCTGGGTTTCGGGCTTGAGCTTAATTTTGACCGGGCCGCTCAGCGTGTCCACCGTTTGCTCGCCGCCCAGCAGGGCCTTGTAGATGCTCACGGGTACGTCCTGAGTGAGGTCGTCGCCGGTGCGGGCGTAGCGGGCGTCGGGCTGAATGCGGAAGGTGATGAGCAGCGAGCCGTTGGGACCGCCGTTGCGGCCGGGACCACCTTGGTCGCGCAGCCGGATGGTTTGCCCATCGGCCACGCCGGGCTGAATGGTAAGGCGCAGGTTCCTGCCGTTTACCGTGATGGTGCGCGGGCCGCCGTGGTAGGCTTCTTCCAGGGTTAGCTCCAGCTCGGCCTGCAAGTCGGGGCCGGCTCCGGGGCGGCTACCACCGGCGCGCCGGCCGCCCATGTTGCCAAAGAGGGAACCGAAGAAATCCGAGAAATCCTCCCCGGCCTCAAACTGGCCACTGTCGCCACCGCCCTGGGTATACTGGCCCCAGTCGAAGCCCCCGCCGGACTGGCCGGCGCGGCCCGCCCCTTGCGGCTGCTGCTGGTAGCGCTGCCAGTCGGCGCCAAACTGGTCGTACTTCTTCCGCTTCTCAGGGTCGCTGAGCACCTCGTGCGCCTCGTTCAGCTCTTTGAATTTTTGCTCAGCGCCCTTGTCGTTCGGGTTCACATCGGGGTGGTGCTGGCGGGCCAGCTTGCGGTACGCCTTCTTGATTTGCTCAGGCGTGGCCGTTTTTTCGACCCCCAATACCTTGTAATAATCTCTGTAATCCACGGAGTTGATGGGTTAATTTATCCATTAAGCAGCAAATTACTGGCCAGGGCCTGGTCAGCCCGGTTCGTTGTTCCGCGCACAGAATCTGTTAACGGAATCGGTTTCAAAAAAGCCGGGCCACACCCTCTGGTTTCGCCGACAGGAAGCATTAGCTCAACCGTTGGTCTTTTTCCGGGGTGCCGATACGACGCTAAATAGGGCCACTACGAATTTCACCTACGGTTTGGCCTTGTACAAAAGAAGCCGAAGAGGGCGTTAGCGTTCGAGTTTGGACGATTTTGCTTGAACGAAAGGCTTCCCAAAAAGTTAACGAAGCATGAATTTTAAACATGGCCTCAATTTTGCACTTTTTATTATGGCAATGCGAAGCAATGAGTCTAAAAGCAATAACTTGCGCCGTATTTATCTCTTGCCCAACTTTTAGCCTTCGTTACTTTTAACTACTTCTTCTTTTTTATGACATCTCGATTCACTTTTAGCCTTATTCTCTCGATAGCACTCCTGACCGGAGCCGTCGCGCAAGCCCAAACGCGGGTACCACCGCGCCGCCCCGGTGCGGTCGCTCCACGGCCACGGGCAGCAGCCACCGGCGTTGGGCTGAAAGACGGCCTGACCATGCAAAACGGCCGGGTTGTGCTCACCGAGCTGGGTGTTACCAATCCCCTCACCGCCGATAAGAAGCTGGTAAACGGTACCACCATTTCGCCCGCCGGCCTCGTAACCGCCACCGACGGCACCACCACCCAAATAACCGAAGGCGACCAAGTGTCGCTCACCGGCCGCGTCACTTCCCGCCGGTCCATTGTGGAAGCCGATAGCCTGCTCAAAATCAAAACCTACGACCTGAAGTACCCCGGCAAGCGCAAGAAGATGGAAGAGGAGGCCGAGCGCAAAGCCAAGGCCAAGGAAAAGATTGCCGAGGAGAAAGCCAAAGCCGCCGAGAAGCGCGCCAAAGCCCGCGAGAAATCCAAGCGCTAGCTGCCTATCGGCTACTGCGCCCGCGCCTAATTCGCCGCCATGCCCTCGGGCTGGCGGCGATTTTTTTGCGGTAGTCGGCAAGCGGCGCAGGGCGGGTGCGGCCCTTACCTTCGCTCCCCCAATTACTTCCGGCCCATGCTCTTTTATACCCTCATTAAGCCCGTGATGCAGGTGGCGCTGCGGGTATTTTTTCGGCGCATTGAGGTCCGCCACCGCGACCGGCTTTCCATGGCTGGGCCGCTGCTGTTTGCCGGCAACCACCCCAATACCCTGATGGACCCGCTGCTGGTGGGCATCAACAGCCGCCAGCCGGTGGCGTTTCTGGCCAAGAGCACGTTTTTTAACAACCCCATCACGCGGGCCATCCTGGAGTCGGGCAATTCCATTCCCATCTACCGGCGCCAAGACGCGGAGGCCGGGGCCGGACCCACCACGCCCGAGCAGCTCGCGGCCCAAAACGAGGCCAGCTTCGGCCGGTGCTACGACTACCTGGGCCGGGGCGGCACCATCATGATTTTTCCGGAGGGCACCAGCGTGAGCGAGCGCCGGCTGCGGCCCCTCAAAACCGGGGCGGCCCGCATTGCGCTGGGTGCCGAGGCCCGGCATCAGTTCAAACTGGGGCTGCGGGTGGTGCCCATTGCCATCAACTACTTCGACCCCACGCGCTTTCGCTCCGACGTGCTGCTGAACGTGGCCCCGCCCATTGCCGTGGCCGACTATGCCGACCTCTACGCCCTCGACCCCGAAGCCGCCGCCGAACAACTCACCGAAACCATTCGCGAGGCGATGGAGCGCCGCTTAGTCATCACGCGCGACGCCGCCGAAGACGACTTCGTGCAGCAGATTGAGCGCACCTTTGGCGACCACCTCAACCCCGACGACGACCCCGACACGCTCTTCGATAACTTCCAGCTGAGTCAGACCTTGCTACAAGCCCTGGCCTGGTTCGAGCAAAATGCCCCCGCCCGGCTGGTGGCCATGCGCCAGCAGCTGCAAGCCTACCGCACCACCCTGCGCCAGCACGGCCTAACCGACGAAGCGCTGGAAGGCCAGCGGCGCGGCACCATCGCCGGCTTGCTCAACCTAGTGCTGGGATTTCCCGTGTGGGCGTACGGGTTGCTTAACAACTACTTGCCTTACAAATTGCCTTCCATGGTGGCTCAGCGTGCAACCAAGGAGGTAGAGTTTGTGGCGCCCATCATGCTGGTGGTGGGCATGATAACCTTTCCGATGGCCTACGCCCTGCAGGCCACTGCCGTGCACCATTGGCTCACGCACGACTGGCGCCTGACGACTCTTTACGTAGTCAGTCTGCCCCTCACGGGCTTCTATGCACTGAGCTATTGGAAGACCCTGGCCGCCCGTGTGGAGCGGCTGCGCGCACTGCATCTGTTCCGGCGCGCTCCAGCCGTGGGCGCTGAGCTGCTGGAGCAGCGGGCTGCTTTAGTAGCCCAACTGGAAGATGCCCGAGCCGCCTACCAGGCCCGAACACTGCCGCGCTAGCAAGCGGCCACGAGTGTTACCCCGTAATTGCGAGCAAGCCCATGCCCAGCAGCCCCGCCAGCAATGCCGCTAGCAGTGTGGGCAACAGGTTGTGGGCCAACACGGCCTTGTAGTTTTTGATGTTGGCAACGGAGGCAGCGGCAATGATATTGAACAGACAAACGGCGTTGCCCAGCGAGGCCCCGACCAGCTGCAGGGCCAGCACCACATTGGAGCTGATGCCGAGCGAGACCGCGGCTTGCTGCTGCGAAGCCCCAAAAACGAGGTTGGAAATGGTGGTGCTGCCGGTAATGAAGGTTCCCATTATTCCGATGAGAGGTGCAAACACGGGGTATAGCTGGCCCAGGTGGCTGAGAAGCTCCGCGATGTAGCGCACCATAGACGGCTGCGTGACGCCCGAATAAATCATGAGCTGCGCAATAAGCACCGATGGGAACAGCACTACAAACACGTTGCCCATCTTGCCGAGCGGCTCTTTCAGGGGCAGCGATGGAAGTTTACACACCAACGCCACGCCCAACCCCACCGCCACAAACGGCAGAAAAGGCGACTGTAGTGGCTTAATACCTCCCCGAATGCCCGACCCAAACAGGTCTTCAAACGCCAATTCCCAGTCCAGGAACTGCCTCATAGGCGGAAGCAGCTTGGGCAGCAGCAGCACTACAGCCAGCACGGCGTAAGGCAGCCAGGGACGCAGGTCGAGCTTGACGCCGCGGGGCTTGAAGTACAGCACCGATAGCCCCAGCATGACCAGCGCGCCAAACACCGTTGCCAGCTCGGGAGCCAACCAGGCCAGCCCGCAGAAGGGCAGCATCAGGAAGGCATAAAGCATTAGCACCAGCCGCTTGTTGGCTACCGGTTCCTGCGCCTGGCCCACCAGGCGAAACACTAGCGCCAGCACCAGCAGCCCCACTCCGCTCATGAGCAAGGCCGCCGTGAGGCCGATGGTATTAACATCGGCCGCTGCCAGGCCCAACGGCGCTTGCAAGCCGATGAGGATGGGTGTGCCCACGGCCCCAAACAGCGCAAACAGTCCGTCGAACAGCAGCACCACCGACACCGACAGCACAGCCTCAAACCCCAGCGCTATCAGGATGAGCGGCACAATGGCGCCAGGCGTACCAAAGCCCGCCACGCCTTCAAAAAAGGCCGTGAGGCCGATGGCCAGCAAGAAAAACCGCAGCTCTTTGGACGGGTGCAGCTTATCGAGCGAGTGTGTGAGCTGCTCAATCAGCCCGGTGTGCTGCATCACGGTGTAGAGGAAAATTGCTCCCAGCACCGTCAGCAGAATGTTGATGGTAGTGAGCATCGACACCACCACGGCCCCCAGGTAGTGCCCACCTCCCGCACCCCAGTAAAAGAACAAGCCCGAGGTCACCACGCTGCTCACGAGCACTGCCGGCTTCATACCCTTGGTCAAGGAAATCACGACCAGCAGCAGAATGGGCAGCAGCGCAAGCAGGTAAATCATGCGGACATCGTCAGGGGAGAAAATGAATGGTTAAGCCGGACCGCTATGCGTGCACGGCATTAGCCAGCTCCTTCTTCTCCGCAAAGTCGGTGATGTTTTGCAGGGTAATCTGGGCGATGTTGTGCATGGCATCGGCCGTGAAAAAGGCCTGATGTCCGGTGATGAGCACATTATTGAAGGACAACAGCCGCATAAACACGTCGTCCTGAATCACCTTATTGGAATAGTCTTCGAAGAAAAGGTCGCCTTCCTCTTCGTACACGTCCAGGCCCAGGTACTTAATTTTCTCGCTCTTTAGGCCCTTGATTACGGCCTTGGTGTCGATAATGGCGCCGCGGCTGGTGTTAATCAGCATCACGCCGTCTTTCATCTTGGCGACGGCGTCGTTGTTAATCAAGTGGTGGGTTTCGGGCGTGAGCGGGCAGTGCAGCGAAATGATATCGGACTGAGCATAGAGGCTGTCGAGGTCGGTAAACTCCACACCTATCTCTTCCACCTCGGGGCTGTTTTGGATGTCGAAGCCCAGCACGCGGCACCCAAAGCCCTTCAGGATGCGAGCCGTGGCCAGCCCAATGGTGCCCAGCCCGATGAGGCCCACCGTGCGGCCGTGCAGGTCGAAGCCCAGCAGGCCGGTGAGGGCGAAGTTGCCCTCCCGCACGCGGTTGTAAGCCCGGTGCGTTTTGCGGTTCAGGGTCAGAATCAGGGCTAAAGTATGTTCGGCCACGGCGTAGGGCGAGTAGGCGGGCACCCGCACCACCTGCAGGCCGAGTGCGGCAGCGGCTTTCAAATCCACGTTGTTGTAGCCGGCGCAGCGCAGGGCCAGCAGCTCTACCCCGGCCTCGGCCAGCTGCTCCAGCACCTCGGCATCAACCCGGTCGTTCACGAACACGCACACGGCCTGTGCGCCCTTGGCCAGCATGGCGGTTTGGGCATTCAGGGGCACGGCTAGAAACCGTAGCTCGTGGCCAAATTGGTCGTTGACCTCCGTAAAGGACTGCTGGTCGTATTGCTTGGAATTGAAGAAGGTAACTGTCATAACAGAATGCGTTTATCGGGCGCGAAAGCCGCGGCGGCTGATGGAATTATCCGCAAAGGTCTGCCAACGCCAGCACCCAGTCCATGACCTTTGTCACGATAACGCCTGATTTTTACGAAGCTACACCTCGCCTAACCTACCGCAGTAGCACCCCCGCCAGCAGTGCCGCCCCCACAATGAACACCGAGGGCACTTTTTCCGAGAGCAGCACCAGGAACGTGGTGCCTATCAGCAGCGGGTTGAGGGGCAGGGTGTCGATGGGCCCCAAGTGAAACGGCAAACTCAACTCCCGGTCGGGCAAGGGGTGGTAGAGCAGAAACGTGGCCGCGCACACCAGCCCGGCACTAACGGCATTGATGCCTTCCAGCGACGCCTGCACCACGCGGTACTGCCGCAGCCGGTCCCAGAAGCGGATGACGAAAAATATCAGAAACGTACCCGGTAAGAAGATGCCGGCCGTGCCCACCAGCGCCCCCACCACCTGCATGCCGGGCCCGCCAGCCGGCCGCATGGCCAGCGCCCCAATGTAGGCGGCTATCGAAAAGTTGGGCCCCGGCATGGCCTGCACCAGCCCCAGTCCCGACAGAAATTCCGGAGCCGTGAGGTAGTGCTTGAACTTCACAAACTCGGCAAAGAGCAGCGGCGCCAGTACCTGCCCGCCCCCAAACACCAGCGAGCCGTTGCGGTAAAAGTTCTCGAACAGCCGCACCGGCAGCAGCCGGGTGTAGTGGCCCAGTACCGCCGCTCCCAACAAGATGCCCAGCCACAGAAAGAAATTGGCCCATTCTACCTGCAAGGGCTTTTTCTCCTGAATAATGGCATGCTTGCGGTAGCGCACCGTGGTCACGGCGCCGCCGGCCAGCAGCAGCAGCGGCAGTATCCAGGGCAGCTGGAAGAAGTAGGCCATCATGGCCGAGGCCACCATCAGGCCCACGGCCGTTTTGGTATGAATGACTTTTTCGGCAATGCGGTAAGCCGAAAACGCCACGAAACCCACGGCCACGGGCTGCACAAACTGCACAAATGCCCCCACGCGCACCGGGTCGAGGTGGCTGAGGGTGAGCGCCGCTATTGTCATCAAGGTCACGGAAGGCGCCATCCACACCAGCAGCGTGAGGTAGGCCAAGTTGGGCCCGCCCAGCCGAAACCCGATAACCGTGATGGTTTGCGTAGAGGTGGGGCCCGGCAGCAGGGCACACAAGGCCTGAAGCTCCAGCAGCTCGGCCGTGCTGATGTAGCGGCGCTTGTCGACAAGCAGCCGAAACATCATAGCTAGGTGCGCCTGAGGGCCCCCAAAGGCTGTAAAGGCCAAGGCCGCCACGTCTTTTAAGAAGATAATACCCCGTACCCGTCGCGTGCGTTTGCCCGAGCGCCGGGCCGGTGGCGCCAGCGAAACCGGGGTGGAAGGGGTCGAAAGAGGCTGCACAAGAATGAAAATTACCTACAACCGAAGGTAAGACAAACAGACAGGTACTGATGATTGCCGAAAGCGCATTCCCACCGCACAAGGCAGTCATCATTGCTATGAGAAAAGTTTCCTACCGCCCAAGCGCCCCAATTCAAGCAACTTATCATCAACGCTTTAAATTATAAGTATCTAAAAATGCAGCAGATATACTTAGTCCAACTAAGATTAAATACAGAATCAAAATGGCGCTTTATCTGGTCGTTTTAGGGGTAAATTCTTCCTTGGAGGCCACGTAAAGGAAGGTGGCTTCGGCCAAGCATCATCTTATCCACATCCTCCAATCAGTTAACTATTTATGAAACGCAAATGGATTTCTTTGGTGACGGGCGCTGCCTTGTGCACGTCACTTGTCTTGGTCAATGCCTGCAAAGACGACAACGACACTAAGCCCAACACCACAAACGGCTCTACCAGTGGCTCTACTTCGGGTAGCACCAGTGGTTCTACCTCGGGTACCACAACGAGCGGCACCACAACCGGCACAACTACATCTGGCACGACAACTGGTGGAACTACGAGCGGCTCAACCTCTGGTTCTACTACTGGCAGTACAACTTCCGGTACGACAACGGGTGGCACGACAACCGGCGGTACAACGACTGGCGGAACTACGACTGGCGGAACTACGACTGGAGGAACAACCAGTGGCACGACAACTGGCGGCACCACCGGTAGCACAACCAGTGGCAGCACCACCGGTAGCACGACCGGCAGCACTACTTAACTACTGCCAACCTACACAAAAAATCCCCTGGTTCTTTAGCCAGGGGATTTTTTGTGTGGAAACGAGGCCGGCTTTAACCTAAATTCGGTTTATGCAGGCGTGCTGCTTTTTGCCAAGTGAGGCCACAGGCGCAGGCAAGGAACACTACCAAGCATGCCTACCAAGCAAGGCTTTTCCACGTCCTGCAACGCCGCCACAAACCGAGAGCGTGCCCACATAGCGGTGAAGCTCCTGCTCCAGAGCGCCTCTGATACCCGACATCACACCAACAAGCCAAAAGTTTGTCACATAGCACTTTCACACATCATTATGGACTCTGCTTCGGCAAGAAAACCATCCGACATCGTGGCTAGTGAGCACTGAAGTCGTGCTACTACTGCGCTTTGGGGCTGTCTGGACTCAAAAAAAGCGGCCTGTCTGGTAAGACAGGCCGCTTTCAGAGTATACTGAATGGAACCTTATTTCTTCTTAAGGCCCAGCTCGATGAGGCGCTCGTTCAGGAACTCACCGGCAGTGATGTCGGCTTCCTTCTTGGGGTTTTCCTCGGTCACGCAGTGCTCCAAGGCTGCCAGGCTCATTTCGGAGCGTGGGTGCATGAAGAACGGAATGCTGAAGCGCGAGGTGTTCATTTTCTCGCGGGCGGGGTTCACCACGCGGTGAATGGTCGACTTGAGTACGCCGTTGGTGAGGCGCTGGAGCATGTCGCCTACGTTCACCACAATCTGGTCGGGCAGGGCCGTGATGGGAATCCACTTGTCGTCGCGGCGCTTCACCTGCAGGCCGTCGGCGCTGGCACCCATGAGCAGGGTAATCAGGTTGATGTCGCCGTGTTCGGCGGCGCGCACCGCGTCGGCGGGCACGGCGTCAGGGTTTTCAATGGGGAAGTAGTGAATGGGGCGCAGAATGCTATTGCCGTGCTTCACTTTGTCGTCGAAGTAATTCTCGGGCAAGTGCAAATACAGGGCAATGGCGCGCAACACGTCCTGACCGGCACTTTCCAGGGTGCGGTAGGCCGTGAAAGTGCTTTTCTGGAAGCTGGGCACTTCCTCGGGCCAGATGTTGGCGGGGTATTCGTTCTTGATGGGGTCAGTGTCGTCTTCCACCTCCTGGCCCACGTGGTAGAACTCCTTCAAGTCGCCGGTGTTGCGGCCCTTGGCGTGCTCCTTGCCCTTGCTGATGTAGCCGCGCTGGCCCGCCAGCTCGGGGTTTTCGTAGCGCTGCTTGGCTTCGTCGGGCAGTTGAAAGAAGGCCTGCACGTCGGCGTACAGCTGCTTGGTTTGCTCGTCGTTGAGGCCGTGATTTTTCAGGGCTACGAAGCCAATGTTTTGGTAAGCCTCGCCGAGCTGCTGCACGAAACGGGCTTTGCGCTCAGGGTCCCCGGAACGAAAATCGGCCAGGTCGAGCGAGGGAATTTGGTCAAGAAGTTGGTCTTGCATGGAAAATTTAGGTTTACTTTGAGGCAAATAAGCCCCACGGTGAACAACGCCGCAAGTTAAGCAAAACCCGGTACTGGGTTCCCTCCATGGGCATCGCATTTTTGTGGGTAATCTGACAATACGCGACTTGTAATCTTTTAACTATTTAACAAACATTTTTGAGCCCTGTTTACATGAAACGTTCTACCTGGCTGCTGTGCAGCACAACCCTTACCCTGGCACTGCTGGCTAGCTGCGAAACGAGCCGGCCCGCCACCGATGTAAGCTCCTCGGCCGGTGGCACCAACGCTACCAGCGCGCCTAGCGGCAACGCCGAGAGCATGGAGTCGAACGGTATTCGCCTGACGCCCTTCACCGACTCGCCCCGGTTCCCCGAGGCGCAGATGCAGCTGCGGGCGCCCATGGCCAACTCTACTGTGCCCAGCGGCGAGGTTCCGTTCAGCTACCAAATCACCAACTTCCAGCTCACCAAAATGAGCGGTGGCCCGCACATGGCCCAAATGGCGAACTCTGCCAAAGGCCAGCACATCCACAACATCGTGGACAACGAGCCCTACACCGCCCACTACGAAACCAGCTTCCGCAAGCCCTTGGCCGACGGGCAGCACGCCGTGCTGTCGTTCCTGTCGCGCTCCTACCACGAGAGCCTAAAGCACCGCGGCGCCTACGACCTGCGCATCATCAACGTGGGTTCTGCTACCCCCACCGGCGCGCCCATCATCGACGTGAACGCGCCCAACCTATTCTATAGCCGCCCGAAAGACACGTATGCCGGCGCCGACGCGCGCCGCGTCATGCTGGATTTTTACCTTGTGAACACCACCCTGGAGCCCGGCGGAAACCGCGTGCGCGCCACCATCAACGGCAACGAATTCATGATTGACCGCTGGGTGCCCTACCAGATGGAAGGCCTGCCCGCCGGCGAAAACACCGTGAAGCTGGAGCTGATTAACGGCAGCGGCAACCTGCTGCCCGGCGCTTTCAACTCGGTAACCCGCACGTTCACGGTAACCCCGTAACCTGCTTTTCATAGGCTCAGCGCGTCATGCTGAGCAAAGCCGATTCATCCTTGCGCCCGCCTTAGCTCTACAGCAACAGCGGGAACGAGGTGGCGGCTTTGCTCGGCATGACGTTCTTTTTTGGGCTGAGTTCGTTATTTGCTTCGGTTCTACCTTGCCTGCTATGCCTCCTGCCCCACCCCACTCCGCGGCCCCGTCGTCGGCCCAGCCCAGCCCGGCACCGCTGCTCACCCGCGAGCAGGTGCTGCGTGCCCTGCGCCAGATAGCACGCGAAGGGCGCCCACTGCCCGCCGGCACCGTGTACGAGCTAGTGTATCGGGGCCGACGCTACCCGCCCCGTGCTGTAGCCGAGCTGGCTTACCGCTTGGCCACCGGCAACCCGGCCGCCCACTGGCCGCGCCCAGCCGGCGGCCCTACCAACACGGTGTTAGAAGGACTGGATTTCACCATCAGCACCAAGCGGCCCGTTCTCACCTCGGGCTCAGCCCACGACGGCGACGAAACTGCCCGCCAGCAAGCCGAATCCTTGTACACGGGGCTAGTTCGCGAAGCCAGCGACTCCAGCCGCGCCGACACTGTAGCCGAACCACCGGCTGCCTACGAGGCAACGCCCTACACGCGGGCCGACGCCGCCACAGAGCTATTCATCACGGAGGGCGAGTTGGAAGCTGCCTTGGCCGGACTGGCGCGGCGCCGCAACCTGCTGCTGCAGGGCCCGCCCGGCACCGGCAAGACTTTTCTGGCGCGGCGCCTGGCGTGGCTGCTGCTGGAGGCCAAAGACGAAAGCCGCATCGAGCTGGTGCAGTTTCACCCGAGCTACGGCTACGAGGACTTTATGCTGGGCTTCCGGCCCGATGCCGAGGGGCGCTTCCACTTGGTACCCGGGGTGCTGCCGCTGCTTTGCCAGCGCGCCGCCGCCGACCCCAGCCGGCCGTATTTCCTGCTGATTGACGAAGTGAACCGCGGCAACGTGTCCCGCATTTTTGGCGAGCTGCTCCTGCTGCTCGAAGCCGACAAGCGCGGCCCCGCCCACGCCCTGCGCCTGCCCTATGCCCCGCCCGACGCCCCGCGCTTCTTCGTGCCCGACAACCTATACGTCATCGGCACCCTCAACCTAGCCGACCGTTCGCTCAGCCCGCTCGACTACGCTCTACGTCGCCGCTTTGCCTTCGTGGAGCTGAAGCCCCAGTTCGGCGCCCCGCTGCAGCAGTTTCTGGCTGCGCGGCAAGTACCCGCTGCCGTCATCGAGCAGCTGTGCACCCGCATGGCGGCCCTCAACCAGACCATAGCCGACGACCCCGAGCTTGGTCCCGATTTTCAGATTGGCCACAGCTACTTCTGCCAGCCGCCACCCCAGCCCGCGCAAGCCGCCGAGTGGCTTCGCTTAATTTTTGAGCAGGAAATTGGCCCGCTGCTGGCTGACTATTGGCGCGAACAACCGGCCACGGCCGCTACCCAGCTTCGCAAGCTGCTGGCCTAACTCGGGCCTGGAAGCTGTCGTTTTCTGCTACTGAAGGCATCCTCAGCAACCGCCTTCGTTTACTTAGCCACTAGCCTTGATACCGGTAGCGACGCTTTATTACTTCCTCTGCTACGCCTGGAACCGGCTGCCCGAGCCCGCTGTGTTGCAAGCCAGCGAAGCCACGCCGTTTCATCGGCCACTGGGGATGCTGGCCCAAGTGCTGCTGCACGGCACTCGCCGCCTGCTCAGAGCCGGCCTGCCGCGCACCTTTCAGCCGCAGGAAGCCGAGCTTACCAGCCTACGCGGCCGCATTGAGCTGGCTCCCAGCTTGGGGCGCGGCCTGCTGGAACGGGGCCGCGCCATTTGCACATTCGATGAGCTAAGTCCAGACTCCCCACTGCACCGCCTGCTGGCCCACACGCTGGGCAGCCTGGCCAACGCCGCCGAGCTGCCTTTGGCGCTGCGCCGCGAGTTGAGCCAGACGCGGCAGCGCTTTCCGGCCTCCGTCACGGCCGGAACTTCGGTGCCGCCCACGGCCGAGACGTTTCGCGAGCTGCGCCGGCAGCGCCCCAGCAGCCAAGAGGCTTTTTTGCTGCACGTGTGTGAGCTGGTGTGGCAAATTGCCTTGCCCGAGCCCACTGCCCGTGGCCGCAGCCGCTTCGCCGATTTCCGCCGCGACGAAGCCCTGATGGGCCGGCTATTTGAGCAGTTTACCCGCAATTTTTTCCGCCGCGAGCAGCGCCGCTACCGGGTGTATGCCGAAACCATTGCCTGGCAAGCCGATGGGCAGGCCGACGACCTGGCCCTGCTGCCCACCATGCTCACCGACACCACCCTCGAAGCCCCCGACCGGAAAATCATCCTCGACACCAAGTATTACGCCGCAGCCCTGCGCCCGCGCTACGACCGGCAGCGCCTCATTGCGCCGCACCTCTACCAGCTCTACGCCTACCTGCAAAACCAGCGCCCGGCCCCCGGCCAGGCCCTGGAGGGCATATTGCTTTATCCGGCCGCTACTCAAGATGTGGACGTCCGCTATACCCTGGGCGGGCACCCGGTGCGGGTGGTCACCCTCAACCTGCACCAGCCCTGGTCGGGCATCGCCGCCGACCTGCTGCGCTTGGTGGAGTAGCAGGGCGGGGCCCCTGCCCCAGTAGGCCGAAAAAAACAGCCCGAACTTTCCTAACGGAAAATTCGGGCTGTTTCAACCAATTAAATTAATCAGCAAGCTGGCGCGAGGCCAGCGGCTAATTACTTCTGCTCGGTGGTAGTAGTGGTGCCTTCGGTAGTGGTAGTGGTACCAGCAGCGTCCGTCATGGTAGCGTCGGTCATGGTGCTGTCGGTCGACATGGTGGTCGTGGTCTCGGTGGTAGCAGGAGCCTCAACGGTGGTGGTTTCGGTCGTCTTCGACTCGCACGAGGTCAGACCAGCAGTCAGGGCGAGGCCCAGGGCAGCAACTTTAATCAGGTTCTTCATTTTGGGGGTAATTTTGAAAGTGGTTTAACTCTAAAACTGCCCTTTATTCCGGCTTTTTGAAAAGGTAACCCGGCCCGTAAAAAAATTATTTTACCGGGTTACTTCTGCCCTGTATCTGTATTAACCCCCGAAAGTGAATGAGCAGGGGCAATCCTACTTCCTCTTCTTTGACTCCCACCGACGACGCGCTGATTACCGCTATTCGCAGCGGCGATGAGCGGGCCCTGGCCCATCTCTACCGGCTGCACTGGCCCATGGTGTCGCACTTCGTGCTGCAAAACAGCGGCACGGAAGACGACGCCCAGGACGTGTACCAGGAAGGCGTGATGGTGTTTTATGAAAAAGTACGCGACGGCTCCCTCGAGCTGAGCTGCCAGATTAAAACCTACCTCTACGCCGTGTGCCGCCGCGTGTGGCTGAAACGCCTCACGAGCAAAAGCCGCTTCGGCGTGCGCTTGGTCGACGACGAGGAACACGGCCCCTATCTGAACACGGGAGCCGAAGAAGATTTGCTCGCTGCCGAGGAACAAGACCGCCGCTTCGACACCATGAGCGAGGCCTTGAACCATCTCGGCGAGCCCTGCCGTTCGCTTATCGAAGGCTTTTACCTGCTCGACAAATCCATGCAGGACTTAACCGCAGAGTTCGGCTACACCAACGCCGACAATGCTAAGAATCAGAAGTACAAATGCTTGGTGCGCCTGAAGAAATTGTTTTTCACTCACTACAAAGAAGAGTCTATCTGATGTTAGCTGCGAGTTGATTGCCCGCAGAATCCCCAGTTTGCTTATCGCCGCCGGCCCCAGGCCAGCCGCTTTTGCCCATGATGACCGAAGCAGATTATTACGCCTTATTTGAAGCCTACGCCCACGGCGAGCTGGCCGGGCCCGCCCGCGCCAACTTCGAGGCGCGCCTGGCGGCCGACCCTGCTTTGGCCCTGCGCTATGCCGACTTCACGGAGCTGACGGGCACCCTGCGCGCCTACGGCCAACGCCAGAATACCCGGCAGAAGCTGCAGGGCCTGCACGCGGCCATGCTAGCCGCTGAGACCCCGGAGGAGCAGTCTACCGAAGCTGCCGCCGAAAAGAGCCCCCTCACGCACACAGTAAACCCCATGCTGCGCATTTCGCGCACCGAGCGGGTGCTGCGCGAATTTTGGAACGGGCACCGCGCCACCATGGGCGTAGCCGCCTCGGTGGCCGTGCTGGCCGTGTTTGCCACCCTGCTGGGCCTGGAGTGGTGGCGGGCTGCCAAAACCCAGCCCTCGATGTACGGCTACACCGTGCTCAAGCGCGAAGTGGAACGCATTAAAAAGAGCCAGAAAGACTTAACGCTAACGCTTAACCAATTCGGGCGCCCTGGCACAACGCCTCCGACAGCCAAGGAAAGCAGTGGCACGGGCTTCGCCCTTACCTCAGAAGGCTATTTGGTAACAAGCTACCACGTCATTCAGGGCGCCGATTCGGTGCTGGTGGAGGGCAACGACCGCAAGCGCTACCACGCCGAGCCAGTTTATTCCGACGTGAAGCACGACCTGGCCATCTTGCGCATTACCGACAAGCGGTTTACCGGTTTTGGGCGCCTGCCCTACGCCATTAAGGCAGGCCAGGCCGACCTGGGCGAGCGGGTGTACACGCTGGGCTACCCGCGTGAGGACGTGGTGTATGGCGAAGGCGCTTTGAGTGCCCGCTCGGGCTTCCAAGGCGACACCGCTTTCTATCAAGTAAGTATTCCGGTGAATCCCGGTAACTCGGGCGGCCCGCTGCTCGACGAGCGCGGCAACCTGATTGGGGTGGTGAGCGGCCGGCAGAACGATGCGCAAAGCGCAGCTTTCGCCACCAAGTCGTCTTACCTGGTGAGGCTGGTCGACTCGCTGGCGGCTACCAAGCCCGCTGTGCCTTACCACTTGCCCCGCTACGGGCAGCTAGCCGGCAGCGCACGGCCCCAGCAGCTAAAGAAACTGAAGGACTACGTGTTTGTAGTGAAGGTTTTTGAATAGGCCTAAGCAGGCATTACTGACCAATTCGTTGGTTGGAAATATCTCTTCAACGGCCTGTTTCTTTCCAGAGGCAGGCCGTTGCATTTGGCCCTTAGCTCACGCCAGATGGCACCACGTGGCGACAGACCATCACAGCAGGTGTTTTGCCTTGTGCGAAGGGGATAGCCGTTTTAGTAATAACCTTGAGCCCCTTAAATCAGTATTCAGGCATAGGCCTATTGCGCCGTCCTTGCATTCTTTTCGCATTACTTAATCCTGCTCCCCGTGGCTGAAAATCAACAAACTCCCCCTAGCAGCAACGAAGTTGCTGGCTCTGCTCTCTTCAAAAAATTTCTGAATACGGCGGAAGGCTACATTCGTCAGCCCACCCGCATGAAGCAGCTGCTGACCGACGCCTACAAGAAGGCCAGCGAGAAAAACGACGTGGGCACGCTGGCCCACGAAGCATGGGAAACGCTCCAGACCATGTTCCGGCTCATCCGGGCATCGATGTCGGGCGAGTACACAGGCGTGCCCGGCACTACCATTGCCGCCGCTGTGGCCGTGCTCATCTACTTTTTGAGCCCCATTGACCTGATTCCGGACTTTATTCCGGTATTGGGCTTGCTCGACGACGTGGCCCTGGTGGCGTGGTTCTCGACTACGCTGAAAGGTGAGATGGACAAGTTTACTGAGTGGGAATCTACCGGCTCGGCCCTGGCCGTGGCCGGCGACACCGACGAGCATAAGGCTTCGGCTGAGCGCATGGCCGCTACCATGTCGGGCAGTGCCGCTACTTCCACTTCGGCTTCAACGCCGGCTTCGTCATCGGCTCCCGATGCTGACCGCCTGCAGCCAGCGCCGGAGTCGGCCAAGCAGCACGGCACCGTTGACCTCCCTCCTGCTCATTCTCAATCCAACACCGATTCGGGCCTGGGTTCGCCGGAAAGCAGCAGCTCGCGCCCCGTGCACGAGGCTGGCCCCGACGCCAAGCCCAGCGGCCCTACCAACGGGCCCACGGTGCGGGCCTGGGAAGGCAGCCGCAACGCCGCAGATGCCGGCAACCTCGACGCGGGCGGCAACGTTCGGTAAGTAAACGCCATTTTTAACAAAGTAAAAGCCCCAGCAACATGAGTTGCTGGGGCTTTTTGTTGTAGACACCAATCTATCAAACGAGGACCTTACGCCGCAGCGGCGTGGTCGCGTACGTAGCGCACGAAGTCGCCCACGGTGTAGAGCGGCACTTCATCGGGAATCACGATGCTGAAGTTGCGCTCCAACTCCAGGATAATGTCAACCACATCGACGGTGTCGAAGCGGAGGTCGCGGGCAAGGCTGGCGGTTTTGCGTACCCGGCTGGCCCGGATGGCCTTGCGCTTGCTGATAATGCGGAATACCTGCTGCTCAATAGAGGGCCTGGAGTGGGCGGGGCTAGTAGTGGTGGATACGTACATAATTGTAGGCAAAAAAGGTGTCGTAGAGGCAGCGGAGGCAAGCGGCGAAGGTGCCCGTCGGCGGTTTATGCTGCAACAAAAACCACCAACGAGCTCCTACAACGCGCAATTGGGTTAAACTAGTACCCGCGGCGAAGCCGCATGTATTTCTTCAGAGTCTACCTCTTCGGAAAGGGTTGCAACGTGGTCGGGATTTTTTCCGGTTATTTTTCCTTTTAGCGTTTCGCTCAGCAAATACATCACCGGCACCACTACCAGCGTGATAATTGTGGCAAAGCTCAGGCCAAAAATGATGGTCCAGGCCAGGGGGCCCCAGAACACTACCGACTCACCACCGATGAAGAAGTGCGGGTTACCGGAGTTGAATAACTCGTAGAAGTCGATGTTCAGACCAATGGCCAGCGGGATGAGGCCCAGAATGGCGGCCGTGGCCGTGAGGATAACCGGGTTCAGGCGGGTGCGGCCGGCTAGCACGATGGCCTCACGCAGCGGCATGCCCTGCGAGCGCAGCATATCGGTAAATTCGACCAGTAGAATGCCGTTCTTCACCACAATACCGGCCAAGGCGATGATGCCCACGCCCGTCATCACGATGCTGATGTTCATGCCGGTGATGGCCAGGCCAAAGAACACGCCGGCAATGGAAAACAGCACCTCGGAAAGGATGATAACCGGCTTGCTGAACGAGTTGAACTGCGTCACCAGAATCAGGAAGATGAGGCCCAGCGAGAGGGCGCCGGCCAGCGGCAGGAAGTCGCTGGTTTCCTTCTGGTTTTCCTGCGCACCGCCCATTTTGATGGTGTAGCCGGGCGGCGTGGGGAAAGCCTTGAGGGCTTGCTGGATGTTGGCCACCACGTCGGGGCCGGTGAAGCCGTTGAGCACGTTCGAGGAAATGGTGATGACGCGCTTCACGTCCTTGCGCTTGATGCCGCCGTAGGTGGTGCCGTAAGTGACGTCAGCCACGGAGCTGATGGGCACCTGGCGCACCTGGCCAGTGGCGTCGCGGAAGGTGAGCGGCGCATTCACGATGGCGTTCACGTCGGAGCGGTAGGGCTCGGCGTAGCGCACCTGAATGGGGTACTCGTCGTCGGCGGTCTTGAATTTGCTGGCTTCCATGCCGTAGATGGACGTGCGCACTTCCATGCCAATCTGGGCGGTGCTGATGCCTTCGCGGTTGGCGCGGGTACGGTCGATGTTAACGGCGATTTCGGGGTTGCGGTCTTCCAGGTTGGAGCGCAGCTGCTCGACGCCGCCAATCTTCAGCGAGTCGATGTAGCGGGTCACTTTCTTGGAAAGCTTGGCCAGCTGCACGTAGTCGTCACCGGCTACTTCAATGGCAATTTCTTTGCCTGTGGGGGGGCCACTAGCTTCCTGGTCTACCGCGACTTCGGTGCCGGGAATGCCTTTCACTGCCTCACGGATTTCGTCCATGTACTTGCTGGTGGCTGGACCTTTGCGCTCGCTCAGCTCTTTGAAAGCCACGCCCACTTTGCCCAGGTGCGACTGCGACACGCCAGTAGCCGTGGCTTCGCCGGGGTCGCCCGCGCCGATGGCCACGTTGGTAATCACCGATTCCACGTCAGGGTTGTCGCGGCCGATAACGCCGTAGATGCGGTTTTCAAGCACTTTCGTTACCGAGTCGGTCACTTCCACGCGGGTGCCCACGGGCATCTTCAGGTAGGTATACACAAACTTGGGGTCGCCTTTGGGGAAGAACGCCACGCTGGGGCCGCGCAGGCCCACGGCCACAAACGAACCCACGAACAGGACGAGCATGCCCACCATCACCAGGGCCGGGTGGCCAATGGCCCAGCGCACTACGCTGGCGTAGCCGTTCTGAAACTTCGGCAGGGCCCGGGTCTGGAACCAGGCAATCATCTTCGTGAACACGAACACGTTGAGGAAGCAGACCAGGATGATGGTCAGCGTGAGGTTGCCCACGAAAGGCGAACGGAACAGGTAGCCCACCACAGCAATGACGGCCAATACTCCCATCGCAATCAGGAAGTTTCTGGTCAGCTTGGGCTTGTTGGCCTCGTTGTGGTGGTCTTCGCGCTCCATGAAGCTCACGGCAAACACCGGGTTCATGATAAAGGCCACAACCAGCGACGACATCAGCGTGAGAATCAGCGTCACGGGCAGGTAGTACATGAACGAGCCCACAATGCCGGGCCAGAACAGCAGCGGCACAAACGGCGCCACCGTGGTGAGCGTACCGGCCAGTACGGGCACAAATACTTCACCGGCTGCGAACTTAGCCGCTTTGGGCGTGCTCAGGTTGGGGTGCTCGTGCAAGATGCGGTGGGTGTTTTCGATAACCACAATGGCGTCATCGACCACAATACCCAGAGCCAGCAGAAAGGCAAACAGCACAATCATGTTCAGCGAGAAGCCGAAGATGGGAATGAGCAAGAAGGCCAGGAACATGGAAATCGGCACCGACAGGCCCACAAACAAGGCGTTGGTGGTGCCCATGAAGAACATCAGAATCAGCGTCACGAGCAGGAAGCCGATGATGATGGTGTTGATGAGGTCATGCAGCGTGACGCGGGTGTCGTTCGAAGTGTCGCCGGTTACGGTGATGGTCAGCTCCTTGGGCAGGCTGGCCTTCGACTCTTCGATGATTTTCTTGATGTTGTCGGACGCGTCAATCAGGTTTTCGCCCTGGCGCTTCACCACGTTCAGGGTAATGGCGGGCTTGCCGTCGAGGCGGGCGTAGCTTTCGCGCTCCTTAAAGGCGTCTTCCACGGTGGCAATGTCGCCGAGGCGCACGGCTGCGCCGTTCAGGTTTTTCACCTGAATGTCGGCGATGTCGGAAGCCCGGGTGTATTGGCCAGCCACGCGCACGGCGCGCTTCTGGTTGCCCACGTTGATGGAGCCACCCGAGATGGTAATGTTCTCGGAGCCAATGGCGCGCTGAATGTCTGAGAAGCCCAGGCGCGAGGCGCGCAGCTTGTTCAGGTCCACGTCCACGTTCACTTGCTGCTCCAGGGCGCCGATGATGTCGACGCGGGTGATTTCGGGCAGGGCCTCAATCTTGTCCTGGAAGTCGTCGGCAAACTTCTTTAGCTGGCTCACGGGCAGGTTGCCAGCCAGGTTGATGTTCATGATGGGCAGCTCGGACAGGTTCACTTCCTGCACCGTGGGGGGCGTGGGCAGGTCGTTGGGCAGGTCGTTGCCGGCCTTGTCCACGGCGTCCTTGATGAGCTGCTTGGCGTACTGCACGTCGACGCCGGAGTTGAACTCGACGTCCACGATGCAATAGTCCTGGTTGGAGGTGGAGCTAATTTTCTTCACCCCGTTCACGCTCTTGATTTCCTTCTCGAGCTGGCGCGTCACCAGGTTTTCGATGTCGGTGGGCGAAGTGCCGGGGTACACCGTGGCCACGATGATGCGCGGAATCACGATGTCCGGAAATTTCTCCTTGCCCAGCTTGATGTAGGCAAAAATGCCCGCAACGCACAGTATCACCGTGATGATGTAGATACTGGTCTTGTTATTAATGGACCAACTGGTTGGGCCGAATTCTTTTTCTATGTCTTGCATGGCTTCACTAAAAAGCTTGATAGATAATATCTGGCAGTGGCGGGAAGCCTATGGCGGCGCCCCGCTGGCTTAGCTGGCGACGGTTACAACCTGGCCTTCGTTCAGGTTCTGGTAGCCCGCCGAAATCACTTTGTCGTTGGCGGTAAGGCCGCTGGTTACTTCCACCTTGCCGTTGTAGGTGTTGCCGGTTTTAATGATGCGCTTTTGCACCACTGCCTTGCCGCCCTGCTGGGCCACCACGAAAACGTAGCTATTCTGCTCGTCTTTCTGCACCAGGTCCACCGGAATCACGGTGGCGTTGGGGCGGTTGTAGTTGAGGATGCGAATGGTCGCCACCATGTTGGGACGCAGCTCAGCAGCTTTGCCGCCGTTCAGGCGCAGCTCGGTGGTGAACGTGCGGCTGGTGGCGTTGATGGAACGGCTCACCACGCGTACCGTGGCGGGGATTTCTTCGCTGCCCATGTCCGGAATGGTCACCAGGGCCTTGTCGCCGGCCTTGATGTTGTTGCCGTAGGCTTCTGACACATCGGCCAGAATTTTGCCGCCCGAGCCGCTGGTCAGGCGCACCACGGGCGTGCCGGGCGCTACCACTTCGCCCAGCTTCGGAATTACTTCATCGGCAGTGCCGGCGAAGGGCGCTACTACGTTGTAGAGGGCGCGCTGCTGGTTGAGGGTGGCCAGGTTGCGGCGCAGGGCATCGTAGTTGTTCTTGGCTTGCAGGTACTGGATTTCGGTGCCGATTTGCTGGTCCCAGAGGCCTTTTTGCTTTTCGTACACTGTTTTAGCGAGGTCCATGCGGGTGCGCAGCTCGGCAATGCTGGCATCGAGAATGGAAGCATCGATGGTAGCCAGCACCTGGCCTTTGCGCACTTGGTCGCCGCGCTGCACGCGCAGGCTGGTGAGGCTGCCACCTGAGCGGGCGCTCACCACGGCGTTCTGGTCGAAGTCGACGCGGCCTTGTACTTCGAGGTAGCTTTTGAAGCTCTCGGGCTGCACGTTCAGCACCGACACGGGGGTGGCCGAGAGAGCAGATTTGTCGGCGGTGCCGGTCTTGGCTTCCAGCTCGGCTATTTTAGCCTGGTTGGCGGCCTGTTCTTTTTTCAGTTTGGCCAACTGGGCGTTGGGGTCTTCCGAACCGCCGCAGGAAGCCAGCAACAAGGTGCCGGCGAGAAATAGGGCTGCGGGTTGAGATTTAAAGTAACGCATGAGAAAGCAGGTGTCTGGGTTTCAGTAGCGCGGACTTTTAGTCCGCGAATGAATTATTGGGATGGCGTGGAGTCGCGGACTAAAAGTCCGCGCCGCACTATTTTTTAACTTGGCTGAATAGCTCGCCGGTGGCTTTGTCGCGGTCGACTTTGGCTACCAGCACGTCGTAAATGGCGCCGTAGTAGTTGGTTTGGGCGGTGCGCAACTCAGTTTCGGCCGTGATGACTTCCAGGTTGGAGCCCACGCCGGCGTTGAACTTGATGCGGGTGACGCGGGCCACGTCGGCAGCCAGGTCCAGGTTGGCTTTCTGGTTGTCGAGCACGTCGAGGGCGTTCACGAGGGTGGTGCGGCTCTGAGCGTCCTGCAGGTCAATGCTCTGGCGCAGGGTCTCAAAACCCCGGTCAATGGTTTGCTGCTGGATGCGGCCCTGCTGTACCAGGAACTTGCGGCGGAAGCCATCGAACACTGGCACCTGCAGGGTCAGGCCCACGTTGCCGAAGCCAAACCAGTTCTGGTTGATAAAGCCTGCGCCGTTGCGCGAGTCCGGACCCCGGAACTCCATCAGGCCACCCAACCGGGGGTCGGAGCCGGTGAAGCCGTAGGCGCCGGTGAGCAGCAGGCGCGGGTAAGCACCGGCGCGGCGGTTGCGAACGTCGAGGCCCGCCAGCGCTTGCTGGGTTTCGAGCAGCGAGAACTCCACGCGGTTGTTGTAATTGGCTGCAGCAGCCACCTGCGAGGGCCGGCCCCCGCTAAGGGCGGACTGCTGGTCGGCGCGGCTCTGGTCGGCGGCGTTGCCCTGGCCGGGCGTGTTGGTGGGCTGGCCGGGCAAGGCCGAGGTGCCAGCGGCACCGCTGCCCGTTTCGAAGCTGGCCACGCCCAGGCGCTGGCGCAAGGCACCGGCATCTACCACGGCGGCCCCGAGCGAGTCGGTGAGCTGCACGGGCTGCTGCTGGGGCAGGCCCATCTGAAACTTCAGCAAGGCCACGCTCAACTCCGTGAGACGCTGGGCTTTCTGCTGCTCCACCACCAGGTTGTTGCGCTGCACCTGCAGGCGGTCCACGTCGAGCTTTTCGGCGAAACCAGCCTTGAAAATCTTGCGGGTCTGGTTGAGCACGGTGTCGAGGCGCTGCACGTTGCGGCCCAGCAGGGCCAGGCGCGAGCGGGCCACCAGCGTACTATAGTAGGCTTTGCTCACCTGCTCTACCACGTCGATTTCGGCCTGCTGAGTCTGCTTCTGAGCGAGCTGCTCGTACACCTTGGCAGCCTTCAGGCCGATGAGGTAGGAGCCGTCGAACAACAGCTGCGATACGCTGGCGCTGGTGGAGCCGGCGTAGCGCAAGCCAAAGGCCAGCGGGGTAGGCCCCGTTTGGGGGGCTTCACCGTAGGCTGGGCTCAGGGTTACGGCCGCGCCGCCTTGCGCGGCGGCAATGTCCTGGGCCGTGAGCCGGGTGCCCTGCAGGGGCGCGCCGCCAAAGCTCGAAAAGTCTACCAGCGACTTCTGCAGCTTGAAGTTATCGGCGATGTTGGCGCCCACGTTCACCTGGGGCAGGCCGGCGCTCTTGATTTCGCCCACGCGGGCCTTGGCCGTTTGCTCGGCCAGGCGAGTGGCCAGCAGGGTCGATTTGTTCTGTATGGCGTAGCTCACCGCTTGGGGCAGGCTGAGGGCCATGACGCCTCCCGTGGGCGGTGCCGAGGGCAGCGCGGACGGGGCCGTTTGGGCTAGTAGCACGGTGGGTGCCGCGCTGACCATCGCCGCTAGCAACAGCAGCTTTGGTGACAACAACTTTTTCATCGACAACAAAAAGGGGGGATAGGGGGGTATGCAGAAAAGCAGTGAGAAAAGCCGGGTTATTCTTCTTCGGTCACGTGGCGGTACTCGTTGATGAGCTTGTGGCCTTTCAGGGAGGCCACGCCGAGCAGGAAATGCTCGTCGAACACCCGGCTCACGCGGAGCGGGCTGAACTGGGAGGTGGGGTATAGGATGGGGTCGAAGGCCAGCTCGATTTGAGCCAGGCCCAGACGGGCCAGTACGTCCACGTCGAGGTCGGGCCGAAACAAGCCCTCGGTCATGCCGCGGCGCAGGTTCCGGGTTATCTGGTCGAGAATGAACGTGTTTTTATGAGCTCCAAACAGCTCCCAGGCCGCCGGGTGGTACTTTTTCAGGTCGTTGAAAATGCTGGGGTGAATGTCGCTGAACTGCTCATCGGCCCAGCGGGAAATGGTAAGCATTTCTTCCACGGCATTGGATGCCCCGGCCGCTACGGTGGTGCATTCGCCCTGTGCTTGTCCGAGATGCTTTGTCATTACTGCCAGCACTATCTGGTCCTTGTTTTCGAACCATTTGTAGAGGGTCTTCTTCGACATGGCCATGCTAGCGGCGATGTCGTCCATGCTCACGCTCTTAATGCCATTGCGCAGAAACAGCGTGGTCGAGTGATTGAGGATTCGTTCTTTGATTTCCATGATTTGCAGTGCAAAGATACTACGGAAACTTTTAATGTGTTTGAAGTTTCCATTAATATTTTTACCTGCCCCTGCATCACTAGTGATACCTCCGACGAATTGCCCGGTTAGATATTTTAGCCATGCTTGAAAAGATGGGATGACTCTCGCAGACATTAACTAACTACACTGGCAATTTACAACTAATTTATTTAGCATAAAAGTAAATAATACTAGCTGCGCTAGTTATTGGCGGTGAGTTGCACGGCTTTCTGCGCTCATGCGCCCGCTGGCGGGTACTTTTGCAGTGGCTTCGGAAGCCAACTTTTACTTGACGCTATGAAAATTCGCACCGGCTTCGGCTACGACGTTCACCAATTGCAAGAGGGGCTGCCGTTCTGGCTGGGCGGCATTCTAGTGCCACACACCCACGGCGCTCTTGGCCATTCCGATGCCGATGTGCTCATTCACGTTATCTGCGACGCCTTGTTGGGTGCGGCCAACCTGCGCGACATCGGCTTTCATTTCCCTGACACCGACCCGCAGTACAAGGGCATCGACTCGAAGCGCCTGCTGAGTGAGGTGATGCGCCTGCTGCGCGCCAAGGGCTACGAAGTCGGCAACATCGACTCGACCATTTGCCTGGAGCGGCCCAAAGTGAACCCCCACATTGCCGAAATGCAGCGCGTGCTGGCCGCCGTGATGGGCATAGCCGAGGATGACATTTCTATTAAAGCAACCACCACCGAAAAACTGGGTTTTGTGGGTCGGCAAGAAGGCGTCGCCGCCTACGCCACCGTCCTCATTCAGCGTACCTAATTCAAGAATTCCCGCCATTTCCTTACTAATGACCAACAAATCCCTAATAATTGCCCTGTTGGCCCTGGCCAGCGTTGCTCCTGCTTATGCGCAGGACAAAATAAAAGTTAAGACCAAAACCAAGAAAAGCCGGTCGGCCCCGGCGCAAGCTGCCGCTCCAGCGCCCGCCGTCGAAACCGACTGGAGCGTGAAATACGCCGACCTGGTATCGGCCGACCGCCTGCGGGCCCACCTGAGTGTGCTAGCCTCCGACGAGTACGAAGGCCGCGAAACCGGGATGAAAGGCCAGCACATGGCCGCTGAATACGTCGCCGAGCAGTTTAAGAAAGCCGGCCTGACGGGACCCGTTTCCGACGCGGCGGCGCCGTACCTGCAGCGCTTCAACCTGGAGCAGGTGAGCTGGGCCGAGGGCGCCAACCTGAAAGTGGGCAACACCACGTATAAGTGGCTGGTCGATTTCTACGGCTTGGGCGACTCGCCTTTTACACAGGCTACCACGGTTAAGCCCGTGTTTTTGGGCTACGGCATCGAGCAGGACGGCTACTCCGACTACGCTGGGCAGGACGTGAAAGGCAAAGACGTGCTCATCGCCCTCGGCGAGCCCACCAGCACTGACGGCAAATCCCTGCTCAGCGCCGACGGCTCGCCCACCAAGTGGGGCACCGACTACCGCGGCAAAGCGCAGCTGGCAACCCAAAAAGGCGCCCGCTCGGTGTTTTTCGTGGACCTGAACCCCAACAGCAACTTCTCGAAGCAAACGGCCCGCCTGGCACCTTACATCAGCCGGCCCTCGACGGTGATGGTGACTGAGCAGCAGCCCAGCCGCGCGGCGGCGTTCTTCGTTTCGCCGGCCGTGGCCCTGCAGCTGCTGGGCACCACCGATGCCAAGATGAAGGATTATCTGGCCAAAATCAACACAACCAAGAAGCCCGTGGCCTCCACCTTCAAGGTGAAGCCGATGCAGATACAGGCGGCCCGTACGCGCACGCCGCTGCCCACCGAAAACGCCCTGGGCTTCATTGAAGGCAGCGACAAGAAAGAAGACATCATTGTGATTTCGGCCCACCACGACCACCTGGGCATCCAGAACGGCGTGGTGTTCAACGGCGCCGACGACGACGGCTCGGGCACGTCGGCCATCATCACCATGGCTGAGGCGTTTGCCAAAGCCAAAGCCGAGGGCCATGGTTCGCGCCGCAGCCTGCTGTTTCTGAGCGTAACCGGCGAAGAGAAAGGCCTCTTTGGCTCGGAGTACTACTCCAAAAACCCGGTGTTCCCGATGGCCCAGACCATGGTCGACCTGAACGTAGACATGATAGGCCGCACCGACGTGGAGCACGAAGGCAAAGCCGACTACGTCTATGTCATCGGTTCCGACAAACTGGCTTCGCAGCTGAAAGTGGTGCAGGAGGAACAAAACGCCAAGTACACCCAGCTCGACCTGGACTACCGCTTCGACGACCCCGCCGACCCGAACCGCTTCTACTACCGCTCCGACCACTACAACTTCGCCGTGAACAAAGTCCCGGTTTCGTTCTTCTTCAACGGCGTGCACGCCGACTACCACAAGGAAACCGACGAAATCAGCAAAATCGAATTTCCCAAGATGGAAAAGCGCGCCAAGCTGGTGTTTCACTTGGCCTGGGAGCTGGCCAACCGCGAGGAGCGCATCGTCGTAGATTCGAACAAGCCGTAACGCCAGCGCTTGTGGTTGCAATGCGCAGCCACAAAAAAACGTCATGCTGAGCTTGTCGCAGCATCGCCACCGCCCCTTCTGTCATGCTGACGAAGGAAGCATCTTATCACGCCGGAACAAATCGTTCTACTGTGAGGAGGTCCTTCGCAAGCTCAGGATGACAGACGAAGCGGTAGCGATGGTGCGACAAGTTCAGCATGACGTTTTTTTAGCTTCTAAGTCCTTCCTTTTTATCCCTTCTTCTCTTACATGAAGAACGTTTTACTATCCGGGCTGATGGTCCTGGTCTTTGGTTTACCCGTGCTGGGCCAGCAACCCACCAAGGTCAAGATTAAGACCAAGAGCAAGGCAGCGGCTAAGCCCGCTGCCGCGCCGGACTGGTCGCGCACCTATGCCAAAACCATCCGGCCCGAGGAGCTGCGCCAACACCTGACCGTCATTGCTTCGGATGAATTTCTGGGGCGCGAGGCTGGCCAGCCGGGCCAGAAATTGGCGGCCGATTACTTGGTGAAGGAATTCGCGGCGCTGGGCCTGCAGGGGCCGGTGGTGGGCAGCGACAACCCCCACTTGCAGCACTTCCCGCTCACCCGAGCCACCCACGCGCCGGGGGGCTACGTGAAGGTGGGCAACCAGCGCTACGAGTGGCTGGACGATTTTTTTAGCTACGGCCCCATGCTGTCGGCCTTTCCTACTGAGACGGTTTCGCAGCCGGTATTTGTGGGCTTTGGGGTGGAGCAAGGAGCTTATTCTGATTATGCTGGCCTCGACGTGCAGGGCAAGGACGTGGTGGCCATCATGGGCGACCCGCAGGACGAGCGGGGCCGCAGGCTGCTAAAATCCAACGGCCGCCCGGCCAACTACTGGGACTCGGGGCTACGGAAAGCGGCCCTGGCCAAAGCCAAAGGTGCCCGGAGCATTTTCCTGATGACGTTTTCCCCTACGGAGGCTTTCCGAAAACAAGGCGCAGAGTTTGCGTCTTCGCTGCGCGAACCGGTTTTTGGGCTAACCAATCCCGGACCGGCCATCATCGACACGGTGCGGGAGGATATTCCGCCGGGCATTGGCGTGTACCTCACCTCCCAGAACCTGGGGCTTAAGCTGGCAGGCACCACCCTGCCGGGCCTGCTGGAATACGCCCGGGCGCTGGGCCGGGCCGGCAAGCCAGTGCCGCCGTCGTTTCAGCCGCCTTCCATGACCATCCACTTGCCTCAAAAGCAGGAACAGCTTACCACCGAAAACGTGCTGGGCTTTCTAGAAGGCTCTGATAAAAAGGACGAAGTGCTGGTCATTTCCTCGCACTATGACCACTTGGGGGTGAAGAACGACACCATCTACAACGGCGCCGACGACGACGGCTCGGGCACGGTGGCGGTGCTGGCCATTGCAAAGGCTTTTGCCCAGGCCAAGGCCGAGGGGCACGGACCGCGCCGCAGCATCCTATTCATCAGCATGACGGCGGAGGAAGAAGGCCTGTTTGGCTCGGAGTACTACACGGCCAACCCGGTGGTGCCGCTGGCCAACACCATTGCCAACCTCAACATTGACATGGTGGGCCGCACCGACCGCAAGCACAGCGCCAAGAAGCGGTTTGTGAACATTGTGGGCTCGGATAAGCTCTCATCAGAGCTGCACCGCATTAACGAAACGGCCAACCGCACTTACACCAAAATGGAGCTCGACTACCGGTACAACGTGCCCAATGAGCCGGAGCACATCTACTACCGCTCGGACCACTACAACTTCGCGAGGCGGAAAATCCCGGTGATTTTTTATACTACTGGGGAGCACGAAGACTACCACAAGGCCACGGACGATGTGGAGAAAATTGAGTTCGATAAACTGGCTGAGCGGGCGCAGCTGGTGTTTCACACGGCCTGGGAGTTGGTGAACCGGGAGAAGCGCATTGTGGTGGACTCTAACAAGCCTTAAGTAGTTTTCGCACAGAGTTTGATGGAGGTAAAAGGAGTTTCACAGAGCACAGTATGGAGAGGGACGAATTAACTGGGCGAATACTGGGCGTCGCCTTTCGGGTACACACCGTGCTAGGTCCGGGCTTGTTAGAATCGGTGTATGAAGTGGCACTGGCGCATGAGCTTCGAAAAGCAGGTCTGCTGGTAGCCACACAAGTTGAAATGCCCGTTGTGTACGATGGCATCCGCCTGGATTTGGCCTTCCGTGCCGATATGATTGTTGAAGGCTTGGTCATTCTCGAGCTAAAATCTGTTGAGGCTTTGGTTCCTGTTCATTCCAAGCAGCTATTGAACTACCTGCGGTTATCAGGCCTTAAAACTGGCTTATTGATTAACTTCAACACTGTCTCCCTGAAAGACCAACTCATCCGCCTATCCAATTGACGCTTCCCTCGGTGAAACTCTCCTTTCCTCTTTTTAACTCTGTGCGAAAATGAAGGCAGAACAATTCCTCAAAGACGCAGAGCAGAAAGCCTTCGACCGCGAGCACCGCCGCAAAATCCGGTTCAACATCGGCAAGTACGACGCGGCCGTGAGCGCCGGCATGAAGCTCTACGACCAGCACGAACTGGCCCGTGACCGCGGCGCCTACCTCAAAGCCACCGTGCTCGAAAAGCTGGACGAGTACCTGCTGCAGTTCGAAACCGCTTTCACGGCCCGCGGCGGCCGGGTCATCTGGGCGCGCGACGCGGCCGAAGCCCTGGCCGAAATCGGCAAGCTGGCCAAGGCCCGCAACGCCAAAACGGTAGTCAAAGCCAAGAGCATGACCACCGAGGAAATTCACCTCAACAAGTACCTCGCCACGCAAGGCATCGAATCCGTCGAAACCGACCTGGGCGAGTACATCGTGCAGCTGAACGGCGAGCGGCCCTACCACATTGTGACGCCGGCCATGCACCTAAGCAAAGCCGACATCAACAACATCTTCGTCAAGCACCTCGGCACCAAAAGCACCGACGACGCCCAGGAGCTGGTGCTCACGGCCCGGCACCTGCTGCGCAACAAGTACACCGCCGCCGAGGTAGGCGTAACTGGCGGCAACTTCCTCATTGCCGATGCCGGCGCTGTGGCCGTGACCGAGAACGAAGGCAACGCCCGCCTCTCGGCCACCTTCCCCAAGCTGCACATTGCAGTGGTAGGCATCGAGAAAATCATTCCCAAGCTAACCGACCTGGACCTGTTCTGGCCGCTGCTCAGCACCAGCGGCACTGGCCAGCAGGTGACCGTGTACAACACCGTGTACTTCGGACCGCGCCAGCCCGGCGAAGTCGACGGCCCCGAGGAAATGGTGGTCATCCTGCTTGATAACGGCCGCACCAACCTGCTGGCCCAGCCCGACAAGCGCGCCGCCCTGCGCTGCATTCGCTGCGGCGCCTGCCTCAACGTGTGCCCGGTGTACAAGAACATTGGCGGGCACACCTACGAAACCACTTACTCCGGCCCCATTGGCTCGGTTATCAGCCCGCACCTGAGCGGCCTGCCCGAGCACAAGCACCTGAGCTACGCCAGCAGCCTGTGCGGCGCCTGCACCAGCGTGTGCCCGGTACGCATCCCGCTGCACAACCTGTTACTGCTCAACCGCAAGCAAAGCGTGGAAGAGGGCCATGCGCCCACCGAGGAGCGCGCCGCCATTGGCCTCTGGAAGTGGAGCATGCAGCACCGCTGGGCGCTGGATGTGCTGCCCGCCACCATTAAAGACTGGAGCCTGGGCCGCCTGCTGGGCCAGGTGGGCTGGAGCAAGCGGCGCGAGGCGCTGGCCGTGGCGCCGGCTTCGTTTCGGCAACTGTGGAAGCAGCGCACGGCTCCTCGCTAGCTGCACACAAGCTCGACTTATCGGCGCTTAAAGCGGTTTGCTCGTATGAGGCTTTTTTAAGGTTGATATGCAGCACTACCTCTTGGGGGCCTTGCGGGTAATTGTTGGGGTGAGTGGCACGATGCTGGTCGTGGCCACGGTTTCGTCGGCCATCCGCGCGTTCATATTGCCCCGCAATGAAGTGGTGCGCCTGAACGTGTGGGTGTTTGTGGGCGTCCGTACTTTGTTCGATGCCGCCGCTAAGCTGGCCAATTCCTATGACCGCCGCGACCGCATTATGGCGCATTATGCCCCGGTAGCGTTAGTAGCGCTGCCTGTGGTGTGGGAGGCCCTGGTGTCGTTGGGTTACACGGGCATCTATTGGGCCCTAGGCGAAGGCAGCTGGTACTACTGCTACCGGCTGAGCAATAACTCCCTGCTCACTCTGGGCTCCTTCAGTACCACCAACATGCCGGCGGCGGCCCTCACCTACTCGGA
This sequence comes from Hymenobacter arizonensis, assembly GCF_900115775.1. Classification (GTDB taxonomy): domain Bacteria; phylum Bacteroidota; class Bacteroidia; order Cytophagales; family Hymenobacteraceae; genus Hymenobacter; species Hymenobacter arizonensis. Next base: position 792,622 of record NZ_FOXS01000002.1, on the reverse strand, counting down.
GGCTACGCTCGGCCTGCTGCTGCTGACGTTGCTCCTATCGTACTTGCCGACCATCTATCAGGCTTTTTCCCGGCGCGAAACCACCGTCACCCGCATCGAGCTGCGGGCCGGCACCCCAGCCTCGGCCGCTACGCTGCTGTGCTGGCTCAACAACAGCGGCTCGCTGCAGGACGACGACGCGCAGTGGGAACAATGGGAGCAGTGGTTTGTGGAAATTGAAGAAAGCCACACCTCGCTCCCCATTCTCACCTTCTTTCGCTCGCCGCAGCCGGGGCGCTCCTGGGTGATTGCGGCCGGCCTCTTGCTGGAAACTGCCAACCTGTTTTTTAGCGCCCTCGACGAGCCCCGCCCCCGCCAGGCCGAGCTCACCTTTAAAGCCGGCTGCGTGGCCCTGAATCGGGTATACCGCTTTTTTAGCGAGCAAGCCGGCACTGAGCCGCGCGCCCTGCTTCCCGAGGAAAGCCCCGTTCGGGAAGCAGAGCGCGCCGATTTCGACAAGCACTGCGACGCGCTGGTTGCCGCTGGCTTGCCCGTGCGCTCGGACCGGGACGCCGCCTGGGTTCACTACCAAGAGCTCCGCAACCGCTACGTCAGCGCGCTCGATTTCCTGGCCACGCTCACCATGGCTCCCAAATCAAAGCCGCTGTAAGCGCGAGGCCCAAGTGGCAGGCATCGGCAGCTATTCCCCATCGTCGGGCAGAATGTTGATGTCCTGCACCAGCACGCGCTGCTCTATTTCGCGGCCGCGCTTGGTGTTGGCCAACCCACCGAGGGCCGTTTCCTTGTAGCGGGTTTCCATAGCCTGACCTACTTCGCCGAGCGCCGCCACGCACTGGTCGACGGGAATCACGGGGTCAATGCCAGCAATGGCAATCTGGGCCGAGCTAAAGGCAATGGCCGCCGCCGAGGCGTTGCGCACCACGCAGGGCACTTCCACCAGGCCGGCCACGGGGTCGCACACCAGCCCCAGCATGCACTGTATGGTGACCGCTACGGCCGCAAACACTTGCTCCACGGGCCCGCCTAGGCAATACACAATAGCGCCGCTGCCCATGGCTGCGGCCGAGCCGGTTTCGGCCTGGCATCCGCCAACCGCACCCGCCAGCGAGGCGTTTTGCTCGATGATGAGGGCGATACCCGCCGCCACGAGCAGGCCCTCCAGAATCTGACGGTCGGAGAGCTTGTGCAGGTCCTGGATAGTGACGAGCACGCCGGGCAGGATGCCGGAGGCGCCGGCCGTGGGCGCGGCCACCACGCGGCCCATGCAGGAATTCACCTCTTTGGCACCCAGAGCGCGGGTGATAAGCTGCTTGAATTCGGGCGAAAGCACGGTGACGGGCGAAGCGGCAATCTTCTTGGCGCCGTTGTTTATCATGCCCGAGCGGGAAGTCATGTCGCCGGTCAGGCCCTCGTGCACGGCATCGCGCATTACGTCGTAGGCGCGCTGCAGGCCGTTCCAGATTTCGTCTTCGGTGCGACCTTTTTGTTCGATTTCGTAGGCGAGGACAGGCTGGTACAGAGGCTCGCCAGTGTCGGCGCAATGCGCGCCCCAGGAGGCGAAATCGTTAAATAGCAAGGACATGGCGGGGGTGGGAATTGGGATAGGAAAGATGATAACGCAAAGCCCCGGCCGAAGGTGTCTTCAACCGGGGCTTAAAGCTACGGGATTGCGGGGCCGGGCCTTAGGCGGCAGGCTGTTTTTCAGTCTCGTTCACCAGTTTAATGCTGGCCGAGTTGATGCACAGGCGCAGGCCGCTCGGGGCCGGGCCGTCGGGGAACACGTGGCCCTGGTGGGCGTCGCACACGTTGCAGAGCACTTCCACGCGGGTCATGCCGTAGCTGGTGTCCTTCTTGTAGCGGATGGCGCTTTCCTCAACCGGCTGGGTGAAGCTGGGCCAGCCGGTGCCGCTTTCAAACTTGGTGGTGGAATCGTAGAGTGGGGTGCCGCAGCACACGCAGGCGTAAAGGCCGGCTTCGTGGGCTTCGCAGTACTCGCCGGTGAAGGCGCGCTCGGTGCCGTGCTCGCGGGTGACGTGAAATTGCTCGGCGGTCAGCTGCTGGCGCCACTCGGCGGGGGTTTTCTCCACGCGGCGAGGCGAAGGCACGGGATTATTGGCGAGGCGGATAACGTCGTTCCAGGTTTGCATATCGATGGGGTTGAAGTTTAAAAGCAAGTGGGATTAGGTAAACGCAGCCGTGGCTGGGATGTTTGCCGTAGCAACCAGGCAGACGCCTCCGCCGGTTTCCTGGCCATTCTGCGCTTCCCTCTAATCGTCTTCCAACCTGTTTTCCGCAATGAAAATTCTCAGCGCCGCCCAAACCCGCTTGCTCGACCAAGCCACTATTGCGGAGCAGCACCTGACCTCCACGGCGCTGATGGAACGGGCAGCCAGTGCGTTTGCGGAGTGGTTTTTCGGCCGATTCGATGTTGACGACGCTGGTGAAATACTGATATTGTGCGGCCCAGGCAACAACGGTGGCGACGGGCTGGCCGTTGCCCGGCTGCTGTACCAAGCCAGCTACGCCGTACGCGTGGCCCTGCTGCCTGCCGCGCAGCACTCGCCCGACTGGCAGCACAACCGCCAGCACCTGCCTGCCGCCTTGCCCGTAGCCGAAATCAGTGCGGACCAACTGCCTGACATTCCCGCCGGGCTTCTGGTCATTGATGCGCTATTCGGCACCGGCCTTAGCCGCCCGTTGGAGGGGCTGCCAGCCGCCGTGGTGGCGCATCTTAACCAGGCGAAGGCCCGCGTGGTGGCCATCGACATTCCCAGTGGGCTCTTTACTGATGCGCCTCAGGCAGCCGATACCGCAATAGTAAAGGCCGACCACACCGTCAGCTTCAGCTTGCCAAAGCTGGCGTTTCTGTTGCCGCAAAATGCGGAATATGTCGGCCAGTGGCATGTAAGAGACATTCAGCTCAGCGGGCAGTTTATTGCTGATACTGCTACGCCCTGGCACTATACCGACGAAGCCACTATGCGGGGCGCCCTGCCGGCTCGTCCCAAATTCAGCCACAAAGGCACCTTTGGGCATGCCCTGCTGCTGGCCGGTAGTCGGGGCAAAATAGGAGCCGCCATGCTGGCCACAAATGCCTGCCTACGGAGCGGCGTAGGCCTGCTCACGGTGCAGGTGCCCGGCTGCGGCTACGACATTCTCCAAATCAGCGCGCCCGAAGCCATGTGCCTCACTGACCCGCACCTGGACTTCATCAGCGCACTACCGGACCTGAAGCCTTACCAGGCCGTAGGCATCGGGCCGGGCCTGGGCCAGGACGCGGCCAGCCTTGCCGTGCTGCGGCAGTTGCTCGAATTCGCTTCCACAACTTCAGAAAATCGTCCCAGGCCGCTTCCGCTCATCATTGATGCCGATGCCCTGAACCTGCTGGGCCAGCACCGCGAGCTACTGGCGCTAATGCCTGAAAACACCGTGCTCACCCCACACCCCAAAGAGTTCGAGCGCCTCACCGAAAAGGCCCGCGACGACTACCACCGCCTGGAGCTGCTGCGCAATTTCGCCCAGCAATACCGCTGCCTAGTGGTGCTGAAAGGCGCCTACACCTGCATAGCCACGCCCGATGGCGAGCTACACTTCAACAGCACCGGCAACCCGGGCATGGCCACCGGCGGCAGCGGCGACGTGCTCACGGGCCTGCTGCTGGCCCTGCGGGCCGATGCCCGGCTCCTCCCCTTCCAGGCAGTGCGGCTGGGCGTGTATGCCCACGGGCTGGCCGGCGATTTGGCCGCCGCGCATACCGGGCACGCGGGCCTGGTGGCAGGAGATATTGTGCGCCACATCGGCCCGGCGCTGATGCGGGTGTAGAGACGTGACACCTCGCGTCTCGGCGTTGAGCGGTAACCATGTGTTTTTCAAACGGCGCGGACGCCGAGACGCGAGGTGTCGCGTCTCTACATCGTTCTAAAACACGAAATAGGCCAGGGCGTGCACCACCAGCAGCCCATCGGTGAGCAGCGCGTAGAAATAGTCGCCGCGGGATTCTTCCGCGGCACTTACCACCACGGCCGACAGCAACCCAGGCAGCAGCACCGCCAACGGCGCCGCGCCACGAGCCAAGCCCAGCGCCATCGACACCACGAGGAACCCCAGTGCCAGTCGCCTAGCCATGGGCACACCCAGCACGCCAGGAAAAGTACGGGTGCCCGCGCGGCGGTCGCGGCCGTAGTCGCGGATGTCGAATACGATGGCGATGACCATTATCAGGCAAAAGCGTTGCCCAAACAAGCCAGCCGCTGCTGCGGCAAGTTTTTGCAGCAATAGCACTGGCAGGCCCACAGTCACGGCCGTCCACACCGTTGCAATCAGGAAACCTTTGAGCAGCGGCACTTCGCGCAGGGCCCGCGCCCGCCCACGCCACGGCCAGATGGGCCACGAATAGAGCAGCGCCAGCGCCACCAGGGGCGCAACAACGGGCAGGTAGCGCCACCAGCCATCCACCAAAAAGAAAAAACCGGCCACAACCGCCGCCACCCCGGCCAGCACCAGCATAAGCAAGCGGTGGCGCTGCTGCCAGGCCTTGCGGGCCGAAGTGCCAGCCGGTTCGCGGTGCTTGAAGGGCAAGGCGGCGTCAAGGTTATAGACCAGCAACGTGGCGGCAAAGACCAAGGCCACCAGCCGGTAGCCCCCGGCCCCCAGAGGCGGCCACTGGTGCAGCGTGGCAGCCGTCTGAACTGCGGCCGCCGCGGCCAGCCACGCACTGCTGTACAGCACGGCATCGAGCAGACGCCCCAATAGGCGCCGGGACTCCGCAGCAGGAACAGAAGAAAGCAGATTGGCCACGGGCGAAATTAGCGCCGCTGACCCACGGTTGGTTGCGCTACTGGCCAGTTTCGGGAGGTAAGCATCATCCGCTCAGCAAACGGCAGCACGACCTGCAGCGGCCACCAGCAGCTGGCTGCCCTCGTAGCAAAACGCCAAAAAGGCGAAGCCGGTCCTCTGAGGACCATGCTTCGCCTTTTGGCGTATTGCTTGATTAGGGAAAAGGCCGCCAGCTGCAAAAGCCGACTGCATCACTGTACTAACACCTCCCCGCGGGGGAAGACTACAGCGTCACCTTGTCCTTTAACACCTCGCTGCCGAAGGTTTCTTCGTAGAGCTTGATGCTGTCGTTGATAATGCGATACGCGTCTTCCTTGCCCATGAAGCGCTCCACGGTCACGTGCTTGTTGTGCTCGAGGGCCTTGTAGTCCTCGAAGAAGCGGCGCATTTCCAGCAGCGTGTGCGGGGGCAGGTCGCTGATGTCGTTGTAGTGGTTCACGGAAATATCGTGGGCGGCCACGGCGATGATTTTGTCATCTTCCTCGTTCTGGTCCACCATCTGCATCACCCCAATCACCTTGGCCTCAACCAGGCACATGGGTACGATGTCGACCGAGCAAAGCACCAGAATGTCCAGGGGGTCTTTGTCGTCGCAATAAGTTTGGGGAATGAAGCCGTAGGCAGCCGGATAGTGCACGGCCGAGAACAGCACGCGGTCGAGCTTGAGCAGGCCACTTTCTTTGTCGAGTTCGTACTTGCCCTTGCTGCCCTTGGGAATTTCAATGATGGACTGCACAACCTGTGGGGTGTTTTCGCCGCGCGAAACGTTGTGCCAGGGGTTGAAATAGGTGTTTTTCATGTAACCTTGAATGAATTGGGAAATGACAGAACAATAAACTCCCCTCCTTACCAAGGAGGGGATGTTCGAGCCCCAGGGCTCGAACGGGGGTGGTTGTGGTCGTTGAACGATGATGCCACGATTCACCTGCGAGTCGTTCGGCCATCGTTAAACGGCCCAACCACCCCAGCAGCCGCTTCGCGACTGCGTCCCCTCCATAGCAAGGAGGGGAGCTGCCGTTTAGCAACGCGCTATTTCAACACTTCAACCAACGGAACTCCCGAAGTGCCGCTCGGTTCCTGAATGTGCAGGAAGCGGGCCACGGTGGGCGCAATGTCCACCACCTTCACCGGAGTTACCGATTCGCCGTGCTTTACGTGCCAGCCCCAAAAAAGTAGGGGCACGTGGGTATCATATGCCCAAGATGCTCCGTGGGTGGTCCCTTTTACCACCGGATATGAGTAGGCTTCGAGCCAGCCGGGCAGCAGCACGGCCAGCACATCGCCCGAGCGGGGACCATAAAAGCCGTTTTCCTGGAGCATGCCGGTGCCTTCGCTCCAGTGGGCGCTTTGCAGGCTGGCGGCGGTGCGGGTTTGGGCCACGCCGGGCTGGGCGAGCAGCAGGGTGGCTACTTCGGCTTGCACCTTGGCTAGCTCCAGACCCTTTTTGGCGAGCAGCGGGCGGTTGAGGTACACCTGCAGGTTGTCGAAGTCAAGCACCCAGTTGCCGGGGCCGTGCAGGCGGGTGAGGGCCTGCTGCACCGAGTCGCGCATGGGCGCGATGCCCGCCCCGCCGCCGGGCAAGCGGTGCTCTTTGAGAAAGCCCACGGCATTGGCCGCGCCGTGGTCGGCGGTGAGGAACACCAGGGCCTGTCCCTTGCCCACGGTTTTGTCGAGCTGGGTGAGCAGGCGGGCCAGGTCTTGGTCGAGGCGCAGGTAGGTATCCTCGGCCTCCACCGAGTTGGGGCCAAACCAGTGCCCGATGTAGTCGGTGCTGCTGAAGCTTATCGTGAGCATGTCGGTGATGCCGGGGCGCTGGCCCAGCTGCTCGGCTTGCAGGGCAGCCAGGGCAAAGTCGGTGGTGAGCGAGTTGCCGAAGGGCGTCCAACGGATGAGGTCGAGGTTCTGGGTGGGCCGGGCTTTTTCTTCATCAGCAGTTTTCAGAATCTGGGCCCCGGCGGCAGTGGGCGTCGCGCTCAGGGCAGGCAGGTCGTGCGGAAACACGGGCTTGTCCTGGCCCTTGAACGTGATTTCCCAAGGCACGTCGTCGGCAGTGCTTTCGGTGTAGGCCGCCAGCGGCAGCAGCGTATCCCAGGGCTTGCTCAGGTACCGGGCCGGGCGGCCCTCGGCGTTGAAGCGGCTCACCCACTCGGGCAGTTGGGCCTGGTAGAACGTGCTGGTGATGAACGAGCCGTTGGCGCCGTCGTACCAGTAGGCGGCATTGGCGGCGTGGCCGGCGGGCAGGATGCTGCCCCGGTCCTTGATGCACACGCCAATGACCTTGCTCTGAAAATTGGTGGCCAGCCGCAGCTCGTCGCCGATGGTGGTGCTGAGCATGTGGCGCGGCGACATCTGCCCTGCTCCGCCCGTGCCGCCCACCGATTGCACGGTTTTGTCGTCGGTCACGTAAGTGCCTTTGCCGGTTTCGCGCTCAAACCAGTTGTTGCCAATAATGCCGTTGACCGAAGGCGTAGTGCCCGTATAGATGCTGGCGTGGCCCGGCCCGGTGTAGGTGGGCACGTAATTATAGTTGCAGCTCTCGAAGCTGAAGCCCTGACCTAACAAGCGCTTGAAACCGCCAGAGCCCAGCTTGCTCCAGTAGCGGTAGAGGTAATCGTAGCGCATTTGGTCTACCACAATGCCCACTACAAGCTTGGGGCGAGCAACTGGTTTGGAGGCTTTTTGAGCAAATGAGGGGATAGCCACCGCGGCAGCCAGCGCAAAAGCAAAAATCTTTTTCAATCGAATTGGGGTAAGTCTATCGGCGGCAAAGATACCCCAGCCCGTTGGCAGTCCAGCTTTTCATTGCACCGTGGCCAGGTTATCGTTGTGCAAAGCAGTGACGCGCGCTTAGGCTAGCCCTGCCTTCAATTCGCGTCCGGTGTCGGTGTGGAGGGCCTATTGTCCGCTCCTCTTTCACTGTCAAAACGCAACCAGTCTCGTCTCTATACCATTCTCTATTCCCTATGAAGCCAACCCTCATTTTCGACATGGACGGCGTAATTGTCGACAACACGCCCTACCAGGCCCGCGCTTTTCAGCTCTTGTTCCGCGACCTGGGCCTGACCACCAACGCCCGCAAGCTGCTGGCCCGCCTCAACGGCATGCCCTCCACCAACATCCTCAAAACGGTGTTCACCAATCCCGTGCCCGAAAAGCAACTCAAGAATTATTCCGAGCAGCGGGAGTTTCTCTACCGTACCCTTTACTGGAGCAAGCGCCGCGCCATGCCCGGCCTAGTGCCCTTTCTGAAAGCGGCCCGCGCCGCAGGCTTCAAAATCGGCCTTGGCACCGGCTCACCACCCGAAACCATCAGCTACATCGTCGACCACCTCGACCTGCGCCAGCACTTCGATGCCATCGTCGGCAAGGCAGACGTGGACCGCGGCAAGCCCCACGCCGACACGTTCGCGACCACCGCCGCCAAGCTCGGCGCCCGGCCCGAAGACTGCGTTGTGTTTGAAGACGCGGTACTGGGTGAGCAAGCCGCATACAAAGCCGGCATGCGCTGCGTGGCCGTAGCGTCGTCGCTGTCCGCCAAAGCGTTTCAAAACCCACTCACCGTTATCAAAGACTTCACCGGCTTCACGCCCGAGCGGCTGCTGGAGTTGCTGGAGCAGCAGCCGAAAGCGCCAAAGCCGGATAAGCAGCGCTCCCAGCGGCAGTACATGCAGTTCTAACAAAAAATCCCCGGTGTCTGACACCGGGGATTTTTTGTTACAGAGGTCGAAGCATTCTCTAGTGATGGCACTATCAGGCTAAAAACAGGTCTTCCTGCGGCTCCCTTACTCCACCGTGAGGGTGCGAACCATGCGCTGGTCTCCGGCTTGCACCACCACCCGGTAGAGGCCTGGCTTACGGCCCAGCAGCGGCACCTCGGCCTTGCCACCAGCAGCCATGAGGCTCACTGGCTGCTCAAACACAACGGTGCCCTGGCCATCGGTCAAGGTTACTGTAGCGCGGGTAGCGCCCGGCACCACCGGCACCTGCACAGTAGCGCGGATGTGCGCCGGATTGGGATAAACGCTCAGTTCTTCTGCCTCGGTTGAAATCTGGGCGCGGGCGGCAGGTGCGGCCAAGAGCATGAACAAGGGAAGTGGCAAGGCCATTTGCCGGCCAGTATTCAGCAGATTGGAAGAGATGAAGGAAAACATAGCTCAGGTGAAAGAGAATAGAAGAGTAGGTATTGGTCCGATTGTCAGTCCCGCACAAGGCCGAAAGCATTGCCAGCTGGGTCGAGTTTCGGGTAGTGTAGTGGTGTCAGTATAGCGGGGTGGTAACGTGGTTCTACTCCTTCAACGCAGCAGCCTTACGAGCCGTGTGCCTCCTCAGTTCAATAGGGGTGCATTCACGTCAAACCGGGCTGCATTCCCGACGAACCGCAACAACACCGACGGATTTTGCTGCGCCCACCTGCCAGTAGACCTTCTTAAGCAACAAGGCACCGCCACAGCCAACACCTAACAGAGTTTCGTTGCCCTGCCATCTACACGACCGTCAACAACCGCACGGCCGGCTACACCTTCAAGGAAGCGGCCAACATATATAATTACGGCAACACCCTGTAAACCCTAATACACAAAAAAGCCCTGCTTCCATTGGAAGCAGGGCTTTTCGCTAGTATCAACTTGTTAAACTTAACCAGCCGCCAGCGCTTCAGCACCGCCCACGATTTCGAGAATCTCGGTCGTGATAGCCGCCTGACGCGTCCGGTTATACGTCAGCTTGAGGGCCTTGAGCAGCTCACCGGCGTTGTCGGTGGCTTTGTCCATGGCCGTCATGCGGGCGCCGTGTTCCGAGGCATTGCTTTCCAGCACTGCTTTGTACAGCTGGATTTTAAGCGACTGCGGAATCAGCGTCTGAATAATCTCTTCTTTCGAAGGCTCAAAGATGTAATCCACATTGGCTGTAGCTGAGGCCGTGACGGGCGCCGCAGCCGGCACGAGCGGCAACAGCTGCTCGGTGCGGATAATCTGCGTGGCCACGTTCTTGAACTCGTTGTACACCATCACTACCTCGTCGTACTGGCCGGCGCGGAAGCCGTCCATGGCGAGCTCAGCGGCTTCGCGCACCGTCTCGAACGACAGCTTGGCGAAAACGTGGGTGAAGTTGCCGACGATGTTGCCCTTGCGGGTGTAGTAGTCGTGCGCCTTCTTGCCAATGGCCAAAACCGAAATATTGGCCGCTGGCAGGTTAGCGTAGCGCTCCGCAAGGGCCGCGTTCACGCCCTTGAACACGTTCGAGTTGAACGCGCCCGCCAAACCACGGTCCGAGGTCACGGCAATCACTAGCACCCGGCGCACCTCACGGGCCACGCCGTATTCGCTCACGATGTCGTTGTCGGTCGTGCGCGTCAGGTTCGCCAGAATGGTGTTCAGGCGCTGGGCGTAGGGCCGCATCCGGACGATATTGTCCTGGGCACGACGCAGCTTGGCGGCCGCTACCATTTTCATGGCTTTGGTAATCTGCTGCGTGCTCGTTACCGACACAATGCGGCTGCGGACTTCTTTTAAGCTTGCCATAATGATTGTCAACCTCCCCGGAGAACCTCACCCCCCGGCCCCCTCTCCAAAAGAGAGGGGAGCCGAGGCAGCATAGGTGCTCAAAAGAGAATTTACTTAAGCTATATCAAATCAAAAAGACTAGGCTAGAAAACTAGAAACTAGTCCCCCCTCTCCAACGGAGAGGGGGCTATGCCCCGTAGGGGTCTCGTGAGGCGCCCGTTGAACTACTTCGTCGCGTAGCTCGCCGCCACGTCCTTAGCTACCTCGCGGATGGCCTTGGTGCCAGCGTCCTCCAGCTTGCCAGCCTTGAGGGCCTTCAGCACGTCGGGGTAGCGCGAATTCATCACTTGGCCAAACTCCTTCTCGAACTCACGCACGCGGTTAACCGGTACGCTGTCGAGGAGGCCGTTGGTAGCGGCGTAGATGATGGCCACCTGGTCTTCCACCTTCACAGGCGAGAACTGGGGCTGCTTCAGGATTTCGAGGTTGCGACGGCCGCGCTCAATGGTGAGCTTGGTCGAGGCGTCGAGGTCGGAACCGAACTTGGCGAAAGCTTCCAGTTCGCGGAACTGAGCCTGGTCGAGCTTCAGGGTACCGGCCACTTTCTTCATCGACTTAATCTGGGCGTTACCACCCACGCGCGACACCGAGATACCCACGTTGATGGCCGGACGCACACCCGAGTTGAACAAGTTCGTCTCGAGGAAAATCTGACCGTCGGTGATGGAAATAACGTTGGTCGGGATGTAAGCCGATACGTCACCGGCCTGCGTCTCAATCAGGGGCAGAGCCGTTAGCGAACCGCCGCCCTTCACCAAGTGCTTGATGCTCTCGGGCAGGTCGTTCATGTCGCGGGCAATTTCGTCCGACGAGTTGATTTTAGCAGCCCGCTCGAGCAGGCGGCTGTGCAGGTAGAATACGTCGCCGGGGTAAGCCTCGCGTCCGGGAGGACGGCGGAGCAGCAGCGACACCTCGCGGTAAGCCACAGCCTGCTTCGACAAATCGTCATAAACCACGAGCGCGGGACGACCCGTGTCGCGGAAGAACTCACCAATAGCCGCACCGGTGAAGGGTGCGTAGAACTGCAGCGGAGCGGGGTCAGCGGCCGGAGCAGCTACCACTACCGTGTAGTCCATGGCACCGCCTTTGGTCAGCGACTGCACCACCTGGGCGATGGTCGAAGCTTTCTGACCTATGGCTACATAAATGCAGAATACTGGCTGACCAGCTTCGTAAAACTCGCGCTGGTTGATGATGGTATCGATGGCCACAGCCGACTTGCCAGTCTGACGGTCGCCAATAATCAGTTCGCGCTGACCACGGCCAATCGGAATCATGGCGTCAATCGACTTGATGCCAGTCTGCATCGGCTCGGTTACCGGCTGACGGTAGATTACACCGGGAGCCTTGCGCTCGAGGGGCATTTCGTACAACTCGCCTTGGATGGGACCACGGCCGTCGATGGGCTGGCCGAGGGTGTTCACCACGCGGCCCACGATGCCTTCGCCTACTTTAATCGAAGCAATTTTGTTGGTACGACGCACGGTGGCGCCTTCCTGAATGCCCGAGTAATCGCCGAGCAATACGGCACCTACGTTGTCTTCTTCGAGGTTGAGCACGAGGCCCTGCAGGCCGGTTTCGAACTCAATCAGCTCGCCTGCTTGGGCTTTGCTCAGGCCGTAGATGCGGGCCACGCCGTCGCCGACTTGCAGCACGGTGCCAACTTCTTCCAGCTCGGCTTCGGACTTGAAATTGGACAGTTGCTGCCGCAGGATTGCGGAGACTTCGTCCGGACGTACTTCTGCCATGTTTTTGGGAATTGAGTATGTAGTATCGAGTAGTCGGTGGGCCGTAGGGCGAACCCGGGGTTCGCGTCTCAGCGCCTATTGTTTGGTGCCGTCGGCGCTACAACACGAACGACACCGTTCGCGCCACACCGACTGTCAGCCTACAACTTTTGTTGAAAAGTAGTGTCTTGCAAAGAGATGCGCATTTTGCGGAGGCTGGTGCGCACGGAATCGTCAATCTGCTGGTCGCCCACCCGCAGGATGAAACCACCGATGAGGTCGGGATTTACCTTTTCGGTCAGCTTCACATCGGTCAGGCCGGTTTGCTTGGTCACCAGCTTTTCCATTTCGGCACGCGAAGCAGCAGTCAGCGGGGTGGCCGAAGTCACCTCTGCCATCTGAATGCCCTGCATGGCATTGTACTGAATCTGAAACTCCGTACCCATGCTTTCCAGTGCCGACTCCCGGTTTTTCTCGGTGAGCGTGGTGAAGAAGCGCATGGTCATGTTCGACACCTTGCCGCTGAAAATAGCGCTCAGGATGGCGAGCTTCTTGTCGTGCTTCACAATCGGGTTGCGCAGCAACAGGCGCAGCTCACGGCTTTCGGCCATGGTCTTGCTCAGGAGGTCCATGTCCTCCTTCACGCTATTCAGCGTGCCCATCTCCTTGCTCAAGTCGAGAAGCGACTTGGCGTAGCGGGCCGCTACTCGTTGGTCAGCCATTGGTTATTGATGTTTGTCGTGCTGAGCCTGCGAAGCATCTTATCAGGTTCGCACCACTCGGGGACTATTATAATCTGACGAAAGCAGCCAGGATAAGATGCTTCCTCCGTCAGCATGACAGGCGTTAGTTTAATTTAACGTCTTTCAGATACGCGTCAACCAGCTGCGTCTGGGCAGCAGGGTCGCTCAGCTCACGGCGCAGTACACGCTCGGCGATGTCGACCGACAGCTGGGCAGCGGTGTTTTTCACTTCGGCCAGCGCGGCGTTTTTCTCCTGCTGGATGGCTTCGCGGGCTTGGGCAATAATGCGGTTGGCTTCTTCGGTGGCGCGGGCCTTTTCGGCGTCGCGGTGCTGGTTGGCCATCACGGTGGCTTCCTGCATCATGCGGTCGCGCTCGTGGCGGGCGTCGGCGAGCAACTTTTCGTTGCCAGCTTTCAGCTGCTGCATTTCGATTTTGGCCTGGTCGGCCATGCGCAAGGCGTTGTCAATGGTGTCTTCCCGCTCTTTGAGCGACAGCAGGATGGGCCGCCAAGCGAACTTACCCAGCAGAAACAACACCAACAGGAAGATAACCAGTTGCCAGAAAATCAGGCCGAGTTCAGGATTTAAGAAAGCTGGCATAGGGAATTAGAATTTAAGAAACCGTCGGATAAAGGCCGGTTAAGCTTGCTACATGTTGTAGGAGCAGGTAAGCCCGCCGCGCCAACTGCATAGGCAGCAGCGGGCGGCGGGCTTCCAACTACTTCCGGGCACAGCGCCCGGCAAAGTCCTTATTGGAGTTTGGTCCAGATAAGTACGCAAACTACGACTGCGAACAGGCCAAGGCCTTCAATCAGAGCGGCGGCGATAATCATAGCCGTCTGGATTTTGCCCGAAGCATCGGGCTGACGGCCGATGGCATCCATAGCGCTGCCGCCAATGCGACCAATACCCAGGCCTACGCCCAAAGCAACCAGACCTGCACCGATACCGGCACCCATTACGGCCAAACCAGGACCGTAATTATTAGCCATTTGAGCAACAGCCTGCAACAACAAAGAAAGAAGCATAAAAAAAGAAAAAATGGGGAAGAGAAAAAGCTAGCCAATCCCGCAGCGGGGGGGGGGGAGTGCTGCGGTCTGACTAAGCAGCCGGCAGGTCAGGCACGAAGCCTGCCTAATAAGTCTTAGGAATTAATGAGCGTGAGCGGGCACGTGGGCCTGGTCGGCGCCGTCGCCGCCACCAATCTGGTGGTCAGCGTCGTGATGCTCTTCCACTGCACCGCCGATGTACATGGCGGTGAGCAGCGTGAAGATGAAGGCCTGCAGAATGGCCACCAGCAATTCGAGAATGTTGATAAACAAGCCGAAAGCCAGGGTAACCGGAGCAACGGCCCACGACTTGAAGATGAACACCAGGCTGATAAAGCTCAGTACCACGATGTGTCCGGCCGTGATGTTGGCAAACAGACGAATCATTAGGGAAAAGGGCTTGGTGAAGATGCCCAGGAATTCTACTACAATCATGATGGGCAACAGCGGCTTCGGCACGCCGGGCGTGGCGAAGATGTGGGCCCAGTAGTTCTTGTTGCTGGAAGCCAGCGTGATAACCAAAGTCATTACGGCCAGTACCAGGGTCACGGCGATGTTACCGCTCAGGTTAGCCGCACCGGGCATCAAGCCCAGCAGGTTGTTAAACCAGATAAAGAAGAAGGCCGTGAGGAGGTACGGCATGTAGCGCTCGTACTTGGGGCCGATGTTCTTCTTAGCGATTTCGTCGCGGATGAAGATGATAACCGGCTCGAAGAACGACTGCAGGCCGCTGGGCGCGCGGCCGTGGTTCTTCTTATAGCCACGGGCTACGGCCGTGAATACAATCAGCATCAGCGCGGCGCTGAACAGCAGCGAAGCGGTGTTTTTGGTGATGGAGAAGTCGTAGACTTTGCTGCCGTCTTCAGCTACCAGCTTGTCTTCTTCCAGCTTCAGGCCATTGTGGCTGTGGCCGTGGGCCAGCTGGCTACCCGAGAACATGCTCAGGCCCTTGTTGGGCTGATAAGCGATGATGGGCAGCGGGAGGCTGATGTGAGAGGCATGCTCGCCTTCGCCGAGAGTGGCCAGGTGCCACTCGTGGGAATCGCCGATGTGCTCTAAAATCATTTCGCCAGGATTGAAGCCCTGCTCATTGGCGGCCTCAGTGGCGGGTTCGTTCGCAAAAACGGACAGGGATACGAAGCAAAGAAGAATCGAGAGTAAACGCTTCATTAAAAGGAGATTAATGGAAGATTTCGGGCTAAAGCGCTATGGTTGCGCCACTTGCTTTTTCGAAATCGGCCGCAAGTTACTCAAAATAGCCCAGATTTCAAACCCAGCCCACGAAAAGTACAGGATGAAGAACGCTCCCAGGAAGGTCCAGACGCCGGGTCCTTCCTGGGCGCCGCCCCGGGCCAGATGCACCGTCACCAGGGCCAGTGAAGACAGCATGCGGACGGTCATGCCGATGAGGTAGCCAATGCCCAGGTTGGTGGGCGACACCGCCACGAGCCGCGCCGTCAGGCTATAGATAAGGACCGTGAGCGCCGCCATGAAGCCGAACAGCAAGCCCGTGCGCGGATGCACAACGGTGGTACCAAAGGCATAGTGCAAGCCAATTATCAGCAAACCCAGCACGCTGGCGAACAAAAGAAACTGGCGCAGAAATCGAATCATAAGCGAGCAAAAGGCATCCTGAAAGGCAACGAGGGGCTCCTTATTATGTCCCTCTGGTCAGGCTGCGAATAATCTGGAACATAGCCAGAAACACGCCCACCAGCATGAGCCCTACTGTGAACCACGGGTTCTTGGACTGGTACCGCTCGTCGAGCCACATGCCCAGCCAGGTAAAGAAGCCGATGATGGCCAGCATCTGAAAAGCGATACCCGAGTACTTGGCAAACGAGCGAACGCGGCTGGAGCCTGCGGGCTTACCATCGGGCTCAGGAACTGGCGGGGTGGGCATGAATTGGAGGAGGTAGGTGAGCCCGGCAAAGTTACGACGGGAGCGAGGCGGAGTTTGGTCGGGGAAAAACGTAATTTTACCCCTCGTCTTTCGTTAGCTTACCGGCGCTTCGTGCGCTCGAACGAACAATTCGGGTCGCTGGCTGCGTTGCGGAGGCAATCGGTTGCCTTTATCCTTCCCTTTGGCTTTGACACAACACCTGCTGATATACCGCTGGCCGGCGCTTTTCCTGTTCCTTATGGGGCTGGGCGCGGCGGGCTGCGCATCCGACAAAAACCTGGTGGCGCATGCGTTCAACAACGTGGCGGCGCGGGACAATGCTTATTTCCTGGCCCGCGAGAAGCTGCACGAAACCGAAGAAAAGCTCTACGCCAGCCGCATCAACGACTACAACCAGACGCTGCCGCTGTTTCCGACCCTCGACAGCCTTACCGTGCGCGCCAACCGCGCCGACCTGAACGACATCATCAAGAAGGCTTCGATGCCGATTCAGCACCGGCCGGGCTCCGACTGGACCGACGACGCCTACATCCTGGTGGGATGGGCACGCTTTTACCAGATGCAGTTTGGTGACGCGGCCCTCACCTTTAAGTATGTCAACTCGACGAGCAAGGACCCCAACGCCAAGCACGAAGCCCTGATTGGGCTGATGCGCACGTTTGTGGCAGAGGGAGAATTTGAAAGCGCCAAGGCCGTATCCGATTTGCTCGACAAGGAGGCCGGCCGGCCGGAAGACGCCCGGCAGCTGTTCCTGACCCGCGCCGACTACTACATCCGCACCGACCAGCCCGCCAAGGCCATTCCGCAGCTGGAGCGCGCCATTCCGCTGATTGAGCGCAAAAACGAACGGTCGCGCACGCGCTACGTGCTGGCCCAGCTCTATCAGGACGCCGGCGAGAACAAAAAAGCCTACGAGCAGCTCGACCAAATTCTGGCGCGCAACCCGCCCTATGAGCTGGACTTTCAATCAAAACTGATGTTGAGCCAGGTGTCGGAGTTGACTCCCAAAGACCGGCTGCGCCTGAATAAGACCTTCGCCAACCTGCTGAAAGACACGAAGAACAAGGACTACCGCGACAAGATTTACTACGAGATGGCGCGGCTGAACTACCGCGAAAAGAACTACCCCGAGGCGCTGAGGCTGCTACGGGAATCCATCCGAGCCACGACAAGCAACAACCTGCAGAAGAGCTACACCTACTTGCTGGCGGGGCGCATTTACTACGAGGAGCTGCAGAAGTACCGCCTTGCGGCTGCTTACTACGACAGCACCGTGCAGAGCATGTCCAAGGAAGCCAAGACCTACGCGGCCATCAAGGAGCGCAGCGACATCCTCACGGAGTTTGCCAAACAGTACACCATTGTTGAAACGCAGGATAGCCTGCAGGCGCTGGCCCGCTTGAGCCCCGAAGCGCTGGACCAGCAGCTGAACCTGTACGCCGACGCCGAAATCGCCGCCAAAGCGAAAGAGGAGGCCCGACTAGCCGCCCTGCAAAAAGCCAGTGACCGCGCCACTGAACTGGCCTCCCGCACCACCAGCAGTGGTTCGAGTGGCCTCCCGGGCAACAATTTGCCAAGCAACGATTTGTCAACTTTTGACCCTACCGCCACTGCTGGCGCGCAGTGGTATTTTGATAATCCGGCCACGCTGGGTACAGCGCGTGCCGACTTCATTCGCAAGTGGGGCGACCGTCAGCTGCAGGATAACTGGCGCATCAGCAGCCAGGCCAGTAACTCGCCCAGTACCCCGGCCACCGCTGGCTTGCCCGTGGCGCAGTCCAGCCGCAGCATGAACGAGCTAAACGCCCGCCGGGCAGACTCTGCCGCGGTGGCATTGGCTGCCGACCCCCAAGCGGCAAAGCAGGGACTAGTGGCTCAGTACCGCAACAACCTGCCCCTCACGCCGGAGCTGCTTAAGGTTTCCGACACCCAGGTGGAAGCGGCCTTGTACGAGCTGGCTGGCATTTACAAAGAACAATTGAAGGAGCGCGAGAAAGGCTTCGACACCTACGAGAAGCAAGTGACGCGCTACCCCCGCGGTGAGCACGCCCCTGATGCCTACTACTTGCTTTATCTGCACTACAAAGGCCTGCCCGATGCTGCCAAGATGGCCCAGTACGCCGCTGCGCTGCAACGCGAGTTTCCTACTTCAATCTACGCCAAGCTAATTGCCGACCCGCTCTACCGCGAGCACCAACTGGCCCTGCACAACGCGGTGGCCAGTCGGGTCGATTCTGCTTTCACCCATTATAAGAAGCAGGAGTTTACCAAGGCCAAGGCTGTGCTGGCGCGCACCGAAAAGAAATACCCCAAGAGTGACCTAGCCGACCGCGTGGCCTATCTGAATACATTGTTGGTTATCCGGACCCAGCCGCCAACCGCTGCTCGGACAGCAGTCGAAAAATTTTACAAGGATTACCCCGACAGCCCACTGGTACCCCAGGCGCAAGCACTGGCCGACACTTACCGCAAGCAGGGCTCCGGCCAAATAGCGGGTGCCTTGGCTTCTACTCAGAAGCCCGTGATATCGATGTTCCGCCCCGGCGAAGTCGATAACCGCATGCGCATTCAGTACCGAGAAGACCAAACACCAGCTAAGGCTTTAAATCCCACCGGCGCTACCTCAGTTGCCACTGACGCTCCGGTTAGGCTTGGTGCTGAGCCTGCCCCCGTGGCACTGGCCCCTGCTTCTTCTCCGGATGCGGTGCCAATGAGGCGGCCCAACTCAAAATCGCCTTCAGTGCCTCCTGGCGTTGCCGCTCCTCAGAAAACGGCTCCTGAGAAGGCAGCTCCGGCAACTGCCTTGGGTACTTCGCCTCCCGTGGCCGCGCCTACCAACGTGCCTGCGAACGCGCCTACGGGTGAAACGCCCCCCGCCCCTATTACTAGCGCTCCGGCTGTGTCCTCGGCCCCGGCTGCCCCTACCGCCCCGACCACAGCCTACACCACCCAGCTAAGCGGTGCGCACGCAGTGGTTATGATATTCCCAAAGACTACTCCTGCGGCACCAGACTTAATTACGCAGCTCGGCACTTACAACAATCGGTTTTTCCGAGCCAATAACCTGCAAGTGGAAAGCTCTACCTTGGGCTCTGACCAAGACTTAGTGGTGGTGCGCACCCTCCCCGGCGCCAAAGTAGCGCAGAGCTACGCGACCAAGCTGCGCGGCCCCCAATCACCGCTCGCGCGGCTGCGCGGTGCTGGCTACCAGGCCGTGGTCATCAGCATGGAGAACTTGGCCTTGCTGCAAGCTTCAGGCGACTTGGCCGGGTATTTGAGCTTCTACCAGCGCGTGTACAAATAGGAGTACTGGTGGTTTGCTTGAGCTGCTACCTGTCGGATAGTGGCAGCTACTGGCTCGCCCAGCGGCGAGAGCCAGCAGCCAATGTCCGAAAAAATAGTACCCTAAGCCTCCGTCCCGCGCCGGAGGCTTTATTTTTACAGAATAATTCTGTTTTAGTCACCTATGCCTACCCCCACCCCTGCCCGACGCCCCAAGCCGACGCCCTTGAAACCAGCGCGTAAAGGGCGATTCACGGCCTTTGCGCGCACCATGTGGCTGCTGTTCGGCACAGGCGTGCTCGGCCTGGTGCTGTTCGTGCTCGCGGTGAGCGGCAACTTCCTGGAGCTGTTTGGCCGCATGCCCAACCTAAAAACCCTGGAAAACCCGCGCTCCGAGCTGGCTTCCGAAATCTACTCCGCCGATGGGGTACTGCTTGGCAAGTATTTCCGCGAAAACCGCACGCCGGTCGAGTTTAAAGACTTGCCCCAAAACCTGATTGATGCCCTGATTGCCACCGAAGACGTGCGCTTTGAGCAGCACTCCGGCATTGATATGAAAAGCGTGTTCCGGGCCGTGGCAGGCGTGGCCACCTTCAACCGCAACGGCGGCGGCTCTACGCTCACGCAGCAGGTAGCCAAGGTGCTGTTCCGCACCCGGGCCGACCTCAACGACGGCGCCCTGAACGGCAACGGCAAGATGGGCTTGCTCATTACCAAAACCAAGGAGTGGATTCTGGCCATCCGCTTGGAGCGCAACTACACCAAGCGCGAGATTCTGCGCATGTACCTCAACACCGTAGAATACGGCTCCAACTCGTTTGGCATCAACACAGCAGCCAAAACTTTCTTCAACAAAAAGCCCAAGGACCTGACCAATGCCGAGGCCGCCACGCTGGTGGGCATCGTGAACGCGCCGGGCCGCTTCAGCCCGGTCACGCACCCCAACCGCTCGAAGAAGCGGCGCAACTGGGTGTTGCGCCAGATGGCCAAGTCCAACTACATCACCACGGCCCAAATGGTGGCCGATACCGCCAAGCCCATTGTCCTGAAGTATTCCGTAGAGAATCCCAGCAAAGGACTGGCGCCGTATTTCCGGGCCGAAGTAGCCAAATCCCTCCTAGCCTGGGCCCGCGAAACCGACCATGACCTGTATTCCGACGGCCTAAAAATCTACACCACCATCGACTCGCGGATGCAAGAGTATGCCGAGAAGTCGGTGGCCGAGCACCTAACGTTGCAGCAGAAGTGGTTCACCCAGCATTGGAAAGGCCAACTCCCCTGGCGCGACGAAAACGGCAAGGTCATTCCCAATTTCCTCAACATCTCCATGCGGCGCACCCAGCGCTACAAGTCGCTCATGAACCTTCACGAGGGCAACCGCGACTCGGTGAACTACTACCTGAACAAGAAGTACAAAATGCCCGTGTTCACGTGGGAGGGCGAGAAAGAGATGCTGATGTCGCCGCTCGATTCGCTGGCTTACTACAAGCGTTTCCTACGGGCCGGCTTCATGGCCATGAACCCCCTCAACGGCCAGATTAAAGCCTGGGTGGGCGGCTCCAACTACAAGTTTTTCAAGTTTGACCACGTGCGCCAGGGCAAGCGCCAGCCAGGCTCCACGTTCAAGCCCATTGTGTACGCAGCCGCTATTGACCAGGGCTACTCTCCGTGCTACCCGCGGCCCGATGTGGCCACTACCTTCCCGGCCGTGGCCGGCCGCGCGCCCTACACCCCCCGCAACTTCGACGGCAACTTCTCGGGCCGGGTGTTCACCTTGCGGCAGGCCCTGGCCCGCTCCATGAACTCCATCACGGCGTGGCTGGTGATGAAGCTCACGCCCGAAACCATTGTGACCTACGCCAAACGGATCGGCATCAATTCGCCCATTGAAGCCGTTCCAGCGGTTGGTTTTGGCTCTTCCGACTGCAA
Source organism: Hymenobacter arizonensis (assembly GCF_900115775.1). Taxonomy (GTDB): domain Bacteria; phylum Bacteroidota; class Bacteroidia; order Cytophagales; family Hymenobacteraceae; genus Hymenobacter; species Hymenobacter arizonensis. Next base: position 771,591 of record NZ_FOXS01000002.1, on the reverse strand, counting down.
CATTTACGAGCTGTGCGGCGCTTACGCCACCTTCGTCAACAAGGGCTACTGGACCGAACCGATGATGGTGACTCGCATCGAAGACAAGAACGGCAACGTGCTGCGGGAGTTTGTGCCCCGAGCCAAAGAAGTCTTAAGCGAAGAAACGGCTTACATCATGACCAACATGCTGCAAGCCAGCACCACTGAGCCTGGCGGCACCAGCACCATCTTGCATACTGGCTTTAAATTTCCGTATGAGATTGGAGCCAAAACCGGCACCACCTCCAACTACTCCGACGCTTGGTTTATGGGCATTACCCCCGACCTCGTGTGCGGCATGTGGGTGGGCGGCGAAGACCGCAGCATTCACTTCCGTAGCGGCACCTATGGGCAGGGCGCTCGCTTGGCCCTGCCGCTCTACGGTCTCTTTATGCAGAAGGTGTACAAAGACAAAAGCATCGGCATTAACACCGGCCCTTTCCCCAAGCCTACCGCGCCGCTCAGCATCGAAATCGACTGCTCGCGCTACTACGGCGGCCAACGCGACACCATTCCCGACGCACAGAAAATGGAACGCCGCGACCCGGTTGACCTTAGCCGCGAAGACATTTAGCCGAGGCGCCTCGGCTGGTTGAGACAAACCACCGCTTGTTTAGCAATTATCGAAAATGACCAGCGACTTTTGCTGGTCATTTTTTGTTAAAACCCACTTGGCACTGACATCTCAGCGCCGCGTTACCCTCTTCTGCGCTCTCGGATTCAAACATGCGGTTTGAATCAGCGTAATTACAGTACATCAGCGTAAATCTGCGATTTATGGCAGCCAAAGAGCACCTGCAAGCCCAAATAAGTGCCCTGCCTCACAAGCCGGGCGTCTACAAGTATTTCGACGACGAGGGTATCATCTACGTGGGTAAAGCCATCGACTTACGCAAGCGAGTCAGCAGCTACTTCACCAAGCAGGACCACAACAAAAAAACCCAGCAGCTGGTCAAAAACATCAAGCGCATCGAGTTCACCATCGTAGACTCAGAATCCGATGCCTTTTTGCTTGAGAACAACCTCATCAAGCAGCACCAGCCCAAGTACAACATCCTGCTAAAGGACGGCAAGACCTACCCCTACCTCTGCCTCACCAACGAGCGTTTCCCGCGCCTCATTCCTACCCGCAACAAGATTAACGACGGCTCGCGCTACTACGGTCCCTACGCCAATGGCACCGCCCTCAACGTGCTCCTGGAGCTCATCCGGGCGCTCTATCCGCTGCGCACCTGCAACTTCAACCTAAGCCCGCAAAATGTAGAAGCCGGCAAGTTTAAGGTGTGCTTGGAGTACCACCTTGGCAACTGCAAAGGGCCCTGCGAAGACAAAGAAGATGAAGCCCAGTACAACGGCTACATTCAGCAGATTCGCAACATCCTCAACGGCGACCTGCGTGTGCCCAAGCAGTACTTCCGCGACCAAATGACGGCCGCCGCGCATAACATGCAGTACGAGCTAGCCCACCAGTTCAAGGTCAAGCTCGACAAGATTGAGGCCTTCCAGCTAAAGAGCACCATCGTCTCGGCCACACTCACCAACATCGATGTGTTCGCCATTGCCAGCAATGAGAAATCGGCCTTCATAACCTACCTCAAGGTTATGAACGGCTCCATCATTCTCACGCAGTCGCTGGAGGTGCAGAAGAAGCTGGACGAAGAAGATGCCGAAATTCTGGCTCCCCTCGTCATGCAAATGCGGCAGGAGTTTGAAAGCGAGTCGCGCGAAATCCTCACCAACGTAGCCGTGCAGCTACCCTTGCCGGGCATTGCCGTGTCCGTTCCCCAAATCGGCGACAAGCGCAAGCTGCTGGAGCTAGCCCTCAAAAACGTGCTCTACGCCCGCAAGGAAAAGGAGAGCATGAACGACCGCAGCAAGGACTTGAATGAGGTTCGCATCATGGAAACCATCAGGAAAGACCTGCGCCTGACTGAGCTTCCCAAGCATATAGAATGCTTCGACAACTCCAACTTCCAAGGCGATAATCCGGTGGCTGCTATGGTGTGCTTTCGCAATGCCAAACCGAGCAAGAAAGACTACCGCCACTACCACATCAAAACTGTTATCGGCCCCAACGACTTCGACTCGATGTATGAAGTGGTCAGCCGTCGTTACCGGCGTCTCGTTGATGAAGGAGCCAGCTTGCCCCAACTCATTATTGTCGATGGTGGCAAAGGTCAGCTCAGCATGGCTGTCAAGGCCTTAAAAGACCTCAACCTTTGGGGCCAGATGGCCGTCATTGGCATCGCCAAACGCCTTGAGGAAATCTACGTTCCAAACGACCCGCTCCCTCTTTACATCGATAAAAAGAGCGAATCATTGCGTCTGTTCCAACGGATGCGCGATGAAGTTCACCGTTTCGGCATCACCTTCCACCGCTCCCGCCGCGACGCCGCCACCCTCAAAACGGAGCTTACCGATGTTAAAGGACTAGGCCCCGTGACTGCCGACAAGCTCCTCAACAAGTTTAAGTCAGTCAAAAAAATCCGCGAGCTAACCGAAGCCGAGCTAATTGCTGAAGTGGGTAAGGCCAAAGCCAAGGTGCTCCAAAATTATTTCGCCGAAAACGACGCACCCGCTCACCCCATGCCCGCCCGTCAACTGCCCAGTTAGCCCATACAACAAGAAAGGCCCCTGCATAGCTGCAGGGGCCTTTCTTATAACATATCAACCTAATGTATCCGACTGATTCCGTGATGCTAGAAGCTCCACAGGTTATACTCGTATTCAATCAGGTCAGCGGAGGTTTGCTGAGCAGCAAGAATGCCCTGCTGAGCACCGCCGTAGATGTCGTCCAGACGGCTGTCGCCGGCGTTTGACACCTTCGTGATGTAGGAGTTGAACAACCATAGTTCAAATGCATCAGCCAAGTTTTTGTGCTGGGCATCGTTCTCGGGGTTGAACCAGATGGCATTCTCGGGATTGGCACGGAACACCTTCACCAAGTCACTGTACTTAAACGTTCCAATCGGCTTCTCAATACCTGAGGTATTGGAGGGCAGCGTCGAAGGCACGAGCAGGGTAATGGATTTAATGTCGTGATACATTCTCGACCGTTTCTTGTCGAAAATCATATCCTCTTTTACCTCCATTTCATACAAGTCTTTGTAACGGTAGAGGTTTGCAGCGGGCGGCGGTGGAGGCGGAGGCGCAACGGCCACGGTCTCCATAATCACCTTGCCTTTTTTGTCTTTCAAAGGCTTGCCGTTAGCACCCAGTTTGGGCTGACGAACCGTTTTAGCGGCAGTGCTGCCTTTGGCTGCACCTTTGGCGGGAGCAGTACCCCAACCATCGTCACCGCCACCGTTCAAGTCCTTCTCGCTAAAGCCGGCGGCTTTTTCCTCGTCGCTCAGCTTGAATCCCTCGTCAGCATACGATGCATTACCAGTTACCTCTTGCCCAGTGAAGGTAGAAGTCAGCGAATCGTTCTTGTAAGCTTGCAACTCGCCGCGCTTCACCGCCTCAAGAATGATGCGGCTGATTTCCTTGCCTTCGGAGAACATAGGTTTGTTCTGCTTTTCGCGCAAGTCCACTTGGCGCCAAATGCTCTTGCGGAACATCTGGTCGGAGGGTGGAATTGGCCGGTGCGAGCCCGTGCTGCTCGCCGTAGTGGCTTGCTCCTGAGCAGAAGCCGTCAGCGAGAGCGACAAGCCCGCCGCAATAGCAGCCAAGGTGTGGATGGATTTCATAACAGGCAAAAGCAGATTTACTTTAAGATAGTTCGCTAACGCGGCCGAGGCCAAAAATATTACAACAGCGGAACGTTGAATTGCTTGGAAATATTCACTTCCTCAACGTTGCCCTGGAAGTTAAGGCGCTGTACACCTTTCACCTCGATGTAGATACGGTCGCCTTCGCGATAGGCATTCACCACATCGCTGAGGTCAGCCGTAGGGCCGCTTACCGTACGGGGCTGTATGGCAGGACGACGGCCACGCACCAGCGTAACCTCGTAGCTCGACACCCGGTACTTGGCGTCATCAGGCAGGAAGGTGGCGAAGCCAGCATCCGGGATAGCACGCAGGGTCATCGAGCGCACAGCAGTACCAGGAGTACCCTGCTTCTCATTTACCGGACGGCCACCTACGAAGCACTCAATAGTGGGCTTGGGGATAGGACGCACCTGGAAGGTTTGCGAGCCAATGGCATTGCCATCGCTGCTCACGTTCAAGGTCACTTCTTTAGAGTTAGGTACGAGCGTTACGTCGCCTACTTTGCTGCCGGGCAGAACCGAAGCACCCGAAGCCGAGAAGCTTGGCTTGTACTGAGCACCCAGTGCGGGCACCGAAACGCTCAGCTTGTTGCCGCACTTGAAGTACAGAGCCTGCACCGAAGCCGACTGAATCTGCATCACGGGCTTGGTGATGGTGTAAGGCACCTTCACCGTGAAAGTCGTGTCGCGGCCGTTCTGGTTGAAGCGGATGGTACCGGTCCACGAGGCCTTGGCATTGCCAGAAGCATCGAAAGCACCAGGGCGAGCAGTAAACTCTACCTTGCCTTTGCCATCGGGGCTTACGCTCAGCGGGCTACCGTTCAAAGTCATCTTCGGGCTGATGCTCGAAGCCGAGGCCGTCAAGAACAACTCAGCCTTGTATTTGGTACCAGCAGCTACAGTGTTAGACTCAGCGCTAGCAAAAGCACCAATTTTGTCGAATACGATTGTCTTGGCACCTACTTTCTCAGCCTGCTTCTGCAAAGCTTCAGCCTCCAACTCCAGAATTTCGGTTTCTTTCTGCGAGATGGTAGCCAAAGCAGCTACTACCGGCGTGTTTTCGAAATTAAGCTCGGCGAAGTTTTTAGTGCGCTGGGACTTGTCTGTTACGCGAGGGTCTTCTTTAGCATCAAGTGCCAAAGGAGAAGCATCAGGAACAAACTGCTTCATGTACTGAGCGTACTCATTCAATTTCGGCTGCAGCGAAGTGTAAGCAATACCATTCTTTTTACCGCCGAGCATGGTGATAGCCACCTTGTCTTCACCGCTCATGTTCTTGAACTCGGTGGGGGTATTATTCGTAGCCTTATACAGCTGCTCACGAATGCCACGTAGATAGGCAATCATTTCTTTGGTCTTCTGGCGAATTTCCTCGCTTTGGGCCAACACAGCTTTGTCGCGGGCCGTATTCTGGTTTTTGGTTACAGCAGCCTGTATGCCCTTTACGGTACCTTCGGCAGCTACCGATGTCTTGTCATTGACGCTCAGCAAGCTGTCGTCGATGAACTTGAACTTTAGCAGAATCGCTGAGTTCACTTGGAGCGCCAGAAGAGCGGTTAGCACGAGGTACATCATGCCAATCATCTTCTGCCGCGGGGTTTCTTTTCCGCCTGCCATTATCTGTTTCCTCTAAAATTGGATGAAGAACTGAATTGCTGCCTAATAATTAGGCTTGGGCTGGTGCCCGCATGGCGTTCAGCATATTGCCGTACACACGGTTGAGCGAAGTCAGGTTGCCCGTCAGGTCAGACACTTGCTTCTGAAACTGCTCGGTGTCTTTGCCAGCTTGGGTCATGTTGTCCATGGCCTTGCTGAGCGTACCGTAGAACTGGTTCATGGACTTGAGGTGCGTGTTGGCATCCTGCAGTTCCATTTCGTACACTGCATTCAGCGCGCCTAAGTTCTTGGTTACATTCTGAACCTGCAAGTGGTACTCTTTAGCATCGGAAGTAGCGTTCGACATGGCCGAGATGGCTTCAACCGTATTGCCGTAAGCAACGTTGATTTTGTCGAGTGAATCGGCAGCCGTACGCACCTTTTTGGTGTACTCGTCGGTCACATTGGTAGCCTCGCCCAGCTGCGACAACTGCGACGTGGTGGTGCTGAGACGGTTCAGGCCCTGACCCAGGTTAGTGAGGGCTTCGGGAGTTACGTTAGCATTTTTGAGCATGTCGTCCAGTTTCATCGTCAAGCCTTTAGCAGAGCTATCGGTCGAGAAGCTGGAGTTGCCCGTGGAAGGGTCATATCCTTCGCCCAGTTCAGGGTAAACGAGTGACCAGTCGTGTTCCTTGGACTGGGGCTGGAAAGCGCTTAGGAAAAAGATAACGGCTTCGGTACCCAGACCCACGATAAGCATGATGTCAGCACCTTCCCAGTGTTGAATTTTGAATAGAGCACCGATAATAACAACGGCTGCACCGATACCATAAATTTTGGGCATCAGCGTGTCATAGAGAAAACTTCCTTTAGCTGCCATGAGAATTTAACTTTTGAAAGGGGGTTGAAGAAGGTGATGAAGGGAGTATGGTAATAAATAGTGGCCTTGGCCGGTTGGATTGATTATAACCTAGTTGAGGGAATTATTGGAACCCATGCCAATCTGAATCATCGAGCAACGGAAGCCGATGTAAGAGCGAGCAGAGTCTTGGTATTCAAAGTTGCGCGTTCCGGTTTCGAGGAAATACGCGATGTCCTTCCAGGAACCGCCACGAACCACTTTGCGGGGCTCGTTATCGTCTGGGTTGGTTGGGTTCAGGTCCCATACTACTGGTACCGAAGCCTCCATATAAGCATCATCACACCACTCGGACACGTTGCCGGCCATATCATAAAGGCCGAAATCATTGGGGAAGAAAGAACCTACTTCCGCCGTGTAAGCAAATCCATCAGAAGCATAGTCGCCGCGGCCGGGCTTAAAGTTGGCCAGCATGCAACCCTTGCTGTTGCGCAGGTAAGGACCACCCCAAGGATAAGTAGCTAAGTCGCGGCCACCGCGAGCGGCGTACTCCCACTCGGCTTCGGAAGGAAGACGGAAGTTGGGGTCGTTGGCATAACCACTCTCTTCGCGTGCTGCGTTCCGGAACTTGGTACGCCAGTTGCAGAAATATTTAGCAGCAAACCAGTCGACACCTACAACCGGATAATCATCGAAAGCAGGATGGGTATAGTAATATTCTAACAGCGGGTCACCCATGTGGTAAGTGAAATCCCGCACCCAAACCGTAGTGTCGGGATAGAGCTCAGTCATCACATACTCCTCACCCAATACATCAAGCGAATCCTGCTTGATGGCGTCCATAAACTGGCGGTATTCATTGTTGGTGATTTCCGTCTCATCCATGTAGAAGCCGGCGATAGTCACCTGCTTATTCATATTTACCATGGATGCGGAAATATCCTGGTCGGTCTGGCCCATATGAAAAGTACCACCGGGGCAGGGTACCATACCGAAAGGAACCTCCTGGGGGTTGAAGATAGGACGGTCATCGGAACCAACCAGTTCACCCTGAGGACCTTTACCGAATCCACACCCACCCAATAATGCTCCGGAGATAGCGAAAAGGGATACTGCTAGAAGCTTGTTCATGAGAGTTTAAAATTCTGTTTTAATTGCCAATACCGTTAAAGTACATTTAGATGGGCTGGCAAATCTACACTTTTTTAGGATGCTGTGCAATACTTGATTTTGTTTCCGCCCGGCCAAATCGGGGGTAAACACGCCGAATGGCCCAAATAGCTCGATTAACCCGTTTATCGGCCATGAGGCCGCCTAAAATTTATCCTAACTTTAAATAAATATACTGCCTAAACGGCAAGATTAGAAAATAGGAAAATTAGAAGCTATAGCGGGGCGTGCGAATTGCCGGACGGGTAACGAGGCCTGGTTTGGGCAGGCGGTAAGAGAGCATAATTTCGTGCGAGCTGAAGGCTCGGGCTTCCTGATTGAATGCAATGAAGTCGAACGCATAGCCCAAACGCATTGCATTGTCTTTTGCAAAGCTCAGGCCAAGCAGGCCTGAAATAGATTCTTCGTGGCGGTAGTTGACCCCCGCCCAATATTTGTCGTCGATAGTAGCACGAACGCCGCCCTCGAAAGAGTAGTTCTTTGGATTAACAAATTTGGTGCTGCTGGAATACTTTCCTGGCAGCACGGCCTTTACCAAGACCATTGGCGTCACAACAACGGAAGAAGTGGCGTCTATATTATAGCCGGCCGTAAAATAGGCGTGGTTTTCTGCTAGGTAGCGGCTGGGCGTACCCTCGGTGCCGCCGCTTTTAAATGAATATTCCGAGCGTAGCAGGTTATTCAGGCTGAGGCCTGCATAGAATTTCGGAGCTTCGTACCATAACCCCGCACCGACATCGAACTTGTTGTCGGACGCATCTTTGGGTACATTGACGTCTTCGGGGTCGATGGCAATGTAGGTGCCCTTGCCGAGGTAGGTGTAAAGGCCCTGAACGCCGATGCCAAGTTTGCCGGCCCCTAGCTTGATGTGCTGCGAGTAAGAAAGCGCTGCATTGGTCATTTTCGCCATGCCTGCCTGGTCGTAGTAGACCGAGAGGCCAACCCCACCGCTAACAGCAAGGATGGGCAGGGAAAGGGTCATTAAGCCTGTGCGGGGCGAGCCGTTGGCGTCGCCGTAGGTACCGTAGTTATAATATTGATAACGCCCAATCAACAACGCTTCCCCTTGGCCTTTGATGCCTGCATACGCCGGGTTCAGGTGCATGCCGTTCAGCCCGTAGTGGGTGAACTGAGGCTGCTGTTGAGCCGCCGCAGAGCCCGCCGCAATAGCAAGAAGCAAAGTCGCAAGAATCGTTACTCTCATGAGACGGGGTGGCAGAAGTGGAAGAAGGAAAAACGCCTGGCGTAGGATGGGTGGATGCCAGGGATTATTACCTTTCAAATGTAAGTCAAAAACAGTCTCTAAAAAATTTCAACAAAAAAACCGGCGCACGGGAAGGTTGCGCCGGTTCTTGGTCTAAGATACTGTCTAGACGTTGGGGTTGGCGTTCTTCGAACTCGTTTTACCTACTTCGGTGAGCGAATGACGCCGAATGTAAGCCTCGATAGCACCCGTCATAGACGGCGCATTGGGGTGAGGAGCCTCAATGTCAAGGATTAGTCCTGCATCGACTACTGCTTTGGCAGTGGTGGGGCCAAAGGCCGCAATGCGGGTACCGTCCTGTATGAAGTCGGGAAAGTTGATAAACAGTGAGCTGATGCCGGAAGGGCTAAAAAACGCAATGCAGTCGTACTTCACGTCCGACAGGTCGGACAAGTCGCTGGCTACAGTGCGGTAGATTACGGCCTCTGAGAACTTCAGGTTGTTGGCCCGCATGAACACCGGGAGGTCATCCTTGCGGATGTCGGAGCAGGGGTACAAGAACTTCTCACCTTTGTGCTTCTTGATGACATCAAACAAGTCAGCCGCGGTGCGTTCGCCAACAAAAAGCTTGCGCTTGCGCAGCACAATGTATTTCTGGAGGTAATTTGCGGTCTGCTCGGAGATGCAGAAGTACTTCATTTCTGCGGGCATCTCCAGCTTGGCTTCCTGGCAAATGCGGAAGAAGTGGTCGACGGCATTACGGCTGGTGAAAATCACAGCCGTAAATTCCAGAATGTTGATTTTGTCGCGCCTAAAATCTTTGTAGGAAACGGGCTGTACCTCAATGAACTCCCGGAAATCGACCTGAATGCCGTATTTCTCGGCTATGGCGAAGTAGGGGGATACGTCGTTGGTGGGCTTGGGCTGGGTAACCAGGATACTAGTGATGCGCTTGGCGTGCCGGCCTGTGCCCGGCTTATCTGCACTTTCGGCCATACAGGAGTAAGGAAGGGTAATGCTAGGACAATAAGGAAAGGAGAAATGTGCTAATCCGAACAGGATGGCGAGCGCCAATCAGTAAGTGAAGACGATGAGCTTAAGCAATACCAACAAGGGCAGAACTTCGGTAGCACAAAGGTAGGCAAACAAATGTAGATTCAGCAGGGAGGCATGCCGGTGCAGTGTACGGGCAACTCGCAGAACAGTACCAATTAACACAATACCAATAGCGCCACTGGCTGCCCAAGCCACCGTGTTGGGGTAGCTACTGTTGAGGCTAAGGTAGAGCAGCAGCACCAGCGGAAGAAATAAGCCGGCCAGCAGAGTGGTTCGCAAGAACTCGCGGTACTGCACGTTGACAAGGCCCTGCAGGCCAAATATGTAAGCCATGATGCCGACGTACAGAAACTTACCAAAGACGAACGTGGTGATGATGGCCGTGTAGAGCAGGACGCGGGCGACGATAGCCGTTTCGGGCACATTGAAGAAGCGGCGCAGCAACGGTAAGTTTTGCAGGTCGGTGTGGATGGCAGTGAGGAGCAAGCCAAACGACAAGGCAAAAAGTATTACTAACAGCAGGTTCAGCAACGAAAAAGCTGGCTTGGCCAAGAAGGCTTGCTGGTCGCCACCATTGCCAAACAGCTCCTCGATTTGAAAGATGCGGGCCAGGCCGGGCTGGTACGTCGAGCGCACAGCTCCGTAGGAGAGACCGAGCACGAGCAAAAAGCTCAGGTAAACGTTTTGGCCTTGCGGGCCTGGCAGGCGGGGCTGGGCGCGCCCAACGCGGGCCTCCGGCTGGCCGGCAACAGTGCCGAGGGCGGCAACCCCTGAGAAAGAAGCCAGAGCCGGCGAGCCATCGGGCTGCCACACGGCCAGCAGGTGGCGGCCGGGCGCTAGCTGGGCAGGCAGGAGCTCCGCGATGTCGAGCGAATAGGTGGTGGCGGTTCGGGCCGTGAAGATGAGCTGATTATCCAGAAACAAGCTCAGGCCGGGCTGGGCCGCAAAGGACAACGGAAACGGCTGGTTGCGCTCTACCTGCACCCATTGGTAGTAAACGTGGGCGGGCTGGTGGTAGCCGGGCAGGTAAAAGATGAGGCGGTTGCGAGCAGCGTCGTGGATGAGCCAATCTTCGGAGAGCGCCGTGGGCGAGGCGGGTGGCAGCTGCCGGTACTCGCTGCTCCAGGCGCGGTGCCCCATGACCACCATTGCCAGCACTAAGGCACAGGTGAGTAGCCACGAAGTGCGCAAAGAGCCTCGAAGTGCCATGACAGCTACGACAAGTTTGCTTTTTCGACCGTCAGAAGCTGACGGCGGGTAATACGGCTTTGGTACACGCCAAAGAAAATGCTCAACAACGCCGAGAAGACGGCCAGCCCCGCGATGAGCACCGTGTTGCCAAGGTCGGCGAATCGAATAACGAAGAGAATGACGATAATATTGAGCAGACCCAGCAGCAGCACCGTGCTGATTTGCTGGAAGCCCATTGCCAGAATGCGGTGGTGGATGTGGTTTTTGTCGGGGGCAAAAGGCGAGCGGCCGGCCAGCATGCGCAGGGAGAACACCCGCAGCGTGTCGAACAGCGGTACAAACAAAATGCCTACCGCCACCGATGGTGCCGACGAACCGAAAGGCGCGCCTACCCGGAGGCCCATTTCAATGAATTGAATGGCTAAAACCGACACGATGAACCCGCACACCAGCGAGCCTGTGTCGCCCATGAAGATGGGTGCCCGGTGGAAGTTGTAGCGCAGAAAACCGAGCAGCCCCCCAATGAGGCAGACCGCTACGAAGGAATAGTTGCCATAGGCCGAGCCCCCGTAAGCGTAGAAGTAATACCCAAATGTGCCACTTACAATCAGCACTATGGTGCCTGCTAGGCCGTCGAGGCCATCAATGAGGTTGATGGCGTTGGTGATGCCCACGATAACACCCAGGGTAAAGGCGTAGCTGATGCCAACGGGCAAGGTATGGATGCCCAAGATGCCCTGGAAGCTAGTGATGCGAACATCGGCCATTATCATGACGATGCCAGTGGCCAGCAGCTGGCCCACGAACTTTTTAGACACCGACATGCCCACCAGGTCGTCCTTGAGCCCGACGAAGAACAGGATGATGCAGCCAGCCAGCAGCTCCTTGGCCCCATTGTCGAGGGGTGCGAAGATGGTTAGCGCCGACATGAAGCCCGCGAACACCGCCACGCCACCCAGGCGGGGCGTGAGCGACTGGTGCACGGTTCGCCCGTTTGGGGTATCGAGCATGTTCTTGAGGTGCGCGATGTAGATAATGGACGGAACCGCGAACAGCGATACCAAAAAGGCCCACATCCAGGACAAGCTTAGGGGGATATCGTAATTATTCATAGATAATAGTTGGAGCAGAGGGCGTGAAAAACGCGGATGGAGACGCAGCACGCCCCGCGGCAACGGCCGCTACTTAGCTGTGCAGTACCCCAACTTTATCAAGAAGGGCGATGTGCGTGAGGTTGTCGGCCACGATGGAATCGGGCACGAAAATGAATCTTTTATCAAAAATCTGGGGCCCTTTGTAGTAGCTCACCCAGTACTGGTTGTTGAGGTGAAACAAGGACGAATCGATGGGCTCGACGGGCACGGCGGTGTGGGCCGGAACCTCCTCGAATAAGTAGCGCAGGGTAGAGGTGCGCACTTTTTCGCCGTCCTCGCGCTGGCCGTAGCCATTGGCGTTGATGATGACGTTCTGCAACGGGAAAGCGTTGTGGTTGAGCAGGTACACCTGCCAGATGGACTGGCCATCGGGCGTGCGAGCCTCGTCGTTGGGGATTACGGCTACGGAAACGCCTTCTACGGGGTCAAAAACAATGTCTTGTTTCACAAAAGCACGGATTTAGTCGGATAATTGAGTGCGCAGTTTTAGTAGCAGCTAGGCTACTGGGCTGGGTGCATCCAGTGAGATGGTCGGGTTATTGGCACCCAATAACTCGAAGAGGTGAGGCAGCAGGCGCTCCTGAACTTCGGGCACCGACACGGCTTGCCCCAACTCTTGTGCCAAGGAGGTAACGGCCTTGTCGGTGATGCCGCAGGGCACGATGTGGCCGAAATAGCTGAGGTCAGGATTAACGTTCAGGGCAAAGCCGTGGAGCGTAACCCAGCGGCTGCACTTCACGCCGAGAGCGCAAATCTTGCGGGGGTTAGGCGCGCCGGCTTCCCAATCGAGCCACACGCCGGTGAGGCCGGCAATGCGGCCAGCACGGAGGCCGTATTCAGCCAGCGTGCGGATAACGGCTTCCTCGAGCACGCGCAGGTACCAATGGATATCGGGCCGGAAGTTGTCGAGGTCGAGGATGGGGTAGCCTACCAGCTGGCCGGGGCCGTGGTAAGTGATGTCGCCGCCGCGATTGATGCGGTGAAAGCTGGCGTGGTGGGTGGCCAAGGCAGCATCATCGAGGAGTAGGTGTTCGGGCTTGCCGCTTTTACCTAGCGTATAAGTATGCGGGTGCTCACAGAGCAGCAGGTGGTTGGGCGTGGAGGCCAGTGCTGCTCCACTGGTTTCGGCTTGGCGGTTTTGGGATTTGATAGCGAGGGTGGCCTCCATCAGGGCTTCCTGCAACTGCCAGGTGGGCACATAATCCACTAACCCCAACCGCTGCACGTGCAAGGTGCGGTTGAGCACAGAGCCGGCGGCGTCGGGGAGGATGGCGTCGAGCAGCTGGGGGGCGAACTGTTCTACGGTAGAGGCCATAAGCGTGGATTAATGAAACGGGACGCAAAGGTACTAAGCGCCGTAAGCTTTAGCCGATGCTTGTTGGTGGAGGGAGCAGGGAAAGTCGGCAGATGCGCTTTGGATGGCCGCTTGAAAGACCTTCTTTGTAGTCTTGCTGGCGGGCCGCGTTTGCGTTCGGGCTGGTGCGGTGCATGACTCGGGAGGATGCGTTGGCTGCGCAGTAGCTTGCAGGCGCGCTCCTCTCGTCTGATTCGGCGCCTTGTTTCTCCTTGTCCGGATACCTCTCTCATGGCACACGCACCGCACGAATTGGGCCGGGCTGGCGAAGCCGCAACTGCCGAACACTTCCTGGCCTTGGGCTACGAGGTGATGGCCCGCGGCTACCGCTACGGCCGGGCCGAAATAGACCTGGTGCTGCGGCGCGGCAGCGAGCTGCTGGTGTTTGTGGAAGTCAAGACTCGCTCTTCGACGCAGTACGGACCGCCCGAGACGTTTGTATCGACGCGGAAGAAAGAGCTGTTCCGGCTGGCGGCTACTCACCTGCAGGAAGAGTTGGACTGGCGCGGCGATATCCGTTTCGACATTGTGGCGCTCACGCTGCTGGCCCAGGGCTTTCGCATCGAGCACTTCGAAGACGCATTCTATTAAGGCGCAGCAATGCCCCTCCCCTACTTGCGCTTTGTGGCTGCTTTGGGGGCGGTGCGGGGTGCTGGCCTGCGCTGGCCGGGGCGGTCCTCCACTTCGGGCTGGCCGCGCTTGTCGATGTTCTTTTCCTTGTCGTAGACAAGATTAAACCTGCGGTCGTACTCCCGAATGAGTTCAGGCTCGGTAACCTCCGGGTCGTAGCCCGACTCGCCGTACTGGTACTCGTAATGGCGGCGGCCACGGAAACCCCAGAACTTGGTCCAGACGCCTACGCGACGGCCATTTTCGAATTGGCCCCGCCATTCGGGCTGGCCGTTGATGAGGAACTTGGCGTAGTCGCCTTCCAGCTTGCCATTTACGTAGGGCACCACTTCATTAATGAGACTGCGGTCTTCGCCGTAATAGCTCACGTTGGCGTCGCGCGGGAAGCCCATTTCGTAGTGCACCTTGGTTAACAGCACGCCGTTTCTATCGAACCGCTCCCAGCGCAGGTGGCGGGTGCCCAAGGCGTAGTAGCCGGTTTCGATGACCTTGTTGTTTTGCAACTTCTTGTAGGGGCCGTGCAGGATTTTGAGGTTGGAAATATCTTCCTCAATAGAAGCCAGCTTCAGGATTTTCCGTTTTTTAACGTCGTAGTAATAGTGGGCCGGCGCGTAGGCGTTGAGCGGCATGGGGTATTTGAGGAAGTAGAAAACCTCAATCACTTGGTTGCGCCCCTTGGGGCCAGACTTGGAATACGCCCGCTTGATTTTCTCCCCTAGGAAAACCTTCTTTTTCTTCTTGGGCTTGCGCTGAGCCTCCTTTTCAGCCTCTTTGGCAGCGCGCTCCTGCTCCTTACTGATAACAACCTTGCGGGCGGTGCTAAGGGGCTTGCCGTTGAGCGAATCGGCGGTGCGCGTGAGCGTGTCGGCTCCGAGCACGGCCACGGCTGGCTGCTCAGGGTTGCTATTGAAGGAAATGGCCTTGCGCGTGCACGCCCATGGCAGCAGCGTGCCCAGCACCAACACGAGACCCAGGAAACGCAGCGGCCTGAGCCACAAACGGGAAATACGCATGAAGAACACGGAATGATTTCGCGGCATCAACGCAAAGGTAGACCGGTTTGGTGCCCGATGGGATGAGGAGCCAACGAGAGCACGGGAAAGAAACCCGTGGCTGGCTATGCGCTTCCTGCTCAGCTTACAGCATCACTTGCCGCGTGGCAAGGTCGAGCTGCTGGCCGGCCACTAGCAAATGCACCTGGAGGCCATGGGCACTAATCATCTGGCCTTCGGCAAGGTCGGGCAGGTTGTTGTGCTTGAGCTGGGCCGCGTCAATCACAACAACGACTTCGTCGCCAAAAACCTCCATGGGCTGGCCCCCGCGCACGATGAGTCCCGTTTCTTCGCTCAGCCCAATGCCCAGCAAGTCGGGCTGAGCCAGGGCGGCGTGCATGAGGCGCGGGTAGCGGCCGCGCTCAGCAAAATGCTGGTCGAGCAGCAAGCCCGGCAGCAGGTTCAAGCCTGGTTTTACATCAATGTTGCCTTTTTTCAAGCTGCGCCAACCGTGCCCGTACACCAGCATGCACTCGGCCAAGGCCGAAGCACCGGCGCTGGTTCCGGCCACGATGAAGTCGGGCTCATTTTGGTATTTGGCCTTGAGAATGGCTAGAAATTCGGTGTTGAGCAGAAAATCGGTGATGCGCTCCTGGTCGCCGCCGCTCATGAACACGAGCGTGGCCCGGCGCAGGCGCATGAGCGTGGCCGGGTCATCGGCCGGATGGTTCTCATCGACCTGCAGGTGGCGCACGTGGGGGCAGCCTAACTGGTGCAGGGCGTGGGCGTAGGCGGCAGCGGTGCGGGCAGGCTGGCGCCGGGTGGCCGTGGTGAGCACCTCAATGGTGGCCGAAGAGCCGGGCAGCATGTTGGCCAGCAGGGTCAGCATGGGGTCGTCGTCGCCGCCACCGAGCAAAACCAGGGTACCGCGGGGCGCGTCAGAGAAAGTAGAATCGGCAGGCATTGGCACAGATTTGAGTTTGCGGCAGGGTAGCGTTTGCCGCAGCAGAGCTTTATCCCTTTGCCTAACGGTAATTTTTGGCCTGAAGCTACGCTTTAGCCCTACTTTTGCAGCGCTTGTCTCTTTATCTTACCAGCCCGCTTGCCTAGCGAAGCATCTCCGCCCTTCTTTTCATGCAGCCGCAGACCGTGGAAACCATCACGTCCCTGATTCAGGAGGGCGAATTTTTCAAGTTGAAGCAGGTGCTTCGCGAGTTTCAACCGTCGGAGCTGGTTGCGCTGATTGAAGAAGAAGAAGAACGGGAGCAGCTCATCATTTTCCGGCTCCTGCCGCTGAAGCTGGCCACCGAAGTGTTCGAGTACCTCGACCTGGAGATACAGCGCCACTTCCTCGACAACCTAGCGCAGGATAAGATGGCCGACATTCTCAACGAGATGTCGCCGGACGACCGGACCACCCTGCTGGAGTTCTTACCCGCCAACTTCGTGGCCGAGCTGGTGCAGAGCCTCTCAGAGGAAGAGCGCAAGGTGACCCTGCAGCTGCTGGGCTATCCCGAAGACTCGGTAGGACGCCTCATGACGCCCGATTACATCGCCATTCGGGAGAACTGGACGGTGCAGCAGGTGCTCGACTACATTCGGCAGCACGGCGGGCAATCGGAAACGCTGAGCATGCTGTACGTCACCGACGCGCAGGGCGTGCTGATTGACGACATCCGCATTCGGGAGTTTTTGTTGGCCGCGCCCACGGCCCGGGTGCGCGACCTGATGGACCGCCGCTTTGTACAGCTTATGGCCGACCAGGACCAAGAGGAAGCCATCGATGTGTTTCGGCGCAACGACCGCAACGCCCTGCCCGTGGTTTCGGACCAAGGCATCCTGCTGGGCATTGTGACCATCGACGACATCCTGAGCATTCGCGAGCAGGAAGACACCGAAGACATGCAGAAGCTCGGCGGCTCCGAAGCCCTCGACGAGCCCTACCTCGCCACGCCCATGCTGCGCATGGTGCAGAAGCGGGCCGGCTGGCTGGTTATTCTGCTGATTGGCGAAATGTTTACGGCCACGGCCATGGGGTATTTTGAGGATGAAATTGCCAAAGCCGTGGTGCTGATGCTGTTCATTCCGCTCATCATCAGCGCGGGCGGCAACGCGGGCTCGCAGGCTACTTCTCTCATCATCCGGGCCATGAGCCTGGGCGAGCTGAGTTTGGGCGAGTGGTGGCGGGTAATGCGCCGCGAGCTGGCCACGGGCCTGATGCTGGGCGTCATCCTCGGCGTGGTGGGCTTGATGCGCATTCTGCTTTGGTCGCAGCTGTTTCCGGGCGAGTACGGGGAGTACTACTGGCGCATTGGCCTCACGGTAGGCTCGTCGCTGGTGGGCATAGTGCTGTGGGGCTCGCTGTGCGGCTCGATGCTGCCGCTGTTGCTGAAGCGCCTCGGGGCCGACCCGGCTACTTCATCGGCGCCCTTCGTGGCCACGCTGGTCGACGTGACGGGCGTAATCATCTACTTCGCCTTCGCGCTTCTGTTCCTGCGCGGCACGCTGCTTTAGCCCTTTTTTTATGACGCCTCCCGCACCGCATTCCTGGTATTGGAGCGCAATGCAGGGCATTGCCTTGTGGCTGGCAGCGGGCAGCACACTCCTGCTGGGCAGCTGTGCGGTGGTGGGCAACATAACGCAGCTCGACGACGGCTACTACCGGGTGGTGCGGCGCTCCACCCGGGACTCGTTGGCGGTGGCCATTCCCAAGCAACAGCTCTACGTGCAGCAACACGCCGATACGCTGCTGCTCACGCCCAATCCGGCTCCGGGGGCGCCCACTGCTACCTACCGCTACACCATGCAGCCCAATC
The DNA here is from genome assembly GCF_900115775.1 of Hymenobacter arizonensis. Taxonomy (GTDB): domain Bacteria; phylum Bacteroidota; class Bacteroidia; order Cytophagales; family Hymenobacteraceae; genus Hymenobacter; species Hymenobacter arizonensis. The sequence continues at coordinate 753,836 of NZ_FOXS01000002.1, read as the reverse complement.
ACCGGCTGCTGCTTCTGCGCCGCCGGCTCGACCTCGACGTGTTTGCCCTCCCGTTCAAAGTGCGGCCGCCGCAGGGCGGAGTACCCGTGCAGCTGAATACCAACTTCAATGCGGCCATTTACGTGGGTCGGCGGCTCGACTTTTATTCTCTGCACACGAAGCGGGCTACGCCGTTTGGTGCTACGCCCCACATTCGGGCCACGGGCATTGGCTACGGTGCTTTTGTGGGCATGGGGTCGACGTTTGTCAGCAACGACGTTGCCGCGCTGCGCCCCACTACGGCCGAGTACGAAGGGCTGGTATTGCACGGCGGGCTGGCAGCCATTTACGATGCGCAGGCCTTTAACATTGGACTGGCTATTGGCATTGACCAATTGATGGGTGCCGACGGCCCTTACTGGATATACCGCCACAAGCCCTGGTTTGGCGTGCTGTTTGGCCTCGACCTGAATTAGCCCGCGCCGGGGCTACTCCAGCCGGCGGCGGTTGGCCTTTTTCTCGCCCTGGATTTTCTTGCCTTCGAGGCGCTTGCGCACGGCGCTTTTGCTGGGCTTGGTGGCCTTGCGGGGCTTGGGCCGTCGCAGGCTTTTTTGCAGCAGCTCGTGAAAGCGAGCCAGGGCAATTTCTTTATTTCGGAACTGGCTGCGGTCGTCCTGAGCCGTGATGAGCAGCAGGCCGTCGGCGGTGAGCTGGTTGCTCAGCTTCTCCAGAATCAGGGCTTTTTGGCTGTCGGTGAGCACCTGTGAATCCTGCAGATGGAATCGCAGCTCAACCCGCGACTCCACTTTGTTCACGTTTTGCCCACCGGGGCCGCTGGAGCGGCTGGTTTGGAAGGTGATTTCCGGCAAAAAGGCTTCGGCGGGGGCGAGCATTTTTTCAATTAACAGTTATCAACCAACACTTAATAGTCGTGTCGGAAATAATACGATTTGTTAAATGACAAATGGTAATCGTTGAATGACAGGCTACTTGCCTAGGAGCATGGCGCCGTAGGAATAGCCGCCACCGAACACGGTGATAATCACCTTGTCGCCACCCTTCAGCGTGTCCCAAACTTCGGCCAGGCCGATGGCAGCGCCCGCGCAACCGGTGTTGCCGAGGCGTTCGATGTTGCTCACGGCGCGCTCCGGGTCGATGCCGAGCTGCTTCACCACGTTTTTGGAGATGCGCAGGTTGGCCTGGTGCGGAATGAGGTAGGTGAGGTCGGCGGTGGCAATGTGGTGCTTGTCGAGCAGCGTTTGCGTCACCTTGGCCATGTAGATGCAGGCCTGCTGAAACACGTCGCGGCCAAAGGGCATCACAATGCCCTTCTCTACGGGTTTCAGGGTTACGGACTCGTCGGCTTTGCTCACGGGGGCGGCCCCGCCCGTAATGACTTCGGCAATGTGCAGGTCGTCGGGGCTAATGCGCTCTTTGGAAATGAGCAGCGCCGCGGCGCCATCGCCCCACAAGTGGCCGGCCATGGTGTCTTCCTCGTTGTTGTAGGCAGTGTTGTGCTCGGTCACTACCACCACGGCGCGGGTGGCTTTGCCCATAGCAAAGTAGCCTTCCACAATCTCCACGGCGTTCAGCAGCGAAGAGCAGGCCGAGGAAATGCTAACCGTAGGTATTTCGTTGATGCCCAGGTAGCGCTGCACGGCGTGGGCCGCCGTAAAAATGGTATCGTGCGGCGTGTAAGTCCCCACTACAACCAAATCAATCGACTCTTGAGCAAAGGCAGGCGCGGCGGCCAATACGGCGCGGGTGGCCGCAATGGCCATGGTGTTGGCATTTTCGCCGGGGCCCGCTTTGCGACGCTCCTGAATGCCGGTTCGCTCGATTATCCACTCGCTGGCAAGGCCATTGAGGCGGGTGAAGTGAGCATTGGTTACGACTGCTTCCGGGAGGTAGGCAGCCACATGGTGAAGATACACAGGGTGGTGTTGGGTGGGATATTCTAGCGCGCCATTGGCTAGGCAAAGGTACGGCGCCGGACCCGCGGCAGCCGGACCCACGCCCGATATGCCCGAATTTTACACACTGGAGAGGTTTGTCGTGCTTGCGCAGTGGGCAGTGCAGCGCTACAGCCAAGGCAGTTGGCTTATGGGGTGCACTGGTCGCCAGGCGGGCAACAGCAGTTAGTTCTGCACCGTTTTGATGCGGCCGCTTCCATTGGTTGAGCTGCTCATTTGGCCGCCGCCGGCCACGTACACATTGCCCGAACCTGAGATTCGGGCGTCGGCGGCTTTGCTGGTGTACACGTGCGCATCGCCCGAGCCACTGATGCGCACCTTGCATGTTTCGGTTTTCAGGTCCTGCGCCTTCACGTTGCCCGAGCCGCTGATGCTAACCTCGTGCTGTGGGCAGTTGCCGCTCACCTGCAAGTCGCCCGAGCCGGCCACCGAGGTTTGAAGAAGCGTAGCGGTGAGCTGCGGCACCCGCAGATTGCCCGAGCCCGCAACCGTCAAGTTCATGGATTCGCCCTTTATGGGCCCCTCGGCGTCGAGCTGGCCGGAGCCGGCCACTTTGAGGGCCGTCAGGCTGGGCGCAGTTATGTACACCATTACGGGGCCGTAGTTTTTCATTCTTGACTTAAAGTCGTTGTCGCGGCGAAAGCCTAGGCGTAGCTGCTTGTCCTTTACTACGGTCTCAAATTCGGCCAAGGCCTCGGGGCTGGCCTCTACCACCACGCTTTGCGGGCTGCCCTGTTTCACCACGACGCGCGCCGAGCCGCCCAGGTTTACTTCCGTAAAAACGTCAACGGGGCGGGTTTCGCGCTGAACAGCAATTCGCGGCTCACTGAAGGAAGACAGCACCCCAACAAGCAGCACGGCCAAACCGGCCCACAGTGAGTTAATACGCAGCGTAGTCATTGGAAAATACTGAAAGAGTGAATGATGCAACCTCGTGCCATCAAAGATGCCGACTCTGGGGCCAGGGTTGCCTCGGGTGCTGCCTTTTTGTTAAGTTGACCGGCTTCCCAGGTCAGGCTCCGGCGACTTCCTCACCAGAGGCGTTACTACTCACCGCTCTTCACGGGAGCAGCGGGGCAATCGTCACCGTTCCGGGTCAGGTATTGCATGCCCCAGCCCAGCAATTCCATTAGCACCGGGCGCACGCGCTGCCCCTGTTCAGTGATGCTGTAGTCGACGCGGGGCGGCACCGTCTGGTGCACGGTGCGGGCCACAATGCCATCGGTTTCCAGGTCGCGCAGCTCCTGGATGAGCATCTTTTCAGTGATTTCGGGCATGAGGCGGCGCAGCTCACCGTAGCGGCGGGGCTCGTCGAGCAGGTAGGAGAGAATAAGGAGCTTCCACTTACCGCCCAAAACATTGAGCGTGGTGCGCACGGGGCAGGTGATGTTCCGCGCGGTGCTATTAGCCGACCAATACGCTTCGGCATGCTGTTGCTTGGTGAGTTTAGACATACTTTATTAATCTGGTTATCAGCATTTGTTTCTTTTTGGTAAGTACCCTACTTTTTTGTAGGTACTTGCGTAAAACGAAGTTAGGTAAGAACCTTTGTATGGCCAGTGGGCAACCCCGCCCCGACTCCATTTCAATAGTCTTATGTCAAAGAAAATCACCGTTCTCGGCGCTACCGGCAACATTGGTACCGCCCTCGTTCATCAGCTATTGGGCCAAGGCCACCAGGTAACGGCCGTGGCCCGCCCCAGCGCCCGCCTCGACGCGCTACAGCAAGCCGGCGCAAGCACCAAGGCCGGCGACGCGCACGATGCGGCCTTCCTCACCGAAGCCTTTCGCGGGGCCGATGCTGCATTTCTGATGATTCCGCCCAACGCAGCCGGGCCCGATGTGCTGGCCCACATGCAGCAGATTGGCGAAGCCACGGCGCAGGCCGTGCGGGCTTCGGGCCTGCCCGCGGCCGTGCACCTGAGCAGCATTGGGGCCGACCTGCCGGCCGGCACCGGCCCCGTGGTAGGCCTGTATCATCAAGAAGCCCGCCTCAACAGTATTGACGGCCTGGCCGTGGCTCACTTACGGCCAGCTTATTTCATGGAAAACCTGCTGGCCAACATCGGGTTGATTCAGCACCTGGGCCTGCTGGGCTCGGGCATACGGCCCGACCTGCGCTTTCCCATGGTGGCCACGCGCGACATTGCGGCCCGCGCCGCGGAGCTGCTGAGCGGCACCATCGAGAAAGGCGCAGTTGAGTATTTGCTGGGACCGCGCGACTACTCCATGCAAGAAGCCGGCGCTGCCATTGCCGGGGCCATTGGTCGGCCGGAGTTGCCGTACGTGCAATTCTCGTACGAAGACGCCAAAGCCGGCATGGTGCAAGCCGGCCTGAGCAAGAATATGGCCAGCCTCTACGATGAGATGACTCGCAACATGAACGAGGAGAAGGTGATGACCACCGCCCCGCGCGATGTGCGCAGCACCACGCCCACCACCATCGAGGCCTTCGCTGAGCAAGTATTCGCTCCCGCGTTCCGGGGCGCCACGGCCGGAGCCGCTAACGCTTAAAAAACAGGACAGCTTCAACTCAGCACATTGTTGAGAAAGACGCGACTCCCAGCCTCTCCGGCCGTGCCGGAGAGGCTTTCGCTATTTTTGCCCTTATGTCTTCCCTCCTCCACCACCTCGACCAAGGCCAAGGCCGGCCCCTGGTTATTCTTCACGGCTTGTTTGGCACCCTGGATAACTGGCAAACGCTGGGCCGACGCTGGGCCACCGAAGCGGGCCTGCGCGTTATCAGCGTGGACCTGCGCAACCACGGCCGCTCGTTCCAAAGCCCCGACCACAGCTACGAGCTAATGGCCCAGGACGTGCTGGCCCTGTTCGACCACCTCAGCCTCGGTGACGACGTTTCGCTGATGGGCCACAGCATGGGCGGCAAAGTAGCCATGCGCTTCGCCCTGAGCCACCCCGAGCGGCTGGCCCGCTTGCTGGTGTTCGACATTTCGCCGCGCTACTCCGACATGGAGCACCAGACCGACATCATTGCCGGCCTGCGGGCGGTGCCGCTGGCCACGCTCGAGAGCCGCCAACAGGCCGACGAGGCCATGGCTCAGCACATCCCGCAACCCACCGTGCGGCAGTTTCTGCTCAAGAACCTTTACCGCCGCGACGACCATTCTTTCGACTGGCGCATCAACGTGGCGGTGCTGGCGGAATCCATGGAGGCCGTGGGCGAGGAAATCACGGCCGCGCAGCCGTTTCTGAAACCCACGCTGTTTGTGCGGGGCGGCAAATCGAACTACATCACCGCCGAGGATAAGCTGCACGATATACCGGCCCTGTTTCCCAACTCGCAGGTCGAAACCGTGGTTGATGCCGGGCACTGGCTGCACGCCGAGAAGCCGGAAGAAGTGTTCCAGCTGGTGCAGGCCTTTGTGAAGCAGTAAGTAGCCTATGGCTCAGCTTATTTCGTCTAGAAAGAGGCTATAAGCTCGGGTGTTAAGTCAATAGCAGTTCCGCATGGGTCGGGGCTGCTATTTTTTTTCTCCCAAATCAGCGTGGAAAAGCAGTTTTGTGAAAAATTTTCCTGTCTTCAGACAACGGTTGCTTAGGGGTCAGCATCTTTCGCAATGTCTGGCCTAGGAGACAAAAAACTTCTCACTTCTTTTCTGCAAAACATCATGCAATTCAAATCAATCCCTCTGTGGGGCGGGCTGTGCCTGCTCTTCAGTGCCGGAGCGGCCACGGCCCAAACTCCGGCTAACCCCTTAGCAGCCAGCACCAGCCATTCGGCTACCATCAAGCCCGACGGTAGCCTTTGGACCTGGGGCATTAACTACGAAGGGCAGCTGGGCAACGGCACCACCAGGCACAGCTCGACGCCCGTGCAGGTAACGACTCAGGACCCAATCACCCGCTGGACGCAGGTAGCTACCGGCACCTCCCACACCCTGGCTGTGGCCACTGACGGCCGCCTTTACGCCTGGGGTAGCAACGCCGTGGGCCAGTTGGGCGACGGCTCCAACGAATCGCACGCCCGGCCAGTGGCCGTGGCCCTGCCCTCGGCCTTTGCCAACACCAGCTGGAAGCAAGTGGCCGCGGGCACCTCACACTCCCTTGCCCTCACCGCCGATGGCCGTCTGCTGGCCTGGGGCCACAACGCTGGTGGCCAGTTGGGCACCAGCTCTCACCGCACCCTCAACCAGCCCATGGAAGTGCTGCTGCCAATGAGTGCGGGCAACACCACGTGGGCCTACGTAACCGCGGGCAGCAGCCACACCCTGGCCCTGACTGCCGATGGCCGCCTCTACGCCTGGGGCAACAATGACTTCGGGCAGCTGGGCATTGGCTCTACCACGAGCACGCCGGTGCCCGTGGCGGTGGGCCCTGCCCGAGGAGCAGCACCCCTGCGCTGGGCACACGTTTCGGCAGGACGCTCTCACAGCCTGGCCGTTACCAAAGAGGGCCGCATCTACACCTGGGGCTCGAACCGGTTCGGCCAGCTTGCCAACGAGCAAAGCCTTGTCCGGACCCTGCCCGAGCCACTGCAGCTGCCCCGCCACCTCGCCAACATAGCCTGGGCGCAGGTAGCGGCGGGTGGTTTCCACTCCCTGGCCCTGAGCACCGACGGCCGCCTGGTGGCCTGGGGCAATAACTGCGTGGGTCAACTGGGCGACGGCAGCACCACCCGCCAGCTGCAGCCCGTGCTGGTGTCGATGCCACAGGGCAGCGCTGCAGCCAAATGGGCCCGGATTGCGAGCGGAAGCTTTCACTCGCTGGCCTACACCACCGATAACCAGCTTTGCACCTGGGGCTCCAACGGGTTTGGGCAGCTCGGCGACGGCACCACTACCAACCAGCAACTCCCCCTGCCGCAAGACCCTGCCCTTACCGCCCAGACCAGCCCAGCAAACCAGAGCATTTCCATCTCTGGCTCAGGCGGTGGAATTGAGCCCTGGGGCCTGAACGACAACCAGCTACTGAAAGAAGTACCGCCCGCGCCCAGCTTCATGATGCTCCCCAGGCCCAAGGACCAGGCGCGCCCTTAATAAATCGAATTGCTCAGCTCCTCAACGGACCGCCCGACACCGGGCGGTCCGCTTTGTTGCGGGTTTTGCTCCACCAGATGTAGCCGCCGAACAGCATCAGGCCTACGCCCGACACCCACAGCAGGCCGGTTTTCAGACGGTCGCTGTCCTGGCCCAGGTAGGCCAGCAGCCCGATGAGCGGGAGAATGGCCACGCCCGTCACCCCCACAAACCGGAAGTAGCCCATGCGCATGGCTCCGGCCACGAAGCTGATGGCATCGTTGGACACCACGGGCGTAAGCCGGGCCACAGCCACTGCTCCCAGGCCGTACTGCTCCACAAAGCCAGCTACTTTTTTCTCGCTTTTCTCGCCCAGCAGGCGCTGCACCACGGGCTCGCCCAGGCTGCGACCCAGCCAGTAGCCCACGCTGGAGGCGGTGAGCACGCCCACCCACGCCAGCAGGCCGCCCCACCACGGCCCGTAGGCCAGCACCGACACCAGTATCAGCAGCGCGTTGTTGATGACAATCAGAAACATCTGAGCGACCATGACGGCTACCACCAGCACCGGCCCCCAGTACCCGAACTGCGCCACCCAGGCAGCCACCTTGGCTTGGTCGCCGGTGCGCAACACGGCCCAGCCCTCCTGCACACCCACTTGAAAAGCGGGCCACAAAAAATAAGCGCCTACTAACGGCGCAATGATAGCCAGCGACAGATATAGCGGCAGGCGACTGGAACGAGAAGTATCGGGCACGGGCACGGAGGCTAAAGAAGCGTCCTATCCTACGAACCGGCCCGCAGGTGGTTCGGCCAGGGCAGCGGCAAGCCGCGGTGCCGTTCCTTTGTGCCCATGCCCGCTACCCTGTACCTCCTCCCCACGCCCCTCGCCGACGACACCGCCCCGCAAGTGCTGCCGCCGCAAGTGGTGGCCGCCGTGGCGGTCCTACCCTATTTTCTGGTTGAGAACGCCCGCACGGCCCGCCGCTTTGTAAAAAGCGTGGCCCCGCACCGCGTCATTGAGGAAATCCGGTTCACCGTCATCGACAAAGACAGCACCGATGCCGAAGTGCGGGCCGCCCTGGTGCCTCTGGTGAAAGAAGGCTTGGACGCCGGTATTCTCAGCGAAGCCGGCTGCCCGGGCATTGCCGACCCAGGCGCCGCGCTGGTGCGTGAGGCCCACCGGCAGGGCCTGCGCGTGGTGCCACTGGTGGGGCCATCTTCTCTATTGCTGGCCCTGATGGCTTCGGGGCTGAACGGGCAGCAATTTGCCTTTCACGGCTACTTGCCCATAGAGAAGGCGCCGCGCGTAGCTGCTATTAAAACGCTGGAGCGCGAGGCCCAGCAGCGGCAGCAGTCGCAGCTGTTCATTGAGACACCCTACCGCAACGGCGCCCTCTTTGCCGATTTGCTGGCGCACCTGCAGCCCAGCACGCGCCTCTGCGTGGCGGCCGACGTGACGGGGGCCGGGGAATTTATTAAGACCCTGCCGGTGGCCGACTGGCGCCGCCTGCCTGCCCCGGAGCTGCACAAGATTCCGACGGTGTTTGTAATCGGAACCTAGCGCAGATTCGGGCTCAGTGTATAGCCAGCAAGTAGCGCGGTCGTACCCGGAGGGACTTTTAGTCCGCGAGTCCACTGACTGCAGGATTCGCGGACTAAAAGTCCCTCCGGGTACGACCGCGTTACTAAAGAACGACGCCGAAACCGCGCGCTAGCTACGCGTTCGAGGCCAGCGGCCAGTTGCTGGCCTGCAGTTGAGAGGTGCCCAATGCCAGTTGCTCAGGGGTGATGTACGGTTCTGGGGCCATAGGCAGCGGCTCATGAGCTGGGGCCATCGTTTCACCGTGCTGGCTCACGTCGAGGCCGTCGGCCTCGTGGCGGGCATTTACCCTAATGGGAATGAGCAGGTTGGTGAACTTGTAGAGCAGGAAAGAACCGCCGAAGGTGAAGACGGAGATAAATACCAGCGCTCCGATATGATGCAGGAATAGGGTGGTCGAACCCGTGATGAGCCCGCCTTCCTTGGCAAAAACAGCCGTCATAATCATGCCCACAATGCCGCCGACGCCGTGGCAGGGAAACACGTCGAGGGTGTCGTCGAGGGTGGTGCGGTTTTTCATGGCCACGGCCCAGGCGCTAATGGCCGCCGCGCTGGCGCCGATGAACAGAGCAGGGCCGTAGCTTACGTAGCCCGCCGCCGGCGTAATGGCCACCAGGCCCACCACTGCGCCTATTGCCGCGCCCACAGCCGATGGCCGCTGCCCGCGCACGGCTTCAATAAGCATCCAGGTGAGCATGGCGGCTGCTGAGGCCATGTGCGTAGTGAAGAATGCCTGCACCGCCACCGTGTTAGCGGCCAGGGCCGAGCCGGAGTTGAAGCCGAACCAGCCAAACCACAGCAAGCCCGTACCCAGCAGCACGAACGGAATATTTACCGGAATGTGCTGATGACCGGCCTTGTGAGCTTCGCGCCGGCCCAGGGCCAAGGCGCCCGCCAGCGCGGCAAAGCCCGCCGAAATGTGCACTACCGTGCCGCCCGCAAAGTCCAGCACGCCCCACTTGAACAGGAAACCATCGGGGTGCCAGGTCCAATGCGCCAGCGGGCAGTAGATAACCAGACTGAATAGGCTGATAAACAACAAATAGCCCCAGAACCGAATGCGTTCGGCGAAAGCGCCGCTGATGAGGGCCGGCGTGATGATGGCGAATTTCAGCTGGAAGGCCGCGTATAGCACCAGCGGCAAATTGGGAGCCAGGCGCGGATGCGGGGCCGTGCCCACGTGGTTGAACAGCAAAAAAGTCATGGGATTGCCGATGACGCCGCCGATGCTCTCGCCAAACGCCAGGGAGAAGCCCACCACGTACCACAGCACCGATATCACACCCAACGAAATAAAGCTCTGCAGCATGGTGGAAATGACGCTGCGCTTGCTGACCATGCCCCCGTAGAAAAACGCCAGTCCGGGCACCATGAACAGCACCAGCCCGGAAGCCGTGAGCATCCAGGCTAGGTCGGCAGCCACAAAGGCATCGGGTTTGGCATCGGGGTGGTCCTGGGGCAGCAAGGCGGCTACTAGTGCCAGAATTAACAGGACAGCAAGACAGGCTGAGGCTAAGTACTGTTTGCGAGTCATACCGGTGTAATTTTATGAGTGTTGTAGCCACTAAATTACACTTTAATTTATTTGCCCCTATAATTTAAAGGGGCAAAATCAAATAATGATACTTTTTCGCTCAAACACCCCTTTGCATTTTAAGCCTATCAAACAAATTACTTACTTCTCTTGGCCTTGGGTTAGCTGAATCGAAAACGCAGTTCGGCCATTGTCTCCGGTGTGCAAGCGGAAGGCAAAACCGTGGGCCAGCAGAATGTCTCGCACCAGCGTGAGGCCGATGCCTTGACCGTCGCGCTTGGTGCTGAAAAAAGGAGTGAACAGGCGTTGGCTCACTTCGGGGCTCAGGCCGGGGCCGTCGTTTTCAATGGCGACCATGGGCGGCTGGACTTGGGTGCGCACCCAGATGTTGCCATCGTGCCCAATGGCCTCCAGGGCATTTTTGGCAATGTTGAGCAGCGCCTGCTCGATTTGCTGCGCATCGAGGGGCAGCACCAGCGGCGCGGCCGGAATTTCCAAATGCCACTTTATGCGCCGCTCTTCGCTTTGGGGCTGCAGTAGCCGGCAGATGCTGCGCAGCAACGCGTGCAAATCGGTGGGCTGAAGCGTGGGGGCCGGCAGGCGTACTAGGCGCGCAAAATTGGCGATGAAGTTGGCCAGCTGGGTGTTGCGGGTGATGCTCACGTCGAGCGCCTGCGTAAAATCGGGCTGGTCGGCAGGGTCCAGCTGCGGTGCGTAGTGGTGGAAGCTATGCAGAATGGAGTTGATGGCGCCAATGGAGTTGTTGATTTCGTGCGACATCATTCGAATCAGCTTGCTGTAGGCTTGCTTTTCCTGCTGAATCAGCTCCTGGGTCAGCTCTTCGAGCACGATGAAGCGGCGCGTGAAACCCCGGTCCAGAAAATGGGCGGCGTGGGCCCGGTAGGTTTGCAGGCCGGAAAGGCGCAGGGCCTGGGGCTGATTTTCGGTGAGAGCGGCCAGGGCCGGGCCCCACGCGCCAGGTAGCTGGGCCGGAAGCTGACCCAGTAGCTCGGCAGCCGGTTGGCCCAAGAACCGCTCAACGGCCGCATTCACGCCCTCTATTCGTCCTTCGAAATCCAGAATGAGGATGCCGGCCGGCGAGGCTTGGATGAGGCGTTCGAGCAGGAAGCTTTTTTCGTGTTGGCTCACCCGCTCGCGCCGCAGCGCGTCTATCATCTGATTGTACACGGTGATGAGCTGGTCCATCTCGTGCTGGCCCACGGGCACAAATTTCATGGAGAAATCTTTGGCCTGAATGGCCGTAGTGCCCGCCGCAATGAGTTGAAACGGCCGCACAAACCCCCGGTACAGCTGCACGGTCAGGACAATGCTTACCAGCAGCAGCACTTCTGCCGCCACAAACAGCACCGGGTTGGTGAGGCGCAGCTGGGCTGCCAGCCCAATCAGCACGGTGTGAATGATGACGACAAACAGGAGGAACTTGGTGCGGAGCGTCATGAGGGGTAATCTGCGAAGCGACTAATTGGGCACCGTAACTCGTCTGTCATGCTGACGAAGGAAGCACCTTTTCAAGCCACAATGCATCGTACTTACCTGATAAGATGTTTCCTTCGTCAGCACGACAGACGAGTTAATACCATGTTTTTAGCTCTACTCGGCTGTGTCAAATGGAATGGCGTGCTTCTCCAGGCGCCGGTAAAGGGCGCCACGGCTCAGGCCCAACGCCTTGGCTACCCGGCTGATGTTGCCGTCGTAATGGCTCAGCGCCTGCCGAATCATGTGTGCCTCCAGCTCGTCGAGCGTCATGGTGCCGGGGGCGGGCAGCTCGCCGGAGTCGAGGTGGCTGGCTGCCAGGCGCTGCGCCGAACCCGTTAAGGCATTGGCCTGGAAGTCTTCGGGGCCCAGCTCGTCTTTGCCACTCACGAGCACGGCGCGCTCCACCAGGTTTTTCAACTCGCGGATGTTGCCGGGCAATAGCTGCTCGCGGAGCCAGTGCAGGGCGCGGGTGCCCACCTTCAGGGCCGGGCGCTGGTAGGTGGTGCGCAGCTGGCCAATGAAGTGCTGGGTGAGCAGGGGAATGTCTTGCGGACGCTCGCGCAGGGCCGGCAGGCGCACCGTGATGAGATTGATGCGGTAGAACAGGTCCTCGCGAAAGCGGCCCTGGGCTACCATTTCGGCCAGGTTGCGGTTGGTGGCGGCAATCACGCGGATATCAAGGCGGCGGGGCTTGCTGTCGCCCAGCACTTCGTAGGTGCGGTCTTGCAGCACGCGCAGCAGCTTTACCTGGCTGGCCAGCTCTAGCTCGCCAATCTCATCCAGGAAAATGGTGCCGCCGTTGGCCAGCTCAAAGCGGCCCAGCCGGTCGGTTTTAGCGTCGGTGAAGGCGCCGCGGCGGTGGCCGAACATCTCGCTCTCGAAAAGCGAGGAGGAGATGCCGCCCAGGTTCACTTTGACAAACGGCTGCCCGCGGCGATGGCTGTTGCGGTGAATGGCCTCGGCGATTAGCTCCTTGCCCGTGCCGCTCTCGCCCTCAATCAGCACCGAGGCGTCGGTGCGCGCCACTTGGCCCACCTGGCGCAGCACGTGCAGCAACTGAGCGTCCTGCCCCACGATGTCGGCAAACTGATATTGCTTGTCGAGCTGGCGGCGGGTAGTGGCCGTGCCGGTGGCTTCGGCCGCGCTGGGCTCGGCGCTTTCGTGCAGGCCCAGCACCGTGCGAATGGTTTGGAGCAGAGCGTCGTTGTGCCATGGTTTGGTCACGAATTCGGCGGCGCCGGCCTTCATGCCCTCCACGGCCAGGCCGATGGAGCCCCAGCCCGTGATGAGAATAACCGGCACCTGCGGCGCCACCTGCTTTACCTGGCGCAGGAGGGCTAGGCCGTCTTCGCCGGTGGTGGCCAGCGAGAAGTTCATGTCCATGAGCACCAGCTGGGGCGGCGTTTCGCGCACCACAGCCAGGGCCTCGGCGGGCGTGGCCACGGCTTGCGCGGGGTAGCCAGCCTGCTTCAGCAGCAGCTTGAGCGACGTTCGTACGGCGATGTCGTCGTCGACGATGAGAAACATGATTGCAGAAAAGAGAAGGTGCGAAGGATGGAAAAAAGACGGGGTCAAGGGCCGTAGCGCGACCGTGCCCGGCAGAGAATCTGTAGTTCGCGTCCCCGCGCCATTAAATTCGTTCGGGTTTCCGCCGGGGACGCGAACTACAAAGTCCCTGCCGGGCACGGTCGCGCTACTGAAAGCTAGCCCTTAGCGCCCCCGGACGCTGCCGCCGGAGCTGGTGTTTTTGCTCACGGAAGGCGAGCCGCTGTAGCGCACCTCGCCACCGCTCGAAGCCTTGGCCGCCAGCGTTTCCTGCACGGCAACCGCAATGGTGCCGCCGCTCGACGCCGAGGCATCGCACCGGGCAGCTTGCAAGTCGGCGCCTTTGAAAACGCCGCCACTGGAAGAGCGCACGTCGAGCCGCTGGATTTTGCCCGCTACCGTGGCCACGCCGCCGCTGCTCACTTGCGCCTCCAGCGATGTAGCCGTGAAGTTGGCTTTGAGCACCGCGCCCGACGAGACTTCTAGTTTCAGGGTTTCGGTGGCGTAGGGCCCCGCCACCGTGACGGTGCTGCCGCTGCTGGCGCTCAGCGCCGTAAGTTGAGCGGCGGTCACGTTCACACGCAGGTTTTTCACGAAGCTGCTCTTGCCGAACATTTCGCTCACCTTGCGGTCGAAGCTGATTTTAAGCACGCCGTTGCGCACTTCCGTTTTGATGCGTTCGCGCAGCTCCGGCGTTTCGGCGCTCACGTCCACGCGCTGGGGCTGGCCTGCCACCAGGTTCAATTCGATGCCGCTGCTCACATCTATGGCGCTGAATGTGCTCACGGAGCGGGTTTCGGAAGAGGTCTGGGCTAGGGCGGGTACCAAGGCCAGCAGCCAAAGCAGGGCGAGGGTGGTGATGTTTTTCATAAAAAAGGTGTGAAAGGTGAAGTGTGTAAGAAGGCTGTATTTAAAGGTGCGCACCGGTCGTCATCAACTGGCGAAGAAGATTATGACAACGCCCAATCTATTGCATTGCGGCTTTTCCTGGTTTGGGCCGTGTTTTTTGAGTGGCAACCTTGGCCGGTGCTCCCAGGTGGCGCAGCGCCGCCGCCAGCACGGGGTCTTGCCCGGCCTGTAGTGCCGCTACCGTAGGGCGCGCCGCCACGGTGGGCTGAATGCCCTGGCCATTCCACTCGGTGCCGTCGGGATAAGCGTCGCGCTTGGTGCAGACGCGCGCCATCAGGCCTCCGGGTAGGGCAAAACTGAGCGGCTGCCCGGTGCTACCGCCCGTGGGTTCGCCCACCAGGGCGCCACGCTTCAGGCCCACGTAGGCGGCGCAGAAGTCTTCGGCCGCCGAAAACGTGGCCCCGCTGATGAGCACGGCCACCGGCTTCGCGTAATACTTGGCCCCGCCGGCCGGCGAAAATACACTGGCGGTATCCACGGCTTCAAATGTGATGCCCTCGCCCCGCGCCCGCCCCACGGCGCTGTAGATACGCGACTGGTAGCGGCCCGTGCGGTAGGGCTTGTCGGTGAGGTAGCTCAGTATGCGGAAGCCGTTGCTGCCGTTGCCGCCGCCGTTCAGACGCAGGTCGACGATGAGGGCGCTGGCGGACCGAATGGAATCGAAAGCGGCCGCGAAGCGCTGAAAGCCCAAGTCAGTTTCAAACTCATTGACTTGCAGATACGCCACGTTGCCCGGCAGAAACCGCAGGCGCACTGCCTCGTAGGGCAGCAGCTTGCCGTAGCCGCCGCGCGGCAGCGTCCGGGCGAAGGTTCGGCCCTTGCCGTCCCGAAATTCTAGGCGGACGGGCCGGGTTTTGGGGCCGCGCAGCAGGTTGTACGTGTAGGTCTGCACGTCCACGTTTTGAGTGGTCGAGCCGCTCTGGAACGGGCGCACGTATTGGTTGGCGTAGGCCACAGCGGGCAGGCCGTCAATCCGAACGATTTCCAGGCCCGGCTCGATGCCAGTGCGACGCAGGCTGTCGTGCCGCACCTGCCGCACCAGTACCCGGCCTTCCACCAAGTGCGCCACTAGCGGCGGGCGCGCATACACAGAGTCAACTAATGGCCCATCGGCGACCGACACATCGGTGTGGCCATCGTGCAGTTGGGCGTAGAACTGTTGCAGCACCCGGTAGTAGGCCAGGGTACTGGTGGTGTTCTGCACCTTGGGCAGGTAGTCCAGGTAAGCTTGGTCCCAGTTGAAGCCGGGCAGGTGGTCAAAGTAAGCGAAGTTGTACTTGGCTTCGGCCCACAGCTTCGAGAGGCCCGCCACTTTTTCGGCAGGGCTCAGGTTGGGCTGGTAGGGCGTGGCCAGGGCTTTGGCGTTGAAGACGTTGTCGAGGGTAGCGGCTTGGTCCAGCGCTTGCTTGAGGGCGGGGTCTTTTCGGGCTGACGCCAGGGCGGGGTTCTGAAGAATCCACTGCACGTAAGCGCTGCCATATTCCGGGGTCAAAATCTGCCGCAGCGAGGCCGCAGCGGCGCCTGGCTGGCCCAGCTTGCTTTGCAGCACGGCCATGTCCAGTAAAATGTCGCTTTGGCGGAAGTAGAGGAATTTGCTGGTTTTCGCCAAGGTCGCTACATCTGGGCGATGGTAGTAGGCCAGCGCTTCCTGCAAGAGGCGGATGCCCTTGCGAAGGCTGTCGGCAGGCGGGTTATCGGCCTTGCCCACCACCTTCCGCACGCGGGCCCGCTCGCCTTGCAGGTAGTCGTAGGCACCACCGGCCGTGAGGGGCGTTTGGGCGAGGGTCGGCCCAAAGCTTAGCACAAACAGAAACACAAACAAGAAGCGGCTCATACACGCAAGAGGAGAGGATGACAAACTGCGTTTAGCGAATCAGATGCGCTTCTAAGATATGAGGTTGCCTCGATTTTCGGGAAAAGCAAAAAGCCCTGATTTCGAGAATGAGCCTGGCGGGGTGGCGCAACTGCTGCAATCATTCCTCGCGCAGCGCCACGGCGGGCCGGATTCCAGCCGCCTGCCAGCTCGGCTGCATCGCGCACACGGTAGCAAAGGCATACACCAGCAACACGGCCAGCCCTATGCCCACGGCATAAACGGAAACCGGCAGCCCGAATGCTCCCAGCAGCGGAAACTGCGCCGCCAGCAGCACGCCCGGACCCACTGCCAGCGTGGTAATAACCAAGGTTTCGGCCACAAACTGACGGCTGATGCCCGGCCCCGTAGCGCCCACGGCTCGGCGCAGCCCAATCTCGGCCCGCCGCTGGCTGATGGCCTGCCACAAGGCGCCAAATAAGCCTAAGGCCACGTTTAAGAACAAAAAAGCACACACCAGCCCCACGGCCAGGATGGGCGCCAGTGCCGTTTGCAGGCCGGCGGCGCGGCTGTCGGTCAGTGAAATAGCACTGGTGCTCCACGTTTTGGTCACGGCGGCTACGGTCTTCACCAGCTGCTCTTCCAGCGCCGCGCCGCTGCCGGGCCGCACCCGCACTAGCAGCGTGTGCGAAAACATAGTGACGTTACTGTCGGGTAGCACGGTGCGCACAAAAATGAACGGCGAAGGGGCTCCGAGGTCCCCCCCCGAGCGGTACGAGCCCGTGACCCCGACCACTCGGCCCTCGTTCATTTCCTTGGGGTTGGAGGAGTGGTTGGCGCGCACTAACTGGCCCAGGGCCGGGCCGTTCGGAAACAACGCCTCACGCATCTCGCGGTTAATAATAACGGGCGGCACTAGGCTAGCATCGTCGCGGGGGTCGAACCACCGGCCTTCCAAGAGCTCCATGCGAAGCAAAGGCCCAAAATGGTCGTCGGTTTGCACTTCGTTTCCTTCCAGTATCGGGCCATTGCCCGCCCGGACGTTGCTTTGCATATTGTACAACGTGAACGGCGTGCTGAACGAGGACCGGCTGACGCCCTCCACGCCGGGCACGGCCCGCAGCTGGGCCAGCAAGCGGCGCAAAGTAGGGTTTTGCGGCAACTGGTCGTTGTTGGTGGTCAGGCGCAGCTCCCACACATCCTCGTAGGCAAAGCCTGGTGGCTGGCGCATGGCCAGGCCCACCACGGCTACTAACGTGCCCAGCCCGAACAGCACCAGGAACGAGAGAAACAGCTCAGTAATGAGCAAGCCATTGGCCCGCTTGCGGTTCCAAATCAGCGTGATGAGGTGCTGTATCATGCCTGCGCGTTTTTAAGGGCTTCAATGGCTGGCAGCCGCGCCATGCGGTAAGCCGGGTAGGCGCCCGAGAGCAGCCCGAACACTAAACTTCCGAGCAATGCCCAGCCGAATACAACTAGGTTGGGTTCGATGCGACCATAGGCAGCGAGGTAGCTGCCAGCCAGCCCGTGCAGTACCGCCGTTGCCAGCGCCAAGCCCACCACGCCGCCCAGCAGCGTCAGCAGCAGGGTTTCGACCAGGAACTGGCCCGCTAGGGAGCCGGCCGTGGCCCCAAAGGCCTTGCGAACCCCGATTTCGGTGGCCCGCTCGCTGATGCGACTAACGTTCATGGTCACCAGGTTCATGGCCGGAAGCAGCAGGAGCAGCGCTACCGCACCGCCGCTCAGCCACCGAAAAAGGCGGCCCGGGTCCTGCGTCCAGTTGTACTGGGCCAGCACGCGACCCGTTACCGACTCGCCAAAGGGTTGCAAGTGAAGGTCCATGGTCGCGCCGGGCTCCATTGGCAAAGCCGCCAAGGCGCGCTTGAACGTGCTCTGCACGGCCGGTATGGCCGCTGCCGTGGGCACCAAAACCAGTGCCTCGGAGGTGCCGAAGGGATTATCGACTTGCAGGTCCACGGCGCCGGGGTCGTAGGGCACCCACACATCGGCGTGGGCGTGGAAGCGCACGGCCGGCACGTCCTCTACTACGCCTTGCACACGGTAATTTTTCTGGTCGATGACGAGGGTGCGGCCTACTAAGCCGTGGTCGACCCCAAAGTAGGCCCGCGCGGTGCCCGCACTTATTACCGCCGGCCGCCCAGCGCCCTTCTGAGCGGCCGTATAGGGCCCGCCTTCCCGAAACCGAAAGTTCAGCACCTGCCAGAAACCGGCATCGGCGGCCTTCATGTTCAGCGCCAACTTGTGGCCCCGCACGTAGGCCACCACGGGCAGCGGCTGAGTGCTGGCAATACCGACCTTGGCATGGGCGCGCACGGGGGCCAATGTTTTGCTCAGCAGCCACTGGCTGGGCCACATGCGCATGGGCCCACCGCCCATGTCCAGGGTCACCAGCGTGCTGCAAAGCAGGCGGTCGGGGTGCTTCTCGGGTGGGTGCGGACCGGCCGCGGCATCGTAGAGGGCCACGGCAATGAGCAGGCTCATGAGCGTGGCTCCGATGCCGATGAGGCTGAGCGCCGTGAAGAACTTGCGGCGCAGCAAGACCTTCCAAGCCATTTTGAGGTGATGAACAAGCATAAGAGTAGTAGATAAATGCGGGCGCCATAGCCTTGAAGGGACTTGGCTCACCTGCTGTTTTCATGGGGCCGGGAACGACAGGCATAAGGAATAGCCGTGCAGCTGGACTGGCCCGTTTTACTCTTCCCGCAGCGCCACCGCGGGGTGAATGGCCGCTGCCAGCCGGCTAGGCTGCCACGCGCAGAGCGCCGTGATAAGATACACAGCACCCGTAGCCGCCGCAATGGCTAACAAATACGGCTGCGCTGGCTGGTCAAAAGCGTGAAGCAAGGGAAACTGGGCCGCCAGCAATCCACCCAACAAGACCCCAAACGTGGTTACCACCATCATCTCACCCAAAAACTGCCGGCCGATGCTAGCGCCAGTAGCTCCCATAGCCCGGCGCAGGCCAATTTCGGCCCGGCGCTGGCTGATGTTGTACCACAGTACCCCAAACAAGCCCAAGGCCACGTTGATGATGAGAAATAACCCGATAATGGCCAGCCCGACCACCGGCACCAGCGTGTAGCGGCGCCGGTTGATGCGTTCATCGTTCATCACCCGCACTTCAGTGGTCCATTGGCGGGTAACGCTGGCCACGGTGCGGGCTATTTTCTCTTGCAGCAATCCCCCCGAGCCCGGGGCCACGCGCACCAGCACGTTGGCCGTTTCCCAGTGGGTGGTGTCAAAGGGAATGAGGCGCTTCCATAGCGAAGAAATGGGCGCCGAGAAGTCGCTCTCCATCCGCACCTTTTCCACTACGCCCATCACCACGAATTCGTCTTCGGGCTTGGTTACTTTGTCCGGCTTGCTATACGTAAAAATCTTGCCCAGCGCGGGCTCGTTGCCAAACAGGCTTTCGCGCAGGTCCTGGCTGATAACCACGGGGCGGTGGTTGCTGCCGTCGTCGGCGGGGGCAAACCAGCGGCCCTCGCGCAACTGCAGCTGCATGGCCGTGGCGTAGTGGTCATCGGCGTCGTACACATTAGTTAACGGCGACTGCTTGTCCTTATAGCCAAAAAACGAGTTGTTATTGTTGAAAATAAAGGGCGTGTTGCCACTGGTGAGCGCCACGGTTTGCACACCGGGGAGGGCCTTCACTTGGCGTAGCACGTCGTCCAGCTCGGCGCGGGGCATGGTCAGGCCCTGGCCGGCGCGCACCTGCAGCCGCCACACCTGCTCGTAGTTGAAGCCATGCGGCGCCAGATAGTTTTTGGCGGTGGTGATGACCACGGCCCCGACCCCAAATAGCACCACGAAAGAGAAGAAGATTTCGGAAATGAGCAGCAGGTTGGACCGCTTACGGTTCCAGATAAGAGTGAATAAGTGGCGTAGCATGATTGTCGGAGAATGAGGATGGGAAATAGATGTGCTGGGAGCAACCATAGTGGAGCGTTGCGAGCCGGCGAGGACGATGCCGAAACATAGGTTGCTTGCCGGCTCTGCCGCTCTGCTACTTCTGGTCGCCGCCCCCGCGCAAGGCCACTACGGGGTTGAGGCGCGACATTTTCCAGGCGGGATACACCCCGCTCATTAAGCCGAAAAGCAGCGTGAGCAGCATTCCCCAGCCAAACACCCGCCAGCTCAGCGTGAAATGAGCATAAGCAATTGGATTCGTGCTATTAACCAGCGCGAGCGCGCCAGCGGCCAGCCCCAGGCCCAGCAGGCCACCCACCAAGGCCAACACCACGTTTTCCACCAAAAACTGCCCCACCAAGTCACGGCCCGCCGCGCCAAAGGCCTTGCGCACCCCAATCTCGCCCGAGCGCTCCAGAATGCGCGTCACGTTCAGGTTCACCAGGTTTAGGGCGGGCAACAGCATAAACAGCAACGCCATCGCGCCAATAATCAGGTAGAAAGCTTCCAGATTGTCGTTACCACTGGTTTGGTCCTGGAAGGCAAGCAGCTGGCGGGTGAAGCTCGGCAACACGGGGTCGGCGTAGGAAAATAGGGCTTCCACGTCCTTGGGGTTGGGTATTTCAACCCGCCGCATCATCTGGCGGTATTCTTCGCGCACCGCAGGCACCGCCGCTGCCGACGGCGCCAGCAGCACCATCAGAAATTCGCCACCGATGCGCTTGTCCTTAAAGTACTGCGGGCTCAGGGTAAAGGGCACCCACACGTCGGCGTAAGCATACACGTGCGCTGCCGACACGTTGCGCACCACGCCGGCAATGCGGTAGCGCTTCAGGTCAATTTCGATGGTGCGGCCCACCACCTCAGTGGTGCCGAAGTAGCCACGGGCCGTTGATTCATTCAATACGCATACGTGCTGGGCGCTCTTGACTTCGGCCTCCGTGAAGGCCCGGCCACCCAGGAAATCATAGTCCATGATTTGCCAGAAGTTGCCATCGGTGTACGAAAGGTCCAGCGGCAGCAACTTGCTCTTGGTGAAAGCCGTGGCATTAGAAGAGACGGTGATGATGCCCACTTTTTCGGGCGTTTTCAACTTCCGCACGTAGTTGTCCACGAAGTGGATGCTGGCCGGGCTGTTCATCCAGCCGTGATTATCCGTCATCTGTTGGCGAATGCTGTTCACAAACAGCATTTTGTCGATACGCTTGGTGGGGGTACTCGGCCCCACCATGTGGTCAAACATGGCCATTACCACCAGCAGAATCATCAGCGTGAAGCTGACCCCAAACAAGCTGATGAATGTGAAGAACTTGCGGCGCAGCAGCACCTTCCAGGCAATTTTTAGATAAGAGAGAAGCATGAGTATTTGATATTAAAGTCAGACACAACCGTATGTCATCCTGAGTGAAGCGAAGGACCTTACCACCGCTGCACGATGGGCAGTAATTCAGTATGGTTACCCCGTCGTTCAGCGGTTATAAGATGCTTTCTTCGTCAGCATGACAACCCAGTTAGCCTACCTGGCTGCCGTCGAAGAAGCGCACTACCCGGCCGGTCTTCATGGCCTGCTGTATGTCGTGGGTCACCATCACAATGGTCACGCCTTCGGTTTTATTCAGGCCCAGCAGCAGGTCCATAATCTCCTCCCCCATCACCGAGTCGAGGTTGCCGGTGGGCTCGTCGGCCAGAATGATTTCGGGGCCGCCCACCAGCGCCCGCGCAATGGCCACCCGCTGCCGCTGCCCACCCGATAGCTGGCTGGGGAAGTGCCCGGTGCGAGCACTCAGGCCTACTTTGTCGAGGGCCGCCACGGCGCGCTGCCGGCGCTCCCGCCCGCTCAGCTTGGGTCGGTACAACAGGGGTAGCTCCACGTTGTCGAGCACCGACAGGTCGTTTATCAGGTGATAGCTCTGGAAAACGAAGCCAATTTTCAGGTTTCGCAGCCCGGCCAGTTCCTTGTCGGAGTACGACTGCACCGGCCGGCCATCTACTTCAATGGTGCCGCTGGTGGGCTCGTCTAGCAGCCCCATCAGGCTGAGCAGCGTGGACTTGCCGCAGCCCGACGGCCCCATGATGGACACAAACTCGCCACGGTTGATGGTGAGGTTCACCCGGTTCAGCGCCACCGTTTCGATGGTCGCGGTCTGGTACACCTTTTCGATGTTGGTGAGCTGGAGCACCGGCGCCGTAGCGGCCGTGGCACCGTTCAGCGGCGGCTGGGAGTTGGTGTCAATTGTAGAAGCGAGCAGATTTTCCATGAGAAAAAGATGAAAGAAGCGGAAGGTGAAAGATGCAGAAAAGGTGAGAAAAGCGCTTGTGAATTATAAGTTTAGAACATCATGCAGAGCGCAGCGAAGCATCTTGCGTGTGGTAACTAATCAATTAGTGGTGGCACGCTAGATGCTTCGCTGTGCTCTGCATGACGGGCAATTATCAACGGTTAGCGACGATGGACGCCTGTTTTTCAAAGTCGTAGAGCGTGAGGGCTCGCAGGCGGAAGTGGGCCACCCAGCACGCCCGCAACGCGAAAATGTAGGCCTGCTTGGCGCCGTCCTTGGCCAGCGAAGCCAAGCTCAAATCGGTGAGGCTGATGCGGCCCAGCAGGTAGGTGGCGCGGGCAATGTTGTAGCGCTGCTGGGCCAGCGAGTCGGCCCGGCCCGCCAGGCGCAGCTGCTCGCTGAGGGCCGCTTGCTGGCCGGCCTGGGCGAGCACAATCTGCTCGAAGCTCCGCTCTTCCTGCGCCACGGTGCGCTGCACCTGTTCGCGGGTAAGCTCCGCAGTTTTGACGATAGATTTCTGACGGCCCCAGTCCACCAGCGGCATCGAAAACACCAGGCCCACCTGCTGTTGGTTTTGCAGGTTGTTGTAGGTATCCTCGAAGCGCGGCGCCTGGTTGACGTAGCCCATGTTGGCCGTGAGCGTGGCCCGGAAACCGGTGGTGCCACGGGCTTGCGCCACCTCGCGCTCGGCCTGCAGCAGCCGGCGCCGGAAACTGAGCGTGGTGCTGCGGTTGCGGCGGGCTTCCTCCAAGGCCTGGGTTGGCAGCACCGTGGGCAGGGGAGCTGAGGCCGGCACCACCAGGGCCGGCGCATCGGCCAGGCCGGTGTAGGCCTGCAGGTCGACGGTGGCGTTCTGGGCGTTGAGCTGGGCTTGGTTTTGGGCCTGGCGGGCATCGAGTAGGTTCAGCTCCAGCTGCAGCAGGTCGCTTTGCGAGAGCCGGCCCAGCTTGTAGCGCTCCTGGCCTATGCGCAGCAGCTCGGCGGTGGCCGCGGCGTTTTGGCGGGCTACCTCGGCGTTCACCTGCTGCAGCAGCACATCGAAATACAGCTCCGTGACGCGCTGGGCTATGGTCTCGCGTTCTTCCACGTACTGCCGCTGGCTTTCCTGGTAGCGCAACGGCTCGATGCGGCGGGCCCAGCGCAGGCTGTTAAACTGGCCCAGCGGCTGGGTGAGGCCCAGCGTGAAGGGCTGGTTGTTGTAGCGCCGCAGCTGGCCGTTGAAATCGTCGAAGCGCTGCACCACCGAGCTCACAAACACCTGGCCGCCCGTCAGGCCAAGGTTCTGGCTCAGGGTCAGGCCCAAATCCGAATTATTGATGCGCACCGACTGGAAGCTGGTGGTGCCATCGGGCTGCACCACCGGCGCAATGGCCCGGCTGAAGTTGGGCAGCGTGCCTTGCAGGCCCAGCTGGGGCAGGTAGTCGGCCTGAAAGCCGCGCCAGGCCCAGTAGCTGGTCTCGCGGTTGGTGAATGCCTGCTGGCCCACCGCCGAGTGGTTGAGCGCCTGCGCAATTACCTCTTCCAGGGTCAGGCCACTGGCAGAAGATTGAGCTGCGGCTGGCCAGCAAGCAAGTTCCAGGAGTGTCGCCACGAAGAGAATAAGTGTTTTCATCGCCGGGCCGCTTTAGTCTTTAACAATGAGTTCGCGGGTTTCCAGGTGCTCCTTCATGTCCGACACCACCACTTCGTCGCCAGCCTGCAGGCCGCCCAGTATCTGTACAAAATCGAAGTTGCTGTCGCCGAAGCGCACGGTGCGGCGCACCGCCCGGCCATCCTTCACCACAAACACCGGCTGCTCCTTGCCGCCTTGATAAAACGGGCCGTTTTTCACGCGCAACACGCCGTGGTGGGCGCGGGTCACGACAAATACATCGGCGCGCAGATTGGGGCGCAGTGCGGGGTGGCGCGGGTTGTCGAGCTGGGCATAGAAGGTAACCACGCCCTTTTCCACCGCCGGGCTGATGTTAGTCACGGTGCCGCGCAGGTCGGTTTCGTTGATGCGCACCACCACTGGGTCGCCTTGGTGCAGGGCATCGGCATAGGTGTCCGAAATCGTGGCCCGCACCCGGAAGCTGCTCAGGTCGGCCACGCGGGCCAGCGGGTCGCCGGCCTGCACCGTAGTGCCGATGTTCTCATTCACCCAAGTAAGCACGCCCACTTGCTGGCTGCTGATATTGGCCTGCCGCAGCTTGGTAGCCAGCTCCGAGATGCTGCGCTGCTGCATCGAAACCGTGTAGCCCAACTCGCGCACATCGGCCTGATTCGAGCGCTGCTGGGTTTGAATCTGGCGGGCCAGGCGCTGGGCTTCCAGCTGCGCCACGGTCAGGTTGAGCTCGGCCTGGCGCACGTTTTCGGCCGTGCCGCCGCCTATTTGCAGCAGCTGCTGCTCGTCGCGCAGGGCCGATTGCAGGCTGCGCACCTTCACGGCTTGCACTTCGGCCTGGGCCCGCAAGTCGTTGAGGCTGCGCTCCAGCGTGAGTTGCAGCTGGGAGTTCTTGTTTTGGTTGCGAAGCTGCTCGTCGCTCAGCTTGGCCAATGACGAATTAGCCAAGTCTTTATCAAGTTCCAGAATGGTTTCGTTGGGCTGGACCCGGGCGCCCACCGCCACCGCCACGCGGCTGATGGTGCTCTGAATTGGACTGGTGATTACGGCTTCGCGGCCGGGAATAACCGTGCCGGCCGCGGTTAGCGAAGCTTCTACATCGCCGATTTCTACGGCAGCCGTCAGCACATCTCCCCGCCGAATGCTCGGTTTCAACACCGTGCGGAAGGCCAGTACCGCCGCCAATACCAGCACCATGGACCCAGCGCCCAGGAGCCAGCGGCGGCGCTTTCGTTGGTTTTGGATAGCAGGGGCAATGGCTCTGTCCATTTTCGTGCAGGAATGAGAAGGATTCCTACAGGTATTGCCAAGCCGCGTGCCATTTATGCAATGCGCTTATTTACAATTGTTTGTTTGCTAAAACACAAAAATATTCAAGTACAAAATCTGTCCAATCATGGACACTCTTGTTGAAAATGGACACTCTGCTTTTTACAGCGAGTTTTGAATTCGGGAACAGGATGTAGAGACGCAATATTTTGCGTCTCGTCGTTGAACGATGCTCCAACGACAACCCAACGGCTCGGCCGACGAGACGCAATATTTTGCGTCTCTACCCACTTCCCAAAGCCCTCTTATTAGGCCAGCACCTGGTACACCGCCAGCGCCGCCACGTAGGCCAGCCCGGTCATGTAGATGAGCTGGGCCAACGGCCACTTCCAGTTCTTGGTTTCGCGATAAGTCACGGCCAGCGTGCTCATGCACTGCATCGCAAACACGTAGAATACGAGCAGCGAAAACGCCCGCGCCGGCGTGAAAAACGGCTGGCCATTCGCATCCTTCTCCGCCCGCAGCTTCTCTTGCAGCGTGCCCATGTCGGCATCCTGCCCTACGCTGTAGATGGTCGAAATAGTGCCCACAAACACCTCGCGCGCCGCAAACGACGTGAGCAGGGCAATGCCAATCTTCCAGTCGTAGCCCAGCGGGCGGATGGCCGGCTCCAGTGCCCGCCCAAACGAACCGGCGTAAGAATTCTCCAGGCGGGCCGAAGCCACGCGGCGGCTTACTTCATCGTCATTCCAGCCTTGCGCGGCCACCTGCTGCCGCACCTGCGCCTCGGCGTTTTCCTGCTTTTGGCCGGGGCCGTAGCTGGCCAACACCCACAGCAGCACCGAAATGGCCACAATCACCTTGCCCGCCTGCAGCACAAAGGCTTTCACCTTCTGGTAAATGGTGAGGCCTACGTTCTTCCAGCGCGGCCACTGGTACACCGGAAACTCCATGATGAAGTAGCTCCTCTCCCGCGCCTTCAGCACCGTTTTCAGCACCCAGGCCGAGCCCAGCGCCGAGAACAAGCCCAGCAGGTACAAGCCCATGAGGGTCACGCCGCGCAGGTTGAAGATGCCCCAAGCGGCCTCGTCGGGCACCACCAGCGCCACCAGCACCGTGTACACCGGGATTCGGGCCGAGCACGACATCAGCGGCGTCACGAAAATCGTAATCATCCGGTCCTTCCAGCTCTCAATAGTGCGCGCCCCCATGATGGCCGGCACCGCACAGGCGAGACCCGAAATCATGGGCACCACGCTTTTGCCACTCAAGCCAAAAGGTCGCATGAGCTTGTCCATCAAGAAAGTAACGCGGGCCATGTATCCCGTTTCCTCCAGCACCGCCAAAAAGCCAAACAGCAGGGCAATCTGCGGAATGAATATCAGCACCCCGCCCAGGCCGGCGAGCACGCCCTCCGTGAGCAGCCGCACCAGCGGCCCGCTGAAGTTCTCTTGGATGGTCGCGCTCAGGGTAGAAATCCCGAGGTCTATCCAGTCCATGGGGTACTGCGCCCAAGCGAAAATGGCCTGAAACAGCAGGAACAGGATGCTCAAGAAAATCAGATAGCCGCCGATGCGGTGCGTGAGCACCTTGTCGATGCGGTTGCTCACCGGCTCGCGGGTTTCGGTGCGCGTCACCGTCACGGTTTCGAGCAGAATCTCGTTGATGCGGGCGTAGCGGGCAATGGTTTCGGCCGCCTGCTGCGCCATGGCATCGAAGCTGTACTGCTGCGTTAGCTCCTGCAGGTGGGCTTTGTCATCGGCACTCAGGAAACCAATGTGGCGGTACTGCTGCGCGTAGTGCAGCGCCAGGTAGTCATTGTGCAGGTCGAAGTAGTAGCGAATCTGCCGCACCAGGGGCAGCAGCTTGTCATCGGGCTCCCAGCAGCGCACGGGCGGCGCATCGAGGCGCTGAGCCATCACAATTTTGAGAGCCGCCACCCCGATGCCCTTGCGCGCATTCATCGGAATGATGGGCACGCCCAGCTCCCGCTCCAGGGCCGGTAGGTCAATGTTGACGCCGTGGCGCTCGGCCACGTCCATCATGTTCAGGGCCAGCACGGCGGGCAGGCCCAGGTCGCCGAGTTGGGTGAAGAGCAGCAGGCTGCGCCGCAGGTTGTTGGCGTCCACGGTCACCACCACAAAGTCGGGGTAGTTGCCGGCAGCCCGGTCGTAGAGCAGGTCGGTAATCACCTTCTCGTCCAGGCTCTTGGGGTAGAGCGAGTACGTGCCGGGCAGGTCCACAATCTCGGCCCGCTGGGCCGGCGTGAGCTGCGCAAAGCCCGACTTGCGGTCCACGGTCACGCCCGGGAAGTTGCCCACCTTCTGGTTGAGGCCGGTGAGCTGGTTGAATAGAGAGGTTTTGCCGCTGTTCGGGTTGCCAATCAGCGCAATGCGCAGGGGCCGCTGGCTGGTGGCCGGGCCGGCTTGCGTGGCAATAGGTTCTGCCGTTGCTGTGCTATTTACTACCGCCGCCATGCGCTGCGCCCTCCTCTTTCAGCAAAATATTGGCGGCCTCGCTCGCACGAACCGACAACGTGTACTCCTGGTCGCCGAGCACCAGCATCAGTGGGTCGCCCAAGGGAGCCCGCCCGCTCAGCCGCACCTTCACGCCGGGCACACAGCCCATCTCCAACAACTTAAGCGCCATTTCCGGGTCTTCCAGGCAGCAAATGGTGCCGGTTTCGCCCAAGCGCAGGTCTTTAGCAGTGCGCCGAGTAGCGGCACCAGCCGCAACAACTGGGGAGGAACGACGGAATAAAGCCACGGGCAGGAAAAACAAAGGCAAACGCTTATTTAGAAAGAATACAAACAAAGGTACGCCACCAAACGCTTTCCGACAGCTAAGAGTTTTTTGAAGGCCTAAAAAGTCCTAAAACAGGCCAGCAAGTGGGTCGACACGCCTGTCATTGTCGGCAATGGTTGTGCTTCCTAAAATTTTCTAATAACTTTCAGCCTAGGAATTTGTAATTTTGTTCTTCTTACCTACCGCTATATGCCTACAAGACTACTTCTCATTGCATTATTTATAGTTGCCACTGCAACTTCTGGTTGGGCTCAGCAAGCTCAAATCAAAGGCGTTATCGTCGACAAAGACACCAAGGAGCCCTTGCCCTTTACTTCTGTCGGCCTCAAAAACGAGCAAATTGGAGCCCTTAGCAACGAACATGGCCAGTTTGTGGTGCCCGCCCCCAGCAAAAATGCCGAAGACTCGCTCATTGTAGTGGCCCTCGGCTACGGCCGCAAAACCGTGGCAGTGAAGCGCGGCGTGAGCGTGCCCAACCTCACCATTGAAGTAGCCAAGCGTGCCGTAGCGCTGGGCAATGTGGTGGTGAAAGCTGGCAAAGTCAAAAACCTGGGCCTCGGCGCCAAGTCCGACAACCCCGGCGAAGGCATGATACAGGGCCTGCCCGGCAGCCAGTATGCCTTCTTCGTGAAAAACGACAAGAAGAAAAGACTGGGCAACGTGCGCACGGTGTCGTTCTACATTGGCGAAAACGGTTTCCCCCGCGAACCCTTCCGGGTGCGCCTCTACAAAGCCGACGGCAATTACAACGCCCCCAACACTGACCTGCTCACCGAAAACGTAGTCGTGTCGGCTCCCCAGGGCGGCCAGTGGTACACCGTCGACCTCACGCCCTACAACATCATGGCCCCGGAAGAAGGCTTCTTCGTAGCCATGGAGTGGGTAGTAAGCGGCGACAAGTTCTTCGCCACCAATTTCATGGACGACTACACACCCTACGGCCAGATTATGCGCCCCACCTTCGAATTCAAAGAGAGCCGCACCTGGAACTACTCCATGGGCAAAGGCTGGAGCCTCATCACCGCCGCCAACGGCCAGGGCTTGCGCTACAATGCCATGATTAAGGCCGAGGTGGACATGATTAAGTAAAATCCTGCTTCGCCCTCACATTGGCTTGGCTACTATAAAAGAAGGCCCTGACTTGCGTAAGTCAGGGCCTTCTTTTGTGCCGAAGCGGTTCGCATTATAAGGCGCTAACTCACGAAAGCCGTTTCCTGCTGCTACGCCGCTGCTAGCATCGAGCCAAAGCGCCGCGCCTGCCGTAGGACACGAGGCGCTTACTTCTTACCCAGGCCCATCATCCAAGCCCTGATGGTTTCCTGGGCCACGGGCGAGAACAGCGGCCGCATCTCGCCATTCATCAGCGTCCACTCCGTTTTGGGGGGTTGGAAGAGGTGATTCACGCCGTTCAGGCGCTTAGCAGTGGTGTAGCGGTTGCTGCTTTTCAACTCTTTTTCCAAGGCAGTTTGGTGGAGTTCGGCAGGAGCCTCCAGGTCGTTGGTGCCGCTGAGCAGGAGCACCGGGCAATGCACCTGGTTGAGTTCTTCAACGGGGTCAAAGGAAAGGAAATACCGTTGCCAGGGCGTGAGCAGCTCGGCCGCGGCTTTCTGGGCGGCTTCGGGACCCAAGTCGGGCTGGTCCTGGCGCAGCATGTTGCTCACAATGGATTGGGCCTGCACCGGGCTGGTTAGCCGAATGATGTCATACATAGTGCGCTGCCGCTCATAAGCCGCCTGCACCACCGTCGGATTAACATTCTTAGCCTTTTGAGTGCCCACTTGCTGCTGCAAAAGGGTTTGTTCTCCGGTGAGACCATAGCCGGCCAAAGACACCACAAAGGCTGGCGGCAGCGGCTGCGCGGCGGCCAACAAGGCCACGTTGGCGCCCTCGCCGTGCCCAACGGCCCCAATCCGAGCAATATTTATTTCGAGCCGCGAGCGCAGAAAGTTGATGGCGGCCTGCACATCGCTGACCAGCATGGCCGTGGTAGCTGTGGCGATGCTGCCACCCGACTGCCCCACGCCGCGGTCATCGTAGCGCAACACGGCCACGCCCCGGCGGGTAAGATAGTCGGCCAGGGAACCCATCAGGTGGTAGTCGCCTACGGTGCCGTCGCGGTCCTGCGCCCCCAGGTCGCTCACCAGCACCACGGCCGGGAACGGACCCGGGCCTGCTGGCACCGTCAGGGTGCCGCTCAGGTTCAGCCGCGCCACCGGGTTGTTGAACATTACCTCTTCTTCGCGGTAAGGCGGCGCCAAACGCGTGCCCGTCCCTTGAGCGGTTGGCATGGGGAAATACCGCAACACCAATGCCGACACTACGCCGCTTTGGTTCCAGACTCCGTTCAGCTCACGCCGCGTGGCATCGTAGCGGGCGTTATAGCTACTACCTACTCCAGGAATGGTCAACAGCACCGAATCGCCCCGCACCGTGACTTCGGTGGCCATCCGGCTCACCTTCTGAGCAGGCACGTCGAGGGCTGCAAAATACTTGTCGCCGGCCAGCGGCACTATGCTAATGGTCAAATCCAACTCTCCACCCAGAACCGCCAGCTTTCCTTTCCACAATCCTCCCAACGGTAGCACTTCTGCTAGCGCTGTTGCCGCACGGGCTTCAGTACTGTCGGCACCAGATGCGTTCAGCAGCAATACAACCCAAATAAACCACCTTTTCATATAAAAAATCCTATACGTATTGCTATAGAACCCGCAAGATAAGCTACAGCTCACATCACAAAAAAATAACATAAACCCGGCCGCCTCACCGCTGGTGAAAAGCGAAACGAGGGCCCTTGAAAAACTAAATTAATTACGCTCCTATTCAGACCTCTATACCCAGCTTTGAAGAGCCTTGCCATACCTATTTTATCAAGCCAGCCTGAACAAATATTGGATTAGGTCGCTATTCATTTTCACCTTTCTTATTTCATGAAAAAATAAATTCTCGCCCTTTAATTTATTTGGACTAAAGGAATAGTGGCTTTTCTACTGTATGATGGACTTTACTATATTTAAATTTTGTGACTCCTTGGCTTATATAGTGGTTTTATTTCAAGTAGTTGAGAACTTTTTCTGTGAGAATAAACCCTTACCTTAGCTGTCTCTTAGCCGAAACCAATTTGTATTCATCGAATCAATTAATGCTCTCATCGGGCGGCAATGGCGATGGATTGGCTTTGAATTTGTAAATTTGCCAGTCGACCATCCATTATATTATTTTTTGGCAATGATGAAACGCTTACCTTTTCTAGCATTATGGGCTCTGTTGTTATTGCCAGCGCTGAGCTGGGCACAGGAAAACCGTATTACGGGCCGTATAGTAGACGCTAAAACCAAAGACCCGGTGCCATTCGCCTCCATTGGCCTGCGCGAAGAAGGGACAGGAGCACTTACTAATGAATATGGCTATTTTCAATTAGCTGGCCTAGAAAAAACCAGCCAAGACTCGCTGATTGTTATGACGTTGGGCTACGAGCGCAGCGCACTATTTATCAAACGCGGCAGCACCGAAGACCTCATTATTGAGCTAAAGAAGCGGGTGATTGAACTGAGCGGCGTGGTAGTGAAGGGCGGCAAGGTGAAGAACTTGGAGCTCGGTTCTAGCTCGAATAACCCCGGCGAGGGCATGATTCAGGGCTTGCCTGGCAGCCAATATGCTTTTTTCGTGAAAAATGAGAAGCAGAAAAAGTTAGGCAATGTGCGCACGGTGTCGTTCTACATCGGCGAAAACGGTTTCCCTCGCGAACCCTTCCGCGTCCGTATTTATAAGGCCGATGGCAACTACAACGCTCCCAACACCGACCTGCTCACGGAGAACGTAGTTGTGTCGGCGTCGCGCGGTGGCGAGTGGTACACCATAGACTTGAGTACGTACAATATTCCAGCTCCTGAGGAAGGCTTCTTTGTGGCCATGGAATGGATTGTGGGTGGTGACAAATTCTACACCACCAACTTCATGGACAACTACACGCCCTACGGCCAGATTATGCGTCCCACCTTCGAATTCAAGGAAAGCCGCACCTGGAGCTACACCATCGGCAAGGGTTGGAACTTGCTCACCCTGGCCAACGGCCAAGGCCGTCGCTACAACGCCATGATTAAGGCTGAGGTCGACATGCTTAAGTAATAGTTATCGGGAGCCGCTTATGTGCTGTGCACTTAGCGGCTGTTCCCACGCTTTAGGTTTAGCTATAACAGAAAAGGCCCCGCTGGTAAGTGGGGCCTTTTCTGTTATCTGTCAAATAGCTCAAAGAGTGGTTGAAGCGGTAAGCCAAGTTTCTTGTAGCACCGCTTCATCATAAATGACGCTGACTGTCGGTTGAGTAGGAGCACGAATCAAGAGGAGGAGCTGAACACCTGCTGCATAGGCCATGAGTCGCTGTGGTTTGACAGGGTGCTTCCTTCGCCAGCATGACAAACGATACAATGCAGTATCACACTGCCAGGCCACACGCGCCTGCTTGCGCTTGCATTGTCTCGTTTGCTTACGATTCTTTCGTTGGTGAAGAGCTTTTAACTCTATTAAAACGAAAAGTGCCGCAACTTAAAGTTGCGGCACTTTTAAAACTTTGAATAGTATGGTAGGAATGCCAGCTGGCATTGTAGCAGCTGGCAGGTTTCCTGCCTACTTCTTGCTTTGCGCCACAATCCACTCGCGGATGGTTTCTTGGGCCTCGGGCGAGAAGTTGGGCTGCTGCTGACCATTGACCAAGGGCCACTTGCTGGCTTCGGGCTGGAAGAGGTGGTTGACCCCGATAAGCTTCTTGACGGTGACGCTCTTATTCATGCTCAGACCTTTTTTGAGTGCGTTCTGGTTGGCGTCGGCATTAACGGTAAGGTCGGACGCGCCATTAAGTAGGAGCACGGGGCAGTTGACAGCGGTCAGCTTCTCCACCGGATTGAAGGCCAGGAAGAAGCGGTAGCGGGCCGACGTCATCTCGGCGGCACTCGACTGAGCGGTGGCGTTGTCGATGGCAGAGTTGTTTTGCTTCAACATGTTGGCCACAATGGCTTGAGCCTGGGCGTTGTCGGTGGTTTGGCGAATGATTTCGAGCATGGCCATCTGACGCTTGGTGGCGGCTTCAATTTGCGAAGCTTCGGTGCCCAGCGTGCGCAGGGTAGTGGCCTGCTGCTGCACCACAATTTCGCGGCCGGGCAAGCCATAGGCGGCCATGGCCACCACGAAAGCCGGAGGAAGGGGCTGACCAGCTGCCAGCAAGGCCACGTTGCCGCCCTCGCCGTGGCCTACAAGGCCAAGGTGTGACAAGTCGATTTCGGGGCGGGTGCGGAGAAAGTTCAGGCCAGCCTGAGCGTCGCTCACGAGGTCGAGGGTGGTAACGGCGGGCGTACCGGTCGACTTGCCCACGCCGCGGTCATCGAAGCGCAGCACGGCCACGCCCCGGCGGGTGAGGTAGTCGGCGAGCAGGCCCAGCGGAGCGAAGTCGCCCACGGTTCCGTCGCGGTCGTGCGGGCCCGAATCGCTCAGTAGCACCACTGCCGGGAACGGACCGGGGCCGGCGGGAATGGTGAGCATGCCGTTGAGACGGGCGTTTACAGTGAGATTGGTAAAGGTGGCTTCCTCCTCGCGGTAAGGCGGGGTGAGGCGCACGTTTTTAGCACTCATGTCGGGCAGGGCGCTAAAAGTCAATACCATGGGCGTTTTAAAACCCGGCGACTGCCAGGTGCCCGTCATCTGCTTGCCATCGGTGGAAACCTTGCCCACGAAGCGCGTAGCGGCCTCTTCGGCGTACAGCCGCACGGTGTCGCCCTTCAGCTCCGTTTTTACGGCCATGCGGCTCACCTTCTGCTGAGGCACGTCGAGGGCGCAGAAATATTCGCCGCCCGTGAGCTTCTGAAACCGGAAGATGACTTCAAGCTGGCCGCCTGGCACTTTCAGCTGGCCTTTCCAAAGGCCGTCGAGGGCCGGAACATCCGCGGGCGCAGCCAAAATGGTGGAATGCGGCCGGGCATGAATCTTACCCGAAGCAGCTAATGTCAAACAAATAATGAAACCGCCAAACAGACGGAATAATCGGAAAGTATTGATTGTCATAATAAAAAGAAAAATCACAGAACACTACATCACCCCAAAGTTATAGAATGCGCGTGATGCGAACTGTAAAGTAGCAAAATAAATATCTTGCCAACATTGCTCGAATCGGACTGAACGCGAAAAATCAGTGCTCTGAAAGGGTTGGCGCCGGCGGAAGCAAGCATTGCTACTCGCTCACAAACACTCGCTTAACTCGCTCGCTCACGTTGGTGAGCAACTCGTAGGCAATGGTGCCGATGCGGGCCGCCAGCTCCGGCAGCGGCAGCCCCTCGCCGAACACCAGGGCCACATCGCCGGGCCGGGCCTGGGGAATGTGGGTGACGTCGACCATGCACATGTCCATGCACACCGACCCCACCAGCGGCGCCGGCTGCCCGTGAATGAGCACCGTCCCGGCTCCGTTGCCAAAGCGCCGGTCGTAGCCATCGGCGTAGCCGATGGCCAGCGTAGCGATGCGGCGGTCGCCTTCGGTGGCCGAGCCCCGGCGGCCGTAGCCCACAGTGCGGCCCGCGGGCAGGGTTTTGATTTGGGAAATGGTGGTGCGCAGCTGGCTTACAGGCCGCAGGGCGTCGTTGTCGCGCCTGCTGGCGTCGACGCCGTAGAGGCCGATGCCGAGGCGGACCATGTCGAAATGGGCGTCGGGAAAGCGCAGGATGCCAGCCGAGTTCAGCGCGTGCTTGAGCACGGCGTGGCCGAGGGCAGCTTCCACGGCAGCCGCCATGCGCCGGAAAGTAGCCAGCTGCTCTTGCGTAAACTCGTCGTGGCCCGCTTCGTCGGCCGCGGCCAGGTGCGTCATGATGCTGGCCACGGGCAGGCGGGCCGCGTGCTGCCGCAGCAGGCCCATGAGTTCGGGTAGGTCGGCTTCGTCGAAGCCGAGGCGGCGCATTCCGGTATCCAGCTTGAGGTGGATAGGCGGCGGGGAGACGTGGCTTGGCAGTGGAGAGGCCCCGACGGTTTCTTCAGCGTCGGTTGGGAAAGCTTCGAGGTATTCCTTCAGCATTTCGAAGGAATAGATTTCCGGCTCGAGGCGGTAGTGGCGCAGGGTGCCGAAGGAATCCGGCGCCGGGTTCATGACCATGATGGGCAAGCTGATGCCGGCTTCGCGCAGGGCCACGCCTTCGTCGGCGTAGGCCACGGCGAGGTAGTCGGCCCGCTGGAACTCGAGCAGGCTGGCTACTTCGTAGGAGCCCGCGCCATAGGCAAAGGCCTTCACCATCACCATGAGCTTGGTGCCGGGCTGCAGCTGGCGGCGGTAGTGCTGCAGGTTGTGACTCAGGGCGTCGAGGTTGACTTCGAGCACGGTGCCGTGCTGCTGGGCCTGCAAGGCGGCCACGATGCGCTCGAACCCAAACCGCCGGGCGCCCTTGACGAGAATGATTTCGCGGGCAAAATGTGCCGCGTCCAGCCCTGCCAGAAAAGCTTCGGTGCTGGGGTAGAAGTCAGTCGACAGCAGAAGGCCGCCTGCCGTTTTGAGCTCGGTAAAGAAAGATTGACGCCGATTAATTTCGGGGCCAATGCCGACGAGGCGGGTGACGTTGGCGGGCTGTAACAGGCGAGCCACGCGGGCGTACAGCTCCTCCCCGCGCAGGCCCGATTCGAGTACGTCGCTTAGGATAAGGGTGCGGCGGCCGGGGCGCGACTGCCGGCCCAGGGCATTGAGGGCCAGCGCTAGGCCGGCGAGGTCGTTGTTGTAGGTGTCGTCGAGCAAGTAAGCGTCGTGGCGTCCCAGCTTCATTTCCAGGCGCATGGCCACGGGGTGCAGGCGGGCTAGGCGGCGCTGAATTTCGGCGGGTTCCACTTGGCGCTGCAAGAGCACGGCCAGGCAGTGCAGGGCATTTTCAACCGACGGCTCGTCGGAGAAGGGCAGTGTAAAAGCGGCCTCCAGACCCGCCCCGGCGTACTGCGCATGCAGGCTGGTGCTGCCTGCCGTGCTTTGGTCGAGGGCAAAGTGGATGTCGGCCGGCTGCCCGGCATGGCGCGTCCAACTGAAACCGGGGAGTTGGTGAGCCGCCACGGCCGCGCGCACCAATGGCTGGTCGTGGCAATAGAATAGCCGCTGAAACTGCGGGCCTTGGAACAACTGCAGCTTCTCGGCCAGCTTCTGCTCGTGCGAGGCAAAGCCAGCGTCGTGGGCCGTGCCCAGGGTGGTGAAGATGCCTTCGGTTGGCTGAATGACGGCCGCCAGCCGGGCCATCTCCCCTACTTCGGAAATACCGGCTTCGAAAATACCCAGCGTGTGGCGCTCGGGGTTGAGCTCCCACACGCTGAGCGGCACGCCCACTTGCGAGTTGAAGGAGCGCGGCGACCGGCAGATGTCTTCATCGGCGCTTAGCAGCTGGGCCAGCCATTCCTTTACTATTGTCTTGCCGTTGGAGCCGGTAATGGCCAGCACGGGGCCGGCAAACGTGGCGCGATGGGCAGCGGCTATGGCTTGCAGGGCCGCCAAGGGGCTTGCTACAGCGATAATGCCGGCCTCGGGGTAGGCAGTTAGGCCGTCGGGCAGCGCGGCGCCCTCGGCCACGATAAACAGGCGCACGCCCTGGGCGTACAGTGCTGGCAGGTAGCGGTGGCCGTCATGGCTGGGACCGCGCAGCGCAAAAAACAGCGCGCCAGTCGGCACGCCCACCCGGCGGCTGTCGAGCAATAGGTGACGAACCTCGGCGCTGGGGTCGGCGGGGGCCTGCACTAGGTGGCCGGCCAGCAGGGCGGAAAGAGCAGAGAAGGAGAACACGAAGCAAAGGTCGGCGGCGGGGGTGGAAATGCGTTAGCGGGCCGGTAAAGCGTGCAGCTTGCCTGCTAGCCCTGAGTCATTTACTCGATTAAAAAGCGGTTACATTCCACTGATTTCTGCTGAATATTATGTAAATCGAATTCTACTCCTTTCTCCCACTTCACACCTTTTTCCTATGAGACATTTTAAGGTATTCGCCCGCGGCCTGATTTGGGCACCGGCGGTTGTGCTGGCCTTGGGCGCGTGCAGCCAGAAAACCACGGCCGTGACTACTGCACCCACCGAAACTTCGGCCACGGCCGCCACGTCGGCTCCGGCGCCCGTGGGGCCGGCATTTCAGATTCCGGTGGAATACTATACCCTGTCCAACGGGCTGCAGGTGGTGCTCTCGCCCGACAAGACGGCGCCTACGGCCACGGTGGCGGCGTACTACGCGGTGGGCTTCCGCACCGAGCCACGCAACCGCACGGGCTTCGCGCACCTGTTTGAACACCTGATGTTTCAGGGCTCGCAGAACCTGGGGAAGAACGAATTCATTGGCTTGATTCAGAAAAACGGCGGGGCCCTGAACGGCTCGACCCGCTTTGATTTCACCAACTACTACGAGGTGGTGCCCGCCCACAAGCTGGAAACCATACTGTGGGCCGAAGCCGACCGCATGCGCGGCCTAGCTATCACCCAAACCAATCTGACCAACCAGCAGGGCGTGGTGAAAAACGAGGTGCGCGTGAACGTGCTCAACCAGCCCTACGGCGGCTTTCCGTGGCTGCTGATGCCCCAAAAGGCCAACAAAAACTGGAACAACGCCCACAATTTCTACGGCGACCTGAAAGACCTCGACGCGGCCACGCTGGCCGACACCCGCGAGTTTTTCAAAACCTACTACGCGCCCAACAACGCCGTGCTGGCCGTGGTGGGCGACTTCGACCCCGCCGAAGCCAAAGCCTGGGTAGAGAAGTACTACGGCAACATTCCCAGCGCCCCGCAGCCGCCCAAACCCGACCTGGCCGAGCCGCGCCAGGAGCAGGAACAGCGCTTTGTGCACGACGACAAGCTGGCCACCAAGCCGGCCCTGGCCTTCGCCTACCACATGCCCGAGCGCAACACTCCCGAGTACTACGCCATGATAATGCTCGACCAGATTCTGCTGCAGGGCAACGACAGCCGCCTCTACCAGGCCCTGGTGCAGAAGCGCGGCTACACCGACAACGTGAGCGGCGGCATCAACTCGGACCTGGGCAACCAGTTCAACTACAACGGTCCTATGCTCTGGATGGGCAGCCTCGTGTACGACCCCTCCGTGCAGTCCGATTCGGTGACGCAGGTGCTCGACCAGGAAATCAACCGCCTGGCCAAAAACGGCATTGACCAGGCCACGATGGACCTGGCGATGGTGAAAATCCGCTCGGCGTTCTACGACCAGGTGAGCGGGTCCGACAATTTTGGGCGGGCCGACTTGCTGGCATCTTTTGCCTTATTCGACAAGGACCCCAGCCGCATCAACCGGCTCGAAAGCGAGTTTCGGCAAGTGACGCCGGCGCTCATGCAAGCCACCATCCGCGAGTACCTGCGGCCTACCAACCGCACCATCATCACCGTCAACCCGCTGGCCAAGAGCTAGCCCACTCCCCTACCCGCCATGAACAAGCTACTTATCGGGCTGCTCAGTGCCGCCCTTATTGCCACGGCCGCGCCGGGGGTGCACGCCCAAAAAACGCCTGTCAAACCGAAGACGACCACTAAGCCCGCCGCCACTCGCTCGGCCGGGGTGGCCAAAGCAGTGGCAGCGGCCAAAGCGCCGGCTGCGCCTAAAGAAACGCCCCCGGAAGGCGGTACGCCGCGCGACTTCGCCCTGCCCGCCAAGGAAGAATTTACGCTGGACAACGGCCTCCGGGCCCGGCTGGTACCCTACGGCCAAGTGCCCAAAGTGACCTTGATGGTCGCCATTCAAGCCGGCAACGTGCACGAGGCGGAAAACGAAGTGGCCGTGGCCGACCTGCTCGGCAAGCTGCTGCAGGAAGGCACTCGTAATATGTCGGCCACCCAGCTGGCCGAGCGCGTGGCCCGCATGGGCGGCTCGCTGAACATTTCGGTGGGGCCGGACCAGACCACTATTTGGGCGTCGTCACTCTCAGAATACGCGCCAGAAATGGCGGCTTTGATGGCCGAAGTAGTGCTGAACCCCGCCCTACCCGCGGCGGAGGTGCCCCGCCTTAAAACCGACCTGAAGCGGCAGATGGCCCTGGCCCGCGCCCAGCCCGGGGTGCAAGCCCGCCAGAAGTTCACGGCCGCCATCTACGGCAACCACCCCTATGGCCGCGCCCTGCCCACCGATGCCCAGCTTGATGCCTTGACCCTGGAGCAGGTCCAAAATTTTTATAAGAACCAATACGGTGCCCAGCGCACCAGCGTGTACGTAGCGGGCCGCTTCGATGCGCCGGCCCTGGGCAAGGCCATTACCAAGGCGTGGAGCGCCTTCCCGCAGGGCCCCGCGCCTACCATCGACATTGCCAAGCCCGTAGCCAAGGGCGACGTGCTGACCCAGGACCGGCCGAGCGCCCCGCAGTCGACCATTGTGGTGGGCCTGCCGGTCGTCGACCCCAGCAGTCCCGACTACATCCGCCTGCGGGTGATGAACTCGCTGCTGGGCGGCTCGTTTGGTTCGCGCATCACCCGCAATATTCGGGAAGACAAGGGCTACACGTACTCGCCCTACAGCTACATCCAAAGCAACTATCGCACCGCCAACTGGACGCAAAACGCCGACGTAACCACCGCCGAAACCGGCAGCTCGCTGCGTGAAATCATGTACGAAATCGAGCGCTTGCAAAAAACGCCGCCCTCGGCCGATGAGTTGAAAGGCATTCAGAATTTTGAAGGCGGCATGTTTGTGCTGCGCAACTCCAACCCTGGGGGTATTATCAGTCAGCTGAACAGCCTTGATTTTCACGGCTTGCCCGAAACCTACCTCACCGAGCAGGTGAAAAACATCAACTCCGTGACGCCCCAGCAAGTGAGCGAAACTGCCCGCAAATACATCCGCCCCGAGGCCATGACCATCGTGGTAGTGGGCGACAAAAAGGTGATAGAACCACAGCTGAAGAAGTTTCAGCAGACGCGCAAGAAAGCACTTTAAGGTTGTAATAAACGCTTGCGCAAAGTAGCGCGGACGTACCCGGAGGACTACAAAGTCCCTCCGGGTACGTCCGCGCTACTTTGCGCCAGGGCAGTTAGTAAGCAACTGTATAGCCTTTGGCCCAACCTTTGTCCAGGCAGCCAGCATCTCACCTGGCCTACCGCCGCATCTGCACTTCTATGAAAATTTTTACCCGCACGCTTTTGCTCGTAGCGCTCGCCAGCGCTTCTGGCATTTTCACCGCCTGCTCCGATAAAACCGAAGCCCCAGCGCCCGCCGACCCAACTCCGACTTTCAAGATGGGCAGCTACTTTGATTTTGTCACTACCACCCCGGCTGGCGGCACTGCCCACACGGGCTTTGGCACCACCCACAGCGCCCTGGACATTAAGGGAACCGCCAGCCTGGCACCGCAGGTACTGGCACTGGACTTCATCGCCGGCACCGACAATGCTTACTTCGAAGTAGACCGCGCCAAGCTGAGCGCCGCCTGGACGGGCACCTACACCCTGCGTTGCCGCAACCGCCCCACCGACGCGGTGTTCACCTCTTACATCTATAAGGTTACCACCGGCTCTGTTATTTACCGCCTCAGCGACTTCACCCAGGACCTGACTGGCAACGTCACCATTACGGCCTACGACGCCAAGCGCCAGCTGGTGAGCGGCAGCTTTGAGGTGCGAGCCCCCGAGCAGCGCGACCCAACAACCACGAGCACCACCGCGCCGAAGTGCACCATCCTACTGGCCGGCGAATTCAACAACATGAAAGTAAAGCCTCAATAGCCTGAGGCCAACACAGCAAGAAAGCCGTCTTGATTGCTCAAGACGGCTTTCTTGCTGTGGTTATTTGAGCGCTTCGCAAGCACCGCCGCAATGGCTGCTGCTTTTAACGTGCACCATACGCTTCGGAGTACGCTCCCCGTTGGGGTAAGACGGCTTCTCGTGCGAAAAGTAGCCCTACAGCAGAAGCAGGCCGTGGGTGCCTGCTGGTTAAGATTTTTAGTTGTAGACAATTGGGCAATCCGAAGCTGTATTCAGCTTCTTCGTTGGGTTTATTCTTCCATAAGCGAGCGGATACCAAAGTCATAACAGCACCCTACAGATGAGTATGGACAAGAGTTGCTTTTTGTCATCATAATTAGAATTGATTTTGTTTAGGATTTTATAATTACAAACTATATTTGGCCCGCCTTCACGCAGAGCAAACTGAGGCATGACGTCCTACACAATTGCAGCCACTTATGAACCTACAGCAGCTCACTTACCTCGTGGCCCTGGACACCCACCGCCAGTTCGGCCTTGCCGCCGATAAAAGCTGTGTGAGCCAACCTGCCCTGAGCGTGCAGGTGCAAAAGCTGGAAGAGGAGCTAGGCGTCTTACTTTTCGACCGCACCCAGCGCGGGGCCGAGCCCACCGCCGTAGGCGCCAAAGTCATTGCCCAGGCCCGGCTGGTGTTGCGCGAAGCCCAGCTGCTGCGCGAGTTGGTGCATGTAGAGAAAGGCGAAGTGGTAGGCGAGCTGCGCCTGGGTGTAATTCCGACGCTGGCCCCGTACCTGGTGCCCCGCTTTCTGGTGGGCCTTACCACGGCTTATCCTGATTTGCGGGTGCGGGTAGAAGAGTTACGCTCAGAGGAAATCATGCAGCAGCTCAAGGAGCACCGCCTCGACGTGGGCCTGCTCGTGACGCCACTCGACGACCGGCAGCTGCGTGAGCTGCCCTTGCTCGATGAGCCGTTTCTAGTATTGGCCTCGGAAACACACGAGTTGGCTGCCCAAGCCACCGTGAGCCCCGCCGACCTGCAAAGCCCCGGCCTGTGGCTGATGCAGCAAGGCCACTGCTTCCGCAACCAGGTTTTGAACCTGTGCGGGCCCGCCTCCCCCACCGGTGCCATCACCTACGAGAGCGGCTCGATAGAAACCCTGAAAGAGCTGGTGCGCCGCCACCACGGCTACACGCTGGTGCCCGAGCTGGCCATGCTGGAGGAAGTAGATAACAATCCGCTCATCAAACGCTTTGTAGCCCCGGCGCCGGTGCGCGAGGTGAGCCTGGTGGTGCACCACGGCTTTGTGCGCACCACGCTGCTCGCCGCGTTGCGCGACCTGATTCTGGCCAGCGTACCCGCCCGGCTGCACGCGGGCAAAGCCGGCACGAAGGTGCCCTGGCGCTGACGCACATACCTAGCGCAAGCTGTCAATCCACGGTTCAGAGCGCTAACGCTCCGCGGATAGGCATTGAAAAGCAAAGCTTTCCTAACACTAGCGGCACGCAGACTTTGCCTGCTGCCATCTGCCATAAGACCCGTTACGTCCCTTAGCTTCGTAGGTACCCGCCAGGACCCAAGCAAAATCTACTTCCATCTTTGACCGCCCTATCCACCCTTTCTACCATTTCCCGACTGCTGCTCGTGCTGTGGCTGCTGCTCGCGGGCGTAGGGCAAGCAGCCAGGGCCCAAACAGCCGCCACGGACAGCCTGCGCCGCGAGCTGGCCCAAACCCGGCCCGATTCGAGCCGGGTGCTGCAGCTGCTCAAGCTGGCTTATTCCTACCGTGCTTCCAAGCCGGATTCTACCACGCACCTGGCCCGGAAGGCGTTGCAGCTGGCCCAGCGGGTTGGCTTTGGCAAGGGCGAAGGCCAGGCCCTGGGCATGATAGGCGGCGTGCAGCGCGAACAGGGCCAGTTACCGGAGGCTTTTGCGACCCTGCTGCAAAGCTTGCCGCTTAACCGGCAAAACCGCGACTTTGAAGGCGAGGCCCGCAGCCTCAATTCCCTGGGCAACATCAGCCTGGACCTGCGCCAGTACCGGCAGGCCCTGCGGTACTACGAGCAGTCGAAAACCCTTTTTGAGCGGCTGCAGCTGCAGCCCTGGGTGGCGGGCGCGCTCACCAACCTGGGCAGCTGCTACGAGAAGCTCGGCGTGCTGGACTCGGCGCTGCTGTTTCAGCAGCGGGCTGAGCAACTGATTGCGCAGCACCCGCAACCCCGGCTGGCGGCGGCGCTGGCCCTGCGCAACATGGGCAACGTGCTGGCCCGGCTGGGCCGGCACCCGGAGGCCTTCGCCTACTACCGGCGGGCCATTCGCGAAACCTACCTCAACAACGACCTGCGCAATCGGGCCATGGCCGCTTACCTCATGGCCGACCTCCACCACACCCTGCAGCAGCCCGACTCGGCCCTGCGCTACGCCCACGAGGCCTTGCGCACCGCCCAAAAAGTGTCTTACCGCGTCACGATGCTGGAGGCCAGCAACCTGCTCACGCGCCTCTACCAGGCCCGGGCCAACGTCGACAGCGCGTTTCGGTACCAACGCCTGGCCATGGCCACCCACGACAGCCTGTTCGGCCCCGAAAAATTTCAGCAACTACAGCTCTTGGCCTTTACCGAGCAACAAAAGCAGCTGCGCCAGGAGCAAGCGCAGGAGCACCAAACCGTGCGCTACCAGCGCCTGGGCCTGCTGG
Organism: Hymenobacter arizonensis; assembly: GCF_900115775.1. Classification (GTDB taxonomy): domain Bacteria; phylum Bacteroidota; class Bacteroidia; order Cytophagales; family Hymenobacteraceae; genus Hymenobacter; species Hymenobacter arizonensis. Next base: position 710,746 of record NZ_FOXS01000002.1, on the reverse strand, counting down.
CCATCGCCTGCATTATTGGGGCGGTGGCGCTGCTGCTGGGGCGCTCCAACCGCCAGCAGCGTCGTGCCAATCAGCTCCTGAACGAGCGCAACGTTCAGATTGACGCCCAGCGCCAGGAGCTTGCCGCCACCCTCGCGGAGCTGCGTAGCACGCAGGCCCAACTGGTGGCGGCCGAGAAGCTGGCCTTCATTGGTGAGCTGTCGGCTGGCATTGCCCATGAGTTGCGCAACCCGCTGGCGTTCATGCACAACTTTGCCGAAGTCAGCGTGGCCTTGATTGACCAGGAACAACCCGGTGCCGCCCAGGCGCCGGGACTAGAGCAGGAAATAAGAGCCGGGCTGAAGCAAAACCTGCAGCAAATCAGCCAGCACGGGCAACGGGCTTCGTCCATTATCAAAAACATGCTGGACCATGCGCGCACGGGCACCAGCCAGCGCGAGCCCACCGACCTCAACGCCCTGGTGGCCCAAACCCTGCTCCTGACCAACCACGGCAGCGTGGCCCCCGGAGCGGGTCCGGCGGTTGAGCTACACACCCATTTTGCACCGCAGTTGCAGCCGGTGCCCACGGTGCCCGGCGAGTTGGGTCGGGCCTTGCTTAATCTGTTTACCAACGCCTTGCAGGCTGCCCGGCTGCGGCAGGCCGCCGAGCCGGGCCACCAGCCCGTGGTCAGCGTCACGACTGAGCGCGTGGGCAATGCCGTGGAGGTGCGGGTGCGCGACAACGGCCCGGGCATGTCCGACGCCGTGGCCGCGCAAGCGTTCAAGCCCTTTTTCACGACCAAGCCCGTGGGCGAAGGCACGGGCCTGGGCCTGTCCCTTGCCCACGACATCATCACCAAAGGCCACCACGGCTCCCTCACCCTGAAAACGCAGGAGGGAGAATTTACCGAATTCACGGTCCAAATACCCGCCTAACTTTGCTGCCCGCCGCTTGCCCATTTCCCGCATGAGATTTTTTCAACTGTTATTCGGCCTGAGCGTGGCCGCGCTGCTAGCCGGGTGCGCCCGGCCGGCCAAGGTGCAGACCACCAAGCTGCCGATATATGACGTGGTAATCAACCACGTAACCATCGTGGATGTGGTAACGGGCCAGCTCCAACCCAACCAAGTGGTGTCCATTTTGAAAGGCAAGATTATCAAGGTGGAGCCCGCCGACCGGGACAGCTACGCGGCCAAACAGTACGTGAACGGCAACGGCCGCTACCTCATCCCGGGACTGTGGGACATGCACGTGCACTTCCGGGGCGGCGACAGCCTCATGGTAGCCAACCGCAAGAGCCTGACCCTGTTTTTGGCCCACGGCATCACCACGGTGCGCGACGCGGGCGGCGACCTCACTCCCAGCATTTTCCAGTGGCGGCAAGACATGGAAGCCGGCAAGCTGGCGGGCCCGCGCATCTTCACGTCGGGCCCCAAGATTGACGGCCCCCAGGCCTACTGGCCCGGCTCGCTGGAAGTCGAAACCATGCCCCAAATCCGCAGGGCCGTTGACTCGCTCAAGCGGCTGAAGGTGGACTACGTAAAGATTTACGACAGCAAGATTTCCGGCCAGGCCTTCCTCAATACCATTTCCCAGGCGCAGCGGCGCGGCTTGAAAACCACCGGGCACATGCCCTACTCCGTGACGTTGGGCGAGGCAGTGAAGCGCGGGCTCGACGCCACCGAGCACCTCTACTATGTGTTCAAGGCCTGCTCCAGCAAGGAAGACAGCCTCACGGCCCTGGTGCGCAACAGCCTGCAGACGCCCAAGCCGCTGGGCTTGTTTGCAATGCTACCCGCCGTGTACGACACCTACAGCCCGGAGGCCGCGGACCGCATTTTCAAGCTCATGGCCAAGAACAAAACCGCCGTGGTGCCCACGCTGCACATTGGCAAAACCCTGAGCGAGCTGGCCGAAAACGACCACGCGCAAGACACCATGCGCGCCTACATCGACCCTAAAATTCAAGCTACTTACACCCGGCGGCTGGCCAGCGCCCAGCAGCAGTCGCCCGCCGCCCGGGCGTTCAGCCAGAAGCTGGAAGCCAAGTTCTACACCCTAGTGCCGCTGATGCAGGCCGCCGGAGTGCCCATTCTGGCTGGCTCCGACAGCGGGCCGTTCAACTCCTTCATTTATCCCGGCACTTCTCTGCAAGACGAGCTCCAAGAGCTGGTGCGCGCCGGCCTCACGCCCTTGCAGGCCTTGCAAGCCGCCACCATCAACGGCGCCAAGTTTATGGGCGTGGCTGACCGCACCGCCACCATCGCCCCGGGCAAAGACGCCGACCTGCTCCTGCTCACGGCTAATCCGTTGGATAACATCGCCAACATCAAGCGCATCGACGCGGTGGTGTCGCGGGGCAAGGCATACCCGGCGGCGGCCTTAACTAATATGCTGAGAGCGGTTAAGAACCCGTAAACCCGAACGAATTGGGCATGCGTGGGCCCAGGCATTAGTCTTAGTTGAACAAGGGAAATTCGGGTTCCTCAGCGGCCCGCGTCTCTTGCGTGACCCCGAAGGCCTGAAGCAGTTCCAACAACAGAGCGCTGTCGGTAACGGTGCCCGGCACGGGGTCTTGGGCCAGCACCGTGTCGAAGGCCTGCGTCACGGCCGGACCGGCCACGCGCCCAAAGGCCATGCCCCACTCGCCAAACCGCCGCCCAGGCCCCGGGCCTTCGCTAACCGTCACGACGCTGGTGTGGCGGGGGTCTTGCTGAATGCGGGCGTAGAGGGCACGCACGGCCGCTTCGGGACCTTCCAGCACCTGCACAAAGCGGCTATCGTTGTAAAGCAATAAACCCGTGAGCTGATTGGCCGCGTTGAACGGCCGGGCCGAAGCCAGCAAGTCCTCCAGCTGCGCATCGGTGAAGGGCTTGGTGGCGTGGCTGCGGTAGAGCACGTGGTACTGGCTGGCATCCAGAAGGCCGATAACCTCGTCGATGGTGAGTTCGCCCCGCTGGTAGTGCTGCAGCAACTGGCGCTCGTAGCGCTGAGGGGTAAGTTCGGTGTTGGCCGTCAGGGTCATGACCCAGTCGACCGCCCGACGTCGTTGGGCCTCAGTAGCAAGGGGGGGACGAAGCATTTTTTTGAACTTGTACGCCGCCCAACTTTATTCGATTAATATATAGTAAATAATATGTTAAATAAATTTTTATTCCCGCACAGCAAGCCCGAATAGCAGCCCTACTGGCGGGCGCTGCTGCGGGGTGATGCGCCTCCCCCAACACCCGTTTGGCTCAGCAGAGCAATCGCGGCTTAGAACCCGAAGCCAATCCGCACGCCCGTGCCCAGCTTCTCCCCGCTTTGCAGGGCGGTGTAGAAATCTACGCGCAGCACCTTCACAATGTGCTCGATGCCCACGCCTACTTCCACGTAGTGCCCGGCTTGCGCGGTGGTCAGGTAGTTCAGCGAGGCCACTTCCTGCAGCTTCAGCTTGCGCAGCAGCGGGATGTTGTTGAGGAAAAAGCCGTTGAAATGGTGGTCGTAATGAGCTTCGACGTAGCTATTGTTGGTGCTGAAGCGGTAGTAGTCCAGCAGCTGGAAGTTGCTGAAGTTGCCGGTCAGAATGGTTTGGTTGCCGGAGAAGTGGCGGTAGTCCATGAACTGCATGCCCTCCTTGCGGCCCACGAAGCTGCCGACGCTGACGCGGTAGCTGCTGTTGCCCAGCAGGCCCAGCGCCACGTTGTCGCGCACGCCGGCTTGGAGCAGGGTGTAGCGCACATCACTACCCAGCACGCCGGGCAGGGCCGCGCGGCCCTGCAGGTTGATGGTGGGCCATTTCGAGCCAAGGGTAAAATTGCCATTGGGGCGGCTGATGTAGCGCTGCCCGGGCTTGTAGTCCATCGACACGGCCACGGTGAGCACTTGGCTGCGGCCGAAGCTGGTGTTGGGCATTTCCTCGCTCACGGGCCGGTTGGGGGTAAAGGCTCGGTTGGGTATGTCCCTCAGGAGGCGGTCGGTGGTGTTGAACAACTCGCGGCGGTCGAAGTAGCCGCCGCTCAAGCGCAGGTTGAGGCCGTTGATGGGCTCGGTGAGGTAAGTGAGCTCGGCGCCGTCGCGGCGGTAAAGCTTGGCGTAGTTGCGGTTGGCGTAGAGCGTGTAGATGGTGTTGATGGCCGGCGTGAGCTGCGAGTTACGGTCAAAGTTTTCGACGGTGCGACCCACCAACAGGGAGAATTGCTTGGTTTTGGCGGGGTGCAGCTGCCAGGTAGCCGCCAGGCTAGGGTTGAACTCCTTGCTGCTGACGCCATAGCGCAGGGTGGGCGTCAGCGTGAAAAAGCGCCGGTCTTCGGTGCGCTGCCGGTAGATGACTTGGGGGTTGAAGACCAGCCCTTCCACGGTATTGTATTGGTAAATCTGGGCCAGCGGCAGCACCGACACCGACTGCTTTTTGAAGGTATTGACGTGCGTGTATCCGCCTATCAGCAGGTTGATGGGCTCAAACTCGTTGCGCTTGCGGTCGAGCGAGTCCTGGTAGGGGCGCGACTTGCGGAGGGTTTCGGTGCTGTCTTTCACCTGGTAGTCTTTCTGCTCCTCGGCGGTCAGGGGCACAGGGCGCACCTGCTCCCAGTAGGCAATGTCGCGCTCGTTCACGCCTTTTTCTACCAGCTGCACCTGGCCGCGTGGCATCCGGGCCAGGGGGTCGTTTTTGATGGAGTCGCGCACGGCCTGCTTCACCTGCTTGCGCACCTGGGCGTTGAGGCCGCGCAGGTCAGGCTTGCGCTTGCGAATTTGGGCAGCGGTCTCTTGGCCCACGGGGGCGCTTTCCTTGGCCTCGGCCACCACGGGAGGTGTTTTGGCAGCAGGTGGCGCGGGGTAGGTGGGCACCACGTTGGCATAGTCGGAAAGCACGGCCGAAATGTAGCCCGACCCTTTAAAACCCAAGCCCGAGAGGTTGGCCCGCACCTGCTGCGACTGAATGAGCCACACGTTGGGGTTGCCGGGCGCAGGGGCGTACTGCTGGGCAATGTGCAGCTCGTCGACGTAGTCAATCTGGGCATCCTTGTCCAGGGTCAGGTCCACGGAGTGAATGCGCCAGGAATTATCAACGATGTAAATGAAACCGGTGAAAACGGGGTCGGTGCGGCGGCGCGGAATCACCCGGATTTTGTGCACCACGTCGCCGCCCCGCGGGGTGCTGCCCACCAGCTCGTACTTGTAGAACAGCATGGCGTTGCTGGCGATGGGCGACACGAACCCCCGCTCCGAAAAGCCCGGCTTGATGAGGTTTTCATAGAAGCCCAGGTTACGCGCCGCGCTGGCCCGGTTGAAGCTGATGCCGCGGGAGTCGCCGCTCACCCGGCTGGATATCATGCGCTCCTTCACCGTGTTGGGCTGGGTGAAGCTGAATTCGGACACGCTCTCGGATAGGTAAAAAATGCCCTTTTTGATGTCGGGCCCCAGCTTGAACAGGCCCATGATTTTCTCGGGCGTGTCGTTGATGCGGCCCAGGCTTTTGATGTAGACTCGGGCCCGGTAGGCGGCCACTTCGCGCCGGTGGTAGGCCCGCCACTGCTGCGCCTGCTGAATAATGGCGTAGGCCGGGTCGCGGTCGGTCGACTTCACCACCACCTCGCCCAGGTTGTAGGACTCCGGCTGCAGCGTCACGTTCACAGTCAGGAGGGTGTCGCCGCCCTGCACGCGCACCGGCTGAATCTGGGGCCGGTAGCCCACGTACTGAAACACCAGCTCGTATTGCCCGGCCGGCAGCCGCAGCTGGTACTGGCCCTGTTCATTGGCCCCGGTGCTGGTGGCGGCACCGCGCACCGCCACGTTGGCAAAAGCTAGGCCCTGGTTGTTGGCTCCGCTCACCGTACCCTTTATGACACCGGCGTGGGTGCTAAAGGACAAGAAACTAATTACCAGAAGAATAAACGGTAGACGCAAAGCAGAAAAAAGCATGATGCAGAGTATGGCAGCAAATAGAACCTGGCCAAGTTACGGCCTCCTGCCAGCAGATGCCAGTTAAGGCCCAACAGTTGCTTGGGAGCATTGCAAATTGAATCTATTACTTTTTGGCGCCGCTCTCTGACTGCCGCATCGAGCGCACCTGATGGCTTAGCAGGTATTGGGCGGGTCAATGAAATAGAGACCGTCATGCCGAGCGCAGCTGAGGCATCTCGCGTGGGGGAGTAACTCAATCGTGAGGACGATGCGAGCGAGATGCCTCGGCTGCGCTCGGCATGACGGTCTTCTGGCTGATTATTGACTTACCTGACACCTTACCAGCGCAGCCAAACACCGTTTACAACCGTTACCTTTTTCCCTACGCCACCACCTCCTCCGCCGGAGCCAAGGCAGCCGCGCGGGCATCGGCTCGGCTGGTGTACCAGGCATTCAGGCCCACGCCCAGCAGCACCAGGGTCATGCCGGCGTAGGCCACCGGGCCGAAGCTTTCGGCGAAGAAAACGTAGCCCAGGCCCAGCGCATAAAACATGCCCAGGTAGTTGAGCGGCGCCACGCGGCTGAGGCGCTCCAGCTGGTAGGCGCGCGTCATGGCCACTTGCGCGCCTTGGGTGAAGGCGCCGCAAGCCAGCAGCCACAGCCAGTCGGTGCCCTGCGGCAGTTGCCAGCTAAAGAGGCAGCCCAGCGCAGCAAGTGGCAGCGAAATCAAGGGGAAGTAAAAAACGATAACCAGGGGATGCTCGCGCCCGCGCAGCCTGCGGATGGCGTTATAGCTCAGCCCCGATAGCAGCGCGCCAAATACCCCAATGCCCAGAAATGCCAGCCCGGCTGCTCCTTGCGCCCCGGCTGCCGGGCCCACCGGCCCGCCTTGCTGCACCAGCACCACGCCCCCAAAGCTCAGCGCAAAAAATACCCACTGCAGGTGGCGCACTGGCTCGCGCACCAGCCAAATACCCATCACCGCCGTGAAAATGGGCGCCAGGTACTGCGCGGTGACGGCCGTGGCCAGCGGCAGATTCTGCAGCGCCAGAAAGTAGCACACCAAGGCCAGCGCCCCCGTACTCCCGCGACTGATGAGCAGGCGGTAATTGTTGCCAAAGGGCGCCACGCCCAGCCGCCGCAGCGCCACGTAGCTGGCCACGATGGAAAAAACGGAGCGGAAGAAAATAATTTCCAGCGCGGGCAGGTGCTGCAAGTGCTTTACGCAGGCATTCATGCCCGCAAACAGCAAGGTACTCAGCAGCATCAGGCGAATGCCAGGACTTATTGCATTTAACATTTATCAATCAACACTTGACAATCCTTCGTTAGCGTTCAAGGAATTCCACTCAACAGACGGGAACGGGTAACGAACTTCGGCCGGCATTGTTAGAAGGGAGCCGCTGAAAGCAAAAGAAGGACGGCTGTTAAATGTTAATTGATACCTGTTAAATGTTTAAAAGCCCCGACAAGACGCCTAAGCAATACACGCCCGGCGAAGCCCTGCAAAAGATTGCCTCCTTCTGCGCCTACCAGGAGCGCACCCAGAAAGAGGTGGAGCAAAAGCTCCGCTCCTACGGCCTGGACGAGGACGAAGCCGGCGAAATCATCATCCGACTGAGCCGGGAAAAGCTGCTGGACGAAGAGCGGTTTGCCCAGGCTTTCGTGCGCGGCCACTACCGGCAAAAGAAGTGGGGCCGCCGCCGCATTTTGCAGGAGCTCAAGCAAAAAGGCATCAGCGAGTACTGCATCAAGTCGGGCATGAAGGAGATTGACGGCGAGGAGTATTACCAGAACCTGGTAGACGTGATGGAGAAGAAGGACCGCCAGGAAAAGGAGAAGAACCCGCGCGTGCGCCGCATGAAAATCTCGCAGTACCTCACCGGTAAGGGTTACGAACAGGACCTTATCAAAATTGCGCTCGATGACTTGGGCAAAGCGCCGGAAGACGACGAGTAAGTAGCGCGGACTTTTAGTCCGCGCACCAATTACACCCGCCTCCGTGTAGCTATTTGCCGCCGCGGACTAAAAGTCCGCGCTACTTCGCGCAATTCTACTGCTTGGGCCCGGCCTTCGGCAGCGTCATTTGCTGGCCCAGGATGACGCGCCGGCCAGTCAGCGTGCGCAGCATGGGCACTAGTATTTGCTCGGCGTTGCGCTGGGTGGCGGGCAGGATACCCGACTGCAAGGCTGCATTGCGCACCTGCGCTTCGGCGTACTTGTACCCTTCATCCACCAGTTCGGCATCTTGGAAAAAGCCGTTTTCGGTGCTGAAGACGCGGCTTTGGTTGTGGTTTATCTGGAAGCTGCACAGCTCGGGCGCGGGCAGCGACACGCGCACTACCGAGTCGCCCTCCAGCACCACGTCCTGGGGCCGGAGCTTGCGCAAGTCGATGCAGCCCACGGCCTCGCCGGCCACCACCAGGGCCACTTTCGATTCGGGCAGGAAGCGGTAGGTGCGGCGCTTGTATTCCACTACGTCCTTGAAGCGGTAGCGCACCAGCTCCAGCCGGCCCAGAGCTTCGACCTGGGTCAGAACCGTGTTGTGAGTGACGGTGACTTGCGGGTTCAAGCTGCTGGCTTCGTTTAGCTCGCCAAGTACGGGGCCCACCTTGCGCCACAGAAACCACCCCAGTCCCACCAGAAACAAGAGCGGCAGCAGGCGACGAATTAGGCGAAATAGATTCATAGGCTCTACAGTACGGGCCCCGGGCGGCGGCGTTCGGGCGGGCCAGCCGCTAGCTTTGCGGGCCATGGGCGTGTTATTCTTTTTTCGATTGCTGGTTCGGCGCCTGTGGCCGCGGCACCCGGCCCTGCTGGCGAGCCTGTGGGTGCTGGTGCAGTTGGTGTATTTGCGGAAGTTTCACGGCCCCCACTTTGCCAACGACAGCTTTCGCTACCTGGAGTACGCCGCCAACATTGCCGAGCGCGGCTACTTCGAGCCCGGCCACAACCTGCGCTACGTACTCTACCCGCTGTTTCAAAGCTTCTGGCTGTGGCTGGGCGCGGGCTGGTGGGGGATAGTAGCTGGCCAGATGGCGGTTTCGGCCCTGGCCACGCGGGCCGTGTACCAGGGCACGCGCCGGCTGGCCGAGGGGCGGCGCGAAGCCGCGGCACTGGCCACCCTGCTCTTTATTGCCTGGCCCGATATCCAGCAGTTCAACGTTTTTCTGCTCACCGAGTCGTTGTTTATCAGCCTGGTGGCGCTGTCATTCGGTGCGTTTACTCGCGTGCGCCACGGCGGGCGCAAAGCCTGGGCGCTGCTGCTGCTCCTGCTAGCACTCACGGCGCTGGCCCGGCCCAACGGGTTTATGGTGGGGCTGGCAGCTGGCTTGGCGGGGCTCGATGCGCTGCGCCGCCGCCGCGACTCACGGCCCTGGCGGGCGGCGCTGTTCCTGCTAGTCCTACTGTCGCCCCTGCTGTGGCAGGCCCTCAACCACCAGCTTGCCACCTATTACCTCATGGACACCTACCAGCGCGGCGAGCTGATATTTCGCTACCAGCTCTGGGCCGTGCACCAGGCCGAACCGCTCAATATGCCGCCGCCCGGCACTGGTCCGGCCGCGCGGGTGCTCTACTTTGCTTTCCACAACCCCATTTACCTGGGGCGGCTGATGCTCGGCAAGCTATTTGTTTTCGTGAGCTACCTCAAGCCGCATTATTCGCTGGCGCACCGCCTGGTGGGCGTGGCCGTGCTGTGGCCAGCCTATGTGCTGGCGGCGCTGGGGGCGCGCCAGGCCGCCATCTGGCGGCCGGCCCGGGTATTTCTGGCGGCTATTTTTCTGCTCCAGACGGCCATCATCATGCTTACAGTTGATGACTGGGACGTCCGGTTTCTCGCGCCGGTTTTGGTGGTGGTATTCGTGCTGGCAGCACTGGAGCTAACGGCCCGCTGGCAGCGGCGCGCTGGCTAATAAGGAGATTCTCGATTGGTACATTGAGTTTTCCTATGTGTGACCCCACCCCCAGCCCCTCCGGGAGAGGGGCTGGGGGTGGGGTCACACATAGGAACGGACACCAACCGCTATTCAGTCCGCAATGCTCCCGAACCGCTGGTGCCAGCCCGCCCAGGCCTGCAAGCCGCCGGTATGAATCGCCACCACAGTACTGCCCCGCCGAAAGTGCCCCTTGCCAATTAAATCCAGCACGCCATAGAGCAGCTTGCCGGTATAAACCGGGTCGAGCAGCACCGCATGCCGCTCCCGAAACTGCCGAATGAACCCCAGCAGCTCGGCGGAGTATTTGGCGTAGCCGCCAAAGTGGTAATCGGTTTGAAGCGAGTAGTTGGCGAAAGCCTGCCCTACCGCCTGCTCGGTCAGGGCATCTACTTCGGCGCGCAGGAAACTGCCGTTTTTCAGGGCTGCTACCCCCACGGCCTGCTGCTGGCCCGCCAGGCCCGTGAGGAGTCCGGCCAGGGTACCGCCCGTACCCACGGCCACAGCCAGCGCATCAAAGTCGGTTAGGGAGCGCAGCTCGGCCACCAACTCGGCGCAGCCGGGCAGGGCCAGGGGGTTGGTGCCGCCCTCAGGCAGCACGTAGGCCGGGCCGAAGGCAGCCAGCTGTTCGGCTATAAAATCAGGGTCGGAGCGACGGCGGTAGGTGTTGCGGTCCAGGTAGTGCAGGGCCATGCCATCGGCCACGGCCTGGGTTAGCGTGGGGTTCAGCACGGCGTGGCCAGCGCCCGGGGCGTCACCCCGAATCAAGCCAATGGTTTTAAATCCGTACAGCCGGCCGGCCGTAGCCACTGCGGCCACGTGGTTGGAGTAGGCACCGCCAAAAGTCAGCAGCGTGTGGTGGCCTTGCTGGCGGGCGGCCTCCAGGTTGTACTTCAGCTTGCGGGCTTTGTTGCCGGGCAGGTCTGGGTGCGCCAAATCATCGCGCCACAGCAGTAGGCGCACGCCATGCGCAGCGGCCAGGGGCTCATTGATTTCCTGTAAAAGTGCGCGGTCAGACTGCATGCAGAAAGGTAGCCGACTCAGCGGCGGTAGCGCGTGGAGCCCTAGCAAAACCAGAGCCCCACGCGGGCGCCTTTATGCCAGCGGAGCGGCGGCTACCGGAGCGTCAGCAGTTTGCTTGCGGCGCGAGGCGTATACGCCCGCCCCTACCAGCACCAGCAGCAGCGCAATGCTGGAAGCCAGCGAAACCCCGTTGCCAACGGAGTAGGAATTAGGCTCGAAACGGAACTCGATGGTGTGCGAGCCGGCCGGCACTGGCATGGCCCGCAACACGTAGTCGGCCCGCAGGTGCGGCACGGGCTTGCCATCGAGGAAAGCCTGCCAGCCATCGGCGTAGTAGATTTCGGAGAACACCACCATGCCATTGCGGGGCGACTGGTAACTGTATTTCAGCTCATCGGGGCTATAGCCCGTCAACTTGATGGTGGCCCCGGTGATGTCGTAGGTCGCGGCTTTTTGCTGCGGGAACTTGCTCGCGTCCACTACGGCCTCCGTGGCCGGATTCAGGGTGTTAAGGGCCGTCATTTCCTCGTCGGGGCTGTTCACGGTTTTCACCTCGCTCACAAACCAGGCATTGCCCAGGGCGCCGGGGTTGCGCTGCACGGGCTGCTTGGGGTCGCCGGTGATGAGATAACGCGTGTTCAGCATGTTGAGCACCTGCTGGTTGTTGTTCGAAATCTGGCGCTCGATGAGGTCCTGGTAGCGGCGCAGCTTGGCCCCGTGGTAGCCCCCAATGCTCTTGTGGAAGTAGGATGTCTGGGCTTCGTTGAAGGGGTTCTGCATGTTGAGCACGCGGTAGCTCAGACCCGGGTCTTGCAGAATCATCTGGTCGGCGGGCGAGGGCTGGAAGGCTTCGGCAATGGTCTCGCGCTGGAATTTGTCCGTGCCGAGGTAGCGCTTGTCGACGCCCCACAAATCGACTAGCACCAGCAGCACCATGATGGCCGCGGCCGGCACGGCCTCCAGCCGCCCTTTGAGGTAGAAATACAGCACCGCCAGCGCGGCACCAATGAACAGCAGCCCGCGCCACACGTCGCCGCGCAGCAGGTCGGCCCGGTCGGCGCGCAGGGCGCCCAGCAGCTCCGGCGTGAAACCCTGCTTGGTCAGCTCATTATCAATCGGCGCCGCAAAATCGAAGCTGAAGCTGGCCAGATACGCCAGCACGCACAGGCCCGCCGTGATGGCGCCGGCATACAGCACCTTGGGCAGCAAGGCCGCTGCTTCGCCCGACATGGGCACTTTGGCCGCTCCGGCCGCTTTTGCCAGCGCAGGGTGCTGCTGGGCATCGGCCGGAACCAAGGGCTGCGGCTTGGGGTGGGGCCGCAGCACGCGGCTCAAGGCCAGCGCGCCGAGGATGGGCATGGCCAGTTGGGCAATAACCAGTGCCATGCTCACGGCCCGGAACTTGTTGTAGCCCGGCAGAATGTCGAAAATCAAGTAGTTGAAGGTCTCGAAGTTCTTGCCCCAGGCCAGCAGAATGGACAGAATGGTACCCGCCAGCAGCCAGTAGCGCGTGCGTTTTTCCACCACAAACAGCCCCAGAATAAACAGAAAGCACACCACCGCGCCCATGTAAACCGGGCCGGCCGTGTAGCTCTGCTGGCCCCAGTAGGTGGGCATCCCCGTGAGGTATTCATGGGGCAGGCCGGCTTTGGCCAGGTTCGAATCGGTACCGAGCGGCATGGCGCTGGCGCCGCCGTAGAAGTTGGGAATCAGCAGGGTAATGGTTTCGCCCACGCCGTAGCTGTACTGGAAAGCGTAGTCGCGGTCGACGCCAGTGCTCTCGTCATCAGGGTTGGTGGCCGAGGCCTGGCCGGGTGCCGGGCTCTTGAGCTCGGTGCGGCCGCGGTTGCTGTACTTGCTGTACTCCAGGGTGGTGTAGAGGCGGCCAAAGCTCACACCCACGGCCAGGGCCGCGCCCAGGCCCAGCAACGCCGTGCGCTTCAGGAACTCGGGCAGGCGGCCGGCCCGGGCCGCAGCCACCAGCTCGATGATGCCGAAAATGACCACCAGCAGCATCAGGTAATACGTAATCTGGAGGTGGTTGGCGCGCACGTTTAGGGTGAGGCCCACGGCGAAGAGCGCGGCCCCCAGCCACTTATCGCGGCGGTATGCCACCAGCACGCCGCCCAGCACCAGGGGCGCATAGGCCAGGGCAATGCTCTTGGTGTTGTGGCCCGCGGCCAGAATAGCGAGGTTGTAGCTCGAAAAGCCCAGCGCCACGGCCCCGGCCACGGCCACCAACGGCCGCACGCCCAGCGCCACCAGCAAGATGTAGCCGCACAGCAGCGCCAGGAACAAGTTGGCTACCACAGCGGGCAAACCCAGGGTCATGATTTTTTGCAAGTACCCTGACCAGTCGCCCGGAAAGTGCAGGCTGATGAGGTAGGTGGGCATGCCCGAGAACATGGAATTGGTCCAGAGCGCCTCCTTGCCCATGGCTTTGGCGTACTCCTGCGCCTCGTGGGCGCCACCCTGAAACTGGGTGATGTCGTGCTGGGCCAGCGTCTTGCCATCGAACACTATAGGCGAGAAATACACGCAGGCCAGCAGCACGAAAAACAGGACTGCCAGCACGTGGGGCAGCGCCCGGCGCCACCACGGCGCGGACGAAACAGAAGAAGCAGAAGCAACAGCAGCCATCAGGGCAATTTTAGGGAACACAAAAACGTGCCCGAAGGTACAGTTGCGCAAGGATTCGCAGAGCAAAAATTAAGTCCCGCCAAAATGTTGAAGCAACACCTAGCGAGACTTAATTTTTACTTCGCGAACCCTTGCGCGCTATTTGACTTCCTCGAAATCAACGTACTCGCCGCCTTTGAAGCCCGGTGGCTTCTCCGCTTCGGGCGCCACGGGGGGCACGTAGTCGACCCGAACTTCGCCAGGCACGGGCGGCGGGCCGGGCCGCGACTGCGGAGGCACCACAAAGCCGCCGTTGCGCATTTGCTTGCGCACAAAGCCGGCCAGCACCAGCCGCAACACAATGGGCAATACATAGCGCATTGCCACAAAAACCAAAATCAAGATAAACCAGAACTTCATAGCCTAGAAACGTAAAAGCCGCCGCAAGGTACAGCCAGCGTCGAAAGGCGACCGAACCGTGGGCCCTCTACTGCTCTCAACGGCCGCACGGCCGCAAAAGCTCCCGCAGCTCACAACAAGACTCCGTACAGTGACGCGACCCAGAAGCTACCGGCCTTTCCGCAGGGCCTGCGCCACGGCGCCGGCAACCAGGCCGCCAGCCGTGTACCAGGCCACAGTCATGGCTTGGGTTTGGGGGGTACGGTTGCTAGGTGCTTCGCCTAGGCCCAGCGGGCCCGGCAGCAGCACCCCGCCCACACCGGCGGCCACGCCCAGCAGTGCGCCCCGGCGCAGCGCGTGGCGACCGCTGCCCACGAGGCTGTAGTAGAGGCCATTGCTGAGAATGTCGCCGGCCATGGTCATGCCAAACAAGGTGTCGTTATCGGGCTGGGGCAGGTCGGCTTTGCCCAACAGCTTGCGCAGGCCGCGCATGCCCAGCACGTCCATGCGCGGGGCATCTTCGGGCCGCAGGTGGCGCACGGTTTCGTGAATGGCGGTGAGAACCACGGCTCCGGCAAAGCCGGCAGCCAGCGAAGGCAGTAGTTTCATATGTAGCAGGAAAGGGTAGCCTTGATAGAACGCTGACCGCGAGGCGGGGTTGCCAAACTTTTCCACGGTGGCGGTTGCGCGGCGTCCGGCGCGGTGCCTATCTTTGCACTCCCCTCCAAAATCGTTGGCTGGGAAATAAGCCTCTTTAGCTCAGTTGGTAGAGCAGCTCATTCGTAATGAGCAGGTCGTTGGTTCGAGTCCAATAAGAGGCTCCCCTTTTCAAACCCGGAGAAATGCTTGCTGCCCGGCAGAAGCGCTTCTCCGGGTTTTTGCGTTTTCGGCCCCGGGTCATCGAAAAGCACCCCGCCCCCAGCCTTGGCACGTAAGTAGTACTTTCGGGCAGGGCCCTGCTTGCTGTGGCCCGCCCATCATCTTAGCCTGCCTGCCTGCGTATGCTCACTCAATCCATCAAGGACGCGCTCAACCAACAGATTGCCATGGAGGCGCAGTCGTCGCAAGCCTATCTGGCCATGGCCTCGTGGGCCGAAATTCAGCCGGGGCTCGACGGCGTCACCAACTTCTTCTACCAGCAAAGCAACGAGGAGCGAGTGCACATGCTCAAGCTCATCCGCTACGTCAACGAGCGGGGCGGCTTTGCGGTGGTGCCGGCCCTGCCGCAGCCTGTAGTCACGTTTCAGTCGCTGCAGCGGGTGTTTCAGGATTTTCTGCGCCACGAGATGGAGGTATCGGCCAGCATCAACGAGCTGGTGGGCTTGGCGCTGCAGGAGCGGGACTTTGCCACTCACAACTTCCTGCAGTGGTACGTGTCGGAGCAGCTGGAGGAAGAAGCCCTGGCCCGCACCCTCAACGACAAGCTCGAGCTGGTGGGCGACGACAAGAGCGGCATCTACATGTTCGACAAAGACATTCTGCTGTTTCGCGGCCACGCCGGGCCCGACGGCAACGCCGCTAGCTAGAGCCGTCTCGGGGTTGGTGTACTGTAGCGCGGACTTTTAGTCCGCAAGCCCACTGACCGGAGGATTCGCGGACTAAAAGTCCGCGCTACCCCCACTATAGCCCGCTCAGCCCGCCTTTAGAGCGCGGCGATTTCGCTCTCAGCCTGCGGTATTTCCACCGTGAAGGTGGTGCCCACGCCCTCGGCGCTGTCTACCGAGATGGTGCCCCCGTGCCATTCCACAATGAATTTGCACAGCGCCAAGCCCAGGCCCGTGGTTTGCTCCCCGCGCAGGCCCTGCCGCCGGGCCTTGGTAAAACGCTCGAACAGCTGCGGCTGCAGGGCGGCCGGAATGCCAATTCCCTCGTCGATTACCCGGATGCGCACGCAGCCCGGGCAGGGCTCCACGGCCACGGCCACGCGCTTGCCATCGGGGGTGAACTTGAAGGCATTGCTGACCAGGTTGGCGAGCACCTGGGTTATTTTGTTGACGTCGAGGTTGACGTAGAGCGGCTCCGTGGGCAGCGAATATTCAAAGGCGTGGCCCAGGGTGCCCTGGCCGCGCTGCAGCTCATCGAGCGGAGCCCGGAGCACGGTGCCTACTTCCACCCGGTCGCGCTTCAGGTCGGTATTGGCCGAGGACAGGAACTCCATGTTAACCAGGTCGCGAATCATCTTGAGGCTGCTGCGGCTGGTGTTTTCGAGCACGCGCAGCATGTCGCCCACGCGGCTGTTGGCCGGCACGGTCACTTCCTCGGTCAGGTACTGCGCC
This sequence comes from Hymenobacter arizonensis, assembly GCF_900115775.1. Classification (GTDB taxonomy): domain Bacteria; phylum Bacteroidota; class Bacteroidia; order Cytophagales; family Hymenobacteraceae; genus Hymenobacter; species Hymenobacter arizonensis. The sequence continues at coordinate 694,629 of NZ_FOXS01000002.1, read as the reverse complement.
ACTTGCTGCACGATGCCAAAGGCGCCGCTGAGGTCGTGCGATAGGATTTCCAACGCCGCGTTTTTGCGGCTACTGAAGTTGTCGGCGTTTTGCTGGTGGCGCTTCGCCACGCTGATATCGCGCAGAACGCCCCCGATGAGCACCCGCCCATTGGTGGCTTGGTGGTGGGGCGTCAGGCAAAACCATTGGTCGGGCTGGCCGGGCTGCTGCAGGCGCACTTCTATCTCATCGGAGACCTGGCCCCGCACCCACAGCTTGCAGTAATGGATGAGGTAGGCGCGGTCGTCGGGGTGGAGGCGGGCCAGCAGGGCCGGCAGCTCTTCGTTGACGTGTGCGCAGCGGCCGTTCAGAGCTTTTTCGTAGGCCTCGTTCACAAAAGTGACCCGGTCGGCTGCCACGTCATAAATAAACTGAACATGGCTGCTGGCAGCGGCCTGGTCCACAAAGAAATCAGCGAAATCAGTCACTTTGGCCCTGTTTGAATGCAGCTAAAGATATCAATTTTTACTTGTCGTAACCGGCTACATGTAGGCGCAGCTCTGGCTCTTGCCCTGTTGCTAAAGAGCAGCTGCTAACAGTATAATAAGGCATAGACTTACCAGAAAGCGAGAGAGCTGCATCAATAGCTTCACCAGAACCATACGCGTACTGACGGCCATCTGTTTGCTCATTATCAACAAGCTATCCCGAACGGTTCAGCCTAATAATTGCCGCATGCATGCATGCATGCATGCATGCATGCATGCATGCATGGCTCTATCCTATTGGTTACCAACTGCCCACAAGCCAAAAGGCCCACATTATAAATGCGGGCCTTTTGGCTTGTTTTTAACTTATCAAAACCGACGCCCGCCAGCAAAGGCAGCGCGGCAGCCCAAGTTCCTTACTTCACGTTCAGGAGCACGCCCAGGTAGGCGAGGCGACCAATTTGCGGGCCACCGATGATTTGCACGTTGTTGGCATCGAAGGCGTTCGAGACGCCGGCCTGCAGGGTGGTGGCCAGCTTGGGCAGGGTGTAGCCCAGGTACGCGTCGGTGGTGCTGTAGGTACGAATCTGGCCGTTGGCCAAGGGCAGTTCCTGGCTGTGGCCCTCCACCCAGCGGTAGTTAACCGAGTAGGTGAGGTTGGTGAGCACGGTGCCGCTGGCCAGGATGTTGAACTTATGCTTGGGCGTGTTGAAGAAGGTGAGGAAGCCTTCGGGCAGGTTGCTCTTGTCCAGCAAGTTGAAGGAGTAGTTGCCGCCAATGTTCAGCGCCCTGCTCATGTAGTAGGTGAGGCCGAACGTGGCCCCTTGGGTGCGAACCTCTTGGCTGTTATTGTTGGCGGCGTAGATGACGCGGGCCGGGGAAGCATTGGGGTTGGTGAAGCCCGAAGCCAGGCCGGCGTTCACTTGCTGGAACGTGGGGCGGGAGCCGTCGACGTTGCCCACGAACAGGCGGCCGCCGATAAAGTCGTTGTAGCTGCTGCGGAAGTAGCTGGCGTCGACGTACACGTTGGGGATGATGGCGCCCTTGTAGCCCACCTCGGCGGTGCTCACGCGCTCAAGCCGCAGCTTGTCGATTGATACTTCAAAGTCCTGCAGCGAGGTGCCGGGCGTGTAGGCCTGGCCCTTGGAGTTGGTGAAGTTGTAGCCCTTGAAGCCGTCGCCCACGTTGCCCAGCAGAATGAAGTTGCCAACGTCGGAGCGCAGGTACTGGTCGGGCTGGGTGGGGCTGCGGAACGCCTGGCTGAAGCTGGCCCGGAAGTTATGCTGCAGGTTCTGGCCGAGCGAATACACGGCGGCGGCACGGGGCGAGAAGGCCGGCGCGAAATTCTTGAAGTTGTCGACACGGCCGGCGAAGGCCAGTTTCAGGTGCTCGTCGAGCAGGGCCTGGGTTACCTGGCCGTAGGCGCCGTACTCGTAGTTGCCGATGCGCTTGCCTTCGGTGTCGGCAAACAGCTTGCCGCCCGAGCCCAGGCGGAACTCGCGGTAGGCCGCGCCCACAATCAGGTTGGTGCCAGCGTTGCCGAGCTTGAAGCTGCGCTGGGCGCTGATGTCGTTCAGGAAGGAGCCGAAGTTTTGCTGCGCGCCCACGCCGGGCTGGTCGTTGTTGGCAATTTTGTCGCGCAGGGCAATGAAGCGCGCGTCGGTGGCTTGCAGCTGGGTGCCGTTGGCGGCCGACTGGGCTGCGGCCTGGGCCTGCTCGGGGCTCAGGTTGGCACCGCGCGCCTGGCTGTAGGCCTGGTTGTACACCACGAAGTAGCGCTGGCTGTAGGGCATGCTGTTGGTTTCCGAAACGGGCGAGTTCTGAATCAGGCGGCTGAGCTGCGACAACTCGTAGGTGCTGCCGGAAAAGTCCTCGGTGGAGAACAACCGGATAAAGCCTTTCGAATCCTTCAGTTCGGCCCGGTACTGGTTGGTGCCCAAATCCTTAATCCGGAAGCGGCTCAGGTTCTGGTAGGTGGACGTGCCCACGCCGCGCTTGGCTTCCACCGTGAGCTTGAGGTCGTCCTTCACCAAGTACGACACGGCGCCCTGCACGCGGTAGGAACGGGTTTTCTCATCGCCCCGAATAAGGTCGGCCTCGCTGAAGCCGGGCATGTACACCGTTTTGCCGTACAGCTCGGGGTTCACCGTGAAGCCGGGCTGGTTCTGGAAGGGCGAATACACGTTGCTGGTCTCGCCGTAGCGGTTCACGGCGTCGTAGCCCAGGGTGGAGCCGGCCGGATTGGCCGAGAACGACGAGGCGTCGAAGTTCTGCGCAAGCCAATCGGTGGCCCGGAAGCCGCTGGCATTAAGCTTGAACGCAAACCGCTCGCCTATTTTCTTGGCGTAGCGCACTTGTCCGTCCATGAGGTTGCGCTCGCCGCCGCGCAGGCGCACGCTCAGGCCGTCGTACACAAACGGGTCTTTGGAGTTGAACAGCACCACGCCGCTCAAAGCATTGGAACCGTAGAGCGCCGACGCTGGGCCGTGGATGATTTCGATGCTTTCCATGTCGAGCTCCGGAATACCCACCAGGTTGCCGGGGCTCAGGTTGAGCGAGGGAAGGGCGGTGTCCATGTAGTCAACCAGCTGAATCACACGTTCCGACTTGGCCGTGTTAAAGCCGCGCGTGCTGATGCTGGTGAAGAGCATGGAAGCCGAGTTCACGTCGACGCCGGGCAGCATGCCCAGGCCGGCAAGCACCTCCGGCGTGCTGATGCGGTCGAGCTGCCGGCCCGATACCTTGTCGATGGTAACCGGGGCGCGCAGGATGTTTTCCTCGATGCGGGAGGCCGATACTACGGTTTCGTTCAGCAGAGTGGCGCTGGGCACCAGCCTTACATTCAAAGCCATGTCGGGCTGGATGAGCTGGATTACCTGGGTCTCGTAACCGACATAGGACACCACCAGCTCCAGCGCACCACCGTTGAACGACGGGTTCAGGTTGAACTGGCCAACCTGGTTGGTGGCCGTGCCAATGTAAGTGCCGCGGATGAAGATGGTGGCCCCGGGCAGTGTTTCACCGGCGGTGGTTTGCACCACGCCCCGGATGGAGCTTTCGGTAGGGTCGGTGGGGGGCGCCAGGGCCTTGCGCTTCACCGCAGGACGCTTGGCAGCAGGTTTTTTGGTGGGTTGGTGGGGGGCTCCACCGCTGGTGGAGGAGGCAAGTACGGGCGAAGCATGCAGCAAGGAGGCTGCCAGTAATACCGAGTAAATTTGTTGCATTCGAAACGACGAAAATTAAATTATTATAAGAGGGCTCAAAATTATTGGCTTAAATCAAGGCCTCCTATTCATTTTCTTTCAACGGCCATTCTTGCTTGTTAAATGCCCAAAAACCCTCGTTAAAGACTATCCTTACATTTCAGTGCAAGGATTTATAATTTATATAGTTATTAATATTTTTAATTGTCATTTTTGCATTTTACCTTACTGATTCCTTAAGCAAGGCCCAGCTTAATTTGTTAAAAATTAGCTCCCTATCACGCTGATTCCTCTCCGCGGCCTCCAAGCACTAACTTCCCGGCAACGAGGCGCTACGGGGCTTCATCTCCTGCTTACCTTGCCTGCGCAAAACGCCCCGTGCCCCCAGCCGGCCAGCGGACCAGCGCCCAGCCGTGTGGCCGGAACCAAAGCCCCGGCGAGTTTCCCAACCTTCTAATTTTCATGCAGCCAACAGGTCTTATCATCGGCGGTGGCATTGCCGGGCTCACCGCGGCCGTGGCCCTGCAGCAGCGCGGCATTGCGGTGCGGGTGTGCGAGTCGGCGCCCAAAATTCTGCCCCTGGGCGCGGGCATCTGGATGGCGCCCAATGCCATGCAAGTGTTTCACCGCCTAGGCCTGGCCGAGAAAATCAACGCCGCCGGGGTGCCCCTGCGCAACATTCAGGTGGTTGATGGGCAGATGCAGCCCATCATGCGTACCAACCAGGACCGGATTCGGCAAAAGTTTGGCTACACCACCACGGCCATCAAGCGCGCCCACCTGCAGGCCCTGCTGCTGGCCGAGCTGGACCCGGCCACCGTTCTCCTCTCCAAAACCTTCGTCTCGCTCACAGAGGATGCTAACGGCGTGAGCGTGGCCTTCACCGACGGCACGGTGCTGCACGCCAACTTCGTGATTGCGGCCGATGGGGTGCACTCCGCCATTCGCACGCAGCTGTTTCCCAGAGTCCGGTTTGCCGGCACGGGGCACGTGGTGTGGCGGGGCATGTCGGAGGTGCAGCTGGCGCCGGCGTTCAAGCAGTCCATCATGGAGGCGTGGTCCCAGGGCGTTCGCTTCGGCTTTTCGGAAGTGGCCGACGGGGTGGTCGACTGGTTTGTGGTGGTGAAGGCCGGCCCCCAACCCACAGACCGCCCCGCGTTAAAAGCCCACCTGCAGGCCACCTTCCAAGACTTCGCCTACCCCGTGCCGGCCATTCTTGCAGCGGCCGACGAAAACCGCATTATCCGCAATGAAATTGCCGATTTCGACCCCATTCCCCGCTGGAGCCGCGGCAAAGTATGCCTGATTGGCGACGCTGCCCACGCCTCCACGCCTTACATGGGCCAGGGCGGCTGCCAAGCCGTGGAAGACGCTTTCGTAATTGCCCAGTGCCTGCACCGCGAGCCCACCGTAGAGCAGGCCTTTGCCGCCCTGCAGCGCCTGCGTCGCCGCAAAGCCACCTTCATCGTACGCACCTCCCGCCTCATGGGCCGCGTGGGCTACTGGACCAACACGGCGGGCGCCATCCGCAACTTCGTGATGCGGGCCGCCCCGGCCCGGCTCGTCGAGCAGCAATTTTGCCAGGTGTATTCGCTCAATTATTGAGTAAGGCAGGTAGAATCAGCTAATGCCAGTAAGTGGTTTCGGGACAGTGCGCAAGTAGCGCGAACTCTGTAGTTCGCGTCCCCGCGCCGTCCGGGTGTCTTCCCCGCGCCGTTCGGGTGTCGTTCTGGCACGCGAACTACAAAGTTCGCGCTACTCGCACAGTGCCCTAAAGCCCCGCGTAAAAAGTCCTTATCCGGGCCAGCACTTCCTCGGCCTGGGCCAGCACCATCCAGTGGGTGGCCTGCGGCAGGATGGCCAGCTGCGCCTGCGGAATTTGGGTTTTTAAATAGTGGGCGTGGGCCACGGGAAAGTGCTTGTCGCGCCCGCCCCACAGCACGAGCACGGGGCACGCCACCTGCCGGTACCAGGCGGGCAGGCGAGGCAGCTGCCCTTCGTAGCCGGCACACATCCGCACGATGAACTGCCGCACGGCGGGCACCCGAAACGTGCGCCACATGTCCTGGTAAAGGGCCGGCGCCAGCGGGGCCCGGCGGGGCAGAAACGTGTGCAGCGCTCGCCAGAAAATCAGCCGCGGGAAGTGTCGCAGCAGCACTTTATTCACGCCGAAGCGGCGCAGCCAAGTTATTTCCCAAGAGGTTTCCGTGTCGCCGCTCACCAGCGAATTCATAACCACCACGCTGCGCACCCGAGTGGGGTACACGGCGGCGAATACCAGCGCGGGCTGCCCGCCCATGTCCTGGCCAATGAGGTGGGCTTTGTCAATCTGCCACTCGTCGAGGAGCTGGAGCAGGCGCTTGGCCATGAGCAGCGGGGTAGCGCCGCCGGGCCAGTCGGCGCTGTGGCCCATGCCGGGCCAGTCGAATGCAATGACTTGCTTATCAACGGCCAGCCCGGGAGCGAGCTGGGCAAATACCTGAAGGTTTTCGGGGTAGCCGTGCAGCAGCACCACGGCTTCGCCCTGACCCAGGCGGGCCACGCGCAGCGGCTGGCCGTGGTGCGATTCAATTGCTGTTTCAAGCATGGGCCACGGGGTAATCGTGGGCCAGACTATCGGCCGCCAGCACGCCCGAGATGGCGCAAAAGCTCACCCACTGCCCCGGGTGCGTGGAGCTGCCCGTGAGGTAGAGGCCGCGCACAAACGGGCTGCGGTGCGCAATGCGGCCCTTAATCATGAATCGGGCCGTCATCACGGGGTTCATGCTGTCGTGGTAGAGGGTGTACTCGCGGCCCCACTCGAAGGTGGTGCGCCGGTGCAGCACGCGGTAGGCCGTGATGTTTTCCCGCCACCACGGGTCGGCCAGCAGTTCATCCATGAGCTGGTGCTGGCCTTCGGAGCCGAGCTCGGCGGCCGTGGCGTGGTCGAGCGGGGCAATGAGCCGGGCCGGGTACCAGCCGTCCTGGGCCAGGCCGGGGTCGAGCAGGCCCGGCTGCACGAAGGCGGTGCAGCCCGTGCCGTTGAGCTTGAAGCGGATGTAATAGGGCGGGTTTCGGCCCTGCACGGCCAGGTACACGCACACCCCAGGCGACTGCAGCGGCAGCTTCTCCAGCTTCGCTTTTTCGGGCGGCGCGAAGTTTTCTACCAGCTCGGTGTAGGTGCCGATGCCGTTGGAATTGGATATCACGGCCTCGGCCGGAATGAACTCGCCAGCCTCGGTTTGCACGCCGGTCACGGCTTTGCTGGCGGTGCGAATGGCGGCCACTTTGGTATGGTAGCGAATGGTGACGCCGGCCGCCAGGGCCCTTTCTTCCAGCAAGGTGGCAATGGCGCGCATCCCGCCCCGGGGGTGATACGCACCAATGCGGTGGAACAGGCCCGGCACGAAGGCCATGGGGCTGGGCGCCTGCTCCACGGGCTGGCCGGCCACGTGCGTCCAGATGCTGATGCCCTTGCGCAGCGGTAGCGGCAGGCCCGACTGCTTCAGCACCGTGTCGAGCGAGCTGAGCAGGAAGGGCACGTAGCGCAGCGAGCCGTTGCGCAGCACATCGAGCACGTTGGGGTGCGTTTTGAACGTGAACGGCTTCAGGTTTTGGTGAATGGCAAAGGTGCGGTCGACCAACGCGGTGTACTGCGCGCCGCTGCCGGGGTGCGCGGCTTCAAAGCGGGCGGCGGTAGCCGCCAGGCTGCGGTCGAAGGCCGTAGTGCTGCCGTCTTCGTGCAGCACGTGGTACACTGCTTCGATGGGCGTGAGCGGCAGAGTCTCGGGGGCTATGCCTAGCTGCTGCAGGGCCCAGTCCAGGCCCGGCTTGTCAAGCAGAATGTAAGGGCCGGCATCGAACGCAAAATCTCCTGCGCATACGCCGGAGGCCAGCCCGCCGGCACTGCCCCGCGCTTCCAGAATTTGCACTTGGTAGCCCAGCTGCGCCAGCCGGATGCTGGCGCTCAAGCCACCAATGCCGCCACCGATGATGAGAATGGTGCGGGAGCGAAGGGCTGCGTTGGGCATTAAAACAGAAGGAAGAGGAGGCGGAACGGAGCGGCGCTACGCCACTTCCGGCGAGTGGGCCAATTGGTTGAACGAGGCCACCACCCCGGCTACTTCGGCCAGAAACTCCGGCTCGGCTTCGATATGGTTGCCGACCACCACCACATCGGCCCCGGCTGCGAGGGCGGCGTACACTTTCTCGCCGGTATTCAGCCCGCCGCCCACGATGATGGGCGCGGCCACAGCCTCACGCACGGCCGCAATCATGGCGGCTGATACGGGATTTTGAGCGCCGCTGCCACCGTCGAGGTACATCAGCTTTAGGCCCAGCTGCTCGCCGGCGAGGGCGGTGCAGGCGGCAATGCTCGGCTTGTCGTGGGGCAGCGGCATGGTGCCACTCACGTACGATGCCGTGGTGGGCCGGCCCGAGTCGACGAGCATGTAGCCGGTGGGCAGCAGCTGCAGGCCGCTAGCGCGCAGGCGCGGCGCGGCCACCACGTGCTGGCCAATGAGAAAATCGGGGTTGCGGCCCGAAATAAGGGAGAGCAGCAGGACGCCGTCGGCCGGACCGTCGAGGTGCAGGCTGTGGCTGGGGAAGAGCACTACCGGCACGGCTGAGTGCTCCTTAATCAACGCAATGAGGGCAGCCTGGTGCGAACTAAGCACCAAGCTGCCCCCTACGAAAAAGTAATCGACTGGGTGCGCCTGAGCCAGGCGCAACAAGTGTAAGAGACTGGTTTCGTTTAAATTATCCGGGTCGAGCAGCACGGCCAATGCCTTGCGGCCTTGTTGCTGCCGGGTCCGGAGCGCATCATATAGCAGAGGTGTGGGTGGACGCATCCGGGGAATCAGGAGAAGCGAGCGAAGCGACGGGAGCAAACCCGGTTTCGGCGGGAGCGTAGGCCGGGGAATCCGCAAGGTCGGGATTTTTGTCCGCTGGGAAAAACTCGCTCACTTTTTTTGTTACCATGGCCAAGGCCACGGCGGCGGCCTGGGCCACCAGCATCTTGCCAGTATCGGACTTCAGGAAAGCCTGCAGCACCTGGCCTACCATGTTGCTGGAGCGGGGGCTAATGTGCTTTTGACTGCTGCTCAGCGCCAGCTCGTCGCCATCGAAGTCGTGCGAAGTGGGCAGGCGGCGGCTGTCGTCGTAGGGCAGGTCCCGAAAGGGGTCATCCTGGAAATCCTGCGGGTCGAAGGGCGACTCCTCCAGAGAGTTGGCCCCAAAAAGGGCTCCCACGCTCTGGTCATCGGACGTGGGGATGGCGTTTGCGCCAAAGCCGAGGTCGTCGGACTGCTGACCGTATTCTGGCTGATGCTCGGATGCACCCCCTTGGCTTTGGAAAACCCGGGCCGAATCGGCGGCCGACTTGTAGTGCACCACGCTCTTGTAGCGCTTGCCATTGCCGGCCGTGAAATAGTCAGCGTCGGAACCAAAGCCGTCGTCTTCGCCGTCAAAGTCATCGAAACCGTCGGGTTCGTACTCGGCGCGGTTGTCGCCGGTCTGGGCGTAGCGCTTGTTTTTCTTGCGCTTGCTGAGGCCGCCAAAGGCTTTGGCAATCAGCCAAACGCTGCCGGCCAGGCCCGCGCCCACAAGGGCTACTTTGCCTGCTTTCACCGATTTTTCTTTGATTTCCTCCACGTCGCCGCGCAGGGCGCGCTCGTACTCCAGCTTCTTGCGCTCCAGAAATTCTTTTTCTTCGTCGAACAGGGGGGTTTGCAGGTCACTCATGGCAGGCTAGGCTTGGCGTTTGTCAGATTTGTAAATTTTGTCCTTCAGCAACTTGGTGGCCAAGCCCTGGAAAGCGCTTTTGTCGACGCCCACCAGCACCAGTACCAGCAGCAGCAGATAGAAGCCCGCCACGATACCAAAGCCCCAGAAGGTGCTATCGAGGGCCGAATTAAGGGCCAAGCCGGCAAATACGCTTAGGAAGATGACGAACATCAGGCCGAGGATGGCCAGGGTGGCGCCGTGAATGGTGCCCACGAGAATGCCGGAAACCTTCTCCTGAATCTCCAGGCGGACCAGGTCAATTCGGGTGTCGAGGTAGCCGGTCAGGTTGCCAATCAGGCTGTCGTTGCGGGGTGTTTTGGAGTTGTCGTCGTCGAGAATCATACGGCGCAAAGTTGGAGTGGCAAGAATAAAGAAGGAACTGTTTTAAGTCGGGCTGTTTTCTAAAAAATCAGGAGTTGACTGAGCCGGTTCTACGGAAAATTTGCGGGCATGGCTGACTTTTGTGCAGTCCTTTGTGTTTGGTGCCCAGCGTGAGTCAGAATCATTATCAAGTCCTTGGCGTAGCTGCCACCGCCCCGGCCGCGGAGATAAAGCGGGCGTACCGGCAATTGGTGGTGCGTTTTCACCCCGACAAGCACGGCGGTGACGTGCGCTACGAAGAGCAGTTCAAAGCCGTGGCCCTGGCCTACCGCGTGCTCGGCGACCCCGGCCGCCGGGCCACCTACGACTTTCAGCTGGCTCAGGCCGCCCGGCGCGCCGAAGAAGCCGTGCGCCAGCAGCAGCACCGCCCCGCCACCCAGCACGTGTACGGGGTGCCCATGCCGCCGCCCGCCCCGCTGCGCACCCGCCCTCCCGCGGGCAGCCGCGAGCGCCACTACCAGCGCATCCCCACCCAGCGCCCCACCTTCAACCGCCGCGACTGGGCCCTGACCATTGCGTTTCTAATGGGCATCGTGCTGCTTTCGCTGACCGTGAAAGTGACCATGGACCGCGTAACGGCCATCAGCAACTACCGCGACGGCCTGCGTGCCTACGCCCGCGGGCACCTGGCTTCGGCCTACAGCTTTATGGAAGAAGCCCTGCACTTCCGGCCCGACTACGCCGACGCCCTGCGGCGGCGCGCCGAGCTAGAAATGCTGCTCCACAACGACCCCGTGGCGGCCCGCAACGATTTTAAGGCCGCTCTGCTTCAGCCCCACCCCGCCCGGGCCACGGCCGACATGCATTACCGCCTCGGCCGCTGCGAAACCGACCTGGGCCTGCACGAGTCGGCCGACCAGAATTTTAGCCGCGCAGTGGAGCTCGACAGCACCCTGAGCGTGGCCTTCCTAGCCCGCGGCAAGGCCCGGCTGCTCGACCTGAACCAGCCCGAGCCGGCCCTGGCCGACCTGTCGCACGGCTTGGCGCAGCGCCAGCGCAGCGGGGCCCCGGTGCTGTGGCACTACGTGCAGATACGGGGCCTGGCCCTCACCGCCCTGGCCCGCTTCGATGCCGCCCGTACCGATTATTTTAAGGTGCTGCAGGCCCGCCCCAAGGACGGCCGCACCCATTACTTGCTCGGCCGCCTGGCCGCCCGCACCGGCGACACGCTGTCGGCCTGTGAGTTTTACCGGCGTTCGCTGCTGCTGGGCTACGGCTACGCCCGCACGGCCGAAATCAGCTGCGATTCGTTTCTTGTAAAAGCCGCTCGCCGCAAAGGGGCGCAGCGACGCATGAGTAGCGAGAACCTGGCAACGCCAAGTGCTCAAGCGCAACCCGACGAACGGCGCGAGCAACCGAAAACGCCTGCCAAACGCGAGCGGCCCCAAAGCCCCCAGCCAGGCCACGCAACCCGGCAGACCGCCCGACCCCGACCCTCTAAAACGCAAACCACCGCCGCGGGCCTGAAGCCTACGGCGGTGGTTTTAAGTTGTGTTTGCTAGCTCAGAAGGACTACTTGGGCAGCATCACTTTGTCGATTACGTGAATCACGCCGTTGCTCTGCTTCACGTCGTACGTGGAAATGCTGGCCGTGTTGCCCGACTCGTCGGTTAGCACCACGTTGTTGGCGCCGTTCATCATGGCGGTGAGGGTGTTGCCGCTCACAGTTTTCAGGGTAGCCTTGCCTTTGCCGGCTTTGATGGCGGCCATAATGGTTTTGGCGTCCATGTTGCCGGCTACCACGTGGTAGGTCAGCACCTTGGTCAGGGTGGCTTTGTTCTCGGGCTTCAGCAGGGTTTCTACGGTGCCAGCGGGCAGATTTTCGAAGGCATCGTTCACAGGAGCAAACACGGTGAAGGGGCCTTTGCCTTGCAGGGTCTCCACCAGGCCAGCGGCCTTCACGGCGGCTACCAGGGTGGTGTGGTCTTTCGAATTAACGGCATTCGAAACGATGTCCTTGTTGGGGTACATCGCCATTCCGCCTACCATTACGGTGCCGGGCGTCATCATGGCTTGAGCCGAAACCGAGGAGGTAGCAGCAGCGCTGAGGAGGATGGCAGCAGCGAGGGAAAACAAGGTCTTTTTCATCTTTATAAATAAATGGTTGGATGTTTTGAATGATGACCCACCTACGCGGCTGGTTCGGGCAGCGGATTGCATGGGGTATAAAATTTTCTGAAGGGGAGGAACTTTGGGGTAACCTCCTCCCTAGCGGAACCTGACGCGGGGAACCTCACCCCCTGACCCCTGCCGGACACGGCCCCGGTTCGCTTGAAGCGCGAAGCCAAAAAAGAGGGGCACCGGTTTGTGAGGATGTAGCGCGGACTTTGTAGTCCGCGTCCCTAGCGGATGCCCGAACGATGGTAACGGCGCGGGGACGCGGACTACAAAGTCCGCGCTACATCTCGTCTGGCTCCCCTCTCCGCGGGAGAGGGGTCATACCCGGTAGGGCTGGGGCCGTGCCCGGTAGGGGTGAGGTTTCCCGCATAAGGCGACCCCACCAAATAGCCCATTCAGCCAAAACATTTGCCCAGCTTGCTGCTTGCTGCTACATGCGCCTTTTTACCCTTCTGCTTGCCCTTCTTTTCGTCGCCTTCAGCACCAGCGCCCAAAACGTTAGCACCGTAGCTGGCACCGTGCGTGACCGCGCCACGCAGGAAGTCCTGCCGGGCGTGAGCATCACGCTGGAGGGCACGGAATTCGGAACCGCCACCGATGCCCAGGGGCGCTACCGCCTCACGGGGGTGCCGGCTGGTTCCTACAACCTGCGCGCCACCTTCGTGGGCTACGACCCGCTCATTCGCGCCAACATTGCGCTGAGCACCGGCAACGTGAACACCCTGAACCTGGAGCTGAACACCGTGCCCCAGGCCCTGGGCGAAGTCACCGTGACGGCCAACCGCGCCATTCGGGTGGCCACGGCCGAAACGCCACTGAGCGTGCAGCGGCTCACTACTGAGGAAATCAAGAGCAACCCCGGCGGCAACTTCGACATTTCGCGGGTGGTGCAGAGCCTGCCCGGCGTGGGCGGCGGGGGTAGTGGCGGCACGGCCGGCTTCCGCAACGACATCATCATCCGGGGCGGGGCGCCCAACGAAAACGTGTATTACCTCGACGGCATCGAGGTGCCGGTCATCAACCACTTCTCCACGCAGGGCAGTGCGGGCGGGCCGGCCGGCATTCTCAACGTCAGCTTTATTGAAGACGTGACCCTGAGCAGCTCGGCCTTTCAGGCGCGCTACGATAATGCCCTGAGCGCGGTGCTGCAGTTCCGGCAGCGCGACGGCAACTCGGAGCGCATTCAGGGCAACCTGCGCACCTCCGGCACCGAGGTGGCAGCTACGCTGGAAGGGCCGCTTACGAAGAACACGACTTTTCTGGCCTCGGCCCGGCGCAGCTACCTGCAGCTGCTGTTTAAGTTGATTGACTTGCCCATCCGGCCCGATTTCTACGACTTTCAGTTCAAGACCACCACCAAGCTGTCGGACAAAACCACGCTGACTACGCTGGGGCTGGGCGCCATCGACCACTTCGAGATTGTGGCGCCCAAAAACAGCTCGCCGGAAAAGGAGTACGTGCTGCGCTCCAACCCCACCAACGACCAGTGGAACTACACCGTGGGCGTAAACCTGCGCCACCTGGTAGAGAACGGCTTCGTGAACGTGGCCCTGAGCCGGACCCAGCTCTACAACTCGGCCGACCAGTTTGAGTACGGCTTCAAAGGCCAGGAGGAATACCGCAAGCTGGGCGCCCGCGCCAACGAGATAGAAAACAAGCTGCGCGCCGACGTGAACAAGCGCGTGGGCCGCTGGCAGTACAGCTACGGCGCCGTGGGCCAGCTGGTGCACTACGACAACAACCTCTTCAACCGCCTGCGCTCGGAAGTGCGCGACGCCAACGGTGCGCTCCTCAGCCCGGCCGTGACGGTACGCTTCAAAACCGACTTGGATTTTCTGCGCTACGGCGCCTTTGCCCAGGCCACCCGCACCTACGGTGCCGAAAGCCGCCTGACGGTGTCGGCGGGCGTGCGCACCGACGGCACCACGGCCCTCACCGAAGGCTACCGCTTCGACCGGACGCTCTCGCCACGGGTGTCGCTGTCGTATGCTCTGCGCCCTACTCTGAACCTGAACGCCTCGCTGGGGCGCTACTTCAAGATTCCGCCCAGCACCATTCTAGGCTTTCGCGATGAAGCGGGCACCCTCGTGAATGCCGGGGGCCGCTACATCCGTTCCGACCACGCGGTTGCGGGGCTGGAGTGGCTGCCGGGCAAGGCCACGCGCTTCACGCTGGAGGGTTTCTATAAGAAGTATGCCAACTACCCGGTGTCGGTGCGCGACGGCATCAGCCTGGCCAACCTGGGCGGCGACTTCAACGCCATTGGCAACGAGGCCGTGACCAGCACCGGGCAGGGCCGCGCCTACGGCACCGAGGCCTTTTTCCAGCAGAAGCTTAGCGGCAAGCTGTTTGCCATTGTGTCGCTCACGGCATTCCGCTCCGAATTCACGGGCCGCGATGGCATTTACAAGCCTTCGGCCTGGGATTCGCAATTTCTGGGCTCGGCGCTGCTGGGCTACCAGTTGGGGCGCGGCTGGGAGGTGGGCGCCAAGTACCGCATAGGCGGCGGCTCGCCCTTCACCCCCTACGACGAAGCCGCCAGCCGGGCCAGCTACCAGGCCGTGGGCACGGGCGTGCTCGACTACAGCCAACTCAACACCCGTCGCCTGGGCGGCTTTCAGCAGCTCGACCTGCGCCTGGACAAGAAAATCAGCCTGCGCCGCCTGAGCTTTGACTTCTACGTGGACGTGCAGAACGCGCTGCTCACCAAGCCAGTGTCGCCGCCCATCTACACCTTCGAGCGCACCGCCGACAATGCCGGCTACCGCAGCACCGACGGCCTGGCTGTGCGGCCGGACGGCGGCAATGCTATTCCCCTTTTGCTGGGCGACAACGACGCGCTGGTGGTGCCGACGGTTGGGTTTATCATAGAGTTTTAGCGGGGTCCCGGCCTTGGGCAAGGAGCGCGGCCTACCCCCTGGGAGGAGTGCCTTTGGCTACGCTAAGCATCGAACAGCGCTGGCTTTCACCGGTGCCGGTTTTGGGTTAAACGCCAAGCTAGTGCCGGCTTCAATGCTGTGTTTTTTTAGTGCCGAAGTGGCGTTGGCGGGCGCCCTGGCAGCGGGTTATTTACTGTAAGAAAGAGTTGTATTTCAGGAAGAAATACGCTCTGTAAGCTGCTCAGGAGCTTTAATGGATTTTAAGGAAAAATTAATTCCAAAAAAGTTCAATCTAACTGCATGTCGTTACCGTAGTTCTTGCAAAGTCCCCCGCCATGCCTGGCGGGCGTTCTACCTGTTCGTTCACTTTTCCATTACCATACCAAGCAAGCATGAACATAAAAATACCTTCCACCGAACCCGGGCTATGGCGGCGCACCTCCAAGGTGCTATCCTCCGCGGCGTTGACCATGGGCCTGCTGGCCGCCGCACCAACCGCCGAAGCGCAAACCGTTTATGGCTTAACGCCAGGCTTGACGCCAGGTGGGGCCGGGCTCGTGACTTTTAACGCTGCAACCATCGTTCTGGGTGGCACTCCGACGCTGGTGCCCATTACCGGCGTAACGGGGGGCCAGGTGCTCGTGGGCATCGACTCGCGCCCTGCCACCGGCGAGCTATTTGCCCTGGGGTACAACGGCGCTGGCTCGGCTCAGCTCTACACCCTGAACCCCACTACCGGCGTGGCCACCACCGTGGGCGGCGTGCTGCCTCTGGCACTGGGCGCGGCTACGGAGCGCATTGGCTTCGACTTTAACCCCACCGTGGACCGCATCCGAGTCACGAGCAGCAACGACGCCAACTTCCGCCTGAACCCCAACAATGGCGCCTTGGCCGCCACCGACGGCGCCATCAAGTTTCCGGCGCCTTCTACCGACAACCCCGTGGTGGGCTCGGTGGCTTACACCAACAGCTTCCAGGGCACGGCCAGCACTACGCTCTACGACATCGATGAGAGCCGCTCGACCCTCTACATTCAGAACCCGCCCAACGAAGGCGTGCTATCGGCCGGGGTGGCCATTACCCGCAGCAGCAGCAACCTGCTGACCGCCGCCGACCAGACGGACCTCGACATCTACACCGACCCGGTGAGCCGCACGCAGAGCGCCCTGCTCGCCGTGAATTTCGCAACGAGCCCGCTGGCTACGGCGTTCTTCAACTTCGACCTGGCTACGGGCAACGCCTCGCTCATTACCAGCGGCTTTCCCGGCCTAATCATCAGCGACATTGCTTTTGCCATTGACCGCACGGCGCCGGCCCCCAACGGCCAGCTGCTGTATGCCGTGAACACCAACAACGCGCTGCTTTCGTTCTACTCGGGCACGCCGGGCTTCATCAACACGGCCGTGGGCATCACGGGCCTTACGGCTGGCCAAGCGCTGGTGGGCACCGACTTCCGCCCCAATACCGGCGAGCTGATTGGCATGGGCTACGACGCCGCTACGGCGGGCGCCAACTCCCAGCTCTACACCATCAACCTCACCACGGCGGTGGCAACGCCGGTTGGTCCCGCCATCCGCCTCGAACTGGGCGGCGCTAACGATAACATCGGCTTCGACTTCAACCCAACCGTTGACCGCATTCGGGTGGTAAGCACCAACCGCGCCGACTTCCGCCTCAACCCCAACAACGGCGCCCTGGCTGCCACCGATGGCCAGCTTACCTACGCCGCCGGCGACATTAATGCTGGCGCCACGCCCCGCATCGGCTCGGTGGGCTACACCAACAGCTTTGCTGGCAGCACCGGCACCACCCTCTACGACATCGACGAGGCCCTGAGCACGCTGGCCATTCAAAACCCACCAAATGCCGGCACCCTCAACACCGTGGGCACTACCGGCCTGGGCATTGCGCTGAACCAAGCCAACGCCCTGGTTGACCTCGACATCTACTTTGATGCCAGCGCCTCGCTGAACCGCGCCTTCCTGACGGCCAACCCCGGCGGCGCTACCGCCAGCAACCTCTACACCCTCGACCTGGCTACGGCAGCCACCACGCTGGTGGGCACCATCGGCCTGGGCATTCCGGTGCGCGACATCTCGGCGGTGCTAGCCCCTACTGCTGTGCCCAACAGCACGGCGGCCCTGACCGGGCGCCTGCTCTACGGCGTGGCCGGCGGCAACCTGGTTTCGTTTGACTCGGGCAACCCCAGCGTTATTCGCACTGCTGTAAACATCACCGGCCTAGGCGCCGACCAAGTGCTCGTGGGCACCGATTTCCGGCCCGCCAACGGCATGTTGTATGCCCTGGGCTATAATGCGACCACCCAACAGGGCCAGCTCTACACGCTGGAATATACCCCAGGCCCAACTGCCGGTGCTCTGTCAGCGGTAGGCAGCCTGCAGGCCATGCCTCTGGGCGCCACGGCCGGCAACATTGGCTTTGATTTCAACCCCGTGCCCGACCGCATTCGCATCACCTCGGCCTCGAACCAGGCCAACCTGCGCATGAACCCCGCCGATGGCACGTTCATCACGGATGGCACCCTGACCGGCGCGGGCGGCACGCCCACCCTCTCGGGCGTGGCTTACACCAACAACGACAACAACCCCGTCACCGGCACCATGCTCTTCGGCTACGACCAGGCTCGCAATGTGCTGCTGCGCTCCACCGATGCCAACCTCGGCACCTACGTAGACCAGGGCCCCACCGGCATTTCGGTGGCCAACGGTGTGGAGTTTGACATCTTCACCGACCTCACCAACCCCGCCACTCCCACCAACACGGGCTTCCTGGCGGCTTCGCTCACCGGCACCACCACCGATAACCTTTACACCATCGACCTAGCCTCCGGTGCTACCAGCTTGCTGGGCCGCGTGGGCAACGGCAGCGCCCTCACCGGCCTGGCCGCCTTCCTCACCCCGGCTCCCGTAGTGGTAGCGGGCCTCACCTGGACCGGCGCTGTGAGCACCGACTGGGGCACGGCCGGCAACTGGTCGCCCGCACAGGTACCCACCGCCGCCGATAACGTAACCATTCCGGACGTGGCCAATGACCCCGTGGTCAGCAACGCCCAGCAGGCCAACGGCGTTACGCTGGCCAGCGGCGCCACCCTCACCACCGCCAACGGCGGCACCCTCACGCTCAGCGGCAGCCTCACCAACAACGGCGGCACCACCCTCGGCACTGGTACCGGCACTGTAGCCTTCGCCGGCGCAGCGGCCCAAACCGTGAGCGGTACCACTACCTTCTTCAACAACCTCACGGCCGGTCCCGCTGGCCTCACGGCCGCTGCGCCAGTGCAGGTGCAGCGCGTGCTGCTGCTCAACGGCAACCTGACCTCGAACGGCAACCTGACCCTGCTCTCCAACGCCACTGGCACTGCCCACGTGGTGAACGCCAGCGGCACTGTAGCCGGCAACGCCACCGTGCAGCGTTACATCACGCCTACGCTGAACAACGGCCCCGGCTACCGCCACTACTCGGCCCCGGTAAGCGGCTCGACGGTGGGCGACCTTACCACGCCCGGCTTCACGCCGGTGGTGAACCCGGCCTATAACACCGCCGCTGTACCTAACAGCGTGACGCCCTTCCCCACGGTATTCGGCTACGACGAAACCCGCGTGAATACCAGCGGCAGCCCTGCACCGCAGGACTTCGACAAAGGCTTTTTCTCGCCCAACGCCCTGAGCGACGCCATGGAAGTGACCCGCGGCTACACCGTGAATGTGCCTGCTTCGCAGACCGTGGACTTCGTAGGCACCCTGAACAACGGCACCTACAATGCCTCCGGCCTGAGCCGCGGCACCCAGTCCGAGTCGGGCTACCAGCTGCTCGGCAACCCCTACCCATCGCCC
Organism: Hymenobacter arizonensis; assembly: GCF_900115775.1. Lineage (GTDB taxonomy): Bacteria > Bacteroidota > Bacteroidia > Cytophagales > Hymenobacteraceae > Hymenobacter > Hymenobacter arizonensis. The sequence continues at coordinate 675,964 of NZ_FOXS01000002.1, read as the reverse complement.
ATTGACTGGGACTTGGTAGGCCGCACCAACGTGGACGCCGCTGTGTACGTGTACCGCTCGACGGGCCAGTACGCCGGCACCTACTCGACCTACGTGGCCGACGGCACCGGCACCAACGGCGGCACCGACCAGATTCCGGTAGCCCAAGGCTTCTTTGTGCGGGTGAGCACTCCCGGCAGCAATAATGGCCAGGTTTCCTTCGCCAACGCTGCCCGCCTCACCACCTACGCGAGCCCCATCTTCCAGCGCAGCGCCGCCACGGCTCCCCTGGTGCGCCTCGACCTCCGCGGCGCCACCGGCTCGGCCGATGAAGCCGTAGTGTACTTCGACGCCGCCGCTACGGCCGGTTTCGACTCCAGCCTGGATGCTTACAAGCTGGTGGGCGGCAACGGCCCGCTAGTAGCCAGCGAAATTGCCTCGCCCCTCACCGCCCTTTCGGTGAACGCCCTGCCCGCCCTCACCGCCGCCGACGTAGTGGTGAACCTGCGCCTGCAAGCCGGCCAGGCTGGCACCTACACCCTGCGTGCCGCCGAGCTGCTGCGCCTGCCCGCTGGCACTTTCGCCTTCCTGCGCGATGCCCAGACCGGCGCCCGCATCGACCTGAGTACCCAGCCCGAGTATAGCTTCCAGCTGGCCACGGGCGTGAGCACCGGCCGCTTCTCGCTGCTGCTCACCCAGCAGGCCGTATTGTCGAACGCGCCAGCCGCCCTTACTCAGCAGGTATCGGTGTTCCCGAACCCGGCCCGTGGCGCGGTGTCCATCGCGCTGCCCGCCGCCCTGGCCCGCCAGGCCACGGAAGTGCAGGTGATAAACGCCCTGGGCCAGACCGTGCTGCGCAGCACACTGGCTGCCGGCAACACCGCCCGCACCCTCTCGCTGGACGGTGTAGCCCGTGGCGTGTATACGCTGCGCCTGCAAACCGAGCAAGGCACTGTGAACAAGCGTTTGGTAGTGGAATAAGCTCCGCTCCTGCCTTTTGCTAAAAAGCCCCGTCTGCGATTTGCAGGCGGGGCTTTTTTTGCGCACGCGGCTCACCTCACCCCCTGACCCCCTCTCCAAAAAAGAGGGGGCACCGGTTCGTGAAGACGATTCCGCAACGGGCATTTCCGGTGCCCCCTCTTTTTTGGAGAGGGGGTCAGGGGGTGAGGTTGACGCGGAGGGCGAACCAAGGCCTACCAAGCTGCACACTATCTGTCGCCTCAATTTCTACCCCGAAATGACCTCCCCCGACCAGCAGCAGTTAACGCATGCGGTGGCCGCGTAAGCAACAAGGCTCCGGCGCGTCAATCCGGAGCCAGCGGCGCCGCCTTGCCGCAAGCAAAAGCCCCCACCCGTCGGCTGACGAATGGGGGCTCGGTACCAAGTGTAGCGACTGGCGGCCAGCTACCAGATGACCACCCGGTCCTTCACCGGGCGCCACATTTTATCGCCTTGCTTGATGTTGAAGGCCGTGTAGAACGCGTCCAGGTTCGAGAGAGGCCCAACTACCCGGAACCGGGCGGGGGAGTGCGGGTCGGTGAGCACCTGGGTGCGCTGGCTTTCCTCGCGAGCCTTTTGGCGCCAGATGGCGGCGTAGGAGAGGAAGAAGCGCTGGTCGGGCGTGAGGCCGTCGATGAGCTGGGTGCCCTGGCCCTGCGGCGTTTTCTTGAACGCCTGGTAGGCCACCGTCACGCCGCACAGGTCGCCGATGTTCTCGCCCAGGGTGAGCTTGCCGTTGACGTGCAGCGTATCGAGGGCCACGTACTGGCTGAACTGCTTGGACAAGGCCGTGCCCCGCGCCTGGAAGTTGGCCAGGTCTTCCTTGGTCCACCAGTTGCTGAAACGACCCTGCGCGTCGAACTGGCTGCCCTGGTCGTCGAAGCCGTGGCTGATTTCGTGGCCGATAACGGTGGCAATGCCGCCGTAGTTGACCGCGTCGTCGGCCAGGGGGTCGAAGAAGGGCGGCAGCAGGATGCCGGCCGGAAACACAATCTCGTTGTTCAGCGGGTTGTAATACGCATTCAGCGTAGGCGGCGTCATAGTCCACAGGTCGCGGTTGACGGGCTTGCCCACCCGGCTCATGTTTTCGCGCAGCTCAAACGCCGTGGCGGCTTTCACGTTGCTGAAGTAGTTCGGGCCAATCTGGAGGGCCGAATAATCGCGCCACTGGTCGGGGTAGGCAACCTTCCTTCTGACGGTGCTCAGCTTTTGCGTAGCTTTTTCTTTGGTCGCCGCCGTCATCCAGCTGTTGCTCTTGATGCGCTCGGCAAAGGCCGTGACCACGTTTTGCACCAGCTCGTTCATCCGTTTTTTGGCGTCGGCCGTGAAGTATTTCTCCACGTACACTTTGCCCAGGATTTCGCCAAGCTTGGCATCGGTAGTCGCCACCACCCGCTCATTGCGCGGGCGGTTCTGGGTTTGGCCCGCCAAAGCCGTCGAGTAAAACGCGAAACTGGCCTCCGCAAATGGCGCGCTCAGGTAGGGCGCCGCGCTGCTGAGAACCCGTACCCGCAGGTAATCTTTCCAGGTGGCCAGCGGCGTGGCCGTGAGCTCTTTGTTGAGCCCGTCGAAAAACTCGGGCTGGCCCACGATGAACTTAGCAGGGGCCACCTTCAGCTTCTGGAACGTGGCGCCCAAGCCTAGCAGCGGAAACTGCTGTTGCGCTTTGTCCAGGGTGTAGTAATTGAGCTGCTTCTGAATGTTGCGGTTTTCGGTGGGCGTGCGGGCCCCCGCGGCCAAGCGGGTTTCGAGCGCCAGGATGGCCGCGGCCCGGTCCGCAGCCTTGGGCGTGCCCGACAGCTCCAGCAGCTGCTGCAGGTAAGCCGTGTACTTGGCCCGGATGGCCACGCCTTTTGCGCTGGCGTCGGTATAATAGTCCTTGCTGGGCAGGCCCATGCCCCCCTGGCCCATGATTACAATCTCAACATCGTTGCTCATTGGGTCGGCCAGATTGCCCAGGTTAAACAACGGTGCCGTGCCCATGCCCAAGCCCGAGGCCAGCTGCGTGGCGGCCTCGGTCGCGACGCCTTGCGGGGTGCTGATGGCCTCGATGCGTTTCAAATCGGCCTGCACGGGCTGAAAGCCGAGCTTGTCGATGGCGGCCGTGTTCATGCCGCTGTTGTAGAAGTCCTGCAACTTTTGCGCGTCGCTGCCCGGCTTGTTTTTCTGGGCGGCCGTGGACGTTATCAGCTCCTGCAAGCGGGCCCGGGTCTTGTTCCGCAGAATCACCCCGTTGCCCCACGACGATTCCGTGGCCGGAATCTCGTTGGCTTTCAGCCAGCCGCCGTTGGCGTAGGCGTAAAAATCGTCGCCCGGCTTCACGGCGCGGTCGATGGTGGTTTGGTCCAGAAAGACCTGCTGGGCTTGTGCCCCCACGGCGCTGCCGAACACCAGTAGCGAGGAGAGAATAAAGGTTTTGTGCATACTAGCAGAGTTTGTATAAAGTCGAAATATATATTAATTTTTATCAAATTATTTGCAAATTTTTTATAGTCAAGGCCTAACCAATTACAGAAGCATCCCCACCCCTACCTTGCATCCCATCCACGCCGCCTCGTCTCCCCCTCTCAACCGGAGAGGGGGCCGGGGGGTGAGGCGCCCCGCCCGAACATCAAAAAATGACCTACCCCGACTTCGCCGCCCGCTGGCAACCCGCCGGCGGCGCCGAGCGCGCCAACTACGGCCTGTTTCTGCAAGACCTCTGCGACCTCCTCGAAGTCCCGCACCCCGACCCCACCACCGATAACCCTGCCCACGACCAGTACGTGCTCGAGCGCGCCGTCACCTTCGCCGATGGCCCCAAAAAGAGCACCGGTCGCATTGACCTCTACAAGCGCGGCTGCTTCATCCTCGAAACCAAGCAGGGCACCGACACCCCCGACCAGCAGCAGCGGGCCGAACGCGCCGAGCTGGGCCTCGCCCCCGAAACCCGCCGCAAGGGCCACGCCCAGCGCGGCACCGTGCGCTGGGAGCAGATGATGCAGGCCGCCCGCCAGCAGGCCCTGGGCTACGTGCGCGCCCTGCCGCCCGACGAGCCCCGCCCCCTCTTCCTGCTGGTGGTCGACGTGGGCTACTGCCTCGACGTGTACTCCAACTTCGCCGGCGTGGGCGACGCCTACCAGCCCTTCCCCGACCAGCCCCGCTTCCGGCTGCCGCTGGCCGCCCTGGCCGATGAAGCCACCCGCCAGCTGCTGCGCCAAATCTGGACGGAGCCCCGCGCCCTCGACCCCAGCCGCCGCGCCGCCCGCGTTACGCGGGAGCTGGCCGGGCGCCTGGCCCGCCTCTCGGCCCAGCTGGAGCGGGCCGGGCACCACACCGATGCCGTGGCCCAGTTTCTGGTGCGCTGCCTGTTCACGATGTTCTCCGAAGACACCGGCCTCATCCCCAAGGCCAGCTTCACGGGCATGCTGCGGCAGTACGGCACGCCCGAGCTGCTCGAGTTCCTGCCCGATGCCCTGGCCACGATCTGGCGCACCATGGACACCGGCGGCTTCTCGCCCGACCTCAAGGCCCGCCTGCGCCGCTTCAACGGCCAGCTTTTCCGCGAGGCCACGGCCCTGCCCCTCAACGCCGCCCAGGCCGCCCTGCTGCTGCAATCGGTCCAGGCCGACTGGACCGAGGTGGAGCCCGCCATCTTCGGCACCCTGCTCGAGCGCGCCCTCGACCCCAAGGAGCGCCACAGCCTGGGCGCCCACTACACCCCGCGCCGCTGCGTGGAGCGCCTGGTGCTGCCCACCGTGCTCGAGCCCCTGCGCCGCGAGTGGACGGCAGCACAAGCCGCCAGCGCCCGCCGCCTCGACGAAGGCCAGCCCCGCGAGGCCCGCCAGGAACTGGTGCGCTTCCTCACTCGGCTTACTTCCTTGCGTATTCTCGACCCGGCTTGTGGTTCGGGCAACTTCCTCTACGTCACGCTCGAACACCTGAAGCGGTTGGAAGGCGAAGTGCTGGCCGCCATCAACGCCTTCGGCCACACCGGCCTGCTCGACCTCGGGGGCGGCACCACCGTGAGCCCGCGCCAGCTGCTGGGCCTGGAGCTGAACCCGCGCGCCGCTGCCATTGCCGACGTGGTGCTGCGCATCGGCTACCTGCAGTGGCACCTGCGCACCCACGGCATCACCCAGCTCGCCGAGCCGCTGCTCGATACCTACCAGAACATCCGCCAGCAGGACGCCGCCCTGCGCCACGACGCGCCCACGCCCCGCCTCGACGCCCACGGCCAGCCCGTCACGCGTTGGGACGGCACCACCCGCCCCTACATACGCACATTGCTTCCGCCTCTTAGGTACCGCCTACAAGTCTCGCCTATGAAGCCTGTCAAAAGGCGATTAGTCCTCTGAGTAATTTAAACTCGAAAAAGGTTTCGTACTCACTTGAGTTCGACAGAGCTGTGTCACTTGACTAGCAAGAATTTTATTTTCAAGAAATTTCAAAATAAATATTTCGGCAAATAGTGACTAAAGGGGCGATTAAACAGCTTTTTACCTCCGCCCCAAAGCGGAGTACAAGAGGCGAGCAAATATAATGTCAAGTGGCGGGTTTGAATTCGCCTTTACCCTGAGTATGTTTGCATAGTTAAATAACGACACTTGGTCATGGCGTATGAAACCCCACGTTTTGAAGGCAAGCTAGAGGAAGACCTCGCAACATTTCTAGGAAAAAAATTGGTGGAAGCTCGCCAAGCCCAGAATAGCTTGATGGAAACAAAAGCAGCTATTGATGCTGCATTGGAAAAGGCAAATCAGTATGTCCTTGATTGCGAAAGCAAGCTCAAATTATTTGGCCTTAATGCTGTGCCTTCTTCTGGCTCTACTTCAGAAAAAGCTCATAACCTGCCAGCATTCGCACTACAATACACTCCTGGGGGCATTAATCACAACTCCTTGCTAACGAACTCAGCGCAAGTTGGCAAATATGACCCTAACTGGTCTTATTTAGACAAAATAAGGTTTGTCTTACGTAACCCCTCAAAGTATGGCTTTGATACTTTCAAAGGAGCTAGCTCTGTTGTCCAAGCTATTTTTGAAGAAGAGCCTGACTTTAAGCCAGACGTAAAAACGGCCCTAATACAAGTGGCTCCTCAAGTTTCGCGAGTTGTGAAAACTGGAGGGGCAAGAAAAGTAGCTTCTCTACACAATAAAGTTGATTTCCACTTTATTAGCGCCGAATGGTTCGACGAACATGGAAACATCAAACCGCAGCATCAAGATGCTGTCCGTGAGCTCGATTTAAATTCAACAAAATCTTAACTAGACAAGAACAAAAAAAACCGCCCCCGGTGGTTCGGGGGCGGCTCGGAACTAAATAAGAATGGGGTTGCCGCCAACATATACGGCATTAAGGAGTCAGGGCCGGTTTCATAAACCGTGTTCATCAACTAATCCCTGAGCACCGAACCTTTCTTCTTTAGTTCGCCTGTGGTGAGGGTCTCAATTCACCTAGGAAGGTCGTTGTGCGAGAGCATAGCGGCCTTTCTTATTTCTGCAAATGTAGTTGAACCGACTTAATTAACCCTTTAGCTTCACTTTGTCCTCGCCTCCGTGGTCCTCAGCCTGCACCAGCAGCTCGACGCCGCCGTAGCCGAGGCCTACGCCTGGCCCGCCCCTCTGCCCGAGGCCGAGATTCTCACCCGCCTCGTGCGCCTCAACCTCGAGCGCGCCCAGGAAGAGGCCGCCGGCCACGTCCGCTACCTGCGCCCCGCCTACCAGGCCAAATCATTGAAAAACGAACAATTAACAATGAACAGTGGGCTGACGACCCAGCCAGCCGAAAAACTCTTAACTCCTAACTCTTCCCTCTTAACTGACTTCCCCAAAGAGCTGGCCCAGCAAATGCAGGCCGTGCGCGAGGTGGTGCAGCAAGCCGGCACCGCCCTCACCGTGGCCGAAGTAGCCACCCGCTTCAAGCGCCTCAAACCCGACAAGGCCGAGCCCCTGCTGGCCACGCTGGCCGCCCTGTCGCTGCTGCGCCAAACTCCGGACGGGGCTTACGTAGCCTGATGCTTCGCCCAGTGCATTGGTGGAAGTACTGCATGTAGCGCACAGTAGCACAGTAGCGCGGACTTTGTAGTCCGCGTCCCCGCGCCGTTACAACGGTTGCTAATGGCGCGGGGACGCGGACTACAAAGTCCGCGCTACTGTGCGCTACTGTGCTAACTGGCGCGAGTTTAGCGCAGCGTAACTCGTGACCAAACATGATGTGGAGGCTGCGACTCCACTGCCGCCCAGCGGCAAACCGGCAGAGGGCCGTGAAGCAGTCGTTCTATTGCGAGGCACAGCCTCGCCCGAATAGTAAGTCACGAGTTACGCTGCGCTAAACTCGCGCCATTTGGGGCGTCTCTTCCGCTTTTGTTCGCCCCGCGTCTGTCATGCTGAGCCTGCGAAGCACCTTATCACGCCTCAACGACTTGTTCAGCGGTGAGAAGGTGCTTCGCAGGCTCAGCATGACAGACGATTGAGTCATAACAAAAGACCATGCTAACTAATGAGGTAGAGCTGTTTGCCTACGGCCCCTTCGGTTCGACTCCGCTCGGCAGGACGTTCTTCTTCTATTCGGCTACCTCTGCACCGGCATTCAACAAATTAAAAAACCTTCGAACTAACCCTCAAAACACCATGAGATAAAGTCAAAATATTATTAGATATGTAATGAAAGGAAAATTATATTTCGTTAGCTTTGATTGTCACTCTTGTACGGTTCAGGTTACCCCAACGAACCACTGCAGCAGCGGATTACCTCTCCAGCCCGGAATTTCTCGGACGGCGCCATCACCCCGCCGAACGACCGTATTGTCCTTTCATTATTCGTCTGCGCATGAAAAAAACATCTACACCCGCCTGGCTCACCGTAGCTGGCCTGCTAACCCTGAGCGCTACGGCGGTCGGGCAGCCCGTATCAAACCCGGCCGAGAATGTGCGGCAGGAATGGGTCGTCAACTCCAATGCCGGCTTCGCTGCGACCGTGCAGGCCCTGAGAGTCGCCACCGATGCCGCCGGCAATGTTTACACCCTCGGCCAGAGACGAGGCGGCCGATTGAACAGCACCAGTTATGTGGTCACCAAATATTCGCCCGCTGGTCAGGAGCTCTGGCAGGAAAGCAATGGCTTCGGGCAATTCAGTGGCACCATCCCTACCGACATGGCCGTTGATGCGGCCGGTAATGTGTACATAACAGGGTGGTCTAATTTTTTTAGCTTTTTTGGCTACAACCATTCCGACTACACCACGGTCAAAATTTCCTCCGCCGGGCATCAAGTATGGGTATCCCGGTACGATGGTCCTCAATTCAATAATCAACCGGCCGATGATTATGCCTCGGCCATCGCCGTGGATGGGGCCGGCAACGTGTATGTTACTGGCAATTCCGATGGCGCTTACGCAACCGTGAAATACAACGCGGCGGGCCAGCAGGTGTGGGCCCGCCGCTACAACGGCGAGGGCAGCAACGCCACCGACGTGGCCGTGGACGCCGCCGGCAACGTGGCCGTAACGGGTGGCTCGGTCTACGACTTCGCCACGCTGAAGTATTCGCCCACCGGGCAGCAGCTGTGGGCCGCTAAGTACAACAGCCCCACCAACGGCGTCGACCTAGCCACCACCGTGGCCTTTGGCCCTGCCGGCAACGTGGTGGTCACGGGCAGCTCCGCCGCGGATTATGCCACGGTGAGCTACGCCCCCGATGGCCAGCAGCAGTGGGCAATGCGCTACAACGGCCCCGGCAATGGCGACGACGCGGCCCGCGACCTGCAGATTGATGCGGCGGGCAATGTCTTCGTCACCGGCGTTTCGCAGGGCGCGGCCAGCGGCGCCGACTACGCCACCCTGAAGTATGCCCCGGGCGGGCAGCTGCTGTGGGAAGCCCGCTACACCAGCGCCGGCGCCAACCCAGACCAGGCCAATGCCCTGGCGCTGGACGCCGTGGGCAATACCTACGTTACAGGGGCAGCCAATGGGCTGTATGCCACCATCAAGTACGATGCAGCCGGCCAGCAGCGCTGGCTCGCAACGTATCAAACCCCCGACAATTCCGCCAGCCCGGCCAGTGCGGCCGATATTGCCCTCGACCCGAGCGGCAACGTGCTGGTAACCGGCAACGCGAACGCTAACCTCGGTTTGACGAACATCGCCACTATAAAGTACAAGCAAGAAGGCGTGCCTACTCAGCCCGTATGCGTCCCCCTGCAGACGGCACCCCGCGCGCGGCCCGACCAGCTAGCCACCAACGCCGGGACAACGCTCACCTTCAGCTCGGCCATGCTCGTGGCCAATGACAGCGACCCGCTGGGCCGCCCGCTCCAGGTCACCAGCATCGACCCGCCCCGGGTGGGTACCCTGACCCAGCAGGCGAACGGCACGTTTACCTACACGCCCCCCGCGGGCTTCCGCGGCCAGGTGGAGCTGACGTATTTTGTGCAGGAAAGCGGCCCGGTTCTCGCGTCCCGCTCCACGGGGCACTACTACGAGTTTGTAGCGGCCCCCGGCATTTGCTGGTTGGCAGCCCAGGTAGCGGCGGCCGGGCGCACCTACCGCGGCATGCAGGGCTACCTGGCCACCATCACCGCCCTGGAGGAGCAGAATTTTCTGAAGGGACGGCAGAACGGGGCCTACTGGTTCGGGGCCTCCGATAAGGACGTGGAGGGCGAATGGCGGTGGAAAACGGGCCCGGAAGCCGGCCAACTCCTGTGGAAAGGCGACGACCTGTCCTACACCAATTGGCTCCCCGGCCAGCCCGACGACTTCAAAAACCAGTGGCGTCCGCAGGGCGAGGACTACGGCATGCTCTACGGCCCGTCGGGGTTCTGGAATGACTTAGACGAGTGCGCCACCGGCGCCAGCATCGCCGGCTACGTGGTCGAATACGGCGGCCTGGAGCCGTGCACGCCTACTTTGTATTCCCTGAGCACCGTCACGATTACCGTGGGGGCGCCCACCGCGCAGCAGGCCACCATGGCCTCGGCCACGGCTGGCGCAGCAGGAAGTTCAGTGGCAGCCAGCCGCTATGTTCTGGAAGCCTACCCCAACCCGAGCAACGGCACGTTTCAGGTGCACCTGGCCGCGCCCACCGAGGGCCCGGCGCAAGTCGCCATCTTCGACCTGCAGGGCCGCCTAATTCGGACCGTGTTCGAGGGGACATTAGCCGCCGGCGCCCCCCGCGAAGTCACGGTGGCAGGCCTTGAGCTTGCTCCCGGCCTGTACCAGCTGCGCCTGCGCAGCGGCGGCCACCAGCAGTGGCAGCGCCTGATTATTCAGTAATCAGTGCCCCGGCTGGCCTCAGTCTATAAGCCCCTGGGCTGGGCAGGCACCTAGTAGTTTAGCCACTGCTTCCGAGCACACGCCTCCGCCCTGCCCAGGGCACAAAAAAGCCCCGCTTCCAGCAAGGAAGCGGGGCTTTTTTATTTACTCGGAACACGACAGGCCCGCCACAATGAGGCGGCCCGGACTATTGCTGCTCCTGCTTGCGCTGCAGGTCCTGCAGGCGCTCGTAGGTTTTCTGCGACTGCGTGTACTGCCGCTGGATTTCGCTACGCAGGGCCCAGTTGAGGCTTTTGTTTTGCAGGGCTTCCTCGTAGGCCTTCAGGGCCCACTCCTCACCGTAGACGTTGGAACCCAAAATGGCAGTTTCGCTGAAGCCGGTGATGGCCGCTTTCGAGTCCATCCAGGCCCGGTAGATTTTGCCTTTGAGGGTGGTGCTGGTTTCGGAACCGCCGTCCTGCTCGCCCAGGTACATGTTCAGCTTGCGCGAAAAGTCTTTGCTCTGCTGCTCCAGGTGCTTGTAGTAGCTCTGCAGCTCGGCGTCTTTGCTTTCGGCGGCGGCGCGCTGGTAGCCGGCCACCCGGTCGTTCACGAAAAGCAGCAGCTCGTGCAGGGCATCGGCCTGGGCCTTGGCAGTGCGACGGCGCTTCGTTGGTTTGGCAGCGGCACCCGTGCCAGTGCCGCGCAGCAAGTACCAGCCGCCAGCGGCCAGTACGGCGCCGCTCAGCACTTTTTGCGTGGTCGACATCTGGCGCCAGCGGCTGCTTGCCTGGCTGGCCAAGTGGGTTACGGGAGCGGGCAGCTCGCTGAGGGTGTTTTTCAGGCCGCTGTCTTGCAGCCAGCGCTGGGCCTGGGAAAGCAGCTGCGCCGCACCGCCGGCCGAGGCAGTAGAGGCGTCGCTAGTGGCATTGCCAGCGGCATCGGCATCGGCTGCGCCAGTTGCTGGGGCCTGCTGGTCGCCAGCTTGAGAAAGAACTTGGGAAGCAGCAGAATCGGTGCTGACGCGGGGGCTATTGGGGTGGCTCATAAGGAGTAGCTAATATGGAAAGAGGTAGCTACCGGAGGCCCATAAATGGCCTCCGGTAGCTACCTCTTTCGCGGAAGCCGCCCAAAAGGTTGCGAACCGCGGCCCGGCCCGGGGGCAACTGTCCTGCTTCGGGGGCCGGCCGCGCCGGCCTGCTGGCTACCGCCCGGGCCAAGCTGCGCAATGAATTGGACCAGAAGCAGAAGTAAGTACCCGGCGCTGCGTTGCGGCTGTAGTTTTCGTCAGTTCCTTCGGCTTCAAGAAAGCCTCTTATACCAGCTGCTTTCACGCCTATAAGATTGCTGCGCGAAACAACAGAAGGTGATTCCGCGTCTTGGCACTACTTTAAGGCATGCTTAGCGTATTTGACTTGAGCTGTTTTTTACTTTAGGCGTTAGTTGGGTGTGCGGGACCTTCCCGGCGGGACCTCACCCCTGCCGGGCACGGCCCCGGCCCCTCTCCAAAAAAGAGGGGAGCCTGACAAAATCAAGATAACAGGAAGTCCCGCAGCTAATCGCAACGGGACTTTCTGTTGAGTAAGCAACTTCGTTCTTGTGCCGTGGCTCCCCTCTTTTTTGGAGAGGGGCCGGGGCCGTGCCCGGCAGGGGTGAGGTCCCGCCGGGAAGGTCCCGCACAGCAGGAAGTCTCAGACATTAAACCTTAACTCCCTGACTAGCCAGACCAAGCTAATTAGTTCTTTTCTTTCCGGCCGAAGCCGTAACACGCGCTGCTTCAGGCTTGCTCTTGCCTTGTAGTTATGCGCCGGTTACTGTGCCTGATGTTCTTAATTTCTGCTGGCCCGGCTGCTGCTCAAGCCCCCGACCCTGCCCGCTTGCTTACCCAACACGACTACTTGCTCCAAAGCACTAAGCAGCGCCGCACCGCCAACGTGATGCTGGTCATGGGCGGCTCGGTGGCAGTCACCGCGGCCTTGGGCATTGCCAGCACTTTCCAAAACAGCAGCGTCAACCCCTCCTACCTGGTCTGGGAACGAGTGATGATTGGCGGGTTGGGGGTTGCGGCAGTCAGCCTTCCGCTTTATGTGGCCGCCCGGCACAATCGCCAGCGGGCGGCCTCCCTTGGCTTGCGGCTGGAAGTGATTCCCGGGCCCGCCCTGGCCACGGCCATTCCCGCCGCAGGGCTGCGCCTGAGCTTCTGAGCCGCCTGCATTCACCCTCCTGCCGCAAAACCAATCCGTTGCCGCGTCCTACGCTGGAGCCTTTGCGCCACCCCGGCATATCTGCCAGCCGGCAACCTTACCCGGTGCGGCCCGTTTCCCGCTGCATATTCGTTGGTTAACGGTGGCGCGCTGCTCAACCGCTCTTTCTTTTTGTTGCCTCGTCACGCCGCCTTTGCCCATGCTTCCATCTGCCGCTGCCGCCATTGCTCCCGCCGACGATTTGCTGCGTGAGCTGCTGGCCGTCTCGCTTACCGGCGTCATTCTCTACACGCCCATTTATGACCCCAGCGGCTCGGGCGAAGTCGTTGATTTTGCCTTCGAGTACCTTAACCCCGCCGCCCAGCGCATGTTGAACATGCCCGAGGTGCCCACCCAGACTCACAGCGAGCAGTGGCCCCACAGCAAAGCTTACGGCACCCTAGCCTTCCACATCGACGCGTTTGAGTCGGGTGAGCCCCGCGAATACAGCACCAACTACCAGGCCGACGGCTACGACAACTACTACCGCCTGGCCGCCCGCCGCGCCGGAACCGGCCTGCTGGTCAGTTTCACCGACACCACCGACTATCCGCGCTCGGCCGTCGAGATTGACCTGCGCGAAGCCCAGGCTGCTGAAAAAGCCGCCCGCGAAGATGCCGAGGCCCAGCGCCAGCGCCTCTACCAAATGCTTATGCACTTGCCCGCCCAGGTAGCTACTTACGCTGGTCCTGAGCACGTGTACACCCTCGTCAACCAGCGCTACCAGGACTACTTTCCGGACCGCGCCCTACTTGGGCGCCCCGTGCAGGAGGCCATGCCCGAAGTGGGCGGGCAAGGCTTTTTCGAACGCCTCGACCACGTGTACGCCACCGGCGAGCCGGCCTACGGCCAGGAGGTTCCTGTTCATTTCGACCCGGCCCACCCCGACCGCCCAGGTACGGTACACATCAATTCCTTTTACCTGCCGCTGTACGATGCCGAGGGCCGCGTCGATGGTGTGCTCGACTTCTCGTACGACGTCACCGAGCAGGTGCTCGCCCGCCAGCAGCTCCAGGAGCTTAACCAGGACCTTGAGGCCCGGGTGCAGGCCCGTACCCGCGAAGCCGAAGCGGCCCGCGCCGAGGCCGAGGAGCAGCGCAACCGCCTGCTGCGCCTGTTTCAGCAGGCCCCGGCCCTCATTAACATCTTCACCGGCCCCGACCACGTGCTCACCCTGGCACACCCGGGCACAGCCCAGATGCTCCAAGGCCGCCCGCTGCTTGGCTTGCCCCGCCGCCAGGCCCTGCCCGAGCTGCCGGAGGAGCAGCACGCTGCCATCGACCACGTGTACCGCAGCGGCGAAGCCCTGCACCAGCAGGAGCGCCTCACCCGCCTCGACCTGCTTGCCAACGGCGAGCTGCACGACGTCTACCTCGACCTCTCGTATCAACCCCTCTTCGACGCCACCGGCCAGATTGAAGGCGTGATGAGCTTCGCCGTCGACGTGACCGAGCGGGTGCAGGCCCGCCGCCGCGCCGATTCGCTGCAGGCCGAAGTGCTGGCGGCTACCCAGCGCCAGGTGCAGGAGCGCGAAGCTTTCCAGGCCGTGTTCGAGCAAACGCCGGCCCTCATTGCCCTGCTGCGCGCTCCCCACCACCGCTTCGAATACGCCAACCCGGCCTACCAGCAGCTTTTTCCCGGCCGCCAGCTGGTGGGCCTGCACCTGGCCGAGGCCGTGCCCGAGCTGCAGGAGCAGGGCTTTGTGGCCATTCTCGACCGCGTGTACCAAACCGGCGAAACCTTCTTTGGGGCCGAAGTGCTATTCACCGTGGTGGCGCAAAACGGCGATGCGCCCCAGACCGGCTACTACAACTTCACCTACCAGGCCTACCGCGAAGCGGGCCAGATTGCGGGCATTTCCATCTTTGCCTACAACGTGACCGAGCGGGTAGTGGCCCGGCAAGAGCGGGCGTTCCAGCAGCAGCGCCTCGAGCAGCTGTTCATGCAGGCCCCCGCCGCCGTCTGCATCCTCGCCGGCCCCGACATGGTGTACGAGCTGGTGAACCCCAGCTACCAGGCCCTGTTTCCCGGCCGCCACCTGCACGGCCGGCCGCTGCTGGAGGCCCTGCCCGAAATCTCGGAGCATGTGGTGTCCCGCACGTTCCGCCAGGTATACGAGACGGGAGCCACGCACGAGGAAACGAGCATGCTCATTCCGCTGGTCCAGCCCGATGGGGTGCTGGTAGACCGCTACTTCAACTACATTCAGCAGGCCCGCTACAACGAGCAGGGGGCCATCGACGGTATTCTTGTGTTTGCCTTCGAAGTCACCGACCAGGTGCTGGCCCGCCAGCAGGCCCAGGCCATGGCGGCCGAGCTCACTGCCGCCAATGCCCGGCTGGTGCGCACCAACGTCGACCTCGATAACTTCATCTACACCGCCTCGCACGACCTCAAAGCCCCCATTTCCAACATTGAAGGCCTGCTGTATTTGCTGCAGGAAGAGCTGCCCGCCGCCGTAATCGAGGATGCCAACGCGGATGTCGGCCCCACCCTGACGCGCATGCTGGAGTCGGTAGAGCGTTTCAAGCGCACCATCGACCACCTCACCGAGGTGTCGAAGCTGCAAAAAGAGCACAGCCCCGCCACCGCGGCCGTCAACCTGCACAACGTTGTGGAAGACGTGCGCCAGGACCTGCGCCCCCTGCTTCTGCAAAGCGGCGCCCGCTTGGTGGTCGACGTTAAGGACCTGCCGCCCATTCTATTCTCTGAAAAGAACCTGCGCAGCATCGTCTACAACCTGCTCAGCAACGCCCTCAAGTACCGCCACCCCGACCGCACGCTGCACGTGGACGTGCGGGCCCATGTGCGCGCTGGCTACACTGTGCTCGAAGTGCACGACAACGGCCTCGGCATCGCCGCGGGCCACCTGCCCCGCCTGTTCACCATGTTCCAGCGCTTCCACGACCACGTCGAGGGCACCGGCATTGGCCTCTACATGGTCAAGCGCATGGTCGAGAACGCCGGGGGCCGCATCGAGGTGCACAGCCAGCTCGGCGCCGGCACCACCTTCTTCGTATACCTGCCCCACGCGGCTTCCCCTGCCTGATTCTTTTTTCCAGCTACCCTCCTTTATTCAATGGCCGCCATTTCCTGCACCCTGCTCGTCGACGACGACGACACGACCAACTTCCTCAACCAGGCCCTGCTGCGGCGCATGGCCGTGACCGACACCGTGCTCGTGGCCGGCAACGGCCAGCAGGCCCTCGACCTGCTGCAAACCCACTGCGACCCCGTGGCCACGCCCTCCTGCCCCGCCCTGATTCTGCTCGACATGAAGATGCCGCTCATGAACGGCTTCGAGTTTCTGCAGGCCTATACCCAGCGCCCGCCCACCAACAATCCGGCCGTGGTCATCATCATGCTCACCACCTCCCTCAACCCCCGCGACCTCGAGCAGATGCAGGGCCTGCCCATTGCCGGCTACCTCACCAAGCCCCTCACCCGCGACAAAATCAACCAGATTCTGCACCAGCACTTCGACCAGCCCGCCCGCGACAGCGAACCCCCGCGCTAAAAGCCGCCCTGCCTACTGAAAACACCTACTGAACAATAATGTAGAGACGCAATATTTTGCGTCTCGGCGTTGAACGACTTGCACCAAGAAGATGACTCAAGGCGTAATTCTAACCGCGCGAACACCGAGACGCAAAATATTGCGCCTCTACATTATTCTTCTGTAAATCCCTGTCACCCCAGCCCTCTCAGCGCAGCTCCACAAAAAAGCAGGTGCCCGCGCCCTCCTGGCTTTCCACCCACAGGCGGCCGCGGTGCAGCTGCACAATCTGCCTGGTGATGAATAATCCCAGGCCCGTGCTGGCTTCGCCGGTCAGTCCGGGGCGGGCCGAGGGGCTAAATTTTTCGAACAGCTCGGCCTGCAGCGCTTCCGGAATGCCAATGCCGGTGTCGCGCACGGTCAGCAGCACGCGGCCCGCCCGCTCCTGCAGCCCCACCGTCACGCGGCCCCCGGCCGGCGTAAACTTCAGCGCGTTGCTCACCAGGTTGTCGACTACCCGCCCGAAGGCATCCGCGTTGATGTTGGCGTGAAATACCTGTTCCGGTATATCCGTCACCAGGGCATTGCCTTTGTCCTGGGCCACCAGGCGCGGGGCCTGCAGGCGCTGCTGCAGCCAGGCATTGAGGTCGATGGGTTGCTTTTTGAGGTGGGCCGCGTCGAGCGAGCCCAGAAACAGCACGTCCTTGAGCAGCTTTTCGGCGTCGGTGCAGGCCCGGCGGATGAGGTCGAGGTACTGTTGGGTTTCGTCCCGGCCGCCGGTTGCCAGCCGCTCCGGCGCGTCTGCCTGGTGCTGCAGCAGGTCGGCGAGCAGCTGAATGTGGGCAATGGGCGTCTTCAGGTCGTGCGTGACGAGGTGCAGAATGGTTTCCTGCGCATCGTAGAGGCGCTTGAGCGACAGCTCCAGCTCTTTGCGGTCGCCAATGTCTTCCAGCAGCGTGTAGCCCAGCTCTTCGCCCGCGTCCGGAAACCGGATGGAGGTCACCTGGCACCAGAACGAGGAGCCGTCGCAGCGCACCAGGCAGGTTTCCAGGGTGAAGTACGGCAGCTTGTGCGCCCACAGCCGCTCTTGCAGAAACTGCCAGTCGGCTTGGTGGTCGGGGTGGGCAAACTCCATGATTTTGCGGCCCACCAGTTCTTCCACGCTGCCGCAGCCCAGCATGGCGGCCGCCGCCCGGTTGGCCTGCCGGATGGTCAAGTCCGGGGTAATGATTTTCTGGCCGAACGGCGAGTTTTCGAATACCGTCCGAAACCGTGCCTGGCGCTGCCCGTCGTCGGAGGGAATTTGCTGCGCGTGCGTCGCCTGGTGGGCACGCAATTGCCGGTTTTCTTCGCGCAGGGCCTCGTTTTGCTCCTCCAGGGAAAGGCACTCTAAAGGGGTGGGCATGGCGAAGCGGCGGAAGCTGATGGAAGAAGGGCGGGCAAGGTACACCCAGAAGCCGGAGGCCTCCCCATCCCGACAAATAAGTAGCCTTTACTACTGTCGAGCTACGCCAACGCCCGCTTTTAACCCACGTATGGAAGCACATCTTCCCGGTTAAATCCCTGTTCTCGTCCATGGCAGAGTTCCAGGCAGCTACTGCCCCCTACGCCTTTTCCGATGGCCTGCTCGTCGACCTACTGGCCGTTTCCCTCACCGGCGTTAATCTGTTGCGCCCCCTCCACGGCCCCACCGGCAAAGTAGAAGATTTTGCCGTCGACTACCTCAACCCGGCCGGCCAGCGCATGACCGGGCTGCCCGAACAGCCCGGCGGCACGATTCTGACCCGTTTCCCCCACACGGCGGCCACCGGCATCTTCGACTATCTCTGCCGCGTGTACGAAACCGGGGTTGCCGACACCTACGAAACCAATTACCAGGCCGACGGCCTCGACAACTACTTCCACTTAGCGGCCCGGCGCAGCGGCGAGCTGCTGGTGGTCAGCTTCACCGATACGGCTAGCCACTCCCGCACCCCCGTCGAGCAAGCCTTGCGCGAAGCCCAGGCTGCCGAAAAAGCCGCCCGCGCCGACGCCGACGCCCAGCGCCAGCGCTTCTACGAGGTGCTCATGGCCCTGCCCGCCCAAATAGCCACCTACCACGGCCCCGACTACCAGTACGTCTTCGCCAACGCCCGCTACCAGCGCTACTTCTCCGGGCGGGCCCTGCTGGGCCATTCCATCCGCGAGGTGATGCCCGAAGCCGGCGAGCACGGCGTGTTTGCGGCCATGGACTACGTTTACCAAACCGGCGAGCCCTACCATGCCCCGGAGCAGGAAGTGTGGCTGGAATTTGACACCACCGGTCACCGCGAGCAAGTATTCCTCAACCTGTTTTTCTACCCTCTGCGCGACAGCCAGGGCCGCGTCGACGGTCTGCTCGACTTCACCTTCGACGTGACCGAGCAGGTGCTCGCCCGCCGCCAGGTGCAGCAGCTCAACGAGGAGCTCGAAGCCCGCGTGGCCGCCCGCACCGCCGAGCTCCAGGCGGCCCTGCTCACCACCGAGCAGCAGCGCGAGCAGCTGCGCCGCCAGCAAGACCAGCTGCGGCAAATTCTGGGACAGGTGCCCGCCGCCATTGCCGCCCTCGAAGGCGCCGACCATCGCTACCGATTCTGCAACGACGCCTACCAGGCCTTCACCGGTGGCCGCGCCCAAACTGGCCTCCCCATGGCCCAGGTGCTGCCCGAAGTAGCCGAGCAAGGCTTCCTGCACCTGCTCAACCAAGTGTATGCCACCGGCCAGGCCAGCGTTGGCACCGAAGCGCAGGTGCAGCTGCTCGACGCCGACGGCCAGCGCCGGTCGCACTACATCGACTTCATCTACCAGCCGCTGCAGGCCGGGCCCAACCAGCCCGCCGGTGTGCTGGCCTTCATCGTCGACGTTACCGAAAAGGTGCGGGCCCGCCAACAGAATGAAACGCTACAGGCCGAGCTTCTGGCCGCGGCCCGGCGCCAGGCGCACGAGCGCGAAGCCTTCTATCAGGTATTCGAGCAAACCCCCGCCATAGTGGCCCTGCTGCGCTCGCCCAGCCACCGCTACGAATACGTAAACCCTGCCTACCAGGCATTTTTCCCCGGCCGTCAGCTGGTGGGCCAGGACCTGGCCGTGGCCGTGCCCGAGCTGGTCGAGATGGGCTTCGGCGCCCTCATGGACCAAGTGTACCAAACGGGCGAAACCTACTCGGGCACTGAAGTTTCTTTGGTGATGCCGCCGACCAGGGACAGCCCTTCCCGCCCCCAATACTTCAACTTTACTTACCAGGCCTACTGCGAAGAAGGCAAAATTGCCGGCGTCTCCGTCTTCGCCTACGACGTGACCGAGCAGGTGGAAACCCGCCGCACGCAGGAGGTTGAGCGGCAGCGCCTGCTGCGCCTGTTCGAGGAAGCCCCCGCAGGCATTTGCATCTTGGCCGGCCCCGAGCTGGTGTTTGAGTTCGTGAACCCCGGCTGCCAGCGGCTGGTGCCGTACCGCACCCTAGTGGGCTTGTCCCTGATGGAGGCCCTGCCCGAGTTGGCCGGCACCGATGTACTCGCCTGGCTGCGCCAAGTGTACGATACCGGGCAAACTCACTCTGAGCAGGACACCCTCATCCGCCTGGCACCCAGCCCCGGCGCCCCGCTCGAAGACCGTTACTTCAGTTCGGTTTATCAGCCCCGGCTCAACGAGCAGTCCCAGGTCGACGGCGTGCTCGCCTTTGTGTTTGAAGTAACCGAGCAAGTGCGGGCCCGCCAGGCCAGCGAGGCCAGCGCCCGCCAGCTGCGCCTCATCACCGACGCCCTGCCCGTACTCATCGGCTACCTCGACAGCGAGCGGCGCTACCGCTACGCCAACGAAGCCTACCGCAGCTGGTTCAACCAGGACCCGGCCCTGCTGCTGGGCCGGCTGGTGCGCGAGGTGATTGGCGAAAAGGCCTACGCCGCCAGCGAAGGCTATATGGCCCGTGCCCTGGCCGGCGAGCGGCTCGATTTCGAAGCCCAGATGCCCTACCGCGCAGGCTTCACCAAATACATCCGCACCAGCTACGTGCCCGACGTGCAAAACGGCACCGTGGCCGGCTTCTACACCCTGGTCTCGGACATCACCGAGCAGGTGGAGGCCCGCCAGCAAGTCGACGGCCTCAACCAAGAGTTGGCGGTCATCAACGAAGAGCTGGCCGCTACCAACGAAGAGCTCCTCGAGTCCAACACCCAGCTCACGCGCACCAACATCGACCTCGACAACTTCATCTACACGGCCTCGCACGACCTCAAGGCCCCCATTTCCAACATCGAAGGCCTGCTGCTGGCCCTCGCCCACGAGCTGCCGCCCGCCGCGCTGGTCGGCGACGTGCCCGAAATGCTGCGGCTCATGCAAAACGCCACCGAGCGCTTCAAACGCACCATTGCCTACCTCACCGACGTGAGCAAGCTGCAGAAAGAGCACGCCCAGCCCGCCACACAGGTGCCGCTGGCGGCGCTGGTAGAAGAAGTGCGGCTCGACCTACTGCCCCTGGTGCAGCAAACCCAGGCCCACCTCACCTTCGACGTGCCGGCCGCCGTGCGTTTGCCTTTCTCTGAAAAAAACCTGCGCTCAGTGGTGTACAACCTGCTCAGCAACGCCCTCAAGTACCGCCACCCCGACCGCGCCCCGCACGTGCAGCTTAGCTATTTCCGGCAAGAGCGTTTCCACGTGCTGCGCGTGCAGGACAACGGCCTTGGCGTTGACCTCAACCAGGGCTCAGCCAAGCTCTTCGGTATGTTTCAACGCCTGCACACCCACGTCGAGGGTTCGGGCATTGGCCTCTACATGGTCAAGAAAATTGTTGAAAACAGCGGCGGCCGCATCGATGTCACCAGCCAGCTCGAGAAGGGCACCACCTTCACGGTCTTTTTTCCCGTACACCCGGTGTCCTAACCTCCTCCTTCTACCCCGCTTGCATGTCCCGGTTGCCCAGTATTCTTCTCGTTGACGACGACCCCATCACCAACTTTCTCAACCGCAAGCTGCTGCTGCGCCTGGAGGCCGCCGAGGAGGTGCTGGTTGCCGCCAACGGCGAAGAGGCCCTGGCCGTGCTGCACCGCTACTGCCAGCCGCCCACGCCCAGCTATCCGGCCCTCATCTTCCTCGATATCAACATGCCCCTAATGGACGGCTTCGAGTTTCTGACGGCCTTCCAGCAGCTGCCCGATGCCCAGCGGCATGCCGTGGTCATCGTAATGCTCACCACCTCCGTCAGCTCCCGCGACCTGGAGCGCGTTAAACACCAGCCCGTCGCCGATTTTCTCGCCAAACCCCTCACCCAGGAGCAGGTTGAGCGCGTGCTGGAGCAGCATTTCTCCCTAAATCCGTGAAACGTTAGCCAGCCCTGCCCTAGGCTCAAAAGATGCAGTTCAACCCCCACACAACGTTCGAAGCTGCGCTAATTCTCTCTATTCCGCAAGGGCGTATTCCCATGGGAAGGCTTTTGGACTCCGCGACCACTTCCCCCTCTCCACAGCCAGCCCTGCTGCGCATTGGCGTTAGCGCAATAAAAAAGGCCCTTAGCAGTACGCTAAGGGCCTTTTCGTGGCAACAGTTGGAATCGAACCAACGACACCAGCATTTTCAGTGCTGTGCTCTACCAACTGAGCTATGTTGCCGTTTCCCCGCTGCCAAAGTGCGCTTTGGGGACCGCAAAGGTACGAAACCAAAACAATGCCGCAAGAATTATAGTAAAAAAAGTGTTGGGCTTCGGGAATTCCCCGGCAAAGTGTTCGGCATGCCGAGTATATTGCAGCCGCAAACGTTCCCACTTCCTTACCTTTACCCGCATGTTGGAGCAAATCATTTTCTTTCTGCTGCTAGTGGCAGCATCCGGCCTTTTCGTATGGCAAATCCGAAAAATCCGCGCTAATATTTTCGTTGGCCGCCCCCGCGACATGAGCGGCAACGCCGCCGAGCGGTTTAAAAAGACGGTGCTGGTAGCGTTTGGGCAGCAAAAGATGTTCAAGCGTCTCACGCCGGCCCTGTTGCACCTCATTGTGTACGTGGGTTTTATCGTAATCAATGTGGAGGTGCTGGAGATTGTGGTCGACGGCCTCACCGGCACGCACCGCTTCCTGCGCTTCCTGGGCCCGGGCTACGACGTGCTCATGGCCACCAATGAAATTCTCGGCGCGCTGGTGATTCTGGCCGTGGTGGCCTTCTGGTGGCGCCGCAACCGCACCCAGCCCGTGCGGCGCCTCACCGGCGTGGAGTTGCGCGCCTGGCCCAAGCTCGACGCCAACATCATTCTTTACGTGGAAGTGGTCCTAATGGCGGCGCTGTTCACGATGAATACCGCCGACCTCAAGCTGCACCAGGTGAGCGGCGAGACCATGCCCGGTACCTTCCCCATCAGCAGCCTGCTCGTGGGCCTGTTTCCCAGCGATGCGGGCACGCTGCACGTGCTGGAGCGCGTGGGCTGGTGGGCCCACATCATCGGCATCTTCCTGTTCCTGAATTACTTGCCCAGCTCCAAGCACTTCCACATTATCATCACGTTCCCCAACGTGTGGTTCTCGCGGCTGGTGCCCCAGGGCCAGTTCAGCAACGTAGAGAGCATCACCCACGAAGTGAAGGCCATGATGGACCCGAGCTACGTGGTGCCGCCGCCCGCCGTCGGCCCCGATGGCTCGGCCCTGGCGCCCACCTCGTTTGGTGCCAAAGACGTGGAAGACCTGCCCTGGACTTCGCTCATGAATGCCTACTCCTGCACGGAGTGCGGCCGTTGTACCTCGGTGTGCCCCGCCAACCTCACGGGCAAGCTGCTCTCGCCGCGCAAAATCATCATGGACACCCGCGACCGGGTGGAGGAGAAGTACGAATCGCCGCTCATTTTCCGGCCCAACATGTACGGCGCCGAAGCCAAGCACGAGCCCGTGACCGACCTGGCCAATGCCACCCTACTCCGCGGCAAAGTGACGCCAGAGGAGCTCTGGGCCTGCACCACCTGCAACGCCTGCGTGGAAAGCTGCCCCGTAAACATTAACCCGCTGGAAAGCATTATTGAGATGCGCCGCTTCCTGGTGCTGGAAGAGTCGGCCGCGCCCAACTCGCTCAACGTCATGTTCTCCAACATCGAGAACAACGGCGCGCCTTGGGCTTTCTCGCCCTCCGACCGCTTCAACTGGGCCGACGATTTGTTCGCCACGGAGAAGCAGCAAGCTGCCACGGTAGCGTAAATCGTTTGTCATGCTGACGCAGGAAGCATCTTATCACCGCTGCTTTCGTCAGGTTCACCAACTCACCGCGGCGTGGACGTGATAAGGTCCTTCGCTCCGCTCAGGATGACAACTGTGTCGTTCTAACCATCCCACCATGTCCCCAACTACTCCCGCTGCCGGCGAAAAGCGCCAAATCAACGTTCCCGTCATGGCCGATTTGGCCGCCCGCAACGAGTCGCCCGAAATCCTGTTCTGGGTGGGCTGCGCCGGTGCTTTCGACGACCGCTACAAGCGCGTGACCCGCGCCTTTGTGCGCATTCTGGAGCACGTGGGCACCAAGTACGCCGTGCTCGGCCTGGAAGAAAGCTGCACCGGCGACCCCGCCAAGCGTGCTGGCAACGAATTCCTGTTTCAGATGCAGGCCATGCAGAACATCACGACGCTGAACGGCTATGGCATTAAGAAAATCGTGACAGCCTGCCCGCACTGCTTCAACACCATCAAAAACGAGTACCCGGCGCTGGGCGGCGACTACGAAGTCATTCACCACAGCACCTACCTGCAGCAGCTCATCAACGAGGGCAAGGTGGGCGTGACCGGGGGCGAGAGCTTTAAGGGCCGCCGCATCACCTTCCACGACCCCTGCTACCTGGGCCGCGCCAACAACATTTACGAGGCCCCGCGCGACGTGCTGGCTGCCCTCGATGCCGACCTGGTGGAGATGAAGCGTAGCCGCGCCAACGGCCTCTGCTGCGGCGCCGGCGGCGCCCAGATGTGGAAAGAGCCCGAGCCCGGCAAGAAAGACATCAACGTGGAGCGCACCCAGGAAGCCTTGGCTACCCTGAGCGGCGCAGCCGAAGCACTGGCCAACCTGGGCGGCGTCGAGACTGAAAAGAGCGCGCCCAGCCGGCACGACCTCGAAAGCAGCATCATTGCTGTAAGCTGCCCGTTCTGCATGACCATGATGAGCGACGGCGTGAAGCACGAGGAACAAGAGAGCCGCGTGCAGGTGTTCGACATAGCAGAGCTCGTTGCTTCGGCCGAGGGCATCAACGCCTAAGGCCTCCGGCGCGGTGGAACACGAGTGAAAGTTGGCATTAGTCCACTTTTGCGCCGTGTTCTGGAAATATGTAACCTTTCGGCGCGTTATACTGGTTACCAAGTACGTCATGCTATGCGCTGCTTTGGCTTCGCTTGGCATGACGTTCTTTGTATTTAAGGACTCAAAAAGGAGTAAGCTTATACTCAGCCCCAATCAACCTCACCCCCCGGCCCCCTCTCCAAAAAAGAGGGGGAGCCTGACGTGAACTCCGTTGAACTCACCCCCTCTTTTTTGGAGAGGGGGCCGGGGGGTGAGGTTTGCTTGAGCTACTCAGCTCCATCTACCCAACTACTAAACCGACCGCAGGAGCTCATTTGCCTCTGCTAATCCCCGCGAATTATGTACGTTGCTTTCGACCAACTGCCTCCCGAAGCCCGGGTCTGGATTTATCAGGCCTCGCGCCAGCTCAGCGCGCAGGAGATTGTGGGCGTGCTGCCGTCTTTGGCACGCTTTGCCGAGGAGTGGACCAGCCACGGCCGCAGCCTGCACGCCTCGGCGCAGTTTCTGCACCAGCAGTTTCTGATTGTTGGACTCGATGAGGGCGTTGCCGGCGCCAGCGGCTGCTCCATCGATGCGTCGGTGCGGTTTGTGGCGCAGCTCGAACAGCACCTGGGCGCGGAGCTACTGGAAAAATCCCGGCTCGCTTTCCTCCATGAGGGAGCCGTGACCCTGCTCAAACGCAGCGAGCTGAAGGCCGCCGTAGCGGCCGGCACCATTGGTCCCGAAACTTTTTATTTCGACAACACCTTAGCTACCAAAGCGCAACTCGACAGCAACTGGCCCCGCCCAGCCGCCGAAACCTGGCTGGCCCGCTACTTTGGGCAGGAAGAAAAAAGCCACCTGCCTGCCTGAGACGGCCTTGCCCTTCGAATGCTGCCCAATCCGTAGTATTATTGCTAACCCAAAAGTGCTTAATCGGAGATTCATTCCGGCCCCTTCCCTACCACCATTCGACCCATGAGGAACCTACTATTGGTCTGTGCCGCAGTTGGCTCTACCGCCCTACTAAGCGGTTGCGCTACTTCGGGCAGCGCAAGCAAGGGCGATAAACAGTTTGCCCGCGGCCAGTACGAGCTGGCCATCCCCCTCTACCAGGCCGACGTGGCCAAGGGCCGGAACGCTGCCCTGGCCAACTTCCGCATTGGCGAGTCTTACCGCCTCTCCAACCGGGTCGAGATGGCCGAGCCATTCTACAAAGCGGCGCTGGACGGTGGAATAAAGAACGCCGAAGTTGGCTTCCGGTATGCCGAAGCCATGCGGGCCAACGGTAAGTACGACGAGGCCGCGGCCCAGTTTACGGCCTACGGCAACGTTGGCGGCAACCGCACCCTGGCCGCCCGCGCCGAAACGGAAGCCAAAAACGCCCTGGCCAGCAAGGAAGTGGCCGCCATCAAGAATAAGTACGAAGTAGCGCCGGTAGATGCGCTGAACTCGCCGGCATCGGATTTTGGCGGTACCCTGGTGGCCAGCACCGGCGACCTAGTGTTTACCTCCGGCCGCGACGGCAAGAAATACCTCGGCAACGGCGAGAATTTCAACAGCCTCTACGCCATCAAGTTCGACAACGCGGCCACCATGACTGGCGGCACCGCACGCAAGCTGGAAGGTCCCTTCAACTCCGAAAACAAGCACGAGGCCAGCGCCACCTACACCCCCGACGGCAAAACCATGGTGTTTGCCCGCTCGAACGACGGCAGCAAAAAAGGCTACTTGAGCGTGGACCTCTGGATTTCCTACAACAAGGGCGGCGAATGGAGCGAGCCCATTCTGGCCAACATCAACGACCGCACCGCCGACGACTTCTCGCCGGCCTTCGCGCCCGACGGCACCACGCTGTACTTCTCGTCGGGCCGCAAGGGCGGCCAGGGCGGCAACGACCTTTACAAAGCCACGCTGGGTTCTAACGGCCGCTTCTCTCCGGCCGAAAACCTGGGCGAATCCGTCAACACGGCTGGTAATGAGAACTTCCCCGGCATAGCGCCCGATGGCACGCTGTACTTCGCCTCCGACGGCCGCCCCGGCCTGGGCAAACTCGACCTGTTTATGATGCAGGACGGGAAAGCCGTAAACATGGGAGCCGATGTCAACAGCATTGCCGATGATTTTGCACCTGTGCCCATGGGCAAAGACATGGGCCTGTTCAGCTCGAACCGCGCCGGTGGCAAAGGTTCGGACGACATGTACACGTTCAAGAAGAAGGCGCCGAAGCTGGTGGCGTTCTATCTCGACGGCACCGTGCTGGAACGCGACGACAAAGCCAAAACCACCGTTCCCCTGGCCAACGCCAAGGTTACCCTCATCGGCCCGAACAACCAACGCCAGACCCTGACCAGTGGCCCCGACGGCAAGTTCTCGGCTCCGCTGGACTCAGTATCGAACTACACCATCCTGGCCGAACGCCCCGGCGACTTCGCGGCACGCACCACCCTGACCACCGTGGGCCGCAAGCCCAGTCAGGACCAGCTCCCCAACCCGGCCAACGATATTCGGCTGCCGGTAACCCTGACGCTGAACAAAATCATCCTGGCCCGGGCCATTGAAGTCAAAGACATTTTCTACGACTACGACAAGTTCAACATTCGTTCGGACGCTGCCATTCGCCTCGATACCCTGGTGCAGACGCTGGTCGACAATCCCAAAATCTCCATCGAGCTAAGCTCGCACACCGACCAACGCGGCAAGGACGCCTACAACCTGAAGCTCTCGCAACAGCGGGCCCAGGCTGCTGTCGACTACATCGTGAGCAAAGGCATCGACAAGGCCCGCATCACGGCCAAAGGCTACGGCGAAACCCGCCCAATTATAGCGGCGCCCAAGTCGGAGGAAGAATACCAGCGCAACCGCCGCACCGAGTTCAAGGTGACCCGAGTAGCGCAATAACTGAGATAATTTTTCTCATCCGAAGGCCCCGCAACACGAGTTGCGGGGCCTTTTTTGTGCCGTGTGTTTTCACCGAACGGCCGTGAATTACGCTCAGTTGCCTGAGGTTTTAAACATGGCATACCTTTTGAAAATAGTGGAATTACCAACCCGCCGCTGTGGTTGGCTCTCACCTTTCTGCGCCATGAAAAAGGCCCTACTCCTTGCCCTGGTTGGCTTGTTTGCCGCCGTGGCCCCTGCGTTGGCTTACCCGCCTCCGCCCGCCAATGTCAACTTTTCTTCCGAGCGCGGCGTGCCTTTTGGCCTCGTGCTCGACGGGCGCCCCCTCACCCGCGGCGTGGCCCGGCAAGTGCGCGTCGACCAATTAGTCCCCGGCCTGCACTGGGCCGATTTCACCGTGCCCACGGCCTACGGCGGCGCCGTGCGGTTCCGGAGCCGCGTGTGGCTGGAGCCCGGCCTCGAAACCTCGTTTGTGCTGATTGCCCGCCCCGGGCGCCCGCTGAGCCTGCGGCAAGTCGCGGCCGTGCCCTTGTATGGCCCGCGGGGCCGTGGCAATGGTTATTATGACAATGGCTACGGCCAAGGCAGCTACAACAGCCCCATGCCGTATGGCCAGAATGGTAACGCACCCTACTATGGAGGCAGCAACAACCCTGGCAACAACGGGTACGGCAACAACAGCCCTAGCTACGGCAACACGCCCAACGGCGCGGGCTACTATCCCGGCTCAACTGCTAGCAGCTACCGCATCATGGCTCCGCAGGATGTTGATGCCCTCATACAAGCTGTGCAGCAGCGCCCCTTTGAGGCCAGCAAGCTGAATATTGCCAAAGAAGCCTTGGCCCAAAGCAGCCTCCAAACCGACGACCTGAAACGCCTACTTCGCACCATGGAATTCGAAGCTTCCCGCGTGGAGCTTGCCAAGTACGCGCACTCTCACCTCACCGACCCGCAGAACTTTTACCGCGTCTACGAAGCCTTCGAGTACGATGCCAGCGTGCAGGAAGTGCAGCAGGCCGTGCGCGCTGAGCAATAAGAGTTGAGGCCCACCCCAAAACGGTGCTGCCCAAAGACAAAGAGGCCGCTGTAGATACTACAGCGGCCTCTTCTTTTGTATGCTTGTTTCTCCAACCAGAAGCTAATGGCCATCAGCCAAAAGCTACCAGCCAACTAGCATCTACCGCAAACGGTCCATGCTGCGCACCAGCTGCTCGTCGCGCCGGATGAAGCGGTTGGCCAGCAGGTTCAACATCAGAGCCAGGGTTGGGAGGTAAAAACCAGCCATGTACTGGCCCGCCAGCTTCACGTTGAGCATCTGTTCGCCTTGGCTGGAGAAATAGAAGCCTGCGCCAATCGTAGCCGTAATCAGAAGCAGGTTGACGGTGCCAAGCAGCAGTTGTTTGCCGCGGTTGCGAAACTGAAAAATTTCGAAAATAGCCACCGCTGCGGAGGCGCCCGCCAGCAAGCCGATAAGCCAAACTGGCCCCGTAGAAGCCGGCAATTGCATGCCTTTGGGAGTGAAGCCGAAGGCCGTAAGGGTCAGCTCCTGGTTGGTGAGGCCGTCGATTTTGTGCCACAGTGGCAACGCTAACATGCTGAGCATGGCCAGGGCCAGCAACAGTAAAAACACGCTTTGGATTCTTTGTATCATCTTTGCTGTTAGTAAAAACTGCCCCGCATCTGTGTCGGGGCCACAAATTTAGTCCCATCCGGCGTTTACGCCGCTATTGATAATTCGAATGCCAACTGCTTATATCGTGGACGCCGTGCGTACCCCGATTGGAAAATTTGCCGGCGCGCTCAGCAGCGTCCGCCCCGATGATTTGGCCGCCCACGTACTGCGTGAGCTCATGCGCCGCAATCCTTCCGTTGATAAAGCCGCCATTGAGGACGTCATCCTCGGCGCGGCCAACCAAGCCGGTGAAGACAACCGCAACGTGGCCCGCATGGCCGCGCTGCTGGCGGGCCTGCCCATCACCGTGCCCGGCAACACCGTGAACCGCCTCTGTGCCTCGGGCCTGCAAAGCATCATGGACGCCGCCCGGGCCATTAAGTGCGGGGAGGGCGACGTGTACCTGGCCGGCGGCAGCGAGAGCATGACCCGCGCGCCGTTTGTCATGGCCAAGTCGGAGTCGGCCTTCGGCCGCGAGCTTACGGCCCACGATACCACGCTGGGCTGGCGCTTCATCAACCCGCGCCTCACCAAGCTGCACTACCCCTTCGCCATGGGCCAGACAGCCGAAAACGTGGCCAAGCAATACAACGTGACGCGCCAGGAGCAAGACGCCTTCGCTTTCGAAAGCCAGCGCAAGTATGCCCGGGCCCTGGAGAAAGGACGCTTCCGCAAGGAGATTGTGCCCGTGTTCATTCCGCAGCCCAAGGGCGATACGGCGTTGTTTGACACCGACGAGCAGCCCCGCTTCTCCTCCCTCGAAAAGCTGGCCACCCTCAAGCCCGCGTTCCAGCCCGAAGGCGGCACCGTGACGGCTGGCAACTCTGCGGGCATCAACGACGGCGCCGCCGCCGTGCTGCTCGTGAGCGAAGAAGCCCTGAAGCGCTACAACCTCAAGCCCCTGGCGCGGGTAGTAGCCTCGGCCGTGGCGGGCGTCGACCCGTCGGTTATGGGCCTGGGCCCGATTCCGGCCACTCAAAAAGTGCTGCAGCGGGCTGGCCTCACCATCAATGACATCGACCTGATTGAGCTGAACGAGGCATTCGCGGCCCAAAGCATTGCCTGCATCCGCGAGCTGGGCCTCGACATGGATAAAGTGAACGTGAACGGCGGCTCCATTGCCCTGGGCCACCCGCTGGGAAGCTCCGGCGCCCGCATCACCGCCACGCTGCTGCACGAAATGCACCGCCGCGACGGCGTGCGCTACGGCTTGGCCACCATGTGCGTGGGCGTGGGCCAAGGCGCTTCGGTGATTTACGAGAAGCTGTAGAATTTCTCTGCCGCCATGCCAGTGCTGCCACTGCCCGAAGCGGGCGCGTTGCTTCGACCCTTCGCGCCCGCCGACGCGCCCAGCCTAGCCTTGCACGCCAACGACCACGGCATTTGGCTGAACCTGCGCGACCGGTTTCCGCATCCTTACTCCGTAGCCGATGCCGAAGCTTACATCGCCATGGTGAACAGCGAGGAAGGCCAGCGTGATTTGCATTTGTGCATCGACGTGGCTGGCGAGGCCGTGGGCAGCATCAGCCTATTATTTAAGCATGATGTAAACCGCCGCTCGGCCGAGATTGGCTACTGGCTGGGCCGGACGCACTGGGGCCGGGGCATTGCCACGGCTGCAGTGCGAGTGCTGGCAGACCACGGCTTTACTCACCACGACTTGGCGCGGATTTACGCCGTGGTATTTGCGCATAACGCTACTTCAGGGCGCGTGCTCGAAAAAGCCGGCTTCACCCTGGAGGCGCGCCTCCGGCAGGCTGTTACCAAAGACGGGCAGACCATGGATGGCTTGCTTTACGCGCTGGTGCGCTGATTTATCTCAATGCGTTATTTCCTCCATTTCGCCTACGACGGCACGCGCTACCATGGCTGGCAGGTGCAGCCGAACACCCTCACCGTGCAGGCCGAAGTCGACCGCTGCCTTTCGCAGGTGCTGCGGCAGCCCATCCACAGCCTGGGCAGTGGGCGCACCGACACCGGCGTACACGCCAGCCACCAGGTCGCGCATTTCGACGCCGAGCTACCCGAAAACCTCACGCTCGACCTGCTGCTCTACCGCCTGCGCCGTGCCCTGCCTACCGACATTGCCGCCCTGCGCCTGCACCCCGTGGCCGACAGCGACCACGCCCGTTTCTCGGCCGAAGAGCGCACCTACGACTACTTCGTGCTCACGCCGCAGCCCGACCCTTTCCGGCGCGACCACGCCCTGCATCTCGACCGCACGCCCGACGTGGCGGCCATGAACGAAGCCGCCGCTTGCATGATTGGGCAGTTTGATTTCACCTCCTTTTCCAAAGTGAAAGGCGGCGTCGACCACTACGTGTGCTACTGCTACGAAGCGGCGTGGCACCCCGCGCCCAGCGGGCTGGTGTTTCGCATTCGGGCCAACCGCTTCGTGCGCGGCATGGTGCGGCTGGTGGTGGGCACCCTACTCGACGTGGGCCGGGGCAAGATGACGCCGCAGCAGTTTCAGGAGCTGCTCTGGGCCCAGCGGCGGGTAGATGCGGGCGGCGCGGCCCCGGCGCGAGGCTTGTTTTTGAGCAAAGTGGAATACGGGCCAGGCATTGTGCCGGAGTAGCGGCGCAGCCGGGCGGTCTATCCAGAGAATTCCATTAGCAGCAAGCAGCCCGCGGGTCAGGTACCTTTGCGGCTCATCACCCCAAGCGCACAACTGTGGAAAGCACCGCACCGAACGTCTTTGACAAAGCCCGCCTGGGCCTTTGGGTAAGCCTGGAAAAGCACCTGGCCACCGTGTACGCAGCCGAAGGCGCATTTCGTCAGGCGGTAGCTTTTACGGATACTTTTCCCTTCGCTGCCTCCTCGGCCACGACAGCGCAGCTGGCCGACTACGACCGCGAGCGCCGGGCCCTGCGGGACCTGTTTACGGACGAAACCGCGCAGCTCGACACGCTGACCAAAGCCATCCGCACCAAGCAGTATGCCGAAGCGGAAAAGAAACAACTCTATTTGCTGTTGCTCGGCTACATCGACATTGCCGCTTCTGTGTTTGAGCTGCTGGAGTCGCACGCCTCCACCCCGCGGCCCAAGGACGACGAGCTGGTCGAGACCCAGGCCCGGTTTGAGCGGGTAAAACGCTTCGCCCGGCTTAACGTCAAAGGGATTTCGGGACTGCTCACGCTGCCTTAAATTCAACCGCGGCGCCGGCGGGCAAATGTAGTTTTCCAGGGGGATGCAGCTTTTGGGCGCATTTGCTTGTTAAGGATAAGGAAGACGGCAGCGGCTAGGAATTCAACCCTGTAGCTCGCTAACGCCGTACTCCCGACCTTTGCCCCACTTATGGACCCCACCACTTCCGCTACCAAAACTGGTCAGGTATTCGACTGGACGGTGTTGCGCCGCCTGCTGGCCTACGTGCGGCCCTACCGGCGCGTGTTTATCGGCCTGATTTTTCTGACTGTGGCCACAGCCGTGCTCGGCACGCTGCGGCCTTTTCTCATCCAGCGCATGGTCGATGTCAGCATCGAGCAGGGCGATACTCATAGCCTCAACGCCATGTTTGGCCTGCTGCTGGTGCTGCTCGTGGGCCACGCCGGCGTGAGCTACCTGCAGACGTACTACGGCGGCTGGCTGGGCCAGTACATCGTGCGCGATATCCGCACCGACCTCTACCAGCACCTCCTAAACCTGAAGTTGAGCTTCTTCGACCGAACACCTATTGGCGTGCTGGTCACGCGTAATATCTCGGACGTGGAAACGCTTTCCGACGTGTTCAGCGAAGGCCTCGCGGCCATGGCGGGCGACGTACTGCAGCTGCTCTTCATCATGGCTTTCATGTTCTACATCGACTGGCGCCTCACGCTCATCAGCCTGTCCGTGATTCCACCGCTGCTCTTCTCGACCTATGTGTTCAAGGAGAAAATCAAGAAGTCGTTTCAAGACGTGCGCAATGCCGTGGCCAAGCTGAACTCCTTCGTGCAGGAGCACCTCACGGGCATGAACGTGGTGCAGATTTTCAACAACGAGGAGCGGGAATTTCGCAAGTTCGAGGCCATCAACAAAGAGCATACTGATGCTCACATTCGCTCGGTGCTCTACTACAGCATCTACTTCCCGGTGGCCGAGGTGTTAGGTGCCATTGGCGTGGGCTTGCTGGTGTGGTACGCAGCCCAGGGCCAGATTGAAGGCACCATCTCGAAGGGTGCGCTCATCGCCTTTATCATGTACAACGCGCTGTTTTTCCGACCCATCCGCCAAATTGCCGACCGGTTCAACACCCTGCAGCTGGGCTTGGTGAGCACAGAGCGCCTTCTCAAGCTACTCGACAACAAGGACTTGGTGGCCACCAGCGGCACCTACGCCCCCACCGAGCTGCGCGGCGATGTGGAGTTCAAAAACGTCAAGTTCGCCTACAACGAGCCCGAGTGGGTGCTCAAGGACATCAGCTTCCACGTGAAGCCCGGTCAAACCATCGCCTTTGTGGGCGCCACCGGAGCCGGCAAAACCAGCATCATCAACCTGCTCAGCCGCTTCTACGACATTCAGGAAGGCAGCATCTGCATCGATGGCCGCGACCTGCGTGAGTACGACTTAAGCCTGCTGCGGCGCCAAATCGGCGTGGTGCTGCAGGACGTTTTCCTCTTCGCCGGCAGCATCCGCGACAACATCACCCTCGGCAATAAGACCATCACCGACACCCAAATTTGGGAAGCGGCCGACCTCGTGGGCGCCCGCCGTTTCATTGAGCGCCTGCCCAACGCCCTCAACTACCCCGTGATGGAGCGTGGCGCCACGCTCTCCGTGGGCCAGCGCCAGCTCATCAGCTTCGTGCGGGCCATGGTGTACCAGCCCCGCGTCATCATTCTGGACGAGGCCACCTCTTCCGTCGACTCCGAAACCGAGGAATTGATTCAGTCGGCCATTGAAAAGCTGATGCAGGGCCGCACCTCCCTGGTTATTGCCCACCGCCTGAGCACGATTCAAAAAGCCGACAAAATCATTGTCCTCGACAAGGGCGAAATTAAGGAAACCGGCACGCACGAGGAGCTCCTGCGCATTGAGGACGGCTATTATGCCCAGCTATACCGCATGCAATACGTGGTGACCGAGCAGTTGCCCGCCGGCACTGAAGAAGTAGCGCTGGGCAAGAACCAACTGCCCGACGCATCCTAGCCCGCTTCTGCCTCCGACTTTTCCCGTTACCCGCCACCTGTCCGCATGACCCGTTACCTCTTTCTCGCCGTTATCCTTTTCACCCTGATTGCGGCGGGCACCTACGTGTACCTGGGCGGCACCCGCGACCCCAAGGTCACGCTCGAAACCACCGCCGCTCCGCTTTACCTGGCCGGCCAGCCCTATGATGGGTCGGTGCAGGGCGATGGCTTCGGCCAGCTATTCCGCCAAGCCAAAGACGTGCAGACCCAGCAGCAATTTGGCGGTGACCTAGCGAACCTGTATTTCAACGACCCCGAAACGGCTCACGACACCATCAAGGCATTTATCGGTATCACCGTGGCCGACACCACGCGCAAGCTGCCCGCAGGCTTTCGCTACTACTTTGTGCCCGCCGGGCAGCGCGTGGTGGCCGCCCGCCTCACCGGCGTGAGCTACCTGTTGTCTCCCAACAAGCTATACCCCGCCGCGCTCGAAGCCGTGAAGAAGCAGAAGCTCACGCAGCGCGGCGACTTTTACCTGGAGCGCTTTGGCGCTGAGGATAATTCCGAGGTGTGGGTCGGCGTGAAGTAGGGTCAGAGGCTAATAAAAAACCCCAGAAAGTTCTGGGGTTTTTAAATGAAAGGCCAATACCGAAGATTTTACTGACCGAAATAATAAGTGCCGCCGAATGCAAGCTGATTTAAACCGAAGTTGGCACCAAATCCACTTGAGGTATTTTCATAATTCGAAGGGGCCGGATTACTAGACCCTTTAGGGAAGTCGTAGCTTACGCGACTATAGCCCAAAGAGCCAAGTGAAGCACTCATTGCAAACTTAGGTATCGGAAAAAAAACGATGGCCGGAGTCAGATTGGCATAAAAGCCATCCCCTTTGTATTCCAAAACTTCGAGGGTGTTGGCACCAGTATAATCGTATCCGTAGGAGCGGCTGTTCTGAAAGCCACCTCCGAGAGCACCGGTTACGCCGAATTGGTCGCTAAGCATTTTATAATACCGCACATATGGGCCCACATTCAAATTGGTGGCGGGCTTTAATTGGGGCTGTGCTACGACCGGCCCAGGCGTGGAGGAGACAGAGCGCCGGTTACTGGCATAGCCAAGCTCCAATCCTAATTCCAGGTTTTCGGCAATGAAATAACCTACCGTGGGCCTGAAGTTAAATTGGCTCGACTTTGTGTTAGTAGAATTTGTGCCGTTGTTACTAGAGCTTTTGTCGGTGCTACTGTTGTAGCCAATCCCGCCGCCGAGGGAAATAGTGCCCGCCGCAATGCCGCTGCCAGCCGACTTGCTGGATTGGTTTATCGTTGGGGTAGATGGTTGGGCCTCGGCGACGGTAGCAGTGCCGAAGAGTCCCAATAGGAGCATTGAGTTTTTCATCAGGGAAAAGGTGATTGTGTTGAAACGCTATATTACTGTATGCAACAACAGTAACTGTTGGCGCACTCCTTTATTGTGACTACTCCCATTCTAAGGTGGCTACAATCTCAATCGGTCAGCGTGCCCGAACCGGCCACATACGTTTTGCTAGGCCCCTTATATCTACTTCTTCTCTACGCGCTAGGTCCTGCTATCACGCCCAGGCGGTTGCCATTCATTCCGTCTTTATACTTACGTATATTCAAAACCATCATGGATAACTACTTAATTACTCTCCATCCTCGCCTTAATTCCCAACCTTAGCCAACCCGACAAGTACAGCTAGAAGCTACGTCGGCTCCTACCAAACTGCCTTCGTACCATGTCATTTCCTTTCCACATTAAAGCAGGATTTATATGCTAGCGATGGACTACCGGGGCCCGAAAAGGGTCCGCGCCACTCAGAAACCCATGCCCGAAATCAAGCATCCCCAGGATGCCATTGTGCGGGTCACCCGTTCCTGCATCTGCGGTTCCGACCTGCACCTTTACAACGGCAACGTGCCGGACACCCGCGTAGGAACCACCTTCGGGCACGAGTTCACGGGCATCGTTGAAGAAATTGGCTCCGAGGTAACCAAAATTAAAGTTGGCGACCATGTGCTGGTGCCCTTCAACGTAGCGTGTGGCGAGTGCCACTTCTGCAAGCAGGGCATGTTCGGCAATTGCCACGAGTCCAACACGCAGGCCACCGCAGTGGGCGGCATCTTTGGCTATTCGCATACCGCCGGCGGCTACAATGGTGGCCAGGCCGAATACGCACGGGTGCCTTACGCCAACGTAGGTCCCACGGTCATTCCTCCCGGCATGGACCCGGACGATGCTGTGCTCCTGACCGATGTGGTGCCCACGGGCTACCAGGCCGCCGAGATGGCGGGCATTCAGCAAGGCGATACCGTGGTTGTTTTTGGAGCGGGCCCGGTGGGCATCATGGCCGCCCGGTGCTGCTGGCTGTTTGGCGCGGGCCGCGTCATCATCATCGACAAAGAAGACTACCGCCTGGAATTCGCCAGCAACTACGCGAATTGCGAGGCCTACAACTTCGAAAAAGACATGGACGACCCGGTGGTCTTCATTAAGAAAATAACCGACTGGATGGGTGCCGACTGCGTAATTGATGCCGTAGGCGCCGAAGCCGCCGGCAATGCCATGCAAACCATCACGGGCCGAAAGCTGCTGCTGCAGGCCGGTTCGGCCACGGCCATGCACTGGGCTATCAACTCCGTCAAGAAAGGCGGTGTGGTATCGGTAGTGGGCGTATATGGCCCCACGGACAACCTCATTCCCATGGGCAACGTGCTCAACAAAGGCCTCACCATCCGGGCCAACCAGGCATCCGTAAAGCGCTTGCTGCCCCGCTTAATTGAGCACGTGCAAAACGGAGTCATCAATCCCAAAGCGTTGATTACGCACCGCATTCCTTTAGAGGACGTCGCTGACGGATACCGGTTATTCTCCGCCAAACTAGACAATTGCATCAAGCCCTTGCTGGTGTTTCCTTCCAATATTTAATTCCGAAGAACAATGGACAATACTGTGAAAGACCCGCAGAAGCTACCCGGTTGGGGCGTCGATGCCGACCCCAAAAACGACCCGACCTACCCCATGCGCCACCGCATGAACGTGTCGCAGGACCCCGACAGCAAACATCGCCCCGACTCGCTGCAGCCGGAAGATATTGAAGTGTTGAAGTCCATTGAGCGCCCCCAGGTATCGGCGGTGTTCGGCGAAGCTGCGCCACCTGCCGGGTTGAGCGGCATGATTCGTCGCTTCGCGTTTAAGTACAGCGAAAGCCACTACGGACACTGGCTTCCCCTGCTCCTGGCCGACCGCGTGAACGTGGTGGAAGGCGTAGTGGATGATTTGCTGCACGGCCACGTGCCCAACATCTTTGTTGAAAAAGGCTACAAGGCCGAGTGGAAGCACAGCCCTCAAACGCTGGTGCTCAAGCTGGCGGGCTTTGCAGCCGTAGTTGGCGGCGTGGTGCTGCTGCTCAGCAAAAAAGACAAAACGATAGCCCGGCCTGCCCGGGGCCGCTATCGCACGGCTAGCTAAAGGCTACTATCCTACTTCAGTCGGCTTGCGTTTCACGCAAGCCGACTCTTTCTGAGCTATAAAACAAAAAGCCCGCTGAACAGCTGTTCAGCGGGCTTTTTTGATGAGCACTAGTAAAGTCGGGGTGGCAGGATTCGAACCTACGGCCTCGTCGTCCCGAACGACGCGCGCTACCGGGCTGCGCTACACCCCGAAAGCAGGCCGATGGGGCGGCCTGTTTCTGTTTCCAATATTGCGGCCGAAAAAAGCCTCCGAACCGTTAAGTTCGGAGGCTTTAAGAGCGGCTGCTCTTCCGTCGGAGTGGCAGGATTCGAACCTACGACCTCCAGCACCCCATGCTGGCGCGATACCAGGCTACGCTACACCCCGATTGGTATTGGAGTAACAAAGGTAAGGGCTTTTTCTTACTTGGTGCAACCAGAAACCAAATAAAGTTTGACTAATTGCCAAACCTTGCCGGCGCTGGCACGCGACTTGCAGAACGGCAGGCACTAGCGAGGCTCAGAATTTATTAGCTTTACGCTAGCAATTTTAACCTCGGCAATTCGTATTCCCTTTATGAAGCATCTATTTCTACTAGCCTTGGCCTGCATTTTGGCCCCAGCGGCCGCCCACGCTCAGGGCACTCCGGCGCCCGCAGCCACTCCCGCAGCTGCGCCTGCACCCACCGTCCCAGAGTCTGCTCAGGAAGCCATTCTGCCCAGCGGCGTGGTTGCTCCGGCTGCCAAGGCTCCAACCGCAACCTCTGCTGCTAACGCTACCCTCATTGCTCCGGCCCCTGAAACCCCCGCTGCCGACCCCAACGCCATCAAGGTGAAGGCCGAATCTGCAGCGGGCCGCCTCACCGTGAAGACCGATAACCCCGGCCCTACCCGCGTTGAAGTGACTGATGTGGGCGGGCGCCCCGTGCTTACCCACACGATGATGAATGGCCAGACGCCCTTGGTTCTCAACGTAAGCAAGCTGCCCGCCGGTGCCTACATTGTGCGCTGCACCGCTTATGAGAAAACCGGCATGCGCCGGGTGAAAATCGGAATGTAGCGCCCTTCCCGTTTGGGTTAAAAGATTTCTGCTATAAAAAAGCGCCGGGAGGTGGCCGTTTGTCATAAGACGAACAGCCGCCTCCCGGCGCTTTTTTTGCATTGTTCTTTACGCTTCCTCGGTTTGCAGCTGGCGCTCGTAGAGAGCCCGGTACAGGCCGCTGGCATCGCTCATGAGGTTCTCGTGCGTGCCGTGCTGCACAATCACACCGTCGTCGAGCACCAAAATTTCGTCGGCCAGCTTCACGGAGCTCACGCGGTGCGAAATGATGAGACTGGTGCGCTGCGCCATGATGCGCTGAAGGCTACCCAGAATGGCATTCTCGGTTTTAGTGTCCACGGCCGAGAGTGAGTCGTCCAGAATCAAGATTTTGGGTTCCTTCACCAAGGCGCGGGCCATGCTCACGCGCTGCTTCTGGCCACCAGAGAGGGTGATGCCTCGCTCGCCTACTTTGGTATCGAAGCCTTCGGGGAAAGCCAAGATGTTTTCGTAAACGTCCGCGTCTTTAGCGGCCTGCAGCATTCGGGTTTCATCCGGCTCGTCGAGGCCGAAGTTGATGTTGTTCCGAATGGAATCGGAGAACAGGAACACATCCTGCGGGACGTAGCCGATTTGTCCGCGCAGGGCGCGGAGGGAGTAGTCGCGCACGTCGGTGCCATCGATGCTGATGCCGCCGGCCGTGACGTCGTATAAGCGGCAGAGCAGCGCGGCAATGGTGCTTTTGCCCGAGCCCGTGTTGCCGATAACCGCCAGCGTCTGGCCGGGCCGCACCCGGAAGCTCACGTCGCGCAGCGCTTGAATGCCGGTATCGGGGTAGGTGAAGGACACGTTTTCGAACACAATGTCGCCTGCCAGCTCCCGCTGCACGTTCTGGCGGGAAACAATTTCCGTTTTCTGGTCCAGAAACTCGTTGATGCGCGCCTGCGACGCCTCGGCCCGCTGCACCAGCGACGACGTCCAGCCCAAGGCCGTAACCGGCCACGTCAGCAAGTTCACGTAAATCAGGAACTCGGCAATAGTGCCCGTGGTGATGGTGCCCCGGATAACCTCCTGCCCACCTACCCACACGGTGATGAGCGTGCTCAAGCCAATGAGAAACAGGATAAGCGGGAAAAAGAGCGAATTGACGAAGTTCAGACTCAGCGATTTTTCCTTGTACTCATTGCTGGCTTTGGAAAACTGCTCGTGCGAATCGGCTTCACGGACGAAGGACTTCAGCACCCGAATGCCCGAAAAGGCCTCCTGCACGAAGGTGGTCATGCCCGAGAGGGCCTTTTGAATTTCGTCGGACTTGCGCTCAATCAGGTTATTCACGTAGAAAATGCTGACCGAAAGCACCGGTAGCGGCAATAGCGTGTACAACGTCAGCTTCACGTTCACCATGAGCATAAGCGGCACGATGAGCAAAAACAGCAGTACCAGCTGCAGAAAATACATGATGGCCGGCCCGAGGTACATGCGCACCCGGCTCACGTCCTCGGAAATGCGCGACATCAGGTCGCCGGTGCTGTGGCGACGGTAAAAGCTGAGCGGCAGCGATTGATAGTGCTGGTAAATCTGGTTTTTTTGGTCGTTTTCAATGTGCCGCGACATCACAATGAGAGTCTGACGCATGAAGAACAAAAAGATGCCGCGCAGCAGAGCCAGCGCGATGATGAGCATGCCGTAGAATAGCACGTTGCGCCCAAACAGCTGGTACACGCTGCTCTGGGCCTGCGTGCCGGCATAGAGGTGGTAGAGGTCGATGCCCTCGTTCACCAAATCGAAGGCGTAGCGCACCAATTGGGCCGGAAAAATGGCCAGCAAGGTGCTTAGCGCCACAAATAGCACGCCCGCCAGGAAGTGCCATTTGTAGCGAAAGATGAAGGGGTTGACAGCGTTTAGGGCGCGCACAGGCTGGGTGGGAAAGAGGCCGGTATAAGAAAATAGGGGTACTTTTGTGGCCTGAAACGAAAGGGCATCTTCAAACTATAACGGAATGCTTCGGCAGACAGACGCCAGAGTAAGCATGACGTTCCGGGTTTGCGTATAGCCTTCGTATAGAATACAACAAAGTTACGCCACACTCCTCCCAACCCTAAATTCCCACCAATCTCAATCCCCTCCCATGATTGAAACCCAAACCCTGGCCCCCGAGGTCATCTTCGGTCAAATTGCCGAACACCAGCACGAGCAAGTCGTGTTTTGCCACGACCACGAAACCGGTCTGAAAGCCATCATCGGCATTCACAACACCGTGCTCGGCCCAGCGCTGGGCGGCACCCGCATGTGGCACTACGCCAGCGACATGGAAGCCCTAAACGACGTGCTGCGCCTCTCGCGCGGCATGACCTATAAGGCGGCCATTTCGGGCCTGAACCTGGGCGGTGGCAAAGCCGTCATTATCGGCGATGTGAAAATGAAGACCGAAGCGCTGCTGCGCAAATTCGGTCGCTTCGTGAAGAACCTCAACGGCAAGTACATCACGGCCGAGGACGTGAACATGACCACTAAGGACATGGAGTACATCCGCATGGAAACCACTCACGTAGCTGGCTTGCCCGAGAGCATGGGTGGCTCGGGCGACCCTTCCCCCGTGACAGCCTATGGCACTTACATGGGCATGAAGGCCGCCGCCAAAAAAGCATTCGGCTCCGAAAGCCTGACTGGCAAGCGCATTGGTGTGCAGGGCGTGGGCCACGTAGGCACCTACCTACTTGAGCACCTGCAAAAAGAAGGTGCCAAGCTCATCGTGACGGACTACTACGAAGACCGCGCTCTTGAAGCGGCCTCTCGCTTCGGCGCTACCGCCGTGGGCCTGGAGGACATCTACGACCAGCAGATGGACATCTACTCGCCCTGCGCCCTGGGCGCTACGCTGAACGATGACACCATTGCGCGCTTGAAGTGCCAGGTGGTGGCCGGCTGCGCCAACAACCAGCTCAAGGTAGAAAACCAGCACGGCCCCGAGCTGGTGCGCCGCGGCATCGTGTACGCCCCCGACTTCCTCATCAACGCCGGCGGCCTCATCAACGTGTATTCCGAAGTAGTGGGCTCCAGCCGCCAGGGCGCCCTCACCCAAACCGAAAAAATTTACGATTTCACCCTCCAGGTTTTGGCCAAGGCCGAAGAAGAAGGCACGCACCCCCAAGCTGCTGCTATCAAGCAGGCCAAGGAGCGCATCGCCAACGTGGGCAAGGTGAAGTCGACCTACTAAAGGAGTTATGAATTATGAGTTGTGAGTTATGAGTTGGATGGACCAAGTAGCCAGCCAGCTTATAACCGCAACTCATAATTCATAACTCATAATTCATAACTCAAAGAAATGCTAAATCGCCGCCTCCTTCGTATCAAAGTCATGCAGTCGCTCTACTCCTACCACCAAGCGGTAGGGGCTGATTTGATGCTGGCCCAGGACCGCATCGCGGCTGCTTTTGAGCCCGACCTCACGGCCAAAGAGGCTCCCGACCGTCGCCAGTTGGAAGGCCAGCGCAAAATGGGCGAAGCCCAGCTGCGCGAGTGGTACAAAACCGGCGTTCAGCCCGAAAAGACGGATGACAAAGCCGTGGACGCGGCCTTGACCGATGCCATCAGCTTCTTTGAGGCCCAGGTAAAAAAGGATGCTACGTTCTTTGGCGGGCAGCTGCTAGCCGGTGCCGAAAGTATTCACGACCAGTACCTGCACCTGCTCAACCTGCCGGCTGCCCTGCAGGGAGTGCTGGAAGAAGAGCAGAGCCGCGAGGAGCGCCGTCGCCTCGGCCCCAGCGAGAACGCGCTGAACACCGACCGCCTGCACCAGAACCAAGCTGTTGTTAAGCTAATGGCAAACGAGCAGCTTCAGGACCTGACCATCCGCCGCAAGCTGGCCTGGGACGGCGCCGAGGAAATTGAAGCCCTGCGCGCCGCCTGGCAAGAGATGAAGGCCGACGGCCCGCTCCGCGAGTACCTGGCCGGCCAGCCTACCGGCATTGCCGAGGCCGACTATGAGGCCGATATGGAAATCCTGCGGCTCATCTACAAGGACTACGTTTTTAAGGGCGAGGCACTGCCACGCCAGCTGGAAGCCGACGACCTGAACTGGGAGGAAAACCGCCCCATCGTGCGCAACCTGGTACTGAAAACGCTGAAGATGCTGCCCTTCGCCGCCGATGAAAAGCAGGAGCTGATGAACCTCTCGGCCAACTGGGCCGACGACCGCGAATTTGCTGAAACGCTCTACAAGCAGACGCTCATCGAGGATGACAAAATGGAAAAGCTCATTGCCGGCTCGGTGCAAAACTGGGACGTGGAACGGGTGGCGCTGCTCGACAAGATTATCCTGAAAATGGCCCTTACCGAGATGCAGCTCTTCCGCGGCATTCCGGTGAAAGTCACTATCAACGAGTACATCGAAATCAGCAAACTGTATAGCACGCCCAAGAGCAAGCAGTTTGTAAACGGCATTCTGGACAAGCTGGCGCAGGATTTGGCAGCCAGCGGCGACATCCGTAAATCGGGCCGCGGACTACTCGACAACCAGTAGGGCACGGCCAGGCAGCGCGCTGACTAGCCGGTTCAATTTGGTGATTCCATCACTTTGGCCACCTTTGTATACTACTGCTGCGTTTCTCCGTACCAATAGCTCGTACCTTTTCCCACCTCTCCCTCTTCATCTCGACGACCATGGCCAGCAAAACCACTACCGGCATCTTGTGCTTCGCGGGCGGCGCCCTCACCGGCGCAGCCCTTGGCTTGCTTTATGCCCCCGAAACCGGCACCGAAACCCGTTCCTGGCTTAGCTACCAGCTGGAGAAGTACCGTTCCGTACTCGCCGAC
This sequence comes from Hymenobacter arizonensis, assembly GCF_900115775.1. Taxonomy (GTDB): domain Bacteria; phylum Bacteroidota; class Bacteroidia; order Cytophagales; family Hymenobacteraceae; genus Hymenobacter; species Hymenobacter arizonensis. The sequence goes on along the minus strand of NZ_FOXS01000002.1, from coordinate 632,764 downwards.
CTCACCGACAGCTTGGTGACCAGCCGCGACATGGCTGGTCCCTCCTCGGCCAAAACCGAAGGTCAGCGCGTGATTTCCGACGCCAAATCCAAAGCCGAGCAGTTGCTGGGCGATGTAGACCAACTCATTAATCAAATCAACTCCCGCAAGGGCGTCTAATTTTAAACGAGCGACTGAGTGGCTGAGCGACTGAATGAGCAGATGCGTAAAACCATTTGCTTCCTCTTCTCACTCAGTCACTCAGCCACTCAGTCACTCCTAAAAGAATGCATTTAGTAACCCTTATTCCCGGCGACGGTATTGGTCCCGAAATCACCAAGGCCGTAACCGACATTTTTGCCGCGGCACAAGTGCCCGTGCAGTGGGAAGAGCAGAACGCTGGCCAGACCACGTTCGACCAATCGGGCGAGTTGATTCCGAATTCGCTACTCAAGTCTCTGGAAAAGAATAAGGTGGCCCTCAAAGGCCCGATTACCACGCCGGTCGGCAAGGGCTTCCGCAGCATCAACGTGACGCTGCGCCAGAAGTACGACCTCTACCAGAACGTGCGTCCCAGCAAAACCACGGCTGGCATCAAAACCCGCTACGAAGGCATCGACCTAGTGCTGTTTCGCGAGAACACCGAAGGCCTGTACTCCGGCTTGGAGGTGTACGACGAGCGTCTGGGCATTGCCGACTCCTTTAACCGCATCACGGTAGAAGGTTCGCGCAAAATCTGCCGCGCCGCCTTTGCCTACGCTGCCAAGCACGGCCGCAAAAAGGTGACCCTGGCCCACAAGGCCAACATCATCAAGATGGCGGGTACGCTGATGCTCAACGCCTGCAAAGAAGCCGCAACCGAGTTTCCGCAGATTGTGTTCGAGGATAAAATCATCGACAACATGTGCATGCAGCTCGTGAACAAGCCCGAGCAATTCGACGTGGTGGTAACGACCAACCTGTTTGGCGACATCCTCTCCGACCTATGCGCTGGCCTCGTGGGCGGCTTGGGCGTGGTGGCCGGTGCCAACATCGGCGACGACATGGCCGTGTTTGAAGCCGTGCACGGCTCGGCTCCGGACATTGCCGGCCAGGGCAAAGCCAACCCCACCGCCCTGCTCCGCTCGGCCCTGATGATGCTGCACTACCTCGGCGAGCACGACAAGGCCGACCAGATTGATAAAGCTCTGGAAGCTACCCTCATGCACCAGGAAGAGTGCACGGGTGACCTCGGCGGCCAAGCCAGCACCAGCCAGTTTGCCCAAAACATCATCGCCAAGCTCTAGTTGCACCAAAAGAAGTTGCCCGCAGCCCCCTGCAAAGGACTGGCTGCGGGCACTCTCCTTTGCAAGGCCTTGTTGCTGAAGGCACCTAGTCATTACTGAGCCCTTATCGAAACGTGCCCTGCGCGTTTCCACGTGTATGAAATACCAGATTCTCCTTGCTGCAGCGCTGCTGTTTAGCGCCTGCAACCGCGACAAGTCGGGCGAAGTGGGCACCGAAGGCATGAACGCCGCCGCTACCGATGCGGCCTCCGACGCCACGGCGAACCCCACAGTGGACAACCCCAACGTGGTGAGCGAAGACGAAGCTCCCAACCCCAACGCGCCAGTGATGAAATTCACCGAAAGCGAGTTTGACTTCGGCGACATCAAAGCCGACAGCAAGGTGCGTCATACCTTCACCTTCACCAACACTGGCAAGTCGCCGCTGCTGATTCAGGACGCCATAGTGTCTTGCGGCTGCACCACCCCCAGCTGGACCAAAGCCCCCGTTCTTCCCGGTGCCCAGGGCACCATGGAAGTGCAGTTTGACAGCCGCGGCAAGCAGGGCATCATTAGTAAGCAGATTGCGGTGCGGGCCAACACCCAACCCAACATCACCACCATTCTCATCAAAGGTAACGTGTTGACTGTCGGCGCCGCAGCCTCCAGCCCGCTCTAAGCCACTAATTTCAGCACCATGTATTTGACCCTACTCTTGCAAGCTTCCGGAGGAATGGATTACACACAGCTCTTCTTCCCGATAGCCATCGGTCTGGTGGTGTACTTCTTCATGATTCGCCCCCAGCAGAAGCGGGCGTCCGACGCCAAGGCCTTCCGCCAGTCGCTAGCCAAAGGTTCGCGCATCGTCACCATTGGTGGCTTGCACGGCCTCGTGGTCGACCTCACCGAAGACACGGTGGTGGTGGAAGTAGACCGCGGCACCAAGCTGCGCTTCGACCGCTCGGCTATTGCTCGCGAAGTGAGCAGCAAAGCCAGCACCGGCACCGATAGCATCGCCTCCGCCTAAACGATGGACGGGCCGCTGAACCGGGCCAGCCGGCTGGTTAGCTGGTTTGTGCGGCCCTTCGCAGGCCAGGAGCCCAGTTTTTATCGGGCCATCACAGCGTGTTTACTCGCGGCGGGCTTCTTCTGGCAGATGAATGCCCTGAACAAGACCTACACCACCCGCCTGAATTACCCTTTGGCGTGGCGCTATGACTCGGCCCGCTACGTACCGATGCGCCCCCTGCCGGAGGCCCTGCCAGTAACGGTGACGGGCCAGGGCTGGCGCTTGCTGCGGGCTAACATGGGCTGGGGCACCCGCCCGGCGGTGCTGCGTCCCGTGCCCTTGCCCGGAACCCGCTACCTCCCCGCCGATGCCTGGCGCCTTGGCCTGCAAAGCGCCCTGGAGGGCGTTCAGGTCACTGAATGGGCCGGCGACACCCTGCGCCTTACGTTTGACCGAATTGCCAGCCGGCAGCTTCGCCTAGCCCTGCCCCGCGATTCGGCGCGGTTCTATACGGCTCGCTTTACGCCGGCAGTGGTCACCTTCCGTGGGCCTGCCAGCGTGGTGAGCGCCCTGCCCGACCCCTACCCCATGCTGGTACCCCGCGCCACCAGCAAACGCGCCGATGATGAAGTAGAGGTGGCCGTGGAAGCTCCCGCCCGCGTGCGGGCTTCGGTGCCAAGCGTGCAGATGCGCTGCAAATCCCGCGCAGCCGAACCGAGCCGGAGCTTGCTCCGGCGCACTTTCTCACCCCACGAATAGTCTATTCTTATGCTGCGCATCGGCATCACCGGCGGAATCGGTTCGGGCAAGAGCATCGTCAGTCGCTTGTTTCACGCGCTGGGCGTGCCCATTTATGACGCCGACACCCGCGCCCGCTGGGTGATGGAAAACGACGCGGAGCTACGCGAGCAGCTAAGCGCAGCCTTTGGTCCCACTACCTATGACGCGGCGGGCCGGCTAAACCGCCCGGTGCTGGCGGGTACGGTGTTCAACAACCCAGCTCTGCTGGCGCAACTCAACTCGCTCGTGCACCCGCACGTGGGCACCGACTTTGAACGCTGGGCCACCGCGCAGCAGCAGGCCAGGCACCCGTATGTGTTGAAAGAAGCGGCCCTGCTTTTTGAAGCAGGCTCCTATCGGCAGCTCGACCGGATTATTACGGTGTTTGCCCCAGTAGCCGTGCGCGAGGCCCGCGTGCTGCGCCGCGACCCGCACCGCTCGCCGGCCGACGTGCAGGCCATTATGGCGAAGCAGCTGAGCGAGGAAGAAAAAATGAACCGCGCCGACTACGTCCTGACCAACGACGAGGTGCTCCCGCTGCTGCCTCAGGTGTTGGCCCTGCACACCGAGTTCAGCGCTGGGGTAAAGGCATAAAAAAAGCCGTTTCTCGCAAAACAGCTTCTTTCACTATAATTCAGCTGGTCGTGACGACTACAGCTTGCCCGAATAATCTTCGAGGGTATCAATCACCTTCAGCAGTTGAGGAACTGCCAGGGAGTAGTAAATCTTCGTACCAATTTTGCTCGATTTCAGCACGCCACGGTCTTTGAGGGTGATGAGGTGCTGCGAGGCAATGGCTTGGGGGAGGTCGAGGGCTTGGTAAATGTCAGTAACTGACATCTGGCTGTCTTTGCCTTTGGTCTTGCCTAATAAGTCAACGATAGCCAACCGCTTGGGATGGGAGAGAACCTTGAGCATAGCCGCGGCACGGTCCAACTGTTGCGCTTCTACACGCGAATGCAATGGTTTCATGAGTCAATGAAAAGTAAAATGGAAAAGGAGGAGAGGTGTAATCGATGGGCAGAAGCATTTAGGTTGAAGAGGTAGAATGACCGCAATACAACTGTACTCAAAGGGTAGTTCCTACAAAGTGATGTAAAATAGATGCAAGTAAACCATTTATTTCTATAATACTCAAGTATTCGAACCTCTTATTTCTACGTCAAATACAATTATTGTGTTTCAGCCGCTTAAGACTGAAGTTCTAACTTTGTCATTCTGTTTATTATTCGGAACCTTTTCAGTATTCCCACCCAATGCTCGACCTGCTCACCAAATTTGAAAACAAGCGCCCCGAAATCGTCTTTGAATGGAAAGACTCCGAAACCGATGCCGAAGGATGGGTGGTAATCAACTCCCTGCGGGGCGGGGCGGCCGGCGGCGGCACGCGCATGCGCAAAGGGCTGGACAAACGGGAAGTGGAGAGCCTGGCAAAAACGATGGAGGTGAAGTTCACGGTGTCGGGCCCGGCAATTGGCGGCGCGAAGTCGGGTATCAACTTCGACCCCCAGGACCCGCGCAAGCGCGGAGTATTGGAGCGTTGGTACCGGGCCGTCATCCCTCTACTGAAAAACTACTACGGCACCGGCGGTGACCTTAACGTTGATGAGATACATGAGGTTATACCTATTACTGAAGAATATGGTCTTTGGCACCCGCAGGAAGGCGTAGTAACCGGGCATTACCACGCCACCGAACCCCAGAAAATCCAGAAACTCGGCCAGCTTCGGCAGGGGGTAATAAAAGTGGTAGAAGACGCTACTTTTTCGCCGAACTTGGCCCGCAAGTACACTGTGGCCGACCTCATTACCGGCTACGGCGTGGCAGAAGCCGTACGGCACTATTATCGGCTTTGGCCCCAAACAGACCTGCGCGGGCAGCGCGCCATCATTCAGGGCTGGGGCAATGTAGGAGCGGCGGCTGCTTACTACCTGGCCGGGCAGGGCGTGCGCATCGTGGGCATTATCGACCGGGCCGGGGGCCTGCTAAATCCCGAAGGCTTCGGCCTGGAAGAAATCCGGGCGCTGTTGTTGTCGCGCCAGGGTAATGCTTTAACTGCCGACAACCTGCTTTCGTTCAATGAGGTGAACGAGCAGGTCTGGTCCATGGGCGCCGACATTTTCATCCCGGCTGCGTCCTCGCGCCTCGTGGCCCGGGAGCAGGTGGAGCAACTGCTGGCCGGTGGCCTGAAGGTAATTAGCTGCGGCGCCAACGTGCCTTTTGCCGACCCGGAGATATTCTTCGGTCCCACCGGAGAGTTTGCCGACCAGCACACGGCCGTTGTTCCCGACTTTATTGCCAACTGCGGCATGGCCCGCGTGTTTGCCTACCTCATGGAAACCGGCGCCGAGATTACAGACCAAGCCATTTTTGCCGATACCTCGCGCATCATCGGGGCCGCGCTGGAGCGCACGTACCAGGAAAATGCCCACCCCACCGGCATTGCCCAACGCTCGTTTGAGATGGCGCTTCGGCAATTGGTTTAATGATACAAGATGTAATCTATTGAATCTAAATAATTTGCTTGATTTGAAATGCCGAAGTCGGGAACATATTCCGGCTTCGGCCTAGTTCAGGAGTAGTAATACATCAAGACATCACTGTTTTATCGTAACAATTTGGTAACTTTGACGCCCTACTTTTAATCGCCCCTTTTCCGGGGCGATTTTGTTTTGGCAGGAATTCCCACAGCAACTATGTCTACAATCAAAAGAGAAAAGACCAGCAAGACCAAGATGTCGGACGACATGTTGAACGCTGGCAGCGGCAAAACCATCAAGCAGCCCAACGTCAACGACGACAAGCTGACTTCCATCAGCGAGATGCGGGAGCAGAGCGGTGGCCACCCGGCCCTGGCCATCGAAGACGAGCAGCGCCTGCGCCGCGCCTTCGTGGACAAAGACTGGAACGAAATAAAAATCGCCGACAGCTGGCAGATTTTCAAGGTGATGGCCGAGTTTGTGGAGGGCTTCGAGAAGATGTCCAAAATTGGCCCTTGCGTGAGCATCTTCGGTTCGGCCCGCACCAAACCCGACAACCCTTACTACCAGATGGCCGAGGAAATTGCTGCCAAACTGGTGCGCCACGGCTACGGCGTAATCACAGGCGGTGGCCCCGGCATCATGGAAGCCGGCAACAAAGGCGCACGCTCCGAGGGCGGTAAGTCGGTGGGCCTCAACATTGAGTTGCCTTTTGAGCAAAGCCACAACATCTACATCGACCAGGACAAGTGCATCGACTTTGATTACTTCTTCGTGCGGAAGGTGATGTTTGTAAAGTACGCGCAGGCCTTCGTGGGCATGCCCGGCGGCTTCGGCACCCTCGACGAACTGTTTGAGGCCATGACGCTGATTCAAACCAAGAAAATCAGCCGCTTCCCCATCGTGTTGGTAGGTTCCGCTTATTGGAGCGGCCTGTTTAAGTGGGTGGAAGAAGTGATGCTGCACGAGGAACACAACATCTCGCCCGAAGACATGAACCTGGTGCAGATTGTGGACGATGCCAGCGAGGCGGTAAAAATCATCGACGATTTCTACCACAAGTACCTGCTGTCGCCAAACTTCTAAGAAGCCAGGCAGTTTTACCAGTAACAAAATCAGCCGAGCCGCGAGGTTCGGCTTTTTTTGCGCCTGCGTGTGCCACTTTTGTAGCCTGCTCCTGCCACCATGCCTACTGCCGACGCCCGCTTCGATTATGACTACCTCCTTGTAGGCGGCGGAGCGGCGGGCCTCAGCCTGGCCTACCACATGGCCCAGGAACCCCGCTTGGCCGGCAAGAAGGTATTGCTAATCGAGCCGGAGGCCAAGAACCACAACGACCGCACCTGGTCATATTGGGCCGACAAACCGATGGTATTTGACGGCCTGGCAGCGCACGAGTGGCGGCAGATTGCTTTTCGCAGCCCCGGCTTTGAGAAGGTGATAGACCTTGGCGCCTACCGCTACCGCATGATTCGCGGGCTCGACTATTACCACTTCGTACGCCGGGCGCTTGCTGCCAATGCCCAATTCACTTTCGTGCAAGGCACCGTTGAGCAGCTGCAAAACACGGCTACCGGCGTGGAAGCTTATAGCAGCACCGGCCACTTCACAGCCCGATACGCATTCGACAGCCGCCCGCCTGACCTCCAGCAGCTGCAGCAGCCGCAGAAGCACCGCTACCTGTTGCAGCACTTCGTGGGCTGGGAAATAGCTACTGATGCCGATGTATTTGACCCAGCCGTGGTGGAATTTATGGACTTCCGGGGCGAGCAGCACCACGAGGCGCGCTTCATTTACGTACTGCCTTTTTCAAAGCGCAGAGCACTGGTGGAGTACACTTTGTTTTCAGAAACACCGCTAGCGAAAACCGAGTATGAGGCAGCCATCCGTGAATACCTGGAGAAGACTTTAGGGGTTAAGGACTACCGCATTGAGGCGGAAGAAATTGGGGCCATCCCCATGACTGACCACCCATTGCCCGCCCGAGCTGGCGCTCACATCATCAACATAGGCACGCGGGGCGGCAGGGCCAAGCCCAGCACGGGCTATGCGTTCAAACGCATTCAAAGGCAGTCTGAGCGGCTGGTAGCGGCTTTGGCCAGCACTGGCCAGCCCCCAGCGGACCCCACGGGCGACAAGTGGCAGTTTCACCTGTTCGACACGCTCCTGCTCGACATTATGAAGCGGCGCGGCGAAACCACGCGCGATATTTTCCGGGAGTTATTTGAGCGCAATCCCGTTGAGCGCATCTTCCGCTTTCTGGACGAAACCACTTCCTGGGCCGATAACTTCCGTGTGATGAATTCTGTGTCGCCGGGGCCATTCATGCGCTCCATTGCGCAGGTGTTGCGTGGCAAGCCCGGCAAGCGGGCGCTTTAATGTGTTACTCCCTTTTCGGCCCTATGCGAAGCGTACGGGTGCTTGTTCAAGCACCTCACGGGCAGCATGCACGGTAGCTGAAGACAGCACGCGCAACTGCGGCTGCGGCTCCGAAAGGTTAAGCAAATAGCCGCTCAGCGCAGGTAAGTTGTCGAGGTCGTGCGTGCTGCAGAGCACTGTTTTCTGATGCTCCGTCACCCAATCGTGCACAAGGCTAAAGACCTGACGGCGGTAGTACACATCGAGCTGCTGGGTGGGCTCATCGAGCAGGTACACCTGGGCATCCTGCAAGCTGAGCTGCGCCAGCCACACCAATTGCTGTTCACCCCCGGAAAGTTCGGTAAAGTCGCGCAACGCTAGGTGCGCTACGCCCACACGCAGCAAGGCCGCATCGGCCAGCGCGTAGTCGGCGGGAGAATAGGCGCTGAACAGACCGTGGTGCCGGTAGCGGCCCATCACCACCAGCTCGCGCACCGCAATGGAGAACCCAATGCTGCCGCGCTGGGGCAAATAGCCCAGCAAGCCGGCGGCCGCTGCTCGGCGCAGCCCGCGTACTTCCTGGCCCAGCAGCTGCGCGCTGCCTTCGTAGGGCAACTGGCCCGTGAGCACCCGAAACAAGGTGGTTTTGCCACTGCCGTTGTGGCCTACCAGGGCCACAAAAGCGGGCTCGGGCAGGCACAAAAAAAGGTTGCGGACCAGTACCCTTCCGGGGTAGCCCGCAACCAAGTCTTCAATAAGCAATGAGCCGTTATCAGTGAGCAATTGGAGAAGCCTGTTACTTGCCGCGAGTGCCCGCCGAGCAACTGTTCATTGCTCACTGATAATTGTTAATGGATTTTAGTACTCGTCCTCGTTGAACATGAAGTCCTCTTTGGTCGGGTAGTCGGGCCATACTTCCTCGATGTTTTCGTAGGGCTGGCCGTCGTCTTCCAGGGCTTGCAAGTTCTCAACCACTTCCATGGGCGCACCCGAGCGGATAGAAAAGTCAATCAGTTCGTCTTTGGTGGCGGGCCAGGGAGCATCTTCCAGGTAGGAAGCAAGTTCGAGTGTCCAATACATAGTGAGAAGGATAAAAAAAGGTTGGCGAAGGTAACTGTTTCCAGTCAAGATACAAGCCAGAAAACACGTTGAAATTCGACAACGCAATTAGTGGGTGCAATGTTAGCCCGCGGCCTGGGCTTGCTGGCTGAATAAGGCAATTAAATCGTTTTTCGTGCGGATTTTACGCTCGAAGGAACGGATTTTTGTTTGGAGCATCTGGCGGAAAGCGTCGTTGGCGCTGCTGGGGCTGAGCTTGTCGAGGTTGTCGCGCAGCACTTCCAGCTCTTGGTGGTCGTCTTTGAGCAGCTCGCGCAGGGTGTTGGCGCGAAAACGGGCCCGCTCGGAGGGCGAGTTGGCAGGCTCCCCGCCCACGCGCTTGCGCAGGTGATACTCGAGGGCACTCAGCTCAAAAATCTTATCGCACGCCACCATAAAGCGCTGCCAGATGCGGTCCGATTCCTCGCCCCGCACGGTGCCTACCTGCTTCCATTCGGCCTGCAGGGCTTTGGCCTGGTGAATGGCTTCTTGCGGCGGCACGCTCATCAGGGCTTCGGCACGGTCGGCCAGGGCACGCTTGCGAGCCAGCAGCTCCTCGGGAGAGGCCGGCGAGCCCGGGCCACCGCTGGCTTGCTGGGCGGCGATGTGCACCTTCAGGCGCTCAAAAAAGTGGTTATTGGCCGCTCGGAAGCGGGTCCACAGTTCCGACGCTTGTTTTTTGGGCAGGGAGCCGTTTACCTCGCGCCAGGCTTGCTGCAGCTGCTTGAGCTGCCGCGACGTGGTTTCGAACTGGTCGGAGTTCTTGAGGTTTTCGGCTTGTTGGATAAGCTCGCGGTAGCGGTTTTGCACCCGCGAAGTCATGGCTTTTTTATCAGCCTGGAAGGCCTTGCGCCGGTCGAAAAACACCTGAATGGCCGTCTGGAAGCGGTGCTCTAGGTCATCGGTCATCTCCTTGTCGACGGGGCCGGTCTTGAGCCAGCCTTGGCGCAGGTCTTTCACCTTTTCGCTGGCCGAAATCCATTCCACGCTGTCGCGCAAGGCTTCGGCCTCGTGAATGAAGCCGATTTTCGTGGCCAGGTTTTTCTCGCGGTTGCGGGTTACGGTCACCGCAATGGATTCCTCGGCTTCGATGAGGCGGCGTTGCAGGCCGGTGAAGTCGCCGAGGCCGTCGTAACTCAGCAACTGCTCTTTGAGGTGCAGTGCCTTCATCAGAAACGAGCCTTTGTTCTCGCTGGCTTCCATTCGGGCAAGCAGCGTATCCACTTTGGCGCGCAAGGCTTCAAAACGTTGCCCGAAGTAAAGCAGCGCGGCATCGTCCGTTTCTTTGACCAGGCCTATCTGGCGGGCGGGCTGGCCCAACACCGGGCGCAGCCATACACCGCCGGCTTCCACGTAGCCATAGCGCTTGGCTTCGGCCAGCAAGGGGTCGGTTGGTTCCATACTAAAATTAAGCTCGTGGGTAGGAGTGTGGAATAGGTATACGGCTGAAACGTGGAATGGGGAAAGGATTACAAGTTTACGGTAAAAACGCGATGAATTGCTGTGTTCTTTCAGTAATGGGACGGTGCAACAAAGAAGTTAAACAAAAATGGGCTTGTGAGGCGGGTAGGTCATAAGGGGGCCGCAGGAGAAAAGGTGTGGTTTACCAAGGCGCCCCTGCCGTACTTTGCCCCTCGGCTGCTGTAGCAGGCAGTGTGTAATTACGAGGCCCGGGCTGGCATACCTTCTGGTATCCACCTCATTCGCTTATCCTTCCCTTACCCCAACACCCAACCTCCATGAGCGACCAGACCATCATCTTCAGCATGGCCGGCGTGAGTAAGATTTACCCACCCCAGAAGCAAGTTCTCAAAAATATTTATCTCTCTTTTTTCTATGGTGCCAAAATCGGCGTGCTCGGCCTCAACGGCTCGGGTAAGTCGAGCCTGCTGAAAATTATTGCCGGCGTCGACAAGCAGTTTCAGGGCGAAGTCGTGTTTTCGCCGGGCTATTCGGTGGGCTACCTGGAGCAGGAGCCCCAGCTTGACCCCACCAAAACTGTGCGTGAGGTAGTAGAAGAAGGCGTGGCCGAAACGGTGGCCATGCTCAAGGAATTTGATGAAATCAACGAGGCCTTCGGCGCCGAAGACGCCGACTTCGACAAGCTGCTCGACCGCCAGGGCAAGGTGCAGGAGCGCCTCGACCAGCTCGACGCCTGGAATCTGGACTCGAAGCTGGAGCGCGCCATGGATGCCCTGCGCACGCCCGCGCAGGAAGCCATCATTGGCAACTTGTCGGGTGGTGAAAAACGCCGAGTGGCCCTATGCCGCCTGTTGTTGCAAGAGCCCGATGTGCTGCTGCTGGACGAACCCACCAACCACCTCGACGCCGAAAGCGTGCTGTGGCTGGAGCAGCACCTGCAGCAATACAAGGGCACCGTAATCGCCGTGACCCACGACCGCTACTTCCTCGACAACGTGGCCGGCTGGATTCTGGAGTTGGACCGCGGCTCGGGCATTCCGTGGAAAGGCAACTACAGCAGCTGGCTGGAGCAGAAGACTACCCGCATGGCCCAGGAGGAAAACACCGAAAGCAAGCGCATGAAAACCCTGCAGCGCGAGCTGGACTGGGTGCGCATGTCGCCCAAAGCGCGTCAGAGCAAAGGCAAAGCCCGCTTGGCCAACTACGACAAGCTGGCCAACGAGGAAGCCAAAGACAAGGAGCAGAAACTGGAGTTGTTCATCCCCGACGGCCCGCGCTTGGGTGCTCAGGTAATTGAGGCCGAAGGACTGACGAAGGCGTTTGGCGATAAGCTGCTGTTTGAAAACCTGAGTTTCTCGCTGCCGCAGGGTGGCATTGTGGGCATCATCGGGCCGAACGGCGCGGGAAAGACCACGCTCTTCCGCATGATAACCGACCAGATGAAGCCCGACGCAGGCACGTTTGAAGTCGGCCCCACGGTACAGACGGCTTACATCGACCAGCAGCACGACACGCTGGACCCCAGCAAGTCAGTGTTCGACACCATCACGGGCGGCACTGAAACTATGCTGCTGGCCGGCCGACCCGTAAACTCCCGCGCCTACGTCAGCAAGTTCAACTTCGGCGGTGGCGACCAGGAGAAGAAGGTGGCCATGCTCTCGGGTGGCGAAAAGAACCGCGTACACCTGGCCATGACGCTCAAGCAGGGCGCCAATCTGCTGCTGCTTGACGAGCCAACCAACGACCTGGACGTAAACGCTATCCGGGCGCTGGAAGACGCCTTGGAAAACTTCGCTGGCTGCGCCGTTATCATCAGCCACGACCGGTGGTTCCTGGACCGTTTGGCCACGCACATTCTGGCTTTTGAGGGCGATTCGGAGGTGGTGTGGTTCGAAGGCAACTTCACGGACTACGAGGAGGCCAAGCGCAAGCGTTTGGGTGACGTGGAACCGAAGCGCGTGCGGTACAAGAAGCTGGGTTAAGCTAACAATCATTACAGTCTCACTGAAGGGCCTACGTCAACATGACGTGGGCCTTTTTTGTACCTACGTGGTACAATACTTTGATTATTTAGCTTCCGCTTGAATGCGGGAGCTAAGATGGTTTCATCCCAGAGTATTCAGCGCGGTAGGCGCTAAGGCTGGCAATCTGCCGTTCAACTTGCCTTACTGCACGCCTTTCACCCGCATGGGCAGAATAAACACAGATTCGGAAGCGGTGATAAACAACGTCTTCCGGTCCTTGCCACCAAAGCAGAGATTGGCAGTCCAGTCGGCCGGCACGTCGATGTGTTGAATTTTCTGGCCCGCCAAATTATAAACGGTAACACCCTTGCCCGTGAGGTACACATTGCCTTCGTTGTCGATGGTCATGCCATCGGAGCCTTGTGCGACGAATAGTTGGCGGTTGGTGAGTTTGCCATCCGCACTTATTTCGTAGCGATAAGTCTTGTCAGCTTTGATATCGGCCACATAAAGCAAACGGCCATCTGGCGTGCCAATAATGCCGTTGGGCTGCTGCAGCTGGTCGTCGGCCACTGTGGGTTGTGCCTGGCCTTTGGGCAGAAAGTACAGCTTTTGGCCGCCCAGATTCGGGTCGGGTTCGGTGCGCGTCCAGTAGGGCCGCTGGTAGTAAGGGTCAGTGAAGTAAATGCCACCGTTGCGCGGGTGCGGCCACAGGTCGTTGGGACCATTGAGGCGGTGCCCCTGCACGTTATCCAGCAAAACGGTGACCTTGCCATTCGGTGCAACAGACCAAAGCTGGTTTTGCTCGTCGGCGCAGGCTAACAGATTCCCTTGCTTGTCAAAGTAAAGCCCATTGGAACGACCTGATTTCTCTAGGAAAACACTGAGTTTGCCACTGGTGTCGTACTTCCAGATTTTGTCGTTAGGCTGGTCGGTGAAGTATATATTACCGGCCTTGTCTACAGCCGGGCCTTCGGTGAATTTGAACTGGCGCGCTACAAGTTGCGGCGTAGCCGAACCGGCGAGGATGGAACTGGATGCAGTGCTTTGAGCCCTTACTAAGTCTGCAGTGCCAAAACTGCAGGCCAAAAACAGAAGCGAATAGCTGAGACTAAACTTGAGATGAGTCATTATGCAGGGGAGAAAGTCGGCCAGCCCGTCGTACGGCTGGCAGGTATAGCGCCAATCGGCAGCCAGAGGTTGCCAACCAGCGCTATACTTAGCCAGCAATTGTTGGGGTGAGCGTTATTGATGGGCAAACCTCCGTGCTTGTGAAACTGAATGACATAAGTGTGGGCTTCCTTACACTGTCGAGTCCTCTCGTAATAGTATAAGCGCTGAATTTTATGCCACCCACCCTTCGCGCACGGCCCGCGCCGCCAAGCCCACCAGCGTTTTGGTCCCGGCCTTTTGCAGCAGCATGCGGCGGTGGCTCTCCACCGTGCGCACACTCAGGCAGAGCTTATCCGCGATTTCCGCATTGCAGTAGTCCGCTACTACCAAGCTGAGAACCTGCAATTCCCGTGCGCTGAAGCCATTGCACAAGCTGCTGGTACCACGCCAGGAGGAGCTAACCGGCGCAGGAGCGGCCGACTGTGCGCTAAGCCACGGCGCCAATGCTGCCACCAACGCATCGGCCAACGCCTGCCGCGACACCAGCAACCTAGTATCGGCCCACGGCAAGGGGGCGGCGGTAGTAGAGGTCTCTGGGCCAGTAAGAAGCAGCACCCGTTGCCGGGGGCATGACCGATGCAACTGCGTCAGCAAAGGCACCAGTTGAAAACCAGGCAGCAAAGCGTCGAGAATGAGCAGCCCGTAGGGCCGATTGCAAACTAAATAGGCAACCTGAGTAGCGTCGGCGGTGAGGGAGAGCCGCAGGTGGGGCCATTGCTCGTGGAGCAGTGCTACCAGGCCTTCGCGGTAGAGCGTGGGCGCGGCAGCCACCAAGACATTCTGGGTAGACGTCGTCATGGAGGAAAGCAGAAAAAGATGAAAGGAGCATCGTACACACCCTTCGCACCTTTAACAGTTGATGTTAAAAGCCACGAAGCGAATGGTATGACCAATTTATAGCTTTAAATCAAATATTCAATATGTCAAGAAAAATTTGAACAAAATAAAAAAGCCACCGCCCTGCAAGCAGGACGGTGGCTTAGGACTATGCAAACAGTAGCTTAGTTGCGGCGGCTGCCACCCATGAAAATCATTACGTAGTACAACAGCGTAGCCAGTGAGCTAAGGGCCGCAATTACGTAGGTCATAGCGGCCCACCATAAGGCATCTTTAGCCATGGCGTGCTCCTGCGTAGTCACTACACCCCGCTTGTCCATCCAAGCCAAGGCCCGGCTCGAAGCGTCAAACTCTACGGGCAAGGTGACAAAGGAAAACAGCGTAGTAAGCGAGAAAAGAGCAATGCCCACGCCCAGCGGAATCACGCTGCGGTTAATCATGAAAATACCCGCGAGCAGAATCCAAGGCATGTAGGTAGATACGGCGCTCAGAGCCGGTACCATTGCCGAGCGGAATTGCAGCATAGAATACGCGGTGGCGTGCTGCACAGCATGGCCGCACTCGTGCGCCGCAATGGCAGCAGCGCCAGCGCTGCGCTCGGCATATACGCCTTCGCTCAGATTCACGGTTTTATCCGTGGGGTTATAGTGGTCGGTAAGCCGGCCCTCGGTGCTGATGATGCGCACATCGGTAATGCCGTGGTCGGCGAGCATGAGCTCGGCTATCTGGGCGCCGGTTAGGTTGGCTTTCAAGCCAACTTGGGAATACTGTTTGAACTTGCTTCGCAAACGCCACTGAATGACGAAGCTGGCCAGCATAAGCAGAATTATAAGGAAGTACATGGCTGAAGGGGTTTATTGGTTTCTTGCTACTGGCTTTTCGTTGTTGGCCACGCCTAAGTACCCAAACGAGTAATCAGAAACCACAACTTAAAAACCAGCAGCACTCTTTATACGCTCGACAATGCGGGAAGTGCTGTAGCCTGGCACCAAAGGAACGGTACGCACCTCTCCGCCCCTGTTTAACACCAATTCGTGGCCTACAATTCCGTCAATTGCGTAATCATCACCCTTGACCAAAACGTCGGGCTGCACCAGTTCGATAAGAGCTAAAGGGGTAGGCTCGCCGAACAGGACTACTGCATCTACGAACGACAACGACGCGAGGATACGCGCCCGGGCTTCTTCGTCCTGCACGGGTCGGCCCGGCTTCAGCGCGCCCACCGAAGCATCCGTGTTCAGGCCCACTACCAAGGCGTCGCCCAAGTGCCGAGCCTGCTCGAGGTAATCAACGTGGCCCAGGTGTAGCAAGTCGAAGCAGCCATTGGTAAATACCACCTTTCGGCCTTGCTGCCGCCAGCCAGCTACGGTAGCAGGCAGTTGCTCCCGGGTCAAGATTTTTTCTTTCGTCCACATACAAGACAATCAGGAACCAGTTTAGGGTGAGTAATTCAGGTTTGGAGGAATTTAGCTGAACCGTCATTGCTCCGCTTCCTCTTAAAGTTAACTATTTACCTGTAGCGCACTTTTGCTCACTGGCTTTGCCGATTGAATGGCAGTAACAACGAAGCTAATAGCTCCCATAAGTCCCATTAGAATCGTTTGAGCACCATGCACCACCAAAGCATACGCAATACCTGCCTCTTTGCCAATGCCATACACCAGCAAGGTGCTCTGCACCATCACATGGAATGCGCCAATACCGCCCGAAACGGGGGCTGCCATACCGAAAGCTCCGAATGTGAGCACCGCCAGGCCGGCCTTCACATCAAGGCCGTAGGTTGCCGGAAAGCACTTAAAAGCCAGGTAATCCATCAGGTAATAGACCAACCAGGTGAAGGCCGTATGAAGCAGAAAGACGCCCTTGTTTTCCATCTTTCGGATACTAAACACGCCCGCCAGCAAGCCCTTAACAAACCCTACCACCTTCATAAATAAGGCATTCTCACGCAGCTTATCGAGGTTTCGTAACATCAAGTAGCCAAACACTATGGCTAATAACCCAATGATGCCCAATACCAATAGCAGCACATCTCGGTTGGCCGCCAAAGAATCGTATTTATCCACAAACAAGCTCTGAATAAATGCCCAAAACTTATTAAACTCCATCAGCAACACTGCTCCCAGCAGCGAGGCCAGCACTAGCACGTCAATCACCCTTTCCGTTATCACCGTGCCCAGGGACACTTCTACCGGTACCCCACTTGTGCGGCGCAGCACCGAACAGCGAATGACTTCGCCCATGCGGGGGAGTACAATGTTGGCCAAATACCCTACCATCATCGCGTGGTAGACATTCCAGTAAGGCACGTGCTGGCGCGAGGCTTCAAGCTGCATTCTCCACCGGTAAGCACGGCTAAAGTACCCCAACACGGAGAGAAACATGGTTATCCCCAGCCAATAGTAATTGGCTGAACGAATATGATAGCCGATACGCGATAAATCCTGGTCACGAACGGCGTACCACATGAGTACGCCGGATAAGGCCAGCAATAGCACGTATTTTAGGATATTGAGAAGCTGTTTCAACTAAGCAAGGCCGGATATAGGGTTCGTAAAGCAAAGATAAAAGGTGACAGCGCCCCAGTTTAGGCGGCGACTACCACATTATCGATGAGGCGGACTCCGCCCAGGTGCGCGGCCAGGCAAAGTACCACGTCGCGGCCCGCCGCATACTCGCTAAGAGGCTGCAAGGTTTGTGCATCAGCTACTTCAAAGTACTCAGGCGTTACAAGTGGCTCGCTTGCGAGGGCCGAGGCCGCAGAGGCTCGTACTTGGGCAGGCAATATTCCTTGCCTCACTTCGGCAGCAGCAGCAACTAATACCCGATGCAGGAGCGGCGCCACCGCGCGGGCTTCGGCATCGAGCCGGAGGTTGCGCGAAGACATGGCCAAGCCGTCGGCCTCGCGGATGGTGGGGCAGGCTACAATTTCCAAATCAAACGATAAGTCAGCCACCAGCTGGCGAATCACGGCAACCTGCTGCCAGTCTTTTTGCCCAAAATAGGCCCGGTGCGGACGCGCCAGATGAAAAAGTTTGCTCACGACCGTGGCCACCCCGTTAAAATGACCAGGCCGGTGGGCACCCTCCATCACCTGTTCCAGGGCACCAAAATCGAACCGGAGCACGGTGGGCCGGGGGTATATTTCGTCTACCGACGGCACAAAAAGGGCGGTGCACCCTACTGGTGCCAGCAATGCCGCATCGGCCTCGGGAAGGCGCGGATAAAGCCGGAAGTCCTCGGCGCTATTGAACTGCGTGGGGTTAACGAACAGGCTGGCTATCACCTCGTCACAATCGGCCCGGGCGGCCCGCACAAGTTGAAGATGGCCGGCGTGCAAAGCGCCCATGGTGGGAACCAAGCCCACCCGTTTTCCGGTTTGACGAGCCCGTTCGGTGTAGGCTTGCAACCCGGCGGCGGTAGTAAGTATCTGCATAGAGGAGGAAGGCAATTGAGGTAGCCTCCAAAGTAGCTTTTATTGATTTTCCGCTCAAAATTGTTTAATTTTGTGCACCCATAGCATGGCCTTGTCCCATTCTCTTCAATAATCCCTTATGTCGAAGCTACGAATCCTCTACGCGGCCACCGAAATTGACCCGTTTCTACAGACTACGAAAGTAGCTGAAATGCTGCGTCGGCTGCCCGCCAGCATGCAGGAAATGGGCTGCGAAATTCGCATTTTCGTGCCACGTTTTGGCATTATCAATGAGCGCAAGAACCGGTTGCACGAAGTAGTGCGCCTTTCGGGCATCAATATCGCCGTGGGAGATGATGAGAAGCCCTTGGTTATCAAGGTTGCTTCAATTCCGACGGCAAAGTTGCAGGTTTATTTTATTGATAACGAAGATTATTTCCACCGCAAGTCGGCGCTGGTCGACAAGAACGATAAATTTTACGCCGACAACGACGAGCGCGCCATCTTCTTCTGCAAAGGAGTTCTCGAGACCGTGAAGAAACTCGGCTGGTCGCCCAACATCGTGCATTGCAGCGACTGGATGACGGGCCTGATTCCGTTGTACCTGAAAACGACCTACAAAAAAGACCCGGTGTTCAAGGATGCCAAGTCGGTGTTTTCGATTTACAACAACGAGTTTGCCGACAAATTTGAGGGCAACATCCTCGAGAAAGCCAAGATGCTCGACATTGATGATGCCATGCTGGCCTCGCTGAAAACGGCAGACTTCAGCGGTTTCATTAAAATGGGCATGGAATATGCCGACACTGTGGTGCGGTCCGACGAGGATTTCAGCGACAACATGAATGGCATGTTCACGGAGTACGCGCTGCATCACCGGCTCAGCCAGGTTGCCACCGACGAAAACTTGCATTCCTCCTACCTAGCGCTCTACAATGAATTGGCTAACTAGCCGTTGTGCACCCGTAGTGGCCTTGTCGGCGCTGGCCCTGACCGGCTGCGACAAAGGAACTGATTTGAACGTTGACCTACCCAATACTACGGCCATCAGCACCGAGTACACGGAGTACAAAACTCCTTTGCTCGATGTGGCTACGGTCCGCACCGCTTCGGTGCAAAGCCTCAAAGCAGACCATTACTTAATAGGCCGGCTGACCGATAACGTTGCTGGAATCACCGAAGCGCGCTCATTCTTGAACGTGGTGGCTGGCAGTTCTAATGATTCGCTGCCGTCCAAGCTAGTTCAGCCCGTTCTCGACTCGGTGGTGCTGGTGATGGGTTTCGACCGAGTGAATGGCAGCAGTGCGACGCCCGTGCGCTTTGACGTTTCCGACCTGCAAGCCCCTCTGGATGAGCGGTTGCCCTACAACAGCGCCACAGCCACGGCCAAGGGCGCCCTGTTGGGCCAGAACCTGATGAGCCGACTCGACCGCACCGCGCTGGTGGTGACGGACACCAGCACCCGGCCCGTAACCAGGACCGCTGTGCCCGACCAAACAATACGTTTGGCATTGCAGCGCAGTGGCGCCGTAGCAGCGCCCTTTGCGCCCGCCCCGGCAGTGGCTTCGTCTTATTTCAGCAATTTCTTTGCAACGCTGCGCGGCAGTGGCGCCAGCTTCACGCAAGCGCAGCTCAACCGCGAGTTGAAAGGCTTGGCTATCGAACCCAGTCAGGGCTACTCTTCGGCCATTGTCAGCTTTGGCCGTTCTTATAATGGTCGCCTGGCGTTCTTCTTCCATGATGCCGCTGCTGCTGCTCCTGTGGCGCCGGCTCGCCGCCGCTGGCGTTCGTACTCGGTTTTCTTCGGACCGATTTACAGCAGTGGCGGAGCAGCTCCGGCACGGGACCCGCGCTACTACACCCAGATGAGCAGCAATCTGGCAAACACTGATTTGAGTCGCTTGTCTGATGCGACGCAAGCAGTTGCGTCCGCAACCCTTAATGGCACCAGCTATTTGCAGGAAGGCGTTGGCTTGAGCACCCGCGTCACGCTGAGGGGCTTGGAAGCCCTAAGAAATATGCCCGGTCTCATCATCAACCGCGCCGAGTTGCGGGTGCCCGTGAAGCCTTTTAGCAACGCGTTGTTTCCAAATCCCCGCTACATCTATGCGGTTGAAGCCGACAATAACAATAAGGTACTGCAGCGCATCTTAAATTTCCTTCCCAGCGACCGCGTTGTGCAAGAAGATGGCAGTAATCAACTCGTAGTAGGCCGCAGAGCACTGGGCATACTGGAGGGACCTGCTTCCCAGCAGTACTATACCTTGGTTATCACTAATTACTTACAGGCTTATCTCAACGATAGGTTGGGCGGCAATCCGGCTTCGTTGCTACTCATACCAGACAGTAGCAACCTAATTCCTGATAGCACGGAACCATCTACGTTAACCTTAGGCCTAAACCGCGCAGTAATCGATGCTGCCAACGTGAGTTTGCGGGTTTACTACTCCAAACGATAAATAGCGAAGGGACGGGCATCTGTTAGGTCCCCCTATTCCTTTATCCTCAATTCCTTTAATTACTTAACCCCCTTCTGCCATGTGCGGCATTGTTGCTTATTTGGGTCATCGCGAGGCCTGCCCTATCATTCTTAAAGGTCTTCGTCGCCTCGAGTACCGTGGCTATGACTCAGCCGGTGTCGCATTGCTTGATGGTGAGCTAAACGTCTATAAGAAAAAAGGCAAAGTTGCTGACTTAGAGAAATTTATTCTTGAAAAAGATACGCATGCCAACGTAGGCATGGGCCACACGCGCTGGGCAACCCACGGCGAGCCCAACGACGAGAACGCCCACCCCCACTACTCCACTTCGGAGCGAATTGCCATCATTCACAACGGCATCATTGAGAACTACGCCGCGCTGAAAACGCACTTGCTAAAGCAAGGGCACACGTTTCAGTCGGATACGGACACGGAGGTATTCGTAAACCTGATTGAGGAAATCCAAACGCAGAACGCCTGCTCACTGGAAGAAGCAGTGCGATTGGCCTTGCACGAAGTAGTGGGTGCCTACGCCATTGTAGTACTCAGCAAAGACGCCCCCAACCAACTCATTGCGGCTCGTAAGGGCTCGCCAATGGTAATTGGCATTGGCGAAGGAGAGTTCTTCATCGCCTCGGACGCTACCCCCATCATTGAGTACACGAACGAAGTTGTCTATGTAAATGACTACGAGGTAGTGGTTATTCGCGATGGCCAGTTGGAGATTCGTACCAAAGAAGATGTTAGCCAGACCCCATACATCCAGAAGCTGGAAATGGAGTTGGAGAGCATCGAGAAAGGTGGCTACGAGCACTTCATGCTGAAGGAGATTTTTGAGCAACCCCGCTCAATTCTCGACTCTATGCGCGGCCGCTTGGAGCTGGAAGCTGGCCACTTGAACATGGGCGGCATCCGGGCTTACGAGCAAAAGTTCGTGAATGCCCAGCGCATCATCATTGTAGCTTGTGGCACGTCGTGGCACGCTGGCTTGGTGGCCGAGTACCTGATTGAGGACTTGGCCCGCATTCCGGTGGAAGTGGAGTACGCCTCGGAATTCCGCTACCGCAACCCTGTTATTACGGAGCGCGACATTGTAATTGCCATTTCACAGAGCGGTGAGACGGCCGATACCTTGGCCGCTATCGAGTTGGCGAAGAGCAAAGGCGCTACCATTTTTGGGGTGTGCAACGTGGTGGGCAGCAGCATTGCGCGCGCTACCGACGCTGGGGCCTACACCCACGCTGGCCCCGAAATTGGGGTGGCTTCTACCAAAGCCTTCACGGCTCAGGTAACCGTGCTGACCCTGCTGGCCATGATTATGGGCCAGAAGCGGGGCACCATTACCGACACCAAGCTGCGTGAGCTGATGGTGGAGCTGGACACGATTCCTTCGAAAGTGGAGAAGGCGCTGGAGCTGGACCATGAGATTCAGGCCATTGCCGAGATTTTTAAGGACGCCACCAACTTCCTCTACCTGGGTCGGGGCTACAACTTCCCTGTAGCTCTTGAAGGCGCATTGAAGCTCAAGGAAATCAGTTACATACATGCCGAGGGTTACCCTGCGGCTGAGATGAAGCACGGCCCAATTGCGCTGATTGACGAGAACATGCCGGTAGTAGTTATTGCGACCCGCGACAGCTCGTACGAGAAAGTGGTAAGCAACATCCAGGAGGTGAAGGCGCGCAAAGGCCGCATCATTGCCGTGGTGAGCGAAGGCGACAAGGTGATTCCGGCCATGGCCGAATTCGTAATCGAAGTGCCTCACACCAGCGAAGTTCTGATGCCGCTGGTATCGGTGGTGCCGCTGCAGCTGCTGAGCTACCACATTGCCGTGCTGCGCGGCTGCAACGTGGACCAGCCCCGTAACCTAGCCAAGTCGGTAACGGTGGAATAAAACTGTCTGAACCGCAGATTGAACGGAGTTGTCGGATTTTGAGGACAATTTGCCAGAACAGAAAAGGCCACCTAATTAGGTGGCCTTTTTTTGGCGCGGCATTGCCGTAGCCTGAGCAGCGCCCTTGCCACTGACGACAGTTTATCGCCCTCAAAATTCGGCAACTCCGTTCAATCCGATAAATCCGCGGTTCAGACAGCAAACGGCTGGCCGCGTAGTGCCTGCCGCTTGAGCAAGGGGCATACTTTGTAGCGCTCGTCGTGCGTGTCCTGCCACAGGGCTTCTAGCACGGCATACACGCGCTCTACGCCGATGGCATTGGCCCAGGCAAAGGGCCCATGGGGGTAGTTGGTACCCAGCTTCATGCCGAGGTCGATATCCTGCATGCTGGCAGTTCCTTCCTGCAGGGTGAAGCAGGCTTCATTGATGATTTGACAGATGACACGGGGAGTTACCAGGCCCACTCGGTCTTCGACTACACGGTAGTCAGTACCGAGGGCGGCGCAGGTCTCGGCCAGCTTCCCGCGGTCGGCCTCATCGTAGAGGCTTACTTCCAGCAAGGCGCGGTTAAGGAGAGTGGGGAGGCCGCAGAAGCCGAAACAAACAGAACTAGAGAGAGTCGATGAACTGTTGGCGGCACCGGACATCTCCTGAAATACTGGAAGCAAAGAAGGAAGCTTGCGATTTTGCAAGTGTAGTAACCCGGGTAAATCAAATACGACATTACATGCAATTAAACAGGCCTCAAGCTGCTGATTAAAGTCGTCGTAAGTTGCTACCTCAGAAATACGAAAAAAGGTATACTCGTGCGTCGGCCCGAATTTCTGGCGGAACTCAGCCTCTACATGGTTGCCGTCAATGACCAGGATGTGCATAGTTTCGGTTGTTACTTTGGGGCCAAAGATACCCTAACCATACCCACCCATGCCCCACCAGATTATCCTGACTGACCAAGCTCCTGCACCGATTGGACCCTACTCGCAAGCCGTGAAGGCTGGCAATACCGTTTATGTTTCGGGTCAGATTCCGCTCGATGCTAACGGACAGCTGGTAGCAGGCGACGTGTCCGAGCAAACCCATCAGGTGCTGAAAAACCTCACGGCCGTGCTAGCTGCCGCTGGCCTCGCCCTGACGGATGTAGTGAAGTGCAGCATTTTCGTGAAAGACCTCGGCAACTTTGCCACCATCAACCAGATTTACGGTTCCTACTTTGATGAGGCTACCGCGCCGGCTCGCGAAACGGTAGAGGTAAGCCGCCTGCCCCGCGACGTGGAAGTGGAAATTTCCTGCATTGCCGTTGGCGCATAAGAAAGAGGGCCCGCACAGCGTTGATGCGAAATAATCAACGCTTGCTAACTACTCTCACGCATGAAAGAACTTGGACTCGGGCTGCTCATCATTGGGCTGATTTCGCTGGTACTGCCGTTCATCAACCCCAACATCAAATCAGTATTTCTGACCTGGATTGACCAGTGGGGCACGACTGTGGCCTGGCTAATTCGCGGTGGGATTACGCTGCTTGGGCTAATACTGTGGCTCAGCTTTAAGAACCGGGATTAGCTTGGCAGCCAAGCCGACTGATTTCTGAGAGGCTGAGCTTACAGCTAAGCTCCTCATTAACCAATAGATAGCCAAGGGCGTAGGTTGGGCAAGGTCTACTAACGTGGACCCAATTGGAAGCGGAAAACCCATTCCGCTGAATACCCTTTGGCTATGGCTTCGTCTTTTCCCACCTACCCCCTACAGCAAACGGCCGACCTAGCCCCCGTGCTGGACGCCATTGGCGACGCCCGCGTGGTGTTGCTAGGCGAGGCGTCGCACGGCACGCACGAGTACTACACCTGGCGGGCGGCCCTGAGCAAGCGCCTGATTCAGGAAAAAGGTTTTCAATTCATTGCCGTGGAGGGCGACTGGCCCGACTGCTTCGCAGTGAATGCCGCCATCAAGCAGGAAGAAGTGAGCTACAGCTCCGCCGCGCAGCTGCTGCAAACCTTCGACCGATGGCCGACTTGGATGTGGGGGAACTGGGAGATTGCGGCCCTGGTCGACTGGCTGCACCGCCACAACCTAAGCAAGCCCGCTGAGCAGCGTGTGGGCTTCTATGGCCTCGACGTGTATAGCCTCTGGGAATCGTTGCAAGCGGTGCTGCAGTATGTAGAAAAGCAGGGCGATGGCGCCGTAACGGCCGCGCGCCGCGCCTTCAGTTGCTTCGAGCCCTACAGCACCGACCCGCAGGAGTATGCCCGGGCCGTGGCCTTTGTGTCGGAAGATTGCCAGGACGAGGTAACCGCCGTGCTCAAAGCCCTGCGTACCCAAACCTTGCAGCGGCCCGCGACCAACCTACCCGAGCGGGAGCTGGCCTTCGGAGCCGAGCAAAATGCCTTGGTGGCGGTGAACGCCGAGCGCTACTACAAGGCCATGTTGCGCGGTGGCGGGGCCTCCTGGAACGTGCGTGACGAGCACATGATGGAAACTCTCACCCGCCTGCTTGACCTGCACGGGCCGGATAGCAAAGCCATCATTTGGGCGCACAACACCCACATCGGCGATGCCCGCTTTACGGACATGCGCCGCGAAGACATGGTCAACATCGGCCAGCTGGCCCGGGAGCAGTTGGGTCGGGATAAAGTGTTCAGCGTGGGGTTTGGTTCGTACCAGGGCAGCGTGATTGCCGGGAAATCCTGGGGAGCACCACTGGAGACCATGGCCGTGCCGGCGGCTACCCGAGGCTCCTGGGAGCACCAATTGCACAGCCAGCTGAGCGGCGATAATGCGCTGCTTTTGTCCTCCGAGCTTAGGCAAATTGACAGCCTGAGCAAGGCCCAGGGCCACCGGGCCATTGGAGTGGTGTACCGCCCACAGTTCGAACAGTTCGGAAATTACGTGCCCTCGGTTATCCCGGAGCGGTACGATGCGTTTCTCTTCTTTGATAAAACCCAGGCCCTGCACCCGCTCGATATTCATCCGACTGAGAAGGGCCCGCCCGACCTGTATCCGTGGGGCGAGTAGAACTCGCAGCGCCTAGCTTCGCGCTACTGGTTACTGGCGTTACCTTTGCGGCGCGTTCCGAACTCCGGAACGCGCTTTTTTTGCGATATGACTGAGAGAGAAGTTCGGGTGCGCTTTGCACCGTCGCCCACGGGGCCACTGCACATTGGCGGGGTCCGCACGGCCCTTTACAACTATTTGCTGGCCCGCAAGCTGGGCGGCAAGATGCTGCTTCGCATTGAAGACACTGACCAGAACCGCTTCGTGCCCGGCGCCGAAGACTACATTCTGGAAGCGCTGGCCTGGTGCGGCATTGTGATTGACGAAGGCGTGGGCCCCGGCGGCCCGCACGCGCCCTACCGCCAGAGCGAGCGCAAGCCCATGTACAAGCAGTACGCCGACCAGCTCATTGCCAGCGGCCACGCCTACTACGCCTTCGACACCCCCGAGGAGCTAGACGCCATGCGCGCGCGCCTGCAGGCCGCCAAAGTGCCCAATCCGCAGTACAACAGCATCACCCGCGCCCAGATGCGCAACTCCCTCACCCTGCCCGAGGACGAGGTGAAGCAGCTGCTCGACAGCGGCGCGCAGTACGTTATTCGCCTCAAGGTGCCGCGCAAAGAGGAAGTCCGTTTTCAGGACCTGATTCGCGGCTGGGTGGTGGTGCACTCTTCGGCCATCGACGACAAGGTGCTGATGAAGTCGGACGGCATGCCGACCTACCACCTGGCCAACATCGTGGACGACCACCTGATGGAAATCTCCCACGTGATTCGGGGTGAAGAATGGCTACCATCGGCGCCGCTACACGTGCTGCTTTACCGCTATTTGGGCTGGGAAAGCACCATGCCACAGTTTGCCCACCTGCCCCTACTGCTGAAGCCCGACGGCACCGGCAAGCTCAGCAAGCGCGACGGCGACAAGCTCGGTTTCCCCGTATTTCCGCTGGAATGGCACGGCACCGACGGTGAAACCGGCGAGCCCACTGTGAGCCGCGGCTACCGCGAAGACGGCTACCTGCCCGAAGCCTTCATCAACTTCCTGGCTTTCCTGGGCTGGAACCCCGGCTCGCAGCAGGAGATTTTCTCGATGGACGAACTCATTGCTGCCTTCAGCATCGAGCGCGTGAGTAAGTCGCCGGCCCGCTTCGACCAGAACAAGGTGAAGTGGTACAATGAGCATTACCTCCGCGCCAAGTCCGACGCCGAACTGGCCCCCTACCTACTCACGGCCCTGGCCGAGCACGGCATTGCCTGCGACCAGGCCAAGGCCGAGCAAATTGTGAGCGTGATGAAGGAGCGGGTGAGCTTCCCCAACGACTTCTGGCAGGAAGCCAAGTACTTCTTCCAGGCGCCGGACAGCTACGATGAGCAGGTGGTGGCCAAGAAATGGAATGCGCAGGTGAGCAGCGTCTTAGTGGCCTATGCTGAAGCTCTGCCCGATTCTTCGGAGCCCAGCTCCAACGCCGAAGTAGTAAAAGCCATTTTCAACCAGACTGTGGAGGAGAAAGGCATGAAGCCGGGCCAGGTGCTGCAAGCCCTGCGCGTGGCCGTGACCGGCGCTGCAGCTGGCCCCGACTTGTTTGAGACCCTGGCCATTTTGGGCACGGGCGAAGTTGCCACCCGCCTGCGTCAGGCGGTGGCCACGCTGGGATAAGCATTGCGTGGTTCCTTCGCTGTAAAGACAAAAGGCTGGCCAATGGCCAGCCTTTTTTTATGCTTGGTCCGTTCTTGAGTGACCACCCACGCCGGCTAATTCGCGTAAAGCGTACCACCGCTACCCAACTCAACTGCTTCCACCATGGCCAAGAAACCTGTTAAACCGAAGTCGAAATCGCAGCAAGACCCCGACAAGAAAGCCCGCGTCCACAAAGAGCTGGAAGGCTTTGAGATTGGCGTGAACCCGCTGGGCGAAATCACCTCCAACTACAGCATCGAGGAAATCAACCAGTTTCTGGGGCGCCACGTGCGCGACAAAAAACTGGTGGACCGCGCCGGACAATTTGGCGAAAAGCCCGCTCCCGACGAAACCGAGGACGAAGCCTTCCCCATTGCCGATGCCGAGCACTCGCCCGAGCCCGAGGAGAGCGAAGAAGACTTTATGAAACGCACCAGCCGCGAGGCCAAGCGCAAGAAAGCAGCACTCGACCCCGATGCGGCGGCCGCGGAAACCCGCCTCGACTTGCCCGCCGACGAGTAAACCAACCAAGTCCGCTTTAGCTGTTACAACGTGAGCGAAGAGCCAGTGCGCCGGCCTTGCTCAAAGGTTTCTACGCGCAGCAAATTGCCGTCCTGGTACGTTTCAGCCCGCGTGACCTTGCCCGCGTTGTCATGGATTTCCACGTGCGTGAGCTTGCCCAGCTCGTACGTTTCGGTGCGGCTAACGGTGCCGTCGGTGTAGGTTTGAATGGATGTAATCTGGCCGTCTTCGTCGAAGCTTGTCCAAGGCCCGTACCAGTAGAACCGGGCGCCTTTGGCCCCAGTAACCCACTGCGCCGTGCCCCGGCGAGCTACTTTCCCGCTGGGGTGCCAGTAAGTTACCTCGCACAGGCCGTCGTCGCCGTAGCGCTCCGAATGGTCGAGGGTGCCGGTGGGCGCATAATAGCGGAACGTGCCTACCGGGCGCCCGTGGCGGTATTTCCCCGTGATGTGTTTACTGTTGGAGTCATAATAAGTACGCCAACGGCCTCTGGTCATGCTGTTGCGGTCGTAGCGGTTGCTAGCGGCGCAGGAACCTAACAGCAGGCCGACGCTGAGGAAAATCAGGAACACAGAAATGCGCATAAAACGAGAACATTAGATCGGATTATAAATTTAGTTTCTATCGGAAAGCCAAACGTCTCTGCGCCGAAATTTCGTGTATGCCTGGGCCTATGTCCTATATAGTGAACGGCCAGCAGAAATCCCGCGCGCTTTTACCTTTGGCTGCATCAACCATCTTTCCATGTTGCTATGCTTTCTCACGACGTTGA
The DNA here is from genome assembly GCF_900115775.1 of Hymenobacter arizonensis. GTDB lineage: Bacteria > Bacteroidota > Bacteroidia > Cytophagales > Hymenobacteraceae > Hymenobacter > Hymenobacter arizonensis. The sequence continues at coordinate 604,651 of NZ_FOXS01000002.1, read as the reverse complement.
CTACCGCATCATTGGTTCCGATATCCAGGTGCTGGAAATTGAGCTTGACCCCAACGAAACCGTAATTGCCGAGGCCGGGGCCATGGTTTACATGGAAGAAGGCATCGCCTTCGAAACCAAGATGGGCGATGGCTCAGAGCCCGACCAGGGCCTAATGGGCAAACTGTTCTCGGCCGGCACCCGGCTGATTACGGGCGAGTCGTTGTTTATCACGCACTTCACGCACCGCGGGGGCTATGGCAAAAGCCGCGTGGCGTTCTCAGCACCGTACCCGGGCACCATCATCCCCGTCAATTTGGGCGACATGCCCAATGGCCTGATTGTGCAGAAAGATGGTTTTCTGGCCGCGGCGCGGGGCACCAAAATTAGCGTGCACTTCAACCAGAAATTCGGGGCCGGGCTTTTTGGGGGCGAGGGCTTTATTCTACAGAAGCTGACTGGCGACGGAAAGGCCTTTGTGCACGCCGGCGGCACCATCATCGAGAAAAAACTGAACAACGAGCTCCTGCGCGTGGACACGGGCTGCGTGGTCGCGTTCGAGCCCAGCATTGATTTCAGTGTGGCCCGGGCCGGTGGCTTGAAATCGATGATATTCGGTGGCGAAGGGCTGTTGCTGGCCACCCTACGCGGCACAGGCCGCGTGTGGATACAGTCGATGCCGGTTAAAAAGCTCATTCAAGCCCTGGCTCCCGGCGGGAGCAATACCCAAAAAGAAAGTGGCGGCGTGCTGGGCGGCCTCTTCGGGGGCGTGATGGACCAGTAAAGGTTGGGGCCTGGGGTGCCGAGCACCCCAGGGCTGCTACCTGCTCATCGTCGATTGCGCCAGGTTGCCACTGTTGTCTACCACTCCAGTGATGGCAAACCCGAGCGCAACCACCAGCACGAGGCCTATGGCAATGGCTACCCGAATCAGAAATTTATAATCTTTTGCCTCATCGTGCTTGCGGCGGTCGATTTCTCGGCGTTCGCTACGTGACTTATACGGGCGTTGAAAGGCCGATTTCTTGGCCATGGGAACAAGAGTTGAATAAGACATAGAGTGGGAATAAGAATGTAATATTACTAAGAATTCCCGAAATGTAATATAAACAATTTAACTAAGCCAAATTTTTGGCTATGCAAGCCGCATTTTTCTGTTATTCTTTTAACATTTATTTCCTAAATACTGGTTGGCATACCGTTATACTCCATTAGATTGGTACTTGGTGGCGGTTCGCAACACAGCCTCCAACACATCGCGTGAGTTGAGCAGGCGTGGTACTTTGTGCTGGCCGCCAAGCTTCCCCTGGCTAGCCAGCCACGCCTCGAATGTGCCCGACGGCACGGCGTGTAGCCGCGGAGGTGCCAGCGCCAGGCTGCGGTGCCGCTTGGCAGCGTAGTCCGAATTGAGCTCGCTGAGCGTAGCATCGAGCACGGCGCCGAACTTATCAAGGTCGGGGGTAATGGTGGCCGTTGCGAACTCTATGGCCCACTCGTGTCCTCCGCGTGACGAATCCTCGGCAACAAACCAGACCGGGGCGGCAGTAAAGTCGCGGACAGCTGCCCCGGTGGCCCGGCTGGCCGCGGCCACGGCTGCTTCGGCATTCTCGATGACGACTTCCTCCCCGAAAGCGTTCAAAAAGTGCTTGGTTCGGCCGGTGATGCGCACCCGGTACGGAGCCCGCGAGGTGAAGCGCACGGTATCGCCCACGATGTAGCGCCATAGGCCGGCGTTGGTAGTGATGACCACGGCATAGGGCCGGTTCAGTTCTACTTCACCCAGCGGAATGGGGCGTGGGTCGGGGCTGGCCCACTGCTCGGCGGGCAGAAATTCGTAGTAGATGCCGTGGTCGAGCAGCAGCAGCAGGTCTTCGCTGTTGGGCTGGTCTTGGAGGGCGAAGTAGCCCTCCGATGCGCTGTAGATTTCGAGGTAGCGCATGCGCGCATCGGGAATCAGCTGCCGAAACAGCTCGCGGTAGGGCCCAAACGCTACGGCGCCGTGCAAAAACAGCCGCAGGTTCGGCCACACGTGGGTGATGTCGGGCGCGTTGGCGAGGGCTACCACGCGACGCAGCAGCACCACCATCCAAGTGGGCACGCCGGCGAGGGTGCGTACGTCCTGGGTGAGCACGTGGGCGGCAATGCGCTCAATTTTCTCTTCCCATTCCTCGAGCAGCGCCAATGCGAGCGGGGGCGTGCGCATTTGCTCGGCCCACCACGGCAGCTGCTGCATGATGACGGCCGACACATCGCCGACGCGGGAAGCGGACTCTTGAAGTCGAAACGGATTGCTGGCGTGCGTGCCACCGAGCGAGAGCGTTTTGCCGGTGAGCAGCCGCTCCTGCGGGTAAAAGGTAGTGGCCAGGGCCAGCATGTCACGGCCGGCGCGGTAGTGGCAGTCGTGCAGGGCTTCCCGCGTGACGGGGATGTACTTGCTGCGGTCGTTGGTGGTGCCGCTCGACTTGGCAAACCACTGCGGCCGGCCCGGCCAGAGCACATCGGCCTGGCCGCGCAGCACCTTCTCAATTTCGGGGTACAGCTGCTCGTAGGTGCTGGCTGGCACGCGCCGCGCAAACTCGGCGGCGCTCAGCTGCTCCCGAAAGCCGTAGCGCTGTCCCCATTCGGTGGCTTGGGCCCGGCTGAGCAGTCGCTGCAGCACCTGCGCCTGCACGCGGTGCGGCTGTTCGCGGATGCGGGCCAACCGGGGTAGGCTGCCCCACTGAACGGCGGAGGCGAGTAGCTGGTCGAGCATAATGCAGTGGCGTGATGAGGGCACGAAGTAATGGCGTGCGGCGCTAATGGCACTGCCATCCGGCCAGAAAATGCGATGGCCGGGAAGTCGCTGGCCGCGCCTATCTCATCGCTGCGGGCGGCTTATTGCCTCATTATCTTCTGAGCGTGCCTGCCTGGGCCGGGTTGTTACACGGCCCGTTTCAACTCGAAGTTTTTGCCCAGGTACACGCGGCGCACGGTTTCGTCGCTGGCCAGTTCTTCGGCGGTGCCGGCTTTCAGAAGCTTGCCTTCAAAAAGCAGATACGCGCGGTCCACGATGCTGAGGGTGGAGTTTACGTCGTGGTCGGTGATGAGCACGCCAATGTTGCGGTGCTTGAGCTTGGACACGATGCCCTGGATTTCTTCGGTCGCGATGGGGTCTACGCCAGCAAAGGGCTCATCGAGCAGCACGAACTTGGGGTCGACGGCCAGGGCGCGGGCAATTTCGGTGCGGCGGCGCTCGCCCCCGCTCAACACCTTGCCCAGGTTTTTGCGCACGTGGGTGAGGCTGAATTCCTCAAGCATCTCTTCCACTTTGTCGCGCCGGGCTTCTTTTTTCATGCTGGTCATTTCGAGCACAGCCATGATGTTTTCCTCCACGCTCAGGTCGCGAAACACGCTGGCTTCCTGGGCCAGGTAGCCCACGCCCAGCCGTGCCCGCTGATAAATGGGCATGGTGGTGATTTCGATATCATCGAGGTAAATGCGGCCGGCGTTGGGCTTTACCATGCCCACCATCATGTAGAAGCACGTGGTTTTGCCGGCACCGTTTGGCCCGAGTAGCCCAACAATTTCCCCCTGCTCCACCGTGACCGACATGTCGTTGACCACGGTGCGGGCTTTGTATTTCTTAATCAGGTGGTCGGCGCGAAGAATCATAGTGCAAAGGTACAGGCTGGTGCTTGCGAAGGTGAAGACGCGCCACAAACGTTTGTAATGCATTTAATTATTCGGCTTGCCTAACACTTCACTTGAAAATTTACGTTACTTTTAGCCCTTACAACCTCACCACCTAAATTTTCTATATTGTATGACGGTAAAAACACTACTCCTTGCGGGCGGGGCTGTCCTGATGGGCGCGTCGAGCGCTAGCGCAGGCGGCTTTCAGGTTTACCTGCCCAGCCAGCAGAGCATTGGCATGGGCGGAGTGGGCGTGGGCCTCTCCATGGAACAGGCCGCGCAGTTTCTGAACCCCGGCGCCATGGCCATGCTGCGCCAAAGCGGCGTGCAAGTGGGCGTGAGTGCCACATTTGCCCGGCTTGCGTTCCGGCCGGCCTCGGGCGGTCCACAGCGCGAGTTAGAGAATACCACCGTCACGCCATTTAACCTTTACGCCAGCTTTGGCCCCAAGGAGGGCAAGTTCCGGACGGGCATTGCCGTGTATACGCCTTATGGCTCTACACTGAAGTACCAGGACGGCTGGGAAGGTCGTTTTTCGCTGAGCGAAATCACCCTGCGCGCTATTTACGTGCAGCCCACTGTGAGCTACGCCATCACTGATAAGCTGAGCGTGGGCGCGGGCCTGATGATTCTGGCCTCGGGTTCGGTGAACCTGCAGCGCGCCGTTGCGCTGCCCTCGGCCGAAGGCCGGATTGAGTTGGACGGCAAAACCAAAACGGGCTTTGGCGTGAACGCCGGCATTTTCTTCAAGCCTTCGGACAAGCTCAGCCTAGGCGTGAGCTACCGCTCCAAGATTGATGCGCGCGTGGTAGGCGGCGACGTAACCGTGACCAACCCCATTCCGGCGCTGCAGTCGCGGTTTGTGGCCAACAAGTTTGACGCCACACTGCCCCTGCCCGCCACCGTGAATCTCGGCATCGGCATTATGCCCACCGATAAGCTGACCATTGGCGTGGACGTAAACTTCACGCAGTGGAGCGAGTACCGCGCCCTGCGCTTCGACTTCACCAAAGACGGAGCCCCTGCTCAGATAGGTACGGCCACGTTCTCGGAGTCGAAACGCTCGTACGAGGACGCCCTGACTTTCCGCCTCGGCGGCCAGTATAAGGTGAACGACAAGTTGGCCCTGCGCTTGGGCACGGCCTACGATATGACGCCCGTGAAAGACGGCTACGTGACCCCCGAAACCCCCGACAACAACCGCATCATCGGCACGGCCGGGGTGGGCTACAACATCACCGAGAACTTCGGCGTCGATGCATCCTTTATGTTCCAAGCTATTCTCAAGCGCACCCAGACGGAAGCCGACCTGCTCAACAACGGTACCACTGACCGCGTGGCCGGCACTTACCGCACCAATGTCAGCATCCCCGGCATCGGCTTCCGCTACAACTTTTAAGTCTCACCCCGCTAGTATCTCGTTTGTATGAACCTTATTTTCAAACGTTCCGCGCCCTTTCTAGCGCTGTTAGGCCTTGCGCTTGGCGGCTGCCAGCCTGACCTGAATGAAGACCCGAAATCCAGTGCCGGACAAGCCGATTTTACCACCTATGTATCGGTAGGCAACTCGCTCACGCAGGGCACCTCCGATGGCGGCGTCTACCGGGAAGGCCAACTCAATTCGTACCCCAACATCCTTGCTACTCAGTTTAAGCGAGTGGGCGGCGGTGAGTTTGTGCAGCCTCTTTTCACCGAGGCCCAAAGCAATGGCTCAGGCTACCTGCGCATAACTGGCTTCACGGCAGCTGGCACGCCCACGACCGGTAACGTGACCACCAACTTGGCCATCCGGGCAGTAAGCCCGCGGGTTCTTTACACGAAATACACCGACCCGGTTAACAATCTGGGAGTCGACGGCATCCGCATGTCGGACATTACCAGCAATACACTGACTAGCACTAATGCTTACTTTGAGCGCATCACCCCCGATGCCAATTTGCAGCAAACGTACCTGCAACGTGTGCAGGCCACGGTGACGAGCCTGCGGCCAACCTTCTTTACCTCTTGGCTGGGCAACAATGACGTTCTGGGCTTTGCCACGGCTGGAGGAGCTTCCAGTTCCCTCACTCCTATTGCCACTTTCACAGCCAACAACAACTTGGTTCTGGATGCTCTGACAGCAGGCGGTGCCAAAGGCGTAGTGGCGACCATTCCAGATGTCACCACCATTCCTTTTTTCACCACGGTGGGTCCCTCTTTCAAAGCAACGCTGACAGCAAATAGCGTTCCCGGCATCGTGGCTATGACGGGCGCCGCACCCGGTGGGCCCGCGACTGCCAACCGCAGGCAAATTGCTACCGCCGACATTCGGGATGCTGCCGGCAACGGTCGCCAATTGTTTACGCTCACTTCCTCGCCATTCCTGGGGTTGCTGGGCCGGCCTACCGGCGCTCCGTGGCGCTCCTTCGTGCCTCGGGCGGCTCTTGCCACTTATTTGCAGGCCTACGGTGTTGACACCCTGCAGGCTTTCGGAGCCACGGCGGGCAATCCCATTCCCAGTGCCTTCATTCTTGACGATACCGAGCAGGCTCAGGTTCAAGCTGCTACCACGGCTTTCAATACTGCACTCGTTACCGCCGCAAATGCTCGCAACCTAGCAGTATTTGATGCCAACGTGTTCTTCCGTTCAGTGGCTACCAGTGGCGTTATCACCAACACCGTTCCTAATACGGCGGCCTATGTTTCAGGCAACTTGTTTAGCTTGGACGGGGTGCACCCCACGCCGCGCGGCTACGCCCTCGTAGCTAACGAGATGATTAAAGTCATCAATGCCAAGTACGGTTCTTCGGTGCCCGGCGTGGATGTCAGCTCCTACCGCGGCGTACGCTTCCCGCAGTAGCTTGCCCTGTAACAATAACAAAAACGCCTTCCCCGAAAGAGGAAGGCGTTTTTTGTGAAATGTCAGTCCAACTAGAGGTGTGCGGTAACCACAGATTGCGCATTACGCAGCACTCACGGGCTGCCGGGCGGCAATGTGGGCAGCAATCAGTTGGGCGTGGTGCCGGCCGTTTTCGATAAACCAGCGGCTGGTGGCGCGGCCGCCGCACACGGTGCCGGCCACGTACAGGCCGGGGCGCGTGGTTTCGTGGGTAGCGGTGTCAAAGAGCGGGGCGTGGGCTTCGTCGGCCGGGTCGGGCTCTACGCCGAGGCGGCCGAGCAGGGCTTCGTCGGGGTGGTAGCCGGTGAGGGCGTACACGAAATTGGTGGCGATGGTGAGCGGGCCTTCGGGCGTCAGAATTTCGATGGCTTCGGGCGTGATGGCCGTGATTGTGGTGTTGAAGTAGGCGGTGATGCGGCCTTCGGCAATGCGGTTGACGAGGTCGGGGCGAATCCAGTATTTCACGGAATTGCTGACTTCGGGGCCGCGCACGATGAGCGTGACTTTGGCTCCGGCGCGGGTGAGCTGCAGGGCGGCTTTGGCCGAGGAGTTTTTGGCTCCTATGACCACTACGTTTTGGGTGGCGTGCTGGTAGGGCTCTTTGTAATAGTGGCTGACGTTAGGCAGGTCTTCGCCGGGCACGCCGAGCGGATTAGGCAAGTCGTAGAAGCCGGTGGCTACTACCACGGTGCGGGTGCGAATCTGGCCTTTGTCGGTGCGCACGGTGAAGTCGCCCTGCTCACCTTCCAGAGACTGCACTTTCTCGTGCAGGCGCAGCTCCAACTTCTCGGTGGCGGCTGCGCGGTGGTAGTAGTCGAGGGCGTCTTCGCGCAGGGGCTTGTAGTGGTTGGTGGGAAATGGGTAGCCGCCGATTTCGAGCAGCTCGGGCGTGGAGAAAAACTCCATGTTGGTGGGATAGCCCACGATGGAATTGACCAGCGCGCCTTTTTCTACCACGGCTGTACGCAGGCCGCGGCGCTGGGCTTCGAGGGCGCAGGCGAGGCCAACAGGGCCGGCGCCAATAATGAGAACATCAAGCATATACTAGTGCCAACCAGGGGTTGGAGAATTGTTGAGTGAAGTAGCGCGAACTTTGCAGCTCGCGTCCCCGCGCCGTTGTGCATTTGCGCTGGCGGTAGTCGTTCCGGGACGCGAACTACAACCGAAAGGTCAACGAAGTTAAAGTTTGCGCTACTCGCGCGCTACAGCCATGCGTACCTGCGACTTGTGCGGCAGCACCAAATTTAAAAAGCTGCCTTTCTACTACGAATTTGAAAGTCAAAAGCTGCAAGGCACCCAGTGCCAAAGCTGCGACCTGATGTTTCTGGACCCCCAGCCCACGCCCGTGCAGCTGGAACGGCTCTACGGCAAGGACTACTTCACGGAGCGGCCCAACTACGACCGCACCCAACAGGAGGTGGTTTTCATTGAGGAAGGCCAGAAGCGCGATGTATTAAACCAGGTCCGGCCCGACAAGTTCACCAACTACATCCTGGCCAAGTACCCCGGCCGCAAGTTCCGCTACCTGGAAGTGGGCTGCGGCCCTGGCTACACCCTCAAAAGTCTGCAAGCGCTGGGCTGGGAAACCCACGGCCTGGAAATCTCCGAGCACGCCGCCGAATTTGCCCGCCGCGAGTTGCAGCTGCCTGTGGTAACCGGCAACATCGAAACCACCGAGGACTTCCACGAAAACCAGTTCGACCTCGCCTACATGGGCGACGTGCTCGAGCACCTGCTCTCGCCCAGCGCCACGCTGGCCAAGTTTCACCGCATTCTGTCCAACGATGGCCTGCTGGTTCTGGCCCTGCCCGCCACCCTGAACCTGCCCACCGTGCGCTTGGGCTTCGCCGCGTACGGCCTGCTGGGCAAGGAGCGCAAGATGGACATCCCGCCTTATCACCTCTTCGAATTTACTCCTGCCACCATTACCAAGATGCTCAAGAAGCAGGGGTTCGAGGTAGTGGAGCTGCTGAATCCGGTGAAGCCGCCGAAGAATATCCGCTTGGGCGGCAGTATGGTGGAGAAGGTGGGCAAGCTGGCGGGGCAGTACCCGACTTACTATTTGAATAAGGTGACCGGGCGGTTTGGGGATAGGATGTTTGTGGTGGCGCGGAACGTGAAGGCGGCGTAACCTCACCCCCGGCCCCTCTCCCGTGGAGAGGGGAGCCACGGCGGCCCCATTATTCATCAGTTCAAAACAAAAAGCCCCGACTCAAAAATGAGTCGGGGCTTTTCATTACGAATCAGTTGGCTCCCCTCTCCACGGGAGAGGGGCCGGGGGTGAGGTTTTACAGCAGCTCCGTACTACGCTTCACAAACGCCGTCAGCGCCTCGCCTTTCAGCATGCCTTGGGCCAGGAGGGCCAAGTCAAAGGCCTGCTTGGCCAGTTTCTCGCCGCTGCCGCCGTCGGCCAGTACTTTCTGGGCTACGGGGTGGTTGGCGTTCACTGTCACATCATACGACTCGGGGAAGGCGCCGAACATCTGCATGCCGCCACCGCCGCCAGTGCGCTGCATATCCTTCATGCGGCGCATGAACTCGTTTTGAGTGATAACCACGGGCGCGTCCTGGGGCGAGAGGGCCGCCACTTTCACGTGCATAGCCTCGTTGGCGATGGCCGATTTGAACGTTTCTTCCAGCTTTTTCTGGTCGTCTTCGCCCAGCACGCTTTCGGTGGTGGTGTCCTTCTCGATGAGCTTGCTCACGGTGTCGGCATCGACACGCTTGAAGCTGGTTTTCTCCAGTTTCTGCTCTAGCTGGCCCACGAAGTGCGGGTCGAGAATGTGGTCGAAGTTCAGCACGTCGTAGCCGCGCTCCTGGGCAGCAGCCACGAAGCTGTGCTGGTGCTCGGCATCGTTGGTGTAGAGCACCACGGTGCTGTCGTTCTTGTCTTTCTGGTTGGCCTGAATGTGCTCGGTGTACTCGTTGAGGGTGAACAGCTTGTTGTCCACGTTCTTCAGCAGCACAAAGTCCTTGGCCTTCTCGTAGAATTTCTCGTCCGAGAGCATGCCGTACTTCACAAACATGCCGATATCGGACCACTTCTCCTCGTAGCCGGGCCGGTCCTGCTTGAACAGGCTGCTGAGCTTGTCGGCTACTTTCTTGGTGATGTAGGTGTTGATTTTCTTCACCGCGGCGTCGGCCTGCAAGAAGCTACGCGACACGTTCAGGGGAATATCGGGCGAGTCAATCACGCCGTGCAACAGCATCAGGAATTCGGGCACCACGTCCTTCACTTCGTCGGTGATGAACACCTGGCGCGAGTAGAGCTGAATCTTGTTGCGCTGAAACTGCAGTTCGTCCTTCACCTTGGGGAAGTAGAGAATGCCCGTCAGGTTGAACGGGTAGTCCACGTTCAGGTGAATCCAGAACAGGGGTTCGTCCATGCTCATGGGGTAGAGCTCCTGGTAGAACTTCTTGTAGTCTTCGTCGGTCAGCTCGGCGGGCTGCTTGGTCCAGATGGGCGTGGTGTCGTTGATGAGCTGGCCCTCGAACTCAATCGGAATGGGCAGGAACTTGCAGTACTTGGTGAGGATGGTGCGCAGGCGGGCCTCCTCCAGGAATTCGTCGGAATCTTCGGCCACGTGTAGCACCACGTCGGTGCCGCGCTCGGCCTTGGCGTGCTCGCCCGTGGGCTCGTCGAGGGTGAACTGCGTGCTGCCGTCGCACACCCAGTGGGCCGTCAGCGTGTCGTCTTTGTATGACTTCGACCAGATTTCCACCTCACTGGCCACCATGAAGGCCGAGTAGAAGCCCAGGCCAAACTGACCGATAATCTGGTCTTTGGTGGCGGCGTCCTTCTCCTTGTACTGCTCCACAAACTCGGTGGCGCCGGAGAAGGCAATCTGGTTGATGTACTTCTTGATTTCCTCGGCCGTCATGCCCAGGCCGTGGTCGGAAATCGTGATTTTGCGGGCTTCTTTGTCCACGGTCACGCGCACTTTCAGCTCGCCCAGCTCGCCTTTGAACTCGCCCAGCTGGGCCAGGCTCTTCAGCTTCTGGGTGGCATCGACGGCGTTCGAAACCAATTCCCGCAGGAAGATTTCGTGGTCGGAATACAAGAACTTCTTGATGATGGGGAAGATGTTCTCGGTGTGGATGGAGATGGAGCCGGTTTCTTGCATGGTAATAAGATAGGGAAACGGTTGAATGCAGACGGAATGGCCGGGCACAGGGCCGCGGGCCGCAGGTCGAGCGGCATTCAAAGCACGTTCCAAGGGGAGATGCGCTGTCAGATTGACAGCGGCGGGGGCCGTCGGCCTAGCCCCGGGGCCGGAAGAAGTTGCGCGGCTCGGTCAAATTACCCGAGGCCGAGGGCAGGTCGGGTCCGTGCACGGCGTTCCACTCGGCCAGCAACATTGGCAGGCGGGGAGAATAGTCGCTGAGCCAGTGCAGGCCCGGCACGGCCGTCAAGAAAAACTGGAGGTCGAACTTGATGAGCGGACGCGCTGTTGCAATGAGCGAATCGATAGCCAGCTGGTTGTGTACCCGGTGGCGGTTGATGGCCAAAACCAGACGCTCGATTGGCAGCTTCACCAGCTCAGGCATCCAGTTTGACCCCATCCAGACTTGGTCGTACACCGATATGTCGGGAAAGGAGTTTATGTCCAGGAGTACATGCCTGGTTTGGGAGCGCTGAGCCAGTTCTAAAATTTGTTCGAAGCTGGCCCGGAAGGTTCGCATGTCCTGGCCCGAGGCCCACTCGATGCGCAGCAAGCCCAAGGCTTCGTCGTGCTGCACAGATAGGTCGGGAATCGTTGTAATTATCACAAAAGAGTTCGGCCTGAGCCGCTTGGGGCGAAAATACTGGTTGGGCTGTTAACAATTCGCCTCCACTGGAATGTTATAAACGGAAGAGGGTTAAAAAGATTCTCTTCGCCGCGTTTTATTTCTTTCCTCGCATCTTTGTATTTATGTCCGCCCTGCGCTCCCATATCGCCCTTCTCCTGCTGCTCTGCCTCGTGCGGACGCTGCTGCCCGAGACGTGGGTATTGGATATGCACGCGCACGCACACACCGCGGACGAGCCCGCCCAGGCGCCGGCTTTTCGGAGCAAGGGCAAGGCCCTGGTTAGCGCCCAGCACCTGCACTGCCCCGCCGAGCACTTCTACGACGTGCCCTTTTTGCTGAGCGCGCCTGTGGTGGTGCCACAGCCAGTGGCCCACTCGTGCTTTGCCACGGCTCCCGTGCCTACCATCGCCACAGCGCCCTGGATAGCCCGGCAACCGGCCCAACTGCGTGGGCCGCCGGCCGCGTAGCGGCTCCCGGCTTTTCTTGATTTTAAGCAATGTTCTGCCCTGACCCCTGCCGCGGTCTGGGGGCGGACTACTGCTTATGCCGCCGTTGTGCGGCGCTTCTTGTCTATTTAATGAGGGTAATTTCCTGCATAGCCGGCCGCGTTGCGGTATGGCTGGCAATGGTGATGACAGGGCTGCTGGCCCTGCCAGTCCGGGCGCAAGACGCCCCAATTTCGAATATTTGCACCCTGGCGTTGGCGGGCCGCGTGGCCGACCACGAGTCGGGCGTGGTGCTGCCTGGCGCTACGGCCCGGCTGGTGGAGACGGGCGAGGTGAGCGCTGCCGACCCCTATGGCAACTATCACTTCCACGTGTGCGCTGGCATTTATCACCTTGAAGTAAGCTTCGTGGGCTTCCGCTCCGAAACGGCCGAGGTGCGCGTGACGAGCTCCGTGGTGCGCAACTTCCAGTTGCACCCCGATGCGGTGCAGCTGCAGGGCGCCGTGGTGCGCGGGCATGCCCCGCCCCCGCCAGCCACCCAAGCCACGGCCACCCTGACTGGCGCCGACCTGGCGGCCACCCGCGGCCAAACCCTGGGCGAAGCCCTGCTGAAAGTGAGCGGGGTATCGGCCATCCAAACCGGACCTAACGTGTTTAAGCCCATGATTCACGGCCTGCACTCCAACCGCGTAGCCCTGCTTAACAACGGGGTGCGGCAGGAAGGCCAGCAGTGGGGCCAGGACCACGGCCCGGAAATCGACCCCTTTGTGGCCTCGCAGCTGACGGTGGTGAAGGGCGCGGCCGGCGTTCGGTACGGGGCTGATGCCATTGGCGGGGTGGTGCTGGTGCAGCCGGCCGCCCTGCCCGACTCGGCGGGCACCACGGGCGAGGTGCACGCGGTGGGCGCTTCCAACAACGGGCTGGGCGCTTTGTCGGCCACGGTGCAGGGTTCGCCGGCGGGGCTGTCTTCGCTGGCCTGGCGGGCCCAGGGCACGGTGCGGCGGGCCGGGCTTTCGCGCACGCCCGACTACTGGATAAGCTCATCGGGGCTGGCCGAGTACAACTACTCGGCGGCCGTGGGCTGGCAGCGGGAGCGCTGGGGCGTGGAGGCTTTTGTGAGCCAATACAACGCCCAGCTGGGCCTGTATCCGGTGCCGGAAAACTGGAACGTCACGGCTCGCCAGGGCACGGTAGCGCCGTTGCCAGCCACGTTTAGCTATGCGCTGGACCGGCCATATCAGCAAATTCAGCACACGCTGTTCAAGCTCAACAGCTTTTATAAGCTGAACGGCTGGGGCGGGCGCCTGAACCTGACGCTGGCCCAGCAGGCCGACCGCCGGGGCGAGTACGACAAGTACCGGCCGCGCAACGACAACGTGGCCCAGAGAAACCTGCCGGAGCTCGACTACCGCAACCAAACCAGCACCGCCGACCTGCGCTGGGAGCCCCACTCCCACGGCGACTTCAGCGGCGAGCTGGGCCTGAGCGGCACTTACCAGGACAATACCTACCGGCCCGGCAGCCGCTACTTCATCCCTTACTTCACCAACGCGGGCGGCGGGGCTTATGCCCTGGGGCACTGGCGGCCGGGCCTCTGGCTGCTGGAAGCCGGGCTGCGCCTCGACCGCCGCTACCTCGAAACCCGACGGCCGTCCCGCGCGAGCGGCTCTTTCGCGGTGGTGCGGGAAAGCTTCGCCTTCACTACGCCGTCGCTGTCGGCGGGCGTGGCGCGGGACTTGGGGCCGCACGTGACGCTGCGGGCCGATGCCAGCTTGCTGCAACGGCCGCCGGCCGCCAACGAGCGCGCCAGCCAGGGCGTGCACAACGGCATTTACGAAGAGGGCTACGATATTACCCGGCCACCCGGCACGCCGGGGCTGGGACCAGAAACGGCTCGCTCGGCGGCGTTTAGCATGAGCTGGCACGACCATCCCCGCCTCAACGGGGAGCTGACGGTGTACCAGACCCACATCCAGAATTATATTTTCCAGACGCCCATTCCGCCCGTGCTCGACATTCGGGGGCTATTTCCCTCCTACCGCTACCAACAGACCGATGCCCGCTTTCATGGACTCGACTTGCTGGTGGCTTACCGGGTGGCTCGGCCCCTCACGCTGGGGGCGAAGGCCGCGACAGTGGTAGAGCGGGATTTGCGCCGCGACGACTACCTGATTCTGGCCCCCGCCGACCGCCTCGAAGGCTGGCTGCGCTACGAAGCCGAGGGCGCCCGCAACGCGCCGCGCCGCGTGCGGGGCTTCTATGCGCAGCTTGGGGCGCAAGGCGTGCGCCGCCAAACCCGCGTGCCGCTCGACAACAACGAGCGCGACTACCTGGCCCCACCGCCCGGCTACTGGCTGCTCGGTGCCGAAATCGGGGGCACGCTGCAGCTGGGGCCGCGCACGCCGCTGGAAATCAGCCTGACCGGCACCAACCTGCTCGACAACACCTACCGCGACTACCTCAACCGCTACCGCTACTTCCTCGACGAAGTGGGTCGCAACGTGACGCTGCGGCTACGGGTGCCGCTGGCCTTCGGCACTTCTAAAAATTGATACTTCACATTTCCCCATCTTTTCATTTTTCACCATTTCAATCACCATGACCATTTTCCAATCACGCTTCCGCCTGGCTGCTTTGCTGCTGGCCCTTCCGCTCACTTTTTCGGCTTGTAAGAAGGATAAAGACCCTGAGCCCGAGGATGACAACGAACAAATCACGACCGTGACGTATGTGCTGACGCCCACCACGGCCGGCGCTCCCACCGCCACCTTCACATGGCGCGACATCGACGGCGCGGGTGGCAACGCCCCCACCATTACCTCCACGAACCTGCGGGCCAACACCACTTACACCGGGGCCATCACGCTGTCTGACGAGACTAAGAACCCAATGGCAGACGTCACCAAAGAGGTAGCAGAAGAGAGTGATGAGCACCTCTTTATTTACCAAAGCACGCCCCCCAGCCTGCTCACCATCACGCGCACCGACCTCGACAAGAACAACCTACAAATTGGCCTCGCAACTCGGGTAGTTACCAACGCAGCCGGCAACGGCACGCTCAAAATCACCCTGCGCCACCAGCCCGGCAGCAAGACCGGCTCGGAAACCGCTGGCGATGTTGACGTGGAAGTAACCTTCCCCGTGACGGTGCAGTAACCGCGGGCCCGCTCCAATTGGCCTCGGGGAAGCGGACTCTGGCCCAGTGCCCGGGCCTGCTTACCCGAGGCTTCCTGTGGGAGGCTTTATTCCCCCCGCTCCTGCCTTCGCTATCAACTCACTTTTTCTGCAATCCTATTTCGCTATGCGTAGAATTCCCCGGCCGACTGCGGCTCATTACGACATGATAATTGTGGGCGCCAGCAACGCCGGCCTGAGCGCCGCGTTGGTGCTGGGGCGTTCGCGGCGCCGCGTGCTCGTGCTCGACGGTGGGCCGTCGCGCAATGCACCGTCCTTCCACTCGCACAGCTTCTTCACCCGCGACGGAGCCGCGCCCGAGGAATTGCTGCGCATCGGTCGCGAGCAACTGCGGCCCTACCAGGTTGAAATCTGCGCCGACCTCGCCCGCGAAGCCCGCGTCTCGGCCACCGGCCAGTGTGAGCTCACCCTGAGCAGCGGCGCCGAAGTTTCGGCCCTCGCCCTGATACTGGCGACCGGCGTTGTCGACGAGCTGCCCGCCGTGCCGGGCCTGGCCGAGCTGTGGGGCCGGGGCGTTTATCATTGCCCGTACTGCCACGGCTGGGAAACTCGCTACAGCCAGGTGGCTGTGTACGGCCGCGGCGAAAGCGCCTACCAGCAAGCCGTGCACCTGCACCACTGGGCGCCCCGCCTGACGCTGTGCACCGACGGCCCCGCCGACCTGGCACCCGCCCAGCGCAAGCACCTCGCCCAGCTGGGCATCACTGTGCTCGAAACGCCCATCACGACCATCGATGGCACAGCCAAGTGCCTGCGGGCCATCTTGTTTGAGGACGGCACCCGCCAGGCTGTGGATGCTCTTTTTGTGCGCCCCGTGCAGCGCCAACGCAGCGACTTGGCCAGGCAGCTAGGCTGTCATTTCACCGCCGACGACGTGTATGTGGACGTGAACGACGCCGGCCAAACCAGCGTGCCCAACGTGTACGCCGTGGGGGACATGACCGGTCCCTACCAGCAGGCCATTCTGGCCGCCGCCAGCGGCACCCGCGCAGCTACTTTCCTCAATAACGAGTTGATTTTGCAAGACTGCGTAATGGCCTAGGCCCCTCGTCAGGCCGAGTAATCACACCAGCACCCTAAAGCTGAGTTAGTCCGCCAGGACTGCTCAGCTTTTTTGCGTTTGAGGCATTAGGTCACGCGTTGAATCATTTGAAATGAAGCAGCGGCAAAAGCCTTTGAGCGCCTATTATTCTTTTCGAGTTGCCGTTCTTTCAGCACAAGCCTCTCCGGCGCCAATGCTTTCGTGTGGACCTGAAAAGCCTTCAAGCGTGGCATAATGGCCAATTATTCTGATTGATTTCTGGACATGCTGCTTTCCCCAACAGAAAATAGCGCAGCTATTTTGCGTTAAAAGGTGATACTTGCCCCGGAACTGGATTAACTAGGTACACAGCCACTCCTATGGTTCCTTCGCCTCAACTTCCGACCTTCTCGCCTGCGGCGCTCTTGCGCGAGGACCTGCTCGCTAACCGCGAACGCGCCCTGACGCAGCTGTACCGCCAGGCGTTTCCCGTGGTGCGCCGCTACGTGGGCAACCACGGCGGCACGCCGCACGATGCGCAAGATGTATTTCACGATGCGCTGGTGCTTCTCTATGAGCAGGCAGTGGCTGGAACGCTGGTCCTCACGGCCTCGGCCAGCACCTATTTAGTGGGCATCAGCCGCAACTTGTGGCACCACGAGCAGCGCCGCCGTGCCCGCCTGCCGCAAGATGCCCTCCCCGACGACCCCAGCCAGCTGGCTGCCGAGCCGTCCGCGCCTGCCGAGTCGGGGTTCACGGTTCTTGAGTACGTGGAGCGACTGGGCGAGAAATGCAGAAACATCCTGCTGAGCTTCTACTACTTTCAGCAGCCCCTGACGGACATTGCCGCCACCCACGGCTACCGCACCGTGCGTTCGGCTACGGTGCAGAAATTCAAGTGCCTTGAGCGGCTGCGGCAATCGGTACGGGCCGCTGTCACCCCGGAAGCTATTCACTATTAAGCCATGCGCCCCGAACTCGAACGCCTGGCTCTTATCGAATCGCAGCTACTGCATGGCCCGGCCGCCCTGCCCGCCGCCGACTGGCACCTACACCAGCTGCTCGACGGCGAACTGCACGCTGACACCGTGGCCCAGCAGCATCTATATGCCGGCTTACAGATGGCTGGTCGGCGCCAGTTGCGGCGCGAGTTGGCCGCCATTCACGCGCAGCTTTATGCCGCCCGGCCGGGCGGCTGGGTGAGGAAACTTTACCAGTTCCTGGGCTGGCTGCGTGGCTAGGACTGTATTATATAATGAGCCAAACGGCAGGGTAGTGTAGAGACGCGACACTTGGCTACGCCGACCTGCGGTTCGCATCTCGGTGTGCGCGCCGTTCGCTGCCCACTCTACTGCCGCCCGTCGTTCAACGCCGAGACGCGAGGTGTCGCGTCTCTACATCGTTCCCAAAATCTTATTCAAACCAGCGCCTCAGCAGGCTGCGCGGCCATGCTATGCCTGTTCCGCTGCAATCCCACTTTCTCCTTATTCCAACCTACATCATGCTGAGCAAACAAGAATTCCGCAAGTTCGCCGTCAAGGGCCAGGGCCTCAACGGCCTGGGCGTCGACCAATATATGTCTTACGTTGAGGGCATTGCCCGTCCTTATGTGCACGGCATGACCCGCTCTGTGATTGAGGAACGGCCCACCCGCTTCGCCGAAATCGACGTGTTTTCGCGCCTTATCATGGACCGAATTGTGTTCTTGGGCACGGCCGTGGACGACAACATTGCCAACATCATCAACGCCCAGCTGCTGTTCTTGGAGTCGGCCGATGCCCGCAAAGACATTCTGCTGTACATCAACTCGCCCGGCGGCTCGGTGTATGCGGGCCTGGGCATGTACGACACCATGCAGTATGTGGGGCCCGACGTGGCCACCATTTGCACGGGCCTGGCGGCCTCGATGGGCGCGTTCCTGCTGGCGGGCGGCGCGCTGGGCAAACGCTCGGCCCTCCCCCACGCCCGCGTGATGATTCACCAGCCCTCGGGCGGAGTGCAAGGCCCCTCGGCCGACATCGAAATCACGGCCCGCGAAGTGGTGAAGCTGCGCCAGGAACTCTACAGCATCTACGCCGAGCGTACCGGCAAAACCTACCAGCAAATCCACGACGACTCGGACCGCGACTACTGGTTGCGCGCCGACGAAGCCAAAGAGTACGGCCTCATTGACGAGGTGCTGACGCGCACGCCGCCACGCCCCGCTTGACGAGAAGAAAGAGGCACAAACCGCACCCATTGCGCGGCTGTTGCGTTCTTGCGACAGTACCACGTGCTTCCTTCATGCCTCACAACCACGCTCATCACTCGCACGGCCACGCTGGCCATGCGCACGCGGCCCCGCCGCCCGGGGGCGCCTTCAGCGCGGCTTTCGCCACTGGCATCGCCCTCAACCTGGGTTTTGTGGTGGCCGAAACCATTGGCGGCCTGGCGGCCAATTCGGTGGCCCTGCTCGCCGATGCAGGCCATAACCTAAGCGACGTGCTGAGCCTGGCCTTGGCCTGGGGCGCCGCCTGGCTGGCTGGCCGGCGCTCCTCGAGCCGCTACACCTACGGGTACAAGGGCGCCACCATTCAGGCGGCCCTACTGAATGCTGCCTTGCTCTACGCCGCGCTAGGCTTCATTCTCTGGGAAACCATCGACCACTTTCGCCACCCAGCCCCCGTGAATGGTACTACGGTGATGCTGCTGGCTGGCATTGGGGTGCTCATCAATGGTTTCACGGCTTGGCTGTTTCGGCACGGTCAAAAAAGCGACGTAAACGTCCGCGGCGCCTACCTGCACATGGTAACCGACATGCTGGTGAGCGTGGGCGTAGTGGTTGGCGGCGGCTTGGTAATGCTGACCGGCTGGACCTGGCTCGACCCCGCCATCAGCGTCGTCATCCTGGCCATGATTGCCGTCAGTTCCTGGGGCCTGCTGCGCGACACCGTGCGCTTGGGCCTGCAAGCCGTGCCGGATGGCATCGACCTAGAGGCCGTACAAACCTTCTTACTCAACCAACCCGATGTAGTGAGCGTGCACGACCTGCACGTGTGGAGCCTGAGCAGCGGCGACCACGACACGGCCCTCACCGCTCACTTGGTGCGCCCCGGCGGTGCCGATGCCGCGTGGCTGGCCCGCCTGGCCAAGGGCCTGGAAACCGAGTTTCACATTCATCACAGCACCGTGCAGGTGGAAGACGGCCCTACGCCCGGCGGGTGCGCCAGCGGTTGCCCTTGAGGGCATAGCTTTACTATGCGTGGCAAGGGGAATTGATATGCAAACTCTCTTTTCCCTTGAAAATGACCTCCTAAGGCACGGGACGCAGCACCACCCGCCGGTTACGGGGCCGCTCCGTGAGCACGGCATTGTCGGCGATGGGTTGGGTGCCTCCCCTGCCCACGGGCCGCAAGCTCGCAGTCGGCACGCCGCGCGCGGCCAGGTAGCGGCAAACGGCCTCGGCGCGGCGCTGCGAGAGTTGCCGGTTGAGCAAGGTGTCGCCTTGGTCGTCGGTGTGGCCTTGTACTTCCAGGCGCAGGGCGGGGTAGCGGCGCAGGGCCCGAGCCAGCGTGTCGAGGCTGGCCTGGACTGCTATGGGCAGGTCGGCCTTGCTTTGCGTGAAGTACAGGGTCCGCAGCGTTAGGGCCTGACCCTTGGCCAAACGGGCCGCCAGCGTGTCGGCGTAGGGCGTCGTGGGTTCTGACGGGGTTTTTCGAGACGCCTTCACCCGCACTTCGCCGAGCGCCACGCGCAAGGGCGGCGGCCGAGACCCGGCGGGCACCCGACGAGTTCCGGCCGGTGAGTAAGCCATCGGCGCCGCAGGCCGCTTTGGTGCAACGGGCCAGTTGGAAAAGAGGTACCGGGCCGGAATCGGAGCCACTGGCGTGCCCTCGCCGAGCAGCGGGGACTCGGCCGCGCCCCAGAGTGTGCGCCACGAGCCCAGCACGGCGGGCGACGGCGGCAACTCCCAGCGCAAGCGCACGCGGGCGCGTTGCGTGTACTGCAGGTAGTCGAGGCGCAGGGCGTAGGGCCGCCCCGCCTGCAACAACACGGGCACGCGGTAAGCGCGCAGGGACCGGTTGCGCCACCCGCCTACTAATTCGCGCTCGTCCAACACCAAGTTCACGCCGTCGTCGGCCTCGACGTGCAACACGTAACGCCCGGTGAGGGGTGGCACGAGCCAGCCGCTCCAACGCACGGTGAATTGCTCCGACCCGACGCCGGGCGCGGGCGGGGCGCCAGCCCAGTCGAAGTCAATTGGGCCGTCGGTGCGCGCATGTGTGAGTTGCGCGAAGCGGATGCCAGCGTAGTACTCACCGCGCAGCCCCTCGCCCACGGGCGCCTGGGCCGTTGCCACCGACGGCATCCCTGCGGTCAATCCTACTAAAAACCAGACAAATACGTACTGTTTCATAGCCAAGTATACGACTACAGCGGGACATAGTGCCCGGTTCACGCGCCCATTCGCCACCAGTGACCGTTGTGGAGCCTAAAGCCAGCAAATACGGCTAGATATCGCTGTCAGGCACATCATCCCAAGCACCCTCACGCCGAACAATTGCCAGCTAAAGCAGCGAATTCTTCGCGTCCGCGCTACATTTCGCCATGCAAGCCACTCAAACCCCTAAAGTCAATGTTTTTTCCGCGGCCGTAATTGTGGCGGCGCTGGGCTACTTCGTTGATATTTATGACCTGATTCTCTTCAGCATCGTGCGCGTCCAGAGCCTCAAAGACCTGGGCATCACTGACCAAGCGGAGGTTACCAACCAAGGCCTGTTCCTGATAAACATGCAGATGGGCGGCATGCTGCTCGGGGGCATTTTGTGGGGAATATTGGGCGATAAGCGCGGGCGGCTGTCGGTGCTGTTTGGCTCGATACTGCTGTACTCGCTGGCCAACCTGGCCAACGGCTTCGTGACTTCGGTGGAGCAATACGCCTGGCTGCGGCTCATTGCCGGCATTGGGCTGGCCGGGGAGCTGGGCGCGGGCATCACGCTGGTAAGCGAGAGCCTGCCCAAGGAGAAGCGCGGCTACGGCACCATGGTGGTGGCCACGGTGGGCGTGAGCGGCGCCATGCTGGCCTACTGGGTGGGCGAAAAGCTGGGGTGGCGCAACGCTTACTTCGTAGGCGGCGGGCTGGGGCTGGCGCTGCTCTTGCTACGCGTAAGCGTGTTCGAGTCGGGCATGTTTCAGCAGGTGCAGGCCCAGACGGAAGTGGTGCGCGGCAATTTCCTCAGCTTGTTTACCAACAGCGCGCGCTTTGGCAAGTACCTGCGCATCCTGCTAATTGGGGTGCCGCTGTGGTTTGTGGTGGGCATTCTGGTAACGCTGGCGCCGGAGTTTGGGCGCGAGCTGGGCCTCACGGGCGAGGTCACGGCGGGGCTGGCGGTGTTCTGGTGCTACTTCGGGCTGGTGTTCGGCGACTTTCTCAGCGGGGCACTCAGCCAGCTCTGGCGCTCGCGCAACAAAGCACTGCTGGTGTTTCTGGCCTTTTGCGCCGTTATGGTCGGGGTGTACCTATTTGCCATTCAGGGCGCTACGCCAAACGTGTTCTATGGCGTGTGTTTCGTGCTGGGCATGTCGGTGGGGTTCTGGGCGCTGTTTGTGACAGTGGCGGCCGAGCAGTTCGGTACCAACCTGCGGGCTACGGTGGCCACCACGGCGCCCAACTTTGCCCGCGGCTCGGTGGTGCTGCTGGTGCCGGCCTTCAAGTTCCTGAGCGCGCAGTTCGGCTTCGTGCCCGGCGCGGCCATTCTGGGGGGCGTGTCCTTGCTTATTGCCTTCTGGGCTGTGAGCACCCTGCCCGAGAGTTACGGCAAAGACCTAGACTACGTGGAATAATCGGACTCTACTATCCTTTGGCTCATATGCTTAGCCGCATTTCGAGCATGTGCGCCGCAAAGCCAGCCTTCTCATAGGCCCGCACGGCGCGCTCGTTGTGGGCATACACCTCCAGGCGTAGCTCCGTGAGGCCCTGCGCGGCCGTCCATTGCTTGAATGCTTCCATGAGCAAACCGTTGATGCCCTGCCCGCGACTACCCGGCTCCACGTACATAAAGCCCAGGTAAGCGTATTCCAGGTGCTTATGATAAGCTTTGGCCGGCTGAATGCGGGCGTAGCCTGAGCCCACAATTTGGTGGTGCTGCTCGGCCACCAGCACCACCGCCCGGGGATTGGCAAGCAGTTCCGGCAAGTTGTAGTAGCTGATGGGGTCTTCCCGAAGGGTTGGGTCATACGGCCTTTCTGCCGCAATTACGCCTTGCTCGAAAAGCAAGAGCGCCTCCAAATCATCAAGCGTTGCATGGCGGATATAAACCTCTTTCATAGCTAATTAGCGAGTAAAAAGAATCAATTCGGGCAAATTACTACCCGCTTTATACCGCTGAAGTTATTGCCAATCCAACTTCCGGCCACGGCTTGCGTTTCAAGGCCTAATCATTAGTTGATTGATTTTTAACCCCTATCATGAAAACCCTCATTCTCAGTGGCGTGCTATTGGCCGCCCTTTCGTTTGCCACCGCAGCATCGGCCCAAACCACGCCCATGCCTGCTCCCACCACCGACCCCACCGCCATGCCGCTCACTCCCGAGCAGCAAAAGCAGCGGGCCGACGAAGCCAAAGCCGCCTACGAGCAGCAGCAGCGGCAATCCAAATCCAGCGAACAAGCCGTTCGCGACACCAAAGACCAACTCCGGGCTCAGGCCAACAACGAAAAAGACCTGAAGCGGCAGCTCAAAGAACAGCGCGAGCAAGAACGCGCTCAGAAGGAGCAACTCAAGCAGCAGCGCACCGCGACCAAAGAAGCCCATAAGCAAGAGGAAGCCGCCAAGGATTTGGCGAAAGCCGAAAAGCGCCGCGCCAAGGAAATGAAAAAGGCCCAGTAGCCTACTCGCTTCTTCACCTTGAAAAGCTCCGGCTCCGGCCGGGGCTTTTTTTTGGCCGGCTACGCCCAAGCCCCTTTACCTTTCGCCCTCTTGCTTGTTTCATTTCCCATGACTGTTCCTACCAAAAACACCACCATGCTCTACCCCTGGCACCATTTCGTGCTGGTGCCTCTGGCCCTGCTCATGGCGGGCTATACCATTCTGCGCTACACCAAAGTGGCGGGCGATGACGACCAAATATCCCGCCTTTGGTTCAGCCTAGCCGCGCTGGCCAGCATCGGCCTCGGGGTGCTCATTATGCTGCGGCAGCACTACGCCCTGCAGCTGCAAGACCGAATTTGCCGGCTTGAGGTGCGCCAACGGTATTTTGAAGTCAGCGGCCAGCGGTTTGCGACGCTCGAAAAACAGCTCAGCCTTAGCCAAATACTCAGCCTACGCTTGGCTGGCGACGCCGAACTTCCGGCCCTGGCCCAGGCCGCAGTTGCCGAGAAACTTTCGCCTAAAGACATTCAGGCCCGTATTACAGATTTTCAGTTCGACGCCATGCGCGTTTGATGTAATGGGTGAATGGGCGAATGAGTAAATGGGTGAATTGATTTTCACCGTTGTTTTTTCGCTTTGCCGATTCACCCATTCACTCATTCGCCCATTCACCCATTGACCATGATTCTCTACAACGTTACCAGCAGCATCGAGCCCGCCGTCGCCGATAAGTGGTTGGACTACATGCGCACTACTCACATGCCAGAGGTAATGGAAACCGGCTTCTTCCTCAAGAGCCAGCTATGCCGCCTGCTCAACGAGGAAGACGACGGCATCACCTACGCGGCCCAGTATTACTGCATCAGCGTGGAGCAGCTGGAAGAATACCAGCGCGTGTGCGCCCCCGCCCTGCGTGCCGAAATGGAAGCCCACTTTGCCGGCCAGTACGTGTCCTTCCGCACCGTGCTCGAAGTAGTGGAGTAAGCTGCTGGTTATTGGCTGTTAGCTATTGGCTGTTGGCTGATAGCTCCTGGCCTAGTGTCTTTGCCTCTAGCAGAAAGCTAACAGCTATCAGCCAATAGCCAACAGCTTAGCCAAGGGCACGAAAACGGCCTTGATGCTGTTAAAACAGCATACTATGAAAAATCTCATCTTCTTCGGCGACAGCCTCACCGCGGGCCACGGCCTGCCCGCTGCCGCTAGCTTCCCAGCCCTTATTCAGCAGCGGCTCGACGAGCAGCAGCTTCCTTATAAAGCCTACAATTACGGAGTGAGCGGCGAAACCAGCGCCGGCGGCCGGCAGCGCTTGGCCTCGGTGCTGGCCCGCCACCCCGTCGACGTGTTCGTGTTGGCCCTCGGGGCCAACGACGGTATCCGGGGCATCCCCGTGCGCGAAACCACTCAGAACCTGCAATTCATCATCGATGCGGTGCGGCGGCAGTACCCGGCGGCGCAAATAGTGCTGGCCGGCCTGGAGTTTCCCTTCGACCTGGGTCCGCTGGGCGGCCACCGCCTGGCCCATTACGCTACCGAATTCAAAGCTCTGTTCCGGTTGCTGTCCGACAAAAACAGCTTGCCCTTCGTGCCCTTCCTGCTGCAGGGCGTGCTCGGCCGCCGCGACCTGAACCTCGCCGACGGCGTGCACCCCAACGCGGCGGGCCAGAAAATCCTGGCCGAAAACGTCTGGCAGATTCTGAAGCCGCTGCTCCTTACCCGAACAGATTCCCCTGTACCGGCTGGGGAATAATGAACGGCGGCGGCACCACTATGCCAGTGAGCGTCCGCATCTTGTCGAGGAAGTACGTGGCCAGCACGGGGGCGTGGCGCACGTCTTTCTGGTGAATGAAGAAGTAAATGTCGTGCACGCCCTGGGCCACCCAGGCGGCCAGGCGTTCGGCCCAGGCGTCGGCGCGCTGGTAGTCGGAGCTGTGCAGGCCGTGGCCGTTGAAGCGGATGAAGGCCACCGGCGTGGTCAGGCGCATGGGCAGCACATCGCGCCGGCCGGCCACGTCGGTTATCACCAGCGTTTTGTTTAGCGCCTCAAAGGTGGCGTACACGGCATCGGCCAGGGCCTGGTCGGCAAACCAGCGCGGGTGGCGCAGCTCCACGGCCAGCGGCACGCTCTCCGGAAAGTCGAGCAGAAACCGTTCGAGGCGGGGCAGGTGCTCGGGGCCGAAATGCGGCGGCAGCTGCAGAAAGGCCCAGCCCAGGTTGTCGGCCAGGCTCTCGTAGGCGCGGGCCATGGGCACCACCAGGTCATCGGCCTGAAATAGCTCCCGCTCGTGGCTGATGCTGCGCGGCAGCTTGGGGCAAAATTTAAAGCCCGGCCCCACGGCCTCGCGCCAGCGCCGCACCGTGCCCGCATCGGGGATGCGGTAGTGCGTCGTGTTTAGCTCGATGCTGTTGAACTGCTGCGCGTAGTAATGCAGGTAGTCGGGCTCCTTGATGCCGGCGGGGAAATACGTGCCGAGCCACTCCTTATTGGTCCAGATGGGGCAACCCACGCGCAGGCCCACCGGTGCGGGCTGGGTGGGGCGGGCACGGGCCAGCACCCGCGCCGTCTCGGGGTGGTCGGGGGGCAATCGAAAATCGACGTAGCGCAGGTCGGGCAGGCGGCCAAAATCCATACGGCAAAGGTACGGCTACCCCTTCGCAGCACCTTACTGCTCTTACGACAAAACTGGCAATTATGCAAACGGGTTTTGAAGTAAGCTGAACACCTGATGCCCAAATTTTACACGTACTGCATAATCTAATTTTGGCACAGGCACAATAGGCTAACCGGTTTTCCGCAAAATATACTTTCACGTTGCCTGACGGCTGCTTTTTTAACTAGTAAGCGAATTAATTAAATGCAAGTTTTATCAGAAAAGGACAATTATTAACCTAACGCAGTTAGTAGAGGTGGTGTAAGATTTAGCATTGCTCTTGGGGGTGGACTTATGTTTGTTCTGCTCACCATCTGCGAAAAGCATGATTTTATCCTATCCTTCTAAAGTACCTGTCCTTGCCAGCCTTCTATTTCTGTTGCTGACCTTGTTTAGCGCCCCGGTGCAAGCCACCGCCCCCGGCGTCAGCAAATCAGCAACTAACCCTACCGCAAACGTCACTACGGTGCTGCGCGGTCGGGCCTCCTGGTATGGCAGCTACTTTCAAGGAAAAAAAACCACCAGCGGCGAGCGCTACAACCGGTTCAAGTATACCTGCGCCCACAAAACCTTGCCCTTCGGCACCCGCCTGCGGGTTACGAACGTGAAGAATGGTAAGTCGGTAGTAGTGCGCGTTACGGACCGCGGCCCGTTCCGCCACCAGCGCATCATCGACCTTTCGGAAATTGCTGCCCGCCCCTTGGGCATTACCGAGTCCGGCGCTGCCACCGTGGTGGCCGAAGTAGTGGAAACCGAGACGCCCCTGGGCCCGGCCATCACCCCCGATAACCTAGCCGACCTCTACGCCGCCGACCCCAACCCCGACGCCGCCTTCGCCACCTACTCGGTGCCCGATGAAGAGGAGCTCGCCGAGCCTACCGCCAAGCCAGCTCTGATTGCTGCCTCCCCCGCTACCAAAACCGCCGTCACGGCCGCCACCGAATCGGTGAACTGCCCCACGGGCTTCCTTATTCAGGCGGGTTCGTTCGTGGATGCTGCCAATGCCCACACGGTGCAGGCGCGCATCAAATCCTTGCTGCCCGAAATGCAGGTGATGGTGTCGCAGTACTTGCTCGACGGGCGGCAGCGCAGCCGCGTGCTCGTGGGCAACTTCGGCGAGCGCCCCGAGGCCGAAGCCGTCCGCAAACAGCTCATGACCTGGGGCATCGGCGGGCTCGTGCGCGAGGTGGCCCTTCGGTGATTTTCCATTTAACATTTAACAATTAGCATTGAACAATTGAGCGCTTTGGTGCTCATACAGCTGATGGTTGCCCGCATTGTTGTTACTTGCCGGCTGCTTCATTTGGTTGATTGTTGAATGATAAATGTTGATTGCTAAATGATAAAGGCCTTACTGGCGCTGGCCGTCAGCCTCACCTTGGTGTGGGCGCTGAACACCAAGCACGGCGACGTGCCCCCCTTCGGCAAGCTGCTGAGCCCCTACCGCGGCTTTTGGCAAAACGGCGAGCGGCCGAGCGATTTTCCGACCCAGCAGACGCTGGCGCTGCCCGGCCTGCAGCAGCCCGTGACGGTGCGCTTCGACGACCGCCGCGTGCCCCACATCTTCGCCCAAAACGACGCCGACCTGCACTTCGCCCTGGGCTACGTTACGGCCCGCGACCGCCTCTGGCAGATGGAGTTTCAAACCCACGTCGCCGCCGGCCGCATTTCGGAGATAGTGGGTGACAAAGCCCTGGAATACGACCGGTTTCAGCGGCGCATGGGCCTGCCCTTCGGGGCCGAGCGTTCGGCTCAGAAAATGCTGGCCGACCCCACCACGCGCGTCGTGCTGGAGGCCTATTCCCGCGGCATCAATACCTACATCGAGCAGCTCACGCCCGCCACGCTGCCCTTCGAGTACAAGCTTCTCGACTACCGCCCCGAGCCTTGGAAACCCCTGAAATGCGCCCTGCTGCTGCAGCTCATGGCCTGGGACCTGAGCGGCCGCAGCGACGACCTGCGCATGAGCAACATCTTGGGCAAGTACGGCAAGGCCGTGGTGAAAGACCTGTTTCCGGACTACCCCACCCGCGAAGACCCCATTGTGCCCACGGGCACGCCCCTGGATTTCAAGCCGGTGCCGGTACCCCCCACGCCCACCGATTTTCAGGCCAGCTACTCGGCCAAAGTGCTCCAGGCAGAGCCCGACGCGGAGCTGGGCTCCAACAACTTTGCCGTAAGTGGCGCCAAGTCGGCCTCGGGCTACCCGCTGCTGGCCAACGACCCGCACCTGCAGCTCAAACTGCCCAGCATTTGGTACCAGGTGCAGCTGCACGCGCCCGGGGTGAACGTGTACGGCGTCACCATTCCCGGGGCGCCCGTGGTCATCATCGGGTTCAATGAAAACGTGGCCTGGGGCGTAACCAACGTAGCTGCCGACGTGCTCGACTTCTACCAGTTGAAGTTTCGCGACCGCACCCAGCGCGAGTATTGGCACGACGGCCGCTGGAAGCCCATTCGCCGCGTGGTGGAGCGCATCAAGGTGCGCGGCCAGCCCGACCGCCTCGACACCGTATTATATAGCCACCACGGCCCGATAGTATACGACCGCCCCGAAAAGCCTTTCAACGCCCAAACGCCCATTGCCCACGCCCTGCGCTGGACCGCCCACGACGGCGGCAACGAGGTAAAGGCCTTTTACCTGCTCAACCGCGCCCGCAACTATCAAGACTATCTCGCGGCGCTGCCCCACTACGGCTCGCCGGCCCAGAACTTCATTTTTGCCAGCAACGAGCGCGACATTGCCATCTGGCCCAACGGTCACTTCCCGCTGAAATGGCGCAACCAGGGCAAGTTCGTACTCGACGGCACCAGCCCGGCCCACGACTGGCAGGGCTGGATACCGGCCGCCCACAACCCCCACGTCAAAAACCCTACCCGTGGATTTGTGAGCTCGGCCAACCAGTTTTCGGCCGGCCCCGACTACCCGTATTACCTCAACTGGGACTTTGCCAGCTACGAACGCGGCCACCGCATCAACCAGCGCCTGGCCCAAATGACCCACGCCACGCCCGACAGCCTGCGCCTGCTCCAGAACGACAACCTCAATCTCAACGCCCAGCTCATGCTGCCGCGCCTGCTGGCTTTGGCAGAAGGCACCGATGCCAACTCGCCAGCCGGCAAAGCCCTGGCCGAGCTGCGCAAGTGGAATTACTTCTACGACGCCGATGCCATCGGCCCCAGCCTGTTCGAGCTCTGGTACGGCAACCTGGTAAAACGCATTTGGGAGGACGATTTCAGCCCCAGAGTGACCGGCGTAGAAATGCGCTACCCCGCCCGCGACCGCACCAATAACCTCATTCTGAAAGAAGAGAACAGCCCCTGGATAGACGACCGTCGCACTCCCGCCCCCGAAACCCTTCCCGAGCTGGCCCGGCAAAGCCTGAAATTTGCCGCCGACTCCCTCACCCGCAAGTATGGCCCAATCGGCCCGAAGTGGCGCTGGGCCGACCAGAAGAGCACCGACATTCTGCACCTGGCCCGCCTCCCCGGCTTTGGGCAAATGGACGTGGACTGCGGTGGCGGCAGCGGCATCGTGAACGCCACTTCTGAACGCAACGGCCCCTCCTGGCGCATGGTGGTGGCGCTGGGCCCCCAGGTGCAAGCCTTTGGCGTATACCCCGGCGGGCAGAGCGGTAACCCCGGCTCGCCCTTCTACAACAACCTGCTGGAAACCTGGCGCGTGGGCCAGCTCGACGAGCTGGTGTTTCTACGCTCGGCCCAGGAGCAGCACCCGCGCGTGCCCACCGCCTGGACAATGCAGGGCAAGTGAGTTTGAGAATGTCGAATTGCTTTTAAAGAGCAGACGTAGGCACCCTATTTATCGTAATAAGAACCACCATGTTCTGTTCACGTTTTTTCGTTTTTGGTCTAGTCATGCTCTTCTATGGAGCGAGCAGTGCTATTGGGCAGAAGTCGAAATCTCCGCCCATTGCTGAAAGTCCCTCATTAGGGAATAGCTACAATATGTGCTGGGGAGCTCCTGAGCAAATGCCTGAATTAGCAGGTGGCGGTGGTATTGCAGCAATTATTAATGCTGTACAAAATCACATAATCTATCCTGAACAGGCATTAGCCCAAGATATTCAAGGAAGAGTATTTGTTACATTCACTGTCGCCACAGATGGGCTAGTGCAAGATGTAACTGTTATAAAAGGCATAGGCGGCGGCTGCGATGAAGCAACACTAGCTGCTGTGCAGCAGCTGCCGCGTTTCACTCCAGCCAAACAAACGGGAAAAGCAGTGCCAGTGGCGTTGACACTTCCTGTCACGTTCCAAATACCTACTTCCCCCAAAAAGAAATAGAAATCTCAGCAAGCCTCTCTGTCGGGCCGCTTATAAATTTGTGGCATGAGCACCCGCCCTTTTTTGCTCCTATTTAATCGGCTCAAGTGCCTGCTTTTGCAGCGGCTAGCAGCATTGGTGCTCCTGCTGCCACTCATGGCACTCTTCCATCGCACGCAGGCTCAATCCTATGTGCCTTACCCGGGCGACACTACTCAGGTGTTTAGCTACGTCGAGCAAATGCCTGCTTTGCCCACCGGCGGCGGCAACCTGGCCCTTGTAAAAGCCATTCAAAAACTGGTGAAACAGCCGGCTGAAGTACTGGAAGGCCGCACCGAGGGCCACGTCATTGTGCGAGTAGTTATTGGCGCAAGCGGCGTGCCCCGGCAGGCCACCGTCGTGCAAAGCCTGAGCCCGGCCTGCGATGCGGCGGCCCTCGATGCCGTCAGGCGCATGCCGCGCCTCGTGCCGGGGCGCTACGGTGGCCAGCCTGTGCCGGTGCTGCTCAGTGTGCCCGTAGTGTTTCTGTCGCCCCGCCACGTGTATGCGGCCACCGAAGTCACGCGGCAGGCCCAATTCCCCGGCGGCGATGCAGCGCTGGAGCAATACCTGCAAAAAAACCGCGCCACGCCCGCCGAGGTCAAGCTTCGCGACCTGAAGGGCCACGTCGCCGTGCGGTTTGTGATAAAAGCCGACGGCCGCATAGGCGCTAGTGAAGTAATAACGCCCCTGTGCCCGAGCTGCGACGATGAAGCCCTGCGCCTGGTGCGCGGCCTTCCCCGCTGGCAACCCGCCCTGGGCTACGACGACCAGCCCGTGGCCATGTACCAGACTCTTAACATTTACTTTCAGCCGCCTGCTCCCCAGGGCGACATCGCCCCGCCCGTACCAGAGCACCAGGTTTATACCCGAGTGGCCCAAATGCCCACCCTGGCCGGCCGCAGTAGCCCGGCCGCCATTCAAACCGCGCTGCAGGAAGGCATCATGTACCCCGAGCGGGCTACCAACGGCAACGGCCAGGTCAGCTTCGTGGTCGAGCCCGACGGCCGCGTCACGCGGCCCGTCATGGTCAAAAGCATCAGCCGCGCCACCGACGAGGCCGTGCTGGCCGCAGCGTTGCGCCTGCCGCGGTTCGAGCCCGGCCGCCACAACGGCCAGCCCGTAGCCGTGCGCCTAGTGGTGCCGGTGGTGGTCGAAATCCGGTGATAACCGGCTTGCCTACGCGCACAAAAAAAGCCGCTTCCGAAGAAGCGGCTTTTTCATATCCATAAAGGAAGTTCGACTATTTGTCGCCCTTGCCTTTGTCACCAGCGCCGGCACCGGCCAACTGGGGTTTCTCGTCGCGCTTGCTGATGTCTTGGGCTTCGCCCTCTTCTTGCTCGTTGTGCATTTCACGACCGATGAGTACAATGGCCACCGTGGCCAGTGCAGCTACACCCAACACCATTTGGGTAGGCGTGAAACGCTGGGCCGCCTTGCGCAGCAACACGGCACCGTGCTTCAGCAGGTCGTCCATGTGCTCATGCTGGCCTTGAAACAATACGTGGTAAGCGCTTTCGAAAGTACGTGCCAAGTCTTCGGGCATGATTTTTTCGAGCTGCTGTTCGATTTGGGATTCCATAAAGAAGGTAATGAAAGGAAGTGTGAAAGGAGACAAGGCGTGGGCCTCGAAAAGTGCTTTACGCAAAAGCCCCTGTCCGGGCTATCTTTTTCAACACATTCCTTCAAAAAATAACCATCGGCACACGCCCCTGCTGCTACGGGCCAGCTTTAGGCCTTATGGTTTATTTTCTGACACTTAGCCCTTTTGCCAGCCTACTGTTTTAGTCAAACAGCCTGCATGCAGCCGGGGATTACGCATTGGAAAACGGCTGGCACCAGTACCTGCGGCCGGCACCACAACAAAAAAGCGTCCGGCCCCGGGGGCCAGACGCTTTGCTTGCTTTCAGGTCAGGAGAACCTTAGTTGTCTGAGGCATCGGCTTCTTCGGCGGCCCGCACGCGGCCGGCAGCGTAGAAGTTGCGCTGGTAGTAGGGCTGCTTTAGTGAGCTCACCATTACGCCGCCATTGGTGGCAGAGTGGGCAAACTTGCCGTCCTTCAAGTAGATGCCTACGTGATAAATCGGGCCTTTGCCGCGGCGGAAGAACACCAGGTCGCCGGTTTTTACTTCGCTTTTGGCTATGTGCTTGGTGGATGAGAACATGGAGCGCGACGAGCGTTGCAGCGTGACGCCGTACACTTCACGGAACACGCGGGTCACAAAGCCCGAGCAGTCGGTACCCTGGCGCGAATTGTTACCGTAGCGGTAGGGCGTCCCAATCCAGTCGGTCACGGTGCGCAGCAGGTCTTTGTTTTCGTCGAAAGCCAGGCGCAGGCCGAGGGTTTGGGCGTAGTAGTTATAAACCAGCGAATCGCGCGAGGCGGCCAGTTCGGCGGCGGTGGGCTCGCCGCCAGTCTTGGTGCGGGGCAAGGCAGCCCTTCTAATTGCAGGCACGGCGGCAAGAGCGGGAAGCTCTAAGGCTGACTCGTCCATGGTCAGGTCCGAAAACAGAGATGCTTCGGCTACGACGGGCGCCACAGTGGCACGGGCCGTAATCGAAGCATCGGGGGAGCGTTCGAAGAAGAAGGAGAGGGCCAGCGAACCGGCAGCGAGGCAATACAGAATGCTATGTTTCATTATCCGTCGTTAGAGGAGAGCAAAATCCGGGTTTCTGTGAGCGGGAGAAAGAGCCGGGGTAGTAGGTTTCTTAGGCGATAGGCAAGGCTGGAATTAGCCGAGAGAAGAGGTTGAAAAATGAGCCAGTATTCAGTAATTCATATTGACTATGACTTACACCTTAGGTAAAGCTAGGCCTAACTTTTTATAACCTCAGCATTTGAGAGCAAAAAAAGGCAAACTTTCTTTATTAAACACAATTCAATCAACTTATAATATTTAATGGCCTTGCAACCGTGCTTCACTGACGCACGTATTAGCTCGCCCAAAATATTTCTATATCTTTCCCTCATGCAAAGCCCCCGAACCTGGACCCGCTCGCCCCTTGCCCGCATCGCCTGCATGGTGCTGCGCAGCCAGCGCGTGGCCATGGTTATTGGCCAAACGGTGCACCTTAGCGGGGCTACCCGGGAGGAGTTTCTGGCCGATGCCGAGTGGGTGGCCCACGAGCTGGTGCACCTGCGCCAGTTCAAGGAACACGGCGTGCTGCCCTTCCTCTGGAAATACTTGGTCGAGTCGGCCCGCGTGGGCTACTATCACAATAAGTATGAGGTTGAGGCCCGGGAAGAAGCCCGCCGCGTGGTGCTGGCCAACCCTAACCATGTGCTCCGGCCCTTGCCGAAGCATTCGCAACCCAAGCCGCCGCGGGCCTAGCTTTCGCCTTGGCGTAGAGACTGAGTGCGCCGCATTGTCCTCGGGCGCAGGCAGCCAAAACTTAGTAAAATCCTCACTTGCTACTTGGCGGGTTGCCATAGCCTACCCTACCTCCTGAACGCCGCTGAAAAAAGCATGTGGAGCGCCGAAATCCCGCAAGTGGCGGGCCTTGGTTCGGCACCTACAACATTACGGTTTAGCTTTAAAATATTGAGAGCTAGTGCAACTTATAGTGGAGAACTTACGAATAAAAGCACCCGTAGCTTACCCGCTTCGGACTAATTTCCTTTCCACTTTCATTTCCTTCCTTTCACTATGGATAACCAACAAAACCAGCCCGGCAGCCCCATGCCCGGTGATGACGTTCGCGTTCAGAATGCAGGTACCAGCACTGGCAGCCCAGGCTTCACCGGTGCCGACTCGGCAGGCGCGGGCTCTACCCGCAAGTCGGGTGCTGCCGCCCGTGGCGCAGCTTCGCAAGGCGCTGCCGGCGCCCAAAACAGCTCGAGTGACCAAACCAGCGAGCAAAGTGGCGGCCAAGGCGAAAGCCAGCAAGGCGACAACGTGCTCAACACTGCCCTGGAAAGCGGCAAAAAATGGATTGAGGATTCGGGCGTGCTCAACAGCGTAAACCAGCTTCCCCAGAGCGTAAAAGATTGGAGCTCGCGTGCCGTTACCCGCGTAGGCGACCTTACTACTACCCAGAAAATTGTGGGCGGTGCGCTGCTCGCAGTAGGCATCGGCTATTTGGCTACCCGCAAAGGCAAGTCTGAAAAGTCGGAGTCGCGCTACAGCCGCCAGGGCGGCAGCAGCTACGGCCGCCGCTCAGGCTACGGCTACCAGGCACCGGACGCCTCCAGCAGCCGTCGCACGGCCTACGGCAGCGGTCGCTCCGATAGCGGCGCTGCCTACGGCAACAGCAGCGGCAGCAGCTATGGTAGCGGTTCGGGCTCGGGCAGCTACGGCAGCGGCAGCAACTACAACTCGGGTGCCAGCGGCAGCGGTAGCAGCTACGGCACCAGCGGAAGCAGCTATGGCTCGGGTTCGGGCTCTAGCGGCAGCAGCTCAGGGTCGGGCTTCGGCTCTTCGTCTTCGGGCGGCGACTTCGGCTCGCGTACTTCCGAGAGCAGCTACCGCTCGAAAAACGACGATTCCCGCAGCATCGAATAAACCACTCGATTGGCTTTAAGGCATAATTTAAAAGCCCCGCTTCGTTAGTACGAAGCGGGGCTTTTTTGTTCAGCGGTCCACCAGTAACAACTGATGGACCGCTGACACTTAAAACTCATTAGATATTCATGGCCGACTCGCGGCGGCGCATCTTGCCGGCCGGGATGCCGAACATCATCTTGAAGCGGCGGCAGAAGTAAGCCGTGTCTTTGTAGCCCACTTCCTTGCCGATGTCGCGGATGCTTTTTTTGGTGGTACGCAGCAGGAATACGGCGCGCTCCATGCGCTGGTATTCGATGTAGTCCTGCGGGTTGATGTTGGTCAGCATCTTGAAGTACTGGCCTACATAGTCCTCGCTCACGTTGGCTACGCCGCTCAGCACCTTGTTGCTGAGGTCGCCGCCGAGGTTCTCCTTGATGTAGTTGAACAGGTCGATGAGGCGCGGGTCCTTGAAGTAGGTGCTGTTGGTGGCCAGCTGCTCCACAAACATGTTGTTGCGCAGCACGTAGCGCACCACTTCCACCACGATGTTCTCGGTGTAGATGTTGATGAGGCGCTCGCGACCCGGCAGGTCCTGAATGCTTTCTTCTACAACTTTAATCACCAGGTTGGCCAGCTTGGGCTGCCCGCTGATGAGGAAGGCCGGCACGTCGAGCGAGGCAAAGAAGTTTACCGAGTCAAATACTTTGGCCTCGAAGCTCACAAAGCTGTGGCTTTCGTCGGCGTCGCCAATCAGGTCGAGGTCTTCATTGGAGTGGAAGAACTTATCCTTGTTGGTAATGAGGTCGTCGTTCGTAATAATCCGGTTTTTTTGGTCTTCGCCGTAGCTCACGCGGGTGGCCCGGCCGCCGGGGATGAAGAGCATTTCGCCTTCTTCCACCACCATTTCGTCTTCGCCGAAGGTGATGTGTCCTTTGTGCAATAGAATAAGGTTGTTGCCTACGTCGTAAGAATTCTTAACCGTGAAGGGCTGATGCAGCACCAAGTTCTTTGCCTTGATGTATCGGACGCCCAACGACTCGATAACTTTATTGTAATCTTCCATAATTCGGGTTGCCAGTTTGGCCTGTGGGAGGGTGCGGACTGGGTAACTGGGTGGCTACCGCAGTGCAATATAACACCTTGAAATTCACAAAAACTAAAAACCCAGCCAAATAGTGGCTGGGTTTTGTGCAATGAATCTGAATTTTAGGCTATTCGGTGCTTACTTGAGCAATTCCCGCGAAATCACAATTTTCTGAATTTCCGAGGTCCCTTCGTAAATCTGGGTAATCTTGGCGTCGCGCATGAAGCGCTCCACGTGGTACTCTTTCACAAAACCGTAGCCACCATGAATCTGCACGGCTTCCACGGCCGAGTCCATAGCTACTTTCGATGCAAACAGCTTGGCCATGGCGCCCGACTTGGCGTAATCACCGTGGTTGTCTTTGTCGGCAGCAGCTTGCAGGCATAGCAAGCGGGCGGCATCCACGTTGGTGGCCATGTCGGCCAGCTTAAATTGGATGGCCTGGTGCTTGGCGATTTCCACGCCGAAAGCCTTGCGCTCCTTGGCGTATTTCAGGCTGAGTTCCAGCGAGCCGGAGGCAATGCCCAGGGCCTGCGCGGCGATGCCGATGCGGCCGCCGGCCAGCACCTGCATGGCGAACTTGAAACCGAAGCCGTCGTCGCCGATGCGGTTTTCCTTGGGCACCTTGACGTCAGTGAACATGAGCGAGCAGGTGTCGGAACCGCGGATACCGAGCTTGTTCTCCTTAGGGCCCTGGATGAAGCCGGGCATGTCCTTGTCAACAATCAGCACGTTGATGCCACGCGACTTCAGCTCGGGGTTGGTTTGGGCAATGACGAGGTACACCGAGGCGGTGGTGCCGTTGGTAATCCAGTTCTTGGTGCCGTTCAGCAAGTAGTAGTCGCCTTTGTCTTCGGCGGTGGTGCGCTGGCTGGTGGCGTCGGAGCCGGCTTCGGGCTCGCTAAGAGCGAAGGCGCCGATGATTTCGCCCGAGCATAGGCGCGGCAGGTACTTCTGCTTCTGCTCTTCGGTGCCGTACTTCTCCAGGCCCCAGCATACCAGCGAATTATTCACCGACATGATAACCGAGCAGGAGGCATCAACCTTGCTGATTTCCTCCATGGCCAGCACGTAGCTCACGGTGTCCATGCCGCCGCCACCGTATTCGGGGCTCACCATCATGCCCATGAAGCCCAGCTCGCCCATCTTCTTGATTTGCTCGGTGGGAAACTTCTGGTGCTCGTCGCGCTCGATAACGCCGGCCCACAGCTCGCTCTGAGCAAAGTCGCGGGCAGCGTCGCGCACGGCCAGCTGCTCTTCGGTGAGGGCGTAAATATTAGAGGAAGTGATGGTTTGCATGAACGGGGTGGGAAAGTTGAATAATGAAACAAAAGTACGCCCGGCGCGCGGGGCGGGCAAGGTGCGCCATAGGCGTAGCCCGATACGGCTTACAACAAGCAAACGGGTAAAAATCCTTCCCAGCAATAGCTAAAATATTATGTCTATTACGCTTCGCTTACGGCCTGTTTATCATTAACAAGCCGCGGCGTGCCCCACCTTTACCCCTACTATGAACTACCGTTCCTTCAGCCGCTATGCCCTTGCTCTGCTTTTCGTGCTGGCGGGGGTTTGGCACTTTGTGCACCCGGCCACCTACCTCGCCATCATGCCGCCACAGATGCCGCAGCCTCTGCTGCTGGTGCACCTGAGCGGCGTTTTCGAAATACTGGGCGGCCTGGGGCTGCTGTTCCGCCCCACCCGGCGCCTGGCGGGCTTGGGGCTGCTGGTACTGCTGGTGGCCGTGTTTCCAGCCAACGTGTACATGGCCCTCATTCACGAGCAACTGGGCATTCCGGGGTGGGTGGCGTGGGGGCGGCTGCCCTTGCAGCTGCCACTAATGTGGTGGGTGTGGCAAGTAAGCCAGAGAGTGTAACTATGGCATTGCATTATATCTTAGCCCCTTTATTCTACCACTCGCTTTTTTCTAATGAAGCTTTCTCCTCTTTCTACCTCTCTACTGTGGACCTTGGCGCTGGGCGTCAGCTCAGGGGCCCAAGCCCAATCACCCGCTACTGCCGGCCCGCGGGCAACTAGCACTATTGCTACTACTGACTACGCTCAGGTAGCTGCTGGTCAGGCTGCCCGCTACACGGCTGCCTATGATTCGCTGATGCGGTTAGTGACCAACATTCACACCCGCTCCGAAGCCCGAATGGGATACTTCAAGGCCACTCACAGCACCTTCGGTGGGCTACGCCGCAAGACCCAAACGTACACGGGTCATAATGGCCCCCAAGTCAAAATGTACAAAGAAAAGCGCCTCTTCGGGACTACGCTTCAGAAGGTTCGCTACTACGACGAGAGGGGCCGCAAGGTGCTCACTGAGCGGTACGTAGACAAACAATTGACCTCGCTTAAGCTTTCAGAATATACTGACCCGCTCAATACCCCTGCGGCAAAATGGGTGTTTGCCAAAGGAGATTATCTGCAATACGCCTCGCTGCCGTTATTTGGCCGTCGGCAGTACACCTACTATACTAAATCCAGGCCAGCTACCGAATAGCGGCCTCCAACAATTTTAGGCAGGGCTGGCACGGGGAAAGACGTGTTGGCTAGGCTAACTACTCCCAGCGCACGTCCAGCAGGCGCAGCTGCACGCTGCGCTGGCCGCGGTATTCGTTCAGTTCCACAGTGTAGCAGGCGCTGAAGGGCTTGCCCTGCTCGATTTCGGGCAGGTAGTCGGCCAGGCCAAAGCCGATAGCATCTACGGCCGGCCCCTGCATATCGGCCGAAGCCAGGCGCAGCTTGAGGTGCCCCTGCCCTACCACGCGGGCGCTGTTGGGCACGGCCACCAGGCGCTGGGAGGCAAACACCGGGTTAGGATTGCCAGGACCGAAAGGCTCCATGCGGCGCAGCTCGGCAAAAAAGTCTTCGTTGATGCGGTTCAGCGGTAGCCAGGCAGCTACTTCCACGGGCCGCACCAGGTGCTCGGTAGTAAGGGTATCGGCTACTACTTCCTCAAACCGGCGCTGGAAAGCGGGCACGTTTTCCACTTTCAGGGTGAGGCCGGCGGCGGCGCGGTGCCCGCCATACTGGTCGAGCAGCGGGGCGCAGGCTTCCAGGGCCTCGTGTACGTCGAATCCCGCCACCGAACGGGCCGAGCCGGTGGCCTTGCCGTCGCGCTGGGTCAGGATGACGGTGGGGCGATAGTATTGGTCGAGGCAGCGCGAGGCTACGATGCCGAGCACGCCCTGGTGCCAGTCGGCTTTGTAGAGCACGGTGGCGCGGGCATTTTGCAGCGTGGGGCTGTTGGCAATCATGTCCAGCGCCTCCTGGGTGGTGTGCTGGTCGGAGCCGCGGCGCTGTTGGTTCATTTGGTCCACCACTTCGGCGGTGTAGCGGGCTTCCTGCTGGTCGGGGGCAAGGAGCATGGCCACGGCACGGCGGGCGTCGCCCATGCGGCCAGCCGCGTTGATGCGCGGCGCAAAGCCAAATATCAGGCTGCTGATACCCAAAGGGCCCTCACGCAGCGTGGCCAACTCACGCAGAGCAGCCAGGCCGGGGCGCAGCAAATGCGCGTCTTCGTTGAAGCGCCGTAGCCCGTGGGCCGCCAGAATGCGGTTTTCGCCGGTGATGGGCACGATATCGGCCGCGATGCTCACCGTGGCCAGGTCCAGCAGGTCGTGCAGGGGGGCTTCGGGCAGGCCCAGGTGCTCGCCCAGCGCCTGCATCAGCTTGAAGCCCACGCCGCAGCCCGACAGGTCTTTGTAAGGGTACTCGCAATCGGCCCGCTTGGGGTCGAGCACGGCCACGGCGGCCGGCAGCTCGTCGCCGGGCAGATGGTGGTCGCAGATGATGAAGTCCACGCCTTTGCTGGTGGCGTAGGCTACTTGCTCCACGGCTTTGATGCCGCAATCAAGCGCAACGATGAGCGTGAAGCCGTTCTCAGCCGCGAAGTCGATGGCCTTTTCCGAGATGCCATAGCCCTCGGTGTAGCGGTCCGGAATGTAGTCGCGCAGCCGCTCCTCGCCGAACAGGGGCATGAGGTAGCTCATCACCGTTGCGACCGAGGTAATGCCGTCCACGTCGTAATCGCCGAGCACCACCACCTTCTCGCCTTCGTGCAGGGCGCGGGCCAGGCGGGCCACGGCGCGGTCCATGCTGCGCATCAGCAGCGGACTGGGCAGCTGGCGCAAGTCGGGGTGGAAATAGGCAGCGGCGGCTTCGGGTGTGTCGATGCCGCGCTGCACCAGCAGGGCCGCTATTTCGGGGGCAATGAAGAGCGCCTCGGTCAGGCGGTGGGCCCGCTGCGGGTCCGATTCAGGGATAAAATTCCAGCGCTTACCAGCGGATATTGACATCAGATACGTAGTAGAAATGGCCCCAAAAGTACGACCAAACCCCTCCCCGCGCCGGCTAGCTTACCTTTGAGGCCCGGCCTCGCTCCTGCCGCGTCCCATGCATCAGCTACGAGAGTTCTATCGCAAATACCGCCAGTACATCCTTTCCGATGGCTTGATGTACGTGGTATTCATCCTGGCGCTGGCCCTGATGTTCGTGTTTTTTGGGTAGGTTTTATTGGAGGGCAGGAGGGTAAGAGGGTGTGCAGGTAGGAGTTGATAAGTGTTGAACTTCATTCCCTCTTACCCCCATACCTTCCTACCCTCCTACCCTCCTACCCTAAAAAAACTTACACACCGTCGCCGCGCAGCTTGCGGAACCGCTTCCGGGCTTCGGCCACGTAAATACTGCCGGGGTATTTCACTATTACCTGGTTGTAGAGCTCCTGCGCCTTGGCTTTGTCCTTCACGTCTTCCTCCTGAATGCGCGCCAGCAGAAACAGTGCATCGTCGCTCAGCACGTCGTATTTCGGGTTGTTGGTGATGCGTTCCAGCGTGGCAATGGCAGCGGGGAAGTCGCCGGTGCGCCGCTGTAGCTGCGCCTTCAGGTAGTAGGTATCATCGGCAAGGGAATGGCCGGGGAATTTCCCCAGCAGCATATCCAGCCCCGCGATGGCTTCCTTTATCTTATTCTGAAACACCAGCTGCTCCACGGCCGCATAGGCGCGCAGGCCCAGGCCCAGGGTGTCTTCCACGGTGTTGTCCTGAATCAGCAGCGAGAGCTGCATGGCGTCGTTGGCTATCTCGCGGGTGGTGGCTTCCTTCAGAATGTCGAGGTGGCTTTGCGCAAGCTTGAAGTCGCCAGCGTAGTAGCTCAGGCGGGCGTTGCGCAGCTTGGCCTCGTAGCCCAGTGGCGAGTCTTTGTGCGACTTCTCCACCTGCGAGTACAGCAGCGTGGCTTCCCAGGGCTCGGCCTTCAGCAGGTACAGGTCGCCGAGGGTCACTTTGGCTTCGTCTACCACGTCCTTGCTCACGCGGGGCATGTCGATGACCTCCTGCAGCAAGGCCATGGCCTTGGCGCGGTCGTTGAGCTGGAAGGCGTGCAGGTTGGCCATGTTGCGCAGCACGGGCGCCGTGTCGGGCGTGCGGCCCAACTCAGTCAGCAGCTGCTCGTATTCGGCCACGAGGGCGCGAACCTTAACTACATCCACGGGGAAGGTTTCGCGTACCTGGGCCTCGCGTGCTTGGAGCAGGCGCTGGCGGGCGGCATTGCCGTAGGGGCCGCTGCGGTATTCCTTGACCACGTAGGCAAAGCCATCGATGGCGCTTTCGTAGTCTTTGTTTTGCTGAGCAATGCTGGCCAGCTCCATCACGCGCACTCCTTCGCCCCGGCTGCGGCGGTCCAGGGCCCGGGCCTGCACCAAGGCCCCGCTAAAGTCCTTGCGCTGCATTTGCAGCCACAGCAGCAGCTCGCTGTACGCGGCCTTGTCCGGGTGCTGCTGGGTGGCGGTAAGCAATTGCTTCTCCAGCAATTCAAAGTCTTTTTCTTCGCGCAAGGCGTTTTGCAGCATGTTACGCACAAAGGGCAGCTGCTGCTCGTCCTGGGCTACCAGGCGCAGAGTTTCGGCCAGCACTTGGGCCTGGTTCTGGCTTTGGGTGTAGAGCTGAATAAGCTGCGGCGCGTACTCGGTGTCGTTTTTGGCCAGCGCCCGGCCGCGCAGGTAGGTGCGCTCAGCCCATTCGGGCAGCTCGCGGCGGCTAAACTCGGCCGCCACCGGCAACACCTGTGGCGGGGTGAGCTGGCTCAATACTTTCTGCCACTGCTTCTCGGCCGCCGAAGCATCGCCCGCCGCCTGATACACGCCGCCCAGCGTCACGGCCATGGTGGCGTCCTCCGGGTGCTGCTTTACGGCCCTTTTAGCCAGCTTTTCGGCGTCTTTATGCCGCTTCAGCGCCTGTAGCGAAGCCAGGTACACCGGAAACACCGCCAAGCTGGTTTGTTCGGTGGCCGACAGCTTTTCGAACAGAAACACCACTTTGTCGTGCTCGCCGCGACGAGCGTAGTCGGTGGCCAGGGCCGCGCCACTTAC
The DNA here is from genome assembly GCF_900115775.1 of Hymenobacter arizonensis. Classification (GTDB taxonomy): domain Bacteria; phylum Bacteroidota; class Bacteroidia; order Cytophagales; family Hymenobacteraceae; genus Hymenobacter; species Hymenobacter arizonensis. Next base: position 562,911 of record NZ_FOXS01000002.1, on the reverse strand, counting down.
CGGTGCCCAGCCCTTTTCAGGCTGCTGGGCCAGCGCTGGGAAGGCAAAGAGCAAGGAAGCGGCTACTAGCAGGGAATGCGGACGCATAAGCAGTATTGAGTGGTCAGTATAAAGTAATGAGTATCCAGCCCAAGTAGTTCAGCAGTAACGAAGCGGCAATGCCGGATTCCTAACCCAGCAGCATCGCCTCAAGCCTGACAATGCACTACTGCCTGTTGAATACTAGTCATGTATTTCCGAACCTAACGCTGGGGTTCGGCAGGTTCGTTCAACCCCTAAACCCGGCGGCGCGGGGCAGTTGTTTGCAGACATTGCCAACGACGCTTAAAAACGAAAAAGGGCCGCTCCCGAAGGTACGGCCCTTTTCAAACTTGGGGATTGACGTCCTAGAAAAACTTCGTGCGGTTGTCTTTCACGTTGGCGTGAGACTTGATGGCCTCGTAAATCTTGCCATCCTGCTGCTGGGCGCGCTGCTGCACTAGTTGCTGCTGCACGGCTTTCAGGTCGCCGGCGGGCGTCTGAGGGGCGGCCACGGCCACAGGCTCAATCACCACCACGCCTTGCTCGCCTTTGATAGGGGCCGACTTCTGGCCGGGCTTCAGGGCGAAGGCTTTGCCTACTGCTACCGGCTCAAAGCCCACGTTCGCCAAGTTGCCTTGGCCGAGTACCACGTCAGAAGCGGTGCCTACCTGCGCGGTGGGGCCGTACTTGGACGCCATCTCTTCCAGGCTGCCGCCGGTGGCCAGCTTAGCCATGATTTGCTTGGCCTTCTCCTCGTTGCGCACCATGGCGGTGAGCTCGGGCTTGAGGGCGGCTACGGTAGCCGTGCCTTGCGCGCGCTGGTCGGTGAGGGCCGCAATGACGTACTGGTCGCCAATCTCATACACTTCGGAGATGTCGCCCACTTTGGTTTCGCCACCGGTTTGGTTGAAGCCAAAGGCCCAGCGCACCAGCTCGCGGGCGTTCTGCAGGTTGTTGACGCTGCGGGCGCCACGGTCCAGGTTCTTGGCTTCCTGCTTCACCAGGGTCTTGTCTTTGGTCACCAGCTTGCGGAAGCTTTCCAGGTCGGTGGCTTCGCCTTTCAGCTGCTGAGCCTTGGCATAAGCGGCTTCGCGGGTGGCGTCGCTGGGGGCAATGCTTTTCACCACTTCGGCCACCTGGTAGGTTTGCTTGGTAGGAGCCGCCGTTACCTTGATAACATGGTAGCCGAACGAGGTTTCTACCACGTTGGGCAGCAGGCCGGGGGCGGTAGCGGCGAAAATGGCTTTCTCAAACTCGGGTACCATGCGGCCCTGGCCAAACCAGCCGAGGTCGCCGCCCTGGTCTTTGGTGCCGTCGGTGCCGAACTGGCGGGCCATGGCGCCGAAATCAGCCCCGGCTTTGATTTTGTTCAGGATATCCTGGGCTTTGGCTTTGGCGGCAGCCTTGGCTTCGGGCGTAGTGCCGTCGGCCTTGATGAGGATGTGGCTGGCGCGGGCCGCCGACTGAGCGCCGGTGTTGGTGCCGGTTACCTTGAACAGCGAGTAGGTGCCGTTCTCGGCGTAAGGGCCATACACGCGGCCTTGGGCCAGGGGCAGTTGCTTGCGCAGCTCTTCGGGCAAGTCGGCGGGGCTGCGGAACGCTTTGTTGTAAGGCTGGTCCGAATTGGCCGACACAAACAACGAGTCGACCGGAGCCGAAGCAAACTGGGTGGCCAATTCGGCCATGCTGGTTTTCACCGACGTGCTGTCGTCCTGCAGCGCCACCACCGGAATGGTGATGTACTCCACCGAGCGGCCTTCTTCTACCTTGTATTTGCTCTTGTTCTTGTCGAGGTAGGCCTGCAGTTGCGCGTCGGTCACCTTCACGGCCGAGTCGGAAATGCTGCCGTAGGGCACGAACAGGTACTTCACCGTAGCCTTGGTGTTCTGCAGCTGGTTGAAGCGCTTGGCTTCGGCCGAGGTCACGTACACCGAGTTTTTCAGCAGGGCCGTGTATTTATTGGCAAGGCGCTCGGCGGGCAGGTTGGCTTCGAAGTTGTACCAGGCAGCCTGGTTTTCGGGGGGCAGCTTGTCGAGGTTTTTCAGGTACTCCACCAAGCGAGCCTTGTCGAACTGGCCGGTTTGCTGGTCGGTGAAAGCCTGCTTGATGCCGGGGTTAATATTCTCGCCCTGCACCATGTCCACCAACTCGTCGTCCGACACGGTCAGGCCCAGCTTGTCCCACTCGGGCTTGAAGGCCATGCGGTAAATGGTCTGGTTCCAGGCCTGGTCGCGCAGGTAGCCCAGGGCTTGGTCGTCGGGCTGGCGCTGCTGCTGCGCAATGAAGGCCTGCTTGGCTTGTTCGAGGGCGTTGTTGTATTCAGCCAACTCAACCTTTTGGCCGGCGACTTCCCCTACGGTTTGGTCGTTGCGGTTGAACAGCCGGTTGTTGCCACCTATCAGGTCGCCGCCCACAATGAAGAGCACCATGCCGACTGCCACGAGGCCGACTGCCACGCCTGATTTTTCTCGAATCGTGTTAATTAAAGCCATTCTTAGGTTAGTAGTCCGTTTTTAGTTGTCGGTTGTCAGCCTCGGGGCAGCGCGCAGCACAAACTGACAACTGACAACGAACAACTGACAACTATTTAGTTAGTCAAAAGAGGCGCAAAATAACCAGAATTTGACCGGCAATCAAAGTTTTACCTGATTTTAAGTGCTTGAGCAAGTTGGGTAAATCCTACCGAAGGCCCATTAGCCCGGCCACAGCCCCACCGGCACCGCTACCCGAGCGCCAGCTCTAGCGGCGTTTCCGGTTGGATTTGGCCGGCGTTTTGGCCCGGTTTTGCTTGGCGAGGCGCGCTTCTTCCTCGGCGACTTTTGCGGCCAGCCGCTCCTGCTGCCGCCAGTAAAGCAGCGGCATCCAGCAGAACATGGCTATCATAAAAATCCAGTAGTTGGCGGCTAGGTCATTAAAAAACAACGTCTGGTAAATACCGATTACCATCGCCACCACCCCCACCGACAACAGAACGGTGCGCAAAAGAGCTTTGTCAAAAATCATGGCAATGGGGAGTTAGTAAGTAATTGTAGTGAAGCCCAATCAACTGGTAGCGGCATGAAACAAGCCCGCTAACCTGTGAATGAGTTCTGAAAACCCGGCATAGGCCCGTGTGCCTTCAGCCTGGCAAACGAGGGGCGCAGCGCCGGCGTTCCGCTCTTTGTTGCCCCAAGCGCACTGCCTAAGGCGCCGGAGCCGATTGCGGCACCGCGAACACGCCCTTCGGGTTGAAAATGCTGTACCGCGAAAAGTCCTGGTTTGCCCGCAGCCCGTAGCCCGTTAGGTATTCCTGGGGCGTGGTCACCTTCACAAACATGGCCGAATCGGTATAAATCAACTGCTTGGTCATGTCGAAGAACAGCTCTTCGGTGTTGAGGCGCTGCTCCTGCGGCACGTTCACCACGCGCACATCGCCGCGCATGATGTAGAGGTTCTTCGCCTTGTCGAGCTTGCCGTAGTTGGCGGTGAGCGTATTGACCACCGTCTTGGTATTGTCGGCCGAATAAAACGTCACCTTCACGCCTTTGGGGTAAAGCACGTCGCTGTTTTCGAAGCGCTGCTCCAGCGGCGCCGTGAGCTGTAGCTTCAGCTTGGCCGAGTCGCTGTACAGCGTCCGCACGTTGGTCGTTTCCATCAGCGGGCCCGTGTACTCCAGCCGGGGGCCGTTGGCCGCCTTCTTGTCGCAGCCCGTCAGGCCCAGTACGGTCAGCAATGCTCCGCTTGCCCAGCTATGCCGAAGTCCTTGCACTGCGTTTGGTGGTTTCGTGATGATGGCTACTGCAAGCGCCGCTTGATAAACCAGCGGTTGTTAAGCGTGACACCCAACTGGCCCCGGATGTAGCTTTCCCGCACGTTGCTGGTGCCGGCAGCAGCATTGAGCACGTCGGTATTGCCGCGCACGCCATAGGTGAAGCCCAGGCTAAACGTGGTGGACTCCAGGGGCGTGGCCGTAGGCAGCGGAAAGGCAAACCCCCAGCTCACGGCCCGGTCATACAGCGTTTGACCATCAGGCTGGTACGGCATCTGGGCCACGCTCAGGCCCGCCCGATACGTCACACGCTTGAAGTAATGGTCTACCGAGCCCGGGTCGGGCGCTATTTCGCCCCCAATGCCCACCCGCATGGTGTTGGACAGTGGCGTACCTACCTGACCAAAGCTGTTGAACTTCGACCAGTCCTGCCGGGAAGCATCCACGTTGAGGCTCCAGTTTTTGTCGTTGTCGAAGCTCACCCCCACCTGGGCTAGCGTGGGCACGTAGGCGGAGCCGCGCTGGTCGCTCACGGTGCTGGTGTTGCCGAAGGGCGTACCATCGAGTCTTTCCTGCTGCTGGGTCACGGTCTGCTGGCCGTTCAGGTTGTGGCCGAAGCTGTAAACGCCCGCCAGGTTCATGCTTAGCGACTTGGCCAATTTGGCGCGGTAGTGAGCCCCCGCCCGGAATGCAAAATCTGAGTAGCGCGTGCTGGTTTGGTTTATCGAGTTCAGGGGCTGGGCGGCGCTGTTGGTAATCTGCACAATGGTGCCCGTGCTTTCGTCAACTACTCCGAACACGTAGGAGGCGGTTACGCCCACCGTAAAAGCTTTGGTGATGCGAAAGCCCTGGCCGAAGTACGCTTCCGCCACGCCGCCGCTGCCCCGGTACTGCTTCAATACCTGAGCCGGGTCCGTGGTTGGGGCACCCACTACGTCCTGAATAACGTTCGATTCGTAGCTCACCGAGCTAAGGGGCTTCAGGCCCACGGCAGCGCCCCATTTGCTGCCCAACGGCACCGACAGGGCAAAGTAGCCCAGGTTGGCGCTCCCGCTCCGGATAGCCGAGTTGGCATTGCTCACGGTTTTATACTGTCCGTTGTAGCCGGCTTCAAAAGTGGTGCGCCCCGTGTAGTAAAGCAAAGCCGGGTTTAGCTCATTGACATTGGTTGAGTTTGGCGCCGCCAGCCCTACTCCACCCATGCCCACCTGGCGCACCCCGCCGGTATTGGCGTTGAATTCGCCCAAGCCGATACGGGAATAGGGCGAGTTGCCCAAGCCCTGCGCCTGCGCACTGCCCGCTACCAACACTCCTGCCAACACCATACCCAAACGCAGGCAACCCATCTCTTTATTTGACAACATGATAAGCTAAAATCCGATTAAGGCCGAGCAGCACCAGCTCGGGCACAACAAAGATACGAGCCGGGAGCCGGGCCGCCAGAAAAGCAGCATCGCCCCCCGTCAGCAACACCCCAAGGCCGGGGTATAGTTGCTGGTACTGAGCAATGAAACCCGTGATTTCGGCCACGGCGCCGTTCACCACTCCGCTCAGCAAGCTACTGGTAGTGGAGTCGCCCGTGAGCGGAATCGTTGCATGGCCGCGTGGCAGTTCCAAAAGCGGCAACCGCCCCGTGAACGTATGCAAGGCCCGAAATCGCATATGTAGCCCCGGGCCGATGCTGCCGCCGTGGTAGGTGCCATCGGCCGTCACCACGTCCATCTTCAGGGCCGTGCCGGCATCGACGATGAGCGTGGGCTGGCCCGGCCGCAAGCCCGCCGCGCCCACGGCGGCAGCCAGCCGGTCGGCTCCCAGCGTATGGGGCGTGGCGTAGGCATTGCGCAGCGGAATGGCTGTGGTGGCTGGTGAAAAGGTCAGGATTTCGCCGGGCACCACTGCTCGCAGCTCATCGGCCCGCAACGCAGCGTCTTCCGCCACCGAGGCAATGATGACGTGCTGAGGCTGCCAGCGCTGCACCACGGCCAGTACCTGTGCGGCCGTGAGGCCCGCCGCCATCTCGCACAGCGTGGAGCCGTCGAAACAGCCAGCTTTAACGGCAGTGTTGCCGATGTCGAGGGCTAGGGTGCGCAAGTGGGATTGTTAGAGATAAAATGTGCTCCTGAGTTAGAATACGCACAACATTAAGAACGTCATGCAGAGCGGAGCGAAGCATCTCGCGCGGGATAGTAAGCCCATTGATTGAGTTACTACCCACGCGAGATGCTTCGCTCCGCTCTGCATGACGTTCTTTTTGCTCTTACGCTTTGGCTTCGGCTTCGGCTTACAGGAAGTACTTCATGCGAATTACCTCCTGCTCGCTCAGGAAGCGCCACTTGCCGCGGGGCAGGTCCTTCTTGGTCAGGCCGGCGTATTGCACGCGGTCCAGGGCCACCACTTCGTAGCCGAGGTGCTCGAAGATGCGGCGCACAATGCGGTTGCGGCCGATGTGAATTTCAATGCCCACAAAGTGCGGGTTGCCCGCTACCACGGCCACGTCGTCCACAATGGCTTTGCCGTCTTCCAACTCCAGGCCTTCGGCAATCTTACGCAGGTCGTCTTCGGCCAGGGGCTGGCTCAGCTCGACTTGGTAAATTTTCTTGTTTTTGTGCGAGGGGTGCGAGAGCTTCTGGGCTACTTCGCCGTCGTTGGTGAAGAGCAACAGGCCCGTCGTGTTCCGGTCGAGCCGGCCCACGGGAAATATCCGCTCTTTCGAAGCGCTGGCCACCAGGTCCATCACGGTGCGGCGGCCTTCGGGGTCTTCGGTAGTCGTGATGAAGTCCTTGGGCTTGTTCAGCAGCACGTACACCGACTTCTCGCGGTTGAGGTTGGTTTTGCCATACTGCACGGTGTCGGTGGGCTGCACTTTGTAGCCCATCTCCGTCACCACTTCGCCGTTTACTTTGATTTCGCCGGCGGCAATCAGAGCATCGGCCTCGCGGCGCGAGCAAATACCCGCGTTGGCGATGTAGCGGTTCAGGCGCAGCTCGTCGGTGCCGAAATCTTCGTCTTCCTCGCGGCGACGCTTGTTGCCGCGGGTTTTGTCGTTTTCGTAGTGCTTCAGGTTTTTGTAGTCGGGGGCCTCGCCGGGGCGCTCGCCGTAGCGGGGCTTGTCGGCGCGGTTATCCTGAATCACGGGGCGGGCAGCGCGGGGCTTGTCCACGCTGGCACCATAGCCGGTGCCCGAACGGCGCACGCTGCGCTCCTGCGCTTTCAGGGCTTCGCGGCGCTCGGCAAAGCTGCCGGGTGCGGGCGTCCACTTCTCGGTGCTGCGCTTTTCGTAGCCGCCGCGCTCGCCAGTGCTGCGGCCAGCGCCGGCGGCGTAGTTGGTATTCTCCCGCTTGCCAAAGGCACCGGGCGTGAACTTCCGGCCAAAGGCCGCTTCGTCGCCGCGGCGGTCAGCATCGCTGCCACCAGCAAAATCACCACGCCGCTCGGTGCGCTCCTCACGGGGCTGGGGCGGGTTGGCTTCGAACGGACGCGCCGACCGGATGGGCCGGTTCGGGCCGCGCTCTTCGCCACGCTGGAAATCTTCCGACTCGCGGGGCGTGCTGCGACCAAAGCTGCCAGCATTGCGTGGGGTGCTGGTTTCGCCTGCCTCGTTGGGGTTTTGCTTTTGGAACTTGCGGTTGCGCTCGCCAGGCAAGCCGCGGGGCACGGCCTTCTCGCCTTCGCGGCGATAGGGCTGACCGTTCCAGTTCTCCTTGGGCTGGTACTCCCGGATGGGGCGAGCATCGGCTGCACCCGCGCCGCGCTGGTCGCTGCCGAAACCACCCCGCTCGCTGCGGTCGTTGCGCTCCGGACGGTCGGCGGTGCGGCCGTAGCTAGTGCCGGTGCGCTGCTCCTTACCTAAGCGCGGACGCTCGGGCCGGTCGCCGCCGGGGCGGAAGCTGCCTTGCTCGCGCTGGCCATACTCCCGGCCCCCGCCGAAGCTTTTGCCGCCGCCAAAGCCACCGTTGCTGCCTTCGCGGTTGGCACCGCCGTAGCTGCTGCCGTAGGGGCGCTTCTCGCCGTCGCCGAAGCTACGGCCGCCTCCAAAGGCTCCGTTCGCCGGACGACCAAAGGCGCCATTGGTAGCGGGGCGCCCGAAAGCGCCGTTCGTGGCCGGACGTCCATTGCCAGGCCGGGCCGCGGAGTAGCCGCCGCGCTCACGGTCGTTGCCACGCTCACGGTCGCTGCCACGGCCAGCCGGGCCCGACCGCTCGCTCTTGTTGCCGAAGCCACCGGGGCCTCCTGCATTGCGGCCGCCGCGACGGTCCGACTTATCTTCTGAATTATGTTTCTTGCCCATGGGGTCTGTTTGCTTGCCGTATCGCTACGGTATGATAAAAAACGTGGTTGTCCGAGTTGCATTCAACCGACTGTGGAGCTAAAGCCCTCAGGCAGCAAAATGATTCACTCAATATAAAAGCAAAAGCCCGAACCTGCCAGCCGGCCGCCGCAGCGCCGGCCCACAGATTCGGGCCTCGAGCCTCCGCGCGTATTAGTCGCGGCGGGCCATTTTGGCTTCGATGGAATGCTGGGTGTGGGGTACTGCGCGCAGGCGCTCCTTGGGAATCAGCTTGCCGGTGCCGATGCACACGCCGTAGGTGCCGTTCTTGATGCGGACCTGGGCGTTTTCAAGCTGCTGGATAAACTTCATCTGGCGCGAGGCCAGCTGGTTCATGCTTTCTTTCTCGGCCGTGTCGGCGCCGTCTTCCAGTACCTTGGCCGACGAAGCGGTGGTGTCGGTGCCGGAGTCGTTGCTGCGGTTCAGGGTCTCCTTGATGAATGCCAACTCCTTGCGGGCCGCCGTCAGTTTATCCTGGATAATCTGGTCAAACTCGTTCAAGTCTTCCCGGGAATAGCGAATGTTGTCGTCGTTCATCGAAAGGGGTAAAAAAGAGGTAAGGGCAATATTAGGCAATCACAGGGAAATCGTTCCAGGCAATGCATCGGCAACACGGCCGGCTGCTGAATGGTTTGGCAGGCCCTAATCGGCCCTTTCCCCCACGAGCTAAAGCCGTTGCATGCTTGTTTTTGCGGCTGCAAAGTTACAAACGGTAACCCGCTTTTCCTTCGGTTACTAAAAGCCTAACATTTGGATGGCAGCGACAGCGGCTTCCACTCCCTTATTGCCGTGCTTGCCACCCGCCCGGTCCCAGGCTTGCTCCAGGGTATTGGTGGTAACGAGGCCAAAAATAACCGGCTTGTTGAACTTCAAGCCCACCTGCGTGATGCCTTGAGCCACGGCGTGGCAGATGTAGTCGTCGTGCTTGGTTTCGCCCTGAATCACGACGCCGAGGCAAATCACGGCGTCCATCTCATCGTGCTGGGCCAGAAACTGCGCCCCTAACGTGAGCTCGAAGCTACCGGGCACGGTGTTGCGGTAAATGTTTTCGGCGTTGGCGCCGTGCTTGATGAGGGTATCGTAAGCGCCGGCACTGAGCACGTCGGTTATTTCACGGTTCCAATCAGCCACCACCAACCCGAAGCGCTTTTCGCTGATGTCGATGAAGGTGGAAGCGTCGTACTCGCTCAGGTTTTGAAGAGAAGTTGCCATTCGTGGGGTTAAATGCAGTCATCCTGAACGCAACGAAGGACCTTATCACGGTGGAACGGGTTTCGTTCGGGTGCGACAAGGTCCTTCGCTGTGCTCAGGATGACAAGGTAATCGTCCTGATTATTTCGCGCCTTCCAGCTTGGCTTTGTACTGGCGGGCTTCCGCTACTTCCTGGGCCGTGGGAAATTCGTTGATGATGCGGTCGTAGGCTTTCATGGCGCCTTCGTTGTCGTTGGCTATTTCGCGAGCCACGCCTTCTTTCAGCAAGTAGCCGGGCGAGAAGTACTCGTTAGCGTTGTTGTCGGCGGCTTTGGCGTAGAGGTCGGCGGCTTCCTTGGGCTTGTTCAGCTCCAGTTGGGCATCGCCCATCAGGGCGTAGGCGCGGCTCTGCACGAGGTAGTCGTCCGAGCTGAAGTCTTCGAGGTAGTCGATGGCCTCTTTGTATTTCCCCTGCTTCAGCGAAGCCACACCAGCGTAGAAGTTGGCGAGCTTGCCGGCCTTGGTGCTGCCGTACTCCTGCGTCACGGTCACCAGGCCGGGCGCTTTGCCGTCGCCCTTGATGGCCTTGTTCAGCGAATCGGCTTCCCAGTGGTTCACGGCGCGGAACATGCTGGCCTGCGCTTTTTCGTCCTGCTGGTTGCGCCAGGTGTAGAATGCAAAAGCCCCTACCACCGCCAGCACTACCGCAGCCAGAATGCCGAGCAGGACGTTGCGGTTGTTGCGCACGAAGTCCTCCGACTCAACCAGCCGCGCCGCTAGGGCGTCCGGGTCTTCCAGCAGCGGGTTCTCCGCCGGCTGGTTTTCAGACGTGAGGTTTTCAGCAGGCGCCAGTGGGTCGGCCGGAACGTTCTGCGCGGGTTGCCCCTGGCGGGCCTGCTGGCCCTGCTGGCTTTTGCCAGTGTAAGGAATCTTTGACATACTTAAGAAGCTGTTAGCTATTAGCTGTCAGCTTTTAGCTTTTTAATTAAAAACAAAGGCTTGATTTTACTCTGCAAAAGCTAACAGCTAGGGGCCATGAGCTAACAGCTATTTCAAGATTAGTCGTGGATGTAGGGATAGTCGGCCTGCACGTAAACGTCCTTGTACAGTTCGTCGGGGGTAGGGTAAGGCGACGTTTCGGCAAACTCTACCGATTCGGCTACCTGCGCTTTGATGCGCTCGTCGATGGCTTCGAGGTCGGCCTCGGTGGCCATGTTCTGGGTGAGTAGGGTATGCCGCACGCCTTCGATGGCGTCGCGCATGCGGTAGTCCTCCAGTTCCTCCTTGGTGCGGTACTTGGCGGGGTCGCTCATGGAGTGGCCCTTGTAGCGGTAGGTCTTAAACTCGAGCAGCGTGGGGCCGTCGCCGCTGCGGGCGCGCTCGGCGGCACGGGCCACTGCCTCGTGCACGTCTTCCACCCGCATGCCGTTCACCGGCTCCGACGGCATGTCGTAGCTCAGGCCAATCTTGTAGAGGTCGGTCACGTTCGAGGTCCGGGCCACCGAGGTGCCCATGGCGTAGCCGTTGTTCTCAATTACGAAGATGACGGGCAGCTTCCACAGCATGGCCATGTTGAAGGCCTCGTGCAGGGCACCTTGGCGCACGGCGCCGTCGCCCATGTAGCAAATGCAGAGCTTGCCGGTCTTGTTGTATTTCTCGGCAAAGGCAATGCCGGCACCCATGGGCACCTGAGCGCCCACGATGCCGTGGCCGCCCATGAACCCAACCTCCTTGTCGAACATGTGCATGGAGCCGCCCTTGCCTTTCGAGCAACCGGTGGCTTTGGCAAACAGCTCGGCCATGATGGCATTGGGCGAAGTACCCAGGGCCAGCGGGTGGGCGTGGTCGCGGTAAGCGGTGATGTACTTGTCGCCTACTTCCAGGGCAGACACTGCCCCGGCTACGCAGGCCTCCTGGCCGATGTAGAGGTGGCAGAAACCTTTAATCTTTTGCTGGCCGTATAGCTGGCCGGCTTTGTCCTCAAACTTGCGCATGAGCTGCATTTGCTCGTACCAGCGCAGGTAGGTCTCCTTGGGGAAGTTCGACTCGGCGGCTTCTTGTTTCGAGAGGTCGGTACCCGAGGCGGCCATCGTGGGCTCGTCGGTGCCAGGCATCACGGGGTCGGGCTGCTTGCGGGTAGCGGCGGCAGCTTTGCCTTTCGCCTTGGTTGCTGAACCGTTGGCTGCAGGCGTTTTTTTAGATGCAGCTTTTACTTTCGTATCTGCCATAGCAAGTTTAAGGAAAAGAATAATTCGCGTTGGGAGGGCGAAATTACGTAAAAGTGCTGGCAATACCGAACCTTATGACCCTCGACTCCCTTCAGCTACTTTTTTTTAAAAATTACGACGACGCCGCGCTTCGTTTATCCCCTGGCCTTAACTGCTTCATTGGCGACAATGGAAGCGGGAAAACGAATCTACTCGACGCCATTCACTACTTGTCGCTCACTAAGAGCGCAATAACGTCGTCAGACGCCCTTTGTATTAAGCAAGGTGCTGATTTCTTTGTAGTTAAGGGAAATTTTTCATCTGATTCAGCTCCTGAGCACGAAACCATACAGGTAAGCCTGCGGCTGGGCCAGAAAAAGACCCTCACCCACAACAAGCAGCTCTACGAGCGCATGGCCGACCACATTGGTAAGTACCCCGCCGTCCTCATCTCCCCCTACGACACGGACCTGATTCGGCAGGGCAGCGAGGAGCGCCGCAAGTATTTCGATAGCCTGATGGCCCAGCTCGACCATGCGTACTTGGAGTTGCTCATTTCATACAATGCCCTCCTACGTCAACGCAATGCCGTGCTCAAGCAAGGCGACCGCCCAAATCATGGCTTCGACCGCGATTACCTGCTTGCCCTTGACGAGCAGCTGGCCCCGTTGGGCGAACAGATAACAGCGCTGCGGGAAGCATTCCTGGCGGAGTACGTCACCATCTTTCAGCGGCATTACCAGCAACTCGCCGATGGCCGGGAAGTCGTTACGCTTACCTACAAAAGCCAGTTGGTTGGAGCTGACTTTGCTCAGTTGCTTCGAAGCAATGAGCGCCGCGACTTTGCTCTGCAGCGCAGCACCACTGGCTCGCACCGCGACGACTTCGTCTTCCTGATGGATGAGTTGCCGGTTAAAAGCCACTCGTCGCAGGGCCAGCAGAAGTCTTTCGCCATCGCCCTAAAACTAGCCCAGTTCGAGATGTTGGCATCGAAGCGGCACCACAAGCCTTTGCTCCTCCTCGATGATATTTTCGACCGGCTGGACGACAAGCGCATTGCCCGGCTACTTGAGTTGGTAGCTGATGAGACTTTTGGGCAAGTGTTTTTGACTGACACCAACCTGGAGCGCACCGACCAGGCCCTGGCGCGCGTCACCATTCCCATCCTCCGCTTCCGCGTGTTGGACGGTACGGTAGCGCCCGTTTAGGCGCTACCGTGGCTACCTTTGCGGCACCAAAACAGGGGCTATCTTGCCCCTTTCTTTTGGCCTAACTCTACCGTGAAAAAACCCTTCTCCCCTTCTCGCTCCGGCGACATTTCCCTTAAGGAAGGCCTCGAAGCTTTGGTGCGTGCCTACCGGCTCCAGGGCAAACTCAACGAGGTAATGGTGGTATCCAGTTGGGAGCGGGTGATGGGCAAGGCGGTCGCGTTGAAGACCCAGGAGGTGTATGTCAACCAAGGACGCCTTTTTGTGCGCCTTACTTCCGCTCCCCTCAAACACGAGTTGGTAATGGCCAAGACGCGGGTGGCCGAACTCATCAATGCCGAGGTTGGTGAGACCGTTATTAAAGAAGTGATTTTTCTCTAAGCTGGGTTTCTATCCCTCCCACTTCCGGGCTCATTTTGACGCTGGCCTCGCCGGAGCGGATTGCCATGATGCGCCCTCGCCCGGTGCTGTGCTGGGTCTCGCTAATCCTATCCACGACGGAGGTCTAGTCTTCTTTCGTATTGAGGTTTGCTGTCCTCGACAGCCCTTAGTCCAGTCTGCTTAGAAGCTATCTGAAAAGTGCCCACCCTCTAAAAAGGCCATCATGCTTTGAGCTTGTCGAAGCATTTCTCCCGCTTCGTTTCGAGGACCAAGCGAAACGGTGGAGGTGCTTCAACAAGCCAGCATGACATCTAATTCATTTTCCGGGGAGGCTCTATGTGCGGCTTCAGCTGGCTCAATTCGGCAAGGCAAAACAAGGCGATATTTGACTCGAATTGTGGATTGCCAGCCGATATACGAAGGGCCTATCCTGACCCGCAGATGTGTCCACCAAGCCCGATGGATTCGTTGCCGCTACTCAATAAAGGCTGCTAGCATAGCCTCATAAATTGATGTCTGGTGACCGTATAGTTGGCGCTGTTACATCTGCTCAAGCCCCGTCGTTTAGGACAAAAATGTTTCACGTGGAACATTTTTGTCACTTGGGCCCATACACCTTTAGCAATAACTCATTGTAGGCCTCTAAAAGAGCTATGTACTTCGCTTGGAGTAATAAAAGCTGCTTAGATGGGTCAGAATCGATGTTTTGCGTGGATGTTACACGGGGTGTAACAGATTGTGTAACGGCAGCTTTTTGTAAAGGTGTTACGAATGGCAATGAAGATTGTTGTACAACTGTAAAGTCGTTCGAAAAATCATGATTTATAATGTCACCGATACGTTTTACGAAGTTGTAATCAATTGTCTCTTCTTTGAATTTACGATAAATGGTAGGGCGTGTAATACCCAATTCCTCTACGATACGCGTAATGGAAATACCGCTGTTTTTGATGGCTTCTTGCAGGATTTCCCCTTGGTGTGGCATATTAAACGAGTTGCGTAACGCTTATGCAAATATGTCAAATGTGTACGGATTAAACAAACTTGTACAGATAATAAAATTACAATTTACGTACACGTTTGGACATTTTACAAGTGATACACTTGTATCGAACACATGAAACACATGTAACATCAGTACGTTACACGCGAATTATGTAACGCCAATGCACCACTGCATTTAACACCAATAAAAAAGCCCTCCTTTGATGCCTGGGGCATTTCGAAGGGGGGCAATGGAGTATGTACCAAATCTGGGGTCACTGATAGTAGGTGGTCCGCATGGAAATGAGACGGTCCGGATAGTCTGTAGCTATACCGTCTACTTGCAGAGCAAGCATGCGTTTCATGTCGGAGCGGTCGTTTACAGTCCAGGGCACGAGGCGGAGGCCGGGGTAAGATGAACGAAGCAGCGCAACCGCCTCTGGGGTGACAGTGGTGAAGTCGGGCCCGAAGGCAGTGGGCACAAAGCCAAGTTGGGTGAGATGGTGAGTCCAGGCTAGCTCATCTTCTACCAGAAGGCATGTAGACAAACCGGGCAGTTGCTGATGAGCGAGCTGAAGAATACGCGGGTCGAAACAAAGTAGGGTGGTACGGTCTAGCACCTGGGCAGAGGCCAGCTCAGCCAGTACCAAAGCCAGGAACTGCGCAGGCGCCGGATGCAAAATGCCATCGCCCTCCGGGCTGCTTTTTATCTCGACAGAATACCCAACCGGGGCACGGCCCAATGCGCGAGCAGCAGCCTCGATGGCAACCAGTGCTTCCTTGAGCAGGGGCTTGAAAGCCGGCCCTGGCACTTGCTCAGGAAACGTTGGATGGCCTAGCTGCCCGCAGTCGCACCGCCGGATATCGGCGTACAGCATCTTGTATAGATTGTGCTCGTGGGCCGTATCTGAAGCGACGGGCTGGCCATGCACATCAAGGCAGATGCTCGGGTTCAGCCAGGGCTCGTGCGAAACGACTACTTGCTTATCGGCAGATACGACTACATCGAGTTCGATAATATCGACCCCGAGGGCGAGGGCGTGCAGAAAGGCCGGCAGGGTGTTTTCGGGACGAAGGCCGCGGCAACCGCGGTGCCCGTGCACTTCCACGGGCCGAACAGGCATGGATGCACTGAGGAGGTTGGGCATATATAAAGGGTAAGCGAAAGACTAAAGTCGAACGCAAAAGGTCCGGAAACTGCCGGGACAATTACGAGCGTTGGCTATCCATACGAGAACCCAAATAGAAACCGGTGATTGAGGTAATTTTGCAGCTCATTCTAACGCTTACGCTTTCATGAAAAGACTTCTGCTATTCGTCCTGCTGCTAGCCCTGGTTGCCGGCGGATACTATTACTACCGCAGCCTCAAGCAGGGCCCACAGGGCGCGTTGGTGGCCGCCGCCGCCGCTGTGCAAACCCACGACATGGCTGCGTTTGAGAAATACGTAGACGTGAGCAGCGTGACCGGACATCTCGTGGACGACATCTCTCAGCAAGGCTCGGTGCTGTCCTCACTGGTACCCGGCGGCAGCCTGATGATGGGCGGGGCCATGCGCATGCTCAAGCCAGCCCTGGCTAAAGCAGCACACCAGGAAGTGCAGCGCTACGTAGAAACCGGCTCGCTGGAAGAGGCAGCAGCAGCGGCTCCGAAACATGTGGTTAATGTTTCACTCACCGGGCTGGTGGGCAAAGTGGTGAGCCCCGACAGCCAGTTTAAGGGCATCAAGTACAGCCGGGAGGAAGGCGACAATGCCTTTGTGGGCCTCGAGGTTTCGCAGCCCAAATACGACACCACGATGGTGGTGGAAGTGAAGCTGCGCCGCGTGGGCGACCACTGGCAGATGACGCAAATCACGAACGGGGGCGAGCTCCTGCGGGGCGTGGCCCAGCTTGAAAAGAAGCGCCTGCTGAACCGCTAGGGTTGGAAGAAAAACCTACCGCAAACAAAAAGCCCCGGCCAGATTTGGCCGGGGCTTTTTGTTTTATCAACTCTTGGTAAGACCTGCTACTTGCGGCCCGAGAAGAGGAAGTAGATGATGGAACCACCGAAAGGAAAGAACCAAATGATAAGGCCCCAGATAATTTTCTTGCCAATGGACCAGTCCTGCTTGATGAGGCTGAGAAAGGCGAAGACGGCAAAAAGGAGGTAAACAATACCCACGATGCTGAGCGTGCCATCGTCGCGCCTGCCACTACCACAAGCCGTGAGTAGAACAGAAGTGAACAAGCTCAGTAGCAGGGCCAGCGAGGGGATACGATTGCTAAGGGAAGTGAGAAAACGCATTGCGAAGGGATTTAAGTTGGAAAGGAAACAGGCGCTTGCCTATCTGCCCCCTCTTACGCAAACATCTTCAAATGGATATAGGAAAAGTCTCTTTTTTATATTTAAAATACTGATTATGAGAGTTTTGCTTGAATGAATTGGCTGATTTGCATGATAAACTCAGGTCCGGCTGCAGGCATAAGGGCCAGCATGAGCACGACGCCGTAGAGGGCGCCGTAGAAGTGGGCGTCGTGGTTGATGTTATCGCCCCGGCGGCGGCCCATGTACCAGGAATAGGCCAGGTAAAGGAAGCCGAACAGGAAGGGCTGGATGGGAAACGGAATGGGGAAGATGATGATGCCGCCCCCGCTGTTGTTGACCGGAAACAGCAGGATGCTGGCAAACACCACCGACGACACCCCGCCCGAAGCCCCGAGGCTGCGGTAGCCCGGGTCGTTGCGGTGCTGGAAGTAGGTGGGCAAATCGGAGATGATGATGCCGCCCAGGTAGAGCAGCAGGAACAGGCCAATGCCCGCGCCCGGCCCGTAGTTGCCGGCTAACGTTCCCAGCACAATGGGGCTGAAGGAGTAGAAGGCAAACATGTTGAAGAGCAGATGGGCCCAGTCGGCGTGCAGGAAGCCGGAGGTGAGCAGGCGATGCCACTGCCCGCCGGTACGCGCCATAAGGTAAGGGTGCATTATCCAGGACTCCATCAGCTGGCTTTTCGACCAGGCGTAGGCAGAGATGGCGACCGTGAGGCCGATGAGGATTAGAACAGGGTTGAACACGAAACGCCGGAAAAGGGTGGGTAATGAAAATCGGATACAGGGCCGCAGCACGCGCGCATCAGCAGGTACCGGCAGTAGAACGCAGGGGCTGAAGCAAGCGCTATGCTAGCTCTCGCGGTCCATGAGCTGGAGTGCGAGGTGATGCAGCGGCTCTTTGCGCGCTGCGGGCGCCGCTACGCGCTCCAAATGCTGCAGGGCATCCTGGAAGTAGTCGTTGATGAGAGCTTCCGTCTGAGGTCGAATTTCGAGCTCGTCGTAGATGGCGCGCACGGCCGTGACCTTGGCGTCGGCATCGGTGACGGGCTGGGCGATGAGCTGGCGCAAGATGGTTTGCTGCTCGGCGTTGGCCTGGGCCTGGGCGGTGAGGAGCAGAAACGTCTTTTTATCGGATACGATGTCGCCGCCCACGCGCTTGCCGAAGGTGGCGGCGTCGCCATACACGTCGAGCAGGTCGTCGCGCAGCTGGAAGGCCAGGCCGATGTCGGTACCGAACTGGCGGAGGTGGTCGGCATCTTCCTCGGAGGCGCCGGCGAGGCGGGCACCCAGCTCCAGGCAGAAGCCGAGGAGGACGGCTGTTTTCAGGCGAATCATGTCCAGGTATTGCGGGATGGTTACCTGGGCTTCGGTCTCGAAGTTCATGTCCCACTGCTGGCCTTCGCAGACCTCGGCGGCCGTCTGGCCGAAGCGGCGGAGCACGGTGGGGAGTAGCGTCGGCTCCACGTCCAGGAACAGTTCGTAGGCCCGCACCAGCATCACGTCGCCGCTGAGGATAGCTACATTGGGATTCCACTTCTCGTGCACGGTGGCTTGGCCGCGGCGCAGGGGCGCCTGGTCCATCAGGTCGTCGTGGAGCAGGGTGAAGTTGTGGAAGACTTCGGTGGCCACAGCGGGCTTGAGGATGGGCGTCAGCTCGTCGGTGAAGACATGGGCGCCGAGCAGCGTGAGCAGCGGCCGGATGCGCTTGCCCCCAAGCCCCATGATGTAGCGGATTGGGGCGTAGAGGGTATCGGGTTGCTCGCCGTAGTTAAGTTGGGCGAGGGCGGCAGTGATTTGAGCGGGGAAGTCGGCTGGGGTCATAGTGCGTGCAAAGAACGGATAGCGCCGTCGAACCCATGCGGTGGAACCTCACCCCTGCCGGGCACGGCCCCGGCCCCTCTCCCGTGGAGAGGGGAACCGAGAGGCATTGAATAGATAAACCCGACACTAGTATTCTAACAAAAAAGCCCCGACTCTGGATTGAGTCGAGACTTAAAATCGTCAGGCTCCCCTCTCCGCGGGAGAGGGGCCGGGGCCGTGCCCGGCAGGGGTGAGGTTCCACCGCATGGGTTAGTCAGGCCTACCGGCGTTTGCCCTTGTGCCCGCCCTTGCTGTGCCCCTTGCCGCTGCTGTGGTCACGGTAGCCGCGGGGCTCGCTGCTGCGCTGCTTGCGCTCGTCAGCTTCGCGCTTCTTCACGTGGTCGGGGCGGTCATCTACCAGCTCGAAGTCAATGGTGCGGTCAAGCAGGTTGGCAGATTTTACGACTACCATCATCTCGTCGCCGAACTGGATGATGCGCTTGTTGCGGCGGCCCACGATGCGGTAGTTGTCCTTGTCAAGCTCGTATTCGTCACCGGGAATGTCGCTCAGGCGCACCATGCCTTCGCACTTGTTCTCCTCGATTTCGATGTACATGCCGCGCTCGGTGAGGCCAGAGACCACCCCCTTAAAGGTGTTGCCAATTTCGTCGGCCATGAACTCCACCTGCTTGAACTTGATGCTGGCGCGCTCGGCGTTGGCAGCAAGTTTCTCGCGGGCCGAGGAGTGCTTGCACTCTTCTTCTACGGGGTCAACGGGCACGTTCTTGCCGCCGAGCAGGTAGTGCTCGAGTAGGCGGTGGGCCATCATATCGGGGTAGCGGCGGATGGGCGAGGTGAAGTGCGAGTAGTGGTCGAAGGCCAGGCCGAAGTGGCCCAGCGGCTCGGTGCTGTAAATGGCTTTGGCCATAGTCCGGATGGCGAGTCCCTGAAGCACATTTTGCTCGGGCTTGCCCACTACTTCCGAACTCAGGTTATTGAGCTCGGTGCTGATTTTTTTCGGATTGTCTAGCTTCAGCTTGTAGCCGAATTTCTGGGCGAAGAGGGCGAAGGTCTGCAGGCGTTCGGGCTCCGGCGCATCGTGGGTACGGTACACCATGGTGAAGCGCGGCTTGGTCTTTTTTAGGTTGAACACGAACTCGGCCACCTTGCGGTTGGCGAGCAGCATAAACTCCTCAATCATCTTGTGCGCGTCCTTCCGCTCCTTCACGTACACGCCGAGGGGCTTGCCGTGCTCATTGAGTCGGAACTTCACTTCCTGCGTTTCGAAGGTGATGGCACCTTGCTTGAAGCGCTGGGCGCAGATTTTATGCGCCATGTCGTTCATGATGTTTATCTCCTCGGCGTAGTCGCCTTCCTTGCTTTCGATGCGCTCCTGGGCCTCTTCGTAGCTGAAGCGACGGTCGGAGTGAATGATGGTTTTGCCAAACCACGACTCGTAGAGCTTGCCGTTCTCATCCAGCTCAAACACGGCCGAGAAAGTCAGCTTGTCCTCATGGGGCCGCAGCGAGCAGAGGCCGTTGCTCAGGCGCTCGGGCAGCATGGGAATCACGCGGTCAACCAGGTAAACCGAGGTGGCGCGGTGCTTGCCCTCACGCTCCAGCTCAGTGCCGGGACGCACGTAGTGGGTCACGTCGGCGATGTGCACACCAATTTCCCAGTGGCCATTTTCCAGCTTCTCAATGCTGAGGGCATCGTCGAAGTCCTTGGCGTCGGCCGGGTCAATGGTGAACGTAGTCACGTTGCGGAAGTCGCGGCGGCGGGCAATTTCATCTTCCGAGATAACCTCGCTGATGCCTTCCGACTCGGTCTGTACTTCCTCAGGAAACTCAAACGGCAAGCCGAATTCAGCCATGATGGCGTTAATCTCGGCTTCGTTGCCGCCGGCCGCACCGAAGTTGCGGATGACCTCACCCACCGGCTGGCGGTTGCTGTCTTCGGGAAATTCGTTGATGCGAACCAACACCTTGTCGCCGTTGCGGGAATCGCCCAAGGCGTGCGGCGGCACAAACACGTCGAAGTACACCTTGCGGTTGTCCGGCTTCACAAAGCCTAGCGTGCCCTGCACCTGCAGGCGGCCTACTACCTCGGGGCGCTGGCGCTTGAGCACTTCTACTACGTCGCCCACGGGGCGGCCGTCGCGCGAACTGCGCAGGCGTACTCGCACCACATCGCCCTGCAGGGCAAATTTGAGCTGGTCGGTAAACACGCGGATATCGTCGCCACCGTCCACCCCTTCGGGCACCACGAAGGCGAAGTTGGGCGTGGCCAAATCCACGGTGCCGATGACCGTGTTGGACGGCGCACGCTCGGGACGGTCGTCGCCATCCACATAGTCGAAGCCGGCGGAGCGGCGGCGGTGAATGATGGGGTCCTGGCCAAAGTTGGCCTGCACCGAACGGTTGCGCGGGGGCTCAACGGGCGAAGCCGCTTTTTTGGTCGATTTGCGGGCGCTGGACGGCATCAATGCCGCCGCTACAACTTCCGTATCGGCCAAGCGGTATTCGTCGTTCTGAAGCAGCAAAATCAAGCCTTGCTTGCGCAGCTGCTTGATGTGAGCAAAGATTTCCTCGCGCTGGCCCTTGGTCGTGACGCCGAGGCGGCGCGAGAGTTGGCGGTAGGCGAGGACTTTGGTGGGGTTATCGGTAAAAGCGCTCAGTACTTGTTCCTGACTGATGGGCGCGGGTTCGGGCTTTTCGCGCTTGGCGCGGGGGGCCTTGGGGGTTTCGGGGGTGTTCATGTAAAAAGTGGCCGCCGAAAAGTGATTGGTCGCAGGCGGCGAGAGCGGAAAAAATGAATGGTCCGGTGAATCGGGTCGCGGGTATTAGAACGCGACACCGGCCGGGAGGTTGTAGCGTGGACTCTGAGAGTCCGCGCGTGGTAGCGCTTAGCACTGTAGCGAGCTGGAAGCAAAAGCGACGATGGGAAGCGCAAGGTATATGGTTCCGGCGCGGACTCGCAGAGTCCACGCTACAGGACTACGCCCGGCTGGCTACGGCAGCTTCGATGTCCGCCAAACTATCCTTCGGGATGGCGGCCAGCAGGCCCTGGGTGTATTCGTGCTGCGGCGCGGCGTAGATGGCCGCTGCCGGGCCGCTTTCCACGATGCGGCCCTGGTGCATGACCAGCAGCCGGTCGCTCATAAACCGGGCCACGGAAAGGTCGTGCGTGATGAACAGATAAGTGATGCCGAACTCGCGTTTGAGGTCGTTGAGAAGGTTCAGCACTTGCGCCTGCACCGAGACATCGAGGGCCGAAACCGACTCGTCGCAGACAATCAGCTTGGGCTGCAAAGCCAGCGCCCGGGCAATGCAGATGCGCTGCCGCTGCCCGCCGCTGAACTCGTGTGGGTAGCGCTGGAAATGCTCGTCGCGCAGCCCCACGGTGCGCAGCAGCTCCATCACTTTCGCTTTTTGCTGTTGGCGGGTGCCGCCCACGTTGTGCACGCGCATCGGCTCCCAGATGGCCTCGCCCACCGTCAGCATGGGATTAAGGGCGGCGTAAGGGTCCTGAAACACCAGCTGCAAATCGCGCCGACGGCGACGCAAGTCACCACTGGACAGTTTAGCCAAATCAGTTCCTTCAAACAGGATGCTGCCCGCCGTTGGTTCCGTGAGGCGGAGCAGCGCCCGGCCGAGCGTGGTCTTGCCGCAACCGGACTCCCCTACGAGGCCGATGGTCTCGCCGGGATAGAGGGTGAAGCTGACGTTGTCTACGGCGCGAACGTAGTCGGTGGCGCGGCGAAAAAAGCCCTTGCGGAGGGGGAAGTAGACCTGGAGGTTTTGGACTTCTAGCAACGGCGCGCCCGACAGAACCTCATCCCCTGACCCCCTCTCCAAAAAAGAGGGGGCACCGGTTCGTGAAGACGATTCCGCTGAAAGCATTTCCGGTTCCCCCTCTTTTTTGGAGAGGGAGTCAGGGGGTAAGGTTGTATGGTGCAACAAGCCGGACTCCGACCGTGGAACATCCCTAAAACCCCCATGTTCCACGGGGAACGTTTTGGCGGTATCAGTTTTATCGTGTAACTGCTGTTCCTCCACTTCGGGCGAAGATTCCGCAAGTGCCTCATCTGGCAGGGGAAGCACGGGCGCGGGCTGGGCGAAAAGCTGCCCGCTGGCGTCTTCCCCCATGAAATCAGCCACCACGGGGAGGCGTTTTTTGCCTACTGAGAGGCGCGGACGGCACGCTAAAAGCCCTTTTGTGTAAGGATGTTGCGGATTTGAAAAAATATCCAGCACCCTCCCCTGCTCTACCACCTTGCCGCGGTACATCACCAGAATGCGGTCAGCGATTTCGGCCACCACGCCGAGGTCGTGGGTGATGAAGAGCACTGCCGTGTTGTGCTGGCGGCGCAGGTCGTCGATGAGGCGCAGCATGCGGGCCTGCACCGTCACGTCGAGGGCCGTGGTGGGCTCGTCGGCGATGAGCAGGGCCGGGCGGCAGGCCATGGCCATGGCAATCATCACGCGCTGCTTCTGGCCGCCCGAAATCTCGTGTGGGTAGCTGTTGAAGATGGCTTCGGGGCGCGGCAGTTGGGCTTCGGCAAACAGCGCGATGGTGCGCTCCTTGGCGGCCTTGGGCGTGCAGTCGGTGTGCAGCAGCAAGGCTTCCACCACCTGGCTACCGCAGGTGTACACGGGGTTCAGCGAGGTCATCGGCTCCTGGAAAATCATTCCGATGTCGTTGCCGCGCACCTGGCGCAGGTCGGTTTCGGAAAGTTTCAGCAGGTCGGTATTGCCGAGCTTTTCGGAAAGAAAAACGGTGCTACCACTGGCAATACGGCCAGGGGGCATCGGAATCAGCCCGAGCAACGCCAGCGACGTCACGGATTTACCCGAGCCCGACTCGCCCACAATGGCCAGCGTCTCGCCCCTATCCAGCTCAAACGACACATTGTCCACGGCCCGCACGTCGCCGCGGTGGCTGGAGAAGTCAATGGTAAGGTTGGAAACGGTGAGGAGGGGGTTGGGCACGGACGAAAGTAGGGGTAGAACTATTGTAAGACGACTGAATTAACACAAGAACGTCATGCAGAGCGCAGCGAAGCATCTCGCGTGGCATCGTATGGCAGATGAATTACTGTTGCATGTGAGATGCTTCGCTCCGCTCTGCATGACGTTGTTTTAATTATTCTATCCCCCTGTTAGGCCAGATTTTCAGAATCGGAGGCTACTAAAGGACCACGCTCTGTAGCCACAGCATCGGTTTGCTCGTCCTCCTTAAAAAAACGGCTCTGATTAATCAGAATCAAGACAACACCAATAAAAATAGACGAGTCGGCAATATTGAAGATGGGGAAACCAGAGCTGTACTCGCCGCCTACAAGGGGCCACGACTGAGGAAAGACCCCGCGATAAAGGGGCACATAAATCATGTCAATCACCTGGCCGTAGAACCAGCGCGTGGGCGAACCCGCCGGGGCGTTGTCGTAGATAACGCCGTAGAAAATAGAGTCTATCAAATTGCCCACAGCCCCACCTAAAATGAGCGCCAGACAGGCGATATAACCGCTAGCCGCACGCTGCCGGCAGAGGCGAATGATGTAGTAGCTCAGACCAAAAACCGCCACCAGACGGAAGCCGGTGAGCACCAGCTTGCCATAAGGAGCCGGCAACTCCGCCCCGAAGGCCATACCGGGGTTCAGGGTATAGTTCAGCATCGCCCAATCACCCAGAAGAGGAATTTCGCCAATCGAACCCATCTGCATGTAGGTGTGCACCGCCCACTTCGAGAGTTGGTCGAGGGCAATGATAAGCAGAGCCAGCAGGAAGAATTTAGCGGCAGATTGCTGGCGATTGGAGAGGGTTGGGTGCATTCAGGCGGTGCCCACGGGTGAAATGAGCTAGCAGTAGGGCAATTAGAGAACCGCTGGGGTTTCAGTTTCAGAAGTAGAGCTGGCAGCTTTGGGGGCTTCTACCTGCTCGTGGAAAAAGCGGCTCTGATTGAGCAGAATCAAGGCCACACCTACGAAAATGGAAGAATCTGCAATGTTAAAAATGGGCCAGAGCGAAACGTACTTCCCCCCTAGCAGCGGCCAGTTTTGGGGCAAAAAGCCTTCGTAGATGTCTACGTAGAGCATGTCAATCACCTGGCCGTAGAACCAGCGCGTGGGCGAGGCAAAAGGGGCGTTGTTGTAGATGATGCCGTAGAAAATCGAGTCTATCAGGTTGCCAACGGCGCCGCCCAGAATCAGGGCCATGCAGGCGATATAGCCTCCGGAGGCGCGCTGCTTGCAGAGGCGGATAATGTAGTAGCTCAGGCCAAAGACGGCTACCAAGCGGAAGGCTGTTAGCACCAGCTTGCCATAAGGGGCTGGTAACTCTGCCCCGAAAGCCATGCCCGGGTTCAGGGTGTAATGGAGCTTAAACCAATTGCCGATGAGGGGAATTTCTCCCGCCATACCGGGCTGCATGTAGGTGTGCACAGCCCACTTCGAAAGCTGGTCGAGGGCAATGATGAGCAGGGCCAGCAGGAAGAATTTAGTGGCGGATTGCTGGCGATTGGAGAGGGTTGGGTGCATTCAGACGATGCCAAAAGTGGCGAGAGAGACGGCCTGTTTTATTACCGTCCTTTTGTACCTTTTATAACTGACTGTCTGGCCTTTTAGGCCGATAAAGACGAGCTTATTGAGTGTTTGTGCGGCCGAGGACTCACCGGGTTTTCAGAGCCCCAGCGAGTCGTTCAGCATCAAGCAGTTGCAACCTCCAAATGCACGGGCACAGAGTAGTCATCAAATTCGAGCACGGAACCTCCGTTCACATCGGCCGCGAAGGTCAGGGCGAGGGCCTGCGTTTCGGTCCGGATGTAGTCGCCGAACGCGGCCACGGCGGCCGTGAGCTCGGGCTGCTGGTCTGCCAATGTGACGCGGATTTTGTCCTGCACCTCCAGGCCCGAGTCTTTGCGCAGGTTCTGGAGTCGGTTCACCAGCTCGCGGGCGAGGCCTTCCTGGCGCAGCTCGTCGGTCAGGGTCACGTCGAGGGCCACGGTGAGGGGGCCGTCGGTAGCCACGAGCCAGCCTGGCAGGTCGTCGGTGCGGATTTCCACATCGTCGGGCGCCAGGGTGATGGGCTGGCCATCTACTTCCACCGCGAGGCTTCCCTCCTTCTCCAGCTTGCTGATTTCAGCCGCCGTCATCTGCTGAATGCGGGCACCCACGGCCTTCAGGCGCGGGCCGTATTGCTGGCCGAGGCGCTTGAAATTGGGCTTCACCGACTTCACCAGCACGCCGCTTTCGTCGTCGAGGAATTCGATGTGCTTCACGTTGATTTCGGCGCAAATCAGGTCCTCCACGAGGCCAACTTGCTCCTTGGTTGAGTCGTTCAGCACCGGCACCAGGATGCGCTGCAGGGGCTGCCGCACCTTCAGCACGGACTTTTTGCGCAGCGAGTGGGCCAGCGAGCTGATGCGCTGGGCCAGCTCCATGCGCTCCTCCAGCTTCTGGTCGATGCGGGTGGTATCGGCTTCCACCAACAGCGTCAGATGCACCGATTCCGGGGCCAGGGGTGTGTTTTTGGCCACGGCTTCGGTCCGCATCCCGTCGGTCATGTTCTTATACAGCCACTCGCCAAAAAACGGCGCGATGGGCGACATCAGCTGCGCCACCACCACCAGGCATTCCTGCAGGGTTTCGTAGGCGGCGCGCTTGTCCTGGGTCAGTTCGCCTTTCCAGAAACGGCGGCGCGAGAGACGCACGTACCAGTTCGAGAGCTGGTCGGTCACGAAATCCTGGATGGCGCGGGCGGCCTTGGTGGGGTCGTAGCTATCCAGGTGGCCGCGCACTTCCACAATCAGCGACTGCAGCTTGCTCAGAATCCAGCGGTCCAGCTCGCTCAACTCCGACTGCGAAATGCGGTTGAATTCACTGGTCTGGAAATCGTCCAGATTCGCGTAAAGCGCATAGAACGAGTACGTATTGAACAGCGTGCCGAAGAAACGGCGCTGCACTTCGGTCACGCCGGCCGGGTCAAACTTGAGGTTGTCCCACGGTGGCGCGTTGGCGATGAGGTACCAGCGGGTGGCATCGGGGCCGAACTGCTTGATGGTGGCAAACGGGTCCACGGCGTTGCCGAGGCGCTTGCTCATCTTCTGGCCGTCTTTGGCCAGCACGAGGCCGTTGGCAATGACGTTTTTGAAGGCCACGGAGTCTTCCAGCATCACCGCCAGGGCGTGCAGCGTGAAGAACCAGCCGCGGGTTTGGTCCACGCCTTCGGCAATGAAATCGGCGGGGAAATTCTTCTGGAATTTCCCGCCGTTCTCGATGGGGTAATGCCACTGCGCGTAGGGCATGGCGCCGGAGTCGAACCACACGTCGATGAGGTCGGCCTCGCGGTACATGGGCAGACCGCTGGGCGAAACGAGGAAAATACCGTCCACGTAGGGCCGGTGCAGGTCCACTTTTTCGCCGTTGGCATAGGGGTTGTGGGTCATGACTTCGGCCGCTACGGCCTTGTCAATCTCCGATTTCAGCTGCTCGATGCTGCCGATGCAGATTTCCTCAGTGCCGTCCTGGGTGCGCCAGATGGGCAGCGGCGTGCCCCAGTAGCGCGAGCGGCTGAGGTTCCAGTCCACCAGGTTTTCCAGCCAGTTGCCAAAGCGGCCGCTGCCGGTGCTTTCGGGCTTCCAGTTGATGGTTTTATTGAGCTCGATGAGCCGGTCCTTTACCGCCGTGGTCTTGATAAACCAGGAGTCGAGCGGGTAGTAGAGCACGGGCTTGTCGGTGCGCCAGCAATGCGGATAGGTGTGCTCGTACTTCTCCACTTTCAGGGCTCGGCCGCGCTCTTTTAAGCGCACGCTGATATCGACGTCGAGGGTGCGGTAGTCGGCGGCGGAATCGTCGTGGCCGTCGTAGTTTTTTACCCAACGGCTGCCGAATTCGCCCATCTGGGCCACGTAGCGGCCGGTGCGGTCCACAATGGGGCTCAGCTTGCCCTGGTCATCCATGACCATGAGCGCAGGAATATCATTTTGCTGCGCTACCCGGAAGTCATCGGCGCCAAACGTGGGCGAGATGTGTACAATGCCAGTACCATCCTCGGTGGTCACGAAGTCGCCGGGGATGACGCGGAAGGCGCGCTCCTGCCCTTCAAAAGCCGGGAAACCGTTTTCGGTGCCAAACAGACGCTCGTAACTGATGCCCACCAACTCGGCGCCGCTGAACTCGGCCAGTTGGCGCCAGGGCAGCACTTTGTCGCCGGCTTGGTAGTCTTCCAACGAAGCTTGGGCGCCTTTTTCGGTGAGGTAGCGTCCCACCAAATCCTTGGCCAGCACCACTACTTGGGGCTCGTAGGTGTAGGGGTTGAAGGTGCGCACCACCGCGTAGCGGATGTTCTTGCCCACGGCCAGGCTGGTGTTGGCGGGCAGGGTCCAGGGCGTGGTCGTCCAGGCCGTGATGAACACAGGTAAGCCGTCGGCCAGGGCAAACAGCTTCTCCGACTGCTCGTTGCGCTTCACCTCAAACTCGGCCACTACGGTCGTGTCTTTCACGTCGCGGTAGGTGCCAGGCTGGTTCAGCTCGTGCGAGCTGAGGCCGGTACCGGCGGCCGGCGAGTAGGGCTGAATGGTGTAGCCCTTGTAGAGCAAGCCCTTGTCGTAAAGCTTCTTGAGCAGCGCCCAGCAGCTTTCGATATACTCGGGCTCGAAGGTTACATATGGGTCGTCGAGGTCGACCCAGTAGCCCATTTTCTCGGTCAGGTCGTCCCACTGCGCCTTGAAGCGCATCACGGTCTCCTTGCAGCGCTGGTTGTACTCCTCGACGGTGATTTTCTTGCCGATGTCCTCCTTCGTGATGCCCAGTTCCTTCTCGACCTGCAGTTCGATGGGCAGGCCGTGGGTATCCCAGCCGCCTTTGCGGGATACTTGCTTGCCCTGCAGCGTCTGGTAGCGGCAGAAAATGTCCTTCACCGTGCGGGCCATCACATGGTGGATGCCCGGGGCGCCGTTGGCCGAGGGCGGGCCCTCGTAAAACACGAACGTGGGCTGGCCTTCGCGGCTGCTCACGCTCTTCTCAAAGATGCCGTGCTCCTTCCACCAGGCGAGGATGTCCTCGCCCACCTGGCCGTAATTGAGCGGCTGCTTGTATTCGGGGTATTTCATGAATTGGTTTATTTTCAACTCTCTAGAACGTCATGCTGAGCGCAGCCGAAGCATCTCGCTCGCTTCGTTGAACCTCACCCCCGGCCCCTCTCCAAAAGAGAGGGGAGCCGCGGCGGTGCAGTAGAGATGCTTCGGCTACGCTCAGCATGACGTTCTTTTTTAATCTTTCAAACAGCCGTTGCTCTAGCTACCTAGGTCAGTGCGGCTTTTCACGGTCATTCTATCCAGGTTTAGCTCCAAATCATCGTCTTCTTCGTGGTACGACTCATCGTAGTGCCGTATCAGCGCGTTGTCGTCAATGGAGTTGCCTTTGCCGTGCTCGAAGGTGACCAACAAGCAAGGCAACAAAATCAGGTTGGAAAAATTCGTAATCAGCAGCGAAGCCGACATCAATAGGCCCAAAGCTTTGGTGCCGCCAAACTCACTGAAAGCGAAAATGCTGAAACCGACGAACAGCACTATGCTGGTGTAAATCATGCTGGTGCCCGCCTCGCTCAGCGTTACCGATACGGCCTGGCGCACGCGCTGGCCATTCAGGGCCATTTCCTGGCGGAATTTGGCCAGCAAGTGAATGGAGTTGTCCCCGTCAATGCCCAGGGCAATGACAAAAATCAAGGCCGTGCCGGGCTTGAGGGGAATGTTGAAATAACCCATGATGCCGGCCGTTAGAATCAGCGTCACAGCGTTGGGAATCAAGGCAAACAACACGGTGCGAGCCGAGCGGAACAGAATCAAAACGACCAGGCCGACCAGGCCAAAGGCTATCATCAAACTCTCACCCAGCGTATTGATGAGGTATTCGTTGCCTTTGGTAAACAGGATGGTGGTGCCGGTGGGCCGCACGTCCATGCCCGTGCCGTTGAAAATGCGGTGCATCTCGGGCAGAATTTTGCTGTTCATCAGCGTGTCGAGGTTGCGCGAGCCGATGTCGGCAATCTTGAGGCTGATGCGGGCCTGCTGGCCGGTGCTGTCCACAAAGGAGCGGAGCAGCTTGCTGTCGGTGCCCGCGCCAGTGCCTTTGGAATTAGCCAGGCTGCTGAGAATGAAGTTCTTCTCGGTGTTGTCGGGCAGGCGGTAGAACGCGGGGTCGCCGTTGTAGTAGGCCTGGGTGGTAGCCTTCAGGAAGGTGACGATGCTGATGGGCGACGTGACCTCCGGCTGGGTGCGCAGGTAGTTCTCGAACTGGTTGATTTTCTCGAGGTTGCTGAGCTTGAGCAGGCCGCGCTTTTTGTGGGTATCGACCACAAATTCCAGCGGCATCACGCCGTTGAAGTGGCGCTCGAAGAAGGTCAGGTCGGAGTTCACCGTGCTGCCTTTGGGCAGGTCGTCAACCATGTACGACACGGCTTCGATGCGCCGGATGCCGATGGCCGCGCCCACCACGAGTATGAGCGCTAGCACGTAGACCGTGGGACGACGATGCATCACCAGGTCGTCGAAAAACTCCAGCAGCTTGGTGAGCGGCGCGGCATCCAGATGCTCGAGCTGCTTGGGCGTAGGGGGCGGCAGGTAGGTAAATACCGCCGGAATCAGGATGAAGCTGATGATGAAGGCCACGAAAATGTTGACCGTGGCCACCAGTCCGAACTGAAACAGAATGGCGATGTCGGTGAAGCAAAACACGAAAAAGCCGATGGCCGTGGTCGTGTTGTTCATGAAAGTGACGAGGCCGATTTTGCGGATTACCCGCGTCATGGCCAGCATCTGGTTGCCCGATTTGCGGAAGTCGTAGTGGTAGCGCGACAGCAAATAGGTGCAGTTCGGAATGCCGATGACGATGATGAGGCTGGGAATGAGGCCGGTGAGCAGGTTGATTTTGTAGCCCATCAGCACAATGGAGCCGATGGCCCACACGGCCGTCACGCCCACCACCACCAGCGGAAACACCACCGCGGCCCAGGTCCGGAAAAACGCCAGCAGCGTCACGCCCGTCACCAGCATGGCCATGATGGTAAAGAAGGTCATCTCCGAGCCCACCTTGCTGGTCATGGTGTAGCGCACGTAGGGCAGGCCGGCGTAGTGCAGGCGGATGTTGGTCTTCTTCTGGAAGGCCTTGGCGTGGCCTAGAATGTTCTTCATCACCCCCTGCCGCTGCGAGGAGTTGAGGTATTTTGGGTCCATGGTCAGGGCCAGCAGAGTGGCCCCGGTGCGCGGGCTGATGAGCTGGCCTTTGTAAAACTCGACCTGGTTGACCTCCCGCATCAGGCTGTCCAGTTCCCTCTGGGTGCGGGGGAAAGTCTTAAAAATGAGCTCAGTTTTAAACTTATTGGTGGCTGTGTCTTTCCGGATAGCCAGCAGCTTGGTTACACTCAGCACGCCGTTAACGCCTGTCACCTTCGAAAGCGTATCGGTCAGGGTGCGCAGCTCGTTGAAGTTGCCCAGCTTGTACACGGCGCTGTCTTGTAGTCCCAATACCAGTACGTTAGCATCTTCCCCGAAAGTCTTTTTAAAGCTCTGGAAATAGACCATCTCCGGGTCTTGCGGGCTTACGACTTGGGCGAAGTCGTAGGTCATCTCCACGTCCTTGGCTTTCCAGGCCATGAACACAGTTATGACGGCCAGCACCGCAATCAGCGAGCGACGGAAGCGGATAATGAACAGCGCGAGTTTAGCCCACATAAGTCATGTTAAAAGGCAAAGTTACGTAAGGGCGGGGGGCCTGGCATCGCAACATTGTGCCTGTGGAGCCTCACCCCGGGGAACCTCACCCCCGGCCCCTCTCCAAAAGAGAGGGGAGCCACGGCACAAGGACAGCAAAGCGTATTAAGCAGAAACCCTCACTGCTAGCCGCAGTAAGGGTTTCTGTTTGTTGATAGTTGCGTCAGGCTCCCCTCTCTTTTGGAGAGGGGCCAGGGGTGAGGTTCCGCCGGCTGCGCAATGCCAGTAGCTACTACAGCTTCTCGAAGATGCGGCGGAAGCTCACGGCCTCGCCGATGTAGCTGCGCAGCTCCGAAATCGGCATGCGGGTTTGCTCGCGCGAATCGCGGTGGCGCACCGTGACGGTGTCGTCTTCCAGGGTTTGGCCGTCGACCACGATGCAGAAGGGCGTGCCGATGAGGTCCTGGCGGGTGTAGCGCTTGCCGATGGCGTCGCGCTCTTCCAGCACCAGGCGAAAATCGAAACGCAGGGCGTCGAAGATTTCCTGAGCTTTCTCGGGCATGCCGTCTTTGCGAACCAGCGGGAAAATGGCAGCTTTCACCGGGGCCACGGCGGGATGCAACTTCAGGAAGGTGCGGGTTTTGGTTTGCTGGGCGTCGCCCTCCCCTTCCGTGATGGTTTCCTCCGTGAAGGCATTGCACATGGTGGCTAGGAACAAGCGGTCGGCGCCAACGGAGGTTTCCACCACGTAGGGCACGTAGTTGCCGTAGGGCTTGCCGGTGGCGGGGTCCACGTCGTTGTCGAAGTACTGCTGCTTTTTGCGGCTCAGGTTCTGGTGCTGGGTCAGGTCGAAGTCGGAGCGGGAGTGAATGCCTTCGATTTCCTTGAAGCCGAAGGGGAATTCGTACTCAATGTCAACCGCGGCCTTGGCATAGTGGGCCAGTTTGTCGTGGTCGTGGAAGCGGAGCTTCTCGGCCGGCAGGCCGATGGCCTCGTGAAACTTGCGGCGCGCGGCCTTCCAGGTGTCGTACCACTCGCCTTCAGTGCCGGGGCGCACGAAGAATTGCATCTCCATTTGCTCAAATTCCCGCATCCGGAAGATGAACTGGCGAGCCACAATCTCGTTCCGGAACGCTTTGCCGATTTGGGCAATGCCGAAAGGAATCTTCATGCGGGCCGACTTCTGCACGTTCAGGAAGTTCACGAAGATGCCCTGGGCCGTTTCGGGGCGCAGGTACACGGGGGGAGCGTCCGAATCCACGGCCGAGCCCTGGGTTGAGAACATCAGGTTGAACTGGCGCACCTCGGTCCAGTTGCCGGTTTTGGAAACGGGGCACTGGATTTTTTCGTCGATGATGAGCTGGCGCACGCCGGCCAGGTCTTCGGCCGTGAGCAAGCGGCCCATCTCGGCGGTGAGGGCGGCACCGCGGGCGGGGTCGCCGGCGTTTTCGTACTCGGCGGCTTTTTCTTCGAGCAGCACGTCGGCGCGGTAGCGCTTCTTGCTGTCGAGGTTGTCAATCATGGGGTCATTGAACCCATCGATGTGTCCCGAGGCCTTCCAGGTCTGGGGCGCCATGAAAATGGCCGCGTCGATGCCCACCACGTCGTGGTGCAGCTGGGTCATGGTTTCCCACCACAGGCGCTTGAGGTTGTTTTTCAGCTCCACGCCGTTGGGGCCGTAGTCGTACACGGCGGCCAGGCCATCGTAGATTTCCGAAGATTGAAATACAAAGCCGTATTCCTTGGCGTGGGCCACAATATCCTTGAGCTGGGTGGTTTCGAGTGCTGGGTTCATGCTTGCAAAAGTAGGCCGATGTGGCCCAAGGTGAAAGTTGTGCGTAGAAGGCCCGAATTATTGCGCCAGCGGCTGTAGGGGGCGCCAGGTCACAATTCGGTAACATAGCCTCTGTGAACTACCGCCCTACCTTTGCCGCATGTTTGAAACTAAGTTCCCACAAACCCGCTGTTTATGTTTGGTTTAGAACCTCACGTGCTGCTGCTTCTCGGCGTGTGCCTGTTGGCCGCCTGCGCGTTCGAGTTCGTTAACGGCTTTCACGACACGGCCAACGCCGTGGCTACCGTAATTTATACCAACACGCTCCGGCCCTGGGTGGCCGTGGTGTGGTCGGCCTTCTGGAACTTCATCGGCGTGTTTGCCGGCGGCATCAGCGTGGCCATGGGCATTATCTACTTGTTGCCCGTCGAAACGCTGGTTGACGCCAACGTGTACCACGGCGTTGCCATGGTAGGCGCCTTGCTGATAGGAGCTATCATCTGGAATTTGGGCACGTGGTACTACGGCATTCCGGCGTCGAGCTCGCATGCGCTCATTGGTTCGATACTGGGCGTGGGCATCGCCTTTTCGCTGCTTCCCGACTCCAAAGGCGCGGCCGTGAACTGGGGCAAAGCCGGCGAAACGGGTATTGGTTTGTTAGTGGGTCCGCTGCTGGGCTTTGCGCTCACCATTGGTCTGATGTTCATCCTGAAGCGCTTCGTTCGCAACAAGGCCATTTTTAAGGAGCCACACAAGCGCAAGCCTCCCCCCCTCTGGATTCGCCTCACCCTCATCGTTACCTGCACGCTGGTGAGCTTTTTCCACGGTTCCAACGACGGCCAAAAGGGCGTGGGCCTCATCATGCTGATTTTGATTGGCATCGTGCCCAGCTTTTTTGCCCTCGACCAAAGTAAGAACCCCCTCGACCTGCGCGCTTCCCTCGTGAAGGTGGAGCAGGTGATGAACCGCGTGAACCGCGACGAGCTCAGCCCCGCCGACCAGAAGATGCTGGCCGAAATTCAGACGCAGACGGCCGACATGGACCGCATTTTTGCCAACACCACCCGCATCGAGGACCTGCCTCGCCAGACCCGCTTTGAGATTCGCCGCGACATTCTCCTCATTGCCAACCGCGCCAAGAAGCTGCTCGGCTCCGAGAAAGTGAGCCTAAGCACGGCCGACCGCAACACCTACGACGACGCTATCAAGGACATGAAAAGCTTCACTGATTACGCCCCCTGGTGGGTGCTGCTGATGGTGAGCCTCTCACTGGCCTGTGGCACCATGATAGGCTGGCAGCGCATCGTAAAAACCATTGGCGAGCGCATCGGCAAAGAGCACCTGAGCTACGCCCAGGGCGCCAGCTCCGAGCTGGTAGCGGCGGCCATGATTGGCATCAGCACCCAGATTGGCGTGGCCGCCTCGACCACCCACGTGCTCACCTCATCCATCGCCGGTTCCATGGTGGCCAGCCGCGGCGTGAAGAACGTGAACCCCGGCATGGTGCGCAGTATTGCCCTGGCCTGGGTGCTCACGCTGCCCGTGACCATGGTGTTGTCGGGCGGACTGTTTCTGTTGTTCCGGGTTTTCCTCGATTAGTCAACCTAGTCGCTTTGCCACACAAAAAAGGCTGACCTTGATAGGGTCAGCCTTTTTTGTGTTCGATTATTTAGCAATACCTGGATTTGCTATGAAATCAGGCATTATGGGGGATAACCCCGCTGTTTTTAGTGACTTGTCCACTTATCCACACTAAAAACACGTGATATTGTGGATAACTCAGACTTATTTGGGCCACTGCACCTCCATGTCGTCGTTGATGAAGACGCCGAAATTCACAAATTGCAGCTGGCCTTCTTCGAAATACAAGTCAATCATTGACTTCTCGTAGGACAGGCGAACAGCGCCTTCTTCCATGGTTTCGAGCTCGGGCGTGGGCAGGTTATGCTGCTGCATCAGTGCCTTCACCTCGTCAACGTTTTTGCCGTAAATCACTTCGCCGAACAGGCGCATGTTGGGGTTGTCGGTTTCGATGCAGCTCAGACGGAAGTCGTCTTCGCGGTCGAAGTAGAGCGACAGCAGGTAGTCTTCTTCGTGGTAGTTCCAGGCCTGGTGCTCGAAGTCGTCGTCGTCGTCCGACTCTTCAATTTCCTCGGGCTCGCCCACCAAGGTGCGTACCTCGTCCATGGTCGCGCCGAAGCGCAGGGGACCCATGCCGGTACCCAGAATAATTTCGTTTTCGTCGATGCTGGAGGGTTGCGTGGTGTTCATGGTGTTGGGGTCTAGGAGAGGTGGCAAAGGTAGGTAGCGGGGCTACTTTCCGTATTTGGCAATGAAGGCTTCTTTCTGGCGCAGGTACTCGGGGTGGACTTTGGCTTCGTCCCACTTGCGCTTGAAAATAGCTGCGGCTTCTACTTTATCCACATCGGGGTGGTCGGTGCGGGGGAGTTCGGCGCGGCCGTGGGCGCCGCTCTGGCCTTTTTTGTCGTCGGGCACGGGGCCGTCGTATTTCTTGCCGCCGCGGTGGTTGGCGTAGCGCCGGGCCCGGGTAAAGCCCATCTGGATGAACTTCCGGGCCATGTCGGCCCCCACAAAATCCTCGGCCTTCAAATAAGCCTCAAACAGCCCGTAAATCGTCTCCGACGACTCGGTGGCCGCCGCGGCGTCTTTGAAGCGCCAGTGGGGCAGGATTTCGCCCTTGTAGGGCTGCACCAGCAGCACGCCCTGCTCGCCCCGGCCCAC
The DNA here is from genome assembly GCF_900115775.1 of Hymenobacter arizonensis. Lineage (GTDB taxonomy): Bacteria > Bacteroidota > Bacteroidia > Cytophagales > Hymenobacteraceae > Hymenobacter > Hymenobacter arizonensis. Next base: position 527,512 of record NZ_FOXS01000002.1, on the reverse strand, counting down.
GCGGTAGAGTTCGGGGTGCTGGCGGAAATCGACAGTGTGGAAATCGAGGGTGTAGTCGAACGGCATCGGGCGCTATACGGGAAGCAGGCGGCGCAGGGATACACCATGCCTAGGTTATCCCCGTGGCCCGCTAGTTATCCCCATGCGGCTTGGCATTCGTCACCTGCCTGTTGCGTGCCGGCTGTCATGCTGAGCCTGCGAAGCACCTTATCAGGTTAGCGCTTTTTGTTCTGTGGGGATAAGGTGCTTCGCAGGCTCAGCATGACAGCCGGCGCGGAGCAAGCCCTTGAGCCTAGAGCAAACTTTTGAAGCGAGGCCTGCTGCTTTGATTCTAAAGTCGGGAGCAAACCCTTGATTCGGGGCCGGCGGCTCAAACCCTTGATT
>NZ_FOXS01000002.1:0-526993 GCF_900115775.1 Hymenobacter arizonensis | reverse complement strand
GGGGCCGGCGGCTCAAACCCTTGATTCGGGGCCGGCGGCTCAAACCCTTGATTCGGGTTTTCCCCAACCTTAATTTTTTGTTAAATCATTTTTCTAAAAAACTTTTTTATTCCCACCCATTAGGTCGGTTGATAAGTGGATAAGCTCGGGAGGTTATCCCCAGCGTGGATAACGTGGGGGTAAGCACGGTCTTATCCACGCACTATCCACCAGCATTGTGGAAAACAAGTAGTTGTTTACCAATGCTTTATTATTATTTTCAACATCTGCGTCCTCTTTCCACATTTTCAGTATCCCCCATAAAATGGGCGTGTGGGAAGGCCCGCTGGCGTGGAGAAGTTATCCCCGATTATCCCCCACGGTTTTCCCCTGTGTGGGCTCCTGAATCACCAAAAAAACTTCTACCCCACTTATCCCCGTGTGGCCTTCCTGTTTCCCCCAGGTTATCCCCGAAATTCTCCCCAACGCAAAATGAGTGTGGAAAAGCCGGTGGAAAACCGGTGGATTAGTCCTCAAAAAGGCCGTCAGTAACTGGATTTGAGCTTTAGTTATCCACGGATGTGGGTAAAGTGAGCCAGAATCCTTGGTTTGGGCTCGCTGGGAGCATTTGAGGGCAAGCTTATCAAGCTTCCATTGGGCATCGCTCAAGACATGACTAAAAACGACAACGCCTATGCGTCCCTCATGAATGTGAGCAGTGAAAAGGACAAGCACTGTGGGGGAAAGACTAGCGATGAAAACTACTATGGGTAGATGTGTGAATGTTGCAGCCGCGAACTTCCCTAAGGTGTCAGTAAACGCAAAAAGCCCCTCCCCTTCTGCCAGCAGCCGGGGCAGGCTGATGACACGAAAGAGAGGGGCCCAAAAAGGAATACTGGTTTTGCTCGCTGGTTTAGAATGTGAGCGGGGTCACGATATCAAAACCAGCCCTGATTTGCTGGGGCCTGGGGTCGAGGAACACGGGCTCGGGCGGTAGCAGCAGGTTGGGGTCGCCGTTGCGCCATTTGCCGTCGCCGTCGCGGTCGATGAGCACGCGCAGGCGGTAGGTGCCGGGAGCCACGTCGGAAAAGGAATAGGTGCCCTTGGGCGAATTCAGGCTGGCTACCACTTGCAGCTTTTCATCCAGCAATTGCAGTTCGAAGCTCTTCTCCTTGGTGGTGATGGTGCCCGATAAGCTGGCGGAAACGTCCTGTTCGCTGATGCCCAGGCGCAGGGGCCGCAGCCGCAACTGCTCGCCGGTGATTGCCGAGATGGCCGTGCTGTCGAGTATAATATCCAGCCGGGCTTTGGCCTTGGTGCGGAAGCGCACGGTTAGCTGCGTGCGGTCGGCACTGAGCTTGCCATCGGCGGGCAATGCCAACGGCCGGCGTTTGGTGGAGTCTTCGATGAGGGTGCCAAACGGGCGACCAGTGGCCAGGCGCACTGGCACGGCAAACACGAATTTGATTTGGCCCTCCGGGAACACGGAACGCGGGCTGCCTTCCACGGAATAGAGCGTGGGAGTGGCCGCCCTTTTGGCCGTGGCCGGTGGCACCGGGAAGCGGAGGTTGAGGGTGTCGCGGGCCACGTTGCCGGTGCTGTCGGCCGTGGTGAGCAGGTAGCGGCCATCGCCAACCTCGGGCGTTTTGAAGACCACCACCGTGCGGCCGCGGTCGGCGAGCAGCACGGCTTCGGCCACGGCCGCCGCGCTCTGGGAAGTGCCCACCGGCGCCAGCGTGGCCGAGCGCAGGCCTTCGTTGAAGGCCAACCGCAGCTGCGTGGGGCTGGGCGTGCGGGTGGTGAGCAGGGGCGGGCGCCGGTCGGGCTGCGTTAGGACCAGCGAGACGGGCTTGCTGCTGTCGCCCGCAATGACAATGGGCGCGGGCAGGTAAGCAATTTTCTCGCCGTCGTCGTAGCGGCCGTTGTTGTTCTTATCGGCTACGGCGTACAATTTATAAGCCCCGGCCTTCAGGTAGCTCAAGCTGAATTTGCCTTCCTTGTCGGTAAGCACCGTGTAGTAGGGGCGGCCGCGGCGCACGCCGGCGGTGTCGGCTTCACGGTAGAGGCCCACGCTCACCTCAGCGGCAGGTTTGGCCGTGAGCAGGTCGGTGACGGTGCCGCTCACGCGGCCGGAATCGAGCACGGCGCCGGTGCTGAAGTTGAGGTAGGCGTTTTTGGCCGGTAAGCCTTCGGTGATGTCCACCACCGCCTCGCGAAAATTGAAGCTGTAGGTAGTGTTCGGGTCCAGCGGCTTGTCGAAGAGCAGCGTGATGGAGTTGCGGTCTTCGCGTAGTTTGTAGGGGTTGTCGGCCGGCAGCTGGGGCGTGATAATCAGGTTTTTGGTCAGCTCCTTGGTAACGACGGGCTCCGAAAAAATCAGGCGCACGAACTGCTGCTTCACATTGCGGGCGGCGCTGTCGGGCGAGCTCGCGATGCGGCGCGGGGGCGTGCGGTCGCGCGGGCCGCCCAGGGGCGGGGCCACGGCGGCGCAGCTTTCAAGCAAGGCAATCAGCGCCAGCAAAGCCAGCAGTTCAGCGCGAACAGACATTATACAACAACAGCTTGGTGAGAGTAAGCACAACAGTGGCTGCCCCGATGCGCATCGCCAGCGGTATCATGTGGCTTAGCCGTAACGATGGTAAGGTGCCGGACGGTACGCACCACAAAAGTGGGCAGTGCGGTTTGCAAAGATTCCAGACTTGGCAAAGCGAGTACGGTTGGGGCCTGAACAGCCAGCGAAGAAAGAGCTGCTAAAGCCGAAATCAACCCAAAACGGACCTGCTGCCGCATCAAACAGCCGGGGTGCGTCGCCCAGCCACGTAAAGTAAGCTCGAATACTGCCCCTCGTGCTGCGCCGCGTATTGGTTGGACTTATACCCAGCCTTCAGCACCGTGAGCAGGCCCCCGGCGCGCTCGGCCTTATGCTTTTCGCTGAGCATGCTCACGTAATACGCATCGAGCGGCATGGGCAGGGTATCGCGCAGCACCAGCTTGTGCTTCTTCAGCAGCTGGGCCATGGTTTTGGGCGCGAAATGGTAGAGGTGGCGGGGCACGTCGTAGGCAGCCCACAACTCGCGGTAGTGCTGGGCATCGAGGCTTTCCACGTTGGGCACGGCGATTAGCAGCACACCATCGGGCTTGAGCAGGGCGATGAGCTGGGCCAGGGTTTCGTTGAGGGTGTGCACGTGTTCGAGCACGTGCCAAAGCGTGACGGCATCGAAAGTGCCGGGTTCAAAGGCCGCGAGGCCCTCCTCCCCTATCGGTTGGCCGAGGCGCTGGCTGGCCTCTTCCCGGGCCCGCTGGTTGGGCTCCAGGCCGGCTACCTTCCAGCCCGCCGACTTGGCAGCCGTCAGGAAATGGCCCGTGCCGCAGCCGTAGTCCAGCAGCTTGCCGCGACGGGCCGCGTACTTATTCAGCAAGCCCACCTTGCGGCGCATGGTGAAAAACCTAGCCACTTTGTAGGCCTGGTTTACCAGGCCCGCTGCGCCGCTGTTGTGCGACACGTAGTCGTCGGACTCGTAATACCTACCAATATCTGCCGCGCCCGGCCGGGGGTTGGTGAACTGAAAGCTGCAGGCCGCGCACTGCACAATGGCAAAGCTTTCGTGGCTTACCGTGCGGTCCTCGACCACTAGTTTGTTGCGAAACTCGGGTTTGCCGCACACCGGGCAGCTTTCTAATCGTTCGTAGGACACGGATACTTATAAATGGCAGAACCGCCCGTTTTGGAAACGGCACGGCAAAATTCATAGCCCGGCAAAGTTCGTAAGATTTTAAGTAGCGCGGCCGTGCCCGGCAGGGACTCTGTAGTCCGCGTTCCCGCGCCGTTCGCGAATTGTTGAAACGGCGCGGGGACGCGGACTACAGAGTCCCTGCCGGGCACGGCCGCGCTACTTCTTACCGCCCCAGGTACACCATCAGCACTGACACGTCGGCCGGGGAGATGCCGCTGATGCGCGAGGCCTGCCCAATGGTTTCGGGCTGAATCTTAAGAAGCTTTTCGCGGGCCTCGTGGCTGAGGGCGGGCATGGCGCGGTAGTCGAGCCGGCCCTGGATAACGAAGTTTTCCAGCTCTTGCTGGCGGGCGGCCTGCTGGTGCTCTTTGGCCAAGTAGGTTTCGTATTTGATATTGATGATGGCCTGCTCCAAAGCTTCAGCATCGAATGCAGCAAGCGCAGCATCCAGTGTGGGCAGTGCGCGGCGCAGGTCGGCCAACTCCACGTTGGGCCGACGCAGCAGGTTTACCGCGCGGGTCTTCTCGTGGATTTCGGCTGAGCCCAGCTCCACCAGCAGCGGGTTGATTTCGGCGGTTTCGATGGCAAATTTCTGTAGCAATTCTGCCAGCTCCGCAGCTTGGGCTTCTTTCATCCGCACGCGCTCCAACCGCTCATCTGAGGCTAGGCCTAGCTCATGGCCTAGCGGCGTGAGGCGCAGGTCGGCGTTGTCCTGGCGCAGCAAAATGCGGTGCTCGGCCCGGCTTGTAAACATGCGGTAAGGCTCGTCGGTGCCTTTGTTCACCAGGTCATCGATGAGCACGCCGATGTAGGCTTCGCTCCGCTTCAGGATGAAGGGCGCCTTGCCATGCACTTTGTTGTGCGCGTTGATGCCGGCCATCAGGCCCTGGCAGGCGGCTTCCTCGTAACCCGTGGTGCCGTTGATTTGGCCCGCGAAATACAGGTTCTGCACGCGCTTGGTTTCCAGGGTTAGGCTGAGCTGGGTAGGCGGGAAGAAGTCGTATTCGATGGCGTAGCCGGGGCGGAACATCTTGGCTTTTTCGAAGCCGGCGATTTCGCGCAGGGCACGGTACTGCACGTCCTCGGGCAGCGAGCTGGAGAAGCCGTTGATATAGCATTCCACCGTGCTCCAGCCCTCGGGCTCAACGAAAATCTGATGCCGGTCTTTGTCGGCAAAGCGGTTGATTTTGTCTTCTACGCTGGGGCAATAGCGCGGCCCCAGGCCCTTGATGCGGCCCTGAAACATGGGCGACTTCTCGAAACCCTCGCGTAGGATGTCGTGCACTCGCTCGTTGGTGTAGGTGATGTAGCAGGGGCGCTGCTGCGTCAGGCGCGGCGTGTCGAGGTAGGAGAATTTACTGGGCACGTCATCGCCGCCCTGCACTTCCATTTTGGAGTAGTCGAGGCTGCGGCCGTCCACGCGGGGCGGGGTGCCGGTTTTCATGCGTCCGGCTTCGAAGCCAAGCTCCAGCAGCTGCTCAGTGATGCCGCGGCTGCCTTTTTCAGCGGCCCGGCCACCGCCGAAGTTCTTCTCGCCAATGTGGATGAGGCCGTTGAGGAAAGTGCCGTTGGTCAGCACGACCGACTTGCCCCGAAACTCAATGCCGAGCTGCGTTTTCACGCCCACCACGCTGTCGTTTTCCACTACCAGGCCGGTCACGGCTTCCTGCCAGAAATCCACGTTGGCGATGCCCTCCAGCGTCAGGCGCCAGGCTTCGGCGAAGCGCATCCGGTCGCTTTGGGCGCGCGGGCTCCACATGGCGGGGCCTTTCGAGCGGTTCAGCATCCGAAACTGAATCATGGTCTGGTCAGTGATGATGCCCGACTGGCCACCCAGCGCGTCGATTTCGCGCACAATCTGGCCCTTGGCCACACCGCCCATGGCGGGATTGCACGACATCTGCGCGATGGTGTTCATGTTCATGGTCACCAGCAGCACCTTCGAGCCAAGGTTGGCGGCTGCGGCGGCCGCCTCGCAGCCCGCATGGCCCGCTCCCACTACAATGACATCGTAATCTTCTTGCTGAAACATAATCGGGAGAAGCGCCGGCGCGCCTTCGGTATAGGAAACCGCCATTGAGAGCGGCAATAGAAACAGTCCAACGCGGAACGCGACCTCGTGCGTTCCAGCGGTATCGGCCACAAAATTACGAAATCAAAAACCCACAGCCGGTTTCACGTGAAACGAGTTGTGAGATTGGATTTTTGAGTGCAAGCAGAGCCGTAGTGAAGGCAGCTTCCGGTAGGGCCAGGGGTGAGGTCGCGCCGCATGGCACTTACTTACATTTTACTCGACAACCCCACGCAGTTCCTCCGGCAGCCAATCGGCCAACAACTCGGCAGAGTGAGCAGTAACTACCTCTTTGGAATATGGCAGCCAGCGGCCACTAATACTGTCAAAAACCTCAGTAGCTGTCGGGCTGAGAAATAGCTTGTAGTCGAATTTGGGGTAATCGTGCACCACGTACCCGGGGTAATAGTAGTCGAGCTGCAGGCGGCGGGCGTAGTCGGTTTTCAGCAACAGCAGGTACTTGCCCAAGCTGTATTGCCGGTAATCAGGGTCGTAATAATTCAGGATACCGGCTAGGCTGCGGTCGCCGCGGTCGAAAATGCCGGCTGCAACCAGCCGCTCGCCGTCGCGCACTTCGATGATGTAGGTGTTGAATACGTTGTGCTCTTCACCCCCCTGCAACACGGCTTCTACTGTCGGGGCGGCGTCGAAAGTGATGGCACTCCGATAGCGCGTGTACAATTCTTCGTGCTCAGCAGTGATGTAGAGCGGCTGCACGGTTGCCGCAAACCGGGCGTTGCGCCGCTGCAGACGACGCTGTTCGGGCCCCCACTCTGCTTTGGCCAGCACTAGGCGCAGCCAGTGCGTAGTATAAATCCGCCCATCAAACGGCACAAACTGGCAGGTGAACAAATCCTGCTGCATGCGGTAGTAGCCCTGGCCCAGGTAAAAGTCCAAGGCATCGCCCCGAATGAAGCGCAGAGCAGAAGGAGAAGCGGACATAATCGGGAAGACAAACTACCAGGCCGCAGCTCACGTGCTCAGCCAGGATTGGACATGCCAACGCCCGCGTGAAGCGGGCGCCAGACGGTATCAACAAAAATAAGCAGTGCGCTAGAAGGTGCGCAAGGACAAGCAGTGGTCCTCTTTGGCTCGCATGGCCGTTTGGCTCAGCAAGTCTTTGTCGTGGTAGCCAAGCAGGTGTAGTACGCCGTGAATCATGACGCGGTGCAGCTCGTCGCGGAAGCTCACGCCCAAGTCGCGGGCGTTGTCGCGCACGCGCTCCACGCTGATGAACACATCGCCCTCGATGATGTCGGCATCATCGGAGTTATCGAACGTGATGACGTCGGTGAGGGTATCATGGTCGAGGTACTCGACGTTGAGCTGGTGCAGGTAGTCGTCGGAACAGAAAATGTAGGTAAGCTGCACAATGCGGTGCTCGTGCACGGCCGCGATGCGCTCTATCCATTCCACCAGCCCTTCGGCGTCCGACAACTCGAACTCGGGCACGTCTTCTACCATGAATTCGATGCCGGGGGCCTCGTGGTGCAGCTCGCCGGGGGGGAAATTGTCGTGGTGGGGAGGCCCCACCGGCGGGTGACTGTTCATGCGTCGTTAGGCGGCGATGTGGTCGGGGGTAGGGGTTTCGTCGGCTGGGGCTTGGGTCAGCTGAAAAGTGAGCTGCACGCGGCGGCCTTCTTTGCTAAATTCTACCTCATCGGCCAGGTGGCGGATAAGAAAGATGCCGCGGCCACCGGGGTTTTCCAGGTTTTCGGGCGCCGTGGGGTCCTCCAGGTTGTCGAAATTGAAGCCCGAGCCTTCGTCTTCAATCTCAAATTTCAGCTGTTGGGGCTCCACGTACAACGACAAATAAACGTTCTTGTCTTTGTCGAACTTATTGCCGTGACGGATGGCGTTGTTCACCGCCTCGGTCACGGCAACCATGATGTTGCCGTAGATATCGTCCTCAATCTGAAAGGTATCCTTGGAATTATCGATAAAACTCTCCACCACACGGATGTTTTCGACGAGCGACGGAATCTGAATTTTTACCTGCTTCATAAGGCGGTTTGATAGGGAGGGCAGCAGCGGGTTAGGGGCGGCAAAAATAGTGCATTGTACGGCAGACTTCCGCTTCACTGGTTAAGCAAAGCAGAACAACCGGACGGCAAGTAAGGCTGTGTTTATTTAATCTTCTGGAAGTACTCTCCCACTTCGCGTTGGTAGTACGGGGTGAGGCTCGGGGGTGTACTACGTAGTAATTCGGTTTGGCGTTCCTTGTTTGCTCGGTATTTGTCGAAAGCCGGCGGAAAAACAGGTGTTTTTACCTGAGCGGCCTGGGCTTCGCGCTTGGTATCCTGGTCCCGCTCCCGGGCCGACTTCTCAACTTCCAGCAAACGGGTCAAGATTTGCTGCTGGCGCATGATGGTTTCTTCGGTCAGGCGCTTGTTCACGAGGTCGGTTTCGGTTTGCTCCATCAGCTTCTTGATGTCGCCGGTGCCGCCCCCGCCTTCTTCGCCCTTGCCATCTTTGCCATTGGCGCCGCCTTCCTTGCCGCCCTCTTTACCCTCTTTGCTGCCTTCCTTGCCCTGGCCGTCTTTGCCGCCCTGCTGCATTTTATCAAGCTGCTGCATGGCCTGGCGCAGCATCTGCTGCTGGCCGGCTAGCTTGGCCAGCTCCTGCGACATCTCCCGGCCCGACTTGCCGCTCTGGGAGAGTTTTTGAATCTGTTCGTTGAGCTGCTGCTGCATTTTGCCCATGTCGCCGGGGCCGGGTTTGTTGCCTTGCCCCTTGCCTTTGCCTTTGCCTTTTTTCTTGCCGGGCTGGCCCTGCCCATCCTGGGGCTGGCCCTTGCCGGCCTGGGCCTCCTGCTGCATCTGGTCGAGGGAGCTTTGCAGCATCAGGGCCAAGTTGTTCATGCTGGTCATGGCCTGCTGCTGGGTGGCGGTGGCGCGGCCCGGGTCGCGCTGCTGAATGTGGGTGAGCGACTCGTCCATGCGGCCGTTCATCTCGCCCACTTCGCGGGTCACAAAGCTCTGAATTTTGGGTTCCTTTTTGGCCAGGGCATAGAGTGAGTCCTGGATAATCTTGGCGTCGTCGCGCAGCTTGCGCTGGGTCTGGCCCAGCTGCACAAAGCGCGGGTCGCTCTGGTTCACCTTGCGGAAATCCTTCATCAGGCCCTCCTGGTCGAAGCTGAGGGTGAGCAGGTTTTCCAGAATGTCGCGCAGGTCGTCGATGTTCTGCTGGGCCTGGTCGCTTTCCTGGTCGCTCATCTGGTCGCGCATCTTTTTCGCCATCTGCTTCATGCGCTGGGCGGCGCTTTTCTGCTTGGCCGCGGCCTTAGAATTCTGGTTTTTGCCGAGCTGCTGCTGGCTTTCCTCCATGTCCTGGTCGGTCTGCTCCTGCTCGGGCTTCTGCTCGTCGATGCCGTTCTGGTTGCCCGTCTCCTTGTCCATCTGCTTCAACTCCTGAAGCTCCTTTTTCAGGTCTTCGAACTCTTTCTGAGCCTGGGCCTGCTCCTGCTTTATCTGCTCTTGTTTGGCCTTTTGCTCCTGGTTCGAGGCCTTATTGTCGGGGTTATTCTTGTCGTTTTTCTCGGTTTTGTCGGCCAGCTGCTCTTCCTGCTTGGCCAACTCTTCCAGCTTGTCGGCTACTTCCTCGGCCTTCTGCTCCAGCTGCATTTGCTTGAACATTTCCAGGGCGCGGTCGAGCTCCTTTTGCAGCACGTCTTCCTTGTTTTCGAGCTGCTGCAGGAGCTTTTGCATCTCAGCATCGGGCTGCTTCTGCTGTTCGAGCAGCTTCTGCAGCTTGTCGTACAGCTTCTTGGTTTCGGGGTCGAGCAGGTCGTTCATGAGCTTTTTCAGCTCTTCGGCTTTCTTGGCCATCTCCTCGCTTTTCGGGCTGAGCTGGTCTTGCTTCTGCTGCAGCTGCTCAAACATCTTCTGCATCTGCTCCAGCTGCTGGTTCATCTGCTGCTTCTGGTCGAGCATGTTCTCCAGCTGCTTGCGGTCCTGGAAGCTCATTTCCCGCTTGGTCTTGAGCTTGTCCTGGGCCTTAGCTAGCTCGCGCTCCAGCTTTTCGCTTTGCTTGGCGGCCTGGCTCATCTGGCTGGCTACCGACTGGGCTTGGGCGTTTAGCTCCTGGCGCATTTCGCGGCGGCCGGGCAGGCGAAACTCGGCCGGCCGCGTGCGCGTGGCCTTGGGGCCGTGCACGCCGTCGTTGTCCCAGGCCTCCACGTAGTATTCGAGGCGGTCGCCGGGCTGTAGGTTCAGCGGGTTCAGGTTCCAGGTGTAGGCGTAGGTGCCGGCGCTTTCCGTGGGCAGGACAAGGGGCTTTTGGCTGCGGGCGCCTTGCTTTTGGTTGTTGCGCTTCACCTCGTAGTGCAGCACCAGCCGCGTTAGGCCGTAGTCGTCGCGCACTGTGCCGCCCAGCGCCAGGTAGCGCTGTGTCACCGTGTCCGAAAACGCTTCCAGCGTGAGCGAGGGCGCCTGGTCAGGCACGGCCGTTAATTGGTAAGAAATGGGGTCGCGGTTCAGGCTGGCGGGGTTTTTCAGGCGCAGCAGATAGGGCTGCGAGCGCAACACCCGCCGCGTGGCCACAAAAGTGCCATTGGTCTTGTCGGTGCCGCTGGCGGCAACAGTTTCGTCGGGGTTTTGGAACACCAGCGCCAGCTCATCAGTCGCGGCCGTGGCGAATTCCCAGCGGACCGTGCTGCCCTCCGGCACCGTCAGGTTGCCGCCGTTTTGAATGGTTTCGGCTGCTTTGCCAGTATAGGCCGGGTAGGTGATGTTGACTTTGAAGTCGCGCAGGTTCGGCCGCTCCAGCACGGTCAGCTTGTATTCGGGCGAGTTGAACCCGGCGCCGGCCAGCTGAAAAGTCACGTCGCCCTGGGGTTGTTCAAACGTGTAGCGAAACTGGTCGCCGCGGCCCACTACCTTGCTCAGGCGCCGCTCGCCGCCGCTGTAATTGATGCTCACATCGGCCGGCACCGCGGAGCCCGCCACGCCTACATCCAGCGTGAAGTCTTCGCCCCGGAAGGCCGTCAGCTTAGGATTTTTGATAACAAACTGAAACGGCGCCGGCGGCGAGTACGCCCGCCGGTAGTGCCAAATCCGTTCCGTGCCCTGAACCAGGAAGGCCGGGTAAAACGCCAACAGCACTAGGAGCACAGCCACCGGCACGGCGGCGTACTTCCACAGCGGCTTGCTCTGCTGCTTGATGTCGATGCCCTGGGCAAACGAAATGTTGCCCATTTGGGCGGCGCGCTGCTCTAGGCTGGCCGCAATCAGAGCATTGTCGCGGGCCTGGCCCTGCAGCTGCAAGGCGTTCAGCAGCCGGTCCTGCACTTCCGGAAACAGCTCCCCTACCCTGCGGGCCGCCTGCTCGTCATCGAGCAGTTTGCGCAGGTTGGTAAGGGCCGCCAGCGGCGTCCAAATCCAACGCATGAAGCTATAAACGGTGAGGCCGGAAAAGCCAAACAGCAGCCCGGCCCGCACCACCGTGGGCAGGTACAGGAAGTACTCCAGCACGTTGAACACCACAAACAGTGTAAGCAGCAGCCCCACGGCCACCAAGAGGCCGCGCACCAGCAGGTTCAGGTAAAACTTACGCTTGAAGGCTTCCAGCTCCGTCCGGACCCGGGCCAGGGCCGGGTACTCGGCCGCTGCCGCGCCGCTCTCTTTCAGCATCGCCATAAATCAGGTCTTGTTCAGGAAAGATACATCAAGACGGGGCGCTTGGTTCGGCAGCAGTAGCGTGGACTCTGCGAGTCCGCGCATAGAACTGCCTATTGCGCGGACTCGCAGAGTCCACGCTACTGCACCTCCACCCAAGCCGGGCAGTGGTCCGAATGCACCACATCGGGCAATAGACCGCCTCCGGTTAGGCGTGGTTGCAGGACTTCGTCGGCCAGCCAATGGTCGAGGCGCCAGCCCACGTTGCGCTGGCGCGAGCCGGCCCGATAGCTCCACCACGAGTAGTGCCCCACGGCCTCGCGTTGGTGGTGACGGAACGTATCCACAAAGCCGTCGGCCAGGAAATCCTTGAACCACTGCCGCTCCTCGGGCGTGTAGCCGGGGCTGTTTTGGTTGGCCTTGGGGTTATGCAGGTCAATAGGCGTTTGGCAGCAATTGAAGTCACCACCAATGAGCAAGGGAGGCACGTCAGTACGCTTTAAGTCGGCCACATACTTCCGGAAAAAGTGCAGCCATTCCACCTTGAAGGCCTGCCGCTCCGGCCCGCTGGTACCCGAGGGCATGTAGGTGTTCAGCACTGATACGTTGTCGAAATCCAGGCGTAGCACACGTCCTTCGTCGTCGTAGCAGCTTTGGCCGCAGCCGTGCACCACGGCAGTGGGCTCGATTTTCGTAAACGTGGCCACGCCACTGTAGCCGGGTTTTTGGGCCGGGTGCAGATAAGCGCGGTACCCCAGGGCTTCGAAACCGGAAACGTCCATCGGCTCCCGGCCGGCCTTGATTTCCTGCAGGCACAGCACGTCGGGCGCCGCGGTAGCTACCCAGTCCAGCAGCCCTTTGCTTAGTGCTGAGCGTAGGCCGTTGACGTTGTAGGAGATGATTTTCATAAGGGGATTTAAAAAGCAGAACGTCATGCAGAGCGCAGCGAAGCATCTCGCGTGGAATAGTAACTTAACGAAGCGAGCGAGATGCTTCGCTGCGCTCTGCATGACGTTATAGTTCGTCGCCCGGGTCCAACGAGAAGTATTCCAGCACGTGCCACTTCAGCATGCGCTCCTGCTCCTTCAGGTTAGCAAAGGGCACGGGGCGCAACAGCTTGTAATGGGGCCAGCCGTCTTCGTCTACGCGCTCCAGCTCGTAGTGCCCGCTGAGGCTGAAGAGGCGGCAGGTAGCAATGTGCATTAGGTCCTGCTTTTGCTCTTTGGTGAACGTAGTAATGCCCTGATTCAACTCCTGGATGCCGATGAGCAGCAGCAGCGCGTTCAGGTCGGGCCGCTTGTGAAAGCGGGCCTCCATTTCCTGCATCAGGGTCTCCCAACGGGATTCGAAGTCGGCCTCGGATTCAGGGTGCTCGGCGGGGTTCAGGTCCTCGCTCATACGGCGTGCTCGGCGTGGGGTGGCGCGGGCGCAACGGCCTCCGTTTTCAGGATTTCCCAGTATTCCACCGCGCGGCGGAAGTGCGGAATCACGATGCTGCCGCCAATGATGTTGGCGATGGCAAACACCTCGTAAATCTCCTCATCGGTCAGCTTCTCCTCGAAGCATTTGCCGAGGTGGTATTTGATGCAGTCGTCGCAGCGCAGCACCATGGAGCAGGCCAGACCCAGCATTTCCTTGGTCTTGACGTCGATGGCGCCGGGCGCGTAAGTGTTGGTGTCGAGGTTGAAAAACCGCTTGATGACCTTGTTATCAGCCGCCATGATGGTTTCGTTCATCCGCTGGCGGTACTCGTTGAATTCGGTTACTTGGGACATTCGTTAGGTCTGGTAAAGAAGATAGAAAATGTTGTGCTGAGCTCGTCGAACCGGAGGTTGCCGTAGGTACGCATCACTCCTCTTCATCTGTCATCCTGAGCTGGCGAAGGACCTGCTCACAGGAGAACAGTTCGTTCAGGCGTGAGCAGGTCCTTCGCCAGCTCAGGATGACAGACGTGGCGCTCCGCACGACAGTAGTATTTGCCTACATTGCTCCTCCAAAATTACTGCCCAAAACTTCGCCCTTCCCTCTACCGTGCTTCGCTCCCTAGCCACCGATTTCATCGGTCTGATTTTCCCGCGCCTGTGCCTGGCCTGCCAAGAGCCCTTGGTGACGGGCGAAAACCACCTTTGCACCGGCTGCCGCGCCGAACTGCCCTACACTGATTTTCACCTGCTGCCGCCCGACCAAAACCCGTTGGGCCGCCGCTTCTGGGGCAAGCTGCCCATCTGTCACGCCCTGAGCTACCTGCGCTTCGTGCGCCACGGCCGCGTCCAAAACCTGCTGCATGAGCTCAAATACCAGGGCCAGCGCGACGTGGGTACGGCCCTGGGCCAGCTTTATGGCGCGGAGCTGCACGCTGCTGGCTTGGCTGCCGACTTCGACCTTATTGTGCCCGTGCCGCTGCATCCGCGCAAGCTGGCCAAGCGCGGCTACAATCAGGCGGCTGCTTTTGCTTCTGGCCTCTCGCAGGGCCTGCAGCTGCCCGCCAGCAATAACGCCCTGCGCCGTACTGCCAACACCAAGACCCAAACCAAAAAGAACCGAGCCCAGCGCTGGGAAAACGTCGCCAATGTATTCGAAGTGGAGAATCCTGCGGACGTTGTTGGCCGGCGCATCCTCGTCGTGGATGACGTGCTGACCACGGGCGCTACGCTCGAAGCCTGCGGGGCAGCCTTGCTCGCGGCCGGAGCAGCCGAAATCAGCATTGCCGCCATTGCCTGCGCCGACCGATAAATGGAAGAAGGACGAAGGCAAACGGCACAAAAAAGGGCCGCTCCTGATTCAGGAGCGGCCCTTTTACTTGCCAAGCTCAATTACTTGTTCGAACCGGCGTTAATCATTGCGCAGCGGAAACCGATGGTTGCCGTGGCCGAGTCCTCAGCCATGAAGCGGCGGGTGCCGGGCGACAGCCAGTAGGCCACATCGCGCCACGAACCGCCTTTGTACACACGCACGTGGTCGTCAATCAGCGACTGGTAGCCTTTCTTGTCGTACTTGTCGGCGGGGTCAGCCACACCGTTGCGACGGAAAGGGTTCAGGTCTTCTACGTCCTGGTACGAGAGGGGACGGTATACGTCCTGCACCCACTCGTTCACGTTGCCAGCCATGTTGTAGAGGCCGTAGTCGTTGGGGGGGTACGAGTAGATGTACTCGGTAATCATGGCGCCGTCGTTCAGGCTACCGGCGATGCCGGCGTAGTCGCCACGGCCCCGCTTGAAGTTAGCCAGGAACTGGCCCTGCTTGCGGCCGTAGGCGTTGCGGGTGGTTTTGCCATCCCAAGGGTAGATGCGCTTCTCCTCCTGGTTCTCGTTGCCCACTTCCTGGGTGCCTACGAGAGCCTGAGCGGCGTATTCCCACTCGGCCTCGGTGGGGAGGCGGTAGTTGGGCAGTACGTTGCCTTTTTCGATGGTAGGGGTGTCGCCGCCCGAGCTGTTGGTGCCTTCAGCACCGGCAGCTGCGTCGCCGCTCTTCTTTTTCCGGCCAAATAAGCCGCCGCCGCTCGACTTGGAGCTGCCTTCAGTAGCCAGACGCTCGTTCACCTTGGCCGTACGCCAGGTGCAATAGTCGTCGGCCTGCAGCCAGCTCACGCCCACCACGGGGAAGTAGCGGAAACCGGGGTAACGCAGATAGTACGTTACGTAGGGGTCGTTGAAGGAAAGGTCGCGGGCCCATACGGTGGTGTCGGGCAGCGCGGAACGATAAAATTCTTCGGTAGAGTCGGTACGAATAAAGTGCAGGTATTCCAGCCAGTGAATGTTGGCTACTTCGGCTTCGTCCATGTAAAACGAGGCGATGGTCACCGTGCGCTCGATGTTATCGTGCGTCATGGTCACGTCTTCCGACTGCGAACCCAGTACGGTGCGGCCACCTTCGATAAAAATAAGGCCCGGGCCCTCGGGTACTTTCTTGAAGTTGGCAACTGCCATTCCCTTCTCAGTATTGTACTCGATACCCGTTGTAGAGGAATATTTACCTGGTTTTGTAGCAGTGGGAGGACCCCCTTTGCCACAGCTGGCCAAGGTTACGAGGCCCACTACGGCCAAGCGTAAATAATTAGGGAAGTTCATAATAAAGTTAAAATGACTATGAAGAAGGAGGGGTTAGCAAGGGCAATTAGGACACAATAGTACAAAAAATTAGAATGCCGGACAAGGGGCCGTCGGGTAAACACGTTTTTTTAGTCGGCGATGGGCGTTTTCTAGTCGGTCAAATGCGCGGAAAGCCAGCGTTAGTTCGTGCGCCCCACCCAAGTCGGAACTGAGTTGGCTTAGGCCCACATCGTAGCTGTAGCCCAGGCGGAGGTCTCCTGCCTGAATGCCAGCCACTACGGCGAGGAGGTGCTGGGAACCAACGTTGCTAGGTGAAAAAATATTGCGATAAATCGCCCCCAACGTAACGGGCGCTGCGGTCACGTACATCCCGGTTTCGGTGCGCTGCGAACCGCCCTGCCGGCTGTAGGATGCCACCGGCGTCACGCTGACCTCGCGGGTAGCCAACCCGGTGGAGGGTTTAACAATAAAGAATTTGTACCCACCGGAGAGGCTAAGCAGCATGGGAAGCTGGCTTTGGCGCTGAAAACCAAGGCTGGGCTGGTTGAGGTGCTGGCCCGCCAGGCTAAGCCAGCCTTGCTCAGAATAGAGCACGGCCCCGGTGCCTAAGCTGAGGTAGTTAACGGGCTGAAAGTCCAACGATTCGGCGCTGGGGCCCGCTACGGTGCCATCTTCCAGAATTTGGTCGCCAAACACGAAATTGTCATATCCTACGCGCTGGCGGCCATAGTTGGCCCGCATGCCGCCGCTCAGGGCCAATTTCTGGGTGAGGCGGGTGTGGTAGGCGTAGAGCGCGCCGGCTTCGAGGCGGGTGTAGCCGACTGAGCCCGTCCGGTCCTGATTGAAGAGTACGCCTAGGGCGTGGTGCTGGCCGGGCCGGTCGAGGCGCACATCGGCGGCGGCCTGCGTGCTGACGAAAGAGCCCGCTAAGGTTGGAAACTGGTTGCGGAAGCTCAGTGTGACGCTGTAATCGTCGAGCAAGCCCGTGAAGGCCGGGTTGGTGTGCAGGCGGGTAGCAAACGGCTGCGAGAAAAAAACATCCTGTGCCTGCGCCCCGGAAGCGGTGGCCAGCAACGCACCGGCTGCAAGGCCGAGCCGTATTCTGGCAAGCAACAAGGAACAGGGTACTGGCATATGGACCGAGGTAACGCCACCGAAACGCAGTTTAGTGCGACCGACAACGCAAATGTATGGCCTGATACAGCGAGGCTAGGTCAAACAGTTCCGCGTAGGGAGCAGGATGTTAGGTCCTCAGCGCATTTGGCAGACTGCTTGCTACTGTGGTTTTCACTGCCCGGTGCGCTTGCTTAGAGCGGGCCGACCGGGGCAACCTGATTCTAAAGAAGTAGTGTTTTTACAACGTGTTTAAGCCAGCTCAATACGGCCTTCCTGGTACTAGATGTAATTGGAAGCAGGTGCCGGGGCACGGAAGCGTGCCACGCAACGTTTGGTTTGGTTAAGAGCTCCCTGTTGAAAAAACGTGGTAGTTTGTGGGCTCTACCTTTGTTCGAATAATTAATTGTCTCCTCCCATGCGGAAAATATTGTTGGGTGTCGCCGTTTTTTTCGGGTTGTTGGTAGTGGCGCTGGCGCTGGCCCCGGTGCTGTTTAAGGACAAGCTGCGGGCGCTGGCCGACGAGCAAATTGCTCGCCGCGTGCGGGCCAAGGTGCTGTATGACCCCGCCAATATTGACGTGAGCCTGTTGCGCTCGTTCCCCGACATGACGGTGAACATCCGGGAGCTGCGCGTGATTGGCCTCGATTCGTTTAGCCGCGACACGCTGGCCTACCTGCCCAACCTGCGGGTGGGCCTGGATGTGATGAGCGTGGTTCGAGGCGGCGCCGTCGATATCAAATCCATCGAATTGGAGCGTCCCAACCTGAGCTTGCGTGTGCTGAAAAGCGGCCTGGCCAACTGGGATATTATGATTTCGGATTCGGCTGCCGCTGCCCAGGGCCAGGACACCAGCCAGGTGCACCTCGCCATAAAAGGGTGGAAAATGACCGATGGCCGCCTGCGCTACGAAGACCTGACCCTCCCCTTCTTGATGCAGGCCGCCGGCGTGAACCACACCGGCAGCGGCGATTTCGCCAGCAACGTGTTCGACATGAAGTCGCAGACCACCGCCACCGACCTCGACATGACTTACAACGGCGTGGCTTACGTGAGCAACAAGCAGCTCACCGCCGACGTGAACATGAACATGGACCTCGAAAAGAGCCTCTATACCTTCAAAGACAACAAAATCAAGCTCAACGATTTCCCGTTCAGCTTTGCGGGCGCCATCGGGCTGCCCAACGAAAAGGATATTACCTACGACCTGACTTTTAAGGCACTGGAAACGGACTTCAAGACCTTGCTCAGCTTGGTGCCCGGGGTGTATACTGAGAAGTTTAAGAACGTGAAAACCAGCGGCAAGGTATCCTTCGATGGCTACTACAAAGGCACGCAGAACGACTTGAAGATGCCCGGCTACGGCGTGAACCTGGCCGTAAGCAACGGGCAATTTCAGTACCCCGACTTGCCCCAGGCGGCGAAGAACATCAACCTGAAAATGCAGGTGGATAACCCTTCCGGCTACACCAACAATGTGAAGGTGAACATTCCGCAGTTTCACCTCGACCTGGGGCCCAACCCCGTGGACGGCAATATTGCCATCGACGGCCTGGAGCCCATGCGCGTGGACGGCCGCGTGAAAGCCAACGTGAACCTGGCCGAGGCCCTGAAGGTGTACCCGGTGAAGGACCTGGCCATGCGCGGGCAACTGTTTGTAGACGGTACGGCGAAGGGCATCTATTCCAAAACCCAGATGCCGGTGGTGAACGCTGCCATTCGCCTGACCAACGGCTTCGTGAAATCGGCTCAGTTTCCGGCTCCTATTGAGAACATCAACCTCAATGGCACGGTGGTGAACAACACGGGTCAGGTAAACGATACCCAAATCAACCTGCCGCAGTTCCGGATGGTGCTGGAGGGCGAGCCGCTGGAAGGCCGCCTCACGGCCCGCAACATCGACAAGCCGGTGTTTGACACCAACGTGCGCGGCACGGTGGATTTAACCAAAATCACCAAGATTTTCCCGCTCCAGGGCATGACCGTGACCGGCCGCGTGGCCGGCGACATTGCTGCCAAAGGCAACATGGCCGACGTGGAGGCCGGTCGCTACCAGAACGTGGTGGCCAGCGGCACCGTGAAGGCCACCAACGTGACTTACAAGAGCAAAGACCTGCCGCAGGGCGTGCGCATCAGCAGCGGCACGGCCACCTTTAACAACAACCAGATTAACCTGCAAAGCCTGAACGGCACGGCCGGCAGCTCCGACTTTGCGGCGTCGGGCACGGTGAGCAACTACCTGGGCTACCTGTTCACGCCGGGCCAGTCGCTGAAGGGCACCATGAATGTGAACTCGCGCAACTTCAATGTGAACGAGTGGATGGTGGACGAGGTATCGGCCAAACCCACGGCCACGGTGGCCAGCGGCAAGGCGCCGACCAAGGCCGAAGGCGTGCTGCAGATTCCCAAATACTTTGACCTGGTGCTGAACAGCCGCGTCGACAACGTGACCTACGATAACCTGAAGCTGACCAACGTGGCAGGCACCGTGACGGTGCGCGACGAAACGGCCCGGCTCAGCAACATGACCTTCAATACGCTGGGTGGCAACTTTGGCACCACCGGCAGCTACAGCAGCAAGACCCTGGCCCACCCCACTTTTGACTTCGGGCTGAACATTAAGAATCTGGACATCCAGAACGCCTTCTCGGCATTTACGACGGTGAAGAAGCTCATTCCGCTGGCCGGCCAGGTGGAAGGCGTGTTCGGGACCAACTTTAACGTGAGCGGCGAAATGGGCCCCGACATGATGCCCAATCTGGCTACCCTGACCGGTAAGGGCGTATTTGATGTGGTGAAGGCGGCCATCAACCAGTCAGAGGTGATGAGCAAGATTGCCAGCCTGACCACGCTGCCCGAGCTGAAAACGCTGGTGGTGGTGAACAAGGCCATTCAAGCCAATATTGTAAACGGCAGTCTGGTAGTGCAGCCCTTCGACCTGACCGTGGGCGACGTGAAGATGACCTTCGGCGGCTCGAATAGCTTGGCCGGCGCGCTAGCCTACGTCACGGCCCTGAATGTGCCCACGGGTAAGCTGGGCAACGCCGTGACGGGCAAGCTCACGCAGCTGACGGGCGTGCAGAACATTCAGGGAACCGACCGCGTGACGCTGGGCCTGAATATTGGCGGCACCATGACCAGCCCCGTGGTGCAGCTAACCAGCGGCAGCGTGAAAGACCAGGGCAAAGCCATTGTAACCAACGTGGTAAAAACCAAACTTACCGACGCCCTCATGGGGCTTACGCAAAAGAAGCAGGCGGCACAGGATAGCACCAAGCGCACCGACGATGCCGCGGAGCAAACTGCAGAGGAAAAGGCACGTATCACGGCCGAAAAGGCACGTTTGGAGGCCCAGGCTCGGCTGAAAAACCAGGTTGGGCAGGGGCTGAATAGCCTGTTTGGCAAACCCAAGCCCCGGGCCAAAGCGGCAGACCCAGCCCCGGCCGATAGCACGAAATAAGACAATTGAACAGGGCAATATAGAAGGTTGGCAGTATTATTGTGAACGGCCGGCCGGCGTCGGTGTGCGTCGCCGTTTTACGTTTCTAAAATCAACTTTCTCTATTCCCTCACATGAACCTTACTCGTCTATTTCCTTTGGCTTGCCTAGCGGTGTTGGGCCTAGCCAGCTGCTCCAAAAACTCTGATACCTCCAAGCTAGAGGTGCGTATGACCGACGCTCCCGGCGACTTTCATCAAGTGGTGCTCGACGTGCGGCAAATTGAGGTGCACCTGAAGGAAGAGCAAGCGAAGGACGGATGGAAAAACCTGAGCTTCACGCCCCAGACACTCAACATTCTGGAGTACGTGAACGGAAAGTCGGCCTTGCTGGTGAAGCAGGACTTTGCGCCCGGCGACCTTAAGGAAATCCGCCTGGTGCTCGGGCCCGACAGCTACGTTATTGGCCGCGACGACCAGCGCTACGACCTCAAAACCCCCAGCGGCCAAACGTCGGGCGTGAAGCTGAAACTTGACAAAACCACCCTGCGCGATGGCGAGACCTACCAGCTGCTGCTCGATTTCGACGTAGCCAAGTCTGTAGTGGAACGCGGCACCTGGCGCCCCGGCAACGACCGCAAAGAGCGTTACCTGCTGAAGCCCGTTGTGCGGGTGATTACTCAGGAAGTGCGGGGCGGCCTAAGCGGCACCGTGGCCCCAGCGGCCGCGCGGCCTCAGGTGCTGGCCATTCGCAGCACCATTCTCGGCCCCGATACGGTGAGCACCTCGGCCGATGCCTCCGGCGCGTTTCAAATGGGCGCCCTGCCCGCAGGTACCTACCGCGTGGAGTTTTTCCCGAGCACCACTGCCCCTACCGGGCAGCCTGCCTACCGCAACGTGACTCGCACCGGTGTAGTGGTGACCAACGACAACGTGACCAACATGGGTTCTATTCCGCTGAACTAAGCGACAGAATCTAAGCCACTGAAAAGCCCCGGTCTCGTGCAAGAGGCGGGGGCTTTTTTGGTTTTTAACCCAAATGAAATCGACTAAAAAAGCTATTCGAACGAGGTAGAGACGCAATATTTTGCGTCTCGTCGTTGAACATCGTCTCGTTAAATGTAAAGAACTGTGCCGTCAGCGTCTGCGCAGGGTAAACACCATCAGCAACGACGAGGCGCAAAATGTTGCGTCTCTACCCCCGTGTTTGCTTATTTAAATAAGTTCTGAATTAAAACTTAGCCAAGGTTCTGTAGCAGCGCCAGCAACTCGCGTTGGGTGCTTAGGGTGCGGTCTTTGGCGTACCAGCCGTGTAGCTGCGTCACAAACTCTTCGTAGGGCACTTGCTCCCGTTTCAGGCGCTCAAATAGTTCCTGCGCGGGCCTGGGGCGCGGGCCCCAGGTGGCCGCTTCGGTCAGGGTGTCGGCGTGGAGCACGATGAGCTTGGGAATGGAGCGGCCGCCGTTGGTGAGGTAGCGGTCCATGAGGTCAAGGTTTTCGTCGCGCAGCGCGTAATGGGTCGTCAATTTGCCCTGGCTAGCTTGGGCAATGGCTTCGAACACGGGCACCAGCTGGGCGGCATCGCCGCACCAGCCTTCGGTAATGACCAGCCACTCGTAGCGGCGCGGCAGCTGCTCGAGAGCCGCCTGCAGCTCGGGCAGCAGCTGAATGGTCTTGTCCACGCGCTGCATGCGCTTGATGTTGAGGCGAGCATATTGCACGAGCTGCTCGGTTTGAGTGGTGCCCGTGGTGCGGCTTTGCATCATCAGCTCGTCGATGAGCTGGCGATAACCGGCATAAGAATAGGCGCGGTTGAGCTGGTCGGCCGCAATGACTGGTGCGGGGGTAAATATTTCAGACATGGTATAGATGAGTAAGCCTGAACAGGAAAGCCACTAAAAAACCCTTCCGGAGGAGGAAGGGTTTTCGAGTAGGGGAAAAATGGCTGGTGCTACAGACTGGGCGCGGCCTGCCGGGCCGCGGCCGAGAGTTCGCGGCAGTACGTGATGAAGTCAGAATTGACGGGTTCAAACCCGTGGTCGCGCAGGCGGGTGGCTACTTGGGCGCGGTGGTAGCTGGCGTGGACCACGGCGTGGGTCAGGATGTCGTGGACCAGGCTCTCGTAGCTGTCGCCGAGCGAGTTGGTGTAGGATATAAGGCGCTGCAGCTCGGTTTCATCGGCGTTTACCATGAGCTGATGCAAGGGCTCGGAGGTTTGCTGGTGCAGGGCGTGGCAGCCGGCCAGGTCGTGCTCCTGCCACACTTTCACGGGGCTGGCCGTGCCGCCAATGCGTGAAATCCAGATGGCCTGGGCATTGAGCACGTGGCTGAACAGGCGCAGGGCTACGGGCGGAACTTCCTGGCCGGAGGCGGCCACTTCGTCGAGGCGCTTGAGCACGGTGGTGTTGGCCCACACGTTAAAAGCACCGAGTTTTTCTAGGGTATTCATCGGTTTAATTGTGAGTTATGGATGATGAGTTCTGAGTTGAGGAATAGGAGCTGGTGAAAGGACAACCTATAATTCATAACTCAAAACTCATAATTCCCTTATCGAGGGTCTTGCCAGACCAGTTTTTCGTTGGCTTTGTTTTTATCGAAGTCCGGGCATTTGCCATCGCCTTTGCCCGTGATGCCGCCTTCGGGCTGGCACAGCAGGCGGCCCTGCGAGTCGAATACCTGGGAATATTGGTCGCAGCACGGCGCCGACTGGTAGTACACGGTTTGGCCGCGATAGTCGTAGCTCAGGATGCGGATGATGGGGTTGCGCTTGCGCTCGGCCAGCACCGCCGAAATTCGATTTTTGAGCCAGCCCGGGCGGGCCGACGTATCGGAAATGGCTTCGCGGGCCGAGGTTGAGAGCGGGGTTGGAACCACGGCGCTGCCCCCAGTGGGCGTGGGCGTAGTGGGGCTGTTCACCTGCTGGTTCTGAGGCGTGTTGGGCGTGGTCACGCTCACTTGCTTGGGCGCACAGGAGGCGACGAGCAACGCGGAAATGGCTAAGGCGAGCAGTTTGTTCATGTAATTAGGTATGGACTTATTCAACAGTAAGGCCGCGCCGCACTTCAAGCTTCCTTACGCCGGGCTCAGGCAATGAGTTGGTTTTTGCGCGTCTTTTCACTCCTATGGGCTTTGGCGTGCTCTCAAGCTGAACAGTAATGCCTATTCGGCAATCGCCAGAACGTAGGGCCCAAACACCAGTGCCCCCACTACCAGGGCGCCCAGCGCGGCCAGCAGCACGGCGCCCGCGGCTACGTCTTTGGCCTTGCCGGCCAGCGGATGATAGCCGGGCGAAACCAAATCGGTGAGGGCTTCAATGGCGGTGTTCACCAGCTCGGCGGCCCACACGCACGCCACGGCCAGCGCTACTAAGGCCCATTCGAGACGGCTGATGCCGAAGTAGAAGCCCAGCCCGATAGCCACCACCGTGGCCACCGCGTGGAACTGCAGGTGGACTTCGGAGCGCAACGCCGCCCACACGCCCCTAAAGGCGTGCCCAAAGCTGGCCACGCGGCGCCGCAACAGCCCATCGGGTGGCCGCAGGCGGTCAGAATTAGGTGTGGCGGGCTCAGCCACGGGCTTCAAACTCTTGAAACACCGACTGCCGCAACTCGGACCATTCCGGTTTGATGATGCTAAAAATCACGGTGTCGCGCCGGATGCCGCCTTGCGTGGGGCGGTGGCTGCGCAGGGTGCCTTCTTCGGTAGCGCCCATACGGGCCATGGCCTCGCGCGACTTGTTATTGCGCGAGTCGGTTTCCAGCTCCACCCGCTCGCAGTTCATCTGGCCAAAGGCGTGGCTCAGCAGCAGGTGTTTGGCGGCGCGGTTGAGGCCGGTGCGCTGGAATTTGCTGCCTACCCAGGTGTAGCCGATGCTCAGGCGCTGGTCGGGCTCGCTCACGTTGTAGTAGCTGGTGCTGCCGATTATCTGGCCGGTTTCGCGGTCAACGATGGTAAACGGGTAGCGCAGGCCTTGCTCCCGTCCTTCCAGTGCTTGGCGAATGTAGGCTGCGAGGCTCACCGCGTCGTCGCCGCGGGTGAGGGTGTAGCGCCACAGCTCGGCGTCGAAGGCTACGGCTTTAAGGGCTTCGAAATCGCCGATTTCCAGGGGGCGTAGGCGTACGCGCTTGTTTTCGAGAACGATGTTAGTAGAGAAATCCATCGGGGCAAAGATGATGGTAAAAAAGAAAAGCCACCCTTCCAACTCGGAAAGGCGGTGGTTTTCCAGGAAAAAGCAACGTGCTGAGCTGGTGCGCGACCACCAGCGGCGCGAAAAGCGTGATTATAAACTGGCTACCAGCAAGGACGGGGCAGCATCGGTGGTTTCGGGCCTGTTAGCATCCGACAATCCAGCTTTCACCCGCAGGGCTTGCTGCACGTGGCGTTGCTCGTGCAACACCTGCAGTTCAAACGTCTCGCCTAGGCGCAGCTTCAGCAACTTGAGAAACTCTACGGGCACGGCTTTGCGGTTTAGGTCGGTGTGCCGGGCTTGGGCAAGCAGGGCGAGCAACTGCTGCTGATGCGCACAAAACTCGGTCAGGGTTTCGCGGTCCAGTTGGCTGCCGCTGGGGTTCATGTAGCCGAACGCCTTGGCTTTCTTGGGATTGGTGGGCGCTATCATCTCGATGAACTTGCGCCCCACCCAGCTATAGCGCACCTCAGCTTCGGCCGATGGGCGGGCGTGGGCCAGGGCCTGCGCGAAACGCGGGTTGTAGTAGCGGCTGTAGCGGTTCAGATGCTCCAGGCATTCGAGAATGCTCCAAGCTGTGGGCGCAGGCTTATGGTTGAGCTGGGCGAGCTCCAGGGGAGCCAGCTCGGTTTGCACGGTGCTGAGGAGCTGGCGGAGGTTTTGGTCGAGCTGGGCGAGAAAAGCGGTGCTGGTAATAGCGTTAGATTTTTTTCTCAAAGGTCCGTGGATGGTTTTTTCGGCGCCTTGATTGAAATCAATATTTAACGCAGCCGGCTCAGCGTTTCGGGGGTCATGCGGAGGTAGGAGGCCAGGTACTTCTTGGGCACCTTCTGGAAAATGTGCGGACTGCGCTGGCGTAGCCGCTCCAGGCGCTGGGCTGGCTCAGGCAGCAGGAGGTCGATTTCGTGCTCCATGCGCCCGATAAGCACTCGTTCCACCTCGAACCTCCAGAGCCGGGCAAAAGCCGGACTGCTGTCGAGGCAACTCTGAAATTCGTGGCGGGCAATGGCAATCAGGCTGCTGGCTTGCAGGGCCTGAATAGCGTACTCGGAGGGCTTGCCCATAGCAAACAAAGGAAAGGCGCACACCATTTCGCCGGGGTGCACAAAGCCCACGCAGATTTCCTCGCTGGCCGTGGGGTAAAAGATGCGCATGGTTCCGTGGTGCGTGAAGTACAGGTACTGCTCGGCCTGGCCCGGCGACACCAGAAACTCGTTGCGCGGCACGTGCAGCTCCTTGGTCCAGCAGCTCACGAAGTCGGCTATTTCGGGGGCTGGCAAATACGAAACCGTGCTCAGCGAAGCCGTGAGCATGGCGCGAGCCTCGGCGGCGAATGCGGGCACAGTATGCATCGGAAATTCAAATGATATAAGGGCCGACAAATACCGAAATAAGCTGCATAGTTCATAGCCAATGCGGCTCGTGGAAAGCAGGTCATTTTAAAGATGCGCTACGTTGCGCCTCACCCCCGGTAGGGCCGGGGGTGAGGAGCATATGTACACCGAAACAAGTCTTTTGTAAAAGCAAAATCCCTCATACCACGGCTGAGGTATGAGGGACTTGCGCTAAAAGGGAGGGCGGCTTACCGGCCTACCATCTCCTCAGGCTTCAGCCACTCGTCGAACTGCTCCTCGGTCACGTAGCCGAGCTGCAGGGCGGTTTCCTTTAGCGTGGAACCGTTTTTGTGGGCGGTTTGGGCAATTTCGGCAGCTTTGTAGTAGCCGATGTGCGGATTGAGGGCCGTCACCAGCATCAGGCTGCTGTTCACGTGCTTGTCGATGTTGGCCTTGATGGGCTCGATGCCCACGGCGCACTTATCGGTGAAGCTCACGCAGACGTCGCCGATGAGGCGGGCCGAGTGCAGGAAGTTGTAAATCATCATCGGCTTGAACACGTTCAGCTCGAAGTGGCCCATCGAGCCGCCGACGGTGATGGCCACGTCGTTGCCCATTACCTGAGCGGCCACCATGGTCATGGCTTCGGCCTGGGTGGGGTTCACCTTGCCGGGCATGATGCTGGAGCCGGGCTCGTTGTCGGGGATGTGAATTTCGCCGATGCCGGCGCGCGGGCCCGAGCTGAGCATGCGGATGTCGTTGGCGATTTTCATGAGGCTCACGGCCACCGTTTTCAGGGCGCCGTGGGCTTCCACGATGGCGTCGTGCGCGGCCAGGGCCTCAAACTTGTTTTCGGCTGTGATGAAGGGCAGGCCGGTGAGGTCGGCAATGTGTTTGGCGACGTTCTCCGAGTAGTTGGGCGGGGTGTTGATGCCCGTGCCTACGGCCGTGCCGCCCAGGGCCAGCTCGCTTAGGTGCGCAAAGGTGTTGTTGATGGCGCGCAGGCCGTGGTCGAGCTGCGACACGTAGCCCGAAAACTCTTGGCCCAGCGTGAGCGGCGTGGCGTCCATGAAGTGGGTGCGGCCGATTTTCACGATGTCCATGAACTCCTCCGACTTGACTTTCAGCGCATCGCGCAGCTTCTCGATGCCAGGGATGGTGGTTTCCTTCAGGATTTTGTAGGCCGCGATGTGCATGGCCGTCGGGAAGGTGTCGTTCGAGCTTTGGCTTTTGTTGACGTCGTCGTTGGGAGCGAGGGCCTTCTTTTCGTCGGCGAGCTGGCCGCCCTGCAGCACGTGGCCGCGGTAGGCAATCACCTCGTTCATGTTCATGTTGCTCTGCGTGCCGGAGCCCGTTTGCCACACCACCAGCGGGAAGGAATCGGCCAGCTCACCGCGCAGGATTTCGTCGCACACCTTGCCAATCAGTTCCGCCTTTTCGGCGGATAGCACGCCGGCGTCGCGGTTGGTGAAGGCGGCGGCTTTTTTCAGGTATGCGAAGGCCGCGATGATTTCCTTGGGCATCTTGTTGATGTCCTGGGCAATGGGGAAATTCTCGATGGAACGCTGCGTTTGAGCGCCCCAGTACGCAGTGGCAGGCACCTGTACGGTGCCCATGGTGTCCTTTTCGGTGCGGAAATCCATGCTTGAGGTGAAGTGATGAGGGAATGAAAAGTGCGGAAGTCGGTGAGGCCTTTTCGGCCGCTGCCGCTGGCAAAAGTACATTGCCCGGCCGGCCCGGAACGGCACAACGCAGCCATTGGCCGCTCAACGTCGTACACGATGCCAATCCACATTGTTTGCATTTATGAACCAGCCCACTCCCACCCCCGACCCTCAGAACGAACCCCCCGTACCCGTGCAGGGCGACGGCACTCCTGATTATTCCGACGTTGACGTTAAGACGGAAAGCGA
This sequence comes from Hymenobacter arizonensis, assembly GCF_900115775.1. GTDB lineage: Bacteria > Bacteroidota > Bacteroidia > Cytophagales > Hymenobacteraceae > Hymenobacter > Hymenobacter arizonensis. The sequence goes on along the minus strand of NZ_FOXS01000002.1, from coordinate 499,561 downwards.
CTTGCCCACGCCTACCAAGCCCGGCGGTAGTGCTACCGAGCCGGAGAGCGGCGGCGGGTACAGCGGGTAGCTTTTTCGCTACGGCTAAGTGCACGCGCCCGGCGGAACCTCACCCCCGGCCCCTCTCCCGCGGAGAGGGGAGCCTGACGATTAATAATGAAAGCCTCATTGCGATTTGCAGTGAGGCTTTCTGCTTGAAAGTCAACTTGGATCTTGTGCCGTGGCTCCCCTCTCCGCGGGAGAGGGGCCGGGGGTGAGGTTCCCCCAGGCGTGCGTCCCCTCTCCTACCCAAATTTTAATTTCCCAACAACCCCCGGTTTCCGCTACCTTTCGCAGACTCAACAGGATGCAGGTTTTCATAGCCTCCCTCCTATTTCACGCAAAGTACATATGCTGAAACGCTACTCTTTGCTGCTGGCGGCTGCGCTACTGGCCAGCCACCTCGCCCCTGCCCAAACCCCCGCTGCCGAACCCAAGCCGCTGCTGGGGTTTGATGCTTCCGGGGCCGCGGCCCAATACCAGCTCGAAGCCCAGTTCGACGCCCAACTCAAGACCGACAACCTGCGCGACTGGATGAAGCGCATGGCCTCGCGTCCTCACCACGTGGGCTCGCCCCACGGCAAGGACAACGCCGAGTTCATGGCCGGCCTGTTCAAGTCCTGGGGCTACGATACGCGCATCGACGTGTCGTACGTGCTGTTTCCGACGCCCAAGCTGCGGGTGCTGGAAATGGTGGCGCCCACGCAATTCAAGGCTAGTTTAACCGAAAAGCCTTTAGCCGAAGATGCTACTTCGGGCCTAACTGCCGAGCAGCTGCCCACTTACAACTGCTTCTCGAAGGATGGCGACGTCACGGCTGAGCTGGTGTTTGTGAACTACGGCGTGCCCAAAAACTACGAGGAGCTGGAGCGCCGCGGCATCAACGTGAAGGGCAAAATCGTCATTGCCAAATACGGGGGGGCCTGGCGCGGCATCAAGTCCAAGGTGGCGGCTGAGAAGGGCGCTATTGGTTGCCTTATTTATTCCGACCCCAAAGACGACGGCTACTGGCAGGGCGATGTGTACCCCAAAGGCGCCTTCAAACCCGAAAGTGGCGCCCAACGCGGCTCCGTGCTCGACATGCCTACCTACCCCGGCGACCCGCTCACGCCCGGCTACGGCTCCACTAAAAACGCTAAGCGCCTCGATTACAAAAAAGCCCCCACGCTGACGCAAATCCCGGTGTTGCCGATTTCCTACGGCGATGCCCAGCCCCTGCTCGCGGCCCTGGCCGGCCCCATGGCCCCGGAGGCCTGGCGCGGCGCCCTGCCCATCTCCTACCACCTCGGCCCCGGCCCGGCCAAGGTGCACCTGCAGCTGGCGTTCAACTGGAAAACCGAGCCGGTTTACAACGTCATTGCCACTCTGAAAGGCAACCTCTACCCCGACCAGTGGGTGATGCGCGGCAATCACCACGACGCCTGGGTCAACGGCGCCAGCGACCCGCTCTCGGGCCTGGTGGCGCTGATGGAAGAAGCCCGGGTCGCCGGTGAGCTAGCCAAAACCGGCTGGCGACCCAAGCGCACGCTCATGTTCTGCGCCTGGGACGGCGAAGAGCCCGGCCTGCTCGGCTCCACCGAGTGGGCAGAAACCAATGCCAAGCAGCTGCAAAAAAACGTGGTGGCCTACCTGAACACCGACAACAGCGAGCGCGGCTTCCTCTTCGCATCGGGCTCGCACACGCTGGAGAAGTTTTTCAACCAAGTGGCCCGCGACGTGACGGACCCGCAAAAGAACATTTCCATCAGCGACCGGCGCCGGGCTTACGACCTGATAAACGGCAGCCCCGAAGCCCAGAAAGACGCCCGCGACCGCGCCGACCTGCGCATTGGCGCGCTCGGTGCCGGGTCCGACTACTCGCCCTACATTCAACACCTGGGCATTCCGTCGATGAACGTGGGCTTTGGCGGCGAGGGCGAAGGCGGCGAGTACCATTCAATCTACGATTCCTTCGACCACTTCACCCGCTTCAAGGACCCCAACTTTGCCTATTGCAAGGTGCTGGCCCAAACCATGGGCCGCGCTGCCCTGCGCCTGGTCAATGCCGACGTGCTGCCCTTCGAGTTCCAGAACTTCTCCAACACTGTGGCCAAGTACGGCACCGAGGTGAAGCAGTTGGCCGACAATATGCGCATCGAAACCGAGAAGCAAACCCGCCTCCTAGCCGAAAAGCGTTACGAAGCCGTGGCCGACCCGACCGAAACCCTGCTTCCGCCCAAAGCCCACGAAGCCGTGCCCTACCTCAACTTCTCGCCGCTAGACAACGCGTTGCTGAAGCTCGAGCAAAGCGCCCAGACCTACGCCCTGGTGCGCAAGGGCAACCCTAGCCTCACCGCCGCCCGCAAAAGAGAACTCGACCAACTCCTATACCAGGCCGAACAGCAACTGCTGAGTACCGAAGGCCTCCCCCGCCGCCCCTGGTACCGACACCAGATTTACGCGCCCGGCTTCTACACGGGCTACGGCGTGAAAACCCTGCCTGGCATCCGCGAAGCGGTGGAAGAACGCAAGTGGGCCGAGGCCGACGAGCAGATTAAGCGCACGGCCGCCGCTGTGGAGCGGTTTGCGGGTCAGGTAAGCCGGGCGGCGGCCGTGGCTAGTTCGCCACCGGCGCAGTAGGGCTACTTAAGAAAAATAGTGTTGTGGCAAGCTCATTACACTGTATTGGGCGTGCCGAAGCAAATTTGCCACGCCGCCCGTGCCCTTTTCTGTCATGCTGAGGCACGAAGCACCTTATCGCTGAGGAACGAACCGTTGGAGCGTGAGAAGGTCCTTCGCAAGCTCAGGATGACAGATGAAAAGGAAATGCGCAGCTTAATTGATTAAAAAAAACAGACATCATCTCCATGAAAATCATAGCCCTTGGCTTACTCTGCTGCCTGGCTGCAAACTCCGCCAGCGCCCAGCAAGGCACCGAGCCAATCAAAGTCACCGATTTGCTAAAAATCAAGCAGGTGGGCGGCATCACCCTTTCCCGCGACGGGCGCAAAGCTGCCTTCACCGTGCTGGGCATCGAGCCCGATGAAAAGAACAAAGCCGACTACAAAAACGTGAGCCAGCTCTACCTGCTGGGCACGGAGGCCGGCGCCAAGCCCCGGCAGCTCACGTCGGCCAGAGAGGGCGCCACGCAACCCGCCTGGAGCCCGAATGGCCAGCAGCTGGCCTTTGTGCGGACCGTGGACGAGAAGCCCCAGGTGTTTGTGATGGCTGCCGATGGCGGCGAGGGCCGGCAGCTCACCAAGTACAAGCACGGCGCCTCTAACCCCAAATGGTCGCCCGATGGCAAGCAGGTACTGTTTTCGTCGGCTATTCCACTGCGCGAGCTGCTGAAAGATTCGCTGCTAAATGCCACCAAGGCCCTGCCGCGCTGGCCCTTCGAAAAACCTGGTTTCGACAAAAACGACCAGCTGGCCGCCACCACCGCCAAGCCCAACGCCGATGGTAGCCTGGCCGAATTGCGCGCCTACCTCGACAAAAACGAAGTCGACAAAAAAGCCAAGGTGCTCACCAAGCTCAACTTCCAGGATGAGCGCGACGTGACCGCCGAGCAGACGTTCTCGCAGTTTTTCCTGATTGACGCCGCCCAGCCCGAGGCCAAGCCAGTGGCCATTACCAACGGATTCTACCGCTTCAATCAGGTTGATTTTACACCCGATGGCAAGCACCTGCTGCTCTCGGCCGATATCGACTCGCTGCAGCACCCCGACCGCTCGCTGGAAAACGAAATCTACCTGGCCGACCGCGACGGCCGCCGACCGCGCCTGCTGCTGGGCAAGGAGAATGTATCCTACTCCAACCCCGTTATTTCCCCGTCGGGCAAGTGGCTGGCTTTTCAGATGGCCCCGGCCCTAGGCGTCGATGTGCCGGTGCTGGCCATGATGCCGCTCAACGGCACCGAGAAGGACGTCATCACTATTCCATTCGACCGCAACAAAAGCAACCTGACCTGGAGCGACGACGAGAGGTACGTGTATTTCGTGGCCCAAAGCAATGGCGGCGCTCCGCTTTACCGCGCCAACATCAAGACTCGGAAAGTGGAGAAACTCACGGCCGCTGACACGGGCATCCTAAGCTTCGGCTTGGCCAAAAACAAGGTGGTGTACGCCCAAACCGGCATTGCCAACCCCTCCGACTTGTTCGTGGCTGATGCCAGCCTGAAAAAGGCCCAGCGCGCCGGCGACTTCAACGACTGGGTGAAAACCCGCCGCCTCTCGCTGCCCGAAAAGCACACCTTCGTGAACGATAAAGGCCTCACGGTGGAATATTGGGTGATGAAACCAGCTGGCTACCAAGCCGGCCGCAAGTACCCGGTGGTGCTCGAAATCCATGGCGGGCCTTCGGCCATGTGGGGCCCGGGCGAAGCCAGCATGTGGCACGAATTCCAGTACTACGCCGCCCAGGGCTACGGCGTGGTGTACAGCAACCCCCGCGGCTCGGGTGGCTACGGCCAGGACTTCCTGCGCGCCAACATCAAAGACTGGGGCACCGGCCCGAGCAGCGACGTGCTCACCGCCCTCGACAAAACCGTGGCCGAAGGCTGGGCCGACCCCGCCAAGCTCACCGTGACCGGCGGCTCCTACGCCGGCTACCTCGTGGCCTGGATTATCAGCCACGACCAGCGCTTCAAAGCCGCCTGCTCACAGCGCGGCGTGTACGACCTGGCCACTTTCTTCGGCGAGGGTAACGCCTGGCGCCTCGTGCCCGGTTACTTCGGCGGCTATCCCTGGGAGCCCGAGGTGCGGGCCGTGCTCACCCGCGAGTCGCCCTTCACCTATGTCGACAAAATCAACACGCCCTACATCCTCTTCCACGGCGAAAACGACCGTCGCACGGGCTTTGTGCAGAGCGAAATGATGTACCGCAGCCTCAAGGTGCTGGGCCGCCCGGTGGAGTACGTGCGCCACCCCGGCGGCACCCACGAGCTCACCCGCGCCGGCGATAACCGCCAGCGCATCGACCAAATGCTGCGCACCTACGAGTTTTTTGAGCGCTACATCAACACCAAAGGCGAGGTGAATTGAGTGTTATCAAAACCCATCAAACGCACGTCATGCTGAGCTTGCCGCTTGTCATCCTGAGCAGAGCGAAGGACCTTATCACGCTTGTGCCGATTGATTGCTGCAAATTGTTCTAAGGTGATAAGGTCCTTCGCTCTGCTCAGGATGACAACCGGCGCACGCGAGATGCTTCGGCAAGCTCAGCATGACGGCCTTTTGGCTTCATATCATCATTCTGCACGTCAATGAAAAATCTCTCCTTATTTCTGTCTACTACGTTGCTTGCTATGTCGCTCACCGCCTGTAACAAGTCCGATAACACGGCTGATACCGCAGGTGCCACCGCTACTTCAGCGGTTCCCGCCAGCTACTTTGCCACCACCGAAACTGGGGTGCAGGACGGCGGCGTGCAGGTTATTCCCATCACCACACCCAAAGGCAAGTTCAACATCTGGACCAAGCGCTTCGGCAACAACCCCAAGGTGAAAGTGCTGCTGCTCAACGGCGGTCCGGGCGCCACGCACGAGTATTTCGAGTGCATGGAAAACTTCTTACCTAAGGAAGGCATCGAGTTTATCTACTACGACCAACTCGGCTGCGGCCGCTCCGACGACCCCAAGGACACCTCCATGTGGAGCCTACCGCGCTACGTGGAGGAAGTAGAGCAAGTGCGCCAAGCCCTCAACCTCGACAAGACTAACTTCTTTCTGCTCGGCCATTCCTGGGGCGGCATCCTGGCGGCCGAGTACGCCTTCAAGTACCAGCAAAACCTCAAGGGCCTCATCATTTCCAACATGATGATGAGTTGCCCCGACTACGACCGCTACGCCAAGGAAGTGCTAGCCAAACAAATGAAGCCCGAGGTGCTGGCCGAAATCCAGAAGATTGAGGCCCGGAAAGACTTTGCCAACCCCCGCTACATGGAGCTGCTCGTGCCCAATTTTTACACCGAGCACGTTCTGCGCCTGCCCATAGACAAGTGGCCCGAACCCGTGAACCGCGCAATGGCCAAAACCAACCAGTCACTCTACGTCACCATGCAGGGCCCCAGCGAATTCGGCATCGCCGGCAAGCTGGCCAACTGGAACCGCGTCCCCGACCTGCCCAAGCTTACGGTGCCGGTCCTGTCCATCGGCGGCCAGTATGACACCATGGACCCCGAGCACATGCGCATGGTGGCCCAAAAGGTGAAAAACGGCAACGCCCTCATCTGCCCCAACGGCAGCCACATGAGCTTCTACGACGACCAGCAAACCTATTTCGCCGGCCTGATAAAATTCCTGAAATCGGTAGATGACGGTTCGTTTAAGGCCGGCACTACGCTGTAACCCTAAGCTTTTGCCGCAAAGCCGGAAGCCCAGACGCAACCCTGACCGGTCATGCTGAGCGTAGCCGAACCGCAGGTCGCCGCAGGCAAGCATCTAGCTCGCTTCGTTGCTAGACGTCTGTCATGCTGAGCTTGCGAAGCATCTTATCGCAGCTGAACGAATCGTTGAGGCGTGAGAAGATGCTTCGCAAGCTCAGCATGACAGGTTTGGGGTAGAGAGGCTTGCCTACGGCGACCTTCGGTTCGGCTCCGCTCAGCATGACGTTCCATTAACTCAACAAAAAAAGGCAGCCCACTTGGGCTGCCTTTTTGGTTCTAAGTCAAAAGCGCTTACAGATGCGCAATCCGGTCGACTACGCCGTCGGGGTCGTTCTTCACGCTGCCGCTGAGGGTAAACGATTTGCCGCGCAGCAAGAGTGCGCCGGCCATGTGCGGCGTGGCCATGGAAGTACCGCTGATGGTGTTGTAGCCATCGCCAATCCAGGTTGACCTAATGCTCACGCCGGGCATGCAGTAGTCGATAGGCGGGTTGCCGAAGTTCGAGAACGAAGCCCAGCTGTCGTTAATGTCCATGGCCGAGATGGTGAAAATGTTGGCGCCATTTACCCGAGCCGGAGAGTTGAGCGCGGCATTGCCGCTGTTGTTGCCGGCGGCCAGGGCAAACAGAATGCCTTTGTTCGACGCATTGAGCACGGCATCGTCGAGGGCCTGCGAGGCACCGCCGCCCAGGCTCATGTTGGCCACGTCGCCGACGCGGCCGTTGGCGCCCACGTAGTCGACCCCGGCAATCACGCCGGAGGTAGAGCCGCTGCCGGCGGCGTCGAGCACGCGCACCGCCACCACGGTTGCGTTGGCGGCCACGCCCACCACGCCGTAGGTGTTGTTTATGGCGGCAATGGTGCCAGCCACGTGCGTGCCGTGGCCGTTGCCGTCCTCAGCCGAGGTGCTAGAGCTCAGGAAAGAGCGGCTGCGGGTCACGTCCACGTTCAGGTCGGGGTGGTTCAGGTCGATGCCCGAGTCGATAACCCAGGCGGTTTTGCCGGTGCCATCGCCGTAGCCTACCCGGGTGATGCCATAAGGCACGGTTTGGGTGCTGGGCGTGGGGGAAGGGGTAGGAGTGGGCGTGGGAGTCGGCTCAGGAGCTGGCTCCTTCGGGCCTTTCACGGGCTTGCCCAGCGATATCATGCGGTCGGCTTCTACGTAGCTCACTTGCTCGTCTTTTGCCAGCTCGGCGGCTTCCTGAGGCGTTAGCTTGGCGGCAAAACCCTTCAGCACGTGGCCGTAGGCAACACCTACCGCTTCGGCACGCAGGCCACGGCCGCGTAGCAGGCCCTGGGCTGATGCTCTCACCTTCCGCACCTTGTCCTCATAGTTGTCGGTGGGCGAGGTAGCCACGGCGCCATCCTTCAGCACTACAATGTATTGGCCGGGAATGACGTCATCGGGGCGGGCATCGGCGGTGGCAGCGGCTGTATCTACTGAGCTGGTCGGCGCGACTGTGTCGTTGGAGCAACCCATAAAAACGGAAGTGCTGGCCAGTAGCGAGCCACTGAGAAGCCATGAAGCGAGGCGGATGTTCGGGAAGTGTTTTTGCATTATGTGAACTATGTGGAACAAGATAAAGAAACACAAAACATTGAAAACCTAGGCTTGAAAGTATGAAATCGAATCCTCGAAAAATTATGCTCAGCACGCCAGTTAAGTGAGTTTCAAAATTCTACAGGAGTGACAAAAAGCTGCCTTTTAAAGCCTAGGTTGCAACAGTGGACGCCCAACTAGCATGCTATTAGAATAATTCCCCGCCTTTAATTATGACGTTGATTTTGCCGAAGGTTAGTATCATTAATTGTTTTAATACAATTTGAAATCGTTCGATTTCCGTAATTTGAGCTGCTAGCACATGATGAAAATATTGCGCTCAAGCTGAAATAAAGATGTTCAAATTACCAATCCAAACTGAAGGCATAGGACCAAAAAAAGCCACCCAAGCCGAAGGCATTGGGTGGCATGGCAAGTACAAGCGCAGTCGCCGAGTTAAAACGGCACGTTTACTTCGGTCGGCAGCGGGGAGCGCCGTCCGCCCGAGACGCCCGGCTGCCAGGTTGGCCCCTCGCACACTATGCGCAGGGCCTCGGCATCGTAGTCGTCGCGCAGGCCGCGGGTCACTTTCAGGTTGCTGAGCTTCCCATCGGCTTCTACCACGAAACTGACGCGGACCGTGCCTTGGAGGCGTCGGGCACCACTTTCCGGCTCAAAAGTCGAGGCCTCGCGGCGGATATAATCGCGCAGTGCCGGCGAGCCACCCACTGGCGCAGGCTTTATGCTGGGTGAGACAGGCATGGGCGCAGCCGTGGCCCAGCCCGTGGCTTTGTCTGTGGCAGCCAGCGCCCGGGCTTGGGTCATGGCCACGCGGCCGGCTACGGCTTTCGGGCGCGCAAAAATGGTATCGGCAGCTACAGACTTCGCGGCTAAGGTGCCTTTGGAGTCTTCTATTGCGGTGTTAGCCACGGCGGGAGGGGCCGGAGCTTCTTCCAACACAGTTACTGCTTGCTGGGTAGTAGCCAAATCGGCCAGGTCACTTGCTATGGGCGCGGCAATGCGCTCGGAGGGCGCCTTGCGGGCAGGCCTGCTTCGCTGGGCTGCTCGTGGGGTAGCTAAGCGAGTCCGTTTGGTTGGTGTTGCCACCGCGTAGTCTGCCGCTTGCTGTTTCTCAGGAGTGCTGGCGGCAGCAACTTCTGGCGGGTGTGCCGTGGGTGCTGTTTCGGCAACGGGAGCGGGCTCTTTCGCCACCATTGGCTGCGCAGTCTCGATGCGGGCGGTGGGGCCAGTAGGGGGGCGCTGCTCCCAAGTCCAGACGCCGGTGGCTACCGCTCCCAGCAAGGCCGCCGCAGCCGCCAGCCGCGGCCAAGCCCAGCGGGTGCCAGCGGGCCCGGGCGCGGGGATGCCAATGCGCCCGTGCAGACGGGTGCGCAAAGCAGTCACGGCCTGGTCGGTGGTGGCGGCGTCGCTCATGGAGAAGCCGTCCACCAAATCGGCGCACCGCTCGCAGTCGAGGGTGTGTGCTTCAATGCGGTGCTGCTCAGAGGGAGCCAGCGTGCCGGCCGCGTAGGCGCGCAGCTCCTCCGTGGCCGGGTGAGGGCCAGGGGCGGGCAGCGGAGCAAAAGGCGAGTCAGCGGGCAACATGAAGCGGGTTGTTAATGGGCGCGGGGGAGGGGGCGTTCGAAATGGTGGCCTTGGCCGGTGGTGGTGGGTCGAGCTGGCGGCGCAGCATGCGCTTGCCGTTTTGCAAGTGGCTACGCACCAGGTTCAGCTCCAGGCCGGTTTCGGTGGCGATGTCGCGGTAGCATTTCTTTTCGAGGTAAAACAATTCCAGGCAGCGGCGCTGGGCCGCCGGAAGCTGCGCCAGGGCCGCTTCCATGTGTTGGAGGCGGGCTTCGGCATCTTCGGCGTCCTGCATGGCCGCACCTTCGTCAACCAGATGCCGGGCGCCGGCGGTTTCCACATCAACGGCGTCGGGAAAGGTGAGAATGAGCGGTCCGGCGCTGGGGCCGGCGCGTTTGCGGGCGCGCAGCTGCATCAGGCAGTGGTTGCGGGCGGTGGTGTGCAGCCAGGCGGGGAAGTTGTCGGGCGCGTGAGTGCGCAGAGCCTTCACCAAGTGCTCAAACAGCTGCATCACGGCGTCCTGGGCGTCTTCGTCGGGCGGGGCCAGGTAGCGGCGGCACACGGCAAACGCTTCGGGCAGGTACCGGTCGTAGAGCAGGCCCAGGTCCGCCACCTCGCCGTGCAGGCGGTAGCGGGCCAGCAACTCCTGGTCGGAGAGCGGCGCGGCAGCAGCGGGCGAAGAGCGGCGGAAGAACATGGGGGAGGGAAGATAGCGCTGCCGCTAATTTTTTCGCTCGGCGGTGTGCAATCGGCGGGTGGGTCGCATCAGCTAGCCATAGTTCATTCCCAAACCCTGCTGCCATGAAAAACCTCTTGCTTCCGGCGCTGCTCGCGCTGCTGGTTTCGGCCCAAAGCGCGTCGGCCCAAACATCTCCACCTGCCCCCGCGGCCCCGGACACCCTGCGTAGCCAGCTGGTGCGCGGCACGGTGCGAGACAAAGCCACCGGCCAACCCCTGCCCGGCGTCACGGTGCTGGTGAAGGGCACCACCAACGGCATCTCTACCGATGCAAAGGGCGCTTATGCCCTGACGGTACCGCTGGCGGCGCAGGCCACGCTGGTTTTTTCCAGCATCGGATACGTAACCCGGGAGCACGCCGTGGGCCGGGCCCGCGTGCTGGACGTGGTGCTGACAGCCGATGCCAGGCAGCTCAGCGAAGTGGTGGTAACGGGTATCACCATACGAGGCGTGAGTTCCGTTTCCGGTAGCGTGAGCAATGTGCTGGCCGGCAAGGTGGCCGGGGTCATGATTAGTGACAAAAGCCGGCGCAGCAGCCACGCCTCACCCCGCCTGTCTCACCCAGCCCGCGAAGAAGCCGGCGCCGGCGATACCTACGCTACTATCAAGGAAAACGCCTTTTTCGAGGTGAAGAAAGCGCCGCTCAGCACGTTTGCATTGGATGTGGACAATGCCAGCTACACCAACGTGCGCCGCTTCCTAAACGAAGGCCAGCTGCCCCCACGCGACGCCGTGCGGGTAGAAGAAATGCTGAATTACTTCCGCTACGAGTACGCCGCGCCGCCCGCCGAATCGCCCGACCCCGTGCGCATCAGCACCGAGCTGGCCGTGTGCCCCTGGAACACCGCCCACCAGCTGGTGCGCATTGGCGTTCAGGCCAAAAAAATAGAGACCGCTAAGCTGCCGCCCGCCAACTTGGTTTTCCTTGTCGATGTATCGGGCTCCATGTACGGCCCCGACCGCCTGCCGCTCGTGCAAGCCGGCCTGAAACTGCTAGTGAAGCAGCTGCGGCCTCAAGACCGGGTGGCGCTGGTGGTGTACGCCGGCGCGGCGGGCCTGGTGCTGCCGCCCACGCCCGGCTCGCAGCCCGAGGTCATCCTCGATGCCATCGACCGCCTGCAGGCCGGCGGTTCCACCGCGGGCGGCGCGGGCCTGCGCCTGGCCTATGCCACGGCCAAGCAGCACTTCAACAAAGACGGCAACAACCGCGTCATCCTCGCCACCGATGGCGACTTCAACGTGGGCGAAAGCAGCGACCGGGCCATGGAGCAGCTCATTGTGGACCAGCGTGAAAGCGGCGTGTTTCTCACAGTGCTCGGCTGCGGCCGCGGCAACCTGCGCGACTCCCGTATGGAAGCCCTGGCCGACAAAGGCAACGGCAACTACGCCTACCTCGACAACCTCGACGAAGCCGCTCGGGTGCTGGTGGCGCAGTTTGGCGGCACGCTCTTCACGGTGGCCAAAGACGTGAAGCTGCAAATCGAGTTCAACCCCGCCCGCGTGGCCAACTACCGCCTCGTGGGCTACGAAAACCGAATGCTGGAAGCCGAGGACTTCAACAACGACCGCAAAGACGCCGGCGAGCTCGGCGCCGGCCACACCGTGACGGCCCTCTACGAAATTGTGCCCGTAGGCAGTTCCCAGCCCTTGGTCGACAAGCTGAAGTACCAGGCCGCGAGCGCCGCCCCCACGGCCGGGCAACCTGCTACCGCGGAGGTGATGACCGTGAAGCTGCGCTACAAGCAGCCCCACGGGCTCAGCAGCAAGCTCCTCACTCAGTCCATCACGGGCGCGCCGGCTGCTATCGCCAGCGCCTCGCCTGACTTCCGTTTTGCTGCTGCGGTGGCGCAGTTTGGGATGCTACTGCGCCAAAGCGAGCAGCGCGGCACCGCCACCTGGGCCAGCACCGAAGCGCTGGCCAACGGTGCCCGCGGCACCGACGCCGACGGCTACCGCGCCGAGCTGGTGCGCCTAGTGCGCCTGGCCGAAGGCCTCAGCGGCAGCAAAGCCGTGGGAAAGCGGTAGCGCGGCACTTTCCAAATAGTGTTGATTGAGCAACACAATTATCCCTAGACTGACGAGACCACAAAATAAAAAAGACCCCGCCGTGGAAACGGCGGGGTCTTTTTTATTCTCTAACAATAAGCTTACGGGCTAACCAAGTTCAGGCTGAGGTTGAAATACAGCGGGTTGGTGAGCGTGTTCTTGAACAGCTCGGGCTCCGAGCCCAGCGTGCTGGAGCGCTCGCCGGTCACGTTTTGGTTGCGGAAAGCGTCGTTGCGGTAGTTGTAGCGCAGGCCGGCCTGGGCCGACAGCCACACAAAGCCCGACAGCTGGCGCTCGTAGGTGAAGCGGGGCTTCAGCTCGCCGCGGCGCAGGTACACCTCGTCGGCGCCAACCTTGCCCAGGTAATAGGTGTTGCCTTCGAGCTCATAGCCAAATTTCAGCAGTGCGTTCGTACCGAAGTTGCGGCGAATCTCGGCGCGGGCTGGGAAAATGACTTCGCAACCCCACTTCGGCGAGAAGGTGCGGTTGTAGAGCAGCACCGGAATGTAGAGCAGCTGTCCGGCCCGGTACGTGCGGCTCAGACCCAGGCCCCACTGCAGGTTGTCGTTGGGCTTCCAGCCGTAAATGCCGGTGCCACTAAAAGTGAAGGCCTCGCTCTTCACATCGCTGAAGTTCCGGTAGTTGCCGTTGGCATCGAGGTTGAACTGCAGAATGAAGAAGTGCTTGTTGTCGAAGGGGTTGAAGACGGTGGTGTTGATGCCCGTGGTGCGCAGGCCGTCTTTCAACTGGTTGAAAAACGGCGATTCGGTATTGGCCAGGTCCAGGCCGGTGTTCCAGTAGGTGAGGCCTACGTTAAAGATGAAGTCATTGCGCGAAATGACCGGCGCGTTGAAGGCCAGGCGCATCCCCCGGGCCGAATTGACGCGGGTTGCGGCCGACGTCGTATTGTTGGGCAATGGGCCGACAGAGGTCAGGTCGAAGGGCAGCTGCGCCTCGTAGCCTACCGAAATCAGCTTGGTGGGGGTGAGGTAGAGCACCTTTTGGGTGTTGTAGTTGCCGCCGCCCGTGCCGGCATCGCCAAACTCGTCGAAGTTGTCGTCGCCGGCCGGGGCCGAAGTGCGGGTGGTGTCGGTGACCTGCGCCGCTGCGGGCGTCAGGGCCAGCAGGCAGGCAGCAAGTGCGTAGTAGCTATATTTCATGCAGCAGGTGGGATGGTATGGGGTGGGAAGATACAGCTAAAAAGCATTGTCCCGAGCCACTACCCGTTGGGGGCAATAACTCGGGAGCTTGCTTAGCGGCACATAGAGGCTACTTTTTCACTTGGCGCTTCCATACGTCGGTTCGCCCGAAGAGCGAGACGCCGATGTAGCCACGCACTTCCAGCGTGTTGGGGTCAACCAAAGTCATTTCGCAGCTGTAGTCGTTGCCGTTTTTGGGGTCGTAGATTTTGCCGTTGTCCCATTTGTTGTCGCCGGCAAATTTGAAGTCCCGCATGTTCTCCAGGCCTTTAAGAGAAACCTTGCGCTTGCTCTCGTCGGGGTTGTTCACGTCGGTACGGGGGGTGCCATCGGGGTTGTTGGGCACTTTCAGCCACACCAGGCGGCCAAAGTACTTGTCGCCCTTCTTGAATATCTGAATCATGCCGGTGCCCTCACCGTTTTTCCATACCCCGAGCACATCGTCGGGGTTGGCAGCGGCCTGGGCCGAGAAGGCAGCCATTACTAGGCTAAGGAGCAGGACGAATCCTAGAAAACGTTTGGTCATGGTGGGATTTAAATGAAAATGTGAGAAAGCAATTAAAAGCAAATGTATACAGCGAAGTCACCCAACCTAAGAAAATTTTCACTTGAAAACCGATTTGTGATGCGCGGTTAAACTACTGCAGCGCTTAAGGTACTAGAAAGTGGCCAGCTCTCGGATACCAGGGCGCAGTCGCTGCCACGGTTTCGGAGGTCAATTGCTCCGTGGTTGGTTGCTAATAAGCTGTTTTGCAGGAATCGTACCAATTATGAGCAGCCGTGCCAGGAGGTGATTTTTGTTAAAATTTGTCCCTTTATCCAGGGCTGATTTTTAGTTTTTCGCACTTTGAAAATGCGCTTATTTGCGTTAGTCACGGCTTTTGAGCTTGGGATAGATACTTGGTCATGCTTGGGCTTGTAAACGGGCTGACCATAGTTTTTTTCTCGCAGGTAGGGCTGGCTCCTGTTGTGGGTACGGCTGTGTCAAGCCGCTTCTCAAGCGCTGCTGAACAATGTGTGCTGCGATGATAAGATGCTTCGTGCCTGACCATGACAGACGCGGGGCGGATGGAGCGACATGTTTCGCTGCACTCGGTCTGACCATTCAAAACCAGAAAGGCCCCACCGTTGCAGCGGTGGGGCCTTTTCAATAAATTATTTCGGATAATGACCCGAGCAATAAGTGAACTTCTATAACTGAGATAGGATGGCTGATAATCAGCAGCGGGGATTAGAAGGAGTAGTTCAGGCCCACTTTCACTACGCGGTTCTGGGCGTCGAAGCGCCTGCCGGAGTCGAGGGAGGAGAGGCCGTAGTCGTAGCCTGCACTCAGGCCGAGGCCGTTTTCGAACTGGTAGCCCAGGCCACCCACGGCGGCGAAGTCGACTTTGCGGAGCTGATTGGAGAGGTCGAAGTCCTGGCGATAGGCGTTGAAGCCGAGGGCACCAGCTTCGACGCGGGCCTTGCCGCTAACCAGGAACGAGGCCTGCGGACCGGCGTAGAGGTAGAAGCCGGGCGTCACGAACACCTTGGCGAGCACCGGTACATCGAT
The DNA here is from genome assembly GCF_900115775.1 of Hymenobacter arizonensis. GTDB lineage: Bacteria > Bacteroidota > Bacteroidia > Cytophagales > Hymenobacteraceae > Hymenobacter > Hymenobacter arizonensis. Next base: position 484,501 of record NZ_FOXS01000002.1, on the reverse strand, counting down.
GTAGGCTAGGCGGGCCGTGCCCGTGAGCTGCGTGTTCAGGAAGTCGAGGGCTGGCACGGGCACCCGGCCTCGCAGCACGGTGCCTTTTTCGGAATACGTGATGCCGGGCTCAATGGCGAAGCTGGGGCCTAGCGGAAGCGTGGCGTAAAGGCCCGCATAGAAGCCCGGGCGCATTTCCCGGCTGATGGCGCCCTCCGGCAGATAACCGGTCAGGTCGGTGAAGCTCTTCACGGCGTCGCCCTGCACATCGGCCAAGTTGAGGCCGCCGCGAAAGCCGAAGCGGACGCTGGAGTTGCTGCCAGTGCTGGCCGGAGCTGAATACGATGGTTGGGTGCGAACCGGCGCGCGGCGCACTGGTGCGGTGCCGGCTGGCCGGGGCGATGGCGCCGCTTTGGGGTTGCCATAAGCATCGCGGGCACCCTGGGCCGAGGCTGAACCGGCAAAAGTTGAAATCAAAAGGCAAGCCGCGGCCAGGCCGCCCGAAAGGCGTGAAATTTTCATGACCAGAAAGAATAGAGGAGTGAGAGGAACCGGCCTGGTTGGTAGCGGGCTCGGCGCCCGGCTACTGGCCGATGCAAGGGTATATTACAAAACCGTGCCAAAGATTTGGCGTGGGTGCCGCCTCGAATTTGCCTCGCTCAGGTAATGCCGACAACGCGTTGAAATTTACCCATTAATGCTGCTTAAGAGTCGACCAATCAATGGCCTTAAAAAACCAAAAGCCAGGCCACCCACGCAAGGGAGCCTGGCTCTTAGCCAGATCAAGCAGATAAATTATTCGTGCACCAACCGCCGGGTGAAAGATGACCCAGTGGGCGGGGTGAGCCGCAGCACGTACACGCCAGCTGCCAACCCGCGCAAATCCAGGGTTTGGCGCAGGGCGCCGGCTGGGGCTTGCAAGGTTTGTTGGCGTACGGTCCGGCCCAGCGCATCAATGAGCTCTATGCGCACGGGGCCAGCGGTGGCCAAGTCAGCCGATACCGTCACGACGTCGGTTGCCGGGTTGGGGTAGGCTGTCCAGGCGGCGGTAGCATCGTGCCGAACTAGAGTTGCTGTGGCTAAGAATACCGTTGTGGTGGCCGTGTTGGTAATCACCGGTTCATTGTAGTCGAACACGATGCCCGCCTCATTGGGAACAATCTCTCCCACGGTTAGGGTAGAGCGGGGCTGCACCCGGAACCGCACAAAGCCCTGTGACCCCATTTCGTCGGCGCTGCTTTCGGGTAGGTTGATGTTGGGAAAGCGAACGGTAAGCAGGCCATTGCTGGTGAGGCTCCAAACGCAATTGTGCGACTGCGCTATCACCAGCAGGGAATTTAAGTTGAGCTTGCGGAAATCCAGGGTATCGCTGAGAATGACGGTAGTAGCCGATGCCGTGCCCAGGTTCTGAAAATGGATGGTGTAATCGAGCGGCTGCTGTGCCGTGACCTGCGCTGGGGTAAGGAATTCGTAGTTTACCTCAATGCTGTTGGGGTCATAAGGGCCCACTACGGTTTGGGCCAGGGCAACAGTGTTGTCGTTGGGTGCCACGTCGCCGGTGACTGGTGCGGCTGCCGTTGTCGTCAGGGGCGTGGCCAGGGGAATTGTCACGGGTAGGCTCCAGAGTACGTCGTAGTTCAATTGATTGAAGGGTGCCAAGGCCCCGTAGTTCCACCTGATGACCTGACCTGAAACAGTTCCGCTGGGGGTACTCCTTATGTATTGCGCCAGCGCGTCAAGCGTGAGGGTGACCGAACCAGCCGGTAGGGTAGTGGTGCCCACGTTTTCCAGGGTGAGGCGGTATTGGGTGGTCTCGCCTGCCCGAGGCAAATTATAAGGGGTGAGGGTGATGCGGAGGTCGGGCAAGTTGGCAATGGGCGCAATGCCAAAGTTTTGCCCGGACACCAGCTGGTTGCTGCCGCTAAAGCTCCCGGTGTAGGCTCCGCTGACAGGCTGCGACACGGTGTAGTGCGCAGGCAAGGAGCCCAAGCGTAGGGTGTAGGCCCCAGGGTCTGCATAGACTTGCAGCACCCCGTCGGGCCCTACGGGCGAATATATTGTGGCAGTGCCCTGCTCCAGCACGCCAGTAGTTTGACGTGGAAATACGCCCTCGCCGCTGTCCTGCACACCGTTGGCGTTTGCATCGAAGTACACGTTTCCGCGCAGCGTATTAGCGTATGCGTTGAGCCGGGCCACGATGGCCCCTGTGCCCACGGCGGTTTGCGCACCCAGTTGAACAGCAGGCAATGTCACCGCATAAGAAAAACTAGACGAGCCCACTGGGTACATGTTGCCTTGCGCGTCGCTGCCCATTCCGGTTGGCACGAAATAGGGCGTGGTAGCGGCTGGCTGGGGGACATAAGCGTCGGCAGTTACCCATTGGGGCAGGCCTTGGTCGTTGAAGTGTACGAAGTTGAAAGGCGCCCGCAAGGTCAGGGTGCCCACGGTCACGAAGCCTTGAACCACTACAGTTGGGCCACTGGAAGTCACAGTTAGCAGCCGGCCGCTACTGTAACCGCCTCCTGGCGTAGCTGTGCGCACCCATTGCAGTGCCCCCGCCGCATCGTATTTGAGCAGCATAAAGCCATTGATAGTCGTGCTGCCCACCTGAAAGTTGCCGGAGGCTTCACCTGTAGCGTATACGTTGCCGCTGGCATCAGCTGCCAATGCCGCGATGCTGGCAGATGCCTGTTGAATAGGTGGTAGGCCAGTGCCTACTAGCCGGCTCCATTGGTGAGTGCCAGCGGCGTCGAAGCTGCTCACAGTACCATACTGCAACGTAGTGCCTGTGAGCAATGGAGTGCCGGTACCAGAACCCAAGTAAAGGCCCGTGGTATCGAAGAAGCCGCTTATTAGGCAGCCACCAGCCGGTTTCGGACCGAGTTTTAAATAATTAAACGGCGTAGTAGTCGACGTTCCGTGCACGACTTGCACCCACTGGATAGCTCCACCGCCATCAGTTTTGAACACGTAGTTTTGGGAAGCATCCACGAGCGTACCTCCTACGGAGCTGGCGGTTCGCACGGTTCCGCTCACGTAGGCGTTGCCGGAAGCATCTGTCACCACGCTTTCGTCTCCGACGGTATATGAATAGTATGGTACGGGTAGGGAGTTGCTCCACTGCAGCGCGCCATTTGCCGAGCATTTAGCATAAAAGCTGGCACCGGTCGCGGTGGGTACGGGCGCGCCATCCCAGGTGCCACCGCCGTCGTTGACCGCAACGACAAAGACCCCACCCGCGACATTATCGGCGGCTAAATGAGGATTCGAAATGTTGACTAACGGTTTGGCCCACTCCAGACGGCCCGCTAAATCATATTTAACCACTGCCAGCGCCCTCTGGCCCGGAGCAGTGAGCTGAATAGTGCCAATCAGAACACTGTTAGTGAAATTGACAATGATATAGGTATTGCCCGCCGCGTCGGTAGCGCTGGCCTGAGCCCGCACATAGGCGGTGTCGACGGTGCCGCCCGCAACCCTGGCCCAGGCAAAGGATTGAGCCCACAACTCGCTGCGTGAGCCCAGGAGCAGTAGCAGCAGCGCAAATAGAAAGCGGGGGTGCAAAATTTTCATCAGCAGTAGGAAATGATGGATGGGAAGGGTGCCATAAGCGTGGCCGTGCGTCAGTAGTAAATCCGCTCCGTGCCGGCCGGGCCACGGGTGCTTGCGGTTTCACTGTTGCAGACCAGCCATCCGTAGAAAAGGCTGCTGATACTTTTAACTATTTATTTATAGTCCGAATCGAACCCCGAACATCAGGCCCGTGGCCACGGGCTGCTGCCGCAAGCCGGTTTCGGCTTTATAAACCGATAGGGCCTGCCAGCGCATACTGGGCGCCACGCTCACGCTGAGGCGATTGGTGAGGGCATAGTTCAGGGCCAGGGAGCCAGACAAGCCCAGGTTTAGCGGCCGGAAAGGCCCGCTGCCCGCCCGGATGCTTTCGGTGCGGAAGTTCTCGCCATCGTCGGTTACCACCTGTGTGCCGCCGAGGAAAAACTGGAACTGGGCACCCGCCGCCACATCGGTCCACCAGCGCCCGGGGCCCATAGTGAGGCGGTAGCGCAGGTGCACCGGCACCGTGAAGAAGCGGTAGTTGGACTGCAGCTGCTGGGAAACGATGGCTTCTCGCTTGCTGATGAGCGGCGTCGTCGTCCGGTTAAATAACAGGAAGTTGGTGCGTTGCACCACGGTGGTGTAGGACGTATCGCTGCGAGGCACATAAATGGTATCGTAGCGAATCGCCCCGGGCCCGGGCACCGGGACAAGCTGCCGTATGTAGACAAGCCGAACGGTATACGTGCGGCTGGTGGTGGTTTGGGTATTAGTGCTGCTCGTGGTGGCGGTATCGTAGCGCACTTGCAGGTTCGTGTTTTTGGTGGTCAGGGCCAGATTAGTGCCGAAGGTGCTGTAGCCCACACCGCCGCCCACGCTCAGGCGCGGCGTGAGGCGGTATTCGGCCATTAGGGCTGCATTGATGCCTGCCCGGCCGGTTTCGTGGTTGCGGCGTAAGGCCGTGAGGCTATCGCCATTGCGGCCTTGCAGGCCGAGCGTGTTTTGCTCCGGAGCAGCCGTGAGCAGCAGGCTCCAGCGGTTGGTTAGAGGGCGGGGCCGGGCGGTGTCGGGGGCTGGTGATGGAACGGCAGGCGGAAGCGATGCGCCGGGCGCGTCGCCCAACGCCAGCAACGTGCTATCGGTACGCCGATGCAAGCGGAGCAGCTCGGCCCGCTCGGCCCGCAAGTTGTTGAGTAAAGCGGTACGGTCTCCCGTTGGCGGGGCCCCGGGTGCAAGCGTGGTGATGCTAGGGAGTTGAACTAGGGTTTGGCGCTCAAGGGCTGCCAAGGTGCGTAAGGTAGCCGGCAGCGAATCATTGCCGGAGGTCGAAGTTGCTGCCTTACTGGAATCCGGTGTTGCTGCCGAAACTGAAGTCGCGCTTGTTGTAGCAGCTGTTGCGGTGGGTGAAAGCGGAATGTTTTGTTTCGCCACTGTAGGGACAGCAGGATTTAGCGAAGCTTTATCTTCTAAAACTGAAGAGTTAGGAACTAGGCTGGATGATTGGGATGAGGACGCAGTTATACCACGCAGCTTTGCTATGTCTGTCCTCCGTGGTTGCTGAGGTAGAACGGAAGGAGAAGCTGATTGTCGAACCTGAGCAGTGCCTCTTTCAGTCAGCAGTGAGTGGTTCTTGTCGTCATTAGTAGTGGTGCTGCCGGTTCTTTCTCCTTCCGACTCAGTTTTTACAGTTGTGGAAGTTACAGAGTGTGCACTAGTCCGTTCCGCATTGTGCGAGGCACTGCCGCGCGGCAACAGCCACCCCAGCAGCCCCGCCAACAGCGCCGTGAGCCCAAACAGCAATGGCAGCGGCACCGGCCGACGGCGCACCCGCAGCATCGGGGCCGGCGAAGCAGGTATCCGCTGTTCGATACCGGCCCAAACCTGTGCGCTTGGGGTTAGGTCGAAATCTTCGAATTTATTGCGCAGGGACTGGTCGAGGCGGTCTTCTTCCGGTTCTTCCATCATGATTTCAAATAGCTGTTCTGCCGCTGGTGCAGCAGGTGAAGTTGTTTGCGGGCCTTGCTAAGTTGGGCCTTCGAGGTGCTGACCTGGATGCCCAGCAGCTCCGCGATTTCGCTGTGATTGTAGCCGTCCACGGCGTAGAGGTTGAGCACCAGCCGGCAGCCGTCGGGCAGTTGCTCCATCAGGGCCAGCACCTCGGCCACGTTGAGGCGCTCGAGGGCGCTGGAGTCGGCGGCGAAGGGCTCGGGCACATCGTCGAGCAGCAGTTGCTTGCGGCGGTGCTGCCCGCTTTGCCAGTTGTTGAGGGCCGTGGTGACCACAATGCGCCGCAGCCAGCCCTCAAATGAGCCCTCGGCCCGGAACCCACTGAGGTGCGTGAATGCCTTCACGAAGGCATCTTGCAAAATGTCTTCGGCCTCTGCCGCCGAGTGTACATAGCGGCGAGCCACGCCCAGCATGCGCCCGGCGTATAGTGCGTAGAGTTGGCGTTGCGCCGCCGGCTCGTGGCGGTGGCATCGGGCAAGCAGGTTGGCTAGGTCAGCGGGTGGAGCTGGCATGAAGGCAAGGTAAGCCCGCACAGGTGGCAGGTGCGGGGCAGACAAGCCGCAGCCCACAAAGGCTGCCGCAACCCGTAAATATATTTCACTTACTCTCAGTTACCTGCTGTAATTCAGCTATACTGCTCATAAAGTGGTTTGCGAGAACGAGGTAGAGACGCGATATTTTGCGTCTCCGGGACAGCGACATTGGGTTGTTTTATTCAAGTCGTTCAACGACGAGACGCAACATATTGCGTCTCTACCTCCGCCAGCCGATTTTCGCATTCCACTTCGCGATGCGTATAATTAAAATTTACAAGCCAAACCGGTCCAGTAACAACTCCTTGTACTGCTTGCCAATGGGCAGCTGGTCGGTGGAGTCGTATAGCTCAACTTCGTTTCCGATGATGGCCTTGATGGCATCCAGGCGCACGATGTAGGATTTCTGAATGCGGATAAACCGGTCAGCCGGCAGCTGGTCTTCGATGCGGCTCATGCGCAGGTAGGTGACCACGAAGCGGTTTTTGAGCACGATGCGGATGTAGTCGCGCAGACCTTCGATGTAGTAAATCTCATCGAAAAGCACGCGCTGCAGCGAGTTGCCTTCCTTCACAAACAGGAACTGGGGCGCGGGCGTGGCCACTGGCGCTGGCTTGCTGCCTAGCAGGCTCACGGCCTTGTTCACGGCCTTCATGAAGCGCGGAAATGAGACGGGCTTTACCACGTAGTCAAGCGCATCGAGCTCGAAGCCTTCGAGGGCGTAGTGCGGCGAGGCGGTGACGAAGATGACGTAAGGCGGGTTGGGCAGCGAGCGCAGGAACTCGATGCCGTTGACCTGCGGCATGTTGATGTCGGAAAACAGCAGGTCGACGCGCTGCTGCTGCAGTACCTCCAGCGCCTCGAACACGTGCTCGCAGCTGGCTACCAGGTTCAGACCGGGCAGTTGGGCTACGTAGCCTTCGAGCAGTTCGCGGGCAAAGGGCTCGTCGTCGATAATCAGGCAGTTAATCATGCAGCAAAACGGTGGAAGCGGGCGAAGGACATAGGGGAGAAGTGGCGTTGGCCAGGCGCAGCGTGAGGGTTACCTCGTAGGCCTCGGCTGTTTGGGTGATGGCCAGGTGGTAGTCGGAAGGGGCGTAGTGCAGAGCGAGGCGCTTGCGGACGTTGGCAATGCCTACGCCGCCCACTTCGCGTCGCGGGGCGCTGGGGCTGTAGCTGTTGCGCACCGCGAAGTGCAGCTGGCCCTGGGCCACGGCCAGCTCAATTTCAACCCACGAGTCGTCGAGGCTGCTGTCGATGCCGTGCTTGAAGGCGTTTTCGACAAAGGGAAAAAACAGCAGCGGCGCCAGCTCGCCCGTGGCACCGGGAGCTGGCGGGCGGTAGGCTATGCGCACTTTGGGGCCGTAGCGCAGCCGCTCCAGCTCCAAATAAGACTCCAAAAAAGCGGTTTCCTTAGCCAGCGGCATGAGCGGGGCGTTTGATTCATACACGGTGTAGTGCATGAGGTCGGCGAGGTGCCGTACGATGGCGGGCGCGCGCTCGTCCTGCTTTATCACCAGGGTGTAGAGGTTGTTGAGGGTGTTGAAGAGAAAGTGCGGGTTGACCTGCGCCTTGAGAAAGTTGATTTCGAGGTTGAGGCTTTCGCGCTGCAGGCGCAGGCTGCGGTTGCTGCTCACCAGCAAAAACTGGATGAAGCGCACCAGCAGCGGGGGCATGATGATGACGCTGAAATCGAAGAGCCCGATGCTGACGCCGTACCAGCTTAAGACGCCGGTCCAAAGGCCTTTGTCGAGGATGCGGTAGACGTAGCTCTGGGTTTTCGGCACCAGCGCATAGGCATCAACCAGCAGGAAGAAGCTGTAAGAAATCAGCGCCCAAGTGTAGTAGATGGCCACCACGCCCAGCACCGTGAGCAGCCAGCGCCGCCGGAGCAGCAGCCGTGGCAGCACTACCCCCGAGAAAAAGTAAAAGCCCACGATGGCTGCTACCGTATCCTTCAGGGCAAAACCCCAATGTATGAGCGGGTCTTTGCCAAAGCCACCCGCATACACCGAGTGCCAATAGAGCGCATACAGCACCCAGAGCGCCACGTGCACCGCCACTCGCACGCGGGGCGTGTATTTCGGTCACCAGGCCCTCGCAGTAGAGAGGCTATCCGTCATGAAGCGTCAGCTGAAGGCGAAGGTGAACCCGCAAGGTGCCAGAAGCTTCCTGCAGTTGCAGGTCGTGCCGGCCGGCGTACTGCAGCTGCAGGCGACGCTGGGCGGCGAGCACGGCCGCCTCGGTGGAGTAGGGTAGGAGAGAGGTTGGGCCCAGTTCGCGGGTGAGCACCAGCGTCAGTTCCTCGGCCCCGACGTACACCGTGCTGGTGATAACTACCGGGGCTGCTACGGTTTCGAGCCCGGCGAATAGCCGCTCGTAAAACGGGTGGAGCAGCAGGGGCGCGAGCTGCTGCCAGGCGGCGGTGCCCGTTACCTCGTGGGTAATGCTGGCCGTGGGGTGGCGCAGGCGTTCGAGGGCGAGGTAATCGTCCAGAAATTCCAGCTCCCGGGCCAGGGGCACGCGGTCGGCGTCGGTTTCGTAAAGGGTGTAGCGGAGTAGGTCGGCCAGGTGCAGCACCACGTCGCCGGCCCGGTGGTCGCGGGTCCGGGTGAGGCCGTGGAGCTGGTTGAGGGTGCTGAACAAGAACTGCGGGTTAAGCTGGGCCTTGAGGTAGCTGAGCTCGAGGCGCAGGTGGTTGCGCTCCAGGGCCAGGCGGCGGCGGTCCACTATTAGCGCGTAGGCCAGGAAGCTCACGAGAATGGGGAACAGCGTGGTTGCCAGCACTTCTTTGGACAGGTCGACCAAGCCCGTGATGCTACTCAGCTGCTTCCAAGGCCCCTCTGGGTAGTAGTCCAACAGGTGCACCCGCAGGTCGGAGGTGACCGGGAGGCGAGCCGTGATGAGTTGAATACCCGTGTACCACCAAAACTGGTAGGTTAGCAGCAGCAGCAAGCCGCCTGCCAGAGCCAGCACGTAGCGCCCCCGCAGCAGCCAGCGCGGAATAATGAGGTAAACCAAACTGTTGAAAAGCAGCACGGCAAAGCCCATTTCCAGCAGCACCAGCGGCCACACGGGGGTGGTGAAATTGAAGTTGGGCCGGTTGTTCCAGGCGAAGTAGAACGCCGCCAGCAGTACCCACAGCAGCACCTGCATGAGCCCGGCGATGGCACCGTTGCTCAGGCGCGGCCGGTAGCTGGTAGAAAGGGGAGGGGCTTCGGGCATGCAGAAAGTGCGGCGCGGCGCGCACTTTGGTGGTGGTAGAGGTGGCTTTGGTCGAAAGAACTTTTGGCTGGGGAAGCCGGGCCGGTACTTCGGTCCAGATTCTTCCCTGCCCCAAATAAACCACGCAATGACTGCTTCGCCCCGCCCCCGGAAATTGAGCATCGCCCTTTTGCCTGCCGCCCCCGCCTACCGCGTGGTAGCGCTGCTGCTGGTCTGGCTGTTGGCCACCACCGGCGCCCTGGCCCAAACCACCCTCACCGGCCGTGCCCTCGACCAGCAAAAGCAGGAAGCCTTGCCCTTCGCCAACGTGGTGCTGAAAGCCACCGGCCCTGAAACCAAAGTGGTGCAAGCCGTGCTCACCGATGAAAACGGCCGCTTCACCCTCCCGGCCGTGAAGCCCGGCAGCTACGAGCTGCAGGTGCTGCAGCTGGGCTACACGCCTCATACCCAGGTCGTGCAGGTAGCCGCCGCCACGCCCGCCCTCGACCTGGGCACCATGGCGCTGCCCGCTGCCGCCCAGCGCCTCGACGAAGTAGTAGTGATGGCCCGCAAGCCCCTGCTGGAGCAAAAGCCCGACCGTGTAGTGATGAACGTGGACAACAGCCTGCTGGCCGCCGGCAACAGCGCCTACGACATCCTGGCCATGGCGCCCGCCGTGCAGCTCGTCGACGGCCGCCTCACCTTCCGGGGCAAGGGCAACGTCCTCATCCTGCTCAACGGCAAGCGCCTGCCTCGCGGCACCAGCCTCGAAACTGTGCTGGCCAGCCTGCCCGGCGACCAGATTGAGCGCATTGAGCTCATCAGCAACCCCTCGGCCAAGTACGACGCCGACGCCACGGGCGGTGTCATCGAGATTTACACCAAGCGCAGCAAAGAGCTAGGCTGGACTGCCAATGTGGGCGCCAACTTCCGCCAGGGCCAGCGCACCGGCGCCGGCCTCACCGGCGGCCTGCGGGTGAGCAGCCCCAAGCTCGACTTCGCCGCCAGCGGCAGCTTCAGCCGGCGCGAAGGCTTCGAGCGCGGCACCGGCAGCCGCACGCTCTACGAGGGCCGCCAGCCTGCCGCCACCCTCGGGCAGGTGCGCAACCTCAACAAAGTATCGCGCGACGGCAGCTTCAACAGCAGCCTCAACTACCACCCCAGCGCCCGCACCACCGTCGGCTTCGACGTGGATTGGCTGCCGGGAAGCCTCGCTGGCGCCGGCATTGCCCGGGCCGACCTCGCGCAAGCCGCGGGCCTCACTACCAGCAATATTCAGGAAGAGGTAATGCTGAAACAAGCCTTCACCAACTACACCCTGTTCTACAAGCACACCCTCGACAGCTTGGGCTCCAACCTGCTGCTCAGCGGCAACTATGCCACCTACCGCAGCGAGCAGCAGCAGTCCTTCGACCAGGAAATAGCTGGCCCCGGCAATGCACTGAGCCGCGCCAGCTCCTTCCGCAACTTCATTCCGGCCACGTATCACATCTTCACCGGGTCGGCCGATTATGCCAAAACCTGGAACCCCACCACCCGCCTCGAATCCGGCCTTAAGTACACCGACACCCGCAACCAAAGCCGCCAGCTGGCCGAGAGCCTGCGCGATGGCGCCTGGCAGCCCGAGGCCCTCACACCATTTTCCCAGGTGGGCTACCAGGAGCAGGTAGCAGCCGGCTACTTCAACCTGAACCACACCATTGGCCGGCTGAGCCTGCAGGGCGGCCTGCGCACCGAGCACACGCGCTACACCGTGGTGAGCGGCATCGATTCGAGCTACTTCAACCTGTTTCCCAACGTGCGAGCCGACTACAAGGCCTCCAACAACTACACGGCTTCGCTAGGCTACGCTCGCAACATTCAGCGGCCCGCCTACGAGAGCCTCATTCCCTTCGAGCGGTTCCTGGATACCTACACCACCATGCGCGGCAACGCCTCCCTACGGCCCGAATACGCTCACAGCTTCTCCTGGAACAACCTCTACCAGAGCTACAGCCTGCAGCTGAACTACACCCAGACCACCGGGGCTATCTCATCGGTTTACCTCTACGATGCGCCCAACCTGCGCTTCGTCAACACCACCCAAAACCTCCGTCAGCGCCATCTGGCTACCGCCACGCTCACCGCGCCCCTCACCCCCACCAAGTGGTGGAGCATGAACAACAGCGCCAGCGTCATCTACCAGCAGCTGCGCTTCCCCGACCCGCTCGACGCCGCCACGCCCTACACCAAAAGCCAGACGAATTTCACCGCCAGCAGCGACAACACCTTCACCATCGGCAAGGGCTGGTCGACGCGGGTGTACGGCCTCTACAACTCCGGCTCCTTCGATGGCTTGTTTGATATTGGCCCCTATTCCTACGTGTCGGTGGGCGTCAAAAAATCCTTTTGGGAGAAGCGCGCCTCGCTCAATCTTACGGTGGTGGACTTGTTCTACCAGCTCAATCCCCGCGTGTCGTCCAGCGTGGTGCCCTTCGTGTCGTCGCAGCAAATGCGCAACGACACCCGCCAAGTGCGCCTGTCCTTCACTTACAACTTTGGTAAGACTGACTTGAAATCCAAGCGACTTGAGAATAACAGCAATGCGGCTGAGCGTGGTCGGTTGGGGATGTAGGTTGCTGATTATTCGATAAAGTAGAAAGGTGGATTTCGTTCAACGAAGCGCCTCACCCCCTGGCCCCCTCTCCGAGGGAGAGGGGGCCAGGGGGTTCTAGAACAGAATCGTTCGGCTCCTCTACTTTTTGGAGAGGGGGTCGGGGGCCGAACGTAGCTCCCACTAACTGAAAAGCAGGGCGGGTATTTGTCTCTATTTACGTCGATAGCGAGGGCCAAGTCCAACAAGTTAAAGTCGTGAAATGGCCTGACCCGATGCATGACGCTGCAGTGGTGGCCGCCGTGGGGGAATTGCCCCGTTTCACACCGGGCACACAGGACAGTAAGCCAGTATCCGTCACCTTCACCGTACCCGTCGAGTTTACTCGGTAAGGCCTTTCTGCAAAAAATAAGAGGTGGCTTGCCGAGAGGCCAGGACTTTCGGTTCCGGGCACTCTGCAACCCGCTCCCAAGAGAAACCGCCCGAAAAGCTCCGCCGTTGGCCGGGGCCTTTCTGCGTTTGACTCGACAGCAACCGGTCAAAAGGGGTTAACTTGCGGGTAGTATTGGCCTTCTCACTCAGATTTATTCAGTGTTTTTTTCCCTCCTGCCACGCCACGCTGTAGTGGCCGCTTCCTTGAGCTTGCTGGCCGCCGCTAGCCTGCCCGCTTGCCAAACCCGTGCTGTTGAAGGCGAGCCCGTCAACGGCGTCGCAGCCGATGGCGCTGCCGCCAAGCCTGCCGTTATCGACAGCGCCCAGATTCGGGCGCAGGTCGCCCGCCGCGACTCGCTGCTGGCCGACTCCATCATGAAGAAGAGCGGGCAACTACCGGGCGCCATCCTGCCAGGCAAGCGCATTGTGGCATTCTACGGCAACATTCGCTCGAAGGGCATGGGCATTTTGGGCCGCGAGCCCAAGGAGCAGATGTTCCGCAAGTTTGAGAAGGTGCTGGCCGAGTGGCGCGCCGCCGACCCCAGCCGGGGCGTGCAGCCCGCGCTGCACAACGTTACCATCACGGCCCAAGGCACGCCCGGCAAAGATGGCAAGTGGCGCCTGATGAACTCCAACGCCACCATTGAGGAGGTAATCAGTTGGGCCAAGGAGCACAACTGCATTCTGTTTCTGGACGTGCAGCCCGGCCACAGCACCCTGCAAGTGGAACTGCCCAAGCTAGAGAAGTACCTTAAGGACCCCATCATTCACCTCGGCATCGACCCCGAATTCTCGCTGTCTACCATGCCCGGCGTGCGCCCCAATCAGCGCATCGGCACCCTCGACGCGAAGGACGTGAACTTCACCGTGAGTTTCCTGGCCCGCATCGTGAGCGAAAACAAGCTGCCGCCCAAGGTGCTCACCGTGCACCGCTTCACGCGCAAGATGATTTCCAACTACAAAAACATCAAGCTCGACCCGCGCGTGCAGATTGTGATGCACATGGACGGCCACGGCGACCCCACCCTGAAGAAGGATTCTTACCAGCACTACATCGTGAACGAGCCCGTGCAATACACTGGCTTCAAGCTGTTCTACGAGTATGATGCCCGGCCCAAGCCCCACCACATCATGACGCCCCAGGAGGTCATCGCTCTCAACCCCTCGCCGCTGTATATTCAGTACCAGTAAAGGGTAGCGGCTGTTAATTCAAGTATTTGCCTGAGAACGGACGGTTAATATGAAAATCCCATTTCTCTCTCAGTTTTTAAACAGCGAAGGTGATATGAAGTCGGGCTCGCCGAAAATAACGTACGACTCTGGCATCAACGCTGGGCAGAAAACTCAGTTTGGGGCGTTGTTGACCAACATCAAACGCGAGTTGCCCGAGTTGCTGGCCGTATCCGTGGTCGAGCTCCGGTCGGGCAAACTGTTGGCTACGCATCATATTCCCGGCAAACTGGCGCCGGGCAAAGCCGCAGGCTACAATGCCGAAGTTATTCGTCAAAAGCAGCAAGCGCTGCAAGTAATGGGGTTGGCAGAAGAGGAGGCCATCGAAGACATTCTCGTGACTCTGAATACGCAGTGGCACATTCTGCGCCTGCTGCCCGGCAATCGGACATTTTTGCACCTGATGGTAAACATGCGCGATACCAACCTCGGGATTGCGCGCGAAGTAGTACGCTCCCAAGCCCACGCTGCCGCTTAATGGCTCCTACCGCCCACAAAAAAGGCCCCTCATGCGAGGGGCCTTTTTTGTGGGCGGCAGGAGCCGACTGTGCTCTACTTGAGGAGGTCGGACTGCTGGCGAAGCACGTCGCGGGCGATGGCCAGGTTGGTATCGCGCGAGTTCACCGCTAGGTAAATGAATTTCTTGCCGTCATCCAGCAAGTTGATGAGGTGCAACTGGTTGGTGAGGGTGATGAGAATGTCGTCGATTTTCTCGCCCGTGAGCTTCAGGGCCGACATAGCTTTCTGTTTTTGCTTCACCACTTCCGTGTTGTAAGCCGCAGCCGTTTCGGGGTTGAGCGACGGCGAATTGGAGTGCGAAGCGAGGCACATGCCCGAGCTTACTTCCACGATGGCTACGGCCACGAGCTGCGGCAAATCGTTGATGATATTTTGCACGGCTTGGCCGGCAGGAGAATTGGTTGAATAAGCCATTAGAGCTATAAGTTGGAAATAAAATGGGTTGTGGGAAAGCCGCGCCGGACCGGCGATGCGGGAGTAAATTATAGGTGGTTAGGGGCCAAGAGTGCCCGTTCCGCGAATCGAGAGGGTGTTAAGAAGCAATTAGTTAAATGCGAACCAGCGCTTGGCTTTGCGGGCGGGCTTGACGCGCGACTCGTAGTTGGGAACGAGGGTCACGTTCTCCACCTGTTTGCCATTGACCTTGATGTCCTCGCCGGTATAGCCGCCGTAGCCATAGGCCAGAATAACCGCTTGGTCCACAGGTACCAACATGGCATAGTTGCCCTCGGCGTCGGTGGTGACCCCACGGGAGTTGACTTTGTCCAAAACGGTAGCACCGATGAGCGGCCGGCCATTTTCGTCCAAGATTTTGCCCCGCACCGTGGTCATGCGCATCATCCCGGCGGCCTCTACTGTGGTTTCTGCCGCAGTGTCGGCCGTATCCGCTTTGGTAGCGGGAGCAGTGTTGGCGAATACGGCCCCGCCAATGAGGGCGGCCACGGCCACCAAGGAAGCCGCCTGGCGACGCACGCGCTGAGGCGAAGTGCGCACCAGGTTAATCTGGCGCTGCATCCAGCCCACGGCTTGCACATTTTCGCCGGTTAGCTGCATGTCGTGGAAGCGCTGCCAGGTCTCGTTTCCCAGCGAGGCATGCTTTTTCAAATGGGCATCTACCAGGGCGGTATGCTCACGCGACAAATCGCCGCGGAGGTAGGCGTCACGGTAAACAGGCAATAATTCGCCAGTAGTCGTGTCAAAGGGGTAAGCAGTTAAAGACATGCGGTAAATTGTGAAAAGTGATGAACAGGAAGTTAACATTGTAAGTGTTGGCTACCAAACAGTTGGTATTGCAATAGCAGAATGGGCAGACGGGCGTTGCCAAGTGCTGCTAGGCAAGCCTAAGCAGAAGTAGGCTTTCAGTCGGTAAGACACCCGAAAGTGGCGGCGAGCGGGTTCTTTGGCTTTTATAAAAACCAAAGAATGTTCCGATAATGGGAAAGAAGGCCTGCATTGGTTAATTCGAATGGATGACGGAAACGCGAGCAGGAGATTTTGGCTTTATTGAAATAATTATAAGTAATGTCGGAAGATGAAATTTTGCTCTTCCATAATCACTTATGAATAATCTCTTGGTTATGAGCAGATAAAATCGGAACATCTCTGATGAATGCCCAGGCATGATTCTGTCGCCATCTTTTTTGTTTAATGTTTGTTGCCTCAAATGTAAACAAGATTTGTTGGCATTATAGATAAAGTAATATTTATTTTTTATCTAATGATTTATATCCTTTTAACACAGGTTGATGATATGATGAATGCTTGAGCTTAATTTGCAAACGACTCATTATGAGCAGTATTTATCTTTAATTATAAAATGGATGATGTTAATCTAGGGTAAGGATGAGCTCTCTGGCACCTCATTAGTAGCTGGCGGTAGGCTTTGACACTGGTGCCCAATTATGCCCGTTCTTAAATTCCCATTTTGGGACTAAAACGTCAAAAGCTAACTTCTGCCTAGCGGCACGCACACTGGGAAATGAAAAAGCCACCGGCACGGTGACCCCAAATGAAAATCATTTGGGGTCACCGTGCCGGTGGCTTTTCTGCACCGTAGTGGCAAAGTAGCGTCACTACTACTTTGCCAGGCAGGGCTATCTGTTAATGCGCGTCCAGGCTAATCTTGCCGGTCACTTTAACGCGCTTGATGAGGAAGATGAGCGGAAGGCAGGCGATGAAGAAAAAGCCCAGGGCCGAGAATACCTGCGAATAGGTGATGATGGAAACCTGCTTCATCAGGATGCCATCGAGGGCGGCGTAGGCTTGGCGCTGGGCTTGCTCGAAGGAGAAGCCGCGGGCCATGAAGTTCTGGGTGAAGGCCTGCAGGCGCTGCACGGTTTCGGGGTCGTAGAGCGAGATGTTGGGCAGCTGGCCCACGCGGTTTTGCATGAGGCTGCGCTCGAGGTAGGTGCCCACGATGGCCACGCCGAACGAGCCGCCGAGCTGGCGAATCATGCCGGTGATGCCGGCGGCCTGGCCGGCGTCTTTGCCCTGCAGACCGGCCAAGCTCATGGTGGTGATGGGCAGAAAAATCAGGCCCAGGCCCAAGCCACGCACCATCAAGGGCCAGAAGAAGTCGCTCTCGCCGGCAGTGGGTGAAATGCGGGCCGCCATCCAGAAGGTGAAGAAAAAGAAGATGGTGAAGCCCACCGGAATCATGTATTTCTGCGGCACGCCGGCTTGCAGCGCCTTGCCGATAATCGGCATCATGAAGCCCGAAGCCAGGGCGCCCGGCAGCAGCAGCAGGCCCGTTTGGGCGGCCGTGAAGCCCAGGATGCGCTGGGTGAAAATGGGGAACACAAACACCGAGGCAAACAGCCCGAAGCCCAGCACGAACGAGAGGAACGCGCCCACCGCCAGGTTGCGGCTCTTGCCCAGCACGCGCAGGTCCACGATAGGCTTATCAGCCGTGAGCTCGCGCCAGATGAAGCCGACAATGCCGACCACGGAGAAGAACACAAACGTGTTGATGTAGGCGCTTTCGAACCAGTCTTCGGTCTCGCCCTGCTCCAGCACCAGCTGCAGCGAGCCCACGCCAAGTATCAACAGACCAATGCCGGCCCAGTCAATCTCGCGCAACGGCCGCGGAATAGCGTTTTTGATGCGCTCGGGGTCGCGGATGAACAGCAGCGTGAAAATGGCTGCCAGAATGCCCACAGGCACGTTCACGTAGAAAATCCAAGGCCAGCCGAGGTTGCTGTCCACGATGTAGCCGCCCAGCGTGGGGCCAATGGTGGGGCCGATAATCACGCCCATGCCGAACAGGGCCTGACCCAGCGGCAGCTGTTTGGGCGGGAAGGTATCGATTAGGATAGACTGCGAGGTAGCCATGAGCGCCCCGCCGCCGATGCCCTGCACGAAGCGAAACGCCACCAGCTCCCAGATGTTGGTGCTCTGCCCGCAGGCAATGGAGGCGATGGTGAAGATGAGCACCGACACGAAGTAGTAGTTGCGCCGCCCAAACTGCTCGGCCAAAAAGCCAGTCATCGGGATGACAATCACGTTGGCGATGCCGTAGGAGGCCACCACCCACGTCACTTCCTGCTGCGTGGCCGAGAGGTTGCCCATCATCTGGGTCAGGGCCACGTTCACGATGCTGGTGTCGATGAGCTCCAGCAAGCAGCACAGGACCACCGTAATAACGATAATCCACTTGGTAAATCCGGTTTCCATTCTTCTTAGGGTAGGAGGGTATGGGGGTGGGAGGGTAGGGGTTTGGTTGAGGAGCTTAGATTTGAGTAGCCTGCGCCTCCCACTATGACTGATAAGCTGTCGAATTTTGATTTTGCCGAAGAGTTTCGGCAGCGCACCAAAGCGTTTGCTTTGCGGGTGATGAAACTGGTGGACCGGTTGCCTACCGCGCCGTCTTGTCGGGTGGCCGGGATGCAGCTACTGCGTTCCGGCACTTCGGTCGCCGCCAACTACCGGGCCGCGTGCCGGGCCCGCTCCGAGCGAGAGTTCCTTGCCAAGCTGCACATCGCGCTGGAAGAAGCCGACGAAGCCGTGCTGTGGCTGGAACTCCTGAGCGAAGGCGGCCACATGCCCGAAGGCAGGCTTGACGAGCTGCTAACTGAAGCCCGGGCCATCATGTCCATCCTGGGCAAAGCTGAAAAAACGGCCCGCGACAAACAGAAAAAGGCGAGTAGAGAAAACGGCAAGGAGTAAGAGTAAGGAGAATAAAAACTCATACCCTCCTACCCCCACACCCTCTTACCCTAAAATCACTTCACCGCTACAATGGCGTTCACGCTCATGCCAGCGCGCAGGGGGTGCTGCGGGTCTACTTTATCGAGGGCGATTTTTACGGGCACGCGCTGGGTCACTTTCACGAAGTTGCCGCTGGCGTTGTCGGGGGGAAGGAGGGCGAAGCGGGCGCCGGTAGCGGCCGAGAGCGACTCGATGTGGCCCTCAAACTCCTGGTGCGGGTAGGCGTCGACCTCCACTTTCACGGGCTGGCCCACTTTCATGTTTTCCAGCTGGGTTTCCTTGAAATTGGCCACAATCCAGGTTTTTTCGCTGGCTACCAGGCCCATCAACTGCTGGCCGGGGGCCACTACCTGGCCGGGCTGCACGTTTTTCTTGCTCACGATGCCGTTGCCGGGCGCTAGCAGCGTGGTGTAGCTGAGTTGGAGCTTGGCATTGTCGAGGTCGGCCTGGCGCTGCTTCACGATGGCCTGGGCCACGGCTACTTGCTGCTGGGCGGCGGCCACCTGCTGGCGGGCCACGCCCACCTGGTCGGTGGCGGTGGCGCGCTGGGCGCTGGTGGCACGCAGGTTGGCCTGCACGGCGTCGTACTCACTCTGCGGAATGATGTCCTGCTCGCGGAGGAAGGTGCTACGCTGTAGATCTTTCTGCAGCTTGGCGCGGCTGGCCTCACTCACGCCGATGGTGGTTTGGGCGGTGCGGGCCGTGGCCTGGGCGGTGCCCACGGCGGCGCGGGCCGCTACTACCTGGGCTTCGGCGGCAGCGAGGGCGGCCTCGGCGGCGTTCACGCGCTGCTGGTAGTCGGCGGGGTCGAGGGTAGCCAAGACGTCGCCCTTTTTCACGGGCTGGTTGTCCTGCACCTTCACTTCCAGCACCGGGCCGCCCACGCGCGGCAGTATGGGGTACACGTCGCCTTCTACCTGGGCGTCGTCGGTGCTTTCGTGGGCCTGGGCAAACTGGTAGCGCGTCCAGCCATAGAAGCCACCAGCCAGCAGCACTACTGCCAGAATGATGAACAAGAGAGGGTTGCGCTTTTTGGGCTCTTCCATGGGCGTACCAGCATCCGCCTCGGTAGCGTTGGGGTAAGGCGCCGGGTTGTTATTGTGGGGCTGCACGGCAGGAGAAATTTCGGTCTGGGCCATCTTAATGAAGATTAAGAAAGAAGGAGTTAGAAGGGTTGTTTAAGAATAGTAGGCGAGAAAGCGGGCGCATCAGACTAGCTGTGCTTGCCTTCTTGGCTGAGTGATAATGGTGCCCGCACCAGCAGGGTGGCACAGGGCGCCGTGCGAAGCACGATTTCGGCCGTGGTGCCCATCAGGAAGCGGGTGATGCCCGTGCAGCCGTGCGCCCCAATCACGATGAGGTCGGCTTGCTGGCGCCGGGCTTCGGCTACGATTTCCGGAGCCGCCTCGCCCCGCACAATTTCCGTGTGCACGTGTTGGGCTCCGGCTTGAACGGCCGCCGTTCGCAAGCTTTCGAGCCGCTCGGCGCAGGGTTGCGTCGAAGAGGCTACTGAGAAAGTAGGTAGCCGGGCGGCCAGGTCCTCTTGCGGCTCGCACACGTGCAGCAGGCGTAGTTCGGCGTGGTGCGCCACGGCCAGGGCCGCTGCGTACGCCACTACTCCCGCCGAGGCAGCAGAGAAATCAAGTGGACAAAGGATGGTCATTCTTTTAGGGTAGGAGGGTGTGGGGGTAGGAGGGTATGGGGGTAAGAGGGTAGGAGTTATTTGGGTTAGGGGAAGTGAGCTGGAAAAGGAAAGAATTGGAAATCAATAACTCCTACCCTCTTACCCCCATACCCTCCTACCCTAAAAACCCCACACCCTCCTACCCTAAATAACCCCTTACCAAATCTGCTCGCCGGTGGCGCGCTTCAATTGGTACTGGCCAAGGGTGTAGTTGTAAATGGCCTGGGCGCGGGCCAGGCGGGCCTGGGCCAGTTGGGTTTCGGCGTCGAGCACGTCGAGGTTGGTGCCCACGTCGTAGCGGTAGCGGGCGCGGGCGCGGGTGAGGGCGTCGGTGGCCTGGGCGATTTGCTGCTCGGCGTTGGTGTAGCGGGCCTGGCTGAATTCCATGTTGTTGGCGGCCTGGCGCACGTCGGCGCGGATTTGCTCTTGCGTGTCCTGGGTGCGGGCCACGGCGCTGCGGGCGTTGGCCAGGGCCTCCACGCGCTGGTTTTTATTCTTGTTACCGTCGTAAATCGGCACCGACAGCTGCACCACGCCCACGGTGTTGGGACGAATCTGGTCGAGGTTGGGCAAGTAGCCGTTTTTGGCGCCCACCTGCGCCCCTATGCCCAGGCTGGGCAGGTTGCTGCGCTCCACGAGGCGCTGCTGGAGGGTGGCCGTGGTTTCGGCATCGCGGGCAAGCTTGATTTCGGGCCGGTTCTCGACCGCCTTGGCTACTTCTGACTCCACGTTCACGGCTTGGGGCTTAAAGGTCAACTGCCCTTTCACCGGAATGTCGGCTTGCGAAGGCTTGTGTAGGAGGCGGGACAGTTGCACCTGCTGGTTACGGAGCTGGTTTTGCAGGTCAATCTTGGTGCTTTGGGCCTGCGTGATGCGCACGTCGGTGGTCGTCACGTCGAAGCGGGTACTTACCCCTCCCTGCACGCGCTTTTCCATCTCGTTGCGGTGCGCGCGCAGCGACGCAATCTGCGCGTCCTGCACCCTGATGCTTTCGCGCATAAACAGGATGTTATAATACACCTGAGCCGCGTTGAAGGCGAGGTCCCGCTTGGTTACGTTCACGTTGTCGCGGGCGGTTTGCACCTGCGACTCGGCCAGCTTAACGGTGGCGTCGTTCTTACCGAAATCAAGCAGCAGGTACTGGGCCGTGATGTGCGCGTCGTAGTTATTGTTGGGCGCCAGGCGCAGCGTCTCGCCGCCAAAGGGCAGCTGCACCACGGGGTCGATGCGGGTGTAGGAAGCCGTGCCGGTTATCTGAGGCAGGAAGCCAGTGCGCGTTTGGGCCAACCGACCGCCGGCCGCATTGGCGAGTTCGTCGAGCGAAGTCACCGCCGGGTTGGCATCGAGCACCGAACGCAGGGTGCCATCCAACGTCAGGGAATCCGACACAAACTCAACGCCGGAAAGACTCTGCGCCGAAGCAGAGCCAGCGCCTAGCAACGCCAGCGCCAGGGAAAAAAGCGCCGAACTTGAAAAACGAGAAAACATAAGGAGAGCAGATATGAGTTACCTCGCTCTTACCGAATGTTGTGCCAGTTGGCTTTACAGCTCATTTATAAGATTACGCATAACATAAACATCTGTAAAATAGCTTATTGTAGACTTAAAAGGTTTTATAAAACATAACGGCACCAAAACTGTATTTCTTAAATATCAGGAATTGCTAAAAACGTGTTCCTGTTATTTCAGGAAACATAGGCCCATGGTTTCGCTTACCTCACGATGCAACAAGACGACACCTTACTATTGCACCTAAACGAGGCCATTGCCACGATACGTGACAAAGACTCGCTGTTCAAAATAGTCACTACCAAGCTGCGGCTCATATTTCCGTTCGACATTATTGGCATCAACGTATTCGACGCCGAGCTAAAGAATAAGCGGCTATTCCTGCGCGATTACTACGGGGCCGACGACCAGTGGCCGGCGTCACCCAACATGGACACCTTCACGCCGATAGCGGGTTCTCCCGTCGAAAAGCTGGTGGCAGACCCGTATGTGCGGCAAATCACGCTCGAAGATTACATCGGCGACTACCCCGCGTTCGAGCCTTTTCAGCGCCTATCCCACATGGGCATCGTTCACCTGACCACCGTACCCTTGCGCACAAGCGGCCAACTGACCGGTTTTCTCTCCCTGGCTTCGCGGCGGCGTCCGCACCTCAGCGAGGAGGATAAAAAGCTGCTCGAAAAAATAGGCCCGCTCATTGCCGTGGCCGTGGCCAACACCCTGGCTTTCGAAGAAGTAGCCCGCCGCGAGCAGGAGCGTACCCTGCAGCTCAACATCAACAATGCCCTGCTCAGCATCAAGCAGCGCGAGCCCTTGTTCCGGGCCATTGCCGAGGAGCTGAACCGCTTGGTCGCCTTCGAATACTTTGGCATTCGGGTGCAGCGGGCGGGGCAGGAGAAGATGTTTCAGGCATTCGCCGAGTTTTCGCGGGCTACCCCCGATGCCCCACTCGAAGCCCTCGGGCCCAACCGCGACGCCGACGAAGCCCTGACTAACGCGGAAGGCATCTACCAGCAAAGCACCCGGCTGCTGCAGTCCGCCGCTATCTATTCGGGACCCGAATTCAAGGATTTGGCAGTGCGCTACCCGCGCCTGCGCTACGTGTACGAGCACTACGGCACCCGCGCCCTGCTGGTGGCGCCCATCTGGCAGCGGCCCGACAGCGCGGCGGTGCTAACCCTCTCGGCGGCTCGGCCCGATGCTTTTCGGCCCAATGACCTAGCCACTGTGCTGGCCCTGGTGCCCCAAATTGCTTTGGCGCTGGAAAACCTGTTCGCCTTCGAGCAGATAGAGGAGCTGCGGGCCCAGGTAGAGCAGGAGCGGAGCTACCTGGTGGATGAAATCAACACTTCGGCGCGCTTCGGGGCTGATTCCGGCACTTTCATCGGCAGCGGCCCGGCCCTGCAGCAAACCCTGCTGCGCATTCGCCAGGTGGCTTCTACCGATACCACGGTGCTGATTTCGGGCGAAACCGGCACGGGTAAGGAGCTGGTGGCCCGCGAGCTGCACAACGCCTCGCCCCGCCACGCCCGCGCCCTCATCAAGCTCAACTGCGCGGCCCTGCCCGCCCAGCTCACCGAAAGCGAGCTGTTTGGCCACGAGAAAGGCGCCTTCACGGGCGCAGTGGAGCGGCGCATCGGCAAGTTTGAGCTGGCCAACGGCGGCAGCATCTTCCTCGACGAAATCGGCGAGCTGCCCCTCGACCTGCAAGCCAAGCTGCTGCGCGTGCTGCAGGAGAAAGAGTTCGAGCGCCTGGGCGGCACCAAGGTGCTGCACTCCGACGCCCGCGTCATCGCCGCTACCAACCGCGTGCTGGCCGACGAAGTAGCGGCCGGCCGCTTTCGCGCCGATTTATACTACCGGCTCAACGTGTTTCCCATCGAGCTGGCTCCCCTGCGCGAGCGCCGCGAAG
The DNA here is from genome assembly GCF_900115775.1 of Hymenobacter arizonensis. GTDB lineage: Bacteria > Bacteroidota > Bacteroidia > Cytophagales > Hymenobacteraceae > Hymenobacter > Hymenobacter arizonensis. The sequence continues at coordinate 461,141 of NZ_FOXS01000002.1, read as the reverse complement.
ACATTGAGCCGCTGCTGCGCCACTTCGTGCAGCGCCTGAGCAAGCGCCTGGGCAAGCCCGCGCGTCAGGTGCGCCCCGCCGACCTGGCCGCGCTGCAGGCCTACGCTTGGCCGGGCAACATCCGCGAGCTGGAGCACGTGCTGGAGCAGGCCATCATCGTGAGTCAGGGCCCTTACCTGGAGTTTGCTGGCTTTGCGGCGGCGCCCCTGGCGGCCCGGACCGCGGCGATTTCCACCCCAAGCAATGCCCCGCTCAAGACCCTGCGTGAGCAGGAGCGCGACCATATTCTGGCCGCCTTGCAGCGCACCAACGGGCGGGTGAGCGGCGCGCAGGGTGCGGCCCTGCTGCTCGATATCAACCCCAAAACCCTGGAAGCCCGCATGAAAAAGCTCGGCATCCGGCGCACCGTCATGGGATGAGGCCGAGCAGGGGCCGTTTGCTGGCTGTATAATCATTCAGCAGAAACGTTGTAGAGACGCATATTTGCGTCTTGTCGTTGAACAACCTTCCATGCACAACTGGCGCGGCTATCGTTCAACGACGAGACGCAAATATGCGTCTCTACATGGTCTCGCCCTAACCTTTGGTTCCAATGAAAACATTAGCTGACATGGTCCTGCTCGGGGACCCGCGCCTGTACGAAACCTGTGAACCCATAACCGAAGCCGACCTGCCCCACTTGGCCGGCTGGGTGGCCGACTTGCACAACGTGATGAGCGAGGTGCGGGCCAAGTACCACTTCGGCCGGGGCATTGCCGCCCCCCAGATGGGCATTATGAAACGCCTGGTCTACCTCAACCTCGACCGGCCCATGGTGCTCCTCAACCCCGAGCTCACCGACCAAAGCGCGGAGATGTTTGAGCTCTGGGACGACTGCATGAGCTTCCCCAACCTGCTGGTGCGGGTGCAGCGCCACGCGACAGTCACGGTCCGCTACCGCGATGAGCACTGGCAGCCGCAGGTGTGGCCGGTGCAGGACGCCCTGTCGGAGCTACTCCAGCACGAGTGCGACCACCTCGATGGCGTGCTCTGCACCATGCGCGCCATCGACCAGCAGTCCTTCCGCTGGAAGCCCTAACGTGGCTAGCACTGGTAGGTAAATGATTTAAAGGCTGGCCACCGGAAAGCTTGCTCTAGCAGCAAAAACCACCGTCATGCAGAGCGTAGCGAAGCATCTCGCGTGGGATAGTAACTCAATCGTTGAACGAATCGAGCGAGATGCCTCGGCTCCGCTCGGCATGACGGGCATTCTTCGTGATTTAGAGGAGGAGCAGGCCTAATCAGTGATATTCGCCAGAGCGCAAAAGAGCTTCTCCTACCGACGCGCGTAACCTCCAGAGGGAATTTGATGTTGAATAACCTCCACATTTCCCTTTCCTGATGCGCTTCCTCCAACCCCTTGCCACGGCCGCAGCCCTGCTGGTCGCTTGCCCCGCCATTGCCCAAAACGTGCCGCCCGAGGCCACGCCGTTTAAAATGACGGGCAACATCTACCTGCCCAACAAGCTCCCAGCCACCGACGCCCGCGTGGCCAGCCTGAAAGTGCCTGCCGGCTTCGCCATCACCAAGTACGCCGAAGGCCTCGACAAACCCCGCATGATGGCCGTGGCCCCCAACGGCGACGTCTACGTCTCGAACCGCGTGGCCGGCACCATCACGCTGGTGCGCGACGCCAACAAGGACGGTAAAGCCGAGGTGCAGCGCCAGGTAGCCCAAAAGCCCAACCTGCACGGCGTGGCCCTCAAAGACAACAAGCTCTACATAAGTGCCGTCCGGGAAGTGTACGTGGCCGATGTGCAGCCCGACGGCGGCCTCGGGGAGCTAAAAGTGCTGTACAAGGATTTGGCTGATGCCGGCCAACACGCCAACCGCACCCTCGCCTTCGGCCCCGACGGCCAGCTTTACCTGTCAGTAGGCAGCACTTGCAACGCCTGCGACGAGGACAACCCCGAAAACGCTACCCTGCTGCAAATCAAAACCGATGGCTCAGGCCGCAGCATCTTCGCCACCGGCCTGCGCAACACCATTGGCTTCGACTGGCACCCCAGCACCGGCCAGCTTTTCGGCATGGACCACGGCATCGACTGGCTCGGCGACGAAAGCCAGATGGAAGAGCTCAACCAACTCAAGCAGGGCGCTAACTACGGCTGGCCTTCCATCATCGCCGACGGCAAGCCCTACCCCGCCAACAAGCCCAAAAGCGGCGAAACCTACGCCCAGTTCGACGCTAAAGCTGTGCGGCCGTCGCTGCTCTATAAAGCTCACTCGGCCCCGCTGGCCCTGGTGTTCTACCGCGGCGCGCAGTTCCCGACCACCTACAAAAACGACGCCTTCGTGACCATGCACGGCTCCTGGAACCGCGCCCAGCCTTCGGGCTATAAAATCGTGCGCGTACACTTCGACGCCCAGGGCAAGCCCGAGAAATTCGAGGACTTCATCACCGGCTTTCTGGTGAATGAAGGCAAGTCGCACTTCGGCCGCCCCTGCGCCCTGGTGCAAGCCAACGACGGCTCCTTGCTGATGACCGACGACGACAACGGCATCATCTACCGCATTGCCTACGCCAAGAAATAACGGTTGAGCTGTGGTCGCCGGCGGACGTCAGCCGTACACGGGCTTACTTTCCACCAATCAACCACTTATCATGGCCAACACGACCACCACGCCCCAGCACACCGACCCCGCCACCAAGACCAAGGAAAAGAAAAACGAAGTGGAGGTGAAGGACAAGCCCTCGGGCAAGACCATCAAGACCCAGAAGAAATAGCTTCCCAGAGATACCAAAAGAGCCCGGCGCGTCAAATGATGTGCCGGGCTCTTTTGTGCGGTAAATGCACCGTTTGGCCCGTGACGTCATACGATAAAGGCCGCTTGCGTAAGTTTCGGCATGCTAACCTATTTTTTGATGAACCATAAACAACTTACACTGCTGACCCTGGCAGTGGCCACCGCTTTGAGTGCGTGTTCGCAGCCGAAAGACGAAGCCCTCAGCACTCCCGATTCGCAAAAAGTGGAAGCGCCGGGCATGAATATTGAAAGCGAAGAGGATGCATCCACTGTAATAACCAGCGACGAAATCGAAGTAACCATCACGGGCAACAAGTCGGTGCAAAAGCGCGCCTGCAACGGACAGGACGTGCAAATACAAGGCGACGAAAACCAAGCTAATTTCACCGGACGCTGCGCCGGGCTTTACGTCATTGGCAACCAGAACCGAATAACGCTGGAGAACGTGACCACAATCCAAGTAACCGGCGACGACAACACCGTACGCTGGCGCGGCACCGAACCCGAAATCACCAACATTGGCAAGGGCAATACCATAGCTAAAGCCGAATAAGCAGGGGCGGGCGGCGCATGCACAACCTACTTCCAGGCGTATAGCAAGCGCCGCACCAGAATGATTTCGCCGGTGTGGTAGGCGTTGTGGTCACCAATAAGCAGGGCTTCGCGCAAAATGGTTTGGCCGGTGCCGTGCGGCAGGGGCGCCAACATGTTAGTGCCGGGGGCGTGCAGCAAATGAAGAAAACGCTGCCGGTCCTGCCGAATGTGGTCCAGGGTTTCCTGCCACTGGTCTTCGTCGGCGGTGGCATCCGGGGCAGGCCAGTAGCCTTCCGGCCATTTGGGCGATTCGTGCTTGGGTTCGAGGCAGAATTCTACAATGTCCCACTGCGCAATGCGCACGTGCTCGACCAGCTGCCAGATGGTGTAGGGCACATCGGGCACGTGCTGGTTCCAGATTTTCGGCGTCAGGCCGGCGCAGGCTTCCTCAAACGTGGCGTGGGCATTGCCCTTGGTGAGCAGGCTGGTTAGCTCGGCCACCAGGCCTTTTTGATTGGGCCTGTCCATTGGGGCGATGCTGCTTGGTATCATGGGTTTGCTGCTTTTAATCAGGTTGCTGTCCCTCCGTCTGGGGTTTGGGAAGATGCGCCGCCGGTGCTTTCTGCTGCAAGGCCTTCAGGGCTCCGGTCGACCACAGCGCCCAGCCCATCAGCACGGGCTGGAAAAACAGCCGTCCCAGCCGCTTGGCATCAGTGTCGAGGCCAAATGCGGAAATGCCGTGGGTGTATTGGTGCACGTTGCCGGGGAAGACCAGCGCGTAGAAAACGGCCAGGCCCAGGCCCATGCGCACGCGGTTCCGACCTTTGAGTAACAGCAATGCCAGCCCCAGCCCAATTTCCACCACGCCCGATAGCAGCACCACAGTATCCTTATCCATCGGTACGAAATCGGGCACCTGCGCCTGAAACTCCTGCCGCTGAAAGGTGAGGTGCCCCGTGCCAGCTACTACCATAAAAGTGCCCAGCAGCCCCCGGGCTACGTTTTGCAAAGTTGTGGTGTGCGGCTGAATGGGCATGGGCTTGGGGCAGGTGGCAGGACGCTACGCTATACGGCAAGCCCGCAGGCAAGGTGCATACCCGACCAGGCTGCTGGAACGAGCCCGCGGGCAAGGCTGCGAAAAGATTTTCGTATGGCGGGGCTTAATCGCGGGGCTGTTCGCCCCAGGCAATTTTGGTAAGCTGCCGGCCTTGCAGCACCAGCGCCGCCACTTCCCTTTTGCCGCCAAGCCCGTAGAAATCCAGGTTGGTTAAAACCAGTTCGGGGCCATAGCTGGTGGTAATAGGGTTGTGGGTGTAGAGGCCATTGTTGAACAAAGGGTCTACCACCGTGATAATGCCCCGAGTAATAGTGGCCAGGAAAGTAGAATTACGCCAATTGATGTAGTAGAGCGTCTGCCCCTGCCAGCGGAATCCGCCAAAAGCCAGTAGCGAGTGATAGTTAAATACCGGGACCACCGCGGGGTTCGGTACGGAGTTGGCGAAGGTGTACTGCCACTCTTGCTGAGGGTTTCTGGAAGCCGATGCCAGCGGCAATGCTTCCACGTTCGGAATAGCGGCGCAACTCATCCGGCTCATCATGTGGCTCAGGGAAGCAAGCAGTCGGTATTGCCCCTGCTCCTGCCAGACGGCTGCAGCACAAGTCGCGTCAATACGGCGCGTGGTGTGCTTCTTCTTGTCGAAGAAGTACGCATTGCCGCCAAATTCCCCCTGGCAGTCAGCATACACCAGGTACCGGTCGTCTTCAAACAGCTTCGGCGCTTCTCCAAACGGCACGGGCTCCCGGTAAGGCCGCCAGGTTCTGCTGGCTTGGTCAAAGGCGTAGTGTTGGCCGCCGCTTAGCCCAATTAACTGGCCAACTATTAGCCATTGGTTGGTGAATTTGCGGCTGTTGAGCTGCCGTTCCAGTTGCTCATCCCGCGTCAGGCCATCCAGGCGGAAGCAGGCGAAGGAGCCCGGCTCGAACAGTGCTACCACGCATTTTTGGTAGATAACGGAATAAGCAAGCGGGTAGCCGCCGCCAAACGGATTGCGCAACTGCACCACGCGGGGGCGCAGGCCAAGGCTTTTTTCAGCCAGTCGGATTTTAGCCCCAATGTTGCTGCCGGCATACTGCCGGCCATTCACCAACACCCCGTCCTGATGCAACACCGGCAGGGTAATGGTTTCATCCGGAAATAAAGACCTTTTTTTGATGTGGTCCAGCATTTGCGCAAAATCACCGTACTGCGGTCCTGCCGTGGGCACGATAATTTTCTGGCCGAATGCCGGACATCCAAGCCACCACAGAAGCAGTAAGGGGAAGAAGGTTTTTGGCACTAGCATAGGAAATGTCCGGCCAGTTAGTGCGCCTGCAGCCAGTTGTTGCCGGTGCCCACTTCCACTTCCAGCGGCACGCCGCGGGGCAGCAGCAGGGCGGTTGTCATCAGCTCCTTGATTTTGGGGGTGATAAATTCCACTTCCTCTTTTACAGCGTCGAACACCAATTCGTCATGCACTTGCAGAATCATGCGGGTCTGGAGCTTCTCCTCGCGCAGCCAGTGGTAGATGTTAATCATGGCCTTCTTGATGATGTCGGCGGCCGTGCCCTGGATGGGAGCGTTGATGGCGTTGCGCTCGGTGTAGCCGCGCAGCGTGGCGTTGCGCGAATTGATGTCGCGCAGGTAGCGGCGGCGCTTGAGCAGCGTTTCTGCGTATTCCAGCTCGCGGGCCCGGTTGATGCTGTCGTCCATGAACTGCTTCACCGACGGGAATTCCTGAAAATATGTCTCGATGATGTCGGTGGCTTCCTTGCGGCTGATGCCGATGCGCTGGGCCAGGCCGAACGCCGAGATGCCGTAGATGATGCCGAAGTTGACGGTTTTGGCCTTGCGGCGCATCTCGCTGTCGACTTGGTCAATCGGCACTTTGAATACCTTGCTGGCGGTGCTGCTGTGCACGTCGATGCCCTGGCGGAAGGCCTCAATCATGGTTTTGTCGCCCGAGAAGTCGGCCATGATGCGCAGCTCCACTTGCGAGTAGTCGGCCGCGAGTAGCACGTGCTGGTCGTCGCGCGGCACGAAGGCTTTGCGGATTTCCCGGCCCTTTTCCGTGCGGATGGGGATGTTCTGCAGGTTTGGGTTGGTCGATGACAAACGCCCGGTAGCCGTCACGGCCTGGTTGAAGTTGGTGTGCACGCGGCCGTCGGCCACGCACACCAGCTGGGGCAGGGCTTCCACGTAGGTCGAGCGCAGCTTGGTGAGCTGGCGGTACTCCAGAATGAGCGCCACGATGGGGTTATCGGCGGCCAGTTGGCTCAGGACTTCCTCCCCGGTGGCGTACTGGCCGGTTTTTGTTTTCTTGATTTTGCCCTTGCCGATGTCCATTTTGTCGAACAGCACCTCGCCGAGCTGCTTGGGCGACCCGATGTTGAAGGGGCCACCGGACTCGGCAAAAATCTGCGTTTCCAGCTCCGAGATGTAGCCCTGCAGCTCGGCCGAGTACTCGTTCATGGCGTTGGAATCAATCCGCACGCCCTCATACTCGATGCTGGATAGCACGGGCACCAGCGGGTTCTCCACGTCATTAAGCAAGTCCAGCAGGCCCAGGTCTTTGAGCATGGGCTCGAATACGTGCTTGAGCTGCAGCGTCACGTCGGCGTCTTCGCAGGCGTAGTCTTTCACCTCAGCCGGTGGGATGTCGGCCATGGTTTTTTGCTTCTTGCCCTTGGGGCCGATGAGGTCGATAATCGACACCGGCGAGTAGTGCAGGTAGGTTTCGGCCAGCACGTCCATGTTGTGGCGCATGTCGGGCTCGATGAGGTAGTGGGCCAGCATGGTATCGAAAAGCTGCCCGCTCACCTCCACGCCGTAGTGCCGCAGAATGGTGAGGTCGTACTTCACATTCTGCCCGATTTTCAGAATATGCTCGGCCTCGAAGAAGGGGCAGAACTCATCCACAATGGCCTGGGTGGCTTCTGGGTCTTCCACCGGCACGGGCACGTAGTAGGCCTCGCCCGGCATCCAGCAGAAGCTTAGGCCCACGAGCCGCGCCGTCATGATGTCCAGCCCAGTGGTTTCGGTGTCGAAGCTGACTTCGGTTTGCTGCAGCAGGAAGCCGAGCAGCGACTTGCGCAGCTCCGGCGTGTCAATCAAATGGTACTGGTAGGGCACGTCTTCCAGGCGCTTGCGCGGGCCGCTGGGGGCGCCATAGCGGCCGGTTTCGCCTTCTTCAGCCCCAGCGGCGATGGCGCCATCGCCGGGATTGCCAAACAGCGAGGATTGGCCGTCGGCCGCTGCTTTGGGGCGCCGCGCGCCGGTGGTGCCGGGCTTGGCTACGCTGGCCGGAGTGCGCGTAGGGCCGCCCCCAAGCACGCGGGCCGCTAGCTGCCGAAACTCCAGCTCGTCGAACAGCTCTCGTAGCTTGGCTTCGTTGGGCGCATCCAGTACTAGCATGTCGGGCTCGAAGGGCAGGGGCACGTTCACATGAATAGTAGCAAGCTCCTTGCTCATCAGGCCCTGCTCGGCGAAGTTGCGCACATTCTCCTGCTGCTTGCCCTTGAGTTGGTCGGAATTGGCAATCAGGTTCTCGACCGAGCCAAACTGCTTAATCAACGCCTTGGCCGTCTTCTCGCCAATGCCGGGAATGCCGGGAATGTTGTCGGAAGCGTCGCCCTGCAAGCCCAGAATGTCAATCACCTGCTCCACGCGCTCAATCTCGAAGCGGGCCAGGACGTGGTCGACATCCAGGATTTCGGCCGCGTTGCCCATAAAGGCGGGCCGGTAAATCTTGATTTGCTTCGTCACCAGCTGGCAGTAGTCCTTGTCGGGCGTCATCATAAACACCTCGAAACCTTCTTTCTCCGCGTTTTGCGCCAGCGTACCAATCACGTCATCGGCCTCGTAGCCCGGCATCATCAGGATGGGGATGTGGAAGGCCTCGATGATTTTCTTGATGTACGGAATGGCAATGCCGATGTCCTCGGGCATGGCTTGGCGCTGGGCTTTGTACTCGGCAAACTGCTCGTGGCGAAACGTTTTCTTGGCCGCATCAAAGCACACGCCAATGTGCGTGGGCTTTTCCTTTTGCAGCACCTCCACCAGCGTGTTGGTGAAGCCGAGCACGGCCCCGGTGTTCATGCCCTTTGAGTTCACACGTGGGTTTTTGCTGAACGCAAAGTGCGAGCGGTAAATAAGGGCGAAGGCGTCGAGTAGAAAAAGCTTCTTGGGAGCGGTGGGAGCAGCGGTATCGGTCATGGTAGGCGAAAGTACGTAGCTTACTTAGGGCGCGGCTAAAATGCCGACCTTAGAGACGCATATTTGCACCTTAGCCTTTGCTTCGCCAAAGCAAAAGGCGTTTTGTTCTTAGCAAGAAACACAACCACGTGTCTCTACAGTGCCGGTTTCACGTCTAGCACAAAGCTGGCGCTGCCCGAGAGGCCGCTATCCGACAGGCCCTGCAGCACCACAAGGTAGCGCCCTGCCTGGTCGCCGGTGTAGAAGTCTAGCGTCTGGGGAGAGGTGCTTGTCGCAACGTTAGGATTCCAGTATAGGAGGTTGCGGAGGTCAGGCAGTCGGCTCTTCGCCGCATCTGGGGTGTCGTAGCGCGGGGCGTAAAATTCACGCTGGCGCTGCACGCCCTCGTATTCACGCACCAGCACCTGTGGGTCGAGCGGGAAGCCTTCGAGGTTGCCTTTGTACGTGGTGAAACTCACAATTCCGTTGTACATGGAGGTGCCGTGGAAGTAACGGCTCTCTAATACATCCAGCTTCTGAATTTTCAGCGGGTTCATGGCCATCATCTTGTTAATGTTGAACACGGGCACACCGTCCAACAGCACCATGGGGTTCTCCTCCAACACTGTTTTATTCAAGTTGTCGACCACCAGCAGGTGGAAACCGTCTTTTCGGATGCGAACAACGACCTCTGGTACATATTCACGCAGCACCTCTTCCAACACCTTGAAGCGCGTGTACTTATCCAGCAGATACGTAGCGCTGGGCTTTCCAAAAAAAGCCATGCTGTCGACCCGCTCCGCGGCGTATAGGTTACGGTACTTGCCCGAAAATACATTCTGTACTTGGGCCTGCAGGTGTCGTTTTAGATAGTCGGACTGGTAGCGACTTGTAAGACCAAACGGCGGTAATTGCCTGGTAGCATATCGGTCCGAAAATGGGCTAAACAAAGTAATTGCGCAAGTGCTGTCCTGCCGAGGGTCGGTTTGAACCACCACGTTGTCAGTGCCCACAAAACGGTTCAGTTCAAAGTGCACCAAGCCTTGGGCATTGCTTTGAGACGTACTCAGCTGGACTAAGCGGCTAGGCGTCGAGAGGAAGGCTATAATGCCCTCCCGGGGCTTGTTGGAGCCGGCCTGCGTGAGCCGGGCCTGCATAATTGGACCGTACGGTTCGGGCAGAAACTCAAACGGCTTGGGCACCGCCAGCACGTCCTCCCACTTGAAACGGCTCCAGCCCTGCGTGAGCATCAGGTTGTCAGTAGATTCGGCGGCTTCTGGGCCCGTAGCCGTGAAATAATACTCCGGATTCTCCACGCTGCCCTGCAAGTCAGCCGCGAGCCAGAGGTAGCGGTCAATGGCCAGGCCAGTGGTGGCGGCCAGTGAATCGAGCCGGTACACGGCCATTGACAGATTGGCTGGGGCCGGCGTCTGCTGGTCGGCTGTGGCTACCTGCACGCTCACTTTTTCACGGGTGCCATACTGCGGCTTGTCGGCGCGGGCCGATATAGCGAGCCGGCGCTGGGGCACCCGAAAATATAGTCGCTCACAAACGGGCTTGCGCTCGGCGTTGAACAACGTAAGGTGAGAAACCCCCTCTAATAGCTGGCTCTTGTTGATGAGAAACCTAGCCTTACCATTGATTAGCTGCAACGGCGCCGTTAGGGCAATATTTTGCCGCGAATGGCCTAGCAAGTACAACGTTTCCGGCCGGTTGCTGGTAGCGTCTACTGAGAGCGTGAGCTGGTCGGGGCCAGTGTTGTCGAGGCGCATCACGTAGCCTTGTTCGTAGGGCCGTGGCAGCTCGCGCGACAGCACGCGGTTTTTGCCCAGCGTCACCGTTGCGGTGTACGTGTCGGGGCCCGCTGCGGGCGTAAACGAGAAGGTGCCCATGCCCTGCCGCAACGTCTTAAATGTGGCCACTACCGCGCCGCTTTGGTTCAGCACCTTTCCTTCGGCGGCCACTCCACGCCCGGTTTTGTCGGTTACCTTAAAACCCACCCGGCTGCGCAGGCCGCGCACGAGGTTGCCGCCTTCCGGAAAAAAACGAGCGTCGTAGCTAGCCGAGTCCCGGTTGCCGGCACCCGAAGCCGCAAATGTGTTGATGATGGTAACGGTGCTGTGGAAGTAGGCTTCGGGGCCGAAATTCTTCATCGAACTAGTGTAGGCCCGCACCGTGTAGCTGCCCGCTGCCAACGAGGTAGGCAGCACAAACGACCCCTGTCCCATGGCCTTTTGTAGCGCCACCTTACCCTGCAGCACCGGCTGGTTGGCGGCGTCCAGTACTTCCACGTAGGCCACGCTGTTCAGCGCAATGGGCCGGGAATAGGTGCCGTCCACGGCGTATACCTTAAACCACATGGTTTCGCCGCACAGATACACGGGTCGGTCGAGGTGCAAGAATAGCTTCTCATGCGGCGCCCGCTGCTGGTAACGGGCCAGCTGGCGCGTGACTCCACCCAGCGAGTCAAAGGACGTGGTTTGGGCCCTGACAGCCCCGGTAGTGGCCAGGCTACACAGCCCAGCCAACAAATGGAGAATAAAGGTGTTAAAACCCGGCTTGGGCGCCGTTTTCTGCTGTGTTGAAAAGAACACCGAAAGGTAGTAACCCATATGCTTCACGAAAACCATTACCAAAAGCTAGGCTTAACTGTGGTGCCACGTGTGCGGCAATCAATACAATCGCGGGATTGAGCGGTGTAGCCTATCAGAATTGAAATTCTATTGTTTATGCCCTCAATGGGCAGGTAATCTTTGTTGGTGAAGGCGTCCTGCAAAATGCGCGCAGGATTGGGTGGCGGAGGGTTAGGCCGGTCGATAAATACACTGTCGGGAGGAATACAGCTTTCATATCCCGTCTGGACGGGCCAGGTGCGCGGCAACTCTCGTCGGCTAATGAAAATTCTTTTCTCCGTGAGCGAATGAGCCCCAACGTATCCCAAGGCAAGGTCAGTCTCGCTGGTCAAAGAGCGCACGTTGCCGGTGAGTTGAGCCGGCTGTGGGTCGAAGAGAGAACCAATGCTTTCGGTGTTTCTGCGCAATAGCTCCCAATAGGCGTATTCTTCTTTGGTCAGGGCGTGCTGTTGCACCAAAACGCTGTAACGAGTATTCAGCAAATTCGAGGTGGTGAGCAGTTGCCGCACCCGGAAGTTAGCCACCACGTCCCGGGTCAGGGCCGTGGTTTTGTCTATTAGCACGGTGGTGGACCGGGCATTGCTCCAGCACAACAGGGGATAAGGCACCGCAATGCTGCGCATCATGCCACCGACGTATTCCACAACGGGTCGGTAGGGCGGCGTAATCTCCCAAGTTTCGTCATATTCCCAACGGTAATACTGAGTTGCGTTTGCGTCGTCGTGGGTGTCGACCAAAACATCGAGGCCCGCGTTAGTGGTGCGCCAACGCACATCGTCGATAGGCGGAGTGGTCTTCACGGGCACGTACTCCGAAACGTACTCTTTGCCCCCCGCCGTATTTAAATGCAGCCGGTACTTTCGGGCAGTATTCAGTACCAGTGCGGTAGAAATGTAAGTGCCTGCCACGGTTTCAAATAACATAAATCGCGCACCGGCTTCGTCTTCAATGTAAACGGTGGCTCTGGTTTCGGCAGGCGGAGCCGTTTTTGAGGCAATTGCATACGTTCGCGAAAGCCGGATAGTCGTCACGCCCTCGCTATTGAGAAACCCGTCCACCACTAAGTAGTTGGGCGGCGAACTGGTTGCCTCGGGTAGGTAAGGGTCTGTGCAGCCGGCTAGCAGCGCTAGCAGGCTCCCAAGCAGCACCCATTGGGGCCAAAAGGAGGAAGCAGAGATGGTGCGCATCTAGAATTTGAAATTATAAGTGACGCTAGGAATGGGAGAACCAAAAACGGCCAGTTGGTAGCCTTTAATCTGCCCGTTTACCGACTTGAAATAGATGGAGTAAGGGTTGCGGCGGCCCAGGATGTTGTACACGCCCAACGTCCAGGAGCTGTGGGCCAATTTTTTTACACGGTGGCCCCCTTCGATGTTCACACCAAAATCGGCGCGCACGTAGTCGGGTACGCGGTAAGCGTTGCGGTCCGAGTAGAACACACGCAGCGAATTGCCGGCGTAGAATTTGGCCAGCGGCAGCGTAATGGGCCGGCCGGTGCTGTAGGTAAAATTGAGCGACGTGCTGAAGCGGCGGCTGAAACGGTAGTTGCCCACTAAGGTCACGTCGTGAGGCTTGTCGAAATTGGTGGGGTAGTAGCGTCCGCCGTTAATCATTTCAGCCGTGGTGGCAGCATTTACTTGCACCAGCGAGCGCGAATACGTGTAGCCCACCCAGCCATTGAGCTTGCCGGTGAGCTTTTTCACAAAAAATTCCACGCCGTACGCCTTGCCTTCGGCGTTGATGATGTCCGTTTCGATGAGGCGGTTGAGCACCAATGTGGCGCCGCTTTTGTAGTCCACAAAATCGCGCAGCGTTTTATAATAGGTCTCCACCGATGCCTCAATGGTGTTGTCCTTGAAGTTGCGGTAATACCCCACCGACAGCTGGTCGCCAATCTGAGGGCGCACGTTGGCGTCGCTGAGTTTCCACACGTCGGCCGGCGACACCGAAGCCGTGTTGGTAAGTTGGTGAATGTACTGGCGCGTGCGGGTGTAGCTCGCTTTCATCGAGGATTTTTCGTTCAGCGAGTAGCGCATCGATACGCGGTATTCAGGGCCATGGTACTTGGCCAGCACCTTGTTTGCGCCCACCCGAACGGTGTCGATGATGCTGGCTTCGGTGCGCGACTCGCCCGGCGCGTACTGGTACACATCGCGCGGTCCCAAGGCCTGAAACAGGGAATAGCGCAACCCCACCGACAACGAGAGGCGTGGCGTAATGTCGAACCGGTCCGACGCATATAAGGCACTTTCCAAGGCCCGTTCCTGGGGCAGCACATTGGGCTGCACCAGCGAGGCCTCACCAAGCGGCGTGAAGCTGCCTGGTGCAATGTTGTAAAGCTGCGAAGTAGCCCCAAAGTCAACCGTATGCCGCGAGTTAGGGAAATAGCTGAAGTCGGCGCGCAGCCCGCCTTGGTTGATGGCGTACTTCAACTGCGAGGCCGATACCCTGTTGCTGCTGCTGGAGATGTCGTAATCGTAGTGGCTGAAAGTGCCCGTCAGCACGCCGTAGAGCTGGTTGTTGAAGCTGTGCCGCCATTTCAAGGTCGCGGCTTGGTTAGTGTAGCGGTAAGTGGTGTCGCTGGCCAGCCGAAACTTGTCGGTGCTGAAATAACCAGTCGCGTACACCGAGTTTTTCTCGTTGATTTCGTGGCTAAAGTGAGCCGTGACGTCGTAGAAAGAAGCGGCGCTTTGGCGGAAGTTTTTATCGGAAAGCCGGCGCAGCAGCCAGTCAGAATAGTTGGCCCGGCCGCTAATGATGAAAGCGCTTTTGTCTTTCACCAGCGGGCCTTCCAGCGTGAGGCGGCTGGTAAGGGGCCCAATGCCGCCCGAGCCCGAGAACTTCTTTTTGTTGCCCTCGCGCGTGCTGATGTCCAGCACCGACGACAGGCGCCCGCCGTACTTCGCCGGGATGGAGCTCTTGTACAGCTCCACGCCCTGCAGAATATCGGGGTTAAAGGCCGAGAAAAAGCCAAACAAGTGCGACGGGTTGTAGATGGTGGCGTCGTTGAAGAGAATCAGGTTCTGGTCGGTGGCCCCGCCGCGTACGTTGAGACCGGTAGTGCCCTCGCCCACGGTTTTCACGCCCGGCAACGTCATGATGACGCGCAACACGTCGGTTTCGCCAAAAGCCGTGGGCACCTGGCGCATCGTTTTGATGTCGAGCTTTTCCAGGCCCATCTGCATGCCCGATATGTTCTTGTCCTTCTCGGCCTCAATGACAACTTCCTTCAACGTGATGATGTCCTCCTCGACCTCTATTTCCAGTTTGCCGTTGCCGCGCAGCTCCACTTGGCGCTTGGTGTTCTTGATGCCCACGCCCCGAATTTTGAGGTCGTAGCGGCCCGGCGGCAGCGTAAGCGAGTAGTAGCCAAACTGGTCGGTGCTGGCCCCCACGTTCGGCGACTCTGAGTAGATGGACGCGCCAATCACCGGCTCGCCCGATTTCAACTCCCGGATGTGGCCGGCAAGCGTAACGCGTCCGCTGCTGCCCGGCACCCCAATTTCGTACAGCTTCGCCTCGGACACGCTTATGTAGCGCGACCTGACCACGGGCCCCACGGGTTCTTCTATCTGGGGCGTCACGGGACCGTCGGGCTTGGGCTGATAAAATTCGCCCGGCAAGGCAGGGTTGATGCCCACGCCCGAGGTCACAAACACCCGGTTTTCGTCATCGATGACAAAGCGAAAAGGTGCGTTTTGCAAGGCCAGCTCCAGTACTGCCCGCACCGGCTGGTCTTGCACCTGCAAGGTCACGTAGAGGCTGTCTACAGCTTTGGGGTCGAAGAAAAACCGGAAGCCTGTCTGCGCTTCCACCTGGCTGGCGAACTGTTCAAACACCAGGTTATTGAAGGAACCACTTACTTTTTTTTCGGTTTGCTGCCCGTGGCCGGACAGGCCCATTAATAAGAATAAGAATGTAAAATAGGCCCGGTAGGCGTGTTTCATGAGCAGGCAGCAGTAGCAAAAGAGGTGATAGACATGGGTGGGTGAGCCCAGTGGTTAGCGCGGCGGCAAGCTGTTGTAATGGCTCGCCAGCTGGACCAAGGCATTTTCAAAGGCCGCTTTCTTGAAAGACAGCGGGTGGTTTTTTAAATATTCCTGCATTTCCTTGCCGCGGTCTGCAAACAAGCGCATGGCCGCCGATTTCCGAGAAACTGAGGCGTAGATGCCGGCTTTCTTGATAAAGAACGCATCTTTAGTTATAAACTCCACATCGTCAAACTGTCGCACTATGCGCTGCAGATGCTTGGTTCGTTTGGCCAGCACCTGTACGGTGCCGTCGAGTAATACTTCGTAAAAACCCGTGCGGATGACGCCCTTTCCGGAACTGTCGGCCAACAGCCGTGTAAACCGGTGCCCGCTAATGGAAAACTCGCGCACATTCTCGTTGATGAGGCTCAGGGTGAGCGGGCTTTGGGGCGGCGAAAGCACCACTTGGTCTAGCACCACATCGTACAATAACTGCACATTGGCAAAAGCATGTCCGTTGTAAAATGCGCTGCCGGGTTGCATGTCAGGCGATAAAAAAAACTGATGGCCCGTTTGTGCGTGGTACGCTTTCGAATAGTCTTTGTATTCGGGGCCGTTGTAAAGCTGCGGATGCACTGGAAATGCCTCTGCGTAGGCCTTGCTTGCGGAGGCAACCGACGCCGCAACATCCCCGGGATAAGGCTGCAGTTGGCTGAAAGCTGGAAAGGAGGCCGCCAAAAGGCTCACCATAAACAAAATTCCAACGCCTCGAGCAGTCATAGTAAGTAGAAATAGTAATTAAATCAAGATGTGAAGCTGGCCATCGCCCTTAAAGATATGCAGGCTGGCGATAATTAAGACCGATAAAAACCTCACCATATTGGTCTGTCCGCTGCAAAATCCGAGGACTTTGCCCTTGCAACAGCCAGTTGCTAGTTTCCTGAGGGCCGAAGCTTGAATTAGACCGGGGTGGTCTGAGGCAACTGTACAGAATTTTGGTTTACGCTAGGTATCAAATTGAGCAATGAATGTTGATTTTTTTTCACCCTTTTTCGGACAACTGAATGAAGAAAATATTCGCCCGCTTGTGTAAATGTTTCTTACTGAGGCTGCCCTGATTACTACCTCGCCTAGCCAGTGCTCAACCCAACGATATTGATAATGTCGACGGTACGCTGCTGTGCCCCGGCAGGCCCTACGTCTTTAGTTACACTAGAGCCTGTTATGCACTTGTGCCGAAATTTGGGGCATGGCAGCTGTTCGTACGTACCCCAGTGATGTAAAAGACGAAGAATGGGCGTTTGTGGCGCCCTATTTGGCCCTGATGCGCGAGGAAGCGCCGCAGCGCGAGTACCCCTTACGGGCGCTGTTCAACGCCTTGCGCTACTTGGCGCACACGGGTTGTCCCTGGCGCTACTTGCCCCACGACCTGCCGCCTTGGCCGGCCGTCTACCAGCAGTGGACGCGCTGGCGGGATGCCCGCGTGTTTGAGTCCATCGTGCACGATTTGAACGAATTACAGCGCGTGCTGCTGGGCCGGCCGGCTACGCCCTCGGCCATCGTGCTCGACGGCCGGACGCTTCAGAGCACGCCCGAGAGCGGGCACCGGTCCGGCTACGACGGCGCGAAGAAGCGCAAGGGCAGCAAGGCCCACATCGCCGTCGACACGCTGGGCCAGTTGCTGAGCGTAATCATCACCCCGGCCAACGAGCAAGAGCGGGCACAGGTGGGCGAATTGTGCCGCCAGGTGCAGCAGGTGACCGGGCAAACCGTGCAGGTGGGCTTCGTCGACCAGGGCTACACGGGCGAGGACGCCGAGTACGCGGCGGCCGTGCACGAGATTGACTTGCAGGTGGTGAAAAAACCAGCAGGCCAGACCGGCTTCGTTTTTCTTCCGCGTCGCTGGGTCGTCGAGCGCAGCTTTGCCTGGCTCAGCCGTTTCCGGCGACTAGGCCGCGACTACGAACGCCTCAGTGCCACGCTCCAACAACTGCATTTTGTCGTCTTTGCTTGTCTCATGCTCGCCCGACATGCCGCAAGTGCATAACAGGCTCTAGTTCGCTGAGCACCAACAACTGCGCGGTGAACTAGGCCGTAACGGGTGACACCGCTATATTAGCCAGCTCGACTACGGCCGGCACTATTCAGGTGTCATTTGCCGATGTACCGAGCGGCGCGGCGACAGTGCAAACTGCATATACCAACTGCGCCAGCCCCACGGCCAACGGCAGTCCCGGTTACTTACGGTCTACATCCGTTTCATCACCAACCAGCCGCTGGGGGCGCTCACGCTCAACGGTAGCCCGAACTGCAAAGTGGACTTCGGCAGCCCGTCCCCGGTGACACGGGAAGGCTCAACGGTCTTTGCTACCTGAAGTGCTCGTAGGGAGTGGCGCGCCTAGCCGCCAGCAAGTGCAGGTGCAGCACTAGCCAACCCACGCTTTTTCACGTTGGCGGCGGGTTGGTTTGGCGCCGCTATGTTTGCCGCAGTCAGTTTCCTCAGAAGCCTGCTTTGCGTACACCCGCCCATGCGCTACCTCTCCCTCGACCTCGAAACCTCCGGCCCCAACCCCCAGCGCCACCAGGTACTGGAGCTGGCCGCTGTAGTAGAAGACACCCGTCACCCGCTGCCCCTAGGTGAGCTGCCTGCTTTCCGGCGCGTGGTGCGCCACCCCGAGTACGTGGGCACGGCCGGCGCGCTGGCCCTCAACGCCCGCCTGCTGGTGGAGCTGGCCGACAAAAAGCCTAACCTCGAACTCTGCACGCCCGACGAGTTGCTGCCCCAGTTCCGCGAGTTTCTGCTGGCTCAAGGCTTCCGGCCCAACCCCAAAGACTGCCTCAACGTGACCATGGCCGGCAAAAACATTGCCTCCTACGACCTTGGCTTCCTCAAAGAGCTGCCCGGCTGGGGCACCCTCGTGCGCGCCGACCCCGCCATGCTCGACCCTGCCGCATTTTACCTCAACTGGCACAAAGACTCACGCCTGCCCAGTATGAGCATTTGCAAGGCCCGCGCCCAGTTCGACGACCGCGACGTAGCCCACGAAGCCCTCGCCGACGCCCTGGACGTAGTGCGGCTGCTACGCCCGTTCTACGAGCTGCCCGTGTATAAGCAACTCAACGAGAAGAGCAAAGGAGCTTAAATCCGCTGCAAACTCTTGTAAAACCCGTCCTGATACGATTTGCCGATGGGCACGAAGTGGCCGCCGCGCAAGTTGGCCATGTTGTCCTCAATCGACTCGATGTGCTGGGTGTTCAGCAAGTAGCTGCGGTGCACCCGGATGAAGTTGGGAAACGTGCTAAGCCGGGTCTCCAAGGCCTTTAGTGTGGTATAAACGATGTACTTGTGCTTGGCCGTGACGATGTTGACGTAGTCCGACAAGGCTTCGACGTAGAGTACGTCGTCGAAATTGATGCGCACCATGCGGCTGTTCACCTTCACAAACAAGTCGGTGTTGGCCGGGCTTTCGGCCGCGGGCGGGGGCGCGGGGACCGCTGCAACTTGGCGCGACTGCACCCGCTGCACGGCCTGCGAGAAGCGGGCGAAATCGAAAGGCTTCACCAGATAATCGGTAACCCGGAGCTCGAACGCATCGACGGCAAAATCCTGGCGCGAAGTAGTGATGATGACTTCGGGCGGGTCGGTGAGCACGCGCAGCAGCTCCAGCCCGCTCAGGTGGGGCATCTCGATGTCGAGAAACAGCACGTCAACCTTGTTGCCCTCGCGGAAAAAAGTGAGCCCGGCAATGCCGTCGGCAAGCGAGGCCTCCAGCTTCAGGTGGGGCGCTAGCTCAATGTAGTGCTCGAGGGTAAGACGATTGATTTCATCATCGTCGATGATAGCGCATGTTAACATAGCAGTGGCAGAAGCGAGAGTTGGGCGCAAATATGGCGATGGTTAAGTAAAGTCGCTTGTCGCAATAAAGTAACCATTCGCTCTCCAAATCTCACTGCACGTTCGCGCACATTCCTTGGTACTGCCACTGCTGATGGCCCGTAAGCAGAGGTCTTACCGCTCGGCCATTTCCTGTTCCACCAGTTCCTGCACGGCGGGCTGGTCGAAATCGTCTTCGGTTTGAATGTAGGCCATGAGGCGGGCCATGATGGCATCCTGCCGCTGGCCGGCAGCCCAGGCATCGGCGTAGGGCGTGTGCGAAAACGTGACTTGCGAGTACAGCGGCGTCCAACGGCCGGGGTACTGGCTGGCTATTCTGGCTTCAATTTTCTTTTGCAGCAGGAAGCGTGGGTCGGCCACCCGGTCGCGCATTTCGGCGAAGTTGTACAGGGCCAGGTCGGCCATGGCGTCGGCATTGGGCTTGCGCTGGGTTTGGAATTCATTGAAAATGGTGGCCCAGTTCGCATCGCCGTGTTGGTCAAGCAGTTCATTCAGCACGCTGCAGTCTTCAAAGCCCGCATTCATGCCCTGCCCGTAGAACGGCACAATGGCGTGCGAGGCATCGCCGAGCAGCAGCACGTCGTCGTTGTACTTCCAGGGGAAGCAGCGAATCGTAACCAACGAGCCCGTGGGGTGCTCGAAAAACTCCTGCGTGAGCGCCGGCATCAGCGGCACGGCGTCGGGAAACACCCGGCCGAAGAAAGCACTGACGTCCGCCGGGGTTTGCAGGGCCGCGAAGCTCTCGGTGCCTTCGTAAGGGAAGAACAGCGTGCAATTGAAGGAGCCGTCCAAGTTGGGCAGCGCAATCATCAGGTATTGCCCACGGGGCCAGATGTGCAGGGCATTTTTCTCCATTCGCCAGGCACCGTCGGGGCCGGCCGCAATGGTGAGCTCCTTGTAGCCGTACTCCAGGTAATCCTGCGAGTAGTCGTAGCGGTCGGTTTTCTGCAGAGCGCCGCGCACCGCCGAGAAAGCGCCATCGGTGCCGAACAGGCGGCTGTAGGGCTCGGTGTGCTCCTGCTGGGTGGCGGCATCTAGCAAGTGCAGGTGCTGCTTTTTCAGGTCAATGTGCAGGCACTGCTGGCCAAAGCTGAGCTGCACGTTGGGGTGAGCATCGGCCAGGTCGAGCAGGCGACGGTTGAGGTGGCCGCGGTTGACGGAGTAAATGGCCTGGCCGGCTTGTCCGTAGGGTTGGTGCGTGAGGTTGCCCTGCGCGTCGTGCATCACCCGGCCGGTCATCGGAATGCCTACTTGGCGGATGTCATCGGCCACGCCCACGCCTTCCAGCGCCCGCCAGCCCCGGTCCGACAGCGCCAGGTTGATGGAGCGACCTTCCTGAAACCCCGCCCGGCGCGGGTCGGCCCGGCGCTCATACACCTGCACCGGATGTCCGCGTTGGGCCAGATACAGCGAAAGTAAGGACCCCACCAGGCCAGCGCCCATGACGGTGAGGGGTTCGGCAGCGGGCAAGGACGAGGCAGGAACAGCAGTCATGAGCTAAGCAAAAGTGAAGCAGCGAAGCTACTACGCACTAAACGCCCAAACGATGAAATTCTAGCCAGTCAGGGGTTCCAATTCTTGGAATGTCATTCCCAGTTTGATTCGTCGGGCGCGGATTGATGTTTGCCGAGCACTCACCTCGATTTATCGGAATTCATATAATTAAGCAGCCCGTTACCTGACCTTTGATTCGATTATAACAAAACTGCTTTTCGCTATGACACACTTTCGATTTCGGCACAAGCGGGTAGGATACATGCGTTGGCGGCGCCGTGCGGCCGGCCGGTGCGCATTATTTGTGGTACTTCCCTTTGAGTCATCTACCCAACAAAATTCGAGTACGGCTTTCTGGCGTCGGGCCATTCCCGTAATCATTCAATTGCAGCCCTTGGCCACCGTGTTGCATGTAGGCGGCTTCATGGTAGGAGAGGAGGGCGACCCCCAGCTTTTGGGTCATCCAGATATTAGATACTAATCAACTGATAATAATATGATTAAACAATTTACTCGCTTTGTTGACTAATAGTTTATACTTGAACTGTGAAAATTATATGGTAGGTTTGTAGCCTGATTTTTATTTCCAATATATGCGTCACCATTACTTTCTTTTTATTTTATGCTTGTTGCTTCCTTTCGGAGCTTGGGCTCAAATTTCGCAAACCATCAGCGGAACGGTGCAAACCGAAGCGGGTACGCCCCTGCCGGGTGCCACTGTTTTTGTTAAAGGAACCTACAGCGGTGGCAGTACCAATGAAGAGGGACAGTTTCAGGTAAAATCGGATTTTTCCAAGGGAGCACTAGTTTTGTCCGTGTCTTTTATTGGCTTCGAAAGCCAGGAGCTGTCGCTGAGCGAGCCCGATAATGCCCTGATTGTTACCCTGCGGCCCAGCGCCATGCTCGACCAGGTAGTAGTAGCGGCCTCTCGTGTAGAGGAAAACATCGGCCAGGTGCCGGTAACGGTAGAAAAGCTCAACCAACGTCAGGTAGAGCAAATCACGACGCCCGACCTGGTGGCCGGCTTGGCTCGGTTCAAGGGCATCGACATCAGCAGCTCCAGCATGCTCACCACCAGCTTCAGTACGCGCGGGTTTAACTCTTCGCGCTCGGAACGGGTGATTCAGCTGGCTGATTACATGGACACCCAGATTCCTAGCCTCAGCAGCAACTTTGGCAACCTGCTGGGCACGCCGGTGCTCGACGTGGCCAGCGTGGAAATTGTGCACGGCCCGGCCTCGGCCCTTTACGGTGCCAACGCCTTCAACGGCGTGTTGCTTACCAACTCCCGTGACCCCTTCCGCGACCAGGGCCTGACCGTGCGCCTGCGCGGCGGCACCCGCGACCTGCTGGATGGCCAGCTGCGCTACGCCGTGAAGTTCGGCGAGCGAGTGGCGTTCAAAATCTCGGGCGGCGTCGTTCGGGCCAAGGATTTCATTCCTAATAACGAAGCGGCAACGTCGTTGCTGATTGAGCCAAGTAACAATGCTGTTGGTTCTAACCTGGGCTACGATGCTGTGAACCGTTACGGTGACGTAGGCAACACCTACGCTGCCGATGGCAGAGCTCTGGCAGGCAAAACAGTATTCTTGCCCGGCTACTCCGAAGCCCAGCTAATCGCCGGCGATGACCGGACCAGCTCTTATAAGGTGGCCCCCAGCTTGGCCGTGCTGCTGACCAACCGCCTTAAAGCCACCGTCGACTACAAGTTCACAGGCGCTAACACCACTTACCAAAGCGCTAGCCGCTACCGCTTCCTAAATGGTGGTGCCCACCAGGGCCGCGTGCAGTTGGAAGGCGGAAACTGGTTTTTGCGTGCCTTCACCACACGCGACTTCTCCGGCAACCGGAACCCTCAGAGCGATGGTTCCTACAACCTGGGCTTCCTCGGCGCGTTCTTGCAAACACGCGTTGTGCCGAATACCTACGCGGGACAACCCGGCCAGCCAGCTCAGTTGCCTTTCGCCAACAACTACTTCCAAGTATACGCCCGGAACTACAACGAGGAATTTGCCAGAAACGGCAATAACGCCGACGCTGCAGCTCTGTACGCCCGCACCGAAGCTAACCGCCTGAGTCCCCAAGTACAGCCTGGCACGCCTGAGTTTGAGGCTGCGCGCAATCAAATTATCCACGACGAGACGCAGGGCAAGGGCGCCCGCCTCGTCATCCGCTCGGTGCTGAACGAAGGCAGTGGCCAGTACACCTACAAGAATAGCTTTGCCGATGTAACTATGGGTGCGGCCTACCGCCAGTTTCTGCTGGGTTCCGACGGCAGCTTGTTTGAAGACAAAAAGGACGGTGACCGCATCATCAACTACGAATACGGCGCTTATGCTCAAGCCAGCAAAACCTTGCTCGACGACCACCTGAAGCTGGCTGCCGCCGGCCGCGTCGACCGCTTCCAGAACTTTGGCAACGCGTTTTCGCCCCGCTTCTCGGCCGTGTACTCGGCCGGTGCTGATAAGCAGCATAACTTCCGCGCCAGCTTTAGCCGCGCTTTCCGGGCTCCCACGCAAAACGACCAGTACATCCGCCTCGACGTAGGCCGGGCCATTCTGCTGGGCAACGTGCGCGGTGGTTTCCAGGGCTATTCGCTCGCCGTGCTGAAAGGGGCCTCCCCGGCCGATGCCAACAACCTCTACCAGGCCAACAAGCTGCGGTTGGAGGAAGTGAACAGCTACGAAGTCGGCTACCGCGCGCAGCTGGTCAAGAAGCTCTACATCGACGTGGACTACTTCTACAGCGCCTACAATAACTTCATCGCTACCCAGAACTTCGTGGGCCGCCTCGACGGTACGCGTCCGGCGCCGGCCGAGTTGACTACCACCAACGCCCCCGGCAGCAGCGTGCGCGTCATTCAGATTGCGGCCAACGTAAACCAGCGCGTGCAAAGCCACGGCGCCGGCATCACGGCAACCTATGCCTTCTCCCCTGCCTTCACCCTGAACAGCAACTATAGCTTCAACGACCTTATCACTAAGAATTTCAAAGAGGGTACCCAGTCGTTCTTCAACACGCCCCGCCACAAGTTCAACCTCGGCATCGACGGCCAGACCCTGGAGCGCAAGCTGAGCTACAACGTGAATTACCGTTGGGCCGACGCCTTCCTGTATGAGTCGACCTTCGCCACTGGCACCGTGCCCGTGGCCCAGACCATGGACGCGCAGGTTGGCTATACTTTCAAGAGCCTGCACACCACCCTGCAAGTGGGCGGCACCAACCTGCTGAACGCACAAAACCTGCAGGTATACGGAGCGCCCAGCATTGGCCGCATTGGCTACTTCGGGCTCCTGTTCGACATTAAGTAAACCACAGCCGAGTTGAAGCTTAATCGGCCAGCAATTTTAGAATCAACTTCGATGTAAGTGATTTATCGTTAGCTAATTTATTGATAGGTGTTTATTTAGTAGTAGATACAACCCCAGCCTGCACTAGGCTGGGGTTTTTATTTGCCGGCCCGGGCAGTGATGGGGGTAGGCCTAAGTCTGAGGCCCTACCCAGCGAAAGGTCAGGTTCAGGCGGGGGCCGATGGGGCGAGCGGTTTTGGGTAGGGCGTGCTGCCAGTGCTGCTGAGTGGGGGCCCGCATAAGCAGCAAGCTGCCGTGGGGCAGGTCCAGGCCCAAGGGCGCGGGCGCGGGTTGGGTCCGGAAGTGAGTGGGGTGGGGCCGCAGGCGGAAGCGGCGCGTCGCGCCCAGGCTAAGGGAGGCAATAGCCGGCGCGGGGCCCAGTTCCGGCTCATCGTCGGCGTGCCAGCCCATACTGTCGCGGCCGTCGCGGTAGTGATTCAGCAACACGCTATTGAAGGGCGTTTGAGTGGCCGCCTCCACGCGGTGGCGCAGGGCGAGTAAGGCCGGCGTCCACGGCAGCGGGTCCCAGGTCAGGCCCGAGTAGGTGTAGCGGGCTGCCGGGTCGCCGTACCAGGCAGTGAGACGCGGCTGCGGCATTTCCTGCCCGAAGATTCGGATGTTACGCTGCTCCCAAGCTACTTCGGTCATAAGCTGTTCCAACAGGGTGTCGGCCACGGGCGTTGGTAAGAAAGTCGGGTCGAAGAGTAAGTTGGCGTGGGGGAGGGGCAGCGAGGTAAGGGCCATGGCAGGAAGTACGGGTATTCGGGACAACCCCAGCACATCATTAACAGCAAATGGAGCGGCTTGTCTTGCCTGAGGCGCCCACTTGAAAACGGCTGAGCCCGGCTACTGTGGGTGGCGAGCAGGTGCGCCGAGTACTTTTACGCTGCCACAAGGCAAGTAAAGCCGGCGCATGCTGTTGGTCTGATTATGCAATTCTACCGTTTGCTGGACGCCCTGCGGGCTTTTGTGGCCGCCAGGTCGGGGGCGTTTTATGTACGCTGCTACTTTGCTGCCTTGTTGTTGTTGGGCCTATGCCTTTACAGGGATTATGGGCTGTCGTGGGACGAGCCCGTCGACCGCATCAATGGCCAGGTGAGCGCCAAGTACATCATGGGCTTGGTGGCGCCCGGCTGGAGCAGCACCCGTCCGGGCTATGCCATAACTCCCGATATCCACGGCTTCGGAGATAACGACCACGGCGTGCTTTTCGAGCTGCCCTTGGTGCTGCTAAACCAGATATCAGGCATCGACGATACCCGCATTTACTACTTGATGCGGCATTTGGCCGTGTTTCTGGTGTGTTGCGTAGGCACGTGGGCACTGTTTAAAATCGGTCGGGTTCGCTTTCAGAAAACCAGCATAGGCTTGGCGGTGAGCACGCTGTTGCTGCTTTCGCCCCGGTTTTTTGCAGAGTCCTTTTATAATGGGAAAGACCTGGTCTTTGTGGCGGTTTTCACCTTGGGCATTTACACTTTGGTGCGGCTGCTGCGCCGGCCTTCAGTGGGCCGGGCGGCCGTGCACGGCCTGGCCACCGCGGCGGCCATCGACATTCGGGTGCTGGGCGTATTGCTGGTTGCGCTAACCATCGGAATGTTAGTCTTGGAAGCGGGCTTTGGCACAGGCGGGCGGCCGCTGCGCTGGAAGCTAGCCCAGGTCGTAACAGTCTATCTGGTAGTGACGGCCGTAGCCACTGTAGCTGGGTGGCCCTATTTGTGGGAAGCGCCGGTGCAAAATTTTTCGGCAGCCTTTCTGCACCTGAGCCAGTATGCCGTTTGGAAGGGCTACGCACTGTATTGGGGAAATGTCATCCCCGTGAAGCAATTGCCGTGGCATTACGTGCCGGTCTGGATTTTTATCACCACCCCGTTGGCTTACTCCTTCGCTTTCGTGCTAGGAGCGGCGAGCGTTCTGTTCGCTGCCATCCGACGCCCTTGGGCGTACCTGCGCCATTTCGAAAACCGGCTCGATTTGCTGTTTCACGCGTGGTTTTTTGTTCCGATTTTCATGGTAATCGGGTTTCATTCAGTGCTTTACGATGGGTGGCGGCACCTTTATTTCGTGTACCCGGCCTTGCTGCTGCTGGCGGTGCGGGGCGCTCAAGGGCTTTGGCAGGCCCGCCACCTGTACCGGTGGGGGCGGCCGCTAGCAGTGGGAGCAGCGGTGCTAGCCGCTGGCGAAATGGTGTTTACGGTGAGAGGTATGGTGCAGGCACATCCGCAGCAGCAGGTGTATTTCTCGTTTTTGCCGGGGCCCGCCGTTGCCCAGCTTTTCGAGCGCGACTATTGGGGCCTTTCTTACCGTGAGGGTCTGGAATGGATTGCGCAGCACGACACCTCCCCGCAACTCAACGTGACAGGCCAGATAAACGGCCTCATTCACAACAACCTCACCATTATGAAGCCCGCCGTCCGGGCCCGTTTTCGGATAGGCGGCAGCGGAAAAGGGCAGTACTTTTTAGGAGGCTACCGCACACAGCCGACCCCTTACCCCGACAGCTTGGGCAAAGAAGTACACGTGGTAAAAGCCTTTGGGGCGGAAGTGCTGTCCGTGCGCTACAAAGAGTAAGCTTGGCCATCCATGCCCGGCAAATGGACGCGGGCCGGGCGCTACTTAGGCATCATCTTCTCCATTTGCTCGCGCACTTCCCGGGGTTGCTTCTGTATGAGGTAGTTGCTCAGCTTCTGGATGCCAAACACCAGCGCGAAGCACACCAGCAGCGGCGGCAGCCAGCTCCGACTGCGGTAGTTGAGGGAGCCCACGTTCCGGGGCCAGAACCACAGCACATATATCAGAATAGCAGGCAAGTTAAACAGCGGACCATACCACTGACTCATGCCGTAGCGCGGCAGGGCCCAGTTCAGGGCCACGGCTCCCAAAACGATGTAGGCTAGTAGAAACAACACCAGCCCGAGCAGTGCACGCTTGCGGTCAAGCCGCCACAGGTTCAGGCCCAACAAAATGCCCCCGGCAATGAACGTGAACGGTATGGAAAACAGCACAATGGTGATGGGCGAGTAGAGCGCCGGGCCCGTGGCTTCGGCGGCCACCGGGTCGGCTTCGAGAGTTGCTTGCTCGCGCTCGGCAGCGGCGGCTTTCTCAAGGGCCAACTGGGCGGCGGCGGCTTCTTCCAGGCCGGGGCGCAGGGCCGCTTCTTCGGGTGCGGGCTGCCCGCGGCGGCGCAGCTCGTCGAGGGCCGCAAGCACGGCCGCCTCGCGGTACTGGACATGGCCGGTCACGTATTCGCGCAGGGCCGCGTCGGTCTTGAGCAGCATCTTGGCGGCGTAATCTTCCATGGATTTGGTTAACGGTTAGCAGTTATTGGGGAGCATTCGGGGGAGTGGGCCTCAGCGAGGAGGTGTTCAGTGCGCACTAGTCGCCGTAAATTCTCGTATCGCCTCGGTCACCCGCCTTACGTCCTCAAACGAATTATAAAGGGGTACGGGTGCCAGGCGGATGACGTTCGGCTCCCGCCAGTCGGCAATGATGCCTTGGCTGGCCAGGTAGTCGAATAGCTCGCGCCCCCGCTGGTGCACGAGGATGGAGAGCTGGCAGCCGCGCTGGGCGGGGTCAGTAGGGGTGATGATTTCCAGCTGCGAAGTGGGCAGGCCCAGCTCGTGAATGCGGGCTTCGAGGTAAGCCGTCAGCTGTTCGCTCTTGCGACGTAGGGCGGCCATGCCACCGGCCCGCTCCACCAGGTCGAGGCTGGCGCGGTGAATGGCCATGGGAAAAATCTGGGCATTCGAAAGCTGCCAGCCGGCCGCCCCGGCCATGGGCCGGAAGCCTTTCTTCATCTGAAACCGGTCGGATGGGTCGTGCCCCCACCAGCCGGCCAACCGCACTAGGTCGGGGCGGTGGGCAAACCGCTCGTGCACAAATACGCCCGAGGCGCCGCCAGGCCCGGAGTTGAGGTACTTATAGGAGCACCAGCAGGCAAAGTCCACGTCCCAGTCGTGCAGGTGCATTTCGAGGTTGCCGGCCGCGTGGGCTAGGTCGAACCCAACCAAGGCACCCACCGCGTGGCCCGCCCGCGTGATGGCGACCATGTCGAACGCCTGCCCCGTGTAGTAGTTCACGCCGCCGATGAGGACGGTGGCCAGCGAATCCCCCAGTTCCTTAATGGTGGCCTCAATGTCTTCGGTGCGCAGGGTGTGCTCGCCGGGCCGCGGCACCAGCTCCACAATCACCTCGGCGGGGTCGAGGCCGTGCAGGCGGGCCTGGCTTTCGATGGCGTACTGGTCCGAAGGAAACGCGCCGCCCTCCATCAAAATCTTGTAGCGTGTGGCCGTGGGGCGGTAAAACGACACCAGCAGCAAGTGCAGGTTCACGGTCAGGTTGTTCATCACAACTACTTCTATAGGCCGGGCGCCCACCAGGGCTGCCGAGCCTGCGGCGAGCGTCTCGTGGTAGTGCATCCAAGGTGAAGTGCCGTGAAAATGGCCTTCAACACCCAGCCGCTCCCAAGCGTCGAACTCCTGCTCTACGGCCGCGCGGGCGGCTTTGGGCTGCAGGCCCAGCGAGTTGCCGCAGAGGTAAGCACACGGCTGGCCGTCGGGCCCCGGCGGAATGTGAAACTCCTGGCGGAAAGCAGCCAGCGGGTCGGCTGCGTCGAGCTGGGCCGCGGAAAGGGTGGGAATGACGTCGTTCATGAGGCGCAAATATCGGCGGTAGGCAGCGCGCGCAGGCCCAATTTGCCCGAAAGATTCGGGCCAGCTGCGGCTAACGGTCTGCTAGCAGCGAAGGGACGCCGGCAAATTGCTCCTTAGTCAGGCCCAGCCAGTCGAGCGCGTTCTGGCCCAGCATTTGGGCCTTGAGGTCGTCAGAAAATGGCATGGACTTGATGAGTTGGCCCGGCTCCAGCTCGCCCAGTGGAAACGGGTAGTCGGTGCCCAGCGTGATTTTATCGGCGCCCAGAGTTTTTACCAGGTAGTCGAGCATCAGCGGGTCGTGCACCAGCGAATCAACCCAAAACTTGCCGAGATAAGTGCGCGGATTGTGCGGGTTATCGATAGCGCAGAGGTCAGGCCGTACGTGCCAGCCGTGCTCGATGCGCCCAATGGTGCTGGCAAACGAGCCCCCGCCGTGCGCCACGGCCACGCGCAGCTTAGGTAGGCGCTCCAGCACGCCGCCGAATATCAGCGAGCACAAAGCCAGAGTGCTTTCGGCGGGCATGCCCACCAGCCAGGGCAGCCAGTACTTGGGCATTTTCTGTTGGGCCATCATGTCCCAGGGGTGCACAAACACGCAGGCGCCCAGCTCGGCCGCCGCCGCAAATACCTCAAATAGCTCGGGCTGGTCGAGGTTCCAGTCGTTGACGTGCGAACCGATTTGCACGCCCGCCAGCCCAATTTTCATGCAGCGCTCCAGCTCTTTGATGGCCAGGGCCGGCGCCTGCATGGGCAGGGTGCCCAGGCCCACATAGCGGGTAGGGTAGCGCTGCACCACGCCCGCTATGTGGTCGTTGAGCAGCTGGCTCAGGTCGAGGCAGTCGGCTGGCTTGGCCCAGTAGCTGAACATCACTGGCACGGTGCTCAGCACCTGCACCTGCACACCAAACTGGTCGTACTCGCGCAGCCGCACGGCAGGGTCCCAACAATTGTCCTGCACCTCCCGGAAGAACTTGTCATCCTGCATCATGCGGGCGCAGCAGGGCTTGTGGTGCTCCAGCCGAATGAAGCCCCCGTAGCCGTAGCGGTCAGCTAAGTCGGGCCAGCGCTCGGGCAAAATGTGGGTGTGGATGTCGATGGAAAGCACGGGGTAGGATGCGTGGGGTGCGGGGTTATGGTTACCGTTACGCTTTTAGATGAATTAACAACGAAATATGCTAGAGCGAAGTATGGAAAAAATTTCGCCAGTAGAGCTCGGCCGTGTTGTTGTCATAAAGCAAAATACCAGCTGCATACTGCCAGGTTTGCCACAGGTTCAGGCAAATACAGAATGCTACCGCCACCTGCACCAGCGGCAGACCGGGGCGCTGCCGGGCACGCAGCAAAAGGGCGGCCAGGGGCAAGGCCAGCAGCGGGTACAAACTCACTAGGGGCCGGGCGCTGAAGCCGCCACCGTAGGCCCATTGGCCCCAGCTGAAGGTAACGTAGACAACCAGGGGCAGAAGCACCAGAATGGGAGTAACTGCCGCTGGCACGTAGCGTCGGGCTGCCAGCAGCCCCAGCAGCATCAGCCCAACCAGGGGCGTATAGAGTAGCCACCCCTTGCGGAAGCTAAACAGGCCGTCGATGAGGTGGGGCCGCAAAAAATCAAACCGCTCATCGCCGTAGCTGTACAGCACCCACTGCCCGGTGGTGGTGCGCCAAAACAGCAGCTGCAAGCTCAGCACCGCCCCACCAATGGCCGCGGCAAGCAGCAATTGCCCGGCGTGGTTTAGCAGCAGCGGAACGCGCTGCCGCATGGCCGCCCAGGAGGTAATGCCCCAGGCCAGCGGCACCACGACGTAGAGTGCCTCAGTGGGTCGGCAGAGCACGGCCAGCCCCAGAAACAGACCAATGCCCGCAGCCCACTTGGTCCGAAAGGTTTCGTGCCACCGCACCGTGCAGTAGAGCAGGGCCGCCTGCCACATAAACAGCGCCGCGTGGGATATGGCCGCCTCGTAGGAGACGTAGGCAAAGAAATTGGTTCCAAGCCCTACCCCGGCAATGGTCCAGGCGGTGGTGCCATCGTCGAAGTACCGCAACAGCAGCTTGCGCACCAGCCACAGCCCAAACAGGCCATATACTAGCCCTGCTACCATGATGATTTGCTGATAGGGCCGCGAAAATCCGTTAGCCGGGTCGCCGTGCAACTTGGCGTAGGCGTGGGCGCCTAAAAACCACGGCAGCTCGCCGAGGGCCACGCCCAGCGGGTACTTAGAAATGAATTTGCCCGGAGTAGCTTCGCGCAGGCCCAGCATCCGCCGCTGGCCCGGTACCTGGGCTTCGGCCAGTCGCTGGAGCGAGTCGGCACGAGCAAGGTCGCCGTAAATAAAGGCCGAGGGCAGGTAGACATAATATCCGCCCGCGTCCCAGTCAAATACTTCCAGTCCTTTCCAGGGCCGGTCCTGAAACAAGGCCAGCACGGCCAAAGCTGCCGTGAACAGCCATACGTATATTGAACGCATAAGCCCTAGCTAGCTATGGGAGGCGCCGGCGCCTCCATGTAGGTGCCGCACTGCTTGCAGGTACGCTTGTCGTCGTCCTGCCAAAAGGCGTTCATGATGGGCGGCAGTTGGGCCACGATGTCCGTGATTTCGGCAAAATCTTCGTAGAGCTTGTTACCGCAGTTTTCGCAGTACCACTGGAAGCCATCGACCTCGCCGACCTCGCGGTAGCGCTCCAGCACCAAGCCCACGGTGCCAGCCGGGCGGCGTGGCGAATGCGGCACGTTGGGGGGCAGCAAAAACATCTCGCCGGGACCGATGGTGATGTCCACCGGCTGGCCGTCTTCAATGATTTTGACGGTCATGGTGCCCTCTATCTGCCAGAATAGCTCTTCGCCTGCGTCGACGTGGTAGTCCTTGCGGGCATTAGGGCCGCCAACCACCATCACGATGAAATCCTTATTGTCTTTGAACACCTGCTGGTTGCCCACCGGGGGCTTCAGCAAATGGCGGTGTTCGTCAATCCAAGCTTGGATATTGAAAGGGCGGGTTATCATGGGCGGAAGGGTTGGTTGCAAATGCTAAGCTACTGCCGGGACTATTGTGTTCTGAGATTAGCCTGACCCAGCCACTTACCCGGTTCATTTCCTAGGGGCTGGAGTATCAACGCACTATTTTTGTTTCTTTCGGCACCATGTGGCTTTTCCAACGGGTTATTCTTTTAAAGCATTAGAATATGAAGAAGTGGCAACTTCTAACGCTTTTATTTATCTTCTACGCGGGGTTATTTGTCATTTTCACGTGGCCACTGACTAATAATTTCACCTCGTCTTTTCTAGCTGTACCAGGTGGCGATTCTAGTCAATATGTTTGGGATGCCTGGCATTTTCGCAAGGTATTGTTGGCGGGACAAAATCCCTACCTGACCGATTGGGTCTTCTATCCGCAGGGCACAGGATTGGTAATGCATGGCTACATACCAGTGCTCGGGCTGTTGAATTTAACGCTAAACAATGCCGTATTATCCGTGAATACGGCGCTATTGCTAAGCGCTGGCTTATCGGGTGCCGGGGCTATTGGCTGGCCCGCCGCTGGATACAAAGCCCGTGGCTATGCCTGTTGGCGGGCTTTGTGTTTGCCTATTCTCCCTTCAAGCTACAGCGTCTTACCCAGCATTTTAACCTCCAATTCACCGCCACCATTCCGGTTTATATACTGGTCTTTATGCGGGCTTTTGAATTTCCGGAAGGACAGTTCCTGCCCCGGGTTCGAAGCTGGTATGCCGTAGCAGGTTGTTTCGTGCTAGGCCTTTTCACAGTGCTGAACGACTATTATGTTCTGTTCGGGATGCTGTATTTTTCACTAGCATACGCTTCATGGTATTGGCTTCGCCTCGGCCAAATGCGGTGGCGCGCCGGCCGAACCTAGATGTGGCTGGCATTTTAATTATAAGCCACATAATGGCGCGATTGCTACGGCTCTCGGGTCTAGAAGAATACAGTCTCTGGTGGGCTGGAGACTTAGTGGTTTACATCATGCCGCCGCCCACCAGCCGCTTTTTGCACGGAGAATGGGCCGCGTCGCTTTATAACAACGGCCGCATATTTAATATGCCCGGCTCCCTTGAAAACACCTTGTTTATGGGCTTTGCCCTGCCACTCTTAGCAGTAGGACTGTGGGCCTTGCGCGTACGGAGGGCTCGGCCCACATCGCAACGTTTCAATGACCCGGAGGGGCTGCCTTTGGCCTGGGTCCTGGTTGTGTTCTTAATATTCACGGTGCCTACTTTTCGCATTTTGGGCCACGAAATGCTAAACATGCCCACTGCGGCCATCCCCTTCATTCCCTTTTTTAATAACATCCGTTGTCCCACCCGCTGGATTATGATGGTGGGCCTGTTGTTGCCGATTGTTTCCTTCAGTGCTCTGGAAGCTTGGTGGAAGAGCAGGCTGAAACCCATCACTCAGGTTCTGTTCACCTGTTTCTTAGCTGCGGTAATACTGCTGAAGTACTGGCCGCAGCCTTACCAGTTCGCATCGAAATCTGCTATTCCGAGGGCGTTTAGGATGGTGGCCGACCTGCCGGGGACAACGGTAGTGCCCATTCCCTTGGGCATCTTAGATGGCTACCGTCAAGTGGGGCACATGGAAACCGAGCAGATGTTCTATCAGACGGTTCATGAAAAAAAGCTCCCTACTGGTTATTTGTCCCGTGTGAGCCCTACACTTTTTGCGTCGCTCGACGCCGAACCAGTGCTGCGCGCGCTGCTTAGTGTGCAGGTGAAACCCGATACAGTGCTCCCCGCCCATCGGAGCAGCAGATACAGCATTTTCTGCAAACTTATAAGCCTGTCGCTTTTATCGTTAGTTCCGCCTACCGAAACAAACCAGTGCACGTTCTGCTTCGCCAAATGCTGCAGCCTTATGGCTACCAAGAGCAGGTGATAGAAGGTTATGTCCGGTTGGCCCGAGCTACAAAGTAGCGCCTCAACCTATTTATGTCAAAGGTTTACGGCCTTATGAACCTGCCCCTTTTCTCCCTCCCTGCTCTAGTGGCCGGCCTGGATGCTGAGAGGGCTGGTTATCAAGGGTAAGGAAGGGTTAATTGCGAATCCTAATCCTAATCTACTGCCGACACCGGGTCCGCTTGCGCTTCCTTGCCATCGGCACGGTATCTAAAAAAGCGCTTGGTCGGTTCCGGAAGTGGCTGCACGCGCCGCAAGATGCGAAGCGGCCCCTGCTCCAGCGCAACTTCCCAAAGGCCGTTGGCTTGGTAGTCTGCTAGTTGCGCATCAAGCTCCGCTTCCGAGACCGGATAAATTGAAGCATGCTGCAACGCAACAATGTAGTCAGCATCGGCTACGTAGGGATATGGATAAATAAAGGCTCGCGCCGCCAAATGGGGCACTACCGCTGAAGTGGCACTTACCCGCGCCGTCGCCGGGATAGTGGCAAGGCCACGATGCACGGCTGCGGCATCAAAGTCGACGTGGTAGTGACGGCCGCTGAAGATATTGGTGGCTGCCTCGTCGTAGTAAGGAGATAGCCGCTCTTGCATTGAATCTACCGTAGCTATTATGGCTATAGCTGCTGCTCCGGCCGCCAGTATTGTGGCCTGCTGCGGCTTGCTTTTCACTAACCACGCACTTAGCGCCGCATGAATCACGGGTACAAATTCAATGGAATACTGATAGTTGATTCCCCAATGCTGGATACTTGACGACAGTAGCTTCTGTCCATAGATGGGGGCGAGCATGAGCAGGTAGCCGGGACGGCGCAGTAGCGCCAGGCCACCCGAGAGCAGCACCATTTTGTGCAACTCTGTCTTCACGTAGTCGCCACCAGGCGTGTCAAGGTGGTTGGTAAAAAGTACTTTTAATAAGTATAAGGGGCGGGTGAAAACCGTGTGCAGCATTTCGCCCGGCGTGGTGCCCAGCACCGCATATTGCCCTTGGTAGAGATAAGGGTGACCGGACCCTAGGGCCGGAATAATAACCTTCACAACGAGAACGAAGTACAGGCCAGCTCCGCCCGCAACCAGCAGCGCCCAGCGCCGCCGGGCCGGCTCGCGCCAATGCAGCGCCGCCAAGCCTAAGCCAATGAACACCACCCACAGGGCCATGTTCTCTTTGCTCATGGTCATCAGTAGCGCTACCACCGTGGCGCGGCCGCGCCGGTCAGCTTCCAGGTAGTATAACAGCCACGGCAACAGCATTGCCGCCACTACGTTGTCGTGGTAATCAAAAGCCAGGGCCGAATAGATGCCCCAGGTGCTGAGAAACAGTACGAGCAAGGCTAAGGCGGCTCCCGGCTGCGCGCCTTGGGTGCGTAGCACGTGCAGCCGGTAGGCCCCGAAGCCACCCAACAGCATCAGCCCAATTTGGACCAGCATCAGCGTGTAAGAGCCAAACAACCAATACAAGGGCCCCCAAAACAGTTGTACCAAGGTTAAATGGTCGCTAAACAAGTTATTGTAGCGTATCACTGAGTTGGCATTGAGGCGCAAATGAGCATAGTCCCACAAGGCCTGATTGTAGATGCCCAGGTCGTAGGTATAGGTGCGAAACAGGTAATGGTTGACCAGCGATAACAACCCATAGGCCACGCCGAATAGAGCCAGCACAAAAGCCACGCGTCGGTTAGGTAGTTTTGCTTGCAATAAGGCCATTGGTCAATAGAATAAAACGAATGCAATACACCTCGCCCCAACCTGCCTTGTGCACTACAAGGGGGAAAGCCAAGTGCTATAAAGGCACAAAACAAAGCATGAATCTTACTTTGCCACTTCTTTTTAGCTTTCCTTCATGACAAGCTTGCCCCTTTCCTCACGCCGCGCTCTAGTGGGCGGCTCCACTCAAGGCATTGGCCTGGCTGTGGCGGAAGCATTGGCGTCCCAGGGTGCCACGGTCACGCTTCTGGCACGCGACGCCGTACGGCTTCGGGAAGCAGCCGCGTCTCTGCCAACCCCACAAGACCAGGCTCACGACTTCATCGTGGCCGACTTTAGCGACCCCGAAACCCTGGCGGCGACCGTGCGCGAATACCTCAGCAGTGCGGGCACTGACTTCCACATCCTGGTCAACAACACGGGCGGCCCTCCCGGCGGCCCCCTGCTTTCAGCTACGCCCACCGATTTCCGGGCCGCTTTCGAGCAGCACCTTATTGCCAATCACTTACTGGCACAGGCCGTGGTGCCAGGCATGCAGGCGGCTGGCTTTGGGCGCATCATCAACATTGTGAGCACTTCTGTGAAAGTGCCCCTGCCCGGCCTGGGCGTGAGCAACAGCATTCGCGGGGCCGTGGCCAGCTGGGCCAAAACATTGGCCAATGAGTTGGGTCCGTTCGGCATCACGGTAAACAATGTGTTGCCGGGCGCCACCCTCACCCAGCGCCACACCTCGCTCATTGAGAAGAAAACCAGCCAAACCGGCCAGTCGGCCGAAGCCATCGAAGCAGAGATGTTGAAGCTGATTCCGGCCCGGCGCTTTGGTTTGGCCGAAGAAGTGGCCGCCGCCGTTGCGTTTCTGGCCTCGCCAGCGGCGGGCTACATCAACGGTACCAGCGTGCCTGTCGACGGCGGCCGCACAGGGGCACTTTAAAGCTGGCTTAGTGGCAAATCGTGAAACCTCCCTGGGCCACGGCACGCGCTTACACCCTCCAAAAACTACCTTTATTACTTCATAGCAGCGCCCAGCTTTTCACTTGTGGTAAAATTCGATACGCTATCCATTGTTATCCCGGTTTATAACGAGGCCCGCACCATCCATCAAATCTTGGATTTGTTGCGCGAGCTGGAGCTGGTGCATGACATCGGCAAAGAGATTATTCTGGTCGATGACTGCTCTACCGATGGCTCCAGCGATACCATTCGGGCGTACGCAGCGCGCCACCCCGAAATGGGCCTGCGCCTGCTTGAGCACACCGTCAACCAGGGCAAAGGCGCAGCCTTGCACACCGGCATCCGCGTGGCTACCGGCGACTACGTCATCATTCAAGACGCCGACCTGGAGTACGACCCCGAGGAGTACAACCTGCTGATTAAACCAGTGATGAAGGGCTTCGCCGATGTCGTTTTCGGCTCACGTTTCATGGGCGGCAACCCGCACCGCATCCTGTTCTTCTGGCACAGCATCGGCAACAACGTCCTCACCTTCCTCTCGAACATGGTGACGGACCTGAACCTGACCGACATGGAAACCTGCTACAAGCTGTTTCGGCGCGACATCCTTCAGGGCTTGAAGCTGGAGGAGAAGCGTTTCGGTTTCGAACCCGAAGTGACCGCTAAGGTGGCCCGGGTAAAGGACGTGCGCGTGTACGAAGTGGGCATCAGCTACTACGGCCGCACCTACGCCGAGGGCAAAAAGATTGGCTGGCGCGATGGCTTTCGGGCCATCTACTGCATCATCAAGTACGGCTTGCTAGGCGCCTAAGTAAGTTTAGGGCGTTACCACGCTGACTTGAGCGTCAAGGCTTCGGCCTTGATGGCGCTGAGATAATAGGGCAAACCTCTCTCATTCGGCACAAAAAGATTAAACACGTTGTCGGGCTGAGCATCGGCGGGCTTGGGATGCGTGCAGCTACATAGTAACCCCTTGTTGGTTGGTTCTGATAACATTCAGAAGGCGTAAGCTTTTCTTAAAGAGTAGTGATAAGCGCGTAAATATTAGTGTCTTTTGTCGCAGACGGCTACTGGTTTTTCATTGGGTTGTGATGTAGCACTGTGTGATTTAATGATATAAGGAGGTCATGACTATACCTCACTTAAGGACATCACATAGGAAAAGCATGAAGCGATTTGATGCTTTACCCATAGGTAGGCCTCAGTTTATCTACTCATCTGGCTACTACTCTGCGCCCATCAAGGCAAAACGCAAAAAAGAACCCTTTTCAATCAGGGCCTATTTTTGACTTCCTCACCCGCCTCCTGCCCATGCTCCGCATTCAGAATTACATCAACGGCCAACTGATGCCGCCCCAATCCGGCCACTACCTCGATAACATCGAGCCCGCCACCGGCCAGGTCTACGGCGAAATCCCGGATTCTGGAGCGTCAGATGTAGCTGCCGCCGTGGCAGCCGCCGAAGCAGCCCTGCCGGCTTGGCGGGCCCGCTCGGCTGAGGAACGTGGCCGCTTGTTGGTGCGCATTGCTGCCCTAATTGACGCTAACATCGAGCGCCTCGCCCACGCCGAAAGCCAAGACAATGGCAAGCCCCTGAGCTTGGCGCGAGTGATGGACATCCCGCGGGCGGCCTCCAATTTTCATTTTTTCGGCACGGCGGCCGAGCATTTTGCCAGCGAGGCCCACATGCAGGAGGGTGTGGCTCTCAACTACACGGTGCGCCATCCCATCGGCGTAGTTGGGTGCATTTCGCCCTGGAACCTGCCGCTGTACCTGTTTACCTGGAAAATTGCGCCAGCCCTGGCGGTGGGCTGCTGCGTGGTGGCCAAACCATCGGAAATCACGCCGGCTACGGCTTTTCTGCTGGGTGAGTTGTGCATAGAAGCAGGCTTGCCGCCGGGTGTGCTCAACATCGTCCATGGCACGGGCCCAGGCTGTGGGCAGGCCATAGTAGAACACCCGGGCATCAAGGCCATTAGCTTCACGGGCGGCACGGCTACGGGGCGTCACTTGGCCCGCACGGCTGCGCCCATGTTTAAAAAGCTCAGTCTGGAGCTAGGGGGCAAAAACCCCAACCTTGTGTTTGCCGACTGCGAATTGGCTGCGGCCGTGGCCACCAGCATCCGCAGCAGCTTTGCCAACCAGGGACAGATTTGCTTGTGCGGCTCCCGTATCTTTATCGAGCGGCCGATTTATGAGGATTTCAAAGCTGAGTTTCTAAAGCAACTCGAGACCCAGAAGATTGGCGACCCATTGGACGCGACAACCAAGCAAGGGGCGCTCGTGAGCGAAGCACACCTGAATAAGGTGTTGGATTACATCAAGCTGGCGCATGAGGAGGGCGGCGTGTTATTGGCGGGCGGCCAGCGTGCTACCGTGCCCGGACGTTGCGCCGACGGGTACTTCCTGGAGCCCACCGTGTTCGAAAACCTGCCGCACGACTGCCGCACCAACCAGGAGGAAATTTTCGGCCCCGTAGTCACGCTCACACCTTTTGATACCGAGGCGGAAGCCGTTGCCTGGGCCAATTCCACCGACTACGGCCTGTCGGCCACCGTCTGGACCGCAAACCTCAATCGGGCCCACCGCGTGGCCCAATCCCTGCACAGCGGCATTGTGTGGGTGAACACTTGGTTGCACCGCGACCTGCGCACGCCCTTTGGCGGCATGAAAAACTCTGGGGTGGGGCGAGAAGGCGGGTTGGAGGCGTTGCGCTTCTTTACCGAGGCGCAGAACGTGTGCGTGAAGTTCTAAGCATCGGCGGGTTAGGTTACTTAATTAAGCGAATGGTAATTCTAACCCCGCCCTGCCCCTTACCTTTGCAGGCTGAACCACCCGCCTGCTTGCATGCCCCACTCTGCCTCTGATTACTATGCCCATCCCACGGCCGTCCTCGACGAGGGCTGCCAGATAGGTTCAGGCAGCCGCATTTGGCACTTTTGCCACATTTGCGCCGGCGCCGACTTAGGGGAGCAGTGCAATCTGGGGCAGAATGTGTTCGTGGCCGACGGCGTGACTTTGGGCCGTAACGTGAAAGTGCAGAACAACGTGAGCCTCTACGGCGGCGTTATCTGCGAAGACGATGTATTCCTGGGACCTTCGGTGGTATTCACCAATGTAAAAAACCCGCGCAGCGCCGTGCCGCGCAAGGGCGCCGAACAGTACCAGACCACCTACCTGGAACAGGGCGTAACCATTGGGGCTAATGCTACCATTGTGTGCGGGGTGCGCCTGGGGCGCTATGCTTTTGTGGGAGCGGGCAGCGTAGTTACGCACGACGTGCCCGCTTATGCCCTCGTCTACGGCACGCCCGCCCGGCCGCAGGGCTGGATGAGTGCCTACGGCCACCGCCTAACCTTCAATACCAACCGCCGCGCCACCTGCCCCGAAAGTGGGGAAATGTACGAGCTGAGTTCTGATGGTAAATCGATTCAGCCAGTAGCGCGGGTTACTACTAAGTTGCCGAAAATCAGCAACTAATAATTAAGAATTAGCAACTGACAATTACTCAAGTGTACGACAAACTATTGCGCAAAGAGGCCACCCTGGCCGTCATCGGCCTCGGCTACGTGGGCTTGCCCATCGCCCTCGAATTCGCGAAGCAACTCAAGGTCATTGGTTTCGATATCAACGCCGGCCGCGTGGCCCAGATGAAGCAGGGCATTGACCCCAGCGGCGAATTGGAGAAAAAGGATTTTGAGGGCTGCGACATCACCTTCACCGACTCGCTGGAGGTGTTGCGTCAGGCCCAGTTCTACATTGTGGCCGTGCCCACGCCCATTGACGAGCACGCCCAGCCCGACCTCAAGCCGCTCCTCGGCGCGTCGTCGTCGGTAGGCAAGGTCCTGAAAAAGGGCGATTACGTGGTATTTGAAAGCACGGTGTACCCTGGCTGTACCGAGGAAGACTGCATTCCGGTAATGGAAAAGCTGTCGGGCCTGAAGTTTCCGAACGATTTCAAAGTGGGTTACTCGCCCGAGCGCATCAACCCCGGCGATAAGGAGCACACCCTGCGCCGCATCGTGAAAGTGGTGTCGGGCAACGACGAGGAAGCCCTCGAAACCGTAGCCAAAGTGTACGAACTGGTGGTCGATGCCGGCGTGCACCGCGCCAGCAGCATTCGAGTGGCCGAAGCCGCCAAAATCATCGAAAACACGCAGCGCGACGTCAAC
The DNA here is from genome assembly GCF_900115775.1 of Hymenobacter arizonensis. Classification (GTDB taxonomy): domain Bacteria; phylum Bacteroidota; class Bacteroidia; order Cytophagales; family Hymenobacteraceae; genus Hymenobacter; species Hymenobacter arizonensis. The sequence goes on along the minus strand of NZ_FOXS01000002.1, from coordinate 420,867 downwards.
ATCGCGTTGATGAACGAGCTGTCGATGATTTTCGACCGCATGAGCATCAACACCTACGAAGTACTGGAAGCCGCCGGCACCAAGTGGAACTTCCTGAAGTTCTCGCCCGGCCTGGTAGGCGGCCACTGCATCGGCGTCGACCCTTATTACCTGACCTACAAGGCCAAAGAGCTGGGCTACGACGCCAAGGTTATCCTGAGCGGCCGCACCACCAACGATAACATGGGTGCCTACATCGCCCGTAAGACGGTGCAGATGATGATTAAGAAAGGCAAGGACGTGGCCCGTAGCCGCGTGCTCGTGATGGGCGCCACCTTTAAGGAAAACGTGGAAGACATTCGCAATTCCAAAGTGGCCGATGTAATTCAGGAACTGAAGAACTTCTCGGTAAACGTCGACATCATCGACCCCCACGCCGACTCCGATGAGCTGCACCATGAATACGGTTTCCGCCTCACGCCCAACGACGACGTGCGCACCGATTACGACGCCGTTATCGTCGCCGTGAGCCACTTGCCTTACGCTGCCAAGGACGAAGCATATTTTCAGTCCATCACTTCCGAAAACGCCGTACTGGTAGATATCAAGGGCCTGTACCGCGGCAAGATGAAGGAGCTGCAGTATTGGAGCTTGTAGTATTTTAAGTTATTGGCTAGTAGCTAATAGCCGTTAGCTTCGTTCGCGGAGTCAGACGGCAAGCTATTAGCCAATAACAATCAGCTAATAGCCAAAAGAAATGAAAAAAATTCTCGTTACAGGCGGCGCCGGCTACATTGGCTCGCACGCCGTGGTAGAACTGTACCAAGCCGGTTATCAGCCGGTCATTGTTGACAACTTCAGCAACTCGGAAGAGTCGGTGCTGGCGGGTATCGAATCCATTTTGGGCGTTGCCGTGCCTACTTATCGCGTCGATTGCGCCGATGAAGCCGCGCTACGGGGCGTGTTTGAGGCCGAGCCGAACATTGCGGGCGTCATTCACTTTGCCGCTTTTAAGGCCGTAGGCGAATCGGTGCAAAAGCCTCTGGCTTACTTCCAGAACAACGTAGGTTCTCTGCTCACGCTTCTGGCTGTAATGCCTGAGTTTGGCGTTGAAAACCTGGTGTTTTCGTCTTCCTGCACCGTGTATGGCATTCCCGATGCCCTGCCCGTGACGGAGGCCACGCCGACCAAGCCAGCCTCCTCGCCCTACGGGCGCACCAAGCAGATGTGCGAAGAAATCATCCACGACGTGTCGGGCGCACCGGACAACAAGCTGCGCACCATCTTGCTGCGTTACTTCAATCCCATTGGCGCCCACGATTCGGCCAAGATTGGCGAATTGCCCTTGGGCGTGCCCAACAACCTTGTTCCGTTCATCACCCAAACGGCGGCCGGCATCCGCGAGAAGCTGACCATTTTTGGCAACGACTATGACACGCCCGATGGCACCAACATTCGGGATTACATCCACGTGGTAGACCTCGCCAAGGCCCACATTGTGGCCGTGCAGCGCCTGCTAGACCACAAGGCCGACGAAACCGTGGAGACGTTTAACGTAGGCACGGGCAATGGCAATACGGTACTTGATGTTGTGCAGACTTTTGAGAAAGCCAGCGGGCAGAAGCTGAACTACGTAATCGGCCCGCGCCGTCCCGGCGACGTGCCCGCCATCTACGCCGACGCCACGAAAGCGGAGCAGGTGCTCGGTTTTAAAACCGAAACTTCGCTGGCCGATTCCCTGGCCAGCGCGTGGAAGTGGCAGCAGACCCTGAAAAAGTAATTGTCATGCTCACGAAGGAAGCATCTTATCACGGCTGCTTTCGTCAGGCTTACTAACCCTAGAGGCGCAGACGTGATAAGGTCCTTCGTTGCGCTCATGATGACAGAAATATTATGAAAATCCTCATCACCGGCGGCGCCGGCTTCATCGGTTCCCACGTCGTACGCTTGTTCGTAACGAAGTACCCGGAATACCAGATTCTCAACCTCGACGCGCTGACTTACGCCGGCAACCTGGAAAACCTGCGCGACATTGAGAGCGCCCCGAATTATCGCTTTATCAAAGGGGATATTTCTGACCAGGCGTTTGTCGACCAGCTGTTTGCCCACGAGGAGCCCGACGCGGTGATTCACCTCGCAGCCGAGTCGCACGTGGACCGCAGCATCACCGACCCCATGGCGTTTGTGAAAACCAACGTCATTGGTACGGTGAACCTGCTCAATGCGGCCCGCCACCTGTGGCAGCCCGGTGGCTACGACGGCTACGTGTTCTACCACGTGAGCACCGACGAGGTCTATGGCTCGCTGGATTTTGGCCCGGAGATGTTTACGGAGGAAACGTCTTACGACCCCCGCTCGCCGTACTCGGCTTCCAAGGCCAGTTCCGACCACTTTGTGCGCGCCTGGCACCACACCTACGGCCTGCCCATCAAGCTGAGCAATTGCTCGAACAATTACGGCCCAAATCACTTCCCCGAAAAGCTGATTCCGCTGGCCATTCACCGCTTGCGTACCGGCCAGCCAGTGCCCGTATACGGCAAGGGCGAAAACGTGCGCGACTGGCTGTTTGTGAAAGACCACGCCACGGCCATCGATGCGGTGTTCCACAAGGGCAAAAACGGCGATACCTACAACATCGGCGGCGTAAACGAGTGGCAGAACCTGAAGCTGATTGAGCTGCTCTGCGACGTGGTAGACCAGAAAACCGGCCAGGAGCAGGGCACTTCGCGCAAGCTCATCAACTTTGTGACCGACCGCGCCGGCCACGACATGCGCTACGCCATCGACTCCAGCAAAATCATGAACGAACTGGGCTGGAAGCCGAGCGTAACCTTCGAGCAAGGCCTGGCCCAAACCGTGGATTGGTACCTCGAAAACGAGGAGTGGCTGAACAGCGTGACCAGCGGCGCTTACCAGGACTACAATCAGAAGCAGTAGGCGGGGCGCTAGCGCTTCAGTTAAGAGTTAAAAGTTAGGAGTTAAGAGTTGATGCTTAAGCAACTCTTAACTCCTAACTTTTAACTCTTAACTCCTAACTCCTAACTCTTAACTCTTAACTCAACGAAGTGTACGAAACCCCTTTCCACGAGCAGCCGCTCGATAACATCACGTTTCTCGTTACAGGCGGCGCGGGCTTCATCGGCTCCAACATCGTGGAGTACCTACTGAAATACAGCGTGAAGAAGGTGCGGACCTTGGATAACTATTCCAACGGCTTCCGCAAAAACCTGGCACTGTTTGCCGGTGATTCCCGACTGGAAATTATGGACGGCGACATCCGCGACGCGGCGGTGTGCGCTGCGGCCTGCGCGGGTGTCGACGTGGTGCTGCACGAAGCGGCGCTGGGCTCCGTGCCTCGCTCCATTAAGGACCCGGTGTTGACTAATGACGTGAACGTGGGTGGCTTCGTGCAAATGCTGACCGCTGCCAAAGACGCCGGCGTGAAGCGCTTCGTGTACGCGGCTTCTTCCTCGACCTACGGCGACCACCCCGGCTTACCCAAAGTGGAGGACCGTATTGGCAAGCCGCTCTCGCCCTACGCCGTCACCAAGTATGCCAACGAGCTGTACGCCGACGTCTTCGGCCGCACCTACGGCATGGAAATCATTGGCCTGCGCTACTTCAACATCTTCGGCCCGCGCCAGGACCCAGGCGGAGCTTACGCCGCTGTGATTCCGCTGTTTATCGACGCCATTCTGCAAAACCAGCCGCCTACGCTCAACGGCGACGGCGGCCAGACCCGCGACTTTACCTTCGTGGAGAACTGCGTGCAGGCCAACATTCGCGCCGCGCTGGTGCAGAATCCGGCAGCGTTAAACCAGGTGTACAACATTGCTGTAGGCGACCGCACGTCGTTGGTGGAGATGTACGACATCCTGCGGGAGGAAGCTGGCTCGGACCTGGCGCCCAAGTTTGGGCCCGACCGCGCCGGGGATATTCGCGACTCGCTCGCTGATATTTCCAAGGCCAACAACCTGCTCGGCTACGACCCCAAAGTGCGCATCCGCGAAGGCCTGCGCCAGACCTTGGAGTGGTTCAAAGCCAATCAGGAGTTCATTCAGGCCCGAGATTAAATCGTTGTCATGCTGACGAAGGAAGCATCTTATCACGGCTGACTTCGCCAGAACTACCAATCCCTGCGGTGCAAGCGCGATAAGATGTTTCGCTCCGCTCAACATGACAGTTTACTCATGAAAGGAATTATTCTCGCCGGCGGCTCCGGCACCCGCCTGCACCCGCTCACCCTTGCTGTGTCCAAGCAACTGATGCCGGTGTACGACAAGCCGATGATTTATTATCCGCTGTCGATTCTGCTCATGGCAGGTATCCGGGAAGTGCTGATTATCACCACACCCCACGACCAGGCACAGTTCCAGAAGCTGCTCGGCGACGGCAAGAATCTGGGCTGTGATTTCCAGTACGCGGTGCAGGAAGTGCCCAACGGCCTAGCTCAAGCCTTCGTTATTGGCGCCGATTTTATTGGTGACGACAAGGTGGCCCTAGTGCTCGGCGACAATATTTTCTACGGCGCGGGCCTGGAAGAATTGCTCAAATCCAACAGCAACCCAACCGGCGGTGTGGTATTTGCCTACCACGTGCACGACCCCGAGCGCTACGGCGTGGTGGAGTTCGATGGTGATAAAAAGGCCCTCAGCATCGAGGAAAAGCCGGCCCAGCCCAAGAGCAACTACGCCGTGCCCGGCCTGTATTTCTATGACAACGACGTCATCGAAATCGCCCGCAACCTAGAGCCTAGCTCACGGGGTGAATACGAAATCACAGACGTAAACCGCGAGTACCTGAAGCGGGGCACGCTAAAGGTCGGCATTCTCGGCCGCGGCACTGCCTGGCTCGACACCGGCACGTTTGAAAGCCTGATGCAGGCCGGCGAATTTGTGCGTGTGATTGAGCAGCGCCAGGGCCTGAAAGTTGGTGCCATTGAAGAAATTGCTTACCGCCAAGGATTTATCGATGCCGACCAGCTCCGTGCTATCGCCGCGCCGCTGCGCAAAAGCGGCTACGGCGACTACCTCATGCACCTGCCCGAGCAGCTGGTGATGGCCGAGTAGTCAGGCCGGGGATTTGTTCAACCCAAAAGCGCCCGCAGCCTTGTGTTGCGGGCACTTTTGGGTTGATTAGGTTATCGAGCCAACTTCTTGGAGGAAGATGGCTTCGCTTGCGTCGTTAGCAGCGGCAGTACGTCCTGCACCTCAAACAGCGAGCTATACAAAAGTTGCTCCTGGAGGAAAGCCACGTGGCTGGCACCAATTACCAAGACAATGCTTTGGTCGTGTTTGATATCGACGGCGCGAAGCAAGTTGGTGTAAATGCGCATGTTGCGCTTATAGAATTCCCCGGCCAGGTCGGCGCCCACATAATTGCTGCTGCCACCCACCCGGGCCAGCGTGAGCAGGTAACTATCCATGTTGCCACGCATAAACTCGGTAGAATTGAACCGAGCCAGCTTCGCTACAAGTGTTTCGTTAGGGAGGTCTTTCAGGGCCTGTTCCGCGTCCAGGCCCACGGTGGTGCCTAGCCGGGCTTCCATCAGCTGGCGAATGCTGTCCGGCTGTGCGCTACTAAACGCACCATTTAACGTTTTTTCCTGGCCGTGAGCCTTGGCATATTTTAAGGCGCCCTCGTAGTCGAACACGCCGTCGGCATCGGCGCAGTACACGCGGGGCAGCTTCAGCTTGCTCGCCAGCCGGTAGCCCACTTGGTACACCTCGTTGTTGCCGAGCTTAAACTGATTATTGCGGTACAGCGCGTAGGTGCTGTCCACAAACGGTTGGTCTTTGAGTCTCCATTCCACAAACACTTTGTCGGCTTTGGTTTGGGCCAGTCGGGTTATCAGGTCTTCTACTTCCTGCTGCTTCTTAGTGGCTTCCATGTCAGTTTTGCTGCCTTTTACTACATCGGTTGCGGAGCCATCGAAGTGAAACGTTCCCACCAGATACACCTTGATTCTGGTGTGAGGCTGCGGGGGCTTCGTTTGAGCGGCAGCAGTAAGTGTAGTGCTGAGCAATAGGGCAAGCAGGAAGCGGATGGCGGCGGTCATTGGAGTAGTTGGTGAAGGTGATGAGGCAAAGGTGCCCGCTTACCCACGCGGTCAAAAGTCTATTATCCCAACCTGCTCAAACATTATCCCAACTCCCGGCAAGGAGACAAAAACGGTTATGTAAGTTCAAAGCCAGGGTTGGCATCTCAAAGGAGCGGGTTGGGATAAAATACCGATGTGCAGGTCAGGACATGGGTACTTTTAGCCCATGAATCAGAAGCGCATAGGGCTTTACCAGTTCCTGGGCTGGGGACTCCTCATCAGCTACGATGTGTGGTGGCGTGGCTTCCTATACACAGGACCGGCCAGCCGGGGGCACATCATGCTACTGGTGGTGACCTTCTGGCTGAGCCTACTGGTACTCTTTTATTACTGCCTGCTGCTGGTATTTCCGCAGGGCATTCGTCGGGGACGGTGGGGCCTGCTGGTGTTAGGGCTGCTCGGAACTCCGGTAGTGTTTGCGGGTACTCGCTATGGGCTGGAAGAGGGGTTGCTGCCGCTGCTGTTTGGGTTAAGCAACTATTCGCCCGATACCACGCTTCTCTATTACTTGGTCGATAACCTGTATTTCCTTATACCTACGGTGGCGCTGGCGGCCGTGACGTGGAGCGTGCAGGAAGCCTTTAGCTTTCGTGAAAAAGAGCGCGAAAACCAACTCCAGTTTCAGGAATTGCAGCAGCAGAAAACGCAGGCCGAGCTCGCCTTTCTCAAAACGCAAATCAACCCCCATTTCCTCTACAACACGCTCAACTACATCTACTCGCTGGCGTACCCTGTGTCGGAGCCGCTGGCCGAGGCCGTGCTCAAGCTCTCGGCCCTGATGCGCTACATGCTGCAGGAAAGCCCCGACGGACAGGTGGCCGTGCAAAACGAAGTCGATTACCTGGAGAATTACCTGTCCATCTACCGGCTGCGCTTCGAGAACAACTTCTTTGTCAACTTTGACGTGCGCGGGCATCTCAACGGGCAGCGCGTGGCGGCACTGGTGTTGGTGCCATTCGTGGAGAATGCCATTAAGCACGGCATCACCGACAAATCTGACCGCCCGGTAGAAATAACGCTGCATCTTCGCCCCGACAACGGGCTCACTTTTGAGGTGCGCAACCACATTAACCAACACCAGAAAGACGCCACTACGGGCATAGGCCTCGCCAACATTAGGCGGCGGCTGGAGTTGCTGTACCCCGGCCGGCACGAGTTGGCCATTCACAACAACGGTACGGTGCACCACGCCCGGCTGGAGCTATTATTCACCTGAAAACTGCCTTCATGCTGCGCTGCATTGCCGTCGACGACGAAGCCTACGCCAGCCGGCTTCTGGCGGCTTACATCGAGAAGGTGCCCTTTCTGGAATTGGTCGGGACCACGACCAAGCCCATCGAAGCCCTGCTTTGGGTCCAGGAGGGCCGGGCCGACCTGGTTTTTCTCGATATCCAGATGCCCGAGCTCACCGGCCTGCAGTTTCTGAAGCTGTGCGGCAACAAGTGCAAAGTCATCCTCACCACGGCCTACCCCGAATATGCGCTCGACGGCTACGAGCACGACGTGGTGGACTACCTGCTCAAACCCATTGCCTTCGACCGGTTCTTACGAGCGGCCCAGAAAGCCTATGCCTTGCTGACGCCTTCTCTGGCCCCGGCGCCCGCCCCAATGCCGCCGACGTTGGCCGCGCCTGCCCCGACCAACTACATGTTTGTGAAAGGCGACAGCAAAAACAAGTTCCAACGGGTCAGCCACGATGACATTCTCTACATCGAGGGCCTGAAAAACTACGTGTCCATCTTCGTGCCGGGCCAGCGCATCGTCACCTACCAAAGCCTGCGCGAGCTGGAAACGCAGCTGCCGCAGCCACCTTTCATGCGGGTGCACAAGTCCTACATCGTGTCGCTCAACCACATCCGGCTAATTGATGGAAATTCTCTAACCATTGGGCAGGAGAGCATCGCCGTTGGCGAAACGTACCGGAAAGCCTTCTTTAAGGTGATTCGGGATAAAGAATAGCCAGGTATCATTGCGAGGCGGTACCGACGTAAGTCAAATGGCTACTCGTCCAGGTATTGATGCACAAACTTGATGGCCATGCTGCCTTCGCCCACGGCCGAGGCCACGCGGGCCATGGCGCCGGCCCGGCTGTCGCCGGCCGCGAAAATGCCTGGTACACAGGTTTCGAGTAGAAACGGTTCGCGCTGCTTTTTCCAGGTAGCCGCAAAGCGGGAATCAGCCAGTAGGTCGCGGCCGGTAAGCAGGAAGCCTTTGCCATCGCAGAAAATCTGGTCGTTGACCCACTCGGTGCTGGGTTTCGCACCGATGAAGACGAACAAGGCCCGGGCCGGCCGTTTCTCCACAGTGCCGTTGATGTCGACCATCACGGCTTCGAGGTGGTCCTGGCCGCACACTTCTTTCACTTGCGAAAAGGGCAGCAGCTCGATGTTGGGCGTGCTGCGAATCTGCTCGATGAGGTAGGCCGACATGCTGGCGGCCAGGTCGGCCCCGCGGATAACGATGAACACCCGGCGGGCATACGTAGCCAAATACATGGCCGCCTGCCCGGCCGAATTGCCACCGCCCACGATGTACACGTCCTGCGCATCGCAGCTGCGAGCCTCGGTGCGGGCGGCACCGTAGTACACGCCGGCGCCGCTGAGGCGGTCCATGCCGGGCACATCGAGGGTGCGGTAGCTCACGCCGGTGGTCAGCACCACGGCCCGGGTGCTGATTTCGCTGCCGTCGCTGAGGGTGAGAACTTTGTAGCCGTCTTGCACGCACAGCTGGCTTACTTCCTGTGGGGCCAAAAACTCGGCGCCCAGGCGCACGGCCTGCGTCCAGGCGCGGTGCGTGAGCTCGGCGCCGCTCAGGCCGGTGGGGAAGCCCAGGTAATTTTCGATGCGCGAGCTGGTGCCGGCTTGGCCACCGGGGGTCTGGCGCTCAATGATGAGTGTTTTGAGGCCCTCGCTGGCACCGTACACGGCGGCAGCCAGCCCGCTGGGGCCGGCGCCCACTACCACCACGTCGTACATCTCCTGCGTGGCCTTGCTGTTGATGCCCAGGTGTTGCGCCAGCGAAGCCTTCGTTGGGTTGGGCACGGCGGTGCCATCGGCACAAATGACTAGTGGCAGGTCGGTGGAGTTGTAGCCGCTGGCTTTTAGCAGCTCCTGCGCTTCGGGTTGGGTTTCAAAATCCAGCCACTGGTAGCCCACCATGTAGCCGCTGAGAAAATCCTTGAGCTCGTGCGAGAGCGGCGACCACTGAAACCCGATGAGCCGGAGGCCACCGTAGCGGGGCTTGTGGGCGGCCTGCCAGGCATTGAGCAAGTCGTGCAGGGTGGGGAACAGCAGCTGCTCGGGCGGGTCCCAGGGCTTCATCAGGTAGTGGTCGAGCCGGGCGGAGTTGATGGCCCGAATGGCGGCTTCGGTGTCGGCATAGGCCGTGAGCAGCACGCGCTTGGCGTCTGGAAACAGGTCGCGCGAGGCGGTGAGCAGCTCCACGCCCTCCAAATCGGGCATGCGCTGGTCGGCCACGATGAGGGCCAGCGACTCCTCCTTCACGCGCAGCTCCTGCAGCGTCGTCAGGGCCTCGGGGCCGGAGCCGACGCGCAAGATGCGGTAGTCTTTGCCGAACTCCTGCCGCAGGTCGCGGGTAATGGCGGCCAGTACTTGCGGGTCGTCGTCAACAGCTAAGATGAAGGGCTTATTGGAGGCCATGATGTCGTTTAATTAAAGCAAAGCGTATCAGCGGAGTGGCACCCAACCAATGTGGACGCAGGACTAATACGACAGGTAAAAAGGTGGTAAAAAGCTGATTTTTCGACTGCGGAAAGCAAGATGTACTGAGCTAAGCCAAGGGCGTGGCCACCGGCAACCACGCGCAAAATTCAGTGTGGCCGGGGCGGGAGCTGGCTTCAAGGCGTCCATCGTGCTGCCTGATGATGCGCTGGGCAATGTCCAGGCCCAGGCCAGAGCCCGCGCCGGCTTGCTTGGTGGTGTAAAACGGCTCAAAGATGTGCGGCAGCACATCGCCCGGGATGCCCGCACCATTATCAATCAGAAAAACGCGCACAAAAGCTCCCTCCACGCGGGTCCGAAGGGTGAGCTCGCCGCCCTGGGCCGGCAGCGCGTCGATGGCGTTGTCGATGAGGTTGGTCCACACTTGGTTCAGGCTGCTTACCTGGCCCCTAATTTGGGGCAGGCCCGGGGCGTAGTCGCGGGTGAGGTGCACGTTCTTTTGGCGTAGCTCGAAGCCCAGCATGTTGAGCGTGCTATCGAGCCCGGCGGTGACGTCGAGCAGCTCAAAGCCACCGGCGCGGTCCATGTGCGAGTACGTTTTCACATCGGCCACCAGCTTGCTGATGCGGCTGCCGGCCTCCTGTACGTCGCGGATGAGCTGCATGGTGCTCTGCTGGGATTCCAGCCAGGCAAAGGCCGCGGGGCGAGCGGGCAGGGGCAGAACTTCGGCCGCCGTGGCTAATATTTCGGCGGTCAAGCCGGTTTCGAGCAGGCCCGGGGCCAGCTCATACCCGTTGGGTACGCCTTGCTCGGTCAGCCAGTCGGCCAACTCATCTTCGCGCGCCGAACGCTGCAGGGGCGAGAGGTGCAGCGGTGGCGTGGCGCTTTGGGCCATGGGCACTGCCAGGGCGGTGAAGGCGCAAAGAGCCTCTGGGTTGGAGCACTGCTCAATGAGCCTCTGCAGGAGATGCGGCTTGATGGCGGCGCGGTCGGCCAGGGCCTGGGAGGCGCGGGCGATGGCAGCGGCGGGGTTATTCAGCTCGTGCGCCAAGCCGGCCGAGAGCTTGCCCAGGGCCCGCAGCTTGTCGTCGCGCTCCTGGCTCCGGGCCTCGTCGCGGGCGCGGTCGCTCATTAGGGCTACGAGGCGCTGTACTAGCTCGGGGCTGACTTGTTCGAGGGCCGGGAATTGGTCGCGGTGCAACAGGTACAGCACCGTGTGCCCCACAGCCAACCCAAGGCCGATGCTGATGCGCAGCCGGGAGTAGGGCAGCACGCCGCTCACCTGGCCCTTTTCAACCCGAAACCGGGGCTCGCGGGTGCCGTTTTGCAGGGTGTAGAACTGGATGCCGCCCTGAAGAATAGCCATGAGGTACTCGGCTGGGTCGCCGGGCTGGGTAATGGAGCCGCCGTCGTCCAAGTCACGCCGTTCGCCGTGGGCCAGTAGCCATTCCAGCACGGTATCGGGGAGGCCCGCAAAGGCGGTGACAGTAGCCAGGTCGGAGGTGGTCAGGGCAAGCGTATCAGACATGGGTATGCGGCCCGGCAAGGGACAAAAAATGGAGCGTAGTAAGCCTGCGGCAAACGTACTTTGTAACTAGATTACAGACGGACAACTAGTTTTAATGCTTTATGAATGTAAGAATTTTACCAGAAGAGCCCGTCAGAAAAGCAAAGAGGTGCCGCGCTGCTTTATTAGGGGTCGTCTGTCTGGCGGTCAGCTTCATGGCTCACGCGCAGCAGGGGGCGCGCGTAGCCACGCGGGTCGATTCGCTGCGGGCCGCCCGGGACGGCAAGCCAACTTACTTCCCAGCGGTTTTCACCTTTGTGAGCGGCAAGCAGGCCCGGGGATACGTTAGGGATTATCGCAGCAACACCACCAACCAAGTGCGCTGTTACGAGCAGCCGCCCGACGTAATGCCGATGCCACCCGTGAAAGTTATCAGCATTGAGCGCCTGCAAAGCATGACCGTGGACGGGCACACGTTGGAGTCGCTGCATATGCGGGGTAAGCCCCTCAAAAGGCTCGCTGAGAACCTTGCTACACCTGGCCCTATGGAAATTTATGGCTACTCCGTTTCTAATTCTAATGGCACGCACGAGAAATATTATTGGTATGTGCGCAAGGCGGGCGGCGAGTTGCAGGAGGTGCCACGGGGCCATAAAGCCTTTGTAGAGTTCATGAGCAAGCAGTGCAGCAAGGCCCCCGCGCTGGCAGCCGAACTGCAGCAGTCGGCCAAAGCTGGTGGGGCTACCAAGTCGCGCTATCGGATTGATAACGCTCCCGAACTGGTGAGCCAATACAATGCCCTCGTAGCAGGCAAATAGGGATGAGCATGTAGCAACTGGCTGGGTGCAAAGTCAGCTACAATTGCCAGCCAAATTCCGTTTCAGAGGCACTTTTAATGCCTCAAATAGCTTATCTAAAGCTGACCTTATCATGCGTCAGTTTTCAAAATATGGCCAAAGCAAGAACTGTTTTTTTCTGCCAATCCTGCGGCGCTCAATCGGCGAAATGGATAGGCCGCTGCCCGGCGTGCGGCGAGTGGAATACCTACGTCGAAGAAGTCGTTCAGAAAGAAACCGTGGCCACCACCACCGGCCAGTGGAAGCCCGCCAGCACTGTGCCCGGCGGCAACCTTGTCAAAGCCGCCAAGTCGGTGCCGCTTGGCGATATTCTGGCCGAGGACGAACCCCGCATCATCACCCCCGACGGCGAACTGAACCGCGTGCTGGGCGGTGGCATTGTGCCCGGCTCCATTGTGCTCATTGGCGGCGAGCCCGGCATTGGCAAGAGCACGCTCATGCTCCAGATTGCCCTGAGCCTACGCAAGATGAAGGTGCTCTACGTGAGCGGCGAGGAAAGCGAGGCCCAGATTAAAATGCGCGCCGAGCGGATGGCCGACGGCCAGCACTCCGGCTGCTTCATCCTCACCGAAACCAACACCCAGAACATCTTCCGGCAGATTGACCAGGTGCAGCCCAACATCCTTGTCATCGACTCCATCCAAACCATGCACTCCACGCTGGTGGAGAGCGGCGCGGGCAGCGTGAGCCAGGTGCGCGAGTGCACCGCCGAGTTTCTGAAATTTGCGAAAGAAACCAGCACGCCGGTGCTGCTCATTGGCCACATCACCAAAGACGGCAGCATTGCCGGCCCGAAAATCCTGGAGCACATGGTGGACACCGTGCTGCAGTTTGAGGGCGACCGGCACATGAGCTACCGCATTCTGCGCACCACCAAAAACCGCTTCGGTAGCACCTCGGAGCTGGGTATTTACGAAATGCAGGGCGACGGCCTGCGCCAGGTGAGCAACCCTTCCGAAATCCTGCTCTCGCAGCGCGGCGAAAGCCTGAGCGGCATGGCCATTGGCGCCACGCTGGAAGGCAACCGGCCGCTGCTGGTGGAAGTGCAGGCCCTGGTCACGCCGTCCACCTACGGCACGCCCCAGCGCAGCAGCACCGGCTTCGATGCCAAGCGCCTGCAAATGCTGCTGGCCGTGCTGGAAAAGCGCGCCGGCCTGCGTTTAGGTCAGCACGATGTGTTTTTGAACATTGCCGGGGGCCTGCGCCTCGACGACCCCGCCCTCGACATGGCCGTGTGCGCAGCCGTGGTTTCTTCGCTAAATGATTTGCCCATTCCCGGCGATGTTTGCCTGGCGGCCGAAGTCGGCTTGAGCGGCGAGATTCGGGCGGTGTCGCGACTCGACCAGCGCCTGGCCGAAGCCGAAAAATTAGGATTCCGCGAGATGTATGTTTCGCAGTTTAATGGCAAGGGACTTGACCTGGCGCGATTTGGCTTAAAAGTGCACGCCGTGAGCCGCCTCGACGAAGTGTTGAACGGCTTATTCGGTTAGGGCGAAATTGCACTGATAATCAGTAGGTGCCTGCCATTGCCAACAACCACTAAATAGGCTTTTACCGGACGAGGTTAAAAATTACTGCGAAGCTGATTTGGATTTTATAAATCAAAAAGCCTTATCTTCGGAGTGCTGATAGGCTTTTACCGCGAATTCATATGTAAAGCTGGTCGGTGTTGTTGGTTTATATTCAGTTATCGGCGGTCGATGGTGGTCGTCTTCTGCTAGTTTTTTTGTGATATGATGTCAGCTTTCATCACTTGTGCGCGTCGCATGCTGGGAACGGCGCTGCTTGCGGCTCCCTTGTTGAGCTATGGGCAAAGCAAGCCTGCTCCAGCAAAAAATTCAGTCCAGCCCAAGCCGGTGCCTACGACGAGCGCAAGCCCGCGTAAGCCCGCCTCTAGTGCGGCAACCGTGAAAAAGGCTCCTGCCGCAAAGGCCGTGCAAACCAAAGCGGCGGCCCCTGCAACCGCCGCTGATGAAGTAGAAACTGCCGTGGCCCCTGCCGGAGCTCCTGTTGCGCCAGTTCCGGCGCCAGCAAAGCCCGCTCCGGTAGTTGCTGCTGTGGCAAAGCCAACGGGCACGGCGGTGCTCAGCGGCCGCATCACCAGCCCTACCACCGATTCGGTGGGGGTTACACTGCGCGAGAATCCCCTCGACCCCAAAGAAAAGCTCATTCGCGTTCCGCTGAATGAGAAAGGTGAATTTAAGCTGGTGATTCCTGTGTACGGCTCCACCAAAGCCGACCTGGTGTATGGCGACGACGTAGCGCCGCTGTTCCTGGACGCGGGCACCGATATGGATGTGCGCTTCAAGGGCAGCGACATGTCGGGAACCCTGAAATTTCGGCCCAACGATGTGCCTACCGGCTTGGCCACCAAGCTGCGCAACCGCGCCAACCTGAGCGAAGAGCAACGCCACCGCCAGCAGGCTGCCAACGCCAATAACTACCTCGTAGAGGCCGACGCCCAGTTTGTGGAAAACGACGGCTTCCAGGTATTGCCCGACAACATTCAACTGTACGAAGCGCCGTTCCTGTCGTTTTTGGAGTACCGCCGCAAGCACCAGTTCAACTTTCTGGAAGACCACGCTGCCAAGCAGTCCTTCACCCAGGATTTCTACAACTATGCCCGCGCCGAAGTGGTGTACGCCTACGCCAACGACCGGCTGACGTTCCAGGACCTGCGGGAGCAAGTGGTGAACACCGAAAGCCGCCTCAAAATGGCCCCGGACTACTACAACTTCCTGCGCGAGCCCGGCCTGCTCAACGAGCCCAATGCTATTCAGAGCGAGCTCTACCACGAGTTTTTGCTGAACTACATTCACTTCACCGTAGCCCAGGACAAGCGTCAGCGTTCCGACCCCGACTTCTACCCTGCCTCGTATGCGCTGGCTAGCAAGAAGCTCACTGGCCCTGTTCGGGCCATCGTTCTGGGCCGCATCCTGCAGGAGTCGTTCCGGTTTGGGCACGTGAAACAGTCGGCAGCCATGCTGGCCGACTATCGTACCTACGACCTTAAAAACCAGTATTACCCCACCTTGCAGGCCGACTTCGACCAGCACAAGGATTTTGCCATTGGCGCTCCCGCGCCCGATTTCAAGCTGGCCACAGCCGCAGGCGATACCGTGAATTTGCACGACTTTGCGGGCAAGCTGGTGTACCTGAACTTCTGGAAGAGCACCAACGGCTTGTGCCTGCGTGACCTGGCTTATGCGCAGGAGTTGATTAAGAAGTTTGAAGGCAAGAACATCACCTTCATCAACATTGCCCTCGATGAGAACGAGCAGGCCTGGCGCCAGCTGGTGACCGTGAAAAAACTGCCCGGAGTGCAAGTGCGCGTGCCCGGCGGTGGCTTGCGCTCGAAACTGGCCAGTGACTATGCTTTGCAGGAGGTGCCCACCTACATGTTGGTGGGTGAAGACGGCACCTTCCTCAACACCAAGCCCAAGCGCCTGAGTAGCCGCGCCGCCATCGACGAAATCAATCAGTCGTTTGGCAAGGCTAGTACGTATACCAGCGCCATCGATTTTCCGGCAACTAAAAAGTAACCGGCCGCAACACAACCGAAGTAGCGCGAACTTTGTAGTTCGCGTCCCCGCGCCAGTGGACGAACCCAGATGGCGCGGGGACGCGAACTACAAAGTTCGCGCTACTGCTTTATCCCGCTCCCATGTCTGTGCTCACCGATAGCCTGAACGTTTTGTCGAAAGCCACGCCGCTCCGCGTCTGGAACACGGTGCAGGTAGTCGGGTCGTACATCCTGAGCAAGCTCACGGGCAAGGCGCGGCTGGCGGGGCTGCCCATGGCCCTCAGCTTCGAGCCCACCACCAGCTGCAACCTGCGCTGCCCGGAGTGCCCCAGCGGGCTGCGCTCGTTCACGCGGCCCACGGGCATGCTGCCCGAGGACTTGTTTAAAAGGACGATTGATGAAGTGGCCAGCCGGCTCTGGTACCTTATTTTCTATTTTCAGGGCGAGCCGTATCTGCACCCGCAGTTTCTGGAGTTGGTGAAGTACGCGGCTGATAAGGGCATTTATACCGCCACCAGCACCAACGCCCACTACCTCAACGACCAGAACGCCCGCCGCACTGTGGAAAGCGGCCTGGACCGCCTCATCATCTCCCTCGACGGCACCACCCAGGAAGTATACCAACAGTACCGCGTGGGAGGCAAGCTGGAGAAAGTGCTGGAAGGCACCCGCAACATTGTGAAATGGCGCAAGGAATTGAAGTCGAGCACGCCGCGCATCATTTTTCAGTTTCTGGTGGTGCGGCCCAACGAGCACCAGATTGACGACGCCAGGCAACTGGCCGACGCCATGGGCGTGGACGACGTGTGGTTTAAAACCGCGCAGATTTACGACCACCAGCACGGTTCTCCGCTCATCCCTACCATTGACTACTACTCCCGCTACCAAAACAACCAGAATGGCACCTGGAGCCTGAAAAATAAGCTGGTGGACCACTGCTGGAAAATGTGGCACTCCTGTGTCATCACCTGGGACGGCCTGGTGGTGCCCTGCTGCTTCGATAAAGACGCCGAGTACCGGCAAGGCGACCTCAAGACCGAAACCTTCCGGCAGCTCTGGCAGGGGCCTAAGTACCAGCAGTTTCGCGGCAGCCTGCTCAAGGGCCGCGACCAGATTGAGATGTGTCGCAACTGCTCGGAAGGCACGAAGGTGTGGGGCTAGGCCCCGGCCCCAAGCCATTTCGGCCTCAATAACATAATTGCACCCCGCATGTCTGAATCGGAATCAGCGCCTGACTACCCAGCCGGCTCCCATCCGCACAAGTACCAGTTTCCGGGGCGCGCCCTGCCGGAGCTGAGCAGCGCAATTATTGGCAAGCACTGCAGCGTCTGGCCCACGGCCGATGCCCGAACGCTGGCCGCCATTCAGCCCGAAACGCTGGGGCTGGACTACGGGGTATTCACCAGTACGGTGGGTACCGGGCCGCTGCGTTTTCCTACGGTGGTGGTGCAGCAGCAGGAGTCGGGCTTGCTGGTCTCCTGCGCTTGCGTGGGCCCGAAAAGCACGCTGTGCGAGCACCAGGCGGTGGTGCTGCTGAGCATTCTGCAGCGCAAAGAGCTGCGCTTGTTCTTTGATAAGACCTTGCGGCAGGAGTACTTGCTGGCCTCGGCCCGCGACTTTGGGCTGGATGAGAGCGAAGACCTCGACGCCCATTTCGACTTGGCCTACAGCCGCCCGGCAGCAGTGGTCGTGACACCCAAGCGCGCCGACCTCTACCCCGTGACCGCTGCCACCAAGCAGGAGCTGATGGTACAGCTCCTGCCCCCGAAACGGCGGCCCGCGCTGCCCCCACCCGCCGGCTCGCGCCTGCTGATACTGGACCGCCACCGTTACTACGGGCACCTGACCGTTCACCTGGCCGAAGCTGCCACCACCGCTACTGGCAAACTCAAAAGCCCCATTGCCCTGCTTAATCCCCTGGACGGCATCTGGCAACTGCAGGACCCCGACGAGGTAAAGTTTTATACCGCTTTGGGTCGCTTTCAGCACAACTACGACGAGGCGCGCTCTATGGCGGGCATTGAAGCGCTGCGCGCCATTGTGCGCAATCCGCACCAGTTGCCGGTGTATGCGCACAAGGCCAGCGTGTCGGACAAGCCCACGGCCAAGTCTTTGCTGCCGGTGCAGCTGCGCAGTGCCAGAACCGACCTACGGCTACTCGTGACGCAGCAGGGCGATTATTTCGAAGTGCGTGGCGAACTGCTGCTGCACGACGAGCCCTTCGACCTGAAAACGCTGGCCGTGCGCTACGAGTACTTTTTGGCGGCGCGTGAGGCGCTCTACCTGCTCGATGACCTGGACGTGTGGCGAGTGGTGGAGTTCTTCCAGAAGCGCAACAACACCTTGCTCATTCACCACAACAAGTTTGCTGAATTTCAGCGCGATGTGCTGGCTAACCTGGAAGACCGGCTGCACATCAACTACGGCCACGTGCGCCCGGCCACGCCTGCGCAGCGGGTAGCAAGCGGCTTCGACCAGGCACCGGAGGCGCTGCTGTACCTCACCGATGCCGGGGCCCACGTGGAAGTGCTGCCGGTGCTGCGCTACGGCCCCAAGGAAGTGCCCGTGCTGTCGCGCCGCCAGCTTTATGCCACCGATGAGCTGGGACGCCCGTTTCTGCTGGCCCGCGACGCTGCGGCCGAAGCGCGCCTGCTCGCGGCCCTGCTCCGACACTACCCTGACTTCCAGGAGCAGCTCAACCAAGACTCATTGTATGTGCCAAAAAAGCTGTTCCTGAGCGAGGAGTGGTTTCTTGAGGCGTTTGAGGACTGGCGCAGCCACGGCATCACCATTCTGGGCTTCAACAAGCTCAAGAACAATGCCCTTAACTCCCACCGGGCGCGGGTGAAAATTCGGGTTACCGGCGAAACCAATTGGTTCGACACGGTGCTGCGGGTGAAGTTTGGCCGGCAGCAGGCCTCGCTGCAAAACCTGCACAAAGCCGTGCGCAACAAGAGCCGCTACGTGCAACTCGACGACGGCACCCGCGGAATTCTGCCGCAGGAATGGATAGAAAAGTTTGCCGCTTACTTCGAGGCCGGCGAAGTGGTGGAGGAACGGATTCGGACCCCCAAAATCAGCTTCGCGACCCTGGCCGAACTCTACGCCCCAGCCGACCTGACCCCCGCCACCCAAGCCGAGCTGGCGCGCTACCGAGCCGCCGCGGCCGACTTTACCGGCATTGCCTCGGTGGCTGTGCCCAAAGCCCTGCGCGCCACGCTGCGCGAGTACCAGCAGCAGGGCCTTAACTGGCTGAATTTTCTCGACACTTTCAACTTTGGTGGCTGCCTGGCCGATGACATGGGGCTGGGCAAAACCCTGCAGGTACTAGCCTTCATTCTGCTGCAGCGCGAGAAAGGCTTGGCTGTGGCCAACTTGGTGGTGGTGCCCACTTCGCTGGTGTTCAACTGGCAGGCCGAGGTGGCCAAATTCGCGCCGTCGCTGCGGGTGCACGTACTGCACGGTGCCAGCCGCCGCCAGAGCAGCCGCGAGTTCTACGCCTACGACATTGTGCTGA
Organism: Hymenobacter arizonensis; assembly: GCF_900115775.1. Classification (GTDB taxonomy): domain Bacteria; phylum Bacteroidota; class Bacteroidia; order Cytophagales; family Hymenobacteraceae; genus Hymenobacter; species Hymenobacter arizonensis. The sequence continues at coordinate 401,704 of NZ_FOXS01000002.1, read as the reverse complement.
CGACCTACAATACGGTGGTGTCGGACATTCAGTGGCTGAAAGATTACAGCTTCAACTACGTTTTTCTCGACGAGTCCCAGGCCATCAAAAACCCCGATTCGCTGCGCTACCAGGCCGCTTGCCTGCTGCAGGCCCGCAACCGGGTGGTAATTACGGGCACGCCGGTTGAGAACAATACCTACGACCTCTACGGGCAGCTTTCCTTTGCCTGCCCGGGCTTGCTGGGCAGCCGGCAGCACTTTCAGGACCAGTACGCCGCGCGTATCGACAAGTTTAAGGACGGCCGCGTGGCACAGGCGCTTCGCCAGAAAATTAACCCTTTCGTGCTGCGCCGCACCAAGGCCCAGGTCGCCACGGAGCTGCCTGACAAAACCGAAATGGTGCTCTACTGCGAAATGGGCACCGAGCAGCGCCAGGTGTACGAAGCCTGTCGGCAGGAATTTCGAGCCAAGCTGATGGGCCTGCACGAGGAAACCACGGGCAAGAGCAGCGTGCACATTCTGCAAGGACTCACCAGGCTGCGCCAGATTTGCAACTCGCCGGCCCTGCTGCCCGACGAAGAATACTACGGCCCGGCCTCGGCAAAGCTGGAAGTGCTGCTGGAGGAAATCAGCACCAAGGCGCCGCAGCATAAGATTCTGATTTTCTCGCAGTTTGTGGCCATGCTCAACCTCATTCGGGAGCAGCTGGACCAGCGCGGCATTGCCTACGAATACCTAACCGGCCAGACCCGCAACCGAGCGGCGGCCGTAACAGCTTTTCAGGAAAATACCAGCGTGCGCGTGTTTCTCATCAGCCTGAAAGCCGGCGGCACGGGCCTCAACCTACCCGCCGCCGACTACGTGTACCTGGTAGACCCGTGGTGGAACCCGGCCGTAGAAAACCAGGCTATAGACCGCAGCCACCGCATCGGCCAAACCAAGAAAGTGGTGGCCGTGCGCCTCATTTGCCCGGACACGGTTGAGGAAAAAATCATGAAACTGCAGGAAGCCAAGCGCACCCTGGCCCACGACCTGGTGAAAACTGATGCTGCTTTCTTCAAGGAACTCACGAGGCAGGAGTTACTGGCCTTGGTAAGCTAAGGGCTTGTGAGATAGAATATAAGTGGCCCTGTAGACGCAAACAAAACTAAAAAGGAACGTCATGCCGAGCGGAGCCGAGGCATCTCGCGTGCAGCAGTAAACCAATCGATTAGGTTACTACCACATGCGAGATGCCTCGGCTCCGCTCGGCATGACGTTCCTTTTTCAGGGTGACGTTCTTTGCATTGCCTGAACGATTTCTAGGCAATATTTAAAGCCTAAAAGCCTTACTTATGCTTCTTATCCAGGTTCTTGCCCAGGGTTTCTACCTGCGTGAGGAACTCCAGCGCGTCGCTGTCGCCGTAGGTGCCGTAGGCCGAAGAGATGGTGCCGCGCACACCGTCGTTGGCTTCGAGGGCGTAGAGGATGGACATGTCATCGGGGTTGCTTTCGCCTTCGAAGCGGTAGAAATCGACAATGGTAACCTCATTAGCCGCGTAGCTCTTTTCCGAGGTGTTGCCAATGGTTTGCAGGCGGCCGTTCACGACGGTGAAGTCTTGGCTGAAGCCATCCTTTTTTAGCTTGTTTTCAACGTTCACAAGGGAGCGTTCTTCTTCTTTGTCCTGCATGGCGGTGGTGTTTTGAAGTAGTAAAGCGAAGCGGAAAGGTGCAAACGCAGCCCGCCCCCGCGTCGGCTATACGCAGCCGAGGCGGGGGCGGGTTATCCGAATCAGTAAGAAAAATGCGAGCGTGATTAACGGCCCGATTGAGCCGCCGCGCGGGCCTCAATGGTGCGCTGCAATTGGTCGACGTCGATGCCGCCACACGCGCCGCCGCACCCTTTGGCGCAGCCCGCAGCTGTTTTGCTAAAGAAGGCCCGCCAGAAAATCCGCCCTACATAAAAAGCCGCCGCCACGAACAGGGCACCAATGAGGCAATACTGTATTTCGACGGAAGTGAGGGCGAGCAGGAGCATGGTGAGTAAACCGCGGGCTGAAAAGAATAGTTTGCGAATTTACGACCTCGCTTGTTCTGCTACGAAGTCATCAACGAAGCAGAGCGGCGGGGCCTCAGGAAAGGATTACTGCCAGAACTCGCCAATGGCCTGCTGCATCTCGGTGTGGACGTGGCCATTGCTGGCCACCACTTCGCGTCCGAACAGCGGGTCGCCATCTTCCAGAAACTGAGTGACGTGGCCGCCTGCTTCGCGCACCAGCAAAATGCCAGCCGCTACGTCGTAAGAATTTAGGTTGAACTCAAAGAAGCCTTCGCAGCGGCCCGCGGCCACGTAGGCCAAATCCACGGCAGCAGAGCCGAGGCGGCGCACGCCGTGGCTGCGGCTCATGAAGGCGCCGAGCACCTGCAGGTATGCATTCATTTTGCCAAAATCCTTGTAGGGAAAACCAGTGGCAATGAGGCTGCTGTTGAGGTCTGCAATGTCTGTTACGCGGATGGGCAGGTCGTTGCAGAAAGCGCCGCCGCCGCGCACGGCCCGGAAGCTCTCGTCGCGGTTTACTTCGTGTACTACTCCCACCACCAATTCCTTCTGATACAGCAGCGCCACGCTGATGGAGTACACTGGTAGGCTGTGCACGAAGTTGGTGGTGCCGTCGAGTGGGTCAATTATCCAGGTGAAGTCTTCGGTGTGACTGTCGGGGCCCGCCGTGCCTTCTTCGGTGATAAAACCAGCCTCGGGCAGCAGCTCACGCAGGCCGGCCACCAGCCGGCGCTCGGTTTCCTGGTCGACGTAGCTCACCAAGTCGTGCAAGCCTTTGTGCTCAATCTTGCTGCGGTCGAAGGAAGCCGCTTCCTGGCGGATAAACAGGGCGGTGTTGCGGCATAGCGCCGCCAAGTCCAGAGACAGTTGGGTGAAGTTGGTGGTCATAAGGTGATAGTAAGAACAAAAACTCCCCTCCTCAATTGAGGAGGGGATGCTGGCGCGAAGCGTCAGCTGGGGTGGTTGAGGTCGTTGAACGATACCCGAACGACCTCGCTTGAATTCGTTCGGGTATGGTTCGTCCATCGTTCGACGACTCAACCACCCCCGTCCGAGCCTTTGGCTCGAACATCCCCTCCTCAGCTGAGGAGGGGAGTTGTGTTTCGGCGCTGCCGTCCGCGCACAATAGCAACTACTAGGAGCAGAACGGCCAAAATCTGTGTGCCCCGCCCAATCAGCTCGCCGAAGCGCACATAGAACGTCACTTCATCATTAAGGTGAACCGTGCCGCGGCTGGCGGTTGGAATCCAGGCTTGCTCGCGCTGAGTGACTTCGCCTTTTTGGTTGATGAACCCGGTGAAGCCCGTGTTGGCCGAGCGAGCCATGTCGCGGCGGGTTTCGATGCAGCGTAGCGCGCCGTGATTAAACAGCTGCCGGTAGCCCGGCGAGTCGTGCCACCATGCATCGTTGGTGATTACGCTCAGCAGGGTACCGCCATTCTTGGCGTATTCGGCCACGAAGTCACCATAAATCGATTCGTAGCAAATGATGGGGGCCACGCGAAGTGCGGGGGCCTGCTCATGGGCGGGGTACACGGTGCGGTCGGGCTGGCTGCCCACGCTGCCCACGGTGCCGCCAAGGTCGATGTGGGAAATAACGGACGCCAATACCGGCGGAATCTTCTCTACGCCCGGCACGAGGCGCGACTTGTGGTAGAAGGAAATGGGCGCCGTGGCATTGGCGAAGTAAGCACCGGTGTTGAAAATGTCGTAGTAGCCGAGGTCATCGCGGAAACGGGCGGTTTCGCTGGCTGCTTCCTTATTCGGGTAAGAGTCGATGGTGGTGATGCCCGTGAGCAGGGCCACGCCGGGGTGCCGCGCCAGCCACTCCCGGATGCGGCGAATCTTAGGGTTGCTCTCAATCGTGTTCTGCCAGTACGACTCTTCTAGGGCGGTTTCGGGCCATAGCACGAGGCGGGTTTGGGGAGTGAGCTTTTGCTCGGACAGGGCCAGCAGGCGGGTCAACTGCTGCTCGTAGGGCACGAACTTGGCGCCGCCTTCAAACTTTTCCACGTAGGGGTCGAGGTTGGGCTGCACTACTACAACTTCGGCCGTAGGGCCTTTCTCCTGGTAGGTGGCACCAATTAGATAGGAAAGAAGAATGGGCAGGAGCAGGGCCAGAAAGGGTATTGCCAAAGCAAAGGGGACCGATTTTGCCGGTCCGGCAATAACCGGGGCAACGGCTGAAGGGCGCGCGCCTAGAACCGCTTCCGTTGACATGCTCAGCGATGGAATATGCTTTAGCAGCTCATTAAAAAACAACAGGTTCACCGCCCACACCCACACCGAGCCGCCCAGGAAACCCGTGTACTCGTACCACTGCACCCACTGGGGCGCGGCGGCAAAGCCATTTCCCAGCGTGAGCCAAGGCCAGGTGAGGTCCCAGCTCAAGTGCAGCTGCTCGAAGGCAATCCAAAAGACGGGCAGCGATAGGTAGCCAACGCGGTTGCCCAGCCGCTTCTTGGTTTGACGAAAGGCCATGAGCGGCAAGCACATCAACAGGGCATTGAGCACCACGGCGGCAATGCCGGCGCTGAGCTCCGCGTAGCTCACCCACCAAGTGGTGAGGGCGTTCCAGAGCACCAAAAACAGATAGGTGTAGGCGAATACGTGCCGCTTGCGGGCACCTTGTAGCGTAAGCTGCCGCTCCAGCACCAAGTACGGCACCCAGCCCACGAACAGCAGCAGCGACAACGGCGCCGACGGATACGGTGCCCAACCACCCCAAAGCAGCAGGGCGCCGAGCACGGCCAGCACCGCGGGCTGCCGCAACAGGCTAGTCCTCTCCGTCGACGTCGTCGTCGGAGCGGTATCGGTCTTCGCGGCCGGGGCGGGGCTCGCGAGGGGGCGGGGCAAGGTTTCCTTCGACGACAACGACAATTTCTCCTTTGATAGTGGGACGAGCGGCAAAGTCAGCCTCCAGGCTGGCCAGCGTCCCGGTTACGGTTTCTTCAAACAATTTGGTCAATTCGCGGCTAACCGACGCCGGCCGCTCGGGGCCCAGCACCTCGGCCAACTGGCCCAGCGTCTTCACGATGCGGTGCGGGGACTCGTAAAAAATCATGGTCCGGGTTTCCGAAGTTAACTCCTTCAAGCGCGTCTGCCGGCCTTTTTTCACCGGCAAAAAACCCTCAAATGTGAACCGCTCGGCTCCGAAACCGGACTTGAGCAGCGCCGGCACAAAGGCCGTGGGCCCGGGCAGGCACTCCACGCCCAAGCCTTGGGCCAGGCACTCCCGCACCAACAGAAACCCTGGGTCGGAAATTCCGGGCGTGCCGGCGTCCGAAATCAGGGCCATGGTTTCGCCCTTGGCCAAGCGCTCGAGCAGGCGCGGCACTTGCTGGTGCTCGTTGTGCAGGTGGTAGGAGAGGAGCGGTTTTTTCAGGCCCAGGTGCTGCATGAGGCGGCCGCTGGTGCGGGTGTCTTCGCAAAGCACCGTGCCTACTTCGCCCAGAATGCGGATGGCCCGCAGGGTAATATCTTCCAGATTGCCGATGGGCGTGGGCACGAGGTAAAGGACCGTGTTGGGCATGGGGCAAAGGTAACGGGCATTACAACGACAACTCCCCTCCTTGGTAAGGAGGGGGACGCGGCCGCGAAGCGGACGCTGGGGTGGTTGGGGCGTCCGAGCCGTTGAGCGGAAATTAAGCGAAAATCGTTCGGGCGTCGTTCAACGAATCCAACCACCCCCGTTTGAGCCTTTGGCTCAAACATCCCCTCCTTAGCCAAGGAGGGGAGTCGTTGTTTTCTTCACTTCACCGTTTCAAAGCGCGCAGCCACAGCATCTATCGCCTCGGCTAGCCGGTGGTCGCGTTTGCTCACGGTGTTGCCGGCGTCGTGGGTGCGCAGGCGAAATTCTACCGCGTTGTACTCGTTGCTGAACCACGGGTGATGGTCGAGGCGCTCGGCTTCGGCGGCTACCTCAGTGAGGAAGGCGAAAGCGGTTTTGAAATCCGCAAAGCGAAAGCTGCGGCAGAGGCTGTTATCGGTTTCTGTCCACATGATTGTCAGAAGATTAATGCAGTAAGGTGATTCGCAGGGAAGGCTTGGAGTACAACCTAAACGGCTAAACTAAAGTACACCTTACTCCTAGTTGCATCACTAACTCTCTCGCTAAACCAATGGCCATCGACCCCAATAATCGCCCCATTCGCGTCATCAACGACGATACCACCAACGAAGAAATGGAGGACGGCCACCGCATCCCCAACGCCGACCCGCCCAAGAACGAAGCGGCCCGCGGCGGCTTTGGCAACCGCGACGGCAAGGAAGGCTACGGCACCGACAGCGAAGACGGCATCACGGCCGTGAGCGTGAACGCCGACGCCGACCAGGTAGGCCACCCCAAAGACAACATCCGCAATTCGGAAGAAGGCCGCCCCGACCGCCCCAACCAGGACCTGCCCGAAGACGACTACGACGCCACCATGCGCCCCGTGGGCCCCGTCGATGAAGTCGACGCCCACGACCGCCGCCCCGGCCTCGACGAAATGCGCAACCCCAACTCCCGCGTGGGCATGGGCCAAATGGAGCCCCGCCCCATCCAGCCCATCACCGGCACCGATACCAATGCCGAGCTGAACGACCCCAACGCTACCGATACCGCTATCGACCAATAGCCCGCCGCGCCGCGGCGCGGCCCAGTATTCCAATCCTTCTTTTCACCTTTCCACAACTTTTATCATGCCCTACAAAAGCAAAGGAACCAGCCAGCAGTCTTCCGACAAAAAAGGCGCGCCAGCCGGCGACGGTTTGGCCAAAGGCACCGGCGACCTGCCCGCCATTGAGCACGATGCCGAAACGCAGGCCCGCCTCGAGCAAGCTGCCCTCGACGCGCCCAAGTCGAACCCCAACCGCAACCTCGACAAGCCCGAACTAGACAAGCCGGCCTACGGCGGTCACTAATTCGGCGTTAGATTTGAAAAGAACGTCACGCTAAGCAGTGCTCAGCGTGACGTTCTTTTGTCTGACCCCATAGGCTTATTTTCCGTGCCCCGCTACGCTACTACCGACCTGCACGGCTGCCTGCAGACCTTCCGCCATCTGGTAGAGGAGGAATTGCGCCTAACCCCCACCGACGAGCTTTACCTGCTGGGCGACTATGTGAACAAAGGCCCCGACAGCCGCGGAGTGCTCGACTACCTCATGCAGTTGCAGGCCACCGGCTACCAGGTGCACTGCCTGCGCGGCAACCACGACCAGGCCCTGCTCGATGCCTCCCGCCACCGGTGGCGCTGGGACTGGCTGGGCCCGCGCGGCCGCCTGCCCACCCTGCGCAGCTTCGGGGTGCAGCGCATGGCCGACATACCGCCCCGTTACCTGAACTGGTTGGCCGCGCTGCCCTACGAAATTGAGCTGCCCGACTTCCTGCTGGTGCACGCGGGCTATGATTTCGCCCTTCCCCCGGCCGAAATGCGCCGCGACTACACCACCATGCTCAACATCAAGAAGTTTATTTTTGACCCCTCGCGGCTCGAAGGCAAACGCCTGTTGCACGGGCACGTGCCCACCCCAACCGCTCAGGTGCGCAGCCGTGCCGCTGCCCGCCCCGGCGCCTTGGGCCTGGATACCGGTTGCGTGTATCGCCACAATCCTGACCTGGCCCACCTCGCGGCTCTCAACCTCGACACCTGGGAGTTGACGCTCGTTGCCAATCGTGAGCCGGCCTATACCATTGGCAAGCGCTAAAGCATAGTTGGTATACCATACCTGATACCGACCACCATTTGACTCTCCTGCAAGAGTTTAACGTTAGGAAAGGGGGGCTTATTCGCACCAGCTACCTCATGTGCTACTCCGCTTGTAGAACGCCTGCTGCGATGGCCTGTCGGGCCGAAGCACGATACGGATTAAGCGAATCGGCCGCGACGGTGCCGAGCTCGGCGCGCGCTTGCGTCAGCTCCCGGGCTTGCCAGTAGGCCATGCCCAGGTGGTAGCGCGCCCGCCGCGCCAGCTCGCTGGAGCTGTCCTGCTCGCCAACGCGGCGCAGGTACAATTGAGCGGCGTTGCCCTGGCCCTGCCGCAGCAGAATGAGGCCGCGCAGGTACAGCAAGGTATCGGCCCCTACGCTGGTGGGCGACACGCGGCCCAGCGAATGCAGGGCCGCCGGGTAGTGGCCGGCCTGGTACTGGTCGAGGGCTTCGCTGAGCAAGGGGCGGGTGTGCAGCAGGCCCGTCGTGACGGCTGGGCCGGGGTCGGGCTGGTAGTAGGCTTCCCAATTGCGGTCGGGCCGGGCCGGGCTGGGCCGGGTGAAGTACCAGGCCGCTGCGGCCGCAATCACCAGCACCACTGCCCCCAGGCTGCTTAGCAGGGCCACGCGGCGTTGGCGTGCTTTGGCCAGGCTTTGGGCCCGGGCCAGGGCGTCGCCGCGCTCGTTCATGCGCTCGTCCAGCGACTGCAGGCGCTGGCGCAGGGTGTTGTGGCCGGCGGCCCAGCGCAGGTCGGCGGTGAGCTGCTCGTAGGTAGCGTGGGCTTCGGCCAGGGCATCTTCCTGCTCGAGGCGCAGCTCAAAAGCTTCCTGTTCTTCCGGGGTCATCTGACCGTCGGCGAAGCGTTCCAGCTCATCGATGTAGGGACGGAGGTCGGGCGACGGAGTCAGCGGACTCATTTCAGCAGCTCGTAAAGTTTGCGCAAGCAGTTGCTTTTCTGGCGACGGGCCACGGTCGCGTTGGGGAAGCCCATTTTACCGCCCATCTTCTCGAAGTTGTAGCCGCGGAAGTAAAAGTAGGTCAGCACCTGCTGGCAATCCTGACCAAGCTGGTTGAACTGGGCCAGCAGGTGCTGGCGGCGGCTGGCTTCGGCGGCCGGCAAGGGCATGTGCGTGGGCACATGTGCCGCGAGCCGCTGCTGGGCCATGCCGTAGACGTGGGCCCGCAAGTCGGCAGGCATCAGGGTGAGGCGGCCATCGGCCACCTGGTCGTAAAAGTCTAGAAGTGTGTCTTGTAGCAACTCGTGAGCCTGGGGGGCGGCCAGCTGGTACTTGCGCTGGGCCCAACGGGCAAACAGGTGCCGGCTGCGCTGGTAAAAGTCAACCAGAGACTTCTGATTGCCAACGCGCAGCTGGGTAAGGGTTTCGGCGAGAGGCGCAGACATGGTGGTGAGGCAAAGGCACTGGCAAGTAACAACGGAAATGGTTGGGAAGGGGCGGGGTATTGGGCAAATGAACAACAAACGGGCCTGCTTATTTATAGGAAGGAAGTTTGTTGTTCGGCATTCATTCCCTTCCCCTGCTATCTCATCGTCTCACCTGTTACCTTTGGCGTTATGCAAACAGTCGCCCCAGCCCGCCTCCTCGATACCGCCGTTTTCGACCTCATTGCGCAGGAGAAAATCCGCCAAACCCACGGCCTCGAACTCATTGCCTCGGAGAACTATGTTTCCGAACAGGTGATGGCCGCCCAAGGCTCCGTGCTCACCAATAAGTACGCCGAGGGCCTGCCCGGCAAGCGCTACTACGGCGGCTGCGAAATTGTAGACCAGGTAGAGCAACTCGCCATCGACCGCGTGAAGGAGTTGTTCGGCGTGGCCTGGGCCAACGTGCAGCCCCACTCCGGTGCCCAAGCCAACGCGGCCGTGTTCCTGGCCTGCCTCAAGCCCGGCGACAAAATTCTGGGCTTCGACCTCAGCCACGGCGGCCACCTCACCCACGGTTCGCCGGTCAACTTTTCGGGCAAATACTTTGTGCCCAGCTTCTACGGTGTTGAAAAAGAAACCGGCCTCATCGACTGGGACAAGGTGAAGGAAACCGCCCGCCGCGAGCGCCCCAAGATGATAATCTGCGGCGCGTCGGCCTACTCCCGCGACTGGGACTACGCCGCCCTGCGCGAAGCCGCCGACGAGGTAGGCGCCCTGCTGCTGGCCGACATCTCGCACCCTTCGGCCCTCATTGCTACCGGCCTGCTGAATTCGCCGTTCGAGCACTGTCACATCGTGACCACTACCACCCACAAAACCCTGCGTGGCCCGCGCGGCGGCCTCATCATGCTGGGCCAGGATTTTGAAAACCCCTTCGGCCTGAAAACCCCGAAAGGCGAAATCCGTCAGATGTCGGCGGTGCTCGACGGCGCCGTATTTCCCGGCACCCAGGGCGGGCCGCTGGAGCACGTCATTGCCGCCAAGGCCGTGGCGTTTGGCGAAGCTTTAAATGCTGATTTCAAATCCTACACCCAGCAAGTAGCGCGCAATGCGCAAGCGCTGGCGGCGGGCTTTGTGGGCTTGGGCTACGACATCATTTCGGGCGGCACCGACAACCACCTCATGCTGATTGACCTGCGCTCGAAAGGCATCAGTGGCAAGCTGGCGGAAAACACGCTGGTGAAAGCCGATATCACCATCAATAAAAACATGGTGCCCTTCGACGACAAGTCGCCATTTGTGACCAGCGGCATCCGCATTGGCTCGGCTGCCGTAACTACCCGCGGGCTGGGCGAATCCGATATGGGCCGCATTGTGGAGCTAATCGACGAAACCCTGACCAACCATGACAACGACACCCGCATCGGGCAAGTGCGGCAGCAGGTGAACTCCTGGCTGCAGGACTACCCGCTTTTTGCTTAGCTTTTTACATAAGGAATGGTAGCAGTTGTCATCCTGAGCGCAGTGAAGGACCTTATCACCGCTGAACGGTTTGCAGTTATCTAACTGCTGCGAGCGCGATAAGGTCCTTCACTGCGCTCAGGATGACAGACGCCAGCCATTTCCTTCTTCATTCCGTCCCTCTCCGTGCAGTCTAAATCGCAACAACAACTTCCGCTGGGCGAACAGCACGAAATGTCCTTCATCGACCACCTGGAGGCGTTGCGCTGGCACGTTATCCGGGCGGCGATTTCGGTGGTGGTGTTTGCCACCGGCGCCTTCTTTGCCAAGGAGTTTCTGTTTCATGACCTGATTCTGGGGCCTTCGCGCAACGACTTCTGGACCTACCGCGCCTTCTGCCAGTTGGGCAAGTGGATGGGGTCGGCGGAGCCGTGCAGCAACAGCGTCAACTTTGTGATTCAGAACCGCGAGATGAGCGGGCAGCTGGCCATGCACATCAGCACCTCGTTCATCGTGGGCATCGTGCTGGCCTTTCCCTACCTGTTTTGGGAGCTGTGGCGCTTTGTGAAGCCCGGCCTGTACCCGCACGAACGCAAGAACTCGCAGGGCGCGGTGTTCTTTGTATCGATACTGTTCATTCTCGGGCTGCTGTTTGGCTACTACGTAGCGGCACCGCTCAGCATCAACTTCCTGGCTTCCTACACGGTGGACCCCACCATCGAGAACCAGATTGACATGCAGAGCTACATCTCCACGCTCACAACCATGACGCTCTCCTGCGCCTTTGTGTTTGAGCTGCCCATGGTGGTGTTCTTCCTGGCCAAAGCCGGGCTGATTACGCCCGAAATCATGCAGGTGTACCGCAAGCACGCCATTGTGGTGATTCTGATTATCTCGGCCATCATCACCCCGCCCGACATCTCGTCGCAAATCATCGTTACCATTCCCATCTTGCTGCTCTACGAGCTGAGTATCAATATAGCCCGGGCCGTGCGGCGCAACGACACCGCCCGCCTAAACAGCGAGATAACCAAGTAGCAGCGCCAAGCAGTGTCAGGGCACTATAACTTGGCTCCGGCGCTTCAGGCTCTTTCCTCTTTACTGAAAAACACATGAAAATTGCTCTCGGCTCCGACCATGCGGGCTTTGTTCAAAAGGAAATGCTTCGCACCTGGCTCAGCGACCAAGGCCACGAGGTGCACGATTTCGGGACCTTTTCTGCCGACTCCATGGACTACCCCGACGTAGCCCATCCTTTATCGGCGGCGGTGGCTGCTGGCGACTACGAAGAAGGCATCCTGCTGTGCGGCTCGGCCAATGGCGTGTGCATCACGGCCAACAAACACGCCGGCGTGCGTGCGGCCATTGCCTGGCTGCCCGAGCTCGCGGGCTTGGCCCGGCAACACAACAACGCTAACGTGCTGTGTGTGCCGGCCCGCTACGTGAGCGAAGAGCAAGCCCAGGAAATTGTATCGACCTTTCTCACGACTGAGTTTGAGGGAGGAAGGCACCAGAATAGAGTAGCCAAAATAAATTGCTGAGGAGCCAGCAAGGAAATTGCGGGATGCTAACCCGGGCGAAGGGTACGTGGGGCCGGTTCGTTTTAAAATAGCATTAAAGCATGAGGCATTGCTGCATAGTGCTTATATTTGACTGGCACTATGTATCCACTTATAACCCGGCTCAGATTTCTGCTGATATGGCTGATGGCCATTGGCTTGCTGCCTACCTCCTCGGCGGCGGCAGCAGGTGAGCAACCCCTGCCGGTCCGGGCCGAAGAAATACGTCTGAAACTGGAAACGCGGGTGCCCGACACCACCCGCTTGCGGCTGCTAACCGCTATGTGCGCAGCCCTGCACACCGAGCAGCCCGCACGTGCGCTGCCTTATGGCGAAGCGGCCGTGGCGTTGGCCAGAACCCTGCCCGCAAAAGAGCAGGATGCTGGCCTGCTGCGCGGCCTGCAGTGCTTGGCTAGCTGCTACGCCAACCTATCGAACGGGCCCGAGGCGCTGACGCTGCTTGCTGAAGCACAGGTTCTGGCCCGTCGCCTGCAAGACAACGATGCCCTGGCTCGTACCTACACGTCGCAGGGCAGCGTTTACCACGAGCGGCGAGATTCCACCACGGCGTGGCGGTACTACCGCCGCGCCCTGCAGCTGGCATCGCACCCCGACGTGAAGTCCCGCACCCGCATGCGGCTGTTGGGCAACGTGGGCAGCCTGTTCTTCTACCGGCAGCAGTACCCGCAAGCCATGCACTACGATTCGCTGGCCCTCGCCCTGGCCCGTCGCGACGGCGACTCCACGGCTCAGTCGAATTATCTCTCCAGCCTGGCTACCTACCAAATGCAGGTTGGGAACATGGGCCGGGTAAAGCGCTTGCTCACGCAGGCGCTGGCCATTAGCCGCCGCCAAAACACGGCGCGCAACATGGCCAGCCAGCTGATTATGTTTTCCATGTACTATATCGAAACCGAGCAGCCCGAACGAGCCGAAGCAGCGGCCCGGGAAGCCCTAAAGGTGGCTCGGCAAAGCAACTACCTGGAGCGGGTGCTCGACGCCTACAGCATTCTCTCCTCGGAGGCTGCCGAGCAGGGCCGCTTCCGGCAAGCGTACGAGTGGAACCAGCGGTACCTGCAGCTCAACGACACCCTGAACAGCCGCCAAACGATGCAAACCCTGGCTACTGCCCAGGTAAACTACGAGACCCAGGAACGCGCCCGCCGTCTCCGCCTCCTCACCGAACAAAACCGGCAGCAGGTGTGGAACAGCCGAATTCTGACCGCTGCCGTGGCCATACTTGCCATTGGCCTGTTGGTAACGGTGTACCTCTACCGCAACCTGCGCCGCAACCGTGCGGCCCTGGCAGCCAACAACCAAGCCCTGGAAAAAGCCTCAGAGGAACTGCGCAGGGTGGCTGTTTTTAAAGACAAGCTTTACGCCATTGTGGCCCACGACTTGCGCGGCCCGGTCACGGCGTTTGCCGGCGTTACCAGCCTGATAGATTCCTACATTGTCCAAAACGACCAAGTAGGCCTGGCCCGCTTGCCCGCCTTGGTGCGGCAGGCTGCGGACAGTCTCAACCATTTGCTCGACAACGTGTTGAACTGGGCCGTGAGCCAAACCGGAGAGTTGGAATGCCGCCCCGCGCCCTTGTTGGTGTCGGAGCTCTTTACCGAATGCCAGACCCTATACCAAACCACGGCAGCCGCCAGCTGGCAGACCATCACCATGTCGGCTCCCGCTGGCCTGCGCCTGATGGTCGACCATAATATGGTGCGCACCATTCTGCGCAACCTGGTGGGCAACGCCCTAAAGTTCATGCCCGCGGGCGGCCACGTGCATTTGGAAGCAGCCCTCGACCCCGACGACCCGCAAAGGATACTGCTCAGCTGCACCGATACGGGCCCCGGCATGAGCGCGGGCAATGTTGCAGCCCTCATGAGCGGCCCGGCCCTGCCCGAGCCTACTGCCACGCCCCAAACCACGGGCTTGGGCCTGGGCTTGGCGCTGTGCCGCGCTTTCGTGCACCGGCACGGCGGCACGCTGGTAATCCAGAGCCGCCCCGGTGCCGGTACCAACGTGACCGTGAGCCTGCCCACGGCACCGGCAGCGCCAGCTGCGCCAAAGGTAGTTAAGGCCAAAAAAAGCCCAACCTTATAGGGCTGGGCTTTTTTCTAGGCTGCTTATTGGTGCTGTTCATCGCCGGCTGAAAGCGTAACTAGTGCCATGCGCGCCTACAGAATAAACCGCGTGCTCAGGAAGCTGCTTTCCTGGCCATCCACAATCTCGTTCAGAATCTGCTTGTTGGCCTCGGTCTGCTTGGTGGCCACCACCGTGCGGATGCTAAACGAGCGCAGCGCGTCATTCACCGACAGCGTGCCCTCGGCCGAGTCCTTGCGGCCGGTGAAGGGGAAGGTGTCGGGCCCGCGCTGGCACTGGGCGTTGATGTTGACGCGGCTTACCTGGTTCACAAGCTGGTCGACGAGGTGGGCAACTTCCTGCGACTTGCTGCCGAAAATGCTCACCTGCTGTCCGTGGTCGGAGTCGATGATGTACTGAATGGCTTCGTCGACGTGGGAGAAGGAGGCCACGGGCACGATGGGCCCGAACTGCTCTTCGCGCCACATTTTCATGCCTTCCTGCACGGGGTACACCAGTGCCGGGTACACCAGCGGGCCGGCTGCGGTACCGCCGCCTTCGTTCATGATGCGGGCGCCCTTGGCCTGGGCGTCGGCGAGGCATTCGGCCAGGTAGCCGGGCTTCTGAGGCTCGGGCAGGGGCGTGATGTTCACTTTCTCGTCCCAGGGCATGCCGGGCTTAAGCTTGTTGATTTCGTCGCCGAGGCGCTGCACAAACTCTTCGGCAATGGTCTCGTGCACGAAGAATAGCTTGAGCGCCGTGCACCGCTGCCCGTTGAAGCTCAGCGCGCCCAGCACCGACTCCTTCACGGCCACGTCTAGGTCGGCATCGGGCATCACGATGGCCACGTTCTTGGCGTCGAGCCCGAGGATGGCGCGCAGGCGGTTGGACTTGGGGTGCAGCTTCTTGAGCGAATCGGCCACGCGGCTGCTGCCGATGAGCCCCAGCACGTCAATCTTACCCGACGACATAAGCGCCGGCACAATGGTGTTGCCGCGGCCGTACACCGTGTTTACCACGCCCTTGGGGAAAGCTTCGGTGAAAGCTTGCAGCAGCGGAAAGTGCAGCAGCGCGCCGTGTTTCGGAGGCTTAAACAGCACCGTGTTGCCCATAATCAGGGCCGGGATGAGCATGCAGAACGTCTCGTTTAGCGGGTAGTTGAAAGGGCCCATGCACAGCACCACGCCCAGCGGCGAGCGCCGAATCTGACCGATGATGCCTTCCTCAATGGTGAAGCGCGACGAGTCGCGGTCCAGGTCCTTGAGGGCGTCAATGGTATTGCGGATGTAATCGACGGTGCGGTCGAATTCCTTCTCCGAATCGGCCGCTGACTTGCCAATCTCCCACAGCAGCAGCTGCACGATTTCTTTTTTCTGGGCAACAATAAGACGGGTAAATTTCTCTACCGCCGCGATGCGTGCGGCCACGCTCATGGTGGGCCATTCGCCGCGGCCGTGGTCGTAGGCACGCACGGCCGCATCGAGGGCCTTGAGGCTCTCGGCTTCGTCGAGCAAAGGGTAGGAGCCGATAACGACGGGCTGCAGGGTGCCATCGGGCTGGCGCAGCTGAATGGGTGAGAGCACTTCCTGCGTGGGGCCGTTCCACTCGCGCAGCTCGCCGTCGAGCAGGTACTGGCGCTGGTGCAGCGGCGTGGGCCGGCGCCAGGCTTCGGGAATAGCCGCCTCGTCGGGCGGGAAAAGTTGGGTTAGGCTTTCAGTGGTTACAGACATGGTCGGGAGAGCATTGTGCGGTGCGAACCTACGCACCAGTACCTGCGAAGGGAAATATCGTCCCTTGAGATGCCGACAGACCATAATTTACGGGAACGTTTGCGTACCGCGCATGCGCAGGAAAGCTGTATGTTCAGGCCAAAATTATTTTTTCTGCTATGTCGCTTCGTCTCCTGATTTTACTCAATTTTGCCGCCGCTGCCTACCTCACCGGCCTCATCTGGACGGTGCAGGTGGTGCATTACCCCAGTTTCGGGCAGGTGCCCAAGGCGGCGTGGGCGGCCTTTCATGCGGCGCACACCCGCCGTATGAGCTACGTGGTGCTGGTGCCCATGGTGCTGGAACTGGGCCTGGCTATTTGGCTGGCGTGGGCGGGGCGGGCGGCACTGCCCAGCGGCAGCGGCTGGTGGAGCGTGGCGCTGGTGGTGCTGGTGTGGGCAGTGACCTTTTTTATATCGGTGCCGTTTCACAACTGCCTGGCCGTGGGCTACGACTACATTGCCATCGATGGCCTCATTCGCACCAACTGGTTCCGCACTGTGCTTTGGACGGCACGGGCCGGCCTGCTGGGCTGGCTGCTGGCGCGGTAAAACCAAACTAGCAAGGACGAGACTGCGGAATCTGCTGCTATTTTTAGCGGCATGAAGCTCTTTATCTGCCTGTGCCTGCTGCTGGTAAGCCTGCCGGTGTTTGCTCAACCAGCGGCCCCAGGCCCGGCAGTTACCGTCGAAGTCAATCGGGTGTTTTGCCTGGTGCGGTTTGTCGAAACGCTGGCGGGCAGCAGCGGCGGCTACGTTGGCAGCCGGAAGGCCTTCGAGAAAAGCCGATTCAACACCCCGGCGGCCCGGCGCTGGCTGCGTCACTACCAAAACCTAAACCGCGAGCCGGGGTTCGACTTCGAAGGCTATCCCGTTGGCCGACTGGGCAGCCAAGGCTCTACTGCCCCGGCCTATCTGGCCGCCAGCGCCGACGCCCAAAGCCTGCCTGACCTGCAGCGCCGCACCGTGGGCCTGCTGCCCAATGAGGTCCTGGCGAGCCTCGACAGCGTTTACCGATTTTTCACGCCGGCTTTCGACACGCTGGCCTGGCAGCCCCATGCGGCCGAGCTGAACAAGCTGCGCCCGGCTTACGCCGAATTCCTGGCCAAAAGCCAGTTGATGCAAAAGTTTGGGCGGCTGCGCACCTTCTACGGCAGCGTGTGGCCCGACGAATTTTCGTACCGCATCCAGCTGAACCCGCAGCTCAACACGAGCCAAGGCGTAGGTGGCCTCACGTTTACGAACCACGCCTGGGTGAGCGGCAACACGGTGTTGCTGGACTGCCATCCCGCGTCGCGCAATTTTGTGGACGGCACGGCCGTCGTGTTTCACGAAATGAGCCATTCCCTCTCCGCGCAGCAACGCCTGGGCCTGCAACAGCAGCTGGAATGCTGGTACCTGCACAACCCTTCGCCCAACCGCCGGGCCGCTTACAACCTCATGGAAGAAGCCTTGGCCACGGTAGCCGGCGAGTGGATTTACGCGCAACAAGCCGGGCAGCCCGAATCCGGCGAGTGGTACAACGACGACTACATCAACCGCTACGCCAAGGCCCTCTACCCCCTGATGACCGGCTATGTAGAACGTGGACAGACCATTGACAGTATGTTCGTTAGCCAGGCCATTAGCGCGTTCGACCGCACTTTCCCACAGGCCGCTACCGACTACGCGAACCTGTTTCGCAAAGTCCTGTACTGGTCCAATGCCGAGGACTTTCGCGCCGCCATCCTGCCGTTTAGCGACCGGTTCAAGAGCTCATTCACCTATACTTCTTCCCCTATTCTGAACTCAGCGAAGGCGCTGAGCCAAGCGCAGGGCGGCGAGTTTCTGCCGGTTATCCTCGTCGCGCAGAAACACGAGGCCACGCTGCGCTACCTCCGCAAAAACCTGCCGGCACTACGCAAGCAGCGCCTACGACCGGAGAAGAGCTTCCTGCTGAGCACAACCGGCCCCAATGGCCCAATAATTCTTGTGAATGCGCACGACCCGGCTCAGTTCACGGCCGCTGCCGTGCTGCTGGCCAAACAAAGCCACCTGGACCCCGCGCATTCACTGCAGTGGCTTAAGTAGGCAAGCCAAAAATGGCCCTTTGGCGCGATTTTAGCTAGTTGGCTATAACTGCCATCGAGGCGATTCCGCCACCAAGAGAAAGTTGTTAGTGCTTGGGTAAGTGCTATTTTGAGTTGGGGTTTAATTGCTTCAAGCAACAACTCTTGCTCGCCTCGCTGTCGATAGTCCAACTCAAATTACTGAAACAACCAGCCCGGCTTTCGCTGGCTTCCCAACGCCCACGCTCCTTTTCGCTATTCTTCAAAATCTGAATCCTTGATTTATGTCTTCTTACTTTTTGTCCCAGCCTCCCCACCTTAGTCCCGAGCAGCGCACGGCCTGGAACCGCCGCCAATACGTAGCCGAGTGCGCCATTACGTTTTTGGCCAATAAGGCCCAACCGCTCGATTCCGCCATCATTGCGCATCTGCAGGACTTCGTTGCCGGAAGCGCCACTTTGGGCCAGGCCATCGGCCGCATTGTCGACCATTTTGCACAGCAGCCCCAAGACTTCGGCACGCTTCAGCACCACTAAAAGCTGTTAGCGTCAATTAATTGACCAACTAACCCCGCCTTTAAAGTCTAGCTGCAGCACCTACCGCAACGCAAAACGCCCCCACGGCCAACTGTCTCCTTGTAAAGGAAGCACCGGCCGTAGGGGCGTTTTGCGTTAATGCTTAAGACTACATCGCCTTAGCGTTCAGGTAGTTTTTAGCAAGCTCGTTGAGCTTGGTATCGGTTAGCTGCTCTTCTTCAAGCGTCTGGCGCAGCAGGTCGGCGGCTTCGTTGTGGCCCAGGCGCTCGGCGAAGTGAGCCGCCGTGCCGTAGCCCGAAATTTCGTAGTGCTCGATGCGCTGCGAAGCGGCAATCAGGGCGGCGTCCATTACTTCATCAGTAGCGCGCTCCGACATTGTTTCCTGGCCTTCCGCAATCAGACCGGCCATGGCTTTGCAGGTGTGGCCGTCGAGGTCCAGGTTGAGGTTTTTGCCAATGCGCTCCAGGCGCTCTACTTGCTTCTCAGTCTCACGCAGGTGCCGCTCGAAGCCGGCGCGCAGGCGGCCGTCTTTGGCTTTTTCAGCCATCATGGGCAGGGCCTTCACCAGCTGAGTTTCGGCGCTGTATAAGTCTTTGAGCTGCATCTCGAACAAGTCGTCGAGGGTTTCCATTTTGTCGAAGAACATAACAGGTGTAATTAGGTGGGAAAAAATGAGAGGATAATCGGTAACCAGCCTTGCGAGCCGGTTTGATTTTAATAGGTTCCTCTACGTTGAGGCCGCCGCTGGGGTAGCGGTTGGCCGCAACTAGCTGCCTTTTTGGGCCGTTTATCGTCCTCTTCCTTTAATCCACATTATGTTGTATGACAGCTTATTAAGCTGCCAGTGAAATGGGGGCAACCGCATCGCCGCTATAAATACGTAATTGAAAATCCGTACTTCCCGAAGCACATTTTTATAAGACCAGCGCCTCAGAGACACCCATCAGGTAATAAACAGTCGGGAGTAATTGGAAATTTACTGAGATAAGCTCAAGCATAAGAACCTGGGAACGAGATACAAATATGCACCTCGGCCCCAGGCTCAAGTCTTGATGCGTCGCTCTGACCTCAATCAAATTTTCACCCGTAGCTAAGCGGTTGCGCTGAACGCACCATGCTAGATGCGGGCAAAGTGCTCAGCCGCAATGCGAGCTCCAGCGTCGGTGCAAATGCCGCGGATGTAGTAGAGAAAAATGCTGCGGAAAACCTCGGCCATGTTGTAGCGCTCGGGCGGAAACACGCTGGGGTTGAGCAACATGTTCAGCTGTTCCATCAATATCTTGGTCACCAGGTTGATGTTGATATCGGAGCGGAACAGCTTGTTGCGAATGCCGTCGTTGAGCAGTTGCTGCAGCTGCGGTGCCGAATAGGTATTCAAGTGCTCCAGCACCGCCTCCCAGGCCTGCGGAAAAGCAGCCTGCAGGTCACCGTAGAAGGTGCTCGGAATGGTATGCAAATCGCGCAAGCCCAACTGCAGCAGGCCGTAAAGGCGCTCTACAGCCGAAGGGTACTGGGCATAAAGTGCGGCGTGCTCACGCTTTTGGCGCTCTATGTCAGCTAGCAGCGTGCTGTGTACCAGCGTGGCCCGGTCGGGGTAGGTAGCCTTAAGGTCGTCGACCGAAATAGAAAGAGCTTTTGCCAACAGGTTCTCAGGCGCACTGAGAAGCCCGTGTAGGTAAAAAACAGGCATGGCCGATTCGAGAGAAACGGTCAAAGGAGTAGCGTTGGGCATAGATGGAAGGGAAGAAGAATGGTCTAACTAAATAAGAACTTAGTTAGTTCGCTATGCCTCAAAAACGGAGTAGGCCGTTGAAAAATAGCTTATTGCAATGCGCCAAGCAGGAAAAAAAACAGCAATTGTGTAAGGTAGACCAATGGCACCAAGGCGTTGGATTTGGTAAAATTAGCCCTGTTGAACAGCATTTGCAGAATGCAGGAAAAAATGAACCAGTCGCGGAAATTCTGAAAAGGAATCACGTTGGCGGTCCAGTGCCAGAAGTCGTAGGTGCTGGCCACTGGTTCTATGCACATATCAAGGCCCACCATGAGCAGCGCCGCCAGAAGGGTGCGCGGGAGTTCGGGCAGGGGAAGGTAGCGCGCCAAAATGCCGCAGGAATAAGTCAGCACCAGCCAGTTGAGGCCAATGGCCAGCGGCACGCCAAGCATTTTGTAGCCCAGGGTGTCGCCGTAGTTGTAGTGGCCAAAAAACCAACCGAAGTGCACTCCAAACACCTCAATGGCAAAGCCAAGCAAGGCCACCACGATGCAGAAGCTCCAGAACCCAACGCTGCGGCCCGGCTGAAATGAGAACAGCAAGCCCGCCGTGAGCACCAGCGTGAGGGGCGTAAACCGCAGGTAAAAGCTGGGGTCGTCGACAAAGGCCAGCCCCACAAAGCCCGTGATGTGAAACAAGAGCACCAGGCCCTGGGCCACGCGCAGCCGGCGGGTATTCACGGCCGGTAGCGGCTCGGTGTAATCAACCATAGGGAAGAATGAAAAACGAAGCGGGAGAAGCGAAGAATCGTTGCGATGAAATTCTTAACCTTCTGCTTTATTCTTCATTAATAAGAGACGAAACGATTTTAGCCGACAGCAAGCATAACGGAATGCCGCCACCTGGGTGCACCGAGCCTCCGCAAAAGTACAGCCCTTCCAGCCGACCCGAAAAGTTGGGGTGCCGTAAAAATGCCGCCAGTGCGTTGTTTGATGAGCTGCCGTAGAGTGCGCCGCCAAACGACGATGTGTCGGCGGCAATGCCCGGGGGCGTCCACACTTTCTCGGCTGCTATCAGGGGCTCAAGGTCGGTGCCCAAGGCTTGGCTCAGCTTACGGAGGACTACGCCGCGGGTTTTGGCAGTGAGGGCGTCCCAGTCCTGACCTTGGTCGTGGGGTACGTTCACCATCACAAACCAGTTTTCGTGGCCGGCGGGGGCGTCTGTCGGCGTTTTCTTGGAGGTGATGTTGACATAAGCGGTCACGTCATCGGCCACGGTTTTCTCCTGAAAGATGGATTGGAACTCCCGCTGATAATCGGCCGAGAAGAAAATGTTGTGCAGGTCCAGCTCCGGAAATTCGCGGCTGATGCCCCAGTAGAAAATAAGGGCCGAGGAGGAGCGGGGCTGGCCAAGGGTGCGCTCCGGCGCGGGCTCGCGGGGCAGCAGGCGGCGATAGGTCGGCACCACGTCCATGTTGCTCACCACCCGGCCAAAGTCATACACGTCCTGGGCCGTGCGCACGCCGGTGACGCGCCCGTCGGCGGTCACAATTTCTTCCACCGCTTCGTTGTAGCGAAACTTCACCCCAAACTCAACCGCCAGCTTGGCCAGGCTTTCGGCAATGGCGTAGATGCCGCCCTCCGGGTAGAACGCGCCGATGCCGTGCTCCAGGTGCGGAATCATGCTCAGCGTGGCCGGGGCCTGGTAGGGGTCCGAGCCGTTGTAAGTGGCGTAACGGTCGAAGAGCTGCACGAGGCGTGGGTCGGAAAAGGCCTGCGCGTGGCGTTGGTGCATGGTGCCCGTCAGGCCCAGGCTGGGCAGGGCCGCCACGGCCTTCAGCGTTTCGGGGCTGAGGAAGGTTTTGGCCTTATGCAGCGACTTATGCAGGAACGTGCCAGCGGTGGCGTCGTAAGCCTTGCCGCCACGGTGCAGAAACTTGGTGACGTCAGCGGCGGGCGTGCCTAGCTTTTCTTCAACCTCGGCCGCAAATTTTTGCGAGTCGGCCCAGGCCGTGAGCCGCGTGCCATCGGCAAAGAAATAGTTGGTAATGGGGTCGAGCCGCTCGTAGCGGAAGTACTCGCTCGGCTCGCGGAGGGCCAGTCGGAAAATATCATCGACCAGCTGCGGCAGCGTGAAGAGCGACGGCCCGGCATCGAAGCGGTAGCCGCCCGGCAGGCTGAACTGGTGCATTTTGCCCCCAAACGTGCCACTGGCCTCGAACACCGTGACGGCGTGGCCGGCTACGGCCAGGCGCACCGCCGTGGCCAGCCCCGCGATGCCCGCACCGATGACGGCCACGGGTTGGCGCAAAGACAATACTTTATGCTTGTTGCGGAACACAGACGGAATAGGGGAAAGGCGGCAGTTAAGAGGTTAGGCGAGTTTGGTCGGCAAAAATATTTCCGCCAGCATGCAGCGGGCGCTGCCGCCACCCACGGTTTCGATGGTAGGAATGGCCAGGGGTACCAACTCGGCATAACGCCCCAATGTTTGGCGCTGGGCCGGCGCGAGGGCGTCGTGGGCTTGCTGCGACATCACGAGCAGGGGCTGCCCGCCCGCTGTTGGCGCCAGAGCCAGCATGTTGCCCGCAAATTGGCCTATCTGGGCCTGCGAAATGGCTACTATTTCGTGGCCGGTTGCGGCGAGCGAGGCAACTACAGCAGCACGCTCGGCCGCATCGGCAATGCTGTCGAGGCACACTACGGCAAAGCCCGGCCCCACGCACATCATCACGTTGGTATGGTAGATTTCGTGTCCCTGTGCGTCGGTGGCCCGAAAAGCCACTGGCTGGTAACCTAGCCGCTGCACCACTTGCTCAAATAAGGCCGCATCGGTGCGGGGCGACAAGCCAGCATAGGCCACGCGGTGCGTGTGGTCGAAAATGATGCTGCCCGTGCCTTCCAGAAACCGGTTGTCCTGCTCGGTGCCCGACAAGTCCACGACTTCGCGCACGGCAAACTCGCGGGCCAGCGTCGCCACAAGCTCGGGCTGGCGCTCGGCGCGGCGGTTGGGGGCGCACATCGGGTAAAGCAGCAACTGGCCGTCGGCGTGAGTTGAGAACCAGTTGTTGGGAAAAACCGCATCGGGCTTGGGCGGCTCCGACGCATCATCGAATACTAGCACCCGCAGGCCCCGGCCACGTAAGGTGGCCACCGCCGCGTCGAACTCTGCTAGCACCTGGGTAGCGAGACTAGCGCCAGTCATTTGCTGCTGGTAGTGGTTAGAAACTGCCGTTTCAGCATTGAATCCGAAGCTGGCAGGGCGCACCAGCAGCACCGTGTTGGCAAGGGTCATACAGGGTATGAGTTTTGGGCTGGTGATGAAGTTATTCAAGCTCTCAACTGATGGTCATGCTGAGCGCAGCCGAAGCATCTCTACCGCTTCGTCCGCCCCACGTCTGTCATGCCTGAGGCACGAAGCATCTTATCATCACTGAACGAATCGTTATAACGTGATAAGATGCTTCGCAAGCTCAGCATGACAGACGACTAAGTTTAGTGCTGCGGTAGAGACGCTTCGACAAGCTCAGCATGACGTTCAAGAGTGTTTATAAGGGACTTCCTAAATAATTTCAATCCCCAACCTAATCCCTTTACTCCACCGCCAGCACCAAGCCTTTCAAATAAGCGCCCTCCGGGTGAAACAAGCTCACGGGGTGGTCAGCCGGCTGCGTGAGGCGGTGCAGGATGCGCGCCGGGCGGCCCGCCTCAATGGCCGCGGCCAGTACCGCGCCTTCAAATAGCTCGGGGCTCACTACCTGCGAGCAACTGAACGTAAACAGCAGCCCGCCGGGCGCGAGGTGCGCAATGCCGGCCGCGTTCAGGCGCTTGTAGCCCATGAGGGCGGCGTGGCGGGCACCCATGTGCTTGGCAAATGCGGGCGGGTCGAGCACCAGCAAGTCGTACTGGGCCGAGTGGTTTTTGAGGAAGCCCAGCACGTCGTCGGGGTAGGCGGCGTGGCGCTCGGCGTGGGTGGAGAGCTCGGCGTTGCGCTCGGTAAGGGCAATGGCTTTCTTACTCGAATCGACGGAGTGCACTAGCTCGGCGCCGGCCTCTAGGGCGTATACCGAGAAGCCGCCGGTGTAGCAGAAGGTGTTGAGCACCTTGCGGCCGGGCGAGTAGCGGGCCAGCAGGGCGCGGTTGTCGCGCTGGTCGATGAAAAAGCCGGTTTTCTGGCCGGTTTCCCAGTCCACGGCAAACTGGTGGCCGTTTTCGTGCACGAGGTGCTCGGCCCCGGTGCTCTCGCCCATGAGGTAGCCGTTTTGGGCGTCGGGCACGGCGTTGCCGGGCACAGTTTCGGCGCTCTTGTCGTAGATGGCGCGCAACTTATCGCCGAACACGGCTTGCAGGGCAGCGGCAATCTCGGGGCGGGCGCGGTACATGCCCACGCTGTGCGCCTGCACCACGGCCACGTCGCCGTACACGTCGATAATCAGGCCGGGCAGGCCGTCGCCTTCGGCGTGCACAAGGCGGAACACGTTGGTATCGGCTGTGCCGGTAAGGCCCAGGCGCTGGCGCAGCTGGTAGGCTTCGCGCAGCTTTTTCTCCCAGAATTCCGGCGAGGGCAGATTGGCGTTCACGCCGAAATCGAGCATACGCACGGCAATGGAGCCGCCGCCCGAAAAGTGGCCCACGCCCAGCAGCTCACCGTCGATGGCTTCCACGCGCACGGGGTCGCCCTCGTGGGTGTCGCCCTTCACGCGGGCAATGGCGCCCGAGAATACCCAGGGGTGGCGGCGGCGCAGGGAGTGGTCTTTTCCGTTTTTGAGGACGATGGTGGCGGGGTTCAGCATAGCCCACAAAGGTACGGCGCCCGCTGTGCGAACTTTGCGTTCGTCTTTTGCACCCGCTGCGCCAAGGCCAACGCTATGAACCACGACCTCACCATTCTCGACTACGAACCCACTCACCAACCCGCTTTCCGCGCCCTCAACCACGAGTGGATTTCGCATTATTTCACCATTGAGCCCATTGACAATGAGATGCTCGACGACCCCGAGGACTACATTCTGGCGCCCGGCGGCCACATCTTCATGGCCCGCCACGGTGGCGAAATAGTCGGCACCTGCGGCCTAATCAAAGAACATGAAGGCGTGTACGAGCTGGCCAAAATGGCCGTTTCGCCCCGCGCGCAGAGGCTAGGAATCGGCTGGGCTTTGGGTCAGGCCATCATAGAAAAAGCCCGGCAGCTAGGCGCCCACCGCGTCGAGCTGCTGTCCAACTCGCGGCTGGGGTCGGCTCTTAAACTTTATGAAAAGCTCGGGTTTCGGCACGTACCCGTGCCGCCCACGCCCTACCAGCGCACCGACGTGAAGATGGTGCTAGACCTGTAGACGGACCTACTTGAACCAGCGCCGATAAATGGGCTTGCGCCAGGCAAACTGCGCCCACATGGCCGGGTACAGCACCGCATCGAGCAGGGGCGAAGCCGTGCGGTATTCCAGCGCATCCACAATCACGCTGCCGCCGTGGGGGCCGGGCTCAATGAGGTGGCGGTGGCGCCAGTAGCGCAGAGGCGGGGGCAGCACCTGGCCTTCGTCGATGAAAAAATGCGTGCCGTCGGGCCATTGGCCGTGGTCGGTAATAAGGGAAGTCCATTTCAAGCGCTTCACCAGGGTGTTGAGCTCGATTTCGACTTGGTCGCCGGTTTCGCAGCCATCGAACCGCAACACCCGCAGCTTGGGAAATGGGGGCGCCAGGGCCACAAAAAGTGCGCGGGTAAAGCCGGCCATCACCTGGGCGGGCGACTGCGCAACGGCGGTTCGAAGGGTGACGTGCATAGGTAATCAGCACAACGGCCACAGCCGGGCTTTGTTTGCGGCAGTTTGCCCGCGAGCAACTTACTGAAATCCGGTTATCCTAAATTCTACCCGACGGTTTAGCTTGCGGGTGTGTTCCTGGTCGTTGCTGGCCGTGGGCTGGGCACCGCCGAAACCGACGCCAGCAATGCGCGATTCGGCAATGCCCCGCTCTACGAGGTAGGCCTTCACGGTGCCCACGCGCTGCTCGCTAAGCACCACATTTTTCTCGGGCGGGCCCACATTGTCGGTATGGCCGCGCAGCTCAATGGTCATTGCGGGGTTGTCGGAGAGCAGGGCCACGAGCTTGTTTAGGGCCGGAAACGAGGTGGGCAGCAGCACCGCCTGGCCCTGTTCAAACTGCACGTTGTCGAGCGCCACGGTGGTGCCCACGCTCAGGGGCTGCAGCAGAATGTCGCGCACGTAAGGGCCTGGGCCGGCCGTCCAAGTGCTGTCGAGGGCAATGTAGCCCGTGAGTTGAGCGTGATAAGCATAGCTAGTGCCGGGCTTGCCCTGGTAAGAAAAAGTGCCATTGGGGTTGAGGCGCACGATGGTGCCGAAGCCGGTCCCCAAGCGCAGCTGCGTCTGGGGCAAGGGCTGGTAGGTAGCGGCATTTAGCACGCGGCCCCGCCAGGTGGCCGTGGCGGGGGGCGGCGGGGCGGGCGCGGCACGGGGCGGCACCTGAAACAAGTTGCAGCCCGCCAGGTCGGTGTAGGTACCTTTGCGCACCAGGGTGGCACGGCGCCGGGCCATGTCGACTTGATACACGGCTTTGGGGCCGGCCAGGTAGAGGCGACGGCGCCCGGCCGCGTCGTTTTGCATCAGCAAGTCGCTGTAGCCGCCGCGCTTGGGCAAGCCGTCGAGCTTCATGCGCTCGGGGGAGGGCCGGCCGGTTTTCAGATTGACTTTGAGCAGGGAGCCGTCGGTGCTGTACACGCGGTACATGGTGTTGGCATCGTCGAGGCAGAAGTTGCCGTGAGTGCCCGCACCAGGAAAAGTGATTTCGTAGTAGAACGGCGCTTTCTGCAGGGGGTCGTTGAACCAGACCACCGCCACCTTGCCGGTGGAGGGCGTCACTTTCACCAGCAGGTTGCCGTCGGAACTGTTGAAGTAGAGGTCGCCCCGGTCATCGGTGGCGGCCGAAATCCAGACATTCTCCGAGCCTTGGGCCGGGAGCTGCCAGGTGGTATAAGCGCCCTTACGAGTCACGGGGTCGTAGCGGTACACGTATTCGGGCGTGTCGGTGGGCGCTTTGGTCACGGAGTACAGGCAGTTGTCGAAGCCCTTGGCCAACGCGTACGACTGGAAGGGTAGCACCTTGCGGTGAACTTTGGGCGCCGCCGTCAGGTCGTTGGCCGGAAACTCGTGGATGGTGCGGCAGTCGTCTTCCCAGCGGCCGTTGTAGAAGCCCGTGGCGGCAATGCCGTAAAATTTATTATCGCACACCTGGGCCGCGTAGCGAAGGCTGGACCATGCTTTTTCGGTGAAGGCAAAGGAATCCACCAATTCTTTGCCATCGGCCAGGTACTGGGCATCCTCTCTGGCTTCCCCACGGTATTCAATCTGAAACTGGTAGCCGCCGCGCCACACCCGGCGCCCCACCACGTGCAGGCGCGTTGGCGTGGCCGACGAATGCGTGTAGAGGTACTCGTAGCGTATCTCCTCGTAGCTGCCCAAATCCTGCTGCTCAAGGCCCAGCACCTGGGCCCGGGGCAGCCGCTGAATGCTGCGCCACACCGAGTCCTGGCCTCCTTGTAGCGTGAGCTTCAAGTCTTTCTGCTGGATGGGAAGCAGCTGGGTGGTGAGGGTGACGTAGGCAGGAGCCGGGCGGGCCGCGGTAGCGTAGAACGTCGCTTCAGCCCCGTCGACGCCTTTGCGCAATTGCCAGGAGGCTGGGTACTCAATTTGGTAGCGGCCTTTGGCATCGGTGAACACCGCCGGGGGCAGGGTTTCTTCCTGCTGCGCGTAAAGCGCCGCCGGACTTAGAAGCAGCACCAGCAACAGAACAACCTTCATCAACAATAGCTCAGATGTTAACAATGCTGTTTAAGATAAATAAAATCACATCAACAGTAAAGAAACACCCTTTCCCGCGAAAAACATACTGCCCGGCTGATTCTGGCTCGTCCTGGCATGGGCTAGGCACAACTTATCTCTAGCTCTAACGCCGCCAGTAAGACACTCAAAAGCTACCCCAGCAGCTCCTCAATATCAGCCCGCGTCAGGTGCTTGATAACGGCCTCGTCGGTGGCAATCAGCTCGCTCACCAGCGCCAGTTTGCGGCGCTGCAGAGCCAGGATTTTCTCCTCCACCGTGCCTTGGGTGATGAACTTGTAGGTGAACACCGGCCGCTGCTGGCCAATGCGGTGGGCGCGGTCTACGGCCTGGGCCTCCACGGCAGGGTTCCACCAAGGGTCGAGAATGAAGACATAGTCGGCCGCAGTGAGGTTGAGGCCCACGCCGCCGGCTTTCAGGCTGATGAGGAAGATTTTTAGTTCTTCATTTTCCTGGAAGCGTGCCACCTCTTTGGGGCGGTCGCGGGTAGCGCCGTCGAGGTAGGCGTAGGCAATCTGGCGCTCATCCAGCGCTGCCCGCACTAGGGCTAGGTGTTGCACAAATTGGCTAAACACCAACACCTTGTGTCCCTCAGCCACCACGTTGCGAATCATACGCATCACCTCGCGCAGCTTGCCCGATTCGTGCGTATAATTTTCGTCAGCCAGACGCGGGTGGTTGGCAATCTGACGAAGGCGCGTCAGGCCCTGCAGCAACAGGAACTGCGTGTTGGCCGGCCCGTTCTCGTCGAGGTTGCGCAGAATTTTATTGCGGTAGAAGCTCTTGGTTTCCTCGTAGGCGTGGGCCTGCTCCTCCGTCATGGGGCAGTAGCTAAGCTGCTCGGTTTTCTCGGGTAGCTCTTTGGCCACCTGGGCTTTGTGGCGGCGTAGAATAAACGGCTTGATGAGGGCGTGCAGGCGCCGCGTACGGCCTTCGTCCTGGTGCTTCTCAATGGGCTTCAGGAATTCCTTGCGAAAAAACGCCTGCGTGCCCAGCAAGCCCGGGTTGATGAACGACATCTGTGACCACAAGTCCATGGTGCTGTTTTCCACGGGCGTGCCCGTCAGAATCAAGCGGTGCTTGGAGCGTAGCTGCCGCACAGCTTGTGAGGTTGTCGACGACGGATTTTTGATGGCCTGCGACTCGTCGAGAATGACATAATCAAACTTGTAGCCGGCCAGCAGCTCCGTATCCAGCCGCACAATGCCGTAGCTGGTCAGCACCACGTCGTAGTCGGCAAACCGGTCGGGGTTTTTGTCGCGGTAGGTGCCGGTATAGGCCAGAATACGCAGGTCGGGCGTGAATTTCTCGGCCTCGTTCAGCCAGTTGAATACCAAGGAGGTAGGCAGTACCAGCAGCGACGCTGCGCCTTTGGCTTCGCCGCTTTCGCGGCGGTGCAGCAGCATGGCCAGCGTCTGCACGGTCTTGCCCAAGCCCATGTCGTCGGCTAGGCAGCCACCAAAGTGGTAGTCCTGCACAAAGCGCAACCAGTTGTAGCCCGCCTTTTGGTAAGGCCGCAGCTCACCCAGGAAGCCGGTGGGCAGGGGGTGGTCTTCTACTTCGGCAAAATCGCGCAGCTTAGCCAGCTTGCGGCCCATGCGCACGGTGGCCAGCTCATTGCTCTGCAAGTCGGCCACCAGCGCCAGGTGATGGCGGCGCAGGTTCAGGCCCTCTGGAGTCTCTTCGCCGAAGGCAAACAGCTCCAAGTAGTCCGTAAACCACTCGTCGGGGATGATGGCAATCTGACCGTTGGGCAGCTTGAACTCCCGGCGCCGCTGCAGAATGTGCCCGCGGAGCCGGATAAACGGTATTTCAATGTCGCCGAAGCGTACCGTACCGCGCACATCAAACCAGTCGCCGGACTCCTGAATGCCCACGTGTACGCTAGTGGGCCCGATGAAGTAGCTTTTGGTGGCCGTTGAGGCGGCTTCCACCGTGTAGCCCAGTTCGGCCAGGGCCATGGTGTTGTCGTGCAGCCACTTAAAGGCCTCACTCTTGGGCAGAATGGCTTGGCCATTTTCTACCGTGAGCTGGCGTTCGCGCAGCTCGGCTACGGTGGCTTGCTCCTGCTCGGGGTTGCGGAGCAGGCGGTGAAACACGTAGCTATCAGCGGTTTTCTCCAGGCGCACGCTCACCGGTTTGTCGGTACCCAGCGCCATCAAGTGGGGCCCGTAGCGGAAGCTCAACTCAAAGTGAATTTGCTCGGTTTCGGGGCCCGTGAGCACAGGTGCCAAGGGCTTGGGCAGCGGAATACGGCCGCGACGCGGCGGCCCGGGCGGGCGCACCGGCGCTTCGGGCGCCGGCGCCGCGGGTATAGCATCGCTGAACGTCAGGCGCGGCCGCGCCACGTAGCGCTCCGACCGGATGTCGAAACCCCGGGCGTGCACCTCAAACGATTCCATAAGCGGCGCCACAAATTTCTGGAAATAGCTTTCTTCCACGTTGCGGGGCACCACAATGAATTTCTTCTTCAGAAAAGGCAGCAGCTTGCGTCCGTCCACCTCGGTGCGGAAGGAGTAGAGCAGGTCGCCTAGCAGCAGCCACGCCGGCTGCAGGCACACCAGCAGCGCATCCTTGTACTGGAAGTCGAGGCGCTGATTCTGGTACTGAATGGTGGGGAAGTAATGCGTGCCGTCCTCGTTGCGGCGGAAGTGGAAGAGGATGGACGCCTTGGAAGGCGCCAGTCCAATTTCTTTCCACGTCGGCTCGCCGTCGCGACCCATGATGAACACGCGCTTGCCCGCCAGCTTGGCCAGAATGGCCGCCATACGCGTTTGCACGTGCCGCGAAATGGCATCCTGCAAGGGCTTATCGCCCTTCTCAGCGTTATAAGTTTTAAGGAAAAATTCGGCCGTTGCGATTTTGCGGGGCCAGAACTCTTTCACCACGGCTTCCTGCTGAATCTGGTCGCAGAGCTCCACCAACTCGAAGTCGGTAGCATCGAGGCCCGCTTCAAACTCGTGCGCATTTTTGCCCGAAACCGTCTGGTGCAGAAGCGTTAATTGGTCGCGGGGACCCAGCTGCACCACGTAAGCCGCAAACAAATGGCCGAGGAACTCGTGCTCGAAGAGCGAGTAAACAATCTGAAACGGTTCTGAGGTAGATACTTTCATAGCCGGACACGCGTAGAGCGCAAGGTAGGGCTGAAAGCGGAAACGAGCATTGTGGGGCTTAACAGCGGTAGAGGGTAGTTACGCGCTTACGGCCCTCAGCACTCAAGGATGCATGCTGCGTTATAAATTCTCGCGCAAATCCAACTTGCTCGCATTCAGCGCGGGCCGTATGCTTACGGCCAAGGTGATGACGATGATGGACACGCAGGTAAAAACCAGGTCGGAAACCTGCATTTTTACCGGGTAGGCATCTACTACGCTCGTGGCCATGCCCATGCTCACGAAGCCAAACTGCTGCTGCGCCCAGCACAGGCCTACGCCCAGTATCAGCCCAGTAGCGGCCCCCACCAGCGCCACAATTGCCCCCACCAGCAGGAACGTTTGCCGCACGGTTTTTTCAGTGGCGCCCATGGCCAGCAGCACCGAAATGTCCTTTTTCTTGTCAATCACCAGCATCGACAACGAGAAGAAGATGTTGAGCGAGGCAATGAGCAAAATGAGCGTGAATGTGATAAACACAAATAGCTTCTCCACCTTAATGGCCTTAAACAAGCTCACGTGCTGCTCGTCCGAATCCTGCACCTTAAAAGCCGGCCCGAGCTGCTTGCGCAGCTGCTCCTTCACCTGCTCAATCTCAAAGCTGCCGCCCACCTTCACGTAGAGCGCCGTGCGGCGCGTGGTGTAGCCCAGCAGCCGCTGCGCAAAGCTGATGGGCACAAAAATGTAGCTGTCGTCGATGTGCTGCTCGATGAGGAACACGCCGCCGGCTATCAGATTTTCCTCGTTGAACGCCTTCTCGGGGTTCATGCTCAGTGTCTTGCTGCCCGGCGTGTTGCGCGGGTACAGCAGGCGCATGGGCGACAGGCGGTTGTTGAGCGTGATGCTGAGCTCGTGCTGCACGCCGGCGCCCACCAGGGCCAGCTCCAGGCTGTCGCGGCGAAGCCTGTGGTCGCCCTCGCGGATATTGGCATCTATCTGGCTCTGGCCAAAGTAGTTGTCGGAAAGGCCGCGCATCTTCACCACCATCTGGCGGTCGTGGTACTGCAGCAGGGCATTGTCTTCGATAACCTCTGTGACCAGGGCCACGCCCGGCATTTTTTCCAGGCTCATCAGGAAGGTGCGGTCCACATCGAAGGCCTTGCCCTTGGCGGCCGAAATGACCAGGTTGGGGTCGGACTTGCCATAGAGCGTGCGCACCAGGTCTTCTAGCCCGTTGAACACCGACAGCACGATAATCAACGCCATGGTGCCCACCGCCACGCCTATCATCGAGATGTTCGAGATGATGGTGATGATGTTGCGCTTGTTCTTGGAACGGAAGTAGCGCCGCGCTATGAGGAGAGGAACGTTCACAGGAGGGCAGTAGCAGGGCCGCTAATCAGCTAGCCTTGCGCATGAAATTATCCATGAAGTCTTCGAGCCGCTTCAGGCGTTCTTCATGCTGCTTCAGCACCACTTCAGCCAGCACCCGGACTTCCTTTTTGATGTCCCGGACTTCATCCAGCATTATGATATTGAATTGGTCTTGGCGCTCATTGAACTTCTCTTGGCGTTCATTAAACTTCTCCTGGCGCTCGGTCCAGTCCAGTAAACGCTGGTTGAATAGACTCTGCTGCTGCTGAAACTTTTGGTTGTCTTGCCGGGAACTACGTTGCTCCTGCACCACCTGAAGCAGCAACTCATTGGTTGTGGTTGTCTGGGCTTCCTGTTGTTCCATGCGGTTCAACAGTGCTTCCATAAACACTTGAAAATTGCTGGGGTCCATTGAGGGGTAGTTGAAAGGCAGCAGCAGGCTATTACATGGGCAAGGTACGGGTTTTTACAGACCTGTGCTGCTGCAAAACCTGGGGTGCCGCAGCAGATTTACTTCCAGGCCTTCACAATCAGGCCGGTGCCCGAATCGTGAACGGTGCGGGCATCGAGCCAGTTCAACAGCAAGCAGAACGGGAACGTGACGGCGTAGTAAAACGGCAGCAGAATGAAGAACAGCCGCGACTTGCCCAGCATCAGTATGGGGTACTTCATGCTGAGGCGCCACGAAATTTGGCCCGGCTCGCCGTAGGCGTAGCGGGCTTCGATGCGCTCAAAACCGGCCGTGCTGAGCTTCTGCTGGATTTCGCGGATGTTGTAGCCGTCGCGCACATGCTCTTCGATAAAGCTGGTTTCGCCGTCGTCGTGCACGTCGGAACCGCCCTGGTCGCTGGGCGTGGAGATGAGTAGCATGCCCCCGTCTTTGAGCGAAGCATGAATGTTCCGAAACACTTCCACGTCTTCCAGAATGTGCTCCATCACATCCACCGACAGGGCCAGGTCGAAGGAGTTGGGCTCCTGGTAAAGCACCAAATCCTGCACCGCAAACTGCACATTGCGGCGCCCAATCTGCCGAAAGAAAGCATTGGAATCGGCCACCTGGTCGTCTTTCACGTCCACAGCCAGAATGTTCCATTTCGAGCTCAGCCCACTCATCCAATACGTGTACTGCCCGTAGCCGGAGCCCGCATCGAGGATGTTGAGCGTCTCTTGGGTGCGGCCTTTGGCCCAGCGGCGCAACTCCCGGTGCACGTGCCAGGTGCGTAGCAGCAGCAGGTCGAGCAAATGGTAAAACAGTCGGCGCAACCACGGCGTGCGGTTAAATACCTGGCCGAGCGTCTTCTTAATCGGGTCGTAGTACAAGGGAGGGTATGAGGGTGTGGGGGTATGAGGGGAGAAGGTAGAGCAGCGGCTAAGAATAAGAAGTGCTATACACCTCTTGCCCTCGCACCCGCTTACCCTACTACCCTATAAAAACTACTCGCCCTTGAAGAGCCGCGGCCGGGCGGGCTTTTCGTTTTCGTCGGGGGCGTCGTCTTTGGGTGCGGGCGGAATCTCCAGCGTGCCAAGCACCTGGTCCATGTGGGCGGCGTAGGCGGCACTATCGTCGTGGAAGAAGATGAGCTCCGGCACCACGCGGGCCGTCTGGCGGATGCGCTTAGCCAGGGCCTGGCGGATGGCCTTGCTGTTTTCGCGAATAATTTCGAGGCGGTCGTTGGCATCGGAACCCAGGAGCAGGCTCAGGTACACGCGGGCCTGGCCCAGGTCGGGCGTCACGCGCACCAGGCTGATGCCGGGCGCCAGGCCGCCGCCGAAGAGGTGTGGCAGGTCGCGCTGTAGCACTTGGGCGAGCTCCTGTTGGAGCAGGCTCGCCATTTTTTGTTGTCGTTTGCTTTCCATAATAAGCTGCAAAGGTACGGGTTGCGGGAGTAGGGCAGAAGAGGTACGAGGGCGAGCACGAAAAGGAAAATGCCAAAGGCAGGTTTTCTGGACATGCCGCGCCCGCTGGTGAACAATACCTTTGCCCTTTATTCCGGCTCTTTCGGCTAAACTTTCGCCCCCAAACTGGTGCTTCGCTTTTTCAAAAGCTCCCTTCCTGCGCAGCTCCTGGCCTTGCTTATCTTGGTGCTGGCCCTGCGCCTGCCGCTGCTCTGGCTGGGCCTGCCCGTGACGGCCGCCGAGCTGCGGGCGCTGCTGGTGGGCGAGCGGCTGCACGACGGGGCCATGCCCTACCGTGACCTGTTCGACGGCACCGCGCCGCTGGCCGCCGCCGTGTTTGCCGTGCTCGATGCCGTGGTAGCGCGCCCCGTGTGGCTTTACCGGCTTTTTGCCCTGTTCTTGCTGCTGGCACAAGCCTTCCGGTTAAATATGGTCCTCAACCGCTACGACGTGCACCCCGAGCGCGGGTATGTAGTGGCCCTAACTTACCTGCTGATAGGCAGCGTCAGCACCGACCTCGACACGCTGTCGCCGCTGCTGCTGGGGCACACGTTTGTGGTGTTTTCCTTGAGTGCGCTGCTGCCCACTTCGCGCGAGGGTTACGACAACCGCCGGCTGTTTCGGGCGGGCTTCCTCATTGGTCTTGGCGCACTGTGCTACCTGCCCCTAAGCCTGTTTGTGATAGTGGGCTTGTTTGCGGTCGTCATTTTTGCGGCCAATTCCTTTCGGAGCTCCCTGCTGCTGCTGTGCGGGTTTTTCTTTCCGTACGCGCTGGTCGCCACCTTCTTCTTCTACATTGGGGCCATGCCGGGCTTTGTGCAGTTTCACCTGCAGCCCGGCCTCACCGACCTCATTGCCAGCGGCCTGCCCGCCGGCCTGCAGCTACGGCTGCTGATAGTGCCCGGCTTGGTGCTGCTGCTGGGCTTGCTGCGGTCGTTGGGCACTTCGCTGGGCCTAGTCTTTCAGGTGAAATTTCGGCAAATGATGCTGGTGTGGCTGCTCGTAGCCATGGCCACGGCTGCCGTAGAGCAGGGCGCGGCTCCGGGCGTATTGGTGCTGCTGCTGCCACCCTTAGCGTATTTCGGCCTCTTTTTGTGGCAGCGCTACCAGCACGCGTGGCTGCTGGAATTGGGGCTGCTGCTCATCCTCAACGCAGCGGTGGTGCTTCGCTACCGGGCCCACGTGCCGCGCCTCGAAGCCATACTGCAAATGCCAGCCGAAAGCCGCTTTGGCCTCCACCCCGACCCGCGTTATGCTTCCATCCGCAACCAAACCTTGCTAATTCTGGGGCAGGACGACCGCGCCTATTTTCACAACCGGCCCGCCACGCCTTACCTCGACTGGACTCTTTCCAAGGTTGATTTCGACCACTTGAACGAATACGCGGCCGTGGTGCGAATAGCCCAACGTATCGGCACTACTCCCCCCGACTACCTCCTCGACCAAGTCGCTATAGTACCCCGCCTGCAACAGCTGTTGCCCGGTCTGTTCGCTCCGTACGAGCCCACCGGCATGCCCGGCCTCTACCGGCGCCAAGAAAAGCAATAACCAAAGACCAGAGCTATACCCAGCACCAATACCGGCTGCGCCGCTCCAAGGGAAGGTTGCGCAGGAATACCGCTAACGGCTCTAAGTCGGTCAGGAGCGAGGTGAGCACCACAATGCGTCCGTCGGCCAGGTGCAGGCGCAGGTAGTCGTACTTGGCCCAAAAGGTGCGGCGGGCGCTGCACGTCACGCGCTCAACGCGGGCAAGGTCGCGCCGCTCAAAGGCAACGCGCTGCCCGGCTTCGTACACCTCAAACTCATTTTCGGTGGGCTGAAAAAGCAGCACAGTCTCGCTGTTTACCACCCAATAGCGCAGAAACAGCACCAGCGCCGGCCCACTAAGCACCAGCGTAAACAGCAAAAAGCCAAGCGCCAGCAGCCATTCAACTAAAGTGGTTTTCTGGCCGCTCAGCGCCACCGCTGGCAGCACGCTCAGCCCGGCCCCCAGCGCCAGCAGGGGCCAAAACAATAACCGCATCTGCCGCGCCGCCGTGACGCGGTAAACCGCCGTTCGCTTAGAAAACAGGCCCGTTACCCAGCGCACCGCGCCCAGCACCACGAGCAATGCCACCGCCACTTCCAGCAGCGGCCGAAGGATAGAAGATTTCATGGGTCAAAGCCAGACCAGCGCTACGCGCCGACCTGCACCCAGGCTTCGTTCTCCTGGTGCGCCCTCAGGTGCCCAAAGCTTTCCAAAGCCAATCCGTGCTTGGCAAACACTTCCAGCACCGCCTCGCGGCCCTGGGGCGCCACGCACACCAGCAAGCCGCCAGAGGTTTGTGGGTCGCAGAGCCAGGTCCGCTGCTCGTCGCTGATGGGCCCCACCTTGTGGCCGTAGCTGGCCCAGTTGCGGCCCGTGCCACCCGGCACGCTGCCTTGCTTCAAATACGACTCGGCCGCTGCGATGCGCGGTACTTTCGAAAACTCGATTTCGGCCGTCAGGCCGCTGCCCTCGCACACTTCGGAAAGGTGGCCGAGCAGGCCAAAGCCCGTCACGTCGGTTAGGGCCGTCACGGCATCGAGCTTGCTCAGCTCGGCGCCTATTTTATTGAGCTGCATCATCTGCGCCGGGGCAATGGCCGCGTCCTCGTCCCGCAGAATGCCCTTTTTCTGCGCTGTGGTCAGGATGCCCACGCCTAGTGGCTTGGTTAAAAACAGTTCCGAGCTCGCTGTGGCGGTGTCGTTCTGCTTCAGGTCGATGATGTTCACCAGGCCTGTCACGGCCAAGCCAAAAATGGGCTCAGGCGAGTCGATGCTGTGCCCGCCAGCCAGCGGAATTCCCGCTTCGGCGCAAATGCTGCGGGCGCCTTCCAGCACGCGGCGCGCTACCTCGGGTGGCAGCTTATCCACGGGCCAGCCCAGCACCGCAATGGCCATGACGGGCCGCCCGCCCATGGCGTACACATCCGAGATGGCATTGGCCGAGGCAATGCGGCCGAAATCATACGCATCGTCCACGATGGGCATGAAAAAGTCGGTGGTCGAAATCACCGCCTGTCCGCCGCCGATGTCATACACCGCTGCGTCGTCGCGGCTGGCATTGCCCACTAGCAGCCGCTCGTCGTAGGGCTGGGCAATGCTGGTGTGTAGCATTTGGTCGAGCACGGCCGGCGCAATCTTGCAGCCGCAACCCGCGCCGTGGCTGTATTGAGTGAGTTTGTATTCGGTGGTGGGAGTCATATCAATCAGGAAAAAGCCGGTCCGGCCCGCCGGGTATGGACCACAAAAGTCTGCAAAGGGTTTTGAAGTCGCAGAAATAGCTCAAACGAGAGTTTCGCGATGTTTGAACGTAAAAAGAGGAACGCGAGCCAGGCCAGTTGGCCCAGGCTTGCGTTCCTCATCAATAGAAACCGCTAAAGGCTGCCGCAGCGGCAGTTTATTTCACCGCCACGGGCACTTCCATGTACTCCCAGCGGAGCACTAGGCCATTCGGCGTCACCTCGTAGGCCAGGCGCTCGGTCAGGGTATTGGACTTGCGAGGCTTCACCGTCACTCGCAGGGCATCCTGCTTCTCGTCGTACTCATAAGCTCCCCACTGTTTAGCCGTCTTATTAAATATGACAGTCCAATCCTTTTCGGTAGGAATCATGAAGAGGCTATACGTGCCCGCGGGCAGGGCTTTACCTTCCACCTTCACCGGCTTGCTGAATTCAACGGTAGTAGCCTCGTTGGCACCCGCACGCCACACTTTGCCATAGGGCTCTAGCCCGCCCCAAATGGTGCGGCCCTTCACGGCGGGGCTGCTGTACTTAATGGTCACATCAGTTGCGCCAATTTTGCCGCTGGCGGTAGCCGCGGGGCTGGGCTTGTCTTTCGGCGCCTCGGTTTGCGCGTAGGACGTGCTGGCAGTTAGCACAGTGGCTAGGCCGAACGCGAGGTGGCGAAGGATTTGTGTGGTTTTCATGAGGAAAGCGCTAAAAATTGAATGAAGTGATGGTTCAGGTTAGTTGCCCGCGCCTTGAAACCCTGCGAGTTTGATTAGGGTTTTAAAGTCAGTAATTTATCGCCGTAGTTGCTTTTCGAAGCCCGCACCGCCGCCGACGGCCCGCCACTGCGCTGCAAGCCGGAGCCCCGGAAGCGGGCCAGCCTTGCATTCCGCCGCCCATTGTCCTATCTTTGCACACGAAGTTGGTATTCGCTTTAGCAAAGAGGGGACGCGCAGTCCCCTCTTTTTTTGCCCGCTTTTTTCTTGAGTTATGCATTTTGACCGTACCCTACTGCTGGAAATGCTCCAGGA
Source organism: Hymenobacter arizonensis (assembly GCF_900115775.1). Lineage (GTDB taxonomy): Bacteria > Bacteroidota > Bacteroidia > Cytophagales > Hymenobacteraceae > Hymenobacter > Hymenobacter arizonensis. Next base: position 362,948 of record NZ_FOXS01000002.1, on the reverse strand, counting down.
CGCCATCGGCGACGAGGAGCTGTTCATCGTGGGCCTCACCGTGTCCGATTCGGTGATGCCGAAGGTGACCGTGACCCTCGATGGCCCCACCGGCTTGGCCATCCAAGCGTGCGCTACCATCAGCCGCCGACTAGCGCGCCGCATCGATGAGCACTACGGCGAGGACTCCGCTTATTCCCTGGAAGTCACCAGCCCCGGTGCCGACCAGCCCCTCACCGACCCGCGCCAGTACACCCGCCACATCGGTCGCTCCCTGGCTCTGAAACTGGCCGATGGCACCGAAAAAACCGGCGTCCTCACCGCTTCCACTCCGGAAGGCGTGGAGATTGAGGAAGTTATCAAACAGAAAACCAAGAAAACTACCCTGCCCGCGGCCTTTTATCCCTTCACGGATATTCAGGAAGCGAAAGTTGTTATCTCCTTTAAATAACTTTTGTCATGCTGACGAAGGAAGCATCTTATCACGGCTACTTTCGTCAGATTCAGAATTAGTTACTACCCGAGCACTGCGAACGTGATAAGATGCTTCGCAAGCTCAGCATGACAGTCCCCATGAACAGCCACGAATTAATCGAGTCCTTCAGCGAATTTGCCCGGAGCAAGAACATCGACCGGCCCACGATGATGAGCATCCTGGACGACGTGTTCCGCACGATGATTCGCAAAAAGTACGACCAGGACGAAAACTTCGACGTTATCATCAATCCTGATAACGGTGACTTGGAAATTTGGCGCAACCGCGAAATCGTGGACGACAACTCCGAAGATATCTGGGACCACGATAAAATTCCGCTCGCCGACGCCCAAAAAATTGAGCCCGACTTCGAGGTTGGCGAATCGGTAGCCGAAGCGGTGAAGCTGGAAGACTTTGGCCGTCGCGCCGTGCTCATGGCTCGCCAGACGCTGATTCAGCGCGTGAAGGACCTGGAGCGCGACAACCTCTACCAAAAATACAAAGACCAGGTTGGTGAAATCGTGACCGGCGAAGTCTACCAGGTGTGGAGCCGCGAGGCCCTCATCATGGACAAGGACGACAACGAGCTAGTGATGCCCAAGGCGGAGCAAATCCCCAAGGACCGTTTCCGTAAGGGCGACACCGTGCGGGCCGTAGTACACCGCGTTGAAGTAATTAACGGCACGCCCAAAATCATTCTCTCCCGCGCCGCCCCGGCGTTCCTGGAGCGTTTGTTCGAGTTGGAAGTGCCCGAGATTTACGACGGCCTCATTGTTATCAAAAACGTGGTGCGCGAGCCCGGCGAGCGGGCCAAAGTAGCTGTAGAAAGCTACGACGAGCGAATTGACCCCGTGGGCGCTTGCGTCGGCATGAAGGGCAGCCGCATTCATCCGGTGGTGCGCGAGCTCGAAAACGAGAACATCGACATCATTAACTACACCGACAACCTGGAACTCTATATTGCCCGGGCACTATCGCCGGCCAAAGTGGGTTCAATGAAAATAAACCAGGAAAGCGGGCGGGTTTCGGTTTTCATGAAGCCTGACCAGGTTAGCCTGGCCATTGGCCGTGGCGGTGCCAACATCAAGTTGGCCAGCCGGCTGGTGGGCATGGAAATCGACGTATTCCGCGAAGCCATCGATTACGAGGAAGACATTTCACTGGACGAGTTCCAGGACGAAATCGAGCCTTGGGTACTGGCCGAGCTGAAAAAAATCGGCTTGGACACGGGGCGTGCCGTATTGGCCGTCAAGAAAGACGACATTGTGCGCCGCACGGAGTTGGAAGAAGAAATGGTGGACGATGTATACCGCATTATTCGCCAGGAATTTGCCGACGACGAGGACCTCGACGAAAACTCGCTGGATGCCGCTAAAAAGCGTGCACCCGTAGACGCTGCTCCCGAGGCGAAAGCTGACAATCAAGAAGAGGAAGTGGCTGTAAATCATGCTTCTGAATCGGAAATTACAACTGAACACACCCCTTTGGTGACCGAAATGACCGAAGAACCCAAAGCGACTACTGAGGATGCGGGCGCAAGCTCTCCCGCCGAATCAGCCCAATGACGGCCGCGCGGCCGGTACGGCAAGGGTAACAAATCGTGCCAGTTGGCGCGGTTTGCGCCCTGCTGGCAAGATTTAATGTAATACCTTTGCACTTAGAAGCGTATCGTACGCGAGTAACAGATAGAATGGCGGAAGCAACCCCGAAACGGCTACAACAGGCGGCCAAAGACCTGAATATTGGAATGGACAGGGTGGTCGAAGCCCTGGCCAAGAAAGGTATACAAGTAGAAAACAAGCCGACCACGAAGCTCACCGGTGAGCAAGTGGCCTCGCTTGAGAAGGAATTCGCGGCCTATGCCCAAGACCGGCAGGAGGCTCAGAAGGTCATTCAGGACAAGCGCCAGAGCGACCTCGACGCGGCCCCTAAGCCTGCTGCTCCGGCCCCGCGCCCAGTGCAGGCTGCTACTCCCGCACCTAAGCCGGCTGCGCCAGCTGCTCCCGTAGCGGCTGCTCCAGCTCCCGTGCCCACTCCGGTGGCACCTGCTGCCCCTGTGGCGGCAGCACCAGCACCGGCGCCGGCCCCTGCACCAGCTCCCGCTACGCCATCCGTGCCGGGCCTGAAGGTGTTGGGAAAAATTGAACTCGACAGCCGTGGTCGTGTGGTGGCCCCCAAGCCCAAGCCAGCGGAAACGCCGGCTGCTGCGGTGCCCGCCCCAGCTCCTGCTGCTCCAGCACCCGTCGCTGCCGCACCAGCGCCAGCCCCCGTTGCGCCAGCTCCTAGAGTAGAGGCGCCTGCTGCTCCCGCACCAGCGCCAGCACCAGCTGCTCCCGTAGCGCAGCCCGTGGCTAAGACAGAAGCGGCTCCTGCGCCTCCAGTTGCCGCACCGGCTCCGGCTGCGCCAGCTCCGGTGGCTCAGGCTCCCGCAGCGCCAGCACCTGCTGCTGCTCTGGCACCAGCCGCTCCGGCTGCTGCTGCCCCTGTGGCTCCCGTTGAAGGCAGTGCTGCCCCCGAAGACACTAGCACCATTGTGGCCAAGTCGGACACGCTGAAGGGCCTCACGGTTCTGGGCAAAATCGACTTGTCTTCCATCAATAACGACCGTCGTGGTCCGGGCGGCCGTGGTCCTCGTCCTATTGCATCGTCGGATGTGAGCAAGCGTGGTTTGCCTGCTGGCCCTGGCCAGAAGAAGCGCACGCGCCTGCCTGGCCCTCCCGGCAGCACCACGTCGCCGCCCAGCCCTGGCTATCAGGGCAACCGCCCGGCTGGTGCTCCCGGCCAAGGTGGTGGCGGCTACCAAGGCAACCGCCCCGCTGGTGGCGGTGGTCAGGGTGGTCAACGCCCCGGTGGTCCTGGTCAGCGTCCCGGCCAGTCAGCTCCTAAGCCTAATGCCCCGGCACTCACCCCTGAACAGGCTGAAAAGCAGATTCAGGAGCAGATTAAGGCCACGTTGGCTAAGCTCGGCGGTAACAAAGCCACCGGCCAAGCCAACCGCGCCAAGTATCGCCGCGACAAGCGGAGCATGCTGGCGGAGGACCGCGAGGCCCTGCGCGCACAGAATGAGCTCGACGCCAAAACCCTCAAGCTCACCGAATTCATCTCGGCCCATGACCTGGCCTCGCTGATGGACGTGAACGTGAACGAGGTAATCAAGGTGTGCTTGGGCATGGGCATGTTCGTGTCCATCAACCAGCGCCTCGACGCCGAAGCCATTACGGTAATTGCCGACGAATTCGGCTTCGATGTAGAGTTCCTGTCGAAAGAAGAGGAAGAAATCAGCATCGACGCCGGCGACGCCGACGAAGATTTGAAGCCCCGGGCTCCCATCGTGACCATCATGGGCCACGTCGACCACGGCAAGACGTCGTTGCTTGACTACATCCGCGACGCGAGTGTGGCCAAGGGCGAGGCCGGCGGTATCACGCAGCACATTGGTGCTTATGAGGTACGGACCAAATCGGGCCAGCCCATTACCTTCCTTGACACGCCTGGTCACGAAGCCTTTACGGCCATGCGTGCCCGTGGTGCCAAGGTGACGGACATCGCCATCATTGTAGTAGCCGCCGACGACTCGGTGATGCCGCAGACCAAGGAGGCCATCAACCACGCGCAAGCGGCTGGGGTGCCGATTATCATCGCCCTCAACAAAATTGACAAGCCTGCTGCCAACCCCGAGAAAATCCGCGAGGAGCTTTCCCAGATTAATATTCTGGTGGAAGAGTGGGGTGGCAAGTACCAGAGCCAGGAGGTTTCGGCCAAGTCGGGCATTGGTATTGAAGACTTGCTCGAAAAGGTACTGCTCGAAGCCGAACTGCTTGACCTGAAAGCCAACCCCGACCGCGGCGCCATCGGCACCGTTATCGAAGCCTCGCTGGACAAAGGCCGTGGCTACGTAACCACCGTGCTGGTGCAAACCGGTACGCTGAACGTGGGTGACGTGATTCTGGCTGGCCCGCACTTTGGTCGCGTGAAGGCCATGACTGACCACCGCGGCAAAAAGATGAAGACGGCTCCGCCCGCTACGCCGGTGCAGGTGCTTGGCCTGACCGGTGCCCCGCAGGCCGGCGACCGCCTCCAGGTGATGGAGACGGAGCGCGAAGCCCGCGAGATTGCTACCCAGCGTCTGCAGTTGGCCCGTGAGCAAACCATCCGGACCAAGAAGCACATCACGCTCGACGAAATTGGTCGCCGCCTGGCTATCGGTTCGTTTAAGGAACTCAACATCCTGGTGAAAGGCGACGTGGACGGTTCGGTAGAAGCACTCTCCGACTCCCTGCTGAAGCTTTCGACGCCGGAAGTGAAGGTAAACATCCTCTCGAAAGGGGTGGGCGCCATCTCCGAAAGCGACGTCCTGTTGGCTTCGGCCTCCGACGCCATCATCATCGGTTTCCAGGTGCGGCCCTCGCAGAGTGCCCGCAAGCTGGCCGAGCAGGAGCAGATTGACGTGCGCCTCTACAGCATCATTTACAACGCCATCAACGAGGTGAAGGATGCCATGGAAGGCATGCTGGCCCCCACGGTGCAGGAAGTGGTGACCGCCAACGCCGAAGTGCGGATGGTGTTCAACATTACCAAAGTCGGCTCGATTGCCGGCTGTATGGTGACGGAAGGCACGTTCCAGCGCAAGACCCGCGTGCGGGTGGTGCGCAACGGCATCGTGCTGCACACCGGCGAGATTCAGGACCTTAAACGCTTCAAGGACGACGTGAACGAAGTTCGCCAAGGCTACGAATGTGGTATTTCCATCAAGAACTTCAACGAGTTGCAAGAAGGCGACAACATTGAGGGCTTCGAAGAGAAGGAAATCAAGCGCACGCTGTAAGAACAGTGTTGCCATTGAACACGAAAAAGCCCCGGCTGCATCGCAGCCGGGGCTTTTTCGTGTTCAATAATCAGGGAAAGCTCTTGCTTAGAACAAGAGGAACTTCTTGCGCATCTTGCTCTTGTGCACTAGGGGCTTGCCTTTGGGGTTGGAACCGCCAACGGGATGGCTCATGCCGCGCTTGAGTTCCGAAAAGCCTTTTTTGGCTTTGTACTTGCGCACGATAAAGCCCCCGCCATTGCGGTTGGTATCGAAGTGGCGGTCGGGGGCGCCGTTGCGGCCAAAGCTGGTGTTGCCGGTGCGAGCCTGCAGAAGCTCGAGCTGTTGGTCTTGCTTAATTTGGTCGGGTGTCATGGCTGCCCGGCGTTGGTTGCGGGCTAGCTCTTCGGCGTTGTTGCCATTGTTGCGGCGTGCACCGGCCTCGCTGGTGCCTTGGCCGGGAGTAGGGAAGGCGGGGCCACCAGTTTGGGCACTAGCACTCGAAGAGGCGATTAGGCCCAAGCCGCAGAGGAGCGAGGCAACAAAAAGGGTTCTCATGTACGCGGGAAGTGGAGAGGAAGAGGAGATGGCATGCTAACGAAAGCGGGCAATCGGTGGTTCAACGCCAGCACCCGGAAGATGGAGCCCAGCCTAACCTGCCTCTAAGGTCGCAACTTATTTTGATTCGGCAATTTATCTATCCTTGCTAAATCAATACTTGAGCTTCAAACGGCGTAACTACCGTCCATAACTCGATAGACAGTGGTTTTTTCACGTCGAACGAAATGGCGCTTTTAGGTGCGATTGGCGCGTAACGAATCGCGAATGTCCATGAGTAGCTGCTGCTCGGTGGTGGGAGGAGCGGGCACGCTCACCACTTCCACGGGCGCTTTCTTCATGCGGTTGGCCAGTTTTACCACCCAGAAAATAACAAAGGCAATGATGAGGAAGTAAATCACGGCATTGATGAAGTTGCCGTAGGCAATGGCAGCCGAGCCGGCTTTTTTTGCGTCGTCCAGCGTGCCGTAGGCCTTGCCGTCGAGAGTGACGAACATGTTCTTAAAGTCGATGCCCCGGGTGAAAACGCTGAGCAATGGCATGAGAATGTCATCGGTCATTGACGTGACGATTTTGCCAAAAGATGCGCCTATGATGACGCCAATGGCTAAATCAAGGACGTTGCCTTTGGAAATAAACTCTTTAAATTCGGAAACGAAGCCCATGGGAATCAGTCAGGAAAGGAGATTTGAAAGAAGAGAGAGCGGAATCTAGGAAAAGAAATTCATATTTCTTTGGTGGTGCTGGCACGCAAAGCTGGGGCGTTGGTCTTTCCTAATGGCATTAGCTCAGGCCATGCACAACCTTGGGATGACAAGCCAGGTATTTGGCGCGACCAGCCTCGCCGTGCCCGGGTGCTATCTTTGGTCGGACCAATTCATTCAGGCCTTTTCTCTCGCCATGTCTGCTTCTTACGAAAATCTGCTTTACGACCTGGACGCCGCCAGCGGCATCCTCACCATCACCGTCAACCGCCCCAGCAAGCTCAATGCACTGAATGCGGCTACTATTGAAGACATTGCCAACGCCATGCAGCAGGCGCTGGACGAGCCCCAGGTGCGGGGTGTAATTGTGACGGGCAGCGGCGAAAAGGCCTTCGTGGCCGGGGCCGACATTGCCGAACTAGCCGCCCTTACGCCCGCCCAGGCAGCCCGAGCATCCGAGCGTGGCCAGGAGGCTTTCTGCCGGATTGAGGAAAGCACCAAGCCCGTGATTGCGGCCGTGAACGGTTTCGCGCTGGGCGGCGGCTGTGAACTGGCCATGGCCTGCCACATGCGCGTGGCTTCCGACAACGCCCGCTTTGGCCAGCCGGAGGTGAATCTGGGCTTGTTGCCAGGCTACGGCGGCACGCAACGCCTGCCGCAACTCATTGGCAAAGGCAAGGCCATTGAACTGCTCCTGACGGCCGACCTTTTGAAGGCTGACGAAGCGCTGCGGCTTGGCTTGGTAAACCACGTGGTGCCGCAGGCTGAGCTGCTTTCGTTTTGCCAGCAGCTGCTAGGCAAGATTTTGGGCAAGGCGCCCCTAGCCGTGGGCATGGTGCTGGAGTGCGTGAATGCGCACTACGCCAAAGACGCCGACGGCTACGAAGCGGAAGCAAAGGCCTTTGGCCGGGCCTTCGAAACCCACGATTTCAAGGAGGGCACCCAAGCGTTTGTGGAGAAGCGGGCGGCGGTTTTCACGGGGAAATAACCCTTTCAGCAACAGGGAATAAGTATGGAGGAATGACGCATTGCCGGTTTTGGTGATGTTTCATTCCTCATCCTTTGTTCTCCTTCTTCAGAGAAGAGAATGAGTGTAGTTAAAAAATTAGCGTCGCAGACCGCCGTGTACGGCGTCAGCAGCATAGTGGGCCGCGTGCTCACCTACTTGCTGGTGCCGGTGTACACGGGCTATTTTGCGGCGGCGGAGTACGGCATTGTTACGGCGCTGTATGCTTATGTGTCGTTTCTGAATGTCCTATTCACCTACGGAATGGAAACGACGTTTTTCCGTTTCGCCAACCAAGAGGGCGTTGACCGGGAAGAGCTGTATGGCCGGGTGATGAGCCTGCTACTGGTGAGCAGCGTCGGGCTGACGGCCTTGCTGGTGTTGCTGGCCGAACCGCTGCTGGGATTGCTGGATATTCCGTCGGGCCACGAGCGGTATGCGGTGTGGGTCGCGCTGATTCTGGGCCTGGATGCAATAACGGCCATTCCCTTTGCGCGCCTGCGATTGGAGAACAAAGCCCGCAAATTTGCCACCATCAAGCTGGCTAATATTGGGTTGAATGTGGCCCTGAACCTGTTCTTCATTGTGTTCTGCGCCGATGTGATGAAGGGCGAGTACCTAGCCAGTCTGCAGCCGCTGGTGGCGCGCGTGTATGACCCGACCATAGGCGTGGGCTATGTCTTTCTCTCCAACTTAGTAGCCAGCGGCTTCACGGTGCTGCTGCTGTGGCGTGAGCTGTTCGGCGTCCGCTTCCGCCTGAGCTTGGAACCGCTCCGGCCCTTGCTGAAGTATGCTTACCCGCTTATGCTCATGGGCCTGGCCGGCATGGTAAACGAAACCCTGGACCGGATTCTGCTGCCTAAGTGGCTGCCTGATAATTTTTATCCTGGCCAAAGCAGTCTCACCGCGGTGGGAATTTACGGGGCTTGCTACAAGCTGAGCATCTTCATGTCGCTTGTGATTCAGGCGTTTCGCTATGCGGCCGAACCGTTCTTTTTTGCCCAAAGCACCGAGAAGAATTTGCCCGCCACGTTTGCCATGATTTTGAAATGGTTTACGCTGTGTTGCGCGGTGATTTTTGTGGGTATCAGCCTGAACGTGGAAGATATTGGGCCGCTGTTTCTGCGGCGGTCAGAGTACCTACAGGGTCTGATGGTGGTGCCGGTGCTGCTGCTAGCTAATCTGTTTTTGGGCGTCTACTACAACTTGTCGGTGTGGTTTAAGCTCACCGATAAAACTTATTACGGCACCTACATCGGTGCCGGCGGTGCCGTGCTCACCATCGCCCTCAACTTCCTGCTCATACCCGTGCTGGGCTACATGGGCTGTGCCATTGCCACCTTGGTTTGCTACTTTATGATGGCCGTAGTCTGCTGGCGTTTAGGCGAGCGCCACTTTCCGGTGCCGTACCCAGCCTTGCGCCTGGGGCTGTGGCTACTACTGGCAGCGGGAGTGGTGGGGCTGGGCTGGTGGATACAGCCGGAAGATTGGTGGGTTCGCCGCGCCTGGCACGCCGGCCTGACAGCTGCTTTCCTACTCGCCCTTTACTTTATTGAGCGGCCCCAGCCAGCTAAGCCAGTGGTGGCGTAGCCGGTTTTGACAGGATAGCACGGTTGCTATCTTTGCCCACCCGACCTGCTTCCTTCTTTTCAATGCACATTCCTGTAATCAACCGTTCGCACCACCCGCTGCCGGAGTACCAGACACCGCACGCGGCTGGCCTCGATTTGCGGGCTAGCCTGGAAGCCCCCGTCACGCTGGGGCCACTGGAGCGAGCCCTGATTCCGACGGGGTTGAGCCTGGAAATTCCCGTGGGCTATGAAGCGCAAATCCGCCCACGCAGTGGCTTGGCCTACAAGCATGGCATCGGGCTGGTGAACAGTCCTGGAACGATTGATGCCGACTACCGCGGCGAAATAAAGGTGCTGCTGGTGAATTTATCCAACGAACCGTTCGTGGTGAACGACGGCGAACGCATTGCCCAGCTGATAGTTGCGAAGCACGAGACCATTGCCTGGCAGCCCACTGAGACGCTAAGCGAAACCCAACGAGGCGCGGGCGGGTATGGAAGCACAGGGAAAGCGTAGCTTTCCGAAAGTTGTCGGTTCTTCACTGTCGGTTGTCGGCTTGTTCTATCTTGCCGGCATCGAAGCGGACTGACAACAGTTGCGCGCGGCTGCCCCGCCGCCATAGCAAAAGCCCGTCAGAGTTCTGACAACTGACAATAAGTAACTGACAACTAACCACCAACACCGAATGAAAATCATCGTACCGATGGCCGGCATGGGCAAGCGCATGCGCCCCCACACCCTCACTGTTCCCAAGCCTCTGATTCCGATTGCGGGCAAACCCATCGTGCAGCGCCTCGTGGAAGACATTGCCAAAGTGTGCGGCGAGCCCGTGGACGAAGTGGCCTTCATCATTGGCCGCTTTGGCGATGCCGTGGAGAAAAGCCTGGTGAAAATTGCCGAATCGGTGGGCGCTAAGGGTACCATTGTGTACCAGGATGAGCCCTTGGGTACGGCCCACGCCATTTTGTGTGCCAAAGAGTCGTTGACTGGCCCCCTGGTGGTGGCTTTCGCCGATACGCTATTTAAGGCTGACTTTACGCTGGATTCCTCGGTGCCCGGCACCATCTGGGTGCAGCAGGTGGAAGACCCCCGTCCGTTTGGCGTAGTAAAGCTGAACGAACAGGGCCAGATTACGGAGTTTGTGGAGAAACCCCAGGATTTCGTTTCGGACCTAGCCATCATCGGCATCTATTATTTCCAGGATGGCGAGTACCTGCGCGATGAGCTGCAGTACCTGCTCGACAACGACATCAAGGACAAAGGCGAGTACCAACTCACCAACGCCTTGGAAAACATGAAGAACAAAGGCACGGTGTTCGTGCCCGGCCGCGTAACCGAGTGGCTGGACTGCGGCAACAAAGACGCCACCGTGTTTACCAACCAGCGCTACCTGGAGTACCTGAAGGAGCGCGGCGAGTCGCTGGTAGCGGAATCGGCCAAAATCACTAACTCGGTCATTATCGACCCGGTGTATATCGGCGAAAACGCCATCATCACCGATTCGGTAGTGGGACCGCACGTGTCGCTGGGCGAGAACGCCAACGTGCGCGACTCGCGCCTGTCGAATTCCATCGTGCAGCAGTCGGCTTCGGTGCTCAACGCCGTCATCACCAATTCCATGATTGGCAACTTCGCTACCGTGACCGGTACGCCCGACGACCTGAGCCTCGGCGATTATAACCAGCTCCGGGTGTGACATTTTAGCGAGTAAATGCGTTACAACGACGCGGCCTTCTGCGGAGGGTCGCGTCGTTGGGCATTATTACCCGTAAATTCGTGAGCCGGGCCCCAGGTCCGGTTTTTTGTATATGCGTCAAGTTGTTCTTAGTCTGTTGTTTTGGTTGGGGCTGACGGCCTTTGGCTATGCGCAGCCCTCCACTGGCGCCGATACCCCTCCCGCCAAAATGACCCGCAAAGAGCGGCGGGCGCTGGAAAAAGAACAACGCGAGCTGGACAAGAAGCTGGCCGATGCCCGCGCCAAGCGGGCGGCGGCCCCGCCCTTATCGGAGCGGGAGCGGGAGCACACCGAAGCGCTGTTTGTGGATGGCGTGAAGTACGTGCTGCTGGAGGACTACACCAAAGCCCTGGAGCAGCTGCTGAGAGCTTATGCGCTGAACCCCGACAACGCGGCCGTCAACTACAAGATAGCCGAAGCCAACCTGCTAAGCGGCAACCTGCGCGACGCCACCAACTACGCGAATGCGGCCATTCGGCTTGATGCTAAAAATGCGTACTACTACCTGTTGCTGGCCGATATCCAGGTGCGGCAGAAGCAGTACGACGGGGCCGCAAAAACGTATGCCTCGCTCATCAAGCAGGTGCCGAACTCCGGCAGCTACCTGTTCAACCTCGCTGACCTGTACTTGGCCCAGAACAAGCTGCCCGAAGCGCTGAGCACGCTGGAGCTCGCCGAGAAGGAGTTTGGCCAAGTAGATGAGGTTTCCTTTAAGAAACAGCAGATTTATCTGAAGCAAAACAAGCTGGACCTGGCGCTGGCCGAAGGCGAAAAGCTCATCCGGGCCAATCCTAATGAAAGCCGCTACGTGTTGGCCCAAGCTGAAATGTACGCCAGCAACAATCGCTTGGCCGATGCCGTCCGGGTGGCCGAGCAGGCATTGCGGACCGACCCTGAGAACCCCCAGGCCCACATGATTCTGGCGGAAGTGTACCGCCAGCAAAACCAGCCCGACCAAGCCGGTGAGCAGCTGAAGCTGGCTTTTGCCAGCCCAGCGCTGGACATCGACGAGCGGGTGCGCATTCTGGTGAGCTACATCAAGCAGCTGCCCAACCCTAAAGAATCGGTGAACCAGCTAGCCCGCGACCTGGCCGCTGCCACTATCAAAACTTATCCTAAAGAGGCCAAGTCTTATGCGGTGGCGGGTGATATTCAAACCCTGACCGACCGTAAAAAGGACGCCCGTGACACCTACCTCAAAGCCTTGCGCTACGATAACTCTCAGTTTAAAATCTGGCAGCAGGTGGTGTGGATTGATGCTGAGCTTAACCAGACGGATTCGCTGCTGACGCACACCGACCGGGCGCTGGAGCTTTTTCCCAACCAAGCGTCAATATGGTTTTACAACGGCGTGGCCCACTTGCTGAAGAAGCAGCCGCAGAAAGGCGTGAAAGCGCTGGAATACGGCCGCAAGCTGGCCCTGGCCAACCCGGAGCTGTTGGGGCAGTTCGATGCCCAGCTCGGCGATGCTTACCATGAGATGAAGGACTACGCCAAATCGGACGCGGCCTACGAAGCTGCTCTGGTGAGCGACCCCAACAATGTGCAGGTGCTGAACAATTACAGTTACTTTTTATCGTTGCGCGGGGAGAAGCTGGAAAAAGCCAAGCAAATGGCGGGCAAGGTGGTGAAGCAATTTCCCGACAACGACACCTACCTCGACACCTACGCTTGGGTGCTTTACAAGATGAAGGATTACGCAGGAGCCAAAGCTGCTTTGGAAAAAGCCCTGCAAACCACCAAAGATGCCGCCGTGATTGAACACTACGGCGATGTGCTCTACCAGCTCGGCGAAAAAGACAAAGCCGTGGCCGAGTGGCAGCGGGCCCGAAAAGCCGGAGTGGCTTCGAACTTGCTGGAGCGCAAATTGAAAGACCGAAAACTGTATGAATAAACTCACTTTGCTCTTGGCCTTGGGGCTGCTATTGGGCAGCTGCAATCGCAAGGGCGTACCTACTAAATCGGGCCGGGGCCCGGGCACATCGACGCCCACCGCGCAAGCCATGGAGCCCGCACTGCCCACGGTGCAGGCCACCAACACCACCTTCTTGTTTTTGAACGCCAAAGGCAAGGCTCAAATCACAATGAATGGCAACAAGCAGGGCGCCAATCTGGCCCTGCGCATGCGCCGCGACAGCATCATCTGGGTGTCGGCCTCGCTGGCCGGGATTGAAGGCGTGCGCGCCGTGCTCACCCGTGACTCGGTACAGGTGCTGAACCGACTGGAGAAAACCTACTTTTCGGGCGGATACAACTACCTCAGTAAACTGCTGAACGTGCCCGTGAGCTTTGAGCAAATGCAGGCGCTGCTGCTGGGCGACTACATGCCCGCTCCGGCTGGCACTACGCCCACCGTGGCCAACGAGGAGGCCGGCCGCCAGCGCGTCACCTACCCATTGGCCGAGGTGCTGATTGAGCGCCTGCTGCAAGCCGGTACCGGCCGGGTGCAGCAGCTGAAAGTGAGCGACGAAGCCACCAAGCGCAACCTGATTGTGGACTACACCGATTTCCGCCCCTTGGAGGAACAGGCGAATCTGCCATTTGCGCACGCCACGTTTATTCAGGCGCAGCAACCCACTGCGGGGGCCGTGACAGCGGCCATCAACTATACCAAGGTGAATGCCGGGCGTGAGCGGCTGTCCTTCCCCTTTACCGTGCCCAAAGGCTTCAAGCGGCAGAAATAAGTAGCAGCTTTTGAACGGTAGACTTTGAACATACAGGTAACAACGGTTGATAAAACAACGGCTCCTCGGGGCTACCACATGGCTGTGCGAGCCCGCCGGCAATGGTGGCTGCTGTGCCTACTCAGCCTGTGGCTGGCCCTGCCTGCCGCTGCGCAGCAACCCAAAAAAAAGCAGCCTGCCAAGACCAAGACTCCCACAAAGTCAACTCAAGTTAGCCCTTCCAAAACCAAGGCAAAAAGTGCTCCTACCCGCCGGGCCGCTCCCAAAAGCAAGGAGCAACTGGAGCGCGAGCGGCTGGCCAATCTGCGCCAGATTCAGGAAACCAGTCAGGCCCTGAATCAAACCCAGGAGAAGAAAAAGGTGAGCTTGGGTCAATTGAACGTCATCAAGGAAAAGCTGACCGAGAAAAAGCAGGTGATTCAGGGGATTTCGACCCAGCTGCAGGGCATTGAAAGCAACGTGCACCAAACCGCCAAGCAGGTGCTGCAAACCCAGCAAACCCTGCGGGAGCTAAAAGCTGAGTACGCGCGGCTGCTGTACACGGCCTCTAAAACGTCCAATGGTTTCAACCGATTGATGTTTCTGTTTGCGTCCGACTCGTTTAACGAGTTTGCGCTCAGGCTGCGCTACATCCGGCAGTACACCGAGGAGCGGCAGCGGCAAGCGGCCCGCATTATGGGTACGCAGCAGCAACTCAGCCAGCAGCTCACGGGCCTCACGCAGCAGCAGCGCCGCAAAAGCAGCTTGCTGAATACTCAGCTCAACGAAAATAAAAACCTGCTGACGCTGAAGACCAAGGAAGACCAGATGGTGCAGCAACTCAGCCAGCAGGAGCAGGGCCTGCGCCAGGAGCTGGAGGAGCGGCGGCGTGCCGTGGTGCAGCTTGACAACCTGATTGCCCAGCGCGTGCGCGAAGAAATAGCCCGCGCTGCCCGGGCCGCCCGCCTGGCAGCTCGGCGCCAGGCTGAGATAGCCGCTGCGGCCGCGGCCCGCCGTGCGGCCGCAGCGCGCAGTGCCGCCGGGGGCGGGCGCACGCGCTCGGACAACGACGATGCCAGCGCGGCCCCAGAATCTGATGCTCCCGAAACGGCGGCCGAAACCGCTGCCGACCGCCGCGCCGTGCGCATTGCCCTCACCCCCGAGTCGGCTCTGCTTTCGTCTTCGTTTGCTGGGAACCGGGGCCGGCTGCCCTGGCCCGTGAGCCGGGGCTTCATCAGCCAGCGCTTTGGGCGGCACGCGCACCCGGTGCTGAAAAACGTGACCGTGGAAAACCGCGGCGTTGATATTCAGACCGGCGCCGGCGAGTCGGTGCGCTCCTGTTTCGACGGCAAGGTGCTCACCATTGCCAATATCGCGGGTATGAACACCATTGTCATGATTCAACACGGCGACTTTTTCACGGTGTATGCCAAGCTCCGGTCCGTGAGCGTGCGCGAGGGCCAGCGCGTGAGTGCCAAAGAGGTAATTGGGGTGGTGGCTACCGACTCCGAGGGCACGTCCGAAGTGCAGTTTCAGGTGTGGCATAATTCGCAAAACCTGAACCCTCAGAGCTGGCTGGGCCACCGCTAAGGCAACGGCCGTGCGGTGAGCACGAAAAAAAACCCGCGCCAAAGGTGCGGGTCTTTCTGAGCTATGAAAACAAACTTAGTCGTCGGCCGCGGCGGCTACTAGCCTGCCCCAACCGATAACCGAAACAAAGGTGGGGCATTCGCGAGGCGGCCCGCGCTGCAACTCGGCGAGTAGTCAAATTCACCCGGCGAACGTCAGCTTTGCCTAGTTTTGAAGTTGAAACAGGGACGCGGCGCGGGTGGCGTTTATACCAGGTTTAGGCGCCCCAGCAGGCCCGATTTATAGGAGCTGCCAATGGGCACCCGCACCGGGGTGCGCGACAAGCTGGAGTCGCGCACGCCATCGAGCAAGGCCGAGTCGGCTTCGATGGTCATGATGCGGTCGAGGCGGACAATGTATTTGCGGTGCACGCGGGCAAAGTCCCGAACAGGAAGCTTGGTTTCCAGGTCTTTCATGGTGCTGTACACCGTGAACCGCTCGCGGGCTGTGTAGAGGTTCACGTAGTCGCCCAGGGCTTCCACGTACTGCAGGTCGGCGGTGGCAATGCGAACCAGGCGTTGGTCTTGTTTGACAAAAATCTCAGAGCGGTTGTTGGCGTAGAGCGCATCGCCGGCGTTGTTGGCCATGCGCAGCACCCCTTCCAGCTTCTGGCGTTCGTCTTCGAGCTGAATGCGGATGCGGCGGAGCTCCAAGTGGGCCATTACCTGCCGGGCCAGGATGCGCAGGGCCTCGCGCTGGTCGTCGTTGAGTTCGCGGGGCACGGTGTCGAGCGCGCACAGGGTACCCAACGGCTGGCCTTCGGGCGAGAGCAGCGGGGCGCCGGCATAGAAACGGATGTTGGGGTCGCCGGTCACGAGCGGGTTTTCCGCGAAGCGGGTATCGGCGGTGGCGTCGTTCACCTCGAACACGTCCTGGGCGCGCATGGCGTACTGGCAGAACGCGTGCTCGCGGGGCGTTTCCTTTGTTTCCAGCCCGACTTTGGCTTTGAACCACTGCCGGTGCCCGTCGATGAGAGAAACCAGCGACATGGGCGTGCCGCAAATAAATGCCGACAAGTGAGCAATGTCGTTGAATACCTGCTCCGGGTCGGTGTCGAGCACCTCGTAACTATGGAGGGCCTCTAAGCGCTCGGGCTCGTTTACTTGACGGAGAGCGGAGTCGGGCTGCGTGGGGCGCTTAGGTAATTTCACAGCGTAGGGAGATAATGAGGACATGGCTTGAGCTCAATTGGGCCAAGAAAGCTCAAGGTGAAAAGCTTAGCAAAGCTAACGCCCTGGGACAGGTGCAACTGGAGGGATTCCGGCCAACCCCAGCCAGCGCCCGGCCAATCGACACAAATCACCCCCCAAGGAGAGTAGATTATCTGCTAAAACCTTCTTGTCGGGTATCTTTGAGACTCCAAAAGGTGTTGGGCTTCGTATATCCTCCTTTATCACTCTAATCGGGCCCAGGGGCCCATCTCCTCATGCTTCATTCCTTGTTTCTAATCGGCAGCTTCGGGACAACCGAAATCCTGCTCATCGTGTTTGTGATTATTCTGCTGTTTGGAGCCAAGCGGATTCCCGAGCTCTTCAAAGGCATGGGCCAGGGCGTGCGCGAGTTTAAGGACGCGACCAAGGAGGCCGACAAGCAGCAGCCGCAGTACCGCGACCAGCCCACTACCCCTCCCGTGCAGCAGGGCTATCAGCAGCCCGTTCCGCCCGTATACAATCCTAACGACCCTACCAACCAGCCGCGCTAGTCTGCGCCCCGCAAGCCATGCAAACTCCTTTCATCCTCTTCCTGGGCGATATCGGCGGCTCCGAGATTATGCTGATAATGGTTGTTATCCTCATTTTCTTTGGGGCCAACAAAATTCCTGAGCTCGCCCGGGGCCTTGGCAAGGGCATTCGTGAGTTCAAGGACGCCAGCACCGAAATCCGCAAGGAATTTGAGCAGGCCGGCCAGCCTTCGCAGCCCAGCTACACGCAACAGCAAACACCCGTGTACGATGCGCAGAACCCGTCTTCGTCCTCGCTGTCTTCGCCGGCCGCGTCTACTCCTCCGGTAGCCGAAACCGGTTCTGGGTTCGACCCTTGGGCGGCGCCAGCTACGGCCTCGGTACTGCCCACCGCCGATGCTGACTACTCATTTGAGAACCAGAACGAAGACCCGGCTCCGCCCGTGACCCCTACCTTGCCGCCCAACTTGGCGCCCGAGGGCACCCAGCCCCGGCAGCCCTATGTTCCGGCTTCCCCCAATCCTAACGTATAACGCCAAATCGGGCACCTAATCTGCAGAACAGTTTGAAGCGTTTTCATTCTTTATCCGAAGTTCGTAACGAGCTGGCGGCGGGCACCACGTCCTGCCGTCAGCTCGTTGAGTATTACCTTGGCAACATCGAGCGCCAGCAGCACCTCAACGCCTTCCTGGAAGTGTGGGCCGACGAGGCCCGGGCCCAGGCCGATGCCGTAGACGCGAAGCTGGCCGCTGGCACCGCCGGGCCCTTGGCCGGCATGGTCATCGGCCTGAAAGATGTGCTGGCCTATGCCGGGCACTCGCTGCAAAGCAGCAGCCTGATGCTCGACGGCTTCAAATCGCTGTTTACCGGCACTGCCGTGCAGCGCTTGCTCGATGCCGACGCTATTCTCATCGGCCGCCAGAACTGCGATGAGTTTGCCATGGGCGGCTCGAACGAAACTTCCTACTTCGGCCCGGCACGTAATGCAGCCGACCCAGAACGGGTACCCGGCGGCTCATCGGGCGGCTCGGCCGTGGCCGTGCAGGCCGATATGTGCTTGGCCTCGATAGGCTCGGATACGGGCGGCTCGGTGCGGCAGCCGGCGGCTTTCTGCGGCGTCATTGGCTTGAAGCCCACGTATTCGCGCATCTCGCGCTACGGCCTAGTGGCCTTTGCCTCGTCGTTCGACCAGATTGGGCCCATCACCCGCTCGGTGCAGGATGCGGCCTTGCTACTGGAAGTAATGGCCGGTCCCGATGACATGGACAGCACCGCCAGCCAGCGCGAAGTGCCCGCCTATAGCCAGCAGCTCACGCCCGCCCCGCACTACCGCATTGGCTACATTGCCGATGCCATCAACAGCGAGGGCCTGAACCCGGAAATCAAGTCGGCGCTGGAAACCCAGCTCGACATTCTGCGTGGCCAGGGCCACGTGGTGGAGGCTGTGGACTTTCCCTACCTCGACTTCATGATTCCTACCTACTACATCCTCACCACGGCCGAAGCCAGCTCTAACCTGGGCCGCTTCGACGGGGTGAAGTACGGCTACCGTGCCCCGGATGCCACGGACCTGGAGTCGCTCTATAAAAAAAGCCGTTCGCAGGGCTTTGGGGCCGAAGTGCAGCGGCGGATTCTGCTCGGCACTTTTGTGCTCAGCGCCAACTACTATGACGCTTACTACACCAAGGCTCAGCGCGTGCGCCGTCTGATTAAGGACAAGACCGACGAGCTGTTGCGTCAGTTTGATTTCCTGGTGTTGCCTACTACGCCTACCACGGCTTTCAAATTAGGCGAGAAGCAAGACCCCGTGTCGATGTACTTGGCCGATATTTTCACCGTTCAGGCCTCGCTGGCCGGGGTGCCCGCCATCTCAGTGCCGGTGGGGGAGGATGCTACTGGCTTGCCCATAGGCTTGCAGGTAATGGCTGGGGCGTTCCGCGAAGCGGACC
This sequence comes from Hymenobacter arizonensis, assembly GCF_900115775.1. Classification (GTDB taxonomy): domain Bacteria; phylum Bacteroidota; class Bacteroidia; order Cytophagales; family Hymenobacteraceae; genus Hymenobacter; species Hymenobacter arizonensis. The sequence goes on along the minus strand of NZ_FOXS01000002.1, from coordinate 344,194 downwards.
TCCTGGCATTTGCTAGCGTGCTTACCGAAGAGGTTCTGGTCTAGCACTGCAACCTTTGTTCTAGAGCTTGGCCGTTCTGATTCGAGCGTTTAGAACCAGAACAGTATAAAGTATTCAGCCGGCTGCCAAGTGGTTTTTGACCGCCTGGCAGCCGGCTGATTGCATTATTTGCTTATGAATAAGCGTAAGCATACCTTTTGAATTTTTACGTGCTATCTGTCCCATGCTGGAAGCTTCCTTGACAATTGCCTTTCTTCTCACTGCTATGTTAGCCTGGGCCAATTGTGATTTCCAGCCCGGACGGGTCCGTGCAGGTGACGGTGAATGTTACGGACCACGGTTCACCGGTTTATACGGTAGCGTACCACAAAGCGGAGGTTATTCAGACTTCCCGGTTAGGGCTGCGGTTGGCCGATGCTGACTACACGCAGGGGCTTGCACTGACCAATGCGGGCAAAGCACAGCGGGTGACCGACGCTTACACGTTGGCGAACGACAAACGGGCAAACTGCCGCTACGAAACCAATCGGCAGGAACTGACATTTGCTGGCAGTAAAGGGCGAAAAATCAACATCATTTTTCCGATTTCTAACGACGGGGTGGCGTTTCGCTACCTGCTGCCGGGCAAGTCGGATGAGGTGCAGCGGGTGCTGAGCGAAAGCACAATTTTTCACTTGCCCGCGGCTGCCCGGGCCTGGTTGCACCCGCACGCGGTGGCCCAGACGGGCTGGGCCAATACGCAGCCCTCGTACAAGGAAAATTATCAGATGGGCAGGGCTGGTCGTTTCCAGCCCTCTTTCAAGCAGGCGGAAAATGGGTATTGCTAACCGAGGCCGACATGGGGCGGAGCTACTGTGGCACCCACCTGGCGCACCTTTCACCCGATGGCGAATACGGTGTGGCTATGCCCCAGGAGCAGGAAGGCACCATGCCCACGCACTGCGCGGTGCTGCCGTTTACGCGCAACGCCGTAGGTCCCATGGATTTCACGCCGGTTTGCTTTTCGGAGATTCCCAACCGCAAGCACATCACTACCAACGGCTTTGAACTGGCGCTCTCGGTGGTGTTTCAGTCGGGCATTCAGCACTACGTGGAGGTGCCGGAGGGCATGGCCCAGCAACCGCCCTACGTGGTTGACTTTTTGCGTAACCTGCCCGCCCGCTGGGACGACGTGAAATTTCTGGATGGCTTTCCCGGAGAGTTTGCCGTGGTGGCCCGCCCGGCAAAAGGCAAATGGTACGTGGCCGGTATCAATGGCAATGCCACCGACAAGACCATCACGCTGGATATGTCGAAGCTAGGTGCCGCCAGTGGCGGCACCCTCATCACGGAGGGCGGCACTGCCCGCAACTTCAGCACCCGGCGCGTGAGCGGTGGCACGCTCACGTTGCCACTAAAGGCCCGGGGCGGGTTTGTGCTGGAGCTGGATTAAGCTTCAATCCAGCCTTCGGTTATCTCTGGGCGCAAGCAATTTTGTACCTGCTTGTTTGCCGTGAGCCAGCTAGCGGGTTCGGCTCGCTGGCGGCGAGGGAGTCTGTGGGCCCAGCAGGCGACCTGCTTTCGACGGGGTCACGAAGGGAACAGGGTTGCTGGCAGGCCGGCTCATTTGGACGGTGTCAGCCTCGGTGGCGGTGGCGGGCGCAGGCGTCGGTGCGCTGGCAGTTGCGGGGGCGTCTTGCGCCACTGGCGACTCGGCTGCCGGGCCATTGCAGGCCGCCAGCCATGCACCGGCCGCTACGAGCAGCCCGCGGACGGCATGAGTAATTTGCATGGAGGTAATGTTAGTGGAAAAGGAATCGGATAGTGAGCCCTTTCAACTGACTATGTGCCCGTAAGGTTGTAGTTCTTGGCTCAAGCCGCCGCTGGAATGCTTGGGGCGTTAGACTTGAGACAAGTTGAACGAAGGGAGAATCATGCTTATACGAGCCGAGGAACCCAGTAAGGTGGGGCAGAGTGGGCGTTTTCGCGGTAAGAGCAGGCGTAGTTCTACCAGCTGATTTTCTTTCTCTCGCTCTTTTCACGCCTTGGGTAAGTTGTTGGCTCCCTTTGCTGTCAGAGCCGGTTTTGCCTTGGCGTTAAGATGGCGGCGCTGAGGTTGCTGCAAAAAAACGTTGGGCCTTACCTATACAAGTTCTTTACCCTTGCCCTACCTTAGTGCTATGAAGCAAGGGATTAAGCGAACAAAAACCATCCGAGGCAGCCACCTGTGGCTGATGCTGGTGCTGCCTTGGCTACTGTTTAAAACGACAGACACAATGGCCCAGCGGGGGCGCAAGCACCGCGCTGTTGAACCAGTAACGCCCACGATGCCCGCTTTGCTGGGCGATACCGTGCAGGTGCACCTGGAACTGCAGCCCGACTCGTTGGTGGCCGTGCCCATGCCCACCACCATCGACTCGGCCCGCCTGGAGTGGTTGCGCACCCCGCCCACCTTGCGCGACTTGGTTTGCGACCGGGTAAGCTGCTTCGAAACCGACGTACCGCACCAGTTCAACAACTCGGTGATGGCCTTCGTGACCTTGTTCACGGCCCGCAACCGCAGCTACATGCAGCGCGTGCTGGAACGCGAGAACTTCTACTTCCCGCTTTTTGAAAAGTACCTGGCGCAGTACAACCTGCCCACCGATTTGAAGTACCTGGCCGTGGTGGAGTCGGCCCTGATTCCGACGGCCAAATCGCGCGTGGGCGCCACCGGCCTCTGGCAGTTTATGGGCCCCACGGCCGGCGACCTGCGCCTGCAGCGCGACGACTGGGTGGATGAGCGCATGCACCCCGAAAAAGCGACCGAGGCGGCTTGCAAGCACTTGCGCTACCTCTACGGCATCTTCCACGACTGGGAGTTGGTGCTGGCGGCGTACAACTGGGGTGCGGGGAGCGTGCAGCGCACTATGCGCCGTACCGGCAAAACCAACTTCTGGGACCTGTACCCCCACATGCCGGCCGAAACGCGCAACTACGTGCCCACCTTCACGGCCATCATGTACAGCATGAAGTACGCCGAAGCCCACGGCCTGCGCACCGAAAACCTAAACTACCAATACGCCGAGCCCGTGGATACGCTGGGCCTGCGCGGCCAAGCGTTCGATTTGCGCCGCCTGAGCCAGGCCTGCGGCTTTGAGGACTCCTTGTACCTCACGCGGTTCAACCCCGAGCTGCGGAGGGCGGCGCTGCCCTCCGGCTATCGGCCTTACATAATCCGCTACCCTGCCGCGGCCGCTGTTAACCTAAAAGGGGTGGACCGCGCTACGCTGCTTACCTATTGTCAGCCCCTCACGGAGCTGCCACAACCCCTGCCCGTGCTGCCGCCCCGCCTCGAGGGGGTAGAGCCCTGGGTGAGCCGGCAAATGCTGGCGGCTACCGAAGGGCCGCGCGCCCAGGCCGAGACCACCGCACCGCGCTTCCGCAAAGTGCCGCACAAAGTGCGCCGCGGCGAAACCCTGGCCAGCCTGGCCGAACGGTTTGAGGTGAGCCAGGCCCAACTGCGCCGCTGGAACGAGCTGCCCAAGGGCCGGCCGCTGAAGCCGGGCCGGGAGCTGGTCGTATTTGTGCCCGTGCCGGCCGCGGCGCCCAGCCGGCCCGTCGCGCCAGTGGTAGCGGCGGTGCCCGAGGCTATTGCCGTGGCGCCTCGTGCGATGGTATCGCCGGAAGTAGCTGCCGCGCGGCAAGCCCAAGCCGAAGCCAATGCCCGCGAGGTGGCCCGGATGCAGGAGCTAGCCCGGCAGGAAAAAGCGCAGGAGGTGCGCCTCATGGCCATCCGGCAGCGGCAGGCCATTCAGCAAGCTGCTGCCGATGTAAAGGCCCGGGCTGAAGCCAAGGCCGAGGCCCGGCGCCTGGCTCAGACCCAAGCCGCCGAAACTAAGAAAGGCGACGACAAAGCACTGGCGGCCGTAGCGCCAGAAGTTGCCTCGGAAGCAGCACCTGCCGAGGAAGCTGCTCCCATGGTGGCCTACACCGTACGCCGAGGCGATTACCTCAACAGGCTGGCTCGTGAGCATAACGTGACGGTGGCCCAGCTGGTGGAGTGGAACCAGCTCCAATCGGAAACGGTAACGCCCGGCCAGCGCTTGGTGCTGCGTGCACCCGCCGAACGTGAGGCCGCGCCCGAAGCGCCTGCTCAGCAGCTCAAAGCCATAACTAAAGCAGTGGCGAAGGCGGCGGTAGCCCCGGCTCCGGCAGCCCGACCGGCCCTAGATAAGCGGCTGGAGCCGTCCAAGGTGCACATGGTGCAGCGGGGCGATACCCTGTTCAATATTTCGCGCCGTTTTGGCGTGAGTGTGAAAGTGCTGCGGGAGCTCAACAACCTCACTTCGGATGAGGTGAAACTGGGTCAGAAGCTGCTAGTGCCGCAAAGCTAGCGCCCATCAAACCGGCCGTAGCGCGCCCCGCGGCCAAGCGGGAGGTTGCCTCTTAGGTTAAAGCTCAAAGTCCTGGCCAGCCTCCGCAACACAAAACCTTAATGGGTTGGCACAGCGGCAGCTACAAAATAAACGCAGCCTTGCTGCGTATTTACCGCTAATTTCGCCCTACACGGCCGCGCTGCCCGCGCGGCCGTTCCAATTTCTGATAATACCGATGCTGAAAATAAACAAACAGGACGCCCTCAACTACCACTCGCAGGCACCGGCGGGCAAGCTGGAAGTAGTGCCCACCAAGCCCATGAGCACGCAGCTCGACTTGGCGCTGGCCTACTCGCCCGGCGTGGCTGAGCCCTGCAAGGAGATTGCCGCTAACCCCGACGACGTGTACAAGTACACTGCCAAAGGCAACTTGGTGGCCGTGATTACCAACGGCACCGCCGTGCTGGGCCTGGGCAACATCGGCCCCGCCGCCAGCAAGCCGGTGATGGAAGGCAAGGGCGTGCTGTTCAAAAAATTTGCGGGTCTCGACTGCTTCGACATTGAGATTGACGCCACCGACCCCGACGAGTTTATTCGCATCGTGAAGTCGTTGGAGCCCACGTTTGGCGGCATCAATCTCGAAGACATTAAGGCGCCCGAGTGCTTCCGGATTGAAACCGAGCTGCGGGATAAGATGAACATCCCGCTGATGCACGACGACCAGCACGGCACGGCCATTATCTCCTCGGCGGCGCTGCTAAATGCCTTGGAAGTGGTAGCAAAGCGCATCGACCAGATTAAAATGGTGGTGAGCGGAGCCGGCGCGGCGGCCATTTCCTGCCTGCGCCTGTACGTGGCGCTGGGCCTGAATAAGGAAAACGTGGTGGTGTTCGACAAGGACGGCATCATCAACCTGTCCCGCACCGACCTCGACCCGCTGCAAATGCAGTTTGCTACTACCCGCGACATTACGACGCTGGAAGAAGCCATGCACGGGGCCGATGTGTTTCTGGGGCTCTCGGCCGCCAAGGTGCTGCCAGCCGGCTTGCTATTGCACATGGCCGACAGCCCCATCGTGTTTGCCCTGGCCAACCCCGAGCCGGAAATCAGCTACGAGCTGGCCACCAGCACCCGCGGTGACCTGATTATGGCCACCGGCCGCTCCGACCATCCTAATCAGGTCAACAACGTGTTGGGCTTCCCCTACATCTTCCGGGGGGCTATGGACGTGCGCGCCACCGAAATCAACGAGGCCATGAAGCTGGCCGCCGTGCACGCGCTGGCCCAGCTGAGCAAAGAGGCCGTGCCCGAAATAGTGAATAAGGCCTACGGCGATAATACGCTGGCCTTTGGTCCTACGTACTTGATTCCTAAGCCGCTCGACCCGCGCCTTATCACCACCATTAGCCCGGCCGTGGCGCGCGCGGCCATGGAAAGCGGCGTGGCCCGCCTGCCCATTTCGGACTGGGCGGCCTACGAAGACCAGCTCCGCGCCCGCATGGGCGTGAACCAGAAGCTGATGAACCGCATCACCTCGGCCGCCCGGGCCAACCCCAAGCGGGTGGTGTTTGCGGAAGCCGACAACTACAAGATTCTCAAAGCCGCTCAGATTCTGCGCGACGAGGGCATTGCCATCCCCATTCTGTTGGGCCCGCAGGAAACCATCGAAACCATTGCCCGGGCCAACAGCCTGGATTTGGAAGGCTGTGAGATTATCAACATCCTGAAGCAAGACGAGAAGCGCGCCGAGTACGCCGCCATTCTCTACGAGAAGCGGCAGCGGCGTGGCATGACCCTCTACGAGGGCCGCCGCCTGATGCGCGAGCGCAACTACTTCGCCGCCATGATGGTGGAAACCGGCGAGGCCGACGCCTGCATCACCGGCCTCACCAAGGACTACGGCAAGAGCATTATTCCCTCGCTGCAGGTTATTGGCACCGAGGAAGGCGTGCGGCGCGTGGCTTCCATGTACATCATTCAGCACAAGAAAGGCCCGTACTTCTTTGCCGATACCACGGTGAACATCAACCCCACGGCTGAAGAGATGGTCGAGATTATCGGCCTCACGGCCCGGGCGGTGCGCTTCTTCGACACCGAGCCGCGCATGGCGGTTATCAGCTACTCCAACTTCGGCTCGAACGCCGGCCCGCTGCCCGAGAAAACCCGCCGGGCCACCGAGCTGGCCAAAGCCCGTTTCCCCAACCTGCTGATTGACGGCGAGATGCAGGCCAACGTGGCCCTAAGCCCGCAACTGCTGCAGGACCACTACGGCTTCAGCCCGCTAGCCGAAAAAGGCGCCAACACCCTCATTTTCCCTAATGTGGAGTCGGGCAACATTGCCTACAAAGTGCTGCAGGAAATTGGCGGCGCCGAGGTAATCGGGCCGGTGCTCATGGGCATGCGCAAGCCGGTGCACATTCTGCAGCTGGGGGCCAGTGTGCGCGAGATTGTAAACATGGCATCCATTGCTGTGGTAGATGCGCAACAAGATGGCAGTATGGCACTGTAATAATGTTGTATAGTAGAATTAAAAGTTCTACTTTGCGGGATGAAGAAAATCGTCCTGCGCACACTGGCGGCTTTATTGCTGATTATCGTCGTGTTGGTAGTCAACACCGTTTGGTTTAAGCCCTTCTTTATTCGGGCTTTCTACGAGAAGGTGTTTGTCCAAGTCGCCTTCGACTCGCCGGAGATGTTATCGTCGCTGCGGCTGGTCGAAGGCGTCGGCATTCAGGGCCACAACCAGAAGTTGGACGACGCCTCCGATGCCAAAGACACCGAGACCCTGGAGCGCCTGCAGCAGGACCTTGCCACCCTGCACCGCTACGACACCACCGGCATGCGCGGCCAGGACCGCCTCAACTACCAAGTGCTCGACTGGTACATGACCAACGCGGCGGAGGGCGCGACGTTCCGCTACCACAATTACCCCGTCAACCAAATGCGCGGGGAGCAGAACGGGTTTCCGTCCTTCATGGCCAGCGTGCACCAAGTGCACAACCGCCGCGACGCCGACTACTACAACCAGCGGCTAGCCGCGGTGAAAGTGAAGTTTGCGCAGGTGCTCGAGGGACTAAAAATCCGGGAGCAGCGGGGTATAATACCGCCCACCTTTGTGATTGACAAGGTGCTGTCCGAAATGTCGGGCCTGGTAGAGCAGCAGCCAGAGCAAAATATTCTCTACACCTCGCTGGTCGAGAAGCTGATGAAGGCGAAAGACCTAGACGCCACCGCGCAAGCGGAAATACTAGCCGAAACCAAGCGCCAGATTCAGGGCAATGTGTACCCGGCCTACCAGAGCTTAATAGCCTATTTTACTGCCCTGCGCCCCCGGTCTACGAACGACGCGGGCGTGTGGAAATTTCCTAATGGCAAGGATTTCTACGCCTACTGCCTGCGCCGCAGCACCACCACCAATCTCAGCGCAGCTCAGATTCACCAGCTAGGCTTGCAAGAAGTTGCGCGTATTACGGCCGAGATGCGGGCCATTCTGCAGGCCCAACGCGTGCCTGGGGCCGACAGTGTGGGGCCCACCATGGCCCGGCTGGGCGAGGAAGCGCGGTTCATGTACCCCGATACCGACACCGGACGCACGCAGATATTGGCCGACTACAAAACCATTCTCGCCGAAGTTGATAAGGGCCTGAGCAGCGCCTTTCGCATGCGGCCCAAAGCCAGCCTGGATGTGCTACGGGTGCCCGAGTTCAAGCAAAAAACATCGGCCGGCGCTTACTATGAAAGGCCCGCGCTCGACGGCTCGCGGCCCGGCATATTCTTCGCCAATCTTTTCGACGTGAAAGCCACTCCCAAGTTTGGCATGCGCACGCTGGCTTACCACGAGGGCATTCCGGGGCACCACTTCCAGATAGGCGTGGCGCAGGAGCTCAAGGGCTTGCCCACGTTTCGCACCCTGATTCCGTTCACAGCCTACAGCGAAGGCTGGGCGCTGTACGCCGAGCGCGTGGCCGCCGAGCTGGGCTTCGAGCAAGACCCCTACGACAAGCTGGGCGGCCTGCGGGCCGAACTGTTTCGCGCCGCCCGCCTAGTAACGGATACCGGCCTGCACGACCAGCGCTGGACCCGCGAGGAAGCCATCCGCTACATGCGCCAAACCACCGGCATGGCGGTGTCGGACGTGACCGCCGAAGTAGAGCGCTACATTGTGATGCCCGGCCAGGCCTGCGCCTACAAGGTGGGCATGCTGAAGATTCTGGAGCTGCGCGAGCGGGCCAAGCAGGAGCTGGGCTCGAAATTCGACCTGCGCGACTTTCACGACGCGGTGCTGAAAAACGGCGCCCTGCCCCTGAGCGTTTTGGAACAGGTGGTCGGCACTTACATCGCGGGCAAAAAAGCCAGCGCCTGATTCGGCGGTCCGAACGGGGTTAAGCGGAAATATCGCCTTCGTGCCAGCGCACGGGGGCGATATTTCCTTTTTTTAGCCAAATTATTTGGCCAAAAAGCCAGTAAATTTGGGATAGAAACCGGCGAGTCTACTGTTGAGTATGCCAGCCGGTTCCGGCTTTTTATCAGTACTTCGGGCGAAATTCCACAGTGCTGCTGGCCTGCTGAGGGACTGGCGCCTGCCTCGCTTTTATTTCATTTCCTGCATGATTGCCTACCTAGACGGTAAACTCGCTTACAAAGACGCTACGCAAGCCATTGTCGACATCCTTGGGGTGGGCTACGAAGTTCGAATTTCGCTCGCTACCTACTCCAAGCTGCCCCCCGAGGGGGCAGCCACTAAAATTTACACCTACCAGCACATCAAGGAAGACGGGCAGACCCTCTACGGTTTTCTCGACCCGAGCGAAAAGGCGCTGTTTATGCAGCTCATTTCGGTGTCGGGCATCGGGCCGGGCACGGGCATTGTGATGGTGAGCAGCATGAGCGTGGGCGAGATTCGCGAGGCCATCGTGAACGAAAACGTGCGGGCCATCCAGAGCATTAAAGGCGTGGGTCCCAAGACGGCCCAGCGCGTTATACTGGAGCTAAAAGACAAGCTGCGCAAAGACGAGCTGCTGGCCAAAGCCGGGGTAGACACCGTGCCGCTGGCCCGCCAACACAATACGCGCCGCTCGGAGGCGTTGCAAGCCCTGGTGACCCTGGGCTTTGCGCGGGCCGCCGCCGAAAAGCAGCTGGACCAGATTCAGCAGAAGCACGGCGGGGAGCTTAGCGTGGAGGAATTGATTAAATTTGCTTTGAAGTCGCATTGAGTCGCGGCGAAAATTTTCGGGTTTTCGCTGTCTCAGGGTTGCTCACGCTGGTATCGGCTCATTGGGGCCGGCCACTGGGCAACTACTCGCTCGATTTCTGACCACTGATGGCCGGGCGCCATTGGCTTATTTTATACAGAACGCCTTGCCCAACGCGAACCGTGGGGCAAGCGCCACTATCCACTTAGCTGCTTGAAATTCGGTCAGAAGATACTCCCAGCGTCGGTTGTTGCGGTCGCGTCCCTGCTGACCTGGTGGGCGCAGGCCTCTCCACTGGTAGGCTCGCGCCTGACCAGCGGTCGGCTGCGTGCCAGCCGCACACTGGCTCTCGATACGCCCGAGCCCGCAGGAGCTGTGGCCGATACCTTGGGCCCTTACAAGCCCACTCGCCGGCCGCGGGTGCGCGCCCAGGACCGGCCCGGCAGTCCGTTTGGCGTGCGTCGCCGCGAGTCGCCGTTGGTGCTGCCGTTGCCTAATAACGTGAAACTCGACGTTACGGTTGACGACAGCCTCAAGCAATTTGATGTGAAGGAGCGGGTGGGGGCCGAGATTGACTACCGCGACCCCAGCGTGCTCACCTACGACCAGTACGCCGAGTTTCAGCGGCGCGAGGGCATCCGGGGGTACTACCGCGACAAGGCCAAGGGCGGCGTGACCGGCCCCGAGGCCGCGGCGGGCACGCCGCAGGCCCAGCGCCTCATTCCCAAGATATACCTGGGCCCTGTGGCCAACCGCATTTTTGGCGGCAGCTACGTTGATATTCGGCCCGCGGGCTCGGTCACGCTCAAGTTTGGCTGGCGCCACAACCGCAACGAAAATCCGGCCCTGACCCTGCGCCAGCAAAGCGTGGGCGACTTCCTGTTCGAGCAGAACATCAACGTCAACCTGACCGGCGCCATTGGCACCAAGCTCAAGCTGGTGTTCAACTACGACACCAAGGCCTCGTTCGACTTCGACAACCAGATGCGGTTCGACTACGCGGGCGAGGAAACGGACATCATTCGCAAGGTAGACCTGGGCAACGTGAGCCTGCCCCTCACCAACTCCCTGGTGCAGGGCGGGCAAAACCTGTTTGGCGTGAAAACCCAGCTGCAGTTTGGCAAGCTGGGCGTGACGGCCGTGGCTGCCACCGTGCGCGGTACGGCCGACGAAATTCGGATTCAGAACGGCGCGCAGAGCCGGCAGTACGAAATCAAGGCCAGCCAGTACGAGCGCGACCGGCACTTCTTTCTGTCGCACTTTTTCCGCGAGCGCTACGACCAGGCGCTGCGCAACCTGCCCACCATCCAGAGCGGCATCACCATCACCCGCGTGGAGGTGTACGTGACCAACGACAACCGCACCACCGAAAACCTGCGCAACGTGGTGACGCTGATGGACCTGGCCGAGCCGCTGCGGCTCTATCAGGACAGGTACCGGCAGGGCAGCCCCACCCAGCAGGTGCCGGCCAAAAACAGCGCTAACTCGCTGTACCAAACCCTGATTAGTACTCCTTCTGCCCGCGACAACCTTGGGGTAGATGCTGTTTTGCAAACTGGTCAGGGCCTGAGCAAAAACATTGACTTTGAGCGGGTACGAGCCCGCAAGCTTGACCCGCGTGAATTCACCTTCAACCCGCAGCTCGGCTACGTGTCGCTGAACACGGCCCTGCTGCCCGACCAGGTGCTGGGCGTGAGCTACCAGTACCTCTTCAATGGCCAAACCTATCAGGTAGGGGAAACGCAGGACGAGTACGCCACCCGGCGCCCCGACGAAGTGGTGTTCCTGAAAATGCTGCGGGCCAGCAACCCCGGCGTGGGCGTGGCCGACCCCAGCAAAAACCCGCTAAACCTGAACCTGCTGACGCGCAACACGCCGACCTGGGACCTGATGATGAAAAACATCTATCCCCTGAACGCTTCGCAGCTGCAGCGCGACAACTTCCAGCTGCAGCTCATTTACAAAGACGACGAAACCGGCGTCGATTTGATTTCGCTGAAGGAAGGCGCCCGCATTGCCAACCGCCCGATTATTGAGGTGCTGAACCTCGACAACGTAAACCCCAACAACGACCGCAACCCGGACGGCAACTTCGACTTTTTCCCCGGCGTCACCATCGACCCGGAGCTGGGCAAGGTCATTTTCCCGAACGTGGAACCCTTCGGCTCCTACCTGCGGTCGCAATTCGACCCCAGCGAAACCGACCTGATTGAGAAGTACGTGTACGATGAGCTGTACACCCAGACCCAGAGCGACGCCCAGCAGCGGCAGGAAAAGGACAAGTTTTTCCTGCGCGGGCGCTTCCAGGGCGGCGCCGCATCCAACGAAATTTTGCTGCCGGGCATTGGCATTGCGCAGGGCTCGGTGCGGGTGCGGTCGGGCTCAACGCTGCTCACTGAGGGCGTCGACTACCAGGTGTTCTACGACCAGGCCAAGGTGCAAATCCTCAATCCGGCCTACCTGAACTCGGCCAATGAGCTGCGGGTGGAGTTTGAGAAAAATGCCTTGGTGCAGGTGCAGCCGCGCCAGATGTTGGGCGTGCGCCTCGACTACCGACTGAACAAGGACGTGAACATTGGCGGCACGGCCCTGCACCTGCTCGAGCGGCAGGCCCCCGGCATCAACCGCGTGAACATCGGCGACGAGCCCGGCAACAACACCATTGTGGGGCTCGACGGCAGCATCCGCAAAGACAGCCGGGTGCTCACCAAGTACCTCGACATGCTTCCGTTTGTGTCGACCAAGGAGATTTCCACCATTGCCTTTAGTGGAGAGTTTGCCAAGCTGCTGCCGGGGAAATCACGGCTGGGCAACGGCGAAGATGGGGTGTCGTACATCGACGACTTCGAGAATGCGCGCACGCCTTACACCCTCGGGGGGCTGGCTTCCATTCCGGCGTGGCGCCTGGCGGCCACTCCCTTGCCCATTACGGGTAGCACGGCCGTGGGCCTGCCCTCCAACTACCAGCGCGCCAAGCTGGCCTGGTACACCATCGACCAGAGCTACTACACCGGCGGGCCCAACGTGCCCGGCAACATTGGGGCCGGCGACCTGACCAACCACTACGTGCGCGGCATTAAGCGCGACGAGGTATTCCCCAACAAGGACCTGGGGGCCACTGGCAACGGCTACGAGTACACGTTCGACATGGCCTACTTCCCCAACGAGCGGGGGCCTTACAACTACAATCCCAATATTGATGCTGCTGGTAAGCGGTTCGCTGGCGCCGAGCGGCCGCAGGATAAGTTTGGCGGCATCAGCCGGGCCATCACCTTCGATACCGACTTTGACAACTCCAACATCGAATACCTCGAGTTTTGGATGATGGACCCATTCCTGAAGGTGACCAACCCGAACGCGCCCAACGCACGGGTGAGCGTGACCGACCAGGACGGCAACGACGTGGTCAACACCACCGGGGGCGAACTGCTCATCAACCTGGGCAACGTGAGCGAAGACGTGCTGAAAAATGACAACCAGCACGAATTTGAGAACGGCCTGCCCACCACCGACGACCCCCAGGAAATACGCGACAATAGCAGTCCCACGGTGTGGGGGCGCGTGACGCGCCAGCAATTCCTGACCGATGCCTTCAACGCTGCCCCCGGTGCCCGGGAGCGGCAGGACGTGGGCCTCGACGGCGTGAACGACAACAGCGAACGGGCTCAAACCCAGTACGGCGCGCCTTACACCTCCCTGCCCGACCCCTCGGGCGACAACTTCCGCCACCACCTCGACCCTAGCTACGACCAGACCAACACCAAGCTGCTGGGCCGCTACAAGGACTACAACGGCTACGAGGGCAACTCCCCCGAAAACAACCAGCTCAGCTCGACGGCCTTCCCCGACAAAGAAGACCTGAACCGCGACAACGTGGTGCAGGACGTGGAGCGCTACTACGAATACCGCATACCGCTGCGCCCCACCACGGTGGCTGGTGGCGGTCTTGAAGTCGGCCAGAACTTCATCATCGACAAGGTAACAAACGCGGACGAGCGCACCAGCGGCGATGCCGTGACGTGGTACCAGTTCCGTATTCCGATTCGGGAGGGCTTCACCGTGCGGGGTGCCCAGGACGAGTTTGGCTTCAAGAACATCCGCTTCCTGCGCATGTACATGACCGGCTGGGAGCAGCCCGTGGTGCTGCGCCTGGTGCAGCCGCAGTTTGTTGCCAACCAGTGGCGCCGCTTCATCTACCGCATTGTGGACACTCGCCAAGGCAATACGCCGCCCGTGGGCACGCTCACCGACGCCGACGCCTTCAGCGTGTCGACGGTGAGCGTGGAGGAAAACGGCCTGGCCGTGGGCAGCAGCATTCCCTACGTATCGCCGCCCGGCATTCTGCGCGACCGCGAGTACGGCAGCAGCAGCGTTGCCCGCCTGCAAAATGAGCAAAGCCTGCGCCTGTCCGTCACGAACCTGCGCGATGGCTACGCCAAGGCGGCTTATAAAAATATAACCATTAACATGTTGCGCTACAAGCGCCTACGCATGTTCTTGCACGGCGACAGCGAAGATGCAAGCGTGGAACAAGGCCAGACGCAGGTGCAGGGCTTCATTCGCATCGGCACCGACTACACCCAAAACTTCTACCAGTACGCCTTGCCGCTGGTGATGACCCGGCGCGGCGAGACCTCCGTTGACCAGGTATGGCCCGTGGCCAACCGCATCGACGTGGCGTTTCAGGATTTTATCGATGCCAAGTCGGAGCGCAACAAGCTGCGCATCCCCTACCAGGTTCCCTACACCAAAACCCTGCCCAACGGCGCCACCATTACGGTGGTCGGCAACCCCGACTTTTCGGCGGTGCAGGGCGTGATGATAGGCATGTTGAACCCCACCGCTGATGGCGTGGACCCCAGCGCAACCAGCGTGAGCGCCAACCTGTGGGCCGATGAATTCCGGGTGTTTGACTTTGAGCAGCAGGCCGGCTACGCCGCCACTGCCCGCCTCAATGTGAAAATGGCCGACTTAGCTAACATCACGGCCACGGGCAGCTTCACCAGCGTAGGCTTTGGCGGCCTGCAGGACAAAGTGCAGCAGCGCTCCATCGACGATGCGTTCCGTGGCGACTTGCAGGCCACGGTGGCCGCCGAGAAGTTCTTGCCCGAGCAGCTGCAGCTGCGGGTGCCCGTGCTGCTGCAGGTGGGCCACGAAAGCCGCGCCCCCCTCTACGACCCCCTCGACCCCGACACCAAGCTCAACCAGAGCCTCGAAAAGTTTACCAACCCCACCACCGGCGAAACCAACACCGCCGCCCAGGCCGAGTACCGCAGCAAGGTCATCGACCAAACCACCAGCCGCAGCATCTCGCTGCTGAACGTGCGCAAGGAACGCGGCCCCGGCAAGCCCGGCGCGGCGCCCACCACGCCCAAGCCCTGGGACATTGAGAACCTGGCCTTGAGCTATTCCCTCACCGACCGCCTGCACACCGACATTCGCACCGAGCGCGACTATACCCGGGCCTATACCGCCGCCGTGGCCTACGTGTACCAGACCACGCCCAAGAATTACACGCCCCTGAGCAAGATAACGGCGCTGGATAACCCCTACCTGAAGATTTTCCAGGAGATAAACTTCACGCCGCTGCCCTCGCGCTTTTCCTTCCGCTCCGACATTGACCGGCGCTACAACGAGCGGTTCCTGCAGCGCGTGCTCGCGCCCGGCGAACTGCCCGTGCAGGCCGGCTCACCCGTGATTCAAAAGTCGTTCTTCATCAGCCGCATCTACGACCTGAAGTGGGACCTGACCAAGAGCCTGATTTTTGACTACACCGCCAACAACCGCGGCGTAGTCGACGAAGGCCTGGGCCGCACCATTGGGGGCAGCGATGTGGCCGTCCGCAACCGCCGCGAGCTGCAGGAAAACCTGCTGCGCGGCGGCCGCACCACCAACTTCAACCAGGTAGCGGCGCTCACCTACCGCCTGCCGCTCGACAAGTTCCCGCTTACCGACTGGCTAAGCGCCGACACCCGCTATTCGGCCAGCTACACGTGGCAGGCCGCGTCCACGGCGCTACTTGCTCCGCTGAACCCTGTGCCCACCGGCGACGAGGAACAAGACGCCAGAACCGAAGAGCTGGCCCTGGGCAACACCATCCAGAACAACCGCGAAATCAGCGCCAACGGCCGCATCGACCTGGTGAAGCTCTACAACAAGGTGCGCTTCCTCAACATCATCAACAACGCCCCGCCGCCCACGGCGCGGCCCCGCCCCGAGCCGCGGACCCGCGCCCAGGCCCAGGAAGGGGGCCAGCAGCCTGCAGCAGCCGACACCACCAAGGAAGCCAACCGCTTCGTGAAAGCCGTGCTCCGTTCGCTGATGACGGCCCGCTCGCTCAACTTTACCTACGTGCGCACCGACGGCACCCTGCTGCCGGGCTACCTGCCCAAGACCCGCGCCTTCGGCCTCGACAATGATTTTACCGCCCCGGGCGTGCCGTTCATTCTGGGCAAGCAATACGACCTGCCCAACCTGTTTGACCGCGCCCGCAGCAACGGCTGGTACACCGACCGCAGCGAGTTCCTCAACACTCCGCTGAGCTCCCTGCTCACGGAAACGCTCACGCTGCGCACTGCCCTGGAGCCATTCCGCGGCTTCAATATTCAGGTAGATGCCCGCCGGCAGCTGGCCCGCAACCAGGAAGTGTACTACCGCAACCTGCTCGACACGGTAACGCTGCTGCCCGTGCGCAACCCCAGCACCGGCCTCACGCAGCTCGCTAATAACCCGCTGCTCGGCACGGGTTCTTTCCAGACGTCCACGGTCACCATCCAAACGCTGTTTGGTGATTTGGGCCGCAACGGCGAAACCTCAAAGGCCTTCAACCGATTCGTGTCCAACCGTGCCAAAGTGCGGCAGAAGCTCACCGATGCCAACCCAATTGCCGGCCCCACTGGCTACGGCTACAATTCGCAGGAAGTGCTGGTGCAAAGCTTTATCGACGCCTACCACGGCCGCGACTCGGACGGTTACGAGGCCAAGAAGTTCAACCCGTTTGCTATGCTGCCCCTGCCCAACTGGCGGGTTGACTACAACGGGTTTGCCGACTTGCCCGTCATCAAGCAATACTTCTCGTCGTTCACCCTCAACCACGCTTACTCGTCGACCTACAGCGTGGGCAGCTACACCACGTCCACGGTATACGCTCCCGATTTCAATCCCGAGAGCCAGTTTCCCAACCTTAGAAACGCCTCCAACCAGCTAATTCCCTACTACGTGGTGGGGCAGGTAAGCATCATTGAGCGCTTGTCGCCGCTTATCGGCGTCAATTTCCAAACCGTGAGCCGGGCCACCGGCCGCCTGGAGTACCGCACCGACCGCGCCGTGGTGCTCAACACCACTAACTCGCAGGTGACCGAACTGTACACCAACGAGATAATTGTGGGCCTGGGCTACGCCACCAACAGCCTCAAACTGCCCTTCAAAGTGGGCGGCGAGCAGCGCGTGTTGCGCAACAACCTCACGGCCCGCCTCGACCTGAGCATTCGCGACAACATCAGCGTGCAGCGCAGCATCCTCGACGTGGTCGACGTGGGCACCCCCCCGCAGCCTGGTTCCACAGGCCCCCTTGAGGGCCGCGCCGAAGGGCAGATTACCAACGGCTCGAAAACCTTCCAGCTGCGCCCCACCATCGATTACCTGCTGAACACGCGCCTGAACCTGCAGCTGTACTACAGCCAGACCATCACTACGCCTCGCATCAGCAACGCCTTCCGCAATTCCATGACCGAGGGCGGCCTGCAGCTGCGCTACAGCCTCACGCAGTAGCAGTTATGAATCAGGAGCGACGAATTGTGAGGTGAGTTGGTCGGTGCGGGGCCGTGCTTGTCGCGGGCACTGGTATTTGGTCCTTACTTTTGGGCATGAGCCGGAGGCTGCTGCTCGAACTCATCATTCATAACTCACCATTCATAACTCTCCCCAATGAACCTGCCCGCCACCTTACACTACACCAAGGATCACGAATGGATTCGCGTTGAGGGCGATGTTGCCTACGTAGGCATCACCGACCACGCTCAGAAAGAGCTCGGCGATATTGTTTACGTCGACATCGACACGCTTGACAAAGAAGTGGCCCAGCACGAAGTGTTTGGCACTGTAGAAGCTGTGAAAACGGTTTCCGACCTGTTCAGCCCCATCACCGGCACGGTGCTGGAGGTGAACGCCAAGCTGGGCGACGCTCCCGAAACCGTAAACGCGGACCCTTACGGCGACGGCTGGATGGTGAAAATCTCCATTGCCAAGCCCGAGGAGCTGGAAGAGCTGTTGTCGGCCGAAACCTACGGCGAGCTGGTAGGCGCTTAAAACTGTAGCGTTCGCTTTAGCTTGTGCGTTGAGATGCCCATGCCCGCCCCCCCCACGCCCAAGCCACTACCGACGCTGCCGCCCCGCCGCCCCTACGCGGCCCTACCCATTCTGTGGGCCATTCTTGTCTTGGTGCTCACGCTCACGCCGGCCCAGGAAATGCCAATCACGCCCGTTTGGGAGCTGTTGTCGTTCGACACAGCGGCCCATGCGGGCGTGTTTGTGGTTTTGGCGGGGCTCAGCTGGTTCTCGCTATCGCGGCAGCGCCGCTGGCCACGTTTGGCCCGGCATGTGGGGCTGGTGGTGGTGGTGGGCAGCACCCTGTTTGGGGGCCTGATTGAACTACTTCAGCACACCATGGGCCTGGGCCGCCAAGGCGACTGGACCGACCTGCTCAGCGATGCCATCGGCGCGGCCGTAGCAGTAGGCGTGCTGACTGCGTGGGCCAGCTGGCGGGCGCGCCGGACCGGCTACGCGGCAGCTATGCTGTGGCTAACAGGAGCCGCAGCTGCCATGAGTGCCACCCCGGCGCCCGCCAAGGCGCAGGACATGCCGCGGGTGCGCCGCACCATCGAGAAGCTGGCTGCGCCGCAGATGCACGGGCGCGGCTACGTGAAGGACGGTGATAAAAAAGCGGCGGCCTACCTGCGCGGCCGGCTGAAAGAGTTGAAGCTAGAGCCGCTGGCCCCGGATTATACCCAGCCGTTTACGTTGGACGTGAACACGTTTCCGAGTAAGATGGATTTTCGGCTTGAGCACGGTTTTGTGCCAGGGCTGGGGCCAAAGTGGCGGCTGCAGCCCGGACGCGACTTCATTGCTACGGCGAATTCGGGGGGTGGGCAGTTGAGCGGTCGGTTCCTGCGCTACCTGGACAGCGTCACGGTTAGTACTCCTGCGGGGGTGGAGGAATTTTTGCGTACCAGCCAATTCAAGCGCGACGGCCAATACTCCTGTATGGTAGTACTACTCGACCGATACGTGCAGCAACCGGCGCACTTGCCGGAGGCCGTGAGAGCCCGTCTCGATAGTGTGGCTGCTGTGCTGCGCGTGGTCCCAAAGCTGACAGCCTCAGTAGCGGCCACGCAAAGCAAGCAGGTGCAGCTCGAAGCACTGCCGCACCCAATGCTTCATCGAATTGGTGCACCTATTTCTTCTCCCGCCTGGACATCGACCACGGCTATCGATGCCCAGCTCCGGCGCAACTATCAAACCCAGAACCTCGCCGCCGTCATTCGCGGCACCGCGCAGCCCGATTCGTTCCTCGTTGTTACGGCCCACTACGACCACCTGGGCCGGATGGGCAAGGACGTGTACTTCCCTGGCGCCAACGACAATGCCAGCGGCGTAGCCCTGCTGCTGGAGCTGGCCGCCCACTACGCCCGCCCCGAAAACCGCCCCGCCTGTTCCGTGGCCTTCCTGCTCTTCGGGGCCGAAGAAGCTGGCCTGGTAGGCTCCCGCTACTTTGTGGCGAAGCCGTTGGTGCCGCTGCAGCGCATCAAGTTTTTGGTGAACCTCGACTTGCTGGGCACCGGCGAGCAGGGCGCCACCGTGGTCAATGGCCGGCTGCTGGAAGCGCCTTATCAACGGCTCGTGGCCCTCAACGATGCCCATCGCTACCTACCGCAGCTGGCGCCCCGTGGCCGTGCGGCCAACTCCGACCACTTTCCGTTCTCCGAGGCGGGAGTGCCTGCTTTCTTCCTCTACACGCGGGGCGGGAGCACGGCCTACCACGACGTGAACGACCGCCCCGAGGCCCTGTCGCTGGCGGGTTTTGCCGGAGCCTTTGGGCTGGTGCGCGACTTCCTCAACGGCATGGGTGCTGCCAAGTAGAGAGCATAAAAAAGCCTCTGCAGTTGGCTGCAGAGGCTTTCGATAATGTATAGCTAGTTTATCGATAATGAAGGGGAACGAGCTGCGGCCTAGCCTTTGGCTTTCAGCGACAGCATAATTTGCTTGGCGATGGGCTCCCACTCGGGCTTCTGGCGGTCAGCACAGTTAAAGGTGCAAATCATCAGCTTGCCTTCCACGTCGGTGAAGAACACCAGGGTGTATACTTCGTGGCCCATTTCGGGCTTCATGAACTCCAGGTAGCCCACCTTGCGGTTGTTGATGTTTTTCACACCATCGCCAAACCAGGTAGCGTCTTTGTACTGCTTGTGGTAAGTTTTGCTGAACGAGCCAGCATAGATGTCGACCATGTCCTGGTCGGCATCGTTGTCGCTGTAGTTAAAAGCCAGGCTGATGAGGTTGTTATTCGTGAAAATAACGCTCGGGCGGCTCTGGGCTTTGGCGTAGGCGAAATCCATCTGCTGCTCGGTCATCACCTCGAAGCCTTTGGGAATCAGGATTTCCACGCGCTCGCTGAGCACGCGCTTTTTTATCAGCTCAATTTCGGATGCCGGGTGCGCAGCCGTCAGTATCAACCCAAGAATAAGGAGTAGAAGTGTAGATTTCATGCTAATGAGGATAAAAGGTGATTAACTAAAGCGCCTTTGATGAACCCAAGTTAGATACAATAATCAAGTATCCAACTTTTCCGCTACAAATATTGCGATTTATTTTTTAAAACCAGTGCATTAAGCACTTATTTCCCTCAATAACAGGCTAGGAATCGGAATGTTGTGATTTGGTCAGATAATGTGGTATGTATTTCAAAACCCCTGAAAAACTGCTTTTATGAGTAATTGACTTTTATAAAAAATTGTAAAAGTGCAATTATGTAAGACTTTTGACGTTTGAGATTAATAGGCGCTTGTATTTTAAGAATGCTAAATCGGACAATAACACAGCCTTAAAGAATATTATTTAATTGCTCCTTTATTTTTTCTAGCTCCTCTTTCATGCCCACCACGAGGTGCTGCACGGTGGCGTCGTTGGCTTTGGAACCGATAGTATTGATTTCGCGGCCAATTTCCTGGGCCAGAAAACCGAGCTTCTTACCTACGGCCTCGTCGGGCTGGTGGATTGCCTGTTCGAAATAGGCTAAATGGGCGGCGAGACGCACTTTTTCTTCGGCAATGTCGAGCTTCTCGATGTAGTAGAGCACTTCCTGCTCGAAGCGGGTGGCGTTGAACTGCTCGTGGCTGGTGAGCTCGGCGAGGTGGCCGGCCAGACGCTGGCGCACGTGCTCGATGCGGGCGGGGTCGTGCTGCTCCACGGCGGCTAGCTGCTGGCGAATGGTGGCCACGTAGCTAAGTATTTCGATGGTGAGGGTGGTGCCTTCATCCTGCCGGAACTGCTGCATGGCCGAGAGAGCTTCGGTGAGTAGCGGCTGCAGCTCGGACCAGGCTACGTCCTCGGCGGCGGGCTCAGCTTCGCGGGCTTCCGACGCGCTGGGAATAACGCCGGGCAGGCGCAGGGCCGCTAGGAGGGTGTCTTCGCCGGTGGGCAGGCCCAGGCTGTCGGCTACGGCCTTGAGCTCCTGGTAAGCGGCCACCAGCGCTTCCTTATTGAGGGTGGCGGTGGCGCGGGCTGCGGCGGGCCGCACAAAATCGAGGTTGAGGTTGACTTTGCCGCGCAACAGGGCCTTGGCCACGGTGTTGCGGATTTCGAGTTCGTGGGCCTGCAGGAAGCGGGGCAGGCGCAGGGTCAGGTCCAGGGATTTGGAGTTGACCGACCGGAGTTCTAGGGCGGCAGTGTAGGTGTCGGTTTCGCGGTGGGCCTGGCCGAAGCCGGTCATGGAGATAAGCATATACAGGAGGGGGCTGGGTTGAGGCCGTAAAGAAACGACCCGAGCCGTGCCGCCCGGCTGCCGAGCAGAACCGTGAAGTGCCTGCAGCAGTGGCGAAATGCCGGTTGTCGGCCCCCGGTTTTTTGAAAAAAGGCGCAAAAGTAGAGCTCGATTTTTCATTACGGAACTGCCGGCAAGGGCCGTAACAATAGGGCAACACACTGGCTATGTTGTCGTAATAGGCCCCCGGTAATTTTGTGGCGTAAAACCAACTACACTTTTTATGCGCCTCACCTTACTGGGCTTCTTTTTATTGTGGATGAATGGGTTGGCTTTCGGCCAACAAGGCACATTGGCGGGGAAAGTGACCGATAAAAAGGCGGGCGAGGGCGTAATCGGCGCCACCGTGCTGGTGACCGGCACCACGCAGGCCGCCCCCGTGAATGTGGATGGCAGCTACTCGCTGCCGCTCGACCCCGGCACCTACGACATCACCATGACCTATGTGGGCTACAAGCCGCTCACGTTCTCGGGCATTGTGATAACCAGCGACCAAACCACCACCCTTAACGGCGTGATGGAGGAAAGCCAGACCTCGCTCTCGGAAGTAACCGTGACCGGCGTGAAGCAAACCGGCACCGAAGTCGCCATGATTCAGGACCTGAAGCGCAGCGAAGTGGTGGTGAGCGGCATGAGCAACGACCAGATTGTGAAAACGCTGGACCGCGACGCCGCCGAAGTGGTGAAGCGCATTCCGGGCGTTACGATTCAGAACAACAACTTCATTGTTATCCGGGGCCTGGCCGAGCGCTACAACACGGTGATGCTGAACGATGCCTTGACGCCGAGCGCCGAGACGGATACCCGCTCGTTCTCGTTCGATATTTTGCCGAGTTCGGTCATTGACCGGGTGCTGATTTTCAAGTCGGGCTCGCCGGAGCTGCCGGGCGAGTTTGGTGGCGGCGTGGTGAAGGTGTATACCCGAAACTCGGTGCTGGAAGATGCGACGTCGCTCACCGTTTCGGGATGGGCCCGCAGCACGAATACCTTTCAAGGCGGGTTTTTGAGTACTAACCACAGCTCAACGGATTTTCTCGGCTTCGACAACGGGCAGCGCGACATGCCGGGCGTATTGAGTGGCCTCAGCCGGGAAGCCAGCACCACCAGCCCGCAGCTGGCCGAGGTGCGCAACACGCTGCGCAACGAGTTTTTGCCCCGCACCATTACCTCGCGGCCCGACATGCGCTTTTCGCTGGGCCTGAACCGCAAGTTTGAGATTGGAAACGTGTACGTGAGCAACGTGACGTCGATTTCGTATTCGAACACGCAGGAGCAGTACACTTCGGAGCGCCAGCGTTACGATTTCTACGACCCCAAATTCCCCGACCTGCTGCCCACGGTCCAGTTCCGGTACCTGGACACCCGGTCGCTGTCGGCGGTGCGGTTGGGCATTATTCACAACTACCAGGTGCGCCTGAACGACCGCAACCGCCTGGAGTTCCGCAACTTCTTCAACCAGTACGGCACCGACGAGGTAGTGAATCGCCGCGGGCCCAACTACGCCGAATTGCCCGACATTGGCCTAGAGCACAATGACTACAGCCTGCACTACCAGAGCCGTAGCATCTACTCTGGCCAGCTGGGCGGCAGCCACGAAGTGGGCCCCGCCAGCCGCACCACCCTGACGTGGGCCGCGGGCTACAACTACGTGAACCGCAACGAGCCCGACTACCGCCAAAACCAGCAGACCCGCCTCTACGACGCCGCCAAACCCGGCGAGTTGAGCAACGAGCCTTTCCTGGTGACCGTGAACAGCGTGCCCCAGGCCAGCTCGCGCTTTTTCGCGACGCTGAAGGAAAATACTTACATGGCCAGTGGGCAGGCCGAGCGCCGTTTTGCCGGCCGCGATACGGCGAGCACCAATCAATACAAAGTGCGGGCAGGTTTTTACACAGAATTGAAGGACCGCAACTACGACAGCCGGATTTTCAACTACGTGCGGGCCCCGCGCCAAACCTTTGACCGCAGCCTGGAGAATTTGCCGCTGACGCAAATTTTCAACCCAGAAAATCTGAACGCCACCACTGGCTTCGTGCTGCGCGATAACACGAATGACTTTGACCGCTACGTGGGCAAAAACACGCTGGTAGCTGGCTACCTGAGCGGCGTGGCTCCGCTGTCCGAAAAGTTTAACCTGACGGGTGGACTGCGGCTGGAATACAACCGCAAATTCCTGGAGTCGGGCGCCCAGAATAAGCCATACGAGGAAATTCGCACCTTCCTGCTGCCCTCGTTCAATGCCACGTATAACTTCAACGAGCGCAACTTGCTGCGGGCCGGCGGCAGCGTATCCGTGAACCGCCCCGAGTTCCGAGAGGTGGCCAACTACACGTACTACGATTTCAACAACAACTTCTTCGTGCTGGGGTCGGACTCGTTGCGCACCGCCAAAATTTACAACGCCGACCTGCGCTACGAGTTCTACCCTTCGCGCTCGGAAATGATTTCGGTGGGGCTGTTTTATAAGCACTTTACCGACGCCATTGAGCAGGTGACGTACTCCGTGACCGGCAGCGACCTGTACCTGACCTACCAGAATGCACCCAAGGCTTACGACGTGGGCGTGGAAGTGGAAGCTCGCAAATCGCTGGTGGGCCTCACCGAAAACCGTTTCCTGGAACGCATCTCGTTTATCCTGAACGCCTCGCTGATTCGCAGCCGGGTGCAGATTAACACCGAGGCCGCCGCCAATGCCGGCCTGGCCCTCACCAACCGGCCCCTGCAAGGGCAGTCGCCCTACGTGCTCAACGCGGGCATGTTTTACCAGGACGACGACAACCACTGGCAGGTGTCGGCGCAGTACAACGTGATTGGGCCGCGCATCTCGTTCGTAGGCGACCTAGGCAACAACCCGTCCATCATCGAGTTGCCGCGCCACGTAGTCGACCTGGCCCTGACCAAGGGCATCGGCACCCACTTTGAAGTGCGGGCCGGGGTGCAAAACCTGCTCGACCAGCTCATCCGCCAGAACTACGACTTTGACCGTAACGGCAAAATCAACGGCATTGAGGAGGGCGCTTCGTTCAACCGCTACCGCCGCGGCACCTACTCCACGCTCGGCCTAACTTACCGCTTCTAAGCGGGGGCGTAACATAAACGTAAACTAAGTCAGACAATATGATAACGGCCACCGGGTTCCGGTGGCCGTTTTGCGTTCTGACCTTTGCAGCAGTGATTCCTGATGCACCTTTTCAGCTCAAATTCCCTATGAAAAAGCTTTTACTCCCGGCCTTACTCGCATTTGCCAGCCTCGCGGCCCAGGCCCAGACCCCTTGCCCCGCCGCAGGTGCGGTGGTCTCCGTTGGCACCGGTACGTCGGCCGTTGCCGGCTTTGAAATCACCAGCAACACCACTTGGACTAGTAATAACATTTACCTGCTCAACGGCTTCGTGTACGTGAACAGTGGCGTGACGCTGACCATTCAGCCCGGCACCATCATCAAAGGAAGCCTACCCAACAAGGGCGCGCTCATCATCCGTCAGGGCGGCATGCTGATGGCGGAGGGCACGCCCACGCAGCCCATTGTTTTCACCTCGAACCAGCCCGCTGGCCAGCGCAACCCCGGCGACTGGGGCGGCGTGGTCATAGTGGGCCGCGCTCCCACCAACCTGCCCGCCGTGACGAACGTGGAAGGTGGCGTGGTGGCCACCTTTGGCGGGCCCAACGCAAACCTGCCGAACGACAACTCCGGGGTGCTGCGCTACGTGCGCATCGAATACCCCGGCGTTGACTTCCTGCCCAACAGCGAAATCAACGGCCTCACGCTTTGCGGGGTAGGCTCCGGTACTACCATCGACCACGTGCAGGTGACGGGCTCGGGCGATGACTCGTTTGAATGGTTTGGTGGCACCGTGAATGCCAAGTACCTGATTTCTCTGGCTGGCACCGACGACGACTTCGATACCGACAACGGTTTCTCGGGCCGGGTGCAGTTCGGCATCAGCATTCGCGACCCGCGCCGCGGCGATATCGCCACGGGCGGCGTTTCCAACGGCTTCGAGAGCGACAACGACGCCACCGGCACCAACAACACGCCCCTGACCTCGGCTGTGTTCACGAACATGAGCGTGTTCATGGGCACCACGCCGGCGGCAGCTGCACCTTTCAACAACTCGGCCGGCGCGCTCATTCGCCGCAACTCGGCCCAGAGCATTTTCAACTCGGTGTTTGCCGGCCGTCCTTTCGCGTTGGAGCTGAACAGCCAAACCAACGGCAACACGCAAACCAACGCCCAGAGCGGCGCGCTGGCTTTCCAGAATAACGTGCTGGCCGGCTACACTCCTCGGGTATCGCGCGCTACTGGCGGCAGCATTACGGGCTTCAACATCCGGAGCTTTGTGGGAGCCGACAACGACACGGCCCGCACAGTGGTGGCCCTGGGCTTGAACGCCGACAACTTTGCTTTTGAAGGCAACTGCACCAACAACAAAAGTTGCGCCCCGGCATTTGAATTGCCCGCTGCTTCGATTTTGAACACCGGTGCCGGCTTCACCAACGCCAAACTAACGGGTGCCGGCAACGGCGGGCCCAACAGCACCTTCGATGTGGTGACCTACCGCGGCGCGTTCGGCGCAACCAACTGGGCTACGGGCTGGACAAACTTTAACCCCCAAATCACCTGCTATAACGTGGCCGGCCAGACGCTTAGCAACCGCGAGGTGGTGAACGCCCCGCTGCAGGCCCTCACTGTGTCGCCGAACCCCACCCAAGGTGCTGCCACGCTGGGCTTCGACGTGAAGCGTGCCACCGTTGCCACCGTGCGCGTCGTGGACATGATGGGCCGCGAAGTGGCTACCGTGCTGAACGCTGGCAAGCTGGCCGCCGGCCCGCAGGCCCTGGCCCTGCCCGCCACGCTAGCCCCCGGCGTGTACCTGGCCACCGTGACCACCGGCGATGCCGTGCAGTCGGTGCGCTTCGTGGTAACCCAGTAAATAACGAAGGACCAGGAGATAACGCCACCTTCTTTCTGCGAAATAGTAAACGCCTGCCCTCCGCAAGGGGCAGGCGTTTTTTGTGGCCCACGCCAGACGAAGCCGCCGCCCGAGCCACCGTACTTTGTGCCCGATTCCCGGTTCCTCATTCTTCATCGCGCCTTCTGCTTTGCAAACGCCCCGCGTTTTGATGCTGCCCAAGTGGTACCCGCACCGCTACGACAACCTCGACGGGGACTTTGTGGCGCGGCACATAGCGGCCATTGCCGCGCACGGCGGGCCCGAGGGCGGACCCGTGCAGGCCGCCGTGGTGTACGCCAGCGTGGCCCAAGGTCCGCTGCCGGGGCTGATTGATGAGGAGGTTGACCATACGGGCCCGGTACCCACGTGGCGCTACTACTACCGCGCCCGGCTCACCGGCCTGCCGGGCATCGACAAGCTTCTCAAACTGCTGCTGTGGCTGGAGTGCCTGCGCCGGGGGCGGCGAGCCGTGCGGCAGCACTGGGGTGGCCTACTGCCCGACTTGGTGCACACACACATCTTATTCCGGCCCGCGGTGCTGGCGTGGTGGCTGAAATGGCGACACGGGATTCCGTATTTAATTACGGAAAACTGGACAGCTTTCCACCCCGGCAACGTGGAACGGCTGGGCTGGCTGCGGCGCTGGCTGGCGAGGTGGCTGGTGCGAGAGGCTGCGGCCTACACGCCGGTATCGGAGGACCTGCGCCGAGCGCTGGCGGCCCTAGGCGGGGTGAATGCCCACACGGTCATCATCCCCAATGTGGTGGACACGGCGCTTTTCCACCCGCCCGCCGAGCCTAGCGCCCGGCACGGCCTGCTGAATGTGGCGGCCTTTAATGAACGAGCCAAAAACCTGAGTGGGCTGCTGCGCACCATGGCCCGGCTGCGAGATTTGCACCCGGGCCTGCCCGGCTTGCGCCTGCGCATTGCGGGCTATGGCGCGGCCGAGCAGCAAATGCGACAATTGGCCGCAGACCTAAACCTGCTGGCCGATGGCACCGTGGAGTTCATAGGTAAGCTGACTTCGGAGCAGGTAGCCGAGGAGATGCGCCGGGCGGCCTGCTTCGTGCTCTTTTCCAATTACGAAAACCTGCCCTGTGTGCTTATTGAGGCGCAGGCCAGCGGCCTGCCTGCCGTAGCTACCCGCGTGAACGGCGTACCCGAATTGCTGCCCGACGACGGCATGGCCGGCATCTTAGTGCCGCCGCGGGATGAGGCTGCTCTGGCAGAAGCCATCGTGGCTGTGCTTACGGCCCCGGAAGGCCGCTTTAGCGAAGTTGCCCTGCGGCAACGGGCTGTGGAGCGGTTCAGCTACCCGGCGGTGGGCAGGGCTTTTGGGGAGGTGTATCGCCAGATACTCGGTGGCCGCTTGAGCTGAGGAATTGCCTTTGGAATTGGCGCCCGGCTGTGCAGCGCGTTCTTTTGTGCACGAGTCGCCCCCGGTATGATAAAACGCATTCTTCAGCATTTTGCGGCACGGGTGCTCACGGCGGGGCTGAGCTTTGCGGTGGTGTGGCTCACGGCGCGGTACCTGGGCGCGGCGGGGCGCGGGCAGGTCAGCTTGTTTTTCACCGATATGTCGGGGCTGGTGCTGCTGGCTGGGCTGCTGGGCGGCTCGTCGCTGATATACCTGGTGCCCCGCCGCAACGCCTGGCACCTGCTGGCGCCCGCCTATGCCTGGGCCGTGGTGGTGAGCGTGGGCGGGGCGGCTGTGGTGGGCCTGCTGCGCCCCGTGGGGCTGGAGTATATGCTGCACCTGGGCGGCGTCACGCTGGTGCAGGTGCTGCTGTCCGTGAATGTGTTTTTGCTGCTGGGGCGGCAGCGTGAGCAAGCTTACAATGTGCTCACTACGGCGCAGGCCGCGCTGCTGGCCGGGGCGCTAGCGCTGGCATTTGGTGCGCTGCAGTGGCTCAGCATTGACGCGTACTACTACGCCAACTACGTGGCCTACGGCGTGCCGTGGCTCCTGAGCCTAGGGCTGCTGCTGCGCCTGCCCGATGCCCGAGCCTCGCGCCTTACCCGCCACCGCCGGGCACGCCATTGGGCCGCGGTGCGCGAGTTGGCCCGTCACAGCCGCGGGGCGCATTTTTCCAACTTGGTCACCTTCGCCAACTACCGCTTCGGGTACTACGCGGTGGCTTATCTGGCCGACGCCCGGGCCTTGGGCATCCTGTCGGTGGGCGTGGCCCTGGCTGAGGCCATTTGGCTGATTCCGCGCAGCACCGCCCTCATTCAATATGTGGCCTTGGTGAACGCGGCCGACAAGCGCGGCCAGACCTACGCGGCCCTGCGCGGCAGCCGGCTCACGCTGCTGGCCACGGCCGGGGCGGTGCTGGTGCTCGCGGCCGTGCCCGCGGCGTGGCTAGCCGCGGTTTTTGGTCCCGAGTTCGGGGCTGCCCGCGCGGTGATTCTGGCGCTGGCGCCGGGCATTTTTATTAATGGAGCGGGCATGCAGGCCAGCTCGTATTTCAGCGCCACGGCCCGCTATGGCGTGAACAATCGCGCCGCGCTGCTGGGCCTGGCCGTGACCGTGCCGGTGTGTTTGCTGCTGGTGCCCAGGCTGGGAATGGTGGGGGCAGCGCTGGGCATGTCGGCTTCCTACACGGCAAGCGTGGCGTATCTGGGCTGGCATTACGTGCGTGCTATTGGTGCTGAGTGGCCCGACTTAGTGCCCGGCTGGGGCGATGTGCAATGGCTGGCCGGAAAGTGGCTGCCGGGCAGAGGCTAGTGAGGCACTTAGCAGCTCAGAGTAGTTGCGGAGTCAGTGGACAAGTAGCGCGGTAGTAGCCGGACAGACTTTTTGTCCAAGCGTGCCCCTTCGCGGACTAAAAGTCCCGCCAGGTACGACCGCGCTACTTGTCCACGGGGCCCAAGCGTACCCATTCGCAGACTAAAACGTCTCCGGGTACGACCGCGCTACCTTACCACTTCCACCCAGCCTTTAATGCGTAGGCCATCGGTGTAAGTCAGGAGGTAGTAGTAGACGCCGGGGAGCTGGCCGTGGGCGTCCCATTCGTCGTGGTAAGCGGCCGATTCGAATACCTGCTGGCCCCAGCGGGAGAACACCTGTAGGCGCGGGGTGCAGTCGGGGCCGATGCGAAAGGTTTGGTTTTGGTTGTCGCCGTTGGGGGTGATGATGTTGGGGATGATGCGGGCTTTTACCTCGATTAGGGGCGCATTGGCGACGGCTTCGCAGCGATTGTCGTTGTAGCGCACCAGCAGGCGGGGCCGGTAAGTGCCGGGCGTGGTGTAGGTATGGGTGGGAGTGGGTTCAGTAGACTGGGTGCCATCGCCAAAGTCCCACACCCGTGGAAATTGGGAGAAGTTGTTCGCGCTGGCCGACGTAAACCGCGCTGTTAAGGGCGCATAACGAGTTTCGGGGCAGGCCACCGGGTCCCAAAAGGCTAGCAGCAAGGGCGGCGTGGCCACCGAAATGCGCCGGGTAGCCGTGGTGGTGCAGGCCCCCTGGGTAACCGTATAGGTGAGGCTGGCCGTGCCGCTAAAGCCTGCGGGCGGCGTAAACTGAAAGCCAGTGGCCGCACTACCGCTCACGCCTGTGCCCGTGAATACGCCTCCAGCCGGGCTGCCCCGCAGGGCAAACGGCTGCCGGCTGCCCGGGCACAGTATCGTATCGGCCGCCAAGGTGGCCGTGAACTGATTGGTCAGCGTTACGGCCTGCGTGGTTTGCAGTACGCAGGCGTTGAAATCAAGCGTGTACACTACCTGGTAAGTGCCGGGACCAATGTTGGGGTTGAACTGAAACCCGGTGGCTGCGCTGCCAAAAACCCCGGGGCCACTAAATGTGCCGCCAGCAGGGGTGCCCGTAAGGGTGGCATAAGGCAAGAAAGTGCCGTTCCTGGGCAGGCAGTAGCCAATGGGGGCCAACCCCGCGATGCCAAGCGTGGGGGGAGGCACTACCGTTACGGCGCGGGTGGCCGTGTTGCCGCAAGGGCCTGTAGTCGCCACCGTATAGGTCAGGGTTTGGAGGCCTGTAAGCGCTGCCGATGGTGTGAATACAAAGCCGGTGGCGGTGGTGCCGCTCACGCCGGGGCCAGCCCATACTCCCCCCGCGGGGCTGCCAGTCAGGGCAATGGGGGGGGCGGTGGCGCACAGCGTCTGGGCGGGTCCGGCGCTCACGCCGGGGGCCAGGGCAACGTCGCGGGTGCCCTGCACTACGCAGCCATCAACATCGCGCGTGTATGTTATCTGCACAATGCCGGGCCCTTGGTTGGGGTTGAATACAAAGCCGGTGGCGACACTGCCGCTCACGCCGGGCCCACTAAAGGTGCCGCCCGTCGGAGTGGCCGTCAGCGTCACGTCGGGCAAGGGCGTGCCGCCCGGAGGAGGCAGGCAATAGGTGCTCAACAGCTGCGGCGAAATGGCCACGGCCGCCGGCGGTGCGCCCACCGTGGTGCGCCGGGTATCGGTGGTGGTGCACAGCCCCGTGCTAACGAAAGTGTAGGTGAGCGTATGCACCCCCACCATGGCCAGGGAAGGCGTAAATACGTAGCCAGTGGCTATGCTGCCGCTCACGCCTGGGCCGGCCCAGATACCGCCGGCGGGGGTGCCCACCAAAGGCAGTGGGCCGGCCGTGGCGCACACGGCCAGGTCGGCACCCGCATTGGCCGTGCCAGGCTGGAAGTTAAAGACAAACGCGGCGTTGTTGCAGCGCGAGCCGCTGTTGTTGGTAGTCGAGTAGGTGTTGGCGCCCGCCGGAATGGGAAAACCCGTATTAGTAAAGCAAGAGCACACCGACTGGTAAACGATGCCGCGGGGGTCGAAGCGCGACGTGCCGCCGTCTACGTGCTCGCCGCTGCGGCCGGGCGCGTTGTTGCCGTAATAAGTGCCGTAAGTGAGGGAGGTGAGGCCCGCCGAAAACTGCGCCAGGTAAAAGTCGCTGCCATCGGTGGTCGGCTGGATGGCATCGGGGGTGGTGGGCAGGCGTGTGGTGCTGCCGTTGCCCGACAGATAAGTGGGGTTTGTGCCCGTAGTGTTGGCCGCCCCGCCCCATCCGCACACGTACACCCGGTCGCAACGGTCGACAAGAAAAGCCGTGGGGTCGAGGCTCGCCTTGCCCGCGTTCAAGGGGTCGGTGCTACCGAAGGAAGTGGCTAGCAGGCTTTGGTTGAGGTCGGCGTCAAGCTTCTGGATGAACAGCGTCCCGTTGGTGGTGCCGAACAAGCCCGGGGTGGCCGGGAAAGCCCCCAACGTCTGGCCCAGCAGGTAAACCCCGCCATCGGTGCCTAGCTGCAGGAAATACGCCTGGTCGTAGCTTGCCGTGCCCACATAGGTGGCCCGTAGCAAGCTGGTGCCGTTGGCCGAAATGCGGGCGGCGAAGCCGTCAACGTTGCCGGGCCGGGTGGCGAGGTAAGCCCCAGCGGTGACCGGAAAATCAGCGCTGAGCGTGCCACCGGCCAGGTATACGTCACCGCTGGCGGGCTCTATTTGGATGGAATAGGCGGCGTCGGCGCCGGCGCCTCCCAAGTAGCTGCCCCAGGTTAGGGAAGCAAGGTTGGGCGCCAGCTTACAAACCACGCCGTCGGAAGTGCCCCCTCGGTAGGTGCTGTTAAACCCGCGGGCCAGCGGGAAATCGGTAGAGGTGGTGTGCGAGGCGATGTACACATTGCCCGCCGCATCAACCTGAATATCGCCCCGAAAGGGGTCGCCGTAGTTGTGAGGCAACTGCAAAGCGCCGCCAAAAGGAGAATTGGTGTATACCAGGGGCAGCAGGCCGTCGTTGCCGCTGCCGCCCAGGTAGGTGGAGGCCACCAGGCCCGAGCCGCTGGCATTGAGGCGCGTAATAATCAGGTCCGAGCCATTGGGCGCATCATAGGGCGCGGAAGAGCCGAACAGGTCCGTCGCAAAGCCGCCGGCAAAGCGGCTTTGCAGGGCATTGGCAGTAACCGGGTAGTCAGTCGAGCCCGTCGAGCCCAGCACGAGCAGTTCGTCCTGATTGTTTACTACCAGACTGTGCGGAAAGTCGGCGTTGTTGCCGCCCAGATGGGTGGCCCACACCCGCGCTGCGGGCCCGCTCACGCCGGTGTTGTACTTCGTGATGGCAATGTCAATCAAGTTGGCAAATGCCGTTTGGAAGGCTCCGGTAGTAGTGGGGTAGCCGGGGCTGAAGGCAATGCCGCCCGCGTACATATTGCCCGAGTTGTCATAGGTCGCTGTGAAGCCCCAGTTGTCGGCCGTTGAGCCCGAATAAGTGGCAAAAACTACCACCGGGTCGATGGTCAGCGGCCGGGCCGCGTCGTAGGCGCCAAGCGCAAAACGCACCACCTTGCCGGTCAGCACGTAGTGGCAGGCCACAGGCTGGCGGCGGCCCCTGGCGTCGGTTTGCCAGGCTTGCGGAGCACGCTCGGTCACGGTGCCCACGCTGGTGCGCACCAGCAGGTTGCCGGCGGGGTCCAGCGCCAAGCCGTCGGCGCCGTCGTGCCGCACTCCAATGGCAGCGGGGTTGGCGCCAGCCGCCAGCTCAAAATCGTATTCCAGATGCTGGTCAGTGCTTTCGTAAACCCGGGCGCTCACGCCGGGCCAGAGGCCAGCGTAATGCAGCTCGCGAAAGCCACGCACGTCTCGGGCCCAGTGTTGGGCATCGTTGCCGACTAAGTAATGCCGGCGCTCGGTTGTGGGCATCTCGGCGGTAATCGTGGCCGGACGGGCACCATCAAAACGCAGCGTGAAGGCGTGGCCGCGCAGCGGGCCGTCGGGGGGAGAAGCTTTGTCTTGGTTGTGCCCGTGCTGGGCGGGGCCGCC
This sequence comes from Hymenobacter arizonensis, assembly GCF_900115775.1. Lineage (GTDB taxonomy): Bacteria > Bacteroidota > Bacteroidia > Cytophagales > Hymenobacteraceae > Hymenobacter > Hymenobacter arizonensis. The sequence goes on along the minus strand of NZ_FOXS01000002.1, from coordinate 310,916 downwards.
ATTAGCCAGCAATGAAAAAGTAAGCCCATCGGCTTCGGCAAAAAGGCGCCCACCGGGCAGGGGGGCTGCGTACCGCACCGGTACGTCCCATTGGCCTTTGTTTTCAATGAACTCCAGCGTCGCTTCGGCCGGGGGGCGATGAGACACTTTGGATTGGGCAACAGCCGGGTCTGCAAGCAGATTTAGTAGTGAAACAGCAACAAAAAGTAGGGGTAGTTTCATGCAAGGAAAAGGGCGAATAGGGCAAACGAATAATGGAATTCTCTAGCGGAACTATGAGTATTGGTCTTTCTAAAAACTTATAAATATATGTTTAGATGCGACAAGGCCAGTGCTTGCCGCGAACTCGTGCGAAAGGGTCCGCGCCCTACCGGCGCACTTCCACCCAGCCCTTGAGGCGGCGGTCGTCGGCGTCGCGCAGCAGGTAGTAGTAGATGCCGTTCTCCAGGCCCTTGGCGTCCCAGTTATTCTGGTAATTATTGGTCTGGTATACCCGCTGGCCCCAGCGCGTAAACACTTCCAGCGAAGCCGGGCGGCAGCTGAAGGTGGGCCGGAAGGTTTGGTTTTGTTGGTCGTCGTTGGGGGTGATGATGTTGGGCACAAACACCTCCCCGATGACCACGGGCGAGAAGCCGGTGAGGACTTCGCAGTTGCCGTAGCGGGCCGTGAGGGTGACGCGGTAGGTGCCCGGCTGCTCGTAGCGGTGGGTGGGCGTGGCCTCGGTGCTGGTGGGGCTGCCGTCGCCAAAGTCCCAGCGGTAGGTGGCATTGGGCGCCAGCAGCACCGGCGCCAGCGGGCAGTCGAAGGGCGCGAGGCCGGCGTACTGGGGTGCGGCGGCGCACACCGGCAGGTTTAGCTCCACGTTTTGCATGGAGGTGGGCGCCAGCACCACCAGCCGAGTGGCCACGGTGGAGCAAGCGCCCTGCGTCACGGTGTAGGTGAGGGGAAACAGGCCGCCGCGGTTGTTGGTGTTGGGCGGGGAGAAAAAGCCGCTGGCCGTGACGCCAGTGCCACTCCAGGTGCCTCCCGCGGGCCCGAAGCCCTGCAGCTGAAACGGCTGCATCTCGTCGGCACAAAGCGTGATGGTGGGGCCGGGGGTCACGGCTAGTGGCGCGCTCACCACCACCTGCCGGCTCGTCAGGCCACAACCCATCGAATCGGAAACCGAGTAGGAGAGGGTATGGGTGCCGGGGCCCGCCGCGGCGGGGTTGAACTGGTTGCCGCTCACGCCGGGCCCGCTAAAGGTGCCGCCCGCTGGGGTGGCCACAAGGGCCATGCTGGGCATGGTGGTGCATTGCGGCGGCAGGGAGGTAATGGCAGGAGCAACGGTCGGGGCCACCAGGTAGCGCACCGTGCGGGTGCTCTGGCAGGTGCCCGTAGCCGTCACGGTATAGTTGATAAGGTATTGGCCCGGCCCCACCGCTGCCGGCACAAAGCGGTAGCCGCCACCGGCGATGGCCTGCACCCCGGGCCCGGCCCAGACCCCGCCCGTCGGCGAGCCGCCAAGCGTAATAGGTCCGTTGTCCAGGCACACGTAGCGCCGGGGGCCGGGGTCGGCCTGAATGATTTCGAAGCTCATCTTAAACGCCGCGTTGTTGCAGTTTGTGCTGCCGTTGCGGGTGGTGTAGGAGCCCGCGGTGGGGGGCACCGGAAAACCCTGCCGGCCCCCGCAGCCGGCGCACACGGCCTGGTATACCACGCCCCGCTTGTCGAAGCGCGACGTGCCACCGTCGACGTGCTCGTTGGAGCCCTGCTGGCCAAAGAAAGTGGCGTACTCCACATCGCCCATGCCGGCCTGGAACTGCGCCAGGTAAAAATCGCTGCCGTCGGTGGCGCGTTGCACGGCCCCGGACGTGGTGAGCAGCCCCGTGGTGCTGCCCCCGATATTGCCGGCATTCACAGTACCGCCCCAGCCGCTGATGTACACCCGCTCGCATTCATCGACCAGGAAGGCTGTGGGCACCAGGTTGGGTCCATTATTGGGGCCGCTGCGGGTGCCGAAGGCAGTGCTGTACAAGCTGGCGGTGAGGTCGGGGTTTAGCTTTTGAATAAACTGGGTGCCGTTGGCATTGCCGAACAAACCCGTTGTTCTGGGGAAAGCGCCGAACGTTTGTCCATAGAGGTAGGCGTTGCCGGCCACGTCGAGCTGCAAAAAGTACGCTTGGTCGTAGTCGTTGGTGCCAATGAGGCTGGCCCGCTCCAGGGTGCGGCCGTCGGCGCTGACGCGGGCCACAAAGCCATCGATGCTGCCAATGGTAAGCGTGCCGGGGTTGGGTGGGGTAGCGGCCAGGTAGGTGCCGGCCGTGACCGGGAAATTGCGCGAAGTAGTGCCCCCGCATACGTACACCCGCCCCTGGCCGTCGCGCTGCACCGAGTAGGCCGCGTCCTGCCCGCTGCCGCCGAGGTAGCCGGCCCAGGTCACGGCGTTCAGGGCTGGCGGGAGCTTGCACAATATGCCATCGGTGCCCCCCGCCCGGTACGTGGGGTTAAACCCTCGGGCAAGGCCCGGAAAATTGCTCGAACTCGTGACCGAGGCGATGTACACGTTGCCCGCGTCGTCGAGCAGCACGTCGCCTCGGAAAGCGTCGCCGTAGTTCGTCCACAGCACCGATGCTGCCACGCCGTCGTTGCCGCTTCCACCCAAGAAGGTGCTGGCCAGCAGAGCGCTGCCGTTGGCACTCAGGCGGCTCACCACCATGTCCGACCCATTGGGCATGTTATAAACCGCATCGGCCGAGCTGTAGCCCCGCACCGACGTGCCGCCGCCAAAGCTGCCTTGCACGGCCCCGCTCGACGTAGGGTAGTTCAATGACGAGGTGCTGCCAAGTACCACCAGCTCGTTCTGGGCATTCACCACCAGGCTGTGCGGATAGTCGGCGTCGCTGCCCCCCAGGTAGGTGGCCCAAACTCGGGAAGCGGCTCCCGTCACGGCGGTGTTGTACTTGATAAGCGCCATGTCCAGGGCGCTGCTGAAGGTGGTGCGGTAAGCGCCGGGGGTGGCCGGGAACGACCCGCCCGTGTTGAACACAATGCCGCCCGAGTACATGTTGCCCGCTTCGTCATAGGTCGCCGTGAAGCCCCAGTTGTCGGCTGTCGAGCCGGTGAGGGTCGAAAACTGCACGGTGGGGTCGATGGTCAGGGCGCGCGACTTGTCGTAGGCCCCGAGGGCGAAGGTGAGGGTGCGGCCACTGAGCACGTAGCGGCAGGCCACGGGCTGCTGCCGGCCCGCGGCGTCCAGCTGCCAAGCTTTGGGGGCCAGCTCGGTGGTGGTGCCCACGGTAGTTTTCACCACCAGGTTGCCGGCGGCATCCAGAGAGAGGCCCGCGGCGCCTTCGTAGCGCAGGGCCACGCGGGCGGGGTTGGCGCGCGGCGCCAGCAGCACGTCGTATTCCAGGTTGTTGCCCGAGTTCTCGTACAGCGTCAGGTCGATGCCGGGCCAGAGGCCGGCGTAGCGCAGGCGGCGAAACGCGCCCACGTGGCTGGCCCAGCGCCGGGCGTCGCTGCCCATAAAATAGTTGCGCTCGCCCGCCGTGGGGCCCTCGGCCGTGAGGCGGACGTTGGCATTGGCCTGCTCAAAGTGCACGGTGTAGGCGTGGCCCGCAATGGTGGCCTCGGCTTCGGTGGCAGCGAGCGGGGCCAGGCTGCGCGCGCCCTCATGGTGGTGGCGAAGCGCCGCCGGGTCGATAAAATTATACGTCAGGGCGCGGCTCTGCACAAAGAGGCACCCCGCGGGCAGGGCCGCCTGGTAGCGCACCCGGCTGTCCCACTGCCCCTTGTTCTGAATAAATTCCAGGCTGGGCGCTTCGGGCTCTGCCGAAAAAACCCGCGCGGGTGCTGGTGCCGCCAGCGAAGAGGTTAAAGGCAACATCGCCAAAAGGCACAGCTGCACAGCGCGGAGAAGTTGGAGCATGTAGAAGTTGAGGGCAGAAGGGATGGAAATGGTGACGGAAACAGCCGAATCAGCGGGTTTCTTAGGCATCGAGTCAGCTTACCGATGCGCAAACTCCATGGAAGCAGTGCTTGGTAATTCAACCAGACTCATTAGCGTAAAAATCAGATGGCAGCTAAAGGTCTAAAGATAAATAACTCTGGATGGCCAATCGGCTTTGCCGGCCGCCGCTACCTTTGCGGCCCTTCTAACTCGTGCCGTGCGCCGCTCATTTGCTTTTAAAATCACCTTGCTCACCCTGGCGTGGCTGCTGCTGGCCATTGCCTGCCAGCAGGTGCCGGCGGGGGCGTTTTGGCCGGTAGTATTCGGGGCACTAACCACGCCGGGGGCCCTGCTGCTCACGGCGCTGCTGGCGCTGTACTGGCTACGGCGCAACTGGCGGGTAGCCATCCTGCCAATTGTGGTCCTGGCCCTTACCTGGCCCCAAGTGCAGCGCGGCCTGGCCTTGAACCTGTTTCGTGCCAAGGCCGCAACCATCGAAAAGGAACGGGAGCTGCCGGGAGGCAAAACGCTGCATTCCACTTTCTTCAAGCCGGAAGCAGATAAAGTTTCGTTGCTGTCGTCTAACGTGCGGATTTTCAACGTGTATTCGCAGCTGCGCGACTCGGATAACACGTCGTCCAAAGAGTTTATTCGCTGGCTAGCCGACAGCCCGGCCGATGTGCTCTGCCTGCAGGAATACTACAACGAGCCCCGCGGCTCGCGCGACGACAAAAACCTGTTTCAAACCGACGACAAAATCGGCCGCGAAACTGGCCGCCACTCCTTTATATCGGTCACGCTCACCAACGGCATCGGGGCCGAGTTTGGCCTAGCCATCTTTTCGCGGTTTAAGATTGTGCGCCGCGGCACCATTCCCTTCGGTCGCCTTACCCAGAACCACGCCATGTGGGCCGACCTGGCTCGCCCCGCTAACCGCACCAGCCGCAGCCGCCCCGACACCATCCGGGTCTACAACATGCACCTGCAAAGCATGAGCATGGAGGAGGCCGACATCGTGACCGCCACCACCAGCCGCGCCGGCCTGCGCCAAAAAGCCCCCAACCTGCTCCGCCGCTTCCGCAACGGCGCCGTGGCCCGCGGCGCGCAAATCGATACGGTGCTCGGGCACGCGGCCCGCTCGCCCTACCCCGTTTTGCTGGCCGGCGACCTCAACGACCTGCCCTATTCCTACGTCTACGACCAACTGGCCGACCGCATGCAAAACGCCTGGGCCACTGCTGGCACTGGCCCAGGCGCCACCTACAACGGTAAACTGCCCGGCCTGCGCATCGACCAGCAGTTTGCCGGGCCGAAATGGGACGTGTTGGACTGCCGCGTGCACCGCGAGATTCAATGGAGCGACCATTTTCCCATCGAAGCGTTGTACCAGCTGCGCAAATAGAACGTAACTCCCCTCCTTACCAAGGAGGGGATGCTGACGCGAAGCGTCAGCTGGGGTGGTTGCATTCGTTGAACGAGGAATGAACGACACCCGAACGATGCCTGATGCCTACTTGTCACGTATTATTTCCCAGGGTTCGACGGTCGCGTGTTGTTCGCCCACCGTTCAACGCCCCAACCACCCCCGTCCGAGCCTTTGGCTCGAACATCCCCTCCTTGGTAAGGAGGGGAGTTATCGTTCTACTGCCCGCTACCTTTGCACTATGTCGCTCTCGCTTTATAACACGCTTACCCGCAAAAAAGAAGAATTCCAGCCCGTGCACCCGCCCCAGGTGGGCGTGTACCTGTGCGGGCCCACCGTGTACAGCGAGGCCCACCTGGGCAACGCCCGCGGTCCCGTGGTATTCGACGTGCTCACCCGCTATCTGCGCCACCTCAACTACCAGGTGCGCTACGTGCGCAACGTGACCGACGTGGGCCACCTCGAAAGCGACGCCGACACCGGCGAGGACAAGATGGAAAAGGCCGCCCGCGCCGCTCGTATCGAGCCCATGCAAGTGGCCCAGCACTTCGTGAACCGCTACCGCCAGCACATGCTGGCGCTAGGCTGCTTGCCGCCCGACATCGAGCCCCAGGCCAGCGGCCATATCATCGAGCAGATTCAGGTGGTGGAAGAAATCATGGCCAACGGCCTGGCCTACGAGGTGAACGGCTCGGTGTATTTCGACGTGCCCAAGTACAACGAAAACCAGCGCTACGGCAAGCTCTCGAACCGCAGCATTGAGGACCAGCTGGCCGGCACCCGCGCCAACCTCGAAGGCCAGAGCGAAAAGCGCAGCCCCCTGGACTTTGCGCTCTGGAAAAACGCCTCGCCCGAGCACATCATGCGCTGGCCCTCGCCCTGGGGCGAAGGCTTCCCCGGCTGGCACCTCGAGTGCTCGGCCATGAGCCGCAAGTACCTCGGCAACCTGTCCGACATCCACGGCGGCGGGCTCGACCTAATGTTCCCGCACCACGAGTGCGAGATTGCGCAGAGCCAGGGCAGCCACTCGCACACCGACGAAGCCCGCTTCTGGGTGCACAACAACATGATTACCGTCAACGGCACCAAGATGAGCAAGAGCCTCGGCAACTTCGTGCTGCTCGGCGACATGTTCAAGGGCCCCACCGGCCCGCTGGCGTCGGGCTACTCGCCCATGGTGGTGCGTTTCTTCCTGCTGCAAGCCCACTACCGCAGCCCGGTTGACGTGAGCGACGACGCCCTGCAGGCTGCGCGCAAAGGCTACCGCAAGCTGATGAACGGCCTGCGCCTGCTTGAGAAGCTGGTGCCCACCGCCGATGGCGCCGAGCTATCTGGCGATGCCGACCTGCGCAAGCTCACCGCCGACATCTTCACCGGCCTCAACGACGACCTGAATACCGCTCGCAGCATCGCCAGCCTGTTTAACTTGCTCCGCAAATTCAACACCCTGGCCACCACGCCGGCGGCCCTGGCCGAAGTATCGGCCGCGGCCCTGACCGAGGCCGTGGACACGTACCGCACGGTGGTTACCACCATCCTCGGCCTCGTAGACGAGCCTCGCGCCAACGCCGAGCAGCTGCTCGAGCTCACGCTGAGCTTCTACGCCGAAGCCAAAGCCGAAAAAGCCTACGACAAAGTAGATTTGATTCGCGCCGCACTCAAAGGCCAGGGCATCGTCATCAAAGACACCAAGGCCGGGGTGGAGTGGGCCTACAGCGAGGAATAATTCTGTCATGCTGAGCGCAGCGAAGCATCTTATCACGCTGGCGCCGGTTGAGCTACTAATCATAAGACACCTGGCGCGATAAGGTCCTTCGCTGCGCTCAGGATGACAGACAACCCATGCGCCTTCCATCCTTCCGCCTTCCCCTTGCCGCGCTGGCCGGCCTGCTGTTTCTCACTGGCTGCCCCGACAAAAAGGCTACCGAAACCGCCGACACCGCTGCCCCCGCCGCCGAAGCTCCGCTGCCCAAAGCCCCGGTCTTCAACGCCGACTCGGCCTATGCTTTCACGGCCAAGCAAGTGGCCTTCGGGCCGCGTGTGCCCAACTCCAAGGCGCACGTGGCAACTGGTAACTGGCTGGTGGCCAAGTTCAAAGGCTACGGCTTGAAGGTGATGGAACAGCCGTTTGAGGCCATGACCTTCGATGGCACCTACATTAAGGCGCGCAACATTATTGTGCAGTACCAGCCGCAGGCCGCCCGCCGCGTGGCCATTTTTGGCCACTGGGACACCCGCCCCTTCGCTGACAACGACAAGGAGAAGAAAAACGCCCCCATGGACGGCGCCTCCGACGGCGCCAGCGCCGTGGCCGTGGCCCTGGAAATGGCCCGCGTGCTCAGCCACCAGCCCGACAGCCTTTCGCCTAACGTAGGCGTCGATTTCATCCTCTTCGACGCCGAAGACTGGGGCCACGACACCGCCACGCAGGCCGACCTAAAAAACCAGCTCGAAGGCAGCGGCACCGATTCCTGGTGCCTGGGCTCGCAGTATTGGGCCAAAAACCTGTTGCCTAAAAACTACAAGGCCGAGTACGGCGTGCTACTCGACATGGTAGGGGCCAAAGGCGGCAAGTTTACCCGTGAGGAAACCTCGCGCAACAGCGCCCGCTTTGCGCTCGACAAAATCTGGAACGTGGCCAACCGCCTCGGCTACTCCAACTACTTTTTGTACGTCGACACCGGTGGCATCACCGACGACCACGTCTACACCAACCAGGCCGGCATTCCCACCGTCGACATTTACCATTACAACTCTTCCAGCGACTACTTTCCCGCCTACCACCACGCCACCAGCGACAACATGAGTATTATCGACCGCAACACCCTCAAGGCCGTGGGCCAGACGGTGCTGCAGACGCTGTACGTGGACTAGCTTGGCCGACGCAGTAGCGCACTACCGCGCCGTTAGCCGCGCCCCAGCCGCGTCGACAACCAACTGCGCCTCGCTGCCTACTACCAGAGCCATGTTGTCGGCCTCATGCCCCACGGGAAAGCTGTAGCCAACCGGGAACCCGTAGAGCTGGGCGTAAGAATCAATAATTTCCTCGGCCGCGCTGCCGAAGGGCACGGTGTTGTCGCGCATTTGCGAAAAGTGGCCAACCACCAGCCCGGCCAGGCCCGCCAGCTGCCCGCTGCGGTGCAGGTGCAGCATCATGCGGTCGATGTGGTAGAGGTATTCGTCGAGGTCTTCCAGAAACAGAATGCGGCCCGCAAAACTGGCCTGCGAGGCCGTGCCCGTAATGGTGTGCAGCAAGCTTAGGTTGCCGCCCACCAGCTGGCCGGTGGCCGTGCCAGGGCGGTTGAGCGGATGAGGTGGAACTTGCAGTGGAAGCGCTGCTTCGCCAAACAAAGCCCGGCGCAAGCTCTTAAGAGCCAGTTCGCCGCCTTCCTGATGAAACAGCACCGGCATCACGCCGTGAATACTGGCGCAATCGAGCCGGAGCAAGTGGCTGTTGAGCACGGTGATGTCGGAGAAGCCGGCCACCCACTTGGGCTGCTGGGCAAAGCGCGAAAAATCGAGGCCATCTATCAGGCGGGCCGTGCCGTAGCCGCCCCGGGCGCACAGAATAGCCCGGATGCTAGAGTCGTCAAGCTGCTGCTGAAAGTCGCGGCGGCGCAGGTCATCGGGGCCGGCAAACTGGTGGTGGTCGCCGGCTATGCTTTCGCCCAGTACCACTTCCAGGCCCCAGCTTTCGAGCGTTTCGATGGCAGGCGCCAATTCGGCAGCGCTGATTTTGCGGGCAGGACTAACGATGGCCACGCGCTGGCCACGCTGCAAAGCGGGAGGAAAAAGAACCGGCATAGAAGAACAGAAAATGCAGCCGCAAATAAAGCAGGACTTGCCCGGCTGCCACTTGGCCAGCGCCGATACCACGACTGGCGGTTAAGTTTGGGGTACAATTGGGGCAACCCTGGGCCTCGGCTCTGCCCTGAACCACTCGGCTCAAGAGGGGTTGAGTTGCCTCACCATTTCCTCTTAGTTTATACCATAGGTACAACTTTGTACTTTAAGTACAAGGCATTTGGCCCAACAGCCTCATTTTTTACCCTTTTTCTGTTTCTATGAAATCTACTCTACTGTTAATCTGGCTTCTGATACTAGGCGCCACCGTGACCGTTGCGGCTCAAACCCCCATCGACACTACCGGCGGCCGATACTTCCAGCCCATCTTTCCGAACGTAACGGTAACTCCGAACGTGGTCTACGGCTCCGCTGTCAACGTTTTAGGCGGTAATCAACAACTGCTGATGGATGTGTACCAACCGACGGGCGACGTGGCTCCGGAGCGCCCGGTCATCATCTTCGCGCACCAGGGCGGCTTTGTCACGGGGTCAAAATCTGAGCAGTACATGGTGGACGTGTGCACGCGGTTTGCCCGGTTGGGCTATGTCACGGCTAGCATCGACTACCGCTTGTTGTTTTTTCCCCTCGACACCACCAACGTGTCGGTGGCCGCCATTCGGGGCATGCAGGACATGCGGGCCGCCGTGCGCTTCTTCCGCCGCGATGCCGCTAATGCCAACACCTACCGCGCCAGCCCCAGCCGCATTGTGGTGGGCGGCGCCTCGGCCGGGGCATTTATGGCGCTGGAAGTGGGCTACCTGGACCGGGCCAGCGAAGTGCCTAGCGACGTGAACATCGTGGCCCTGGGCGGCATCGAAGGTGCCAGTGGCAACCCTGGTTTCTCCAGCGCCGTGCTGGCCGTGCTCAATTTGAGCGGCGCACTGGACCCGCCTAGCCTCATCGAGGCCGGCAACGCGCCACTCTACAGCGCCCACGGCACCGCCGATGTCGTGGTGCCTTACTTTAAAGGCCGGGTAGGGGCGAGCCTCCCGCCCAAGTACGTGTTCGGCAGCGGCCTGCTCAATCCGCGAGCTACCGCTGTGGGCGTGCCCAACGTGTTGCGCCGCTTCAGCAAGGCGCCCCACCTTCCGCAGTACCCGGTTCAAAGCGCCGGTACCGGCAGCGCCAACTCAGCAGCTTACGCCGACACGACTTTCCGCGACATTCGGGCCTTTTTGCGCCCGTTGCTGGTGCCCGTCACTGCTACCGTATATCCCAGCTTGGTCATTAATACCCCAACCAACATAGATGGCGGCAACTACCAGGACATTACCATCAACAGCAGCCAGGCCGTGCTCACCGGCAACATCACCGTGTATGGCAGCCTGACCATCCGCAGCCTGCCGGGTCAAACCCCGAGCTCGCTGAAAACCAACTGCTTTGTGGTCGACGGCCCCGGCAACTTTGAACTGCAGGCCGGCGCCACGCTGCGCATTTGCAGCACCGATGGCATCGCGGCCAGCGGCGCCACCGGCGACATCCGCAACACGGGCACCCGCACCTTTAGCTCGGCTGCCGGCTATGCCTACGAAGGCACCGCCAGCCAGGTAACCGGTTCCGGCCTGCCCACGCAAGTGCGCGAATTGGAAGTGGCCGTGCCCACCGCCAGCGCCGTAACCCTGACCAACGCCCTGCGCATCAGTGAAAAGCTGATGCCCACCAGCGGCACTCTGAACAACAGCGGCCAAGCCGTGACCTTGCTTTCGGGCCCGGCCGGTACGGCCCTGGTGGCCCCCGGCGCAGGCAGTGTAAGCAGTGCCTTCGCCCTGCAGCGCTACCTGGACCCCGCCGTGAACCCGGGCCTGGGCTACCGGCACCTCACCCTGCCATTCGACGACGCCACCTTGGCCAACCTAGCCGCGCCCGCCTTCACCCCGGTACTCAACCTGGCCTACAACACCAGCCCCCGGCCCGATTTGGTGACGCCTTTCCCGAACGTGTACGGGTACGACCAGCGACGCGCCACCACTTCCCCCGCCACGAGCTACACCGAGTTCGACAAAGGCTGGTACGTGCCCACGCTCAGCCCCGCGCTGCCGGTGGTTACCTCGGCCCGTGGCCAGGGCTACGCCATCAACCTGACGGCGGGCCAGACGCTGGCGTTCACCGGCTCGCTGAGCCGCAACAACGAACCCATTGCCGTGACCCTGGATGGCGCCGCTACGCCCACGGCGGGCTGGCACCTGCTGGGCAACCCGTTCCCCTCGGCCCTAAACTGGGACAATGTGCCCATTCCCGCGGGTGTGGGCAGCGCCATGTACATCTTCGTGAGCACCAGTCAGTACGGTGGGCAGTACCGCGCCTATGTTAATGGCATTGGCGGGGTCAGGGCCACCATTCCGCTGGGACAAGGATTTTTCGTGCGTTCCCTGGCCACGGCCCCCGCTACCCTCACCTTCCCGCTCAGCGCCCGCATCAGTGAATTCGGCGCTGCCAACACCGCCACGGTGCAGCGCGGCACGGCCGATGCCCGCCCCCGCCTGCGCCTGACCCTGGCCAGCGCCGCCGCTCCCACCCAAACCGACGAAACCTACCTCTACCTCGAAGCTGGCGCCAATGCCGGCCCCGATGCGCAGTTCGACGCTTACAAAATGCCCAACCCCAGCGGCCTGAACCTGGCTTCTCTGGCCGGCGGTCAAGCGCTGTCTATCAACGGCCTGCCGCTCCCTATCACCTCCACCGTGGTTCCCCTGAGCCTCACCGCGCCCCAGGCCGGCGACTACGTTCTCACGGCGGAGCAGTTCGTCAACTTTGCGCCCGGCATTGCCCTCACCTTAACCGATGCCCTGACCGGCACCCGCACCCCACTGGCCGCGGGTGTCGAATACCGCTTCACCCTGGCGGGCCTAACCGCCAACGGCCGCTTTGCGCTGGAGCTAAACCCCGCCAACCTGACGGCTACCAGTTCGGCCCAGGCCTTGGCTGCGCAGCTGCAAGTATATCCCAACCCGGCCTCCACCAGCTTCACGGTGCTGCTGCCGCGGCCTGCTGGCAGCCAGGGCGTCGTGTCGGTACACCTCACCAATGCTCTGGGCCAAACGGTGCAGCGCCAGCAGCTGGCGGCCACGGGCCAGTCCATCCAGGGCGAGGTGAGCGTGCGTGGCTTGGCCCCGGGCGTTTACCAGCTGCACATTGTTGTAGGAGGTAGCCCCGTAGTGCGCCGGGTGGTGGTGCAATAGCCTGAGCTGCTGCTGAAAGAAAATGGCTGAGGCGTCCAACGCCTCAGCCATTTTCTTTGCAAGCCCGACAAAACAATGCTCCAATCGGGCGCGTTTGCCTTATTGAGAATGTCGTCTGTCCCTTGCTTGCATTGCTATGAAAACAACTCTCCTGTTTGCGTTGGCCCTCTTGTTAGCCGGTTTGCAGGCCGCCACCGCCCAGATTGATACCACGCGGGCCCGTTACTACCAGCCCATCTTCCCGAACGTGACCGTGACGTCGGGCGTCACTTATGGCTCGGCGGTCAACTCAGCGGGCATCACCCAGACGCTGCGGATGGACATCTACCAGCCCACCGGCGACACCGTGCGGCGGCGCCCGGTCATCATCTTCGCGCACCAGGGCGGCTTTGTCATTGGCAGCCGCACCGACGCCTACATGGTGAACGTGTGCACCCAATTTGCGCGGCTCGGCTACGTCACGGCCAGCATCGACTACCGCTTGCTGGATGTTGTGACCATCCTCACCGCTTTTGATTCCGTGAACATTGCTAAATCGGCCATTCGGGGCATGCAGGACATGCGGGCCGCCGTGCGCTTCTTCCGCCGCGACGCCGCCACTACTAACACCTACCGCGTGCATCCCGATTTCATTACGGTAGGCGGGTCGTCGGCCGGGGGCTTTGCGGCTCTGGCAGTTGGCTACCTCGACAAACCCTCGGAAGTGCCAGGGTATGTGGGCCTAGCCGGCTTGGGCGGCATTGAAGGTGCCAGCGGCAACCCTGGCTACTCCAGCGCCGTGCTGGCTGTGCTCAACCTGAGCGGCGCCACCGAAAGCCCGAACATCATCGAGCCCGGCAATGTGCCCCTGTGCAGCGTGCACGGCACATTGGATGCCACCGTGCCCTACTTGCAGGGAAGAGTAGGCGGCGCCCTGCCACCCAAGTACGTGTACGGCAGCGGCCGCTTGCACCCCCGGGCTACCGCTTTGGGCATCCGCAACACATTACTTACCTTGCGAGGGGCTGGCCACGTTCCCTTCGAAAATAATGCCGCCTACGCCGACACCACTTTTCGCGTCATGCGCGACTTTCTGCGGCCCGCCCTAGCTCAGCCGGGCACGGTGATAACATCGGCCACGCCAAGCGCCGCGCAGGCCGGGCCGGCCGCCCAGGCTTATCCCATCCCGGCCGATGATGCCATCCGTCTTGTGCTGCCCCAGGCGTGGGCCTTACCCGTCGAAGCCCAACTGCTCGACGTCACCGGCCGCGTGGTACGCACCATCAACCCCCAAGCCCGCGACGTGGAGGTGCTGCGCGGAGCGTTAAGGGCCGGGATTTACTCGCTAAGGTTCCCCGGGCAGCTTCCCATCCGCATCGAATTTCGATAGGGTAGGAGCAGTCCCACCCGCCCACCCTTGCTACTCCTGCGCTCGGACCGCCGCGGTTTCTCTCGCCGGTTGGGTTGCGCTCACCTCGCCCACACGAGCCACAAATACACCGGTCGTGCGCAGCCAGTCGCGCAACTGGTGGAGCAGCTCCAGCTGCACAGCGCCAGTGGCGTAGAGGCTGTGTTCATCTGAGCGCAGTGCTTTAACGGGTATTTCCAGCTGCTGCAGCGTAGTCCGAAGCACCGCTTCGTCAGCATGGCGCAGATAGAAATCGCCTTCCAGTCCTTTCGTGAGCTGCAACTCGGTGCCCGGCTGGCGCTTGGCGTACCCATAGCGAAAGCCGCGCTGTAAGGCCAGCACATCGGCCAGCACCGCCGAGCCCGTGGGGTGGCCTCCCGCCCCGCGGCCCCGCAGAAACTGTGGCCCCGCAAACGCTGCGTCAATGAGCACGCCGTTGAACTCGTGCCCCACCTCAAACAAGGGTGACGCAGAACCTACCAGCTGCGGCGTGACCAACACCGTGAGGCGGCCGCTGGGCAATTGGTACAGCCCCGCCACCAGCTTAATCTTCTGGCCCAGCCTGGCGGCGTAAGCCACGTCAGCCGCGCCTATGCCTTCAATACCCAGGTTCAATACCTCGTCGGGGTTCAGAAAAACCCCAAAGGCGTGGGCGGCCAAAATCACGGCTTTGGAGCGGGCATCAAAAGCGCCCATGTCCAGCGAGGGGTCGGTTTCGGCAAAGCCCCGGGCCTGGGCTTCGGCCAGGGCCTCGTTGTAGTCAGAGCCTTCCTCGCTCATGCGCGTCAGTACGTAGTTAGACGAGCCGTTGAATATGCCGCTCACAGCCTGCAGGGGTTCGTGACCGAAGTAGCTGTCCAGCGTGCGAATGATGGGTATGCTGCCGCACACAGCGGCTTCGTAGAGCAGAGCCCCGCCGAAGTGTTGCTGCAATTGCACCAGCTCGGGCAGGTGCCGGGCCACCATTGCTTTGTTGGCCGTCACCACTCGCCGACCCAACCGGAGCGCCGTACTCACCAGCCGAAACGCCTCGATTGGGTCGTCAATCACCTCAACCAACAAGTCAAGCTCCGGGTCATCGAGCAGCTCATCGGCCCGGAAGCTGAAGCGTTCAGAAGGCAGTATCCGGGGTTTGTCGGCATTTTTTACGGCAATGCGCGTCACGGCCAAGCCCAGGCCGGGCTGGCGCTGCACAATGTCGTAGAAGCCTTGCCCCACGCAGCCGAAGCCAATCAGGCCGATGCGAACCGGCGGTTTAGTAGCCTCCATAAGTGTTAGATAAGTGACAGCAGCTTGCGTGGTTTCGCCAACAGCCGGTTCACGGCGCTCTTCCGGGCCGTGTATCAAGTTTGCTCGGGTAAGCGCTTAGTGTGCGAAAGTGGGCGCGTAGAACAGCTCCAGGAAGTGGGTGATGGCCGCCGTTTCCAACAGAAAGCCGTCGTGCCCGTAGCGCGAATCCAGTTCGGCGTACATCGCACCCGGTATGTGATTGGCCAATTCCCGCTGCTCACTGAGCGGAAACAACACGTCGGAAGTAATGCCCAGCACCAGCGTACGGGCCCCAATGCGGCGCAGCGCGGCCGGCACCCCGCCCCGGTTGCGGCCCAGGTTATGGGTGTCCATGCTGCGGCTCAGGGCCACGTAGCTGTAGGCGTCGAAGCGGGTCACCAGCTTGTTGCCCTGGTAGCGCTGGTAGGTGCTGGCGCGGTGTTCGCGCAGCAGTTCGTCGTCGGGGTCGGTTTGGGTTTCGCCGTAGGCCGAGTAGCTGCGGTAGCTAAGCAGGGCAATGGCCCGGGCGGCCCGCAGACCGTCGTCGCCCCCGCCCGGCTGGCCCGCGGCGTATGTCGGGTCGGCTTCGATGGCCAGGCGCTGGGCTTCGTTGAAGGCAATGCCCCAGGCCGAATGCCGAGCATTGGTCGCAATTACCACCAGGTGGTCAAACAAATCGGGGCGCTGCACGGCCCACTCCAGGGCCTGCTGCCCGCCCAACGACCCCCCAATCAGCGTGTGAATGTCGGTCAGGCCCAGGTCCTGGCGCAGGGCTTCGTGGGCCGCCACCAAGTCCCGAATGGTCAGGCGGGGGAAATGCTGGAAGCGCGGTAGGCCCGTGGCCGGGTCGGGGTCTAGCGGGCTGGTGCTGCCGTAGCAGGAGCCCAGCACGTTGGCGCACACAATGAACCAATCGGCCGGGTCGTAATAGCAGCCCGGCCCCACCAGGCCCGGCCACCAGCTTAGCACGTCGGCGTTGGCCGTGAGGGCGTGGCACACCCAGACCACGTTGTCGCGCTCGGCGTTCAGCTGGCCCCAGGTGCGGTAGGCCACGTGGGCGCCCGCGAGGGTTTCCCCATTTTCGAGGCGCAGGTCGGGCAGGTGAAAAATATGGTCGGGCATAATCTGTTTTAATTAATTCTCGCTGAGGTTCGCAGAGGTTAGCGCTGAGGTACGCTGAGGAAAACGACTCTTGTGCTCTGCGTACCTCAGCGTCAACCTCTGCGAACCTCAGCGAGAAATGCTCTTAAACTTCCAATGGCTGGGCATGCTCCAGCTCCGGCTCTTCTACTTCGACACCCGCAGCGGGCAGGCTCGCCGTGTTGCCAATGGCATCAAAAGCCTGCTGCAAATCGGCTTTGATGTCCTCGAAATGCTCGATGCCCAGCGACAGGCGCAGCGAAGTGGGCGTGACGCCAGCCGCCAATTGCTCCTCTTCGCTCAGCTGCTGGTGCGTGGTGGCCGAGGGCTGAATAATTAGCGTCTTCGCATCACCCACGTTGGCCAAGTGGCTGATGAGCTTCAGGTTGTCGATAAACTGGGTAGCCGTTTCCTTGCTGCCTTTCACCCGGAAGCTGAGCACGCCGCCGAAGCCGCGCTTCAGGTATTTCTGGGCAAGGGAGTTGTAGGGGCTGCTGGCCAAGCCGGGGTAGTTCACGCTTTCCACCTGCGGGTGCTGCTCCAGCCAATTCGCGATTTTGAGAGCGTTTTCCACGGTGCGGTCCACGCGTAGGCTGAGAGTTTCGAGGCCGATGAGCAGCTGCCAGGAGTTGAACGGGCTGATGGCCGGGCCGAAGTCGCGCAGGCCTTCCACTCGCGCCCGAATGATGAAGGCGATGTTGCCAAACGGCCCGCCCTTGCCGAATACATCGTTGAAAACCAGGCCATGGTATCCCTCACTGGGCTCGGTGAACTGCGGGAACTTGCCGTTGCCAAAGTCGTAGGTGCCGCCGTCCACAATCACGCCGCCCACGCTGGTGCCGTGGCCGCCTATCCACTTCGTGGCCGACTCCACCACAATGTGCGCGCCGTGCTCCAGGGGCCGAAACAGGTAGCCGCCTGCGCCAAAAGTATTGTCCACAATCAGCGGCAAGTCGTGCTTGTTGGCAATGGCCGCCACGGCCTCAAAATCGGGCACGCTAAAGCTGGGGTTGCCGATGGTCTCGAGGTAAATGGCTTTGGTTTTGTCGTCAATCAGGCCCTCAAAGCTGGCCGGGTTGTCGCCGTCGGCAAAGCGCACCTCAATGCCCAGGCGCTTGAAAGCCACCTTGAACTGGTTGTAGGTGCCGCCATAGAGATAAGCCGAGCTCACGAAGTTGTCGCCGGCCTGCAAGATGTTGTTGAGGGCAATGAACTGAGCCGCCTGCCCCGAGCCTGTGGCCAGCGCAGCCACGCCGCCTTCCAGGGCTGCTACGCGCTGCTCAAACACATCGGTGGTCGGGTTCATCAGACGGGTGTAGATGTTGCCGAACTCCTTCAGGGCAAATAGGTTGGCGCCGTGCTCGGCGCTCTTAAACACGTAGGACGTGGTTTGGAACAGCGGCACCGCGCGGGCGCCGGTGGTGGGGTCGGGCTGCTGGCCGGCGTGGAGTTGCAGCGTTTCGAAATGCAGGGGGGAAGCAGACATAATGCGGGTATGATTGAAGGTGAAAAACCAGAAAATGCTAGAAAATGAGCGCGAAACGGCCAGCTAAGGCGGTTTGGTAAGCGGAGCGAAACCCCAAAGGCCCGTGCTGAAGGTGCGGCTTGCGCCAGCTGCCTGCGCCAAAAAGGCCAGCAGCGGGCACGAAAGGCCACCAAAATTTCCAGTAAGGAGGGGAGGGGTTGTCTAAGCCGAAATCAGCTTAGCAACAACACGGGCACCAACAGCACATTGGCATTCGTGCCGGGCGCGGTGCAACGCCGCAGCCGGCACGGGCCACAACGACAAAACCCGAAGCCAGGGCACGAGTAGCGGCCGGAGCGTTCGGGACTAAAAAAGCGGAAGCGGGGAAGTTTTCCATGGCACTCGATTCATATGCCCCGCCCCAGCCTGAGCCGGAGTGGGTAGGAATTGGCACCTTTCGCGCGGTCGAAGGTTGCCAGCGGGTCAGGGAGCCTAGTCTCTCGCCGCTTCTGTATAAAACTTAAACTTTCCCGCCGCGAGCGGGAGAGTACCTTGTTGTTGGTGAGCCAAATGTACGCGAGAAATTTTTTTATGGGCAAGTGCGCGCCAAGAAAAAATAGTTAAAAAGTTTTGCCGGGCCCGGCGCACGGCTCGCAAACGCTGCCTAGAAATTCCCGGCTCCAGCCGCTTTGGGCCAGCTTTCTCAAACCTTTTAAACACAAAAAAGCCACCCTGAAACAGAGTGGCTTTTCTCACCTTTTTTCTGCAAAAAAGTACCTAGAGACTAGGTAGGGTCAACACCTGGCCGACCTCAATCAGGTCAGGGTTGTTGCCGATGACGGCCTTATTGGCCTCGTATATCTTTGGCCACTTGGCGGCATCGCCGTAGTGGTTTTTAGCAATTTTTGAAAGCGAGTCACCGCTCACTACGGTGTACGAATCACCTGAAGCGGCCGGATTGCTGTTGTTGCCGAAAAAATCGGTTCCGCCAGCAGCCGGGTTCGCGGCGGGCTCTACGGGCTTTTGCTCGCCTTTGTCGCTGAGAAAATCAAAGAGTCCCATGGAAAGTTTCAAATAGATGAAAAATAAAAAAAGTCAGGCTGCCTGAAGGCCAGCCGACAGGGCACATATACGGGCAAGCTCGGGGCGGGTTTCGTTCTAAACCCTTTTGCCTGCCAGCCGTAAGCCGACGAGCCCGCCACTGCGCGGCTTGTTCTTCATTCTTTCACCATTTCGCTTGTTCTCATGAAACCTCACTCGCTTTTTTCGCTTCGTTATATCGCCAGCCTGTTGATGCTCCTGTCGCTGTTCACCGCTGCCTGTGGCAACGACAAGGGCAAGGTAGAAGGGGTGAATATGCTGTACGGTACCGACAGCAAGGTATGGAAAACTGCCAAAGAGCTTGACACTACCGGCGACAAAGTGAAGCAAACCTCGGCGCAAAAGCAAGAGGAGTTGCGCATTTTTGCCAACGGCACCTACAACATGACCGGTGCCACCGGTGCCGTCTCGGGAAAATACACCTTTGACCAGGCCGGTAAAACCATCACCATGACCCCCGATGGCTCGGCTACCAGCAACACGTTTGCGGTTGAAACCCTGACTGACAAGAAGCTAACGCTGAAGTCGGCCGAGGGAGCAGCCCTTATGCTGGAAGCTCAGTAAGCAACTCAGTTTACTTCATAAAAAAGCTCTGTGCCAGATTGGCGCAGGGCTTTTTTTGTGCGCGCCTGGTCCCGCTACGCCAGGCGCAACCCCCGAATGCGCTCGGCTTCGGCGTCGTTGACGTGAGGGACCGCCGTGGTATACACGCGAAAATCATTGTCTGGGAAAGCCTTGCTCAGCAGGTCCTCAATGTGGCGGCAAAGCAGGGCTTTGGTCAAAAAAATTACCCGGTATAGGGGCTCGGTTCCCACCGTGCCGTCCGCGTTCAACCGGTAGTTGGCGATGGCATCGTCCACGAACACATCGGTCGCCAGGTGCTCAAGCAGCAACAGGTTGGTGGCTTCCCGCGCGTGCTGGCCGTTGAGCGTAAGCAGATTGAAGAGTATCATGTGGCAAGGGGTTGGTTGAAGGATGAGTGAAAGCTACGGCTGCTGCTGGGGCAAGCTAGTGGCGCGGGCCCAGCACCGGGTGGTGCACGGGCGTGAGGCTGTCCAGCAGCTGGTGGAGCAGCGGGGCTTGCATGTTGAATTCTTCGGGCGTTGCGTACACGTACATCACCAGCATTTGCCCGTGGTGTTGGGCCAGGCGGGCTTCGTAACGCAGCTCGCGGCCTTGCACGAAGCACGTGCCGGTGCTTTCGAGGTAGTCGAGCCCGTGGCCAATGGCGTTGTGCTCCCGGTGATGCGTGGCGCCGAGGTGGCGCAGCAGCCGCTGCAGCGCGCGGGCCGGGGGCAAGCCACTATGGGTCCCGCGCAACTGGCCCACCCACAGGTGCATGGTCCGGTCGGGACTTAGGTAGTGCGTTAGGGTCAGCGAGTCGGTGATGTGGCGCGTAGGCTGCCAGTCGTTGGGCACCATGTACTTCACCTGGTAGCTGCGGTTCACGACCGGCGCCAGGTCCTGGGCAGTGGCGGAGCCCAAGCAGCTCAGGCAACCGGCGAGTAGCAAAAAGGTGATTTTTTTCATGACTGTTGGGGCGAAATGAGCTGAGATTGGGAGACATATGTTGGCTGTGGAAGGATGTTCAGTATTTGTGATTCAGAATCTTGCTTTTTGAAGCTGGGCTTACAGCGTAGGCGGCGGATTTTCGTCGTCATCGTACCCGAGCAGGTTGAGCTCGAGCACAATACCCGCCGAATTGCCACTGCGCGGGTTCGGCAGCATGGCCCCCAAGCACAGCTGCACCCGCTGCGTGAGCAAGTAGTTGATGCCCAGCACCGACACCCCGCTGGCATTGGTGCCCGTTACGGCATCGGCCATCATCAGCAGGTCCTTGGTCAGGGGCACTTCAAGACCCAATAGCAAGCCCGCCTGGCTGCCCGCCCCAACGGTGCCCCAGTCAGAGAGGTAGGGGCCCGCTACGAACTTGAGGTGGTGCCGCGGCTCCAGCACCCAGGTGTTGTAGGTGAAGTGCGTGAGGCGGGACGCGCCGACCGCTCGCACAGGAGTTGTGCCTACCTGCGTTCCCACGCTGGTTTTTAGATTGTTGCTGAGAAAGAAAAACTTTTGAGCCGTGGCTTGCACCAGGGGCTGCATGGGGGCGCGGCGGTCGTGCTGGTTGGAGGCCACCAGTTCGGCCTCACGGCGCAGGTTTAGCTTCACGTTCACCACGTTCAGGCCGGCTTCCCAGCCGTGGCCCAGTCCATACACCACGTGCGTTTTGCTTTCCAGGTCCTGCGTCGACAAAACGTTGACTTGCTTTTGCAGGAAGAACTTGCTCTTAGGTGTCAGGTCGCCGGCCGGGATGTTGAACAGGTTTTGCTGGCCCCAGCCTGGGGTGTCGAATAGCAACAGCGCGGCCAGTACCAGCAGCCAGCGGAGCAAAACAGGCAGTTGCAAAACAGGAAATTGGAGCGGGCGCAAAAGCATGATGTTAATATTACTATTGAATTCAATAGTAATACTATCAAAATAATTATTTGTTGCTTTCGCCGAGGTGTATTTCCAATCTTTTTTCTGGCCTTGGTGACACCGCCTACTCTGGAGGTTCTGCCGTGGATGGCGGTTCCCTTGTTAGCTTGTAGGAGTTATGCCGATGACATGCACGTGCCCACAATGCTCCCGCCCATGTATTTTTTTCTCGCGGCAACGCTTTGCATGCCAGTGCAGTGCAGGTCAAAATATGCAGCTTCAGTGGCACACTTTCAGAAAGTCGTGGTTGTTGCTGGCCCTCGTTTGCCGTTGTGTGTTTGTGGGCTGCCAGGCTCTTCTAGCCTTTACTCTGGCCTGTAGCTTCGGTTATTCCGGGCCGGCTCAGGTGCCCGGCCCGTGGCTAATACGCGTCGTGCTTGGCAGCAATTAGGCGAGCCCGTCCACGGCTGGGGCAACGAATTTGCTGCCAAAAGCAGCTTGATTCGCTTTATGCGGGAAAGGATGGGTAGCCAGACTGGCTCTTGCAAGCCACGGGCGCTAGCGTGTGAGGCGGAGCCTGGACCAAGCTATTTTGGCGGGGCGCACCTTGGGCAGCTTGGCATTTCACGGGCAAGTATTCTGCTATTCTGCGAAGAAGATGTTTCAGTGGCGCAGCGCAGCCATCGACGCTACTACACCGTGACCGTTTTGGCAGGGCGCTTGATGAACACCCGCGCCACCCAGCGCGGCAAAAAAATCATGCCCAGCACCAAGTACAGGTAGTAGGTCACGACCCGATACAGCAGCACCATGAAGCTGGTCATGGTAGCGGTGCCGATGAAGCTGCCGAAAAAGGTGGGAAACGCGCCCTCGGCAATGCCCGCCCCGCCGGGCGTAATTGCCAGCAGGAGAATGACCTTATAGGTGATGTTGCGGGCGAAAATGAACAGGAAGGTGCCCGTGCCCATGGGCACAAAAGCCGCGATGAGGCAGCCAATAATGGCGTAGCGGGCCGTCCAGACAAAGGCCGTGCTGGCTGCGGCCCGCCACCAGTAGCGGGCGCCATTGCCGCGCAGCTGCACCGAGGCCCGCACCATTTCCTGGCCGTGGCGGTAGGCCTTGCGCTGCCAGCGCCGCAGCAGCCGGAACGAAAACAGCCGCACCAGCAAGCGTCGCACCGCACGCGGATTCACAAAAATGGCGTAGAGCATGAGGCTCGCATAGAGCATCACAAAAATGTAGCTCACCCCAAACGCCACCCGCAGCGTGGCCACAAAGCCGGTTTGCAGCGCCTCGTGCGGGTACAGGCCGGCGCCGGCCACCAGCACCACCAGGGGCACCATCAGCACGTAGTACAGGTTGTCGAGCAGGGCCGTGACCATGATGTAGGCCAAGCCTTTTCCCAGCGGGATGCCTTCTTTTTCCAGAATAAAAGGGGCCGCCGCCGTGCCGCCCTGCCCCGAGGGCAGCACACAGGAGGCAAACTCCCATATCATGATGACGTCCAGGGCTTGGCGGTAGGTCAGCTCGTCTTCGGCAATGTGGCGGATGCGGTAGATATAGCCCAGGTCGCGGGCCACCAGCACCAGCAGGGCCACCAGCAACCAGCGCCAGTCGGCATTCTGCAGGGGGGCCAGCTCGCCGGGCTTGTAGCTCCGGTAGAACAGAAACGCCACAACCCCCAGGCCAATGACCACCGGCAGGATGAGCCGCGAGGGCCGTAGCCGCTGCAGGAAATTCTCGTCGGTTTCGGAAAGATGGGGGAGCTTATTGGGCATTTGGAGAGGGATGCGGCCGCTCAGCAAAAGTAGGGCGTGGCCCGCCAGGTCTGGTCATTAAGAAATGGCATTAAAGCAGAACGCCATGCTTCGCGGCGCGGGCATGACGTTCTGGTGTTCTTCTGCAGCAATGGTTAAGGCCGGCCACCGGGGCTGCCCGCTGGCGTGATGCCACCCGGCGTGGTAGTGCCAGGCGACGGCGTATTGGCCGGCGTATTGATGGGGTTGACGGGGGGATTAACGGGAGCCGTAGGGCGCTGACGCGTTGAGTCGGTGGGCTGCACCGTGGGGCGGGGCGCTCCAGGCACCGTTGGTGGGATAGCGGCCGGCAGGGTTTTGGTCGAGTCGGTCGCGGTCGAGTCAGCTGTGGGGCTGCCGGGATTTACCATCGGCTGCGAGCCAGGAACGGTACCTGGAGCGCCACCCGGGCGAGCACCGGGCGCACCACCCGGCCGGGCGCCAGGGGCGCCACTGGCCGGAGCCGGCCGAGCACCGCCGCCACCGCCTCCGCCGCCACCAGTTGGAGCGTCGCCCCCGTTTATGTCGCCGCCACCATCACTTTTCAGGTCGTCGTTGCTGATGCCACGGCGACGGCGCGGCCGCTGGTCGGCCGAAAGCTGGCCGATGCGGTAGCTGAAGTCCAGCTGGAAGCTCAGGTTGCGCGACTCGATGAGGCTGTTCTGCGCCAGCAGAGGGGTACGGATTTCGTTTTCGATGCGGATGGCGCGGGTCAGGAAGTTGCGGGCCCCCAAGCCGAAGCTGCCTTTCTTGTTGGCGAACTCGCGTTGCACGCTCATGCCGTAGAAGCCGAAGCCGCTTTGCTCGCCCTGCAGCTGCACCTGGCGGCCTCGGTAAAAAGCGAAGCCCTGCAAACCCCACACATCAGTCATTTTATAAGAGCCAAACAGTCGGCCACTGGCCACAAAGCCTTGGTTCGACGCATTGTAGAGCCGGTCGGTCACGTTGTTGCGCAGCACGGCATAGAACACGTCAAAGCCGGTATTCACGTTGAGCTTCTTGCCGTTGAGGGAAGCGAAGACGTTGCCACCATAGGCGTTTTCCTCGCCGATGTTCTGGAAATTAATCAGCTGGGCACCGGGCGCGAGCGGCGACTCCGGGGGCAGTTGCGCGTTGATGCGAGTCCGGTCGGCATCGGACAGGGTCTGGCGCACCGACTGGATAGCGCCGGTGGTGTTGCGCGAAAAGGCGCTGAAGCTCAGGTTGACCTTTTTGACCAACGTGCTATAGCCCAGCTCAAAGTTGTTGGTGAATTCCGGGTCCAATCCGGGATTTCCTTCGGTGACAATCAGAGGGTTGGAGAACTGAAGGGCCGGGTTCAAAAATTGCAGCGAGGGACGCTGCAAACGCCGGTTGTAAGATGCTTTAACCACATTGCCGTTTTCCATCCGCCGCGAGAGGTTCACGCTTGGAATGAACGCGCCGTAGTTGGGGACCGGCGCCGGCCGGTCGCCGTTGTTGAAGTTCGCCGTAATGGTGGTGTATTCGTAGCGCAGCCCTGGCTTGAGGGTAATGTTCTTGGGCAAGCCCAGGGTATAGGTTGCGTAAGCTGAGGCCACGTTCTGGTCGTAGGTGAAGCCGTTGTTGACAGCGGCGCCGGTAACCCGCGAAAACTCGCCATTGGCCCCCGGTGCCGTGAACAAGGCAAAATCACTGCTCACGCGACGCAGAATGTCCTTGGCTCCAAACTCCAGCAGCTGGTTTTTGCCGGTTGGCGACTGATAGTCGGCTTGCACCGTGAATTCCTCGTTGGCGCTGGGGTTCTCGTTGCGCAGCCGGCTGGTGGTGTTGAAGCTGTTGCGGTCGAGAATGGAGTTGGTAAAGTCGTTCTGCCGGTCATTGCGGCTGTACAGGGTCAGAATGCTGAACTCTTGTTGGGGCTTTTCGAAGAGGTGAGTGAAGTTCAAGCTGGCGTCCACAGAGTTGGAGCGGTCGCGCACGTTCACGTCGCGCACGTCCAGCGTCTGGTTGGGCGAGGGCAGCAGGTTCACCCGCGTCAGCCGGTCCTGAAGGTTGGTGCCGGCGCGCAAGCCGTAGGTGAGCGAGGCTTGCAGCGCATTCTGCTTGTTAATGTCATAGTCCCAGCCCAACGCCGCGCGCCCACCGCCTTCATTTTGGCGGGTCTCGGCCCGTTGCAAAGTAGAAGTCCGGATAGACTGGTCGGTGGGGCTGAACGTGGTCTGCTCGTTCTCGAAGCTGCCCGGCGTATTGTAGCGCGCCCGGCCACCGGCGTTGAACGTGAAGCCCATTTTGCCGGTCCGGTACGAGCTGTTCAGGTTCAGGTTGGAGTTACGGGTGCCTAGGCTGGTATTAATGCCCAAAGTGCCGCCGCGCAGGGTATTGGTTTTGGTGATGATGTTGATGATGCCGCCCGTGCCCTCGGCATCGTATTTAGCCGAAGGCGAGGTGATAACTTCCACGGATTTAATCTGCTCGGCCGGAATCTGGCGCAGCGCGTCGGCAATGCTGCTGGCCGCAATGGCCGACGGCTTGTTGTTTATCAGCACCCGCAGGTTGCTGGAGCCGCGCAGGCTCACGTTGCCGTCCAGGTCCACGCTCAGCAGGGGTACCCGGCGCAGCACGTCGGTGGCGTCGCCGCCGCGAGCGGTCTGGTCGTTTTCGGCGTTGTATACCGTGCGGTCTACCTTTTCTTCAATCAGGGGCTTCTGGGCTACCACTACCACTTCGCCCAGCTTTTGGGCGGCCACGGCCATGGTCACCGAGCCCAAGCTGACGGACTCGCCCGCGGGCACCACTACGCCGGTGCGCTCCTCGTTCTTGTAGCCAATGAAGCTGAACTGCACCGTGTAGGTGCCGGCCGGAATACCGGTCAGCACAAAGGTGCCGTCGTCGCCGGCAGCGCCGCCGTTCACGACCTTGCCAGCCGCGTCGAGCACGGCTACCGTGGCGTAAGAAACGGGCTTATTGGTGCCCGGCTCCACTATGGTGCCGGTGATGCGGCCCGCTGAGGTGCGCGGGGCTGCGGCGGCGGCGGCGGGCCGTGCACCCGGCGCTTGCTGGCCAACGGCCATTGTGGTTGTGCCCAGCAGGGCAGTGAGCAGAACGGCGGTGGCCGGTAGGTGTTGTTTCATACAATACATAGCAGCCAAAGTGCTCCACTTTGAGGTGGAGGTTGCACCCGGCAGCATTTTTTTACTTTTATATTTCAGACAACCGCGAAGCAGCTGCATCGGCTTGCCGATACGCAAAGTTTCGCGCTAAAGGCAGCCGAAGCATTGGAAACTAGATAATCAGGCTGCGAACCCCGACTAAAACCCGGATTATCCCGCTTTCAACAACCGCTCTTCGCGCGGTGTCGTACCTTTGTCGAGGTTCGCCAATCTTTTAGCGGGCCAGATGGTTACACTCCGTCACCATCCCACCGACGCTGCCCTGATGATAGTTGAACCCGGCCCGCTCCTAGCGGCGATTGACTCGCCCGACGACCTTAAAAAGCTCGCTCCTGAGCAATTAGTCCAGCTTAGCACCGAACTCCGCGAGTTCATTATCGACTCCGTGAGCATCTACGGCGGGCACTTTGGCGCCTCGCTCGGGGTGGTCGAACTGTCGGTGGCGATGCACTACGTGTTCAATACGCCCTACGACCAGTTGGTATGGGACGTGGGCCACCAGGCTTACGGACACAAAATTCTTACTGGCCGCCGCGATAAATTTCCGACCAACCGCCGCTACCACGGCATGTCGGGTTTTCCCAAGCGCAGCGAAAGCGAGTACGATGCCTTTGGCGTGGGCCACAGCAGCACCAGCATCGGGGCGGCGCTGGGCATGGCCGTGGCTTCGGACTACAAGGGCGAGAAAGACCGGCAGCACATTGCCGTAATCGGCGACGGTGCCATGACGGCCGGCATGGCTTTCGAAGCCCTCAACCACGCCGGGGTGGCCAAGTCCAACTTGCTGGTTATCCTCAACGACAACTGCATGAGCATCGACCCCAACGTGGGCGCGCTCAAGGAATACCTCACCGACATCACCACCTCCCGCACCTACAACAAGGTGCGCGACGAGCTCTGGAACGTGCTCGGCAAGCTCAGCAAGTTCGGGCCCAACCCCCAGCAGATTGCTCGCAAAGTAGAGGCCGCCATGAAGGCCACCCTGCTCAAGCAAAGCAACCTGTTTGAGGCCCTGAACTTTCGCTACTTCGGCCCCGTGGATGGCCACGACGTGCAGCACCTCGTCACCATCCTCAATGACCTGAAAACCATTCCCGGCCCCAAAATCCTGCACTGCGTGACGGTGAAGGGCAAAGGCTACGCCCTGGCCGAGAAAGACCAGACCCTGTGGCACGCCCCGGGTTTGTTCGATAAAATCACGGGCGAGATTTACAAAAAGACTCCCGATAAGCCCCAGCCACCCAAGTACCAGGACGTGTTTGGCCACACCATGGTGGAGCTGGCCGAAGCCAACGACAAGGTGATGGGCGTGACGCCCGCCATGCCCTCGGGCTCGTCGCTCAACATCATGATGGCCGCCATGCCCGACCGCGCTTTCGACGTGGGCATTGCCGAGCAGCACGCTGTCACGTTCTCGGCCGGCTTGGCCACCCAGGGCATGGTGCCGTTCTGCAACATCTACTCCTCGTTTATGCAGCGGGGCTACGACCAGGTGGTGCACGACGTGGCCTTGCAAAACCTGCACGTGGTATTCTGCCTCGACCGCGCCGGTTTTGCCGGCGCCGACGGCCCCACCCACCACGGCTCTTACGACCTGGCCTTCATGCGCTGCATCCCCAACATCGTGGTTTCGGCTCCGATGAATGAGCAGGAGCTGCGCAACCTGATGTACACCGCCACCCTGCCCGAAAACGCGGGTCCGTTCAGCATTCGTTACCCGCGCGGCGAGGGCGTAATGCCCGAGTGGCGCACGCCCCTGCAGCGCGTGGCCATTGGCACGGGCCGCGTAGTGCGCGAAGGCGCCGAGGGCGGCGTGGCCATCCTCAGCATCGGTCACATCGGCAACTACGCCGTGAAGGCGACTGAAGCCCTGGCCGCCGAAGGCCTCGACGTGGGCCACTACGACATGCGCTTCTGCAAGCCGCTGGACGAGGAAATGCTGCGCGACATCGCCCGCCGCTACCGCGCCATCGTGACCGTGGAAGACGGCTGCCTGCCCGGTGGCTTCGGCTCCGCCGTGCTGGAGTTCCTCACCGACCACGGCTTTCACATGCCCGTGCAGCGCCTCGGCATGCCCGACCGCGTGGTGGAGCACGGCTCACAGGACGAGTTGTACAAGGAATGCGGATTTGATGCGGCAGGCATTGCCCAGGCCGTGCGCGACCAGAATGCGAAAGTGGCCGCTAATAAGCTGGCAACTTTGCTGCGCTAGCACTGGTCTAAACTTAGAAACACAAAGAAGCCCCCGTAGCGTCAGCTGCGGGGGCTTCTTTGCTTGTAATGACTAATTATGAGCGGCTTTGCATTACGTGTGCTCTTCGTTCTGTCGATTAAACCCACCCCTGCCGGGCACGGCCCTGGCATCTCCTTTCCGGGAGAGGGGTGCGTTCTGGAACAAAGTCGTCTGGCACCCCTCTCCTGGAGAGGAGGGGATGGGGTTAATCAGACTGACTAAACATTGACATTAAGAAAATGGCGAAAATTCATTAGCCCTTACCGCCCTACCTTATCAAAAACCGCCACCACGTCCTTGGTAGAGACCTTCTGCCCCGTCTCGGCGGCGCGGTAGATGGCTTCAAGTAGCTGGACGTCGCGCAGGCCCATTTCGCCGGGCACGCGGGTGGGCTTGTTGTTGAGGACGCAGTCGGCAAAGTCATCCATTTGGGCCGCTTGCTGGTTCACGTTTTGGATGTTCAATGGCCCTTGGCTGGTGCGGCCCTGCAGGCCGCCGTAGCCGAAGGCTGGGGCTAGCTCGGCCCAGCCTTTGGAGCCTTCGGCGCGCAGGCGGCTGGTCATGTTTTCGGCGTAGCTTGTTCGGCAATCGGCAGTTGCGCCGTCGGCAAACTGCAACTGCCAGCTAATGCCGGCTTCCACTTCTTTGAACAGCGCGGGGTCGGTTTTGGGGGCGAATTTTGCCGTGACCGACACGGGTATCTGACCTTTGGTATAGAGGCAACCTTGCAGGCAGTAAATGCCCATGTCCAGAAGCGGACCGCCCCCACCCAGGGCTTTGCTCACGCGCCAGGGCGTGTCGTTGTTGAACCTGAAACCATTGTCGGCCACCATGCGCTGCACCGGCCCAAAGGCCTGCTGCTGGCCCAGGCGCATCATTTCGCGGTGGTGGGGCTCGAAGTGCAGCCGGTAACCAATACTGAACTTCTTGCCCGCCTTTTTCATGGCGGCCAGCATCCGGCGGGCGTCTGCTGTGGTGGTGGCCATGGGCTTCTCGCAAATGACGTGTTTGCCAGCTTGGGCGGCCCGCACCACGTACTCCGCGTGCAGGGCATTGGGCAGCACCACGTACACAATGTCGATGTCGGGGTTGTCGATTATCCGGTCGAAGGTCTTGTAATCGTAAACGTTCTTGTCCGGAATGTTGTGCTGCCGCTTCCACTGCGAAGCTTTGGCGGGCGAGCCCGTGACAATGCCCGCCAGCCGGCAGAATTTGGTTTCCTGCAGAGCCGGTGCCAGCTGCCCCGTGCTGTACTTGCCCAGGCCCACCAGCGCCACACCCAGCTTGCGGTCGGCGGTGCCGCCATTGGCCAGCAAGTGCAGTGGGTTTGCTAAAGCGGCGCCACCCACCAGGGTGGCTCCGGCGCTTAGCGAAAGGGTGCGAACGAAGGCACGGCGGGAGGAAAGGAAGTCATCGGGAGTTTTCATAGCACAAGCGGTTTAGACCTACTTACTGCTTACCCGCTTTGCCAGCAACAGGTTATGGCTAAGCCCCGGGGAAGTGCTTCACTTGAAGCATTTGAGTGCTGGGCCAGTATTGCTTATAAAGTTGTCTGCGTTGCCTGCCAAAGTCATTACAACGGAGTAGAGACGCAATATTTTGCGTCTCGTCGTTGCACGATAACGTCGCAACAAAGCGTACGGCGCGACCGACAAGACGCAAAATGTTGCGTCTCTACTCCATGGTGCTCGCCCCCTTACCAGAGCCGAATGTCCGTCATGCCCGTGGGGATGGGTGGCACGTCGCTAAAGCCCAGCACGCACCAATTGGGCTGTACACCAAACGCGCCTCCTTCCAGCACGTAGCTCACCCAGCGGGTGATGGTCTGGCCGGTGAACTGTTCGCTCGCCGGGTCGTACTCCCGCAGCAGCAGTTTGTCGCCGAGCTGGAAGTTACGGTCGTTTTCGCGCACGTCGAACGGCTTGTTGCCCGCTTTAGCGGCAGCGAAGCAGGAAGGCCAGGTTTTTAGCTCGTAGGTGGGGCGCTTGGTAGGGCCGGAGATTTGAAACTGAGGAACGAATTGTTCGGGAAAAGCAAGATTAGTTGTCATCGGGATAGTCATTATAGAAGATAAGCCACTCGGCTACTAGGGTACGCATTGCACGGGTTCAGGCCCCAAGCGGCAAAAGCGCCTGATGGACAGGTAGCTTTTTGAAGATAGCCAAAAGGTAATCAAAACAAACGGCGCAAGAAGGGGTAACGCTTAGTGAATCAGCATGGTTCATTCAATAATAAAGCCAATAGGGGCGCGTTCCGCAGGAGTTTTTCGTCCGCAGTTCACCTCTCCCCAATCGATTTTTCAGACTCTCTGGCGGCATTTTGCGCTGTGGGCTTCGGAGTCGCAACCTCTCAGGGCGCCGCTTGCGGACAACGGTTTTTTGCCAGAAAAAACATGCGCAAGCTGTCGTCGCCGCAATGTGCCGCCTTCGGAGCCGCCTAATTCAGGCCCACTTTGCCTTTCATCGACTCAAACAGCTTGGGCGAATCAAAGCCCACACCCTTTTTGAAGACGATTTCCATCTTGCGTACCTGCCGAATGTCCTTCTCCGGGTCGCCATCGATAAGAATAAGGTCGGCCTGCTTGCCGGCCTCAATGGTGCCAATTTCTTTCTCGCGGCCCAGGTAAATGGCGCCGTTCAGGGTGCTGATTTTGATGGCTTGCACCGGGGTAAAGCCTCCCTCGACGAGCAGCTCAATTTGGCGCCGGTTGGCGTAGCCCGCAATGGTGCGGCCGGCGCCGGTAGGGTCGGTGCCGGATACCAACAAGCCTCCAGCATCGTAAAACTGCTTTTCCCAAGCCATTTCCTTTTTAAAAAGCCGCACGCTGGCCGAATCTTTCTGCTGGTTCTGTTGCCAGGTGGCCGTTTCACGCTCCTGCAGCTGCGGAATCAACGACTCCAGCCCGCCGCCCAGCACCACCTCACGGCCCGTGTAGGGCTCGAACACCGGCAGGGTAGAGGTGAGGGCCACCTTCTTGCTGATTAGGAAGCGGATGAGGCTCGTCATCTCGGGGCTGTTCTGGGGCAGGCGCAGCAGCGATTGCCGGGCCGCCGGGTAGTCGGCCACGTCTGCCACCTTGTTGGGCACAAAGTCCGAGCTGGCCATGAAGCCGTGCTCCAAGTTATCGATGCCGATTTCGGCCGCCTCGCGGTAGGTGATGGAGCAGAGGTGGCCGGTTATTTTAAGCTTGCGCGGATGGGCCTCGCGCACCACGGCGGCAAGGTCGGCCCGGGTGGCGTGCATGTACATCTTGAAAGACGTGCAGCCCTTGTCGGCCCAGAACCTAGTAGTAGCGGCGGCATCTTCGGGGCCTTTCACAGTGCTCAGGGCTGGAATGTCCAGGCTGGGTTCTTCGATGTAAGGCGCGGTCACGTCCATATCGGGTCCAATAACCTTGCCCTCTGAAATCATGCGCTTAATGGCCAGGTCGGTCTGGGGCTCGATGCTGCCGGCCGTGCGGATGGTGGTGGCTCCCCCGGCCAGGTACAGCCGCGGAAACGAATAGGGCATCTGGGCAATGTTGAAGTAGCTGCCCGCCGGCATGGTGTAGTACAAGTGCTCGTGCAGCATTACCAAGCCAGGAATGAGCGTTTTGCCTGCGCAGTTGATGACCTGGGCCCCGGCGGGCACTTTCACTTTTTTCATGGGGCCCACCTGCATAATGCGGCCGTTTTGCAGCAGCACCGTTTGGTGCAGTTGGGGCGGGTGTCCGGTGCCGTCTATCACCTTGGCATCGGTGAGGGCCACAGTAGGGGTGTTTACCTTAATGAACTCCCGGACTTGCGGGGTGAATTGCTGAGCAATCGCGGGCACAAGCCTAGTGAGAAGCAAGCAGGCGCTGAGCAGCAAGGTTCGAGGGCGAATGGTCATTGCAGAGGAAGAGTCTACGGGAAAGTCGTTACGTCAGTAAATAAAAAAGCAGCCGAACCAAGCGAAGGCGCAAAGTCGCCCAGAAGGTCGACTATTAGCTATACCGTTCGTCTCTTAATGTAGCGCTTGAACAGTGCCTGTGTGCTGCTCAGGTACTAAAAAGAAAAATGATTACAGCGCCTATTTTAAAACATTACAACATAAAACTTAAATATATTTGGTACATTAACGTTTGAAAATTATAAAATAAACAGAGCTAAAAACTGATAATTTGTTGTAAATGAACTCTTGAAAGATGAGAGTTTACTATAATCTGCTAAGGTCTTAATATCTTTGTGTAAATAATAGCAAAATTGTACTTTAACATTTAAATCCTTCCTGAATTGAAAACAATAATTACATATTTTACCTGTTTAGGCTTATTCCTATTCATGGTACCATTTTCCAGCTATGGCCAGGGCTGCGACAACAAAATCACCATCAACATTGGAGGGATAGGGATAACGTCTAGGCCTAACAGCACCAACGGGGAAACTTTGAGTTTCTGCCCGGATGGGACAAACTCAATTTTTATTGCTGGTTCCACGTCAGCCCCCAACTCTGGATTGTCGTGGACTGCTACTACCAATGGCGTTACCGTACAGATTCCGGCTACCACCAGAACGGATAATAGGGGTACCTATAGTGATATCACCGTATCCCCTTCATCTGCCACCACTTACACCCTAAATAGCTTGAATGGCTGTAGCGGAGGCCAGAATGGTGTTCTAGCTTCCCAGACTTTCACACTAGCGCCTTCGCTATCCATTACTTCAAGCAATGGTACTTCTGTTTGCGCCGGTGGTCCTACTGTGCTGACGGCAACTGGCGCTACAAACAATCTGTACACATGGTCGGCACCGGGCATGACCACCGTGGTTACCAACGGCACGCTGACGGTAAATCCTACCGTAACGACGACTTACACGGTAAGCACGCCGTCTTCGGGCACTTGTGGTGCTGCCAGCCAGACCATTTCTGTTGGAGTGAGGCAGGTCAGCATTTCACCGGTGGCTCCTGTGGTTTGCGCCAACCAACCGGTGCTTTTGACGGCCACTTATTCTGGTACTGCCGTCAACAGCTACCGCTGGTATAATGTGGCTAATCCCAGCGCTACCCTCGCTACCACCGCATCATACAATGTCACGAACCTCACTGCCACAACTACCTATGCTGTGGATGTGGTTAGCGCGGACTGCGGCAGTTTTACCCGCCAGGAGACCGTAACGGTGGGTGGTGTAACAGCCGCCACGGTCGCTGTTACGCCATCATCGGCCTCGGTATGTGATGGCGGGGCCGTTAGTTTCGTTGCTAGCTCTAATAATGAAGCCACTACCTATGTGTGGCGTGTAAAAGGTAGTAATCCAGTGCTATCATCGATTGCTGCGTTGAACATCCCTAGGTTGAACCAAACAACAACTTACGAGCTGTCATATACTACTTGCGGCCAAACCCTCACCCGAGATGTTGTCGCGACGGTAGTTACCCCTAACAGCAGCGTGAGTCCTTCGGCGGTTGCTATCTGTTCGGGTACTAGAACTACCCTTTCGGCCGTAACCAACGTCTCTACGGCTGAATTCAAGTGGTATGTAGGCAATACTTCGTCATCGATAATCTCGACCAGCCCTTCCATAAACGTTGGTCCTACTGCCAACACTACCTATGTACTGCAAGTACTAACTTCGTGTGGAACAACTCAGTATTCGTCTGTAGTGTCGGTGAACCCTGCCGTGACGGCTACCCCTTCGCAGACCATAGCACGTGGCACCACGGTCACGCTGACTGCAAGCGGCAGCACCAACGGGGCATATTCCTGGACTGCAACTTCCGGCGGTGTCACCAGCCCTGCCGGCAATAGCGCTAGCATTGTGGTTAGCCCCACCACCACCACCACTTACACCGTGACGGGCACCAACACTGCCGGCTGCACTACTGCAAGCTCGACCGTGACTGTAGTAGCGCCCCTGCCGGTTGAGCTCATCAGCTTCGATGCTGCCTGGAACGGCAAAACGCCGGTCCTTACTTGGGCTACTGCCACCGAAAAGAACAGCGCCTTCTTCGATATCGAACGCAGCTTTGATGGCGAAACCTTCAAAGCCGTGGGCAAGCACGATGCCGCTGGCACCACCAGTGCCCGTACCAACTACAAGTTTGTAGACGCGAGCCTGGGCCAAACGGCTGCTGCGGTTGTTTATTACCGTTTGCGCCAGGTCGACGTGTCGGGTGAGATGGCTTACTCGCCAGTGCGCACGCTGCAAGTAGCCGCGACCGCCAAGGCGTTCAACGCCGAAGTATTCCCGAACCCCTACGACAAGACGGTTGCCGTGCAGTTCACTTCGCTTAGCAATGAGGCCGTCAGCTTCATCGTTCGCAACGTGCTTGGCCAGACGGTGCTGACCAAAACGGTTTCGGCCGTGGCGGGCTCGCGGGAAGAGCCGCTGGCCGAAGCCAGTGCTTTGCCACTGGGCATGTACTACCTCACCATCCGCCAGGGCAACCAGCAACAAGTACTACGCCTGAGCCACCGCTAGGCGAAAGACTGGCCCACAAAAGGCCGCAAACAAAAAGACCCGCGCCGTTGAGACGCGGGTCTTTTTGTTTGCGGCCTTTTGGCTATTGAGGTAGACATGCAAGGCAATACCCCTGGAAGGGGTTACTGAGTTGACAACCTACGGGCCACCCTGGCTGAAACGCAAGCAGAGCCAAGCTCACATCTGCCTCCCAGGATAAACGATAAATTTTTGCGTTTTGCGAAGAAAAAACAATCGATAAATTGATAATGCCAACAAATTCCATTAACATTGTCAATCTTCAGCCGCATCCCCGACCGTCAGATTCTGCCGCGCGATAAATGCCTGAAGAGCTGCAAATGCCTCTATTGCGCTTCCAGACTATTTTCTGAGCCTGTAAGGCCCTGTAACACCCACTACTCTTTCTCTCGGACGTCTCTCTTCAATTTGCTGTAATTGCCAAAATAAGGCGCCTCATTACACAATCGATTGTGCTTGTTCTCACCAATTCCCACAAGTTTTTATGAAAAAGTCAGTACCCAAAATGCAAGGGCTAGCGGTGCCAGCCTTGCTCGGGGGCTTGCTGTTGCTGCCCGTGGTTGGCCAGGCAACGGTAGCGGCACCCGTAAGTGTATCCATGGCCTTGCTGCAGGCCGCCGACACGCCCGTCACCGGGCGCATTACTGATGAGAGCGGCGCTGGGCTTCCTGGCGTGACGGTGCTCGTGAAAGGGACCACCAATGGCACCCAAACCGATGCCGATGGTCGCTACAGCATTGTGGCCCCGGCTGGGGCCACGCTGGTGTTCTCCTATGTGGGCTACACTTCGCAGGAAGTGGCCGTGGGCGGGCGTACTAGCGTTGATGCCCGATTGGGAGTCAATGCGCAAGGGCTGTCGGAAGTCGTGGTGGTGGGCTATCTGCAGCAAGACCGCCAGAACGTGACTAGCGCTGTGAGCAGCCTCGATGTTCGAGAGGCAGCTAAAACGCCAGTGCCCACCTTGGCGCAATCGATTCAGGGCCGCACGCCAGGTGTACAAGTAGAAGGCACTGGTGGTCCTGGCGCGGTGCCCAACATCGTTATCCGAGGTATTGGCAGCTTTTCCAGCGGCAGTAATCCTTTGTATGTGATTGACGGACTATGGACAGACAACATTCGGGACCTAAGCCCAAATGATATTGAGTCGGTTACGGTGCTAAAAGATGCTTCGTCGACGGCGGTGTACGGTTCGCGCGGTGCCAACGGCGTTATTGTCGTCACCACCAAGCGTGGTTTGGCCGGTGCCCCAAAAATTAGCTTTAATGGCTATATGGGAGCGGAAAGCATCTATAAAAGCTACGACATGGCCAACCACAGTGAGTGGGCTGACCGTAGTGCGGTAGCGTATGCCAACGCCGGACTTCCACCCCTGGCAGGTGCCAATAAAGCGGGCGGAACATTCACGAATGCCATCGATACAGACTGGCAAAAGGAGTTTTTCCAGACTGGCCGCGTACAAGACTACAACCTGTCGTTTTCGGGCGGAAACCAGGGCGATAAAAGCGCCAGCAATTTCCTGATTTCAGGCGGCTACTTTAATCAAGAAGGCATTGTGAAAGGCCCCAAGTTTGAGCGCTACAGCGTGCGCCTCAACTCCGGCCTGACTCGTGGTCGACTTAAGATTGGCCAAAGCGCTTTGTTGACGCACATCAATACCACTCTGCTTAATAACGTAGCTTTCGTGGACGTGCTGACCATGCTGCCTGGCATTCCGGTGCGCGACCCCGCGAACCGCAGCGGTTTTGGTTATGGCAACGCGGCGCTGTTTAATTACTCAGTAAACCCCATCGCGGCTCAGGAAATTCTCAATCGTACCCAGCGCAACCAGCGCCTGCAAGGCAGTGCCAACGCTGAGTTTGCCTTTACTGATTTCCTTTCTTACCGCCTGAACTTGGGCCTGGAGGCGCACCTCTACTTCGATAAAGATGCTCGCAAAGAAGGTCGCATCCGCCTGGGTGACCCCGATGAAGACCAAACGTTCCTGAACGAAAACCGGGGCTTCCAGAGCACTCTGTTGGTGGAAAACACCCTGAACTTCAACAAGCGCTTTGGCGATAACAGTGTGAACGCGGTGGCGGGCTACTCGGAGCAGTCCTACCGTGGCGACAACACATCGGCGCGTTCTACGGGCTTCCAGTCGGTGCCTCAATATTATTTTGTGCAAAGTGCTGCTACCAACGCCACGCCTACTGTGGGCGGTGGCGAAGACGAATGGGCAAAACGCTCCTTCTTTGGCCAGATTAACTACGACTACAAAAACCGTTACTTGGTTACGGGTAGCTTCCGTCGCGACGGCTCATCGCGCTTCGACCGGACCCGGCAGTACGGCAACTTCGGTGCGGCCTCGGTGGGCTGGCGGGTTAGCGAGGAGGACTTCTTCAAAAGCGCCCTGCCTTTCGTGAGCAACGCAAAGCTGCGGGCTAGCTACGGTGTGAATGGCAACGACAATCTGCCCGGTTCTTACCTGTATCAGGCCAACGTGAACCAGAACGTAAACTACGTATTTGGCACAGGCCAGGTGGTTACCAACGGCGCCATCCAGATTGGGGTAGAAAGCAAAGACATTCGCTGGGAGTCGCGTTATACCACGGACTTTGGTGTGGACTTGGCTTTTCTTGAAAACCGCGTAACCCTGTCGGCGGACTACTATATCTCGACCACCAAGGACGCACTAGTAAGCCCACCGCTGCCCACTTACTTGGGTATTTTCGACACGCCACCGTTTACCAACTTGGGTGAAATTCAAAACAAAGGCTTTGAGTTTGCCTTAGGTTACCACGAAAACCGTAATGCCTTCACCTACGGTGCCGACCTGACCCTGACCACAGTCAGAAACAAAGTGCTGGCGTTGTCGGAGCTACAGCCCAACATTCCGGGTGCACTGAACGTGACCCGCACCACGGTAGGCCAGCCCATCAGCCGCCTGTTCCTGATTCCGATGCTGGGTATTTTCCAGTCGCAGGACGAAATTGATAACTACAAGAGTGCCTCCGGTCGCGTGATTCAACCCACTGCCAAGCCCGGCGATGTGAAGTACGAAGACGTAGACGGTGATGGCTTCATCAACAACGATTTGGACCGCCGCTTCTTCGGCAATCCTTTCCCCACGCTCCAGTTTGGTTTGAACCTGAACGCTGCCTTCAAAGGTTTCGACGCCAGTGTGTTCTTCCAAGGTGTAACCGGTAACGACGTGTTCAACTCGACCCGGGCTTCGCTCGACCAACTGGATGGCCAGACCAACTTCCGCCGCGACTTGGAACCCTGGACCGAGCAGAACCGCTCCAACACCACTCCTCGTTTTATAAACGGTGGCAACAACGGTCAGAACACCTTGCGTCAGACTTCGCGTTGGGTAGAAGACGGCAGCTACATGCGCCTGCGCAACATTCAAATTGGCTACACCCTGCCCCAAACGCTGAGCAATGTTGTGCCCGGCTTGGGTAGCGTGCGGGTATACGTGACCGGCCGCAACGTGTTCACGCTGACCAAGTACACAGGCTTCGACCCTGAAACGCCAGGAGTCGACTATCTGCGAAATCCGTTTGGTCGTGGCGTCGACGATGGCAGCTATCCAAACGTGCGGTCGTTCACCGGTGGCTTGCAGGTCAATTTTTAAATCCTTTTGACGCTGCTAGGCCCAAGGGCGCGGGCGGCCTCAATCCTCCTCTTTGCTTCATATTATGAAACGCTATAAAATCTCCACATTCCTGTTGGCAGGCAGCCTCCTACTCAGCACGAGCGGCTGTAAGGAAGACTTGCTGGATAAAGTCAACCCAAACCGTCCGAACACGGAACAGTTCTGGCAGTCGGAAAGCGATGCAACCCGGGCCGTAACCGCCATGTACGGCGGCTTGCAGGTTATCGGCACCTACGGGCAGCGCTGGCACTTCGCCACCGTGCCCCGGTCCGATGAGGCTTTCAGCCAAAGCCCCTACGTTGAGCTGGCCCAGTACACGCGCTTTGTCCAGCAGAACACCACGTTTGAGTACACCTACTTCATGTGGATTGACATGTACCGGGCCATCTTCCGGTGCAACCAGGTCATTGCACGGGTGCCAGGCATTCAAATGAACGAGCAGCTGAAGAAGCGACTCGTGGCCGAGGCCCTTTTTGTGCGGGCACTGTGCTATTATGACCTGTCGATGACCTTTGGCAATGTGCCGCTGAACCTAGTGGTGGCCGATGCTAATACCCGCATTCCTCAGGGCACGGTAGAGTCGGTGCAGGCGCAGGTTATCACTGATTTGCTGGCTGCCAAAGCAGATTTGCCTTTGGTATCGGCGTACAGTGCCAACGATAAAGGACGCGCTACGAAAGGCGCCGCAGCTGGCTTGCTTGGCCGGGTATACATGCAGCAGCGCAAGTGGACCGAGGCCTCAGCTCAGTTCGCCGAAGTCATCAGCTCGAACCAATACTCTTTGGTGCCGAACTACGTCGATAACTTCACGATGGCCAATGAGAACAACAGCGAGTCGTTGTTTGAGGTACAGTTCTCTGATGCGTCCATCACTCCCGGTCAGGACTTTGCCGGTGCTGGCGAAGGCAACGAGCGGGCTCAGTTCTTTGGCCCTCCCGGCATTGGATTTGCCGATGTAGAGGCTCGCCGCTGGATTTTTGATGAATTTACCGACCGCACCACCACCGGGCAGGTAGACCCGCGCCGCGACGCAACTTTGTTCAGTGCCGTGGGCACTCCCACGGTGTATGGTCGACCTTTTGGTGCTGGCAATAACGGCCTGAACTTGAACCCCTCGCGCTACTTCTGGCGCAAGTATCAGAACGACCGGACTAAGAGCTCGGAGAACTTCTTTTCGGGCATTAATATCCGCCTGCTTCGCTACGCAGACGTGCTGCTCATGCAGGCTGAAGCGCTAAACGAACTTAATCGTCCTGCCGACGCCGTTCCACTGGTGAACCAGGTCCGCGCTCGTGTGGGCCTGACCCCCATTGCCGCAACCTTAAGCCAAGCCCAGATGCGTGACCAGATTCGCCACGAGCGGGTGACAGAGCTCTCGGGTGAAGGCATGCGCTGGTACGACATCAACCGTTACGGCCTGTTAAATAACCAAGCAGGCATCGACGAGCTCAAAACCCGGGATGCTGACTTTAATAATTTTGTGCTGGGTAAATCGCAGTGGTTGCCAATTCCGCAGACCGACATTGACATCGACCGGAGCATTAAGCAGAACCCGGGCTACTAAAAAAGAGAGGTGAGAAAAAAGCCGTCCTGGGCTGCAACCCGGGGCGGTTTTTTCAAATGGTTGGCTCATGGCGCTACTGTTTTGCAATTGCTTATGAAGAGTGCTATGCGCTACGTCTACCATCTACTGTTTTGGGTGCTCATACTCGGGAGCACAGCCTGCCAGAAAAGCAAGCCCGCCCCGTTTGTGCCGCTGGCGGTGACGCCTCCTGCGGCAACCACTACGTTCACAAACCCGCTGCTACCTTCCGGCCCCGACCCGTGGGTGTATGAAAAGGACGGCTTCTACTACTACATGCACACGCTGAATGACCGGTTGGCCATTTGGAAAACTGCGAAAATGTCTGACTTAAGCCGGGCCACTCCGGTCACGGTCTGGACGCCTCCAAGAACAGGCAACGCCTCGAGCAACCTGTGGGCCCCAGAACTTTTCTTTCTGGACGGCAAGTGGTACATCTATTACACGGCTGGCCCTGCTAATGTGGGCTTAGGCCAGCAAAAAACATGGGTACTGGAAAACGCCAGCGCCGACCCCACCACCAACACCTGGGTCGACCGTGGGCGCCTGTTTAGCCCCATTACCGACTTTTGGGCCATTGATGGTACCATACTAGAGCAAAACGGCAACCGCTACTTCATCTGGTCGGGCCACGACGGCATCGACGCAGTGCAACGACTTTACATCTCGCGCATGAGCAACCCCTGGACCCTAACCGGCCCCCGGGTAGAGCTGTCTCACCCCCAATATGCTTGGGAAAATGTAGGGCCACCTTTTGTAAACGAAGGACCCGAAATCATTAAACACGGCAGCAAAACCAATCTGGTGTATTCCGCCAGCTTTTGTGGCGCCGACCAGTATGCCCTGGGCTTGCTGACTGCCTCAAGCACCGCCGACCCCATGCTACTTACTTCCTGGACCAAATCGGCCACGCCGATTTTCTCGCAAAGTCCGGCTAACCGGGCCTATGCCACAGGCCACAATGGGTTCTTTAAGTCGAAAGACGGGCAGGAGGACTGGATTATTTACCACGCTAATTCTAACCCCGACGAGGGCTGCGTGGAGAAGCGCAATCCGCGCATGCAAAAATTTGGCTGGAACGCCGACGACACGCCCAATTTTGGGGTTCCGGTTTCCATCAACACGCCCATTCTGAAGCCTTCGGGCGAATAGCTTTCATCCGGGCAGGGCGGCCCTTCATTTAGCTTTCCTTCGTGATGACTCAACCTTTCCTAAATCATAGCGCTGCTGAACTCCCTCTTACCCGGGAGTCAACCCAAGCCATAAAGTCTGCCCTGCTGCGGTGGTACCTGCTGTTGCTGGTGCTCTTGAGTTGGGCCTCAGCCCCCGCCTTTGCCCTGCAAGGCAATTTGGGCGCTCACGACCCCTCCACCATCGTGAAAGATGGCAACAAGTACTGGGTTTTTACCACCGGGCAAGGCATTCCAAGCAAATACTCCACCGACCTGGTGAACTGGACTGCTGGGCCACGCCCTGTGTTCACGGCAGCTACCCGGCCCAGCTGGATAACTACCAAGGTGCCCACGTTCGTGAACGACTACTGGGCTCCGGAGTGCATTTTCATGAACGGTAAATTTTACCTGTACTACTCTTGCTCGTCGTTTGGTTCCAACGTATCGGGCATCGGACTGGCCACGAACGTAACCCTCGACCCGGCCAACCCCAACTATAACTGGGTTGACGAAGGCGAGGTGATTTCCAGCAACGCGGGTAGCACCTTCAACGCCATCGACCCGGCCGTCTTCAAGGAGGGCAACAACGTGTGGTTTACCTATGGCTCCTTTTTTGGCGGCCTTAGCATGTTTCCCTTGGACCCGGCTACCGGCAAGCGCCAAGGTAATACCAGCACCACCGTGGCCAATGGCAACCCCGAAGCCCCCTTCCTTACCAAGCACGGCAACTTCTACTACATGTTCATCAACCGGGGCGCTTGCTGCAATGGCATCAACAGTACCTATTATATTTTGGTAGGCCGCTCAACTTCGCCCACCGGACCCTTTTTGGACCAAACTGGGCGCGACCTGAATAACAACGGCGGAACGGTGGTGCTGAACGTATCGGGCCGGTACGTGGGACCGGGCCATGCCGGCATTTTCGAAGAGAATGGAGTGAGCTATTTCTCGCACCATTACTACGACGGCGATGACAACGGCTTTCCCAAACTGGGCTTGGCCAAGTTAACCTGGGATGCCGCCGACTGGCCGCAGGTGACCCGCGATTGGGTTACTCCGGGCCGTTATGAGATTACCAGGCAGGGAAGTAATTTGGTGTGGCAGGCGCAGGGCTGCACCGGCGCGCAGGGCGATGCCGTAACGCAAAGCACCCGCACCGGCCAAGCGTGCCAGCAGTGGGACTTCACCCCAGCCGGTGATGGCGAATACCGAATTACCAACGCAGTAGGTGGTCTTGCTGCTGGTGTAGCAGGCTGCTCGGCGGCAAACGGTGCCGTACTACAGCTCGAAGCTGCCAATAACTCGCCGTGCCGACTGTTCCGGATTGACCGTGCCAACGACGGTAGCCTAGTGTTTGCGTCGGCCAATGGCAACCGAGTGGTGGAAGTGCCTTTTGCCTCAAACGTATCGGGAACACAATTGGCTTTGTTTGACTACAACGGCTGCTCCTGCCAGCGCTGGACGTTGTCGCTTGGTGCGCCCTTGACCACGCTTGCCAGCCGGAATATGGCTAACGTCAGCATCTACCCCATACCGGCCACCCTTGGCAATTTTACCCTAGACCTGACTGGCCGTAAGTCAAATGAAGCCGTGACCGTGGAGGTGCTCGACATGCAGGGCCGCGTGCTGTACCGCCGCGTGGTGGCGAACCCCCAGGCCAAGACGGCCGTGGAAGCGGGCCTGCTGCCGGGCCTCTTTTTGGTGCAAGTTCGCCAGGGCACCGGTCTGTTTACTCAAAAACTGACCGTTCTCTAGTTCCTTCGCATCGGACTTTTCCACTCAATCTCTTTTATCGCTTTTCTGTAATGACCATACCCCTCCGTTCCGTGCGTTTGGCCGTACCCCTTTCCAGCGTGCTGTTGCTGGCGGCCTGTGGGTCGAATAATTCTGCCGACCAGAGCACCGCCGCTTCGACCACTACTGCCGACTCTACTAAAACCACCACGACCATGCCCGTTTCCGCCCCTTTTGGCAAAACCACCGATGGCACCGAAGTGCAGCTCTTTACGCTGCGCAACTCCAGCGGCGCCCAGGCCACTATCACCAACTATGGCGGCACGCTGACCAGCCTCATGGTGCCCGATAAGGACGGCAAGATGGGCGATGTGATTTTGGGTTTTGATAACGTGAGCGGCTACCAGAGCGCGGAGTACCTGAAATCAGGCCCCTACTTTGGTGCATTGATTGGCCGCTACGGCAACCGCATTAAAGGAGGCAAATTCACCCTCGATGGCAAAAGCTACACCCTCGCCAAAAACAACGGGCCCAACACCCTGCACGGCGGCAAAGTGGGCTACGACAAAGTGGT
Source organism: Hymenobacter arizonensis (assembly GCF_900115775.1). Taxonomy (GTDB): domain Bacteria; phylum Bacteroidota; class Bacteroidia; order Cytophagales; family Hymenobacteraceae; genus Hymenobacter; species Hymenobacter arizonensis. The sequence goes on along the minus strand of NZ_FOXS01000002.1, from coordinate 267,443 downwards.
GTGGCAGGCCGAGCCCGGCACTTCGGCCGACGGCCAAAGCCTCAAGCTGACCTACCTGAGCAAGGACGGTGAAGAAGGCTACCCCGGCAACCTGACCGTGACCGTGGTGTACACCCTCACCAACGACAACGCCCTCAAAATTGACTACACAGCCACGACCGACAAGGCCACGCCCATCAACCTCACCAACCACGCCTACTTCAACCTGAACCACGGCGCTGGCAAGGACATCTTGAATCACGAAGTAACCATCCCCGCCGACCGCTACACCGTGGTCGACGCCACGCTGATTCCAACCGGCGAGTTGCGCCCGGTGAAGGGCACGCCCTTCGACTTCACCACGCCCCACACCATCGGCGAGCGCATTGCGCAGGTGCCCGGTGGCTACGACCACAACTGGGTGCTGAACAATGCCTCGGCCAAGATGCACGCCGCAGCCACCGTATACGAGCCCGTGAGCGGCCGCACCATGGAGGTAACTACCGATGAGCCTGGCATCCAGTTCTACACCGGCAATTTCCTCGACGGCACCCTGAAAGGCAAGGCCGGCACCACCTACGGCAAGCACGCCGGCTTCTGCCTCGAAACCCAGCACTTCCCCGATTCGCCCAATCAGCCCAAGTTCCCCAACACGGTGCTGAAGCCGGGCGAGACGTTCCGCTCCACCAGCGTTTACAAGTTTGGGGTGCGGAAATAACCCATAATGAAGATTGGGGGATGAAGCACGAGGGTACCAGTGGTGGGAACCTTCTCCTTCGTCTTTGTCCCCCATTTCTTCATTTATCCTATTCCTACTTCCTCCCTATTTTATATCCCGTGGAACAACAATCCGCCACTCCTGCCTACGTTATTGGTGTTGACTATGGCACCGACTCGGTCCGTGCCGTGCTGGTCGATGCCCGCACAGGGGCCGAAATCAGCCAGGCCGTACACAACTACGCCCGCTGGAAAACCCTCCAATTCTGCAACCCCGCCCGCAACCAGTTTCGCCAGCATCCGCTCGACTACATCGAGGGCCTGGAGGCCGTGGTGCGCCAGGTATCCGGGCAAGTACCGGTCGCCCAAATCCTGGGCCTGGCCGTGGACACCACCGGCTCGACGCCCGGTGCCGTGAACGAGCAGGGCGTGGCCCTGGCCCTCACGCCGGGTTTTGAGAACAATCCCAACGCCATGTTCGTGCTCTGGAAAGACCACACGGCCCTGGACGAAGCTGCCGAAATCAACCACAAAGCCCGCACCTGGGGCGGCGAGGATTACACTAAGTTTGAGGGGGGAATCTATTCCTCCGAGTGGTTCTGGGCCAAAATCATGCACGTGGTGCGTGAGGATGAAGCCGTTGCCAGCGCTGCGCATTCTTGGATGGAGCACTGCGACTGGCTGACTTTGATGCTCACCGGCGGCGACCTCGCCAGCTTCAAGCGCAGCCGCTGCGCCGCGGGCCACAAGGCCATGTGGCACGAGAGCTGGGGCGGCCTGCCCTCCGAAGAATTCATCACGCACCTCGAGCCCAAACTGGCGGGCTTGCGCGAACGCCTGTTCGAGCAAACTTATACCGCCGACGAAGTAGCCGGCCGCCTCACCGAAGAGTGGGCCCAGCGCCTCGGTCTCACCACCGACACTGTTGTCGCTGTAGGCTCGTTCGATGCCCATGCGGGCGCCGTAGCCGGCGAAATCGAAGCCTATTCGATGGTGAAGGTGATGGGCACCAGCACTTGCGATATTGTGGTGGCCCCCACCAACGAAGTGGGCAGCCATCTAGTAGCGGGCATCTGCGGTCAGGTCGATGGCTCCGTGATTCCGGGCATGCTCGGACTTGAGGCCGGCCAATCGGCCTTCGGCGACTTGCTGGCCTGGTTCCGCCAGATGCTGGAGTGGCCCTTGCAGCAGGTGCTCCCAAGTTCTAAGGTGCTGACGCCGGAGCTGCAGGCCGCGTTGCGCGAAGAAATGAGCAACACCCTGCTGGTGCAGCTCAGCGAAGCCGCCGCGGCGGTGGACCCGGCCGAGTCCTCGGTACTGGCTCTGGACTGGGTGAACGGCCGCCGCACGCCCGACGCCAATCAGGCCCTGAAAGGCGCCATCATGAACTTGACCATGGGCACCAGCGCACCCCAGATTTTCCGGGCGCTGGTGGAGGCCATCTGCTATGGCTCCAAGCAAATAGTGGAGCGGTTTGAGCACGAGGATATTCCCATTAAGCAAGTCATAGGCATTGGCGGCGTGGCCAAGAAGTCGCAGTTTGTGATGCAGACCCTGGCCGATGTGCTGAACCGGCCCATCAAAATTGCAGTGTCGGAGCAGGCGCCTGCTTTGGGCGCGGCCATGTACGCGGCCGTGGCGGCCGGCGTTCACCCCGACGTGCTGACCGCCCAAAAAACCATGGGCAGCGGCTTTGCCGAAACCTACACGCCCAACCCCGCCCGCGTGGCCGACTACCAGGCCCGCTACGAGCAGTACCAGGCCTTCGGGCAGTTTGTGGAAACGACCACCCTGGGCGGCGAAAAAGTTGCCAAAGAAACCGCTGAAGCTGCCCACGCATGAGCCAGTACCAAGACCTGAAACAGGCGTGCTATGATGCCAACATGCAGCTGCCCAAGCTGGGGCTGGTGCTGTTCACCTTCGGCAACGCCAGCGTGGTCGACCGCGAAAAGGGTGTGTTCGCCATCAAGCCCAGCGGCGTTCCCTACGACACGCTGAAGGCCGAGGACATCGTTATTCTGGACTTCGCCAACCACGTGCTGGAAGGGGAGAAGCGCCCTTCGTCCGACACCAAAACCCACGCCGTGCTCTATAGCCACTGGGACCATATTGGCGGCATTGTGCACACGCACTCTACCTACGCTACGTCGTGGGCCCAGGCCCAGCTCGACATCCCCATTCTGGGCACCACCCACGCCGACCACCTCACCGCCGACATTCCCTGCGCGCCGCCCATGGAGGACGCCATGATTGCCGGCGACTACGAGCACCAAACCGGCTGGCAGATTCTTAACGAATTCCAGCGCCGCGGCCTCTCGCCCAAGGAAGTCGAAATGGTGTTGCTGGCCAACCATGCTCCCTTCACCTGGGGCAAGACCGTGGAGAAAGCCGTGTACAACAGCGCTGTGCTTGAAGAAGTGGCCCGCATGGCCTACCTGAGCTGCACGCTGCGCCCCAACGTGCCGCGCCTGAAAGACGCATTAATTCAGAAGCACTACGAGCGTAAGCACGGCGTGAATTCCTACTACGGGCAGTCGTAAAGTAGCGCGGTCGTACCCGGTAGGGACTTTGTAGTCCGCGTCCCGGCACGACACCTGAACGACTTTAGTAACAACCCCAATAACCCCAGCGGCGCGGGGACGCGGACTGCAAAGTCCGCGCTACAGCCAATTTAGATTAACGATTGTGTAGCTTCGGCTTCGCTTAATTCCACCCTCCTATGATTGACATTTCCCATTACGAAGCCTGGTTTATTACTGGTAGCCAGCACCTCTACGGTCCCGAAACCCTCGAGCAGGTAGCCCAGCACTCGCAGCAGATTGCCGCTGAGCTTGGCACCAAGCTGCCCATCAAGATTGTGTATAAGCCGGTGCTCACGGGGCCGCAGGAGATTTACAAGCTCATGCAGGAGGCCAACACCACCGAAAACTGCGTGGGTCTGATTGCCTGGATGCACACGTTTTCCCCCGCGAAAATGTGGATAAACGGCCTGAAAATTCTGCAAAAGCCTCTGGCGCATTTGCATACCCAGTTCAACCGTGACATTCCGTGGGCGGACATTGATATGGATTTCATGAACACCAACCAATCGGCGCACGGCGACCGGGAGTTTGGCTTCATTGGGACTCGCATGCGGCTCAATCGAAAAGTGGTGGTGGGCCACTGGCAGAGCGCCGCGGTGCAGGAAAGCCTGAGCGTGTGGTCCAGAGTGGCCAGCGCTTGGGCCGACTGGCAGGGTGCCAAGTTCATCCGCTTCGGCGACAACATGCGCTACGTAGCCGTGACTGAAGGCGACAAAGTAGAAGCCGAAATCAAGTTTGGCTACTCGGTAAACACCTACGGCATCGGTGACCTCGTGGCGGTTATCAACCAGATAAGCGACGAGCAGGTGAACGAGCTGATGGCTACCTACGAGCAGGAGTATGAACTGGCCGATGCCCTGAAAGACGGCGGCGACCAGCGTGACAGCCTGCGCGAAGCGGCCCGCATCGAAGCCGGCATGCGCAAGTTCCTGCAGGACACCGGCGCTAAAGGCTTCACCGATACTTTCGAGGACCTGCACGGCATGGCTCAGCTGCCCGGCATCGCCACGCAGCGCCTCATGGCCGAGGGCTACGGCTTCGGCGGTGAAGGCGACTGGAAAACTTCGGCCCTGGTGCGCGCCATGAAGGTGATGGGCGCCGGCCTGCCCGGCGGCAACTCTTTCATGGAAGATTACACCTACCACTTCGCGCCCGGCAACGAGCAGGTGCTCGGCTCACACATGCTGGAAATCTGCCCCACCATCGCCGAAGGCAAAGTGAAGTGCGAAGTGCACCCGCTGGGCATCGGTGGCAAAGCCGACCCCGTGCGTCTGGTTTTCAACTGCCCCGCCGGCCCGGCCCTGAACGCGACCATCGTGGACCTCGGCAACCGCTTCCGCATGATAGTAAACGAAGTAGAAGCCGTAGCGCCTGAGCACGACCTGCCCAAGCTACCCGTAGCCCGCGTGCTCTGGAAAGTGAAGCCCGACCTCGCCACCGGCGCAGCCGCCTGGATACTGGCCGGCGGTGCCCACCACACCGGCTACAGCCAAAACCTAACCGCCGAGTACCTGGAAGACTTTGCCGAAATGGCTGGTATTGAATACGTGCTGATTGACGACGACACCAAGCTGCGCACGTTCAAAAACGAGCTGCGGTACAACGAAGTGGCTTTTCGATAAAGGGCGATAGCGCGGGGCTCTGCCCCGTGTTAATTACTCGCAGGCCTCCCGGCCTGCATCGTCGAACTGTGGTTGAGCTATTCAGCTGTTGTTCAAGTAGTGTTCAAAGCAGCAGGCCCGAGGCCTGCGAATAATCGGCACGAGGCAGAGCCCCGCGCCATCCACCCCAAACCCCTGCATGCGCAATCAATTAACCCCGCTTGACATAGCGGTTTTCCTGATATACCTGGTCGGTGTGACAGCTTATGGCTATTACATCTACCAGAGCAAGAAAAAGGGCGAACAAAGCACCAAAGACTACTTCCTGGCCGAAGGGTCATTGACGTGGTGGGCCATTGGTGCCTCCATGATTGCCTCCAACATCTCGGCCGAGCAGTTCATCGGCATGTCGGGTTCCGGCTTTAAGGTGGGCGTGGCCGTGGCGGCCTACGAATGGGTGGCGGCCATTGTGCTCATCATTGTGGCGGTGTTTTTCATGCCGGTGTTTTTGAAGGAGAAAATCTTCACGATGCCGCAGTTTCTGGAGCAGCGCTACAATTCCACGCTGAGCCTGATTATGAGCATCTTCTGGCTCTTTCTCTACGTGTTAGTCAACCTGACGTCGATTCTTTACCTCGGTGCGCTGGCCCTCAGCAACCTGGTGGGCGGCGATACTTTTCACGTCATCATTGTGCTGCTGGCCCTCTTCTCCATCCTCATTTCCATTGGCGGCATGAAGGTGGTGGGCTACACCGACGTGGTGCAGGTGGTGGTGCTGGTGGTGGGTGGTCTGGTAACGACCTACATCGCCCTTACGCTGGTAAGCGACAAGTTTGGCCTGGGCGGCGGTGCCATCTCCGGCTTCAATGCCCTCATGAGCAAGGCGCCCGACCACTTCCACATGATATTCCCAAAGCCTACGGCCGATACCCCGCAGGTGGAGGTTGATAAGTACCTGTCGCTGCCCGGTATTGCGATGTATCTGGCTGGCCAGTGGATTGTGAACCTCAACTACTGGGGTTGCAACCAGTACATCACCCAGCGCGCCCTGGGCGCTGACTTGCACACGGCCCGCACCGGCATTCTGTTTGCCGCCATTCTGAAGCTGATGATGCCCGTGATTGTGATGCTGCCCGGCATTGCGGCCTACGTGCTCTACAAAAACGGCAGCCTGCAGGCCGAAATGTCTTCTACCGGCGCGTTCAACTCCGACAACGCCTATTCGGCCATCCTCACCTTCCTGCCCGATGGCTTGAAGGGCCTGAGCATGGCTGCCCTCACGGCGGCCATTGTGGCCTCCATGGCGGGCAAGGTGAACTCCATCTCCACCATCTTCACCCTCGACATCTACAAGCGCTACCTCAACACGGAAGCGACCGAGAAGAAGCAGGTGTGGGTGGGACGTCTCACCATCCTGGCGTCCGTGGTCATCAGCGTGGCCCTGACCTGGAAAGACCTTTTGGGTATCGGCGGCGAAGGCGGCTTCCAGTTCATTCAGAAGTACACGGGCTTTATCTCGCCCGGTATCCTAGCCATCTTCCTGCTGGGTCTGTTTTGGAAGCGCACCACGGCCACGGCGGCCATTGTGGGCGTGCTGGCCGGCTTTGTAATGTCGGTGTTCTTCAACAACTACGCCCCAGCCGTGCTCGGCCCTGAAACGCTGCTTTACACGGCCTTCCCCAACGGCCGCGGTACCTACGAAATCCCGTTCCTGATTTGCATGGGCCTTTCGTTTGCCATCACCATGCTGCTGATGGTCGCCATTAGCCTCGTTGGCCCGAGGGTTAGCGCTAAGGCCATTGAGCTGCAGCCCGGCCTGTTCCGCGTGAGCCGGCAGACGCTGGTGCTCATCGTCATCATCCTGCTGCTTATCACCGCACTTTACACCAAATTCTGGTAACCGTCAGAACAAACCACAAGAGAACGTCATGCAGAGCGCAGCGAAGCATCTCGCTCGCTTCGTTGAGTCACCACTCCGGGCGAGATGCTTCGCTGCGCTCTGCATGACGTTCTTCTTTAAGCAGTTATTTCTTGTAAACTACTGAATCTATGTTCCAAATTCCCGCTTCCCGAATTGCACGCTTGGCCACTGGCCTCGCCCTGCTGGGCCTGCTGCCCGGCCCGGCTGCGTACGCTCAGTCGGCCCCGGCCACCATCACCGTGCAGGTGAACAAGCCCGGCGCGGCCGTGGCTAAAAACATGTACGGCCTCTTTTTCGAGGACATCAACTTCGCAGCCGATGGCGGCTTGTACCCCGAGCTGGTGAAGAACAAGTCGTTCGAAACCGACGACCACCTCCTTGGCTGGAAAGCCATCCGCGGTGCGGCGGGCCTGGAGACCTACATCATCTCCAGCGACCGGCCCATCAGCAATGCCAATAACCACTTCCTGCGCCTCAGCACCAAGGTGGCGGGCCCGGATGCGGGCTTCGTGAACGAAGGCTTCCGGGGCATGGGCGTCAAGCAGGACGCGGAGTACACCTTTTCCATCTACGCACGGAAGGGCGCCGGCAGCGTGAGCGGCCTGACCGTGACGCTGGAGGAAGCCCGCCGGCCCGGTGCCGGTCCCGAAACGCCTCTTTCGGGCCAGGGCCTGGCGCAAGCCAAAATCACGGGTCTCACCAACGAGTGGAAGCAGTACAGCGTGGTGATGAAGCCGTCGGCAACGTCGGGCAGTGCCCGCCTGAAGCTCACCCTGGACGGCGCTGGCTCGGCCGACATCGACGTGGTGTCGCTCTTCCCCAAAGACACCTGGATGAAGCGCGAAAACGGCCTACGCCCCGACCTCGTGCAACTGCTCAAGGACATGAACCCCGGCTTCCTGCGCTTCCCCGGCGGCTGCATTGTGGAGGGCATCACCCTCGACAACCGCTACCAGTGGAAAGAAACCATCGGCGACGTAGCCTCGCGCCAGCCCATGATTAACCGCTGGAACAAGGAGTTTAAGCACCGCTACACGCCCGACTATTACCAGTCGTTTGGCCTGGGCTTTTTCGAGTACTTCCAGCTATCGGAAGACATCGGTGCTGAGCCGCTACCGATTCTGAACGTGGGCATGGCCTGCCAGTTCAACTCGGCCGAGCTGGCGCCCATCACCAGCAGTGCCGCGAAGGGCCCGAATGCGGCCGGCCACGACGCCAACCACGCGGGTGAGCCCACCCTGGAAACCTTCATCCAGGATGCCATCGATTTGATTGAGTTCGCCAACGGCCCGGCCAATAGTCCCTGGGGCGCCAAGCGCGTGGCAATGGGCCACCCCGCGCCCTTCAACCTGAAGATGATTGGCATCGGCAACGAGCAGTGGGGCCCGCAGTACCTGGAGCGCTACGAGCCCTTTGCCAAGGCCGTGAAGGCGAAGTACCCCAACATGCAAATCGTATCGAGCGTGGGCCCCTCGCCCGATGGTGAGAATTTCGAAAAAGCCACGCTGAAAATGCGCGAGTTGAAGGCTGAGTTCATCGACGAGCACTACTACGCCAAGCCCGAGTGGTTCCGCCAGAACGCCGGCCGCTACGACAACTACCCCCGCACCGGTCCCAAAATCTTCGCCGGCGAGTACGCCGCCCAGAGCGTGGCCATCGGCAGCCCCGACAACAAGAACAACTGGGATTGCGCCATCTCCGAAGCCGCGTTTATGACCGGCCTGGAGCGCAACGCTGGCGTAGTGACCATGGCGTCCTACGCGCCCATGCTCGCCCACGTCGATGCCTGGCAGTGGACGCCGAACATGATTTGGTTCGACAACCTGACCTCCTATGGCACCGTGAACTACTATGTGCAGAAGCTCTACGCCCTGAACAAAGGCACCAGCGTGCTGCCCGTAACCATGCCCGGTAAAGCCAAAAACGGCACCGATAACCTCTTCGCGAGCGCCGTGACCGATGCTCCCACCGGCGACGTCATTGTGAAGTTGGTGAACTACTCTACCACGCCCCGCGCCGTGAAAGTGAACCTGGCCGGCGCCAAGAAAATGGGCAACAGTGGCAAGGCTTTCGTGATGGCCAGCGACGACCTGAACACCCTGAACACCATCCAGGAGCCCACCAAGCTCACGCCGAAGGAAGAAACGTTCTCCGTGTCGGGCTCGAATGTGAGCTACACGCTGGCGCCAAACTCCTTCACGGTGCTGCGCATTCCGGCCCGGAAGTAATGTGAAAAGGAGCGGCCCAGAAAGCCGCTCCTTTTTTAATTGCCTTACACAATCGATTGAGTTGCCTATTTAAAGAAAAACCCTACTCTTCCTGCCCACCTGCTGCGTGACACTTTGGTGCTTGTGCCAGGTCCTTTTTTCTGGTTGTTACCGCATTTTCACCTTCAATTCCCACATAATGAAAAGCAGTTATACATCCGTTTCTACCCATTCGCAGTCTGCCGGGCGTGTCGCCGGCTCGTTCCGTAGCGCCGCCACTGCCTGGCCCCGTTGGTGGGGCGGGCTGTGCCTGCTGGTGCTACTGTTGCTTGGCAGCCAGCGCAGCTTCGCCCTGCAAGGCAACGATAATTGCCACGACCCTTCGTCCATCATCAAGGAAGGCAACAAGTACTGGGTGTTCACCACGGGCACCGACATCTACGCCATGTTTTCGTACGACCTGGTAACCTGGCAATCGGGCCCGCGCAGCGTGTTCAACGGCACCCGGCCAGCCTGGATAGCCAGCCGCGTGCCGGGCTTTGCCGGCGAATACTGGGCGCCGGAGTGCGTGTATCGCAACGGCAAGTATTACCTCTACTACTCCGTTTCCACGTTTGGCTCCAATGTGTCGGCCATTGGCCTGGCCACCAACGTGACGCTGGACCCCGCCAATCCCAACTACAACTGGGTCGACCAGGGCGAAGTGGTATCGAGCGGTTCAAGCAGCGCCATCAACGCCATCGACCCGGCCATTGTGACCGATGCCGCTGGGGCGCTGTGGATGACCTACGGCTCCTTTTTCAAGGGCCTGGGCCTGATTCGGCTCGACGGCACCACCGGCAAACGCTCCGGCACAAGCTTCTACTGGCTGGCCGGCAACGTGGACGCCGCCGGTACCCGCAACAACAGCCCCAGCGAAGCGCCCTACATCGTGCGCAACGGCTCGTACTACTACCTGTTCATCAACAAGAGCGCCTGCTGCAAAGGCTCCAGCAGCACGTACTACATCCAGATTGGTCGCTCCACGAGCATCACCGGTCCTTACCTCGACAAGAACGGGGTAGACCTGAACAGGAACGGCGGCACCACGCTTATTGCCACCTCGGGCAACTACGTGGGCCCGGGCCACGCCGGCTTGTTCGTCGAAAACGGCGCCAACTACTTCAGTCACCACTACTACGACTCCAACGAAAATGGCCGGGCCCGCCTGAGCGTGGGCAACATGGGATGGGACGCGGCGGCCTGGCCCTTCATCACCCGCGACTGGGTTGCCTCCGGCCTCTACACCCTCACCAACCAGAGCACCGGCAAGGTATGGGATGCCTGGGGTTGCACTGGCGCACAGTTTCAGCCCGTGGCGCAGGGCACCAGCAGCAGCGTGAACTGCCAGAAATGGCGCCTCACGCCCGTTGGCAACGGCGAGTACCGCATCAACTCGGCGGTGGGAGCCGGGCTGGCGGCCGAAGTGGTGGGCGGCAGCTCCACCAACGGCGCCAAGCTGCAGCTGAACAACTACACCGGTGCGACCAGCCAGCGCTTCAAAATTGAGCGGGCCAACAACGGTGGCTACGTGCTATCGTCCATCAATGGCAACCGCGCGGTGGAAGTGCCGGCCTGCTCGACCACGGCCGGCGTCACCCTGGCCCTCTACGACTACCTGGCCAATGCCTGCCAGCGCTGGACCATCAGCGCCACGGCCCTGGCCCGCACGGCGCTGGCCACTACCCAAACCCCGAGCCCGGCACCGTTCAGTGTCTCGCCCAATCCCTCGCAGGGCCGCTTCGTGGTGGAGCTGGGTAATGAGCTTTCCATTGGCCTGGTCACGGTTACGCTCACTGACATGCAGGGCCGGCAGGTGCTTACCTGCCCCAGCGTCGGCCAAACGTCTTTGCCCATCGAAGCGAGGCTGCAGGCGGGCCTATATGTGCTGCAAGCCCGGGGCTCGCTGGGCACGTTCACCCAGAAAATCGTGGTTGAATAAGGTGTTGGTTCCTCACACCAATACCATTGGTAAACAGAACGTCATGCCGAGCGCAGCCGAGGCATCTCGCGTGGGGAACCTCACCCCCTGGCCCCTGCCGGGCACGGCCCCTCTCCAAAAGAGAGGGGGAACCGGTCCGGCTTGTTCTAGAATCGTCAGGCTCCCCTCTCTTTTGGAGAGGGGTCGTACCCGGCAGGGCCGGGGGTGAGGTTCCCCACGCGAGATGCCTCGGCTGCGCTCGGCATGACGTTCTGTTTAATGATTAACCAAAGCAAATGACTGTATGAAAACAGCCACTCAGTTACTGGTCGCGGCTCTTGTGCTTGGTGGCTTCACCGGTGTTTACGCCCAAAAAGCCGCACCGAAAACCGACTTCCACCAATGGGCCGCCACGCCGCCCATGGGCTGGAACAGCTGGGACTGCTACGGCCCCACCGTGACCGAAGCCGAGGTACGCGCCAACGCCGACTACATGGCCAAAAACCTCAAAAGCAGCGGCTGGGAATACGTGGTAGTGGACATTCGCTGGTACGTGGGCAACGATACGGCCCACGGCTACAACGAAAAAGACCCGGACTTCAACCTCGACGCCTACGGCCGTTTCGTGCCGGCCCCGAACCGATTTCCCTCAGCGGCGGATGGCAAGGGCTTCAAGCCGCTGGCTGACTATATGCACGCCAAAGGCCTGAAATTCGGCATTCACATCATGCGGGGCGTGCCCGTGGTGGCAGTGCAGCGCAAGCTGCCCATCCTCGGCAGCAAGGCCACTGCCGCCGACATCTACAGCAAGGAAGGGCAGGCCGGCTGGCTGCGCGATATGTACACCGTGGTGGCCGGCCGCCCCGGCGCGCAGGAATACTACGATTCGCTGTTCAAGCTCTACGCCTCGTGGGGGGTGGATTTTGTGAAAGTCGATGACCTGTCCTCGCCCTACCACGCGCCGGAAGTGGAGATGATTCGCAAGGCCATCGACCGCTCGGGCCGCAAAATTGTGCTTAGCACCTCGCCTGGCGAAACGCTTATTGCCCAGGCCAAGCACGTGGCGGCCCACGCCAACATGTGGCGCACCGTGGGCGACTTCTGGGACAGCTGGGAGCAGCTGAAAGAGCACTTCGACGTGTGCGAGCGGTGGGCACCGCACATCAGCCCCGGCTCCTGGCCCGATGCCGACATGCTGCCCCTGGGCCGCCTGGGCATCCGGGCCGAGCGGGGCGACGACCGCATGAGCCGCTTCACCCGCGATGAGCAAATCACGCTGATGACGCTGTGGAGCATCTTCCGCTCGCCGCTGATGTTTGGCGGCGACTTGCCCAGCAACGACGCCTTCACGCTGAGCTTGCTTACCAACAAAAACGTGCTGGCCATACACCGCAACAGCGCCCGCAACCGCCAGCTTTTCCGCCGCGACAATCTCGTGGCCTGGACCGCCGACGACCCCGCCACCGGCGACAAATTCCTGGCCCTTTTCAACGCCCAAGACCAGGAACTGGCCTCCGAAAACGAAGCCGCCTGGGCCAGCGGCCCCATCACCCGCGAAACTCCCGGCCAAAGCAAACCCGCCAGCATCGACATCACCGGCGCCACCAAGCTGTACCCCTGGACGCGGCCGGCAACGTATTTGTGGCCAGCGGCATGGGAGGGATGGCCTACGTTGCCGACTACGTCACGACCAAGTATTCGACCACCGGGCAGCAGCTGTGGTCGGTGGAGTACAACGGCCCAAGTAGCGGACTGGATATACCCGCCGACCTGGCTACCGACGCGGCGGGCAACGTGTACGTAATGGGGAAATCGGATGGGGACGACTCTTCCGACTACGCCACCCTGAAATACTCGCCTACGGGTCAGCAGCTCTGGCTGGCCCGCTACAGCACCCCGGGTTTCGAAAGCGCCCAAGCCCTGGCCCTCGACCCCACGGGCAATATCTACGTGACCGGAAGCTCGCAAGCAACGGACAATGCCAGCGGCGCCGATATGCTGACTGTGAAATACTTGCAGTCTGCTGCTCCGGTATGCAACAACACCCGCAACCAGCCCACCGCCGGCCCCGACGGCTTTACCCTGACGGCCGGTTCGCTAACTTTCACGGCAGCTCAGCTGCTGGCCAACGACTCCGACCCACAGGGCCGGCCCCTGCAAGTAAGCCGGGTGGGCACCCCCAGCTCGGGCACGCTCGTGCGCAATTCCAACGGCACGTACACCTTCACCCCCTGGGCGGGGTTTGCGGGCCGGGTCACCATTCCGTATCTGATTCAGGAGAACGGCCCCGTGCTGGCCAGCTCAGAAACGTATCATTACTATGAATTTGTGAGCGCACCGGGCATCTGCTGGACCGATGCGCAGGCAGCTGCCGCCGCCCGCCGCTACCAAGGCATGCAGGGGTATCTGGCCACCATCACCTTTGCCGGGGAGAAAGAATTCCTCAAAGGGCACGCCGAAGGCCAGTACTGGTTTGGGGCCAGCGATGACGCCGTGGAAGGCGAGTGGCGCTGGAAAACCGGCCCCGAAGCCGGCCAACTCATCTGGCGTGGCGGACCCAACGGCATCGGCGCGGCTTACAACCACTGGCTGCCCGGCCAGCCCGACGACTACAAAAACCAGTGGCGCCCCCAAGGCGAGGACTACGCCCAGCTCTACGGCAACTCCAGCCTGTGGAACGACGTGGACAATTGCAACACCGGAGGCACTACCGCCGGCTACGTAGTCGAGTACGGTGGGCTGGAGGCGTGCACCCCCATTCTGTACTCCTTGGGCACCATCACCATCACCGTAGGTGCCTCGGCCCAGGCCCGGATGGTGGCCTCGCATCCGGTAACGGCTGCGGCCGCTGGTCTGGCGGCCCTGGAAGCTTCGCCTAACCCCAGCACCGGTCAGTTCCGGGTGCGCATCACGGCCGCCGGCGTGGCCAGCCCCACCCAATTGGAACTGTTCGACTTCCAGGGCCGGCGGGTGCGCACTCTCTACACCGGCAGCCTGACGGCAGATGAAATACGCGAAGTGCCAGTCGATGCCCTGGACCTGAGTTCCGGCATCTACCTGCTGCGGCTGCAGATGGGCAAACAGGTGCAGAACCTACGCATCCAGATTCAGAAATAAGAGTGTGTCTGGAAATTCGGAAAAACGTCATGCTGAGCGCAGCCGAAGCATCTCTACCGCGGCAGTAAACCAAATTACTTACGCAGTAGAGATGCTTCGGCTGCGCTCAGCATGATGGGCTGATACTAAAACTAACCACCGTCAGTAAAACACAGCGCAAAATCGCAGAGCCTATGCTAGCTTATCGTCCTGGCAGTCCCACAAACATTGCTTCTGACCAAGCGTTGTACCGAAGGCAAAAGACCCGCCTTTGATACAAGCTGCATGAAAATCCTTTACTGGCTGCGCAACGACCTGCGCTTGCACGACAACGAAGCACTAGCCGCCCTTCCCGCCCACACCGAAGCCCTGCTGCCCGTTTACTGCTTCGACCCCGCCACCCTCGGCCCCGACCGCTACCTCGGCTTGCCGCGGTTGGGCCCGCACCGCCTACCGTTTCTGCTCGAAACCCTGGCTGACTTGCAGCGCCAATACGCGGCCCTGGGCTCCGGCATTCACTTCGTAGTGGGCAGCCCCACCACCGAGTTGCCCCGCCTGGCCAGCGAACTGGGCCTGAATACCGTGTGGGCCAGCGCCGAGCACCCACACGAGGAAACCACCGCCGAAACCGACCTGGCGGCTGCCCTGGGCCGCGGCGTGCCCTTGCGTTTCTTCGAGACACTTTCGCTGCTGCACCCGCACGACCTGCCGATTCCCGTGCGCCAGCTGCCGCTCTCATTCAGCAAGTTTCGGTTCGATGCCGCAGTGGGCACGCCGGTGCGCCCGCCGCTGCCTGCCCCGCGCCAGCTACCGCCGTTGCCGGCCGGCGTAGTGCCCGCTCCATTGCCTGAGGCGGCTGTCATCGCTAAATCAATCGGCTTGTCGGCAAACGTGCTGGCCCGCGACGCCCGCTCTGCTCTGCCGGCATTGGGTGGGGGCGAAACGGCCGCCCTGGCCCGCCTGCACGACTACGCCGTCGACCGCCGCCTCATTGCGCGCTACAACGACACCCGCAACGAGATGCTGGGCGAGGCCTTCAGCACCAAATTTTCGCCCTGGCTGGCCAATGGCAGCTTGTCGGCCCGCCAAATCTGGGCGGCGATTGACGCCTACGAAGCAGTAGCCGGTCGCAACGGCAAGGGCTCGCAGCAGCTGCGCCTGGAGCTCATCTGGCGCGATTATTTCCGGCTGCTGGCCCGTCGCGCCGGGGCCGACTTTTTCCGCCTTGCGGGCCTGCGAGGCCAACTTCCCAAAACCCCCAACCCCGACCGCGCCGCCTTCGACCGCTGGACCCAGGGCCGCACCGGCAACGGCTTCGTCGACGCCAACATGCGCGAGTTGGCCGCCACTGGCTTCATGAGCAACCGCGGCCGCCAAAACGCCGCCAGCTACCTCATCCACGACCTGCACCAGGACTGGCGCTGGGGCGCCGCCTGGTTCGAGCACCAGCTCATCGACCACGACCCGGCCTCGAACTGGGGCAACTGGAAGTACATCGCCGGCACCGGCACCGACGTGCGCGACACCGCCTTCGACGTAGCCCAGCAAGCCAAGCGCTACGACCCCAAAGGCAGCTACGTGCGGACGTGGATGCGGTAAGAGCTGAAGGCCTTTACAGCGGGACCTCATCCCTTGACCCCTGCCGGGCACGGCCCCTCTCCAAAAAAGAGGAGAGCCACGGCGGCGCTGTCATTGCGAGTGGAGCACAGCGCAACGCGGCAATCCGTCCTGATAAGACCAGACAGTTCAATGAAACGAAGAGCTCCGGCACTGCGCAGTACCGGGGCTTTGTCACATTAAGAGGCGAGTCGCTGAGAACAGGACGGATTGCCGCGTTGCGCTGCGCTCCACTCGCAATGACAACTGTCGTCAGGCTCCCCTCTCTTTTGGAGAGGGGCCGGGGGTGAGGTTTCCCCGGGTGAGCTACTTACTTCGCCGCCTTCACGCCCTCCGTCGTCATCACCACGCGCTTCATCGTCCCGTCCTTGTTGTAGTACAGATAATCGATACAAACCGAGCGCCGGAAACTGCCGCCATCGGGGTTAATGCCGCCGTTGTGGTAGATGAAATACGATTGCCCTTTGAAGTCAATAATGGCTTGGTGGTTGGTGTTAGAGTTGCCCGCTACCTCGTTCAGAATGCCCTTGTATTCCCACGGCCCTTCCAGGCTCTTGCTCATGGCGTACACAATTTTCTCCGGGAATTGCGAGGCATAGCTCAGGTAGTACCAGCCGTTATGCTCGTGCACCCAAGGCGCTTCTGTGAACTGCGGCAGCTTGATGGTTTGAATGGGCCCATCCAGCTCTGTCATGTTGGGTTTGAGCTTGGCGTAGTAGCAGGTGGTGTTGCCCCAAAAGAGGTAGCCCTGGCCCTTGGCATCCACAAAAACCGTGGGGTCAATATCGGCCCAGTCTATCTTGTCGTTGGGCGTCATGTCGCTGCTGACAATGGCCGTGCCCCGCGCATCCTTGAAGGGCCCGGTGGGGTTGTCGGCCACCGCCACGCCAATGGCTTTGCCCTTGATGCTGCCGTGCTCCACGGCCGCGTACCAGTAGAACTTGCCGTTGCGCGCAATCACTTGCGAGGCCCAGGCATCGCCCTTGGCCCAGGAAAAATCCGACACCTTCAGGGGCACCGGGTGCTCAGTCCAGTTCACCATATCGGTCGAGGAAAAGCACAGCCACTCGTTCATTACGTAGCGCTCCTGGCGCGGGGGCGCCTCGTCGTGGCCAGTGTAGAGGTACACGGTGCCTTTCTGCACCATAGCGGCCGGGTCGGCGGTGTATTTGTTTTTGATAACGGGGTTGCCGCCTACCGCGGCGCCAAGGGTTGGCGGGGCCATGGGAGCAGTTTGCGCCAGCGCGGCCGAAGCCGCTAAGGTCAGGCCAGCGAGCGCGGCCAGCCGGGTGCCAAGCAGCGTGCGAACAGACGTTTTTAGGGTACTCAGATTTGTTTGCATGAGCTAAGATTATCGATTGTGTAAACTGAGCTAAAAAAGGCGGCGGACCGTAGCCCGCCGCCTCTTACTCTGGGTGATTATGCTGTTGGCAAAGCCGCCAGCATGGTGCGCAGCCCCTTTTCCGCATCGGCGCCGAGGTGCACGCGCAGCGTGCGGCGGTTGTAGCTGTGCAGGGCCTCCAAATCGCCCAAGGCCTGGGCATTCTTGAAGGTGCCGAAGGTGTAGGAGCGGCCGGGCAGCGCCAGGTCGTTCGGGTTGTCATCGGTGAACTGCACGAACAAGCCCGTTTCGGGGCCGCCTTTGTGGTACTGGCCCGTGGAGTGCAGGAAGCGCGGGCCGTAGCCCGACGTAGTGGCAATGTGGTACTGCGCCTGCACGCGGGCGCGCAGCTCCTGCAGGCTCTCGCTCACGGCGGAGCTTTCGGTTAGGTAGGCTTGCAGGCAGAGGAAGTCGCCGGGGCGGGCCTGGGCGAAAAACGCCTTCAGCACCTCAGCAGCACCTTCGCCTTGCACGGCGGAGTAGTACGTCACGCCGTCCTGGCTGGCGACGGGCTGGCTTTTCTCGGGCAGGCTGCCTTGTTCTTCTACCACCTTCATCAGGCCGTCGGTGGCCGTTTTGGCGGCTTGCACGTTGGGCTGGTCGAAGGGGTTAATGCCGAACACGGCGCTGGCCACGGCCGTGGCCACTTCCCAGCGGTAGAACTCCTGGCCGAGGTCCAGCGCATCGTCCATCAGGATGGTAATGGTGGGGTGGCCCGCCTGCTCCAGGGCCTTCAGCTTGGTGGTGTTGGCCTCATCGGCTTCGCCCTGGTAGCCCACGTACACAAACACCCGGTCCTGGCCGTAGATGCCGGGCTCGCCCAGCGGCTCGCCGGCCACGGGCAGGATGCCTTTGCCCTCCTTGCCGGTGCTTTCGGCAATGAGCTGCTCCAGCCACAGGCCCAGGTCGCTCAGCTTTTCGGGTACTACCAGCGTGAGCTTGTCGCGGCCTAGCTCTGCGAGCACGCCCAGCGCGGCGCCCAGCTCCAGGCCGGGGTTGCGCTCCGACGAGCCGTAGGCGCCGCAGGCCCGCATCATGCGGATGGCGCGCTCCAATATCTCGCCGATAGGCAGGCCATAGAGAGCCGCCGGCACCAAGCCGAAGTACGTGAGGGCCGAAAAGCGCCCGCCCACTTCCGGGAAGTTCAGGAAAATGCGGCGGTAGTTAGCGGCCGTGGCATCGGTCACAAACTTGGAGCCGGGGTCGGTGATGGCCACGAAGTTCTCGCCGGCCTTATCGCCCTTCAGCTCTTTCAGCTTGGCGTAGAAATAGTCGCCGAATGCCAGCGGCTCGGCCGTGGTGCCCGACTTGCTGGCCACGATAAACAGCGTCTCGGCCAGCGGCACCGACGCTTCAATCTCGCGCACCGTGCCGGGGTCCGTGGTGTCGAGTACCGACATCGGCAGGCCGTTTTCGCCCTGCTCAAACGCGGCCTTGAACACGATGGGTGCCATGGTGCTGCCGCCCATGCCCATCACCACCACGTGCTTAAAGCCGGCGGCCTTCACCTCATTCACAAACTGCTCGATTTCGGACACGCGGCCCACCATGGTCTCGGCCACGCGCAGCCAGCCCATGAAGCTGCGGATGCTTTGCTGCCCGGCTTCGTCCTGCACCCAGAGGTCGGCTTTTTTCTCCCAAAAACCCTCGGTGAAATTCTTGTCGTTCAGCTCCTCAATCTTCTTGTCGACAGCGGCCTGGTAGCCGCCCAGGCGAGTGGCCATGGGCACCACGGCCTGCCCTTGGGCCTGCGTGCGCTTGATGTCAATCGACTGCATCAGCTTGCCGAAAGGCTCGTTGAATTTCTTGGCGCCGTCTACTTCCAGGAAGTTGGTTTGCTCGTCCAGGTCGATACCCAGCTCGGGCAGGCGGCGCAGCACTTCGCGGGCCTTGTCGAGGCCTTCTTCGAGGCGGTTGGCGGGCTGGCCCTTCTCGCGGAAAATGTCGAGCGTTTCTACCGGCACGGTGTTCACCGTTTTCGGGCCGATGAGGTTTTCGACGTACTTCAGGTCGTCGTATTTCGGGTTTTTGTTTCCGGTGCTTGCCCACAGCAAACGCTGCGTTTCGGCACCTTGCGCTTTGAGGGCTTCCCAACGCGAGCCAGCGAAAATCTCCTTGTACATCTGGTAGGCCAGCTTGGCGCTGGACAGGGCTACTTCGCCTACCATGCCCTCCGCCAGGGAGCCTTTCTCGCCACCTTCGGCCGCGATTTTTTCCAGCATCGGGTCAATCAGCACGTCGATGCGGCTCAGGAAGAAGCTGGCCACGGAGTCGATGCGCGCCACGGGCAAGCCGGCTTGCAGCCGGTCTTCGAGGCCCGCCAGGAAAGCTTCGGTCACGAGGCGGTAGCGCTCCAGCCCAAAAATCAGGGTCACGTTTACGTTGATGCCTTCGGCGATGAGGCGGCGGATGGCGGGCAGGCCTTCCAGCGTGGCTGGCACCTTAATCATAACGTTGGGGCGGTCCACCGTTTGCCACAGGCGCATGCCTTCTTCGATGGTGCCCTCGGTGTCGTTCACCAACGTCGGCGATACTTCGAGGCTCACGTAGCCGTCGCTGCTGTTGTCGGCGCCGTCGTAGAGGGGCCGGAACAGGTCGCAGGCCGCCTGCACGTCGGACACGGCTAGGTTGGTGTAGATTTCGTCGGTGGTTTTGCCTTGCAGCGCCAGTGCCTTAATGGCCGAATCGTAGTCAGCGCTATCGCCGATGGATTTGGCAAAAATGGCGGGGTTTGACGTCACGCCGCGCAAGGCTTCGTCGGCGATGCGGCGCTGCAACTTGCCGTTAATCAAAATGGGACGGCTGATAAAGTCCAGCCAGAGGCTTTGGTCGAACTGGCGAATGGCAACGAGAGGGTTCATAGAGGTGCGGTTAGTAAGAGCGCCAAAGGTCTGTAAAGAATGGGTTTTTTCGTAAGGGCGGCGCGAGGGAATTACGGGTGGGGAGAAAAAAAGAACGTTGTGGGGGGGGCAGGCATCTCGTTCGCCGGGGAACCTCACCCCCGGCCCTGCCGGGTACGACCCCTCTCCCGCGGAGAGGGGAGCCTGACGAAGTGTACCGTGGACTCTGCGAGTCCGCGCTTGAACGAAACCCGAACGACATCCTAAACGACACCCGCCCACGTGCGGACTCGCACAGTCCACGGTACATAAAGCAAGACCGGTGCCCCCTCTCCACGGGAGAGGGGGTCAGGGGGTGAGGTGCCCCAGGCGAACAAGCCGCTACTTCCCAGTCACCGCCGGCCACCCCTCCTTATCCCAAGCCAGCTTCTCAACCCGCAGCTTAGGCCGCCCTTTATCCGAAGCATCGTAGCCATGGAAAATGAGGTAGTCTGCCTTGTCAAACGTAGCCACGGCATTGTGGCCCACGCCAAACCACTTGCTGTCGCCGGCCAGCACCAGCGTTCCGCCGCCTTGCTCCAGCGATAGGCCAGCCCGGTCTACATACGGGCCAGTGATTTCCTTGGCCCGACCCACCACCATTTTGTAGGTGCTTTCGGGCCCGCGGCAGCAGTAGTCAAACGAAGTGAAGAGGTAGTAAAAACCATCTTTTTTAAAGATGAACGGCGCTTCAATGGCCCCATCGCCCGGCAGGGAGTCGTTCAGCTTGAAGTCGCGGGGGCGGCGGGCAATGGTGCGCCACTGTTCCGGCTGCGCGGGCGCCGTGAGGTCGGGTTTGAGCTTCACCAGCTTCATGCCGCTCCAGAACGAGCCGAAGGTGAGCCAGGGCGTGCCGGCGGCGTCGCGGGCCAGGTTGGGGTCGATGGCGTTCCACATGTCGCGGCCCGGCACCGACTGGATGACCTTGCCGTGGTCGACCCACTTAAAATCGGGCGATTTTGGGTCCAGCGTCTTGTTCGTGACCAAGCCAATGGCCGAGGTGTTCTTGCCAAAGGCCGATATGGAGTAAAACAGGCTGTATTGGCCGTTGGCGAAAGAAATATCGGGTGCCCAAATGTGACCTCTGAAGCTGGGCACAGTGGCCACAGCCCAGGCAGGCGGCGCGTCAAACACGGGCTTTTCGGGCGTCCAGGTTTTCATGTCTTTCGACGACCACACTGCAATGCCCATGCCCGTGCAGAACATATAATACGTGCCATTCTGCCGAATCATCACCGGGTCGTGGGCCGGGGGTGTGGTGGTGGGGCCCATGGGCCGGGGCGGGCCAGGTGCGGCGGCTGGTGGGGCCGACGGTGGCGGTGTGGTTTGCGCAATCGCTCCCCAGCACGTGAGTAGCAAGACGGCGGTGGTGATGAATTTAGTTGTGCTCGACATGCTGGCTTAAATTAACGATTGTGCAATGCAATGTTCTTCCGACAGCGGTTGCTGTGCGACCAAAGTTATATAAATTCACAATCGTTTGTGTAATTTATTTTTTACATTGCCAACGCTTCTCTCAAATGGCTGCCAGGCGCATGCCCTACCAAAAGTCGGTCGGCTTCACCAGCAGTGCTTGGTCGTGCCCCGAGCTGAAATGGGCAGCAAAGGCCTTCCAGCCAATGAAACGCTAATGCCCGGCCCACCGATACCGGTGCTTAAACTCCTTCGTACGGGCCTTCCCGAAGGCCGGTATTTCTGCGAACTCTCAGTAGCTTTACACGATTCATCGCATGCCTCGCTTAACCACAATGGCCTCACGCCGAACTCTACCCAAAGAACCCAGCGCGGCCGGTAGTCCCGTTTCCATGGCCGACCTGGCCCGGGAGCTGGGCGTGTCGATGACCACGATTTCGCGGGCGCTGAGCGACCACCACAGCATTGGGCCGGCCACCAAGCAGGCGGTGCTCAAGCTGGCCAAGAAGCTGAACTACCAGCCCAACCACCTGGCGGCGGCCCTGCGCAAGGGCAAAAGCAAGCTGCTGGGCGTGATTGTGCCCTACATCGAAGGCCGCTTTTTTGCTTCGGTGGTGCATGGCATCGAAACGGCGGCCAGCAAGGCGGGCTTCAGCGTGATTATCTGCCAGTCGAGCGAAGACGTGGCGCAAGAGCGCAAAAACCTCGAAACCCTGCTCAGTGCGCAGGTCGCCGGTATTCTGATTTCCGTGTCGCGTACTACCGTCGATTTCCGGCACTTCGAGAAGGTGCGCAAGCACGGCGTGCCGCTGGTCTTCTTCGACCGCATTTTGGAAGGCGACAACGTGAACGCCGTGCTGCTCAACGACCGCGAAGGCGCCTACCAGGCCACGCGCCACCTGCTCGAGCAGGGCTGCCGCCGCGTGGCCCACTTTGCCGGCCTGCAGCATCTGAACATCTACAAAAACCGCCGCCAGGGCTACCTCGACGCCCTGCAGAGCTACGGCCTCGAACCCGATGAGACCCTGATAAAGGACTGCGACATGACTTTGGAGGGCGGCACCGGCTGCATGGCCGAGCTGCTGAAGCTTTCTTCCCCGCCCGACGCCGTGTTTTCGGCCGGCGACTCTGCTGTGTTGGGGGCGCTGCAGCTGCTAAAAAGCCGCGGCATCCGCGTGCCGCAGGACGTGGCCCTGGCCGGTTTCAGCAACGAGGCCCTGACGCTGGTGGCCGAGCCCATGATTACGTCCGTCGACCAGCGCACCGAGGAAATGGGGCAGGCCGCGTTCCGGCTATTTACCGAACTGGTCGCGGCCGAGGGTACATCGTTTTCGCAGCGGCAGGTGGTGCTGCAGCCGCAGCTATTTGTGCGGGCGTCGTCGCTGCGCAAGGGATAGATTCCCGGGCAGGGCGAGGGGTTATTTCCGAAAGAAATTGACCGCTGAGACGCAGGCGCTACTTTTGCCCCATGCCAGCACCGTCGAACCTGCCCACCATCGTCTTCCTCCACGGCTTTGCCGAAAGCCGCGAGGTATGGACTGCCTTCACCCGTTCCTTCCCGGACGACTACCGGCTGCTGGCGCCCAACCTGCCCGGCCACGGCACCAACCTGGCGCCGGTGCCCGACTTCTCGATGGAGGCCCAGGCCCGCCACGTCATCGAATACCTGGGGCAGAAGGACTGCGCTAACCCGGTGCTGCTGGTGTGCCACAGCATGGGCGGCTACGTGGCCCTGGCCCTGGCCGAGCGCTGGCCCCAGCGGGTGGCGGGACTGGCCCTCATCAATTCTACGGCCTTAGCCGATACCGATGAGAAACGCCAGAACCGGGAAAAAAACATCGGTTTCGTGGAGCGGCACGGCGTGGCCAAGTTCATGGAATCGTTCGTGCGCCCGCTGTTCGCGCCCGTCAACCGCGACAAGCTCAACGATGCCCGCGCCCTGCTGGAGGAAATCGGCAAAGCCACGCCCGAAACCACCATTACGGGGGCCCTGCGCGGCATGGCCGCCCGCCCCGACCGCACCCAGGTGCTGGCCAACGCCAAGTTTCCGGTGCTGATGGTGGCCGGCAAACACGACGTAGCCGTGCACTTCGAGGACGCCGTGCGCCAGGCCGCCATGCCGGCCGTGGCCCACGCGCTGTTTCTGGAAGGCAGCGGGCATCAGTCGTACCTGGAGCAGGCCGAGGAAACGCGGCGGGCCGTGCTGGCGCTGGCCGGCGCGGTATTCCGGAAATAGCAAATTTTCAGAGCTATTGTATCCGAAAGGTGAAAGGGACGACGTAGAAAACCCGTACGGGCTGGCCTCGCAACAGGGCTGGCGTGCTAGCCGGCCGCAGGCTCCTGACGGCCCGGAGCACTTCTTCATCAAGAGCAGTACTGGCTGAAGTCAGTATTTCGGCGTTTTCGATGGCCCCGTTTTCGGCTACTTCAAAATACGCAGTCACTTTGCCTTGCTGCTGGCCGCGCAATGCCGCTGCCGGGTACCTCACCTGCCGCTGGGCGTAGTCTGATAGGTTGCTATAGGTGCTGCGCGCCGCCACCATCTGGGCGAGGACGGCAGTTCCTTCGGGGTTATTCTTGAAGTTGGCATTGCGCTGGTCCTGCAGCAGGCCTGCGAGGTAGGGAAACACGGGCTCCTGGTCGGCGTAGCTGTAGGGCTGGCCGCTTAGAATTGATGCGAAGTTCAGGGCGATGAGCATGCGCGGGTTTTTGCCTGGTTTGTCTTCCGGCTGCGGTGGTGCCGGTTGCCAGGCGGGCATTTGGGCCTGCAGGTACCTCACAGCTGCTTGGGTAGCCTTGGCAAGCTCCGATTTGGCCGGTTGGGGAGGGCCCAAAACCTTGAAATTAACGGGTTTTTGGCCGTCTTGCAGTTCAATTTGCACCACCGCTCGCCTTGCCAAGCTAGGTGCTATTAGCCGGCTGCTGCGATAAACGAGGGCCCGCAACGAATCGGGCCCGCCGGGGAAGCGCGGCCCTGCATATGCCGCGGGAGTAACCGGGGCCTGGGCCAAGGCGTTGAAGGCCATGGCTAGCAGCACCACAGTTGTGGCAAGGCGGGTAAATGGGTTTTTCAATAGGGTAGACGAATGAAATAAAGGCGTAAGCTAGTGGATGCATTCCTCCCGATTGTCCTGCGGTCTCCTTCAAGAGCTAAATTTTTGAATGAGTGCAGGGGAGGTCGATGAAGGGGCATGCAGAACCCAGCCCACGACAAGCACGAAAAATCTTTGCGCAATAATCAGGCACTGCTGGGGCCGCTGGCCGCAGGGCAACAGGTTGCCTTTCATGAATGGAGAGCTGCCAATGCTGCGTTTTCATAACCTCAGCAGCTGTTTTGAGGCAATACTTTATGTTGTTTACTGATGTTACGCAGTGTTGCTTTGATGGCGCGGGGCTGTGCCCCGTGTCTCCTGGTTGCGGGCCTCTGGCCCGCAACGCCAGAACGATTTACCTTGTGATTGTTCAGAAGTCGTTCTGGAATTGTTCAACGACCGTCAGCCAAAGGCCGACAAATAGGAGACACGGGTCACATCCCCGCGCCATCAAGGCGAAACTGCGTAACATCAGTTATTTATAACAACAGTGCCCTAGCTCGGCGCGTATTCCCCGGCCTATGAGCACTACGTCCCCACCAGTGGTTGTTTTCCTGCACGGCTTTCTCGAAAGCCCCGAAATATGGTCGGATTTTGCGGCTAACTATTTCGACGATTGCCAAGTGCTGCTGCCTGCCTTGCCCGGCTACGACGGCCAGCCCCTGGCCGACGAGCAAGACTATTCGCTGGAAGCTGCTGCGGCTTCGGTGCGCGCCGAATTGGAGCGCGTCGGCGCGGGCCAGGCCGTGCTGGTGGGCCACAGCATGGGCGGCTACGTGGCCCTGGCTTTCGCCGAAAAATACCCCGGACTGGTGGCGGGGCTCGGGCTTCTGCATTCCACGGCCTTGCCCGATACCGACGAAGACCTGGCCCGCCGGCAGCGCAACCGTTCATTTATTGAAGAGCACGGCGTGGCTGCGTTTGCCGAGGAGTTTCTGCAGCCGCAGTTTGCGGCCGAGCACCGCGAATCGATGGCCCACCACCTGGCCCTGCTCAAAAGCCTGGCCGCGGCCGTGCCCCAGGCCGTGGCCCTGGGCGGCATCGACGCCATGAGCCAGCGGCCCGACCGCCGCCCGGTGCTCGAAAAAGCCACCTACCCGGTCCTGTTCATCGCCGGCAAAGAGGACAAGGCTGTGCCGCCCGAAAAAACGCACGAGGAAAGCCTGCTGCCCGACCATTGCACCGTGCTATGGCTGGCCAACGTGGGCCACCTCAGCTTCGTGGAGCGCCCCGCCGATACCCGCCGCGCCGTGCGCCAGTTAGTAGATGCAGCGTTCGACCGATGAGATGAGCCTGCGAAGCAATGCTTCGCAGGCTCATCATGACGGCTTTTTGGCGGAAAGCCTATTTTCCTAAGCAGACTTCTTGTCCACCAGGAGCTTACCGGAAGTTCAGCAAAAAGCCCGGCCTCCGTGGGGAGACCGGGCTTTGCAGCAAATACAAAATCTAAAGAGCCTTATGCTACGCCGGGGCGACGCGTGCCTGCACCTGAAATGGTCTGGCTGTCATTGGCAGAGCGGGTGTTGCCGACCCAGTCGGTGAGGAAATACACGATTAGGAACACCACGCCGGCGGCCACAAATAGGTTGCGGGCCGTCTCGTTGTCATTGGCGAAGCCAAACAGCCAAGGCGAGGCAATGAACACCAGGCCGCTCACCAGCTCCAGCTTGCCGTGCACTGGGAACGGAATGACGCGCGCCACGCCCAGCGGCATGTTGGTGAGCAGCGATATCACGAGGTAGCCACCGGCCAGCACGTAGCACACGGTGGCGTAGGTGCCTTGCAGGTTAAAGAGGCTGGGGGCGAGGGCAAAAAATGCGCACGTGGCATAGTCGAGCACGCCGTGCATGGTGGGTGATATGGGTTTCATAGCAGGAATAACTTAAAGGGTTGAAAGATGCATTTTCTACGGCCAGACAGCTCAAAATGATATAGAAGAGCTTAGAAAAAGGCCGTTGATTGCACCGCTCATGCTTCCCTTATACCAGTCCGTTCAGGTGCTCGAACCCGGTGCCCAGAATGGCCGCATCGTCGGCGCCCAGCCAGTCACGGAGAAGCGTGGCGTAGATGCTGCGGAAGTCGACCTGGTGGCGCAGGTCGCCCTGGTCGAGATTCGCCAGGTCGGGGGCATCGTTCAGAACCCCTTTTTTGCGGAGCCCGCCGCCGAGCAGAAACACGTTGTTGGCGGTGCCGTGGTCGGTGCCGTTGCTGGCGTTCTGGCCCACGCGGCGGCCAAACTCGGAGAACACCAGCACTAGGGTATTGTCCCACTGGTTGTGCTGCTGGAGGTCGTGGGCCAGCGCGGCGAGGCCGTCGCCGAGGTCGGCTAGCAGGCGCTGCTGCTGCTCCTGCTGCCGCACGTGGGTGTCGAAGCCCGACAGGGCCAGGTAGTACACCCGCGATTCGACGCCGGAGTTGATGAGCTCGGCGGTGGTCTTTAGGTTTTTGCCGAACTCTGAATTCGGATAGGCTACGTTGGATTTGTAGATTTTTGACTTGTCGTAGAGGTACTCGGCCGAGGAGGCGGTTTCGGCCAGGGTCTTGTAGAGGTAGTCTACCTGGGCGTGGTGGGCGGGGGCGGTTTGCTGGCTCACCTTGGCCAGCAGGCGGTTTTGGGTGAGCTGGTGAAACTTGCCGGGGTTTTTCAAGGCCAGGCCCTTGCGGGTGGCGCCTTTGAGGGCCAGGCTGAGGGTATCGTCGACTTCGAGGGCGTGGTAGGGAAGCTGGCAATCGGAGCAATCTGAGTCGAGGTAGCGGCCGAGCCAGCCGGTGCTCACCACCTGGTCGGCGCCGGAGCCGCTCTGCCAGATGTCCATGGCCCGGAAGTGCGAGCGGTCGGGGTTGGGATAGCCCACGGAGTTGAGCACGGCCAGGTGGCCCTGGTCGTAGAGGCCCTTCAGGCCTTTTAGCGTGGGGTGCAGGCCCAGGTCTTTTTCCAGGGGCAGGATGCCACTGGCTTCCCGGATGCCAAGTGTGGGTCGCGCTTTGTAGTACAGGTCATTTTTGTAAGGAATAACGGTGTTCAGTCCGTCGTTGCCGCCGCTGAGCTGCACTACGATGAGCCGCCGCGCGCCGGGCGCATCGGCCAGGCGCGCCAGCCCAGGCCCGCGGTCGAGCGCGTGCAGAAACTTGGGCACCAGCAGCAGCGAGCTGGCCAGGGCGGAGGTGCGGAGAAATTCGCGACGGGTAGCAGCCATAAGGAAGAAGTAATTAAGCTCCCCTCCTCAGATGAGGAGGGGATGTTCGAGCCGCCAGGCTCGGACTGGGGTGGTTGAAGTCGTTGAACGATGGGCGAACGACTCATGGTAGAAATGTCAGGGCATCGTTCGGGTGTCGTTCAACGACTTCACCACCCCAGCTGGCGCTTCGCGCCAGCATCCCCTCCTTGAAAAAAGGAGGGGAGTTTTGTTCTGTTAAGACAGCTGGTATTCTGGCAAACTCAGCAGACTTATCAGCGTGGTGCGGAGCGCCTCGGCGGGCTCTTTGTTCAGGGCTGCTTGTTGCACGAGGTGCAGGTTTTCGGGCCGAATGGGCGTTTGTAGCAGGAAGGCACTCAGCTTCTCGGGGTGCTGGGCGGCGGGCGTGGCGCCCAGCAGCTGTTGCAGGGGTGCCAGCGGCAGGTGAGTGCCGGTACCGGGGCGCACGGTACGCTCAGTTTTGGTTAGGTTGGGGGCGATGTCGTTTTCGTCCTGCTTGAGGGCCACGGCAAATTCGGCGTTGCGAAACAGAACGGCTGGTAGCTGCAGGCGCAGCAGCAGCGACGAGGAATCTATCCAGTTGCGGCCGCCCGGCCAGCCGGCCACGTTGGGCGGCTGAAACAGCGTTTGCCCCAGGGCTTTCTGGTAGCCCAGTAGCGGCTTGTCGTTGTCGAACTGTAGGTTGAGGGTGCGGCGCAGGCCGGCCAGCAGCTCCACCGGCGACTTGATGTGCGTGCCCAGGTTGGCGGGCTCGTAGAACCAATCGGCTGAAAACAGGCGCTCCACCAGGGCGGCAATGTCGTAGCCGCTTTGCCGGAAGGCCCCGGCCAGCGCTTCAATGTGCGCCGGGTTGGGCACTTCGTTCACAAAGAAGCAGTACACTTTCGTGACCAGAAAGGTGGCCGCGGCGGGCTGCTGCAGAATGTGCTGCAGCACGTCTTCACCGGTGAGGTTGCCGGTGCGGCCCAGAAAGGTTTTGGGGCCCGCGTCGTGGTCGCGCTCCCGAAACTTGAAGTTGCCCTGCGCGTCGTAGCCCCAGCCGGTGAAGGCCCGGGCGGCTTCTTTCACGTCCTGCTCGGTGTAGTGGCCGCGGCCCAGCGTGAACAGCTCCATCACTTCGCGGGCAAAGTTCTCGTTGGGCTGGGCCTTGCGGTTCTGCTGGTTGTTGAGGAATTGCAGCATGGCCGGCTCCTGGCTCACGGCCAGCAGCAGGTCGGCGAACTTGCCCAGGGCGTGCTTGCGGGTGGTATTGTGCAGGCTGAGCGCGGCGGCGGGCTGGCGCACCCGGCAGGCAAAGTGCCCGTGCCAGAACAGCGTCATTTTCTCGCGCAGCTGCGCCGGCGAGGTAGCCATGCGGTTCATCCAATCCGTGCTCATGCTCACGTAAGCCTCGCGGATGCCTACGTTTTGCATCCGGCGCTGCTCGGGGGTGAGGGGCGCACGGCGCAGGCGGGGCACGCCGGCCGCCAGGCTTCCGCCGCGCAGGGCCGAGCGGGGGCGCATTGGCGTCAGCGGCTGGTCGGGAAGCGTGGTAGCGGCGCCATCAGGCACGGGCTGGTAGCCGGGGGCTGGCTCGCTCATCACCACTCCCTGGGGCTCGGTGTGGGTGAGGTCGGGAGCGGCCAAAGGCTCATAGGCTTCCGCGTCGCGCAGCAGCTGTCGCAGGGCTTTGCGCATGCTGAGGCCGGCGGCGACATCCTGCGGCCGGGGCCCGAAGCCCGCCCGCCAGTAGAGGTGCTGAAGTTGCTGAGTGCTGCTCATGGCTACTCTGACCCCAGCTGCGGGCCCGGGTTTAATGGGGCACGCGGCCACGCCGCCCGGTGCCGCGCTAAAAGCGGGCGCCCAGCACCACTGTTTTCTTGTATTCGCGCTTCTCGCCGCTGCCGGCCCGAAACAGCTCGACCAGCAATACATAGTAGCCCACGGTAGCCTTGCGGCCCCGGTCATCGAGGCCATCCCACCGAAAAAATCCGTCGGTCGGCACAGTCTCGTTGCGCACGAGGCGGCGCGTGAGGCGGCCCAGGGCGTCGTACACCGTCACGGAAGCCGCGTAGCCAGGCTGGTCGAGGTGGTAGCTCAGGGTAACGAAGTCCTGCTGGCCGTCGTCGTCGGGCGTGAAGACTTCGGGCTCCACGGTCAGCTCCTGGTTGCCGCCGGGCGCGTCCTGTGCCTGCGAGTTGGTCCGGCCGGGCGTGGCGTAGCCCACCGCCCCGGCCGCCGAGTGGAAATTGCTGCCCAGGCTGGGCCCGTTGGCCCGAATGCGCTCCAGCGAAACGCCCTCTTGAGTGGCCAGCAGGCTCAGGTGCATGGTTTTATTGTAGGCAAACTGGTCCAGGGTGTTGCCCCGCGCATCCAGCAGAATCACGCTGCTGGCCTTGTCATCAAGCGTGGGCAGGGGGCCGACCAGCACCGCCTCCGGGTTGAAGCTGGTGGGGTACTGGGCCGACAGGACATCGGCATTGGGCGTGATGGCCACCAACTCTCCCGGCCCCAGCACATAGGGCGCCGTGGTGATTACCCGGGTAGAGGTACTGATGCCCAGCCCGTTCGTGAATTGGTTGTTTTGCAGGTTGACGTATTTCTGGCTGCGATTCAGGAGCTCGACGAACGTGGTGCCGCCCACCCGCGGGTTAAACAGCACTTCGTTCACCACTACATCGCCGGGGGCGGCGGGCTCGGGCAGGGCAAAGCGGGCCGACTGCAGCGGGCCGCTGGCGTTGCCAGCGCAGTCGGTGGCCGTTTGCACGGTGAGGGTGGTGGCGCGGCTGGGTTGCAAGGGTGCGGCCAAGGTCAGGTCGACCTGCCGAAAATCGGGCGCTACGGGTGCGGCCCGCGTAACAGCCGGGCCTGGGGCAGGCAGCGCGTAGCGGCTGAGGGTAGCGGCCGCGGCGCTGTCGAGCTTCTCCGAAAAGTACAGGCGCACGGTGTTTGGGGCGAGGGCCACGGCGCGCAGCAGGCTGGGCGGCAGCGCGTCGGCGTTGGCGGCGCGCACCGAGTTGGCCCGGCCGGGCGTGCCGCCGGTGGGGTCGGTGCTGGCGGTCCAGTTGCTGGCCCCGGCGCAGTAGTTGTTGGCGTCTATCATCTCCAGGCTCCAACCGCCGTCCTTTTTGCGGGCGTCGCGGTACCAGGTGTCGGAATAGCTCACTTCGAAGAGGGTGCGGCCGTCGCGGCTGCGCAGCACCAGCTGGTCGCCGCCGTTGTTGAGAGTAGGGAAGTTGGTGGGGCCGTACACCTTGCCGTAGGTCACAAATTGCAGCACGCGGGTGCTGCCGCACACAATGGCGTACTGGCCGGGCAGCAGCCGGGCCGTATCAGGCAGCACGGCGGCCGTGGTGCTGCCGGGCTTGGTAAAACGCACCCCGCCCAGGTTGAGCACGCGGGCGCTGCGGTTGTAAATCTCCACATACTCCGAAAGCGGCAGGCCCACCTGCGGCGTTTCGTCGGCAAAAATCTCGGTGATAAGCAAATCGCCCACCTGCGGAAGGGCCGGCGGGGCCGAAAACGTAGCCGTGAGCGGGCCAGCGGCCACGTTGCCGTAGAGGTCGGCAATGTTGCGGGCTTCCAGCACGTTGGTCGGGGCCACGTCGGCAGCAAAGGTTAGCTGCACCACCGCGGGGTTGGTGGCCAGCACCTGGGCCGTGGCCGGCACGGCGCCGCTCTGCAGGCGGTAGTTGGCGCGCAGGGCGGCGCTGGCCGCAGCCACGGGCTCGTTGAAGAGCACGTTAACGCGGCGCGCATCCAGGGGCTGGGCCCGCAGCAGGAGCGGCGCCGTGGCGTCGGTCACGGCAAAGTCGTCGAAGTAGAAGTTGCGGCTATTGGCCGAAGAATAGAGCAGCGACATGCCCACGGCCACGCTGCGTTGGTAGGTGGCGTCGGTGGGTTGGGCGGCTTCGGCCACGAAGGTGCGGCCCCCGGTGAGGTCGCGCTCCAGGGTCCAGCGGTTGGCGGTGCTGCGGGTCACGCGCACGCGCACCAGGTTGTTGGTGGTGCTGGCCAGGGTGTTGTTCAGGCCGTCAATGACGAGGACGGGGCTGCGGGTCGAGTCTTTGCGGAAGAGGCTCACCTCGTCGTCGGTGCCGCCGAGGCGCACGAAGTAGCCCGAGTTGGCTGGGCTCTTGAGGTCCGTTTGGGAGGCTATCAGCCACACATCGGCGAGGTTGGTGGAGCTGGTGGCCAGCTTCAGGTTGGCCCAGAATTCCCACACGGTGCCGGTGTTGGCCTGGCAGGGCGTGCTCAGCTGCAGCTGGGTGCCGGTGGTGGCGGGGCCATTGCTCTGCAGCTGCTGGGCCGTTACCTGGAAGCTGGCGGCGTCGCCGGTCCAGGCGGGGTTGGCGGTGAAGTTGCCGTCGGCGAAGTCGTCGCGCAGCTGGGCGTGGGCAAAACCCGGCAATAGCAGCAAGAGCAGTAAAAGGTGTTTCAAGAATTGAAGTAGAAGTAGATAAGAACAGGAATGCGCCGCCGCAACATCGAAAGTAGTCCATTTGTGGCGACATTTGTGTGTTTGCGCCCGAGCGTGGTGCTTTTTTCATTTTTTGCTTATTCCATGAAACTCGCTATTGTAGGAGCCACCGGCCTGGTCGGTACCGAGCTGCTGAAAGTGCTGGCCGAGCGCCAGTTTCCCCTGACCGAACTGTTGCCCGTAGCTTCGGCCAAATCGGTGGGCCAGCTGGTTGAATTTATGGGCAAACAGTACCCAGTGGTAAGCATGGACGACGCCATTGCGGCCCGGCCCGAAATTGCCATCTTCTCGGCTGGCGGCTCGGTTTCCAAAGAGCACGCCCCGCGCTTTGCCGCCGTGGGCACCACCGTTATCGACAATTCCTCGGCCTGGCGCATGGACCCTACCAAGAAGCTGGTGGTACCCGAGCTGAACGCCTATACCCTCACCCCCGAGGATAAAATTATTGCCAACCCGAACTGCTCCACTATCCAGATGGTGGTGGCCCTCAACGAGCTGCACAAGGTGTACCAGGTGCAGCGCATTGTGGTGAGCACCTACCAGAGCGTGACCGGCACCGGCAAAAAAGCCGTGGACCAACTCTTGGAAGAGCGCGCCGGCCAAACCGCCAGTAACCCCGCCTACCCGCACCCCATCGACCTGAACGTGTTGCCCCACATCGACGTGTTCGAGGCCAACGGCTACACCAAGGAGGAGTTGAAGATGGTGAACGAGACCAAGAAAATCATGGGCGACGACAGCATCCGTGTCACGGCCACCTGCGTGCGCATCCCCGTAATGGGCGGCCACTCGGAGTCGCTGAACGTGGAGTTTGCCCGGGAGTTTGAACTGGCAGATGTGCGCGCCATCCTGGCCCGCACGCCCGGCGTGGAGCTGGTCGACGACCCATCCCAAAATCAATACCCCATGCCCAAGGACAGCCACGGCAAAGACGCCGTGCTAGTGGGCCGCCTGCGCCGCGACGAGACCCAGCCCCGTACCCTCAACATGTGGGTGGTGGCCGACAACCTACGCAAAGGCGCCGCCACCAACGCCGTGCAGATTGCCGAGTATTTGGTGCGCGACTTGGTGCCGGCTAGTCACTAAGCCAGCAGTAAGAAAGAGGACGGTTTAGCTGTTTAGTTGTTCAAGGAGGCGCCTCACCCCCCGGCCCCCTCTCCGAAAAGGAGAGGGGGAGCCCATCATGCTGCTTGTGGAATCGTCTGCCTCCCCCTCTCCTCTTTCGGAGAGGGGGCCGGGGGGTGAGGCGCCTCCTTGAACGACCATCCCTTTTCTAAATATGCGCTGCTTCTTGCTGCTGTGGTTTGTGTTGATGGGCGGGACTGCGCTGGCGCAGGGCCCGGCCCTTCTGCGCGGCATCGTGGTCGATGCCGAAACCAAGCAGCCCATTCCCAACGCTCAGGTGGGCGTGGCCGGCAACCGCATAGGCACCAGCACGAACGAAGACGGCCGCTTTGTCCTGAGCATTACGCCCGAGTACCAGGGCGAGCAGTTGGAAGTGGCTCTGCTCGGCTACCGCAAATACAGCCGGTCATTGCCGCCGCTACCGGGTCCGGAGTTGCGCATTGAGCTACGCCTGAGCCCGGCGGCGCTGGGCGAAGTGCAGGTAACGGCCTCGGTAGAGGGCATTGTGCGGGAGGCCGTGGCGCGCATCCCGCGCAACTACCCCCGGCAGGCCACCCGCCTCACGGGCTTCTACCGCGAGTCGGACAACGACCCCAGCGGCAAGCCGCGCTACCTGGTTGAGGGTCTGCTTACAGTGTTTAAGCAGCCCTACCAAGTGCGCACGGGCAAAGGCGAGGTGCAAATTCAGCAGTCGCGCAAGGTGGACCTGCGCCCCCAGACGCTGGTGCGGATAGACTGGGCGGGCGGCCCCTTCATTGCGCACATGGCCGATTTTGTGCATAGCCGGGCGCAGTTCATTGACCCGACCAATTTTCGGGATTATAGCTACCGCCTGGCGCCGGGCAGCACCTACGCCGACCGGCCGGTGTACGTGGTGACGTTTGAGCCCCGGCCCGGCAACCGGCGCGCCAATTTCGCGGGCCGGATGTACATTGACCAGGACAGCTACGCTTTTCTGGGGGCCGAATGGCACTACACGCCCAGCGGCCTGCGCAGCGGCATTCACCAGGCCGATGCCCGCGAGCTGCGCGTGGCCTACCAGCCCTACGCCGGCCGTTGGCACCTCAAAACGGTGTGGTGGCAAACGAGATACCGCCCGCCCGTGGGCGAGCCGCTGCTGTATTTCGGCGAGTTCCTGACCACGGCCATTGATACAGCTCAGGTGGCATCGCCCAGCTACCTGGAGCGGGCCCAGTACCGCGACGTTTTCCTGCACAACCCGGTGCCCTACGACTCGGCATTCTGGCACAGCCAAACCACCCTGCTGCCCCCTGCGGCCGTGCAGCAAGCACTGTTGGACCAGCGCCGCCAGCAGCGCGCCGACTCGTTGTTTAAGCAGCAAAAGGGCCTGCCCGCAACGGCAGGCGCTGATGGCCCAGCCGTGTCCGCTTCCACAACGGCTCCCGAATCTTCGGCCATGCGGTGGCTGAGTCGCGTCCGTTACGGAGCGTCGGCGGGGGCTTGGCCGCTGAGCGTGTCGGCAAGTGGGCTGGCCGTTGACTATGCGCCGGTCGGGACAACGTTTCGGGCTCAGGGCAGCGCCGGCGTGGCCAGCCAGCAGCTTACCGGTTGGTGGAGTGCCGAGTATCAGTTTGACCTTACCGCCAAGCTGGCCGTGCGCCTGGCCACGCGGCGCGTGTTCCGGCAGTTTTCCGGCGATGGCTGGGAGGCCGGTTTTAGCTACGAGCACAACCTCAACCCCCGCCACCGCCCTCTTTATGGGCGAGCCGGGCTGGCCTACACACGCCAAACCCTGGGGCGGGCAGTCGGAACCTTTGAGAACACCAGCGGCGACCTGCGGGTGGGAGGCACCCGCCTCAACGCCGATGAGTTGAGCATGGCGCTGCAGTCGACCACCGATGCCGTGCAGCCCAAACTGGGCCTGGGGCTGGAGCTGAGCCACAAAGTTCAGCTAGTGGCGGATGTGGGCTACTTGCTGCCGCTTCGTACCCGCACCCAATTGCAGCTGGAAGAGGAAAGCGGCTTCTTCCTGACCCGCAGCTCGGCCGCCATCACCCTGCCAAGCGCCGACGTGAGCCTGCGCGTAAACGACCAGCCGGCCACTGCTGCACCGTGGCAACAGCAGCGCTGGCTGCTCAGCTTTGGGCTGCTGTACCGGCTGCGGTAAGCTGCCACAAGCGTAAGCAGCTGCAATAAGCTGCCCCGGCCGGGCAAAACACTTCCCGGCACTTGCTGCTTGAGCTTGCATGCCAACCACCCAGCCCCAATTGCCTGCGGCCTTCTTCCAGCGGCCCAATGTGTTGCAGATTGCCCGCGAGCTGCTCGGCAAGCACCTCTATACCAAAATCGACGGGGTTGTCACGGCCGGGCGCGTTGTCGAAACCGAAGCCTACCGGCACGAGGGCGACAACTCGCTAACCATGCATCTGCAACGCAAGCGCAAGCAGGCCCAGGGCCTGCACGTGCTCGGCGGCCAGGCTTATATCTATACCGTTTACAACCGTTACGCGCTGTTCAACATCGCTACCCACGACGCCGACCACCCCGACGCTGTCCTGATTCGGGCCGTAGAGCCCACCATCGGCATTCCAGAGATGTTAGCACGACGCGGCCTGCCGGCGGCCAAGCGCGCCCTCACGGCGGGGCCCGGGGTGATGAGCCTGGCCCTGGGCATCACGCCTGCGCTCACTGGCCTGCCGGTAAGCGGCGAAGTGCTGTGGTTTGAAGACCACGGCGAGACCATAGCCGATGCCGATGTGCTGGCCAGTGCCCGCGTCGGCTTGGAATACGCTGGCCTGGAGGCGGCGGGGCTTCCGTGGCGCTTCCGCATTCGCGGCAATGCCTGGACCAGCCCCGCGAAGTAGGGTGTGTGGTTTGCTTATCCGGAAGACTGTAGGAGCTTGGTCTTCCTGTAGGCACTCACGTCCCTAAAGCGGCAAGGAAATACCGTTTTATGGAGTTCATAAAACTCATGCAAAATGCGGTTTCTGTACTTTGATTATTTGAGCCAGTTTATTGAGCTCATTCTAAGGAGTAGAGTCGGTTCAGCGGATTTGAAAGCACTAGGTGGAGCGGTTTATTTAGATGAGGAATATGTCAGCCTACTGGTCGCGCTAATGTTACCTTCGCTCTGGCCTCTACGAGGAGGCTAAGAAGCTCTTTCCTGGCAATAAATGGGCCCCAGTGCCTCGTTTTGGGGTTTTATAAACATAAATACCCGCCAAAAAGCCGCTCCGGCCCGGCAGGTGCCACGGTATTTCGAGGGAGGCAATCCCCAGGGCTTACCCGGCGTCGCCGGACCTGGAAACGGTAGGCTCCGGGGCGTTGCGGGCCCGTACCGAAGCCCACAGCCGGCAGGCGTCGCGGTGCAACGCCGTCGCCGCGCGGGCCACCAGCTCGTTCAGTTCCACGCCCGGCAGGGCCCCACCCAGCACGTTGATGACCGCGAGGCAGGCCAGGGCGAGCCCCGCCATGAGCAGCGCGGCCGCCCGGAACAACAGATGGGCGTAGAACTGGAGCAGGGGCATAGGGCGAGGCGGCAAAAGCAGAAAGGGGAGTCCTTCCGGCGGGCTAAGATAGGGAAGAAAAACAGGCTAGCATCCGGGCGCGGGTGGCCGTGTCCACCGGGTTGGTCAGCCTAGCAGAACTTGCGTTCAGGAAAACGGTCCCAACCGAGACCGTTCAAAATAAGGAGCGTTTCTTTAAGGGTTCACAGCGAGCTTATGATTGACCGCCAGACCGGAAACCTGCTCTTCTCCCCGTCGGTGTGCGTCCGTCGCGGCGACTCGTTGGAAACCGTGGTCGCTTTGGGCGTGGGTGAATCGCCGAAAGTACGCGACGTGCAGACTGGCTGGAAATGGTTGTTTGCCCGAAACGTGCAAGTAGGGACCGAGTACTACGCCTTCGCCTTCGGGTTTAGCGACAACCCCTTGCTCCAGGTTTCGCTCGCCGTTTCTTCTGAGCCGTTTGAGCCAGTGGACACGTGGGAGGCGTTGTCGGAGGGTGATGAAAGGCAGCGACTTGAGGCGTTGAGGCAGTGGATACGCCGAGAGGTCGGCCGCGACGGAGCTTTTTCCTGTGGCAGCGTGACGGCCGAGTATGATTTTAAAATGCCAGCAGCGGCATTTTCATCAACTATAAACCCAATCCCCATCTAGTTCAGCTAAAACGCTCAAGTGACAAAGGGTCAGGTGCGTATCGTGGTCAAATAAGCCGTTACCGTTCCCAAAGCCATATGGCTTTGCGGAAGAGGAGAAAAGCCAGCATATTCGTTGTCTTCCCTTTTCGTCCGTACTTGCCCCCTGCCTAAATGCCTCCTGCGGCGGCGCTTGCTCCGGCGGGGTTCTTGCGGACCGGAGCCTCTTGTTGCACGAATGGTTCGGCTTGCTGAGTCATTTCGGCGGGTACGCTAGCGGGAAGAAAGCTGTTCGGGACCAAGGCCAGGGCCAGCCCGACGGCTCCCCCAAATGCCACGAGGGCGGCTTGTTCTTGCGGGAACCACAGCGCCGCCGCCCACCCGGTCAACCCCAGGCCCAACGTGGCCGTTTGCAGGCGGGTTAAGCGTTGCCCCCGCCACAGCAGAAGGGCCAGGCCCCCGCAGAGCCCGGCCAGCAGCAGGCGCAGGGCGTACCCCGCCGCCGACCCTTCCCGCCACAAAACCGGCGCGCTGTACAAATCGCTCCCGTAAAAAACCGATATGCCCAGGCTGCAGGCGGCCAGGACGGCATGGCCCGCCTTGGCCCGGCCCCCGCGGCTGAACTGGTACAGGCTGAACACGAACAGGCCAAAGGCGCCCGCACTCGGAAACCAATTCTTCGGAATCCCCATACCCGGAGCAATTTGCTGGCCGGCTACTTGCGTCAGCAGGAGCGCCAGCATGGCGGCGACGAGGCCCACGCCCAGGGTGGCGCCGTGCGGGGAATATGCCAAGCGAATCGCCAGGCCGGCCGGGTCCTCCGGCCGGTCCAGGCGCCCCCGGTGCGGGCGCCCGGCGCTGTACACCACGGTCGCGCAGAGAAAGCACCAGGTCGCCAAGAGCTCCGACCCCTCCTCCAGCAACAACAGGCCCAGCGGGCGCTGCCAGGTTGCCGGGTCCGCGGCGGCGCGGTACGCGTCAATCTCCAGCTTTTCTTGGTAAGGATTGCTCAGAAACAGCAGGGTGCCCACGACCAGCAAGGCCAGAGCGACCGGGTGGCGGCGCAGGTGCAGCACCCCAAAGCACCCTATGGCCGCCCCCACCCCGGCCAGCAACACCAAAAAGGCCGTCCAGCCCGAACCGCGCCCCACGGCGGCAAAAACCGCCGTGTCCCCGATGGTTTCGTGAAACGACCCGATTTCGTCGAACGACAGCAGGGCGAACATGCCGGCCAGGCCCACCCAGCCCCAGCCCGCGACCCGCGTCCGCCGCGACCCGCCCGGCTGCTGGTCCACCCCAAAGCACAAGAGGGACGTAAAGGCGACCAATAGCATCAGCATGGCCGAATACCACGTGGCCACGTTGTTCTCGTGCGCCAGGGTTCCTTGCAAGAGCAGGAGATGGCCCGCCCGGGGCAGGACGAACGGGTTGGCCTGGCCCGTTACCCATTGGTCGTGGTACCAGTAGAGGCCACCGGTGGTAGCAACGAACAAAATACCCAGAACGGCGGTCACCGCGAGCAGAAGCCGCAATTGACTAATCGATAATTTAATAGAGTTCATTCATCGTAAAGTATGGATGAGGAGCTCTAATATAGCATAATATTCAAGTAACATTGACTCACCCCGCTGTTTTCCTGCGAAGCGTCTCCGGCGCACGAGGCGTGGGAACGAGGGGCAAGCAGGAAGAATAACGGCCGCCACAGCCGGTGCTTGGGCAGCGGAAGGGGCAATCACTTCGCCCAAAAGCGCAGGGATGGGCACACCAGAGTGGGGCGCTTGCTCGGAAGAGAAGGAGCATCGGATGGCTTGCGCAGCGCTCAGTGAAACGGTGGTTGAAGTAAAGGAAGGCCGACTTACCGTCAATGCGCAGCCTACAGCTGCGGGCTGACGGTAAAACTGCGCGCCACCGTGAAGCCGAAGTACAAGTCGCCGGAGAAGAAATTGCCCTGCGTTTGGGGCACAAAGAACGTCTCCGTCATCCCCCGCGAGTTGGTGACGTGCAGTTGAAAAACGTGGCCGCCGGTTTCAATGTCTACCCCCAGCCCCAGGGCATTGCGGAAAGCGCGCGCCGTTGGCCCCGGCAGCAGGTAGTAGTAGTCGGCCGTGAGGGCGAGGCGCTTGGTCAGTTTCTGGCGCAGCGCCCCACCCAGGGCGTACACGTCGTTTTGCTCGGCGGCGGTGGCCACGTAATTGCGGTGGATTAGCGTGGGCATCAGCTGCACCGACAGGTTCTCGTTAAACTTGCGGGCAATCAGGGCTTGGTAAGCGTAGCTCACCCGCGAAGTGAGGCTCCGGTCGGGGGTCTCGTTGAATTTGAGCGTGGTGAGCGACGACGAGGCCAGCAGCGTGACCGAAACCGGCAAGGGCTGCACCCCGGTTGCTTGCTGCAGGGCCCGGAATTTGACGAATCCATCGAACGTTTTGTCCTGCGAGCTGCGCCCGAGCCCCAGCGTGAGCCGGTTGGTAAGCCCGTACTCCAAGCCCAGGCGCAGCACCGCTTGGTCGAGACCGAAGAATTGGTAGGCACCACTGTTGAGTGTACCAAAGCGGTGCTGAATGAGAAACGCCAGCGTGCCCGCGCCGGGCGTTTCCACCGACTGCGAATTGATGATGCGCGTCCCCTTAAAGGTGGCCGCCACCACTTCCCGCTTCGCGGGCTCTGCCACTTCCCGTTCGAGCTGGTGCAGCAGGTCAGTCTGCGCCCGCGCCGCTGGGGCCCAGGCCAGGCCGGCGGCGGTCAGGCCCAACAGGGAAAAAAGGGTGTAGCAGGGTAATTGCATAAAAGTCAAGTATTGATATAGCCGTTATTTAAGCGGGCTCGAACGCGTGGGCTTCGGGCCGCTGCCCGCCACTACGTCGCAGGACAGCGCCACGCGGATGCTCACGATTTTGGCAATGTTTTCGCGGACCAGCAGTGGCACCTCGATGTTGTAGTCGGCGGGCGCCACGTTGAAGACGGCAGAGGCGAGCAGCTGCCCGTTTTTCAGCTCCAGCGCGCCCGGCACCTTCACGTGGTGGCTTACGCCGTGCAGGGTCAGTTCGCCTTCCACTTGCACTTCGTGCGAGCCCGCCCAGCCCAGCGTGGCGGCATCAGCCCCGGTGAACCGCCCCGTGAAGGTGGCCTTGGGGTATTTATCCGACTCCATGTAGTTCTCGTTGAAGTGTTCTTGCATCAGGGAGCGTTTGAACACGAACTCTTTGACGGGAATGACAAGGGCCAGCTGGCCGGTGTTCAAGTCGAAGACGGCCGCGGCCGCGTTGTTGCGGGCTTCGATGTCTTCGAGGATGGTGGTCGACAAAAAGCTGACGCGGCCGGTTTTCGTCATGAACGTGCCCTGTGCCCGGCCGGACCAAGGCGTGGCCAGCAGCAACAGCACGGGCACAACGGAGAAAATCCTTTTCATGAATTAAGCCACAAGGAGTAAAGGGTGCTGCTCCGACGGGCCGGGCGCGCGAAAACAAGGCGAAAGGGCCACCGCTTCACAGCAGTTAGTTGTTGGGCCAGCCGGCGTCAATCCACGCCTGCAGGCGGGCAATGTCGCAGTCCGAGAGCTGGGCCCGGCCCTTGGGCATGGCCGCCGCCCCCGGCTCGTGGCGCACGCTGCTCATCAGGTACGCCGCCGACTGGTTGGTGAACCCCCGGTAGGTACTGAAGTCCAGGCCGCCGCCCTGGGTTGCGTTCACGGCGGCCCCGTGGCACTCCAGGCACTGCGCCGCCACCAAGGGGGCAATGACGGCCGCGTAGGTGGGGGCCGCCGCGTCGTTGCAGGGGCCGGGGGGCGGGCCTTGGGCGTAGGTGCAGCCCTGGGCGAGCAGCCCCGCCAATGCCCCAAGCAGCCGGAAGGATGGTCTCAAGAGAGTGGCCATGAGTTACGAAACAGAGCGCTTACAGGCCCAGGCTGTACACGGCTTTCAAGTAAACCAATGCCCCGTTGAAGCCCATTTGCACGGGCGCATAGGGATACACGTCGCGGTTGGTGGGAAAGGGCGAGGGCGCACTGTAGCGGTTTTGATAGTATGCCTCGAACTGCGCGCGGGTCGCGAAGCCGCCGGGAGCCTCCCCGTTGGAAGCAGCCTGGTCCAGCGTATTGGGCTTCACGTTGAAGAGGTTCTGGGCACCGGCGCTGATGCTCAGGCCCTTGGTGGCCTGCACGCTGACCGTCAGGTCGGTAACGGTGCGGGGACGGAAAACGAGCAGATAGCCCCCAAAGTCGTACACGGCCGGGTCGGGGGCCACGTCGTAGTAGCGCACCTCGCCAAAGTACGTGTTGCGCAGGCCCAGCCCGACCTTGCCCAGGGTGTAGTTGAGGCCGAGCAGGATTTTGCTGGCGGGGTTGCCGGTTTCAATCAGGGACAGCTGGCGCGGGTCGACGTAGTTGGTGGTGGGGTCGTCGTCTTCCTGAAGGCTGCGGAACGTGGCCGGCACGTTCAGCCGGCGGGTGCGGGTGCGGGTGAAGTTGCCAGCCGCGGTGGCGCTGAACTGGCCGGCTCCGAACGCGTGGCGGTAGTTGGCCACCAGGTCCACGCCCTGGGTCCGGGTGTCGAGGTCATTGGTGAAGAACTGCGCCTGGCTCACGCGGCTGTTGGCCAGCGTTTGGGTCAGGGC
The DNA here is from genome assembly GCF_900115775.1 of Hymenobacter arizonensis. Taxonomy (GTDB): domain Bacteria; phylum Bacteroidota; class Bacteroidia; order Cytophagales; family Hymenobacteraceae; genus Hymenobacter; species Hymenobacter arizonensis. The sequence continues at coordinate 225,513 of NZ_FOXS01000002.1, read as the reverse complement.
GGGGCTGATGCCGAAGCCCGGGCGCAGCAGGCCCGAGAGCGTGATGCGGTCGTCGATGTCGATGAGGTAGGCGTCGGCGGTGAACGAGAAGGCCGAACTGGGGGTGAACACCAGGCCGCCGCTGACGTTGCGCGAGCGCTCGGGCGTCAGGTCGGGCACGCCGGCCTGCACCCGCAGCTCATCTTGGTTGTTGAAAATGCCCGCGTATACCACCCCGGTCACGCCGGGGCGCTGGGTAATCTGGCGGTAGAGCACCTGTTGCAGCGATGGCGCCCGGAAGCCCGTGTTGAAGGCACCGCGCAGGGCCAGGAAGCGAGCGACTTCCAGCCTGGAGGTGGCCTTGTAAATAAAGGCCGACCCGAAGGTGGAGTAGTTCTCGTAGCGCAGCGCTCCGCTCACCGACCAGTGTTTGGTAACGTCCGCTTCCACGTCCAGGAAGGCGCCCACGTTGGTGCGGCTGCCCACCACGGCCGAGGCCTCGCCAAAGCCGCTGAAGCCCTGCGCCCCCTGCTGGGAGTTGGGCAGGCCCAGGTCGTACTCGGCCTCGGTGCGCTCGTCGCCGCGCAAAATTTGGTAGCGGTCGGCCCGGAACTCGGCGCCGAAAGCCACGTTGGTACCCGCCAGCGCCCGGTCAAAGAAGCGGTTGGCGGTGGCGTTGGTTACGTTCTGCAGAAACTGAAAGCCGCCCGCGTTGTCGAACACCGTGGGCGATGAAGCCCCCAGCGAGGCGTTGAGCGTGTTTTCCAGGTCGTAGGTCATGCGGTTGTAGCCGGTGGTATTGCTCACGTCCAGCGTCCAGCGGTTGGGGCCGGGCTGGCCGAGCACCACGCCCAGCGTGCCCGCGCCGTCGTGGATGCGGGTGTTGACCTGGGGCTGGTAGCCGTAGGGAAATAGGCTTTCGACAACGTCGGCACTTTGCGTGGCCGGCAGCACCCACAGGGTGGACGCCTGACCGCGGCGGAAGTTATAGCCCCCGAACCCGTAAAAAGCCAGCCGGTCGGAGGCTTCGACCCGGGCGTTGAGCAGGCCGCGCACGTTGCGCACCCGGGCATCGCCGTTGCGCTGCGCAAAGTCGTTGTACGTCTTGCCGGCGGCCGTCAGGGCAGCCTGCTCCCGGGCCGGGTCGTTGACCACAAACACCGGGCTGACCCCCGGGTCGCGGCCGTAGCCGCGGGCGGTGCGGTCGCGGTAGTCGGCGTCGGCCGTCACGTTCAAAAAGCCTTTCGTCCCCAGCCGGAAGCCCTGGTTGACGCCCAGGAGCGTGGCCAGGCCGTCGCCCTCGGTGGTCAGGCCCGTGTTCAGCAGCACGCTGCCGTCGCTGTTGCTGTTTTTCAAACTGATGTTCATCACGCCCGCAATGGCGTCGGAGCCGTACTGGGCCGCGGCGCCGTCGCGCAGCACTTCCACCCGCTCCACGCCCAGGCTGGGCAGGGTGTTAAGGTCGGTGCCCACGCTGCCCAGGCCGCGGTTGCTAAGCAGGTTGACCAGGGCGGTGGTGTGGCGGCGCTTGCCGTTCACCAGCACCAGCATCTGGTCGGTGCCCAGGCCGCGCAGGTTGGCGGGGTCCACGTGGTCGGAGCCCCCGGCAGCCGTTTGGCGGGTCGAGTTGAAGGCCGGCACGGTGTAGTGCAGCAGCTGGGTGAGGTCGGTCTGAGGCACGGTGCGGAGCAGCGCGGCTATGTCGACCACGTCAACGGGAACGGCCGACTCCAGGGCCGTGCGGTCGTCGCGACGCGTGCCCACGGCCACCGTGGCGGGGCTTAAGTCGATGTCCAGCGCCGTCGCGGCGTCGGCCTTCAGGTACATGTTGGTGACCGTCTGGGCTTGAAAGCCCGGCTGCTGTACCTGCAAAATGTAGGGGCCGCCGGCCAGCAGGTTGGTGAAGGCAAACCGGCCCATTAAGTCGGCGCTGGTGGTTTGGCGTGTGCCCGTGGACAGAGACACCAGGGTTAGGGAGGCAAACGGCAGCGGCGTTCCCTGGGCTTCGCCCGAGCGTGCGGTTACTTTCCCGCTTAAGCTCACCGGCTCCTTGTCGGGGGCAGCCACCGGGGCGGGCGACAGCGCTTGCGCCCCCGCCGTGAGAGTAGTTAATCCAGTTCCCAGGCACGTGAGGATAACCCGGGCGTATTGTGTAAAATGCATCATATAATAAGCAGAGAAGGGGAAGCAGCCCGTTGCTCGCGGCCGGGCACGGAACCCCGGGTGCGGGCTACGAGGGCCCGCACGGACACACCCCAAGCTGGGGTCAGGCATCCCGCATTAAGATGGTTCGGCGTGGGGCCCTTTCCGGCCCGCTGCTAAAGCAACGAGCTGGAAAGGGCTACTAAGTATGGAGCGCCCAAGCCCGCCGAAGGGGCACGCAACTTACTTTTTCTTGATATCGCCGCGGATTTCGCCGCTCGGGAACGCCGACGTATGGATGTTGACGTACATGCGGTTGCTGAGCAGGTTGTTGGCCTGCTCGGCGGTCAAAGTCACCGTGCCCGTGATGGGCGAGGCCAGGTTTTGAAAAGGAACGGCCACCGAGCCGCTCTCGCCGGGTGCCCCGGTGTGAATGTGAGCAATGGTGGGGGTAAGGCCCTGGTAGGTGACGGTGTACACGAGTTGCTTGTTGGCGCTGCTGTACGTGCCAGCAAATGTCCCGGTCGCCGTGGACGCGTTGGCCGGCACCTGCTGCCCCCCGTTGACCGTGGCCACCAGCTCGGTTGTGGTCGACATCGGCGGGGTTTCTTCTTTTTCGCTGCAAGCCGTAATCAGACCAAACGAGGCGAGAAGCAGTGAAGCGTATTTTTTTTGCATTTGTAATAATGTGATGGAGGAAAAAAATGGATAAACTGACCGGCAGACCACCTGCCGGGCTAGCGTGGTTGTTCAACCGGCAAGCGGCCAAATGCTCTTGCCGCCTCCGGGCAGATTGCGGCGCTTTTCGTTAAGCACCCGGATTCGGTCGGTCAAAGAGTAAAATCGGCAGATAAATCAGCTAACCCCATTTGAACAAATCGTAGTCAACAATTGCTTCATACTAACTAAAAGGAGTTGATTATTGAATAATTTCAATTTCATAAATGTTAATTCACATCTTGCAAATGTTGCATATTCGGTGCCCCACAAAACTTGTAATTGGCCTAAAATCAGTTCTTTTAGGAGACTAGCCGTTATGAGGCCCAGGTATGCCTGAACCAATAAGGTTGTTTAATCAAACGGTGAAATTTATTACACCCCCTTCACCTACTGCCCCGCTGACCCGTACGGGTTGGGGTGCTTGATTTCGAGCCAGGGGCTCGTAGCCGAAGTGTTGGTAGAGGGTGTGGGCGTCGAAGGTGGCGAGTAGGTGCCGGCGCAGATTTTGCAGGTTGGGGTGGGCCAGCATGCGCTTCACCAGCCACTTGGAGAGGCCGAGGCCGCGGAACTCGGGCAGCACGAACACGTCGCAGAGCCAGGCGAAGGTGGCGCGCTCCATGGTGGCCCGCGGAATGTGGCGGGCCCAGTACGGAACCTACGCGGGTGTACTTCGTGAAGACCGGCCGGGTGAAAACCCTCAAATCCAACGCCACGGACAAGGAGCTAATAACCGGCTACTACGGCCCGGGCGAGTTTTTTGGGTTCCTGCCCCTATTGGAGCACACCGCGCGCAGCGACTCGGCCGTGGCCACCGACGAATCGGAGCTGGTCCACATTCCCAAGGACGACTTCAGCCAGTTGCTGCTGCGCAACCCTGCCGTGAGCCAGCAATTCATCCGCCTGCTGGCGGGCCGGGTGAGCGAGCGCGAAGCCCAGCTGCTGGCCATGGCCTACGCCCAAGCCGGGTCCGACGAGTGCCTACACTTCACGCGCGACGACCTGGCCACTATGGTGGGCACCGCCCCCGAGTCGCTGATTCGCACACTCAGCGAGTTCCGGCCTGATGGGCTGGTGGAGAGCTCACGCCCAAAAGCATCCGGGTGCTGCAGCCCGATAAGCTGCGCAGTGCCCGCTGGTAAAGCGCGCCCAATAGTTGACAAGCTTCAGGTATTGGGCTGCACTTTGTCATATAGCCGGCTATATAGCCCTGGTAGCTTTGGGTATTGAACGGGCTAACTCCGTTTGTGAATTCCCGCTCTATGAACCAAGACCTACAACTCGACCTGGCCGACAACGCCAAGCAGTGGCTGGCGCTGTCACAATCCATCTCCGCTTCGGAAAAAGCGACGTTTGACGCCCTGCACAACGGGTTCTTCGCCGCCTACGGGCCCAACTTTATGGCACACGTCTACCGGGCCTCCATCGAGCAGGTGCTACAAAACATGCCCACGGTGGAGCGCGACAAGCTGCTGGTGGCGTTCCGACAGGCCTTGGACAGCGCCATTGAAAGGCACGCCTACATGCTGCCCACCGCCGCCGACTGCTCGGCCTGCCACGCCCGCAAGTTCTAACCTGACAGTTGCGCCTGCGCGGCAATGGCTAAACCAGCCAGGCGAAGCGTGGTCGGCTAGTTCGATAACCTGTGACAACTCCATCTTTTGGTTGGCACTCGCGACCCTGGCGTGAAAGAAGCAACCCCACCGCATAAAGCTGCGCTTGCGGGCTAGGGTTCACGGTAGAATCCGTGGACCTTTTCCGACCTTGTCCCCATCTTCCCAATCGTAAGCGACGCGCCCTCCCGATGAAGACGGAAAAAGAAAAAATGCTCGCCGGCGAGCCCTATAATGCCCAGGACCCGCAGCTGGTTGCCGAACGCCGGCGCGCCAGCCGCTTGTTTCAGGAACTCAACCACACTTCGGCCGACGAGCCAGCGGAGCGGGCCCGCCTGCTGGAGGAATTGATTCCGCATACGGGCACCGGCCTGGACTTGAACTCGCCTTTTTATTGCGACTACGGCACCAACATTCGCCTGGGCGACCACGTGTTTTTCAACTTCAACTGCACCATCCTGGACGTCGCCCTCGTTACTATTGGCAGCCGCACCCTGTTTGGCCCCAACGTCCAGATTTATACCGCTACGCACCCGCTCGATTACCAAACTCGGGCCGCGGGCCTGGAAGGAGGCGAGCCAGTCGTCATCGGCGATGACGTGTGGGTTGGCGGCGGTGCCATTATCCTGCCCGGCGTCACCGTCGGCAGCCGCACGGTTATCGGCGCGGGCAGCGTCGTGACGAAAGACCTCCCCGCCGATGTCGTCGCGGCGGGCAACCCCTGCCGCGTCATCCGGAAACTGTCGCACACGGGCCCTCAGGTCTGAGAGCAATTAGGGCGATTTTTAAGTTAGTGTATAGCACGTTCAGCCGCGCGTTCAATCGCGTTTCAGTAGCGCGAACTCTGTAGTTCGCGTCCCCGCGCCGTTCGGGTGTCGTTCTGGGACGCGAACTACAGAGTTCGCGCTACTGAACGCGCTGTAGTCATCAGGTTATAGGAGAATTAATGCCTTGTAAGCAAGTATTTACATGCATTCTTGGAACACAATCGGCTCGGTTTGGGCCAGGACCACGCTACGCCCAGGGGCGGTGTTGCGATGCAGGTAGAAATAGCAGGTAACGGGACGTTTGAGCCGGTCGTTGCGACGGATGGCAGCCACAGGGTAACTCAACGTAAGCGTGTCGTGGCGAGCCGTGATTGTGGCCACGCCCAGCGTTCCGTCGGAAAAGGTCATCCGCGGGTCAGTGCTTTGAAACTTGATGGACACGGCAAAGCCATATTCTGACTGCTCAGCCTCGGCCAGGTGGTAGGCCAGCTTGGCACGAATGACCGACTTCGGAGTTAGGGTAGTGCACGGTGGCTGGTTGAGCGTCAGCAGCGTGATGGCGTTGCCCGAAGGCGCTTGGGCAGCCAGCAAAGCGGCCAGACTGGCCAGCATCAGGATAGTGTACCCGGCACCGAAGTAGAAGGATTTCATAAGGGGAGCAGTAGAGGAAACGGCGCACTATCAGCGCACGGATAAGGGCCGGCGAAAGGTACTCCAGCGGCCGAGCTTAGGTCCAAAGCAGCCTGGAAGGTGAAACGAAGCTATGTTTGTTGAGCAGCCGTTTCGTTAATCTTCAAATGGTGCCTGTTGCATGTGTGAAGCGTGTTTTGTGAAGGGCATCCATCGGTTTTCATCCGCCGACGTCTTTGCTAAGTTTGAGCAGCAATTGCTAGGCACCAACCTGCAAGCGCAAGGGCGGCCGGCATACTGGCCGGTGCCGGCACCGCTCACGGCCTTCGAGCCCGAGGCTTTCTACCGATGCGGCACCTGCCACCAAATCTGGGCGCTGGCCGCGCCGGATAACGCTTGGCGCGGGTATTTTTTGCCGTTGGAAGCTGTGCGGGCCCACCAGCGCCAGCGCCAGCGCAGCGACGCACGCATTAAGTACTATGTGCTGGCGATGGTGACAGCTGTGTTGTGGTTGATATTAACGCCGCTGGCGAAGGTCGATGTTACTCAATTAAGCACGGCCTTCTTCCCCAACCAGCAAAAAGTAACGGCCCACCCGCTTGCGCAGGTGGGCCGTTGGCGTAATTCCTAACAGTTGGGCTTTCGCTCGGCGTTAGTGCGTGGCGTCGCTCTCGTAGCCCAACACAGTCAGGCGCACGGGGCGGGCGCTCACTTTGTGCTTGACCACGGTGGTGAAGTCGTCCAGCTTAATCTGGTGTACTTCGCCCAGGGCGGGCACGGCGATGTACGCAAACCGGTCGGTAGCTTCCAATACCGGCTTGAAGCTGTCGGCCGCTGGGGTGGCCGGAATCACGTTCCCTTCCTTTCTGAGGGCACCGGTGGCCAGGTTGTACACCCGCAGCTTGCCATCGAGGCTCAGCACCAACAGGTTTTTGCCCGCATAATCGGTTTTGGCTTGGATGGCGTCGGTGCCGGTGTAAATCGGCGTGAGCTGGTTGCTGGTCAGGTTAACCATGTAAGCCCCTTTGGCATTCGAGTAGCCAATGAACTTGCGCGCCTCCTGGGCGTAGAGCACGGTGCCCAGGCGAGCCGCCCCGAAGCCGGCAGGGTTCGGAATAAAGCGTTGCTGGCCGTTCTTGTTCACCACCAGGATGCCACCGTTGGCATTGGCCGTGGTTTCCCAGGCGCCAAACACTGCGTCTTCGCCGTCGGATGCGTTGCCGTGGATGGCCCCCGTTTGCAACGTGGATGCGTGCACTAGAGCACCGGTCTTGTTGATTACCTGCACGCGGGTGGGGTTGGCCCCGCTGGCGCTGGCCGTCGTCACGGCGTAGGTGTCGTTGCTGTAGTGCGCCATGGCGCCGTGGTGGGGCAGCAAGCCCGCGTTGATGACCGTGAACTGGGCGCCCGAGTTGTGAAAAGACGGCTCGTTGGCTACGCTGAGCGTGCCGTCGCCGTCGTTGAAAATGAGTGACTCGGTGCCCTTGCTTTTGAAGTGCGACGGGCGGGCAGCCGTGGACTGGATGGTGCCCCACTTGGGCGAGCCTTTCACGTCGACGTGGTCGCCGTGCCATTCCAGGCCGGTGTCAAACATTTTCACCAGGTTTTGCGAGCCGTACATCACCGCGGCAAAACGGCCGGAAGCCGTGGGGTACAGCGTGCCGAGCGGGAAATCGGCATCGACCGAGGTAATGGCGGCATCGCGCGGCACAATCTGCGTGAGCTTATTGCTTTGCTCGTCGGCCACCAGTACCCGCACGTAGCGGAATTCTTTGCCCGCGTCAACGTCGGCCGGCGTGGCGTCTTCTCCGTCTTTCTTACAAGAGGCCAGGGCCATGGAGGCCAGGAAAGCCAGCGCTAAATTTTTAGGGGAGAGGAGGTGCTGCATGAAGGTGGGGTAAGTGTAGAATGAGAGTTTGTGTAAACCGAGGGCAATATTACCGCCGTTAGTCTTACTTTTGCAACAATGATGCAATAAAATAACTCGCTTTTGTTCTCCTTCGTGCCTTCCATCTCCCATCTAGTACTCTGCGCGCTTTGCTTATTTAGCTTGGTGGGTGTCCCAGGCGTAGCCCTGGCTCAGAGCTGTTCTTTGCAGCTGTCGGGCACAGTGGCCAGCCAGGACAACGAAACGCTGCCGGCCGCATCGGTTCGAATTATTGAGCTTAATATCAATAGTATAACTAACAATGAAGGCTTCTTCGACTTAGCGGGTTTGTGCCCGGGTACGTACCACGTAGAAGTGTCTTACCTGGGCTTTGCCCCGGTGGTGCGCACCGTAGAGCTGACGGTCGCTACCAAGCTCACCGTTGCCCTGATGCCAGTAGCCAATGCCCTGAACGAGGTAGTGACCACCGGGCAGCGGCAGTACGATACGCCGCTAGCGCAACAAAGTGTCTTAGAACATAAAGCCCTGGCCCTGACGCGTGGGCAGTCCCTGGGCGAAGCTCTGAAAAACATACCGGGGCTGAGCACCATTCAGACGGGGCCGAGCATCGTGAAGCCGGTTATTCATGGCATGCACTCCAACCGGGTGCTGATTTACAACGCCGGCGTGCGCCAGGAGGGCCAGCAGTGGGGCAGCGAGCACGCCCCGGAAGTAGACCCCTTTGTGGCCAACCGCGTGACAGTGGTGAAGGGCGCGGCCAGCGTCATGTACGGGGCCGACGCCGTGGGCGGCATCATCTTGGTCGAGCCCGCGCCGCTCGACTACCGGCCTGGTTTGCGCGGCCGGGTCGAGTCGGTGCTGATGAGCAACAACGGGTTGGGGGCGCTGTCGGCCACGGCCGAGGGCGCGGCGCCCCACGGCCTGCTCAGCTACCGCGTGCAACTCACCACCCGGCAGGCCGCCAACGCCCGCACGCCCGACTACTACCTCAAAAACACCGGCTTCCGCGAGTACAACGGCTCGGCGGCGCTGGGCTTTGCCAAGGGCGCGTTCACGACCGAGCTGTACGCCAGCACGTTTAACACGCACCTCGGGATATACGAGGGCGCGCACATCGGCAACACCACCGATTTGATGGCCGCCATTGAGCGCACCGAGCCGCTCATCAAGGGCGATTTTTCGTACGCCATCGGGCGACCCTACCAGCTGGTGGGCCACCACTTGGTCAAGTTCAAAAGCAGCTACGACCTGCCCCGCGTGGGCCAGCTGCACTTGCAGTACAGCTACCAGCGCAACGACCGCAAAGAGTACGACCTGGTGCGCCAGGCCTACGAAAACGAGTACCAGCTGCGCTTCGACCTCACCACCCAGGCCGTAGATGCCTACCTCGACCACGTGAGCGTGGGCGGCCTGCGCGGGAAAATCGGGGTGAATGCCCAGCACCAGCAGAACTACTACGACGGGCGCTACCTCATCCCGTTCTTCACCAGCTACAACGCTGGGGCCTTCGCCACCGAGCGCTGGACCAGCGGCCGGCTCGAACTGGAAGCCGGCGTGCGCTACGACCAGCGGCACATGCAGGCCCGGCTGCGCCAGGTGCCCACCGACCAAAACAGCCCCGAAATCCGCCCCGCGTTCGACTACGCGCAGCTCACGGGCACGGTGGGCGCGGCCTACCAGCTGCCGGCCGGCTGGCGGCTGAACGCGGGCGCGGCCAAGGGCTGGCGGCCGCCGTCCATCAACGAGCTGTTTTCGCAGGGCGTGCACCACAGCAGCGCCCGCTATGAGCTCGGCGACCGCACCCTGGGAGAAGAATCGACGCTGAACCTGTACGGCGGCGTGGCTAAAACTGGCCCGCGCCTCAACGGCGAGCTGAGTTTCTACCACAACACCCTCGACAACTACATCTACCTGCGGCCCGGCAGGGAGGCCGTGCTCACGGTGCGCGGCGCATTCCTGGCCTACAACTACGTGCAGGTGAACGCCGAAATCTACGGCACCGATGCTTCGGCCAGCTACCGCCTCACCGACTGGCTCAGCGCCTCGGCCAAGTACTCGGCGGTGCGGGCCTACAACCGCCAGAGCGGCCAGCACCTCGAGCTGATTCCGGCTGACCGGGTGTCGGGCGGCCTGACCCTGAGCCTGCCGGACTGGGCGCGCTTCGCCGACAACACGCTGAGCGTGGCCGTGGTGCACACGGCGCGTCAATGGCGCGTGCGCGCCGACCAGGACGTGGCGCCCCCGCCCGCGGGCTATACCCTCTGCAACGTCGATTTCAGCACCGAAGCCCGCCTGCTGGGTCAGCCCATGACGCTGAGCCTAAGCGCCTACAATCTGTTCAACACCACCTACCGCGACTACCTCAACGCCTTCCGCTACTTCGCGCCCGAAACGGGGCGCAATGTGGCCCTGCGGCTCGCGGTGCCCTTCGGTCATTCCTCATCCACTTCTCCTAAGTAACCATGCGTATCCTGCCCACTTCCCTTTTTAACACCTGCTTGCGGGCTACCGCCCTGCTGGCCCTCGGGCTGAGCAGCTGCTCAAAAGACGAAACCCCGCTGCCCGCCGTGCGCGAAAACGAGCTGATAACTTCCGTCCGCCTGAAGTTTGTGAACCAGGCCAACCCCGCCGATGTGAAGCTGGCCACCTGGAAGGACTTGGATGGCGAGGGTGGTAATCCGCCCATTATCGACGCCATCAACCTGCTGCCAAACGCGGTTTACACGATGACGGTGGACGCGGTTCTCAACGAAACGTCCTCTAAAAGCGAGGACGTGACTGCTGAAATTGTCCGGGAAGCCAACAATCACCTGTTTGTGTACAAGCCCACCGGGGCGAGCCTCACCGTCGCCGTTACCGACAAGGACGCCAAAGGTCTGCCCTTTGGCCTGCAGGCCAACGCTACTACGGGCGCGGTCAGCACCGGCAGCCTGCGTGTGGTATTGCGCCACCAGGTAGGCACCAAAGACGGCACCGAAACACCCGGCAGCACCGACATCGACACGACGTTTCCGGTCACTATTCGCTAGTGAGCTGACTAGCGGCGTTACTCCGTTCTGGGGCAGTGGCCTCGGTATTCCCCTGGAATCTGCTCATTCGTATGGGTTTGGGTGCTTAATTTCCAGCCAGTGGTCGGGGTGGTCTAGCGGTTCGTAGCCGAAGCGTTGGTAGGGGGTGTGAGCGTCGAAGGCGGCAAGCCAGGGACCAGAACAGCCGCCCGAGCGCGTGAAAACGAGAGAACTAGGCCTGAAAAATCAAGGTTTTTAGGCAGCTACGAACGCAAATACCCTATTTGAGAGGCCAACCAAGGAGTTCTGCAACAGCCACGGTCAATTCGGTACCGCGTGGCAGTTATGCAAAGCGGTCAAGGCGCACGGGTGGTAAGCCGTTCTTGCCAGCCCGCCGGATAGCGCGGAGTACCCATTCCGCACTCCGGTGCCCCTTCCCCGACTTGTGGTATCCGTCTGACCTTCAACGCCGCGACCAGCGGTCGCGGCCCGGGCGATGGGGCCGCCGTGATGGGTCTTGCACCTGTGATGGGCCGCTGGGAGGGCCGCTTCCGGCGCCGGTGACCGAACCGGCGCCGGGCCCTTGCCCAAACCCCTCGGAAACTCCCCGGCGAACGCTTCGCGCGGGCCCACGGCGGCGAAGACGCGGTGGGCCGCGAGGGGAAAGGCTTGGTCTTCATGAATGAACACCGCCCGTAGAGAGCCCCTTTAAAAGTCCTGCTGGCCCGGCCAACAGGCTTGGGTTGCCGGGCCAAAGGGTGACCCTAGTAGTTGGCGAGGACCAGGCGCTGCGTGGCCACGCCCTGGCCGGCGGCGTTGCGCAGCACCACGTGGTAGAGGCCGGGGGCCAGCGCGGGCAGCCGCAGCGGGGCCGCAGCTTCGGTTACGGCTTGCTGGCTTACCAGCTGGCCCAGCTGCGAGTAGGTGAGCACCGTGCCGCCAGCCGCAAGGTTGGGGCAACGCACCATCACGGCCGCGGCTTCGGTGGCCGGGTTGGGGAACACTTCCAGGCGCGGAGCCGCTGCGGCCGGCAGCCCCACGGCCACCGAAATGACGGACGAAAAGACCTGGGTGCCATCTACATCCACTTGGCGGAGGCGGTAGTAGAGCAGGGCTACGCCTTGGGCGCCGGCGTCGGCGTCGCGCAGCTGGTAGGCTTGAGCGCTGGAGGTATTGCCGGCGGCCTCTACCTGGCCCACGGCCCGGAACGCCGCGTCGCGGCCGGTGGAGCGCTCCACCACAAAGTGGCTGCTGTTGCGTTCGGTGGCCGTGGCCCAGTTCAGGGCAGCAGCGCCATTGGTCCAACGGCCGCGAAACGAGGTGAGTTCGACCGGCAACGGCGACCCCACCCAAAAAATGGGCACGTCTTCGGCAAACGCGTAGTACACGCGGGTGTTGGAGACCACCGCGGCCAGGCTGGTCACCGTGAGTTGCACGTACGCAAAATCGCGCGAGGCCAGAAACGAAACCCGGAACAGGTCGCTGGTGCCCAGCAGCGTGGTGCTCAGCAAAGAAGAACCGGATTTTGACTCGATGAGCCGATTATCCGCGTCGTAGGTCGCGACAGTCAGGCGTTCCAGGGCGGTCAGGTCCAGTAGGCCGCTGCCTTGGCTGATGACCATGCCCACCCGGTTGCCGGCGCGCCCGGTGCCCCGCAGCCGCAGCTTCAGGCTGGCCGTGGCCGACGTCGTGAGGGGGTTCGCCAGGGTCAGCAAAGAGGATAGATTGAGCGCCCCCAGGCCCAGCGTGTTGAGTTGCGCGTAGTTGGTGGTGATGCGCGTAGTCGGAATAACGGCATCGGCCGCGAGTTGGGGGTTCTCGACGTTGGAGAGGGTCAAGTTCACATCGCTGCTCACAATGAAGGGCGGCACTCCGATATTCAAGCGAACCGATATGGCCTGCGGGGCACTGGCAAAGTAATCGGTATTGGCCTGCGGGGCCGAGAAATCCGACAGCACGGGGGTGCTGTTCACGAAAAAGGTGGGGTCGAGGCCGAACGCGTAGTACACGTGCAAGTCATCGACCGCCGTGAGCAGCCCCACGCGCGCAATGCGCACCCCATCGAACGGCTTGCCCGCCCCCGTTTTGAACGAGACGTGGGCCTTGTTGCCGGGCAGCAGCGTCAGGTCGAGCAGGCCGAACCCCGTCCGGGTTTCCACCGGCGTGTTGCCGAGGTAGGTGGTCAGTTCCAGGCCGCTGAGCACGCCGACGTCCAGCAGGCCCGCTTGCCCAATGACAAAGCCGGCGTGGTGGCCGGCGGGCACTCCCCCGGCGGGGACTTCCGCCAGCAGGGCCTGCACCTCCGGGCGGCACGCCACCCCCACGGTGCTGCGCAGGGTGGCGAAGTTGGTCAGGTCATTGTCGGCCACGCGCTCGGGGTTGGTCACCCGGGCGTTCACGCAGAGCACCGCCGTGGACACTGCGGCGCTGTATTCCCGGTTCGCGACGGGGGCAGCAAAGCGCGACAAGTAACCAGTGGCGCGGGTCTGCACGCCCGGCGTTACCCCGTAGGCGTAAAAAATGTTGAAGCTACGGACCACGTTGAGCGCCGACACAAATTCGATTTCGACGGCGTCGAACGACAGCGCCGAGGTAAATTCCAGTTGCGTGGGCAAGTCGTTGGCCCCCAGCGCCGCCTGTAAGAGGTCGAGCCGCACCACCTTTTGTTCGCGGGGGGTGGGGCCCGCGCTGGTCAAGTACGTGCGGAGCGTCACGGCGCCCAAAACCGCCAGGTCGAGCGTACTAGACGCGTTGGCCAGCACCACGCCGGCCCGGTAGCCCGCCGGCGCTTCGCCGGCTAGTTTCAAGCGCAACGCCACGGGCACCCCCACGTTGAGGCGGCCGTCCGTCTGGAGGGTAGCAAAGGTGGAAAAATTGCCGTCGGCGGCATTCACCCCGGCCGTTACGCTGCCGCCCGCGGTGGCCGTTGCCGGTTGCGTTACCTGAAACACCCCGCCGGTAGAATAATAGGCGGGGAGCGGGCTTTGGGCGGACACGGCCAGTGCCCGAGTCACCATTTCGACGACCAAGGCCGCTACGAACCACGTCCGGAACCGCACGAGCCAAACGGAGAACAGGGCGAAATCTTTTATAGGATGTTGCATGGCCGGGTAAAAATTATTTGGGTCCTTGGCAATGTGCCAGTTAGACCGTCGCAACTTTGCCGCCAGCCCACTCCCCACAGGACCGTTGCCTAAGCGTCAAGCAGATATAGTTTTACATCTATTGAATAGTACTCTCGCTTTGGGATGTTTGTCCTAAATTGGGAAACAGGGCTGGATGGGCCGCAATCCAAGGCGCCATTTAGTTCGTATGTGCCCCGTTTCGCCCCCCTTTTCAGCCTCCCGGACGCAGCGGCGAGTGCTTGTACAGTTTGGTTTCTCCCCGGTAATTGCCAGCCGAGACGGCCCAGGCGTGCCGGTACCCCCGGGAACCCGCTGGGCCCTGACCGACGACGCCTCAACCCGCCTGGCCCTTTCCTCGCTCCTGCAGGACGTTCGGAAAAGGGCCCCGGTGTAGCAGGTGTTTCAGGCCGCCCCTCCTGCGGCGTGGCTGCGCCGCGGGGCGTCGGGCCGCAGGGTGGGCGGCGCGACGCCCCAGCTTGTGCGGGCGATGGCTTCCTAAGGGGTAGCAACACGTGGACAACCGCAGGGCTAGGCTTCGGAAGCAAAGGCGAGTTGCGGGTTCAGCGAAACGTGAATTTTTTTAAACCACCCATCCATTTACAACCCGCTCACCCGTAGGGGTTGGGGTGCTTGATTTCGAGCCAGCGGTCGGGGCGGTCCAGCGGTTCGTAGCCGAAGCGTTGATAAAGAGTATGCGCGTCGAAGGTGGCGAGCAGGTGGCGGCGCAGGTTCTGCAGGTCGGGGTGGGCCAACATTTGTTTTACCAGCCACTTGGAGAGGCCGTGGCCGCGGAATTCGGGCAGCACGAACACATCGCAGAGCCAGGCAAACGTGGCCCGGTCCGTCACCACGCGGCAAAAGCCGGCCTGGCGGCCATCGGGGGCGTACAGGCCGAAGTTGAGGGAGTTGGCGATGGCCCGCTCCACGGTGGCCAGGGGAATGTGGCGGGCCCAGTACGAGTCTTCGCTCAGCCAGCGATGAATGGCCGCTACGTCGAGCCGGGCGGGGTCGGTGCTGAGGACGTAGCCGGCGGGGTGGGTTTCAGTGAAGAAGGCAGACATGGGCGCAGGAAGGAGTGAAAGCACCCGCAAGCTACAAAAGCAGGGGAGGGTCGGGCCGAACATCCGCCCTGCCTGGCGTTTCGTTTGTTATGGCAATACGCTTGAGTCCTGTCCACGCTTTTTGCCTACCGCTATGAAATTTCTACGCAATGTCACGCTGGCTTTGTTGGCTGCGCTTCCTTTTGCGGCACGCTCCCAAGCTCCGGCCCTCACCACTTTCTCGGTCGGGAGCACCACGGTCACCGCGTCGGCCCTGGCCACCAACCTCGACCACGTGTGGGAGCTGCTGTGGGGCCCCGACAACTTCCTGTGGATGACGGAGCGCAGCGGCCGCATCAGCCGCGTTGACCCCGCCACTGGCCAGGTGCTGCCCCTGCTCACCCTGCCCGACGTCACGCCCGTGGGCGAAAGCGGCCTGCTGGGTATGGTGCTCGACCCCGATTTTGCCGCCACGCCCTACGTGTACGTGGTGTACAACTACACCGAGGCGGGCAGCCTAAAGGAGAAGCTGGTGCGCCTCACGTATTCCGCCACGGCCAATACCCTGACGGCGCCGTTGGTGTTGCTCGGCGATATACCGGCTACCACCACGCACAGCGGTTCGCGCCTGCTCATCCTGCCCGACCGCACGCTGCTAATGACCACCGGCGACGCCCAACTTCTTCCCGAAGCTCAAAGCCTAGCCTCTCTCAACGGCAAAATCCTGCGCCTGAACCTCGACGGCACCGTGCCGGCCGACAACCCCACGCCGGGCAGCCTGGTCTACACCCTAGGCCACCGCAACCCCCAGGGTCTGGTGCGCCTGCCCGACGGTCGCCTCTACAGCTCCGAGCACGGACCTAACAACGACGACGAAATCAACAAGATTGAAGCCGGCCGCAACTACGGCTGGCCCAGTGTGGAAGGCAATTGTACCACGCCCAGCGAGCTCGCCTTCTGCGCCGCAAATAACGTGCGCGAACCCCTCACCACCTGGACGCCCACCATCGCCCCGGCCGGCCTCACTTACTACGACCACCCGGCCATACCCGGCTGGCGGGGCAGCTTGCTGCTCGCCACGCTCAAAAACCAGCAGCTGGTGCAGCTACCCCTCAGCCCAACCGGCGACGACATCACGGCCCGCACCGAATTTGTGACTAATGCCTTTGGGCGGTTGCGGGCCATCTGCGTGGCGCCCAGCGGCGCCGTGTACCTGGGCACCAGCAACGGCAGCACCGACCGAATCATTGCCCTCGAAAACCGCTCTTTTGTAGCCACCGGCACCCGCGCCGCGTCGGACTTTTCGTTCAGCCTGTTTCCCAACCCCGCCCGGCGCCAGGCCACCGTGCAACTGCCCCAGCCCAACGCCCTGCTCACGGTGCGCGACCTGTTGGGCCGTGCCGTGCTCACGCGCCGCGCCACTGGTACCACTGCCACGCTGGACCTGAGCAGCCTGCGCCCCGGTGCGTATTCGCTGCAGGTTCAAACCGCTTTGGGCAGTGCCACGCGCCAACTGGTGGTGGAGTAGCGTACGGGATTTAGAAGAAAATTCATCGTTTTCATGAATGGCGTGGATGCGCCTTACAGAAACGCTAAAAAGGTAGCCACGGCCTGGCTTTTTTCTGGTTCGTTAAAAACGTTTAGTTGCTCTTCTCCTATTAATGGGTCAATCACGTGCAGGTCGAGCCATCCGTAACTCCAGAAATCAAAGGTGCCCATCAAGCCTCCTGATTCGAACTCAACCCGCTCCAAATTGCCAAAATCGCCTTTCTCGAAGGAACTATAGGAAAGCGAGAAACCTGATAATTGGGGTTCTATTTCGTTTTGGAACCAAGCAAGTGTATAGCGAGTGGCCATTAGGCAGCAATAGCTGGTGAGAACCTTAGGATTGCTCAAAAATACCATCTGTTACGTGAGCCAGCCTTTCGCTGAGCCCTCCCCAAATATCAGTAAGGAGCTGGTTTTGTGTTGCCACCAGAAGCGGACAGAAGCCGGGAATCTCCCGAGGTGGAGGAAGCCCGTTACCGCTCGTAACCCGCTTGGGCTGCACATGAATGCTGTGCCCGTAAAGGCTCCGCTTTTCACCGTAGATTGCCTGTCCAAATCTCAACTTCTTTAATGGATTGCCACCCACGTGCAGGGCTTGCGGGGTGGCTCCGGTCCTGATGTGCTATTCCTACTTGTTGGCCCTGCAATGGCTGGCGGCCCCTGCTGCGAGACAAGCTCAGGTGCTGAGCCAACGCCAGGCCCGCTACCGCTGCCACGAAGCCTGCGCCTACCAGCCGTGGGGCTGCTTCGTTGCCTTCACCATTGCCGGGTAGCCATGTTCGCCAATATCACCGACTACTTCATTCCCACCGATTTTGCGGGCAGCCTCGACCTGCGGCGGCGGGTGCGCATCATCATCAATACCATGCTGCTGACGAGCTTGTTCTCGCTCAACTTTATGGTGTTGTGCTGGTGGGCCAATTTGATGCCGGGCTTTTACGTATTGCTATTCGGCGTCGTCAGCTTTGTGCTGCTGCCATTTGGCTACCGCGCCGGGTGGTTTTCGCACGTAGCGCTGGGCTATTGGTTTCTGTTCATCGGCTACCTCACCGTGGTGGTCAACTCGGTGTATCAAGGCGGCTACTACGCGGCCACTACCTGGTGGCTGGGGCTGTGCGGCGTGATGGGCTCCTTTCTGCTAGGCCGCCGGGCGGGACTGGTTTTCTTTGGCCTGGGCCTGGCCACAGCCGTGACCTTGTGGCTGCTGGAGCAGCAGCATTACGTGTTTCCGAACCTGGTGCCGGCCGACAAGGCCCAGTTCTGGCACCTCGACATCCTGGCCGGACTCATGCTGATTTTGCTGGTGGTGGCGCTGGTGTTCGACAACATCAACAACACCACCATGCGCGTCATTAGCGCGCAAAACGACCTGCTCTCGGAGCGCACTGCCCAGCTCGAGCAGTCGCTGGCCGACTTGCGGGCCACCCAGGCCCATCTGGTGCAGAAGGAGAAGATGGCCTTTCTGGGCGAGCTCACAGCCGGCATCGCTCACGAGCTGCAGAACCCGCTCAACTTCATGAAAAACTTTGCCGAGGTGAGCACCGGACTGGTTGACGACATGGGCGGCACCCGCCCAGGCAGCGCCGGGCTGGAGGGCGAAATTCTGGCCGGGCTGAAGCAGAACCTGCACGAAATCAGCCAGCACGGGCAGCGGGCCACGGCCATTATCAAGGGCATGCTGGAGCACTCGCGCGCTGGCACCGGTCAGCGCGTGCCCACCTCACTCAACGCGCTGGTGGAAGACAGCCTGCGCTTGGCTTACCAGGGCCTGCGGACCAAAGACCGTGACTTCAGCGCCCACCTGACCCCCACGCTGGACCCGGCCCTGCCCTTGGTGGCGGTGGTGCCGCAGGACCTGGGTCGGGCGCTCATCAACCTGCTTACTAATGCCTTCTATGCCGTGCGCCAGCGCCAGCAGGCGGGCGAGGCCGGCTACCGCCCCGAAGTGCGGGTGCACACCAGCGCCGGGCCGGGCGGCGTCGAAATCCGCATCACCGACAATGGCCCGGGCATGAGCGCGGCCGTGCAGGCGAAAATCTTCCAGCCCTTCTTCACCACCAAACCCACGGGCGAGGGCACGGGCCTGGGCCTCTCGCTTTCCCACGACATCATCGCCCAGGGCCACGGCGGCACCCTCCACGTGGAAAGCCAGGAAGGCCAGGGCACGACCTTTCGCGTGGGCCTTCCCTTAAATGGATTGTCTTAGCAGCCGCCACGCTAAAGGCTGCTTTATTCGAATCCACGAATAGCCTTTACCGGCTTACCCTCACGCCTTCTTCCAGCGTGTGCCGCTGGTTCCTCACGGCGTTGTGCAGGTCCCATTTCACCTCGTGCTTGAGGGGGTGTTGCCGCACGGGGCAATCGGGCATGAGGCACAACGAGCACGCGGCAAACGTGCAGGGGTCAGCGTGCACGAACATCTCGACCTCCACTGCAAATCGGGCCCGGATGAGCTCTTCGATGTCGTGCAGCTGGGTGTGCACCTGCTCCAGGGTGAAGTAGTAGGGCATCTGCATGTGGCAGTCGATGTGCAGGTTGGCGCCGTAGCGCTGCACGCGCAGGTTGTGCACGTCTATCCAGGGGGCGCGGCGCTGGGCCTGCAGCTCCGCGATTACCTCCGTCACGGTGGCGGTATCGGTTTCATCCATCAGCCCCGAGATGGAGCGGCGGAGCATGCGCCCGCCATTCACCAGGATGAAGCCGCCCAGCAGCAGGGCAGCGCCGGCGTCGAAGCGGACCTCGCCGGTGGCGGCCACCAGCAGCAGGGCCAACGAGGAAACAATGGACGTGAGCGCATCGATATAGAGGTGCTGGCCATCGCCCACCAGGGCCAACGATTTCAGCTTCTTGCCGTTGCGCACCAGCAGCAGGCCCACGCCCAGGTTCACCACGGCCGTGCTGGCTAACAGCAGCACGCCCCAGTCGGGCCGGGCCACGGGCTGCGGGGTGAGCATGGCCAGCCCGGCCTTATAGAGAATGTAGGCGCCGGCCATCGCAATCAGTCCGCCCTCGAAGCCCAGCGACAGGTTTTCGACCTTGCCGTGGCCGTAGGGGTGGTTTTCGTCCTTGGGCAGGCTGGCCAGGTAGATGCTGTAGAGGGCAAACCCGCTGGTGAACACGTTGATGATGCTTTCCAGCGCATCGGTGAGCACCACCTGCGAGCGGGTGAGGTAGTAGGCGTAGAATTTCACCGCCACCAGCACCACACTTACCACGAGGGACAGCAGGCCGAGGCGGCGTTTGATTTGGGTCGGCGTCATGCGAAAGGAATATCAGGGCAAAGGTCGGGCACGCGCAGTAAGAACCTATCCGAATCGGTCGTCAGAGGAATGGTCATGCCGAGTGCAGCGGAGGCAGCTCGCGTGCCGTAGTAGCCCTAAACGTTAGCTGCGCTGGGCTTTGATTCGACGCGACGAACGGAATGTCACATTGGGCTGGGCCTGACAACTTGTTAAAATCAACTTAGAAATCCCCGGAAACGTCCGCAACAAGTGTGCTTAACAAGTCGAAAAACGCCGCCAAAAGCTAGCCGTAACACCAGTGGCCAAAAACATAATCCAGCGGTGAAACCTTTTTTTAGTTTTGCTGTATTTAAGGCAGTCGAAAAATATTTTTAGGTGAGCCTAAAAATAAAGTATCTTTGCTTTAAATCAACTGCTTAACGTGCCTCCTTCTACTGTAACTGATACCAAGCAGCCCGTGCCCGACGCCGGCTGGCGGCGCGCCCGCCAAGGCAATTCCCTGAGCGAGGTGTACGCCAGCATACGCGTGCCGGCCGCCGATGCCTCGTTCTGGCGCAAGCTGATGGCCTTTTGGGGCCCCGGCCTGCTCATTGCCGTGGGCTACATGGACCCCGGCAACTGGGCCACCGACATTGCCGGCGGCGCCCGCTACGGCTACACCCTCCTCTCGGTGGTGCTGATTTCCAACTTGTTTGCCATGCTGCTGCAGCATCTGGCCGCCAAGCTGGGCATCGTGACCGGCCGCGACCTGGCCCAGGCCTGTCGCGACCACTACTCCCGGCCCGTGAGCCTGGTGCTCTGGGTGCTGTGCGAAATCGCCATCGCCGCCTGCGACCTGGCCGAGGTCATCGGCTCGGCCATTGCCCTGAACCTGCTATTTGGGCTGCCGCTGGCCTGGGGCGTGGTGTTCACGGTCCTCGACGTGCTGGTGGTGCTCTACTTTCAAAACAAGGGCTTTCGCATCATCGAAAGCATTGTGGCGGGGCTTATTTTCATAATTTTCGGGTGCTTCGTCTACGAAATCGTGGCGTCGAACCCCGACTGGCTGGCCCTAAGCAAGGGGCTGATGCCCCGGCTCGAAATCGTGACCAACCCCGCCATGCTGTACGTGGCCATAGGCATCCTGGGCGCCACCGTGATGCCGCACAACCTCTACCTGCACTCCAGCATCGTCCAAACCCGGGCCTTCCCGCAGGACGAGCCCGGCAAACGCTCGGCCATCAAGTTCGCTACCATCGACTCCACGGTGGCGCTGTTCCTGGCGTTTTTCGTGAACGCGGCCATTCTCGTCACGGCCGCCGCGGCCTTCCACGGCAAGGGCTACGAAAACGTCGCCGACATCACCGATGCCCACAAGCTACTCACGCCGGTGCTCGGCGCCGGGGCGGCCAGCGTGCTGTTTGCCGTGGCGCTGCTCGCCTCCGGCCAAAGCTCAACCCTCACCGGCACCCTCGCCGGCCAGATTGTGATGGAAGGCTTTCTCAACCTCAGGCTCAAGCCTTGGCTGCGGCGGCTCATCACGCGCAGCATCGCGGTAGTGCCGGCCCTGTTCGTGACCATTCTCTACGGCGAAAAAGGCACTGGCCAACTGCTGGTGTTAAGCCAGGTAATTCTGTCGTTTCAGCTCAGCTTCGCGGTGGTGCCGCTGGTGCTTTTTACCAGCAACAAGGCCAAGATGGGCGTGTTCGTGAACAAGCCCGTGGTGAAAGTCGTGGCCTGGGTAATATCAGCGATAATCATTGCGCTTAACGTTTTTCTGCTCTGGCAAACTTTCACGGAGGGGGCGTAGGAGGGCGCGGACGTCCGCCTCACCCCGTGCCCCCTCTTCGATGGAGAGGGGGCACGGGTAATGCACGTGTTGAGAATCGTCAGGCTCCCCCTCTCCACCGGAGAAGGGCCGTGGCCGGCAGGGGCCGGGGGGGGTGAGGCGAATCGTTGAACTACACCGCATTAGAAAGAACTATATGAAAGCATTACTCCTCTTTCTACTCTTACTCCCAACCCTGCTGCGGGGCCAAACCGGCACCCTAACCGGCGCCATCCATGACGCCAAGCACTCCGCCGTGCCCTTTGCCAGCGTGGCCATAGTAGGCACCGGCCTGGGCGCCACCGCCGATGCCGCGGGCCGTTTCCGCCTCCCCAACGTGCCCGCGGGCACCCTGCGCTTGCACCTAAGCGCCGTGGGCTACACCGCCGCCGAGCGCGACACCACCCTCGCCGAGGGCCAGACCCTAAACCTGCAGCTGCTGCTAACCGGAGAGCCCGCCGTCCTCAACGAAGTAGTGGTAACCGGCGTGAGCCGGGCCACCGAAATCCGTCGCAGCCCCGTACCCATCGCCACCCTGGCCCGGCGCGAAATCAACCTCAACGCCAACACCAACGTGATTGACGCCGCTGTGCGTGGCATTCCCGGCCTGAGTGCCGTTACCACCGGCCCCAACGTATCGAAGCCCTTCATTCGCGGGCTGGGCTACAACCGCGTGCTGACCCTCTACAACGGCCTGCGTCAGGAGGGCCAGCAGTGGGGAGACGAGCACGGCGTCGAAATCGACGGCTATGATATTGAGCGTGTGGAAGTAGTGAAGGGCCCCGCCAGCTTGCTCTACGGCTCCGATGCCGTGGCCGGCGTGGTGAACCTGCTGCCCGGCCTGCCCAGCGGCCCCGAAGGCCAACTCGGCGGCGAAGCCCTCACCGAATACCAGAGCAACAACGGCCTAATCGGCAATTCACTGGGTTTGAACTACCAGAAAAACGGCTTCCAAACTAGCTTCCGGACCAGCCACCGCCTGGCCCGCGACTACCGCAACCGCGTCGATGGTCTGGTGTATAACACCGGTTTTCGCGAGTTCAACCTCACGGGCATGGCCGGCGTGGTGAAACCCTGGGGCAGCTCGCATTGGTACCTCACCCTCTACGACAACCAGCAGGAAATCCCCGACGGCAGCCGTGACTCGCTCAGCCGCGCCTTTACCCGGCAAGTGGCCGAGAGCGAGCTCGACGACATCAAAAACCGCCCTCGGGTAGGCCGGGGCGAGCTGAAATCCTACGCCATTGCGCCCCTGCACCAAAGCATTCGGCACTACCGCATCTTCACCAAAACGCAGATGCAACTGGGCAGCGGGCAGCTCAACCTGTTGCTGGGCGCCCAGCAAAACCGCCGCCGCGAGTTCAACCACCCCACCGCGCCCGCCCAGCCCGGCCTGGCCCTGGACCTGACCACCTACACCTACGACGTCCGCTACCACCTGCCCGCCTGGCAGGGCCTGGAAATGAGCGTGGGTAGCAATGGCATGGCGCAAGTGAACCGCCACCAGGACGCCACCGATTTCCCCATTCCCGACTACAACCTGCTGGACGCCGGCACCTTCCTACTCATCAAAAAGCCCCTGGGCAAGCTGGAGCTCAGCGGTGGCCTGCGCTACGACACCCGCCTCGTGACCTGGGACGACTTCTACGTGGCGCCCAACCCGCGCACCGGGTTCGAGGGAGCCGCTGGGCCCCGCACAGCCGATGCCGAACTGCAGTTTCCGGCGTTTCAGCGGCGCTACCAGGGCGTTTCGGCCAGCCTGGGCGCGAGCTACGTGGCCACCGAGCAACTCACCCTGCGCGCCAACCTGGCCCGCGGCTACCGCGCCCCCAACATCCCCGAAATCGGCTCCAACGGCCTCGACCCCGGCGCCCATATCGTGTACCTGGGCAACCGCAGCTTCCAACCCGAATTCAGCTGGCAGCAAGACGTGGGCATGCTCTGGCACCAGCCCACGCTCGACGCCAGCGTAGAAGTTTTCCACAATTATGTGGAAAACTTCATCTACCAGGCCCGCCTGCTCGACGCCGTGGGGCAGCCAGTGGTCATCGTGCCCGGCAACACCACCTACCAGTTTCAACAAGCCGCAGCCCGCCTCTACGGCATCGAGGCCAGTTTAAACGTGCGCCCGGCCGCCTTGCCCTGGCTCGCCCTAAGCAGCAGCATGGCCCTCGTGAACGGCCAAAACGAAGACGCCAAGCTTGTGGAAAACCAAGGCAATGCTGCCCGCTACCTGCCGCTCATCCCGCCCCTGCGAGCCCGCGCCGAAGCCCGCGCTACCCTGCCCGCCCGCGCTGGCCGCCTCACCGGTACCTACTTCCGCGCCTCCCTCGACGGCAGCGCCCGCCAAAACCGCTTCTACGCCCTCGACAACACCGAAACTGCTACGCCCGGCTACGCACTGCTGGGCCTGGGCGCCGGCACCACGTTCCGCACTCGCGCCGGCCGCGAAGCCGTGCAACTGTTCCTGCAAGTCGACAACGTGCTCGACGTCGCCTACCAATCTCACCTCAACCGCCTGAAATATTTTGAATACTACGAGGGTTCGCCGAACGGCCGCTCCGGCATCTACAACCCCGGCCGCAACGTGAGCGCGAAGGTTGTGGTGCCATTTTAAGCTTCATCCATTAGTTAATTATCGGTCATCATGTAGCTACGGGCCGTCATGCTGAGCGGAGTCGAAGCATCTCGCGTGCAGCAGTAAACTCTATCGCCTGTCATGCTGACGAAGGAAGCACCTTGTCATGCATGAACACATCGTGCTGACCTGATAAGATGCTTCGCAAGCTCAGCATGACAGACGATTAGAACGGGGATAAACCGACACCTGGTGAGCCAGCTTGGCCTAAATAAAAGCAGTTGCGTAGAAGCGGCATGAAACAAATTCTCTGGTGCTTGTGCTTTCTTCCACTGTTCTGCCAAGCTCAGCAGCAATCAAAGCCTACGGTTTACGATTCGGCCCACTATAGCTGGCGCAAGCCCGTGCCCCGCAACCGCCTGCGCGAGCTGCAGCCCGACCGGCCCGGCGTCACCGAAAGCCCTTTCACCGTTGATGCTGGCCACCTGCAGGTGGAAATGGATGCCGTCCGGCTCCGCAACAGCGGCAAGGGAAATGATGAGTTGAGCCGCGAATTACGGATGGCCTACACCATGCTCAAGTTTGGCCTGGGCCGCCAAACCGACGTGCAGCTGGAGTTTCCCATGTACACCGTGGCCAAGTCACGACCCGCTGGCACCAGCGAGTGGGAGAGCCGCAACGCGGCTTTCGGCGACCTCATGCTCCGCGTCAAGCACAATTTCCTGGGCCACGAGCAAGACGGCTCGTTTGCCTTGGCCGTGATTGGGCTGGTGCGCCTGCCCAGCGGCGGGCGGGTAGGCCAGGGCGGGCGCGAATACGGCATGATAGTCACCAGCGACATTGAGGTCAGCGACAAAGCCAACCTGGAATTTCAGCTTGCCAGCGACCTCAACTACGACCGTGAGAAGGCCGGCCGCTACTTGCAGTTTACGCCCTCCGTGGCTCTGGAATACGACTTTACCAAAAAACTAGGCCTCATCACCGAAGGCGTGGGCCAATGGAATACCCTGCAGCAGCGCTGGGAGGCTTCCTTCAATATTGCCCCGCTCCTGAAGCTTACGCCCAATGTTCAGCTCGACGCCGGCACCCACATTGCCCTGAACCGCCTGAGCGACAAAGAGTACTTCGTCGGCATCACCGTGCGGCGATGACAGTAGCGCGGTCGTACCCAAATACCGCTGACTGAGTCAGCGCTACTGCCTATCTTTGTCCCCGTCAAGGTGCCAAACCCCAATCGCGGGGCGCGGCTGAAAAGGGAATCCGGTTCAACGCCGGAGCTGTCCCCGCAACTGTACGCTCCATATCGGGGTGGGCCCACATGCCACTGTTCGCCGCTGGTTTCTCTTTGAAAACCAAGGCAAGGAATGGGAAGGCGGCCCACTCGGCGGAGCAAGCCAGGAGACCTGCCCGGACATTCACAGGTTCAGCATTCGCGGAGGACGGATGGAGAAAGAGAGCAGCAGCGGCCTTCGGGTGGCTGGTTTTACAACTGTTTTTCGGCCTCGGCCCGGCAGTGGTTTTCTTCGCTTGAAGGCAGCCACGAGGGGTTTTGAATCGAATTTTCTTTATCGAAAATTTGATTCGGATGCATTTTTTTAATTTCGGACGCGCTGCCTGGCGGCGTGGCCTGCTCTGGGCGCTGCTGGCGGGCCCGGGCGTAGCCGTGGGGCAGCAGGTGCCCGGCCCGGCTGCCGCGCCGCCCGATTCGGCCCGCCTCAGCCAGCGCCAGCACCGCCTCTCCGAAGTGCAGGTGCGCGCCGTGGGCCCCGAGCGGTTTGCCGTGGGCAGCCGTCGCTTCGAGCTCGATTCGGCCGTGCTCGCCCAGTACCGCGGCGGCAACCTGGCCGACGTGCTGCAGGCCCGCACGCCGCTCATCCTGAAAAACTACGGCCCCGGCCAGCTGGCCACCATTGCCCTGCGCGGCACCTCGGCTCAGCACACCGCCGTGCTCTGGAACGGGCTGAACATCATGCTCCCCACGCTGGGCCAGAACGACTTCGCCCTGTTGCCGGTAGGGACCAACACCCGCGTTTCAATTCAGCCCGGGCCGGCCGCGGCGCTCTACGGCAGCGGCGCCGTGGGCGGAGCCGTGCTCCTTAACAACGACCCCGACTGGCGGCCCGGCTCCCGCGGCAGCGCCCAATTCGATGCCGGCAGCTTCGGGCTGCTGGGCGGCAGCCTCGAAGCCCGCACCACCACCCCCACCGTGGCCGTGCGCGTGGCCGCCAGCTACCGCGAAGCCCAGAACAACTACTCCTACGTGCTGCGCGAAGCCCGCGGCCCCGTGCGCTACACTCTCCAAAACGCCGCCCTGCGCCACCAGTGGAGCATCAGCCCCGACGTGGCCTGGCGCGTGGGCACAGCCGGCGAGGTGACCGCCGCCGCCTGGCTCACCGACGCCGACCGCGAAATACAGTCGGGCGTGAACGTGGCGGGCAGCGAAGCCCGCGAGCGCGACCAAAGCCGCCGCTTGGTGCTGGGCTATCGCCACTTGGCCGCCCGGCAGCAATGGGCCGTGCGCGGCGCCTGGTTCGAAGACATTATCAACTACCGCGACCGGGGCACCCCCAGCAATTCGCGCGTGCGCACCACCCAGGCCCAGGCCGAGCACACGTCTGCTCTGGGCGCCCGCGGCAGCCTGCGCCTGGGCGCCGAAGCCCAGCACTTTGCCGCCCTGGTGGGCGGCTACGGCTCCGAGACCATCACCGAAAACCGCGCCGCCGCCTTCGCCCTGTTGCGCTACGACCCCCGCCCAGGCCTGCGCCTCTCCGCCAACCTGCGCCAGGCCGTGCTGCCTGCCGGCCTGGCCCCGCTCACGCCCACCGTGGGCCTGGAATGGGACCTCCTGCCTGCCCCAATCGATACGCTCACCAACTCACCAACTCACCAACTCACCGCCAAAGCCAGCGCAGCGCGCAGCTACCGGGCGCCTACCCTCAACGAGCGGTACTGGCTGCCGGGCGGCAACCCCTCACTGCGCCCCGAGTCAGGCTTTGGTTCCGAAGCCGGACTGCGCCACCGCCTGAGCTGGGGCCGCCGCACCACCCTGGAAACCGAGCTTACGGCCTTCCGCCAGGACGTGGACGACTGGGTGCAGTGGCTGCCCACGGCCGGCACGGGCATCTGGAGCCCGCGCAACCTGCGGCAGGTACGCAGCCAGGGCCTAGAGGCCAGCACGGCCCTGCGCCGGCGCCAGGGTCATTACACCGGCAGCGCGCAAATGGCCTACCACTTTACCGACACCCGCAAAACCCAGGGCTCCACCGCCGACTCCGACCCCGTGGGCGTGCAGCTGGCGTTTGTGCCCCAGCACCAGGCCAGCTTCGCCACCGACCACCGCTGGCGCGACTGGCTGGTGAGCGGCACGTTTGTGTTCACCAGCTTCCGCTACACCAGCGCCTCGGGCACCGATTTCCTGCCCGGGACCGGGCTGCTTGGGGCCACGGTGGGGCGCACGCTGCACGGGCCAGCGGGCACCAGCCTGCTGGTGCTGGTACAGGCCGCCAACCTGCTCAACCAGGCCTACGACAGCTACCCCGGCCGGCCGGCCCCGCCGCGCACCGTGGGCGGCAGCTTGCGCCTGAGCTGGAATTAAGCCGATGGCAGGCCCTGGCCTTTCTACCTAAACCTCTCCATTTCTTATTTTTTATTGCCGGCCAAGGCCGGTGCTTCATTTCATGAAAAAACAGTTTGTTCCTTTCCTTGCGGGGCTGGCCTTGTTGGCTGCCTGCGACCCCAAAGCTGCCGAAATCGTTCCGGTGCCGGAGCCGGCCCCCACTACGGGCGTATTCGTGCTTAGCGAAGGCCGGTTTGGCGCTGGTGATGGCGCCGTAAGCATATTTGACAAAGCCTCCAAGACCCTGAACGTAGATGCCTTCGGCAGCGCCAACGGCGGCGCCAAGCTCGGCGACGTGGTTCAGAGCATGGGCGTGCAGGGCAACCGCGGCTACATCGTGGTCAACGCTTCTAATAAAATTGAGGTGGTGACCCTGCCCGATTTCAAGACGGCCGGCACCATCAATGGGCTCGACCAGCCTCGCTATTTCACCTCCACCTCGGCCACCCGGGGCTACGTCACGGAGTGGCGCGGTCCCTTCACGGGCTACCTGCCGGGCGTGCTCAGCATCCTCGACCTCAGCACCAACGCCGTAATCCGGAGCGTGCCCGTGGGCCGCAACCCCGAGCAGCTGCTGGCCCTGGGTGGTAAAATCTACGTACCCAACAGCCTGGACAATACGGTCACTATCGTTGACGAGGCTTCGGCCGCCGTGTCGTCTACCGTCACCTTATCCGACGGCCCCTCGAGCATGGTGGCCGACAAAGACGGCAACGTATGGGTGCTCTGCTCGGGCTTCGTGACTTACCTGAGCACGCCGCCCTTCACGGCTACCCGCGTGTCCAACGGCGCGCTCATCCGCTTCAGCCCTAACAGCCCGGCCACTCAGTTCAAGCTCACGTTCCCGGCTACCGGCGGTCCCAGCAAGCTGCGCATCAACCCGGCCAAAGACCAGCTCTACTACGCCTTCGGCGGCGCCGAATATCAGATGAGCACTGCGGCCACGGCCCTGCCCACAACGCCCTTCATCCGCCGCAGCTTCTCGGGCTTTGCCATCGACCCGCGCGACAACACGGTATTTGCAGCGGTTGCGCCCAGCTTCAGCACCAACGGCCGCTTCATCCGCTACCAGGCCACGGGCGTGGCCATCGACTCTTTCGAAGTGAAAGTGGGCCCCAACGGCTTCGTGTTCTACTAAACCTACTCTTCTACCAATTCCCTCTACCAAATTCCCCTCTACCGAAGCTCTCCTAAATTCTGCAAAAAAGGAAAGGCCCCTACCGTACGGTAGGGGCCTTTTTTTGTGCTTTGGCAATGAAGTGGTGCGCACTCGCGAGTAGCACGTCGTGCCGAGCATGCGCGGCGAGCTGTCTCAGTCGCGACGGAGTTTTCAGCAAAAGAGCCAGCAGGACGCTATCTGCTTAATCGGCGATTCCGTCGTGGTTGCGGTCTTTGGCATCGGCCGCGGCTTTGTAAACCTCTTTGCCGGTGGGCTGGCGGGGGCCGGTCTGGCGGGTCATGCCGGAAGTAGCCGAGTCGCCGGTTGGCGAGCCATCGATGTGGTTCGGGGTCCTTTTTTTGGTGTAGCCGCGTTCTACGTTGGTGTCGCCCTCTTTGGTGCCAGAGCTGCAGGCGCTAAACGTGGCGGTGAGGGCACAGGCCAGGGCCAAGGGACGGAGGAGATTTTTCAACAGCATGAAAGAGGGTAAGCAGAGGTGAGGAGGTGAGAATGAGCGCAGCCGCAAGGTAGAAAAATAACTTGCCGCCGCACAACCCGAACTCTGGGGCGCGGGTACGGTTGTAGCGTGAGCTGCGCCTGTTTGGTTGCGCGCCGCGCCGTCATTCTCCCTTTTGTGCTGATGCCCAACTCCTTTCCAGCGCCCGCAGCGGTTCCTGCGCCGGCCTACACCTACGTCCAGTTCCGGGCCCTGATGGACACGCTCGCCGCCGAGCGCCGCACCACCGGCCCCGACCAGAGCCCTGGCCTCATCCGCTACACCGACCAAAACCGGCAGCACCTTGACCGCGCCTACGCCCTGCCCTTGCTGCCCGAACTGGTAGAAAAATTAACCCGCCTGCCCCAGCCCGAAGACTGGCTGGTGCTCGGCGAAGCCTGGTGCGGCGACACGGCCCACCTGCTGCCCCTGTTGGCGCGCCTAGCCGATGAAAGTGCGGGCCGCGTGGCGCTGCACGTGCTACTCCGCTCCGAGCACCCCGACCTGATGGCGGCCCACCAAACCAACGGGGGCAACAGCATTCCCAAGCTCATTCGGCGTGAGCAGGGCACCGGGAACGATTTGGGCGACTGGGGCCCCCGCCCGGCCGCGGCACAAGTGCTTTCCAAACAATTGCACGCCGATAAGTCTTTGCACATCAATGAAATAATAAAAACCATGAATGCCTGGTACGAGGCCGATGGCGGCCAAGCCCTGCAGCAAGAGCTGCTGGCGCTGTTGGGTTAGCTGGTGGTTCGAAGTAATTTTTGCCGTATTTTCACTTTCTCAACCCTCCAGAATTATGCCGCTGACCTTGCGTAATCGCCTCCAAAAACACGTCGCTACCTGGCCCTGGCGGCGCGTGGGCGTGCTGGCGGGCGTGAGCTTGGTGTTGGCACTAACGCTGGTGGTTTATCTGTTTGGAATCAGCGACCATTTCTTTGGTCGACTTTTTTCCGCATTTGCCGTATTGTTCTGGCTGCTGGCTGTTACGTTCCTGGCCGTTGTGCCTTTCGTGACCTGGGCCACTGAGCACTGGTTTGGTCGTGGCTGGGCGGAGGTTTCGACTCCGGCACCGCGTCCGCGCCGGGCAAGTGGCGGTTCAGCAGCAACTCGTTCTTTTTCTTCACCGGCCACCTCGCGGCGGCCCGAAACTCGTTAAAGCCCTTGAAAACCAACCTACTGCATATCAAAAATATGGTGTGCCCACGGTGCGTCGAAGCCGTGCACAACTTGTTGGAGCGGGCCGGCTATCACCCCAAGGCAGTGACCTTGGGCGTGGCCGAGCTCGACGAAGCCACCCCCGCCAACCCCGAAGACCTGGCTCCCCTGCTCGAAGCCGCCGGCTTTGAGCTGCTGATGGGCCGCGCCGAGCAGCTCACCGAGCAAATCAAAACCGTGCTGGCCGACTACCTTGAGCACCTGCGCACGGCCCGCTCGCCCCTCACCACTTCGGCTTTCCTCACCGACCGGTTTGCCGCTACTTACTCGCACCTGAGCAAGGTATTTTCGCGCACCGCGCACCTCACCATCGAGAAATACCTCATCCGCCTCAAAATTGAGCGCGTGAAAGAAATGCTCAGCTACGGCGAACTGACCCTAAACCAGATAGCCGACCAGATGCGCTACAGTTCGGGCCAGCATCTCAGCAACCAGTTCCGCCAGGTAACGGGTTATTCGGTAAGCGAATTCCGCCGCCTGATGCTGCCCGAGCGGGTTTCGCTCGACTCGCTGGCATAGTGTAATAGAACGTGTGTCATTGCGAGGAGGCAGAGCGAAGCAATCCGTCTTGTTCTCAGCGACCAACCTCATAAAGTAAAAAGCCCCGGCACTACGCAGTGTCGGGGCTTTTTACATCTTGAAAGTGTCTGGGATTAACAGAACGGATTGCCGCGCTGCGCTCGCAATGACACGCGTTACAAAACCTGCTTTAGCCCCGACCTTTGCAGGAAATGAACCCCGGCCCCCTTCGCCGGGTTACTTGCTGTCGTGTCGCCTGTCTCTCCCCGCATCCTGCTGCTTACGCCGCCGCTCACGCAGCTCAATACCCCGTACCCGGCCACGGCCTACATCAAGGGCTTTCTGGGCGGGCGCGGCTATGCCGTGACGCAGGCCGACATGGGCTTGCAGCTGGTGCTGCGCCTGTTTTCGGTAGCGGGCCTGAAACAGGTTTTTGCGGAAATAGAAGCGGGCAACTTTGACCTGAGCGACAACGCCAAGCGCATGCTGCGCCTGCAAAACCGCTACCTGGCCACCATTACGCCAGTCATTCGTTTCCTGCAGAATAAGGACCTGACGCTGGCCCCGCGCATCTGCCACGGCCGTTTCCTGCCCGAAGCCAGCCGCTTCGACAACGTGGCCGACCTGGAAACCGCCTTCGGCACCATGGGCCTCACCGACCAGGCCCGCCACCTGGCCACGCTCTACCTCGAAGACCTCGCCGACCTCATCAAGGAAACCGTGGGCCCGCACTTCGGATTCTCGCGCTACGCCGAGAAGCTGGCCCTCTCCGCCACCAGCTTCGAGCCCTTGCATGAGGCCCTGGAGGCCACTCCCAACCTACTCGACCGCCTGCTGCTCGAAGAACTGGACGCGCTGCTCACACGCGCACAGCCAGATATAGTGGGCTTCACTGTGCCCTTCCCCGGCAACCTCTACGGAGCCTTGCGGCTGGCCAAGCGCATCAAGGAAATCAGCCCGGCCACCCACACCATCATGGGTGGCGGCTACCCGAATACGGAGCTGCGCACCATTCAGGAGCCGCGCTTTTTTAACTACATCGACTTCCTGACCCTGGACGACGGCGAAGGCCCGTGGCTGCGGCTGCTGGAGTATTTTGATAAGTTAGGCGCAAAAAAAGAACGTCATGCTGAGCTTGCCGAAGCATCTCACTCGTGGGGAACCTTACCCCCTGACCCCTGCCGGGCACGGCCCCTCTCCCATGGAGAGGGGACACCGGTTACGCCCTTGCGTCAGGCTCCCCTCTCTTTTGGAGAGGGGTTGGGGGTGAGGTTCTCCGAGCCCGCCGACGAAGTACACTGCGCCCTGCAAACCACTCTCTACGCCCCCGATGCTAGCAGCCTGCTCCAACGCACGTTCCTGCGCAATGCCCAAGGCCAAATCGAGTACGTCAACCACCCGTACCCCGACG
Organism: Hymenobacter arizonensis; assembly: GCF_900115775.1. Classification (GTDB taxonomy): domain Bacteria; phylum Bacteroidota; class Bacteroidia; order Cytophagales; family Hymenobacteraceae; genus Hymenobacter; species Hymenobacter arizonensis. The sequence goes on along the minus strand of NZ_FOXS01000002.1, from coordinate 193,007 downwards.
TGCCGCACGCCGAAGTGGGCACGCCCGACTACTCCGACCTGCCCCTGACCGAGTACCTCTCGGTGCTGGAAGTGCTCAACCCCATGCACCGCCTCTGGAGCGACGGCCGCTGGAACAAGCTCACCGTGGCCCACGGCTGCTATTGGAAGCGCTGCTCGTTCTGCGATGTGACGCTGGACTACATTTCGCGCTACGAAACCGCCCCGAGCACCCTGCTGGTCGACCGCATCGAGCAAATTATTCAGCAAACCGGCCAAACCGGGTTTCACTTCGTGGATGAAGCCGCGCCACCCCTGGCGCTGCGCGACCTCGCCATTGAACTCCTCAAGCGCCGCGTGGCTATCACGTGGTGGGGCAACATCCGTTTCGAAAAAACCTTCTCGCCTGACCTCTGCCGGCTGCTGGCGGCCTCCGGCTGCATTGCCGTGTCGGGAGGCCTGGAAGTGGCTTCCGACCGCCTGCTGACCCTCATGGAAAAAGGCGTGACCATCGCCCAGGTGGCCCGTGTGGCCGACGGCTTCACCCAGGCCGGCATCATGGTGCACGCCTACCTGATGTACGGTTTCCCCACCCAAACCGCGCAGGAAACCGTGGACAGCCTCGAAGTCGTGCGTCAGCTGTTCGCGGCCGGCGTGGTGCAAAGCGGCTACTGGCACCGCTTCTCCATGACGGCGCACTCGCCCGTGGGCAAGAACCCCGCGAAGTACCAGGTAGCCGCCATCGGCCCCGAGCCCGCCGGCTTCGCCTGGAACGACCTCTGGCACGACGACCCCCTCGGCACCGACCACGAAGCCTTCGGCCCCGGCCTGGCCAAGTCGCTCTACAACTACCTGCACAGCGTGGCCCTGGATGAGCCCCTTAGTTTCTGGTTCGATTTCAAAACGCCCCGGCCCACCACGCCGCGGCACCTCGTGCAGCAGGCCCTGCAAGCCCCCGAAAAACCCGATTTTGCCAAGCAAAACCAACGCCTGTTCTGGCTCGGCAACGTCCCCGAAATCCGCATCGAGCAAGGCAAAAAAGCCCCGCGCGCCGTGCTCACCTGCTACGAGCAGGCTGAGGATTTTGAAGTAAAAACCAGCGCCGCCGCTGGCCAGTGGCTACACCAGCTACTCACCCAACTCACCCACGATTACGACACCAAGGTCCTCGTGAAGGAAGCAGCGGTGACTTTCCCAACTGGGGAGGGTACGTTTGAAGCGTTTCTGCAAAGCCCGGCGTGGCAGTTGCTGCGCGAAAAGGGGCTGCTGGTACTCTAAATAGTAACGTGGTCGCGCTACTGCTATTTGTATTTTGATTGCGAAGAAGATATAAGGAGGCTTTGGCGACGTAATAGTACCCTACTGCGTTGCGGTTGCGCCCCGCAGCCACTCTATCACTTCGCCGGGCAGGCCCGCGCCAAACCGAGGATACGGTCCACCCGGCACAAGCAAGTCGGGTCCCACGGCGCGATAGGTGCGAACCGTGGCTCCGCGTGAGCCGCTCAAGACATTGCGCAGCGCAGTAGACTGGCGTGCCGATGCCTCACCGCTATACAGCGCCAGCAAAGGGAGCTTCCGCTGCTTTAGCTCCCGGAATTTAGCCCGGTCGGCGGGGCCAAAATCTGCGTTTTGAGCCATGAAAAAAGCCAGCCGCGGGCTGTCCGGACCTGCCAGCACCTGAGCCACGGCCACGGCCCGGGCCCCCGAAGCCCAGGCCCCAATGCTGGCCGTATCGGCGCCCGGCGTGCTATGGAGCAGGCGTAGGCCGGCTTGTAGGCGCGTCGTTTCTGCAGCGGTCGTAACGGAGTCGGTGGCAGGCAGCACCAGCACAATGACACCCTCGCGGGCCAGGGCATCGGCCCACAACGCGGCGGCAGGTGCAGTTTCGGTAGTGGGTAGCAGCATAAGCGCTGCCCCAGGTGTGCCCGTGTCGGATGGGAAAAAGAGCCAGCCGGAACCTTCGCTTTGGGCTACTTCCTCTACGCGGTAAGTGCTGGCCGTGGGGGCGCCACGCTTCAGCAAAATGGTTTCGGCTTTGGCAGAGTCCAGCGCCAGGGAGCCGCGCCAGAAGTCGCCTTCTTGCGTGAGCGTGAGCACCTGGTTGGCGCGGGCGGGCCGGACGAGGCGTAACTGGTTACCACTGAACAGAATGGTGTCGGCCACAAAGTTGAGCGCGCTGGCCGTGGGCACGGTGAGTTCGGCTTCGTAGTGGCCGGGGCTGGGGTGGCGAATGTCGAGGGCGGCGCGCATTTCGGGCTGCCCGGCCAGCGCGATGCTGCCTTCGTAATGGCCTACGGGTGGGGGAGGGGCGGCTTTAGCTTTGTCGGTACTGGGCTGGCAGCTTGCGAGTTGCAGTCCCGCGTACAATAGTGCCGCGGCCCGGCACAGCAGGCGGCCACGGCGATTAGTCAAAAGCGTTACTCCAGGCGTAGGCATTCCCAAAAGTAGCCAGTTTAGCGGCCCGCCATGCCCTTGCGCAAAATCAGGTCAATTTGCACGTCCTGGCCCAGCTGAAAGTTGTGCTGCCCAATCTCGCGAAAGCCAAACCGCTGGTAGAAAGCGCGGGCGCGCTCGTTCTTCTCCCACACGCCCAGCACCACAGCCGAGCAATGCAGCTGCTCGGCCAGCGCCAAAATGCCCCGCATGAGGGCGGCGCCCAGGCCGGTGCCCTGCCAGTCGTCGCGCACGTAGAGGCGCTCTATTTCGAGGCGGCCGGCGGGGTCCTGGCCTTCGGGCAGGCCCAGGGCCGAGTTGTCGCGCAGCTTGGCGTAGCCCACCAGCTCGGACTGCATGTGCGCCAGCAGGAAGGTGTTTTCGCGGTCTTGCAGCTCGGCCAGCTGAATATCGGGACCAAAGGTTTTGCCCAGGTAGGCTTCCATGTCGGCCGCGCTGTTAGCGGCCGAAAATGCGTCTTGAAAGGTGCGCCGGCCCAGGTCGGCGAGTTGGGCAGCGGTAACGGCGTTGGCCTTGGCCAGGGAAATGCGCAGAGGTGATGACATAGGGCAAAGGTCGAGCAGCGCCGACCGATTTACAGCATTTCGTTGGGGTTGGGGTCGCGGGGGGCGTTGTTGCCACGGCGCATGCTCAGTCCAATCCGCATTAATAAACCACTGGCCAACAAGCCCACTAAGTTGAGCGACAGCTGTAAGGCCAAAGGGTCCTGGTAGCCCACTGTGCTCCAACTATACACTGCTACATATACTTTCAGCAGCAGCCCTACCCCCATCATCCCTCCGCTCAGCATGAGCATAAAGCCTACCAGACGGCGTGTGATGGGTGGGAGAGGACGTGTGGCCATAGATGCCCCGTTCATACGAGCCGGCCAATGCTCGGGTTCAGGCAGCCCCAAAGCCGGTTGCTTATCCGGTTCTTTGGCGTAATTTCGTAGCACCAAGTCACCCCGCGAGAGTAGCTCAGTTGGTAGAGCATCAGCTTCCCAAGCTGAGGGTCGCGAGTTCGAACCTCGTTTCTCGCTCATTGATTACAAGAAAGCCACTTCTGAGGGAAGTGGCTTTCTTGTTTGTACGGTACTCACACCAAGCATCGCCCGTGCTTTACGTTGAGCACAACTGCAAAAACCACTGCTACTATACAGCAATTCCTTCGCCGCTTAGCGCCAGCAGTAGCGGCCTTTGAACAACTGCAAATGTTCGCGTTATCAAACTAGGCTCTGGCTTAAGTTTCAACTATTTTTACCGACAGCCGTTGATTCGCCAAGAGTGCGCTGAAAGTCTGCTCGCAATTGCCGCCCGTGCTGCTATTCTTCTCTGCTCCCTGTTTTCTACGCTTAGTGTGCCTTGCAGTGATGCTGTGGGGGCTTTTGGGGACAGCAGCATCTGCGGAAGCGGCGCCTGTCGCAGCGCCTATGGCCGTGGTGCGCGCCCACGAGCCCGGTGTAGTTTCCTGGAGCCATTGGCTGCTTAGCCAGCAGGAAGCACTTTGCGCGAATCCAATAATGGGCTGGGCGGCAGGCCTTATCCTGTCGGAACCGGACCATAAGTATCTGGGGGTGTTTGAGCCCGCTTGGCGGCAGGCTGCCGCACTGGCGGCGCGCACAGCACCCCGCGTGCAGGCCGGAAAATTGCTCGGCTACTTCCGGGTGCGCTTGCTTCGGGCCACGCTCTCGCCCAACGCTCCTTAGCCCACCGTCTGCTTACCCGGTTTGTGTAGCTGTGGCACACGGTGGCTGCTGCCTTTGGGTGCGCCAGTTCCGCTGCGGCTAATTAGTTGCATTTTTGAAAAATGCAGGGGCCTTGGTGCGGGCACTGCCTGCCCAGCCCCTGCTCTTTAACCAGACGGTATGTTAATCCCTCAATTTATCATTCGCCAATACCGCCAGAAGCATCGCCGGGCGCAGGGCGAAAAACATCCGGCCGGTCCGCCCCCGCCCGAGGGTTGGGTGTTTCCTTTCACGGGCATATCGGTTCGGCGCCAGTTGGTACAGTTTGCCTTCATGGCTGCCGGGGTGCTGTGTGCTGCACTGGGGCTGAAGGGGTTTCTGCTGCCCAATGGCTTCATCGACGGCGGCGTCACGGGCATTTCCCTGCTGGGCAATCAGCTGTCGGGCTTGTCGGTTTCGCTGCTGATTGTGCTGCTCAACCTGCCATTCATCGTGATGGGCTACTACCAGCTGGGCAAAGAGTTTGCCTTCAAAACACTGATAGCCATTCTGGCCCTGGCCGGGGTGCTGCTCGTCATTTCCGTGCCCTCGCTCACCCATGACAAGCTGCTCATTGCCGTGTTTGGTGGCTTCTTTTTGGGTGCGGGCATCGGCCTTACCGTGCGCGGCGGGGCCGTGCTCGACGGCACCGAGGTGCTGGCCCTGTACCTGAGCAAGCGAACGTCGGTTTCAGTCGGCGACGTGGTGCTGCTCATCAACCTCGTCATTTTTGGGGCCGCGGCGCTGCTGCTGTCCGTCGAAACGGCGCTGTACTCCATCCTGGCTTACCTCTCGGCGGCCAAGACCATCGACTTCATCATCGAAGGCATTGAGGAGTACACGGGCGTCACCATCATCTCGGCGCACAGCGAACGCATTCGCCGCATGCTCACCGAAAAGCTGGGGCGCGGGGCCACCATCTACGCCGGCCGGCGCGGCTACGGCTCCGAAGGGCAAACGCGCGAGGCCATCGACATTGTTTTCACGGTGACCACCCGCTTGGAAGTGGCGCGCCTCAAGGAAGAAATCGACCAGATTGACCCCCGGGCTTTTGTGGTGATGCACAGCGTGCGGGAAACCAAGGGCGGCCTCGTGAAAAGACGTCCGCTGCACTAAGTCGCCTGGGGCCGGGTGGTGGCAGTCAAGTTTGGCGTGTTGTATTGCCGGCGCTGCCGTTCTTACGTATGCAGAGCCGCGAGCTAATGCAGCTTGCTTTGCGAAAGCCCCGTGGCTTCTCCAATGCCTATTACTTGTTGCTATGTCTTTTTATAATGTTGCCCTCGTCTTGCTAGGCGTGGCTATTTTGGGTGTGGCGTGGTTGCCTTCTCTGCTCGAGAAGTACCCGCTGTCGTACCCTATTTTCTACATCTTGCTGGGCCTGGGGGTGTTCTCCCTGCCGATAGGGCTGCCTTCTACCGACCCTTTTGAGTACCCCAAGCTCACCACGCACCTGTCGGAACTCTGCGTAATTGTGGCCCTCACTGGCACGGGGCTGAAGATAGACCGGCCGTTTTCGGTGCGGGCCTGGCGCACGCCGCTGCTGCTGGTGCTGGTGCTCATGGTCATCACCATTGCCGGCATCACGTGGATGGGCCTGGCCCTGCTGGGGCTGGCCCTGCCCTCGGCCGTGCTGCTGGCTGCCGCGCTGGCTCCTACCGACCCCGTGCTCGCCGGCGATGTGCAGGTGGGCGACCCCGGCGAGGGCCGCGAAGACAACGTGCGGTTTTCCCTCACGGGCGAAGCCGGCCTCAACGACGGCCTGGCCTTCCCATTTGTGTGGCTGGCCATTGCCCTGCTGCCGGAAGCAACGCCCGTAGGAGAGCGCATGCTGAACTGGCTGTGGATGGACGTATTCTACCGCCTAGCTGCCGGGGTGGTGCTGGGGTGGCTGTCGGGGCGGCTGCTGGCGTATCTCATTTTCAGCCTGCCCAAGCGGTTTAGCGTCAAGGCCAGCGCCTACGGTTTTGTGGCACTAGCCGTCACGCTCACCAGCTACGGGGTTACCGAACTGCTGCACGGCTACGGTTTCCTGGCGGTGTTTGTCGCAGCCGTGACCTTGCGCGGTCGCGAGCGCAAGCACGAGTATCACCGGCAGATGCACGCCTTCACCGACCAGATGGAGCGGCTGCTGATTGTGATTATTCTGATTCTCTTTGGCGGGGCCATTGCGGGCGGGCTGTTGGGCCCACTCACCTGGGCGGGCGTGGGGGTAGGGCTGCTGCTGCTGCTGGTGCTGCGGCCGTTGGGCGGCATGCTCACGCTGATGCGGTCCAAGCGCGTGACGGTAGCCGAGCGCGGTGTCATTTCCTTCTTTGGCATCCGGGGCATCGGCTCCATTTTCTACATTGCCTTTGCGCTGGAGCACGCCAACTTTCCGCAGGCCCGGGAGCTGTGGGCCGTGCTGGGCTTCATTGTTCTGGTTTCCATTGTGCTGCACGGTGTGCTGGCTACGCCCGTTATGAACTGGCTGGACCGCCGCCACGGCCGGAAAATAGCTGCCGAGCTTGCTGAGGAAAGCAGAGATGACGAGAGTGAGGCTGACAAAAAACACAGCGCAAAGAGCAGTACTTCCGCGGCCACTGAGTAGACGAAGGCACCAAAAATATTGCCAGAGCTGCGGCTGCAATAGGCAGTGCGTGGAGTGGGCAGTTTAAGAGGGATTTGAACGATGCAAGTATAAACTTGCATAGTGTCCATAGTCAGGCAGTGTTGGGATTCACCACCATAGCGGAAGCAGCACTCCGCTGAAAAAAGGGCAGCGGCCTTCACCGGCTGGAATTGACGGTTGAACTAGTAAATACCGTCCTTGGGACAGCAGAATGCGCCGTTGGGCCAGCATCGCTGAAATCTGGCAAGGCATCGACTGATATTGCAGTTGTTCTCTATCATGCCTGCCACCTCTCCGCTCCCAACGCCTGCTTTTGCCGATGCCGCCCTGGCGCAGGCCCAGCAACGCAACGCCGACTTGCTGCGGGCTTTGACCCACGCAGCGAGCACGGCCGAAACAGCTAGCCAGTCGTTTTCGCTGCTGCTGGATTTGCTGCCCGAGGGCGTGGCCTTGTTCGACGCCGAGGGACGGATTGAGGCCATCAACCAACGCTTTTTCGCCCTATATGGCCTCGCTGACGCCCCGGCCGGCTGGCTAGGCTGTGGCGCCGATGACTTGCTGGCGCACGTGCGACCCCAAATAGGCGCAATCGCGCCCAGCAGCCTTGGCAACAGCATCAAGCTGCGCGATGGCCGGGTATTGGCTTGTGATACACTGCCTGAGCCAACCGACTCCGACAACTCCGGTCGCTGGCTGCTGTGCCTGCACGACGTCACGGAACGCCACCAAATGCTGGCCGAATTCGAGTCCATCGCCCGCATTCCTCAGCAGAACCCCTATCCGGTGCTGCGCTTGGCTGATTCGGGCCAGGAACTGTACGCCAACAACGCCGCCCGCGTATTGGCCCAAACCCTACCACGGGCCCAGCGCGTGCCCGGACAGCGCAAGCTGCGGGCCCTGGCAGCCGAGGCATTGGCGTTGGGTACTCCTTATCAGGAAGAAATAACGATTGCTAACAGCAGCTTCAGCGTGCACGTCGTGCCGTTTGCCGCCGAGGGCTACGTCAACCTGTACCTGGTTGACACCACGGCCCGCGTGCGCATGGCGCAGGAGCTGCAGGAGCAGCAGCGTTTCTACGAAACCATTCTTAATGAGCTGCCAGCCGAAATCTTTGTCGTTGACGAAGAATACCGCTACCGCTTTGTGAACCCCGCCGCTGTGCCCGATGCCGCACTGCGCCACTGGATGCTAGGCCGCACCAGCGAGGAGTACAACGCGCGCCGCGGCCACGCCGCCGCCGTGGCCCAGCAGCGGCAAACCCATTTGCTGGAGGTGCTTGCGAAGCGCCAGCGCCACGAGTGGGTCGAGACCCTGGGCGATGCGGCCGCGCCGCGCTTCATTCTGCGCCGCTTGCAGCCCGTGCCCGAAGCCGGCGACAACGTAAGTCTGGTCATCGGCTACGGCCTCGACATTACGGCCCAAGAGCTGACGCGCCGGCAGCTGCGCGAGCAGCAGGAGTTCACCCAAAGCATCCTGGATGCCAGCCCGAGCGTGATTTACGTGCGCGACGAGGAACATCGGTTGGTGTTTGAGAACCATGCCATGCAGGCCATCCGCGAGAGTTCGCGGCACCTGACCGGAGAAAAATTGGTGTCCGGCAGTGTGGAAGAGCAGGAAATAGCCCAGTTCGTGGCAAACGACAAAATCGTTATCCGCAGCGGCCAGGAATTGACCACCGAAGAGTCGCTGACGCAGCTCGACGGCACCCAGCTTATTTTCCAGACCGTGAAGCGGCCCCTGCTCCGGCCAGATGGCAGCGTGCACGTGCTGGGCGTGAGCACCGACATCACTGCGCTCAAACAAGCGCAGCAGACCCTGGAGCAGAGCGAGAAGCAGTACCGCGACCTGATGAACTACGCCCAGGCGTTCATCTGCGCGCATTCGCTCGACGGCACCGTACTCACCGCCAACCCCGCCCTGAGCGAGCTGCTGAACATGCCCATGGAAGCCATTGTGGGCGGCAACGTGGCCGACGTGATGACGCTGGAAGACCGGGCGACCTTCGCCGTCTACCTCGAAAACATTGCCCTCGACCACGAAGCCTCCGGCGTGCAGCGCGTGTGCCCGCGCGGCAGCTCGGAGCTGCGCTACCTGCTGTATCGCAACTACTTGGTCGACGAGCCCGGGCAGGCGCCCTACGTCATCTCGCACTCGCACGACATCACCGAGCGCATTGCGGCCGAGCGCGAAATGAAGCGCGCCAAGGAAGCGGCCGAGTCGGCGGCCCTGGCCAAGGAGAATTTTCTGGCCAACATGAGCCACGAAATTCGCACGCCGCTCAACGGCATTCTGGGCATGGCCAGCCAGCTGGGCAAAACCCCCCTCGATGCCCGCCAACAGGATTTCCTGCGCATGATTCGCTCCTCGGGGCAGCACCTGCTCAGCGTCATCAACGACGTGCTCGACATGGCCAAAATCACCTCCGGCAAGCTGGAGTTTGAGCAGGTGAGCTTCAACCTCTGCGATTCGATGAGCCAGGCCGTGCAGCCCCTGGTGCTGCAAGCCCAGGAAAAAGGATTGGTGGTGCACGGCACCATGCTGCGTGAGAGCTGCGCCTACCCGTGGGTGGTGAGCGACCCCGCCCGCCTCAATCAAATCCTTATCAACCTCGTAGCCAACGCCATCAAGTTCACACCTCGCGGCAGCATCACGGTGGTGGGGCAGCAGCTGGCCGAAACCAGCACGCACCTCACCGTCGAATTCAGCGTGGCGGATACCGGCATCGGCATCGACCCCGATAAGCAGGCAACCATTTTCGAAGGCTTCACCCAGGCCTACGCCGACACCACCCGGCAGTTTGGCGGCACCGGGCTGGGCCTGAGCATCAGCCGGGCGCTGGTGGAGCAGCTGGGCGGCACCCTCTCGCTGCGCCACAGCATGCCCGGGCAGGGCAGCACCTTTGCTTTCACCCTCACGCTGCCAAAAGCCGAAAAGCCCATGGCGCCGCCGCTTTTCGCCGCGAGTACCTTCAACACGGGCGCCCTGGCCGGCCTGCGGGTGCTGATGGTGGAAGACAACGAAATCAACCGCGAGGTAGCCCGCTTTATGCTGGAAGAGTGGGGCGTGATTCTGGAAGAAGCCGTCGACGGTGAAAAAGGCCTGCGTCTGCTCACCGACAATGTGTACGATGTGGTGCTGATGGACATTCAGATGCCCATCATGAGCGGGGTGGAGGTGACCCGGGCCGTGCGCCAGCTACCCGACCCCGTGCGGGCGCAGGTGCCCATTCTGGCTCTCACGGCCAATGCCTTCCGCGAAGACAGCGAGCGCTACCGCGCCGCCGGCATGAACGACTGCCTGGCCAAACCCTTCGATGAAGAAGAGCTCTACCGCAAGCTCGACGCCCTGCGCGTGCTGCCCCGCACCGCCACGCCCTACGACCTGACCAAGCTGCGGGCCATGGCCCACGGCCGGGAGGCGTTCGTGGCGAAAATCATTCGTTCGTTCCTTGCCAACACCCCCGCCAGCCTGGTGCAGCTGCAGGAGGCCGCTGCGGCCGGCCAGTGGGCCAAAGTGGCCGAGCTCACCCACCACATCAAGCCCAACCTGGCGGCGCTGGGCGTGGCCGGCGTGGCGCATGCGGTGGCTATACTAGAGAAAGCCCCAGGGCCCAACCAGTCGGCTGCCGAGCGGGCTGCGCTGGTGGCGCAGCTGATGGCATCGGTGAGCCAGGTGCTGGCAGCCCTGCCTACGGAGCTGCCAAAGGAATAGGTTGGCGCGGCTACCCAGAAGAGGGCTGGGGTACCGCTGCGGCGACGCGCTTACACCCCGCGCAGGCGGCGGTAAAAACCTTCTTGGTACGACTTGCTCACGGGTACTTCGTGCTTGCCAAAAATCAGCATGTGGTCTTCTACCACATCGATGCGGCGGGTATTGACAATGTAGGAGCGGTGCACCCGCGCAAACTGGTTGGTGGGAAGCCGCTCCTCCAGGTTTTTTAGGGTAGTGTAAACAATTAGTTTCTGCTTGTCGAGTACCAGCACGGAGTAGTCGGAGAGGGCTTCGATGTACAGGAGCTCTTCGTAGTTAACCCGCACCATTTTCTTGTTCACTTTTACGAAGAAGTGCTGGTCGTGAGCGAAGGAAGCCGCCGCGGCCTGGGGAGCAGCGGCCGGAGCTTGGCGGTTTTTGATTACCCGCTGCACGGCCTGTAGAAAGCGCGGAAATTCAAGGGGCTTCACTACATAATCGGTCACGCGCAGCTCGAAGGCATCGAGGGCAAAGTCGCGGTGCGAGGTAACGAGCACAATGTCGGGCTGAGGCTCTGGCATGATGCGCACCAGGTCTAGGCCCGAGAGCAGAGGCATTTCGATGTCCAGAAAAGCCAGGTCAACCTGTCCGCCCTGGCGGAAAAATTCCAGGCAATCCACAGCGTTGGTGAAGGACGCTACCAGTTCTAGCTCGGGGGTTAGCTCGATGAGATGTTCGAGGGTCAGCCGGTTCATCTCGTTGTCGTCGACGAGCAGGCAGGTCAGTTTTGCAGAGGGAAGCATGGGGGTGAAAACAGCAGTGGCGTGCTACGAAAAGCAGTCTTTGGGAGGATGCCGCTTAATTGGTGAGCTGCTCAAAAACTGAATGTTACCCTACGCTTTTTACATGCAAACTGGATTTAACTAACTCATGATGTTGGTTGAAATAAGCTGTTTCCTTATTACCTGGTGAACTCACGTTTCTCGGCGTGCCGTAAATACGCCTCATCGATAGCGGCGCCCAGGCCAGGAGTATCGGGAACGTCAACCACGCCATTGGCCAGGTAGCGAATGCCACCCACCACGGGGTCTTCGGTGTACATCAGGGGCGTGTCAAAATCGCAGTGCTGGATGGCGCTGCTACTCAGGGCTAGGTGCGCGGCGGCGGTCATGCCCAGGCGCGATTCCATGAATCCGCCCACCTGCAGCACTATGCTCGCGGCGGCGCCCAGGTCCACAATCTTGCGGGCCCGGTGCAGGCCGCCCGACTTGCCCAGCTTGATATTGAACTGCGTGCACGCGCCGAGCTGAATCAGGCGAGCGGCGTCGTGTTCGTCGCCGCAGGTTTCATCGGCCATGATGGAAATGGGCGAGGCGGCCGAAACCCGCGCCAGGTCCATGAACGCGTGGCGGGCAATGGGCTCTTCGCAGTGGTCAATGTTGTAGGGAGCCAGGGCATGCAATACCGCAAGGGCCGCATCGGCCGTGTGCCAGCCCTGGTTGGCATCGATGCGCAGCGGGTGCGTGGGCCCGATGCCTTCGCGAATGGCCCGGATGCGCGCTACGTCGGCTTCCAGGGTTTCGCCCAACTTTACTTTAATGGCCGGAAACCCCAACTGCTGAAACAGGACGGCATCGGCCTGCATTTTCTCCACGGGGCCGAGGCTCACGGTCATGTCGGTGGTGAGTATCTTGTTGCGCTGCCCGCCTAAAAAAGCGTACAGCGGCAGGCCGGCCTGCTGCGCGGCCACGTCGTGCAGGGCGATATCGAAGGCGCTTTTGATGCTGTTGTTGGCGTAGATAATGCGGTTCATGATGGCCACCGCGCCGGCAATGTCCAGGGCGTCGTGCCCGAGCAGGGCAGGGGCCAGGTATTGCGCCACCACATAGCAAGTGTCGATGCTCTCGCCGTTGATGGTGAGGTAGGGGCTGCATTCGCCGTAGCCGGTGCAGCCATCGGCCGTGCGAATTCGAATCACCACATTCTGCACTTGGTTGATGGGACCCAGAGAGATGACAAAGGGTTCTTTCAGCGGCAGGAACAACTTAAAAATCTCGATGGAGCGAATGGTAGTGTTCGGCATGGGGCGGGGTGCACCTCGGAGCGCCACGCAACGTGGCCGACAAAACATCCGGGAGTGCCCAATATTACAGATACGCTCGGGTTTTTAACCCAAGGGTACATGGCTAAGCCCCGCTCAATCCAGTAGCTTCGTCCCGTCGCTCGAGTTTTCTTCATCCCCAGTGCTTATGTCAACTGATTGCCGGGCCGCTGCGGCTTTATTGTTTCATATTGTGCGCCGGGAACGAGGTCTTTTTCTTCGTTTTGGATGGAGTGTGCTCCTGCTTTTTTGCGCGGGCGTACTGCGCGCTCAGCCAGCCGCCACGCCCGCTACTTTGCTTAGGCCCGCCGCTGTATTCGACGGCCAGGACCTGCATCCGGGCTGGGTGGTAGTAGTCGAAAACGATAAAATCACGGCAGCTGGGCCGGCTGGCAAAGTCACGCCACCCGCCGGGGCCCGGACCTTGGAGTTGCCGGGCCTCACCCTCATGCCGGGCCTCATCGAAGGCCATTCGCACCTACTGCTGCACCCGTACAACGAAACGCCCTGGAACGACCAGGTGCTGCTTGAGTCCCAGGCCCTGCGCGTGGCGCGGGCCACGGTGCATGCCCAGCGCACGCTGCTGGCCGGTTTCACCACCGCCCGCGATTTGGGCACGGAAGGCGCCGGCTACACCGATGTTGGCCTGAAGCAAGCCATTGACAAGGGCATTATTCCCGGTCCTCGGCTATTGATAGCTACTCGGGCCCTGGTAGCTACCGGCAGCTACGGCCCCAAGCTCGCCACCGATATCGACGTGCCCCAGGGCGCCCAGGAGGCCGACGGCGTCGATGGCATCGTGCGCGCCGTGCGCGAGCAAATCGGCAAGGGTGCCGACATTATCAAAGTTTACGCCGACTACCGCTGGGGCCTGAATGGTACGGCCGCCCCCACGTTTTCGCAGGAAGAACTCACGCTGATTGTACAGACTGCCCGCGCCGCCGGCCGCGGCGTGGTGGCCCACGCCAGCACACCCGAGGGCATGCAGCGCGCCACGCTGGCCGGCGTCGAAACCATCGAGCACGGCGATGACGGCACGCCCGAAATATTCAAGCTGATGAAGCAGCGCGGCGTGGCATTGTGCCCCACGGTGGCTGCCGGCGACGCCATTTCCCAGTACCGCGGCTGGAAAAAGGGCCAGGACCCCGTGCCGCCACGCATCCAGCAAAAAGCCCAAAGCGTGCAAGCCGCCCTAAAAGCCGGCGTCACGCTGGTGATGGGCGGCGATGTGGGCGTGTTTGCCCACGGCGACAATGCCCGCGAAATGGAGCAGCTCGTTCAAGACCACGGCCTCAGCCCGCTACAAGTGCTGCGCCAAGCCACCAGCGGCAACGCCCAGGTATTTCATCTGGCCGACCGCGGCCGCATTCGCCCCGGTCTGCTGGCCGACCTAGTAGCCGTGACCGGCGACCCCACGCAGGACGTCCTCGCCGTGCGCCAGGTGCAGCTTGTGATGAAGGGTGGCGTGCTCTACAAGCAGCCTTGATTTTTTAATTGTCGGTTGTTAGTTATCAGTCTACTATAGTAGAATGCTAACAACCGACAACTAGCAACTGACAACTAAACAACAACGCTACTTCACGCGGCGCACGCTGCCGCCACCGCTGCTGTTGGAGCTGGCCACCCGGGCGTCGCCTTTGTAGCGCACATCGCTGCCACCCGATGCATCTGAGGAAATCTCGCCATCGACCGATACCTTGGCATCGGAGCCGCCGCTGGCGCTGATGGTGGCCGTCGTGCTTTGCAGAGCGAACCCGTTGTAATCGGAGCCGCCGCTGACGTCCACTTTCTGGCGCTCGACACGACCGGTGAGGTTGACGTCGCTGCCGCCCGAGGCCTGCACGGAGAGGGTTTTGGCGGTGATGCTCAGCTTTATGTCGCTGCCGCCGCTGGCATCAATCCGGAAATTGTCGGCGCTAAAATTTGATTCGCCCGTGGCATCTGCCCCACCACTCAGGGACAGGCCCGTGAGCCTCGGGAGAGTAATGTAAACGTTCGCCTTGCGACCATTGCTCAGGAGATTGCGCCAGGAATAATTGGATTCCCAGCCAATCTTCAGCGTTTTACCCTCCACTTTGGTAACTAGGTGTTTTTGTGCTTCGGGCGAAGCCTCTACAACCACGGTGGTGTTGGAGCCCTGTCGGAGCACTACGTCGATGCCGCCGCTGGAGCTGACGACCTCAAAGCCACTGAGCTGGCGCGGTTGCTTCACTTTGTCCTGCGCCATGCAGGAGGTGAGCGAGACAGCAGCTAAAACCGCAGTTAGGAAAAAGTTTTTCATAGCAAAAGCAGAATAAAGGTGCGAATCAGTCGATGCAGGGACCCGCGTCGGGGTTGCCCAGCGCGCACTAATTTACTAGGGCTTTGCGAAAAAGGTATCGTGTCTCAGAAGAGGTATGAAAAGACGTAGTGGCCTTGTAGACGGGGTTGTTAGCGCCGATTGATTGCGCTTCTTTCTCGATTGTCTGTGTTGCTCCGGTTGTTCTCGATTCCGTGCGGATTTCAACAAACTCCCATCCATCGGCGGAAAGCTCATTGATGGTTTGCATTAGCATGCCTTCCAGTTCGCCTCGGTAGTTAGTATTGAACATGTAGCGTTTGGGCTCCAGCTTAGTTTGCCCACGCCAAGCGGGCGCAAGCCAAACACAATATGTATCAGGGTATACCGCCTGATATTGATAGCGCACTCCCGGTGTATCCTTAAGCGTTGTGGTATTTACCGTCGACTGCAAGTTGGTTGCGGGAAGGGGCATCGGTACGGGCACGGGCACCGTCTGTGCTGCGGCCATCCGGCCCATCAGCAGACCTGTAATAAGTAGCCAGTATCTCATAGTGAAAACAGGAAAAAGGGTTAATAACGCAAGACGGCTGCGTCATTAACCCTTTTCCTAATATTATGCCAAATGCCTATTCCCGCTTGCCCTTGAGCATGGTTTTCAGCGCGGCCAGTTCGTCGCGCAGCTTGGCGGCTTGCAGGAAGTCGAGCTCCTTGGCAGCGGCTTCCATCTGCTTCTCGGTGGTCTTAATGAGCTTTTCCAACTCGGGGCGCGTCATCATGGCTACCACCGGTTCGGCAGCCAGGGCCAGGGCGGTGCCATCGCCGTCGGGGCCGGCATATCCCTGAGTTTCCACAATGCGGTAGTCCGACAAGGCCGTTTGGCCCATGATTTCGGAGTGGCTCTTGCGTACGGTGCGCGGCGTGATGCCGTGTAGCTCGTTGTAGGCGGCCTGGGTGGCGCGGCGCCGGTTCGTTTCGTCGATGGCCCGCTGCATGGAACCCGTGATGCGGTCGGCGTACATAATCACCTTGCCCTTGTCGTTTCGCGCGGCGCGGCCCATGGTCTGAATCAGGCTGCGCTGGTCGCGCAGGAAGCCTTCCTTGTCAGCATCAAGGATGGCCACGAGGCTTACTTCGGGCAAATCGAGGCCTTCGCGCAACAGGTTCACGCCAATAAGTACGTCGATTTCGCCCAGGCGCAGCTTGCGCAGAATTTCCACGCGGTCCAGCGTCTTCACGTCGGAGTGCACGTATTCCACCTTGATGCCCAGGCGGTCCATGTATTTGCTCAGTTCCTCGGCCATGCGCTTGGTGAGGGTGGTCACGAGCACGCGGTCGCCTTGCTTCACCCGCTCGTCCACTTCGTCCAGCAGGTCGTCAATCTGGTTGATGCTGGGGCGAATGTCTATTTCGGGGTCGAGCAGGCCCGTGGGGCGGATGATTTGCTCCACGATGATGCCGCCGCTCTGCTCCAGCTCGTAGTCCGAGGGCGTGGCCGACACGAACACGGCCTGCCGGTACATGCTTTCGAACTCGTTGAAGGTCAGTGGCCGGTTGTCGAGGGCCGAGGGCAGGCGGAAACCGTACTCGATAAGCGCCGTTTTGCGGCTGCGGTCGCCGCCCCACATGGCCCGAATTTGGGGCATGGTGGCGTGGCTTTCGTCTACCACCAGGAGGTAATCGTCGGGGAAATAATCGAGCAGGCAGAACGGCCGCGAGCCCGGCGTGCGCCCATCAAAGTAGCGCGAGTAGTTCTCGATGCCCGAGCAGTAGCCCAGCTCCCGAATCATCTCCAGGTCAAACTCCGTGCGCTCCATAATGCGCTTGGCTTCCGAGTCGCGGCCTTCCTTTTCGAAGTAGGCGTGCTGGAGCACCATATCATCCTGAATCTGCTTGATGGCTGAGTTTAGGGTTTCCTTACCGGTCACGAACAGGTTAGCGGGGTACAGGGCCACGCCGTTGGCTTCGTCGCTGAGCTTCTTGCCGCTCACCGGGTCAATCTTGTGCACCGACTCAATTTCATCGCCGAAGAAATAGATGCGGAAGGCATGGTCGGCGTAAGCCGGAAACACGTCCACCGTGTCGCCCTTCACCCGGAAGGTGCCGCGGGTGAATTCTACCTCGGTGCGCGAGTACAGAATCTGCACAAACTGATAAAGCAGGTTATTGCGCGTATAGCGCATGCCGGGCTTGAGGAAAATGACGTTTTTAGCGAATTCCTCGGGGTTGCCGATGCCGTAGATGCACGACACCGAGGCAATTACAATGATGTCGCGCCGCCCGCTGAGTAGGGTAGAGGTGGTGTGGAGCCGCAGCTTCTCGATTTCCTGGTTGATGGCCAAGTCCTTTTCGATGAAGACGTCGGTGCTGGCGATGTAGGCTTCCGGCTGGTAATAGTCGTAGTAACTGATGTAGTACTCGACGGCATTGTTCGGAAAAAACGCCTTGAATTCGCCGTAGAGCTGCGCGGCCAGCGTTTTGTTGTGGCAAAGTACCAGGGCGGGCTTGCCGGTTTGGGCAATTACGTTGGCCATGGTGAAGGTTTTGCCCGTGCCGGTGGCCCCGAGCAGCACCTGGGCGTGCTCGCCGTTGTTTACGCCTTCTACGAGCTTGGCAATGGCCGTGGGCTGGTCGCCGGTCGGCTTAAATTCAGAGGTAAGTTGGTACTCCATGCAACGGGAAAGGTAGGCCGAAAAGGTCAGCCTAACTTAACCACAAACCAGGTTTTTGGGTTTCGTCGGAAGTGAAATGGGAGGCAGAACATCAAGCTCCCATCCTTAGCCAAGGAGGGGACGCTGGTGCGAAGCTCCAGCTGGGGTGGTTGCACTCGTTGAACGAAACCCGAACGATTCTGCCACGAGTTGTTCTATCATCGTTCAACGACTCCAACCACCCCCGTTTTCGCTACGCGAAAACTCCCCTCCTTAGCTAAGGAGGGGAGTTTGTCTTGCTGAGGCAATTGAACTATCGACCGAACTCCACGCCAGCTTCCAGCCCGAAGCTGTAAGGACGGCTCTGCGCCATGAAGCTCTGAACTGGATGAGCATTCAGGGGCACGAGGCCCAGCTCGGCTGTTGGCCCGAGCATGAAGCCCCAGTTGCCGGTGCGGTATTGCGCGCCGGCCGCGCCGCGCACGCTGCCCAGCAGGCGCCGGTAGGGCATACCGGTCGAAGCCAACGAGTAGGTGCGGGTAGCTTCGGGCAAGCCATCTACTTCACTGCGAACCCCGAGCAGGGCACTTACCACGCCGCCAATGCGGCCGTAGATGCTCCAGCCGCGCTTCGCGGGGTTGCTATAACTCAGCTCGACGGGAATGCCCGCCATGCGATAGCGAAAGTCCGTGGTACGCATGGCCCCATTGGTGAATTGGCCCAGGTCAATAAGCTGCTCGCCGATAAAAGCCGAAGAGGAAGCCGACTTGGCAGTGGCTTGGGTGAATTCGGCACCGGTGCTCAACGACCAATGGCCGGCCAAGTGACGCTTGGCTACCAGCGCAATGCGATGGCTAAGGCCGGGGCGCAGGTTCTCGCGGTACTGAGCCGCAGCGGCCTCGGTTAGAGCCGGGGAGTCGGCGCCTAGGGCGGGGTTGTAGTCGTGCTGCGGCTCGATGCCAGTGCGCGAGAAATTGATGTTGGGGTTGAATGCGCCCACGGTGTAGCTGCCGCCGTAGTGCCATTTCTGAGCTGCGAGTACTGGCTCGATTTCGGCAATAGACAAAGAAGTCAAACCATTAGGAAGGGCTGCGGCCTCAGGCAAGCTCAGCGCAGCGGAGTTCGCGGCGAGTAGGCTCACCTGCTCGGGCGCCACGGTAGAAGCAGCTTGCGCGAATGACGCTGCGCCGGGCGTGGCCGTCGCGGCGGCGCCGGTGGTTGTTGTGCCGCTAGCAACAGCTGCTCCGGTGGCTGCAGGAGTTGCCGCCATTGCAACGTTTTCGCCAGTAGCGGCGCTGTTTAGGACAGTGTCGTCGGTGGTGGCAGTTTGTGTTGAGCGTGCGGCCAAGGACTGATTGGCGGCAAGGCTGGTTTTGGTGCTTGCAGCGCTGGTAGTGTTTGTATTACCAGCACCCAAGCCATTTGCCGCGCTGTTAGCGTCGCGGCTAGTGGCCAAGTTCTGGCCCGTTGATGCAGGACCAAATCCCGTGCTACGCCTTGCCGAGTTGGCTGCTACCCCCGACGCTGCCGTGGAAGAACCAGCCGCTGCGTTGCGACGCATTGCGTCGGCATCGCTAAGGGAAGGGTTCAGGGAGGTGCTGCCCGAGGCAGCTACCAACGCGTCCGATGCAGGGCTTGAGCCACCGGGGCTGTTTGCCGGGCGGCCAAAGCGAGCTGAGGTGCTGTCGTTGGGAGTCGTCGCGCGCGTAGCAGTGGCCACTTCCGGGTTGGCCATGTCGCCGGCGCGGTGGGCCCACCAGCCGGTGCCGGCCAGGGTGGCCAGCAGCAGGCTCGCCGCCGCTACCCAGCGTGTGGCAGCCAGCCGACGGCGGTAGGTTTCGTTCTGGCGAACCAGCAGGGAGTTATCAATCTGGTCCCAGAGCATGGGCCGCGGCGGCACGGCGGCCTCTTCGCCCAAGTGGTGGCGAAATAGGTCCTCTAAGCTGCCGGTGGGTTTAGGCGTAGAGTTCTCTTCGATAGGATTAGCTGACATGGCGGGTTGGAGTGCCGAGGCGTTCCAGTTTAGTTTGTAAGATGACCCGGGCCCGGGAATATTGCGATTTGCTCGTGCCCTCGGTGATACCTAATAATTCTCCGATTTCTTTGTGGTTGTAGCCTTCGATAGCGTATAGGTTGAAGACCATGCGGTAGCGCGGAGCCAGCTCCTGCACCATCTCCAATAGCTCCTGGAAATTGTAATTGCTAAGGGTAAACTCTTCGCTGGCCAAGCTCTGGGGGTACTCGCCGTCGCTCACTGCTACCAGCGAGGCATTGCGGCGGTGTTGCCGGAGGGCCGCGTTAATCATAATACGGCGAATCCAGAATTCGAGCGGGCACTCGCGGCGAAAGCTGGCCAGCGTCCGAAACACCGTGATGAACCCTTCTTGCAACACGTCCTCGGCCTCGAAGGTGGTCTGGGCGTAGCGTAGGCATACGGCCATCATTTTGCCCGCGTATTTGTCGTACAAGAGCTTTTGGGCCAGCTGCCGGCCGCGCAGGCAGCCGTCAATCAGCTCGGCTTCGGTGGGCGGGCCGGTTGCGGCCGCGCTGCGGCTGGCCGTGAGGCGTGGCGCCGCGGGCGTTTGGTCCGGCAGCACATCGTCGGCGCCAAACGCGAACCAGGTAACCGCGGTGCTCATGCCGAAAACCGGTAGCCCCTGCCGGCGGGTGAAGTGATAGAGAAGGTCATTTTCTGCAGCGTAGAAAGGCGAATCAAAGCGGGGTGCAGCCCGGCCCGGAGGCGGCCTGCTGCTCTTGGATGCCGGTTGGCTCCGAAAGGTTGCAAGCGGTTCCTAAACATGCTGAACATTCGAAAATTGTGACCCTTCTAAAAACTGAACGCTGAAGATATTATCGGCACGGTTGACAACCATTTGGCCCCGCATGCAGTATGACCTATGTACCTACATGCATTTGCGCATCTGGTTCGGCTTTTATCAAGCGCCCCTCTGCAATCTTTCTACTAACCGTTTTTATTTCCCAACCCTTTTTCCTTTTTTATGAAGACTCTTGTGCTGTTTTATTCCACCTATGGTCACATCTGGAAATTGGCCGAAGCCATTGCCGAAGGTGCCCGCCAAGTCGATGGCAACGAAGTAGTAATTAAGCGGGTGCCCGAAACCCTGCCCCAGTCCTTGCTGGACCAGATTGGCGCCACCGAAGCCCAAAAAGCTTTCTCGCACCTGCCCGTGGCAACCCCCGACGAGCTAACTGAGTACGACGCCATCATCTTCGGCACCCCCACGCGCTACGGCAACTTGTGCGGCCAGATGCAAGCCTACATGGACAGCACCGGCGGTCTGTGGGCCAAAGGCGCGCTAGTGGGCAAAGTAGGCGGCGCCTTCGTGAGCACCGCCACCCAGCACGGCGGCCAGGAAACCACCATTCGCGCCTTCCATACCGAACTGCTGCACCACGGCTTCGTGATTGTGGGCCTGCCCTACGCCTGGCAGGGGCAGATGGGCCATGAGGAAGTGACTGGCGGCACGCCCTACGGCGCCAGCACCGTGGCCGGCGGCCAGGGCGAGCGCATGCCCAGCGAAAACGAGCTGGAAGGCGCGCGCTTCCAAGGTAAGCACACAGCAGAAATTGCCAAGAAGCTGGCGGTTAAGTAGTCGTATGTAAGCTTCAGCCAATTCACAGAAAGACCCGTCAGCGTGCTGGCGGGTCTTTCTCTTTATATCTGTACTAGAGTGCATCAAGCAAAATGCTTATTCCAGATGTCCCAGGCTGCTTCGGCCTGCAGGCACAGCATCTCAAACCCATTCTTTACTTGCGCTCCGGCCTCTTTGCCCTTCAGCATGAAAAGCGTTTCCATGGGGTTATACACCAGGTCGTAGAGGTAGTGGTGTTCAGTGAGTGACGGGTAGGGCAGGCGGGGGCATTCGTCGGTGAGCGGAAAGGTGCCCAGCGGCGTGGTGTTGATAATGAGCGGATGGGCGGCTAGTATCTCCGGGGTCACGTCGTCGTAGGTCAGACCGGGGCCCAGGGGGTGGCGCGTCACGTTCCAGTAGGGAATGCCTAGGTCGAGCAGGGCTACTTCCACGGCTTTGGCAGCGCCGCCGTTGCCCAGTATCAGCGCGCGGGCCTCCTCGCCGCGCAACGGGCAGAACGTGCGCAGCGAATCCCGAAAGCCGATGTAGTCGGTGTTGTGGCCCACCAGCAGGCCCTCGGCATCAAACTCAATCACATTCACAGCGCCCACGCGGCTGGCCGAGGGCGCCAGCTTATCTAAGTAGGGCACCACCTGCTCTTTGTAGGGCACCGTCACGTTCAGGCCCACCAGATTGGGGTGCGCCGCCACCAGGTCTGGCAACTCTCCAATTTTTGCCAACTCAAACAGGTCGTATTGGTGCTCGGTCAGCTGCAGCGAGTAGAACTTCTGCGTGAAGAAGGTCTGCGAAAACGAGTGGCTGAGGGTACGGCCAATGAGCCCAAACTGACGCATGCGATAATGCTTTGATAGAAGAAAACAGCCCCAAAATAACACAAAAAAACCGCCCCAACAAAGCAATGGTGGGGCGGTTTGACTAACATATTACAATTTCAGCCGCTGCTCAGCTACCTGTGCTGGCCAGCCACAGATGCATGTAGCTGCAAGCTTTACTGGCCGCCAGCAGCGGGCTGGGGGCTGAACTTGCTTTTCAAATACGACCACAGGGGCGGCAGTATCGAGATGAGGATGATGGCGTAGATAACCAGCGTGAAGTTCTTCTGCACCCAGGCAATGTTGCCAAAAAAGTAGCCCGCTAGCGTCAGCGAAATCACCCACAGGGCCGCACCCGCAATGCTGTATGTCACAAAGAAGCGGTACGTCATGGTGCCCACCCCGGCCACAAAGGGCGCAAACGTGCGAACAATGGGCACAAAGCGCGCCATGATGATGGTCTTACCTCCGTGCTTGGCATAGAAGTCCTGGGTTTGGTCGAGGTACTTGCGGTTCAGAAACTTATAATTTTCTCGGAACACGCGGGGCCCAAGGTAATCGCCCACAAAGTAGTTGAGGTTGTCGCCGATAAAGGCCGCCGCCATCAGCAGCGGAATCAGTATCACGACGTTGAGCAGGGGCTCGCCGGTTTGCAAGTTGGGCTGGGCCGCCAGCGTGCCGGCCACAAATAGCAGCGAGTCGCCGGGCAGGAAGGGGAATATGATAACGCCTGTCTCGGTGAAGATGATGAGGAATAGAATAAGGTAGGTGAGGCTGCCGTATTCGTTCACCAGGAGTTTAAGGTGCACGTCGAGGTGCAGAATGATGTCGAAAAAATGCTTGAGTAGTTCCATGCCGAGCGTAAGTGAACTGCAAAGAAAACCGGCCGCCGCCGAACTAACCGATTTGCGGCTCTAGGCTTGCGCGCTGCTGTCTGCCCACACTACAGATTCTGGTAGCTGAACGGTCGAGCTTTTCAGGTTGCTATGGGCTCAAAGGCAACCCCTGTTTTTGCAGGTTTCTTTAAAGCCTGGATGCGCCTGACAAAAGATTTCTAGAGAATTTTGACACAAGGTTAAAATTTAGTTAAAAAAATCACAATTAAAGCAAATTAGTGCAAGCTGCTAATTCATAGGTGAGTTAGCTAGGAAATTGTATTACTTGGCTAGCAAAATGGATTAGAAAAAGCACCGCACCGCCCGAAAGTGGCACGACCTATGAGCAGCCCTGAACCCAGCGAATGGGCCAAGGCATTGTTGCGCTTTGGTAGCCTCAACCTCCGTTAATATTTTTTCGTTGAAGGAATAAAATTCTACTATATATCACATGATAGTGTACCAAGGCGGAGACTGGTGGCGCGCCCTGCGTCATTTCCAGACTTCGGCCGTTATCCGGTTGCTTCTGAAGCGCGTAGCACTAGTGGGCCTATACGGCTCTGCAGTGGCCGTTGTAAGCATTGATTTTCATACCCTTAATATTAAAATTGGGCGCGAATACCTGTCCATTCTGGGCATTTTGCTCAGCTTGCTCCTCGTGTTTCGCACGAACACGGCTTACGACCGGTACTACGAAGGCCGAAAGGTGTGGGGCATCCTGGTGTCACAGTGCCGCGGGCTTGCCATGGAAATGAATGCGCTGCTGCCCCGCGAGGCCAAGTCGAGCCGCCGCTACTTTGCCGCTCTCATCTCCAACTTCCCCATTGCCGTAGAAGGCAGCCTTCGCAACAAGGTGCGCTTTGATAAAATGGAGGCGACGCCCGACATCATCGAGCGCCTGCAAAAAGCCGAGAATGTGGCCTCCACCATCATTGCCGTGCTCATGGAAAGCGTGGAGCAGCTGCGGCAGGTTCAGATTTTCGACCCCATTCACCTCGTCAACATCAAGCAGCACTACCTGGCCATGATGGCCGTGAACGGAACGTGCGAACGCATCAAGGCCACGCCTATCCCGTATTCCTACAGCTTCTTTATAAAGTGCTACATTACCATTTTCATCATGATAATGCCGCTGGTGTTGGTGGAATCCTGCGACTGGTGGATGGTGCCCATCACCATGATAGGCGCCTACGCCATGTTGGGCCTGGAAATGATAGGCAACGAAATCGAAAACCCCTTCGGATACGACAGTAACGACCTGCCTATCACCCAGCTCTCCAATAAAATTCGCGTAAGTGTGCACGACCTATTGGGGGTAGAATTACCCGCCGAGAAGAAGGCTTTGGCTTCGGTGCCTTACAGCGTGGTCCACTAGCAAGGCTTGCTCTGCAAACGGGCGTTATTGGGGCTAGCAGGCCATTACATGAGCCTTTGCGGAAGCCGTAAATCGGGCCAAAAAGTGCGTTTAAAGGCCACGACAGCCTATTCATTAAAATCTTTCGTAATAGTCATACTTTTTTTTGACTCCTGCGTATATGCGCCTCACCGCAATACGCTAATTGTGCGTTTCTCTCTTCTTTTCCTTCAATTTTCGTCTTTATGCGACCTTTAACTTTTACTCAGAAGCTGTTGCGACAGCGTAACTTTTTAGCCTCCCTCATTCCGCTCTTTGCGTTGTTTGTCGGGCTGGGCGCGTCACAGACGGCTCAGGCGCAAAACATTACTTCAAGTAATTATTTCATAGGCAGAGGAAATCCTACTGTAAACACCACTTTCGGTGGTAGTTCGGCAATAACGCCGAATTTCAATAATGCGAACCTTGGCAGTTTCGACATTAATTCTCCCAGCACCTTATTACTCAACGGTGGTGAGGTCGTCTTTGAAGCAATTAATAATCAGGCTGCTAATGCGCCAAATGATGTAGTTCTTCGTTTTCGTATCCAAGATGCGGCCTTAAACACAGTAGCCCCTTTTGAAGCTATTTCGCTGACACGGACTGCAGTCTCGTCGAATAATCGAGTTTATACATACCGTTTGGATAATGCTTCGCGGAGCTTGATTGCCTTGGTGACAGCCAGTGGTAGTTACCGGATACAGGCAAGATTCGAGGTAAGCACTCCAAATGACCCTATCACTGCTGATGCCTTCCGTGCTGCCACTTTCACCGTTACAGGTACTCCCGTTACACCTACTGGACTTACCAACAGTAATATCTTCATCAACACGGTTGGTGAACTAACGCCCAACACTATTTATGGGGGAAGTTCGGGCACCGCGCCTCTCTTCCAAGGCACAAACCTGGGTAGTTACGATATTAACAATGGAGAGCTAACGCTGAATGGCGGCAACGTGACAACCTTCGAGCGTACTGGTGACGACATTCAGAACCCTCGTTTGGTATATCGAATTCAAAAGCCCGTGCAACCGGGAAATACCTCGGTAATAAACTTTGCCCCCTCCAACATTGCCCTTGTACAACTTGGCACACCTACGAGCCAACCAAACGGCACTTCGCGCGTTTTTTCTAATGCGACAGCACTGCGCAACCTAATTGCGACTCTTGCGGGCTTTGGCGCAGGTGAATACACCATCACAGTATCGTTCGAGGCTGACTTATTTACAAACACCAGCTTTGTTGGTGTAATTACGGACCCAAGAACAGGCGGTTACACGGCAAGATTTGTGACTACAGGCGTTCCTTTTCCCACAAACACTTGGGAAGGTTTGAGAAGCGACGACTGGTTTGACGGTCGGAACTGGAGTTTGCGTTCGGTGCCAACTAATAATACCAACGTGATTGTGCCTAACTACCTAAGTGGTGCTCCCAACCTCGCTCCGAACATCAGGGCTACTGCCGCCACTGGTCCGGCAAGGGCCCGCAATTTGGATTTGCAAGGGTCATCGCAAGCGGAGCGCTCTATTCTTCGGTTAATTACTGGCCGATTTATAGTTAGTGGTAGCTTTTTTAATCGGTTCGACACGTTTATCCAACGCACAGGTACCCCGACGTTGGCTTCAGTTATAGAGTTTTCCAGCCCTGGTAATTCACAAATTTCGGGTGGCAATTTTACATCAGTAGAAATATCTGGCGGCGGTAGAAAAGCGCTAACTGGCATCATGAATATTGATGCTGAATTGCGATTTGCGCCCAATGGCGGAATTCTTAGCACGGATGTCAGCCGGCCCCTTGAAAATGTAATTAACCTAGGTGAACGTAGCGTCTTAGCTCCTAACGGTGCGCAATTGGTTGGCGAAAGCGAAACAGCCTATGTCCGTGGTTTTATGGAAACCGTGCGCAGCGATGTGCGAGTCAATGAGCTTGACCCAGTTACTGGGCAGATTCGTCCCCGCACCTATGGAAACATGGGAATGACAATCAATTTCAAAGGACCTAATAACCCTGGCAACGTTCGCGTAACACGTAACACTGCGGAAAGCTATACGCCGCTTGCAGGGCCTCTGCGAACTGAACGCTTCGGCATACGTCGCATCTTTGGAGTGCGTCCTTCCAATGAATCTGCCGTGGGCGGCTTGTTGGCTGACCTTACCTTCCGCTACCGTGACGCTGAGTTGATTAACCTAGGTCCACAAGGCAACGGCTCAATTGCTGAGCCTAACCTGGCCCTGTTCGTATCGACAAGCGGCGGCAACCAGTTTGGCGCATTGGGCAGCGACGCCCTCGACCAGACTGCCAACATCCTGACCAAAAACAATGTGACAGTATTCGCTACTTTCACCCTTGGCGACCGCACGAATCCGTTGCCCGTTACACTCACTGCTTTCGATGCCAAGCGCACCGGCACCAACGTTCTGCTGACGTGGGACACGGCCATTGAGCTCAACAACAAAGGGTTTTATGTGCAAGTGTCTACCGACGGCAAGCAGTTTCGTACCATCGGCTTCGTAGCCAGCGAGGCGCCCAACAGCACCCGCCTACGTAATTACAGCTATATCGATACCGAAGAGAACAAAGCTGGTCAGCGTTATTATCGCCTTCGTCAAGTAGACTTAGATGGTAAGGAAGCATTTTTTGGACCCCGTTCGGTCAGCTTTGAAGGCAAAGCGCTTGCCGCAGCTCTGACGGCTTACCCCAACCCTTTGGGTAACGCTGACAAACTGTACTTAACTGTGCAGTCGCCGGTGAGTGGCCAAGGCCGCGTAAGCATCACAGACATGACGGGCCGCGTAGTTAGCCAGCAGCAAATCGAGATTATAGCCGGCAGCACCGATGCAGCCGTAAATGGCCTAAACGACTTGAAAGGTGGCCTCTACATGGTACGCTTGGTATTGCCCAACGGCGAGGTTCAAAACCTCAAAGTGCAGAAGTAATAAATTGCTTCCTGCGGCACATAAAAAAGCCGGCTTCCGTGAGGGAGCCGGCTTTTTTTGTAGCTAATGGCGAGTAATGCAATCTATGCTAATTCTTGCCGAGGTGCTGATTGTCCTAACCGCGGGGCATGGACGTGCCTGGCTTACCCGTCTTTGCTGCTGGGTGGAACATAGGGTCCACGGCATCCATGTCGAGGAAGTGCGAGAAGGTATCGCCGCGCAAGCCCAAGCGGATGGTCTCAAGGCTTACCACTTCGTTGGGGGCAATATTGCCCAGGTTCACGTTGGCGCCCAGCAGCTTGATGAACCATACTTGCTGGGCCTTTTGCGGAGCTTCCCACAAAATCTTCTCCGAAGGAATCTTGGTCAGAATTTCTTCTACCAGACCCGAGCGCACCTCGCCGGTGCTGCGAAACAGGCCCACATTGCCACCTTCGCGGGCCTCGCCAATCACCTTGATGGCACCGGCCTCCAATTCGGTTTCCATCTGCGCAATCCACTTGTAAGGCGGAATGATTTTCTCAGCGTCTTTCGAGCCCACCTCGCTCAGCACGCGTACAGCCTTGGTCAATTCGCGGATGTACTCGCATTTGCGTTCATGAGCGAGGTCGATGCTACCGTCTGATACTTCAGCGTACTCCATGCCGTAAGTGTCCAGCAGGCGGCGATAATCGTCGAATTGGTTGCGAATAATAAACGCCTCAAACAATGTGCCTCCGAAGTACACAGGAATGTTGGCAGCCCGGTAGATTTCAAGCTTGCGCTTGAGGTTGGGCACCACGTAGGAGGTGGCCCAGCCCAGCTTCACCACATCGGTATAGGCGCCGCCCACTTCCAGGAAGTCTTCTACTTCGCGCAGGCTCATGCCCTTGTCCATCACCATGGTGTAGCCTTGCTCGCGGGGTTTGGGAGTGCGCTCCGGCAGTTGAGAGAGGTCGTAATTCATTAATTAGCTATGAAATGTGCTGGCTGAATTTTTGCGGATGGATTTGCCACCCGTAAAATGACAAAAAAAACCGCCTGCGTAGGCGCAGGCGGTTGCAAAAATAAGTCATTCGGTTGCTGTTGTGGTCCAAGCGCTAGTTTATGGGGAAATTGCCACTGTCAACGCGCTTTTTCTATTTTCGGAACTGCTCAATTAACTTCTTCAGACCCGGCTGTTCGCGCAGAGCAGGAAAATAGTCGAACAGCAACACATGTTGCTCGTAGTTCAGCGTCAAAGCCGTTTCGAGCGTAGCATAGGCTTCACGCAGGCGGCCATCGGCCAGCAGGTAAGCGCACAGCATGTAGTGAAAATGCGCTTCGTGAGGGTGCAGGTTCACGGCATGGCGCACCAAGTCTACGGCTTCGGAAAAGTGTCCTTGCTCGTAGAGGATAGCGCTCCAGTTCACCCAGCCCTGCACATCATCAGGAGCTACTTCGGTGGCTTTCTCGTACGATTCAAGGGCACTTACTACGTTGCCAACTTGGTTCTCAGCTGCCCCCAGTGCCGACCAGTACTCGCCGCTCTCGGCATAGAGCTCGGTGGCCTTGCGGAAGTAGTGGATGGCCTCAAACCAACGGCCCTGCTCCTGCAGCAACACGCCCTGCCCAAACCAAGCTTCGTCCATCTCAGGATTAATCTCGAGGGCCTGACGGTAGTAGCGACGGGCAGGCTCCCACTCGCGCAGCTTCTCGTAGCACTCGCCAATGTTACAGAGGGCCTCGTCCGTCGGCTCGCCGGCCGGGTAAGCCAGTTCGAACTCCAGAATGGCTTTCTTGTACTCCTGCTGGCACACGAAAGTGTCGGCCAGCCAGTGGTGGGCATCGTGGAAATCGGGGCTGATTACCACGGCGTAATCGAACGCCTCAGCGGCTTTGGTAAAGTCCTCGCGGCGATACCAGTACTGCCCCAGGTTGTACCAAGCGGTGGCAGAATACGGGTCGTCGTCCGTGAATCCTTTAAAGAACTCCTCGTGCTCCTCCAGCCGTCCGGTAATATCCAGGCAGTGCAGGAGTTCCTGTACGCCGGTCTCATTGTCGGGGTTGAGGCGCAGGCTTTGCTTGTAGTGCTTGGCCGCGCTTTTGAATTTCTGCCAGCTCTGAAAGGCCAGCCCGAGGTTAAAGTGAATGTCTTCGCGCTCGGGTTCCTGCTCCAGGCCAGCCCGGAAAAACTCAACCGCCTGGGCAAACTCGCCCCGCTGCGTGCTGATGATGCCCCTCGTCACGGCCACGTCGGCGTTGGTCGGGTCAAGCGCCGCTACTTCGTCAATCTGGCGCTCGGCTTCGGTATAGTCGCCGCGCATGGCCGTTACCTGGGCGCGGTCAATGAGTAGTTCGGTTGAAAAAGGGTACTGGCCAAGGGCCGCCTCGCAAGCTTGCAGGGCTTTGTCAAATTCTGCATTCGTGACGTAGTGGTCGATGATGTTCTCAAAGTCCTCCAAGTCGAAGAAAACAGGCTCTTGCTGGGCCACCATGCGCTCAAAACGACGCACGACATCCAACACGGCCCGGTGGTTTTCAAAATGTTCGTTCATGCGCATAAAACCGCAGTTAAGTAAGTGGATTAATCTGGTTTTGTGGGCGGCCCAATGCAACAGCTGGTTTTGGTCGCCGCATCGCACTTAATCGCCGTTCCACTCCACTTTATCAGTTCTCTATCAATAATAACAAATCTTAGCTAAAACCGTGCAATCCGGATGTTGCTAAGATACGATAACCGCTGGCGAGACGGTTGTATTTGCCGTTAATTTGGCCGCACACCACGCCAATGTCTCAGCTAACGGCCGGAATCCTAGGCCAGTAGCACTTTGTACTTTAGCGTGCGCGTACACAACTGGCTGGCGACCGGCACGGGCCGTGTCTTTCGTGATTAGAGGCCGGGCACCGGTAAGTATTGCCCGGGCGTGCTCCAAACGCCAGATGATTTCGGCAGCCCAGTCGGGCACTGCCACACTCGGGGCCCGGCGGTGCATGGCCGCCGCCGCCTGCTGGAAAAAATCGGCCAGCGGCACGGCTTCGGCGCTCACTATGTAGCGCTCGCCGCTTAGGGCGGGCTGGTCGAGCGTGAGGGCAATAAGGTGCGCCACTACATCGCGCACATCCACAAAATTCACTAGCCCACGGGTGTAAAAGCGGTGCTGCTGGTGCGCATAGCGCAACAGCCGGGTACTGCTACGGTGCCAGTTGCCCGGCCCCAGCACCACCGATGGGTTAACAATGACAGCCGATAAGCCCTCCGCCACCCCACGCCACACCTCCAGCTCGCCCAAGTACTTGGAGGTCGCATAAGCTGGGTGGGCCGCACCCAGGTCCCAGGCACTTTTCTCCGTCACCGTAAACACGCCGCCGGGACCGGCAGTACTTCCCGCCGTTGGGCCGCCTAACGCAGCCACCGACGAGACGTGCGCCAGTCGAATCCCCGGGTGCTCCAGGCAGGCATCAACGACTGCAGCCGTTCCCTGCACGTTCACATTCAACAGCAAATCCTCGTCCTGGGGGGCGTAGGAAACCAAGCCCGCGCAATGAAAAACATGCGTCACGTCGGGGGTGAGGGCCGCCCGCAGCAAGTCAGTATCGAGCAAGTCGCCAGTTAGCCACTCTACGCCGGGAGCTGCGTCGTCAGGGATAGCGCCTCGGTGCAAAGCCCGCACCGCCAGCCCCCTTGCCCGAAGACCCTGCAACAAGAAAGAGCCAATCAGGCCAGTGCCGCCAGTAACGAATATCATAGAATAAAGCGGAGGTTAATGGCAAGTTTTGCGGAATGGCCACTTTTCACAAAACATGATTAGTGCCTCCAGCAATTAACCACCATCGGCTCAAAGCGTTTTGTTCAGCAGCGGCAGTTGCAACAGCTTCTGCATGTAAGGCTGGGGCAGCGTTCGATGGAGCAAGGTTTCGGTGTGTCGCAAATGATGTGTGTCGGTGCCCACAAAATCAACTAGCTCTCTATCAATCAGCTCTTCGGCGACCTTTTTAGCTGCTGGCGAATAATACCCAGCGAGCGAGTTCAAGTTGAGTTGCAGCAGCACACCGTAGTCGCGCCGCATTGCTTCGATTTCGGCAAAGCGGCCATATAAGTACGTGTAACGCTCCGGATGCGCCAACACTGGGGTGTATCCTTGGGCCTTGAGTTCAAAGATGATTTCGAACAGATTGAGTGGCTCGTTCATGTACGAAGTCTCAAAAAGCAGATAACGCTTTTCGCCCCCGAACGTGAGCATTTCGGTGCCATCGACTAGCTTCCGGCCCAGAAACTCATCAAGGTAATATTCGGCTGCGCACTCAAGAACCACATCCCCCAAGCCGGCCGTCGCGGCGGCTTCGCGCAATACCTGCAAGGCTGCCCGCACTCCTTCGGGGGTGTTTTTATAAAAGTCGCCCATGATGTGGGGCGTCATTATCAACTTGCGAAGTCCCATACCGCGAAGGGCGCGCAGCAGGTCTAGCGAGTGCTCCACGGTCTCAGCACCATCGTCAAGGCCTGGCAATAAGTGCGAATGCATGTCGGCTTCCAACCCTGCTAAAGAGGGCAAAATTGCCGGTGCCGCCGGCTTACCCCCAAAAAGCCGTTGCAGAAGCGAAGCCATAAATGAATCAGTTGAAAAACTTCTTCAGCTTTTCACCGAAGGTGAGCGGCCTAGCCTCTGGCTCTTCGTAATACCCCTGCCCATAACCGCCATAAGCGCCGTAGCCGTACCCGTAGCCATAACCGTAGCCGTACCCAGAGCCGCGTGCACTAGCATCGTTGAGAATGGTGCACATGCGCGTCAAATTGTTGCTGCGCATAAGTCGGTTCATGTTCTTGATAAATGCCTTGCGGGAATACTCCGCGCGCACAATGTATAGCGGAATATCAGCTTTGCGCATTATCAAGATGCCATCTGTAACCAATCCCACTGGAGGCGTATCAATCAGGATAACATCGTAAGTCAGGTACAACTCCTGAATCATCTGGTCGAACTTATCACTCAGAATCAACTCCGACGGATTTGGAGGAGTTGGGCCTGCCGAAATAAACTGCATAGACTCGATAGAAGTGGGTTGTATACATTCCTGAACGCTATGCCGCTCGATGAGAATAGTGCTTACTCCTTTCACGTTCTGGGCGCCAAAAGCAAGGTTGACTTTAGGCTTGCGCATGTCCAAGTCGAGGATAACCACCCGCTGACCCGAAAGAGCGATGATACCACCCAAATTCACGGTCACAAACGTTTTGCCTTCCCCGGATATGGTTGATGTAACGGAAATCATCCGCTTCTTCTTCGCAGAGCTGATGAAGTCCAGGTTTGTTCGAATGGAGCGAATCGACTCCGATATAGCAGACTTTGGGTTTTTGTCCACAACTAGGCGTGACACCTCCATTTTCTCTTTATCATAGGTCGGTATGATGCCTAATACCGATGCTTTGGTATTACGCTCTAGCTCCCGCACATTAGTGATAGTATTATGCATGAAGTAGCGCACTGCAATCAATCCTAAGCCAAGCAGCAACCCTCCCGCCAAGCCCGAAGCATACACAATAAGCCGATTAGGAGAGATAGGCGCAGAAGGAGGCGAAGCCGGCGAAAGGATTTGAAAGTCAGCAGTGGTACCGGCTTGTTCAATATTAAACTGAACTTTTCGGTCCATTAACTGCAGAAAAAACTTATCGTACAGGCCCATAGGGCGCTGGAGTCGGGCCAGTTCGGTGCCTTTAGCAGGAAGGCTTTGCAAGTCGCCGTTAAGGCGGTTTCGCTGCTGGTCAAGTCGGCTAAGCTCGTTGCGTAGCAGTTTTTGACTTTGGCGGAGTAAGCGACTCACAGCCGTCCGGGCATATTCAATATCGGCCTTGGTCCGTTGTACGGTTTCGGTTTTGTCGGTGTAGGAACGCGAGATGCGCCGCAAGTTCCACTGCAGGTTATTGAGTTCGTTGAGCTGCTGAAGTAGTTGCGCATCTTCAATGCCTACAATGGCCGGCATGCTTTGCTCCACGGTTTGGGTTTCGTCACGAGTCAGGCGGTCCTGGCGAGCCATCACCTCTATTTCGGTCAGCAAAATCATCTTGTCGGTGAGTTTGAGCCGTTCTGCTTCGAGCTTCTCCATTTTGCCAGAAATGGCCTCCAACTCTGCTCTCGTATCGTAAGTACCGGTTTTCTGAACAAAGCTTTGGAGCCGGTCCTCGGCCCGTTCTAGATTTTGACCGTTCTCATCCAGGATTTGGTCCAGAAATTTGAGCTGATTACGTGTCGCTTCATTCTTGCGCGTCACCTTCTCCACCAAATACAAAGAGTCAATTTTATTGACGATATCCTGCGCCTTGGTAGGGTTAAAGTCGTTGAACGATATCTGGATGGTATTTGCCTCCGGATTGACTATTTCCACCGCCAGGTTTTTATCCAGATACTGGTTAACGGCGCCATCACTCAGAATTGTAAAGTGATAATTTTCGTCCTGCACATCGCCCTTAAGTGCTGGTGTACCAACTATCTGCAGCGTAATGCCCGATAAATCAATTGTTTGTCCCAGTGCATACTCACCGCTTGTAGGTCGTCCCTGACCCATGAATTCAAGGATAAAGCGCTGTTTATTGATAAATCTTAAATCGAACTTTCGATTGTAGAGCGACGGGTCAGTGATTTTGTAAATCACCTTGAAAGGCGAGGTGCCGTATAGCTCGGCCTCGAGCACTGTACCCTGCACATAGTAATTAACATCTAAGGCCAGAGAGTCCTTCAACCGCCGATAAATGATATTGGATTTAATTACTTCTACCTCACCTGCCAACTTGCCTCCTCGTCCTTTATCAGCTGCAGCGGGGGCCATTTGTCCGGCTAACCCTAACGCACTGCCTTCGTTCCGCTCGTCTATTTTGAGCAGCGACTGTGACTTATAAACGGGTTTGGTGTAGCGTAAATACAACCACGAAGCTGTGAGTCCTAACGCAATCAGCAAAATCAGCCACAATAAGCTACGTCGAGCTACTAGCACGAGAGTAGATATATCCAAACTGGCCGAGTCATCCTCAGGGTCGGCCCCGCTGGAGGCGGGAGTCTCCGGAGGAGCCGCACTTCCGCCGGTCGCATTACGGATGAGTTCTTCTAATTCGGTATTCTCGTTTATGGCCATTGTGGTGATAGCGCCAAATTTAGGCTAGATAAATAATTAAAGAGTATTTATGCTACAGGCATATTACCTTCTTACTTGGCTGATAATAAAGAACGTAGTAGTAAGTAAAATGGACGATAAACTAATTATAGGGCCTATGTCAACTAATGCGTCAAGAAGTGGGCGGCGAATGGGCTCTACATAGACAATGTCATTCGGCTCTACTTGAAGATTGGCCCGACGCATGCCGTCCAGCGTTGATAAATCAATTTGCTGAACGCGAGGGTTTTTCAAGTTGCCCCGAATAATACGAATGTTGTTGGCTCTGCCACCGTTGCGATATAAACCAGCACCACCGCCACCGTTGCCGTCTACCCCACCTGCCAATGCTAATACTTCAAGGAGGTTCATGTTGTCATTGGTCAAAGCAACAACTTGGCCACCAGTAGCTCCCAATACAATTACCCGATTGTTGGTCACTCGAGTGGTCACGAAGGCTTCTTTGTAGAACTCGTTGTAAAGTCCTGCTAACACGCTGTCAGCCTCCAAAAGGGTCAGTCCGCTCACGCGCACCATATTCACCATTGGGAGTTTCACAACGCCATCTGCCTGCACCAAAAACTCAGAGCCACCCGATGAAGCGCCGGCGCCTTGGCCCGTGTTGCGAACAGGGCCACGCGCGGCCCCGGCCGGGGCCGCGCCACGGCTTGGGATGCCACCAGCAGGCTGGCCAAATTGCAACTCTCCATTAGGGTCGAGGATACGTTCTCCTTTGTTCGTGTTCACCCGTACTTCCAAAAAGTCATTGGGTTGAATGACATAATTACGTTCCGAGCGGTTCACTGCGATGCGTAATTTGGTGCTGTCCAACTGCCTGCCCTGGCTGTCGGTAAGGCGAAACAGGGTGCGCTGATTATAATACTTTGTGCTGGCACACGAAGAAAAGAGCAGCATGGCGGGCAGCGCTAGCAGCCACAGCCGCCCAAGGCTACGAAGAAAGGAGGTCGGCATGAAGGCCAATTGGAAGAAGGGCGAATAGAAAAAATGAAAAAATGACCTTGCAAGCCATATTCTCTTCAAAAAGCCTCAAAAGTAACTCTTTTGGCGTGCCCATTCAACTACAGCTTGTTACGAAGGGCAGCCCTCCTGTCTTTTCAACTGCTTAAATCGTACTTTCGCGGAGCCAAAACCAACAGTTAGTGGTTATGGTCATACTTCACTCTACTTTTCTCAAATCCCACCACTATTAACCCCTACATGGAAGCCGTAGCCACTGAAAACCAAACCATGATTGCGCAAATGGTGCGCGATTTTGGCGCCCAGCACATCAAGCCCAATATGATGAAATGGGATGAGAGCCAGGAGTTTCCCATCGACGTATTTCACAAGCTCGGCGAACTGGGCCTTATGGGCGTGCTAGTACCCCAGCAGTACGGCGGTTCTGGCTTTGGCTACATGGAGTACGTGACAGCCATTGCCGAGCTAGCCAAGATTGACGGCAGCATTGGCCTGAGCATGGCGGCGCACAACTCGCTATGCACTGGCCACATCCTGCAACATGCTTCCGAAGAGCAAAAGCAGAAGTACCTGCCCAAGCTTGCTTCGGGCGAATGGATTGGTGCCTGGGGCCTTACCGAGCCGAATACCGGCTCCGACGCTGGCAACATGCGCACCACAGCCGTGCTCGATGAGAGCGGGGATTATTATATTATTAACGGCGCGAAAAACTTCATTACGCACGGCAAATCTGGCAACGTGGCCGTGGTTATTGTGCGCACCGGCGAAGTTGGCGACTCGCACGGCATGACGGCTTTCATTATTGAGCGCGGCACGCCGGGCTTTGAAGCCGGCCGCAAGGAAGATAAGCTCGGCATGCGGGCTTCGGAGACCACCGAGTTGATTTTTACCGACTGCAAAGTGCCTAAGGAGAACGTGATTGGCAAGGTGGGCGACGGCTTTGTGCAGTCGTTGAAGGTGCTCGACGGCGGCCGCATCAGCATCGCGGCCTTGAGCCTGGGCATTGCTCAGGGTGCTTTCGAAGCTGCCACGCAGTACAGCAAAGAGCGCTACCAATTCAATCAGCCCATCAGCAGCTTTCAGGGGATTGCCTTCAAACTAGCAGACATGGCCACCGAAATTGAGGCGGCAAGCCAACTCACGTACCGGGCCGCCGACATGAAGGACCGTGGCTTGAACGTGAACCTGGAATCGGCAATGGCTAAGCTCTACGCGTCCGAAGTATGTGTACGCGTTGCCAACGAGGGT
Source organism: Hymenobacter arizonensis (assembly GCF_900115775.1). GTDB lineage: Bacteria > Bacteroidota > Bacteroidia > Cytophagales > Hymenobacteraceae > Hymenobacter > Hymenobacter arizonensis. The sequence continues at coordinate 156,582 of NZ_FOXS01000002.1, read as the reverse complement.
GTCCAGATTTTCGGTGGTTATGGCTACACCAAAGACTATCCGGCAGAGAAATACTACCGCGATGCTAAGTTGTGCACCATCGGCGAAGGCACTAGCGAAATTCAGAAGCTGGTAATCGCCCGAGCATTGCTGAAGTAACCTTGCATAGCTGAGGCACGAAGCCATTTACCAACGCAAGGGTTAACTCTTCTTCAGTGGTAAAATGCTCCGTGCCTCATCAGGGCAGGCGCTGTGTCGGCAAAGCTCTAGAAAGTCATTGACTCCGCTCAGCATGACGTTCTTAAATAGTTAGAGTGTTCGGAATCTTAAACTTTTCTACTTATCTTTGCGGCCCGATTTACTCGGCTCCCCTCCTGAAAATCTCCCTCATTCCCTGATATGATTATCATTCAAATCAAAGACAACGAATCGGTTGACCGCGCCCTGAAGCGCTTTAAAAAGAAGTTTGAGCGCACTGGCGTGCTGAAAGAGCTGCGTCGCCGTACCTTCTTCCAGAAGCCCAGCATCACGGAGCGTAAAATGAAGCAGAAGGCTGTTTACAAGCTCGCCACCTACGGTCAGCCCAACGAATAGTCCGAAACTTCGGGTACCGTTAGTATTGTAAAAACCGGCTGGTTTGCTTTATAAGCAAGCCGGCCGGTTTTTTCGCGTCCATACAGCAGTGGTTTATTTGCTGGAAAATAAAAAACTAGTACATTGGATGCCCGGCCCGAACGCTGGGCATTTTTGGTGTTGGTATGGATGCTTTTTTTGATTACTTACGCTTTGAGCGGCGCTACAGTCCGCACACAGTGACTTCCTATCAAACGGACCTGGGGCAGTTTGCAGCTTATCTGAAGTCGGCCTTTGAGCTGACCGACCCGGCGCAGGCCACGCACCCGCTGATTCGCGGTTGGGTGGTGGAGCTGATGGAGCAAAACCTGGACCCGCGTACCGTGAACCGCAAAGTGGCTTGCCTGCGCTCCTACTACAAGTTTTTGTTGCGCACCGGAAGCATCGCAGCTAACCCCATGCTGCGCATCAAGGCGCCGAAAATGGCCAAGAAGCTGCCCGAGTTTGTGCCCGAGGAAGCACTGAATGGGCTGTTAAACTCCTTTGAGTTTGGGGACGACTTTGCCGGCCGGCGCGACCAGCTGGTGTTGGAAATGCTGTATGGTACCGGCATTCGTTTATCAGAGCTCATTGGCATTCATGCAGAAGACGTGAGCTTGGGCGCTGGCACGGTGCGCGTCACCGGCAAGGGCAATAAGCAACGTCTTGTCCCACTGAATCCTTCGCTGAAGCTGGTGATAGAACAGTACCAATTGCAGCGGGCGCAGGAGTTTGGTGCCACGGCGGGCCCCCTGTTGCTTACCGACAAAGGCGAGCCCATGTATGAGAAATTTGTGTACCGGACGGTGCAGCGCTACCTAAGCCAGATTACCACCTCGAAAGCTCAGCAACACCCTCACGCCCTGCGCCATGCATTTGCAACGCATTTGCTGGGCAAAGGAGCCGACCTCAACTCCATTAAAGAGCTGTTGGGCCACGCCAGCTTGGCAGCTACGCAGGTGTACACGCACCTGTCCGTCGACAGGCTGAAATCCGTATTTGAACAGGCCCACCCACGGGCTTGATTTTGTTTATCCTTTTACCTTTTAACCAACTGCTTTATGAAAGTACAGATGCATTCGGTGCACTTCGACGCCGACAAAAAATTGCTTGACTTCGTGCAGCAACGACTCAATAAGCTCGAGACTTTTTATGATAAGGTAACCGGTGGCGAGGTTATTATGCGCCTCAATAACAAGGATGGAATTGACAACAAAACCGTGGAAATAAAGCTGCTTGTGCCCGGCAGTACGCTCTTCAGCCAAGAAGATGCCGCTTCGTTTGAAGCCGCCGCCGATGCCGCCGCCGAGAGCCTGCGTCGCCAGATTACCCGGTACAAAGAGAAGACCCTCAGCTACAAAGTGTAGCGTGCATCACGCTAGAGCATAGTAATAGAAAAGGCCCCGTTTGCTTCGAAGCAAACGGGGCCTTTTTCAATCTTTCCGGTCTAGACCGAAGCGCGGCTTAGAGGGCGAATTCAGTTTTAATCTGAGGCACGTAATCCAACTTCTCCCAGGTAAAGGTTTCGAAGGTCTTTACGCTGCCATCTTTCATGGTGGTTTGTACGGTGCCGGGCTGACGGCCCATGTGGCCGTACGCTGCTGTCTGGCCGAAAATGGGGTTCTGCAGGCCGAAGCGCTGCACAATGGCATAAGGACGCAAGTCAAACAGCTTGTTTACCTTCTCAGCAATTTCACCATCGGTGAGGGTTGCTCCGGTGCTGCCTTTGGCTTTGGTGGTGCCGTAGGTAGTCACGAATACTCCCACGGGTTGCGCTACGCCAATGGCGTAGGCTACTTGCACCAGCACCTGGTCGGCTACGCCGGCCGCCACCAGGTTTTTGGCAATGTGGCGAGCTGCGTAAGCCGCCGAGCGGTCTACTTTGGAAGAGTCCTTGCCCGAGAAAGCTCCGCCGCCGTGCGCACCCTTGCCGCCGTAGGTATCCACAATGATTTTGCGGCCAGTGAGGCCGGAGTCGCCGTGGGGACCGCCGATGACAAACTTGCCAGTAGGGTTGATATGGTAGATAATCTGGTCAGTGAACAGGCCCTGGGCATCGGCGCTCAGCCCGGCTTTCACGCGGGGGATGAGGATGGAAAGCACATCGGCTTTAATCTGGTCGAGCATCACATTCTCCGAGGCGTCGAACTCGTCGTGCTGGGTGCTGATAACGATGGTGTCGATGGCTTCGGGACGGTGGTCGTCGGAGTAGCGAATCGTGACCTGGCTTTTGGCGTCGGGGCGCAGGTAGGTCATGTCGCGGCCTTCGCGGCGGATGGCCGCCAGCTCCTGCAGCAGACGGTGCGACAGGTCCAGGGCCAGCGGCATGTAGTTTGCCGTTTCGTGGCTGGCGTAGCCGAACATCATGCCCTGGTCGCCGGCGCCCTGGTCTTCGTCCTTGGCGCGTTCCACGCCCTGGTTGATATCCGGCGACTGCTCGTGCAGGCGGTTCATCACCTCACAGGTTTCGGCGTTGAACAGGTATTCGGGCTTGTCGTAGCCGATGCGGCGGATGGTTTCGCGAATAATCGGCTCGGCATCAACGTGAGCAGTAGACTTTATTTCGCCGGCAACAAGGGCGAAGTCCGTCGTTACAAGGGTCTCACAGGCAACTTTGGCGGTAGGGTCCTGGCGGAGGTACTCGTCGAGGATGGCGTCGGAAATCTGGTCAGCGACTTTATCGGGATGGCCTTCCGAAACCGATTCGGAAGTGAACAGATAGGGCATTGAAAGCGCGAAAAGTGCAAAGAGAAAAGAGAATGGCAGCCGCCCGAGCCGTATTGGATAGGGGGTTGCGCTGCAAAACTACGGAAATACAAGCTACCAACCACTGCAAATGCGATGAGAGAACCTCGTAACGTTCAAGGGCAACCATTGCCAACCCTGCGCAAGAATAAATTTTAGGACAAAAAATCGGCTATAGTTGGGCCAGGCGACCGCCGTCTACAGTAAGCGTGGTGCCGTGAATGAAACTGGCTTCATGAGAGGCCATGAAGGCAATAGCTGCAGCCAATTCTTCGGGTTTGCCTACTGTTGCTTTGTCAATGGTTTCGTTGCCGTTTTTCACATTGGGGTTGTTCCAGAGCATGGGAGTGTCCACGGCGCCAGGTGCTACGGCGTTGATGCGGGTTTTCCGAAAGTCGAGTTCGCGGCTCATTCCCCTTACAAACGCTTCCATGGCGCCCTTGCTGGTGGCGTAGGGTACCACGCCGGCAGTGGTTTGGTGGGCATGCACGGAGCTGATGGCCACAATAGCGCTGCCTTTTGGCATGTGCGGCAAGCACAGTTGGGTGAGCTGCGCCAGCGAACGAAGATTAACCAGCATCAATGTATCCCATTTTTCCAGCGGTAGGTCTGCGAGTGGCTCAAAGGTCATCATGGCGGCGTCGCACACCAGCACGTCTACCCGGTGGTACTTGGTTATTACTTCGTGCACGGTATCGGCTATTGCCTGGGAATCGGCCAGGTCACAGGCCAGGAAAATGGCCTTGCCGCCGTTCTTGGTGATGATGTCGACGGTCTCGGCGCCATCGGCTGGGTCGCGCCCCAGTGCCACTACCGTGGCTCCTTCTGCGCCTAGTCGCACGCAGGTAGCACGGCCAATGCCGGAGGTTCCGCCCGTAACCAGGCACACTTTATCTGTAAATCGCATTGCACGAGGGTTAATGAAAGAGACCTGCGCTAAAGCAGGCCCCTTTTACACAAAGCATTTATCCGAAACTAAGTTTAAGCAATGCCTATCACCGGCGCTTGCATCTTTTCGCACACCAGCACCACCGGGCGGCCCCGCAGGTCGGTAGTAGCGAAGAGGTAAAGCTCGCCTCCCTCGCGGATGCCCGTGTGGCGCCGGAAGTCAGCCACCGATTCGGGGAAGTTGCGCGTGGTAACGTGCGCCCTGGCCTCGGGGCCCAGGTAGGCTTTGAGCGCAGCGCCGTCGGCTTTTTCTACGGCCCGCACCCGAAAGATGCGCCCCGGGAAATCGGCCCGTAGCACGTCGGAAGTATAGAGGTGGCTGTGCTGATGCAGCTTCAAGAGCTCAAAGGCGGTGCCGATGCTACGGAAGGCACCCGCTTTGAGCACGGCGGCATTGGGCTCGTAGAGAAACTGCTGGGCTTCGGCGTAGCGGGGCGTGGCCCGGGCTTCGCGGGCGCGGTTGAGCCGAAACTCCTGCTGCGTGCCGTCGCGGCGCAGGTTGATGGCGTAGCGCTCGGGGTCGACGGCAGGCTCCTGGCCCAGCTCGTACAGCACTTCCTTCACCTCGTTGTCGACGGCCAGCACCCACAGGCGGCGCACGTGGCCGAGGCCCTGGACGGCGTGCTCAATGTCGAGCATGGGCGAGGTCTTGAGAAGAACCTTGTCGGCTTTGTGCAGCAGCAGGGGCAGCAACTTCACTACATCGGGCTCGCAGTCGCGCAGTAAAAAGATTTTGCGGGCGGCCGTATCGCGCCGGGCGGGGTCGAGGTAAAGCCAGTCGTAGTGATGCGGGGTGCTTTTGAGAAACGCCAGCGCGTCTTCGGCATGCACCGCCACATTGTGTACGCCCAACTGCGCCAGGTTGTAGGTGACAATAGCAGCCAACTTGGGGTCGCGCTCCACATAATCAACCTGACCCACCCGGGCGGCAAAATGGGCCGTGTCGGCCCCGAAACCGCCGGTGAGGTCGGCCAGCCGTTCGCCGTCAACCAGGTTCGCCTTGAAAGCGGCGGTGCGGGCCGACGATGCTTGCTCGACGGATAAAGCCGGGGGGAAAATCAGCTCGGGGTTGTCGGCCCATTCGGGCAGCTTGGTGCGGGCCTTTTGGCGGGCCTGAATTTGGCGTACCAGCTCGGGAACGGGCAGGCCGGGGTGGCGGCGGGCTTGAAGGGCCAGGTGGGCGGGGTCGTCGTGCAGATGCGCGGCCACGTAGCGCCTGGCCGCTTCGGGCAAAGGGTATTCCATGGATAAACGTATACGATGAAACGGAGCCTTTAGCGCACGGCCCAGCGCAAAGCCAGCAGCGGCCGCCCCATGGGCGAGGTTCCGAGGCCCACAGAAGTGGGTTTTAAGCGGGGCCAAAAACCGCTCTGAGCAACGCCGGAGTTGTACGCCGAAACGGCACGCTGCATGTAGCTATTGGTGTTACGATTGATAAAAAGAGTGGCCAATACACTTGTGGCGAATACTCCGATGGCTACTTTTTGGGTGCTATTAAAGTATTGCGCCTCGCCGTTGGCAAAAATCTGCTGGCCGTACAAGCCAAAAGCGCCCACCGCCACGACCCGGTCAATAAGGAAAATGGCTTTTTGGCGGCGGTATTTGTTCAGGTAAGCCAAGGCCTCGGCATTACCGGCCAGATAGGGCCGGAGCTTTTGGCCGAAAAAACCAGCGCTCTGATATTGGCTGCCACTCTGGCCGGGAGGCAGAAAATCGAAATTGTGTTGATGGCCGTTGAGCCCGCGCTCAGCGTCCTCAGGACTTAAGCGGATAGTAGCCGGACTTTTCTGTGCCTGAACGGATGCAACAGAAGAAAAAAGCAGGGCTGCGATAGCCGCGCCGCGTAGCTTCCGGGTGAGCATGGGCTGTTGGAGGTTTTCAGGCATAGCGCAAAGATAGACGGGCAATAGAGGCCGCAAGGGCAAGGCTGGCTCCTTGGCTTTCTTCTTTGATAGCCAACAAAGCAGGCTTGTTGTACGTTCAGGCCGGGCCGGCCGGGCGTTTTTGGTTGGCAGGTTTCATCCTTAAGTCGAGATTCTTTATGGAAACATCCTTCATGCTTCGCCGTGCCTTCCAGGCTCTTCTACCGGCTACTCTGTTGCTGACCGCATGCAGTAAAGACGACGTACCGGCCGCGCCGGCCCCTGACCAAGGCCGGGTACTGATTTCGCACGCTGCAGCGGCCGCCAATACCCAGGTTACTGCATTTGTAAACGACCAGCAGGTAGGCCAGCTCAATTATGGCCAGACTAGCTCTTACTTGAACGTGAATGCCGGCACACCTACGTTGCGCATCAACAATGGCGCGCAGCAAGTTGCAACACAACCTCTGACAGTCGCCAAAGACCAGAACTATTCAGTCTTTGCTTTCTCGCCTACTGCCACTGTTGGCAGTGTGAATTTGCTCACCGTTATCGATGACCTGACAGTTCCCGCTTTAGGTACCGCAAAAGTGCGCCTTGTACACTTGGGCGTAAGCGCAACTTCGCCAGTGCGGCTATCGATTCCACCGGCCACGCCCACGGGCGCCCCAAACGATTTGACCACCGATGTTGCCTTTGGTGCCGCTTCGCCGTTTGTTGCTGTAAATGCCGGGCCGCTTAACCTTGCGGTATACAACACCGGAGCGCCCCGCACCCAAGTGGTAGCGGTGGGCGAAGGCACGGGTTCAGGTACGGGTACTAGAAACTTTGAGGCCGGGAAAATCTACACGGTGGTGGTGCGAGGAATTGCTGGTTCAGGTGTGCCCACGGCGCAGCAGATTCAGGCCGTTATTATCAGCAATAATTAAATTTTGGCGAAGCGCTTAATAAAGCGCCATCCTTTCTAAAGCCTGCATCCAACCGGTGCAGGCTTTTTCGCGTCGTCATCCTTGAACAAAACGAGTATCTTTGTAGTTAGACCCCGATACTAATCAACTAACCTGCATCATGGTGGAAACCACGACGAAAACGTACGTTCCGTACAAAGTAAAGGACATGAGCCTGGCCGAGTGGGGCCGTAAGGAAATCCGTTTGGCCGAGGCCGAAATGCCCGGCTTGATGAGCCTGCGCGAGGAGTTTGGTGCTGCCCAGCCGTTCAAAGGCGCGCGCATTGCCGGCTGCCTGCACATGACCATCCAGACTGCGGTGCTCATCGAAACCCTCAAGGCGCTGGGCGCGGAGGTGACGTGGTCGTCGTGCAACATCTTCTCGACCCAGGACCACGCTGCTGCGGCCATTGCCGCCGCCGGCATCCCGGTGTATGCCTGGAAGGGCATGAACGAAGAGGAGTTCAACTGGTGCATCGAGCAGACGCTGTTCTTCGGTGAAGACCGTCAGCCGCTGAACATGATTCTGGACGATGGCGGTGACCTGACTAACATGGTGCTGGACAAGTACCCCGAGCTCGCCGCTGGCATCAAAGGTGTTTCGGAAGAGACTACCACCGGTGTGCTGCGCCTGTACGAGCGGGTGAAGAACGGCACGCTGTCGTTCCCTGCCATCAACGTAAACGACTCGGTAACGAAATCGAAGTTTGACAACAAGTACGGCTGCAAAGAGTCGGCTGTGGACGCTATCCGTCGGGCTACTGACGTGATGATGGCCGGCAAAATTGCGGTAGTAGCCGGCTACGGCGACGTAGGAAAAGGCACTGCTGCCTCACTGAGCGGCGCGGGTGCCCGCGTAATCGTGACCGAAATTGACCCCATCTGCGCCCTGCAGGCCGCCATGGACGGCTACGCTGTGAAGAAGCTAGTGAACGCCGTGAAGGAAGCCGACATCGTGGTGACGGCTACCGGCAACTGCGACATCCTCACCGAGGAGCATTTCCGCAGCCTGAAAGACAAAGCCATTGTCTGCAACATCGGCCACTTCGACGATGAGATTGACATGGCGTGGCTGAACGGCAACTACGGCCACACCAAAGACACGGTGAAGCCCCAGGTTGACATCTACACCATCGAGGGCAAAGAAGTAATCATTCTGGCTGAAGGCCGCCTCGTGAACCTGGGCTGCGCCACCGGCCACCCTTCTTTCGTGATGTCAAACTCGTTCACCAACCAGACCCTGGCTCAGCTAGAGCTGTGGCAGAACGCCAGCCAGTACGAAAACCAAGTGTACACCCTGCCCAAGCATTTGGACGAGAAAGTAGCACGTCTGCACCTCGCCAAAATTGGCGTGGAGCTGGACGAGCTGACGACCAAGCAGGCCGACTACATTAAAGTGCCGGTAGAAGGTCCGTTCAAGTCGGATTTGTACCGCTACTAGTAGCTAGCAGCAAGAACTGAAAAGGCCGCCGAAGCATTGCTTCGGCGGCCTTTTGCTTTGGCAATATTTAAGCTTGGGTTGGTTCGGAGGGGGTGAGATTTGCTTGCTGAATGCCTAGCGCCGCGCGTACAGCGGGGGCCACTTGGGTGCCAAATAGCTCAATGGAGCGCAGCACACTCTGGTGCGGAATGCCTTCCAGCACCAACTGGGCCAGGAAGCGTGTGTTGTGGAAGAAGCTGTGTAGGTTCAGCAGCTTATCGGTGATTTCCTGGGGCGCGCCCACAAACAGCGGCCCCTCGGGCCCGCACAGGAAGTCAAAGTGGCGACGGTCCATGGGCGACCAGCCGCGCTCGCGGCCAATGCGGTTCATGAGTTGCGAATAGGGCGGAAAGAATTCGTCGGCCGCTTGTTTAGACGTGTCTGCTATGTGGAAGTGGCAGTTGAGGCAAAGCGGCAGTTGAGCAGCATCGTGGCCGGCTTGCTGGGCCGATTCGCGGTACAGCTCCGCGAAGGGCACATAGCGCTCGGGCGCTCCGCCGAGGATGGCAATAGTGAGCGGCAAGCCTAGCTTGCCCGCCCGCACCGCCGAAGCCGGCGTACCACCTATGCCAATCCAGACTGGGAGCTTAGGCTGCACTGGGCGCGGGTACACGCCCTGGGCCGCGATGGCGGCGCGGTGCTTGCCCTGCCAGGAAACTACTTCGCTGGCATTGATTTTCAGCAGCAAACTCAGCTTCTCGACAAACAGCTCGTCGTAGTCGTTGAGGTCGTAGCCGAACAAGGGATAGGATTCAATGAAGGAGCCCCGCCCGGCTAATATCTCGGCGCGGCCGTTAGATATCAAATCCACGGTGGCAAAGTTCTGGAAGGTGCGCACGGGGTCAGCAGAGCTTAGCACCGTGACGGCGCTGGAAAGCCGAATGCGCTTGGTGATGGCTGCTACCGCCGCGAGGATGACTTCCGGGGATGAGATGATGAAATCGGAGCGGTGGTGTTCGCCCAAGGCCAGCACGTCGAGCCCCACTTCATCGGCCAGCTTGGCCAGGGCCAGGAGTTCCTGCATGCGTTGGGCCGCGCCGCGGTCGCTGCCGGCTACGTGGGCTGGGGCTACTTCCCCGAAGGAGCTGATTCCTAATTCCATAAATTAATTTTATCAAAAAAAACAGTGTGAGACGCACGAACGCCTCCATTGCAAAGAAGATTTACTGCACTGCAGGCGTTACGCCCATGTTGGCGTAGCAGAAGCTCCACACGTCGGCCCACTCGGCTATTTGCAACTGAGTGCTTTTGCCGGCGCCGTGACCGGCATTTACGTCTACGCGGATTAGGGTGGGGTTGGGGCCGTCGTTGGCGGCCTGCAGTGCAGCGGCGAACTTGAAGGAGTGCGCGGGTACCACTCGGTCGTCGTGGTCGGCGGTGGTGACCATGGTGGCGGGGTAGCTGGTTTTGGGCTTGAGGTTGTGCAGGGGGGAGAAGGCCAGCAGGTTTTTGAACTGCGCCTCGTTGTCGGAGGTGCCGTACTCGGGGGCCCAGTTCCAGCCGATGGTGAATTTCTGGTAGCGCAGCATGTCCATGACGCCCACGGCAGGCAGGGCCACTTTGCAGAGGTCGGGGCGTTGGTTCATGGTAGCACCCACCAGCAGGCCGCCGTTGGAGCCGCCAGCAATGGCCAGGTGGTTGTAGTCGGTGTACTGGTTGGTCTTGAGGTATTCGGCGGCGGCTATAAAGTCGTCGAACACGTTTTGCTTGTTGGGTGTCATGCCGGCCTGGTGCCAGGCTTCGCCGTATTCGCCGCCGCCGCGCAGGTTGGGAATGGCCAGAATGCCGCCATTTTCGAGCCACAGCATGCGCGCCACCGAGAAGCCGGGCGTTAGGGACACGTTGAAGCCGCCATAGGCGTAGAGGTAGGTCGGGTTCTTGCCGTTGCGCGTCACCCCTTTTTTGTGCACGATGAACATGGGAATCTTCGTGCCGTCCTTGCTGGGGTAAAACACTTGGGTGGTCACGTAATCCTGCGGGTTCACGTCCACTTTTGGCGCCCGGAGTACGGTGCTGGTGTTGGTGGCCAGGTCGTATTTGTAAATCGTGGTGGGGTAGGCGAAGGAGGTGAAGGCGTAGTACACCACCTTGTCGGTACGCCGGCCGCCGAAGCCACTGGCCGTGCCGATGGCGGGCAGCTTTACGTCGTGCTGAAACTGGCCCTGGTCGGAGTACACTTTCACCTGGGAGCTGGCGTCGTTCAGGTAATCGGCCACGAGGCGGCCGCCCACGTGGCTCACGCTTTCGAGCTTGTTTTTGCTTTCGGGTAGTACCTCGCTCCAATTTGCCTCATGCGGCTTCTTGGGGTCGATACGCACCACGCGGTAGTTGGGTGCCTTGTAATTGGTGTACACCAGCACCTCGCCGCCCACATTGCCGATGACGGTGTTGTTGAATTCGTATGACGAGATGAGCGTGGTCCAGGTGGCGGCTTGCTTCGGGTCGGTGAGGTCGCGCACCTGCAGGCGGTTGCCGTCCGATTTGCCATCGGTGAGGTAGAGGCTCAGGAACCGCTCGTCTTCGGTGGCACCGGCTATGCGGAAGCCCAGGGCCATTTTGGGGTTTTCGTACACCAGCTTGTCGGCCGATTGGGGCGTGTTCAGCTGGTGGAAATACACCTTGTGGTATTCATTTTTGCCCGATAGGTTGTTCTCGCCGGCTTTAGGAGCATCGTAGCGGCTATAGTAAAAGCCCTTCTTGGTCCAAGAGGTGCCCGATACTTTCACCCAGTTCAATTCTTCGGGCAGCAGCTTGTTGGTTTGCAGGTCAAGGATGCGGACTTTGTGCCAGTCAGAGCCGCCGCCGCTGGTGGCGTAGGCCAGGTAGCGGTGGTCGTTGCTGAACTCCATGCCGGCCAGCGCCGTGGTGCCGTCTTTGGAAAACTTGTTGGGGTCGAGCAGCACCCGGGGCTCCTCGGTGCCGCGCTGGCGGTACACCACCGCCTGGTTTTGCAGGCCGTCGTTTTTGGTGAACACCAGTTCTTCGCCCACCTGCTCGGGCACGCCGTAGCGCTCGTAATTCCAGATTTTGGTGAGGCGCTCCCGAATTTTGTCCCGAAAGGAAATCTGGTTCAGGTAGCCGAAAGTGATTTCGTTTTGGGCCGTAACCCAGGCCTTGGTTTCGGGCGAGTCGAGGTCTTCGAGCCAGCGGTACGGGTCGGGAACGACGGTGCCAAAATAAGTATCGGTAACGTTGGCTTTGCGGGATTCAGGGTATTTCACGGGAGGAATGGCAAGGAGGGCAAGCCCAGCCTGGCGACGTGGCTCGCCGCGCTCAGGGCTCGTCATTTCGGTGAGGGCTTGGTTGCTAGGCAGCGTGTTGCGCTCGGGCTTCGAGCCGGCCCGGCAGGCTGCCATGGCTGCCAGCGCGGCAAACAAAGGAATGGCAGCTTTCATGAACACGAAGGATTAGGATAGGGTTGGACCGATTACCGCTCACGCAAGGATGCGCCGCTTACAAAGCGCCGGGGTATGCAAAGCCAACTAGCAAATTTTATGCGCGGAATGAGGCCCCCGCGGTATTAGTCCATCTGAACGTCGTCAGCCACCGCTTTAGGCGAGTGGTTGCCGGCTGACCCCTCAACGGTGGCGGCAGCAGCGGGTTGCGTCGTGGCAGCAGCAATGAGCTCGGGTAGGTTGGCCCGCAGCCACCGCAACTCTTCGTCGACGCGCTGGCTTACCAAACGTTCTACTTCCAGCCGCTGGGCGGGGCTCAGGTGGTCAGGGGCGGCGGCTGCCGGGGCCGCACCGGAGGCGGGAGCCGCCGCCAGCACCAGGGCTTCGGCGCGCTTGAGGCGGGCCGCTGAATCAGCGACGGCAGCTTGAGTTTCCGCTGCGGAGGCCTGGGCTGCGGTAGCGGCTTGCTTGGCGGTGAGCGTTTCGCGGCGCTGCTGGCGGCGCCAGTGGCCCAGCGTTACGCGCAGCATGATGTAGAGCACGAGGCTCAGAATGCCCAGAATGAGAGCCAGAGGCGCCGCAAAGCGGTTGAGCAAGCTCTCGGTGCCAGTGACTGCCTGCGCGGCCAAGGTGCCACCGGCGTCGCGCTCGGCGGCGGCCTGGGCTTCGGCGGCTTCTACGGGGCCTAGGGTCGAGCTGGCGGTGGCGGTGGTGTCGGCCGTTTCGGGCATCATGGCGGCGGGCACGTCGCCGGGGGGCGTGCCACTCACCACATAGTTGTTGAGGGCGGTTTCGAGGGCGGCCACGCGGGCCATGCGCTCGGGGTCGCGCCGGCGGGCCGGGGAGCCTTTCAGCTTGCTGATAATGGCCTTGGTGAGGGCTGAGAGCCGGGCTTGGTTGTCTTTTTTGCCGACGTAAATGCTGCCGCGGCCTTCAATGGGCTGGTAGAGCACGCTATACACGCGCAAGCTGTCGGGGCGAATGCTGGCGGCTAGGGCGTTGAGATTGGCGCCGCTGCAGCGCACGGTGCTTTTGAGGTTGGGGCGGCCGGCGTCGTCGTACACAAAGCGCACGGTGGCGCACCAGATTTGCACCTTCGATTCGTCAATCGAGGGCTGGCCCAAGGGTGTTTGAGCAGAAGCCAGCAGGGGCAGGGCGGTGGCGCAGGCAAAAAGCAGGCGGCGGAAAATCATGCGCGAGGGAAGTAATTGGAAACCGAAAAGTACGAAAACGTGCGCCTAGTCCCGCTGCGTCTAGCTATAATCAATCTCGGTATTGTCCCCGATGTTAAGCGAGTGGTTCATGCCCTTAAACGAGGCGTCGGAGCCCACGATGCAGTCGTGCATCACGGCCGAACTCAATTCGGAGTAAGTTCCGATGATAGAGTCGCTCAATATGCAGTTTTTGATGATGGTTTTGTCGCCAATGGCCACGTTCGGGCCGATAATGGAATGCGAAATCTGACAGCCACGCCCAATGCTGACCGGGGGAATAATCACCGCGTCGGGGAATTCCGAGTAGTCGCGCGGCTCCAGAAACTCTGCCGTGTTGAGCAGGCGGGCGTTGGCTTCGAGCAGGGTGTCTTTGCGGCCGCAGTCGAACCAGTTGTCCACGGGGCAGGTCGTCATCACCTCGCCTTCCTCAATGAGGTGCATGAGGGCGTCGGTGAGCTGCAGCTCGCCGTGGGTGCGCACGTCGGTGTCGTAAAGCCATTCGAGGGCGCGGGCCAGCTTTTCGGGATAAGCCAGCTTGTACAGACCCACCATGGCGAAGTTCGACTTGGGAATTTTTGGTTTCTCCACCACCTTGGTTACCCGCCCCCCGGCCCCAGTCTCAACCAGGCCGAACATGCCGGGCGTCTTCACCTCTTTCACGGCCAGCACCGAGCCGGGCGTGGCGATGAGGGCCGTCAAGTCCACGTCCACGATGGTGTCGCCGAGCAGGATGAGGATGCCCTGGGGCTCGGGCTCGTGGCGGAACTCCTCGCGGGCCAGCCACAGCGCGTGGCCGATGCCCTCGCGGGGCTCCTGCACCACAAACGTGGCCTTGAGGTTGGGGTAGGTACGGCGCACATAGCGCACAATCTTGTCGCCCAGGTAGCCGACAATGAAGACAAAGTCGGTGATTCCGGCGGTTTGCAGCCTATCAATGATGTGGCCCAGAATGGTGTTGCCGGCCACCGGAACCAGGCTTTTAGGCTGGGTGTGGGTGTGGGGGCGCAGGCGCGAACCAATGCCAGCGACGGGAATAACAGCTTTCATTTAACGGAACGAGAGGCAGGGAATGGAGGGGAGGCGCTGAGCCAGCTTCGCAGCAAGCTACAACTACTGGGGCCAAGCTACGTATTTTGCGCCAAGCCCGGAATGAAACCAGGCCGGCGACCCCAGGTTTTGCGGTTGCCTTCATGCTAACTTCTCTTTCACACCCTTCATCTCATTTTTCTTCATGAAACGCTTCCTTCTTTACTTTGTGGGCTTGGCCCTGTTGCTTACCCAGTCGTCGTGTGGCTTTAATACCATGACGGAGAAAGAGCAGGCCGTTAAGGGCCAGTGGGCCAACGTGCAGAGCGCCTATCAGCGCCGCGCCGACCTGATTCCTAACTTGGTAAATACCGTGAAAGGTGCTGCCAAGCAGGAGCAGGCCACCCTCACCAGCGTGATGGAAGCCCGGGCCAAGGCCACCAGCGTGCAGATTTCGGCCGACCAGCTCACCCCCGAAAACATTGAAAAATTTCAGGCGGCGCAAAGCCAGCTTTCTTCGGGCCTGGGCCGGCTGCTGGCCGTGTCCGAGAACTATCCGGAACTGAAAACCAACGCCAACTTCCAGGAGCTGCAGGCTCAGATTGAGGGCACGGAAAATCGCATCAACGTTGAGCGTAACAAGTTCAATACCGCTACCAACGACTACAACGGCACGGTGAAGACCTTCCCCAACAACCTCTTTGCCAAGATGTACGGCTTCTCCGAGAAGCCTTATTTCGAAGCCGACGCAGCCGCGAGCAAGGCGCCCACGGTTCAGTTCTAAACCATTTAACAATTATCATTTAACAGTTAACAGTATGTCCAACTGCCGGACCATAACTTGACGCTTCTGTGCATTGGCGGGGTGTTGAATGATAATTGTTAGTTGTTAAATGATAATTGTAGAATGAAATCTCTCCTGACTCCCGAACAAGATGCGGCGCTGGTCGCGGCCATTCGCCAGGCCGAAGTCACGACTTCCGGCGAAATCCGGGTGCATCTGGAAGATACTTGTCCCACGCCCGAGCCCCTGGACCGTGCCGCCCAGGTTTTCGGCGAACTGAATATGCACAAGACGGCCGCCCGCAACGGCGTACTGTTTTACTTGGCCTGGGAAAGCCGGCAGTTTGCCGTGATTGGCGATTCCGGCATCAACGCCGCGGTGCCCGACGACTTTTGGGAAACCACCAAGGAAACCGTGCTGACGCAGTTCCGGCGCGGCAACTACGTGCTGGGGCTCGAAGAGGGCATCAATAAAGTAGGGGAACAGCTCAAGCGCTACTTTCCCTACAACGCCACCACCGACCAGAACGAGCTGGACGATTCTATTTCTTTCGGCGGCTCAAAACCGTCTCCTGACGCATGAAAAATTCTGAGGCTAATGCCCAGTTGATAAAGCCACTTTGCACGGCCGCCCCTGGTTTTCAGTGGTGGTCCTTGCTGCTGGTGCTGCTGTGGCTGCTGCCTGCCGGGCTGGTTTCGGGCCAAACCGTTCCGCCGCGGCCAAACCCGCCGCGCCTGGTAAATGACCTGGCCAACCTGATGCAGCCCGGCGAAGCCGACGCCCTGGAGCGCAAGCTGGTGGCTTACAACGACAGCACGTCGTCGCAAATCGCCGTGGTGACCGTGCCCAATATCGACGGCAACGAAGTGGCCGACTACGCCCAGAAGCTGTACGAGGGCTGGGGCATTGGCCGCAAGGGTAAAAACAACGGCATCCTGATTCTGGTGGCCCAGCAGGAGCGGGTGGCCCGCATCCAAACCGGCTACGGCCTGGAGGGCGCCGTGCCCGACGCCATTGCCAAGCGCATTGTCAGCAACACCCTGGTGCCGGCTTTCCGCCAAAACCAGTACTATGCCGGCCTCGACCGTGCTACCGACCAGCTCATTGCCCTCGCCAAGGGCGAATACAAGGCCGACCCGGCCGATGCGCGCCCACGCGGCCGGCGCGACACTTCGGGCTCAGGCCCACCGTTCTGGCTGATAATCGGCATTCTGGCACTCATTTTCATCATGCTGCGCAAGCGGGGCGGTGGAGGTGGCCGGGGCGGCCGTGGTAACCGCGGTTTTGGTGGCGGCTTTGTGCCTCCCATCCTGTTCGGCGGGGGCGGTTTTGGCGGTGGTGGCGGCTTCGGCGGCGGTGGTTTTGGTGGCGGCGGAGGCGGTGGTTTCGGCGGCTTTGGCGGGGGCAGCAGTGGAGGCGGCGGTGCCAGCGGCAACTGGTAGCTGCAGGCTTAGCGCAGCTAAGGCTACGTACTTAAAAATATGCATTTGTTGAAAGCGGACCTGCGTGCAGGTCCGCTTTTTTATTGCTCACTACGCCCCTCCGATTACTCAGCTTGATTTAGAGCCCCAAAACAACGGGAGTTGGAAGCAACATTTCGGGCACCAACGCTCCGCTGCCAAGTGAGTTAGCAAAGGTGAGGGAATGGCGCGGCGCAACCCAAACTTAACCTTTTAAACCTAGCCTCAGTATCAGGGGTATCCGGCGGTGCTAACACTGCTAGAGCTTCTTTCACCCTTCCTTTCCATGCCATGACAACTTCCCGTATATCCCTGTTTCTGTTCCTCGGCTTCCTGGCCACCACCCTCACCGGTTGCGACGCCATAGCCGGTATCTTCAAAGCTGGCGCTTACACCGGCATCATTGTGGTGTTTCTGGTAGTGGCGCTGCTGTGGTTCCTTGTGAATAAGATGCGCGGCCCCCGCAGGTAGCCGGCAGCTCCAAAAACCGATAAGCAAAAGGGCGCCTCCGCAGTGGAGGCGCCCTTTTGGCTTTAGGAGGCTAGTAAGAAGGCTATTCGGCCCGCTTGCTGGGCATGGTGCCGTTGATGTGGTCCCACAGGGTGCTTGACACGCCGAAAGCCACCGGCTCGGGCCGGTAGTGGTGCTGGGCGTGGTGGGTCCACCACACCTTCAGGAAGTTCTTGGGCGGCGCGTAAGCGTGCGTGGCGTAGTGCACGAACAAGTACATGGCGTAGCCAAACGTGAAGCCCGCCAGCAGGCCAAACGCATAAGAACCAAAGCTGAGGCGGAAAATGAAGAACAGCAGCGAGGCCACAAATACCGTCACGATGGGCGGCATGGCCAAGCGGGTCTTGTCTTTGGGGTACTCGTGGTGCACGCCGTGCAGCGTGTACTGCAGCTTGGCCCGCCGGGCTGTGGTGGCTGGCAGGTGGTATAAGTAGCGGTGCACCGCGTACTCGGCGTAGGTGAAGGCAAACAGGCCCAATAAGAACAGCCCCAGGGCCGATAGCCCCGACATAAAGCCGTGGGAAAGCCCATAGTACATGCTCAGAAGCGCCGTGGCGGCGAAGATGCCGACCGGCAGTGCAATGTGCGTGTGCGAAAGGCGCTCCAGCAGGGGGTTCTCGAACAGTTGGGCCGAGCCTTTGTGCTTTGGTCGAACGGGCGCGCTTGGCTGAGAAGCAGTTGCAACGGGCTCTTCGGTGGATACGGATTGCATAGGAGTAGCGAACGTTGGATTATATTATTAACGAAATTACGCGCCCGGCGCTAATCCGGCCGCTGATGGCATGCGCACTCCGGCAGCGGACAGCTGCGCGGCCACCGCGGCGGGGGTGCAGCTGGCCGTGTCGCATCGCAGCTGCGCCTGCTCGTAAAACTGTTTGCGATGGGCTATGGTTTCGTTCAGCCACTTCGCTTTGGGGCCTGCTGTGGCCAGCAAGGGGCGGCTGGCGGTTTCGGCCACTGCGGCCAGGCGGGCGGCCAACTCCTCAACCGATACATCGAGCCAAAGGGTGATACCGGTGGCGTTCAGTACCGCAAGGTTGTCGTGATAACAGGGCGTACCGCCACCTGTGGCCAGCACCAACGAGCCGGGCCGGGCCGTGAGCTCGCGCAAGACCTCCGCTTCGAGCTCGCGGAAGTACGCCTCGCCATGCTGCAGGAAAATAGCTGGAATGACCTGACCGGCCCGGGCTACAATCTCCGCATCGAGGTCCAGGAAGGGCAGCGCATAGTGTTTCGCGAGGGCGAGGCCCAGCGTGGTTTTGCCCGAACCCGGCATGCCAATGAGAAAGAGCTTCAAGGTCAGATGAATAATTAATTGCCGTTGCAGGATATCAAGAAGCGGATGCCGGTACTAACGCACCTGCCTATACCTGTTTGCGGGTTATTTGGTTAGCTGATTTTCACGCGTGGGTCGAGCACGGCGTAAAGCACATCGACCACGATGTTGATTAGCACAAACAGTGCCGCTACGAAAAGAGTGGCACCCATCACCACGGGGAAATCAAGGTTTTCAACGGCGCGCAGGGTCACGGTGCCCAGGCCTTTCCAGTTGAAGATGTATTCGATGAAGAATGCGCCCGCCATGAGCGAGGCCAGCCAGCCCGACACGGCCGTTACCACGGGGTTGAGGGCGTTGCGTAGGGCGTGGTGTAGCACGGTGGCCGTGCGGCTCAGGCCTTTGGCGCGGGCCGTGCGGATGTAGTCCTGGCTCAGCACGTCGAGCATACTCGAGCGCGTGAGCTGCGTGATAATGGCCAGCGGCCGAATGCCCAGCGCCACGGCTGGTAGCAGCAAATTGCGCAGCACTAGGTGGCTTTTGCCGGTAAAGGGGTCGGTTTCGTAGAGCTGGCCCGTGAGGCTGAGGCCGGTCCAGTGGCTCCAGTAAAAACCAAACGTGACGGCAATGGCAATGGCAGCCACGAACGATGGCACCGAAATGCCAAAAACAGAGGTCGTGACCAGCGTGCGGTCCAGCACGGACTGGGGCCGCAGGGCCGCGGCCACGCCAAAGGCCACGCCCCCCAGGCTGGCAATGACCATAGCCGCCAGGGCCAGCCACATGGTGCCGGGGAAATAGTCGAGCAGAATGCTGAGCACGTCTTTATTACTCTGGAAGGAGCGGCGCAGGTAAGGCGTTTTCAGCACCAAGGCCTGCTGGCCAAGCGGCAGCAACGTGAGGCCGCCGTAGCGCGCCCGGCTGGCGGAGTCGCGAGCATGAAGCCCCAACGGCGAAATATCGTTGAGGTAACCTGCCAGGCGGGTGGGCAAGGGCTGGTCGAGGCCCAGGTCGGCAGTGATGGCGGCTTTGGTGGCCAGGTCGGTGCGCTGGCCGGCCAGCAGGGCGGCGGGGTCGCCGGGCAGCACGTTGAATAGCAAAAACACCGTGCACGCCACCCCCACAAGAACCAGCAGGCCCTGAGCCAGGCGACGGAGGATAAAAGCGAGCATGAAATTGAGTAAGCGGAAAGGCAGGCGCGAAAGCCTGAGCGGGGCCGGCCAGAACGAAGGTAAGGCCGCGCCTCAATCAGCAAAAGTGGCGAAAGGCGAAACAGCTGGGCAGCCGCCAGCCCGGTAGACCAGAATTATGCGGCCCGCCCGAACACTAGGTTATTTGAAAGTCTGCGCCAGGGCTTTTTCTACCTCAAACAGCTCGGGGATGTCGTGGTAATGGTACTTGGCCTGCACCACGCCGTTGTTCAGAATGACCAAGCCGGGGTTGGAGCGAACGATGGATTTGAGCACCGTGGCGTCGGCGAAGTAGTAGGGGCCGGACAGGTTCACGTCGTGCCGGAACGAGTCGAACTTGGCCGGGCTCGTGCTGGTGATGGTGAGCGCCGTGATGTCTTTCCGCGACTTGGCGGCAGCGGCCATGAGCGCATTAATGGCCTCAAACCGGTCACGGTCGGCCTTGTTTGTGTTCTGCACAATGAGCACCATCTTGCTGCCCTTGAGCAATTCCTGGGTGTAGGAGTTGCCGTCCACGTCCGAAATCTCAAAATCGGTGATGACTGGGCGCGACTTCTCCGGGTTCACGGCCGTCATGGCCTGGTACTTCCAGGTCGAATCGGTGGGGTACTCGTCAAACTCTTTGGTTTCGCCGTTGCGCGTCATGGTGTAGCGGTAGCGGGCGGGCTCGGCGGGCTTCATGAGCTTGCCAATGTCGTTGCCCACTTTGTAGGGCAGGAAGTCGAAATACGGCAAATGCCCCAGCGCCCGCATGCCAATGCCGATGGCAATGGCCGAAACGATGGTCATGGTCATGAGCCCGGCAGTGCCCTGTACAAACGCATGACGCAAAAACCGCTGGTTGAAAAATACTACGGCCCATAGCACCAGCAAAAACACGTCTTTGGCAAATGAGGTCCACGGCGTCAGCTTGATAAAATCGCCAAAGCAGCCGCAGTCAGTTACCTTGTTGAAAGCCGCCGAGTAGAATGTGAGGAAGGTGAAGAACACCAGCATGCCCAGCAGCAGCCACAACACAATTCGCAGGTGCCAGCGCAAGAGCAGCGCCACGCCCAAAATCACTTCGAGCGAGCTCAACACAATGGAAAGCGTGCGCGATAATCCTTTAAAAAAAAGAAAGAACGAGTCGAGTGCCGGAAGGTCGACGGCAAAAACCTCAAAGTATTCTTCCAACTTATAGGCCGTGCCCACGGGGTCGTTCAGCTTGATAAGCCCGGAAAAAACAAAGAGGGCCCCCAGCAAAGCCCATGACACCTTGGTGACGGTGCGCAGCACGTGAGGTGTCGGCGTGGCGGCGGTATTAAAACTGAGTTTTGACATAAGACAAAGTAAGCCGGTGGCAAACGGCCAGGCAACGCGCAGGGTTCGGTTTGGGGTGCGGATAGGACGGCAGAACATCAAACTCCCCTCCTTATCAAGGAGGGGACGCTGCCGCGAAGCGCCAGCTGGGATGGTTGGGGCGTCTGAGCCGTTGAGCGGAAATCGTTCGGGTGTCGTTGGCTACGCCGACCTTCGGTTCAACGAATGCAACCACCCCCGTCCGAGCCTTTGGCTCGAACATCCCCTCCTTAAAAAAGGAGGGGAGTTTTTTGTTCTTGCTTGGTGCTACGCTTCGCCTCTCAAAATCAACGCAAACACAGCATAGTTCAGCATGTCGCGGTAGCTGCCTTCTACGCTCTCGCTTACCCAGGCGTCACCGCCGATGTTTTCGAGCTGCTTCACGCGGTGCAGCTTCATCAAAATGAGGTCGGTGATGCTCGATACGCGCATTTGGCGCCAGGCTTCGCCGTAATCGTGGTTTTTGGCCAGCAGCAGGCGGCGGTTTTCGGCTGCTTCGTGGTCGTAGGCAGCAGCCACGGCCTCGGGCGTCATGTCCAGCGGAGTGTTAGCGGGCAGGTGCAGCTGCATCAGGGCAATGAGGCAGTAGTTGATGATGGCCACGAACTCTTCGTTCACGTCGTCGGCCACCATTTGCACGCCGGTTTCCTGGATGGTGCGAATGCGGTTGGCTTTGATAAAAATCTGGTCGGTGACGGAGGGCAGGCGCAGGATGCGCCAGGCCGTGCCGTAGTCGTGGGTTTTGGCCAGAAACAGGGTGCGGCAGCGGGCCAGCAACAGGTCGTAGTGTTCGGGCGTTTGCAAAGGCGGAGGTAAGAGAGTGGTGGGGTGGTCGGTGGTGCTCACCGATGCAAGTTCGGGCGGGCAGCCGGATATTGAGCCGGCATACGGCATTGCTCTCCGCCTCCGCATCTCTCACTATGCTCCAACCTACTGCCTCCCAAGCTCGTCATTCTGCCTTTCCGCCCACGCAGCACGTGGCCACGTCGCTTTTGAGCCCGCACGGCTGGCTGCTCAGCCTGCACCGGCCGCAGGTGATGGGCATCCTCAACCTTACGCCCGACTCGTTTTTTGCGGGCAGCCGCGTGGCTTCCGAGCGCGACTTATTGGTTCGGGCCGAAGCCATGCTCGCTGCTGGAGCCGCCGTGCTCGACCTGGGCGCCTACAGCAGCCGCCCCGGCGCCGACCATATTTCCGAAGACGAAGAAGCCCGCCGTTTGCTGCCGGCCATTGAGCTGTTGCGCCGCGAGTTTCCGCAGGCCTTCCTCTCGGCCGATACGTTTCGGGCCCGCATTGCCGCCGCGGCCGTGGCCGCCGGCGCCGACCTGGTGAACGACGTGGGCGGCGGCACCCTCGACGCTGACATGTTTGCCACCGTGGGCCGTCTGCGCGTTCCCTACGTGCTGATGCACATGCGCGGCACGCCCCAAAACATGGCCCAGCTCACGCACTACGAAGACGACATTGTGGTGACCCTGATTCGCTACTTCCGCGACGCGCTGGCCGCCCTGCGCCACGCCGGAGCCGTAGATGTGGTGCTGGACCCGGGCTTTGGTTTTGCCAAAACTGCCGCTCAAAGCCACGAGCTGCTGCGGCGCTTGGCTGAGCTGCAAGCCTTGGGCTGCCCGCTGCTGGCAGGCCTCTCCCGCAAGAAAATGGTGTACGGCCCCCTAGGCCTTAGCCCCGAAACGGCCCTCAACGGCACTACGGCCCTGCACATGGTGGCCCTGCAGGGAGGAGCCCGGCTGCTGCGGGCCCACGACGTGGCCGAAGCCCGCCAAACCATACAATTATTTGCCAATACCTTTCCTTTGGGGGAATAAAGGCCGTAATTTGAGGGACGAGGCGCCCCGTTGTCATCCTGAGCTTGCGAAGGACCTTTTTTATAGAAGAACAATTTGCAGCAATCAATGCGAGCGTGAGAAGGTCCTTCGCAAGCTCAGGATGACAACGTTGCTGCATTCAGCCTTCCCGCATCCTCTTTTTTTACCACGCCCATGTCCGGCCCCTTCCCCATCGATTTCCTGCGGTTCGGCTGGATTGACGCGGCCGACGTGCTGCTGGTGACGGTGCTGCTCTACCAGCTCTACAAGCTGCTGCGCGGCTCGGTGGCCCTGAACGTGGCGCTGGGGCTGATTTCGATATACTTGCTTTACCTCGTGGTGAAGGCCACCGGCATGGAGCTGCTAACCAAGATTTTGGGTCAGTTTATGAGCGTGGGCGTGCTGGCCAGTATTATTCTGTTTCAGCAGGAAATCCGGCGCTTTTTGCTGAGCGTGGGCAAGGCCACGGCCCTGGAGCGGGTGCGCGGCTGGAAGTGGGGCCGGCCGGCGGTGGGGCCGCCGCTGTCCGTTGGTCCGTTTGTGGAAGCCGCCAAAAGCCTCTCCAACAAGTACACCGGCGCCCTCATCTGCTTCGCCCAAGCCTCGGACCTCACGCCGTTTGCCGAATCCGGCGACCGGCTCGATGCCGAAATCAGTAAGCGCCTGCTGCTTTCGATTTTCAACAAAACCAGCCCCCTGCACGACGGGGCCGTGATTGTGACCAACGGCCGCATCCAAGCGGCGCGCTGCATCATTCCGGTCAGCGAAAACCCCGACGTGCCCGCCGCGCTGGGCCTGCGCCATCGCGCTGCTATTGGCTTGACCGAGGTAACCGACGCCGTGGTGCTGGTGGTGAGCGAGGAAACCGGGGCCATTAGCCTTGTATACCACGGCACGCTCTACCGCGACCTGCCTACCGCTGAACTGCGCAGCCGCCTGAATGAGTGGCTCCTGAAAAGTGGGGCTAGTTCCTCCACCGCTTCCTTGAAACCAGAAGCGGCTGCCTAAATCGCCGTCGGCTCCGGTGCAGCGCGGACTCACAGAGTCCGCGCTGCACCGGAGCCGACGGCGATTTTCACGATAAATTTTTTCATAACCCTGACGCGGATTGGGTCGTTTAAGCCAATAGATTTAGCTTAAACATTCCAATAATATTAGCGTTATGAAAATCGAAGTTGCAAAAGGCCAGGACAAAGGTTTCCTTCCCGACGGCCGCCACACGGTCAAGATTACCGATATCGAAGAGGGCGTGAGCGAGCACCAGCAGGTGCCGTTTTTTGCCGCTCGCATGGAAAACGAAGATGGGTTTGTGAGCCAGCGCTTTTATAATTCAGAAGCCGGCCATCCCATTATTTTGCAGCTATACTCGGCTGCTGGCATTCGTCCCGAAGAGGGCAAAGACCTCGACACCAAGCAGCTCATTGGCAAGCAGCTTTCCATCGAAGTAGGCGACCATTCTTACGCCGACCCAGCTACCGGCAACGAGCGCAGCATTCGTCAAGCTACGGGCTTCCGCGCCGCGTAACCGGGCGAACTTTGCATACCCCGTTAAAACAGAAAACGCCACCCGTAATAGGGTGGCGTTTTCTGTTTTACAGCAAAGCTGTTACTGGCTTAGCTCACGGCGTGTTCTGCACTACCTGCCCGGCCGCCGGTTGAGCGGCGCTCGGGTCCTTCAGTGTCCCTAGCTCCTTGCCAACTTCCTTGAAAGCCGCAATGGCCTTGTCAAGATGCTCGCGAGTATGGCCGGCGCTCAGCTGCACGCGGATGCGGGCTTGGCCCTGCGGCACCACGGGGTAGTAGAAACCCACTACGTAAATGCCCTTATCCAGCATTTTGGTGGCGAACTCCTGGGCCAGCTTGGCGTCATAAAGCATGACGGGTACAATGGGGTGCTGGCCGGGACGGATGTCGAAGCCGGCGGCAGTCATCTGCTCGCGGAAGTACTTGGTGTTTTCTTCGAGCTGGTCGCGCAGCTCGGTGCTTTCGGTTAGCAGCTCCAGCACGCGCAGCGAGGCGCCCACGATGGCGGGGGCCAGCGTGTTGCTGAACAGGTACGGGCGGCTGCGCTGGCGCAGCATGTCGATGATTTCCTTGCGGCCCGAGGTGAAGCCGCCCATGGCGCCGCCCAGGGCCTTGCCCAGCGTGCCGGTGATGATGTCGATGCGGCCCATCACATCGCGCATTTCGTGGGTGCCGCGGCCGGTTTTGCCCAGGAAGCCGCTGCTGTGGCACTCGTCTACCATCACGAGGGCCTGGTATTTGTCGGCGAGGTCGCAGATTTTGTCGAGCTGGGCAATAGTGCCGTCCATGCTAAACGAGCCGTCCGTCACGATGATGCGGTGGCGCGAACCCTTGGCCTGGGCATCCTGCAGCTGCTTTTCCAGGTCGGCCATGTCGTTGTGCTGGTAGCGGTAGCGCTGGGCCTTGCACAAACGCACGCCGTCGATGATGCTGGCGTGGTTCAGGGCATCGGAAATAATGGCGTCCTGCTCGTTGAACAGCGGCTCAAATAGGCCGCCGTTGGCGTCGAAAGCGGCGGCATAAAGAATGGTGTCTTCGGTGCCCAGAAACTCAGCCAGCTTCTGCTCCAACTGCTTGTGAATGTCCTGCGTGCCGCAGATAAAGCGCACCGACGACATGCCGTAGCCGTGCGTGTCGATGGCGGCTTTGGCCGCTTCAATCACCTCGGGGTGCGAGGAGAGGCCGAGGTAGTTATTGGCGCAGAAGTTCAGCACTTCGCCGGCTTCGTCGGTTTCAATTTCGGCGCCCTGGGGCGAGGTAATGATGCGTTCCTTCTTGAAAAGGCCGGCATCCTTGATTTCCTGAAGCTGCTGCTCGAGGTCGGGCTGGAGAGTGGCGTACATAGTGGCGGGTGGGTGTGTTGAGCAGCCAAAGATACCGGGCTGATTCGGTTAGCTCTTTTGCGCAAGGATAGAAGATTACCCAATTAGCGACCAAAGGTTCGGCCGGCATCTGCCAAAAAGAGCTGCTCGGGCAGCAAAGGCATAGTGACAGGAGGCAACTGCTCAGGGGCGAGTTTTTGCGGGTACCTTGTTGCCCCACCCTTAAGCTGCCACCAAGCACGATGAAACGAATTCTGGTAACGGGCGCCACCGGCAACGTTGGCCTGGAAGTAGTGCGGGCCTTGCACGAGCGGCCCGACGTGCTGGTGCTAGCGGGCGT
Source organism: Hymenobacter arizonensis (assembly GCF_900115775.1). Lineage (GTDB taxonomy): Bacteria > Bacteroidota > Bacteroidia > Cytophagales > Hymenobacteraceae > Hymenobacter > Hymenobacter arizonensis. Next base: position 130,807 of record NZ_FOXS01000002.1, on the reverse strand, counting down.
GCGCGACGTGCAGCGCGGCGCCGAAGCCCTGGGGGCTTATCCCGGCGTGCGGCTGGTGCCCTTCGACTTTGCCGACGCCGCCACGCACGACGCGGCCCTGGCCAACTGCGACAGCCTGTTTCTGCTGCGGCCCCCGCAAGTGACCGATGCCTTCGGCGGCCTGATTGCGAAAGCCCGGCAAGCCGGAGTGGGCCACATCGTGTTTCTATCGGTGCAGGGCGCCGAGAATAATCGATTTCTGCCGCACCACAAAACCGAGCAGCTGCTCATAGCCGGTGGCATGCCCTACACGCTGCTAAGGCCGGCGTACTTCATGCAGAATTTCACCTCCACCCTACGGGCCGATTTGATGGAGCAGCACCGCATTTTTCTGCCGGCCGGCAAGGCCCGCTTCGTGCTCATCGACGTGCGCGACATCGGCGACGTGGCCGCCATCGTGCTCGCCGACCCAATCACCCGGCACCACAACCAGGCCTACACCCTTACGGCGCAAAACCGCCTGACCTTTCAGCAGATGGCCGACCAGCTCACGGCTGGCCTGGGCCGGCCCATTGCCTACGAATCGCCCAGCCCCTGGCGCTTCTACCGCACCAAGCGGCGCGAAGGCCTGTCCCGCGGCTTTGTGCTGATTATGCTGCTGCTGCACTACCTGCCGCGCTTCACAGCTACGCCGCCCATCAGCGACGCTGTGTCGCGCATCACCGGCCGGCCGCCCCGCGAGTTTGCCGACTTCGTGGCCGATAATCGGGCGCAGCTGCTGGGTAAATAGCCTCGGTTGGTAGAACGCTATTTCTGAATAGGCTGACGGGCCAAGAACGCCTGCACGCCCTGTCGCCCGCTGTCCATCAGCAGCTTTTTCTGGGTGTCCGTAACGCGCTTGATTTTGGGGCTGAAGCCTAGAAAGTTGATGCTTACCGTGCGTTTCCAGTCTTCGGGCTGCATGGGGTTGAGGTTTTCGAGGGCCACGGTGTAGAGGGCGCCCATGTAGGTGTTGAAATCCTGAATGTCGTAGGGTGCCAGTTGACGCCGGCCCGTGACCACGGTATCCAGCGGAATCTGCTCGGCGCGGTCGAGGCGCAAACCCAGGGTTTCGGGGTTGAAGACGTTGCCGCGGACATCGGGCGTGCCGGGGCTGCCTGCGGCCAAGTAGCGCGGTTTGTCAAACAAGTCGATGGGATAATTGGCCAGCAGGCCGCCATCTACCAATACCTGAACGGGCTGGCCGGGGGCCGGCGTGCCGGTGATAACATTGTTCTGCGCATCGAGCAGCACGGCCCGGAAATACAGCGGAATGCTCATGCTGATGCGCACGGCATCGGCCACGCGCATGGTAGGCGTGGTCTCGTAGCTGAACACCTGCACGCGCTGGGTGGTGAGGTTGGTGCCGGTGGTGTAGAGGTCGCGGAAGCGGGTGGGTTGCTGTTGGGCCAGCGCGTGCAGCTCGCCAAGGGTGAGGTTGGGCTGCTGGGTTTTGCGGGCCACTAGCTCGCTCATGTAGGTGGCAAACTGGTCGCCGCGGTACCAGCCGTACTGCTTCACCAAGCGGTGGCTGCCGCCGAAGAAGATGAAGCGGCCGTCGTTGAGGCGCTGCACGGGTGTAGCATTCACCACGGCAATAATCTCACTGGCTGAGTAACCCACTGCTAGCAACGCAGCCTGGATGGCGCCAGCCGAGGTGCCGCCCACCCGCTCGATGCCGCGCAGCACGCCTTGCTGCTCCAGCTCCTGCAGGGCGCCGCCATAAGCAATGCCCCGTATGCCGCCTCCTTCCATTACCAGGTTGCGGTAGCGCGGGGTGGCTGGCTGCGCAGTGGCGGCGCCAGCCCCGGCAAACAGTAAGAATCCGAGACTGAAGCGGAGTAAAACAATCCGTAGTAGCATGAAGCCAAAGATACCGCGGGGCCCGGGGTAGTGGGGTGGCGCTTTGGCAACTGCAGCCCGGTATCTTTGCGCGCTGAAACCTATCCCACCGTCCCACCCAATCCCGATTCCGCGCATGGCCACCACTCCCGGCGATACTGAAACCACTGTTTTACCCGGCTCCGTGCTGGTTATTGGCGCCTGCGGCCAGCTGGGCCTGGAGCTGGTAGCGGCTCTGCGCCAGCGCTACGACCCCAACTGCGTAGTGGCCGCCGACGTGCGCCCCCCGAAAAACCCCGACATGCTGGCCGGTGGCCCCTTCGAGCTGCTCGATGTGCTCGACCGCTCGCGCCTCGACAAGCTCATTCGCCAGTACCGCCCCAAGCAGATTTACCACCTCGCGGCCCTGCTCTCGGCCACTGCGGAGAAAAACCCGCTCTTCGGCTGGCAGCTAAACATGGACGGCCTGCTCATCGTGCTCGAAGCCGCCGTGGCCCACGGCGTGGCCCAGGTGTACTGGCCCAGCTCCATCGCCGTGTTCGGCCCCGACACGCCCCGCGACAACACGCCGCAGGTTACCATCATGAACCCCAACACGGTATACGGCATCAGCAAGCTGGCCGGCGAGCAGTGGTGCGAGTGGTACCACCGCAAGCACGGCCTCGACGTGCGCAGCCTGCGCTATCCCGGTCTCATTGGCTACAAGAGCCTGCCCGGCGGCGGCACTACCGACTACGCCGTGGATATTTACCATAAAGCCATTGCCGGCGAGAGCTACGAGTGCTTCCTCGAAGAAGACACCTACCTGCCGATGATGTACATGCCCGACGCCCTGAAAGCCACGCTGGACCTGATGCACGCTCCGGCCGACCAAATCAAGGTGCGCACCAGCTACAACCTAGGCGCCATGAGCTTCTCGCCGGCCGAAATCACGGCCAGCATTCAGCAGCACGTGCCCGATTTCGAGGTGACCTACAAGCCGGACGGCCGTCAGCAAATCGCCAACTCCTGGCCCGCCAGCATCGACGATTCGAAGGCCCGGCAGGACTGGGGCTGGCAGCCCGATTTCGACCTGGATAAAATGACCCAGGACATGCTCGTGCACCTGAAGGAACTGCAGCCGGCGTAGGGCCACGCTGCTCGGCGCTTGGACCGTGCCAATTCCTAACAGCAAGAAGCCCCGGTTGCGCGCAGCAGCCGGGGCTTTTTTATTTCAATGGGGTGCACGGGTTGGTACCCGTAGCTAAGGCTATAGCTTCTTCAGGTACTCCGCAGCGCCCTTGTTTTGGGGGTTGAGCGCGAGTGAGCGCTGGTAGTTTTTGCGAGCCAATTCCCGGTTGCCGAGCTCCGCGTAGATTTCGGCGAGGCTGTCGTAGGCATTGGCACTCTGGGGGTAGAGGCTCACGTTCAGCTTGAAGACTTCGAGCGCGTTGTTCGGCTGGGCCTGCTTGAGCAGGTTGTAGCCCCAGGCATTTACTTCGTCTTCGGGCAGCTGGTAGGCGGGGTTCTTTTTCCGAGCCTTGGTGGCCACGGCCAGGGCCTGCGCAAAGCCGCGCTGGCGCAGTTCGAGGTGCAGCGCCCGCAGGCCGGGCGACAGACCGAAGCCTGTAGCCGGCCGCATGTCGGGGAGGTAGTGGCCGGCAATTTCGTCCATGAACGTATCGGGGTTGGCGCCCTGCAGGTTGGTGAGTACCACAATGGCCAGGTCGTCCTGCGGGTAGAAAAACACGGCAGAGCGGCCTCCGCCTACGGGTGCCACGGCCGGGTGCTCGGCGCGCCCAACGGTGGGCCAGCCGAGGGCATACCCGTTCAGGAGCTTGCTAAAACCGCGCTGCGAGCCGTTGTTCAGGGTGCCGGGCGTCCAGAGTGCGGCGAGGCTGCTGGTTTTGAGAAGCTGCCCTTGCTGCAACGCCACCAGCCAGCGGCCCAGCTCTTCGGCCGTCGAGCTGATGCCGGCCGCCGTGCGCAGCGATGGGGATACTACTTCGAACAGGTTGCGGGGCTGGCTGCTGCGGCGCCGCTGCCCGTTCACGTAGTGGGCAAAAGTGTAGCCGCGGGCAGCGTGGGGCAGCACGTCGTGCGCATCGCCCACGGTGGTGCGCGGCATGCCCACCACGTCGAGCTGCCGCGTCTGGATGAACCGGGCAAACGGCCCGCCACTGAGCTGGTCGATGAGCTTGCCCAGCAGCAGGTAGTTGGTTTGGTTGTAGGCAAATTGTTCGCCGGCGGCAAAGTCCAGCGGCTGGGTTTGCACCTTGGCCCACGCCGCGCTTTCGTTGCCTTCGGTCACCTGCCCCACTTCGTCTTGCGGCATGATATCGGGCAGGCCGGAGGTGTGGGTGAGCAGCTGCCGCACCGTGACGGGGTGCCAGGCGGCGGGCAGCCCCGTGAGGTAGCGCGAAATGGGAGCGGCCAAATCAAGCTGGCCCGCCTCCACCAGCTGCATCACGGCCACCCCCACAAAGGCCTTGGTGATGGAATTAATGGGAAACCGCGTGTGGCGGCTGACCGGAATAGAGTCCTGAATATTGGCCAGCCCGTATTGCGCCGACTTCACCACTTTGCCCTTGCGCACCACCACCAGCTGCAGGCCCGGAATGCGCAGCTGCTGCATTTTCATGTTAATATACAGGTCCAGGCTGTCGGCGGGAATCCGGGCCTCGGCGCGGGAAAAGCTGCCCAGGCTCAGCATGAAAACTCCCCACAGGCAGGCGAGAAAAGCGGTGGGGCGGCGAGCAATAGTTTTCATGAGGCAGGCGCAGAGGGTGGAGGAGGAGTGGGGCAGGGCGGGCGGCTAGCACCCGGCCCCGGCCCCTTACTTGGCCGCGTTGGCAGGTGCTAGCGGGTGGCCGAGGCGACTATTTGCCCGGCTTGAGGAGTAGCCAATTCGGGCACCGAAATAGTGGTTTGCGCCCGGCTTGCTACCTGCACGGTGTAGCGGTAGCGCTCCTGACCCACGCGTAGCAGGACGGCGTACTTGCCAGCAGGCAGCTGGTTAAAGTTGAGGTTGGTGCCATACGAAGGCTCGGTGTTCACTTCTTTCACGAGGCAGGTGTTGGTGCTGAGCGCGACAACGCGCAGCTGCATCTGCTGCCGGGCAGGGTTTTCGATGGTCATCGCTAAGTTGTGGCCATCGGTCTGTTTGGCTTTCACCGACGGAACATCCTGTGCCAGCGCGGTGCCGGCGCTGCTCAGCACAACGAGTGCCCCAAGCAGCGCAGGACGCAGAAAAGACGCAGCCAGCATAGCCTGGGCGCGGGATTGGAGGGAGATGCCAGCTAAGGACTGGGCAGGGCGGGGGGTGAGGGAGGTTTTCATGATTGCAGAAAAAAGAGGGTGAAAATGTATGGATGAGGTTACGTGTCGCAGCAAGTACTAGGTGTTGAACAGTACAAATGTATGATAGGTACTTTGTAAAACAAGGTACTGTTACAATAAATGTAATTGGAGAACGTGTTTAAAACGTTACGGTCTGATAATCAGCGATAAAAATTTTTAGTTCGAACTGCACTTTTAATTTCTGCAGCGAGTCAGGCGTGGCTTGCGCTGGCTGTGTCTGGGCCAAAACACTGAATCTAGCAAACACATTTTGACGATATGAGCAGCTCTGCGCCCAGAAAAGCCCCATCCATGCATTGCAGTGAAGGGGGTAAGCTTAGGCCGAAATTGACAAAAATCCTGCTGGGCCGCTAGATTCTTGCGGCGGCTGGCTGATAGCGGCTTACCAATTGTTCGTCCAGCAGCTGCCGCATTTCGGTTAGAATAGCTTCCCAATTTTCCAGATACAGCATGTGGCCTTCGTCTGGCAGCAAGTTGAGGCGAGCGTTGGCCAAGCGGTTGGCCAGGTAGGGGATGTTGTCGGGGCCCCAAATGCCATCGGCGGTGCCGTGCCAAAGCACGGTAGGAGCCTGCACGTCTTCAATAAAGAAGCCCGGCCGGCGGCACCACGCCTGGGCATCATCATACACGCCGCGGCCATGATGAGCGAACCCATAAACGGCCGCATCGCGCAGCAGCTCCCGGAAGCCGGGCTGCCCGGTCACGTCCTGCTCGGCTTGGCGCATGAGCAAGACGAAGCCGTCGATGGTGCGGTCGGGGTGGCGGGCCCACTGCCGGCTCAGCCACAGAAAAGTGGTGCGGTTCAACCAGGGAAAGCCGGTTTGGCCCCAGCGCAGCAGCTTCCAGGTGCGGGTGAGGTGGCGGTAGGCGGCCGGCTCGCCCAGGGGCAGGCAGGTGCTGAGCAGCTGCACGGCCGCCACCCGCTCGGGGTAGCAGGCGGCCTGCGCCAGGGCGTGCACGCCGCCCACTGACCAGCCCATCACGCCCACCGGACCCGTGATGTGGAGGGCATCGAGGGCAGCTGCTACATCGTGGGCAAAAGAAGGGAAGGTGAGACGACGGTATACGTCAGACTCGCCCACGCCGGGGCGGTCGGGTGCCAGTAGTTGCAGCTTCAGGCGGTTTAGCAGGGCCACGGAAGGCGGCAGTTCGAGGCTGGAAGAGCCGAACCCGTGATGAAAAACCACCACTTGGTGGGCCGGGTTGCCGTAGCGCGTGAAACCCAGGCGGCGGCCGTCGGGCAGGCGCACCGTGAGGGGAGTCCGGAGGGCATCAGCCGCGCTATGTCCGAGGGGTTGGGGCATGATTATCGTACGGCCGGGCTGGCGGCGGAGTTGGTGAAGGGGACCTCAGGCCAGGTGGCCCGGCCCAGACGGATTCGTACCGTAGCGCATACTGCTTGCGCTGGCAACCCCAGCTCATTTTTTGCAGTTGAAAGGGCCTACGCTAGGTTTTTCTGCCCATGATAGTCAACTCCACGCCTGCCGGCTGGCAAATTATTTATCAGCAAGCCCACGCCCTGCTGGCCATGCAACTGGCCTGGTACTGGCCCCACACCCTGGCCCCCGACCGCTGGGTAGGCCTGCTGGCCGCCATTGCGCAGCACGACGACGAACAAGCGGCCTGGCACGGCCGTGGCGGCCACTACGGCCTCACGCCCGCCGGCGCCCCGGCCAACTTCACCCAAAAAGAATTTTCTATGGAGCAGGCCACCGGCGTGCTCTCGGCCGCCCGCTTCCAGGGGCAGTGGCGCAGCCTGCTCACCAGCCTGCACCTAAGCTTACTTTACGAGGGCCTGCGCGGGCAGAACAAGAAGACCGACACCTTTCTCGACGACCTGCGCGCCGGCCAGGAGCAGTGGCGGCGGGCCCTGCATCTCACCAAAAAAGAAGCCCAGCAAGCTTACGACCTCCTGCACTGGTGCGACCGCCTTTCGCTCATTCTCTGCCGAAATGAGATTCCGGAAATGGGCCGCGCCGTGGAAATCTACCCCGGTCCCGACGGCACCATGTACACCCTGGCGCAGCCCGAAGCCGGTGGCCCCGTGGTGATTAATCCGTGGCCCTTTCGCGAACCAGAAGCCGCAGTGAGTGTAGAAGCCAGCATCCTGACGCAGCTGCAGTTTCGGGATGATGCGGAGCTGAGCGCGGCTTTGAAGGCAGCGCCCATCGAAACGCTGCGCTGGGAACTGCGCCCGGCTGGGAGCAAGAAGTAGCTCGCAGTACCGCGCGGGATAACCTCACCCCCTGACCCCCTCTCCAAAAAAGAGGGGGCACCGGTTCGTGAGGATGAGGCCTACCACACCCGCCTGCGCATGTCCGGTGCCCCCTCTTTTTTGGAGAGGGGGTCAGGGGGTGAGGTCCAGCCGAACGAGAAAGTTTTCCCCTTACTTCGGCTTGGTAACCGGCGTAGTGCTGGTCATGATGCCCTCGGGCAAGGTTTGCAGCTGGGCAATGTTATCAAGGCGCGAGGGTTTGGCGTCGCTGCGGCCGGCGGCCAGCAGGAGGTTGCCCTGCTTGGTGTACTCGTTCCAGCGGCGGCGAAAGCCGGGCTGCTCGTCGGTGGCTTTGGCAAAGTAGGCCCATTCTTCTACCAGGCCATTGGCGCGGTTTACCAGTATTTCGTAGCGGTTTTGGGGCGTCACGCCCACTTCTTTGAAGGTCATCTGGAGCACGTCGGCTGTGGCGCCGTCCATGGTTTTGCCTTCGCCCTTGTAGGTGAGCGTTACGCCCGAGTCTTTGAGCTTGAAGGGCATCAGCAGCCAATAGGAATTATTTATCCAGATGCCGGTCATGCGCTCGAGCACTTTCTGGCCGGTGGGGGAGGCCGAGATGTCCTGGCCGCGGCTGTACACCTTGCCCTGCTTGGTGTTCAGGTTGTAGTTGGCTACCAGCGTGTCTTTTTCCCAGTGGAAGTCGCCGGTGTACTTGTCCCAAATCTGGTATTGGCCACCAAAAAAGCTCCAGGCAAAGTAGCGAGCGTTTTTCCAGTTTTCGTAGCCGCCCATTTCGCGCATGGCGCGGTCGGCAATGGCAATGGCTTTGGCATCGGAGCCCGCTGCGTCGAAACCTTCGGCGGCGGGGTAAGACGCCGATGCTCCTCCTTTAACCTTGATTTTTTGCTTCTGGGCCTGCGCTGGCGTAGCCAGCAGCAGCAGAGCGCCAAAAAAAACCGGGAGCAGCGCGCGCACAAAACGGAAAACGGAGGCCATGGGAATGCTGAGTAAGAAGCGAAGTTGTGCGGCAAGATACGGCGCCGCCCAACGGGAGTTGGCCTCGGTTAAAGCAGAAGGATAGGGGCGCGCCGGCAAGCAGCTACGCGCACCAAAACCCAGGCCCGGCCCGACTTATATATGCCCGGTGCCAACGCTGGCCCCGGCTGCCCGTAATACAAAGGCATTTCGCGCTTTCCGCCGCTCACATTTTCACGCAGCATGGCACATTATAAGTTTTCTGATATTCTATCCGTACTAAAGTCGTCGGCCGGCGAGTTCAGCAACAACAACTCGTTTCGACACTCGGCAGCGTTGTCGTACTACACTATTTTTTCGTTGCCGCCGCTGCTGCTCATCGTCATTACGGTGGCCAGCGCCGTGTTTGGGGGCGAGGCCCTCACTGGACAGGTATACGAACAGCTCCGGGGCCTGGTGGGGTCCGATTCGGCTAAGTTTCTGCAAGACAGCATTGCCAAGTTTACGCTGCAAGAACGTGGCCCTCTGGCCACGGCCATCGGCATCAGCACGCTCATATTTGCGGCCACCACTTTTTTCGTCACCCTGCAGGAAAGTATCAACGACATCTGGAATCTGAAGGTGAAGACCGAGGGCATCGGCATCGGCGCCTTCATCAAGCAGCGGGTGCTTTCCTTCGGTCTCATTCTCAGCGTGGCCCTGTTGCTGCTCATTTCCTTCGTGGTGAGTGCCGTGCTCAGCGCCTTCACCGACTGGCTGCAGCAAGTGCTGCCTATGATAGGCGTGGTAGCCATTCGCTTGGTTGATTTTGCTCTTTCGTTGGGCGTCACCACGCTGCTGTTTGCCATGATTTACCGCTTTCTGCCCGATGCCATCATTCGTTGGAACGACGTGCTGATTGGTGCGTTCATCACGGCGTTGCTTTTCGTAATCGGTAAGTTTCTCATCGCGTTTTACATCGCGAAGGCAGAGCCCGGCTCGGCTTTTGGGGCAGCAGGCTCTGCCATTGTGCTGCTGCTGTGGGTCAATTACTCTTCGCTCATCATATTTTTCGGGGCCGAGTTTACCCAGGAATTTGCCGATGCCTACGGGCAGAAAGTCCAGCCCAAAGCCCATGCCGTGCGCGTGCGGCTCGAAGAATACGCCCCCGGCGAATCGGACGAGGAAAAATCAACCGGGCGCCCCCGCTCAACAGGAAGCTGGAAAAGTTAAAATGCAAAAAAAGAGCATTTCGTGAACGGTTGAAATGTCCTTTTTTTTGATTCGTGTTAGAGCTGGCTTATTGAATTATGCGCTGACAACCAAATAATTTAAATTAATTGAAAGGCGCGGTATGGGCGGTTTGACAAGCCAGAAAGTCCCTTGATAACGAAAATCATATTGCTATTTAGGGGGGGTAAGGAGCCATATTTGAGGAAACTTTTTTCCTGTTATGTCTCTACTCCTACACACACTGCGCTGCAGCCTCGTTTTATCCCTGCTCAGCTTGCCGGCTATGGCTCAGCAGCCCGGCGCTGTACCCCCGCCAACGCCTGACCAACAGGCCCCAATGCCCCCTCCCCGAGGCGTGGGGGAAGTCATCGGTCTCACCTACACCGTCGAGCTGGTGTCGGGTACGTCCTTCATTGGACGCCTCACCGCGGTCAGCGCCGAGGAGCTCACGTTTGAGACCACCGACCTGGGCCTGCTCACGGTGAAGCGCCCCAACATCAAGCAAATCACTCTCCTCACGCAGGAACAGGCCCGCCTCGGATACGACTACCTCGGCAACGGTAACCGTTTGTCGTTTGCGCCCACGGCCCGCAACCTACGCCGCGGCGAGGGCACCGTGCAGAATATCTATATTTTCCTGCTGGGCGTGAACTACGGCATCACCGATAATTTTTCGATGGGAGCCCTGTTTACCTGGGTGCCGGAGGCTGGCAGCGAAAACTTCTTTGCTCTCACGCCGAAGGTGAGCTTCCCGGTGAGTGGCGACAAGGTGCACGTAGGAGCTGGCGCGCTGATTGCCTTTCAAGGTGGCAACACCTTTACCCTGGCTTATGGAAACACTACCTACGGCTCGGCCGACAATAACGTCACCGCCGGGGTTGGCTACGCGTTTGTGCGCGGCGAGTACTTCAACACGCCGGTTTTCTTGCTAGGCGGGGCCACGCGTGTCTCCCGTCGCATCTCGCTCGTGAATGAAACCTACATCCTTACCGTAAAGGACCAATTCGACCGCGCCACGTTTGTTGGCGGCATTGCCGGGCTGCGCATGTCGGGGCAGCGCCTCAGCGGCAGCTTGGGCTTGATGTACGGCCTTTACAGCTACTCCAATAGCCGTTACGGCAGCAACGAAGATTCTGACGGCGGCGCCATTCCATTTGCCGAGGTCACGTATCGCTTCGGCCGCACGAAATAAAGAAAAGGCGGCTTTCCCTGCCTACTGACTGCAAAAGGCCCGGCCATTTAATTATGGCCGGGCCTTTTGCAGTCCTTGAAAAATCAGTTTTAGGTACCTACTCAGCTACTTCCTTCTTCTCTTTAACCGCGAGCTGCCCGCAGGCCGCATCGATATCCTTACCGCGGCTGCGGCGGATGTTGGTTTGCACGCCGCGGTCGGCCAGGTACTTGTGAAAGGCGGTGATTTTGTCATCGGCCGCGTTCTGGTAGTCGGCGTTTTCGATGGGGTTATATTCAATCAGGTTCACCTTGCAGGGCAGCCACTTCGCAATCTTGAAGAGGTTTTCGGCATCGTCGAGCCCGTCGTTGAAGCCGTCGAACACGATGTACTCGTAGGTGACTTTGCGGCCCGTTTTCTGGTGGTAGTACTGCAGGGCTTCCTTCAGCGCAGCCAGGGAGTTGGCTTCGTTGATGGGCATGATTTCGTTGCGCTTGGCATCGGTGGGCGCGTGCAGTGAGAGGGCCAAGTTGGCCTTCACGTCGTCATCGGCCAGCTTCTTAATCATCTTGGCAATGCCGGCCGTGCTGATGGTGATGCGGCGCGGGGCCATGTTCAGGCCATCGGGCGCGGTGATGCGGCGCACGCTTTCCACCACGTTGGCGTAGTTGAGCAGGGGCTCGCCCATCCCCATGTACACGATGTTAGTGAGCGGCGTGCCGTACTGCGCCTCGCACTGCTCGCGAATGCGAACCACCTGGTCGTAAATCTCGGCCGCGTCGAGGTTGCGCTTGCGGTCCATGTAGCCCGTAGCGCAAAACTTACACGTGAGCGAGCAGCCCACCTGGCTCGAAATACAAGCCGTCATGCGCGTATCGTGCGGAATGAGCACGCCCTCCACTACGTTGCCGTCATACAGCTTAAAGGCCGATTTGATGGTGCCGTCGTTGCTGAGCTGCTTGTTCTGCACCGTCACGCCGTTTATCACGAAGTGCTTGTCCAGCAGCTCGCGCGTTGCCAGCGCAATGTTGTTCATCTCCTCAAACGTAGCGGCGGTGTTTTTCCACAGCCACTCCGTTACCTGCTTGGCACGGAAGGGCTTCTCGCCGTGCTCCACCATAAAGGCCTTGAGCTCGTCGGGCGAGGTTTTGCGGATGTCGCGCTTCTTAATGACGGGGGCGAGGGGCAGTTCCAGTAGCATAGCACAAAGATACAACAGGCCAGAAGCTTGGGTTCCCGGTTATTTAAGTTGGCTATCCGTGCGGTATTATTTTCAATGTATCTCAGTCCTCAATGCGAAAGGTGACCGGTAAAGTGTACTGTACCCAAACCGCTTTGCCTTCTTCGCGGCCTGGCGTGAAGCGCGGGAGTCGCTTAACTGCCTGCACGACCGCCGAGTCGCAGTCAGCTACCAGACTTTTTACAACTTCTATCTTATCGACTCGACCAGTTGCAGTCACGATGAAATTGACGTAGACGCGCCCTTCTACCTGAGCCTGCAACGCTCTGGGTGGGTAGACAAGGCGTTGCTGAATAGCCTGCAAAATAGCCTTCTCTCCACCGCCTCCCGGCAACTGCGGCATTCGCCCGACCACTGTATAGACTTTTGGCTTGGTTGGCTTAGTAATCTGTTTTTGAGCAGTTACTAAATGAGGTATGAGCATTACCATGCTAAGCAAGGCAATGCGACGGAGGCGAAGAGGACAACACATAATGGGAAGGACATTCATTAACCTAGTTGAGCATGCCAAAAAGCTCAACTAACCTGCGCCGCCAGCGCCTCGGGCAGCAGCCGCAGCTTCCGAATGTTGTAATCAAAGCACAGCATGCCCGTCTTGGCGCGGGCTATTTCCTTGCCGGCCTGGTTGTGCACGTGGTACACCACATCGAAACCGTACTTGTTGGGGTCGGCGGCGGCCATTTTGATGTGCAGCACGTCGCCGTGGAAGGCTTCGCCTTTGTATTCCATCGCCACGTCGACCATGATGAGACCCAGTTTGCTCACGGGGTCGTAGTCGTTTTCCATGCCGATGGAGCGCAGGAACTGCACCCGCGCCTCGTGCAGAATGCCCAATAGCGCGTCGTTGCCGAGGTGGCCGCCGTAGTTGAGGTCGGTGATGCGCACGGGGATTTCGGCGGTGCAGGAGAAGGTATCGGGCAGGGTTACTTTTACGCGGGCCATTGGGAAAATCTGGAATGAATAACGAGAACACGAACGCCACGCCAAAGGTAGAGGTGCGGCCCACGGCCGACGGGTCGAGCACGCTCTACGTGCCTGCCCTCGACGAGCATTACCACTCCACGCACGGCGCCTTGCAGGAAGCCCAGCACGTGTACATAGCCGCAGGGCTGACCCCAGCGTTGGCCGCTGCCCACGAATCGGTGCGGGTGTTGGAAGTCGGGTTTGGTACCGGCCTCAATGCGCTGCTCACGCTGCAGCAAAGCCTGATTTCGCCCGTAAATATTCAATACGACACCATTGAAAAGTATCCCCTCCTGCCCGCCATCATCAGCCAGCTGGGCGTGGAGCGCTACGTGATAAACCCCGAGCTACTGGCTTTTCACGAGCAGCTGCACGCCGCGCCCTGGAACGAATCCGTGCCGCTGACAACTCGATTCTCGTTACGTAAAATCGCCGGTGCCTTGCAGGAAACCGCCTTATTGCCTAATAACTACCATGTCATCTACTTCGATGCTTTCGCCCCCGAGAAGCAGCCCGAACTGTGGACCGAAGCCATCTTCGGGCAGCTGTACGCTGCCGCTGCCCCGGGTGCAGTGCTGGTGAGCTACTGCGCCCAAGGTCAGTTTCGGCGCAACCTGCGGGCGGCGGGCTGGCTCACCGAGAAATTGCCGGGCCCGCCTGGCAAACGCGAAATGACGCGGGCCCGCAAAACACTCGCTGCGTAAGAAATCAAACTCCCCTCCTCAGCTGAGGAGGGGACGCTGGCGCGAAGCGCCAGCTGGGGTGGTTGCACTCGTTGTACGATGGACGAACGACTTGCAGCTGTCTTATTCGCCTATCGTGCAACGAGCGCAACCACCCCCGTCCGAGCCGTTGGCTCGAACATCCCCTCCTTAAAAAAGGAGGGGAGTTTTTCGTTCTTTGTATCCCATCATCCCTATTCTACTTCTTTGTCTCGCAAATTTCTTGAAACCGATGGCCCCGCCTGGGTAGCCGAAGGCCTCATCACCGAAGAGCAGCGCCAAAAGCTGCTGGCCCGCTACCCGCACCAAGCACAGGCCCTGGGCCTGCTGCCCTTGCTGGGCAGCGTGCTGGTGGGCCTGAGCGCCTTGAGCGTGGTGGCCGCCAACTGGCAGGCCCTGCCCGACGTCTTGCGCCTGGCCCTGATGCTGGGCAGCCTCACGGGCGCTTACGCGGCCGGAGCCTATTTTCTGCGGCGCGGCAACCCCGATTTGGGCCACGGCCTCATCGGCTTAGGGCTGATACTGTTTGGCGCCAGCATCATCCTCACCAGTCAGATTTACCAATTGGTGGGCTACGATGTGAGCGGCTTGGTGGCTTGGGTAGTGGCCGGCGTGGCCCTCAGCTACGTGTATGGCTCGCGCCTGCTAGTGTTGCTCACGGTCCTGATTGGGGCCGCCGTGCAAACGTACTGCGTGCAGGCGCTGGGCAGCTTCAGCTACGCCACGGCGCTAATGGTGGCGGGCGGCATGGGCTACTATTGGTGGCGCCGGCCCGATGCCGTGAGCAGCACGGTGCTGGCTACTGGGCTGCTGTGGCAGGCGGGCTTGCTGATAGCAGTGCTACACGCCAAAATCACTTGGTTCTTCGTGCCCGCCATGGCCATTTATGCGGCCGGCGACTGGCAGCCTCACCGGGTTGGGGGTCGGAGTTTGCAAGTGCCGCCGCTGGTGGCGGCTTACCTGTTCATGTTCGGGCTGGCCACGTTTGGCGAAACCGATACCTACGCCAACGTGCTGCGGCCACCGCTGCTGCCCTACCTGGGAGCGCTGGGGGCCGTGCTGGCGCTATCGGTAGCCGGCAAGCGCGCGCGGGGGCGGTTCGATACCCTGCTCGACTGGCTGTTGCTGCTGCCGGGGTTTTACCTCCCCGGCGGACTGCCGCTGGCCGTGGCCACGCTGGTGGTGCTGTATGCGCACGCCGGCTCGGTGCTGGTCCGCGCTCACCGGCAGGAAGACCCCAACCAGCTCACCATTGGCGCTATCTTGTTTGTGGCGGCTACCATGGTGGCTTATTTCAAGCTCACTTGGGCGTTTCTAGATAAGTCGCTGTTTTTCCTGCTGGGCGGCGTGCTGCTGCTGGGTCTTAGCTGGTACCTGCGCCGCCGCAATGCCCAGGTGCTGGCCGCCAGCGCCACGCCCGAAAGGCCGTCGCCCCCGGCTGAATCAACGTCTAATCCTTAATTATCAGCACTTCCTCATGCGCGATTTGCTGACTTGGTTCTCCGACCCCGCCCGCCGCCGACCCCTTTTTCGCTTTCTGGTGGCTGCCCAAGTGCTTTATGTTTTGGGAGTGGCCGGCGCTGGCTACGCCACCTCCGCGCTGGGCCAAAGCGTTATCCTGACCACTACGCCCATCGACCCGCGCGATTTGCTTTACGGCGATTTTGTGCGCCTGCGCTACACCATCAGCGAAGCTCCTATGGCCCTCTGGCGCGACGCAGCTAGCGCCCCCAGCCGCCGCCAGGCCGTATTTGTGCTGCTCGCCCCCGGGCCCGATAGCGTGAGCACCGCGGTGGGCGTTTATCCCAAAGCCCCAAAAGCCGGGCCCAACCAAGCTGTGCTGCGCGGCTGGGTCACCAACGTATACCGCAAGTCCTTTGCCCTGCGCTTCAACCTGGAGCGCTACTATGTGCCCGAAGGCAGCGGCCTGCGCCTGGAAAAAGCCGGCCGCCAGCGCCCGCTGAAAGTGCGCGTAAGCATCGCCCCCTGGGGCCAAGCCCGCATTGCCAAAGTGGAGGAGACACCAAAAGCCCCCAAACCGCGCCCATAGGGCCGACTTGGGGGCTTATGACAGGGCAGCCGTCAGGCTGCCAACACTTGGTTCGCTATTGGATTTTGTAGGTGACGGGCACCGTGAACGACACGCTCACTTCCCGGCCGTTTTGCTTGCCCGGAATGAACTTGGGCAGTGTGCGGATGGCCCGCATGGTCTCCTCGTCCAGTCCGTAGCCCAAGCCTTTCACGATGGCAACGTCAACCACTTCGCCATTGGGGTTCACCGTGAAGCTTACAAACACTTTGCCTTCAACTCCGTTGCGCAGGGCCAACCCCGGGTATTTGACAGCCTTTTGAATGGCGGCTACGATAGCAAGCTGCCCACCGCCACCCGGTAGCTCTGGCATTTGCTCCACGAAGGTGTAGGGCTTGGGAGGAACAACATTTGTGGTAGCGTTGTCTTCGAGGCCAGGCTCCACATCTGTCAGGCCGGGTTTGGCATTGGGGTCGCCTTCTGTGGTGGCTGGGCCTGTGGTCTTGCCTGCCAATTCATCCCGGTTGGGAATGTCGCTCTCCTTAGGTGCATCTGAGTCTTTAACCACCACCGGGGCCAAATCCTTCACGGTGGGTTGCTTTGGAGGCTGCACGGGTGGCTGGGCTTCTGGCGGAGTAGGCGGTACTACAACATCTGGCTTACTGTCTTCCATTCTAAAAGGGTCGGCAGTCACGACGACAGGCGCTGCTACCGGTGCGGTATCCTTCAGCATCTGGGCTACAACTGGAAACATTAGCAGCACGGCGCACGCGACCGTAGCAATAATCAGCGCGCGGGTCATGTGGCGCTGATATAGGGCGCGGAGCTCATAGGCTCCGTAGTGGCGGTTGCGACCATCGAACACGATGTCGTCGAGGCTGGCCGTAGCCAGCTGAGAATTGGTCATCATAAGGCTGCGGTTTTAAGTAGGGTTAAATCGTCTTGGGTAATCTTGACCAGCGCGTATTTTTTCTGACCGGTGATGTTCATCTCATCCAGAATGTCTACCATGTCCTGGTACTTGGAGTCGGCGCTGGGTTTGATGAGGACCACCAGCGAATGGTCTTGCTGTCCCCGCGTGAGCAGCGCCTGGCGAATCCCGCTGGCGGCGAAGGTGGTTGTCTTCAGCTCGGGCACGGCCACCGATTTGTCGTTGGGCGCATTCATGCCCGTGTAGTAGTGCACCTGGTGGTTTTTGCCCAGAATGATGGTCATCGCCTTCTTCAACGACACCGGCGTTTCCGGGCCTTTCACCGGCATGGTCAGCTCCATGGTGGTGGGCTTGGCGAAGGTGGTGGTGAGCATGAAGAAGGTGAGCAGCAAAAACGCCAGGTCCACCATCGGGGTCATGTCGATGCGGGTCGACATTTTCTTTGCTCGTCGCTTGCCGGGCTTCCCCGAACCCGCCGCATTTTGCTGGATTTCTGCCATGGTTTCTATCCGTATGAGGTGAAAGATACCCGGCTAACGCAGCGCTAGATTGCCTTATTGTGAGCTTGTTATGTTTAAAAATTTAAATTTTATAAACATAATAATATGCTGCAAGCATACGTTTTCTTAGGATGCCCTAAACCGCTGGATTCCCGCGGGAGTGAGGCAGGCGTGCAAAGCCACATCGGTGGGCAGCACGTCGCCGATGCGCGCCACGGGAGCTTCATCGAGCACACTCAGGCCAATAAATTCGGTATCGGGGCCACATTCGGCCAGAAAACGGTCATAGAACCCTCCGCCGTAGCCCACGCGGTGGCCGGCCGCGTCCACGGCCAGCAGCGGCACGAGCACGGCATCGAGCGTTGCGGGGAAAACTTCAGTTTCGGCAGTGGCCACCGGCTCGGGAATGCCCCAGCGGTTTTGGTGCAACGGCGTGTCGGGCGTCAGCTCGTAGTGCCTGAGCGAGATGCCATCGGCCTGCACCACGGGCACGGCCAGGCGCACCGGCAGTTTCTCAGCCCAAATGCGGTGGATGATGCGCCAGGTATCTGGCTCCTTCTGCTTGGCCAATGGCAGAAACAGGTGCAGCCAGCGCCACTGCGCCATTGGGAAATGCTGGATTAGCTGCTCACAAAGCCGCTCGCTGCGAAACTGGACCTCGTCGGGCGATAAGACGGCGCGGCGGGCAAGGGCGGCGCGACGCAGGGTGGCTTTGGTGAGCTGTTCCATCAATCGGCGATTCTTCGAAAACTTAGAAGCGGGTCGCATCAGTCGTTCACCGTCACGTAGAAGCTGAGCTTGGGCTGCATACCTGCCAGCAGCGCCCCAACCGAGGCCCTTTTCCAGAGCGCCTGGCTTCCTTTGCGGTAGTAGATTTCGTTGTGGGAGTAGCCCACTGCCGCTGAGAAGGCAAACTCGGCGCCCGAAGGAGCGGCATCCACCCATTTTATCATCTCAATAGCCAGAAAAAAGTCCTCGCTCAGCACCAACTGGTCAGCACTCAAATCCACCGTAATCGGGCCTCGGACAATGGGGCTGCTGACAATGACGTTGCGGTTTAAAAGCTTCGTTTCCGTGGGCAAGCCGCGCGCGTCGAGTCGATAGATATTCACTCGAAAAGTGACCTGCCCCGGCGAGCTGCGCGCAATATTGAAAACAGCGTTTAGCAGCTTGGTGGGCTGCCTGTTGAGCTTGATGACCGTGCCGACCTGTGAGCCCAGGCTATTGCTGGATAGGGTGTTGGTGGCCATCTCGGAATTGCCTGTATTGCCCAACGTGTGGGTGCGACGGAACCTGGACTTGCCTTTTACGAGCACTTCAGCAAGTGGCACACTCTCCGGCGTCAAAGCCACGTTGGGCTGAGCTAGAAGTTCGCGCAACGTAAGGAGGCGGGTTCGGTAGCCAAGGCTTGACACGCGCACGGTGTCGTTAGCTAAATCCGCCCTAAAGACGAGCTTATAATATCCCGACTCATTACTTACCGTGCCAAGGTCTTTGCCCACTACCCCAATATTGACGTAGGGCAAGCCTTCCTGGGTGGCCGTGTTGGTAATGGAACCGCTGATGGTTTGGGCCGCCGCCGCCGTGACCATCAGCCAAAAAGAAACAAGCAGAAAAAAGGAGGTGCACATAGCGAAGCTTAAAATGGCAGGCTTTCCTTGGCCTGTGCCCGGCAGATGCACTAACAACCATCCGGGTTGCATGCCCTGGCTTTAGCCGCATAGCTTTATTCTTCCTCCAGCACCGTGAACTCCAGCTTCAGCGGCTCAAACGCTTCGAGCAAATCCCGGATAAACTCCGGGTTGTTAATTAGAATGCTCAGCACGTTTTCGCTGCGCTCCTGCAGTCCTCCGCTCGGAAACAGCTTCTCCTTGAGCGCCGTGAGCTGCGTGTAGGCCGTTTCGTGCTTGGTTTCGGCGGCCTTGCTCAGGCGCTTTTCGAGGCCAGCGAGGCCCGCGGCGGCTTTCTGCGCTTCGGCGGCCACGGTCTTCACCAAAGTAGGGTCGAGGCGCTGGGCCACGTCCTGCACTTGCTGGAAAGCAGCGGCCAGCGCCTGCTGCTGGGCCTTGAGGCTAATTTCTTCCTGGCCCAGGGCTGCGCCCACCTGCTTCTTCAGCTCCGGCAGCGGCTTGAAAATCTCGCGCCACGTCAGGCCCAGCTTCTTCAACTTGCCGGCATTGGCGCGGCTGATGTACTCGGCCGAGTTACGGGGCAGCACGATGGGCATGGGCACACCAAATGCCGCAAACACTTCCTTCAGCTGAAACCAATACGCCACCTCGGCCGCGCCACCGATGTACACGAGGTTGGGCAGCAGAATTTCCTGGTACACCGGCCGCAGCACCACGTTGGGGCTGAACTGCTCGGGGTGCTGCTTGGCCAGCGCCAGCAACTCTGCCTGGCTGTGGCAGCGGGCCGTGTTGCGGATGGTCACCTCCACACAGTCGGCACCGCTGGTGTCGGGCTCCAGCCGTTCGCGCTTGCCTTCATCGGTGATAAAAAACAGGTTGATGGGCCGCGAGTACACCTGCGGCTTGTAGCCAGCGGCCGTGAGCTGCGCGTTGGTGGCCTGCACGGCAGCGTTGGAGACGTGCTCCGAAATTTCCTTCTCCAGCAGCGGCACCAGCGCCTGCTTCAGGCCGGGCCGGTCAGCATCCAGGGTCACCAGGCCGAACTCGCCAAACAGCGTATCGGCGAGCTTGCGAGTGGCTTCGGCTAGGTTTTTCGATTCGGTATAAGCCTTGTGGAAGGCGGCCGGCACCTCGGGCGGCAACTGGCTCAGCAGCTGTTCGGCGAAGCCATCGAGTGGCAGCCGGCCCACGGGCCCGCCGGGGTTGGCTGCGTCCCAGGAATAGGTTTTGCCGAACAGCGAGAAGTGGTTGATTTCGGCGAAGTCGTGGTCTTCAGTGGCCATCCAGTACACCGGCACGAAGTCGTACTCCGGGTAAGCCTCTTTGAGTTGGCGGGCCAATTTGATGGCCGACACAATCTTGTATATGAAGTACAGCGGCCCGGTGAGCAGGTTGAGCTGGTGCCCGGTGGTGACGGTGAACGTAGTGGGCTCACGCAGCAGCAGCAGGCTTTCCTCAATGGCCGGCTCGGGCTCGGGCGCCAGGCCGTACTGGTCGCGCAGGGCAGCTACCAGGCGTCGGCGGGCCTCGGGTGTGTAAGCGGCTTTCTTCTCTTCAATCTGAGCAGCAAAGTTTTCCAGTGCCGGCCAGCGGTTGTAAAAGGGCGCCAAAGAAGGCTTCTGGGCAATGTAGTCGGTCAGGAGACCGGAGAAGGAGCCGGTTTCGGCGTAAGAAATTGTCTGAACCACGGATTCATTCGGATTAAGCGGATTTCACGGATTTTGTGGACGGCACAAAACCGCGTGTTTCGGCATTGATGGCACGAAGGTCGGGCTTTAACAAAAAAGGCAGCCACTCGGCTGCCTTTTGATAATTTAAATATTGAGAAAAGCGCGATAAGCATCAGTGGTTACACCAATTAGCGCCATCCACAAAATCCGTGAAACCCGCTTAATCCGAATGAACCGAAGGTCGGCGTAGCCAATCCGTGGTTTAGACAAGCTTGCCGTACAGGTCGAAGTCGGTAGCGGCCGTAATCTTCACATTCGCGAAATCACCCAGCCGCACAAACGTGTCGCGCTCCACCGGCACCAGCACTTCATTGTCAACTTCCGGCGAGTCAAATTCGGTGCGGCCCACGAAATGGCCGCTTTCCTTGCGGTCGAACAGCACCTTGTAGGTCTGGCCCACCCGCGCTTCGTTCAACTCCATCGAAATGCCCTGCTGCAGCTCCATGATGGCGTCGGCGCGCTCCTGCTTCAGCTCGGCCGGCACGTCGTCGACGAGGGTGTGCGAGTGCGTGTTCTCCTCGTGCGAGTACGTGAAGATGCCCAGGCGCTCGAAGCGGGTTTGCTCCACAAAATCGTACATCTCGCGGAAATCCTGCTCAGTTTCACCGGGGTGGCCGCTGATGAGCGTGGTGCGCAGGGCAATTCCCGGTACGCGCTGCCGAATGGTATCCACCAGCTCTATGGTGCGGCGCTTGGTGATGCCGCGGCGCATGCTCTTGAGCATGTTGTCGGAACCGTGCTGCAGGGGCATATCGAGGTATTTGCAGATGTTGTCGCGCTCGGCCATCACGTCCAGCGCATCCAGCGGGAACTGCGAGGGGTAGGCGTATTGCAGGCGAATCCAGTCGATGCCGTTTACATCGGAGAGGTTGCGGAGCAAGTCGGCCAGCTTGCGCTCGCCGTAGGCCTGCAGGCCGTAGTAGGTCAGGTCCTGGGCTATGAGAATCAGCTCCTTGGTGCCCATGCCGGCCAGGCGCTTTGCTTCCTTCACCAGGTCCTCGATAGGCCGGTCTACGTGCTTGCCGCGCATCAGTGGGATGGCGCAGAACGAGCAGGGGCGGTTGCAGCCCTCGGCAATTTTGAAGTAGGCGTAGTGGCGCGGCGTGGTGATGAGGCGCTCGCCGATGAGCTCGTGCTTGTAGTCGGCGTTGAGCACCTTCAGCATCTGGGGCAGCTCCAGCGTGCCGAAATAGGCATCTACCTGCGGGATTTCCACTTCCAGCTCGTCTTTGTAGCGCTGCGAGAGGCAGCCCGTTACATAGAGCTTATCGAGGCGGCCGGCTTCCTTCTCATCCGCGTAGCGCAGGATGGTGTCGATGCTTTCCTGCTTGGCGTTGTCGATGAAGCCGCAGGTGTTGATAATAACGATGTTGGCGTCCGACTTCTCCGCTTCGTGGGTCACGTCGAAGTCGTTGGCCTGGAGCTGGCCCATCAAAACTTCGCTGTCCACTATGTTCTTGGAGCAGCCCAGGGTGATGACGTTTACTTTATTGGTGGTTTGATTTCTAACCTTCATGAATCACGATTTTGTCGGAATACGCGCCCGATAGGCGGATTTCGTAGGGGTAGCGGCCAGCCGGGAAGGGCTGAAATAAAAGCCTGATATAAGACGCCGGAGGTGGGCAGTCCTTTTGGGGCTACAAATTTACGACGTAGCGAGTCCCCGCCCACCGGTGAGCGTGGCATAAATGCCTGGCACCGCCCACCGTAGCAGTGCGCCCAGCCCCACGCTCGCCAGTATTACCAGCAGCGGCAGGCATAGGTAGGTAAGCAAATGAAGGTGAGGTACTCCGCGTCCGTACCGCAACACCAACTCAGTAGCATAGTTCACAAAGGGCACGTGCAGCACGTAAATCATAAACGAAAAGCCCGTGAGCCAGCGAAACCAGCCCCAAGCCATAAACCACCGCACCAGCCCATTCAGGGCAAACCACGCGGTAAGCATGCCGCTGGCTTCGCCCACTTTGTGCAGCGTGAGCATACCTAGGGCCATGGGCAATTGAAACCCATTTCCGCCTTGAAAAGCCAGCCAGGTCTGCAAGGCCGAAGCCCCCACCCACACCCCCGCAAACAGCCACGGCCGGAACCACCGCGGCGGCGTCAGCACGTCTTTATTGCGCAGCGCCAGCCACACGCCCAACCCAAAAAACAATAAGCCCTCGGCCTCAAAAATTGGCGGCAGGCTAAACATGGCAAGCCACAGCACGCCCACTATTCCGAAATAAACTTTCGGCCGCCGCAACACCGCCTTTTTCAGCCACGGATATGCCAAGTTGTACAACAGCAGGCTGCGCAAAAACCACAATTGAAACGCCGCGGGCAGCACCAGCCAGCGCACCAGCAACTCGCTCACTGTGAGTTGGCTCAGCAGCTGCCGCGGCCAAAACGGGCTGATTTCCGCATCAACAATGGCCTGGCGTGTCACCGGAAATTGCTCGAGCCCCCACAGCACCGCCAGCCAAATCAAGCTCCACAGCAAATAGGGCAGCCCGAGCGTGCGCAACCGCCGCTTCACCCGCTGTTTGTGCGGCTCGGCGCCATCGCGCAGGGCGAAGAGGTAGCCCGAAATGGCAAACAGAATCGGAATGCGAAACCGCAGCAGCCCATTGGCCAAGAAATATTGCAGCCACGTGCCCGGCGTGAGCGGTTCCTGCACCGGCGTGAACGGCTGCAGGTAGCGCGGGTGCAGGTTGTAAGCGTGCACGTAGATGAGCAGAATCATTGCCACCAACGACCAAAACCGCAGCTTCTGGCTCAGGAATGGGTCGAGGCGGGTAGGGGCAGGAGTGGCTTGGGTAAGCGGCATGCTCCCAAGATGCAAAACGGCGCGCCAAGGTTGTATAGGCAATTGCTGATGTTCACGAAGTCCATCACCCAGGAGTAGCTACAAACGCCTGTCATCCTGAGCGGAGCGAAGGACCTTATCACCGTTGCGCTTTTCGTGCTTACGTGATAAGGTCCTTCGCTCCGCTCAGGATGACAGGCGTTTATTTATGCTCAAAAACAACCAGTTTTTGTGGGCCCTACAGCGCCTCGAACTGCCGCAGGAACCGCATGTCGTTCTCCGTGAACAGGCGCAGGTCTTTTATCTGGTACTTGAGCATGGCAATGCGCTCGATACCCATGCCCCAGGCGTAGCCCGAATATTTATCCGAGTCAATTTTGGCGTTTTCGAGCACGGCGGGGTCCACCATGCCACAGCCGCCGATTTCGACCCAGCCTGACTGCTTGCAAATGTTGCAGCCAGCGCCCTTGCAAATGAGGCAGGTGATATCAATCTCGGCGCTGGGCTCCGTGAACGGGAAGAAGCTAGGGCGGAAGCGAATGTCGATGTCCTGCCCAAACAACTCCTGCACGAAGTAGTACACCGTCTGCTTGAGGTCGGCGAAGCTCACGCCTTCGTCAATAAAAATGCCCTCCACCTGGTGGAACATCATGTGCGCCCGGGCCGAAATGGCTTCGTTGCGGAACACGCGGCCCGGCATCACCTTCCGGATGGGCAGGGGCTCGGTTTCCATCACGCGCACCTGCACAGTGCTGGTGTGGGTACGCAGCAGGTGGGGCTGGGTGCCAGGCTCGGCGCCCGCGGCGGGCGCCACGAAAAACGTGTCCTGCATGTCGCGGGCCGGGTGGTTCTCGGGAAAGTTGAGGGCGGTGAAGTTGTGCCAGTCGTCCTCAATCTCCGGGCCTTCGGCGATGGCGAAGCCGATGCGCGCAAATACGCGCATCATTTCTTCGCGCACCAAGCTCAACGGGTGGCGAGTGCCCAAGGTGTTGGGCACGGTCGGCAGGGTATAATCAAAGTCGGGATTAGCGGGCGCGTTGTCCGTGGCAGCCTCGGCGGCTTGCTGGGCTTCGTCGAAGCGGGCCTGGGCCTGCTGCTTTAACGCGTTGAGCTGCTGGCCCACGGCGCGCTTTTCTTCGGCGGGCACAGTCTTGAGCTGGTCGAACAAATCGGCCAGTCGGCCTTTGCGGCCGAGGTAGCTGATGCGAAACGCATCGAGGTGGGCGGCGTTGCTTAAGTCAGCTGTCGTAATTTCGGCCGCGAGGCTAGCAATGGATTCCTGCATCATAGGCACAAAGTTAGGGCAATAGGCGTACCCTGTCCGAACCTTTAGCGTATGCATTCGGAACTTATCTGCTACGCTTCGTCTTCATTCGGACGCTAACCTTCTTCGGCATTTATCCCTCTGTTATTATGAAACGCACGTTGCTTTCGTTATTCTTCACCGTGGCCGTGGCCACTGGCGCCTCTGCCCAAGCCGGTTGGGGTTCCGACGATTCCTGGGGTGCTCCCAAGAAGAGCTCTACCAAGAAAACCACGACCACGAAAGCTGCTACCAGCGGCCAAACCCGTGCCCCCGGCAACCAAGCGACTCCGCAAAACGACGGACGTACGGTGTCGCCCTACCCCAGCGCACCGGCTCAGCCCGATGTGAACCCAGGCAATACGGCCTCTACGCCCCCCGATAACAGCTTCGTGCCCGGTCCTACCAGCGGAGGCAACGGCAATGGCGGCAACGACCGCGCCGGCATGTCGGCTGCTCCCGGCACGCCGGTGATGCTGCAAAGCGGCCGTAGCGTGATGGCCAACGACGCCGCCGCGGCGCGCGAGCGTCGCCAAAATCGCATGAATAAAATCAACCGCCCCGCCGTTGCCCCCACGCAAGTAACCGGCGGCGATATGACGGGTGCCAGCCAGGCCACGAGTGGCGCCAACGGCGCGGTAGCCCCCCGTACGGGTGCCACCGGTGCCGATGCCATGACTGCTCCCGCTGCCGCTCCGA
Source organism: Hymenobacter arizonensis (assembly GCF_900115775.1). Classification (GTDB taxonomy): domain Bacteria; phylum Bacteroidota; class Bacteroidia; order Cytophagales; family Hymenobacteraceae; genus Hymenobacter; species Hymenobacter arizonensis. Next base: position 105,502 of record NZ_FOXS01000002.1, on the reverse strand, counting down.
GCGCAACGGCTCCCGCCTCTGGCACCACCAACAAAACAGCTCCCGCTAAAACCAAAGCAAAAGCACCTGCCGCCCCCTCGGGCTGGTAAGCTGCTTGCCTCGAGCTACAACACAGCTGCTTGATATTTAACGGCCCGGAAACCCCCGATAAAAGTGGGTTTCCGGGCCGTTTTGCGTGATTTAGGGTGTGAAATATGTTTCGGCACGGTTTTCGTTTTTGGGGTAAGCATCCACTCACTTATCCACTTCCCAGCTATGTTCCGTTCCGTCATTACCCTCGCCCTCTCGGTGTTTTTAGTAGCTGAGGCTAGCGCCCAAACTGCTCCTGCAGCCACCCCCAAATCGACTGCCAAAGCCACCGCTAAGTCGGCCAATGCCTCGGCTCGCGCCGCCAAAAAGGCCCGGAAAGTAGCTGTGAAATCGGCCCCCAAGTCACCTGTTATCAACGATGGCTGGCCGGCTCTGGAAGAATTGCAAACGGCTGTTGCCACCAGCGCCACCTCTGCCAACGAAGGCTGGGAATACGGAAATGCCGGGGCCTCAACTTCCCGCGGCGAGCTGGACAACGCCAACGTTTATGCGGCGCCCGGCATGCCCGTGCACATTCGCACCAGCAAGGTGCCTGTGCCCTACAGCGTGCGCCCGCCGCGCAAGCCCGCTGCTACCAGCACCCAAACCACCCTCGGCAACTAATCTTTATCGGTCTGGCCCGGCGTCGGGCTCACCGAGTATCTTCCCTTGTTCATCGGCTTTTATTATGCGTGCTGACACTCTGCTGGTGAATGCGCGTATTATAAAAGCCGATGAGCTTTTGGCCTAGCCCGAGCAAGCTGGGCCCACTTTTTCACCATTTACAACACAGGCGTTTGGCCTGACTTTTAAACATCTATGTTATGATACGTTACTTTTTTGCTTCCCTCGTCCTGTTCAGCCTGACCCTGGCTGATGCTAATGCGCAAACCAAGCCCCGCGCCGCGCGCAAAAAAATCGCGCCGTATTCCAGCCGCGGCCCCAGCAAGCCTGCTGTAAAAATCAACCCGCACACGGGCAAGCCCTACGGCGCCGGCGTATCGCAGGACCTGAAGGACGGCACTGCCTACCTGGCCCCCGGTGTGCCCATGCGCAAGCAGGAAGGTTACCACGCCAACGGCCAATACAACGACAACCGCGCCCGCCGCCCCGCCGCGCCCAAGTCCGTCAACAGCTCGTTGAGCCGCGACAGCGAAACTCCTGCAACTCCGGCCAAGCGCAAGTAAGCGGCGGTCCGCGCCATAGTTGGCTACCTACTTCAAACAATAAAAAGCCCGTTGTGCTCAGCACAACGGGCTTTTGTCATTCAGCGGCGGGCTTGGTTCAAGCTAGCTTGCGCCGCAGCTACACAGCTTCGTAATACAAGGTGCTGCAGTTCTCAGGGCGCAGCACCGACTGCGCGGCACTGCGCACATCGGCCACGGTCACGGCCTGAATGCGGCGGCTCTCGTCGTTCACCAGGTTGGCGTCGCCCTGCAGTTTGCTGTACGCCAGGTTCAGCGCCCGGTTCAGCAGGTCGATTTCGCCGAAAACCAGGCTGCTTTCAGCCTGGTTTTTTACTTTTTCCAGCTCTTGGGCGTCCACGTCTTCTTGCAGGAACTCCGAAACGATGGCTTCAACCGCGGCGTCGGCCGCTTGCAGGTCCACACCCGCGTTCAGCTTGCCGCTGATAACGAACAGGCCGGGGTCGAGTGAGCCGGTGAGGGAAGCGGAGATATTGTTGAACAAGGCCAGCTCCTTCACTAGGCGCTGGTGCAGGCGGGCCGATTTGCCGCGGCCCATTACGTCGCTCAGCAAATCCACGGCGTGGTAGCCCTCGTCGGAGCGGGCGGGCATGTGGTAGGCTTTGTACAAGGCGCTCAGCGGCACGGGGGCCGAGGTGCGCAGGTGGCGGGGCGCCTGCTGGGCGGGCTCGGCGGGCAGCTGGCGCTGGTAGGCCGGGCCACCGGGAATGGGCCCGAACCACTTTTCGGCCAAACGGCGGGCTTCGGCGGTGCTCACGGCGCCGGCCACCACCAGAATGGCGTTTTGGGGCGCGTAGTGCTTCTGGAAAAAGCCGCGCACGTCGTCCATTACTGCATTTTCGATGTGCGAAATTTCCTTACCGATGGTGTTCCACTGGTAAGGATGAGTTTGGTAAGCGAGGGGCTTGAGCTTGAGCCACACGTCGCCGTAGGGCTGGTTGAGGTAGCTCTGCTTGAACTCTTCGACCACCACTTTGCGCTGCACCTCCAGCCCGTTTTCGGAGAAGGCCAGGTTCAGCATCCGGTCGCTTTCTAGCCAGAAGCCAGTTTCGAGGTTCGCGGCCGGCAGCGAGAGGTAGTAGTTGGTGACGTCGGAGCTGGTGAAGGCGTTGTTTTCGCCGCCCACGCGCTGCAGCGGCTCGTCGTAGCTGGGAATATTCACCGAGCCGGAAAACATGAGGTGCTCAAACAAGTGCGCGAAGCCAGTGTGCTCGGCGTCCTCATCGCGCGAGCCCACGTCGTACATCACGTTGAGCACCGCCATGGGCGTCGAAAAATCTTCGTGCACAATGCAGCGCAGGCCGTTGTCGAGGGTGAATTCCTGGAATTGAATCATTATAAAAGCTAAGTGAATACGGTCTGTTGGAACAAACTTAACAGCGCTGGCCCCAAAAAGGTGTACGCAAAAAATGGTCGGCTTGCTTACTATCTTACCACATGCAAACTCCTCTTTCTTGCGACGTTCTCATCATCGGGGCCGGCCTCTCGGGCCTGGTAGCCGCGGCCGAAGCCACCGCCGCGGGCAAAAAGGTACTAGTGCTTGACCAGGAGCCTGAACAGAACCTTGGCGGTCAGGCGTTCTGGTCGTTCGGCGGCCTCTTTCTGGTGAACTCGCCCGAGCAGCGTCGCCTGGGCATTCGCGACAACGCCGACCTGGCCTGGCACGATTGGCAGGCCACTGCCGGCTTCGACCGCCCCGAAGACGCCTGGCCCCGCCGCTGGGCCGAGGCCTACGTGCAGTGGGCTGCGGGAGAGAAGCGCAGCTGGCTGCGCGAGCGGGGCATTCGGTTCTTTCCCATCGTGGGTTGGGCCGAGCGGGGCGGGGCCGGCGCCAGCGGCCCCGGCAATTCGGTCCCGCGCTTCCACGTAACCTGGGGCACCGGGCCGGGCGTAGTGGCGCCCTTCATCGCCCAGGCCCGCACCGCCGAAGCCAAGGGTTTGCTCGCCTTTAAATTTCGCCATCGCGTGAATGAGCTGGTGCATACCAACAGCGCCATCACAGGCGTGCGCGGCAATATATTAGAGGCCAGCGACGTGCCCCGGGGGGCGCCCAGCAGCCGCCAGGTGGTGGGCGACTTCGAGCTAAGCGCCGGGGCGGTAATCGTGACGGCCGGCGGCATTGGCGGCAACCACGAACTGGTGCGCCGCAACTGGCCGGCCCGCCTGGGCACGCCCCCGGCCCACATGATTTCGGGCGTGCCGGCCCACGTCGACGGTCGCATGCTGGGCATCACCGAAGCCGCGGGCGGCCAGCTGATAAACTCCGACCGCATGTGGCACTACACCGAGGGTATACAGAACTGGGACCCCATCTGGCCCATGCACGGCATCCGCATTTTGCCGGGGCCGTCGTCGCTGTGGTTTGATGCGCGGGGCCAGCGCCTGCCCGCGCCGCTATTTCCGGGTTTCGACACGCTGGGCACGCTGGCCCACATCCAGAAAACGGGCTACGACTACACGTGGTTTGTGCTCACCCAAAAGATTATCGAGAAGGAATTCGCTCTCTCCGGCTCCGAGCAAAACCCCGACCTCACCAACAAAAGCATTGCCCAAACGCTGGGCCGGGTGCGTGGCGGGGGCACCCCACCGCTACGCGCTTTCATCGAAAAAGGAGCCGACTTTGTGGTGCGCCACAACCTGCCCGACCTCGTGCGCGGCATGAACGCCCTCACCCCCGAGCCGCTGCTGGACCTAGCCACCCTGCAAGCCGAAATCGAAAGTCGCGACCGACAGCTCCTCAACCCCTTCGGCAAAGACGAGCAGCTCACGGCCCTGCGCGGCGCCCGCAAATACATCGGCGACCGCCTCATTCGCACGGCCAAGCCGCACGCCCTGCTCGACCCGGCCAACGGCCCACTCATTGCGGTGCGCCTGCACATCATCACCCGCAAAACCCTCGGCGGCCTGCACACCGACCTCCAGGGCCGGGTGCTGAATGCTGCTGGCCAGCCCCTGCCCGGGCTTTTTGCGGCCGGTGAGGTGGCCGGCTTCGGCGGAGGCGGCATGCACGGCTACCGGGCCTTAGAGGGCACGTTTCTGGGCGGCTGCATTTTTTCGGGCAGGGCGGCAGGGCGGGCTGCAGCAGGTGTTAGCTGAGTGAGATTCGTTGGTTAGAAAGCTCCCCGCACGCCTACTTGCCACACCCGAGCCACGGGGTACACGCTGGCGTCCTGGCCGGCTAGTAGGGGAGAAGCGCCACCGCTGCTTACGTTGGGGTCGTAGCCGCGGTATTTGCCCGTCACGAATAGGTTTTGGCCACCGACCCACACACTGGCTTGGCGGGTTCCGGTATTCAGCACCTCGTAGCTTAGCGTGAGCTGCGAAAGGCGCAAATGATTGCCGCTTTCCAAGGATTGGTGGTTAATCTGGTTGAATGGGGTAGTGCTCCCAGCCCGGGGCACCGACGTATTGGGGTTCGCCGGCGTCCAATAGTCTAGGGCCCGTGGCGAGCTGTTGATGGAGCCAGTGGGCGTATCGAGCGTAATCAAGGTAGTATTCAGGATTTGATAGCCAAACAGGCCATCAAACTGGGCATCTAGCTGGTAGTGATGCAGACGCAGTTGCTGTGTGAGAGCGAGGGTGTAGCGCGGCAGGCCACTGCCACTGGCGTAACCGTCGCGGTAGTCTATTTCTCCGTCGTTGTTGCGGTCACGATAGCGAATGGAGCCGGCCCGGGCAGAGCCGGACGGATAGATGCCGTCTTGGTCGAAAACATAAAAACTGCTAATGGGCTGGCCGTTTTGCAAAGTCTTACCGGAGCCGCCAATGAAAAATTCCTGGCTCAGGGACGCTACACGGTTGCGGTTAGTAGCCGCCGCTAGGTGGGTAGTGCCTTGCAAAGGGCCCCGCTGCCAGGTACTACCCACCGTGAGTTCGAGGCCCTGGTTCAGGAGCGTCACATCGGGAAACATATTAATGATGGATGGCCCACTGCCCGTCATGATTCCTACTGGCACCATGGCCTGCGCTTGAAGCGTGCGACGTTGATAGATTCCGGCTTCCAGCGTAAGATGCCCCTCCAGCAGACCGAGCCGCAGGCCCGCATCGTGGTGGGTGGTGCGACTTTTATCATAAAAGAAGCCCCTGGTGCGTCCTGTTCCGGCCCACAGCGTGAAGTCGCTCAGCCCCGACGCACCAGCCAAAAATGCTTCTTTGTGGAGGTGCCAGCTGAGTTGCCCACCCGGCGACCAATTGTATTCGGTTTTCGAAAAATCGTCGGTGTTCAAGATAAAGTCGGCTCGCATTGAAGCCTGCAGCTCATAGCGCCCCGCGTAGGTGTAGCCAATACTGCCCGAGGGGCTTTGAATGCCTTCTAGGGCCTTCTGTGACTCCTCGTAGTAGCCGCGCATATCAAAGCCAAAGCCGTTGTTGCTGGCAAGGAGGTACTCTTCGCGCCGCAGTGTTCGCTTGAACTGTTGCCGGAGGTAGTCCAGCGAGGCCACCACGGCGTGCTGGTTGGCAAAAGTGTGCTGGTACCGCAATGCCGCATTGGCCACCCAGTTGGTAGCGTTAGTTGTTGAGGTGGAGGTTTGTTCTACTGGGGGCGTAAGGTTTTGCCCGATAAACACAGGTGAGTAGCCAAGGGCTCGCGCGTCGACCTGTTCTCGGCTGCCGCGCAGGGTGAGCAGCCAGTCGTCGTTGAATCGATACGTGGCGTTCAGCTGCGCCAGCAAGCGCTGGGTGCGCGGAGTAGCTCGGTAATAGTTCAAGTCCCGAAGTGGGTCCTCGAGAAACGTGCTGGGGGCTGCACCCGGTAGCACGGCCGGCTTTGCAAACAGCACGTCTTGCAGCAAGCGCCCACTATGGAACTGGCTGCCGGCATAGCGCTGGTCGGTTTGGCTGGCGCTGGCGTTCAGGCCCACGGTGAGCTTGGGCGTGAGGTGCTGGTTTAGGTTGAGGCGCAGGTGGTAGCGGTTCAGGCTTGACTGGTCGACCACGCCGGCTTGGCGGAGGTAGTCTGCGGCCGCATAGTAGCTGGTGTGGTGGGCTTGGCCATCCAGGCTCAGGTTGTGGCTTTGTATGCCAGCTACTCGAAACACTCGTTTTTGCCAGTCTTCTTCGCCCAAATTATCAAGTGCTGTGGCCGAATAAGGGGGCTGGGGGGCCCAGCCTGCTCTCGCTGCATTGACCAGTTCGGCGTATTGACGCGCACCAAGCAACTCGTAGCGCTGCCGTACCTGTTGCAGCCCGCCCCAGGCAGTGTAGCGCACCCGCAGCGGTTGGGGAGTAACACCCTCACCGGCGCCACGTCGTGTGCTGATGACCACGACCCCGTTGGCGCCTTGCGCACCGTAGCGAGCCGTAGCCGCCGCACCTTTCAGCACTTCTATCCGCGCCACGTCAGCTACCGGCATGTCCAGCATAGGATTGGCGTTGGGGCTATACGGGATGACGGTGCCGTTGCTGTAGTTGTTGCGTTGGTAAAAGGCTTCGGCATTGCTCCATTGCTCGGGCGTGACTTCGGTATTATACACGGGCACCCCATCCACCACATATAGAGGCTGGCTATTGCCCGTGACATTGATGACACCCCGGATGCGTACCGTGGCCCACGCCCCCGGCGCTCCCGAGTACGGCGTGACTTGCACCCCAGCTACTTGGCTTAAAGCTGGCTGGATGGTGGTAAAAGCGGGGATGCTTCCAGCACGCGGCAAGGTGGTGTGCGCACTGTCGCTTGTGGCCGTAGCCAAGGTGTCGGCTTGCTGAGCATGAGCCTCGGCGGCTACTAAAAAAAGAACAGTAAATGGTAGAATTCGGGGCATAGAAATTGTGTGAAATCACCACGAAGGTAGATGCCGTTTTGGGCATCATAGCGCATGAAAATCAGGTAAATTAGGTTCGGCCCACTACTTGATTAATTTGTGCTATTGTAAGTTTGGTAAGTGCCAGCCAACCTAGTATTCAGAGGATGCTATGTACTTTCGCACGGGACCACATTGGCCTTATCTTCTGCCACGCTATGCACAACTTCCAACCCACTGCCACCTTGCTCAAACGGACCGGTTTCCTGCTGCTGCTCCCGCTGCTCATGAGCTGCGAAGACTCGCTCGATGACCTGTATCCGAAGGTGCAGCCCGTGCAAGTGCCTGCTGCCACCCAGGCTGGCCTGAACACCTTTGGCTGCCGCGTGAACGGGCAGGTGTGGGAAGCCAACAACGCCAGCACCCTCGCGGGTAAAGTCATTACGCCCACTGCCCGTTACGACCAAGGCGAATTGCGCATCGACGCGTTCCGGCGCCTGCAGGTGGCCGGGCCGGTTACCAATTTCCATTTTAGCCTCAGTAGTGTGAAGGGCCCCGGCGTTTATGAGCTAGGCGTGTCCGAGGCGGGCAATTCCGCGGAACTCAAAACCGCCAACGGGCTGATGAACTATGTCAGCGACGGCCAGCACACGGGCACACTCACCATCACGCGCCTCGACACCACCGGTGCGCAGGCTTTCGTAGCGGGCCGTTTTGAGCTGCAGGCCGCGCCGCGCCACGGCGCCCGCCGCTCGGCCGAGCTGCCCGCCGAAATGCAGGTAACCGAGGGTCGTTTCGATATTCAGCTGAGTCGCTAGGAACGGCGCAAGCGGAGGCCTGTTACCTTTGCCGGGTTCCTCCGCTTCTCGCACTCCCACCCATGACTCCAGTTGCCACGGCTCTCCGGTTCGACCGCCTCGACCTTTCCAACGAAACCCTGCTGCACCTCTACCAGCACCTGCTGCGGCCCCGGCTGATTGAGGAGAAAATGCTCATTCTGCTGCGCCAGGGCAAGGTGAGCAAGTGGTTCTCGGGCATCGGGCAGGAAGCCATTTCGGTGGGCAGCACGCTGGCCCTGGAGCCCGACGAGTACATTTTGCCCCTGCACCGCAACCTGGGAGTATTCACGGGGCGCGAGGTGCCGCTGGGCCGCCTGTTTGCGCAATGGCAGGGCAAGCGGACGGGCTTCACCAAAGGCCGCGACCGCAGCTTCCACTTTGGCAGCAACGAACACCACATCGTGGGCATGATTTCGCACCTCGGGCCGCAGCTGGCCGTGGCCGGTGGCATTGCCCTGGCCGACGTGCTCGACCAAAAGCCCAAAGTGACCCTGACTTACAGCGGCGACGGCGGCGCCAGCGAGGGCGACTTCCACGAGGCTCTGAACGTGGCCGCCGTGTGGCAGCTGCCGGTCATTTTCATGATTGAAAACAACGGCTACGGCCTCAGCACGCCCAGCAACGAGCAGTTTCGCTTCAAGTCCTTCGTCGACAAAGGCCCAGCTTACGGCATGGAAGCCGTGCAGGTCGACGGCAACAACGTGCTAGAGGTGTACACCACCGTGAAGCGCCTGGCCGAAGACCTGCGCCAAAACCCACGCCCCGTGCTGGTGGAAGCCCTCACCTTCCGGATGCGCGGCCACGAAGAAGCCAGCGGCACCAAGTACGTACCCCAGTCCCTGATGGAAGAGTGGGCCGCCAAAGACCCGGTGGAGAACTACGAAAAGTGGCTCCTCGAAGAAGGCATTCTCACCGAAACCGCCAAGCACGGCATCCGCGATAAAATCAAGCAAGCCATCGAAGCCGGCCTGCAGGAAGCCGACGCCGTGCCCATGCCCACGGCTGATGTGCAGGAGGAAATTGCCGACATGTACCAGCCGTTTACGCCCGATGCGTCGCTGCAAATGGAGTTAAGCGTTAAAAGTGAAGAGTTAAAAGGGCAGCAAAACGGTTTAACTCCTAACTCTAAACTCTTAACTGCGACGAAGGACCTTCGCTTCATCGACGCCATTTCCGAGGGCCTCAAGCAAAGCATGCAGCGCTACCCCGACCTCGTGCTCATGGGCCAGGACATCGCCGACTACGGCGGAGTGTTCAAAATCACGGAAGGCTTTGTGGCCGAGTTTGGCAAGGCGCGGGTGCGCAACACGCCGCTTTGCGAGTCGGCCATCGTGGGTGCCGGCCTGGGCCTGAGCATCAAGGGCAAGAAGAGCATGGTCGAAATGCAGTTTGCTGATTTCGTGACCTGTGGCTTCAACCAGATTGTAAACAACCTCGCCAAAAGCCACTACCGCTGGGGCCAGAACGCCGACGTGGTGGTGCGCATGCCCACCGGCGCCGGCAGCGCTGCCGGCCCCTTCCACAGCCAGAGCAACGAGGCGTGGTTCACGCACGTGCCCGGCCTGAAAGTGGTGTACCCCAGCAACCCGCACGACGCCAAAGGCCTGCTCTGCGCGGCCATCGAAGACCCCAACCCGGTGATGTACTTCGAGCACAAGATGCTCTACCGCAGCCTGAGCGGCCCCGTGCCCGAAGCCTATTACACCACGCCCATCGGCAAAGCCGCGCTGGCCGCCGAAGGCGACGAGCTGAGCATCATCACCTACGGCATGGGCGTGCGCTGGGCCCTGCAGGTGTGCGAAGACCTGAAGGTGTCGGCCGACATCCTCGACCTGCGCACCCTGCTACCCTGGGACCAGGAAGCCGTGCGCCAAACCGTGGAGAAAAACGGCCGCGTGCTCGTGCTGCACGAAGACACCCTCACCGGCGGCATCGGCGGCGAAATCGCGGCCTGGATTGGCGAAAATTGCTTCGAGCACCTCGACGCTCCCGTGCGCCGTGTGGCCTCTCTAGATACCGCTATTCCGTTCGCGCCACCTTTGGAAGCAGCCTTCCTGCCCCAGCAGCGCCTGCGCGAGCAGGTGCAGGCACTGCGCAATTACTAAAGGAGCCTAAGCTATTTTATTATGTGGAAAAGGGCGGCGGGGAAACATGGCTTGCCGCTCTCACCCAAGCAGCTATAGCGCACCGTTGATGCTTGCTAATAGGATTGCTGCTGCACCAAAGATGCCCAAGCAGGCAGTGCGTGAGGTATCAATTGCATTTACTTGGTAGCTGGTTAAACGGTATTGGCGCGATTTTCGCGCCTGCTCTCGTATCTTTCTCTTCTTTATTCCTCTAACTCTGCACGCTATACGGTGATATACTTTCTACCTTCTACTACTATTCGTTCGGTGCTGAGCGTGCTGCTGTTGTTAGCGTTAGGCAGCTGCAGCATTTTTCGGCCTTACCGCCTGCCCACTCCCAAACCCTCGCCTGAATTCAAGGCCCAGCAAAAAGCTGCCGCGGCGGCGCGCAAAAACAACGAGCCTCCTAGCTTTCTCAAGAAAAGGGACCGCGACAAAGAAGAGGCCGCTACCGACGTTTCCACTCCCACCGGAGGCACCATAAAAGCTTCAACCGCCACGCCCGAAGCCCGCACGCTACCCGAGCGCTCCACAGTTCGCTACGACAAAAACGGGCTGATGAAAAAGCCCAAACTGATGCGCCGACGCATCAACAAGCCTGCTCCCAAGCCCTTTCGTCCCCTGAAGTCCATTCGTCACTTCTTTAAATTTAAAAAGCATGGCAAACCCAACTACAGCCCCGACCACCGGCCTGCTCCCAAGCAATCTGCGGAGCCCTCTGCCATGCCCGACCCCGCTCCCGATGCTACCCCAGCAGGCAAGCCGTAGCCTCCTACTAGGCTTGTGGCTGGCCCTGGTGCTGCTACTAAGCAGCCAGGCAGCCTCAGCCCAAATCGTGCACGAGAAGCCCGGCCAGCACAAGGCGGCTACCCGGCGGGCCTTGCGCGATGCCAAGCGCACCGACGCCCCCTACAAGGACAGCCACCTCGGGGTGACGGCTGCCCGCCTCAAGCGCGGCCAGAGCGACCCGCCCAAACTTAAGCCTTACGATGAGCTCGACAACGAAGTGGACTACGAGCCCGAGCCGGTAGTGCAGGCAAAAAAGTCCGGTTTCTTGGGGCTGCGCCGTAATAAAAAGAAGGCCCAGCCCGGCAAGACCACGGCAGTCGAAAAAAAATGAATGGTGACGGGGGAATCAAGTGTTGTAGGACTGTTGTAGTACAAGTGCTACCGTTTTCCGTAGTAGCAGTGCCCGATAGCCGGGCTGCCCCTTGAACCTAAATTTTCAGGCAGCAACTCACCGATAATATTTACCCCTTACTAGCAATAATGTCTACTCCCTGGCTCCCCCTAACCCAGCCCGAACAACTAACCGAACTGGCGCAGGCATCTCACGAGCAGCCGGTGCTCATCTTTAAGCACAGCACTACGTGCTCCATCAGCGCCGCTGCCAAAAGCAAGATTGAGCGCCAGTGGGCCGACAGCGGCTTGGCCAACGTGCCCATCTACTACCTCGATTTGCTACGTTTCCGTCCGCTCTCGGCCCAGATTGCTGACCAGTTCGGTATTCGCCACGAGTCGCCCCAGTTGCTGCTCATCAAAGACGGCGAATGCCAATACGATGCCTCGCACATGGGCATTCGCCTCAGCGACGTGTCGGCGAAGGTGACGAAGTAAGTAAGTGAGAGGGGGAATCGGTGGCCCAATGCATTTAGCGGGCGAACCGAAACCACTTTTCAGTGTTCCCCCTCACTACTATCTTCTTCCCACTATTCGTACAAAAACACCACGTTCTGCCGGATATCCGGGTGCAGGCTCAGCGTTACGGGGCAGGTGAGGGCGGTGCGCTCCAGCAAGGCCCGGTCGCTGGTCGAGAGGGCGGCGGGCAGTGTAAACGTCACGTCAATTTGCGCAATGCGGCGCGGCGCCTCGGTGCTCATGTGCTTCACCACCGCAAAAGTGCTGTCGGTTAGATTCAGCTCATGGCGGTCGGCAACGATGCCCATCACCGTCATCATGCACGAGCCCAGAGCGGCGCTTACTAGGTCGGTCGGCGAAAAAGCTTCGCCCCGGCCGTGATTATCGGTGGGCGCGTCGGTTTGAATAACGTTGCCCGAGGCTACGTGGGTGGCTTCGGTGCGGAGTTGGCCCGCGTAGCGGGCAGTAGCGGTGTTCATCAAGTCAGGGAGTTACCTTTAAAAAGTTGTTTCTTCGCTAGCTAATTTACGTACTACTTCAATGCGCCGCGCCTGTGGCGTCAGGTCGGGCTCAATTCTGGTTGACTATGTATTCCTTCACTTCTCGTTTTCTGGGTCCGTTGGGCGCTGTCCTGCTCGTCGTTGCCCAAGCCCAGGCCCAGGCGCCTGTGCGGCCCTCGGCCGGAGCCGCGGCACCGTCCGAAGAACAGTCGTACCACAAGGAGTTTGTGTACGGGGTCAATTTTAACACCCAGGGTGGCCTGCTGGGCGGCGCGTCCGTGCGTTCGACGCGCGTGCTCGACGACCGGATGCTGCGCTTCTGGAGCATCGAAGGCGTAATGCTCAAGAATGCCAAAGAGGAGCGCCGCAGCACCATTGTCGGCGGAAGCTACATCTATCTTAAGTCTAATTATGCGTTTGTGCTGCGGCCTTCGGTGGGCCTGCAGCGCGTCCTGTTTCGCAAAGCTGCCGATGCCGGCGTTCAGGTTAATGCTCTGGCAAGCGCAGGCCCTTCCTTTGGCCTGCTGTTGCCTTACTACATCGTCTACGACCGTACTTCGGCTGGCAGCATCGGCACGCCGCCCAATGGGGCCAACAACGATATTGTGACCGAGCAGTTCGACCCCGCTAAGCACACCGATGTTAATTCCATTCTGGACCGCGGGCCGCTTTTCAGTGGCATTGGCCAAACCAGAGTGGTGCCCGGTTTCCACTTGCGCGGGGGCCTGAGCTTCGAATATGGCCGCTACCGCGATGCCGTTACGGGGCTGGAAGTAGGGGTGTTGGTAGAAGGATTTACCAAGCGCATGCTCATTCTCAGCCCCACCATCCTTTCTGAGAAGGACGTGCTGAACCGGCAGTTTTTTCCTTCTGTGTACCTCACCCTTTACTTTGGCCACCGCTCCTAGCGCAACGCCCGGTGAGAAATTAACGATGAAGAACGAGGGCCCGGTGCCGGCAGATGGGTAAGGCGCATCAATTGCACCGTAAATTTGTTAGTGCATAGTATCGAATGGGCCGAGGACAATTCCTCCTTCATTCTTCATTCCTTCTTATACAATGATTGATTTGCCCGTTATTCAGCCCGAAACGGCTGCGCCTGCCCGCCCCCGCAAGCCCGACTGGCTGCGCGTGAAGCTGCCTGTGGGCGAAGAGTATGCCGCTGTGCGTCGCCTCGTGGACGAGCACAAGCTGCACACCATTTGCGAGAGCGGCAACTGCCCCAACATGGGCGAGTGCTGGGGCGCCGGCACGGCCACCTTTATGATTCTGGGCAACATCTGCACCCGCTCGTGCTCGTTTTGCGCCGTGGCCACCGGCCGCCCCACCGAGTATGACCTCGATGAGCCCCGCCGCGTGGCCGAGGCCATCAAGCTCATGAAGGTGAAGCACGCCGTGCTTACCAGCGTAAACCGCGACGAGCTCAAGGACCGCGGCGCCAGCGTGTGGCGCGAAACCGTAGTCCTCACCAAACAGCTCAGCCCCGACACCACCATCGAGACCCTGATACCCGATGTGAAAGCCAATTGGGACGCGCTGGATGTGATGATTTCGGGCGGCCAGGAGGTGATTTCGCACAACATTGAAACCGTGGGCAGCCTCTACCGCCTCGTGCGCCCACAGGCCCGCTACGACCGCAGCCTCGAGCAGATTCGCCGCACCAAGCTGGCTGGCCACCGTACCAAATCAGGCATCATGCTGGGCCTTGGCGAAAAGGCCGATGAGCTGTACCAGGCCATGGACGACCTCGTGGCCAATGGCCTCGACATCCTGACCCTGGGTCAGTACCTGCAGCCCACCAAGCACCACCTCGACGTGGCCGAATTCATCACGCCCGACCAGTTTGCCCACTACAAAGAAGAGGGACTGAAGCGCGGCTTGAAGTACGTGGAAAGCGGCCCGCTGGTGCGCAGCTCCTACCACGCCGAACGCCATGTGAATGTTCCGGTTTAGTAGCCTTGCTTGGTAAACGGAACCTTCAAACCATTCTTATAACAAAAAAGGCCGCTCCAGAACTGGAGCGGCCTTTTGTTTGACTAAAAGCTAGATGAATTAGCGACGAGCGTTGCCGTCCTGGGGAGGGTAGGTGCCCAGGATGCCGTTCACAATGCGCAGGGTTTCTGCTTCGTTAATGGTGTTCTGGTCGACCTGCGCCTGACCAGTGCCACGCCAGGCAAGTTCTTTGCGACGGGCGTCGATGATGTCGATTACTACAGTGCCGGCTTTATACTGAGTGATGGGCTGCATGCCACGGCCGTAGAAGCCCCCCCAGCCGTAGCCGTAGGGATACCCCATGCCATTGAAGCCTGGCGATACTTGCTGCTTGTCTTCGACGCGGGCGCTGTATGCCACGTAAACATCGGGAGCTTTCTCTACTTCGGTTAGGCCTTTGCGGGTCATCTCGGCCGAGACGGCCGCGCGCATGCGCTTGTCCAGGAACGACTCGTAGCCTTTGGCCGGGCCGCCCTCGGTGTCGACGGGCTGTTGGGGATACCACGCCCAAGTTTTAAAAGCACGGAAATTGACCGAATGGTCAAAATCATTGGTCACGCCCACACGAGAAGTGGAAGAGCAAGCGCTGGTGCCCAACAACAGCGCAATGCTCATTGCTGCCAACGCAGCCGGACGAGCCAGGAAACGGGTGATGCGGTTCATATAATCTTGGAAAAAGACAGGTTGATTGATGGGCCCAAAGCGCTGTGTCTCGGGACAAACAGAGCGGGTTCAGGAGTTGCAATAATAACGATAAAACGCCCTCTGGCGTTCCACTTTTCCTGGTGTGCCGGCCCGCCTTCATAACGGCAGATATCGGCATTTTAGTTTGGTATAAACAGATTTTGTCCTACCTTACCCCCGAATTTCCACTCAACACCTTCGCGTCGTCAATGAAAAGTACCGCCATTTTGCTATTGGCAATCTCCGGCCTGCTGGCTGCCTGCTCTACCACCCGCGACGGACAGCTGCAGACGGCCCCTGGAAACCGAACTCCCGTGGCGCACAACACCATTGTGAACTGCCCCGTGTACGACGGCATGAAGAAAACGTCCATTGTGCTGGCCCAAACCACAGCCGGCAACGAAGTGCAGGTAACCGACACCATCAACGCCTACTTCGTGCGGGTGCGTCTCGACAAAGACGGCCAAACCAAAGTTGGCTACATGGACCGCCGTTGCTTCGGCGAGCGGGGAGATAAATAGCCTTGTGCTAGCCTGATTCGAAGCAAGCTCCAAGCTGCCAGAAACAAGAAAGCCCGATTCATCGAATCGGGCTTTCTTGTTGGTTAGTGAGCAGTCGGGCGCAAGTTCGCCATTACGCTACTAGTACGAAGGGCCTTTGTCGGCCTGTACCAACTCCTCTTCCTTGTCGGCATACTGCTCAATGGGCGTGCAGCTGCAGATGAGGTTGCGGTCGCCGTAAGCCGAGTCGATGCGGCTAACGGTGGGCCAGAACTTGGCGGCGCGCACGTACTCCATGGGGTACACCGCTTTCTCGCGGGAGTAAGGGCGGGTCCAGTCGTGCACCAGTACCGTGGCGGCGGTGTGCGGGGCATGCTTGAGCACGTTGTCCTTGGCGTCGGCCTTGCCCGACTCTACTTCGGCAATTTCTTTGCGAATCGAAATCATGGCGTCGCAGAAGCGGTCCAGCTCGTCCTTGCTCTCGCTTTCGGTGGGCTCCACCATCAGCGTGCCGGCTACCGGGAAGGACACCGTGGGCGCGTGGAAGCCGTAGTCCATCAGGCGCTTGGCAATGTCTTCCACTTCTATGCCCGCCTTTTTGAAGTGGCGGCAGTCGAGAATCATTTCGTGGGCGCAGCGGCCGTGGCTGCCCGAGTATAGCACTGGGTAGTGCTCCTCAAGGCGAGCCTTGATGTAGTTGGCGTTCAGAATGGCCAGCTCGGTAGCGCGCTGCAAGCCGTCGCCGCCCATCATCGAGATGTAGGCGTAGCTGATGGGCAGGATGCTGGCCGAGCCCCAAGGCGCCGCCGAAACCGAGCCATCGCTACGGCCTTCCACGGTTACCACGGCGTGGCCGGGCAGGTAGGGAGCCAAGTCGGCCACTACGCCGATGGGGCCTACACCGGGGCCACCGCCACCGTGCGGAATGCAGAAGGTCTTGTGCAGGTTGAGGTGGCAGACGTCGGCACCAATGTTAGCAGGCGAGGTCAGGCCCACTTGGGCGTTCATGTTGGCGCCGTCCATGTACACACGGCCGCCGTGCTGGTGAATGGTCTCGCAGATGTCGATGATAGTTTCCTCGTACACGCCATGCGTGCTAGGGTAAGTTACCATCAGGCAGGAAAGGCGGTCGGCGTATTTGGCCGCTTTCTCTTTGAGGTCGGCCACGTCGATGTTGCCATCTTCGGTGCTCTTCACCACTACCACTTCCATGCCGGCCATTACGGCCGAGGCGGGGTTGGTGCCGTGAGCCGAAGCCGGAATCAGCGACACGTTGCGGTGGTGGTCGCCGCGGGCTTCGTGGTAGCCGCGAATGGCCAGCAGGCCGGCGTATTCGCCCTGTGCGCCCGAGTTGGGCTGCAGGCTAACGGCATCGAAACCGGTGATTTCGCACAGCCAAGCTTGCAGGTCAGAGAAAATCTGCTGGTAGCCTTTGGTTTGGTCGAGAGGGGCGAAGGGATGCAGCTGGCCGATTTCGGGCCAGGTCACCGGAATCATCTCGGCGGTGGCGTTCAGCTTCATGGTGCACGAACCCAGCGGAATCATGCTGTGCGCGAGGCTGAGGTCCTTGTTTTCGAGCTGCTTCATGTAGCGCAACAGCTCGTGCTCGGCGTGGTGCGTGTTGAAGACGGGGTGGGTGAGGTACTCGCTGGTGCGCACGAGGCTCTTGGGCCAGGTCAGCTCCAGTTCCTCTGGCAGGTCCACCAGCTGCTCAACTTCCTTGCCCAGTACTTTGGCGAAGACATCGAGAATGTCGTTTACGTCGTGCAACTCGGTGTTCTGGTTGAGCGAAATGCCCACCCGCACCTCGTCGAAGTAGCGGAAGTTGATGCGCGCGGCTTCAGCCTCCTGGCGCAGCGACTGCTGCAGCTCGGCGCTTTCGAGGCGCAGGTTCAGGGTGTCGAAATAGTTTTCGTTGGTCTGGTCTACGCCGAGTTTCTTCAAGCCGGCTTCCAGGGTCTGGGCCAGGCTGTGGGTGTTCACAGCAAACTGCAGGATGCGCTTCGGGCCGTGATACACGGCATACATACCAGCCAGCACCGACAGCAGCACCTGCGCGGTGCAGATGTTGGAGGTCGCTTTTTCGCGGCGGATGTGCTGCTCGCGGGTTTGCAGGGCCATGCGGTAGGCCTTGTTGCCGGCCGCGTCAATGCTCTGGCCGATGAGGCGGCCGGGAATCACGCGCTTGAACTGGTCTTTGGTGGCGAAGAAGCCGGCGTGCGGGCCACCGTAGCCCATGGGCACGCCGAAGCGCTGCGAGTTGCCTACGCAGACATCGGCGCCCAGCTCACCGGGCGAGGTGAGCAGCGTGAGGGCCAGCAAGTCGGCGGCCATTACCACAAACACGTTGTTGCTGCGGGCCTGGCTGATAAATTCTTTATAGTCGAAAATCTCGCCGTCGGCGGCGGGGTACTGCACCATGGCGCCGAAGAAGCCTTCATTGCTCAGGTCAATCTGGCGGTGGTCGCCCACTACCAGCTCAATGCCGATGGGGGTAGCACGGGTGCGGAGCAGGTCGATGGTTTGGGGCAGCACCTGCTCAGACACGAAGTACTGGTGCGCGCCTTTCTTCTTGGTCTGGCTGTGCAGCATGGTCATGGCCTCGGCAGCAGCGGTGCCTTCGTCGAGCAGGCTGGCGTTGGCAATTTCGAGGCCGGTGAGGTCAATTATCATTGTCTGATAATTGATGAGGGCTTCGAGGCGGCCCTGGGCAATTTCGGCCTGGTAAGGCGTGTAGGCTGTGTACCAGCCCGGATTTTCCAGAATGTTGCGCTGAATAACCGGGGGCAGCGTGGTGTCGTGGTAGCCCAGGCCGATGTAGCTCTTGAACACCTGGTTCTGGCCGGCAATCTGCTTGAACTTAGCCAGGAAGGCACGCTCGCTAAGGGCAGCAGGCAGGTCCAGCGGCCGCTTGAGGCGGATAGCCGGCGGCACGGTTTCGTCGATAAGCTGCTCGATGCTGCTCACGCCGATGGTGCGGAGCATGGCCGCCTGCTCGTCGGCGCCGGGCGCATTGTGGCGGTCTTCAAAAACGTCGGCAGGCTGGGGTTTCAGCGTCATATAGGCGAGAAATGGAGGAGTGAGAAGCAGTTTTGACGTGGTGATTTTCAGGTTCAGATTCCTTAACAAAGGTAAGCCCCAAAAGGTCCGGCCGACTGATAGCAAAACCGTAATTTTGACCGCAACTCCTTCTCATAACCTGTCAGCCTGAGCAAAGACGAAGGACCATCTCCCGTAAGCATTGCTGATTATAAACTGTTCGACGGTGAGCAGGTCCTTCGCTGCACTCAGGATGACAGGCGATTTGTTTCTCTCTTTCCACTTCACCCAACCCCACCCATGTCTTTCACCATCGGCCTCATTCGCGAAGGCAAAACACCTCACGATAAGCGCGTCCCGCTTACCCCCAAAAAGTGTGTGGAAGCGCAGGCCACCTTTCCCGACTTGGCCATTGTGGTGCAAAGCAGCCCCGTACGCAGCTACTCCGACCAAGAATACCGCGACCTGGGCCTCGAGGTGCGCGATGACATTTCCGACTGCGACGTGCTCATGGGCGTGAAAGAAGTGCCGCCCGCTCAGCTAATTGCCGGAAAGACCTACCTCATTTTTTCCCACACCGTGAAGAAGCAGCCCGCCAACCGCAACCTGCTGCGCGAGGTGCTGAAAAAGAAGATTACCCTGATTGACTACGAGCTGCTGACCAACGCCCAGGGCGAGCGCATTGTGGCGTTTGGGCGCTACGCGGGCATTGTAGGCGCCTACAACGGCCTGCTCACCTATGGCCGCAAGCACAACCTGTTTGCCCTCAAGCCCGCCCACGAGTGCCTCGACATGGACGACATGCAGGAGGAATTTTTCAAGGTGAAAAAGCTGCCGCCTATCAAGATGGCAGTTACTGGCTCGGGCCGGGTAGCCAAAGGCGCCCTGGAGGTACTCGACCGCATGGGCATTCGCCGCGTGAGCGTATACGATTACCTGTACCTGACATTTAAAGAGCCAGTGTACACGCAGCTGCGCAGCTCCGACTACAATCGTCGGCGCGATGGCCGGGTGTGGGACACCGCCGATTTTCACGCCAACCCGCAGGAGTACGAGTCCACTTTTGGCTTGTTTCTGCCCGTGACGGACCTGCTCATTGCCTGTGCCTACTGGCATCCCTCGGCGCCCAGGCTGTTTGAAGAAACTGCTACCCAGCGCCCCGATTTTCGCATCAACACCATTGCCGATGTCACCTGCGACGTCAACGGCTCGGTGCCCACCACCAAGCGCAGCAGCTCCATCGCCGACCCGGCTTTCGACTACAACCCCGAAACCGGCGAGTTGGAAGCTCCCTACGCCCGTCCCGATAACATCACGGTGATGGCCGTGGATAACCTGCCCTGCGAGTTGCCCCGCAACGCCAGCCGCGACTTTGGCCGCCAGCTGCTCGATAACGTGCTGCCCCACTTGGTGGGCAACGACAGCGAAGGCATCATTGCCCGCGCCACCATTGCCCGAGACGGCGAACTAATGCCTCGCTACCATTATTTGGCCGATTACGTGGCCGAAAAGGCAGAAGCTTCTTTGAGCTAGCTGTTAGTTGTTCGTTGTCAGCTTGACTTAAAAGTCTGATAACTGAAACGCACTAAATTCCACGCAACACCGGGTAACGCGCCTGCACCAGCATGAACAAGCCGTAGGCCACGAGCCCCGCCGCCACAGTGCCGAGCACAACTGGTCCCATCTCGGCCAGGAAGTCAAACGCCTCGCCGGTACCACCCACGGCCGAAGCCCGCGACTGCTGGCCCGCCTGCACAAAAAAGTAGCCCAGAATAGCCAGCACCAGCCCCCGGGCCGTGAAGCCAACCTGACCCGCGCGGTACACAAGCTGTTCTTGGTTGGCGGAGAGGCCGCTGGCGTTTACGTCTTTCTGAAACTTGCCGGAATAGGCTCGGTACACCTGAAAGATAGCCACGCCGATAATCACCACCCCCAGGATGATGATGAGCCAGTCGCCGCCGGGCCAGCCCAGCACCTTGGCCGTGAGCGTCTGAGAGGTGTCAGCACCTCTTTCAGTGCGGCCGTTTAGGGCGAGGCGCCCGGCATAGAGGGCTAGGCCTGCGTAGAGCAAGCCGCTGGCGATGTACCACAGCCGCGTGCCCACGCCCTTTAGGCCCGTGCCCTTGTCTTCGGTGTCGCGAATGGCTTGGGTGAAGCGCCACACAATGTAGCCCAGCAGGCCAAACGCAATGAGCCCGAGCATGATGTTGCCGGCCGGTAGGTCCTGCAGGCGTTGCACGGCTTCCTCGCGGTCGGGGCGGGCGCCGCCGCCCAGCCCCGTAGCGGCGAGCAGCGCCAGCACGCCCATCAGGATATAAACAATCCCGATGGCGGCAAAGCCAAAACGGGCCATGGTTTTGATGCCGGCCGACGGCGACTGGGGAACGGCTGAAAGAAGGGTGTCGGTAGCTGACATAGCAGGCGCTGGACAAAAGAGGTGAAGGAGGATTCTGAATACACGCTGCCCGCGGGTAAAGGTTAGGCTCTGGGCTCAAGCCGCAAGCAAAAAGCCCCTTCTGTTGCCAGAAAGGGCTTTCTAAATGAAGTAATGCGTGTGGATTGGAAGGCGCGTTACCTCATTGGTGTTGCTACGGGTTAGAACGTGCGGTTGAACCAGTTCTTGATGTCTTCAACGGCGTGGCCGGTTTTCTCTTGCAAGCGGCCGTACCACTCGTCCTGCTTGCCATCCTCGTAATTGAGGTCGTCGTCGGTGAGGTTGCCCCACTTCTGCTTGGCTTCGCCCTTGAGCTGGTTCCAGTTGCCACGAGCTTTCAGCTCGGTTTGGTCGTTGATGTTATTCTGGTTGAGGTCCATGGCTGAAAGAAGGAAATGTGGAAGGAAGGAAAGATGGGTGGGAAGGTGGAATTCGTGGTATTTGTACGCTATAGCTAGGGTTAAGGTTGAGCTACTGCTGCCCAATGCCGGAATCTTGTTGGGCCACAACCAATCCGTTTTGCATCGGCCAACCTTTCCGTCTAGCCGCGCTCAATTCCCAGCGGTTCCTATAACGAGGCCGATAAGCACTAGCTGTAAGCCTACTCCAATACCATACCCCTTCCAGGCCTGCCGGCGCTTGGTAGCGTCGGCTTGCTGGGAGTAGCCGGCCGCGTAGTTGCTGTTCGTAAGCATGGCGGGAGCGGGCGCGTCCAGGTTGCGTAGTTGCACCGGCGCGTTGGCGATGGCCGACGTAGAAAGCAAACCCAGCACAGGCCCTAAAAAGAAGGTCGCTGCTGCCGCCCCGGTCACCGCCTGGCTGCCCCGGTAGCGAACCAGCGCATCGGCCCGGCCGCGAGCCTCTAGTTGGGTTCCGCTTGGGCCATCTGGCTGCTTTGCCGGCTCCGTGGGCGTCGTTAGTCGCGAAATAACTTCCTTGGTCCCATTGGCATAGCGAATCAAGAAAACACCGGTGGTGGGCACACGCACCGTATCGGTCCCAGTCACGTAGCTGATTGATAGTGGCGAGATGCTAAGCACGCGGCCTGGCACCTCGTCGCCGTTGGTGCGAACAATGGTATCGGTCTGGGCCAGGGCGGGGCCGGCCAGCAGGCTCAGCAGGGCCACCAGCACACAAGCAATAAGGCAGCTGCTAAGCCTCGGAAGCGGGGCAAGGGTTCTCATGGCCGGACTTGGTTAGCGGTGGCGGGCGTTGAACCCCACGAGCAGGCTGAAGCGCACGCCGTCATTGCCGGGCACCACGGCTAGGTTGATGGGGAAGTTGATGCCATTGGATTGAATGGAGGTGCCCATGGCCAGCACGATGTTGGCACCCAGTGGTGTAAGGTTGGGGCCGAGGCCGAACTCGAAGCCCTTGGCCCCGCGAATGCCCACCAGGCCGCTGATGCTGGGAATGAACTTGCCCTGCTCGAGCCCGCCAACCAGAGGCACAAACTCCACCAGCCCGCTCACGCCGTTGGGCAGCCGGAACAGCCGGCTCTCAAACTGCCAGCCAAACTGCGTGAGGAAGGGGCGAAGCTCAGTGCCCTCACCCCGCGCTTTGTCCACCACGCCCTGCGACAATACCGTGAAGCCAATGCGCGGCCCGTCGAGATGAATGGGCTCAGAAAGAATGGCGTCGTTGGGCGAGGCATTGCCTACCACGGGCACTTCGCCGGGCAAGGGCACCCGCGCCGCTGAGCTGGGAGCCGGCGAACTAGGAGCCGGCGAGCTTGCAGGCGCCGCGCCGTTGCCAAACACTTCCTTGGTGCCGTTGGCGTAGCGTATCATAAACACATCGGTTCGCCACACGCTAATGAGTGGGCCGTCGGGGTTGTCGGTGCGCCGGTACTTCACTTCCGTCGGGGTGATTTCGACCACTTTAACGGTCAGTTCGTCGCCGTTGCGCTTGGTGAGCAAGTCTTGGGCGTGCGCAGCGCTGGTCAGCATCAGGCAGGCTAGCAAAGCAAAGAGTAAACGTGTACACATGGTGAAGGAGCGATTAGGTGAAACCATGCGTAAAGGTGAACGAACCACCTGCGGAATGCTAGCTCATTTTATAGTTTATTGGACTTTATAAATTGGTAATTACATTAATAAAAGCGCTGTTAATCAGTTAATAAAGTAATAATTTTGGGATATTGACGACAGCTTATAGAATAGCTATACTGGCTTCCTGATGCCCCCAAAGTGCGGTTAGCAAAAACAAAAAGCCCTGCTACTTCAGTAGCAGGGCTTTTAAGACCGTTAAGGCGAGACCTTACTAGTCTTTTTTGTCGGGAACTTGCTCTACAATCTTGTTAGCCGGACGGTTGCGCACAATAGCGGTGTCGCCGGGCTCGCGGGCGATGTCCTCTTTGGCATTGTCAACGGCATTCTCCATGGCGTTGCCAGTACGGTCAGCCGCATTTTCCATGGCATCGCCAGCATTTTCAGCGGCATTCTCGGTGCTGTTGGCTGCGTTTTCAGCTTTTTGTTCGGAGCAGGAAGTGGTAGCAAAGGCACCAAATGCAGCCAAAACGAACAGGGACTTGAGGGAAAGTTTCATAGTGTTGGAAAGAAAGAGTTGATGAAAATTCATCTTTAATCAAGAATCTACCAAAAGGTAACCTGCTTTTACCCGGTATATAGCTGTTTGGTTTCGAACGGCTAACAAACTGTAGCTCGAGCGCTCTGCTCGAGCAGAACCAGGCAGCTGGTCTCTAGTGCATATATAAGTTGTTGATTGACAACAAGCAATGTTTGTTATTGTCTTGCACCGTGTTAGCATCGTAATTTGCTTGCATGGACGACCTGCGCACGACGCTTTTAACGCTGGGCCCCGACGAGCGGCGCGACTTCGGAGTATTCATTCAGCGCCAGCGGCGCAAAACTACCGGCCGGCAAGACTCCCGCCTCTACGAGTTGCTGGTGCAGCCCAAAGAGCTCACCGCTCCTCAGCTCATCGCCAAGCTCTACCCCGCCGAGCCCAACCCTGTGGCCTATTACGCGCTGCGCAAGCGCCTGCTGCGCCACCTCACCGATTTCCTGCTGTTGCGTCAGCGCCAGCTCGACACCACGGCCGCCGCTTCGGTGCGCGGGCAGCTCACCCTGGCCCAGTACCTGTTCGAGGCCGGCATTCCGCGCCTGGCCTGGAGCACCCTGCGCAAAGCCGAAAAGCTGGCCCGCGACAACGAGCAGTACGAGCCCCTGAACGCCGTGTACAACCTGCAGATTCAGTACGCCAACTCGCCCCACGCCGAGCCGCTGGCCGAAATCATTGCCCGCCGCCACATCAACAAAAAAGCCGCCGACGAGGAAGAGCGGGCCAACATTGCCGACAGCCTCCTGCGCCTGCGCCTGCGCGAAGCCCGGGTGCGGGGCCGCGCCGGCGTATCGTTCGACGCCATTATGCGCGAAATCCTGGCCGAGTACGACCTGCAGGAGGCCTTTGCCCGTTCACCCTCGCTCCTGAGCCGGCTCATGTCCATTGCCCGCAGCGCCATGCTGGTGCGCCGCGACTTTGCCTCGTTTGCGCCGTTCATCGAGCGCTGCTACAAGATAATGGAGCGTCGCCACGGCTTTGCCCCCGCTCAGCGCGGCTACCAGCTCAAGCTGCTCTACATGCTGGCCCACGCGCTGTACCGGTCGCGGCATTTTGCCCAGTCGGTAGAATATCTGGAGCAGGGGAGGGCCTTGCTGGCCGCCATGCCCAGCCGGCAGCAAACCGAGTTCTGGCCCCGTTTCACCATGCTGCTGGGTGCCAACTATGCCTTTCTGCGCCGCAACGCCGATAGCATAGTCTTGTTGGAAAAACTGCTGAAGGGCCCGGTAACCCTGCCTTTGGCTGATGACCTCACGGCCCGTTTGCAGCTCAGCTTCCATTATTTTGCCGAGGGCATGTACCAGCGCGCCAACCACACCCTGATAAGCCTGGGCCGCACCGACCACTGGCTGGAACAGCACATGGGCCTGGAGTGGCTGCTCAATCGCAACCTGGGCGAAATGCTCATCCAAATCGAGCTTGGCAACCCCGATTTAGCCTTGGGCCGCCTGCATGCCATTGAGCGCACGCTGCGAGAGCACTTCCCCGCTACGCCCGTTCCTGAGACGCCCGCTACTGCACCAGGAGAAACGTCGGCGGCTTCGAGCGCGAGCAGCCCCAGTGGCGGGCCCTACCTCTACGTGCTGAGCTACCTCGCCCTAGTGCGTAAGATTATTGACAACCCCGCCGCAGCGCGCCACCCCGACTTCGCCACCCTAGTGGGTGATTTACCCGACTCGCTGCCCCTGCAGCGCGAAGACCTGCAGGCCATCAGCTTTTATGCGTGGTTGCGGGCCCGCATGTTGGGCCGCCCCTACTACGAGGTGCTGATGGAAGCCTCAACACTGTAGGCGCGTGCTACTCCGGCGCCGCAAAACCACGAACGGCCGGGCTGCATAAGCCCGGCCGTTCGTGGTTTTGCGGCTTTAAAATTCGCAGTTAATCCCTGCGGGTAGCTTCTTCGGTGTTCTCTTTGGCCTGGGTGCCCGTGCGTTTGGCGGCGTTGCCCATGTTCTTGAGTTTGGCGTCGAGCTTATCGCCGGCCGCCTCCATCTTATCGCCGGCGGCTTTCAGCTTGGTGTCGAGCTTGTCGCCGGCAACTTTCATCCGAGCTTCCGCTTTTTCGGCTGCGGCCTCCATTTTTTCGCCGGCTCTTTCGGTAGCTGCCTCCATTTTGTCGCCCGCGCGTTCGAGGTCGGCTTCGACCCGGTCGCCGGTCGCATCGGCGTTGCGCTTCTCGGTTTCGGTGCAGGCAGTGCTGCTCAGCGCCACAATGGTGGCCACAAACAGGGTTTTCAACGGCGTTTTCATGGTTTCAGGGATAAGAGGTGAAAGATGCTGATTAATCAAAAACAGCCTGAAAAGGTAACCCGGCTCCGGCCATCTGCACTGCTTCGGGCACGAGTCGGCAACGCGGTAGGCTAACTTTTTAGTCTCCGCACTAGTATAGCCCTCACGTATCCTTCTTACCTCCAACCCACCATGGATTCCACTGCTGCCACCCCGCACACGCCCGCCACGCCCGAAGTGCCGCTGGCCGTGACCGACCAACAAAATACCGCTCTGCTCGACGATACGCTCACGTTTCTGACGGCCAGCACGCCCACCAACTCCGGCCCGCAGGGCCGCGTCGAGATTGAGCGTTGGGAAGCGGTTCTGTCCTCTTCCGACCGCCCGGGCTTGGCCAAAATCAAGCAAGGGCTACGTCAGCTCGACGAGTTGCTGGCCGAGTCCAAAAGCCCCTCGCACGACATCGCCGAGGTATTGGCCACCCTGGGTGCCGAAACCGCTAAGGTAGCCGAAGACGCCCCCGGCGAATACAGCGGCCCCCTGAACAACCTGAGCAAAATGCTCATCAAAGCCGGGTCTTCGCTGTCGCGTTAAATTCAGCCCGACCTGGTTCCCTAACCGTTGTAGCGCGAACTTTGTGGTTGGCGCCGCTGCCTCCTTCGGATTCGTCCGTAGGCGCAGCGGCGCCAACCACAACGTTCGCGCTATTACTTTATGCCCCCGCTCACCCCCGCCGACCTCATTCCCTACGACCCGTTCGATGGCATGCGCTTCGGGCCCACCACGTGCTTTCTCAGCGGCCAGCCCGTGGGCCCCGACGAGACCATTCCAGTATTTGCCGACTGGCTGCAGGCGCGCTACCAGCTGTCCGACCGTCCCATCCAGCTGCTCGACCAGCGCACCGTGCAGTTCCGCGACCTGCGCCTGCCCGCCAGCCCCGCCGTGCAGCACCGCATCAACGAGCTGGAAAGCAGGGTAGAAGTTGCCGCAGCTGCCGGTCCCGCCGCCCTGCGCGCCCTCGGCGACGACACCCTGTTCTTGTGGATGGGCAAGATGTTTTACGGCATCTTCATCACCGAACTGCTGAACGAGTTCGAGCCGCTGATTAAGCCCAAATACCCCCTGGCCGAAAACGCCGCCCTCGTCCGCCGCTTCCAGGCCTTTTTCCAGCTGCTGCAAGGCCTGCGCGTGCCCACGGAATACGCTGACTTTGTGCCGGGCTCTATTTTCGTGCTGGAAGCCGACCCCGCCGAAGACGTCACGCCCTTTGAGTGCGACGACGACCTCAATACTCTCGTCTTCAGCATCAAGCTGGACAAGGCCGTACTGGTGGCCTGCCTGGTAGATATCGGCCTCATTGGCCAAGCCATGGGCAAGGTGTACCAGGATGCGCAGCGGCCCCTGCACCCCGTCCAGATAGCCGAGTTCAAGGCCCGTGTTTACTACGCGGCCCACTTGTTGCACGTCGTGCCCGACATCTACCCCCGTACCCCGCGCCCCGGCGATACCAAGCTGGTGTTTGATGCCTTGATTGATGACGTAACCGGGGCCATTTTCAACCCCTGGGAAAATGGCCCATACACCCAGGCCTTGGCCGAAATGTGGCAGCGCTGGAATATTACCCTGGCCGATGTCGTCCAGAAACCCACCGAGCCCCTGAGCTTGTTATACGACGAAGCCGGCACTCCTCGGACGCTGTCTACTTGGCCGCCGGCCCAGTAAAGCCCCTGCCCACCGCACGTTCGGCGCTTGCCAGCGTCCCGCACTTACCTATTACCTCTTTTCTGCCTTTTTATTCGTGTCTTATTTCAATATACTGTTTAGCGCCCGCTATCTGGCGGTGCGCTGGCTACCACTGCTACTTTTCGCCTCTTTGGCTTTTGCTTCCTGCATCACGCTGCTAAAGCCCCGTCGCGACTTCACAACGTACACCCCCGCCGCTGGCCCCAACTATGCCCTGGACAGCTGCTGGGCTGCCTTGCCCACTCGCCGCGATTCTGCCGACGCCGTGCCCCGAAATTCGGGCTTACGCGACGAGCAAGCCACCGCCGAGGCCGATGTCTTCTTTGTACACCCCACCACCTTCTACCGCCCCGCCGCCTGGAACGCCGACCTTGGCATCATCAAGCTCAACCGCTTCACCGACCGCAGCACCATCCGCCACCAGGCCACTGCTTTCAACGCGGCGGGGCGCATCTATGCCCCGCGCTACCGGCAGGCTACGCTTTATTCCTTTTTCGACGAGCAAACGCCCAACGGCCAGGCCGCTCTCGACCTCGCGTACTCCGACGTAAAAGCTGCCTTTCAGTACTACCTCGCCCACCACAACCAAGGGCGTCCTATCATCATTGCCGGCCACAGCCAGGGCACTCACCATGCCACGCGCTTGCTCCACGAGTTTTTCGAGAATGATTCCAAGTTGCGTCGGCAACTGGTAGCGGCTTACCTCATCGGCTACAAAGTGAAGCCCGACGAGTACCAAACCCTCCGGCCCTGCCCGGATTCTCTGGCCACGGGCTGCTTTGTCAGCTACAATGCCGTGGCCACTGGGAACAGCTTTGCCCCTTTCCGGACGTTTGCCTCTACCAATCCCCTCACTTGGTCGCTCGATACGCTACTCGCCCCCGCCACTCTCAACCGTGGCGGCGTCAGTCAGGACTTCAAACGCATCGACCCGCAGGTTACCGATGCCCAAGTTCACCAGGGCTTGCTGTGGGTGACTCCGCCCAAGCCCGGCGGCTACCCCCGTTTCCTGCTACCCGGCCGCCCCGAGTTACGCCACTCCTTCCACATCGCCGATTATGGCCTGTTCTATATGAACATCCGCCAAAACGCCAAGGCGCGAGTTCGGGCGTGGCAGCAGCATAATTGAAACCGATTTGTAGTTTCAGCTTCGGAGCGCTTCAATTGTTTCCTCGATATGTGGTGCCCATCTATCGGCAGGATATGACTTGCGGAAAGTGCGATAAGCGCTCCAGAATGACTTCTCGTCAAATTCTTCGAAATCGTAGGCGGAGTGAAATGCGACGTTGTGCAAAAAATCATTCATTGCATAAGTGAACTGAACCGTTGCCGCCGACCGTCTTCCTTTCCACAGATTTGAACAGGAAGCCCAAGTAGCGCTGTGAGCTCTCATATCTATCATTCCCCAAGCGAGTAGTTCACGGTACAGCGCTTTGCGTTGCTCTTCCATAAGTTTTAAAATTAAACGAAAAAAGGCCCACTAGCTTTGCGCTAGCGGGCCTTTTCTATCAAAGCTAAAATTCGCAATTAAGCGCCGATAGCCACACGCTTGAAGTCCGTAACCGTCATGCCTTTCGACTTGCTGTCAAGCAGGGCGGCGATGGTCAGCGAGTTGTCTTTCACAAACTCCTGGTTCAACAGAGTGTTCTCTTTGTAGAACTTGTTCAGCTTGCCCTGAGCAATTTTCTCCAGCATTGCCTCGGGCTTGCCTTCGGCACGCGCCTGCTCTTTGCCGATTTCAATTTCGCGCTCAACCGTAGCCGAATCCACACCGTCTTTGTCAACGGCAACGGGCTTCATGGCTACAATTTGCATGGCTACGTCGCGGCCCACGGCAGCAGCGTCGGCCGAGCCTACGTTCTTCAGGCCCACGAGTACGCCTTTCTTGCTGTCGGAGTGGATGTACGAAGCTACTTTTTCAGCCGTCAGGGTAGCATAAGTCAGGTCCAGCTTCTCGCCGATTTTGCCCATCAAGTCAGTGATGTGCTCCTGAATGCTCAGGCCATCCTCTTCCTTAGTAGCCAATAGGTCTTCTTTGCTTGTAGCGTTGGTGCGCACAGCCGCGTCCAGGATGCGCTGAACCAGCTCACGGAAGTTAGCTACTTTGGCTACTGACTCAGTTTCGCAAGCCAGGGCCACCAGTTTGCCGGTGGTGCCATCTTCGCTCACGCTCACGGCTACAAAGCCTTCCGACGTTTCGTTTTCGGCACGCTTGTCAGCGATTTTCTGACCAGCCTTGCGCAGAATGTCACGCGCAGCTTCGAAGTCGCCATCGGCTTCGGTCAGGGCTTTTTTGCAATCCATCATGCCGGCACCGGTCATGGTGCGGAGCTTGTTTACGTCTGCGGCGGTAATAGCGGCCATTAGATGTGGTTTTTGTTGGGAGAGTTGAAGAATGAACATCAAACTCCCCTCCTTACAAAGGAGGGGATGCTGGCGCGAAGCGTCAGCTGGGGTGGTTGAAGTCGTTGCACGAAACCCGAACGATGCGGCCGCAAGTCGTTCAACGACCGCAACCACCCCCGTCCGAGCCGTTGGCTCGAACATCCCCTCCTTGGTAAGGAGGGGAGTTGTCGTGCTTTCACACCACCCTAAAATAAAAAAGGGAACCTCCGGAGCCTAGCTACTCGAAGGTTCCCTTTTTTCAAAGAGCTAAGAAGGGACTATTCTTCGTCAGCAGCCGTTTTTTCAGCAATGGCAGCCTCGTCGGCTTCCTTGCGGTCGGCGTCTTCTTTGTCAACTTTACGCTCCGACAGGCCGTCTTCGATGGCCTTGCCAATCACGCTCACGATGAGCTGGATAGACTTCGAGGCGTCGTCGTTGGCAGGAATCGGGAACTGTACCAATTCGGGGTTCGAGTTTGTGTCGCAGATAGCAAACACCGGGATGCCCAGTTTGTGAGCTTCTTTCACGGCGATGTGCTCGCGCTTCACGTCCACGATGAAGAGGGCGGCGGGCAGGCGGCCGAGGTCGGCGATACCACCGAGTACGCGGTCCAGCTTGGCGCGCTCACGCGACATCATCAGCTTCTCGCGCTTAGCGAGAGCGGCGTAGGCCGTGTTCTCTTTCACCATCTTGTCGATGGTGGCCATCTTCTTCAGGCTCTTGCGAACCGTAGCGAAGTTGGTGAGCATGCCGCCCAACCACCGGTCGGTAACGAAAGGCATTTTCAAGCGCTCGGCTTCGGTAGTCACAATCTCTTGTGCCTGCTTCTTGGTAGCCACGAACATTACCTTGCGGCCGCTCTTCGCGATGTTGCGAATAGCAGTAGCAGCGTAGTCGAGCGAAACCAGCGTCTTGTTGAGGTCAATGATGTGGATGCCGTTCTTCTCCATGAAGATGTACGGCGCCATTTTGGGGTCCCACTTGCGGGTGAGGTGACCAAAGTGGGCACCTGCGTCGAGCAGGTCCTTATAAGTCGTCTGAGCCATGATATATTTCCTCCTGGTTTAGCGTTTCGAGAACTGGAACGAGCGACGAGCTTTGCGCTTGCCGAATTTCTTGCGTTCCACCATGCGCGGGTCGCGGGTCAGGAAGCCTTCCTTCTTCAGAGCGGGACGGGTTTCTTCGTTATCGCTAACCAGAGCTTTAGTGATTGCGAGACGGATAGCTTCAGCCTGAGCCGAAATGCCGCCGCCTTTCACGTTCACCTTGATGTCGTACTGGCCGACTTGCTCAAGAATTGCCAGGGGCTGGTTCACAACGTTTTCCAGCAACTCGTTGCTGAAATACGCCTTCATGTCCCGGTCATTGATAGTGATATTCCCTTGCCCGGCCTGCATGTAGATGCGGGCCACCGAGGTTTTTCTTCTACCAGAGGTGTTGGTAATTGCCATTTAGTGGAAAAATTAAAGAAAGTAAGCCGTCGTGGCTTACAGGTTTTTGAGTTCGATAGCTACGGGCTGCTGT
Organism: Hymenobacter arizonensis; assembly: GCF_900115775.1. GTDB lineage: Bacteria > Bacteroidota > Bacteroidia > Cytophagales > Hymenobacteraceae > Hymenobacter > Hymenobacter arizonensis. The sequence continues at coordinate 74,271 of NZ_FOXS01000002.1, read as the reverse complement.
GCCTCGTGGGGGTGCTCGGTGCCAGCGTACACGTACAGGTTGCGGTACTGAGCCGAACCCAACTTGTTGCCCTGCAGCATGCCTTTCACAGCGTGCTCGATAACACGACGCGAGTCGCGGTCCATCTGCTCGCGCACGGTGCGACGCTTCTGGCCGCCGGGGTAGCCCGAGTGGGTGATGTAGACCTTCTCGGTCATTTTTTTGCCCGTTACGCGCAGCTTGTCGGCGTTGAGAACGATGACGTTGTCGCCGCAGTCCGAGTTGGGGGTAAACGAAGGCTTGTGCTTGCCACGCAGAATGTTGGCAATCTGCGAGCAAACGCGGCCCAGCGGGGCTACGCTGGCGTCTACGATAACCCAGCTCTTCTGGGCGTTGGCCTTATTGACGTGGGTCGTCTTGAAGCTCAGGTGGTCCATGAGTCGAAAAAAAGGTATGCTAAACTATTGAATAAGAGTTCGAAGCTATTGGGCTTCGGGAAAAACGGACACAAAGGTACTGATTTATCAGGACAGTGCAAAGCCCCGCCCAATTAATTGTGCTTGAAAAGCAATCAAATAGCCGGGAGATACTCTGTTACCCTTAACTATAAAATGCCGCAGTCATTCGGCTGGTACTTTTGAGAGCGCAGCTAAGCCAGCTGACGAAGGGCCTCTACCAACACCCGGAAATCCTTAGGATAGGGAGCCTCCACCGAGATTTCCTCGCCCTGCAATCCCTGAAACTGCAGCTGCATGGCGTGTAGCGCGAAGCGCTTGATGAAGGGCTGCTCTTCTTCGCCTTCCTTCATGTTGAACTTCTTCTTGAGCGAGGAAAGAAAAAAATCCTCGCCCCCATAAAGCGTGTCGCCCACAATGGGCGCCTTCAAATACATCAGGTGCAAGCGAATCTGGTGCATGCGTCCCGTGATGGGCTGGCAGCGAATGAGCGAGTGCCGGGTGAAGTTTTCGAGGGTGGTGAAGTGCGTTTCGGCCGGCTTGCCTTTGTAGGCGAGGCGAGCTTTGCCGCGCGTGGTATTTTCAATGCTGCGCTCTACGACTTCGTCATTAAACTGCGGGGTACCCCACACCACGGCGTGGTACTCTTTTTTCACTTCGCGGTTTTCAAACTGCATCGCGAGGTGGCGGTACGCCTCGGGAGTTTTAGCAAAGGCTAGAGCCCCACTGGTTTCGCGGTCGAGGCGGTGAGCGGCCTGGATGTCGTCGTGGTTCTGGCGGGCCAAGCGCAGCATGTTGGGCGCGCCGCCCACCCGCTCGTCGAGCGTGGCCAGGAATGGGGGCTTATTGACGACGAGGTAGTCGTCGTTCTCGAAAATAACGAGGTCGGAAAAATTGGGAAGCTTCATACGCAGCCCCAAAGGTACGGCCAACGCCACGCTGTGTGGCGAAGCAGGAATGAAGCGAAAGAGTAATAATGCCTAGCCGACGCTCCGTATCAGCAGCCTGTCCGCCTCGAACGCCTACCCAACGCTTTTGGGCTTGTTAAGCTTAAACTCCAGCGTTGTGCCTTCGCCGATGGTGCTTTTCACCTTAATGCTCGATTTGTGCGCCTCTACAATGTGCTTGCTGATGGCGAGCCCCAGGCCCGACCCGCCCGACTCGCGCGAGCGACTTTTGTCAATGCGGTAAAACCGCTCAAAAATGCGGGCTTGGTGTTCGGGCGCAATGCCAGCGCCATCGTCGCGCACGGAAATGCGCACCGTGCGGCCACTTTCTCCCAACGCCACAATTACTCGCCCATTCTCACGGCCATACTTAATGGCGTTGTCAATCAGATTGACCAATACTTGGCGGATGCGGTTGCGGTCGGCGACAACGGGTAGCTCTGCCGGCAGATTGGGCGGAAACAGCTCCAGGGCCGTGCCGCGCCGCGCGGCTTGTTGCTCCAGCAGCTCAAAGATTTCGCGCACCAGCGCAATCAAATCGAAGCGCTGGCGACGCATGCGCACCACGCCTTTTTCGAGCTGCGCAATCGTGACCAGGTCTTGCACCAGCGCGTCGAGCGTGTCGAGGCTGGCGGCGGCTTTGCTCAGGAACTTGCGGCGGGTGGCAAGGTCAATGTCGTCGTCCTCGTCATCCAAAATGGTGTGCACAAAGCCCTGGGCAGCGAAAAGTGGTGTTTTAAGCTCGTGCGACACATCGGCCAAAAACTCGCGGCGCAGGGCCTGCAGGCGCACCAGCTCGTCGAGCTCTTGCTGCCGGCGTTCGGCCATGAGCAGGATTTCGTCGCGCACGCGCTTCACCGGCTCGGGCCGAAACAGAAACTTGTTGCTCATCTGTTTGAATTCCTTGCGCTTGATGTGCTCCAGGCCCGCGTAGATGCTGTTGATTTCCCGAAAAATAAGGGCTTCAAACGACAAATAAACTAGCAGGAAACATGCTGCTACCGTGACCCCCGCCGCTAAAAAAGCTTCCCGGAATGCGAGGGTGGGGCCGAAATGGGCATAGGCGGTGAGCACCCCCGCCACCAGCAGCGAAATGAGAATGGCTATGGTGCGGGAAGAAAGATTCATATGACAGGACTTATTGAGCAAAAATAAGTCATCCTGAGCACAGCAAAGGACCTTCTCAGGCCCGAACGATGGTTGTTCAGGCGTGAGAAGGTCCTTCGCTGTGCTCAGGATGACAAGTGGAGCAGGGCGCTAGTCGGCGTTAAACTTATAGCCCACACCTTTAATGGTTTGAATGTGGTGGTCGCCTACTTTCTCACGCACTTTGCGCACGTGCACGTCCACGGTGCGGGCCAGCACGAAAACATCGTTGCCCCAGATGTTTTGCAGCAGTTCTTCGCGGTTGAAAACCTTGTGGGGCGAGGCGGCCAGGAAAGCCAGCAACTCGAATTCCTTCTTGGGCAGCGTGATTTTGTGACCTTCCTGGTACACGGCAAAGCCGGTGCGGTCGATGCGCAGGCCATTGATGTCGATGGCATCGATAGCGGTGTGGGGGTCTTGGTCGCGGCGCTTCACGGCGGCCAGGCGGCCGAGCAAGGCACGGGGCTTGATGGGTTTGGCGATGAAATCGTCGGCGCCGGCCTCAAAAGCGGCTACTTCGGAAAACTCCTCGGCGCGGGCCGTCAGGAACAGAATGTAGGTGTCTTTGAACTTGGGCTGTTCGCGGAGCAGGCGGCAAGTGGCAATGCCGTCGAGGTTAGGCATCATCACATCGAGCAGGATGATGTCGGGGTGGAAGTCAGCGGCAATTTCCAGGGCTTTACGGCCGTCGCTGGCCGAGGCGGTCTGGTAGCCCTCCTTCTTCAGGTTGAACTCCAGCAACTCGACGATGTCCGGGTCGTCATCAACCACAAGAATCTTATACACGGGCGATTTGGGAGCAGTCACGGCGTTGGGGCTTAAGTGAAGCAATGCGTTGTTTCTGCAAAAGTACCGCTTGGTGCCGCCATAGCTATGTTACGATTATGTGACCACCGCAGAGCTTGGCAGGCTAGTTTACCTTGTTGAGCGGCCATTTTAAGCCAGAGTACTTCATCATATCCACCTTCACTGTGCCCACAAACATCTCGGCCTGAAACAGGACTGGAATTTTATTCCGGTCATCGGAGAAGTACACCGAAATGGCGTTTTCGCCGCGAAAGAGCTTGTTGTCCGGCATGCGGGGTACAAGTTTGAACGCGCGAATGTCGCCGGCTTTGGTGCTTACAATTTGCCGCCCTTTGAATACCACTTCGAGCACAAAGTTGTCGCCATCTAATAACGCTGGCATTTTGATGACCTCGCCTACCCGCATGCGGTCAAAATTGAAGGTGCGCAGGTAGTAAAAGCCGCTGACTAGTTCCAGAGAGTTGTTGCCGATTTTTACGGTGGTGCGCTTGGGCTTCTCCTTGTCGTGGTCCTGCACCTCGGCTATGTCGTTGACATGGTCGAAGTTGACGGTTTCTTTTTTGCGGTAGTTTTTCTCGGCTATGTCGCGCTGCGAGCGAATGGGCAGAATGCTGGTGGTATCGATGTAGGCGCGCCACTGGTCTCGAATGCGCAGAAAAAAATCGAACGAGCCGGTGGTGCGGCCGCTCACGGTGGCTTTGTAGCAAGGCCGGTCGTTCACGCGCTCCAAGCGGTTGTCGGTTTCCACGGTGGCTTCGCCGCCGTTGATGAGGCCGTAGTGCACTGTGTACTTAATGACTTCGCCCCGCCCGAAACTCGACTGTGGCAGGTTGCGAACGGCATCGCCGGGGCCCAGCGTCCGTTGCGCGGCGGCCGTCAGGAGTAGAAAAAGAGGAGCAAACAGGAGCCAGCGACGGTTCATGACTATACGAAGTAGAGAGGCTAAGCCCGACCTAGACAAACCTAGTGCCATCCTCAGGTTCTTCAAATATACGGACGTAAAAAAGCCCGCTGCGGGTTGCAGCGGGCTTTTCTTCGATAAGTCAAAGGTTATAGGTTCAGAGTTAAACCTGTTGGCCTTTGTCTTTTAGCGGTGCTTACAGCGTGTCTTCGCCGTCTTCCACGATGGTCAGGTCAACGGGAATGACGTCTTCGTCGCCCTTGGCCATGGTGCGGATTTTGTTCTCGATTTCCAGCGCCAGCTCGGGGTTGTCGAGCAGCAGGGTCTTCACCGCTTCGCGGCCTTGGCCAATCTTGGTCTCACCGTAGTTGAACCACGAGCCCGACTTGCCAATGATGCCCATGTCGACGCCCAGGTCCACAATCTCACCGACTTTGGAAATGCCCTGGCCGTAGATGATGTCGAACTCGACCACTTTGAAGGGGGGAGCAACTTTGTTCTTCACCACCTTCACCTTGGTGCGGTTGCCAGTTACGTTGTCTTTGTCTTCCTTGATTTGGCCAATACGACGGATGTCGAGGCGTACCGAAGCGTAGAATTTCAGGGCGTTACCACCGGTGGTGGTTTCGGGCGAGCCGAACATCACGCCGATTTTCTCACGCAGCTGGTTGATGAAGATGCAGCAGCAGCCGGTTTTGTTGATGGTGCCGGTGAGCTTACGCAGGGCCTGGCTCATGAGGCGGGCGTGCAAGCCCACTTTCGAGTCGCCCATGTCGCCTTCGAGTTCGCCTTTGGGAACCAGGGCGGCCACGGAGTCAATAACGATGATGTCGATGGCTCCCGACGAAATCAGCTGGTCGGCGATTTCGAGGGCTTGCTCGCCGTTGTCGGGCTGGGCAATGAGCAAATTGCTCGTGTCAATACCCAGTTTCTCAGCGTAAGATTTGTCGAAGGCGTGCTCGGCGTCGATGAACGCGGCCATGCCGCCTTTCTTCTGCGCTTCGGCAATCATGTGCATGGTCAGGGTGGTCTTGCCCGACGATTCCGGACCATAGATTTCAATCACGCGGCCACGGGGCACACCGCCAATGCCTAGGGCAATGTCGAGCGAGAGCGAGCCAGTGCTGATGCTCGGAATGTCGCCAACTTTATTGTCGCTGAGCTTCATCACGGTGCCTTTGCCGTAGGCTTTGTCCAGCTTATCAAGCGTGAGCTGAAGAGCTTTCATTTTCTCGGCCGCGACATTCATATCGCCTTTTTCAGCCTTTTCGACTTTATCGGCCTTAGGGGCCATTTTGGTAGCTAGTGCCATGAGGGGGTATTTATGAAAAAGGGATTAGGTTTGGTAAAGTTAAGGGTTTTGGAGCTGTCAAAGTCAGATTAATCTATTCCCGGGTTAGGGTAGTGATTAGCCCTTTTAAGACGGCTTTTTTTAACACAATGCTCGGCGGTTTCGTGCCGTTTGAAGCGGAAATATATGGGGAATTATCTAAAAAATTTAGTTGGCCTTGTGGTTGTGCTAATTACAGTGGGAGAGGCCCGGGCGCAGCTGGATAATTCGGCGTTTACTTCGCCCCGTCCGGGCGCACCGAGCGAGTTGCGAGTGACAGAGGTGAAGTATAATAATGGTGTAAATGTCCATGTTGTACCACTCGATTCAGCAAGTGCGCGTGCGAGAGCCACTCTTAAAAGTTGGGAAGATGAACCAGAAGCAAAAGGCGGTGACTTACGACTTTCTCTAAACGCTTTCACATTTTTTAAGGATAACGAATACTTCAACCCGATAATAGAAGGCTATACCCTCTTCGGCACGCAGCTAAACCCGCAGCTTGTATTTTACCCTACAGCGAGCCTGCGCCTAGAAGCCGGCGTTTTTCTGTGGAAGGATTTCGGCAACCCCACCTTGCAGCAGGTGCGGCCTACTTACCGGGCAACCTGGACCAAGGGCCATAATCAAATCATTCTGGGCAATATTCGGCCGCACCTCAACCACGGCTACATCGAGCCGCTTTTCAATTTCGAGCGGGTGATGCTGAGGCCGCTGGAAGAAGGCTTGCAGTACCGCTACCTGGGTAGACGCTTGTTTCTGGACGCTTGGGTCGACTGGCAGCGGCAGCAGTACCGCTTCAGCAATTTTCAGGAGGAAATTGCCGGCGGCCTGAGTGGCAGCTACCGTCTCAGTGGGGACCAAAGCAGCTGGCAGGTATCGGTGCCGGTTCAATTCACGGCCACGCACAGAGGTGGTCAGATTGATACCGTAGATAGGCCTTTGCAAACCTTGCTCAACGAAGCAGTAGGGCTGGAAGCGCGCCGTATCCTAAACGGGCCCAATGTGCGGGCCCTGCGCTTCAATGGCTACGTCCTCGGCTTTCAGGACCGTTCGTCTACTTTCCTAACGCCCTACAAATACGGCCGGGCGTTGTATCTGAATACCACGCTCGAAACGCGCTACGCCGATGTGATGCTGAGCTACTGGCAGGGCCAGCGGTTTGTGGCACCGCTGGGAGGCGACCTGTACCAAAGCGTTTCGCGGGCAGTGTTTAGCCCGGAGTTTACTGACACAAACCGCCGTCTGCTTTTTGTGCGCTTGCTGCGCGACTTCCGCATCGCCGATTCGGCGGCGCTCACCGTGCGTATGGAGCCGGTTTACGACTTCAATGCTCGGCTGCTGGATTTCTCGTTTGGGGTGTACCTGAACTTCCGCCAGGAGTGGCTGCTGGGCAATGCAAGCCAGCGGGTGCGGGTAGGGCAGTAGCAGCTAACCTGCCGATGCTTGGCTTTGAGCGCGTGTCAGCACAAAGCGTCGGATGTTGGCCGGGCCATCGGAGTTGCGAAACCATGTAGGGCGCTTGGGCTGAACCTCTAGCACGAAGCCTGCTGCTCTGGCCACAGCCTGGCCCCGCTCGTTGTCGGCGTAGCAGCGGATGAGCAGGCGCTGGCTGCCCATGTCCTCAAAGCCAAACGCAATAATGGCGCTCAGGGCTTCGCGGGCGTAGCCGTTGCCTTCGGCACTAGCCGACAGGTAATAGCCAATTTCAGCCTGCCCTTTGCCCTGAGGCATTATGCAGATATCGCCGAGATAGGCCGGGCGGTGGCGGTGCCACATGCCAAACACGTAGAAGCGGCCCGTGCGCCAATCATTGGCAAAATCGCGGAGGGCAGTGGTTGCATCGGAAAGGGTGCGCACGGCCTGCAGGCGGTCGGGGAAAGACGTGCGAAAGCGGGCCCGGTCGCCGTCAATCAGGCCGAAAAACGCGAGAGCATCGGCGAGCTCATAAGGCCGCAGGCATAGGCGAGGCGTAAATAGCGAGGTTCGAGGCAGCATGAAGGCATCGGCGGGTAGAGTGTGACGCAGGTCAACACTGCAAACGGCAGAAAGGGAACAAGGATAACAATTGACTAGTGAGATTGGCTAAAAAGTAGATTCGTGGGAAAAGGGCTGAAACGCAAAAAGCCGCTTCTGTTGCTCAGAAGCGGCTTTTGAAAACTGACGGAACAGCACGCGCTACTTATTGGCGCCTACGTATTGGCTGGGGCTGCCGAGGGCCTGCTGTGTGCGCATTACGTTCACCTGCCGGGCTGCTTCATTAAAAAACTCCAGGCGGCGAATGAGCATTTCCTTCACCAGCACGCGGCCTTCGGGCGTGCGCATGGTGCCGCGCTTGTCGGCCAGCACGCGCTCCATGGCGGCGAGGGTTTGGCCCTCGTGCTTCATGAACTGCTGCTGAAACTCGGCTAGCCGAGCCACGCCTGTGGCAGTGAGCACAAAGTCTTCGCCGGCGCCTTGGTTCAGCACTTCACAAAGCACATATACCTCAATGGGCAGGCTGGTTTCGAGAGAAGTAGTGCGCAGGTCGAGGCCGGCGGCGAGGGCGTCGAGGATGATGCGCACGTTGCGCTCAAATTGTTGGTAGTAGGCTTGAACTTCCATTTTATATCAGGCAATGAAGTCACAAAGAACGTCATGCTGAGCTTGTCGAAGCATCTCTACTACTTAGTAATCTAATTTACTATTGCAATAGAGATGCTTCGACAAGCTCAGCATGACGTTCTGTTGGTTGTTCTTACAGTAATTCTTTCACAATCTGCTCTACGCCGATGCCTTCGGCCTCGGCCTTGAAGTTGCGCACAAGGCGGTGGCGCAGAATGGGCACCGCCACGGCGCGTACGTCTTCAATGTCGGGCGAGTACTTGCCGTTGAGCAGAGCGTTGCACTTGGCGCCTACAATGAGGTGCTGCGAAGCGCGGGGGCCAGCGCCCCACTCCAAGAGCTGGGTAGCGCGGGGGGCGGCGCGTTCGGTACCGGGCCGGGTTTTATGCACCAGACTCACGGCGTACTCCACTACATTGTCGGCCACGGGCACGCGGCGCACCAACTCCTGAAACGCCTGAATATCGGCTGCGTGCAGCACCTTGTTTACGGAGTGCTTGCGGTCAGAAGTCGTGTTCTTAACGATGTTCAGCTCTTCGGCGTAGCTGGGGTAGCCCAGCTCAATGTTGAACATGAAGCGGTCGAGCTGCGCTTCTGGCAGGGGGTAGGTGCCTTCCTGCTCGATGGGGTTTTGGGTGGCCAGTACGAAGAACGGGCGCGCCAAAGCGTAGCGCTGGCCGGCTACCGTGACGGCGTATTCCTGCATCGACTCCAGCAGCGCAGCCTGGGTTTTGGGCGGCGTGCGGTTGATTTCGTCGGCCAGAATGATGTTGGCAAATACGGGACCCTTCACAAAGTGAAAGTCGCGCTGCTGGTTCATGGTTTCCGAGCCCACAATGTCGGAGGGCATCAAATCGGGCGTGAACTGGATGCGGTTGAACGACAAATCCAGCGAGTCGGCGATGGTTTGGATGAGGAGGGTTTTGGCCAAGCCGGGCACCCCGACCAATAGACTGTGGCCCTGCGAAAACACGGCGGTAAGTACCAGCCGCACCACTTCATCCTGGCCCACGATGACTTTGCCAATTTCCTGGCGCAGCTTCTGGAAGGAGGCGGCTAGGGCATCGGCGGCTTCTTTATCGTTGGCGAATGTGGGCATAAGAACAGTAGAACGTCATGCTGAGCTTGCCGAAGCATCTCGCATGGGGGACTAATCCAAAAAATGGTACTTCACCACGCGAGATGCTTCGGCAAACTCAGCATGACATGCTTTGTTAGCTGGGCTCTTTTTAGCGCTCCGCTACGTCGAGCACTTTGCACTGCGCATATTCTGGGGCAATTTCCAGGTATACCGTGCCGCGATTCTTTAGGAACCACTCGTCCAGAGCTTTGTTGCGCTTTTCGTTGAGGGCAGCGGCGGCAATCTTCTGGTAGTCTTCCTGCAGGTTGGCCTGGTGAGGGGGCGTGTTCGACTTCAGCCAGATGATGCGCATGGCGTCCTTGCCGTCGTCGGTGCGGTAGGGCAGGGGACGCGTGATACTACCCACTTTCATGGTGTCGATGGTGAAGAACACGGCCGGGTCCAGCTTGTCGAGGGGCATGCGCGTGCCCCCGTCCTGCCGGTTCTGGAGCAGGCCGCCGTTGCCGGAGCTGGATTTGTCAGAAGAAAAGTCCTTGGCCGCTTTGGCAAAGCTGGTGCTGTCGGACAAAATTTGACGGCGCAGCTTGGTCAGGGTTTTGGCTGCTTCGCTGGCATCGGCCGCGCCGGCTTCGGGCTTGAGCAGAATGTGGCGCGTGGAATACTTGTTGCCTTTGCGCTCAATGAACTGGATAAGGTGAAAGCCGAATTGCGACTGCACCACCGGCGACATCTGGCCTGGCTCAAGCTTCATCGAGGCGGCTTCGTACTCGGGCACCAGTTCGCCGCGACCGAAAAAGCCGAGGTAGCCGCCTTCTTTGGCTGAGCCCGGGTCTTCGGAATATTGCTTGGCCAAGGTTGCGAAGTCAGCGCCGCCCTGAATCTGGCCCCGTAGGTCGTTGAGCTTGGCAATGGCAGCTTGCTTGGCTTTGTCGTTTACCTGGGCCGTGATGATAATCTGACCAACTTCTACTTCGGTGCTGAAGTACGGAAGGCTGTCTTTGGGCACTTTGCTGAAGTACTGCGCTACCTCGCGCGGCGTCACCGCCACCTTGCCGGTGATGGTTTCCTGCATTTTCTGCTGGGTTAGCTGGTCCTTGATTTGAGGACGCAGGTCGTCTTTCAGTGCCTTGATAGGCTTGTTGTACTGCTCCTCCAGGCGCTTCTCCGAACCAATCTGCTGCACAAAGTAGGCCATGCGGCGGTCTACCTCGCCGTTCACCTGCTGGTCCGACACCGTGACGGAGTCAACTTCGGCGCGGGCGAGCATCAGCTTGTTCAGCACCAGGCTTTGTAGAATTTTGCACTTGAAGTCGGGCGGCAGCGGCTTGCCTTCGGCCCGGGCCAGTTCCTGCAAGTAGATGTTCTCCACATCGGACTGGAGTACAATCTGATTATCCACCTTCACCACAATACCATCCAGCAGCTGCTGGCCTCTGGTCCGGGTGATGCCCAGCTGGGCCTGGGAAGCGGGGGCAAAGCCCAAAAGCAGCAGCAACGTAAGCAGAGCCAACGCCGCGGCGCGATTTACTTTAAAAAGCATAGAGTAGTAATGTAAAGCCCTGCGGCCAAGTGCCGGGGCTTGCGCCACGGAAGCATAACACACAAACGGGCCCACAAATTTCACGATAAATCCGTGGGCAGACAAAAACAAGGAGCGCCGCCCGGCTCGGAAGGTTGCAAACAGGGCCTGCAGGCGAAAAAAGAGAATGGGTGGGGAGTGAATTGTTCGCATTCACCCTCCACCCATTCGGTCGTTCGGTAATCGGTTACTTGGTTACCAGCTTGTTCAACTCCTGCTCGTTCACCTTAACCGGGCGGGTGTTGCGCATTTCGGTAATCCACTCTTTTTCCAAGTAGGTCTGGTAGTCGGATGTAGCCTGGCCACGGGCTTCAGCCAGCGTTTTGGGCCCCGGAGGCAGCATGCGCTCGATGGTCACGGCGTTGTGGCGGCCATCTTTCTGCACGGTGTAGGTGCCGGGGCCTTTGGCCATGAGCTCGTCGACCAGCTTGTTGTCGCCTTTCTGAAACACACGCTGGGTGATTTGAACCGACAGCGGGCTTTTCTCATTCAGAGCAGCCTCAATGGCGGCAGGGTTGCCGCTAACCAGCGCAATTTGAGCGCCGCCTTCGCCACCCGCAGCGGTTTGGGCTGCTTTGCTGATGCGGCTGGCGGGCACGCCACGGCTCTGCAGGTAGCTGGCGGCCGACTCGGCCCGGGCGCGGGCCAAGCTAGCTTTTTCGCCTTTTTTCACGCGGCCCGTGAGGGTAACGCGGGCCAGGGTGTCTTGCAGCATGCGGTTAGCAACATCGCCCAAGGAAGTAGCGACGCCTTTGCCCACGGTGGCGGAGCCGGTGGGGTAAAGAGCGATTTTAGGAACATTCCGGGTAACCGGGAAGCGGCCGGTTTTCAGCTCCTTTTGGGCCCGGGCCAGCAGCGCTGGCGTAGCAGCACTTACCACGGTGCCTTGCACGCGCTGCTCCCACTGATACTTATCCTGGTTGGCCGCGAAGTAGGTTTTCAGTCCTACTGTGTCTTCAATGGCTTTGCTCCATACCTTTTCATCCATCAATTGGAAGAGTAGGATGCCGTCGCGGTACTCCTTCACCAGCATGCGGTAGTCCTCGTACTTGCTTTCGAGGTTGTTTTTCTCGAAGTCGGTGAGCGACTGCTCCACGTACTGGTCGTAGAGCTGCTGCATGGCAAACGATGGCTGCGCGCCAGTGCGGGGGCGCTGGTTTTGCTGCGCAAAGCTCAGGAAGTCCTTCACCAAGTAAGGCTTGCCCTTGATGGTGAACAGCGCAACGTTGTCGTTCGCAGCGCCTTTAGCCGTTTTGCCAGTGGCAGTGGCTGCGGGGGTATAAGCAAACCGGCCCGCCACCAGGGCAGTATCCGCCTTGCTGAAAGCGTAGGTTTTGGCTGCCGGAACTTCCATGAACTGATTTTCCTGGCGCACGCGCTTCAGGAAAGCGGCCTTGTTCAGCTCCGAGCGGGAGTCTTTGGAAACTTTGCTTTTCAGCGTGGCCTCCATGTCGGCAAACTGGGCCAGGGGCTGGCGCTCGAGCAGCTTGATGACGTGCCAGCCGTAGGGCGTTTGCACGGGTGCCGAAATTTCGCCGGGTTTCTGCAGCTTGAAGGCTACTTCTTCAAAGGAAGGAATCATGCGGCCCGTGCCGAAGGGCGGCAATTCGCCGCCATTAGCAGCCGACCCGGCATCTTCCGAGAACTGCGCCACGAGCTTGTCCCAATTCTCACCCTTTTTCAGGCGGTTGTGCAGCTCGTCAATCTTCTTCTTGGCGGTCAGCGAGTCGGACTTGGCCGCGTTGGCGTTCATCCGCACCATGAGGTGAGCTACCTTGATTTCGCCCTGCGCGGTCCGCTTGTCGTTGACCTTGATGATGTGATAGCCGAAGCGCGTGCGAATGGGGGCCGACACTTGCCCCACGGGCGTTTTGTAAGCGGCCGACTCGAACGGGTACACCATCTGCATGGCGGTGAAGTAGCCAAGCTTACCGGCGTTTTCGCGGGCTGAAGGGTCTTCGCTCTGCGTGCTGGCTACTTGGGCAAAATCAGCCCCGCCGACAATCTGCTGGCGGAGGGCTTCAATTTTCTGATATGCTGCCAGGGTATCCTGAGGGGCAGCGTCGGGAGCTACCCGGATGAGGATGTGGGAGGCGTTTACCTCCTGGCTCATGCGGTCGTAGGCTTCGCGCACCAGCTGGTCGGTCACGCTCTTTTCCGTGAGGTAGGGCTGGGCCAACTGCTGGCGGTAGCCGTCGAGCTCGCGCTTGAAAGCCTGCGTGGTATCGAGGCCGCGCTGCTCGGCTTCCAGCACCTTCAGCCGGAAGTTCGTGTACAGGTCGAGGTACTCGGTCACGCTTTGGCGGGTGCCGTAGTCGGGGGCCGTACTGTTGTTTTTGCGGTAGACGTAGGCAAACTCGTTGGCTGATACCGGATAATTGCCCAGTGTTTCGACAGCCGGGCCAGTGGAAGCAGTCCCCGTAGTGGCCGAAGTAGCAGTTTTAGAGGCTTGGCAGCCAGCCAGCAGTGTCACGACGGCAGTGCCGGCGTACAGAAAGCGTTTGTGCATATTAACAGATAGGAGACGAGAGCGCCGTGCAAGTAGAAGCCAATAGCGCGGGCATAAAAGTACCAGTGCGAAATTAACTAATTTTTGGAGGGAAACGAAGGTGGTTGCCGAGCAAGGGTGCATGCTCTGTTCGTGTTAGAACCGCAGAACACGCCAAAAAGGACGCCGTGCCGAGCGAAGTCGAAGCAGCTTCATAGCAACAGTCAATTGCCGAAGCTACCAAATACCTCTTATCGATGAACCAAAATTTGCATCGGAATAGGGCACTTAGCAACACCGAACTGCAGTGCACTGGTCGGCACGACGGATGAGGTGGTACAGCTGCTTGAGCTACGGTCGGCACGGCGTCGTATTGGCTCAGGCGCGTGCGCTAAAGCATTTCCGGGCTAAGCCAGATGCTTGCTGAGGTGGCAAACGGTGTGGTTGCCGCGGGTGAAGAATTCCACTTTGTCCATGAGCCGGTTAACCAGCGTCATGCCCATGCCACCTTTGCGGCCCTGCTGGATGTAGTCGCGCAAATTGGGCGTTTGGTGGGGGCCAGGCAGGTAGATGGTGTTGCCGTGGTCGGCAATTTCCACGTTCAGCTCCTTCTCTTTAAAGTCGAGCTTTAAATCCAGAAACTGGGTTTCGTCCTCGCCGTTGGCGTGAATAATGAAGTTGGCTACAACCTCATCAATGGCTAGTACTATCTGGTTAACAGCAACTTCTGGCAGTTGCCGGTGGCTGAGGTAAGTCCGCACAAAGTCGCGCACCTGCTGGAGGTGGCTGCGTGAGCAAGCAATGCGGAGAGCAGACTTCATCGGGAGTTAGGAGGAAAAGTCATGAGTTTCGAGTTATGGGTTATGCAGCCGAATGGCATTGAAGCCTCTTTTTCAGCTAATAACCCATAACTCGAAACTCATAACTCAACTATGCGGCTTCGGCTTCGGTGGCGCTGGGGACGATGGTCATCAGGGCATCAAGGCCCAGGATTTCGAATACATTAAATACTTTCTCCTGCATGTTGAAAAACACGAGCTTCACGTGGGCATCCTGGAAGCGCTGGAGGTGCGAAATGAACACCCCTAGGCCAGCCGAAGAAATGTAGCTGAGCTTGGCACAGTCAACCAGCACTTTGCGGTACTCAAGAATATCGGGCTTAGCCAGTTCAGTGTCAAGAACAATGGCGGAGCTAGCGTCCAACTCACCGTCTAGAATGAGGGTGAGGGTATCGGCGGAGGGTTGGGCAGTTACTTTCATAATGAGGGCGATACGTCAGGCTCACAGTGGGGGTTGAGCCGACTTGAATTTAATAACCAGCAGGGTCTGGTCGTCGTGGATGGGGTAGCCTTGGGTGAAGGCATTAAGGTCCTTGAGAATAAAGGCCTTGATGTCTTCGGCATCCTGGTAGTAAGTTTCCTCCAGGCGGAGCTTGAGCCGGTCTTCGCCGTATTCGGCGCCGCCTTCGCCGCGGGCCTCCACAATGCCGTCGGTGTAAATCACCATCACATCGCCGGGGCTGTAGTCGTAGAACTGGTTTTTGATGTGCTTTTCGTAGGTCTCGTTTCGGATGATGCCGAGGCCAAGTCCGGTCGACTCGAAGTAGAACACTTCCTCGCGCAGGGCGTGGTAGTAGAGTGTGTGGCAGTGGCCGGCGCGGGCAAAAACGAAGCCACCCTGCTCGTAATCAATAATATAGAGCGACGAGGTGATGAACGACGACTTCTCTAGGCAGTGAGACAAGGCGGTGTTGGCCTGGGTCATGAACCGGCTGGGCACGGGGAATTTGTCGCGCTCGGTCTTGGCCAGCGGGTTTTCCTGCATCAGCGAATGAAAGATGCCTTTCATCTGCGCCATGTGGAAGGCCGCGGTGACGCCCTTGCCGCTCACGTCGCCAATGATGACGGCCAGCCGCCGCCCGGGCAGGTGCAGGAAGTCGTAGAAATCGCCGCCTACTTCCTTGGCCGCCAGCGAGTGCGAGCTGATTTCAAACCAGTTGTCGGTAGGCAGGTTTTTCGGAATAAGGCTGTCCTGAACCTGAGAGGCGATTTTCAGCTCCTCCTGCGTGCGCTGGTTTTCGAGCGAGGTGCGCACCAGCTCCAGGTTCTCGATGCTGAGCACGGCCTGGCTGGTGAAGGTTTGCAGGATGTTGAGGTCTTCGCGGTCGAAGGTGTGAGGCTCCACTTTTAACAGGTGGAGAATGCCGTAGTTGTAGTGCAGGCCCCGCAACGGCAACTGCAGCAACGAGCGGAAGGCCTGGGGCCGGTTGCCAAAGCCGGGCCGCAGGTTGAGGTCATTGGTAATGAACTCGCCCTCGGCCAACTCGTGCCCTTTTAGGAGGCCGCGCAAGACGCTGGCCTGGTCGGGCACTAGGTTGTAGTAGAACGAAGTTTCGGCGACATCAGCCCCGGCGTGGCCCGGGTCCAGGTCGAGCCAGGCGGCTTCGGCATGAACCGTCTGCACCGCCGACTCCAGCAGGATGTTGTATACCTCAGCCGAAGTTTGGCCGCGCTGAATAATTTGGGTGAGGCGCTGCAGGCGCAGAATCTCGTTGCGCCGCTGCTCGATAATATCGGCAATGGGCATGTTGAAAAACGTGACCAACAGGCCCATCAGGGCATAGAAAGTGGAGAAAAAAGCCGTGAGCAGCAAAAACGCATACTGCGGCCGCGGGGCAATGAGCTGCGGGTCGGCCTGCGTGACGCGGAAGTACTGCACAAACACCAACACGCCGAAGAGTAAGCCGGCCTGCAGGAGCACCGCGTTCCATTTATCGCGCTGGCTGAGATACGCCACCCACTTCTGGTGCCCGCTGAGGTAGATGCCGTACAAGCCCAACAGCACCACTATGGGAATGCCGATGTAGTTGGGCGGATTCACGCCCACCAGGCGGAACAGCAGCGTAGCGCCCAGCAGTACCTCAAATACGGTCCATTCGCGCTGAAGCCTGCTTGAGGAACGAAACAGCACCAGCGCCCGCCAGGCGTAGTTGGTGCGGGCCAGGAAAATCACAAACAACCCCAGGTTGAGGGTGTATATACTGGTGAAAAGTAGGCTGTTGCTGTTGAAAATAGGCTCGTCTTTGGCCAGTCGCTCCACTAAGTGCAGGGCTACGCAGCCCAGGGCCAGCAGGCCCGGCCCCAGCAGCAAGCGCCGCAGCAGCTTCACAAAGGCCTGCCCTTGCAGCGGCGAAGGCTGGTAGCGGTAGTAGAGGAACACGCTCAGCACGAAGGCCCCTTGGGTGAGCTGGGTGGTCCACTGCGGCCAGTCGCCGAGCCACTGGCCAGCCCCTGAGTGGCTTAGCGCACTAAGCAGCAGCAGCAACCAGCTAAGCAGGCTGAACGGCAGCAGGAATGAGAGTAAGCGTTTAGGCACAGACAAAAACCAGGAAAAACACAAGCGCACCAGCCCGCCGCGTCTTCATCGACGCCCAATCGGCATGCAAGATACAATCGACCCTGCGAAATTTCTGCCCAATGGTACAAGGCCGAGGGGCAGCTCCAGCGTAAAGCCGGGGCTGCCCCTTGGTTATGAAAGCTTAACTAGCAGCCGCTACCGGCTCGAATAATTGGGCGCCTCCTGCGTGATTTGCACGTCGTGGGGGTGCGACTCGCGCAGGCCGGCTCCGGTGATGCGCACGAACTGCGCGGCTTGCAGCGCCACAATGTTGGCGGCACCCACGTAGCCCATGCCGGCCCGGAGCCCGCCAGCAAGCTGGTAAATCACCTCCGAAACATTGCCCTTGAACGGTACGCGGCCCACGATGCCCTCGGGCACTAGCTTCTTCACGTCGTCTTCGGCGTCTTGGAAGTAACGGTCCTTGCTGCCGTCTTCCATGGCCTCCACCGAGCCCATGCCGCGGTACGATTTGTACTTGCGGCCTTCGTATATAATGAGGTCGCCGGGAGCTTCCTCGGTGCCCGCCAGCAGCGAGCCCACCATCACGGCAGCGGCGCCACCGGCCAGGGCCTTCACTACATCCCCAGAAAACTTAATGCCGCCGTCGGCTACCAGCGTCACGTTGGTGCCCTCGAGGCCGCGGGCGGCTTCGAGCACGGCCGAGAGCTGCGGCACCCCAATACCGGCAATGATGCGGGTGGTGCAAATGGAGCCCGGTCCCACGCCCACTTTCACGCAGTCGGCGCCGGCGTCGGCCAGGGCGCGGGCCCCGGCGGCGGTGGCTACGTTGCCAGCCATCACGTCGAGGTTCGGGTAAGCGGCTTTGATGGCGCGCACGGCGTCCATCACGCCCTTGGAGTGGCCGTGGGCGGTGTCGAGGCTGACGAGGTCGACGCCGGCTTCTACCAGAGCGGCCACGCGCTGGAGCAGGTCGGGCGTAACGCCCACGGCGGCGCCTACGCGCAGCCGGCCTTTGCTATCCTTGCTGGCGTGGGGCGCCCGGCGGCGCTTGCGGATGTCTTTGTAGGTCATGAGGCCGGCGAGGCGGCCTTCGCTGTCCACGAGGGGCAGCTTGTCTACTTTGCTATCGGTCAGGAGCTGCTCGGCGGCAGCCTGGTCGATGCCGGCCGGGGCCGTTACGAGGCGGGCCAGCGGAATCATTACCGTGGTGACGGGCTGGGTCAGGTCCTTCTCGAAGCGCAGGTCGCGGTTGGTGAGAATGCCCTGCAGGCGGCGGTCGTCGGTGATGATGGGGATGCCGCCAATGCCGTGCTTGCGCATCAGCTGGCGGGCGTCGGCCAGGGTGTGGGTGGGAGCGAGGGTGAAGGGGTCCTGAATCAGGGCCGATTCGCTGCGCTTTACCCGCCGCACCTGGTCGGCCTGCGCCTTGATGGACATATTCTTGTGAATAATGCCCAAGCCACCTTCCTGCGCCAACGCAATGGCCATGTCCGACTCCGTGACGGTGTCCATGGCCGCTGAAATGAGCGGGGTTTGCAGCCGGATGTTGGGGGTGAGGCGGGTGCCGGTGTCGCAGTCTCGGGGCAGTACCTCGGAGTAGGCTGGGAGCAGCAGTACGTCGTCGTAGGTTAGCGCCTCGAAGGCAATTTTTGGGGTTGCGGAATCCGCCATAGCAAAAGGGGTTGGGGGTTGGGGCCTTTTGCCAGGCAAAGGTACGGCGAGAAGTTGGGTTAAAGCCCAGCCTTGAGTTGCTGCTGGGTAAAGTATTTGTGGTTTTTGTAGATTTTTTGTGGGCTTGTGAGGTCGTTGACGAAGGCGGCATCGGGGACCACACGGGAGGTTGTACGGACTTGTGCAAACAATTCGAGGCCGCAAGCCGTCTTAGCACCTACCATTTCACAGTACGATTTTTATGGCTGATTCCACATCCCAAACCTGGTTTATTACCGGCGCTTCGTCCGGCTTTGGCGAAGCCCTGGCTACTTATATTCTTGAGCAAGGCGGCCGCGTGGCCGCTACTTTCCGCAAGCCTGAGCAGGCTGAGGCTTTTACCGGCAAAGAAGCTGACCGCACCTTCGGCGTGGTGTGCGACGTGACCAATGAAGCCCAGGTGAAAACCGCCGTGGCCGACGCCATTGCTCATTTTGGCCACCTCGACGTGGTGGTGAACAACGCCGGCTACGGCTCTATGGGCAGCATTGAGGAAGTGCCTGCCGAGGAAGTGCAGCGGCAGTTCGACGTGAACGTGTTCGGAGCGCTGCACGTGCTGCGGGCCGTGCTGCCGCACCTGCGCGAGCGCCGCTCGGGCCACATTCTCAACATCACCAGCATCGGCGGCCTGAAGACCTTCCCCGGCGTGGGCATTTACAACGCCAGCAAGTTTGCGCTCGAAGCCATTGGCGAAAGCCTGAGCCAGCAAGTGGGGCCACTGGGCATTAAAGTGACCAACATCGAACCCAGCGGCTTTCGCACCAAGTGGGCCGGCGAGTCTGCTACTATCGCCGAAACCCAAATTGAGGACTACCAGGCCACGGTGGGCGAAAATCTGCGGGGCATTCAGGGCTACAGCGGCCGCCAGCCCGGCGACCCCGTGCGCGCTGCCAAGGCCATGTACGAAGTAGTGCAGATGGAGAATCCGCCCCTGCACCTGCCCCTGGGCAAGGCAGCAGTAAAAGGTGCCCACGAAAAGTTTGCTAACCTGAGCAAAGAGCTGGAGCAGTACGCGGAGATGGGCGAAGCGGCCGATTTTCCGGCGGGCGAGTAATAATTACGCTAGGCGAGCCTTCTAGCTATCAGGCAGAAGGCTCGCCTAACGGCCCGCTGGCTGGGTAAGCTCGACCGAACTGCGGCTGCGGGCGCCGCGTATCTTCGCCCCATGTCCCTTCCTGCCAACGATTACGAAGCCACTTCCTGGGAAGACCTGCAACGCCTGCTGTTTCAGGAAACCTGGGACGAAGGGCTGGGCCGGTTCCGTTCGCCGTTTGTGTACCGCGGCAGCCGCTCGCGCCACTACCAGCTGAGTACCAGCTTGCAGCGTCTCGGCGGCAACTACCACCAGCTGGAAAACCACTTGCTGCGCAACTTTCGCAAGTACGCCCACGACACCACCCAAACCATTCAGGCGGCCAGCACCTGGGACTGGCTGGCCCTGGCCCAGCACCACGGCCTGCCCACGCGCCTACTCGACTGGACGTACTCGCCCTACGTGGCCCTGCACTTCGCCACCGACGACCTAGAAGCCTACCACGAAGACGGCATCATTTGGGCCCTCAACTACGTGAAGGCCGCCGAGCACCTGCCCAAGCGCCTGCAGCAGGCTCTGCGCAAAGAAGGTTCGAACGTCTTCACCTCCGAGCTGCTTCAGCCCTTGGGCAACAACCTCGGCGACCTGGAAGAGCTGCAAGAAACCCCTTACGTCCTGTTTTTGGAGCCGCCGAGCCTCGATGCTCGCATCGTGCACCAATACGCGCTGTTTTCGCTGATGAGTACGGCCCAAAGCGTGCTGCACGACTGGCTGACAGAGCGCCCGGAGCTGTATTTCCGCATCGTGATTCCGGCCCACCTCAAGTGGGAAGTGCGCGACAAGCTCGACCAAGCCAACATTACAGAGCGGGTGCTGCTGCCCGGCCTGGGCGGGCTGAGCCGCTGGCTGCACCGCCACTATTCGCCGGCCCGCGGCCGCGATGTCAGCGGACCCGGCAGTGAGCTACCGGGGTAAGCGCAACCTTACCGGCGCACCAGCGAAACATGGTTGGGTGTAGCCACGGCCACGCTCACCTGCACGGCGTTGCGGGAGCGGGCTGCTCCGGCAGCGCCGGCCGCCTGGGTTTGGTGCAGGTAGGCCATTTCTACGGTGGCGAGGCGGCTTACGCGGTAGCCCAGGCCGGCACTGATGCGGTTTTCTTCCAGAAAGCTACGGCCCTCGTTGGAGCCCAGGCCCGCGAATAGCTCGTTGGCTGCCACCAGAAACAAGCCCCCTCGGGGCAACACTCCGCCCGAATGCAGCGGCACCACCACGCGCAACTGGTAGCGCAGGCGCGGCGCAAACTCAAAGGCAGCCTCCGGGGTGGGGCGAAGCCAACGCTCCTCGGCGCGCAGGCGGTGGCTGGCCCGCACCGGCCCACTGACGTCGGTCACAGCTATTTCCTGGTACAAGCGGTGTTCGGGCGCCATGGCGTTGTCGCCGCTGGGGGTATCGTATTCGTTACCGGCCAGCACGTAGCCGGTGGTGAGCGTGAAGCTGGGTGCGAGGTGGAAGCGGAAGCCCAGCCGGCCGAGTTGCTGGGCAGTGAGCTGGGCGTTGCTCTGGCGCGTTTCTACTTCCGAATACAGGCTCCAGCGGCCGCGCAACGGCATGTCGGCGCTCAGCCTTACCCAGCCCACGGGTGCTCCTCCGCCCTGGCCCCGGGCCGAGCCGGCCCAGGCCAGCAATATCAGCAGGAGTAGCAAGGAGAGGTGTTTCATGCACCCAAGTTACGTAATTGTTATCCAGTATTACGCAATTGTTACCGAGGGAAAGCAAAAGATAACATTGGGGCTAAACGGTTGACTGAATGATTGATAAGACGATGAATAATTATCGGTGCTAACAAAAATGCCCGACTGGAAGGCCGGGCATTGGGGATGTTGCTACAGTTGCCGATGGATGGCCGGCTGCTTTCTATTCCTGCCAGGGCCAGTGCCAGCGGAACGACCGGGATTTTGCCTTGGGCTTCTGGGTGTTGTCCTGGCCCACAACCTGCACGTCCCACACCAAGCCGAGGGCCCGGAGTAGGGCCACCAGATACCAGCCCAGGTCCAACTCGTACCAAGCGGTGCTCATCTTGGCAGAGCTTGGGTGCGCGTGGTGGTTGTTATGAAACCCTTCGCCAAACGACAAGGCCCCCAGCACCCAGTTGTTGTAGCCGTGCTCCGTGGCCTCATCGATATCGTAGCGGGCGTAGCCGTATTTGTGCGACACAAAGCCGACGAACCAATGGCCAAAAATGGTCACGCTTATGCGTACGGGCACGCATATTATCATCGCTTCAAACCCAAAGGCGGCCCAGATAAGGCCCGCGGCAACCAGAACGTGCAGAAACCAAGTCTTTTCAAGGAACACGAGCCAGGGGTCGTGCAGGTCTTCGGCCGGAATTTCATACCGGCTGATGTCGCCGGACTTTAGGGCGAAGTGCAGGTTCCAGTAGTAGTCGCGGGCTATGGAGTGGTCGTAGCGGAAATAAGCCGGGCAGTCGAGGCGGTTTTGCCAATAGTCACGGAAGTAGTGGACCCGCACCCATGACAGCGGCCCGCCCAGGCCGGTATGCACAAATAAATACGCCAGCAGGCCCCGCGTGAAGCGCGCGCAGCGATATGAGCGGTGAATAATGCCCCGATGCAAGCCGATGGAATGCCCGAACCCAACCGTGACCACAGTGAGCACCGCCGAGGCCAGGCTCAATGGGCCCGACAGGCTTGACAATCCCCACACCAAGGCCGGCACCAGCATTAAGTACAGCCAAAAAATCTTGAGCCAGCCCGGAACAAGCCGGTCGCCGGGAATAACGGGTGATTCAGAAGTAGCTGTGGGCTGCATATGTGCTATAAAAAGCCTTGTCTGCTACTAAGGTAAGGGGCGGTTTGCGAAAATAGACAAAGTGGTATATTTCCTGAGCTATCAGCGAAATACTGGCTGCGAGGTTCAGCGAGTATGTCATTGCTGAAGTCTCTTTTATTGCCCCAACCGTTTCTTGGTGAGCCTAGTCGGGATATGCTCCATGGGCTTGTCGGGCCAGGGGTGTCTGGGGTAGCGGCCTTTCAGGTCTTTGCGCACCTCGAAGTAGCCCCGCTCCCAGAAGCTGCGCAGGTCGCGTGTGACCTGGGCGGGGCGCCCACCGGGCGAGAGCAGGTGCAGTAAGAGCGGCACACGGCCCCCGGCTACCGTGGGCGTTGCGGTCAGGCCAAACAGCTCCTGCAGCTTCACGGCCAACACCGGAGCCGTGGCATCGCTATAGTCCAGGGTGATATCGGAGCCGCTGGGTACTTCAAGCGCAGCCGGGGCCAAGCGGTCGAGCAATTGGCGCTGGTTCCAGCCCCCGGGCAGGCGGCTCAGCAGCGGCTCGCTAAGGTCGAGGCGCTGAACATCGGCCAGGGTTTTGAGGCCGGTGAGGTGCGGGCCAAGCCACTCAGCTAGCTCTTGAGCGAGCGTTTCCTCGTCGAAGGCGGGCCACAGCTCTTCAGCCGGGGTAGTGTCCTGAGCCGGAAAATGCTGACGCAAAAACTCCAGGCGCTGCTGCAGCTGGCGGGCCGCGGGTGTCCAGTTCAGCTTGTTCAAGCCGGCTTCCTGCAGATAAGCTAGCAAGGCCTGGCCCACCAGCACGGGGTCAGGCTGGCCGATGACGGCCTCGGCCAGCAGCAAGGCGCCCAGGCGGCGCACGCGGCGGCCAGTCACGCGCTGGGCGGCAGGGTCGTAGCGCACCTCGTCGGTGGTGGTGATTTGGTCAGCAAAGGCCAGTTCCAATTCCTCTTTTGCCAGCGGGGCGGCCAGGGTGGCGCGGGGAGCCGACGCCGTGCCGGCCAAGTGCGCAACCGCGAAGAAATCTGCTTGTGCGTCCACGTCCGTTGTGTTCAGGCTCACCCGCTGGCCGGTTACCAAGCGCAGCCGGTCGTGGGTTTCGCGCTGGGCCAGCCGGTCGGGGTAGGCGAGGGCTGTGAGCAGGCCCACGGGCGCCTCGGCAAGCGCCGAAGGCGAGGCGGCCACGGGCTTGGGGAGTCGGCCGGCGAGGTTGCGGGCCACGTCGCGCACGCGCTGTAGTGTGGCGTGGTGCAGGGCCAGGCCCGGTAGCGGCGGGCGTCCATTGCCCAGCGCTTCGAGGCGCAGGCGCAGGTCGGGCGGAGCGGGGCGGGTATCGGTTGGGGAAGCCCAGCGCAGCAAGTCGCGCTCGGCCAGCAAGGCCGCTAAAGCTCCTGCGGCTGCGCCATAACCTAGCTCTTGGCCACGCACCACCAAGTGGCCCAGGCGCGGCGGCAACCCCAGCGCCGCCAACTGACGGCCGTGCGAAGTAGGCTTTGCCGCGTTTTCCAAGGCGCCCAGGCGCAACAGCAACTCCTGGGCTTGGGCAAAAGCTGCTGCGGGGGGCACATCCAGCCAGCGCAAATTGGTTGGCTCGGCCGCGCCCCAGAGGGCCAGCTCCAGCACCAGACTGCTGAGGTCGGCGGTATGGATTTCGGGCGGGCGGTGCGCGGGCAGGTTGTGGTGCTCGGCTTCGGTCCAGAGGCGATAGCAGGTGCCGGGCGCCAGGCGGCCAGCCCGGCCGCGGCGCTGGTCGGCGGCGGCGCGGGCTACGGGCACGGTTTCGAGAGTAGTAAAGCCGGTGCGCGGTACAAAACGTGGCACCCGCGCAAATCCACCATCGATGACGACGCGCACGCCCTCAATGGTAAGGCTGGTTTCGGCGATGCTGGTGGCTAGAATGACCTTGCGTCGCCCGGCGCGGGAGGGGCGCAGGGCCGCATCCTGGGTTTCGAGGGGCAGCTCGCCGTGCAGCAGGTGCAGGTCGGTGGTATCGGCCAAGGAGTCGGTCAGCTTGCGGGCGCAGCGCTGTAAGTCTCCCACACCGGGCAGAAACACCAGCACGTCGCCCTCTGCGTGGGTGTTCAGGGCGGCTCGTACCTGCGCCGGCACCAATTCGGCCAAGCGCTCAGTGGGCTTGTTGGGCAGGGCTGCGGCCCGGCGCGGGTCGAGGTAGTGGGTGTCGATGGGAAATAAAAAGCCCGCCGATGATACTACCGGGGCCGGCAGCCATTGCCCCAGCCGCTGCGCCTCAAGCGTGGCACTCATGATTAGGATGCGCAGCTCCGGCCGCAATACCGCTTGCGCATCCAGGGCCAGTGCCAGACCCAGGTCGGCGTTGAGGCTGCGTTCGTGGAACTCGTCGAATACCACTGCGGCTACGCCTTCCAGGGCTGGGTCGTCCTGAATCATGCGCGTCAGGATGCCTTCGGTGATGACTTCGACGCGGGTCTCCTTCGATACCTTGCTGTCGAGACGTACCCGATAGCCGATGGTGCGGCCCACAGGCTCGCCCAGCAGCTGGGCCAGGCGGGCCGCCGCGCCGCGCACCGCCAGCTGCCGGGGCTCCAGCACTAGGATTTTATCGGCGGGATTGCGCCACTCTGCGGCCAGCAACTCCAGCGGCACCACCGTGGTTTTGCCGGCCCCGGGTGGGGCTTCCAGCACGACTCGGGCATTGGCGGCCAGGGCAGCCCGCAGGGCAGGCAGCGCCGCGATAATGGGCAAGTCGGGCAGAGGCGGGAGGGCAAAGGCAGAATTCACCCATCAAAATTACACCCGCTGCATTGGCCACAGCTCCACGCTCACGGGGCCACCGGCACTTACCAACGGCAGGCCCTCGGGCGTGGGCAGGCCGTGGCTTTCGATTAGCGTTGATTCGTAGTGCAGCACTTTGGCGGCGCACAGCGGCCACGGGGCGTGGGCCACTCGGCCGCGGTAGAGCTTCGTCTGGGCCTTATTGCTGGCGTAGAGGCAGTAGCGTTCGGTGAGAAAAAATGCCAGGGAGTCGGGAGCTGGGGGCGGCAGGGGAGCCCCTATGGACCAGGTGGCGCGGAAGCTTGCTTCTGGCATGCCCACGTGCGTGCGCTCAGCCTTGAACTGCCGGAGCTGGGCGCTTGGGCTTTCCATGCTCATGGTGGCACGCATGTAGGGAAGGTTGAAAAACGTGCGTGCGGCCCATACGGCCAGAGCATTAGTGGCATCGAGCGAGAAAAACCACACGCCTGGCACGCCATCGAGGTGCACATAGGTGCGCACGTTCAGCTCCAGAAATTCGTTGGCGCCCGGCACTGGCGGGCTGATGCGAGTGCGCACTTTCGACATGCGGAACGGCACCACCGCCAGCCACGCCATGCCGTCGTAGGTGTCGATTGTCAGGCGGGGCGGCAGGTAAGGCTGCAGCAGCTCGGCCGGTACGGGCCAGTGCATAAACAGCAAGTCGCCCCATTCCTGGCGCAGGAGGGGAGCGCCGGGCGGGCGGTCGCGCATGGCCAGCCGGCTGGCCAGGGTGGGGGCCCCAGGCTCGGCTAGTAAAGCAGAGGGCAGCGAAAAATCGGGCATAGGTAGCGGAGGAAGAACGTGTGCCTTCAACAGGACCAACCCTTAAACGATGGTGGTGGTTTGAAACTGCCCGCCGCGGAATTGGGCTTAGAGGCTGTTCAAGTTAATTCTGATGGCGCGGGGCTATGCCTCGTGACGGGCTATTAGCAGGCCTCTGGCCTGTGGTCGTGGAATAAGACCGCCTGACACCCCCCAACTTGCGCGGGCCAGAGGCCCGCTAGTAAGCGGCGCGGGGCATAGCCCCGCGCCATCAGAGCCATCAAAATTAACTTAATCAACCTCTTAGAGCCTACAACTTAGAGCCTACAACTGGGCATCATGCCGAACGCAGCCGAGGCATCTTGCTCGCATTGTCCTCCCGATTGAGTTACTACCACACGCGAGATGCCTCGGCTGCGCTCGGCATGACCGTTCTCTGATTTCCGGGCTTAGCCTTTAATTTCAATAACGAGGAAACGCTGGGTCGACCTGCGCGGCCCAAGCAGCTACGCCGCCGCGCAGGTTCAGGAGGTTGGTGCGGCCCAGGCGGTGGCGCAGGTAGCCCAGGGCTTGCGCGGAGCGCACACCGTGGTGGCAAATGAGGACCACTGGCCCGTCGGCGCGAATTTCATCGGCTCGGCGCGGGACTTCGTCCAGCGGCAGGAGCATGCTCCCGGGCAGGTGACAATAGTCGAATTCTTCGGGCTGGCGCACGTCCACTAGTTGCAGGTCGTCGCCGGCCTGCAAGCGGTGGTGCAGCTCTTCGGCGCTGATTTCCAGGGATACGCTTTCCATAGGTTGGGAGTACAGGGCGCAAAAGTAGGTTCCGGCGTTCTACCTTGCGGCTTTCTTACCTGCTGGTGTTGGCTGCGTTTCTCTCTCCCGATATTTTTACTGCCGCCTGGGCCGAGGTGCAATCGGCTAGCTCCCTGGAAGTAGCCGCCGTGCTCACGGGCGTGGCCTGCGTGTGGCTGGCGGCCCGCAATTCCATCTGGAATTTTCCCATTGGCATCGTCAATGGCCTGCTGTATCTGGTGGTGTTCAAGCAAGCCAAGCTGTATTCCGACGCGGGCTTGCAGCTGGCTTTCATCTGTCTTTTGATTTACGGCTGGATGAAATGGCTGCGGGGCGCTGCCACGCCCGATGCTCCTCAGCTGCCCATCACGCGCACGCCGCGGCAGGTGGGGTGGTGGCTGAGTGGAGCGGGGCTGCTGTATGCGGTTGTGGCCGGGGTGCTGCTCAGCCGCCACACCGACGCGGCCCTGCCATATCTGGACAGCACCACCACGGCCATCAGCCTGGCGGCCCAAACGCTGCTCTCGCGCCGTAACCTGGAAAACTGGCTGCTGTGGATAGGCGTCGATGTGGTCTACATTGGCATGTACTGGCACCGACATCTTTACCTGACCAGCGGCCTCTACGTGGTGTTTACCGCCTTGGCCATATACGGCTATTTGCAATGGCGCCGCGAGCTACGGATGCAGCAAGCCCAACTTCAGCAAATAGTAGCCTGATTAATTGCCAGCGCCTTGGGGTTCACCCCGCCCTAGGCAGGCAAGCTTATTCTTCTCCCAATCACAATTCCTGGCTCATCGCCAACCCTTTTCCTTCACCGCCCTTTTCCACCCTCCGTTGCTGCGCGTTTCCCTTACTGGCCCCGAATCAACGGGCAAATCCACATTGGCCGCCCGTTTGGCGGCGCACTACGGCACCGCCTTTGCCCCCGAGTTTGCCCGCGAATACCTGGCCGCGTCCGGCCCCCACTACACGCCCGAAGACCTGGAAGAAATAGCCCGCGGCCAAGTGGCGGCCGAGGCCGAAGCCGAGGCCCGCGCCCACCGAGTGGTTTTCTACGACAGCGACATGCTGGTGATTAAAATCTGGGCTGAGCACGCCTTCGGGCAGTGCCCAGAGTGGATACTGCGCCGCCTGAACCAGCAGCGCTACGACCTAGTCCTGCTAATGGGCATCGACATGCCCTGGCAACCCGACCCGCTGCGCGAGCACCCACACCTGCGCCAGCAGTTCTACGACCTCTACCAACGCGAGCTGCGCGAGCAAATGGCCAATTTTGCCGAGATTACCGGCGACGGCGACCGGCGCTTTGCCCAGGCCTGCTTTTTGATTGATGAGTTGTTGCGCACAACTTCCCAACCCACTCCTTTACCCGAAAAGCTCATGTCGGCCCCTGCTGCTCACTACACCCTGTTTTCCCCCAGCTGCCGGGCCACGTTTGCCGCACACGGCGCCGAGCTTACCAGCCTGGTTACCTCGGCCAATGGCCTTGAATACCTGTGGCCCGCCGACCCGGCCGTGTGGGCGCGCCACGCCCCGGTGCTGTTTCCGCTGGTGGGCCGCCTGCCCGGCGATGCTTACCACCACGAGGGCCGCGACTACAAGCTGCCGCAGCACGGTTTTGCCCGCGACCAGGTTTTCGATGTGCTGCGGCACAACCCCACCGAACTGGTGTTTCAGCTGCGGCACGACGAGACCACCCGCGCAGTGTTCCCATTCGCTTTCGAGCTCACCATCACCTATGCCCTGCGCGATTCTTTGCTCACAGTGCGCTGGGACGTGCGCAACCCCGCCACCGACCAGCCCTTGCTGTTCAGCATCGGCGCGCACCCTGCCGTCCGCTGCCCCTTGCTGCCAAACGAGACATTTGAAGACTATTTCTTTGAGTTCGACCACCCCGTAACCTTGGAGCGCCACCTGTTGCAGGGCGGCCTGCTCACTGGCAAAACTGCACCAGTGCTGAATGACCAGCGGGAGCTGCCGCTTAGCTACGAGCTGTTTGCCGACGATGCGCTGGTTTTCAAGCACTACGACTTCACGCGGCTCACCCTGCGCTCGCGCAAGTCATCGCATTTTGTGCGGTTTCAGTTTGATGGCTTCCCCTACCTCGGCCTCTGGACCAAAGGGCCCGGGGCCAAGTTCGTGTGCGTGGAACCCTGGCACGGCATTGCCAGCCCCACAGGCGAGCCCGGCGAGCTACGCGAAAAAGAGGGCATTCTCACGCTGGAGCCCGGGCAGGTGTTTTCGGCCGCTTATACCATTGAGGTAGGCTAGGCGTCACACCCCACCCCCGGCCCCTCCCCTCCGGGAGAGGGGTGCGTTCTGATAAACAACAATTCGTCTGGCACCCCTCTCCCGGAGGGGAGGGGCCGGGGGTGGGGTGCGTCGGCAAAAAGATACACAGACCGAAAAACAGCTCTACGAGTGTACCCGAGCCGTTGCAGTCGTTCGAGCCGGAGCTGAAGTGCGCTTGCCCAGCCTCAAGCTTTTCCACCGGTGCCCGTCCATTACAGCTGTCACTAGCAAGGCGTGGGGCAGCGTGACAATGGCCGCCACCACCAGCGCCAAGCTAAACCAAGCCGTAGCATCGGGCAGGCGCGGGGCCAGCACACGGCCCAGTACCAGCAACGCCACGCAGCTTAAGAGTAGCAGCGGCGCTGCCCGGCGCAGAAAGAAAACCAGCTGCGCCAGCAGTTCCGAACGGGCTGCCTTACCCTTAGCGCCAGAAGCGTAGCCCAGCCAGCCATTCAGGCGCAGAATGTGCTGCAAGCTGTGCCAGAACACAAAGTACACTGCGACTGAAAGCCGCGGGGGCAAAGCCACAAACAGCAGCGTGAGCACCGAAACCTCCACCAGCTCAGTCTTGAGAAGATCGGTGCGGTGCTGCACGGTATATCCGGCCCAAAGCGCCGCGTGCCCGCCTATTACCAGCACGCCCAGCACCACCGCAATGGTCTCGAAAGTGGCGGCCGAAACGGGCGCTGCGCCCACAAAGGCAAGCAGCTCGTTTACCAAGCTCATGGTTTCCTGCGCCCGGCCCCAGGCGGGTACTGCAAAAATGAGCAGGCCGCGCAGTAAGCTGTGCGTCAGCCACCAAGTGGTGGGCACCTGCGTGTTGGCGGGCGCATCGGCTGAGCCCCAGTGCCATACTGTTAGTAGAAAGAAGCCTGCTACCGTGGCCGCTGGCCACCACCACCACAGCCCGCCCACTAGCGCAGCTAGGCCTAGGTAGCCTATCAGGAACTGGCGCCAGTAGCGCCAGCCGCTCACGGGAATGCCCACGGGCTGGCTGGCTGGCAGCACAAACTGGTCGCAGGCGCCGTGGGCCACGCCCAGCACCACCATGCCCACGGCCAGCGGCACCCCCAGTAGCCAGCCGGCCAGCGTCGGAAACGCCACTCCCAGGCCCACCAGCGCCAGCACGGCGGCGTAGGAGTAGGAACGATGAGAAGACCAGTCGGGGGCGAAAGAGCGAGGCATGGAGTGGCAGTGAGCAGTGAGAAACAAAACAGGCCGCTGCACCGCTGGCGCAGCACAACGGCCTGTTATTTATTCGCTCCCAACCAAGTTGGCGAGCCTGTACTGAGCCGTGCACTTTGCCAGGGAGCATATGGTTACCCTTGGGCAAAGCCGACGCGTAACCTGCCCTATACTACGGAAGCCGCGTTGGCAGGGGCGACTTTTATCGCCGATTCGCTCCGGGCAATGCCGTACACCACCAGGCCAAAGCCGATTTTGTTGATGGCATCGCCGATGTTGTAAATCAGGTCGAGGTCAGAGGGACGAAGCATGCCCGCACCATCGGGGCCAAGCAGGCCGCCGGGCATGGCCATGTAGCCAATGGGGTAAATGGCCCAGCCCACCAGAATAAACCAAGCCAGGGCCCGCACGCCTTTCCGCACCGCTTCCGACTCCGAGGCAGCCGCCAGTTTGGCCACTTCGCCCATCCAGGCCGAGTACAGAATATAGAGGTAGCCCAGCGTGGACAGTGTGCCCCAGATAAACGAATGGCTCATGGAACCATCGGTGAAGGCCTCGCCAATGTAGCCGAACACCAGCATGACCAGCGCGGCCAGCACCAGTTTCCAGAGCAAAGCAACCTTGGCGCCCGCGGCCCGCACCAGCAGGTAGAACTCCACCACCATCAGGGGCACCGTGAGGGTCCAGTCGATGTAGCGCAGCGCAATGGGCGTGGTTTTCGACATGATGTAGTAGTCGCGCATGTAGTAGTAATGCACCGCCGCAATGCCCGTAATCAGCCCCGAAATCAAGAGCGAGGTTTTCCACTTGTCGGCCACCGTGCTGCGCTCGAAAAGGAAGAACACAGCTGCCGCAGCCATGGCCATGTACCCAATGAAGAATGTGAACGCAACGGGGTCGTCGACGGGGATGGTCAGGACGTCCAAGAACATGTTTCGCATACAGCTGAATCTTAAGGGTTAAAGGATGGATTGATTGTGTTGATAGAATCACATAGGATAAATTATTGTTTAAGATGTAGCAGGCAAATATTAAACAAAATAATAAAAGTGCTTATTCAGCCTGTCTTGGCCATTTCTTATTTGATAAATTTTTGCCAGTGGTGCTGTGCTGCTTGTCGCTCAGGGAAGTAGGCCATGAAAATGCTGCCCTTTAATGGAAAGGGTGCTCGGTAGCCACAAGCAAAAGGCCGGAAAGCTGCCCACTGAAAACGGCACAAAAAAGGAGCAGCTTTACGGCCTTTCGGTGGCCATAAAGCTGCTCCTGAGTTCACACGAAGTAAACGTGCTAGATTTCTGTTTCGGGTGCGCGAAGTGCGCTATACGCCTACCCGGCGCTTGTTGTAGTCCGGTTCCCAGTCGTTGATGGGCCGCGAGATGCCGGGCGGCAAGTCCAGGTCGGGCAGGCCGGGGTCATGTGGTTCGCCGCCGTCGTCGTCGCCATCGTGCGGCGGGGTAGGCGGAATGGCGCGCCGCCGACGAGGGAGCACCAGCATAAAGAGGAAGAAAGCGCAGAAAGCAACGGCGTAAATGAGGCTAAACATGGCGGAAGCAGCTAGGGCGGTGCAAAACTTAAAACGAAGCTTCGGCCGCTGGCGTTGCGCCGGCCGACGTCTCTAAATTAATTGACTTTCAACAAACGACCAAGGGATGTGTTGCGGCCGGCGGAGTCTATTGCCAAATTTTTGCTGTCGTACCAAAGCGGGAGTTGTACCTTTGCGCCCTGTTTAGGGGTGCTGCTTTCGCAAAGAAGGCGGCTGAGATGATACCCATCGAACCTGAACCGGGTAATGCCGGCGAAGGGAATAAACAATCCGCGGACGTTTCCGCTGCCGCTCCGACCCCTGGGGCGCCGGCGTGTTCCATTATGTAAGGCCAAAATCTTTTTGAAAAATGTATTCCTTGCGGGGGCAGCGCTGTGCGTGCTGACTGCCGCGCCGGCATGGGCGCAAGGCCCCGTGTCCGGCACCGTTACCGACGCCCGCACCGGCGAGCCGCTGCCCGGGGCCACCGTTCTGCTCGACGGAGCTGCAGGCCCGGCCACCAGCACCACGGGCTCTTTTTCTTTGCCGGCCGTGCCCGTTGGTCGCCACGAGCTGCGCATCAGCTTCCTGGGCTACGAGCCCTTGGTGCGGCAGGTGCAGGGCCAAGATGCCGAACAACTGTTGAATGCCCCGCTCCAACCCAGCGCGGTGCTCACCGGCGAAGCCCTCGTGACGGCCCAGCGCGCCAGCGACCGCACCGCCACCGCCTACACCAACCTGGGCCGCGAAGACCTGGCTAAGCGCAACTTCGGCCAGGACCTGCCTTACCTGCTCGACCAAACGCCCTCCGTGGTGGTGACCTCCGATGCCGGCACTGGCGTGGGATATACCGACATCCGCATCCGGGGCACGAGCAACATCGGCATTAACATGACCATCAACGGGGTGCCGCTCAACGACCCGGAATCACGCGGGGCGTTTCTGGTGAACCTGCCCGATTTGGCGTCGTCCATCAACAGCCTGCAGGTGCAGCGCGGCGTGGGCACCAGCCAGAACGGCGGCGCGGCCTTTGGGGCCAGCATCAACATCAGCACGCTGGACGTGCGCCGCGAGGCCTACGCCGAAACCAACAACAGCTACGGCTCCTTCAACACCTGGAAAAACAACGTGCAGTTCGGCACCGGCCTGCTGGGCGGGCACTTCACCATCGATGGCCGCCTCTCGCGCATCGCCACCGACGGCTACATGAACAGGGCCTCGTCGGACCTGAAGTCGTACTACCTCGCTGCTGGCTACCAGGCCAAGAACACGCTGCTTAAGTTCATCACTTTCTCAGGCCGCGAAAAAACCTACCAGGCCTGGAACGGTGTGCCCGAGCCGGCCATTACCGGCAACCGCGCCCTGCTCCAGACTTACGTGGACAACGGCGAGCTGACCGCCCCCGACGCCGCCCGCGTGCTGCAGGAAGGCCGCCGCTACAGCTACTACACCTACGACAACCAGACCGACAATTACCAGCAGAACCACTACCAGCTGCACCTCTCGCAGGGCCTGGGCGAAAACTGGAACCTTGGCGCGGCGCTGCACCTCACCCGCGGCTTCGGCTACTACGAAAGCTTCCGGGCCCGCCGCCGCTTCTCGGCCTACGGCCTGCCCAACGTGGTAATCGGCAACCAAACCATCACCCGCACCGACCTCATCGACCAGAAGTGGCTCGATAACTACTTCTATGGCGGCACGTTCGCCCTGAACTACCAGCCCAAGGATAACGATAAATTCCAGGCCACGCTGGGCGGCGCGGCCAACAAGTTCGACAACGACCACTACGGCGAAATCATCTGGGCGCAGTACGCCACTACCATTGGCCGCCGCCAGCGCTACTACTTCAATAACGCCACCAAAACCGACTACAACGCCTACGCCCGCGCCACCTGGCAACTGCTGCCCCGCCTGGGCGTGTACGGCGACCTGCAGCTGCGCCGCATTGGGTACAACATAGCTGGCATTGAGGACGACCAAAACGACGTAGCCACCCGCGCCCGCTATACCTTCTTCAATCCCAAAGCCGGCGCCACCTTCGCCCTAGCCGAGGGCCAGCAGCTCTACGCCAGCTTCGCCGTAGGCCAGCGCGAGCCCGTGCGCGCCGACTTTGTGGACCGCCCCGCCGGCGACCAAACCGCCAAGCCCGAACGCCTCGAAGATTTTGAAGCCGGCTACCGTTTCAACCGCACCGGCCTGGACTTGCTGGGCGGCAATACCGCCGTGCGCCTGGAAGCCAACGGCTTCTACATGAACTACCGCGACCAGCTAGTGGCCACCGGCCAGCTCAACGACGTGGGCGCGCCCCTGCGCACCAATGTGGCCCGCAGCTACCGCCGCGGCGTGGAGCTCACCGGCTTCGTATCGGCCAACGACCTCATCAGCCTCAGCAGCACGCTCACCCTGAGCCAAAATCGCATTCTGAACTACCAGGACGTGACCTACGACGCCGATTTTAACCCGGTGGCCGCCACGCCTCGCACGTCGGTTATTTCTTACTCGCCGGCCGCTGTATCGGCCCACACGCTGGAAGGCCAGCCGGTGAAAAACCTGCGCCTGGCCTTCCTCTACAAAACCGTGAGTCGGCAATTTCTTGACAACTCTGAAAACACCAACCGCAGCATCGTGCCCTATCAGGTGCTCGATTTCCGGGTGCGCTACGCCATCCGGCCGGTTTTTGTGAAGGAGATAGAGCTGGCCGTGCTCGTAAACAATGTGCTAAACCGCGAGTACGTGGCTAACGGCTATACTTACAGCTACCTAGGCGCAAGCAGCCAGCTTGAAACCTTTAATTGGTATTTCCCGCAGTCTACCCGTAATTTCCTGGCTTCGGTGAACTTGAAGTTTTAGCGTGTTTGTGGTAATGAAAGACGAAACGACAACTCCCCTCCTTTTCAAGGAGGGGATGTTTCCGCGAAAGCGGAAACTGGGGTGGTTAAGCCGGTCGCGCCGTTAGAGCGAGTCGTTCGGGTGTCGTTCAACGAGTTCAACCACCCCCGTCCGCGCTAAAGCGCGAACATCCCCTCCTCATCTGAGGAGGGGAGTTGTCGTTCGGTCTTCATCACTAAAGCCCCAATCAGATAATCAACCGCACCCCGCCCAGCTCCGAAATCTGATAGGGAAACCGGTCGCCGGGCGAGCCGATGAACATGAAGTTTTTTGGGATGTTCCACTGCGCCGACAGCTTCTCAATCAGCGGGGGGCCGAACTGCCCGTCGATGGTCACGAAATCGATGTCGACCTGCGGGTAAGCGCGGTCCAGCACGCGAATGTCGTTCAGCAGCTCTTCGGGAAATTTCTCGCCGTCGCGGAGCAGGGTCACAATTTTCAGCTTGTTCGTGAATTCGTTTTCCACCACATAGGCCATCACCTTGTTGAGGTTGGCCACGTTGTCGCCTTTGGTGAAGAACACAAACTCCTGCTGGGCCAGCTGCCGCAGCTGCCGGTGCACCAGCAGGCGGCCCAGGCGCGAGGCCCGCGGCAGGTGCCGCTCAAACGACTCCACGGTCGACAAAAGGAAGTTCAGAATGGCCATGCGGTTGAGCATGATGGAAACCACGGCCATGCTGGGCAGGAAATACTGCAGAAACACCACCAGGTACTCGGGGTGAATCTTGACGTTGCCGAACAAGGCTACCAGCACGCCCACCAAAGCCAGCGTAACCGTGACAATGCCCGCGTACACCGGCCGCGGCAGGTTGGGCCGCTTGCCCTTCAGCAGGAAGTTGCCGATGGCAAAGAAGGCCATTACCGACAAAAACGAGATGGTGTAGACGCCCGCCAGCGGCCCCAGCTGCCCGTTGGTGATGAGCAGTACCGACACGCAAAGCAGGAAAAACGTAATGAGAATCATGTAGTTGCTGCCGCGCTTGTTCTCCTTCAGGAAGAACTGGGGCAGAATGCGGTCCAGGGTCATGCGCTTCATCAGGCCGCTCACGCCCACAAAGGAGGTGAGCACCGCCCCGCTAAGCACGGCCACGGCATCGACGGAGATGAGCGTGCCCAGCCATGGCCCGCCCGTGACGGTGCCCAGGTGCGAAAGCAGCGTTTCGGTGTGCTTGCCCACTTCCACCAGCGGCAGCACCGCAATGGCCAGAAACGCAATGAGTGGGTTGAACACCGTGACCACCACCCACATGTTGCGCAGCGTTTTCTGAAACACGCCCCGGTCCTGCTCTTCCACAAAGTTGGCCGAGCTCTCGAAGCCCGAAATGCCCAGCATGGCCGCGCTAAACCCAAAAAATAGGGCGTTGAGCACGCTGCCGCCTTTCACGGGCGCCGCAAAGTTGAGCGTAAGGTTGGGCATGCCCTGGGTGGCCAGGTACCACACCGCTACGCTCACCAGCACCGTGAGCGAAATGAGGTGCAGAATGAAAATGCCCACCGCCACGATGGCCGACTCCGAAATGCCCAGGATGGTGAGCAGCAGAAACAGCCCCAGCAGGCCCATGGTGGCCGGAATAATAGGCAGCCCGTGCCACAGCGTGTGCAAATAATGCATGCCCTCGTTGGCCGAGAGCACGGCCGTGGCCATGTACGATAGGATGGTGAGGCAGGCGGCCAGCGCGGCGTTGCGCTTGCTGGTGGTGTTCAGCAGCACGTTGTAGGCGCCGCCGTTCAGGGGCAGGGCACCCACCACTTCGCCATAGATTCGGCGGAACAAAAACAACACCGCGCCCACCGTCAGCAGGGCCAGCCAGGCGTATTGCCCGGCATAGGAAATGGCCAGCGCCGACACATAGAGGCACGACGAGGAAATGTCGTTGCCGCATATAGCGGTGGCTTCCAGTTCGTTAAGTTTCTTATCGTGGCTCATGGCAGCTGAATGGGGCGGCTAATGTAACAGCGTTCGGACAAGCCGGGGCGGGCTGGCTTCAAGCTGCGGCTAACGTAAAAAACCGGCGCACGGCCACCCGCCGCCCGGCTTTAGTGCAACACCTTGCGGATGTCTTCCATCTTACCAAACAGCACCATGATGTCGTCGGCCTGAAACACGGTATCGGCCGCTACCACGCCAATGGCCGCCGGCTTGCGCTGCGTCCGTCCAAACAGGTTGGTGGAATCTTTGGGGCGGATGATGGTGAGCACGTTGATGTTGTACTTCTGGCGGAAGTTGGCTTCCTGAATGGTTTTGCCCACGTAGCGCACCGGCACCGTGGCCTGAATGATGTTGTAGTCCTCGGTCAAATCCAGGGAGTCGAGAATGTCCTTCAGGTCGAGGCTCTTGGCCAGCCGCTCGGCCGACTCGGTTTCGGGCCTGATGATTTTGTCGACGCCGATGGCCTCCAGTACGGTTTGGTGCAGCGGCGAAATGGCCCGGCCAATGAGTTTCTTCACCCCCAGCTGCTTAAAGTTGGCCACGGCCATCACCGAGGCTCCAAAGTCTTCGCCAATGCCCACGAGCACCATGTCGGTGTCGCTGAGCGGCAGCGTGGCCAGGGCTTGCTGGTCGGTGGCGTCGAGGCACACGGTATGCGTGATGCGGTCTTTGTGCTGCGTGACCTTGGCAATGTCGCTGTCGACGGCAATCACCTCATGGCCCATGGCCGTGAGCTTCACCGCCAATGACGACCCGAAGTAGCCCAATCCAATAATGATGTATTTCATGCGGCTTTTTGCCCGAGGGCGCTACGTAATGATGATGTTTTCGGAAGGGTACCGATACGCCAGGTCGTTAATCTTGGTGACCACGCCGGCAATGAGCGTGAACGTGCCCACGCGGCCCAAAAACATGGTGACGATGACCACCAGCTTGCTTCCCGCGCTCAGGCTGCCCGTCACGCCCAGGCTAAGGCCCACGGTGCTATAGGCCGAAAAAGTCTCGAACGCCACCTGCGTAAGCGGAATGTCGGGGTCGAAGAACTTGATGAGCAGAATGGCCAGCCCAATGACCAGCGCCGACAGCATCATCACGGCAAAAGCCTGCTGCACCGACTTCGCCGGAATGTGGCGGCCAAAGAGTTCGAGCCGCTCCTTGCCCCGCGCAATGCTGAAAATATTGAGCAAAGCCAGCGCAAATGTGGTGGTTTTAATGCCGCCGCCCGTGGAGCCGGGCGAGGCCCCAATCCACATCAGGAGCAGGTAAATCAGCACCAGCGGCATGGTTAGCTGCGCCATGTCCACGGTGTTGAAGCCGGCGGTGCGGGGCGTGACGCCGCCAAACAGCGCCGCCACCACCTTGCCCATGCCCGAATGCTCGCGCAGGGTGCTGTTGTACTCCATGCCGAAATACAGCACGGTGCCGGCCACCGTCAGCACCGCTGAAGTAAGCAGCACCAGCTTGGTGTTGACGTTGACAATGCGCGGCGTGTACTGCAGCCGCTCGCGGTGATAGAGTTGCTGCCACCGGTTGCGCCCCGTGGCCCTGAGGTAGCGGTAGAGGTTGAAAATGATGGGAAAGCCGATGCCGCCAATGAGAATGAGGGCAATGATGACGAGCTGAAACCCGTAGTTAAAGCGGAATCCCGGGTCGTAGAGGCCCGCCGAAAGCGTGGAGAAGCCGGCATTACAAAAAGCCGAAATCGAGTGAAACAGGACGAAACCAATGCGGTCGTGCAGGCGCGGAATCTCGGCCGGACCAATGCAGGCATAAAGGAAACAGGCCCCCAGAAACTCAACCAGAAACGTAATCCAGACGATGTTGCCGATGGTGCGCATGGTGTTGCCGATGCTTTCCTCGTTGATGAGGCCCTGCATAAACAGTTGGTTCTGAAACGACGACGAGCGTTGAAAAAACAGGGCCAGAAAGCTCGTAAACGTCATGATGCCCAGGCCCCCGAGCTGAATCAGGACCAGGATAACCACCTTGCCGAAGGTGGTGAAGGCCGTGGCCGTATCCACCGTAATCAGGCCGGTGACGCACACTGCGCTCGATGCGGTAAACAGGGCGTCGAGTGGGCTGATGCCGTTGGTTGTGGCCCGGGGCAGCAGCAAAAGCCCCGTGCCCAGCACAATCAGCAGGATGAAGCTGGCGATGAACAGCAGCGCGGGGTTGTAGCGCAGGCGGTAAAAATCGAGCGAGCGGCGCGAAAGCTCAATCAGAAACACGTAGAGCAGCACGGCCAGAATCACCAGATCCTGCTCCACGTACCGGCCCAGCAGCGTGCCGGGCAGCACGGTTTGGGCCGGCAGAAAGGCGAGCACCACGCCGCACGCCGCAAAAAAGAGCAGGACGTATTCCGCCAGTATCCAGCTTCGGGGCACGCCGGCTTGGTTGAGCAAGAACAAGCGCAGCACCAGCACCAGCATCATGCACAGCATGTAGGCCCCGTAGAAGTAGGTGAGCACCTGCTCGGCCGCCACGCTGTGGGCAAAGCCCAGGTCGTAGAGAAACACAAACAAGCCCCCCAGGCTGAGGTAAAACAGCACCGCATCGGCCCGGCTCACGAGCTGCGGGCGCTGTTCCTGCAGGCGTTCGTGAAGGTGTTGGCTGAATTTAGGAAGTTGCATAAGGTATAATTGGAGCCGTGCGCCAGCCCTGCGGTAGGCCGCAAACGTCGACCCCGCCCAACGAATCCGCTGGGCAACGGATATGCGCTACGGGGTTTGGCGCCGGAAAGATGAAGAACGAATTCGGGATAAGCCGGAACCCACTCGGCCACGGACTGTTCTGTTAGCAGCCGGCTCGTCTCAAAACTTTTATCTTTGAGCCTCCCACCCAACCCATTCCCTGCTATGTCATCCCAAGCCGACGTTCTTTCCCCGGAGTCCAAATCTCACACCGCCCAAAAAGGCAGCACCAACGCCAACGGCTTCACCGACTACTTCGACCTCGACGGCCTGCTCACCGAGGAGCACATCCTCATCCGCCAGAGCATCCGCGACTTCGTGAAGAAGGAGATTTCGCCCAGCATCGAGAAGTGGGCCCAGAGCGGCCACTTCCCCAGCGAAATTGTGAAGAAGTTCGGCGACGTGGGCGCCTTCGGCCCCACCATTCCGCAGGAATACGGCGGCGGCGGGCTCGACTACATCA
Source organism: Hymenobacter arizonensis (assembly GCF_900115775.1). Classification (GTDB taxonomy): domain Bacteria; phylum Bacteroidota; class Bacteroidia; order Cytophagales; family Hymenobacteraceae; genus Hymenobacter; species Hymenobacter arizonensis. The sequence continues at coordinate 34,737 of NZ_FOXS01000002.1, read as the reverse complement.
GCTACGGCATCATCATGCAGGAGATTGAGCGCGGCGATTCCGGCATGCGCTCCACCGCCTCGGTGCAGGGCTCGCTGGTGATGTTCCCCATCTACCAGTACGGTTCCGAGGAGCAGCGCAACAAGTACCTTCCCAAGCTGGCCTCCGGCGAGTGGCTGGGCTGCTTCGGCCTCACCGAGCCCGACCACGGCTCGAACCCCGGCGGCATGACCACCAACATCAAGGACATGGGCGACCATTACCTGCTGAACGGTGCCAAGCTCTGGATTTCGAACTCGCCCGAGTGCCAGGTGGCCGTGGTGTGGGCCAAAAACGAAGCCGGCCGCATCAAGGGCGTGATTGTGGAGCGCGGCATGGAGGGCTTCACCACCCCCGAAATCCACAACAAGTGGAGCCTGCGCGCCAGCACCACCGGCGAGCTGGTGTTCGAAGACGTGAAAATCCCCAAGGAGAACATCCTGCCCAACATCGAAGGCCTGCGCGGCCCGCTGTCCTGCCTCGACTCGGCCCGCTTCGGCATTGCCTGGGGCGCCATCGGCGCGGCCATCGACTGCTACGAGTCGGCCCTGAAGTATGCATTGCAGCGCGAGCAGTTTGGCAAGCCGCTGGCAGCCTTCCAGCTGCAGCAGAAGAAGCTGGCCGAAATGATTACTGAAATCACTAAGGCCCAGCTCATGGCCTGGCGCTTGGGCGTGCTCAAAAACGAAGGCAAAGCCACCAGCGCCCAAATCTCCATGGCCAAGCGCAACTCCGTGGACATGGCCCTACACATTGCCCGCGAAGCCCGCCAGATTCACGGCGGCATGGGCATCACCGGCGAGTACCCCATCATGCGCCACATGATGAACTTGGAATCGGTGATTACCTACGAGGGTACCCACGATATTCACCTGCTGATTACGGGGGCGGATATCACGGGTATTCAGGCGTTTAAGTAGATTTCTGCTGACTTATTGAAAAACCGGCCGCTCTATTCGAAGCGGCCGGTTTTTCTTTGTTTCAAACCCACCAAAGTACCCTCATGGAGTTTGTGTTTATTCTTCTCCTCGCTGCGGTAGTCTTCGGGGCGTTGTGCTATCCATTGGGCTGGCGTGGCACGCTGTTGTGGCTAATTGCTTGCAGCTTGGTGACTTGGTTTGTAACGAGTATAAATTGGCGAGGTGATGGTGGCTGCGACGGAGGGCTGTGCATACTGGGCTATTTAGCCGGCGGTTTGGTTTGGTTCATAGGCTGTATAGTTGCTTGGGTAATTGTTGTTCGTGCGCTGCCTACCGAGGACCGAAGGTGGCGGAACCACCAAAATCCACTTGCGTAGTAATTTGTCATAATATCCTATCAGATTTATTGCCATGTCCGCTCCCGATTCCTTGCGTTACCTCCCGCTGGCGCGAGTTTAGCGCAGCGTACCTCGTGACTTAGCATTCGGGCGAGGCTGTGCCTCGCATTGGAACGACTTATTCGAACGTTCTAGTCGCGCAGCTCCGGCTTGCCGCTGTGCGGCAGGGGAGGCGCAGCCTCCCGTTGTGGCAAGTCACGAGGTACGCTGGGCTAAACTCGCGCCAGTTGAGGGGTACTTTAGCATCTAGCTTGGGCCCGTGTGCCACGCACGCGCCGCTGGTTGTAAAAGGCTGGTGCAGCTCCTTATTCGCTCCCTGCATCCACAATGTGCTATGATTAAACCGCTTACTTCATTTAGGTTTCTATTCGCCCTCATGGTGTTTGGAAGCCACTTACAGTTCTTCGATGCCGATAAGTATCCCAAGTTCGCCAAACTGTACTACCTGGTGTTTGGCGAAGGATACATTGGCGTCAGTTTTTTCTTTATTCTCAGCGGGTTCATTCTGTCGCTCAACTACGACGACCGGCTGTTGAGCCGCGAGGTGTCGTTTCGGGAGTTTTGGGTGGCCCGTATTGCGCGCGTGTACCCCCTGCACCTGATGACGATGCTGCTAGGATTGCTGCTGCTACTCTATGCCCCGAATCCAGGAGCCGAATTCATGCTGGACGTGCCAGCGAACTTAAGCCGGCTGTTTACCAATGCGGCACTATTACATGCCTTTGTACCGGAAATGTCGTACTATTTCTCTTGCAACTGGCCTTCATGGAGCCTTTCGGTCGAAATGTTTTTCTATTTCGCCTTTCCTTTTCTCGTATTCCTTCTTGTTCGCAATAAGCTGCTGCTCCGTTTCGGCTGGGTGTTGCTGCTGGCCATTCCGTACCTGATTCAATTGTCGCCCGATACTGGGTACCACCGGTTTTTCTATATCAACCCGTTCTTCCGCATTGTCGACTTTCTGCTGGGTATCCTGCTACACCAGATTTATAAGCACGGCTACGTAGCCAAGGCATTTCGTTCTCGGCTGAGGGCCACGGCTATGGAAGTGCTGTCGATAGGAATTATGGTGCTCATATTTCATTATCACAACGCCGTGCCCCAGGTGTACCGCTACTCGTGCTACTACTGGCTGCCCATGGCTCTTATCATCCTATCGTTTTCGTATCAGCGCGGGTATCTATCAACGATGCTTTCCACCAAATTCCTGGTGTTTCTCGGTGAAATCAGCTTTAGCTTTTACATGATTCACCAGCTGATTATGCGTTTGTTAATTTACGAGAATCAACGCCGTGAGCTGATTGGTAACAGCTATGTGTTGGCCGCCATCATCTTCTCGCTCAGCCTGGGCCTAAGCTACGTGCTGCATAAGTACGTGGAGGTGCCTTGCAGTCGCTATGTGCGCAACCGCTACCGCAAAAGTGCCTTTGCGCAGCCGCCGCTGGCCATAGCCGTGTAAGGGCAAATGAGCACTTGGCAGTGCCACATGGCCTCACGCGGCGCTGGCCGGAAAGCACAAGCCGCTGTTCGTGCCATAATTTGGCTTCATGATGAAAATCGTCCCCCCGCTGGCGCGAGTTTAGCGCAGCGTACCTCGTGACTTAGCATTCGGGCGAGGCTGCGCCTCGCATTAGAACGACTTACCCGCACCTTTGAGCCGTACCGCTCCGGCTTACCGCTCCGCGGCAGGTGAGGCGCAGCCTCCCGTTATGGCAAGTCACGAGTTACGCTGCGCTAAACCCGCGCCAGTTGAGGGACCTGAGCTGAAATCGAGTGGGGCCAGAGAATAGGAAAAATGGGATTGCGGGATGGATTGTCCCTATTGACATAGAGAAACCACAGAAGCCCAAGCAAAGCCGGGGCACACAGCGCAAGTACCTAACGAGCATAGGATGGACGGGTTTTACTAAAAGCCAACACAAGTAAAGTGACGCATAGCAACAGCGAAACCCAATAATATGCTATGTAAACACATAACAGTTGGAAAACCCAATCAGGTCCGTGCAACAGAAGTGTAGCCATGGATAAAGTAATGTAAACTTATTCCTTCCGCAGCAAATAGCGCGTTGAAACGCCTTCCTGAGTGGTGCTGACCAAGCTCCATCCCTGTGCGCTCAGTTCGTTAAGCTTGCGGACTTCGGCTTGGTAGATGTAGTTGCGGGCGTAGCGAAAACGGCGTAGTCGCGTGGAAGTGGAATCAACAGTGGTGCCCTTTACGATGGTGGCGTTGATGCTTTTGCGGGGGAAGTTGGAGGCAATAACCGGCAACTCTTCTGTTTTGAACGTGCCATCGGGCTCGATAACGGTGAGTGCTGGCTTGGGCTGCTCGCTCAAATCTGTACGGTCCAACTCGCGGATTACCATTAGATATTGTGCGGGTGCGATGACTTTTGGACGAAATGCCCAGAAGCCGAGCAGTGTAAGCACCAAGGCGGTAGAGAAGAATACTTTTTTCATAAGCGTAGAAAAATGTGAAGTGGGAAGCCTGCAACGTACGCATAGGCTCAGAATTACCCATGCTAGCTCCCAAAATTTGTCAAGCATTACGCTGCGCGAAACTCGCGCCAGTTAACTGCTGAAAGATTACTTCGTCGCTAGTAAACATAAGCCGCTAAAGCTGCGGGCAAAGAGTCAAACGCCAGGAAAAGAGGGTATCACAGTTGGAAAGCTGCTCGTATAAAAAGCATCCTTTCCACTTATTCTTACCCAGCCATGTCCGACAACCAAGAGCACGAAAACGCCGAAACCCGCCGCCAGGAGCGCCGTGAGCACGACAAAGAAGAATACCGCCGCGAAGGCATCGAAATGCGCCAAGGCGGCCCCAACCCCGACTTGCCCCACCACGAGCGCACCCGCACCGGCGAAGGCTTCTACTCCCCTGACAGCACCGCCGACACCGGTTCGTCCGATGGCGTGTCTAGCGTCGTGAGCGGCGACGGTGGCAACACCCCCGGCCGCCACGCCGAGCTCAACCCCGACACCACCAGCCCCAACAAAGACCAGGGCGGCACCAAAGGCGCTGGCCAAAGCAACGAGCCCCACCTGCGCACGCCCAGCGCCCAAACCTCGCACACGGCCAAAGGCCCACGCGGCGATGGCGGCCAGGACACAAGCCAAGGCAGCAAAAGCGGCAACCAGAGCTAGCAGTGGCTCACAAGTATTTTGATTGCTACAGTACCAAGCCGGCTTCACTCCATGCCGGCTTGTTGCTTAATAAGGACCCCTGATATCCGGCCTGGTGCACTACGGCCTATTACGGCTGTGGCTCAATCCAGCCGCTCATGCCGTAATTTGGTCCCATGATGAAAATCGTCACCGACTCCGACCCCCTCGTGCTGCTCGAATGCCTCGTAGCGGGCACCTCGCACCGGCCAAACCTAGAGAAATACGAGCCCAAACTCAAGGTGGGGCAGGCCTTGCACCTAACCCGCGAAGTGGACAGCAAGTACGACGACTGGGCCGTGCAAGTGCACACTGCTCCTGCCACCGACCCCGCCAACGTATGGCTCGGCTACTTGCCCGAGGGCCGCAACGAGACCGTAGCGCGCCTGCTCGATGCCGGCAAAAACCTCACGGCCCGCCTCAACCACAAATCCTGGGAAACCGACTGGCTGCACCTGGATATTGAAGTGCTGCTACACGAGTAAAAAACCGCCTGTCATCTTGAGCGTAGCGAAGGACCTTATCGCCGCTGAACAGCTTGCAGAAGTGGCATTAGGCGCAAGCGTGATAAGCTCCTTCGCTACGCTCAGGATGACAAGAGATTTTTACCATCTCAAAGGAGCTTTTTTGCCAGCAGCGCGGTTACTCATTAGCTTAGCAAAAAGCAACCAATAATTTTAGCAACTATCATTATGCGCGAAGCCTATCTCACTGGCAGCAACGAAAATTTCGATGCCACCGACAAGGACATCGACAAAGCCCTGCGGCCGCTTAGTTTCGACGACTTCACGGGGCAGGATAAGATTCTGGAGAACCTGAAGGTATTCGTAGCCGCAGCCAAGCAGCGCGGCGACGCCCTCGACCACGTGCTGCTGCACGGCCCTCCCGGCCTGGGCAAAACTACCCTCTCGCACATTATTGCCAACGAGCTGGGCTCAGGCATCAAGATGACGTCCGGCCCGGTGCTGGACAAGCCCAGCGACCTCGCTGGCCTGCTCACCAACCTGGAGCCGCACGACGTGCTGTTCATCGACGAGATTCACCGCCTCAACCCCGTGGTGGAAGAGTACCTGTACTCGGCCATGGAGGACTACCGCATCGACATCATGCTCGATTCGGGTCCGAATGCCCGCTCGGTGCAGATTTCGCTGTCGCCCTTCACCCTCGTGGGCGCCACCACGCGCTCGGGCATGCTCACGGCGCCGCTGCGGGCCCGTTTCGGCATTTCGGCCCGCCTGGAGTACTACGACTCCAAGCTGCTCACCACCATCGTGCAGCGCTCGGCTGAGATTCTGGGCACGCCCATTCACGAGGACGCGGCTTTCGAAATTGCCCGCCGCTCGCGGGGTACCCCGCGTATTGCGAACAACCTGCTTCGCCGTACCCGCGACTTTGCCCAAATCAAAGGCGATGGCACCATCACGGTAGAAATTGCGCAGTTTGCGCTCAACGCTCTCGACGTGGACGCCCGCGGCCTCGATGACATGGACAAGCGCATCCTCACCACCATCATCGACAAGTTCAAAGGCGGCCCAGTGGGCATTAGCACCATCGCCACGGCTTGCGGCGAGGAAGGCGAAACCATTGAGGAAGTCTACGAGCCATTCCTTATTCAGGAAGGCTACATTAAGCGCACCTCGCGCGGCCGCGAGGCTACGGAGGCAGCGTACCAGCACTTGGGCCGCCTGCTGCCTAACCACTTGCGCGGCAATAATGGCGCCAGCCTGTTTGATGAGATTACGCAGGGGTAATCCCATTTTGTCATCCTGAGCGCAGCGAAGGACCTTATCACGTCGGAACGATTGTTAGATACAGTCGGCCAAGCGTGATAAGGTCCTTCGCTGCGCTCAGGATGACGTATTTTTAATAAGTTACCCCCCTTTGCCAATGCTTCCCCAGTCCGAGTGGGCCCCTTTCATTAAGCGCCGCGCGGCCGAGCTTGGCTTCATGGCCTGCGGCATCTCCAAGGCTGAGTTCCTGGAAGAAGAAGCCCCGCGCCTGGAAACCTGGCTCACCAAGCGCATGAATGGCCGCATGGGCTACATGGAAAACCACTTCGACAAGCGCCTCGACCCGCGCCTGCTAGTGGACGGCGCCAAATCGGTGATTTCGCTGCTGCTTAATTACTACCCCGCGCCGGAAGACCAGCAGCCCGACGACACGCTTAAAATCAGCAAGTACGCCTATGGGCGCGACTACCACTTCGTCATCAAAGACAAGCTGAAGACGCTACTGGCCGACATGGAAGCTGAGATTGGGCACATTGGTGGCCGCTGCTTCGTCGACTCGGCCCCTGTGCTTGACAAGGCCTGGGCCAAGAAAAGCGGCTTGGGCTGGGTAGGCAAAAACTCCAACCTCATCACACCCGGCACCGGCTCGTTCTACTTCATCGCCGAGCTGATAGTGGACGTGGAACTGCCCGCCGATGGCCCCATCCGCGACTACTGCGGCACCTGCACCAAATGCCTCGATGCCTGCCCCACGCAGGCCATCACCGAGCCCTACGTGGTAGATGGCAGCAAGTGCATCAGCTACTTCACCATCGAGCTGAAGGACCAGATTCCCACTGAGGTAGGCGGCCAGTTCGGCAACTGGGTTTTCGGCTGCGACATCTGCCAGGACGTATGCCCCTGGAATCGCTTCTCGAGGCCACACACCGAGCCGCAGTTCAACCCCGCGCCTGGCCTGAAAGACCTGACGCCCGGCGACTGGCGTGAAATCACCCACGAATTATTTACGGAGCTGTTCCGCCAGTCGGCCGTGAAGCGCACGGGCTACGAAGGGCTAAAACGTAATATCAAGTTTGTGCTCGGCAGCGACTAAGCACGAGCCGCTGCGCGAACACGAGTAGGGCTAAGCTTCGACTATCCGATATCGAGCCGGAAGCTGGATTCGTCTAAGCTACCGAATACGCGCTGCAGCACGCGCCGGTAGATGCGGGCAAATTGCTGGTAGCACCACACCCGAAAATCGGGGACTTCCGTGGGCGTGAGCATTTTCAACGCCTTGCGGAGTTCTTTTTCAAATAGAGCCTTGTTGAAGCTAACCTTCAGCAGAATCATTTTTACGTAGTCTAGCATAGCAACAGGAGTACGAAAGGGTAGGAAAGTAGATGGAAGGAGCAGGCGAACCCTAGCGAAGAGCTTGACCTGCAACCCTTAATAAATATACGAAGTTTGGGGAGGGTTGTGCAAGTGGCTAGTGCCCGCCAATACCCTTGTAACTGCCCCATATACGCGAAAAGAGCGGCCTAGGCCGCTCTTTCGTATTCTAATGCCAAAATTTTGTAAGCCTAGCCGAATATGGCAAGCAGGGCCGTAGCCTGAGCCGTGGGCAGGGGCTCATCGAAGGCCTCGGCAATGGACCGAAACTGCACGGCATTGGCCCCGGTGAGGACGGTGGGGAAGGGAACCACCGTGTTGTTGCCAAGGCGCTGGGTTTCGTTGGCTTCGAAGCTGTAGATGCCAACCGGGGCGTTGCTGCCGCCCGCTGGGCTGGGCACAAGCACCGCGGGAGAGGGGGCTGGGTCGGCGGTGCTGGGCCAGCTTTTCACGGCGATGGGGCTGGGGGAAGTGCGGCGCAAGGTGCGCAAGTGCGAGGCATGGCGGGCCTCTACGAGCTGCATGCGCAGCACAGCACTGAGAAGCTGCTTGTCGGAAGCAAAAAAGCCGATTTGGCCAAGATAACTGCTGGCGCTGGCGTCTTCGAGCTGCTGGGCGAGCTGCAGAAAAGCGTTGTAGTCGCTCATTACCCCAGGAAACAGCTCCGGGTTGGCGGCGTTGTTGCGGCGGCCGCTGAAGTCGAAAGCTGGCGCCGTGGGAGGCGTGAGCCCAGCCGTGGCAAGGGTGGCGCGCAGAAACTGCGCATGCCCCTGCTGCTGCTGAAGTATGAGCTGGAAGTTGGGCCGCACGGCCGCTTGGGCCGGATTGGCAAGCACCGTGGCCAGGGCTTGGGTGTAAAGCGCTACCAGCAGGTCTTCGAGCTTAAGCAGCAGCACCGTGGCATCGAGCGAGGTGTTGGTAGTCGCTGCGAGGGCCGGCGTGGCCAGGGCCAGGGCCAGCGGCACGGCCGCAACCGCGGCGCGGGCACCGGCCTGTCCTAGCTGGCGAAGCAGGTCGCGGCGCGGGGCAGCGGCCGAAGGGGCGTCGACGGTGCTAAGGCGGTCGAGGAGTGAGAGGAAATTCATGCGAAGACGGGCGATAAAAAGGCCTAAGCCGAGGGCAGGGATTGGGTTACGACCACAAAGGGCAGGAAGAAGGCTTTGGCCTCTTCCACCACCTGAACGGGCGTTTTGGCCAGGCTCACGCTTTGCAGCGCTCCTGCGTTCACCACCACGTCGTTGCCGGCGAAGGTGCCGGGCGTGCGCAGGTCGCGAACGAACGCTGCGTGGCGGGCCTCCACCGAGGCTATCTTGGCCAGCAGGGCCACCGTAGTGGGGGCTACCAGCAGGGGCAGGGCGCCGGCGTAGGCTGCTACGCTCAGGTCTTCTAGCTGCTGGGCGGCGGTGAGCACGCCAACGCGGGAGGTGAGCACGATGGAAGAGAAGTCGAACGCCAGGGGGCGCTCTAGGCGGGTTTCGTAGGTACTTGCGCCAAGTGCAAAGCGAAGGGTTTCGCGGTGCGCCAGCCCATGGTCGCGCAGGTCGTCGAAAGCGGCTTTGTCGCCCGCTACGAGGTTGCTGGGGGGCGTGTCTACTATCTTTTGATAGAACGCGACTTCAAGCTGCTTCAATAAGTAGAAGTAGTTGAGCAGGCCGGTATCGCTTTCGCCCAGCAGCAGCTGGTTCTGAACAGTGGGAGTAGGCTCAGGAGCGGGGTCGGAACAGCCGGCCAGAACCAGCGATGCCGTGGCCGCCGAAGCGCCCACAACCCGCAAAAAGGTGCGGCGTTCCAAGGCCCCGCTCCCGAAAAAAGATGAATCAGACATAAGAAAAGAACCAGCAGGTGCCCAGGCGCACCTCGTCGCTATCTACAAAGATACTCGCAGCGGCGCGGGGGTGGCATGCCTACAAAAAAAGGATGGCTCCCAAGGAGCCATCCTTTACTGAAGTTGTATGATAAACAGCGGCTTGCCTACGAAAGCAGCGCAAACGTCGGTGTGCCTGTTCTCACAAAATTGCGGGCAATGGCCTTCACGGTGGCCATGTCTAGGGGCTCGTCGAAGGCTTCGGAAGCGGCCAGTGTCGCGTTGGGCGAGGTGAGGCCCGCAATGGCAGCCGAGTTGAGCAGGGTGGCGATGTTGGCTGAGGCCTGCGTCAGGTTGTCTTCGGCGGGGAAGAAAATAGTGGCGGCAGTGCCCGTGGCCGGCGTGCCAGGACCGTACACCGCATCGGTTTTGCCGGGGGCGGGGCCGTTAGCGTCGCGGCCCGTTACCCAGCTTTTGGGCGAGGTGCTGGCACTGCCAGGGACTGCTGCTACCAGAGAGGCGCGGTCGGTCAGTGCTCCGCCGCGGCGCATGGTGCGCAGGCGGGCCGCGTGGCGGGCCTCAACGGAATGAATGTTGAGCGCGGCTTCGAGCACAGTTTTGTTTGCCATCAGGTCGGTGGCGCTGCCTTTGTAGGCGCGCACGCCGGTGTCTTCCAGCGCCTGGGCCACGGCCAGGAAAGTGGCAGCGTTGGAGAGCACATCGGGAAACAGCGCCGCGCGTGCGCCGCCCTGGGCGCCGGTGTAGTCGAAGTCAGAAACCGCGGGGTTTACGGGTGTCGAGCTGAAAGGCGCCGCCGAAATCACCCCACGCAGGAAAATCACGTGGTTGTTTTCGTCGGCTCGGATGGTGTTGAGGGCTTTGACGTTGTTGGCGCTGAGGCCGCCCGTAATACTGGTGTTTACCATGCCAAGGTTGTAGAAGTTGGCTTCAAGGTGTTCGAGCAGCAGCGCGTAGTTGAGCACTTCCAGCACGGAGGCCTGGGTGGCGGTGGCCCCCGCGTACGCTTTGTTGAGCACGGCGCCCAGGGCCAGCGGCACCGCGGCGGCAGCGAGCTTGCCGCCCAGTCCGCTCAGGTGTTGGAACACGCGGCGGCGCGAGTCGAGTCGGTCGAACACTTCGGGGTCGACCTTTTCGATGTCGGAGAGGAGATTGAGAATATTCATGGAGCAGGAAGATTAAAACAGAAGAAAGGGCCGCCGCGGCCTACACCAGACCGGAAACGTCCAGCTTCGAGCCCTCTTTGAGAAACGTATTGGCAATGGCCACAACCTCGGCCGGGGACTTGGAGCGCTCCAGCCCCGTGGGCGTGGCAGAGCTGGGGCCGCCCGCCACAATGGGGCCGCCGGTGGTCACCTGCACCACGTCGTCGGCCACAAATGTGCCCTCGGCCAGCAGGTCGCGGATGAGCGAGGCATGGCGCGCTTCTACCGACACAATCTTGCCGGCCAGCAACAGGTTGAGCGGGTTCTGGATAAACTTGCCCGCGCCATTGTAGGCTGCTACACCGAGGTCTTCAAACGCCTTGGCCGCTTGAAGCACGCCCAGCTTGCCGCCGGCTGCGCCCTCGCGCACCCCAAAGTCAATGTTGCCGAACTCGGGCTCCAGCGCCCGAATGGCATTGCTGCCCAGCGCGGCCTTAAAAAACTCGCGGTGCGCTACTTCATGATACTGCAGGTCGTCGAGAATTTGCTTCTCAGCGCTTGTTGCTCCCAAAGCCTTATAGTAGGCCCCTTCTTTGACTTGGGTGTAGAACGCGGCTTCCAGCTGCTCCAGGGCATAGGCGTAGTTGAGCACGCCCAGGTCGTTCGCGCCCGTGGGGCCTACGTTGACGAGGCCCGGGGCGGGGTTCGTGCTTTCTTCTTTGCTGCACCCGGCCAGCACCAGGGCAGTGGCCCCGGCAGTAGCGCCAGCATACATGAAAAAAGAGCGCCGCTTGATGGGCACATGCAAAGGCTTCGCGGCGGGAGAACCGTCGGAGTTGGTAGACGGAATAGTGTCTGACATAAGTTAAGAGAAATGAGATTAATTATTGAGGAGAAATGCTAAGGCGGCTCCATTTTAACCGGTCCGCAGGAGCGAGCGCAGAGCTATTTCGAAGAGCGTGAAAGCTAGGTGGACACAACAAATTAAATTGAGTTAACAACTTAGACCGTTTACATAGTAGCCATAGCTAGGAATGGAGGCCAGTTAGTAGTAATGGCAATTGTAATGCTTTTAAGTTTGAACAAAGCTGCGAAGCTTAGGTAGCATATCGGCAGAAAAACCAATTTTGGGCGAAAGGTGCTGTAAAAAAGATGAAGTGTTGGAAGCAAGGGTGAGTGGCACCTTTACCATTGGACTCAAAAACGCAAAAAAGCCGGCCCCGCATGTGCGGAACCGGCTTTTGGGTCCATAAGCTTTTAGCTTTTTAAAGATGCTGTCTACCTTAGAAAGTTAGAAGCAATAGCTGTTACAGTGGCAGCGTCCAGAGGCTCATCAAACGATTCCGAGGCTAGCGCTACCGAAGGGTTTGGGGTGGTATTGGTGAGGAGGTTAATGGTAGCCTGGGTGGTAATTTCTTCACCAGCATAAATGCCTGCCGTGGCCGAAGGGGCTGGGCCGCCGCCATCGTTACCCGAAATCCAGCTTTTTGGCGATGCGCTCAAGCTAGGCGTACCAGCTACTCCGCCAGCAATTGTCCGGCGCATGGTGCGAATGTGAGAGGCGTGCCGAGCTTCTACCGAGTGAATGTTAAGCGCAGCAGTGAGGATATCTGGGCTAACTTTTAAAGCTGGCGCGCCGCCTTTGTAAGCCCGAACACCTGTGTCCTCAAGTGCTTGGGCTACTGCCAAGAAGGTGTTGTAGTCGGTGTATACGGTAGGAAACAGCGCCTGACGCGTGCCGCCCTTTGAACCCGTAAAGTCAAACGGGGCAGCTCCGCGGTCAGCGGGAGCAGTAGCGCCAAGAGCTGTACGCAAGAAAATTTGGTGAGCTCTTTCGTGGGCAGTAATGGTCGTGATGGCAGTACGGCCAGCACCGGTCAGGGTGGCTGTCAGACCGGGCGCATCTAGGCCCTGACGATAAAATTGGTACTCTAAGTCTTCGAGGCCCAGAGCAAATTCCAGCACGCCTCTCACACCTGCCGGAATGGTAGAGGTTTGGCCATAAGCTTTGCTAAATAGGGCCGACAAAGCGAGCGGCGCCGTGGCAAGCGTGACCTTTTGGCCAATGCCCCTTAGGGAGTTAAAAATTGCCCGGCGTGAATCAAGACGGTCGTATACCTCTGGATCTACCTTCTCAATTTCTTCGATTATTTGAAAAAAATTCATGATGCGATATTTTAAGGAAAGAAGAAAAAGAGGACTACACCAGCCGGGTTGCGCTGATTTTGGAGCCGTTTCTCAAATAAGTGTTTACAGCTGTTGCCACTTGTTGGGGAGTCTTCGACATCTCCAATGCATTAGCATCTAGTACAGTGTTATCGGCAAACGTGCCGTTTGATATCAAGTCGCGAATCAATGCTGCGTGACGCGCTTCGACCGATACAATTTTGCCTGCCAGAGTAAGGTAGGTATCATTGGTCAGGTAACGACCAGCACCATTGTAAGCAGCTACACCGGTGTCTTCGAAGAGCTTAGCGGCTTCCAACACTCTTGTGCGGTTGCTAAAGTCAATGCTTGAGAAGTCGACCTCCAACGCTTTTATGATTTGGGTCGGAGCAGCAGCTGTAATGGCTGTCTTGAAGAAGTCGGCGTGAATCTTCTCGTGGATGCTGATATCGGTGAGAATAGCTTTCTCAGCCGCAGGTGCTCCGGTGAAGTATGCACCAGTCAACACCTGGGCATAAAATGCCGCTTCTAGCTGTTCAAGGGCGTACGCATAGTTCAAAACGCCTACGTCGCTGCTGCCTACATCAATCAGGGCAGCATCATTAGGGTTGTTGTCGCTGTCTTTCGAGCAGCCCGCCAGTACCAATGCAGTAGCGCCAGCAGTAGCACCGGCGTACATGAAGAATGAGCGCCGCTTGATGGGCGTGTACAGCGGCTGGTCGAGCGTGGTTTCGTCGGAGCCACGGGGCTGAAGGTTGTCAGACATGAGCTAGAAATTGGTTAGGTGAAAATTTGAATTATTACCAGGTAGGCAATAAAATCCCGCACGGCGCCAGAGGCCCGTTTTTTGAAAAGAAACCTGAACACTTAGGGGAATTTGAAGGCAGATACGGTGATACCTAGCAATAAGGATTGGGTAACCCTGAAAATATTATCGTTTTGCTAAGCAGCGTTGCAGTTTTAACAATTGTAATCTTGCTGAAAAAGGGGATTTCCGCGTTTAAAGCTACTTTTGAGGTTCGCTAACGAGCCTGCGGTTATGGGAAGATTATTTGGGTGGGTGGCGTTGTTGTTCGGCTGGCTGGGTGCGATTGCAGCCCACGGGCAGGCAGCTGTGCCGCCCCGCGCTGCACCCGTGGCAGCCCCCCAACCCAACCCCAGCGCCACCACTCCGGCCGATGTGACGCTACTGCCCGGCCCCAGCTCGCTGCCCGTTACGGGGGAGTTCACCCTGGCTTTCCGACTACAGGGGAAGGCACTGGACAAGTACTCGGAATTTCCCGAGCTGGAGGGGTTTAAGAAGAACGGCAAGACCCGCACCACCACCACCCGCAGCGTGCAGGGCCGCCAATTTTTAGACCTGACCATTACGCAGCGCTACGTGCCCTACGGCGAGGGCGAATACGTCATCAAGCCCTTCCAGCTCACCGTGAACGGGGTGGTAGTGCGCAGCAGTGGGGGAGTGGTTCGGGTGGGGCCGGCCCCGCCAGCCCCGGGAGCAAAGCTGGCGCCACCTTCGGCCAGCACCCCAGTCACCCCACCGGCTACCTCGCCAGCCACCCCACCGGGTAGTGCCCCGGCTGCCGGGCCCACCAACCCGGCGGCGGGCCTGCCAGCTACTCCACCGCCCAATCCTTCGACCCTGACCCCGCCAGCCAATCCCACGGCCCCGCTGCAGGCCGTGGGCGACCTTGACAAGCTGTTTGGCAAGCCCAAGCAGGCGCTCTACGAAGAGCTGCACGACCGCGCCTTTCTGGCCGTGGTGGCCGACCGCCAAAGCGTATTTGTGGGCGAAGGCGTGCGGGTTGGGCTCTACTTCTATCTGACACCGCCCGACCAGGCAATGCTGGCCTTCCACGACTTCAACAACCAGCTGCCGCCGCTGCTGCGCGCCCTACACCAGTCCACGGCCTGGCAGGAGCCCGGCCCCGAGCCCAGCATCACCCCCGACACAGTGCGCAGCCAGGGCCAACTGTACTTACGGTTCCGGCTCGCCGAAAACGTTTACTACCCCCTCACGCCCCAGGCCCTGACCTTCCCTCCCCTGGCTCTGACCATGGTGAAATTCAAGTTCCTCAAAAAGCCTGAGCCTGGGCAGGACAACCGCCTGGCGGGCTACAAGAGTTACCTGTCGGCGGGCACTGCAGTGCAGGTACGGCCCCTGCCGCCTCACCCCCAGGGCGGGGTGGTGCCGGTGGGCAGCTTCCGCCTGCGCGAGGCCATCAGCCAGACTGCCTTTCGGGTGGGGCAGTCCGTCACCTACACTTTTGGGGTAGAAGGCCGGGGAAATTTGTCGGCCGTGCTGGCACCGGTTTTCAATGCCTACCCGGGCCTGGAGGTGTACGGTCCGGAGGTGCGCGAGCAAGCTGCGCCGGGCGGTGGGCGCAAGTTGTTTCGCTACCGCTTAGTGGCCCGCAAGCCCGGCCTCTTGCCGCTCGATAGCCTCGTGCGCCTCATTGCGTTCAACCCCGTAACCGTGCGCTACGATACGCTGCGGCCCGGCCTCCGGCCCACCGTTAGTGGGGAGCTGGCCTTGCCTGCCGCGCTGCCCAAGCCCGAGGACGACCCCTTTTATGGCCCGGCGCTGGCTGAGGCCGATACCCGGCTGCAGTCGCTGGATGTGTACCGCGATGTGCGCCGCTACGCCAGCTGGCTGCTGATAGGCTTGGCGGGCGTGGCCGGGTTTGGCTGGTGGCGGGCCGGGCGGTCGAGCTGATTTTCGGCGGCGCCGTGCCAACTTTGCGGCCGGGTTGTTGGGCTTATTATCATTCAAGCTGTGGCCGCAGGCACTATAGCTACGGCAGGCACCGCGCCAAGCAAGAGGACTTGCAGCCGCACCGGCATGATTGCCAGCATCAGCCTCACTAGTTGCCAATTAACCCAGAAACCAGCCACTCATAACCCGCAACCATTCATGTCCAGCACCTTCGGCTCCCTCTTTCGCATCACCACATTTGGCGAGTCGCACGGGGCGGGCATCGGCGTGATTATCGACGGCTGCCCGGCAGGCGTAGCCGTGGAGACCACCCATATTCAGGCCGCCCTCGACCGGCGCCGGCCCGGCCAGTCGGACCTGACCACACCGCGCAAAGAGTCAGATACCGTTCAAATTCAATCGGGCCTGTTCGAGGGCTACACCACGGGCACGCCCATCAGCTTGTTCATTCCTAACGCCGACCAGCGTTCCGACGATTATTCGCACATCGCCAAGGCCTACCGCCCCAGCCACGCCGACTATACCTACGACGCCAAGTACGGCCGGCGCGACCACCGCGGCGGCGGCCGGAGCTCGGCCCGCGAAACGGCCGCTCGCGTAGCGGCCGGCGCCATTGCGGGGCAGCTATTGGCCCACTTCGGGGTCGAAATCGCCGCCTATGTTTCCTCAGTAGGTGAAGTAGAAGTGCCCCTGGAATACCAGGAGCTGGATTTGAGCCTCACCGAGACCAACCCCGTGCGCTGCCCACACCCCGAAACCGCTGTGCGCATGGAAGCCCGCATCCGCGAGGCCCAGGCTGCGCACGACACTGTAGGCGGCGTCATCACCGGTGTTGCGCGCCACGTGCCCGCCGGACTGGGCGAGCCCGTGTTCGACAAGCTACCGGCCGTGCTCGGCCACGCCCTGCTCAGCATCAACGCTGTGAAGGGCTTTGAATTCGGGTCCGGGTTTGCGGGCACGAAGCTGCCTGGTTCGGTGCACAACGACGAGTTTTACACCGACGAAACCGGCGCTGTGCGCACCCGCACCAATCACAGCGGCGGCAGCCAGGGTGGCATCAGCAACGGCCAGGATATTTATTTCCGGGTGGCTTTCAAGCCGGTGGCCACGCTGCTGCAGCCCCAGCAAACTATCAACGACCAAGGCGAAGCCATTACGCTGGTGGGCCGCGGCCGGCACGATGCCTGCGTGCTGCCCCGCGCCGTGCCCATTGTAGAAGCTATGACGCAATTGGTGCTGGCTGATTTGCTGCTGCGCGCCCGGGCTAATCGGCTGTAAAGACGCATAACCGGACGCCGCCGTGGGCGCCTAGCCTCTTAAGTCAAACGATGTAGGTACATTTGCAACCTCTATCGCCCCAATGCGGTTGTAGATTAGCTGTTGCAAACCCTGCAACCACCCCTTCGATTTTAAGCCCCTAAGCCATGTCTGCTGTTTCTATTTATGCCGAAGCTTCTCCCAATCCGGAGAGCATGAAATTTGTCCTGAACGCTAATCTGCTGGCCGACGGCGTGAGCGTGGATTACCCCAACCTCGAAGCCGCTACCAACTCGCCCTTGGCGCAGGAGTTGTTTGGGTTCGACTATGTGGGCCGCGTTTTCATTGCCCAGAACTTTGTAACCGTCACCAAAAACCAGCCCGAGCTGGCCTGGACCCAGCTCATCCCCGAGCTGCGCCAGTTCTTGAAAAGCTACGTAGAGGCCGGTGGCCCCATCTTCCTGGTTGACCCTGCCGCCGAGCAAAAGGCCGCCCAAGCCGCTACCGCCGGCGACCCCACTCAGCAAGACGGCCAGATTGCCCAGAAAGTAATCGACCTGCTCGATAACTACGTGCGCCCTGCCGTGGAGCAGGACGGTGGCAACATCACCTTCAAAAGCTACCACGAAGGCATCGTGACCGTGAACCTGCAAGGTTCGTGCTCCGGCTGCCCTTCTGCTACGGTGACCCTCAAGTCGGGTATCGAAAACCTGCTGAAGCGCATGGTGCCCGAAGTGCAAAGCGTAGTTGCCGAAGGCATCACGGTGTAATTACCAGCGTTGCTAAGCAGTTGTCCTCGCTAGCCGTTACAAGTCGGATTCGCAAGACGATACAGCTTCAGTAGATAGTCCAAAAGAAAACCCTGACCCTCTAAAGAGTCAGGGTTTTTTAATGTTTATGCTGGAAACGAGCAGAGCTAAATGGCTTTTGCCGTTTACTCAACAACAAAAAAGGCAACCCAACTGGGTTGCCTTTTTTGTTGCGCTTTGCCGCAGTCAAACGCTGCGTAAAACTCCGTTATACCGAAGCCGAGCTCAGCTTGGGAGCGTCGCCCGCTACGTTGGTTACGTTCTCACCAGCGGCGAGGCGCTCACGCTCCTCTTTTTTGCCATAGGTGTCAAGGATAATCGGCGTAGCGATGAACAGCGACGAGTACGTGCCGAAAATCATACCAACAATCATCGAGAACGAGAACGAGCGCAGGGTCTCGCCACCAAAGATGTACAGCACGATAACCACCATCAGGATGGTTGATGACGTGATGATGGTCCGCGAGAAGGTCGAGTTCAGGGCCGGGTTCACCACTTGGGCGAAAGTTAGCTTGGGATTCTCGCGCAGGTATTCCCGGATGCGGTCGTAGATAACCACCGTGTCGTTCATCGAGAAGCCCAGCACTGTGAGCACGGCGGCCACGAAAATCTGGTCCATCTCATACGTCACGCCGAAGGCGCGGGCAATGGGGAAGGCCGCGATAACGAGCAGGGCATCGTGGAACAGCGCCACAACTGCTGCCATGGAGAACTGCCACTTATCGAAGCGGAACAGCACGTAGATGAAGATGCCCAGCAGCGTGAGGCCCAGCGAGAGCACCGAGGTACGCTTGATGTCGTCGGCAATGGTGGCGCCCACTTTCGTGCTCGACCGGATTTCCGGGGCATCGGCGCTGTATTTCTGCAGGCCTTGGTTGAGGGCGGTCAACACGGTAGCGTCAGCCGTGGTGCTTTCGTCCTGGGCCAGGTAGCCCGTGGTAACGCGCAGGCGGCTAGGGCTGCCGAATTGCTTCACTTCCAGGCCAGCGCCTTGGAAAGCAGGGCGCAGCTGGTCGGCCACGTTGGACGCCACCATGGTTTTGTTGAAATCAATTACATAAGCCCGGCCGCCCTGGAAATCGACGCCCAGGTTGGGGCCGCCCTGAATGGCCATCAGAACAAAGCCGATGACAATAATCGTTGCCGAGAAAGCATAGGCAATTTTGCGCTTGCCCACGATGTCAAAGTTCAGATTTTTGAATAGGTTGCGCGAGAGGAAGGTGCTGAAGGTCAGGCTGTGGTCTTCTTTGCCTTTCACCATCCACTCGATGATGAGGCGCGATACGAACACAGCCGACAGGAACGAAGTCAGTACGCCAATACCGAGGGTTACGGCGAAGCTTTGCACCGGACCCGTGCCGAAGAAGCCGAGGATAACGGCAATCAGCATGGTAGTTACGTTCGAGTCGAAAATGGCCGAGAAAGCGCGCGAATAGCCTTTGTTGATGGCATCTGGCACGGTGTAGCCGTGAGCCAGCTCTTCGCGAATACGCTCGAAAATCAACACGTTGGCGTCGATGGCCGAAGCAATTACCAGAATCAGACCGGCGATGCCGGGCAGCGTGAGGGCCGTGCCAAACTGCGCCAGCACACCCAGAATCAGGAACATGTTGAAGAGCAGCGATACGTCGGCTACCAAGCCAGCGCGGCCGTAGTAGGCGGCCATGAACACCATGATGATAATCAAGCCAGCCAGCGACGAGTACAGGCCCTGGTTGATGGCTTCTTTACCGAGCGAAGGGCCTACAATGGCTTCTTCCACAATGCGGGTAGGCGCGGGCAGTTTACCAGCTTTCAGCTGGTTGGCCAAATCCTGGGTGTCTTCGATGGCGAAGCTGCCCGTGATGCTGGTGCCGCCGCCCGTAATCTCGCTCTGCACTACCGGGGCCGAGCACACGTAGTCGTCGAGCACCATGGCCACCTGACGGCCAATGTTGGCGCCGGTCATTTTAGCCCATTTGCGCGAGCCTGCGGGGGTCATGTTCATCAATACTTCGGGCTGGCCGTTCTGGCCAATGTCGGAGCGCGCGTCGCTAATAACTTCGCCGCTCAGGGGAGGCACGCCGTCGCGGGTTTTGCGCACGGGCACCAGCTCCAGGTATTCCTGCTTGTCGATGGTGGTCGGCTTCAGGTTCCAGAGCAGGGACAGGGTAGGAGGCAGTACGGCTTTGGCTTCGGGCGAGCGCAGGATGGCGTTCATGCGAGCGGTGTCGCGCAGGTTCACGCCCAGGCGGCCGGGCATGGTGAATAGGCGGGCCAGCAGGCCACCTTTAGCCGACGTGGCAGCCGAGTCAGCAGCGGCATCTTTGGTTTTCTTGGCGAGCTGGGCAGCCAGGGAGGTAGTGTCGCCAGCGGCGGCGGTGGTAGGAGTAGCGCTAGCAGTGGCAGGCTTAGCGCCGGCTTTTGCAGCGGCTTCTTTAGCCGAAAGCTGCTGGTCGAGCTGCACGAGGAAAGGACCAACTTCGTTCTGGTTCCATACTTCCCAGAACTCCAGTTTGGCTTGGCCTTGTAGCAGTTTGCGCACACGGTCGGGGTTGTCGACGCCGGGCAGCTCAATCTGAATGCGGCCGGTGCCCTTCACGCGCTGAATGCTGGGCTGGTTCACGCCGAACTTGTCGACGCGAGTGCGCAGGATGTTGAACGAGCGGTCGATGGCTTCGTCAACTTCTTTGTCGATGGCGGCAATCACCTTGTCGTTCGACGAGTTGATGTCGAGGCCACGGCTCTTGTTGGTGGTATTAGCGAAGATGGTAGCCAACGGCTTGCCGGGAGCAACTGCTTGGTAAGACTGTGCGAAGAGTGTGGTAAACGGCGTGCCCGAATTAGTTTTTTGGGCTTCCTGGGCTTGCTCGAGCGCCTTGTTGAACGCAGGGTCTTTGCTGTTGCTGCTCATGGCTTTCACAATTTCCACAGGCGAAACCTCCAGCGTTACGTGCATGCCGCCTTTCAAGTCAAGGCCGAGGCCCAGTTCGCTCTGACGCACTTCACGGTAAGTGAAGGGGCCGAACACCGGCGCGCGCCACACCGAATCCAGGTAGTGCTGGCGGGCCGTTTCGTTGAGTTTGCCGTTGGTGGTGGCGTAAGCCACTGCTTTCTGCTGCACCCCGCGCGAGACGTAGGTGAAGAAGAGGAAGTAAGCGCACAGAGCCGTCACCACGACGGTTAGGGCGATAATTAATCCTTTATTACGCATTTTGAGTCATTTAACATTTAGCGATTAACATTTATCAAGTCAAGCAAAAGCCATTTAACAGGCATTATTCAGCACTCTCACTTGGAGTGTTAAATGATGCCTGTTAAATGATAAATGACTTTAGGGGGCTTGCGGCGACAGCGCCACGGCCAAAAGCCGGGCCCGAAAAACCTCGCCAGCCCGAACGCCAGCGTGCAGACGCGGCACCGCCAGGGCCCGGCGCAAGGCCGGGAGCCACATGGCCGGTACGGCCGAAGGCAGCCACGCCACCATGGGAGGAGCCACAAAGTGGTCCAGCATGGTCGTGGCTTCCAGCAATACTTTTTGTTTCACCACCGTTGCCTTGGGCGGCGCGGCCAGGCGGGTTTCGCCTTTGCCCACGGGCAGCCGCAATACGCTCACGGCGCGTTGGTTCAGGCCCAGCACCAGCAGCACCGTAATGGCGAGCAGGGCAAAGCGAAGCGAAAACCAAAAACGAGAGAGCAAGTCCAGCATGGGTATGTACGGGGACTGCAAAGATAATCTTTTGAAGCGAATGAAGGCAAGGGCGGGCATTACGCTCAGTTGCAGCTTGTGAGAGCGCTATTTGAGGGCTTCAAACGTGTATTGGGCATCGGCCCAGAAGGCATCGAGGGCGATAATGCGGGGCTTAAAAAATGAAATCAGCGCCGGCCAGTCGTCCCTATTAAAAAGATTAACCGGACTCAGCTCGGCATAAATGCGGCTAAACGGACTGCCTTGGGCATCGGTAGCATCGGCTTCCCAGGTCCATTCCTCGCCCAAGGTCTCGTGCAATAGGCTTTTTAACTCCAAAAACTGCTCAAAAAACAGCTCCCGTATGCCCGCATCCGGGTGGCTTAGCTCAATGGCAATGGTGGCCTTGCGGTTGTCGGCCTGCATCCGGAAGTATAGGTTTTTGACGCCGGTCTTGTAGTTTATCCAATTGGTGGTCTCGCCCTCAGCCGAGGGGACCGGGGCCATGTACTGCCCAAAAGCCGTCCAGAAAGCCTGGCGGAGCTGCGTTACTTCTGCTTTGCTATACAAGGCGCGGGCGGGTTAGCGACGGCGCAAGGGCCGTAAGTCAAGAGAGAAGCCCGGCAAGACTGGCTCGCCGCTGAGTTCCTGCTCGTAGCTGTGCACCGTTTCGGGCACTTGGCCGGGGCGGTAGATGTAAGCGGTTTCCTGCGCCACATCCAACAGAAAGCCAAGCTGCACACCGTTGGCAATGTATTCTTCCATTTTGACCTGTGTGGTGGCCAAGCGGTCGGATGGCGAAAGCACTTCTACCACAAACTCCGGACACACCGCCAGGAAGCCAGCGGCTTGGTCGGCGGTGGCGCGGCGGGCGCTGCTCAACCACGCCACGTCTGGTGCGCGCACCGAGCCATCGGGCAGCCGGAACCCGGCCGACGACTCGTAGGTGTGACCCGGTTGGGCGGAAGTACGGGCCCAATGCTTGAGCTGGTAGGCTATTTCCAGCCCGTCTTCGCTGGCGTCGGGGTGGGCGGGAGGCATGATGATGATGTCTTGGTTGGCGGCCCGTTCCAGACGCAGTTGCGGGTTGTCCTGGCAGAGGCGGAAAAAGTCCTCCTCGGATAACCCATGGAGCACGGGCAACTCGTCGAATTGATAAGCAGCAGGCATAACTCAAGCAGTTAGAAGTAGACTGAAGATACGCACCCGGCCTCGGAAATTGTTCCGCTCCTGCCGCTGTCGCGCGCTATTGGGCCGCCACCACCTTGCCCTGCAGGAAGCCCACCAGTACCTCCAGCCCCTTCTCGAAGTGCCGATTGTTGGGAATAACGATGTCGGCGTAGTGCTTGTACGGGGCAATGAACTGCTCATAAGTAGGCGCTACGTGGTGGGTGTAGCGATAGAGTACATCGGCCAGGTCATAGCCCCGCTCGTCGCGGTCGCGGATGATGCGGCGGTGCAGCTTCACGTGCTCCTGAGCGTCGATGTACACCTTGAGGTCGAGCAGTTTGGCGATTTCTTCGAAGTGAAACACGAAAATGCCTTCTACCACCACAATGGGGGCGGGGCGGAACACTAATTCCTTGGGCGTAGCGGCCGCGTTATTGAACGTGTATTCTGTGCGGCGCACTTCGTGGCCTTGGCTGATGCGCAGCACATCGGCGGCGTAAGCGGCCGCGTCGATGCTGGCGGGCAGGTCAAAATTTTCGATGCCCTTATCGTCGCGCGTCTGCTTTTCGCGGGGGTGATAATAGTTGTCCTGCGAAATGAGGCAAATCTGGTCTTCGGGAAAGGCCGCCAATAGCCGGCGCAGAAACGTGGTTTTGCCAGAAGCACTGCCGCCGGTGATGCCAATAAGATAAGGGGTTTGCATAGCTGGCAAAGATAACGCTTGGCGGAATGAGGTAGGAGAACCGAGGCCTGAAGAATTAATTAGGGCCGCCGAAACCCCTTCTGTCTCATTTCCTTATTCGGCATTCAAAAAAGCCAGCAGCCCAGCCACAGCCCGCGCCCGGTGGCTGATGCGGTTTTTCTCGGCGCCGCTCATTTCGGCAAACGTGCGGCCGTCGCCCTCGGCGGGCACAAACACGGGGTCGTAGCCGAAGCCGCCCGTGCCCCGCGGCTCCTCGGTGATGTGGCCCATTACTTCCCCGGCAAATTCCTGCACCGAGCCATCGGCGCGGGCTAGGGCCACCACCGTCCGGAACCGGGCCGAGCGGTCGGTAGCGCCGCGCAGCTCCTGGAGGAGCTTGGCTGTGTTGTCGGCCGCCAGCCGCTGGGGGCCGGCGTAGCGGGCCGAGTACACGCCCGGCTCGCCGTTGAGGGCGGTTACTTCCAGGCCGGTGTCGTCGGCAAAGCAATCCACGCCGTAGTGCTCGCGCACGTATTCGGCTTTTTGGCGGGCGTTGCCCGAAAGGGTGTCCTGGGTTTCGGGCAGTTCTTCCTGGCAGCCGATGTCGGCCAGGCTCAGCAACGTGAGGCCAGCGGGAAGGAGCGGCCGAATTTCTTCGAGCTTGTGCTCATTATTGGAGGCAAAGCAAAGTTGGGACATATATAGTAGGTGTCAGTGGGGGAGCGGTAAGGCCGTTGCAAAGGAAGCGGCTAGCAGCAATTCTGCTGAGCTCGTCGAAGTGAAGGTCTGCGTGGATAAGCGTTGCCTTCGCTGCGTCTGCTAGTTGTCGGTCATGCTGAGCATGCGAAGCATCCTATCATGTTCGAACGAACGGTTCAGGTATAAAAGATGCTTAGCAAGCTCAGTATGACGGAGACCTGTTTAAAAAGGCAACAACCTCATCCGCACGCACTCGCGAGGCGCGAGGCATGGAAAATATTGGGGGCAGAGTTGGGTATTTAGGAGCTAAGCCGTACTTTTGCAGTCCCTTCCGCAAAATCGGCAGGGTTCAACTGGTAAAACTGGCCCCCGATATGAAAAAAGAGACGCATCCCGAGTATCAGGAAGTCGTGTTCCAAGACACTTCCTCGGATTTTAAGTTCATCACCCGCTCCACGATGAAGCCGACCGACACCATCACCATGGAAGACGGCAAAACTTATCCGCTGGTGAAGATCGAAGTAAGCAGTGCTTCGCACCCCTTCTACACCGGCAAAAACATGTTCATTGACACGGCCGGCCGTGTGGAGAAATTCCGCAGCCGTTACGCCAAGAAAGAGCAGAACAGCGCCAACAAAGAATAGCTGGTTAATTAGCTGTTAGCCATTGGCTGTCAGTTATTAGCTTTTTAAGAACTCCTTTCGGTGTGCCCGGAAGGAGTTTTTTTTGTGCCGGGCAGCCAAGCTGCCGGCCGTAGATTTGTGTTGCTCTAACGAAAAAGCTAACAGCTAGCAGCTATTAGCCGATAGCTAAAAAACCATGCACGTTCTGCTTTTTGATGACCCCGCCATTCGGCCGCACCTGCTGCCTTTCACCTTCACGCGGCCCGTGGCGGCCTTGCGCTGCGGCATCCTAACGCTAGCCGAGAAGTGGCAGCACCGGCTGGGGGTAGCATCGGTAGGCTACCTCACGCAGCCTTACCTGCAAGCCAAGTTCCCGGCCGGCGACGTGAGCGGCCCGGCCCTCATCATCAACGGCGCCGTGTGTCCCGATGAGCTGCTCACGCGCCAAGTGCAGGCCCTGCAGCCCGGCCAGGCCCTGTATTCCGACGATTTGCTGGTAGCTGCCCACGTGGCCGATGCATCTCTGGTGGCCGAGCTCATCCAAGATGGCCTGCCCGAAACCCAGCAAGTAGCCGAGCCGGTTCTTGTCATCAAGCGTCCCTGGCAGCTCTTCCTATTTAATGGAAGTGAAATCCGGCGCGATTTTGCCTTGCTCACCAAAGGCCGTACCTCGCAGCCCGTGAATGACCCCCACACCATTGTGTATGGGGCCGAGAACATTTTCATCGAAGAAGGAGTGAAAATCCGGGCTGCCATTCTCAACGCCGAAGACGGTCCCATTTACCTGGGCAAGAACTCGCAGGTGCACGAGGGCGCCATTATCAAAGGTCCGCTGGCTTTGTGCGAAGGTTCGCACATCAACGCCGGCGCCAAAATGCGCGGCGACAACACGGTGGGCCCGCACTCCAAAGTGGGCGGCGAAGTGGGCAACAGCATCCTGCTGGGCTATTCCAACAAAGGCCACGACGGCTACCTGGGCAACTCCGTCATTGGCGAGTGGTGCAACCTGGGGGCCGATACCAACACTTCCAACCTCAAAAACAACTACGCGCCCGTCAAAATCTGGAGCCACGTAGCCGGCCGCTTCGTCGATACCGGCCAAACCTTCTGCGGCCTGATGATGGGTGACCACAGCAAGTGCGGTATCAACACCATGTTTAACACCGGCACGGTGGTGGGCGTGGGCGCTAATATTTTCGGGGCGGGCTTTCCGCGCACCTTCATTCCGAGCTTCAGTTGGGGCGGCGCCGCGGGCTTCGAGACTTTTAAGCTGCCCAAAGTAGCGGAAGTAGCCGAGCGAGTGATGGCCCGACGGGCGCTGCCTTATAATGAGGTGGAGCAGGGTATTATGCAGGCGGTATTTGAGGCCACGGCCGGGGATAGAATCTGGGATAAGGGTAAATAAAGGAAACGATGCACCTCTCAGAAGCCAACCGACACACTTTACTTATAGCAGCCAATCAATCTGTTGAGGAATATGCTACGGGCTGTGCGGAAGCTCTGGAAGAGGGCCGGGACCCTGAAATGGTTTATCCTCCTAATGGCGGATTTACTGCTGAAGAAATACAGGCACTCAAACTGCTTCAAGGCAATACGGCCATGAAATTGGCTCTGCGTAAAGTGTTGGCTGATTGTGCTGCGAACGTTGTTTTTGACTTGTTGAATCTCATTGACGGCACCACGGACCCTAAGCAAGGACAATGGAGCGAAGTCGTACTGGTAGATAAGCCGGCTTATGATGAGCACCGGGAGTTTCTGCACGATGAGTTTTTCGGGGCTTATTGGGATTGGCAGGTAATCCGCCCTGATAAAACTTGGCGCTTAGACCTATTAGCCGAATAATGCGTTTTTCTGAAATCCCCAACCAGGCCCCTGTCAAGCAACTGCTGCGCCAATCGGTGCAGCGGCAGCACGTGGCGCACGCCCAGCTATTCCGGGGCAGCGAGGGTGGCGCGGCGCTGGCCTTGGCGCTGGCCTACGCCCAGTACCTAAACTGCGAAGCGCGCACGCCGGAGGCTGAGGACAGCTGTGGCCATTGCCCCGCCTGCACCAAAACCGCCAAGCTGGCCCATCCCGACCTAAACTTCATTGTGCCCGTGACCACCACCAAAACGGTGACCAAGGACGCGGTGAGCAGCAAGTTCATGGCCGAGTGGCGCAGCTTCGTGCTCGACAACCCCTATCAGGGCCTCAACGACTGGATGCAGCACATTGGGGCCGAAAACAAGCAGGGCAACATCTCCAAAGAAGAGGCCGTGCAAATCCTCAAGCTGGTGTCGCTGAAGGCCTTTGAGGCGCGCTTCAAAATCGTCATTCTCTGGCTGCCCGAACTCATGCATCCCGCCGCTGCCAACGCCGTGCTCAAGCTGCTGGAGGAGCCGCCGCCCGCCACCATTTTTCTGCTTGTGGCGAACGCGCCCGAACAGCTGCTGCCCACCATCATCAGCCGGGTGCAGCCGGTGGTGGTGCGCCCGTTTTCGGAAGACGACATCACCAACTACCTCCACACCCAGCACCACGTGCCCGAGGCCAAAGCCCGGCAGGTAGCTCAACTGGCCGACGGCAGCCTCGGGGCCGCCCTGGCAAGCCGCGACTCCAACGCTGATAACGATTACTTCGAATTCTTTCGGGACTGGATGCGTATGTGCTTCAACTATGGTAGCAAGGCGGGGGACATTTTGAAGAAAAGTGAAGAATTTCAGAAGCTGGGCCGTGAAAACCAAAAGGAGCTGCTGGCTTACTCGTTGGGGCTGGTTCGCAAGGTGTTGCTATTTGGCATCGACCCGAAATTTGTGCCGCACTTAGCCGGCAGCGAACAACAATTCGTTATTGGCTTTGCCAAGTTTGTGACGCCGCGCAACGCCGACCTGCTCACCAAAGAGCTGACCGATGCCCACTACCACATCGAGCGCAACGCCAACCCGCGCATGGTGTTTGTCGACAGCTCGCTGCGCCTGGGCAGCCAACTGCGCTTGGCGCAGGCCTAAAACGGCCAGAGCTTCAACTGTTATAATAGAACCTATTACATGAGCTTTCCCATTCGCCTGGCTACCCGTGCCAGCCGCCTTGCCCTTTGGCAAACCGAGCACGTGGCCCACCTGCTAAACAACGCCGGCTTTGCTACCGAAATCGTGCCTATGCAGACCACCGGCGACGCCGTGCAGGACCGTTCCCTGGCCAAAATTGGCTCGAAAGGCGTTTTTACCGAAGAGCTGGAAGAAAGCCTGCGGCGGCGCGAAACGCACTTAGCTGTGCACTCAGCTAAGGACGTCCAAAGTAGCATCCCAAGCGACTTGGAACTGCTGGCTTTCCTGGAACGCGAGCAGGTAAACGACGTGGTGCTGAGCTTCAATGAGCAGTTTTCGCTCGATAAGCCGGGCATTGTGCTGGGCACCAGTAGCACCCGCCGCAAGGCGCAGTTGCGCCGATTCTACCCAAACGCGACCACGGCCGAGGCCCGCGGCAACCTACAAACGCGGCTTCGCAAGCTGGAAGAAGGCCAGTTTGATGCGCTGGTGCTGGCTTATGCCGGTGTGCACCGCATGGGCTATGACCACCTCGTGCGCCACGTGCTGCCTGCCCATCAGTTTGTGCCCGCCACGGGGCAGGGCAGCATCGCCATCGAGTGCGCCGCCGACCTAGACGAAGACCTGAAGGTCCAGCTCAAGACGGCCCTCGACCATCCCGCCACGCACACCTGCCTGCTGGCCGAGCGCGCTTTCCTGCATACCATGGAAGGCGGCTGCAGCATTCCTTCGTTTGCTCTGGCCACGCTCGATGCCGAAGGCCTACTACGCCTGCATGGCGGGCTCATCAGCTTGAGCGGCGAGGAGTACGTAGAGGAAATTCAGCACGCCGAAGCGGCGGGTGCGCGCGGACTGGGCGTGGCCGTGGCCGACTCGGTGCTGGCCCGCGGGGGGCGCGAAATTCTGGCAAGCATCCGGGAGCACCGCGGGTAAAGCAGGGGCTCATGGCGAGTCACTGGCCTAGCGTTGAATTCGGGTGGCTGTAATTTTGCAGGCAGTTTCATCTTACTATTTGCTTCTAATCATGTCCAATATTCATCGCCTGGGGTTGCTACTGCTGGCCTTGTTGTGGGTAGCTGGCCCCGTTTTCGCTGCCGAAAAACCTGCCAAACCGGCGAAAAGAAAAACCCGGGACGAAGTCGTCACCATCACCACGACGCAGGGCGTTATTCGGCTTATCCTTTTTGATGACACGCCTCTGCACAAGGCCAACTTTCTGCAGAAAGCCAAGAGTGGCTTTTACGACGGTACCTCGTTTCATCGCGTCATCCCCAACTTCATGATTCAGGGCGGCGACAGCAACTCGAAAGATGCCGACCCCAGCAACGATGGCCTGGGCCAAGCCAACGAAGGCACCATCCCGGCCGAGTTTGCCGCCGGCCACCAGCACAACTACGGCGCCCTGGCCGCCGCCCGCCAAGGCGATTTTGCCAACCCGCAGCGTGCCAGCAGCATTTCGCAGTTTTACCTGGTTCAAAACCGCACCGGTACTCACTTTCTGGATGGGCAGTACACGGTGTTTGGGCAAACAATTCAGGGCCTCGACGTCATCGACAAGATTGCCAACTTGCCCCGCAACGAGCGCGACCACCCAATTGCCGACATCAAAATGACCATGAAGACGCAGAAGTTGAATCGCAAGAAAATTGCCAAGCTCTACGGCTACACGTATTAATATGAAACAAAAGGAGCGGGCCCGACAAGTTGCTGCGTAGGCAGCTGTCCGGGTCCGTTCCTTTGCTTTTGGGTTGGTTATGAAAATCTTAATAACGGGTTCCAACGGCCTGCTGGGCCAGAAACTAGTGGCGCTGCTTCGCCTACAAGCAGAAGTAGCCGTGGTAGCGACTTCCCGCGGGGCCAACAAACTGGCCGGCCTTTACCCCGACCTTCCTTTTGTAGCCCTCGATGTGTCCGATGCGGCGCAGGTGCGGCAGGTGCTGGCGCAGGAGAGGCCGAGCCACGTTATCCACACTGCAGCCATGACAAATGTGGACGAATGCGAGCTAAACCAACAGGCGTGCTGGCTCCACAACGTAACTGCGGTAGAACACCTTGTCGCGGCCTGCGCCGAGCAGAACATTCACCTCACTCACCTAAGCACCGACTTTGTTTTTAGTGGGGAGGCCGGCCCCCTGGTGGAAGAAGATGAGCCGGACCCCATTAATTTTTATGGCCAGAGCAAAGTCGCCGCTGAGCGCCTGGTGCAAGCCAGCGCCGGCCGCTGGGCCATTGCCCGCACCGTGTTGGTGTATGGGGTGGCTCACGAATACGGCCGCACCAATATTGTAGTGTGGGTGCGCGATTCCTTGCGCGCCGGCAAGCCCATTAAAGTAGTGGACGACCAGTGGCGTACGCCCACCCTGGCCGAGGACCTGGCCCAGGGCTGCTGGCTGCTGGCCCGCCACAGCGCACAAGGCATCTACCACCTTAGCAGCGACGAGATGCTAACGCCCTATGCCATGGCCTTGCGCGTAGCCGACCACTTTGGTCTGGACAAAGGCCTGATTGAACGGGTTACCGCCAGCACCTTTTCGCAGCCCGCCCGCCGTCCGGCCCGCACCGGGTTTGTCATCGATAAAGCCCGGCGCGACCTGGGCTACCAGCCGCATTCCTTTGCCGAAGGCATTGGCATTGTAAGCAGTCAAAGCATCGACCCGGTGGGCTAAAAAAAAACCCACCGGGGTAGACGGCGGGTTTAAGCTCAACCGGGGTAGACGGTGAGCAATAGACAGGTGCGTTGGGTAGACGGTAGAATTAGAGCAGAGGGGGTAGATTAGGGGTTGAAATTGGCCAAACGCCAAACAGAAAGCGACTTAAGCAGGAGGCCAGATGCCTACCAAAAGGCCTCCTACCAGCACGGCAGTGCGGCCTAGCAAAGCAGCTTCGCCCAGGGCCCGCGGAACAACCATGCCATCAGGGGTAACAAAGTCGGTGGCGATGGCTGCTGGCCGTGCCGGACGACTTGGTGCTTTTGAGCGGCGGGGAGCAGCTAAAGAGGGGTAAATAAGTAGATACATAGATTCTTGGTAGAGGAGGGCGGTGTAGGTCGACACGAACGAGTGGAATCGCCCTAAGTCAATACAATGTTAGGGCTGCATATTGCCTAAAAAAAGGACACTCTGCTTCTCAGTGAGACATTCAAAATCCGATTTCGGGGATAGAAAATCACAATGGAATATCCAAAATTAACCAATGGTTAAGAAGGACTTTTATTTTATAATTGATTTATAATACTGATAGACAAATAATTGACGCAAGTGTAGGTTGAGTCGGTTTAGGTCCGAAACACTCGCAAAAAATAGCAATTTGCGACATTGGTGTTGCTGAAATGAAGTAGTCAATTCCAGTCATTTTTTGCTTGCCGTTATCCTACAGCAGCAGCGATTGAACACGCAATATATCTACTGCTTTTTGCTTAATGATGACAAGCTTATAATGCTTAATATCAACATGATAGACGGAAAAATAAAGCTCCACCAAGCATCTGGAGCGACGCGAACTGTGGCCATCAGCCGGCCCCAGCTGGCTACGTTTGGGGGCAAGCCAATGCCCAAAAACGACAACGTGCTCTCCAATCCTAACAGGCCCGCTACGCTCAGCGGAAAGGCCGTTCGCAGGGGCTGGAGGGCATGTGGCATAGCGTGTTGCAGCCAAATTCTATATTCTGTTACGCCGGCTGCCCGGGCTGCTTCTATAAAGGGCAGGGTTCGCACGCGCAGCATTTGAGCACGTACTAAGCGGGCCGCATGCGGCCAGGTCGTAAGCGTGAAAAGCGCCAGTAAGCCGGTGGTTGACAACCCGGTGCCCGCCGCAATGGCCACCACCAGCACCAGCCGGGGAATAGTATCGAGCGTGGTAGCGGCTCCCATCACCAGGGCGTTAATGGGGACCGGCCAGGCAGCCAACGTGTTCTCGCGTAGCTGAGCAGCAGCTGCCAAACCAGCGCCAAGGGCTGCCACCGCCACTCCCAGCATGGGCAGGGGCAGCTGCAAAGCCCACCACATAACCCCCACAGCCAGCAGCCAGTAGGGAAACGCAACCCGGGCACGGTTGCCACAAAACCCTGCAGCTCCACCCAGCACGCCTCCCACTATTGCCGAAAAAAGCGCGGCGGGCAAGGTGAGTAGCACGGCAGTGCGGGCTCCAAAGACGAGCAGGCTCAAGACGTCGCGCCCCTGGGGGTCGGTGCCCAACCAGTGTGAACCCGAAGTGAAGGGCGGCTCGGAAGCGTTCAGCAAATCGGGCACGCCCGGCGAGTAGGGCAGGGGCAGCACGCTGGCAAGCAATGCTGTAAGCACCACCAGCGTCAGCCACCCAACGGCCAGTTTCCGGGGCCACGAGCCGAATGTGCGGGTCAAGGCTGCCAACGGATGCGGGGGTCGGCCCAGAGGTAAAGGAGGTCGGCGAGCAAGAGGGCCAGCAGGCGGGCCGCCCCCGTTAGCAGCACGCCCCCCACCAGCACCGGGTAGTCGCGACTTGCCGCAGCCTCCGCAAGCAAGCGGCCCATGCCGGGAAGCGCAAATACCACCTCCACCACCAATGCCCCCGCGACCAATGCGGGCAGTAGCTCGGCAATTTGGGTGAGGGTGGGCAGCAGAGCGTTGCGCAGGGCGTGGTGCCGAATCACGGCGCTGCCGGATAAGCCCTTGGCGCGGGCAGTAGCGGCGTAGTCGGAGCCCAACTCGTGCGTTAGGGAAGCGGTGAGCTGGAGGGTGAGGTCTGGCAGTGCTGTGAGGATTAAAGCCGTAATGGGCAGCACCATGTGCAGCACGTAGGTGGCGGTGCGGGCCCAGGGGCTCGCCGTTAGGGTAGTGGGCTGGTCCAGTCCATACGTTGGAAACCAGGCAAAAACCTCGGGGTTGGCAAAAAGCAGTAGCAGTAATAGCGCTACTACAAAAAGCGGTAGCGCGTGCAAGCTCACCAACAAGGTGCGTACAGGGCGCTGCCACCAAGGGCCCGCCGCTAGGCGCTGCGCCAACCCAAGAGCCGCGAGAACGGACAACATGGCCGCCGTGCCGGTGAGCGGCAATGTGTAAGCAAGCGCCTGAAGCAGGCGGGCACTCACGGTTTGGCCCGTGCGAAAGGAGGTGCCCAGGTCGCCTTTCAGCACGCCGGTAAGCCAGCGGTGGTATTGATTGGCGAAGCCATGCCATTGCCACTGACTAGCGCCGGAGGGGGAAAACGTTATACGGCCTACATAAAACAAGGGCAGGTCGAGACCCAGACGATGGAGGACGGCCGATTGCGCTGCCTGGTATTTTGCGGAATCAGAAGAGCTGCCTGAGCCAACAAACTCCGACGAATCGGACAAAGCAAACTGTGCGGCGGTATCAGTGTCGTGGTGGCTTAGGAGAAAGACCACCGAGGCCAGGGCCCACACGGCGAGCAGCGTCCGAGAGAAGCGCCAGAGTAACGACCACGCCATTCGTTAGGGGGTAGTAGTTGGGCTGGGCACGGCCGAGCGCTCCACAGTGGTAATGGCAAAGCCTGGTTTCAGGCTGTTGACGTGCAAGCCAGTTAAGTTGCGGTTGGCCGCCACGCGGGTCGGGAGGAAGAATAGCGGGATGATTGGGGCTTCAGTCTGGAGCATTGTCTGGAAACGCCGCAGTAGCTGAGACTTGCGCTTGGGGGTTCTGGCGCGCGTAATTGCATCAATGAGGCGGTCGCTTGCTGGTGTGCTGAAGCCGGTGACATTGCTCTGGCCCAGGGCCCGGGAGTGATACAGCGGCACGTAATTGAACATGAACGGGTTGCCTTTCAGGGTGCGCACGTACATGTCGAAGTCGCCCGATTTCAAGGTTGCCGCGAAGGACCCTGCCTCCGTTGGCAATAGCGACACGGCCACGCCGATGCTCGCCGCCGCCGCCTGAAACTGCAGCGCGGCAGTGGCAAAAGTCGACTCTTCGGCACGGTAGCGCACCACCAAGCGAAGCCGCTGAAGTTCCCCTTGCGCCTTAGTCCGAACCAAACCCGCGTCATCGGCTGTGCTCTCGCGGCGCCAACCGGCCTGGCGCAACATGGCGGCGGCGGCAGTCAGGTCGAATGGCAGAGGGGCAAGGCTGTCGTTGTAGTTGGCCCGGTCGAGGGGGCTGATGATGCCGACCGTTTGCTGGCCAGCTCCGAGTTGGGTAGCTTTAATCAAACCAGCCGTGTCGAAGCAGCGTCCCAGTGCCTTACGCGTTAGAGCGTCGGCTAGGGCCGGTCGGCGGGTATTGAACCCCGCCGTTACGACATCGTACGAAGGCACCGAATAAAAAGCCAGCTTGGCACGAGCAGCGGAGGAATTTTGCAAGCGGGCAAACTCACGGGCGGGCACTTGCGGAAATACATCCAAGTCGCCCCGCTGAAGGGCTAGACTTGCCGTGGAAGCATCCGGAATAATAACGAAGTCGAGCTGCGAGGGGCGGGCCTGCAGCACGAAAGGCGTCGGCTGAATCTTACTTCCCCACCATTTTTCTTTGCGGCGGAAGGTCAGGTACCGGTCTTTCTCCCAGGCAGACAGCTGGTAGGGGCCACAACCCGGCAGCGCACCCGGGGCAAAAGCCTGGTATTGCCGGGCCACCCTTACCAATGCCGAGTCTGCCGGGGCGTTGGGAGGCAGGCGTTGTAATTCGGCCAGCGTAAAACGCCGCAGGAGGCCTTTGGGGTCGACGGCAGCCTCTGGCACGATAAAAAATTCGCCCGAGGACTGTGGGTATTCCAACGACTGTCCCCGGCACTCCAGCGTAAAGTGGCGTGGGTCGTTGGGGTCCGGAATTAGGGCCCGTATAAAGTCAAATTCGAGTTGAGCCGTTTCGTTCGGCAGGCCCGGACAAAACATCAGCTTCAGGGTGAAGTCCACATCTGTGGCCAGCACCGGCCGGCCATCATCCCAGGTCGCCACCGACCGTATGTGGTAAGAAAGCCGGGTCAGCGAGTCGCCGATGTACTGGGTTGTCGGATAGTCTTCCGCCAGAGCTGGCTCAAGCTTCTCGGTTGAGAAGTTGCTATGCAACAGGCTAGTATAAATAAGGTTGGCTGCATCAAAAGCTGGTTGGCTCGGTGGCTGCAGCACATTTAGTGTCTCAGGGTCGTGAGACCAACGTACCCGAATGCTGCTCGACTTATCCTCCGGGCTTGAACAGCCTTGAAGCAGTAAGGCTATTGCAGCAAAGAGCAATAAACTACCTGAAAAAGTTGGCTTCATGCGGTGTATCTGAACGGCTACTGCCGAAACAGTTAGGCAAGATATACACGAAACCAGGTGTAGGACGATGAGGCTTATGCGGCGATGTCGCCGGCCCAGCCGCCGCTGCCACCCACGGCGGCGATGTCGCCGGCCCAGCCGCCGCTGCCACCCACGGCGGCGATGTCGCCGGC
>NZ_FOXS01000011.1:50721-95452 GCF_900115775.1 Hymenobacter arizonensis | reverse complement strand
TTACGTCGTTGGTCGGGCGACGACCCGCTCTTTTTGGCTGTCATAACAGAAGAAATATACGTCCTTCTTCTGTCCGGCATTCCTAGACCACCTCAATTCTAACCCCCCGGCTTGGCCATGCCCGGGGATGAGCACCCGCGCATGGGGGTAGGTTTGTTTGAGCTTCGCCACAGTCCGGGGCCACGCCCCCACGTTGGCGTCTCCCAGGAACCCCTTGCCGGCGCCCAGCTCTTTGAGCAGGCACCCGCCGAAGAGCACCTGCTCGGCGGGAACGTAGGCGACGACATTGTCCTTCGTGTGCCCCTCGCCTAAAAAGTGGGCGATGACTTCGTACTAGCCCACGCGCAAGGCGAGCCGTTCCGCAAAGCCCCGTTGCGGCACCACGGCCTGGCTGCCCGCCGCTAAGGCGATGGTCGATATCAGGGCGTACGAACGAATGCGGCGGCGGTGAAATTCGGCCAGTCCGGCCACGCAGTCGGCATGAAAATGCGTGGGCACCACGGCCTTTACCCGGACCTTTAGTACCCGTTCGGTGTAGTTCAGCAGTTCGACGGTGGCGCTGTCGGTGGCGGGGGTATCGAACACAACGGCCTCTCCTGCATCGGCGACGATCATCCCGTTGCAGGCAACCCGGCCGAAGCTGTTGGTTTGGAGAAAGGAGGTGTGCCGGTAGACGTGCGGGGAGACCTGTTGAATGGAGAGCGTGACGGACTGGTAGGGCACAAACCCTTGCTTAGGGCCGGAAGAACGGCAGCCGTTGAGCAACAACAGCAGACAAGCAAGAGCACGTACAAGGGGCATTTTCAAGGGAAAGAGCCGGAAGGCGGGGGTAAAAACGATGTCAAAAGTGCCGTTTTCGTGAACTGGTATGATGACCCTGAGGCCGCTCAAGTAGTGATTTTCTGCGGACTGCCTGGTCCGTTACGGGCAGCTCTCTTCCATCCCCTGGTCAAGGGAATGCCGGGATCAGACCTCCAGGGGTTGCACGGGTTGCACGAGTGGGACGGTCCGGGTGGGTTGTTTCGCCCGCAACACCCGCTGGCGCAGGGCCAAAAAGGGCTTTTCCACCACCCGATGCAACACATAGGCGCTGCTCCCAATGGCCACCATGCACAGCCCCAGCATCGTGTTGCTATCCGCCGGCACTTGCCACGCCTCGGCTTGCCCCTGCACCAGGTGAATGATGCCTTTATGAATGAGGTAGATGCCAAAGGAGAGGGCGGCGAGCTGGGCCGTGACGGGCGATTTGAGCCGGTATAAAAAGCAGGTCGGGCTGATGGCTCCCACGAGCAACAGGCCGTAGCCAAGCGCTACGACCGGGAACCCGTAGAGCGAAGCCGCGTACCCGCGGGCGTCTTGGCAGAGGAAGTACGCGCCGGTGAGCACCGCCGCGCTGGCCAGCACCCACCAGTTGCCATACCCCCGCATCCGTGCACTCCACGCGGGGTGATAGTGACAGAACGCGGCGATGGCGATGCCCACGACCAAGCCGTCTAAGCGGTTGTAGGTCGGATAATATATCCACTGGTACCACGCCAGGGCCACGTCCTCTTGCCCCAGCCGCGGGGCCACGAACTGGTGCCAACTGCTCCAGCGGGCCAGCAGGCCCACGACCGGTAAGCCGAGCAGCACCCAAGCGAAGCGTTTTTCGGCCCGGAAACGGACCATCGCGGCCACGCACAGGGGCAGGACCAGGTAAAACTGTTCCTCGATGCACAGCGACCAGGCATGGGAAAAGGTGCCCGTTGTTCCCAGATCCAACCCAAAGTTTTGGGTAAAGGTCAAGAAGCGCCACAGCGGCGGCAGGGCCACCCGCTCCCGGAACGCGGGCACGAGGAAGTACACGGCCACGACCAGCAGGTAGGCCGGCAGGATGCGAAAGGACCGTTTAAGGAAAAACTCCCGCAACGAAACCCGCTGCCGATGCGTGGCTTCCCCGAACAACTGCGTGGCAATGAGGTAGCCGCTCAACACAAAGAACAGGTCCACCCCGGTCCAGCCAAACGCGCCCACGGCCGTTAGCCACTCCGGATGGGCAAAAATGCGGTAGTGAAAACCCAAAACCAGGACAATCGCCAGGGCGCGCAGGTGGTCCAGGCCGTGCAGTTTCGGGAGCGTGGGGACAGGGCTCCCGCCGTTTAGGTGATTCATGGCGCAAGATGCGAAGAATGCCTTTCAAGAGATACAAACCCTCCATTGCTTGAACTACCGTTTCGTTCAACTAAATGCAGGAGGCAATGAAAACTCCTTTTAACGGCCTTAAAACGTTTAAAATGCGCCAGTTTGAAAGGGCATGCCGGTCGTTTTCCCATGGCGCATCTGCCGATTTTTGGGCTCTTTCCCAAACACGACGATGTGGTCATCCAAAGGCAATTCCCGCCGGCGGGGTTCTGTCGCCCCGTTCCTTGCCGTCTGACAGCGATAGCGGTCAATGAGATAGGGCACGCCCTCCCCCCGCAGCAGCCGGGGAGACGTCGTGACTTCGAAATGCAGGTGCGGCTCGCGGGCATCGCCGGAACCGCCGATGGCCGCCAGCACCTGGCCCCGCCGCACGCGTTCCCCGGCCTTCACGCGCACACTGCCCGGTTGCAGGTGCAGGTAATGCGCAAAATGCCCCCCGCCCAGGTCCAGCACAAGGAAATTCCCGGCCACGGTTTCCAGGGTAATCGGCACGGCCGGGCGAAACGAACCCCCGTGTCCTGGGAGGTTGTCGGGCAAGCCGTCGCGGGCCGTCACGACGCGACCGTCCGCGACGGCCAGCACGGCCTTTCCGTAGCAATGGTAGGCCCGCACCTCCCGCGCATCGCCCGCGAACGACGCGCCGTCCCGGAGCTGTTTCCAGTCGATGGCGTAGCGCCGGGAGTCCACGGCCTGCCCGCCCAACACGAGCACGCCGCGCCGGTGGTGGTTGTCCGCGTCGTTGCTGGGCCCGTCGGCGGCCAGCCAATTTGGGCCGTCAACCGGTGGGCCAAGCACTGGCAGAACCGTGTGATGAGTCCCGATGAGTGCGCCCTCCACGGCCGCGCCGTCCGTGTGCAGGCGGTGCACCAATTGCTTGGGCATCCGGGCGTTTCGGTCGACCGCGACGGCCATGAACACGATGACGCTCTGACCAGGTGCCAGCGTGAGCCGCTGCTGAGGGGTAGCCGGCGTGAAAACGCCACTGGACGGCAGCATGGCAGCCAGTGGCGCTTGCTGGAAGGTTGCCAGCGGCTGGGCACCCCTGGCGTTTGCGTCGAGCACCTCCAGCCGACGGGCCACCAGCGGAACCGGGCCAAAGTTTGTCAGGTACAACTCGTACAGCAGATGGGCATTCGCCCCGCTGGGAAATGCGGTGGGCTCAAACGGCACACGCATCTCCAGCTGCACGGGCCATAGCGACGGTTCGGCAGCCCCCGGTTGGCGTGCGGAGGCCTGGGCCCGCAGCGAATCGCGCGCCGCGCGTGGCACCAACGCCATGCCGCAATGCGTGCACGCGCCCGGCGCGGCGTAGGGGTCCGCGTCACAGGCCTTGCCGCAGGGCTCGCAAACCCAGGCCCCGGGGCCTTGTGCCGGGGCCCCTTGGGCAGTGGTGCGACCGGAACACCAACCAATCAACAGGAAAGCAATGAGCAGTCGGGCAGTTTTCATATGGTTGATTCGCCGGTTCGGGTTAGCTCCAGGCGCCGCAGTTGCCGCACGTTGCGGAAGCCGCACTGCGCGGCAATGCTTTCCTGGGTCAGGGCGGGGTTGTGGCGCAACGTAGCCGCCAGTTCCCGGCGCAGGGCCGTGGTGTAGGCGTGAATGCTGAGGCCGGTGGCCTGGCGGAAGGCGCGGGTGAGCGTGCGGGGGCTCATGTGCGCCACGTCCGCCAAGGCAGCGAGCGTGGCCCCGGCGGCGAGGTTGTCGGCCAGCCAGTCCTGCACCCGGTGCACGCCCGAGTGCAGGTGGTTGCGGTAGGCGAGGTAAACACTGCGCTGGCCGTGCTGTGCGCCGCGCCGGGCATAGACCACCAGTTCGCGGGCTACCTTGGTTGCGAACAAGGGCCCGTGCCGTTCCTCCAGCAGGTACAAGGCCAGGTCAATGCCCGCCGTTAAGCCCGCGCTGGTGTCGATGCCCCCATCCCGCACAAACAGCGTGTCGGGCTGCGCCCGCACCCGCGGGTAGCGGGCCTGCAGTTCGGCCAGTCGCCGCCAATGGGTCGTGCATTTTTTGCCGTCCAAGAGCCCGGCGTGCGCCAGGATGAACGCACCGGTACAAACGGAACACAAGTGCACGCCCCGGGCGTGCTGTTCGCGGAGCCACGCAAAGAAGGCGGCCCCTTCTTGCCGAAAGGCATCCGAGCGCAGGTAGTCCATGGCCAGCCCGGGGAGGAACACCCTGTCACCCGGGTCCAGGGGTACCCCGGCGAAGGGAACCAGGGGCCCCAGCCCGAGGCCGGCCGCACTGTTCACCAGGGGCTGATACGAACAAAACGTCAGCCGGTAGGACTGGCCGTAGGTAGCGGCTTCGTAGAAGACCTGGACCGGGCCGGTCAGGTCCAGCAGTTGCACCGCGGGCGGCACCACGAACACGAGATGAGGAAGAGGTTTCAAGCAGGCGACTAAGACAGGGGCAAAAGTACCGCATGGCAACCGCAACAATGGGCCGTTTACCGGACATTTCGGGCCAATCGCCCCCGGCAAAACCAGGGGCCGCCTCATCGGGCGCCCGAGCCGCAACTCCACCTGGCCAGCGAGTTCGATTTCTGCGAAGAGCCCCGGATGGAGGCGCTCGCGTGCAGACGGACACGACCTTGCAGGCGTAGCGCAAGAAAGTGTGCTAGGTGCAGCAAGCAGCTTCGCCTACAGGTCGGAGGCGAAAAGGGCCAGCAATGGCTGTTCGCGCAAGGCAGACGGTTTCATTACACTTGCGATTATTTACGCTGGCAGCGGCGGTTTTCGCCACTGTCTGGTCATATCAAGCCAGCTTTCGTATCCCAACATCCGAACCCAACCCTGTATTGATGCCCCAGGCCCCGCCACTGCCCGACCCGCTGCTCATCTTCAACGCCCAGCCCGGGGCCAACCTGTTGCTCTCGCCGGCGTGGGTAATTATGGGCGCCAGCGACGACTACCTGGCCGCGACGCTGACCGAACGGGCCGTCATCGTCGGGCAGTACATCTTCGACGCCTTTCCCGACAACCCCGACACGCCCGAGGCCAACGACATGGCCAACGTGCGCGCCTCCCTGGAGCAGGTGCTGGCCTCCGGCCAGCCGCACGAAATGGCCCCGCAGCACTACGACGTGCCCGACCGTGCCCACCCCGGCCGGTTTGTGGAGCGCCACTGGCTGCCGCGCCACACGCCCGTCCTCGACGCGGCCGGGCAGGTGCAGTGCATCATCCAGTCCGTGCAGGACATCACGGCCACCCGCGTGGCCGAGCGGCAGCTGCGCGAAAGCCAGGCCAGTGAGCAGGAAGCCCGGGCCGACGCCGAGCAGCAGCGCCAGCGCCTGCACGAGGTGCTCATGCAGCTGCCCGCCTACGTAGCGGCTTACCAGGGCCCCGACCACGACTACCAGTTCGTCAACCCGCCCTACCAGGGCATGTTCCCGCACCGCACCTTCCTGGGCCGGCCGTTTCGCGAAGGCATCCCCGAGGCCGAAGCATTGGGCGTCGTGGCCTTATTTGACCAGGTCTACCAAACCGGCGAGCCGTTCTACGCCCACGAAATGGAAGGCTGGTTCGACTTCCACGGCACCGGCGAGCCGGAGCAGGTGTTTCTCAACCTCTCCCTGCACCCCTTGCGTAACGCCCAGGGCGCAGTCGACGGGGTGCTGGATTTCTCCTACAACGTCACCGAGCAGGTCCGGGCCCGCCAGCAGCTGGAGCAGTTCAACCAGGAGCTGGAAACCCAGGTGCAGGCGCGTACCCGGCAAGCCCTGGCCCTGCAGGCCGAGGTGCTGGCCGCCGCCCAGCGCCAGGCCGGGGAACGCGCCCTGGTGTTTCAGGTCTTCGAGCAAACCCCGGCCTGTATTGCCCTGCTGCGGGGCCCCGAGCAGCGCTTCGAATATGCGAACCAGGCCTACCAGTCGCTCTTCCCGGGGCGCGAGCTGGCGGGCCACCCCCTGGCCCAGGTGCTGCCCGATGCTGCCGAACAGGGCTTCCTGGCGCTGCTCGACGGCGTGTACCGCACCGGCGAAACCTTCTTTGGCAGCGAACTGCCCCTGGCCATTGCCCAGCCCGACGGGCAGCCGCCGCGCCAGGCCTACTTCACCTTTACCTACCAGGCCTATTACGAACACCGGCAGGTCGTCGGCACCAGCATCTTCGCCTTCGACGTCACCGAGCAGGTGCTGGGCCGCCAGCAGCGCGAAGCCGAGCGCCAGCAGCTCCACGCCTTGTTCATGGGCGCCTCGGCCCCCATCTGCATCCTCGACGGCCCCGACCTGGTGTTTCAGCTCGTCAACCCGGCCTACCAGCGCATCTTCCCGGGCCGTGAGTTGCTCGGCAAGGCCCTGTTGGAAGCCCTGCCCGAGTTAACCGCCACGCCCGTTTTCACCGAATTACAGGCCGTGTACGACACGGGCGCTCCCCTCATTGTGCAGGAGCGGCGGGTGCCGTTGGCCCGCCTCGAGGGCGCCCGGTTGGAGGACCTGTATTTCACGTTCAACTACGAGGCCCGGCGCACGGCCGCGGGCGCCGTCGACGGCGTGCTGTGCATCGGCCACGAAGTCACCGAGCAGGTCCGGGCCCGCCAGCAGGCCGAGCTCAACCGCGAGGAGCTCAAACGCTTCCAGTTCATGGCCGACCAGGCCCGCGACCCCTTCATCTTGATGCGCGA
The DNA here is from genome assembly GCF_900115775.1 of Hymenobacter arizonensis. GTDB lineage: Bacteria > Bacteroidota > Bacteroidia > Cytophagales > Hymenobacteraceae > Hymenobacter > Hymenobacter arizonensis. The sequence goes on along the minus strand of NZ_FOXS01000011.1, from coordinate 88,648 downwards.
AGACGGAACCTTCGCCTACCTCAACCCCAAAGCCCTGACTGCTTGGGGCTACACCGCCGAGGAGGCCCGCCACCTGCGCGTGCCCGACGTCGACCCGATTTACCAGGATGCGGAGTTCACCCGGGTCTTCGCGGAGGCCCAGCGCGACACCCTCCCGCAGTTTGAAACCCTGCACCGGCACAAGGACGGCCGCATCTTCCCCGTGGAGGTCAGCATGGGCGGACTTCGGCTAAACGGGCAGCCCCACCTGTTCGCCATTGCCCGCGACATCACCGAGCAGAAGCGCTACGTGGCCGCCCTGCAGGAAAGCGAAGCCCGCTTCCGCACCATGGCCGACGCCGCCCCCAACCTGGTGTGGGCCGTGCACCCCGATTCGTCGGTCCGCTACATCAACCGCGCCTTTCTTGACTTTGTGGGGCTTGACCGCGTGGAGCAGTACGTGGCCTCGGGCTGGAGTCCTTACCTGCACCCCGACGAACTGGAGCCGACCCGAAACACGCTGACGCAGGCCATCGCGCAGCGCCAGCCCTACGTGATGGAGCACCGCATGCGCCGCCACGACGGGCAGTACCGCTGGCTGCTGGCGCAGGGCGCGCCGAGCTACCTCTCGGACGGCGAGTTGTACGGCTACGTGGGCTCCGCCATCGACATCACCGACCTCAAGCAAACCAACGAGCTGCTCACGCGCACCAACGTCGACCTGGACAACTTTATTTACACGGCCTCCCACGACCTCAAAGCCCCCATCTCCAACATCGAGGGCCTGCTCTACCTGCTGCAAGAGGAATTGCCCGCCACCGTGGCGCAGGCCGAAGCGGTGGGCCCCACGCTCACCCGCATGCTCGACGCCGTGGAGCGCTTCAAGCGCACCATCGACCACCTCACCGAGGTATCAAAGCTGCAAAAGGAGCACACCCCCGCTACCGTTGCGGTCAACCTGGCCGCCATCATCGAAGACGTGCGCCAGGACCTGGTACCCCAGCTGCAGGCCGCCGGGGCCAAGCTCGTGGTCAACGTGGGGGCCCTGCCGCCCATTCAGTTCTCGGAAAAGAACCTGCGCTCGGTGGTGTACAACCTGCTCAGCAACGCCGTGAAATATCGCTCACCCGACCGCCCGTCCCGCGTCGACGTGCGGGGCCACGTCCGCGACGGCTACACCGTGCTCGAAGTGCACGACAACGGCCTGGGCCTGGCGGCCGACCACCTGCCGCGCCTGTTCACCATGTTCCAGCGCTTCCACGACCACGTCGACGGCACCGGCATCGGCCTCTACATGGTCAAGCGCATGGTCGAGAACGCCGGCGGCCGCATCGAGGTGCACAGCCAACTCGGGGCCGGTACTGCCTTCTTTGTGTTCCTGCCCCAGGCGGCCCCCACCGCGTAGTTTTCTTCTCTGACTTCTTCCTCCCCGCCATGTCCGCCATTTCGTGCGCCTTGCTTGTCGACGACGACGACACGACCAACTACCTCAACCAGCGCCTGCTCCAGCGAATGGCCATCACCAACACGGTGCTGGTGGCCGGCAACGGCCAGGAGGCCCTCGACCTGCTGCACGCCCATTGCGAAAGGGCCACCTCGACCACCTGCCCGGCCCTGATTCTGCTCGACATGAAAATGCCCCGCATGAACGGCTTTGAGTTCTTGCAGGCCTACGCCCAGCGGCCGGAACGCCAGAACCCCACGGTGGTCATCATCATGCTCACTACCTCCCTCAACCCCCGGGACGTCGAGCAAATGCAGCACCTGCCCATCGCCGGCTACCTCACCAAGCCCCTCACCCGCGAGAAAATCGACCACGTATTGCAGGAGCATTTCGGCCAACCCGCCAGCAGCTAACCGGTGGACCTCACGGCTCATCTACCCAAAGAGCGGAGCCGCTGGTTCGCTCTTTTTTATCCTTCCAATACCTTCAAAGCCCAGAATCTCAACACAGGAAGCCGTCTTTCGCAGGCCGGCTCATTTTCCCGAACTGCAGCTACGTAGCAAAGACCACAGTAAACGTGGTGCCCTGGCCCAGCTGGCTGTCGACGCGGATGGTGCCGCCCGCGTTGTCGAGGATTTTCTTCACCAGGTACAAGCCTACCCCGGTTCCCTCGACCTGCGGGTGAAAGCGCCGAAACATGCGAAAGAGCTGCCCTTGCTGCGACTCGCTCAACCCCAGTCCGTTGTCGTGCACCCGCACGACTAGCCGGCTCGCGTCGCGGTGGCCCTCCACGCGCACCACGGGCGGTCGGTCGGGGTGCGCGTATTGGAGCGCGTTGCTCACCAGGTTGAGCACCACCGTGTGCACGTGCTTGGCCGGGAACCAGAGGGCCGGGTCGCCGGTCAGCTCCACGTCCAGCCGCCCGGCCGAGGCGGCCAGCAGGGGCAACACGTCCTGCCGCACCTGCTCCAGCACGGCGGCCAGCACCACCTGTTCCCGCTGCCCGACCCGGTCCTGGTGCACGGCGCCGAAGTCAGCGAGGCGGTTCAGGGCATGGAGCAGGCGAACCAGCGAAACCTGCATCATGCCCAGCAGGGGAGCTATGGGCTCCGCGGCCCCGTCCGGAGCGGGCAGGTGCTCGCGGAGTGCGTTGAGGAGGCCTTGTAGGTTGGTCAGCGGCGTGCGCAGGTCGTGCGAAGCCGCGTACACGAACGTGTCCAGCTCCGCGTTGGCGCGGGCCAGCAGGGCGTTGGTTTCCTGCAGTTCTTCGTTGGCCGCGTGCAGCTCTTCGTTGTAAGAGGCCAGTTCCTGGTTGGCCTCCTGTGCTTCCCGGACCTTCTCCGCAGCCTGCGCTTCCAGGGCCCGGCGCTCCGAAATGTCTTCCAGGCTGGTGTAGCCCAGGTCACCGTTTTCGCCCGGCAGGAGCACCGACGTCACCCGGCACCAGCGATGGGAACCATCGGGCTGGAGCAGGCGGGTCTCCAAGGCAAACCAGGGCCGGCGGTGAGTCCACAGCTCCTGCTGCAGGCGGCGCCAGTGGGTCCAGTCGTCGGGGTGCGCATACTCCAGGATGGAGTGCCCCAACACCTCCACCGGCGAGTCCAGGCCCAGCAGCGTGGCCACAGCGGTGTTGGCATCCTGGATGCCCAGGTCCGCCCCAATGATTTTCATGCCCAGCGGCGAGTGCTCGAACACGGTGCGGAAGCGCGCTTGGTGGAGCTGGTGGTCCGCGGCGGCATCGGCGCGAACGGCCGCGGCCCTCAAGGCCTTGTTCTCAGCCCGTAAGGCCCTGATTTCTTCTTCCAACGAGGAGCGGGAGGCGTTGGAAAATGGGGGTGTGGGCATGCGAAGGGAGAGGGGTGCTTCTACTACTAAGATACGGCGAACCGGCACAGTAAGGCGGCCGCCCGGCCTCAACACCATACCCACAGCTAAGCGGTAAATTCTACAATTTGCTGAAACGCAAACGAGCAGGCTAGCTGGCTTAATTATTCTGGTTGTGGCCCAACCCCAAACACCGAATTCGTGCCCCGAATACCTAATTTGAGGCGAAGTGGTCAGCACCCTGGATTCGCTCAGCTGCCCCGGCCCTGATTCTGCTTGACCTGAAAATGGCGCGCAAAACAGCTTCGAGTTCCTGCAGGCTTACCCGCGCACCAGAACCCCACGGTGGTCATCATGCTCACCACCTTCCTCAACTCCATCGCCGGCTACCTCACCAAACCCCTCACCCGCGACGAAATCAACCAGGTGCTCCAGCAGCATTTTGCCAAATCCGCCGGGGCTTGGCAGGATAGTGGCTCTCGCCTGATTTCAGCCAGTTGTCTGGCCGCTCCCCGGTCCGCTTTGGCCCCGTGCTGTGCCGCAGGGGCCATAATTCTGACTCCCTCACAAGGGCAACTACCTAGCTGCGCTGGTGTTTTATTTTCAGTTATTTACAACTAATTCGCCTCCCCGGCCTACCGCCGGGCCGGGCCGCCGTACAGCAGGGAATAATGTCGGGGTGCTCCCTTCGGCTCCCTGTGCTTATGACCCCCCGTGTAGAATCGCAACCCCCCGGACTTCCCGCTTCGTTTCTGCCGGCCCTGCTCCAGCTCCTGCCCAACGGCGTGATGTACTACCTGCCCGCGTACGACGCCGCCGGCACCGTGGTCGACTTCCGCATTGCCTACCTCAACCCCAGCGCCCAGCGCATGCTCGGGCTGCCAGCCGAGCCCACCGCCACCTACCTGCAGCTCTGGCCGGGGACTGCCGCCAGCGGGGCGTTTGCCTTTCACCGCGACGCGTTCAATTCTTCCCAGCCGGCCCGGCTCGACGAGTTCTACCAGGCCGATGGCCACGACCTCTGCATTCGGGCCCACGCCTGCCGGCTCGAAGGGGGCTTGCTGGTGAGCTTCACCGACGCGGCCGACCAGCCCCGCACCGCCGTGGAGGAAGCCCTGCGCCAGCGCCAGGCCTTCCACGACATCTTCGAGCAAACCCCGGCCCTGATTGCCTTGCTGCGCCAGCCCGGCCACCGCTTCGAGTACGCCAACGCCGCCTACCAAGCCCTCTTTCCCGGCCGCCAGCTCGTGGGCTTGGACCTGGCCGCGGCCGTGCCCGAGCTCTACGCCCAGGGCTACGTGCAGGTAATGGACCAAGTATACCGGACCGGCGAAACCTTTGTGGGCGAGGAGCTGCCCTTTGTGCTGCCGGGCGCGGCCGGCGAGGCGCCCCGCACCCGCTACTTCAACTTCACCTACCAGGCCTACCGCGAGTCCGGCGCCATTGCCGGCGTCAGCATCTTTGCCTTCGACGCCACCGAGCAGGCCCTGGCCCGCCAGGAACGCGAAACGCATCGCCAGCAGCTGCACGACTTGTTCGAAAAAGCCCCGGTGGCCATTGCCATTTTCCGGGGGCCGCGCTACGTCATCGAGCTGGCCAACCCCGCCGTGTGCGCCATTTGGGGCCGCACGCCCGCCCAGGCCCTGCACACGCCCTTGTTCGAGCTGCTGCCCGAAGCCGCCGGCCAGGGCTTTGAGGCGCTGCTCGACGGCGTGATGGCCACCGGCGTGCCCTACTTGGCGCACGAGCTGCCCTCGGTCATCGACCGCCACGGGCGCCGCGACACCGTGTACTGGAACTTCCTCTACGAGCCCCTGCCCGACGCCAGCGGCGCCATCACGGGCGTCACCGTGGTGGCCACCGAAGTCACCGAGCAGGTGCGGGCCCGCCAGCAAGTCGAAACGCTCAACCGCGACCTGGCCACCGCCAACACCCACCTGCACAGCCGCAACACCGAGCTCGGCCACAGCAACCACGAGCTCACGCGCACCAACGTCAACCTCGACACCTTCATCTACACGGCCTCGCACGACCTGCGCGCCCCCATCACCAACCTCGAAGGGCTGCTGCATGCCCTGTGCGAAGAGCTGCCCGCCGCCGTGCAGCAGGCCGACGGCGTGCCCCCGCTGCTCGACCGGATGCAGCTGTCCGTGGACCGCTTCAAGCTCACCATTGCCCAGCTCACGGACCTGACCAAGCTGCAGCGGGCTGACCAACAGCCCGCCGAAACCGTGGACCTGGCCACCCTCGTTGCCGACATCCGCCTCGACCTGGAGCAGCAGCTTACCGACGCCCGGCTAACCGTCGACGTCGCCGGCTGCCCGAACATTTCCTTCGCGCCCAAAAACCTGCGCAGCATCGTCTACAACCTGCTCAGCAACGCCCTGAAGTACCGCTCGCCGGACCGCCCGCCCCAGGTGCGGCTGCGCTGCCGCAGCGCCGCGGACGGCACCGTGGTGCTCGACGTGCGCGACAACGGCCTCGGCCTGACCGTCGCCCAGCAAAGCCAGCTCTTTGGCCTGTTCCGCCGCCTGCACGACCACGTCGAGGGCTCGGGCATCGGCCTTTTCATGGTCAAGCGCATCGTGGAAAACGCCGGCGGCGCCATCGCCGTGCAGAGCGCGCCCGGCGTGGGCACCACCTTCACCATCACGCTCCCGGCACCCGTACCCGCGGCGGCTGAAGTCCTGCCCGCGCTTTAATTTTTTATCCTATCCTGGTATCCGTGCTATGTGCAAAATTCCCAGTATCCTGCTGGTCGACGACGACGAAACCACTAATTTTCTCCACCACCGACTGCTGTTCCGCCTCAACGTTTCCGACCAGGTGCTCGTGGCCAGCAACGGCGCCCAAGCCCTGGCCATGCTAACCCAGCCCAACGGCCCGTTTAGCCCCGCCAACCCCGTGCTGGTCCTGCTCGACCTCAACATGCCCGTGATGAACGGGTTTGAGTTTCTCGAAGCCTTCCAGGCCCTGCCGTCGGCCCAGCAGCAGTCCGCCGTCGTGGTCGTGGTCACCACTTCCATTAACGTCCAGGACCGGGAACGCGCCAACAGCCTGCCCGCCGCCGGCTTCCTCACCAAGCCCCTCACGAGCGACAAAATTACCCAGGTGCTGGAACAGCATTTTGGCTAGGCCGCACCGGCAGCCCCGCATCGAGGCCCTCTGTGCCACGGCCATTGAGAAAGCCCGCGCCGTGGTCTACCACGACCTGGCCCTGGATACCAGCGCCCCCTGCCCCCGGACGTGCGTCGTACCGCTCACGCCCGCTCCACTACCAGCCGGTACAGGTCTTGGGCATTGTCAAAAGCGGCGCCCATGGTATTGTTGAAGTAGGCGTACACGTCTTTCCCCTCTTGGAGGTAATCGTGTATTTGCTCGGCCTGGTCGTGCAGAAAGTCGTGCTCGTAGGACTCCCGGTAGTTTCCCTGCGGACCGTGGAAGCGCATATAAACAAAGTCGGCCCCCTCGTTGAGCCGGGCGTTTCGGGCGGGGCCTTTGTCGTGCAGCACCAGACTGGCGCCGTGGTGGTCCAGCATATCAAACGCATCATCTGTATACCAGCTTGAGTGGCGAAACTCCACCGCTTTGCGCCACTCGTGGGCGGGGTCTGCTGCGGCAAGCGCAGTCAAGAGGGCACTGACCGCGTTGAGCTGGCGAATGGTGTTGCTGGGCGGGAACTGAATGAGCAGGCAGCCTTTTTTGGGGCCCAACTCCCGTGCGGCAGCTAGAAAGCGGACTATGGCGGCGAGGTCCTCGGCCAGCGCGGTGGTGTGCGTGATATCGCGCCACAGCTTGAGGGTAAAGTCAAACGCCGGGCCGGTTTCCGCGGCCCAGGCCGCAAACGTTTTGGGCTGGGGGATGCGGTAGAAGGTGCTGTTGATCTCCACCGAGTTAAACAGGGTGGCGTAGTAGGTGAGGCGGCTTGTGGCTTGGTAGGCCTCCGGGAAGGTGGCCTTGGGGCCGGGCACTACGATGCCGCTGGTGCCAGTGCGCAGGGTGCCGAGGAGAGCAGGCATGGGAAGGAGTGATACGGGCGTTGCGGGGTATAACGGGCCCCGCGGCCGCGGCGTTTTACCCCAGGTGCCTCTTCCCGGGGTCCCAACGTATCACCGGCTTGTCATCGTAGCGCTCTTTGCAGGCCAGGCAGGAGGATGCCGCTAGGAAGGGCTTACCAATCGGCAATGCTAACGCTCCTTTCCGTGAACGATAGCAGTCAGCCCTACACTTGGTGGCCAATTGGCCTCTGTGGCACGGGGAGAGTTTAGGAAACCCGTCTACGAATCAACGTTTACGAAACGGGCTGGAGGGATGAGTTTCGTAAACTCGCCCCCAGTAGCCACGGGCCCCCGTCGTGCGCACCTACCGCGTCGAACACGGCCTTGACTCCGCCCGCGTCCCGCCGTCACCCCCGCGTGGGTGGCCCGCGCTGCCGCTGGTCTTTCCGGAGCGAAGTAGGGCCCAAAGGGCCTTCCGACTCGCTTGAATGGGGAGGCAACTTCCCTCCGGTTTGTTACTAACTTGCGTAGAGAACCTTACTTTCTACCCCCTCGCTTCTCCCGCATGCTCCCTCCTCGGCTTTCTCCCGCCCTCGCGGCGCTGCTCCTCCTCGGCACGGTCGGCTGCGCCAAACAAGAGACCCCTGACCCGCGCATTGGCACCGGACGCTACACCCTCGACGGCCGCCGGGTCCACTGCCAGGCCCGCCCGGTGCTCGATTCGACGGTGATCGGGGGCCAACGCTACCGCGTGCTGCGCATCGTCTTGACCGAAACGTCCCAACCTGCCGGCGCGGCGCCCGCCCTCACGCTCACCTTCCAACGGCCGGCCGCGGTTCCGAACGCGTTGTATGCTTTTTCTGCCCTGACCTATGCCGGTGGCGACCCGGCCCCCGGCACGCCCTACCGCGTGAGGCCGGAGTCGACGTTCTCTCAAACGAGCACCGGCCACTTCTCCGGCACGTTTGCCGGCAGTGGCCCTGGGGCTAGCACAATTGAAGACGGTTTCTACGCCAACGTGCGGCTGTAAAAACGTGCGGCTGTAAAAGCGATCGCACCGGGCGGCGGGGGCGGGGGAGGACTGGCAAGCCACGGGTTGGCCGGGGCAACGAGCCGGCACGGGGGCGTGGGGAAGAAGGACCAATACGGCCGCGCTCATCGCGGAAAATCCCCTTTCCATAAGAAGGGTGCTCGGACAAACCTTAAAAAAGTGGTGATTCTCGTTCACTCGGCTGCGGCGCTGGCTTTGGTATTGTGCGTAGCTTCGCGCCAGCTGCTTCTGTAACCGATTCGTCGTGCTCGCGAATGATGATTTCTGCGCCGGACACCCCCATGGGGCCGCTTATGTACACTTTTGGCAGCTTTTTGCCAGACGCCCGCTGAATCTTGCGCGCCTACAGGAAGCGTTTGCCTCGATGGGAGAGCTGGCGGTTCAGGAAGAGCCCAACACGCCTTGGCCGACCACCATAATCGCGGGCAATGGCGAGCGGATTCCGTTCACTGTCGAGTCCCTACTCGCTTATTTCGCTCGAACAAGTGGGCCTGCCCGTAGACCGGCTGTGTCCGATAGTACGATTCAGGAATTATTGCCACGCTGGACCAACGCCACCATCAAAGAAATAGTAGGCTGGCAAGGCGCTGGTTTTCAGGTACGCCTGGCTAAAAGAATCCGCTTAGCGTCCAAAAGCACCCGCACTCAGGACGGCAGTTTAGGGGTATCCTGCACGTGGCAACTGCTACGGGAACAAGAGCTGGTGTGCTCGTCAAGCGATACGGATTTGCACATCGCCGAATCACTACCAGCCCTAAAAGGCAAAAAGCTTCTTGACAGTCACTTGTCCTCCGGGGGGAGGCTGTCCCTAAACTTGCAGGCGGGTTTTTCTTTAGCGATACAGCCGGATAACCTAGCGCTCTATTCCGACTATTTCCTTAGCTTCGGCTGGGATGACCAAAGCCTGCTGCACTACAATTTCTTTAAAGGAGCTTTCGTCGCGTTTAAACAGGACAATGGGGAGCAAGATACCCTGGATAATTCTTAAAAGCACGGTCTTTTACCTACTGCAAATCACCGTTTTATTGAACGGCACCAGCTCGATGGTGCTCTGAAGCAACCCGACCGGAATGCGTCGGCGCCCGGTCGCGCGTCGGCGGCGATACCTTTGGGTTCACCCCCTGCTCCCCATCCGGCCCCCATGAAATGGTTCCTCCCCCTCGTGGCCCTCGGCCTCGCCCGCTGCACGCCCGATACGACGATGTTCGAGGCCACGAACACGTCCAGCGCGCATTCCAAAAAAGACGGGGTGTTCCTGCAAAGCTACCGCCTGAGCCCGGCGATTCCGGACCTGCCCGTCAAGGAAGTGTTCGTAGAGCAGCGCTTCATGGCCGGCGCGAATCCCGAGCGGCTGCGCCTGTTGGATTCGACCCAGGTGGCGGCCAACCTGGTGGTGGTGCTCAACAAGCCGCTGGAACTAGGGCTCATGCATTACGACTGGAAGCTGGTACTGGCCGATGGGGTGGGGTGGGATGACCGGCGCGAGCTCACGTACTGCAGCTCGCCGGGCCCGCTCGTGCTGCGCTTTCGCCTCGAGCCGCGGCCCACGTTCGACAACCCGACCTTTGCCCTGCGGCTGGAATTCATGCAGGACAGCGTCACCAACATCGTGAAGTCGGTACCCCTTACGGCTCGCCCCCTTTAACCCTCCCTGGCGTGAACCACCGTTTAAATGAACGTGGAATAGCCGCCGGCTCCAAGGTGGTAGCTTTATCCTTCCTTTTCCCCCGACCGAAACGCCTCCCCTGATGGCGACTTCCTTTCTTCGCGTTGCGTGCTGGCTTGGGCTGGCGGGCGCGGGCAGCAGCGGCTGCCGCACGGACGAGCAACCGCCGGCGCCGGCTTTGCCGGACGTCACGGTGCGCGCCGTGGTCTTCGGCACGGGCACCGACGCGGCCGACCCGTCGCGCCCGCTGCCCGGCGTCGTGGTCGGCACGACGTCCTATCGGAGTTGCTACACGCCCGGCAATCCCTGTACGCCCGGCACCCGCCTGCTGGACCAGCGCACGTTGGTGGACGGCGTGGCCACGTTTTCTCTGGGCAAACTCCCCCCCGGGACCCGGCTCTACGTCACCTCGTTCTTTCAGCGCCCCGCCCAGCGCCCCTTGACCCCCACGAGCGAACTGGTCGTCGGCCTGTCGGTCGACGGGCAAACCCGCCTTAACCAGGGGCTGAGTTACCGGCACGTCACCGCCGCCGATGCCTACACTTCCGCCGACCCCACGGCCGACCTGATCCAGGAGACGACGTTTGTGGTTCCCTAAAGCCAGCTCACGCCCAAACCGCGGGGCAGCCCCCAACCCGGCACACGCCGGTTGTTCCTTTCCAGAAATGCGGCGTTCAGGGCACGACCGTTTTCTTGAACGCAGGCATGATAGCACCGGTCCAAACAAGGGCCGGTGACCCGGAAACGGCTTGGCGGCCGTTGCTGCCGGAAGGAAGCAACATCAGGTCTGTTCTTCGTCTAGAAGCAGCACCTCGCCGTCCCGCAGGGCTTTGAACAAAAGCTTGTGCTCGATGCAATAGGCCACGGTTTGGCCAATGTCCGCGGATTCGGGGTGGTCGGAGTCGTAATGCGGCAGCAAGGCGTAATCAAGCAGCCCCAGGCCTTCCCAGATTGTCTGCTGGCCGTCGGCGTAGGGGTAGTCGTACGGGGCGTCCACCAGGTGCAAGTAGCGGAGCGAGGACGACAAGACGCAAATGCCGGCGCTGTAGCCCGCGTAGACAAACTCGGGCCGCTGGGCCAGCGCGTGCACCAGGCGGTCGAACCCGCTCAGGCGCATGGCCTGCCGCAACACGAACGTGTTGCCCCCACTCACCCAGAGCCCGTGCAAGCCCTCGAGTTTTGACCTCAGCGCGTCTTCGCGGTGGAAGTAGTCCTTTAAGTCCAACGCCTCGGCCGCAAAGCCCAAGTGGGTCAAGTGGGCTATTTCTTCCGCTTGGCTCCGGCGGCGCTTCGTGGCATCGGCCGCGGTGTGGTCGCGGGCGTTGTGCACGTGCCCGATGCGGGCCCCTGCGGGCAGCAGGCTAACCAGCCGGTCCACGCAGTTGCCGAACTTATAAGACGAGAGGTAATACTTCATCGCGCTGGGCGGGCCACCGCGGGCCCTTGGTAAATGAATCGGAGAAGCGTTGCCCTTCCGCCGCAGGCGGGTAACGGGGTCAGGCCAAAGCTACGCGTCTTCCGAGCCAGCGAGCAAGTGCGCGAGCGGTTTGCTGCTTAGCCCGAACGAACCACTAAACGCTCGTTTTGATGGCCCGGAGGCTGTCACGCACCGGTTGTCCTGTGCGGCCAGCGTGAGCGACGCCCGGCCGGGCGGCCTCTCGCCGCCCACCCCTTACGGCACCGGCCGGTAGATGGTGAGTTGCCCGCGTTGGACGTCGCGCAGGTCGAGCGGGGAGAGGCCGACTTTCCGGCCGACGGGCCCAACGTTCTGGTGGGCCAGCACGAAGGCGCCGGGGCCCGTTACCTGGTAGACAACGGCGCTGTGGTGGCCCATCTCCTCGCGGTAGCGCCGGCCGCCGCGCTCGTAGGCCACGACCACCCCCTCAAACTGGACCACGTCGCCGGGAAACACACAGGCCGTGCGCGGGTCAACGGGCCGGCCGAAGCGGTAGCGGCCGTCCCAGGTGGCGCCGGTACTGCGCAGGGCGGCGGCCGGCAGGTCCCAGCATTCCCCCCGGCCGACCTGCTGCGTCAGGTGGGCGTGCACGTAGGCCAGGACCTGCTGGTTGAGCGCGGGCACGTCGGGGCAGGCCACGTCCCGGGCAGGGGCCGCCCCCAGCAGCGCCAGGCAGCAAGTAAAGAGAAGCGGTTTCACGATGCGGTGCGGTGGATGAGCCGCGGGAACGTCAGCAGGTGGCGTTTGGTGCCGGGAAGCGCTTGTGCTTCCTCTTGTCTGCCTTCTGTTGCTATTCCGACCGTTTGGTTGGACTGGTGGCCAGGTGGTTCCGACGGGCCGTTTTATTCGTAAGTACCGCATGCCTGTTCCCGAACTCGCGCGGGTGGCCACGGGCCGCCGCTTAACGTTTGCCGCCCAGCCCGGCGAACGCGCCCACGTCTTTCGCCGCGTGGGCGGGGCCGCCGGCCCCTGGCACCGGGTGGCCGTGAACGCGCGCTGCCCCTTCCTCGACGAGGACGTGCTGGCCCCGGGCACCTTCGTCGAGTATTACGTGCACGTGCCGGCTGAGGCAGCTGATGGCACGGCCCGCGACCGCAGCCTCTTGCTCAGCACCACCACTTAGTGTCGAACTCACCGTTTTCTTGAACGTTATCAGGTTCCACTGGCTTCGGAATGGCGCTGGCCGCCTGCCCCGAAGGGCTTTGGACGTCCGCATGCGCTCGCTCGTGGGGTCAACCCGCCCGCTTGGAGGAGCCACAGGCTGGCGTACCGATTAGGCATCGTATAGGGAGTATTCTATTATCCGCTCTGCCCTAGCCAAGTCGGTGACATTCGGATGTTGCAGGCTGGTATCTGTTTCTATTAAGTCAAGGGCTATTTCAACGGGAAGCATTTCTTTGTAATAAATCCCATCCACCGTGACATGCGCCTCCCCGTCCACTTCTTCGTCCGTGAAGAGGCGGATGTCCGAATCCAAGCTGATGACATCCTGCATGTAGATGGAAAGGCTTTCCGCCTCTTGGTCTATACCACGCTGACGATACAATTCTGACAGCTTTTGTGGGTGGGTGAGGTACGGCACAAGTTCTAGTAATTTCATGACTCAGGTACGCTGGGTAAGGATGGCTCTGCTTTCGTTTTCGTTCCCCGGACAACTGGTCGACCAACAGGTAGGCCATTGATCACAGTGGCATGCGAGATCTTCCAGCAAATGCTTCTTTATTTCAATGGCTTCGTTTACGGCAGTACCCTTCAAGTGAAGTCCTCTTTTGTATGTAATGCCTTCACCCAAGCAGCAAGTCGCAGAACTTATTCAAGACTACCAAACAGCCGTTTACAAGGCCGTCAGTCTGTTAAATGCAAAATCAGAACGAGAGGTAGGCTTTCAAAAACAGGAAGAGAGCCCTGGATTCCGGGCCGGGTATCTCGATGACGCAAGGCTGGTGCGCTATTACTTCCATGGAATTGGATGCCACATTACCACGCCAGCGTTCGAGGTGGACTTCGATTATGCTTTAGAAGGCGGTTGTACGGGCATCGACGTTTGGTTCATGTTCGATTTTATGAAAAGCAACCCAGCCATACGGCTAAAATTTCCTCTACTGACGAGTGGGGAACAAGTCGAGCAGCTCTTGGAGGAGTTGGTACAAGAGGGAATACTAACCAAGTATCTGTATTCGGCACATGACCGGCGTTATTACTTGACAGCTGCCATTGGCAACCCCAATCTCCCTGAAGTAACGTTGCGCCGGTCTGAGGAAGACGAGGCGGAGTGGAACTCAGCAGTTTGGGAATAAGCTCGTTTTGGCAGAATCACCGTTTCAGTAAACCGAAGCGGGCAAGCCCATTTGCACGGCACCAGGCCGTCATTCATACGTGTCTTCTTAGCGCGGACTGGCTGGGTTGCCCTTTTGTTTTTTGTACACAGCGGAGGCATAGATGGATAAGGCCACACCCCCCCCAACGCCCAGCCCCAGCCCCAGCTTCACCAAGGAGTCGTTGCGGCCGGAATAGTAGCCCGCCATGAAGATTCCGCCCAAGGCCAAGAGCAGGCATAAGGTGGCAACAAAGTAGAAGGAGCGGGATGGGTTTTTCATCGGGATTCGCAATCGGGGGTGTCGTGAGAACAAAAAGGGGCCGAGGCCGTGGGTTTCTTCCGGTAAATCTGGCATTCGGACGAGCCGCACACAATACCTAAGTTTCGGGCATTTTTTGAAGTGCTGTCAGTCAGCTAAAGGTCAAATAAACACTACTTTGACTGAACGTGGCGAGTTTACCTTCGGACCGTTTTCTTGAACAAGTGGAGCGAGATTACGTGCTTTCTTGTGCCTGTAGCAACTGGTTAATTTGGGTGGCAAACAGCCGCGTTGCTCGGGAGAAGGCGGGGTTCACGTCGTAGCCCATCGGCTGGGTGTAGACCCACACCATCGCGGGTTTCACGTCCTGAGCACGGTTCCAGGACTCGACCAAGACGGCTACGTAACTCTGGTACTCGTCCTCGGCCGTGCCGTCGGGCACCCCAATAGGATTCCATTCCGCCAGTACGGCATTGATTTGGGCAAACAGGTCCTCGGTCAGGGTAACCATCGGTTTGTTAAGCCAAGTTGGTACGACTCCACTTGCTAGCAAACTTAACCGATACGCTCCTTTGCGTGAACTACTGTTTAGATGAACACAATCAGTTTGATGACTTAGCCCTTTGAAAAGAGGTAGCTTGTACCATCGTAGCCAAGCCCCTAAGCATGCGCAGTCTTCTAAAGTGGCGACCAACCCTAGCCAATTACATACTCGTCGTCTTTTCCCTGGGTGCTATCTACTACCTCTACCAAGGCTACGCCCTCCTGCAACTACCGGAAGTTCAAGGCGCGATAATGGCCATACTGGCATCGTTGGCCATGCTCTTGTGGTTCCTATGGCCGGTCATCTTCTTTCTGGCTGTTGGCTTGTTCTTTCTGGCTGTTGGCTTGCTGGTGCTCTCCCCCTTTATCCTTTTCTTAATCTGGGTAATCCGCCGCCTAACACGATAAGCGAGCCGGCCCTTTTCGTAGCTTTCGAATATGAAAAAACCTCCTTATTCTGAAAGAAGCGCGTTTATCTTCGGACCCTTTCGCTAGACAGTTTTTAACTGGGTGCGACAGCCCAGTTGCTTGCTGGGAGCGTTTAGCAGATACCTTGCGGCCCTATTACCCACGCGAACGTGCACCCCATGCAGAACGACAGCGACTGGCTCCAGGAACAGGTGCGGAACTGGGCTACCCTGGGCTTGGCCGATTTGCTCACCAGTTTGGGCACGCCCGTAAACAAGCACGCCGAGGACCCCGAACTGCACGTGCTCGTGCCTCATAACCCGCGCCTTCACCGGGTGGCGGTGCGCACGCGCGAAGGCCGCGTGCGCCTCATTAGCCTGGAAGGCCCGCCGTTCGCCGTGCCCCTGCCCGTGGTCCAGGCCTGGACGCGCGAGTACCGGCGCACGATCAACACCTACGATGCCATCGACGACGAGCAGTTCTTTTTCTACCCCGCCTTACCCGGCCTGCCCTTTGTGGCCGTGGAGAGTTGGGTGCCCCCGGCCGAGCGGCGGGCCGATCACCAGCAAGTCGTGTTCAACGAGTTGACCTTTTACTGCGCCGTCGAACCCGGGCACGTGCCGTTTCATTTCCGCGACGGCTGGCACTTCGCCGCCGGTGACCCCAGCCCCGTCCCGCCGCCTCCGGCCGGGCGCGGGGAGACCGGGCTCCGGCGCCTGTTCCGGCGCGTGAGGCGGTGGCTGGCCGACACCCCGCCCCAACCGCCGCCGACCCGCTCCGTTCCCCCATTGAACATTTTTGACACCCTGGCGCGCATCACCGACGCCCTGCGCGCCGCCGGGGGGAACGCCAGCGCGGAGAGCTTTGCCGACCGGGTTGCCGTGTTCGGGACCGCCGGGGAGGTGCTGGATTCGTCCTGTTCCCTGCTGGTGGGCCTCCAACAGCGCCACCCCATCCTCTATGCCGCGGCTCGGGAGCCCGCCGAAGAATTGCTGGCCTACGCGCAGCGCCTCGGCCACGGACCGTTCATTGCTACCGACCCCGCCCCCCCGCTGAGCCCACCTGAAAACGAAGACGCTCGGTAGACCCTCCTTTTACTTTTCGGACCGTTAATTTGAACTCCTTCTTCTAACTAACGGGACCACATTCCACCAGTGTTATGAATGATTTCACGCTATGGAAAAGGAAAGTACTAGATGCCATCCAGGACCTAGCGGATTTGGGTTATCAGAAAAGGGCTTGGTTGGGGGGCGGAGAGGAGGTTGCTTCTTTTGTCGAAACTGTGGCGGCGCTCTTGGACGACAGCTTCTTCGACCAGTTCCTGGATGAAGCGCCGCGGTCCCAAACCCAACTGGATGACGACTCTTGGGCCGCGATGGATCAATTGAGAAAGTTGATTTATGCTTATGAAGAAGCAGAAACCGACGACGCTATTTTGAAGGACCCCAAATGGCATGAAGTAGTTAAACAGGCCCGAGAAGTCATGAGTCTAGTAGGCTCCATTCGCTAGTTGGACCGTTTACGTGAACCGACGCTTCAGCACGCGCGTGCTTGCTCACTAAGCGTGTCTCGCTGCCGTTGCGCCGCGCGCAGGGCCACGAGCAGGTCGAAAAAAGAATGATAGAGCAGTTGCGTAGGTGCCGGATCTTGGTAGAGGTCCAGGACCCGCACGACGGCGCAATCCCGCCCGTCGGGCGTGGGGCGGTTCACGTCAAAGCACAGGGACTTCAACTCCGGGTCGTAGGCAAACATGACGAAGCCCTGCTGCGTGGGCGTGCCCGGGTCGGGCAGGTAGAAGTAATGGTGCAACAGGCCGGCCTTCCAGTATTTGACGTCGTGCATCAGAAACGAAACGCCCGCCGCCGCATCCAGCTCGTAGAAGTGGCGGTAGCAGAGGAAGTCGACGTACAGCGCCGGAAACCGGGCGCCGATGGCCGCTTCCAATTCGGCAATGTCCGCCGCGGTGACGGTGCTGGCTATGGGCTTCCAGGGAAACCAGTCGTCCCCCCAGCCGCCCCCCGCCGCGACCGGTCGCGAAGGGTCTTGCATGGCGTCCGCGACCGGAGGGAGAATCCGCATCAAATCGTGAGCGGCCAGAAAAGCCAAGGCCGCATCGACGTATTCCCGGACCAGTAGGTGACCCTCAGCACTCATGGTTTCAAAGTAACGCTCCTTTGCTTGAACCACCCTTTGGCTAAACTAGGAAACGCAGGCACCCCGTTATCCTTATCTACACGCGGTCGGGCTGCCCTCGTTGATTAGGGCGTCAGCGGCCGTTTTGACCAAGACGTCGGAAGAGGCCGCGTCGCCATTCGACACGGTGCTGATGCGGTAAGACGTATTTGGGCGCAACCGCACACCAGTGGGACGTGGGCGTCCGTCCCCTCCGCTCACCACGTAGCTTCCGTCCAACTGGTCCAACCGCAGGCGGGCGGATCCCGCGGACCCGGGGCGTTTTTCCAGGTGGTAAAAGTCTTTTCCATCCGTTCCTTCCACAAACACACTGGTGAGCGTGGCTCCGCTGCATGTCATCAGGGCGTGCGTGGCCGTGTCATAGTGCATCGCGTTGCCACCGCATGAAGAAACCACCCACGCCAGGGGGATGAAAAGAAGGACGGAGCGGGGCCGGAATTGCATAAACGAGGGCAGGGAGACAGGAGCATGAAAGTAACCCTCCTTTGCCTGAACGGCGCGCGTTTACGGCACCGCCCTTTCGCTGAGCGATGGTTGGGGCCAACTTTCCGGTAGAGGACCCGCTTTGGTGGTTACCGGCCTTGCCGCGGACTCACGGGCCCCGCGTAACTTGGTCCGATGGAAGAAACCACGCTTTCGCGGCTGGCGGAACAGATTGGTCAGCTGCACGCACAAACGCAACGGGCGGCGGCGCAACAGATCAACTACTGGCTGACGGTGCGCAACTGGCTCATCGGTTGGCACATTGCCGAGTACGAACAGGGCGGCAGCGACCGGGCCGAGTACGGCGACCGATTGCTGCCGGAGTTGGCGCGGCAGCTACGCGGCGTCAAGGGGCTCGCGGTGCAACGCCTCTACGACTGCCGGGCGTTCTACCGGGCGTATCCGACCATTCTCCAGACAGTGTCTGGAGAATTGCAACGGGCTGGTTTGCTGGGCACTGTTGATCTCCCAGCGCCGGTGGCACCGGAGCAACCGGTAGCGGCAGGTGTAATACTGGGCATTGCCCCTGACCTACTATTGACGCGGCTGAGCTTCTCACATTTTCTAGAATTGCTGGCCCTGGACCGGCCCTTACAGCGGGCGTTTTACGAGGTGCACGCGGTGAAAAACAGCTGGTCGGTGCGGGCGTTGAAGCGGGCCATTCACTCCGCGTTGTACGAGCGCACGGGGCTCTCCACCGACAAGGCCGCCGTGTTGGCCAGCCACGCCGACACCCAGCCGCTGGGGGTGGCCGATGTGGTGAAGAACCCGTACGTGCTGGAATTTCTGGGGCTGGACGAACGAACCAGTTACAGCGAGAGCGACTTGGAAGCGGCGATTATTGCACACCTGCAGACGTTTCTGGTGGAGCTGGGGCGGGGCTTCTGCTTCGAGGCCCGGCAAAAACGCATCACCTTCGACAACGAGCATTACTTTATTGACCTGGTGTTTTACCACCGCATTCTCAAGTGCCACGTGCTGGTGGACCTGAAGATTGGGGCGTTCAGCCACGCCGACGCGGGGCAGATGAACGTGTACCTGAACTACTACCGGGAGCAGGAGATGACCGAAGGCGACAACCCGCCGGTGGGGCTCATCCTGTGCGCGCAGAAGAACGACACGCTGGTGCGCTACGCGACCACGGGCCTGGCCGAGCAACTGTTCGTGAGCAAATACCAGATGAACCTGCCGTCGGAAGAGGAGCTGCAGCAGTTGGTGCGGGAGGAGCAAGAACGCCTGCGCAATACCTAAGAGCCGTTCGGAAGTCCAGCCCGGTGCGAAGACGCTTCCATTCCATTATCTCTCGCTTTTGCTATTCCGACGGTTTTCTTGAACGCTTCCTTTGTGGGTAATTCACTTCTACAAGCCCCCTGCCCCGCCGCTATGAAAGCGTATCAATCTGACATCACCGGCCATCTGGACCTCTTCGTGGGTAATCATGAGGAAGAGTTTGAAGGGGAAACGGAGAAGTGGCAAACCATTTTGATTCACGGCGACCCGGAGGGCCTCCGCTCGTTTGCCCAGTTGTTACTGCGACTGGCCGACACGGCGCAAGAGGCGCTACCAGCCCTGCCACTCGGAGCACGAGAACATGTTTCGCTGCGCCCGGACCTCGACCTTAGTCACAGTTCGGTGGAAGTCGTGGTTGGGCGACTCGACGCCAAAGGCACGGGGGCTTTTTATGACCGGTACGTAGCAAAAAAGCGACTACGGAAAAGATGACCCGAAACAAATCCTCGTTTTGCGATTCGGACCCTTTTCCTGCACCTAGTGCAGGGATTCTTTCCGCCATCTTCGCTGACATGAACCTCCGGCCGCTTTTAACGCTAACTATTGCCCCCCTCTTTTTGCTGGGCTGTGACTACTATGATGGTCGGCTGAAAATCGTCAACAAGACGCCTCAGGTGCTCGCGGCCGAAGTGTGTCCCGATACACTGCCGCGCTCTTCCTGCTTCAATCACCCCGCGTTTTATCAGCAAGCCCGCATTCGTCCGGATAGCACGTATTCGCCCCTGATGCCAGAGGCGAACGGCTGGGAGAAAGCGATCTTCCGCAGTCAGAATAACCAGCTGAATCTGTTCGTATTCCGCCTTGATTCGCTTGACAAGTACCAGTCGATCGATACGCTCATCGCCCGGAAAATGTACCGGCGCCTATCGCGCTCGAAGCAGCAGTTAATTAACGACAACTGGAGGATTACGATTCAGTAGCTACCCTTTTTCTGAACACTTAATAATGAAAACGTTTTAACATTAACAGCTCCTGCTGACAAGCCAATGCCGGCAGGAGCTGCGTATAGTTTACGCTCCATAAGTAGCGAAAAAAGCCTTAATGACTTGACTACCGGCTAATTTCTACGGCAGCGCGGCTGTTGTCCTCCGGCCGACGGTCCACAAGGAGTAAATCCGGGTCGATGACAGCTTTTTGTGGGACGGCGGACACGGTTATCTTCAGGACTTTGCGGGGCCCTATTACCAGTACCCGCTGCCGGTAAAGTACCTGGTTGGCGGCCCCGTACAGCGCTACGTCGATGTAATCGTGCAGCTGCGCTTCGGTTTCCTTGCCTAGCTGGTCGGCGTAGCGCTTATGGGCTTCCACCTGGATGATGGCCTGGTAGCGGCCATTGGGGAGCTTCTTGTAGGCAACTTCCTGCACCTGGTTATCATACAAGGTGATACGCTTGAGCTGGTCCTGCACAAAGTACTGGAGGGAGTCGGGAGCGGCTCGCATGATATAGCCGTACAAATCCTCGGAAGTGGGGTACGGGGCGGGGCGGCCCTGGTAGTCGCGCAGGAACTGCGCCAGCGCGCCATGGAGGCGTTGTTCGCCCAGGTAGCTGCGAAGCGAATACAGGGCCAGCGAGCCTTTGGCGTAGTGGATGTGGGGCTGGTCTTCGTTGTAGAGCAGGGGCAGCTCACGCACCTTCTCGGAAGCCCGGCCTCGCAGGTAGTAGTCGAGAGCGTAGCGCCGCAGCGTGAGCACCTTGGCCGGGCCGTAGAGACGTTCCAGCATCAGCACCGACAGGTATTCCGACACTGACTCCGACAGGAAGGTGGCGCCCTGCACGGCGGCGCCGGTGACCTGGTGGCCCCACCACTGGTGGGCCATTTCGTGGGCCACCACGCGGTAGGTGCGGTCCACGTCGTGGTCTTCGGAGCTGGGCTGGGCAATGAAGCCGAGGCCCTCGGAGTAGGGCATGGTGCCGGGAAAGGCCTGGGCAAACTGCTGGTAGCGCGGAAACTCGATGATGCGGGCCTGCTGCTGGGGGTAGGCCCCGAACTGCTGGCCGTAGTACGCCACCGAGGCGCGCATCGAGCGCATCATGCGGTCGAGGTTGTAGGGGTGGGCGGCGTGGTAGTAGATTTCCAGGTCCACGCCGTTCAGCTTTTCGCGCCGCACCTGGTAGCGGGCCGACGTGATGGAGTAGAAGTTAACGACCGGCGCGGCCAGGCGGTAGTGAAAGTAGCGGCGGCCTTTTGCCTGCCACTCCTTCAGTAACGTGCCGGGGGCCACGGCAGTCTGGTCGGAGCTGGTGCTCACGGTGGCCTCGAAGCGCAGGCGGTCGGCGTCGGTGGAAATGTAGGTATTGGCGTAGGCGGCGCGGTCGGTTTGCGGGGCCATGCGGGGCCGCTCGGGCAGGCCCAGCCTGGCGCGTTCGGTGGCGCTTTCCAGCTCCAGGTTGCGGGTGTAGCCGATGGTGGGCGCCAGCTCGAAGTTGTTGAGAAAGGTGCCGTTGCCGTTAATCAGGGGCCGTGATACCTTGTTTTCGAAGCCCCGGGCGCGGTAGTGGGCCGAGTAGCTCAGCACGAGCGAGTCGCCAGCGGCCAGCGCGGGCTGGAGCGCAAAGCTGCGAAAGCGCAGGCGCTCATCGTTGAGCACGGGCCGGGCGCCGGGGACAGTGAACTGGTAGTTTTCCAGGTAGCTGCCGTAGGACAGCAGCAGGGTGTCGAGCGGGCGGCTGGTTTTGTTAACGAGCGTCAACTGGCCTTGCACCTGCACGGCGCGGGCGGCGGGCTCCAGGTCGACTTGCAGGCTCACGGCCGTCACGCGGGGCTGCGGGGCATGCTCGTAGCGCTTGTACTGCTTTTCGTAATCGGCTTGTACCTGTTGCTCGCCGGCCGCCGTGGCGTAGTCGTTGCGTACGGTGGTGTTGTAGTAAATCCAGCCGCCCAGGCCCAGCCAGGCAAGCAGGCCGGTGGCCGCCATTACCCGCAGCACCGGGGTGAAGGCCTGCCGCAGCTGCGAACCGCTGAAGGCGCCGCCCACGGCCCGGCCCCGCACCCACAGCCCGGCGGTGAGGGCCACCAGCAGCAGCGTAAAGGCTGCCCAGTAAAGCTTAAACCACACGATGCTTTCCGCGAAAGGCCCGAAGCCGTTCATGTCAGAGTAGGTGAAGGCAGGCGTGTCGGCGAAGCGGAAGAGGTTGTTGTTCCAGTCCAGGGCTGCGCCGCTGATGCTTTGAAACAGGATGATGGCCACCGTCAGGCCATAGGCCAGGAACTTGTTGCGCAGCAGCACGTGCAAAAACACCGTGCCCACGGCCACCATCACGTAGCGGGTAAACTCGATGCCGAACACGGCCTTGCCGTACAGGCTCCACTCGAAGTTGGTGTAGCCTTGCAGGGCCTGCGCCGCCACGCACACCATCACCCCCACGCCCGTCAGCAGCGCCGCGATGACCACCAGGGTCAGCAGCTTGGCCACGTAGAGCACCCACGAAGGGCGCGGCGCGGCATCGAGGATGCCGTCGAGGCGGGCGTCCTGCTCTTTCCACACCAGCACCCCGCCGTAGTATACCAGCACGGCGATGACAAACAGCCCGTAGGTGCCGTTAATCAGGTCGAGCATGGTGTAGGTGACGGGGAGGAAGTGCCCGCCCTCCCGCTCCGAGGCCGTGGCCGCAATGCTAAGCAGGTTCACCACGCCCAGCCCGAGCAGTAGCCAGAACGGCACGCTCTTGAGAATGCCCAGCAAGTCCAGTTGGACCTGCTGCGTGAGCTGCACCAGGGCCGCGCCGCGGTCGTGCCGGGGCTGTACCCGGGGCCGGGGTGTGGGCGTCGAGGTCCGCGCCGGGGCCGGCGCGTCGGCCAGCCGGCGCTTTTTGGCGGTGCCGGTCGAGGTCGTGAAGGAGAACAGGCCGTGGGTCAGGCCCATCAGGGCGCCGGCAATGCCGAGCCACACCAGCCGGTTGGTGAGCAGCGGTCCGGCCAGGGCCAGCACCTGGGTATTTTTCTCCGATACCGTCCAGTACTTGGTCAGGGCGTGGAGGGTGCGCAGGCCGAAGGGGTCAAGCAGCAGCACGGAGGCTGGGGTTTCCAGGTTGGAGGTCATCAGGCCCACCAGCAGGAAGCCCACCAGCAGCCCCAGCGCTGCAATGAAGGCGTATACCGTGTTGCGCGTCAGCACCGTGAGGCAGTAGATGATGGCCCCGGCCAGCACTGCGTTGGGCACGATAAACAAACCAAAGGCCTGCAGGTAAGGCGCCAGCTGAAACGTACTCACCCGGGCGGGCTCGTTGAGCGGCGTGCCCAGCGCGATGGCCAGCAGCATGCTCAGCAAGGCCAGCACGGCCACTGCTACGCCGCCGGCGAAGCGCCCCCAGAGGTAGCCGGCTTTTTCGAGTGGCGCGGCGTACAGCACCGGCGCGTAACCGGAGCCGGAGTCGCGGGTGGCCGTGCTGGCCATGATGGCGGTGATGAACAGCAGGCACAGCATGGTCATGGCCCCGGCCCGGCTCAGGATGGCAAAGGGGGCGTTGACGTGCAGGTTGCGTAGGTCCTGGCCCATCTGCAGGTTGGGCCACAGCATGGCCAGAAACGTCATGCCGAAGGTAACGGCCAGGAAGATGTAGGTCAGCGGGTGCTTGCGCCAGGTGGCCAGCTCGAAGCGAAGGAAGGCAGTGAACATGAGCGGGCGGGCTTAGGCGTGAACGAGAGTTGACTGCACGGCTTTCCCCTGGATGGTGGAGAAAAACACGTCTTCGAGGCTGGGCTCCACGGCCTGGAAACCGGCGGCCCCCAGCTCGTCGCCCACCACGTGCAGCAGCGGCTGCCCGGCCAGCAGCTTGGTCGATATCACGGCGTATTCCTGCTGGTATTCGGCCAGCTCGGCTTTCTCGATGGTGCGCTCCCAGATGCGGCCTTTCAGCTCGTGCAGGGCGGCCTGGGGCTGCCCGGCAAACAGCACCTTGCCCTCGTTGATGATGGCCATGTTGCGGCACAGCTCGCGCACGTCGTCCACGATGTGCGTGCTCAGAATGACGATGATGTTCTCGCCGATTTCGCTCAGCAGGTTGTAGAAGCGGTTGCGCTCGCCGGGGTCGAGGCCGGCGGTGGGCTCGTCCACAATGATGAGCAGCGGGTTGCCAATGAGGGCCTGGGCAATGCCGAAGCGCTGCTTCATGCCGCCCGAAAACGTGCTGATGCTGCGCTTGCGCACGTCGTAAAGGTTGGTTTGCTCCAGCAGGGCCTTCACCGTGTCGCGCCGCTCGCCGCGGTGCACGATGCCCTTGACCACGGCCATGTGGTCGAGCAGGTCTTCGGCGCTCACCCGCGGGTACACCCCGAACTCCTGGGGCAGGTAGCCCAGTACCCGGCGCAAAGCCATTTGGTCGTGCAGCGCGTCGATGGCGTCGAGGTGGATGCTGCCGCTGTCGGGGGCCTGCAGCGTGGCGATGGTGCGCATCAGCGAGCTTTTGCCGGCGCCGTTGGGCCCGAGCAGGCCAAACATGCCCTGCGGAATGGTCAAACTCACGTTGTCGAGGGCCTTCACCCCGTTGGGGTAGGTTTTCGACAGATTTTTGATGGTCAGTTCCATGCGGGTCGGGGTATGAGGGTGGTGTCGTGGCAGTTGCCACGCGGTTTACTGGGACAAACATCCTCCGCTCCGGGCCACCCCGCAAGGTGAAATGAGTAAGTGGTCAGCCCCGGCGAGTATCCGGCAAACTTGACTTAGTTCTTCATCGCGAGAAAACTGGCGGTCCCGCGTCCGGCTTCGGGCAGAAATGGCCGAATGAATCTGACATCACGCCTGAAACCGCTTCATCAGTTCGTCCTTCTTGCGGCGCGACACTTCAATAATGGAGTCGTCGCTGAGCTGCACGTAACCGCCGCTGCCCTTGATGTAGCGCTTCACGTGGGCCGCGTTGATGAGGTGGGACTGGTGAATGCGGATGAAGCCGTAGTCGCTGAACAGCTCCTCGTATTCCTTTAGCGTGCGGCTGACCAGGATTTTCTCCTTGCCTTCCAGCACGAACAGCGTGTAGTTGTCGTCGGCCTGGCAGCGCACTACGCGGGCCACCTCCACCACTTCAAAGCCCTGCATGGTGGGCAGCACCACCTTGCCGGCCGGCCCGTTGCGCTCTCGCAGGTTGTCGTAAAACGTGTGCAGCTGCGCGGCCACGGGGGCCTGCTGGCGCTGGGCTTTGGCCACGGCCTCGCGCAGCTCGGCCACGCCCACGGGCTTGAGTAGGTAGTCAAGAGCGCAGAACTTGATGGCGCGCAGCGCATACCGGTCGTGAGCCGTGGTGAAGATGATGTCGAACGAGGCCGTGCCCAGCATATCGAGCAAGTCGAAACCCGACCCCAAGGGCATTTCTACGTCCAGAAACAGCAGGTCGGGCGTCTGTTCGCGCAGCAGTTGCAGGCCCGCTTCCGCCGAAGCCGCTTCGCCGATGATGGTCACGTCGGGGCAGTAGTGCTGCAGCAGGCCCCGCAGGGCCTCGCGGGTGTTGGTTTCGTCGTCGATGAGGATGGTGCGGGTCACGGTTAAATTGCAGAGCTAAGGGCGGAGAATCAGGAGTGCAGGCGCGGAATGCGCACCACGACGCGGGTGCCCTGGGGCGGGGAGTCGGCGCTGCCCAGGTCGGTGATGACGACGGAAATGGGGCGCCGCGCCTGCCGGTTGAGCAGCGCAATCCGCTCCTCCATGATGGCCGAGCCCCGGGACGGGTAGCCCGTGTGGTTGCCCGCCCGTCCGGCCGCGCGCAGGCGGCCCACGCCGTTATCCTGCACCATGGCCACGAGGTAATCGCCTTCCCGGGTCACGCGCACGTCGATATGGCCCCGGCCGGCATGGTGGGCTAAGCCGTGCCACACAGCATTTTCCACTAGGGGGTGCAGGAGCATGACGGGAATCTCCTCGTCCAGCAGGGCATCGTCGGCCGCTACTGCGTAAGTGAACTGCTGCTCAAAGCGCAGGGACTCCAGCTCCAAATAGCTGCACAGCATGCTCAGTTCGTCCCGCAGCGGGAGCAGCGGATGGCGCGACTGTTCCAGAATCAGCCGCATCAGCCCACCAAACCTGGTGAGGTAGTGCTGCGCGGCCTCGGCCTGGTGCCGCAGGATGTAGTTCTGAATGGACTGCAGGGAGTTGAAGATGAAATGGGGATTCATCTGGGCCAGCAGGGCCCGCTGCTCGGTTTGGGCCAGGCGCAGCCGCACCTGCTGCCCCCGGCGCCACTGCCAGCCACTCCACAGGCCGCCCCCCACCAATAGGAGCCCGCCCGCCGACCACCCCAGCCACTGCCAGCTAATAGGCTGCTCTTTCGGCAGGCGCCGGATGCCCGTATTGGTGACAAAAACCCAGTTGTGGGCATCTTCGCCGATAAACTGCACGGCTGTGCCTTGCAGGGCAGGCAACGGCACTAACTGACGACCAACGTAGCGCACTGCGCCGGCCCGGGTGCCCACCCAGAAGTCTCCGCTGGGGGAGGCATAGAGCGCCGTGATTTGCTTGCTGGGCAGTCCCTGCGCGTAGGTGATTTCCCGAAACCCCGCGCCATCGTACGCCAGCAGCCCTTCGCGGGTGCCCACCCATACCTGGCCGCTGGCGTCCTGGGCGAGCGCCGTAATGGTGTCGTTGCTCAATCCGTTTTGGGTGGTGAACTGGGTTTTCCTGGTACCCTCACGGAGCCAGAGGCCCCGCTTAGCGGCTTCCCATATCCTTCCCTGCTGGTCAACTAGACTTGCACCCCCGGCCGGCCATTCGCGCTCGTTCTGCCCGGTAACAGCAAGGGGGAGCAAGACCAGGAAAACCAGCCACGCCAGCCCGCGCAGTACCATCACGTATATGCCCATCGGCTAAAAGTAGGGAAATTAGGCGCAACCTGTTCTGCCGGAAAGCGCCATCGGCGCGGCAACAAAAAAAGCGGTGTACTCCTCGGCTACTTACATATAAGGCGGCGCCTCTTTGATTACCAGCGCACTTGATTTTGCGCGATGATAAATGCAGGCGATAAAGCAGGAAAGCTTGGCAGCAGCTGTTAGCGAAACCTGCGGTCATTGCGGGTAATGGCTGTGCCTCTCGCCAGGAACTGAACCCACGACCATCGGGGCCTTGTGCAAAGTGCTGCACAGGGTTCCCCTGATGCCGCTGCACCAATCGCGCGCTCGATTGGTGAAGGAAGCCGGTGTAGGGTTGCAGCTAAAGTCGTCGGGCCCCGTCATCTCGTGGTAATACCGGAACGCTCTTAAAAATAAACGAGCTTTCCAGATACCCTATCCTTGCGCTGCTGGTGAGCCTACGGTGAGCCGATTCGCCGCCAAAAGTGTATTTAGATGCCTGTAAGCGGCTTTTGAGGGGCCGCGCAC
The DNA here is from genome assembly GCF_900115775.1 of Hymenobacter arizonensis. Lineage (GTDB taxonomy): Bacteria > Bacteroidota > Bacteroidia > Cytophagales > Hymenobacteraceae > Hymenobacter > Hymenobacter arizonensis. The sequence goes on along the minus strand of NZ_FOXS01000011.1, from coordinate 61,437 downwards.
GACTGCTGTGAGCCCATTGCGAGCCCTTTCCCCGTTCTCCAGACAGCCGGGGACTTACCAGGCTTCTGGTTCGGGCGCCAAGCGGTAGCTGGTGCTGCGCCCGCCGGCGCCTTCGTGCACCAGCACGCCCTTGGCCAGCAAGTCGGCAATGTCGCGGCCGGCCGTGTCCTGTGAACAATGGGCCATGCGCGCCCACTTGGCGGTGGTGAACTTGCCCTCGAAGCCGTCGAGCAGGCGCGTGAGCAGCTGCCGCTGCCGGTCGGTGAACGGAGTCGGCCGGTGGCGTTCCCAGAAGCGAGCCTTGGCCAGCACCTGCGCCAGCGTCTGCTCGGCCGCCTGCAAGGCCCGCCCCAGGCAGCCCAGAAACCAGTCGAGCCAGGGCGTCACGTCCAGGGGGCCACGCTGGCTGGCTTCGAGCAGGTCGTAATAGGCCTGGCGCTCGGCCTGGATTTGCGCCGACAGGCTGTAGCAGCGCTGGCCCGTGCCGTCGGCCCGGGCCAGTTGCAGGTCGGCAATGGCGCGGGCAATGCGGCCGTTGCCGTCGTCGAAGGGGTGAATCGTCACAAACCAGAAATGGGCCAGCCCTGCTTTGAGCACCGGGTCCAAGCCCTGCTCGGCGTTGAACCAGTTGAGGAACTGCTGCATCTGCGCGTCCAAGTCCTCGGCGGCGGGCGCGTCGTAGTGCACCCGTTCGCGGCCCAGCGGCCCAGACACGACCTGCATGGGCCCCGTGCGCCAGGCGCCCACCTGCAACGGGTAGAGCCCGCTGTAGCCCGTGGGGAACAAGGCCGCGTGCCAGCCGAACAGGCGTTCGGCCGTCAGCGGCTTCAGGGCCTGCTGGGTGGCGTCGAGGAGCATGGCCACCACGCCCTCCACCCGCCGGTCCGCGGGGGGCAGGGCGGCCTGTTCCAGCCCCAGGCGCCAGGCGATGGAGGAACGCACCGAGGCCGGGGGCAGCAGCTCGCCCTCGATTTCGCTGGACTTGAGCACGTCGAGCGTGAGCGTGCGTAGCGTGGCTTCGGCCCGCAGGTCCACGCCCAATGCTTCGAGCCGACCCAGCAGCCGGCCTTGTTGGTGGCGCACCGTGCCCAGCAGCGCTTCCAGGGCCGCCGGGTCCCAGGTGAAGGCCGGCCAGTCCGGACGTTGATGAATGTAAGGCCCTATTCTCCGCATAATGTGCGGCGAATATACCCGCTATTCTCCGCATCCGGTGACGCAGGGCCCCGTTACGTCCCAGGACTGGCCACGGGACTGGGCAAGGGTTGAGCGTGCAGGGCGACCCTGCGGTGGCGCAGGTACTTGTAGAAGGTGGCTTTGCAGATGCGCAGGCTCCGGGCCATGTCGTCGACGCTCAGCTCCTGGGCCTTGTAGAGTAGCTCGGCGGCGCGAGCCGTGCGCTGGGCTTCTTCCGACAAGCCCGGCTTGCGCCCGCCAACGCGGCCCCGGGCACGGGCGGCGGCCAGCCCGGCCAGGGTGCGCTCGCGGATAAGTTCGCGCTCGAACTCGGCCAGCGAGGCAAACAGGTTGAGCACGAGCCGCCCTTGGGCCGAGTGGGTGTTGATGGCGTCGGTCAGCGAAATCAAGCCGATGTCCCGGCGCTGCAGCTCGGCCACCAGGTCGAGCAGGTGTTTAAGGGAACGGCCCAACCGGTCGAGCTTGTAGATGTAGACCGTGTCGCCCGGGCGCACTTGCAAGAGGAGCTTGTCGAGTTCGACCCGGGCGGCCAAGGCACCGGAGGCTTTCTCTTGGTAGATGAGCTCGCAACCAGCCTGGGTCAGGGCGTCGAGTTGCAGTTCTAAATTCTGGTCGCGGGTCGAGACGCGGGCGTAGCCAATCTTCATGGGGTGGAGTTTACGGAACTCATCTCCTAACGGGGTTTCGTAAACTTTGACTGGTAGACGGGTTTCGTAAACTCAACAGGCGCCTTGGCGACGGGTCCACGCTCTTGCGGAACTTCGATCCCGTCTAATTTAGCGGTTCACCGAAAGGAGCATTTAAGTAAGCCTATTGACTCTTTGACGTTAGCGGTAGGCAATGGAATCCGCTAGGGCCGGTGCGGCACCGAAGTACAGCTGCTGGATGGCTCCGTCGCTTTCTTCCAACCGCTGGCGTTCCGTCGCGCTCAAGGCGAATTGCCGCTCGTCGATTTGGCCCTTGTACGGGGCCGAAACGTAGCGGCTGTCCCCGTTCTGCAGCCGCACCCGCAACAGGGTCTGGTACGCGCCACTGTACTTATCCATCAGAAACACGCCCATCTGGCCGGGGCGCAGCTTCAGCACCCACCGCCCGTTGCCGCAAAAGTCCGGCCCCTTGCTCTCAATAGGTCGCCATTGTCCGTTGCGGTCTTTGGCTTCTTGGATGGCAAAGACCCAGCGGTCCTTGCCATACAACAGCTTGCGGTGGCGCGACGTGTTGGCCACGTAGACCGGAAAGGTGCGCCGCGGCGGAAACAAGTGGGCATAGGGCCCGAAGTTGCCGGGCTTTTGATAGACCACGGACTGGCCATAATCGGCGGCAATTTCCAAGCCGTCGGTGCCCAAGGTGCTGCTGTCCTCCAACACGCGGTACCGCGCAAAGTCCGTGAGGTGTTCTTCCGGGCCCACGCGGTCGGGGTGCTCCAAGGCAATGCGGGAGGCGAAGGGAAAGCGGCCCACAAAAGGCGGGTTGACCCCTCGGATGCGCTCGGCTGCGATAAGGGCCGGCACGGGCGTTTGCCGTTTTGGCGGGGCAATCACCGGAAGGGCAAACAGGGCCGTGGGGCTGGAGGCCGCCGGCCGGTTTTGCTGGCACCCCGCGCCCACCAGCGTACTCAAGCCAACGAGAAGACGGCAGACGGGCATTCGGGCGAGCAGCATGAGCAGGGGATTGTAGCCGGAAGGTACACCCGCTAACGCGCAACGGAGTTGTAGCGGCATGACTGGGGCGTTCAGCAAAACGGTCCCGCCGTAAACGTGCGCTGTTCAGCTGAAGGAAAGCCACGCGAAATAGAGCACCGCCCCTTGGAGCAGCGTCAGCGCCAGGGTCACGCCCCAGAACGCCGCTTTGCGGGTTTTATGGTGCAGCAGCCACATCGCCGCCCACGCACCGGGGGCGGCGCCCGGCAGCGTCGCCCAGTGCAGTGTCGTTTCGGCAAGGCGCCGCTGGCCGCGTTGGGCGTTGCGTTTGTCCCAGGCGAAGAGCCCGAAACACAGCAGATTGACCAACAACAGGCCGCTCCAGACTATTTTCATCGTGCCCGCAAGTTATCGAACGGCGTTCCAGGAAACAGTCGAAAAGGCAAAAGAGGGTGATTCCAGGTATACCTTCACTTTTACTTGGTCGGCGGGGTATCCCCAGCCTCCCGGTGTTCACCTCTCCATGTCCTCGGAACTCACCGCCGCCGACGTCTTCAATGCCGTGGCCATCCTCGAGGATGACCACACCGAGCTCTGGTTCCTGGTCGCCGAACTGCAGAAGGCCCACCCGGGGGCATCGTTGGCCCACCTGAACAGCTTAGCCCAGCAGCTGGTCGTCACCTTACTGCGCGAGCACCGGGTGCAACTCTTCGACCCGTTCACCGAACAACCCGTGCCGTTGCCTGCTGCGCAAGTAGGGGCGTTAGTGGACGACTTGTTCCGCACCCTAGGCCGAGTCCCCGACATCGGCGATGGCATGTGGTTAGGAATACCGATTCAAAGTGAGATTTGAGTTCATTCAAAGGGTGGTGCCTTGAACGCGCTCCGTTCAAAGTAAGGAGCGTTATCAGCTATTGCCGAACGTACTGCCGTCGCGGGAGATGAAAGCTAAAAAGTACCGGCACGCTTCGTCCTCCGTGGTAAAATTGCGCACGTTGTACTTCTTGCCGCGTTCGGTGTAATACACTTCCCACCCGTCTACGGTGCGGTTGAGCGTCACCGTATCGTCCAGCATTCCCCCGGCCAGGTACCAACCGTGGTGGCCACCAGCTATAAGTTCTTTCTCTAAAGCAGCGATGTCCATCTGATATTGGTTTAGCGAAACGGTACTGCCGTAAACTTGCTTCGTTCAAGGGAAGGAGAGATTATTTGACTCGCTCCAAACCCCTGCACCACCAGCGGGACCAAGCTCGATGCTCATAGGCCGAGCTTAATTGCCAGCCGCCCTCCAGCCATTCCGGGTCCGTTGCTAACGTACTTAACCTTAGATTGTAAGTTGAGCCATTCTGGTAGATGGCTTCCCCTTGTTCTCGGGCGCAGGGAATAACCACGAGGACTGTATCTCGGCCCGGCAGGAGCCGGAACTGCAGCACGGTGGCCGATTTGGAGTAGCCGCAATAGGGCCCAATCCGGGCCGGCGTAAAGTCGGTGAGCTGTGCTCGCACCATTTGCGCGCACGCCACGCTGGGCCATAGAAAGCAGAAGAGCAACACGTGTTTCATCGAAGGGCGAAAGCGCAGCCTATGCCGCAACGCAAGCTATGAATGGTTCATTCAAACGGTGGTGGCTGTTGCAAAACTCCTTGATTGGCCTCTCAAACTGGGTAGTGGCGTTCGTAGCGGCCTAAAAACGGTGCTTTTCGGGCCTGGTTCTCTCGTTTGCACGCGCTTGGGCGGCTGTTCTGGTCCTTGCGTTGACTTCTGCAACAGCCACGGTGATTCAAGCAATGCAGGGAAACTGCGGAAGCCTATATCCAATGCCGACGCCGTAAATGGCGCTTTGTCCGGCTTTATTGAGGTCCACGAACTTGACCTTTCCACTTAACAGGAGCTGGGCGGTCAGCGCGTATTCGTATTCTACCAACACATTAAAGCCGTAGTTCAAGGCCTCTTCCTGCCGCCATTTGAGCTGCACATCGGTCACCTCCCCCGTGGCCACGTTGACCGTGTAGCGGCCCCCGTCCAGCAGCTCGTCCTGCCGGTACCAGAGCGAGGGCCCGGCGCCCAGCCGCAGGGCGTGGCGGGCGTGTTTCAAAAAGTCGAAGGCCAGCGTGACGTCCGCCGAAATCCGCTCCCGGCGTTTGCCATACACGTAATAATGGTTGGTGTTGGCCAGGTACCGCTTGTTGAGCACGTTCAGGTAGCCCAGGTTGGCCCCCACGACCAGCCGGTCGTTGCGAAAATGGCGGCTGTAATTGAGCAAGCCGCGGTTGCCGATGGCATCCGGGGCGTCCAAGCCGACGCGTTCAAACCCAATGCCAAGCGAGTGCCGGTGGGTGGGGGTCTGGGCGTGCGCGCCGAAACCGAGCAGCAGGCCAAACAACAGGGAAAGAGTAGTTTTCATCAAGCACGGAATACCCACCATAGCTGGTCTAAAAGGCTACAAGATGAGAACCGGCAGACGAGCTTCCTACACTGCAGATTTACTATTCCTCCATAATGTGATGCCTGCAGCCTATTTCGCCAAATCCACGTTCAGGAAAACGGTCCCGAGGTAAACGAGCCTTTATTTGATGGAGGTGTTTTTGCTTTGCCAGTACCGCGCGTACTCCTCGGCTAACATGCCGCCTGCGACAAAGCGGTCCGGCGACGCGCCGTAGGTCTGCACGGCATACGCGACGGCTTCCTCAACCGAATCAAAGGCAGTATTCTCCTCGGCATCGGGGTCCAACAGGGAGAACTCGGGCACGTGCTGCCAGTCTTCATCGCCTTCATCAAACGACTCCATGTACGTGACGCTATACTGGTGGCGGTCCTCTTGCGCCAGGTACAGCCATTTAATCACCGTATACTCGCCTTCGTCGGCATGGCCCAGCCATTGTTCGGCTTCCTTGCCCAGGTGAAGCCGGGCCTGTAATTCCAAGCGGGAGAGATATAACGCCATGGGAGCGGAAGAGGAATAGACGTTCAAATAAACGGTCGAGAAAGCAGACTGAAGAACTTTTCGTTCTCCAATTACTCGCTCAAAATGCGATTCAACTCCAGATTCAGGTAGTAATGATGCCCAGAAATTACCTTTTTGCCGAGTACCCCCATGTCCACCAACTGATTGAGGTACTTGCGGGCCGTGTTCTCCACGTACAGGCGTTCGTCGGTCAGGTGCTTGACTTTGGTGAACGGTTGGGTGAAGAGGCTGTTGACCAACTGCTCGGGCCGCTCGATGGCCGTGTCCGCGACGAGGGCCTGCAGAATGGCGTCTTTGGCGGCCACCAAGTCGTTGATTTTGTCATACGTCAGGTTGGCTGTTGTTTCGACCGCCCGCAGCATGTACAAAATCCACGATTTCCAGTCCCCGCGCTGCGACACGCCGGCCAGGAAGGCATAGTACTCGGCCTTGTGGTCCATGATGTAGCGGCTTAGAAACAGAATGGGGTAATCCAATAGCCCTTTGTGGGTCAGGTAGTGGATGTTGAACACCCGGCCCGTGCGGCCGTTGCCGTCGCGAAACGGGTGAATGGCTTCGAATTGAAAGTGGCCAATGGCCATCTTCAGCACCGGGTCCAGGGGGTAGCGCGCGTCGTCGTTCATGAACGCAAGCAGGTTGGCCAGCTTGGCCTCCAGGAGGCCCTTGCCCCGCGGGGGCGTGTACGCGGCCTTGCCCGCATTGGGCCCGGAACCGCCTTGCTTGATGTAGATCTGCGCCACCGGCGGCCGCAGGCCGTCCGTGGCCTGCGTGATCTGCCGGTACATTTGCGGGAAGTACTCCAGGTCAAAGGCTGGGCGCTGTTGCAGGTACTCGTGTCCGTGCCACAGGGCCTCCCGGTAGCGCAGCACTTCCTTGGCCGCGCCTTCAACCCCCGTCGTGGCCTGCTCGCTGTAGGCTTTGTAGAGTTCGTCGTCGGTGGTGAAAATGTTCTCGATGGCGCTGGAGGCCTTGGCTTCCTGCAGGCTGATGCTGTTGATCAGCAACCCTTGGTTGGGAATGACCGCGCTGCGGCCTTGCAGCCGGCCTAACGCGGCCCGGGCCTTCACCAACTGGCTCAGGATTTCGACGGTTTCCACCAGCTCCGGGGCCAGGGGCAATTCCGGCAGCGCATTCCAGGGGGTGTTGCGGTCCGGGTTAATGGGATAGCTCATCTACGCGTATTCGGGAGCCAAGTGGCCCACGGCAAGCACAAACCTACCGCTTGCCGTGTAGACATTACAAGTGCTGCGTATTTAATGTCTACTCCGAATTGGACCTCATCATTTATCCATCCCAGCAGACCAGACATTAAAATAACAGCCCTTTTAATGTTTGTAGCCAATTTGGTCTCATCTTGTTTAAAAAAAGGAGCCTTTAAGCAGGCCCTGGCTACTCGTTTCTATGGGGGCGGTTATACGCTGGGGCATCGAGTGCATAATCGACGACGAGACTATCCCCTACATGCAGAGCTGGGTCTTGGGAATTGCCTTCAAACCATTGTCCATTCACCTGGAACCGGTAGGAATAGGCGAACTGCTGCGACACGGGGCTATTGCCCAAGTAGTTTTTCTTGTCAATCACCACCGCCTTGGTGGTAGTGGTGCTCCCTTCCAATCCCTTTGTTATCTGGTTCCCTTGCTCACAGGTGCGAAGCACATAGGCCAGCGTCAGCAGGATGACCACTATGCCCAACCAACCCGAAACGTCCACCGAGGCCCCACGGGAGTTTTTTTTGTTTGTTGTCAAAGTGGATGAAGTAATGCTTATCTAGAATCGAAGCTAATAAACCGAGTGGGCTAAGCTGATTCCTGTGGTAGTGCTAGTTCACCAAAAGGGTCGTGGCCTAAACTTACTGCGTTCCGAAAAACGAGCGTTATTCTGCGTCACTCGCGGGATGCACCCAAAAGGTCTGCCGAAAATCGTACCGGTCGGTCCAGACGGTGTCGCTTCCCTTGCGGGCCCACTTGTTGCGCACCACGCCCGTGACGACGTGCGGGCCGGGGGCGGGCCGGCGGAGGAGGAACCGGGTGCGGGCGTACATGCCCTTGGTGCTGTCTATCCCGGCGACGGGGCGCAGAATTTTCACGCTCACCACATCGGAGCGCCGGTTGCCCAGCACCACTTCGAAGGCGTAATCCTGACCTTCGGGAATCGTGTCGCGGTCCGACAGCACCAAGGGGCGGGTGTAGCCGCGGTCCCGCAGGCCGGAAGGGCTCCACACCCCGTAATCGATTTTGCGCCCCTGGCCATCGTAGACAATCATCTGCCGGAGTTCGCCGTTGGGGTGGTACAGGAACGCCGTGTCCGCGTAAACGCTGCCATATAGTTTCGCTTCGTACTTCAGCTGCCCGGTCGGATAGTAGTGCCGCAACAGCCCGAACGTTTTGTCGTTTCTAAAATGCTCCTCGGACTCTAGTTGCCCACTGGGATAATACCTTTGGGCCACCCCGGTGACGTGGCTTTTACGGTACGGCGTCACCCCTTTGACGGCGCCGTTGGAATGGAATGTTTTTACCTCGCCGTCGTACAAGCCTTGCGCATCGAGCGGCGCGCGGTACCTCACCTCCCCGCCCGGGTAGTACCCGACCTCCTCGCGGGGACCGCAGGCAGGCAGCAGCAACGCGAAGAGGCGGCCTAAAATGCTGAGAGTCCTTCGCACGCCTCGGTTTTTTTGTTTCTGGGGTGGTGTTGTGCCCACTGCAGGCCCTTAGCAAAGGTAAAGTGGTTAACAGGCTATTTATCCAAACGGTGGTTCACTGAAAGGAGGGTCACGCTCTGCTTGGCTAGGGAGGGGACGGGCGCACCCCATGCGAAGTGGTGCCGTCGGCATCGCGCCGGCCGGTGGCCGACAAGCGCCCGCAGTTGCGCGGCGTGAGCCACGCCACCTGCGTCGCGGGCGCCTCGGCGTTGACAAATCCCACCCAGTCGACGAGGCGGGAAAACACGCAGTACGCCGTGTAGCGGCCCTCTTTGACGAACAGCAAGGTGGCCGTCCCTTCGTTGTATTCTTGGTCCGCCACGGCCCCCCGGACGGCCCAATAGTTGTCCACGGGCAAGGACCGGATGAAGGCGGGCTCCTTGTACGCCACCACCACCAGGGCCGAGTCCCATTCCGTGCCCAGGCCCTGGCAGAGGCGGCTGTCGGCGAAGCGCAGGACGCCTGCGGGCCGCCGGGCCGCCGGGACCGGCAGCAGCTGCGCCGGGGCGTAGGTGGTGACCGGGGTGGAGCAGCCGGCCAGGCCGCTGGCCAAGGCGCCGCACAGCGCCCAGGCGGCCCGGCCGGCGGCGAGCGCAGCAAAAGGGTTCATCTCGGCAAGATACAGGGCTTTGGGCGAGCGCGGAGGCAACCCAATTGCTCCTGTTTACTAAAACGGTGGTGCGCTAAACTGCTCCGTTCAGTTGAAGGAGAATACAGACAAAAAGGCAAATTCTCCTCTCTTAATGGTAGGGCCAAAGCTTTCCCCCGGTAGGCACATAGCTTATGCTTCCAGCGGCCACAAAGAAGAACAGGTTGTCTTCGTTGTGCAGTTGAAAGAGCGTGTTTCCGGTTTCGACGCCGAAGCGGACGTTGACCTCTATGCACGCGGGCACCGGGATAATGGAAAGCCACGGCAACAGCGTTTCGATGCGAAACGAGCTGTTCAGCGACACCGTGAAAACGTCCTCAAAGACTACCTGGAAGTCATATGAATATGTCAAGTCTTCGCCCACCACCACCGTTAACCGGTTATTGGCAAAGGAGTGAATGTCCGCTTCCAGGTGGAAAGAGGCCTTCACCCGGGCGTTAATCAAGTCGAGGGTAACGCCAACAGAATGGTCATCCATATACAGGCCTGTATCAGTTAATAACCTGCAAAGTAGGAACTGCGCTATCTGTTCAGGAAAACGGTAGCAAGGTAAACGGCTCTGTTCAGATGAAGGAACGTTCTTGCAAGAAGATAATCCTCTTTACTTAGTCTTCCATGCGCGCTCTCCCTATTTCCCTGCTGCTCGCCGCCTCTTTGGGGCTGAGCCACTGTATGCCCCCCGACGCCGAAACCCCGCCGGTGGCTGCGGTCCCCTTGGCGCACACGAGCTCTTCTTCCGGGGTGTCCACGGGCGGCGTGGGCCCGGACCCCGCCCAGCGGTCCGTTCCGCTCCACGACATCCTGGCCGGGGATACGGCCTATGCCGCGACCCTGCCGGTGCTACGCGACGCCGACGGCACGATTCGCTTGCGCGTGGCGGTCAACTCGCGCGCCCACACCCTGGAGCAAACCAGCCTCCTCTTCGTCCCGCTCGCCCCGGGCGTGCGCTACCAGCAAATAGGCCGGGGCGTAGGCCGCTACGATGTCAAAATGGGCCGTTACTACTTCAGCGTGGGCTACCAAAAAATACGCAAGCGCGACGACGGGCGCACCGACTCGGGCGACTGGCAGGAAATCACCGGGTGGGTGCACCCCGGCACGAACGCCGCCGCCGTGGCTCAGGCCGTGGCCCGGTAAGGCTTGTTCAGTAAAACGGTCAAAAGGGTAATTCACCGCAATGTCTTACTTTGTCGCGGGTTGAAACCAAAAGCGCATGCACCAAGTCAAAGACTATCCGTGGGGCCTGGTCATCGCCGATGACCGGGCGGGCATTCCGGCGACTTGCACGGTGCCGCTCGACGGCGACGAGTTGGTCGTGGACGTGGAGGCCCTGCTGGCCACGCACTGGGCGGGCGGCAACGAGGGGGCCGGCCGGGAAGTGCTGCAGCGCTTCGTGCCCCTGGGTCAGTACACCAAAGCCCCCTGCGGCGGGTTCGTCAACTGCTTCCGCGTGCGCAGTGCGCGCGGGAGGACCTACTACCTCTATTCGGGGGTGAACGAGGTGTCCAACTCCTGTTTCGTGGCGACGCTGCACAGCGTGTGGGAAGACGAAGACTTGGGGAATAAGCCGC
>NZ_FOXS01000011.1:13591-50711 GCF_900115775.1 Hymenobacter arizonensis | reverse complement strand
TGACCGGGGTGGAGCAGCCGGCCAGGCCGCTGGCCAAGGCGCCGCACAGCGCCCAGGCGGCCCGGCCGGCGGCGAGCGCAGCAAAAGGGTTCATCCCGGCAAGATACAGGGCTTTGGGCGAGTGCGGAGGCAACCCAATTGCTCCTGTTTACGAAAACGGTCCGAAGGTAAACGCGGCCATTTATTCACTGGCGGGTTCACCAACGAGAGGCACTGTTGGCACGCCCAGCCCAGGGGCGGTAAAGGGAAGGTTGCTACGGCTGGTGGCGGCGTAAGTAGACCACGTGTTCGTTCAACTTCTGCATGACCTGCACCACGTGCCAGCCGTGCGTGCTCATGTAAATGAGCGCATCGGCTTCGAAGGCCATCCCCTTGACGCGCTCCGCCTCTTCTGCTTGGCCCTTGGGGGCCCATTCCGGGCTGCTGGCTAAGAGCTTGATGCGGTCCCGGTCCTTCCCGATTGGCGTGACTTCAAGCAGGCAGTATTGGTCGGGGGGGCTCGGGACCACTTGGGCGAAGGCGGGGAGAGCCGACCACAAGAAGCTGAGAAAAAGGAGGTACTTCATGGGACCAAGATATTGCGTGGCGTGCGTACGGGCCGGGAGGGGGCGCATCCGAAAGCCACAGGTCGGACCATGGCCGTTGTGCAAGCGCCGGAATGGGCGGCGTTGATCCCTAGAGCAGCACAAAAGCAGCAATCTGGCGGGGTTCCTGCTGCCAGGGGGGCCATTGTTGCTTTCGCTATTAGGCTGGGCAATGTTCATGGAAATGGTCGGAATCGCAAAGGGAGGGTAATTTCACTTGCCAAGCCCCTACCCCAATGAATGAACGACGCATACGGTTAAAGCGGCTTGTTCTTTTCGGGGCGCTCCTGCTGGTTTCTACGACGGCCGTTCGGGAGCAGACAGCTGCCGGCACCCGGGTATACGACTACGCCGAGGTGATGCCCAGCTACCGCAACGATACCCCACGGCAGTGGATGGCCTACGTCTCGAAGGAACTGAGCCACGTTTTGTATCGGAACAGGCAGCGGGAGGGCAAAGAGATCGCCAGCTTGTACCTGCGGCTCCTCATTGACCCGCACGGGCGGGTACGCGACGTGCAAATTACCCGCCCGCGGTTATCAACCCGGTGCGAACGGGAAGTGCGCGCGAAACTCCTGACCATGACGGGCTGGACGCCCGCCCGCAGGCAGGGCCAGCCCGTTTGCTGTTGGATTCCCCTGCCCGTGAGTTGCCTGAAATGGCAATAGAGTTACTTGGATGCCGTTCGCCACGGGGCGTGATTAGGATGGCTTACCCTGATACCCCGTAGAGTTTACTCAAATGGTGGTGCCCTAAACCAGCTCCGTTCAAAAATAGGAGCATAACGCTCGCCGTGCAGCGGTTTCCGCAGGGGCCGCCGGACACTTTCCCCGTGAACCGCGCTTATTGGTCTATGTTTCGTTAATGGGTGCTCCAACCTCCCGTGTGCCAACGTCATATTTGGGGGCAGCCTGACCCGGCAGCCTCTAGCCGGCCGTTCTGCTGCTGTAAACACCTTATGCCCAAGGTGGGGACGGCAACTGCATCAAGGGTGGCTGGACGGCGCTAGCCCACAACACCAACCGTGGAAGCTACCGGGGACAAGAAGATGAGCAGCCCATAAAGGGACACCAACAGTGCCGAGGATATTAGTAAGGCACGGTATAGGTTCTTATGTAATCTGGCCGCGTTTGCTTTTACGGCTAGACAGAAGGCAACCGCGAGGACGAATTGAGCGACTGCTGCCTGTAGTTTGTATTCCCAAGGGCCGTGGAGCAACTGATTGGGACGGGCAGAAAGGGAGTCCCCCGGCCCAGTATCCAAATCGTAGAGGTATTGTAGTAAGGCGTCGAAGTGAAAAAAATACAGGTAGTTGGCAGCCACTACCGCGAGCAGCAGCAAGACCAGCACCAGGAAACGTAAAGTATAGGGCTTGTTCATGAGAATCCGTTGGGGTACTGCTTTATGGGGGGGGTGGCGGCTAACCTTCCCCGCGCTACCGCCCATGCCGACGGGCAAAGTACGCTCACCGCGTGAACACAGGGTTGAGGAGGAAAATGCGTTGGAAGCTTTGTGTTCAGCCAAACGGTTCGAAAAGCGAAACGAGGATTATGATGCAACTGGGCAGCAGAAAAAGGCTCACCAGGGCCATCAGGTTAAGAAGGTAGGATTGACCTTATTGTCCCGCTTTTTCCCGCTCTCACCTGAGCACCACCCCTACTGCCAACGAATGCCTCGAGTAGAGGCAAGGCCACAAACTTGACGGGTTTGCCCACAAACCTAGCCGCGTTGGCCACACGGGGTTGCGCGGGGCGCGGGGCGGTGCTTGCTTCGACGCATCAACCAACCCCACTCCCCACCTGTATGCAGCGCTTCCTGTTTTTATTTCTTCTCCTGGGTCCGGCCGCGATGGGCCAGGCGACGGACTCGGCCCGGACGTCCGGCATTCCGCCCCAGAGCAATTACAAATACTCCATTATCCACGGAGTAGGCGCCACGCTGGCGTTGACCAGTACGCCGAACATGCAGGCGTTTTTTCGCCAGAACAGCATTAAACGCGATTCCCCCCTCGACCCCTTCGTGTATGGGAATTTCGGCGGACGCTACAAACGGCTAAAACTGCTCTTTGATGGCGGCTACGGCGTCAACTTATTCCAACCCAATGAAAAGGATGCACGCGTGGTGCGGCGCACCTACGCTCTCAGCGGGGGCGCGACGCTGGGCTACGATGTGCTCAACACCCGAAATCGTCGCCTTTACCTCAACGTGGGCGTCGGCCAACTCAACTACGAGTACGCCGTCATTAATCGCACCACGCAGCCCGTCGTTTTCCAAAACCAGCCGCAGTATAACCCGGCCGGCAACATCCCGTCGCTGCAATTTCGCAACGATTACTGGGACATCAACGTGGAATTTTCGCAGCGCGAGAAGCGCAGCAGGAGCATTGCCAACGTTTTTCGCGTCGGCTACCGGCGGGGCTGGCAGGCCAACGCGTGGCGGTCGGGGGCGTTTTCGCTCCTGGAAGCGCCCCAGGACCGCATCAGTCAGTTCTACTTTCAGGCGGGGTTATACGTGTCGGGTAACTACTGGGCCAACCAATGAAAGCGCACGTCTTTTTGCCGGCGCTGCTGCTCGGCCGTTGGGCCGAGGTACCCCCGCCCCTTCAGGACGCTCCGGCGCACCTGGTCATTTACCGCCAACGCGAGTTTAACGGCAGTGCTTACGCCATCCGAATCAACGGCCAAAAGTTGGGCGTGCTGCTGCCTAATCGATATTTGCAGCTCGACCTGCCGCCGGGGCGGGTGAAAGTGGAGTCGGTTAGAGACTATTTTTCCGAAAAACAGACCGTGCAGCTGGAGGCCCAACCGGGCCGGACCTACTATTTCAAAGCCGTGGAGGACATCGATTTTCTAACCCGCACCCTCTTGTTGGCCCCGGTGAGCGAGGCCCAAGGGCAGCGCGAGCTGCAAGGCATTAAACCCGCACCCGCGTCCCGCAGCGCCCGTTAATTGTTCCCTATGCCTCGTTTCCGACCGGCCCCGGCCCTGCTTTTTGGCGTTGCCCTCGCCGGCCTGCTGGCCTACTGGGGCCGGCTGCTGTATGGAGGCACGTGGCACCGCGAGACGGACACGCCCGAGGTCGGCAGCCTGGCGCGGTACCTGCTGGGCATCGGGGTGCTGCTGGCCGGCCTGGCCGCCGTGGCGCACCTCAACTACCGGCTCGCCTTCCGGGCGTGGCTGCTGCGCCGGGAACCCGGCTGGGGCTACGGGACGTGGCTGTGCGGGCTGGCGTGGGTGCTGTTTGAGCTCCTGCAGGTGCGAACCGACCGCGTGCCGGAGTTTATCGACGAGAACCTGCTGCTGACGGGCGTGCTCCTGGCCGTCATTGTGGCGTATGGCTACGTGGCCGACTCGTTTCGAGCCCGCCGGGCGCAGGACCACCTGCTCCAGCAAAAAGTGGAAGCCGAGCTCACGGCCCTCAAGGCCCAGGTGAACCCGCACTTTCTTTTCAACGCCCTCAATACCATCTACAACGAAGCCCAGCGCGTCGACAACGAAACCGTCGCCGACCTGATTCAGCAACTCGCGGGCATCATGCGTTTCACCCTGCAGGAGTCGAAGCAGCCGCTGACGGCCATCGAGAACGAGTTCTCGTTTCTGGAAAAGTACCTGGCCCTGCAGCGCGCCCGTCTTCCCGCGCGCGATACGCTGCGCGTGTCGACTGAGCTGGAATGGGACGGGCTGCCGGCCTCCATTGCCCCGCTGCTGCTGATTCCCTTCATTGAGAACGCCTTTCAGTACGGCATCAGCTTCGTGCATCCTGCCTACATTGAGCTGGCGGTAGCCGTGGAAAACCGCCGCCTGCGGCTGCGGGTAGCCAACAGCATTGCCCCGGGCCCGGCCGTCCGGCCGGGCCCGGGCACCGGCATTGCCACCGCCCGGCAGCGGCTGGCCCTGATGTACGCCGGCCGGCACGAACTGCACATTGCGCAAACCGCCGATTCCTTCACCGTCTCCCTTACCCTTGACCTGTAGGCGCTTATGTTACACGCCATCGCCATCGATGATGAACCCGCTGCGTTGGAGGTGCTGCAGCGCTACGCGGACAAGGTGCCGTTTATGCAGCTTACGCACACCTTTCTGAGCACTACCGAGGCCCTGGCCTGCCTGCACACCCACCGCGTCGACCTCCTGTTCCTGGACATTCAGATGCCCGATGTGCACGGCCTTGATTTTGCCCGGCTGATTGCGCCCCTGCAAAAACGCATCGTGTTCACCACGGCCTACGCCGAGTACGCCGTGGACGGCTTTTCGCTGCAGGTCCTCGACTATTTGCTCAAGCCCATCGAATTTGGCCGGTTTTTGCAAACCTGCAACCGGGCCTACGCCCAGTTGCTACCCGCCCGCGAAGGCCCGCCGGGCATTTTCGTCAAAGACGGCTACGACTGGATTCGGGTCAACGTGGAGCAGGTCCTCTACATTCAATCGGATACCAATCTGCTGTTTATTCACGAGCAGGGCCGGCAGGTGAGCACCCGCATGACGCTGGCCGACATGCTGGACACCCTGCCCGCCGAGGAATTTATTCGGGTCCACAAATCGTACATCGTTGCGCTGAAGGCCATTCGCAAAATTGAACGCCATCAGGTGACCGTCGGCACGGTCGCCATTCCGTTGGCAGAGAGCTACCGGGAAGCCCTGCAAACCCGCTTACTGAAAAAACCGCCTAGTAAAGGGGTTGACGTAGTCTAGGGTAGCCGCCCAGAAGGAGCGCATGAGAAAGCGCGGAAAGGCGCCCCGGCGGACACCCCGGCTCGAGTGGCGCTGGCGGCCGCGGGGCGGTCGTATTCACCCGGGCGACCTTCGGATGGGCACTGCGGATACCGCGTCTGACCAAACGAATGCGAGAGGCAACAGATTAAGACCTAATCATTCTATCGACTGCGTTCTCGTTTAGCAAAACGGTCCGAATCGCAAAACGAGCGTAAGTTTATCCCACTTCACCGTTGGCAAGCCTTGGTTAAGAAAAGGTGGCCAAGTATTGGCGCACCGGTTCGCATATGATAACGCGAGCTGTTTCCAATGGGAAACAACTAACGATGCTTACGCCCCTTTCATGGGCTCCCACCCCAGCACTGTCATCCATGTTCCCCCCGTACCGGTCACTGCTCGTTGTTCTCTTGCTTGCTGCTTGTTCTCCGCCGCGGAAGGCCCTCCACGCTCCCCTGGTGTATCCGTGGTTTCCCTTCACCTGGTACCGGACGACGATTGCCGGCAAGCCGTTTGACAAGGTCGCCATCATGGTGCCGGTTAAAATCAACGACTTGCCCGGCAATCTGGTCACGCAGTTTGACTTGGGCAGCGGCACCACTTTTCTGTACGAGGACGCCCTCAAAAACTATTTTGCGTCGCGGGCGCAGCTGTATGCCCACGTGGACACGGCCCAACGGGGCACGACCGATGCCGGCCACGTGCATTACGCGACCCACGGCCTGCCGTTGGCCTTCGGGGGCGCCGTCGTGCCGGCCCCGCGGCTGATGACCCGGCAGGGGGACCCGGTTTCCCCGGATTCGTTGCGCTCTCCCTCCCCGAAGTTAGTGGGCACGCTCGGGGCCGATTTTCTGGGCGGCAAGGTGCTGGTCATCGACTACCCGCGCCGGCGCATGTGCGTGCTGGATTCGGTGGACGCTTACTGGCGGGCCCGGACCCGCTTCGTGGCCGGCCGGGTCAAGGACAACCGGTTCAGCATCCCGATTGCGGTCAACCGCCGCACCTATTGGGCCCTGTTTGACACCGGGGCCAGCTTGTTTCCCCTGAGCACGGACCAGGCCACGTGGCAACACCTGGTCCGTCCGGGGGCAGTGGTGGACACCTTAGCGGTCAACTCGTGGGGCGAAAAGGTGCCGTTTTACGGGGCGCCGATGCAGCACGACGCGTACCTGGGAACGGTCCGGTTGCCCGCGTCCAAGGCGTGGTTCACCCGCAGCCAACGCCACCTCGACTTCAACAAAAGCGAGCGGGTGGACGCGCTGACTGGCAACGCGTTTTTCCTAGAGAACACCGTCGTTCTGGATTTTGCGCACGCGCGTTTTGGCGTGGTGGACTAGTGCCGCTGCTAACACGTCAATTTCTGCGAGGGGCCCGCACCGGCAAAGTGCCACGCTGCCCCCGGCCGCCCGGCGAGTGAAGTCTCACCCCTCTTCCCAAAGTTGGCCAAGCAGAGTTTTATGTCTACTCAAACGGTCCAAAAAGCAAAGCAAGAGACGGGTGTGTAGAGGCTAAAGGTTACTTGCCCACAAGAGCGCAAACAGCAGCACGATGACGAGGATTAACCAAGGCGGTGCCACGCGCACCCGGTAGCGTAATCGACGACGGAGGGACATGCGAAGGGATAAAAAGTAAGGACGACGCCTGTAAGGTAAAACGAGCGTAAGTTTAATCTCACCGCTAGTTAATGTTCACTAGCATCAAACTTCACCTTCCCATGCGCCCTATATGGCTTTGGCTGCTACTCGCCTTGAGCGCCTGCAACCGCGATGTCGAAAATGCCCGCTTAGTGGGCACCGTGACCGACCGGCGGACCCGACAGCCGGTGAAGGGGGCCGTGCTACACCTAGAAACGGCCTATTACCGGGGCGGGGACTACGACAGCTACAACGGGTACCGGTACGACACGCTGACCACGGACGCACAAGGACGGTTTGCGGCCACGTTCCCGCTGCTCTGCTACTTGGCCATCGAAGTGAAGCAAGGCCCTCGGGACACGCTCGTTTATGCCGAAGAAGTCGTTTCCAAAAACATCCGCGTAGACATTCGATTGTAGTTCAGCGAAAGGGTCCAACCAGTAGAACCAAGGCATTAACTCGCACCGCAATTGTGTTTTTTTGCGCTGCCTGTGCCTAAAACTCCACCCGGTAGTTCAGGAAGGGCACCAGCGAGGTCTGGTAGCTGGTTTCCAGCTGCTGCGAGTACCGGTCGTAGAAGCGGCCGAAGATGTTCTGGTTGTTGGTGACGTTCTGGATGTCGAGCGAAATGATGTGCGAGGCGCGGGGGCGGTTGTTGCGGTAACTGGCCCGCAGGTCGAGGCGGAAGTAGCCGGGGCCCTGTTCGGCCCAGGCACGGTCTTCGAGCAGGACGGCGTAGCCGGCCTGGCGGGAGGCGTCCAAGTCAACGGGCGTGTAGCGGTTGCCGCCGGCCCAGAGCAGGCGCAGGTTCAGGCTGACTAGGTTGTTGTGCTCGCGGCCCACCTTGAACTCCCGCCCGCCCAGGGCGTTGGCCACGAAGTTGCCGTTGTAGCGGGTGTTGCGCCATTTGCCGTCGGCGGCCTGGTAGCGGGAGTCGTAAAGCGAGCCCGTGAGTTGGAAGTAATACTGGCCGGTGAAGAACTTCTCGAGCGTGACGTCCAGGCCGTAGTTCTGGCCTTTACCGCGAGCCACTAGAGCTTCGGTGGGCGCGCCGCCGCTGAAGTTAAGGGCGGCGAACGTGCTGTTTCGGTTCGGGCTGATGGCTACGTCGTAGAGGTATTGATAGTAGGGCTCCACGCGCAGGCGCAGGTCTTCGCGCAGCAGGTTGTCGTAGCCCAGTACGTAGTGCAGGGCGCGGGCCAGGCCCAAGTTGCGGTTGGGCTCGGCGTAGCCGCCCCCGGCCTGCGGCAGCTGGGTGAAGTACACGAACGGGGCCTCCAGGCGGCTGTGCAGCCCCGCCCCCGCCGAGAGCGACTGCTTGGGCGAAAACGCCCAGCGGGCGCCCACGCGCGGCTCCAGGGCGGTGTTGCCGTTCAGCCCGAAGCGCAAAAAGTGCACGCCGCTGGTGACGGTGAGCTGCTTGGTGGCGCGGTACTTCCACTGCCCGTAGGCCTGGGTGGTGGTGGCCGCGCCGGTGCGCTGCAGGAACTGCACAAACTGCCCGCCGTAGTCGTCGGAGCGGAAGCCGCTGCGGGCGTCGAAGCCCAGGCGGCTCACGACGGCGCCGGCGCGCAGGGTGTGGCGGGCGCTGAGCTTGTAGTTGTAGAGCAGCGAGCCGCGCAGGGCCGTGTTCACAAACTGCTGGTCGGCGTCGAGCACGCGGCGGTAGCCTTCGCCCACTTCGTATCCTTGGTAGCCGTGGCGGTCACCGGAGGCCGTGAGGGCGGTTTCGAGGTAAGCTCGGTCGTTGAGCACGTGCGTGTAGGTGAGGCCGCCGGTGGCCACGTCCGACGAACTCCCGCCATCGAACCGGTCGAAGTAGCTCTTCCAAATCGACGAATCCCGGGCGGCTACGAAGTTGTTGCTGCTCAGCCCACCAATGCCCCAGAACACAAGGTTGTGACGGCCCACGGGCACGTTGACTTTGAAAGACAGGTCCTGGTACTTGGGCACGCTGCCGTCGCCGGTCACGTCCACGCCCAGGTTGTTGAGCAACGCCAGGGACGAATAGCGGTAATTCACCAGGTACGAGGCCTTGGAGCGCGCGCTGAACGGGCCTTCCAAAGCAAATTCCACCCCCAGCACCCCGGCCTGAAAGGCGTACTCGCGCTTTTGGTTGTTGCCGGCCCGTAGCCGCACGTCGAACACGCCCGACAGGGCGTTGCCGTACTCGGCGGGGAAGGCGGCGGTGAAGAAGTCGGAGTTGGCCAGCGCGTTGGTGCTGAGCACGCTCACGGCCCCGCCGCTGGCGCCGGCGTCGGAGAAGTGGTTGGGGTTGGGGGCTTCCACGCCTTCAATGCGCCAGAGCAGGCCGCGGGGCGAGTTGCCGCGCACCACAATTTCATTGCTCAGGTCGCCGCCCGAGGTGCCCGACACACCGGCCAGGGTTTGGGCGGTGCGCGCCGGGTCGGAGAGGCTGGCGGCGTAGCGCTTGCTTTCTTCCACTGAAATCGAGCGGGCCGACACGGTGGCCATGTCATTGCGGGCGGTGCCTTTTTCGCGCTCCCCGGTCACGGTCACCTCGTTGAGCTTCGTAAAGGACTCGCCAAGCCCGATGTTGAGCACCAGTTCCTTGCCCGAGCCCAGCAGCAGCTCGGGAATGGTCTGTTCCTCGTAGCCCACAAAGCTGATTTTGAGCGTGTGGCGCCCCACCGGCACCTGCGGTATCTTAAAGTCGCCATTGACATCGGCGGTACCCACCAGCAGCGGGCTGCTGCCGACAACAAGCACCGTGGCGCCTATCAGCGGCTGCTGTGACTCGCGGTCCAGGATGCGGCCACGAATGGTCTGGCTGAGGCCCTGGGCGTGGACCGGCAAGCTCAGCCCGAGCGCTAACACAATGAAAACAAACAAAATAAAGCGCATGAGGGTCAAATTTTACAGGCATAGCGCCGCCTAGGCAGCGGAAAATGGCTGTCGGTGAAAAAGCAGTGATGAAGGATTATTGAGAGGGCCGGCAGGCCCCCGCAACGGGGTGAAGGCGAGCCGCACGGGGCGACCAGGAGGAACGTTCCGTTTGTAAGAGACCAGTATCGGGCCTCACCCCTACGCCCGGCCGAAAAATATTTTACTTTTCTGTTTTTAGCTCTGAATTGGCACCAACCAATGTCCCAGAAATAGCGCCTAAAACATGGTTTTGAGGTGCTTTATGGGCAATGATGTCATGCACAGCGCAGCGAAGCATGACGGGTGGAATGTTGTTTTACACTTTTTGATACTAGCGCTTAGAAACGAATGCCCGCGCAGTAGCCTATCCACCCAAACACGCTGGTTCTCGCGCCTGGCTCATCAAGCCAGAGACTGCGGTTCTGCACCAAGCTGGATGATACTTGCCCGCGCTCGGCATCGTAGCGCTGAGTGACGAGCACGCTCACCGTGGGCCCGGCCACGAGGCGCACGCGGCCACCGGCTTTGAAGGGCGCGAAGCCCACCAGCAGGCGCAGCTGGTTTTGCAGGTTGAGCTCGTCGGTCCAGCCGCGGCTTTCTTCGTTCACGTGCAGGGCCACGGCGTCGAGGTTCAGGCTGATGCGGCGACGGGCCAGCAGCTCGGTGCCGGCGCCGTAGCCCAGGGCCCAGCGCTGGCCGTTGCTGCCGAAGCCATCGTAGGCCCCGGCGAAAAACGTGTAAAAGCCCGCCGAGCCGCCCAGCTTTAGGTTCGCGCCCACCGCCCACGATTCCGAGTTCAATACCTCGAAGCGGTGGTAACCACGACGCACAAAGTTTAGCGGCGCAATGCTGACGCCGTCCACCGAATCGGCAATGTTGAGCAGCCCGGCCAGCTGTACGCCGTGCACCGTGCCAGCCACGTTGAACAACCCCGCCGCCTGCACGCCCCGCACCTCCCCTATGGAGGCATTGAAAAGACCCGCAGCCTGCACCGACTTGCGTGCGGACACGGGGCCGGCCGCCTGGGACTGCGCTGAGTCAGCGGCCAGCTTTTTGGCCACGCCGTTGTAGTTGAACAAGCCGGCGGTTTGGACGCTGCTCACCGGGCGGGTGGCCACGTTGAGCAGGCCCGCTGCCTGCCAGCCCGTGCCCGTGCCGCCCAGCACGTTGAGCAGGCCGGCGCCCTGAAACCCGTCGAGGTGGCGGCCCACCACGTTGGCCAGGCCCGCCAGCTGCACGCCCTTGACTGTGTCGCGGGTGATGTTGAACAAACCGGCGGCTTCGAAGCCATCAACCCCAGCCGAAGTACCGCCCAGCACATTCACCGACAGCTTGTTCACCGTTTGGCCGCTGCGCAGGCCGTTCGAGCCCAAAGGGCCCAGAAATGAAACCTGCGCTTGCCGGGTTCGAGCGGAGCTCGCTGGCTCCGGCTCCGCTGCGTTTGCCGTGGTATCGGGGGCCGCAGTGGGCTTCACCGCAATCGTATCCTGGGCCACGGCGGCCACCACCGGGCCAGTGGTTTTCACTGACTGCGTACCCGATTTTGCTGTCGCTGGTGATCTCCCGGCTTCGGTAGGCTGGTTGGCGGCTGGCTTGGTTGGCGTTGGTTTGGGAGCGGGGGCTTTAACTGGAACTGCCACCTTGCTGGCAGGCGAGCTGGGCGAAGTTGTGCTTACCGGTGCCGGCTTGGTCTTGGTGGGCCGCACCGTGTGCAGCACCACCTGGTCGCCGACCAACTCATAACCAATGTTTTTATCGGCCAGCACCGCGTTGAGCACCGTGCGCAGGGGCTGGCTTTGCACGCTCAGCGTCACAGGTTGGCGCAGGTTCAGCGCTGTGTTGCTGTAAGAGATGCGCACGCCGTACTGGCGCCGCAGCGTCTGGAGCACCGATTCGAGCGGGGCTTGGCTGAAGGTCACGGTCACTTTGCGCTCGAGCACGGAACTGGAGCGGGATTGGGCTTGAGCCGGCAGTGGCGAGCCGGCCAGGGCGGAAAGCATGGCCAGGGCCAGGCATATGCGGTTTCGCATAGCTTAAAGGGGAAATAAAGGCGAGAGAAAAGACTGGGCGGCTAAGGGCAGCCCGGTCCGTCGAGGGTGTAGCCGGCAGCCGACTGGCGCACGGTAAGGTTGGCCGATAAGCTCACCACGCGCAGCACCTGGGGCAGGTTAGCCTGGGCGAAGGTGCCAGTGAAGCGGCAGTTGCCGATGGCGGGATTGGCCAGGGTCACGGGCGTGTCGTAGTAGCGCGCCAGGGTCTGGGCCAATTGGGTCAGCGTCTGGTTGTCAAACACCAACTCCCTGCGCTGCCACGCGCGGAAGTTGGGGTCCGAGATGGGCTTTTGCACCGCTGCGGTAGGGGCCACCCGGTAAATCACGCCCCGCTGGCCCGGCGTGAGCAGCACCGAATCGGTGCCGGTGCTGAGGCGCCGCACGGGGCGGAAAGCCACGCGGCCCGTCACCACGGCCACTTCCACCGAGTCTTCGGCACCGTAGGCGCGCACGTTGAACGACGTGCCGAGTACCTGGGTCCGGGTTTCGTTGGCCAGCACCGTGAAGGGCCGGCCGCGGTCCTTTTTTACTTCAAAGAAGGCTTCGCCTTGCAGCTGCACCACCCGCGCGGTGCGGTTGAAATTGGCCGCATAGCTGAGGGTGGAGTGGCGGTTCACCCACACGCGGCTGCCATCGGGCAGGCTGACTTGCCGGCGTTCCGCGCTGGCTGCCACGGTAATGGTTTCCACCCGCTGGCGGAGGGGCCAGAAGCTGCGCAACACGCCCCAAACCCCCACTAGCAGCAGCACCGCTGCCGCCAGTTGCAGCCAGGACCGGGACGCCAGCGCAGGCCAGAGCGGCACAACCCGGCCGCCTTCGGTGGCCGGAGCTGCGGGGGCTGGTTGCATTACGGCAGCGGGCACCGCCGCGGTAGCGGGCTCCAGTTCGGCCGCAACGCGGAAGCGCTGCCAGGCTGGGTCCACGTCTTCGGCCGAAAACGCTTCGGCCAGGGTACCGCCCCGCTCCCAGGCCCGGGTGGCATCGGTGAGCAGGGGCAGGCGCTCGGGAGAGGCCGTTATCCAGGCGTGCAACTCTTGTTCTTCCAACGCAGAAGCTTCCCCGGCCAAGTGCTTGGCCAGAAGGTCCCAGGGGGCTTCGGTGTCAGAATACAAGTCGGGCATGAACGAGGGCGGCAACTGAGCCTGCTAAAGTCGGTGTTTTTTGACTACCGGCGGGGACCGGTGCGGAGAGCCGCCAGCTGGAGCACGCAAAATAAAGGCAATTAATTATCAGCCAGCACCCGGCCCGAGCCGGCAATGCGGCTGCTGACCGTGGGGTTGCCTTTGTAGTACACCGAGCCGCTGCCGGTGATGTCGGCGTTGAGGGTGCGGGCGGCGCGCACGTAGCTGCGGCCCGAGCCGCTGATGCCCACGTAGGTGTCAAGGGTGGTCAGGTCATAGGCACTCACCCGCCCTGACCCGCTGATGTTGACGTTGTGGCTCGGGGCGTTGCCGCTCATTTTGGCCTCGCCCGAGCCCGACACGGTGGTGCGCAGGGCATCCACTTGCGCAAAATTCAGGTTGAGCTCGCCCGAGCCCGACACGCTCGCCTGGAAGTTGGTCGCCGTAAAGGGCGTCGCGCTGCTGGCCTTGCCAGAGCCCGAAACTTCCAGCTCCCGCAGCGTGGGCACGGTGATGTAGATACGGATGGGGTCGTGGCCGCGCACGTTGACGCGGCCGTATTCTACCTCGAGCTTGTCACCGTTCATCTCGGTTTCAAGCACGTCCAGGATGTTGCGCTGGGCCTCCACGCGTACCTGCTGGGGACTGCCTTGGCTGACGATTACCTCGGCGTCAATTTTAAGCTCAAGGCGCTCGAAGGTGCTCAGTGTGCGAACTTCGGATTGCGTGGGGCCGGTGCCGCG
Organism: Hymenobacter arizonensis; assembly: GCF_900115775.1. Classification (GTDB taxonomy): domain Bacteria; phylum Bacteroidota; class Bacteroidia; order Cytophagales; family Hymenobacteraceae; genus Hymenobacter; species Hymenobacter arizonensis. Next base: position 36,983 of record NZ_FOXS01000011.1, on the reverse strand, counting down.
CAGGCTCGGCCCAAAAATATCGCCGTCGTTGGAGCAAGCAGGAGCGAGCAGAACGGCTGGCAAGGCCAGGAGAGAAAGTAGCTTTTTCATAGCTTTTAACGTGGGTGAATGATTCTTTCCCTGGTAAGAATCACTTCCCCGCCTTTACCCCTACGCCGAATGAAAATATTTTTTTTCGCGGGCGGCATCAGCGCAGGAAGACGAAAAGCAGCAGGCTGTGCAGCAAGCCCTGCAGGCCCTTGCGCATCAAGCGCAAGGCTTTGCCCATCTGGTTTTCCACGGTTTTGGGGGCTACTTCGAGCGCATCGGCAATTTGCTGGTAGCTGAGGCCCTCCTGGCGGCTGAGCAGGAACACGGCCCGGCACTGGGGTGGCAGCGTGGCGAGAGCGGCGGCGACGGCGGCTTCGGCTTCCTGGCCGTGCACCTGCTCCTCGGTGGTGTTGCGGCCGGCGTCGGGCAGGCTGGCATCGTCCCAGGTTACTTGGCGCTTGCTCCGGGCGGTGTGGCGCAGGGCGGCGTTCATGGCGGCCCGGTAGAGGTAAGCTTGGTAGGTGGTGGTGATGCGGAGGTTTTCGCGGTTTTTCCACACGTTCAGCAGCACGTCCTGCACCAGGTCTTCGGCGACGTCGCGGTCCTGCACTACCCGAAAAACCACGTTGCCCAGGGGGCGATAGTAGGCCCGAAACAGCACTTCCATGAACGCCTCCGCGTCCGTGCCCTGCAAGCTCGCCAGGCGAAGTTCAAGGTCGGCGGCTGGATCGGAAGCGGTGAACATAGTAAACCAACAGCCGGTAAGGCGCCTCACCGGCGTGAGCGCGCCCCAAGAGCAAAGTTGTAAGCGTTATTAAGCGGTCAAATTATACTTGGGCTGGCAGTAATTCCAAAGTTGCAGTCATTTAGCTAAAGGGAGCCCGCTCTTGGCAAACACCTTCTGGCCACCATCCTAAACTTTATGAAATTGCTTCAAAGCTATAGGGTTCCTGCTTGTGGCACCCGCTTGGCCTTCTTTTTGACCTACGCCAGGCTTGTGGATGTCAGATTCGCTGGGTTCATTTCAAGGAGCATTTCATTTCCTGATTAGAGCGAAAGGGTCGGAAAGGCGAAAGAGGAGCGTTATTTCCCCACAATGGCCCGGTACACTTGGGCGTAGCGAAGGACATCCTCCGGGCGCACCACGCGGTATTCTCGTTGGGCCGTCAGGTCCAGGACGTACCCGCCCGCGCTGACAAGGACTTGGTGCGGGGCTTCCCCAACGCTGAACACGCAAAAGGTGAGGTTCTGGCCAATCTTTTGCTGCCCATGACGCCGGGTGGATGCCCGGGCCAATAACTGCGACAGGGCCGCTGTTTCCGCCGCCGGCACCGCCTGACCGACGGGGCAATGGCCCTGCAACTCCACGAAGCGCGAACGAGCGGACGCCGTGGAGTACCCCATCCAGGTTTGGCACGGATAGACCTGGATGGCCGTGGGGCAGAGGGGCTCGGGTGGAGAGAGCCAACCGGCGAGGGCCAAGAAGGGCAGAACAAGAGGAGCCATGAAGAGCGAATATACCTTGACCAGAGGGACGGAGCAGTTTAGCAAAAGGGTCCGAAGGCAAACGCAGCCATGCCGCTGCCGGGGGGCGTGGGGCCCGGCGGAGCCGACGGGCTAGTGCGTGGCGATGCGGTACGTCATGTAAGCCGCGGCCCCGGCGGCGGCGAGCACGAGGAGCAGGCGCTGCCCGTCGGTTTCGGTTTGTTTCCACGCCAGCCCGGTCAGCCCCGCGATACACAGCAGAAACACGACCCAAAGGATGGCAGCAATCATGGAACCGAGCGGGTTGGTAAAGTCCCCGGCGAAGGTAGCCCAAATCCGGCCGGCGCGGGGGCGCGGCGGCACGCAGCTCCTTCCCGCGCACGGCCGACAACCGCCGGATCCTGACCAGGCTGTCGACTGCTCCAGAAGCGTTCAGCCAGACGGTGCATTCGGCACTAAGTGGTGATGCTGAGCAAGAGGCTGCGGTCCCGGGCCGGGCCATCGGCCGCTTCGGCCGGCACGTGCACGTAGTACTCGACGACGGTGCCCGGGGCCAGCACGTCCTCGTCGACAAAGGGGCAGCGGGCGTTGACCGCCACGCGGTGCCAGGGGCCCGCGGCGCCGCCCACGCGGCGAAAAATGTGGGCGCGTTCGCTGGGTTGGGCGGCAAACGTGATGCGGCGGCCCGTGGCCACCCGTGCAAGTTCGGGAGCAGGCATACGGTACGTACGACTAAAACAGCCCGCCGGAACCGGTTGGCTACCGGTTCGGGAAAAGGGGCGCTCTTCCAAGCAGCGCCAGCCGTCGCCGTTTTCTAGTCGGGCTTCTCCAACACAAAGGTTGCGCAGTGGTAGCCGCTTTCGATGCAGGTAGCCATCTGCTGGATTACCCAGCCCTCTTTCAGCGCCTGGGCTGTCTCGCCCGTTGGGTTGTGCTCGAACGAAGCCGTAGAGGCCGCTTTCGTAGCCAGGGTGGTAGAAGCCAAGCTGAGGACTTCGGTAATGACGCGTTGTGCCACGGGTAGTAGGTAAAAAGTGAGCCGCCAAGCTACAACCGATTCCCTCTTGGCCGGCGGGTGACGAAGCGGCTCTTACCCAACCGATGGCAGCCAACGCGGCAAGAACTAGCCAGGGAAACGAAAGGAAACAGGGTAGTAGACCGCGTCTTACTGCACGGCAGGAGAGCCGTCTCGGCTACTGGTCCAATTAGTTCAGCGAAACGGTAGGAAGCTAAACGCTGGCGTGTTCAAAAACAGGAGCGTTAGTGTTTATCCCCGATGGCCGTGCTGCTCCCGGAGATGAAGGCTAAGAAATACCGGCAGGCTTCGTCCTCGGTTTGAAAAGTACGCTCGCCGCTCTTCTTTCCGCGTTCGCTGTAATACACCTCCCACCCGTCCCGGGTACGGTTCAGCGTGACGGTATCGTCCATCTGGCCCCCGGCCAGGAACCACCCCCGGTAGCCCCCCGTGATGAGCGCGCGTTCTAATTCGACTACATCCATGGATTAAAGCAAAAGGAGCAGGTGGTTCACGTTGGTTGGACGCAAGTTAGAGCCTGATACCAGAACGTGACGATGGTTCAAGAAAAGGGTCGTAATAAGAAAACGAGTGTTTCCCCGAGCGCGCCCTACCTTGCCTCACCTCCTCCTTTACCCCAGCCCACCATGACCCTTCACACCGCTCGACTCCAGCTGCGGGAATTGTCGTGGGCGGACCTGTCGGCGGTTCATCAGTTGCATTCGTTGCCGGAAGTGGACGCGTTCAACACGCTGGGCCTGCCCGCGAGCGTGGCGGCCACGGAGCGCCTGCTCGCCGGCTGGCTGGCGCAGCAGCGAGCGGTGCCGCGCACGTCCTATCTTTTCTGTGCGCAACGGGCCGACAGCGCCGCGTTTGTCGGCCTGCTGGCGCTGAACCTGGGGAAGCCGCAGTTCCACAACGGGGAAGTGTGGTACAAACTCTTGCCCGGGCACTGGGGCCAAGGCTTGGCAACCGAAGCCCTCACGGAGCTGCTCCGGTTTGGGTTTGACGACTTGCGGTTGCACCGCATCGAAGCCGGGTGCGCCGTGGGCAACGCGGCCTCGATCCGCGTGCTGGAAAAAGCGGGCATGACCCGCGAGGGACGCAAGCGGCAGGTGCTGCCGATTCGGGGACAATGGGTCGATAACTTCTGGTTTGCCATCCTGGAAACCGACCGCTAGAAGTTCAGTGAAACGGTGGTTCAAGCCTTACCCTTACACAGGCAAAGGCTCACGCGGCAACGAAACGTATCAAGCCTTAAGGATTCCCAGGAAGGCGTTGTTATTGAGCCGATCCTTCTCCTTTGTCAAGGGAAAAGACTACTCAATAGAAGCTATCACCTAGCAAATGGGCAGGATGGGTTGCACGAAGGGCAACGAAAGCACCGCGAATCCGGGCCAGTGGAACAACCACAGCCGTGCATTAAACGCCCCCCTCTTAACTGCCTGACAACAAGTAATAAAAAGCACAAATGCCCATTACACAAGTACCTTTTTATGCCCTCGTTTCCCTGATTCGGGGGTGGCTTTATGACACTAAAGAGACTAGAGGGGTTTGTGCTTAAAGGGCTGAGGGAGTTGGTATTAAAGTGACCCTTTTATGGGTTTTGTGCTAATTAAAACTGCCTAATCCGCACCTCAAAGAATAGACTAATAAACCCTTGACAGTGACCATGCTGACTCGGTGTATTTAATTCATTCTTGGGCCATTAGCGCCTGGGCACTCATTTTTCCTTTCTTTTCTTTTCCTCACGTCAGCATTCTTCAGCAGGTCTGGAAAGACGCTTTACGAGCATTCTCCCATCGACTCGCCAATTACCGCCATCTTTTTCACCGACAGATTATTGTATGAGCAAGGCAGCACTAATGCACATCGTGTTACACGGTTCGCGCACTTTGAACCCAACCTTGATTGGAACAATGGTGACGCTCAAGATGGCCCGAGTGGGAACCCCGCGACATTCCCACTCGGGCAGATTCGATTGCGGCAGCAGGGAGATAAACCTCACCAAAGCCTTTTTTTGCTGGCATGCCTGCACGCGTAAGTATACTTCCGGTGTGGAATGGATTGCCTAGTTGAGCTGAGGCCTTTTGCCCGCTCCACTCCGGTATGCACTAGGAACCATTACCACAGTTGTCGGAACCTTTATCATACATCAGCGGAACCTCTACCAGTCTTGAGCGGAACTCCTACCACAGTTAGCGGAAGTGTTACCATTTAAGAGCGGAACCATTATCACTTTTTAGCGGAACCTTTACCAGAAATAGGCCCGCAACTAACTAATCTCCAGTCGGTATGGCGCCCTAGAAGATAGAAGATAGAAAATTAAAGAAAAGAGAAGATGGGGCTTCGCCCATTTATTTATTTTTAGGATAAAAAAAAGGGCCCGCTTGCTCGCATTTTCAAGCGAAAGCTTTTAAGGAAAAAGAGTCGACGGGTCCCGCGTGCACGAAGCTCCGCAAGCTGGCCAACCGATGTATGTACATTAATTTTTTGCTCCTAATTATGGTCTCTTGGTTGTCAATCTCGTAAAAAATGACCCTAGCAGGTATCGGTGGAACATGTATGGTAACAGTTCCTCTAACTATGGTAACGGTTCCGCCAACTGTGGTAACAGTTCCGCCAACTGTGGTAACAGTAATCTATGTATGGTAAAGGTTCCGCCAACTGTGGTAGGAGTTCCGCTTATAATAACGGGTAAGAAGTGAGCCTATGTATGGTAAAGGTTCCGACAAGTATGGTAAGGAATCGGCTAAAAAAGGCCACTGCGTATCATGTATGGTAATTGAGTGTTTAATTATCATAGTTGGAAGAGTCTCGTTATCTTTACCCTTATTAGCCTGACAACTCCGCCTAATGGATACTACCCCAGCGCGCAACGACGTTATATTTCAGCACAACAACCTCATTCGCACCAACCTTCACATGGGCGAGCTGGAAGCCCGCATCATGGTCATGGCTCTCCAGGGCATCCATCAGAATGACGAGGGGCCGCTCCCGCCCATACGCTTGAAGATTACTGATATCTACCCTGATGCCGGAGGCAAGGCCTACCGCTTGGTGGGCGCCGCGTGCAAGGCTCTTTACGAACATGACCTGCGGCTGGTGCCGGTGGGCTCTAACCCCCAGAACAGTGAGTACCGCACCCGTATCGTTTCCGATATTGGCATCGACGCCGGCACGGGCTTGGTAACCGGCAACTTCGCCCCGAAGATTCGCCCTTACCTCATGGAAATCACTAAGGTGGTTGAAGGCAGCAAGCCCGGCTTCACCTCGGCCGATGTGAAGAAGCTGCTCGTCATCAAGAATGCTAACTCCCAGCGGCTCTACTGGATTCTCAAATCCTATCAGTCGCTGGGTTCCAAAGAAATCGCGCTCGACAAACTCCAGGACTATCTTTTTGAAGGCAACAGCCCCTACGGGAAATGGGGCGACTTCAACCGCTATGTGCTGGAGGTCGCCGTCAAGCAACTCGGGGCCGAGGACGTAGGTTTTCCCTTCTCCTACGAGGCCGTCAAAACAGGTAAGAAGGTTACGGCTATCAAGTTCGCCCTCCCGCCGCCGGAGCGGCCTGAAAAGTCCGAGCGCACCAAAAACCGTCTTGGCCAGGGCCTGCCGGTACAGGACGACGCTGGCTTTGAAGCCTTCCTGGCCCAGTTTGACGACCGCCGTAAACTAACCTATGGCTTGCTGCTTGAGGACGGCATCGACAAGCCGATGGCCCAGCGCATTTTACAACTCGTGGGGCCCAACGACGATGCCCTGAAAAAGGTCGTCGCTGCCCGTAAAGCCGGCAACTTGGCCAAGCAGGCTGGCAAACTCATGTGCCCGCTTCCGGCCTTCATCATAACCGAACTTCAGGGCAGTTTCCCAGGTCTAAAGTCGAAGAAGTAACTGATGGAAAGGTTCTTTGAGAACGGGAAAGTGCCCTTGGTAATTTTTAAAATGGCCTAATAAGGCTTAATTATTGCCTTGCATCGGGAACTGGTTATCCATCTGTAATCGCTAAACCGCCTCTGCCATGAGCCGCTGGAGTGCCCCCACTGCATATTGGTTTACTAACGCATTTACTAACGCACAAGACGGGCCCGCGGTGTGCCCATTTGCCCGCAACGCCCCCGATTGTGGACCAACTCTGCCGCGAGCACGGCAAAATCTACTATGGCACGTCGCTTTCGGGTATTTCTTCTTGCGACGAGTTGCCCCCTAACGACGCGGCCGAAACGGATGCCGGGCTATGCACCGTCTGTCATGGCCACATGGTATGGTACGAGCAGGCTTGCGCAGGTGGGCCTTCCCTCCTCCCCTTTGGAACTGAAGCCGCTCTCGTTCCCGCTTCGCTGCTGACCTCAACAGCCACTTTTGCCTTCGCCGTCGGCCACCGCGTGCAGCTCATCGCCAACGCCCCAGCCGCCTTCACCTGCTGCGGCCAGCACAAAGAGCGCCATCCCGCCGCGGGCGTGCAACGCATCAACTTCTACCGCCTTGACAACGGCTGCTCGGAGTGCTACCGCGAGCACGAACTGCAAGTCGCCTGACCCCGCTTCCTCCACGCTCCAAGCTAGTGGCGGCCACCAAGCCGTGCCAGGACGAGCTGGAACCTAGCCGAGACACGCAACGGGATGGCGCCGTCGAGCTAGTGGCCAGCCTCCCCTATCGAGTCGTTTGTTTGTCCTGCGTGCGCAAAGCCGCATCAGGATTATAGTTGGGCAAAATGTTTTATATGTTTAACCCATATTATTCATTTTCATAATCCTTATCAGCCAGCCCTTTTTAGGGTGTGCAATTAACTAGTGCACATCCAAAAACTCATTAATGCGCTACTGGGTCAGTTAGGCTAGCGAAGACCATTGCTGTTCAGGTGTGACCTTTCTTTTTGAGGCAGTGGAAAAAAAGATTTCCTATTTGGCCTATTGGCAACGCATCAACCAGCTGGGCAAGTTGGCCCCTCAGATAATTTCAAAGTCCACCCGCGACTTCGGCAACGGGTTTAAGCCATCCTCCGGTCAATCGCTTCCGATGAGGCCCAGGCCCACGCGGTACTGGAACGCATCAATACAACCTGCCAGTAAGTGGCTGACTGGGCCGGATGGAATGACCGATTTGACTACTGTAAATACCAAGCATACCACCCCGTGCATAGTTCCGATAGCCTGCAGCATTTAAACTATATTAAGAACTTTAGGTGGGTTAACCATTTAAAGTGGGTAATCAAGCATGCGTGCCCGCAAAATATCTCTTCCTAACCAGGTAAAATGGTTTATATTGTTTTAAGTTTTACTTATTGATTTGCAATGAATTGAAATGTTGCAATATGATTAATACAGCTTAAACATTTTAACTGGCTTAAGAATTTAAGCCGATTGTAATGTTTTATATTATATGCCCATTTTAGCCAGTTACTTTTGTTATGCCTTTCTAATCCCTGAAAACTTCATCCTCCGGCATCCCATGAAAAAGAAGAATCCTCCCGTGAAAGAGAAGCAGCCGCCAGTCATCATTGCGGTCGTTGGCCGCAAGGGCGGGGTGGGCAAGACTACCACCAGCCTGAATCTTAGCGGCGAGCTGGCCAGTCGCGGCTATCAGGTGCTATTGGTGGACCTGGACGTGCAGGGCGATGCGACTTCCGCGCTAACCCGGGAGGAGTACCCCACGAGCACGGGACAGGTGCTGCTGGCGGGAAGTGGGCTTCTGGATGCCCTGGTGCAGACGAAGCTGCCGACGCTTTGGCTGCTGCCCACGGACGATGACTTGAAGCCCCGTTCCAAGGAGTTGATTGCCCACCGGCCCGATGACTTCCGCTTCGCGCTCCGCGACGTGCTCGCGGCCGAAGCCGGCGGCTTTGACTTCGTTATTATTGATTGTCCGCCATCGTTGGAAGACATCACGCTCATCGGTCTGTGCGCCGCGACGCATTACCTAGCCCCGGCACTGCCGAGCTACTTTTCTCTAAAGTCCCTCAACAAGCTGGCGGAGCTGACAACGCTGATTCAACAGGAGCCGGGCATGAACCCGAACCTGCATTTTATCGGTCTCTTTTTCACCGATTTCAACCCCCGGGTTCGCAACACGCTGCACGCCGATATTGTGGCGGCCGCCAATCACCTGTTTCCCGGTCAGGTGATGGCCAATGTGCGCACGGATAAGCGGCTGGGGGATGCCCAGCGCGATGCCGTGCCGGCCCAGCTCCGCACCCCGGAGTCCAATGCGGTCGCGGACTTTCAACTCCTGACCGACGAGGTGCTCTCGCGCCTGTAGTCCCCCTTTACACTCAACCTGTTTTTCACTGATGGCTTCTTCTTCCGCCCCCCGCGATATCAACGACCTGCTAACCGGTGCTGGTCGCCCACAGCCTCCTCGTCCCCCCCAAGCACCCTCTCAGGTTGCCCCGCCCGCGGCCCCGGTACCAGCGGCCAAGCCAGAAATAGCGCCCACCACCCGTAAGGGAACCTTCATCCTCACGGAAGCCAATGACGATGCTCTGCACCGGCTGAGCTTTTACACACCCGGACCGAAGGGAGAAAAGTCGTATTTAATTAACAAGGCCCTCGAAGCTTACCTGGCCCAGTTTCCCGACAGTCAGCGGGCAATCCCCGAGGGGGAGGATGTACGGCGGCGTGGCCGCCGCCACCACTAGGTAGCTGTACTGAAACTACTGCGAGTGGTTTCGGGCAGTGGCCAGGCTTTGGATACCAACGATGGGCTGACGGACTAATCGACGGGGCCTGACAGGGCGCGAACCGGGTACACTGCCGCGTACGATAGCCGCTGTTGCCGGCTGCCCGAAGGGACAGCGGAGCTGGATTAACCAGTTCATCTGGATTAACCAGCTAAACTGGTTTGTTCGGATTAATCGTATCGGGTGACAAGTAGAGTCGCCCAGGTATAGGCAGTGCCAGCACTCAACACATCGCGCGAACTGGCGGTGGGCCTAACTTATTAACAGTAATTTTGATGGTCTTCCGGAGTGAAGATTCGGAGCGCTCTTCCTATCCCAGCAAAAAAGCATATTCTCGGCCTTCTTAGAGTAAGTGAGGAGGAGTAGAGAACATCTTGCAGCATCTACTTCCAGCCGGCCAGACTGGACCGATTAGGTCGTCGGCTGCCTCAACCTGCTCACTAACGCCGTGGTCGTCTGGCACACCGTCTAGATGCAGGAAGTAATGGTCCAGCTGCGGACCGAAGCCTACCCCGCACAAGACGAAGACCTGGCCCATCTATCCCCAGCCCGCTTCGAGCACCGCAACCGGCTGGGTAAATACCCCTTCGCCGAACAAGAAAACCTGCTGCGCAACGGCTTACGCCCCTTACGCCAACCCAGACAGGCGGTCGCGCCGACGGGGGCAACAGCTTAAGGTCATTTTTCGCCCCGTCGTAACTAAAACCCCAATCAGAACCCCCTCCTTGGGTGGTGGGCTCTTACCGGTACGGGATGCCAGCGCAAGGAGTTTAAGCCCGGTCATCTCCATCAGACGCGAACGGTTCGAAGGCAATAAGGCTGGTAATCTATCAATTTCCCAGGGACTCGCGGGGAGCCTCCACGTAGCTGATTTTGGCAGGGTCGAAGGCGGCCAGGGCCTGCGTGACCCAGTGCTCGTCCACCGTGTCCTGGTACATGAGCAGGTGTACAGTGGCCGTCTGGTCGGGGTTCAGACGCAGCAGCCGGCCGATGCGCTGGGCGGCCTTGCGCTCATTGCCGAAGGCGTGCCAGATAATGCCAATGCGCAAATTGGGGATGTTGACACCCTCCGAGAGTTGGGCCACGCAGGCCAGACGATGAATCTCGCCCGTGTTGAACTTGGCCAGGTTGGCCTGACTTTCCTTGTTTTTGGAGTGGTAAGTGTGCTCGGCCTGCTCTTCAGCCTGCTGCTGGTTGCAGGTAAAAAGCAGCACCTTCTCCTTAAACTGGCTGGCCAGATGGGCCATGTAGCGCCCCTTGCTGGGGTAATGCATCAGGGCCTGCATGCGCAGCAGGCGCAGGGTCTCTACGGGGAGCTTGTCCTGGGCCGCGTTGGCCAGCCGGGTGCTCCAGTATTGATAGCTCTCGCGCTCGCTGGTCGTGAACTGGCTCCCCGATTGGAAAGCGACCACGTAGTCACGCACGGAACTCAGCGGCAGGCGGTGCACGACTAGGCGGTAGTCGTTGAGCAGCCCCGCGAGCACGGCCTCGTCGGTGGTGTAGTCCACCAGCATCGGGCAATAGGTAGCCACCAACCGGCCTTTTTCCGTGTCTGCCTGCGCAGGGGGCGTGCCAGTCAGGCCCAGGATGCTTTGCTTGCGCGCGACGTGGCTTTTAAGCGCCGGCTCGTGGGAGTCCTTGAGGGCGTGGCACTCGTCGAGGTAGAGTTTGTGGTACGGGCCCTGACCCAGCGTTTTGCTCAGCGAGCGGTAGGTGGTGAAGGTAATCGCGTCGAGCAGGTGTGCCAGCCCAAACTTGTGCGCTTCCTGGGGCCAGGAGTCCAGAATGGTTTTGGTGGGGGCGGCGACCAGAAAGGGCGTGGTCGTGGGTCCCAGCCGTTGCGTGTCGGAGAGGAGGCGCGCCATGTCGCGCAGGCCAATAAGCGTCTTGCCCACGCCCATGGCCACGGCTACCCCGGCTAGCTGTCGGTTGTGGACTACTGCCAGGATGTGGTCGTGGAGGGCTTGTCTTTTTTCCTGGGCCGATGGGCTGGCCGCTTGCACTGGAGAAGGGCTCATAAACAGAAAAGGAAAAGACCAGCCGGTGCCCGTTCCATTGGCAAGCATTGAACACGGCCGGCGGGGAGAAAACGAGCACGGGAAGCACCACGCGGGAAGCACCACAAAAGTACCGCGCAGTTGGCTTACTCCAGCAACTGCGCTGGCCGCTTCTCGCGTAGAACTGCGGGCTAAGCAATCCATCAACTCCGGTAGGCATATCCATGGCCAGGTTTATCGTACCGGGTGAGGCGACGGGTAAAACGGCGAACAAAACGCTAAGCGAAAAGGGTAGTGGGGCAGCAAGCGGAAACGCAAGGAAATGAAATAATCCTAAATTAGCTGCCGGTGCGTGTATGCAATGGTAAGACCTTTTGCGAACGGTTCACAACAGACCTATGGGAAAATAGCAACCGTTTTGGCAGAAGATGCCGGGCGTGGAAAGAGGCTAAAGTAGTCCGAGCGATGGTGGTGCAGGAGCGGTTGGGTGAAAGAAACTAAGTGAGTAGCCATGGCGGCCTGCAGTTCCTACGGGCCCCATCTGATTCTGCTGTTTAGCACCTGAGTGATTGCTTTCGTGAAGCGACTTTACGGAGTACGGCGTTGGTCATCTTTTTTTACCCGCGGGCCAGTACGACCTACTTTTTCCTCCGCAGTTCAGCAGCAGTTGCCCTTAAATTTATCGGTGCCGGATTTGATTGGCATTAACCCTGGCTGCTGAGTACCGCTAGCTTCTGGTTTAGAAATTCGGTGTCGCGCAGGGCCTGATGCAAGGCGCGGTGCCGGACAATAGCGTGCCGCTTAAAGTCAAAGGGAGTGATTTTGTGTGTCGTGCTCCCAAGCTTCAAACTCACAATCACGAAGCGCCCGGTACTGGATAGAATGGATAGTTTGTGTAGGAACAGCCCCGGCTTTTTCCTCTTTTCGGCGGCATTGCTTGCGGTTCGGTCTTCAGCGGTTGGGTCTTCAGCGGTTGGGTCTTCAGTGTTGGCCGACTGCACCATAAAGTCTGGATGCCAGCGAGAGGAGGCAAGGATGGCGGAACAGCTATCGGTGGCGCGAAGAGAAAGACGCGCTCAAGGTTTATGGACAAAGAGGGGGGAGCGATAGGCAAGAAAAGGGCGGGGTACTGCTAACAATAACTTTAGCTGCTGGTGGTAAGCGGGCCGTCTGGGGAAGCGCTGTTTTTGCGCAATAATTCATTGGATGGGTTAGTTGTTTTTCAGGTGGTAGGCGTGGGAATAGTTACGAGCGCTTGCAGCAATTAGAAGCCTTGCCAGCAATTGTTAATGGTAGGGTCTCGTGTGTTCATGCCGATTTTTTCTGCGGGAGTTAGTCGCCATTGCCGGAATTGATGGCGTGTTGTGCGCTTTGGTTTGCTGATGCTTCAGGGCAACGAAATTTGAATAGTCAACCCGTTAACATGAGAGGCCGTGAATTTAGCGCGCGGTTGAATAGGCCGGGTTGTCGAGAAAATGCACTTGGCGGTTCGGATAGCGGGCTGGTCGGTTTGTGTTTTTCTGTTTGCGTGGGCAGCAAGCGATAGAGCGGATTTTTGGAAGCTGGATTGGCTGGCCTTTCAGGAAAAGGAGCCGTCTTAAAAAATGGCAGAGTGACTAAGAGCGGGTTTCCTATAGAAGACCGAAGATATAGGGGCAGCGAGGGACAACAGGGGTCCGGCAGTTCGAGGAACAGGCAGGGTAGAGGGCGGAAGACCCGGCTTGCAGCATCCATATTTTTTGCTTTTGCTTTTCGCTTTTGGGAAGCCTGTCAAATGCAGTTGGGGTCGACTGGACTGCTCAGGTAAAGTGATTCGATTTTGCTTCGGTCCAGTAAAACGGGCAGCGGTTTTTTTGAGGGGAATCACTCTTTGACCAACTTGTTAACGGTGTTGATTATGGGGATTCATCCCAAACACGCACCAGAGAACAAACCGAAAGACTGAATGAGGCGGGTGACTCTGGATAGTTCTGGATGGCGCCCTAAGTGGTGGGCAAGAGGAGCGGCATGTCCCAGGGTATACCTGTCGCGGCCTTGCTGAATTTTCTGAGTGGTAAGATCCGACCGAGAAAGCAGGGGAAGCCGAAGATGACTCGGCAGCACAGAATTGATGATGCTAGCGCATGAACTATTTGGAAACTGAAGCGGGCTGGAGTAGCTTTCAGTTAGTAGAATATTTCTCAGGCAGTGGGGAAAGAACAACTGCTGAAATAGACCTTGTTACCCGGTTAAAGTGAAATAGACCTTGTTACCCGGTTAAAGCAAGACAGGTAAAGCTAAAGATTAACTCTTTTCTACTTTCAATTTTGGCCACGATATTTCTCATCTCTATTGCACGATGACTCTGCCAAACGCTTCCGCTTCCCCCGCATCCAATTTACTTTTCCCTCCAATTCTGGAAGGGCAGAGGTCGGTGCCAAGACCGTCTCCAATAGAAGAGTTGCTGCCCGCTGAAAGCTTGGCGGAGGCAGTTTTAATCGAAGCTCAGCCTGTGGCGGAGAAGGTAAAGCGCAGGCGCAAAACCAAAAGTGAATACGCGGCGATGCCCCGTCCCGAGCCAAAGGAGAAGGACAAGCACAAAGGAGGACGACCCGAATTGGCCGAGGAGGAAAAACTGAAATGCGTCAGTTCGCTGGTTTCCGCTGCCTGCCATGACCAGCTGAAAGCGACTTCCGTCAGGCATGGCATTTCCGTTTCGCAAGCAATCCGGTGGCTGATTGACGGGCCGGGCACGGGGCGTGTGCGGCAGCGGATGAAGCAACTGACGAAGCAGGGATTGTCACAAGAGGAGCGAAAACAACTACGCTCCCTCGCCGAAATGGCGGCCAATCTGAACCAGTTAGCCAAGCTCGCGCACGCCGAAGGGTATGTCGCTCACGCAACAGCTGTAATGGAGTCAGCAGTGAAAATCCGGGTGCAGTTGAAATCTTTCAACAAGTAAAAAATTATGATTCGTCGAATCACTACCGTCAAAAGTTTCGTGGGTTCGGCTCGCTACCAGTTCGCGAGCCGGCGTGACCAGCCCGTGAATAAGCAAGCCAATATTTTAGCGCCTGACTCGGCAGGCACACTTCGGAATCAGGCGAAAACTTTCAGTAATTAGCTCCCATGGTCAGCCGAACTACGATAGGCAAAAGCTTCGCGGGCCTGGTGCGCTACCAGTTCACTGGCCGGCGCGACCAGCCCGTCGACAAGCAGGCTGAAATCCTGGCATCGGCTGGCGTGAGCACCAACAATGCGGCCGAGATGATAAGTGATTTTAACTTGGGCAGAGCCGTCAATCCGAGGTTGGGGTTTGCCGTCTGGCACACGTCGCTGAGCTTCAATCCCGCGGATGCCGCGCGGCTGGACAGCGCCAAAATGCGCGCCATCGCGGAAGCCTACCTACAAAAAATGGGGCTGGCCAACACGCAGTATGTCGTCGTGCGCCACCATGACCGGCCCGACAACCAGCACCTGCACATTATCGCCAATCGAGTAGATAACGAAGGCAAGACCATTGCGGACGGGCGTAACTTTTACCGTTCGAAGAAAGCGCTGCAAGCGCTGATGCAGGACCATGGACTCACGCCGCCGCAAGGCCAGCGGCCGGAGCTGCAACCTCTCGAGCATCTGTACGGAACCGAATTGGTGCGGCGCGAAATACGGGAGGCATTGGAACAGGCGTTGCGGCGGGAGACGCAACGGGTGCAGCTGTTCGCCACGCTTCAGCTGGCGGGGATTACGGCCAAAGAATACTTCAACAAAGCAGGCAAGGCAACCGGCGTCAGCTTTGAAAAGGATAGCTGCTGCATCAAAGGCAGTGAACTGGGGCGGCACCTGAGCTTGGCAGGAATTGACAAGCAATTGGCTGCAAACGAGGACCGGCACACGGTGAGCGCGGTGACTGCGGTGGCCGCTGTCCAACGAGATAAGGACTTAATCGCCGGGTACGAATTGGAGGCCCGGCAGGCAGAGCGAGCGAGCGATTTTATCCGAATGGCGGAATTAGACTACGGGGTTATTCCAACTGCTAAGCAACGCATGATGGCCTACGAAGCCGAGGCCAACGCCACTCCAATTGGACGGGAACTCCTGGCAAAACATAACGAACAGCAACACGAAATAGCGGAACAGGCCCGTGTGCGCGCGCAGGCTGAGACGGCGGTGGCTGCCTATATACAGGAGAAAAGTGCGATTGCCAGCTACGAAGCAGAGGCCCGGCGAGCCGAGCGTACAGGCGATATTCTTCGGATGGCGGAATTAGATTACGGGGTCATCCCAGCTGCCAAGCGGCAGATGGCGGCGTCCGAGACCGAGGCTAAATCAACCCAGTTGGGCCGCGAACTGTTGGCGGAACAGGATAACCTGCCAGTTAGTAAAGTGCAAAAAAATGAAAGTGGCTCAAAGGATGATGGGCCGGCTGTCGCTGTACCAATTCCAGAGAAGCAGGCACCTTCGCCGCAGGCAGTTGGGCCCGTCACGCCGGTAGTGACGTCGATGTCCTTGCCGGTCAGCCAACACCAAGAGTCCACGGAACCGGTGGTTGCAGCAGTTACGTCCCCACCGGCTCAAGCTGGCGCAGACACGTCATTAATGGCTGCGTCAACGGAACTGCTTGCGCCTCGAATTGTCAAGCCGAATGAAAGCCTCCCGTCGGCGGGTGGTTTAACTGCTGCTGAAGCCGCCAACCAATCAAACCCAGTAATACCGACTGCTCCAGTGGCACTGCCAGACCTACAGGCCGCGCCCGCCGTGGCTTGGCAATACGGTACGATTCGTCTAATGGATAGTAAAGTGCGAACGAGCGAAGAGCGGATGAGCAACGTTCGTGCGGACCTGATTAAGGCCGGGGCTAAGGTGGGCACAATTGTGCCCCCGACTCCGGGCCAGCCAGCTTCTACACTGATGCCTTATCGATTTGACCCGAAAACGCCTGATCTAGAGAAAGTAACGAAGGTACTCAATGATGTACAGGGCGCCGGTAACAGTACCGTGCGGGAACAGGTACATACCTGGAACCCGTTTGACAAAAACTCACTGGTCGACCGGGCTGACTGGCCCGAACGTGAGGGGCAATTCAATCAGGCCCGTATCTTGGTTCAGGACGCAACAACGGGCATAGCGCGCGCTGAGATAATCGCCGCCGACTTGCGAAATGCGGGGGCACATGTGAGCGAACTGGCGCGCATGGAAAACGGGCAGGTTAGCTTCCGCGTGTGCTATCACACGTACGTGCCGGCCATCAACGACATTAATTTTGCCCTGGACCGTTGCAAGAATTCGCTGAATGTGGAATTGCAGGAAAGCACGCAGGACAACACGGCTCGTTACGCGGGTGCCGTTGGGGTTGACATGCGACAGAAGGAATTGGAAAGATATTCAGGGCCAACTTATTAGAATATATTTGGGGCTAACGACGGATGTAAAGTCCAACCGATAATTTGCGTTTTACGCTGCTTTAAACCGGCTAGTGGTTCTCCGCCGCCGCTTATCGGCGTGTATCCCGCAATACGCGCTCGACAACACAGTTGCCATTTGCCATGCCGGCGATAAACGATACCAACTGTTTGCTATGAGTGTAGAGAGCGGCTTTCAGCTCGGCGCGTAAGTCAGTGACTACCCGGTTGTAGTAGTACAGGAGCTTGGCCAGGTAGTACGCATCGGCGCAGTAGATGGGCGGGTCGAGGTTCGAGGCCAGCAACGAGTGGGCCACCCGCTGGGCCAGCCGGACCAGGTCCGCGTGGTCGAGGCTGATGCTATTGTGGTCTTCCCACAGCGCGGGCTGGAACTCGTGGAAAACCTCCGACCACGCCTCCATGGCCGGGGGAAGGAAGTGGTGGTGGAGCTGCTGCGCCAGCCAGAACACGGCCTGCGCGTGTTTGCCGTGGCCCAGCGGTAGGGGATGACGCGGCTCTCAGGGCGCGCATGGTCAGCGGTGACGGGTTGCATCGGGACGGGGTGAAATGATTATGTGTCGGTCGGCAAGCCGCGGGCGCGGTCCAGCGCTGCCACCCGCGCCAAGAGGCCGGCGCGGGCCTGGTCCGAGTCCGTGCCGTCGGCCTCGCGCGGGGCCGGTGACTTAGACCACCCGAATTGTTCGGCCTCGGCGTGGCGCCGGGCCACCCCCGCAACCAATTGATACACCGCGTGACCGCCGGCCTGCGGGTCGGCTTCGAGCTCGGCCAGGGCGCGCAGGACCTCGTCCGGGCAGTTCATCGGCAGCCGGCCGAAATAGAGCTTGCGCGGCCCGTGCCCCGCCCGGGCGTGGACGACGGCCGGCAGGGCGTCCAGATGGTCCGCCACGCGGTCCAGCTGGTACACGTCGAGGCCGACGCGGTCCGATGTCGCCCACAGGTCGGGTTGCAGGGCCTGCAACGCGCCGGCCCACGTCCCTTTGAGCACGGGGGGAAACTGTGCCGCCAACTCCTCCCGGACGTATTCCTCGGCGCGGGCGCGCTGTTCGGGCGTCGCTTGCGCGAAGGATATGCGCTGGGGAACGGGTGCTGGGAGGGGAGAGCTAGTGGATTTCATGGAATGTCGGGGGGGAGTTCGGTGAATGGGCGAAAGATACAGGAAAAGCACTGTTTGTAATCACATATGACTATAAAATGCCTGTTTTTTGGGACCAGCTTGCCGGGGTGAAAAACGAGGTGGTTTTACAGGCCTTTGGCCAGCACCTGCGGCGGTTGCGCGAGGCGCGGGGATGGAGCCAGCAGGCGCTGGCTGACGTTTCCGACGTGTCCAAGCCGACCATCTACCGGCTGGAAACGGCGCGCTACTCGGTGACGCTCGACGTACTGGCCTCCCTGGCCCAAGGGCTGGAAATCCCGCTCAGCGAGCTGATGCAGTTTTCAGTGCCCCCGCAGACGGCCGCGGAATAGCGGCCGGGTAGCAACGATTCGGTACGGGGCCCGCAACTTGGCTGGTCCGCGGCCAGTGAAACAAATTCTCTGAGGTGCGGGCAGGGCCCTGGGAGGTTGCCGGTGCATGGGGTTCCAGAAGATTTGAGGCAGCCTAGCAGGTGCTCGACTTCGGCACTGTCCGGCAAGGGGGGACTGCCCGGGATATCCGGTATGAGGGGGGGCGCGCTGGCTAGGTTCCAGCACCAAGCCTGGACCACTTGTTCGGCAAGGGGGCTGGGGTGAGCCAAGCGGCGCAGCAGCGCGTAGAGCCGGGGACCGCAAGCTATTGCCTTGGCCACTACTTCGACGAGCGCCCACACGGCCAGTTCACGGGTCTGCAGGCTGTGCTGGGCCAGGTGCAGGGCCGGCAACCCGTACAGCGGCGGGTCCAGCACGGGCAGTTCCGGGGCGGCGGCCAGGTGCTGGGCGAGTTGGGTCAGGTCCGTTTCGGCCAGGGCCACGGTTGAACCCCTCAGCCACAGGTCGGGTTGGTGGTCGGCAAGGGCCTGGGGCCAGCTGCTGGCGCGCAGGGTGGGAAAGTGGGTTATGAGCCGCTGCTGCAGGTAGCTGACGGCCAGCGTCCGCTGGGACGCCGTGGCCCGGTGATAGGGGAGACGTACGCCGGCGGGTGGGGCGTGGAATGGGAGATAATAGGGCATAGCAAGGACGCAGGCGCGTGAATGGCGAAGCTTAAAATGGTCAGGAAAGGGGCGTGCGCGCATCGCACCCCTGGCGGGGCGGGCAGCCGGAGGTAGCACTGGGGAATGCGCCGGGGGTTAGGATTCGGTCGGTTCGCCGTTCCGGGACGGGTCGGGCCGCGACGGGCTTCGGCCCCGCAACGTCTCGCTTTCCTGCCAGTCCTGGCGCAGCTGCCGGGCTTCCTTTTTCAGCACCTGACGGCGCTCGCGCAGGGCCTGGCCGAGCAGGTCGATGACCTGCACCCCCGCCCCCCGCTCGATGGGCACGGTCAGCGTCCGGGTGGTGGAGTGCAGGGTGAGGGCCACGAGACCTTCCAATTCGAGGGCAAGCAACTGGTGTTGCTACACGCGGGCCACCTTGCGGGCCCGGCGAACCTGTCGGAGTTGTTTGCTATACCACATGGCCGGCCATTGCAGGGGTGGAACAGTGGCTGGTAGGGTGCTGGTGAGCAATCGCGGCGCTCATGTCCCCCAACCAGCGGGTGAGTTGCCGGGCGTCCTCGCACTCGTGGATGTAGTGGTTGGCCAGTAATTGCTCTTGGGGCGAGAAGAGCGGATTGCCGAAGAACACGGCGGAAAGCGCATGGCGTAATTCGCCAAGCACGGGTTGCCCGGTTACATGCGTTTCCATGTAATTTTGGGGTAAGGTTTGCAAGAACCCAACCGTAGTGCCTGCGCGAACAGGTGCTTTGTCGGAGGTCAGCCGTTTCCAGCGGCTGGCCTCTTTTGCTTACTACAGGTTGAGCCGTTCAACTTGAACACCACAAATGTAGTGAATCACTTGATAAAACCAAGTAAAAAACTTGAATAAAGCGAATATTTGCCAAGTTTTTTACTTGGTGTATATTTGCGATATGAGCAGTGATGAAAAGCGCATACGCAAGCCACAAATAGGTATTGAAGTTGAGGCTGACGAAAAAGCATTATTCCAGAAAGTAGCAAAAGCCCGTCGTCTCACGCTGTCCGCTCTTACGCGGCTGTTGTTGCTCGACGAAGCGCGCCGGCTAGGCATCTCTTAGGTTACTCCAATGCTCAGAAAGTAGACCAGCTGATTGGTTTGCCCTCATCTGAACGTCAAAAGCGCTGACCTGATGGGCGGCGCTTTATTATTAGAGCAAAGCTTGAGAAGTTCCTGTAGGATGGCTTTAGGTAAGCTAAAGTTGGTCCAGCTTATCAATTTCCTTCTTCACCTCAGCCATTAGCGCCTGCTCAGTGGGCAGGTAGAGTTGATACTTGCTGGCCACAATCGTTTGGTTATCGGCCGGCAGGCTGATTTTTACCACTGCGTCGTTCTTGTCGGCGCAAAGCAGGATGCCGATGGTGGGGTTTTCGTGGGGCAGCTTCTCCAGGCGGTCGTAATAGTTGACGTACATCTGGAGCTGGCCCAGGTCCTGGTGGGTGAGCTTGTCGGTCTTGATTTCGACCAGCACGAAGCACTGCAGCAGCCGGTTGTAGAACACGAGGTCCACGAAAAAGTCGTCGCCGTCGAGGTGCAGGCGCTGCTGCCGGGCCACGAAGCTGAACCCGTTGCCCAGTTCCAGCAGAAACTCCTGCAAGTGCGTTAGCAGGGCGGTTTCCAGGTCGCGCTCGTAGTAGGCGGCCTCCCGCTTCAGGCCCAGGAACTCCAGCACCATCGGGTCCTTGATGATATCGCGGGCCTCCGTGGGTGGTTTCTCCTGCCGGGCCACGGCTAGTACGGCGGCCACGTCGTTGCTCAGCAGCAGGCGCTCGAAGAGCTGGCTGTTGACCTGCCGCTCCAGTTGCCGGGCCGACCAGTTATTTTTGGCTGCTTCGGCCAGGTAAAATTCCCGTTTTTCGGGGTTTTCGAGGCTGATAAGCGTTTTGTAATGCGTCCAGCTCAATTGCGTCCGCAGTGCGGACGCAATGGGAAACGTGCGGTAAAACTGGCGGTAACGCTCCAGTTGCCGCCCCGAAAAGCCGCTGCCAAACTGCGGCTGCAGCTCGGCTGCCAACCCCTTAATGAGGTTGCTGCCATAGACGGCCCGGTCGGCTCCGTGCTGCTCTTCCTCCAGGATGACCTGCCCGATGTGCCAGTAGAGAAGAACCCGCTCGGCATCAACGGCCCGCACCGCCTGCTGGCGCGCCTGCGTGATGAGGCCGCGCACGGCGGCCAAGAGTTCCGGTTTAATGCTCATAGTGCGGTGGCGTAGTGGAAGAACGGCGATGAAGTATTATAGGGAGATAAGCAGCAAAACCTGCGTAACGGTTTCGGGCACCGAGTAAAGCGGCGCTGGCCACGTGCAGGCGACAACTGGTCTGCCGTAGCCGTCCCACTCAGTTCGTGTTGTCCCCTTGTTGCAACTCGGCAAAGCTATTCATCACGCGACCAAGGGCCGCGACCTACCGTACGGAGGGACATTGGTGCCGGCAGCGGAGGCTGCGCGTCGCGCCGGCGGTACCACTCGGCCCGGGCCGAGGCTCCGTACCACACGGTGAAGCGGGTGAGCAGCTGCGGATTGCCCGGCTCGGCGAAGACTTCTAGCGGCCGCAGGCCCAGCAGCGGCGCATCCTGCCGCGTTACCAGCCGGTAGCCCTCAGGCACCGTGTCAATGCCGACAGAATCAGCATAGTCGGGGGAGCACAATAGACAATAGTAAGAACAGAAATCACCAGTAGGAACAGAAATCACCACTAAGAGTATATAAAATATCAAATTCTGTGAAGGCCGGTTCGGAAAAGAAGATGGTAGGGGTTCAAAGAGCACCCAGAATGAATGAGGCCTGGAAAAAGCGTTCGAAAAACCCTCCGAAAAGAAGCCTGCAAAACGCCCTTCTCTGGGCCGGAAGGCAAGTGGGAAAGCCATCCGAGAAACAGTAGTTTTCGGAACGATTGCTACCAGTTAACTGTCGTTTCTTGGAGACTTTCGACAACTGCAAATACGGCCCGGAAACGCAGGTTTCCCGCGTCGTTTGTATGCACAGTTTTTTGGAGGTTCGAATTGTAAAAACGCATACTCCAAATCTACTTCGCTAACCAGTCCGGCAACTATAGTAACATAGCTTAGTCCTCAATCCGGTCATCCTCACTGCCGGTTCGAAACAAATAGGTGGGTGACAGCGTGCACCTCCACGTCGTAGTTTGCCTCCACGAACAGGCCACCGGGCAATTGGTATAGCAGTACTGCTTGGTGCTCATCATCTCAGCGGCTGGCCAAGTAGGTGCCCTGGTGTTGGGCGCACGACGGATGCGCTTCGTCGTAGAGCAGGTTAAAGGCGTGGAGAAGCACAGCAGCAAGGCAGCGAGCGGGCAAGAAAAAGTCTTACTGGGTGGGCAGGGTAATGCTTTTGTGCTTTAGCTTTAGAGCGTGTCTGGGAATTAGGCAAGGGGATTTGAACACAAGATTATGTTGACGAGTAACAGCCAAGTGACATAACTGGAAAGGGTATAGTCGTAGTTTACGTTTAAGCGGTGAACACAGGCCAGCCAGTCAAAGGTGCGCTCGATGACTCAGCGCTGGGCCACGGGCACGCAGCCGCGCACCGTTGGGGCCGGCTGACCAGTTCAAGCCGACCGCACAGCGCCAGCGGGCGGTCGGCAAAGCAGCCGCGGTAGCCCTGATCGGTCAGAACCGTATGCAGCCGCTGGTCCCAACTCGGCCGCTTGGCAACAGGTACGCCGCGATCACGGTACCGTCGTGGCCGTGGCAGGCAAAAATGTGGCATTCGATGTCGGTGGCCACTTTGCCTTTGCGCCCGTTGACGTGGTCGCTTCATCAATCCACCGGTGCGATGGGAAGGGGCAGTTTAACACGCTGGCTATTTACGCACACTCGCGAAGGCACAGAGGCCCTCCAGGCAACCACGCGGTCCGCCCGGTTGAGAGCCTCGTTTAGCCGGACCCAGATGCGGTCAGCTTATTAGCTGGGTAGATAGTAGTATACGGCCGTCCACGCCGGAAACGAAAGGAGCCTGTTGCGTCATTGACAGCCCGTGCAGCAGATGTAGCGCAAGGCATCGGGTACCCAATCGCCGATTGCTATAGTATGGGTAGCAAAGACGCGATAATTTGCAATTACAAATCCGTAAGGGGCCAATAACCGTCAATCATGGAACAGCCGGCGTCTAGTAAAGCCAACTATTACTTACTGACTCATTTCTGTTTTAGCTCACCGCAAATCTTATACATGCCCTTACATGGTTGCTTCTGTAAAACTAACCTTTGTGTTATAAGAGAAAGACTCAAGCTACTAGGCTTTTTTGCGGGCTTGGCGCACCCGCCGCACGGCATAAGCCACTCCCCCGGCCAGCAGCAAAGACGCCCCGCCGTCAATAGGTGCTCCTGAAGCACCACCATTACCTTTGCCTTTACCGTTGCCGTTGCCACTACTGTTGCCATTGCCATTGCCATTGCTAAGGCCGTAGGCGTGGCCATTCGGCTGAGCCAATAGCTGAGGAGCTTGCGAGACTAAGAAGGCGGTGAGCGCCAGCCGACAGATGGTATTGAACGTTTTCATTTTTAGGAAAGGGTAGGGGGATAACTAACTGATTTGCGGGATTCAGCACGATGCTTGCGCCTGCGGATTGTTAAGCGGGGTGGGGGGGTGTTGGCGGGTCTAGCAGGCCTTTTCGTCGGGTTGGGCCATC
>NZ_FOXS01000011.1:0-13581 GCF_900115775.1 Hymenobacter arizonensis | reverse complement strand
GCGGGATTCAGCACGATGCTTGCGCCTGCGGATTGTTAAGCGGGGTGGGGGGGTGTTGGCGGGTCTAGCAGGCCTTTTCGTCGGGTTGGGCCATCTGCCAGACGGTGAGCAGCACGATCTTGAGGTCGAGCAGGAAGGACCAGTGGCGGATGTACTGCAGGTCGGCGTTGACCCGCCGGGCCATGCTTTCCACCTCCTTGGTCTCGCCCCGGTGGCCGCAGACCTGGGCCAGGCCGGTGATGCCGGGCGTGACGGCGTGCCGGTCCATGAAGTTGTCGATCACCTGCGCGTAGTCCTGGGTGTGGCGCAGCATGTGGGGCCGGGGCCCGACCACGGACATCTCCCCGCGCAGCACGTTGAGGAACTGCGGCAGCTCGTCGAGGCTGGTCTTGCGCAAAAACGCGCCGACCTTGGTCACGCGCTGGTCGCCGCGGCTGGCCTGCCGCTCGTCGGCCTCGGCGTTGGGGGCCATGCTGCGGAACTTGAGGCAGTAGAAGGGCCGCCCGTCCTTGCCCGTGCGCAGCTGCCGGAAGAAGGTCGGGCCCTTCGAGTCGAGCTTGATGAGCAGGGCGATGAGGGGCACCAGCCAGCTGAGCAGGAACGCCACCACCAGCAACGAAAACACCAGGTCAAACGCCCGCTTGCGTAAGAATTTCCCCAAAACAACTTTGTTCCGCGTTCGGCGGGGTTCGAGCACTAGCGAGTCGTGCAGTCCGGTCAGAAGCGCTACGCTATTGTAAATGTGTAGCATGCAGTGTTGCTATTGAGTGAATAAACAGTACGTTTCCCGCATCAATATTACAATTGATATTTACTATATTCAAAATAAAAATTAAAATAATTTATGGTATAATGATATAATATAAAAATAATGGCTTTTATCCTATGCCAAAAATGACGAGGTAGAGGTGGCAGCTTCAACCTTGCATTGAGTTCTGTTTGGCTGAATCTGGGAGCAACTACATGCCGAAAAGGTCGTTTCTTGGCCTTTATTTGAGGCTAAATGGTTGTTTGGCTAAGCTGGTGTCTCTGCGCAAATCATATCAGTTCGCCAAGTTGTTTTCGCTCATGAGCAAGGAGTATATACCGAGAATGCGCCGGCGAAAAGCCGTTTCCAGCAGGGCACCGAAGGCTGTCTAACCAAGCCAAGCGGGGCTCGGTATTGCCGTCCTGCTGATGGTTTTCAGGGCGCAGTGGAGCCCACGCGGAATGATTGAGACAAGCCTGATGTCCTTGCTCACCGACATGGGGCACATGCCTAAGCTGGAAAAGCTTGCTGGAGGCGAACACTTTGCGGCCCATCCGTACCAACTCGGGGGTGACCTTCGGATAATTCCGTACACTGGCCGTTGATGACCTAGCCTCCTTTTAGTGGAATAGCGACTAACTTGACTCCCGAATGCTGAGAATGGGTCAATGAAGAAAAGAATACTGCTTATTGGTTATAACTATTTTCCGGAACCCACGGGCATTGGCAAGTACAATGGGGAGATGATGGGCTGGCTGGCTCAAGCCGGTCATGCTTGCAGCGTGTTAACCACTTACCCTTACTACCCTTATTGGAAGGTACAGGAGCCTTATGCGAATAAGCGTTTTTCCTTCACGACCGAGACCCAGGTCCTAGACTCAGGGGCCAGCGTGCGGGTGCACCGGGTCCCCATGTATGTACCGGAGAAGCCCTCGGGCCTTAAACGGATCATCCAGGATTTTACCTTCACCCTAACTGCTTTTGTCCGACTGCTGGGCTTGTTCACCAGGACAAAGTTTGATTGTGTCATCGTAGTGGCCCCATCTTTTCAGTTCGGATTGCTGAGCGTGTTGTGCAAAAAGGTATGGGGCGCCACGTTCGTGTACCACATCCAGGACCTGCAGATTGAAGCGGCCCGGGACCTGCGGATGATTCGATCCGAGCGGGCGATCAACGCCTTGTTCGCCATCGAAAAGTTTATCTTCCGGCAAGCCGATTTCATCACCACCATCTCGGGAGGCATGGTGGACAAAGTGCGGGAGAAAGCGAACAAGGAAGTCCTGCTGTTCCCCAACTGGACGGATGTAGACGTGTTCAGTCCGTCGCCGCAGCGGGGGGCTATCAAGCAGTCGTTTGGATTTGACCCTACTGATCAGGTGGTGTTGTACTCCGGGGCGATCGGGGAGAAGCAGGGCCTGGAAGTGATTCTGCGCGTGGCCACCGAGTTCGCCGGGCAGCCCCGGGTGAAGTTTCTCATATGCGGGTCCGGTCCTTACAAGCAAAAGCTAGAGGAACTGGCCGGGGAACTGAAGCTGGAAAACGTGCTGTTTTTTCCGTTGCAGCCCAGCGAGCGGTTTAACGAGTTTCTCAACTTAGCCGATGTGCACTTGGTCATTCAAAAGGCCAACGCCAGCGACTTGGTCATGCCCTCCAAGCTAACCACCATTTTATCGGTCGGGGGAGTGGCCCTGATAACCGCCAACCCCGGCGCGGGCCTCTACGAACTGGTGCACCGCAACAAGATGGGCATATTGGTGGAAGCGGAAAGTCTAAGCGCATTGAGCGCAGGACTCCGCCAGGCCTTAAACCAAGATAACGCGGAAATTGCCGCTAATGCGCGTGCTTACGCCGAGCAGCATCTTTCCGTTAAGAGTGTGATGAATGCTTTCGCGGCCACTGTTCTGCGGTAGGCGCAACCGGCAAGGCCGGGCCAAACTATAATAGCTAAGCTGTTCCTTAATAGTGGGCTAACTGACTCAACATAATCCGCAAGCCCCTGTTCCAAGAACACCGAATCCTTAACGCTTGTACGTAATAGGTTCAACCTAAGCATTGACCAGCATCGCACCTCGAACAAGGAACCTAAGGCCTTTCAGCAAACCTTATACGGCTACAAATGCATTGCTTTACGAAAATCTGTCACCTAAAATTAATCATTGGATTGGTCTGAAAGATTGATTTTGCAAACAATAACTTCGTATAGGTAATTGAATTAAGAAAACTGCGATTTTGTAACTACCATAGATTGTTGCTTCTTTGTATTCACATCCTAGTAAAACCCTTTTTCAATAATGGCTATAGATCTCGCCCAATTACAACAGGTACTGGACAACGCTCAAAAAGCTGATGCTTTTAAAGCGGATGTTAAGCGCGCGCTGCGTAGAGTTTCTTCCTTGCTCAGTAATTTGCAGAGTGCTGTTGAAGACGCCGAAGCTTTATTAAGTGACGATTACGTTCCTGCTACGAAGGAGCGCAAAATTCGCGCGCCCCGGGAAGCAGGAGAGGTGGATGAGGAAGCGCCCTATGGTAGAAAGAAAGATGGTACGCCCAAGAGCAAACCAGGGCGAACGAAAGAATAACCGTTTAATGTAAACCAACAGAAAAGCCCGGCCAAGTTAACTTGACCGGGCTTTTCTGTTTGAAAGTGCGCGAGGTTTACCGATCCTCATTAGTGAAGCATTGGCAGTAAAGCACTGTTGGTGCTCCGACTCAGCAAGATTATATTCGTTAAAGTACTTCCTTGTTTAAACGAGCGCAAAAGGTCGCCTTGCTGAATGGGCGTGGTTTTATTAAAAGCAGTTAACTGCTACTGGTTAATGGTTTCGCCCCTTTCAACTGGGTAGCTATTACCTCCCCCTCCTCTGTCTAACTGCTTATAAATTTGGCGTCTATCGTTATGAATGTGCTATAAGCGTTTCAAATTTTTAAGCTTGTTTAATATACCCCCGGGCAGCACCTGCTTGATTGTGTGGAGAAGCAAACCAAAAATCATCTTAGGAATAATATTTCTTTGTAATGCCCACAGATCGCTTGGCAACATCGTGCTTATGGATGTCTGAGGAAATGCTTGGTAAGTGGCAGGAATACCAAACCCTAAATAGTTTAGAATAGCTGGACTGGTATCGTTAACAAACGAGGGGTTGATTAGTAGCTTCTCACCATGACCAACATACTCGTTCGACAAAGCGTCAACTTGAAATAGGAACGTAAACCGCCGATAGCCGGGGTGGGCAAAAGGTTCGGCGCGATGAATTAGGTGGGAATTACACATAATCAGTGTTCCTCTTGGCGCCTGTACCGAAACAATGTTTCTCCCGTGGATGGTGTGAATATAATGGTCCGAAAAGAACCTTTCGTTGTGCTCCGCTGACCATTTGTGAGAACCTGGAATAAGTTGAAACGGGTTGATGTTCGCTACATCAGATAGATATAATAGGAAGAGTATCCCTGGTAGACTGTGTTTCCCTTTGAAAGTGACGCCTTCCTGCAAGTTGTTGTCCGTATGCCAGGGTACATGAGCTTGGGTATGCGTTTCGTATAAGCGCTGATTACTGACTTTATGAGGCCCATCAAAGAAAGAGCGGGAGATGGCCCTTATGGTTTCATCCGTCACTAGGTCATAGCAGGACTTGGAGGCGGCAAGGGTATGCGAATGGAACCTCATCCTACTAGCGTACACCACCCCAACCTCGTTGTTGTTTACCAAATATTCTTGCGCACTAATCAGGCTTAGCAACTCATCGATTGTCGCTTGGGGAACCGCGTTTTCGATGATGTGGTATCCTTCGCCTTCCCTAAGCTTATCCGCTATAGTAGATGCAGGGATTGAGCTCAAATTAGTAGATAAATTCATGTGATTTGCTTGGAATGGAATCGAGCTTGAGAAGGTCAGCGGCTTACAAAGTCACAAATTGAAGGTAGAATAGCAAGCCAGCTTATTACCTTATAAACCATTCCCATCGGAGCAGACCCGCTGTGCTGCTTGCTAAATTACCAAAATCGCTTCCGACGGCTACGGTAACGGAAAAATGAGAGAAGTGAAAGGGTAGTTCGAGCAGCAAATGCGTTTGTTGTTTTGCCGGTGTGAAATAGGCGTCGTTGTAGTAGTTGCCGTAGTGCTGCACATGGGTAGCCAGCAGCCGATAGGATAACGTAGGAGTTAGCGTGCCCTTCAGTCCCACGTGGAGGCCCGCGATGCGATTGCTCACCACGCTCCAGCCTCTGAGTACGTTGGCATCCAACGGAATTCCGTACCGTTCGGCAGTCTGGCGGTTGAGAAACAGGGGCGTACCAATGATGCGATTCTGATACTGCCAGCCCATCGTATAGGTGCCGTTGTTATAATAGTTATCGCGTCCCTGGTAGATGATGGGGCCCCCTTGGTGTTTGGTGTAGATGCCTTCCACCACCACTTGCTGCAAGAGGCCGCGGTGGTGCGCTTCCCAGCTTAGGCCCACGAGCCGGTCGCTGCTGAAGATCTTTAGCCCCGCCAACCGGTCCCGCTTATTGGTGTTGCTGCTGTCGCCAACGCCTTTGTCGAAGATGGTTTGCGTGTACAGCCGCCACGTGGCCTTGTCCTGACGAAAGGCTATCCCGAAATCCGGGATGAGCAGGTGATTGCCCACCGCGTTGGCGACGTCAATGGGGCCTTGCTGGTAGACGGGGTCGCCGGCGTTGCCGCTGGCGCCGGCGAGGATGCGCAGGTAGTCCCTGAACCGGCTGGGGGCCCGCCCCGAGGAAAAGGTGCCCCCCCACTGTGCGAAGTGCGTAAGCCCGCCGTAAGCCGTTAACCGCTGCTTGCCGAAGCGCAGGTATAAGGATTTCTGGTGCAGAAAAGCGCCTTTGATGTCGGGAGTATCCCCCAGCCAGCCGTGGGCGAACTGCCCTTTGAACTGCACCCATCCGCGGGTAAAGGGCACGGCGGTGTACTCGGCCACGGCCAGCTCTGCTTTCGGAATGGGCAGCGCGTTGCCGCTGATGCCCAACGAGCCACTGGAGAGGGTGGGGTCTACCCCACCGGTCACCTCGCGGTAGCGGCCGGCCCGCAGGTGCACCGCCCAGTAGCCGACCTCGGCGTACAGTTCGGGTAAAAAAGTGCGCTGCAAGTGGTCGTGGTTGGAAAGCGCGACGCCGTACCCGATATAAAGGCTGGGGGGGTGAGGCGTCGAAGCGCTTGCCTCGGACCGTGGCTTTTGCGCCAAAGAATGTTTGTTGCGCAGCCGTAGATAAGTAGCGGCGTCATACTGCCGGTCCGTCAGCGTGCCGTAGCGATTGGCGGTTATCCAGAGCGGCTGGTACGCTTTCGTGGCCGCAGTGAGTGTGGTTCCTACCACTACTTTCAGCGAGTCGGTAAACTGAGCCGCAACCGGGTGAGCAAGTAGCAACGGTAAAACAAGGAAGACGTTCCGCATAAGAGCCCTGTGAAGACGTGAATACGCACTGTTGGGCTACGAGCACCGCGCCTGAGTGGCGGGGATCTCATTCGAACAGCTAATCAAGCCCGGCCGCCGGCCCACCAGCCGGGGGCTGCGGCCCTTGTCAACCAGCACCCTCCACAAAATGCCGTTTACATTCAATAGAAGGCCGTTGTCAAAAGGGCTGCTTATGGGGTAAATACCACCGCAGCAAGGGCACCAACCCGATCACTGGCAAAGGCGAGACGATAAAATGGATTAACTGACTGCTGAGTTGTAGTAGCACTGAGCTGCCAAGTTGGCCCGCACCTAGCAGCACTACGAAGAGCAGAGTGGCGCCCCCATAGAAGGTTAGCGCTAGCCGTCGCTGGGAGGCAGCCGGCAATACCAGCCACAACAGCGCCAAGCAGGTGCCAACGTACAAGGCGCCGTAAATGAGCACGGCCGGCGCGTCGCGGGCGGTATTGGTCACCTGCCCCGAAACTTGGCTTACCATCGCGGCGGAGTCCCGTGGGGAAAGGCCCACCCCAAAGAACGCCTGCCGCCACACCTGGCCCAACACGGCGTACAGCGCTTCATTGTTGAGCGTCGCGACAAACAAGGCCGCAATAAGTACGATCGCGCCCGCCATGCGCGCCACGCGCCGCAGGCGGCGGGCCCGGGGCTTACGCGTAAGCACGAGGGGGCACCGCACGGCTGAGGGGCCCGCCTTCCACGGGGCCAGCCAGGCGGGTGGCCCACCACACCCACAGCCAGCCAATGAACCAGTACATTAGGAAGGCAAAGGTGTAGTGGTGATTGAAATCCAGGGTCTGGTAGGAGTAGTAATGATTGAGGCTCATGGCTACGAGGCGCAGCACGTTGACACCATAAATCAGCGCCACGCCCAAGGGAACAAACCAGAGTTTGTGCCGGGAGGAGGTGGGGAACGCGAGAACGAACCCGCTAAACAAGGTGTACAGGACCATGCCGTCGCAGTAGGGCGCAATGAACACGGTGGGCTGGTTGCGTAAGAGAATCAGGTTCCACTGGGCGCTGGAAACGGTGGCTTCAAACCCCAGCCCCCGCAGCACCGCCACGCTGTGGGCAACCAGTGCGCGGATCAGGGCCGTATCCAACCGGCCGTCAGGCGCCAAGTATCGCTCGTACCCGAAAAACCACAGCAGGTAAATGGCCCCGGCTACCAGCGTAAAGCGCAATAAAGGATTGTGCGCGAACCACGCACGGGCAAGCAACCGATTCATGGCGTTGGGAAAGGGCGCAACATAAGCAAATATTTGCGTAATCAGCAACGGTTACAGAGCCCAAACCTTTTTGTGGGGTTGGCGCGCCCATCGTACGGCGTAGGCTATTTCACCCGGCAGGAGCAGCGAGGCCCCGCCGCCGATCGGTGCTCCGGAAGCACCACAGCTTCCGTTGCCCTTTGGGCATGTGCAAATAAGACAGGGGCCAAGGCAATGAAAAAACAAACGCGGCGGTGCCCAGCAATGGAACCTTAGTGGTAGCTTTTCTTTATAAGAAAAGGAAGAAAGAAGACTTAAGGAGTGCTATTAGAGCGGGATTCAGCACGATGCTTGCGCCTGCGGATTGTTAAGCGGGGTGGGGGGGTGTTGGCGGGTCTAGCAGGCCTTTTCGTCGGGTTGGGCCATCTGCCAGACGGTGAGCAGCACGATCTTGAGGTCGAGCAGGAAGGACCAGTGGCGGATGTACTGCAGGTCGGCGTTGACCCGCCGGGCCATGCTTTCCACCTCCTTGGTCTCGCCCCGGTGGCCGCAGACCTGGGCCAGGCCGGTGATGCCGGGCGTGACGGCGTGCCGGTCCATGAAGTTGTCGATCACCTGCGCGTAGTCCTGGGTGTGGCGCAGCATGTGGGGCCGGGGCCCGACCACGGACATCTCCCCGCGCAGCACGTTGAGGAACTGCGGCAGCTCGTCGAGGCTGGTCTTGCGCAAAAACGCGCCGACCTTGGTCACGCGCTGGTCGCCGCGGCTGGCCTGCCGCTCGTCGGCCTCGGCGTTGGGGGCCATGCTGCGGAACTTGAGGCAGTAGAAGGGCCGCCCGTCCTTGCCCGTGCGCAGCTGCCGGAAGAAGGTCGGGCCCTTCGAGTCGAGCTTGATGAGCAGGGCGATGAGGGGCACCAGCCAGCTGAGCAGGAACGCCACCACCAGCAACGAAAACACCAGGTCAAACGCCCGCTTGCGCAGCAGAGGACCTAAGGCAGCTTTGTTCTTCGCGCGGTAAGGTTCGTGGATAAGCGAGTCGTGCAACTCGGTCAAAACGCTTACACTGTGATAGACGTGTAACATACGCAAAGCATAAAAAAATTTAAAGGAATATTATACCAACACAATATTAGTTGCCAATTTCGATTATTTCCAAATAAAAGTGATAAATTTTTGAGGAATATTGATACAGTGCAAATTTTATTAAAACTGTCATACGGATTTCCTGAACGCGGTAGCGTTTAGCCTCTATCAACTGTTTATAGAGAATGGTTGGATTCCCATTGCTGTTCAATTCGGAATGGTCATGGGATTACTATCTTGCTGCAGTTCTGCTCTTTGAATTTCGAGTTTGCCCGTAGTACCCTGACCTGAAGCCTTACCCGCGCAGCTCTTATTGCATCGTCCATTGCCATGGCACTCACCCGCCCTTGTAATGGGAGAAATGACGGAGATCGGCCCTGCCGGCTCGCTTTACCGAATCGTTGGCCGTAGGATAGGCTTCCCGCAACAGCGGCATTTGTCTCTCCACCGATGGAAAAATCGTCAGGATAGTGGCTAGCCTTCTGTTGAGCCTAGTCGGTTGGCAACCGTTCGCTTGGTTGATTCGACTGCTCCTGACCCCCACCGGGGTGCCCACCCAGGGAGGCCACTGCTGCCGCAAGCGTTAAGCAGGTTATCCTTGAATTATCCTTAGATTGCGTTTCGTTCGGCTGTCTGATGATGGAAGAACGCGTTTTGTGTAGAAGATGCCTTCCCCTGCACAACTTGCTGCGTAAAACGTTTCATTCGCTCTTCTCCCCAACCGCTACTCTAACGTACCCCCTTGGTGAATTTATCCTACCAGATTCGCTTGGTGAAATACAGTGTAATTATTCTGCTCTGTGGATTGGGGGTTGGCTACGCGGTGTTCCGTTACTTGCCGACGTGGGTATTCGTCGTCTTCGTTCTCGTCAACCTGATGGCTTACGCCGTCGTGCGGGGGGGCTCGCGCCGAACTGATCGCCACGAGGACGAGTAAGTCATTGTCATTTGTTCTCGCTCAGTTGTTGGTCGCGAGCCGCCGCCGTTGAATTTTCGCGCCATCGGACTTCGTAGCTATTCTCCCGCAGCCGGGTTGGGGAGGAGCAAGCGGTGCACCGTGCTCTTGCGAAACGTCCGGCCCCGGCTGGTACGGTAGCCGTGCTCGTTTAATTCCTGCGCAATCGCTGCCAAGGTCATCCCGTCGCGCCGTAGCAAGGAGGCCAGGCGGCGGGCCTGTTTGTTGGGCACGGCCTCCTGGGCGTTGAGGCGCACCATCGCCCGGCCCAAGGCCCGGGAGGCCGCCGTAAAATTTTGGGGCTGGCCCAAGGTAAACCCCCGCGCCTTCTTGGCCGAGAGCCCCCGCTTGGTGCTCTCGGAAATGTCCTTGGCGGCTTTTTGCGCCACCGCCGCCAGGATGTTGATGGTAAACTCGTCGGCATTGGGAATGTCGCAGGCCTTGAACCGCACCTTCTCTTCCATGAGCTTCGAGGTGAAGTACACGCTCCGCGCCAGGCGCGACATCTCGGCCACAAGCAGGGTGGCCCCGAGCCCCCGGGTCTGCACGATGACCTTGGCCATTTCCGGGCGATTATTTTTTCGTCCGCTTTCCACTTCGATGTATTCAGCTAGGATGCGGTCGCCGGGCTGCAGGGAGCGGTGGGCAATCAAACGCTGTCCTTCGAGACCGAGGCCACTCAGGCCTTGGCGTTGGGTGGACACTCGCAGGTAAAGAATGTAATCCATTCGATTCAGAATAGGCTCAAAATTACTAATATTTCATGTTAAAGACAAGCCTTGTTTGCATAAATCTAATTTAGCCCGCTAGACGTTGTTATGCACTTGGGAGCAAATTAAGGGTGGCGGCTTTGGTGAGCATGAGCCCAACAAAGGCGAGGTAGTGGAGTTGCTGCAGGTTCACGGCCAAGCGTTCGTAGTCGCGGGCAAGGCATTTGTAGCGGGCGCTCCAACTCAAGCTGCGCTCGACGACCCAGCGGCGGGGCAGCAGCACGAAGCCGCGCTTGGCCTGCCCGAGCTTGACCACGTGCAAGTCGATGCCGTGGGCTTCGGCGGCTTGGGCCGGGGCGTCGCCGGTGTAGCCCTGGTCGGCATAGGCCAGCGTAACGCTCTGCCCCGAGGCCACTTGCACCTCTTCGGCGAGGGCGCCGACCCGGGCCCGGTCTTGTTCATTGGCCGGCGTGATGACCGCGGCGAGCAGGTGGCCCAGCGTATCAACAGCCACGTGGACCTTGCTGCCCTTGCGCCGCTTGGCCCCATCATAGCCGGCGCGTGCGCCGCTTTCGGGCGTGCTTTGCAAGGTGCGGGAATCAAAAATCACCGTGCTTGGCTCCGCTGGCCGCGCTTCGTTCAGCCGCAGCACCTGCCGCAGGTCGTCGGTTAGCGCTTCAAACACGCGGACGTCGCGCCAGCGGGCCCATTGCTGGTAGCACGTGGCCCAGGGCGGCAAATCATGGGGCAAATACCGCCACGTGCAGCCCGTGCGCACCACGTAACGCAGCGCGTTAAATAATTCGCGCAGTGGATATTGGCGTTGGGCCGCGTCTTCGCGCACTAGTAGTAAATACGGCAACAGAAAAGCCCATTCGTCATCGGTGACGTCACTCGGGTAAGCGCGGCGAGTATTTTCCCTACCCGCTAATTTCGCTCACAAGTTCATAACACCGTCTAGGTAATTCAGCGCATCACTATTGCGGCGGTGCAGAGCATCGACACGCATACCTACTGCCTGAATCCTAACGGCCCAGCCAAACGCTAAACGTCTTCTTCTCTGGCCTAACTGCCCGCACGGAGGCAGCCAGTTCGCGCAAGCGCACCTACTTTGCTTTGGGCTAAGACACAGCAGCGGGGTGGCTGGAACTGGCCGTCTGCACGATTCTGATGGGCCCGGGGCCTAGTGTGCCGCCGAGTGCCGCCCCGGCGACACAGTGGATTTTTTAGGAAGCGGGCGGTAAATTTCTAGTAGACCCTACTGCACCTTCCCATGCCCTATTAGGTGATATTGGCAGCCAAGTACTTAGTATCGGTTCAAGATCAAGCTTGGCCCTTGTCCCGTCGGGGCGTGCCGTAGGCGACATGCGTGGCCGGTTGTCGCCTGTTCCAGGGTAATCCCACTGTCCTACTGGCCTTCTATAAACCAAGCCCTTCCGGAAATAAGCCACCAGCTTAGCTAGAACACTAAAGTAAGGGTTGCGAGTTGGGGACTGGTCTGAAAGGGAACATTGTCGCTCAGCAGCAATGCCCTGCCCGCGTGTGCCGACTACTGAACTCGTAGAAATGCAGGAGTAAACATAGTTTGATTAAACGCTTCAAACTGGGTGAGCACAGTGATGCTGGCCACGGGTGCATGTCATACCCGTGGTTTCAATTCACTCCATAAGCTGCCCACCGAATTCATGAGCTTGACTCGACTGGGTGGGCTTGGACTGTTAAAGGAGCCGGTTCGAGGCGCAATGCAGCCCGTGCGTCGAGTCATGGGTGCGCGGCATAAATGCTTTCGGCTGGAGCGCGTAAAGCCCCGGTGGGGCGGCCCACAGGCGCTGGCGTCCCACCCGGTGGCACTTTTTCCGCAGTGCTATCAGGTGACGGCGAGTTTCGTAAACAGAGCTGATGAACACCAAAGACCTTGAACTGCATTTCCCAAGCCTGCTCTGGCTGAATTATGGCTTGCTGCTGAGCCGGCTGCCACGAGTAGTACCCCGCGCGGCTGCTCTGCCAACTGGCAGAGCAGCCGCGCGGGGTACTGGGCCCGATTGACTTGATGAAACGGTAATGGCTCATTGGTCCGGTGTCTGCGAGATAACGCGGCTGAAACGTTATGCTGGCAATGGGTTTTTGAAATTTTCAACTCCTGCGCTTGTCATCGGGTCAAGACTCACAGTTGGTGTAGTTCGGCGGTGGTAGCCGGGTCGAGGTTAGCACCGTCCCCGACGGCTACAGGCGCTTGAGCAGCTTGTTGCCACTTGTAGAGTAACTTATAACTGATACTTATGGCGCGGCGGACAAATTGGAGCGGCTTTCGTTCGCTAAGCTCGGGGCTTCGATACGAAAGGAGGTATCATAGGTGCGCCGTCGAGGCAGTATGGAATGTAGAAGAAAATTAAGGCGCTATTCTTTTCAACTTTATCTGACCATCTCATATTTTAACTAGGTGTATAGTCCCAAGGAGTGATGGTGTATTTTCCGGGCTGGAATTTTGCACGAACCTATGGGACAAGTACTCCACGGCAGCGCCCGCACAACAGCGGCAGTACGGCGCGCTATCCAACACAGCCAGGAAAGCCTACAAAGCTTAGCTGCCCGCTACAGCATCAACCCCAAAACGGTGGCCAAGTGGCGCAAGCGCCCGACTACAGCCGATGCGCCCATGGGCCCCAAGCCGGTATCGACGGTGCTCAGCGCCGAGCAGGAAGCCATCGCCGTGGCCTTTCGTCGGCACACCTTGCTGGCACTCGATGACTGCCTGTACGCCCTGCAGGCCACGATTCCGCACCTGTCCCGCTCGGCGCTGCACCGCTGTTTCCAACGCCACGGCATCAGTCGCCTGCCGCTGAACGAGGACGGGCAGAGCCCGCCGAAAAAGAAATTCAAAGACTACCCCATCGGCTACCTGCACGTCGATTTCGCCGAGGTCCAGACCGAGGAAGGTAAGCAATACCTTTTTGTGGCCATCGACCGCACCAGCAAGGTGGCGTTTGCCGAATTACATCCGCGTGCCAAACGGGTCGCCGCGGCCGAATTTCTGCGGCGCGTGCTCGACAAGCTGCCCTACAAAGCGCATACCGTGCTGACCGACAACGGGGTGCAGTTCACGCCCCAGCCGCACCAATTTCTGCCGGGTGGGCACAGTTTTGACCGCATTTGCCGCGAATATGGTGTCGAGCATCGTCTCACGAAGCCAGCTCACCCCTGGACCAACGGCCAGGTCGAGCGCATGAACCGCACCATCAAAGAAGCCACCGTCAAGCGCTTCCACTACCAGAGCACCGACGAGCTCAACGAGCACTTGCAAGCCTTTTTGCTAGCCTACAACCACGCCAAGCGCTTGAAGACGCTACGCGGGCTGACCCCACATGAATTCGTCTGTGCGCAGTGGCAAAAGAACCCGACTATATTTACCCGAAACCCGACCCACCTCACGCTGGGACTATACACCTAG
>NZ_FOXS01000006.1 GCF_900115775.1 Hymenobacter arizonensis | reverse complement strand
CTAGGTGTATAGTCCCAGCGTGAGGTGGGTCGGGTTTCGGGTAAATATAGTCGGGTTCTTTTGCCACTGCGCACAGACGAATTCATGTGGGGTCAGCCCGCGTAGCGTCTTCAAGCGCTTGGCGTGGTTGTAGGCTAGCAAAAAGGCTTGCAAGTGCTCGTTGAGCTCGTCGGTGCTCTGGTAGTGGAAGCGCTTGACGGTGGCTTCTTTGATGGTGCGGTTCATGCGCTCGACCTGGCCGTTGGTCCAGGGGTGAGCTGGCTTCGTGAGACGATGCTCGACACCATATTCGCGGCAAATGCGGTCAAAACTGTGCCCACCCGGCAGAAATTGGTGCGGCTGGGGCGTGAACTGCACCCCGTTGTCGGTCAGCACGGTATGCGCTTTGTAGGGCAGCTTGTCGAGCACGCGCCGCAGAAATTCGGCCGCGGCGACCCGTTTGGCACGCGGATGTAATTCGGCAAACGCCACCTTGCTGGTGCGGTCGATGGCCACAAAAAGGTATTGCTTACCTTCCTCGGTCTGGACCTCGGCGAAATCGACGTGCAGGTAGCCGATGGGGTAGTCTTTGAATTTCTTTTTCGGCGGGCTCTGCCCGTCCTCGTTCAGCGGCAGGCGACTGATGCCGTGGCGTTGGAAACAGCGGTGCAGCGCCGAGCGGGACAGGTGCGGAATCGTGGCCTGCAGGGCGTACAGGCAGTCATCGAGTGCCAGCAAGGTGTGCCGACGAAAGGCCACGGCGATGGCTTCCTGCTCGGCGCTGAGCACCGTCGATACCGGCTTGGGGCCCATGGGCGCATCGGCTGTAGTCGGGCGCTTGCGCCACTTGGCCACCGTTTTGGGGTTGATGCTGTAGCGGGCAGCTAAGCTTTGTAGGCTTTCCTGGCTGTGTTGGATAGCGCGCCGTACTGCCGCTGTTGTGCGGGCGCTGCCGTGGAGTACTTGTCCCATAGGTTCGTGCAAAATTCCAGCCCGGAAAATACACCATCACTCCTTGGGACTATACACCTAGCGCCAGAACAGCATGGCGATGAAAGCGGCACTCATGCACAACGACGAAACCTGGTTCATTCGCATGGTGTGCTCAAAATCGGCCGCGGCCTCGTCTTGCCACACCTGCCAGGCCCAGCGGCTGAACAGCATTACCACCGGCCCGGTAGCCACCAGAAATATCAGCAATGGGCGAATCTCCTGGCGCAGCCAGTAAGCCATGCCCAGGGTGGCCGCCCCCGCCAGCAACCCCACCGCTGCAAACACAAACGTGCCCCGAATGCCCAGCCGCAAGCTCAGGGTGCGGTCACCGCGGCGAGCATCTTCCGCGTGTTGGTACACTTGAGTAAGCGGGTAGGAACCACACAAAAACAAGGTGCTAACCAGGGCCAGCAGCAAATTGCTGCTCTCCAAAAGCTGCTCTGTGCTGGCGCCTGCGCCTACTTGCGTCATCAGGAAAGTGAATGCCCCCTGAAACACCACTACCACCACCGTGCTTAGCAGCGGATATTTTTTAAGCCGAATGCCTTCGTAGCTGTAGGCTTTGGAAACCAGCAGATACAGCACCACCAGCGCGGCAAAGGGCAGCGAAATAAGGGCAGCCCCCAATACGGCCAGCGCATCGAAAAGCCACACGAGGTGCAGCAGCTCATGGGTTACTTTGGGGGGCGCCTTGAGGCCTCCAATGCTGCCTTCGTCCTTGTCGTAGTAGGAGTTGTAGCCGTTGGAGGCCGGGTAGGCCAGCAGGTGCAGCACCACAAATACGCCCACTGCTTTCCAGCCGCTCCAGGGCCCGCGCAGGGCGCTCAGCCCAAACCAGAACACGGGCATGAGGTAAATGGAAAACGGGATGCGCAGCAGCGGCAGCGCACGTTGGTAAGCAGCAAGGGACATGCACGAAAGTAGGGCGCCGCGCTGCTTCTTGCTACTTCGGCCAGCCGATTAGGTACGTGACCTCGGGGCCCCAGGAGTGCCGTTGCTTGCCCGCTTGCCACTCAAATAGCCCGGCAGGGTCGGCCGCATGGGCCAGGGCCAGCAGCTCATCGGTCGAATACATGCGTAGCAGCGACACCGAACCGTCCCAGATGGTGAAGAGCGGGATAACGGGGATGAGGTAGGTGAAAAATAGCCGGCTGAGTCGAAACGGGCGGTAGAAGGGCGTGAGCAGCAGCTGGGCCACCGGCAGCGCCGTCCACGCCAGCAGCAACTCGCGCCAATGCTTGCCCGCCCCCTCAAACACCCCAATGCCGGTGCCCGCCCGCACGGCATCGTGCAGCATGGCTTGGGCCGCCGCCGGCGGAAAATGGTGAAAGGCCGAAAAGATGGTGCGGAAGCCCCGCAAATGAGCAGGCACCGCGAGTGCATCCACGGCCGTGGGTTCGTAGCCAATGGCCCCCGCGGTTTGGTGGGCAATGTCGGCCCAGGCGGCGGGCTGGGGGTAGAGGTCGGTGAGGGTGATGGTGACATTGGGCAGGCCCTCGGCTTGCAGGGCGCGCCACACGGTTTCGGTGCCGCCGCCCGCGCCGGCGCCCAGTTCCAGCACGTGGGTCTGATTGGTGCGGCGCAGGCCCTCGGCGAGGAGTGGCGCAATGGGCCGATATATGCCCAGGGCCGAAATCATAAACCGCAAATAGTCCATCATCCCCGCCCGGATGGTGGTTGGGAACCACGGCAAATCCTCAAACTCGAACAGACGCAGACGCAGACGCATGGCGCAAGCATACGCAGAAAAGCAATGGTCCGACGACTTTCTAAGTCATCGGACCATGAAATGGAGCGTAAACAAATAGGCCAGGGCGCCTTGCTTCGCAGGAAGAGTACCTTAACTGCCCATATTATAGACTGTTAATGGCTGAACGCCACCTTGTAGTTCACCACTTCCGTTGGCGTCACCAAGTGCACAATGTAGATGCCTTCGCTCAGATTGGCCGCGTCTAGCTCCACGGAGCGCTGCGCGCCGGCCTCCATGGCCCCGGCAAATAGTTGGCGAACAAGTTCGCCCTTCAGGTTGACCAGCGTGAGCACTGCCACCCCCTTTTCGGGTAGGTTGAACTGCACCCTGGCGCGCTGATTGCGCCCCATCACGGGGTTGGGATACACCTGCACCTCGCTACGCCGGGCATTAGGCTGGTTGAGGGTGGCCGCCTCAAAGGTACTTGCTGCTGATGTGCGGGCGGCCGTAGTGGTGCCCCATGGCACGAGCGAAGAGCCGGGCACGGGCTGCTGGCGGGTGCCGTCGGGCAGTTGCCAGGCCACGGCCAGGTAGCCGTTGCCTTTATCCTGCTTGTGCAGGGCTTCCACGTAGTAGCGCTGCCCGGCCTGCAGCTGCACCGGAGCCGACTGCTGGCTGGGGTAGCGGTAAAAGTCGTAGGCCGAAGATGTTTTGCCAGAGCAGGTAGCGATGCGCACCTTGCGGTTGGGGTCGGTATCAGGACTCAGGAATAGTGCACCGTCGTCGTCGGCCGTAATCCAGAAGGTGTAGGCCCCGCTGGTGGGCGGACAAATGTAGCCGCGGACCCGGGCGCCGTAGTTGTTGCCAGATTGAACAGGAGACTCAAAATTGATGATAGTGGCGCTGCTGGTTGGGGCAGTAGCAGTGGGCACTGTGCTGATGGTCTTTCCATTCACGTTGCTCCACTGCTCGCGGAGCAGGCTTCCAGTGCCGGTGCAGGCAGTGGGTGTTGGGGTAGGCGTGGGTGTTGGCGTCGGGGTAGGAGTAGGCGTCGGAGTGGGAGTAGGCGTCGGAGTGGGAGTAGGTGTCGGTGTCGGTGTCGGAGTGGGGGTGGGCTCAGTAGGAGTGGTGGTTCCGGCCACTTGGTGGCGGAAAACATTGACCATTTTGGTGGTCGTGTTAAACGAGGCGCTATCGGCGCCGGTCACGCTGATATTGGTGATGGTGGCTGCCGAATTGACCAGCAAGGTCAAGTTCTGGAAGCGGGTATTGGGGCTCAGGGCCGCATAGTCGAGGTCGATGGTCAGGACGTTGTTGCTCAGCGCTTCTGTCTTAACTACCTGAGCACTGACGCGGCGGTACTCCGAAAACTCGCGCAGGGTGGTCACCCACAGCCGGTCTTGGGCAATGGACTGGGTGTAGTTCAGCCAACCGGAAAGCACGCTGAACGTCATGCCGTGGGAGAAAACCCGCTGCAAATACACTTCGGTAGCATTCGTGCCCGGCGCCATCAAGTTGTCGCTCACCGCCTTGAGGCGATTCAAGAAGGCGTCGGCTGTTTCGCTTGAGGATTGGTCGGCCTGGTAGCGCCGATACACGAAGGACGTAGTGGGCGAGGGCAGTGCGCTCAGGGCCACGCGCTTCTCATCCCAGGTGTTGAGCATGGGGTAATTATCGCCTTGGCTGGCGCTTGACACGGCTATGTAGCCGGCGTTGAACGCTGCCGTTGGGTAGCCGGCAAAGTTGGTGGGCACAATGTGTACCGTGGGCTTGTAGCCCTTCAGCCGGTCGGCAATCAGGGCATCCAGGTCGCTTACCTGCTTCACGGGGTCGGTGGCCGTGTGTAGGTTGGAGTGGTTCTCGATGTCCCAGCCGTTGTCGAGCATTTCCTGGGCCTGGGCCCACACCAGCCGGCCCGCGTCGTGCTGGGCGCCCGGGTCCAGCCACACCGAGTTGTTATAAGTATTGCGGCCGTTGATGGCTACCGCGGCAGTGTACGGGCGCTGGCGGCCGCAGCCATCGGTGAAGCGCAAGCCTGGGTAGCTCACGCCATTGCGCACGCCCCCTTTCAGCAGCGGCAACAAGTCGGTGTAGGCCGAAATGGGTGAGTCGTCCTCTTCAAATTGCAACACCCGGGACTTATTGTAAAGCGTGGGGGCAATGCGGGACGAAGCGCTGGCGGGCGCACTCGCAAATGTGACCGTAATGCGCGCCTTTGTGCCCTCCGCCATGGCCGAGGTAGCCACGCCAGGCCGGCCCAGGCTGGCGCGGGTGCTCCCTTTGCCAATCGCAGCGGTATTACCCGTGCCTGGGGCCGCCAACGCAATGCCAAGCGTCGTCGCGAATAATAAACTTTTGGAAAATAATGTCTTTGAAATCTGAGGTATCAGTGGGCGCATATGCGTTTAATTGCGATTCTAACTATGAAAATGGCTGTGAGTTCACAACTTACAATTTGTTCTTCAAAAAAGAACAAATATAGTTATTTTCTTTGATTTTAGTTTGTCCACCTCAACCGTTGTCACTATGCTAAAAGTGCGTTGAGCTGGTCTTTTTTTCAGCGCTTTCAACCAGGTCCTGAATGAGGTGTCGCAGCAAGCGACAGTGAAAACTTTCGCCTCCAGCGGGTCAACAATCCTGCAATTACTAGCAGTTGCCTACCACAGGTTTTTCGTTAACCGGACTTCTGGAAGATATAAATTTGAAGCACGTGTGGATGTATCAAAAGTTTTACCCAACTTTGCATCACAAAGCACTTCGATATATATGAAGCCCGCCGCCCAAGACCCGCTCGCCCAACTCACCGAGATTCGCGCCATCATGGAGCGTAGTTCGCGCTTCCTGTCATTGTCCGGCTTGAGCGGGGTGGGGGCTGGCGTGGTGGCGTTGTTGGGGGCACTGATTGGGCACTTCTATCTGCAAAGCCACTATTCCGATGGTTACCTGCAGCTCATGCGGGGCTCGGCAGCCGAGCGGAGCGCCGCCCTGCCGTTTCTGTTGCTGCTGTCGGGGGTTATGATAGGTTTGGCGCTGCTGGTGGCTTTTTTCTTTACCCAACGCCGCACCAAGCACGATGGCCAGGTGCTGTGGAGCGGGCCAGCGCGGCGGTTGGCCCTGGCACTGGCGGTTCCGCTGGTAACGGGCGGGCTGTTCTGCCTGCGCCTGTTCCTGGGCGGCGATGCGGCCATGGTGATACCTGGCTTGTTGGTGTTCTACGGGTTAGCGCTGCTCAATGCCAGCAAGTACACCCTCGACGAAATCCGGTGGCTGGGCCTTACTCAAATCGGTTTGGGGCTGCTTTGCATGATGCTGCCGGGCTGGGGCCTGATTTTTTTCGGGCTGGGATTTGGCCTGGGCCACATCGGCTACGGCCTGGTGATGTACAACCGCTACGAGCGGCCCGGTGCGGCTACTGTAGCGTGTAAATCCGTAGTGGCTCGGTGAAGCACCTCATCCATACCCTCAACAAGGCTTTCGACCACCGCGTGCGGCTGGGGGTAATGGCCGTGCTGATGGCCAACGAATCGGTGAGTTTCAACGACCTGAAAGAAGTGCTCGACCTCACCGATGGCAACCTCGCCAGCCACGTAGCCGCCCTCGAAAAGGCCGAATACATCCTCGTGAGCAAACAATTCATCGGCAAAAAGCCCAACACAACCTACGCCGCTACCCCGGCGGGCAAAGTGGCCTTCCAGCAGCATCTGGCAACGTTGGAGAAGCTATTACGTCCTTAAAAAGACGTCAGATTAGCCTTGGGCTCTTTTTTTTGATTTACTACTTTGGAATACAAAGTTCTTTTAAATATTTACCATCATGACAGATTTCGCCCCTACCGCCTCCGCTTGGCCGGACGGCCAACCAGCCCGGCCGGCTTCAACAGCTATTTTCTCGCCTTCTGCACGCGTTGCGCAGCCTCTCAGCACCACTCAAAAAGTGCTGCTACCGGCTGGGGTGGTGCTGTTCAACTGGTTGTTTTGGCTGGAAGCAGGTGGGCCCAATGTGCTGGTGTTCGCAGCCTTTGTGGTGATGGCGCAGCTGCTGTTGGTACCGCGAGTGGCTCTGGTTCGTCGCTCGGGCTACTTCTGGCTTATGGTGGGCGGCAGTTTGTTCGCGGGTGCTATGATGGCCGTGTATGGGTCGGGCGCGGCGGCGCTGGCGTGCACGGCTTCGCTGCTGATGCTGCTGGGCTACGTCAATCAGCCGTATCTGAAGCTGGTGCTGTTTGCCCTGCTCACGGCCCTGGGCAGCGCGGCGCAGGCGGGGCCGCGGGTGCTGGCTGGGCTGCGGGCACCCCGTGATACCGGGGCAGGCATGCGCCGGGGCTGGTACTACGGCCGTCTGCTGCTGGTGCCGTTGGGGGTGCTGGTGGCGTTTCACGTATTGTTTGCGCTGGCCAACCCGCGGTATGCGGCTCTGAGCAGCCGGGCGCTTGAAGTGCTGGGCGACTTCCTGTTGTGGCTGCTGCCCGAGGTTTCGGTGGCGCATTTGTTGTTCATCGTGCTGGGCTTTTTGGTGACGGCCGGGGTAGTAGTAATGGTGCCGGTGCACCTCTACGCCGACCGCGAATCGCGCTTTGGCGAGTTTATTCAGCGGCAGCGCAACCGGGTGGCGTCGTTTGCGGTGCGCCAGCCCAGTTTTCGCTACAACAAGGCTGGCGCGCTCGATTTGCGCAAGGAGTTTCTGGCCGCGGCCGCTGTGTTTGGATTGGTGAATGCGCTGCTGCTGGTGGTCAATGCCATCGACGTGAACTGGCTGTGGTTCGGCTTTGTGCCCAAGCCCGGGTTCGACCTCACGCAGTTCGTGCACGAGGGAACGTATGTGCTCATCTTCAGCATCCTGCTAGCCATGGGCATTGTGCTGTGGTTCTTCCGCCGCAACCTCAACTTCTATGCGCCTGGCCTGCCGTGGCTGCGCTGGGGCGCCACAGTGTGGGTGCTGCAAAACGCGGTGCTGGCCGTGTCGGTGGGCCTGCGCAACTATTACTACATCCTGCA
Organism: Hymenobacter arizonensis; assembly: GCF_900115775.1. GTDB lineage: Bacteria > Bacteroidota > Bacteroidia > Cytophagales > Hymenobacteraceae > Hymenobacter > Hymenobacter arizonensis. Next base: position 417,285 of record NZ_FOXS01000006.1, on the reverse strand, counting down.
CTGTGGCTTGGCTTACAAGCGCATTGGGGTGTGCTTTTTCCTGCTGCTGGTGTTTTTCGGGTTGGGTACGGTGCTGCTCAAAATATGGCAGCGGCGCTCGGCCTACAGCTTGGTGCGGCTCAATTCGCTGGCCGTCTACGCCGTGCTGCTCCTGCTGGCCGCCGGCAATTGGGAAGTTTGGATGGCTCGCTACAACCTGCAGACCCGATTTCGCACCATTGACATCGGCTTTCTGCTCGGCATGCCCGGCCGCGTACTGCCCACGCTGCTCGCCCATCGCGAGCTGATTGACCGTGCCCCTCAACTCACCGCCGAAGCTAAATACGGCGGCTCCGAGGTCATCTCGGCCGCCGATGCGCAGCGCCGGCTCAATGCCCGTGTAGCCAACTGGAAAGCACACTACCAAGCCCACCCGGGATGGCAGAGCCGCACCTACGCCGCATGGCAGACCTACCGCCAGCTATCCGTCTCCAAATAGTTTTTCCACTAAATCTTCTACGGTCATGACCGGACTTCCTCAGCTTCTTCTCACTTTCCTGGGCCTGCTTTTCTGTGCCGGCGACGTGGCTGTTTTGGGCGTGCTGCTCACTTGGCAAGAGCGTGCGGCCTCACCGGCCGCCCGGCGCAGGCGCTTGTTGCGCGGAGTAATACCCGCCGCAGTAGTGCTGGTGTCTTTGTTGCTGCTGGCCTTCGTGCAAATGCTGCTGCTGTGGTCGGGCCAATAGGCCCTCACTTCCTGCTTCCTAATCAGCTTTCAAAATCAGAATATCATGCACAAGGACTCTCCCGTTGCCTTGAACGCCTATCAGCGCTTGGTCAGAAAGATTGTAGCGCACGCCGAAACCTCGTTTCTGATTCCACTTTTCTGGTGGTTCTACGGCGCTCGCCCATCGGCCACGCCCATGCTTTACTTAAGCGGCTTACCAGTGGGCACCCTGGGCCGCGCCGTGGCCGATGGCCTGCACTGCCACGGCTTTCAACTCATTCCGAACTACGAAAACCACGACCTTAAACACGCCCTGCTCGGCTACGGCATGACGCCCGAAGAGGAGCTGAGAATGCAGGCCTTTATGCTCGGCAATGGCAACCGCAGCCCCACCTGCTTTGGCGCCCTGCTCTTCGCAGTACTGATGCCCGAGCTGTGGGCTAACCTACTGGTTCATTACCGGCAGGGAAAGCTAGTAAGCCCAGTTTTCCGGTGGAGCCTGGTCGATTATGCCGCCAAAGACCTGGAGAACCTCCGCCAAGAAATCGGCCTATACGCCGCTCGGAACCAGCAGAAAGTACGCATCCTCCAGCCCCTCGTGGCTTCTGCAGTAAGCATTAGCTGAGGTGGCGCCTTGGTCAGAAGCGTAATCGGGCCGTAACCAGCCGTACTGTTGTGGTGCTCATCCGGCGCGGTCAGGCTACGCGCATACCGACTTGCCGTCACTAACGGTTAATCAGTATCTTGGCGGCATCATGGTCTAACCGTCTACCCGCGCTATGCCCACCTCTCACTCGCACCTTCACCCTCAGTCTGCAGTTCCCTCCCTCTCGCGTCTGGGCCGTTTTCTGGCCGGTGCGCAAGTGCTGAAAGAAACGCTGAGCATGATTTTTCTGGGGTTGCCCTTGGTGAAAGCAGCGCCATTGGTGCTGCTCTCGGCCCTGCCGGGGGTGGTGCTTTACCTGCTGCATTGGCACCTGGCCTTGGGCCGGGCCGGGCGCGTGTTTGCGGCCGTGGTGTGGGGCTTCACGTTGCTCGACGAGCTATGGGGCTTGTTTCTGTTTCAGGAATTGGATTCGCCCACCCGAGCCCAAATCCGGATGCTGCACTGGAGCTATTTTCTGGGGCTGTCCTTTATTGTGCTAGCCTTGGGGGAGTTAGGATGGCGGTGGCAGATTCGCCGGGTGCGGGCCCGGCGCAATGTGCACCACCAGGCCATGCTGGCCGGCCGGCAGCGCCGGTAGCCGCCGGGTTGGTCCTTCGCTCATTTTGCAGTTGCACCCGCAGCACTCGGCTTTTGGGGCATAGGGCTGGTATATTTGTCCTTCTTCGCGGAGGGCGTTGGCCTCCGTTTTCCACTTGTTGCCTCGCATGGCTGACCTAAAACCGCCACTTTCTTCTCCCTCCACTGGCTCGAAACCGAAAGCGCCCCGCCGGCGCTGGCCCCTGCGGGTTACCAGCCTAGCGTGGGTACTGTTCGGGCTAGTGGTAATTCTGTTCTTGGTGTATCCGTTTCTGGTGAGCACCAATTTCATGTTCCTGTTCGGCAAGTCGCCCAGCCTGGCCGAGCTGGAAAACCCCAAAGTTGAGCAGGCCTCGGAGCTCTACACTTCTGATGGCGTGCTAATTGGCAAATATTTCCGCGAAAACCGCTCACCAGTGCCGCTGAGCAAGATGTCGCCCGTGCTAATTAAGGCGCTCATTGCCACCGAAGATGTGCGCTACTACGAGCACTCCGGCATCGACCTGACGGCCGTAATTGGCGGCTTTTACTCCTCCCTGCGCGGCGAGAAGCGCGGCGGCTCCACCATCACCCAGCAGCTGGCCAAGAACCTCTATAAAATTCGTCGCCAGCAAAGCCGCGGAGCCCTGGGCTACATACCAGTGGTGAGCACCATCGTGGCCAAAACGAAAGAGTGGCTCACGGCCGTGGACCTGGAGCAGCGCTACACCAAGGAAGAAATTCTGCGGATGTACCTCAACACCGTGGAGTACGGCTCCAGCGCCTTCGGCATCAAAGTGGCAGCCAAAACCTTCTTCAATACCTCGCCCGATAGCCTGCGGCCCGAGCAGGCCGCCATGCTCGTGGGCGTGCTCAACAATCCTACCGCGTATAACCCGCGCTTTCACCCCGCCGCGGCCCTGCGCCGCCGCAACGTGGTGCTCGACCGCATGGGCCAGTCCGGCGTGCTGCCTGCCACCGAAATCGCCGCCCTCAAAGCCACTCCCATTGTGCTCGACTACCACGTTGAGCGCCACATCGACGGGCCCGATACCTACTTCCGCAGCGCCATCAGCCAGTTTGTGGATGCCTGGTGCGACAGCACCGGCTACGACATGTACCGCGACGGCCTGCGCATCTACACCACCATCGACTCGCGCATGCAGGCCCACGCCGAAAACGCCCTGCACGAGCGCATGAAAGCCCTGCAAAGCAGCTTCGACAGCTTCTGGCGCAACCGGCGCAAAAATCCCTGGGTCGACGACAAAGGCAACGAGATTCCCGACTTCATCCAAACCCAGATGAAGCGCACCGAGAGCTACAAAACCCTGGCCAACCGCTACAAAAACCAGCCCTTCCGCCTGGATTCGGCCTTGAACGCGAAGCGGCCCATGAAGGTATTTACCTGGAAAAAGACCGACGGCGACACCACGCTGGTCATGTCGCCGCTCGATTCGCTGGCTTACTACAAGCGCTTCCTGCGGGCCGGTATGATGAGCATGGACCCCTTCACCGGCCACATCAAAGCCTGGGTGGGCGGACTCGACTACCGCTTTTTCCAGTACGACCACGTGAAACAGGGCCGCCGCCAGGCCGGCTCCACCTTCAAGCCCTTTGTCTACCTCACGGCCATCGACAACGGCTACTCGCCCTGCGACCGCATCCGCGACCAGCGCGTGACCATCAATTACGTGGAAGACGGCAAGCCCATGGAGTGGAAGCCCGACAACGTAACCCGCGAATATACTGGCATCAACATGACGCTGCGCCACGCCATGGCGCGCTCCGTGAACTCCATCACGGCCCAACTGACCGAGAAAGTAGGCTGGGACAATGTGGCCAAGTATGCCCACAAAGTCGGCATCACGAGCCCGCTGCTGCCGGTGCCCAGCATTGGCCTGGGCTCGGGCGGCGATGTGAGCGTGTACGAAATGGTGAATGCCTACAGCACGTTTATGAATAGCGGGTTCCGCAGCGAGCCGCGCCTGGTTACCCGCATCGAGGACCGCAACGGCAACGTCATCAAGCAGTTCGACCCCGTGCAGAAGCGCGCCATTTCGGCCGAAACCGCTTGGCTGATGACCTACATGCTGCGCGGCGGCATGGAAGAGCCCGGCGGCACCTCCCAAGGACTGTGGGACTACGAGCTGTGGCGCAACAACAACCAGATTGGCGGCAAAACCGGCACCACCTCCAACTACTCCGACGGCTGGTACATGGGCATGACCAAAGACCTAGTGACCGGAGTGTGGGTGGGCGGCGAAGACCGCAGCGTTCACTTCACCGGCTCGCAGCAGGGGGAAGGCGGCCGCACGGCACTGCCCATCTTCGGCAAGTTCATGGAGAAGATTTACAGGGATAAAGAGCTCGGCTACACCCAGGGTGAGTTTCCGAAGCCACCCACCAAGATTTCCAAGAAGTACAACTGCATTTCGCCCAGCGAGCCGCGCCGCCGCGCCGAAGCCGTCGACACCATTGTGGTCGACAACATGCTGGAGCGAATGAACAGTGGGGTAATTAGGGGAGGCAGCGTACCGGACAGTTTGCCCCGGCGCCGGTAGATAGCGACAAGGCATCCGGTGCGTAGCAACGTCCTTAGTGGCGCATGTTCATGCCACCGGTTTTTTTGCCCAGCTCGTTGAGCGCTGCCCGAAAGCCACCGGCCAGCTGAGCGGCCGGCCCGCGGCCGTAGTAGTGAAGAAACATCATGCGAGGCTGGTCGAACAGCATGTGGTTGTGCACGGCCACCACCTCTAGGTTATTGGCCCGCAGGGCTTTTATAACGGGGTTTACTTCCTGCTCCAGCATAGCGATATCGCCGGCAATGTGCGCGTCGCTGTGCTTGCCCGCAAACGATGCCCACGAATTCAAGCCAATGGCTGCGGTCATTTCCGTGCCCATCATCACCGACTGCACGTCGGCGCGGCCCACGGTGTATTTGTAAGTAGGCCCGTTGACTACGCCTTGGTACTTCACAATCTGGTCGAGCGCCGCTAGGTCGAACAGTTCTTTGCCGGTTTGGGCGGTAGCCGCTGCGGGCGTGGCGTTGTTACCGGGCTGCGCACCCGCCGCAATGGGTACTTTGGGCTGATTGGCCGGTAAGAGCTTCGAGTCTTTCAGGGCCGCCGCAAACTTCTGGGCCAGCTCCGCTGGGCTCCCATGCCGTGGATGTGCATGTAAAAGATGCGCGGCTCCTCGTAGAAGAAGTGGTTGTGCACAGCCCCGATTTCCAACCCATTAGCCAATGCCGCCGACATAAGTGGGTTGACTTCCTCCTGCAGTAGCACGGTGTCGCTCATCAGCATAGCCGATTTGCCGTCCAGCGTGTGCTTGATGGCCACCCAGCCGCCAAACCCGAAGGCAATGGGCACCGGCTCGCCTTTGATGGTAATCTTCAAATCGTTGCGGGGCAGGGAAGTGCTGTGGGTAGCCTGCGCCTCCACGTAGGTGCCTTTCTTACCCATCGCCGCCTCAATGGCCGCAATATCGGCTGCACTTAAGGGAGGCGTTTTGCCTGGCACGGTCGCACCCGCGAAAGCAGAGACGGGACCCAACACCAGGGGAGCAGACGCCAGGGCAGTGGCCTTGAGCCAGTCGCGGCGAGAGAAAGAGTGGTCGGCCATCAGAAAGGTAGTTTTACGCGTAATTCACCTGCTGCTATACGGGATTAATCCGGCTCAGTAGCAAGCCAAGCCGCGTGAGCGGCCACTATCACTCCCCTACGTACAAGGCCTCCAGCGCCCCGCGCAGCTCCGGGTATTCAAAGGTGAAGCCCTGGGCCAAGACCTTCTGCGCGCTCACTCGTTGCGAGGCCAGCACAATGTCACTCATCTCGCCCAAGGCCAGCTTCAGGCCGAAGGCGGGTACCTTGGGCAGCACCAAACGGCGGTGCAGCACCTGGGCGAGCGTTTCGGTAAACTGCAGGTTCGTGACTGGTGCGGGGGCCACGGCGTTGTAGGTGCCGCCCCAGGTTTCATCGTCCAGCATGGCCATGAAAAGGCGGCATAGGTCGTCGAGGTGAATCCAGGACATGTACTGCTTGCCACTTCCCAGTGCCGCGCCAGCCCCCAGCTTCATGGGCCGCGCCATCTGAGGCAAAGCGCCGCCGTCTTTGCTCAGCACAATGCCAATGCGGGGTACTACCGTCCGGATGCCCAGGGCGGCAATGGGCTCGGCCGCCAATTCCCATTGGTGAGCCACATCGGCCAGGAAGTCATGTGTGGGCAGGCCGGGGGCCGTGTCTTCAGTAAGCACGGTATCGGCCGTGTCGCCGTACACGCCAATGGCTGAAGCCGATATAAAGGCCTTCACGTGGTGCCCGGGTTTGGCTAGCTCGCGGTGCAGCAGCGCCAGGCCGCCCAGCCGGCTCGTCATGATGTCGCGCTTGCGCTCATCCGTCCACTTGCCATCGGAAACGCTGGCGCCCGCCAGGTTCACAATGTAGTCAGCATAAGGCACGGCGGCATCGTCGATGGTCCCGGACCGCGGGTCCCAGCGAAAACTGCGGTAATGACTGCTTTTGGCCGGCTCCCGGCTCAGCAACGCTACTTCGTAGCCGCTGTCAATCAGCAATTCAGCCAAGCGGCTGCCAATAAGGCCAGTGCCGCCGGTGATGAGGACTTTGCGGGGTGAATTTTCGGTCATGGGTGTTATTGCCAACAAGTGCACAAAGGTAGAACAGGGGCGGCCGCCAACTGCGCCACAGGGCCTTTACGCAACTGGCCCGTTCCTGAACATGAACCTAACAACCAACGCAGCCTACTTGCCAATCTGGCGCAAAAACTCTCCCCGCAGGGCTTCGTCGGTGGCGAAGCGGCCACCGTACTCGCTGGTGAGCGTCGAGCTGCTGGTATCGTTCACGCCGCGGCTCATCACGCAAAGGTGGTCGGCCTCGATGAGGACGGCTACGTCGTCGGTGCCCAGGCTCTGCTTGAGCTCTTCGGCAATCTGACGGGTGAGGCGCTCCTGCACCTGCGGGCGGCGGGCATAATATTGCACCACGCGGTTGAGCTTGCTCAAGCCCACCACGTTGGCACCGGGCAAATACGCCACGTGCGCTTTACCGATAATGGGCACGAAATGGTGCTCGCAGCACGAAAAAAGCGTGATGTCGCGCTCTACCAGCAGCTGGTGGTAGTTGTAGCGGTTGTCGAACATGCGCACTTCGGGCCGGTTCCTCGGGTCGAGGCCCTTGAACCATTCCTGCACATACATCTTGGCCACGCGGCGCGGCGTGCCCGCCAGGCTGTCGTCGGTCAGGTCGAGGCCAAGCTCGCGCATGATGGCCTCAAAGTGGCCGCTAATGGCCGCAATCTTCGCCTCGTCGGCTTGGTCAAACGCGTCGTCGCGGAGGGGAGTGCGCAGGCCCGTAGGCAAGTGCGCGTCAGTGGCCGGGGCGAGTCCGGAAGGGTTATCCATGGTATTCTACAAAGTTGCGGTCCGTCTCATAGAGCGTAACCGAGAGAGCAAGCTCAGCGGCCAGGTGCGGGCGCAGGCGCTGCCAAATTACCACAGCAATGTTTTCGGCTGTGGGGTTTAAGGTACGGAACTCTTCCGTATCCAGGTTTAGGTTTTGGTGGTCGTAACGGTCCAGTACTTCGCGCTTTATAAGGTTGCTCAAGCGCTTGGTGTCGTACACGTAGCCCGTTTCGGGGTCGACCTGGCCAGTGAGGCGCACTATAAGGTTATAGTTATGCCCGTGGTAATTGGGGTTGTTGCATTTGCCAAACACCCGCTGGTTGTGTTCGGCATCCCAGGCGGGATTGTGCAGGCGGTGGGCGGCGTTGAAGTGCTCGGCGCGGCAAATAGTGACTTGCATAGGGGCCTACAACTCGTGCAAGTCCTGCTTTGTTACATCGGCCTCACCAAGAGATGGACAATTCTTAAGGCTGTGAAAAAATATTGTAATTTAAAAAAGCAATACTATGATTAAAGAAACAAAAATGGAGTTATTGGCAAAAAAGTGATGGTTGTAAGAATTTGCATCGAAGAAAGACGCTAAATTTGAAATGCCAGACAACGGTACCATAGTATAAAGTCTTTTCAACCGACCATCTTTAACGTTTCCATAAATTATTATCTCCATGAAAAAAAGCCTACTCATCTTGTTCGTATTATGCTTGGCTACGCTGAGCAGTTATGCCCAGAAATCCGTTGTGGACGAGTACGATATGTCAATTAACAACGTTCCCCGCACCGGTCAGCGGGTGAGTGTTCAGCTCGATAACAAGCGTGTCGAAGCGGCTTGGTTGAAGCAGCTGAGCGAGAAGTTTGGCAGCAAGCTGAAGAACACCAAAGGCGTGCTCACGATGGATGGTGTTATCATCGAAGAAATTGCACCTACGCCCATCCGCGTTATCAGCAAAGTCGACGCTACGCCTACCGGAACCACCGTGTGGTGGAGCATTGACTTGGGCAATGCCTACCTCGCCAAAGAGAAAACCCCCGTGCAGTGGAAGTCGGCCGAGAAGTACTTGAAGGATTTCGCTCGCATGATGTACCGCGAAGACTTAGTGTCGCAGATTGCCGAAGCCGAGCGTGCTCTGGTAGCGTCGCAAAACAACCACATGGCGGTTATCGAGAAGTCGAACACCATCAAAAAGGACATCGACAAGAACAAGGCTCGTAAGCTCGAAATTCAGCAGATGCTGGCTACCAACGCTGCCGAACTCCAGCAGTTCAACAACCTCATCGACGCCAACCTGAAAGAGCAGGAAGCTGCTCGTGGCGACATTGTAAACATGCGCGTGGCCCTGGAGGCCGTGAAAGACCGCATGACCAAAATCGAGTAGTCGCTTAGCTATATTATTCTTTAGTATAAAAGCCTCGCCATCTACGGCGGGGCTTTTTGTTTGGGGTGTGGCGCCAACCCCAAGGGCCAGAACTACGTTGGCAAGAACATGGCCGCAAACATTGCGGCCCCTTTCCCCCACACAACACGATACCATGGAAAAGAAAGATGTTCAGCACCAAGCCCACCTTGAAGGTGCCATCGGCCTGCTCACCAGCGACCTCAACGAAGAAGCCTCACGCGCTGGCCTCGACAACCATTTTCAGCGGTGGATTGAAGACCTGAAAGACGCCAACAACCCCGCGTTTCACCAACTCATCGTCGACATGCAGGCCCTGAAGGCCCATTTCGGCAGCGGTACGCTCGACGTGAACGTCATTGCTCCGCTGCTGGCCCGCCTGGGCACGCACACGGCGCAGTCGGCTCATTTTGCCGAGAACGTGAACACCGCCACGCGCGTCACCAAGCTGGGCGAGGTGCTCACCGCAGTGGCTCAGCAGCTGCAGGGCAGCTCGGTAGAAGTCGACGGCAGCCTGCCCCAGGACTTCTCCTCGCACAGCTAAGCAAGTTTCCAAGCAGCCGGTGCTGCAATGAGCAGCGGCTGTAACCTAAAAAAGCCGGTCCCACATGTGGGACCGGCTTTTTTATTATCAGTAGCAACCCAAAGGTTGCGGCAGTGCTTAGGCAGTAGCCTTGGCAACCTGGTTGAGGCGACGCTCCTTGATACGGGAAGCTTTGCCGGACAGGCCACGCAGGTAGAACAGACGGGCGCGACGTACTTTACCGCGACGGATAACCTCGATTTTATCGATGTTAGGCGACAGCAGGGGGAAGATACGCTCGGTGCCGATTTGGTTAGAAATCTTGCGAACGGTGAAGGTTTCGCCGTTGGAGCTGGGGTTGCGACGCTGCAGTACCACGCCCTGGAACTGCTGGATACGCTCCTTGTTGCCCTCGCGGATTTTCACGTGCACGTTCACGGTGTCACCAGCGGCGAACTGGGGGAAGCTGGCGCGGCGCTCCTGCGATTCGGCCTGGATAAAGTCAAGTAGTACGCTCATGGCTGAGAAATTGCGAAAGACGGCGCCGCCGTCGGGATTTAGTATTTTACGAAACGGACCGCAAAGATAACGCTTTCCGTTGAGGATAGCAAGCGGTTTGTACAACATACGTTAGCTTGTTTACTGATTTGCTGTCGATTCAGCAGCTCAGCAACCAGCTAACGCGTCTTTATGACAATAAATCGGGACGGCGGGCTTGCGTGCGGGCCAAGGCCTGCTCGTGCCGCCACTCCTCGATTTTGGGCGTATTGCCCGATAATAAAATTTCCGGCACTGCTTGGCCGCGCCACTCCGAGGGCCGGGTGTACACGGGCGGCGCCAGCAGGTCGTCCTGAAAAGAATCGGACAGGGCCGACTCTTCGTTACCTAGCACGCCGGGCAGCAGCCGCACCACGGCATCTACCAAGATTGCGGCTCCCAGCTCACCACCGCTCAGCACGTAGTCGCCCACGCTGATTTCGTGCGTGATGTAGGTGCTGCGGATTCGCTCGTCGATTCCCTTGTAATGACCGCAGAGCATGATGATGTTCTGGAACAGCGAAAGCCGGTTGGCCAGCGGCTGGCGCAGGGTTTCGCCGTCGGGCGTGAGGTAGATTATGGCATCGTAGGGCCGCTGGGCCTGTAGCTCGTCTATCCAGGCTGCGATGGGCTCTACGCGCAGCACCATACCGGCCCCGCCGCCAAACACGGCATCATCAATCTGCCCGTGCTTGTTGATGGCCTTATCGCGCAGCTGATGCAGGTGAATTTCGGCCAGGCCCTTGTCTTGTGCCCGCTTCACGATGGAATGAGCGAAGGGGCTAACCAGCAGCTCCGGCAGGCAGGTGAGAATGTCGATGCGCATGGAGTGTAGCGCGGACTTTTAGTCCGCGTTTAGGTCGGAGTTCGTTCAGGCGCGGACTAAAAGTCCGCGCTACTATGCTTCATCAAATTCGTCGGGCTCGTCCTTTTCGCGGGAAGAGGGCTTCAGGTACACATCGAGCAAGCCGTCGGGCAGGTTCACGTAAATCTGCTTCTTCTCCTGGTTGGCGTGACTCACCAGTTCATCCACTACCGGAATCAGGACTTCCTGGCCCTGGTAGCGCATGGCCAGCATGTCTTGCTGGGGCAGCTCGTAAAAGTTCTCCACGGTGCCCAGCTCGCCCAGAGCGGAGTCGACTACGGTGAAGCCGATAACGTCGTGGAAGTAGAACTGGTCTTCCTCCAGCTCGGGGAGCTGCGTGAGGGGCAGGTGCAGCTGGGAGCCGCGCAGAAGCTCGGCTTCCTCAATGCGCTCGATGCCGCGGAGCTTGAGCAGCACGCGGGAGTTGGGCTGGGGCTGCACTTTTTCTACCTGGTGCTCCACCAGCTTGGTGGGGGCGCCGGCCAGCGTGAGGTACACGGTTTTGAGCTTTTGGTAAGCCTTAACATCGTCTACATCGAAGTGCGCCACCACGTGGCCGCGCAGGCCGTGGGTTTTGATGATGTAGCCGAGCTGATAGGTTTCGTCGAGGGTCATGGGCGGGGGAGGGGCTTAACGAAAAAGAGTTTGGGGGTTGCCAGCCGGTCCGGCTCACAACCCCCAAACTCTTTCGGTTTAGAAACCTAAAAACTACTCGGCAGCTTCGGTAGCAGCTTCTTCGGCCGGAGCCTCGGTAGCTTCCTCAGCAGCGGGAGCGGGTGCGTTGGCAGCCAGCAAAGCAGCAGCTTTCTGACGCTGGGCTTCCGAACGAGCTTCTTTAACCTTGGTTTCGGCGGCGAAAGCAGCTTTGCGAGCTTCTTCTTTAGCATCAACGAGGCCAGTGCGCTTGCCTTCGATACGAGCGTCTTTCTCTTCTTTCCAAGCGTTGAAACGCTCGTCGGCTACCTCCTGGGTGATAGCGCCTTTGTCAACACCCAGTTGCAGGTGACGACGGTAGAGTACGCCGCGGTAGCTGAGCATGGCCCGAACGGTGTCGGTGGGCTGAGCACCGGTCATCATCCAGTAGAACGCGCGGTCGGCGTTGTAGTTGATGGTGGCGGGGTTGGTGTTGGGGTTGTAGGTGCCGAGCTTCTCGATGAAACGGCCGTCGCGGGGAGCGCGGGCGTCAGCTACTACGATGTCGTAAGTCGCGGCCTTTTTGCGGCCACGGCGGGCGAGGCGGATTTTAACTGCCATAAACCGGTGGGGTTTTGTGCGACGCAACTCGTGCGTCTGGTGAGATATCCAAAAATTTGGAGTGCAAAGGTAGCGTTTGTTCAGAGCATTAGCTAGCAAGTGCACAAAAAAAGCCCTGGCGATGAAGCCAGGGCTTTTGCTTTTCTACTTGCCAACTAGGCTGCCATGGCTTCGCGCTTGGGCTTGGCCAGTTTGGAGATGGTATTCAGGTTCATATTCTTGCGCTTTATCTTGATGATGCCCACTTTGTCGAGGCTCCAGATGGCAACGTAGGTAGGGTCAAACTCCCACCATTTCACGCCGAAGTTGACGCGCATGGGCAGCTTGTGGTGGTTGTTCTGGAACAGCTCGCCGAAGGCCAGGAAGTCCAGGGCCAGGGTATTTTTCGACTTGTCGCGGTTGTCAAAGTTCTGGTAGCCGTACTTGTGGCCACCCCAGTTCACGATGGCGCCATGGATGGGGCCCATGAGGAAGTGAATGGGGAGCAGCAGGTACTGCCACCAAGCCGTGGCAAAATTGATGTAAAACAGCACGTACGCCGTGCCCCAACCCAGGCGGGAATACACGGTGCCACCAAATTTGTCGAGCCAGTCCCACTCGGGCGTGTCGCCCTCGAAGCGCTTGGCGCCTTCGTGGCTGTCAGCCACTACGTCGTTGTAAATTACTTTGGTCTTCCACATCATGTCGAACGCGTTGTTCGAGAAATGGGGCGAGTGTGGGTCCAGCTCGGTGTCGGAGTAGGCGTGGTGCATGCGGTGCAGCAGCGCGTAAGCGCGCGGCGACAGGAAGCTGCTGCCCTGGCAGATGTATGTGAAGGCAAAGAAGAACTTCTCCCAGAATTTATTCATCGTAAACATTTTGTGCGCCGCGTAGCGGTGCAGGTAAAACGTCTGCGTGAACAGCGATAAATAGTAGTGGGCGACGAAGAAAATGAGAATAGCCATAGGGAGGGATAGAAGCTGAACTGCCCGAATAAGCAATAACTCAGGGGTAAGGTTCAGAAGGAGTAGTGCAAAATTACGGCCGGGTGTACCCAGACGAATATTTGAAGGCCATAAGGCCAAAATGTTGCACGTAGCGTTGGTCCACGAGTTTGCGCCTTGTGGAACAGCGCCAAGGGCGTGGGGCACGAACTACAGCGTTAGTGCTACTTATAAAACTCGCGGGCCGCGTCCCAGTGCGGGGCATCAGGCAGGGGCGCCACAAAGGTCATGGCCTCCTTCGTGACGGGGTGCTGCAGCTGCAGCTGGCGGGCGTGCAGGGCGATGCTCACATCGGGCAGGGGCGCGATGAAGCCGTATTTCACATCACCTACTATGGGCGTGCTCAAGCCGGTAGCCAGTTGCGTGCGAATCTGGTGCGGACGGCCCGTCACGGGGTTCACTTGGAGCAGGTAGCGGTTGCCGGCCTGGCCCAGCAGTTCGTAGTGCAACTCGGAACGCAGGCCTTGCGAGTGCTTTTCCGAATACGCTTTGGTGACGTTGCGCACCGTGTCCTTAACCAGCCAATGCACCAAGGTGCCATTTTCGGGAATGGGCGGCTTGCCGGTGAGGGCCCAGTAGGTTTTGGTCATCTGCGAGTCACGGAACATTTCGTTCAGGCGACTCAGGGCTTTGCTGGTTTTGGCCAGCACCACAATGCCGCTCACGGGCCGGTCGATGCGGTGGGCCACGCCAATAAAGGCTTCGCCGGGCTTCTTGTATTTGAAGCGCAGGTACTCGGCGGCTTTCTTGGAGAGGGGCTCGTCGCCGGTGGCGTCGCCCTGCACGAGCAGGCCGGCGGGCTTGTTGATGACGAGGAGATGGTTGTCTTCAAACAGAATTTCTCTGCCTTCGGACCAGATGTTGGGACGATTCACGCGGCGGGTGCGGGCGGGATATGGGGTTCAGCAGGAGGGGGCCAGGGCCCACTGGGGGCTACCGCACGACATCAGACCACACTCACCGGGCGCTCCGCTCTTGCTTTTGGTGAGGCGAAGATACGAAGCTGAACCGAAGCGTAACCGAACCAGGATAGGTCGTATCTGGTCTCTCCACGGAGTTGGCCACGGGGGTGTCCCAATCCAATTTGCTGGAGAGAAGCATCACCACGCTCAAGGCCAGCACCAGTCCCAGATTACTCACCAGCACCGCATAATCCTGAAGCTGCAATACCACAAACAGGAAGCTGTAAACCAAAGTCAATACCCCGGCCGTGCCCAGTGCGGGGCGGAACTGGAGGATGCACTGTAGCATTGTGCTCTGCTTGAAAAAAAGCCCTGGTCGGCAGCAATGCCTATTTGCTGCCGACCAGGGCTTTTTTAGTCCAACTGCGGACCTGGCTTAGTATCCTTCTTCTTTGCTGGGAAACTCGCGGCTTTTCACGTCGGCCACGTAGTGCTGCACGGCTTCGGTCATGATGTCGTGCAGTTCGGCGTAGCGGCGTAGGAAGCGCGGCTTGAATTCTTTGGTAATGCCCAGCAAATCGTGCACTACCAGCACCTGGCCGTCCACATCGGGCCCGGCGCCAATTCCGATGACGGGGATGCTAAGCTCATCGGCTACCTGCTTGGCGAGGGCCGCTGGGATTTTTTCAAGTACTAGGCCAAAGCAGCCAATCTCCTGGAGCAGGCGGGCGTCTTCGAGGAGTTTTTGGGCTTCGGCATCTTCCTTGGCGCGCACCGAGTAGGTACCGAACTTGTAAATACTCTGAGGAGTCAGGCCCAAGTGGCCCATCACGGGAATGCCAGCGGTGAGAATACGGATAATGGAATCCTTCACCTCGGCGCCGCCTTCGAGCTTGACGCCGTGGCCGCCGCTTTCTTTCATGATGCGGATGGCCGACTGTAGCGCCACCGACGAGTTGCCCTGGTACGAGCCAAAAGGCATGTCAACCACCACAAAAGCCCGCTTTACAGCCCGAACCACGCCCTGGGCATGGTAAATAATCTGGTCGAGGGTAATGGGCAGGGTGGTTTCGTGGCCGGCCATGACGTTGGAAGCCGAGTCGCCGACGAGCAGCACATCGATGCCGGCCCCGTCGAGAATTTGCGCCATCGAGAAGTCGTAGGCCGTGAGCATGGAGATTTTTTCTCCGCGCTGCTTCATAGCCAGCATCTGATGGGTGGTAACGAGCTTGACTTCCTTATGCTGAGACATGGTGGTTGAGAGAGGACGAATTGCTATGGTAAGCGCCTTGCGGCAGGGCAAAGCTGAGAACAAATAATTTATTTACTATCGAACGAACGCATTAGAATAATACTGGCGGTAAAAAAGGGCTCTCTCCGTGGCCGCAGGCTTTCTAAGAATCTTGCTGCTCCGGGCATGTCTTTTTCATTTTAGCACTACCTCAACTGCATAGGAAGAATACTGCGGCGGGCCATACAAAGGAGCCCAGCCAGCGGGTGCTGGCTGGGCTCAAAAATCTTACACAAACAGTGGGGTATTGATGAGAAGAGCAGATTTAAGCGAGTGCTACGCTGGCGTATGCTGCGTTTTTGTCACCGCGAACATGACACCAGGGGTGCTTACTGGAACTGCGCGTAGCGGTTGCGGTTAAGCTTCAAATCCTGCAACAGGCTGCTCTTGGCGGCAATGGTGAATCCATAGCCGCGGAGCTGACCGAAGGGAATCCAGCTTCCGGTGATTTGCCAGCAGTGCAGGTCGCGCACGAACGCGACGTTGGGATACACGAACGTCTGGCTTGCGATGTCGTAGCTGAAGTTGCCGCTCAGGCGCAGGTTGGGGGTGAGCTTGATGGAGCCGGTGCCACCTATGGTATGCAGGGAGAGCAAGGGCGCGCGCGGGTCGCCGGGCCGGCGGGGCACCCGAATGGTAGAATAGCCCGCCGCGTACTGTAACGACAGTTCCCAGGGAATTTCGAAGTCCACGTAATCGGCGTAGAGGTTGGGCGGGCCCACGGTGCCGAGGGTGGGGTCGTTGCTGGGAGCCACGGCCCGCGGCACCACGCTCTTTTTCTTGCCGGCGGTGGGGTTGAAAGCGTAACCTGTGCTGATGCTGGCCGAAGTCAAACGCAGGAGCCGGGGGCTGCTGGCCTGAAACAAGTACCTGTCGATTGGCTGGCCGCGACTGTCGCGTTGGTAAGGGTCGAACTGCGCGTTGCCATTTAGGGCGAGCTTTTTGGCAATCTCGGTGCTGAAAACAAGGGACAGCGGCGAGAGCTTAAAACTGGGTCTGGTAAAATCGTAAGAAAGATTCAGGTCGAGGTTCCGGAACAAGTCTACCTTTTTGAAAGGCGTGAGGCCGGTGGTGTCGTTGGGGTCGCGCACCTTCATCTCGATGGCATTCTGCAACGAGAAGGAAATCTGGCTTTGCCGAGGGCCGCCGGGGGCGCCGTACAGGAAGTTGTTGAAGTTGTTGAATGTGTATCGGTTAAGTTCATCATCGCCTTCGACGTACTGACCAAACTGATTGAGTAGCAGTGGCTGGCGCGGCTCTAAGGAAGCATTTCTGTTGCGGGGGGCGAGAATGTCAGCGCCGAATGGGTTGACGCCGGCGCGCTGCGTAAAGTCTGGCGAGTAGCTGAAGTTGAGGCTAGGCGTAACCTTATGCCGCAGGGCCTGGATTTTGTGCGTGCCCTTGCGGATAACGGTGCCGTAGAACGTGGTGTTCAGGCTGGCCGAGGTAGAGTAGCTGTAGATGCGGTTCAGGCCGTAGGTGGTGTCGATGCGCACTGCTTGGGCCACGGGGCTGAAGCTGTAGTTGAGGCGCTGGCCATACCACACCTCGCCGTAGTTGACGGCGGGCGTGAACTGAAAATGCTTGAGCACATTGTAGGAACCCAGGCCGATGTTGAACGCGTGCTGAATGCCGTTGCGTGAGTTGAGCAGCAGCCGGCCAACGTTGGAGAAGCGCAACGGAATGGTGCTGGCCGTAGTGGAGCCACCCAGCAGCGGCAAGCCGTTGGCGAGGGTGCGGGGAGCCACGCTGTTGGTTAACTCATTGCTGGCCGTCAGGTTGTAGCTGAGGGTGATTTGCTCGTACAGAGAGCCATACTTGCCGCCGGGCTCGATGCCAAGCCACTGGTACGGGTACTGCCGGGCCACGCCCAGGCTCAGGTCGGGCAATACGAAGCGCATCGACCCATCGGTGCCTTGGCTCTGGCTGAGCTTGATGTCGTAATTGACAGGCGAGTTGCGAATCTGCTTGGAGTAGCTGATGCCAGAGGTAAACTGGGTGGCCAACAGCCGGCGGGCGTCGAAGCTATTGATGCGGTTGAAGCTGCTGGTACCGGCGTTGACGTTGGCCGAGAAGCGCCCGCCGCCGGGCTTGGGCACGGGCGTGTGGTTCCAGCTTATCCAGAACGAGTTGGCATCGGGCGGCCTAATGTAGACCGGGCTGGTGGTAACGGCGTCGGTGGCCAGGATTTGATTGCTGGGGCGGTTCGCGAAGCGAAAGTTAAAATTGCCCTGGTAGGTGTAGCGCTTGAGGTAGGTGACGTCGGCGGTGGCACCGAAGCCGCCCCAGGTCTGGGCGTTGCCAGCGTAGATGTCGCCGGTCAGGCGCACGCCGATGTAGTCGTTGGGCGCGAAGTAGTAGCCGCCGTTGGTGAGGAAGTACCCGCGGTCGGCGGCCTGCCCAAAGGTGGGGATGAGCACGCCCGAGCCCCGGCTTTTGTTGGGCGTGGGGAAGAAGCCGAACAGGAAGCCCAGCGGCGTGGGCACGTCGCCGATAACCAGGTTGAAGGGCCCGGTCACGACTTTGTCGCCCGGAATTACCTTCATGTTTTTGGCTTGGATGTAGAAGTGCGGGTGCTCCAGGTTGCAAGTGGTGTAGCGCCCTATCAGGCCGTTGATGTCGCCGTTGGGCAGCCGCTTGATAACGGATGCACTCACGTAACCCTCGCCCTGGGTCGTGACGGCATCGCTCACGCGGGCTTTTTTGGTTTTGAAGTTGTAGGCAATGTTGCTGGCCGTGTACAAGCCGCCCTTGTCCTTGAGCACGGGCCGGTCGAGTAGGCGATTGGTGATGGAGTCGCGCCGGCCATCGGCGGTCATGGTGTTGTTGCCGTAGTCGACGGTGATGACTGCTGCTTTCAGGTCGGTGTCGCCGTAGTTGACGGTGGCTTTGTTGTAGAGCCGGGCAACCTTCTTGGTAACGTCGAACTGAATGGAGTCCTTGGCCGTGTAGGCAATGGTGGTTTCAATTTGGCCACGGCGCCGAGCCGCTACCTGCAGGGAGTCGCCGCGGCGGCTCACGCCATTTACCAGGCCAGCGGTATCGGTGGGGGTGGTGCCGGGACGGAGGACGCGGCCCGCCGGCGCCAGCGTGTCGGGCACGGGCTTGTGCGAGGTGCCGGGTATGCGGGGCTGGCCAGTATTCTGCACGCCGGGCGGGGGCGGCCCAACGGGGTCGCGCGGGTCGGGCGAGATGTAGCGCACCGGCGGGGTTGGGGCACTGCCCGGCCGCTGGGTCGGTTTGGCGGGCGCCGGTTTGGGCCGGGCCGGCGTCACGGTCTGGCTCCAGGCCGCGTTAGCAAAGCTCAAACAGAATAAAAAAATGAGCCCCAGCAGTTTGGGGCCCTCCTTCGTTGGGGCTATGCGGCGCGGCCACGGCCGCATACCAGCGTCAAAACGAAGACCAAACCGAGCAGGCAAAGGGTAGTAGCGGTTAATTTCGTTTACTTTTGGGGCTTCTACAAAGGTAGCAGGTCGCTACCGCCCCTTCAACGAACAACGTGCGGATTATTGTCATCTTAGCTAGTGCCGTCTTGCTGCTACTCGGCGCGGGCAGCGGGGAGTGGAAAGCGGAGGCCCAGACCACGGCCGATTCGGCGCGTATTGTGGCCGATACCGCACTCCCGGCATTCAATTCTCCCTACCGCTACCGCCTGCGCACCGTGGTGCTCGACGCGGGCCACGGCGGCAAGGACCGGGGCTGCGCGGGCGTGGTGGCGCGCGAAGCCGACGTATCGCTGAGCCTGGTGCTGGCGCTGGGCAAGCAGATTGAAGAAAATATGCCCGACGTTAAAGTCATTTACACGCGCAAAACCAACGTATTTATCGAGCTGGCCGAGCGGGCCGCCATTGCCAACCGCAACCACGCCGACCTGTTCATTTCCATCCACTGCAACGCCGGCCCCAGCCAGAGCCACGGCGCCGAAGTGTGGACCATGGGCCTGCACAAGAGCAACGCCAACCTGGGCGTGGCCCAGCGCGAAAACGCGGTTATTCTGCAGGAAAAGGACTATCAGAAGCGCTACGACGGGTTTGACCCCCGCTCGCCGCAGAGCCATATTCTGTTTTCGCTCTTTCAATCGGCCTACATTACCAACAGCCTTCGGTTTGCGCAACGCGTCGACCGGCAGCTGCGCACCACGGTAAAACGGCCCAGCCGCGGCGTAAAACAGGCCGGTTTTCTGGTGCTCTGGAAGTCGACCATGCCCTCCGTCCTCATCGAATCGGGCTTCCTAACCAACCCGGCTGAGGAGCGGTACCTCAACGACAAAGCTAATCAGTCGTATATGGCGGCGGGAATCTATCGTGCTTTCCGCGAATACAAGCGCGAACTAGAAGGCGGCTCGTGAAAACAGGCTGATACGCGTCGTTTTGCAGCAGCAATCTACCTGCTGTGTTCTCCCGTATCATCCTCAAATTCGTTGCCGTTGCTTCCCCATTCACCCACCCATTTATCTGCTTCCCGTGTCTAAAGAAATAAAAGTGGCGCTGCTTGCCATTGTGGCCATTGCCGCGCTCGTTATCGGCTACAATTTTCTGCGCGGCACCAATGTGCTGTCCGATGACCGCACTTACTACGCCACCTATCCCAACGTGGAGGGCCTGAACGTGGGCGCGCAGGTCATCCTGAACGGCATCAAAGTAGGCCAGGTTAAAAACTTGGAACTTCAGCCCGAGCGGGGCAATGCCGTACGCGCCTCGCTGGAACTGCAAAAGGGCATTGTGGTAGGCGACTCTACGGTGGCCGGCCTCAGCGGCACCCTGCTGGGTTCGAAGACGATTACCTTGTTTTTGGGCAAAAACAATAAGGAGTTCAACGGCGGCGAAGAGCTGGTCACGAAATCGGCCATCAGCACCATCGATGCGTTTCAGGCCAAAGCCTTGCCCGTGCTCGATACCGTGGGCGCCACGCTGGCCCACATCAACGCCTTCCTGAACCAAGACGCCCAAACCAACATCCAAGGCACGCTGCGCAGCGCCCGCCAGAGCACCGAAGCCCTGCAGGCATTGATTGCCGCCAACCAGCGCAACATCAACCAGATTACCACCAACCTGGCCCAAATGAGCAGTGCGCTGAACAAGTCGACGACCAAACTCGACCGCATCGCCAACAACTTCAGCCAACTCTCTGACTCCCTAAAATCTGCTCCGGTGGGCCCCGCTCTGCGCCGCCTCGATGCTACCATGGCCGAAGCCCAAACCACCGTAGCCAGCCTCAACCGCGCCCTCAATGACCAAAAGGGCTCGATGGGCAAGCTGATTAACGACACGCTGCTCTACAACAACCTCAACGCCACTGCTGCCAGCTCCAACGCGCTGATTTCCGACTTCAAAGCCAACCCCAAGCGGTATGTGCACTTCTCGGTATTTGGCGGCGGCAAGGACAAGAAAAAGACCGAAGTGGAAACCACCGTCACCCGGCCCAACGGCACTACGGTAGACACTGAAACCAAAACCACGGTTAAGTAGCGCTTTACTGGCGTAAAAAGAACGTCATGCAGAGCGCAGCGAAGCATCTCGCCCGCTTCGTTGCAGCGGCAGTAATTGCTACCTCAGGCGAGATGCTTCGCTGCGCTCTGCATGACGGACAACCGGAAACGCTCTGCTGCGACGTTCTAACTACCTACCGTACCTTTGAAATCCGCCCCCGGGCGGATTTTTTTGTGCTCATTTTCCAAAATCCCACCACATCCCTCTTATGAACGTCGAGTTCAACCGCAACGAAGACCAACTCAAGCAACTCAGCTTCAACCTCAGCCAGAAGTTTCAGAAAGTAGCCCTTGGCGGGGGCGAAAAGCGCATCGCGGCTCACAAAGCCAAAGGCAAGCTCACCGCCCGCGAGCGGATTGATTATTTGCTGGACAAAGGCGCGGCCACGGTTGAAATTGGCGCATTTGCGGGCGAGGGCATGTACAAAGAGGAGGGTGGCTGCCCCGGCGGCGGCGTGGTCGTGGTCATCGGCTACGTAGCCGGGCGGCAGTGTGTGGTGGTGGCCAACGACGCCACGGTGAAGGCCGGCGCGTGGTTTCCCATCACGGCCAAAAAGAACCTGCGGGCCCAGGAAATCAGCATCGAAAACAAGCTGCCAATTATCTACCTCGTCGATTCGGCAGGCGTGTACCTGCCCATGCAGGATGAGATTTTTCCGGATAAGGAGCACTTCGGCCGCATCTTCCGCAACAACGCGGTGATGAGCAGCATGGGCATCGTGCAGATTTCGGCCATCATGGGTCCCTGCGTGGCTGGCGGCGCCTATTTGCCCATCATGTCCGACGAGGCCATGATAGTGAACGGCACGGGCTCGGTGTTCCTGGCTGGCTCTTATTTGGTGAAGTCGGCCATCGGCGAAACCATCGATAACGAGGCCCTGGGCGGCGCGAGCATGCACTCCGAAATATCGGGCGTGACGGACTACAAGTTTGAAACCGACGAGGAGTGCCTCGAGCACATCCGTAACATCTTCGACAAGATGGGCGGCCAAGCCACGGCCGGCTTCAGCCGCGTAGCACCCGCTAAGCCCGCGCAGGACGAGCAGGAAATCTACGGCCTGCTGCCCTCCGACCGCGTGAAGCCCTACGACATGATGGACATCATTTCGCGCCTGGTCGACAACTCGGAATTTGAGCCCTACAAGGACCTCTACGGCCAGACGCTCATCTGCGGCCTGGCCCGCATCGATGGCTGGGCCGTGGGCATCGTAGCCAACCAGCGCAAGATTGTGAAGAGCAAGAAAACCGGCATGCAGATGGGCGGCGTCATCTACTCCGACTCGGCTGACAAAGCCGCCCGCTTCATCATGAACTGCAACCAGAAGCGCATTCCGCTGGTGTTTCTGCACGACGTGTCGGGCTTCATGGTGGGCTCAACTTCCGAGCAGGGCGGCATCATCAAGGACGGCGCCAAGATGGTGAATGCCATGAGCAACTCGGTGGTGCCCAAGTTCACGGTCATTGTGGGCAACAGCTACGGCGCTGGCAACTACGCCATGTGCGGCAAAGCCTACGACCCACGCCTCATTGTGGCCTGGCCTACGGCGCAACTCGCCGTAATGAGCGGCGCCGCGGCGGCCAATACGCTGCTGCAGATTCAGGTAGCTTCTCTAAAAGCTAAGGGGGAGGTGATTACTCCGGAGGCGGAAAAGGAATTGCTCGACCGCATCAAGGCCCGGTATGAGGAGCAGTTATCGCCCTACTACGCCGCGGCGCGCCTCTGGGTCGATGCGGTGATTGACCCACTGGAAACGCGCCGGGTGATTTCGGAGGGGATTGCTGCCGCGAATCATGCGCCGATTGAGAAGGCGTACAATGTGGGGGTTATTCAGGTGTGAGGTATGAACTACAATTTCTTAGCGAATAGGGCGGATATAATCTGGGTTTTAAACTTTATTTTCGAAAACACAGATTTACAAGTTTTTGACTGCTATTCTGAACTTGGTCAAGAAGTTTGCCAGTACATAAGTGCAGATGAAATAGCAGCAAAGTTTGATTTAGAAAGTGGTGGCCAGTCCGCCGTTACTTTCCAAATGTGGAGTCCTCGTTTTGGTGGAGCGGTAGCATTTAGAAAAATAAAATTGAACCCGGAGAGTTGTAATGGACATACCCACCGCTACTCAACAGATGCTTGGGGAATGATTCAACTGTATTTGGGCGGATGTCAAAACAACATCCTTTCTAATTCTTCTATTGGGCATTTCAGTGAGAAAGGAGCATTGGCATGGGAAGACATCAGAATAGAAAAAGGCAAGGTGAATTGCTGGAATTGGGAAGAAATTGCAGCGGCTTCAAGAAGCTTAAAATATCATATTCACAAAATAGCTGTCGGCAAAATTGGTAGCTCATCCATTTTGCCGGGAGCAAATGAGTTAAGCAAAACTGGAATAGGATTCGGTCTATGAAGACCCTATACCTCTTAGCCGGCTGCAACGGCGCAGGCAAAACCACTGCTGCCTTCGCCCTGCTTCCCGGCCTGCTGGGTTGCCGCGAGTTTGTGAATGCTGACGAAATAGCCCGGGGCCTCTCGCCCTTCCAGCCCGAAACGGTGAGCATCCAGGCGGGCCGTCTGATGCTGGCGCGGCTGCACGAATTGCTGGCAGCGGGGGAGACTTTCGCACTGGAAACCACGCTGGCCACGCGGCATTACCTGCGGTTTATCGCGGAGGCGCGAGAGCAGGGGTATTTTGTCAGTCTGTTCTTTTTCTGGCTCAATTCTCCTGAATTAGCCGTGAACCGGGTGAAAGAGCGAGTACGCGAAGGTGGTCACCATATTCCGGAACTAGTTATCAGGCGGCGCTATGATGGGGGTTTACAGCAATTTTTTGCCGCTTATTGCACCGTAGTAGATAACTGGTCGTTTATTGATAATTCTGACGGTGCTGGGCAGTTGATAGCGACGAATGCAGATGGCGAAATTTTTGTAACTAATCAGCTTCTTTGGCAACAACTAACTGCTAAATATCATGTCTAAAAAAGAGCAAGCCGCGCACATCAATCAGCAGCTACAAATTGGCCTTATAGCTACATACAAGGCCATGCTCGCTTTCAAAAAGTACAAGCAGAGTCCGGTTATAATCTCCCGCGACGGTAAAATAATTGCCGTGCCACCGGAGGAAATGCCTCCTGCTCGCAATGCTGTGTAGTTGGGCAGTGTAACTCTTGAGTTCGTATGAGTTTCTGGATAGTGGCTGTGTTACGATTGCGCCCCGAACGCAACGCCATCCCGGTTCCGCTCGTTTCCACAGGCAGCACAGTTTAATGTTTGCCTGATGTCTACCGATTCTAACCACACCAATTCTCGCCGGCAATTTCTGCGGCAGGCGGGCCTGACGGCCGCCACTGCGGCCATTGCCGGCCCGGCCATTGCACTTCCTATGTCAGCTTCCCCAACTCAAAACGATGACCAGCGCAAGGTTGGTTTTGCCATTGTAGGCCTTGGTAAATACGCCCAGGAGCAAATGATGCCCGCTTTCAAGGAAAGCAAGCACGCCAAAATCACTGCGCTGGTGAGCGGCTCGCCCGAAAAGATGCAGAAGCTGGCCAAGGAGTACAGCGTAGATGCCAAGAACTGCTACAGCTACCAGAATTTCGACAGCATCAAGGACAACCCGGCCGTGGACGTGGTGTACGTGGTGCTGCCACCCGGCATGCACGCCGAGTACGTGGTGCGGGCCGCGCAGGCCGGCAAGCACGTGCTCACCGAAAAGCCCATGGCCAACACCGTGGCCGAGTGCCAACGCATGATTGATGCCTGCCGCAAGGCTGGCAAAAAACTTATGGTGGCCTATCGTGCCCAATTCGAGCCGTTCAATCTCGAGGCCATTGACCGCATCAAAAAGGGCGAGTTGGGCAAGCTGCGCTACGTTACCTCCGACCACGGCCGGCAGGTGAAACCCACCGAAGACAAGGCCGACGAATGGCGCGTGGTGAAGAAGCTGGCCGGCGGCGGCTCGCTCATGGACATCGGCATCTACTCGCTCAATGCCGCCCGCTACCTCACCGGCGAAGAGCCCGTGGAAGTGATGGCCATGGAGTCGACCGACCACTCCGACCCACGCTTCAAGGAAGTAGAAGACCAGATTCATTTCACGTTGCGCTTCCCCAGCGGCGTGCTGGCCACCTGCACCAGTGCCTACAGCATTGAAACGGTGAAGCGCTTCCGGGCCTTTGGCGAGAAAGCCTTCCTCGACCTCGACCCCGCTACTGACTACTATGAGCACAACATGACCATTGGCAAAGCCGATGGCGAAATGAAACCCAGCATCAAGGAAGGCAACCAGTTTGCCGCCGAGCTCGACCACATGGCCGAGTGCGTGCTCGAAAACAAAACACCCAAAACCCCCGGCGAGGAAGGCCTGCGCGACATCAAGCTGATTATGGCCATCTACGAGTCGGCGCGCAAGGGCAAGCCCGTGAAGGTGTAGCTTCCAGCATAGCGGGATAAATTCTGAGGCCAACTTAAGCTAGTTGGGCGCGGCTGCTTCGACTACGGGGCAGCCGCGCTTTTAGGAGCCAGCCGCTATTTGCTGCGCCACCCGGTTGAAGAAAGGCATGCGGTGCAGGGCTGAGAACTCCAGCACTTTATTTTGAAGCCGGGCGATTTCGGTGATATCGGTTTTGTCGGCGAGGTGGAGCTCTACAAGCCAGATATGCACTTGGTAATAGTCGAGCAACCAGCTGTGGCTTTCCAGCTGAAAGAGCAGGTGCATCCCCATGTTGCCGGAGCGGGCATGGCCGGTGCGAAGCTCTGCCACGGCCCTAAAGGCGCGGAGCAGCTCGTTGTACACGTTCTGCTCCAGCGTGGCCAACTCGGGAAACTGAAGCTGGGTGAACTCCAGCCACTCGAGTAGCGGGCCAAACTGCTCGGTCAGAAACAAAGCCTCAGCCACGAAGAAGTGGTAACCCGCCGGAAAATGATTGTAGAAAGCGGGCAACGCCGGGGCTGGAGCCAACGAAGGAGGTGCCGCCGCAGCTTCGCGCCGTAGCCGGGCCAGCGTAGCGGGGGGCAAGGGCTGTTGGGGAGCGTCGTGCCAGGCCGCAACCAGCTCGGCGAAGGCGCGCCGGCCCCGCGGAAAAGCATGAACCTCGGCGGGCACGGGCAGGGCCAGCAGCACCGGCAACCGGGCGCGCCAAGCGGCTTCGTCTTCCGCCAGAAACTCGCCCAAAAAGAGCGTGCTATATCCGAACAGCTTGGCCTCGGCGGTAAGCTTGTGCTTTAGGTATTCGCGCAGCACTTCGCCGTAGGCTCCGTTGAGGTGGGCTAAATCCACGAACGATTCAACGAAGAACACTTGGCCGGCCGGATGGGCAGCCAGCCGCAGCGCCAGTGGGCTGGCCGTGCCCCGAGGCTCGGAGGGACGCGACACGCGCCCCAGAAAGTTGCCCAGCAACAGGCGCTCAGGGCAGGAAAGGCGCTCCATGGCCAGCAGTTCCGGAATATCGGTGAGGGCGCCCGCTGTCGTTGGCTCGGACTCCGCAAGGCTGGAAACAGCGCGCCCGAAGTCGGCGAAATTGCTGTGTCCGGCGTAGCGTGCCAGGGTGTCGAGGGTGTGCAAATGGTAGCCGCCTTCTTTGTCTACGAGCCCAAAAAACCGCCGCAAGGTGCTGGGGCTTAGGCGCCGTGTGCCTGTGCCTCCGGCTTTCTGCAGCTCTGCTTCCAGCGCGTCGCAGTGGCTGGGATAGAGCAGGGGCTGGCCAAAGCGGGCCGCAACAGCATTGCGAAGGGCAGTATGTAAGCGAGGGGAAATGTGGGGCACTTGGTAGAAGGACGGTGAAAAGTCAAATAAAAAAGAAAATTTTGGCCTTTGCGTTGTTTATCGCAGCCAATTCACCTTTGCACCACTAAATGAGAACTATACAATAATCATTTCTGCTCGACTGTACTGCGGTTATCCCTATTGGCATCTGGTTGCAAACGAAATGCATGGGTGCTGGAAAGGGGGGAGGCCCGTCACTGGAAGAAAATCGTCAAATAAGTAAGCAGGAGCACGAGCCGAAGGCCGCATTACCTCAGCTTAGTGATAACTATATCAGCTGGAGCACTACTATTTATCCTAAAACCTCGTACTTGTTATAATGGTCTCGTGTACTCATTATTTGACTGAAGGTCAAGACCCTAAAACAGTTGAAAAGCTGATGGGCAATGTTACTGTTCTGCTCGCCGCTGGGGAGGAGATTGAATACGTGGCCGTGCAGCAAAAACCATTGTTCAACGCCTTCCCGGACTGCGTGGCCGTGACGCCCATGCGCATCATCTTTTGCCGCCTGCGAAACTTCGGCTTGAGCATGGAATTCAAAACCTACTTGTGGGAAGATGTGCAGGCCATGCAATTCGTCGGAAATGTCAGCAGCGCCAACATCACAGTCAAAACAGCCAGGGTTACTGAAATAATGGGCTATTTGCCCCAGTCGCAGGCCCGCAAGCTGCACGATTTTGCCAAGGAACGAGAGGCTGAGTATGCCGGCCAGCACCTGCTCCGAAACCGGGAACAAGCTACAGGACTAACCAGCCGCGAAATTAAAATCAGCTACGAACCTTCGCCGGTTGAGCCCAACGGTCCGCTTCCAGACAAACCGTTAAAAACTGACCAGCAACGAAAATCATCAGGTAAAACTTCACTCCATCAAACTGGGTACGACCGGCGGGGCAACGCAGCACTCCCGGTTTATTAGCAGCTTTCTTGTCTTCAGCAACTGCCTCATTCCGTTTGGGTGAGGTTTTTTTATGCCCCGAATATCTGGTGGCTGTGCCTGTAGGGTCGTTCGCATGGCTGATTAGCAGAATTTTTTTAAAGAGAATGAATCGCATTCAATTCTTAACCTTATGTTTGTGGTGTACTAGATAATTAGTACACTAAAACAATGAGCTCATGGTTCGCATCCAAGACCTTCATTTTGGGTACTCCAAACGGGTGCCGCTGTTCGAAAGCCTCAACTTGTCACTGGAGCGGGGGCACATCTACGGCTTGCTCGGCAAGAACGGGGCCGGCAAGTCCACGCTGCTGAAGTGCATTGTGGGGCTGGCCTTTCCCTGGTCGGGTGCCTGCACCTTGCACGGGCAGGCCACGGCCCTGCGGCGGCCCAGCGTGTTAGCCGACCTCTTTTTTCTGCCCGAAGAGGTGCACATGCCCGCCATCACGGGGGAGCAGTTTGTGGCCAGCACGGCGCCCTTCTACCCGCGCTTCGACCGCGCCCAACTGAGCGGCTACCTGAGCGAGCTGGAAGTGCCGGCGCACGCCAAGCTCTCGGCCATGTCGTTTGGCCAGCAGAAGAAGTTCATGATTGCCTTCGCGCTCGCGGCCAACACCAGCTTGCTCGTGATGGACGAGCCCACCAACGGTCTCGACATCCCCTCCAAGGCGCAGTTTCGCAAAATCGTGGCCTCGGCCCTGGGCGAGGAGCGCTGCGTGATAATCTCGACCCACCAGGTCCGCGACCTCGACGCGCTGATTGATACCGTGGTGGTGGTGCACGACCGCCGCATTGTGCTCAACCACAGCATGGACGACCTCACCGAACGCCTTCGTTTCGGCGCCGCCCGCCCCGACGAAGCCCAACCCGCCCTCTACACCGAAGCTTCGGCGCGCGGGCAGCACGGCATCTGGCCCAACCCGGCCGGGCTGCCGAGCCGCGTCGACTTGGAATTGCTATTCAATGCCCTGGTCAGCGGCAATACTGCTTTGGCAACCTATTTAACTCAAACTTCTCATGAACCAGCATTTTAACATTTCCCGCTTTGGGCTCTTGCTGCGCAAGCACGTTGGCGAGCACATGCGCAGCTACCTCATGGGCACGGGCGTGCTGGCCGGGGTGCTGGCCCTGGCCCTGGGCGGGCTCACCTACCTGGCACGCCAGCCCTTAGAGGCTAACACACAGGTCGCATTATTCTCATTTTTTCTGATGTTGTCGGGGGCAGTCTTTACCTCAACGGTATTTGAGGCTTTGGGCGACCAACGGCGGGCAGTTCCAGCACTGCTTTTGCCTGCCTCGCACCTGGAGAAATACCTGGTGGTGTGGTTGCTCTCGCTGCCGGTATTCTTGGTCGTGTTCACAGCCGTATTTTTTGCCGTCGATGCCCTTACCATCCAACTGGCCGGAGGGATTGTTTCGGGCCTACTGCTTGATTTTTCGAATCGGCCCGGAGACCTCAACAGCATACTGCTGTATTTTGCCCTGGTACATGGGGTGAGTTTGTGGGGCGCCATCTACTTCCAGCGGTTGCACGTCATCCGAACCGCTTTTACGGCATTTGGCTTACTTGCAGTGTGTTCGGTGCTCAATTTCCAGGTGTTGAAGGGGCTGCTTTCTCCGGATATTCGATTCGCGCCTCCGTTTGCCGACATGACGCTGCGCGAAGGTGACCAAGTGTTTTCATTGGCGCTGGGCAACAGCCAGACGGCCTTATTCGGAATACTGGCGCTGGCACTGGCCGTGCTGTTTTGGTTGAGCGCCTATGCCCGACTGAACGAGAAACAACTTTAAGCGCGGGTATCGATATGGAATTCAACGACAACGAAGCCATCTACCTACAAATTGCCGGGTACGTGGGCGAGCACATCCTGCGGGGGCAGTGGCCCCCCGACGACAAGATTCCGTCGGTGCGCGAGCTGGCCGGCGACCTGCAAGTCAACCCCAATACGGTGATGCGCACCTACGAGCACCTGCAAGGTCAGGAGGTGATTTACAACAAGCGAGGCATCGGCTTTTTTGTGGCGCTCGACGGACCCCAGCGCGTGCAGGAGCAGCGCAAAGCCCGTTTTCTGCAGCAGGAGCTGCCCGCCTTTTTCCGCAACATGCGCCTGCTGGGCGTGGGCTTGCCCGAGATTCAGCAGCGCTACGCCGATTTCCTGGCCGAACACCCCGAGACTCAACCCACGCTCGCTCCCCAATCATGAAAAACAGCCTGAAGTTTTTAACCGCCGCGGGCCTGCTGCTGCTGGGCTCCCTCACCGCCTACAACGCCGCCCTGCGCAACGAGTACCGCCTGGGAGCCTACAAGAACCCGGTCCTGAACTACGACCTGCAGTCGCAGCGCAACTTCCGCACCGTGCACCTGCCGGGGGCGGGTCTGCTGAGTGCCCGCATCGAAGAAGGCCCGTTTGGGGTGTATGTGAGCAAAGAGGCGGCAGACTTCGTACGCATCACCCAGGAAGGCACTGAGCTGACGGTTGCGCTGAATTTTGCCGAAGAAGTAAAGTTTAAGGGCGGAGGCAATGCCGTGATTATTCGCTGCCCGCGCCTGGATGTGCTCACGGCTAGCACCACGTATGTGGTGAATGGCCGGGTCGAAAAAAAGCTGCCGCAGCACTATCCCAACTTCGCCATGCTGGTGGTGCAGGGCTTCACCCAGGACAGCATGCGCCTGGTGCAAGACGGTACTGCGCGGGTGGTGCTAGTCAATAACCACCTTGGCCACCTGCGGGCCAGCGTGGGCCAAAGCCCCGGCAGCACCGCTCAGCTCGACTTGAATTCCTCCAATACGCTGGCTTCGACCGATATTCGGGTGGACAAGCGCGGCAAGCTGAATGCTGAGAATGTGGCCCTGCCCAAGCTCCGCTGGCAGTTTGGCGACAGTGCCCAGGTTACAATGTCGGGCGCGGCGCTCGCGAGCTTGGCGCGCTAGGGGAGGCTGCCTACCGGCTAAGCCCCACGGTAGGTATCTGATGCGTTTCAAATATGTAAAAAGGCCCGGCAAAACCTGCCGGGCCTTTTGCTTTTGCGTACAGCCATGAGGACTAATTGTATTCTTATGGCTAATAAATCCGTTGCTGAAATCATTATCGACACCTTGCAGGCCGCCGGCGTCAAGCGCGTTTTTGGGGTGGTGGGCGACTCGCTGAACGGCATCACCGAAACCATTCGGGCACGCGAAGGCATCGAGTTTATCGGGGTGCGCCACGAAGAGGGCGGCGCTTTTGCTGCCGGCGCTGAGGCCTACCTCACCGGCGACCTGGCGGTGTGCGCCGGCTCATGTGGGCCCGGCAATACCCACCTCATCAACGGCTTGTTTGACTGCCACCGCAGCCGCGTGCCCGTGCTGGCCCTGGCCGCCCAAATTCCGAGCGCAGAAATCGGGACCGGCTATTTTCAGGAAACCCACCCCGAGCGGCTGTTTCAGGAATGCAGCCATTACTGCGAGCTGATATCGGTGCCCGAGCAGGCCGTGCGCACCATTGAATGTGCCGTGACCGCGGCGCTGGGCAAGCGCGGGGTGGCCGTGGTGGTATTTCCCGGCGATGTGGCCGAACTCAAGACTGAAGCGCCCGAGGTACGGCTGCCCACGCTGGGCCGCCACAGCGCCCTGCATCCTTCCGAGGCCGATATTCGCCAGGCCGCCGAGCTGCTCAACGCCGGCGAAAAGGTGACCATCCTGGCGGGAATTGGCTGCGCCGAGGCCCACGCCGAGCTACTGCAAACGGCTGCGGCCTTGCATGCGCCCGTGGTGCACGCCCTGCGCGGGAAGGAGTTTGTGGAGCCCAATAACCCCTACGATGTGGGCCTGACCGGCCTGCTGGGCATGCCCGCCGGCTACCACGCTCTCCTGGATGCCGACACTGTGCTGATGCTCGGCACTGACTTTCCGTACCGGCAATTCTTGCCGGACGATGCCCGCGTGGTGCAGGTAGACACCCGCGCCGAGCACATAGGCCGCCGCACCCGCGTGGAAATCGGGCTGGTGGGCGACGTGGCCGCCACCCTGCGCGCCTTGCTGCCGCGCCTCACGCCCCGCAACAACTCCGACCACCTGACCGAAGCCCAGGAACGCCACCGCGCCGACGAAATCAGTCTGGCCGAGCTGGCCACGGGCGAGCCCGGCGACACCAGCCTGCATCCCCAGCACGTAGCCCGGCTCCTGGACGAGCTGGCCAGCGAGGACGCCGTTTTTACCTGCGACGTGGGCACGCCCACCATTTGGGCGGCGCGCTACCTGCACATGAACGGCCGGCGCAGCCTCATCGGCTCGTTTGTGCACGGCAGCATGGCTAATGCCCTGTCGCAGGCCTACGGCGCTGCGTTGGCCCAGCCGCACCGGCAGGTGATAGCGATGTGTGGCGACGGTGGCCTGGCCATGCTGCTCAGCGAGCTGCTCACCATTCGGCAGCACAAAATCCCGGTCAAAATCGTTGTTTTCAACAACTCGTCCTTGGGTTTTGTGGAGCTGGAGATGAAAGCAGCCGGCATTCTGGAATACGGCACCGAGCTGGACAACCCCGATTTTAGCACGGTAGCTGCGGCGGCCGGCTTGCGCGGATTCCGCGTGAGCGACCCGGGCCAGCTGGAAAGCGTGTTGCGCGAGGCCCTGGCTCACGACGGCCCCGCGCTGGTCGATGCCGTGGTGAAACGCCAGGAGCTAAGCATGCCGCCCAGCATTGAAGCCAAACAGGCCAGCGGCTTCAGTATCTACGCCATGAAGGCGCTGATGGACGGCCGCGGGGGCGAGCTTTTGGAGATGGCCAAAACGAACTTGTTTCGGTAGCAGAAACGTTGAAAAAAGGCCCGAAGGGGCTAAAAATGGCGGACGGGCGTAAATTTGCCCTGCCCTTCTTTCTGTGCAATGACAAACAAAGAAATCAAAGCCCTTATTTCGCTGCTCGACGACCCGGAGGTGGCGCCCCAAATCCAGGACAAAATTCAGAACCTGGGGGAAAGCATCATTCCCTTTCTGGAGGAGTCGTGGGAAGAAACCCTGGATGCTCAGCAGCAGCAGCGCCTCGAAGACCTTATTCACCACCTGCAGTTTGAGGGCTTGCAGCAGCGCCTGCGCGTGTGGCGCGAAGCCGGCGCCACCGACCTGCTGGAGGGCATGTGGCTGCTGAACACTTACCAATATCCCGATGCCGACCTGCAGGCCCTGAACCGCGCCATCGAGCAGCTCCGCTTTGAAGCCTGGACGGCCATGCGCCCCGAAATGCACCCCGCCGACCAGGTGCAGGTGATGAACTACGTGATGTTCCGGGTGCACAAGTTTGCGGCCAACACCCAGCATTTCCACTCGCCGGCCAACTCCATGCTGCAGCGTGTGATTGAGACCAAGCGCGGCAATCCACTCACGCTGTGTGTGATTTACCTATTGGTGGCTCAGCGCCTGCACCTGCCGGTGTTTGGGGTGAACCTCCCCAATCTTTTCGTGCTCACCTTCCGCCCCGAGCTGCCGGGCGCCGAGCCGTTCTACATCAACTGCTACAACCGCGGCCTGGTGCTCTCGCGCACCGATATCGAGCACTATGTCAGCCAGCTCAATATTTCGTCGAATCCGATGTTTTTTGAGCCCTGCACTAATCTGGACATCGTGCGCCGGGCCCTGCGCAATTTGCAAATGAGCTTCGAGAAGCTGCAGGAGCCGGGGAAAGCAGCGGAAGTGGCCGTGCTGCTGGGAATTTTGGAGTAGCGGAACCTCACCCCCTGACCCCCTCTCCAAAAAAGAGGGGGCACCAGAAATGCTTTTGATTGCTCTATAACGAAAAAGCCTGCTCTACAGCAGGCTTTTTCGTTATAGACATTTTGCTTGTGCAAAGCCGGTGCCCCCTCTTTTTTGGAGAGGGGGTCAGGGGGTGAGGTGCTGCTTAACGCTTAATCAAGCAGCCTGCCGCGCGCTTATCAGCTACGCCGGCTGGGCGGCCGGCCAGCACGTTATCCAGTACCTGCTTTAAGTAGGGCTGCTGCACGCTGCCGGCCATTTGCGGGTT
Source organism: Hymenobacter arizonensis (assembly GCF_900115775.1). GTDB lineage: Bacteria > Bacteroidota > Bacteroidia > Cytophagales > Hymenobacteraceae > Hymenobacter > Hymenobacter arizonensis. The sequence continues at coordinate 384,016 of NZ_FOXS01000006.1, read as the reverse complement.
GTCATCGATGGCGCCGCGGTAGCGAATGGCGAAGCCGCCGGCGCTAGGCTGCAGCACCACGGCCTCAGCGGTTTTGCTCACGCCGAGCAGGTTGCTCACTTGCTGGCTGGCATCGGTGAGGGTGGGCAGCTCTACCTCGCCGGGGGCAGCGGTGCCGGGGGCGTCGAGGTTGATGGGAACGTTAATGAACAGAAATTCCACGCCTCGGCTGCGGTAGTTGTTGCTGAGGGAAGCCAGCCGCTCTTGGTACAGGCGGGAAAAGGCGCAGGCGGGGTTCAGGAACACCACCACCACGGCCTTGTTGCCGGCGTAGCTTTTGAGGGAGACGTCGGCGTTGGCGGCGGTCTTGAGGGTGAAATCGGTAACGGTACCGGTTTGGGCACGGGCCACACCCATTGCCAGGGTGCCGGAGAGCAGAGCTACGGCAGCGATGGTAGAAATTCGGCGGAAGGACATGGCGTTAAGGTAAGGCATGTTTGTAGGAAAGCGCCGCAGGTTACGAAAATGATTCATGACAATACGTGAGAACGTAGCCGGGCGCCGGCTGGCAGTAGCAAATGCAGTGCCGGGTCTCGGCACAGTCTAATACCAACGTAGCAGGGATTTCGCCGGATTCCTCCGGAACGAAAGAACTCAGCAGGAGTTGTTTCTTGAAAATAATGCCGCGCTGCGCAGCCAGCTTATAGAGCGTTTCCTTGGCGCTCCACAGGCGGGTATAATGGGTGTTGGCGGCCTCGGGCGCGGTCAGGGCCGCCGCGGCTGCATCGTCCCACTCCAGGGTGCTCAGGAACTTGCTGGCCAACCGCTGGGCCTTATCGCGAATTATTTCCACGTCGACGCCCGCGCGTCCGCCGGCGGCCAGCACCGCCGCCACCCACTCCCCCGAGTGCGACAAGGATAGAGTTAAATTATGGGTCGGGCCTGCTAGCCACGGCCGGCCGGTGGCATCATTGTGCACCACCATATCGGCGGCCGTGGCGGCAGTCAATTCTTGTAGCAGGGTATGGGCCAACGCCCGGCCAGCCAGCCATTGGGCTTGCCGGCTGGCATCGGCCGTGGCTGGCATTAGGGCTTGGTAGGCGGCGGCCTGGGGCAGCTGCGCCCACAGCTCGGCAGGGGTTTCGGTGAGCTGCCACAGGCCAAGCACGGCGGTAGGGGAGAGGTGCTGCAGGGAGTGAAGTGGCATGGGTGGGGCGCGGGTAGTGCAGGCAGCAAGAGGGCGGCCATCATCTGGCAGCTGGCGGCGAACAGTAAGCCGCTGCTAACGAATAACTGGCAGCGAAGCTACCTTTGCGGAGCCCGTATGTCCGAGATTTTCCGCCCACCTGTTACCAAAATTGCCACCTTAGCTGGCCACCGCGACGCAGTGTATGCTCTGACGGGTGGCTCGGGCAGCACCATTTATTCGGGCAGTGCCGATGGTATGGTCGTCGGCTGGGACGCTGCCGAGCCTGCCCAGGACGGTGTGCTGCTGGCCCGCGTTCAGAACTCAGTATATGCGCTGCGGCACCTGCCGGCGCTGAATTTGCTGGTGCTGGGGCACAATTTTCAGGGCATTCAGGCCATCGACCTGGCCCAGCGGCAGCTGGCGCACGCCACGGCTCTACCCCCGGTGGCCATCTTCGAGATGGTGTTTTCGGAAAGCCGGCAACGGCTGTACGTGGGCCTCGGCGATGGCACGCTGGCCGTGCTGACGGTGCCGGATTTTAAGCTGGAAAAACTCCTGCGCATTACCGACAAAAGCCTGCGCTGCCTGGCCCTGCACGAAGGCCGCGGCGAGTTGGCCGTGGGCAGCTCCGACACCCTCACTCGCATTCTGGACCTCGATTCGCTGGAAACCAAGTTCACGCTGGGCGAGAGCACCAATTCGGTTTTTTCGGTGGCGTACTCGCCCGACGGCGCGCAGCTTTTCACGGCCGGGCGCGATGCCCAAATCCGCAGCTGGGACGTGGCCTCGGGCTATGCCCTGACTGGCACCGTGCCCGCCCACATGTACACCATCAACCACCTGGCCTTTAGCCCTGACGGCCGCTATTTGGCCTCGTGCAGCCTCGATAAGAGCATTAAGCTCTGGGATGCGGGCACCATGAACTTGCTGCGCGTGCTAGACAAGGCGCGGGCGGCCGGACACGGCACTTCGGTGAACCGCCTCGTTTGGCCAGGCGCCGAAAACCGGCTAGTTTCGTGTAGCGACGACCGCAGCTTAGCCGTATGGGAAGTGATGAGCTGTTAGCTAACGGCTACTGGCTGTTGGCTTTCCGTCGAAAGCAGGGCCATATGAAATAACCTAAAAGAGCTAAAGGCCAACGGCTATTAGCCAACAACTATAAGTCATGAAAATTACCGCCCTCGATATCCGCCAGAAAACGTTTGAAAAATCCTTCCGCCGCGGGGTTGATAAGGACGAGGTGGAAGCATTCCTGAACACCATCTCGCAGCAGTGGGAGCGGTTGGGCGATGAAAACCGCGAGCTGCGCCTGAAGCTGGAGCACGCCCAGCAGGACGTACAAAAGATGCGCGAGGTAGAGAGCAGTCTTTACCGCACCCTGAAAACGGCCGAAGACACCAGCAACAACATCACCGAGCAAGCCTCGCGCGATGCCGATTTGCGCATCCGCGAAGCTCAGTTTCAAGCCGAGCAGCTGCTGAGCGAGGCCCGCCAGCGCGCCCGCATGGTGGTGGAGGAAGCCTACCAGCAGGCCGAAAAAACGGTGTCGGAAATGCAGCGCGAGGTAACTGGCCTCGGCCAGGAGTGCCAGCGCCTGGAGCAACAGCTCGACAGCCTCGCCCGCGACCTGCACCACCTCGCCTCCGATGCCCTGGACAAGGTGGAGAAGGCCCGCAACCGGCCCAAGGGCAGCACCGCGGCCATCCTTTCCCGCGCCGCGCGCGTACAGGTAGAACGTCCGAAAGAACCGGTCGTTGAACCCCTACCCGAGCCCACCCCCGCTATGCAGGTTACTTCTTCTTCCGCTATTTCTTCGGCCGCCGCAGTGGCCGCTGCCGCGCCCGCTACTTTTGAGCGCCCGGTATCGCAGCCCGCAGCCCGCAGCGCCCAACCCGAGCCCAAGGGCGAAATCAGCCAGACCTTGGCTTACAACCCCAAGCCCGGCCAGCAGCCCGACCCTTATCAGGAGCCCACGCCGGACATCGAGCGGCCCAATGCCCCGACCGAAGACCCTGGCATTTCGCCGGCGCCCCACGTCGACCCAGCCGAGCCTTCCCGCGTGCCAAACCCCGGCGCTCCCCGCGTCGACCCCACCGACCCTTCGGAGGTGCCGCATCCCGGCGCTCCGCGCGTGGACCCCACTGGCCCAGAAATCTACCCCAATGGCCCTGGCCGACCCGAAATCAATCCGCCCGCGCCCATGCACCCCGGCATGGAGAATGCAGCAAGCACTGAGAAGGTGGCCGTGAAAGAAGCCCCAGTCGCTGCAGAAGCCGCCGTAGCAGTGGCAGAAAAGTCGTTCTTCGACGAAATCTAGACCACGGATTCATCCGGATTTTTCGGGTTTCACGGATTTTGTAAACGAAGCTGTTTAGGAAAGCTTAAAGCACTAGAGCGTCATGCTGAGCTTGCTGAACCGGAGGTCGCGGCGTAGCCAAGTATCTCTACCGCTTCGCCAGCGGCGTTCCAATCAAGTGGTATAAGAGCATTTGGTAGTTTCGGTACGACTGCTTCTAGAGATTCTAAATACTTAATGACAGAAGAAAGCCTGCCACAACGGTAGGCTTTCTTTTTTATGCACCGACCTTTGCCAACGGAGCAGCTTTAGCTGTTGCCACTTGTGTCAAGGAAGCGTTGCGCTTCCCGTTCTGTTTTCCGCTTACCATTTCACTCCTCGCCGCATGGGCCAAATCGCACTCGAAGGACTAGAGTTTTTTGCTTTCCACGGCTACTACGACGAGGAACAGAAAATCGGGAATAAGTACGGCGTGGACCTCTACATCACCACCAACCTGCTGGCGGCCGGAGAATCGGATAAGCTACATCAGACGGTAAACTACGAAGTGCTCTACCGCATGGTGGCCGAAGAAATGCGGGCCCCCGCCCGGCTCCTGGAGCACGTGGCCCACCGCGTGCTCGACCGCATCATGGCGGAATTGCCCGGTGTGCGGAAGGTGCGTGTGAGCGTGAGCAAGTTCAATCCGCCACTGGGCGGCATCTGCCAACGGGCCCGCGTGACGCTGGTGCAGAAGCGGAAGCAAGGGGCGAAGGCTCAGAGCTAGGGTAGCGCTGCCAGAAAGCCTATTATTGTCAATGAAATTATTTGCCTGATAGACAGATAATTGATTTCTGTTAAGCTGCTTGTACGAATTATTTCGTAGTTAGCTCTTGCAACTACGAAGGCTTTCGTAACATCTTTGCCTCATCCTACGAAATAATTCGTAGTACTCTCACGTTTCCCCAGCATGAGCAAAGCACCGCCCCCCAAACCTACGGATGCCGAATTGGAAATCCTAAACGTGCTCTGGCAGCACGGGCCCGCCACCGTGCGGGCCATCAACGACCACCTCAGCCAGCGCCGGCAGGCCGAAGTGGGCTACACTACCACCCTCAAAATTCTGCAGCTGATGCTGGAAAAGGGCCTGGTGCGGCGCGACGATGCCGACCGCAGCCACGTGTACCGGGCGGCAGTGCGTGAGCAGGAAACCCAGGGCCTGCTCCTCGACAAGTTCGTGGATGCCACCTTCGGCGGTTCGGCCCTGAAGCTGGTGATGCAAGCGCTGGGCAGCCGTCAGACTTCGGCCGACGAGCTGGCGCAAATTCGCCGCTTGCTCAACGATATTGAAATCCAAAACTCCACCTCTAACCCCGACGACGATGAACGCGCTTGAGAATTTCGTTTCACCCGCGCTCATGCGGGCTTTGGGCTGGACCTTGGTGCACTCGCTGTGGCAGGGGGCGCTGGTAGCGGCCGTGCTGGCCGGGGCGCTGCTGTTGCTGCGTCGGCAACGGGCCGAGGTGCGCTACGTGGCGTCGGCCGGGGCGTTGGGCGTGGTGGTGGCGCTGGCCGGCATCACGTTTGGGCTTTATTTTTCTGCCGGTACTAGTACAGATGCTTTGCTGAAGCCCAGCAGCTTGAAACCCACGCTGGCTTTGCCGCTGAAAACAGATAAAGCGCAGCCGGCTACTGCTGGCCACACGGTATACCTGGCCACGCTGGGCACGTCGCCTGCTGGCAGTGCTCGCTCTGCCCAGGAAGCGTCGGGAGCACCTGGTATTGCGCCGGTGCAAACGGCTCCTGACCAGTCAGGCGCCCGCGAAACTTCAGAGGCTGCGGCCATGAGCTGGCTGACCGCTGGTCTGCGCTATTTCGACCAGCACCTGCCGCTGCTGGTAGTAGCGTGGCTGCTGGGCCTGCTGGCCATGAGCCTGCGCATGCTGGGCGGCCTGCTGTATGTGCAGCGCCTGCGGCGCTACCGGGTTCGGCCCCTGAGTGCCGAGTGGCAAGCCCGCTTTGCTGCCCTGGCAGCTCGCAGCGGCGTGCGCCGGCCGGTGGCCCTGCTGGAGTCGGCGCTGGTGCAGGTGCCGCTGGTGGTGGGCCATTTGCGGCCGGTGGTGTTGCTGCCGCTGGGCGTGGTGGCAGGCCTTTCGCCCGCTAGCCTAGAAGCCATTCTGGCCCATGAGCTGGCCCACGTGCTGCGCCGCGACTACCTCGTGAACCTGCTGCAAACCGTGGCCGAAGTGCTGTTCTTCTATCACCCGGCCGTGTGGTTTGTAGCCAACTGCGTGCGCGCCGAGCGCGAAAACTGCTGTGACGACACCGCTACTGCCCTCTGTGGTGGCAACTCGCTGCGGCTGGCCCGTGCCCTCACAGCCCTGGCCGAATGGAGCCAAAGCGCGGTAGTGCCCACCGCTCCCCGCCTGGCCCTGGCTGCCATGGGCAAGCACGGCGCCCTGCTAGCCCGGGTGCGCCGCTTGGTGCAGCGCCGCCCAGCTGCCCCTACCTTGGCTGAAGGCATTATGGCCGGTGCTTTGGTGTTGGGAGGCTTAGGGCTATTGGGCAGCAGCGTGGCTCTGGCTGGTCCTTTAACGCAGCCTGCCACCCCGCCCAGCAAGCCGGCAGTCTCACCCTCTAATGATTTGGATTCCCTGCCCGCTATGCTTCCGGCCTGGGACGTGGCCGCTCCGGCCTCCGGCTGGGGCTTGGCCCAGAGCCAAGAGGAATTGCATCCGTTTGTAGTGAGCGGTGATACTACGCTTCGGGGCCGGGCGAGCCGGCGCAAAGCCAGCCGGAGCAGCAGCCGTTCGGTCATCATCACGGGGCGCGCAGTGGCCGCGCCAACTACCTTCCGGAACGACCCCGGCACGGTGGTTATCACGAAAGATAAAAAAGGCCGCCTGACCGACCTGGTGGTAAACGGCCAGCGCGTGGAAACGGAGCCGGCTTCGAAGTCGGGCAAACGCAAGCTCAAAATCAAGGAGAAAGGCGGCACGCAGGCCGATGGCCAGCAGCTCGAAGTTGTTCGGGTGGTGCCGCAGAGCTCGCCTGAAGCGCGGGGCTTCGTGTACCGGAGCGAAGGCGGCGTAACCTCCTTTGGACGTGCTGGGGCAGGCGGCGCAGAGTACCGCACCCTGACGCCGAACCGCGGTTATACCGTGTATCGGGATGTTGTGCCCAGCCTTCGCCACGCGCCCGACGGTCGCACGCGCACCTACCGTTTGGCTCCCAGCGCGCCCCTCATCAACGGTGAGCCTTTGCGTGTTCAACTCGAATCGTTGCGCAGCCAGCGCGAGTCGCTGCAGACGGCCGAAAGCGCCTTGCGCAATGCCAGCGCTGCCAAAAATCTGACTGCCAAGGAGCGCAAAGACATTCAGAAAGGACTTGCCAAAGTGCAGGCGCAGCTGAAAGCCCTGGAAAGCAATACCAGCGCCCCGAGGGTACTGCGCTTCGGCAGCGACCTGCAGGTGCTGGCGCCGGGCACCATCATCAGCGACGAGGCGGGGCTGCTGCAGGACGGCCCCAAGCAAGATGTAACTCGCGAAAAGCGCCGCGAAGAATTGCGCGAGCGCATCCGGGAGTCGCAGCAGGAATTGCGGGAACTGGAGCAAAATCGCACCCAGCAGGACCGGGAGCAGCGGCAGGCCGACCTCGACCGTGCGCAAGCCAACCGTGACCGCGACCGCGCTACGCGTGACCAGGAGCGTGCCGAACGCGACCGGGAGCGCGCCGAGCGGGACCGGGAACGTGCTGAGCGTAACCGCCAGCAGACGGAAGCCATCATGGCGGAGCTGGTGAAGGACGGATTGGTAAGTGACCGGAGCAACTACCAAATCAAGCTGAGTGCCACTAGCCTGGTAGTAAATGGAAAAACCCAGCCCGAAGCCGTTTTTCAGAAGTACATGAAGCTGTATGAAAGCACTACGGGGCGCAAAATGAGCGCCACCGGTTCGTGGATGATGACCCGCAACAGCACTTCTAATACCAACCTGTTCTCTGACGGCAGCGGCAGCAGCTTCGCGCCGCCTGCCCCGCCCACTCCGCCGAGCCCACCTCGCGCGCCAAGGTCTCCGCAGGTACCTACCCCGCCGCGCGCCATGGACGCTCCGGCGCCGCCCCGGCCCCCCAAGGCCCCTCGCGTGGATACCAGAACGCTGCGCGACGAGCTGCGGAAAGATGGCCTGATTGGCGCTACTGATAAAAGCTTTCAGTTTCAGCTCAACGACGCAGGATTTACGGTGAACGGAAAGCGGCAGCCGGACGAGATGGCGGCTAAGTACCGCAAGCTTGTCGGCCACGACCGGCCCGGCCAGGTGCATAACATGTCCATTTCCCTGGACGATTAGTAAGGTCGGCAGGGATAATGGCCCGACCGAAAAGTCTGCTCTGGTGTAGCAAGGTGTCGTGCTTCGGCAGGCTCACCACAACCACTCTGGGCTTTGTGGTTGGGTTCTAAGCAAAAGCAAAGGCCGGTGCTCGCTTCGAGTACCGGCCTTTCTGGTTGTTAGTCAGATTTTATTACTGCAGGAAGTTAGGGTACGGGAAGCAACTTTCGGACCTTTGCGGCATCTATGGGCCTACCTCAGGCGAGCTGTATTGGTGTAGTTATATGCGTTGTTTTTTACTGATTGGGTGGTTGTGTTTTTTGACGTGTGTAGCTGCCCAGGGCCAGCCGCATTTGGCGGCCAGCCCTGCGGCCCCCAACGCTGCCCAACCGGCTCCCAAGCGCCAGCTGCAGGCCGTGCGCATCAGCACCCCGCCCAAGCTCGATGGTTTGCTCGATGATGAGGTGTGGCAATCGGCGCCCGTCGCGTCGCAGTTTTACGAGCTGGAGCCCACCCCCGGCCGGCAGGAAAAGCACCCCACCGAAGTACGCATTCTGTACGACGACGCGGCCATTTACGTGGGCGCCATCATGCACGACGTGTCGCAGGATTCCATTCTGCGCGAGCTCAGCGCCCGTGACCAAATCGGTAATTCCGACTGGTTCGGGGTTTTCATCGACACCTACAACGACCACCTGAACGGCTACGAATTCCTGCTCACGCCCGGCGGCGTGCAGATTGACATGCGCAACTCGCCCGCCACCGGCGAAGACGGCAACTGGAACGCCGTGTGGGACTCCCGCACCACGCTGCAGGGCAATGACTGGGTGGCCGAAATGCGCATTCCGTTCTCGGCTATTCGCTTCAGCAACGCCCCCGAACAAGTGTGGGGCCTGAACTTTGGCCGCCAGCGGCGCAGTACCCGCCAGAAGTTTTTCTGGAACGAAGTGAAGCCCCAGGTGTCGGGCTTCGTGAACCAGTGGGGCGAGCTCACGGGCCTGCGCGACCTCAAGCCGCCGCTGCGCCTCTCGCTCACGCCCTACGTGTCGACCTACGTCGACCATTACCCCTTCAACGAGCAGGGCAAGCGAAACACTGCCACCAGCTTCAACGGCGGGGCCGACGTGAAATGGGGCATCAACGAAAGCTTCACGCTCGACGCTACCCTCGTGCCCGACTTTGGCCAGGTGCAGAGCGACAATCAGGTGCTCAACCTCTCGCCTTTCGAAGTGCAGTTCAACGAAAACCGCCAGTTCTTCACCGAAGGCACCGAGCTATTCAACAAGGGCAACCTCTTCTACTCGCGAAGGGTGGGCGCCACGCCCATCGGCTTTGGGCAGGTGGGCGGGCAGGTGCGCCCGGGCTCCCACGAGGTGGACGGCAGCCGCCGTGGCGGCGAATTTGTGCTGCAGAACCCCGGCACCACGCCTTTGCTGAACGCTACCAAAGTATCGGGCCGCACCAGCAAAGGCCTGGGAGTAGGTATTTTCAATGCGTTGAGCAATAACGTGTACGCCACATTGCAGGACAGCACCACCGGGGCTCGCCGCGAGGTGCTCACGCAGCCGTTCAGCAACTACAGCATTGTGGTGTTCGACCAAAGCCTGAAAAACAACTCCTTCGTCAGCCTCATCAACACCAACGTGACACGGGCCGGCAACACCTACGACGCCAACGTAACCGGCGGCCTGTTCCGCTTCGCCAACCAAGCCAACCGCTACGCCCTCGACGGCCGCCTGATTTATTCCAACCGCCGCGGCAAAGCCTTCAACTCGGACCAGGATATATCCGACCAGAACGGCTACAAATACTTCCTGAATTTCGGCAAAATCAGCGGCAAGTTCACCTGGAACGTTGACCACGGCATCGAGTCGCACACCTACAATCCCAACGACCTCGGCCTGCTGTTCAGCAACAACAAGATTTCGCAGTCGCTCAACGCGAACTACAACATCTACACGCCTTTCTGGAAGGTAAATCGCCTCACAACCCACGTCAACCTGCTGTACACGATGCTGCAGCAGCCCCTGCTGCGCTACCAGGGCACCACTCTGTATGCGGGCGCCAATACCACCTTCACCAAAAACTTCCTCTCGGCGGGCATCAATGCCGATGCCTCGCCGCTGAACCGCGACTACTTCGACCCGCGCCGCACGCCCATCGGCGAATACTACGTGCGCCTCCCGGCCAACGTGGGCGTCAACGGCTACCTGTCGTCGGACTACCGCAAGAAGTTTGCCTACGACGTGAGCTACGGCCTCCGCTTCTACGCCGCCGATGGCGACCGCACCGGCCGCAACAACTTTGCCCTGAGCCTGAGCCCGCGCTACCGGGCCAGCAACCAGCTCAGCTTCATCTACAACCTGCAATACGAGCTGCGCCGCAACCAGATTGGCTACGCCGGCGGCCTCAGCCGCGCCCAGCCCGAGGATGCCGCCATGCTAACGGCCTTTGGCCGCGACGTGCTGCTGGGCCGCCGCACCGTCACCACCATAACCAACACAGCCACGGCCACCTACACGTTCACCAACCGCATGTCGTTCAACGTGCGGATGCGGCACTACGTGAGCAACGTGCACTACCTGGACTTCACGCGCCTGCGCCCCGACGGCCTGGAAACCCCCGTGGCCTACCAGCGCAACCGCGACAACACCTTCAACGCCTTCAACATCGATGCCGTGTATTCGTGGTGGTTTGCGCCGGGCTCCCAGGTGAGCATCGTGTGGAAAAACGCCGGGGCAACCCTGCTCGAAGCCAACGCCGCCACGCCGCTTTACTTCGATAATCTGAGCAACACCATCAACACCCCGCACAATAACTCGGTGTCGGTGAAGGTGCTGTACTTCCTGGACTACCTGGCCTTGCGGCCGCGCCGCGCCTAGCCGGTCGGGAGGTGGGGGCGCCTGCCCCGAACCAATTTTTTACAGCTTTTTTTAAATCTTAGCGCTAGGCAAAGGAAGTGTTTGAAAATTTGTGCGTTAGGCAAAATACGTTTGGCTATGGTTTTGGCTTTTCGTAAGCTCAGCCATAACAAGCCCGCCGGGTACTCGCGTAGGTAAGGAAGTATAATGCTGAAAATCAGTTGCTGGCTGACTGGTCGAGGCGCAGTTTATCCTTATCTACCCCCTTGTTTATGGCTTCTGAATCATATCCGCGGCGGCACCCGCTGCTGACTGGCTTTTTTGTGTTGCTCGGCTTGTTAGTGGTGGGCGGCGGCATTGCCTACTTCGCCACCGACCGTGGCCGCGACCTGGCACCCACCCTGGAAGCCCCAACCCTCAACATCAGCAACATCACCCAGGAGAAAATTCGGGGCACGATGGTGGTGCAGATGCGCAACAACGCGCCCGTGGGCCTCAAAATAGACAGCCTGAGCTACGAAACTCTGGTAGACGGCAAGCGCCTGGCCAAGGGCCGCAAAGACCGGCCGCTGGAGATTGAGAAAAACGCCACCAATCGCCTCGAACTGCCCATCAACCTGAACGTTCCCAACCTCAAGAAAACGGCCGAAACCGCCCAGCAAGACTGCGTGACCGTGCAGATGCGCACCGTGCTCTACGCCGACCTGCCCGGCGTGGGCTCCACCAAAATACCCGTGGACGTGAGCAAACGCGTCTACATCCCCAAGCTGCCCAAGATTGAAGTGGCCGATGTGGACATCACCAAGCTGGGCCTACAGGAAGGAAAAGCCATCGTGAACCTGCGCGTTACGAACTATGAGTCCATCCCCTTCACCGTGAAAAGCGTGAACTACCGCTTTCAGATTGAAGACGACCTCGACGTGAAAGGCCAGGAAACCAAGGACGTCACCTTCAAGAAAAAGGGCACCGAACTAATGCCGATTCAAGTCAAGTTCGAGCCCAAATCCATGCCCAAGGTGCTGTTCAAATCCTTGTTCAAAGCCAAGAAAACCGATTACAAACTGAGCGGAACGGCCACCGTGGCGGTAGGGGAGGAAGACGCGAAGGATGCCACCATGCATTTCAATAGTAGCGGCACCGTGAAGGAGCTGAAGGAGTTGGCGAAGGCGGTGAAGGACTAGCGGGGTAGGTTGCTTTCTGTGAAACGGTCTTGTAAAGCGCAGGCGGCAAACCTCACCCCCTGACCCCCTCTCCAAAAGAGAGGGGGCACAGGTTTTGCGGAGTGTAGCGCGGACTTTGTAGTCCGCGTCTGGAAACATTGCCCGAATGGCGCGGGGACGCGGACTACAAAGTCCGCGCTACAATCATTAGGCTCCCCTCTCTTTTGGAGAGGGGCCGGGGGTGAGGTTTCCCGGCTGCGCTCATTATTAACGTTCTGCTATTGCCACCCAGCACGGGCTTCGCTATTTAGCAGCCGTGGTTTGCTGCTCGGCCAGCTTCACGGCTTCGTAGAGGTTCACGATGCCGCCGCTGCGGGACAGCGTAGCAAAATCAACCGATTTTTTGGTGCCCGGCTTGATGACTTTGGTGTGGTATGGCACCGCCGACTGCATGATAATCTGCTTGAGCTGCTGCGGGGTGAGCTGCGGGAAATACGCCTTGAGCACGGCCGCTACGCCCGCCACCACTGGGGCCGCCATGCTGGTGCCACTGAACGTGGCATAGGTGTTGGCTGGTGTAGAGGAATAGATGTCGACGCCCGGGGCAAACACGTCCACGGTTTGTTTGCCGTAGTTGGAGAACTCGGCCACCAGCTTCTCGGTGTTGAGGCGGCTGCTGGCGCCCACGGTAATCTGGTTTGGGATGTCCTGCCCGCTGAGGTAGCGCGCCGAGGGGAAGTTCCGGCCGGCATCGGTGTCGCGGCCGCTGTTGCCGGCGGCGTGCACCAGCAGCACGCCTTTTTGGTCGGCGTACTGCATGGCCGCGTCCACGGCGGCTTTGTCGGGCGAAAAGTCTTTACCAAAGCTCATGCTGATGATTTGGGCGCCGTTGTCCACCGCGTAGCGAATGGCGTTGGCCACGTCTTTGTCGCGCTCGTCGCCGCTGGGTGTCGAGCGCACGCTCATGATGCGCACCGAGGCGGCTACGCCATCGGCGCCGAGCCCGTTGCCGCGCACCCCGGCAATGATGCCGGCGCAGTGCGTGCCGTGGGTGGCGTTGGGGCCCTGCGAGTCGGGGTTGCCGTAGCCCGTTTCGGTGAGGTTGGCGAGGTCGTCGCCCACCAGGGTGCGGGGGTTGTAGTCGGGATTGAGGCTTTTTTCGAGGCGGTCGCGGGAATGGGCCAAGGCCTCGTTGAGGCTTAGCAGAGCCGCGTCGGTGCTGGCGAATTGGTTGCTGCGCAGAAAGCCATTCAGGGAGGCCGCGCTGGGCACATCGGGGCGGGAGCGGGCGGCTTGCCGCAGGGTGGCGGTATCGAGCAGGGCCACATTCAGGGCCTTTTTAACCCGTTCGAACGCGGCCGTGTTGCTTTCGAGCGCGCCGGTTAGCATCGTGAGTTGCTTCTTTTCCTGGGCTAGGTCTTGCTGGTAAGAAGCCTTGGCTTGCTGGTAGACATCGAACTTAACCTGGTCGGCGGCTGACAGCGACCGGCGTTTCTTACCTTCGAACTGCGCCTGGTACTGGGCATAAATGCGGGTTTGCTCCAGGGTTTCTACCCCGATATTCTGGCCGTCTTTGCCGCCCAGAAAATTCCAGCCGCGCACGTCGTCTACGTAGCCGTTTTTGTCGTCGTCAATTCCGTTGCCGGCTATTTCGGCGGTTTTTTTCCACAATATGGGCTTCAAATCCACGTGGGCTGAGTCGATGCCCGAGTCGAGCACCGCTACCAGCACCGGCGTGGGCTTGCGAGTGGCCAGCAGTTCCCGGTAGGCCCGGTCGGCGCTGATGCCGGGCACGCCGTCGGCCTTCAGGTCGAGGTGCTGCCAGCGGCGCAGTTGTTCCGCGGTTTGGGCCCGGCCCGTGAACGAGGTGAAAGTTAGCAGCCCAAGCACGGCCAGGCGTGTAGAAACAGACATATAAACGGAGAGGATGAAGAACCAGCAGGAATGGATTGCCGGTGATGGAAACCAACGACGAAGCTATTCGAAAGTGGCGAGAGTAACTAACCGATGCTCGGCCTCAAGAAATTTTTAATGCGGGCAAATGCGGCCAGCTTTCAGCAGTGGTTCTGAAGTTGGGTGCCGGGTGTTCATTATCGAACACCTGCCCGATGATGAACAGAATCTGGTAAAGTCAATAAGTTGATTTTGTCAACAAATTATTGATTTACAGTAATTTAAACAATTGGCACGGCGTTGGAAATCACCCTAATACCCCTGGGCGGCAGATGCTCAAAACCGGACATGAGCATTTGTCTTGCGCCGGCCTCGCCAGGGAATTTCACTTCCACCTTCCATCTTTTTTCTGTTAGTCATGCAACTCTCATTCAACCTCCTCTCGCAGCCCGTTGCCGAAGTAAAACTCACTGCCCGCTCTGTGGTGCGCCCAGCGCTGCTTGGCCTGATTGCCGTGGTCGGAGCTGGTATCGGCAGCCCTGCCCAAGCGCAGCAAACCCAGCCAGTGCACGTGACCCAGCCTGATGCCGAAAGCCTGCGCATCCGCATCAACAACTCCACCGGTAAGCCGGCCGTGCTGCGGGTGGTGAACCTGACCAAAGGCAATACGATTCTTTACGAAATCCACCGGGAGCCAGCCTATGGCACGCTGCTGAAATTCAACACGCTCTCCAGTGGTCGTTATGCCGTGGTGCTGAGCGTGGGCCCCAACCGATACCGCTACAACGTGCAGGTAGACAGCCAAAAGCCCGGCGGCACCACCATCGCCGTAAGCGAAACGATGAGCCGCCGCGTGGAGAGCGGACTAGCTACGGCGTCTTTGTAAGGTCGGCGGAAAGCGCCAGCAATTCCGTGGCTGCTGCGAAGGGCGTCAACCTTCCGGCAGCCACGGCTTGTTGCGTATCGGGGAGCCGCTGGCGCACCGCCGCTGCCGCGTAAAATCGCGCCTCTAGTTCTTGCACAATGCTTTGGTGCAGCCACTGCAACTGCTGCTGCTGCCGCCGCTTCTGGAAATAGCCATTTTGCCGAGTAGCAGCGGCGTAGTTTTCAATGACCTCCCACACCTCAGCCACGCCGGTGCCGCTCACCGCCGAGGTCAGCAGCACGGGCTGCGCTTGCCCCGACGGCGACGGCGGAAACAGGTGCAGCGCGCTTTGGTAGTCGACGCGGGCGCGGCGGGCGGCTTGCTCGTTACCTTGGTCGGCCTTGGTGATGCACAGGGCATCGGCCATTTCCATGATGCCGCGCTTGAGGCCCTGAAGCTCGTCGCCGGCGCCGGCCAGCATGAGCAGCAAAAAGAAATCGACCATGCCGTGCACGGTGGTTTCGGACTGGCCCACGCCCACGGTTTCGACGAAGATGACGTCGTGGCCCGCGGCCTCGCACAGCAGCAGGGCCTCGCGGGTGGCGCGGGCCACGCCGCCCAGGCTGGTGCCGGCGGGGGAGGGGCGGATAAAGGCCGCCGAGTGCGCCGACAGCCAGGGCATCCGGGTTTTATCGCCCAGAATGCTGCCGCCGCCGCGCTGGCTGCTGGGGTCCACGGCCAGCACGGCCAGTTGTTTGCCCAGGGTTTCAACCAAATACCGGCCTAAGGCCTCAATAAACGTGCTTTTGCCCACGCCCGGCACGCCCGTGATGCCCACGCGCAGGCTGCGGCCGGTGTGGGGCAGCACGGCCTGCAGCACTTCCTGGGCTAGGGCCTGGTCGGCGGGCAGGGTGCTTTCGACCAGGGTAATGGCCCGGCCCAGGATGGTGCGGTTGCCGGCCAAGATGCCGGCCGCGTACTCTGGGGCAGAAAGTCGTTTGGGAGCAGGCATGGGTAACAGCACGGGCTAGGCCCGCGGTTGGGAGGTCAGGTCAGGAGCAGAATTGCTCGATGGCGGCTTATTTTACGGAATCAAACGGCAAGCTAATGGATAGGATGGCCTAGCCCGCCCCGCTGCTGCCGACTTTAGCCCCGAACTCTATGAAATCCCTTCGTCTTCTACCCCTGGTCGCCCTGCTGGCGCTGCCCGCCGCCGTGCGCGCCCAAAACGAGCTCAGCAACTTTTCGGCGACCGGCCGGGGCGGGGTCATTAACACGTTTGCCCAGGGCTACCAGGCCATCGGCGTGAACCCCGCCAACTTGGGCCGCACCGGCGAATCGGCGGTGTCGTTCACCATTGGCGAGGTGGGCCTGGGCGTGGCTTCTCGCTCCTTGAGCCAAACCTTCTTCGAGCGCATCATTTTTGAGCGCACCGATGCCATCAGCCCCGCCGACCGTAGCGCTTTGGTCGATGGTTTTTCGGG
This sequence comes from Hymenobacter arizonensis, assembly GCF_900115775.1. Lineage (GTDB taxonomy): Bacteria > Bacteroidota > Bacteroidia > Cytophagales > Hymenobacteraceae > Hymenobacter > Hymenobacter arizonensis. The sequence continues at coordinate 367,982 of NZ_FOXS01000006.1, read as the reverse complement.
CGACAATGCCTTTAATCTGAACGTCGACGCTACCACGCTGGGGGTGGCCGTGAGCCTGCCCAACGGCCTGGGTGGCCTGGCCTTCAGCAACCGCCAGCGCATGAGCGCGCACCTGGCCCTAAACCGCAACGCGGCCGATGTCATCATCAACGGCAAGGATGCCGCCAGCATTCAGCCCTATTATCCCACCACGGGCACCGGTTCACAACCGGCCCCGCTGTTGTCAAATTTTCTGGACGGCACCGCCATTCAGTTCGCCTGGACCAGCGAATACAACGTGTCGTACGGTATGCTTGTGCTCGACAAAGTAGGCTTCAAGCTTTCCGCTGGGGCGGGCTACCGCTATATCCAGGGCTTTGGCGTTGCCGATATCCGGGCCGAAGACGGAAACTTAACGGCCTACTCGGCCTTGACTCCGCTTCTGGGAGTTGATTATAGCGCCCTGGCGAACAACCCAAACTTCCGCCGCGAAATGGGCTCGGGGCTGAAGCCAGTGGGTCGCGGCCACGGCTACGACCTGGGGCTGGCTGCCGAAATAGGCAAATTTGTGCGCGTCGGCGCGTCGTTCACCGACCTGGGCTCTATGACCTGGAACGGCAACGTGGTAACCGCCGCCGACCAACAGCTTAAGCCCACATCCGCCTCAGGCCTCGAAACTTACGACGTGCTCAAAGAAGTGGTGAAGCAGTTCGATACCGACCAGAACAACCTCTTTACCTACGATGGCCAGCAGGAGCGCACTGCCGCCTTGCCGGCCAAGCTACGCCTGGGCGCCGGCGTACGCATCAGCAGCCTGCTCGAAGCCGGGGTCGATTTTACCGCCCCGCTTAACAAAGTAGCCGGCAACCTGACATCGCCTTTCCTGGGCCTGGGTGTTGATTTTAAGCCCACGCGCTGGCTGCGTCTGAGCAGCGGCGTCAGCGGTGGTGCTGGCTTCGGCACCAACCTGCCGCTGGGCGTCACGCTGGTCACACCGATTTGGGAGGCTGGCATTAGCACGCGCGACGTGTTCGGGTTTTCCAGCGAAAAGTCGCCCTACTACTCCATGGCGCTTGGAGTACTGCGCTTCAAGTTTGGCGGGGAGAAGTAGGCTAATTGGCTTCCCTACTGCATCTGTCAAGCTGAGCGAAGCCTAACTGTAGGTCGCCGTAGGCAAGCCTCTCGCGTGTGGTCGTAAACCCAATCGTCTGCCATGCTGACGAAGGAAGCATCTTATCGCCGCGGAACGAATCGTTGAGGCGTGATAAGGTGCTTCGCAGGCTCAGCATGACAGACGCGTATAGTAACGAAGCGAGCAACAAAGCGAGCGAGATGCTTGCTTAAAGCGACCTTCGATTTGGCTCCGTTCAGCATGACGTTTTTTATGTCGCTGAGCAGATTTGAAAATCAGTTTTGGGGCACGACCACGAAAGTGGGTAGGCCCAGTTTGCTGCGGCGGCCACCAAGCTTCAGGCCTTCGTCTACGTACTGGCAGTCCTTGCCCAGGGCATTGGGGTTTTGAATTACGCCCAGGTTGGGGTTGTCTTCGCGGGCAACGTAGATGCGGCCGTCGGGTCCGCTCTGCAGGGCGCCGATTTTGCGGTTGGCCGACTTGCCGACCAGCAGCTTATCCTTAGTTCGGAGGTCAAACTGCCAGATTTCAGTTTGGCCGCCGCCCACGCCATTGCAGGTGCCGTAGAGCTTGGTGCCATCGGGTGAGAACTCGACGCCATAAGCCTCCGCAAAGGGGCCGAAACTGCTGGGGTTGCTCACCTTGCCGGTACTGCGGTCGAAATCGTACAGCTCAAACTTGTTGCTCTCGCGCCACAGCGCGGCGGCCAGGCGGCGGCCGTCGGGCGAGAACTTGAGGGCCCCAATGGCGTTGCGGCCGGGGCCGGCGTTCATGCTGCCCACGTTGCTCATAATGGGCTTGCCGGCTACGCCCTCGGCCGTGACGAGGTATGATACGAAGGCGTTGGAGTTCCAGCGGTGGGCCACCACCCAGGTATCGCGGCCGTTGGTGTGGCGCACGGCGGCCAGCTTTTCGGCCACCGGCTGAATGAGCAGCAGGTTCAGGCGCGGCAGGTCGCCGAAGCCGTTGTCGCGGGTCATGTCGACGATGGAGTAGCGCAGGCCTTCGGGGGTGCCCTGCGGCGCTACCGTGAAGATGTAGAAGATGTTGCCCGAGCCCGGGTCGGGCACGATAAGGGCCGACTGCGTGCTGCTGCCGCTGCCCATGAGCTTGCGGCCGTTGGGCATGATTTGGTGCTTGCGGTTCCACACGGTTTCGCCATTGGTGTAAAAAAGCAGTTCGCCCCGGTAACTGGTGGCCACGGCACAGCCCTCGTAGGTGGTCATCTTGCCGTCGTTGAGGGGCTTGGGGGTGTTGCCATCGGCGAAGGTGAGGCCGGCCTGCTGGCCGAAATACCAGATGTCGGTGGGGCGCTGGGCGCGGGCTGAGAAGGAAAGCAGGAGAGGAAGGACAACGAAAAGAAGGCGTTTCATAACGGAAAAAGCAGGTTGTTGGCGGGGTAAACGAAAAAATCGTGCCGGCTGGTGTTTAAAGGAGCAGGGGTCAATAATAACGTCATGCTGAACTTATCGAAGCGTTGGCTGGAGTTGCTCTTATCGACGCGAGCAGCAGAAGCAGCGCGGCAAAGATGCTTCAGCGCGGCTTCTGCGAGCTGTGCCAGCCTGCATTGGCTGGAGGTAAGCGCGCGCCTCCAGCAGCGCCTGCGGCATAAGAATAGACACAAAAGGCCAACCCACCGAGTTTCCGGGGGGGCAGAACAATACCACTAAACGGAAGAAAAGGGGAAGCAGCTTCAGCAGCAATCGGCTCAGCCGCTTCGGTAGCTGATGTCAGCGCTAGCATTACTGACGTGAGCGTAACACCCTGGCAAGTAAGCGAGCCAGCGGAGCGAAGACCGGCTGGCGCTACTGGCTGCTCACTTTCCGGCCACCGACAGGCGGGCCAGTTCCGCGGCTTCGTGGTGCTGTTCGAAGTAGGTGTAGCCCGTCATCAGCCCCCGCCAGAAGGCTTGGTGCGGACTAGCGGCACGCTTGGCTAATTCCTTTTCATTGAGCGGAAAGGGAAAGATGTGCACCGGAATGATGCCCTGGCCCGCCGCCCGCGCCGCCACGGCCAGCAGGTACACTTCCTCAATCCCAATATCGGTGATGGGCAGGCAGCCAATGGTGACTTCGCCGCCGTGGATGAAAATGTCGCCGCCGGGGTCGGGCTCGCCCAGGGCGCGGTCGGCGGCATTGGGGTAGTTGAGGCCCAGCGAAAGGTGGTAGCTGCTTTGGGGGTTAAAGCGGTCAATTTCATAAAAGCCTTCGGGCACTTGGCGGTCGCCGGCGCGACGCTTGGGGCCCAGCTTGCCCGACGTGGCCGCCAGCGGATAGGTCTGTAGCAGTGCAAACGGTCCGGCGCCCTGGTTGCGCGCCCAGACCTCCAACTCCCGGTTGGTTTTAATGACGCGCAGAAAAATTTCGAGCCGCCGCGGGTCGAGCTTGTGGGCGCGGAGGCGGTCGGCCACTACGGGGCCGGTGCCGGCCTGCGCCATTCGCACCCGCACAAACTGGAGCTGCTGCTGCCAAAACGGCCCCTCGGTAGGCCCGGCTTGCCCTAGCACGGTGGTTTCAACGGGCGGCGTACAAGACTGCGCCAGCAGTTGAGATAAAGGGAATAGCAAGAGCACGCAGCACAAAAAACGACGCAAACGCAGCATAGCAACCAACCAGAAAAAGGGGTGAATGCACTTACAACGACATTCAAGTGTTTCTATTTTACACTTAAGGAAAAACGTTGTGGTGTCGGCGCCAGCAGCGAAAAGGCGGTGTGCTGACGCTTCTCGGTCGTGCCGGCTGGCTACCTTCGTGACGGCTGGCGCGGTTGCTTCTCCGCGGAGTTGTTGGCTTATGCTTTTTTCTTCTCAATTGCGATTTTTTGCGCCCTTTCTGCCCTTGCTGATGCTGCTGGGCTGCTCAGGCAACCCCAGCAAAAAAGCAGAGCCCGAGGCGCCTGGCGTGCTGCCGGGTCCCATTGCCGGCACCAACCAAACGCTGCTGCCCAACGGCTGGAAGCTGAGCCCCGCCGGCGCGCTCACGCCCCTCGGCGACCTGCCCCTCAACCTGCAAATCAGCCCCGATGGCCGCTTGGCCGCAGTGGTGAATGCCGGCTGGGGCGAAAACTCAGTTCAACTCCTGGAGGTAGCCACCGGCAAGCTGCTCGACACCCGCGAGGTGCCCGCCGCCTGGATGGGCCTGGCCTTTGCCCCCGACGGCCGCAGCCTCTACGCCTCGGGTGGCCAGCACAACCGTATCCACAGCTTCCGGGTGGAGGGCCAGAAGCTGCGCCCCGACAGCGCCCTGGTGCTCGGCGACAGATGGCCCAAGCAAAAAATCGGCGTGGCCGGCCTCGTGGTAGACGGCCGCCGCAACCTGCTCTACGCCGTGACGCGGGAAGACAATTCGCTCTACACCTTCGACCTGAAAACGCGCCGGATACTGCGCACGCTCAAGCTGCCAGCCGAAGCCTACGCCGTGTTGCTCAGCCCCGATGGCACCCGCCTCTACATCAGCCTGTGGGGCGGCCACGCGGTGGTGCCTTACGACATCGCCAGCCAAAAGCTCCTGCCCAGCATCGAAGTAGAAAGCCACCCCAACGACATGGCCCTGACCCGCGACGGCCGCCGCTTGTTCGTGGCCAACGCCAACAGCAACTCGGTTTCCATCATCGACACCCGCCAGGGCCGGGTTACGGAAACGCTGAACACGGCCCTGTTTCCCGCCTCGCCCATCGGCAGCACGCCCAACAGCGTGGCCCTGACCGCCGACGATGCCCAGCTCTTCATCGCCAACGCCGACAACAACTGCCTGGCCGTGTTCGACGTGCGCGAGCCCCGCGCCAGCCGGCCCCTGGGCTTCGTGCCCACCGGCTGGTACCCCACCGCGGTGCGCGTGGCCGGCTCGCAGCTGATGGTGGTCAACGGCAAAGGCCAGACGTCCAAACCCAACCCCACCGGCCCCAACCCCATCCGCGATGTGGGCGAGACGGGTTCGGGCTACATCGGGGGGCTGATGAGCAGCTCCCTGGCGCGCCTCCCGCTGCCCGATGCAGCGGCGCTGGCCACGTTCTCGGCCCAGGTGTATGCCAATACGCCCTTCACGAAAGACCGCCAAGCCTTACCCGACGTACCGCCCGGCAACCCCGTACCGCAGCGCGTGGGCGATAAGTCGCCCATCAAGCATGTGTTCTACATCATCAAGGAAAACCGTACTTACGACCAGGTGCTCGGCGATGTGCCGGCCGGCAATGGCGACATCAGCCTGTGCCTGTTTCCGGAGAAGGTGACGCCCAACCACCACGCCCTGACGCGGGAGTTTGTGCTGCTCGATAATTTCTACGTCGATGCCGAAGTCAGTGCCGACGGCCACAACTGGAGCACGGCCGCTTACGCCACGGATTTTGTGGAGAAAAGCTGGCCCAGCAACTACAGCGGCCGCGGCGGCGACTACGACTTCGAAGGCCGCCGCGGCGAGGTAGCCGAGCCCAAAGACGGCTTTCTGTGGGACTATTGCCGACGCGCCGGCCGCACCTTCCGCTCCTACGGCGAGTTTGTGTATAAGGGCAAGGCCGGCGTACCGTCGCTACAGAACGTCTACTGCAAAAAGTACGCGGGCTTCGATATGAACATCCTCGACGTAGACCGGGAGAAAGTGTGGGAGCATGATTTCGATAGCCTGGTAGCCATCAATAAAGTGCCCGACCTCAGCATTGTTCGTCTACCCAACGACCACACGCTAGGCGCAATCAAAGGCGCCCTGCACCCGCTTTCCTACGCCGCCGACAATGACCTGGCCCTGGGTCGGATGCTGGAACACCTCTCGAAAAGCCCCATCTGGAAAGAGTCGGTGGTAATGATAATCGAAGACGACGCCCAGAACGGCCCCGACCACGTCGACGCCCACCGCTCCACGGCCTACTTGGTGGGGCCCTACATCCGGCGCCACACCGTGGTGCACACCGCTTACACCACCTCCGGCATGTTGCGCACGCTGGAGCTCATTCTCGGCCTGCCACCCATGAGCCAGTACGACGCCGCTGCCGTGCCGCTCTGGGCCTGCTTCACCTCCAAGCCCAACTTCGCGCCCTACGTGCTACGCCCGGCCACCACGCCCCTCGACGTGCGCAACACCGCCTACAACGCCCCCGCCCGGCGCGCCGAGAAGTTCGATTTCAGCCGCGAAGACGCCGCGCCCGACCTTGCCTTCAATGAGAACATCTGGCAGGCCATTCGGGGCGAACACAGCCAAATGTCTGCGCCAAGGCGCAGCGCCGCCGTGCGCGAAGCCAAAACAAAACACGAAGGAGAGGAGGAAGATGACGACTAGGTATTGAACAAAAAACTCCCCTCCTTGGATAAGGAGGGGATGTTCGAGCCAAGGGCTCGAACGGGGGTGGTTGGATTCGTTGAACGACACCCGAACGACTCAAGCGGGTATCGTTCAGGTATCGTTCAACGAATCCAAACACCCCAGCCGCCCCTTCGCGGCGGCGTCCCCTCCTTATCCAAGGAGGGGAGTTTGAACGTCTCACTTCACCAAATTCATGCAGCTCAAACCCCTCTTCACCTTCCTCAGCGCCCTGGCTAAACACAACGACCGGCCTTGGTTTCAGGAGCGCAAAGCCACCTATGACCAGCTGCGCGCCCAGTTTGTGGAAGATGCAGAATTCTGGGCCCGGGAGCTGGCCAAAATCGACCCCGTACTGGCCGGGCCCGAAGGCCGCACCAGCATCTTCCGCATCTATCGCGACGTGCGTTTCAGCAAAAACAAGGACCCCTACAAAACCCACTTCTCGGTGTATTTCACTGCCGGCGCCGGCAAGGAAGTCGACTCTCCCGGCTACTACCTGCAGCTCGGCCCCAATGGCAATACCATGGTAGCTGGCGGCCTTTACCAGCCCGATAAAGCCCAGCTAGCCGCCATCCGCCAGGAAATCGATTACAACGCCGATGAGCTGAAAGCCCTACTCGCCGCGCCCGATTTCCAGCGCTACTTCGGGAGCATGGGCGGCGACAAGCTCAAAAAATCGCCCGCCAGCTACCCCATCGAACACCCGGATATCGAGCTGCTGAAGCATAAAAGCTTCGTAGCCGCCCACCAGATGCCGGATGCCGACGTGCTCAACCACGAAGACTTTCGGGCGCACGTGCTGGAGGTGTTTCGGGCAATGGTGCCGTTTTGCCAGTTTTTGCGCGGGGCTATTTCGTAGCCCAGGCGTGGTTTACCAGGGCTCGTTGAGACGCAGGCCCTGCTACCAGGTCAGCAACTCCTGCTCGTGGCCGACGCGGAAAAGGACGCTCTGCTTTTTGTCGCCGGCTTCGATGTTCACGATGTTCATCTGGTCGCTGAATACATCGAGTAGCAGACCCTGGCGCAGCTGCACGCTGGGCACAGGCCCTGGCAGCGGCACTTTGCAATACAGCCAGTAGCCATCGTTCTCGGCCTGCATGCCCAGCAGCTGCAACGGCAGCGGCGCCCCGGCTGCGGTGCTGAACTTGAGGGTGCGCTGCAAGTATGCCGAGGCCAGCGCCAGCGGGCGCGGCCCCGCGGCGCTCAGGCTCACCGGCGTGGGCTGGCCTTCGGAAAGCGCCTTCTCAAAGTCGTCCGTAAACACCTTCACCGATAGCTCCAGTTGCTTTTTGGCGGCGTTGTAGCGCAGCTCCGTCAGCGAGGAGTGGTAGGCGTGGAGGGCCGGGGCGGCCCCCGCTAAAGGAAGCAGCAAAAGCAAAACCGCAAGAACGGAAAGCAAGCGCATGGCTAGGGGAGGGGATAAATGAAAAGGTGGGCTAGTGAATTGTAAGACCCTTGAGGGCCAAAATCAATTCACTAACTCACCAATTTACAATTGCAGCACTTAAGAAATGATTTTCAGCAAGGGCTTGAGGATGATGACGTAGGCCATCAGCGCCAGAATCAGCATGGTGCCCACGCGCTGGGCGCCTTCCAGGAACTTGTCCGAAGGCTTGCGGCGCAGAATCATTTCGTAGAGCAGGAACACCACGTGGCCGCCATCGAGGGCCGGAATGGGGAGCAGGTTCATGAAAGCGAGCACCATGCTCAGGCCCGCGGCCAGGCCCCAGAAGTGCTGCCACTCCCAGGTACCGCCAAACTGCTGGGCAATTTCCACGGGTCCGCCCAGGCTCTCCGAAGCAGAAATTTCGCGGCGGAAGATTTTGCCGAAGGCACGGGCCTGCAGGCCAATCACCCCAAACGCCTTGTCTACGCCCTGTGGGATGGACTCGGCCAAGCTATAGCTGCGCGTGCCCAGCTTCAGCGTCGATTTGCGCTCGAAACCAATGCGGCCCGACTCGCTTACCTCAATGGCCAGCGGTAGGGTTTCGCCGTTGCGCTCTACTAGCACCTCAGTCTTCTTGCCCTTGTTAGCGAGCAGTGCGGCTTGCAACTCGTCGAAGAACTGCACGGGCTGGCCGCCCACGGTCGTGATTTTGTCGCCGGCCAGCAGGCCCGCTTTGGCAGCGGCCCCGCCGGGCACCACGCGCTCCACGGCAAAGGTTTCGCGGGGGCGCACCAGCAGGCTGTCGGCGCTTTGCTTGGCAAACTTGTCGAGAAAGTTGGTGGGGATGTTGATATCGACCAACTGCCCGCCCCGGTCCACGGTGTAGAAGGAGTTGTTGCCGAGAATGACGTCGGGCTTGTACACGTCGTCGAACTCGGTGAAGGGGCGGCCGTTGATTTTTACGATTTTATCGCCGGTCCGGAAGCCAATTTCCCGGCCTAAGCCGTTGGGTAGAATGCCGTAGCGCGCCTCCGAAGCGGGCAGAAACACGTCGCCGTAGTGAAACGTCATGGCTGCGAAAATCACGATGCCGGTTATGACGTTCATGATGATGCCGCCAAGCATTACCAGCAGGCGCTGCCAGGCGGGCTTGCCGCGAAACTCGTCGTCTTTGGGTGGACCGGCGAGAGCGGAGGCGTCCTGCGTCTCGTCTATCATGCCGTGAATCTGCACGTAGCCGCCCAGCGGGAACCAGCCGATGCCGTATTCCGTCTCGCCCACCTTCTTTTTCACCAGCGCAAAATTCATCACGTTGGGCATGGGAAACAGGAAGTCGAAGAAGATGTAAAACTTATCGACCCGAATTTTAAAGAGCTTCGCGAAGGCAAAATGGCCGAATTCGTGCAAGCCAACAAGCAGCGACAGTGCCAGCAGCAGCTGGCCAATCATGGTTAGAATTTCCAAGGGAGGGGTATTAAATATCTGTCATCTTGAGTGCAGCGAAGGCCCTTATCACGCCAGCGGCTCAATGAGTAGTAGTTCTGACGAAAGCCGCCGTGATAAGATGCTTCCTTCGTTAGCAGGACAAAAGTTTTTACAGTAGCGTTTCAGCCACGCGACGCGTTTCGGCGTCGGTGGCCACCAAGTCGGCCAGCAACGGCTCTGCAAGGTACGAAACCCGTGCCAGGCACCCCGCCACCAGGTCCGACATCTGCCGGAAACCGACTTGCTCGCGCAGGAAGGCGGCCACCGCTACTTCGTTGGCGGCGTTGAGCACGCAGGGCGCGTTGCCGCCCCGCCGCATGGCCCCGAAGGCCAACTCCAGGTTGGGGAAAGCGGCCCGGTCGGGCGCTTCGAAGGTGAGGGTAGGGTAGTCGAGGAAGGAAAAGCGCGGGAAGGTGTTGGCCAGCCGCTGCGGGTAGCCCAGGGCGTATTGAATGGGTAATTTCATGTCGGGCAGGCCAAGCTGGGCTTTCAGCGAGCCGTCCTGGAACTGCACCAGCGAGTGCACGATACTCTGGGGGTGGACCACCACATCGATTTGCTCATCGGTCAGGCCGAACAGCCACTTGGCTTCAATCACCTCCAGGCCCTTGTTCATGAGGGAAGCCGAGTCGATGGTGATTTTGGCGCCCATGTCCCAGTTGGGGTGCTTGAGGGCCTGGGCCTTCGTCACGGTTTCCATCTGCTGGGCCGAGCGGCCGCGGAACGGGCCACCCGAAGCCGTGAGGATGATTTTATCGATGGGGTTCTGCTCCTCGCCCACCAGGCACTGGAAAATGGCCGAGTGCTCGGAGTCGACGGGCAGCAGGCGCACTTTGTGCTGGCGCACGAGGCCGGTAATCAGCTCGCCGGCCACCACCAGGGTTTCTTTATTGGCGAGGGCAATGTCTTTGCCGGCCCGAATGGCGGCCACTGTGGGCAGCAGCCCCGCGTAGCCCACCAGAGCCGTGAGCACAATGTCGATTTCGGGGCGCGTCACCACCTCAGCCAGCGCGGCGGGGCCGGCCACCACTTCCGTTTCGGGTTGCTGGGCCAGGGCGGCCTTCAGTTGCTGGTAGAAGCTTTCGTCGCCAATCACGACCACCGCAGGCCGAAACTCCTGCGCCTGCTTCGCCAGCAGCTCCCACTGCCGCTGGGCGCTGAGCACCGCCACCCGGAACCGGCCCGGCTGCTGCCGCACCACCTCCAGCGCCTGCGTGCCAATGGAGCCCGTGGAGCCCAGCAGGGCCAGCGTTTTCACCTTGTTATTGTCAACCATAATGCTACAAACACAGAAACGCCACAAAAGTAAGCCGCCTCTGCCAGCCCGAAATTAAGTGCGGCGCAAGGTAGCGGCCACAAACTGGTCGATGATGCCGACAATGTCGCCGGCTTCCTTGGCGGTGGCAGCCGATAGGGGCACCCCCGGACCGGGAGCCGCGCGCTCGGCCAGGGCGATGAGGCGAGCCAGCTGCTCGCCAATGGCTTTGTAGATAAACGACCAGAGCATGGCCGTGGAGCCGGCGTGGGCGCCCAAGATGCGGCGCAGCTCAAGCAGGCGCATCACCAGCCCGGCAAACGTTGCGAGCAGCTTACGCTCGACGGGCGAAAATTGCCGGGGTGGGCCATCATACAGGCAGAGCGTGCCAATATTATGGCCCTCGGCAGTGCGCAGGTTGTGGCCCGCATAAAACCGCAGACCGAGCTGCTGAATAAGCGAAATGTCAATGCCCGGTGCGCTGGCCTGATTCAAATCCTCAAACACCGCGGTGTCGTCCTGCAGAATGGTGGCCGAGCACAGGCTTTGCTCGCGCGGGATGCGCTCAATAGGCACTGGCAGGTTGTAGGGTGCTTTAATCAGCACCTCGTTCTCCTGCACTATGGAAAGCAAAGCGTTTGAAACCCGGAATAGCCGGGCAGCTGCGGCAACCACGTCGTCCAGTACTTTTTCGCTGCTGGCATCCAGCAGCTTGTAGCGCTCCAGCTCCTGTAGTCGAGCGGCATCGTTGGCCGGAATAAGGGGAGTAGGGGTTGAGCTCAAGATATGAGATAGGGGAACGTAGTGGTGAAAAGGAGGGTCTTGGCGAGCAAAGCGTGCCGCTTGCCGCTCGGCAACTGCCGAGGTGTACCGGCGCAGTTGCCCAAGGGTTTCGCAAGTTGCTGGTTTAATTCGATGCGGAGCCCGCATTGTTCAGTAGGGCCGTTTTTTGTGCTGAATAGTAGGACTGATTCAATATTTCCCTCGGCTGAAAGCTGCCCGTTACCTTTGAAGCTGTGCCCAATTCTATTTCATTCGACTACGACGTTGCCATCATCGGCGCGGGCCCGTCTGGCGCGGCGTGCGCCCTGGGTTTGCGCCAGAGCGGCCTGCGCGTAGCCCTGCTCGACAAAGCCCAGTTCCCCCGCGACAAAGTGTGCGGCGATGCCATTCCTGGCCACGCCCTCAAGGCCCTGCGCCAACTCGACCCTGCTTTTGCCGAGTCTCTGTGGCAGCTCCAGCCGCTCGACGCCGTGCGCCAGTCCCGCCTCGTAGCGCCCAACGGCGGCAGCCTCGACCTGCAGTGGAAGCTGCCCAGCTTCAACTGCCCCCGCGAGACTTTTGACGACGCGCTGCTGGCGCTGGTGCGTGCCCACGCCCCCGGCACCACCATCCTCGAAAATACCGGCCTGAAAAGCCTGCGCATCGAAGCCGACCACGTGCGCCTGCAGCCCGCGCAAGGACCCGAAATCACCTGCCAGCTGGTCATCGGCTGCGACGGCGCCAACTCTGCCGTGGGCCGCAAGCTGCTGCCCGAGCCCCGGCTGGCCCGGGCACACCATTGCGTAGGCGTGCGGGCCTACTTCGAGAACATCAAAGGTGCTGAGAGTGGCACCACCGAGTTTTTCCTCACCCGCGATTACCTGGCTGGCTACTGCTGGCTGTTTCCTGTGGGACAGGGCCGCTACAACGTGGGCCTGGGTATGCTGGCCGAAGTGGTGGCCGAGCACAAAGTCGACCTGAAGGAACAATTACAGCGCCTGCTCACCACGCACCCCGCCCTAGCCGGCCGCTTCGCCGAGGCCCGGCAGCTGGGGCCCACGGTAGGCTTTGGGCTGCCACTCGGGGGCGGGCGCGAGCGGCCCATCAGCGGCGAGCGGTTTATGCTTTGCGGCGATGCCGCCTCGCTGATTGACCCGCTGCAGGGCCATGGCATCGATACCGCTATTCAGAGCGGCATGCTGGCGGCGGTGCAAGCTGCGGCCTGTTTTGCCAGTCAGGATTTCAGCGCCGCCCACATGGCTAGCTACGATACCCAAGTGGCAAACAAGATTGGAAAGAAGCTGGCCAAAAGCTACCGCCTCATGCGTTTCCTCAGCACCAAGCCGTGGCTGGTGAATGCAGCCGTGGGCCTGGCCAAGCTGCCGGGACTAAAGCCCTGGGTGCAGAAGGCGATAGGGTAGGGGCTAACCCCGTGGCTTAGGGCTTACCTTTGTGGAAATATGCCCCATCTCCCTACTATTTTCAAGCTCACCCCACCCTGAGGACTGGCCTAAAAACATGGTGCCGCCGCTTCCTGCCAGAAGCGTGCGGCTTTTCTTTTGCCTTTTTCTCCGTTATTGATGTCTGCTGTTTCTGCTTATCTCACCCAATACAAATTCAATCCTAAAAACGAAATTCTGGCCGGCCTTACCACCGCTCTGGCCCTGGTGCCGGAGGTCGTAGCATTCGCGCTGCTGGCCCACATCAGTCCGCTGGTGGGCATAGGCTCGGCGTTTATCATATGTTTAATTACAAGTGTGTTCGGCGGTCGGCCGGGCATGATTTCCGGGGCGGCCGGGTCGGTGGCCGTGGTAATTGTGAGTTTGGTGGTGCAGCACGGGGTCGAGTACCTATTTGCGGCCGTGGTGCTCATGGGCCTGATTCAAATAGTCATCGGACTGCTGCGTCTGGGCAAGTTTATACGGCTGGTGCCGCAGCCGGTGGTGTATGGCTTCGTGAACGGACTGGCCGTCATCATCTTCATGGCGCAACTGGAGCAGTTCAAAGTGCGCGATGCGGGCGGGGCCGAGCACTGGCTCACGGGCACTGCGCTGCTGTTGATGATGGGTTTGGTGGCCCTCACCATGGCCATTGTGTACTTCCTGCCGCGGCTCACAAAGGCGGTGCCGGCCTCCCTGGTGGCCATCGTGGTGGTGTCGGCACTGGTGATTTTTGGTGGACTGCAAACCAAGGCGGTGGGCGACATTGCTTCCATTGCGGGCGGGCTGCCCACATTTCACCTGCCGCTGGTGCCGCTCAACTGGGACACCTTCGTGCTGGTGCTGCCCTACGCCTTCATCATGGCCTTGGTGGGTCTCACCGAAAGCCTGCTCACCCTCACCGTGGTGGATGAAATGACCGACACCCGCGGCCGGGGCAACCAGGACTGCGTGGCCCAGGGCCTGGCCAACGTCACCTCCGGCCTATTTGGCGGTATGGGCGGCTGCGCCATGATTGGCCAAACCATGGTCAACCTCGAATCGCGGGGACGCGGGCGGCTGTCGGGCGTAGTGGCCGCGGTGGCGCTGGCGCTGTTTGTGGTAGTGGGCGCGCCGGTCATTGAGCGGCTGCCACTGGCCGCGCTGGTGGGCGTGATGTTTATGGTCGTCATCGGCACGTTTGAGTGGGCCAGCCTGCGCATTCTGCGCCGCATGCCCCGCACCGATGTGCTGGTTATGCTGCTCGTGACGGTCGTCACGGCCGTTTCGCAGAACCTGGCGCTGGCGGTGCTGCTGGGCGTCATCGTGTCGGCGCTGGCCTTTGCCTGGGAAAATGCCAAGCGCATCCGCGCCCGCCACCACGTGGATGCATCCGGCGTGAAGCACTACGAAATCTACGGTCCACTCTTCTTCGGCTCGGTGCAGGCCTTCGGCGAGAAGTTCGACGTGGCCACCGACCCGGCCGAAGTCATCATCGACTTCCGCGAAAGCCGGGTGGCCGATATGTCGGCCATCGACGCCCTCCACAAGCTGACCGAGCGCTACCACCGCGCCGGTAAGACCCTGCATCTGCGCCACCTAAGCCCCGACAGCCGCAAGCTGCTGGCCAATGCTGGCGCGCTTATCGACGTGAATATGGAGGAAGACCCAGTCTACATCGTGGCCGGGGCGAATCGGGCGTATTGAGTTGCTTCCATCGTCAGGAGTAGGTAAGGCCCTTTGGAATGCTGCCGTGCCTGGTTAAAGCGCATGGCTGTAGCCTCAGGCGCAGAAGGCAATATGGTGGCTTAGGCATGACATGGGCAGCTCTATTGCCTTTTGGCAGATGGTGTACTGGTGTGTACATAATTATGGCACAGGTTGTTAATCCGAACGTGCGGGTTAACAATCAGGCTTTAAATCAGTTTTTGGCGAGGTGCCAGGCCGGGAGGCTATGCGGAAGTAGTTGCTTTTGGCCGGGAGCCGTACAGTTGTCAAACTCCTCACTAAACCCTGTTCTTCTATGACTACCGCTTCTTTGTGTCGCCCAGCCGGGTTGGCCGTATTGCCCCGTTTTATTCGCTTGACTGCTTTGGCAGCAGGCCTGCTGGGGCTGTTGCCCGGCTGCTCCACAGATTCCGAACCTGAGCCCGAAGCCCCTGCAGCACCCACTCGAATCACGGTGCCGCAAGCAGCATTGCACCCCGAAGGCATCCAGTATGACGAGGCCAACAGGCGCTTTGTGGTGACTTCCCGCACCCAGGGCCGCATCGGCACCGTGCGCGACGACAGCACCTACACCGAACTGGCCAACGACGCGCGCTTGATTTCGACCATCGGCGTCAACCTCGACGCCGCCCGCCAGCGCCTGCTGGTGGCCGTGGCCGACAACGGGGCCAATGCCAGCCGCTCTACCGCCGCCACCCTGCGCAAACTCGCGGCCGTGGCCATCTTCAACTCAACCAGCGGCGCCCTGCTTAGCTACGTCGATTTGGGCGGCCTGCGCCCCGACCTGCCGCATTTTGCCAACGACATTGCCGTTGACAGCCAAGGCAATGCCTACATCACCGACAGCCTGTCGCCCATTATCTACAAAGTAGACCCGCAGGGCGTGGCTTCGGTATTTCTGGAAAATGCGCAGCTCAGCGGCGGCACCGGTTTCGGGCTGAATGGCATCGTGTTTCACCCCGACGGCTATCTGCTGGTGGCCAAGGCCAACGACGGTACCCTGTTCAAAGTGCCGGTAAGCAACCCCGCGACTTTCACTACGGTGACCAAGACCCAAAGCCTGGTGGGTGCCGACGGCCTGTTGCTGCTCGACCCGCAAACGCTGCTCGTAGTGTCCGGCAGCCAAACCACCGTTTTCCGCATGGCCAGCACCGATGCCTGGGCCAATGCCAACCTGACGGGGTCTTTTGCAACGGGCCCGGTTAGCCCCACCACCATCGCCCGCCGCAACAACACCGATGCCTACGTGCTGTATCCGTACACGGCAACGTCGCCACGTTTCGCCATCGTAAAAGCAGTTTTTTAAATCCCTGAGTGCAGCGATAAAGGTCTGTATAATTGATTTGCAGGCTGTGTAAAGGCCGTCATGCGGCGCTTGCCGAAGCATCCTCTGCCGCGTAGCTAATTAATTCTAGCAGCGTGGTATGAGTGCTTCGGCAAGTGCCGCATGACGGCCTGTTTTGTCGAGACCATACTCTTAACAGGCTTTCTGAAAAGGTAGAAACGCGAGACCTGCGCTTTCGGCTTGAAGCCTTTCTCAGCTAAACATCCCGACCGCATTTTTGCTGGGCAGGGCAGTCTTCCCCATCAAAAATTTATCGACCTGCCGCGCCGCTTCGCGGCCTTCCGAAATGGCCCACACCACCAGTGACTGCCCGCGGCGCATGTCCCCGGCCGCAAATACATTGGGCAGGCTGGTTTGATAGTCTTTTTCGGTGGCGCGCACGTTGGTGCGCTCGTCCAACTCCACGCCGAGCTCGGTTAGCAGGCCGGTGGTGCGCGGGCCCGTGAAGCCCATGGCCAGCAGCACGCGTTGGCAGGGTATTTCGCGTTCGGAGTTGGGCACTTCCTCGAAGCGCATGGGCCGGCCCATGATGTCGGTTTCCCAGGTTACTTCGCTCACGAGCAGGGCGCGCAGGTTGCCTTGCTCGTTGGGGAGGAAGGCCTTGGTATTTACGCCCCAGTAGCGCTGGCAGCCTTCTTCGTGCGAGGAAGTTACTTTGAGCACCATGGGGTAGTTGGGCCAGGGCATGTGCTCGGTGCGCTGCTTGGGCGGCTGGGCCAGCAGCTCAAACTGCGTGACCGAGGCAGCGCCCTGGCGGTTGGCCGTGCCCACGCAGTCGGAGCCCGTGTCGCCGCCGCCGATGACCACCACGTCCTGGCCGTGGACCAGAATCGGCTCCTCCAACACCTCCAGCTCGCTCACGCGCCGGTTGTGCTGCGTGAGGTAGTCCATGGCGAAATGAATGCCGGGCAGGTCGCGGCCGGGCACGTTTAGGTCGCGCGGAATGCTGGCGCCCCCGGCCAGCACCACGGCATCGAAGGTGCTGGTGAGCTCGGCGCCCGACACGTCCCGGCCGATTTCGGTGTTGCAGCGGAACACCACGCCATCGTCTTCCATCACCTGCAGGCGGCGGTCAATTACCCACTTGTCCAGCTTGAAATCGGGGATGCCATAGCGTAGTAGCCCACCGGGCCGGTCGTGGCGCTCAAATACCGTGACGGAGTGGCCCGCCTTGGCCAGTTGCGCCGCGGCCGCCAGACCTGCCGGGCCCGAGCCCACCACCGCCACGGACTTCCCCGACTTCAGCAGCGGCGCGCTGGGACGCACGTAGCCTTTGGCAAACGCCGTTTCGATGATGTGCTTCTCGATTTCCTCAATGGCTACTGGGGAGTTATGAATGCCCAGCACGCAAGCCGACTCGCACGGCGCCGGACAAATGCGCCCCGTGAACTCCGGGAAGTTGTTGGTGGATGAGAGAATACGGTACGCATCCTCCCAATCCTGCTGGTACACCGCGTCGTTGAACTCGGGGATGATGTTGCCCAGCGGACAGCCCGAATGGCAGAACGGAATGCCACAGTCCATGCATCGCGCCGCCTGCTGGTTGAGCTGCGGCTCGGAATAGGTGCCTACAAATTCGCGGCTATGCGTGAGGCGTTCTTGCGGGGCCGCTTTGGGAGGCAACTCGCGCGCAAATTCTTTGAAACCGGTGATTTTGCCCATTGTGTGATAGTACTATTTCATAATCTAAGCAGTTCGTTCGCGGAGAACCTCACCCCCGGCCCCTCTCCAAAAGAGAGGGGAGCCATTTCCGAAACGGGGGCGTCAGGCTCCCCTCTCTTTTGGAGAGGGGCCGGGGGTGAGGTTCCCGCGCTGCGCGCCGGTTGCGCTACTGCACCTCCGCGTACTGCGCTTTCTGCAGCACCTTCTTATACTCGCTCGGAAACACCTTCACAAACCGCCCGGCTTCTTCGCTCCAATTCGCTAGCAGGAAGGTGGCTACTTGGCTGCCGGTGAGGTGCACATGCTTCCGAAGCAGCGCCTGAATCTGGTGCTCATCCTCGGTTTCGAGGGGGTCGAGCTCCACCATTTCGGGGTTGCAGTTTTGGGGCAGCACGCCGTCGGGGTCGTATACCCAGGCGATGCCGCCGCTCATGCCCGCCGCGAAGTTGCGGCCCGTGCGGCCCAGGATGAGCGCCCGGCCGCCCGTCATGTACTCGCAGCCGTGGTCGCCTACGCCTTCGACTACCGCGGTAGCGCCGGAGTTGCGCACTGCAAACCGTTCGCCGGCCTGCCCGCGCACAAACAGCTCGCCGGAGGTGGCGCCGTACAGCGCTACGTTGCCGATAATTATGTTCTGCTCTGGCACAAAACGGGCTTCGGCCGCTGGAAAAATGGCCAGCTGCGCCCCGGAGAGGCCTTTGCCCACGTAGTCGTTGGCTTCGCCTTCGAGGGAAAATGACAGACCTCGAACGCTAAAGGCGCCGAAGCTTTGCCCCGCCGAGCCCTTGAAGCTGTAGTTAATGGTGTTTTCGGGCAGGCCAGCCGCGTGGTAGCGCTTCGCAATCTCGTTGGATAGCAGCGTGCCAATGGTCCGGTCGGTGTTGTGCACCTCGAAGGACGCGAAGACCGGAATCCGCTCATTCAGCGCCGGCTGGGCTTGCTCCAGCAGCTGCCAATCCAGGATGTGGGCCAAGCCGTGGTCCTGGGCTTCGCTATTGTAAAGTGTGCCGCCCGAGATGTTTGCAGCCGGGTGCAGAATGCCAGACAAATCCAGGTGGCGCGCTTTCCAGTGGGTGAGGTCTTCGCGCACTTTCAGAAATTCGGGTCGCCCCACCATCTCGTTGATGGTGCGGAAGCCCAGCTCGGCCATGATTTCGCGCAGCTCTTCGGCTAGAAAGCGGAACAGGTTCACGATGTGCTCGGGCTGGCCTGTGAACAGCTTGCGGAGGTCAGGGTCTTGCGTAGCCACGCCCACGGGGCAGGTGTTGAGGTGGCATTTGCGCATCATGATGCAGCCGCCCGCCACCAGTGCGGCCGTGGCAACGCCCCATTCCTCGGCACCTAGCAGCGCAGCAATGGCTAGGTCACGGCCGGTTTTGAGCTGGCCGTCGGCTTGCAGCACCACGCGGCTGCGGAGCTGGTTGCGCACCAGGGTTTGGTGAGCTTCGGCCAGGCCCAACTCCCAGGGCAGGCCGGCGTGCTTGATGGAGCTGATGGGGGAGGCCCCAGTGCCGCCATCGTAGCCGGCAATGAGAATCACGTCGGCGTGCGCCTTGGCCACGCCGGCCGCAATGGTGCCCACGCCCGCCTTGCTCACCAGCTTCACGTTGATGCGGGCGGCGCGGTTGGCGTTTTTCAGGTCGAAAATCAGCTGGGCCAGGTCTTCAATGGAGTAGATGTCGTGGTGGGGCGGGGGCGAAATCAGGCCGACGCCGGGGGTAGCGTGGCGCACTTTGGCAATCCACTCATCCACCTTGTGGCCGGGCAGCTGGCCGCCTTCGCCGGGCTTGGCGCCCTGGGCCATCTTGATTTGCAGCTCGTCGGCATTGGTGAGGTAGTGGGCCGTGACCCCGAAGCGGGCCGACGCCACCTGCTTGATGGCCGAGCGCATGGAGTCGCCGTTGGCCATTTTCTCATACCGCAGCGGGTCTTCGCCGCCTTCGCCGGTGTTGCTCTTGCCGCCAATGCGGTTCATGGCAATGGCCAGGGTGCTGTGCGCCTCGTGCGAAATCGACCCAAACGACATGGCCCCGGTGGCAAAGCGCTTCATAATGCCCTCGGCCGGCTCCACTTCCTCCAAAGCAATGGCCTCGCGGTGGTGGGCAAAATCGAGGAGGCCGCGCAGGGTAAAATGCCGCTCGGGCTGCTCGTTGATGAGGCGGGCGTAGCGCTGGTAGGTAGCGTAGTTGTTGGTACGGGTGGCCAGCTGCAGCAAGTGCACCGTTTCGGGGTTGAAGGTGTGCACCTCGCCGCGGCGGCGCCATGCGTACACTCCCCCTTCGGGCAGCAGGGTTTGCTCCTCGGGAGTAGTGGTTTTGAAGCCCTGAAAATGCTTGTAGAGCGTTTCGCGGGCTATTTCATCGAGCCCCAGGCCACCAATTCGCGTCACGGCCCCGCAGAAATACGCATCGACCACCGCCTGGTTAATCCCCAAGATTTCAAAGACCTGGGCGCCGTGGTACGACTGCAGCGTGGAGATTCCCATCTTCGAGAAAATCTTCAGAAGGCCGTCGCACACCGCCTTTATGTAGTTGTAAGTCAGCTTGGCGAAGTCCTGCTCCGCCGGAAAATGCCCGGTCTCCTGCCTGGTCCGGATGGTGGCCAGTGCCAGGTAGGGGTTGATGGCCGTGGCCCCAAACGACAGCAGGCAGGCAAAATGATGCACTTCCCACACGTCGCCGGCTTCCACTACCAGGCCCACCGAGCCCCGGTAGCCCAGCTTGATGAGGTGGTGATGCACGGCCGATACCGCGAGCAGCGACGGAATGGGCGCATGCTCGGAATCCACGGCGCGGTCCGACAAAATTAGTACTTCAAACCCGTCCACCACCGCGTCTTCGGCGTAGCGGCAGAGGCGGGCCAGGCCGTTTTCGAGGGAGCCCGGCTGGCCGTCGGCCCGGAAATAGGTTTGCAGCGTCTTGGCATTGAACATGCCCGTGTCGATGCTGCGGAGCTTTTCCAGCTCGTGGTTGCTGAGAATGGGCTGGCGCAGCGCCACGCAGTGGCAGTGGTGCTTGTCCTCGTCCAGAATGTTGCCGTTGTTGCCCAGAAACGTGGCCAAGCTCATCACCAGCCGCTCGCGAATGGGGTCGATGGGCGGGTTGGTGACCTGCGCAAAAAACTGCTTGAAGTAGCTGCTCAGGTGCTGGGGCTGGTCGGAGAGCACGGCCAGCGGCACGTCTACACCCATCGAGCCGATGGGCTCCTTGCCTTCCAGCGCCATGGGCGTGATAATGGTGTCAATATCCTCGCGGGTGTAGCCGAACACTTGGTGGTACTTGAACACCGAGTCGGCGGCCAGGTCGGTGAAAACCTGGCGGGGCTCGGGCAGCTCTTCCAACTGAATCTGGTATTCGTTCAGCCAGTCGCCGTAGGGCTGGCGGCCGGCGGCCTGGGCTTTCAGCTCCTCATCGGCAATGATGCGGCCGGCTACGGTGTCCACTAGCAACATTTTGCCGGGCTGCAGGCGGCCTTTTTGCACCACCGTGCTTTGGTCGATGGTGAGCACGCCGGCTTCGGACGCCACCAGCACGCGGCCATCGCTGGTTTCCACGTAGCGCAGGGGGCGCAGGCCGTTGCGGTCCAGCATGGCCCCAATCATCTTGCCATCGGTGAAGAGCAGGGCGGCGGGGCCGTCCCAGGGCTCCATAAACGTGGCGTGGAACTCGTAGAAGGCCTTCTTCAGCGGGTCCATCTGAGTGTTGCCGTCCCAGGCTTCGGGCACTAGCATCATCATTACGTGCGGCAAGGAGCGGCCCGAATGCAGCAGGATTTCCACGATGTTGTCCAGGCAGGCCGAGTCCGACTGCCGGCTGTCGATGACGGGCAGCAGCATGTCCATTTCCTCCGAGGAGAAGTAGGGCGACACGTAGTTGCGCAGGCCGGCATAGAACCAATTCAAATTGCCCCGCAGCGTGTTGATTTCGCCATTATGCGCCAGCAGCCGGAAAGGCTGGGCCAGCTTCCAGCTCGGGAAAGTGTTGGTGGAAAATCGCGAGTGCACCATGCCAAAGGCCGAGGTCACCCGCTCGTCGCTGAGGTCGGGAAAGTAGCCGCGCACCTGGTAGGTGGTCAGCTGGCCCTTATACACGATGACTTTGCAGGAAAACGACGTGAAGTAGAAGTCTTCGGCCCCTGCCACCGTTTCGGCCACGGTTTTCTCAATGAAGCGCCGCAGCACGTAGAGCTTGCGCTCAAAGTCGTCGGGCTGCGTAATGCCGGCCGGGCGGCCCACAAATACCTGCTCCATGCGCGGCTCGGCGGCCAGCGCGGTGGGGCCAATGCCTTGCGGGTTCACCGGCACGGGTCGGAAGCCGAGCAAAGGCATGCCCAGCCGCTCGGCGCCAGCCGAAATGCCAGCCCGGCAGGCGGCGCGGGCAGCCTCGTCTTTGGGCAGGAAAACCATGCCCACGCCGTAGCAGCCCGGTTCGGGCAGGCGGATGTTCAGGGCCGTGCACTCTTCCAGAAAGAACCAATGCGGCACCTGCAGCATTAGGCCGGCGCCGTCGCCGGAGTCGGAATCGCAGCCGCAGGCGCCGCGGTGCTCCATATTTTCCAGCATCGTCAGCGCATCGCCGATGATGCCGTGCGTTTTGCGGCCGTTGAGGTAAGTTATAAATCCAGTACCACAGGCATCATGCTCAAATTCGGGGCGGTACAGGCCTTCGGCATTGTCGGTGGATTGCATTGCGAATAGTAGATGCTAAAAGAACCCATCAGGCTGGCCCTGCAGTCAGTAAGCGTTGCCTGAACTGACTCTGGAAGGCACCAGCTGACGATGATTCGCAATTTCCTCGCAGCCTAACTCCGGCAAAGTTTTATTTTGCCTTCGATTACTATTTCCAGTAAAGTATAAATTTTGCTAATGGGCTGTTGTTTAAATATTTATTTGTTGTTTGTGTACAATGCCAAATGCTCCATTTATTGGCGTTACTAGCTGATAAGGCCGTGCTTATAATGATTTAAGGGGTGCACAGTTACGCCTAACCGGTTAACCCCACCCCCAGCCCCTCCCCTCCGGGAGAGGGGTGCCAGACGACGGTCGTTCCAGAACGCACCCCTCTCCCGGAGGGGGAGGGGCCGGGGGTGGGGTTAAACGGTAGGTGGACTCCAAACCAACTCTAGCGCTCACCTCAGCTGCGCAAACTTGCGCTGCATAATCTCCTGCACCGGTCGGTTTTCAATTTTGCTTTCCAGCCAGGAAATGATGTCGAGGTACATGAAGGGCCGCCGCTCGAAGGGGTTAGCGGCAATTTCAGTAAGCTGGCTTTTTAGCTGAATAAAGGCCGTTTTCAGCTCCTGCGGGTTCATGTCACCCAGGGAGCGCAGGAATCGGAAGATAGCCACTTGCATCTGCTGCTGGTCGTTCATTTTGCCCAGAAAGCGGTACACCGATTTGATTTGGTATTCCAAGCTTTCGTCGCGGCCGGCTTCGTAGTGCGCAATCAGGTTCAGGATGCGGGCAAAGCACTGGATGTCTTCGCGCAAGGCACTGTCCTTGAACTGAATAATCTTGGTCAGGTACTCAATGGTCTTGTTGAAGTCGCCGCTGCCGAAGTACAGGCTGGCAATTTTGTAGTAGAACACCATGAGGCGGTGCGGGTCGAGCTGCTGCTGAAACTCGGTGAGGTGGGCCAGCAGCGGCGGTACAATGGCGAGGCCTTCGGTGAAGCGCCCCTGCATGAAGGAGGCGTTTATCCGATTGGTATAAATGTAGAGGAAAAGCAGCGCCTCAATGTTGGGGTTGGAGCGGCGCTCGGGGTCGGCGGCGAAGGTCTCCAGGGTGTTCAGTACCGCTATGAATTTCTTGTAATACAGCAGGTTGTAGGTTGATATCAAGAGGTTGTGCAGGCCCTTGAGGTAGAGCATGGTTTGCTGGTCGCGCATGCTGGGGTGGCGCTCAAACAGGTCGACCCATTTTTGCGCGTAGCGGTAGCAGGCCGCAAAATTCTGCGTGATGGTGTGGTACCACACGTGGGCCTGGTAGTAATAGAGCTCCTCAAAAAAATCGGGGTTCGACATGTCGACGTGCTCCAACGCCGAGCGGAAAAACCGGGTGAGGCGGTCGTAATCTTCCTGGTTGCGGGAGTGGCCAATTTGCAGGTAGAACCCGTACATGCGCAGCGCCAGATTGGACAGCACGTGCTGCTGGCTGACGTGCTCCACCAGCGTCAGGGCCTCGGCCGACAGGTCTTCGGCCCGGCCCTGCAGGCTGCGCGTGATGTACTGGGACTCGATGAGCTTTTCGAAGTCGAGGGCTTGCAGGGCAATGTGGCCCATGCCGGCCTGCTGGGCCGCTATTTTCAGGCGCTCCAGCATGCGCAGGCTCTGCTGGTAGAGGCCGCGGTTGTAGAGCACGCGGGCGTAGTCGAGCTGCTCGTGCAGCTGAATGTCGAGGTTCTGGACGGCGTGGTACATGCGTAGGCTGGCCAGCAGCTGCCGGTAGAGGTTGGCCTTGAGGTTGGCGAGCTGCACTTTTTTGATGGCCGGGCACTGCGCCAGCACCCGCTCGTCGTCGTAGTGCGGGGCGGCATCGAGGGCGTCGAATAGCTGCAGAAACTTCAAGCCGTCCGTCGAGCCCTGCCGGTTGGCAAACAGCCGGAAATGCCGCTTCTCGGAGCGAGTCAACGACTTTATTAATTGAAAAACCGGGTCGCTGCTTTCGTTTGGCATTGTAGAGGACAATTGTGTTATGCTTTGTCCAATAGCAAGTTATGAATGAGAGATTCTCTCTTGGAAATAGTAAGTCCGCTTGAAATAAATTTTAGAACGCTTTTCAGTCGCGCTAAAATTGTGACCATTAACAGGCTGACAAAAAACTAAATACCTTTTTGCTCAGCCTTGCCCTCCACCCGGCGCAAGCTAAGCACTAACACCTGCCGCCGCTTCAGGCTGCATAAGAGCTGATACCCGATGAACCCCTCTTCTCCGACCGTTTTTCTAGTCATTACCATACAGCCCTAGGGCTGAAAGCGCCGTTTTGTCTGCTCACAAATCAGCCTTTCTCAGCCCCGTGCTCAGGAAGGCTTTTTTGCGAATTCTTCTTCCGTCATCATCATCTGTCTCCATGTATTTCGACAACAGTACCCTGGTCTTTCTAGACGGGGATTTCATCCCCGCCGAGCAGGCCACCTGCAGCGCGTACGCCCAATCGCTGCACTACGGCTACGCCGTTTTTGAAGGAATCCGAGCCTACAGCACGCCGCAGGGTACCCGCATTTTTAAGGCCCGCGAGCACTACGAGCGGCTGCATTATTCCTGCCGGGCCATCGGCCTGCCGCTCAACTATTCTGTGGAAGAGCTAACCGAAATCAGCTACGACCTGCTCGCTAAAAACAACCTGTCCGACGCTTACATCCGGCCGCTGGCCTTCGCCGCCACGCCCCACATGACCCTCACCACGCCCGCCGCCGGCAACCTGCTCATGGCCGTGTGGCACTGGGGCAAGTACCTGGGCAGCCAAAGCCTGCGCCTCACCATCTCGCCCTACGAGCGGCCCAACCCCAAAGCCGTGCCCATCGAGGCCAAAGTATCGGGCCACTACGCCAACTCCATCATTGCCAGCTCCGAAGCCAAGGGCCGCGGCTTCGACGAAGCCCTGCTCCTGGACATGAACGGCTACGTAGCCGAAGGCCCCGGCGCCAACTTCTTCGTGGAGAAAGATGGCGAGTTGTTCACCGCGCCGGGTGGCAGTATTCTACGCGGCATCACCCGCAACACCATCATCGACCTGGCTCGCGAAGCTGGCATTACAGTGACGGAAAGGTTCTTCAAACCCGAAGAGCTGCGCGGGGCCACCGGCGCTTTCATGACGGGCACCGCCGCCGAGGTAATCGGCGTGGCATCGGTTGATGATGTCGTGTTTGACACTCCTTTTGAGCAAACGCTCGGGGCTCATCTGGCTGCGAGCTACAGCGCCCTGGTAACTGGCCAGAAGGAAGTAGTGGAAGCACAGTTTTAAGGTGTTTAATAATTCAAAAAAGGAGGCCCTTATGCAGAGCTAAGCATCTCACCACCCTCCGGAACCTCACCCCCTGACCCCCTCTCCAAAAAAGAGGGGGCACCGGTTATGCTTCCTGCGAAAACGTCAGGCTCCCCTCTCTTTTGGAGAGGGGCCGGGGGTGAGGTTCCCCAGCATGAGGTTTCACCCCACTCAAGTTCAGTTTACCCAACCCAAATGGTCCTCAACAAATACAGCCGCATCTACACCCAGGACGACAGCCTGCCGGCCTCGCAAGCCATGCTCATCGGAGCAGGCTTGTCGGAGGACGACCTGCGCAAGCCGTTCGTGGGCGTATGCTCCACGGGCTTCGAGGGCAACACCTGCAACATGCACCTCGACGGCCTGGCCAACGAGGTGAAGCGGGGCCTGGCCTCGCAGGGCCTGGTGGGCTTGCGCTTCAACACCATCGGGGTAAGCGACGGCATCACCAACGGTACGCCGGGCATGCGCTACTCGCTGGTGTCGCGCGAAATCATCGCCGATTCCATTGAGGCCATGGCCGGGGCGCACAACTACGACGCCCTGGCCTGCGTGGTGGGCTGCGACAAAAACATGCCCGGCGCGCTCATTGCCATGGCCCGGCTCAACCGCCCGGCGCTTATGGTTTACGGCGGCACCATCAAGGGCGGCACTTTCAAAGGGCAGCAGCTGAACATCGTGTCGTGCTTCGAGGCCTATGGCCAGAAGCTGCGCGGCCAACTTTCCAACGAAGACTACCGCGGCATCATCAAAAATGCCTGCCCCGGGCCAGGCGCCTGCGGTGGCATGTACACCGCCAATACCATGGCTGCGGCCATCGAAACGCTGGGCATGACGGTGCCTTTCTCATCCTCATCGACCGCCGTGAGCGCCTCCAAAATGCAGGAATGCCTAGATACCGGGCAGTACCTGCGCCGGCTGTTGGAGCGCGACATCAAGCCCCGCGACATTCTGGTGCGCGAGGCCTTCGAGAACGCCATGGTGGTGACCACCGTGCTTGGCGGCTCAACCAACGCCGTTATCCACCTCATCGCCATTGCAGATGCGGCAGGGGTGAAGCTCACGCTGGCCGACTTCCAGGCCATCAGCAACCGGGTGCCGGTGCTGGCCGACCTGAAGCCCAGCGGCAAGTATTTGATGGAGGACCTGTCGGCCTTGGGCGGGGTGCCGGCTGTGCTGAAAACGCTGCTGGAGGAAGGCCTGATTACCGGCGATACCCTCACTGTAACCGGTCGCACCCTGGCCGAAAATCTGGCCGATATCAAACCCCTGGGCGCCGAGCAGGACCTGCTGCATCCCAGCTCGCGCCCGCTGAAAGCCGATGGCCACATTCAGATTCTCTACGGCAACCTAGCCCCAGAAGGCGCAGTAGCCAAAATCTCGGGCAAAGAAGGCGAGCAGTTTGCCGGCCCAGCCATTGTGTTCGACTCCGAGGAAGCCGTGAACGATGGCTTGGCCCAGGGCGTGGTGGAGGCCGGGCAGGTCGTGGTCATCCGCTACGTGGGGCCAAAGGGTGGCCCGGGCATGCCCGAAATGCTCAAGCCAACCTCATCCATCATGGGCGCCGGCCTGGGCGATAAAGTGGCCCTGCTCACCGATGGCCGCTTTTCGGGCGGCACGCACGGGTTCGTTATCGGGCACGTCAGCCCCGAAGCGTATGACGGCGGCCCCATTGCCCTGGTCGAAAACGGCGACTGGGTTGTGCTCGATGCCAGCAAGAACACAATAGATGTGCGCGTGGATGCAGCCGTGCTGCAAGCCCGCCGCGAGCAGTGGCGCCCGCCCGCGATGAACGCCGCCCGCGGGGTGCTGCGCAAGTACGTGCGCACAGTGGGTAGTGCCAGCTCAGGCTGTATTACAGATAGTTGAGCCTATAAAACAGGCGTAAAAACGCCGCTCCAGCCTCTCCTGTCATGCTGAGCTTGCGAAGCATCTTATCCCCGCAGAACGAATAGTTGCACCGTGACAGGATGCTTCGCAAGCTCAGCATGACAGACAAACAATAAGCAAACTCCATCCCAATTCCCTCAGCCATGAGCACGCAAGCATTACCTCTCCTGGATGCCCCAGTTGCCACTACCCGCGAAATATCCGGGGCTGAAGTGCTATTGCGAGGGCTGCTGGCCGAAGGCGTTGACACCATTTTCGGCTACCCCGGCGGGGCCATTCTACCTATTTATGACGCGCTCTATGATTTCAAAGAGCAGCTGAACCACGTACTGGTGCGGCACGAGCAGGGCGGCATCCATGCCGGGCAGGGGTATGCCCGCGCCTCCGGCAAGGTAGGCGTGGTGTTTGCCACCAGCGGGCCGGGCGCCACCAACCTGGTAACGGGCCTGGCCGATGCCCAAATTGACAGTACGCCGCTGGTGTGCATCACGGGGCAGGTATTTGCGCATTTACTGGGTTCCGATGCCTTTCAGGAAACCGACGTCATCAACATCACGGCGCCCGTAACGAAGTGGAACTACCAGGTGACGGAGGCCAGCGAAATCTCCGATATCTTGGCCAAGGCGTTTTACATTGCCCGCAGCGGCCGGCCCGGCCCGGTGCTGATTGACATCACCAAAAACGCGCAGCTCGATAAAATTGCGTTTGCTGGCTACCAGCCCTGCACGCACATTCGCAGCTACCGGCCCGCGCCCGTGGTGCGGCCCGAAGCGGTGGCGCAGGCCGCAGCGCTCATCAACCAGGCCCAGCGCCCGCTGGTGCTGTGGGGGCAGGGCGTGGTGCTGGGCGGGGCCGAGCGCGAGTTTCAGGCCTTCATTGAAAAAAGCGGCATTCCAGCCGCCTGGACCATTCTTGGGGCCGGCGTGTTGCCCTCCAACCATCCGTTGAACGTGGGCATGCTGGGCATGCACGGCAACTACGGCCCCAACGTGCTCACCAACGAGTGCGATGTGCTCATCGCCATCGGCATGCGCTTCGACGACCGGGTGACCGGCCGCCTTGACAAGTACGCCCGGCAGGCCCAGGTTATTCACCTCGACATCGACCCCACCGAAATCGACAAAAACGTGGCCGCCACCGTGCCCGTGTGGGGCGACTGCAAGCAGACGCTGCCGATGCTAACTCGCTTGGTGGCCCCGCGCACGCACCCGGCTTGGCGCGAGCGGTTCGTGCCGTTCCAGAACGCGGAAGTGGACGCGGTAATCCGCGAAGCGCTGTTCCCGACTTCCGCCGAGCTCACCATGGGCGAAGTGATTCAGCAACTCAACGAACTTACTAAAGGTGAGGCCATTCTGGTAACCGACGTGGGCCAGCACCAGATGGTGACCTGCCGCTACGCCCGTCTCAACCAGTCGCGCCGCCACATCACGAGCGGCGGCCTGGGCACCATGGGCTTTGCCTTGCCGGCCGCCATCGGGGCCAAGTTCGGCATGCCGGATACCACGGTGGTCGCCATCATCGGCGATGGCGGCGTGCAGATGACCATCCAGGAGCTGGGCACCTTGATGCAAACCGGCATTGCCGTGAAGATTATCGTGCTCAACAACCAGTTTCTGGGCATGGTGCGGCAGTGGCAGGAGCTGTTCAGCGAGCGGCGCTACTCCTTCGTCAACATCCAAAGCCCCGATTATGTGGCCGTGGCCCGCGGCTACCGCATCGAGGGCCAAAGCGTGTCGGACCGCGCCGAGCTGCGGCCGGCGCTGCATGCCATGCTGGTGCACCCTGGCTCCTTTATGCTGGAGGTGATGGTGGCGCAGGAACAGAACATCTTTCCCATGGTGCCCCAGGGGTGCAGCGTGAGTGAGATTCGACTGAAATAGGCTCTAGCATCTCGCCCAGCGGAACCTCACCCCCGGCCCCTCTCCCGCAGAGAGGGGAGCCTGACGATTTTCGAAAGGTGCATTTCCGGTGCCCCCTCTCCGCGGGAGAGGGGGTCAGGGGGTGAGGTTACCCGGGGCGAGATACCTCCCACGCTCAAAACAGAATAAAAAAACCGCTCCCATGAGCCAGCAACCTACCACCCGCCAGGAATACAACATCACGGCTTACACCGAAAACCACATCGGCTTGCTCAACCGCATTGCCATCATCTTCTCGCGCCGCAAAATCAACATCGAAAGCCTGAATACCTCGCCTTCGGAGATTGAAGGGATTCACCGCTTCAACATCGTCATCACCGAGACGGAGGAAGTAGTTCGCACAATCTCCCGGCAGATTGAAAAGCAGGTTGAGGTGCTGAAAGTGTACTTCAACACCAACGACGAGGTTATCTGGCAGGAAATGGCGCTCTACAAAGTGCCCACCGACGTCATTGCCGAGCGCGCCCTTGTGGAGCGGCTGCTGCGTGAAAATGGGGCCCGGGCCGTGGTCATTCGCAAGGATTACACGGTGTTCGAAACCACCGGCCACCGCCAGGAAACTGACAACCTGATTCGCGTGCTGCAGCCCTTCGGGCTCATAGAATTTGTGCGCAGCGCCCGCATTGCCATCATCAAAGCCAGCGACGGCTTCCACCTCAAGCTCAACGAATTCGAAGAAGCCGAGCCCGGCGACGAAGTCATCGAAAACGAATACCTGAATGACCGCGACGGCGTGTTTGCGATGTGAAGTAGCGCGGACTTTTAGTCCGCGTTTGAAAGATATTTTTAACCCATGCGCGGACTAAAAGTCCGCGCTACAAACCCCAATAACCATGGCACAAATCAATTTTGGCGGAGTCGATGAAAACGTAGTTACCCGCGAAGAATTTCCCCTGGAAAAAGCGCTGGCCGTGCTGCAGGATGATACCATCGCCGTTATCGGCTACGGCGTGCAGGGCCCGGGCCAGGCGCTGAACATGCGCGACAACGGCTTTAACGTAATTGTGGGCCAGCGGCGGGGCACGTCCTCCTGGGACCGCGCCATCAACGACGGCTGGGTAGAAGGTGAAACCCTGTTTTCCTTGGAAGAGGCGGCTGAGCGCGGCACCATAGTGTGCAACCTGCTTTCCGATGCCGGCCAGATTGCCCTGTGGCCTATGCTGAAGGAACGCCTCACGGCGGGCAAAACCCTGTACTTCTCGCATGGCTTCGGCATCACCTTCAACGACCAAACCAACATCATCCCGCCCGCCGATGTGGACGTGATTCTGGTGGCCCCCAAAGGCAGCGGCACCAGCTTGCGACGTCTATTCCAGGCCGGTGGCGGGCTCAACTCCTCGTTTGCGGTGTACCAGGACGCCAGCGGCCAGGCCTACGAAAAGGCGGTGGCCATGGGCATCGGCGTGGGCTCGGGCTACCTGTTCGAAACCGACTTTAAAAAGGAAGTGTACTCCGACCTCACCGGCGAGCGCGGCGTGCTGATGGGCGCCCTGGCCGGCATCATCGAGGCCCAGTACCAGGTGCTGCGCCAGCGCGGCCACTCGCCCTCCGAAGCCTTCAACGAAACCGTGGAGGAGCTCACCCAAAGCTTAGTGCCGCTGGTGGGCGAAAACGGCATGGACTGGATGTTTGCCAACTGCTCCGTAACGGCCCAGCGCGGTGCCCTCGACTGGAAAGGCCGCTTCCGCGAAGCCACCCTGCCGGTGCTCAACGAACTGTACGACAGTGTGGCCTCGGGCCAGGAGGCTGCCCGCACCATCGAGCGCGGCACCACGCCCAACTACCGCCAGGAGCTAGATGCCGAGCTGAAAGAAGTACGAGACTCCGAGCTGTGGCAAACCGGCGCCACCGTACGGCAGCTGCGCTCCAAAGCCGCCGAAAAGGTGGAAGCGCTGAGCTAGCGGGAGTCTGAAACAAACAGACGTCATGCAGAACGCAGCGAAGCATCTTTACCCCACGCCTGTCATGCTGACGAAGGAAGCATCTTCTCTCCGCCGAACGATTAATTCTGACTTGATAGGATGCTTCCTTCGTCAGCATGACAGGCGTGGGGTAGAGACGCTTCAACTGCGCTTAGCATGACGTTCATTACCATTTAAGCAATACATGGAAAACGCCACCGCAGCTCCGCCCATCGTCACCCTGAAAAACGTGGCCCGAGCTGCCCGCCTGCTCAAAGGCGTCATCTCCAAAACGCCGCTGCTCCTAAACCTGGGCCTCTCCCGGGCTTACGAGGCCCAGGTGTACCTCAAGCGCGAGGACCTGCAGGTGGTGCGCTCCTACAAAATCAGGGGTGCCTACCACAAGATGGCAGGCCTCACCGCGGCCGAAGGCGCCCGGAATGTGGTGTGCGCCAGCGCCGGCAACCACGCACAGGGCGTGGCCTACGCCTGCCAGCTGCTGGGCCTGAAGGGCTACATCTTCATGCCCGCCCAAACGCCGGCCCAGAAGGTGGACAAAGTCCGCCTGTTTGGTCAGGAGCAGGTCGAAATCATTCTCACGGGCCGCACGTTTGACGATACCTTTAAAACGGCCCGCGAATTCTGCGACGAGCGGGGTAGCACCTTTGTGCATCCGTTCGATGACCTGGCCATTGTGGAGGGCCAGGCCACCGTGGGCCTGGAAATTCTGAAAGCTGCCACCACGAGCATCGATTACTGCTTTATGGCCATTGGTGGCGGCGGGCTGGCTTCCGGCGTGGGCAGCGTGTTTCGGCAGCTGAGCCCGCACACCAAGCTGATTGGCGTGCAGCCGCTGGGGGCGCCCTCCATGCAGCAGTCCATTGCCGCCGGGCAGCGGCAGGCCCTCAGTCAAATTGAGAGCTTCGTGGACGGCGCGGCCGTGAAATGCCCCGGCGCGCTCACGTTCGAGCTGTGCCGCGAGCTGCTCGACGACGTGGTGCTGGTGCCCGAAGGCCAGGTGTGCCTCGACTTGCTGAAGATGTACAACGAAGAAGGCATAGTGCTCGAGCCCGCGGGCACGCTCTGTATCTCGGCCCTGCACCAATACGCCGAGCAGATTAAGGGCAAAAACGTGGTGTGCGTGGTCAGCGGCAGCAACAACGACATCACCCGCATGGAGGACATTAAGGAGCGCGCCACCCGCTACCAGGGCCGCAAGCACTACTTTATGGTCACGTTTGACCAGCGGCCGGGGGCCCTGCGCCGCTTCGTCAACAGCGTGCTGCTGCCCGAAGACGACATCATCCACTTCCAGTACATCAAGAAAAACAACAAAGAGAAGGGGCCCGTTTTTGTGGGTATTGAGCTGAAGCAGGCGGGCGATGTCGACGGCATGCAGGCCCGCATGCTGGCCGAAGGGTTCGCCTACGAATACCTAAATGACAAGCCCGATTTCCTGAGTTTGCTGGTGTAGGAGGGAGGCTAATAGGAACGTCGTGCCGAAAGCACGTCATGCCGAGCGCAGCCGAGGCATCTCGCTCGCCTCGTTGAACGAATAGGGTTACTACTGCACGCGAGATGCCTCGGTTGCGCTCGGCATGACGTGCTTTTTGTCTTACTCTCCTCAATAGCTTGTGCAGGTGTAGCCACATCAACCTCAAAACGATAGATGGGGGGAGTTTGCAATTGTATTTCCTTATTAGTTATTGTCTTTATTGTTAATCACTTATGGATGATAATTTAACAATTAGAAATAGTAGGCTACCGAAAAAGTAGTTTCTGAGCGAGTCGTAGAGCAGTGTACTTGCAAGCACTTAAAAGTGCTTAGCGCCACTATTCCCATGGCAAGTCAGAAAATCCAAATCTTCGATACCACCCTGCGCGACGGCGAGCAAGTGCCGGGCTGCAAGCTGAACCGCGACGAGAAGCTCGTCATTGCCCGGCAGCTGGAGCTACTAGGCGTCGATGTGATTGAGGCGGGCTTTCCGGTGTCGAGTCCGGGCGATTTTGGGGCAGTGCAGGCCATTGCAGCCCAAACCCGCGAAGCCACGGTGTGCGGCTTGTCGCGGGCCGTGGAAAACGACATTCGCGTGGCCGCCGAGGCCTTGAAACTGGCACGGTATCCGCGCATTCACACCGGCATTGGCACTTCCGAGTCGCACATTCGCTACAAGCTGTGCAGCACGCAGGCCGAGGTGATGGCCCGCGCCGTAGCCGCTGTGAAGCTGGCCAAATCCTTCGTGGAGAACGTGGAATTCTACGCTGAAGACGCCGGCCGCACCGACAACGAATTTCTGGCTCGCGTGTGCGAGGCCGCTATTCGGGCTGGGGCTACGGTGCTCAACATTCCGGACACCACCGGCTATTGCCTGCCCGCAGAGTACGGCGCCAAAATCAAGTACCTGGCCGAAAACGTGACTGGCATTCACAAGGTCACGCTTTCCACGCACTGCCACAACGACCTCGGCATGGCCACCGCAAACTCCATTGCAGGCGTCATCAACGGCGCCCGCCAGATTGAGTGCACCATCAACGGGGTAGGGGAGCGGGCCGGCAATACCGCCCTGGAAGAAGTGGTGATGGTGCTCCGCCAGCACCCCTACCTGCAGCTCGACACCCACATCAACACGCCGCTGCTGGCCGAAACCTCGGCCATGGTGGCCCACCTGATGAGCATGCCCGTGCAAGCCAACAAGGCCGTGGTAGGCGCCAACGCGTTTTCGCACTCCAGCGGCATCCACCAGGACGGCGTCATCAAGCACCGAGAAACCTACGAAATCATGAACCCGCGCGACGTAGGCATGGCCGATTCGTCGATTGTGCTCACGGCGCGCTCGGGCCGTGCCGCCCTGGCCTATCGCCTCCAGAAGATTGGTTACGACTTCGACCGGCAATCCCTCAACAAGGCCTACGCCTCGTTTTTGCAGCTCGCCGACCGTCAGAAGGAAGTGGTAGACCGCGACCTCCACGCCTTGGTAGAAAACGAACAATTGGTGAATGCGAATTAGTATCAACCGACAAACCAGAACGTCATGCAGAGCGCAGCGAAGCATCTCGCGTGCTACCACTAACTCAATGATTCAACGAGGCGAGCGAGATGCTTCGCTGCGCTCTGCATGACCGTTCTTACCTACAAAATCCCACCCCCACCCAATGGCCAAGTCCTTATTCGATAAAATCTGGGATGCGCACGTGGTAAAAGCCATTCCCGGCGGGCTGGAGGTGTTTTACATAGACCGCCACCTCATCCACGAAGTCACTAGTCCGCAGGCCTTTGATGAGCTGCGCGCGCGCGGCCTGCCGCTGCTGCGCCCCGCCCAGATGGTAGCCACGGCCGACCACAACGTGCCGACCCGTAACCAGCACCTGCCCATCGCTGACCCCATTTCCCGCTCACAAGTCGATAAGCTGACTGAGAACTGCGCCAGCTTCGGCGTTGAGCTGTTTGGGCTGGGGCACGAAAACCAAGGCATCGTGCACGTCATCGGGCCGGAGCTGGGCATCACCCAGCCGGGCATGACCATTGTGTGCGGCGACAGCCACACGTCCACGCACGGGGCATTCGGCGCTATTGCCTTCGGCATTGGCACCAGCCAGGTTACGCAGGTAATGGCCACGCAATGCCTGCTGCTCAGCCGCCCCAAGCGCATGCGCATCACCATAGACGGCGAGCTGCGGCCCGGCGTCACGGCCAAGGACCTGATTTTGCACATCATCGCGCAGCTGGGCACGGGCGGCGCCACGGGATACTTCGTGGAATACGCCGGCAGCGCCATTCGAAGCTTGAGCATGGAAGGCCGCATGACGGTCTGCAACATGAGCATCGAAATGGGCGCCCGCGGCGGCATGATTGCGCCCGATGCCACCACCTATGCCTACCTGCAGGGTCGCCCTTATGCGCCGCAGGGCGAGCGCTGGACCCAGGTCCTGGCCTACTGGCAAACGCTGTATTCAGAGGAAGGCGCCGAGTTCGAGGCCGACTTGCTGATTGATGCGCAGACCATTGCGCCGATGATTACCTACGGCACCAACCCCGGCATGGGCATCGCCCTCAGCGGCCATATTCCGGCGCAGGTAGCGGCCAGCGAAGCCGCCAGCTTCGAAAAGTCGCTGCAATACATGGGTTTTCAGCCGGGCGAAACGCTGCTGGGTAAGGAAATTACCCACGTCTTTATTGGCAGCTGCACTAACTCCCGCATCGAAGACCTGCGCGCCGTGGCCGCCTACGTGCAGGGCAAGCAGAAGGCCGCGCACGTGGAGGCCATCATCGTGCCCGGCTCCAAGTCAGTAGAGAAGCAAGCCATTGCCGAGGGCCTCGACAAGATTCTGGCCCAGGCCGGCTTCGAGTTGCGCGAACCAGGCTGTAGCGCCTGCCTGGCCATGAACGACGACAAGATTCCGGACGGCGCCTACTGTGTCTCCACCTCCAACCGCAACTTCGAGGGCCGGCAGGGGCCGGGCGCACGCACGCTGCTGGCCAGCCCGCTGGTGGCCGCCATCACGGCCGTGCAAGGCCGCATCGTCGACATCACCCAATACCTGAACTAATGAAAGTCATCTTGGAGCTGTTTAGAACTGTCATCCTTCATCTGGCGTCCGCTTGCGAAGGACCTTATCAGGGCAGAACAATTGGCAGTAATCCTCTTACTAAGGCTCGTTCTTTCGTGATAAGGTCCTTCGCACGCGGACGCCAGATGAAGGATGACAGGACCTTTAATATTAAACAGCCAGTTTTTACAAACCAATTGATATAGACCACTATGCTACCCTTTTTCAAGAATTCAGCAGCTGTTAATAAGAAGTCCATCGACTGGATAACCTACGCCACCCAACAGCTCCGGCAAGCCGAGCAGGAGGGTGAGCTCCAATTGCCTTCCTACGCCATTATGCAATCCAACACCTCAAATTCCCATGGACAAATTCCAGACCCTGCGCTCTACGGCAGTTCCGCTGCCCTTGGAAAACATTGACACCGACCAGATTATTCCGGCCCGGTTCCTGAAATCGACCACCCGGGAAGGCTTCGGGGCCAACCTGTTTGCCGACTGGCGCTACGCCTCCAACGGCGAGCCCAAGCACGGCTTCGTGCTGAACGACACGCGCTACCACGGCCAGATACTGCTGGCTGGTCACAACTTCGGCTGCGGTTCCAGCCGCGAGCACGCCGCGTGGGCGCTGTATGATGCCGGTTTCAAGGTGGTTATATCCAGCGAATTTGCCGACATATTTCGCGGTAATGCGCTGAATACCGGCCTGCTGCCGCTGCAAGTATCGGCCGAGGTGCTGCAGCGCCTGGTGGCGCGCGTGACGCACTACCCCAACACCCAGCTGGAGGTGGATTTGCCCACCCAAACGCTCAGCGTGCCCGTGTGGAACGAAAGCTTTGCCTTCGACATCGACCTCTACAAGAAAGAATGCCTCATTAATGGCTACGACGACATCGATTATCTGCTAAGCCAGCAGTCCGCCATCACCACCTACGAAGAAGCGCGCACATGGAGTATTTAAGCAAACGAAT
Source organism: Hymenobacter arizonensis (assembly GCF_900115775.1). Lineage (GTDB taxonomy): Bacteria > Bacteroidota > Bacteroidia > Cytophagales > Hymenobacteraceae > Hymenobacter > Hymenobacter arizonensis. Next base: position 331,329 of record NZ_FOXS01000006.1, on the reverse strand, counting down.
TGTGGTATTGCCCGGCGACGGCGTCGGCCCGGAAGTGTGCGGCGAAGCCGTGCGCGTACTCAAGGCTGTGGCCGAGCGGTTTGGACACCGCTTCACCTTCGACTACCGCCTGATGGGCGCCTGCGCCATCGACGCCACCGGCAGCCCCTTGCCCGAAGCTACGCTCGACGCCTGCCACCAGGCCGACGCCGTGCTGCTCGGCGCCATCGGCGACCCCAAGTACGACAACAACCCCTCTGCCAAAGTGCGCCCCGAACAAGGCCTGCTGGCGTTGCGCAAAAGCCTGGGCCTCTACGCCAATATTCGCCCCGTCACGGCCTACGAGCAGCTGCTGGAGTTTTCGCCGCTGCGGCCCGAGCGCATTGCTGGCACCGACCTGCTCATCTTCCGAGAGCTGACCGGCGGCGTGTACTTCGGCGAAAAGGGCCGTACGCCCGATGGCACTGCCTTCGACCACTGCACCTACAACCGCGAGGAAATTACGCGCATTGCCCACCGCGCTTTCCGCGCCGCCCAGGGCCGCCGCCAACAGCTGACGCTGGTCGACAAAGCCAACGTGCTGGAAACTTCCCGGCTCTGGCGCGAAGTCGTTCAGGGCATCGCCCCGGACTACCCCGAGGTGGCCGTCGACTACTTATTCGTCGACAATGCAGCCATGCAGCTAATTCTCAACCCGCGGCAGTTCGATGTTATCCTGACCGAAAACATGTTCGGCGATATCCTGTCCGACGAAGCCTCCGTGATTGCGGGTTCGCTGGGCCTGCTGCCCTCGGCCTCCCTTGGCGATGGCGCAGGGCTGTTCGAGCCCGTGCACGGTTCCTACCCGCAGGCCAAGGGCAAAGGCATCGCCAATCCCATTGCCGCCATCCTCTCGGCCGCCATGATGCTGGAGTACTTCGGCCTGCCCGACGAGGCCCGTGCCGTGCGCGCCGCCGTGGAAAACGCCCTCAGCGAAGAAGTTTTAACGCCCGAACTCAGCCCCGGCGCATCCTACACCACCGAGCAGGTGGGCAGTTTTATTGCCTACGGCGTGCTCGACTTGATGGACTGCCACCTACACCGCAGCAATGTGGCGTGCGGCAAGAGTACAATTATTTAGACTAACTTTTTGAACCTGTAATAATAGGCCGTTGCGCCGGTCCGCCCGCCCTAGGCGGGCCGACCGGTTGCCGTTGGAGCAAGCGGCGCATCCTTCAACCAGTCGGCCCGCCTAGGGCGGTCGGACCGGCGCAACGACTCGATAGGAAATGACTTCCTCGACACTTTTAATTACGAAGCTTGAAAAATTAATCCTTGCATCTTAAAATTAATTGTTCCTTATTTGCTTTCGCTAAGTCAAAAACAGAACCCAATGCCCTTCCGCAGCAACAATTCTTTCCTGAATAACTCGAATAATAATAATTTATTCCGAGACAGGGAGGCTATTGTTCCGAGGGGTTAACCCAAGAACATATTTTCAATTTGAAAAGCCTTCCGTCACTCGGAAGGCTTTTTTTTTAGTCCTCCCGGCCCAAGGCTCACTTCCGGAATTTCAAAAAACTCCCCGCAGGGGAGGTGGCCGCTTATTGCCCAAACTCAAGGGACTGATTCTTTAATTAATTCAAATCATCTCAAACCAAACCCCCCACTCCACACCCATGAAAACCAGTTCAACCTCCACCGCCTGGCCCACCGCGGCCGACCTGCTCGAAACCGAAGAAGCCATTACGTTCGTGAAAGAAACCTTCTCGAAAGTGCTGGCCCAGCAGCTGCACTTGGTAAAAGTGTCGGCCCCGCTGGTGGTGCTCGACGGCACCGGCATCAACGATGACCTGAACGGCATTGAGCGGCCTGTGGGCTTCCCCATCAAGGCCCTCGACGAGCAGCGCGCCGTGGTGGTGCACTCCCTGGCCAAGTGGAAGCGCCTGCGCCTGTCCGAGCTGGGCATTCCGGCCGGCAAAGGCCTGCTCACCGACATGCGCGCCCTGCGCCCCGACGAGGACTACAGCGCCATCCACTCCATCTATGTGGACCAGTGGGACTGGGAAAAGCACATCCTGCCCGAGCAGCGCACCATTCCCTTCCTAAAAGCCACCGTCGAAACCATTTACGGCGCCCTGAAAGCCACCGAAGAGCAGGTGCGCAAGCGCTTCGGCATCGAGCCCATTCTGCCGCCCACCATTGCCTTCATGCACGCCGAAGACCTGTTGCAGCGCTACCCCGACCTCACGCCCAAGCAGCGCGAAGACGAAGCTGCTCGCGAGTTCGGCGCGGTATTCCTGATGGGCATTGGCGGGGAGCTGAGCCACGGCGAAATTCACGACGGCCGAGCCCCCGACTACGACGACTGGAGCACCCTGAACGAGGATGGCCACCGCGGCCTGAACGGCGACATTCTGCTGTGGAACCCAGTGATGGAAACGTCGTTTGAAATCTCCTCCATGGGCATTCGGGTCGATAAAGTGGCCCTAGCCCGCCAGCTGGAGATGCGCGGCTGCCCCGAGCGCCAGTCCCTGCATTTCCACCGCATGCTGCTGGCCGATGAGCTGCCGCAAAGCATCGGCGGCGGCATTGGGCAGTCGCGGGTGACCATGTTTTTGCTTCGCAAGGCCCATATCGGGGAGGTGCAGGTGAGCATCTGGCCCGAGGCGGTGCGCCGGGAGCTGGCCGAAGGCGGCGTGGCACTGCTATAAATAGCTGCTGCAAGCGCGATTTTATAGTGGGGGAGTAAATGTCTGGCTGGGCATTTACTCCCCCATTTTGTTCATCGGAAAGGGTAAAAAGCAGTTTTTCTAACTATTAAAAAGAATGATGATAGAAAATTGATTAATATTGAAAAATGCCTTTCAGAATTGGGTCATATATCCTGAGTTCGGGTGTGTTTAGCTACGAGTACCCTTTAAATGCAGGTAGTATTGCCAATTTTGTTTGCTTCTGTGGCCGGAATGGGTCATGCATTTGAACCTGACCATTTGCTGGCTGTGGGCAACCTTATTTCGCGCCGCGATACGATGGCCGAAGCCTTGCGCGACGGAGTGTACTGGGGCCTGGGCCACACCACCACGTTGGTAGTTGTGGGCAGTTTTATTCTGTTGGGACGCGTCACCTTTCTGACCTCCGGCTATTTCGAAGCCGCCGTGGGCCTCATGCTCGTCGTGATGGGCATCAGCCGCCTGCTCGACCAGCGCCGCGAAGCTGCTAAGGTGCGCCCTGGCGTGGCCCCGTCCCGCGCGGCCTACGCCGTGGGCCTACTGCACGGTCTGGCGGGCAGCGGTGCACTGGTGCTGCTGGTGATGAGCGAAATCCGCAACCCGTGGCTGAGCGTGCTGTATTTTCTGGTGTTCGGCATCGGGTCTATTCTGGGCATGTTTATCGTGGCAGGGATGTGCAGCGTGCCGTTCACCAAGCGCATGAAAATCAATCGGGTGTTGAAGTTGAGTGCTGTTACCCTTTCGTCGCTGCTGTGCATCGGGTATGGCGGGTGGATGATTTATGGGAGTATTTAACCGGGCAACATCGCGCCTCACCCCTAGCCCCTCTCCCAAAAGGAGAGGGGAACTAGCTCTAGACCTAGACCTAAATTGTCATCCAGAAAAGCAGCCCCCAAAAACTAAAACTAGTCCCCCTCTCCTTTTCGGAGAGGGGCTAGGGGTGAGGCGCCCGTAAGACCGATTTATGCATTTAAGCCCCAAAGACCTCGACAAGCTCGTTCTCCACCAAGCCGGTGTCGTGGCCCAAAAACGCTACGCCCGCGGCCTGCTCCTGAATTACCCCGAAGCCCTGGCCCTCATCGCCACGCAGCTGCTGGAGTTCATCCGCGACGGCGAGCGGGTGGCCGTGCTCATGGACAAGGGCAAGCAGCTGCTGGGCCTGGCCGATGTACTGCCCGGCGTGGCCGACATGATTCACGAAGTTCAAATCGAAGGCACCTTCCCCGACGGCACCAAACTCGTTACCGTGCACCACCCCATCTGCCGCGAAACCGGCGATGCCGCCCTGGCCCTCTACGGCTCCGGCCTCAGCAAAGCCCCGGCCCCCAGCGCCACGCCCGCCAACGCCAGCCACCCCCAGCCCGGCGAATACCAACTGCACCCGGCCGAGGTTATCCTCAACGAAAGCCGCGCCACGGTAGACGTGGACGTCGTTAACATGGGCGACCGGCCCGTGCAGGTCGGCTCGCACTATTCCTTTTTCGAAACCAACGCGGCGCTACACTTCGACCGCGCCGTCGCCTACGGTTTCCGCCTCAACATCCCAGCCGGCACGGCGGTGCGCTTCGAGCCCGGCGAGCGCAAGCGCGTGCGCCTGGTGGCCCTGGCCGGCGAGCGCATCGTGTACGGCGGCAATGGGCTGATTGATGGGAAGCTCGATGATGCTGGAAAGAAGCAAACGATATTAGAGAAGATATCCGCTCAGGGCTTCTGATTTATCAATAGTCATTACATGAAACAGCTTCAGTTCTTTATTCATTTGGCATTGGCAACGACAATTCTCGGAAGTGTTTCCTGCAACAAAATCAAGACTAAAAAACAGCAGTTGAGTCAATCAATTCACCGATTCTTATTCGAAAAAAAGGAACGAGTATTTCCTGGCTTTGACTCGGCAACTCCTGACACTGAAAGTAACAAAAGACGCTTTAAAGATTTCTTAGGAATCGAGCCAACGCCAGATGTGAAGAACATCTATTGCAACTCTGATAGGCTAGGTATTGATGCTTCTTACTCGTTTGTTTTCAACTGTGATTCATCAACTCATCAGGCAATAATCAAGCAACTGGAATTAAAGCCCGATTCTCTTATTCATGACTTTGCTACGGGTGGATTTGGGACAAGCGTTTGGTGGTGGAATAAAGAAATTCCTGCTACAGTGAAACCATATAGCCGTCAACAAAAGGATTTGTGCTGGTACTTATGGCGTGACCAGAAAAACAGCAAAGATTATTTCCTTACCTACGATATGTGAGGCGCGAAATCTTTTAGAAAACAGCATTAAAACAACGATATGTCCCTCCCCATCTCCCGTCGCGCGTATGCCGACATGTACGGCCCCACCACTGGCGACCGGGTGCGCCTCGGTGATACCGGCCTGCTGATTGAAGTGGAGCGCGACTACTGCGTGTACGGCGAGGAATGCAAGTTCGGCGGCGGCAAGGTGCTGCGCGACGGCATGGGCCAGGCCGCCGGAATCGGGCAGGCCGACGCGCTGGATTTGGTTATCACCAACGCGCTGGTCGTGGATTACACCGGCATTTTCAAGGCCGATATCGGCATCAAGGGCGGCCGCATCGTGGGCATCGGCAAGGCCGGCAACCCGCACATCATGCCCGGCGTCACGCCCGGCATGGTGGTGGGCGTGACCACCGAAGTCATTGCCGGCGAAGGCCAGATTCTAACTGCGGGCGCCATTGATTGCCACATCCATTTCATCAGCCCCCAGCAGATTCCCGAGGCGCTGGCCTCCGGCGTCACCACCATGATTGGGGGCGGCACCGGGCCGGCCGCGGGCACCAACGCCACCACCTGCACGCCCGGCGCCTTCTACCTCGAAATGATGATGAAGGCCACCGAGGCCTACCCGCTCAACTTCGGGTTTTTGGCCAAGGGCAACTCCTCCAAGCCGGAGGGCCTGCGCGAGCAGGCCGAGGCCGGAGCGCTGGGTTTCAAGCTGCACGAGGACTGGGGCACCACGCCGGCGGCCATCGACATGTGCCTCAGCATTGCCGAGGAATACGACGTGCAGGTCTGCATCCACACCGATACGCTGAACGAGAGCGGCTTCGTGGAAACGAGCACGGCGGCGTTTAAGGGGCGCACCATCCACTCCTACCACACGGAAGGGGCGGGGGGCGGCCACGCGCCCGACATCATCAAAATCTGCGGCGAGCCCAACGTCATTCCGTCGAGCACCAACCCCACGCGGCCCTTCACGGTGAACACCATCGACGAGCACCTCGACATGCTCATGGTCTGCCACCACCTCGACCGCAACATTCCCGAAGACGTGGCCTTCGCCGAAAGCCGCATCCGGGGCGAAACCATCGCCGCCGAAGACATCCTGCACGATATGGGCGCGCTCAGCATCATCAGCTCCGACTCGCAGGCCATGGGCCGGGTGGGCGAGGTCATCACCCGCACCTGGCAAACGGCCCACAAAATGAAGCAGCAGCGCGGCCCCCTGCCCGAAGACGCCGCCGGCCAGGCCGACAACTTCCGTGTGCGCCGCTACGTGGCCAAGTACACTATCAATCCGGCCCGCGCCCACGGCATCTCGCACGAGGTAGGCTCCGTCGAAATCGGCAAGCTGGCCGATTTGGTGCTCTGGAAACCCGCGTTTTTTGGGGCCCGACCAGAGATGATTATTAAGGGCGGCATCATCGCGCAGTCCCAAATGGGCGACGCCAATGCCTCGATTCCGACGCCGCAGCCGTCGTTCTCGCGCCCCATGTTCGGGGCGCTGGGCGGGGCCATCGGGAAGGGTTCGATGGTGTTTGTGTCGGCCGCCTCAGTGGCGCGGGTGCGGGCTGATTATGGACTGACGAAGCAGGTAGTAGCCGTAAAAAATTGCCGCAACATCGGCAAAAAGGACATGGCCCTGAACGACTATCTGCCGAATATATCAGTGGACCCGGAGACCTACCGGGTGATAGTGGACGGCGTGCACCTGACCTGTGAGCCGGCGGAAGTGCTGCCGCTGGCGCAGCTGTATAACCTGTTTTAGCAGATGGCGCGGGCCTACGGCCCGTGCCATCTATTTGCTGGCCTCCGGCCGGCGCGGCACCTTGCCACCAGCAACGATTTCGGCCAACGATTGCGGGCCGGAGCCCCGCTAATAGTCGGCATGGGGCAGAAACCCGCGCCATCTACCTCATCCCAACATGCAATTCGCCCGCCTCCTGCACCTTGTCGATTCGGCCATTCCCACCGGCTCATTTGCCTATTCCTCCGGGCTGGAAAGCAGCATCACGCTGGGTTTGGTGAGCACGCCCTTTGCGTTGCGGAACTACCTATATTCTTTCTTGCAGCAGGCCGGCAGCGCCGAATTACCGTTCATCAATTCTAGCTTTCGACTCGCTGAGCTTGGCGAAGAACTGAAAGTGGTGGCCGAAGAATACGACGCGCAGTTACTGGTGTCGGGCCTCTACAAAGCCAGCGCCGTGCAGGGCCGCAACTGGCTGAAGCTGCTGGCCAGCTTCTACCCGGAAGCTGAGCTGGAAACCATTACCCAATGGTTCGCCGCCCAGGAAATTCCACCGCATTTCACGCTGGTTTTCACGCTGGCCTTGCAGCGGGTCGGCTTTGAGCTAAAAGAATTGCAAGCCATGTACCTGCACATGCTACTGCGCGACCAGCTCAGCGCCGCCATCCGCCTCGGGTTTCTGGGGCCGCTGGAGGGGCACCAGCTGCAGCACGATTTCTATGCAGTGTTCGAGCATATTCTGGCAGCGCACGCAGGCAAGGAATATGGCGAGGCGACTCGCTCAGCATTTTTGCTGGAAGTGGCCCAGGTGCTGCATGAAGACATTTATTCCAAGCTTTTTCAGAATTAGTAGCGCGGATTTTTAGTCTGCGAGTCCACATCGTTCCAACTTATTCGCGGACTAAAAGTCCGCGCTACTGCTCATGGCTTTTGTCGAAAAACTCGCCCTTCTCCTCCACGGCCACCAGCACGAAGCCTATGAATCGCCGGGCGACTTCAAGGAGCGCGAAACCCGGCGGCTGCCAAGCTACCGCAATTTCCGCAAGCGGGCTTTCACTGTGGGCATTGGCGGGCCGGTGGGCACGGGCAAAACGGCGCTGCTCAAAGCCCTGTGCGAACGACTGCGCCACGAGTTCGAGCTTGGTGTAGTCACGAATGACATTTTTACCCGCGAAGACGCCGAGTTTCTCATCCGCCACAGCGCCCTGAGCGAAGACCGGATTGTAGGCGTGGAAACCGGTGGCTGCCCGCACGCCGCCATTCGCGAAGACATTTCCCTAAACATGGACGCGCTGGAAGGCCTCATGCAGCGCTTCGACTACGGGCTGGACTACCTCTTCGTGGAAAGTGGCGGCGACAACTTGGCCGCCCACTTCAGCCGCGAGCTGGTCGACTATTCCATCTACGTCATCGACGTGTCGGGCGGCGACAAAATCCCGCGCAAGGGCGGCCCCGGCATCACCCAGTCCGATTTGCTCATCATCAACAAAATCGACCTCAAAGACCTGATAAAAGCCGACCTGGGCGTGATGGAGCGCGACTCACGTAAGATGCGCGGCGATGGCCCTTTCCTTTTCGCTCGCGCCATCGATGGGCACGGCCTGGATGAGATTATCGGCCACATCAAAGCGGCGAAAGCCCGTGCCCTGGCTGCCGTGCGCGAAGACCGGCGGTAGCAGTGCCGGGCACGGCGGCGCTACCTCAGTACTTCCGCGCCAGCGGATTATACCCCAGTAGCTCATCATCTGCCAGCGCCGCCAAAATATGCTCGCACAGCGGCTGCAAAGCCATCCGGCCGGTCGCAGCCGCCCGCAGCACCCACACGTTTTCCCGCGCCCTGGCCACCGAAACTACGCATTCATGGCCGTTGAGGTTGAAGTGCGGGCCGGTGCTGCCGGGCATCGTTTGCTGCTGTAGCGCCTCGGCCAGCAGCCGGAAGCGCGCATCGGTGGGGCTGCCCACCAAAAACATCGAGAAGAAGGTTTGGTACCCCGCAAAGTTGCCGGGCGATTTGGCAATGTTTTCGGCGGGGCTGAAGGCAAACCGGTCCAGCAGCACCAGCCTGTTGGCTATGCGCACGCGCAGCTCCGAGTGCAGGGCGGTGAAAGCAAACCGCTCGCCCTGGTCCATGCGGCCGGAGTGGAACCAGTCGACCAGCAGCAGCAGCGAATCGGGCGCAAGCTGCCACTCCTGGGTTTGGCGGTAGCGACTCTGGGCCTGCAGCACCACTGGGTCGGGAAAAACCACGGCCATGGCGCCCGTGGCCAGGCTGCCGGTGGTGTGCTGCTCGGCCACGGCACCGTCTATCGAGCGAAAAATTTTAGTGCTGGCCTGAGTGCTCACCACCAGTTGTGCGTGCGGGGCCGCGGCAATGCGCAGCCGAATGGCATCGCCGGCCACCATGCCGCCGCCGTAGCTCGACAGCACCACGTGGCAGGTTTGGCTAGGCGAGGCCGGGTTGAAAACCTTAAGGGGCTGAATGCTTTTGCTGGTGATGAGCCGCGATTTGCCGCGCACCTGCGCTACCTCCAGCGTACTCCACTCCGTCGGGGTGTTCATGTGGGGTGGCAAGTGATGGAGGTTGAAGGCTGAAGCGCTGCTCGCACGCAGCGTCGGAACCACGAATTACGTCCTTGCTGCTCAGTAAGCAACTATCCATAAACTCCGTTTCTGCAAAGCTTATCTTAACAATTCCACACCCAGTAATTTTCAGATTGGTATTTCGTGATGCCAGCGCCAGCCTGGATTAAGTCCCGGTGGCAACTCTACAAAGCTGTTTGAGTTAATAAAAACGGCCCTGCTGAGCTGGCCGAAGCATCTCTACTGCTTCGCGAGAGCCGGTGCAACGAAGCGGCAGAGATGCCTCGGCCAGCTCAGCACGACGTTCGGGTTGGCTTTTGGCTAACCCAAGTATCTTCCAAGGCTTTGAGTGTAACCGGGCAGCGATAGGCAGCGTTTAACTATATAGTTTTAAATGTATTTTATAACTTCAGCCGCGCTTGACGTATGCAGAACTACTACCGCGTCTTGGGCATCGGCCCCACGGCCACGGCCGTGCAGATTGAGCAAGCTTATGCACGCCAGCGCGCCCGTTTCAAGCGCCTCGCGGCCGCCGACCGCATCATGAAGGCGCGGCTGGCCGATGTGGAAGCCGGGTTCGACATTCTGGGCAATGCCCGCCGCCGCATTGCCTACGACCTGCTGCTGGCCCAGGAACCCGAGGCACCCGCCCGGCCGCGCTTGCGCCCCGACGAACGCCTCCGGCGCTACGCCCGCGTAGCCCGCAGCCTCAACGCCGCGCTGCTGGCCTGCTTCCTGCTGCTGGCCCTCGATTGGGCCTTGCCGCTGCGCGAATTCCCCAACGAAAAGGTGCGCACCCGCTTTCCGGTATTCGTGTCATCGGCCCTGTCCGCGCCGCAGCTGGCCTACCGGGTGCACACCCAGCACACCTCGTTTCGGCTGTCGAGCCACATCAGCCAGCGCGTGCGCGCTGGCCAGCGCATCAATGTTTGGAAGACGCCTTTGCTGGGGGTGGTGCGGCGCGTGAGCTCGCCCGCCTCGCCCGATGGCCCGGAGGTGTTTCAGCCTTATGGCGGCACCATCTACGGCACATTTGCCCTGCTGCCACTGCTGCTGGGCCTGGTGGCGGGCGTGGGCGTGTGGCCCAGGCTCTCGTCCGAAGCCGTGATTAATACCGCTACCGTGAGCAGTTTGCTGACCGCTCTAAACCTGGTCATGCTGATGTGGTTTTAATCTTTGGTTGTCAGTATGAGGGAGTCAGGTAGTGGTGAGCAAACTTTTGCCAACTCCCGGCCCTGAATTATCGAATACAGACCACCAAGCTCTCAACTCTGATTAGCCCAACCATGGATTTTACCTCTTCCCGCCCCGAGGATTTGCTATTTGATGCCGCCCGCCGCGGCGACGTTGCCGTGCTGCAGGAACTGCTGGCCACTGGCCTCGACATTAACGTAACCAACGGCAAAGGCTTCTCGGCCCTCATCCTGACTGCCTACGACGACCACCTCGACGCCACCCGTTTCCTGCTCGAAGCCGGCGCCGACCCCAACGTGCAGGACGTGAGCGGCAACACCGCCCTGATGGGCGTCAGCTTCAAAGGCTACCCCGAAATTGCCCAACTCCTCATTCAACACGGCGCCAACCTCAACCTGCAAAACGGCAACGGCGGCACGGCCCTCATGTTTGCGACCCTCTTCGGCCGCAACAACCTAGTGAAGCTGCTGATTGAAGCCGGCGCCGACCAAACCATTGCCGATGCCCGTGGCTTCACCGCCCGCGGCCTGGCCCTGCAACAGGGTAACGAAGAAGCCCTGACCCAGCTGGCCTAGCTCCGTCAGCTCCATCCAACACGACCTGAAGATTCCCAACCTGCTGCCAGCATGTGCGGGTACTGGTTGTGTGTGCCCCTTCGGGCCGGTGCCCGGTGCCGATGCGGCGCCCCAGTGTTCCCCTTGTGAATAGCCAACGGTTATTGGACGGTGGCGAGCCCGCCGTGGGAGATTTTGCGAGGAACTATTTTTTATTTCTTTGAATCAGAACAAAAGTTGCTGATTTAGGAGCATTTCATAGTCGGCTGTTGGATAAATCGATGGCACAATCTACGGATGATGTTATCGGCTTAATTGGTTTCAATCCAATTTAAACTATGAAAAAATCAGGTAGGTGGCGTAATAATTGATTAACTTCAAAGAGGCTTAAGCAGTATGTAGGCTCTTTCTATCCTTCGTTCATTAATAGTTATTCTATGTGGTACCATACCTCTACCCGGCGTATTATCCCAGCGCTTTGTTTGGGTCTGCTTTTTGTTGCTGGTTGTAGCAAAGACCCAGTGAGCCCCGAGGGGCCAGAAGCATCGCCCGTCTACCAAGACAGCAAACCGAAAAAAAAGGACGTGCAGCTGCTGTCCAAGCACTACATCGTTATCTACTCGGGCGATGGACTACCGTCCGACCTTGCTAACCAAACCAAGCGCGCCAAGGGCAAGGTAACCGCCGAGTTCAAAGGCGCGGGCCTGGCCACGGCCACCTCCGACGACCCCGACTTTGCTGCTCAAGCCGCCAAGATGCCGGGAGTGCAGGCCGTAGTCAATGATTTCGTGTTTTATTCCGATGAAGTTCAGCCGGCGCGCCCGTTTGTAAAGCCAGCTTCTCACGCCGGCTCCGGCGTGCGAGGCAACAACCCTTTTCTCCCGCTGCAATGGGGCCTGACGGCCATTCAGGCACCTGCTGCCTGGAACACCGGCGCCCGGGGCGAGGGCGTGATAGTGGCCGATTTGGACACCGGCTATGACCTGACCCACCCCGACCTGCAGGATAACATCATCGGCAGCACCTCCTTCGTAACGCTGCCCGGCGAAAGCTACGATGCGCAGCATCGCACCTACGGTACCAGCCACGGCACGCACACGGCCGGCACCATTGCCGCTGCCGACAACAACGAGGGCGTGATAGGAGTAGCGCCCAAGGCCAAGCTTTTGCTGGTGAAGGTGATGAGCGACGCTGGCGAAGGCCAATTGTCTTGGCTAATCAACGGCATTATTTACGCCGCCGACCATAACGCCGATGTCATCAACATGAGCCTAACGGCATTGCTGCCCCGCAACGGTAAGTTCCGCGACGAAAACGGCAAGACCATCAATAATTCCAAAGCCACCAAGGACTTGCTGTCTGCCCTGAACAAGGCTACCAGCTACGCCCGCAAGCGTGGTGCCACCATCATTGCCTCGGCCGGTAACGACGGCATCGACACCAGCCAAGACCACAACTGGGTGCGCATGCCAGCCGATGCCTCCGGGGTTATCGCCATTTCAGCCACGGGCCCCATGGGCTGGGGCAAAGCCCCCGAAACCTGCAACCTCGACCGGTTTGCATCTTACTCCAACTACGGCACGCCCACGGTGGCGTTTGCTGCACCAGGTGGCGATTCCCGTTACCCCGACTTTTATGAAATAACTACGCTATTCGGCTATTACCAGCCCACCTACGCCATGGACATGGTGCTCAGCACCGACCACCACGGCGGCTATTCCTGGCTGGCCGGCACGAGCATGGCCGCGCCCCACGCCAGCGGAGTCGCCGCCCTCATCATCGGCAAAAACGGCGGCCAGATGGACCCCGCCCGCGTCGAGGCCATCCTCCGCGCCTCGGCCGATGACCTGGGCAAGCCTGGCCGCGACCCGTACTACGGGTTTGGGCGGGTGAATGCGCTGCGGGCTGTTACTCAGAAAAAGTAGGTTTATAAATGCCCCTTCTGTGGCAGCCGAAACATCTAGCCTTGGTTGCTCATATCCCGGATTAAAGCGGCATTAAGCGTTATAGATTAGAAGCTCAAGAATTTTAATAAGAAAAAAAGCCCGCTTTATTCAGCGGGCTTTTTTTGTCAGTGAGATTTACACTATGCAACTGCGATGGTGGAAATTACTTACTCCGCCAGCTTCGCCAGAATCTCCTGCGCTGCCGTGGCAATCACCGTGCCCGGCCCGTACACGCCGGCCACGCCCGCCGCATATAGAAACCCATAGTCCTGCGCTGGAATCACGCCGCCAGCAATCACCAGGATATCCTCACGCCCCAGTTGCTTAAGCTCCGCCAGTAGCTGAGGCAGCAGGGTTTTATGGCCGGCCGCGAGGCTGCTCACGCCCACCACGTGCACGTCGTTGTCGGCGGCCTGGCGGGCTACTTCACCCGGGGTTTGGAAGAGGGGCGCAATGTCCACGTCGAAGCCCACATCGGCGAAGCTAGTGGCGATGATTTTGGCGCCGCGGTCGTGGCCGTCCTGGCCCATTTTGGCTACCAGCATGCGGGGGCGGCGGCCTTCGCGGGCGGCAAAATCTTCGGCGGCCTTGCGGGCCTGTTCGAATGCTTCGTTGTGGTGCATTTCCTGAGAGTACACGCCCGACACGGTGCGCGTGGTGGCCTGGTGCCGGCCGTACATGGCTTCGAGGGCGTCGGAGATTTCGCCGAGGGTGGCGCGGGCCCGAGCGGCGGTCACGGCCAGGGCCAGGAGGTTGTGGGTGAGCGGTTGGCTATTGTCGGCTGTTGCCTTTGCGGTCGCTAGCTCCTCTACGCGCACGCCGGCCGCTTCGGTCAGGGCGGCCAGTGCCACCTTCACGGCCACGTTATCGCGGCTGGCGCGGATGCTCTTGAGGCGCGCAATCTGGCTTTCGCGCACGGCGTCGTTGTCGATGTCGAGCACCTCCACTTCGGTTTTCTCGGTGGTCTGGTACTTGTTCACTCCCACAATAATTTCCTTGCCCGAGTCGATGCGCGCCTGCTTGCGGGCTGCGGCTTCTTCAATGCGCAGCTTAGGCAGGCCGGTCTCAATGGCCTTGGCCATGCCGCCCAATTCCTCCACTTCCTGAATCAGGGCCCAGGCCTTGTCGGCCAACTCGTGGGTCAGGGACTCCACGTAGTAGGAGCCGCCCCAGGGGTCGACTACTTTGGTGATGTCGGTTTCGTGCTGGAGGTAAAGCTGGGTGTTGCGGGCAATGCGGGCTGAGAAGTCGGTGGGCAGGGCAATGGCTTCGTCCAACGCGTTGGTGTGCAGGCTTTGGGTACCGCCAAGGGCCGCGGCCAGCGCTTCAATGGCGGTGCGGGCCACGTTGTTGTACGGGTCCTGCTCGGTAAGGGAGTAGCCCGAGGTCTGGCAGTGCGTGCGCAGGGCCAGGCTCTTGGGGTTGGTGGGGTTGAACTGCTGCATGAGCTTGGCCCACAGCAGGCGCCCGGCGCGCAGCTTGGCAATCTCCATGAAGTGGTTCATGCCAATGGCCCAGAAGAAGGATAGGCGCGGGGCAAATTCGTCAATTTTCATGCCCGCCGCCAAGCCGGCCCGCACGTACTCCAGGCCATCGGCCAGGGTGTAGGCCAACTCCAGGTCAGCGGTAGCGCCGGCTTCCTGCATGTGGTAGCCCGAGATGGAAATCGAGTTGAACTTGGGCATGTTCGCCGCCGTGTAGCTGAAAATATCGGCGATGATGCGCATGCTGGGCGCGGGCGGGTAGATATAGGTGTTCCGCACCATGAACTCCTTCAGAATGTCGTTCTGAATGGTGCCCGCCAGTTTATCCGGCGTCACGCCCTGCTCTTCGGCCGCCACTATATAAAAGGCCAGCACCGGCAGCACGGCCCCGTTCATGGTCATCGACACCGACATCTGGTCAAGCGGAATCTGGTCGAAGAGAATCTTCATGTCCTCCACCGAGTCGATGGCTACGCCGGCTTTGCCCACGTCGCCCTGCACCCGCGGGTGGTCGGAATCGTAGCCGCGGTGCGTAGCCAAATCGAACGCCACCGACAGCCCTTTTTGCCCGCCCGCTAGGTTGCGGCGGTAGAAGGCATTGCTGGCCTCGGCCGTTGAGAAACCCGCGTACTGCCGAATGGTCCACGGATTCTGCACGTACATGCTGGCGTAGGGCCCGCGCAGGTACGGCGGCAGGCCCGCCCCAAAGCCCAGGTGGTCGAGCCCGGCCACATCGGCGGCAGTGTACACCGGCTTAATGGCAATGCCCTCCGGCGTGAGCGTAGCAGCTTCCGAAGCAGCAGGTGTGGCGCTAGGCGCCGTAGCCGCGTTGTAGGGAATGGTGGAGAAATCGGGTTTCATAGGCGGAATGGCGAAAGGCATCAGTCATTGCGAGTGGAGCGCAGCGTAACGCGGCAATCCGTCCTCTCAATGCGACCAGCTTTGTAATGTGATAGGCTTACTAATTTGTTTTTGAATGGTGTCGCGCTCCGACGGTCTCTGGTGATTACAAGACGGATTAGCTGCGCTGAACTTCGTTTGCCGCGTTCCGCTGCGCTTCACTCGCAATGACAAAGCTTGGCTTAACGTCCTTGAATGCGGTCCAGCACTTGCTCAGTGGTGTAGCCCTGCACCTTCATTTCGTGAAACCCAAACACCCGTACAGCCTCTTGCAGGGTGGGCATGTCGGAGCTGAGCAGGGTAGGGGGAATGAATACCTGCTTCTCGGTCGGAATTTGATAGATGAAGCGAGCGAAGCGCTGGAACTGTTCGGGCGTGGCGTACATCAGCGTAGCTTCTTCGGGCGACGAGTACAGCAGCGACAAAGTGCCTTCCGGATGGCTGGCAGCAATTTCGGGCCGCTCGTGAGGCAGCAGCATGTTGAGAAAAGTCTCCAGAATCACTTGGTTGGTGTTGGTGCCCAGTAGCACCACGGCGGCGCGCTTGCTCTTTTTCTCGCGGCGCTCAAAGTGCAGGGCTGTAGCCAGGCGCAGCACCTCGGTGGGATAGGACGCACGGGTGACGTCAAATTCGGCGGACCGCAACAGCTTCTTGGGGTTGAAGCTGAACTGCTCGCCCCGGTTTTGGAAGCGGTTGGTTCCGACCACAATTTGCTGGCCGCTCGCAATGCGCCGAAACGTCTCGGTCGCCACTTGCTTGATTTCGTCCAGCACCTGCGCCCGCACTTTGGGCAGCCCACCGGCCGCCTCCGTGCGCTGAAAAAGCGCCCAGGCTTCCTGCGCCAGCTGGTCGGTGAGGGTTTCGAGGTAGTAAGAGCCCGCGGCGGGGTCCTGCACCCGGCCCAGGCCCGATTCTTCACGGAGCAGCACCGAAAGGTTGCGCGCCAGCCGACCCGAAAAATCGTTGGGCTCGGCAAATAAGCTATCGAACGGCGCCACCGAAAGCGAATCGGCACCGCCGAGTACGGCGCTCATGGCTTCGGTGGTGTGGCGCAGCAGGTTGGTGTGGGGGTCGAGGGTGGTTTGCGTCCATGAGGCCGTGGCGGCGTGAATGCGCAGGCGCTGGTTGAGCGCGGCGGGCAGGTCAAAGCCATGCAGCAACGTGGCCCACAACCGGCGCAGGGCCCGCAGCTTGGCAATTTCGGGGAAGTAGCTAGGCGTAATAACTACGTGCAGGTGCAAGGCCGCCGCTACCTGGTCCGGGCTAATTTCGTCGTTGGGCAGCTCGGCTAGCAGCGCCGCGGCCGTATTCAGGCTGAAGGCAATCTGCTGGGTGGCAGTAGCGCCGCGGTTGCCAAAAAAGGCGCCGTTCACAGCCAGAGCCTGGAAGTCGGGCATGCCCGTGGTCAGGCTCACGCATCGTCGCAGGGCAGTGCGGTAGTTGGCTAGTTCGGCGCCTTCGGGCACCGCGCCGGGCGCGAAGCGCAGGAAGCCCCGCAAGGCCGTGCCTGGTGCTGTATCTATCAAATGGGCAAGTAATACGTCGGGCTCGGCGGCCACCGTGTAGCCAATGTAAGTGGTGGGCAAGGGCATTTGCTCGGCCAGATGATGCACGGCAAAGGACTCGGCTTCCGTCAGCACAAAGTGAATGCCCTCGGCTCCTTGCTCTAGCGCGGCGGCCGCGCGGTCAATTTCGGCGCGGCCATCACCGGCGGGCACGTTTATCACGGGCACGTTCAGCCATGGCGCCTGCGGGTGGGGCAGGGGGGCAGGCAGCCCGCCCAGCGCGGCCAAGGCCTCGCGGTGGTAGAAGGGCTCCACACTAAAGCCATCGGGTAGGGGCCAGCGGAGCGTGGCGGGGTCCTGGCCTTTCAGGTCGCGGGTCAGGCGGGCTTGCCACTCCGCGGTGGTTACGGCCGGAAATTCGGCAAACGAAACGGGCGTGGCAACGGGAGAATCAGACATAAGTATTGGCGCTTCGGGGCATCATTTCCATCGGTTCTGCTTTGGGCATAGCAACGCTGAAAACAGGCCGAAAGATACCGCGCTAGTCCCGAAGCTGCCCGCTGGCGGCTTCCCGGTTCAGCATAAGGAGGAACGGGCATCGTAGCTTTGCAAAAAATAACCAAGCTGCTTTAGCTGTCGCCTTCATGCTGCAAAACTCTTTTCGTACCGCTTTAGCCGCCCTGCTGGTGGTGGTAGCGGTTGCCCCCGGTTGCCAACGAGCCGCGTATGCACCCACGGCCCGCTTTGCGCCGACCACCAGCCAGCCCGTTGGAAAAACCCAGGCCGAAGACCCCGCCGTGGCCGCCATGATTGCGCCCTACCACGACAAGGTGACCACCCAAATGCAGGAGGTGCTGGGCACGGCGCCCATGCCGCTGCTCAAAGCCCAGGGCGAGTCGCCGCTGGCCAACTTCGTGGCCGACTTGCAGCGGGCCCGTGCCAGTCAGGTACTTAGCGAACCCGTTCCGCTGGGCGTGATGACCAACGGCGGCCTGCGCGCCAGCCTCTCAGCTGGCCCGGTTACGCTGGGTTCGGTGTTTGAGCTGATGCCGTTCGAAAACGAGCTGGTGGTGCTCGACGCCCCCAGCGCGGTGGTGCAGCAGCTATTCGAGTACGCGGCTAACATCAAAATGGCAGTTTCGGGTGCCACCTACGCCGTAACTTTCGACGGCCTGCCCAAAGACATTCGCATCGGCAACCAAGTCTTCGACCCCAACCAGGACCGCACCTGGCCCATCGCCATTTCCGACTACCTGGCCTCGGGCGGCGATAACATGGGGTTCTTCAAAACCATTGAGCCCCGCCACACCAACGTGCTGCTGCGCAACGCCATTGCCGACCACATCCGCAGCCTCACCAAGGCAGGCCAACCCGTGACCGCCAAGGTCGAAGGCCGCGTGAAACAGTAAAGCGCAAGGACTCTAATTACTACTATCCCGATGACTACTCGCCGCGATTTTCTTCGTCAATCCTTGCTCGGCACTGCCGGTCTCACCGTGCTGGGTGGCCTGGCCAACACCGCCGAAGCCGCTGCTGCTAAAGAGCCCATCAAGCTCACCATTCTGCACACCAACGACATGCACTCGCGCATCGAGCCCTTTCCCGACAACGGCGGGCAGTGGGCCGGGCTGGGTGGCATGGCGCGGCGCGCGGCGCTCATCAAAGACATCCGCAGCAAGGAGGCCAACGTGCTGCTACTCGACTCGGGCGACATTTTCCAGGGCACGCCGTACTTCAACTTCTTCGGCGGCGAGCTGGAGTACAAGCTCATGAGCGAGATGAAGTACGACGCCAGCACGCTCGGCAACCACGATTTCGACAACGGCCTCGACGGCCTGATGCGCCAGCTGCCCAACGCCACGTTCCCCTTCCTCATCGCCAACTACGACTTCTCCAAGACGCCGCTGGCCGGCCGTTTTGCTCCTTACAAGGTATTTGAGAAGCAGGGCGTCCGCATTGGAGTGTTCGGCCTGGGCATTCAACTCGCGGGCTTGGTGGGCGATAAAAACTTTGGTGCCACCGAGTACCTCGACCCTGTGGCGAAGGCCACCGAAACCGTGGCTCAGCTGCGCGGAGCCGAAAAGTGCGACTTGGTTATCTGCCTCTCGCACCTCGGCTACAAGTACGAAAGCGCGAAAATTGACGACCGCAAGCTGGCGGCTCAAGTCTCCGGCATCGACCTGATACTGGGCGGACACACCCACACGTTTATGGACGCGCCGGAGCCCATTGCCAGCCCCGACGGCAAGCCCACCCTGATAAATCAAGTGGGTTGGTCAGGTATAAATTTAGGAAGGCTGGATTATGAATTTTCGCCGAAAACAAAACGGGCCGGTTTAGCTAGTGCCTCTGTGGTGCCGGTTCGGGCAGCCTGTTAAAAGCACGATATAAACAAGCGGGAAACGGCTTTTTTAAGTGCTGAGTTTTCCACAATTTTGTCCCCCTCTAAAATAATATGGGCACCTCGTGCCCGCTGTTTTCGTCACTCTTTTCGCTCCCGGCCCGCACCCGGTTACTGTTCAAATAACTCATGCTCAAAGATTTTCGCACGGTTTGGGCTGGCTGTTTACGCAGCATCTCGGCGGAAATCGGGGAGCAGAGTTTCAAGACTTGGTTTCAGCCCATTGTTCCGGTTGAGCTGAAGGGCAACGTGCTGACCATTCAGGTGCCGAGCGCCTACTTCTACGACTGGCTGGAGGAGCATTACGTGGACGAGCTGCGTCGCGCCCTTTTCCGCGAGCTGGGCGCCGATGGCCGCCTCGAATACAGTGTAGTAGTGGACCAGGGCAACGACCAAACGCCGCCGCGCGCCCTGCATCTGCCGCCGCCCCGCAAAACGGCCGCGCCCGACCCGCGCGACGCCCCGCAGCCGGCACCATCGCAACCCGCGGGCAACCCCTTTGCCGGCAGTGCACGGGCCGGTTCGGCCCGCTACGTGAATTCGGCGGCGGTGCGCACTACGCCCCGCGGCAACTTCGGCATCAACAACCAGACGGCCGATACCATGGCGCCGCCGCGCAACCCCTTCGACACGGCCCGCCCCATGGACGGCAACCTCGTGCCGTCGCAGCTGAACGGCTCTTACACCTTCGATAACTACATCGAGGGCGATTGCAACCGCCTAGCGCGCTCAGCGGGCTTGGCCGTGGCCAACAAGCCCGGCACCACCAGCTTCAACCCACTGATGGTGTACGGCGGCGTGGGCCTGGGCAAAACGCACTTGGTGCAGGCCATCGGTAACCACATTAAGGCAACGGCGCCCGAGCGCTTTGTACTGTATGTGTCGGCTGAGAAGTTCACCAACCAGTTCATCGATAGCGTGCAGCGCGCGCAGGTGCAGGACTTCGCCAACTTCTACCTGCAAGTCGATGCCCTGATTCTGGACGACGTGCAGTTTCTGGCCAACAAAGGCAAGACCCAGGAGATGTTCTTTCACATCTTCAACCACTTGCATCAGTCCGGCAAGCAGATTGTGATGACATCGGACCGGCCCCCCAAGGACCTGCTGGGCCTGGAAGACCGGTTGCTCAACCGCTTTAAGTGGGGCCTCACGGCCGATGTGCAAAGCCCCGACTTCGAGACGCGGGTGGCCATCATCCGCAACAAGATGGAGCAGGATGGCATCGATATTCCGCCAGACCACGTGGTGGACTACCTTGCCAACTCGGTGCACACCAACGTGCGCGAGCTGGAAGGCGTGATTGCCTCGCTGGTGGCGCAAAGCAGCCTCTCGCGCCGCGATATCGACCTGGAAATGGTGAAGCAGGCCCTGCGCCACATCATCGAAGAAGTAGAAGCTGAAGTCAACCTCGACTTCATTCAGAAGACTGTGGCCGCTTATTTCGGCATCTCCGTAGAGCTGCTGAAAGACAAAACCCGCAAAAAGGAAGTGGTAACGGCCCGCCAGGTTGCCATGTACTTCGCCAAGCACCACACCGCGCACACGCTGAAAACCATTGGTTTTCACTTTGGCGGGCGCGACCATACCACCGTGATGCACTCGGTGCAAACCGTGTCGGATTTGGTGGATTCGGACAAGAAATTTCGCGACCAAGTCGACGAGCTGCGCAAGAAGTTCGCGAAGTAGAGACGCGACGCTTGGCTACGCCAACCTGCGGTTTGCGCCTCGGCGGTGAACAATAACTAAACGATAGGAGGGGCTGCTACAACTCAACGGCGCAGAAGCCGAGACGCCAAGTGTGGCGTCTCTACAGCATGCTGCAAATCCGAATAACTAGGCTGTAGCCGTAGGGTTATTGGTTTCCGAGAGCCGAACCTCATGCTTAGCGGCAAACTCCCGTACCTGCTCACGAAAGCGGGTTTTGCGCATTTTGCCTTTCACTTCGCGTAGGTTCAGGGCATATACTTCGCCGTCTTTTAGCTGCAAGCGCAACAGCATGGGGCGAAGCTCAAGGGTCGCAATCCGCTCGGCGGCAAATACCTGCTTGGCACGGAAGAGACCGGCCTTGTGCACGATGTAGCCAGGGGTGAACTCCAGGTAGCTCTGGGTACCAAAAATGGGGGCGTTGTGCACTAGCACGTAGCCGATGTACACGAATGTGAACACAAGGAAAACCCAGTGCAGGAAATGGTAATCATTCGCTTTGGTATCGCCCCACATCGAAAACAGCACATAGGTCAGCCAGAAGGCGCCGATGGCTAATTGACCCCAGAAGGGGATGCGGGAAGTATTAGCGGGGCGAAGACGGATGCGAGTAGTACCAGTGGGCATAGGGCAAATTTAGTGCGGAAAGCAGAAACGGCGGCGTGTAGGGTGATGATGACGACTTGGAACAATAAAAACGTCATGCTGAGCTTGCTGAAGCATTTCCATCGCACTACTAGAATTGATTAGTTGCGCGGTGGAGATGCTTCGGAAAGCTCAGCATGACGGCCTTTCAAATTAGCTGGGGCTAAAACTAGCCCACAAACTTAGCATCCAGCGTCATTTCGGGCACGGCGCTCAGCGCCTTCGACACGGGGCAGTTGGCTTTGGCGTCTTCAGCGTGCTTCTGGAAATCCTCGTCCGTAATGTTGCCGCCGCTCACGCGGCCCTCGGTGCTCACGTGAATGCGCTCGATGACGGGGTGCCCGTTGTTTGGGTTCATTGTGACGGTGGAGGTGGTGGTGATGCTCTCGACCTGGTGGCCGTGCTTGGTGAGCACGCTGGTAAGGTACATGGTGTAGCAGCCGGCGTGGGCTGCGCCGATGAGCTCCTCGGGGTTGGTGCCTTGCTTGCCTTCGAAGCGGCTGCCCACGGAGTAGGGAGCGTTGAGTGCGCCGCTTTCGGTGCTGAGGGTGCCACTGCCTTTGATGTCGCCGGTCCAGGCGGCGGTGCCTTTGTGGTCTGCCATGATTGTTTGGTGATTGGTGAGTTAAGTGTTGAGTATGGGAAACAAGGGTAACGGCGGCAAGTTAGCCGGGTTGCCGGGCTTGCGCACTGGTGCACCGAGCCAACGTACCTTCGCAACCGCTGAAACAGCGCTTTTAATCAGATTATGGGACTAAAATCTGCACTCAGCCGGCCGCTGGCCCGGTACGTTGCCCGGCGCCACCAGCGCTGGCAGCACCGCCCCGAAGCTACCCAACTAGAGTTGCTACACCAGCTTACCACTGCGGCTGCCAACACGGCGTTCGGCCGCGACCACGGCCTGGGCGGCATAGCGAGGCCTACCGACCTGGCCCGCCAAGTGCCCGTGCGCGACTATGAAGGCCTCAAATCTTATTTCGACCGCACCCAAGCCGGCGAAGCCAATGTGCTCTGGCCCGGCCACCCGCTGTATCTGGCTAAAACCAGCGGTACCACCTCTGGCACCAAGTACATCCCCATCACGAAGGACAGCATCCCCAACCACATCGATGGGGCCCGCGATGCCCTGCTTTACTACATATACCGCACCGGCCGCAGCCAGTTTCTCGATGGTAAACTAATCTTCCTGTCGGGCTCCCCGGAGCTGGAAATACACCACGGCATCCGCACCGGCCGCCTCTCGGGCATTGCCAACCACCATGTGCCGGCCTACCTGCGCCGCAACCAGCTGCCGAGCTACGCCACTAACATCATCGAGGACTGGGAAACCAAGCTGGAACGCATCGTGGACGAAACGTTGGGGGAAAAGATGACCCTCATATCGGGCATTCCGCCCTGGGTGCAGATGTACTTCGACCGGCTCACGGCCCGCACCGGCCGCCCCATCAAAGATATTTTTCCAGATTTTAACCTGTTCGTGTACGGCGGAGTCAACTTTGAGCCTTACCGCGCCAAGCTCTTCGAAAGCATCGGGCGGCCCGTCGATAGCATTGAGCTGTTTCCGGCCTCGGAGGGCTTCTTGGCCTTCCAGGACGAGCCGGGCAACCCGGGGCTGCTCCTGCTGCTGAATAGCGGCATCTTCTTCGAGTTTGTGCCGGCCGAGCGCTTCTTCGAGCCCGACGCGCCCCGCCTCACCATCGCCGATGTGGAACTGGACAAGCAGTACGCCGTGGTGCTCACCTCCAACGCCGGCCTATGGGCTTACTCGTTGGGCGACACCGTGCGGTTTGTGAGCCTGGCGCCGCACCGCGTGGTGGTAACGGGCCGTATCAAACACTTCCTTTCGGCCTTTGGCGAGCACGTCATTGGCGAGGAAGTGGAACAGGCCTTGCGCGCCGGCATGGCTCAGTTCCCGGAGGTAGAAGTAGTAGAATTCACCGTAGCGCCCCTGGTAAGTGAGGACCCCGCCACCCCTTCGCGCCATGAGTGGCTGGTAGAGTTTGCGCGCCCGCCGCGCGATGCTGCTGCTTTCGCGGCGGCTTTGGATGCGGCATTGCGCCAGCGTAATTCCTACTATGATGACCTGCGCCGTGGCAATATTCTGGTGCCGCTGCAGTTGACGCCGCTACCTGCTGGTGCGTTTCAGCGGTATATGAAAAGCCTGGGTAAGCTGGGCGGGCAAAACAAGGTGCCGCGCCTGGGCAACGACCGGAAGGTTGCCGAGGGCTTACTTTTCGTTTAATACAATGCGAGTCGCCTTTGACCTTGATAACACCCTTATTCACTGTGGATATAACTTCCCGTTGGAGAAGCCCCGCAGATATATTTTAGCCAGGCTGCTAGGCGGCCAGCGGCTGCGTCAGGGAATTGAGAAACTTGCGGAATACTGCCAGCAGCAGGGCTGGGAAGTGTGGGTGTACACTACTTCTTACCGTAGCATTTGGCACATCCGCAAGCTGTTTTGGTTGCACGGAATCTGGTTGGATGGAGTAGTGAACCAGCAGCGGCACAACCAAACAGTTAAAGTGAGATGCACCAAGCACCCGCCAAGCTTCGGTATCGATTTGTTGATTGATGATTCGGATGGAGTGCGAATAGAAGGCGAACGGCACGGCTTCCGCATGCTGGTGGTGGCGCCCGATGATGAACAATGGGCCGAAAAGGTGCGGGCGGCACTTGAGTTAGCTGGCAGTCAAATCAACCAGGCATAAGCATGAAGAGAAGCAAACTCAAGTTTTCTGTCACCATTGACCACGATGATGATTATTCATTCGACATAGAGATTATCAGGCCAGATGTTAAAGCACACGTATATTTTTATGGTGATGCCGGTATGTTTACAGCTTTCGGAGAATCGTTGATGGAATTCCCCAAAAGCGCCACGGGTACGGTTAGTTTTGAAATTGGCCAGGTTGGGTATCCTTCGTCTTTGGGCTACTTGCTCATAGAGGCTTATTGCACCAGCCCAGCAGGGCATGCGGCGCTGAAAATAATAGTTGATAATAACGAAGAGCGAGCTGAGCATCACCGGTTCGAATTTTCAATTGCTTCCGAAGTAGCTGCCATCAACAAATTAGGAATGCTGCTCTCGAATTGGCAGATGCAAATCAATTCGCAAATAGTATGGAAAGCCGAGACGAGATGACCAAACCCGCCCTCCACGCCCTCTGCCAAGCCTTTATCCAGGAGCGCATCGATGCGGCGCGCACCGCCATGCAAGCCGCCCAGGAGTCCTCGAGCTCCGAAACCAAGAGCAGCGCGGGCGACAAGTATGAAACCGGCCGTGAAATGGCCAATGCCGAGCGCGACCGCAACGCCGCTCACATGCAGCAGGCCCAGCAGCTACAAGCCGAGCTGGCCCGCATCAGCCCCAATGGAGCTTGCGACACCGTGCGGCCCGGCGCGCTGGTGCACACCAGCATGGGCCGCTTCTATATCAGCATCAGCGCGGGCAGGTTGGTGATAGAGGGTGGGCCCGAAGTCTTTGCCGTGTCGGCTGCTGCGCCGGTGGCGCTGGCGCTGAAGGGGCTGCGGGCTGGCGAGCAGGTCGCGTTCAACGGCAGGGCGGTGCAGGTGCTGGCAGTGGAGTAGGAGAGGTCTAGCGGGCGCTCCACTCGGCCAGTAGCGCGGGCAGGCGGTTGGTGCCTTCGGTGAGCCACTGTAGGGCCGACAGGACATCCGAGAAATAATGCGACTCGAACCGAATGGCGGGCTGCACCAAGTCATGCAGTGCGTCGATGGCCAGCTGGTTGTGCAGCTGGCCACTATCGATGGCCAGCACCAGACGCTCCAGCGGCAGCTGCACAATGCCGGGCATCCAGTAGGTGCCCAGCCACAGCTCGTCTTCCACCGAAATGTTGGGCAGCGAGTTCATGTCGATGAGCAGCGTGCGCACGGCCAACTCCCGAGCCAGGAGCAGCAGCTGCGCGGCACTGGCGCGGAGCGTCTGAGTGGCTTCGCCCGAAACCCATTCCATGCGCAGCAAGCCCAGCGTGTCCTCGTACTGCAGGCTAAAATCAGGAATGTGGTTGAGTATCACGTTAGCCTGGGTTTGATTGCCTTGAGTAGAAGCGGCGATGCTGCCATTAAGACTACGCTATTTCCAATCTCCCCCGCCATCGGCTGGCTTTTCGTTGTCGGGTTTGATGAGGCGAAACTCGACACGGCGGTTCACCTTGGCGTCGGCATCGGTCAGCTCGTCTTTGAGGGGGCGGGTAGAGCCGTAGCCCAGGCTCTCGATGCGGTTGGGCTTGAGCTTGCCCTTGCGCTCAATGTAGCGGCGGATTTCCTCGGCGCGGTCCTGCGAGAGCTGCTCGTTCACGTCGGGGTCGCCGCTGGCATCGGTGTGCCCCCCAATGTTGAGCCGGAACGTGGGGTGGTCAACCAGAAAAATGGCTATCCGGTCGAGCGTCGTGTGCATGGAGGGCAGAATAGCTGACTTACCCGGCTGAAATTCAATATTTTTAAAAATCAGCGGCAGCTTATAGTCGATGCTGTTCGTAAGCAAGGTCATTACCGTGTCGCCTTTCAGCTCAAACTGTTTTTCCACGCTGAAGAAATCGGTGCTCTGAATCAGCATGGCGTAGTGCGAACCCTCCATCAGCTCGAAGTCGAAGGTGCCATCGGGCCGGATAAACTTGCTGGCCACTTCAATGCCGTTGTCCAAGTCAATAATGCTCACAATACCTTTGAGCGGCTTGCTGGACACCGAATCGAGGAGAGTGCCCTCGACGTGGGTGGTGGCCAGCGGCTGGGCCTCCATGGGCAGCGGGAAGGAGTAGAGGTCGAGGTTGTTGATGTTCTCGGCTTCGGAACGGGCGTAGTAGAGGTTTTTGCTATCGGCGTCGATGGTAAAGTAGTATTCCGACCCCTTGCCGTTGACCAAGGGGCCAATGTTTTTGGGCTCCTGCCAGCGGCCACCCACGCGGTAGGTCTTGTAGATGTCGAAGTCGCCAAAGTTCAGCAGCTGACCACGCGAGCTGAAGTACAGCACGTGGTAGAGCGGGTGGTAGAAGGGGCTTACTTCGCTTTCGCGGGTGTTCACCACGGGCCCAGCGTTTTGGGCGGGGCTCCACTGGCCATTTTTCAGCTTGTGCGTGAAGTAGATGTCCGACAGTCCGAAGCCCCCGAGCCGGTCAGAGGCAAAGTATAGCGTATCCTCGTTCTGCGAAAGCGTGGGCTGCGAATCCCAGGCTGACGAGTTTACGTTGGGCCCCAAGCTTTTAGGCGTGCTCCATTTGCCGTCTTTCCCCTTGGTGGCCGTGAACAGGTCGCAATTGCCGTGGCAGGTCGAACACTCGCAGCGGGCAAAGAAAATGGTCCTTCCGTCCTTGCTCAGGCACGCCGAGCCTTCGTTGTTGGGCGAATTGATGGGCTTGGGCATGGGCTCGGCGTCGCTCCAGTTGATGCCTTCCCTGCGGGAAAAGTAGAGGTCTTCGTCCATCACGCCGGTGATGCCCCGGCGCTTGCGCTTGCTGCTAAAATAGATAATGGAATCGTTGCCGCCCATGGCGGGCCCGTAGTCCGGCGACTTGGTGTTCACGGCATCGCCCATGCTCGTGTACACGCCGCGGGGAGGATGAAACGTGTTCAGGTTTTTGCGGTACTCCACTAGGTCGTAGTACGTTTTGAGGGGGACGTACAGGTCCTGATTTTTTTTCTCGAGCGAGTCGTAATAGAGTTGTATTTTTTTAATGTCGGTGCGGTGGTGCTTGAGGGCGAGGCGGTAGTAAGCCTTCGCCTTCGCCTGCTGATTGTCGCGCTCTAGCAACTGCCCCAGGCGCCAAAGCATGTCGGTATTGCGGGCAAAATTGGTGGGGCCAAACTTGGCCACGTAGCTCTCCAGCATCAACCGAGCCTCGCGGTACTGGTGCCGGCGCTCGGCTTTGGCAATGGCCCGCAGGGCTTTCTTATCCTCAAAATAAGGGTAGCTGTTGATGTAGATGAAGTCCGGAGTGCCGTCGGAGCGCAGGCGCAGTTTTCGCGTGATGCGGCCATTTAGGCCCGTAACGCGATAGCTGCCAGGCGCAATGGTCGGCTGGTTGGCCGGAGTGGGGCTGGCGGTTGGTGTTGTCCGTGGCTTGGTTGCGTTGGGAGTGCGGCCGGCCGGGGCAGCCGAAGCGCCACCACTGGTGGTGTCCGCAGATGGTGATGCGGCCGGAGGAATTCCTTTGGTAGGGCGGCGTTGGGCTTGAGCGTGCGGAGCGGCGGCCATTCCCAGCATAAATAGGAGAATTAATTGGCACAAACGCAATATGACGGACATTAGTAGAGTATTGGTATAATAATTTACGCAAGTTGCCAACAAATTAGCGATTTCAAGCGGAGGGCAGCTGCGATTTCGTAGCGAATTGCGCCGCTTTGGCGGAACAGTTTCGCTGGCACGGCCATTGATGTCCAAAAGTGCCGGGAAGCCGTACCTTGTACCTCCCGCTTCTCGCGGCGTACGGCTGCCAAACTGGCACCATTTTCTTGCTTTAGGCTTTATTCTCGTTCATGCGTTTGGCACCAGTCACTTCCCCTACATCCTCTGCGCCGTCCCGCATTCGGGCCTTCAGCGACACTAATTCCCAACCCGAAGCTATTGCCATTATGGCCGCCGACCCCGACCACTTGCTGCGCGGCGACGATGCCCCGCCTACGTTGCTGTTGCTGCCCGTGCGCAATACCGTCCTGTTTCCTGGGGTGGTGCTGCCGGTCACGGTCACTCGCAAAAAAAGCATCAAGCTAGTACGCAAGGCTTATGCTGCCGACAAGCTATTGGGGGTAGTAGCCCAGCAAAGCCCCGACGCCGACGAGCCCACCACCGAAGAGCTGCATTCAGTAGGCACGCTGGCCCGTATTCTCAAGCTGCTGGAGCAGCCCGATGGCCAGGTTACCATCATCCTGCAAGGGCAGGTGCGCTTCACCATTGAAGAGCAGCTCACCTTCACGCCGCTGCTCACGGCGCGGGTATCTTACTTTTCGGAAGTAGCCCTCAACCCCGACATCCCCGGTGAGTTTGGCTTGCTGCAGGCCCTGCGCGAGGCGGCCACCAAGGTCTTGGAGCTCACGCCGGAGATTCCAATGGAAGCCCGGGCAATGCTCGACGGCATCCAGTCGCCGGCTTTCCTGACGCATTTCTTGTCGTCGAATGTGCAGCTGGACCTGCCCGCCAAGCAAAAATTGCTAGAGCTAGCCGACCCCGAGCAGCAAGCGCGCCAACTGCTGGAGGCCTTGCTCAGCCAAGCCGAGCTGCTCGAAATTAAGCAGGACATCCGTTCAAAAACCCACACCGGCATCGACGCGCAGCAACGGGAGTACTTCCTGCGCCAGCAGCTCAAAACCCTGCAGGATGAGCTGGGCCAGGAGGGCCCCGATGAGGACGTCCATCGCCTCAAGGCCCGCGCTGAGACCAAAAAGTGGCCCGAAAGCGTGGCGCTCCATTTCAAAAAGGAGATGGAAAAGCTGGCCCGCACCAACCCCATGGCGCCCGACTACTCGGTGAGCATGAACTATGTGGAGTTCCTGCTCGACCTGCCCTGGGGCGAGTACACCAAGGACAAATTCAACCTGAAGCAAACCAAGAAGATTCTTGATTCCGACCACTTCGGCCTGGAAAAGGTGAAGGAGCGGATTCTGGAATACATCGCCGTGCTCAAGCTAAAGCAGGACCTAAAGGCGCCTATTCTGTGCCTTTACGGCCCTCCCGGCGTGGGCAAAACCAGCCTGGGCCGTAGCATTGCGGCCGCCATGGGCCGCAAGTACATCCGCATGAGTTTGGGTGGCGTGCGCGACGAAGCCGAGATTCGCGGGCACCGCAAAACGTACGTGGGGGCCATGCCCGGTCGCATTATTGCGCAGATTAAGAAGTCTGGTAGCTCTAACCCTGTCATCATTCTCGATGAGATAGACAAGGTGAGCAGCGACTTCCGCGGCGACCCCAGCTCGGCCCTGCTCGAGGTGCTCGACCCCGAGCAAAATGCCACCTTCACCGACAACTACCTGGAGGTAGAGTACGACCTGAGCAAGGTCCTGTTCATTGCCACTGCCAACTCGCTCGATACCATTCAGCCCGCCCTGCGCGACCGCATGGAAATCATCGACCTCACGGGCTACACCCAGGAGGAGAAAGTGCAGATTGCCCGCAAGCACCTTTGGCCCAAGCAGCTGAAAGACCACGGCCTGGGCGAGGCTGAAGTGAAGATTACTGACGCCGCCCTGCACCGTGTGGCCGACGACTACACCCGGGAATCGGGCGTGCGCGGCCTGGAGCGCAAGCTGGCCGCTGTGACCCGCAACCTGGCCCGCCGCAAGGCAGGAAAGGAGGAGCTACCCGCCGTGATGGAGCCGGCAGAAATCCGCAAAATCCTCGGCGCGCCGATGTTCGACCGCGACCAATATCAGGACAACGACACCGCCGGCGTAGTAACGGGCCTGGCCTGGACCAGCGTGGGCGGCGACATACTCTTTGTAGAAAGCCTGCTGAGCCGCGGCCGTGGCAAGCTCACGCTCTCGGGCCAGCTCGGCGACGTGATGAAGGAGTCGGCCATCACGGCCCTTTCCTACCTGCGCAGCCGTGCCGATGAGATTGGCATCGATTACCGCTTGTTTGAGCAGTACGACTTGCACATTCACTTCCCCGAAGGCGCCGTGCCCAAGGACGGCCCCAGCGCGGGCATTGCCATCTTCACCAGTATGGCTTCTGCCTTCACGCAGCGCCGCGTGCGCCCGCGCCTGGCCATGACCGGCGAAATCACCTTACGAGGCAAGGTGCTGCCCGTGGGCGGCATCAAGGAGAAGCTGCTGGCTGCCCGCCGTGCCGGCATGAAGGACATCATTCTGTGCCCCAAAAACCGCAAGGACATCGAGGAGATTCAGGAAGACTACCTCAAAGGCCTCACCATTCACTACGCCGAGCGCGTGGACGACGTGCTGCGCGTAGCCTTGCTCGATGAGCTGGTGCCGCATCCGCAAAAGCTTCCCGTGCGCGACGAGCCCGTGCCCGTGGTAGGGCCCAGCGTAGAGGTGCAGTAGGTGTAGCGCACGTTTGAGCTTGTTGCCAGAAAGAGCACCCTTATACTTTAGCTAATTGGCTAGCGTTGTTCGGGAGGGCCCTTGCTGGCAACAAGCTCAAGCGCGTTCTACAAGCGTTAACTTAGACGTATGAAGCAGTTTTCCGCTCACCGGGTTGCCGGTTTATGCTTATTGGTTGGGGGAATTGTAGCGTTCCGGCCTGCTGCTGCCCAGCAGCTTGGGGGCCGCACGGTGTTTCCCTTTCTGGACCTGCCAACCGGTGCCCAACAAGCCGCGCTGGGCAGCACCAATGTATCGGCCCGCAACGACGACCCCTCCATGCTTTTTGCGAACCCGGCCCTGCTCAACGAAGGCATGGACGGCCGCCTCGCCCTGAGCTACGTGGCTTACGTGGCCGACATCAAGCAGAGCACCGCCGCTTACGTCTTCAACACCGAGAAATACGGCCGTTTTGGCGTGGGCATCACTTACCTCAACTATGGCAGCTTCGAGAGCTACGACCCGGCCGGTAATAGCTTGGGCACCTTTGGCGTAAATGAGTACACGGTGGGCGTATCGGACTCGTACACCAAGGGCAAGTTCACGTTTGGCGCCACTACCAAGCTGGCGGTTTCCAGCATTGCCGGCAACCGCTCGTTTGCCGGTGTGGCCGATGTAGGGGTAGTGTTCAAGCACGCCACGCAGGATTTCACAGTGGGCTTGGCTGCCAAAAACGTAGGGCTCCAGCTCACGCCTTACCCCGGCACCGACCGTGGCCCCCTGCCCCTCGACGTGCAGCTCGGTGCCACCATCAAGCCCGAGCACATGCCGCTGCGGTTTTCGCTCACGGCCCACCACCTGCAGCAGTGGGACATTCAATACATCGACCCCAACCAACGTGGCCAATTAGACGGCAACAACGTAGAGAAAAAGCCCACCAAAAGCTTCGGCGACAACCTGGCGCGTCATTTTACCGCCAGTGCTGCCCTGGAGCTTAGCAAGAACCTTCACGTGCGCGCGGGTTACAACCACCTTCAGCGCCGGGAGCTGCGATTGGAAAACACCAGCGGTGGCGCCGGTCTTAGCTTCGGAATCATGCTTAAAATCAGCAGTTTTCAAATTGACTATACCCACGCAGTGCTGCAAGCCGCTGGGTCTAGTGAGTACTTCACACTGTCCCGCAATCTGGACTCCTTGTTCAAAAAGAAAGAATAGCGCTGCCTTCTCTACCTAACCACCACAACGGTCATGCTAAAAGCAGCCGGAGCCATTCTACTGCAGCAGTACCCCCTCGCGTTAGGGATAGGTGCTTAGTAGAGCCGCCTCGGTAGCTTTCAGCATGACGTTCTTATTTCAGATCCTCCCGTACATCCGTTTATGCTTAATCAAGATTTTCTGACCCCGGCCCAAATCGTGGCCGAACTCGACAAGTACATAATTGGCCAGCACGATGCCAAGCGCCACGTGGCCATTGCCCTGCGCAACCGCTGGCGCCGGCTCCATGCCCCGGCCGATATGCAGGCCGAAATAGTACCTAATAACATTCTCATGATAGGCGCCACCGGCGTGGGCAAAACCGAAATTGCCCGCCGCCTGGCTCACCTTGCCGATGCTCCCTTTGTGAAAGTGGAAGCCAGCAAGTTTACCGAGGTGGGCTACGTGGGCCGAGACGTAGAAAGCATGGTGCGCGACCTGGCCGAGCAAAGCGTTAACCGCGTGAAAGCCCGTCGCCAGGAAGCCGTAAAAGCCCAGGCTGCCGATGCAGTCGAAGAATTGATTCTCGACGCCTTGATTCCAGCCGTGCCCCGTCCTGCAGGGTCCAAAGCTGGTCTGGGCTTCGGCGGTGGGGGAGGGGCCGACGACACTCCCCAGTCCGACGCCGAACTGAACGAGCGCACCCGCGAGCGGTTTCGCCAAAAAATCAAAAACGGCGAGCTCGAAGACCGCCGCATCGAAATTCAGGTGGCCCAGTCTGGCCCCAACATCGGAGTGATGGGTGCGCCTCCCGGCATGGACGAAGGCACCCTCTCGGGTCTGCAGGACATGCTGGGCAACATGCTGCCCAAGAAAACCCGCAAGCGCAAAGTGACCGTAGCCGAAGCACGCCGGCTCCTTCTCGATGAAGAAGCCGCTAAACTCATCGACATGGACGAAGTAAAGGACGAAGCCATTCGCCAAGCTGAAAACGCCGGCATCATCTTCATTGATGAGATTGACAAGGTAGCCAGCAGCGGCAGCCGGAGTGGCGGCGGTGGCGGTCCCGACGTAAGCCGCCAAGGCGTGCAACGCGACTTGCTGCCCATTGTGGAAGGCTCGGCCGTCAACACCAAGTATGGCATCGTCAACACCGATCATATCTTGTTCATTGCCGCCGGCGCTTTCCACGTCAGCAAACCTAGTGACCTCATTCCCGAGCTGCAAGGCCGCTTTCCCATTCGCGTCGAGCTGCAAAGCCTGACCAAGAACGACTTCTTCCGCATTCTTAAAGACCCCAAGAATGCACTTACTAAGCAGTACGAAGCCTTGCTGAAAGCCGAGGAGGTAGAACTCACCTTCGATGATGCCGCCCTCGAGCGCATCGCTGAAATAGCTTCTCAGGTGAATGCGGAAGTGGAGAACATTGGGGCTCGCCGCTTGCACACGGTTATGAGCCGTTTGCTCAATGATATTCTCTACGACGTTCCGGATAAGATTGGCCCCAATGCCCGTATCCTCATCACCGCCGACCTCGTGAATGAGCGGCTCAATGACATGGTGAAGAACCGGGATTTGAGCCAGTATATCTTATAACATTCTAACGGGTAATAAATGTAATAAAACTCATATAATCACAACTTTGCTTGTTCAGGAAGCTAAGATAGATGGATTATGCTGAGTAGACATGTTGGGTTGATAACAGTTTTGAAATGCGTTGAGGGCTGTAAGAACAATGGATGATTATAGTTATTGCATAGCACTGATATTATGCGCCGTCGCTATAATCTATAATTGTGAAAATGAAATGCCTTAGCCTACTAAGTCTAATTACATCCTGCTGCTACGGCACCGAGCCTTCGCCACTTCCAGGTGGAGAAGTGCCAGCACGAGTGTCCATTTTGTAAATAATTGAACTAGCATTGCGTTTACGTCAAAATGGTCATCAACCAACACAGAGTTTGACATCCGGGTTGTTAGCGAACAAAGGTTGAAGCAACTTGAAAACAGAAGTAGTATTCTGTGAAGATTACTTATGGTGGTATCTTATTTATAAAGCAATAAAAAAACCCAGCCGTTACGGCTGGGTTTTTTTATTGCTTTGCAAGCCTAGTACCCAGGGTTTTGTACTAAGTTGGGGTTCTGCTGAGTATCAACAAGCGGAATGGGCAGTACCGCTCGTTCAGCACCGTAAGCCACACGGCTCGAACTACGCTTGTAACGGAACAAGTCGTAAAGGCGGTGACCTTCAAAAGCTAGTTCTAGGCGGCGTTCCAACAAAATGGCCTCAATCAGAGCGGACTTATCAGCAAAGTTACTGGCTGAATACGAAGGCGATGTAGCAGGCTTTGAACGGTCGCGCACAAGGTTTAGCAAGGTAATCGCCTCAGCGCTTACGTTGGTAGCGGTTTGGGCTAGTCCTTCGGCTCTATTCAACAACGTTTCAGCATAGCGGGCAATTGGAACGTAGTCACCTGATGCCTCCCTGTACTTCTGAGTGAGCACAACAGGAGTAGTGGTTGATGTAGGTGGGGTAGTAGGCGACAACAACAACAGTCGACGACGGTCATCCAATGGGAAGCTTGTAACTGGGATGAGAGCGTAAGGGTTCACGCTTATGTCACCGGAACCGGCACGGCTCCGGTAGTGCTGACCAAGCGCGTTGTTAGTGTTAGGGTTATCGGACGCGTTCATGGCCACTGAAAAAATTGATTCAGGGTTGTTGAACGTTGCAAGTCTGAAGGGAACATCTGGTGTGGCAGCCAAAGTGTGCCGATTTCCAGTGATTACTTCTCCAGCCAACCGGGCAGCATCCGCATACCGGCCTTGGTATAGATACACTCGCGAAAGCAGGGTACGGGCAGCATCTTTAGTAGCACGTCCGGTTCTCTCAAAAGCAGTTGGATATGTCTCTGGCAGACCAGTGATGGCATCATTTAAATCCGACTCGATTTGAGTGTAGACCTCCCTTACTGTCGAACGCGGTTTGGCTTGGCTTGGATCGAATGCTGATGCAGCATCGGGAGCCGTGAGCTGCAGTATTACACCTGGGTGCGAAGCGTCAGCAGTGAAGTTGTAAGGTTGAGCAAACAAGTTCACCAAATGAAAATAGACGAGTCCCCGGATGAATTTAGCCTCACCTATATACTGTGCTTCTAGAGGAGCTGATACTTTGCCTGGATTCTTGGCAATCTCCTGCAGGAAGAAATTGGCGCCATACAAGGTACGGTAGCCACCAGTCCAGGCAAGCAATACGGTGCCGTCATTAGCGTTAGCCGTAAATGTTCCTATACCGCCAAAGAAAGCAGCAGGGTTTGTGTCATCACTGCGAATATCACTGTAAATGAGTGCACGGCCACCCAAAAATTCAGCGTTCTGCAACTGGTCATACATGCCAATTACACTGTTGGCAATCCGGTCGGGGTTGGCAAATGCGTCCTCTGCAGTCAGTGCAGACGGAACATCTTGGGTCAGAACGTCGCAGCCACTTGCTGCGGACAGCAGCAAAGCACATAGGGCGAGACGTTGAAACTTGGAATTAAACATGATTCGAAAAAATAAGATTAAATGCCTAAGTTGATTCCAAACGTGAAGCTGCGTTGCACCGGAACCGAACGACCATCCGTTCCAAAGGCAATGTTGGCACCGGTAGCTGCTGCATTGACGTTGGAGTTCACTTCTGGGTCAAGGCCTTTGTATTTGGTGAAAGTATAAAGGTTTTGCGCCAAAGTGTAAACGCGAACATTGTTCAAGCCGAGTCGGGTAACTAGTCCTTGTGGCAAATTGTAGCCTAAGCTAACTTGGCGAAGCCGTAAAAAATCACCCTTTTCCAACCACCGCGTCGAAGCTATGTTGGACTGATTGTCACGAAGCACCTGCTTGGGAACATCAGTGTTCTGACCAGGAGTAGTCCAGCGGTCCTTAATTTCCTCAATGTTATTCTGGAAATTGCTGCTCAGCATGGCTTGGCGGTAACCATTGAAGACATAGTTGCCTCCACTGTACTGCAAGAACACGCCTAATTCCAGTCCTTTAAAAGCAAATGTGTTATCAAATCCGCCAAAAAAGGTTGGATAACCAGTCTTGTCTTGGTATTTGAAGTCTGTAGCGGTCAAAGCAGTGGTAGGTTCACCAGCTGCGTTCAGCCAACGACCAATTGTGAAGCCTCCGGCTGGGGTTGTTACGGCATAAGCAGCGTCGTACTGCTTGATGTTACCATCCTTATCTCTGAATTGAGCATTGCCGTTAGCAGGATTTACGCCAGCCCAATCTGGCAGAAAGTAAACGCCCAAGCTCCTACCTACGCTTGCGCGCTGGTTTCCTTGGTTGATGTCGTTTGGCGTCGATAGTGCCGTCACCCGGTTTTTGATAATTGTACCGTTAAGCGACGATGTCCAAGTGAAACCGTTCTCCAATTGAACGTTGGTGGTATTCAAAGTAAGCTCGATGCCACGGTTGTACATCGAACCAATGTTGCGGCTGATGGAAGCACCAGGAACACCCGTGGAGCGCAAGGTTGGAGCAGCGAGCAACAGGTCGCTAATGTCGTTGTTGAAAAAGTCAAACGTGATGCCTACCCGGTTATTCAAGAGCGATGCATCGAGACCAATATCGAGCTTCTTGGATTTTTCCCAAGCTAACAAAGAGTTGCCAATCTGGTTCGGAGTGAAGCCGTTGAGGTCAGCATAAAGTCCGCCCCCAACGGTGGTACGCGAGGCATAAGAGCCAATGCCATTTGAGTTACCGACCAAGCCGTAGCTGGCACGAATTTTCAAGTCATTCACAACGGCAAGGTTCTTCATAAAACCCTCCTGCGAAATGCGCCAGCCTACTGAACCGCCTGGGAAAATCCCGCGCTGATTGTCTGCCCCAAATACAGAAGAAGCGTCCGAGCGAAGCGAAAACGAGGCGTAGTATTTGTTGTCAAAGTTGTAGTTGAGGCGCCCGAAGTAAGACTGGAAGCCAACATTGAACTGCTGGCCACCTCCAGGTGCTACCGAAGTAAATACGTTGTCTAGGATTGATTGGAACTTGGTATCAGAGAAACCTCCTGCAACGGTATAAGTGCGACGGGTTCTGGTTTCCTGATATTCTACACCACCCGTTAGGCCAACATTATGCTTCTCGGCAAAGGTTCGGTCATAGTTAGCATAGTTCTGCCAGTTAAACTGGGTACGGTCCGTGCTGTATACCTGAACCAAGCCGAGTTGGCCCTGACCAATGGCGTTTCTACCGAGTCCGCCTACCCTTGGGTCGCTGTATTGCTCCTCAAAGTTATTTGTGTAGTCGATACCGTATTTAGAGGTCAATTGGAGTCCTTTGATGGGTTCCACCGTCACATACCCGTTTCCTAAAGTACGCTGGGAAGTGTTGTCGTTTCTGTTCAACTCAAGCGTGCCTGGAATATGAACATATGGATTAGGCGCATAGCTCGAGTTCGGCAAGAGATTATTGCCATTTCCTAAATTGAAAACACTGTTCAAATAGAATGAGCCGTCAGGATTGCGAACTGGTACGTTAGGTGGAGCAGTGTAACCAGACACCGTAGCGCCAGCTAGTGCGTTTTCTCCGTTGATTCCCTGGTTAAGGGTTTTGGCATAGCTAAGGCTGACACCTGCTTTCAGCCACTTTTTGGGAGTCAAATCAAGATTCAAACGTCCTGAACCGCGACGCAGGCGATTGTTCAAGATAATACCTTTCTGGTCGTTCCAGTCGCCTGAGCCATAGTAAGAAGCAAATTCATTGCCTCCCGACAGAGCCGCTTGGTAGTTCTGCTGGGTACCGTTTTGGAATATTTCATTAATCCAATTGGTTTCGTCGTTAACGCCATCACCATTAAGGTCAATGGGCCTAGCGATGTTGATGGGAAAAGTGGTGTTTACCACTCCATTCGAGCTACCGAAGCGGCTATTGTTCGCTTTTTCGTTGTTTATGAGTTCGAAATCAGCAGCGTTTAGCACTTTTGGAGTCTTTACGGCTTGCTGGAAACCGTAAAAAGAATTGATGGAAACCCGGTTTTGACCTGATTTACCACGTTTCGTGGTAATAACAAGTACACCGTTGGAGGCACGTGAACCATAAATAGCTGCAGCCGATGCATCTTTTAGCACATCTATCGACGCGATGTCATTGGGGTTGATGTCGGCCAATGGATTGTAACGAGTACTCAATACGTTGCCCTGCTCAGTCGTATTAAGTGGCACGCCATCAAGAACGATTAGCGGTTGAGAACTATTGCTAATCGAGTTAGCACCGCGAATACGGATAGCAGATTGGTCTCCCAAAGTACCACCCGTGGTGTTGATGCTTACACCAGCCAAACGACCTTGCAAGGCACGGTCTACGCTTACCACAGGCTGAAGCAAGAGCTTCTCCTCTTTCACGCGAGCCACCGAGCCAGTGATGTCTTTAACGTCCTGTGAGCCACCGTAGCCGGTTACTACGACTTCCGTAAGTTGTTTGGTATCAGTAGCCAAAGCTACTTGAAATTCCGATTGAGAGCCGATTACGCGCTCTTGCGTGGTCATTCCAATGGAGCTGAACACGAGGGTACCACCGTTTTCGGGTACGGTTAAGCTGAAAGCACCGCTAGAATTGGTTGAAATGCCATTGGTTGTGCCTTTGAGCAAGATAGTCACGCCAGGCAGTCCTTCACCAGTTGCCTGGTCTGTTACCCGCCCGGAAATGGTCCGCGTTTGCGCCATTGCTCCGTTTAGGAATGTAAACATGAGCACTAAGCTCATGAGTAAGATTCTTTTCATGGACATAAAAGTTAAAAAATTAAAAAGGTGGTGTTGTCTTTGATTACCAAAAATAGGGCGTTCATGTCACATTCTCACAAATTAAATGTCTTTAACACCTTGAAAATTTTCAACCTGACAGAAAACACAGTTGAATTTTAAATTCACTTTATTAGTTGTTGAAATAGAATAGTTATCTTAAATATTATAAAAATCTAAACCATGCATTTCATAGTAGCTAGATGAAGGCCTCTTCAAGCGTTCTATGCAAATAATAGTACTTTAGAGATAATGATTTATCCCAGCAAGCTGTATTGGTAATTGATTTTTGCCAAAAGTAAAATGACCCTTATGATAGAGCTCAATTTTATAAATGAGTTGGGCTGTTGAGTTATGCTAAGGGCATAGTGGCATAGAATGGTAAAGTAGTCGCTCGCTTCATCAAGTTGCCTTGAACTTGGCACAAGTAACCATTCAACCAAATCCAACGTTCATAATTCATTCCTCTATGAGTAGTTTGCTAACTGTACTACTCCCCAAAAAATGAACAGTTTAGGCAGGGTCTATTGATCAAACTGACAGCGGGTTAAAAAGGGGAGCGAAGACTTGAGCAGGTGTTTCCTTCAGCGCTTGGTGGGAACGGTGGTGATTGTAATACGTGAAGTAGGTGTGTAGCTGCTGGTGGAGGTGCTGGCCGTCGTTGGTCGGGTTGAGGTGGACGCACTCCTACTTGACCGAGCGCCACAGGCTCTCCATGAAGGCGTTGTCGGTGGTGTGCCCGCGTCCGTCGCGGCTGATGCGGCACCCGACTTGCAGCAGGGCTTGCTTGGAGGGCTGGCTGGTAAACTGGCCGCCCTGATCAGAGTTGAAGATGAACGGGGTCGGATGCTGCTGCAAGGCTGTGTGCAACGCCGTCAGTCAGAAGCCCGCGTCGAGTGTGTTCGGTAAATCCCAGCTGAGCACGTGGCGCGCGTGCCAGTCGAGCACGGCCACCGGATAAAGAATGCCCTGGGCCATGGGGATGTACGTGATGTTGGTGCTCCACACCTTGTTTGGGGCCGTGGCCGGGCGGTCCCGCAGCAGGTAAGGGTAGGGCGTAACGCCCCGACTAGGAACATTGAGGAGCGGCTTGGGGTAGGCCGGCTCGTGGCCCATCAGGCGTACGAGCCGGCGCACGCGCTTTTCGTTGACGGCGTAGCCGGTTAGGCGGCAGGTCGAGTACCCCCTTGAAATTGTGGCGGGTAAACTCCTCGTTGAGCAAGCGCATCAGGAGCAGATTCTGGGCGCTTTCGCCCTGGGGCTGGTAATAGTAGTTACTGCGCAAAAACCCCAAGGCCTGGCAGCGGGCCTGCACCAGGGCGCGTTACTGGGCTACGTCCTAGTGTTTTCTAGCAGCTAATTCTCCATCTGCAGCTGTCCGATGGCGGCATAAAGTGACTTAACATCCACCTCTGTCGCGACCGCCGCGCCGGGCTGGGCTCGGTAAAGACCCGTGCGGCCTGCGGCGCAGCTACGTCTTCCAACGACTAAGTTGCTCCACCAATAACTGGTAGCACGTGGTTAATTCGGCCAGCGGGTGACGCTCGGTCAGGGCGGCCAAGGCCACCTCTGCCTTAAACTCGGCAGTGCAGCGGCGAAGGTTACGTTTGGGGTTCATGATGTTGACTAAGATAGCCGCCACAAACTGTCCAACTTTATAAGGAGTACTACAAACAGGAGCGAGAATTCATCAAGATGATGATATAAAGTGCATTCGGAGAGGCGGCGTTAACTTTAAAAAATAGAGCTTTTTTGACTAATTAAGTAGTCGGATACCCTAGCATTTTGAAGTTGTATGAGGGCTAAAATGGTCGAACTGAAAGCACATTTGCTCCTCTTAACTGATATGTTGAGCCCTGCCTTTATTATTTTTAACCCAATTGAGGCACCAATTTTTACAACCCTATGCTTCGACTTCGCTTCTATACCATGCTGCTCGCATCACTGCAAAGTGCTCTAAACAAGCTGCGACGGCAATAACAAATTTTGGGTGCCCAATAAATGGTATTTGGAGCTGGCCCGGACGATACTACTTGTCAACAGTATCCCAAATGATTATTCAGGTAGAGCTTCATTAAATAGGATAATATTATAGTTACTTATTTCTACCTAATATAGGATTCTCGCCGTGTGGTACTCGACTTGTTCGCCATGGGAGCTGATTGATGCATGACGTGCTGCCTACTCAATTAAAATAAACAAAAAAACCTGGTCCAAATCGGACCAGGTTTTTTATATAAGAATAGCTAAGCTAGTAAAGCGAGCAGCCTAGCGATTCACAGGGGTTTTATCGAACACACCTGGAATTGGATTTGGTACATTCGGGTTGGCATTCACCTCACTCTGTGGATAGAGCAAGCGCTGTGGTAAGCTGGGGGCAGTTGAGTTCGTTCTTGGCACACCAATCTCATTATTGGTACGGCGCAAGTCATGGAAAGGCTCTAGCTGACCAATCAGGCTCAGATACTTCTCGGTAAGAATTTCTTTCAGCAAAGCTTGCTGCTGAGACTGGCCGGCCACAGTGTTCATCAATCCACCAGTGGCGAAGTCAGCTAGCGTATAGGCCGTATAGCGAGCGCCCGCACCTGCGTACTTAGTTCTATTCACTGCGCGGATGTTGTTGAGCGCAGTCAACGCCCCATTCAGGTCGTTAAGACCACCCTGTGAAGTAGGACGAGCCAACGCCTCGGCCAGAATGGCCTGCGTTTCCACGTAAGTGAGCAATGGAGCGTCAGCATCTGCAGCAAAGGCGCCATCCAAGTAGTTCAGGTCGAACGGATAGTAGTCGCCGTCCTCAGTATAGAAAAAGTCACGACGGGCCGTTTCGAGATTCTTGGCATTTGTGCGAGAATTCAGCAGAGTAAGTGCGTATGAGCCTTGAGCCGAAATATAACCAGGACGGTTAACGTCGATGAAGTCATAGTACGGATTCACGTCACCGCTGATGGCTGTACCTGCATAAGGCATTATCATATCATCTACGCTGCTGGAAATACCCAAGCGCGCTTGTGCAGCTGCCTGAGCATAGTTTTTCACATGCAGGTAGTGACGCGCTTTGAGCGAGTGAGCAGCCGCTGTCCATTTCGCTACCGAGCCTTGGTAAAAAATGTCACGGCTGCGGGTATAAACACCGTTCAAGGGCAGGTTTGTAATAGCTTGGTCAAGCAAGGTTTGGGTAGCGGCGTACACATCGGCCTGGGCGTCAAACTTGCCTGGAGCGTTAGGACGCAGCGCTTCCGAATAAGGTACATCACCCCATAAAGCAGTAATCTGACCCACTATTTGTGCTTCTATTACTTGGGCCACGCCCAATAATGCACGGTTGTTTACGGCTTGCGCTTTTTCCTCTACAATGCGGGCCTGAGCCAACGTGGTAGCGTAAGCAGTACCCCAAGCATTGTCGTAATCGCCAGCAGCAGTATTGTACAGGTTAAGACCGGTGTATTGACGGTCGGCACCAGTAAACATGCCACTCCAAATCCCAGCTTGGCGCGGCATTTCGCCGCTCATAAAAAAGCCCATGCTGAGTTCGGCGGCTGTAAGCTGCTGGTCAGCGGGGGCGTCTTGCGGCGCATTGGGATTGATGTCGGCTCCTTCAATGAGCTTATTACAGCTGCCTAGAGCCAAGCCCATAGCAGCCAACAGCACGAATTGTTTGATATTTTTCATGGTGAGGATTCCCCTAAAGACTAGTAGGTGAACTTAATGGAGAAAATCACCGAGCGAGTGCTCGGGTTATTGAAATAATCGAGGCCGCGGCCATTCGAAACACCAGTCAGGTTAGTCTCGGGGTCAACACCAGTGTAATTCGTCCAGAGGTAAAGGTTCCGGCCGGTCACCGACACGTCAATGGCAGCTAGCTTGGTAGCGTTGCGCAACCAGTCTTGCGTGATGCTGTAGTTCAGAGACACTTCGCGCAAGCGGGTATAGCTAACATTCTCGATAAAAGGCTTTGCTGGGCCGCCAGAGAAACCATTGCCTAAGCCAGCACGGTACCACTGCTCATCGAGTGCCACGTTGTTGCCACCAAAGTTGCCAACAGTGCCACGGAAGGTATAATTCCCATTAACCAATGGGTAGGCTGAGGCAACTGTGGTGCCATTGTAGCGAAGCAAGTTTGCAGCAACATCGGCCGATACTGTTGTTTCCTGCTCCAGTTCATCTGAGGTACCAAAGAAGTAGAGGGCACCTTTGGTGCCGTTCCAGACGTCGAAGCTGTTAACGTGGTCAACCAAGACGTTTAGCGAGAGACCTTTGAAGCTGAACGTGTTGTTCAGGCCACCGCGCCACTTTGGGTTCGGGTCGCCAATCACACGTTCGGTACCACCGTCGGCCAAGACTGGGAAGCCATTGGCGTCCAGAATATACCCGCCCGATTCGTTGCGGCCGAACTCGGTGCCCCATAGGGCGCCCAACTGCTGGCCCTGCACTGCACGCGACGACGTGCCCGTGAAGCCAGTAAGGAAGATTGATTCGGCACCAGCCAATTCGAGTACTTTGTTGCGGTTCAGCGAGAAGTTGGTTGCAACGTTCCAGGTGAAACCACCAGTTTTGATGACGTCGCCGTCCAAGCTCAACTCAAAGCCGCGGTTCTGAATAGAAGCCACGTTGCCGTTAGTGCTCTGGAAGCCCGTGGAAGCGGCTACTGGCACGGACAGAATGGCATCGACTGTTTTGTTAGCATAGCCAGTTACCGTCAAGCCAACCCGGTCGCTGAAGAAGCGGAGGTCCAACCCACCTTCAATTTCAGTTTTGCGCTCAGGCTTAAGTGTGGCATTGCCTTGGGTAGTGGAGCGTACGAAACCGCCGCCATAGTTGGCAGCGTCAATGGCAGTGCCCCAACCATCACCAATAATGGCGCTGCTGGCGCCGGTGTAGTATGTGCGGGTCAGGTAAGGCGTGGGCTGGACACCCACTGTGCCGAACGAAGCCCGTGCTTTACCAAAGCTCAGAATGCGATTCTCTGCCAAAGCACCGAGCTTGGTGAACTGCCACGCGGCCGAGGCAGCAGGGTAGATGAAGGTGCTGTTTGCCTCGTTACCAAAAGTCGAAGCTTGTTCGCCCCGAACCGTGCCGCTGAGGAACAACTGGTTGAAGAGACCTAGGTCTACTTGGCCGTAAAGAGCGGCCGTGCGCTGCTCTACCACCAAGTTGAAGGGCGAGCGGCTGGAAGCAGGCGTGTTGCTGAGCTGAGGCGGAGAGAAGGGATTGATAAACTGTGTAGCGGTAGCGCCTACCTGAGAACTGCGACGGCCATTAAGGTTATAGCCAATGAGACCTGTTATGGTTATGTTTTCGCTCAAGCTGCGGTTAGCTCGCAAAATCAGGTCATTGTTTACTTGGGTTTCTTGGATAACTTCCTCCGTAAGCGACCCTTGAATTGCAGCAGCAGCGCCCACAGGGAAATAAGCCCGACGATTGTCAGCGTAGGTGTCAACCCCAGTGCGGTTTAGTATGTTCAGCCATGGAGTAATGTCGTAAGTCAGTTCCAGCGCACCCAGAAAACGGTTCACACGGCTGGTGTTTTGCACGCGGTCCAGGGTCCAGAGAGGGTTGTCGTATACCGTGCGGGTGATACCGTCGGCCGAAACAGCTCCAATTTTATTACGGTAGCCCACCTGACGGTCAAGGAAGACGTTCCCATTGCGGTCGGTGTAATCACCCACAAAGCGGCTGTTGTCGAAGTCCGGGGATGTACGCAAACCGCCGAGGTAAATGCCACTGGTGTTGGAGCCCTGTTGAGCACGGTTCGAACGGGTGCGGATATAGGATGTGTTGACCGATGCGCGGAGTTTGTCGCTGAGTTGGCGGTCAACGTTTACACGAGCCGTAGTGCGGTCATAATCGGAGTTAAAGCGAGCAATGCCTCTCTG
This sequence comes from Hymenobacter arizonensis, assembly GCF_900115775.1. GTDB lineage: Bacteria > Bacteroidota > Bacteroidia > Cytophagales > Hymenobacteraceae > Hymenobacter > Hymenobacter arizonensis. The sequence continues at coordinate 286,901 of NZ_FOXS01000006.1, read as the reverse complement.
GTAGGTGTTGCCCAAGCTCACGTAGAAGTTGCCACGGTCATCGCCACCACTAAGAGTAGCAATATTATCCCAGGTAGACCCAGTAGTAAAAGGAGTACGGGCTTGGTCATATGTGTCGCGGCTGTTTTTGCCACCGTGAGGGTTAGCAGCTGTACCATTCGCTAAGGCATACCGACGTGTACCGTCAGCAAATGTTATGAAACCGTTGTAGCCAGGAGCCGATGGGTCAGTGATTTCGGTGTCAGGGCCACCGGTACGGTCGGCAATTTTATCGCCCCAGGAGTTACCCGTGGTTGTGTTGAAAAGGCCGTTAATGCCTTGGCCGAAGGAGCGCTGCAAGCCTGGTACCCGGTTAATCTGGTCGATGCCGTAGCTGGTGCGGTAGCTCAAGTTAAGTCTACCAGCGCTATTGTTACGGCCTTTCTTAGTAGTAATTACAATCACGCCGTTGGCAGCACGCGTACCCCACACAGCACTAGCAGCAGCCCCTTTAAGGACCTCCATGCTCGCAATATCGTCGGGGTTAATGTCACCCAAGCGCGACTGCTGTACTACCCCAGCAACTTGGTTGGAGCCGGCACCACCGTTGCTCACCAAGATGCCTTCATCTCCTACCGATGAGTTGAAGACAGGAATACCGTCCACTACAATCAGCGGCTGTAGGTTGCCGGTGATGGTGCTGGCGCCCCGGATTTGAATGTTAGCGCTAGCACCTGGGTCACCCGAAGTACGAGTGATAAGCACGCCTGGCGTTTTGCCTGACAAGGCCGTGATAACGTTGGTTTCACCTGAACGCACCAGTGCCTGCCCTTGTACCGTGGCTTGAGCCGTGCCCAACTCATCTCGGTTGGCCGTAAGACCTAGTGCCGTTACCACTACTTCGCTCAATTGCTTAGCATCCGTAGCCAAAGTAATGTCAATGGTGTTAGAACTGCCTATTTGCTGCTCTTGTGTAGCGTAGCCAACAAAGCTGAACACCAGAGTAGTAGCGCCGCTGGGGACGGACAAAGAGAAACCGCCATCAGCATTTGTGCTGGTGCCAACAGTAGTGCCTTTGGCCAGCACCGTAACCCCCGGCAATCCTTGGTTTGTGGACCTATCGGTCACCTTACCCGAGATGGTACGGTCTTGCGCTTGTGCCTGCTGCAACAGGGCCACAAAAAGCGCAAAAACCATAAATAATGATTTTTTCATAGGTAAAAAGTTTGGTGAGTGTGGGGAAAAGGGTGAGGAATTAAAAACTGATTATCATCAGCAAGTATAGCATAAAAATGTCTTGTAGCTTGCAACTTACCATTTCAAAGCATGTTGTGATTGCATACTGAGTAAGATAAAACTATTGCTATTCATTTGTAGCTTAGCTATATTGTTGTAATGTTTCATACTAGCGCTGGGACGTAGTTAGAAATTAAAATTGGGTTCAATATTCCACACTTGGATTCATTGACCATCCCTATAATAATCTACGAAAATTTATTGTATTACTTAGTTGCGAGCATATTTGATAAGTCATCGTTAGGTAGTTTAGATGAACCTCGTTCGTTTATTGCAATCCAGCAATTGCACTTACATGATTTTTCTGTCAGTTTAGTTTTGAAAGGGACACCGCAATAGATTCTCATACCAGGACTATACAGTCAGTCCGTTACAGCATGTAGTGTTCAGCATCACAAGGTATAATACAAAAAAGGGCTGCTATTAATAGCAGCCCTTTTCCAATTAAGGTTAAGATATAGTTCTAGAACTTATCCCAGAATATTTTAGTAGTTACAACATCACCGCCAATAGCAGAACCTGCTGATTTCGCATTGGCACCGTTTTGATTGAGCTCTGGCGTTGGGTAAGTGAAACGCTTAGGAATATCACTCAGAGCGTTGGCTGGTTTTACTAAGCTTGGTGAATCCAAACGACGCCACTCCGTCCAAGCTACTACGGGCTGGTCGTACAGAGCAATCCACTTTTGCACGCCAATTTTCTGCTTGTAAGTGCCGGTAGCAGTTGCGTACGCAACAGTAGGGCGGGCCAAGTAAGTAGCAGCAGCGGCTTGGGTGCCGCCAGCATGCAGAATCGAAGCCGTTACAGCAGCATTGTAGTGGGAAGCAGCAGTGCCACCCACAGCGAAACCGCGCTCTACCGATTCGGCCAACAGGAACTCTACTTCAGAGTAAGAGAGCAGCACACCGGGCAGGGTGGGGTCTTCCAACGCTGCGCCGGGAGCAGAGAAATCATCATAGTCGTTCAGGGCACCGTAAACGCCACCGATAAATCGGCCTGGAGCGGCTTCCTTGAAGTAATACGAGCGGCGGGGGTCTTGCAGGGTGTTCAGAACATCAATGAACGGGCTGGCGCCAACGAAGTCTTGACGGCCGCTGTTCACCAAGTCCTCATACAGGGGGTTGGTGTTCGGAACCGACGAAAGGAAAGCGAATTCAGCGTTATCTGCATTCGATGTGAACACCCCAGGAGCCGCCTGAACGGCCGCAGTTCTTGCCTTTGCAACATCGTCGTCGGCAATGGTTAGGGCCATGCGTAGCTTCAGCGAGTTGCCAAACTTTCTCCACTTAGCGATGTCGCCTCTGTAAATTACATCTGCCGAGCCCAAGCCGGCAGCTGTTGGGTCGAGGGAAGCTAAAGCGGCATCCAGACGGGTGAAAAGCGAAGCATAAATGGTCTTAGCATCATCATAAGCAGGCTGTGGCTTGGTGAAATCAAGCGCCTCCGTGTACGGGACGTTGCCGTAGGTGTCAACGAGGGTCTTCCAGGTATAAACGGAGAGAATCTCAACACAAGCCAATTGATTAGCTTTAACCTTATCAGCAGTTGCTTCGCTGGTAATTACCCTTCTGGCTTCGTTCAAGTTGCCCAATGAGTTTAGATATAGAGCGTTCCAGAAGGCATTGTTTATCTGCCGGGTCTGAATGTCGTAATTCGTCTCATCCGTATAAGTCGTTTCAGTCCAGTATTGGACATAAAAGCGGAACGGGTTCAGGTTTACGTTGGTGCTGGTGACGGTGCGAGCAATGGCGCGCTCAGCAGTGGTTACCAACGTGACGCCCGGCACAACAGTTGCCCTTTTGGCATCAACATTATATTCCTCTAAACTATCAACGCAACTCGTGGTAAACACGAGCATTAGGCTTGATAGCAAATAAAAGGCTCTTTTCATAATATGAATGGAGAGGAGATACGATTAAAAATTGAAACGAATGTTCGCGCCAAGGGTGCGGGTGGTTGGGTAAGAACCGGACTGATAGCCCTGGCCCAGGTTGCCCGAACTCAGGCCTTCTTCAGGGTCAGCATCGGGAAGGTTCTTATGGATAATCCACAAGTTCCGTCCGATGATGGAAAGGTCAATGCCTTTCACAAACCCGATGCGGGAAGTAAATGCCGTTGGCAACGAGTAGCTAAGGTTTACTTCACGCAGTTTCACGAAGCTAGCGTCGTACACAAAACCAGCATTGGGGTTGCCACCGTAGCCATAAGGAGCAATTTCACCGTTGTTTTCGATGCGCACGGTGTTGGGGGAGCCGTCAGCAGCTACGCCGGGCAGAATGATACCACCACCCTGTGCAATAGGTAGACGCGACTGGTTGCCCAAATCGTTCAAAGTAGCCGTTTCGGGCTGCAGGCCAGAAGACAGGCCATAGTAGCGGTCGAGCGAGAAGACGCTACCGCCTTTGCGCACGTCAACCAAGAACGTCAAAGACACATTCTTGTAGGAAACCGAATTGGTGATGCCACCGCGCCAGTTGGGGTTGGGGTCGCCGATGATGGCGTTGCCGTCGGTAGTAGCATAGATGCCGGTTTCCTGGTCTACCACGCGCTGACCGTTCAGGTAGATGTAGTCGCTGCCACGGAGGGCGCCAAAAGCTTGGCCCACGGTAGCGTTCGACGAAATACCACCCTGGTAGCTTGCCAGACGAATGGTTTCTACATCATCAAACAGCGACAGCACCACGTTGCGGTTGCGGGTCCAGTTGGCATTTACACGCCAGTTGAAGTTCTCGCTCTTCACAGGCACCACGAAGGCCGCAATTTCGACGCCGCGGTTGCGAACCTCACCAGAGTTAACGTAGCGCTGAGCAAAGCCCGTTGCCGACGAGATGTTAACTGGGATAATCTGGTCTATTGTATTCTGCTGATATATCGTGAAATCAAAACCGACGCGGCTATCCAGGAAAGCGGCTTCGACACCGGCTTCCGCGCTGCGGGTTTTTTCTGGCTTCAACTCAGGGTTGTTCTTAATCGTATTCAGGGCAAAAAGTGGCACGGAACCGAAAGCGGTCGGCTTGCTGTAGGTGTCAAGAACGCTGAGCGGTGCAGCACCTGCACCTACTTGGGCGTAGTTCACACGTACTTTGCCATAGGAGAGCCAGGGCGTTGTTTCCTTCAGGTCTTCGGAGAAAACGTAGCCCAGTGCTGCCGACGGGTAAACGTACGAGTTGTTGGCGGTGGGCAAGGTCGTGGATTTGTCCCGACGAACGGTCAGGTCCAAGTATACCCGGTCGCGGAAACCGAAGGTGGTGCTGGCGAAAATACCATCACGACCAATTCTGCTGAGTCTTTCAGTAGGAGGAGTGAGTGGGTCAACCGTGTTGCTAAGCGAGTACAAGCCCGGTACTACCAAGCCACCGTTGGTATTAGCAAAGATGCTTTCGCTGCGAATCCGGTTGATGTTGGTACCAATCAAACCTGCGAACGAGAAAGCATCACTCAACTGAAACTTGAAGTTACCAATCAGGTCGTAGTTGGCTTCGCGATACGTGTTGTTGTAGCGCGAGTAGTAAGGCAAGTAGCTGGCCGTGGTGCTGCCTACAGCAGAACGCTCTTCCTGCTGCTCGTCGTAGGTGTCAAGCGTAGCCCGGCCGAGGATGTTGAACCACTCACTGACTTTGTAGGTAGCAGAAACGTTGCCGAACGTACGGAAACGCGAGTCGTTTTCGTAGTTAGCAAAGCGCGTGAAATAAGGATTGTTCCAGTAGATAGCCGAAAGGTTGTTGGTTACTGGGTTGGTAAAGTTCCAAGTAGCGTTAGTGCGATTCCGGTGGAAGGCTGCTTCCTGCTCTTTAATGTCTACGTTGGTTGGCCACCACTGGCGAAAGCCTGACACCAAGTTCTCGGAGCTGTAGCCTGTTCCATAACGGCCCAGGCCATTGATGCGCGACACGTTTACCGAAGCGCTAGTCGTCAGTTTTGGAGTCAGATTTAAGGAACCAGCAAAGTTGACTACGTCCTTAGTTATCTTGCTGTTAGGCAGTACACCGCGCTGAATATCATTGATGTAACCAAGCTTGAAAGTAGCGGTTTCATTGCCACCATCAACCGAAAAACTGTTCAGGGTTGAAACGGCAGTTTCAAAAAAGGTGCTTGGGTCATTGGCAGCAGCAACCCATGGGCGGGCTTGGCCAAACGTAGGCGAGCCCGGGGTAAAGGCATCCCATTGTTTGATTTGCAAATTGGGGTCGAAGCGTGGACCATAGGACGCATCATCACCAGTGCGCACTACACGCGAGCCATCAGAAGCGGTTCTGAACGCTTGAAGGTATCCGCCACCGTATTCTTTTTGATACTTTATAAACGTGCTCTTATCAATACGGCCTGCAGTTACACCCGTGTTAATCGTCACGTTCAGTCCTCTGCGGCCTTTCTTGGTGGTTATTAGAATGACACCATTTGAAGCTCGCTCGCCATATAGCGCGGTTGCGGCTGCACCTTTCAGGACTGTAGTAGAAGCAATGTCGTCGGGGTTGAGGTCAGCGGCAGCGTTACCGAAGTCGTAGCCCGATTGACCTTGCTGCTGGCCAGCTGAGTTAGTGTTTTGGTTACTGATGGGCACACCATCAATTACAAACAGCGCTTGGTTATTGCCAAACAGTGACTTTGTGCCACGAATAAGTACGTTGCTCGAACCACCTAGGGTATTGCTCTGGGTAATTGCCAGACCCGCTACTTTGCCCGACAAACCATTGATTGGGTTTGGGTTACGTGCCACAGTAATGTCGCTTCCATCAACCTGAGTGGCCGAATAAGCCAGAGAATTGCGATTCCGCTCTACTCCCAAGGCGGTTACAACTACCTCATTCAACTGTTTGGTATCAGTAACAAGAGTAACGTTGATTGTATTGGAGGCACCAATAGCTTGTTCCTGCGAAGCATAGCCGACAAAGCTAAAAATCAGAGTCGTTGCAGTGCTAGGTACGCTCAGCGAAAAAGAACCATCGGCATCAGTGCCAGTGCCTACCGTTGTACCTTTAGCTAGCACCGTAGCTCCCGGAATGCCTTGGTTAGTAGACCTATCGGTCACTTTGCCTGAAATGGTTCGGTCTTGCGCTTGGGCCTGCTGCAACAGGGCCATTATAAGCGCAAAAACCAAAAATATTGATTTTTTCATGCTCTAAAAGGTTGGTGAGTGTGGATGGATTATTGGAAAAAGTGGGAGATTAAAAAATGATTAATAGTGGCAAGTATAGCATAAAAATGCCTTCTGAACTTAAGACTTGATAATTTTAAACGTCTTTTTGCTCTCTATACAGGGCAAAAAGCCCCGCGTTAATTGACGCGGGGCTTTTTGTTTTGTGTCCAACCGAACTCAACTCTGCATCAAAAACCCTTTGATGTACTCATCCAAATCGCCATCCAGCACGTTCTGCACATCGGTGCGCTCGATGCCCGTGCGCAGGTCCTTGATGAGCTTGTAGGGGTGGAGCACATAGTTGCGAATCTGGGAGCCGAAGTCGATTCGCTTTTTAGTTGCTTCCACTTTGTCGCGCTCGGCGTGGCGCTTGTCCATCTCTATCTGGTAGAGGCGCGACTTGAGCATGCGCAGGGCGTGCTCTTTGTTCATGAGCTGGCTGCGCTCAATCTGCACCGCGATGATGATGCCGGAAGGAGCATGGGTGAGCCGCACGGCGGTTTCTACCTTGTTCACGTTCTGGCCACCGGCGCCGCCGGCCCGGAACGTGTCCCAGGAGATATCGGCCGGATTGATTTCGATGTTGATGGTGTCATCGATTACCGGGTAGGCAAACACGGATGCGAACGAGGTGTGGCGCCGGCCGCTGCTGTCGAATGGCGACATCCGCACTAGGCGGTGCACACCAATCTCACTTTTTAGGTAGCCGTAGGCAAAGTCGCCGTCGATTTCCAGCGACGCGGACTTGATGCCGGCCCCTTCGCCGGGCTGGTAGCTTATTTGGCGCACGCCAAACCCGTGACTCTCGGCCCACATGATGTACATGCGCATGAGCATCTCGGCCCAGTCTTGGCTTTCGGTGCCGCCAGCGCCGGGGTTGATGTCGATGATGGCCGACAGTTGGTCTTCCTCATCGGAAAGCATGCGCTTGAATTCCAAGTCTTCTACTTTCTTCAGAGTGGCCTCGTAGTCGGCCTGCATCTCGTCTTCGGGCACCTCGCCCTCCTTATGGAAGTCGAACAATACTTCGGTGTCGGCCAGGGCCTGTTGCACGGCCTCGAAGTCGTCGGTCCAGGTTTTGATGGCTTTTACTTCGCGGAGCGTGGCTTCGGCGGCTTTGGAGTCGTCCCAGAAGCCAGGAGCGGTGGTTTGCGCCTCAGCGGCGGCTATTTGGGCTTTGCGGGTATCGTAGTCAAAGATACCTCCTCAGGGCCTCAACGCGGCCCTTCAAGTCCTTAATCTGGTCTTGGGTCATGGGTGGGGGAAATAATAAGAGAGCAGCCAACACGGCTCAGACAGGGTTGAGCCATGCCCAAATCGCAGTTAGCTGAGCACGAAAGTACCCAATTCTGACCTGGGAGCAGCCTGCGCTTTGACTTACCCGTGCTCAGTTACTCTAAATGTGAGTAGTGCTCCCTCCTTTTTGCTGCGAGTCGTAGAAGGCAGTAGCCAAAGGTTGAACAAGCTGCGTAAAGCTTCGGGTCCGTGGGGCATTGATTGAAATTAAGTATGACCAAAGAAGAGCTGAAGCAGGATTTTGACTCGGCGCGAATCAAGCATGTTCATTTTAAAGGCAAGCTGCGCACGCTTTTATTTGGCAGCGGCAGCGCAGAGGGCCCCACCCGCGACCCAGAGCAGTGCAGCCTCGGCATCTGGATTGCAAATCGGCTGCGTAATGGGGGGGTGTATGCGCATTTACCCGAAGCCCGCGAGTTTGACCATGCGCATAGGCTCATCCATCAAGTAGCCAATCGGTTGATGGATACGTACAAGGCTGGCCAACGGGAAGAGGCGCTGGCTGGATTCCCTCAGCTTCAAACCATTGCTGACAAGATGATGAGCCAGCTCCAAACCATGGAAGCTAAGATGCGTACGGAAGCCTAATTAATGCACTGGCGTGCAATTGCATGAAAATTACACTCACCACAAAGCTCTTCGCCGGATTCGTATTGTTGCTGGCCCTGTTCGCGATTGTGGTACTGTTCTATTCTCAGCTGGCCCGACAGGTGCTGCGCAACTCCGCTAAAGTGGAGGATTCGCAACGCGTCTCCAACAACGCTTCGACCCTGTTGCGCAACATCATTGACATGGAAACGGGCTTCCGGGGATATTTGCTTATTGGCAATGAGCAGACCCTGGCGCCGTACTATGATGGTGAACGACAGCTAGTGGGCCGGTTTGCACAGATTCGCAGTCTCGTCATCGATTCGCCCGACCAAGTTGCGTTGATTGACAAAACGCAGCGCCTGTTTCAGCAATGGGCTGGGTATAGCCACTTGCTGGTAGCCGAGAAGCGGGAAGCCCGCCGCCTTAATCCTCGGCAAAGCGGATTGGAGGGCATGCCGCATCGCCGCATCGCCGAAGGACTATCCGGCAAGCAGGTGATGGACAACATTCGGCTGCGGCTGGAGGTCTTTGAGCGGAGTGAGGCGCAGAAGCGCCAAATGCTGCGCAATCAGCTTCAGGACAGCATCGAGCGAGCCCAATGGCTGTCGATAGCCCTGGCCGTGGCAGCGCTGGCGCTGGGGTTATTATGGGCCATTTACATTGTGCGGTTGTTTTCCAGGCGCTTGCGCAGCATGTTGGACCTGGCGCGGCGCATGGCCGATGGCGACTACAATACCCAGATTGTGGATAACGCCCGAGACGAGGTTAGTGAGCTTATCTCGGCCCTGAACGTGATGGCGCGCACTGTGGGGGCCAACATCCGGCAGTTGGAAAGCCGCAACCAGGAGCTCGACCAGTTTGCCTACGTGGTGTCGCACGACCTCAAGGCTCCGTTGCGTGGCATAGAAAGCGCCTCGCGCTGGATTGAGGAAGACATGGGCCAGGAGCACCTGCCCGAATCCATTCGCGAGTTTTTGGGCATGATGCGGCAACGGGTGCACCGGATGGAAAAACTCATTACCGGTATTCTGGACCTGGCCCGCGTGGGCCGTGTCGCCCAAGCTGATGAGACCGTGTTTGTGCGCACGCTGCTGCGCGAGGTGATAGACTCCCTAAATCCACCACCCGGCTTTCGCGTCGAATTGCCGTTTTTTCTGCCTACGCTTACTACCAACGTGGTTCAGCTGCAACAGGTGTTCACCAACCTCATCAGTAACGCCCTGAAGTACCACGACCATCCCGAGTCGGGAACGGTGCAGATTGGCTGCGACGATGCAGGCGAATTTTATCTTTTTTCAGTGGCCGATGATGGGCCCGGAATTGACCCGGAATACCACGACCGTATTTTCGTTATTTTCCAGACCCTCACCGAGCGCGACACCTTGGAGAGCACCGGTGTTGGCCTGGCCATTGTGAAAAAAATTGTGGAGCGCCAGGGTGGCCGTATCGGGGTCAAATCGGCAGAAGGGCAGGGGGCTAAGTTCGTATTTACGTGGCCCAAGCAGCCGCCCAAAGCCAAAATTTCGTCGGCTACTATAGACGCTGTGTCCACTTCTGCCGTACCAACCATTACCTAAACCCAGTTTTGTGCTGGTTTTTGCGGGCATATTCCCGCTTGTGAAACTTACTACGCCTATGTCCTCCGACCATCCCACGCCCAGCATCCTGCTCGTGGAAGACGACCAGATGGACGTCATGAACGTGCAGCGGGAGCTGCGCCGTCAAAACATTGACGTGCCATTGGTGCACGCCCGCAACGGCCGCGACGCTCTCAAAATGTTACGCGGTGAGGGCGCTGAGCCCAAAATCGCGAAGCCTGATGTCGTAATGCTCGACATCAACATGCCCCGTATGAACGGACTGGAGCTGCTTGAAGTGCTTCGTTCCGACCCCGAATTTGTGGGCTTGAACGTGTTTATTATGACCACCTCCGACCTTGAGTCGGAACGACTGAAGGCCCAGCAATTGGCGGTGAGCGGCTACATCATCAAGCCCCTGAGTTTCGACAAGTTTGGCGAAGGCGGCACCAGTGTAGATGGTTTCAGCCTGTTTCTGGATTTGCTAAAGCTGAAGCAGTAAGCTTGGAATGCAGCGCGGGTTCGCTTGTGCTGTAAACCGACTTCCTATCCATTCAACGATAGCAGTCGGAACCCCATGCGGTGATGGGCGCTAGGCCCGTGCACCTTGATTGCCGCGCGATGGTTTTGCGTAGGGTATCCCGCATTCTGCTCCCAGCCGTATTCGGGAAACTCTGCGGCCAGGACCTGCATGTGCTCATCCCGAAAGGTCTTAGCCAGAATAGAGGCGGCGGCTATGTTGCGGTAGAGGCCATCGCCGCCGATTACACAGGTGTGCTCATAGCCCGGCAAGGGTCGAAATCGGTTGCCATCGACCAACAGGTGGGCCGGAGCTATTGCCAACGCTTGCACCGCCCGGTGCATGGCCAGATAGCTGGCCTGCGCAATATTGAGAGTGCCTATTTCGGCTACCGAAGCTTGGCCTACTGCCCAAGCCACGGCCTCGGTGCATATCACGGGACGCAGGGCCTCGCGCCGCTTGGCGGTGAGCTGCTTGGAATCGTTGAGAAAGCGAGGATTGAAGTCGCTGGGCAGGATAACGGCCGCCGCAAATACGGGACCCGCCAGACAGCCGCGGCCAGCTTCATCGAGGCCAGCTTCGAGGGCCTGGCCGGTGTAAGAGGACAAAAGGGGCATAGGCCCGCAAAAGTAACGGCTTGAATTTCCACATCACCTTTGAAAAGCAACGCCCGTTAGGCCGCAGTAGAAGCGGCCTAACGGGCGTTGGAGGTAATAGAAGTGCGGTTACTTGCGGTCGCCGGCGTTGCTGCCAATGACATTGTCTTCGCTTTCGCCGCGGCGGAAGCCTTGGCTGTCGCGGGGGCCTTCGTCGATTTCGCTGTCTTCGTCGGTGCTCACGTATTCGTTGGTTACGGGACCCAGGCCACCGGTTTTCGCGGCCAAGTCGGCCTCGGCTTGGGCATGCTTCAGGTTAAAGAGCGGGTCGTGCTCGTCTTGATTTGCGTTTTGGTTAGATTTCGACTTGGACTGAGCCATGGGGAGAGTAGCGACCGGAATGTGGGCGGCCGCTGCCTAGTGGTACGGGGCCACGCTAGCCAAGGTTGAAAGCTCAAGAGCAGGGCTTTTATAGACAGATAGTTACACTGTGCTGCTGGCTTTTTACTAGAGGCTGGGCACAAAAAAAGGCCATCGCACAAGTGCAATGGCCTTAAAGTGGCGGGTCTGGCTTGAAGGTGTCTACCCCACCTTTTCAGCCAGAGCGCCGCCGCACGAGAGGTCCTTCCTTTCCACATTTCCAGCCCGTGCGGGGGTACTTATGATTCAAAGGTACGCCAAGGGGCGGGCGACATGCAATAATTTTCGGACTAAACGTCAACAATAGGCGCCCAATGGCTGATTCGGCACGGTGAATGGAACGATAACATGTTTTATGCTTGCTTAGCTGTTGCGGCTAAAGGTGTAATTTTACGACTCAGTTCTGCTTTATTCAGTACATATGCCACACACTACCGCGCCCGAAGTTGACGAAAACCACAACCCCTGGCAAATCCTGAGCACTGAGGTTAAATATCAAAATCCCTGGATTTCGGTGCGCGAAGACCAGGTGCTGAACCCGGGCGGTGGCCGCGGCATCTACGGGGTGGTGAGCATGAAAAACAAGGCGCTGGGCATCATTCCGGTCGATGCAGAGGGCAATACCTGGCTGGTGGGCCAATACCGCTACCCGCTGAATGAGTACAGCTGGGAAATACCGATGGGCGGCGGCCTCATTGAGCGCGACATACTGGAGTCGGCGCAGCGCGAGCTGAAGGAAGAAACCGGCCTGCTTGCCGCCCGCTGGACGCGCATTGCCCGCCTGCACACCTCCAATTCCGTGACTGACGAGGAAGGCTTCGTGTACTTGGCCGAAGACCTTACCCAGAGCGACTTGGAGCCCGAAGAAACCGAGGACTTGCGCCTTTGGAAACTCCCGCTGGCCGAAGCGGTGCGCATGGCGATGGACGACCGCATCACCGATGGCATTAGCGTAGCGGGTTTGCTGAAGGCTGAAAAAGTGTTGGCTGCGCGAACTGCTTAAGGAAGCGGCTGCCGGCTCCTTATCCTTCCTGCCTTCACCTCCTCGCTTCATCCGCTAACTTTGCCGATATGCGCCACCTGCTTCGTTACATCGGCCAGCGCCTCTACACCACCTGGGCCACGTTCTGGTTTCTGGTGCCGTTTGTCCTCACGTTTCCGCTTCAGTGGTACTTCAGCCGCCGGCCCGATGGCCACGGCGTGGTGCACGCGCTGAACCGGTTTTGGTCGTGGTTTTCGATTACGATGTGGGCGGTGCCCATTGAGGTGGTGCGCGAAAGCAAAGGGCCAACTCCACAGCCTTGCGTGTATGTGGCCAACCACGGCTCGTATGTCGATATCATGATGCTGTTCAAGTATATCCCGGGGTTTTTGAACATGATGGGCAAAGCCTCGCTGGCGAAAGTGCCGGTGTGGGGGCCCATCTTTGGCAACGTCTACATCACCGTAGACCGCACCAGCGCCGTGAGCCGGGGGCGTGCTATGGTAGCGGCCCGGCGCGGGCTGGCGGCGGGCAAGAGCATTGCCATTTTTGCCGAAGGCCGAATTTCTCCCACGCCTGGCAAAGAATTGCTGCCCCTGCTGGATGGGGCCTTTCAGCTAGCTATTGAGATGAGGGTGCCGCTGGTGCCCGTGGGTATGCCCTTGAACCACATGTTCATGCCTGATGTCGCGAAAGACCTCCGCGTACGCTACCACCGCCTCAAAATCGTTTTCCATCCTCCCATTTCTACCGACGGACTTACCCTGGCCGACATCCCAGCCCTGAAGCAGCGCGTAGCTGCCCAGCTAACCAGCGACTTCCTGCCCGAAGGCGCCGTGAAACCCGGTCCGAGCACCTGGCGTGCACCTGCTGTTTCGCAGGAGCAGCCACAGTCCGTCAATTCCTGATTCGTACCCTTTAACACCCACTTCCGTGAGTACTGACCTTGGCACCCTGCGCGGCCTGGCCCATCTGGCCCGCCTCGAATTTGATGAAACCCGCGAGAAGCAGATGCTCGGCGACCTCAACAACATCCTCGATTTTGTGGCCCAGCTCGAAGGCCTCGACACAACCGGCGTGGAGCCGCTGGTGCACCTCTCGCAGGAGATAAACGTGCTGCGCGACGACGAGGCCCGCAACACCGTGAGCCACCAAGATGGCCTGCGCAACGCCCCGCGCAAAGACTCGGATTATTTCCGGGTGCCCAAAGTGCTGGAATAAGGGTGGCGCAACCAACTCCTCAACGGTTCGGACTGCCTACCTGGCTGGCTGTATTGGCCGCGCTGGCCGTAGGGCTGGCCGTGTTTTATTATTTCACAGGCAGCACCGCCACGCTGCCCCTCACGGTGGTGCCCCACCTGGAGGACGTGCCTCTTACGGTGGAGCAAGTGGCGCTAGGCGCTGTGAGCCTGCCGGTGCAGGTGAGCGGCTTTGTAGTGAGCCTGACGCACGATGTAGCGGGGCCCTTTACGCAGCCGCTGGCTGCTAGCTTGTTTTTGCTGCTGCTGGCTTTTGCGCTGGCCGGCTGGCTGGCGGTGGCCAGCACGTTGCCCCGGGCGGGTTTTGTGGCCGGCATGGTGCCGGTCATTTTTCTGCTGATGTCGCTCAACCTCGACGCGGTAGGCGTATTCGAAGCGGGGCAGCGCTATTTCCTATACCTGGCACTGGCGGTGCTGGTGGGGGGCGCCTTTGGGCTCCACGCATTTGCTGAGCGCCTGCGGCTGGGTTGGCGCTGGCTGATTTTTGGTTCTCTCGTTGCGGGGTTGAGTGCGCTGCTGTTTGTGGGGAGCGACTTGCCGCCGACCGAAACAGTCTTGCAGCTGTCAGCCTACGCTACCACGGGGGGCGCCGTGATGGTGGCACTGCTGGTGTTGTGGGTGGGGTTTGAGAATATTCGGGCGCTGCTGTGGTTTAATACCCAGGCCGAGCAACCAGCCAGCCGATTTGGCGTGGTGCCGTTTGTGCTGGCCAGTGGGCTGTACTTGGGTGCGCTTTTCTGGCTAGTTTGGAACAACGGCAGGCTCGAGCTTTTCCCGGGCGTGCAGCTCGACCCGCTGGTGCTGTTGCTGCCCGCCGTGGTTACCGCCGGCCTGGGCCTGCGCTTGCGGGCGCCCTCCTACACGGATTGGGTTCCGTATACGCGGGCGACCCAGTTGTATCCGTTGCTGCTAATGGCCGCGGCCGGAGCTTTGGGCTACGCGTTTGCTACTGCTAACACGCCCTTGCTGCGAGCTGCGCGCGACTTTACGTCGCAGGCGCTGCTATTCTTGGGCGGTGCTTTCCTGGCATATGTGCTCCTGAATTTTGGACCACTTATCCGCAAGCGGCTGCGGGTTTATAAGGTGGTCTTTGAGCCGCGGCGCCTGCCTTTTTACCCAGTCTATATTTTGGCGGTGGGAGGGCTCATTATGGTGCAGGTGCGCAACAACCGTCCCTTAACCGACCAAGTTGCGGCCGGTGAATACAACCACCTCGGCGACCTGACCCGGCAGCAGAGCGAAGCTGACCCCAGCAACCTCAGCCTGGCGTTGCTAGCCGAGCGGTACTATGCCGAGGCGGGCGACGTGCTTTATCGCGGCGACCTGCACGCCCAAATGGGACGTGCGGCTCTTTACCGTTTCCGGCAGCAGCGCCAAAACGAAATCAACGCGCTGCGACGGGCGCTCTTGCGCGGCCCCAACGAGAAAATCTCGCTTCGGCTGGCTGCGCTGTTCAATGACCCAGCCGACTTGTTCGAGGGCCTGGAAGTGCTGCGGCTTGGCTTAAAAGCCGAACCAAGAAGCGCCGCCCTAGCTGGCGATTTGGCGCAGCTTTTCACCCGCACCTCGCTCACCGATTCGGTCGCCTTTTACTTAGACAAGACCGAACAGCTAGCACCAGGCAGCTACGCAAGCCGCACCAATCAACTCGGCTTTTTATTAAGCCAGAACCTACTAGAAGAGGCGCGCAAGCTCAGTATTGACACCAAAGTGCCTGTTGATGAGCCAGGGCTAGCCAGCAATTACACGCTGCTGCAGCTGCAAACGCCCGCCTCGAGCAAGGTCCCTGACGGACCACCTACCAGTATCAGCCTACTCGACGATGCCAGCTTTGCGCAGCTCTATCATTTGGTGCTATTCAATGTAGCCAAGCGCAAAAACCAGCTTACGCCGGCGTTGTTGGGGCGCTTATCAACGCTTGCCAACGAACCAGCTAATGCGAATTATTATGAGCAGCTACTGTTTTTGCAAGCCTTAGCGCGCCACGCAAGAGGGGAGGAGCAGTCGGCCCGACAGCTACTGGCACCGCTAGCGGCCGGCACCAGCGCCAGCGCGGCTTACTACCAACAGCTCTTGGGACTATGGCAGCTGCAGCAAGGGCAGTACGCCACCGCTGCCAACCAGTTGGCCTTTGCGGCTACGCACGGGGCTACGTCGGCCTTACAGGCCCGCGTGTATGCGCTGGCCTTGAGCGGCCGTGCCGACTCGGCCCTGGCAGTGGCTGGCCGACTGGTGGCGTCCTCTGACTCTGTGCAGCGGCAGCAGGGGCAGCAAGTGCAGCAGCAGTTAGCCGCTGGCAGTATTGTCCCGGTCAAGAATACAGCTGGCCGGGTTGGTAATAATTGGCTGGCGCAGGCGCAGCAGGCCGAGCAGCAGAACAAGCCAGTTGAAGCAACTAAGAATTACCAGCGCATTGTGCGCGAGGCTCCCTTCAATGAGGACGCGGTGTTGGCGGCGGCTAGCTTCTACACGCGCCGCCGCAATTACCAAGCGGCTTACGAAGCCGTACGCGCCGGGCTCGACGAAAACCCTCGCTCGCTCCCGCTGTTGAGAAGCTACGCACTGGCCGCGGCCGACGCCGGCCTGAGCGACTATGCCACCGAAGCGTTGGCTCAGCTGAGGCAGCAGCTTCCACCCGATGCCTATGCTACTTTAGCTACTGAATACGCTGCGCGCCAAGCAGCCCGCGCAGCAGCGGCGGCGTCATTCTCTGGGGCTCCGACCCCCTCACCTCTGCAATAAGCCCCAAAGTGCCATGAATTCAAACGTAATTGAGACAACGGACATCGCAAAAAACTACGTGATGGGAGCGGAAGTTATTCACGCGCTGCGCTCGGTAAGCATTCAGATTCCGCGCGGTGAATATGTAGCCTTCATGGGGCCGTCGGGCTCGGGCAAGTCCACGCTGATGAACATTGTGGGCTGCCTCGACACGCCTTCCAAAGGGCAGTACATTCTCAACGGCCAGGACGTGAGCCGGATGAGCGACAACCAGTTGGCCGAAGTGCGGAACAAGGAAATTGGCTTCGTTTTCCAGAGCTTTAACCTGCTGCCCCGGGCCAGCGCCCTCGATAATGTGGCGCTGCCGCTCATCTATGCCGGCTTGAACAAAAAAGAGCGCAACGAGCGGGCCCTTGAGTCTCTGCGCTCCGTGGGCCTTGCCGACCGGGCTTCCCACCGGCCCAACGAGCTTAGCGGTGGTCAGCGCCAGCGCGTGGCCATTGCCCGAGCCCTCGTCAACAACCCCAGTGTGCTGCTGGCCGACGAACCCACCGGTGCCCTCGACTCCAAGACCAGTCACGAAATCATGGACCTGTTTGAGGCGCTGTACTCAAAAGGCAATACCATCATTATGGTGACGCACGAGGAGGACATTGCCCGCTACGCGCACCGCATTGTGCGCCTGCGCGATGGATTGGTGGAATCGGACGAGATAAACAAGGATGTCACGACGCATGCCTTAACGAGCCATTAAAAAATCTCCTCCTCAGATGAGGAGGGGACGCTGGCGCGTAGTGCCGGCTGGGGTGGTTGGATTCGGTGAACCGAAGGTCGGCGGAGTCAACGATACCCGAACAGTTCTCCTGCAATTCGTTCAGCCATCGTTGGCTCCGCCGACCTTCGGTTCACCGAATCCAACCACCCCCGTTTTCGCTGCGCGAAAACATCCCCTTCTTATCCAAGGAGGGGAGTTTGACCGCTCTTTTTCCAGCTTATGAAAATCTACACCAAAACCGGCGACAAAGGCCTTACTTCCCTCATTGGCGGCACCCGCGTGCCGAAGAGCAGCCTGCGCATTGAGTGCTACGGCACGGTCGATGAACTGAATTCCTACATCGGCTTGGTGCGCGACCAGGACGTGAATGCTACCCGCCGGCCATTGCTGAAGGAAATTCAGGACCGGTTGTTCACCATGGGTTCGGCCCTGGCCGCCGACCCCGAGAAGTCGAAGATGAAGCTGCCCGACCTGCACGAGGCTGATGTGACGCTGCTGGAAGACGAAATGGACCGCATGAATGCCGAACTGCCGGAGTTGCGCGCTTTTATTTTGCCTGGTGGCCACCCCGCCGTGAGCCACGCCCACGTGGCCCGCTGCGTGTGCCGCCGCGCCGAGCGCATGGTTATTCTGCTCAGCGAAGAGTCGTTTGTGGCCGAGTTGGTGGTGGTTTATCTGAACCGCTTGTCGGACTACCTGTTTGTGCTAAGCCGCTACATGGCCCACGAGCTTGGCGTTGAAGAAGTGACCTGGAAGGCACGACTTTAATCGAATTTTAGTTAATGGGTACTGATGCGCGTAAAACCTGGAATACCAGGCTGCATCGCGTCGATAATCCCTTTGCCGCTTCTTTGAGTTCTTAATTATAGCCACCCTGCCTCCATCCTCCGTACTCGGAAAATCCCGCCCACTTGTACTCAGAAAACTTCATCCTATGATTGACATTCTTCCCATTCGCACCCAACGCACCACGGCTTCGCGCCTGACCGACCTTGACCCAGCCAACCTGGAGTTCGGCAAGGTGTATTCGGACCACATGTTTGCCGTGGACTACCACAATGGCGAGTGGCAGGAGGCCCAAATTGTGCCTTACGGCGACATGGCCGTGAGCCCCGCCAACTCGGCGCTGCACTATGGCCAGTCAATCTTTGAAGGCATGAAGGCCTACCACCAGAACGACGGTGGCGTGGCCCTGTTCCGCCCGCTCGACAACTGGGCCCGGCTGAACGCCTCGGCCGA
This sequence comes from Hymenobacter arizonensis, assembly GCF_900115775.1. Lineage (GTDB taxonomy): Bacteria > Bacteroidota > Bacteroidia > Cytophagales > Hymenobacteraceae > Hymenobacter > Hymenobacter arizonensis. Next base: position 268,513 of record NZ_FOXS01000006.1, on the reverse strand, counting down.
CCGCATGTGCATGCCCAACATCTCCGAAGAGCTGCTTATGCAGGGGTTGAGTGAGTTAATTCGCATCGATTCGGCCTGGGTGCCTACCAGTGAAGGCAGCTCGCTCTACATCCGGCCGTTTATGTTCGCCACCGACGGCTTCATTGGTGTGCGGCCTTCGGAGTCTTACCGTTTCATGATTTTTACCTGCCCCGTGGGCTTGTACTACAACAAGCCCCTGCGCGTGCGCTTCGAGCAGAAGTACGTGCGCTCGGCCGAGGGCGGCGCAGGCTATGCCAAGGCGGCCGGTAACTATGGCGGCGCCATGTACCCCACCAAGCTGGCCCAAAAGGAAGGCTACAACCAGCTCATCTGGACTGATGCTACCGAGCATCAGTACGTGGAGGAGTCGGGCACGATGAATGCCATTTTCGTGATTGACGGCCGCGTGGTGACGCCCGCCCTGAGCACGTCCATCCTCGACGGGGTGACCCGCCGCAGCGTGCTGCAGCTGGCCCGCGACATGGGCATTCCGGTAGAGGAGCGCAAAGTGAGCAGCCGCGAAATAATGGAAGCTCTGGCTGCTGGCAAGCTTGAAGAAGCGTTTGGTGCTGGCACTGCCGCTACCATCGCGCCCATCGCTACCATCGGCTACGAAGGCAACGACTACGACTTGCCCAAAGTGGGCCCTAATGCTTTCTCTAAGCGCGTAGGCGCAGCCCTCGATGCGATTCGGAGCGGCGAAGGGGCCGACGTACACAACTGGATGGTGCGGCTATAAGCACTCCCAAATGGCCGAGCCGCAGCGTGGTTGCGGCCGCTTTTATTTGACTAAGAAAAGAAAAGCCGCTTCGCTCAGAAGCGGCTTTTCTTTTTTGCCCCACCTTTGCAGCACCAAGTACATTCCCACTCCGTCAATCCGCCAGTCAGTCCCTCTCATGACCGTTTCTCTGAAAACCGTTACCCTCAACGACACGCACCAAAAGCTGGGCGCTAAAATGGTGCCCTTCGCCGGCTACAACATGCCGGTGCGCTACTCTTCCGACCTGGACGAGCACCACACGGTGCGCCGGGCGGTGGGCATTTTTGACGTGTCGCACATGGGCGAGTTTCGCTTGCGCGGAGCCCAGGCCCTCGACCTGATTCAGCGCGTGACCAGCAACGACGCCAGCAAGCTCACTCCGGGCAAAGCGCAGTATTCTTGCCTGCCCAACCGCGACGGCGGCATCGTGGACGACCTGCTCGTGTACAAGCTGGCCGATGAGGATTATTTGCTAGTGGTGAATGCCTCTAACATCGAAAAAGACTGGAACTGGATTCAGCAGTTCAACAACCAGGGCGTGGAGATGGAGGATATTTCCGACCGCACCAGCCTGTTTGCCGTGCAGGGCCCCAAAGCCAGTGCCGCCTTGCAAACCCTGACCGATGTGGACCTGTCCAGCATCCCGTACTACTCCTTTGTGCAGGGCACCTTTGCCGGCGCGCCCGATGTCATTATTTCGGCTACCGGCTACACCGGCGCGGGCGGATTTGAGCTATACATTCCGAACGAGCACGCCGCCGAGGTCTGGGATAAAATCATGATTGCCGGCCAGGCCCACGGCATCAAGCCCATCGGCTTGGGTGCCCGCGACACGCTGCGCCTCGAAATGGGTTTCGCTCTTTACGGCAACGACATCGACGACACCACTTCGCCCCTGGAAGCCGGCCTGGGTTGGATTACCAAGTTCACCAAGGATTTCACCAACGCCGAAAATATTAAAAAACAGAAAGAAGCTGGCGTCAACAAAAAGCTGGTGGCTTTCATCATGGACGGCCCCGGCATTCCGCGCGGCCACTACGAGCTGGTGGACGCCGAAGGCCAGAAAATTGGGGACGTTACCAGCGGTACGCAGTCGCCTTCTTTGAGCAAAGGCATTGGCATGGGCTACGTGAAATCGGAGTTCGCCGCGCCCGGCACGCAGATTTTCGTGCAAATCCGCGGCAAGAACCTGCCCGCTACGATAAGCAAATTGCCGCTGACTAAGGGCGCTGAGGCGTAGGCTAATTTATGGTTGGGTGCGGGCTGTTGGTGAGCAAACGCCGCGAGCCGCAACCCGCACCCAACAACGAGCAACTGACAACAGACAAGTGCCCAAACTAGATATTTGCTATTCTCCCGAGCTGCTGCCGCTATACGACCTCACGGGTCAGGTAGCAGTCATTGTTGACATTCTACGGGCTTCCAGTACCATCGTAACCGCGCTGGGCGAGGGCGTGACGCACGTATTTCCCGTAGCATCTTTGGAAGAATGCACTGCGTATGGCCAGCAGCACGGGTGCCTGACCGCCGCCGAGCGTGACGGCGTGCCCGCTGTTGGGTTCGACCTAGGCAACTCGCCCTTTGGCTTCCTGGACGCTGCCTTCCCGGTTTGGGGCCGCGCCCTTACCATTAGCACCACCAACGGCACGGCTGCCCTGCGGCGCTCCTTGGCCGCAGAGGCAGTGGTAGTGGGGTCGTTTTTGAACTTGGGGGCCGTGGCTGAATTTGCCCGTCAGCAGGGCCGCGATGTGCTAGTGGTTTGTGCTGGCTGGAAGGGCCGGTTCTGCCTGGAAGACACCGTATTTGGTGGAGCCTTGGCCGAATTACTGGCCGATGAGTTCGATGTCCGCAGCTCCGACGCCACCTTGGCCGCGCTGCACCTTTGGCAGCAGAGCAAAGCCGATTTAGCTGGGTATCTGCTGCAATCGGCCCACGTCCGCCGTCTCAATTCTTTGGAAGCCAGCCAGGACTTTGACTTTTGCCTGCGAATAGACGCTTACGCCGATGTGTTGCCTATCTGGAAAAAGGACCGGCTGGTTCTGAATCAAGGGCAATTAGTGGGCTCTTGAGGCCGAAAAGGAAATTATTTTAGCTTCTCATTATCGTGATGACGCTGGCTGTCGCGCTGGGTTTTCTTGGCTAAGTTGCGAGTCAGAGCCTCAGTCAAATCGACACCAGTTTGGTTGGCTAGGCAGATGACGACGAATAGCACGTCGGCCAGCTCATCGCCCAGTTCGCGGCCCTTGTCAGATTCCTTGAACGACTGCTCGCCGTATTGCCGCGAAATCAGCCGGGCCACTTCGCCCACTTCCTCGGTGAGAATGGCCATGTTGGTGAGCTCATTGAAGTAACGAACGCCCGTGGTGGTAATCCATGTGTCGACGGTCTTCTGGGCTTCTTCTAGGGTCATGGATGTGATTTTTAGGCGGGTGTATCGATTACAATTGTTACCGGGCCATCGTTGAGCAGGCTCACTTTCATATCGGCGCCAAAAACGCCAGTGGGCACGGGCTTGCCCAACTCTGCCGCCACTATGGCTACAAATTGTTGGTACAGCGGCTCGGCAATGGGCGGAGGGGCGGCGCCTATGTAGCTGGGGCGGTTGCCCTTGCGCGCATCGGCCAGGAGAGTAAACTGGCTCACGATTAATATTTCCCCATTGGTATCAACCACGCTGCGGTTCATTTGGCCATTTTCATCGCCAAAAATGCGTAGCTGCACCAGCTTGCGGCACATCCAGGTAAGCGAGGCGGTAGTATCGGTGGGCGCAAACCCAGCCAGGGCGAGCAGCCCCGGACCGATGCGCCCCGTAATCTGGCCCTCGACGGTGACCTGGGCTTCGCTGACGCGTTGGATAACAAGACGCATAGAGGGATGTGGCCCGATGTGAATTCGTTTTTATGGCGCCACAGCCGCAAACTTAGGCATGGGTCGGCTCTGGGTTTAGAAGCACAGAGGTTGGTTAGTACTTTTGAGCGGGTGGTACTTGCCCGTTTTGAGGCGAGAAGACAATATCATCTGTGCAATGGATTTATCGGTCATTATACCCATATACGACGAGGAGTCTAATGTCAATGCATTGTATGACAGGCTATCAAGTGTAATATGGGGGCTTGGTTTATCTAAGTTTGAGCTGATTTTTGTCAACGACGGCTCTAAGGATAATTCTTTGGGGCTAATCAAGAAATTGGCGAGTCAAGACCCGGCCGTTCGATATGTTGATTTAACCCGCAATTTTGGCCATCAGATTGCCATATCTGCAGGTCTTGATTTGTCGGTGGGGAAGGCTGTAGTCATCATTGATGCCGACTTGCAAGACCCTCCTGAGCTGATTGAGCCATTATACCGAAAGCTAAGCGAGGGCTACGACGTGGTATATGCCAAGCGCCGCTCGCGGGAAGGTGAAAGCTTGTTTAAGCAGCTTACAGCGAAGCTATTCTACCGTTTGCTGACTCAGATAACGGAAGTAGAAATCCCCGTTGATACTGGTGATTTTCGCATTATTTCGCACAAGGTGGTGGCAGCCCTGCGGCAAATGCCAGAGCGAAGCAAATTTTTGCGCGGTCAAATTGCTTGGGTGGGCTACCGGCAGACGTTTGTAGAATACGACCGGGCCGGGCGGGCGAGTGGCGAGAGTGGCTACACTTATCAGAAGCTGCTTCAGTTGGCCCTCGATGGCATAACGGCCTTTTCCGACGTTCCGCTCAAAGCTGCTACCGTTTCGGGTTTCGGTGTATCATTCATTGCGTTTGTCGCAACGCTATACACGTTGTATTCCAGATTCGTAGCCCACAACTATGTGCCAGGCTGGCCTTCGCTTATGATTAGCGTGCTTTTTTTAGGCGGCGTTCAACTAGTAGCTATCGGGGTAATAGGTAAATACCTCTCGCGGCTGAATGCTGATGTGCGCCGTCGCCCGCTGTACTTGGTTGCCAACTCAAATTTGACCTGAGCAAACTTCCATAAACAGCACGTACGGTGTCGCGACAAGGGATATCTGTGCGCTGGGGCAGCAATAGGAGAGAGCGTTCGATAGAGCTATTTGAATGGGCTTTGCCGACCTTTGTAGCTGCTCAGGTAGTGGCAGCGGCAAACATTAATCTATGCATCCTTTGGCAGCTCCTATAACTGAACGTCAGCAGCAGGGCCGGCTCTTGTGGCTACTCATGGCGCTGCTGCTGGTGAGCGTGCTACGCTTGTGGCGCTTGCCAGAAGCTGGGCCGTCGGACTATGACTCGGTGCACAACTGGAGCATCATACTCGAAGTAGCGCAAGGTAATTTCTTGCATCTGTTCCACTTGGGTAGCCCTGGTTTTTACTTGGCTTATGCCCCGTTGGGGCTATTCACCAGCAATTTTTTGGTCTTTCAAACTACCAATGCGTTGCTAAGTATAATTGGACTGGGCTTGTTTGTGGCGTGGGTTTCGCAAAAAGCTGAGTTTACGGGGCCCGAAACAGCGGCCCTAACGCTACTGGGCGGAACATCGTTGCTTCTCACCTTTTCGGGCCGCGACTTCACGATGAGCTCCCTCAACCTGATTCTGTGTGCGGGCCTTATGCGAAGCCACTACGCCCGGATGCAGCAACCTAGTGCGGTAAGGATTCTGCGGGTGGCCGTCTGGTTGGCAGTTGGCTTGACCTGCAGCTACAAGTTTCTGTTCGTTGTGCCGATTGTGGTTGCGTTGGAGCTGTGGCAGGCTGACCCCTTGTGGCGGCAGCGCAATCTTTGGGTGAAGGTGCTGCTCATATTAGCTGCTCCTTACGTAGTGTTTGGGGTAGTTGCGGTGGCTATTGGCTTGCCCTGGTACCGCTGGCTGGCATTTTACGTCCTCCAAGTAACGCTGCCCAAACCTAATCTTTCCGGTCGCGAAAACACCTTCAATCTGGATTTGCTGTATTACTTCCGGTACCTAGCAAACTATGAGGCGCCCGTCCTACTCATTGGGCTTGTGGTTTCGGCCTGGTTGGTGTGGCGGGGTTGGCGCCGAGGTGCTATGATGTGGGGAAAGGCTCTGCCTCTGCTCCCGTATTTATTCGTGTGGGCTTGTTGCTTACTGGCGGGGATGTCGCTACTGGTGAAGGCCCCGCGCGGGATACTCTTTGCCTACCTTCCGCTGGCGGCGTTGGTACTGCTGAGCGCCCGGCAATTGCTGCCTCGCCTGGTAATAATATTCTTGGTATTGGCTGTGGTAGGACTGAATGTCTTTCGGGTTCAGCAAGAGCTATACGCTGCACTGCCCACACCCTACCCCCTCGTAGCTGCGTGGCTGCAGGCCCACGGCGCGACGAAAGTAGCCAGCACTGTAAGCCAAGGAGTGGCGCCCTACCTAAGCAGCAGCCAAACCCTGAAAGTTGTGAATAACGAGCGGCAGCTAGCCAGCCTGCGCCAACAGGGCTACGAGTACGTACTGCTCGACGGCTACTGGCGCGTGGCGGGTGTGCATCAGTTCGACTCCCTGCGCCGGACTACTCCCGTAGCCGCGTGGCCCGCGCCACATTTACAACAGGCCCTGTTGTTTCTGGAGCATTCGGAGTATACCGGAAACGGCTTCACCGAAACACTGGCCGCTCAGCAGGAAGCCGCCGCCGACAGCCTGCCGCTTCGGCTGTATCGGTTGCAGTAGCCCTTCGTACGGGTTGCCCATAACACTTTGCAGAAACGAGGCTAATTTCCAAGACTAGCGTTACCGACTACTAGAATCGGTCTAGCGTTTTATACCCAAGCTGTCGAGCCGGCGGTGGTAGCGCCGGGCGTTGAGCTTGTGCTCGGCGTAGGTCTCGGCAAAGTCAGAAAAGCCGCTGCCATCGGGCCGAGCGCAGAAGAACAGGTTCTTGTTGTGAGCCGGGCGCAGCACCGCATTGAGGGAACTGGGCAGTGGCGTGGTGATGGGGCCTGGTGGTAGCCCCTTGTGGCGGTAAGTATTGTAGGGAGAATCTACCTTTTTGTCCACGTTGAGCACGCGCTTGCGGGTGCCCAGGCCGTGCAGGGGCCAGAGCAGGGTAGGGTCGGCCTGCAGGGGCTGGCCGTTGCGCAGGCGGTTGAGGTACACGGCTGCTATCAGGGGCTTGTCGGTGAGCTGGGCCGTTTCGCGTTGCACAATGCTGGCCAGCACGCTCACCTGCACGGGCGTGAGCTTCAGAGAATCGGCCTGGGCCCGGCGCGCGGCGGTCCAGAAGCGGCGGTGGTTGGCCGCAATAGTATCCAGGAAGGTGGCGGCATCGGTATTCCACAGCAGTTGGTACTTCCCGGGAATAAAGAGCGTGCGAATGGTGCAGGTGTCGAGCTGATAGCGGCGGCGCAGGCCGGTGTTGTCGCCTAAAAGGAGTTCCAGCTTGAAAGAGTCGGTTTCGAGCTGGCGGCTTACTTGGCGCGGCAGGCGGTCGAGGTAGTGAAAGGGCTTGAGCTCGAACTGTATGGTGTCCTGGAGGCCAGCGGCCAGCATTCTCACCAGGTCCAGGTTGCCCAAGTTAGGCTCTAGCCGGTAGCGGCCGGCCTTTACTTGTGCGGGATAGTTTTGCTGCTTGGCCACCCAGGCAAACGTTGCGGGCTCCTGCAGCAGCTGGTGTTTGGTTAGCGAGTCCTGCACTGCGGCAAACCCGGTTCCGGTGCGGATGTAGAGGTAGGCGGGAGCTTCGGGAAAAGCCGCCACATTGGGCCGATAAAAAACCCGCCACGCCGCATAGCCACCCGCAATCAGGAACAGCAATAAAGAAAGTCCCCCGATGAGAGCTAAACGCATAAATTAAGATAACGGCAGAGAAGTAGTTCAGGCTTCTAACTCCACTGCAACAAAAATGAAGCCGTGCCTAGCCCATCCCATCTCGGCCTTCAGGAATTCCAGCCAGACAGTTGCTCATCAGCACACGGCTTAGCCAACGAAAATTCGCCGGCGTTAGTGCTCGCCGTTCACTAGAGCGTTTACTGCCGCTTCAAACGCCTCCCGCTCGGCCTGTCTTACAATTTCGGTGGGAGCCGCCGCCCGCGATTCGCAGTCGGCAATGGGGCAGCGCTCGCAGGTCTCGTTTACAATCCGGAAGGGCAGGGCCGGGTCGGCCAGGAAGCGGACCTGCGTGCGGAGGTTGTCGTCGCAACGCAGGCCGATGGTCACGCTCAGGGCCTGCTGAGTGGGCGTGCCGGCGCGGGCGAGCGTGAAGCACAGGTATTCATCGTCGGTGCCGAAGTAGTGCGATTTCTGGGCGCCCGCTACCGTGACGGGAGCTGCGGCCGTATCGGGTACGGGCAGGGCGCGGGCCTCGTCCATGAGGCGCAGGCTCACCCAGCGGCGGCAGTAGTGTTCGTTCAGCTCGTTGCCGTGCGGGTTGTGCAGGCGGGCCAGGTGCAGCTCCTTGGTCAGTTCATATGGAGTGTCGGCACTGGGCTGGTCGAAGCGCAGGAAGAACAAGCTTTGCAAGCCAAAATGACGCGGGAGCAGGGTAGTCAGGCGCTGCATAAACATCTCCGGGCTAACGTCATACTGCTTCAGCAAATCCAGCAGCAGGTTCGGGTTCCACTTTTTGGCCCCAAATACCTTGCGTAAATCGCGCAGCAGGGTCTCTTCCTCCATCAGCAGCGCTCCGGCGAAATACGACGCTTTGAAATTGTTGAGCACTTCGTCGAAGGAGCGCACCTGGGTGCTGCTGCTCACATAAGGCCGTTCTGCCAGTTTCAGGTAGTTGAAGGCTACTTCGCGGCCCAATACGAAGGCCTGCTGGCCCCGGCTTAAGCCCGGGCGCATGAGCAAGCGTTTGGTCTTGGGCTGAAACACCGACCGCAGCCGGGCTTGCGTGGCCACAGCGTGGTGGCCCAGCGTTTCGCGGTCCAGGGTGTAGCCGTATTCTTCGGTGAGCACCCGCTCTAGCTGGCTCAGGTCGAAAGGCGCCGTGGTCGCAAGTTGGTGGCTGCCCACAAAAGCACGCACGTCCTGCTCCAGGTCCTCAAAATAGTTGTCGTGCATCTCCTGATACGAGCGCAGGGCAGCCAGAAACAGGTGCTCCTGCCGCATCTCGTAGTTCCGGGCAATCTCGAAAATGGTGCTGATGAAGGCGTTCATCTTCGCCGGGGCGTTGGCAATCAGTTCGATGATGCGCGCCGGTTCCAAGCCGTACATATCCAGCGGAAACTCCTTCAGCATCTTGGAGTTCAGCAGCTCCGCGATGGGCTCGAGACGGCGCGGCAGCTGCAGGGAAGTCAGCTGGTCGTATCGCACGCCCAGGCACTGGCTCAGGCTTAGGATTTTGTCGGCCTTGGGGTACTTTTTTCCTTTCTCTATCTCATTTAAGTAGCTGACCGACAAATCACAAGTACGCGCCAATTCGGCGGGGCTAAGGCCGCGCTCTTGGCGTAGCTCGCGCAGCTTTAGGCCAAAAATGAGGCGGACTACTTGGCCGTGGTTAAGCATTTGTATGCAGTGCTAAAATTTTTACGAGCCGATGTCCTAGCTTTTGAAAGTTACAAAAGGGGCTTCACGGGCAAGGATGAGGATTTTTTTGTCCGTCGTTGCAAGGACCAAAGTTAAGAGCTTTTGCAAATTTTGATATTTTAGCGAATATTCGCTAACAATTAGAATTCGCTTTCGTATGTTTGTGTAGGCCGCTAGCCAAACGCCACGTTTTCAACTCCTCACCTTCACACATCAGCCGCTATGACTTTCACCGACACTGCTCTTGCCCCTAAGCCTACCTACCTCACTCCCGAGCGGGTGAAAATCATCGGCAGCTTTTCGCCGGAGTTTGCTGAAATCCTGACTCCCTCAGCATTAGCCTTTGTGGCGGAATTGCATCGGCGGTTCGACTCTACGCGTCAGGCCCTGCTTGCCCGCCGAGCCGAGCGTCAGGCTGATTTTGCCGCGGGCATCCTTCCCGATTTTCTACCCGAGACCAAGCGCATCCGCGAGCAGGACTGGACCGTGAGCCCATTGCCCGACGACCTGCTCGACCGCCGCGTGGAAATTACCGGCCCGGTAGAGCGGAAGATGATTATCAACGCCCTCAACTCCGGCGCCAGCGTGTTCATGGCCGACCTGGAAGATTCCAACGCGCCTACCTGGGAAAATGTAGTGCAAGGCCAAATCAACCTGCGCGACGCCGTGCGCCGGACCATTTCGCTGAGCACACCCACCAAGGAATACCGCCTCAACGAGAAAACCGCCCTGCTCATGGTGCGCCCCCGCGGCTGGCACCTGGAAGAGAAACATGTGCTGGTCGACGGCGAACCCATCAGTGCTTCCCTGCTCGACTTTGGTCTCTACTATTTCCACAATGCCCACGAGCTCTGTGCACGCGGCTCGGCCCCGTATTTCTACCTGCCCAAGCTGGAAAGCCACCTAGAAGCGCGGTTGTGGAACGACGTGTTTGGCTTTGCCCAGTGGTCGCTCAAGCTGCCCAAGTGCCTCATCAAGGCCACCGTGCTCATTGAAACCTTGCCTGCGGCCTTCGAGCTCAACGAAATTCTGTACGAGCTGCGCGAGCACAGCGCCGGCCTGAACTGCGGGCGCTGGGATTACATTTTCAGCTACATCAAGCGCCTCGGCCTGAACCCTGATTTCCGCTTGCCCAACCGTGCCGATGTAACCATGACGGTGCCCTTCATGGCGGCCTATTCTCAGCTGGTCATTCAAACCTGTCACCGCCGCGGGGTGCACGCCATCGGGGGCATGGCCGCCCAGATTCCTATTAAAAACGACCCCGCCGCCAATGAAGCGGCCCTGGAAAAAGTGCGCCAGGATAAAATCCGCGAAGCCACCAACGGCCACGACGGTACTTGGGTAGCGCACCCCGGCCTAGTGCCCGTAGCCATGGAAGTGTTCAACCGCCTCATGCTCGGCCCTAACCAAATCGAGAATAAGCGCCTCGACGTGCAGGTATCGGCCGCCGACCTAGTGCGTGCCCCCCAAGGCGCCATCACCGAAGAAGGTCTGAAGCTGAACATCGATGTGGCCATTCAATACATTGCTTCCTGGCTCGGCGGCAACGGCTGCGTGCCCATCTACAACCTGATGGAAGACGCCGCCACGGCCGAGATAAGCCGGGCGCAGGTGTGGCAGTGGCTGCATACCCCCGGCACCACTCTCGCCGACGGCCGCCCTGTCACCGCCGAGCTATACCGCTCGCTGGTACCCGGCCAACTCGATAAAATCAAAGCCCAGATAGGCGAGGAGGCGTATGAAAAGGGCCGTTTCCTGGAAGCTGCCCGCTTATTCGACCGCTTGGTGATGAGCGAGGAGTTTATTGAATTCCTGACCGTGCCTGCCTACGAGCAACTAGCATAAACCCAGCTTGGTCCAGCCTGGCGGCCGTCTTCAGCGCACGCAGTGTGCGAGACTGCCAGCCACGGAGACGGAAGCAGTCTCCAGACTGCCGCCAGATGCCCTAATGAAGGGCTTTAACCAATAGATTTTCCAAGAAAAAAAGCTGCTCTCTAGCCAGCCGGGCAGCGCCTTGCCTTTTCCTAACCATCATCTCTCACCTCAATCACCAATTCCCATGAAATCAAAACAGCAACGCAGCTCCGAAATTTCCCTTGATTGGGCCAACAACCCTCGCTGGACAGGAATTCAGCGGCCCTACTCCCCCGAAGATGTGGTGAAGCTGCAGGGCTCCGTTCACATCGAGTACTCGCTGGCCCGCCAGGGCGCCGAGCGGTTGTGGGAATTGCTGCACTCGCAGGAATACGTGGCCGGCCTGGGTGCCCTCACCGGCAACCAGGCGGTGCAAGAGGTGCAGGCCGGCCTGCAGGCTATCTACCTCAGTGGGTGGCAGGTGGCGGCCGATGCTAACGGCGCCGGCCACATGTACCCCGACCAGAGCCTGTACCCCGTGGACAGCGTGCCGGCCGTGGTGCGCCGCATCAACAACGCCTTGCTGCGGGCCGACCAAATTCAGCACCTCAGCGGCGAAGGCAAGGTGCACTGGTTGGCGCCCATCGTGGCCGACGCCGAAGCCGGCTTTGGCGGCAATTTGAACGCCTTCGAGTTGATGAAGATGATGATTGAAGCCGGCGCGGCTGGGGTTCACTTTGAAGACCAGCTTTCTTCCGCCAAAAAGTGCGGCCACCTGGGCGGAAAAGTGCTGGTGCCCACCCAGGAAGCCATCAACAAGCTGGTGGCCGCCCGCCTTGCCGCCGATGTGTTGGGCGTGCCCACGCTCATTGTGGCCCGCACCGACGCCGACGCCGCCGACCTGCTGACTGCCGACGTGGACCCGCGCGATGTGCCCTTCATATTGGAGGAAGCCGAGCGCACCAACGAAGGCTTCTACCGCATCCGCTGCGGCGTGGAGGCAGCTATTGCCCGCGGCCTGGCCTATGCTCCCTATGCCGACCTGATTTGGATGGAAACCTCGCACCCCGACCTGGAACAGGCCCGGCAGTTTGCCGAAGCCATCCACGCGCAATACCCTGGCAAGTTGCTGGCTTACAACTGCTCACCTTCCTTCAACTGGGCTTCTAAGCTGAGCGTAGCGCAAATGGAAACCTTCCGCGAGGAGTTGGCTGCATTGGGGTATAAATTTCAGTTTATCACCTTGGCCGGCTTTCACGCCCTCAACACCAGCATGTTTGAGTTGGCGCAAGCCTACCGCCAGCGCGGCATGGCGGGGTATTCAGAGCTGCAGGAGCGGGAATTCGCGCTTGCCAAAGACGGCTATCAGGCCGTGAAGCACCAGTCCTTCGTGGGAACCGGCTACTTTGATGCCGTGCAAAACGTGGTGACTAGCAACCAGACTAGTACTTCGGCCCTGGTTGGCAGCACCGAGGAAGCTCAGTTTTAAGTCTGAACCGCGGATTTATCGGATTGGTCGGAGTAGTCGGATTTTGAGGCCGATTCTCTTAAGACCCGAGAGCCGATTGTCTGAATGAAAAAAGGCCGCCTAACTAGGCGGCCTTTTTTCATTCAGACAATCGGCTTCAAAATCCGACTACTCCGACCAATCCGATAAATCCGCGGTTCAGCCAAATGGCTCAGCTATCAGGCTGAAGTCTTCGCCATGGCGCGCAGCCGACTCGCGGAGTAGTTCCTGCTGCCAGGGCCGTAGAGCCGCTACTGCGCCTTGCTCAATGATTTCGGCAATCAGCCGATTGCTGAGCACCATGTTGGCCATGGTGGCGCCGTGGTCAGCAGCAAGATGTAGCTTAAGGGCGTTGAGCAAGGTTTCGCGGGCTTCGGCACGGCTGGCAGCCGCACCATTGAGCCGGCGCCGAAACGGGAACTTGCGCTGTTCGGGTGCCAGGGGCGCTTCAGGAGCCAAATCGGTGGTGCCAATGGCCAGCAGCTGCTCGGCGTACGGCGAGCGTTTCAGCTCGGGGTGCAGGCCGTTGGCAGTGCGCAGCTGGTTAGGAGTTTCAATGGGCTGGCGGGCCAGCTCAGCCAGCCGGTCGTTGCTGAGCACGTGGTAGGGAGGCCGGTCGAGCTGGCGAGCCACGGTGTCGCGCAGCATGTATAGTTCTCGGAAAGCAGGCATCTCCTGCGGCGAAATCTTGTATTTGGCTGCGTTACGCGACCACGGGCGAGGGTCGTCGCGGCCGTAGCGTACGGCTTCTAGGGCCAGGTTTTCCTGCGCAGCCCACTCGCTGCGGCCCAGCTCGGCGAGGCGCAGGCTGAGGCGGTCGGTAAGCTCGAACAGGTACAGCACATCGTTGGCGGCGTATTCCATCTGGGCATCGGTGAGGGGGCGCTTCAGCCAGTTAGACTTCTGCTCACCCTTGTCAACTTCAAACCCGAGCTCGGCTTGGATAAGCCGACCCAGTGAAATATTGTTGTCCTCGGCAGCCAGTAGAGTGAATTGCACACTGGTGTCAACAATGTTGCGGCAGTGCACATTGAAGACTTCGTCGAGGAGTAAAATGTCTGATTTGCAGGAATGAAACACCTTGGCCACGGCCGGGTCACGCAGCACTGCAAAGAGGGGTTCGAGGCCCGCTGCCATGTCAGGCAGTGGCAACGGGTCGATGACATACGCTTCCTGGCCATCAAATATTTGAATCAGAGCCAAGTGGCGACCGTAGCGGTGCCGCATGTCATCGAACTCCAAGTCTATACCTATACGCGGCAGGGTGGCAAAGTGGGCAGCCGCGGTGGCAATTGCTTCGGCCGTGGTGAGGTGATGAATCGTTGGCATTAAGACGGAAAACAAAGGAGCCAGCTATAATTGCGGCGGTGGTTAACGAAAGTAAAGGTAGTGATATGTGGTATGGCTCCTGAAGCTAGTAAAGGCCTCTTCAAGTAGGTCGTGTGCGCGTATTTAATACAGCTCGCTGAGTTGTTTAACTTGAAAAAAGCTACGTATGGTTAGTATTTTGAGTAGTTTCGATACTGCATTAATACCTGTTTACCTTTTGTAATTCTGGAAGTCATCTCATGCTGTAAATATCAGGGTAATGTACTAATACGAATTACCTCCGGTTCATTACAACATCCTGCCTACTACAACTAATTGTCATCTTCGTTCTCACTGAAGTCAATAGTGCGAGCCAAATCCACCGCCTCTTGGGCCACGTCTTCAAGGAGTTCTGGAGCGTCGGCGTCGAGGGTGCGGCCAAATAGGTTGAGCAATTCTTCACCCTGTTCGTTCACGTACAGGTTTTCGTAGAGCCGGTCGAATAATTTAGCCTCCCGGCCCACAATGCGGTCAATGTCCTCCGGTGAGCGGGCCTCGCTCAGGGCGCGATGCAGCACATCGAGCACCTGCCGGCTCTCGTCGTGGTCGCCGAGTTCCGATACCAGCTTTAGCAGGCTCATGGCCACGCCCAAGCGCACTTGCTCGAAGCGGAAAGGGCGTTCGGTTGGCTTGGCGGCACGCAGTTGGTCGTAGGCCTGCAGGGTGGTAGGAGTGAGGTAATACTTCACATCGTTGGGAGCGGTGAAGGCTAGGTGGAGAAGTTGTTCGTAGGGAGTCATGGAGCAGGACAAGCCAAAAGGCCGTAACACCGCCTTGTGCGGCACGTAATTAGAAAGGCCGAAAGGTACGGGATGCAAATAAGCTCCCACGCTATTCAGGCACTTGCCATAAGATTTATACGCTCACCTCTCATTTATTCTCAGAATGACACACAAAAATAAATGGCTTCTTTTCGCCCCCGCGGGCTTGCTCACCATCGGCACTGGTGCGTGCCTGATACAGTGGGCCGGTAGCCTCAAAGAAAAGCAAGTTCACACCTCGAAGTGGGTGGCCGCCGGAACCGGTGCACTGGTTGTGTTCAACGCTGGCATTAGTTTATTTGGTCGCGGTGTGTTGGAAAGAATGCGGCACGAGCTTCACGAAAAGCAGTCGTAGACTTATTGAATTGTTCTCTTCTATAGCTTCCTGAGCTATGCGAGGGACAATAGACGCATAGAGTCAAAAGTCGTAGCGGTGATGCAGAGCGAGAGGGAGCACCTCGCAACTATCATTGAACGACTGCATAACCACAATAAAAAAGGCCCCAACTGTAAAGTCGGGGCCTTTTTTATTAAACTAACTGAGCAATGTCTACTCGGTTTTCTCTTCGAGCTTGTTAGTGCCTTCTTTGGCCGCGCTGCTGGTTTTTTGAGCACCGCCACGAACCGCGTTAGAAGTCTTGTTGGCACCTTTTTTCACTACGCGACCAGTTTTCTTGGCACCGCGCTTCACCGCGCTACCGGTCTTGCTGGCTACGTTACCGGCTGCATCCTTGGTGTTGTCCAGGGCCGCGCCAACGTTGGTTTTGCCAGTCTTAGTAGTGGTTTTTACAGTGCCATTATCACGCACCTTTACGTCGGTTTTCGGAGTGGCAGGCGTAATATCTTGAGCGTTGGCAGCGGTGGTGGCGAGGGCCAGGCCAGCGAGCAACAGAAGGGTCTTTTTCATGGGAAAGGTCTTTAAATAAAGAAAAGTAAGGCTTGTACGCACCATTGAGGTAGAGGTTTTAGTGCCCCATGCGTTAGCTTATGCTGCTGTTGTCTATTATCGTGCCAGGTAGCAGTAGCGAGCTGTCGCCGTAGCTCAGAAACCGATAGCCCTCAGTCAGAGCGTGGTTGTATAAGGTCCGCCATTCTGGTCCCATTAAGGCCGCTACCAGCAGCAGCAGAGTGCTTTCGGGCTGATGAAAGTTGGTAATCAGTCCATCGACCAACCGAAATGTATAGCCCGGCGCAATAAGCAGGCGGGTGCTGGCCTGCAGAGTATCTGTGCCAGTAGCTGCGAGATGCTGGAGCAGCGCTTCCAGGGCCATTTCGGCGCTGATGCTGGCAGCGGCTTCGGCCATGTCGTAGGGTTGCCACTGCGTCATCCGTAGCTCGCCGACTTCCTGCGTGGCATCGACTTCGGTCGCTCGAAGGAGCCCCACGCCCAGCCAATACAGGCTTTCGAGTGTGCGCAGGCTGGTGGTGCCCACCGCCAACACCGGCCGCGGGCGGTGCGCCAAAAGCTGACGCAACAGCGCAGCCGAAACTAAAATTGGCTCTGTGTGCATAGGGTGGTCGGCCATGTGCTCGGCCTTCACCGGCTGGAAAGTGCCAGCGCCCACATGCAGCGTAACGTGGCCCGTCGAAAACCCCTGCTGCTGCAACTCAGTCAGGAGCTCGGGGGTAAAGTGCAAGCCAGCCGTGGGCGCGGCCACGGCACCTTCGGCAGCCGCGTACACCGTTTGGTAGCGGACGGCATCGGTGGGGGTATCGAGGCGGCCCAGATAGGGCGGGAGAGGAAGGTGTCCACCCGCCCGCAGTACTTCCGCAAACGGCAGCGAAGCCGGCTCCCACCGAAAATCGATGAGTGCCGTGCCAGCTTCCTGGGCCTGGCGCTCGGCCCACAGGGTGGCTTGTTGACCGTCTGCTGTCTCAAATTCCAGCAGCACGGGGCCTTCCTTCCAACGGCGGCCATTGCCTACCAAGCAGCGCCACGTGCACTGGCCTGTTTGCTGCAAGGCTAGCTCCAAGCTGCGGTGCGGGGCCACGGGCTCCAGGCAGAACAACTCTACCTGCCCACCAGTAGGACGCCGGGCCAGCAGCCGTGCCCGTACCACGCGGGTATCGTTGAAAACCAGCATCGCTCCCGCCGGTAATTCATGAGGCAAGTCTCGAAAATGTTTGTCGGTAAGTGTACCGTTCCTGCTTACCAAAAGTCGGCTGGCGGTGCGGTCGGGCAGAGGCTCAGAGGCGATGCGCTCGGCCGGTAAGGGGTAAGTAAAGTCCTGGATGGAAAGGTGGCGGGGGTGGGCATTCATGCCCGCAAAGGTCGGACAAGTAAGGCAAGCTTTAATCCCTGCCGCCCCGTTGCCCAACCAATGCTGCGGTTAGTTTGGCCGCCGAAAGAAAAGCAGATGCTGCTGCGGCAGCGTTTCCACCCTTTCCGCCAGTTCTAGGCCAATGGCAGCCATTTCCTTTTGCGCTTGTTCCACTGTCATTTTGTGAATGCGCTTAATGGGCACATTCGGGTCTTCGGCGCGGTACTCAACCAGTGCCAAGCGGCCGGTGCCGGGGCGCAACGCCCGTCGGATGGCGCGTCCCATTTCGCGTGGGTGGTCAAACTCGTGGTAGGCGTCTACAATCAGAATCAAGTCCAGGCTATCGGCTGGCAGGGCGGGGCTGGTGGTGTTGCCCAGCACCGGGCGCACGTTCATTATATTGAATTTGCGCCGATTGGCCTTGAGCGAGGCAATCATTTCGGGCTGGATATCAACGGCCAGCACTTGGCCCTGAGGTACTTTTTTGGCTAGCTGAAACGAGAAGAACCCAGTGCCCGCGCCAATGTCTGCCACCACATCGGTGGGCTTGAGCTTAAGCGCGTTGATTAGGACATCGGTTCCTTCTTCTTGCCGGCGGCCGCTGCGCTCAAGCCAGCTGGAGCCCTCGTGGCCCATTACGTGGGCTATTTGGCGGCCCATATAATACTTGCCGATGCCGTTTAAGTCACGGGGAGGGGCTATTTCATAGCCGCTGGTGTCAGCTTTCACCTGCGCCAATAAGCGCCGCTCAGCATTGGCTGAAGGCCGCGTTTCGGCAGGCAGTTGGGTGCAGCTAAAAGCCAGAAGACTCGCGCTGGTACACGGCGCCAGCACCAGTAAAAGCTGTTGCCAAGATGAAAAACAATACCTCATACAGTTTGCAAGTAAGCACATTTGGCTCTTCCAACAGCAATGCCGAGGAGAGCGTTCAGCCAAGATTCGGCCAAACTTTTCCGAATTTATAAACAGCCGTAAAGGACTAACGGCACATGCTTAAGTAAACAAAAAGGCGCCAGAAGGCACCCATGTTGCTTTTTGTTCGTAGAACGAAGAGTTACTCATTCTCATATACCCATTACCCATGAAGAACACTTTTTCTCCCTTCGCCAAGCTCATTGCTATAGCAGCCTGTGCATTATCATTAGGCAGCTGCAATCGTGCCGAATACGCCATGCTGCCCAAAAGCGGCTCGTATCACGGCGTAAGCCGTGCTGCCACGCCAGTTCCCGCCCCGGTCCAGCGCAGTGTTGCTCAAGAGGCTCCTGCTCCAATCCAGGCTGTGGCCCAAGAAACTAAGGTCGCTGCTCCCCGTGAGTCTGCAAAGTCCGTTGCCGTGGCTGCCCCTGGCGTAGCTTCAAAAGAAGTTGCTGCTGCTCCTGCTGCTCCGGTAACTGCCAGCGCCGACGAAGCAGCTACTGCTGCTACCGTTGCAACGCTGCCCCAAGCTTCTCGCAAGCTCACCCGGGTACAGAAATTTGCAGCTTCGCGGGTAGGTCGTATTGCAAGCGAAGTATCTGGCATTAGCCAGTTCAAGCGCACGATGGAAACGGCCAAAGCCGAAAAAATTGGTGGTAATCTCCGCACGGGTATCATCTTGCTACTGGTTGGTTTGCTAATTACCCTAATCCCAGGCCGTCTATTTAGTCTCGTAGGGGGCATCATTGCAGTTATTGGCTTGATATTCATTGTACTGTGGTTGTTGGACGCTTTGTAGGAAGCACTTAGCATCATACTGAAAAAGGCCCGCTCGTATGTCGAGCGGGCCTTTTTTGTTTCTAGTGCCGTGGTCTTACATTGGGTCCACGTCGGCTACCAAGCGGGCTTGCTTGAATTCTTTCTGGTCCTTCACTACGTCCATTGCCGCACATATCTGCTCCTTGGCCCATTTCAGCGCCGTGTGGGCCCGGTCGAGCTTGATGGTGATTTCCTGCAGGTAAAAGTTGCGAATGCGGAAGATGTACGGAGCCTCCGGGCCCAGCACGGCGGCCCGACCCAGCCGGTCGACCAACTCCTGCGTCAGCAGAATAGCTGCCTGCTCGCCCAGGCCCTGTTCCATGTGCTTTACCGTCATTTTAATGATGCGCATGAAAGGCGGGTAGCCATGCTCGTGCCGCTGCACGATTTCGTAGTTGTAGAACTCCGTGTAATCGTTGCGAATCACCTTGTCAAAAATCACCTGCGTCGGGTCGGAAGTCTGAATGATGACCTTGCCCTTCTTGCCCTTGCGCCCGGCCCGGCCGCTCACCTGCACAAACATCTGGTAGGCTCGCTCATGCGCCCGGAAGTCCGGGTAATGAATGATGCTGTCGGCGTTGATGATGCCCACTAGGCTCACGTTGGCAAAGTCCAGACCTTTGGTTACCATTTGGGTGCCCACCAGCACGTTGGTGTTTTGCTTTTCGAAGTCGGCAATGATTTGTTGGTAGCTGTTTTTGGCCCGCGTGGTGTCCAAGTCCATCCGTTGAATGTTGGCCTGAGGCAGCATAATTTTCAGGTCGTCCTCAATCTTCTCGGTGCCGAAGCCTTGGGTTTTCACGGCCCGGGAGCCACAGGCGGGGCATTTGGTTACCATGGGGTCGTGGTAGCCGCAGTAGTGGCAGCGTAGCTCGTGGCTGTGCTTGTGGTAGCTCAGGCTCACGGCGCAGTTGGTGCACTTGGGTATCCAGCCGCAGTCCTGGCAGGCCACCACGGGCGCGTAGCCGCGGCGGTTCTGAAACAGAATAACCTGTTCCTGCGCGCCTAGCTTGCGTTCAATTTCCCCCAGCAAATCGGCCGTGAAGTGGTTGTGCATGGTCTTTTTCTCCCGGGCCTTGCGGGTGTCCACTAACTCTATGTCGGGCATGCCGGCCTCGCCGAAGCGCTTGGTGAGCGACACCAGCCCGTAGCGCCCCTGCTTGGCTTGGTAATAGGTTTCCACGGCTGGCGTAGCCGAGCCCAGCAGGGTTTTGGCGCCCTGAAAGTTGGCCATCATCAGGGCCACTTCGCGGGCGTTGTAGCGCGGGGCGGGGTCGTATTGTTTGTATGAGGACTCGTGCTCTTCGTCGACAATAATCAGCGCGAGGTTATCAAACGGCAAGAACACTGCCGAACGCACCCCCACCACCACCTGAAACCTACCCGAAAGCACACCATTCCATACCTCCACCCGCTCGTTGTCCGAGAATTTAGAGTGGTACACGCCTAGTCGTGAGCCAAACACGCGCAGCAGTCGGCCCACAATCTGGGCGGTGAGGGCAATTTCGGGCAGCAGGTACAGCACCTGGTCGCCCCCGTCCAGCGCCTTGCGGATGAGGTCGATGTAAATCTCAGTTTTGCCAGCGCCGGTTACGCCGTGCAACAGCGCAATGTCCTTCTCGGCAAAGTGCGTCATGATTTCATCGCGCGCCGTAGTCTGAGCCTCCGTGAGCGTGAAATGCAGTTTAGCCGTGGGTTCATCTTCCAGCGGAAAGCGCGAGACAATGACGTCGAACTGCTCCAGCACACCGTTTTTGATGAGCGTATTCACCGCCGAAGCCGATAAGTGCGGGCTGCTGGTCAGGGCTGCTTTCTCGATTCCGTTCTGATTGGAATACTCATTCTGGTACACTGGCACGCGCTGCAGGTACTTCATCAACACATCCAACTGCTTGGGCTTGCTAGACAAAGTGCCAAATAGCTGCTCAATCGACGCCTCCGACACGAAATGGTGCGCCAGCCGCACTTTCTTCACCACCTTGGGCGAGTACTTATCAGCTGTGTGCTCGAAGAGGAAGATGACATCCTTGTGCATCAAGGACTTTATCACTTTGTGAAACGAAGTGATGCCCAGCAAATCGCCCACTTCGGTAAACGTCAGGGCTTTGCCATCTTCCGTCGCGCCCAGCGCATCCACAATCTGCTCTTCCTGTGGGGTGAGCGGGTACTCGTTTTCCTCCCGCGAAAAAGCTGGGTGCAGCTGAATGCGCGACTCCGAGCTCAGCTTCAGCGCCGAGGGCAGCGCCGCGTTTATCACCTCGCCGATAGTGCACATGTAGTAGTCGGCCATCCAGCGAAACAGCTTTAGCTGCGGCTGGGTCACCACGGGTGCATCGTCGATGAATTCGAGGATGTATTTGGCCTGGTATTCCTTCGGCGCGTTCTCATGCACGGCCGCCACAATGCAGCTGAGCGTCTTTTTGGCCCCAAACTGCACAATCACGCGGCCCCCAATCACCACATTGTCGTTCAGCTCATACGGCACCCGGTAGGTGTAGAGCCGCGGCAAGGGCAGGGGCAGAATAACGTCGGCAAACAGCGTAACCCGGTCGGCGGCGGGGGCCGCTGAGGGTGAAATAAAATCGAGAGCGAGACTCAAAACAGCAATGGGGTAGGGGGCGGATAGTAAAGATAACAGGACGGTAGCGCCCGCCTACACCACGGCGCTACAACGCTGCCAAGGCTTCAGCAACGCTATATACCGGCGCTAAACAGGCCTGATTTCGGCAGATATGCAACGCAGTACGCCCCTTAGCGTCGGGCTTCAAGTGCTTTAGCAACGGCAAGTCCGAACGTTCTTCGGTGCCGGCAATGACAGTATCAAACAAAAAATGCCGGCTAAGTTCTTCGCGAAAAGTATCAGCCTCGGGCCCGATGATGGCGATTTCGGTGCCCGGCCGCAACAGCGCCGCGTACAGCGAAGCCCAATTGGTGAGGTGCTGCGGTTCGTTCACTACCAAGGGCTGTACCTGGGCCAGCATATCGGCGGCCAGGTCCACGTAACGGGCGTTCTCCAAGTGACGGCCCAGCCGGCGCAGGTTGTGCGCCATCACGGAGTTCGACGCGGGAATTACATTGTCGAACAGTTCTTTTTTGCGCGCAATAAGCGGTTCTGCACTGCTGTCGGTGTAGAAAAACTGAGTTTCGGCGGGGTCAAAGAAATTATTGAGCACGTATTCTGTCAGGGCCTTCGCCTCCCGCAGCCACGTTTCCACAAAGCTCACCTCGTATAGGTTAATGTAGGCCTGGATAACCAGCGCGTAGTCTTCCAAGAAGCCATTAATGCTGGGGCGGCCGTTTTTGCAGGTGCGATACAGACGTTCGCCGTCGCGCAAGTTGGCTTGAATGAAGCGGGCATTGCGCTCCGCCACCACCAAGAATTCTGGCTCCGCGAAGGCGCGGTAAGCATCGGTGAGGCCCTGTAGTAGCAGAGCGTTCCAGCCAGTGAGAATTTTGTTGTCGAGGCCTGGCCGGACGCGGGTGGCCCGCACGGCCATGATTTTTTGCTTCCAGCCCACCACCAGTTCCGGCACAACACCGGGAGCCAACTCGTGGGCAGCGGCAAAGTTCTCATCGGTTTGGGTGCGGTGCAGAATGTTGCGGCCGTGCTCCCAGTTTCCCACTGCTGTGCAGTTGTAGTAGTCAGAAAAAAGCGGCTCCTCTTCCCCAATAATTTCGCGCAGCTCTTCTTTGGTAAAAACGTAAAACTTGCCTTCTTCGCCCTCACTGTCAGCATCAAGCGAGGAGTAAAAGCCGCCTTCCGCATTAGTAAGCTCCAGCCGGATAAACTCCACAGTGTCGTACACCACCTCACGAAATAGCTCCTCCTGAGTTATCTGGTAAGCTTCGCTGTAGAGACTAACCAGCTGCCCGTTGTCGTACAGCATTTTCTCGAAATGCGG
Organism: Hymenobacter arizonensis; assembly: GCF_900115775.1. Taxonomy (GTDB): domain Bacteria; phylum Bacteroidota; class Bacteroidia; order Cytophagales; family Hymenobacteraceae; genus Hymenobacter; species Hymenobacter arizonensis. Next base: position 245,922 of record NZ_FOXS01000006.1, on the reverse strand, counting down.
AGCCAGCCACTCAGCATCTACCGAATAACGAGCAAACCCGCCGTGTGCCTGGTCGTAAATGCCGCCCCAGGCCATTTCGCGCAGAGTCAACGCCGTTTGGTGCAGCAAAACTGGGTCGTCGCTGATGGCATGGGCCCGTAGCGCAAAACGCCAGATGCTAGGCATCGGAAACTTGGGGGCGCCGTTCATCCCGCCCCGCTGCCTGTCAAATTTCACCCCCAGATTAGATACCAACGTGTTGAATTCCGCATCCGAAACGCCTCCTGGCGTAGTGTCGGCCGGCTCGCCAATGGTACCTAGCCCTTGTGTGTCTGTAGTTGACTTTGGGGTGTTCCGGTTTTGCTTCTTGTACTTCTGCAGTTCACTGGTGCCGATGACTTCCATAAACCGCTCTGCCGACTGCTCTAGCTCTGCCCGGTGCTCGCCCGCATAGGCTTCACCTATGTTCTTGAGTAGCTTAACCCAGTTGCCCTTAGAAAAATAAGTCCCTCCATAAAACGGTTTCGCATCCGGAGTCAGAAATACATTGAGGGGCCAGCCCCCTTGCAAACCCATGGCGTGCAAGGCATCCATGTAAAGCTGGTCTACATCGGGCCGCTCTTCCCGGTCTACTTTGATGCACACAAAATGTGCGTTCATTACCGCCGCCACGGCCTCGTTCTCAAACGACTCGCGCTCCATTACGTGGCACCAGTGGCACGCCGCGTACCCTATGCTCACCAGTATGGGTTTTTGCTCCGCCTTAGCCTTCCCCAACGATTCTGGCCCCCATGGGTACCAATCCACGGGGTTGTGGGCATGCTGCTGCAAGTAGGGGCTGGTTTCCTTAGCGAGGCGGTTGGTCGATTGTGAAGCGTGGGCCATAGCAGAAAAGATAGGGGAGGGGCTGAAACACCAAACCCGGCGTATTCGGCCGGGTTTGGAAGATAACAACACAGATTTATTTAAGCCGGTTTTTCCGGCTTACGCGGAGCCTTGGGTTTCGGCGTAGCAGCTTTGGCCGCATTTGCCTTAGGCTTGGGTGCGGGCTTAGCTTTTGCTTCAGTAGGCGTCTTTTTAGCAGCAGTAGCCTTTTTAGCTGGTTTGGCTGGTGCCTCGGGGGCTTGAGGCTCGGGCGAAGGCTCGGGTGTCGCAAGGGGCGTCGCTTTAGCCTTAGGAGCAGCTTTCTTAGGTGCAGAAGCTTTTTTGGGCGCTGCCGCTTTCGGCTTAGCCGTTTTTGCCGGAGCAGCTGGTTCCGAAGTTGGCTCAATCAAAGTAGCAGAAGAGCCCATCATGCGGCCTGCCGCCACCTGAGTGCGTAGCTGGAGTGCATCCGGCACCGGAATAACGGGAGTATCCACAGCCGGCTTTTCTGCCCGTGCACCGCTAACTGCCCGCTTAGCTCGGTTAGAGCGCCGAGCCGGTGCAGGCGCAGTTGTCGCTTCTTCATTAGTCGAAGGAGCTTCAGAAGCAGTAGTATCCGTTTGCTCAGCCGTCTCAAATGCTTGCGACTGCGTCTCAGGCTGATTGCTACGCTGGTCACCGGAGGCTGTTGCCCCTGAAAGTTCTTCGGCGCTGACAATTACAGCACGTGGTAGCGTTTCAGCAGTAAGTACAACATCTGAGCTTGCAGCCTCAGGTTGGCTGGCGGGGGCATTGTTTCTCCTATCTCTATTTCGCTGATTGCGCGGATTAGGCATCGTGCCTGTAGGCTCAGTTACTGGCGCATCAGCAATTAGTGCTGCTACCTCAACGGGTGCCATATCTGTTTCCACAACCGGAGCTTGCGCGTCAGCTGTAGGAGCCAATTCGTCACTAAAAGGCGCATCAGCAGGCGGCGCAAACAAGGCTACACGGGGCACGCGGTTGGTTTCATTACGTCGCCCACCTCGTTTTACCGGCACAGATTTGGCGATTACCGAAGACTTTTTAACTTCTGGCTGAATATCGCGGCCTGAAGAAGCCGATTCAAGCCCAGCAGTATCATCTGTCACTTCAGGCAAATCATCAGACTCATCTCCGGGAGCAATCTCACCAGCGGCCATCCGCAAGGCATTTTTGCGCGCAGTTCGTTTGGCCCCGCCTCGCGAACGCCGCTTCCGCTTTTTCCCTGGGTCTTGTTCACCAGCAGTAGCGTCCAGACCAGTAGTAGTAGCTGATTGTTCCAGCAACTGCTCGGTTGATTCCACCTCAGCAGGTATCGGAAGCACTGGCGCAATGACACTGTTGCCTTCGGCCTGGTCGTCAGTTGTAACGCCAGAAGTTTGGAAATGCTCGTTCTCAGTCGGAACCTGCGCTTGGCCTTTGCCATGACCATCGCGGCGGCCACGCTCCGGCCGGCCCGAACGCGCAGCTCGTTGGGCTCGGAATTCCTCCGGCGACAACCGAGGAGGACGCCCATCAGCAGCTGGTGCCAGTGGTGCTGTTGCCTCGCCAGTCGCAGAGGGCGCTGCGTAATCTCCAATATCAATGCGCTCCTCATCATCCTCCGGAATAGCTTCCGGTTCTGGAAGCTTAGGTACCGGCAGCGCCATGATTTTGGCGCGCACCTCGCTCAGCTCAGCATCTACTCCCACCTTGCGCAAACTCAGCTGCTCCAACTTCTCCATGGTGTTCACCAGGAATTGGCGGTGCTCAGGTGCTCCCTCATGCAGTGGCCGATGGCCCAGCGACTGCCGCACCGAAGCCCATTCCTTACGGAACCGGCCGAAGTCCACATCAAAATAAGTCCGGGCAAATTTGTCCCAGATATAATCCTCGGCTACTTCCGAGGGATGCAGCATATCCGAGGCATAAAAGCGGTAGTCTCGCAAGTCATCCACCAGCAGTTCGTAGGCAGGAAAGTAGGCCACGCCCGGCAGCAAGTCGCTCACAATGTGAGTAGCTACCCGCAGCACCGACTTGCTCACCGAGTTCAACGGCAGTGTGTCTTTCAAGTGCCGCACCGGGCTCACCGTCAGCACAAACCGCAGGTTGGGGTTGATGCGACGCAGATAAGCATGCGTTTCGGCCAAGCCATTGATGATTTCATCCGGCGTCAGCAGCTCTTTCACAAACAAGTCAGCGGGCTGCTTGTGGCAGTTGTTCACCAGTTCGCCCGTCTCGCGTAAGCGGTAGGTCCAGGCCGTGCCCAGCGTGAGTAGCACCACATCAGCTTGCCGCAAAAATTCACCTGTGCGCCGCACCAGCTCCTGAATGTGCTGAAGCAAATCAACCGGTGAGTCGGCCCCAATGCTGCCATGCAGGTCGTAGCTCTGCCAGCGCCCGCGGGCTTGCACCAAGTGCTGCTGCCAGTCCACTTCCTCGCCTGCCGCCGCTCGCAGCAACCGCGCCAGCGCCAGCGGCTGAAACACCGTTCCAAAGGGGTTTACCAGCGTTTCTACCTTATTCGTGGCAAGGCGCGCGCCGATGCTTTCGGCAAAGCAAGAGCCCATGGTGAGGACTCGTGCGGTGCGGGGAAGCTGGTCGGTAGCCGGAGCAATGGGGATTTCGGTTCTAAACATCGGAGCAAAAATAGCCCTTAACCCGTATTTCAGGCAGAGGGGTAATAAAAAAGCCCTACCAGAAGGCAGGGCTCTTTTAATTGTTGTTGAGCACTAACTACTCAGCTACAACGCGGAAGTTAATCGTCTGTTTAACTTCTTTGTGCAGGTTAGCCGTTGCAGTGTAGTCGCCAGCAGCCGAAGGCTCCTGGTCGAACGACAAGCGCTTGCGGTCTACGTCAACACCTTTTGCTTTCAGCGCTTCAGCCAATTGCAACGTGGTAACGCGGCCGAAAATTTTGCCGCTCTCGCCCACTTTGGCGCGAATTTCCAGGAAAGCGTCACCAATTTGGTCAGCAATAGCCTGGGCGTCGCCCTTAATCTTGTCGGCTTTGTGAGCCGCCTGGCGCACGTTCTCGGCCGTGATTTTCTTGTTGGTTTTGTCGGCCAGCATGGCCAAACCCTGTGGCAGCAAGAAGTTGCGACCGTAGCCCGATTTCACGGTCACGATGTCGTTCTTGTAGCCGAGGCCCTTAACGTCGTCTTTGAGGATGATTTCCATGTCTTGGAGAAATTCTGAATCCTGAATTCTGATTGCTTTCGTGGCCAAAGCCCCGCAAACACTTAAAATTCAGCACTCAACATTCAAAATTTATTTCAGAGCGTCGGCTACGTAAGGCATCAAGGCCAAGTGGCGGGCCTTCGCGATGGCCTGAGTCACTTTGCGCTGAAACTTCAGGCTGGTACCGGTGAGGCGACGGGGCAGCACGCGGCCCTGCTCGTTCACGAACTTCAGCAGGAAGTTCGGGTCTTTGTAGTCCACGTACTTAATGCCGTTCTTCTTGAAGCGGCAGTATTTCTTGCGGGTGTCCTGCGGCTTGTTCATAGCCGACCGGTCGTTATTCCGGTTGAATGCGGGAGTTGCCATATTAATACTGGATTATTGGGCTACGGCTTCGGTTTCTTTTGCAGCCTTTTGCAGGTTCATCTCGCCGTTGCGGCGACGGTTGTTGTAGTCCACTGCGTGCTTATCGAGCACAGTGGTCAAAAACCGGATGATGCGCTCGTCGCGGCGGAAAGCCAGCTCTAGCACGTCAACAATGTTGCCTTCTCCAGTGTACGACAGGCAGTAGTAGTAGCCTGTAGTTTTCTTCTGAATCGGATAAGCCAGCTTGCGCAGGCCCCAGGCTTCAGTGGACAAAATGGCGGCGCTATTTTCCTTAAGCACCTGGGTGAACTTCTCGACCGTCTCTTGCACCTGGCTCTCGTTCAACACGGGAGTTACGATGAAGACCGTCTCGTAATTTCTTACTTCCATTACGACGGGGTGAAAATTTGGGGGTGAAAAAATTTGATTGGGGCGCAAAGGTACTGACTTTCCGGCATATTGCCAAAGGCACCATAGCATACTTTAGTACAATGCATGCAGGAGTAGGTCTACAGCTTGCGGCCCATATGCATAGTTCACGTCATAGGACTAAACCATGACTGTTTTTACTGCATAATGCAGCTCAAAAATTCTTCTCAATTTATTAGATGACTCTGTAACAAATCCCTGTGTTTTGAAGTTGTAATTCAGGGTATTAAGCACAATTTAATGTCTATATTACAGGGGCGGGCAGTGGCATTCCTAATAAGTAGGCTACTGATGAGATAAATGGTTGTGGGCACGGGAGAAGAGCATGTGAATGGCCCGTTGTGCCTAGCCAGGTATGTCCAGAAAATGCATTTCACTTTTTGCCGCCTACGATTCCTGACCTACATTTGTGGCCTTGAAATGCCCTAGCGTTTCGTTTTACCGTCTATTTTCTTATGAATAGCATTCGACTTCGTTCGTTACCTCATCTGCTGCTGGCACTGTTTCTCACGTTTGCCGGCGCTCAACAGGCTGCCGCTCAACAAACAGGTGCTGCCGATGTAAAAAAAGAGGGAGTAGTTCCTGGCGCAACTGATGGCGCTACCGCTGCGACTGCCGCAGCCCCAGATGCGGGTGGCAGTGGCGGCAACGGTGGTGGCGGTGCCGATGCCGCAGCTATCTCCGCCGGCGACGCTCTCTTCAAAAACAACTGTGCGCAGTGCCACGCCGTGAATGAGGTGGTGGTAGGCCCTGCTCTGGCCGGCATCACCAAGCGTCGCACCGTTTCCTGGTTGATTCCTTGGATTAAGAACTCCAGCAAAGTAGTAGCCAGCGGCGATGAGTACGCTGTAGCTATCTATAACAAGTACAACAAGCAGCAGATGCCCTCCTTTGCCCTTTCGGACCAGGAGATTACCTCTATTCTGGCTTGGGTAAATGCAGAAGAAGGTAAAGCTACCGCTACCAGCGGTGGACCAACCGTTGGCAATGCTGCTACGGCAGACGGTCAGGCCGATGGCGGCGGTGCCGAAGCTGGCGCTGGCAAATACGTTGACATCCTACTTATTGTATTGGTAGTGGTGCTGATTGTGCTGGTTGTAACGCTTGTTATCATCGGCAATTTGATGAAAGACGTGTTGCGTGGCCGCAAAGACCTCGACGGCCGTGACGTTGAAATTCTAGAGCAGCGCTTTGACTGGGGTAAAATGTACCGCTCGCCTTTGTTGCGCGGTATAGTAGGAGCTGTCTTCGCAATCGTGTTGGTATACGCTGGTGTACAGAGCGTAATGGCGGTAGGCTTGACTCAGGGCTACCAGCCCACTCAGCCCATTGCCTTCTCGCACAAGCTACACGCTGGCGAGCACCAGATTAACTGCGCTTACTGCCACACTTCAGTTTATAAAAGCAAGTCCGCTAACATCCCTTCGGCTAACATCTGTATGAACTGCCACTCGCAGATTAAGACGGAGTCGCCGGAAATCAAGAAAATCTACCGGGCCATTGAGCGCAAGCAGCCTATTCAGTGGGTACGCATTCACAACCTGCCCGACTTGGCTTACTTCAACCACTCGCAGCACACGCAAGTAGCTGGCCTGCAGTGCCAGACTTGCCACGGCCCTATCCAGAACATGGAAGTGGTGTACCAGTATTCAGCTCTTACCATGGGCTGGTGCATCAACTGCCACCGCGAGATGCCAGTTAATGCCAAAGACAACAAGTACTACGACAACCTTGTGAAGCTGCACGACACCAAAAATGCTGGTGCTCCTTTCACCGTATCGTCGAACGGCGGTACCGAGTGCTCGAAGTGCCACTACTAATAAATTGATTCTTAGTGGTCGGTACTGGGTAGTCAGTATTGAGACTACTGTTGCTGACTACTGACTACCCAATACTGATTACTGATTACCCTCCCAAATGAAGTACTGGAAAGGAATTGAGGAACTGGAAAGCGCACCGGAGTTCATGCAATCGGCTTTTGCCGAGTTCATGCCGGTCAAGGAAAGCCACGCGAGCAAAGATGCTACTGCGGCTCCTCGTCGCGACTTCCTCAAACTAATGGGTTTTGGTGTGGCTGCGGCCACCTTGGCATCCTGCGAAGCACCTGTTCGCAAGGCCATCCCTTATTTGAATAAACCTGAGGAGATTGACCCGGCCATCTCCAACTTCTACGCTTCGACCTACTTCACCGGCGCTGACTACAACGCCGTGTTGGTGAAGACCCGCGAGGGTCGGCCGATTAAGCTAGAAGGCAACCCTGAGTCGCCCATCACCAACGGTGGTTTGTCGGCACGGGCGCAAGCTGCTGTTTTGAGCCTCTACGACGGTGGTCGTCTGCAAAACTTTGCCATCAAATCGGGCAATGGCTATGAGAAGGCGGAAGTAGCTGCTTTTGACCGAGCAGTGCGCAGCAAACTGGCTGCTACCACCGGTCGTATTGCCATTGTTTCGCCCACCATCATTAGCCCTACTACTAAGCGGGCTATTGCTGAGTTTGCCGCTCGTTACCCCAACACCACGCACGTCATGTATGACGCGCAGTCGGCGTCAGCTTTGCTGCAAGCCAACGGTGGAACGGTACCCGGCTATGATTTCAGCCGTGCCAACATCGTCGTGAGCCTCGATGCCGACTTCCTTGGTACTTGGATTTCACCTGTTGAATATGGCCGTCAGTACGCCATGACTCGCAAAGTGAACCGGGACAAGCGCACGATGTCGCGCCACTACCAGTTCGAAACTGCCATGACCCTTAGCGGCTGTAACGCGGACATCCGTGTGCCAGTGAAGCCTTCGGAAATGGGCCAGGTTGCTTTAGCATTGTACAATGCCGTAACCGGTGCTGGTGGTGCCTCAGCCTACAAAAACGACAAACTCACCCAAGCTGCGCGGGACCTGACTGCCAATCGTGGCGCCAGCCTAGTAATTTCTGGTTCAAACGACCCAGCTGTTCAGGCTCTGGTAACTGCTATGAACGCGGCACTGGGTAGCGTTGGAACTACCATCAATCCTAATGCCCCGAGCTATGTCCGCCAAGGCGACGACGCTCGCATGGCGGCTTTAGTGAATGACATGAACAACGGCAGCGTTGGTGCAGTCATTTTCTACAACGCCAACCCCGTATTCAACCACCCATTGGGTGCCAAGGTAAAGTCAGGCATTGCCAAAGTGCCCCTGACTATTTCCATGAACGACCGGTTGGACGAAACCGGTGCGCTTTGCCAATACGCTGCTCCCGATAGCCACTGGCTGGAATCGTGGAACGACTATGAGCCTAAGCGCGGCTTCTTGAGCTTGGCTCAGCCCGTCATTACGCCGCTGTTCTCAACGCGCCAGGGTCAGGAAAGCCTGTTGCGTTGGGCTGGAAATAACACGACGTATTATCAGTACCTGCGCGCCACTTGGCGTGCCCTGACCCCCAACGACGCCGCTTGGGATAAGGTGGTGCACGATGGTGTTGCTACCGGTACGGCACTAGCTGCTGCCCCTGCAACAACCGCTGCACTGAGCCCTGCAGCAGCTATCGACCAGATTGGCCGTGCTCCTAAGACTGCTGCCAACGCTGTTGAATTGGCTCTGTATGAAAAAGTAGGTCTGGGCGCTGCTGGTTGCGAAGCTAACAACCCTTTCCTGCAAGAATTGCCCGACCCGGTTTCTAAAGCTACCTGGGGTAATTACGTTGCCGTGCCACGCAAAATGGCAGTTGACAACGAGTGGGAGCAAGGCGATGTAATTCAAGTGACTGCTAACGGTTACACCGTTGAGCTGCCCGTGTTGATTCAGCCTGGTCAAGCCAATGGCACTGTGGGTATAGCGCTCGGTTACGGCCGTACGCAGTCTGGCAAAGCCGGCGACCAAGTGGGAGCAAATGCAGCTCCGCTGGCGATGGCGGCCTCAAATGGTTTGATGTACCGCAATGTGGTAACGTTGAAGAAGACGGATGCTACTTCACCCATCGCCCAAACCCAGACTCACCATACCATAATGGACCGCAAGCCAGTTGTTCAAGAGAACACCCTGGCCCAGTACATTAAGAATCCTAAGGAGGTAACTGAGTACGAGAAAGTTGCTACGCCTGATGGCTTGGAGAAGCCCAACAAGGTTTCGCTGTGGCAGGACTACCAGTACAACAACCACCATTGGGGGATGATGATAGACCTTAATTCGTGCATTGGCTGCGGCTCGTGCGTGATTGGCTGTCAGACTGAGAACAACACCGCCGTAGTGGGCAAGCAGGAGGTTATTAACCGCCGCGAAATGCACTGGATGCGTATTGACCGCTACTATAGCTCAGACCACCACAAGGATGAGTTTGAGACCGTAGGCAAAGTTGGTACCTACGCTGCCATGGAGGACCCGTCTGACAACCCACAGGTTATCTTCCAGCCGATGATGTGCCAGCAGTGCAACCATGCACCTTGCGAAACGGTATGTCCAGTATTGGCAACCACGCACAGCTCGGAAGGTCTGAACCAAATGACGTACAACCGTTGCATTGGAACTCGCTACTGCGCCAACAACTGCCCATACAAAGTGCGTCGCTTCAACTGGTTCTCTTACTACTCCAATGAGAAGTTTGAAACCGTTAACGGACACATGTTCACGGACCTCGGCCGCATGGTGTTGAACCCCGACGTAACTGTTCGCGCCCGTGGCGTCATGGAGAAATGCTCGTTCTGCATTCAGCGCATCCAGTTGGGTAAACTCGAAGCCAAGAAGCAGAAGCGTCGTCCCATGGACGGTGAAATTGTTTCGGCCTGCGCCCAGTCGTGCCCGACGGAGGCTATTGTGTTCGGCGACATGCGCGACCCAAACAGCCGCATCAGCCAGTTGATGCGTCGTGAGGATGGCGAACGTGCTTTCCACGCTTTGGAATCCATCAACGTGCAGCCGAACGTGACCTACTTGACCAAGATTCGCAATGCAGAATCAGAGTTCTTCGCTAAAGAAAACGCTTAATAATCACTAACCTATAAGATTATGCAGCACGTATCAGCCGTACGCGAGCCGCTCGTAACCGGGGGTAAAACGCTACACGACGTAACGCAAGACATCTGCTACCAGGTAGAAGCCAAGCCCAACATCCGTTGGATGGCTGCCCTAAGCGTAGCTCTGTTTTTCCTGGGTATCTTTTTCTATTCTGTATACCGCACTGTGTGGTACGGCATCGGAGAGTGGGGCCTGAACAAAACCGTAAACTGGGCCTGGGACATTACCAACTTCGTGTGGTGGGTAGGTATCGGCCACGCAGGCACGCTGATTTCGGCGGTACTGTTGCTGTTCCGCCAGAAGTGGCGTTCCTCCATCAACCGGGCTGCAGAAGCTATGACGATTTTCGCCGTAATCTGCGCCGCCATGTTCCCAGTTCTTCACATGGGTCGCCCATGGTTGGCTTATTGGGTGTTCCCATTCCAGAACACATTCGGTTCGCTATGGGTGAACTTCAATTCGCCACTGCTGTGGGACGTATTCGCTATCTCGACTTACTTCACGGTGTCTCTGGTATTCTGGTACATTGGTCTGATTCCAGACTTTGCTACTATCCGTGACCGTGCGAAGGGTTCTATTGCCAAGTTTAGCTACTCGATGCTGAGCTTCGGTTGGAAAGGTTCGGCCAAGGCTTGGTCTCGCTACGAGACAGTGTCGCTGATTCTGGCCGGTGTTTCGACACCCCTGGTACTCTCGGTACACACCATTGTATCGATGGACTTTGCTACCTCTGTCGTACCAGGCTGGCACACCACCATCTTTCCTCCCTACTTCGTAGCAGGTGCCATCTTCTCGGGCTTCGCCATGGTACTCACGCTGATGCTGATTACTCGCGTGGTGTTCCGTCTGGAAGATTACATCACCCTGGAGCACATTGCCCTCATGAACAAAATCATGATGGTAACCGGCTCTATTGTAGGTGTGGCTTACATCACAGAGTTCTTCATTGCTTGGTACTCGCAGGTTGAGTTTGAGCAGTATGCTTTCATCAACCGTGCTACGGGTCCGTACTGGTGGTCTTATGCCGCTATGATGACCTGCAACGTAATCACTCCGCAGCTGGTGTGGATTCGCCGGGTACGCTACAGCATCCCGCTGACTTTCGTGCTCTCGATAATCGTGAACATCGGTATGTGGTTTGAGCGCTTCGTAATCATCGTGACCTCGCTGCACCGTGACTACTTGCCATCGAGCTGGGCTATGTTCTCGCCTTCTATCATCGACATCGGGCTCTACGTGGGTACCCTCGGCTTGTTCTTCACACTGTTCCTCCTTTTCGCCAAGTTCTTCCCTGTTATTAACATGGCCGAAGTGAAGACCATCTTGAAGTATACTGTGGACAATGGCCCGACTTACAATCCGCAAAAGGCTGCCCACGCTACTCCCGCTCCTCAACCTGCCATTCACGGGGCTCCTGCTTCGGCACCCGTAAACTACAATAAGCATGACTAAGCGCTATGCCCTCGGCATCTTCGAAGACGAAGACGTGCTGCTGCACGCCGTAGAAAATGTTCGCGCCGCCGGTGTGAAGATTTACGATGTGTTCTCGCCCTATCCTGTTCACGGAATCGACGATGCTCTCGGCATTGAACGTTCGCGCCTCCCTATTGCCGCTTTCTTTTTCGGCATGACCGGTTTGTCCTTTGCGCTGTGGATGCAGATTTACATGCTTGGTTTCGACTGGCCAATGATTATTGGTGGCAAACCGCACATTGCGCTGCCCGCCTTTATTCCGGTTGCATTCGAATTGACCGTTTTCTTCACTTGCCACGGCATGGCGCTGACGTTCTTCACTATCACGGGGCTATATCCTCGCCCCAAAGTGCCAGTAATGGACGTGCGTGCAACCGACGACAAATTCGTAATGGCCATCGAACTGGATGAAACCAGCTCGCAATTTTCTCGGCTGACTCAACTGCTGCGCGATAACGGCGCTTCAGAAGTCAACCAAAAAGAAATGACCACTAAATAATGAAGCATACGCTGAACCTGAGCTTGCGCGTTTCGGCGCTGTTCTTATCCCTAGGGCTTGCTCCGGCTTGTACTCCTCGGCCTGATGACCCGGGCGTGCAGTACGCGCCAGAGATGTACGACCCCATCCCTTACGAGCCGCTTAAGCAAACGAACTTTAACAAAGTCAATGCTTTCGGCATTAATCAGCGCACCCCACCAATTGCCACTGTGCCATTGGGCAAGCTCGATTATTACAACCACATTCCAAAAGATAGTGTGGGTATCGCTGAGCGCAAGCTTCGCAATCCTTACCCTTATACCAAGGCAAACTTGGAAGAAGGAAAGGTGCTTTATACTCGGATCTGCTCGCACTGCCACGGTGAAGCAGGAGCTGGCGATGGCCCAGTTGGCGCTAAGTTCAAAGGTGTTCCCAACTACGCGGCTGGGGCTTACAAAACCATGAACGACGGCCACATCTACCACGTCATTCAGTGGGGACGTAACCGCATGATGCCGCATGGTTCGATTGTGAACCCTGAGGAGCGTTGGAAGATTGCCATGTATGTGCGGGTACTTCAGCGTGGCGAAGGCCCTGATGCACTCGAGAAACTCGTTGCACAAGGTCCTACTACAAGCACTGGCACTGCTAATGCTAGCCCAACTGAGCTGACTGACCGCGCTTATCAGGGTCCAGTAGGCGAGGCGCAAGCTAATAAAGCGTCCGCAACCCCGGGGCAAGGTGCTGCATCTCCCGGTCAAATGCACTCCATTGCTCCCAATGGCTCGGGCGTAACCCATTTCTCCTCCGGCACGAAATAACCTATGGCAACTCTGACGCATCAAAATAGCGCCACGGCTGAACAATTAGTCGTTACGGATGGCGCCCGTAAAACATTTATCACCATCATCGTTGCAGGCGTGGTGGTGCTCATCCTTGGCTTGATAGCTGCCATCTTTCATATTGGTGAGGGAGAGCATGCTGCCGCTACTGAAGCTGCAGGGCACCTTGGCGCATCTGCAGGTCATGGCGCTGGAGCTTCAGTTCATCACGAAGGCAGCCCTGTTTGGCAGAAGCGTGTGTTGGTAAGCCTTTGGCACAGCAACATCTTCTTCCTTGGTGTGTCGACCATCGGCACCGTGTTCATGGCCATCAACTACGTGGCCTACGCTGGTTGGTCGGTAATGATTAAGCGCATTGCAGAGGCTCTGAGTGCTTGGATTATTCCCGGCGCGGTCATTTTGTTGGTTGTGTTTCTGTTGGGTCGTCACGACATTTTCCACTGGACGCACGAAGGCATTATGGACAAGGGCAACCCTAACTACGATGCTATCATCGCTGGAAAGAGCGGCTTCCTGAACCTGCCTTTCTACCTCATTCGCACTATCATCTACCTCGGTATATGGGCATACTTCAGCTGGAAGCTGCGTCAGCTTTCGCTGGCCGAAGACCAGTTGGGTGGTACGGTTTGGTTCCACAAGAGCATTAATGTTTCAGCGCTGTTCCTGGTTCTTTATGCTGTAACCTCGTCTATGTCGGCCTGGGACTGGGTAATGTCGGTTGACACACACTGGTTCAGCACCATGTTTGGCTGGTATGTATTCGCTTCGTGGTGGGTGTCAGGTATTGCTGCTATCGCACTCACTGCAATTTTCCTGAAACAAGCAGGCTACTTAAAAGCTTTAACTTCAAACCACTTGCATGACCTGGGCAAGCTGATGTTCGGCTTCAGCATCTTTTGGACTTACGTTTGGTTTTCGCAGTTCATGCTCATATGGTACGCCAACTTGCCTGAGGAAGCTGTTTACTACAACCAGCGCTTAGGAGGCTTTGAAGGTCGCTATACTGGCATCTTCTTTTTCAACCTGATTATCAACTTCGTATTTCCATTCTTGGGCCTTATGACTCGGGATGCCAAGCGTCAGATGATTATCATGAAAATCGTTTGTATTGCCATTCTGATTGGCCACTGGTCCGACTTCTATTTGATGTTCATGCCGGGCACTATGAAGGCTGAAAGTGGGTTCTTAATAGAGATTGGCATTGCGGCCATTTTCCTCGGTGCCTTCCTCATGCTTTTCGTTCGCCGTCTGGCTTCTGCCTCGCTTGTTCCGGTTCATCATCCCTTCCTGGACGAGAGCGTTCACCACACCACGTAAATTATTGGCATATAGGAGTCAGAAAGTTGGTATAGATATCATGTCTCTTCCTTTGTTTCTGACTTCTGCATCCTAACTCACAAATTCCAGATAATGACGGCTCTTACTATTGTGCTTGTGTTGGTGTTGCTGCTGGTCGTCTTCGGCCTGCTGTTTCGCTTGCAGATTCTGACTTCTATTTTTTCGGGCACTTTCACTCGGGATATTGGCATGAGCAATAGCGTAAATGCTATTCTGATGCTCGTGTTCATGGTGTTTGGTGGCGCTTGGTTTGCTTATTCATTCGTTGAGAATTTCAACAAAATGAATCCTCCCATTGCCTCTGTGCACGGCCACGAGATGGAGCGCATGTTCTGGACAACTATGGCTGTGATTGGAGTTGCCTTCCTTATCACGCAAGCTCTGCTTTTTATCTACTCTTACAAGTATCAGTACAAAGAAGGCCGTCGGGCTTACTTCTTTGCGCACAATAACAAGATTGAAGTTATCTGGACAGTCATTCCAGCCATTGTCATGGCGGCACTGATTTTCGCAGGTTGGAAGGCTTGGACTCGCATAACCGGACCAGCTCCCAAGGAGTCGGTTGTAGTTGAAGTGATGGGCAAACAGTTCAACTGGTTGGTTCGCTACCCTGGCCGCGATATGAAGTTGGGTGTGGTTAATTATCGCATGATTGATGCGGTTAATGAATTTGGTTTTGACTTGAGCGACAATGCTGCTCTTGATGATTTCACGACGAACGAAATCCACGTGCCCAAAGGCGTTCCGGTCCTGATTAAGATTCGTTCGCGCGACGTGCTACACGCCGTTTACATGCCGCACTTCCGCGTGCAGATGTATGCAGTACCTGGCATGCCTACCCGTTTCTGGTTCACGCCAACAATGACTACCGATGAGATGCGTGCTAAGTTGGGCAATCCAGGCTTCAACTACGAATTGGCTTGCAACCAGGTATGCGGTGGTAGCCACTTCGCTATGAAAGCAACTGTTATTGTGGATGAGCCAGACGATTACCAGAACTGGTACGCCGCTCAGGAGTCGTTCGCAAAGAAAAATCCAGAAGTATTGGCTGCTCTCAAACAGAAGCCTGCCGCAACGGTTTCACAAGTAGCTGAACCCGCTGAAGCTAAAGAAGCTGCTCCATCGCCACTGGCTGCTTCCTACTAAATCACTATTAACGGTATCCATTTATGTCAGACATGGCAGCCAAACCCAATCTCTCGCCAAGCGTGCAAGAAGCGCAGGGCGGCAGAGGCTCCTCGCCAGTGCCCGCTACTGAGCACGGCGACCACCTGCACCACGACGACCACGAGCACCACGACCAGCATTGGCTGTGGAAGTACGTGTTCAGCCAAGACCACAAGACCATTGCCAAGCAATTCCTGATTACGGGTATGATTTGGGCCATCTTGGGTGGCACTCTTTCGAGCTTGTTCCGCTTACAGTTGGGCTGGCCTGAAGGTTCGATGCAATGGTTAACTCCCTTCCTGGGCAAGTGGATTCAGGCTGGCAAATTGAACCCAGAGTTCTACCTCGCACTCGTGACAATGCACGGAACCATCATGGTGTTCTTTGTATTGACAGCTGGCTTGAGCGGTACGTTTTCTAACTTCCTGATTCCTCTACAAGTTGGTGCCCGCGACATGGCATCGGGCTTTATGAACATGCTCTCGTACTGGTTCTTCTTCCTGTCGAGCATCGTAATGTTCTCATCGCTCTTCATTGAGACTGGACCCGCATCCGCTGGCTGGACAATTTATCCTCCACTTAGCGCATTGCCCCAATCGATTCCTGGTTCAGGTGCTGGTATGACTTTGTGGTTGGTTAGCATGGCACTGTTTATCGTTTCGCAGCTCTTGGGTGGCGTAAACTACGTGACCACCGTTATCAACATGCGTACCCGTGGCATGAGCATGAGCAAGCTGCCACTTACCATCTGGGCCTTCTTCCTGACGGCTATCTTGGGTATCCTGTCGTTCCCAGTGCTATTCTCGGCTGCTCTGCTGCTGATTTTTGACCGCTCGTTCGGCACGTCGTTCTTCTTGTCTGACATCTACATCGCTGGTCAGGCCTTGAGCAACCAAGGTGGCTCGCCCGTTTTGTTCCAGCACTTGTTCTGGTTCTTGGGTCACCCTGAAGTGTACATCGTAATTATGCCTGCCATGGGCATGGTTTCGGAGGTATTGGCTACCAATGCACGCAAGCCTATTTTCGGCTACCGCGCTATGATTGGCTCGCTGATTGGCATTTCGTTGCTTTCGTTCGTTGTGTGGGCTCACCACATGTTCGTGACGGGCATGAACCCTTTCCTTGGTTCGGTCTTCATGTTCCTGACCTTGATTATCGCCGTTCCCTCGGGTGTGAAAGTGTTTAACTGGTTGGCTACCCTGTGGCGTGGTAATATCCGCTTCACTGCGGCCATGCTCTTCTCTATCGGCTTCGTGTCGTTGTTTATTGCAGGTGGTTTGACCGGTATCATCCTCGGTAACGCTACCCTTGACATTCAGATGCACAACACCTACTTCGTGGTAGCTCACTTCCACCTAGTAATGGGTAGCTCGGCATTCTTTGGTTTGTTTGCTGGTGTCTATCACTGGTTCCCAAAAATGTTTGGACGCATGATGGATGAGAAGCTTGGCTATATCCACTTCTGGTTGACTTTCGTGGGTGTTTACTTGGTGTTCATGCCAATGCACTACGTGGGAATTGCCGGTTTCCCCCGTCGTTACTATGCTTGGACTGGCTTTGATGCCTTCTCGCAATTCGCTGACTTGAACAAGTTCATCTCTATTGCGGCCATCCTTGCCTTCTTCGGCCAGTTCATTTTCATCTTCAACTTCTTCTACAGCATCTTCCGCGGCCGTCGTGCTACCCAGAACCCCTGGAATTCGACTACGCTGGAGTGGACTACGCCGGTCAACCCCGGTCACGGCAACTGGCCCGGCGAGATTCCTGCTGTTTACCGTTGGCCTTACGATTATAGCAAGCCCGGCTCGGAAGTGGACTTCATTCCGCAAAACGTACCGTACTCGAAGACGCAGTCTTCTAACTTGCCGTACGAGCAAGACATGGCAGAATAGTTTGCTGCATAGCTAAAGTCCCAAAGCGGGCCGCCTGACCGGCGGCCCGCTTTTGCTTTATAGCGCTAGTCTTTTTAAGTAATTCTCCGGCACAATTGGGTAGGGTACGTTGTTTATAAAGAGATGAATAGTTTACAAATAAGTCCAGCCGTTCGCCGTTTTAGATTTGTAGGGATTCTGACTGTTGTTTCGGTGTACCTGCTGATTTTGGTTGGCGGTATAGTGCGCAGCACTGGCAGTGGAATGGGATGCCCAGATTGGCCCAAGTGCTTTGGTCAATGGATTCCGCCTACGGAAGCCAGTCAGCTGCCCGCCGACTATAAAGAGATTTACACTGCTCAGCGGGTGGCGAAGAACCAAAAACTCGCGAGGACTTTGGAGCGGCTAGGTTTTGCGCAAGTGGCGGGTAGCATCTTTGCGCACCCTACTCAGTACATAGAAACAGACTTTAACGCTGTCAAAACGTGGATTGAGTACGTCAACCGCTTGCTGGGGGCATTAATTGGGGTATTTGTATTCCTGACGGTGATTTTTGCCTTCCCGTATTGGCGCCGCGACCGTACCATTTTCTGGTTGGCATTTGCTTCCTTCGTCTTGACTGGTGTACAGGGCTATTTGGGGTCGCTGGTCGTTTCAACGAATCTGCTGCCCGTGATGGTTACCATCCACATGGCACTGGCACTCGTAATTGTGGCCTTACTATTATATGCAGTTGACCGTGCAGAATGGCGGCTCGAAAAGCTTGGAGTTGTAAAAGAAGAGGAAGAGAGCGAGGTTCTTAATTCGTCCAATCTTCGGAAAGCCCCCTCTAGCAGCCTGCAGCTGGGACTATGGGCAGCCTTGCTGCTCACCTTCTGGCAGATTGTGCTTGGCACCCAGGTGAGAGAAGAAATTGATATCGTATCGGCTACAGCCGGACACCTGGGGCGGGAAACGTGGGTAGAGCAGTTAGGAACCACGTTCAGTGTACACCGCACCATGTCGGCGTTGGTACTGCTGGTGAATGTGTACGTGTGCTACGAGCTTTGGCAGTTAGGGCGGACCCGCCTGACCAAATTGGCCATGGCCATGCTTGGAGTTGTGGGTTTGGAAATTCTGGCTGGCATCATCCTAGCCTATTTTGCACTGCCCGCCGCGGTGCAGCCAATACACCTTACGTTGGCCACCGTATTGTTTGGCGTACAGTTTCTGGCATTGCTTGCGGTGGCTAGGGCACGAAAAACCCCGGAAACTATTGCGCCTTCGGATGCCGCCCGGCGCGTTGTTGCGTAACTTTGCGGCCCCGTTTGGGCTGGGTTGCTCAACCAGAGTCCAACGACGAAACTTTTACAGGTATAAATGATAAAGGCCCGCGCCTATTTTCAGCTGCTCAAATTCCGGCTTTCGCTCACGGTAGCGTTTTCCAGCGCTATTGGGTACATGCTTGGGGCGCGTGATTTTAGCTGGAGCCAGGCCCTGCTTGTAATGCTGGGCGGTCTGCTGGTGACAGGTTCGGCTAACATTATCAACCAAATTCACGAGCGGGAGCTGGACAAACTGATGACCCGAACGGCCCAACGGCCCCTTCCTCTGGGCATTCTTTCGCCAGCAGAGGGTTGGGTGTTCTGTGTGTTGTTGGGGATTAGTGGGTTAAGCTTGCTTGCTTATTGCTTCAACCCACTTACAGCAGCTTTATCATTGCTGTCGCTCATTCTCTACGGCTTCATCTATACTCCGCTCAAAACTATTTCACCGGTTTGTGTAGCAGTAGGGGCTATTCCGGGTGGGTTGCCGCCCCTTATTGGTTGGGTTGCAGCCACTGGCTACATTGGGGTTGAGGCGTGGGTGCTGTTTGGCATTCAGTTTATGTGGCAGTTTCCGCATTTCTGGGCCATTGCTTGGGTTGCCGATGATGACTACAAGCGGGCGGGCTTCAAGATGTTGCCGTCACCTGGCAATCGGGATTTGCGTACGGCTTTCCAAATAATGACTTATACGCTCTTGCTCATTCCGTTGAGCTTGCTGCCGTTGGTATTTAACATTTCGGGTCGGGTCTCGGCACTAGTAGCGGTAGTGTGTGGGGTGCTGTTTTTGTTGCTTACGGTGCAACTAATGCGTACTCAGTCGCGCAAGGCCGCACTACGAATCATGTTTGCATCTTTTCTGTACTTACCTATCGTACAAATTGCGTTGGTACTGGACAAAATGTAGCCTTTTGTTGTTATAAATGAGCGCACACGTTAGCGGGCGCGTTCTCATTTTTATCCATAATCTACGTCGGCGTAAGCGGGCGTTCCCATCATTATGAATCCTTCCGAAACGTTGTCCGACAAGGAAGTTGGACTTGGCTGGCATCCTAAGCGCGTGTTGCTTGTTCTGCTGATTTTCAGTATAGTAATGATGTTTGCAGCTTTCACTAGCGGCTACATTGTTCGGCGCGATGAAGGCAACTGGCGCGAGTTTGATTTGCCCTTCTCGCTGTTGATTAATTCTATTATCATTGCCCTGAGCAGCGCTAGCATGCAGTGGGCTTACGCCGCGGCGCGGAAAGATGAGATTGGCCGCGTAAAAACCGGGATGACGGTAGCATTAGTATTGGGCCTGGCTTTCCTGGTTGGGCAGTATTACAGCTTCGGTGACCTTGTTGCGGGCAACACGTACTTTGGGGGAGCAGACGCCAATCCTTCCGGCTCATTCGTATACGTCTTGATGGGCGTGCACGCTTTTCACTTAGTTACCGGCCTTGTTTTTCTGGCCGTAGTGTTGAGGCGGGTCCTTAATTATCAGGTGCATTCGCGCGCTCTGCTTTCGATTGGCAATGCTACCTTATACTGGCACTTCCTGGGCGGGCTTTGGCTGTACCTGTATTTGTTCTTACTTTTGAACCACTAAAACGACGTTACGCTGTCCGCTATGGCCCAACCGACCACTTTGCAGTCACCCGCTGCTTCCGCTACCCAAGACGCCCCACGCACTGGCAACTGGGATGGCGGCAACGAACCTTTCAAAGCGAGCTACGGCAAGCTGATGATGTGGTTCTTTCTGCTCTCTGACGCATTCACCTTTGCCGCATTTCTAACCACCTACGGCCTCATTCGTCATAAGCACGAAGTATTTACAGGGACTGGAGAGTTCGTGTTCAGCACCCGTTGGTGGCCTGTTCCGGACCGTGTGTTCAACGCCTTCCCGGGCTTGCATGGCATGGACGTGCCGCTGGGCTTTGTGGCGTTGATGACGATGATTCTGATTTTGAGCTCTGTGACGATGGTACTGGCCGTAGAAGCTGGCCACCGCATGGATAAGAACGATGTGCAGAAGTGGCTGCTGTGGACTATTCTGTTCGGTACCACCTTCCTGCTCAGCCAGGCCTGGGAATGGAGTCACTTCATCCACGGCACGGAAAAGGGCATGCTGATGGCCGATGGCACTACTTTTCACGGAGCCAACCTGGCTATGAATGAATACGGACCGGTGCTATTTGCTGACCTGTTTTTCTTCATCACCGGCTTCCACGGCACGCACGTGCTTTCCGGGGTCTGCCTGCTGATTTGGTGCTTTATCGCCACCACCAACGGCACCTTTCACAAGCGTGGCCACTACGAGATGGTTGAGAAAATCGGCTTGTACTGGCACTTTGTAGACTTGGTGTGGGTATTCGTATTTACGTTCTTCTACCTCGTATAAGTAGTGAATGAGCGAATGAGTAACTAGACGACGACCTGTATTCTGGTTACTTATTCTCTGCAAACTCACTCGTTCACTCAATTACTCAATTACTTGTTATGGCTGCTCACGCAACTGATGAAAATACCCCGGTAGGGGAGATTGCCAAGCCGAATACCGGTTGGATTTGGAGAACCTTCTTCATTTTGGTCGGCATAACGGCCGTGGAATTCGTGTTTGTGTTCCTGATGGAACCCAGCACTTTCCGCAATAGCATCTTCATTGTGCTCACCATTATGAAGGCGTTCTTCATTGTGGCTGAATTCATGCACTTGAAGCACGAGACGAAGGGTCTGATTTGGACCATTCTGGTGCCGATGGCTTTGTTGGTGTGGTTGCTGGTTGCTTTGGTTACCGAGGGCTCCTACGTAGGCGAGGTACTGCAAAACATGTTTAAATAGCAGATGCGGCCCCGCCAAACCTTGTTGCTGGGGCTGCTGCTGTTGTTGCCGGTACTGGCTTTTTTGTTTCTGTTCAGCTTCGGCAAAAACCGTTACGCGCTGCCATCTTACTTGCCCGACCGAGTGGATTCCACTCAGGTTGGCGGTAAGTGGCAGCGCGATACTGTTTTCCACCAAATTGCGCCGTTCCAGCTTTCTGCCTCCACGGGCCGGCAGGTGAGCAGCCAGGAACTTAATCAAGGGCTGTACATAGCTCAGTTTTACGCAGACGATGAAGCCAGCGCCCGCGTAGCTCGCCAGTTGCTACGGGTTCAGGAAAAATTTCGCAAGGAGCAGCGGGTGCGGCTGGTCACCTTTGTGTTGAGTGCGGACGCCGCGAATCCAACTGCTTTAACTCGCTTGGCTGAGCAATATGGTACCATTGCAGGTAAGTGGTTTTTTGTTACCGGAGCACCTGACACCCTCAAGCGCCTGACGCTTCAGGAATTTAGACTGACGGCAGACCCCAAGCGACTCCCCGGCGCAGTTTTTACGGCTAACATACCGGCGGGTCGGCTGTTACTAGTTGACAACCAGCGTCGGGTGCGTGGCATCTACGACGGCACCGACGGCCGCGAAATCGACCGCTTACTCACGGAAGTAACCGTGCAGCTTTACGATTATGAACACCCCCACTGAACAACTGCATCCGCCCGTGATGGCGCCGGGCGACTACACGCGCTATAAAATCATCTTGGGCACCCTGGGAGTGGTAGTGCCACTGCTGGTGGCGGTGTTGTTTTCGTTTCCCCAGCTATTTCGCATACCGGGCGCGGAGGTAAAGTTTCTGCCAGCCGTGAATGCGGTGCTGAACTCCCTCACGGCGGTGTGCCTGGTAGCCGGCTATTACTTTATCAGGCAGAAGCAGGTGCTGCGCCACCGCGCAATGATGGGCACTGCCTTCGCGCTGGGTGGGCTGTTCTTGCTTTCCTACGTGGCTTACCACTCGCAGGTAGACAGTGTGAAGTTTGGGGGCGTGGGCGCCATACGCTATGCGTATTTCTTTTTGCTGCTTACGCACATCGCTCTTGCAGTTGTGACGGTGGGCTTGGTGCTATTCACGCTGTATTTTGCCCTGACCGGGCAGTACACCAAGCACAAGTCTATTGCGCGGTGGACCTTTCCTGTCTGGCTGTATGTGTCAGTGACTGGGGTTATCGTATACTTTATGATTTCACCGTATTACACCTAATCAGCAGCCGGAGACAACCAATGCTGAGGCGGGAAACTTTGCTTCTATCCTAGTGTTCTAATAACATGAAAAAGACATTTTTTGCGGCCTCTTTTGCCCTATTATTGGGCGTATTGCTGAGCTTGGCGCCGCTGGCGGCCAGCGCGCAGTGCGTGATGTGTAAAACCCAGGTAGAATCTGCTCGACAGGAGCGTGATGACTACGATGTAGCAGGCCTCAACAAGGGCATTGTGTACATGATGACTGTGCCCTACATTCTGATGGGTGCGGTAGGATACTTTTGGTACCGTCGTACGCATCCCAAGCCAGCTAAAAAATAGTGGCGAGTAATTCGTCGCTGCTCGCCTTGCTGGCGTTGCGTTGCCCGCGCTGCCACCAGGGCAAGCTGTTTTCGCATTCGGCCCTGAATCTGCGAAAGTTCGATGAAATGCCGGAGGCGTGCCAAGTTTGCGCACAGGCCTTTGAGCCGGAAGTGGGATTCTACTGGGGAGCCATGTATATCAGCTATGGGTTTTCCACTGTTATAGTGGCCATTGTGGGTGTTATGCTGTATTTCTTGGCTAATGACCCCGAGGTGTGGGTGTATGTGGTGGCCGTGGCGGCCGCCGTGCTGCTATTCACACCGCTTATGTTCCGGTATGCGCGCGCTGTGATGCTCTACGCGTTTGGTGGCACGCGGTACGATGCCGGGTATGCGCCGAGGGCTATGTAATCATTCGGTTTTGATATTCGGAAATGCCACCTTTGGGTGGCATTTTTGTTAGGCTTGGATTTTGCATAGAGCCAATTGCTGAACAACGGCCCGCTAGTTGATTCTTTATAAAGCTTAGCAACCTGCCGTTTATTAGGCTTGTACTTTGCTTAATACCGCAGAATATCGTGTGTATTAAGGCTAGGCACGTGCCTTTGGGCGGGACCTGGCAATTTCTTTGTGGTAATTCCTTCAAAACTCAAGCATAAGAGTGGCTCAACTTTTCGCGCGGCGTCGTCTGTACTGGCTGTTGCTGCTGGCCGCGGCGTTGTGTTTTGTGAATGGGTACTTGGCCAGCCGGTATGCGCAGGAACCGGCCGTGGTGCAGCGAACCGATTTGACGCGCTTGCAAAAGCTGGTGCGCGATGCCGAGACCAGAGCCCGGCGCGAAGCCGATACCGTGGCGGTGCACCTGAACAGGGGCGACTACAGTTTTCAAAAGCTGCTGGGCCAGGTAACGTACCCCACCTGTGTGCTCGAGAACGGCGAGCTACGGTACTGGTCCGATGCAACGCTGCGACCGGAGTCCAATGTAACTATATTGGCTGCTCAGCGGGTAGTGGAAACGCCAGCGGGGCACTTTATGCTTTTGCAGAGCCCTGCGGGCCGGTACGTCGTGCTTACCTATTTGCCACTGGAGCGACATTATAGCATCAACAACCGCTACCTGCGGGAAGGGGGGGAACAGGCCTTGTTTCGTGGTTTGGAGCTGCAGGTGGTGGTGGACAGCACCGCCAAAGGCCTGGCGCGCTTCGAATCGGCCAATGGCCACTACGTTTTCTCGATAAAGCGACTGCAGCCCAACCCGCTGACCGGCCAGTACGTGCCGCTGGCTCTGCTGGCTTTAGGCTGCCTGCTGTATGCAGCGGGATGGCTGCTGCTATCGCGGCGGTGGTGGCGGGCGCGGCGGCCCGGAACGGCTGTATTGGTGCTGTTGCTGCCGCTGATTTTGCTGCGGGGAGCGTTGCTGTATTTGGGATTGCCCTACTCGTTTATTGAATTGCCGTTGTTCGACCCGCGGGTGTACGCCGCTGCCTGGTGGGCACCGTCGCTGGGCGACCTGCTGATTAGCGCCATGCTCACCTTGCTGGTGGCAGCGGGCGGCATGGCGCTGTGGCGAAGCCTACGGGTGCTGGAGCGGGTGCGGGCGCCCCGTTCGCCGGGTGGGCAGGCGCTGGCCGCGGCGGGCGTGGGCGTGTTCTTTGCCGGGTGGCTGGTGCTGCTTTTTATGTACTACACCACGGCGTTTGGCAGCTCGCAGCTAAGCCTGGACATAACCCGGAATCTGCAGGTAACAGGGTTTTGGGTACTGCTGGGACTGGCGGTGCTGTTGCACACGGCTGCGTGGCTGGTGGTCTTTTTTGGGTTGACGCAGCTGGCGGGAGCGCTGCTGCAGCACGTGCCACGGCGTACGTTGCTGCTGGGGCCGGCCGTGACGGCGCTGCCTTTGTTGGGCGTGGGCTTGGCCTGGGAGCTGCCTTGGGTGCTGCTGGCCGGGGTGTTGCTGCTGTTTGCAGCGCTGGTGCGGGCCGTGAACCTGCGCGCCGAACCGCTGACCGGAAGCTACCAGTCTTCGGTGCTGATAGTGCTGCTGCTGGCGTTGGCCTCGGCAACCGGTGCGCTGGCACTTTACGCCCATTTCGAGAAGCAGCTGCTGGTTGATAAGGAGAGGGTGGCGAGCAACTTGCTGATTGATAATGATTTTTATGGAGAGATTGAGCTGGGCGAGCGGATGCGGGAAATTGCCCGCGACCCGTTTGTGCGCCGTTCGCTTTCGGCTGCTTTTGGCCAGCCCGAAGCCGTGCGCCAGCGCATTGCCCGGCAGTATTTGAGCGACTACTTCGATAAATACGAGAATAACATCATTCTCTACGACGAAGCGGGTGAGCCCTTGGGCGCCGCGCCCGGCACTCCCAGCTTTGTAGAGTCGCGGGCCGAGCTGGAGCGCACGGCTACCCCAACCGGCCAGCGCGGAGTGTTTCTGCTGCATTCGGGTAATCCATTCAGCTCCCGCCGCTATGTCGCTCAGGTTAAGGTGCCGGGCAACCGCGTGAGCGGGTCTGGCTTGCCCCTAGGGGCGGTGCGGGTAGAGCTGACGCTGAAGCAGCTTACTTCCTACAGCGTTTTGCCCGAGTTGCTGGTCGACCAGAAGTTCTTTCAGCCTAGCCTCGCTACCGAGCTCAGCTACGCTGGCTACACCAAGGGCGGACTGATGTACAGCGAAGGCGACTTTGATTACACGAACCGGCTGCCCACCAGCCTGCTGGCCGAACCGCGCCTGTACGACGCGGGAATAAGCCTCAATGGCTACCATCACTACGCCGTGCGCGGCTCCTTGGACCGGACCGTGGTGGTAACCACGGCCACTTACTCGCTGGGCGACTGGTTGGCCAACTTCTCGTTCCAGTTCCTCATGTCGTCGTTTTTCTGGCTGCTGGTGGTAGGGCTGTTGCTCCTGTTACGTCGGGAGTCAATTGCGCGTTTGCGGCTCAATTTCAGTGCCCGTATCCAACTGCTGCTGAATGTGGGCATTGTGGTGCCGCTGGTGGTGGTGAGCGTGGCCACGGCCAGTCAGCTTATTTCCTCTTACCAGCGCGACCTGACCCGCACGTATGAGCGCCGCGGCCAGCTGGCCCTGGAGAGCCTGCGCCGGCAGCGCCACTTGCTCTCGGATAGCACGGCCAAGCCCACGCTGGCGGCACTAGCGAAGAACGTGGCGGGCCTGACCGAAACCGACCTGAACCTCTACGATGTGCACGGGGAGTTGCTGGCCAGCAGCCAGCCCTTGATTTTCGATGCCGGGCTGTTGGGGCCGCTGCTGAACCCACAGGCTGTGGTGGCGCTGCGCGAACAGAACAAGCAGCGGGCTTTGCTCACGGAGCGGGCGGGGTCGCTGTCGTTCAACGCGCTGTATTTGCCGGTGCGGGCTGGGGTGGGGGAGCTGGTGATATCCGACCTGGCGGGGCATGCCATTGGGCAGAGTAGACACCGTCGGGGCGGCAAATCGTCTGCAAATTTCGACGGCGACGCCTCGCTGCAGGATGAATTCAACAACGACTCGGCCGATGATACTGCCCTGCCCACTGGGCCTATTCTCGGGTACGTGGGGATTCCATTTTTTGACTCTGAGAAAGAGCTGAATACCAAGCTAACCGAGCTATTTACGACCATCTTGAACATCTTTACGTTGATGTTTTTGCTGTTCTTGGGCCTGGCTTTTGTGGCAGCGCGGCAGCTCACGGCTCCGCTTAAGCTCATTACCGAAAAGCTGACGCTAACCACTCTGACTGGCGAAAACGAACTGCTGGACTACCGCAGCTCCGACGATGAGATTGGTCTGCTGGTGCGCGAATACAACACCATGCTTACCAAGCTAGAGGCTAGTAAGCGGGAGCTGGCGGCTCAGGAAAAAGAGGCGGCGTGGCGCGAAATGGCCCGGCAGGTGGCCCACGAAATCAAGAACCCGCTCACGCCGATGAAGCTGAGCCTGCAGTTTCTGCAGAAAGCAATTAACGAGCGCCGGCCGAACGCTGAGGAATTGATTGGGCGGATTTCTCAAACCCTTATTACTCAAATCGACGTGCTGAGCGACATTGCCACGTCATTTAGCACGTTTACCAACCTGCCGGCCATGCGTCCCGAACGGCTGGATGTGGCGGCGATTCTGCGCCGTTGCGCGGCCCTGCACCAGCCCGACACCAACGACGGCGCCCTGGAACTGCACTTGCCTCCGGACTCGGAAAGCGAGCGCTACGTGGTGTACGCGGACGAAAACCTGCTGGTGCGCACCTTTAACAACCTGCTGATAAACGCGCGGCAGGCTGTGCCCCACGGCCGGGAGCCGCACATTGGCGTGTCGCTGGTGCCGGCCGACAGTGGCCGCCTGCGGGTGAGCATTTGCGACAACGGGGCGGGCATTCCCGATGAGGTGAGAGGAAAGGTTTTCGTGCCCAATTTCACGACTAAGGAAACGGGGTCCGGCATTGGGCTGGCGGTAGCCAAGCGCGGCATTGAGAGTGCGGGAGGACGGATTTGGTTTGAAACCAAAGTGGACGAAGGCACGCAATTTCACATTGAGCTGCCGCTGGCTGGGTGAGGGTCGGTTCGGTCTGAGCTGATGCTTGGCTGAGAGTAGGGTTGGGAGCCGCTGCGCAGGTGACGGGGTTAATTGACAGAGCAGCTTAAGCCATTCTAAAACAAGGCACCAAACCTGAGGCTTTGGGCGTTGTGCCGACACTTCTCCCGACCTTTACTGCATGATTCGCCGCTTACGCCTGTGCTTACCCTTCGCGGGCCTGCTCGTTGCGGCGCTATTATTCCTGACCGGGCGGGCGGAGGCACAGGTGCGGCCCGTTCGTCCGGGCGAAGCTACCCCGCCTAACACCCGGCGCTGCCGCTACGTGCCGCTGGCGCTGGGGCGGGACACCACCACATTTGCCCTCGTCGATACGCTCACGGTAGTGCCTTCTTCGGTGACGGTGCAGGGGCAGGCGGTGGCGTATGACGCGCGCACTGACCGGTACAGCTGGATTCGACCGGCCCCGCGCGATACCAGCGACTTGCCCGTGCCCGACTCGCTGCTGCTGTGCTACCGGGTGCTGCCCCTGCAGCTGTCGGCGGCACGTTTTCGGCGGCCCCTGAGCCTGATGGACAGCCTGAGCTTCCGGCGCGACGCCATGCGGTACGAAGACTTCTCGGTGAAAGAGCAGATTCTGAGCACGCCGGGCATCAACAAAACCGGCAATCTGGCGCGGGGCATCAGCTTTGGCAACACCCAGAACGTTTTTGTGAACTCGGCCCTCAACCTGCAGCTGGAGGGCAAGCTGGCTGAAAATATCAACCTCACGGCAGCCATCAGTGACCAGAACGTACCCTTTCAGCCGGAGGGCAACACCCAGCAGCTGCAGCAGTTCGATAGAATATTCATCACCCTGACCAACCCGAACTGGAACCTGACGGCCGGTGACGTGGTGCTGCGCAACAAGCCCGATTACTTTCTGCGCTACTACAAGAACATACAGGGAGCCGCGGCCGAGGCCAATTTTGGGCCACCCATCGTGGGGCTGGCCGGCCTGGGAGCCATGCAGGGCGTGTCGAACGCCGTGTTTCTGAACGGGCAGGCCGGGCAGGTGCCGGGGGGCATGCCCAATTCCTTGCCCAACGGGCCTTCGCCAGTCACCCTAAACCCACCCGCCATCAGCCAGCCGCAGCTCACCGACCCTAACCGGCAGGGCGTGGGTGGGGCAGATGGGCCGCCGTTGCCCCAAGGTGACAGCGCTCCCGTAACGGGGGCTACCGTGAACAGTGCGGGCGTGCGCCGGGGCGTGGCGTGGCAGTCGTCGACCTCGGCTGCGGGCGGGGTGGCCAAGGGCAAGTTTGCTAGTATTGAGATTCCGCCCATTGAGAACGTGCAGGGGCCTTACCGCCTCAATGGGCCCAATGGCGAGCAGTTCATTATCGTGCTGGCTAATTCCGAGCGGGTGTACCTCGATGGCCGCCTGCAAACCCGGGGCTTCGACGCCGACTACACCATTGACTACAACTTGGCCGAAGTCACGTTCACGCCGAGCCACCTCATCACCCGCAACTCCCGGATTAAGATTGATTTCGAATACTCGGACTTGAACTACGCCCGCTCGCTTTACGCCCTGAGCCACTACCAGCAGCTAGGCCGGCTGCGTGTGCAGGGCAATTTTTACCAGGAAGCCGACAACCCCGACAATTCGCCCAACCTCAACCTGGACGAAACCCAGCGTGCGCAGCTGCAGCAGGCTGGCAACGTGCCGTTTGCGGTGACGCGCGGCGAGGAAGTGGTGGGCTACACGCGCACGAAAGTGCTGTATCGTCGCGATACTACCACGGGCCGGTTTAGCCGGGCGGTGGGGGCCGATACTCTGGGCGTGGTATATGAGGTGCGGTTTACGGACGTGGGGCAGGGCAATGGCGACTACGCCCTGTCCAATGACCCCAGCGAGGTGAGCAGCAACGGCCGCGTCTACCGATTTGTGGGGGTAGGGCAGGGGCGCTATGCCCCGGTGCGGCGGCTGCCCACGCCGCTGCTGAAGCAGATGGTTTCGGGGAGTGTGAGTTATCAGGTTGACAGCAGTACCACTGTTTTTTTTGACGCCGCCCGCTCGCGTCTCGACCGCAACCGCTTTTCGACCGAGCGGGACGAGGACGGCGCCATGCGCATGGGCTACGTGGTGCAGGACCGCCAACTGCCCGACGCCCTGGCGCAGGGCGTGCTGCGCAACTACCGCTTTCGCTCTACCTTGGACTATGAGTACACCGGCAAGCGCTTCTCGCCGATAGACCGCTACCGCGACATTGAGTTTGACCGCAACTGGAGTGCTACCAACACGCTGCAAAGCAATGCCAACGGCTTGACAGCACAGTCCGATAATATTTTCAATTTCAGCCTGGGGCTGATGAAAGACGCCAACAACGGCGTGAGCTACCGGCTCAGCCGCCGTTTCCGGCGCGGCGAGGTAAGCGGCTTGCAGCACTGGGTAGATGCGGCCCAGAAGGTGGGCAACCTGGAACTGCGCGGCTCGCTGTTTGTGCTCAACTCCAGTGCCGGCCGCTTCCAGTCCGACTGGGCCCGGGGCGAGGCCACGGGCCGCTTCGTGAGCGGGAAGGTAGTGCCGGGCTACACCTACCGCTTCGACAAAAACCGGGTGAGCTCGGCGACCACCGACACCGTTCGTTCGGCCAACTACTTTGATGAGCACAACGTGTTTATCCAGAGCCGCGACTCGGCCCGCACCCAGTACCGCCTCGATTACAGCTACCGACGCGACCAAACCCCCAACCCCGAGCAAAACGCCCTGCGGCTGCGCGGCACGGCCCAAACCTGGCAGGGCACATTGGCCTCGCGGCTGGGCAAAACCCAGGACGTTCGACTGCTGGCCACCTACCGCGACCTCGACTCCCTGGGCCTGGCCCGCAATCGCACGGTGCTGGGGCAGGTGTTCTACAACGCCAGCCTGCTGCAAAATCAGATTCGTTCCGAGCTGAACTACAGCGTGGCCACGGGCCGGGAACTGAAGCGAGACTTTTCGTTTATTGCCGTGCCGGCAGGCCAAGGCACCCATTTTTACGGGGGCGACGCCGACGGCGACGGGCAGCAGGACAAGGACGAGTTTTTTGAAGCCCAGACCTCGGACGCCCAGTATCGGACCTTCATCAAGGTGTATTTGCCAACTTCGGACTACATTACGGCCTTTACCAACCGCCTCAGCTACCGCCTGACCACGGCTGCCCCGCGCGGCTGGCGCGAAGCCGGCGGCCTGCGGGCAGCCGCTTCGCGCTTCGCTACCCTCACCAGCATCACCGTGGACCGCCGCACCACCGACCCGTCGCTGCTTTCGCGCCTCAGCCCGTTTAGCTACGACAAGGAAGACGAGCAACTGATTGCCTTCAATCAGCTGATGCGCAACACGCTGTACTTCAATCGGTCTAATCCAATTTTTGGGGCTGAATTCACGGTACAGCAAACCCAGCAGAAAACGCTGCTGGCCCAGGGCGCCGACTTGCGCAACCTGAGCACCCAAAGCCTGCTGGTGCGCCGCACCCTGGCCACTTCGTTTACGGGGCGCCTCACCGGCACCCGGGAGATTCGCGAGTCGAACAGCACCTACTTGCTCACCCGCAACTACCGCCTGCTCATTTATACCGCGCAGCCCGAAGTAAGCTACCAGCCCACGCCCAGCCTGCGCCTCACTGGCACCTACCTGCACACCCGCAAGCAAAATACCCTCGCTATGGAAGGCGCCGAGCTCAACCCCGGCATCTTCGACGAGTTGGGCCTCGAGACCCGCCTCAGCCAGGTAAACAAGCGCATCATCACGGTGGCTACCCGTTACACCAACGTCAAGTTTGAGGGCACCAACCCCAACTCCGTGGTGGCCGTGGAAATCCTCAACGCCCTGCGCCCCGGCAGCAACTACACCTGGAACCTGAACGTGGAGCAGCGCCTCAGCAACGGCCTGAACATTACGCTGGCCTACGACGGCCGCAAAGCCAGCGGCTTGAATACCGTGCACACCGGTCGCATGCAGGTGGCCGTGCTGTTCTAAAGCTTCCCTTTACCGGCGCCGCACCAGGGTGAAGAGCAGGCGGCCGCGAACCAGCACGGGCAGGGTGTATTCGTCTTCGGTGCCAGCCACCAGCTGCGGCTCTACGGTATCGGCGGCGTACAGACGCAGGGTATCGGCCCGGTGGCTATAGCCCATCAGTCGGGTGTGCTTGGTTTGGGGGTCTAGGACGAGGTGGTCGATGTCGTTGCCGGGTCCGCCGCTGAAGTCAGTGTTCACGGTATAGGTTCGGAACCCTTTCAAGCCTTTCAGGCGGCCGTTGGCGGCAAACTGCATGGCCGCGGGCTTGCCTAAGGAGTCGACACCAGTGTAGCTTCCCACGAACAGCCGCTGGTTTACGGCGCGGTTCAGGGCACCCAGCGTACCGACTTGGGCCCCTGCCACGCGTCGGTACGCCGTGCGGTTCAGGGCCCGGCGGCTCCGACTATAGGTAGTCAACAGCAGCGTGGTGTCGCGGGGGCCGAGGCGGTAGCTTAGCTCGGCGTAGCTGCCCGGCGAGTCGTAGTCGCGGTAGCGGGTGGCCAGAGAGTTTGGCTGCTGGCCGGGCCGGTAATAGAGGGTAGTGTTACCGCCCTCGTGGTTGCCAAACCCCACGGTGAGCACAAGGCTGTCGCCGGCCCGGGCTGCCGGGTTGATGTGGATTTCCGATACCGCGCCCACTGCATCGGCAGCCTTCAACGGAGACTTGGACTTTTGCACGGCTTCCAGGTAGCCCGTCGTTACCCAGGCCCCCCGGATGATGGGGTCGAAGCTCTGCGCTAGCGTTCGGAGTTGGGCAGGACTGGCCGGAGGCGGGGCCATGGCCACGGGTGGAGTGCCTACGGGAGGGGCAGCAGTAGGGAGGTTAGCCCGCTCTTCGGTAACACTGCTGGTGGCCTTTTCCTCTGATTTGGAGGACTGACAAGCGTTGCCCAGCGCCAGTATTAGACATAAGCCAACCCAGCGGAACAGTCGCAGACGCTTCATCTTAAACGGGTTTGAAAAGACCAAAGTCGACAAGCAGGGCGGCACGAGGCTGCTAGCTTGTTCATTATACGGCAGGGATGCGCCGTGGGAAACCGCCAACTTAAGCAAAAAGGTGTCGGCGGCTAAGCGTGCTTGAAGGAGGGGGCCGCCACCCGCCGCGCCAGCCCTGCCGTAAGCTCTCGTTGCTTGAAGCAAAGGGGCAAATGGGTGCCAGAACGAAAAGCTTGTACGGTAATTTCGGCACAGGCGCGGGCGTCGGAAAGCGCATCGTGGTGGTTGAGCGGAATGCCGAAGTAGGCCGCTACGTGGTCGAGCTTGTGGCGCTCGAGCTGAGGCCAGGCCACTTTGCTCAGCTTCACCGAGCAGAGGCAATGAAAAGGCGGGACGGGCAGGTCGTAGTCGCGCAGGGTGTGCTCGAGCACGCTCACATCGAACGCCGAATTGTGCGCCACCACGGGCTGGCGGTGCAGGTAGGGCAGCACTTCGGTCCAAACGTCGGCCAGGGTAGGAGCGCTGTGCAGGTCGGTCTCGGCAATGCCGTGCACCTGGTAGTTGCGCCAGTCTACGCGCAGCTCGCGGGGGCGCAGCAGGGTTTGGTAGGTTTCCACAATCTGGCCGCCCTGCACCCGCACCACGCCCACAGCGCAGGCACTGGACCGGCGTTCGTTAGCGGTCTCAAAATCGATGGCCGTGAAGTTGAGCCCTGCCAGGGCCTGGGTAATTTCTGCTTGCATACTGCCAAGATAACCGAGGCAGCTGGAAAGCGCCTGGGCTACGCGTACTTATTTCTGCTTGTTAAGGGCCGGCGCACGCGTGTCACAGCACACATCGGGTACCTCAAAATAGCGCTCCATCACGCCGTTAATGTTGCCTTCGCAGCCAGGAGTGAGGTCAATATCAAACTCAATGAAATTGCTGAATTGACGGAGTGGAATGAGAATGTGGCCGTACGGCAGCCGCAATGGCGGCAGCGTCACAGTCGGCTCTTGGGCGCGGCTGGTACTGCGGAGGCGGGCAAATCGGGCCTGCATCTGGGCATCAAAAGGCGCGGCGCTAGTCAATAGCTCCCGCCATGCCTCGGGCACGTGCCCGCTGGCAGACAGGCCGAACAGCCCCAGAATCAGCAAGCTGCTGTGTCGCAGCCGGCGCGGGAACCAAAAGTGTGGCTCCGGCAGCTGCTGGGCTGCGGCCCAAGCCACTGCCGCCACCGAAATCAACATCACCAGCAAGATTTCATTTTGGGCCCGCAGCAAGGGCGCTGCCACGGTGAGGTAGCGAAACAACAGAAATCCGATGCCATTAAGTATTCCAAATGCCAGCAGCACCGCTCCCCATTGGCGGGGCGCTAGCCGCAACGACGCAGTTCCCGCAGCCCGCTGCCGGTAGCCTAGCCACAAGCCCATGGCCACTGCCGCCAGCAAACTAAGGGCCGTGAGTGGGCGCGCCAGAAATAGCATCGCTGAGTATGCCGTGCGGGGCAGCAGCACCAGCCAGCGGTAGGCCTGGAGGGCATCGTCGGGAGCCATGGCGCGGGCGCGGACCCAGTTGCCGGGAGCCACGGTAGCCAATGCAGCCGCCATCGCGCCAATGGCTAGCCACAGCCACCACTGGGGGCGGCTACTGGCGGGCAGGGCGTAGCCTAGTAGGGCCAAAATTGGGAGGGCCTGCACCAGCGTCAGCTCATTGCCGGCTAGGGCGAGCACCAGCGGGCCACAAGCCAAAAATGCACTTTGCCAGCGGTTCGCCGGTATTCCCCAACCCGACCGAAGCGCCAGAGCGGTGAAATTTAATAAGCCAATCAAGGGTATCTGGTAGGCCACGGCGCCGCAAAACCAGTACAGAAAGGAAAAGGGCGCAGGCGCCGCGTTGCAAAACAGTGCCAGCAGCAGCGCCGCACACCAAAAAGCATCTTGCCAGGAAAAAGCAACCCGAAGAGCAGTATGGAAAAGTGCCCGCAGAAAATGACCAATACTGGCCCACTGCACCACTATCAGAACGGCCGCCACCAGCTTCACGCCCCCCAGCCAACCGTAGGTGACGGGGTTGAGCACAGTCATGAAAAACGTGGAAGTGAAGCGCCCAGTCCAGGTTTCAAACAGCCAGGCCTGCACGCCCCAGGTGCCGTGGGCCCGCGTCCAGTAGGCGTTGCGGAAATCGTCAAAAAACGGCTGGTTGTAGGCCGTGAGTAGAAAAAACGGCGCTAACGCCAGCAGCAAGCCAAGCCGAAAGAAAAGAATGCGGGGGGAAAGGGTTTTCAATAAGAAAACTGTTGACGCAGATATGAAAAGTCCGCTGCCCAAAGTATCAGGGCAGGGTTGCATTGCCCGCCGAGATTGGGGAATGACGTGGCAAAACTAGCCGCTAGCTGAGTTTAGCCACAAATGTGACGGCCAACCAGAAAAGGATCAGCCAACCAAATCTGCTGTAGAGCTTAATCCGCTTGTCAATGTCTTTGCTGTGCTGTATTATCCATTGTGAGTAGCCCAGCCCGCCAATGAGAATGGTGCCAACGAGCACCGTAACGGCCTTGCTCTCGCTGGTGAAAAAAAAGTACATCAAGGGCAATACTGCTAACCCAAGCAGTGAAGCATACCTCCGGTACCAGGCCGGGGCGGGCAAGGAAAGCACTGGACTAAATGAACGCAGTTCTTCGGCCAGCTTTTCCGGAAACTCCACTTGCGCAGGCATCCAAATCATGTCAGCGGCCCGCTTTCCGTTTATGGCAAACACGCCCGACCCAAAGTGCTCGATGCGGACTATGTCGCTTGCCGCCAACGTTTTTGTCGGCGTGTCGAGTTGGGTGCGTGTAATGCCTGCGTCGTTCACAATCAGCTCGGTACTCTCAAAGAGTAAGGCTTGCCTTTTCATGGTTATGAACCAAGTGAACGCCGCTATGCCTGCGAACAAAGCGCCAGTAAGCGCTACGGTTGGCCAGACCGATGCGGAAGCATCGTAGTTGAGGAAGACAAAGGCGCCTGCCAGTGCGGAGTAGACGACGGCCGTGCGCCGCAAGAGCTGCCCTCGCAGCTCCCGAAAGCTACCCGGCCGGATACGAAATGTAGACATGAGTGAGCGAGGCCTGCTTTATGCGAGTTCGCTGCAAAGTAGGAAGCAACAGGGTAGCATCAGAGCTGAGCAGCCCTAATCTCCATCACGGCAAACCTACCAGCTTGCGCGCCGCCGGAATAATGGCCAATTCAGCCTGGCCTGCCGGGGCCTGCGCAGCCGTGAGCGTAGTGCGCGCCGCCGCCAGCCACGCGGCAGACGGCGCCTGATGAGACTGCAGTTGATTCAGACGCTCCAGCAGCAGCGTGGCCACTGAGGCTAGCTGGGTAGAAAGCGGCCCGTACTCGCGTAGCGCTGGGTTGAGCACCAGCAGCAGCTGTAAGCCTTTGTCGTTGGTCTGCCACTGCAGTAGCTGAGCCCGCAACGCCGCCAGCTGCCGGAGCGAAACGGCCGGCCGGGGCGGCTTCACCGCGCCGCTTCCCACCACGCTGTCGACGAGCACGGCGAAGCAACGGGCCACTTCTGACTCTGCGGGCGCGGCGTCGACCAAGCGGTTCAGCGGAGTTTGGGGCGTGTAGACCATGCCCTGAAAATGGCGCTTGTACTCCTTCACAGGCTCCACAACCGCGGCCAGGGTGCGCAGCGGAGCCACGTTGCCGGTGCCGGCCATCTGGGTTAGCAGTAGCTCGGGGGCGCGGCGGTGGCGCAGGCCCACAGTTTCGAGAAATACCGAGACCGAACCGAGCCGGCGGTACATGTCGGCCACGTCCTGGGTGGTGGCCTGCGGCGACCACAGCCGCTCGGCCACGACCGCGGCGCGGGGCCAGATGCGCGAATCCAAAATCACCGAATCGGCAAATTCGACCCACATGGCCGCCTCGCCGCCCAGCACCAGCTTCTGTTGGGCGGGGGTGAGGGTGGTGTTGGCGGGCAGCGGGTCGGGCAGGTAGTGGGAGGCGGCGGTGTAGTTCAGGTCGAGGTAGTAGCCGTCGGAGAGCAGGGCGGGGTGGCCTTGCTTCACGGCGTCGTCCAGCCACTTTTTGCCGCGCCAGCTCTGGATGATGATTTCCTTGGGCAAGTCCGGGCCCAGGATTTCATCCCAGCCTACCATGATTTTGTTGCGCTTCTGGAGTAGGGCCAGCACCCGGCGGTTGAAGTAGGTTTGCAGCTTGTGCTTGTCCACGGTTTTACCGTCGGCTTTCACCATGCCGCGCTCCCGCATAAAGGCCGAAATGCGCGGGCTGCGCCGCCACTGGCGCCCGTCGTTCTCATCGCCGCCGACGTGGAAATACGGGTCAGGAAAGAGCGCCGTCATCTCCGTAAACAGCGAATCTAAGAACGTGTAAGTCGTTTCCCGCGTGGGGTCGATGGCAATGTTGGACGTGCGAAAGCTGCGGTACACACCGTAAATCGAGTCGTTGGAGGCCAGCCGGGGGTAGGCCGCAATCCAGCTGGTGGTGTGGCTGGGTACGTCAAATTCAGGTAGCACCCGAATGCCTCGCGCGGCGGCGTAGGCCAGCACGTCGCGCACTTCGTCCTGGGTGTAATAGCCATCAGCGCCGCCCACCTGGTGCAGGCGCGGCAGCACTTTGCTCTCGACCCGGAAGCCTTGGTCGTCGGTCAGGTGCCAGTGCAGCACGTTCAGCTTCACGGCGGCCATGCCGTCGATGTTGCGCTTGATGACCGGCACTGGCATGAAGTGCCGGGCCGCGTCAATCAGCAGCCCACGCCAGGCAAAGCGGGGCTGGTCCTGAATGTCGACTTCGGGCAGGTAGCGCTGGCGCTTTTCCGTGTAGGCCAGCTGTTCCAGAGTGGCCAGGGCCCGCAGCACCCCCAGGCTGGTGGGCGCGTCGATGGTCACGCCCATCGGCGTAACGCGCAGGCTGTAGCGCTCTTCTTCAAACTTTTCCGGCACTCCCACGCGGCCGTAGCGGATTTGGAGTAGCGGCCCCTTCGCCGGCTGGCCCGGGCCTTGCAGCCGCAGCAGCGAGCGGCGGGCCGCGGCCTCCACCGCCGAGTCGGCCGTCTTGTCTACCTGAAGCTTTAGCGGCGTTTTCAGGCTCAGGCGGCCTTTGCCCCAGCGCATTTCGGCGGGCACCGGCATCAGGTTGTGCGGCGTTTGGGCCAGCGCGTTGCCCGGACCTCCCAAGGCCAATAGCAGTCCCCAGAAAAGCACCACGGCCGGTGTCAAACTCCTCATATTAGTCCCCTCGCTTTGAATTCTAAGTATTTATTAATCGTGTTTACGGTCAAATCCTTGGGCGCGGTCAGCAGGGAGTAGATGCCGTAGCGCTGCAATTCGAGCACAATCTGGCGCTTTTCCTGGGCAAACTTCTCGGCAATGGTTTGATTATACACGTCTTCGACGGCGGTGGCGGGCACGTCTAGGTACTCCCGCAGCTCGGTGTTTTCGAAGAAAATTACCAGCAGCAAATGGTCTTTGGCCATGCGGCGCAGGTAGGGCAGCTGCCGCTGCATGCCGTGCAGCGTTTCAAAGTTGGTGAACAGCACGAGCAAGCTGCGCTGCTTAATGCGGGCCCGCACCGTGGCGTAGAGCAGCTCAAAATCCGTTTCGAGGTACTTGGTTTTTTGCCGGTACAGGATTTCCAGCAGCTTCAGCAAGTGGCCGGGGCGGCGGTCAGCGGCCAGGGTGGCGCCGGGCCGGTTTGAGAACGTGAGCAGGCCGGCTTTGTCGTGCTTGAGCAAGGCAATGTTGCTCACCACCAGCGTGGCGTTGATGGCGTAGTCGAGCAGGCTGAGGCCCTCAAACGGCATGCGCATCACGCGGCCTTTGTCGATGAGGCAGTACACTTGCTGGGCGCGCTCATCCTGAAAATGGTTGACCACCAGCTCGTCGGCCACGCCAGTGCCGGCCCGGCGGGCGGTGGCTTTCCAGTTGATGCTGCGCGGGTCGTCACCGGGCACGTAGGGTCGGATTTGCTCAAATTCCAGGCTGTGGCCCACCCGCCGAATGCGCTTCACGCCGACCTCCGTCAGGCGGTTGTGAATGGCCAGCAGCTCGTACTGCCGCATTTGCAGAAAGGACGGATAGACTGGCACCGTCCGGTCTTGGTCGTAGCGAAAGCGGCGGCGCACCAGCGCCAGGGGCGAAGCCGCATAAATGTTTATCGCCCCAAAGTGGTACTCGCCGCGCTTGGTAGGCCGCAGCTGGTAGTTGATAATCTGCGTTTCGCCCGGCTTGATTAGTGCCTTAAATAGGACGTCGCGCCGTTGAAACTGGTGCGGAATCTCATCTATCGTTTCGGTCTGAATGTGAAACCGGTAGTTGTTCTCGATGTAAATCTGAATGTCGTTGTCTGAGCCATTCGCGAGTTTGTCGCCCATCACGCGGCGGCCGAAAACGGGTGCCACATTATTCTTCGCCGGGGCGTAGAGCAGCAGCGC
The DNA here is from genome assembly GCF_900115775.1 of Hymenobacter arizonensis. Lineage (GTDB taxonomy): Bacteria > Bacteroidota > Bacteroidia > Cytophagales > Hymenobacteraceae > Hymenobacter > Hymenobacter arizonensis. The sequence goes on along the minus strand of NZ_FOXS01000006.1, from coordinate 207,370 downwards.
ATCAAGTAGCGTGAGCACTACAAACAGCCCCAATACGATGCGCATCGGCCCCAACAGCCACGGCAGAAAAAAGGCCACCACGAAGCCCGCCACGAGACCGGCAATGAGAATAAAGAACCTCTTGGTCAGAAACAAGGACATATAGCGCAAGGTCTCGCGAAGTTTTAAAAGGAAGTCTCGCAAAGGATGAATGCCTTAATGAAGCCGACTTAGCGAGACTTTCCTTAAAGCTTTGTGAGACTTTGCGCGCTAGCGCGGCACTTCAATGGCCTGCATAATCTGCCTTACCACCTCATCGGGCGTGCCGCCTTCCATCTCGCGCTCCGGCGTGAGCATGATGCGGTGGCGAAGAACACTCGGCGCCAGAAACTGCACATCTTCGGGCGTTACGAAGTCGCGGCCGCGCAGGGCGGCCAGGGCCTTGGCCCCATTCAGCAGCGCCAGGGAGGCGCGGGGCGAAGCGCCCAGGTACAAGGACCTGTGCACCCGCGTCTGGCCCACCAGTTTGGCGATGTATTCCAGAATATTGGGCTCCACGCGCTGTTGGCACACTTGCTGGCGCAGGGCCTGCAAGTCGGCGGCCGAAAGAATGGGCTGCACCGCTTCCAGGTGCGTGCTGCCCAGGCCGGCGTGATGGCCGCTCAAAATCTGCACTTCCTCGGCCAGCGTCGGGTAGCCCACGTGCAGCTTAAATAGGAAGCGGTCGAGCTGGGCCTCGGGCAGGCGGTAGGTGCCTTCCTGCTCGATGGGGTTTTGGGTGGCCAGCACCAGGAAGGGCTCGGCCATAGGGTAGGCCGTGCCGTCCTGGGTCACGGTGCGTTCCTCCATCACCTCAAAAAGCGCCGATTGGGTCTTGGCGGGCGCGCGGTTGATTTCATCAATCAGCACCACGCTGGCGAAAATAGGACCGGGGCGAAACTCAAAATCCGACTTGTTCTGCCGGAACACCGACGTGCCCAACACGTCCGACGGCATCAAATCGGGCGTGAACTGGATGCGGCTGAACGGCACTTCCAAGGTGCGGGCCAGTAGTTTGGCCATGAGCGTTTTGGCCACGCCCGGCACGCCTTCGAGCAGCACGTGCCCATCGGCCAGCACCGCCGTGAGCAGCAGCTCCAGCAATTCCTGCTGGCCCACAATGATTTTGCCGATTTCCGCCCGAATTGCGTCGGTTTGGGCCGTGAGGCGGGCAAAGTCGGTGCGCGGAGCGAAGGCCGATGCAGGCGTTGGCGCACTTGCTGCTTCTACTGCCGTGGGGTCTGGGTTTTGAAACGTGTTTTCGTTTTCCATTTACTTTTAAAGGGTACTGGCGTAGCCAATGAGCATCTGAGCAGTTTCTTTATCGGCGCAGGCCGCGAGCAGCCGGCTGTGAACATCCTGAGCGTATTCCTTGGAAACCAATTTTCGGGTGACGAGCACCAGGTCCTGCACCAGTGATGTATACTTGTCCCATTCTATATCGGCTAGTAACGCTTTCTCGGTGGGCGAACCACTCCGGGCATACAGGTCTTCATCGCTATTGAATGTTAGCAGAATCGTTAGCTTCTCAACGGTGAGCATAGCAGGCAGAGCAGATTTAAGCGAAGAGGAAACTAAGCGAAGAATAGCAAAAAGCCTCAAAACAAGGCTAATATAATGTTGCAGGTGGGGTTATTAGTAAAGTACAATTGCTGAAAATCACAGTTTATGAGTACAGTGCAAAAACGGCTTAATGGTCAGCCTCGCGCTTAAAATCACTTAGCGCTTTACTCAACGACAGCAGTTCCCGGTCGTTCATCTGGGGCGCGGTGCGGGCAAAATTTACCACGCGCAACAGCTCATCCACGCGCGGCCGGGCTACGCCCGACTTTTGGCTGAGCCGCTCCCGAAACTCGGCATCACCAAAATCCGGGTTGGATTCGTGAAAGCGCGTGCGGAGGTAATCCATAAATAAACCGACCTTTTTCTCGGCAATGAGGGCGTGGCTGCTGCCCTGCTGGTAAAGGCTGGCCACCGTCCGGGTGAAAGCCAGGGTGTTGTTGGGCAGCGCCTTGATGATGGGAATGATGCGCTGGCGCCGTCGGGCCGCCGTGAGCACAAACAGCAGCCCGCCGGCCAGCATGAGGTAATAGGCCACGCGGAGGGCATCGTGCGCAAACACTACCCGCAGCAGCGACTGATTGCCCAAAGGGCCTTGCTTCTGAAATTCATCCCACCAAGTGCGGCGGGCCGGCAAGTAAGCCAGCGCAGCAGCTGCAAAGGCAGTGGTGCGCGGCCGCAGCAGGTAGTAGTTGGTGAAAGCCACTGGCGCCAAGCAAAAATAGAAGTGCCCCCGGCCGTGGTCGAGCCTAATGAAGACTGCCTGTCCGGCGTCGTTGGTGGCCAGCGTACGCCCCACGCGGCCCGAGTCTACGGCCAGGTAATGCCGGAGCGCGGTGCCGGGCAGGCGGATATGCGCCTTGGCCAAAGCTGGATTAGTAAAGCGCAGGTCGACCGAGTCAACCACCGGAAAGCCTTTGGGGCCTTTGTGGGTGGCCAAATCGGTTTCCTTCAAATCCAAACCCAGGCTATCGCGCAGCAGCTTGCTGCCCCTGACGCTACCGATGCTTTGGGTAGCTACAAAGACATCATTGCCCGCCGCCACGTATTTCAGCAGGGTGCGCAGGTCGAGTGGGCTGACTTCGAAACCATCGTTAACAAAGAGGTAATTGCTGGGCCCCGAGCCCCGCGGCAGCTCGACACTGCCATAGCTGTCTTGTGCTCTCTGGTACCGTGCATCCGATTCCGGGGGAGTCGCCCCTTCGGTGGTTTGCGCTAGAGCGCGGCCAGTGAGCTGGCTGTACACGGGCAGGCGCACTGCCACTATCGAGTCAGTACCCAGCAGGTTTGGGAGCTGGTCATAGAGGGCGTAGGTGCCGTAGGGAATCTTGTCCTTGTTGGCGTAAGTGGGCCGCCAGTCCACGGGTTTGGGCCGGTTATACTCTAGCGTGACGTAGCCGGCGAACAGCACCGCAATTCCCAGCAGGTAAAGACGGAAAGTGGTAAGCTGCGGCATCAGGTGCGCAAGGTATTTAGTGTCAGGAGAAAAATAAGAAGCATTGAAATTGATTACTGCACAAGGTCAGACGCAAAGCAACCGCGTGCCTGCTGCTCAGCCGGGAAGTGCCGTGGCCCGCAGGGTGCCGCGGCGGTGGCCGCTCAGCAAACTGCTCACCACGCGTTGGCCGGTTCGGGCTTCGTGGTAGAGCGTGGAAGTCAGGCGCAGGTCGCCGTACCACACGTATTCAAACTGCCAGGTGGCACTGCGGAAAGCCTCGCGCAACGGGCCCGCGGCCAGTTCCGATAAGTAGGCGTGGTTGGTTTTGTCGGGTTGCCAGCGAATGAAGCCGCCGTCGGTGAGGTGCTTGAGTACTTCGAGGTAGCCCAGGCGCGTGGCCAGGCGGAAGTTGCCCGCGGCCTCGGCCTCGGCGATGCGAGCAGGGAAGTCTACTTCGTGAATGTCTTCCGTCGCGGTGTCGTAAGCCAGCGGCTGGCGTTGGGCCGAGCGTCCAAAAGCTCCGGTGATGTCCACTTGCAACAGCTTCAGCACCGCAAACACCAGGATGCCAAGTGCCACGGCGTAGATGACGTATCGCCAGGGGAAGTTCCCAATGCGGTGGTCCAGCAGCCTCCCAAGCCGTTTCCACACCCGCGCCCAAAAGGCATCCCAGGCGTCGGTAGAGGCTTTGGGCTCCTCGTAGCGGAAGTCGCGCTGTCCGGCCAGTTCGCGCAGCTGGTTCGCATCGGGCCGGCGCGGGGGCAGGGCCGTGCTGAGGTCGGGCGGCAGCGGCTGGCTTTGCTGGCGCTGGGCAGCGACCTCGGGTGTTGCACGCGCCCTTGCCGAGGGGGCCACCCCTGCAAGGCACAGCAGCAGCAATACCCACCGGAGGTGCTTACCGGCGTGGCTCACGCTGGGTAGGACGAGCAGCAGGTTGGCGAAGAATGGTAGCAAGTAGTGGGTTGGTTGCGGTGGAGGTTGGGTAGGGGCAAGCAAAGAAAGAGAGTCTGTTGGCTCAGCGGCCGGCTGTAAAGCCCAATAGCAGTAAGCTTGATTTATGAGTCACATGCGAACGCACCGGTTTTAATATTCGCCCTCCTCATCGAGCTGGTAGGTGCTGTTGGTCGCTTGCGGGGCCGTGGTTTTTCCCAGGGAGTCTATCAGGCGACGCAGGCCGACTCCATCGCGGCGTTCTACCAGGTTAAAATACTGAAAGGCCAGCGCCACGAGCAGGGGAGGGAACAGCAACAGCAAGACCAGGCTATTGATGCTGGCCATGATAATGCTGAACACAGGCGAGTGCAGACGGCTAACCTGAAACATGGCGGACAACCCTCCCGAAAACAGCGTTACGGAAATGCCAATGCCAACTATCACCAGATAAAAGATGAACAGCATGATGGCTATCAGCCCGAAGGTCGACCACCATTTCCCGCTGGTCAGTTGCAGGCAGCGGCTGAGCGTTTCGCCAAACCCAGTGCCCTCCACCACCTTCACCACGAAAAAAAGGCTAAGCGCGACCGAAAAGTAGATGCCTGGAATTACTAGGAGGAAGAAGCTAGCGGTGATTAAAAAGCTAAGCGCCCACGCCGAAAGAAAAGTGCCGACAAACTCCCGGCGCACCACGGCCCACACCTCGGCCACGCTCACCTCGCCACTCGTAAGCTGGGGTCGCAGGCACAGCTTCACGTAGCCGTACACGCTGAGCAGCAGCAATGTAAAGGCTGCCGTGCCCAGGATTGTCTTTATCCAGTAAGCCGGGGCACTCAGCATGGCTCCCCACATCCCTCCCTGAAACAAGCCGGCGAAGGTAGAGCCCTGCCCTCGCATGGCGCCCTGCACCGAACCAAAAAGCTCGGCATCGAACAAGGCCGAGGCCAGCGCCTGCAGCAGCACCGCGGGCACTACAAGGTAAAGCAGCACACGGCCCAAAGGCCGAAAATGCGCCGTGATAAACTCGAGGGTAGCCGAAATCTTCTGACCGAAATCCCGTTCCTGACGGAAGTCTAGTTCGTGGGTAAACTTCGATTTCATAGTGGATAGAATAATTCAGCCTGAGCTGGCTGTCAGGCTGCAGCGCCCTGCTCCAGGCGCCGCACCAGCTGACGGGGATAGAGAATAAAATACCAGCCAATGAACGCCGCTGAACTGCCAATAATGGCGAGGCTGGCCGCAATCGGCATTTCGGTGTGGCGGGTCACAAAGCCTTCCAGAAAGCCCGCCAATACAAAAATTGGAACCAAGCCAATGGCCATCTTCAGGCCGTCGCGCGCCGCTTGGCGGAAGGACTCGCCCCGCGCGTAGGTGCCCGGGAACAGCAGCCCCCGCGCCATCACAAAGCCCGCCGCGCCGGCCACGATGACAGCCGAAATCTCCAGCGTGCCGTGTATCCAGATGGTGAGCACCGAGGCCTGCAGCACGTGGTACTGGTGAAAAAAATACTGAAACGAGCCCAGCATAATGCCTGTGCGGAACATCTGCACGAAGGTGCCAATGCCCAGCGTCACGCCCTGCACAAAGATGCTGAGCGCCACATAGATGTTGTTGGCCGTGATGCCCAGGAACATCAGGGTTTGGCCCTCTTGCTTGTACACGGCCATGGGGTCGCCCCGGCGAATGTTTTCAATGGTCTGGTTCACATAGGCGTCGCCCAGCACCACACGCACAAAGGAGTCGTCGTAGGCCGCTGAAAGCGCCCCAAGTAAGGTAAAAACCAAAAACAGCAGCGCCGTCACGGCCAGGGTGTGGTGGTGCCGGGCCACTACCAGCGGCAATTCCACGGCCCAAAACCGGCCAATACGGCCGTGGCCCTGCGGCTTGTTGGCGTAGAGGCGCTGGTGCACCTTGCCGGTGAGGCCGTTGAGGTAGGCGGTGGTAGGCGAATCGGGGTAGAAGGTTTGGGCGTAGGCCAGGTCGTCGGTGAGGGCCACGAAACGGGCCGCCAGCTCGTCGGGCCCGGCAGCAGGGCGCTCGTATTGCTGCCAACGCTCCTGGTTCTGGCGCAAAAAAATGGCTTCTCGCATTTCTCGATGTTGAAGGCCTTAAAGATAGGACGTGCCCGGCTTGGGAAGGTGCAAGAACAGGGCTGGCGTGGAAGTATAAAACCGCACATCAAAAACTCGTGTTCAGAAAGTAATGTTGGTGGTTTTGCGCGTTACTTGCCGCCCTTTTCGACTACTTCTTTCTGCTTCTCCTCATGGCCACTATCCGCGTTCAAACGGCCCAAAACGTTACGGTTGAGTACGAAGTCGCCAGCCTGGGCGACCGCGTGGTGGCCGCCATTCTCGATAACCTGGTGCTCATTGCCTGGGTAGTGGCTTGCCTGCTGTTGGTTAGTGTCTTAACTGCACGGAGTAGCACTGGAAATACCGCTGTCTTTTATAGCGTAGCATTGCTGGCAGCTCTTCCCTACGTGTTCTATCACTTGATATGCGAAGTATTTTTCAATGGCCAAAGCATCGGCAAGAAGGCCCGCGACATCAAGGTGATGCGCCTCGACGGCACGGCGCCCAGCATCGGCGACTACCTGCTGCGCTGGCTGCTGCGCATCATCGATACGGGTCTATTTGGCGGCTTAGTGGCCATCGTAACCATTGCCGCCAACGGGCGCGGGCAGCGCCTCGGTGACCTCGCGGCCGGTACCACCGTGCTCAAGCTGCGTCCCAAGGCCCACGCTTCGCCGCTGGCCAGCGCCGCCCTGCTGCCGAATTACCAGGTGGTATTTCCGCAAGCCGCCCTGCTCGCCGACCACGACGTGGCCCTCATTCGCCAGCTGGCGCAACGCGCCAAAGCCCGCGGCAACTACGAGGTGCTAAACGAAGTTGCCAACAAAGTGAAGTCCTTGACCGGCATCCACACCGATTTGCCCGATGAAGATTTTCTGCGAACCGTGCTGCGCGACCACGCGCATTTAACGGCCAACGGAGCGTAAATGAGCAGGCAGCAGTAGCGCGCCACTGCCCGGCCGGACACCCTACAAAAAGAGCGGCTTGCCCATTGGGCAAGCCGCTCTTTTTTGTAAAACACGCAACGGTAATACTCTAGTTGCGGGTCATCAGGCTGTTGGCAGCCAACTCCGTGTTCGGAATCGGCCAGATGTAGAGCGCATCAGTAGGGTTGACGGCTCCCACTGATGATTTACCGGGGATGGGTTGGAGCAGGCGCAGCAGGTCGGTGTTGCGCAGGCCCTCGCCCAGGAACTCGATGCGCCGCTCCAGCAAAATGGCGTCAGCCATAGCGTTGGACGAGGCGAAACTAGCAGCCGTGTAAGTGCCGCCGTTCGAGCGGCCGCGCACGGCGTTGAGTAGGGCCAGAGCCTGTGGGTCCACGGTGTTGGTCGAGCGCACCCGCGCCTCAGCTAGGTTCAGCAGCACCTCGGCGTAGCGGATGACAGGGGCCGGGTCAGTGTAGGGCGTACCAGTGGGATACTTCCGCAAATAAAATTCGGTGCTAGGAGGCGTACCGCTGGTTACACTCTGCACGAAGTTGGTGCGGCGGGTGTCGGTGGCGGCCCAGCGGGGGTCGTTCAGGATGCCGCCGGCGCCCGGGTTGAGGCTGTACTCACCGTTGCCCAGCGGCGGGGGCAGGAAGTAGAAAGCCAGTTGGTTCTGAGTGCCGGGCGCGTCCTGCGCCGTGAAGGGAAAGGAGAGAATGTTCTCCGGTGTTGTTCCGCTCGTGAACACGGCCGGTAGCGACGGGTTCAGCGCGTGAGGAACGCCAGTAGGGGCCACGAACGGCGCCACGGCCGGCACGAGCTTATTGGCCTCGGTGATTACGTCGGCGTAGCGGCCCATGGTCAGGAGCACCCGCGTTCTCAGCGCGATGGCCGTATTGCGGTGCGCCCGCGTGGTGGCAATGCCGGCGGCGGGAGTCAGGGGCAGGTTGTCTTCCGCGAACTTCAGGTCCAGCAGAATCTGGTCGTACACTTGAGCCACGGTACTGCGGGCCAGGGCGTTGTTATCGTTGTTAGTTTCGCCTCTCAGGCGCAGCGGTAGGCCGGGCCTGCTGCCGTTGCCGTCGGCGAAGGGCCGGGCGTAGAACTGCAGCAAGTGGTAGTAGCAAAGGGCGCGCAGAAACCGGGCTTCGCCTTCGTAGCCGAGCGCCGTCGCGGCGAAGGTGGCCGGGAAGGTGGGCGCCGTATACTTGCCCGTGTTGGCGGTGAGGCCGTCCAGAAACACGTTTATCTGGTTAATGGCTTGGTAGCCGAACCCCCAGGTATTGATAACGTCGTTCTGCGACTGCTCAGTAACCGTGTGGTTCCAGACTAGCAGGCCCGTTACGCCGTTGTTGGTGCGGTTGATGAAATCGTTGGCGCGGATGTCGCTGTGCACCTGCACCCGGCCGCCCAGAAAGCCGCCGGTCTTCACGTAGCGGTACAAGCCATTGACTTGCAGCATGATGCGGGCTGGCGTGTCGAAAGACACCGTATCCGATATCTGAGCTTTCGGGATGGGATTGAGCCGCTCTTCGCTGCAGCCGAGGGTGCCCAGCGTGAGCAGGCCCGTCGTCAGGGCCAGGGTGATGCGTTTTGCAATAATAGTCATAATGCGATGATGCGATTAAAAGCCCAAGGAAAGGCCGGCCGTGAAGGTGCGTGCCTGGCCGATGGAGTTGCGGTCGACACCGGCACCGGTGTTGCTGGCGCCGTTGGTCGAAATTTCGGGGTCGACGCCCGAATACTTGGTCAGCAGGGCCAGGTTCTGGGCCTGCACGTACACGCGGGCCGAGTTCATTTTAGCCTTGCTCAGCAAACCCGAAGTGAAAGTGTAGCCCAGCGACACGTTGCGCAGGCGGGCAAAGTCGCCCTTCTCCACGTTCGACGACAACACCAGGGCCGAGCCGTTTGAGACGTTGTCGGTGTACACCACGCGCGGGTACTTCGCGTTGCCGGAGGCTTCAGACGTCCAGCGCTCCAGAATGTCGCTGGCGTTGTTCCAAAACCGCTGGTCATGCAGGCCGGCCTTGGTACCGTTGTAGATGTAGTTGCCGCCCGAGAACTGCACGAACACGCCTAGGTCGAAGGCCTTGTAAGTGAAGGTGTTGTCGAAACCGCCGTACCAGGTGGGCAACACCGGGCCGAAGTACACGCCGTCGGCAAGCTGGCTCGGGGCCGGCACGTTGGCGCCGGTCGATACCAGCGTCCAGCCAGTTGAGCCGGGGCCGCTCGTGCCCTGGTGGTTGTACTGAATCAGGGCACCATCGGACTTTCGTTGCACGAGGCGCTGGCCGTTAAGCGGATTCACGCCGGGCGTGGGCACGGCCAGAAGCGAGCCTACCGAACGGCCTACGGTCGTGAAGTTCACCGTTTCGAGGCCCGAGGTGGCGGTAGGAATGCTCTGGTCGTTGTTGGCCAGCTTCAGTACCTCGTTCTTAAGCGTGGTCAGGTTGCCGCTCACCGTCCAGGTAAAGTTAGTTTTCTGAATGGCGTTGAAGCGCAGGTTTAGCTCAACCCCTTTGTTAACCATCGAGCCCACGTTGGCCAGAATGGAGTTCTGCAGGTTACCCGGACCGGCCGTGTTCGGAATGCCGATGGAAGGCGCGGCGGGCGCGGGCAGAATCAGCTGGTCAATCAGGTTGCGATAGTACGTTACGTCGCCCGTCAGCCGGCTGCCAAATAAGCCAAACGACAAGCCCACATCGGTCTTGCGGCCAATCTCCCAACGAAGGTTCGGGTTGCCCGCCTGCGAGTAAAACAATGTGGGGTTGGCCCCGTAGAGTCCCGATGCATACAGCTGTTGCGTGGCAAAGTCATCGATACCCTGAAAGTTACCAACGTTGCCATAGCTACCTACCACCTTCAAAAAGTCTACCTTGCTGGCCAGGGCGCTGTTTTTCCAGAAATCTTCTTCTGAGATAACGTAGCCGGCCGACGCCCCGTAAAAATTTTCAAACCGATTGTTCCGTGCGAAAGCCGAGTAGCCGTCGCGGCGGGCCGTGGCGGTGAGCAAGTACTTACGAGCGTAATTGTAGTTCACCCGGCTGAAGAAAGACACCAAGTAGTTGGCGCCCTGAAATTCACCCGATGGGGTGATGTTGGTGAAGTTGCCCTGGATGGTGGTGAAGAACGGGTCAGCCACCTGGGACCGGTTATAACCCGAGCGCAGCACGTCGGTTTGCTGCTGCTCATTACCCAGCAGCACCGAAAAGTTGTGCTTCTCGGCAAACGTGCGGTCATACTGCAGCGTGTTCTGCCAGTTCCAGCGCTTGTTGGTGCGGAGGAAATTGCTGGCCGAGCCTTGCGTCGCGAATCCGTCGCCGGCAATCGAAGTCAGGAATGAACGGTCTTCGAAGGTAATGTTATCGATGCCGTACTGCGTGCGCAGGTTCAGGCCTTTCAACACTTCCCAGTTGGCGAATAGGCTGCCCTGAATTTGGTTGCTCTCCGACGTGAAGTAGTTGTTAGCCAAATCCACCACCGGGTTGTAGAAGTTGCCGACAAGCGGGGCATTCGTGGTGGGGTTGAGGTTGGGTCCCGCGCCCAGGCCGGCGCCGGAGGTGTTGGGGCTGCCGTCGGCATTAAACGGCGCCACATTAGGCTGCAATACCAGCGGCAGGCGCCCCAGGCCAGCGGTGCCGAAGGCCGCGTCGCCCACCGAACCGGAGTTAGGCGAGTCGTTGCGGGTGTTGGAGTAATTAACATTGGTGCCCACAGTTACGCGGTCAAACAGCTTGTGGTCCACATTGAGGCGGGCGCCGTAGCGCTGGAACTCGTTGTTTTTCAGCATGCCGCGCTGCTTGGAGTAGTTCACCGACGTGAAGTACGTCGTGCGGTCAGTGCCACCCGAGAAATTCAGGTTGTGGTTCGACGAAACGCCGGTCCGGTAGATGTAGTCGTACCAATTCGTGTCGATGTTGTTGCCGTTGGCGTCCTGCCCGATTCGGAAGCCTTCAACGTTTGGAGTGGGGAGCGGTTGACCAGGTGGAGTAACCCGTACTCGGTTGTCGTTGAGGTTGCGTACGGCTTCGTTTTTGATGGTCACGTAGTCCTGAGCGTTCAGCACCTTCAGCAGCCGCACCGGCTGCGTTACGCCCACCCAGTTGTCGAACGAAAGCCGCGGGGCCTGCCCCTTGCGGCCGCGCTTGGTCGTAATCAGGATAACCCCGCCGATGGCCCGGGAGCCATAAATGGCCGCCGCCGAAGCATCCTTGAGCACTTCAATGCTTTCGATGTCGTCGGGGTTGATGTTGGCCAGGGGGTTGTTCGGCACGTTGGCCACCGCCGAGTTGTTGCCGCTGAAGGTAGGAATGCCATCCACCACGAACAGGGGAGCCCCACTGAGCGAAATCGAGTTCACCCCGCGGATGCGGATAACGGGCGGAGCGTTGAGCACCCCGTTGGGGGTCGTAATCTGTACGCCCGAGGCCCGGCCCTGCAAAGCCTGGTCGAAGCTTTGCACCGGCAGCGTCTTGATTTCCTTGCCGCTGATGGTAGCCACGTTGCCCGTCAAATCGCGGCGTGACTGCGTACCGTAGCCCACCACCACTACTTCGTCGAGTCCGGTGGGGTTTACCTTAAGGGTTGCGTTGACAACAGAGGCTCCACCGATGCTTACTTCTCGGCTGTCGTAGCCCACAAAAGAGAAGACCAAGGTGGTAGTTCCTTCCGGAACCGATAGAGAATACTTGCCTTCAACATCCGCTGAAGTTCCTAGTTTGGTTCCCTTGGCAAGCACTGTTGCGCCAGGAATCGTTGCGCCATCGGACCCAGTTACCGTGCCGGACACTGTCCGACTCTGGGCCCGGAGGTCTTGCGCCATCAGCGCTAAGACCATAACGAGCATTAGTAGTACTGCTTTTCTCATGTGAATGGTTTTTGGTAAAAAGGGAGTCTATTGGCGAATATAGTGGCCCATTTTTAAGCACAAGGGGCTTTTTATGTAAAAAATTTAATTTAATAGCTCTTCTAGGGGTTAAATAATTAAAAATCAGTAACTTAATTCTAAAAATAGGATTGGTGTAAGAATAAATAGTCAGCTATCAAATTTGCTGGACCTATGATAAAAGGTTACTGCAGCCTGATTAACCTATTATTTCTGAGTCGAACACGGATTATAAGACATAATGCATACAAAAAAATACTACTGCCTAACTTGTGGAGCTATAGAACTAGGAATAATACAATCCGACCCGAAGTATTGAATTGAGCAAGTCTTAAATTATGAGGTGTAAGCTTAGGTAACAGCGTTTCTACTCGTTATTGACCGCCTTATTCGTTTATCAAGCGTTATAGTAGCTGGTCTCAAGTGACCCCAATTTGCTTCGCTTAAGTTGTGCTCAATTTTTTGTCTATTCATCCCCTTAAAACTAAGGATATAATTCTTACATAAGATTGGCCTTTGAATAGCTTGACAAGCGCTTATGAATGGTGTTTCAACCTCTATTTTTAATTTGGGCTCCTAATCATAAAAAGCATGCCCGCTGGATGATTGCTCAACAAACGGGCATCCTGTAGTAAGATTTAGTATGGCTGTCACAAAATAGAACAGCCTAAAAAGGCATGTGGCCTACCAAGGGACGGGTTGCCCCTGCCAGGTAACGAAGCTGCCGTTTTCCTCGGCGTGCAGTTGGTCGGTGAGGCGGATGATGCCGCGGGCCGAGTCGGCGGGGTCCTGGGTGGCATGGTCGCCACCCATGTCGGTACGCATCCAGCCCGGGTCCACTATTACCGAGATGAGGCCCATATGGCCGATTTCGGCGGCCAGGCTGCGCATGTACATATTCAGGGCCGCCTTGCTGGCGCTGTAGTGGTAGGGGTCGCCGGTGGCTTTCCAGGTGAGGGAGCCTTGGCCCGAAGAAATGCTCAGGATGCGGCCCTTGTTGCCGGCGCGCAGCAACGGCAGAAGTGCCTGTGACACCAGCAGCGGCCCAATGGCATTCACTTGCATGGTCTCGATGGCATCGTCGTGGGTGAGTTGGCCCAAGCGTTGATGGGCGTCGCCGGAACCCGCGTGCGGATACACCCCGGCATTATTAATGAGCACGTCGAGCGCATCGGTGTTGCTGCTCACAGCCTGGACGCCGGCCGCAATAGATGCTGCATCGGTTACGTCGAGGGGCAGGAGCACGAGGCGGTCGACGTACTGTTGGTGGAGCTGCTGCAACTCAGCCGCCTCGGCGGGGTTGCGGCTGGCGGCAAACACTTGGTCGCCACGCTCCAAGTACTGGCGGGTTAGTTCGAGGCCCAGGCCCCGGTTGGCTCCGGTGATGAAAGCGCGCATGTTTTATTGGGTGATGTAAAAAGGCAGAGAAACAACTTGGAGGTGCAGTTTACGCACAAAAGCCTGTCTGGCTATCTTGCCGGGGTTGATTGAAGTTGGCATTGATGATTCTCATTCTGCACTGAGAGTCCCGCAGCCTTGCCGGGCAAACCTGAACTCGGCTTTGCAAGCGCAGGCTTTGGAGCTACCGGGCTTGCGCGCCGCAGTTATTTTCACTTATCCTTCTCTATACAATAGATACGACACGCCATGAACCCCATTATTTCAACCCTAGCCTCCGAACAGATTGAGCAGGCATTGCCGCAGTTGGTGGCTTTGTTTCAGGATGCTATTGCATCGGGAGCCGCGCTGGGGTTTTTGCCTCCGCTTCCCGCGGAAGAAGCCAGCAGCTTCTGGCGGCGAGTGCAGCAGAGTGTTCGGGCGGGTACGCTGGTCTTGTTTGTGGCCCGCCACGGGGGCAACAAGGAAATAGTGGGTACCGTGCAGCTGGCCTTGGCTCTTCAAAGCAACGGCAGCCACCGGGCCGAAGTAGCTAAAATGATGGTGCACCGCTCCGCTCGCCGCTTGGGCATTGGACGGCTGCTGCTGTGCGCCCTCGAAGCCAAAGCAGTGGAGCTAGGCCGCATCACGCTGGTGCTCGACACCCGGCAGGGCGATGCTGCCGAGCACCTTTACCAATCCTTGCACTACCAGATAGCCGGAGTCATACCTAGTTATGCCCAGAACGGCGACGGCACCCTGCACGCCACAGTGGTTTACTATAAACTACTCGGTGCTTAAAGAATAGCAGGTTTCGACAGTTAAAGTAGACAAACAAAAAACCGGCCCTACATAGTCACTATGTAGGGCCGGTTATCAGTAGATATTTAACAAGCTAACTTTTAGCCGGCCGCAACCGCCTTGCGGCGGCTGGTGCGCGGCAGGCGCTCCACGCCCTGCTCCAGCAATTCCTCGTCGCGCTCGGTCTTTTTGATAGTCCAGCTCAACGAGTACAGGTCGCGGCGGCGGTCGCGCAGGTTTCGCACGGCGCCGCTGGTGTTCAGGTCCTTGAGCAAGTCGAGGTCGAGGTCAGCAATAAGGGTCATCTCGGTGTTAGGCGTAGCCTCGGCCACGATGGCGTCGTGGGGGAAGGCAAAGTCCGAAGGACTGAATACGGCGCTCTGCGAGTACTGAATGTCCATGTTCTCGACCCGCGGCAGGTTGCCCACCGAGCCGGTAATGGCCACGTAGCATTCGTTCTCAATGGCCCGGGCCTGGGCGCAGATGCGCACGCGCTGGTAGGCGTTTTTGGTGTCGGTCCAGAAAGGGACGAACAGGATTTTTACGCCTTCTTCGCTCAGCATGCGGGCCAACTCGGGGAACTCCACGTCGTAGCACACTAAGATGCCGATTTTACCGAAGTCGGTGTCGAAGCACTTGAGCTTGTCGCCGCCGCGCATGCCCCAGTAGCTGGCTTCGTCGGGGGTCACGTGCAGCTTGTACTGCTCGTCCACGGTGCCGTCGCGGCGGCAGAGGTAGGCCACGTTGTGCAGCTTCTCGTTCTCATACACCGGCATCGAGCCAGCCACAATATTGATGTTGTAGCTCACGGCCAGCTCCATCATCTTCGCCTTGATAGGCTCAGTGAAGGCCGCCATGGCCCGGATGGCCACTGCCGGCGAATCCTCATTCGTCAGCGCCATGAGCGGGGCGTTGAAAAATTCGGGAAACATCACACAGTCCGATTTGTAGCCCGACACCGTGTCCACGAAGAACTCAATCTGCTGCAGCAAGTCTTCGAGACTGCGCGTGGCGCGCATCTGCCACTGCACAATGCCGATGCGGACGTTGGATTTGGTATTGCCGATGAGCTTTTCCTCTTCCTCGTAGTACACGTTAATCCACTCGAGCAGCGTGGCAAAAGCCTTGCTTTCGGAGTCGTAGGGCAAGTAGCCGCGGATAATTTTCCGCACGTAAAACTCGTTCGAGAGCTGGAACGTGAGGATGGGGTCGACCAATTCCTTGTTACGCACCATCTCCACGTACTTAGCCGGGGTCATCTCGCCTGCGTAGGCGGCGTAGCCGGGAATGCGGCCGCCGGCCACCATGGCGCGCAGGTTCAGGTTCTCGCACAGCTCCTTGCGGGCGTCGTAGAGGCGGCGGCCCAATCGGAGCGACCGGTACTCGGGGTCTACAAAAACGTCGACGCCGTACAGGGTGTCGCCGTTATCGTTGTGCGTGTCAAACTTGCCATGACCCGTAATCTTAGCGTAAGTGTGCTTGTCACCGAAGTCGCTGTATTGCACGATGATGGCCAGGGCGGCGGCCACCAGGCGGCCGTTGTCCTCAATGCCAATCTGGCCTTCGGGAAATTTGCGAAGCAGGGCCGCAAACTCATCGGCAGCCCAGGCGCCTTCCATGTTGGAATACACCTTGTCCATGATTTCCTTCACCGCCTTAAAATCGGAGCGGCGCAGCGTGCGAAGCACCAGCTTGTGGGCTGGCACGGCGGTAGGCGTGAGGAGTTCCAAGCCTGCCATTGCCGGATTGGGTTTGCCCACTTTTTTGGCGTGGGAGCCGCTAGGAGCGGTTTTGCCGTTTGAAGAAGTTGCCATATTGTTGAAAACGAAACTGCGAAAGAGAACGGGGGCGGAGGTGCAACTGCTGCTAGTGGCAACGGTTCGGCCCATTAAAATTACCCGTTAAAAAAGCTATAACCTGAGGAGGCCAACGGGGTACTTAACGCAAATTCAGGCAGAACGGTGCAAAATGATTGCGCGTCCTACGTTGTGGCACTGAAGCGGCAGGCACAGGCTCCTCACTGCAATGCACCTCGCATTGCTTTGTTTAGGCAAGGCAAGGTGCTGGTACAGCCCAGTTTATCAAAGGCAAAAGCAACATCTCAGGCGGTAATGGCGGCGGGAGAGTAAGCTAGTGCCCTCTGCTGTTGATTCACGGTTTTTGCATGAAGGCCGCCCCACAACGCCTCTGCTTCGACTTGGCTAGTTCAAATCTCACCAGTTGTTTGCTATACGCCCTGCATCTCGGGCACCTCGCCTTCGGGCACCACCAACTTGCCAGCCGTAGCAGCTATAATCTGCTCCACGCTCACGCCCGGGGCGCGTTCGCGCAGCACAAAGCCGTCGGGCGTCACGTCGAGCACAGCCAGCTCGGTTACAATTTTTTTCACGCAGTGCAAGCCCGTAATGGGCAAGGTGCAGTCGGGCAGAAGCTTGCTGGAGCCGTCTTTGGCTACGTGCTGCATGGCCACGATGATGTTTTTGGCCGATGCCACCAAGTCCATGGCGCCGCCCATGCCTTTCACCATCTTGCCGGGAATTTTCCAGTTGGCAATGTCGCCGCGCTCCGAAACCTCCATAGCGCCGAGAATGGTCAGGTCCACGTGCTCGCCGCGAATCATGCCGAACGAGTCGGCCGAGGAGAAGATGCTGGAGCCGGGCAGGGTGGTCACGGTCTGCTTACCAGCGTTGATGAGGTCCGGGTCTACTTCTTCTTCGGTGGGGAAGGGGCCCATGCCCAGCAAGCCGTTTTCGGACTGCAACTCCACGTTGATGCCAGCCGGTATGTAGTTGGCCACCAGCGTGGGAATGCCAATGCCGAGGTTAACATAGGAGCCGTCTTTTACTTCCTGGGCGATGCGCCGGGCGATGCCGTGTTTGTCTAGCATAAGGTTGTCTGAACCACGGATTCATCCGGATTAATCGGATTTCGCGGATTTTGTGGGTGGGTTATGGGAGAGGTGGAATGTTATTTGGCTGCCGGCAGTGCGGAACTGGCTTCGGCTGCTGACTGCGGCACAAACGACTGATAAACTGCTGTTTTGAACTTGTCGGCCAAGTCGCGGGCCGTGCCGCTGGGATACTTCTGGGTATAAATCAGGGCCACCAGCTTTTGCTTGGGGTCGACCCAGTAGGTGGTGCCAAAAATGCCGCCCCATTCGTAGGAGCCTTCGGAGAGGCCCGGCTGCCTGGCGGCCGCGCTCTGGGCCGTAGTGATGCTGAAACCGAGGCCAAACTTGTTGTTGCCCTGGCTTACCTCGCCCATTTGGTTCTGGGTAATGAGGGCCACGGTGGCGGGCTTGAGCAGGCGCCGCCCGTTGTGCGTGCCGTTGTTCAGCATCATTTGCAGGAAGGTCGCGTAGTCGTCGATGGTCGACGACAAACCCGCCCCGCCCGAGAAATAAGTGCCCTGCGCCTTGGGATAATCCGGAATCATGCCGTCGCGCGGGGCCATCGGCACGGTGTTTTTGGCGGCGTCTTCGGTATAGAGCTTGGCCAGCCGTGCCTGCTTGTCGGCGGGCAAGTAGAACCAGGTATCCTTCATGCCCAATGGCTCAAAAAGGCGCGTGCGCAGGTACTGGTCGAGCGGCTGTCCCGATAGCACCTCAATCAGGCGGCCCAGCACGTCCACGCTCAGCCCGTAGGTGAACCGCTCGCCCGGCTGGTGCATGAGCGGAAGTGGCCCCAGCGCATCCATGGACTTGGCCAACGAGCCCCCTGGCGTGCCAATGCCGCTGGGAATACCCGCTTTGGCATAAATGGCTTTCGCTTCCCTGCTGCCAATTACGGGGTAGCTGATGCCCGAGGTGTGGGTAAACAGCTGCCGAATGGTGATTTCCCCCTTGGCTGGCACGGTGGTGTAGGTCGAGTCTTTCTCATTGAAAGTAGCCAGCACCTTGGGGTCAGCGAAAGCCGGCAGGTACTTCGAGACGGGGTCATCGAGCTGAAACTTGCCTTCTTCGTACAGCAGCATGAGGCCCACGCTGGTCACTGCTTTCGTTTGTGAAGCGATGCGCATAATGGCATCGGGGCGGAGCGGAGTTTTGGCCGCTAGGTCATCCACGCCAAACGCTTTGCGGTACAGCACTTTTCCGTCGCGCATCACCAGCGCAATGGTGCCGGGCACGCGGCCATCGGCCGTGTAGTCCTTCAACAGCTGGTCGAGGCGCTGCGCGTCTACGGGCTTCGCCGCTACCCGTGCGGTTGTTGCGCGCCGAGCTTTAGGTGCTGCTGGAGCTGCTACCTGAGCAACTGCACTATAGCCACTCAGCAGCAGCAAAAAGGCAATGGAATTTCTTTTCATAGCAATAAGGAATTCTTCAGAACGCGGCCTAAATTATGCTTTCCGCAGCTGCTAGCTGCGCACCGTGCGCTGCTCAATCCGCTTTTCGTAGCGCTCGCCCTGGTAGATGCGCTGCACAAAAATGCCGGGCGTATGAATCTGGTTGGGGTCGAGCTCGCCGGCGGGCACCAGTTCTTCCACTTCAGCTACCGTGATTTTGCCAGCCGTAGCCATCATGGGGTTGAAGTTGCGGGCCGTGCCCTTGTAAATCAGATTACCGGCCGTGTCGCCCTTCCAGGCTTTCACGAAGGCAAAATCGGCGATGAGGCCAGTTTCCAGCAAGTACATCTTGCCGTTGAACTCGCGGCTTTCCTTGCCTTCGCCCACTTCGGTGCCGTAGCCGGCCGGCGTAAAGAAGGCCGGAATGCCGGCGCCACCGGCCCGGCAGCGCTCAGCCAGGGTGCCTTGCGGAATCAACTCCACCTCCAACTCGCCGCTCAGCAGCTGGCGCTCAAATTCGGCGTTCTCGCCTACGTAGCTGGAAATCATCTTCTTCACCTGCTTGGTTTGCAGCAACAAGCCAATGCCGAAGTCGTCGACGCCCGCGTTGTTGCTAATGCAAGTGAGGTTTTTTACGCCCAGGCGGAGCAACTCCTGAATCGAGTTTTCGGGGATGCCGCAGAGGCCAAAGCCGCCGAGCATCAGGGTCATGCCATCGGCGATGCCCTGCAGAGCTTCCTGGGCGTTGGGAACGGTTTTGTCTATCATTGGGTGGGAGGTTGGGGGCTGGGCCCCGTAGTCGGCGGTTGGTAATTAAGGGGTAAAAATTCACCCATTTTTTCGAACCCCCAGTATTCGTCAGTAAATACGGCCAGCGGGTTCACGAGGTGGCCATTGGGTTGAATCTCCATTTCGCGAGTCATCAGCACAAGCAACGACACTTGGCGACCAGTGGGCGGAGCCACAGCCGGTTCGGTAAGCGAATTGCTTTGCACCCGGTACAGCGGGTCCGGAGACTCGCGCAAGTAACTCACCTGCAAGTTGTCGGTGAAGCGCAGAAATACCTGGGCCCCGTCGGCGGAAACCCGTCGGAGGCTATCGATGGGTCGTGGGGCAGTGTAAAGCATCGAAAAAGCATTGGGCTCTTTTGTCCAGCGCGCCAAAGAGTCATTCTCAGCCGCCGTAAGTATGTTGCGCCGGCTCCGAACCAGTTCCCGCCGCAAGCTGTCGGCCCGTGGGTAGCGCCGGTTGGGCACAATGCGCAGCTTCTGAACCAAAAAGCCCTCGGATGTTACTTGGTTGTCGTGCACACTTTTCAGGAAATGAGTAAGTGAGCCGCGATAGGCTTTTGCACGGTTGGCCTCCCAAACTCTTTGCTGCCTTGCGCTGCGCGCCTTCATTTCCTCAAATGCCGGCTCACCATAAAACGTAACAACGCTCTTCTTAAAATTGCAGGAGAACCGCAGTCCAAAGTACTTGATGCGGTAACCCAAGGCCTGATTATCAACCAACACAAACTTGTAGGCAGAAGCCGTGAGCTCACGCTCGGCAGGGTCAAAATCTACCAACACATCATCGGGGTTGCGGATGCGGCACTGACGCGAAAACGAAGTTCTACCCAGAAACAGCTCCACAAACTTTTGGTAATCGGATGCGCGATTGGGGTTGGGCCGCACCACCACCTCCGCCAGCCGGTTGGCCGATGGCGCTAGTTGCAGGGTGAGCTGCTGGGGTGCCGCTCCTACCACCACGGCCTGCTTTGCAAGCCGGTAGCCTACGTAAGAGCCCACCACGTCGTAGGTGCCCGCGGGCACGCTGGGAAACACAAACTGCCCTTGCTCGGTGGTAGTTGCCCCTAGGGTAGTATTGGCCAGGAACACACTGGCAAAGGCCAGCGGCTGCCGCGTCACCGAGTCCAGCACTACGCCGCTCAGCCGCCCCTGCGCGAGGGCCGCATGGCCGACAATCAACACCAAGCCCAACAGAAAGCAAAATCGCAAGAGGCGCATGAACGAGAGCCGCGGTTTATGAACCGGCAATCCAAAAGTAAGGACTGCTGTTGCGCGAGCCGGCGATAAAGCTAACGGCTGTCTGGTTAAACAGGCGAAGCCCTTCAATTCAGCTACAGGTAATGTAGCGTTGAATGGCACTCCACCGGCTCAGTCAAACAGCCGTCAGCGCGGGAATCAAAATTTATCTGCTGCTCGCTTTTGCGGGCGGGGCCGAAGAAGCAGGCGCCGCCCCTGCCGCGGTAGTGGGCGCGTAGTCGACGGGCAAGAACTCGCCGATGCGCTCAAAACCCCAGTACTCGCCATTGTAAGCATCCAGCGGGTTCATCAGGGAGCCGTTGGCCTGAATCTCGGCCTGGCGGCCGCGCAGCTTCAGGCGCGATACCTGGCGCTGGACCGGAAAGGTCTTGCCGGGAACGCTGCCCAGCGGCGACATCCGTTTTTTGTAGCGCGGGTCGGGCGCCTCGCCGAAGTAAGCCACCTGCAGTTCGCCGTTGAAGCGCAGGTACGTGCGGCGCCCGTCGGCCGAAACCCTGCGCACGCTGTCGATGGGTAGCGGGGCCGGATTCAGCGTTGCCGATACCGGCGCCATGGCGTCCCATCGGGACAACGAATCTTCTTCGGCCGCAGTGAACGGGCCATCGGGCTTTTTCTCCACTAAGATGCGGCGCAGTTCCTGCGCTCGCTCGTATTGCGGGTGGTATACCACCTTCACCTGCTGGGCCATGAAGCCTTCGGCCTGCATGCGGTTGGTGTACACGCTGCGCAAAAAGTGCATGAACGAGCCCCGGTACGCCGTGGCGCGGTTGGCGGCCCACTGGCGCCGCTGCTTGTCATCGCGCGGCTTTATTTCCTCGAACACGGGCTGGCCATAGTAGGAAATGGACCCGGATTCTTCGTCGTAATTAAAATCCAGGCCGTAGTACTTCAGGCGGTAGCCCAGCGCCTCGTTGTCAATCTGTACAAACTCTTTGGCCCGCACGGTGAGCTCCTTGGTTGAGTCGTCGTAGAGCACGCGCACTTGGTCGGGGTTGCTGATGCGGCACTGCTCCGAGAACGTGGTGCCGCCCAGGAATAGCTTGGAGAATTTCTCGTATTCTTCCGGCTTGTTGGGCGCGGGCTTGACCACCACTTCTCCCAACTGGTTGCCGGTGGGGGCCAGCCGCAACGTTACTTGCTGGGGAGTAGGGCCCACCGTCACGGATTGCTTGCTTAGCCGGTAGCCCACGTACGAGCCCACGATGTCGTATGTGCCCGCCGGCACGCGGGCAAACTCAAATTTGCCCTGCTCAGTAGTGGTCGCGCCCAGGGTGGTGTTGGCCAGAAACACACTGGCGAATGCCAGCGGCTCATTGGTGACCGAATCCAGCGCCACGCCGGTTATTTTTCCTTGCGCCTGAGCCGAACCCATGGCAAAGAGCCAGCAACCACACACTAAAAATAATTTTAAGTAACTCATCAATAGAAGGCTATGGTAAAGAAATGCAGCTTATAAAGCCAACGCCGCCCGCGTGTTCTGAGCATCCAACGATAATTGTGCCGTTAACGCATGCAGGCCGTCGTATTTTTCTTCGGCCCGCAGCCAAGCCACAAATTCCAAGGTGAGTTCCTGGTCGTATAAATCGCCGCTAAAATTCAGCAGGTTCACCTCAATGGTCTGTTCCAGGTCCTGGCCGATGGTGGGCCGCACCCCGATGCTGAGCATGCCCGGGTGCCGGGTGCCCGCCGCCGTGGTGGCCCACACGGCGTAGATGCCGCGGGCCGGCACCAGCTTCAGCGGCTCGGTCGTGACCATGTTGGCCGTGGGGTAGCCAATGGTGCGGCCCAGCTTCTGGCCGTGCACCACCAGCCCGGTAACGGGGTAGAGGTAGCCAAGGTAGCGGTTGGCCGTGGCGATGTCGCCCTGCCGCAGGGCCTGGCGAATGCGGGTGCTGCTCACGCCCACGGCGTCCACGTCCTCGCGCGGGATTTCTTCCACGGTCAGGCCGTAGCGGTCGGCGTGCTGGCTGAGGTAGTCGAAGCCGCCTTCCCGGTTTTTACCAAAGCGGTGGTCGTAGCCAATCACCAACTGCTTGGCGCCCACGGTTTTCAGCAGCAGGTTCTGGATGTACTCTTCCGACGTCCACTGCGCAAACTCCTTGGTGAAGGGCACAATCAGCAGGTAATCAACGCCCAGCTCGGCTAGTTTGGTTATCCGCTCATCCAGCGTATTGAGCAGCTGCAACTCCAGCAGCTCGGGGTGGGAAGGGGGCGGCCCGAGCACCAGCCGCGGGTGGGGCCAGTAAGTGATGACCACGGCGGGGCCGCCACTGACCTGGGCTACCTCGCGCAGCCGCGCCAGAATGCGCTGGTGCCCCACGTGGACGCCATCAAACGTGCCGCTTGTGACAACGGCATTGCCGAGAAAAGGAAACTGGGCCGGGTCGCGGATGACGTGCATTGGGGCGCCGGAGAAGCGAATGAGGGGAATTGAAAGTGCCACGAAGGTAACGGGCCCTTACCTGAACTGCACGCCGAAGCCACTCGGCCTCCGGCCGGAGGTTGGCTGCTGGCGTTACCCTGAGACTACTCGGGCGAGGACTCGGGCGCCGCCGGGGCCGTTTCGGTTGCTTGGTGCTCTTTGGCTGCCAGGGCATCGGCCTGTAAGGCGGCATAGTATTGCAGGCCGGCCCGGTTGGGAGCCGTGCGGGGGCGCTCGATGCGCGGGCGGCCTTCGCCTTCGGGCCGCGGCGGGCGCAGGGCCTGAATGGCTTCGAGCGAAAAAGCATCCTCGACGCGGTACTCGCCGATGCGGGTGCGCACCAGCCGCGTGAGGTGAGCGCCGCAGCCCAGGGCCACGCCCAGGTCGCGCGCCAGACTGCGGATGTACGTGCCCTTGGAGCACACCACCCGGAAGTCTATCTCGGGCAGGGCAATGCGCGTCAGCTCGAAAATTTTGATTTCAACCGTTTTGGACTTGATTTCAGCTTCCTGGCCGTTGCGGGCAATTTCGTAGGCCCGCTTGCCGTCAATCTTTACGGCCGAAAACAGCGGAGGCGTTTGCTGAATGGTGCCCACGAAAGGCAGCGTGGCCGCCAAAATCTCCTCATCGGTGAGGTGAGCGTAGGGCCGGGCCATGTCCACGGCCGTTTCCAGGTCGAAGCTGGGCGTGGTTTCGCCGAGGCGGAAGGTGCCGGTGTATTCTTTTTCCTGGGCCTGAATTAGGTCGATTTCTTTGGTTTTCCGGCCCGTGCAAAGGATGAGCAGGCCGGTAGCCAGTGGGTCGAGGGTGCCCGCGTGGCCGATTTTCTTGATACGCAGGGCGTTTTTAACCTTCCGTACCACATCAAACGATGTCCATGTCAGGGGCTTGTCGAGCAAGAGGACTTCGCCCGTCTCAAAATCAAACTCAGCTAATGTTTTCGCACTCATACCAACTGTAGATTAACACCCAAGCCCAACATTATCAGCAACACGCCGCCTACAATAATACGATAGACACCAAAAGCCCGGAAACCGTACTTCGTGACAAAGCCTACAAATACCCGGATGGCCAGCAACGCCACTATAAACGCCACCACATTGCCGAACAGCAACAGCTTGATTTCGGGCATCGATAGGCCGGCTTCGCTTTCTGTATAAAAGTCGTACAGGTCTTTGGCCGCCGCCGCCGTCATGGTCGGCATGGCCAAAAAGAAGGCAAACTCAGCGGCGGCCCGGCGCGTGAGCTTCTGGGTGAGCCCCCCGATGATGGTGGCCGCCGAGCGGCTGACCCCCGGCACTACCGCCAGGCACTGAAACACGCCAATAATAAAGGCCTGGCGCCAGCCCGGGTTTGTGACGGGGTGGCCGCCCTCGCCCGGGTCTTCCTGCGGAAACCAGCGGTCGATAAACACCAGCACGATGCCACCGAGCAGCAGCGTGGCGGCAACCACCGTCACGGATTCGAGCAGGGCGTCGATGTGCTTTTTGAGCAGCAGCCCCACCACCACTACCGGCAGAAAAGCCACCAGTAGCTTGAGGTAAAAGTCTATGCTCTGAAAAAAACGCCGCCAATACACCGCAAAAACCGATAGAATGGCTCCGAGCTGAATGACGACCAAATAAAGCTTAGTGAAGGGGGTAGCAGGAATACCCAGCAGGGCAGACGCAATAATCATGTGCCCGGTGCTGGACACGGGCAAGAATTCAGTAACGCCCTCCACAATAGCGAGGAGCAGCGCGTGCCAATAAGTCATTTTTAACAGAAAAGGAAGGAGTTGATTAGTGGTAGAGAAGGGAGCGGGTAGTGCAAGAACGCAAGCTCAAGACACTAGCCAGCAACCACTAATATGGGCGTTTGTAGGCAGGGGCAGTGGTGGGAGCGGCCGCAGTGGGAGCACCAGCAACTACCGTGGCGTTGGCAGTATCGGCAGGGGTTTCAATGGTCTGAGCCAGGCTTTTATCGCGCACCATGATGGCGGCAAACTCAACCAGAAAACCGGCAATGAGCAGCAGCGGCCCCAGCGTGATGCCTACAAAATCCTCGCCGTAGTTTTCCCGGTCGCCAAACATCATGGTGATGAAACCGGCGGCCAGTACCGCCAGGCCTATCCACATCAGGCGGTAGTTGCGCGGGCCAAAAGCAAAACGAGGAGCAGGGGAAGGTGTCATTAATAGGTAGCAATTATCATTTAACAATGGTCTACTATCACTAATAATCAATATTTAACGGCCTGCCCCAGAGGGCCTGCCCAACTGTTAAATGTTAATTGGTAAATGATAACTGACTAATACAGGTCGTCGAGCGACATTTTTAGGTATTTGTGTACGGCGCGGGCAGAGCTGAAAAAGCCGATGATAACCCCCAGAGCGACCACGCCCAGCAGGAGCACAGCCAAGGCAACGTCATCGCGCAGGAGCCGCAACGGCTCGACTTCGAGGTAGGCGTATTGCAGCAGCGCCACTAGCAACAACGAGGCCAGCACGCCGCTGGCCAGGCCCTGCCACGTAGCCCGTCGCAAGAAAGGCTGCTGAATAAAGAGCGGGGTTGCGCCCACTAGTTGCATGGACCGGATTAGAAAGCGCTGCGAAAACAGAGCCAACTTAATGGTATTGTTGATGAGAATGACCACCACCAGTACCAGCACGGCCGCGAAGCCCAGCAGCACCAAGCTCAACCGGGTCAGGTTGTTGTTGATGCTGGCAAACAGGTCTTGCGGGTACTGCACCTCGAACACGCCGCGCTGGGCCGACACGCTCCGGTTGAGCTGGCGCAGGTGCAGGGTGTCGGTATATTCGGGCTTGATTTTGAGCACGTAGGCGTCGCGCAACGGGTTGTCGCCCAGGAACTGGCGGAAGTCCTCGCCGGTGCTTTGCAGCAGCTGGCGGGCGCCTTCTTCCTTGCTCACAAACCGGATTTGGGGCTTGCCGTCGCGCTCGGCCACGAAGGGCAACTGGCCCAGGTCCTGCTGCAAGCGCAGCAATTCCGTCTCGGGCAGCTCGCGGTCGAGGTACACTTGCACCTCCAGGTTTTCGCGCACCACTTCCGACAGCTTTTGCGCGTGCACCAGCAGCAAGCCAAACAACCCAATCACCACCAGCGCCAGCGTGATGCTGAACACCACCAGCAAGGTAGGATAGGAGCCAAGCTTTTTCTTGCGGGTGGAAGAGGAGATGGGAACGGCCATATTTTGGCAAAGGTAGCGGGAACGGAAGTAGGGTAAGAGGGTACGGGGGTAGGAGGGTAGGAGTTTTTTGAAGAGCCAGGAAACAATATCCCATAATCAGGTCCGACTGTCCTTCCGGATTGCTTAACCGTCCTTCTACTTTCGTCCTTCCGATTTCCTACCCTACAAATTCGTGCGCGGGTCCTCGTCTACATTCAATACCTCGCGGCCTTCGCGGGCTTTTTGGGTATTCCGCTCCCTCCGTCGGGGGTTTCTGCGGCTAAATAGCTCGCCAAACGTGTTGAACTGCTCGGTGTGCAGCAGCGAGAGGCCGGCGCGGGGCTGGTTGATGGTTTCCAGGTCGCGTGGCGTGGTTTCGTAGCGCAGCTTGGTGCGAAACTTGCCGTCGGGCCGGAGGTAGTATTCCAGGCTCAGGTCGCCGAGCAGCGAGGCCTGGCCGGCAGTGTTGCCAGCGTTGGGCAAACCAGTGCCTGCGTTCACCAGGTTGGCGTTGCTGGTGAAGCCGCCCTCGCGCGTTACCCGCAGGCGACCGTTGAGGAAGGAGTAGCTCAGGCGCACTTGCAGGGCCTGCAGCTGCTCGGCGGTGAGGCCGTTGATGTTGAAGTCAATTTCCAGGTTCTGGTCGATTTGCGAGGTGAGCAAGCCCAACTGCGTGCTCAAAATCTGGCCCAGGCTGTTTTGCACCGTGTTGTCTTGGCCCCGAATAGAAATGGTGTTGCCAAAGGAGCCCTGTGGCGAGAGCTGTTTAAATACGAGCAAGCTGAATACTTGCCGGTTAAGCTCCTGCTCGTCGTTGCGGAGCGAGGCCGTGAAGAAGGCTAGGTCGCCCTGCAGCGTGCCCGGCGCATCGTTGAACTCCAGGTTGAGCTTGATGGCCGGCAGCAGCAGCGGGCCGCTCAGGTTCATCACGGCCGTAACGGGCACTACCGCGGCGCTGCCGTTGCTGGCGTTGCCCAGCACCGGTGCCAGCGAGGTGCGCTGGGTATAGGTAGCCGTCACGTTCATTTCGCCGGCCAGCGGGTCGCCGTTCCAGGAGATAATGCCGCCCGGCCGTACGACAAACTCTTTGTTAATCAGGCCTTGCAACGTGAAGTTGTAGGCGCCGCGCACAATTTCTACCTGCCCGAACATGTTGAAGTCGCCCCGCGTGTCGATGGCCATGCGCAACTGCCCTGCCGCCGAGCCACGGATGACGTCACCGGTGCTTTCATCCAGCAGAATCTCCAGGTAGGCGTCGGGGGTGATGGTCAGGTTCATGTCGAGCTTCAGGCCCGAAAGGTCGACTTTCTGCTGGGCCGTTACCTGCTCGGCTTTTTTCACTATCACGGTATCGCCGACCGTGTTGTTATTCACAAACGTGATGTAGCCGGCTTTCTGGGCCCGGGCGGCATTGTCGAGGGGCAGCGAAATACGGGTGCCCGACTCGCTGGTGGCCCGCACGTTGATGTCCAAGTCGTCCGTCGGGCCGGTTACCCGAGCCGTGCCGGTAGCGTAGGCCGTGCCGAAATACAAGTCGTTGTCTTTGCGGGTGGTATTGAGTACCTGCATTTTGCGAAAATTGGCCGCAATGTCCAGGCTCATTTCTTTGAAACCGCGGTGGCTCACAATGCCATCTACTACGCCGGTATTGCCCAGCACGTCGCGCAGCCGCACTTTCCGGAATTCAATGGACCGGTTGGTGAATGTGATGCGGTCGGTGAAGGTGTAGGTAGTGCCCAGGTAGCCGAACGTGAGGCGCCCGTTGCTCACGTCGACGTGCCCCAGCAGATTAGGCGAGTCAAACCGGCCCGTCAGGCGGAGCTCGCCCCGGCCGGTGCCGCCCAGGTTCCGGAACAGCGTGCCCAGAAAAGGCTGGGCCAGCACCACGGGCGCATCGTTGAGCGTGCCCGTGAGGTTGAACTGGTTGGTGGCGTCGCTGGGCGCAATGTCACCGAGCACCGTGAGCACCGATTGGCCCGAGCGGGCCACGTCCAAGTTCATGCGCAGCTTGCTGGCGGTATTGTCCCAATCGGCCCGGCCCGCCACCTGCCCAATGAGGGTGCCGTCGTACATCAACGAGTCCACGCCCAGCGTGCTGTTGATGGTGAGCGGCCCGTACACGCCGGTCATGGTGCCTTGCGCATTCACGCGGCCCCGCAGGTTCTGGCCGGTCAGGGTATTCAGCGTGGCCAACTCGAAGTCCTTCATCAATAGCTGCAGCGCGGGCTTGCTGGCATCGGGCGAGATGAAGCCTTGCGCGCCTACAAACTGCACCCCGTTGCTAAACGTGAGGTTCGAAATGTCGAATTCCCGTCCGTAATCCGAAATGCGCACCGAGTTATTTTCCGCTATGGTCCATTCCTTATCCAGCAAGTGCACGCCCGACTGCCGGAACACAACCTCCACCGCCCGTGGCAAAAAGCCCAGCGAGCCGTTGATGGTCGCCCGGTTGGTGGTGCCGGTTTGGGCCAGCGAGGTCGAGAAATTGATGCGCTCCTGGTCCCACACGCCCTCCACAATAAACTTTTCGGTGCGCCCCAGCGTGGGCAGCACCTGCTGGTCGCTCGTGATGCTGGCCTGGGCCAGCACCTCGGGCTTGTAGGGCAGCTTCGATGTCAGGAAGTCGAAATCGTTGTTTATCGCCTGCACCGGGCCGTAGCGCAGGCTGTCGAGGTGGCCGCCAAGCTGGAAAATCGACGTTTCGCCGCTGCGGAACGAGCCGTCGATGCGGCTGCCGTTGGCCACCTGCAGCTCGGGCACAAACAGCTTCAACACCGGGTTGGGCCGCTTCAGGTTGAGCAGATAATCAATCTGATACACGGGCAACTCGCGTTGTCTTTTGCGGCTGTAATACTCGGCCGTGGCCACGTCATTACTCTCAAAATTGAGGCGGTATTCCGTGAGCAGGGTCTGCACGTCGCGCACCACGTCGGAGGTGTTGAAGGTGCCGGCCACGCGCGCGTCCACCGCCTCGGAGCGCACGGTCACTTGGCGCTCGTTGCGGCCGTTGCGGGTGCTGATTACGTCCAGGGTGTCGAGGCTGAGCGCGCGGCCATCCAGGCTGAAAGTCGACTTGCGCAGGTAGGCATGGCCAATGAGCGAATCGAGCTGCACGCCGCGAAACTTCACGTCGGCCGTGGTGGCCACCGTCAGGTTCTGGTCGGTGAGGCCCAGGGTGCGCAGGTTGGCCCTGTCAATTTTAGCCTTAATGTCCACGTCCTGGTGGGCGCGGTCGAGGTCAACCCGACCATTGGCCACCATCCGCACGGCGGGGTCGTTGATGCTCAACTGACCGCTGAATGCTTGTTTCTGATAGTCGCCGTCGAAGGTGATGTTGCGGTAGCGATAGCCGTTCAGCCAAATGCTGGCCACCGTGGCTTTGGCCCGGCCCCGCGCCGCCGGAGGCAGAAAGCCCACGCCGTTCACTTGCCCGTTCAGGGTTACGTCCCGAATCACGCTTTCGTCCCCCAGGAATTTGCCCAGCTGAAACGCATTGGAGCGCACCGTGCCTTTGTAGGCTGCGCGAGTAAGGTCAGTTTGGGTTTTGAGGTTTACATCCGTTGCCACAAAGCCCAGGTCGGTATCAAACGAGGCATTGGCCACAAAGTCGCTGTAGAAACCCAGTATCTGGCCCTGCAGCTTCACAGTGCCCAGGCGTTGCACAATCTTGTTAGCCGAAGCCGGCAGCCAGCGCTTCAGGTCACTGGTTCGCACCACGGAGGGCAGCAGGCGCAGGTCGATGAAGCTTTCGCGGTAGTTGGGCAGGTTGTCGGCGTGGGCGCGCTTGGCTACTATGTGCGTGCCCTTGCCGTAGCGCACGTCCAGGTTGTTCACTTTGAAGTCGCGCACGTAGCCCGAAGCCTCGCCCGAAATGGTGATGGCGTCGTGCATAGTGGCCAGCTGCGGCGCAAACTTGGCGATGTCGTCCGTGTACACCCGCGAGTTGCGCAGGCGGGCAATGGTCTTCATCGAGTCGTTGTAGTCGGCAAAGTTGCCGAACACGCGGTACTCAAACCGCACGTAGTCTTTGATTTGGCTGCGGCCCACGCGCAGACTCAGGTTGTCGAACTCCCAGAAATGCGGCCCGTACGTCATATCGGCCGTGATTTCGCGCAGCTGCGTTTTGGAAGGTGTTTCTACCGCGTGCAGGTTGCTGATGCGCAGGCGCAGCGTATCGCCCAATTGGATGTTTGAAACGTCGGCGTAGATGCTATCCACCAGCATGTGGTCGTAGTCTATGCTCTGGCCGTAGGTTTTTGCCCGCGGCACGTCCTCCTTCATAATGGAAAAATGGCCATTGCGCAGGGCCACATCGGCAATCTTAAAGTCGAACGGGGCCGACCTTGTGGTGTCGCTCGGGCCCACCAGCCGCTGCACCGCCGCCATAAACTGGTTGAACGTGGTGGAGTCGGGCTGCCCCGCCAGGTTTTTTAGCACGAAGCGTGGCTCGTTCAGCGTGAGCTTGGCGATGTGCAGGTGCCGCAGGTCAAATACCGAAAACAGGGATATGTCGGCGTCGGCGCGGCCAATGCTGAACAGCTCGCCGCCGGCCCGGTCCTGCACCAGCACGCCTTCTAGCAGTAGGCTCGAAAAGGGCCGCACATCTACCCGCCCTATAGTCACACGTTGGCCCAGCTTCTCGGTGAGCACGTCGGCAGCCTTGTGCGCCAGTCGCGTTTGCACGCTAGGCACCCGCAGCGCCACCATTGTTACCACTATAGCCAATGCCACTACCAGCCCAATGCCCAGCAGTATTTTTAGCAAAATGGTGAAGAAACGACGCACCGGGTAGGATGGAAATAAGCGGGAAACGCGAGGTAATCTGCAAAGTTGCGGTTTTTTAGCCGTTTGCGACAACTACAGAGCCCCTCAACCAACTATCAAGCCAAGGGAACGGCCGGGCTTGGAGTTGGGTTCAACGCTTTCGGCCTTGCCTCAGCTTACTTGATAGAAAGCACAAGTGTAGCCTCGCATGGCACCGTTACCTTTGCCGTAAGCCTTCTCAGTGTGTAGCCAGGCGCGAACACTTGACGAACTTCGACTAACCGGGAGCCCACGCACCTGCAAACGGCCAGCGTTATTTAATGACCTCAGACCTAACGGCCCAGGTTTAAATTTTATAATTCAAAATTAACAATGGCGCTGTTTAGGGAAACACCAGCTGGTGCTACCAAGGCCCACTAGTTAAGTTGACCTAACTGTAAGTACTACACAGCCTCAATCTCAGAATGCCTGCCCATCCCATCATTCTCGCCATCGAATCGTCGTGCGACGACACCGGCGCTGCCGTTCTAGCGGGCGGCCAGCTGCTCAGCAACGTGGTGGCCACCCAAAAAGTACACGAGCAGTACGGCGGCGTGGTGCCTGAGCTGGCCTCCCGCGCCCACCAGCAGCACCTGCTGCCCGTGGTGACGGCCGCCCTCAAAGAAGCCGGCATCACCAAAGACGACCTCGACGCTGTGGCCGTCACCCAGGGCCCCGGTCTGCTCGGGTCCTTATTAGTAGGAGGGATGTTTGCCAAAACCCTGGCCCTGGCCCTGGGCAAGCCGCTGCTGGCCGTGAACCACATGCGGGCCCATATCCTGGCCCACTTCATCCGCGACCCCAAACCGCGCTTTCCCTTCCTTTGCCTCACCGTAAGCGGTGGCCACACCCAACTGGTGGTCGTGAAATCGGCGCTGGAAATGGAAGTGATGGGCCAGACCATCGACGATGCGGCCGGCGAGGCGTTCGATAAAACCGCCAAGCTGCTCGGCCTGCCGTACCCCGGCGGCCCTCATCTCGACAAGCTGGCTCGTCAGGGCAAACCCACGCGGTTTGCGTTTCCGGTAGGCGCCATGCCCGGCTATGACTTCTCATTCAGCGGCCTGAAAACTTCGGTGCTTTATTTCCTGAAAAAGGAAACGGCCGCCAATCCCGGCTTCGTGGCCGAGAACTTGGCCGACCTCTGCGCCAGCATTCAGCACACCATTGTGGCCACGCTGCTGCGCCAACTCCGCCGTGCTGTGGCCGACACTGGCCTCACGCAGGTTGCCCTGGCCGGTGGCGTGGCCGCCAACTCCGGCCTGCGCACCGCCCTGGAGGCCGAAGCGGTAGCCCAAGGCTGGGAAGTATTCATCCCGGACTTTGCCTTTTGCACCGACAATGCGGCCATGGTGGCCATGACGGCGCATTTTCAATACGAAGCCGGCGACTTCGCCACCCAACTTACCAGCCCCGACCCGCGCCTGAAGCTGACGTAGTGCGAGTGTAGCGCGGTCGTACCCGGAGGGACTTTGTAGTCCGCGTCCCCGCGCCTTTAAAGCTTTTGCTACAATTATCGTTCTGGGACGCGGACTACAGAGTCCCTCCGGGTACGACCGCGCTATACACATGACCAATCCTTTCCACCCCGGCGACGTCAAAACCCACCACTACACCGTGCGGCCAGAAGACTTTGCCGACTTTGGCCCGGACACCGGCGGCTTGGTGCACCAAGTGCTCAGCACCTTCGCGCTGGGCCGTGAGATGGAGTGGGCTGCCCGCCTTTTTGTACTGGAGATGAAGGCTGCCGATGAGGAAGGCATCGGCACCGAACTTTCCATTCAGCACCACGCCCCCGCCTTTGCCGGCGAAACCGTGGTTCTAACGGCTACCTTTGGCACCCTCGACGGCCCCGCGCTGCGTTGTGCCGTAGAAGCTCGGGTAGGCGCACGCCTCGTAGCCACCGGCCACACCGGCCAACGCATCGTAGCCCGGACCCGCCTGGCAGCTCGCTTTGCCGCCCTACAAGCCGAAGCTGCCTCACCCCAATCCCCCGCACCGTTGGCATAACAACGGGCAACGAGCAACTGATAACTAATTAAGCATGGCCAAAGACGATAAACCCGCCATCATCAACATCAAAAACCGCCGCGCCAGCCACGAATACACCTTCCTGGCCAAATACGACGCGGGCGTTATGCTGCAAGGCACCGAAATCAAAAGCATCCGCGAAGGCAACGTGAACCTGACCGACGGCTATTGCCTCTTCCACACCGACGGCAGCCTCTGGATTCACTCCATCCGCATCGCTCCTTATTCACTGGGTACTTACAACAACCACGACGCCATGCGCGAGCGCAAGCTCCTGCTCAACAAGCGTGAGCTCAAACAGCTTGCCGGCAAAAGCGTCGACCAGGGCCTCACCATCATTCCCTTGCGCCTTTTCGTAACCGACCGCGGCTTTGCCAAAATTGAAATCGCCCTGGCTCAAGGCAAAAAGCTGTTCGACAAGCGCAACGACCTCAAGGAAAAAGCCCAGAAGCGCGACATGGAACGCATGTAGCAGTGAATTGGTGAGATGGTGAAAGAGTGAGTTAGCAGATAGCTGCCGTTCTTTGCATCAACTCACCACCCACTAGTTCATAATTTTAACGCTTTGAACCCCGGTATCTGCGCCTTGAGCGCTGTCCCCGTCCGTGCCGAGCCCACTGACCGGGCCGAGCTGGTTACCCAACTCCTCTTCGGCGAATGTTACCAAATACTGGTCACCCAGGACAGCTGGCTGCAAGTGCAGCTGGCCGCCGACGGCTACGTGGGCTGGATGGACGCCAAGCAGCACACACCCGTCTCGGGCGAATATTATGCCGCGTGGTGCGCCCAGGACCACCCCCGCGCCCTCGATGTGGTGCAGGCCGTGAGCGACGCTACGACCAAGATACCTCTCACGCTGGGTTGCCGCCTACCCTTTTTCGATGGCATGAACCTGCGGCTCGGCGACCAGCAGTATTTTTTCAACGGCACCGCCACCAACCCCACCGCCGCGCCCGACCCCGCCCGCCAGGCTGCGCTGCTCCGCAAAATGGCCCTGCTCTACCTGAAAGCGCCCTACGTGTGGGGTGGCAAAAGCATCTTTGGCCTCGATTGCTCCGGTCTTTGCCAGCAGCTGTATGGTCTCGTAGGCATTCAGCTCCCGCGCGACGCCCGCCAGCAGATTGACCACGGCCGCCCCGTGCACTTCGTGGCCCAGGCCAAGCCCGGCGACCTCGCCTTTTTCGACAACGCCGAGGGCCGCATCGTGCACGTAGGCATGGTAGTGGACGAAGGCCAAATCCTGCACGCCCACGGCGAAGTCCGCATCGACCCACTTGACCACAACGGCATCTACAACCGCGGCCGCCAGCGCTACTCGCATAAGTTACGGCTGCTGAAGCGCCTGCTGCCAGAGTAGGGGAGGCCCTAACGCACCGTCCCAGTGGCACCTTACCCCCTGACCCCCTCTTTTTTGGAGAGGGGGTCAGGGGGTAAGGTGCCACTGCGTTAAAAACGTCTCGAACACCGTTGAACTTAACTATTCCGCGCTTGTTTATCCGCTTGGAAACCGCTAGCTTTCGGCGGGTTATCCGAGCCCCAAGCGTGTATGGACCAAAAAGTATTAGTGCTGAATGGCGACTATACCGCCATCACCCTGTGTAGCGTGCAAAAGGCTTTCGTGCTCCTTTTTCTCGACAAAGCTGAAATGGTAGCCAAGTCGGAGCAAGGTGTTTTGCGCACCATTTCGCACGCCTACCCCAAGCCGAGCATCATTCGCCTGCAGCGCTACGTGCGCGTGCCCTACAAAGGTATTGCCCTGAGCCGCCATAATATTTTTAAGCGCGACCATTTCGAGTGCCAGTATTGTGGTTCTACCAAGAACCTGACCCTCGACCACGTGGTGCCGCGCTCCCGCGGCGGCGAGTCGAGCTGGACTAACCTCCTGACTGCCTGCTCTCGCTGCAACCACGCCAAGGGCCACCACACGCCCAACGAGGCCGGCCTCACCATTCGGCAGCAACCGAAGAAGCCCACATTGGCGGGGTTTCTCAAGCTCTCGGCGGGCACGATTGACCAGAACTGGCACGCTTATCTAAACTAAGTTGGGCAGTAAGGCGTTGGAGCGGGGTACATTTGTCCCCCGCCTCAAAAAATCCTGCCCATGGCCCTCCCAAAATTCGCTGCCACACGCTCCTTTCATACCGAGTTAAAAACTCGTATCAATCAATATTTTGAGGAGTCGGGCCGGCGAATGACTGGCGACACCAGCCTAATAGTTAAGGCGGTATTGCTGGTAGGCGCCCTGATTGGACTATACGTACATCTGGTGTTTTTCACCCCACCCACGGCCTTGGCGCTGCTCGAATGCGCGGTGGCCGGGTGCGTTATCGCCGCCATCGGCTTCAATGTGATGCACGACGGCGCCCACGGCAGCTTCTCGCGCTACTCCTGGGTGAACAAACTGGCGGCCTACACGCTCGGCGTGCTCGGCGGCAGCCCCTACATGTGGAACTCGAAGCACAACCTCATCCACCACACCTACACCAACATTGCGGGCCACGACGACGACATCGACATCCGCCCCTGGATGCGCATGACGCCCGACCAGCCCAAGCACGCCCTGCACCGCTACCAGCACTTCTATTTCTGGGTGCTCTACTGCCTGCTCTACCTCTCCTGGGTATTTGCGATGGACTACCAGAAGTACTTCACGCGCCAAATCGGAGCCATTGGCCTCAAGCCTATGAACACCGGCGAACACGTCAGCTTTTGGGGTTTTAAAGCGCTGAATCTGGTGCTGTACATCGCCCTGCCCGTTTACATGGTGGGCTTCCTGCCGTGGTTGGCTGGCTTCCTGCTGAGCACTTCGGTAGCCGGCTTGGTTCTGAGCATGGTTTTCCAGCTGGCGCACACCGTTGAGGATGCTGCCTTCCCAATTCCTCATGTAACCACCGGCAAGATGGAGGACGAGTGGGCCATTCACCAGGTACGCACCACCGCCAATTTTGCCACCGACAACAAAGTAGTAAGCTGGTTGGTCGGCGGCCTCAACTTCCAGATTGAGCACCACCTCTTCCCCAAGATTTCGCACGTGCATTACCCCGCCATCAGCAAGATTGTGCAGCAGGTGTGCGACGAGTTTGATGTTAAATACAACAACTACACTCGTACCCGTTCGGCCATTGCTTCCCACGTAGGCTTCCTGCGCCAGATGGGCCGCGCCGCCTAACTACTGGGTTACTAAATAAAAGAGGGCCCCGACGCAGTTGCGTCGGGGCCCTCTTTTATTTAGCAGACCTTCATGCTGAGCGCAGCCTAACCGCAGGTCGCCGTAGGCAAGCATCTCGCATGGGGTAATAAACCCAATCGTCTGTCATGCTGAGCTTGCGAAGCATGACAGACCAAAAGATTAACGGCCAACAAACGACAACAGGTCAGTCGTCAACTGGTCTTTATCGGTGAAGAACAAGCCGTGCGGGGCGCCCTTGTACACCTTGTACTCCGCATGAGGAATCATTTTGGCCGTGCGCGCGCCGCTGGCATCAATCGGCACGGTGGCGTCTTCGTCGCCGTGAATAACCAGCGTGGGTACTTTCACCGCTTCTAAGTCGGCCCGGAAATCGGTGCTGGAAAAGGCTACAGCGCAGTCCCGGGTAGCATTGGGTGCGGCCAGCGAGGCCACGGTGAAATTCCAGTCCAGCACGCCCTGGCTCACGGGATGGCTAATCATGCCCACGCCGTAGAAGCTTTTGGCGAATGATTGCAGGAAATCGAACCGGTCTTTCTTGATGGCGTCGCCCATGTCGTCGAACACCTTCTGGGGCACACCGTCGGGGTTGTTGTCGGTTTTGAGCATGAACGGCGTCACCGCTCCTATAAAGGCCACGCGGGCAATACGGGCGTCGCCGTAGGTGCCGAGGTAGCGGGCTATTTCACCGCCGCCCATCGAGAAACCTATCAGCGTCACGTTGTTCAGGTCCAGGTCTTCGAGCAGGGCGTTGAGGTCGGCCGCCAGCGTGTCGTAGTCGTAGCCCGTCCAGGGCCGCGACGAACGGCCGAAACCGCGCCGGTCGTAGGCAATGACGCGCGAGCCACCTTTGGCCAGCCCGATGGCTTGGTGCTCCCACATGGTGTGGTCGAGCGGCCAGCCGTGAATGAGAACCACGGGATTGCCCTGCCCCCAGTCTTCGTAAAAAATATTGACCGGGTTACCGGCCGTGTCTTCGCCTGCTTTGATATAGGCCATGAGTAAAGGAGTTTTGGGTGAATTGACTCTTTTGCTTTACTGCATGGGTAGGGGCGAAGTTGTCCGGCGTACGGTTAAGATTGTGGTTTGCGACAACACCATAACTGTTCTTAGTGCTTGAATCACTTAGTTTCCCGCAATTGCGTCAACTTCTTTTGCCAAGGCCTCACCATTCCAGTCACGCCGTCGGTAATGGCAACTTGTAAAATGGGATGAACCTTGTACGAATTACCCATGAGGGTATTGAAATAGCTTTCACCCAATCGTGTTTTACTTGGTAGGTTGAAGATTTGCATGCGCGTCGAAGCATTAAAACGCGGCACATTGCCAATCACCCCATAGTAAGCCAGTGCCAATTCTGCGTGAACGACGGCCTGATACTTGCCGCTATTAATAATTGTGTTGTCAGCACTACCCATATCTGATAAAAACGCATCGACTTCGCCGAGATAATCCACTTGCCAGCCAGTTGCTACGGTTAGCTGCGTAGCCAAGTTTTTTACGAATAGACTATCAGCGACACTTGCAGGTACGACCGAGGGTACAGAAACTTTGGTGGTAATCAGAGCTACTCGGGTGATAGTAGGCAACAAATCGGAGTCGGTGAAATTAGTCTTGGTTCCGAGGGCAGCGCAGCCAGTCAGTGAGCCAATGATGAGCAGATAGTAGAGAACGGTTCTCATGGATAAGCTTGTGTGAGGACGCACAAGTATACCCCTAAACCACTAGTATTCCTGCTTCTAAACCCGTACCTTTGCGCCCCCGCCAG
This sequence comes from Hymenobacter arizonensis, assembly GCF_900115775.1. GTDB lineage: Bacteria > Bacteroidota > Bacteroidia > Cytophagales > Hymenobacteraceae > Hymenobacter > Hymenobacter arizonensis. The sequence continues at coordinate 169,651 of NZ_FOXS01000006.1, read as the reverse complement.
GGTGGCGGGCTTTGCTGCACAACGGCAAGGTGTTCAACAAGAACCGCGTAAGGGCCCGGGCATCGGCCGCTACGTTTATCCAAGAGGTGCCCAACAGCTATTTATGGCAGAATTGATTGACGATTTCGACTGGGACAATGTCGGAGCCACCGGTTTTGGTGGAAACTACTCGGCTGACCAGCGTGCCGAGATGGAGCAGATGTACGGCGACACGCTCACGACCGTACAGGAAGAAGAAGTAGTGAAGGGCACCGTGGTTGGCATTACCGACCGCGACGTAATCCTGAACATCGGCTTCAAATCCGATGGTTTGGTGTCGATTACTGAATTCCGCGACCTGCCCGACCTGAAAATCGGCGACGAGGTTGAGGTGTTCATCGAAGACCAGGAAGACATCAACGGCCAGCTCATCCTGAGCCGTAAGAAAGCCAAAATCAAGCAGGCCTGGAAGGCCATTTACGATGCCCTCGAGTTGGATACCATCCTCGAAGGCGTAGTGAAGCGTCGCACCAAAGGCGGCCTCATCATGGAGCTCGACGGTGTAGAAGCCTTCCTACCCGGCTCGCAAATCGACGTGAAGCCCATCCGCGACTTCGACATTTATGTTGGCCGTCGCATGGAAGTGAAAGTTGTGAAAATCAACTCCGCTTTCGACAACGTGGTTGTTTCGCACAAAGTACTCATCGAGAAAGACCTCGAGAAGCAGCGCGAAGCCATCCTGAACAACCTTGAAAAGGGTCAGATTCTGGAAGGCAACATTAAGAACATGACCAACTTCGGCGTGTTCATCGACCTCGGCGGTGTCGACGGTCTGCTGCACATCACGGACATCTCGTGGGGCCGCATCGCTCACCCGAGCGAAGTACTCCAGTTGGACCAGAAACTGAACATCGTAGTTCTGGACTTCGACGAAGCCAAGAAGCGTATTTCGCTGGGCTTGAAGCAGTTGACTCCTCACCCATGGGATTCGCTGCCTGCCGACCTGCAGCCAGGTTCGAAAGTATCGGGCCGCATCGTGAACGTGGCCGACTACGGCGCTTTCATGGAAGTAGTACCGGGCGTAGAAGGCCTCATCCACGTTTCGGAAATGAGCTGGAGCCAGCACCTGCGCAACCCGCAGGACTTCATCAAGCAGGGCGACACGGTAGAAGCGCAGATTCTGACGCTCGACCGCGAAGACCGCAAGATGAGCCTCGGCATCAAGCAACTGACCGAAGACCCCTGGACGCGTGGCGACTTCGGCGACAAGTACGCTGTAGGCACCAAGCACAGCGGCCTCGTGCGCAACCTGACCAATTTCGGCCTGTTCGTTGAGCTGGAAGAGGGTGTAGACGGCCTCGTGCACGTTTCCGACCTGTCGTGGACCAAGAAAATCAAGCACCCATCGGAAATGGTGAAGGTGGGCGACAAGCTGGACGTAGTTGTGTTGGAGCTGGACCTGGGCGCCCGTCGCCTGGCCCTGGGCCACAAGCAGCTTGAGGAGAACCCCTGGGATACCTTCCAGTCGGTGTTCACCCCCGGCTCGGTACACCGTGCTACCATCACCGAGAAGTCGGAGCGTGGCGCTGTTCTCGAATTGCCTTACGGCATCGAGGGCTTCGCTTACCCCAAGTCTTTGGTGAAAGAGGACGGCAGCAGCGCCGAAAACGGCGAAGCGCTGGACTTCCGCGTAACCGAGTTCTCGAAGGACGACCGTCGCATTGTACTGTCTCACACGGCTATCTTCAACAAAGAAGCCGCTGCTGAAGACGACAGCCGCAACGCCAAGTTCAAGAAGAAGACCAACACCAAGGCTGGCGACACCCAAGGCGAAGGCAAAATCAGCGACCTGAAGAAGACCGAAGAGAAGTCGACTTTGGGTGACCTCGACGCTCTGAGCGCCCTGCGCGACCAGATGATGGGCAACGAGCGCAAGGCTGGCGAGCAGAAGCTTGCTGCTGCCGCTGCCAAGCCTGCTGCCGAAGAGGCTCCCGCTGCCAAGGCTCCTAAGGCCAAAGCTGCTCCTGCCGCTGAAGAAGCTCCGGCTGCTGAGGCTGAAGGTGGCCTGCTGGCCGGCATTGCCGGTGCTGCATCGGCTGCCATCGACAAAGTGAAGGACGTGGCCAGCGACGCAGTTGACGCCGTTACCCACACCGAAGCTTTCGAGAAGGCTTCGGAAGTAGCTGGTGACTTGGTTGACCGCGCCAAAGACCTGATTGCTGGCGACGACGCCGACAAAAAGGACGACGAAACCAACGCCTAGTGCCTGGTTTTGAGTGAGAGAAAAGCCCCGGCCGCAACGCCGGGGCTTTTTTTGTGCGTTTACCTTGCCCACCCCAAACGGGCTGCTTACCTTTGCGCTCCCAAAAGACCACTACTGGTGACGTGACCGAGTGGCTAGGTAGAGGTCTGCAAAACCTCCTACGGCGGTTCGAATCCGCCCGTCACCTCTGATTATTGACGAAAAAGCCCCGCTTGCCAATTGGCAGGCGGGGCTTTTTTCATGCATTACCGTACGATTTTCGGGTTTCGGGCGGCATTATGCCTACATTTCGTAGCCAAGCCGGATTCCCTTACGTAGGGGAGTCAAAACGCCCTTTTTCTTTCCGAATATGAAGATTATTGACCTGCGCACCATGCGCGGCCCAAGCTACTGGTCTGTCAAGCATACCAAGCTTATTGTTGCCAAAGTTGATTTGGAGGAGTTCGCAGGGAAGTGGTCCAACACCGTGACCGGGCTCGGCGGCCGACTGATGAAACTATTTCCAAATATCGGCCAGGCTCAGCCTAATGGCATGAGCGGGGGCAAGCAATCGGCCAAGCGGCCACCATTGGATTTGGACCAGCTGAACGACGGCGAGCCGCTGGGGCACGTTATCTACCACATTGCGCTGGAGTTGCAGCGGCTGGCGGGCATGCCCGTGTATTGGGGCAAGTCGTACCCGGCCCGTGAGGAAGGCGTGGAATACGTGGTATTCACTTATCAGGAAGAACGGGCGGGGCGTCGCGCCGTTGAGGCCGCAGTAGAGGTGGTGGAGGCTTCCTGCAAAAAGGAGAAGGTCGACCTGAAAGCTATTATCGATGAGCTACACGAAATCCGCGAGGAGGAGTTCATTGGGCCCAGCACCTACAGCATTGTGGCCGAGGCCGCTTCACGTAACATCCCGTACATCGCGCTTAAAAACAGTAACATTATTCAGCTGGGCTACGGCGTCAACCAGAAGCGCATCTGGGCCACCACCACCAGCTATACCTCCCACGCCGGCGTGGAGGTGGCTGGCAATAAGAACCGCACCAAGGCCATGCTGAAGGATGCGGGCGTGCCAGTGCCCCGCGGCACCACGGTGTACTCGGAAGATGGCCTGCGCGACGCCATTGAGGAGCTGGGCTTTCCCATCGTGACCAAGCCGCTCGATGGCAACCACGGCAAGGGCGCTACCATTTACATCACCAACTGGAAAGATGCGGCTGAGGGCTTGAAGGCCGCTCAAGCCTATTCGCGGGCCGTGATTGTGGAGCAGTTTATTGAAGGTTTCGACTTCCGCCTGCTGGTGGTGAATGGCAAGCTCATTGCCGCGGCCAAGCGCACACCCGCGGCCGTGACCGGCGATGGCACCAGCACCATTCAGCAGCTGATTGACGAAGTCAATAAAGACCCCCGCCGCGGCGTGGGTCACGAAAAGGTGCTGACGGCCATCAAAGCCGACAAGCACACGCTGGATATCCTGAAAAACAAAGACCTGACGCTGAAGTCGGTGCTGCCGGCTGGCGAGACGATGTACCTGAAAAGCACAGCCAACATCAGCACCGGCGGCACGGCCAGCGACGTTACGGACCAGATGCACCCTTACAATGTGCTGCTGGCCGAGCGGGTAGCCGGCATTGTGGGCCTGGATATCTGTGGCATCGATTTGATGGCTACCGACATTGCCGTGCCCCTCAATGAAAGCCGCGGTGCGGTGATTGAGGTGAACGCCGCGCCCGGATTCCGCATGCACATCTCGCCCGCCGAAGGCCTGCCGCGCAACGTGGCCGCCCCGGTGGTGGACATGCTATTCCCGCCCGGCTCCACTGCCCGCATCCCCATCATTGCCGTAACGGGTACCAACGGCAAGACCACTACCACCCGCCTCATTGCGCACTTGGTGGCCAGCAAGGGATACAAAGTAGGTTTCACGACCACCGACGGCATCTACATCCAGGGCGTGCAACTGCAAAAAGGTGACTGCACCGGCGGCATCAGCGCTGAGTTTGTGCTGAAAGACCCCACCGTGAACTACGCCGTACTTGAAACGGCCCGCGGCGGCATGCTGCGTTCGGGGCTGGGTTTTAACACTTGCGACATTGCCGTGGTGACCAACGTGGCGGCCGACCACTTGGGCATGCGCGATATCTACACCGTGGAGGAAATGGCTGCCGTGAAAGGCGTGCTGCCCCGCACGGTGCGCAAAAGCGGCTGGGCCGTGCTCAACGCCGACGACGACTTGGTGTATGCCATGGCCCGCACCGTGGATTGCCGCGTGGCATTATTTAGCATGGACGAAAACAGCCCCCGCATCCGCGAGCACGTGGAAGGCGGTGGCGTAGCGGCGGTGTACGAGGAAGGCTACATCACCATCTACAAAAACAGCTACAAGCTGCGCATCGACCGGGCCGCCGAATTTCCCATTACGTTTGGGGGACGCGCTGGCTTCAACATTGAGAACAGCCTGGCCGCCGCTCTGGCGGGCTACCTGGCGGGCTTCGACCGCGACGAAATCAAGACGGCCTTCCGCACCTTCGTGCCTTCCGGCGCCAAAACACCGGGCCGGATGAACGTCTACAAGTTTCCGAAGTGCGAAGTCATTGTCGACTACGCCCACAACACGGCCGGCATTCTGAAGTATGCGGAATTCATGGAGGCTACTCCGGCAACCCGCAAAATAGGAGTAGTATCGGGCCTCGGCGACCGCCGCGACGAAGACACGTTGGGCTTCTCCCGCGTGGCAGGCCGCATCTTCGATGAAGTGGTACTGCGCCAAGACCGTGACCTACGCGGCAAAACCGCCGAGGAAATCAAAGCCCTCATGGAAACCGGCCTGCGGCTTGACAAACCCGAGTTGCCCATTACTTACATCGAGAAGGAGATGGACGCCATCGACCACGTGCTGGAAACGGCACCCGAAGGCGCAGTCATCACGCTGTTTACGGAAAACATCACAGCGGTGCTGGCCAAGCTGGATAAGTACGAGGCCCTGGTAGCGGCTGAGCAATAGCACTTCTAAACTTTAAAAACACCTAAATAAAAGAGCCCGCTTCTTACCGAAGCGGGCTCTTTTATTGAATGGAAAATAGAAGTGGAATAGCACCCGGCGGGGGAGGCTAAATGGGAAGCTATTTCAGCGTGAAGGTGGTTTTGCCCATCAGCTGGCCGCTTTCATACAGCTCTACCGTGTGTTGGCCTTTCTTATACTCGGCGCCTTTGGCGTACACAAAGTCCAGCTTCTGCTTAGAGTTGTCGTACACCACATCCTGCTTTTGCGTGTAGAACGCTTCCTGGCCGTCGACGGTGAAGGTGCCGCCGCCCGTGCTCAGGTTGTAGAGAGCGGCACCGTCAGGCTCCAGAATGCGCATGTAGATGGCTTTGGTTTCTTTCGGCGATACGTCGTTACGGGCCAGGTTGAAGGTAACCTTCACTTTCTCCACGCGCTTGGCTTTGAATTCCGACTTGTCGTCGTCTTTCTCCTTGTTCTTCGACGTGATGATGGCCACCTTGATATTCTCAGACTGCAGGCGCGAAGCCACGCCTACTTTCTCCGACAACTCCTGATTGCTACGAACAATGGTGCTGATGGTGTCGGTCAGCTTGTTTTGCTTTTGCTTCAGCGTGGTGGTTTCGGTGTACAGCGTTTCGTTGTCCTTTTTCAGCTGGGCAATGTCTTCGTCCCGTTTCCGTAGCTGGCTTTCCAGGTTTTGGGCGCGGCGCTTGAAAAGGCTTTGCTGGGCAATGGAGAAGCTGCCGGCCCGGAAAGAGCGAAGCTTCAGCAAGTCGGCATTGACGCTGGCAATCTTGGCTTCCAGCGAGTCGTTGCTCAGGCCCAGGGCCTGCAATTCCTGGCTCTGACGCTCAAAATCGGCCTTTAGGGATTCGTACTGCTTGATTTGGTCTTGCAGCTTGGTGTCCTTGGCTTTGACTTCCGTGGTTAGTTCTTCGTTCTTCTGCCCTTTTTGCTGGTTGAGGTAAAACAGAACGCCGTTGATGCCTAGTAGCACCAACACCAGGGCTACCCAGAGGAGGACGCGGCTATTATTGGAACGGGGTTCGGTGGTTTCGTTTGGGTCCATGCGGGAGTAGTTAATCGGGAAAAGCGAGAGTGTTTTTAGGCTGCCTGCCGCAGTGCGGCGCTTACCTTTGGGTTGTAAAAATAGGGGACTTCCGTGCCCTGGCAAGTTTTCGATATACTTCGACGAAATGGAAACGGTTTTACCGGACTTCGATGCTGCCTATTGGCAAGGCCGTTACGCTGCTGGGCGCGACGGTTGGGACGCCCGTGAAGTAACGCCACCCTTGCGCGCTTACTTCGACCAAATGAACACTGCTGAGCAGCCCCGCATCCTCATTCCCGGGGCTGGCCGCGCCTACGAAGCCGAGTATTTGCACCAGCTAGGCTTCAAGGAAGTGTTCGTGGCAGACCTGGCGCCGGAGCCGCTCGCAGCTTTGGCCTCTCGCGTGCCCAGTTTTCCGGCTCAACACCTGTCGCAGGTCGATTTTTTTAAGCTGCCCAACGACCCGCCCTACGATTTAATTGTAGAGCAAACGTTCTTTTGTGCGCTGAATCCGGCCTTGCGACCAGCGTATGTCCAGCAATGCGCGGCGCTGCTGAGGCCCGGCGGCACCCTGATGGGGTTGCTCTTCGATACTGATTTTGGTCCGGTGCAGGAACCTCCGTTTGGCGGCACGAAGGAGGAATATCGCGAATACTTTGCGCCATATTTCGAGTTTCGGCATTTCGAAACGGCTACCAATTCCCTCCGGCCCCGGCAGGGGAGGGAGCTTTTTATTTGTTTGAAGAAGAAATAACCAACCAGTATTTACCTGAGAGCAGACCTCGTCCGCAGGTCAGCCCAGGTACCTCATCGCTCACGTTTTTAGCTCATTCTATGCTTTCCGCTCTCGCCAACACCCTGCCGCACTTTCGCAACACCAACTCGGGTCAGTTTTTTCTTATGGCGGGGCCCTGCGTCATTGAGGGCGAGGACATGGCTCTGCGCATTGCCGAGCGCATCAAACACATCACCGACAAGCTGCAGATTCCCTTTATTTTCAAAGGCTCCTATCGCAAAGCCAACCGTTCCCGCCTCGATTCATTCACCGGAATTGGTGATGAAACGGCATTGCGCATTCTGCAAAAAGTAGGGCGTGAGATTGGGGTGCCCACCGTCACGGACATCCACGAATCGAGCGAGGCTGCGCTGGCGGCTGAGTTTGTTGATGTACTGCAAATACCCGCTTTCCTGTGCCGCCAAACCGATTTGCTTATTGCGGCAGCTCAAACCGGCAAGGTGGTTAACATCAAGAAAGGCCAGTTCCTGAGCGGCGAGGCCATGAAATTTGCCGTGGACAAAGTGCGCCAGTCGGGCAACGAAAACGTGATTCTCACCGAGCGCGGCAACTCCTTTGGCTATTCCGACCTGGTTGTGGACTTCCGCAACCTCCCCGCCATGCGCGAATTTCAAGTGCCCGTAGTGATGGATGTGACGCATTCGCTGCAGCGCCCAAACCAAAGCAGCGGCGTGACCGGCGGCCAACCCGCCCTCATCGAAACCATTGCCAAAGCGGCCATTGCCGTCGGGGCCGATGGCTTGTTTATTGAAACGCACCCCACGCCAGCCACCGCCCTCTCCGACGGTGCTAACATGCTGCCACTCGACCAACTCGAAGCCCTGATGGTGAAGCTGACGAAAGTGCGGGAAGCTATTCGGTAATTAGACGCGGAACCGTTTGCTGTCAAGTCATGTCGAGCGCAGCCGAGACATCTCGTTTGAATCGTTGTACGATTGAACCGCTGCCCCACGCGAGATGTCTCGGCTGCGCTCGACATGACGTGCTTTACGCATGAGTTGGCTACGTGCGCAGCCAGAAATGCTGCTTCGGCTGGTTCTTTCTAAAAAACACCAGGCCGATATAGAACAGGTCCACCGTCATGGTTACATCGGGGTGGGCTTTGATGAACTCCCAGGCGCGTTCCATCTCTTCTGACCAGTGGATGTCGTCGAAAACGAACACCGAGTTATCGGTGCGATGAGCCAGGCAAAGCTCGAAGTAGCGGAGCGTTGGCTCGTAGCGATGGTTGCCGTCGAAAAAGGCAAAGTCCACTGGTGCGGGAAGCGCCGATAGGGTAGGCGCCAGCGTGTCGTCGATGTTGCCCTCCACAATGCTGACATTGGTCAGGTGCAGCGCCGCCAAAGTTTCGCGGGCTACGGCCGCTACGTTGGGGCAGCCCTCCAGCGTGAAGACCTGGCTGCGCGAATCGGCAGCGGCCAGGTAAGCAGTGGTGAGGCCCAGCGAGGTGCCTAGTTCCAGAATGGTAGCCGCCCGGAAATAGTTGGCGAGGCGAAAGAGCAATTGGGCCAGGCCCGGGGGCTTGGCAGCCGTGCGGGCAATGTCGGCGATGCGGCGCTGCTGGCCGGCGCCGGTATGCGAGCCGGCCCCAAAGTCCGTAACGCTGATGCTAGCGGCGCTATTGAGCAACTCAGCCCGCCGTGCTTCAACTCTTGCATAGGCGCTGAAAGTGCCTGTGTGGCGCACCACGGAGGTGTAAAGCCCAAACACAAACGGGGAATGCAGCCCATGCGCATTGCCCGAACGAAGCCAGAAACGAAAGTAAGCGAGGAGTTGAAACAAGCAGGGGTTGGTTGTTAGGTAGCCGTTGGCAGGTCGGCAATACGACAACCAGGGTGCAAACTAACGACGGACAACGGCCAAGTCACAACCCAAACTTAATTCAGGCGGTAGGGCACCATGAGGGTGAATTCGGGGATGTCCACCGAAAACTCCTGGCCATTGGCCAGTCGCTCCATCAGGTAGGTGCCGCGCATTTTGCCCACGCCCGATTTCAGGTTGCAGCCGCTCACGTACTGGTGGGCCTCGCCGGGTTCCAGCACGGGCTGGCGGCCCACCACGCCTTCGCCTTCCACTTCGCGCACCACGCCATTGGCGTCGTGAATGTGCCAGTGGCGGCGCAAGAGCTTCACGGTAAATTCGCTATTGTTGCGAATGTCAATTTTATAGGCAAACACGAAGTGCTCTTGGCCGGGGCTGGAGTAGTCGGGCAGGTAGTTGGTCGTAACCGAAACGGTAACGCCCTGCGTAGTGGTGGTGGGCATAAGTGTCGTGGCTTATGGGTAGCTGCGGGCTTAACACAGGTCCGCGTAATTTGGTTTTACGCAAAAGACACGGTGGAACGCCGCAAAAGCCCGATTATTTTTCTTAAAAAAACTGCAATGGTAAAGATAGCCGCAAGCTGGCAGCCCGTGTTGGCCGAAGAATTTGAAAAACCCTATTTTCAACGCCTGATTGCCTTTGTAAAAGGAGAGTATGCTACGGCTACTGTTTACCCGGCGGGCGCCCAGATTTTCCACGCCTTCGACGCTACCCCGTTTGATAACGTGAAGGTCGTAATTCTAGGCCAGGACCCGTACCATGGTCGCAATCAGGCCCATGGGCTCTCTTTCTCGGTGCAGGATGGGCAGCGCACGCCGCCTTCGCTGCAGAACATTTTTAAGGAACTGCGCGACGATATTCCCAGCACGTCGCCCCCTACTAACGGCAACCTCGACCGCTGGGCCCAGCAAGGCGTGTTGCTGCTCAACGCCACGCTCACCGTGCGCGCCAGCGAGCCTGCCTCGCATCAGAAAAGAGGCTGGGAGGAGTTTACCGATGCGGTTATTCGCAAAGTATCGGAAGAAAAGGAGCATGTGGTGTTCATCCTTTGGGGCGCCTACGCCGGCAAAAAGTCCGAGCTTATTGACGGAAAAAAGCACCTGATACTGAAATCGGTTCATCCTTCGCCCTTTGCGGCCGACAAAGGTTTCTTCGGCAGCAAGCCTTTCAGTAAGACCAATGCTTGGCTGCAGCAAATGGGGCTGGAGCCGATAGAGTGGTAGGGCTAAAACTGTCATTGCGAGGAGGCACGACGAAGCAATCCGTCCTATTAGAGTTAGATAGTTTAATGAAACAAAAAGCCCCGGTACTGCGCAGTACCGGGGCTTAGTCACATTATCAGGTTGGTCGCTGAGACCAGGACGGATTGCTTCGTCGTGCCTCCTCGCAATGACAGTTCGGACCTTAGTGGATGATGTTGAACAACCGGTTCCACCGGATTTTGTGCCAGAAATCGCCATTGGGGTCAACGGAAAGCCAGATGAGCACCGCCTTGCCCACGACATGGTCTTCGGGCACAAAACCCCAGAAACGCGAGTCCTCGGAGTTGTGGCGGTTGTCGCCCATCATCATGTAGTAGTTCTGCTTTACGGTGTAGCTGGTCAGCGGCTTGCCGTTTTGGTGAATCATGCCGTCCTGCCAGGTAATGCCTTCGTTGCTTTCGTAGCGGGCCACTATTTTGAAGTAGATGGCTGCGTTGCCGGGGGTGAGCGTGATGGTCTGGCCTTTCTTGGGAATGGGCAGGGGGCCGTAGCTATCCAGGGTCCAGCCGCGGGGCGTGGCGCTCATGGCGCCGGAGTTGCGGAAGTCGGCCACGTCGGGGAAGAGCTGCACCTGGGGTTGAATGACGGTCATGCTCTTCACGTAGGGCTGCTTGCGGAAGAAGTCGGCCGCAGCAGCCGTGCAGCTGATGGCATAGCCCAACTTGCCGTCGGGGGCCGCTACGGCCTGGGGGCTGCCGTTGGGCTGGTCGTAATCAACCACGCCCTGGGCGCGCAGGTCGGCCACTACTTCGTCGTTGGGGTTGTCGACCTGCATAAAGTAGGTCGTTTCCAGGCCGGGAGGCGTTTCGCCGGGCTTGCCGTTGAGGTACACCTGGGCATCCCGAATTTCGAGGGTGTCGCCGGCCACGGCCACACAGCGCTTGATGTAGTTGGTGCGCAAGTCGGCCGGAAACTGGTCCTCGTGGGGCACGTGAAACACCACCACGTCGTTGCGCTTGATTTCGGAAAAGCCCGGCAGTCGGTACGTCGGCAACTGAATCAGCTCCGAGTAGCTTTTGAGCCCGGTGCCCCACACGGTTTGGTGGGTGAGGGGGACCTGCAACGGCGTTTGCGGGGTGATGGGGCCGTAGTGCAGCTTACTCACAAACAGGTAGTCGCCCACCAGCAAGGAGTTTTCCATGCTGGGCGAGGGAATGGTGTAGGCCTCAAACGTAGCCCAACGAATGAGCGTGGCTGCCACAACGGCAAAAATCAGCGAGTCGGCCCACTCGCGGGTTTTTGTTTTGGGGCGTTGGGGCGAGGTGGTGCGGTCGGTTTTGAGCAAGGACATGAGAAGCAAGCTTAGGCTTGGCAATGAAAATCAGGTAAAGAAACGCAGCAGAACGCCAAGAGGCTACGCTGCTACCCGCAGCAGTTGGGGCGATTACAAATCCAGCAGCTCTTTCATTCCAAATACGCCCACCCGGCCGGGCAGCCACTCGGCGGCCAGTATGGCGCCAGAGGCAAATCCTTCGCGGCTGTGCGCCTCGTGCTTCAGTTCCAGAAGGTCGACGGCAGAAGTGTAGGTGACAATGTGCGTGCCCACAGCATCGCCGGTGCGCTCGCTGATGATGGCCAGCTCGTTAGGCGTCTCGGCGGGCTCGTTGCGCCAGGTGGTTTTGGTGGGGAAATGACGAATGATTGCTTCGGCCGTGGTGAGGGCCGTACCGCTGGGCTGGTCAATTTTCTGGGTGTGGTGAATCTCGCGTACGGCCACGTCGTAGCCCCCAAACTGATGCATTTTGGCGGCCATGTACTCGTTGAAGTGAAAGAATAGGTTCACACCCACGCTGTAGTTGGAGGCGTAGAAAAGGCTGCCGCCCAACTCGTTGGTGAGGGCCTGGGCTTCTTCGAAATGGTGCAGCCAGCCCGTGGAGCCGCACACCACCGGAATGCCTTGGCGCAGGCACGCTGTGACATTGGCGAAGGCCGAATCGGGATGCGTGAATTCAATGGCTACATCAACCGTGCCCGGGGTAAAATCGCTGATTTTAAACTGAGTGGCATGCGAGTCGACAATGCCGGCGATTTCGTGGCCACGCTCAGCCGCAAGAGCAGCAATGGTTTGGCCCATTTTACCGTAGCCGATGAGTAGAATTTTCATGAAGAAGAGTAGGTGTCAGGAATTAGAAGTGTTGACGAGGCACAGCCTGGCAGCGAGCGGATTAAACTCCGGTCTGAGCTATTACTAAGCAGTTTTTACTTTACCCGCAGAGCAAACGCAACGCCCGGGGCGGTGGGCAGAGCCAGGGCCCGGCCCGGCACGGGCAGCAATGTCGGCTCCCAATGCAGGCTCAGGTCGGGGCTCACGTCAAAGTCTTTAAGGTGAGCATCGACCAGCGCATCTACTATCTGCAGGCCATAGGCCAGGCCAGCGTAAAGAATAAACAGGTCGCGTTCGCCGCGGTAGGACCGAACCGAAAAATCGATTGCTTCAATGGTTCGCGCTGGGCGCACTCGACGAGGGAGGCGGCCGTCTTGGGGCCGGTAGCCGCCTACAATCCCTGCCTCTTCCTTGAGCAGGTTGCTGGCATCGGCAAACTCGCGGAAGCCGGTTTGGTAAAAATACAGCCCATAGCCGACCCCACCCAACGCGCCATACACTAGCGGCAATTTCCACCACCTGCGATTATAAATCTGGCCCGCGCCGGGCAGTATAGCCGCCAGCAACGCAGCCTTGCCCGGCCGCGTGAGGCGAATGCCTTCGTAGCCGAAAGCCCGGAACATGCGCTCGGTGCGCTTGGCTGAGTCGGCGGCAGCCTTGCTGCGCTTGGCTTCGTCCGTAACCACTACTTCACGGGTTTCGGCAGTGTCGGGGCGAATTACGGCGGGCGTGGTTGGGCCAAACACCTGTGCTTGCACGCTTTGGCTAGCAAAGAACAGGCCTAACAATACGAACAGGACCGCGAAATGACGACACAAATTTTTCATAGCAAACCTGCTAACGGATAACGTCCGGGATTTAGCATATGAGGCGAGGCATAGCTCACAATTAGCTGCTCCAGGCCGAGCCTCATGTGCTAAAAATCCCCGGTGTTGCTCAGGAGGGATGCAGAATGTGCAGAATGCGCTGCATGTCTTCCACCGAATCGAAGGCAATTTTGATTTCGCCGCTGCCTTTGGGGCCGGGGCGTACCTGCACGCGCGAGCCGAAGCGGTCGGTGAGGTGGCGTTCGGTGCGCCGCAGCTCAGCGGCTGGTACCACAAATTGAGCAGGAGCAGCAGCGGTGTTGTCGGCGTTTTCGCCGCCGTTGTTGGCAGTGGGCCGGCCAAAGCCGCCGCGTACCAATTCTTCTACCCGGCGCACGGACAGTTCTTCGGCCACAATCTTGCGGTAGAGTTCTACCTGGGCCTTGGGGTCTTCGATGCCGATGAGGGCGCGGGCGTGGCCCATGCTGATTTCAGCGTCGCGCAGGCCGATTTGCACGTCGGGCGGCAGCTTCAGCAGGCGCAGGTAGTTGGTGACGGTCGAGCGGTTTTTGCCCACTCGGTCGCCCAGTTCTTCCTGGCGCAGGTTGCACTCGCTCAGCAGGCGCTGGTAGCTGAGGGCGATTTCGATGGCATTAAGGTTTTCGCGCTGAATGTTCTCAATCAGAGCCATTTCCAGCATTTGCTGGTCGTCGGCCTTGCGGATGTAAGCGGGAATGGTTTCCAGGCCGGCCAGCTTGGAGGCCTGCAAGCGACGCTCACCCGAAATCAACTGATAGGAGTTGGTGCCGAGCTGGCGCAGGGTCACGGGCTGAATGATGCCCTGAATCTTGATGCTGTTGGCCAGTTCCTGCAGGGCTTCCTGGTCGAAGTGGGTGCGGGGCTGGTAGGGGTTGGCCTCAATGTGCTCAACTGAAATAAAGCCCACCGAATTGACCGGGTGCGACACCAGCCGCTCGCTGGAGCCGGACCGTTCGCCTTTTTTATCGTAGCTGCCCTCAATCAGGGCGTTGAGGCCACGGCCTAAACCACCACCCAGACCACCCTTGCGTTTTACTGCGGCGGCGGCGGCCAGGGCAGCTTGCAACTTCTCTTCGTTCTTCTCTAGAGCCATAGTAAACCGGCCGGGCCCATAAAATGCAGGCGGCGGCCGAATGTCAAAATTACGGAAAGTTGGGCGGGGCTGCGCTATCACCGCCGATAAATCGGCAAACCAACCCAGACAGGGCAGGACGGGGTGTGAAAACACGGAGTGCTCAGCAGTCAAAAAGCTGAACAAAGCAAGCTCCGCTCCAAGCCGGACAGTAGTGGGAAACAAGCCCGACGCTAGCCCTGGCAACGTAAAAAAAGCTTGGCTTCCAACAACTGAGCCGTAGTAACCTTACTCAAAAACAGAAAGTAGACTTGGCTGAACCGGCGATTTTTCCGCCATTTTCCCCCGCTTATGACTGCTTTTGCTGCCTCTACCGTCCGTTTCATTGAAATCGCCCCCAACAGCAGGTCCATGCTGCTACAAGTTATTTCCTGTGCTCTGAGGAGCAGGGGCACAGTGTTGCTTCTGTTCCTGGGTATGTTGCTGAGCAGCTGTGCTACTTCCCGCCCGGGCACCGCGGTGCAGCGCAAGGTGCAGGGCAAGACCTACGTCATTGTGGGCGCATCGAGCGGGTTTGGGCGGGGCATGGCTGAGCAGCTGGGCGCCTTCAAGGCCAATGTGGTGCTGGCTGCCCGGCGCACCGAGCTACTAGAGGAAATAGCCACCAAGATTCGTGCTGCGGGCGGCACGGCGCTGGTAGTTACTACCGACATCAGCAAGCCCGAAGAAGTACAGCGCCTGGCCGATGCCGCCGTGAAGCAGTACGGGCGGGTAGACGTATGGGTGAACGACGCGGGCGTAGGCGGCATCGGGCGGTTTTGGGAGATTCCGCTGACCGACTATTCGCGCCTGATTGACGTAAACCTGAAAGGAGTGGTGTACGGCAGCCAGCTGGCCATCAAGCTGTTTCAGGCGCAGGGCCGCGGCGCGCTTATGAACCTGGGCTCAGTGGAAAGCCACGTGCCGCTGGCCTACCACGCTGTATACGCCGCCACAAAAGGTGCCATCCTCAACCTCGACCAAGCCCTGAACCAGGAGTTGCGACTGCAGGGCTACAAGAACATTGAAGTGGTGACCATCGAGCCCTGGGCTGTTGACACGCCGTTTTGGGGGCACGCGGCCAACTACAGCGGCGGTACGGCCCGCATGGCCGCCATGGACCCGCCTTCGAAAGTGGTGAATGCGATGGTGCGCTCATCGGTGCGGCCCCGGCCGGAACTGCCGGTAGGCTGGAAGGCCCGCGGCGCCGTCACCTCGCACCGCATCCTGCCGCATTTCACCGAGCGCCTGTCGGGCAACATCGCCCACCGTTATCAGATTAAGACTGCGCCGCCTCTGCCGCCCACCCCCGGCTCCGTGCACGAGCCCATGCCCACCGGCCGCGGCGTGGATGATGGCGTGCGAGCTCGAATGAAAGCGGAAAAGCGGGCCCGCAAGCAGCAGAAACAATAGTAACCGGCTGCGGCAGGGCTTATAGTTTGCCGCCTAGAACTGCTAGTTCATCTAAGCTAAGCTGCACTCAGCTTACGCTTCAAAAGCACAAGCCCCTAGAGCATGATGATGCTCTAGGGGCTCGGACGCCAGATGCATGAGGCGTTCTATGCTCTAAAAATCAGGCTATAAAAGCCTATATCCGCTCGTCCTCAGCCGTTTCCTCGGGCCGGGCTTCCACGCTGTTCTTCTCCACAATCTCACGCGCCAGGTTCAGGTAGCTGATGGAGCCTTTGCTCTCGGCGTCGTGCAGAATGACGGGGATGCCGAAGCTGGGCGACTCGCTCAGCTTCACGTTGCGGGGGATGATGGTGTCGAACGCCAGCTGCTGGAAGTGCATGCGTACTTCCTCCACCACTTGGTTGGAAAGGCGCAGGCGCACGTCGTACATCGTGAGCAGAATGCCTTCGATTTCCAGGTCGGTGTTGAGGCGGCTCTGGATGATTTTAATAGTATTCAGCAGCTTACCCAGGCCTTCGAGGGCGAAATATTCGCACTGCACAGGAATGATAACTGAGTGCGCGGCCGTGAGGGCGTTTACGGTGATAAGGCCCAGCGAAGGGGAGCAGTCGATGATGATGAAGTCGTACTGCTCGGCGAGGGGGCGCAGGGCCTCCTTCATTTTCTCTTCGCGGTTGGGCAGGTTTATCATTTCCACCTCGGCGCCCACCAGGTCGATGTGGGAGGGCATGAGGTCGAGGTGGGGCAGAATGTTGGTGGGCAGGATGATGTCCTGGGCATTAATGCCGTCCACCATGCACTCGTAAATGCTGTTCTGAATGTCCTTTGGGTCGTAGCCGACGCCGGAAGTGGCGTTGGCCTGGGGGTCGGCGTCAACGAGCAGGGTCCGGTAGTCCAGGGCGGCCAGGGACGCCGCTAGGTTAATGGAGGTAGTGGTTTTGCCCACCCCGCCTTTTTGATTGGCTACCGCGATGATTTTTCCCATGAGTCTCTAATTGTCAGTTGGTCGTTATCGGTTGCCTGTTGATAGGTGTTCGTGATTTTTTGTTGGTTTCCGAGCGGCTTAGTGCCCAAGGACTAACAAGTAGCAGCGAATATCTGACAACTGAGAACTAATAACTTTTGCCGTAGCATTGCACAAAGATACATTCTTTCCCTGTTCGCATGCCCCCTTTTTTGGCACGTTTGGCGGGCCTGCTGCCTAAACCGCTGAGGCCCTTGATGGCCCTGCTGGCACTGGCCGGCTGCCACGATGCAGCGCGCCCGGCCGCCGACGAGCGCCGCGTGTTCCGCTATAACCAGCCCGAAGCCCTCACTTCGCTCGACCCCGCCTTTGCCCGCAACCAAGCCAACTGGTGGGCCTCGGCGCAGCTCTACAATGGCTTGCTGGAGCTGGATTCGACGCTTTTGCCAGGCCCGGCCCTGGCCCGCACGTACACCATTTCGCCCGATGGCCGCCGCTACACCTTTGGGCTGCGGCGCGGCGTGCGGTTTCACGACAGCGATGTTTTCCCCGGCGGCAAAGGCCGGGAGGTGATTGCCGCCGACTTCGTGTACTCTTTCAAACGCCTGCTCGACCCCGGCACGGCCAGCTCCGGGGGCTGGATTTTTCGGGGCAAGGTGATTGAAAAGGCCGACGGCACACCCAGCGACACCAGCTTCGTGGCCGCCAACGACTCCACGCTGCACATTTATTTAAAGGAGCCGTTTATTCCGTTTCTGGGCATCCTGACGATGCCGTATGCCTACGTGGTGCCGCACGAGGCCGTGGAGAAGTACGGCAAGGACTTCCGGGAACACCCCGTGGGCACGGGGCCGTTCCAGTTCAAGCTCTGGGACGAAGGCAACGTGCTGCTCTACCACCGCAACCCTAACTATTGGCGCCGCGATGCGAAGGGGCAGCCGCTGCCGTACCTCGACGCCGTGTCCATAAGCTTTCTGCCCGACCGCAAGACGGAGTTTTTGACCTTCCAGCAAGGCAAGCTGGACTTCCTGTCGGGCATCCGGGCCGGGTCGCGGGACTTGATTATGTATCCTGACGGAAGTATTCGGGAGGATTTCAAAGGCAAGTTTCGCGTTGAAAAGGTGCCTTATCTGAATACCGAATACCTGGGGTTTCAGCTTGATTCGGTGGGACTGAGCGGCGAGCAGGCTGCACAAGGCCGGGCCCTGCGCGACAAGCGCGTGCGTCAGGCCCTGAATTACGCCCTCAATAAACCCGAAATGCTCACCTACATCCTGAACCGGGTGGGGCAGGCCGGTACGTCGGGTTTCGTGCCGGCTGCGCTGCCTTCGTTTTCGCAGGAGAAAGTGCCTGGCTATACTTACCAGCCGCAAAAGGCCCGGCAGCTGCTGCGGGCCGCGGGCTATGGCCCGCAGCGGCCGTTGCGCCTGCGCCTAAGCACGGTGCTGGAGCGCAAGGAAGTCAGTGAGTACCTGCAGAAGCAATGGGCCGATGTGGGCGTGCAGGTGCAGATTGATATCAACCAGTCGGCCGCCCAGCAGGACCTGGTGGATAATGGCAAAGTGGCCTTTTTCTCCAAAAGCTGGCTAGGTGATTACCCCGATGCGGAGAACTACCTAGCGCTGTTCTACAGCCCCAACTTCAGCCCGGCAGGCCCCGATAAAACCCACTTCAAAAGCGCGGCCTACGACAAGCTGTACGACGAAGCCCGCCGCACGCAGGACATTGTCCGTCGCACGGCCCTCTACCAGGCCATGGACCGCATTGTGGTGGAAGAAAGCCCCGTTATCAGCCTGTATTACGACGAAGTAGTGCGCCTGACGCAGAACAACGTGCGCGGCCTCACCCCCAATCCCATGAACCTGCTGCTGCTGGAGCGGGTGTATAAAGAGTAGCGGCCAGTAGCGCGAACTTGTAGTTTACGTTTCATAGTTTGCGTCTCAGCGTCGGTTGCAACTTGTTCGGGTATCGTTCTGGCACGCGAACTACAAGTTTGCGCTACGTGCGCGGCCCAAGGAACTGCTCTGGTTTTGCCTTATGCTCAACTCTTATGCGCCATTTTCGAACTGCCGCTCTCGTGCTTTTGACCGGCTTGTTACCCATCTTGGCCGCGCAGGCGCAGTTGGCGGGGGCGCCGGCTGAAGCGATGCCCTTAGTCATTGGCCAGACTTTTACCCTGCAGTCGAAAGCTCTGGGCGAAACCCGCCGCCTTAACGTGTACCTGCCAGATGCCTACGCCGATTCGGCTACGGTGCGGCTGCCCGTGCTCTACATGCCCGATGGGGGCATAAAAGAGGACTTTCTGCACGTGGCGGGCCTGGTGCAGGTGTTGGTGGGCAACGGCTCCATGCGCCCATTTATACTGGTTGGGATTGAGAACACCCAGCGGCGGCGCGACTTAACCGGGCCGACCACTAACGAAAAAGACAAGAAAATTGCGCCCCGCGTGGGCGGCTCGGCGGCCTACCGGCAATTCATTCGGGAAGAGCTGATGCCTGAGGTGAAGCGCCGCTACCGTACCACGGCCGAATCCGGCATTGTGGGCGAGTCGCTGGCGGGCCTGTTTGTCGTGGAAACGCTGCTGCTGGAACCCGCTTTATTTGATAACTACTTGGCTTTCGACCCAAGCCTGTGGTGGAACAACGGGCAACTCGTAGCCAAAGCCAACGTGCCGCTCAGGACCCAATCGGGGCAACCCAGGCAAGTATATCTGGCCACCAGCAGCCAAGGCGATATTGACGCCACGCGCCAGCTGGCGCAAATTCTGAACAGCAAAACCCCACGCACCACAACCTGCCACTACGAGCCCATGCCACAGGAAACGCACGCTACTATCTACCATCCGGCGGCGCTCAAGGCTTTCCCTATGGTTTTCAAACCAAAGGCCGTGGCTTCGCCAAGTGCCCGCTGAAAGGGACATTGGTCTTGAAGCCGCTTGGCAGCAAGGCAGTGAAATGAGAATTTATCCTTAGGAAAACCGCCTAACCGTCATGCAGAGCGCAGCATCTCGCCTGGAGAAGCAACCCAATCGATTGGATTACTGCTGCACGCGAGATGCTTCGCTGCGCTCTGCATGACGGTTAGGCGGTTAATTCTTATCTATCTACCCCTCCCAACTGGGCGAGTTGGTCGAACTGGGTGCTCAGGTAAGTGAAAAACATCTTCACATTAGTAGGTTCTCCTTCTTCGGCCACTACTCTTTTCAACTGTCCATTGGGCTGGCGAATGGCTACTACGGTGCTGGGCAAGTCGCTGGTATTTTCGGAGTATCGGTCTTTGAACTGGTCAAAATTGGCTTCTTTAGCCCTGCGCAGCACTTCGGCCACGGCGGCGGGTGTCATTTTTAGCTCCTTTTTCCCCATAATGGGCACGTCACCGCGACCTTCGTATTCTACACGGCCATCGGCGTACACCTGCATGGCGTAGGCAGGACATTTGCCGAAGCAGGCAGTGCGTTCGAAAGTGAGCACCGGGCCATTATCCTGTTTTGCTTTCAACTCTTTCAGGCGGGTTTCTTCGGCCACGGCCTTCTTGCTGACTTTTTTGGGTTTTGCTTTCTGCGTGGCCGTGGCCTTTTGGGCACAGGCAGGGAGTGCTAGGCCGAAAGCGAGTAGGAGCAACAGGACAGTGAAATAGCGCATGGCAAGTAAAGAGTGGAGGAAGAACTGACGCAGTAGGACGCTGCAAGAAGGCCAACAAAAAACCGGCAGAACGAAAACCGTGCTAAGGTTTCGTTCTGCCGGCTTGCTCAGCTGGGTTGAGGGAAATACTAGGACTGCTTCTTCTTGGCCTGAGCCTCGCGCTCCTGCGCGGCTTTCATGGCTTCGGCAATGCGGCCTTGAATGCCGCTGGGTTTCTTGTCCTTGTTTTTGATTTTGTTGGCGTCGAGCTGGGCGCGGATTTTGGTGTCGTCGACAAAGGCTTTGGTCAGGGCCTGCTGGCCAAAGGTGATGACGTTCGACACGAAGTAGTACCAGGTGAGGCCCGCCGCAAAGCTGTTCAGCACGAACAGGAAGATGATGGGCATCAGGTAGCTGTAGGTCTTCATGGGGCCCTGCATGGCCGTGTTGGTCTGGTTGCTCTGCCAGGTCATGAGCAGGGTAGAGGCCGTCATGAGCAGGGTGAACATCGACACGTGGTCGCCGTACCATTTCACGTAGAAGGGCAGCTTCACGAACACGTCGTAGCTGCTCAAGTCCTTAGCCCACAGGAAACTTTCCTGCCGCAACTCGATGGCGTTGGGAAAGAACTGGAACATGGCGAACAAAATGGGCAGGGTGAGAATCGTGGGCACGCAGCCGGCCAGGGGTGACACACCGAAGGTCTGGTAGAGCTTCATGGTTTCCTGCTGCACCTTGGTGGCGTCGTCGCCATACTTCTCCTTTAGCGCGTCAATTTCCGGCTTCAGCACCTTCATGCGGGCCTGGCTCTCGTAAGTTTTGTAGGTGAGCGGCCAGGTAACGAGCTTAATCAAGAGCACCAGCAGCGCGATAATTATGCCGTAGGACGTGATGTATTGCTCCAGAAAGTGGAACACGGGCAGCACCACAAACCGGTTTACCCAGCGAAACAAGCCCCAGCCGAGGGTCACGTTGCGGTCAAATTCCGGGGTCACGTCCTTCAACAGGTTCAAGGAGTTGGGGCCAAAGAAGAAGCGGTACTGGCCGCGGCCCTGCACTACCTCATTCACCGGAATGGTGAGCGTGCTGCTCAGGGTTTTGATGGTCGTGGAGTCGGCCAGGTTCACGTTGGAGTTGAACGCGCCACCGGCGAAGGGCTGCTGGTCGGCAATGATGCCGGCCACGAAGAAATTGTGCTTGTGCGCTGCCCATTTCACCGGGCCCATGGCTTTGTATTCCTCGGGGTTATCGCTGGCTTCGGCCAGCTCGAGGCCGCCCGCGGCCAGGTAGTGGTTGATGGTGGTGTGGGTGCGGTTCTGGGCCAGGTCCTGCTCGGTCTGGCGTACCTGGTCGATGAAGGTGAACACCAGCGGCTCCTGAGCTACGGTGCGCTCCAGGCCATTCAGGCGCAGGTTATAGCTCAGTTCGTAGCTGTCTTTGGGCAGGGTGTAGGTCTGCACCACGCTGCCACCGGCCACGGGTGCCGTGAAGGTGATAACCGAGGCGCCATTGGCAGCCTGTGAGGTGGTGGGCTGGAACACCAGGTCCGAAAACTTGATGGTCTTGCCGTCGATGGTGCGGAAGCGAGTGTCCATGCGGGCACTTTTCGCATCGAACAAGTAGAGCGGCTGGCCAAAGAACGTCTTGTACTTCTTCAGGCGCACAGCCGCTACGCGACCACCGCGGGTGGAGAAGGTGATATCGAGGTTTTCGTTGGAAACAGCAACGTCCTGTACCGCTGCGCCACTGATGGCTGCGGTGTCGAGGGCTGCTTCGGGAGCGATTGCGGCCACGACGGCAGGAGTTGCGGCGGGAGCCGTAGCGGCGGCTGTGGGCGGCGGCGTTTTGCCGGGGGCCTTGGCATCTTCTTTTTTCGGGCTGAAAAAGAAGAGGTACACGAGAAGCAAGGCCGAAATCAGGAAAAGGCCGGTTGCTGAATTTCTATCCATTTGTAATTAAGGTTGCGAAGGGGCAAAGGTACGGAGGGAAGGGCCTTGTCATTCATCGTGAGACAGGGCGCTGTCATTGCGAGTGGAGCGGAGCGGAGCGCGGCAATCCGTCCTCCCAAAGCGACTAGCCCATAGATGTGACAACGCCTTTTATTCAGCTAGTTCCTGCCAAGTCGGATTGTTTATATGAACCAAAGCCAGCTTCTTTGCCCGCGAACCCGCTTTGAGTTGTTTTTCGCGGGCAATAGCGGCGTTGACGTCGGGAAAAGTTTCGAAATGCACCAACTTGTGCACATTGTATTTCTTGGTAAAGCCTTGGTGCATGCCGGCTTTGTGTTCGGCTACGCGTCGGGTTAGATTATTCGTGACGCCGATGTAGAGAACGGTGTGGTTAGCGTTGGTGAGCAGATAGACGTAGTAAGCGCGCATTGTGCTTTAAGGGCTTTGTCACAACTCAGAGCTGGTCGCAGCCGGAGGACGGATTGCCGCGTTCCGCTCCACTCGCAATGACAGATGCCTGTGGGGCGTTAGCCCTTGCGGTGCTGAATGGCTGCCCGCACAAACCGCGTGAACAGCGGGTGAGGCTGTTCCACGGTGCTTTTCAGCTCGGGGTGGAACTGGCCGGCTACAAACCACGGGTGGTTGGGCAGCTCGATTACCTCCACTAGGCCGGTGTCGGGGTTGGTGCCGGTCATTTGCATGCCTGCTTCCTCGAATTGGGCCAGAAACTGGTTGTTGAACTCGTAGCGGTGGCGGTGGCGCTCGCTGATGTGGTTGCGGCCGTAGGCTTTGGCGGCTTTGGAGCCGCGGCGCAGGTCGCAGGCGTAGGCGCCGAGGCGCATGGTACCGCCCTTCTGGGTGATGTTTTTCTGCTCCTCCATCATAGCAATGACGGGATTGGGCGTGAGGGCGTCCATCTCGGTGGAGTTGGCGTTGGGCAGGGCCAGTACGTGGCGGGCAAACTCTACCACGGCCACTTGCATGCCCAGGCAGATGCCGAAGAAGGGAATGTTGTTCTCGCGGACGTAACGAACGGCGTTGATTTTACCTTCAAAGCCGCGCTCGCCGAAACCGGGCGCTACCAGCACGCCGTCGCAGCCGTGCAGCAGGCTGGCCACGTTCTCGGCGGTGATGTGCTCGGACTGGATGCTGCGCAACGTGACCTTGCACTCGTTTTGAGCGCCGGCGTGTACGAAGGATTCGTTGATGGATTTGTAGGCGTCGGGCAGCTCCACGTACTTGCCCACGAGGGCAATGGTCACTTCTTCGGTCGGGTTTTTCAGCTTGCCGAGGAAGTCTTTCCAGGCTTCTAGGTCGGGCACAGCAGTGCCGCCGGTGAGTTTCAGGCGTTTAATTACCCGTTCGTCGAGGCCCTCCTTGCGCATGAGCAGCGGCACGGAATAGATGCTGTCGGCATCCAGACTTTCGATAACGGAGTTGATTTTGACGTTGCAGAACAGCGCGATTTTCCGGCGCATCTCGGCCGGAATGGGATGTTCGGAGCGGCATACCAAGATGTCGGGCTGCAGGCCGGCTTCGCGCAGGTCGCGGACGGAGTGCTGAGTGGGCTTGGTTTTGAGCTCGCCTGCGGCCTTCAGGTAAGGCAGCAGCGTGAGGTGAATAACCAGCGAATCGGAATCGGCCAACTCCCAGCGGAGCTGGCGCACGGCCTCCACGAAGGGCAGGCTTTCGATGTCGCCGATGCAGCCGCCAATTTCGGTGATAACTACGTCGAACTGACCATTCTGGCCCAGTAGCAGCATGCGCCGCTTGATTTCGTCGGTGATGTGGGGGACGACCTGCACCGTTTTGCCGAGGAAAGCGCCTTCGCGCTCGCGGCGGATAACGGTGTCGTAGATGCGGCCCGTGGTCACGTTATTGGCCTGTGAGGTGGGCGTGTTCAGGAACCGTTCGTAGTGGCCGAGGTCGAGGTCGGTTTCGGCGCCGTCGTCGGTTACGTAACATTCGCCGTGCTCGTAGGGATTGAGCGTGCCGGGGTCGATGTTAATGTAGGGGTCGAACTTCTGGATGGTGACGCGGAAGCCGCGGGCCTGCAGAAGCTTGGCAAGGGAGGCCGAAATGATGCCCTTGCCAAGGGAGGAGGTGACACCACCGGTAACAAAAATGTACTTGGCGGCGGCTGGCGTGGGGGAGTTGGAGCGTTCTGGCATTTCGGGAGACAAAGGTAAGGTTAGTTTCAGGGCGGGAGGCGCGTTAGTTTTGTAGTGTTGTGGCTTTCCTCGTCGCAAGTGTTGCTAAAGTTGCTTTCCGTGCTGCCTCGTTCCCTTTATTTCCTGTTGCTGCTGACGCTGGGTGCCACCCAGTTGCCGGCTTGTGCCCAATCCACCGACACGCCTTTGGTGGTGGTAATTCCTGCGGCAAAATTGCCCTGGTTGCAAAATATGGTCGACAGCTCCGCGGTGTTGCGCCAGCACCAGGTAGGTATCAGCCTGGCCGATGCGGCCACTGGCGAAACTTTGTTTGGCTACAACGACAGCCGGTATTTCACCCCGGCCAGTACCATGAAGCTGTTCAGCTTTTATGCGGGCCTGAAAATGCTGCCCGACTCGCTGCCCAGCCTGCGCTATTTCTCGCGGGGCGACACGCTGTTTTTCCAAGGCACCGGCGACCCCACCTTCCTGCACGGAGACGTGCCCAGCCGCCGCGCCTACGCTTTCCTGGCCAACCGGCCTGAGAAAATGCTGGCCTACTGCGATATAGCCAGTGTGCCCATTTATGGGCCCAGCTGGAGCTGGGACGACTACACGTATTATTTCCAGCCCGAGCGCACGGCATTCCCTATTTATGGAAACACGGTGCGGTTTTATGCGGCCGCGCCTTTGCGTGCTCCGCAGCGGCCCGGCGGTGCCTCTGTAAAGCGCGCGGTGCTTCTGCCGCAGCGCGTTCGGGTGCTCCCCCGGTCTTTCGCACCCCTCACCGAGCAGGCGCCGGTCAATTTTTTGTCGCCTGACATCGACCCCGACACCCACGTGCGGCGCGACCCGCAAACGAATCGATTCTACACCCTGCCTTCTACCAAGAAATGGATTGATGAGGTACCGTTCCGGACCAGCCGCACGTTGCTACTGCGCATGCTGGGCGACACCTTGCGTCGGCCCATAGTAGGCGTGTTGTGGCGGCCCAAGCCCGGTGATGAAATCCGCACGCTGCGCGGCCTGCGCGTCGATTCCCTGTACCGCCGCATGCTGCGAGTGAGTGACAACTTTCTGGCCGAGCAGCTGCTGCTGATGTGCAGCACTACGCTGGGTCACGATTCGCTGAGCACCAGCCGGGCCATTCGTGTTATGCAGCGCAAATTCCTCAACACCCTGCCCGACAAGCCGGTGTGGGTGGACGGATCCGGCCTCTCGCGTCTCAACCTGACCACGCCCCGCACCTTTACGGCCCTGCTGCTCAAGCTGCACCAGGAGGTAGAAGAACCGCGCCTGCTGAGCGTGCTGGCGGCGGGCGGCGGCCAGGGCACGCTGCGCAAGCGCTACCACGATGCCAATGGCACCTGGTTTTGGGGCAAAACCGGCACGCTGACCAACAACGTGAACATTGCCGGGTACGTGCGCACCAAAACCGGCCGTCTGGTAGCCGTGAGCTTCTTCAACAACGGCTTTCCGGGCGATGATAAGCCGGTGCGCAACGAGATGGAACGGCTGCTGCGCGAGGTGCGGGATAGGCTGTAGGCGTAAGCATACTAGCTCAGTCCACGTGCCTTTGAAGCACGCTTATGCTTTGTTTAAAATCGTCTGTCATGCTGAGCTTGCGAAGCATCTTATCACCGCTGAACGAGTCGTAGTGGTGTGATAAGATGCTTTGCAAGCTCAGCATGACAGACAAAAGGTATTAGTGATGCCCGCGAGATGCTTTGGCTGTGCTCGGCATGACCGTCAAGATGGTTTTTGGTTAAGTTTTTCAATACGGCACTTCCTGCACATCAGTCAGCGATTTGATAAAGGCGATAATGGCTTGCTGCTCGGTTTGGCTGAGGTTCAATTCGTCTTCGGCTAAGGTTTGATTAGGGACTGATAGGCCTATGCCGGCGCCACCGCCTTGGTTGTAGAAGTCGAGCACTTGCTCCAGGGTTTGGTACACGCCATTGTGCATGTAGGGCGCGGTGAGGGCGGCGTTGCGGACGGTAGGCGTTTTGAAGGCGTGCCGCTGGTGGGCAATGCCGTAGAGCAGGAACTTGCCGGGGTCGGCATCCAAGGCGAGGAGCTGGGCGTCGGCCTTGGCCGGCACCCCTAGTACTTCGCTTTCGGTCTTGTCGTAGAGGGGCGGCACGGTGCCGTTGAACAGGGGCATGTAGTGGCAGGTGCCGCACTGGGCTTTGCCCATGAACAAGTTAAAGCCGAGTACCTCTGCATCGTTGAGGATGGTGGTGTCGCCGCGCAGGTACTGGTCGAAGCGGCTGTTGAGGCGAACCAGGGAGCGAACGTAGGCGGCCACCGCCCGCCGAATGTTGCGCTCCGAAACGGGTTGTTTTTCGCTGGCAAAGGCCTGGGCAAACAGCTTGGGGTAGGCGTCTTTCTTGCGTAGCAAAGTGGGTGCTTCGCTCAGGTGGCCGCCCATTTCGGCTTTGTTGGACACCACAGCGTGCACCTGGTCTTCCAGGAAATGCACCCGGCTGTCGTAGAACTGGTCAGGCTGCAGGGCAGCGTTTAGCAGGGTGGGGGTGTTGCGTTCCAAGCCCGCATCGGCTAGTAGGGAGCTGTTTACTTTCAGGCCGTCGGTGTAGGCGCGGTTTGGCGCGTGGCAGCTGGCGCACGAGCGGCCTGCTTTGCCCGAGAGCAAGGGCTCGCTGAACAAGGCTTCGCCGAGTTTGAGTACGGCTGCCGTGGGCCGGGCGGCGTCGGCTGGCGCAAAAAAAGAAGGGTCGAAGGCATCAGCCACGAAGTAGCCGACCGCATCGGCGCGAACTGCGCGTCTGGCCGCAACCCATGGAATGCGCTGGTGCACTTGGGCTTGCCGGAGCGCCGCTAGGGCCGGGTTGAAGTAGCGCACGAAAAAGCGGGCCCGGTCAAAACTGTCAAAGTCCTGATTGGGAGCGGTCACGGCGGCTTCGCAACGGGCCAGCAGCGTGGTGAGCGGGGCGGGCGCGCCGAACATCGCCACCACTTCGCGGCTGGCTTTCAGCGTGGCGGCGGCTTCGGGCAGCGAGGCGTGGGCTGCGGGCGAGTCGAAGCCGGACACGCCTTTGGCCGCCAGGCGGTAGAGGTTGAGGCGCACGGCATCGAAGACTTCCGCGTCGGACAAGGCGAGGTACGGTAGCTGCTGCTCCAGGTGGCGCACTTCGTAGAGCAGATTGTCGATTTCCTGGTAAATCAGGTCGCGGTTGGCGCGGGTGTCGGGATTGGCGTAAACGTATTCTTCAAGCACCTGAAATCCTGCAGGGGTAATGACCTCGCCCGGCTCGCCGGGTTCAGTTTCGGGCAGCGCGGCGCCGTTGAGGCGCGTGGCGGCATGCGGGTAATAGTATTCAATGGCAAACTCCAGGTGTTTGTATTCGCGGCGGCAAGCGGCAAAATGGGCGCGCAGCCTGGTGGTATCAGCCCGCTGGGCCGACTGCTGGAAGTCCGTGAGGGCCGTGTGTAATTGCTGTAAATGCGCGGTGTAATAGCCCTTCACCTGCTCGGCAGGCGGCTTGTGTAGCATTGCAAACGACAGCAGGCCCGCCGATAAAACCAGCAGCAGCGGCCGGCCAATCGTCCAAAGAAGAGGAAAGCGAGTTTTCATTGGAAATAGATGGTGGCACCCGGCAGCGCGGCCATGGCCTGCCGGCGGGCTTCGGGGGTAAAGGCGTTGTTCGTGACGATGACCGTCTTCAGCTTTTTGAGCTTGCTTACCGAGCGGGGCAGGGCCGTGAGCTGGTTGTCGTTGGCAATCAGAATTTCCAGGTTGCGCAGCTGGCCCAGGCTTTTGGGCAGGGCCTTGAGCTGATTGCCGGACACAATCAGCACTTTCAGGGCCTGGCAGCCGCCCAGGCTGGCCGGAAGCTGGTCGAGCTGATTGTTCGACACGTTCAGTTCTTCCAGCTTGCCGAGCGCCCCCAGCTCGTCGGGCAGGCTCTGCAGCTTGTTGTCGTTGAGGTAGGCGTAGCGCAGGGCGTGCAGCTTCCGCAGCGACTCGGGCAGGTAAAGCAGCTGGTTGTTGGAAATATCGACGTATTCGAGTGCCGGCAGCTCGCCCAATTGCTCCGGCAGCGACGTGAAGTTGTTGTAGCTACCCACCAGGAAGCGTAGGCTATCCAGCCCGGCGATGCTGGGCGGGAGTTCGGTGAGGTTGTTCTGGTCGATTTGCAGCTGCTGCAGCCGGTGCAGGTTGCCGAGGGAGGCTGGCAGGGCCAGCAGGCCGTTTTTGTTCAGGAACAGCACCCGCAGGCTATCGAGCTGGGTGAGGGCTTCGGGCAGCTGACGCAGGTGGTTTTCGTGCGCATAGAGGCGGTGCAGCCGGGGCAGCTGCGCTACGCTGGCGGGCAGCAGCTCCAGGCTTTGGCCGCGCACGTTCAACTCCCGGATGCAGGACGGGCGGCTGAGCGCATCGGCCAGCGTGAAGGCCGCTGGCGTTGCGCATTGCGCCAAACAGGTGTTGCCCTGCAAACTTTGCAGGGCAACACTGAAGATTAGCGTAATGAAAAGTCGACCCGACCTCACTGCTTAATGAAGGAACGGGTGGTGGTAGAAGTAGCCGTCTTGATGACCAAGTAGTACTGCTCGTTGCGTAGCTCGCTAACTGGCAGGCGCAGGGTATTCACGCCCTTAGTAAGCTCGAAGGACTGCTCCAGTACGGGCGTGCCCAAACGGTTGAAGACTTGTACCATAGCTTCTTCTTTCTGGGAATGCGTCACTTGCAACGACAGCTCCGGGCCGCTCACGGGGTTGGGGTACACGTCGGCTAGCAGCAGCTCGGCTCCTTTGTTCTTGTCGTTGGATTTGCCGAAAGCCTCCTTGCGGCCAATAACCAGGGCCGAGGACCTATTGAAAACCACCGTCTGACCTGCAGCGTCGGTGGTGGCTTCGGTGTTGCTGGCGCTGGGGTTCTGCATGGAGATGAACATGAACTGCTCATCAGGCGAGAAGGTCATGCCCGTGGGCTCGCAGCCGGCGGGCGTCACCGCAAACAGCTCCACGGCGGGGGCGGCTTGCGTGTGCGAGGGCCGAATCATCCAGACGTGGTTGCGGCCGCCGTCCTGCAGCACGTAGAGGTTGCCTTTGGAGTCGAAGGTCAGGTTGTCGGCGCCCGTGCGCCACAACTCCGACACCACGCCGGAACCGTAGTTGATGGCATAAGCCACGTTGGGATTCGTGGGTGTGTTGCCCGCGAAAATGGCAAAATCACTGATGGTCGTGCCGTCCGTGCCCGAATCGGTGAAGCGGTAAACGGTGCCGGGGCCCTTGGCCGTAAAATAAATCTGGTGGGTCAGCGGGTTGATTTCGATGTCTTCGACGCCGTTGAAGCTCGTGGCGCCCAAGGCCCGCGCCAGAACAGTGGTGTTGCTGCACTCGGCGGGCGTGGTGTTCGGCACGCGCAGCCATACGCCAGAGGTGGCGGCTGCCACGGTGCCGTTCAGCTTTAGTACGTACAGCGCGCCATTGGCCAGCTTGCCGGCTTCGTCGCTCACGTACTTATACACGAAGCTGTTGGAGGAGCCGTCGTCGGCGCCTTCGTACACGGTGCGGTTGTCGGGGGCCACCACGATGTTTTCGTGCTTGATGCGGCCCATGCGCCAGAGCTTGTCGGGCGTGCCGTCGCCGTCCTGGTCGATAACCGAGTGAGTGGCTGGGTCAATTTCCACGTTCCAGCCAAAGTCCAGGTAGCCGTCGCGGTTGCTGTCGGTGGGGGCCGTGGGCGTGTTTTCTTCGCAGGTAACCACCGTACGCCAGGGCGTAACGCCACCCGAGCAGTTGTTGAAGGTGCCCACCACCGAGCGGAAGTCAACGGCGTTTTTGGCCGTCACGTCCCATAGGCGGGTGGCCGTGTTAAAGTCCAGGCTCAGCATGCTCACGCCGGAGGTAGCGGTGGAGGAGCCTTCGTGGTTGATGGACAGGTAGCCTTTGGCATTGTGGTTCTGGCCAAAGGCGCTGTTGCCCTGCCCGGCGGAGTTGCCGCTGTAGGCGGGTACGTAGCCCGTGAAATCGAAGCTCTCTTTCACCACGCCATCGGCGGCCTCCGAATACGGAGCGCCGCCTTGCACCAACAATTGGAAAGTGTGCGTGGCGGGAATGCGCAGCCCCTGCGCCTGAGTAGAGGGGCGCACCGACGTAAACTGGCTGATGTCGGCCGTGGCTTTGTTTGCAGAGTTGCCCTGCGCCAAGACTTGTCCGCCGCCCAGCAGGGCCGCAAACAGGAAAGTAGGTGTGTGTTTCATAGGTGCCTTTTGAGCCTTTGGTTGAGGCGGCAAATACGAAATGCACTATTTCTTCCCGTTTACATATAGATGAACAGTAGATGAACTGAAGAGGACATACGCACACGGCCCTCGGGCTTTCGTCTTCGTGGCCGGCAGTGGTGCGCACTGCGTGCGTTCTAGACAGCCGCTAGTGCTGTGCCCTGCTGCTGGAGATTAGTACAACACCCGGAACTTGATGGTATCCTCTACCCCCCGTAGCGCCTTGATAACTTCCTGGTCGTACTCTCTATTGATGTCCGTTATCACGTAGCCAATCAGCTCGTTGGTTTTTAAGTACTGACCTAGGATGTTGACGTGATGAGCGGCCAGCACGTTGTTGATTTTGGCCAGCACGCCCGGCACGTTGGCGTGGATGTGAATGAGGCGGTGAGCTTGCTGCACCGGCAGCTGAATATTCGGGAAATTGACCGACTGCTGGGTGTTGCCGGCGTTGATGTAGGCCATAATGCGCTCGGGCACAAACTCGGCGATGTTGCGCTGGGCCTCGGCCGTGCTGCCGCCGATGTGCGGCGTAAGCAGCACATTGGGCAGGCCGCGGAGCTCGTTTTCGAAGCTCTCGTTATTGGTTTTGGGCTCGTAGGGGAATACATCGACGGCTGCGCCGCCGAGGTGGCCGGAGCGCAGGGCAGCGGCTAGGGCAGGCACGTCCACAACGTGGCCGCGGGCGTTGTTGAGGAATAGGGCACCGGGCTTCATCAGCGCAAATTCCTGGGCGCCAAAAAAGTTGAGGTTGTCGGCGCGGCCGTCGATGTGTAGGGTCACCACGTCGGCTTTAGTAAGCAGTTCTTCCAGCGTGCGGCACTTCACGGCGTTGCCGAGCTGCAGCTTTTCGGCGATGTCGAAATACACCACCTTCATACCCACGGCTTCGGCTACTACCGACAGCTGCGAGCCGATATTGCCGTAGCCCACAATGCCGAGCGTCTTGCCGCGAATCTCGAACGAGCCGTTGGCTGACTTGTCCCACTCGCCTGCATGCATTTTGGGGTTCTTCTCCGGGATGCGGCGGGCTAATACGATGATTTCGCCCAAGGCCAGCTCCACCACCGAGCGGGTGTTGGAGAAAGGCGCGTTGAACACGGCCACGCCCCGTTTCATAGCGGCCATAACGTCAATTTGGTTGGTGCCAATGCAGAAGGCACCGATGGCAATCAGCCGGTTGGCAGCTTCCAGAACCCGCTCCGTAACCTGCGTTTTGGACCGGATGCCGAGAATGCTCACGCCCTCAATCCGTTGAATGAGTTCGTCCTCGTCGAGGCCGCCAGGCACCGTTTCTACCTGGTACCCTTCTTCGCTGAACAGCTCTTTAGCACGGGCATCGGGGTTTTCGAGAAGCAGGACCTTAATGCGATTTTTGGGGTACGAAAGAGTCATGGGAAGTTTTAATTGGTACAAAAACTCGTCAAAGGTGGGCAGCACTTCGTCGGCCCGGGCCACCACGGTGGGGCGGGCCACGTTTTCGGTGTAGGCGTAGAAGCGGTGGGCCAGCCCGGCCTCGCGGATTTGGTAGTCGGTGTAGCCATCGCCGAGCACGTAGACGGGGCCGTCGAGGTCGAGCAGCACGAGCTGGCGGATTTTGCCGCCGTCGCGGCTGAGCACGTTGGCCGGGTCGCAGCCCGTGATGTTGCCGGCTTCGTCGAAGGTGAAGGTGTTGGCCAGCACGTGGTCGGCCGCGATGCCAAACTCGGCCACCACAGGCTCAATGAACTCGCGGAAGCCGCTGCTCACCACGTAAATCCGGTCGGCAAATTGCCGGAAAAAATCGCCGTTGCGCCGGATGCTCTCGCTCACCTTGGTTTGCAGGCGGGCCACCAGCGGGGCGAGGTGCTTTTCATTGGCGCCCAGCAGCGCCAAGCGGCGCGTCAGCGACTCCTGAAAGCCGATTTCGCCGGCCATGCCTTGGTCGGTGAGGGCTCGGATTTGAGCTACTACGCTGGCTTGGTCGGGGTGGCCTTGCAGGGCGATATCGGCCAATTCATCGAGGCCTTCGACCTGAGTGAACGTGGAGTCGAAGTCGAAGACGAGGTAGGGCAGGGGAGCGGCGGGGGCAGACATATGCGCAAAGATGCGTCGGGCGTTACCTTGGCACGGCATAAAGCTCTCTGCTTTTTATGAGACTATTGCTGCTCTGGGTGCTGGCCCTACTACTGAGAGCTCCCGCCTTGGAGCCAGCGCCGGTGCGTGTCACATTCACTACGCTCACCAGGAAGACTTACTTAGCAGCAAGAAAAACGAGCGTTTTAAGCAATCCGGCAGTGACTTTTCCGTTGAATAAGACGCGGGGTCGCATCGTTATTCCCACTGATAAGGAGGCGAAGATTTTTCAGGATAAGGGAGTGGGTACCGATAGTGACGACCAGGCACAGTTTGAGTACAAAGGGTATCTGCCGCAATCCAAAAGCCATATGCTGGTGGGCCATTACTGGGAGCGAACTCAAGTATTGCTAGTGCCAAGTAGTGGCGAAAAGCAGTTAGCCCTGTACGGGGCACCGGTCTTCTCCCCCGACATGCAAAGCTTCGTGTCGATAGCAGCAGGCATTGAGTACGGCGTTTATCCCAATGAAATACGGCTATTTCGTTTAAAAAAGGGTCATTGGCAGCAAGTGTGGCTGCTGGAGCCATCCGTTGACCCAGCAACCTGGGAACCAGATGAGGTGCGCTGGATTTCTCCCAATACCCTGATTTTGAAAAAGCGCATGTGGACCGGCAAAAACCCCGGCACCACTTACACCTACGCTAGGTTGCAGGTACACTAAAGCTGCTCCTGGAACCACGGGAACAGGCTTTTCGTATTTTCAACGCATACCATGCAAGCCAATCGGCTGGTTTATCACAACCACCGGTTGCTCCAAAGCCCTGGCCTTTGCGCTGGGGCTTTTTGGTTATGCCCTGGCTGCTGAGGGGGCAGGGAATTAGGCTGGTGCGTGGCACTGATACGGCCGATTTGGCGGCGCGCCGCCACGGTTCCGCCAACACTAGGCCCGGCTGCTGCGTTACCTTGTGATATGACGAAAGCCGTTTTTATTGCCGCCGCCGAGCCCAACAGCGGCAAATCCCTGATTGCGCTGGGCCTGGTGAACATGCTGCTGGGCCAAGCCCGCCGGGTGGGGTACTTCAAGCCCATCATCGACTACGAGCCCGCCCAGGGCCCCGACCCGCACATCGACACCATTACGCGGCACTTCAAACTGCCGTTGCCCTACGCCGATACCTACGCTTTCACTCGCCCGGAAGCCCTGCGGCTCTTCGAAGCCGATGCCCAGGGCGAGCTGATTGACGCAGTGATTCGCAAGTTCAAGCACTGGGAAGACAACTACGATTTCACGGTGGTAGAGGGCAGCGACTTCCTTGGGCCGGGCACCGCGTTTGAGTTCGATGCCAACGTGTCGATTGCCAAAAATCTGGGCGTGCCGGTGGTGCTAGTGGTGTCGGGCGAGGGCAAAAGCACGGCCCAGATGGTGAGCTCGGTGCTCACGCTGCTGCGCAATTTTGAGGGCCGCGAGGTGCCCGTTCTGCTGGTGGTGGCCAACCGCGTGGTGCCGGCCCAGGCCGAGGACGTGCAGGCGCTGCTGCGCGCCCAGCTCCCGTCAGACGTGTTGCTGGCCGTCATCCCCGAAGACCGCAACCTGCTGAACCCTACCATGCGCGAAATTCAGGCCGGGCTGGGCGGCAAGCTGCTTTTTGGGGAAGAAGGACTGAGCAACCAAGTCGACAACTACATTATCGGGGCCATGCAGGTGCCGCAGTTTCTGAACTACCTGAAGGAAAACGTGCTGATAGTGACGCCTGGCGACCGCGGCGACATCATTTTGGCGGCGTTGCAGGCCAACATGTCGGTGAGCTACCCGCGCGTGGTGGGCATGGTGCTCACGGCCGGTTCCGAGCCCGACCCGCCCATCATGCGCCTGCTGGAAGGCCTGCCGAGCGTGGCGATTCCCATTCTGGCGGTGCCCATGGGCAGCTTCGAAACGACGACACGGGTGGCGAACATCAAATCCCGCATTTCGCCCGAGAACCCGAAGAAAATTCAGCTGGCCATCAACACCTTCGAGCGTTACGTGGACGTGCGGGTGCTGGAGGAAAAGCTGGTCAGCTTCCAGTCCGAGGGCATTACGCCGCACATGTTTCAGTACCGGCTGCTGCAGTGGGCCAAACGCTCGCGCCGCCACATAGTGCTGCCGGAGGGCAACGACGACCGCATTCTGCGGGCCGCCGCCCAGCTGCTGCATCAAGACATAGTGGACCTGACTATTCTCGGCGACCCGGCCGAAGTAGCAGCCTCAGCCAAACGCCTGGGCCTGAACCTGCCCGCAGGCCATTTGCGCATCGTCGACCCGGTTAATTCCGAGGAGTATGCCGATTATGTGGAGACTTTTTACGAGCTGCGCAAAGACAAAGGCGTGAACCAAGACATGGCCCGCGACCTGCTGCGCGACGTGTCCTACTTCGGCTCGATGATGGTATATAAGGGCCATGCCGACGGTATGGTATCCGGGGCGGTACACACCACGCAGCACACTATCCGGCCGGCCTTGCAGTTCATCAAAACCAAGCCGGGCGTGTCGGTAGTGTCGTCGGTGTTTTTCATGTGCCTGCCCGACCGCGTGGCCGTGTTCGGCGACTGCGCCGTGAACCCCAACCCCACGGCCGAGCAGCTGGCCGAAATCGCCATTTCCTCGGCCGAAAGCAGCCGGGCCTTTGGCATTGAGCCGCGGGTGGCCATGCTTTCCTACTCCTCGGGCACGTCCGGTGCCGGGGCCGATGTAGAGAAGGTGCGCCAAGCCACCGAACTGGTGCGCCAGAAACGCCCCGACTTGAAAGTAGAAGGCCCTATTCAGTACGACGCGGCGGTGGACCCATTGGTGGGTCGCCAGAAGCTGCCGGATTCCGAAGTAGCCGGCCAAGCCAGCGTGCTCATTTTTCCGGATTTGAACACAGGGAATAATACCTACAAGGCCGTGCAGCGCGAAACGGGCGCTTTGGCTATTGGCCCCGTGCTGCAGGGTTTGAATAAGCCAGTGAACGACCTCAGCCGTGGCTGCACAGTGGATGATATTTTCAACACGGTAGTGATAACCGCCATTCAGAGCCAGCAGGGGTAGCGTGTAAGTAGCGTGGACTCTGTGAGTCCGCGCGTGGCTCGTTCAGGTATCGTTCACGCGCGGACTCACAAAGTCCACGCTACTTGCCATTATGCCTGCATAATAATTCCTCATGAACATTTTCGTCGTCAACTCCGGCAGCAGTTCCATCAAGTACCAGCTTTTCCGGTGGCCGGCCGAGCAACCGGTATGCAGCGGCTTGGTAGAGCGTATTGGCTCTGAGCAGGCCACTATTCGCCACAAGGTTTTCGACCCGCAGGCTCCCGAAGGCAATCCGCCGACTGAGCAATTCCACACGCTCCCGCTGCCCGACCACGAAGTTGGCCTGCGAGAAGTGGTGCGCTTGCTCACGGAGCAGCCCGGCGGCGTGATTCAAGACCCGGGCGAGATTGCCGTGGTGGGGCACCGCGTGGTGCACGGCGGCGAAGTCTTTGCCGCCACGGCACTCATCACGGAGGAAGTGAAGGCGGAAATTAAGCGGCTGTTTGTGCTGGTGCCCTTGCACAACCCCGCCAATTATCTGGGTATTGAAGTGGCGGAGCGGCTATTTATCCACGCCCAGCAGGTGGCAGTGTTCGACACGGCTTTTCACCAGACCATGCCCGAATACGCGTATCGCTACGCCTTGCCCACGGCGCTGTATGAGGAGCAGCGCCTTCGCAAATACGGTTTTCACGGCACTAGCCACCAGTTTGTGGCCGCACAAGCCGCCACCTACCTAAGCCAGCCCGATGCCCGGCTCATCACTATTCACCTCGGCAACGGGTGCAGCATGGCGGCGGTGCGCGGCGGCCGGTCGCTGGACACCACCATGGGGTTTGGCCCGCTGGGAGGCCTGGTGATGGGCACCCGCTCCGGCGACATCGACCCTTCGGTGCTGCTGCACTTGCAGGGGCAACTGGGCTACTCTGCCGAACAGGTGAGCACCCTGCTCAACAAGCAAAGCGGGATGCTGGGCCTGGCTGGTTCCAACGACATGCGCGATATCGGGCAGGCCCTGGCCGTTGGTGATGCCCGCGCCACCTTGGCCTACGACTTGTATTGCTACCGTATCCGCCAATACATTGGCGCCTACACGGCTACGCTGAATGGGCTGGATGCCATTGTGTTCACGGCAGGGGTAGGGGAGAATGATGCCATGGTGCGCGCCCGTGTGTGCCAGGATATGGAGTTCTTCGGGCTGCAGCTGGATGAGGTTAAAAACCAGGAGCGGGCTCCGGGCTTGCGCGATTTGAGCGGGCCGGATTCAAAGGTCCGAATCTTGGTTATTCCTACCAGTGAGGAGTTGGAAATTGCCCGGCAGTGTGCGCAGCTGCTGGCAAACGAGTAGGTGATTATTGACCACGTAGTCTTACAGTCACCAATACTTTTGCAGAGATTAGGCGTAGCTGTGGCCTCATCCAAGCTTTCCGCACTATGAAAAAGGCTACCCTTCTGCTCCTGTATAGTGCCCTGCTGCTGGGCCTGGGAAGCTGCACAACCACCCGCCCCGTAAGTGCCGCGCTGCAAACCGATGCCGAGTACTGCGTGCCGCCGCTGGTGTACTCCTACGACCTTGCCACCACGCCGCTACCCGCCATTGAGCCGATGCTGGACAGTGGCTTGACGGCGCGTTTTTCGCGCCGCAGCCTGCTGGTGGCGAATGCGGCCGGCGCGCTGCCCCAGCTTAAGGCTCTGGTGCGGCTGGAGCGCACTGCCCGTTTGCAGCCCTCCACGACCAACATGCTGGCCGTGCTGGCAGAGCGGCAGCGCGTGCAAAGCCGCCTGCAACTGCTGACGGTGGCCGTGGCGAGCGTGTCTGCTGAGCTGGACTGCGAAGGCGAGCGCGCCAACCAGATAGCCAACTATCTCAACGCGCAGGCCAACACCCGCGTGCAGCGCCTCACGGTGCTTTCCATTGCCGTGGGAGCCGTGTCGGGCGTGGGCACCACGGTCAGCAGCAACCAGGCCGTGCAGTACATTTTCGGAATTGGGGGCGGACTGCTTACGGCCGGACTGGGTCTGCTCACGCTGTCGTCGCACCGCACGGTGAGCTTCACGCACCCGCGCAATTTGCTGGCCGATGTTTGGCAGGAAGCCCCCGCATCGAGCGTGTACCCGCCCGGCGTGTGGTACATGCTGACCGAGAAGGCCTTCAGTAACCGGGGCGAAAACTCGGTGGCCCACAACACCCGCCTGCGTTGGCAGCGCTACGGCCAGTTGGCCGCTCCCGATACCAAAGCCGGCCGCGAGCAGCAGGCCCTGCTATTTGGCAACGGCGGCCTATACGAGGCCGATGAGCTAACCCAGCGCGCCAACATGCTCGATGAGCTGCAGTCTTCGGTGCGGCTGATGAGCCAGGAGCTGCAGGGGCTGCTGATGAGCCTCGACAAGGACCCGGCCCGGCCATAAAGCGGCCATGCCATGTTTCCGTCTGTGGTTAAACTCCACCACAACCAAATTGGCCCCTCGCAGTACAGCCAGCATACTCTTACCATTTTGATGGGCGGCTATGGCACAGCAGCAGGTTGAATTAACCCTTGAATCGGTCACTCTCCATCTGACCATAGACGGCGTGGAGGAGCTGACGCTGAACACCAACGCCGGCGGCATGCCCGCCCGGCTGCACCCGGGGCCCGCCGCTGCCCCCGCCGTGGTGTGGGTAGGTGGTTCGGGCGGTGGGCTCGATGGACCAGCCTGGGGCATGTACCCGCGCCTGGCGGGCCAGCTGGCGGCGCAGGGCGTTGCCTCGCTGCGCCTGCACTACCGCCACCCCAACGAGCTCGAAAACTGTGTGATAGACACCCTGATTGCAGTCGAGTACCTGGTGCAGCAGCGCGGCTACCAGGCAGTAGCGCTGGTGGGCCACTCGTTTGGCGGAGCGGTGGTGATTGCGGCCGGGGCCCTCAGCAACCGGGTGGCGGCGGTGGTGGCCATGAGCAGCCAAACCTACGGCACCGACCTGGCCCCACGGGTGAGTCCGCGGCCCCTGCTGTTGGTGCACGGCGAGGCCGATGAAATACTGTCCGATGCGTGCTCCCGCAACATTTACACCCGCGCCCAAGAGCCTAAAGAGCTGCGCCTGTACCCCGGCTGCCGCCACGGCCTGGACGAGTGCCGCGAACAGGTAGACGCTGATGTGGTGGCGTGGTTGCTGAAACACCTGACCGTGGATACCGGCACGCGTTAAGGTCTGCCTCAAACCAGGTTCGTTGAAAAGGAGTTTAACTTGCCCGCACCACCTTCCGCAATCATGCCCCAGCGCCTGCTTTTTGTGTACAACGCCGACGGGGGCCTGCTGCCCGGGCTGAAGGATATGTTTCATAAGCTGCTGTCGCCGGGCACCTACCCGTGCTCGCTTTGCGGCATCACCTACGGAGCTACCCAGATGCTGCCGGAGTGGAAGGAGTTCATCAAAACGCTGCCGGTGCCGGTAGATTTTCTGCACCGCGACGAGTTTGTGCGTGACTACCCTCAGTGGCGCAGCCAGCGCTTGCCCGCGGCATTTGTTCTGGCGCCAACCGGCGAACTGTCTCCATTTATACCGGCCGAAGAAATGGATGCCACCGACCTCAACGGGCTAATGGCGCTGGTGCAGGCCCGGCTGGCGGCCAGGTCCTGATTTTTCGGAAGGTAGCCAGGGGCAGAGTCAGGCGCGAAAGACTACGAAGAAAGCAAGTCTTACATGACGTGGGAGCGAGGCTACCTTTGGCTTGTTAAGACCCTCTTTTCTCGTTGATTTCTCACATGAAACACTTGTTACTTTCTGCCTTTTTGGTGGCGGAAGCGCTGCTACTGACTGGCGAAGCTTCGGCCCAGCAGGCACCTGTTACGGGCCCGGCCTACGATGCCCGGACGTTGTTCAACCCGACGTTTATTGAGCAGCTGGCTACCCCAACCCGCACGGCGGGCGGCATGCCCGGTGCTCAGTACTGGCAAAACGCC
Organism: Hymenobacter arizonensis; assembly: GCF_900115775.1. Classification (GTDB taxonomy): domain Bacteria; phylum Bacteroidota; class Bacteroidia; order Cytophagales; family Hymenobacteraceae; genus Hymenobacter; species Hymenobacter arizonensis. Next base: position 130,036 of record NZ_FOXS01000006.1, on the reverse strand, counting down.
GCCGACTATAAAATCAACGCCAGCCTCGACGACAAAGCGGCCCGCGTGACGGCCTCGGTCGACATTACTTATACCAACAACAGCCCCGATGCGCTGCCCTTTGTGTGGCTGCAGCTCGACCAAAACTTGTACCGCGCCAACTCGCGCGGCGCGGCCGCTACGCCAGTGGCAGGCAGTCGGTTTGGCAACTCGGCCCGCGGGTTTCAGGGCGGCGACAGCCTGCAGACGGTGACCATTGAGCTGCACGGCAAGAAGCTGAAAGCCAACTACCGCGTGCAGGACACGCGCATGCAAATCATGCTGCCGGAGGCCCTGAAGCCTAAGGGCGACAAGCTCATCATCCGCATTGGCTACGCTTTCAACATCCCCGAAGACGGCTCCGACCGCCTGGGCCGCCTCAAAACCAAAAACGGTGAGATATTCGAAGTCGCGCAATGGTACCCGCGCATGGCCGTGTACGATGACGTGGAAGGCTGGAACACGCTGCCCTACATGACGGCCGAGTTTTACCTGGAATACGGCAATTTCGACTACACCATCAACGTGCCCGCCAACTTCATCGTGGGCGGCTCGGGCGAGCTCGTAAACCCAACCGAAGTGCTAACCGCCACCCAGCAGCGCCGCTTGGCCCAGGCCGCCGGCTCCGACAAAACGGTAATGTTGCGCACGCCCGACGAGGTGACGCAGGCCAGCTCGCGCCCCAGCGGCAAAAATGGCCGCCTGACCTGGCATTTCCGGTGCCAGCAGGCCCGCGACGTAGCCTGGGCCGCGTCGTCGGCTTTCGTCTGGGATGCGGCCAAGATGAACCTGCCCAGCGGGCGCAAGTCGCTGGCAATGTCGTTGTACCCGGTGGAGTCGGCCCAGGACACGGCCTGGAATCGCTCGACGGAATACGTGAAGCATAGCATCGAATACAACTCCAAGCAGTGGTACGAATACACCTACCCGGTGGCCACCAACGTGGCCGGCGTGGTGGGCGGCATGGAGTATCCGGGCATTGTGTTTTGCGGCGCCAAGGCCCGCAAAGCCAGCCTGTGGGGCGTGACCGACCACGAGTTCGGCCACAACTGGTTCCCGATGATAGTGGGCTCGAACGAGCGGAAGTACCCGTGGATGGACGAGGGCTTCAATACCTTCATCAACATTCTGGCCACCAACAACTTCAACAACGGCGAGTACGCCAAACAAATAAACGACACTGCTAGCATGGTGCAGGGCAACACCCGCTACATGACCGACCCAACCACCGTGCCGCCCTACACCGTGCCCGACGTGACGCCCTCGAACATGCTTGGCTACGCCGCCTATTCTAAGATGGGCTACGGCCTGTTTCTCCTTCGTGCGGAAGTACTGGGCCCCGAGCGGTTTGACTACGCTTTCCGCACGTACATCAAGCGCTGGGCCTTCAAGCACCCCCAGCCCAAGGACTTTTTCCGGACGATGAACGAGGCCAGTGGCGAGGATTTGACGTGGTTCTGGCGCGAGTGGGTATACAACAACTGGATTTTGGACCAGGCCGTGACCACTGTGGCCTACGTGAACCAGGACCCCGCCCAGGGCTCCCTCATCACCATCGAAAACCGAGGCCAGGCCGCCATGCCCGTGACGGCCGACATCACCGAAACCGGCGGCAAAGTCACCCGCGTGAAGCTCCCCGTAGAAATCTGGCAGCGCGGCGGCACCTGGACTTTCCGTCACAACTCCACCACGCCGCTCACGCTGGTGCGCCTCAACGCCACCAAACTGCTACCCGACGCCAACCCGAGCAACAACGTGTGGCGGGCCCAGGTGCTGCGCTAATCATTCGGAGGTTATCCAATAAAAAAGCCCCGGCTGCTTCACGCGGTCGGGGCTTTTACTGTTTTAAAAACTGCTTCTTATATGGCTTCTGACGAAGCCCGGCGTCGCGTGTGCCAACTGGAGTCGTAGCCCGTGCCGCCAAACAAATACAGCATAATGGCGCGGGAATAGCGCAAAATCAGCGGCGTGAGCAGCAGCGTCACGGCGGTCACCGTCACCACATAAACCCAGGTATCGGGATTGCCAAAAAAGTAGTACAGCGGGACGCCCACGGCAAACATGGTGGCCACGTTGAAGGCGAAAGTGATGTACATCGAGCCAAAGTAAAACCCCGGTTCCGGCTCGAACGACTGCCCACACACGGGGCACTGAGCGGGCATGCGGGCAAACTTGCTGATGTTGAGCGCAGAGGTCGAAAAAAGCTTGCCTTCGTGGCAGCGGGGGCAGCGTAGTGCCAGCAGTGCCAAGGTAGATGATTCGATGTGGTCAGCCATAATCTGTAGAATAAGAGGTAACTAAAAACTATACGGGCAAATGACTTTCCCGCATGTCAGCGCGGTGCTATAAATGCAGCCGCTTGCTTGTTTCTACAAAATTACCAGGGCCGACAGGCAGCCTCGTAGCCCTATTTCAGGCGCTTACAGGACAAATCAACGCTGCCGAAAACCCTCAGGCGTGCTGCCAGTGTATTTGCGGAAATACCGCACGAAGTAGGAGGCATCTTCAAAGCCTAGCTCGTAAGCCACCTGCGCCACGCCCAGCCCCGAGTGGCTGAGCAGGCGTTGCGCCTCTACCACCACCCGCTCGTGGATGAGCGTGCTGGCCGTTTTGTTGAGCACGCGGCGGCACAGGGCGTTAAGGTGGTTGGCCGATACGTGGAGCAGGGCGGCGTAGTCGCTCACGCCGCGCAGGGTGCGGTAGTGCTGGTTGAGCAGGGCGCCGAACTGGCGAATCTGCTGCAGGGCGGGGCTGGCTTCGGCGGCGGGCAGGGTGGGGTAGTGGCGGGCCGCCAGCTCCAGGCACAGGTGCAGGTAGCTCCGGAAAACTTCGGCCTGATTGGAGTGCGGCGCCTGGTACTCAGTCAGCAGGCGCTCAGCCAGCGGGCGGATTTCGGTTTCGGTGGGAGACAGGCTCAGCACCGGCGGGTGGCTGCTATCGAAGAACGGGTACTCGTAGAGGGCGTTGCCGGGGTAACGGAACAGGTAGAAGTCAGTGTCAAAGAATACCACGAAGCCGCGCGTGTCGGCTGCCAACTGCCAGTGGTGCACCTGTCCGGGCGCCAGAAAAAACACACTGCCGGGCCGGAGCTCATACGTTACTAGGTCCACGGTGTGCGTGCCGGTACCTTCGGTGATGTAGAGCAGCAGGTAGAAATCGTGGGCGTGGGGCACGTTCACGTGCGGAAACCGCACTGCATGCGTTTCGAGCCGCTCGCAGTAGTAGGGCGTGCGGGCCTGCGGCTGCGGAAACGAGGCAAGTGCCAGTACCGGCGGGCCAGCAGCTTTCATAGGCAGAAGTAACGGAAAGAGGCGAAAATAGGGGAGCGACACGGTTGTGGGCCGGAATAAGAGTTAAGCTGGCACGTGCTGCGCTCCGCAGCCGCCTCGCAGGAGGTAACTTTGGGTACTGCTGGGGTCTGGTTGGCCCTGACTGGCGCGTGCTTTCGGGCGCGTGGTCAACGGGCGTCTTCTTCGGAGGCGGCCGTTGCAGGGTGCTGCTCGCGGTGCCTCCCCAGCTAGACTGACGCCCGCCAGCAGCGTTATAGTCCCTTGTTATCGTGAAGAAGCTATTGTTGAGTTCCCCCGCCATTTGGGCGGGGCTGCTGGGGGCGTGCGTGCTGCTGCCGAGCTTTAATATGTCGGGAAATAATCCGGCCGCTCCGGCCCGCCGCAGCCGCACGTTTGTGCTCACCAGCACCTCTACCGTGCCGGTGCCCCCAGCCGGTACCAAGGAGTTTGACTTCTGGCTGCCCCTGCCGCACCCCGATGCCAGCCAGGACGTGCGCAACCTCAAAATAGAGGCCCCCGTGCCCTATAAAATCGAGAAGGGCGCTTACGGCAACCAGATGCTGCACCTGCAACTGGCCAACGCCCCCACCACGCCGCTGGTGGTGAAGCTGACCGCCACCATCACCCGCCGCGAACATCTCAACCTGAAAGTCAACCCCGCGGAAACCGCCCAAAAAGCCACGACCAAGGAAAAGGCCGACCCCGACATGGCCCGCTGGCTGGCCCCCGACCGCCTCGTGCCGCTCGACCTGCAAATTCGCCAGCAGGCCCAGGAGGTCGTCACCAAAGCCAGCGCGAAAACCAACCTCGACCGAGCCCGCGCCATCTACGAGCACGTGGTGAGCACCGTGACCTACGACAAAACCGGCCAGGGCTGGGGCCGCGGCGACATCTACTACGCCTGCGATGCCCGCCGCGGCAACTGCACCGATTTCCACGCCATATTCATCGGCTACTGCCGGGCGGTAGGCATTCCGGCACGCTTCAGCATCGGCCTGCCACTGCCCGCCGAGCGCGGCAAGGGCGAAATAAAAGGCTACCACTGCTGGGCCGAGTTCTACACCCCCGAAACCGGTTGGGTGCCCGTCGATGCGTCTGAAGCCGCCAAAGACCCCAGCAAGCGCAACTATTTCTTCGGTGCCCACGATGAAAACCGCGTGGAATTTACCCGCGGCCGCGACGTGGTGCTGGTGCCCCGCCAGGCCGCCGCGCCTCTCAACTACTTCGTGTATCCCTACGCCGAAGCCGATGGCAAGCCCCTGGAAGTAGCTCGTACGTACGAATTTGCGGACGTGAAGCAGTAGCATTTCTCCTATCTGTCATCCTGAGCGCAGCGAAGGACCTTATCACGCTAGTTTGGTATGGCGTGATAAGGTCCTTCGCTGCGCTCAGGATGACAGGTGGGCTATGTAATAGCGAAGCGGGCGAGTTGCTGAGCTACATAACTGCTCTATTCTGTAATGCCTCACTCTTAAGCCATAGCACCAGTTTGCCGCAGAAAAAAGCTAACTTCAAGCTTCTCCTTCTGCTGGCATTATGGTTCTTCGCTTTCAGCAGCCTGCCCTGCCGCTTCGGCCGTACGTCCAGTTCTACATGCTGGTGCACGCGCACTACGATGGCCTGGACCCCGCGAAGGCCGTGAAGCCCATGCCCCCGGCGCCGCAGCAGTGGCTGTATTTCTATCCGCGCGACCAAATGCGCACCTTTCACTACGGGCAGGGGCGGGAAATTTCGTCGCCGCGCAGCATTGTGGTGGGGCCACAGGTGTCACGGGTCGACTTGCGGTTTCCGCCCAATCACCTCATGGTTTGTGCTGCGTTTTGGCCCGGTGGGCTCCACCGGTTGCTTGGCGTGCCGGTGAAAGAGCTGTTCGATTTCTCCATCGAGAGCCGCGCCCTGCTCGGCCCAGCCGTGACCGAAGTAGAAGACCGGCTGGCCGAAACCACCGACTACACGGCCATGCTCGGCGTGCTCGAAACCTACCTGCTGGGCACGCTGCGCCGCCTGCGCCCGCACCCCGAACGGCCACTCGACCGCCTGCTGCCCGCGCTGCTGCCCACTGGCCGCACCACGGCCTCGCTCGACCACCTAGCCGCGGAAGCCTGCCTCAGCCCGCGGCAGTTTGAGCGGGGCTTTTTCGAGCGGGTGGGCATGTCGCCCAAGCTCTACGCCCGCATTGTGCGCTTCGATCGTGCGTTTCGCCTGAAAGAAGCGCAGCCGGACCTCGACTGGCTGGCGGTGGCCGTGCAAGTCGGCTACTACGACTACCGCCACCTGGTGCGCGATTTCAAGGAGTTTGCCGGCGTGACGCCCCCGCAGCTACTGGCCGCCGAAACCTCGCATACCCGCGTGGTGGGCGCCAGTTCGTCGTTCCGGCCCGCATAAATGTCGGTTTTTTACTACCCGGGCAGGGGCCTTGGACCGGAGCTTTGCTGCCGAACCAACCCTCTTATTCGTATGAAAGCCCTCCTCTTCAGCCTGGTCCTGGCGCTCGGCGCTCGTGGCGCCATCGCCCAACAACTACCACCCGCCGATGCGGCTGCGATTCGGCAAGTGCTCCAGCGCATCGATACCAACTACAAAGACCATAAATTCTCCGAAATGGCCACCTACACCACGCCCGATGTGAGCTGGGTCAACATTGTGGGCATGTGGTGGCGTGGCCGACCCGATGTGCAGTTGGCGCACCAGCGCATTTTTGATTCAATGTTCAAGGGCGTCTCCTTTAAGCAAGGCGAGGTTACGATGCGCGCCATCACGCCCGACGTGGCGTTGGTAAACATGTATTACGAGGTAGGCGCCTATTACCCGCCCGACGGGGTGAACCGCGGCGTCAACAAAATGGGCGACGACCAGGACCTGCTCACGCTAGTGATGGTGAAAAAGCAGGGCAAGTGGCTACTTGCCGCCGGCCACAACACCGTGGTCAATGCCCAAGCGGTAGCCAACAACCCCATCGCGACCATCAAGAAATAATGCCTTTAGCAAAAAGGGGAGCAGTAAGTCCTTTCCTGTTATGAAGGCTTACTGCTCCCCGCTTCGCTAAACTCACGGTGCCAGCACCAGCTTCCCAAAGTTCTCGCCCGAAAACAGCTTGAGCAGCGCGGGCAGGAAGTTTTCTATGCCGTGCTCTACCTGCACCTTGGGCGAGTGCAGCTTTCCCTCCTGTATCCAGCCGGCCATTTCGCGGGCGGCTGTGCCATAGTTGGCTGCATTGTCGAACACCACGATTCCTTCCATGCGGGCTCGGTTTACAAGCAGCGAGAGGTAGTTGGACGGCCCTTTCACGGGTGTGGTGTTATTGTACTGCGAGATGGCGCCGCATATCACAATGCGGGCTTTCAGCCGGATTTGCTCCAGTGCAAAGTCCAGGATTTCGCCACCCACGTTGTCGAAATACACATCAATGCCTTGGGGGCAGGCGGCGCGGAGGCCGCTGCGCACGTTCTGGGTTTTGTAGTTGATGCAGGCATCGAAGCCCAGCTCATTCACGCAGTAGTCGACCTTGGCTTGGTCGCCGGCGATGCCCACCACGCGGCAGCCTTTCAGCTTGGCAATCTGGCCTACCACGCTGCCCACGGCCCCGGCCGCGCCGGATACTACCACCGTTTCGCCCGCTTTAGGCTGGCCGGTATTCAGCAGGCCGAAGTAGGCCGTCAGGCCCGGCATGCCGAGGGTGGCCAAGTAGGCTTCGAGCGGCGCAATGCGGGTGTCGACTTTCACCAAATACTCGGGGCTGCTCGGGTCGCTGGCGCCGGTGCCCACCACAGCATATTGCTGCACGCCGAGGTTGCCGGTCACGTAGTCACCCTTGGCGAAAGCGGAGTTCTTGGACTCTACCACTTCGCCGGCAGTGCCAGCCCGGAACACCTCGCCAAGCTGTATGGGCCGGATGTAGGATTTGCCTTCGTTCATCCAGCCCCGCATGGCGGGGTCGAGGGATATAAAGTTGATTTTGACGAGTACCTGTCCATCTGCAAGGGCTGGTAGGTCGATGGTGTCAATTTCAAGATTGGTGGCTTGTGGCAGGCCGGTAGGGCGCGAAGCTAACTTCACGCGGGTGTTGGTGATGGGCATGTGGAAGGGTGGTTTTAGATGTTTTGATTAGAAGGCTTGAGGCATCACGCGCTGGAACCTCACCCCCTGACCCCCTCTCCAAAAAAGAGGGGGCCCCAGAAATGCTTTCGGCGGAATCGTCTTCACGAACCGGTGCCCCCTCTTTTTTGGAGAGGGGGTCAGGGGGTGAGGTTCCGAAATCCGCTAAACCGCAGCCGATTGCGCCTTCTCCAAGGTCTGCACATCCTCCGCTGACAGCTGCAGCTCAGTGGCTTTAAGAAGCTCCGTTACCTGCTCCACGCTGGTGGCGCTGGCGATGGGAGCCGCCACGCTCGGCGCCTGCATCAGCCAAGCCAGCGCTACCTGAGCGGGTGAAACCTGCTGGCGTTCCGCAACTACATCAATGGCTTTGAGGATACCCAGACCTTTCTCATTCAGATACTTCTGGCCAACGCCACCACCACGTGCGCTTTTTTGCAGGTCGGCTTCCGTGCGGTATTTGCCGGTGAGGAAGCCGGCCGCCAGCCCGTAGTAGGGAATGGCGCTGATGCCTTCCTGCTGCAGCACCGGGGCCAAGTTCTTTTCGAAGTCTTCCCGGTCGTAGAGATTGTAGAGGTTTTGCAGCGTTTCGTAGCGCGGAAAGCCGTGCTGCTGGCTGGCGGCCAGGGATTCCCGCAGGCGTTCGGCGGTGAAGTTGGACGCCCCGATGACGCGCACTTTGCCCGCTTTCACCAGCTGGGCATAGGCTTCCAGGGTTTCGGCCACGGGCACGGTGGGGTCGTCTTTGTGCGACTGGTACAGGTCGATGTAATCGGTGCCGAGGCGCTTGAGCGAGCCTTCCACGGCGCGCAGAATGTAGTCTTTGGCCAGGCCTTTGTTTTCGGCATTGACTTCCCAGCCTACTTTGGTGGCGATAACGACGTCGTCGCGCCGGCCGCGCCGCTTCAGCCACTTGCCGATGATGGTTTCGGATTCGCCGCCCACGTGGCCGGGCACCCACACCGAGTAGCCGTCGGCAGTGTCGATTGCGTTGCCGCCGCCCGCCACAAAAGCATCAAGCACGGCGAAGGAAGTGGCTTCATCGGCGGTCCAGCCGAAGACGTTGCCGCCCAGCATGAGGGGCGAAATAGAGAGGCCGGAGCGGCCGAGTTCACGAGTTTGCATAAGCTTAAAAACCGATTGTAAAGTCAGTCGGGCCACGGGCACCGCTGGGTTCTTTAACCGCCGCCAGGGCCTTGGGGTTGTGCTCGGGCGCCGTAACACTACTTTTGGTTCTTATCGTTGGCTTATGCGTGTTTTCTTGTTTTTGCTGCCGCTGTGGCTCGGCAGCTTTGGGCCAAAACCGGCCGTAGTCGAGCGTGATTTCAGCGCCTACTTCCAGGCCCGGCAGCTGCACGGCTCGTTTTTGGTTTTCGACTCGCAAGCCAACCGCTACACGGCCTACGACGCGACGCGCTGCCGCCAGGGCTTCCTGCCGGCCTCCACGTTCAAAATCCCCAACACCCTCATCGGCCTGGAAACCGGCGTCATCCGCGACACCAGCCAGGTGTTTAAGTGGGACGGCGTGCAGCGCACTTTCGGCGCTTGGAACCGCGACATGACCGCCGCCGAGGCCCTGCGGGTTTCCTGCGTGCCCTGCTACCAGCAAGTGGCCCGGGCGGTAGGAGCCAAGCGCTATCAGCAACTCTTGCCCAAGCTGAACTTCGGCAAAATGGTGGCCACGGAGGCTACCGTCGACTCGTTTTGGCTGGTGGGCAAGTCGCGCATTACGCAGTTCGAACAGATTGACTTTTTGCGCCGCTTGCACGCCAACCAGTTGCCGGTTTCGGCCCGCAGCCACGCCATTACCAAGCAACTGCTGCTGCTACAGCAAACCCCGCAGTACCGCCTCTATGGAAAAACTGGCTGGACCAACCCCCACGGGCGCGACAACGGCTGGTTTGTTGGCTGGCTGGAACAGGCCAGCGGCGCCGTGTACTTCTTCGCCCTCAACGTGGAGCCCGACGCCGGCGTCCCTGTCGACCAACGCTTCATTGCCGGCCGTCGGCTCATTACCGAGCAGATTCTAACCGAGCTGGGCTACCTGAAAAAGTAAGCTGCGCCGGGCCGCGTAAGTTTGCCGCCATGAACTACTCCTGGCTACTGATTGGCGTGGGCGGCGGTGCGGGCGCCATAGTGCGCTACCTGATGCAGCAGTACGTGCAGGGCCGCTGGGCCCTGGCCTGGCCCGTGGGCACCGGCGCCGTAAATGCCCTGGGCTGCCTGCTGGCGGGCCTGCTGCTGGGCGTGCTGGAGCGCCACCATCTGGGCGCGGGCTGGCGCCTGCTGCTCATCACCGGCTTTTGCGGGGGCTTCACCACGTTTTCGGCGGTTGCTTTGGAGAACGTGGCCTTGCTGCGCGAAGGGCAGGTAGGCCTGGCGGCGCTGTATGCCGGTGGAAGTGTGGTGGTTGGTGTGCTGTTAGCCGGGGCGGGCTACTGGCTAGCGCGTGGGTAGCGCCTCAGGCACAAGCTTAAATATAGCGCCAATGGCCGCCCGGGCACCCGAACGTCACGCTGACGTTCGGGTGCCCGGGCGGCCATTGGCGTTGGCATGAGCCTAAGAAGGGTTAGGCCGGATTGTCTTCATCACCCATTTTGCCGCCGTCGTTGGCGGAGCTGGGGGCCGAGTTGGCGTTGGAATACTCGGATTTGTAGGTCGTGGTGTTTTTGGTCTGGTTGGCTTTTTCAGTATCAGGGCCACCGCCGTCGTTCACATTGTTGGGGCGGTCGCCGCGATTGCTGCTGCCCTTCGCGTCCTGGGGCGTTTCGTTAGTGCCGCTGCGGTTGCCGCCATGGTTGCCGAAGCTGTCGGGAGAAGAGGTTAGCTTATTGGCGCCTTGCTGCTGCGCACTTACGCCACCTGCGTTCTCGGGGCGGGGCGTGTCGGAGCCGTCGTTGGCTACCTGCTGCTGCGTGCGGCGATGCACGTTTTCAGCATCAGCGTTTTCATTATTGCGGTTATTCGAATCATCAGCTGCCATAAGAAGTAGGTTTTATAAAGTGAAAAGGAGGATATAGAATTAGCGTAGAAGCATGCCTTTCGGTTTCGGGCGGTCATGATTTTAGCCATCGGCCGACGAAATTGCCTGCTGAAGCCAAACCCAGTTTGCCAGGGCAAACACAGAGGAAACACGGGTAAAGCCCACCCGCGCTACTTACCAAAGTATACGAGGTGCCGGAGGCATGGTTTAATGAAGCCGTTGCTAGTCAAGGCAATGGCTGTGGCTACGTAATGCGCCGGGCAGTACAGGCGGGCAGCCAGCGCGCTTCCCGGCACACCGGACAGGCAAACGAAGGCCGGGGCTGCAGCTCTGCTACGTTGCCGCAGGTGGTGCAGGCGTGCGGGCCGGCCGTGGTAATAACTTCCTGAGCCCGAGCCAGCTCGGCGGGAATAATCGACAGGCCCGGGCAGACGTCGGAGTCTTCGTAGAAAAACACGCTCATCTCGCCGGTGGCTTCGCTGTACACGGCTTTCAGCTGGCCCAGGTGCTCCACCTGTTGCTGTCGTAGCGCCCCGAACAGCTCTTTTTGCGTGAGGCTCTGCCGGTGAAAGGTATCCCAATGCAAGTGGCCGTGCTCCAGCAGCAATATTTCTTTGCCCTCCATCCAGTCGCTGAATTTGGGCGAAACCTCGGTGAGGTAGTTGAACAGCCAGTACATCCCCATCACCACCCCAAATACGATGGCGGCGTGGCTGATGGGCACCTCCGAGTAAAACATAGTGTCGCCCGCAATGGAGCCCAGGCCAATGAGGATGCTCAACTCAAACAACGACAGCTGCTTCACGCTGCGCCGGCCCGTGATGCGCAGCGCCGCCAGCAGCATCAGGTAAGTCACTACGCACCGAAAAGCCACTTCCAGCGCAAAGAGCGGGGTTTGCTCGCCCGTCCACACAAGGCGCTGCCAGTCGAAGGGCGTAACGGGTTCGGCAAGAAAAAGCATGGGCAGAATTGAAGATGGAGGTGGTCCGCCGCTGGGCGCTGCCGGGTAATGCGTGCCCGCCCGTTGGGGGCGGCTGCGCGCAAGGCATGGGCAGGAGGGGAGTGCCGCCTCAATACGTTAAGCACGGCCGTGGGGGTTTTGCTGGCGGGTTGAGAACGGGCTACTTGCTGCCAAACAATGCTCAGGTTGATGGCTGCTGCCACTATCGGCCCGCGGCAAAAGCCAGGAGGCAGTATAACGCAACCGAGGCCTGGCCCCGCGGGTGCATATTTGCGATTGAGGTACCTTCAGGCGCAATGCAAATCACCCTTTCCCCGTTGTCGGCGGCAGCCTTTGCCGTGATTGCGCAGGCGCTGTTCGCGGCCGGGCTGCTGTTTTGGGCCCCGCAAAACCGCGTGTCGAACCGCTTTCTGGCCTTGCTCATGCTGGCCATCGCGCTGTGGCTGGTCGACGGGTTTTTTCGGGTGTCGGGGCTGTATGCGCAGTCTGCCGAGCTCTATTTTTCGCCCATTTACTACTCGCTGGGGTTTGGGCCGCTGCTGTATCTCTACGTGCGCAGCCTGGTAAACAGTGAGTTTCGCTGGCGTGGGCAGTACTGGGCGCATTTTGTGCCCGTGCTGGCGCAGGCAGTTCTGTATTGGTGGCTGCGGTTTCAGCCCTATGCCGTGCGCAACAACTTTTGGCAGAATGTGCACCAGCCCTTCACCTACCGACTGGAGTTCATCGGTACCTGGGTTTCGCTAATGGTGTACCTGTTCCTGAGCCTGCGCCTGCTGCGGCAGTACGGCCGCTGGCTGGAAGACAACTTCTCGGAAGTGTCGCGGCTACGGCTGCGCTGGCTACGGTGGCTGCTGGTGCTCCTGGGCCTGGTCAGCGGGCAGTGGCTGATTGAGTTGCTGCTGCGCGAATTCTGGGGGATTTATTACCAATACGACTACTCTAGCGAGATGCTAGGCGGCGTTGTGTTCGTCATCGGCGTTGTGGGGCTGCGCCAGGCAGATATGCGGGCGGTGCATTTCGCTCCCGAAGCCGAACAGCAAGACGCAATAGCGTCTCCGGAGCCAATTGCGGCCGCCAGTCCACAGGCAGTACCTGCCATCGCCGTTTCGGCCGGGCCAAATGCTGCCGGCGAACCTAATGTTACGAATGAAATAGCGCCCGCGCCCAACCGCCAACCATCAGAAGTAGCCACCCCCGGGGGCCCCGACCCGCTCATCATGGAGCGCATCCGCCGGGCCTTGGTCGACGACCAGCTCTACCAAAACCCCACCCTGACCCTGGCCGAGCTGGCGGCCCACACCGGCCTGCCCGCGCGCCTCATCTCCTTCACGGTCAACGCCGGCTTCGGCCGCTCCTTCAACGAACTGGTGAACGGCTACCGGGTGGCCGAAGTGCAGCGCCGCCTCGCCGCCCCCGACGCCCGCCGCTTCACCCTGCTGGGTATTGCGTTTGAAAGCGGCTTCAATTCCAAAACCACCTTCAATCGCATATTTAAACAAGTAACGGGCGTAGCCCCGCGGGACTATCAGCCCTAGCGTGGGGCTAATAATTCTGCAGGGCCACGCCCGTTATAATCGTAGCGGCTCCCTGCTAAGTTGGGGCAAATCCGGTGCGTTGTCGCAGTGCTTAGTCGTTCCGGTCGACGCCGTTTACCGTGATGGCATTGGCCCGGTCGATGGCAATGTCGTACTGGTAGCAGGTGCTGATGTCGGTGATTTTGACGTAGTTGGCATTGTTCACCGTGATGGTGAACGTAACCTGGCCCGGCGCGTAGCTGGCGTATTCGGAAGAAGTGCCGGGGTCCACATTGTTGATGTTGATGGTATTGCCACCCGAAGTTTTAACCTGCACGCTGGCCTTCTGAGTCCCGTTGTTGGTGATACGTGCCCGCGGCTGTTCGCCTTTGCACTTTTTGCAGCCGCTGGCTGAAAGTAGGATAATACAAGCGGACAGGGCAAAAAACAGTAAATGTCTGACGTTCATGAAGGCTGGTCAATGAGTTTATGGAGAAACGGTGCCAACGGGGGGCGGCGTAGCAGTAAGTTGCAGGCAGCTTCTGCCGCCCGCAACAAACGATTAGCAAATTCTAAAGGCAGTTCACGCCAGGGGGGCGTGCCACGGCAAATAGGCCCCAAAAACAATGCTCTAACGTGAGGACGGCCGCTATAACAGCTTGCCGGTGGCTACCTGGGTGGTAATGCCAGCAGCCGCTGTAAGCTCACTACTTCGTTCCGCAAGTAGCTCATAGACAGTGCAGAGATGGGGGCTTTGTCAAGCGAGATGTTGCTGGCGTCAATCAGGCGCTGCAAAATGGGTTGGGCCTCGCTCACTTGCTTTTGCTTCAATTCCAGCATCATTTGGGTGCGGCGCAGCTGCAAATGGGTCTCAACCAACTTGGCAAGGGCTTTGAGCGATTCCAGCTTTAACTCCGGCAACTCCCGGGGGCGGGTATCAAGCACACAGAGAGTACCCAGCGGCAAGCCCTGAGCATCTTTCACTGCCACTCCAGCATAGAAGGCCAAGTTTGGCTTGTTCACAGTCAGTGGGTTATCGTAGAACCGCTCATCGTAGCGGAGGTCCGATACCACCGTTGCCTCGTCTGGATTGAGAATGGTGTGGACACAAAAAGACTGTTCCAAAGGCATGCTTCCCGCCGCAAATCCGTAAGCCGACTTGCTCCAGTGCCGGTCGCCGGCAATGAGATTGATGGCGGCGATGGGAGTGCCGCAAATTTCGGCCGCCAAGCGCGTGATGTCGTCGTAGACTTCCTCTGGCTGGGTATCGAGCAGGTTGTGTTCGGCTAGCGAACGCAACCGGTTAAATTCATCGGGGTGGGTGGGAGCAGTTGCCATGGGTAGAAGGGGAGAGGGTGGGAACGAATGCGTTGTTCGCCTACGTGCGCTGGTCAAGCTTACGAACTCGTCACGCAGGCTTGCTTCTTATTAATGCTTGTAATTATTGAAATAACTATAAATTAAGTAACTTGTAATGTTCACCTAAGCGAATGTAACAAGCAAAATGCGTAATCATATTTGAAGCCTCAGTACTAGTAAGAAAGTACCTGTTCTATCAGAAAGTAATAGTCTGACTAACACATAAGTTACAATGTTTTATAATGCCAAAATTTTGCCTAGGCACAAGATTTATAGAAGGTGGTTAGATACGGGCTCTATTCTGAAGACAGCGTCAATACACTCCTCAAGGCAGTTGCCTCTTGCTGAAGAGAGTGCAATTGACTACGGGTTTCTAATTCGCCTAAGCCAGCTTGGAGCGAGCCTATTGTCATAGCAATGACATCGAGAATGGGCTGAGCCGCGCGCACCTGGTCGTGTGCTTTCTCCAGTTCCATCTGAGTGCGCCGTAGCTGAAAATGGGTGTTCACCAATTTAGCTAATGCTTTAAGCGACTCCAGCTTGAGGTCCGATAATTCCCGAGGCCGGGTGTCGCATACGCATAGCGAGCCCAAGGCCCGTCCTTGAGCATCTTGCACTGGCACACCAGCGTAAAAAACGACACCTGGGTCGCCGGTGATGTTGGGGTTGTTATGAAACCGCTCATCGTAGCGCGCATCGGGCACCAGCAGGACTTCGCCAGGGTTGAGGATGGTATGGGCGCAGAAGGAAATGTCCCGGGGATAACTTTCGGCCGGAAAGCCTACAATTGATTTTGGCCAAAGCCGGTTGCTGGCAACGAGGTTGATGGCGGCGATGGGGGTACCGCAGATTTCGGCTGCCAAGCGCGTGATGTCGTCGTAGACCTCCTCGGGCAGAGTATCCAGCAACTGGTGCTCAACCAACGATTGCAGACGTGCTGACTCGTTCTCGGGCAGGCTGGGCGAAATCATGGCGTCAGAACTTAGGCGTGTGACTTAGTAGGCATTCTCTTCTCCCTTAAACACATTGTAAACCGTCAGAAACATGATTTTCAAGTCCAGCGACAAGCTCCAGTTTTCTAGGTACCACAAGTCGTACTCTACCCGCTTCTGTATGTGCCGGAGCTCCGTGATTTCGCCGCGGTAGCCATTTACCTGGGCCCAACCCGTGATGCCGGGCTTCAGGAACTGGCGAATCATGTATTGGTCTTCCATCGATGCGTATTCGATGGTGTGCTTGAGCATGTGTGGCCGCGGCCCCACAATGCTCATTTGCCCGAAGAGTACGTTTAGAAACTGCGGAAACTCATCGAGGCTGGTTTTGCGCATGAAGCGGCCAATGCGGGTGACGCGGGCATCGTTTTTCGTGGCCTGTTTCGAATCCGATTCTTTATTTACCGTCATGCTCCGGAACTTGAAACAGTTGAAAGGCTGGTTGTCGAGGCCGCTGCGCTTCTGGACAAAGAAAACAGGCCCCGGCGATTGCAGGTAGATGATTATACCTAGCAGCGGCACCAACCAGCTCAGGATAAGAATCGTAACGCCCAGGCTGACCACAACATCAAAGGCTCGCTTATTAAGGCGGTTCAGCACTTCTTGGAGGGGTTCCTTCCGAACCGATAAAATGGGCAGTTCAAACAGGTAGTCTACGTGCACCGGGCGGTTGATGAAGTACGAGAAGTCGGGCACAATTCGAAAGCGAATCAAGTCCTTGTCGGCTTGCTGCATCATGCCGTACACCGCGCTATTGTTTTCGGGCATGATGGTCGAATAAATCTCGGTAACGCCTTGTTGCCTTGCAATTTCGAGGGTGTCTTTAATTCCCGGAAATATTTTATATTTAGCGTGATTGGTTGGTTTGCGTAGGTCGTCAACAAAGCCCTCAATGCGCACGCTCAGTTCTTCGCTCTCCAAGTAAGTAGCCAGCTTCTCAGCCACTTTGTTGTAGCCTAGTATCAATACGCGTCGGCGCAGGCCGCCTTTGGCTCGCACCCACGTGTGGATAGCCAGGTAGAACAGCCGCGCCACCAATAGCGCACCCGCAAAGATGATTATGGTAGAATACGCGAATACGCGAGATAAGGGCAGTATCTCCCGCAACAGAAAGGTGCCAACCAGTGTCAGGAAGGTCCAGGCAAAATAGGCCCGATACGTCCCTTTAAAATACCGGTGGAAGGTGCCGAGGCGTTCGTAGGAATAAATCTGCCCAATCCAGGATGCTGCCAGCCAAGTCGTATTTATTATTAACCAGTAAAAGATGCGATTAGAGAAAACGTCATCTTGGCTTGAGTCGGTGATGTAGTGCTTTGTGAATAGAAAAATTGTATTTAACAGCAGCAGGTCTAGTAATAAAAAAGGGAGTTGCAGGGAGCGGATAAAATTTCTATCCATAATTGCTTCGAGAGTGTTCCGCGTTTCTGAATTGCGAAAAAATTAATTTAACGTATATATCGTTGCCTTAGACAATTTATGAGGCAATTTATTCTTGTTAAAATATAGATTAGCGGCTGTGAAAGAAGTGCTGATGAATTGAATTGCAGCACAATAGCTCAAGCAATTGCTTGATAAAATAATTGATATGGTCCCACTTTGTCAGATGCTAATTGACATTGGGCTAAGTTGACGTCTTCTTGCGCTTTAGCGTGCAGAAGCTGGGTGTTAGGTCCCCTAAAGTTGGCAGGGATTGCGCCGAAGCAATTAAGAGCCAGGTGCTACCGGAAGCTTTCGGAGAGGCGTCCATAATGCATCAGTCTCTTGGCCTGCCGCAGGCAATAGGCCGGGTCGGACCTTGCGCAATGAGGCTATCCAGGACGAAGAAAATTTGCCTTTGACTTGGTTTAGATGATGGAAGGAAGCAATAATAGGAGCACCACGATTCCAAGCCCGCATACGGCGAAGTGGCTAACCCCGAGCTCGAAACCATCGGGTAGAAACGCCCGGACAAAGCTGAGCTAGCTCACCAGGAAAGCCGAGTTGCCAAAGCAAGCATCCGATGCAATATTCCTAAAGTGGGCGAAGCTAAAAATGGAGTGTCAAGCCCGCAAAATGGCCCAAATCCAGTTTTGGAACGTCCCACATCCGGTTTTGGGGCGATAGGGGGTAGGAGAGAAGGCCACCTTTGGGTCGTACTTCAAACCCCGCATTCTATGCTCCACTTCCTGCTACCGACCCTGTGCGTGCTGACCCTTGCCGTGCCTTCAGTTCTCGCCCAAACCAGCCCAGGCGCCGCCCGGCCAAGCACCCCCTGGACCGACCGCACCCGCGTACTGCCCGACGAGCTGCGGCGCCTGCCCGTAGGCCTCACGCTCTGGCACACGCCCAACCCCAACCACCCCGAGCCCAACCCGGACGTACCCGGCGGCTACGTTTGGAAGCACAGCACCGCCATCCGAGCCGAAGCCGGCGACTTGCAAATGGTGAGCTGCGGCAGCTACATCTGGTACGATGCCACGGGCTGGAAAACGAACCTGCGCGAAACGCCCGCCGAATTCGCCGAGCTGTTCAACTGCCCCGGCGGCCAGCTGAAGCAGGGCGTCACCTACACGTTTGCGCGCAACTACCGCTACGCTGCCAGCACCAAGGGCTTGTATGGCGGCGACGCTCTGTGGTTCATCATCGCCAAGGATGCCCAAGGGCGCCTCTACAAAGGCTACGGGCTGATTGAAACCGAAGCCAACCCTCAACCTCCGAAATAAGCAAGCCCCAGGCCGGCAGCCTGCTGGCTAAATGCACCTCGAAAACTCACCCGCTATTGCCTCTTTTATGAAAAACCTTTTAATTCTTCCACTGCTGCTCTCGTTGCTGGCCACCCGCTCGGGACCTACCACTTACCGCCTCGACCCCGCCGCCAGCTCCCTCACCTGGACTGGCCACGCCGAAGTAGGGGCCTGGGCACCCCAAGGCTCCATCCGCCTGCGCGAGGGCAGCATCGTGGCCGAAGGCCAAACGGTGCGCGCCGCCCGCGTGGTGGTTGACATGGCTACCATAAGCCACGACCAGGCCCAGCTGGCCGAGCACCTGCGCGGCGCCGATTTTTTTGACGCTGCAAAGTACCCCACCGCCGTATTCGAGCTCACCGAGTTTAAGGCCGGGCAGGCGCGCGGTACGCTTACGCTCAAAGGCCAGACCAAGCCCGTGGCTTTTCCGGCCGCCGTGGCGGCTGTGCCGGGTGGGGGCCTGCGCCTGAGTGGCACGGCTACCATCGACCGCACTCAATTTGGAATCAACTACAACTCCACTTCCTTCTTCCAGAACTTGGGCAGCTACGCCGTCCGCAATGATTTTCAAGTCACTTTTGATGTAATGGCGCGGTAGGCACCGCAATGGCTGGGGCAAACGCCACGGGGCCGCACGCGTACAGGAGTAGCAGGTTGGCAATCGAGTAGTTGCACCTCATCCGTTCGCTATGTCAGTTAATTGGTCTTGGAACAACGTGCGCGAGGGCCTGGGGCGGCGCGAGAAATTATTGGCAGTGGTGCTGGTGGGGTTCGTCTTGCCGTGGGCGGGGTTTGTGTATCTGGCGCAGAAAGTGTGGACCGATGGCGGCTTCGTTCGGGATAAAACCGTGCTGCGCTTGCTCTACAGCAATGCCTCGCCCGAGCAAGACAGGCTGGCCGTGGCTTTGGCCAATATCGGCGACTCCGGCCCCATGATTGCGCTCGGCGTCCTGATTGCCGGCGGGCTGCTGCTCCGGCGGCACGGCACGCAGGCCTGGATTTTTGTCGCGTCTGTGGGCGGCAGCATGGTGCTCACCCAGGTGCTGAAAGCGTCCTTCGCCCGCCCCCGTCCCGACTTATGGGTCAGCATCAAGCCGGCGCTCACCTACAGCTTTCCCAGCGGCCATGCCATGGACACGGCTGCCATGGCGGTGGCGGTGACATTTCTGCTGTGGCATTTCAAGGGGCATTGGGCACTCTGGGTGCTGGGGCCGCTTTTTGCCCTGGGCGTGGGTTGGTCGCGCATGTATTTGGGCGTGCATTACCCGTCCGACGTGCTGGGGGGCTGGCTAAGTGCCACGGGTTGGGTGAGCGGCGTGCACTTGCTTACGGCGCGCATCAACGGGTTGGTTAATGAGCCGCACGCAGAGGCTCCGGAAGCGCTTCCGAATCGTTAAGAGATTTGCAGGTAGTCTGTTAGCCGACCTTGGGAGGCGTTAAGTTATCGGCCTCAAACCACACGCAGCGCACGCCCGCTTCCACAAACTCATTGGCGCGCCGCAAACCTATTTTCTCCAGAATGCGGCACGAGCCGGCGTTCTCCGCATCGGCGTACCCGCTGATGCGGGGCAGCGCCAGGTGCTGAAAGCCGTAATTGAGCCAGGCCTGCGCGGCCTCGAAGCCGTAGCCTTGGTCCCAATAGCGGGGAATAAAGCGGTAGCCCAAATCGTAGAAATCGTGGTGGCCGTTTATGGGGCCGGCTACCTTTTTGAGCCCGGCCCAACCCATGAATTCGCCGGTCGTGCGCAGCGTCACGGCCCAGCGGCCAATGCCGCCGTTCACGTACTGGGCCTGCACGTAGCGGATAACCTCCAGGCTCTGGGCCGACTCGGTGACCATTTGGCCCCCAATGCCGCCCAGGTAGCGGTGCACGGCAGGGTCCGAATCCAGCTCAAACATGCCGGGCGTGTCGTCTTCGTGCAAGGGGCGAAACCGGAGGCGGGCGCTTTCGAAAGGCTGCATTAATTCTAAGTTATTGGGTTACAATAAGTCGCTGGTGCTGCTCGCCGGCTTGGGCCGTGTACACGCCAGGTGCTACGGCCCGGCCCTGCTCGTCAAGCCCGTCCCACTGCAGCCCGTGGGGGCCGGAGGCGGCATCGAGCTCAAACGAGCGCACAAGGCCGCCTTGTGCGTTGCGGATAATCAGCTGCGCCGGGGCCGCGCCCATGGTGTGGCGGGTGTAACGTAGGGTAGTGCCGCGGGGGCCGAATGAGCGGTTGTCGGGCGCTTCCAGGGTAAACGTTTCGGGGTCGTGGCCAGCAGCAGACTCCCCGACGATTCTCAGGCCGCGCAGGCTTACTGCTGCGGCGGCCTTCATTGTGAACTGAATGGTCAGCTCTTGCCGGGCAGCGTTGTAACTGGCTGCCTCGGCCGGGGCCATCTCATTGTCCAGATAAATGGCGGTGGGTGGCGCCGCTACCCGCTGCACCAGCAGGTGCACCCGCCGCGAGGTTGGCTGCCCGGTGTAGCTACCCTTGCTGCTCAACACCACATCGGTTTGGGTGGGGGTGTAGGTGCCGCTCATGGTCAGCGTCTCGTACTGCTTTTGCTCCAGAGCGCGGGCCGAGTGGCCATCATCGTCGTACATCGTGAACTCTGATTTCGAACTAATGGGGTCGGGGTAATAGCGTAGCAGAAGCGTATCGGGCCGGTATTGGGCGGTGCTGGGCCGGTAGGCCGTCATGGGTAGGAAGGCACCCGCGCGCACCAGTAGCGGCGTATGGGCCAGCGGCGCGGTCACGCCCACGTTGCGCCCGCCGGGGTAGGTTTGGTTGGAGTAGAAATCTATCCAGTTGCCCCAGGGCAGCTCCACATTGCGCCGCCGCTGGCTGGGGTGAAGCACGGGCGCCACCAGCAGGTTGGGGCCGAGCAGGTATTGGTCGTTAGCATTAGCCAAGCGTTTGGCTTCGGACGTACTCAGCGGTAATTGAGTTCTAGGATTCCAGTACCTCTTATCAGCACTGGGGCTGCCCCAATTTGAATCTATATCCTTCTCAGTAAAACCAGCCTCTTTTTCCTCCTTCGATAGCGTTATTGGTTCAGATATAGGAAATGCGTTCGCTTGCATATTGTCTATATAATCCTTTACGAAAGCGTCGTCAAAGTCAGTGCTCCGGGCCAAAGGCGCACCGGTTGTCGTATTCTGCCAGGCCAACGTGTACAAATACGGCAGCAGCTGATACCGCAGCTGCACCGCGTTGCGCACGCTGCTTTTGTAAGGTTCGGGATAGTAGTACGGCTCGGGCGGCACGCCCTCGCCGTGGGGGCGCAGGATGGGACAGAGGCTGGCCATCTGCAGCCAGCGGGTGTATAGTTCGCTGTCGATGCCGCCCACGCAGAAGCCGCCGGCATCGGAGTGCATGTAGCCCACTCCCCCCTGGCCCATGCCCACCATCACCGGAATCTGGGCCTGATAGCCACTCCAGGAGCGCTGAATGTCGCCCGACCACGGAAATACCGAGTTGCGCTGCATGCCCGCCCAGCCCGAGCGGGCCAGGTTGAACACCCGCTCATCGGGGTATTCCTTCGCGTAGTTGTCCTGGAAAATGCTGGCCCACACTTGGCCGTAGGCGTTGTGCACGGCCCGGGCGGTTCCGTTCACATGGCGCATGGAATCAGGGTGGTTTTCGGGCTCGCCGAGGTCGCTCCACCAGCCGGCCGCACCCTGGTCATGCAGGCGCTTGTATTGGGCCCACATCCAGGTGCGGGTTTTGGGCTTGAATACGTCGAGGATACTGGCCGGCCCGGCCCAGAACGAAGCCACCGTGAACGGCTTGCCCGCTGCGGTGGTGCCCACCAGGCCCTGGGTGCGCACGAGGCTGTCGTTGCGCGAGGTGCGCATGACGTATGGCTCTGAAATCAGAATGGTCTTGATGCCCTGCTGCTTCAGGCTGCTCATCATGCCAGCCGGGTCGGGAAACTGGCGCGGCGCCCAGGTGAAATCGCCCTGCCGGGTGGTGCCTCCAAACCAGTACAAATCCAGCACCAGCGCATCGAGCGGGAAGTTTTCGCGGCGCATGCGGCTGGCCACGTTCTGCATTTCAGTATCGGTTTTGTAGCCGAAGCGGCTCTGAATGAGCCCCAGCGCCCAGCGTGGCGGCAGCGGCTGGCGCCCGGTGAGGGCGGTGTAGCGCTCCAGGATTTCGGCTTGGCTGCGACCCGTTATTACGAAATAGCTGAGCGAAGTCAGACCCTCGCCACCATATTCCAGTACGTTTTTATCGGTTTTGCCCAGGTCGAGGTAGCCGGGCGCGTGGTGGTCGAAGAACAGCATGTAGCCCCGGCTGCTGAGCACCGTGGGCAGGGTGATGTTGAGGTTAGGCTCGTTGTTCTGGGAGCCGTAGTGGGCCTGGTTGTAGAGTTCGAGGCGGTAGCCGCGCCGGTCTACGGGCAGGGCGCGGGAGCCGGTGCCGTACAGCCGTTCGCTCGGCGCGAGGTGGAAGCGCACGGCCGTATTTCCAACAGTTAAAGCCGTTGGACTCTGAGGCTCACGGCGGATAATGCCGATGGTTGCGCTACCACTTTCGACTTCTTTTGAAAGATTGTCTTCAACGGTAACAGCTAGCGTTTTTTTGTTAATTCTGATTGATTGACAATTAATGATAAACTGCACATGGTCGGAAAGATTATAAACCCCCGAGCAGATGTCATTTCCATACTTTTTAACGTCTTCACGATAGGGTGGCCCATCGCAACCACGGTTGCAATGCGTCTCATAATGTACCGCCTCCTGTCCTTGTGGCACGCTAACTGACGAAACGGCCACAGGAGTTTTCCCGGGGGGGTAGTAAGTTATTTTAACTACCCCTGGTGCCCAGGCTTGAATGAGTTGATGGCTGCCGTCAGTAGCTTTAATATCCAATGAAATACGTGTTTCGTACGCTTTCAGGTCAACGTTTCTAATGACTTGGTGCGACTTATACCGCCCGCCCGGCACTGCCCGCGCCGGCACCACGCGCTTCTTAAACGGGTCAGTAGCTGGGGCGCCATCGGCCACGCGCTGGGCGTGGGCAGCGGGCGCGGGGGCCAGCGCCAGCAGGCCCGACAACACCAGGAAAATACTTTGAAAACGGGCCGGTGAGTTCATTAAACGCAGAAAAGGGCGGGAGGCGGCAAGTTACGGCCCACCAGGTAGACAGCGAATAGCCTCTGCTGCTCGTAAACCATCGGGAACAAGGGCTGCTTTTAGGCCCTCCGTGCAATCTAATTACGTTTGTTTCATGTCGCCCAAGTCTCTTGCCTCGCCGTACGCGGCTATTTTCATTGATTTCGAGAATATCTATTATTTCCTGAAAAACCACTTCCAGGACCCGCCCGAACTCAACGACTACGTGCTCGACATTGTGGGCACGCTGCGCAAGCAGCTCCACGAAAAGGGCCTCGATTCCTTAATCAGTTACGCCTACGCCGACTTCGAGCGCCTGGCCACCGCGCCCCAGGGCGCCCTCTACCTCATGGGCGTGAGCACTCGCAACGTGCTGGGCACCGACCACAAAAACGCCGCCGACATGCAGCTCTGCATCGACGCACTGGAGGTGATGTACACCCGGCCCGACATCGGCACCTTCGTGCTGGTGGCCGGCGACCGCGACTACATTCCGCTGCTGCAGCACCTGCGCCGCCAGGCCCGGCAGGTGCTGGTGGCGGGCTTCCGCGAATCAGTTTCCGGCGATTTGCTCCAGAACATCGGCGCCGAAAATTTCCTTGATGCCCGCGACCTGCTGGCCCCCGAAAGCGTGGCCCAGCTGGAAAAGCGCCGCTCCGACCGCCCCCGTGCCAACGCCGACCAGCGCCGCCAGCGCGAGCAAAGCCTCGCTTCGTTTGGTGCCCAAGCCGGGCGCGCTGCTTCCGCTGCGGAGGGTGCTGGCAAAGAAGAAATCACGGATTCAGAAGCTTCCGGCAGCGCGTCGCGCCCCGTTGTGCCGGCCTCAGGGCGGCCCACCACGTCCCGCCCGCCCGACGAAGTGACCGATTTCGCCCCCAGCCAGCGCCTTGCTCAAGATACCGAGCTTCGAGCGCTGGCCTTCATGCTCAAGGAGTTTCAGAAGCTCGAAGCCAAACAGCAGCGCCGCGTGCGCGAGCTGTGGCTGGGGCCCTTCATGCGCCTGCTCGCCGATGAGCTGCCCGAACTGACCGATTATGAGCGCCGCGACCAGCTAAACAAGCTGCGCGAAGCCGGCGCCATCCGCATCGAAAAGCGCGAGGGCGAGCCCCATCCATTCTCGGTCATTGTAATGAATTACCAGCACCCCAACGTGCAGGAGCTGCAGCCCACCGAGGAGCCCGGGAACTAACTACTGGCCTGCGACTGCTTGTGAGGCGATTCGCACTATGTAGAGACGCATAATTGCGTCTCGTCGTTGAACGGTACCGTGAACGATTATCTAAAGGCGCGGACGCCGAGACGCGAACCGAAGGTCGGCGTAGCCAAGTGTCGCGTCTCTACATCATGCCAACGGCTACTTCGCGAAAATCAGCAAATCTTTGTCACACCATTGAATTCCCACTTCAGAAAACTGCGCATGTCTCAACCCAAGTTTTCCGCTGGCAAAATTGTCTTGTCCAGTGCTTTTATCACCCTTAGCCTTGCTGCAACCATGACCGCAACGCCAAGCCACGCCCAAAACAGCCCGGCCGGGAACGCGGCCACTGCTTCAGCCAACTCCAATCCGCTGCTAGCGTCCTGGGCTGGCCCCTACGGCGGCGTGCCGCCCTTCGACAAGGTGCAGGTAAACCAGTTCAAGCCGGCTTTGGAAGCGGCCATGGCCGAAAACCTGCGCGAAATCGATGCCATTGCCAACAACAAGGAGGCGGCCACCTTTGAAAACACCATCGTTGCGCTGGAGCGGGCCGGCCAGCGGCTCGATGAAACCCGGACGGTGTACGGCATCTGGTCGGGCACGCTGAGCAGCCCCGAAGTTCAGGCCATTGAGCGCGAGATGTCGCCGCGCATGGCTGCTTTTTCCGATAAGATTAACCAGAACGAAGCTCTGTTTAAGCGCGTGGAGGCGGTGTACAACTCGCCCGAAAAGCAGAAGCTCACGCCCGAGCAGCAACGCCTCTCCTGGCTGTACTACAACAACCTGGTGCGCGCCGGCGCCAAGCTCGACGCCAAAGCCAAAACGCGGTTGTCGGAAATCAACCAGCAGCTGGCGGGCCTGTTCACCAAGTTCAGCCAGAACGTGCTGGCCGATGAAACCGACTCGGTGCTGGTGCTGAAAACCACCGCTGACCTGGCGGGCCTGCCCGCCTCGCTGCAAGCCGATGCCGCCGCCGCGGTAGCCTCGCGCAAACTGACTGGAGCCGGCGCCATCACCAACACCCGCTCCAGCATCGAGCCGTTCCTGACTTACTCCGACCAGCGCAAGCTGCGTGAGAAGGCCTGGCGCATGTACTACAACCGCGGCGATAACGGCGGCGCGCACGACAACAACGCCATTATCACTGACATTCTGCAGCTGCGGGCCGAGCGCGCCAAACTGCTGGGCTACAAAACCCACGCCCACTGGCGCCTCGACAACACCATGGCCAAAACGCCCGAGGCCGCCATGAAACTGATGGAGCAGGTGTGGACGCCCGCCGTGGCCCGCGTGAAGGAAGAAGTAGCCGACATGCAGGCCCTGGCCCGCAAAGAAGGCGCCGGCGCCGATTTCAAAATCGAGCCCTGGGACTACCGCTACTACGCCGAGAAAGTGCGCAAAGCCCGCTACGACCTCGACCAGAACGAGGTGAAGCAGTACCTGCAGCTCGACAAGATGCGCGAAGGCATGTTCTGGGTGGCCGGCGAGCTGTTCAACTTCAACTTCAGCCCCATCACCAGCGTGCCCGTGTACCACCCCGACGTGAAGGTGTGGGAGGTGAAGGACAAGACCACCGGCCAGCACGTGGGCCTGTGGTACTTCGACCCCTACGCCCGGCCCGGCAAGCGCTCCGGCGCCTGGATGAATGCCTACCGCAACCAGGAGCGCATGGACGGCAAGCCCGTGACAACCATTGTTTCTAACAATTCCAACTTCGTGAAAGGCAAGGAAGGCGAGCCCACGCTCATCTCCTGGACCGACGCCACCACGCTGTTTCACGAGTTCGGCCACGCCCTGCACGGCCTGTCGTCGAACGTGACCTACCCGTCGCTTTCCGGCACCAGCGTCGTGCGCGACTACGTGGAATTCCCCTCGCAGGTGCTCGAAAACTGGCTGCCCACGCCCCAAGTGCTGCAAAAGTTTGCGGTGCATTACCAGACTGGCAAGCCCATACCGCAGGCGCTGGTCGACCGCATCGAGAAGGCTTCGACGTTCAATGAGGGCTTTGCCACCACCGAATTCCTGGCCAGCGCCCTCATCGACATGAAGCTGCACCTGGCCGGCGACCAGAAAATCGACGCCGATAAGTTTGAGCGCGAAACCCTGGCCCAGCTCGGCATGCCCCGCGAAATTGTGATGCGCCACCGCACGCCGCAGTTCTCGCACGTCTTCTCGTCTGACGGCTATTCGGCGGGCTACTATAGCTACCTGTGGTCGGTAGTGCTGGCGGCCGATGCCTACAGCGCCTTCACCGAAGCCGGCGGTCCCTACGACAAAGCCGTGGGCCAGCGCCTGACCAGGAACATCTTCTCCATCGGCAACACCGTGGACCCGGCCCAGGCCTACCGCAACTTCCGCGGCCGCGACCCCAAAATCGACGCGCTGATGAAGGAGCGAGGCTTCCCGATGACCGCCAAGAAAGCCAGTGCTGCTCCCGCCAAGCCAGTGAAAAAGGCAACAGGCAAAAAGAGCTAAGCCAACTCAATTAGGTGTAAAATAAAATTGTCATGCCGAACGGAGCCGAGGCACCTCGCTCGCTTCGTTGCTACGATTGAGTTACTGCCGCACGCGAGATGCCTCGGCTCCGCTCGGCATGACGGACTTTCCGCTCCGTATGACGGGACGGCCTTCTTGAAGTAAGTTTCGAGCGGTCAGCCAAGAAGCTGATTCAAATACAAACGGCTCCGGTTTTCATCGGGGCCGTTTGCGTTTCCCGCCATTGTGCGGTTGAGCTAAGCTGCGCGCTGCAGAACTCCTGCATACCCGAAAAGTTTGGTTAATTTTTCGTTAAATAAAAAAGCCAAAATATTGTACGTCCGTAAGTTAACAAGTGTAGCCGGAGCGGGTTGCTAACCCATACTTCCACAATTTTAAACTTGACTACCATGGACAATTCCCAATCGCAGAGCAGCCAAGGCACCAGCCAGCTCGACGCCACCCTCAATGCCCTGCAAGGCGGTTTGGCCAATGCGGCCGGCGCGGCCGGCCCCAACATTGCGGGCTGGATTAAAACCCTGCAAGGCAACCCACAATTTTCGGGAATCAGCTCGGAGCTGCAGAACCTGCACGATGCCCTGGGCAGCGGCGCTTCCGACACCGGCGCGCTGGCCCAAAGCCTAAGCACCCTCGGCGAGCACACCAGCAAAGCCGCTGACTCGGCCACGCCCGATGCCCAGGACAAGCTGCGCCAGTTGGGCCAGGCCCTGAGCTCGGCCGCCGGCCAGCTGAAAGGCTAGTCATACCGACTTCAGCAAAAAAGGCTGCCGCTCCGGTATAGGAGCGGCAGCCTTTTTTGCTGAAGTAGAGCCCACAAAATCCGGTGAGGATGATGGCTGGGGGAGCATGAATGGTGCGCCACGCCCAACTAAATATGGGCAATACATTCTGGCATTTGGCTCTGCTTTCCCAACCTTTCCCGGGGGGCGGCAGTAAATCAAAGGGTCCTTCCACCATCCATTTTTCCCATGTCCAGATTCAATCCTGCCTCTTCAGGCCCCGCCCTCGACGCTGCCATCGATGCCATAAAAGGCGACCTAACCGCTCTGCCCGCTGCCAGCCAGCTCGATAGCTGGATGCGACTGCTTGACGGCACCGGGACCGGCGCGCAGGGAGCCATGCTCGAGGAAATGACCAGCCTAAAAGGCTACATCAGCAAGGGCGACGTGGCCAACATCAGCCATTCGCTCCGCACGCTGGGCCAACTCACCACCAAAGCCGCCACCGAAACCGACGTCGACGAAGAGCTTAGCAGCAAGCTCAACCGCTTGGGCGAAGCCCTGCTGGCCGCCAGCACGTCGGTAGTAGGGTAGGGCTTGCCACACTCAAAGAGCTTTTTTGAAGCTCACAGCAAAGGCGGCCGACCTCAAGGTTGGCCGCCTTTGCTATTTCTAATCTCCACCCAACTACTCCGCGCCTTGCGCCAACGACTGCACCCTGGAGTTGGCTTTTTGCCTGTTGTGCTGCGTACCTTCGTGGCCGCAAGTCCTAGCTCAGCGCCCCTGCCAAGTGGGGAAGCGGCGTGTTGGGGCCGATTTTTTCATCTTCCTCAATTCCTCCCATGAGCCTCATTCCCCAGATTGAATCCAGCATCCAGAGCATCTTCGCGGCCATCGGCAACGGTTTCCAAATGGACCCCGCCGCGGGCTACAACCAGATTGACAATTGGATTCAGAGCCTGCGCGGTACCAATGAGCCCGCCATGCGCCCCATTGTGCACGAGCTGGAAGCCCTGCGTGGCCACATCGATAACAACAACGCCGCTGGCATGGCCGTGGCCTTCCAAAACCTGGGCGAGCTGACCGCCCAATCGGCCCTGTCCATCCACAACTTCCGCGGCGAAGGCGACAAAGCCCGCGAAATCAGCCAGAAGCTGACCGCCGCCGCCGGCAACCTGCGCCTGATTGCCAACGCTGCTGGCGCCACCAGCTACTCGGTTGAAGCTCCCAAGCATTAATTCCGTATCGGCGGTCGCGACTTGCTAGCCGCTCCGCCGACTGCGCTTACCCGTTAAAAGCCCCCGCGGAGTGGCACTTGCCTCGCAAGTGTCTCCTCGCCGGGGCTTTCTCCGTTATGTTCGTTACCGGCGCCCAGTTTGCCGGTCCGCTACCCGGCCCTTCCCAGCATGGATGATAGAAGCTTAATCAGGATGGTCAGCCTTGTGGCTGTGTTCGTTTCGTGCCTGCTCGCAGTGTTTTTGCTGACGGTCAGGACCAGGAACCGGCTGGCCAACGTGCTATTCGGCGTCTTCATCCTGCTCAATGCCGTTGACATCAGCTCGTGGTTCAGCAACCAGTTCCTGCTCCGGTATCCCACGGTGCTGGTGTTCAAAGCCACCACCGGGGCCATCATCAACCCCGTTTTCTACCTCTACGCCTTAGCGCTTTGCTATTCTGATTTTCGCCTCAGGGCCAGGCACTTGCTGCACCTTACGCCGTTTGTGCTGGTGAACCTGGTGCTGATGCCGCGCTTCTATCTGGCAGATGCGGCGGCTCAAAGCAGTTTTCTGGCGCATTTCGGGTCCACGCCCGAAGCTACTTTCATGCTGGTGCTAGGGCACTTGCAATTCGTGAGCTACACCGTGGCCGTCTTTCTGACCCTGAGAAAATACCGGCGAGCCTACCGGGAGAACTACGCCGATACGTCCATCATCACCCACGACTGGCTGTTTCAACTAACGGTGACTCTCACCGTGTTGCACGCCATCGTTGTGCTGAAAAATGCCCTCGGCTTCACGCCATACAGCCATTTATTCAACGGTTTCGAGCTGCTGGTCGGCATCAATGCCACGTGCATTCTGTCTTGGTTCGTACTGAAAGCGCTCTACAACCCCGGGCTTTTCCGAAGCATCGACTCTACCATCGCGCCGGTTGAAGACCTCCAAGCCGAAAAAGCGCCCGCTGCCCCCGCAGCCCCAGCGCAAGCGAGCCCCAAAATTGAGGCGCAGCTCAGCCGCTTGCAAGCCCACATGGCACAAGCTGAGCCCTACCTCGACCCCGAGCTGACCATACAGGACCTGGCCAACCACCTCAATCTGCCCGTGCGGGAACTGTCGCTGCTGATTAACCACCACTTGGGCCAGCACTTTTTTGATTTTGTGAACGAGTACCGCATCCAAAAGGCCAAGCGTCTGTTAAAGGACGATTCCCGAAAAAACCTGACCGTGCTCGAGATTCTCTACGCCGTTGGTTTCAACTCTAAATCCTCGTTCAATACTTCGTTTAAGAAACATACCGGCCTCACCCCAACCCAGTACCGCAGCGCCTGACTCCACGCCAGCGAGCCGCCGCAAAGGCCAGATTTAGTTCATGGGCTACCGTTGCGGGCCGCTGCGCAGCTTTGGTGTAGTACGGTGAATTGATTATTATAAATTACTGATAAGAAGATAGTTGTAAAAAGTCGTACGTCGATTGCAGGAAGTCGAACTCATTTTTCTCCGGAAAAAGGGTTCGACTTTTTTAGTCAGTCGCAGGGCTTGAGGCGGGCCAACACCTTTGCTGCACTTGGCGCCGATGCCAAGGAAACCCAGCTGCTTGCTGCCATGGCCAACCTCCTTGCAATCTCCCTCGGGCCAAGTACTCACAACGCCTTTTTACGCCGCCTCGTGGCCGCGTTGCCGGGCTTTTTAGGAGCCAGCAAAGGCCGCCGTTCCGCCTTGCTGCTGGTGAGCTGGCTGCTGCCCCTTTGGGCGGCTGCCCAGAGCACGGTGAGCGGCCAGGTAATGGATGCCACCGCGCCCATCGCCTGGGCCAACGTTGTGCTGTTCAGCCCCGAGGGCAAGCTGGTAGCGGCCACCACGACCAAAGAAGACGGAAACTTTGCGCTCAGCGCCGGCAACGGTGCTTATAAACTTAAAATCAGCTTTTTGGGCTTTGCCGATTGGGAGCAGGACCTCCAATTGGAGCAGGCCACTTCGCTCGGCACCATTGTGTTGCGGGCCAGTGCCACTGGCCTGCAGGAAGTGACGGTGCTTGGGCAGAAGCAACTGGTTGAATACCAACCCGACCGCGTGGTCTTCAAAGTCGAAAACAGTGTGTCGGCTACGGGTGGCGATGCCGTGGGCGCCATCGGGGCCGCGCCTGGGGTGCTGGTGCGCAACAACGCCATCGGCCTGCTGGGCAAGGGCGCGGCGCGCGTGATGGTCGACGGGCGCTTGCTGGAATTATCGGGCGAAGAGCTGGTGGCCTACTTAAAATCCATCCCCGCGAGCAGCATCAAGAACGTGGAAGTGATGACCAACCCCCCGGCAAAATACGAAGCCAGCGGCGACGGCATCATCAACATTAACCTGAAAAAAGGCCTGACCAACGCCTGGAAAAATACCGCCACGCTAGCCTACGAGCAAAACAAGTATGGTGCTTACGCGCTAAGAGACAATTTATTATACAACAAGAACAAGCTCCGCCTCGCCCTGAGCGCCGGGGGCAAGCGGGGCAACACCAACGTGCAGCAAACGCTGGATACCCGGTACCCGCAGGGGACATGGGAGCTGCGCTACGCCGGCAAACAGCACGAAGACAACGCGTCAGGCCAGGTGGCCGCCGACTACGACCTCACGCCGCGCACCTCCGTGGGCGTGCAGTACGCCGGCAGCTACGCGGCCCCGACCAGCCGGGACTATACCGTAATCAGTATTTTTAGTCCAAGAAAAGTGCTTGACTCACTGTTGGTTAACAGCGGAATCCGGCAGGTCAGCACAAATACCCACGCCTACAACGCGCACTTAGTGTCGGTGCTGGACACCCTGCAGCGCAAGGTCTCATTTGATGCAGACTACTTCGCTTACAACTCGAAAATCGACAACGATTTCGGGGCAGAAACCTTTTTGCCTCTAGGCAACTACCTGAATACCAACCTGGCCGCTCGCAACATCTCGCACCAGCGGGTCAATAATTTCAGCGCGAAAGCCGACGTAGAACACCCCTTGAAGTGGCTCAGCTTGTCGTACGGAGCAAAATTCAGCTCGATTGACAGCAAAAGCAGCATCGAGTACTACAACACGCGGGTGGAAAACCCGGTGCCAGACCCTAGCCGCTCGAACGCGTTCGAGTACCGTGAAAACACGCAGGCGCTCTACGTGAGCGGGGTGCGAAACACTACCGAGAAGCTAAGCGCAGAGCTCGGCGTACGGCTGGAACGGACCCAAACCCGCGGGTATTCAGCTACCCTAAACCAGTTGAATAGCAACGAGTATCTAAAGCTGTTTCCGACTGCTTACGCGCAGTACAAGCACGATGCAAACCACAGCGTGCAGGCCAATTATGGTCGTCGGGTGGCCCGGCCCGGGTTTGGCATTCTAAACCCGTTCCGTTCCTACCTCAACAGCACCAGCTATTCGGAAGGCAACCCGTTTTTGCAGCCTTCCTTCACCGACAATCTGGAGCTGACGTACGCCTACCAAGCGTTTCGGACAAATGCCTTTGCGAGCCGGACCGCCGCCGGGTTTGGGCCCGTATTCACGTCGTTTCCGGCCACGAATACGTTGGTTATCAGCCGGAAAAACTACTTCAACGAGTATGCCTACGGCCTGGGGGAAAGCTACACCGCCACCCCCGCGCGCTGGTGGCAGACCCAAACGCAGCTATACGTGCTGGGTTCCAAAACTCGCTTTGTCACGGACATTCAGGCCACGCCCCGCAACAGCCTGCAACTGCACGCCTCAACCAGCAACACCTTCACCCTACGCAAATCGACCAAGCTGCAAGTAGATTACTCCTACAGCTCGCCCTTCACCAAGGGCCTGTACAGCGTGGGCTACCTATCAGGCCTGAACCTATCGGCCAAACAGGGCTTATTCCACGACCGAGTGCAAGTGTCAATGCTCCTGAACGACGTGTTCAACACCAACTACTTGAAAGACTACACCTCGACCGTCAACGGCGTCGAACAGGTGTACAGCGAAAACAACAGCAGCCGGTTCTTTCGCTTGTCGCTCACCTACGATTTCGGCAACAGCCAGCTAAAGGCAGCGCAACGTGATTTCGGCAACAACGACGAGCGCCGCCGCACGAATTAGTACGGTGGCAGTTGTCGGTTGTTTGTTGTCAGGCTCTGTAGTAGGTGTTTTGGAAACCGGCGCTGCCCGGTCGGACGCCTAGGGCGTCGGACCGGGCAACGACTCACGAAACAACTTACTGTATAAAACGAACAACTGACAACGAGTAACTAACAACTAATACCCAACGGCCATATCATCGCCGCGAGGGTCGGCTCCGCCTTCTAACTTGTTGTCGGGGCGCACCCTAATGATGTCGAGGCGGCCCCAGGGCAGGCGGGGGTTGAGGCGGTAGCCGCGGGCCCGCAGAGTGTCCTGAGCCGCAGGCAGTAGCGCGCCCGATTCTACGTCAATTTGGTCGGGCAACCACTGGTGGTGCAGGCGCGGGGCCGTTACGGCCTGCTGAGCGTTGAAGCCGTAATCGACCACCGCCAAGATGGTTTGTAATACGCTGGTGATGATGGTGCTGCCGCCCGGCGAGCCCACTACCAGGGCCACCTTGCCGTTGCGGGTGAGAATGGTGGGCGTCATGCTGCTAAGCATGCGCTTGCCGGGCGCAATAGCGTTGGCCGTGCCGCCCACCAGCCCGTAGGCGTTAGGCGTGCCTGCTTTGGAGCTGAAGTCGTCCATCTCGTTGTTGAGCAGGAAGCCTGCGCCGGGCACCACTACTTTGCTGCCGTAGGCCCCGTTGAGGGTGGTGGTGCAGCTCACGGCATTGCCGAGGGCATCGACAATGCTGTAGTGGGTGGTTTCGCTGCTTTCGTAGCCGGGAAAACCCGCGCCCGCCGTGACTTCGCTGCTGGGCGTGGCGCGGCCCCGCGAGCGCATGGTGGCGGCCCGCTGGCGGTTGTAGTCCAAGTCGAGCAGCTTTTGCACGGGCACGTAGCCAAAATCGGGGTCGCCGAGGTAGGTGGCGCGGTCGGCGTACACCCGGCGCTCAGCTTCGGTGACGTAGTGCACGGCCAGCGGCGTGTGGTAGCCGGCCTGGGCCAGGTCGATGGGCTCCAGCATTTGCAGCATCTGCAGCAGGGCCACGCCGCCGCTGCTGGGCGGCGGCATCGTGATGACGTCGTAGTCGCGGTAGCGGCCACGCAGGGGCTCGCGCCATTTGGCCTGGTAGCTGTCGAGGTCTTTTTGGGCCACGAGGCCG
Source organism: Hymenobacter arizonensis (assembly GCF_900115775.1). Classification (GTDB taxonomy): domain Bacteria; phylum Bacteroidota; class Bacteroidia; order Cytophagales; family Hymenobacteraceae; genus Hymenobacter; species Hymenobacter arizonensis. The sequence goes on along the minus strand of NZ_FOXS01000006.1, from coordinate 96,161 downwards.
CCTGTACGCTTCATTTCGGCCAGGAGCAGGCGGGCAGTTTCGCCGCGGTAGAAGCCAGCGCGGCCCTGGTCGCGCACGCGGGCCAGGGTGCGGGCCAGGTCGGGCAGGCGCAGGGTGTCGCCGGCCTGCCAGTCGCCGCCACCGGGGCGCAGGTAGGCTGGTGTGCTGCCGGGGTTGTGTTTCAAGAATTCGGCCCGGGTGCGGTTGAGGCCGGCGGCTTCTTTCAGGGTGAGGGGGAAGCCTTTGGCAGCCAGTGCCACAGCAGGCTGCACCAGCGAGGGCCACGAGAGCTTGCACAGCTGCTTATGCAGGGTGGCCATGCCGGCCACGGTGCCGGGCGTGCCCACGGCCAGCGCGCCGGCGGTGCTCAGGCCCTCCACCACGTTGCTCTGCTTGTCGAGATACATGTCGCGGGTGGCCGCGGCGGGGGCTGTTTCGCGGAAATCGAGGCTGCCTGCCGAGCCGTTGCGGTCGCGGTAGAGGAGGAAGCCACCGCCGCCAATGTTGCCGGCCACTGGCAGCACCACGGCAAGGGCAAATTGCACGGCCACGGCCGCATCGTAGGCATTGCCACCGCGCTGTAGCACCAGGGTTCCGATGTTGGAGGCCTCCGGGTGGGCCGATACCACCATGGCGTAGTTGGCCAGGCGCGGCGCGGCGGCCGCAGGAGTGGGGGAGGCCAGAGACCCCTCGAAGGCGCGCGAGGTGGAGGTGACGGGGCGCTCGGCTGAGCAAGCCAGCAGCAGCGCCAACGGAAAGGTCCAAAACCGGGTATTCTTCATTAAGCAAATAAACACCAGCTTCGATACGATAACTACCGTCGGCCCCAAATAGCGGCCAACGCCAGGGAATTTGTTGCGAAGTAGCATCCAATGCTAGGCCGGTAACCCTGAAACGTTACTTTTGGCCTAAACCTTCCGCATCATGGCCAACTCAACTCCGCTTCTGCCCACCGTTCCCAAGCAACCGGACCTACCGCCCCTGGCCTTGGTTGAAAACGACGAATGGCTGGCGCCGTTCGAGCCGATTTTGCGCCGCCGTCAGGCGCGGCTCCAGGCAAGGCTGGCCGAAATCGAAAAGTATCACGGCTCACTGGCCCAGTACGCCACCCTGCACCAGCAGCTGGGCCTGAACCACGACCCCAGCCGCGGGGGCTACGCCTACCGCGAGTGGGCGCCCGGCGCCGAGGCGCTGTTTCTCATCGGCGATTTCAACAACTGGGACCGTCAGGCCCACCCGCTCAAGCGCCTGGAATTTGGGGTGTGGGAGGTGTTTTTGCCCGATGCCGAGTATAGCGACCGCCTCACGCACGGCAGCCGCTACAAAGTGCACGTGGTGACGGCTGCCGGGGGCAAAGACCGGCTGCCGCCCGCCCTGCGCCGCGCCGTGCAGGACGAAGCAACCAAGGATTTTGCGGCCCAACTGTGGGCGCCCGAAACCCCCTTTGCCTGGACCGACCAAGGTTTCGACCTTAAAGCGGCGGTGCCCGAGCCGCTCATCTACGAAGCCCACGTGGGCATGGCCACCGAGGAAGGCCGGGTGGGCACCTACCGCGAATTTGCCGATAACATCCTGCCCCGCATCGCGGCCGGCGGCTACAATACGGTGCAGCTCATGGCCATTATGGAGCATCCGTACTACGGCTCGTTTGGCTACCACGTGGCCAACCTGTTTGCAGCCAGCTCGCGCTTCGGCACGCCCGAAGACCTCAAGTACCTCATTAACACAGCCCATGGGCTGGGCATTGCGGTGCTGCTCGACATTGTGCACTCGCACGCCGTGAAAAACGAGGCCGAGGGCCTAGCCAATTTCGACGGCTCGGGCAACCTCTACTTTCACCGCGGCGACCGCGGCAACCACCCCGGCTGGGACAGCAAGCTCTTTGACTACGGCCGGCCCGAAGTGCAGCGCTTCTTGCTCAGCAACCTGCGCTACTGGCTCGAAGAATACCACTTCGACGGTTTCCGCTTCGATGGCGTGACCAGCATGCTCTACCATCACCACGGCGAGGGCGTAGCCTTCATGGGCTACGACAACTACTTCGGCGCCGGCACCGACGAGGATGCCATTCTCTACCTGCAGCTGGCCACCACGCTGGCCCACGGTTTCAAGGAAAACTGCCTGCTGATTGCCGAGGACATGAGCGGCATGCCGGGCCTGTGCCGCCCCATTGCGGAGGGCGGCGTGGGGTTCGACTACCGCCTGGCCATGGGCATTCCCGATTTCTGGATTAAGCTCCTCAAGCACACGCCCGACGAGTTCTGGCCCCTCGGCGACCTCTGGCACACCCTTAGCAACCGCCGCGCCGGCGAGAAAACCGTGGCCTACGCCGAAAGCCACGACCAGGCTCTGGTGGGTGACAAAACCCTGGCCCATTGGCTGTTCGATGCGGGGATTTATGCCCACATGCAGGCCCTCGACCCAGACCCCGCCGCCGCCCGCGCTCTGGCCCTGCACAAGATTATCCGGCTGCTCACCCTATCGGCGGGCGGAGAGGCCTACCTCACCTTTATCGGCAACGAGTTTGGCCACCCCGAGTGGGTCGATTTCCCGCGCGAAGGCAACGGGTGGAGCTATCATTTCGCCCGCCGCCAGTGGAGCCTGGGCGACAACCCCGACCTGAAATTCCATCAGATGGGCAACTTCGACAAAGCCATGGTGCACATGGCCGGCGCGCAGCACGTGCTGGCTGCGGGCCCCGCTACGCTGCTCAAGCACGACGAGGAAAACAAAGTGCTGGTGTACGAGCGCGGCGGGCTGGTCTTTGTGGTGAACCTACACATCGAAAAGAGCCTTACCGACTACCGCTTCTGGGTGACGGAAGAAGGCAAATACCGCGTGGTGCTGTCGTCGGACAACCAGTTGTTTGGCGGGTTCGACCGCACCGACGAGGCGTTTGTTTACGAAACGTTTGAGCACCAGCTGAGCCTCTACGTGCCCAGCCGGGTCGCGCTGGTGTTGGCGCGGGCTTAGCCGGCGGACTCGCGGCGCTGTAGAATGCAGCGAAATTTTGCCAGATGTTAAAAACCGGCCTGCTCCTTTCTGGGGGCAGGCCGGTTTCGTTTACAGTAGTGAAGTATTGTTATGCAACTTGGCTACTTTATCCCGAAACCAAAAGTTCGCTGATGTTTGGGTATTAGGTTGAGTTGCACAGGGATTATTTGCGCAGCCTTATCAAGACAGGAGGTGGGCATTACGAAGCAGGTTCCTATAAATGCAATAATGTTGCATATTTGCTGAGCATGATTACCTTTGAGTTGTATATCAACTGAAGGCAGATGCAAGCAGTAGGCCAGCTACCAATAGCTGAGAAGCGCACGGCTGATTCTTGGAGCGTGGCGGCTCCAGTTGTAACGCTTGTCTATCTGAATTCCTGCCTCATGTCATTCCTTCACCAGTTGCTATTGTTTCGGGTATCGGCTTTGTCGGCCGGGCTGTTGCCTTCAGCAGCTCAGGTACAGGAGGTCACCATTTTTTCGTCGCCTACTGTGCCGCCCGTGGTGCGCGCCGTGCATGCCCCGGGGCCAGTGAACGTCGATGGCCGCCTTGGTGAGGCTGCGTGGCAAGCCGCGCCCGTCATTCGCAATTTCCGACAGGTGGAACCCAACCAGGGCCAGGCCGCCTGCCCCGACACCGACGTGCGCATCAACTTCGATGAGCGCAACCAGCAGCAGCTCAACAGCAAGCTCACCTACATCAGGCAGTTCTAATCTATACGCTCTATGTCTTCGTCTTTGGATTTTGATTTTATCATCGTGGGCGGCTCCTACGCCGGGCTGAGCGCGGCCATGGCCATGGGCCGGGCCCGCTGCCGGGTGCTGGTGCTCGATGCCGGCGAGCCGCGCAACCGCACCACTCCCCACGCCCACAACCTGTTGCTTCACGACGGCGACACCCCCGCCGCGCTGGCCGCCCGCGCCCGGCAGCAGGTAGCCGCCTACCCCACGGTGCAGCTGCTCCAGGCCCGGGCCACCAGCGCCGAAAAACTCCCGGACGGCACCTTCCGAGTGAGCACCGCTGCCCACGGCGCTTTTGCGGCGCCCACGCTGCTGCTGGCTACCGGCCTGCGCGACGAGCTGCCGCCCCTTCCGGGCTTCGCCGAGTGCTGGGGTACTTCCATCATTCACTGCCCTTTCTGCCACGGCTACGAAGTGGCCGACCAGCCCACCGGCCTGTGGATGAACGGTGAAATGGTGGGCCACATGGTGGCCATGCTGCTGAACTGGACCCAGGAGCTCACGGTGTTCACCAACGGCCCGGCCACGTTTAGCGACGATGTGCGCACCCTGCTCTCCCAACACGGCGTGGGCCTGGAAGAAACCCCGGTAGCCACCTTGCTGCACACCGGCGCGCAGCTCGAAGGCCTGGGCTTGGTCGATGGCCGGGCCCTACCGCTGCGGGTGCTCTACGGCAAAGTAGCCTGGCACCAAAGCTCTGACCTGCCCGCGCAGCTGGGCTGCGAGCTGGACGAGGTGAGCCTGCTGCGCGTGGACGAGCACAACCAGACCACCGTGCCCGGGGTGTACGCGCTGGGCGACAACTGCACCATGATGCACCAGCTGGCCAACGCCATTGGCGTGGGCAACCGCCTGGGCGGCGTACTTAGCCGCAACCTGATTCTGGGGCGCACCCTGCCGGAGCTGGCCTGAGGAGATGCCTCATGTGAATTAAAAATCATTGCTAATCAGATGGACAACAGTTGATTTTCAGCAGTTCCCTGACGAATTACCTCTTGCCTATGTCCCTTCATTCAAGTGAACACAGCGCAACGCAGACCGCTAGTCTGGCCGCACCCGACCGCCTGCCCGTCACGGTGCTCGGCGGATTCACCGGCGCGGGCAAAACGTCCGTGCTCAACCACTTGCTGCGTCAGCGGGCCGAGTTGCAACTGGCCGTTATCAGCAGCGACTCCGAACCGGTTGCCGCCGCAGTGGCCGTGGCTTCGCTCTCGCACACCACCGAAAAAGTGATTCGACTGGCCACCGAAGCCGGCACCCACGAGCTGCGGGCCGACCTACTGCTCGAAGCCGGCCGGCTGGCCCGCGACCCGCAGTTCGGGTACTTGCTGGTGGAGAACCCCGGCCTGGCCGCGCTCCGGCCCGTGCGCCACACATTCTGCCTGGGCAATCCGGCCTACGGCCTCGACTTGCCCCGTCGCACCCGCCTCGATACCCTGGCGACGGTAGTGGACGCCGGCCGGTTTCTGTCGGATTTCCTCGCGCCCGCCGACCTGCCCGCCCACCCCGACGATGCCGACCAGGCCCTGGGCACCCGCGCCGAGGTGCTGGCCGAGCAGGTAGAGCAGGCCCACGTGCTCATCCTCAACAAAACCGACCAGGCCACACCTGCGGAGCTGGCCCAGCTGCGCACGCTGCTGCACCACCTCAACCCCGCCGCCCGCCTGGTAGAAGCCCGGTTTGGAGAAGTAGACCCGGCCGAGCTGCTGCACACCGGGCTGGGGGCGATGGCGACCGGCGAGTTATTCGACCTGGACCCGCCGACGCCGGCCCACGGCATCAGCACCTGTCACTTCCGCGACGAGCGGCCCTTTCACCCGGAGCGACTGTGGGAGTTGGTGCGCCACGGTTGGCCGGCGGGGCTGCTGCGTTCCCAGGGCCTGTTCTGGTTGGCCTCGCGGCCCGAAGAGGTCATGGGCTGGAACCAGGCCGGGCCCTCGCGCCGCGTCGAGCCGGTGGGCACCTGGTGGGCCGCCGTGCCCGACTGTGACCAGGACCCCGGCTTCCGGCGCGACGAGCTGGGGCTGCTGGCGCGCTGGCACCCACAGTTTCAGGACCGGGTGAACACGCTGCGCTTCGTGGGGCAGAACCTGGACGAAGCCCGGCTGCGCGCCGACCTCCAGGCCTGCCTTTGCACCCCGCTGGAAATTGGCCGCTGGCGCCGCGGCGCCCTCTTCGCCGACCCGTGGCCGCGCCACTAACCGCCAGCCGGCTGTTGCCCACCGCTACCCGACACGTGTCATCACAAAGCAGCTTCCTTAACTTTCAACCATCTCACTCTGAACTTATGAAAAAGAACATTCCATTCCTCGCTCCCTTGCCCGCCGCTTTGCTCGGCCTCACGCTGGCGTTCACGGCCTGCCAGTCGGCCACCGACAAAACCACTGAAACCGGCACGGCCACCGAAGGCGCGGCCGCCGGCTCGCTCACGCACGAGCAGCTCCTGGCCGACCACCAGCAGATGGAAGCCGACCACCGCACCATGCAGGACGCCGACGAGGTGATGGAAAACGACCACGCCGCCGACCTGGCCGCCGCCAAAAACTCCAAAATTGACAACACGCCAGCTTTCCGGGACCTCGAAACGCGCCACACCGCCCTCATTGCCCAGCACCGGGAAGTGGTGCAGAAGCACAACGACATTCTGCAGCGCCACGCCGAGCTCGAGCAGAAACACGCGGCTGACGCGGCCGGAAACGCATCGGCCTCAGCCGACCACGCCCGCATGAAAACCGAAGACCAGGAAATGCAGCGGGAACACCGCCAGCTCGTCGAAGACCACCAGAAAATGCAGGCTGAGCACGCTGCTTTGCTGAAAAAATAACGCTTTATAGCACCTGCCGTCCCTCGCGTGACTCCCCATAGTAGCGCCGGGCAAATTGCTGATTGTGACGCCAACGCTAGCTCTGCCACCCGGCGGCTGGCGTTGGCGTTTGTGCGCGCGGTGCCCCGCTGTCCAACGGCAGCTGCCACCGTCTCCTGGTCAGAGGGTGAAGTTTATACCCGGTCGATGCAGTGGTGTGAGGGGAATGCCGGTGCGCTTGGGCAATCGGAAGTATTTCGAGTATGCCTGGCCTAGAAATGCTGCGTTCTGGGCCGTGTTAGTTCTTTACTACCAAGCCTTGCTGGTACTGTAAATCTAGGCTTGCGCTACTTGAGCCCCAGTGGTCGGCTATTAGGTGCTGAATTGGTGAGTGCTGCTGGCTGACCTCACCGTTGATTTGGATGAATTTATTTATCGAGCCAGCATTCTATTAATCAAACGATAACGAAATGTTGCTTTGCCTCTCGGAGGTGTTGAGTGACGAATGCCCGGCAGGCCAGTTTTCGTTAGGCTTTGTGGTTGGCGGCGTGGTTGGGCCTCAGGCGCCCGTGCTAGGGCGCAGGTCTTCGGAGAGTAAGGTGCGAAGAAACCCGGTTGCGAAGGCTTACGCTACTCAGCCTGAGTTAATCTACGGCCGCAGTGTTCGCCGCAAGGTTTGCCTGCCGCAGGGCCAGGCGAAAATAAACCAGCGAGCGCCGTAATTCTGGCCCCTGAAGGGTCTGGCAGAGCTGTTGACGCTCTTGCCGGTTCAAGGGGATGGAAGTCACCGGATGGTGTCCGCGGACCACGGCAATCTTCCACGGCTCTTCCGACCGTATCAAAATACCTTGGTACTCAGGACCAAGGTAGGCTTCGAGGGAGGTGAGTGCTTTAACCATCATATAGAAAGATAGCAATTAAATTTGGTGTTTTTTACGTTCGGCTCGACCCTTTCACAATAAATGTGCCGTAGATTGTCCCCAGTAGTATGGGCGAGCACGCGCTAATGAATAAAAGGAACCCATTGTGGTGCATCCACGGGATGCGTATCCGATTCCTGGGGCTTACAAAATGAGCGCCGGCGAAAGGAGAGAAACCAACCGCACGGTCTGGGGCGCGCCGGCTTGCATTGTCGATAAAAAAGTAGTGTTGTTGCTCTGGCCGACGCCCCGGCTAGCGGCCTCCCTGCCGTGTCCATTCCTGCCAGGCGTCGGCGCCGTACCAAACGGCGCAGCGGGTGAGGAGGGTACCGGTGGCTTCGTCGGCAAACACTTCCAGGGGACCAATGCACAGCAGCGGCACTTCGTCGCGGCTCACGTAGCGGTAGCCTTGCCACACCATATCAATGAGGATGCTGTCGGCGTAGTCCCAGAGTAGTTCTTCTTCCTCATCGGGCACCGACTCTCCCCAAGCAAAGAGGGCCCGCCGCAGGGCAGTAGCGAGGGGATAGGGCCGATGACGCAGGATGGCATCGGCCAGAATGTGTTGCTCGGCAGTGGGGTTCACAGGGCATGCGGCCACCCGCCCCGGTCCGGGTTCGGGGCAAACCCGGCCGCGGGGAAGGGCTGGAAAAGCCGCGCGGGGAAGGTGGCAAAGGTCATGAGCCGGCAAGGTAGGCAGGCGGTTTGAAAATCTGTAGCCCAGGGTGACTTAATGAACAAGGCCCGGCCCGGAGTAACCGGACCGGGCCTTGTTCATAACCTCCGCTAAACTCCTGCAATGCAAAAGAGATTAGCGGCAGAAGCTACTTCTGCAACTCCAGCACCACGGCGGTTTTGGCGGGCAGCTGCAGGGTAGCGATGCTGGCTACGTTCTCACCCGTGAGCACGTTGCGGGCTTTGGTGAAGCCGGTGGTGCGCTCGGAGTAGCGGGCAGTGGGCAGCGCTACTGCTTTGTCGGTGGTGTTCGAGGCGACCATCACCGTGCCGGTGGCATCGTAGCGGAAGTACACGTAGATGCCATCCTGCGGCAGGTACTGCATCAGGCGGCCGGAGTGCAGGGCGGGGTGGGTACGACGGTAGGTAGCCAGCGTGCGCACAAAGTCGAAGGCTTCGTTTTCGCGGGCGGTGCGGCCGGCAGGGGTGAACTTGTCTTCCTTATCGCCGGGCCAGCCGCCGGGGAAATCCTTGCGCACCTCGGCATCGGTGGGGTCCTTGAAATTCTTCATCAGGATTTCGGTGCCGTAGTACATGCTGGGGATGCCGCGGGTGGTGAGCAGCCAGGTCAGGCCCATTTTGTACTTGCCCAGGTCATCGCCAATCTCTGAGAGGTAGCGGTTGTGGTCGTGGTTGTCGAGGAAGGTGACGAACTTGGTGGGGTCCTGGTACACTGCGTCCTGAGCCAGGGCTTCGTACATGCGCTGGGCGCTGCCGTCGTGCTTCAGACCGTCGACCATGGCGCCTTCCAGCACGAAGTCGAGGCCGCCGGGCTGGTTCGACTTAAAGGCGAAGTTGATGTTGTTCTTGACGTAGTAAGCCTGGTCGACCACGTTGGTCACCGACGACTCGCCGAAGATGTGAATGCGCGGGTATTCGGTGAGCAGCGCCGCGTTGCAGCGGTTCATAAACGGCTGGTCGTTATACATGTAGGTGTCGATGCGCCAGGCATCGACGCCGAAGGTTTCGACCGACCAGATGGCGTGCTGAATCAGGAAGTTGGCCACGTAGGGGTTGCGCTGGTTCAGGTCGGGCAGGAAGGGCACGAACCAGCCGTCGAGCGTGACTTTGCGGTCAATCTGCGAAGCGTGCGGGTCGGTGATGGGCTGCTGCCGGTAGGAGGTGTTGGTGTAGGTGGGCCACTGGTTAAGCCAGCTTTTCATGGGCAGGTCCTTGATGAACCAGTGGGTGTTGCCCACGTGGTTGTACACGGCGTCCTGCACCACTTTCAGGCCGGCGGCGTGGGCTTGCTGCACGTAGGCCTTGTAGGCGGCGTTGCCGCCCAGGCGCCGGTCCACGGTGTAGTGGTCGGTGAAGCCGTAGCCGTGGTAGGAGGCCCGCATGGTGTTGTTCTCGTCGGTCAGCGGCTGGTTATTTTCAACAACGGGCGTAAACCATACGGCCGTGATGCCGAGGTCTTTGAGGTAGTTGATGCGCTGGGCCGCGCCGGCCAGGTCGCCGCCGTGGCGGAAGAATGGGTTGGCCCGGTCGTGGTTGGGGTCGAGCATGTCGGCGAACTTATCGTTGCTCGGGTCGCCGTTGGCAAAGCGGTCGGGCATGGCCAGATAAATGAAGTCGGCCTGCGTCACGCCCTGGCCTTTGGGGCCATTGTCACGCGCCTTCAGCTCCCAGGCCTGGGTCAGGGTCTGGCCGCCTTTCTTGCCCACAATCTGCACCTTACCGGGCTTGGCGGTGGGGGCAATGGTGAGGTCGAGGAAGGCGTAGTTGGGGTTCTCAACCGTGCTGGTTTTCACCAGCTTCACTCCCGGGTAGGTGATGGTGTAGGCCAGCGTGCCCGCGCCGGGTCCGTACACGAGCACCTGCACGTTGGGCCGTTTCATGCCCACCCACCAGTTGGTGGGGTTCACGCGCTGAATGAGCGCCGACTGCGCCGCGGCGTCTACCGGCAACAAGGCCGCAGTGAGCAGCAACAGAAACAATAGATTCTTTTTCATGGAAAAGAGAGCGGGATTGGAACGGAATGGCCAATTATCAAAATAGCCTCAATGTTTCGTTTATCGTCATGCTGAACGTGTCGAAGCATCTCGCATGGGGTACTAACTCAATCGATGCAGCGAAGCGAGCGAGATGCTTCGACTACGCTCAGCATGACCGTTTTGGCGCATATTGCTTTTTTAGCCGCGTTTGCGGCCCTGGGCCAGCATGTCCACAATCTCGCCGAGGCGGCGGGTGCGGGTTTCGGGCTTTTTGGCACCTTCGAGCCAGCGCACGTACTCGCGCTGGTGGGTGTAGGCCAGCTTGGCGAAGTAGGCGGCGGCCTTGGGGTTGGTGGCGAGCTGTGCGGCCAGGTCGGCGGGGGCTTCCATCTTGCGCTCGGCCACGTCGCGGGTGAGGGTAACGCGTACCGTGTCACCAATGGTTTTGTCGATGGCGCGGCGGATTTGCTTTAGCAGGTGCAGGGCGTGGTGGCCGTCGCCGAGAGGCGTAACGCTGCCTTGGTAGGGGTAGCCGTCGAAGGTGGCCTGGACGGGCACGCGGCCGCGGGTGCCATACACCTCGGGCACGCTGAAGGGAAGCACTACAAAAACGCCCCCATCGCCTTCGCCGGCTTCTAAAACGGCTTCAAATTCGTGTTCGGGCTGCATGGTGCTACGGGGTTGCGGAGGTGGGAAATGGCTCAGGCAACAAAGTAACGCCGCAAGCCGCAGTTTGGGAGCGGCCCGCGTGGGCTGGGGGCTACTTGGCGGCCAGCTCGCTGAGCACGGCCTGCACGCCGGCCTCGTCGGCAGCCGCTACGATGCGCACTTCCCCGATGGTGGCCCCGTAGTGCTCGCGCAGGCGGTGGCGCACGTTTTCGTCTGGCACCAATATGAGGTGCGCCCGGCGGAGGGTCATGCGCTCCACTTCCAGGAGCCAGCCACGTTCGGCGGGGCTTAGAAAATCGGCTACCAGGCCGGTCACATAGAGCGCCAGGGGCCTGCCCGTGCTGTTGCGGATTTCGAGGGCCGCCAGCCACGCCGGCCAGTTAGGGGCATAAATAACGCCGAAGTCGCTGCGCCCTTGCACCAGCTGGGCGGCCTGACGGGCGTACTGAATCATGCGAAAATTGAGGCCTTCCATCGAAGGCTGCCGAATGGAGACCGTGGGCTCGGCAACCGGCGGCGCAAGTGGCGCGGGCAATGAGCTGGCAACCGGAAGCACATCAGGGGTTATATCGTCGCCCGGCGCCAGCAGGTCGGCCGCTTCCGAAATACCGGGTTCGTGGGTAGGCTCGTCGAAGGCTGAAGGAGAGAGCATCGGCGGAAGCTCCGCGTCGGGAGCCGAATCCAGGTCTTCGTCATTTGGGCTGGCCGGAGCTGGCAGCACCGAGGCGGGCATACTAGTAGCAGCAGTGAAGGGCAGGCCGGCGCTGAGTAGCAAATCGGCCGCTTCGCGCACCGTCTGGCCAACGAGCATGCCCGGAACTGGCAGCCTTACTGCTTGGGTACTGGAGCTCGCTGCCGGGCTTGCGCCGGCATAAGGGGCGGCGGGAGCCTGCCACTGCCAGGGCTGAGTGTTATTGTCATCGGTAGGCCATTGGCTGCGAGCCAGGGCCGGGCGCTGGTAGGCCGGCGCGGCCGTAGGCTCGTCCGAAGCGTCGGTTGGCTGCGGGGCGGTGGGCGCGGGCAGTTCTTCGAGGCCGATGAGGCGCGACTGCGAAGTAGTAGGAGAAGGGTTTTTCCCGTCGGCCAAAGCGGTGGCGGGGCGGTCAAGCAGCCGAACGCCCGGTGAAGCAAAAGCAGTGGTCAGCGCATGCGCAGCCTCGGGCTCAATAGTAGCTGAGGTTTCAGTAGCCAGGGCGTTTTCTGCTGCCATATCTGCAACTGGGGCCTCGGAAATGGAGCTGGCGGCGGTTTCGGGCGCCTCTTTTTCCGCTGCCGGGTTGGCGGGCAGGTGGGGGTACACGGCCAGTACGGGCTGCTGTTCGGCCAGCTGGTACACGAGGGGCAGGGTGGGGGGCAAAGCCGAGCCGCCAAGCACGGCTACGCTGGGGTCGGCGTCGTCCCAGGCCAGCAGCAGCACAGAAAAGTTGGGCAAGGTCATTGGGTGGGTTTGGAAAGCAAAAGCCGGACAGTAGCGCCGCCGGTGGGGGTTCGGCTACTGTTCAGTCCTCAATGCTACGGCAGACGGACCACATATCGACGAAAAATTTGGTCCGAGCCCAACGGGAAAAAGTAACTTGCGTACTTATCCGCCGCTCAACCGGCCGTGCCGGACTTTTTTATGCCCGGTAAAAACACCGGTTTTGCTTTTTGACTTGCCCCACTTTATGGATACCTCGATTCAGGAAAATAACTACATGGTCAACGACCTGGCGGCGCAAAGCCACCAGGAACACTATCCCGGCGAAGTCATCCGGGCCGACCAGCTCGATGGCAACCGTTTCCTGTTCAACTGCCAGAACGGCGTGCGTCTGGTGCTGCACGTGCTCAGCGACAAAATTCTCCGGTTCCGCTACCTCACCGACGGGCCGCTGTCGCCCGATTTTTCCTACGCCATTCCCGCCGACGGCCGCCCGCTGCCCGCGCCCGAGTTCCTGGAGTTCAAGGAGAAGTCCGACCACTACCGCCTTACCACCGGCCGCCTAATCTGCATTATTCAGAAGGAAAACCTGAAGACGCGGGTGCTCGACCGCTCCGGCTCCATCCTCAGCGACGACGAGAAGGGCTTCCACTGGGAGTACGACTACGACACCGGCAACGACATCGTGAAGATGAGCAAGCAGGTGCCCGCCGGCGTGCACTACTACGGCCTCGGCGACAAGCCCGACAACATGAACCTGCGCGGCAAGCGCTTCACCAACTGGGGCTCCGACACCTACGGCTACGTGAAGGGTTCCGACCCGCTCTATAAGAACATCCCGTTCTACCATGTGCTGCACCAGAAAATTGCCCACGGCATTTTCTTCGACAACACCTTCAAGGCCAGCTTCGACTTTGCCGCCGAGCGCGCCGACGTGACCAGCTTCTGGGCCCAGGGCGGCGAGATGAATTACTACTTCATCTACGGCCCCACCCTCATGGAGGTGACCCAGGAATACACCTTGCTCACCTGCCCGCCCGAGCTGCCGCCGCTCTGGACGCTGGGCTACCACCAGTGCAAGTGGAGCTACTTCCCCGAGAGCAACGTGAAGGAAATTGCCAGCGGCCTGCGCGACCGCCAAATTCCCTGCGACGCCCTCTACCTCGACATCGACTACATGGAGGGCTACCGCTGTTTCACCTGGAGCAAGGAGCACTTTCCCGACCCCAAGCGCATGGTGCAGGAGCTGGCCGAGGATGGCTTTAAGATGGTGGTTATCATCGACCCCGGCATCAAGATTGACCCCGAGTACTCAGTCTATAAAGAAGGCATCGAAAATGACTACTTCTGCCGTCGCGCCGATGGCCCGCTGATGAAGGGTTCGGTGTGGCCCGGCCTCTGCAACTTCCCTGACTACACCAACCCCGAGGTGCGCGAGTGGTGGGCCGGCCTGTTCAAGGAACTGGTGCAGGACATCGGCGTGAAGGGCGTGTGGAACGACATGAACGAGCCCGCCGTGTTCGAAAAAGGCACCTTTCCGCCCGATGTGCGCTTCAACTACGAGGGCAACTGGGCCTCGCACCAGAAGGCCCACAACATCTACGGCATGCAAATGGCCCGCGCCACCAACGACGGCGTGAAGAAGTTTTCGTACCCCAACCGGCCGTTCACCATCACGCGCAGCACCTACTCGGGCGGGCAGCGCTACTCCTCGGGCTGGACCGGCGACAACATTGCCTCCTGGGAACACCTCTGGCTGGCCAACATTCAGTGCCAGCGCCTAAGCATCTCGGGCTTCAGCTTCATCGGCAGCGATATCGGCGGTTTTGTCGACACGCCCACCGGCGAGCTCTACGCCCGCTGGATTGCGCTGGGGGCCTTCCACCCGTTCTTCCGCACCCACAGCTCCGGCGACCACGGCGACCAGGAGCCCTGGAGCTTCGGCGAGCCCTATACCAGCCTGGCCCGCCACTTTATTGAGCTGCGCTATCGGTTGCTGCCCTACATGTACACCACGTTCTGGCAGTACGCCACGGCCGGCACGCCCATGCTGCGCCCGCTCACCTTCCTCGACCAGAACGACACCGAAACCTACCTGCGCATGGCCGAGTTCGGCCTCGGCGACAACCTGTTGGTTTGCCCCATCACGCAGCCCGGCGCCGACGGCCGCTGGATGTACCTGCCCCGCGGCGACTGGTTCTACTACTGGACCGACGCCCCCACGGCCGGCGGCAGCGAGGTGTGGGCCACGGCCGACCTCACCCGCATTCCGCTGTTTGTACGCGCCGGCGCCGTGCTGCCCATGCAGCCGGTGCTGCAATACGTGGGCGAGAAAGTCATTGAGGAACTCACGTTGCACGTTTACTACAAAAACGGTACCCTGGAAAGCATCCTCTACGACGACGGCGGCGAAGGCTACGGCTATGAGGAGGGCCACAAAACCCTGCGCCGCTTCACCGTTACGGGTTCTACAACGGAACTGGTTATTTCCCAAGCCATCGAAGGTGACTATCAGCCCAGCTACGCCACCTACCGCGTGGTGCTGCACGGCCTGGCCGGCGCCCTCACCGCCACCGCTGACGGCCAAGCTGCTGCCGTGACGGAAGCCACTTTAGAAACGGGTTTGAAGCTGCCTAGCTTGGTGGTGCCAGTAGGTTTTGGCGAAGTGCAGGTGAGCGTGGTGCCGCCCGTGGTGCCGAAAGCAGTCGCGCCGGCTGCTCCGGTTGCTTAAGGAAGTATTTATAAGAAATTACTTGCCCCGCTACATGCCGGCTTGTTGGTCGGCATGTAGCGGGGCAAGTAGCCGTTTCCCGGTCTTCTATTGCTACTTATAGGCGCCAACAGCCGCGCAGTGGGCGTTATCTGACATTTACTGCTTACTGAGTAGTACAGCTCCGGCAATGCTCATGTCCTTGCAGCGAACGGATTGGAAAGGCCCCACTGGCACGAAGCTGCTTCGTGCCAGTGGGGCCTTTTGAGGGGGTGAACTCGGATGGCCGAGGGCCGCCAGGCTAGAATGTGATGTCGAAGCGCCCGTTGGTAATGGTTAGGTTCGTAGTGGTGGTGCCGCTGTTGTTGAGTCGCAGCGTGACGACGTAGCTGAAGGTGCCCGATGCCACGCCCGCTTGTGGGTCAAAGCGCGTGACGATGACCTGGCCTACCTGCCGGCCCGCATAGGAAGTAGCGTATTGGTCTAAAGAGCCATCGGGAAAGTAAAAAAGATATCCGGCCCACGGGTATTCAGTGGCGCCAATGGGGTAAGTGCCCACGCCCGCAAACGGCGTGGGGTTGGCGCCGTTATTGAGGGCGAAGGGCAACACGAAAATCGTACCTTCGTTTTTCCCGCTGGCGTCTCTCGCCGTGCCCCCTTCCAGCGAAAAGAAGTTCTGCTTGATTTCGCCGTAGAAGGTGACAGCCGAATACGCGATGCCGTTTCGTTCCCAGGTCATGGTGCCGCGAATACGGCCGTCGCGGTTGAGTTGCAACGCCGCCTTCGTTGTGGCCCCACGCTGCACCGTTGCGGGCACTTCGGTGGGGGAACTATAGCCAGTAGCCGGCACAGCCCCCAACTGGTAGGCGCCGGCGGGCAGGTCCGCAAAGGCAAACGCTCCGGTCCGGGCATCGGGCACGGCCGTTATCGGTTGCCCATCTTTCGCGGTGGCCGTAACAACACGGGCTGCCCCCACCGGCAAAACCGTGCCCTCGATAGCTCCCGTGAGGGGAGCCGCTGGGTCGCCCCCTTTGGTGCAGCCAAATAAACACAGAAAAGCCAAGAGCAGCCAGGGAGCCGTGGCTGTGCGCAAAGTAGAAAAGCAGAGCATAAGTATATAGATGAAAATGTCAAAGCTAATGTAGCAGTTGCGGCGAGAGCGCGAGTTGTGTGCCACCCGCTGGCGCGTCTGCGACGCGCTGTCTACTGGTCTCGAGCCCGTGGCTCAGGTATAGCGCCACGGTACTAGCTATTATCCAGCGCCCAAGCAACAGGCTCAAAACCAGTCGGCACGCGTCGCAGATGAGCTAGTAGATGAACGTGACTCCGCATGCGGGGCCATGTTCATCCTTGCCAATGGCTAGCTAGGGTTTTGTTCGCAAAACCAGTCTCCTATGGCATAGCTTTGTGCCCATTTGAGCCCGTACAGACATCATTAGCCAGTGAAGCGCCTGTTTAGAATTCCGCTCTTAGGGGCAATATTTTAGCAGCTTGGATTCATTAGTTCTCTGTTTACTAAAAAATACAGTCCCCTGTATTCGACAGAGATAATGGCATTTGTGTCATAAACTCTGATTTCTAAATGCAGTAAAGTATGGATTGGTCTACTCAAATGCGGCTTTTGTGCATGAGCATATTCTGCTAAAGCATACCCTTGGCATCACTGAGAATCAAGATAGATACGCAATCAAAGCGAATTATTTGTCCATTCGCATGGCCACCATTTGCGGAAGCTGATTAAGAGCGTTATCGTGCCTAAATGCGATATTGTGCCGACGTATAAAGCACTCTTTACTGTAATTTTGCTTCGGAACCGGATGCTCGGCTGCCTTTACAAACTTTGATGGCATTTTCTATTAGTGCAGTAAAGCCGTTTCGGCCGCGCATTTCCCACGTGGCGGCTGCCTTATTCTTATTAGCGGTGGGAGGCACTTTCTACCTGCCTTACATCTCGGAATTGCCTAGCGGTATACATGCATGGGCTCAAGCGGACCGCCTCGCGCTGGCGACCAACTTTTACGATTTCGGGTTTGATTTTTTCAAGCCGCGAACTTCTAATCTTTCTTCGATTGGGGGCGTTACGGGCGTAGAGTTCCCGTTACAAGCGTACCTGGCGGCTTTGGGCGGCTTGCTCTTTGGGCGTGCATCCATCGGCACGCTTTTCCGGCTGCTGGACGTGTCCATGACGTTGCTCGGCTTCTACTACCTATTCCGCCTAGTGTACGAACGCACTGGTAACTTTGTGGCCGGGCTAGTGCCAGGCGCTTTTCTTTTGGCGTCTCCAGTTTTTGCCTTTTATGCGGGTAGTACCTTGCCCGACCCGTTCAGCCTGAGTCTGAGCTTTGTGGCGTACTATTATTGGCTTCGTTTTTTTGACCAACGCCGCTTCTCCGACCTGCTGGTGGCTTGCGCATTGTTAGGCGTGGCGGCGCTCATCAAAACCACGACCCTGATGCACTTAGGGGCCATGGCGGGTGTCACGTTGCTTTGGGCTCTTTTGCAGCCCCAATTGCTAACCTTGCGGCAACGGCTTTCATTTTTGGGGTTGATGGCGGTGATATTCGGGGTAATTGTCGCCTATTTCTTGCGTACGCAGTACTTAAACGCAACGTATCAATCAGGAATGTTTTTGGCAACAGTCCGACCCATTGACGACCCGCAGACGCGACACCACGTGCTAAAAGCGGTGTACTACATGTGGAGATACGAATATGCTGTATCGCTGCAATACAAAATTATAATTCTATGCCTTTGCCTATTGCCCCTGTACTGGCGGCGCAATCTTAAGCCCGACTTTAACTTGCCTCTTACCTTGCTGCTATTAGCAGTTACGGGGATGGGTTGTTTGTTTGTGTACCTCATGGGCGCGCAGTTTCGGGACCACGATTATTACATTATTTGTCCCGTGTTTGCCCCAGTGATTTTGCTGTTCGTGTTGGCGCTCCGGAACCTGGGTCAACACACAGGTCTGCTTGGGTACGGCATTCGTTTGGGCTTAGCTGTGCTAGTATGCGTGTCACTAGTTAACGGCCACCAACGGTTGAAGCGGCGGATGAGTGATGATTACCCCCCTTTTTCCCCCTACAGCCACCTATGGATGCGGGGGGGCGCCGCCGAGCTAGCCCAGGCGAAGGTGCCTGCGACGGCCAAGATTTTAGTATTCAATGAGCCGGCTCCTAATATTGCTTTGGTGTACTTTGACCGGCGCGGCATAATATGGCACTCACCGGACGTAGCCACCGTGACCGCTGAAAATGTGTTGGACCGAATGGCAGCAGACAACCTCGACTATTTCGTTGTAGCCCCTCAAGTCTATGCCCAGCTGGCTCCGCAGCACGCAGTTTTCGAAGCCGAGTTTGAGCTGGTGGGCCGACATCCGGCCATCGTTCTTCACCGCCTCAACCGCTCCCGGCCATGGTAAAAGACATCAGTTGTTTTACTCTGACTCCTGTACGTGCGGCGGCCCAGTGGTCGCTTTATCGCAGCATAAGTCGTGGGCTCTTGCCGTTTTTGGGCATGATGCTGATGGGTGGGTGTCACCCGCGCGACGAACAAGCGAATGGTACGTTACATCTCCTCATGCAAACAGGATTCGAGGAGCCCAGCGGTTGGGTAAGCCAAATGAAGCCGCTTCTCACCACAGAAAAGGCGCATTCGGGGAAATACTCGCTGCGCGTAGATGAGAAGCATCCGTCGGCTGTAATTTATCAGAAGGCCTTAGGTGCTCTTTGTGCACACCGACCACGCCAATTCAGGTTGAGTGCGTGGGTCTGGGTGCCTGGCTTATCCAACGAGGTCGCACTTCAGGTGTCGGTTTATAACCCCGGCAACACGCAGCCAGTCTTGAACGAACCTTTGTATACGACCGATGCTCGAATTTTTGGCAAATGGTATCACGTCAGCCAGGAGTATAATTTGCCAAATAATACCACCTCCCAAAGCCAATTCGTTATTTCCGTAATAGGAGAAGAGACTACTGCACCGGTATACGTCGACGACTTACAGTTGAAGGAACGCTGGTAATGGGTCTATGAACTGCGCGGCCAGTTTCCAGACGTTACGAATATTTTCAGCAGGCCACGCTATTTGCAATGGTTGGTATTATTTCTTGGAAGTAGACTCAAATGAATCTGCCCGCTCAAATTGCCCAGCAAGTACGAGAAGTCCACTTTGGCGGCAACTGGACCGTGTCGAACCTCCAGGAGCAGCTGGCGGGCCTCACGTGGCAGCAGGCAGCTATTCGGGTAGCTGGCTGCAACAGCATTGCGGCACTGGTGTACCACATCAATTACTACGTCGGCGCGTGCTTGGGCGTGCTGCGGGGCGAACCGCTCACGGCCCACGATAAGTACAGCTTTGAACATCCGCCCATCACCTCGCAAGCCGACTGGGAGCAACTGAAGGAGAAAACCTGGACCGATGCCCGGGCCTTCGCCACTCTGATAGAGCAGCTGCCCGAGCAACAGCTGTGGCAAACCATGGCCGACGAGAAATACGGGCACTTCTACCGCAACCTGCACGGCATTGTGGAGCACACGCATTACCACCTGGGCCAGATTGCCCTGCTCAAAAAGCTGCTGGCAACCGAGTCGGGAGTCAAATAAGGCCGGCTTTGCTTTGGCAGACGTGAAAGGCTACTGCACTACTAGCCTTTTCGTAATCAGGCCTTTGGCAGTAGCGAGCTGCAGGGTGTAAATGCCTTTAGCCAGGTCGCTCATGTCGAGGGTGCGGGTGGGGGCGGCGCTCGGCGCGGGCTCGCGGCGCACCACGCGGCCCGTGGCATCGAGCACGGTGAGGGGAGCGGCCAGCAGGACGGGCTCGGTGGCGTTCAGCACGTAGCGGCCGTCTGGGCTGGGGTTGGGGTAGATGCTCACGGCCGCTGCCAATGCAGGGCTTCGGGTGGGAGTAGCCGTGCTCGTGACCAGGGTGATGTTGTCAACCAAAAGGGTGGTGCCTGCCGTTGGGCGCCGGGCGTTGCCCGAAGTAAAGGTCAGGTGCAGAGAGTCGGGCGTTATGTTATTGGTGTACCTAATGGGCAGCGAGACCAGCGTATAGTTTGCTGCCGGGGGCAGGAGTACGCCAAAAAAAGTCACGTCTTCGGTCTCGCCCGAAACGTTGCGGGTCAGGGCAAAGAACACCGCCGCGGAGTCGCGGGCTGCAGCTGGGCCCGTTAACTGGTAATAAAACTGAAGCTGGGTAGGCCGGCTGGTGCAGGGAATACCGGTGAATTCGTCGCCAGTGGTGCTGAATTTGATGCCATTGCCCAACGACGCAACCCCCGAAAGAACGGGTATTAAGCTTTGTAGTGGCGCATAAGCTTTGTTTTCAATTTTAACCGCGAATGTACCATTCTGATCTTCAATGGTTTTTGTGGTAGTGGCCGTGGTCAGCGGCAGCTGCGACTCGGCCAGGACGCTGAGCAGGTCATCGAATGTTTGCCAGTTCTGGGGAGCTTCAACCCCCGCCGCTACGGCAGTGTTGCGCTGGACCCAGTTTTCGAAGTTGAGGTTGGGGTCGAGTGCAATTTGACCCTGGGCAGGGGCTGCTAGCAAGAGCCCGGCGCTACCCAACAGGGCCGGCAGCAAGCGGAAAAGTCACTTCATAAAGTTGAGCAGTGACGCGAAAAAAATGGAAGTGGAAAAGCCGTAGTATTGCGCGAAAGATGCACAGACGGGAGGTGCCGTTGCGCGTAAGTGAATGTAGCTTGCTGAGCAATGAAAGAC
Source organism: Hymenobacter arizonensis (assembly GCF_900115775.1). Taxonomy (GTDB): domain Bacteria; phylum Bacteroidota; class Bacteroidia; order Cytophagales; family Hymenobacteraceae; genus Hymenobacter; species Hymenobacter arizonensis. Next base: position 75,510 of record NZ_FOXS01000006.1, on the reverse strand, counting down.
AGGCCATTAATGAATAAATGTAGTCACGGCACCGCTTTCGGTTGGCATACGCTAAGAGCGGCGATTTTGATTGCCGGAATGCTGCTGCTAAGCCAACTTTCTGCGCGAGCCCAACGGTTGGCCAACCCGCTGCGCCAGGTGCTCCGGCACGACACCACCGGCCTTGCTCGCGTGCTGGCCCGGCCCGATTTCTACCGCGTACAAATTCTCTATACCCGCATCCGGCGCGACAAGGTGGGCACGCCGCACTTCCGGAGATACCGCTACCGGCTCAGGCCGCGCGAATACTTCTATCCGGCCAGCACCATTAAACTGGCTGCTGCGGCGCTGGCGCTGGAAAAGCTGCACGCCATGAGCACAACCGTGGCGGGCCTCACGCCCGAATCGGTGATGCTGACCGACTCGGCCTTTGCGGCACAAACGCGTGTGCGCCGCGATACGTCGGCGGCCAGCGGCCGGCCCAGCGTGGCGCATTATGTGCGCAAGGCGTTGCTGGTGAGCGATAACGACGCCTTCAATCGCCTCTACGAATTTGTGGGGCCCGCCGAGCTGAATGCCAGCTTGGCCCGGCTCGGCTTGCGCCACAGCCGGCTGCAGCACCGCCTCTCGGTAGGCGACCAGGAGCCCGGCAGCCGCCACACCAATCCCGTGGCTTTCTACGCCGATACGGCCGCTACTCAGCTGTTGCACCGGCAGCCTGCGGCGTACTACGCCGGCCCCTGGCCCCAGCCGAAACTTCGGAACCAAAAAATTGGGCAGGCCTACCTGCAAGGGGAGCGGCGAGTAGACGAGCCGCTGGACTTTAGCCAGAAAAATGCCTTTTCCCTGCCCGACCTGCAGCGCTTGCTGCGAGCAGTGCTGTTTCCGGAAACCCTGCCCCCGGCCCAACGCCTGCAGCTGGGCCCCAGCGACTACGTCCTGCTGCGGAAGGCTCTCTCGCAACTACCCCGCGAAAGCCAGCACCCGCGCTACGACGCCGCCAACTACCCCGATACCTATGCCAAATTTCTGCTGGGCGGAGGCGGGCTGGCGCCTTTACCACCGGGCGTGCGCGTCTTCAATAAGATGGGCCAAGCCTATGGCTTCCTTATTGATAACGCGTATGTGGTCGACGCTGACAAAGGCGTAGAGTTTCTGCTCAGCGCCGTTGTTTACGTTAATGCCGATGGTGTGCTGAACGACGACAAGTACGAGTACGACCTCATCGGCTTTCCTTTTATGCGCGACCTGGGCCAGCGGGTATACGAAGCGGCGCTGAAGAAGAAATAAGCTGGATGCCGGGCCTGCCGTGCTTACGAAGCGGACGTAGGCTTCCCTAGGCTGGGCTTCTATTAATGAGAAGTGGATTGCCTAGAAATAGCCGCTACAGGAAGCGGGCTTTAAGCGCCGGCGTGGGCAGCATACAGCTTTCTTCGCGCCCAAACCAGCGGTAGCGGTTGCGGGCCACGAAGCGGTAGAGGGCGTCGCGCCAGGGCCGGGGCAGCACCCAGCCCACCCCGGCCAGCCGCCAGCCGCGGCCCAAGGCATGGGCAATGCGCAGCACCGCCGTGGAGTGGGAGTAGAGCCGGCCGCCGCTGAGTAGCAACACCGATTCGGGCTCGGTGGGCAGGAGGGCCGAGGCCAGGCCGTGGCGTGCCAGCAGCTCTTGCGCGGCCGGGCTCTGGAGGGCGGCAAAACGGAAACGCCCTTGCGGGTCGTGGCGGATGACGAACTGCACAAAGCCGTTGCAGAGGTTGCATACCCCGTCGAAGAGGATGGTGTCGGGGCCGGAATCGGGCATGGGAAGCATGAGGTAAAGTGGGGGCACTGGGTCTGTGCCCTAACGGGTGGCGGAGCGCCGGGTTTGGCCATTGGGCCCGGCTTTGCGTACGCTTAAAGGAACCTGCTTTGCCGCGTAAAGATTCGTGCGGCTGTGAAGCACTGCTTTCTACGTACTTATCCAAGAAAAATACGGGTTTTCCGGTCGGTGTCCATGGGGCAAAGGCCGTATAGCTTAAGCAAACCAACTAACCTTTCCACAATGATGTTCACGAAAAAACCTTCTGTATTCTTAGCAGCCATTGCCCTGGGCACCGGGCTGCTGGGTGCTTGCCAAAGCAAGACCGATAACACTGTTGGTGAAACCAGCACTTCGACCACCGAGTCGACCATGAGCACCGATAGCATGGGCACCGCCTCCGGCATGGATGCTTCCGGCGACATGGGCGGCTCTAGCAGCGGCACCGGCACTGCCGGGGGCGGCGGTTCGACGGGCAGCGGCTCGGCTGGCGGCGATGGTTCCATGAGCGGTTCTACCAGCGGCGCTTCTACCAGTGGCGGCGGCTCAACCAGTGGCTTCGGTACTTCCACGAGCGGTTCGACGGGCGGTGCTGGCTCTACTAGCGGCTCCACCAGCGGTTCGATGGGCACCGGCACTACCAGCAGCAGCGGCAGCACGGGTGGCATGAGCACTTCGGGTGCCAGCACCTCGGGCAGCACGGGCGGCATGAGTACCAGCGCCAGCACGGCCGGTGGCTCCACTACCCGCTAGTCACCCTTTCAGTTATCTACTTTCGCAAGGCGAAAAGGCGGGTCATTCGTTTGACTCCCTTTTCGCCTTGTTGAATTTGGGCCAATTTCGGCTCTGCACGTAATACTGTTTATGTCCAACACTGGTACTGGCTTTTGGGGAGTGCTGCGCCGTCCTTTCGTGCTCGATTTGCGGGCGTTGGCCTTGCTGCGAATGGCCACGGCCGCCGTGCTGCTCACCGATTTGGCGATTCGCAGCACCGACCTCGAAGCGCATTATTCCAACATGGGGGTGCTGCCCCTGAGCACCCTCCACAGTTTTGGCTGGACGGCCTATCAATTTTCGTTGCACGCGGCTAGCGGCATGTGGCAGGTGCAGGCCCTGCTGTTTTTAGCCACAGCGGCCTTGAGCGTAGCTCTGCTCTTGGGCTACCACACCCGGCTGGCCACGGTGGGGGCGTGGCTGCTGCTGGTGTCGCTGCAAAACCGCAACCCTTTCATTGGGCAGGGCGGCGACGATTTGCTGCGAATGCTCCTATTCTGGGGGATTTTTCTGCCCTGGGGCCGGGTGTGGTCGGCAGATGCGCGAAACAAGCCGGCCCCTGCCCGCTACGACTACTTTAGCGCGGCCACCGTGGCCTACATCGTGCAGCTGGCCCTCCTGTACTGGTGCACGGCGCTACTCAAAAGCGGGACCGAATGGACCCAAACGGGCACCGCGCTTTACTACGCATTCAGCCTCGACCAGGTGCTGCTGCCCGCCGGGCGTTGGCTCTATCCTTATCCAGAGCTGCTGCGCTTTCTCACCTTCGGGGCCTATTTCACCGAACTGCTGCTGCCCTTCGCCCTCTTCATTCCCGTGTGGGTGCCTTGGTGGCGCATGCTGGTAGTGGGCGTGCTGGTGGTGTTTCACTTCACCATTAGCGTCACCCTGTTCGTCGGAATATTCTTCCTCGTAAACTTGGCTTCCATCCTAGGGCTGCTGCCAACGGGAGTGCTCGACTGGCTCACCCTACGCTTGGGGCCCTTGGCTGCGCGGGTGGGCGCGTGGCGGTTTCGGCTGCCGGCGTGGCCGCTGCCGTGGCGCCTGCGCCTGGAGCGCACGGGGCCGGTGTCGGCCCAGCGCCGGGTGCAGTGGCGTACCGTTCGGGAGGCCTTTGTGGCGGTGGTGCTGGCGTATGTGTGCTGGTGGAACCTCGACGACGTGGCCATGCTGCGCCCGGCCGGGGGCATTATGCCCCAGCCGGTGCGTTGGTTTGGCTATTTGCTGCGAGTCGACCAGCACTGGGGCATGTTTGCCCCCACTGTCTTTAAAGATGATGGCTGGTACATTTTGGAAGGCACCACGGCCGACGGCCGCCAAGTCGACCTGAACCGCCGGGGCCAGCCCGTGAGCTACGCCAAGCCGGCATCGGTGGTGGCACTGTTCAAAAACGACCGGTGGCGCAAGTATTCCGAGAACTACCTGTTTGTTAATAATGCCTGGATGCGGCCTTATTACTGCAACTACCTGCTGCGCATTTGGCACGAAAACGCCGACCACCCAGCGCTGCGCCACCTGTTGGTGGTGTACATGAAAGAGGTGTCGCTGCCCGACTATAAGTTGGCCACACCCACGCGCCAAGTGCTGTGTGAGTGCGAGTTAGTCGCCGGAAATAAGTGAAAAGCTCCGGAAATACGTATTTATCCTTATGAAAATGCGGGTAAATCGCGCTCAAAACGCTCGTATAGCTTAGGAGCCAACGGCTAAGAATACCTTCCTTTCCACTTTTTCCAATCCCTATGAAACGCAAATGGCTTTTTGGGCTGACCGGTGCCATCATGTGCTCGGCGCTCACCCTTTTCAGCGCCTGCACTACTTCCGAAAACGCTGGCACTACCAGCGGCACTACCTCGGGTAGCACCAGTGGCACGATGGGCACCACTTCGGGTACGGATACCGGCACTACGTCGGGTACCACCTCCGGGAGTACTACTTACGGCAGCACCTCGGGCACCACTTCGGGTACTACCACCACCGGCACCACGTCGGGTAGCACCACGGGGACTACTTCAGGCACTACGTCGGGCACCACCACGGGTACTACCAGTGGCACCACGTCCGGCACTACTTCGGGTACTACTACCTAAGCAAGCCCTTTTCCTGTTAAAAAGGCCCTATTCTTCACCGAATAGGGCCTTTTTGCTTTTCTGGGCTTTGTCCGCCTTGCGGTTTCATACCCAAAGCTTGAGGTACTGAAACACTTCGGGATGGGTGAGGAGTCCGCCGTGGTGCTGCTGGCTGAATACGGCCGTGCGCACCTTCACGCCCGCGGGCAGGGCAGCTTCGTCGCCGAAGGTGGTGTGGCCCCGGGCGCTGCCCTGGCCCACCAGCCCATCGCCGAAGTACTCGCGCAGGGCCGATGGCCGGGTGGCGCGCAGCCAGGCTCCCATTAGAATGTGGTACTGCACCCCGGGGAGCGGCGGCACGGGCGTGCGCGGCGGCGTAAGGTCGTCGGCGTGGGCATCCTGCCAGTCCTCGTCGACCAAAATGGAGTAGCGCAAGTCTTTGATGCCGTTGCTGCGCTTGTTGAGGGCCTTACTTAAAAACCGGGTGGGGAAGAGGTTGATGCGGTTGAGAAGGCGGGCCGTGAGGTGAGAATTCTGCTCCAGCCACGAGCCGTCGTTGGGGGTGCCGAGCAAGAAAACCGACCGCAGGTGCGCCAGCCAGGGCGCGGGCTCCGCACCTGCCGACGCCTGGGGACGGAGAATCGAGGCGTTATCGGTGGCCTCCTCGTTTTCCTGCGCCACTTGCAGGGCTTCGTTTTTCTTGCGGAGGTCGTCGTTGAGGGCTTCGTCGGCGCTGGTCGGCTGGTTTTCGGCCCCCGGGCTGAGGGCCCCGTAGTAGCCCGCCGAACGGATGATGAGCCCGCCCATGCTGTGGCCCACCAGCACGAGCTCGCCGATGGCGTGCGGGTAGGTTTCGACCAGCTCGGTGAGGAGGCGGCTGAGCTCGCGGCCGTTTTCCGACAGGTGCAGGCCCGAGTTGAAGCGAATGTAGAGGGCGCGCAGCTTGGCTTCCTCGGCCAGGCGCGGGCCGTAGCGGCGGGAGCCGGGCGCGTCCTGAAAACCGGTTTGCCAGATGAGCTCATCGCCCATCAGGCCGTGCACGAACACCACCGTTTTCTGTTGGGGCTCGCTCAGGCGCAGGTCGGCCACGGCCACGTCTTGCCCGCCCCGGCGAAAGTTCATCCGGATGGCGCGACGGTCGTAGCGAGCGGCCAGCTGGTCGCCCAGGGCGCCGTTCAGCACCGGCAAAAAGAAATGCTGGTGGGCCTTGCCCGACCGCACGAGGTACCCCGCGCCGCGCACGGGCAGCAGGGCGGCGCGGCCCACGGCCCCCATTACGCGCCGGAAGCGAGAAGGCTGGTTGGGTTCTGATTCGGACATGAGCAGGAGCAAGCGGCGGGAGTGAGGCACTAAAGTAGCGCTGCCATAGCCATTGCAGCGAGGGCAGCCCCGACGGCGGTGTACCTTTGTGCTCCAATTTCCCGTACATTGGAAACCTAATCCCAAGCACTCATTCATGAATCTTTCGTCTCGTTCAGCCCTGGCCTTGCTGCTGGGCACGGCCCTGGCTGGCTCCCTGTCCTCCTGCGACTACAGCTGGAGCCCCGGCAAAAACCCGCAATCCGTTTATAATTTCAACAACCCTCCCGGCTGGCGCAACGTGGACGTGAACCGCGACAGCATCAATTACAAGCAAGTGACGCCTCCCCCCGGTGGCGAGGGCTCGGCAGCAGACATCAGGCAGGGCACCGTGCGCGACCAAATAAATTCGGCCCCCGGTGGCCGGAGCAGTGCCTCTACCCAGTCGGCCAGCGGCCAACTGGCGCCCATCGACGACTCACGCAACGGCGCCGGCAACGACAACGACCAGCAGCAGCCGAAGACCCAGCCGCGCTAAATTTTTGGAACTATCCAAAAAGCCCGCTACCCGCCCGGTAGCGGGCTTTTTGCGTTTGGCACAAGCCCAACAGTAGGCCGGACGCAAGCTGAGCCGTGCGAAAAAAGGCCAACCTCTCGCCCGCTTCCCACCGTAGTACCTCCAACTTCTGCCGGATTCTTTCTTTCCCCAACTCACTTAAAAACCAATTTCGCTTATGCTTTCTAACGAAGCTAACCGGGCCTCCACGCCCGCATTCGATGCCGTCGTGCCGGGCCTGAGTGTGCTGCGCGATGTATTCGCGAACCTCTACTACGCTTTTCCGCAAGACCAGCCGCAGGGCCCCTGGGTACTCATCGACGCGGGCCTGCCCGGCTCGGCCGACAAAATAAAGAAGCACGCCGAAGAGCTGTTTGGGGCCAACACCCCGCCCGCGGCCATTGTGCTCACCCACGGGCACTTCGACCACGTAGGCGCCCTCGATGGCCTGCTCGCGTCCTGGCCCGACGTGCCCGTGTACGCCCACACCCTGGAGCTGCCCTACCTCACGGGCCGCTCAAGCTTCCCGCCACCCGACCCCACTGTGGGCGGCGGCATGATGGCCTATCTCTCGTTTGCCTATCCCAAGCACCCCTATGATTTCGGCACCCGGGTGCAGGCGCTGCCCGCCGACGGCAGCGTGCCCGGCCTGCCCGGCTGGCGCTGGGTGCACACGCCCGGCCACACGTTCGGGCACGTGTCGTTCTTCCGTGAGCACGACAAGGTGCTGGTGGCCGGCGATGCCTTCACCACCGTGTTTGCCGAGTCGGGCACGGCTACATACACGCAAAAGCAGGAAGTGCACGGCCCGCCCGCCTACTTCACGCCCGACTGGAACGCGGCCCGCGCCTCCATGGAGCTGCTGGCCCGGCTCGAGCCTGAAGTAGCCGCCACCGGCCACGGCATTCCCATGCACGGCACAGAGCTGCGCCGCCAGCTGGCCGCTTTCCTTCCCCGATTCGATGAGTTGGCGCGCCCCAAAGTGGGCCGCTACGCCCACCAGCCCGCCACCGCCGATGCCGACGGCGTGCGCTCGGTGCCCCCGCCCCTGGTGAACCACTGGGTGAAGGGCTTGGCCGTGGCCGGCCTTGCCCTTACCGCCGTAGCCCTGGCCATGGCCGGCAATGGCAAAAAGGACAAGCGCAAAGGCAAAAAGGCCCGCAGCACCAGCAAAGGCAAAGCCGATGACTCATACCGAGCCTGGTACCGCGACAGCCCGGCCCCGCAGGGAGCCTCCGGTCCCGATTGGCAATCTCGTCGGCCCGGTCCCTTTGCTGACCAGTCGCCGCACGGCCAGGACACTGCCACTAGCCAGCCGTCGTCCGGTACATCATATGCTGCCGACCTGCGGTATTCCGACCAGCGCAGCCGGAAAATAGAGACGCAGTATCCGTAATAGACGCTGATTTTAATAGCAAAAAAAGCCCGCTCCTGGTATAGGAGCGGGCTTTTTGCGTCCTCTTATCTAAGCCGCGATGGTTAAGGCAACCCGAACCGTAGATGGCGTAACGAAGAAACCGTGGCTGCCACTATCCCCTGACCTTTTTCAAGTACCTTTCCTGCTTCAGATTGTATTTAAAAAAGCCATGCGCAAATTTTTACTCGTTCTGGCCCTGGCCCTATTGGTGTTGATTGGGGTGTTGGCTTTCAACACCCAGCGGCTGAAGTCGCATCAGCTCACCAACGTGCAAGCGGCACCGGTACTGGTGTTGCCCGACTCTGCCCTGGCCCGACTGGTGGGCGCGTTGCGTATTCCAACTGTTTCAACCACCGACTTTACCCAGACCGACACGGCGCAGTTCAGCCGCTTCGGCCGACACATCCGCCAGGCTTTCCCGCGCGTGCACCAGCAGCTCAAGCTTGAGCATTTCAACACCCACGGCCTTCTCTACACCTGGCAAGGAAGCAACCCGGCCCTGAAGCCAGTGTTGCTGATGGGCCACTACGACGTGGTGCCCGTGCTCCCCGGCACCGAAAGCAAATGGGCCCAGCCGCCTTTTGCTGCGCGCCAGGCCGGGGGCTACCTCTACGCCCGCGGCACCCTCGACGACAAAGCCAGCGTGCTGGCCCAGCTCGAAGCCGTAGAATATTTGCTCGTAACGGGATTCCAGCCTACGCGCACCATTCTGCTGGCATTCGGACAAGACGAGGAAAACCTGGGCCGACGCGGGGCCGCCGCCATTGCGGCTGCTCTGAAACAGCGCGGCACCCAGCTGGAGTATGTGCTGGACGAAGGCGGTATTGTGAAAACCGACGGCGTGGCCGGCATCAAAAAGGACGTGGCGCTGGTGGGCATCTGCGAGAAAGGCTACCTCAGCCTGGAACTGACGGCCACCGGCAAAGGCGGCCACTCGGCGATGCCCCCGGCCCAGACCAGCATCGGGGCCGTAGCCGCGGCGATTGTCAAGCTCGAGCAGCATCCATTCGCAGCGCGGCTGGAGGGCGGCGACGACCACTTGCTGGATTACCTGGCTTCGGAAGTGCCCCTGGGCCAACGCGTGGTGTTCAGCAACCGCTGGCTGTTTGCGCCCATCATCAAGAAAATGCTGGCCGCTACCCCGGCCACTAATGCCACCATGCGCACCACCACGGCGCCCACCATTTTCCACGCCGGCGCCAAAGAGAACGTGCTGCCGATAGATGCCACGGCCACCGTTAACTTCCGGCTGCTGCCCGGCGACTCGGTAGCGGGGGTGATGCAGGAGGTCCGCCGCATCATTGCCGATGAAAATATTCGCCTCCGCATCGTTGGCCAGCCCAGCAATCCTTCGCCGGTTTCCAACCCCGAGGCACCAGCCTTTCAGCAGCTGCACCGCACCATTCGCAGCGTGTTCCCCGCGGCCATTGTGGCGCCCTACGTGGTGACGGGCGCCACCGACGCCCGGCAATACGCCGCCCTCAGCCCGAACGTATACCGCTTCTCGCCCACGCTAATGAACCAGGAAGGCATCGAGAGCATCCACGGCAGCAACGAGCGGCTGCAAATCAGCAACTACCCGCTCATGGTGCAGTTTTATGCGTCCCTGATTCGCAACAGCCAATAGCGACAACGCCCCGCCGGTGGCTTACTGGGCTACCGGCGCCTGCCCCGGCCGGGCATAGCCGAAGCGTACGGGCGGCAGCACTTTGTGGTAGCCATCGAGGCCCGAGATGCAGGCGTCGCCCAGCGCGGCCAGGTCCAGGGTGCCGTCTTCGCGCAGGCCTTCTTCGCGCAGGTACACGTGCTCCACGGTGCCCACCAGCAGCACCGTGCCGTTGCTGATGTGGTGCTCCTCCAGCAGCCGCAGGCCAATGCTCAACGGGCTTTCGGCCACGTACGGAGCCGGAAAATCGTCGCGGTACTCAGCCGTAAAGCCACATTCGTCAAACTCCGAAACGGTGTCGGGAAAGTCGGCAGAGGTGTAGTGAGCTGCCGCGGCCAGGTCAATGGGCACATGGTTGAGGGTGTAGCAGCCGCTGGCTTTGAGGTTGGCATAGGTATGGCGGGGCACGGTGGTGGGGCGCGTGACAATGCCGAGCAGGGGCGGGTCGGAGCCCAGGTGCAGTGCCGAGCTAAACACCGCCAGATTGGTGCCGCCATCCGGCGCAGCCGTGCCGATGAGGTTGGCCGGCTTAAAGCCCGGCAGGCCGTTGACGAGGTTGAGGCGGTATATGCGCTCGAAATTTTTGATGTCGGCGGCGGTGATGTGGCGCATTAAAGGGAGTTAGGAGTGAGCAGTTGCAGTTAACAGGAAAGAGTAGGTGCTGTTCCTGATTGGCCGTTATGTCGGCTCGCCTGGGGGACCTCACCCCCGGCCCCTCTCCAAAAGAGAGGGGAGCCACGGCTGCGCTTTTGTCATTGCGAGGAGGCACGACGAAGCAATCCGTCCTGGTCTCAGCGACTAGGTTTATAACGTGACAAAGCCCCGGCTCTGCGCAGAACCGGGGGTTGTCGTTTTATTAATGGCCTTGTTCTTACAGGATGGATTGCTTCGCTCCGCTCGCAATGACAGGCGTTAGGCTCCCCTCTCCGCGGGAGAGGGGCCGGGGGTGAGGTTCCCCAGGCGATGCTTTGAACATCGGTCTTTTTTTCAATGCACTGCTCACCGTTCCAACTTAAAGCCGGGCTCCCTAGCAGGCGCGGCCGTGCGGTTGGCCACGGCCCAGCCGGTGAGGTACATCCAGTTGGTCATGCGCGTTAGCTTCGCGTAATCGATGGTTTTGGCCTCGTCGCGCGGGGTGTGGTAATCCTCGTGAAGCCAGGAGGTGTACATCACGGCCGGGATGCCCAGGCGGGCGTAGGGCAGGTGGTCGGAGCGGAAGTACCAGCCTTCGGGATGGGTGGCTTTGTCCCACTCGGTGTCCAGCTTGAACTTGGGGCCGGCCTGGTTAGCAGCCAGGGCCATGTTCACGAGGTCGGAGGAGTTGCGGTGCGGCGGAGTGGAGCCGAGCAAAGCGGCGCTGTCGGGGGCGTTGCGGCCCATCATCTCGGCGTTCAGCACCGCTACAATGGATTCTTTCGGCACCGTGGGGTTGGCCGAATAGTAGCGCGAGCCCAGCAGGCCGCGCTCTTCGGCGCCGTGGTACACGAACAGCGCCGAGCGGCGGGCCGGCTGCTGCTTAAATGCCCGCATGATGGCCAGCAGGGCCGCGCAGCCGGTGGCGTTGTCATCGGCGCCGTTGTAGATGGAGTCGCCGGCCACGGGCGCCCGCACGCCGTCATGGTCCTGGTGCGTGCTGAAGAGCACGTTCTCGTTTTTCAGCTGCGCATCGGTGCCGGGCATTTTGGCCACAATGTTCACGGAAGGATAGAGGAAGCTTTCCACCTTCAAATCGGCGGTGAACTGCTGGCCCGCTTGCTGTGCCCAGCTAAGTGCTGTGTTGGGCAGCCATATTACGGGCGGCTGCTCTACTACTTTAAGGGTGGCATCGCCGGGGAGGCCGAAGCGACCCCGCTCGTAAATGTGGCTCCAATGGTCATAAATGGCTTGGGCTGGCACGTCTGAGATGAACACCACCGCTACGGCGCCAGCCTTAAATAAATCCGCCGATTGGCTGCTGAACTTGCCAAACAGGTAGCGCCGGTAGCTGATGCCGTCCGTGGGGGCGCCCGAAATCTGAACGGCTACCGCCTTGCCCTTGACATCAACTTTACCCAGTTCGGCCGGCGTGCCCGTGCCCACAAATACCAGCGGCGCCGCCACCGTGGCATTGGTAGGGGCAATGACCATGGCATCGTGGTTGGGCTTTAGCTGGCGCGTGCCGATGCTGAGCTTGCTGGCTTTGGTGAGGCGCGTGCGCTGCAAATGGAACCACTGGAAGTAAGTGCCGTCGTCGCCAGCCGGTTGCAGGCCGATGGCACGAATCTGGTCGGCGAGCCACACGGAAGCTTTCAGCTCATCGAGCGTGCCGCCCTCGCGGCCCCGATAGTGGTCGGCGGCTAGGGCGTACAAATCCCGCTTGATGTCACTTTCCTTAATGGCTGACAGGGCATTGGCGGCCGATGTGGTTTTGCGAGCGGCCGGGGCCGGCTTCTTCTGAGCCGCCGCGTCTAGCGGGGCGGCTAAGCTCAGGCCCGCCAGCAGCAAGCCGGTGGCTTTGATGAATGAGTTCATAGAAATTGAGATGATTTTACGGAAGTAAGTTGTCGGGTCGAAGCCCTGAGTTATTTGCCCTCGGGGGCAGTGGCCGCGCCCTCGGGCTGCAAATATTGGTCGAGCCAGCCTATCCACAGGCGGTTCCATTCCTGCAGGCGGACTGGGTCGGTGGGGGTGTGCGCAGAAATTGGAAATGCCACGAACCGCACCGGCACGCCCCGGTCCTGGAGGGCGTGGTACATTTTGTAGGAGTTGGAGATGGTCACGCGAAAGTCGCCGGTGTTGTGCAGAATCAGAGTGGGCGTGCGCCAGCGGTCGACCCGCGACAAGGGCGACTGCACCCGGTAGCGCTCCAGGTTCTCTGCGCCTAGCCACGGCGAGGGTCCGTAGTGCCCGGCGTTCGCCCGGTTGTTATCCCCGAAATTGTAGCTGTCCAGCAAGTCAGTGACCGGGGCGGCGGCCACCGCGCACCGCCACCTCCGCCCTGACTCGCCCATAAGCCATGCCGTCATAAACCCGCCGTACGACACGCCCGAAATGGCAATGCGACTGGTATCAACCCAGCCGCGCTTTTCGAGCATGGCTATGCCGGCCAGCACGTCGCGCCCCGGCCCAGCGCCGGCATCTTCCCGAATGGCCCGCTGGAAGGCGTAGCCCAGGTTATCGCTGCCCCGGTAGTTGGGCTGAAACACCACATAGCCGCGGCTCGCCACGGCCTGGCCCAGTCCATAAAAGGCCAGCCGCGAGGAGTTGGAAGGCCCGCCGTGCATCATGAGCACCAGCGGATATTTCCTGGCAGGGTCGAAGTCAGGTGGGTAGGTTAGGATGCCGTTGGGGCGCAGGTTGTCGCTAGTCCACTCCACGGCTTCCATGCGGCCTAGGGCCAGGGCAGCGGTTTCGCGGTTGAAGTCGGTAAGGCGGCGCGGGGTGGCGGTGGGCGAAGCCAAGTAGTACAGCTCGGCAGGGCGGCCGGGCTCGTTGGCGGTAAAGGCCAGGGCGTTGCGCCGGCCCACAGCCATGTCGACCCAGTAGCTGCCGTTGGGCGACACGGCCCCCAGTTTCAGCTTGCGGCTGCTGCCGTTCAGCCCCAACTGCCAGATGGAAACGCTGGCCCCGTCGTTGCCGCCTACAAACAGGCTCTTGCTATCGGGGCTCCATAGGGCCCGCTGAATGTTGCGGTCGAGCACCTGGGTAAGGTGGCGCGGCGTACCGCCGGCCGCCGGTATCACGTCGAACCCCAGCGACTCATAATAAGGCGGCTCCTTAGGCGTCTGGTAGCTTATCCAGCGGCCATCGGGCGAGAAGGCGGGTAAATCCAGCCGTTGGGCCGGGCCTGCTAGTTGCTGCTTTGTTCCGGTAGCCACGTCCAGGGTGAAGACGCTGGTTTCCTGGTCGCCGGTTTGAGCGCTGGGTCGCAGCACGCACACCAGGCGCTGGCCGTCGGGTGCCCACGCAAAGGGAGCCGACGAGTCGTCGGGCAGGCTGCTGGAGCCGCTGGTCAGGCGCCGGGCCGGCTGGTCCCCCGTGGCAGGTACCAGCCATAGGTGGTCGGGCGCGGGCGGGGCCGTCAGGGTCATGCTGCCATTGCCCACTTCGAAGCTGTCGTTGCCGCGGGCGAGCTCGGCCGCGTTGGCGGGCGGGTCGGCGGCTGAGTAAGCCAGCGCTGTGCCATCGGGCTTCCAGGCGTAGAGCTGCACGTTTTCGGCCGAGGTAGTGAGCTGGCGGGGTTCGCCACCTGTCAGCGGCTGCACAAAAAGCTGCACGTGGGCGTCCTTGCCCGTGCCGGTGCGGGCCAGAAAGGAAACCTGGTCGCCAGTGGGCGACCAGCGCGCTTGCTTCGCTGTGGGCCTTTCCGCGACAAACACGCGCTGCATGCCACTGGCCACGTCAACCAGTACTATTTCAGTCTCGTTGCGATTGGTGGCCAAATTGGCCCGCGACACCGTTATGAGGATGCTTTTACCATCGGGCGAAAGCTGCGGGTCGCTCACGCCCACAGCCTTCACGATGTCGGCCAGCTCGAAGCGCTGTTGGGCCACCGCGGAGCTCGTGCCAAGCAATAGCATCGCAGCCACTGCCACCTGGGCCGCCAAGAAAAACGATTTCATCATGCAGGGTAACGAAAATCCAGCCAGACCATGCCGTGGCCCTGCTTAGAAGGGCCAAGTTGGTGAAAATGCATCGTAGTTACCCCACCCGCCGGCTACTTCACCCGCTGCAGGTCCAGGTCCTGGAAGTCGTAGCTGAAGTCGGTGGCAGGCGAAATGGGTTTCATTTTGATGCTGGTGGCCTCGCCCATCTCGTCGAGGGCGAAAGCGGCGAAAGCGTCAGCGTTGAGGCTGCGGGCCTTCCAGCGCACCACGAAAGTGCTGCCGCGGTAGGGCAGCACCTGGCCCACCAGGCGAGGGGCGCGCAATGCTTTTAGCCAAAGCTGGTTGCCCTGCGTGTATAGCTCCACATCGCCGAGCCAGGCATCCTTGTAGCGGCCTACGTAGGGCTTATAGTCCGGCTTTTTCGGCGCTTTTTTGGTGGCTGCGGCCACCTGCTTCCATACGGCGTCGGTTAGCTTGTTGTCGTCCGACTGGCTAGCCGCCGTGATGTCGGCCATGAGCTTCACCCGGTCAAGCCCCGGCATGCCCAGGTAATGGTCTTGGATGGTGTTGGTAACGGCTGTGAATGCTGCGCCGCTTTCCTGGTTGGTGAGCACAATAATGCCCAGGTGCAGCTCGGGCAGCAGTGTCACCTTCGTGACCATGCCGATTTGGCCGCCGGTGTGCGATACTTCCTTATACCCGCGCACATCGCGCAGGAACCAGCCCAGGCCATAGGCCGAAAAGTGCGTGTTGTAGCTATAAGGCAAGTATTTCTCCGGCATGGGGCTCACTGGCAGAATGGTTTGCGCCGACCACATTTCGTACTGGGTGCTGGGCTTGAAGAGCGAAGCCGGGGCGCCGGGTCCACCGAGCAGCATCATGGCCCATTTGCTCAGGTCAGCAACGCTGCTGTACATGCCGCCGGCCGGGCCAACCATGTCGCCCAGGTCGCGCCGGATAACCCGGACGGTGCCGTCCACGGGGCCGTGGCCGTCAATTACGTTGGCAGGGTCGGGGAGGCGGGAGTACAGGGCGCCGGTGCGGCTCATGCCCAGAGGCTTGAGCAGGCGGGTTTCCACGAAGGTGCTCCAGGGCTGGCCGGCTACCCGGGCCACCACCTCGCCAGCAATGATGTAGAGGTTGTTGTCGTAATCAAACTTGCTCCGAAACGACGATACCGGCTTAAAATAGCGCAGGTTGTGGATGACATCCTTGATGGTGTAGTCGGTCGAGTCCGGAAAGAACATCAGGTCGCCGGCGCCCAGGCCCAGGCCGCTGCGGTGGGTGAGCAGGTCGCGCACCGTGAACTCGGCCGTCACGTAGGGGTCGTACATCCGAAATTCGGGAATGTGGTCGGTCACCTTGTCGTCCCAGCGCAGCTTGCCGTCTTCTACCAGCAGCCCTAGGGCCGCGGCAGTAAAGGCTTTGGTGTTGGAAGCAATACCGAAGAGCGTGTTCTCATCAACTGGCGCCTTGGTGGCCAGCGAGCTCACGCCGTAGCCCTTGCTCATCACCACCATCCCATCCTTCACCACGGCTACGGCCATGCCCGGCACATTGAAAGCCTTGAGGGTGCGGGCCACCACGGCATCCACGGCGGCCACATCCAGCGGCGTGGTGGGCGGAGTAGCTTGTTGGGCCATCGCTGGGCCAGCCAGCAAAGCCAGCAAGAAGAGGTTGAGCAAACCAATTCGAATCATAAGAACTCTGTGAAAATTACAGTAGACGTCAAATATACCTCGCTAGGTGTTGGGTGATGAGATTTCCAGACAAGCATTTTTAAATTTTATTCTCCAGGTTTACCAGCGTATTCCTGCTGCGTAGCCCGCTCTTATTCGAACCAGACTAGGAGCATTGCTGGGTACAAAAAAGCGGGGACCGAAAAGCCCTAACGTCTTTCCGGTTCCCGCTTTTTTATGCCCAATCACTACCGGCTTAGCGCCCGCCAGGAGGGCAGTTGGCTTTAAGGAATTTGGTGAAAGTAGAGGCCAAGTGGACGCTGGTGCCTTCGCCTTCCGAGATGCTGTGCGTCCGGTTGGGGTAGGCCATGAGCTGGAAGGTTTTGTTGTGCTTCACCAGCTCGTTTATCATCTGCTCGGCGTTGTTGTAGTGCACGTTGTCGTCGCCGGTGCCGTGAACGAGGAGCAGGTTGCCACGCAACTTTTTGGCGTGGGCCAGCGGCGAATTATCTACGAAGTAGTGCTTGTCTTCGGGTAGCAGGCCCATGTAGCGCTCCTGGTAAATGTTATCGTAGTTGAGCTGATTGTCGACGGCGGCAATGGAAATGCCGGTCTTGTAAATCTGCGGGTACTGAAACAGGAGGTTCAGCGTGGTGGAGCCGCCGCCGCTCCAGCCCCACACCGCCACGCGGCTGGTGTCGACGAAAGCGTTTTTCAGCACTTCCTGCGCGCCCAGCGCTTGGTCGCGGATATTCAGGTTGCCAATGTTTTGGTAGATGGCTTTGCGGAACTCGCGCCCGCGCGGGGCCGGCGTGCCGCGGTTGTCGAGCGAGGCGTAGATGTAGCCGTCATCGGCCATGCTGCCCTGGTAAAGGAAGTTGCTGCTCGCGCCGAAGCGGTCGACCACGGTCTGGCCAGCCGGCTCGCTGTAAACCATGAATACAATGGGGTATTTCTTGGCGGGGTCGAAGTTGGTGGGTTTCACCATCCAGCCGTCCAGAGTTATGCCTTCGGATGTCTTTACCTGGAAAAACTCCGTTTTGGGCATTTTCATGGTCTTCGCCCGTTCCGGGATTTCGCCGCCGCTCACGCGTTGGTGAGCCGGCAGGGTCACCACGTCAGCTACCGGGAAGCTGGTGCTACTAGAGTAGTTGTGCAGCGCAATTTTGCCATTGGGCGAAATGTCGTAGCGGTGCGAACCCGCCAAAGCCGCCGGCGTCACGCGGGTGGCCTTGCCACCTTTAAGCGGCACCTGGTAGAGATAGGTTTGGGTGGCATTGGTGGGGGAGGCCATGAAGTAAATGGTGCCCGCCGCTTCGTTGATGGAGGTCAGGCTGATGACGTCGTAGTTGCCGGGCGTCAGCAGTTTCTGCTTGCCGCTGCGGTCCATGGAGTAAAGGTGGCGCCAGCCGTCCTTCTCGCTCACCCACAGAAAGCTTTTGCCCTTATTGTACCAGTTCCAGCCTTCGGCATCGTCTTTGGCCTCAATCCAGGCCTTGTCGGTTTCGCTATATATAGTTTTTGCCGCGCCCGTTGCGGCGGTGCACAGTATCAGCTTGCTCTGGTTTTGGCGCCGGTTTAGCTGTTGCACAATCAGGGCGTCCTTATCAGCCCATTCCATGCGCGGCAGGTAGTGCTGCACGGCGTCGCCGGGAATGTCCATCCACTTGGTGGCGCCGCCCGCCACGGGCACCACGCCAATGCGGGCGCGGCTGGGGTCTTCGCCCACCACCGGGTATTCCACGGGCACCGTGAAGGGGTAGAGGGCGTCGGTGTTGTTTAGCATCAGGTAGTTGCGGGTTTTGGTCGCGTCCAGCTGCCAGTAGGCCAGCTGCTGCCCGTCGGGCGACCACCGGAAGCCGTCGCGGCAGTTCAGCTCTTCCTCGTACACCCAGTCGAAGGTGCCGTTGATGAGCCGGTCGGTGCCGTCGGTGGTGAGCGGGGTGATGCGGTGGTCGGCCAGGTTTTCCACGTAAAGGTTGCGCTCGCTTACGTAGGCCACCTTGTTGCCGTCGGGTGAGAACTTGGCAAACATCAGCGACGATGCTGGCCGGCCCTTGCCGAGCTGCGTCAGTTCCTGAGTCGCCATGTTGTATACCCAGTAGTCACCGCGGGTGTCAAAGCGCCACACTTTCTTGGTGTTGGTATTAAGCAGCGCCAACTTTCCATCCTCGGAGAGAGCGAAGCGGCTCACCTCCAGCGGAGCCGTTTGGCCGGCCGGAATGAGCTGCTTTTTGCTGATGACGGTGCGGGCCTTGGCTGGCTCGCGGGCATCGAGCTGCACTACCGAATCCTGCTGCACCCGCAGGTAACTGTAGCCGTCTTTGGTCCATTGGATGCCGGGGCCTACCTGCGCTTGTGCAGCACCAACGACGAATAAAACGGCCAGGGCTGTGCCCGCGCGGCGGACAACTTGCTGAATCATAATGAAGGAATAAGGAATGAATGGGCTGAAATTAGCCCTGCTTGATACATTCGACGCCGAATTTATTTCTGCCGCGCCGCCCAGGCGTCCATGCGGCGCTCGGCTACGGCCAGGGGCATCGCGCCACCGGCCAGCAGCTCGTCGTGAAAAGCGCGCAGGTCGAACTTCTTGCCCAGCTGCTTCTCGTAGCGGGCGCGCCATTCCAGGATTTTAAGCTGGCCAATTTTGTAGCTCAGGGCTTGGCCGGGGTTGCTCATGTAGCGTTCAACCTCAGCCGTAGCCAGCTGCTCGCTGATGACTTCGTTGTCCATCATGTACTTGATGGCCTCTTCCCGGGTCATTCCTTTGGCGTGCAAACCCACGTCGACCACCAGCCGAATGGCCCGGTGAATTTCGCCACCCAAAGAGCCCGCGTACTGGTATGGGTCGGTGTAAAGCCCCAGCTCTTTGCCCAACGATTCGCAGTAAAGCGCCCAGCCTTCGCTGAAAGCACTATAGCCCCCGAAGCGCCGGAACTTAGGCAGGGCGGTGTTTTCGTTTTGCAGCGAAATCTGGTAGTGGTGCCCCGGAATGGCCTCGTGCAAAAACATGTCTTCCATCGGCGGCAGCGACGTGACGTTGTACTGGGTAGCGTCGAGAATGGGCACGTAGAAAACGCCCGCCCGGCTACCATCGGGCGAACCTGCCATGTACTGGGCGCTGGCCGAAGCGGCGCGGTACGCCTCGGTCTGGCGTACTTCAAACGGGGTCTTGGGCGTGCGCCCGAACATCTTTTTCAGGTTGGGCGCCATGCGCTGGTGAATGGCCTCGAACCCGTCGAGCACTTCCTGCGGCGTTTTGTAGGGCCGAAACTTGGGCTCGTTCTTCATGTAGGCGAAGAAGGCGGGCAGGTCGCCCTGGAAGCCAACCTGCTTTTTCACGGCTTCCAGCTCGGTGCGCAGGCGCTTCACCTCGCTCAGGCCGGTTTGGTAAATTTCTTCCGGTGTTTTGGCGGTGGTGGTCGAGTACTTCACGGCGTAGCGGTAAGCCTCCGGGCCGTTGGGCAGGTCGCCAAAGCCGGAGGTGGTCCGGGCCTTGGGCAGGTACTCGTTTTTCAGAAAGCTGCTCAGCTTTTGGAAGGCGGGCACCAGCTCCGTGAGGATGGCCTGCTGGTAGGCATTCGTCAGCCGGGTTTTGTCGGCCGCGGGCAGTGTGGCGGGTAGCTTGGTGGTGGGGCCGTAAAACAGGCTTTTGGCGGGGTCGCTGACAATCATGGCCTCCAGCTGCGGAATCATTTTCACCACCAGCGCCTTGGGCAGCACCACGCCGCTAGCCATGCCCTGGCGGAAGTTGGCAATGGCCGAATCGGTCCAGGCCGTGAAGCCGTGCACCCGGCTCAGCCAGTTGTCGTAGTCTTTGGCGGTCTTGAACGGTTGCGCCGCCATGCCCGACCCGAACTGAGCCATAGCTTGCGGCAAGCCGCCGGTTTGCCCAAAAGGCATCAGCCACCGCTGTAGCTTCAGCTGCTGGCCTTCCAAGCTGGTTTCCAGCTGGTAGCGAAAAACGTCGTAGCTGACCTGGTCTTCAGCCGAAAGCTTGGCCCGGTCGAACTTCTGCAGCGACGTCAGGTACTGCTGGTAAAACCGTTGCTGCTGCTGCCGGAAGGCGCGGGTCTGGTCGTTGGGCAGTTGGTCGTTGTAGCGGCTATCGCCCTGCGCCGTGGCTGCAAACGGGAACAGGCTGGCCTGCTCGTCCCAGTACTTTTCAAACAGCGCGGCCAACGGTGCCGATGCCGAAACGCCCGTGGCTCTGGGCAAATCAGGGGCTTTGCCGCCTTGAGAAGCTTGCACCAACGCAAAGGCGCCGGGCATCCATAAGCCGGCAAGTAGCGCAATAGAAGTACTTTTCATTCAATGAATATTACTGTGCGCGGCAAGCTACAACTATCCCCGCGAAAAGCTAAACCAATTTAATGCGGCCAAAAAAAGGGTCGTGCTAGCACGACCCTTTTCCAGTTACTTCTTGCGGCACAGCGCTACTTCTGCTTGGCTGCCCAGGCGTCCATCTTTTTCTCCAGCACCGCCAGCGGCATCGAGCCGTCTTTCAACAATTCGTCGTGGAAGCTGCTGAGTTTGAACTTGGAGCCAAGCTGCTTTTCGTACTTGGTGCGCAGCTCCCGAATTTTCAGCTGGCCGATTTTGTAGCCCAGCGCCTGGCCCGGAATGGCCATGTAGCGCTCAATGGCCGACGTGGCCTCGTCGCGCGTGGTGCTCAGGTTGGCCAGCAGGTACTCAATGGCCTGCTCCCGGGTCATCTGGCGCGAGTGCAGGCCGGTATCAACTACCAGGCGCACAGCGCGCAGCATCTCATCGCCCAGGGCGCCCATGCGCTGGTAGGGGTCTTTAAACAAGCCCAGCTCCGGCCCGAGGCTTTCGCAATACAGGGCCCAGCCTTCGATGTAGGCGTTTTGGCCGCCGAACCGCCGGAACTTGGGCAAGTCGGTGCTTTCCTGCTGCAGCGAAATTTGATAATGGTGGCCCGGAATGGCTTCGTGCAAAAACAGCGACTCCATGCCCGAGGTGGTGGCAAACGTGGTGGCGTCGGGAATGGGCACGTAGAAGATGCCCGGCCGCGAGCCGTCCGGCGAGCCCTGGTTGTACTCGGCCGACGCCGACGCCTCCCGAAACTTCTCGGTTTGGCGAATTTCAAACGGCGTTTTGGGCGTGCGGCCAAACATCTTTTTCAAGTTGGGCAGCATACGCTGATGAATGTTCTCAAAAGCCGCCAGCACCTCTTCGGGCTTTTTGTAGGGCCGGAATTTGGCGTCGGTGTTCAGGTATTGGAAGAAGGCCGGCAAGTCGCCCTTGAAACCCACTTCGTTTTTAATCTGCTCCATTTGGGCCCGAATGCGGGCTACCTCGCTTTGACCGGTTTGGTAGATTTCGGCCGGGGTCTTGTCTGTCGTCGTGAGGTACTCTACCAGGTAGGCGTAGATGTCTTTGCCGCCGGGCACCGCGTCGATGCCGCTCGTGGCGCGGGCTTTGGGCAGGTATTCGGTGCGCAGGAACGTGCTGAGCTTCCTGTAGGAAGGCACTAGCTCGGTCAGTATCGCCCTCTTGTACTCGTCGGTCAGGCGGGTTTTGTCGATGTCCGAGAAGTCGGCCGGGAAACGCGTAATGGGACCGTAGTAAAGGCTCTTGGTGGGGTCCGATACCACAATGTCCTCGGCTTGCAGCTGCGGAATCATGCGCTCTACCAGCACGCGGGGCAACACCACGCCGTTGCGCATGCCCACCCGAAAGTTGGCAATGGCCGAGTCGGTCCAGGCCGTGAAGCCGCGCACGCGGCCGAGCCAGTTCTCGTAGTCCTTCACGGTTTTAAACGGCTGGTTGCCCTGGCCCGAGCCGTACTGGCCCAGGCTAATGGGCAGGCCATAGAACTGGTTGGCCGGCATCATCCATAAATTCAGCTTGAGTTCCGCCAGGCCGTGCTTCATCTCGTATTCAAAGATGTCGTAGCTGATTTTGTCATTGTCGCTCAGCTTTTCGCGGTCAAACTGCTGCAGCTGCGTCAGGTAAGTTTGGTAGAACGTGCGCAGTGTATCCCGGTAGGCGCGGGTCTGGTCGTTGGGCAGCTGGTCGTTAAAGCGGTTGTCGCCATAAGCTGTGGCATCCAGCGGGTTCAGGCGCGAGTTCTGCTCCCAGTAGCGGTTGAACAGGCCCGACAGGCCCGTGGTGGTGTCGGCGGCCGCTCCAGAAGCCGCGTTCTCATTGCTGGCAGATGAATCAGTGGTTTTGGTCTGATTGCAGGCGGAGGTGAGCGCCGCGGCTAAGAGGCCGGCAAGGGCAAGTTTTTTCATGAAGAAAGTAAAGCAGGGGTAAGGGTGCCAGATGGGAGCAAATAACGCGAAAATCCGGGGTAGGCTGCGTGGCGCAGGGGGCGCTTCCTGGGCTCAACATGTTTTGCAAAACAAAAGCCCGGCGTCCTTGAGCAGGACGCCGGGCTTTCGAATACGTTTCAACGGGTACTACTCGCGTACCACGCGCTGCATGGTGCTTTCAGCAGCACCCTTCAGCTCCAGGAAGTAGGTGCCTTTGTTGAGGCTGGTCAGGTCGAGGCGGTCGTTGCCGGCGGCTTTGCCGCGCAGCATGGTCTGGCCCAAGGCATTCAATACGCGGTACTGCACCTGGCCCACAGTGGCGGGCAACACCACGGCGTCGGCGGTAGGGTTGGGGAAAACCGTTACCTCCGTGCTGGTTTGCACCGCTACCACGGGCGAGAACGCGCTAGTGCCATCGGTGTCGACCTGGCGCAGACGGTAGTACGACTGACCCGCGAGCGGACGGCTGTCGGCATACGAGTACTCCCGCGCGCTGCTGCTGTTGCCCTGGCCTTTCACGCTGCCAATGGTTTGGAACAGCTGGCCATCGGCGCTGCGCTGTATTTCGAATCGGTCGTTATTCTTCTCGGTAGCAGTGGCCCAGTTTAGGGTTACGCCTTGCTGCTTGGCAGTCGCTTCGACGCGGGTGAGTTCAACGGGAAGTGGTGAAGAACCTGAAGCCAGCGTGACGTTGTCTACTACAATAGCATTCCTTCTCGAAGTAATGAGTGTTATCGTAACCGTTACGTTGGTTCTTTGAACAAAAGAGGGAAGATTTATAATAAAGCTTGAAATTCCAGGACCGTTAATAGGAACAACCCTAGTTTGTAGGGTCGTACCATTGGTGGTAATCATTTCAGATGTGGTTCCAGTTTGGCCAACAGTGTACACCGGACCGGAGTTGTTGCCATTAGAACTCAATGCAGCTGAATTTATAGACAGAACATTGGCAGTAGTGGCGGCTGAGGTTATGGTATTTACCAGAGTTAGTCCTACAATAACTTGACTTTGGTTGCCGAAGCCTTCATTGTTTGCACCTATTGCTGGGCTACCAATCTGAAATGAGAGTCTATTACCTGTGGAGCCCGCCTGAAAAGTTTGGGTGTCAAAAGTTAGTGTAGTATTCAGTCCAGTAATACCATTGCTGTTATTCTGAACGCCGTAAGTTCCAAAGGTTTGTGGAGCAGTTTCGCTAAAGTAACCCACCAACTCAGGGGCGTTGTTGGTGGTCGAAGAAGCGGAGAAACCTAATACGCTCCCAGTAGCAGGGGGAGTATATGCTGCGTTAAAGTTCTGAGTCTTGGTAAAAATTTGTGCAGAAGCATCAGCAGAACCCAAAAGGACAGCAAAGCCCCCTAAGAACATGGCTTTTCTGCAGTAATTCTTTAAGGAAAGAAGTATGATTGTTCGCATGAGAGCAATAGGTGTAGTTGATATGGAAAAATTTCTTTTAAGTGCTTAAAAAGTGCTGTTAGGCAGCGGTTTCGAACATTGTTTCTCTTCGGTTACTGCTTGCCAGAAATTGACATAGCAGAACACAAGTGAGTTTTAAATAACCAAGCCCCAGTTTTGAGTTAAAGAAAAACACGGAATAGGCTAATTTTTCGCAAGGTACCAATTCTTAGAGAACCATACAAAACCTTGCGAGCAGAAAGCCGTAGCGGCAACCGTATCCGAAACTTGAATAATGTAAAAATACGATATTTACTATTCGATTGGGCGATAGAATGTGGGTTTACCCTTGTCTTATTTGAAGAATAAACTATTTGTTAATTTTTTAGCGCAAACCTGTTTTGTAGCGTCGAAGCTTTTACCTCGGCCTTATAAGCGGCATTTGCCAAGAACAGTATGTCTTATTAGTATACCAATGAGTTCGCAGCGCTAAGCGCTACTTTCGCATCTACACTCAGCCTTTGCCCTTGTCATCCCTCAAGTCCTTTACGCTGCTGGCGCTGCTGTTTGTCGCGCCGCTGCTAGCTCCGGCCCAACGCCGGGCAGTGCCCGCGCCAAAGCCCTCGGTTTCCCGCCCGCAGAACCGGAACAAAACCCCGAATGTGGTCAAGAATGCTCGCCCCAAAACAGTGGCCGGCAAGAAGCCAGCCATGGGGGCGTTGCCGCCGGGCGCACCTGCCTTCACCCAATACCTGCACTCGCCCTGGGTCGATAGCCTGATGCGCGCGCTCACGCCCGACCAGCGGGCGGCGCAGCTGTTCATGGTAGCAGCGTATTCCAACCGCACTCGCGTTGATGAAGACTCCATTTCGGCCCTTATCAAGCAGTACGGCATTGGTGGCCTGATATTCTTTCAGGGCGGGCCGGGCCGGCAGGCCCGCTTGCTGAATCGCTACCAAAGCCAGAGCCGAGTGCCCCTGCTGGTGGCCATGGACGGCGAATGGGGAGTAGGCATGCGCCTCGACAGCGTGGTGAAATTCCCCTACCAAATGAGCCTGGGCGGGGGCATCGATACCTTTCTGCTATATGACATGGGCCGCGAGGTGGCCCGGCAGTTCAAGCGGCTGGGCATGCACGTCAACTTTGCTCCCGTGGTGGATGTGAACAACAACGCCGCCAACCCCGTCATCGGCTTCCGCTCCTGGGGCGAAAACCCGGCGGCCGTGTCGCGCGACAGCCGCCAGTATATGCGCGGCATGCAGGACGCGGGCATTCTGGCCGTGGCCAAGCACTTCCCCGGCCACGGCGATGTCGACGCCGACTCCCACTTGGCCCTGCCGACGGTGCGCGTCGACCGCCGCCGCCTCGACACCCTGGAACTGCCGCCCTTCCGCAGCCTGATTGCGGGCGGGCTGGGCGGCATGATGGTGGCCCACCTCAACGTGCCCTCGCTGGACACGGTGCCGGGTCCCAGCACCTTGTCGCGGCCCATCGTGACGGATTTTCTGCGCAAGGAAATGGGCTTTCAGGGGTTGGTTTTCACCGATGCCATGAACATGAAGGGCGTCATCACGAAGTATCCGCCCGGCGAGGCCGACGTGCGGGCCCTGATGGCGGGCAACGACATACTGGAGT
This sequence comes from Hymenobacter arizonensis, assembly GCF_900115775.1. Lineage (GTDB taxonomy): Bacteria > Bacteroidota > Bacteroidia > Cytophagales > Hymenobacteraceae > Hymenobacter > Hymenobacter arizonensis. Next base: position 50,379 of record NZ_FOXS01000006.1, on the reverse strand, counting down.
TCAGCAAGAACGTGCCCCTGGCCATTAGAATGGTGCGCGCTGCCGTGGACAGCGGGCGCATTTCACAAAAGGAAATCGACGAGCACTGCCGCCGGGTGCTGGCCCTCAAGCAGTGGTCGGGCCTGAGCCGCTACCAGCCCATCGAAACCAAAAACCTCCACGAAGACCTCAACTATCCGCACGCGCAGTACCTGAGCCACCGGCTCACGGAGCTAAGCATTACGCTGCTGCGCAACCAAAAGAACCTGCTGCCGCTGCAGCGCCTCGACACCCTGCGCATAGCCACCCTGGTGCTGGGCGGCGGCTCCAATACGTCCGACTTCCAAAAAACCGTGGCCGACTACGCGCCGGCAGCCCACTTTCACGCCACCTCCACGCCCACGCTGGACGAGTTGATAAAGCTGCGCGAGGCGCTAAAACCCTACAACTTGGTGCTGGTAGCAATGCAGGGCCTGGGCCGCCTGCCCGCCACCAACTTCGGCATCTCGCCCGAAACCAACCTGCTGCTGCGCGAGCTGATAAACCAGAAGCAAACGCTGGTACTGAGCGTCTTCGGCTCGGCCTACGCCGTGGCCAAGGTGCGCGACCTGGACCGCGCCGCTGGCGTAGTGCTGGCCTACCAGGAAAGCCCGAATGCCCAGAGCCTAGCCGCCCAAGCCATTTTTGGTGGCATAGGCACCACGGGCAAACTGCCCGTCACGGTATCGGACCGGTACGCCCGTGGCTTCGGCCTGCGCACGGCCGGCAGCCAGCGCCTGGCCTATGCCTACCCTGAGTCGGTGGGCCTCGACGGCCGCCTTGAAGCGCGGGTAGACAGCCTGATAGGCCGGGCCCTGGCGGCCCAGGCCTTTCCCGGCGCCCAGGTGGTCATTGCCCGGCGCGGCACGGTGGTATTGCGCAAAAGCTACGGCAACCACACCTACGCCGGCTTTGGCAATGGGAGCGAAGAAGAGGAGATGAGCAGGGACCAGAAGCGCAAGAAGCGCGACCAGGCCGCGACCTCTACTACCGTAGCGCCCCCGACTACAGTACCGCGCCCGGTGCGCGACGGCGACATCTACGACTTGGCCTCGCTCACCAAGCTCATGGCCTCCGCGCCCGCGCTGCTCAAGCTGCAGGAGCAGGGCAAGTTCAGCCCGGACAGCACCATGGGTCAGTACTTTCCCTTCCTGCGCGGCACCAACAAAGCCGACCTGCGCATGCGCGACGTGCTCACGCACCAGGCCCGCCTGAAGGCCTGGATTCCGTTTTGGAAGGAGCTGACGAAGAAAAACGGCCAGCTGCGCCGCCGCTATTTCCGCGCCGATTCATCGGCCCGGTTTCCGCTGCCGGTGGCCGATGAACTGTGGGCGCGCAAGACCCTGCCGGCGCGTCTTTACAAAGAGATAGGGGAGTCGCCGCTGAACGAGAAGCCGGGCTACGTGTATTCCGACCTGTCGTTTATTCTCTACCCGGAGCTGGTGAAAGCCCGAACCGGGCAGACGTTCGACGCCTTTTTGCAGCAGCAGGTGTATGGCCCGCTGGGCGCCAGCACCATGGGCTTCCGGCCCACCCACCGCTTCCCGCTGCGCCGCATTGTGCCCACGGAAGTGGATTCGGCGTTCCGCCGCCAGCTGCTGCACGGCACCGTGCACGACGAGGGCGCGGCGCTGTTTGGCGGCCTGTCGGGCCACGCCGGCTTATTTGGCAGCGCCACCGACGTGGCCAAGCTCGCCCAAACCTATGCCTGGAGCGGCCGCTACGGCAATCAGCAGGTATTCAACAAGGAACTGATGGCCGAATGGACCCGCTGCCAGTTCTGCCCCGACAACCGCCGGGCCTTGGCCTTCGACCGGCCCGCCGCCGACCCTACCGTGAACTCAGCCAAGAGCGTTTCCCAGAGCAGCTTTGGCCACACGGGGTACACCGGCACCTATTTCTGGGTTGACCCCAAAGAGGAATTGGTGGTGGTGCTGCTCACCAATCGCGTGCACCCGACTCGGAACAACAATAAGCTGACGGAGATGAGCGTGCGCTCGAGCCTGCTGCAGCTGGCGCTGGAGGCGGTGCGGAAATAAGCGGTTTGGGGGAGGAGACAGGTAAATAATTCGGGGAATACAAGAACCTTGGCCTGCTGTTCGGTTCATATTTCAATATCCTGAAATATTGGCTAGCTTGGAAGCCTGCTTCTCCCGCCCACCCTTACCCCGACGACCCCATGCAAGGACTAATGATGGCCGACCAGCTGCGCGTAGCTGGCATTCTGGAACACGCCGCCAAGTGGCACGGTGATACTGAAGTGGTTTCGCGCCTACCCGAAGGCGGCATTCACCGCTACACCTACGCCGAGGCGCACCAGCGCAGCAAGCAACTGGCCAACGCCCTGCTGAAAATTGGCGTCGCCGACGGCGACCGGGTGGCCACCATTGCCTGGAACACGCACCGTCACTTCGAGCTGTACTACGGCGTGGCCGGCATCGGAGCAGTGTGCCACACCATCAATCCGCGCCTGTTTCCGGAGCAGCTCGTCTACATCATCAACCACGCCGAAGACCGGCTGCTGTTCTTCGACCTGACCTTTCTGCCACTGGTAGAGAAGCTGGCGCCCGCCTGTCTCAAGGTTGAGAAATGGGTGCTGATGGCCGGCCCCGAGCACCTGCCCGCCGCCTCGGCCATGCCCGGCCTGTGCAGCTACGAAGACCTGCTGGCTGCCGAAAGCGCCGACTACGCGTGGCCCATGCTCGACGAAAACACGGCCTGCTCGCTCTGCTACACCTCCGGCACCACCGACGAGCCCAAGGGCGTGCTTTATTCCAACCGCTCCACGCTGCTGCACGCCATGGCCATTTCGCTGCCCGACGCGCTCAATTGCTCGGCGCTGGACGTCATCATGCCCGTGGTGCCCATGTTCCACGTCAATGCCTGGGGCTTGCCGTATGCGGCACCGCTCAACGGCGCCAAGCTGGTGCTGCCGGGCGCGGGCATGGATGCCGCCAGTTTGTATGAGCTATTTGAGAGCGAAGGCATTACCTTTTCGGCGGGCGTGCCCACCATCTGGTTGGGGCTCCTGCAGTTTATGCGGGAAGGCAAGCGGCGGTTTAGCACGCTGCACCGCACGGTGGTAGGCGGCTCCGCGTGCCCGCCGGCTCTGATGAAGGCGTTCGAGGAAGAGCTGGGCGTCACCATCAAGCACGCCTGGGGCATGACCGAAACCAGCCCCTTGGGCACCGCCGGGCACCTGAAGTCGAAGCATGCCCACCTTAGCCCGGCCGACAGCCAGGCGGTGCGGGTCAAGCAAGGCCGGGTGGTATTTGGCGTCGACATGAAGATTGTGGGCGACGACGGCGAGTCGCTGCCGCACGATGGCGTGGCCTTTGGCGACTTGCTGGTGCGCGGCCCGTGGGTGGTGGGCGACTATTTCAACAGCGGCACCCCCGGCGAGCTCACGGCCGATGGCTGGTTCCGCACTGGCGATGTGGCGACCATCGACGCCGACGGCTTCATGCAAATCACCGACCGGTCAAAGGACGTCATCAAATCGGGCGGCGAGTGGATTTCCAGCATCGACCTGGAGAACCTGGCCGTGGGGCATCCGGCCGTGGCTGAAGCTGCCGTCATCGGCGTGCCCAGCGCCAAGTGGAGCGAGCGGCCCTTGCTCGTTGTGGTGCGGCGCCCGGGCATGGACGTATCGGCCGAGGATTTGCTCGCTTTCTTCAAAGGGAAAGTGGCCCACTTCTCCGAGCCCGATGCGGTGGAATTCGTGGACCAATTGCCGCACACCGCTACCGGTAAGCTGCTCAAAACGCAGCTGCGGAAAGATTTTGCTGGCTATTCCGTGGCTTAATACTTTCTCGCTGAGGTTCGCTGAGCTGTTCATGCAATTCTTATGACAACTCAGCGAACCTCAGCGGTTACCTCCGCGAACCTCAGCGAGAACTACTACAGCATTATTTCCCCAGCTCCTCGGCGCGGTTGCGGGCGGCCCCGGCGCCGGCCATGAGGCCTTCGCGCACTTCCCCCGCCCCGAAAGCCTTCATCGCGGCCTCGGTGGTGCCGCCTTTGGAGGCCACTTTGGCAATCCAGTCGGTGCAGCTCAGGCCCGATTGGGAGTAGAGCTCCACGGCACCGCGGAAGGTTTGGCTCACCAGCAGCTCGGCTTCGGCGGGGGAGAAGCCCATTTGGGTGGCGGCGGCCATCAGGGCATCCATGCAGTAGTACACGTAGGCGGGGCCGCTGCCCGATATGGCCGTGGCCGCGTCAATGGCCGATTCCTGCTCCACGTAAACGGTTTTGCCGGTGGTCGAAAGCAGGTTTTGCACTTGCACCAACTCGGCGCGGGTTACTTCGTCGGTGCTGGTGAAGGCCGTCATGCCCATGCCAATTTGGGCGGGCAGGTTGGGCATGGCCCGAATGATTTTGGGCGTACCCAGGGCTTCGCGTAGCGTGGCAATGCGCACCCCGGCCATGATGCTGAGTACCACTTGCTGCGGCTGCACCAGGCCCCGCAGCGTTTCGAAGAGGGCTGGCGAGTCCTGCGGCTTCACGGCCAGAATCAGGATATCAGCGCCCGGCACGCACTCGCCTGGGTGGCCCCACACGGTCCCGATTTCGTGGATGGCCAGGGCCGGCACCCGCTCGGGCGAGCGGGCCAGTAGCCGCAAATCGAGCCGCGAGGTGATGTGGGCCCGCACAAAGCTGCGGGCATAGGTCAGGCCCATGTTGCCGCCACCGATGATGAGAATTTTCATAAAGTTGAATCGAATTCAAGTGTGAGAAGGCCCTCTTTGGCATCGGGAAAGAGCAGGCCGCAATGACGGACTCCGCAGGGCTGCGGGCATGCAATCAGACCTTCAGGATAAACCTTTTTTTATACATCCAACTCAATATTCCCAGCCAGATAAGCACCAGCAGCACTGCCCCCACCAGCGAAGCCATGCGCGGGTCGGAGAAAAAGGGCACGATGCCCCACTCGTACAGCCATTCTTTGAGTCCCCCCGTTTTGCCATTGGGGCGAGGCAGGCTAAACAAGGCGAAAGTGCGCGAAAGCAGAGCCGAAAGGCAAAATACCAAAATGGCATTGACGCCGTACACCAGCGCCGGCTGCGTCCAGGACCGGTAGCCCTGCACATCGCAAATCCAGTAGAGCGCCGCCAAGCCGGCCATGGCCAGGCCCCCGGTGTAAAGCACATAAGAGCTGCTCCACAGCGCTTTGTTGATAGGAAACCACGGCGCCCAGCACAGACCCAGAATGATAATGGCCCCCGCGGCCACGAACAGCCACGCCACCTTGGCGGCAGGCTCGGGCCCCGGGCGCCGCAGCCACTGCGCCGTGAGTGCCCCCAGCAGCCCCGTGCCGAGGGCGGGCAGCGTGCCGAGCAAGCCTTCAGGGTCCCAGGTTTTGCTTGATTTCCAGAGATGAGCTTCGGTGAAAATGAGGCGGTCGAGCCAAGCGCCGAGGTTGGTGCTGGGTTCCAGATTGGCGGGCCCAAAGCCGGGCACGGGCACCAGCTGCATCAGCACCGCGTAGCCCACCAAAAAGACCACCACCAGCCATGCCTGCGTGCGCCAGTTGGTCTTCAAAAAGATGATGCTGCAGCCCAAAAACACTAGGGCAATGCGCTGTAGCACGCCCATTATCCGCACCGTAGTAAAGTCGAACTTTGGGTAAAGCGACAGCAGCAGGCCCAGGCCAAACAGCACCGCCGCACGTTTGAGCACCCGCAGCAGAACGGCGCCTTGCGGCTCGTTGCGGCGCTTCACGCCATCCAGCGCATACACCAGGCTCACGCCCACAATGAATAGAAAGAATGGGAAAATGAGGTCGGTGGGGGTGCAGCCGTTCCATTCGGCGTGTTCCAGCAGCGGGTAAATGTGGCCCCAGTCGCCGGGGTTATTCACCAGTATCATGGCCATGACGGTGAGGCCCCGGAACGCATCCAGCGAGATGAGCCGGCCGGGCTGGGAGGCCTCGGCCAGGGGCTGGGCGCCGGTGGTGGCCACGGCGGCTTGCGTAGTGGTTTGCATGGGTCGTGTGCGGCTATTGGGAAGGTGCGCGAGCACCAGCGGAATGGCTAAGGTCGTTATTTCCCTGCGCAACTGAACGCGTGCGGCGCAGGCTTAGGTAAATGAAAAGCGCCCACTCCATCTCTGGGGTGGGCGCTTGCGCTAATGCTCCCAAACAGTGGTCAACTGTGACGGTGCCGAGGGCTAGATGGTCGGGTCGTTGGGGGTGCTGGGATTGTTCACCCGCTCCTGTTGGGGGTAGGGGTAGAAGTTGCGGGTGCGTTCCAGAAGTCCCGGGGTTGGAGTGGGCGTGGGCGTCGGTCGCCCAAACCGGCGGCTGTCTTCCAGGCGTAAGCCACTAAGGTAGAGCTCGCTGCTGCGCTGCTTGTATACCTCGGTGAGCAAGGCCGGCACCGTGACCGGACCCGAATACGCTGGCAGGTTGGCGTGTACGCCAAAGGGGTCGCCGGAGCTTTGGGTACGCACGGCATTGATGTCGGCCAGCGCGGCAGTAAGGTCAGGCGTGGCTTGACGCAGGTACACTTCGGCCCGAATCAGGCGCATCTCATCGGGCAGGTAGGCAGGAATGGCAGCAGTCTGCGACGTGAAGAAGCCGGCCAGGTTGCGTAGGTTGTCGGGGCCGCCGTTGTTGCGGTCCACCACCACGGGGCCACTGAGGTAGAAGCCCAGGCGGCCGTCGCCTGCTTCAGCTAAGTTGGCGGGCAGGCCAAAGAAGTCGCGGGGCTTAAAATTGCCCACCTGCGTGGTAAAGGTGAACACCGGATTCGGGTTCTGGGGCGAATAAGTAAAGGCCGAGCGGGTGGATAAATTTACCAGGTTGGCGGCGGTCAGGGCGGCCGCATAATTGCCCGCTATCAGATTGAAGCGCGCCCGATAAGCTTGCACGGTATTGGGCAGGTTGAACTCCGTGCCTTGTACCTGGGTGTTAAAATCAGGCGAGGGAGGATTGGCGGCCAGCTCTTGAGCAGCCAAATCGAGCAGGCGCACGGCTTCGGCCAGTAGTTGCGCCCGGCTCACAAACGGCGTGGTGCCGTTGCCATCGGGGTTGGCCGTGAGGGGGCCTTGCTCGAAGCCCATAGCCACCGCGCCCAGCGCGGCCGCCTTGAACAGGTAGGCATGGGCTAGTACCCCGCTCCGGGTGCGCTCGTCGGCCGCCAGCACGGCGGGAGCGGCCGCAATAATTTGGTCGGCCACGTTGACCACCCGGTAATTGCGGGAAAACAGCGCCGTCGTATTGGCGTTGTTGGGCGAAAGCTGCGCGCCGCCTTGCTCCAGCTCAATCACATTGAAAAACGTGGTTACGCCCTTTAGCTCGCGGGCAGTGGTGCCCGTGGTAATGATGATGGGTTCGAGGGCAACCGTGGAATAGAGCTGGCGCAGCCCCACGCTCAGCGCCAATACGCCTTCGCGGGTGGTAAGGGTCTGTTGCTCGGTAGCGGCGTTGGGGTTTACCAAGTCAAGGCTGCAAGAGGGCAGGCCCAGGCCCAGCACGCCCACCAGAAGCAGCGCACCCAGGCGCCGCGAGCAAAAATCTATGTTCTTTTTCATATTTAGGTCCGACGATAGTTAAACCAATAAAAACTTAAAAATTGGCCGTGAAGCCCACCGAGGCAGACCGGGGAATTGGCACCTCCACAAAGTCGAAGCCCCGCACGGCGTTGCTCTGGCCGGCGGCGTTTACCTCCGGGTCGTACCCGTTGTATTTGGTGAACACCAATAGGTTGCGGCCAGCCAGCGAGAAGCGCAGGTCGCGCAGGCCCAGGAACTTAGGCTTAAGCTGGTAGCTGAGGGAGGCCTCGCGCAGCTTCACGAAAGAGCCATCCTGCACCCATTTGTCGAAGGTGGTATACTCGTTCACGCTGGTGCCTTTGGGTACCTCGCCCCGCAGCTCGGCCTCGTAGATTTTGAGCCCGCCAAACGTCTCGCGCGAGCCCACGCGCTGGGTGAAGTTGAACACCGAAACGTCTTGCTGGGTGTCGAACTGCAGGCGCAGCGTGAGGCGGTTGTTGAGCACGCTCACCTCGTTGATGAGCGAAGCGATATAGCGCGGGTTGGGGTCGCCAAGTACGTCGTTGAGCAAGGTGCCCGAGGGCTGGCCATCGGCCCCGCGCTGGGGCGTATTGGGGCGCCCAAAGGTGCCTTGAATGCCGCGTTCGCGTTGGGGCAGCCCATCGGGCGTGAGCAGGAGGGAGCCGTCGGGTCTGCGGGCCGAATAGGTGCCGTAGTACGTGCCCAAGGGCCGGCCCTCTACCGCCGCAACCAGCCCAAAGCCGTTGGGGAAGGTGACTAGGCCGCCCGGAATGTTGGTAATGGCGTTGGTGTTGTGCGTGAACGTGCCGGTGACGTTCCAGGTCACGGCCGTGGTGCGCACCGGCGCAACGCGCAGCAACACCTCCACGCCCCGGTTGCGCATGTTGCCGATGTTGTCGAAGCGGGACGAGAAGCCCGAGCTCAGCGCCAGGTCGCGCTGCAAAATCAGGTCCGTTACTCTTTTGTCATAAACCGAAAACTCTACGCCCACGCGGTCACCAAAAAAGCTGGCGTCGATGCCGGCTTCTATTTCACGCTGCCGCTCGGGGCCCAGATTTCTGTTGCCTTGCAGCGTGGCAGGCGCCAGGCCCGGCAACGAGCCCAGCACCAGGGGGTCGTAATTGGTAACGTTTTGGTAGGGGTTGATAGCGGTGAGGTTGCCGGCCTCACCGTAAGAGGCGCGAAGCTTAAATTGGGGCACTATTCGCGCCAGGGGGCCATCGTGCCAGAACGCTTCGTCCGACAGCACATAAGAGCCGCTGAGCTTGCGATACAATTGGGTGCGTTGCTTGGCACCGTACAGCGACGCCGCGTCGACGCGAAGCGCGCCCGTTAGAAAAAAGCGGTTGAACAAGCCAAAAGTCTGCTGTGCGAACGCACCAACGATGGTGCGCTCGCCACGAAATTCGCCGGACCGCCCCAGCGTGCCGCTAACGGTCGTGACCGGCCCCGGCGATAAATCGATGGATTGAATGCCTGTGTTCACGTTTTGCAGGTACTGCAGCGTGCCGCCCACCGTGGTGGTGCTGATAAAATTCTCGCTCAGGTCGCGCTTGTAGCTTGCAGTCAAATCATTGTTTACTAAGAAGGTAGTGGCATCGGCCCGGCGGGCGAGGCCCGTGCCAAACGTGGGCGCCGTGCTGCCTCTGGGAATGAAGCCGGTGGCCACTTGCGTGCTGGCATCGTAGCCGAGCACATAGTCGATGGAGAAGCCGGTGAAAGGCGTGAAGTTGAGTTGCGCGTCGCCGATGAAGCGGGAGGTGCGCTGCTGAAAATCGAAGCGGTTAATGGCTTCCAGCGGGTTGGTACGAACGATGTTGGCCGCCGTGCTGGGGTAGCGCCCGGTGATGGGGTCGGGAGCGGGGTTGATGTAGTTGTTGGAAAAAATGAAGCCGGTGAGCACGCCGTAAGCCTCGTTGATGCCGCCGTTGGGCCGCTCGTTGCTGCGGCTCAGCGTGTAGTTGGCTCCCACGCTCACGCGGGCCTTGTTGCCAATGGTTTGCTCGAGCCGCACCCGGCCGCCGCCGCGGGCAAAGTCGGTGCCGCCCACAATGCCTTGGTTGCGGAAGTAGTTGCCCGATGCGAAGTATTTGGTGCCGTTGGCGCCGCCGCTCACGCTGATGTAGTCATCGGTTCCCACCGCCGTGCGGAAGATGTCTTCCTGCAAGTCGTAGCGCGTCACTGCGGTTTGCGACCGGTCGGCGTTGGCTGCGAGCGTGCCCCCAAGGGTATTAAAGCGGAAGGGGTACTCGTTGTAATCGAGTTTTTTGCGAAGCTGAGACACCAGAAATTGTGATGACACCGTAACCTGGGGGGCACCGTCGCGGCCGCGCTTGGTAAAAATCTGCACCACGCCGTTGGAAGCCCGCGAGCCGTAGATGGCCGCCGCCGCCGCTCCCTTGATGACCTCAATCCGGTCAATGTCGTTGGGGCTGATGTCTACCAGCCTGTTCTGAGCATACCCGCCCAGGTCCAGCAGCTGAGGGGAGTCGTTGTTGACCAACACGCCGTCGATGATGTAGAGCGGGTCGGAAGAGCCGGCCACGGTGCTCGGCCCCCGCAGGCGCACCGAGATGCCGCCGGCTGGGTTGCCCGAGTTCTGGGTGATTTGTACGCCTGCAAACTTGCCCTGCAGGGCCTGGTCTATCTGCGTGGGCACGGTGGTGCGCAGCTCATCGCCGCTCACCGTGGCAATGGTGTTGCCGAGCTGCCGCTTGCTGGTAGCCACCGAGGTGCCGGTTACCACTACTTCGTTCAGGCCCACCCGGTCTTCGCTCAAGGCCGCGTCGCCCACGGCTACGGTGGTTTCGGCGCCCAGCGTCACGGGCCGGCGCACCGGCTTGTAGCCCACCGAGGAAATTTCGAGTTGGTAGGCGCCCGGCGAAAGGGCTGCTTCCAGCGAAAAACGACCGTCGGCCCCGGAAGTAGTTCCCAACACTGTATTTAGCAGGCGCACAGTGGTGCCGGGCAAGGGCTGACCGTTTGCATCGGTCACGCGGCCTTGCAGCGAGTAGCGGGTATTCTGGGCTGATGCCGGTCCGCTAGCTAGCAGGAACAGCAAGACCAGCAGCCCCACGACATGATGTCGGAGACCAGATAAGGAGTAGGTGTGGGACATAGAAAAAAAGGTGAGAGTGAGAAAAGTAAATGGGCGAGAACAGCTTTCCAGCTATTGCTTAGTTAGGGAATAATTTAAAGTTAGGCAGAAAAAATATGCTTATTAAAAAGCAGAATTGATTCACCCTGGAAAGGAAATCTTACCCATGCTCACGGCCGGTACCCGCTGCCGTCCCGCCCCAATGGCCACTGGCTGCCCCGCCACCGCCTCGTTGGCCAGCACCGCAAACAGGATGGCTTCCTTAGCGTCGCCGGGCACGCCCAGCGTGTCGGTGGGCGCAAAGTCGGCCAGGGACAAATGGCGTTTCAGCGCCGCCATGAGCACGGGATTGTGAGCGCCGCCGCCGCTGGTGTAGATGGCCGTAGGGGCCAGCCGCTCGGCAAAAGCGGCTTCCACAGCCCGCGCCACGCCCATGGCGCTGAACTCGGCCAGGGTAGCCAATGTGTCATCCAAGGGCAGCGTGATGGTGCCGCTGCGCTGCTGCGCTTCCGTCAGGTAGTCGGTGTTGAACAGCTCGGGCCCAGTGGTTTTGGGCAGCGGAGCCACGAAAAAGGGGTGCGCCAGCAGCGCCGCCAGCAGCCCCTGGTGCACGCGGCCAGCCGCGGCCAAGCGGCCATCCTCGTCGTACTGCAGGCCGGGCCGGAAGGCGCGCACGGTAGCGTCGAGCAGGGTGTTGCCCGGGCCCGTGTCGGTGCTGAAGGCGGAGCTGGCATCGCCACCGGCGCGGGGCAGGTAGGTGAAGTTGGCAATACCGCCCAGGTTGAGTAGTAGCCGTTCCTCGTCGGGGCTGCTGAGGAGCAGGAAGTCGCCGTAGGCGGCCAGGGGAGCGCCCTCGCCGCCGGCAGCTACGTGCTTCTGGCGGAAGTCGCTGAGCGTGATAATGCCCGTGCCCACGGCCACGTGGTCGCCATCGCCCAGCTGCAGGGTGGCATTAAGTTGAAAATCGGGGTGGCTATGCTGGTGCTGCGGGGCGTGGTAGATGGTTTGGCCGTGGCTGGCCACTAGGTCGATTTCTTCCGGGGCGATGTTCCACTCGCGCAGGCATTGCAAAACGGCCCCGGCATGCAAACTGCCCAACCACGGATTCAGCAGCGTCAGGTATTCCAAACTCACCTGCTCCTTCGCAAATACGGTGCGGATGCGGGCCCGCGTGTCGTCGCTGTAGGGCACCGTCCGAAACTGCTCCAGTTCCAGTTCGGTACCGGGCCCGTGGCCAGTAAGACGGCACAAGGCCACATCAAGCCCATCGAGCGAAGTGCCTGACATGAGGCCAATGATGCGCCGACTGGGCTGGCTGGCGATTTGGTGCAAGCGGGCGAGGTGAGCATTCATGGCAAGGAGGAAGGGTGAACGACAAACTCCCCTCCTCAGCTGAGGAGGGGACGCTGGCGCAAAGCGCCAGCTGGGGTGGTTGAGTCGTTGAACGATGGACGTACGATTTAGGCGCGAGTCGTTCGGGTGTCGTTCAACGAGCGCAACCACCCCCGTCCGAGCCGTTGGCTCGAACATCCCCTCCTTAAAAAAGGAGGGGAGTTGGATGTTCTTGCTTTAAAACTCCCAGCGCACAAAGGCCTCAATGCCTTCGTATTCGGGCAGGCCCAGCTCGTCGTAAAGCTTGGCGGTGGTGCGGTTGCGCGCCTCGCTGCGCTGCCAGAACTCGCGCTGGTCGGCGCCGGGGAAAAGCGGCCGGTCCTTCTGCGACTGGTGTTTGAAAATGGCGCGGCGCTTGCGCGTGAGCTCCTGGGGCGAGAGCGGCACGGCCATTTCAATCTGGTCGATGTCCCATTCCTGCCAGGCGCCACGGTAAAGCCACACCCAACAGTCGTCGAGCCAGGGCGTGCCGGAGGCTTGCAACTGCTGAATGGATTGGAAGATGGCGGCCAGGCACACACGGTGCGTGCCGTGCGGGTCGCTCAGGTCGCCGGCCGCGTAAATCTGATGGGGCTGAATTCGGTTGAGCAGTTCCATGGTGAGGCGGATGTCCTCGTCGCCGAGCGGTTTTTTGCGCACCCGTCCGGTTTCGTAGAAGGGCAGGTCCTGGAAGTGGGCATTGCCTTCGGGCAGGCCGGCCAGGCGGCAGGCGCTTTTAGCCTCGCCGCGCCGGATGAGGCCTTTTATCTGCTGTACTTCATCAGAATCGACCTGGCCGGGCTGCTTGTTTTTCAGAAAGTCGGCCACGCGGTGGTAGATGTTGTCGGCGGGCTCGCCAGAAGTCAGGCGAAAGGCGTGGTCGTAATCGGCCACGAATTCGGCGAAGCGAATGGCTTCGTCGTCGAACACCGCAATGTTGCCCGAGGTCTGGTAGGCCACGTGCACCTCGTGGCCCTGGTCGACAAGTCGCAGCAGCGTGCCGCCCATGGAAATGACGTCGTCGTCGGGGTGGGGGCTGAAGATGAGCACGCGCTTGGGAAACGGCGCGGCGCGCTCGGGACGGTAGGTGTCGTCGGCGTTGGGCTTGCCGCCGGGCCACCCCGTGATGGTGTGCTGCAGCTCGTTAAACACCCGAATGTTGATGTCGTAGGCGGGGCCCGATTCCGCCAGCAGGTCCGAGAGACCGTTTTCGTTGTAATCTTCCTCGGTAAGCTTGAGGATGGGCTTGCTCACGGTGCGGGCCAGCCAGGTCACGGCTTTGCGCAGTAGGGCCGCGTCTTGCCAGTCGCAGGGGAGGCCCTGCAGCCACGGGGTTTTGCGGGGCGTAAGGTCGGCGCCGGCGGCTTCGTCCAGCACCACCTGCACGTCGGGGTGGCTTTGGAGGTAGGTGGCGGGCACGCTGTCGGTCACTTCGCCTTCTACCATGCGCTTCACCACCGCGGCTTTGCCTTCGCCCCAGGCCATGAGCACGATTTTGCGGGCTTCCAGAATGGTGCCCACGCCCATGGTCAAGGCTCGACGCGGCACGTTTTCCTCGCCGTAAAAGTCCGAGGCCGCGTCGGTGCGCGTCACGTGGTCGAGGGTGATGAGGCGGGTGCGCGAGGCTGGCCCCGAGCCGGGCTCGTTGAAGCCAATGTGCCCGGTGCGGCCAATTCCTAGCAGCTGCAAATCGATGCCGCCGGCCTCCTTAATCTGCTCTTCATAGCGGCGGCAATACTCGTTTATCTGCTCCTTGGGCACAGTGCCATCGGGAATGTGCACGTTCTCGGGTCGAATATCGATGTGGTCGAACAGGTACTCGCGCATGAAGCGCACGTAGCTCTGCAGCGAGCCGGGGGCCATGGGGTAGTACTCGTCGAGGTTGAAGCTGACCACGTTCTGGAAGCTCAGCCCGTCTTCGCGGTGCAGGCGCACCAGCTCTTCATAGACGCGGGTGGGCGAGGAGCCCGTGGCCAGGCCCAGCACACAGGGCTGGCCCTCGGCTGCCCGCTCCCGAATGAGGTCGGCAATTTGAGCCGCTACCGAAGCCGAAGCCTCTTCGGAGTCGGCGTAGATGCTGACGGGGAGGCGGGCGCCGGCCGTAGCAGGCAGCGTAGCGAGGGGAGGGGCCATGACGAAAGGGCTGATTTAGTAGCGGAGGGGGTGGAAAGTTGGTGAAACCCACGCGGGAATCAAAACCTGATTGGCAGCACTGCGGAAATAACCACTGAAAACGCGGCAACTGCGTGATTTTTATATTAATAAACTGCTACATTCGATAGACACCTGAGTGCGGTATTTCAGAGATTGTTGTGCATTTTTGACTCAGCAGCCCTTTCCTCTTCCGAGTTCTACTATTTTACTATGACCTCCAACGCCTTCTGTTGTAGCAATGTAAGGCTCACTTCCGACCATGCGGCCGGAACCCGACGGTGCGCCCGGTCGAGGTTCCGGTTTTTTTATTGACTTCATTTCCCTCGCTTTTCCCACCTAATTCTAATTTCCGATGACAAAAAAATACTGGCTACTCTTTCTCCTGCTGGGGGTGCTACTTGCACCTCCCGGCTGGGCCCAAACCGCCCGCACCGTCACGGGCGTCGTCACGTCTGCCACTGACCAAAGCCCGCTGCCGGGCGTGACGGTGCTGGTGAAAGGCACCACCACGGGCAGCACCACCGGCGCCGATGGCCGCTACTCGCTGCAAGCTGCGCCGGGGGGCGTGCTGGTGTTCAGCTTTATTGGCTATTCGCCGCAGGAGCGCACCATCGGTGCCGATGGCAACATTGATGTGGCTTTGAGGGAAAGCACTACCGGCCTTGATGAGGTAGTGGTGACGGCCTACAACATCGCCCAAGACAAGCGCACGCTGGTAACGGCCGTGCAGGAAGTGAAAAGCAAGGACATCATCGACTCGCGCCAAACCAATATAGTGAATGCCCTGCAAGGCAAGATTGCAGGGGTAAACATCACGTCGTCGGGTGGTGCGCCGGGCGAGGGTGCATCTATTGTTATTCGCGGCGGCACGTCGCTCGATGGCAACAACCAGCCGCTGTTCGTCATCGACGGCATGATAATGGACAACAGCTCGTTTTCGGAAAGTGCGGCGCCCGGAGCAGGCTCGCAGTTCAACGGCCTGCTGGGCCGCTCGGTGGGCGCTTCCAACCGCGCTGGCGACCTCAACCCCGAAGACATTGAAAGCATCACGGTACTGAAGGGCCCCGCCGCCGCCGCCCTCTACGGCCTGCGCGCTGCCGGTGGCGCGGTGGTGATTACCACCAAAAAAGGCGTGGCCGGCCGCACCACACTTAACTTCCGCACCCAGGTGTCGGTAGATGAAGTGAACCGCCTGCCCAAGCTGCAGGACCAGTATGGCCAAGGTTCCAACGGCTTGTTTGACGGCACCACCCGGGTTTCTTTCGGGCCGCGCTTTCTGCCGGGGCAAACCGTGTACGACAACCTGGAAAACTTTTACCGCAAGGGATACACCTACCAGAATTTCCTGAACATGTCGGGCGGCTCCGACAAGGCCACGTTTTTTGTATCGGCCTCCAACTTGCAGCAGAGCGGCGTGACGCCCCAAAGTAAGTACGACAAAACCACGGTGCGCATGTCGGGCACGGCCGAAATCTCGCCCAAGCTCAACGTTAGCGGTTCGGCACAGTACCTCACCACGGGCGGCGAGCGGCCCATTCAGGGGCCCGGCTTGTTTGGCTCGTCGGGTGGGTATTTGCTGAGCTTGCTCAACTGGCCGCGCGGCGATGATGCGCGCAACTACCTCAACCCCGACGGTACGCGCCGCCGGCTGCTGGCGCTAGGCAACGGCACCGACGCCGACGCCGACAACCCGTACTTCACCGTCGAGCGCAACCCTCAAACGGACCGCACTAACCGCTTCATCGGCAACACGCAGCTTAGCTTCAAGGCCTTCAAGTTTTTGACGCTGAGCCATAACATTGGTGCCGACGTGTACACCTCGCGCAACACCTCGGTTCGCGCCGTGGGTACTTCGCAGGTGGGCAACCAAAACGGCGGCATCGCCGAGACCGTGGAGCAGTTTCGCTTGCTTACGGCCACGACGCTAGCCAATTTTTCCCACAATTTTAACGACAACTTTGGTGGCTCGCTGATTCTGGGCAACAGCATTGAAGAGAATAAAAGCCAAGCCGTGGACTACATCGGCCTGATTTTTCAAAACCCCGGCTTCGTGGGCCTCAACAACACTGTGAACCGGAGTGCCCTGCAACGCGACAACACGCGCCGCCTCATCGGCAACTTCGCGCAGCTGAACGCCACAATGTTTAACCAGGTATTCCTGCAGATGCAGGCCCGCTACGACCAATCGTCGACCCTGCCGCGGCCCGATGAAAACAAGATTTACGGCAAAGGTTTCCTCTACGGCTCGGTGGGCCTGGGCTATGAGTTCACCAAAACCCTTGGCCTGGAGCAAAACAACATTCTGAACTACGGCAAAATCCGGGGTTCCATTGCCGAGGTGGGCAAGGACACGCAGCCTTACCGCATTCAGGCAGCCTTGGCTCAGAATACTTACATCGGCGGTGGTTTCCGCAACGACTTCTTTGGCTCGAACCCCAACCTAAAGCCCGAGCGCACCCGCACCTACGAGGCTGGCGTAAACCTGCAGTTTCTCAAAAACCGCCTCGGTCTGGACTTTAACTACTATTACTCGCGCACTTCGGAGCAGATTATTGCGCCCCGCGTGAGCCAGGCCGCTGGCTTCATCCTGCAGTACATCAACGGTGGGGTGGTAACCAACGAAGGCCAGGAAATTGCCCTGACCGGCACGCCCGTGAAAACTAAAGATTTCACCTGGGACGTCATTGCCAACTTCTTCCACAACACCAACCGCGTGGAGGAACTGCCCTTCCCGCTTACGGTGGTGTTCCAGTCCGATGCCTTCATTACCGATGTGCACCAGGGCGGCGCCTTTATTGGGCGGTCCATTACGGGCGTGGGCGCCTACGATTTCAACCGCGTAACCGACGTAAACAGTGAGTTTTTCGGCCAGGTGCTCATCGGCGCCGGCGGCTATCCTTCGGCTAACCCGCTGTTTACCTACGCCGGCAACCGGGCTCCGCGTTTCACCACGCAGTTCACCAACACGTTTACCTACAAAGGCTTGTCACTGACTTCGCTGCTCGATTTCCGAGTGGGCGGTGTGGTTATCAACGGCAACGACTGGTACCAGACCCGCGTGGGCACTTCCCAGCGCACCGCCGACCGCTACAAGACGGTGGTGTTCGACGGGGTGGTGCGCAACCCCGACGGCAGCTACACTAGAAACAGCCGTCCCGTGGAGCTTACCCAGAATTACTACGCCACCATACTGGGCGGTGTAGGTACGCCCTTCATCGAGGACGGCTCGTGGGCCCGCCTGCGCTACGTGACCTTGAGCTACGCCGTGCCCGCCAGCTTGCTGAGCAGCACCAAGTTCATCAAAGGCGCGGAGCTGAGCGTGACTGGTCGCAACTTGCTGTTGGTGACCAAATACAGCGGCGCCGACCCCGAAACGGCCGCGGCCGGTGCCGGCGTGCGCGGTGGCGGCTCCAACGGTTTCGACTTTGGCAATGTGCCCGCCACCCGTGGCGTGGACATGGCATTGCGGGTCAATTTCTAGGTGTTCAGAGCGGGCTACTAGTCACTCTGATGAGAACTGATAGCGGCCGCTGAATGTCTGACAACCAATAAACATCAAACCTGATATGAACTTGAACCGCTATATAATGAGCTTGGGCCTGCTACTGGGCGGCACTGCGCTAACTGCGTGCGAGAAATTTCTCGACGTGAACGACAACCCCAACAACCCAGTCGTCTCAACTCCTAATTTCATACTGCCGGGTATTATTGCCAACGGCATCCAAACCCAGATGTTTACGGCGTTGCGAACGCCATTTATCACGCAGTACGTGGTGAGCCGCACGGCCAACAGCGGAGGTAACGACCAGTTCTTTTTCACCAACGCGCAAAGCACCAATACCTTCAACCAGTCTTACTTCCAGGCGGGCGGTAACATTCCGGGCATGGTCAAGGCCGCTCAGGAAGAGGGCTCGTCCTACTATGTGGGCGCAGGCAAAATCATGCAGGCCATGATTTTGGCGCACGCCACCGACATGCTCGGCGACATTCCATACTCGGAAGCTTACCAAGGCGGCGCCAACTTCACGCCCAAGTACGACCCGCAGCAGCAGATTTACGCTACCATCAACCAGCTGTGCGACGAGGGCGCCGTGGAAATGCTGAAGCCCGCTAGCTCGCAGGCGCGCCCATTCTACAGCACCAACCCCAGCGAAAGCGGCGACATCCTCTACAAAGGCGACCCCTTGAAATGGGAGCGCTTGGCCTATGCCCTGAAGGCGCGTCAGGCTCAGCACCTCACCAAAAAAGCCAACTACGACGCCAACGCTGTACTGGCATTGTGCGACAAAGCGTTCCAGTCATCGGCCGACGACGCGCAAATCAACTTCCAGGTAGCGATAGCGCCCTTGGTAAACACCACGAACATATTCGGGGTAACGCGGGCCAACTTTGGCGGCGCTACCTTCTCCTCAAACGTGGTGAAGTACCTCAATGGCACCACTTTCCCCGGCGTAGTCGACCCGCGCTTTGGTATCCTGACGCCCACCACCAGCACCGGCATCGACCCTGCTCGCGGTACCACCGCCACGGCCAACCTCACGCCCGGTTCTACGCTCACCGACTTCTACGGCAGCTGGTATGCTCGCGACCTGGGTTACTACGAGGCCATAACCTACCACGAAGTGAAGTTCATCGAGGCCGAGGCTGCACTGGCTGCCGGCAACCGCGCACGGGCGTTGCAGTCTTTGCAGGAGGGCATTCGGGCACATATGCGCAAAGTGGGCAGGGGAGGAAGCTTCTCGCCGCCAGCAGTCACGTTCCCGAACATTTTCGAGAACCAGATTAATGACTATCTGGCCAGTGCCGCCGTGCCCCAAACCCCAGCCGACGTGACGCTGCGCTCCATCATGGAGCAGAAGTACATCGCCATGTTCCTCAACCCGGACACGTGGTCAGACATGCGCCGCCACGATTTCAGCCCCTCGCTCTACGTGAACCTCGTGTACCCCACCTACGGGGGCTCGCAGGTTCTGCCGCTTCCCAATGGGCAATATCCGCGTCGCCTGTTGCCCGGAGCTACCGAAGTCACCGTGAACCCAAACGCCGTGGCCAAGCTCTTCAGCGACGTCGGCGCCAAAGACAACAACGATTACGTGTCCAAACCGCTCTGGTTCGACCAGAGATAAGGCGGTTCATCTGACTTTTCCTGACTTTAAATCGCCTTATTATGAAATACTTTTCTTTGAAAATGCTGACCGCGGTGCTGGCGCTGGGCGCTACCCTTGTCGGCTGTAAGAAAGAGGAACTGGACGACCTGTACGAGTTGCGCGAAGAGCCCGGCTTTGCCGGCCTGGGCCTGCCCCGTGTGCCGCTGGCAGCGCGCTATGCTCCCGGCGAGACCGTGCCGCTGTTTGTAACCTTTTCCGAGACCGACAAGCTCCGCGATGTCACGGTGTTCCAAGTAATCAACCGGGCCGACTCCGTGCAAACGGGCGTTTACCCGGCTACCGGAAGTACCTTCAACGCGGACGGTAAGCTCCAAGCCCTGTCGGTCCCTTACGTAGTACCAAACGCCACCAACGGCGTTCCGGTACGCGTCGACGTTACCCTGAATTTTCAGGACGGTTCGAAGCGCATGCGGCGCTTCACCTACAACGTAGCCCGGGCCATTACCCTAAAGTTTGGCGCCACGCCCGCTACCTATCGCAATGGCTTGGCCGCCACCGCGCAGAGCGAGGGCGATATTATCGGTTACTCACTCATTCTGAATGAAACCGGCATTGGCGTGGTGCCCACGCCACCTATGTTGCCGACTGCCGCTGCGCCTTTGTTCAAAGCGGTAGATAGCCTCACCACATTCTACCGCCTCGGCACCGGAAACCCAGTGCGAGCTGGTGTGATTCGCAACCCATCCAACGGCGCTGCCAACACCCGCACCGTTGACGTTACCATACCGCGGAATGCCAACGGCCAGAACATAACCTACTCGTTTGTAGCATACGGAGCGGTGCAGGCCGTTACGGTGACGGCCCCATCCATTGCAGTAGGGCCGGCCACGGCACTGGCTACTCTGCGCACTGGCCGCATCAGCGGCGGTGCCAGCGCCACGCCCGATTCGTTGGCTTTTAACTTCCGTACTGGTTTAATTGAGCCGGCTGCTAACCCACCGGCAGCCAAAGACTTGGTGGTGAACTCTGCCAGCGGTACCGTGACCCTATCGGCCGCAAACAACACCCGCTACTACAAGGCCACACCTGCCCAGGTAGCCAATGGCTTCTTTACCACGCCTACGGTCAATACTGCTGCCACGACGCTTTATCTCAACAATTCAGCGCTAACCGCAGAGTTGGGGCCCGTAGCGGCTGGCGATGTATACGCCGTGCGGGTGCGTGGGGCGGAAGTTATGCTATTACGCATCTTGAGTGTTCGGCCCAGTACTGCCGGTTCTAGTGCACGAGTTCGGTTTGAGTACCGTTCACTTTAAAGCAAGTAGTAACGTGAGAAAAAGAGGCCTTCCCCAATTGGGGAAGGCCTCTTTTTTTACTCCAGTTTATACCACTCCAACAGCTTCAGCAACACCCCGTTGGTCCAGCCGAAGCCGTCTTGCAGGGGATACTCGCCGCCGCCCGCGGCCCGGTTGGGGTTCACCACGTCGTACTTCTCGAGCAGCTTGCCGGTTTGGGCAAACACCCGGCGGTTGAGACCGACCCAGCGGCGGGCAAGGGTATCGGCTAGGGGGCGCTGCTCATAGCGCCGCAGGCCATCTATGGCCAGGTATTGCAGCGGCGCCCAGCCGTTGGGAGAATCCCACTGCTGGCCGGTCTTGCTCAGGGTGGTAACGAGCCCGCCGGGCTTCATAAAGTTGTATTGCAGGTTGGTGGCCAGGCGCTTGGCTTGCGCTGGCGTGGCCAGGCCGAAGGCCAGCGGAAACACTCCCGCCAGCGTGCGGATGCTGGAGCGCTGCCGGGTGCGCCAATTATAGTCCTGAAACCAGCCAACTTTGGGGTCCCAGCTCAGGGCTAGTAGCGCGGTTTTGCGGCGGGTGGCTTTGGCAGTGTAGTCGCGGGCCTGCGCGGTCTGACCCGCCGTGCGGCAGGCTTCGGCCAGGGTCTGCTCTAGTTGGTAGAGCAGGCAGTTGAGGTCGACGGGTACCAGGTCGGTGGTTTGGATGGTGCCCAAGCCGCCGCCCGGCACAAACCAGCGGCTGCTGAAGTCCCAGCCCGACGCCGCTGCCGCCCTCACGTTGCGGTAGAATTGCGCGGGTGGCTGCTTACTAGTCTTGGCCGCCGTCACGTCTTCCACATACGATTCTTCGCGCGGCTGCGTGCTCTCGTCCCAGTAGCGGTTGAGCGCAGCCCCACCGGGCAGCTTCACCACGCGGTGGGCGGCGGTGCCGGGGGCAAGTTTGTCGGCCCCCAGCATCCAGTAGCGGTACTCGCGTTCCAGAGCCGCGCGGTAGCGGAGCAGGATGCCGTTGCCTTGGTCTTTGGCCAGCAGGGCCACCATGCTGCCAAAAAAGGGCGGCTGCGAGCGGGTGAGGTAGTAGCTCCGGTTGCCGTTGGGCACGAAGCCGTAGCGGTTTATCAGGAAGGCAAAATTGTCGGTGAGGTCCTGCACCAGTTCATTGCGGCCCGCCTCGGCCAGGCCCAGCATGGTGAAGTAGGAATCCCAGTAGTACACCTCGCGGAAGCGGCCGCCGGGCACGATGTACGGCTTGGGCAAGGGCAGCAGCGAGCGGTATTCCGCCAGCGAGTCGTTGGGGTCAACGGCGGGCGCCGCCGGTCGCGCCAGCACCGTCCAGAGGGTGTCGAGGTGGCGGCGTAAGCCCGCTTGCACGTTGCTTTGAAATACAGCGCCACCCTCAGCAGGCAAGTCGAAATGGGCTTCCACAAACGCTTTCAGCTGAAAGCCGGGCTGTTTCTTTTCGCGGTTCCAGGCTGTCAGAATGGTGGCCGGCCGCTGTCGGGGCGCGGCATCAACAAATGTTTTGTTGTCGGCGAAGACACGGCCCGTTTGTACTGCCTCAAACAGGCCCGGAAAAAGCTGCCGCGGCGAAGCCGGATTGGCCACGGCCGCTGGTGCCTGTTCGGCTACTGGCCTTGGCAGGGTAGAAGGGTTGGCCTGCTCTACCTGGGCGTGGCCCGGTAGACATAGCACCGTCATAACTCCCAAGAGCCAGCCAGATAAATTTGTACGCATTGCTAATAAGCTGGTGTTTAATATGGTTGCTCCATTCTCGTCTGCTTCTCCAACCTCAACCCACAAACAGGTACGAATTCTAAACAAAAAGATGCCTTTCGGACGATTTTCAGAAGCTGCCAAGCGCTTATTCCAATCGGTCGCTAAGCCGAGCAGAGCCGGGATATGAAGGTTGGCCTACAGGGATAGACTATTGGCATAAAAGCAAAAAGGGACGCTTCCCCTTGGAAAACGTCCCTTTTTGCTTGGTGTCAGGCAAGCCTCCTATTTCCCGAACAACCGGCCAAAAAAGCTTTTGCGTTTGCCTTTGTCCTTGGTTTTTTCTTTCGTCTTGGTTTTCAAAAGCTGATTAGAGCCGTCAGGCGCCTGGTTCTGCGCATCGGGGCGGAAGATGATGCTGGGCTGGGAGGTGCTAGTGCCGGCCGGTCCCGTAGTCGACGAAGGCTGGCCCGCTACCGCCCCGGGCAGCTGGCCCTGTGCCAACTCAGGCGACTGCAGGCCGTTGGTGATGACGCGCATCGGCCGGCTCTCGTTATGCAGGCGGTCGACGGCTGTCACGTAGTAGGCGTAGGCCTGGCCAGGCACGGCCGTGGTATCAACATAAGTGGCTGGGAAGCCGGGCGCGGGCCGGGGCAGCGCCAGGATTCGGCGGGGGTCGTTGGGCGTCGCCCGTTCGTTGGACCCAAAACGGTAGAGGACGTAGTAGGTGGCGGCATCGCCATCGGCCGCTATTGGGCCCGGCTGCCAAGTCAGCGTCACGCTCTGGCTGAGGCGGCGTAACACGAGGTTGGTCACGGGCTGGGGCGGCAGGGCGTCCATCCACGGCATGGTGGGCACCAGGGCCAGGTGGCGGTACAGGTCCTGGCGCAGGGTGTCGGTGGTGTGCAGCGGGTTGGCCAGTACCGACTTAGCCGAGAAAAACACGCTGCCGGTTACTTCGTCTTCGTAAGAGCGGTTGAGGCGGATTTGGCGGGGCAGCTCGCGCGGGTTGCGCCAGGTGGTATCGGAGCGGGTGCTTTCCAGCATCCGGTAAGTGCCGTGGCCGATGTAGAGGTGGCGGTCGAAGTGGTTGCGGGTCCACCATTCCAGCAGAATGGGGTAGGGCACCAGCTTAAAATTGGTGCTCCAGTACAGCTGCGGCACGATGTAGTCAATCCAGCCTTTCTCCAGCCACAGCCGCGAGTCGGCGTAGAGGTTGGCGTAGGAGGGCTGCCCAGCGCGGGTATCGGAGCCCAGCGGGTGCGCCGATTTGTTCATCCAAACACCGAACGGCGAGATGCCGAACTTCACCCAGCGCTTGGCCAGCCGAATGCTGTCGTGCAGGTCGTGAATGAGCACGTTCACATTGTTGCGGCGCCAGTCGGCCAGCTTGTCGAAGCCCTCGGGGTTGTGGTCGCGGAAGGCGTTTTCGTCGTGAAACACCTTGCCCGGCGCGGGGTAGGGATAGAAGTAGTCGTCGAAGTGCACCGCATCGATGTCGTAGCGCCGCACCACGTCCAGAATCACGCGGGTGATGTGCGAGCGCACCTGTGGCAGGCCGGGGTTATACAGCAGTTGCCCGCCGTAGCGCAGAAACCACTCCGGGTGCTGGCGATAGGGGTGGTTGGCGGCCAGCCGGCTCGTCACCGAATCCATGGTGGCCCGGTACGGGTTGAACCAGGCGTGGAACTCCATGCCGCGCCGGTGCGCCTCCGTAATGAGAAAGGGCAGGGGGTCGTCGCCGTTGGCGGGGGCTTTGCCCTGCGTGCCGGTCAGCCACTTGCTCCAGGGCTCGATGTCCGACTTGTAGAAAGCATCCGAGGCGGGCCGGATTTGCACAAACACGGCGTTGAGGCCGGCGCGCTGGCCGGCATCGAGCAGGCGCAAGTAGCTGCGGCGGTACTGCTCAGGCGTTTGGCCGCGCTGGGTGGGCCAATCGATGTTCTCCACAGTGGCAATCCACATGCCGCGCAGCTCGCGCTTGGGGGGCAGCGGGGCCTCTTCCTCCCCCGCAGTCTGAGCCTGAGCTGAGGCCACCAGGCCGCTCAGGGCAAAAGTTAATAAAACAAACAGGCAGCGGCTAGCGGTGAGGAAACGGAGCATCTAGGGAAATCAACAACACGAATAGGTGCTGCAAATTACGGCGCCCCGCACCTAATGAGGAGCTAGAACTCCTCAGCTGCACATATAACTGCAGCGAGAACCCACACTTTGCTGAGCAAATAAGCCGGTCTTAATCAGATATATCAGGCCGTGATGCTTCTGGGTAAAACGGAACGTCATGCCGAACGCAACCGAGGCATCTCGACCGCGCCTCGTGTCATCCTGAGCTTGCGAAGGACCTTCTCACCATAGAACAGTTCGTTCAGGCGTGATAAGATGCTTCCTCCGTCAGCATGACACGAGGCGCGGGCGAGATGTCTCGGTTGCGCTCGGCATGACGTTTTGCTACTGTAGGCTCAATCAGGAACCGGTCAGCTCGGTATCGGTTTTGGGCGAGTCCGGGCCGCCTTCCATGCCGTTGGTTTGGCTGGCGTTGCCATATTCGCCGCGGATGCCAGCGCCGTCGCCCATATTTTCCTGGGTGCTTTCGGGGATGGCGCCATCGGCGGCCGTGCCGGCCTCGGGGTTGCCGCTGGCGTTTTGGTCGGTATCAGCGTTTTGCGAAGTGGTCACGCCGCCGGTGCTGGCTTGGTCGGGACGGGGGTCGGTGGGAGTTTCTTCGGGAGACATAGGTATGGAAATAAGGAATGAGCTTCGGGACGCGGTTGCGGCTCCTGTTAAGCTTTACGGCGGCAGCGCCCCACGGTTGGGAGCGGCTTATTCGCCAGCATTTGCGAACTTGCTTGCTGCATTCATTCTTCAGCCCCCACCTACTGCCGTGTCTGACACAGTTACCGATTTCTACCACCAGAAAACCGATGCCGAGCTGCTGTATTTTCTGGAACATCCCGAACAGTACCAGCCGAGCCTGGTAGAGGCGGCCCGGCGCGAACTGCAGCGCCGGGGCAAAGCGCCGGTAGTCAACACCGCCCCTTACCAGGACACCACTACTCCCCGCCACGAGGAAGTGCCGACCCGCTCCTGGGGCCGAATGATAGCGCTGGGCCTAGGCCTGTTGGTGCTGGGTGGCGGCAGCTACTGGCTGCAACAGCGCAGCGAGGCCCAACAAGCAGAGTTGCGGGCCCGCGAAGAAGCCCGCCGTCGCCTGCCTCCGCCCAAGCTCACCGAAGTGGCCACCAGCGCCATTCCCAACTACGACGGCGTAGTGACCCGCATGGTAACCGAGCAGCTGAACAAAGTGCCGGCTTCTGAGAAAGCAAACCCCCAGCACCTGCGCCAGTTCCGCCTGTTGAGCAAGCTGTTCTGGAGGGCCCAGACTCAGAGCGAATACCTCATCAACCAAGCTTATGAGGGCGACCCCTCGCCCAGTTTTGCCGACCAGACATTGGTGGTTCGTCAAACCTGGGATGCTTGGAACCAGGCTGCCGTGTACACCTATAAGTTCGGCCCGGAAATGCAGGAACGATACACTCGTATGCAAAAAACAGCCAGCCACCAGCAGCACATTCTCGACATCCTGCCCAAGCTGCTGCCCAATCGTCAGTTTCTGCAAGACGATGATATGACCACGCGCACCAAGGAGGTGCAGGATTTGGTGGGCTACCTGACGCCCATATCGCCCGTTACGGGCCAGCGCTACAGGCGCACCCTGATAAAGATGAAGCTGATATAACCGCTGGAGCGTTCTCGCAAACCAATAGCGCGGGGCGCTAACAATCCTGCGAGCGCCGCGTTTACCATGGGCGCCGCCAGCCAATGGCTGGCAAACTGACCGGTTGGCAAGGGTGGCGCATTCCTTGCCGCGCAACGCGCCTATGGAAGCATCTGCCCCTGAAAATGGCTCCCCCGATACGGGCTCTACCGCTGCGCTGGCTGCCCAGCTCTTTGCCCAAAAGCCCGAAGCTGAGCTGCTGTACCTGGCCCAGAACGCCGCCCGCTTCCCGCCGGCCGTGGGGGCGGCCGCAGTAGCCGAGCTCCGGCGTCGCGGCCTGCTGCCCGACCCCGCTCAGCCAACCCCGCCACCCGCCGCCACCCACGAAACCTGGCCCGAACTGCTGGGCCAATTGCTGCGCGGCTTGTTCATTCCGTCGCGCCGCTTCCTGGCCACGCCCATCCTGCTCGACCTTAATCTGCTGATATTCGCGTTGATGGTCTTTAGCGGCGTCTCAGCCTCCGAGCCAACCGGCCAGGAGCTGGTGCAGTGGGGCTCCAACGTATCGGGGCGCACCCTACACGGCGAACCGTGGCGCTTGGTCAGCTCTTTGTTTGTGCACGCGGGGCTGGCCCACCTGCTGATGAACATGTTTTCGCTCTGGCTCTTGGGCCTGCTGATTGAAGACCGGGTGGGCGCCCTACGCCTGGCGCTGGTGTACCTGGCCAGCGGGATAGGAGGCAGCCTGGCCAGTTTGTGGTGGCACTTCCAGGGCGTTAACTCGGTGGGGGCCAGCGGAGCTATTTTCGGGCTCTACGGATTCTTGCTGGCCATGCTGGTAAGCAAGAAGCTGGTGCTCAATAAGTCGGACCGCCGGGCTATGCTGGGGCTGGTCGTTTACCTAGTGCTCAGTAACCTGCTCTCAGGCCTCACAGGTAATATTGACAATGCCGCTCACCTCGGCGGGCTGCTCACGGGCTTGCTGGTAGCTGGCCCACTTGCTTTGGCGGGGCTAAAGAAGAACGTTGAGGAATAGTCATCCGTGGCGGCTGGGTTCCTCTGTCCGCCGCCGCTCTTGCGTACACGATTCGTTGAACAACAGCCAACGATATTAATTACAACTGCTCACCTCTCACTGAATCCATGCAAGCCCTCCAGCTCGACGCCATTCATCAGCCCGCGGTAGTTCGCGATGTGCCAGCTCCAACGCCCGCGGACGGCGAAATTCTGGTGAAACTCCACGCCGCCGCCCTGAACCACCGCGACGTCTTCATCCAGCAGGGCAAATACGCAGGCATCAAGCTGCCCTGCACCCTTGGTGCCGACGGCGCCGGCGAAGTAGCAGCGCACGGCGAAAACGTGCCGACCGATGCCCCGGCCGTGGGCACGCAGGTGCTCATCAACCCCGGCCTGCGCTGGGGCGATAACCCCCGCGCCCAGGCCAAAGATTTTATAATACTCGGCATGCCCGACCCCGGCACCTTCGCCGAGTACATCACGCTGCCAGCCCGCTACATCCGCCCCATGCCGGCGTATCTAACCTTTGAGCAAGCGGCAGCGCTGCCCCTGGCCGGCCTCACCGCCTACCGCGCCGCCTTTACCCGGGCGCAAGTGCAAGCCGGCGAGCGCGTGCTCGTGACCGGAATAGGCGGAGGCGTAGCCCTACTGGCCGCCCAGTTTTGCGCCGCCCGCGGGGCCGAGGTCTGGGTTACGTCGAGCTCCGAAGAGAAGCTAACCCGCGCCCAAACGCTGGGTGCCAAAGGCGGCATCAGCTACAACGCCGAGAACTGGGTGAAAACCCTGGTGCAGCAGGCTGGCGGGCCGTTCGACGTCATCATCGACAGCGCAGGCGGCGATGCGTTCAACTCCCTGCTCGATGCGGCGGCTCCTGGTGGCCGTATTGTGTTCTTCGGCGGCACGCTGGGAAACATTCCCCAATTGCCGCCCGCCAAAGTATTCTGGAAGCAGCTCAGCCTCCTGGGCTCCACCATGGGTAGCGAGCAGGACTTCGACGACATGCTACAGCTGGTTACGGAAAAAAGCATCGTTCCTGTCGTGGACGAGGTGTTCCCATTAGCCGAAGGCGAAGCCGCCCTGCGCCGTCTCGACGCGGGCGCTCAGTTTGGCAAAGTGGTGTTGAAAATTGTCTAGATTTTGGCTTAATGCCCAAGCGCGGAGATGCTGAAAATCTGTTTTTAACGCATTGATTTACAGTTATAAAAATTGTCGTAAATCAACCCATTAGAGGAATGAAAACAAGGCCTTTTTGGTTAATATAGCACGCCGATATTGACGACAATTCAGCCAAATTATTAACCATGAAGTCTGCTGCCGAATACCTCGAAGCCCATGTTTTCGAAGCCCGCCGTCCGCGTCGCGAGTTGCAGCCGGTAGTGGCCTATTCCGATGCCGTGCAAGCCATTGAGCAGGCCCTGGCCGATGCTGAGAAATACAAGTACCTGCTGATGCGCGCCCTGCGCCGCCACGCCGATGATGCGGCCGTTACCGGCCCGGCTCAGGCTACCACCCCCGCGCCCTCCTTCTTTACCGAAGCGGCCCCTGTGCTGCCACTGTATACCAACTCAGAGCGCATGGCCGCCTAAATTTAGACATGCTGGCGCTCTGCCAGCTAGTCAAATGCCAATGAAAAGCCCCGATTGCCAAGAATGGTAATCGGGGCTTTTCATTGGGTTTGTTTTCTCAGGAGGCCACTCGCTTGGCCAGCTCCACCGCAAGAGCTTTGGCCTGCTGCCGCAGTTCCGGCACGGCCGTCGACTCAAAATAGGCAGGCCGGCGGCTGGGCCCCAGCGTGAACAAGGTGCTGGAAACCTGGCCATCGGCTCCGCGCAGGGCTCCGTGCTCGTCGGTGAGCAAGCCCAGTCGCAGGGAGTCGGCCGTAAGCTGGCCGGCGTCGCGCAGGCTCATCACGAGCGGGTCGGCAATGCGGCTGTAGTCGAGCAGGGGGCCGGTGCAGCACACCACATGCTGGGCCACGTGCCAGCTGCCCAAGGCGCCATGGGGCCGCACGCGTACCCGCAATGCGGGTCCGTCGGGCAGTATTTCGCGCACTGTGCCCACGTGCAGCTGCACCAGGCCGGCGGCTTCCAAGGCTGCTACGGCGGCAGCGTTTTGCGGCGGGCTGCGGTGCCGCGTTACGGCCCAAATTCCGGCCAGGTGGCGCAAGAAACGACGCTGCTCCTGCAGCGGCCACGCGCCCCAGATGCGCCCCAGGTCGGGCCGCAGGGCATCGAGCACCGGCCGCCAATCGGTGCCTTGGGCGGCAGCTGCGCGCAGGTGCCGCTTGAACACAGCCAGCACACCCATCACGGTCGTTTCGCTCGCCAGCTCCGGATAAAAATTTGGATAGTGGGCCGTAGCCGGGCCGTGGGCGGTGGGCCAGCGGCCGTGGCGCGCCACCACGGCCACGGGGGCCCGGTGCCCGTCCTTGCGCAGGGCCAGCAGCACGTCCACGGCCGTCAGGCCCGAGCCGATGAGTAGCACAGAGTCGTCGGGGCCAATACGGCGCAGGCTGCCCGCTGCCCACGGGTCGGCGTGGTAGGCGTCGTGGTGGAGGTAGCGGTGGTCGGGCCCGGCCGGTGGGGGAGGGGGGAAGTTGCCAAGCGCCAGCACCACAAAGTCGCTCACCAGCGTGGTGCGATTGGCAAGAAGTACGCCGCGGCGGCCATCGGGCCGAAGGCGGGCTACTACCGCGCTGCTCTGGTGCCATATCAGGCTGCCGCCACCAGTTTGAGAAGCCGTGAGGGCTTCCGTCAGCGCCTCGTTCAGGTAGCGGCCGTAGCTGGACCGCGACGCAAAATCGGGCAGGCCAGCGGCCCCCTCGGGCTGGCTTTGCAGCCAGGTGGCAAAGTGGCTGGGCTTATCGGGGTAAAGACTCAGGCCCCCAGGGCGTACGTTGAGCAGGTATTCGGGCCGGCGCGCAGTGTATGCCAGCCCCGGGCCGGGGATGTTCCGGGGCTCAATCAAATGAATTTGAGCCTGCGCCAGTGCCGGCTGCTGCCGCAGCTGCAACACCAGTGCCGTGCCCGAAAAGCCGCCGCCCACAACTGTAATAACGGGTGGGGCTGAATGTGTCAAATGGGTCAGAATGGAAAACGCAGTAAAAGTCCGAAGGCGCTCAGCGCCGAAGTCAGGAGCGGTAGAGAAGTGGCAACCACCAAGCCCCCGGATGGTTTTGGGGCCATTTCCTCCACGCAAACTAAAGAAATCAGCCTACATGTACATGCCTGGCACCAAGTAATTCTGCACATAATCGGCAATCCCATCTTCCAGGCGGGTGAAGGGCTTGTCGTAACCGATGCTCTTGAGCTTGCTCATGTCGGCCTCGGTAAAGTACTGGTACTTGTCGCGAATGTCCTCGGGCGTGTCCTTAAACTGGATGTCGACCGTGCGGCCCAGGGCGTTGAAAGTGTTCATGGCCAAGTCGAGGAAGGTGCGGGCCTCGCCACTGCCCAGGTTGTAGATGCCCGAATCTTTCCGGTGGTGCAGCAGGAAGTAGCACACTTCCACCACGTCTTTCACGTACACAAAGTCGCGCATCTGCCCGCCGTCGGTGTAGTCGGGGTGGTGCGACTTGAAGAGCATCATCGAGCCCGTTTGCTGAATCTGATTGAAGGCGTGCATGATAACCGAGGCCATGCGGCCCTTGTGGTACTCATTGGGGCCGTACACGTTGAAAAACTTCAGCCCGGCCCAGAAATACGGCTTCTCGGTTTGCTCCAAGGCCCATTTGTCGAAGTCGTTTTTGGAATCGCCGTAAGGGTTCAGCGGCCGGTAGAGCGGGAACAGAGCTTCCTCAGTATCGGTGTAGCCCAGGGTGCCGTCGCCGTAGGTTGCAGCCGAGGAGGCGTACACCAGCGGCAGCTGGTATTTGCAGCAGGCCTGCCACATCCGCTTAGAGTAGTTGAGGTTGAGCAGGTCGAACACGGCTGGGTCCATTTCAGTCGTGTCGGTGCGGGCCCCGAGGTGAAACACGAACTCTACTTGCGCATGGTTGGTGTCGAGCCAGTCAAAGAACGTTTCCCGGTCCACGTACTCGCGCAGCTTTTTGCCCCGAATATTGGGCAGCTTCTTTTCAACCGAAAAATTATCAACCACCACCACGTCGTTGAAATTGGCGGCATTGAGGCGGGAAACTAGGCAGCTGGCAATGAAGCCGGCCGCGCCGGTGACTACTATCATAGGAGGCGGGTTTGGAACGGGGCAAAGGTAAACCGTTGCACTTGGCCGATGGGCATCGGGCCTACCTTTGTCCCATGCGCTTCTTTTCTCTGCTTTTAACCCTCGGCTTGCTGGCCGGCTGCCAGTCCCAATCCAAACAAGCCGCCACGGTGGCCGTAACCGACGGCCTGGGCCGCACCCTCAACCTGCCGGCCAATCCGCGCCGCGTAATGGCCCTGGCCCCCAGCATGACCGAAATGCTCTACGCCATCGCCGATACCGCCACCATCGTGGCCCGCGTGCCGCAAGACAATTACCCCGCCATCGTCCGCCAAAAGCCGGTAGTGAATAATTACCCCATCGACATGGAAAAGCTGGTGCTGTTGCACCCCGACATCGTCTTCACCGTGGAAGGCATCACCTCCGTCGACGACGCCCAACGCCTGCAGGAGCTAGGTATTTCAGTGTACTACCAGCGTTTTCGCAAGGTTGAAGACGTGTTCACGGGTATCGAAGACATGGGCCGCCTGCTGGGCCGCCAGCCCCAGGCCAAACACCTCGCCGATTCGCTCCGTCTGGAGTTAAAGGCGCTCAGTGCCTCGCCCACGCCAGCCACCACTGCCCCCAAAGTGCTGGCCATCACCTGGCAGGACCCCATCTATTGCTACGGCCAGAACACGCTCTTTACCGATGAAATCCGGCTGGCCGGGGGCCAAAACGCCGTCACCGAAACTTTCTCCCAGCCCTACCCAGCCCTCACCCGCGAGTACATCCTCAAGCTGAACCCCGATGTGCTGCTCGGCGGCAGCTTCGGCAAGCTGGACAGCACCTTCTTCAAGAATTACCCCGAGCTACGCCGCATTCGCGCCTACCAGACCCGGCGCGTATATCCTATTACCGGCAACCTCATGGAGCGCCCGGGCCCCCGCGTGGTAGAAGCAGTGCGCGAGCTGCAGAAGCTGCTTCAGCCACCCCTCGTGTCTGCGCAATAATGGCTGTCCCTCGCCCCGCTCTGTGGTTAGCCTTTGGCGTAGTGCTGCTGGTGCTGCTGGTGCTGCTGGGCCTGCGTGTGGGTAGCTACACTACGCCGTACTCCTTCATGTGGAGCACGTTGCAGCACTACAACCCCGCCGACCCAGCCCAACTCGTGCTGGTCGAGTTGCGCCTGCCGCGCATCGTGTTGGCGCTGCTGGCCGGCGCTAGTCTGGCCGTGAGCGGCTATTTGCTCCAAACCTTGGTAACCAATCCCCTGGCCGACCCTTATCTGCTAGGTACGGCCTCGGGGGCTTCGTTGGGCGCTATTATATCTTTTGTACTGGTGCCCTCACTCACCGTAGCCGGCGTGTACCTGCCACCGGTGGCAGCCCTGGTGGGGGCCTTTGGGGCCACCCTGCTGGTAGTGGCGCTGGGCACCCGACGGGGCAAGATTTTGCCCGCACCGCTGCTGCTGGCCGGTGTGGCGGTAGGGGCGCTAGCGGCGGCCATTGGCAGCCTGCTCACCTTCCTGGCCAGTGCCGAAGGCAACTTGCGCAGCATCGTGTTCTGGGCCTTTGGCAGTTTTGAGCGGGCCAGTTGGAGCGTGCTGCCGTATCCAGCGGGCGTTTTAGGCGTCAGCCTTTTCCTGTTGGCCTTCCTGCAAAAAGACCTCAACTTGCTGTTGCTGGGCGAGGAGCGAGCCGCTGCCCTGGGCCTGCCCGTGGCCCAACGGCGTTGGCTGCTGGTGCTGCTGGCGGCAGCCCTCACCGGGGGCGTGGTAGCGCTGTGCGGCCCGGTAGGGTTTGTGGGCCTGCTGGTTCCGCACCTCACCCGGGGGGTGCTGGGCACTACGGGGCGCTACAATTTGCTGGTGTGCGCGCTGCTGGGCGGGTGTTTTCTGTTGGCCTGCGACCTATTGGCCCGCGTGCTCTACCCGCCAGCTGGCTTGCCGGTGGGCTTGGTCACGGCCCTGTTCGGGGTACCCTTCTTCGTATATTTGCTGCGGAAAAATAGTTAGGCTACTAGCTTTTAGCTACTGGCCGTTAGCTACTTTTTAGAAGGACTGTTTGAAAGCTAATAGCTGACAGCCAGTAGCTAAAAGCTCAAAATCAAAATGATATACGTTAGCCGTCAGGAACATTTTAACGCCGCCCACAAGCTGCACAACCCCAAGTGGAGCGACGAGCGCAACCGCGAGGTGTTTGGCCCCTGCGCCAACACCAACTGGCACGGCCACAATTACGACCTCATTGTGACCGTGAAAGGTCAGCCCGACCCCGAAACTGGCTTCGTTGTAGACCTTAAAGCCCTATCTGACCTCCTGCGCACCCACATCACCGAGCAGGTCGACCATAAAAATCTCAACCTCGACGTGCCCTTCATGGCCGGCCAAATGGCCAGCACTGAGAACCTAGTACTCGCCTTCTGGCAAATTTTGGAGCGCGAGCTGCCCACCATCACCGAGGCCAAGCTACACTGCGTGAAGCTCTACGAGACCCCACGCAACTTCGTGGAATACTACGGGTAACCTCATTTAACATCTATCAAGTAACATTTAACAGGCGCATGCGTCAGTTGCAGGCAGCCGGAAAATGTTGATGATAAGAACTGCGTGTTAAATGCTAATTGATAATTGTTAAATGAAATATTACCTAATTGCCGGCGAGCGGTCGGGCGACTTTCACGCCGCCCACCTCATGCGCGAGCTGCAAGGCCAAGACGCCAACGCGCAGTTTCGTTTCTGGGGCGGCGACCAAATGCAGGCCGTCGGCGGCGAGTTGGTGCGTCACTACCAGGACCTGGCCATCATGGGCTTTGTGGAAGCAGCCACCAGCGTCCTCAAGTTTCGAGGCTACCTGAAGCAGTGCCAGGCCGATTTGCTGACGTACAAGCCCGACGTGTTGATTCTGGTAGACTATGCTGGCTTCAATCTGCGCATGGCCAAAGTGGCCAAAGACAATGGAATCAAGGTGTTTTACTACATCTCACCCAAAATCTGGGCCTGGAACCAGGGACGCGTTGAGAAAGTAAAGGCCCGCGTAGACCGGATGTTCGTCATTCTGCCTTTCGAAGAAGAGTTCTACAACAAATTCGGCTACGGCGTCGACTACACCGGCAACCCCACGGCCGACGCAGTGGCCGAGTTTCAGCCCACGCCCGACTTCTTCGAGCGCAACCGTATCGACCCCAACAAGCCGATTATCGCCGTGCTACCGGGCTCGCGCAAGCAGGAAATTGAGGAAATGCTGCACGAAATGATTGCCATTTTGCCCGGCTTTCAAGAGTACCAGTTTGTGGTGGCCGGCGTCAGCAACCTCGACCCGAACTACTACCGCCACTTTGAGCGCAACGGCATTCGCTTCCTGTTCGAGCAAACGTTTGACCTGCTCAGCCACGCCAAGGCGGCCCTTGTCACCAGCGGCACGGCCACGCTCGAAACGGCCCTGTTCGGCGTGCCCCAGATTGTGTGCTACCGCACCAGCAACCTGAGCTACGCCATTGGCAAGATGGTCATCAAAGTGCCCTTTATATCCCTCGTCAACCTGATTGCGGGCCGGGCCGTGGTGAAGGAGTTAATTCAGAACGATTTCAACGCCCGCAATCTGCTCGATGAGCTGAAGACCATGCTGACAAACGACGAATACATGGCCCGCATCAAGGCCGGCTATGCCGAAATTCGCGAAAAGCTAGGCCAGCAGCAAGCCGCCAGAAAAACCGCCGAGCTGATGGTGAAGTACCTGCAAGTTGGCTGAGCCGCGCCGCTCAGCTGCACGCCAGAAATAAGCCGTGAATCAAGAGGCCGCAGTGTCTGCAACGGCCACCCACATCCATTAAACGTGCAAAAGCTCCGGGTACTAACCCGGAGCTTTTTTGTTGGTTGCTTTGATACTTCCCAACAGCCGGAATTCGCTTTTTGAACTTCTGTTACGGTTAGCTGTCAGAATACAGAATTGCTCTTGAATTAAACCAATGCGGATTGAGCTCATGTTCAACTGCATTCTACATGCCCATTCAAGTACTCAACTCTGAAACAATCCTCATTGCTCCAGCCAATCAGGAACTTAAATTCGGAAAAATGGCTAGTGGTTTTTTCTTAGTTTTACTATTTCTATTCCAGGCCACCGCTGCATGAAAAAATCAAATACGCCCAAGCCGGTTGCTCCTTCATCCTCGGAGCGCTCTACCTTCAGAAATGGTTTTGGCCGACTGGGGGCTTGCCTGCTTTTAGCCCTTGGTTTTATATCCGGCGCTCGGGCCCAGCAACGGGGGGGGGCGGTGCTTTTTCAGGCCAATGCCGAAGCCCGTGCAGCAGCCGTGGCCTCGACGCTGGCGTCGGCGCTGTTTCGGTCTCAAGCTCTAACGCTCGATGTAGCCGCCATGCGCGGCACGCTGGCCACGGCGCCGGCCGAAGCTCAGGCCGGCGCGGCGCCGTTGGTGTTCGCCCTGCCTTTACCCGACGGCACTACCGGGCGCTTTGCCCTGCGCCAAACGGCGGTAATGGCTCCGGCCCTGGCCGCCCGCTTTCCCGAGATTAAAACCTACGCCGGCGTGGGCCTCGATGACCCCGCAGCCTCGGTGCGCCTCGACATGACGCCGCAAGGCTTTCATGCGCAGGTGCTCACTACGGCCGGCAATAGCTTCTACGTCGACCCCGTGAGCCAGACTGACATGCGGCATTACTTGAGCTTCTATCGGCGCGATATGAACCGCGCGGCGGTCCGAGTAGCTCCTTGCGGCGCAGTAAGTAAGCAGCCGAAATCAGCAGTTGCCAAGCAGCCCAACACAGGCACCAACGGCAGTGCCCGCCCGTCCGCTCCCAGCGGCTCGGTGCTGCGTACCTATCGCCTGGCACTGGCGTGCACACCCCAATACGCGCTGGTCAAGGGCAACACCGTTGCCAGCGTGTTGGCCAGCGAAGTATCCACGGTCAACCGTGTGGTGGGCGTGTACGAGAAGGAATTGGCCGTACGCATGGTGCTGGTGCCCAACAACAACCAGCTGGTTTTTCTGAGTGGCACAGGTCCCCAACCGAACACGCCCTATACCAATAACAACGCCAACGCCATGCTGGCCCAGAACCAGACCAATCTGGACGCCATTATTGGCACTGCCAACTACGACATTGGCCATGTGTTCGGCACGGGCGAGGGGGGCATAGCCTACCAGGGCTCAGTGTGCAACGCCACATTGAAAGCAGGCGGCGTCACTGGCTTGCCAAACCCTACAGGCGACGCCTTCGACATCGATTTTGTTGCGCATGAAATGGGGCACCAGTTTGGTGGCAGCCATTCCTTCAACGGCGACGCCGACAATTGTGCCGGTGGAAACCGCAATGCCCCTACGGCCTGGGAGCCAGGTTCGGGCACCACCATCATGGCCTACGCGGGCATCTGCGGCCCCAGCAATAACGTGCAGACCGCTTCCGATGCGGTTTTTCACACCGGTAGCTTCCAGGAAATGCGCACGTTCATCGAAAGCACGACCTGCAACACCGCCGCCAACTTGCCCACCGGCAACACGGCCCCTGTGGTAACGGCCCCAGCCAGCGGCAGAACCTTGCCCATCGGCACGCCCTTCAAGCTCACGGCCACGGCTACCGACGCCGAAAACGACCCCCTCACGTACTCGTGGGAGCAAATGGACACCGGCCCGCAGTCTGCGCCTACGGCTGCCCAGGTGCCCGGCCAGAACGTGCCGCTTTTCCGCTCTTTCAACCCCACTGCTTCAAGCACGCGCTATTTCCCCCGCCTAATCGACCTCGTAAATAACACCACTACGCTGGGCGAGCGGCTACCAGTCGTAACGCGCACAATGCGGTTTCGCTGCACGGCCCGCGACGAGCACAGCGGCCCGGCCGGCGTAATTGGCGGTGTAGACTTCAGCCCTTTCGTCA
This sequence comes from Hymenobacter arizonensis, assembly GCF_900115775.1. Classification (GTDB taxonomy): domain Bacteria; phylum Bacteroidota; class Bacteroidia; order Cytophagales; family Hymenobacteraceae; genus Hymenobacter; species Hymenobacter arizonensis. Next base: position 13,344 of record NZ_FOXS01000006.1, on the reverse strand, counting down.
ACCTGGCGGTAACCAGCACCTCGGGGCCTTTTGTCGTGACTGCCCCCAATACCGCCGTGTCCTGGACCGGCGGCGCGGCCCAAACCGTAACCTGGGACGTTGCCGGTACCACCAACGCCCCCGTTAGCTGCGCCCTCGTCAACCTGCGCCTGAGCCTCGACGGCGGCCTGACCTACCCCGTGCTGCTGGCTCAAAACGAACCCAACGACGGCTCGGCCGTGGTAATAGCTCCCAGCCCCACTTCGACCCAAACCCAGGCCCGCGTAATGGTGGAGGCCGCCGACAACTACTTCTTCGACATCTCAAACGCCAACTTCACCATCACGCCGCCCACGGTGGGGCCGTCCATCAGCAGCTTCACGCCCACCGGCGGGCTGGCCGGTACGGTCGTCACCGTGCTGGGCTCAAATTTCACGGGCGCCACGGCCGTTAGCTTCAACGGTGTTGCGGCAACCAGCTTCACGGTGAACTCGCCCACTCAGCTCACGGCCACCGTGGCAGCCGGCACCACCACGGGCCCCATCACCGTCACGGGCCCAACCGGGACAGCCACCTCCACTGCTTCGTTTATTGTTGGTCCTCCTCCAATTATCAGCAGTTTCTCACCGATGGCCGGTCCTGTAGGGACTAGTGTAATCATCACAGGGACCAACTTCAGCGGTGCCACCCGCGTGACTTTCAACGGCACCAACGCGCCCAGCTTTACGGTAAACTCGGCCACTCAGATAACGGCCACCGTGCCCGTAAACGCCACCACCGGCCCCATTTCCATTATCACGCCCATCGCTACCGGTGTTTCCGCCACCAGCTTCACGGTAATTCCAGCCCCTGTCGTTGTTTCGTTTACGCCTGCTTCCGGAGCAGCAGGTACGGTGGTGGTCCTAACCGGCAACTTTTTTTCCGATGCTACGCAAGTAACTTTCAACGGCACGGCCGCGCCCACCTTCACCGTGAATTCGGCCACGCAGATTACCGTGACCGTGCCCACCGGCGCTACCACCGGGCTCATTGCCGTCACAACTCCCGGCGGGGTAAGCGTTTCCAATACTGCCTTTGTGGTGCCGCCTGTCAATGATTTGTGTGCCAATGCCATCGCGCTGACTTGTGGCCAAACAGTCACCGGCAATACCGAGGGAGTGACCGATACCGGCGACCCCACCGGCACCTGCGACGAAGACATTCAGGGCGGTGGGGTTTTCTACACCATTGTGGGCACCGGCACCAACATTACCCTTACGACCTGCAACGCCGCCACCGGTTTCGACACCATGCTGTTTGTTTACACGGGCACGTGCGGTTCCTACACCTGCGTAATCGGCAACGACGATTCGTTGCCAGTCTGCACCGACGGGACTACAACTTCTACCGTCACGTTTCCCTCGGTGGCGGGCACGGTCTATCGCATTTTCCTGACCGGCTTCGACAACGGCCTCGGCTCCGAAACGGGTCCGTTCACGCTCACCGCTACTTGCACGCCCACTGTCACTGGCCTCAGCCCCAATAGCGGGCCGGTTGGCACCGTCGTCACCCTCTCTGGCACCGACCTGACCGGCGCCACCGCTCTCACTTTAAACGGCTTGCCTGTCACTGGCTTCACCGTGGTCAACAGCACCACCATCACCTTCACCATTCCGGTTGGTGCCACCACCGGCAATGTCGTTGTGACCACGCCCAACGGCTTCACCGTAGGCACCGCCTTCACCGTAACCACCGCCACCGCTACTGCCAATGCCAGCAAAAGCGAGTTCAGCGTCTGGCCTAATCCAGTCGCCGGCAAAGGCATTCTGAACGTACGCCTAACAGCTTCTACTGGCAAAGCCCAGCTCACCCTGCGCAACGTGCTGGGCCAGACCATCGCCACCCGCAGCTTCAGCGGCAACACCACCGAGCTAAGCACCGCCGGCCTGGCCAGCGGCACCTACTTGCTCACCGTGCAAATAGAAGGTCGCGCCCCGAGCATTCAGCGCGTGGTAGTAGAATAATAGCGCCGGGTCGACCATCTCCCGGCCGTTTCGCGCATAAAAAAGGCCCGCCAATTGGCGGGCCTTTTTTATGCGTGTAGCTGTAGTACTAAGCAGCCCGCATGTGGCGCAGCGTCGATTTCTCAAACTTGCTGCGGCAGTAGCTCAGGTTGATGAGCAGGGCATCGGCGCCTTCCTCTGAAGGCATTTCAAACATGGCATCAGTCATAATGCTCTCGCAGATGGAGCGCAGTCCGCGGGCACCCAAGCGGTACTCATCGGCTTTCTCCACAATGTATTCGAGGGCTTCTTCCGTGAAGTCAAGCTCAATGTTCTCCATGCCAAACAGGCGCTTGTACTGCCGCACTAGCGAGTTCTTCGGCTCGGTCAGAATAAGGCGCAGTGTGCTGCGGTCCAGTGGGTTGAGGTGTGTGAGAACTGGCAGGCGACCAATAAGCTCAGGGATGAGGCCAAACGACTTAATGTCCTGGGCCGATACGTAGCGCAGGAAGTTCTCCGTGTCCACCTGGTCGTCCAGGTTGGTCTTGGCGAAGCCCATCGGCTTGGTGTTGAGCCGGCTCTTGATAATGCGGTCGAGGCCCGAAAAAGCGCCCCCACAGATGAAAAGGATGTTCTCAGTGTTCACCGAAATCATCTTTTGCTCGGGGTGCTTGCGGCCCCCCTGCGGCGGCACGTTGATGGCGGTGCCCTCCAGAAGCTTCAGCAATGCCTGCTGCACGCCCTCGCCGCTCACGTCGCGCGTGATGCTGGGGTTGTCGCTCTTGCGGGCAATCTTATCGATTTCGTCGATGTACACAATGCCGCGCTCCGCTGCCTCCAAGTTGTAGTCGGCGGCCTGCAGCAGGCGCGTAAGGATGCTTTCCACGTCTTCGCCCACGTAGCCAGCTTCCGTCAGCACGGTGGCATCGGCAATGCAGAAGGGCACTTGCAGGATTTTGGCCAGCATGCGCGCCAGGAAGGTTTTGCCAGTGCCGGTTTCGCCCACCATAATGATATTGGACTTTTCAATCTGCACCTCGTCTTCCGAGGGCTTCTGCATCAGACGCTTGTAGTGGTTATACACCGCTACCGACATCACGCGCTTGGCCTCGTCCTGGCCCACCACGTACTGGTCGAGGTGCTCCTTAATGGCCTTGGGCTTGATGAGATTAAACTTGGGTTGCTTGCTGGCGTCCTGGGCTTTGGCTTCTTCGTTGAGAATGTGCTGAGCTTGGCCCACACACTTTTCACAGATGTGGGCGTTGATGCCCGAAATCATGACGGCGACTTCGCGCTTGCTCTTATTGCAAAAGGAACAGGATATTTCAGCCACGGAAAGAGGAATAGAATAGTAGGTGGTAAGGCAAGTTTTGAAACAAGCGGGCTCAAAGGTACAACAAGGCCAACGCCTACGACGAGAAAAATGGTGCCATCACAAAAAGTATGGATTAGCTATTATCTGAGTATGAAAGCGTTTCAACTCATAAAACCATCCCTGTTTGATAGGTGAAATTTTGTCATCTGCTACAGGCACTTGCTCAGCCAGGATATTATCGAGGACACGACTCGCCATCGGAGGGTTGCTTGAGCGCCAACGGCGCACAGGCACGCCTGATTTTCGGAGCACAACCGCGGGTTGGTTCATCTGGTTTTCTCAACGGCGTTGTTTTGAGAGCCAGCAAGCGCAGTACGGCATTCCAAAGTGTGTTCAAACACTTTCAAACAGCTTCAATAGCTGCCGAAACCCGCTCGACCTCGCTCTTTTCATTCCTGACCCTTTTACTTTGTAGTTCTATGAAGAGAGTCTTTCGCCTTTTAGTAGCAGCTGCATCGGTGGCTGCTCTTCCCCTTTTCGGGGCCCAGGCCCAAACCACCCGCAAACCAACCCCCAAGCGCACCGCCCGGCCCGCCAGCACCGCACCCAAGCCCGCTGCCAAGCCTACTTCCACTCCCGCGCCCCCTGCGCGCCCCACCACTCCCCCCGAGCCTGCCGCTGAGGCCGAACCCTCTCTTCTCGAAACCGTGCTGCCCACCACGTTTGCCGGCGGCCCTTTCGTAGCCGGCGACCAAGTGCTGAACTTCGGCATTGGCGTGGGCAGCCGCAGCAATTACGAGTCAAAAGCCATCGGCGGGAGCCCTTCAGCCTCTCCGGCGCTTAGCCTGTCATACGAGCGCGGCCTGCTCACAATCGGGCCCGGTGTGCTAGGAGCAGGCATTTTGGCGGGCTACCAAAGGGCTTCCTACGCCCTGGGCAACGGTGGCAACTGGAAGTACACCGACGTGCTAGTGGCCCTGCGGGGCGCGTTTCACTACCCCGTCTTGCCCGAGTTCGATGCTTATGGGGGCCTGGGAGTTGGGTTGCTATACACCAGGGCCTCATTTGAAGGCAGCATTGCCTCACCCGATGCCGGAAATAGCGTCAAGTTAAGGCCCGGCATTTTCGTGGGTGGCCGCTATTTCTTGCTGGAAAACCTTGGGGTGTTTACCGAGCTGGGCTACGACCAAACCTACCTCAAAGTAGGCATCACCGGCAAGTTTTAGCCCGTTCAAATACTGTCATTCTTCTTGATTAAAACAAAACAAAAAGCCCCTGCTGATGAAGCAGGGGCTTTTTCGATGCAAAATGAATTCCGAAGAACTCGACCAATTCGTGATTAGTCTTTCTTCTTCTCCAGTACCTCGTCAATCAGGCCGTACTCTTTGGCCTCGTCGGCACGCATCCAGTAGTCGCGGTCCGAGTTGTCGTGGATTTCCTGGTAAGTTTTGCCAGTGTGTTGGGCCAAAATGTCATACAGCTCCTTCTTGAGCTTCAGGATTTCGCGGGCCGTGATTTCGATGTCCGACGACTGACCCTGCGCACCACCCGAGGGCTGGTGAATCATCACACGAGCGTGGGGGAGGGCCGAACGCTTGTTGGCGGCACCACCGGCCAGCAATACCGCACCCATCGAAGCCGCGAGGCCCGTGCAAATAGTGGCCACATCGGGGTTCACATACTGCATGGTGTCATAAATGCCCAAACCAGCATATACCGAGCCACCGGGCGAGTTGATATACAGCAAGATGTCCTTCTTGGCATCGGCCGACTCTAGGAACAGCATCTGCGCCGTCAGAATGTTGGCGATATAGTCATCTACGGCAGTGCCCAGGAACACAATCCGGTCCATGATAAGGCGCGAGAACACGTCGATTTCAGCGAAACGCGTGGGACGCTCTTCAATTACTGAGCGGGTCATGCCAGTTGGCATGATGAGGCCACCGCGCGTCTGGCCTTCCACGTGTTGAATGTATTGGTCAACACCCAGCCCGCTGAGGCCCTGGTGCTTAACAGCAAACTTGCGAAACTCTTGTTTATTCAGCATTTGAAGAAAATGAGGCGCCCGCCGAAGCTTGCGCGGGTGAGGTTAGAAAGACGAACGAAGTAAAGGAATGTTGTCGGAAACCCAACAAAAAAGCCCTTACGGTGTCGTAAGGGCTTTTTGAAAAATAGGAAGCTGCGAGGCTACTACTAGCTGTGCAGGGTCCGGAATTCTTCGGCCGTTACGGGCTTTTCCGTAACAACAACTTTGCCGCGCAGGTTTTCGAGCACTTTCTCTGCCAGAATGGCCTCGTACTCGCTCACGTAGTTTTTGCCGTTTTCCTGCTTGAGGAATTGGTCAGCGTACTGACGCATCGACTCGCGCATTTCGTCGGGCATGTTGGGCATGTTGAACTGGCCCATGATTTTGTCGAGGGTACGGTCTACAATCTCCTCGTTGCTCACTTTCAGGCCGGCGTCTTCCACCACCTTGTTGCGAATCATGCTCCACTTCAACTCCTTCTCGTAGTCGTTGTAGTGCTCTTCTACCTTCTCGGGCGTCAGTTTGCCTTCGTTGGCGCGCACCAACCACTTCTTGAAGAACTCCGTGGGCACCTTGATGTCAACGGTGTTCACGAGCTGCTCCACAATGCTGTTGTTCAGCGCGCCGTCGCTCTCGCGGTCGTAATTCGACTGGATGGTCTCGCGCACCTTAGCATCGAACTCCTCCTGGCTCGAAACGGCCTCGGGGCCGAATACTTTGTCGAACAACTCCTGGTTCATTTCGGGCGCCGCCGTGCGGTTCACCTTCTCTACATTGAACACGTAGTCGCCGGTAGCCGCAGCTGCCTCGTCCTTGCTCAAGCCCGAGAAGTTCGAAATCGAAGCCGCATCGCCACCGAAAGCCGCCTGCAGGTCAAACGTAATAACGTCGCCACCTTTCTTGCCGATGAACTGCGACGCATCGCCCGTCACCTTGTTGATGGGCAGCAACACCGTGCGGCCTTCGCCTTCCTCGTCAGCCTTCTTCAGCTTGCCGAACAGGTAGTCGCCAGCTTCCGACTCGTCAGGATTAGTCGTCTCACCATACTGACGAGCAATCTGCTCATTGGTTTGGGTCAGCGTCTCCTCGTCGATGGTTACCTGGTGGCGCTCCACTTGCAGGGCACCCTCGGCGGGCAGCTCGAAGTCGGGCAGCAGGCCCAGCTCAAACTGGAAATCGAAGTCCTTATCGGTATCAAAATCCACGTTGCTCTGCACCGGCAGGGGCTCGCCGAGCAGCTTGATGTTGTTCTCCTTAATATAGGAGTCCACGGCCTTGCCCAGCATTTTGTTGATTTCCTCGGCCAGAATGCCTTTGCCGTACATCTTGCGCACCATGCCTACGGGCACCATGCCGGGACGGAAGCCCTTCACCTGGGCACGCTTGGTGTACTCTTTGATTTGCTTGTCAACCGTGGGAGCGTAGTCGGCTTCGGTCAGGTGCACGGTTAGCAGCCCGGTCAGCTGCTCGTCGTTCTTGTCGAGGGTAATGTTCAAAACAGGAGAGCCGGCTTCCGCTGGCCAGGTTGAAAAGTTGAAAAAAAAGCCTCCAGCCTATGCGACTGAAGGCCTACATCAAAAAAGTGCGGATAGAGGGACTCGAACCCACACGCCTTGCGGCACCAGATCCTAAGTCTGGCACGTCTACCAATTTCGCCATATCCGCATATGAGCGCCACGCGGCCGTTTGCTACGGGCCCGCAAAGGTACTCGGGAAATCCATTGCGTGCAAAGCCCAAGTGTAAGTAGTCTGCGTAATGAGTTTAAAGTGACCTTTTCCGCCCGTGCTTTGTTACTTTACCTATTATGCCTCCCGTTATCTCTCCCGAAGCTGAGCGCCAGGAAATCCTGCGCCACTACCGCCGACTGCTGCGTACTGCCAAGCCTTACCTGAATGATGGTGACCCTAAGCTGATTAAAAAGGCATTTAATCAGAGCCTTGAGGCACATAAGGAGATGCGTCGTAAGTCGGGCGAGCCGTATATTCTGCACCCGCTGGCGGTGGCGCAGATTGCGGTGGAGGAAATTGGCCTGGGCACTACCAGCATTGTGGCGGCGTTGCTGCACGATGTGGTGGAAGACACACCCACCGAAATTTCGGACATCGAGCGCGAGTTTGGCAACAAAGTGGCCCGAATTATTGATGGGCTGACGAAAATTTCGGGCGTTTTTGAGTACGGCACGAGCGAGCAGGCCGAAAACTTTCGCAAGATGCTCCTCACGCTCAGTGAGGACGTGCGGGTTATTCTCATCAAAATTGCTGACCGCTTGCACAACATGCGGACGCTGGACTCGATGCCGCGGCATAAGCAGCTGAAAATTGCTTCGGAAACACTGTATCTGTATGCTCCACTAGCGCATCGGCTTGGGCTTTATACTATAAAGAGTGAGTTGGAGGATTTGTATCTGAAATTTACGGATACTGAAACCTACACCGACCTCAAGGCCAAAGTGCGCCAGAGCCAGAGCGCGCGCAACCGCTTTATCAAAGAGTTTGTACAGCCGATAGATGACGAGCTGAAGGAGCAGGGCTTTGAATACGAAATAAAAGGGCGGCCTAAAAGCATCTATTCCATCCTCAAAAAGATAAAAAAGCAAAACATCACCTTTGACGAGGTGTATGATTTGTTTGCCATCCGCGTGATTCTGGACGTGCCGCCGGAGCAGGAAAAGGCGGCTTGCTGGCAAGTGTACAGCATCGTGACCGACTTTTACCAGCCCAACCCCGACCGGCTGCGCGACTGGGTTTCTACGCCCAAAGCCAATGGCTACGAGAGCCTGCACACTACCGTGATGTCCCGTTCTGGGCAATGGGTGGAAGTGCAAATCCGCTCGCGGCGCATGGACGACATTGCCGAGAAAGGGTACGCCGCGCATTGGAAATACAAAGATACTGGCAGCATTCAGCCCGAAAGCTCGCTTGAAGGCTGGGTGAACAAAGTGCGCGAGATGCTGGAATCAAACAACTCCAGCGCGCTGGAATTCATGGACGAGTTCCGCCAGAACCTGTTCGTGAAGGAGGTATATGCCTTCACACCCAAAGGCAAGCTTGTTATTCTGCCCGACAAGGCCACCGCACTTGATTTTGCATTCGAAATTCACACCCAGATTGGCTTGCGCTGCCTCGGGGCCAAAGTCAACCAGAAGCTGGAGCCGCTCAGTTACCAACTGCACAACGGTGACCAAGTTGAAATTCTGACCTCGCACAAGCAACGGCCCACGCCGGAGTGGCTGAACTACGTCATCACCACCAAGGCTCGGTCTAAAATCAAAGACTTCCTCCGCGACGACAAGCGTTCCAAAACCGAAGACGGACGCCAGATGTTGGAAAAGCGGATGGAAATCATCGGGGTGCCGTTCACCCAGGAGAACTTCAACCGGCTGCTGGCGTATTTTAATGTGCCAACAGCTCAAGAGTTTTATTACCGCTTGGCCATTGGGCAAGTTGATGGCCGTGCCATTCGGGAGCCGCTATTCAACGCTGATAAGCCGGTTACCAGCGTGCCCTCCGTGCTCGAGCCTAAAACGTTCGACCACGAGGTGCAGAAAATCCGTGGGGTGCGGCCCGACATGCTCGTGGTTGGCGAGAACACCGACAAGTTCAACTATAGCATTGCCCGTTGCTGCAACCCCATTCCCGGCGATGATGTGTTCGGTTTCGAAACCGACACTGGTATTATTATTCATCGTACGAGTTGCCCCCGTGCGGTTGATTTGATGTCGAATTACGGCAACCGCATCGTGCGTGCTAAGTGGACCGACCAGCTCGAACTGGCTTTTTTGGCCGGAATCCGCATAAAAGGTACCGACCGAGTCGGTCTGGTCAACGATGTGACGCGCATTATTAGCACCAGTCTTAAGGTGAATATGCGCGCCATCACGGTAGATAGCAACGACGGCATCTTTGAAGGAGAAATCATGGTGTTCGTGAACGACACCGACCACTTGAATAAGCTCATTCATCGCTTGAGCAAGGTAAACGGCGTGCTGCAGGTAGAACGGTTCGATTCGTTGAAGTGAAAACTACTGCCCCAACCATCTGCCACGGCACCGAGGTAAATGAGCGCACCCAATGCGCCCACTACCACTCCGAGCACGACATCATCGCCATCAAGTTTAAGTGCTGTAGTGCTTTCTACGCCTGCATCGAGTGTCATCGCGAAGCCGCCGACCACGACCCGATGGTTTGGCCCAAATCCGAATTTAACCAAGAGGCCATATACTGCGGCAGTTGCAGAGGTACGCTTAGCATTACGGAGTACCTGAGTTGCCAAAATACCTGCCCGATGTGCCACGCCGAGTTCAATCCGGGCTGCGCCAACCATTACCACCTTTATTTCGAGCAGTAAGAAACCTAAAGCTGCTGCTCTTGCTTACCTAGCTTGAATTTGACTCAGCATAAAGCCAATCAGCAAGCCACATCTGCTGATACAGCTTCTATTATTTTACCTTTGTCCGAGTTACACCTTATATATACAGTGAATTCCCCTCAAGCAGCTTCTCATGCTCACCAAGACCCAGCCAAAACGGCAGGGCAGGAGGTAGGCGGCTCGTCCGAGACGGGTTACGCTGCCAAGCACACGCCCAGTGCGGCCTCGCAAGCCACGCTCAATACCGATAAGCTCGACGAAGTGCGCAAGCTCTTCACTGCCCACCTCGAAAACAAAGGCCTGCGCAAAACCGGCGAGCGGTATGCTATTCTCGAAGAGATATATGCTCGAAGCGGACACTTCGATGTTGACGAGCTCTACGCCGGCATGAAGGAGCGCGGCCTGCAGGTGAGCCGTGCTACCGTTTACAATACCCTCGACCTGTTGGTAGAGCAGGGCCTCGTGAGCAAACACCAGTTTGGCCGCAACCTCGCTCAGTACGAAAAGAGCTACGGCTACCGTCAGCACGACCACGTCATTTGCACCGAATGCCATAAAGTGGTGGAGTTCTGCGACCCCCGCATCCACGGCATCCAAACCATGGTGGGCGAGCTTCTGAACTTCCATATCTTGCACCACTCTTTAAATCTTTACGGCATTTGCGGCGACTGTCGCGCCCAAGCCGCTGTCCGCAATCCCACCCTTCCCGCATGACCACCACCAGTTCTTTACAAGACGGTGTCCTGCTCGTTCGCCTCTCCGGCGACCTCATTGGCAGTCCCGACACCGAGCAACTCATCGCATCTGTCAACCAACACCTCGGCGAAGCTGTCACCAACTGCGCCGTCGACCTCTCCGAAATCCGATACATCAACAGCACCGGCATCGGCGTTCTGGTTTCCCTTCTCACCAAGTTCCGCAGTCGCGGTGGCGAGATGGTACTCATCAACCCCGCCGACCACCCCAAAAAGATGCTGGCACTTACCAAACTCAACAACATCTTCATCGTAGCTGCCAACGAAACTGCCGCCCGCGAGCAACTTATCCCAGCCGTCCAATAGGGCGGCTGTTTTTTTGCCCTTAGCGTCTTGCTCGTTCCACCGCCAAAGCAGAGCACAAGCATTCATAAGCGCAGGCGCACCCTAATAAGCTTTCATTTTCTCAAACGCACCAAGGGACTTACTTCCCTTCCAGTGCATACGACGACACCAACCACAGTACAATGCCAGTAGACGTATTAGTAGGCCTCCAATGGGGCGATGAAGGCAAAGGGAAAATCGTAGACGTATTAGCTCCCACCTACGATGCCGTAGCCCGCTTCCAGGGTGGTCCCAATGCCGGCCATACCCTCACCTTCGACGGCTTAAAGCACGTCCTTCATCAAGTGCCCAGCGGCATTTTTCATCCTCACATCCTCAATATTGTAGGCAACGGCGTCGTACTTGACCCCGTGGTATTCCGCACCGAACTCCAAAAGCTTACCGATAGGGGAGTAGACTGGGCCAAAAACCTCTACATCTCCAAAAAGGCTCAACTCATCCTACCATCGCACCGCGCCCTCGACCGCATCAACGAGGAAGCTCGCGGCGGCTCCAAAATTGGCAGTACCCTTAAAGGCATCGGCCCCACATATTCCGACAAAATAGGCCGCGTTGGCCTCCGCGTTGGTCATATCCTGCTTCCCGACTTCGAAACCCGATATAGAGAAGCTGTCGCTCAGCATGCCTCGCTAGCTTCTCATTATAATAAGCAACTGGAGGTCGAAGAATTCGAAGCAGAGTTCTTCTCCGCGGTCGATTTCCTCCGTACCCTCCAACTCACCGATACCGAGTACCTACTCAACGACCTCCTTGCCCAAGGCAAACGCATTCTCGCCGAAGGAGCGCAGGGCTCTCTACTAGATATCGATTTCGGTTCTTATCCTTACGTTACGTCGTCCAGCACCATCGCCGCTGGCGCTTGCACCGGTCTGGGCATCGCCCCACGGCACATCGATAAAGTCTACGGCATCACCAAAGCCTATTGCACCCGCGTAGGCAGCGGCCCGTTCCCCACCGAACTGCATGACGAAGTAGGCGAGCAAATCCGCCAGGCCGGCCGAGAGTTCGGCTCTACCACAGGTCGTCCCCGTCGTACCGGCTGGATAGACCTGCCTGCCCTTCGATACGCCATTATGCTAAATGGCGTCACCGAACTGCACCTGATGAAGGCTGACGTCCTCGATGCCTTCACCGAAATCCAGGCCTGCACTCACTACCGCACCGCCACCGGCGAAAGCACCCCGCAGCTACCTGACCCCGGCCAGCTTACTACCGTGACTCCCGAGTATATCACCCTCCCCGGCTGGAACACCGACCTCACTACGATTACTGACGCCGCCAAGCTTCCAACCAACCTACAGTCCTACCTAACCTTTTTAGAGCAGGAACTGCAAGTTCCCATTCGCATTGTGAGTGTCGGCCCCGACCGAGTTAGCACGCTCCACCGCTAATCTGAACCCGGAAGCACCACACCAACCAAAAAGAAGTGCCGAGGGCAAGCACCTGCACGCTTTGCAGGCGCTTGCCCTCGGCACTTCTTTTTGATGCAATAGTACTGTATGCCCTTATAAAGTAGCAGTGGTAGTGAATCGCTATTGCGGAGAACCAGAGGTAAGAAGAGTATCGACTACGAGGATATAGACTTCCCACAAAAGCACTTTCCCTAACGCAAAAGGTAGGTCAATCAAAAGACACAGTATGCCTGCTCGCATCAGATAGAAATTTTTCGTCGCATCAATCAGCTACTTACAACCTTCTCTGAAGTATTTCGTATCCGTCTCCTTGCTGCGCCAAAAACTCCTCCTACCTTTGCAGTCCCAAAACGTCAAACGGACCGCTGGGCGCTACGAAACGAAAGCTTCGGGCAAAATTTTGAAAGGACCGGAACTCCCGCACCAGTAGCATTGTCTACTCTCTGCGCTCGCTTAGAAAGCTTCGAGAAAAATTTATTTTTCGAACCACTTGCAAAGCCGAAAAGAGCAACCGTACCTTTGCAACCCGCTTCAAAAGGAGGCGACTAAACTTGAAAAGTCGAAAGAAAAAGATTAAAACTTTTTCGAATAAAACTTGCCAAATTATATAATCTTCGTACCTTTGCACTCCCAAATAACACAGGGCACTGCAACAGCAACGGAAAGGAGTTGAAACAAGCTCCACACTGTCACTTCAAATGGAAGTGACACACGTTCTTTGAATGACGGAAACAGACAAAATAGTAAGTGTTACACTTGGTGATTATTCTTCTGGAAAATCACAGTGAAACAAACCAAGCGAAACGAATTAGACGATAACGTCAAATATGTGAGCAGGTCAGCACTCGACATCAGCCCGTGTTCGCACGGGTGTAGGAATATTTTACAATGGAGAGTTTGATCTTGGCTCAGGATGAACGCTAGCGGCAGGCCTAATACATGCAAGTCGAACGGTTCTTAGCAATAGGAATAGTGGCGCACGGGTGCGTAACGCGTAACCAACCTACCCAGTTCTGGGGGATAGCCCGCCGAAAGGCGGATTAATACCGCATAAGACCATAGAGTGGCATCACTTCGTGGTTAAAGATTTATTGGAATTGGATGGGGTTGCGTGCCATTAGCTAGTTGGGGGGGTAACGGCCCACCAAGGCGACGATGGCT
>NZ_FOXS01000004.1 GCF_900115775.1 Hymenobacter arizonensis | reverse complement strand
GCGAATAACTTCGACCATGTAGTCGTAGTGCTCCTCGTGGAGCCCGGGCCACACGCCCAGCCAGAACGAGCGGTTCATGACCGTGTCGGTGTTCGAGAGGTCGCCTACCACGCGGTGCGCGATGTGGCGGTAGGCGGGCTGGCGCAGCAGGTTGCCGGCGAAGAGCAGGCGGGTGCCAATCTTGTGGTCCTCCAGGTGCTGCACCAGGGCCTGGCGGCTGATGGGGCTGTCGTCGCGCAGCGTGAGCAGGAAGCCGAACCAGCTGGGCTCGGAATTGGGCGTCGCTTCGGGCAGGACGAAGTGCTCTTCAAACTGCTTCATTTTGCTGAGCAACAAGGCGTGGTTTTCGCGGCGGCGCTGCACAAAAAAGTCCGCTTTGGTGAGCTGGCTCAGGCCGATGGCCGCCTGCATGTCGGTCACCTTCAGGTTGAAGCCGATGTGCGAGTAGGTGTACTTGTGGTCGTAGCCGTGGGGCAGCTCGCCCAGCTGCTGGCAGAAGCGCTTGTTGCACGTGTTGTCCTTGCCCGGCTCGCAGTAGCAGTCGCGCCCCCAGTCGCGGAAGCTCTCGGCTATCTTTTTCAGCCGGATGTTGTTGATGAGCACGGCCCCGCCCTCGCCCATGGTGATGTGGTGGGCCGGGTAGAAGGAGAGCGTGGCCAGGTCGCCGAAGGTGCCCGTCTTCTGCCCGTTGTAGGTGGCCCCGAGCGAGTCACAGTCGTCCTCAATCACCCACAGGTTGTGCTTCTGGGCCACGCGCATCACCTCGGCCAGGTTAAACGGGTTGCCCAGGGTGTGGGCCATCATGATGGCCTTGGTCTTGGGCGTGACGGCCTGCTCGAGCAGCTCCGCCTTGATGTTGTAGCCGGGAATGTCGACGTCGACGAACACCGGCACGCAGCCGAACTGAATCAGCGGGTTGACGGTGGTCGGAAAGCCCGCCGCCACCGTGATGACCTCGTCGCCGGGCTTGAGGGCGCGCTCGCCCAGCTTGGGCGAGGTCAGGGTGTAGAAGGCCACCAGGTTGGCCGAAGAGCCCGAATTGACCACCAGCGCCGACTTGCACCCCATCCACTTGGCCAGCTTCTGCTCGAACTTGGGGCCGAAGCGGCCCGTCGTCAGCCAGCCGTCGAGCGTCGCGTCCACCCCGTAGAGCAGGTCCTCCGCGTCCAGCACCTTGCCCGTCACCGGGATGTAGTCCACCCCCGGCACGATGACCTTGGTCACGTTTGCATTGGCAACCTTCATCAGCGACTCGCGCAATCCATTCTCTTCAGTAATATTCTTAAACATGTGCTTGGGCAGTTAAATAATCGTTGAGACGAGGGTAGAAGAGTAAACTGTGGAAAGCACTCCCAAATACCTATGACTCAACTGAGGCAGCGTACTAATGATAGCCTGCCACCTTTTCAAATAATTAAACGGAGAAGAGATTAATGGAATCTACTCTTTTGATAAAACTGACTGCTGCAAGTACTCATTTATACCTTGCTGCAAATCCACAGAAGCTTTCCATTCAGGAATGTATTCAGCAAGTTTCTGAGTATCAATAGCCAGAAATCTCATGCTTTCATCCCGGGTACTTAAGGAACCCAAAGAAGTTTCGGCGTCCTTATTAAACGACGAAAAAATCCTTTTTACTAAATCCCGAATTTGTATGGCTTCCTCACTGGCTACGTTGTAGATACCAGGTAAGCAGTCAGATTGTATCACCAGCCTTACTAAAGCAGCTACGTCGAGACAATGCAGGTATTGCCGCACTTGGGTACCTGCGCTCAGTTGCATAGGCTGCTCATTTTTTAAAGACTCAACGATATAAGGTATTAATCGAGAGGAGTTTTCCCTGGCACCATAAATGGTAGGGAGAATAAAATGAAACACTTTAATTGTAGTTAATCCACTACTTAAAAACCTGGTCAGCAGCCTTTTCGATGAGCAATAATGATTTGGAATAGCTAATTCACTTAACGTCACTTCAGCTTCGGTAAAGTAATGATTGGCATCATTATTCCCGATTTCGAAATATGACCCGAAGCTTACCCATATACCGGAAAAACAGTGGTCGCTCAGGTAATTGATTATTTTGATTGGCAATAATGCGTTTACCTCGTATACTAGCGAAGTATCTGTTACTTTATTTGCCTGAACTCCTGTAGCAGCGCAATAAATTATGGCATCGCACAAAAGAAGCGTAGAAAAATCAACCACACTTTCAGGATAGGCGAAATAGGTGAACGTCGTATTCGCGTTATCCACGCCAGGCATTTTACCAAATAAGTGCAGATGATGCACATTATCTTCCAAAAGTGTGTCCACTAAGTAGGAAGCCAGCAACGAATTCGACCCTACTACCGCAACTTTCATAGTTTAGCGTAGTTTCGAATGGTACCAATTGTATAATCTGCAATATTTTCCCGCTTGGTAAAGAATTCCTTATACCAATTAATGGTTAAAGAAATAGCTTCAGCAGCTTTGTATTTCGGTAACCAGCCCAATAGATTGGTAGCCTTACTAATATCGAGTTTGAGTAAACCTGCTTCATGGGGCTGATTAGCTAGCTGCGGAGACTCATAACTACCGCTACCCCAAATATTAAGGGCTGTTTGTACCAAATCGCCCACGGTGCGGTTATCTTCGGCATAAGGGCCAAAGTTCCAAGCACCATCTTGTTCTGCGGGCGTAGCAGCCATCTTTGCGCCCAGTAGCAGGTAGCCACCAACAGGCTCTAACACGTGTTGCCACGGCCGCACGGCCTGGGGATTGCGAACGACTACTGCGCAGCCAGCATCCAATGCACGAACAATATCAGGGATAATTCGGTCCTTGGCCCAGTCGCCCCCTCCTATCACATTGCCAGCGCGGGCGCTGGCAATACTCTTCTGGTGCTGCTCAAATGCGGCGGGATTGAAAAAGGACTGCGTGTAAGAGCGAATAATGATTTCAGCACAAGCTTTACTGGCACTGTAAGGGTCATAGCCACCCAATCGGTCAGTTTCTCGGTAGGGAAATACCCATTCCTTATTCTCGTATACCTTATCGGTTGTAATTAATACTACAACACATGGCTTAGCAAGCTTGCGCACGGCATCCAACACATTGGCCGTACCGATAGCGTTAACTGTAAAGGTCTCAGCAGGGATTTCGTAAGAAAGACGAACTAGCGGCTGGGCCGCCAAGTGGAAAATAAAGTCGGGCTGAAAGGCCAGAACTTCCGCTTCCAGCTTAGCAGCATCACGCAAATCATGAATTACAGATTCACATAGCTTATCACCTTCAATCAAGTTATATAAGTCGTCGGAATGCTGGGGCGCAAGAGCATAACCTTTCACCTGAGCTCCCAATAAGTGCAGCCATTGCAATAGCCAAGCACCTTTGAAGCCTGTGTGTCCAGTCAAGAATACCTTTTTATTTTCGTAAACTGATTTCAGGTTCATACTACCATGTTTTCCATTTTGCAGTGTTAGCACGCCATTCCTTATCCAGTTCTATTTTATCGCGGAGGGTATCCATTGGTTTCCAAAAAGCGGAGTGCTTGTAGGCCCCCATCTGCCCATCAGTCGCAAGCTGTTCCATGGGCTCCCGCTCCCAGATAGTGGCATCATCTGCAATGTATTCAATCACCTCAGGCTCGCAGACGAAAAAGCCTCCATTAATCCATGCCCCGTCGCCTTTCGGCTTTTCGGTGAAAGAATTTACTGTTTCTTGATCAGTCATATTTATAGCGCCAAACCGGCCGCTCGGCTGTACAGCGGTAACCGTGCAAAGCTTACCCTGCTTTTTGTGAAAGGCCACAAGCGCCGTTACATCGACGTCTGAAACACCATCGCCATAGGTCAACAGGAAGGGTTCGTTGCCAAGATGCCGGGCTACTTTCTTAATCCGGCCACCGGTCATAGTTTCTAAACCAGTATCTACCAGCGTAATATTCCAAGGCTCAGCGTAGCTATCATGTACCTTCAAAGAATTCTCCTTGAGATTGATAGTTACGTCAGATTTATGAAGGAAATAATTAGCAAAGTACTCCTTGATAACGTAGCCTTTATAACCTAGGCAAATTACAAAATCATTAAACCCGTGCGAAGAATATATTTTCATGATGTGCCACAAAATTGGCATATCACCAATTTCCACCATTGGCTTAGGCTTGAGTACGGTTTCTTCGGATAAGCGGGTTCCTAAGCCTCCAGCTAGAATTACGACTTTCATTTCTCTACAATTCTTTGGTGGTTTTCCATTCCAGGCGCGGTCGTATCTGTCCAATCCAAGTACCGATATGCTCTTGCCGCATGGCACCGGTTTCATTCACTTCAAAGGAGATAACTTCCTCAGCCGACGTCATGTTATGAAAAGAGATATCATTAGCAATAAATGCACTAATCGTGTATTGCGTATCATTTAAGAAATATCGAGGAATAGTGCATTGAACCCGATATTGGCCCTTAGGCAATACCTTATCAAAATATGGGTCTGGTATCAGACTAACCGAAGTAGCATTAAATGAAGCCAGAATACACTCTCCATAGTTGTTGAGTAAGTGAATACTAGGCACTACTGTGGTACTGTCACTCACTACCTCATAATCAATCTGACAAACTATATCCTCGTCTAAGCCAAAGCTGTTGGAAGGACCGTTTTTACCCATTAGCGAAACCTTTTTGAATTTCAGGTTCGGATTAGTTAACGTGCACTTGATATCATCTTCCCAGACCTCACCATTCGACGTCCGGCCAATGGATATATACTGCTCAATTATGTTTTTGGTATCGCCGTGGTCCAGCACCGTTCCATGCTGCATCAATACACTAGTAGAGCATAAGGTTGAGACAGCCGCCATGTTATGGCTGACAAAAAGGATAGTTCGGCCATCGTTAGTACTAACGTCCTTCATCCGCCCCAGGCACTTCTTCTGAAACTCAGCGTCGCCTACGGCCAGCACTTCATCCACAATCAAAATTTCTGGCTCCAAAAAGGCTGATACAGCGAATGCCAGCCGCACGTACATACCCGATGAATATCGCTTAACAGGCGTATCGATGTAGCGCTCAACACCCGAAAAATCCACGATTTCGTCGAATTTGCGATTGATTTCGCTCTTCGACATGCCCAAAATTGCTCCGTTTAGGTAAATATTCTCACGTCCGGTTAGTTCAGGGTGAAAGCCAGTGCCTACTTCTAATAGGGAGGCAATGCGACCATTTACCTTGATGCGGCCCGTGGTGGGGGCCGTCACTTTAGAAAGGATTTTCAGCAGTGTGGATTTGCCAGCACCATTGCGACCGATAATGCCTAGCACTTCACCGGCTTTTACGTCGAAGTTGACATCTTTTAAGGCCCAGACATATTCGCTGTTGCCTTTGGTTGTACGGTCGTTGGCTTCGCCAATTTTTGCAAAGGGGTCTTCTTTGCCACGCATACGTGCCCACCAACGGTTCAGGTCGTGACTGAGAGTACCGGTACCGATTTCGCCTAATCGGTATTGTTTGCCAAGGTTTTCTACTCTTATCGCAATATTACTCATATATAAATGAATTCTATTCTGGCAAAAGCCTTACACCGTGTCGGTAAAGCTTTTCTCAACTTTATTGAAAATAATGGTTCCGGCAAGTAGAATTACAACTGTAAAAAGGGCACTATAGCCCAAATACACCCAGTTGAAAGAGCCGGAGCCAAGGAAAGCATACCGGAAAGTTTCCACGATGGAACTCATTGGATTGGCCAGAACAAGCCACCTATATTCCTCTGGAATGCTGGAAAGCGGATAGATGACGGGCGTGGCGTACATCAGCAGTTGCACACCAAAAGTAAGTAGCATCGACAGGTCGCGGTACTTGGTGGTAAGCGAGCTGAATATCATGCCCAACCCCAAAGACATCAGGCCCATCATCGCTAACAACACAGGGGTCAGTACAATCAGCCAGTTGGGGTTAATAGTGCTATCGCCGCGCAATATGTAATAGAGCCAGACACCCAGAAATAGCCCAAATTGGATAAGAAACCGAACTATATTAGCCAGAACGATGGATACAGGCATGGTAAGTCGGGGAAAATAGACCTTACCGAAAATGGCGGCATTTGTCACAAAAACCGTGGAAATAGCCGTCAGAGTTTGGGAGAAGTAATTCCATACTGTAACTCCGGCGAGGTAAAACACGATTTGTGGGAGTCCGTCGGTCGAAAGCTTAGCTACTTGGCCGAAGATGATGATGAACGTGAGTGTGGTGAGCAGTGGCTGAATAAAAAACCAGATGGGGCCTAGTACAGTCTGCTTATAGGTGGAAATAAAGTCGCGCCGCACAAACATCATCACTAGGTCGCGGTAGCGCCACACGTCGCCGAGGCGTAAGTCGAGAAGGTTGGTGCGCGGCTCGATAACTTCCGTCCACTCATTGTTATTCGAGGGGGAAACAACTATCGGCTTAGGTTGTCTTAAAACTTCTATGTGTTGCACAATATGTTGAATAACAGTATTATATAAGGGTTGCCCTGTGTAGCAATGTTCACCACACAACCTAACTAACGATTAATCGAAGATTGTGCTTTTAGATGAAGAGCAATAGCAAAGATAGCGTACAATCCGCCATTTGACGGGCTACCAATCGGCTCTGACTTCATTTCAAGCCGCTAGTCCAGTTCGATTAAGCCACTTCAAAGGCACCGCTATAGACTTCTGCAATGCCTTCTTCGAGTCCGATGGTAGCCTTCCAGCCATAGCTGGCCAACTTACTCACGTCCATAAGTTTGCGTGGAGTACCATCGGGATAGTCAGTGTTAAAGCGGATGCTGCCTTCGTGACCTACAATGCGCTGCACAAGCTCAGCCAGTTCCCGAATGCTGAGGTCTTCGCCCGTGCCCACGTTCACTAGGCCTGGCTCGTTGTAATTCTCAAGCAGCCAGTAGCAAGCATCGGCTAAGTCGTCGACATGCAGAAATTCGCGGCGTGGCGTGCCGGTACCCCATACTTCTACTTCGGGGGTGCCAGCCAGCTTAGCTTCGTGGAACTTCCGGATGAGAGCAGGCAGCACGTGCGAGTTCTTGAGGTCGTAGTTATCGTGCGGCCCGTAGAGGTTGGTGGGCATGGCCGAGATGTAGTTGCAGCCGTACTGGCTCCGGTAGGCATCGCAGAGCTTGATACCGGCAATCTTGGCAATGGCATAGGGCTCGTTGGTGCTTTCCAGCTCTCCGGTGAGCAAGGAGGTTTCTTGCAACGGTTGTGGCGCCATTTTGGGATAAATGCACGAGGAACCCAGAAACAAAAGCTTCTTCACATCATTCAGGTAAGAATGGTGCACGATGTTGTTCTGAATCATGAGGTTATCGTAGAGAAACTCTCCCCGATAAACGTTATTGGCATTGATGCCACCTACTTTGGCGGCAGCGAGTACCACATAGTCGGGCTTTTCCTGAACGAAAAAATTAGCTACGGCCTGTTGGTTGCGCAAGTCGAGTTCGCTGGATATCCGGGTTATGAAATTGGTAAAGCCCGCCTTCTGCATGCGACGCATCATGGCCGAGCCCACCATTCCACGGTGTCCGGCAATATAGATTTTAGCGTTTTTTTCCATAGTAACGCGAGGATTCGCTGGTAGTCAAATGAATTATAAAATGATAGGTTTCAGCGGCAGCTAAGCATTTGTCAGACTGTGGACTGTTTTGCGTAGTCAAGAGCGTTGTTGACTACGCAGGTCCCTGGCCCTACAGGCAGAGCACGCCATTTGGCCGGTCATATGGCCCCTAGACTTTCCACCAATCTAGATTAGGTTTGGCATAGAGACTGGCTGCTGCAGTAGCTGGCCGTAGCGCATCGACCACGCCAGCTGGCACCAGCTTTTTCAGTACCGGGTTAATGCTGGTACCAAGTATCATGCGGCGGGTCCGGGGGCTGTAACTCAGCAGGCCAAGCAGCTTGGAGAAGGCAATGGGACGTGCCAACGACATGTCCCGCTTGCCCGTCCAGTTTATTTCCCAGTACGTGTACAGGTTGCGGCGCTCTTCGTCAGTGAGGCGGAACTTCTGGCCGTAGCGGGGCTCCTGCTCGCAGAGCTCTACCATCTTCACGAGGTTGGGAAACCACTTGTCGCTGGTAGCAGTCCGCTGGTCTGGGTGCAGCTGGTACACGGCCAGCATGTCGGGGATGTAATGCCCGGGGGCCAGGTGGGCCACACGGTACCACTGGTCGATGTCGGCGCACATGTCTACCTCGCGCCGCATGCCTCCCGTTTCCTCAAAGTAACGGAGCTTGACGAACGTGGCGTGCTGGGGCGGAATGCTTTGAAACAGAATACTGCGCGGGGTGATTTCACCCCGCGGGCTGCTGCTACTCATCACATTGCCGGACAAGTCGATGGCGTATTCACCACCGGAGATAAAGCTAGCGTTGGGATACTCCTGAAATGCCGCTGCCATGGCCCGAAAAGCTCCGGGCAGGTAGTAGTCGTCGGAGCTCTGAATGGCTAGAATTTCGCCAGTTGCCCGCGCTACTCCTTTGGTCACAGCATCCACAAATCCTTTGTCTCGGGCAGACCACCAGATAAGCCGGTCGTTGTACTTTTTAAGTACTTCAACAGTTTCATCAGTCGAACCTCCATCGGACACAATGATTTCTATGGTACCGGGGTAGTCCTGTTTGAGAATGCTGAGCAGCGTCCGGTCGATAAAGCGGCCTTGGTTCCAAGACGGAATGACAACAGAGACAGAAGGGAATTCCTGCATGGGTATAGCCACCTTACTTGGTAAGAGTCGCGATGTCAGCAAGCCAGAGGTCCAGGAGCTCTATTTCCTGCGCCGATACAATGTCCTCTTTGGCCAATTCAGCATAAGCCAGGCGCAAGTTCTCGCTCACCGTATTGGAAGGGCTGATGGCCCGGGAAACTGCTGCGATAACCCGGTTGGGGTGCAGGTAGCAGGGAATTTCCGATTCGAAATCCTTAACGTAGTCGTGCGGGTTGCGCACTTGAATTACCGTGGCTTCGGTGAAGCCCAAACGGTAGCCGTGAGCCCACATAATGGGCTGGGCAACGAGCCCGCGCAGGATGTCGGTGAAGCGGAACGTAACGTAAGCCGGCAGGTAAAGCAGCGGAAAAAGTTCGCGTCGCACGGCAGTATTCTGCGAGTTGAAGGGACACAAGGTGCCTTCGGCTAATACGATAGGACTGCGCTTATCGAAGAAAATCTCAGTGTTGTCGACTAAACGGTAGATAGCGTCTACATCGGGGTCGCTATCGGCCAGGCCCTGCCAGATTCCAATCTTAGCCATTTCCTGGGTTAAGTCTTCCTCTTTGAGATTGTGCTCAGTGTTGAGGATGAGGTCGAGGGGATAGCCGCGGGGCCAGATGTGGTGGCTGGTAAAGTTCTTATAGATATTTACGAAGCCTTTGTTTGCCGGCGAGGTGGTAAACACCCCTTCCGTTTCGGGGAACGACCAGCCGTCGTAGGGGATATTGTCATCGTCGGTATCAACGATTACCTCAGCACCACCGCGAATAGCGTGTAGATAGCCCACCATTTTGCGCCCGTAGTGGTTGAAAGGAAGCTTTTCGCTCATCCGGAAGCCGGCGGCCTCTTGGTCAGCTACCGAGAGGTAGGTTACGTTTTCTTCGCTCCAGTCAGTAGGTGATTTTTTATCACCGGCAACGACTAGTTGATAATCAGATAAATTTGCAAATTTTTTAACTGCCTCCGTAGGTGCAAAAATGGAGGTAATGACAATACTGGACTGAGGCATAAAAGAAACGTTGGTGAATGCAGCATAAAGGCAAAGCTGAAAGCTAGCCCAAAGTTTAGCGCCGCAAAGGTAGCCTTTTTAAGCCTATGATTGTTTCCTCAACTACTCATTGCCTCTCAGACACCCCTAACGCAGCTGTTAGCTTACTTGGCAGCGCCGAGTAAGTCATAAAATTTCTCCTCCAAATCGGGGTCTACAAAATGCTGGCTCACCAAGGGAATCAGGGTGTCTGGCAAATTAGCATTGCTTGATAGGCAGATGAATCGGATACCGGCCTGCGTAACGAATTGGTACTGTAAGCTGTCAGTAAAAGTCTGAGGTTGGGGCTTCAGGCACAGGTACCGGTAGAAGCTGGAGGTATGCAGCCGCTGGCGCGACTGCGCCGAGTCGCGTGCATAGCGTGTGTCAGTGGTGAGGTGGTCTAGGCATGCCGGACAAAAGAGAGACGTATATTTCTTCTGTTATGACAGCCAAAAAGAGCGGGTCGTCGCCCGACCAACGACGAAAATACGACGAGACGTTTAAGGCCGAGGACCTGCGCTTGGCTTCGGAAAGCCGGAGCACGCAAGCCGCGGCCCGGCAGTTGGGTCGTACCCGGTAGCGCATCAGCCCCAAGTTGCTCTACCGGTGGCAGCAGGCCCAACTCGTGGCCGAAGTGGGCAGCGTGGAAGTGGCCCGCGACCCGGAAGTGCACGCCCTGCGCGCCGCGAATAAGGGGCTGGCGTAGGAGCTCGACATTTTAAAAAAAGCCTTGGCCAGTTGCCTGCTTTAAGCGCAGGCTTGCCCAGCCGACCCCGTGAGCATCTACCGCTACATCGTCCAGTGCCAGGCCCACGTGCACGTGCGCCGGCTCTGCCAGGTCCTGCAAGTCGCGCCCAGCGCGTACTACGCCTGGCGCCGGCAGCAAGGTCATCTGGCTCCTGAACTGGCCTGGCAGGTAGCCGTGCGGCAGGCATTTGCGCGCCACAGCCAGCGCTACGGCACGCGCCGGCTGCGGGCCGAAGTGCAGGCCCAGGGCCACGCTGTGGGCCGTTGGCGCATCCGCCGCGTGCTCAAAGCCCACGGCCTGCGGGCCCAGCAGCCGCGCTCGTTTGTGCCGCGCACCACCGACTCGGACTCGGCCGTGCGGGCCGCGCCCAACCGCTTGCTGGGTCAGCCGGCCCCCACCGCCCCGAACCGGGTGTGGGTCGGCGACATTACCTACCTGCCGCGCCAGGGCGGGGGCTGGCTGTATTTGGCCGTGTGGCTCGACCGCTGCTCGCGCAAAATCGTGGGCTGGGAACTGCGCGACACGATGCCCGAAGACCTGGTCAGCGAGGCCTTGCGCCGCGCATTGGTCGTGCGCCAGCCCCGGGCGGGGCTCGTCGTGCATTCCGACCAGGGCAGCCAGTACACGGCCACCCGATTCAAAGCCTTGGTCGCCAAACACGGCGCGCAGCAAAGCATGAGCCGGCGCGGCAACTGCTACGACAACGCCCACGCCGAGTCCTTTTGGAGCCGCTTCAAGGCCGAATCACTCGCCGGCGGTAGCTTCCCGGGATTAGCCGAAGCCAAGCTCGAAATCAGCCACCACATCGCCTAATACAACTCCGAACGCCGCCATTCCCCGCTCGGCTACCACTCGCCTAACCACTTCGAAACCCAACTCCAAACCAAGTCCCAATTTTGTCCGGCTTAGCTAGACCATCTCACAAACAGGCTTTTGAAGGCAATGGGAAAGTGCAATTCTTCTCTTTTGTTTCTGGTTTCTGTCCCTTACCATAACATCCGTTATACTCCCGACCTCGGAATCGCACCGCTGTTGGCCCCGCTGCGCGGCGCCTAACCGGGGTGGTGCTTTTCCGGTCAGGGGCCTTATTTCACGTGCCGCAAAACCGGCTCTTTTAAGAGGTTCTTCTTCCAAAAAGGCGAGTTTACGTGTCAAGCCTCGCGGCGGCATTTGGTCAGGAAGGTTAACGCGCTTACGCTTCCCGGAATAAGAGCAACTTTTGTGCCTCCCATCCGCCGCCCCCGTATGGCCTTTTCCCGGTTTGCCTGTATGAAAACCTTTACGTTCAGCACCCTGCCTCCGCTGCAGGATTTTCAATTTTTAACGGATTCTTCCGGCTACGTCTTAACCCAAACGGGGCAACTCTATCGCTTTGCCGGCCAGCGCACGACGTTGGTCGAAACCCCAAGGCAGTTTCCCATTTCGCATTTCTATTTTCGGGACCAAACCCACGGGGCCTTGGTGGGGACGGCGCAAGCACCGGAGGCCCCCGTACAAAAAGGAGGGGGTGCCGCAGCAGCCCTTCCCCTGCTCCTGCTCCTCTGGGTGGCGTGGCAGGGCCGTCGAAAGGCCGCGGCCGGCCCCCTGGCTGCCGCCTGGGGCCTGCTGCTGGTAACCAGCGCCTTGCTATTCTCGTGCAGCTCCGCGTGGCAGCAATACCGCACGCCCGACCCCACCTCGCCCCATGCGACGGTGCTGACGCACACGCCGCTGGCCCCCTTGTCTTTTCATCGCTACTTCGCCAACAAGGGCCAACAGGCCTTCGTGGCGCTCACGCAGAACCAGGGCAGTAGCTGGGAAACGCACGTGATGCCGACCAATTTCTACCCCTCGGCCCTCGCCGCCGTCGGACGCAATTTTGTGGTGGGCACGTACGCCCGCCAAGAGGCCGGCCCCGTTCCCTTGCACGGCGATGGCGACCTCTGGATTTACGGCACCGAGGCGACGCGCACGCCCCGGTTGGCCGCGAATTCCAACCTGCATCCTTACGGCATTCGCCTCAGCCGGGGCGTGACCGGCTTGCTGGTTTCCGCCCAGGACTCGGCCCTTTACGTCTTCGGCAGCGACCGCATGCCCACCCTGCCGAGTTCGGTGATGAGTGCCACGGCGGGCAACATCTTCGTGTTGCCGAGTAGCTTGCAGGCGCCCACCAAGTTGGTCGACACCCCCGACACGGTCGATGTGCAGTCGCTCTCGCCAGCGCAAACGGGCGAGTTGTGGGTCACGATGGCCGGCCGTAAACCGCACCTCAGCCGTGGAACCCTGGGGTACGTGGCGTTGCCGGCCAAACGGCTGCTGCGCTTTGCGGCCGGGCAGTGGCGGCCCGTCACCGTTCCGCCCTTTACCAGTTTTGAACAAGTGGCCTTTGTGCCGGGCACCCCGACCGGGTACCTCTTGGCCGAAACCGGGGCGATCCTGGAAACCCGCACCAATGGCGAGACGTGGCACCCCCTCGCGAGTCGGGCGGTTCGTCGGTTGCACCCCTGGCAGCACGCCATTACGTGGCTGCAAGGAGAAAACCAGTTGGTGCTCCACCGAACGCCCGGGCGCGAGTAAGCGGGACCGAAAAACGGCATCGTCCGGCCGCACGGTAGGACGCACCGCGAACGGTTGCCGGCTGCCACGCAAGGCGCCAGGTGGCGACGCCCGCTCGTCTTACCCGTTCTTCGTTACGGTTAGCCACTTTTTTAACTCGGGGGGCTTTTTGACACCTGCCCGCTCTTCTCTTCGCCATGACCCCTTTTGTTTCCCGCCTGCTGAGCCTTGTATTTAGCGGCATGACCGTGTGCGCACGTGCCCAACCGGCCCCACTGGCACCGGCTTCCCCGTCCACCGCCGGGGCCGCAACCGCCCCGGCAGTAGCGACCTTGACTCCCCGACAAGTGGACCACTTGGCCGCGCTGGGCCAGGTGTGGGGCTTCCTCAAGTACTTTCACCCCGCCGTGGCCGCCGGCCAGCGCGACTGGGACGCCGAATTCCTGCGCCAGGTGCCCGCCGTGCTGGCCTGCCGCTCCGTCGCCGCGCGCAGCCGCCTGCTCAGCGCCTGGGTGACCGGCCTCGGGCCCGTGCCGGCGTGCCCCGCCTGCGCGGCGCCGCCGACGAAACCGGTGCGCCTGGCCCCCGACCTGCGCTGGGCCCACGACGCGAAGCGCTTCGGTGCCGCCCTCCGCGAGCAGTTGGCCTTCGTCGCCGCCAACCGCTACCAGGGCCCCCCCTATTACGTGACCCAGGTGGGGGCCACCACGTTGTTTCCGCACGAGGAGGCCTACGCCGCCTCGCCCCTGCCGCCCCCGGGCCTCCGCCTGCTGGGGCTGTGCCGCTACTGGAACATGCTGCAGTACTACTACCCCTACCCCTACGCCCTGGAAGGGGAATGGGCGCGGGTGCTGCCGGAGCTACTGCCCCGCTTCGCGGCGGCGGCCACCCCGCTCGCGTACCGGCACGCCGCCCTGGCCTTGTTTGCCCGGGTGCACGACGGCCACGCCCGCTTCTACCCCCCCGACGCGCTGCTGGAAGCGGAACGCGGCGCCTACCAGGTGGCCGCCGAGGTGCAGTTCCTCGAAGACCACGCCGTGGTCGTGCGCGTGCGCCGCGACGGGCTCGTGCCCCCGTGCCCGCTCGAGCCCGGCGACGTCCTGACACACCTGGCGGGCACGGCGGTGACCGACCTGGTGAAGCAGCGCCTGCCCGAGACGGGGGCGTCCAACCGGGCGGCCCAGCTCAACACCATCGCCCTGAACCTGCTGTATTGCGCGACGCCACAGGTAGACGTCCAGGTGGTGCGGGCGGGCCGGTCCTTGCACGTGGTGTCGCCCGCGGCACCGGTTGGCTCGGTTCCGCCCGTTCAGCCAGCGGTAGCGGACAGCATGTACCGGTTCCTTACGCCTGAAATAGGCTACATCGACATGGCCCGCATCCAGGGCGCCAAGGTGGCCACCCTCATGCGCGCCTTTGCCCACACCAAGGGCATCGTGGTGGACCAGCGCAACTACCCCGGTGAATTTGTGGCCACCTACCTGCCGGGCTTTTTGCTCGCGCAGCCGGTTGCCTACGCCAAGTTCACGCAACGCGACCCGACTTATCCCGGGCGCTTCCTGTGGTACCCGGCCGACACACTGAAGCCCGTCGGCGCCACACCGTACACGGGCCGCGTCGTGGTGCTGGTCAACGAAAAAAGCCGGAGCCAGGCCGAGTTTACGGCGATGGCTTTCCAGGCCACCCCCCACGGCACCCTGCTGGGCAGCCAAACGGCGGGCGCCGACGGCAACACCACGCCCATCACGCTGCCCGGCGGCTTGAAAACCCTGATGACTGGCATTGGCGCCTATTATCCGGACGGCCGCGAAACCCAACGGGTCGGCCTGCGGATTGATGTGCCCGTGCGCCCGACCATAGCGGGGCTGCGGGAGGGGCGCGACGAGCTACGGGACCGGGCCGTCGAACTCATCATCCGGGCACCGGCCAGGACAAAGTAGCCGACGCACTGCTTACGGCGCAGCAGCCCCGGTTTACCTCTTGTAAACGACCGTTCGCAGGACGTAAAGTCGCGCTTATAGGCTGCCCCCTGCCTTGAATCTGCGCCTGACCACAGGTAGGCGCTGCCAGGCCCCCAATCACGACCCTTCGAGCGAAATGAGGAGTTTACGAAACTCATCGCCTCGGGACATTTCGTAAACGACGAATCGTAGACAAGTTTCTTAAACTCACCTGGAACTGCAAAGGTCACTTTGCCGCTAGCTGCAGGCCTGCGCGTGAGGTTCACTGAAAGGAGCGTTTCTAGTTCACGTAAGAGCGGCTCTGGCCCTGCTCGGATGCGACCTAAACTTACGCGCTCAGTGTCCCGGCGGGTCAGAAAACGCGCCTAATCTGTGGGCCGCAGGTGGAGGTGGTCCAGCAAGCAAAGGACTCGGTGCAGGGGGAGGCTTCGGAAAGAATTCGAGGACGGTGACCGTCCCACGGGGACCCCGCCTGTGGCTAGCGTATGGTTGGCGCGGGGCCGGCGGGAGCGGAACGCCTGCGAGGGACCACAACAGAGACGTGTAAAGGAACGAGCGGATACTTATAAGGCGCGATACTTTCGTGTGGTCATGGGCAAGGCCTACCATTGCTGCGTAGAGCAGGCTTAAATGAATGGGTAAGCAAATAGTTACCAGCATGATGCGAACCCTTAGGCTTGGGCTAACAACCGCTAGGCATTGAGCCAACGAGGCCATGTTATCATCAGTATGTGATTAAACAGCATACCTTTAAAAGCATTGAAGGCTTGCTTTTCGCGAATTACCTGGTTCCCCTTTCATGATATCACTAGCTGCTGAGTTCCCGTTTTTGTCGGTACTTACTCGAAGCATTGTGCTGCTGTTATGGCTTGCCGCAGCTAGCTGTTCCGCTCCGGCTCCCCGGCCTTACCGCATAGGTTTTTCACAGTGCACCAACGGCGACGCCTGGCGGCTGGCGATGCTGGCGGGCATGAAGAAAGAACTCAGCTTTTATCCGCAAGTGACGTTTCGCATGAAGGACGCGCGCGATAACAGCGCCGTGCAGCGTGAACACATCGCCGAGTTTTTGCGCGAAGGCATTGACTTGCTTATCGTCTCGGCCAACGAAGCAGAGCCAATTACCCCCGTCGTGGAGGAAGCTTATAACCGGGGCATTCCCGTAGTCATCCTGGACCGGCGCACCACCTCCCCGCTGTACACGGCCTACGTGGGCGGCAACAACCAGGAAGTAGGCCAGACGGCGGCCCGCTACATCAGCAGCCTGTTGCGCCAGCGGGGCGAAGTACTGGAAATCTTGGGGGCGGCGGGCTCCTCCCCAGCCGTGGACCGGCACCGGGGCTTCGTGGAGGGGTTGGCTGCCTACCCCGGTATTCGGCGAACAGCCCAGGTCCTGGGCGACTGGAAGCACCCCTCGGTGCTACGGGCCCTGCCGGCCGTGCTCCGCGACCACCCGGAGGTAGACCTGATTTTTGCCCACAACGACCGCATGGCCCTGGGCGCCTACCAGGTGTGCAAACAGTTGGGCTTGGCCGGACGCATCCGCATTGTAGGCGTTGACGGGCTGCCGGGACCGCAAGGCGGCATCCAGCTGGTGCAGGACCGGGTAATGACGGCCACGCTGCTGTATTCTCCCGGTGGGGAAGAAGCCATTCGCACCGCCATGAAGATTCTGCTCCGGCAGCCTTTTGAAAAGGAGAACATTCTCAGCACCATGGTCATCGACTCAACCAACGTGTTGACCATGAGAATGCAAACCCAAAAGCTGGCTGACCAGCAGCAGGATATTCAGCGGCAGCAGCAGTTGCTCCAGGCGCAGCTGGTCACTTACACCAGCCAGCGTACGGTGCTCTACATTCTGGTGGTCGCGCTGGTGGGCGCCCTGGTGCTGGGGGTGGTGCTATGGCGCGCTTTTCAGTTTAATCGGCGCATCACCCGCAAGTTGGCCGGGCAAAACGATGAAATCCGCGCCCAGCGCAACCAGATTGAATTGTTGGCCGAACAAGCGCGTGTGGAAACCGAAGCCAAGCTCCGCTTCTTCACCAACTTCTCGCACGAGTTGCGCACGCCCCTGACCCTCATCATGGGGCCAGTGGAAGAGTTGCTCACCAACGGGGCCGACCTCTCGGCTTCCCAGCGTCACGACCTGAGCTTGGTCCGGCGTAATACCCAGCGCCTGCTGCAACTCGTCAATCAGCTTCTCGACTTCCGCAAAATCGACGTGGGCAAGATGCCCGTGCGGGCCACGGAAAGCAACGTAGTAGCCTTCGTGCGCGACATCATGGACGTGTTTGAGAAGCCCGCCCGGCAGCGCGGCATCAACCTGCGGTTTTTGCCAGCTGAACCCAGCATCCGGCTGTGGTTTGACGTGAACATCCTCGATAAAATCATTTTCAACCTGCTCTCTAACGCCCTGAAATTCACCCCGGAGGCCGGGCAGATTACGGTCAGCATCCAGCCCCTGCCCGCCGCGCGCCAGGTGCGCATCAGCGTGGAAGACACCGGCCGCGGCATCAGCGAACAGGACCGGGCCCACATCTTCGAATGGTTCTACCAAGGCCAGCAGGGCAGCGCCAAAGGGTCGGGCATGGGCCTCGCCCTGGCTATGGGCCTGGCGCGTCTGCATCAGGGCGAGCTAAGTTTTACCAGTACTCCGGGCCAGGGCAGCACCTTTACCGTGACCTTGCCCCAGGAACTGCCCGCCGCCTTGCGCAGCACGGAGGCGCTTGCTCCGCCTCTGGCGCTGGCCGAAGTGGACCTGGAGGCTGCGGCACCTGACCAAGTGCCTGCCGCCGGCCAACCCGGCAATGACCGCAAGGAACTGGTGCTGGTGATAGAGGACAACGAGGAGGTTAACGCTTTCCTGGCCCAAAAGCTGGGCGCCCATTTTCAGGTGCAAACCGCCACCGATGGCGCCACCGGCCTGCGCCTGGCCGGCGAAACCATTCCGGACCTTATTGTGTGCGACGTGAACCTGCCCGAGCTCAGTGGCCTGGACGTGGCCGCAGCCCTCAAGAGCGATTGGCGCACCTCGCACATTCCGCTGGTGCTGCTCACCGCCCGCAGCGCTCCCGAGCAACAGGTAGAAGGCGTGCAGGCTGGGGCGGACCTCTATCTGACCAAGCCCTTCAACCCGACCTTTCTGCTCGAAAGCCTGCGTACGTTGCTCGGCAACCGGGAGCGGCAGCGCGAACATTTTCGGCGTGGCATTTCCGTGGACACGGCGACCGTGGCCCCCCAGCGGGTGGACCAGAAATTCCTGGCCGACCTCACAGCCATAGTGGAGGCTAACTTGAGCAATTCCAAGTTGAGCGTGGAAGACGTGGCCCGCAGCCTGGGCACTTCCCGGGTACAGCTCTACCGCAAGACCAAGGCCCTGCTCGGCACGGGCGTGACTGACTTCATCCAGGACATTCGCCTGACTAAAGCCCGGCAGCAATTGCTCAACACCGAGTTGAACATCGCTGACGTGGCCTACCAATTGGGCTTTGCTTCGCCCTCATACTTCTCGGCCAGCTTCAAGGCCAAGTACCGCATCTCGCCCTCCGAGTTCCGGGCGCTGCACACAACGCCGAGTGCGTGAATCAATTCTTATAGTCGGGTAACATGAGTGATAGGCCGTAGGCGGCTTATGCTAAATTTATCTTGATTATATGCTGATTATCAGCAGGTTATTTTGTTTTTTGTAGGCGAACGAATAGTGATACTATTTGGGATAATCGCGCTACCAGCTGGCCCCGACGCTGCCCCACCTTTGGGACATGAAGCCGTCGTGCCTGCTCCCTGCTTTTCCTGCCTTCTCTGCTGCAGCTCCCGGGCTGCCCGCTGCCTACAATCGTTTCCGGACGGGCGGGGCAAGCATTGAAGCGCTCCTGAAGGAGTGTGGCCTGATGCGCAAACGCTGCATTTTTCCACTTTCACTTTTCCAAATTCCCATGCGCAAACAAGTACTCCTGGCGCGCCGGCTGCTATTGCCGACGCTGCTGGTCGCCGTGCCCCTGCTGGCCGCCGCGCACCCCGACGGGGACCACTCAAGTAAGACTTTTTCGGCACTGACTGCCGCGGCGGACCGCCCCATCACCGGCCGCGTGACCGATGAAAAGGGCGAAGGCCTGCCCGGCGTCACGGTGCTCGTAAAAGGCACCGCCGTTGGAACGGGTACCGGACCAGACGGCAGCTTTGCCCTCACCGTGCCCGACAACGCCACGCTGGTGCTCTCCTTCGTGGGCTATAAGACACAGGAAATCGCGGTGGGTAGCCAGACGACAGTGGCCGTACAAATGGTGGCCGACGCCGCCGCGCTGGATGAAGTAGTTGTGACCGGCTACCAAAGCCAGCGCAAAGCCGACTTAACCGGCGCCGTGGCCGTGGTGAAGACCGATGAAATCAAGGACATGGCTTCCAACGATGTCACGCGCAACCTGCAAGGCCGTGTACCGGGCGTGCAAATCAACACCGACGGCGCACCGGGCAGCGCGGCCACCGTGCGCATCCGCGGCATCGGCACGTTGGGCAACAACGACCCGCTCTACGTAATCGATGGCATCCCCACGAAAGAGGGCATCAACCAAATCAACCAGAATGATATTGAGTCGATTCAGGTGCTGAAAGATGCTTCGGCAGCCAGCATTTACGGCTCGCGGGCGGGCAACGGGGTCATCATCATCACGACGAAGAAGGCCAAGCGCGGCGCGACGCGGGTAGATTTCTCCACCTTTTTCAGCGTGCAGCAGCCGGGGCCGAACATCCAGCTGCTCAACACCCAGGACTACGGCCGCGTGTATGGCCAGGCGGCCATCAACGACGGCACGGTTCCCAGCCTGCCCTACTACAATTTTCAGACGCGACGCGACGCCAGCGGGCGGCTCGTGCTGGATGGCGTGACGGTCCCGGAATTCATCGACGCCGACAAAACCCAGCGCGCCGCCAACACCGACTGGTTCAAAGAAACCCAGCAAAATGCCCTGATTCAGAGCTACAACCTGAGCTTGAGCAGCGGCGGTGAGCGGGGCGGGGCGTTGTTCTCGTTGAACTACTACGACAACAGCGGCACCCTGAAGCACACCAGCTTCGACCGCATGACGGCTCGCCTCAACTCCGACTACAACTTCCTGGAAGGCAAGCTGAAAGTGGGCGAAAACCTGACTATTGTGAAGTCGCAGCGGGCCGAGTTTGACCTGAACCTGGTACGCGACCGCACCACGCAGCTGCCTTCCATTGTGCCGGTGCGCACCGTGGACGGCGTGGGCTGGGGCGGGCCGGTGGCGGGCATGAGCGACCGGGACAACCCGTTGCGCCTGCTTACCGACAACAAGCAGAACCGCTCCAACACCGGCCGCGTGTTTGGCAATTTGTTTGCCGATGCCGAAATCCTGAAGGGCCTGCACCTGCGCACCAGCTTCGGCATCGACTACAGCCTTTTCAAATACCGCCAGATTTACAAGACCTACAAGGCGGGCTTTCTCTCCGAGCAGAATAACCGCGTAACCGACAACAACCGTTTCTGGGGCAACTGGGTGTGGCAGAACACGCTCAACTACGACATGACCCTGGGCGGCAAGCACCAGCTGGGCGTGGTAGCCGGCACGGAACGCATCAGCTACTACGACGAGAGCAGCTTTGCCTCGCGCACCAACTTCGCCAGCGAAGACCTCAACTACGCCTACCTCGATGCGGGTGCGGCCAACAAAGACAACGGCGGTGGGGCCACGGCCTTCCGCCTGGCCTCCTACTTCGCCAAAATCAACTACTCCTTCGCCGACCGGTACCTGCTGTCGGCTACCCTCCGCCGCGACGGCTCGTCGCGCTTCGGCGAAAACGAGCGGTTCGGGGTATTCCCGGCCTTGTCGGCGGGCTGGCGCCTGAGCGAAGAGACCTTTGTGAAGGACGCATTGCCCATCCTCTCGGACCTAAAGCTGCGCGCCGGCTGGGGCCAGACCGGCAACCAGGACATTGCCAACTTCGCTTCGCGCGGCCTCTATCAGTCGTTGCTGGGGACGCTGGACCCCAACTTCGAGTACGACCGCGGCACGGCTTATGACATTTACGGCAACGACACGAACCTGCCCTCGGGCTACCGCCGCGTGCAACGCGCCAACCCGGGCCTGAAGTGGGAAACCACGACGCAAACCAACATCGGCGTGGACTTTGGCCTGATGGAAAACAAGCTCTCCGGCTCGGTCGATTACTTCGTCAAGAACAGCAAAGACATTCTTGTGAACCTGCCCTTTCTGGCGGTGGTGGGCGAAGGCGGGGACCAGTTCGTGAACGGCGCCTCCATCCAGAACAAAGGCTGGGAGTTCTTACTCAGCTACCAAAACGAGCTGGCCGGCGGGCTGACCTACGGCATCACGGGCAACCTGTCTACTTACCGCAACAAGCTCACTTACCTGCCCGATGAAGTCATCAACGCGTACGGCGGCAACGGGCAGGACGTAACCCGGCTGGGCCACTCCATCAACGCGGTGTACGGCTACGTGGCCGATGGCCTCTATCAGAATTCCGCCGAGGTAAGTGGTGGACCCACGCAAGTGGGCGCCGCCCCCGGCCGCATCCGCTACAAGGACCTGAACGGCGACGGCAAGGTGGACAACTTCGACCAAACCTGGCTGACGGAAGGCGTGCCGAACTTCAACTACGGCCTGAACCTGAATGCCGGCTACAAGGGCTTCGATGCGCAGGTGTTCTTCCAGGGGGTGCAGGGTCTGGACGC
Organism: Hymenobacter arizonensis; assembly: GCF_900115775.1. Taxonomy (GTDB): domain Bacteria; phylum Bacteroidota; class Bacteroidia; order Cytophagales; family Hymenobacteraceae; genus Hymenobacter; species Hymenobacter arizonensis. The sequence continues at coordinate 493,527 of NZ_FOXS01000004.1, read as the reverse complement.
GTTCAACAACGCCAAATTTCGGACGGACTTCTCCTCGCTGGCTTCGGGCGAAAACTGGGGGCAGCGCCTGCTGGATGCCTGGACGCCGACCAACACCGGCTCGACTATTCCGGCCGCTACGCTCATTAACACCAACAACGAAGGCCGCCCTTCCACCTACTTCATCGAAAACGCTTCTTACATGAAGCTGCGCAACGTGCAGTTGGGCTATTCGCTGCCCAGTGCCTGGGTGAGCCGAGGTAAGCTGCAGGGCGTGCGCTTGTACGTGCAGGGCCAGAACATCTTCACGGTCAAGAGCAAAGAGTACACCGGCGCCGACCCCGAGGTGACCAATTATCAGTACCCCTTGCCGCGCATTTTCACCGCCGGCCTCAACGTCTCCTTCTAACCACCCACCCGCACTTTTGCCATGAAAATATTTAAAATCAGCGCGGTGGCTTTGTCGCTGCTCGCACTCGCCTCCGGCTGCAACGATAATAAGTTTCTCGACGTGCAGCCCGTGGGCGCCCTCAGCGACGAGCAGCTCAACACGGCCGCCAACATCGAAAAGCAGGTAATTGCCGCTTATTCCCAGCTCGGCAACGACGTGTACCGCGCCCCCTACACCTCCATGTGGCCTTACGGCAACGTGCGCGGCGGCGACGCCTACAAGGGCGGCAACGGCACGGCCGACGTCGATGCTTTTCACTTCTACGAAACCTTCACCTTCAACCGCGTGGACGTCGGCAACACCGACGAGCTGTGGTTCCTGCTCTACATCGGCGTGTCGCGCTGCAACGACGCCCTGCGCCGGCTCGATGGGGTCGATGCTGCCGCCATGCCCACCAAAGCCGTGCGCCAGGGCGAAGTGCGCTTCCTGCGCGGGCACTACTACTTCCTGCTGAAGGAGCTGTTTAAGCGCGTGCCTTACATCGACCAGTCGGTGCCCACGGACAAGTACGGCGAGGTGTCGAACGTCGGCCTGAACAATGAGGAGCTGTGGACCAAGATTGCCGATGACTTCCGCTTTGCGGTGGCCAACCTGCCCGATACTCAGCCCGAAACGGGGCGGGTCACGAAATCAGCAGCCCAGGCTTATTTGGCCAAAACGCTGCTTTACCAAGCCTATGTGCAGAGTGAAACCCACGCCGTCACGTCGGTAGACCAAGCCAAGCTGCAGGAAGTAGTAACGCTTACCAACCAGGTTATTGCCTCGGGCAAGTACTCGCTGCACCCCGATTTTGCCACCAACTTTCTAACTGCTGGCGACAACGGCGTAGAGTCGGTGTTTGCCATCCAGTTTTCGCGCAACGACGGCACGCCCAAGGGCCGCACCAACCGCGGCAGCCAGCTGAACTACCCCATGAATCCCGACTACGGCTGCTGCGGTTTCCACCAGCCCAGTCAGAACCTGGTCAACTCCTTCAAGACCGATGCCCAGGGCCTGCCGCTGTTCAACACGTTCAACAACTCGGACCTGACGACCCCGGCGGACTTCCAGGTGAATACCGTGGACCCGCGCCTCGACCACACCATTGCCATTCCCTCGCACCCCTACAAGTACCTGCCGACGTTCATTTTCCAAACTTCCTGGCTGCGCGACCAAAACACGTACGGCGTGTACATGTCGATGAAGGAGACGGTGTTGCCCTCCGACCCCAGCTTCCAGAAGACGCCGCCCTTCATGAATTCCTCGAAGAACTGGGCGCTTATTCGCTTCGCCGATGTGCTGCTGTGGAAAGCCGAAGCCCTGATTGAGCTGAACCGCGCTTCCGAAGCGCTACCCATCATCAACCAAATCCGGCAGCGGGCCCAGAGCAGCACCGCCCGCTTGAAAACCACGGCCGGCACCGCTACTTCCAACTACAACATCGGGCAGTACGGCGCCGCCCAATGGACTCAGTCGTACGCCCGCGAAGCCCTGCGCTTTGAGCGGCGCCTGGAGTTTGCCATGGAAGGCTACCGCTTCTTTGACTTGGTGCGCTGGGGCATTGCCGGCGACTACCTGAACGCCTACTTCGACAAGGAAAAGACCAAGCGCCTGTACCTGAAGGACGCGCGCTTCACGAAGGGCCGCGACGAGTACCTGCCCATCCCCATCAACCAGATAAACTTCAGCAAAGGCCTGTACAAGCAGAATCCGGGCTGGTAAGCGACCGAGCTAGGTAGTGTAAGGGGAGCTAGAGCTGCCTGCAGGCCTCGCCCCATTCACTAGCTACTAAATGCCCCACCCCAAAATTTTAATATCACCTTAAAATTATCTGCCGTGAAAAACAGCAACGTTTTCTTTTGGTCCCTGGTGGTTGCGCTGGGGGGCTTCCTGTTCGGCTTCGATACGGCCGTGATTTCCGGTGCTGAAAAAGCAATTCAGCAGCTCTGGGGCCTGAGCTCGATGGAGCACGGTTTCACCATTGCCATTGCCTTGATTGGCACCGTGGTGGGCGCCATCTTCGGGGGCATCCCCTCCGATAAGCTGGGCCGGCGGCAAACCCTGTTCTTCATCGCCGCCCTGTACTTGATATCGGCGCTGGGCGCGGCGCTCACCAGCAACTGGACGCTGTTTGTGGTGTTCCGCTTCCTGGGCGGGCTGGGCGTGGGGGCCTCATCGGTCACGGCCCCGCTCTACATCGCGGAGGTGTCGCCCTCCGCGGTGCGCGGCCGCATGGTGGGCATGTTCCAGTTCAACATCGTGTTTGGCATCCTGGCCGCCTACCTCTCCAACTACCTGCTGGCTGGCACGGGCGAGCACGACTGGCGCTGGATGCTCGGCATTCAGGCCGTGCCGGCCGTGGCCTTTTTCCTGCTGCTGTTCCGGATTCCCGAAAGCCCACGCTGGCTGCTGGGCCAGGGCCGCGTGGAGGAAGGCCGCCACGTGCTGCGCCTCATCAACTCCGAAACGGCCGACGCCGACGTGACCAGTATCCTGACCACCAACGCCGCCGACGAGGCGGAGAGCGACTCGCTCTTTGCCCGCGCCTACCGCGGCCCAGTGCTGCTGGCCATTACGTTCGCCGTGTTCAACCAAGTGTCGGGCATCAACGCCATCATCTACTACGCCCCGCGCATCTTCGAGATGACGGGGCTCGGCAAAGGCTCGGCGCTGCTCTCCTCGGCGGGTTTGGGCCTGGTGAACTTCGCCTTTACGCTACTGGCCATGAACTTCATCGACCGGTTTGGGCGCCGCAAGCTCATGCTCATCGGCTCGGTGGGGCTGATTGCCACGCTGGGCCTGGTGTCGTGGGCCTTCTACACGCAGCAGTTTGGCGGCATGCTCGTACCGGTGCTGCTGTTCGTGTACATCGCCTTTTTTGCCTTCTCGCAGGGGGCGGTTATCTGGGTGTTTATCTCCGAGATTTTCCCCAACACCGTGCGGGCCAAGGGCCAGGCGCTGGGCTCGAGCACGCACTGGGTGATGGCGGCCATTATTGCCTTCACGTTTCCCTACTTTGCCGAGAAGCTAGGCGGGGGCAACACGTTCGCCTTTTTCTGCGCCATGATGGTGCTGCAGCTCGGGTTCGTGTGGCGCTTCATGCCCGAAACCAAAGGCACCAGCCTGGAGCAGCTGGAAAAGACCCTGGTCGTTCACTAACTTCTAAACCACCGCATCATGCAACCAACAATAGTTTGTTTTGGCGAAACCCTGTGGGACGTGCTGCCCTCGGGCAAGCAGCCCGGTGGGGCCCCCTTCAACGTGGCCGTGCACCTGCATCAGCTCGGCCAACCGGTGGAACTCATCAGCCGGGTGGGCGACGACGACCTGGGCGCGGAACTGGTCGGTTTCCTGCACGAGCGCGGCCTGAGCACCGACTACGTGCAGCAGGGCCAGACCCACCTCACGGGCGTGGTGAAAGCCAACGTGGGCGACCGCAACGAGGTGGTGTACAAAATAGTGCAGCCCGTGGCCTGGGACTACATTCAGTACGAGGAACGCCTGAGCAAGCTGGTGGCTGACGCCGCCATGCTGGTGTTCGGCAGCCTGTCGGCCCGCACCCCCGCCACCCGCGAAACCCTCTACCGCCTGCTGCCGCAGGCCCGCTTCCGGGTGTTCGACGTGAACATGCGCCCGCCGCACTACACCCGACCGGTGGTGCAGTACTTATTGGAGCACAGCGACCTGGTAAAAATGAACCACCACGAGCTGGCCGAAATACTGGAGTGGTTCGGGAAAAAAGCCGACGAGGACTCGGCCTTGGAGTGGCTGGCTGCACGCTTTAACCTGCATGCGGTGTGTGTGACGTTGGGTGCCAATGGGGCTCAGCTGTACACCAACGGCCAACTCTACAAAAGCAGCGGTTTCCACGTCGAAGTCACCGACACCATCGGCAGCGGCGACGCCTTTTTAGCGGCCCTGCTCGCGGGTTGGCTGGCGGGGCAACCGCCGCAGGAGTGCCTGCAATTTGCCTGCGCCGCCGGCGCGCTGGTCGCTACTCATCAGGGTGCCACGCCCGCTATCACCCCCGCCGATGTGGCCCGGCTGCGGCAGGCTCAACCGGTGTCGTCCTAATCGTAATTCAAGCAGTTTCGCTGCGACCTCCTCGCTTATGAAAAAGCCATTTTTACTGGCCTGTAGCTTATTGGCCCTGGCCTTCGCCGGGCAGGCCCAAACGGCGGCGCCCGTTCCGCCAGCCACTCCGCAATACCGTCCCGGGTATCATTTCACGCCCGCTGCCCATTGGATGAACGACCCCAATGGCATGGTATACTACCAGGGCACCTACCACCTGTTTTTTCAATACTACCCCGACGGCATGGTGTGGGGGCCCATGCACTGGGGCCACGTTACCAGCACCGACCTGGTGAGCTGGAAAGAGCAGCCCATTGCCCTGTACCCGGACAAGCTGGGCATGATTTTCTCCGGTAGCGCAGTTATTGACGTGAACAATACCGCCGGGTTTGGCAAAGATGCCATGGTGGCCATTTTCACCCACCACAATCCCGAAGAAGAAAAGAAAGGCTCGAACAAGCACGAGTACCAAAGCCTGGCCTACAGCCTCGACGCGGGCAAAACCTGGAAGAAGTACGAGGGCAACCCCGTGCTGCCCAACCCCGGCATCGCGGACTTCCGCGACCCCAAGGTGAGTTGGTACGAGGCCGGCAAGAAGTGGGTAATGACCCTGGCCACCAAGGACCGCATCACCTTCTACTCGTCGCCCAACCTGAAAAACTGGACTAAGGAAAGCGAGTTTGGCGAGAAGCTGGGTGCCCACGGCGGCGTGTGGGAATGCCCCGACCTGTTTCCAATGACGCTCAACGGCAAAACCCACTGGGTGCTCATCGTCAACCTGAACCCCGGTGGTCCCAACGGCGGCTCGGGCACGCAATACTTCATGGGCAATTTCAACGGCAAAACCTTCACCCCCAGCAGCACCGACACCAAATGGGCCAGTTACGGCCCCGATGACTACGCCGGCGTGACGTGGAACAACACCGGCAACCGCCGCCTGTTCATGGGCTGGATGAGCAACTGGACGTACGCCAACCAAGTGCCCACGTCTCCGTGGCGCAGTGGCACCACGGTGGCCCGGGAGTTGGCCCTCCAGCAGGTCGGGAACCAGATTTATTTAACCTCGCAGCCGGTGAAAGAAACCGTCAAACTCTTTCCATCGGTGACCACTTTCAAGGACCTGACCGTAAATAAGACCCTTGACCTCACGCCGAAGCTCAAGAATGTGGGCGATAAGTTTCAACTTAAACTCAAGGCGCAGCAGTTGGCCAGCTTCTCGCTGGTCCTGAGTAACGCCAAAGGAGAAGAGGTAATAATTGGCTACGACCAGCCGACTAACCAGTACTTTGTCGACCGCACCAAATCGGGCCAGCTGGGCTTTAGCGACAAATTTGCGGGCCGTCACACCGCCCCCCGGTTATCGACGTCCCTCCAGGCCGATGTTACGCTGCTGGTGGATGCCACCTCGGTGGAAGTATTTGCCGACCAGGGCCTCACGGTGATGAGTGAGCTGTTTTTTCCGACAGAACCACTGTCTAAACTGCGGCTCACTGCTGACACCAGCTTTCTTATTCAGGAAATAACTTACGCGCCCCTCGCGCCCAAGGCGCAGTAAAAAAATAAGCCGCGCAATGGCAAAGGTGTCTTTTTGGGTTAAGCCGTTGTAACAGTGAGGGAAGGTTGGCCATTCGCGGGTTTCACAACCGCCGCCATAGGCCGATGTGTTTCCATAAATCATTTACGAGACATGGAAATGAGTTACCCCCCGGTAGTGATTGGTCGCCACGCTGGCGTACTGCTTGGTCGTCCAGTACGTGGCCTACCCCAACGAGCCCGCCATGGGCCTTGCTTAGCTGGGGTTGCTCTGAGGTGGTCCGATTAGGCTGGACAGTTTAGGGCAGTAGGTTGAAGAATTTGTTGGTGAGCGTGATACGGTATCTGATAGCGAATGCTGGAGTGCAGCCGGTGGTGGTTGTAGTAATCAAAATAGGCGACGACGCTGGCCTGGGCATCTGCCAGGTCGGCGAAAACGGGCCACTCGCGCAGTTCGAGCACCTCCGTTTTGAGGCGGGACCACAGGCTTTCGGCCTGGGTCGTACCCGGTAGGGCGTTGTCGTAGCACTCGCCGCGGCGGCTCTACGAGCGGACGGCCTCGCGGGCGTGGAGCAGCTTCCGGTACGCATTACCGCAGTACTGCCCGCCGCGGTCGGAGTGCACCACCAGCCCCGGGGTGGGCGGTTGGGCCCAAAAGGCGCGCTGCAAGGCCATGGTGACCAACTCCTCGGGCATGGCGGCCATGACGTGCCAGCCCAGCACGCGCTTGCTGCACGCGTCCTGAAAGGCGCACAAATAAGCCCAGTGGCCGTTGGCGAGCGGCAAATACGTGATGTCCGAGACCCACACCCGGTTGGCCTGGGTCGGGTTGGGCTGGTCGAGCAGCCGGTTGGGCGGGCAGCGCAAGCCATGCGTCGAGTCGGTCGTGCGCGGGACAAAGGCCTTGGGTTGCAGCGCGTGCAGGCCCCGGCGGCGCATGGCCGTGCGCAGGCGCTGGCGGCTCACTCGGTGGCCATTCTGGCGCAGGGCCACCTGCAGTCGGCGGGTTCCGTAGCGGCGTTTATGCACGCCAAAGACCCGGACCAGCGCCGTTTCCCAAGCCCGCTGCTGGGCGCCCCACCGCCCGCTGCTGGGCGGCCTGCCAGGCGTAATAGCCGCTGGCCGGCACGCCCAGCACCTGGCAGAGCCGCTGCACGGGGTAGTGGCCACACTCGGCGGCAATGAAGCGGTAGCGGCTCATGGCGTCTCGGTCTGCGAGAAGATGACAATGGCTTTTTTTAAATGGCCAGCTCCTGCGCCTGCCGCCGGGCCAGGGCCTGCAGTTGGCGCAGCTCGGCGGCCGCGGCCGGGTCCAGGGCGGCCCCAACGCGGCGGCTACCGGCGTTTGGGCCGCTTTTTGCCACTGGTAGATGCGTTTGGGGTCGATGTTCAGCACCCGGGCGGCGGCTTGGGCCGAACGGCTTTGCTCGACCAAGCGCAGGGCTTTGGCGCGGAAGGCCGCGTCGTACGTGCGGCGTTTGTCAGGTTTCGGCGAGTCTTTCATGACGAAGGAAAGATACTACCCTGTTCTGTCCAGATTTACTCGACCACCTCATCTTCTGTCCACCCTACCTAGACCACCTCACGCACAGCAACGGCATCGAGTCCTTCTGTATTTTTGCCTAGACCCGCCTCCAGCAGTTCAAAGGCGTGCCCAAACACACCTTCCAACTGCACCTGAACGAATCCGAGTTTCGCTTCAACCACCGCCACGAGGACCTCTACAAACCCCTGCTTAAATTACTTCGTCAACAGCCCCTCTAAACGAGTTTGCTTCCTAAGCCTTAAAATAATATGCAAGTCCCATTCCTGACATTTTCTCCACAGCACTTACCTATCCGCGAAGCAATTGCGAGTGCATTCCTTCGTGTCTACGATTCCAATTGGTATGTACTTGGTGAAGAGGTAAAGGCTTTTGAGAGTGAATACGCAGCGTTTAATCAAGTAAGTCATTGCGTAGGGGTTGCCAATGGTCTGGATGCCCTTGTTCTTGCCTTACGTGTGTTAGAAATTGGCCCTGGGGATGAAGTGATAGTGCCCTCAAACACTTATATAGCTACCTGGCTAGCCGTTACTCAGGTTGGGGCCACCCCGGTTCCAGTTGAGCCGGACCCCAGCACCAGCAACATAAACCACGAACTGATTGCTGCTGCGCTCACGCCACGCACGCGCGCTATTATGCCTGTTCACCTTTATGGTCAGTCATGCCGAATGATAGAAATTATGAAAATCGCTGCTCAGCATAATCTGTTTGTAGTTGAAGACAATGCCCAGTCACAAGGTGCGGCGTATAGTGACTCTCTTACCGGCAGTTTTGGCCACATTAACGCTACAAGCTTTTACCCGGGAAAGAACCTGGGTGCCTTGGGCGACGCCGGGGCTATAACAACGAATGATGCGGAATTAGCACAGAAGGTTCGGGTGCTGCGTAACTATGGGTCACAGCAGAAATACTACAATGAAGTAATCGGGTACAATTCCCGGCTTGATGAACTGCAAGCTGCATTGTTGCGAGTTAAACTGCCTAAGCTTACTAGCTGGACGCGGCAGCGACAAGAGATAGCTGATTGGTACGGACATCATCTGTCGGGCATCGAAGACCTGCAGTTGCCTTATGTTGCTGAGGGAGCTACCCATGTATTTCACCTATACGTAGTGCATACCTCGCGTCGCGATGCCTTGCAGCAACACCTAACCGCTTTGGGCATTGGCACTCTTATTCATTACCCTGTGCCGCCGCACCGTCAGGAAGCATACCAGTATTTGGCGCTGCCAGCCGGCGCGTTTCCCATTGCAGAAGAGCTGGCTGCCACATGCCTTAGCTTGCCGATGTGGCCTGGCATGACCGAAGAGCTTGTTATAGCTGTTGCTTCAGCCATACGTAGCTTTAAATAAAGCAGCTACGATAATGCTGTTGGCCGCCCGACTATCGTTTATAAAACACAACAGCAACATAATTGAAGGCATTTGCCGCCTGCAATGTATAAGTAAATTTATTAGACTACAATGCCTAAGCTCTCCGTAATTGTCCCTTGCTACTACAACGAGGGGAATATACCGGTGACGACCCGTGAGTTAGTAGCAAACGAGGCTAACTTTCCCCCGGAAGTCTCTTTCGAATACGTTTTTGTCAACGACGGGTCGGGTGATGACACGCTAGCAGCGTTGCAAAGTGCCCAAGTAATGTATCCGGGCCGTATCCGGATTGTAGATTTGGCGGGCAACGTGGGTTCTTACAACGCCATTGTGGCTGGCATGGCTCATGCTACGGGCGACTGCTTAGCGGTTATTACTGCTGATATGCAGGACCCCCCCGAACTGATGGTACAAATGTATGCGCACTGGCAAAAGGGATTTAAACTTGTCATTGGCAACCGGCAGCACCGAGAAGAAACCGGCCTTGGACAAACAATGGCCAAAACGTTTCACTGGCTAATGAAAAATTTAGCCCTGAGCAACATTCCCGATGGGGGCTTTGATTTTGTCTTTTTTGACCGGCAAGTAGCTGATGAGGTTTTAAAGCTGCACGAGCGTAACTCCAACGTGTTTTACCTGATGATATGGTTGGGTTTTCCGTACGTTAATATACCATATACGCGCCGCAAGCGGGAGATTGGTAAATCGCGCTGGACTCTCTCCAAAAAAATCAAACTACTCATCGATTCATTGATGGCTTTCTCGTTTGTTCCTATCCGAGCCATTTCCGTGTTGGGCTTAGGCCTGGGAGCAATAGCTCTGTTATACGGCCTCTATGTAGTCGCTCTTAAAATTGCTAGCCCTGATGAGCCAGCTGGTTGGACCACACTCATGGTGGTACTACTTATTGTATCGGCGTTCCAAATGGTAGCACTGGGAGTCATTGGCGAATATGTGTGGCGCGGGCTGGATGCGGCACGTAAACGGCCTCTTTATGTAGTGCGTGAGGTATTGGAACCGAACAAAGAAGCACAACAACAACAATGGCGCCGATAATCCTCACCATTGCTACTCAGGTAAAATAATGAGGCTTTACCTCCCGTATCTAGGGCTGATGGCTATGCTATTAGGAGGAAGCTATGGCATTGGCTGGTCCCTGATGCGCATTCTTAAATCGCCAAGGGATGTCGAGCCACATTTTGCTGCCAAAATAACGTAGTAGTGGGATTAAGTACGCTGGTTGTGGCGTATACTACCCTGCAAACGGGCGGCCGCTTTTGGTACTAGCCACTGGCTGGCAGCTACGCTCCTTGACCAACAGCTCACCTCCCGCATTTCGGAAGGAGCGAAGTGCTAGGTCTGTAGCGTGGGTGCTGCTCTCCATTAACATAGTAATCTAGACACTCCGGTTTTATTAATCTATGACCCAGATTCACCGTTTCTGCTCACCCCGTTTCAGGACTACATTTTTTATAACCGTATGAGCATGCCGCTCAAAGAAGCAGGCATAGAAAGTAAGTCGTTAGAGGTTTATTTTCCCTAGTTCGTTGCTGCCGAGCCCTATCACTATTTTGAGTTGTGGCTTAATGCGCTGTTGGAAAAAACTACAGGGTTGCCCGGTTTATGGTGCTTATACCTAACCGTTTATTCAGCCCTAATTAGCATCGTAGTGCTAGGCATTAGAGCCGCCATCACTGCGCATTTTTGGCTAAGCAATGGTTGGGCTTGGCTACTTACTAGACGGTGTTATGAACATGGCAGCAAATTGAGGGTAGCTGCTTTGGTAAGCATCAAGCCGACAAAGGACAAGTAGTGGAGTTGCTACAAACTGCGGGCAAGGCGTTCGTAGTAGCGGGCCAAACGCTTGTAGCGGGCACTCCAACTCAGGCTGCTTTCGACTACCCGGCGGCGGGGCAGCAGCACTAAGCGCGCTTGGTCTGGCCCAACTTGACGACTTGCAGGTCTGTGCCTTGCTGCTTTCCGGCTTGGGTACTTCGCCGGTGTAACTATGGCCAGCATAAGCCAGTGTAACACTTCGTCCTAATGCCGTTTGCACTATTTTTGGCTAATCAGATAACATGAACCCGGTCTTATTCGTTGGCCGGGTTCACTACGGTGACCAGCAGGTAGCTTAACGTGTCGACAGCAACGTGCACTTTGCTTCACTTGCGGCATTTGGCCCCGTCTTAACCGGCTCGCTGCCCGCTTTTGGGAATGCTTTGCAGCGTGCGCGAATCGAAAATGACGGCGCTCGGCTCGGCCGCGCGGGCTTCATTCAGGCGCAGCACCTGGCGTAAGTCATCGGTCAGCGCCTCGAACCCGCTGGCGTTCCGCCCGCGGGTCCATTGCTGATAACACGTGGCCCAGGGCGGTATGTCCTGCAGCAAATAGCGCCAAGTACAACACGTGTGCACCACACAGCGCAAGGCACTAAATAATTCGGGCAGTGGGCAGTGCAGCTGGCCCGCGTCTTCGCACACGGGCAGTAAACACGGCAGCAAAAAGGCCTATTCGTCCTAGGCTACGTTCCTGGGACAAGCGCAACAAATAATTTCCATACCTGCTATTTTCGCTCACAGGTTCATAACACCGTCTAATTAATTAGCACTTAAATAACGCTAATTCCTCGATAGTCAAATAGCCATTCAAGGGCGACGAATGATAAGTATAAGGAGCTTAGGAAGCAAACCCGTTTAGAGGGGTTGTTGTCGGAGTAATTTAAGGAGCAATTTGTAGAAGTCTTTGTGGCGATGATTAAACCGAAACTCGGTCTCTCTCAGGTGCAGCAAAAAGGTGTGTCTGGGCACGCCTTTGAACTGCTGGAGGCGGACTTTGGGGAAACTCCAAAAAGACTAGATGCCGTTGATGTGCGAGGCGCCGTGGACAAATTCGTCCTGGCCGTGGCGGACGCGAAAGTGGCGGTCAAAGCCCACGTCCACCAGCCCGTCGTAGCCGCGCCAGCCGTCGGTGTTGAACATGGCGGTTACGTCAATTTTGCCTCGCATGATGGCCTGCAAGGTCTTTTTCGAGCAGTCCGAGACGATTTCGGTGTACACCTGCCCGCCGCGCTTGAACAGGCCGAAAACGATGGTTTTGTCACTAGCCCCGCGCCCACGTTTGCCGCGCACCCGCCGCGGGCCGAAGTAGCTTTCGTCGAGTTCAACGGCCCCGTCCAGCCCGGCTGGCACCGGACACCAGGTCTGCAAACGGCGGCGCAAGCGCAGGAACAAATCGTTGACCGCATGCACGCTTAACCCCGTGAGCCGGGCGGTGTCAGAGGCCGTCAAATCCAAGGCAAACAACCGCAGCAGATAGCGGAATTTGGCCTCCGAAATTTTTGCGCGGTTGTAATAGCGGTTAGCGGGCTGCATAACAGAAAGTTACACCAGCTCCACACTATGTTTGCTTCCTAAGCCCCAACATAAATATGTTTTACTAATTACTGTGACTGGCCAATACGTGCGTGGTGCTTCCAAGCTGAAACCCGAGTTTTTCACAAGTGCGAAAAACCGCTTTATTTGTTGCTTGGGTTGTCATTAATATGTGAGGCAAAGATAGGGTTGAAGCTCGACGTATTGTCTCGGTTACTAACTTCAAATGCCAGCCACGATTTTGAGGTCCAACTGCGGTAAGCAGTATACGAGAGGCTCCTCCATTAGGAATTATAGCATCAGGAAAAGTATCGCCAATGGCTAAGAAAGAATCTACTACTGTTCCTGGCTCGTCGGGTACTAACACTGCATCAGCATAAGAGCCTTTCACTGCAGCTTCGGCATAGCGAGCTAAGAAAGCATCGGCACGAACTTCCCCGAACCACGGGTCAGCATGGAAACGGTCATATGGATTGCGCGCTATAGCCGAAATGCGACCAATGTGCTCGGCTTCTTCCGGACGAGCCAGACGCACACCAACGGGCGCTGGTAGTGCCACGTTGGTGGAGCAATAGAAATTCAGCCGGGTTTCTACTAATTGCCAACCTCCCCCCGTTAGTGCTTGCAACAAACGAATATCCTCCGCGGGTACTATTGTAAATGCGTAATAGCTTCCCCGGTTAGCCAGTTGCTGACGTAGGTCGACGGCTGCGCATTGCAACGCCGAAAGCTGAGTATCTGGGCCAAACAGCCCTGTAAAGAGTCGGTAAGTAGGAGTTCCGAAGTAATCCGAGTCCCAGGAAAGTCCTTTCAGAAGCCACTGACCTTCACAACCAGCCATGGGCAGCACTTCTGACTGCTTTTCTTCAGCGAAGCGCAATGCAGCTCCAGTACCAAACCGTGCTTGCTGAACGGCAAGAGATAATTCTCGCAAAAACAGATAGGGTGAATGCAGCACGAGCGCCTCAGCTCGTGCTGCCACCAAAGTCGCATTAATAGAATGTGCAGTTGATGCTGTTGTCATGCCTTTTGGCCCCACACTTGCTTGAATTTTTCATAATCCCGGATGTAGTCATCTTCGTTGTAAACCGAAGAAGCCAAAACTAATTGCACAGCAGAGTGTGAATATTGCATTGTGTGCCACACATACGGTGGCACGTAAAGGCCTATACTGGGGTCCTCAAGTCGAAAAGATTGAATGCTTCCGTCTGCTCGCTCAGTAGTAACAGTAATACGGCCAGCAACCGCAATCAGCACCTGCTCGGTGATATAGTGGGCATGACGACCGCGCACAATACTTTCCGGCGTGTAGTACGTCCAAAAAATTCGTTTTACTTCAAACGGCACTAGCTGCTCTTGCTGCGTGACAGAGATGTACCCAATCCCTGGTTCACCCAATTTTAGAAAATTAATTAAGTGAAGGTCAGGAATTGTCATGTTACTTCACGTGCTCTTTGAAATACTCTAAAGTGCGGCGCAAGCCTTCGGCGCGGTCCACTTTTGGCTCCCAACCAAGGATTTCCTTGGCTTTGGTAATGTCAGGGCGACGCTTCATAGGGTCGTTCTCGGGCAAAGCCTGATACGTAGGTTTAAATTCCACACCGGTGAGGCGGGCAATTTCTTCGCCGAACTCCTTAATGGTGATTTCTGATGGGTTACCGATGTTTACAGGCAAGTGGTAATCACTGAGTAGCAAGCGGTAAATGCCCTCAACCAAGTCGTCGACGTAGCAGAACGAGCGGGTCTGGGAGCCGTCGCCGAATACGGTGAGGTTTTCGCCACGCAGGGCTTGCGAGAGGAATGCGGGCAGTACACGGCCGTCGTCGAGGCGCATGCGGGGGCCGTAGGTGTTAAAGATGCGGATGATGCGCGTTTCCAGGCCGTGGTGGTTGTGGTAGGCCATGGTGATGGCTTCCTGGAAGCGCTTAGCCTCATCGTAGCAACCACGGGGGCCGACGGGATTCACGTTGCCAAAGTATTCCTCCACCTGCGGATGGATTTCGGGGTCGCCGTAAACTTCCGAAGTGCTGGCAATCAGCATACGAGCGCCTTTCACGCGGGCCAGACCCAGCAGGTTGTGGGTACCCAGCGAACCCACCTTCAGCGTTTGAATCGGAATTTTGAGGTAGTCAATGGGCGAGGCCGGCGAGGCGAAATGCAGGATGTAATCGAGCTTGCCGGGAACGAACACGAACTTGCTCACATCGGCCTGGTGGAACTCGAAATCGGGCCGGCCAAACAGGTGCTCGATGTTTTGAAGCGAACCTGTAATCAGGTTGTCCATGGCTACCACGCAGTAGCCTTCGGCCAGAAACCGGTCGCAAAGGTGGGAGCCTAGAAAACCAGCTCCGCCGGTAATAAGGACGCGTTTTTTTTCTTCAGACATATTGTTTGTCATCCTGAGCGCAGCGAAGGACCTTATCACGTCGCGCCGCTCTATGTATTTAAGAAACCTGAAGGAGGCAAGCGTGATAAGGTCCTTCGCTGCACTCAGGATGACACATTTAAACTAAGCTTGCACCGGCTCCTTGTGCTCGGTCCGGACCCCGATGCAGTGGTAGGCAAAGCCAAGATTTTGCAATTCCTGGGCTTCGTAGATGTTACGCCCGTCAAAAATCACTTTTTGCTTCATCAGGCGGGCCATTACTTCGAAGTTGGGCGAGCGGAAGTCGGGCCATTCGGTTACGACCAGCAGGGCGTCAGCGTCAATTAGGGCCGCAAACTCGTCTTTAGCATAGGTGATGGAGTCGCCGAGGGTGTGACGCGCTTCTGGCATGGCAACCGGGTCGTAGGCGGTGACAATGCAGCCAGCTGCCAACAGCTTCTCGATGATAACCAATGAGGGAGCCTCGCGCATGTCGTCAGTCTTGGGCTTGAAAGACAGGCCCCAGATGGCCATTTTGAGGCCCCGCAGCTCGCCGGCAAAGTGCCGGCTTACTTTGTCGAACAGTACGGACTTCTGGTTTTCATTCACCTCTTCCACGGCCCGCAGCACCTGCATGTCGTAGCCATTCTCCTTAGCTGTCTTAATGAGGGCTTTTACGTCTTTGGGGAAGCAAGAGCCGCCGTAGCCGATGCCAGGATAGATGAATTTGGTGCCGATGCGAGCATCCGAGCCAATGCCCTGGCGCACCTTGTTCACGTCGGCGCCCATGATTTCGCACAGGTTAGCCACGTCGTTCATGAAGCTGATTTTCGTGGCCAGCATGGAGTTGGCGGCGTATTTCGTCATCTCGGCCGACGGAATGTCCATGAAGATGATGGGGTGGCCGTTGAGCAGGAAGGGCTTGTAGAGCTTGCTCATTACGTCTTCGGCGCGCTCGGAAGCGACACCCACCACAATGCGGTCGGGCTTCAGAAAGTCGTCGATGGCCGCGCCTTCCTTCAGGAATTCGGGGTTAGAAGCTACGTCAAACTCAATATCGACGCCGCGCTTCTCCAGGGCCTTTTCAATCTCGGCGCGCACTTTGGCAGCCGTGCCCACGGGCACAGTGCTTTTAGTAACGATAACGCCATAATTATTCATGTTCTCGCCAATACCGCGGGCCACGGCCAGCACGTACTTCAAGTCGGCCGAGCCGTCTTCGCCGGGAGGGGTACCAACGGCAATAAAAGCAACGTCGCAATCCTGAATGGCATCGGCGAGGCTGGTGGAGAAGTGCAGACGGCCCTTTTCTACGTTCCGGCTCACCATTTCTTCCAGACCAGGCTCGTAAATGGGAAGAATGCCTTGGTGGAGGTTATCAATCTTCTTCTGGTCTATATCGATACAGGTTACATCAATGCCTACTTCGGCAAAACACGTTCCTGTTACCAGCCCGACGTAGCCGGTGCCTACAATTGCTATTTTCATAAGATGCCTACGACGTAGGGGTTACAGTTTATATGGAGCAAATTTAGTGGTTAGCGACTCAACCTGCCGAAGCCCTTACGGACATATCTATACTTTAGGTTTAAAATAAATCACTATAATTAGTTAGTTCATTTATACCATGTATTGTTTCCACCAGGTTTGGAACACAATAAGCCCCCAGATGCGCGCGTGTACATCGCCGGGATTACGCGAGAAGAGTTGAGTTTTCAACGCCCGGATGGCCGCTACATCGAAGATGCCTTGGCTTTCGATGAAGTCGTCGCGCAGGAGGTCTTCTTCGATTAGAGAACGCAACTCGCCACGCATCCACTTCAGCAGGGGCACTTCGAAACCGTGCTTGGGGCGGTCGTAGAGTTCAACGGGGAGTTCGGAGCGGAAGGCGTCCTGCACGATGCGCTTCTTCATGGTGGCGTCAACTTTGCTGCTCACGGGCAGGGAGAAGGCGAAATTCACCACCTTGTAGTCAAGGAATGGCGTGCGCACTTCCAGGGAGTTGGCCATGCTCATCAGGTCCACCTTGGTGAGCATGTCGTAGGGCAGCACCAGTTTCATGTCGGTGAGCAGCACCTCGTTGAGGTCGCCATCGGCGTGCAGGTGCTCCAGAATGTCTTTACGGCGCTTGATGGCAGCTTTCTTGCCCACTTTGCGGCGGCTGGCCGCGCTGAGCAGGCTGCGGGACTCGTCGGACGAAGCAAAAGAGGCCCAATCCCAATACCGGTCTTTCACGCCGGCTTGCATGCCGCGCGAAAAGCGCTGGAGCTGTCGCACCCGGTTGCCGATGAAGGAATTACGTGACTTGGGCAGCACGTCCCACAGGAAGCCGAGTCCTGTCACGGCTTCGGCTTTGAAGCCGCCCTGCCGGACCTTGAACTCGCCCATGTGCTTGTTGTAGCCGCCGAACATTTCGTCGGCCCCGTCGCCGCTCAGCGCCACCGTAACTTTTTGGCGGGTGCGCTGGCTGAGGATGTACACCGCCAGGGCCGAGGAGTCGGCGAAGGGCTCATCCAAATACGAGAGCATGTCGTGAATGTGCTCGTAGAGGTCGTTGTTGGTCAGCGAGAAGACCGTGTGGTTGGTCTTGTGGCGGGCTGCCACCAGGTTGGCATACTTGGTTTCGTCGAAGAACGGCTCGTCTTTGAAGCCGATGCTGAACGTGTTGAGGTGGGGCGTGTGCCGGGCAGCCAGGGCTGTGATAACGCTGGAGTCGATGCCGCCGCTCAGGAAAGCTCCCAGCGGCACGTCGGCTACGAGGCGGCGCTGCACGGCGCCGTCCATCAGCTCAACCAGCTTTTTCTGCTGCTCTTCGTAGCTAAGCTTGTTTTTTGCAACCTTTTTGGGGTCGTAAGGAATTTTATACCACGCCTTGCGCACCACCTTATTATCCTTAATAAAGAGGTAGTGGCCGGGCAGCAGCTTCTTTACACCCTTGAAAATGCTGGCGGGACCAGGGATGTAGTTTAGCTGCAGGTACTGGCTCAGGGCTACGAAGTCGAGCTTGCGGGGCACGCCCAGGGCCATCATCGACTTCATTTCTGAGGCGAAAAACAACTGGTCTTCGTCGCGGTAAATGAGCAGCGGCTTCACACCGAAACGGTCGCGGGCAATGAAAAGGGAGTTTTCTTCCTTGTCATAGATAGCCAGACCGAAAAAGCCGTTCAGCTTTTTAATGAATCCCCGGCCTTCAGTGATGTAGAGCTGAAGAATAACCTCCGTATCGGTCTGAGACTGGAACTTACAGCCACGCTTTACGAGCTTCTCGCGCAACTCGCGGAAGTTGAATATTTCTCCATTGAATACGATGGTGTAGCGCCCCGCCGCGTCCGACATGGGCTGGTTGCCATCGGCCGAAAGGTCAAGAATGGCCAGCCGCCGAAAGCCCAGCCCGCACTGGTCGTATACGAAGTGGCCCTCGGAGTCGGGACCACGGCGAATGATGGCGTCGGTAGACGCTTGCAGGTTGTTCAGGGACTGACGACCTGTTTCCGAAAAGGCAAATACTCCAGTTATTCCGCACATAGTAGCTCGCAAAAGTACGACCCCGCAACCTAAAGGCTACTCTCGCGGTATTGATAGCAGCATATTTGGCGGTTAATGCCGTTAAAATCGCCGCATTTATGGATTTTGCTCTGACGCGGCCGGCCCATTCTTGGCTTGAATAAGCTCGGCCATTGCTTTCTTACTCAACTCACTCTCTATCCTTCCCACTCCATGAACATTGACGAACAATTTAAAGCCGCTGCCGACCGGGTAAACAACCTGCCACCTGCTGCCGCTGCCGAGCATATGACCGAGTTCTATGGCCTATTTAAACAGGCTACCGAAGGCGACGTCAATATGAACCCCGACGAAGTGGACCCCAATGCCGCCGACCACCCCGACGGCCCCACCGGTCTCTCGCAGGCTCAGTGGGAATCGTGGAACCAATTCAAAGGCCTATCTGAGGAGGAAGCCAAGCAGCGGTACGTGGCCAAGGCCGCGGCCATTGCCGAGGATGGCGCGGAAGAAACCCCGGCGCAGAAGCTGCCCATTTACGAGGCCAATAACACTGCCAGCGGAGCAGCCGATAGCCGCTCGGAAAACACTACTACGTCCCGCCAACCCGACCATGGCCCCGGCCAAAGCACCGAAGGCGGCCTGCAGGGCGACATCACGGCCGGAGCACCTTATGGCGGCGAAGACATGCTCAAAGGCGAACAGTCGAAGTAAGCGGCCCTCCCACATCTGTTGTTTCAATAGCAAAGCCAGCCCTGCTCAGGGCTGGCTTTGCTGCTTATAAAGGCTGAGGGTACAAGACCTGCATAGGGAAGTGCATTTGATTCTTCAACCAACGCGCCTGCTTTCGCCTTGGCTCCGTTTCTTTGAGTCTATCATAATTCCAGCTCAAACAATAAGGGGCTTTTCTTCCGCAGTATCATTGTCAGCGAAACCAAGCGCCTCCCTCCCACCCGACTTTGCGGGCTTGCAATAATTATGGACCGTCGACTTTTTTTAAATCACGGCACCCGTGCCGCCCTTACCGCCGCCTTGCTGCCAGCGGTAGCATGTCAATCGACCACCGATAAGAAGGTGTCTAACGACACTTCCGGAAGCACAGCGTCGGCGGGCAATGCTACCGATGGTGATTCCTTTGCCTTGCACGAAGCTACTGTGGCCGATTTGCAGGACCGTATGGCCAAGGGAACTGAAACCGCCCGCAGCCTTTGCGAAAAGTATCTGGAGCGCATCAAGTCCCTTAACGAAGAAGGGCCCATGCTACGTGCCATTGTCGAGACTAACCCCGATGCCCTGGCCATTGCCGATAAGCTGGACCAGGAACGCAAAGCGGGCAAGCTGCGCGGCCCCCTGCACGGCATTCCGGTGCTGATTAAAGATAACATCGACAGCAGCGACCAGATGCAGACCACAGCCGGGAGCCTGGCGCTAGCCGGGCACAAAGCCAAGCAAGACGCCTTCATTGTGCAGAAGCTGCGCGCGGCCGGGGCAGTGCTGCTGGGCAAAACGAACCTGAGCGAGTGGGCCAACTTCCGCTCCACGCGCTCGGTGAGCGGCTGGAGCAGCCGGGGCCGCCAAAGCCGCAACTCCTACGCCCTCGACCGCTCCACGAGCGGCTCAAGCTCCGGCTCGGGAGTAGCGGTGGCCACCAACCTGTGCGCCATCGCCATTGGCACCGAAACCGACGGCTCGGTGGTCTCGCCTTCGTCGTGCAGCTCGCTGGTGGGCCTCAAGCCTACCGTGGGCCTGCTGAGCCGGAGTGGCATCATTCCTATTTCAAGCACGCAGGACACGGCCGGCCCCATGGCTCGTACCGTGCGCGACGCCGCTATTTTGCTGGGCGCCCTGGCCGGTCCCGACCCCGCTGACCCAGCCAAGCTCCCAAACCCTGGTCCTATTCCCGCCGATTATACCACCTTCCTGAAAACAGACGCCTTAGCGGGCCAGCGCCTCGGGGTTGAGAAAGCGCATTTGAATGGCCCGCCTGCCGTGGCCGCGTTGTTTAAGGAAGCTATTGCGGTACTTAAAGCCAAAGGCGCCACTATTGTGGAAGTTGATTTGGGGAAAAAGACCAACCCACTGGGCGACGCGGAATTCGACGTGCTGCTGTATGAGTTTAAGGATGGAGTGAATAAATACCTCGCCACCGCGGGAGCTAAAGTGCGCAACTTGGCTGATGTTATTGCTTTCAATAATGCCCACGCTGCCGAAACGATGCCCTTCTTCGGGCAGGAGATATTGATTGATGCGGAAAAAACCGACGGGCTGGGCAGTGCCAAATACAAGGCGGCTGTGCAGAAATCAGTATCGGAATCGCGCAAAGCGCTGGATGAGCTATTTCGTGACAACCAGCTCGCGGCCATTGTCGGCATCACCAACGGTCCGGCCTGGTGCATCGATTGGGTAAATGGCGACTACTCGACGGGAGTAAGCTTTTCGTCACCAGCCGCCATGGCTGGCTACCCGCACCTCACAGTGCCCATGGGAGCAGTATTGGGGTTGCCCGTGGGAATATCATTCGTAGGTCCAGCTTATCAGGAGGGACAGCTGCTGGCACTTGGTTACGCGTATGAGCAGGCTAGCAAAAAACGGGTGGTGCCTAAGATGCTGCCGACAGTGGTGGCATAGATGACACTACAGCTGCTTGATTTGCAACTCCTCCTCTACCAGACACGACCACCGTTCGCCTGATGAGCGATTCCAAAGCAGGGCTATAGCGCAAGGGTAAATTCAACTATTTATAAGAAAGCCCCACTGCTATTGGCAGTGGGGCTTTCTTACTTATAAGTGATTCGTCAGGCAACGCGCTTGTCAGTCAACAACGAGAGGAGTTAAAATATCTTCCCCGGGTTCAGAATACCATGCGGGTCAAATACGCTTTTGATACCGCGCATCAGATTTAGGTTTGTCTCGGCTAGGGCAATGCCGATATATCCTTTCTGCACCAGACCGATGCCGTGCTCGCCCGAAATGGTGCCGCCCAGCTTCACGCACAGCTCAAATATCTCGGAGATGGGTTTGCGCAGGCCCACGTTCCAGGTTTCGTCGTCGATGTCGCCGCGGATGATATTAACGTGGAGGTTGCCGTCGCCGGCATGGCCGTAGCACACGCTCTTGAAGCCGTAACGAGCACCGATTTCTTTTACTCCTTTCAGCAGTTTGGGCAATTCGGCTCGGGGTACCACGGTGTCTTCTTCCTTATACACGGAGTTGTAGCGGACTGAATTGCCGATGTTGCGGCGGATTTTCCAGAGCTCATCCTTTTGCGTGGCATTGTCGGCCAGCAGAATTTCGCCCACATCGTACTTCTCCAGCACACCGTAGACTTGCTCAGCTTCTTTATAGAGCTGCTCCAGGTCTTGGCCGTCGAGCTCAATGAGCAAGTGGGCCGTGATATCATCGGGCAGCGCAAGCGGAATATTGAGGTAGTCGGAAGACCAAGCAATGGCCTCGCGCTCCATAAACTCCATACCGGAGGGGATGATGCCGGCCCGAAAAACAGCCGAGACAGCCTCCGCTGCCTGCTCTTCCTTGCGGAAGGGCACCAGCATTAGAATATTTTGCTGGGGAAAGGGCAGCAGCCGGAAAACAACTTTGGTGATGATGCCCAACGTGCCCTCCGAGCCCACCATCAGTTGGGTCAGGTTGTAGCCAGTGGAGTTTTTGAGGGTGTTGGCCGCGGTCCAAATGATTTCGCCGGTGGGCAATACCACTTGAAGGTTGAGGACGTAGTCGCGGGTGGTGCCATATTTCACCGCTTTGGGGCCGCCACTGCTGTGGGCTAGGTTGCCGCCCAGGAAGCAACTGCCCTTGCTGGCGGGGTCGGGTGGATAAAAAAGTCCGACTTCTTTTACAGCGTTCTGAAATGCCTCGTTCACCACGCCCGGCTCAACGGTAGCCTGCAGGTTGCGCTCGTCAATCTGCACGATTTTATTCAGCCGCTCGGTGCTCAGCAGCACCCCGTTGTGCACAGGCAGAGCCCCACCGCTCAGGCCCGTGCCAGCGCCGCGGGGCGTAACCGGAATGCGGTGCTCGTGGCACAGACGCATGATTTGGCTAATTTCGTCGGCATCGGCCGGGCGCAGTACCACGTCGGGGGCGTAGTGCAGGTCTTCGGTGTGGTCGCGGCCATAATCGGCATACACATCGGCTTCGGCCCGCTGGGCGGTAATGACGTGCGACGGGCCTACAATGGCCTCAAACGCGACAATTAATTCGGGGGTGAGGGCGTTGAAATTCATCGGCGGTTAAACTGAACAAGCCGCACAAACTATATTTGCGGCCAATGGGGAGGGTGACAACGAAGATACTACCGGTGCTGCTGCTGACTTTGCTCGTGCTAGCCGGCTGCAACCGCAAACTAAACTACCGCGACGGCCAGTACCGCTCGGCTCGCGAAATGGTACGCCTGAAGAAGACCGGCCGCTACTCCAGTAGCCGCCCCACGGGCAAATCTAAAACCATCGGCACCACTAGCAGCGGCGCTCGAACAAAGGTTGTTACCAAGCGCCCCTTGCGCACGGGCAACGCCACCGGCACCCTGGCCTCCGTGATTGAGACGGCCCGCTCCTACCAAGGCACTCCCTACCTCTACGGCGGCACTACGCGCCTGGGCCTCGACTGCTCGGGCCTGCTGCAGCTGTCGTTCGGCGAAGCCGGCGTTAGCATCCCCCGCTCATCCAACGAACAGGCCGTGTGGGGTATTCCCGTACGGACCACAGAGTTGCGCCCCGGCGATTTGGTTTTTTTTGGGGCCTCGCCCGGGAGCCGCACCATTACCCATGTGGGCCTGGTAACCGTGGTTGATGATGAGGGAGTGGACTTTATTCACGCCTCAACCTCCTTGGGAGTAGTAGAAAACAGCTTAGAATCTGACTATTACTTAAGTCGTTTTATTCGTGCTGTCCGGCCTCAATTATGAGATTAGCCTAGTACCTTTGCGGCATAAACGGTTTAGTGTGCCGAATAAGTTAAATAGTAAAATAGCCGTAATGTCGGCTCCTCCCCACCGCCTTACCTTTGACTCGTTTTCCATCACGCTCACAATTTCCACTAACCTTTTTTGTATGAACAATTTACGTTTACGCTACTTTTTTTTGGTGGCGTTGATGCTCTTCACCGCCCACCTAGGCTGGAGCCAGGGTACAACCACGGCGGCCATGAGCGGGGTGATTTCCGATAGCAAAGGAGAGGGCCTGCCCGGGGCCACCGTCATCGCTGTACATACTCCCACCAACACGCAGTACGTGGCCCCGACCAACTCCGACGGCCGCTTCAACATTCAAAACATGCGCGTGGGCGGTCCTTACTCCGTCCGCGTCACCTTCGTCGGCTACAAAGACGTGAACCGCGAAGGCATCAACTTGGCCCTGGGCCAAAACTTTCGCTTTGACCAGAAGCTGAGCGACGCCACCACTGAACTGGCCGAGGTAACCGTGAGCGGCCGCCGCGACCCGGTGATGAACGCCGGCCGCACCGGCGCCAGCACCACGGTGCAGCGCGAGCAGATTGAGCGCTTGCCCACCATCTCGCGGAGCTTTCAGGACTTCACGCGTTTGACGCCTCAGGCCAACGGCAACTCTTTGTCGGGTCGCAATGGTCGTTTCAACAACATCCAGATTGACGGTGCTTCTAACAACGACTTGTTTGGTTTGGGCAACTCGGGTACGCCCGGTGGTCAGGCTGGAACTCAGCCCATCTCGCTGGACGCTATCCAGGAATTTCAGGTTGTAATTGCTCCTTACGACGTACGTCAGGGCCGCTTCAGCGGCGGTGGCATCAACGCCGTTACTCGCTCGGGCACCAACGAATTTTCGGGCTCGGCCTTCGTTTTCGGCCGCAACCAGAACACTGCTGGCAAAAGTCCTACGCCTGACCCTGCTACCGGTCAGCGCACCAAACTGGCTGAGTTCTCTGACTACCAGACTGGCTTCCGCCTTGGTGGTCCAGTTATCAAGGACAAGCTGTTCTTCTTCGTAAACGGTGAGATTACCCGTCGTACCGCTCCGCTGTTGTTCCGCCCAGCCAATGTTGTTGACGGAGCTAACGAAACAGGTTCCAACATTGTGAGCTTTGTGAACACTACCCAGCTTCAGGAAATTTCGAATATCCTGCGCACCCGTTACGGCTATGATGCTGGTTCGTTTGGCGAAATCAACGCCGAAACCCGTTCAAATAAGGCTTTTGCTCGTCTAGACTGGAACATTAGCCAAGACCACCAGTTGACTCTGCGTCACAACTTCGTTGATGCTTCGGACGATAACATCAACCGTAGCCAGACAAACTTTCGCTTCGGTAACAACGGCTACCGCTTTGTAAGCAAGACCAACTCGACAGTAATGGAACTGAAGAGCCGCTTCGGCAACCGTTACGCCAACAACCTGCTGCTGGGCTACTCCCGCATTCGCGATGCTCGCGCTATCAACGGCGCACTTTTCCCGTCGGTAACCATCAACTTCGGCGCCAACACGGTAGTGGCTGGTTCGGAGCGTAGCTCGACGCAGAACCGTCTCGACCAAGACATCATCGAAATCACGAACAACTTCAACGTTTTTGCCGGTAAGCACGTGCTAACCTTCGGTACCAACAACGAAATTTTCCGTTTTGATAACCTGTTTGTGAACGATGCTGCCGGTCGTTATGACTTCCCAGACCTAGCCACCTTCCGTAACGGAGTTGGCATTCCCAACAGCAACAACATCAACAACTACCGGTACCGCCAGAACTACGCGCTGCCCGGTGGCAAGCCCACTGCTAACTTCGGTGCTGCCCAGTTCGGCGTGTATGCCCAAGATGAGTACAACCTGACCGATAATCTCCGCTTGACGGCTGGTGTGCGTCTGGACGTACCTTTCTACTTCAACAAACCTTCCTATAACAAGCTTGTTGACTCCACTTTTGCTATTTCTAACGAACAAGGCCCGTCTTACGACGTCCGGACTGACCGGCTGCCTAAGTCGCGCGTGCAAGTGTCGCCCCGCCTCGGTTTCAACTGGGATGCCCGCGGCGACCAGTCGCTGCAGCTGCGCGGTGGCGTTGGTATCTTCACCGGCCGCCCTGCTTACGTATGGATTTCCAACCAGTACGGCGGCACTGGGGTAGACTTTGCCGGCTACGACCGCACTGGCTCGGGTGCTCCACGTCTGGCTACTGTTGTTCCTGACTCCATCTCGCGTCTGGATGCCCGGGCTTCGAAAGGTAGCATTGCCGTAACCGATAGAGAGTTCCGCAACCCGCAGCTACTCCGTACCAATTTGGCCGTAGACTACCGCTTGCCCCTGGGCATTGTAGCGACAGTGGAAGGCATCTACTCGAAAACGTTCAACGACGTTCTGCCCCAGGACATCAACCTGAAAAACGCAACCGGTACGCTGCCAGGGGATGGCCGCCCGGTATTCCCTGCTGGCAACGCCCCCGCCCCCGCCCCCGCTAATAGCCCGAACCGTTTCCGCAACACCCGCGACTTCAACAACGTGATTCTCCTCACGAATACCAGCCAAGGGTACCAGTACAGCGTAACGGGTGAATTGAAGAAGACCTTTGATGGTGGGCTCTTCGCCTCGGCCGCTTACAACTACGGTCAGTCGCGTGACTTGTATTCGGGCACTAGCTCGGTAGCTGTGTCGACTTGGGAGTTCAACCCCCACGTATCCGGCCCTAACAACCTGCCGCTGTCGTATTCCAACTTCGACCTGCGTCACCGTGTGCTTGGTTCGTTCTCTTACCGTAAGGCGTATGCCAAGAACTTTGCTACGACGATTTCGGCCTTCTACAATGGCCAGTCGGGCACGCCCTTCTCCTATACCTACTTCGGCACCGACATCAACAACGATGGTGGCAACCCTTCGGGCAGCTCAAACGACTTGATTTACATCCCCCGCAGCCAGGATGAAATCTTGCTGGTAACGGACAACGTAAACGACCGCCGCACTCAGGCTCAGATATGGAATGAGTTGAATTCTTTCATTGAGAACGACGCCTACCTGAGCAAAAACCGCGGCAAGTACGCAGCTCGTAATGCTCCCCGCACTCCTTGGCAGCACCGCGTCGATATGCGCTTAATG
Organism: Hymenobacter arizonensis; assembly: GCF_900115775.1. Lineage (GTDB taxonomy): Bacteria > Bacteroidota > Bacteroidia > Cytophagales > Hymenobacteraceae > Hymenobacter > Hymenobacter arizonensis. The sequence goes on along the minus strand of NZ_FOXS01000004.1, from coordinate 467,295 downwards.
CAGGATATATTCATGACGGTTGGCAGCAAGACGCACACGTTGCAATTGACGCTGGACGTTACCAATGTGGGCAATTTCCTGAACAACGACTGGGGCCGTGATTATTTCGTAGCCAACCAGAACTTTGGCTTGCTGCGCTTCCAAGGCTTGGAGGGCACCGGTGGTCGTCCTACGTTCAGCTACGGCACTGGTACTTCGGCCACTCCTACCGAAGCTTACCAGGTTAGCCAGCTGTCATCACGTTGGCAGGCCCAGTTTGGCGCTCGTTACTTGTTTTAATCAGTCAGTAGGTTTAGCTAATAGCAACTTCTTATGAAATTTTCCTTTGCCTCGCTTTTCACCAAACTCACACTGGCTACTTCGGTAGCCGGTGCTCTGGTTGGTTGTGATGAGCCGAAATACCCGGAGCCGACTCCGATTGCAACACCGTCTACTGACCAAGCCCGGTATCAAGTTGTAAATGCTGCTCCCGGTGCTGGCGCCGCACAATTGGTAAGCATTGACAACGTAGCTCCTACCACTGCATTTACATTCGCTGCTCTTCCTTATTTGAGTGTTGTTCGCGTTAATATTCCTGCGGGCCAACGCTTGTTGATTTTTTCCACAGCAGCTAACAACAATCGGGAAATAGCGACTCGACTAAACTTTTCTACTAACAGTAACACTACGATTTTTCTGACGGACCCGACTGTTCGTGTTGCTTCTGGCACTGACCTAGGTGGGGTGCGTACCGTAGCATTGGTAGATAACTTTACTCCTGTACCTGCTACCGGTCGTGCACGCATTCGCTTTGTGAACTTGGCACCAACAGCCACGGGTGGCAATACCTCCTACGGCATTTTCAACGTCGGGAACCCAGCCTTGCCTACTTCGTTGTTCTCGGCAGTACCCTTCCGGGCTTATCGGGCTATCAACAATGTTACGAACGCTACGCCGCCTGTAACGACGAACTTTGCTAACTTCACTGAGGTGGCGGCTGGAGTTTATACTCTTGATGTTCGCAGCAATGCCACTACTATACTTGCTGGAACTACACAGGCAGTAACATTCGAGTCTGGAAAATTCTACACTGTGTACACGCGAGGAATTGCGGGTAACAGTGCCACGCCACTAGGCATTTCGACCGTACTTCATAACTAAGTCGACATAGCTTTGAATCAAAACCGGCTGGAGGGTTCTCCAGCCGGTTTTTTTATGCCCTTATATGTCGACACACTGGTTAAAGCTGCTTTCGGGTGTTCGCTTCCCTAAGTAATTAAAAAATTTTATGATTTTTTTCCGAAATTCAAGACAATCTTAAATCATAATTAATCCTTGAAATGGTAAAGTTGTGGTAATACTGCACCCCTGCTCACAACGGTACCTTTGCGGAGAATTTAAATAAGCTCATTTTCCCCAACAACAACCTATATATGAACAGTTTATATTTACGCCATTTCTTTTTGGTGGCCCTATTGCTCTTCGCTGCCCACCTGGGCTGGAGCCAGGGTACGACCACGGCGGCTATGAGTGGAGTCATTACGGATAGCAAAGGCGAAGGCTTGCCCGGGGCCACGGTAATCGCCCTTCACACGCCCACCAATACGCAGTACGTGGCCCCAACCAACTCCGACGGCCGCTTCAACATTCAGAACATGCGCGTCGGTGGTCCCTACACCGTCCGCGTCACTTTCGTAGGCTTTCAGGATTTAGTGCGGGAAGGCTTGAACCTCTCCCTGGGCCAGAACCTGCGTTTTGACCAGAAGCTGAGCGACGCCACCACCGAACTGTCGGAAGTGACCGTGAGCGGCCGCCGCGACCCGGTGATGAACGCCGGTCGCACCGGTGCCGCTACCACCGTGCAGCGCGAGCAGATTGAGCGCCTGCCCACCATCAGCCGTTCGTTTGATGACTTCACGCGTCTGACACCGCAGGCCAATGGCCAGAGTTTTGGTGGACGCAGTGGCAGCTACAATAACATTACCATTGACGGAGCGATTTTTAACAACTCCTTCGGTCTGTCGTCGACGGTAGGCGGCCAGGCCAACGCTCAGCCCATCTCTCTTGATGCCATTGACCAGATTCAGGTGAGCATCGCTCCCTTCGACGTTCGTCAGGGCGCTTTCACGGGAGCCGGCATCAACGCGGTAACGCGCAGCGGCACTAACAAAGTAAGTGCTTCAATTTATGGCTTCTACCGCAACCAGAATTTTGTGGGCAACAAAGTGGGTGATTTCAAACAGGATTACCCCAATTTCAACCTGAAAAACTACGGCTTCCGGTTAGGCGGGCCCATCATCAAAGACAAACTGTTCTTCTTTATCAACGGGGAGCAAGAAACGCGCGTGGACCCACCAACGGGCAACTTCAGCGCTAATCGTGCCGGAGCCCCCGCTCCCGGCCCCAACTCCACTACTTCGGCTGCTGCTGCGCGCGACCTGGATATTCTTCGGAGCTTCCTGGTAACAAACTACGGCTACGACCCCGGCGCTTACGAGAACTACGACCTGCGCACCTTCAGCCGCAAGGCCACGGCCAAGCTTGACTGGAACATTACCTCCAATCACCGCCTCAGCCTCAAGTACAACTACCTGAATTCGTACCGTGACGTACCGCCAAGTGGCTCGGGTGCCATTGGGCCAGCTAACATTGGCCGGTCGCAATCGCAGTTTGGCTTGCCCTTCTTTTCATCTTACTACACCATCAATAACAACCTCAACTCGGTGATTGCTGAGTTGAACAGCACCTTCAGCAGCCGTTTTGCGAACAACTTCACGGCGGGCTACTCGGCCTTCCGCGACTTCCGCGAAAGCCCCGGCGGAGGGTCGTTCCCGCTTGTTGACATTGGCACGTCCACGAACCGTACGGCAGCCGGTGGCACGGTTAACGCCACTAATAGCTTTACCACATTCGGCTACGAGCCTTTCTCGGCCTTCAACGTATTGAATTCCGACGTGTACCAGATTGGTGACAACTTCACTGCTTTTCTGGGCAAGCACAACGTAACGGTGGGCACTTACAACGAATTTTATAAGTTTACCAACGGCTTCTCGCCTAACTACTACGGCGCATTTGCCTTTAACGGCCTTGATGACTTCTACGCCGCTGCCCGCACCCAGGCAGGGCCGCTCGGCTACACCCGCGACGCCAACGGCAACCCAGTAGCCAACACGACCGGCACACTGGCTTTTCCACAGCGCTACCAATTGTCGTATTCGGCACTGCCCGATGGTTCGTTCCCGTTTGCTGAAACCAAAGCCGCTCAGTTTGGCCTGTACGCCCAGGATGAATGGAGCCCCCGTAGCAACTTGCGGGTAACGGTAGGCTTGCGCGGCGACTTGCCGGTTATCTACTCGGATATTGCCCGCAATGAGAACGCTGCAAACCTCAGCTTCCGTGACGGGGTAAAGTTGGAAACCAATAAACTCCCTGACCGTGCAGTGCTGCTGTCGCCTCGCGTGGGTGTCAACTGGGACGTAAACGATGACCGCAAGACCCAATTGCGGGGTGGTACGGGCATTTTCACGGGTCGCATTCCCTTCGTGTGGCTCTCGAACCAGGCCGGCAACAACGGGGTGCAGTTCGGTTCTTTTAACCGGGGCGGTGCGCAAGTGGCTACGGCTACTAACCCGGACGGCACCGTGGGCAACTACTTCGACCCCAATGTAGACCGCTACCGCCCCAGTGGTGCAGCAGCTAACACGCAGTACAACTTGGCTGTAACAGCTCGCGACTTCAAGTTTCCGCAGGTATGGCGTACCAATATTGCTGTAGACCAGGAAATTGCTGGTGGTGTTATTGCCACGATTGAGGCGCTCTATACCAAAGACCTCAACGCAGTTTATTTCGAGAATGTCAACCTGCCTAATTCCATTGGTCGGGCCAATGGCGCCGACAACCGCCCTATCTTCTACACCTTTGGTGCGATAAATACGACGGGTGCTAACGCTGGGCTTTATACCACTGCCCCCGTGGGCACGGCACCTAACACGCAGCCCAGCCTGATTGGCAACAACCGCATCTACAACGGCCAAGGCGGTGCATCGTCTGCCAATCCGGTGATTACCGATGCCATTCTGATGAAGAACACCAACAAAGGTTATTCTTACTCGGTAACGGGCCAGCTGCAAAAGTCCTTCAGCAGCGGGCTGTACGCCAGTGTGGCGTACACTTATACCGATGCTCGCAGCGTGAACGACGGCGGCACCATCGCCCAGACCAACTGGCGTGACCGCCCGGCTTCAGGCGACCCAAATGCCAACGTATTGAGCTATACCAACTTCTTGCAGCAGCACCGCTTCATTGGTTCAGTATCGTACCGCCGGGAGTACATTAACCACTTGGCTACTACTATCTCCATGTTCTACGAAGCTGCGCCTGCCGGCCGCTTCTCGTATACCTACGCCGGCGACATGAACGGCGACGGCTCGGGCGGTTCGGGCAACGACCTGATGTACGTGCCTCGAAACCAGAGCGAGATTGCCCTGCGCGACATTAGTATTCCTGCGGCTCAAGGCGGTGGCATTTACTCAGCATCTGAGCAGTGGAACGACCTCAACAATTATATCAACCAGGACGATTACCTCCGCAAGCGCCGCGGCGAATACGCCGAGCGTAACGGTGCCGTTCGGCCTTGGCAGAACCGCTTGGACTTGCGCTTGCTGCAAGACATCTTCACCGACCTTGGTGAAAACAGAAACACTCTGCAGTTCAGCATCGACGTATTCAATATTGGCAACCTGCTGAACAGCAACTGGGGCACCTTCCGGACGCCCAATGTTTCGAACCCGCTCACTTTTGTGGGGTACGACCAGAGCGCCCGCCCGAACTTCACTTTCCCCTATTTGACGGCTCCCTCGCGCGCCAGTGATGGCACCGTTACACCGGGTGTGAAACTGACCGATACTTTCCGTCGTGATACTGGTGGACTAGGCTCGCGCTGGCAGGCCCAGGTAGGCATTCGCTACATCTTCAACTAAGCTTTTCTGCTTAGCGGAGCTCTAAAGAGGGCCGGAATTTCTTCCGGCCCTCTTTTTTGTGGCTGATTCTTTGAGCCTTGCATTGTTTGCTCAAAAAAACTGAGTTGTGGACTTGCCAAACCGCAAACCGGCCGTACTTTTGTCGAACCAAAACGCAATAGGCGCGGCGGTTAAGCACAAACTCGGGGGATTAGCTCAGCTGGCTAGAGCGCTTGCATGGCATGCAAGAGGTCATCGGTTCGACTCCGATATTCTCCACTGAAGATGTGAATAAACAAAAAGCCCGACCAGTTCACTGGTCGGGCTTTTTGTTTTAGGCTATGGGTGCTCCCGCTGGCTGTAGGTAGCCAAGTGCTGCTATAGTAGCTTGGCTATCTACCGCTTTGCTTTTGGGGTGTGCTTACACAAACAACCCTTCTACCGACAGGTACCGCTCGCCGGTGTCGTAGCAGAAGGTGAGGATGCGGCTGCCTTCGGGCACTTCAGGCAGCTTTTTGGCAATGGCCGCCAGCGAGGCGCCGGAGGAAACCCCGATGAACAACCCTTCCTCGCGGGCTGCGCGACGGGTCATTTCGTAGGCGTCGAGGTGCGATACCTGAATGGTGCCGTCGAGGATGTTGGTGTGCAGGTTTTCGGGAATGAAGCCGGCTCCGATGCCTTGGATGGGGTGCGGCCCAGGGGCGCCACCGCTGATAACCGGCGAGGCCTCCGGCTCGACAGCGAAGGTTTTCATGTTGGGGAATAGCGGCTTGAGCACCTCGGTTACGGCGGTGATGTGGCCGCCGGTGCCCACGCCGGTGATGTGAAAATCGAAGCCTTCAGGTGCGTCGCGCAGAATTTCCTGAGCCGTGGTTTCGGCGTGGATTTGCAGGTTGGCGGGGTTGGAGAACTGCATGGGCATCCAGGCGCCGGGCGTGGCGGCCACAATGTCCTGGGCGCGCTCGATGGCGCCTTTCATGCCTTTTTCGCGGGGGGTGAGCTCCAGGTTGGCGCCGTAGGCGGCCATGAGGCGGCGGCGCTCGATGGTCATGCTCTCGGGCATTACGAGGGTGAGCTTGTAACCTTTCACGGCGGCTACCAGGGCTAGGCCCACGCCAGTGTTGCCGGAAGTAGGCTCCACAATGAGGCTGTCTTTGGTGAGAATACCGTCCTTCTCAGCCTGCACAATCATGGACAGGGCAATTCGGTCCTTGATGGAACCGCCGGGGTTGGCCCGCTCCAGCTTCACCCATACTTCCACATCGGGGCGGGTTTCGGCAAAAATTCGATTGAGGCGCACCAGCGGGGTGTTGCCGATGGTATCGAGGATGGTATTGGCTTTCATTGATTCGGGATGTTGATTAATGATTTAGTGAGTTAACGAATTAGTGAAACGGTGATTCAGTGTTCGGAACTACCAGCAGTCACTGAATCATTGATTCGCTAACTCACCGCTTGCGTTTAAATGGAAAAGACTAGCTCGGCGGCGGGGTCTTCGTTGCGGGAAATCTGGATGTGGGCGCGGTGGTAGACGCGAGAGTGCGAGGGTACGCTTTCGGTGAGCCACACGTTGCCGCCGATGATGCTGCGGGTGCCTACTACCGTGCTGCCGCCCAAGATAGTAGCTCCGGCATATATCACCACATGGTCTTCGATGGTGGGGTGGCGCTTGGTGCCTTGGAGACCCTTGGTGACGCTGAGGGCACCCAAGGTAACGCCCTGGTAAATCTGCACATTGGCCCCAATGATGGCCGTTTCGCCGATGACGAGGCCCGTGCCGTGGTCGATGCAGAAAGAAGCGCCGATTTGCGCGCCGGGGTGAATATCGATGCCGGTGCGCTGGTGGGCGTACTCACTCAGCAGGCGCGGGAGGCGGGGCAGGCCGCGCTGGTGCAAGGCGTGCGCCAGCCGGTGCAGCGCCGTGGCGTAGAAGCCGGGATAGGAAGTAATGATTTCGCCCAGGCCCTGAGCGGCGGGGTCGCTGGCCAGAATGGCGCTGGCGTCGCGCAGCAGGGCCGTGCGCAGGGCAGGCAGTTGGGCCGTGAATTCATCGGCCAGGGCGGGCGCGGGCGCCGGCAAGGCGGGCACCAGCGCCAGCAGCGCTGCTAGCTCGGACCGGAAGTGGTACAGTTCGGCCGCAACGGCGTCGGCGGTGAGGAGGGGCCGCTCGGCCCGCTGGGGGAAGAGCAGGGCCAGGAGGCCATCGGCCAGAGCGCAAAAAGCGGCGCCGGGCAAGGCATCGGGCACGGAGGCATGCGCCCGAGCCAGTTCGGCAGCAAAGGAAGAAGTAAGCACGGCGACAGAAAAAAGGAGTGGAAAGAACCGGGGATTGCAACCGGCTGAGCGACCTAAGGTTTCGACGCGAAAGGACAACGGCGGGGACAAATCAGCCGTTTAGCTTACGCACCGGGTTGTGACTTTCGAGTTGGAATTCGGGCAAGAAAACACCTCTTTCCTTTCTTTCCAATTAATACTATGTCAGATACCACCATCACCAAAGTTGATTCACGCTTCTCGCCCAAGGGCCAAGACGGCGAAAAGTACCTGGCCTCCGGCAAGCACGTGGCCATGCGCATGTGGGAGAACGAGCAGCCCAGCGAGCCCAAAGAATCGGCGGCCCGTGCTTATGAAACCGTGGGCTACGTGCTCAGCGGCCGCGCCGAGCTGCACTTGGCCGGCCAGGTCGTTATTCTGGAGCCTGGTAATTCGTGGGTAGTGCCCAAAGGGGCCGAGCACACTTATAAGATATTGGAAAGCTTTACGGCGGTAGAGGCTACCTCTCCCCCGGCGCAGGTGCACGGCCGCGACGAGGAATAGAACCTCCGGTGCGTTTGATTTAGTCGTCCGTCCCGCGAAGTGCGCTTTGCAGGACGGACGATTTTGTGTAATTAGGTTTGTAAAAACAATCTTTTCCATATGAAAACTCGTGAATTGGGCCGTACCGGCCAGCAAGTATCTGCGCTGGGCCTGGGGTGTATGTCTATGGCTTCAGACTACGCCTATGGACCTAGCGACGAGCGCGAAGCGGTGGCCACCTTGCACCGGGCCCTGGAACTCGGCGTGACGCTTTGGGACACCGCCGATGTGTACGGCTTCGGGGCCAATGAAGAGCTGCTGCGACAGGTGCTGGTACCAAACCGGAGCCGCGTGTTCCTGGCCACCAAGTTTGGGTTTGTGGCCGACGGGCAAGGCGGAGCCATGGTAGATGTACGGCCCGAGCGCATTGCCGCGGCCTGCGACGCCAGCCTGCAGCGCCTCGGCATAGACACCATCGACTTGTATTACGCCCACCGCATCGACCCAGCCGTGCCCGTAGAGGAAATGGTAGGTGCCATGGCGGCGCTGGTGCAGGCCGGGAAAGTGCGGTTTTTGGGATTGTCGGAAGCTTCGGCTACGTCGCTACGGCGGGCGGTAGCCACGCATCCCATTGCGGCGCTGCAGTCGGAATATTCGCTGTTTACCCGCGATGTTGAAGCCGAAATATTACCGGCCTGTCAGAAATTGGGCGTGAGCCTGGTACCCTTCTCACCGCTAGGCCGCGGCCTGCTCACCAATCCGGGCCCGCAGCTGGCCGAAAAAGATTTGCGCCGCAGCATGCCCCGCTTTGGCGAAGAAGTAGGCGACGCCAACGCCCCGCTGGTGGCGGGCCTGCATCAACTGGCTACGGAAAAAGGTATCAGCACAGCGCAGCTGGCCCTGGCGTGGCTGCTGTCGCAGGACGAGCACCTGATTCCCATCCCGGGCACCAAGCGCCGGAAATACCTGGAGGAAAATGCCGCGGCGGTAGAAGTGGAGTTATCTGCCCTCGACCAGCAGCGGCTCACGGAGTTATTGGCCGCGCATCCCATTGTTGGGGCTCGCTACGGGGAAGGCGCACTGAAGCTGGTGAATCGGTGATAGATATTGGTGGGCTGCAGCGAAATGTAGCGCGGTCGTACCCGGAGGGACTTTGTAGTCCGCGTCCCTGCGCCTTTAGTGCCCATTGCAAGTCGTTTGGGTATCCGCCGGGGACGCGGACTACAAAGTCCCTCCGGGTACGACCGCGCTACATTCCGCTACTTCACCAGTTCCACGCCTAAAATCTGGTCACCGATTTCGAGTTTGTGCACCACATCCATGCCGCCCACAACTTGAGCGAAAATGGGGTAGCGACCATCCAGGTGCGGGGTCGCGGTATGGTTGATGAAGAACTGGCAGCTTTCGGTGTCCTTGCCTGCTGATGCCAGGCCCACGCTGCCTTCTTCGTAGTGCAGGTCGCCAAATTCGGAGCGCAGGTTGTAGGGGGCGCTGCCGTTGCCGTCGCCGCGGGGGTCGCCGCCCTGGGCTACGAAATTGGGTACCACGCGGTGGAAGTACAGGTTGTCGTAGAACTTCTGGCCGACGAGCGTGACGAAGCTGGCCACAGCGCCGGGCGCTTCGTTGGGCTTTAGCTCCAGCAGGATGATGCCCTTGGAAGTGCGCAAGCGCACTTGCTGGTAGAGCGGCACGCTTTGCACCACGGCCCAGTCGATGGGGTGCTGGCTGGCCGTGGAAATGGGCGACGGCGTGGGTTTGGGAGCTTTTTCTAGTTTGTCGAGGGCTTGCTGAATGCCTTGCCAGGCTTCAATTTCGCGGGGCAGCTGCAACTTGGCCTGGGCCGTGCGCAGGGCGGCGAGGTCGGCTGCCTGCGCTGCGGGGTACAGCTTGGCGTCGGCCATGGCTTCGGCCGCGGCCCCGATTTGAGCTACGTCGCCGCTAGCCAGGGCCTGGCGCATGGCCGCGGCAAAATCGGGGTAGCGTGCGGCCGGGAACTCGGCAGCGCGGCGCATGGCCAAAAGCGCGCCCAGCGCATAGCCCGCCACCACGGGGGATTGCCCGGCCGCGGCGGCTTCGGCCTGCACAAAGTCGAACGAGGCGGGGTCTTCGGCCAGGGCTTGCAGCAGGAAGCCTTTTTCGTATACCGTGGCAGCCGAAGCGTACCGTTTCCGGATGGTTTCGGTGAGGCTGGGCCGGGAGGCGGGGCTGGCGTGCCGTACGGCCGCTTGCAGCAGGGCCGCCTGCACCCGCGCCGAAGCCTGCTTATTGCCATCGGCCAGGGCGGCCAGGGCCGGGCCCGACTCTCCTTTGGCATGGGCCAATAGCCATTCGGCGGCCGTGAGCGCCACCGGGGCCTGGTCGTGGCTGAGGGCGTGAAACACCGCTTTGCGGCTGTCGGAATAGGTGTCGGGGCCAAAAGGCAGAGCCCGAATAGCGCTGAGGCGCACCCGATAGTCATTGTCCCTAACCGCGAGGCGAGCCAGCACGGCCGCTGGGCTCCCCGCTGATTTGGCAACCGGAGTAGCCGCTGGTGCAGTCGTGGCCTCGAGGGGAATGGCTGGCGTGGCAATAGCTGCAATTTTGCCTAAGGTGGAAGCCGCAGCGGCCCGAACGGCGTACGAACGGTCTTTGGTGGCCAGTCGCAACAAGGTTTCCTGGGCCAGGCGGGCTAGGTCGGCATCGAGGCCACGGGTGCGCGACAGGCCCACCGTGGCCAACAGCCGGGCCCGGGCAGGCATTTTGGGCGAATTTAAGACCAGCACCGCCCGGCGAATGCTTTCGGGCGAGCCGAGGCCGCGCAGGGCCGCCCGATTCAGCCCCCAGGCTAAGGCAGCGGCTCGGGCGGTATCGTTCAGAATTTCAACTCGCCACAGCTCGGGCAGGCTGTTGCGGGTGACGGTACGGCCCAGAGCCTCGTGCACGTAGCGCCGCACCAGATTGTCGTTTTCCTTGAGGACGCGCACGCGGAGGCTGTCGACGGCGGTGCTGTCGCCGGTTTGGCCGAGGGCGTAGGCGGCGGCGCGGCGCACGCTGGCATCGGCGTCGCGCAGCAGCGGAATCAGGGCGGGTACCGCCGCCAGGGCCTGTACCGAGGCAAAAGCCAGGGCCGCCTCGCACCGGTAGGTGGGGTTGGCGCTGGTGAGGAAGGGCAGCAGCGCGGCGGTGTTGCGTTCATCCTGCGCCGTGCCAATTTGCCTGATAGTGGCGTCTTGGTACTTGTTGGCCCGGTCGGCGCTGGGGGGGGGAGTGCGGGCGCAGGCAGCTAGCAGGAGCAGCAGCGGCAACAGGCGAAGGGAACGGGGCATTCGGGATGCGGAGGAAATGCTAAAAGAAGAACAAACTCCCCTCCTTTTTTAAGGAGGGGATGCTGGCGCGAAGCGTCAGCTGGGGTGGTTGAAGTCGTTGAACGATGGTAGAACCATGATTACTGCGATGTTCGTCCATCGTTCAACGAGTTCAACCACCCCCGTCCGAGCCTGCGGCTCGAACATCCCCTCCTCAACTGAGGAGGGGAGTTTTTTCCGTTTTCTTGGACAGCGTTGCCAACTCTTTATCGAGCTTGGCAAATAGTACTTCGTTGCCGTCTTGCTGATACCCGGCCAGAGCGGTTTCAAACCCGGCCAACTCGTAGAGAAAAGCGCGCAGGTTATCGGCCGTGATGGCGGCAAAGTGGCGGCCGTAACCCATTTGTTCTACCTCGGCGGCGTTGAGCCACTGCTCGAACTGCGCCGGAATGGGAATGGCACAAATGGGCTTGCGCAGAAACACCGCCTCCGAAATCAGCGAGAAGCCGCCGTTGGTGACCACGGCCCGGCAGCTGGCCAAATCAGCAATGAAGCCGGCCTCGGAGAAGGCGCGGAGCTGCACGTTGCCGTGGTTTTCTTCTTTGTTAAAGCCATAGACCCGGAATTCCTGGTTGGGCAGCTGTTGCAGTAGCGGCACTAGGTTCTGCTGCGTCGTGGCCGATTGGTACACTAGTACGTGGCTGCCGGTGGTGGGCTTGGCGGCCAGAATTTCGGGGCGAATAATGGGCGGCACCAGCGTGGTATCGGACTTACTCAGGGGCAGATTAAAAAACGTAGTAACGAAATAATGACGACTGCGCGGCAGCTTGGCACGCACAATATTTTGGGCCAGATTATAATTACCACGCTCTGATTTGGGCACCGTCACATCTAATTTGGCGCGACTGATAATCTGCATGTTATCAATGCTGATAATTGGCAGGCGGCGCATTTTCGCGAATAGATAACTGAACGATTCGAAATCGGAAATAATTAATTCGGGCTCGAAATCGCAGAGTAATTCCCGGTATTTGGCGAAGTTGGTGCGCAGGTCGTCGGGGGCGGTGCGCAGGGTGAGCACGGCGGTGCGGGCCTTGCTCACGGCCAGGCCCCGGTAGGCCAGGTGGAAACCCCGGATTTCGTGCACCCGCCCCGGAAACGCGGCGGCCAGCATGTGGTAGGCCCGGCTGCTGCTCACTACGCATACCTGGTGCCCTTGCGCCAGCAAATGAGCAATAACGACTTTGCTGCGGGTGGCGTGGCCTAAGCCCTCGCCGGGCACTCCGTAGAGGATGTTCATTTGATGTTGCCGGGAAGTTGCTGGGGCGCGGTGGGCCAGCGGAGGTTTATGTTAAGATTGGGCAGCAAATAACCGAAATTCCGCCATGGGTTCAGCTTGCGAGGCTGGGCGGCGGCTATACTGGTTTCGGTTGGGGAATTGAGCATAGCTGTTTCGGCCCGATTTTCGTTTTTAGCCGCACACCGCTAACCTTTGCTGTTATGAACAATCCCTTCCTACACTTTTTCTTTCGGCAGCCAGTCGGCCTGCTGGCGGCTGCCTCCCTCCTGCTAGCCACTTCCTGCACCGCCCCCCGCGCCATTGTGGCCACGGGCAAAGTCACACCCCAAGGCGAATTCCGGGTAGGCTATAACACGGGATTCAACGTGGCATCGGCCCCGCTCAGCAAGGCCGGCTCGGCCCTGCGAGACGCGGCCAGGGCAGCCGCTCGCAAAGACTCTGTAATTTACGACGGCGCCGTTACCAACCTGCAGGCCGCCGCGCTGGCCTACATCCTGGACCCGGTGCAGGCTACTTCCGACCTGAGCATCCGCTATGGCATTGTGCCGCGCCTCGATGCGGGCTATAAGTACGCGTTTGGCTCGCACGTATTCGATGCGCAGTTTCAGTTACTGGGGCCCACCGGCTCGCCCGAAAACCCGGGGGCGGGAGCCACGTCGGGCACTACGTATGCCAGCATCGGCCTGCAGTTTGCCACGCAGCGGGCCAAATTGCCCAGCCTGCCCTTCCTCTCCGACATCAACTCGGTACTGAACCTACGGGCCACGCGCAACGACTTGCTGATACCGCTCATTTTCAGCCAGTCCTTCGGACCCGAGGAGCAGATTGGCGCCATTAGCTACGGCGTGGTGTATGCGCACAGCTGGGTGAACTACGGCTTTGCCCCAAACAACGTGTACCTGAACCGGCAGCGAATTTCGGCCTTACCCAATCAGAGCCGAGACTTTTCTTCCTACGGCGGCTTCCTGAACCTGAAGCTGGGCTACCGGTATTTCTACGTAATTCCGGCCGTGTCGCTGTTCTACCAGAATTATGGGGAATTTGCTTTGCTCAATGGCGCCAGCACTTCCTTCAGCGGGGTCACGGTGGTGCCCTCCCTGGGCTTCCAGCTGCGTCTTCCCAACTTATTCAACTAAGGGCTTAGCCCAAAAGCAGTTGCAACTTGGCGAAAATTGCTTTCGGGGCCGACTTGCCGCAGGCAAGCCAGATGTGGGGCGAAGTGGCGTTCTTTGTTGCCCGTTTTTTGAATAATTTCCCTTATCGCTACAAGCCTACATCTATGGAAGCTCCCAACCCCGAATTCATGCGCGAAGCCATTCGCCTGTCCATTGAGAAAATGCAGGCCGGGCACGGCGGTCCGTTTGGGGCAGTGGTGGTAAAAGATGGTAAAATCATTGCCCGCGGCTTCAACCAGGTCACCAGCACCCACGACCCCACCTGCCACGCCGAAGTCGATGCCATCCGGAAGGCCTGCAAGGAGCTGGGCACGTTTCAGCTCGACGGCTGCGACCTTTATACCAGCTGCGAGCCCTGCCCCATGTGCCTGGGCGCCATCTATTGGGCGCGGCCCCGGCGCGTGTTCTACGGCAACACCAAGGCCGATGCCGCCGCCATTGGCTTCGACGACCAGTTTATCTACGAAGAACTGGACCGCCCCATGGATGCCCGCCGCCTGCCCATGACGCAACTGCTGCGCGAGGAGGCCCTGGCCGGCTTTCAGGCCTGGGAACGGAAAGAAGGGCGAACGGATTATTAGGGGTTGACTATGACTTTTGAACGGTCATGTCGAGCGCAGCCGAGACATCTCGCGTGCTTAAACTAATTAGTTTTCTAAGCGAGATGTCTCGGCTGCGCTCGACATGACCGTTCTTTATTAGCATTACCTCATTCATGATAGAATTTTATCTCAACGACCAGCCCATTCGCACCAACGAGCCGCAGGCCAGCGCGCTGCTCGACTTTGTGCGCTACCACGAGCACCTGACCGGCACCAAAATTGGCTGCCGCGAGGGCGACTGCGGCGCCTGCACCGTGCTGGTAGGCGAGCTGAATGCCGACGGCGAAACCGTGAATTACCAGAGCATGACCAGCTGCCTCACGCCGCTGGGCAATGCCCACGGCAAGCACATTGTGACGGTGGAAGGCATCAACGCGGCGGCCGGCCAGCTCACGCCGGTGCAAAAAGCCATTGTGGACGAAGGCGGCTCGCAGTGCGGCTTTTGCACGGTGGGCTTCGTGATGTCGCTCACCGGCCACAGCCTGAGTGAGAAGCCGGCCACCGAGAAAAACACCATTGCGGCTATTGACGGCAACATTTGCCGCTGCACCGGTTACAAATCTTTGGAGCGTGCCGCGGCCACCCTCACCGCCCAACTAGCCGACCGGCCGACCCAAAATGCGGTAGCCTGGCTCAGCGAGCAGCAATACGTGCCGGCTTATTTTCAGGCCATACCCGCCAAGCTGGCTTCCCTGCGGGCCAAAAGCAACGGCATCGATGCTGCTAAAGGAACGGCAACGCCAGCATCCAATGGAGCTACCGTTTCCACTTCTCCCAGCGGCCATGCCCAAGGCCAAAATGGCCACACGCCCAACGCTACCCACGCCTTCGCGCATCCGCTCCTGGGCGGCGGCACCGACCTGCTGGTGCAGCGTCTCGAAGACCTACGCCAGCAATCAGTGCGCCTGGTATTTGACCAAACCGAGCGCCGCGGCATCCGGGAGGGCATAGCCGGCCGCATGGTGCTGGGCGCCGCTACCACAGCCAGCCACTTGCTGGATTCGGACCTGATGTGCAACCTGCTGCCCCAGCTGCCGCAGTACCTGAAACTGGTATCGAGCACTCCTATTCGGAACATGGGCACCGTAGCCGGCAACTTCATCAATGGCTCACCCATTGGCGACTTGACTATTATGTTCCTGGCGCTCGGGGCCTACATTACGTTGGCCGACCCCACCGGAATTACCCGCGAGCTGGCCCTGCCCGACCTGTACCTGGGCTACAAAAAGCTGGCAAAGACACCCGAGGAGCAGGTCATAGAAATCAGCTTCCCTACTCCCTTCCCACGCGACCATTTCAACTTTGAGAAGGTATCGAAGCGCACCCACCTGGACATTGCCAGCGTGAATTCGGCGGCCTGGCTGCGCATGGATGGCGGCTTCATTCAGGCGGCCCGTGTCTCGGCCGGTGGTGTAGCGCCAGTGCCGCTGTACCTGGCGCGCACCAGCGAATTTCTGGTGGGATGCGAGCTCACGGCCGAAACGGTGGTGGCAGCGAATGAGGTAATGCAAAGCGAAATCAGTCCGATTTCGGATGTCAGGGGCACAGCGGAGTATAAGCGACTGCTGTTGCGACAGTTGCTGCTGGCGCATTTTCTGAAGTTTGCGCCGGCTATTGAGGCAGGCGAATTAATTTAAATCATTACCGTCGTTCAGGCGTGGACCTCACCCCCCCGGCCCCCTCTCCAAAAAAGAGGGGGAGCCTAACGATTTGTGTTTCGGTCGTTCAGTCAAGAATTAAAACCGTGCCGCCGTGGCTCCCCCTCTTTTTTGGAGAGGGGGCCGGGGGGTGAGGTTCCACTACACGCGGCATTCAAGTCCCAAGCCATGAATCACCTCGACCCTCAACGCCACGTGCGCGGCGAATCGCAGTACCTCGACGACGTGCCCACCCAGCAGGGCACCTTGTTCGCGGCCGTATTTGAGAGCCCGCTGGCGCATGGCAAGTTGCTGAACCTGGATTTAAGCGCTGCGCTGGCCGCGCCGGGGGTAGTGCGCATCCTCACGGCGGAGGACATTCCGGGCCACAACCAAATCGGGGGCATTGTGCCCGATGAGCCGTTGCTGGCGGAGGGCCACGTGCACTTCCGGGGGCAGCCGGTGGCGCTGGTGCTGGCGCGCCACGAGCATCAGGCGCACGCTGCGCTCAAGCTTATCAAGGTGGACATCGAGCCACTGCCCATCATTACGGACCCGCGGGTAGCCGCGGCGCAAGGCGAGCTGATTGTGCCGCCGCGCACCTTCAAAATCGGTGATTCTCAAGCGGCCTGGGCTTCGTGTGCTCACGTGTTTGAGGGCGTAGCCGAATCGGGCGGGCAGGAGCATTTGTACATCGAAACGCAGGGCGCTTATGCCTTCCCCACGGAGATGGGCGGCGTGCGCATTATCTCTTCTACGCAGGGGCCGACGGCGGTGCAGCGCCACACCGCGCACGTGCTGGGCCTGGGCATGCACCAGGTTGAAGTGGATGTAACGCGCCTGGGCGGCGGTTTTGGGGGTAAGGAAGACCAGGCCACGCCTTGGGGCGCACTGGCAGCTTTGGGCGCTTTTGTGACCAAGAAACCGGTGAAATTGGTGCTGGACCGCATGGCCGACATGCGCATGACCGGCAAGCGCCACCCCTACTCCTCCGACTTCAAAATCGGCTTCGATGAAAATCTGAAAATTGTGGCTTACGAAGTCACGTTCTTCCAGAATGCTGGCGCGGCCGCCGACCTCTCGCCGGCTGTGATGGAGCGCACGCTGTTCCACGCGACCAACTCCTATTTCGTGCCCAATGTGACGGCTACGGCTTTCAGCTGCCGGACCAATCTGCCGCCTAACACGGCCTTCCGGGGCTTTGGTGGGCCACAGGGTATGTTTGTGATTGAGTCGGCCATAGCAAAGGCGGCGGAGGAACTGGGGTTACCGGCCTGCGAGATTCAGCGCCGCAACCTGCTGCGTGAAAACGACCTGTTCTCTTACCGCCAGCCCGCCGAAATGTGCCACGCCGAGCAGGCCTGGGACACGGCCGCTCAGCAATATGATTTAGCCGGCCTGCGGGCCGAAGTCGAACAGTTCAATCAGCAGAACAAGCTGTTCAAGAAAGGCTTTGCGGTGATGCCCATCTGCTTCGGCATCTCGTTCACCAAAACGCCCATGAACCAGGCGCGGGCCCTGGTGCATATCTACTCCGATGGCTCGGTGGGCATCAGCACCGGCGCGGTGGAGATGGGCCAGGGCGTGAACACCAAAATTGCTAGCGTGGCGGCCCGCACCCTGGGCATTTCCATCAACCGCGTGAAGGTGGAGAGCACCAACACCACCCGCGTGGCCAACACCTCCCCCAGCGCCGCCAGCGCCACCGCCGACCTCAACGGCAAAGCCACTGAAATGGCCTGCGCCGCCTTGCGCGAGCGGCTGCTGCGCCACGCCGAAGTAGAGTACACGCTCAACTACGAAGGCCTCGAAATTCAGGGCGAAGAAGTGCTGGCGGCTGGTATCCCCGCCGAAACCAACTGGGAGAAACTGGTCTCCTCGGCCTTCTGGAAGCGCGTATGCCTGACCGAAAACGCCCACTACGCCACGCCCGACCTGCATTTCGACCCTACGACCAACACAGGCTACCCCTTCGCCTACCACGTCTACGGCACGGCCTTCACTACTGTCACCGTCGACTGCCTGCGCGGCACCTACACCGTAGATGCCCTGCGCATCGCCCACGACTTCGGCCAGAGCTTCAACGAGGTAATTGACCGCGGCCAGATTGAAGGCGGCGCCGTGCAGGGCATCGGCTGGATGACCATGGAGGAAATTGCCTACAACGAAGAAGGCCGCCTGCTCAGCAATTCGCTTAACAGCTATAAAATCCCGGACATTTACGCCGCGCCTAAGGTGCTCGACGTGCATTTCCTCGACACGCCCGGCCACCCCAAGGCCATCCTGCGGTCCAAAGCCGTGGGCGAGCCGCCGCTGATGTACGGCATCGGCGCCTACTTCGCGCTGCGCGATGCCGTCCGGGCGTTTCAGCCGCACGCGGCCCTGCCCTTCTCAGCGCCGATGACACCCGAGAAGGTGCTGGTGAGCTTATACCCCGAGTTCTCGGCGAACAACACCCTTTGGAAAACCGCGACCGAAGCTACTTCTGCTTCGGCTTAGAGGCCGTTGGATTCGATTTCTTTACGGAACGCGGCGCAGCTTGGCTCAGGGGTGCGCCGCGTTTTGCTTCGTAAACTACCTTGCCGCCCACCATGGTCAGCTCGCTCACGGTGCCGGGCAGGGCGGGCGGGGGCACCGTGAAAATATCCTGCGAGAGCACCGCCAAATCGGCCAGTTTGCCGACACTGAGGGTGCCCTTATCCTTCTCCTGAAACTCGGCATAGGCTGAGCCCGTGGTGTAGGCCCGCACGGCTTGCTCGCGCGTCAGAACCTCTTTGGGGTCGGCCAGCGTGGTAGCGAAAAGAATGTTCAGGAAAGGATTCGATGGCCCGTCCGAACCGAGCGCGAAGGCCACCCCGCTTTCGAGCAGCGAACGAAATGAGGCAGCCAATATGGGCGCAAGCGCGTGCTGCTTGTCTACTGCAGGGTTGATGTAGTGCGAGGGATTCTGCACCACCACGATGCCTAGGGCTTTGGCCCGGGCATGCAAGTCGGGCGCTACGCCGTCGCCATGCTCAAAGCGGACGCGCTTGCGCCGCCAGGCCGAGTCAGGGGCCATTTGGCTCATCAGCCGCAGCACCAGGCTGGCGCTGCTATCGCCCACAATGTGCAACATGAGGGGCTGGGAGCTGGTCAGTGCGCGGCGCAGCATCTGCCGCACAGTGTCTACAGGGAAATTCAGCTGGCCGTGCCAGCCCGGCCGGCCAGGGTACGGCCGCCGCATCAGCGCCCCGCCCTCCAGCGGAGTGGCATCGAGAATGTACTTCACGCCTTCCACCCGGGCCAGGGCGGTGGGCTGCCGGGCTACGCTGGCCCACTCGCGGTGGTTGATGCCGCGCGAGGTGGCCATGGGTAAGGCAATAATGCGATGACGCAAGGGCAACTGGGCAGCTTTCACCACGCGTATGGTCTGGTCGGGGGGCAGGTTGCCAGCCATGTCTTGCACACTGGTCAGGCCCAGGCGCAAGGACTCGGCCCCGTAGGCTCGCAGGCGCCGCACCCAGGTGCTATCGGGCAGGCGGCTGTTTAGCACCCGTAGGCCGGCCCATTCGCCGTACTCGTTTAGCAGCCCGTTGAGGCGAGGTGAATTTTCTACGCGGCCGTAAGTACCTCCCACGGGCGCAGCATCGTTGTCGCTGATATTCATCAGCCGCAGGGCTTCTGAATTCGCCACGCTGCCGTGGCCCCAGGGCGCGTGCAGGACCACCGGGTGCTTGGGGGCAATTTGGTCGAGTTGGGCACGGCGCAGCTTAGGGTCTTGCAGTACCTGCAGACCGATTTCGCCCTGTAGCAAGGTTCCCGGCGGCAGCGTCCGCACCAAGGCCGCCAGGGTGTCCATTACCTGGGCGGCGGAAGGGCCCGACAACAGGTCAGCCTTCGGGAAGGCAATGTAGTGGGCCGAAGCCCCGCCCGGCGGCAGGTGGCTGTGCGCGTCGTTGAAACCCGGCACCACGGTGCGGCCTTGCAAGTCGATGCGGCGCGTGCGGGGTCCGGCCAGCTTGGCAATTTGCGCCGTAGTGCCCACGGCTACAATCCGCTCGCCTCGCACGGCTAGGGCCTGGACGTAGGGCCGGGCCACATCGGCGGTGAAAACCTTGCCACCGGTGAGAACATAGTCGGGGGCCGTTTGGGCAGTGGCGCTGCCCAGCAGCATTTGCGCAGCAATAAGGAGGTGGAGTTTCATGGCGCAGAAAAAGGTGGGCATGGCACCCCGCACTCGTGCGATGGCCACACGCCAAAAGAAAAATCGTTTACAATTCGTAATCAGCAGCTTGCACTGCCTCTTAACGAATATAAACGATTTTTCTTAGACCTCAGAACTGCTATGTATCAGCTACGCGGCAGCGCTTACGCTACCGCCTGCTTGCGCCGCCCTTCCAGAATGCGGAAGAACGAACGGGTGTTTATTTCATCGCGCGTGAGGCCGGTAGCTTCGATTTCCTCCTCTGAGATGGCGCCGCAGTTCAGGGCTTTCAGGAAGAAGTTGAGCAGACCCTGGCCGGTGGCGGCGTCGTCGAAAATGTCGCCGGTGAGGGTGGAAATGGCGGCCCGTTCCACGAAGGTGCGCAGGCGGTTCACAGCGTCGTCGTAGCTGCTCAGGAAGAAGTTGTAGGTGGCGGCGTAGCGCATGGGCAGTTGGGCGGGGTTCAGGTCCCAGCCCTGGTACATGCCGTTGATGAGGGAGTGCGTGGTGTGGTGGTACGCTTGTCTCCACGCATTATGCACCGATTCCTGGTTTTCGCGCAGTTGGGCAAAGGTCAGGTTGTCGCCGCGGTGCGGGCCGATGGGCATGACGTTGGTGGCGCCGTCGGAGAGAAAGATGCCGGTGCCGCCCAGCGCCACTTTGGTCATATGGTGGGCAAAGTCGCACACGGGGTGGGCCATAGTCTGGTACTTGGCCGTAATGCCGCAGCTGGCGGTGTAGTCGTAGGTGCCGAAGTGGGCCGCAATGCACCGACCCTCGCTGGCCCGGATGATGCGCATGAGCGGGTTGCGGCCTTCCTCGTCCATGATAATCTGGGTGGCCTCCACCATGGTTTCCATTTGGAGGGTGCCGGAGGCGAGGCCATTGCCCTTTTCCAGCAGCTCAAACAGGCGCACCATCGTCGTCATCTGCTCCGGGATGGTGACTTTGGGCAGCATCACCACGAAGTTGTCGGGCAGCAGCCCGCTGGTTTCGGCCAGCAGCGTGGTCAGAAAGATATCAAGCGTGCGCACGCCGCGGGCCTTCATGTCTTCGGTGAAGGGCTTGATGCGGATGCCAATAAACGGCGAGAGCGTGCCTTGCTGCATGCCTTTAGCTACTTCTTTGGCGGCGCGCACGGCGGTTTCGTCCTCCTCGGCATCGGGGCGGTTGCCGAAGCCGTCTTCGAAGTCCACACGGAAGTCTTCCACGGCTTCGCGTTTCAGCTTCTGCACAATCTTATTGTAGACCGAGTAGGCCAGCCAGGCGGGCTCCTGCTTGCGCTCGGCGGGCGTCATGGCATCGAGGCGGGCGGTGAGGGCGGCGATGTCGGCGGCCAGGGTGGGCAGGTGCTCGTGGTTTTTGAGTTGCAGCACGCGGGCTAGCTCCACGAAATTGGGGGCGTAGGTCTGCAGGTTGTTAAGGGCGATGTCGCCCATGCGCACGCAGGTATCGGCCTTGAAGAGGTTGGCGCCGCCGTACACGGTGTGCACAGGCTGGCGGTCGGGCTTGTCGCCGGGATAGGTTTGCTGGAAGCGCAGGTTGGCCACGCCCAATTGGTCGAGCAGCGCGGTTTTATCGGAATCTGGTAAGCTGAGTTTCATTGTGGGAATTTATTAAGGCTGTAGAGACGCGTATTCGCGTCTTGTCGTTGGACGAAGATGTTTAGGCGACGCAGGCGATGAGACGCAAATATTGCGTCTCTACATTGTTCAGGAGCCGCGATACGTTGCGTAGCCGAAGGGATTCAGTAGCAGCGGCACGTGGTAATGTTCGGTTGTGGCCACGTCAAATATTATTTCTACCAGCGGATAAAAATTAGCAGCACCGTCCTGCGCGAAATATTCTTTGGTAAAGAATTTCATTTTATAAATCCCCAATTCCAGCTGCGTTTCCTTGGGTAATAAATCTGCAATTCGCCCGTCATTATTGGTAACGCCCCGCGCAATTTCCTGCCAATTATCACCAGCTTGTTGCAACAGCGCAATCGTGACATTTGCCGCCGGCTTGCCCTTCGTGGTATCGAGAATATGAGTAGTTATCTGGCTCATGCGGCTAATAGTTTTTCGAGGCGAATATGGGTAATTTTATCCTGCTCGCCCATGGCAATTAATATTTCATCTTCGGGCTTATTGGGCAGGCGCGCTTGCAATAATGCCAGCATTTCTTCGGCCGATTTTCCGGTGGCGCAAACAATAAAGATGTAGCCGAATTTCTGCTCATACTCAGTATTACCAGCGGTCAAAGCCTCTAAAGTAGCTTGTGAAGCCTGTTTTACAGAAGCCTGTTCCCCTTCGGCCCATGTACTGGTGCTGGCGAACTTTTCGCGTAAGGCCGCTACATTGCCTCCTATTTTGGGGTGATGCGTGAAGGCTTCACGCCAGTCGGTTTCGCTAAGTTTATTCCATTGGGTTTTGGCCTCGGCCATTAGCGTTTCGGCATTGGCAACGGGGAATATGGCAAGCATGTTTTCTACCCACGCGGTGGAGCCGCAGCATTTGCTGAGGGCTTCGGTCAGGGCTGACTTTTCGAGCCGATTGAGTTCTAATATGTTCATGGGATGTAGCGCGGATTTTTAGTCCACGGTTACGCTGTTAACGGAGCTATTCGCGGACTAAAAGTCCGCGCTACATCACCGTCGGAAACCTGTTGACGTTTTTGTAATAGATGTACACCGAGGGCTCCTGCCCCATAGCCGTGGCCCACTGCTGGCAGTAGGGCGCCATCCAGATAGAATCACCTTTTTTCACGGGGTACCAGCACTGGTCGAGCATGTAGATGGCCTGGCCTTCCAGGTACATCAGGCCGTGCTCCATGATGTGCGTTTCCACCATGGGCAGGTTGCCGCCGATGCCGTAGGTGAAGATGTTCACGGCCATATCGAAGCCCAGCTCGTTCGGCAGCAGTTCCTGGATGCGCAAGGCCTCGTCGTTCATGTAGATGGGGGCTTTGCGGTAGTCCCGCTCACCGAAAAACACGGCAGGCGTGGCGTGGCCGGCCAGCGGCTCATACACTTTATGGAACGTGAGCAACTGCGTGCTGGCCTCTGGGCCAGTGAACTCATACGACTGGCCCACTGGGATGTACACGTACTGACCAGCGCCCAGCGTGCGTGTTTCGCCGCCTACGGCCACTTGAACGCGGCCCTGCACCACGTAGAAGAATATCTGCGAGACCTGGGTCTCCCCTACCAGCCGGCCAGCGTCGGTGAGGGTAATCAGGGTTTGGCAGAGGCGTGCGCCCATCTGCTCGTTAATGATGACGTTGACGGTGCAACCGGTCCAGCCGGGTACGTTGCTGTTGATGTAGCCATCGGGGGCGATGATGGCGTGATTGCGCTTTACGACCGAACGGGTCAGGGCAGACATTTCCATATTAGCGGGTGGGATTTTGGGTGCGGAGAAGGTGCATAAACTGGTCGGCCACGGCAATGGCGGCGGCCAAATCGGCCAGCTCCACATTCTCCAGAGGGTTGTGGCTGATGCCTTTGTAGCAGCGAATGAACATCATGGTAGCCGGTGCCACGGCCGACACCGGCACCGCGTCGTGGCCCGCGCCACTTACCAGCGCAATGGTTTCGTGGCCGGCCGCGGCAATGGCCTGGGTCAGCAGCTCATTTAGGGGTTCGCTGCACGCTACGGGTGCGGTTTGTTGCACCAGCTTCCACACCAGCTCCACGTTGCGCTGGGCGGCCAGACCTTCGGCAAAGGCGAGCAGGGCGCGGTAGGCATCGGCCAGCTGGGCCTGGTTGGGGCTGCGCAGGTCGAGGGTGCAGGTGACCTCGCCGGGGATGACGTTGCTGGCCGCGTGGCTGATGTTCAACTTGCCCACCGTAGCCACCAGCCCCTTGCCGTGGGCCTGGGCAAACTGCTCGGCGGTGAGCACAAACTCGGCGGCGGCGCACAGGGCGTCCTGCCGCATGTGCATGGGCACGGTGCCGGCGTGGCCCGCCATGCCCCGGAAATGCAGCTCCACACGCTGCTGGCCGGCAATGGCCGTGACCAACGCCACTGGTACGTTGCGTTCCCAGAGCACCGGGCCCTGCTCGATGTGCATTTCAAAATACCCCAGCCACTCGGCGGCCGGGATGGCATCGGCGGCCAGCTGCGCTGCGTTGGTGCCCATGGTCACTAAGGCATCGGCCAGCGTAATGCCAGCAGAGTCTGACCGGGCGAGGAGGCTATGGTCGAAGTTGCCGGTCACGACTTCGCTACCCAGGTAGGTGGTGTGAAAGCGCACGCCTTCCTCGTCGCTGAAAGCAATTAGCTCGATATGAAAGGGCAGCTCGGTGCGCTGCCCAATTAGCTCCTCCAGCAAATCCAGCCCCATGAGCACGCCCAAGGGGCCGTCGAATTTACCGGCGTTCACCACCGTGTCGATATGCGAGGCCAGCACGAAGGTTTTGGCGTCGGGGTTTACGCTCTCCAGGCGGGCGCGCAGGTTGCCGATGCCATCTACGCGGGTGGGCAGGCCGGCGGCTTCCATCCAGCTCTGCACCAGGTCGCGACCTTCCAGGAAAGCGGGTGTGCCGAAGGTGCGCGTCACCCCATCCGGGTCTTCGCTAATGGCTGCCAATTGCTGAATGCGCTGCATGATACGCTCAGCGCGCGCTAGGTATTCGTGCTGCATTCAGCTACCGGGTTATGATGTTGCCTTGGTTGAGGTGGGTGATGGCGGCGTGCGCCACCACTTGCTTGCCCGCCAGAAAAGTTTGCTCCACGACGCCCCACAACTCCTGGCAAATGTAAGGCGACACCTTGTGTTTGTGCAGAATCATCTCCGGCTGCAGTACGAAGGATTTTTCAGTATCCACCACAATTAAATCGGCATCGTAGCCGGCGGCAATACGGCCTTTCCGGTGGCTCTGGCCGATGAGTTTGGCGGGGTTTTCACTCAGCCAGCGCACCAGGTCGGGCAGGGTGGCGCCGCGCTGGCGGGCGGCGGTCCAGAGCACGGGCAGGGCAAATTGCAGCGAGGCAATGCCGCCCCAGGCCGTGGTGAAGTCGCCGGTGGCCATCTGCTTCAAATCGGGCGGCGCGGGCGAGTGGTCGGTGGCCACGAAGTCGATGATGCCGGCCTGCAAAGCCGCCCAGAGCTGGTCGTTGTTGGCTTTTTCGCGGATGGGTGGCGCACATTTGAACTGCGTCTGGCCGTCGGCGATGTCCTCGGCGTTGAAGTAGAGGTAGTGCTGGCCGGTTTCTACTGTCAGGGACAGGCCCTTGGCCTTAGCAGAAGCAATAGGCGCAATAGAGTTGGCCGACGAAAGGTGCACAATGTGTACGGGACAGCGGAATTTCTCGCACAGGCGAATCATCAAGGCGATGGCTTCGTCTTCCCACTCTTTGGGGCGGGAAGCGAGGTAGTTCGGGTACGAGCGGTGGTCGTTCAGCTTCCAGGCGTCGTCTTCCACTGATAGCTCACAGTGCACCAGCAGTGGCAACTGGTGGCGGGCCAGAATCGGCATTACTTCGCGTAAATCTGCCTCGGTGGCATTTGGAAAATCATCGATGCCCGAGTGTGTCAGGAAAGCTTTAAAGCCCAGCACTCCCGCCGCAATCAGGCCTTCTACTTCGGCGGCGTTGCCGGGCACAATGCCGCCCCAGAAGCCCACATTGGTGTGCAGCTGGCCCTGGGTGGCGGCCCGCTTTATCTCCAGATTAGCCACGGAGGTGGTAACGGGCGCCGAGTTCAACGGCATATCAACCAGCGTGGTGAGGCCGCCGACTAGTGCGGCACGGGTTGCCGTGTCGAAACCTTCCCAATCGGTGCGGCCGGGCTCGTTGATGTGCACGTGCGGGTCAATCACGCCAGGCAGGATGGCGTGGGTCCCGACGTCCACCAAAGTTGCGTCGCCCACTTCCGCATCGAAGGGCAGTAGGCTGGCAATTTTGCCATTTTGGATGAGAATGGTGGCGGCGCGCTCGCCGTCGGGCGTGACTACCCGTTGGCTGCGCAAGGCAAGGTGTGGCATGAAGGAGAAGTTTGGCGCTAAATTGGGGACTTTTTCCTGGGCTAATTAATTGCCGGGGAGATGAAGTGTCTAGTTGCGGCGTGAACGTCACTTTGATGATGGCCGTGAGAACATTTATTGGTCCGTCCGTCATGCAGAGCGCAGCGAAGCATCTCGCTCGCCTCGTTCAGCGATTGAGTTACAACTGCACGCGAGATGCTTCGCTGCGCTCTGCATGACATTCTACTTGTCTTCGCCGCGCCTTTCCTATACCATTACTTATGATTCAATACGTTACTCTTCTTTCCTTAATTGTAGCCTTCCTGCTGCTACTAGGCGTCATCTTCGCCTTGCAGCGCGTGGCCAAAACCCGCCCCGATGGTGGCGTAGTGGGCGAAAGCGGCTTTACCCTGGAGGGCTACTCCTACGCGCTTATTCTGCTGGCCGTAGTGGCGGCAGTGGGCATTTGCTACGTGCTGGTGCGCGACACGCTCTGGGCCGGCCACCTCATGGAGTGGATGAACATTGTGGTGCGCCTCATGCACATCACCTTCGGCATCGCCTGGATTGGGGCGTCCTTCTACTTCGTGTTCCTCGAAAACGCCCTCAATCGCACCGACAACGTGCGCGACGAACTAGCCGGCAACCTTTGGGCCGTGCACGGTGGTGGGTTTTACTACCTCGAGAAGTATAAGCTGGCGCCCAAGCAAATCCCCAAAAGCCTGCACTGGTTTAAGTACGAAGCCTATTTCACCTGGCTCTCGGGCTTCAGCCTGCTGTTTGTGGTGTACTACTTCAACGCCAGCTCCATGCTGGTTGACCCACGCGTGCTGGACATCTCGCCGCTGGCGGGCGTGGGCATTGGGGTGGGCTCGTTCATCGCGGGCTGGCTGATTTACGACGGGCTGTGTCGCACGGAGTTGGTGCGCAGCAAGTGGTTTATGGTAGTGGGCTTTGCAGTGGCTACGGCGTTTGCCTATTTCTACGCCGAGATTTTCAGTGCCCGGGCCGCTTACATCCACTTCGGCGCCATGCTGGGCACCCTCATGGTGGGCAACGTTTTTTTCACCATCATTCCGGCCCAAAAAGCCATGGTGAAGGCCGCCACCGAAGGCACGCCGCTCGACCCCACGCTGGGCAAAAACGCCTTGGCTCGCTCGCTGCACAACAACTACATGACGCTGCCCGTGCTGTTTGTGATGGTGAGCAACCACTTCCCCAGCACCTTCAGCCACGCTTATCCGTGGGCAATTCTGGCGGTTATCACGCTGGGCACGGCGGGCGTGAAGCACTGGCTCAACCTGCGCGAAAAGCACCAGTCCAACGCCTGGGTGCTGCCGGGCTCAGTAGCTCTGCTGCTAGCCGTGGTGTTTGTGACGGCCCCGAAAGCCGAAACCGGCACCGCCGCAGCCGCCTGCACCGAGGAAATACCCATGAGCCGGGTGAACATGATAGTGCAAACCCGCTGCGTGCAGTGCCACTCCTCCTCCCCCACCGACGACGTGTTCAAGTCGCCCCCCAACGGCGTGGTCTACGACTCCCCGGAAGACATCATTCGCCTGAAAGACAAAATCATGCAGCGCGTGGTGGTGACTAAGACGATGCCCCAAAACAACAAAACCGACATGACCCAGGAAGAGCGGGATATTCTCAAATGCTGGATTGAGCAGGGCGCGAAAAATCTGTAAAAGCAGAACATCAAACTCCCCTCCTTGGATAAGGAGGGGATGTTTGAGCCAAGGGCTCAAACGGGGGTGGTTGGATTCGTTGAACGACTCGCGGCAGAGTCGTTGAGGTCTCTTTCACGACTCACGTCAGAGTCGTTCAACCATCGTTCAACGACCCAACCACCCCAGTTGCCGCTGGCGCGGCAACGTCCCCTCCTTATCAAGGAGGGGAGTTAAGTTCATTTATCAATAACCCTTCCTCATGCCCGCCTCTCCTCGCGACTTACCCGTTTGGACCCTTGCGGCGGCCAGCCTGCAGGCGGGTACGCCCGTGGCACTGCTGTGCGTGGTGAGCAGCAGCGGCAGCAGCCCGGGCCGCCAGGGCTTTAAGATGAGCGTGACGGCCGACGACCTGGCCGGCTCCATCGGCGGGGGCATCATGGAGCACAAGTTTATCGAGCTGGCCCGGCAGCGGGTGCAGGCCGGCGACAGCAGCCCCGTGCTGCGGCCCCAGATTCACCGTCGCGAAGCACCCACCGACCGCTCGGGCATGATGTGCTCCGGCGAGCAGGACGTGCTGCTCTGGCCCCTCACGGCGGCCGATTTGCCAACGGTTGCTGCCATCGAAAACGCCTTGCGCATGGGCGCCCGCGGCAGGTGGTCTCTTCGCCCCGACGCGGGGCTACAGGTGCAGTTGGCGGAGCCCGCAGCCTCTGCCAGTTCCGCTACCCTTGCGAGCGGCCTTCCATTTTACAGCTACGAGCCGGGTCCGGCGTGGTGCTACCGCGAGCAGTTGGGCTTTCGCGACCACGTCACCATCATCGGGGGCGGGCACGTGAGCTTAGCTTTGTCCAACGCGCTGGCGTTGCTAGACTTTGAGCTGACCGTGCTCGACGACCGGCCCGATTTGCTCACGCTGGCGGCCAACCAGGCGGCGCATCACCGGCGCGTCGTCAGCTACGAGGCCATAGCCGCCGAAATCCCCAGCGGGCCGCACCAGTACGTGGTGGTGATGACCGTGGGCTACCGCACCGATGCCCTGGTGCTACGCCAGCTGTTGAGCTCGCCTGCCGGGCCCGCGCCCTACCGCTACCTGGGCGTGATGGGCAGCACCGCCAAAGTAACCGAGCTGCGCCGGGGCCTGGCCGAAGCCGGTTTCCCGACCGCGGCCATTGCCCGGCTGCGTGGTCCCATTGGCCTGCCCATCGGCAGCCAGACGCCCGAGGAAATTGCTGTCAGCATTGCCGCGGAGCTCATTCAGGCGCGGCACGCGGAGTAGGTTGGGAGCGGCTACCGCTCGGTTCCGCCTTCTTGGCTTTGCGGCAGCTGGCCGTTGGCAAACTCCTGGGTGAAGACGCGGTAGCGGTCGAGGATGGAGCGCACGGAGCGGCGCAACACCACCTCGCCCATGGGCCCTTCGGGCACACTCACGCCCGACGCGTAGCCGTTCCATACGGCGCGGTTGGTTTTCATGTCGATGAGGGTGAGCAGCAACGTGCCCTCGGCCAGCAGCAGGCGCACGGGCTGGTAGCCTTGGCGATATTCTTTGGGCGTGTCGTCGTTTTCTTCAATGTTGCGCTTTATCCACTGGCTGAGGTCTTCCTGCACAAAGCCGTGGAATTTCATGTCGCCCTCATATACCCGGAAGTTCACCAGCATATCGGGCCGGCGGCGGGCCAAGCGGTAGCCCTGCACCTGCAGGCGCTGCTGAATGGCTTCGCGTACCGACTGGCCCAGGCGGCTGGTGTCGGCCGTGAGCCCGGTGCCCGACACAAAGTCGTAAGTGCGGTAATTCCGGAAATTGCCGCGGTAGCTATAATCGGAATCTACCCGGGCTTCGCGGGTGGCCATGCAGGCAGACAAGCAGGCTACCAGACTGATAAAGCAATAAAGAGTGACAGTACGACGCATAACGGTGGGAATTTAATAGTGAACGGCACAGGCTGTAACCAAACAAGAACAATCAGACGAAAACAGGCTATACAGCCTCGAAAACTACCTCAATACTTATCTCACCAACCTCACTATTCTCCTCTTTGTACCGGCCTCTAGCCAAAGGCAATTGCCTTGCTGCGCCGGCAAGTACAGCTACGCACTTGCCTCCCCTACCAATTCAGACCACCTAGTATTTAGCTTTGCTTGTAGTGGTTTGTTTTAGCAGAATGGGAGGCTAGAACAGCGTTGCTTGACTTGTCGACAACCCGGAAGTTCTAACACCTGCGACCTTAGTGCCCGCCGCCATCCATGGTTTCGGGCGTGAGGAGGTAGCCTTTGGCCAGAATGCGGTAGCGGTCAAAAATGGAGCGCACGGAGCGGCGCAGCACGGCCTCGGCGCGGGCATTGTCGGGCACGTCGACGCCGGACGTGTAGCCGTTCCAGATGGCCCGCTGCGAGCGGGCGTCTACCAGGGTCACAAACAGGGTGCCGTCGGTGAGCAATCGGCGCACGGGCTGGTAGGTATGGCGGCTCTCCGGGGGCGTCTCTTCATCGTCGCCTTCGTGCTGGGCTACCCAGCGCTCGAGTTCCTCTTGGTTGTAGCCGCGCAAGTTGATGGCGCCCTCAAATACCCGGTAGTTGACCAGCAAATCGGGGCGCTTGGTCGACTCCCGGTAGCCCTGCACCTGCAGGCGCTGCTGAATGGCCTCGCGCAGCACCTGCCCCAGGCGGCTGGTGTCGCTGACGAGGCCTTGGCTCTGCATAAAATTATAGGTGCGGTAGCGACGGAAATTGCCGCTGTAGCTGTAGTCCGATTCGGTGCGGGATTCACGGGCGGTCATGCAGCCGCCAAAACCCGCACAAATGGTGAGGGTCAGTAATATGCGTAACGATTGAGTCATGGATAGCAGGACGAGGATGGAGCCTACTAAGTTACGCAAACCTACCTGACATTCAAACCCTACCGATACCCGGCCGCCTGCAAGGCGAACAGTTCGGCATAGCGCCCGCCCTGAGCCAAAAGGGTTTCGTGCGAGCCGATTTCGACAAAATTCCCGTTCTCAATCACCAGGATGCGGTCAGCCATGCGCACCGTGCTGAAGCGGTGGCTGATGAGCACCGCCGTTTTCCCTTTGGTTAATTCGGCGAAGCGCTGAAAAACTTCGTGCTCGGCGCGGGCGTCGAGGGCCGCGGTGGGCTCATCGAGAATGAGCAGCTGGGCATCGCGCATGTAAGCCCGGCCGAGGGCAATTTTCTGCCACTCGCCGCCGCTCAAGTCCACGCCGCCATTGAAGCGACGACCTATCATTTGGGTGTAGCCGCCGGGCAGCTTGGCAATCACCGAATCGGCCAGGCTTTGCTGGGCAGCGGTTTCAATGCGGGGCTGGTTCTCGCGCTCCTCGATGCGGCCCACGGCCAGGTTCTGGCCGGCCGGCAGCTGGAAGCGCACAAAGTCCTGGAAGATGACGCCGATTTCCTGGCGCAGCTCGGCGGGGTCGTACTCGCGCAGGTCGTGGCCGTCGAGCAGAATACGGCCCTCGGTGGGGTCATACAGGCGGGCTAGCAGCTTCACCAGCGTGGTTTTGCCCGCGCCGTTCTCGCCCACCAACGCCAGCTTTTCGCCGGCTTCTAGCTTAAAACTTAAATTTCGGATGGCCCATTTTGTACCATTCTTGTACTGGAATCCGACGTTTTCAAACTCAAAACCCTGCCGGATGGGCCGGGGGAAGGGTCGTGCCGTTTCGCCTTTCACTTCTTGCCGCACAATGCGGGGCCGCAGGGCAAAGAAGTCGAAGAAATCCTGCAAATACAAGGCGCCATCGGCCACGGAACTAAAGCGGCTGAGGATGCCTTCGAGCAGCCCGCGCAGCCGCGCAAACGACCCAGCCAGGAACGTGAGCTGGCCCAGCGAAATCTGCCCGGCCACGGCGCGGGCAATGATATAGACGTAGGCGCCGTAGTAGCCCGCCGCGCCGATGGCCGCGAACAGCGTGCCCCAACCAGCGCGGCGCAGCACGAGGCTTTTGTTTTGGCGGTAGAAGTCGTCGGACAGCTCGCGGAAGCGGCCGATGAGGAAATCGGATAGCCCGAAAATCTTCACTTCCTTGGCCGTCTCGTCGGAGGCGCCGGTTTGGCGGAGGTAGTCGAGCTCGCGGCGCTCGGGCGTCCAGGAGTGCGAAAGGGAGTAGCTGCGCTCGTTGAAATGCGACTCGCCCAGGAAGGCCGGCACCACGGCCAGCAGCAGCAGCCCCAGCAGCCACGGCTGGAAGGCCACCAGCCCGCCGGCCAGCAGCACCAGCGTCACGAAGTCCTGGCCCTGGCTGAGCACCTGGCTCATGAGCACGGTGCGCGAGAGGGTTTGGCGGCGGGCGCGCTCCAGCTTATCGTAAAAGGTGCTGTCCTCGAACTGGTCCAAGTCGAGCTCGGCGGCGTGGGCCATGATGCGGATGGACGACTGATTGGCAAACAGGTCGCCGAGCAGGGAGTCGAGCAGCGCCACGCCGCGGCCCAGGGCATCGGTGAGCAGCACCAGGCCGAACTCCAGCGCCACCAGCGTGAGCACGGGCGTCAGCACCCGCTCGGGGGCGGGCAGGCGGGTGAGGCCCACCACGGCGTCGAGGATAAGCTGGGCCACGTAGAGCATGGCCAGCGGCAGGCCGGCCCGCAGCAGGCGCAGGAAAACGTTGGCCATGGCCAGCGCGGGGCTGGTCTGCCAGATGAGCTTGAGAAACGCGGGCAGGTGGCGCAGCGCCGATACCCGCTCGCGCACGCTCACGGGCGGCTTGTCGCCGGAAGTGGGGCGTTTGGCGGAGATGGTTTTCAGGAAATTAAACATTGCGGAAGCCGAGGCAAGGTTGGGGCCGGAAGGCGGGAACGGCCGTTTTGGCAGAAGGTACTTGGGTAGTAAAGGCCGTTGCTATGCAACACATGCGTGGCCCCTATATTGAGCGCTGATTGCGCCGCCGGCTGCGGTCTGCACCGGAATACCATCGTCCTTTTTAACTCCTCATGCCATCACACTGTTTTTCCGCGCTGCTGTTGCTGCTCTTCGCGACAGGTTCTGTGCTGCCGTTCGGTACCAGAGCGCAAGGACATGAGGAACACAGCGTAGCTACTCCTATGGCGGTGGTGGAAACCACTCCGGGCTTGCCCATTGACCCAGCAACGCAACGCATCGTTTTATCGACAGTGGTTGCGGTGCCCGGCGCAACCCAGCAGCAACTGTATGACCGTGCCGCTCATTGGATTGCCAACGAAGCCGAAACCCGGCCATCGGCCTTTCAGGTGTACAACCCAACCCAAGGCAAAATTATGGTCGAAGGCATTGTACACGCCAATCAAGACTACCACCAAGACTACGTGTCGTATACGCTGAGCGTGTACGTGAAAGAAGGACGCTACCGGGTGGTAGCCACCAACCTACGACGCCACAGCACACCGACTGGCACTACCACCGGATATTCCGGCGACTATGTCCGGGCACCCTTGGAACGGAACCAGATTGTGTCGATGTCTGACAAACAATGGCGCAACTACAAGCTCGCCATTGCGCAGCTTCTTCGGCAAAATTTCGCGCAGCTGCAAGCTACTATGACCTCAAGCCACAAAGACTTCAGTGACTTTTAGCGACAATAGCTTCGAGAAAACTGTTGCTTTTCTTTAATCCCACTCCCCTTTTTCCTTTTCCTGCATGAAAGACCGCATCACCGCAATGTTCATTGCCTTCTTCCTTGGCAGCTTCGGCGGCCAATACTTTTATCTGGGCAAAATCGGCAAGGGCATTGCCTGCCTTCTGCTGTGCTGGACGTTTATCCCGTCGGTCATTGGCTTTTATCACACCATTATCTGGCTGATGATGTCGGACGAGGATTTCAACAACGAATACAACAACGGCATGCGCCCGGCCGCGGGCTACAACTACACCCCGGGCAGCAGCGTGAGCGATGAACTGGCCAAGTTGTTCATATTGAAAGAAAAAGGCGCCATCACCGAGCAGGAATACAACGCCCGCAAGGCCCGACTACTGGCTCAGTAATTCAGCTTTATAACCAGGGGCGAGAAGCGATGCCTGCAGTTGGCGTTGGTTGATTGGCTAAGCCTCTACATAGGCTTGAGAAAAACATCAACCAGCAGAAACTGTAGGTAGCCAATACCCTTGCTGCGCAGGCAAGTACACCGCCGGGGCGCCCTTGGCGGAACTACTACCCGCAGGTGGGCCTTATTATTGTGGGGAGAAAGAGCTTGGCGTGTGCCAACCGGCCCCGCTCCTGCTTTTCTGTTCACCCATTTTCCTTGCCTGTGCAGCCACCCGCCACCGTCGACCCCACCCGCATCAACCTGCAGTCAACCATCGCCGTGAACTACTGGTGCCAAGTCCTGAAGTGCTCCGAAACCCAGCTTCGCAACGCCGTGCTGGCCGTGGGGCCTTTGCCCGCCGACGTGCGCACGTACCTGGACCGCTAGCGCGGTTAAGCAAACCGGAACCGGGTCGTTTCGCCGCGCTGGCCCACCTTTGCGGGGAATAATGATTTTTTGCTTCGTTTTGCTTTTTGTGTATGGCAAGTGCTCCAATTCGTTTGCACTTTAAAAACTCTGTGGGTCAGGTATCCGAGCAGACCGTGGGGCGCCAGGGCGGCCACGTAGTAGTGGAGTATGCCGCCGGCCCGCACCGGCTGGGCGACCTGCAAACCATGCTTGGCCACGCCAAGCAGCTGCTGGCCCGCCGTGGCTGGCACAAGGTGTTCGGCGACCAGCGCCTGTTTCCCGCTTTCACGCCCGAGCAGTCGGAATGGCTGACGCAGTACTGGCTGCAAATGGCCCAGCAGCGCAGCCGCCGGCTCTACGGAGCGGTGCTGGTATCGCCGGAAGTCTTTGCCCAGCTCCCCCCCGAGCAGACCCAGCAAGAAGGCCAGGAAGCCGCCATGACCTACCGGTTTTTCGACGACCCAGCCGCCGCCGAGTCCTGGTTGGCAGAGCTTCCGTAGCCCATTCCGCGCCTGTTTCCGCAACCCTAAGGCTGCGGAAACAGGCGTACCAGCAGGCCCGTCCAGCCGGTTTGGTGGCTGGCGCCGAGGCCGCGGCCGTCTTCGCCGTGGAAGTACTCGTGAAACAGCAGGTAGTCGCGGAAGTGCGGGTCGGTTTGCAGACGCTCATCGGTGCCGAAGGCGGGGCGTTTGCCATCGGCGCCCCGCAAAAACAGCTTGCTGAGGCGCGCGGCCAAATCGGCGGCTATTTCCTGCAGCGTGCACAGCTGCCCCGAGCCCGTGGGGTGCTCCACTTGGAAAGAGTCGCCGTAGTAGGCATAAAAGCGCTGCAGCGACTCGATGATGAGGTAATTGATGGGAAACCAGATGGGCCCGCGCCAATTGGAGTTGCCGCCAAACATGCCGGAGTCGGACTCGCCCGGCACGTAGGCCACGCTGAAATCAGCTTCGTCGGAGGGGAAGCGGTAAGGATGCTCGTGGTGGTAGCGCGACAGTGCCCGGATGCCGTAGGGCGACAGGAATTCCTTCTCGTCGAGCATACGCGAGAGCAGGCAGGTGAGGCGGTGCCGGCGCAGCAGCGAGAGGCGGTGCCGCTCGCCTTCGCCCGGCGCCTGCCAGCGCGACACCAGCGCTGCCAGGTGCGGCCGGTGGTCGAGCAGCCAGCGCAGGCGCTGCGTGAACTCGGGCAGCGCGTCGAGGATTTCTTCGTCGAGCACCTCCACGGCAAACAGCGGAATCAGGCCCACAATGGAGCGCACCTTGAGCTTGGTGCGGGTGCCGTCGGGCGTGTGCAGCACGTCGTAGTAGAATTCGTCTTCCTCGTCCCAAAGGTTAAAGGAGCCGTCGCCGCCCTTGGTCATGGCCTCCACAATGTAGAGGAAGTGCTCGAAGAACTTGCCCGCAATTTCCTGGTACACGGGGTTGGTGCGGGCCAGCTCCAGGGCCATGCGCATGAGGTTGAGGGCGTACATGGCCATCCAGCTGGTGCCGTCCGACTGCTCGATGAAGCCGCCCGTGGGCAGCGGCGAGCTCCGGTCGAACACCCCAATGTTGTCGAGGCCCAGGAAGCCGCCCTCGAAGATATTGCGGCCGTTGCGGTCCTTGCGGTTCACCCACCAGGCAAAGTTGAGGTTGAGCTTGTGGAACACGGACTCCAGAAAGTGCAGGTCGCCTTTGCCGTTGTTCAGCTTTTGGTCCATTTGGTACACGCGCCAGGTGGCCCAGGCGTGCACGGGCGGGTTGGCGTCGTTCAGGTTCCACTCGTAAGCCGGCAGCTGGCCGTTGGGGTGCATGTACCAGTCGCGGGTGAGCAGGCGCAGCTGACTTTTGGCAAACTCGGGGTCCACCATAGCCAGCGGCAGGCAGTGGAAAGCCAGGTCCCAGGCCGCGTACCAGGGGTACTCCCATTTGTCGGGCATCGAAATAATGTCGGCGTTGTAGAGGTGGCGCCACTCGCTGTTGCGGCCCTGGCGGCGCTCGCTGGGCGGGGCCACGAAATCGGGGTCGCCGTCGAGCCACTGCGCCATGTCGTAATAGTAATACTGCTTGCTCCAGAGCATGCCCGCGAAAGCCTGGCGCTGCACGTTACGGGCGTCGGGGCTGGGCAGGTGCTCCTGCAGGCAGTGGTAAAACTCGTCGGCGTCTTGCTGGCGCTGGGCCATTACCTCGGCAAAATCGGCGAAGGGCGCGGTGTGGGCGTGGGCGGCGTGGCTCAGGCGCACCCGCACCGTCTGCGAGCCGCGGGCGGGCACGGTTAGGGGGTAGTGCGCGGCCACCTTGGTGCCGCGCTGCGCCGGGTTGATGGCCTGCCGCTGCCCCTTGACGAGGTAGTCGTTGATGCCGTCTTTGAAGTACCGGCCCTCGCGGGGCAGGTCGTAGAGGCGCACGCCGTTGGTGTCGTTGTCGCAGAAGAGCAGGTCGGGCGCGGTTCCTGGCAGGGTCTGGTCGCAGTAGAGGCGGTATTCGCCCATTTCCTGGTGGGCCATTTCCACTACCCCCGAGTGCACCGATTGCATTTGGGGCCGGTGCCGGTAGTTCTCGTAGCCCCAGGCCCAGGTGTTGCGGTACCAGGCCTGCGGCAGCACGTGCACAGTGGCCGCTTCCGGCCCCCGATTTTGCACGGTTATTTGAATCAGGAGGTCTTCGGGGCCGGCTTTGGCGTATTCCACGAACACGTCGAAGTAGCGATTTTCATCGAAGATGCCCGTGTCCAGCAGCTCAAATTCAGGGTCTTCGCGGGTGCGGCGGGCGTTTTCGGTGCGGAGCTGCTCGTAGGGAAACGCCTGCTGCGGGTACTTATACAGCAGCTTCATGTAGGAGTGCGTGGGCGTGCTGTCGAGGTAGTAGTACTGCTCTTTCACGTCCTCGCCGTGGTTGCCCTCGCCGTTGGTGAGGCCAAACAGGCGTTCTTTCAGCTGCTCGTCTTTCCCGTTCCAGAGGGCCACGGAAAAGCACAGCCGCTGCCGGGCGTCGCTGATGCCCCCAATGCCTTCTTCGCCCCAGCGGTAGGCGTAGCTCCGGGCCAGGTCGTGGGTGATGTAGTCCCAGGCGTTGCCGTCGGCGCTGTAGTCTTCGCGCACGGTGCCCCACTGGCGTTCGGTCAGGTAGGGTCCAAATTTCTTCCAGGCAGCGGTTTGGGCGTGGTCTTCGGCTAAGCGTAATTGTTCTTGGGTCATTGGGTAAGCTGTTCGCGGCTGGGATGCAGGGACTGTACGGCGCATAGGGCCTTTGCGATACTACGACCCGTGGTTTTAGCTCACCAGCCGGGGCCCGGGCTGCGCAAGGGCATCATAACCAACAGTTGCCTTGCATAGAACCAATGGCCGCCCACGGTCCAGCAAGTACGCTCCCGCATTGCACAAAAGGCAGCATCTACTGCTATGAAGACACAAAGCAGAGCCAGCCAATAGCAAGCAGCCCCACCCACGGCAAAAACAACCTAGCCGAAGCGCACTAAAATGGCAAAGGCCGAAAAACCATCTTCGCACCAATCCGTATGTGGGCGCTTACCATCTTTTGAAGGCATGTCTACTACCCCTCAATTTGGTCCTAGAGAAAAAACCCGTGCGCAACGCCAGGCCCTGATGGACCGCGCCGAGGCCTGGAACACCAGGCAAGACCGGCAGCTAGGGTCCTTTGCGAAAGAGCTTTGCCAACGATACATCGCCGGCGACATGAGCCTGCCGCAGGTGATTGCCGAAGTGGAGCACATCCACCGCAGCCTCTACGCCTGATTAGCACCCCAGCCGGGGGCCCCGAGCGTTGATACGCCCGGCTTCGAAGCCAGCGCGTCCGGCCCCGCGCCTCCGTCAGCTTATAGCTATTAATCTTCCTTTGGCGCCAGGCTAGCCGCGCCAAACCTGCGCCCCCCGAACAATCTTCGATGCCATCGGCACCGGCAAAATGCCGACCTTTGCAGCCTTCTATGGCCACTCCCGCATCCCGCTCTTACTCCATCGGCTTCTGGCTGATGTGCCTTTCGTCGTTCCTGTTTTTTCTGAGCTTCAACCTGCTGCTGCCCGAGCTGCCCGACCACCTGTCGCGGCTGGGCGGCGGCGAGTACAAAGGCTACATTATTGCGCTATTTACGCTCACAGCGGCCATTTCGCGGCCGTATTCGGGCAAGCTGGCCGATACCGTGGGGCGCATCCCGGTGATGATATTCGGCTCGCTGGTGTGCTTTCTGTGCGGGTTTTTCTACCCCTGGGCCCTCACCGTAACGGGCTTTCTCACGCTGCGGCTGCTGCACGGCTTCAGCACGGGGTTTAAGCCCACGGGCACGGCGGCCTTCATCGCCGACATCGTGCCCTTGGAGCGGCGCGGCGAGGCCATGGGCCTGCTCGGCGTAACTGGTGCCCTGGGCCTCGCCTTCGGGCCTGCCGTGGGCTCCTGGATAGCCCAGACGTTCAGCCTGAACACCATGTTTTACTGCTCGAGTGCCGTGGCGCTGCTCTCGCTGCTGGTGCAGGGCACCCTCACCGAAACCCTGCCTGAGGCCCAGCGGCAGCGCTTCAGCCTGGGCTTGCTCAAGCTGAAGTGGAGCGAAATTCTGGAGCCGCGCGTGATGTCGCCGGCCATTGTCACCATGCTGTGCCTGTTTCCCTACGGCGCCATGCTCACCGTGGTGCCCGACCAGAGCCGACTGCTGGGCTTGGAGGGCTCTACCAAGGGCTTGTTCTACGTTTTTCTTACCGTGGCCTCGCTGGCCGTGCGGTTGGTGGCCAGTAAGTCGTCCGATATTCACGGGCGGGTGCCGGTGCTGCGGGTGTCGGCGGGCATCCTGGCGGTGGGGTTGGCCTTGCTGGTGTGGTCGCCATCGGTGGAGTGGTTTTTGGCGGCCTCGGTGGTGATGGGCGTGGGCATGGGCCTCAACTCGCCCTCGCTCTACGCCTGGACCATCGACCTGAGCCACCCCGAGCGGCGCGGCCGCGGCGTGGCCACCATGTACATCGCCCTCGAAATCGGCATTGGCGTGGGGGCGCTGCTGGCCGGGTGGCTGTTTGCCAACAAGCCGGGCCGGCTGCCCTACGTGCACGGCATGAGCCTGGCGAGCGTGCTGGTGGCCGTGGTGTACTTATACAGCGTGAAATCGACGGGGCCGATGGTGGCGGAAATCGTTTCGCAGCCCGCTCCGGAGCCATCGCCGGAGGAAGTGGTCTAACAGCAGGCCTATGCATTAAGTGCTAGCTGTTAGTGCGCCCGGCTTCCGCCTGTTGTGCTTAGTAGCCCAGCGCAGCCGGCCGTCAGCTCAGGGCCGCGAAAGTTATTTATTGTCAGCCTTGAATAATTAGTTGTTTTCCGCAATCATCGAACGCAAAACCCGTTTGATTTTAGGAT
Source organism: Hymenobacter arizonensis (assembly GCF_900115775.1). Classification (GTDB taxonomy): domain Bacteria; phylum Bacteroidota; class Bacteroidia; order Cytophagales; family Hymenobacteraceae; genus Hymenobacter; species Hymenobacter arizonensis. Next base: position 428,008 of record NZ_FOXS01000004.1, on the reverse strand, counting down.
TTCGAAGATTACTTTTAGTCTTTCAAAGACTGTCTACCCCTCTCTTTTTTTCTGCTGATGCAAGCATCTTTACTGCTCCGCCTCTGGTGGCGGAGCTTGCCCGCGCTGCTCGGATGCTGGCTGGCTACCGGAACCGCGTGGGCCCAGTCCGAACCCATCAAATACGGCCAAATTGACAAGCAGGACCTAACGGCCGCGCCCTTCGTGGCCGACAGTGCGGCGGCGGCCGTGGTGCTGTGCGACTTCGGCCGCTCGCGCATGCGCGGCAAGCGCGACGGCTTGGAAGTGGTATTCGAGCGGGTTACGCGCATCAAAATCCTGAAAAAGTCGGGCTACGAGGAAGCCACCGTAGAAATACCGCTGTACCACCGCGAGGGCAACTCCGAGAAAGTATCCAACCTGCGCGGCTTCACCTACAACCTGGTGAACGGCAGCGTGGAGAAAACCAAGCTGGAACCCGGCGGCGCCTTTCTTGAAAAGCGCACGGCAAACATCAACGTGCAGAAATTCACGCTGCCCAACGTGCGCGAAGGCTCCGTGATTGAGTACGCCTACACCCTGACGTCGGACTTCCTGTTCAATTTTCAGGACTGGACTTTTCAGCGTGACATTCCGGTGCGCTGGAGCGAGTACCGGTCCAGCATTCCCACGTTCTACAAGTACAACATCATCTACCAGGGCAACCGCCCGCCCGATGTCAACCTGATGAGCGTGGGCTCGGTCAGTCTGCTCCTCGACCGAACCGTGCAAGGGGGCATAGGCACCGGCCAGACCGCGGGCAACATGACCATCGGCGCCACCACCGAAGACCACCAGTGGGTGCTGAAAAACGTGCCCGCGTTTCAGCCAGAGCCCTACATGACCACCGCCCGGGACTACACGGCCCGGCTGGACTTTGAGCTAACCGGCGAGCAATGGCCCGACGTGCCCTACCGCGACCTGACCGGCACTTGGGATAAAATAAACGAGCGGCTGCTGGGCATGGAAGACTTTGGCGGGCGCATTGGCCGGGTCGGCTTCTTGCAAGACCAGCTGCAGGACCTGAGCACGCAGTACCCCGACATAGAGGCCCGGGCCGCCGCCGTGCGCCAGGTGGTAATGGCCGCCGTGCGCTACGACGGCCACGACCGTCTTTATGCCCTGGAGCCCCTGCGCAAGGCCTTCGATGCCCACCGCGGCTCTTCCGCCGACGTGAACCTGCTGCTGCTCTCGGCCCTGCAGCAGGCGGGCATTACGGCGCATCCGCTCTTGCTCAGCACCCGCGCCCACGGCCGCGTGAGCAAAGAATACCCCCTGCTCGACCGCTACAACTACGTGCTGGCGCTGGTGCCCCTGGCCGACGGCAAGGACCTACTGGTAGACGCCACCGAGCCGCTGCTGCCCTGCGGCGTGCTGCCCGAGCGCTGCCTCAACCGCGTGGGCCGCCTCGTGAGCAAGTCGCCCGCCCAATCCCGCTGGGTCGACCTGGCGCCCAGCCAGCGCCACGTGCATTTCCAGCAGGTGCACATGGCCCTGGATGCTCAGGGTGGCCTCAGCGGCAAAGTCCACGAAGAGTTTGGGGGCTACGCTGCCGCCGACGCCCGCACCGAGCTGGCCGCGCAGGGCGAGAAAAAATACCTGGCCGGCGTGCGGCAGCGGCACGAGGGCTGGGCCCTGCCCACGCTGGCTCTGGGCCAGGTCGATAACCCCACTAAGCCCTTGACACTGGACTATGAGTTTCGCCAGCCGGCCACCGGCCCAGCGGCGGGCCCCATTTACCTGAGTCCGTTGAGTGAGTTTGGAACGGGGCAGAACCCTTTCCGGCGCGAGTCCCGGGCTTTCGCCGTCGATTTCGGAGCGGCGCAGGATGAAATGCTCATCGTGAACCTGACCTTGCCCGAGGGCTACGAGCTGGCCGAAATACCCAAAGCGGCCGTGGTCGACCTGCCCCGGGAAGGCGGCCGGTTCCGCTACAGCGTGACCAACACCCTCCCGGGAGTGGTGCAGCTGACCAGCCGCCTCACCCTGCCCAATGCCGTGTACCCGGCCGAAGACTACGCCAACCTGCGCGAGCTGTACCGCCTGCTGCTGGCCCGCCAGAGCGACAAGCTGGTCATTCAGAAGAAGGCCGGCCGCTAAACCCGCGCCGCAAAAGCAGGAAATCAACCGACTTAATGCTTGACGTTCAGCCCGCTGCTGCTAGCTTTAGATACTTCACCTCTATCTTATTACTCCCCTTTCCCTTTTGCATGAAGCTACCTCTACTTTACCCTGCAACCCTGGCAGCCTTGCTAAGCAGCTTTGGTGCCCAGGCCCAGTCTGAGCCCATTAAGTTCGGCAAGCCCGACCCCAAGGACCTCACCAGCGCGCCCTTTGTGGCCGACAGTGCAGCATCTGCCGTGGTGCTCTGCGACTACGGCACCACCAACTTCCAATACATCAGCAACGACTTCAAGCTGGTTTCGGAGCGCATTACGCGCATTAAGATTCTGAAAAAATCGGGCTACGACGTGGCTACCGTGCAGGTGCCGCTTTATCATAGCGGCACCAACGAGGAAAAACTCTCTTCTCTGCGCGGCTTCACCTACAACCTGGTGAATGGGCAGATGCAAAAAACCAAGCTGGAAATCAGCAACACCTTCACCGAAGAGCGCACCCAAAACGTGCGGGTGCGCAAGTTTACGCTGCCCGAGGTGCGCGAGGGCTCGGTGATTGAGTACGCCTATACGGTGACGTCGGACTTCTTTTTCAACTTCCAGGACTGGTCTTTTCAGCGCGATATCCCCACGCGTTGGAGCGAGTTTCGGGCCTCAATTCCGGAGTATTTCGACTACAAAATGCTGCTGCAAGGATACCACCCTCTCGCCGTGCAAACGAAAGAAGACAACCTGACCCAATTTACGGAGCGCTACGGCGGCACCACTACTGGCGGGGGCTTCAACACCTCTCGCGAGGGTCCTAGCAGCGCCACTGCTATGGCCCACGTTGCCAACTATCATTGGGTGATGAAGGACGTGCCCGCGTTTCGCGACGAACCCTTCATGACCACGTCAGAAGACTACGTAGCCCGGCTGAATTTTCAGCTGGCAGGCGTGCGGTTTCCGGGGCAGGGCTACAACAACGTGGCCGGAACATGGGAAAAGATTAACACGGAACTGCTAAACGACGACAATTTTGGCTCGCAGCTCGACCGCGGCAGTTTGCTCAAGGACCAGGTGCTGACGCTGGTAGCGAAATACCCCGACGCCGGGGCCCGGGCCGCCGCTGTGCGCCAGGTGGTGATGGCCGCCGTGCGCTACGACGGCACCAACCACTACAAAACCATGAGCCCGCTTCGCAAGGCCCTGGATGCCCACCGCGGCACCGCAGCCGACGTCAACCTGCTGCTCATCGCAGCCCTGCGCACGGCCGGGGTTCCGGCCCATCCTCTGCTGCTGAGCACCCGCAGCCACGGCCGCGTCAACCAGTCGCTGCCCATGCTCGACCGGTTCAACTACGTGGTGGCCCTGGTGCCGATGCCCGACGGCAAAGACCTGCTGGTGGACGCCACCGAGCCGCTGCTGCCCTGCGGCGTGCTGCCCGAGCGCTGCCTCAACCAAACCGGCCGGCTTATCATGAAAAACGCCAGCGAGGGACGTTGGGTCGACCTTACCCCCACCCAGCGCTACGTGCACTACCAGCAGATAAACCTGACCCTGGATGCCCAGGGCGGGCTCACGGGCAAGGTGCACGAAGAGCACGGCGGCTACGCTGGCGCCGATACACGCAAGGAAATAAGCCGCCTGGGCGAGAAGAAATTCTTTGCCGAACTCACCACTCAACACACCGGCTGGACCTTGCCCAAGTTTGCAGTAGCCGAGCGCGAGAACGTAGCCAAGCCCTTGGCTTTGGACTATGAGTTTGCCCAGGCCGCCGATGACAACAACACCGTCGGCACCTTGTACCTGAGCCCGCTGCGCGATTTCGGTAGCGAGCAGAACCCGTTCCGGCGCGACGAGCGCCTGTTTCCCGTCGACTTCGGCGCCATGCGCGACGAAACCACCATGGTTACCCTGAACCTGCCCGAAGGCTACGAGCTGGCCGAAACGCCCAAGCCTGCCGTAATTGAGCTGCCCGATGGGGGCGGCCGCTTCCTCTACAGCGTCACGGCCACAACCCCGAGCACGGTGCAGCTCACCAGCCGCCTGAGCCTGCGCAAACCAGTGTATTCGGCTGAAGAATACGCTTACCTGCGCGAGTTCTATCGCCTGATGCTGGAAAAGCACGGCGAGAAGCTGGTGGTCAAGAAAAAAGCGTAGCCGCTTGCTTAAGCTGGCCAACAGCCGTGCTCCGGCTTTGCACGGCGCGGCCGTTGGCCAGTGCTATCTTTTATCAGTCAAGAATTACCTACCCGTGAAAGCACTGCTACCCCTTCTTGCCGCGCTGCCACTCAGCAGCTTTTTGTACTTAAGCCCCAGCGCCCCCGCACCCAAGTACGCCGTGGCCGACATTCCGGCGGCGCTGCGCGAAGGGGCCCACGCCGTGCTGCGCGCCGACGACGAAGTCGTGACCATCAAATCGGCGGGACGGCTGGTGCATACCGTGCACCGGGTAGTAACTATTCTAGATGCCGCCGGCGACGACTTCGGCCGCCACTCCGTGGGTTACGACGCCCTCAATGCCGTGAGCTACCTGCGCGGCGCCGTGTACGACGCCGACGGCCGCCTGTTGCACCAGCTCCGCCCTGCCGAAGTCCGCGACCAGGGCATGGGCGACACCGGCGGCAGCTTCATGACCGATGTGCGGGTGCGCTACGCCGACCTGCGCCAGCCCCAGGGCCCGTACACCGTGGAATTCGACTACGAAATTGTGTCGGACAACACCCTCTTTTACCCCGACTGGCAGCCCCAGGAAGAAGAAGGCCTGGCCGTGCAAAGCGCCACCCTCCGCGTGAACACACCCACCGCACTGCCCCTGCGCTACCAGGAGCGGCAATTACCCGCAGGAACCACCGTGGCCCACACTACCGCCGGCAGCCAGGAAACCTACCAGTGGCAGCTGGCCAACCTGCCGGCTGTCGACGACGAAGAAGTTGCGCCGCCGTTGGCCTACTCCACCCCGGCCGTGGTGCTGGCCCCCGCGGCCTTTGAGGTGCAAGGCCACAAAGGCACCGCCGCCAGCTGGCAAAGCTTTGGGCAGTGGAACTACGAGCTGAACGCCGGCCGTGACCAACTGCCGCCCGCCACCCTGGCCAAAGTGGCCGCACTGGTAAAAGACGCGCCCGATGCCCGCACCCGCGCCCAGCGCATCTATAGCATGCTGCAGGGCAGCACCCGCTACATCTCGGTGCAGCTGGGCCTGGGCGGCTGGCAAACTTTTCCCGCCAGCTCGGTGGCCAGCAACGGCTACGGCGACTGCAAAGCTCTGAGCAACTACACCAAGGCACTACTGGCCGCAGCGGGCGTGCCGTCCTACGTGGCCCTGGTGGGTGCCGGCTCCGACCGCCCCGACCTGCGCGCCGATTTCCCCAGCTCGCAGTTCAACCACGCCGTTCTGTGCGTGCCCATGGCCCAGGCCGGCCGGCCCGACACGCTGTGGCTGGAATGCACCAGCCAGACGAACCCATTCGGCTACATGGGCAGCTTCACCGGCAATCGCCACGCGCTGCTGCTCACGCCCCAGGGCGGCCAGGTGGTGGCCACCCCACGCTACGGCGCCGCCGAAAACCGCCAGGTACGCCGCGTCGACTTGTTTCTGGACGCTGTGGGCGGGGCCACGGCCACGGCCCGCACCCTACGCACCGGTCAGGAGCATGACTTCTACTCCCAGCTCCTGCACGAGTTGGGGCCCGCTGAACAGAAAAAGTACGTGACCGACCGCCTCCGGCTGCCCACGTTCACCCTCACCAAATTCAACCTAGCGGCCACGCCCGCCACCCCTACCCCGGGCGTGGTCGAAACGCTGGGGCTTTCCCTGCCAGGCTTTGCCGTGCCCAGTGGCAAACGCGTGTTCATCAACGCGAATTTACTGAGCCGCTTGCCCGCCTTGCCCGCGCAGATAGGGGAGCGCCAGGCCGCCGTGTGGCTGCCCCGCGCCAGCTTGCACGCCGACACCGTGCGCCTGCACCTGCCCGCTGGCTTTCGGGCCGAGACCCTGCCCGCCGCCGTGCAGTTCAGCACCGATTATGGCACCTACGCCTGCCAGTACCAGTCCCTGCCCGATGGCACCGTGCAATACACCCGCCACTTGGAGCTGAAACGCGCCCAAATGCCCCGCACCGCCTATGCCGGCTACCTGGACTTCCGCCGCAAAATCAGCATTGCTGATAAGGCACAAGTGGTGCTGCTCAAAACGGAAAGCTGAGGCGTTTGCCCGTCATTGCGAGCAGAGCGAAGCAATCCGTCCTGTAAGAACCCGACAGCTTAATGAAACGGAAAGCCCCCGCACTGCGCAGTGCAGGGGCTTTTCATTAGGATTTGTCACATTATTAAGCTCAGCGCTGAGACTAGGACAGATTGTCGCGCTCCACTGCGCTGTGCTCGCAATAAGAATGAAGCATCTAGTCCGCTAGAACTTCACCCGCATCTGGGCCTTCACTTCCCCGCGCAGCGACCCCTGAATGGTTTCCAGCCCAGTACCCACGGTGTTCTGGTAGCGATACCGCGTCTCGGCATACCGCAGCCAGAAAGTAATGGCGCGGTTCACACGCACTTCGGCAATGCCGTAAATCCGCGTGCCCTGGCCGTAGAGGGCCGGAATGGACACGGCAAGCAGCACATCCTGCTCATACACGTACTGACGAGTATCGTAGTCGTCGGAATCAAAAAGGGAGTAGCGGCCCGTGAGCTTGACGGCCGGATTCAGGCGGTAGCTCACGTCCTGGGCCAGCACGTAGCCGCGCCGCCAGGCCCGGCCGTCGTCGTCGCGCAGGCGGGAGGCCTGCACGCGGGTGCGCAGCTCCAGGAAGGTGGTGGGCGCCGAGTTGTAATACATCAGCACGCTCTGCCGCAGCTGCTGGCCGGGCAATGGAACGGGGCGAACCTGGCCGTCCGTTGGCAAGTCGCGAGGCTTAAGGCGCTGGCGCAGCTGCACGTAGAGTAGGCTGGTTTTGGCCGGTGCAAAGGCCAGGCGCAACAGGGCGTCGTGGCCATGCGTGGGGGCGCTGGCCCGGTAGCGCAGCCAGGGAAAGCTAAATTGGTCGTAGTAAGCCGATACTTCCCAGCGGGCCACGGGCCGTACTTTCAGGCCGAGGTAAACGCCGGTTTCGTTGATGTTGCGGGTGTTTTCGCCGAAAGCATTGCCGTAGATGGTGTGAAAATTGGCGTCGTAGTGCCGCGCCAGCACGGCCGCATCCACGGTGGGGCCCAGGCTGGCCAGCAAGCCGTTCACAGTGCCCAGGCCGCCGCCGCTGCTCCGAGCCGTTTCGCCGAAGAGTAGCAGGTTGTGCCACACGTAGCTGTAGTTCAGCGACAGCGCCAGGTTCTGTTTGCCACTGAACTCGAACCGATTGTAAGGCTCGGCGCGCTTCAGCAACGGAGTGCCGTAGTGGGTAAACACGCCGGTGGCCGCCACGGCCAGGTTGCCATTGCGGCTGGTATAGCCCAGGTTGCCGCCCCCCACTGTTTCGGCCAGCTGGTGGCGGTTGGCTATTTCGGAGGCCGTGCGGTGGAACCCGGTGTAGAGCAGCCCCGACGTAAACTCATCGAACTGCGCCAAGGAATCCTGCGCTTGCTGCAGGTTGGCGTCCACGTTCTTGTGCGAGGCGAAGCCCGTGGCCTGCACCGTGGGCGCTACCTGCACCGTGGCCGCGCCTCCCCGAAAGAATGCGTTTTCGAGCAGCGAGGAATATGCACGCACGCCCACCGACGAGCGCCGCAGGGTGGTAATGGTTTCGGCGCCCTTGCCCACCCCAAAGCCCGACGACAGCAGCAGGCCCTGGCCAAACTGCAATTGGTAGTCGCCCAACGCCAGGGTCTTCAGCCGGCCCCGCTCCTGCAGCAGCAAGTGCGCCGATACGTAGTCGGCCCCGAACTGCCCGTTTTTAGGGTTCCAGGTCAGGGGCTCGCCGGCGTCTTTCTCCATCGCAAAGCCCAGGCTGAAATCCTTGGTGTGGCTCACGCGGTAGCGAATCAGCATCTTATCGGGCGAGCCGAGGTAGCGCGTAGTGGGCCGGCCCTGAAACAAGGTGGGTGGCGTGTAGCCCCGGCGCTGCTGCAGCACCCGCTCGTAGCGCAGGTACAGGGCATTGTTGTCTTCGCTGGCAATGCGCTGCCACAATGAGCCCCGCGAAGCGTTCAGGTTGCTGCTCAGCACACTCATAAAAGGCAGAATGCGGTTGATGGTCCGCAGGTCGTAGCCCTCAATGCTTTGCAGCTCATACACGCTCAGTAGGTCGCCGTTGGCCTCGCGGTGCCGGAGCAAGGTCGTTATCTGGTTTTCGCTCAGCAACAGCAACGACCGCAGCTCTTCACGGGTAGCAGTGTTGAGGTTGATGGGGGTTTGGTAATACTGCAGCAGCGTTTCGTAGAGGTCCTCATAAGGCACCTGGTCCGACTGAATTTCGGCAAATAGTTCCTGCGTAAGGCGGTCCAGGTCGGGAGCACGGCGAACGTAATCCTGAGCGGAAACCGGAGCACTAATTAATAATTGACAATTAATAAATAAGAACCCAACAATCAGAGCCCTACAATTAGTAGACAGATAATTAATTCGCCCTAAGTATTGATTTAAATTAATAGTAACACGTTTTATCATCTCCGATTATTATACTGGTCAAAAAGTGGTTTGCGCGAACGGGGTAGAGACGCAATATTTTGCGTCTCCGGGACCGCGCCATCGAGTTGTTCCATTGAAGTCGTTCAACGACGAGACGCAAAATGTTGCGTCTCTACATCCGCCAGCCGATTTTCGCATTCCACTTCGCGATGAGTATAATTATTAGTTAAATCACTTCCCCCAAGATTTGCTCACGCTCAGGTGTTGGCTGAAGCCCAGCGTTTGCTGAAACGCAGCGGCGTAGTCAATCTGGAAAGCGCCAGCTAATACGCCAATACCCGTGCTGGCCTGCTCGGTGAGAGTGGCCAGCCCCACCCGGGCTACCAGCACGGGCACCGGCCGGTATTCCAGCCCAGCTTTGAAGTTGGCGTCGCGCTCCACATCTTTCTCAGTTTCAACCACCAGCAGCACCTGCGTGCTGGGGCGGTAGGCCAGGCCGGCTTTGAGCACGGTGGGCACCCGTTCGTCCTGGTAGCTGGCCAGCCGGGTTTGGCTGAGGTTGTAGAGCGAGGCGCCGAAGCTCAGCCGCTGGGGTACTACTTCAATTTGCCCGCCCAGCGTGCCCAGCAGCACGCGCCGGCTGCCCAGGCCTTCGATGCTTACCTGCAGCATGTCGAGGCGCCCGCCCAGGCTGATTTGCCCGAAGCGGTAGCCGTAGCCAGCGCCCAGCCTGGTTTCGTTATAAAGCTGGCCGCCGAAGCGCTGGGCCTCGAAGGCCACCACGCCGTTCCGGGACCAGCCTTGGGTAGGAGTAGACAGGGCCTGCGTGGGAGCCGTGCCGTCGGTGGCAAACGAAGCGCCCGGCGTGCGCCCAACAGGCAGCGCAACCGTGAGGGCGCCCACGTTCAAAGCCGGGCTGAAGTAGCGGTTTTCAGCATAAAAGCCCACTGTGGGCTGCTGAATCTCGCCTAGGCCCGCCGCGTTGTTGCCCATGCTCCAAACCTCCCCCGCCAGGGCCACCGAGGCATTGCCCAGCGACGCCGCCCGGGCACCCCGCACGCCGGGCCCGTTGCCCTGAGCCGCTGCTGAACCAGCCAACCCCAAGTTGAAACATCCTAAAAAAAAGACAAAAAATAAAATTCTCCGAGGCACGCAGTACACCATGCTGGGAAGGTAACACGCTGCTGGCAAATGGCTGAGCTAGCAGCCGAAATTATTTTGCTAAGGTTTGTGGTTATGCTATCCGGCCCCATTGCCGAACTTGCCGCCTTATGCCCCGCTCCTTCTCTGCCGCGCCGCGCCGCGAAACGCTTCTCTATAAGAATCAAACCCTTAATTACACCCTCGTTTTCCGGTCGCGCCGCACCATCGGCTTTGCCGTGCGGCCCGATGGCAGCGTGCACGTAAGTGCCCCCGCCGGGATTTCGGCCGAGTGGGTAGCCCAGCAAGTTCTCAAAAGAGCCGACTGGATTCTGAAGCACCAAGCCACCTTTGCCAGCCGCCCGGTCCCCGCTCCTTCCCGCCGCTTCGAGGCCGGGAGTACCCAATATTACCAAGGCCAGCCCTACCGGCTGCGCTTCGATACTGCCTCCCGCGCCACGGTCTCCCTGGCCGGCGACGAGTTGGTGCTTGCCACGCCTACTGCTCCCACGCCCGCCCAAACCGAAGCGCTGCTCCACGCCTGGTACGCCCGCCAAGCCAAGGCTCACTTCGCCGATTCGCTGGAGCGGGTATGGCCACGCTTTGCCGAATTCAACCTTACGCGCCCTACCCTCTTTGTGCGCGCCATGCGCACCCGCTGGGGCAGCTGTACGCCCCGCTCGGCCCGCATTCGCCTCAGCCCCGAGCTTGTGCGGGCCCGGCCCGAATGCCTCGACTACGTGCTGCTGCATGAGTGTTGCCACTTGCTGGTCGGCGACCACTCCAAAGCCTTTTACGACCTGCAAACGCGGCTCATGCCTGACTGGGAGCAGTGGAAAGCCGAGCTGAACGCGCTGCCAAAGTAGCCCAGCTTAAACCTGCACCGTCGGGCTACTACCCATTCATCAGCCACTCGGCGTTTACCTTCACCCCATGTCTCGGCTGTTTCGCGCCCTTTTTCTCGGCCTCGTCTGGTTTTACCGGAATTTTATCTCGCCGCTCACCTCACCGAGCTGCCGCTACACGCCCACCTGCTCGGCCTACGCGGCCGAGGCCATCACCAAGTATGGCCCGTGGCGCGGTGGGCGCATGGCCCTGCGGCGCATAGCCAGCTGCCACCCTTGGGGCGGCCACGGCTTCGACCCCGTTCCATAGTGCAGAGATGAGTTAGGGCCCAGCGCTAATGACCGACCTAGCAGCTCCTGCCACCTGCTAGTGCCCCGTGTGCCCGTACCGTAGCAGGCGGCTTTCGTATAGGCAGCATTCACTCTCTGCTTAATTTCTTCGATGCGCTTACTCCCTTTGTTGCCCGCAGCACTCGCCGTTCTACTCTCATCCGCCGCTTGCTCACAAGGCCAATCCGACGAAACCGCTGTTGCAACCGATATGCCCGAGGGCAAAACCGGTAAGAAAAACAAGAAAGACAAGGAGTCGCTTGAGAATCGCATGATAGATGCCGCCGTGCCTGGCATGCGACGCCTGGGCACCCTCGCTGGCGTTTCCGAAAGCTCGGGCCTGGCCCTTGGTCCTGAGCCCGGCACCTACTACACCTTCGGCGACAATGGCAATCCGCCCATCATTTACCAAATCGATGGCACCGGTAAAGTGATAAAGGAACTGAACATCGGGGCCAAGAACAAAGATTGGGAGAGCCTGACCCGCGACCCGCAGGGCAACTATTTTATCGGCGACTGCGGCAACAACAACTCCGACCGCACCGACCTGCGCCTGCTGCGTTTCAAACCCGCCAACCCGCAGCAAATTGACGTCATCAAGTTCACCTACCCCGACCAAAACGAGTTTCCGCCCAAGAAAAAGCAGCGCAACTTCGACTGCGAAGCCATTGTGTGGGTCGACGGCAAGGTCTGGCTTTTCACCAAAGACCAGCAGGAGCAAGCCAGCAACGTGTACACCGTGCCCGACCAGCCCGGCACCCACACCGCCAAGCGCGAGGGCAGCATCGCCATTCCCGGCCGCGTCACCGAAGCGGCCCTCAGTCCGAGCGGGCGCCGCCTTGTGCTATTGGGCCGGGGCGAGCTGTTTATTCTGGATGGTAGCTCCTGGGCCGACATTCTCAAGGCCAAGCCTCGTCGGGTAGACCTCGCCGGCACTGGCCAAACGGAGGGCGCCGTGTTTCAGGATGAAAACACCCTTCTTATTAGTACCGAAGAAGGCGGGTTCTACGAGTTTAAGCTGCCCTAAGCACGCCTAAACTCGTAGAACCCGCCTTAGTAAAAGTTGGTAGCAAGGCTGCTGCGCTCAACCGCGAAGCACCTACTTTTTCTGTCCTCGCGGCTGGTTGTAGGTAGGCACCGGGCCTGCCTGCGGCTGAGGCGGCACCTGCCCCGAGGGCTGCGTTCCCTCTTCCAAACCCAGGTCGCGCGGAGCGTAGCCATACGGGTTTTGAGGGTCTTTGCCCGCCCGCCAGAGCACCCAAATTCCAACAAATATCAGCGGAATGCTCAGCAGCTGGCCTTGGTTGAACAGGTTGCCATCCTCAAAAGCCACTTGGTTTTCCTTCAGGAATTCGCCCAAAAAGCGCTGCGTAAACAGCAGCACCACAAACAGGCCAAACAACTGCCCGCGCGGCGTGCGCTCCCGGGTGCGGTTCCACATGGAGTAGAGCAGGATGAGCAGAAACACGCAAAACAGCGCCTCGTAGAGCTGCGTAGGGTGGCGCGGCACGGCCACGCCGTTCACCAGGTGTTCAATATCGCGCGGGAAAATGAAGGCCCATGGCACATCAGTGGGCTTGCCCACAATCTCGGAGTTCATCAAATTGCCCATACGAATGCAGGCTCCGCCCAACGCCACCACAATCACAATGCGGTCGAGCACCCACAAGTAATCAAACTTGTTGTTGCGGGCAAACAGCCAGCAGGCCAGCAGAATGCCAATGGTGGCGCCGTGGCTGGCCAAGCCGCCCTGCCAGATGCGGAACACCACCATGGGGTCTTTCACCAGCTCATCGAAGTCATAAAACAGCATGTGGCCCAGGCGGGCGCCCACAATGGTGCCAATCAGCATGTAAATCGTAATGACATCGACCCATTGCGGCGAGGTGCGCTCTGAGCGGTAGATATGCGTAAGCACGAACGTGCCGAGCACGAAGGGCAGCATGAAAAACAGCCCGTACCAGCGCAGCGTTATCGGCCCGAGCTGGGTGCCGAACACCGACCAGGGGCCAAAGGAGTGAATGATGGGGTCGACGTTCCAGTGAATGGCGGCGAGGAAAGGCAGCATGCGAACAAAAGTGAAATGTGGGTTCAAAGGTACTCAGCCGCTTGGGCTTGCCGCCCTGCGCACGAAGCTATGGCGGCTGCGCCAATTGGTTTCGGCAAAGTCAAACGAGATGGAGGGGCACGCCCTGACGCCACAGCGGGCCTGGCGGGCTAGCTAAATCAGCGTTGCAACTGCTGTTGCTGCGGCAGCGGGTGGTTGGGCGTGGTGCTTCCTGAGCCGTCGCCGCTCAGGCTGAAAACCAGCGCGCCCAGCAGCGCGGCATAAGCCGGCCGGCGCAGCCAGCCGGGCAGCAGGTTCTTATCGGCCGAGGCTTTGGCCACGAGGCGGGCCTGCACCCGGCTGTAGAAAAACGGCCGGGGTTGGGCTGCTGGCCGGTGGCGGAGCTGGCGCAACAAGTCGTCCCATGCCGGGTCCGAATCGGGACGAACGGAGGAATTAGCCATGGCGAAAATGAGGTTGCAAGTGATGACGAAGGGTTTTGCGTGCCCGAAACAGCAGCGACTCCACGGCGGGCACGGTGGTATTGAGCACGGCCGCGATTTCCTCGTAGCTCAGCTCCTGCTCGTGGCGCAGGGTGAAGGCCACCTTCTGCTGGTCGGGCAGGCGGGCCAGGTGGGCCAGCAGCAGTCCGAGTTGCTGTTGCCCTTCCAACAGGGCCAGCGGGTGCTCGTGGGTGGGCAGGTCGTGCAGCACTTCGTTGCCGAAGCCCAACAGGCTGGTGAAATAGGCAAACCGTTTTTTAGCCTGGGCCCGCCGCAGATGCTTCAGCGCCCGCGACGTGGCCAACCGGTACAGCCAGGTGCTCAGAGCAGCTTCGCCCCGAAATCGGCCAATGGTTTGGTGCACTTCCACAAACACCTCCTGCGCCACGTCCTCTGCCTCTTCCGGCGACCGAAGCAGCGACAGCACCGTACGGTAGATGCGGTCCTGGTAGCGCTCTACCAACGTTCGGAAAGCAGCCTCGCTGCCCTGCTGCAACTGCGCCACCAATGCAGCCTCGGCCGCAGCCGCTGGACCGTTCAGGCAAGGTGCGGCCAGTGGGTCGCCAGTCAGCAGCAAGGGAAGAGAATAAGCCACAAATGCGGAGCGAAAATGCTGGTGAAGAATTGCCCGGGCAGCAGCTTGAGCAGGAACTACAATGCCTTAGGCCCCATTTGCTTGGCAACCTTGCGCGGATTTCTGCTTTTTTATTTCCGCAACCTAATTCCCTCCCACGCTACACCAGCTCGAGCAGCCCTACAACGCCGCCAGCTCCTCAGCAAATCCGCCGCTAAGAATGGGGAAGCGCAGCCACGAACGCGGGTCCACGTTGTAGTCGTCGAGGTGAAAGCTAGGCGCGTACCGCTCTCGTTTCCACTGGTTGCGGCTCCAGAGCGTGTAGAAGCGGCGCACGAACGTTTTCAGCTCTTCATGGTCGAAGCCGGTGTCTTCGGTTTCCAGCGCGGCCAGCACCTTGCTCGGGCTGCGGCGGTCGTAAAACGCCAGCCGCTCGATGCGGTTGAGCAGCGTGTAGGGCATAAGGTCCCGTTCGTCGGTTTGCTTCTCTTCCAGGGGGCGCAGCTCGGCGGTGGGCTGCAGGGCGTTCACGTGGCGTAGGGCAGCGTAGCCCAGCTCGGTTTCGGCCCAACGCAGCCACTTTTTCACAAAGTCTTTGTCGACGCCCGCAATGGGCGAGATGCTACCGGCCGTGTCGCCATCCATGGTGCAGTAGCCCACGCTGGCCTCCGAGCGGTTCGACGTTGTGATGAGCAAGGCATTCTGCACGTTGGCCAGCAGCCAAATGGCCGGGGCCCGCACCCGCGCCTGGATATTTTGCAGAGCCAAGTCGTCAGTTTTCCAAGTCAAATCGCGCTGCAGCGCGGTTTGAATTTTGCCCACGTAGCCGGCCACTTCTTCATCAATTTCCCAATTATGAAAGCGGGCACCAATGCTGTCGGCCAGCTCCTTGGCAGAATTAAAGGTGTCATCCGACGAGTTCACGGTGCCCTGATAGGCACACGTCAGCAGATGGGACACCAATTCCTGATTGGTGCTAAGGGCTGCCGGGGCCACAGCGTCTTCTTCTGCCACCACTTGGGCTGCTTTGCCGCCGGCTCCCTCCTGCTGTACCACCGTTTCGGCAGCTGCCGGGAAGCAGCCGCTGCGCCGTTTAAACTCTTCTGCGCCCAGCTCCTCTACGCCCAGCCGCACCATTTCGGCCACGCCTACGGCACAGAAGCAGGAGTCGGCCCCGCCGCTCAAGCTCAGCACGAATCCGCGGGTGCGCGACTTGCGCATGTAGTCAAACAGCCCCAGGCTCATGGCCTGGTTCAGCTCTTTGTACTCGTCGGGTTCAGTCAGGGGTACAATGTCGGCCGCAGGCGCCAACTCAGCGTCGAAATTTACATCTATCCACTCCAAATCAACTTCTTTGAAGCTCAACAGCTGGTTGCGCAGCAGCAGATGGCCATTGCGAGCCACCAAAATCTCGCCGTCGTAAATCACACGCCCAGCCTCGTTGCCCAGCAAGTTGGCGTAGAGATAAGTGCAATTGAACGTGCGTGACGCCTTCATCACCAGCTGATAGCGCACATCGGTTTTGCTCATGGCAAAGTGGCTGGCCGAGGGGTTCACAATCAAGTCAACCTTGCCCACCAGACGGCTGGCCGGGCGCACATCATCCGGGTGCCACGCGTCTTCGCATATCTCAAAGCCAAAGCGCACGCCGTTGTGCTCAAAAAGCAAGTCACCCAGCGGCCACTGCTCCCCTTTTAGTTCCACTGTGGTGGTTTCGCCGGCCAGCCAGGGCGTAAAAAACCGGGTTTCGTAGTGTATCCCGTCGTTAGCCAGAAACTGCTTGGCCGCGAAGCCCAGAATCTCACCGTTGCGCAGCACGGCGGCCGTGTTGTAGGTGCGCTTGTGCAGCCGCACCGGCAGGCCCACCATCACGCAGATTCCTTCGGTCCACTGCCGCACCTGCTGCAAATGGGCCAGAGCCGCCTCAGGCATCCAGTCGCTCAAAAACAAGTCTTCGCAGCCGTAGCCAGTCAGGCACAGTTCTGGCAAGCAGAGTAGCTCCACGCCAGTTTCCTTCGCCATCTCAATGGCAATGCGGATGTTGCGAAGGTTGTGCTCCCAGTCGATGGGGATTTGGTTGAGGGCGGCGCCGGCTATTCTCATTAGGTCAGAGGAAGGAGTGTTTTTGTAAATCAACTCCTTTTTAGCTCATCAGGTTGCCCTTTGCCATTCGAAGGCCCCAGAAGCTTTACGAAACGCCCAGCGCCTGCAGCGCCCGGTCAGCCGCCAGCTGCTCCGCCTGCTTCTTGCTCAGCCCCATGCCAGTGGCCACCACTTCCTCATCCAGCAGCACCGTGGCCGTAAACTCCATCATGCCGCCCGGCCGGGCCTCGCCCGTGATGTCGTAGCGCAGGGTTTTGCCCTGGCGCTGGGCCCACTCCACCAGTTTGCTCTTAAAATTGGCCGTGGTAGTGGTCAGAGTGTGCACGTCCACGAAGCCCTTCACCATGCGGGTGAGGACGAATTTGCGGGCTGCCTTATAGCCCAAATCCAGGTACACCGCGCCCACCAGTGCCTCCAGCGCGTTGCCATTCACCGAACGCGAGCGAGCGGCGCGGCCCTGGCCGGCATCCAGCTGCACCAGTTGGTCCAGGCCCAGCTTTAGGGCGATGTTATTCAGGCTTTCGCGGTTCACAATGCGCGAGCGCATTTCCGTCAGGAAGCCTTCCTGCTCGTAGGGGTACTTCTTGAACAGGTATTCTGCCACTACCGTGCCCAGCACGGCATCGCCCAGAAACTCCAGGCGCTCATTGGTTTGGTGGCGGCCCATGGACGGCTGCTGCCGCACCGCCGAGGAGTGCGTGAAAGCCAGCCGGTACAGCTTCACATTGGTTGGCGTGAGCCCCGTGACCGTGCTCACGGCCTGCCGGAATGCCTTATCAGAACCAAAAAACCGAGAAACGAAACCGAGCAAAACGAAGGAGCTAATGCGTAATTGATTATTTATTTGATATCCAACAAGCAAGAACGTCATGCTGAGCTTGTCGAAGCATCTCTATCGCAAAACTAAACCTAATTAGTATCGCAGTAGAGATGCTTCGACAAGCTCAGCATGACGTTCTATGTTTGGTATCGCAAACGAATGCCGCCAAACTACAGCTTGCGGAAAATCACCGAAGTATTGTGGCCGCCAAAACCGAAAGTGTTGCTCATCGCCACACGCACGTCGCGCTCCTGCGCCACATTCGGGGTGAAGTTCAACGCCTGGTTGATTTCCGGGTCGGGCGTGTGCAGGTTGATGGTGGGCGGCACCAGGCCATGGTGCATGGCCAGAATGCTGGCCACCGCCTCTACCCCGCCAGCACCGCCCAGCAAGTGGCCGGTCATGCTTTTGGTGGAAGAGATGTTGATTTTCTCGGCATGCTCGCCAAAAACCTGCTCAATGGCCTTGATTTCGGCACCGTCGCCTAGGGGCGTGCTCGTGCCGTGGGTGTTGATGTAATCCACTTCGGAGGTCTCGATGCCAGCATCGCGCAAGGCGTTATGCATCACCAGCACCACGCCGCTGCCACTGGGGTCGGGCGCCGTAATGTGGTACGCATCCGACGACATGCCGCCGCCAATCAGCTCGGCGTACATCTTGGCACCGCGAGCCTTGGCGTGCTCGTACTCCTCGAGCACCAGCGCACCGGCGCCTTCGCCCAGCACAAAGCCATCACGGTCCTTGTCGTAGGGGCGCGAAGCCGAAGCCGGGTCGTCGTTGCGCTCGCTCATGGCCTTGAGGGCATTGAAGCCACCCACGCCCGATTCGGTAATGGCCGCTTCGGAGCCGCCGGTCACCATCACATCGGCCAGGCCGAGGCGAATGTTGTTGAAGGCCGCAATGATGGAATCGTTCGACGAGGCGCAAGCCGACGTGGTAACGAAGTTGGGCCCGCGAAAACCGTTCTTAATCGAGATGTTGCCCGACGAAGAGTCGGCAATCATACGCGGAATAAAGAAGGGCGAGTAGCGGGGCGTGCCGTCGCCGCGACCGAAGGAAATGCATTCCTCTTGCAGCGACTTCAGGCCACCGATGCCGGAACCCCAAATCACCCCAACCCGGTCTTTATCGACGCCGCTTTCCAGGATGCCGGAATCGGCAATGGCTTCGTCGGCCGCCACCACGCCAAACTGGGTGAAGAGGTCCATCTTGCGATGCTCCTTGCGGTCGAAAAAATTGTCAGGCTCGTAGCCTTTGACTTCGCAGGCGAAGCGGGTTTTGAACTTGGCCGGGTCGAAGCGGGTAATGGCGGCGGCGCCGCTAGTACCCGTACGCAGGCCTTCCCAGTATGCCGGGGCAGTATTGCCCAGCGGTGTGATGGCCCCAAGGCCGGTAACGACAACCCGTCGGATGGACGACATAAGCAAACGCCAATGGCGCGAAATGTGAAGCGGGATAAAACAGCAAAACCGGCCGGCGGCGGGCCGGCCGGTATTTACAGAACTAACTGTTCATTCCGGGCGCAATAAAAAGGTCGGGAGAAATGGTCCGCTCAAATTATGTGCTGCGCTCCGTAACGAGATTTAAACTATTTAGCGTGCTCTTCGAGGTAGCTGATGGCTTGGCCCACGGTGCCGATGTTCTCAGCCTGGTCGTCGGGAATGCTTACGTTGAATTCCTTTTCGAACTCCATAATCAGCTCGACGGTATCCAGCGAGTCAGCACCTAGGTCGTTCGTGAAGCTAGCTTCAGTGGTAACTTCCGAGGCTTCAACGCCCAATTTATCAATAATAATGGCCTTTACTTTTTCTGCGATTTCAGACATTTCCGTGGGGTTTAAGGAAAACTACGGCGCAAAGTAACGAGAGATTTTCCAACTAACCCACGCCCGTGCTTCCGAATTGCGAGTACAAGATTATGGCGGCAGCCCTGGTAGTGGCCCGCTGCAAGCGTTAGCTTTGCCCTTGCCCGCCCGCCGGGTGCCCTACCCGTGGCTATATGAAGACCTTCACCCTCGACGTTGATTACGAGTGCGACTTTGCCCTGTTTGGCTTGGTCAGCAGCACCCGCGACTACACCCTTGCCTGGACCCTCAACCGGGCCCTGCGCCTGCGCCTTGTCAAGCAGCCCGAGCTGCTGCTCAACCTGCTCAGTCGGGGCCGCCTGGTATTCACCCACTACCTGTACGCTACCGAAACGCTTACTTTTCGCCTGCTGCGAAACCGGTCCATTGCGCCCTCTAATTTAAAAAAGCCGTTCTTAGCCCCCGATATCAAGGAGTACGACTATCTGCTGGCCGTTAGTAATGGCAGTGGAGACCTCGCCGACGAAGAATTGATGCAGCAGCTAACAGCACTCGATGCTGTGCAGTACGTATGCCAATTCGACCCCAATTCATTGAAGTACAAGGAAAATTTAATTTTGTAATGGAAAAATAAGCTCCCCTCCTTTTTTCAAGGAGGGGACGCTGGCGCGACGCGCCAGCTGGGGTGGTTACACTCGTTGAATGATGCCCGGACGATACTCCTGCAGCTTGTTCAGGCATCGTTTAACGAACGTAACCACCCCCGTTTGAGCCTTGGCTCAAACATCCCCTCCTTAAAAAAGGAGGGGAGTTTTTTTGTAATCAATCCCTTAATAGATGGAAAACCGTCCCACTTTCAACAAGACCAAAATCGTGGCCACTGTAGGCCCTGCTTCGAATACCTACGAGCGTCTCGGCACGCTCATTCGGGAAGGAGTTGATGTGTTCCGCCTAAATTTCTCGCACGGCTCCTATGAAGACCATCTGTCCGTTATTAACACCGTGCGGCGGCTGAACAAGGACATGCGCACCTCCGTGGGTTTGCTGCAGGACTTGCAGGGGCCAAAAATTCGCCTGGGCGAAGTAGAGGGCGGGGGCGTTGAAATCAAAGCCGGCGACAAAATCAAGCTGGTGTGCGGCGAGAAGGAAATCAGCACGGCTACGCGCCTGAGCACGATTTACCTGGGTTTGGCCCGCGACGTGAAAGCCGGCGACATGATTCTGATTGACGACGGCAAAATCGAGCTCAAGGTGCTAGCCACCGACCGCGACCAGGAAGTAGACGTGGAAGTAATATACGGCGGCCTCGTAAAGCCCCGCAAAGGCATCAACCTTCCCGATTCTGAAGTGTCGGCGCCCTCAATGACTGAAAAGGACATCGAAGACCTACAGTTCGGCATGGACAACGACGTGGATTGGGTGGCGCTCAGCTTTGCCCGCAAAGCTGATGACATCCTGTTCATCAAAAAACTGATTTCCGATGCTGGCAAGAAGACCCGCGTGGTGGCCAAGATTGAAACCCCGGATGGCCTCCGCAACATCGACGAAATCATTGCCGTTACCGACGCCGTGATGGTCGCCCGCGGCGACTTGGGCGTGGAAGTGAAGATGGAGGAAGTGCCGATGGCCCAGAAGATGATTATTGCCAAGTGCAACGCGGCCGGCAAGCCCGTTATCGTGGCTACCCAGATGATGGAAAGCATGATTACGGCCCCGCGCCCCACTCGTGCCGAAACCAGTGACGTCGCCAACGCCGTGCTCGACGGGGCCGATGCCGTAATGCTCTCTGCCGAAACCGCCGTGGGGGCCTACCCCGCCGAGGTAATCCGCTCCATGGTGGGCACCATTTTGAGTGTGGAAAACAATAGCCCCCAGCTATTTCATCATTGGTGGCCCATTGCCCCAACCAGCCCCAACTTCATGGCCGACAGCGTCATCTCAGCGGCCTGCCACCTAGCCAAAAACACGGGTTCGAAAGCCATCACCGGCATGACGCACCACGGCCACACGGCCTTCCAGCTAGCCAAATACCGCCCCAAAGCCAACATCTTTATCTTCACCGACAACCGCCCGCTGCTCACGGCTCTTAGCCTGGTGTGGGGCGTGCGTAGCTTCTACTACGACCGCCTCATCAGCACCGACAGCACTGTGGCCGACATTCGCTACGTTCTGACTACCACCGGCCACCTTGAGGCTGGCGATGTGTTCATCAATACTGGCTCGATGCCGATTCAGGACAAAGGCAAAGCCAACATGGTGAAAGTGAGCGTGGCTTAATTCGGAACCACGGATTTATCGGATGCGACGGATTAGTAGGATTTCGAGGACGATTACTAAAACAAACAAAAGAGGCCACTCATATGAGTGGCCTCTTTCTTGTCAACTGGTAGTCAAATCACAAAAGGACATTTGAATAATCGTTCTCGAAATCCGATTAATCCGGCGAATCCGCGGTTCGGACGCAAAAAGCCCTGCTCTTTTGAAGCAGGGCTTTTGTAAGGAGCGTAGAACCAGACCTTGGGGCGGCGCAGTCTGGCCCTACTAAACTCGTCTCGCACTAAAGCGCGTTGACGAGCTTTGTCAGCTTGCTTTTGTTGTTAGCAGCTTTGTTCTTATGGATGATGTTCTTCTTGGCCAAACGGTCCAACATCGACGACACCTTCTTCAGCAGCTCTTGAGCGGCTGTTTTGTCGGTGGCTTCGCGCAGGCGCTTGATGGCCGTGCGGGTGGATTTGTGCTGGTAACGGTTCAACACGCGCTTGGCTTCGTTGCTGCGGATGCGTTTGAGGGCCGACTTATGGTTTGCCATGAGTTGGAATATATAGGAGCGTTATGCTTGAGTTCTGTGTTTGGGAGGGCAAAGGTACAAACCTGCTCGGTAAAATCAAACCATGTCGGCAAAAATATTGAGGACAAGCAGGATGGAGACACAACGACTCGCTGAGCGCCATGCTTCGCTCCGCCCGGCACGATGCTCATAAGTTGTTTTGCATGTGCGCTCCCAAGCAATTGAGGCCAATAATTAGTATGCATGCCGATTATGTACGAACTTTACTATCTACCCTATTCCAATCATAGCGCTGCTGCTCTATTAAAATTTATGCGCCATGCCTCTGGTATCTAACTCCCGCTATCAGCCGCCGTTCTATTTATTCAACGGCCACCTGCAAACCATCGTGCCCAGCCTCTGGCGCACCGTGCCCGGCGTAGCCTACCAGCGCGAACGGCTGGAACTACCCGACGGTGACTTCCTGAACTTGGACTGGAGCCGCCTGCCCGAAATGCGGCCCACCGATAGCCTGGCCATTGTTTCGCACGGCCTCGAAGGAGATGCCTCTCGCCCTTACATGCGCGGCATGGTGCGCGCCCTCAACCGTGCCGGCCTCGACGCTCTGGCTTGGAATTATCGCAGTTGCGGCGGCGAAATGAACCGCCTGCTCCGCTCCTACCACCTCGGCGATACTGACGACCTGGACTTGGTAGTGCGCCACGCGGTGGCCACCGGGCGCTACCAGCGCGTTTATCTGGTAGGGTTCAGTGCCGGCGGCAACGTGACTTTGAAGTATCTGGGTGAAGAGCCAGCCCGGGTGCCCGCCGAGGTAAAACGAGCCGCCGTGTTCTCTGTCCCGACCGACTTGCAGGCCAGTTCCGTGTATATCAGCCGGCCTCAGAACCAAGTGTACCTGCGCCGCTTTCTGAAGTCGCTGCGGCTGAAAGTGCGGGCCAAGGCGGAGCTGCTGCCGGGCCAAGTAGATTTGGATGGCATAGAAGACCTGCGCGATTTTCAAGAGTTCGACAGCCGCTATACCGCGCCCATGCACGGCTTCGACTCGGCCGATGCCTACTACCAGCATGCCAGCTCAGGGCGCTACTTGAGCGGCATTCAGGTGCCCACGCTGTTGGTAAACGCACAGAACGACCCATTCCTGCCGGCTTCCTGCTTTCCGCGGGAAGTAGCCGCCAATTCTCCGTTTGTGTTTCTGGAAACACCGCCTGAAGGTGGGCACGTGGGCTTCCCTGAAGGCTCGCCCGACGGCGAATACTACTCGGAACGACGAGCCGTGGAGTTTCTCACGGCTGAGGTGCCAGCATAGGCACCTCTGTCATTGCGAGTGCAGCACAGCGAAACGCGGCAATCTGTCCTGGTCTCAGCGCAGACCCCAGTGATGTGACAAGCTCGGGCTCATTTCGGAATCATGGCTGTCGTGCAGAAAAGGGTTTGTCACAATAGAAAGCTTGTCGCTGAGACGAGGACGGATTGCCGCGTTTCGCTGCGCTGCACTCGCAATGACAATCGTTTTACTTAGCCGCGACGAACACCACCTTTTTCGTCTCAAAAAACTCCTCGCTGAAGAAGTCGCTGAGGTTTGTCACCTTGGCTTTGAGGCCAGACTCGGCTACTTCATCGGTTAGGTCGCCGCCTTTTAGGTAGTACAGGCCCGCGCCGGCTGCCCCTTGGGGCTTGTAGCGCTGGGCAATCCAGGGGTGGAAGGTGGCTAGGCGTGCCACAGCGCGGCTTACTACGAAATCAAACTTTTGGCGCACCTGCTCGGCGCGGGTTTGCTCGGCCGTGACATTGTCCAGCCCGAGGGCCGCGGCCATGAACTGCACGGCGCGAATTTTCTTGCCGATGCTGTCGACCAAGTGAAAATGCACTTCCGGGAACATGATGGCCAACGGCAAGCCTGGGAGGCCGCCGCCAGTGCCCACATCGAGCACCGCGCTGCCCTTGGGAAACTTTATTACCTTAGCAATGGCCAGCGAATGCAGCAGGTGGCGCTCCTCGAAGTTTTCCATGTCGGGGCGCGACACGAGGTTGATGGCTTCGTTAGTGGCCCGGAATTCGGTTTCCAGCTGCTTAAAAAGCTGAAGCTGCTTAGTGGTGAGTTCGGGGAAGTAGTGCTGCAGGAGGTTCATGGGTACAAAGTTGCACCTTAAGCTGCTTTCAGCACATCTGTGCCCCTTATGTTGCAGGCAGTTGTTAGCGACTACGCGGCTGATTGATGCGCCAAGCCACGTACATGCCGCCAATGGCGCCCACAGTTACGCCTAGTACCGTGACTACAATGGGCACAAGAACCATAGCGCCCACCACCGCTACAGCCCCCAATGTGGTGAGCCAAACGGGAGCATCAGCTACTGGAGTGGCGTTGCCATTGGGCCCCAAATTAATTATAGCGTACAGCACCAGCCACAAAAAGGCATTGGCTACCACCAAGCCCGGCAGGGTGCCCAGTGCAGCCCCTAGTACGTATCGCGAAGCGGACCGGAAGCGGGTGAACCGCAGCAGAAACCCTCCAAGCAATGAGGTCGCCAGGGCGATGGCGTAGAAAAATAAAATGATGAAATAAACCAAAGGGAGCAGCCTTCTTATTGGGACTACCAAGGTCTACATAAAAAAAGCTCCGATTTACACCGGAGCTTTTTTTCAATTAAATAATCTGTTTGGTGTGCTTCACCATGTCATAGAGCAGCTCGCGGGCGCGGTGCAGCTGGGCTTTCACGGTGCCGAGCGGGGCTTTGAGCTCGGTGGCAATTTCTTCGTAGCTGAGCTCGTCGAAGTAGCGTAGCGACACGAGGCGCTGATATTTGTCGGGCAGGCGCGACACTACGTGGCGCATGATTTCAATCTTCTGGTTGCGCACGGCGTGCTCGGCCGGGTTCAGGTCGTTGTCGCGGAAATCGATGGTGATTTCGTCGCCGTTGTCCACTTTGATGGCGGAATCAATCGACATGGTCTTGATTTTATTCTTACGAATAAAGTCAATGCAGTTGTTCGTGGCAATGCGGAACAGCCAAGTGCTGAAGGCGTACTCGGGGTTGAACTTGTGCAGGTTGCGGAAGGCCTTTGCAAAAGCCTCGATGGTGAGGTCTTCGGCATCGTCCTGGTTGCGCACCATTTTGAGAACCACGTGGTAAACGGGCTTCTTGTAAATCTGCATCAACTCGGCATAGGCCTTCTCGTCGCCGTTGTCCACGGCGGCACGAATCAGCTTAAAGTCGTGCTTGGCTTTAACTGAAAACTGCTTCTGAATATCTTGATTGTTTACTTCCATCGAAGGGTGCGATTAAGGAATAAAGAAATTCCCAAGGCCAGATACTGAAAAAAATAGACTAAGTCTAGCACGGGGAGCAATCCGACGATTACGGACTGCTGGAGGCGCCTGCTTAGGCGGGCATACACGGCACTCACAAACAATGTTCGGAGGGTGCATACGACCGCCAAAGGTATCCAATTGTTTGGGGAAAATACTAGCACCACGACAGCCAAATAGAACAACATATTGGCTGCTAAGAAGGTGCCCACCCGCAAGCGGTCGGCCAATCGATAGGCCCGGCCGGCCGACAAATGCCGACGTTTCTGATGCCACCATACGGCCCACGTGGCGGCGGGTTCGCTTAAAGTGTGGGCGGCGGGGTCGGCCACCACGGCTACCTGCTGGCCTTGGCGTACGGCGTCCTGCACCAGCAGGTCGTCGTCGCCGCTGAGTTGGCGGATATGCGAGGCGTAGCCCTTGGTGGCCGTGAAGCAGGCGCGGGTATAAGCCAGGTTGCGGCCCACGCCCATGTAGGGCCAGCCCCGCCAGGCAAAACTCAGGTACTGGGCCGCGGTGAGCAGGGTTTCGAAGCGGATGAGCTGGTTGAGAAAGCCCGGGGCTTCGGCGTAGGCTGAGAATCCGACGACTAAATCGGCGGCTGGTTTGCGGCCGGCTTGGGCAAAGCCGCGCTGCATCAGTCGGAGCCACTGGTCGGTGGCCGGAATGCAGTCGGCATCGGTGAACAGCATGCGGGGGTACCGGGCCGTTTTCACGCCGAGGGTGAGGGCGTATTTTTTGGGGGCAAACCCGCGGGGGGTGCGGGCCACGCTCACGAGGCGCACCTTTTCGTGGTAGTACTGAGCCAGCTGCTGGGCGTAGAGGTAGGTATCGTCTTCGCTGCGGTCGTCGATGAGGATGACTTCGAAACCGGCGGGGTAGTCCTGCTTCAGCAGCAGGGGCAGCAGGCAGCGCAGATTAGGAAGCTCGTTGCGGGCGCAGACGATGATGGAAACGGGTTCGGTGTCGGGGCCGGGGGCGTCGGCGGGTGCCTCGGGGGCGCGGCCAGCGAAGGGCCAGAAGAAATACGCCGCGTAAAACAGCTGCACCACCACGCTCGCAAGCAGAAGCCAAAAGAAGGGGGACGTGGGTATGGGTAACGGCAACGGCGATGCGGGGTGAGAGAGCCGGCAAAAGTACGGGACGCGGGGCGGGTGGGTATCTTTGTGGTCAGAACTAGCAGAGCGGCGGATTTAATCAGAACGTCATGCAGAGTGCAGTGAAGCATTGCTACTGCTTCGTCTGTCACGACTGTCACTTTCATCTGTCATGCTGAGCTTGCGAAGCACCTTATTGGATTCGAACGATTTGTTCAGCCGTGATAAGGTGCTTCGCAAGCTCAGAATGACAGACGATTGGATTTACTACTACGGTAGGAATTCCCCGCACTGCCTGACGTTCTCCTGCGCTACGTATTTCTCTAGAATGACTTTCGACCTTCTCGCTCAAGACCCCGCCACCAAAGCCCGCGCCGGCCGCCTCGAAACGGCACACGGTGCCATTGAAACGCCCATATTTATGCCCGTGGGCACGGCTGGCACCGTGAAAGCGGTGTCGCAGCACACCCTCAAGGAGGACATCAACGCCCAGATTATTCTCGGCAACACCTACCACCTATACCTGCGCCCGGGCCTCGACGTGCTGCGCGCCGCCGGGGGCTTGCATAAGTTTAATGGCTGGGACCGGCCTATTCTCACCGATAGCGGCGGGTACCAGGTGTATTCGCTCAGCAACACCCGCAAAATCAAGGAAGAGGGCGTCAAATTCCGCTCGCACATCGACGGCAGCCAGCATTTGTTCTCGCCTGAGGGTGTGATGGACATTCAGCGGGTGATTGGGGCCGACATCATCATGGCTTTTGACGAGTGCACGCCCTGGCCCTGCGAGTACGACTACGCCGCCCGCTCCCTGGACATGACGCACCGCTGGCTGCAGCGCTGCATTCAGCGTTTCGACAGCACCGAGGGTCTCTATGGATACCAACAAACGCTTTTCCCCATTGTGCAGGGCAGCACGTTTCGGGATTTGCGCATCAAGTCGGCGGAATTTATTGCGGCCCAGGGGCGCGAGGGCAACGCCATTGGCGGCCTGAGCGTGGGTGAGCCGGCCGAGCTGATGTACGAAATGACTGAGCTGGTCTGCGATATTCTACCCAAGGACAAGCCCCGCTACCTGATGGGCGTGGGCACGCCAGCCGACATCCTGGAAAACATTGCCTTGGGCGTGGACATGTTCGACTGCGTGATGCCAACCCGCAACGCCCGCAACGGTATGCTGTTCACGACGCAGGGCATTATGAACGTGACGAATAAGAAGTGGGCCACCGATTTTTCGCCCATCGACGCCGAACTGGGCGGGCACGCCAGCACGTTCTACTCGCGGGCGTACCTGCGTCATTTGTTCCAGTGCCAGGAAATGCTGGGCCCGCAAATTGCTTCGGCGCACAATCTGGCTTTTTATCTGTGGCTGGTAAAGGAAGCACGCAAGCAAATCGTGGCCGGCACGTTTGGCCCCTGGAAAGACCGGATGGTGAAGCAGGTGATGACCCGGTTGTAAACCAATTAACAATTAGCAGTGAGCAATGAACAATGTTGTTCGGAATTGCTCATTATTAAATGTTCATTGCTCATTGATTGAAAATGAATATCCTCGACAAATACATTATCAAGAAATTTCTCGCCGCGTTTTTCTTCTCGGTGGTTATTCTCGTGTCGGTTATTTGCGTCATTGATTTCACGGAGAAAAACGACGATTTTATCCAGCATAATCTGGGGATGTCGCAGATTATTTTCGGCTATTACGTTTACCTATTTCCCTATTTCGCCAACCTTCTCTCGCCGATTACAATTTTTATTGCCGTCGTTTTTGTGACGGCGCAGCTGGCGGCGCGCACCGAAATTGTGGCCATTCTGGCCAGTGGCGTGAGTTTTAAACGCCTGATGCTGCCTTATGCGGCGGGCGGGGCGGTGGTGGGACTGCTAATATTTGGGCTTATCGGCTGGGTGCTGCCCATTGGCAATAAATCGCGAGTGGCATTTGAGCGCGCTTACATCAAGCTGCCCTACCGATTTCAGGGGCGCAACGTGCACATCAAGATTGGGCCCAAGCACTACGTGTACATGGAGAGCTACGATAATATTAATAATATCGGCTTTCACTTTGCGCTCGAAACCGTGGATGGCACCGTGCTGCGCCGGCGTCTCACCGCTGATGCCATCAACTGGGATTCGACCAAGCAGGTGTGGCGGATGTCGCCGCAGCTGATTCGCTCTTTCCACGGCCCACAAGACGAGAGACTGGAAACCGTGCCGGCCCGCGATACCACGCTGAACCTGTTTCCGAAGGACTTTGCCAGCACTTACCGCTTGGCCGAAACCCTCACCCTGCCCGAGCTAAACGACTACATCAACACCAAAATCGAGCGCGGCGCCGACGACACGCAGCTTTACTTGAGCGAGAAGTACGAGCGATATTCCTACCCTTTCGCCATCGTTATTCTCACGCTAATTGGCGTCATTCTCAGCGCCCGAAAATCGCGGGCCGGTGTGGGCGGGCAAATTGCGCTGGGCTTCGTGCTGGCCTTCGTGTTCATCATTTTTGTGATGCTGAGCCGCAACCTAGCGCAAGTAGGCAGCCTCGACCCATTCATTGCCGCCTGGGTGCCCAGCATGGTTTTTACCGGAATCGGGCTGGCGCTGTACCGCTTCGTGCCGAAATAAAGGGTAAGAGGGTATGGGGGTAAGAGGGTGCGAGTTGCTTTAACCGCACGTTACGTATGGTAGCGCTGCCATTACACCCATGTATCTCCCACCTTTTTACCTCCTGCTCTCCCACCCCATACCCTCCTACCCTTGTTGAAAGACTACCTCAAGCTTCATTTCATTGTGCTCCTGTGGGGCTTCACGGCCATCCTGGGCAAGCTGCTGACGGTGCCGCCGGTGGAACTGGTATTTTGGCGCACGCTGCTAGCCTCGGCCGGACTGGGGCTGTTGCTGGTGGGCCGCCGGGTGACGTGGCGCATTCCGCCGGGGCAGGTGCTACGGCTGCTGGCGGTGGGCTCGCTGGTGGCCGCGCACTGGATTACTTTCTTCCTAGCAGCGCGGCTGTCGTCGGTGAGTGTGTGCCTGGCGGGCCTGGCCACGCTGGCCCTGTGGACCTCGCTGCTCGAGCCGCTGCTGCTGTGGCGGCGCGTGCGGGGGTACGAGGTGGGCCTGGGCCTCATCACCATGGTGGGCCTGTACCTAGTGAGCCAGGCTGAGCTCGACCAACTGCTGGGCCTGGGCGTGGCGGTGGTTTCGGCGGGGCTTTCGGCACTGTTCAGCGTGCTCAATGCCAAGCTGGTGAAAGCCCACCCGCCGCTGCGGCTTACTTTTTATGAGATGTTGGGGGCGTGTGTGAGCATTGCCATTTTCTTTCCAGTATACAGCCACTTTTTCACGCAGGGCCAAGGGCTACAGCTGGCCTGGCACGGCTACGACTGGCTGTGGCTGGCAATACTGGCCGGCGTATGCACGGTGTACGCATTCTCGGCTTCGGTTGAGCTGATGAAGCGTATCTCGGCTTTCGCCGTGAACCTGACCACTAACCTGGAGCCGGTTTACGGCATTGCCATGGCAGTAGCCATTTATTGGCTGCACACGAAGGGCCTGCTGCACGCGCCGCAATTCAACCAGGAACGCATGTCTACTGGCTTTTACTTGGGCACGCTGCTCATCCTATTCAGCGTGCTTATTCATCCATTAGTGGCACGGCTGGTAAAAGACAAAGAGCCCGAGCATGTGCCAGTTATCCCGGTCTAAAGCACCCCGTGCCACACAGTGTACGTAGCCGGCCATTCCAAATGCGGCACAGCTACCGAGGCCGGCCAAAGCCCATAAACGGCCGAGCCCGAGCCCGACAGGCTGGCATAAGCGGCCCCAGCAGCGTAGAGCTGCTGCTTGATTTCGGCCAGCACGGGGTAGGCAGGCGCCAGCGACTTTTCAAAGTCGTTGCTCACCGTGTCGCGCCACGTTTCCAAGGGCTGGGCCAAAGCAGCGCGCAGCGCGTGGGCCGGCGCCTGCGGCGTGATGCGTGCAAAGGCTTCGGGGGTGCTGATGTGCAGGTTTGGGTAAACTACTAGGCAGCCGGTACCCGTCAGGTTCAAGTCGATTTCCTGAAAAACGTCGCCTCGCTCCATGGCCAGCACGGGCTTGTTTTGAATGAAAAAGGCACAGTCGGAGCCCAGCTGACGCGCGTAGCTTTCAAGGGTTTCAACAGAGATACCTAAGCTAAACAGCTCATTTGTCGCCTTCAGGGCAAACGCGGCGTCGGCTGAGCCACCGCCCAGGCCGGCTCCAATGGGCACTATTTTGTGCAGGTAGATTTGGGCGGGTGGCAGCTGCGGGAAGTCGGCTTGCAGCAGCTCGTAGGCGCGCACGCAAAGATTGGTGGCTGGGTTGCCGGGAATGGGGCGCCCGGTGAGCGTGATGCTCGTTGGCTGGCCGGCTGGGGCAGGCAATATCTCCAGCGCATCGGTCCAGGGCAAGGGTAAAAACACTGATTCTACGTTGTGGAAGCCATCGGGGCGGCGTTCCGTGACGTAGAGGCCGAGGTTGAGTTTGGCGTTGGGGAAAACGAGCATGGGCAGGAGGCAGGCCAAAGCCTGCGCCACAAAGTTACTTTTGCACCGTGTCCGCTCCCGATTCTTTTTATGCCCGGCATGGCAAGCGCCTACTCGACGTGACCATTGCCCTGCCCCTGCTGGTGCTGGCCCTGCCGCTGCTGGCCGGTGCGGCGGCATTGGCTGCAGTACAGAATCGCGGCCGGGTGTTGTTCCGGCAGCAACGGCCGGGCTGGCACGGGCGGCTATTCACGCTGTATAAGATTCAAACCATGACCGACGCGCGCGACGACGCCGGCCACCTGCTGCCCGACGCCGACCGTCTGCCCGCCCTGGGCCGCTGGCTGCGCACTACGTCCCTCGACGAACTGCCTCAGCTCTGGAACATTTTGCGCGGCGACCTGAGCCTGGTGGGCCCGCGCCCGCTGCTGCCCGAATACCTGCCGCTGTATTCGCCCAAGCAGGCCCGTCGGCACGAGGTTCGGCCCGGCCTCACGGGCTGGGCGCAGGTAAACGGCCGCAATGCCATTTCCTGGGAAGAAAAATTTACCTACGACGTCTGGTACGTCGATAATATCTCGTGGCGGCTGGATATGAACATCTTGTGGCGCACAGCCGGGCGGGTGCTGCGCGGCAGCGGCATAACCGCCCCCGGGCAGGCCACCACGGTCGCTTTCCGCGGTAGTGTCCCTCCCTCTGTTTCCCCGTAGATTGCCTTATGACCACGTTGTTTTTCTCCGAATACGAAGAAACCGAACCCGGTGTGCCCCTTGTGATTTTCGGCGCAGGGGGCTTGGGCCGCGAAGTGCTGTTGTTGATTCAGCAGCTAAACGCCGTGCACCCAAGTTGGGACGTGCGCGGCTTTTATGACGACCAGGCACCAGCCACGCCCACCGTGGCGGGCCTCCCCTACCTGGGCAGCAGCGCCGACCTTAACGCCACCTCCGAGCCCCTGGCCGTGGCCGTGGCCGTGGGCAGCCCCGTTGGCCGGGCCGCGGTGGTGAGCCGGCTAACATCGTCGCAGCTCTCGTTCCCAGTGCTGGTGCATCCCGCGGTGGCGTTGGGCTCGCAGCAGCGCATTACGTTGGGCCAAGGCAGCATTGTGCAGCAGGGCTGCCTCCTGACGTGCGATATCACCCTAGGTCGGTTTGTGCTCCTGAACCTGGGCTGCACCGTTGGCCACGACGCCGTGCTCGAAGATTTTGCCTCGCTGATGCCGCACGCCAACGTGAGCGGCGGCGCGCACCTGGGCGCGGGCTGCTACCTCGGCACCAATGCCACCGTCATTCAGGGGGTGCGCATCGGGGAAAACACCATTTTAGGGGCCGGCGCAGTTGCCGTGCGCGACCTTCCTGCCAACATCACGGCCGTGGGCGTACCGGCTAAGTCCATCAAAAAAGTAAATGCGTAGCCAAGACCACGACCGCCTCTTTCTCTCCCCGCCCCACCTGGGCCGGCACGAGATGAACTATGTGCACAAGGCGATTGAGGACAACTGGGTGGCTCCGGCCGGACCAAACCTAACCGGCTTTGAAGCCGACATCTGTGAAGCCACCGGCGTGGCGCACTGCGTGGCGTTGTCGTCGGGCACGGCGGCCATTCACCTAGGGCTGATTCTGCTAGGCGTGGGCCCCGGCGATGAGGTGCTCTGCCCTTCGTTCACCTTCGTGGCCACGGCCAACCCCATCCTTTACCTGGGCGCTACGCCCGTTTTCGTCGATAGTGAGCCCGACACTTGGAACATTTGCCCCGAGCGTCTGCGCGAAGCCGTTGTGGACCGCATTGCCAAAGGAAAAAAGCCCAAGGCCCTCATTCTGGTACATCTGTACGGCATGCCCGCCCGCCTGCCAGAAATACTGGCCCTGGCGGCCGAATACGAGCTGCCGATACTGGAAGACGCAGCCGAAGCCCTGGGCTCCCGTTTCAATAAGCAGCCGCTGGGCAGCTTTGGTACAGTCGGAGTGTTCTCCTTTAACGGCAACAAAATACTGACGACCAGCGGTGGCGGCGCCTTGGTCACCAACGACGCGGAGCTAGCCAAAAAAACCCGCTTCCTGGCTACCCAGGCCAAGGACGAGGCTCCCCACTACCAGCACTCGCAGGTTGGCTACAACTACCGCCTGAGCAATATTCTGGCGGGCATTGGCCGCGGCCAAATGGGGCTGCTGGAAGACCGGGTGAAAAAGCGCCGCGAAATATTTTCCTGGTACCAGGAAAACCTGGCTCGCCTGCCCGGCCTCAGCGTGGCCCTGGCGCCAGAGCCCGCAGGCAGCTGCTCGAACCGCTGGCTCACCACCATTCTGCTAAAACCTGCTGACCCGGATGCTACCCCCGGCACCGCGCTTGTCACGCCCGAAACCGTGCGCCGCCAGCTGGAAACCCACAACATCGAATGCCGGCCACTCTGGAAGCCGCTGCACCTGCAGCCGCTTTTTCAGGCGGCCCCCATGTACGGCGGCGAGGTGTGCGCCGACTTATTTACCCGGGGCCTTTGCCTGCCCAGCGGTACCGCCATGACCGACGTGGAACTGCGGCGCGTGGCCGAGGCGCTGGCCGAATGCTTTTGAGGAAGAGGGCTAAGCCGGTAGCAGAAACGAGTCGGCCACTACCTGGTTTTTGCCGGTCTTGCGCGTGGCAGTAGGGCTATCGAATACGATGAGTACGTGCCGGTCGTCGAGCAGGGCCATGCCTTCGGCCTTGTCCTTGCCGGCGGTGGGGCCGTGGCCGTGGGGCACATCGAAGAGGCGCTGGATTTTCTCGTCTCCAATCAGGCTGTCGGTGGGCTGGCGGGTGGCGTTGGACCAGCAATACACGGCAATGGTCCCGTCGAGGTCCATGGTGGGGCCGGCCAGCAGCAGCAGGTCGTGGCCCCGCAAGCGAAGCTCGCGCAAGCCCATGCCGCCCAGGGCGAGGAAGTGTTTTTTGTAATACGTTTCGGTGGCACCTTCCACTTTGCCCAGGCGCAGGCGGCCGTGCTTGTCTTCTTCCAGCCTCAGCTCCAACACTATGGCCCAGCCGCGCAGCACAGGGCCGCGCAACCCCACAAACACCTGCCCTTGCGCATTCACGGCCATCCCTTCGATGTCAAAGCCATTGTCCTTGCCGGGAATCTGAATAAATGGTTTGATGTGAAGGTCTTCGGCCAGGAGGTCGAGTAGCTCGTTGGCATTGTCGTTGCCGCGGAGCTGGGCCGCGGTTAGGGTTTGGCCCGCTTGCGTGGGGTGCGGGGCTTTTTTGTGCAGCTCGTAGTCGCCAGTTTCTTTGTTTAAAACCAAAGGAATGCGGGCCAGCAGGTAGCGGTTGCCATCTGCCTCGACCTTCGCCAACCTTTTAATTTGCTTGGCTACGTCCGCATCTTCTTCGTTGGACTTCCTGCGTTTAAGGCTGTGCGAACCCACCAACCAGAGGTAGTGACCAGCCTCGGCCATGCCCTCAATGTCAATTTCAATATCCTCCCCAGCGGGCAGGTCGAGCAGTTCGGTGAGTTGGTACGAGCAGTGCTCGCCAAACTCGTGCGGCCCCGTTCGCCGCAGGCGTTCCATGGTGGTGCGCTCGTCGCAGCACACCCACAGGTTTTCTC
This sequence comes from Hymenobacter arizonensis, assembly GCF_900115775.1. Taxonomy (GTDB): domain Bacteria; phylum Bacteroidota; class Bacteroidia; order Cytophagales; family Hymenobacteraceae; genus Hymenobacter; species Hymenobacter arizonensis. Next base: position 393,895 of record NZ_FOXS01000004.1, on the reverse strand, counting down.
CCACCAGCAGGGTTGTCGATAAGCCATCGCGCACGTGCTTTTTATCAGCATTTAGGCTAAGCTTGGGGTTGAAATGGAGCGTGTAGGGCTGGCGGCGCATGGTGTAGTACAGAGTCGACTAGGTGAGTAAGCGCGAAACGAGCGCACCGCCGATAGGTTCTGTTTTTGCTATCCTTTCCGAACAGTGAATTGTTTTACAATCCGTTGGCCACAGGCCTTTAACACCTTGCCGATACCTATCAACAACGCTTTGTTTCTACATCACCCTCGCCCTTATTAGGGACGACGCCATACGCCAGTGCCACCGCTACGCTTATATCAGTCTTGGCGCAGAGGGTCTCATCCAGTACAGTCGGAGCTTGGGAGCCAAATGAAACTGTCTTTGTTGGTGCATAACACTGGCTGTCCCGTCCTTACTCCAGCGCGTGCGCCAAGTCAGCCAGCAGCTCTTCTACTGGCTCGATGCCCACGCTTAGCCGCACTAGCCCCACGGTAATGCCCAGTTCAGCCCGCTGCGCATCAGTCAGCGCCCGGTGCGAGGTGTGTAGCGGGTGTGAGCACGACGAATCCACGCCCGCCAACGAAGGGGCAAACGGAAACCGCTCCGACCGCTGCATGAAGCGGTTCACCACCGCAGCATTGTCGGGCAGCCGAAACGAGAGCATGCCGCTGAACAGACCGTGGCCCTGCGAAGCCGCCAGCACGTGCTGAGGGTGCGCCAGCAAGCCGGGGTAATACACTGCCTCCACGGCCGGGTGCACTTCCAGAAACTCGGCTACCTGCTGGGCGTTGTAGCTGTGCGCAGCCACCCGCAGGCGCATGGTTTTCATGCCCCGCACGCTCAGCCAGCTTTCCATCGGGCTCAGAGTCAAGCCAAAAACGGTTCCTATCTGGCGCAGGCGGGCGGCATCTTGAGGTGTGCGGGCCACCACGGCCCCGGCCGTCACATCGGAGTGGCCGGCTAAGTATTTAGTCACGCTATGCAGCACTAAGTCGGCGCCATAAGCCAATGGCTTGGTGAGAACGGGCGTAGCAAAGGTGTTGTCTACCACCAGTTTCAGGCCGTGCTGTTGGCATTCGGTGGCCAGGGCGCGCAGGTCCACCACGCGCAGCAGCGGGTTGCTCATGGTTTCGCAAAGCAGCAGCTTGGTGCTGGCTTGCACGTGGCTTTTCAGGTCATAGAGCTCCTCAAAGGGAACGTAGCTCACCGTGATGCCCAGCCGCGATAACTCCAGATTCAGCAGCGCCGCCGAGCCGCCGTAGATATCCGCCGCGCACAGCACGTGGTCGCCGGCCTGGCAGTAAGTCATTATAGCCGCGAAGATGGCGGCCATGCCCGAACCCGTGGCCACGGCCCCAGCGCCGGCTTCCCAGCGGTTCACAGCCTGGGCCAGCTCGTCGCTGTTGGGGTTGCCGTTGCGCGAGTACATGTAGCGACTCCCCGGCTCATCAAAATACTGCTGGATGGCGTCCAGGTCCTCAAACTTGAAGACGGAGGTTTGGTAGATGGGAGTGATTTTGGGATGGATATCCGTGTGATTCATGAGGGCCGCTTGGGGAATAGTCCGGCAAAGGTCGGCAATCACGGCCGGGTTTACCGCGGCACCTCGCTTTCGCGCCGCAGCCGGTTTTCGCGACGAAAAACCTCCATTAGCACCAGGAAATAAGACACCAGCAGCGGCCCTACCACCAGCCCGATTAGCCCAAAGATTTCCACGCCCAACACCAGCCCCACCAAGGTCACCAGCGGGTGAATATCGCCCATGCGTTTGGCCAGCATGATGCGCAGCAGGTTATCCACGTTCACAATCACGATGAAGCCCACCAGAAGAATGCCGATGGCCTGTGTGTTTGCGCCCACCGAAAACTGATACAGCGCCGCCGGCCCCCAAACCAGAGGCGTGCCCAGCACCGGCAAAAACGCCATAAAAAAGGCCACAACCCCCCAGAATGCCGGGTCGGGCACCGAAAAAATCTTGAGGGTGATGCCTGTAAGGATACCCTGCACCAGCGCCACCAGCACCTGCCCCAGCACGTTGGCGTTCACGTTGTTCTTGAGTGCCTCGCCCAGGTCCTGCAGCGTCTCGTTGCGAAAGGGCAGGTACCGGTGCAGCCCCAGCAGAAAGTACGTTTCCTGCATAAACAGGTAGTACATGGTGAACAGCATGAGCCCGACCACAACCAGGAAATTAAGCGCGCTACTGGCCAGTGTCGGCAGCCACCCACTCACTTTATTGGCTCCCTGCAACAACAATTCCCGCACGTTCAACTGCGCGGTAAAGTTGAAACCGGTAGCATTTTCGACCTTGTGGACCACTTCTAATATCCGCTCCGGATTCTTAGCAAAGTTCACCAAGCGGTCCAGAAGCAGCGAGCTAAGGGCATAAAATGGCACCACCAGCACCACCACCGTCACAAGCAGGATGCCAATGGTTACTAATCTCCGATTCCAACGGCGCTGGTGCACCAATGCCACCCACACCGGCCGAAACACCACGAACAGAATACCCGCCGCCAGAAAGGCCGTCAGGTACTGCGCCAGCCCCATTACCATCAGGCCCAATAAGCCAGCGAGTGAAAACACCAGCAGCAGGTACCGCTGGCGGGGGGTGTAAATGTTCTCGACAGCAGCAAATGGGTCGGAAGGTTTTTGCATCGGAATGTTAGTAAATCAGCACACGGTTTGTGGGGTACGCAGGTGGCATAATTTTGTCCGCTTGTGCAATAAAAAAAGCCGTTCCTGCGGGGCAGAAACGGCTTTCAAATAACAGCAGCCATAGCAACCCGCTAGGCCAACTAGCAACTCGCTTACAGCCCAGCGCCTTCGGCGAGCACAATCACGTTGTTGCGCAGTACTTCCACCACGCCGCCTTCGATAGAAATGGCCTCGCGGCCAGCGGCGCCAGTCAACACGACCTGGCCGGCTTTCAAAGCAGCAATCAGCGGGGCGTGGTTGTTCAGTACCTCAAACAAGCCATCGGCCCCCGGAAACTGGGCCGACGTCACTTCGCCTTCGAATACCTTGCGGTCGGGGGTGATGATTTCTAGGTGCATTTTATTGTTGAATTGTCAGGCTAAAAAAGAACGTCATGCTCATCTGGCGTCCGCGGAGCCGAAGCATCTCTACTGCGCAAGTAACTGAATTACTGTTGCGGTAGAGATGCTTCCTTCGTCAGCATGACGTTCTACTATAACGTTTCGCTTGACGTTCTGAAATTACTTGGCTTCGGCAATCAGGCGCTCGCCTTTCGCCTGCGCGTCCTCGATGGTACCCACGAGGTTGAAGGCCGCCTCGGGGAGGTGGTCGTACTTGCCGTCGATGATTTCGTTGAAGCCGCGGATGGTGTCCTTGATGTCAACCAACACACCGGCGAGGCCGGTGAACTGCTCGGCCACGAAGAAGGGCTGCGACAGGAAGCGCTGCACGCGACGGGCGCGGTTTACCACCTGCTTGTCCTCCTCGGAGAGTTCGTCCATACCCAAGATGGCGATGATGTCCTGCAGTTCCTTGTAGCGCTGCAGAATCTCCTTCACGCGCTGGGCGGTGTTGTAGTGCTCGTTGCCGATTACATCGGCAGACAGGATGCGCGAAGTCGAGTCCAGCGGGTCAACGGCGGGGTAGATGCCCAGCTCGGCAATTTTGCGGCTCAGTACCGTCGTGGCATCCAAGTGAGCAAAGGTGTTGGCCGGAGCCGGGTCAGTCAAGTCATCGGCAGGCACATACACGGCCTGTACCGAGGTGATGGAGCCGCGCTTGGTCGAGGTAATGCGTTCCTGCATGGCACCCATTTCGGTAGCCAGCGTGGGCTGGTAACCTACGGCCGAGGGCATACGACCCAACAGAGCCGATACTTCCGAACCCGCCTGCGTGAAGCGGAAGATGTTGTCGATAAAGAACAGGATGTCGCGGCCGGCACCGGTGCCGTCGCCATCGCGGAAGCTTTCGGCAATGGTCAGACCCGAGAGGGCCACGCGAGCGCGGGCTCCGGGGGGCTCGTTCATCTGGCCGAACACGAGGGTAGCCTGCGACTTGAGCAGCTCTTTCTCGTCCACTTTCGACAAGTCCCAGCCACCCGATTCCATCGAGTGCTTGAACTCCTCGCCGTAGAGAATGATGTTGGATTCGATGAATTCGCGCAGCAAGTCGTTGCCCTCGCGGGTACGCTCTCCCACGCCGGCAAACACCGAAAGACCTTCGTAAGCCTTGGCCACGTTGTTCACCAGTTCCATGATGAGTACGGTTTTGCCCACGCCGGCACCGCCGAACAGACCAATTTTACCGCCCTTTACATAGGGAGCCAGCAAGTCAATTACCTTGATGCCGGTGTAGAGAATTTCCGACGACGTTGCCAGGTCCTCGAACGCTGGGGGCAGGCGGTGAATCGGCAGCGGGCCGTCCGATTTCGGCTGGGGAATGCCGTCGATGGCCTGACCGATAACGTTGAACAGGCGGCCTTTCACGCCTTCGCCCGTGGGCATCGACATGGGAGCGCCCAAGTCGCGCACAATGGCGCCACGGGTCAGGCCCTCGGTCGAATCCATGGCGATGGTCCGAACCCGGTCCTCGCCCAAGTGCTGCTGGCACTCCAGTACTACCACTTGGCCGTTGTCTTTCGTGACTTCGAGCGCGTCGAGGATATTGGGCAGCTTCGTGTTCTCACCCGCGAAGCTCACGTCCACTACGGGGCCGATGACCTGGGTGATTTTGCCGGTATTCGCCATTGAGGTGTATTTATAAGAAAGATGATGCGTTTTTCAGGCCGCAAAATTACGGCAGAAGCGCGGCTTTTCCAACCTATCGGCTAGAAGTCCGGTCGTCCGGCTTTCAACCCCGCCAAGCCGCTTTATGCTATGGAAGTCAGCTAGAAAAGAGGTTTTAGCCGGTTTATCTCTCCTGCCGCCGCAATTTTCTCGTAAAAATTTTTCAACAAATACTTGCCCCGAATTTTTCCGGTAGTACATTTGCACTCCCAAACGGCACGTAGCCACGAGGGAAACTGTCCGATGGTGTAACTGGCAACACGCTTGATTTTGATTCAAGAAAGTCCAGGTTCGAGCCCTGGTCGGACAACGACAAAGCTCGAGTAAACGCAAGGCGCTGGCTTCTCCAATATCCGGAGTGGTCAGCGCCTTTCGCTTTTTCCACTTGGCTGCTTTGCTAGCCTCGGCCACACCAAGCTCCCACCGCAACAACTCATTATTCAGCACCTTCCCCAATGAAACAGGTCAAAATATTCGCTGGTAGCGCCTCCGGCGCACTCGCCGAAAGCATTGCCGTCGCCTACGGCACCACGCTCGGTGAGCTCACCCTCCAGCGCTTCGCCGACAATGAAATGGGCCCGAGCTTTGACGAAAGCGTGCGGGGCTGCGAAGTCTTCCTGGTTCAAAGCACCTTCCCCCCCGCCGAGCATCTCATGGAGCTGATGCTGATGGTGGACGCCGCCAAGCGGGCCTCGGCCCACAAAGTTGTAATTGTGATGCCGTACATGGGCTATGCCCGCCAGGACCGCAAAGACAAGCCCCGCGTCAGCATCGGCGCCAAGGTAGTGGCCAACATCATCCAGAGCGTGGGCACCGACCGCCTGATGACCTGCGACCTGCACGCCGGCCAGATTCAGGGCTTCTTCGACATTCCCGTTGACCACCTCGACGGCGCCACCGTGCTGGCCCCCTACATCAGGTCGCTCAACTTGGAGAACCTGATTTTCGCTTCGCCCGACGTGGGCGGCGTGGTGCGCACCCGGGCCTTCGCCAAGAAGTTTGGGGCCGAGATTGTGGTCTGTGACAAAATGCGCGTGCGGGCCAATGAAATTGCCTCCATGCAAGTAATCGGCGACGTGAAGGGCATGAACGTAGTGTTCGTGGATGACATGATTGACACCGCCGGTACCATTTGCAAAGCGGCGGAGCTGGTAATGGAGCGGGGGGCCCTATCGGTACGCGCCGTGGTTACCCACCCGCTGCTGAGCGGCCCAGCCCACGACCGCATCCGCGCTTCTTGCCTTACTGAATTGATTACGACTGACACCATTCCGCAGCGCCAGGAGAACGAGAAGGTGCGCGTGATTTCACTGGCGCCGCTCTTTGCCCAAGCCATTCGCAACGTGGTGACGCACGAGAGCATCAGCTCGCTGTTTGTGTAAACACAGGTCGCTGCGCTCGCAATGACAGCGAGTTCCTTTTAATTCTCAATCCCTTCCGTTACCTTTGCGGCCCGTTTCGGCAAGGGTTGCCAAGGCGGAAACATCATTTCCCAAACCACTTCTTTATGAAAAGCCTCGAGATTGTAGGGTTTAAAAGAGCGAATCTCGGTAAAACTGAGGCCAAGGCACTGCGCCTAGACGCCCAGGTACCGTGCGTGTTGTATGGCGGCAAGGACACTGTGCACTTCTCTGTGCCCGCTATCCTGTTCCGCGAGTTGTTGTACACGCCTGAGGCACACATTGTGGACCTGAACGTGGAAGGCACCTTGTACAAAGCCATTGTACAGGACGCCCAGTTTCACCCCGTAAACGAAATGCTCCTCCACGTTGACTTCCTCGAGTTGGAAGCCGGCAAAGAGGTAAAAATGGACATCCCCGTAAAATACATCGGCGTTTCGCCGGGCGTATTGGCTGGTGGTAAACTGGTGAGCAAGCTGCGCAAAGTGCGCGTGCGCGCTACCATGGACAACCTCCCCGACTACGTGGAAGTGAACATCGGCACCATGGAACTCGGCAAATCCATCAAGGTAGGTGCCGTGGAGCCTAAGGGCTACACCATCCTGACCAGCAAGGAGGCGCCCATCGCCACCATCACCATCCCACGTGCGCTGAAAGGCGAACTGGCTGCTGGCAAGTAATTAGCACTTGGTCGAATTATTCTCGCATTCCGAGACTAATTCAGGCAAATACCAAAAAGCCGCTCCAATTTTGGGGCGGCTTTTTAGTTTCCTCAAATTGCTCCGGGCATTCGCTCGATATTTCTTTTTGATAGTATGAAGTTTCTGGTTCTTTGCCTGGGCAACATTGGCCCCGAATACGCCGATACGCGCCACAACATCGGCTTCATGGTGGCCGATTTCTTGGCTGCTAAATTCGATGCTCCACGCTTCGAAATAAGCCGCCACGCATTTGTGACGGAGATTAAAAGTAAAGGCCACACGTATGCGCTAGTGAAGCCGACGACCTATATGAACCTGAGCGGCAAAGCCGCGGCACATTGGCTGGCTACGCTGAAGATTCCTGTCGAAAATATGATTGTGGTCACCGACGACCTGGCTTTGCCCTTTGGCAAGCTGCGTTTAAAAGGCCAGGGCTCGGCCGGCGGGCACAATGGTTTAAAAGACATTCAAGCCACGCTAGGCACCGATGTGTATGCCCGCCTACGGTTTGGCGTGGATGCTAATTTCCCGAAGGGCCGGCAGGTTGATTATGTGTTAAATCCGTTTTCAGCAGATGAATTAATTGAATTGCCAACCCGAATTGAGAAAGCCGCGGATGCGGTATTAGCATTTGGCGCTATGGGACTGGAGCGCGCTATGAACGTGGTAAACGTGAAATAATTCCCTGATTACGATGCCGCTCCCATGTCATTGCGAGGTTGCAGGCCGTAGCAATCCGTCCTCTCACTGCGTTCAACTCAGAGATGTGATAAAGTTTTGTTAATTTAAAAAGCCCCGACACAATTGCTGATGTCGGGGCTTTTCACATTAGAGGGCGAGTCGCTGAGACCGAGACGGATTGCCGCGCTAAGCTCGCAATGACAGCCGTTGTTAAACCACGCCGCTGCCGTTGCGCACAGCTTTGCTAGGCTGCATGAGCGCCAGGCTGCCATCGGCGTTTTCTGCCATCAGCAACATGCCTTGGCTTTGGATGCCTTTTATTTCGCGAGGGGCGAGATTGAGTAATACCTGTACCTGCTGTCCAATTAACGCTTCGGGAATAAAGTGCTCCGCAATGCCGCTTACAATGGTGCGTTGCTCAAGGCCCAGGTCAATCGTGAGCTTTAAGAGCTTCTTGGTTTTTGCTACTTTTTCGGCTGCTACAATGGTGCCGATGCGCAAATCCATCTGCCCAAATTCGTCGAATGACACGTCGGCTTTTGCAGGCGTTACGGGTGTGCTGGCGAGTTGATTTTCCTTTTTGGTATCGAGAAGCTTTTGCACTTGAGCTTCCACCGTAGCGTCTTCAATTTTGGCAAATAGCAGAGTTGCTTCGCGTAGCTCGTGGCCCTCGGGAAGTGCATCGGCCCGGCCGGCGCTAGCCCAATTGCCTAATTCCAAATTGAGCATGGTGGCCAGTTTTTGCGCCGATTCGGGCAGGAAGGGCTCCAGGACAGGCGCCAGCGCGGCGGCTATTTGCAGCGCTACGTGCAACACAGTGCCGGTGCGCGCCACATCAGTTTTGATGAGGTGCCAAGGCTGGGTTTCGGCCAGGTATTTATTACCCAACCGCGCCAAGTTCAGCACTTCTGCCAGGGCATCGCGGAAACGGTAATTCTCAATTAACTCCCCAATTTTGGTTGGGAATTCCGCCAGTTGCGCAAAAGCATCCTGGTCAATTGCGGTTAATTCTCCCAAAGCAGGCACTTTGCCTTCGAAGAATTTGTGCGTGAGCACGGCGGCGCGGTTTACGAAGTTGCCGAGCGTGGCAACTAATTCATTGTTGTTGCGCGCCTGAAAATCCTTCCAGGTAAAGTCGTTGTCTTTGGTTTCGGGCGCATTGGCGCATAGCACGTAGCGCAGCACATCGGCCTGACCGGGAAAATCGGCGAGGTATTCGTGCAGCCACACGGCCCAGTTGCGTGAGGTGCTGATTTTATCACCTTCCAGGTTTAGAAACTCATTGGCAGGCACATTATCTGGCAGCACAAATTCGCCGTGCGCTTTCAGCATTACTGGAAAAATAATGCAGTGAAATACGATGTTGTCCTTGCCAATAAAATGCACCAATTTGGAGTCGGCGTCTTTCCAATACAATTCCCATTCGTCGGGGAAAGCTTCTTTGGTGGCGGAAATGTAACCAATGGGTGCATCAAACCAGACGTAGAGCACTTTGCCTTCGGCGCCGGCTACGGGCACGGGCACGCCCCAGTCGAGGTCGCGCGTGACGGCACGTGGGTGCAGGCCTTGGTCTATCCACGATTTACACTGGCCGTACACGTTGGTTTTCCAGTCGTTTTTGTGGCCTTCAATTATCCATTCGCGCAACCAGGGCTCGTATTGGTCGAGGGGCAAAAACCAGTGTTTGGTGTCGCGCAAAATGGGTTGCGCGCCGCTAAGCATGCTGCGCGGGCTAATTAATTCGGTTGGGCTAAGCGAAGTGCCGCAGCGCTCACACTGGTCGCCGTAGGCGTTTTCATTGCCGCAATTCGGGCAAGTACCCACGATGTAGCGGTCGGCAAGAAATTGCTGGGCCTTCTCGTCGAAATACTGTTGCGTGGTTTGCTCGATGAATTGTCCGGCGTTATTAAGCTTCGTAAAAAAGTCGCTGGAAACCTCGGCGTGGGTAGCCGACGACGTGCGGGAATACACATCAAACGACACGTTAAAATCGCGAAAAGAATCGCGAATCAGCGTGTGATATTTATCAACAACCTGCTGGGGAGTGACGCCTTCTTTTTGGGCCCGGATAGTAATTGGAACGCCGTGTTCGTCGGAACCGCAAATAAATTTTACATCCCGTCCTGCCGAGCGCAGGTAACGAACATAAATGTCAGCAGGCAAATAAACCCCCGCTAAATGACCGATGTGCACGGGACCATTGGCGTAGGGCAAAGCAGCGGTAACAGTGTAACGCTTAGGGAAATGCGACATAATTAGCAAAAAGAAAAGGCCGTAATTACTGCTTTGTTTTTTAACAAGCTGCCTTTACTATTACGGCACAACTGCAAAGAAACAACAGAAAAAAGACAGAAATTAATCAACAAAAAAAGAGAGCGAACCGTTTGATACTTAATTCATTTTATATTTGAGCGCACCCATTTAATTGGGCTGCACAAAAGGCGGTGTTATGCCGCCTTATTATTTCTCCCTCAACCTTTTTTCAGATGAAAAAACCTGCTTCTCCGAAACAGTCGGAAAAACGCGCAAAACGCACGCCGGAAGAAAAGTCAGCACGCAAATCAGCCAAGAAAGCTGGTCGCGCTGCAGCCGTTCTCAACGATGACCGCGCCGATAATAAGGCAAGCCAGAAGAAGACGCTTAAAACGGCGGCAAAGCAACTGCAAAAGGAACTGAACAACCGCATGAACGAAGTGGTGACTCGCATCCGCAAAGAAACGAAGGCGAAGCTGAAGGAAGTGGTGAAGGAAGCAACGCGGCGGCTTGACGGTGACACGGAGCGCATGTTTGAGCAAGCCCTGCAAACCATAGTGCGTCATTACGACTCCGTAGCGAACGGCACCGACAATACAGCGGATAACGGCAGCGAAAGCGGCACCGCGGCTTCTGCCCGCGGCCGCAAGAAAGGCCAAACGTTGAACAAGGACGGTACTCCCCGCAAGACTCGCGCCGGCGAGGACGACTCCGATGCCTCCGATGACGAAGCACCGGTATCTACCCGCGGCCGCAAGCCCGCTGCTACCGCCACTGGCGCTCGCCGTGGCCGCAAACCTACCGCCGATGCTGCTCCTGCCGCACGGCGCGGCCCGAAGCCTGGCACGCCCGCTACCGGCGCGCGCCGGGGCCCTAAGCCCCGCGTACAGGCAGCCCCAGCGCCTGAGGCAACCGACGTGATGAACTCGGCCGATAGCCCCAGCACCGGCGAAGTAAGCGCCTAAGCTTCCGCACGAGGATACATAAACAACAGCCCGCCTCCGTTCATTCGGGGGCGGGCTGTTGCTTGAATGCCTATTTGGCCAGAGACCATGATTTGCGAAGGTCTCTTCAGGCAAGTTCTGAGCTTGGCGAGTGGCTCAAGTTACGGGCGACGCACGGGCGCTTCCACCGGTGGGTCGTAGCTGAGCCTTTGGATGCGGGTTTCGGGCGTGGTGTTGTTGGGCTGGTCGGTATTAAGATTCTCGATGCGCTTTTGGCGGTTGATATCGGAAGCCTGATTGCCCAGCCGCACCCGGTTGGGGGTGGCGTCGGGCACCGAAGAATTAGCGCCGCTGCTGTTGTAAATGGCCCGGCGGTCGGCGTCGGTGCGCACTTCGGTGGGCACATCGCTAGCGGCGGGGGCACTTACTCTGCTGGACGGGGCTGCCGGAGTCGCCCTTTCTCCCGATTGCTCCGAAGTGGTGCAGCCGGACAGCAGCAGGCCGAAAGCCAGCACCACAGAGCTGGGGAAAAAGCAAGAACGTATCATGGCGAATGAATGAAAAAAGCAGCCAGAACAGGCTGCTTTTCTTCAAACGCGGGGGAGTGCGGTGTGGTTCGCGCTACTGGCTGTCGCTAAGCCAGGGCGGGCTGGATTTGGTCGGTCTTGATGCCGTCCCAGAGCACCATGCGGGCCTCCAGGCATTGCACCGTCACTTGCTGGCAATCAAGCCAGCGGTCGGGGTCGTCGGCACACAGTTCGCGCACCATTTGCTGAGCCAGGGGCGCGTGCACCTCCTCGTCGAGCTGAATGTGCCGGTCGAGGTAATAAGTGAACGTATCGAGCTGGCCGGGAAACCGGTCGCGCAGCTCCTCTACCAGCTGGCGAAACATGGCCGGAATCAGGTCTTCGCGACCAAAGGTGAAAGCCGCTGCCATGGCATGGACCTGGCCCGAGAGGATGATGCCAAACGTATTTTCAACAAACTGACGCACCGAATCGGGCACGCGGGCGGCATCCAGGGCCTGCGCCAGGGTGTGGCCTGCCTGCAGGGCCGCAACTAGTTGCTCAATGGGCTGCGTGTCGGCGCCGCACTCCCTCATGGCTTGCAAGTAAAGCTCGAAGTGACTAACCGAATTTCCCTGCAGGTCGACGTCGGATTCTTCTTCGAGCACAATCTCATTTACCAGGCGCCGCGTGGCCGGGTTGGGCGTGGGCACCCACGGCACCCGCACGCACGTCAACTCGCGCTGCAAGGCTTTGAGCAGCGACATAAAGTCCCAAACGGCGAACACGTGGTGCTCCATAAACTGGCGCAAGTCGGCCAGTGTCTGGAGGCGGTAGTAAAGATTATTGTTGAGCAACAGGCGGCGGCTTTGGGCCACTTCCTGCTGCAGAAATTCGATGGGGTCTGAAACAGCATTCATAAACAGGAGCAATGAAAATATAATGTTTTTAATAAGTATTTTTATTGCTCAAATTCCTTGGACTGATGGATTAATTCGCCGAAGCCATATTGAAGGCCAGCGGATATAAACGAAAAGCCCCCCAGCATGGATTGCCAGGGGGCTTACATTTGTGAATTTTCCTAGAATAACACCAGCATTTCTACTTTTTCTTCTCGAATACTAACGCATTGCCATCCATGCAGTAGCGTTGGCCGGTGGGCTTGGGGCCGTCGTTGAAGACGTGGCCCAAGTGTCCGCCGCACTTGGCGCAAACTATTTCGTCGCGGCTCATGCCGAAGGTGTCGTCCGATGCCACTTTGACGCTGGTAGCGGTGGCCGGGGCAAAGAAGCTGGGCCAGCCCGTGCCCGATTCAAACTTGGTATCGGAGTAAAAAAGCAGGTTGCCATCGGCGGCACAGTAATAGCTACCCGCGGCGTGGTTATCGTGGTATTTGCCGGTGAAAGGGCGCTCGGTGCCTTTTTCGCGTAGGATAAAATACTGGTCGGGGGTCAGGACTTTCCTCCATTCGGCGTCGGTTTTGCGCACGGGAAACTCGTCGGGCTTACCGGTCACAACCTGGGGCTGGAAGTAGGTTTTGCCGGCTACCGTGCGGGCCGGAGCGGCATTATTCGCCGCCACGTCGCGCTTTTGCGAGCAGGCCGAATTCAGCGTAAGCGTGGAAACCACTAATAACAAGAGGGAAAAGCGCATGTGCGAGAATGGGTTGAGGTACAAGTGCCCAACATACGAGACGGGCCCGCGGTTCGGTCTTATGGACCAACGCGAAAGCAGCGGGAACCTTACGCCCCGGCTAATTGATTTAGGGCGACATGCTTGGCTGCGCGACGGCCAGCGCGGCCCCATCCTCGGCTGGGTGCTGATTAAGAGTTGAGTAAGCCAAGGCTTTGCGCCTTTTTATCTGTACCTTTGCACCCGCAAAAACACAACACATGGCCCAGAACATTCGGAATATTGCCATCATCGCTCACGTTGACCACGGCAAGACTACCCTTGTGGATAAAATTATCCACGCATCCAAGATTTTCGACGCTCACCAGCAGTTCGATGACCTCATCCTCGACGACAACCCGCTGGAGCGCGAGCGCGGCATTACCATCGTTTCCAAAAACGTATCGGTACGCTACAAAGACGTTAAAATCAACATCATCGACACCCCTGGTCACGCCGACTTCGGTGGTGAAGTAGAGCGCGTGTTGAAGCTGGCCGACGGCGTACTGCTGCTCGTGGATGCCTTCGAAGGCGCCATGCCGCAGACCCGCTTCGTGCTCGGCAAAGCCATCGATTTGGGCCTGAAGCCCATTGTGGTGGTGAACAAAGTAGACAAAGAAAACTGCCGTCCCGACGAGGTGCACGAGCAGGTATTCGACCTGATGTTCAACCTTGGCGCTTCGGAAGACCAGTTGGACTTCGTGACGCTGTACGGCTCCTCGAAGCAGGGCTGGATGAGCACCGACTGGAAGCAGAAGACGGAAGACCTGATTCCGCTGCTCGACGCTGTGGTGGCTTCAATTCCTCCCGCGCCAGTACTGGAAGGCACGCCCCAGATGCAGATTACCTCGCTCGACTACTCGTCGTTCGTGGGTCGTATCGCCATCGGCCGTGTGCACCGCGGCACCCTGAAAGAGGGTTCTAACATGAGCCTGATGAAGGCAGATGGCAGCATCAAAAAAGTAAAAATCCGTGAGCTGCACATTTTCGAAGGCCTTGGCCGGGTGAAGGTGGACCAGGTAGAAAGCGGCGAAATCTGCGCCGTATCGGGCATCGAAGGCTTCGACATTGGCGATACCCTCGCTGACTTCGAAAACCCGGAGGCACTTGAGCGCATCAGCATCGACGAGCCGACGATGAACATGCTGTTCACCATCAACAACTCGCCGTTCTTCGGCAAGGAAGGCAAGTTTGTGACGTCGCGTCACTTGCGTGACCGTCTGTTCAAAGAAACCGAGAAGAACCTCGCCCTGCGCGTGGAGGCTACCGACAAAGAGGATACCTTCCTCGTGTTCGGCCGCGGCATTCTTCACTTGTCGGTACTCATCGAGACCATGCGTCGCGAAGGCTACGAGCTGCAAGTGGGCCAGCCCCAGGTTATCTTCAAGGAGGACGACAACGGCAAGCGCCTTGAGCCCATGGAATTGCTCGTGGTTGACGTGCCCGAGGAAACCGCCGGCAAGGTGATTGAATTGGTGAGCATGCGCAAAGGCGAAATGACCATCATGGAGCCCAAAGGCGACCTGCAGCACTTGGAATTCCGTATTCCTTCGCGTGGCCTCATCGGCCTGCGTAACAACGTGCTGACGGCTACCGGTGGTGAAGCCATCATGAACCACCGCTTCATCGACTTCGAGGAGCACAAAGGCGTGATTCCAGGCCGTATTGCGGGTTCGCTGATTTCGCTGGAAACCGGCCCCGGCACGGCTTACACCATCGACAAGATGCAGGACCGTGGCTCGTTCTTCGTAGACCCAGGTGAAGAAGTATACGCTGGCCAGGTTATAGGCGAGCACACCCGCCCGAACGACTTGACCATCAACATCCAGAAGGGCAAGAAGCTGACTAACATGCGTGCCTCGGGTACGGATGACAACGCCAAGATTGTTCCCAAGCGTCAGTTCTCGCTGGAGGAAGCCATGGAATATATCCAGAAGGATGAGTACCTGGAGGTAACGCCGAAGTCGGTACGCATGCGCAAGATTTTGCTCGACGAGAACGAGCGTCTGCGCTACGCCAAGACGGCCGAGTAGTTATGGCTGTGCTGAGTTGGCGGATTGCCGTTCAGCACTGTAGTTTGAGAAAAAGGCGCGGCACTAGCCGCGCCTTTTTTAATGGTTAATTTTGAAAGAATCGACATTCGCTTTACCTGCGCTCCTGATGAACTCTACTTCACTAAACCAATTTATTCAGCTGTTTACGCTGGATGACGCGGCGGCCACGCAACGCGTGAGCGAGCGGCTGGCCCTAGTGCTTCGCAACCCGGAGATGTACGCGGAGAGGTTTGCCGAGGAGTTGGAAGAACGTGGCATTGTAGCGCCGCTGCCCCCGCAGGAGCTGCGGGACATAGCCCTTATCGATGCGCTTTTGAGCGAGGACCTGGCCTGGGAGAGTGATTGGAACGACACGGCGCCCACCATTGCCGAAGGCCTGAATGAGATACTGGCGCAGCAAAAGCGAGCGGCCAGACTAAAGCCCACTACCCTGGCAGGCCGCCGCGAACCCGGCCCGGAGCAGCTCGATACCGTGCACGACGCGCTGGAAAAGCTGGGGCTGGCCCTGGTGCTTTTCACGCTGGATAGCGACTCGTATCCTTTGGGGATAGTGGCTGAGGAGCAGGTGGAGCAGGTGCGAGCTCTGGCAGGAGAGCTAGGGTTTGAAGTGGTAGTGTACTAGGTGGTCTTCTCGAGAGTCAGGTTAAGATTGCTCAAAAGAAGACATAGCACCACTTGCATAGAGCGCTAGCTGCTTGATTAAAGGCGACGTGCGTTCCTCATTACGCTAAGCGCTAGTGCGCTGCCGCACGGCCTCAAACGTGAGCACGGCGGTTGCTACGCTCACGTTGAGCGAGTCGATGCGGCCCATCATGGGAATGATAACCGTTTCGTCGCAGGCTTGGCGCATTTGGGGCGTGAGGCCGTCGGCTTCGGTGCCCATCACCAGAGCGGTGGGGCGGCGGAAGTCGCATTCGGTGTAGTTGCGGGCTTCCGGGGCGAGGGCGGCGGCGTAGCTCCGGATGCCTTTTTCGCGCAGAAAAGCCATGATATCGGCTACCGGTGCGGCCACGGTGGGTACCGTGAACACGCAGCCAATGCTGGCCCGGATGACATTGGGATTGAATAAATCGGTACGTGGGTCGCCGATGAGCACAGCGTCGACGGGGGCAGCGTCGGCGGTGCGGAGCACGGCGCCGAGGTTGCCGGGCTTCTCCACGGCCTCGAGCACTATGACGAGTGGATTGGCCGGGAGACGCAGGTCGGCCAGGGTGCGGGCCGGGGTGCGCAGCACGGCTAGGATGCCATCGGAGCCTTCGCGGTAGGCTACCTTTTCGAATACGGGCCGGGTGACTTCGAACCACTCCGGGCCGGCGGCATTGGCGTCAAACAAGTGTAAAAGGGCCTGAAGGCCTGCTTCGCCAGCCAGCTCGGGACAGGAATACACCGCTGCTACGGCCACGCCGGCCTCTACGGCAATGGTGAGTTCGCGCAATCCTTCCACCAGGGTAAGGCCCAGGGCACGGCGTTCGGCTGACTTTTGCTGGAGGCGCAACAACTGTTTGATGCGCGGATTTTGGGGGCTACTGAGGCGGTCGGAAGGGGCAAACGGCATGGCCGCGAAGATACGCGTGCCGCGCCCGAGCCCAACCTTAGGCCTGGCGCAAGCGTAGGGCGGGCCATTACCTTCGTACCCAATGAAATCGAAAATTGACGGAAAAATTATTGCGGGCCTGGGGCTGGCAGTCGGCATTCTGCTGCTCACCGCGGCGGCCTCTTTCTGGAGCATCCGGGGACTGAGCGTTCAAACCAAGCGCGTGGAGCACACTTACCAGGTGATGCAGCAGGTGGCCAACGTGGCGGCAGTGCTCAAAGATGCGCAAGCCGGCGTGCGCGGCTACCTCCTCACCGGCGACACGCTGTACCTGCGCCCCTTCAGCCTGGCCAGCGGCATGCTGCCCACCAGCCTGGAGCGCCTCGACCAGCTCACGGCCGATAATACCACCCAGCAGGCCCGCCTCGATTCGCTGCGGGCGCTGGTGGAGCAGGAATTCCGCATTCTGCGCCCCCTCACCGACATGAACAAGTCGATGAACAAGGCTGCCCTGCAAACCTTGCTCGACACCGACCGCCAGACGCTGCGCCAAGTCCGGCTACTGTACGACCGCATTCAGCAACAGGAAATGGCTTTGCTAGCCCAGCGTAGCGCCCTGCAGGATGTGTTTGAAAAAGCCACCCCCATCGTGGTGCTGGTATCGGCGGTGCTGGCGGTCATCATTGTGGTGTGGCTGGTAATAAAAATTGTGAAAGAGCTGGCCGATAACCGCCGGCTGCAGGACGAGCTGGCCGAGGTGAACCAGCAAATCAGCCGGCGCATTGCCCAAATTCGCTCGCTGGCCGAACAGGTGGTGCAGGGCGACTACACCGTGAAGATTAGCGACGAGGCCGACGACAACCTGGGCGGCCTGGCCATTTCGCTCAACCGCATGACCCAAACGCTGGAGTCCAGCTTCAGCGCCCTGGAAAAGCGCAACCAGGAACTCGACCAGTTTGCCTACGTGGCGTCGCACGACCTGAAAGCGCCCCTGCGCGGGGTCACCACCATTGTGAAGTGGATTGAGGAGGAACTCTCTGCCGAGCTGTCGCCCCAGCTTCGCACCTACCTCACCCAGATGAAGGGGCGCCTAAGCCGCCTCGAAGACCTGATAAATGGCTTGCTGGCCTACGCCCGCGTGGGGCGCACAGCCCAATCGGTGAGCACCGTCGACGTGAGCCAGCTGCTGAACGAAGTGGCCGAGCTAGTAGTACCGCCCGATTTCACGCTGCACCTCGGGCCGAACCTGCCGGTGTTCGCCACCAACCGCCTGGGCTTGCAGCAAGTGTTTACCAACCTACTCAGCAACGCGGTGAAGTACCACCACCGGGGCGCCGGGCAACTGGCAGTGACCTGCGCCGATGCCGGCCGCTGCTACGAGTTTCGGGCGCAGGACGACGGACCCGGCATTGCCCCGGAATACCACCAAAAGGTTTTCCTACTGTTTCAGACCTTGCGCGACCGCAACACGGCCGAAAGCACGGGCATCGGCTTAAGCATTGTGCAGAAGCTAATCAACGAGCATCAAGGCAAGATTCGCATCGAATCGGCGCCGGGGCAGGGAGCCGCCTTTATCTTTACATGGCCTAAGTGAAGAACAGTTAACAACTGTCATTTAACAGTGAACAATTAGCCGTCAACTGTTGAATACTATCTGTTAAATGTTTATTGTTAACTGTTAATTGATGTTTATGCGCTCGGTATTACTTGTTGAGGACGATATTTTTGATACGATGACGGCGGAGAAATCCTTCGCAAAATTCAACGTACCTCACCAGCTGCTCACGGCGTTCAACGGCGAGGAAGCCCTGGACCTGCTGCTGGGGCGCAATGGGGCTGAGCCTATCCGGCCGTTGCCAGAAGTCATTCTGCTCGACCTGAACATGCCCCGAATGAACGGCATTGAGTTTTTGACGGAGCTGCGGGCCCATCCCGATTTTCAGGACATTCCGGTTTTCATTACCACAACCTCCGGCATGGACATAGACCGCCTCAACGCCGAGCAGTTGGGGGTGAGCGGCTACATTCTGAAGCCGCTGGACTTTGAAACCAGCAGCGACTTATCGGACAGCCTAAGCCTGCTGGAAAAGCTGCTGAACTAGGCGGCAGGCAGGAAATAACCGGTGGCGAAGTCGCTGTGCACAGGCAGGACAGCGGCGCGGGAAAGATGAACCAGGAGTGAGCTGACCAGGGACTAGTGGACCAGGCACGGCATTGTGTAAACTTGTGCCGCGGAAACGGAATTAAGCCCCCTTACCTTTCGTTTGCGGCGCAGGCGCACAGTTGCATGCTATTTGCAGCGGGCCTGAGATATTTGGCGAGCGTTGGTACCTTAGTTTAGCCCTTCTTCCTGTTCTTTTTATGAGAAGTCCCCTTCTATTTCCGGTGCTGGCGATGGTGATGCTGGCCGGGCCCGTGGCCCAGGCGCAGGACGAAGGCCCCCGCCAGCTGGGCGCGCCTCCCACTATGCCTCCGCCTTCGCGGCCCCGCACCGCCCCTGCTCCCCGCCAGCTGGAAGCCGTGCCCGTAGCCCCGCCCGACAGCACCCGGCGGGCTACCGTGACGGCGCCTTTGCCCGCGCCCATGCCGGCTCCGGCGTCGGAGCCCGTGTACGCGCCTGCTGCGCCGGGCCAGCTGCCGGGCAACAACACCCGGCCCACCCGCTTTCAGGTGGGGCTGAAAAACGGCATGCTGTACAACGCCTACGACGTGGAAATGAAGACCCCGCTGTTTGGCCGCTCATACCTGCTGCTGGACGGGCAGCGCCGGTTTGACCTCACCGAGATTGGTTTCTACGAAGACGAATCGGGGCACTACGTGCGCACCATGCTGCCGGGCTCCTCGCGCGAAACCACCCTGCGGCGCGACAAAACCGGCCGCATCAGCCTGTATTCCATTACTTCGGCGCAGTACAACTCCGGCCCCGGCGGGTTTGGCTACCCCGGCTATGGCATGGGCGGCATGGGAATGGGCGGCTTTGGGATGGGTGGCTTCGGCGGCTACCCTTACGGCGGCTACCGCACCGTCAAAACCGAGTATTTTTCTAAGGACAACGGCCCTATCCAGAGCCTGAATAGCCGCAACCTGATGCTGGCCACCCGGGACAATGCCGGCGCCCAGCAGCTACTGGCCGAGTCGCGGCGGTTTCACCAAGCCACGGTGGCCAGCTACGTGGTGGGCGGTGGCCTTTTGGTGGCGGGCATGCTGCAAACGCTGCGGCCCACGGAAAGTGGCCGGGCTATATCGCCGCTGATTTACGCTGCTGTTCCGGTGCTCATTGTGCCCATTGTGCTGCAGAGCAAACAAGTAAATAACCAGCGGCAAGCCATTGCGCTGTATAATTCTTCCCGGTAGCGCCCGCGTTTGGTGAGAGAGCAGTAGAGATTAAAGCTGCTCCTGGCATGGCCCCAATGATAAGTCCGCTGCTGTCGGGCGTGTCATTGGGGCTTTGCTTTTGTGCTGGTGCCGTTCCGACCGCGTTGTTTGGGGCGGCAGCAAGCAACCTCTTGCCCGGCCACTTGCGTAGGCCGGGGATGAAACTCACAGCCGCGACTACCTCTGCCGAAGCCCTGACTGCCGACTTTGCCACCCGCCAGGCCAAGGCGATGCTGGTGCACGAGCGGCTTTGCGCCGAATACGGGGCGCCCTTTCGGTTTTTCAGCACTAAAGACGCGCTGAGCGAATTGGTGAGCGCACTGCTCTCGCACCGCACCAAAAACGCCGATTCGCACCGGGCTTACCAAGAACTGCGGGCCACCTTTCCGACTTGGGAAGAAGTGCGCGATGCACCCACCGAGGCCGTGCAGCACGCCCTGCGAGCCTGTACCTGGCCCGAGCAAAAGGCCCCACGGATTCAGGCCGTGCTGCGCGAAATCAGCGAGCGTTGCGGCACGGATGCGCCCTGCTCGCTCGACTTTCTGGCCGAAATGCCCATTCCCGAAGCGCGCGCCTGGCTGGAGAGCATCAGCGGGGTGGGACCGAAAACCAGCGCGGCCACTCTCCTGTTCAGCTCCCTGCGCATTCCGGCCATGCCCGTGGACAGTCACCACCACCGGGTGGCTCAGCGCCTGGCCCTAATTGGCCCCAAAGTGGGCGAAGGACCAGCGCATAAGCTGCTGGAGGCCCTGCTCCCACCTGGCTGGGATGCGCAGCAGGTGTATGACCACCACGAAGCCCTCATGTTTCATGGGCAGAAATGCTGCTACTTTAGCAGCCCTGCCTGCCACCGCTGCGTGGTGCTCGACCAGTGCCCGTTTGGGCAAAGCCGGGTTCCGGGTTCTCAGCCTGCTGTGGTTGATGGCTGCGTGCCCATTGCTCCGCCCCAGGGTTTATTTTCATGATTCTTCACCTGCTTGCCGAGCCCAGTGCCCGCACCAACCAACTACTGGTGGCCGCCGACGGCAACGTCACCGTGCGCCTGAAAGCCCCACCCCAGGAAGGCCAAGCCAATGCCGTGCTGCTGGGCTTCCTGGCCGAAGTATTTGACACCAGTAAAAGCCGCGTGGTGCTGATGAGCGGCCACACCGCACCTTTCAAAAAAGTAGAATTGCTGGATGTTGACGAAAGCCAGTGTGCGGAGGTGCTGGCCCGGCACCGCACGCCCTAATTTGGAGCAAGGGACACTTGCTCATCTACGAAGGAGATAAGCTATATTTAGGGAGCTGATAGCAGTAGCAACCGCTTGCACCTAACCCCTGGCTGGGCATGCTTCCCTCACTTCGCGACCTACGGTACCTGTTTGCCTACACGCTGCCACTAACGGCAGCGCTGAGCCTATGGCTGGGTGGAGCCTACACCTGGCTGACTTTTGCCTATGCATTTGGCCTGGTACCGTTGGTGGAATGGCTAAGGCCACCGGCGCCAGCTCAGCCGGGCGTAGCCGCCGCCACTGAAGCCAAACGGCACACCTTCTTCGACGGGCTTCTGTACCTGAATGTACCGTTGCAGTACGCGCTAATGGCTTTTTTCCTGTATTCGCTCAGTAACCGGCACTTCACCAGGGCTGAAACGATGGGGACCGTGCTCAGCGTGGGCATTTGCTGCGGGGCGCTCGGCATCAACGTGGCGCATGAGTTGGGCCACCGGTCTCGTGGCTGGGAGCAGCGCCTGGCGCAGGCCCTATTGCTGAGCACCTGGTACCCGCACTTTTTCATCGAGCACAACCGCGGCCACCACCGGCACGTGGCTACACTGCAAGACCCCGTCACGGCGCGGTTTCGGGAGGGATTCTGGCGATTTTTGCCGCGGGCAGTAGTGGGGGAAATCCGTTCGGCGTGGGCGCTGGAGCGGGAGCGCCTGCACCGGCAGGGCATGTCAGCGTGGAGCTGGAGCAACCAGATGCTGCAGTTTCAGGCGGCGCAGGGGCTGCTGGCGGGGGGCGTGCTGGCTGTGTTCGGGGTGAAGGGCATGCTGGCTTGGCTGGCTGCTGCCGTGGTGGGCTACGTGCTGTTTCAGCTGGTGAACTACGTAGAACACTACGGCTTGCTGCGCCGCCAAACCGCAACCGGTACCTACGAACGGGTGCAGCCCCACCACTCGTGGAACTCGGAGCACCCGTTGGGCCGCATTCTGCTCTATGAGCTTACCCGTCATTCCGACCATCACTACCAGGCCAGTCGGCCTTACCACACCCTGCGCCACCAGCCTGCCAGCCCCCAAATGCCCACAGGTTACCCTGGCATGATGCTGCTAGCTACCGTGCCGCCGCTCTGGTTTCGGGTGATGAACAAGCGGGTGCCGCAGACTGTCGCAAATTGATAGTTAGTGAATGTT
The DNA here is from genome assembly GCF_900115775.1 of Hymenobacter arizonensis. Classification (GTDB taxonomy): domain Bacteria; phylum Bacteroidota; class Bacteroidia; order Cytophagales; family Hymenobacteraceae; genus Hymenobacter; species Hymenobacter arizonensis. Next base: position 371,618 of record NZ_FOXS01000004.1, on the reverse strand, counting down.
AGCGACGTAGTTGGATAAAAGAGGCACGTCATGCTGAGCTTGTCGAAGCGTCTCTACTGCGAGAATAATTTAATCCCTTACGCGGTAGAGATGCTTCGACAAGCTCAGCATGACGTTCTTTCTCCTCTGTGGTTATTTCCCTCGTTTCCAGCGGTAGTACTTACGGTACCAGGGAGACGTTTTTTTGAATAAACTGCTCGTGCTTTCGTTGGGAAACATGTTTATCCGAAACACTTGCATGCGGTCGTCTTCGATGTGCATGCCTCCGGTGTCGGTGGACACGCCTAGGGCAAATCCGGCTTCACGCACGGCGTTTTTCACTGCGTCGTTGATGTCGCCAAACGGGTAGGCGAAGCTGACAATTTCGGTTTGCAGCGCGGCTTCCAGCTCGCTTTTGCTGCGTTGAATTTCGTTGGTTGCTTCGGGCAGCGGCAGTGTGGTGAGCCGGGGGTGCGACATGGTGTGCGCTCCAATTTCCCAGCCTGCCGCCACAAAGGCGCGCTTTTGCGCCAGGTCCATTATTTTGGAGAGCGGCTCGGTCGGGTCGATTTCCACGTCCCATTTGTTGTAGCGAATGTCGAAATCGCCGAGCAGATACATTACGCCGCGGTAACCGTACTGCTGCATCAGCGGCAGCAGGTTGGTATAGTTGTCGGCGTAGCCATCGTCGAAAGTGAGGATGATGGGGCGGGCGGGAAAGCTATCCAACGACAATTCGCCACTGGCAAATTTCAGGTAATCGGCGAAGGTGATGGGCGATAATTTCTGCTTTTTGAAATAGGCCAGGTGCTTTTCAAAATTCTCTTTTGTGACGTAAATCTGATGCTTGGTGGCCAGCGGCGCGTCGGGGATTTTGTGGTACATGAGCACCGGAATAAAGCTGGGCGCTGCTTTGCGCATGCGGGCCGCCTGGTAGGTTTCCAGCACGCGCGCGGCCACCGTGGCCAGGCTATAATGTGCTCGCACCTGCTGCTGCAGGGCTGCTGGCACGAGCTGCGGAGCCTGCAGGAAAGCCCGCGCCTCAGCCAACAAAGCCGCAAAGTCAACGGCTGATGGGGCTAGCTGCGCCGAGATGTCGCCTAAGTTTGAAGCCGCCGCGGCCGGAAATGAAGCGGTGGTCACGAGGCCTTCGTAGCTGGCCTCGCCCAGGGCCAGCACCGGGCGGCCCGCGCCCAGGGCCTCGATGGCCACCCGCCCCGCCCCTATTACCAAAGCCGTGCGAGCCAACCAGCCGGGCACATCGTTGGTGAACCCGATTACTTCAATTCGCTCGCCAAATTCAGCTTGCAGCTGCTGAAGCGCGACTTTACCAGCGGCCGGCAAGTGCTCCAGCTCGCCGCCAATGAGGGCCACCCGCAGCTGACGAAACTCGCGAAGCAGCACGGGAAATACTTCCTGAAGCAAGGCTGCTGCCCGCTCGCCTTTGCCTCCGTTGAAACGACCGATAAAAGCCAGGCGCGGCGGCTCGCCTGAGGTGGCTTCGGGAGCAGCCAGCGGGAAGCTTACCCCGTTCGGAATCTCTACGATTTTGGGCGCGGCCATCTTCACCTCGGTTATCAGGTGCTCACGCAGGTTGCCGCAAATGGCAATTACTTTATCGCCGTAGATATCGAACAGCGAAGTGGAGGCGTGCAGGTGCTGGCGGCCGTGCACGGTACTTACCAGGGGCACTTTCGAGCTGCGCAGCGCGGCGTAACAAACCCAGCTAGCCGCCCGGGAGTGGGCGTGTACCACATCAATTCGTTCAGCCCTCACCACCTGCCGAATACGCTGGATGTTCCGCAGCCGCTGCCCGTAGCGTCGGTTGCTGATAGCCGCCACGAGCTGAGTAGCCCCAGTGGGCAGCTGGTCGGATTCCGACAGCAGCCACACCTGGTGACCCTGGGCGCGGTGGGCCTCGGCTAGTTGCACCGCATAAGCAACGGAGCCCGCAAAGAACTCAGCCGAGAGAACGTGAAGAATGCGCATGGGGCAAAGGTATTGCCGCCCGCAACGTCAGGCCCGACAATGGGTTTCAGCCATTAGCTGATAACTCCCCCTCTCGGCGGGACTCTGCGCATGAAGCAGATGCGGGGCCGGGGGGTGAGGCTGCGGGTCAAGCCAACCCAAAAACTTGGCACATGTTTCTAATGCACATTACCGCATGGCGCGACCGGCTACGTTGTCCATATACTTCTGACCGCTGCCGGTGTTGAGCAGCAGCACGCTTTCGTTGCGCTGCAGCCAGCCGGTGGCCAGGAGCTGGCGGGCAGCCATCCAGACGGCAGCCCCTTCGGGGGCCACGAACAAGCCTTCCTGCTGGCCCAGGTCGCGCATACCGGCCAGCATGTCTTCTTCGCTCACGCTTACCACAGTGCCGCGCGACTCACGCAGCACGCGCAGCATCATGGCTTCACCCAGGGGGTGCGGCACGGCCAGGCCGTTGGCGAGCGTGGGACTGCCTTGATAGCTGTGGCAGTTGGGCTGGCGGCCGGCGTAGGTTTCAAGCAGGGGGCAGCAGTTTTTGGCCTGCACCGCCACCATGCGCGGCAGCGCATGGTGCGGCGCCAACCAGCCGAGGGCCTTCATTTCCTGGAAGGCTTTCCAGATGCCAATGAGGCCAGTGCCGCCGCCCGCGGGGTAAAGCAGCACATCGGGCAGCTGCCAGTTGAGCTGCTCGGCAATTTCGTAGCCCATGGTTTTCTTGCCTTCTAGGCGGTAGGGCTCTTTCAGGGTCGAGATGTCGAGCAGGGCGCCGTTGGCGTTGCGTTGGCGCACGCGGGCCCCGCAGTCGCTGATGAGGCCATCGACCAGCTCCACCTCGGCGCCGTACCAGTAGCATTCTTCTTTGAAGGCCTGAGGCGTGTGGCGCGGCATTACCACCACGGCCTTGAGGCCGGCGCGGGCGCAGTAGGCGGCCATGGCCACGCCGGCGTTGCCGGCCGTGGGAATGATGCAGCCGTCGACACCAAGTTCCTTGGCTTTGGAGATGGCCATGCTAAGGCCGCGCGCTTTAAACGAACCGGTGGGATTTTGGCCTTCATCCTTCAGCAGAAGGGAGGACAGTTCGTGGCGCGCGGCCAAACGCGGCAGGTTGAGCATGGGCGTCATGCCTTCGCCTAGGGTCACTTTGTTTTCTTCGTGGAGCAGGGGCAACAGCGCGCCATAGCGCCACATGGACGAATCGGCTTGGTCGATGGCATCGCGACCCAAGGGTTCGTGCAGGTCGTAATCAGCTACCAGAGGCAAGGTGCAGCACGTGGAAGTGCGCTGCAGGTCGAAGGCGGAGTACTTGGTGCCGCACGCTGAGCAGTGCAGGGAAGTCAGGCGCGAGAGGGTTTCGGTTGCTACCAGTTTCATAGGACAAAGTACGGGGAAGGCTCAACCGTAGTATGCCTTTTGAGCATGGGCATTTGGAATAGGCTATTCCTTTGTGGAATAATAGCGCTTGGTGAAAAGCAGAAAATCCTTGTAGGGCGCGTTGTTCTCGGTGCCCTTGCGTTGGATAAAATTGAACTCGCGCTTCAAGGGAAAATTCTTAATTTTCACTTCTGAGAATTCACCAGAGGCAAGCTCTTTTATCACGGCCTGGCGAGGCAAAAAGGCCAGGCAATTATCGACGCGGACGAAGTTTTTGAGGGCCTCGGTGCCACCCAGGCGCACGCGCACGGGCAAAGCAGCCAGCTTGATGCGGTGGCGGGCGAGGGCTTCTTCCAGCACGGCCAGGGTGCCGGAGCCGGCTTCGCGCAAGGCCAGCGGCGTGGTGAGCAAGTCCCTGACTTCAAGGGTGCGGGCTTCGAGGGGGTTGTTGGCGGCGCACACGGCTACTACGTCGTCGGTGAGCAAGGGGGTGTAGGTGACATTGCTCACTTTGTGAATGCCTTCGATAATACCTAGCTCAATCTCATGGTCGAGCAGGGCGCGCAGAATGTTGTCGGAATTGCGGTTTTTGAGGCTCAGCTGGCGGTTGGGGTGGCGGCGCAGATAGGCCGAAACCACGGGTGGCAGCACATAGAGCGAGATGGTGGTGCTGGCCCCGATAACCAAGTGCAGAGACGGCTCGAACTCCGTGCTCAGCGCGTTCATTTCCTGGTGCAACTCCTGCTGCAGCTGCTTGGCTTCGAGCAGCTTTTGGTAAAGCTTCAGGCCCGCGGGCGTGAGCTGGATGCTGCTGCCCAAGCGCTCAAACAAGCCGGTTTTGTAGTGCTCTTCCAAGGCTTTCACCTGCTTGCTCACGGCCGACTGGCTGATGAACAGCGCCTGACTGGCTTTGGTGAAGCTGAGGCGTTGGGCTACTTCTAAGAAGACTTCGTGCGGGTGGGAGAGCAAGAGGGGTTGGGGTTGGAATTTTTTTGGGAATCCGAGGTTCGGTCGTGCTGAGCGCAGTTGGACTGCAGGGCGGCGTAGCCAAGCATTACAAAATCTAAACATGCTCCACAATCTGTCATCCTGAGCTTGCGAAGGACCTTATCACAAAAGAAAGGTTGTAGTGATTTGAAACGGCGCGAACGTGATAAGGTCCTTCGCAAGCTCAGGATGACAGGTAGTGAACAGCCGTCTGTCAGGTGGTAAATAATTAGATGTAGAAAATATTTAAGGCAAAGTATAAAAGCGACGACGAAGCCCTGGTTGAACTTGGCTTTCAAAGTCATTTTATAACCCCAGCAGCGCCCCGTACACGCCGTCGACTACCCGGGCCATGCGCGGGAAATCCAGCGTGTCGATGGTATCGGTTTTCTGGTGATAGTGGGGGTTGCGAAGGAACGAGGTATCGTTAATCATGACGGCATCGTAGCCGTAGCGCCAGTAGTTGCGGTGGTCGGAGAGGCCGGCGAGGCCCATGCTTTCGGGCAGGTTGATGCGCTGCACGTCGAGCGAGCCGGCGTGGGGCTTCATCAGCTGCTGCACCCGCTGCGTGAAAGCTTCCTGGCCGGATTTCCCCACTACCACAATGAAATTGCCGGTGCTGGGGTAGAGTTTGGCCAGGGCTTCGTTGGGGAAGCTTTGCGAGCCGGGCTTGTCGCTGAAGTAGCCTATCATTTCGTAGCAGAGCATGGCGCGCACTTTTATTTTACTGGCGTACAAGGCCTTGGCGTGCACGGCGCTGCCCATGTGCTCGGTGGCGAAGTAGGGCGGCTCCTCGTTGGGGTAGGCCACGAAGTCGATGCGGTGCTTGAGCGTCGGGTGGTTCAGGTGCAGGAGGCGGGCGGTTTCGAGGAGGCCGGCCACGGCGCTGGCGTTGTCGTCGGCGCCGGGCTGGTCGCCGCACACATCATAGTGCGCGCCTACGATGATGCGCTCGGCCTCGGGCGGGCCGAAGGAAGCGATGATGTTGCGGTAGCGTCGGCCATCAGCGGTGAAAGGCTGCTCCGAGACGTTGCCGCTTAGCTTCTCAAAGCAGCCTTTGATGTAGTCGGCGGCTTTGTTGAGCGACTGCAGATTGTGGCAGTTGCGGGCCGGGTGTAGGTTGGTGAGAAAAGTGACGTCGGCGTGGAGGCGGGACTGGTCGGCGGGCATGAGGCAGATGGTTGGTGGGATGGGAAACTATACGGGTGTAAAGGCGGGTGGTGGGTTGGTTGAGCTTATAAAATGGGGGTTAATTCACGCATGGAGACCTCACTCCCGGCCCCGGTAGGGCCGGAAGTGAGGTTACTGGGACAAAGTTTCCAGCACCAATAAACCCTGTAATATATCTACCTTCCCGTGACCTTACCCTTCTGCTTTTATGCACCCCTCTTTTCTGCATCGCCTATCCCTCCTGCTGCTGTTTCTGACGCTGCTGGCCGCCACTTCGTGCTCTAAAAAATCGGCCCAGGAGCAGGCTGCCACCGAGCAAACCGATGGCGAGGAAATTGACCCTTACTCCAACCTGGTTTTCACCTTCGACGAAGCCGTGGTGGCCGATGCCCAGCTCAACCGCTGGGACACCACGCAATTCGTGCGATTCACCCCGGCCGTGCGCGGTAAGTTCAAGTGGACCAGCGACCGGGAACTGACCTTCTCGCCACTGGAGCCCTTCCGGCCCAGCACTGTATTTAATGCCGCGCTGCAAACCGAAAACATGCCCAGCGGCAAGCAAAAGCTGGAATTAAACCGCAAGCGCTTCCACACGCCCTACCTGAGCATGGCCACGCCGCAGGTGTTCTACGGCCGCTCGACCAAAGCCGCGGGAACCGCCGAGCTGCGTGCCAACCTGGTATTCAACTACCCCGTGCGGCCAGCCGACTTACGCCCGCTGCTGCGCGTGAGCCAGGACGGCAAGCCGGTAGCCGTGCAGCTCATTACGGCCGAGCCGGACAAAATTTTAGGCATCAGCTTCACGCAGGACGTGAAGCCCGGCGCGGCCCTGACCGTGGAAGTAGCGCCCGGCCTAGTGCCCGCCGTGGGCGGCAAGGGCACAACCAAGCCGCTCACAGCGCAACTGGAAGTGCCCGAGCCCCAAGTTCTGGAAGTGCGCGAGCTGGTGGGCACGCTGGTGAACGGTGAGGCCGTGGTGACGGTGCTCACCAACCAACCGGTAGCCGTGAATGAGATTCAAACGGCGCTGAAGGTGTCGCCCAGCGCGCCGTTTTCCATTGAAGCGCTGGAAAGCGGCTTTGCGCTGAAAGGGAATTTCGTGGTGGGCAAAACCTACCAGGTGACCCTGGCGGCCGGTGCCCGCGGCATGCTGGGCGGACAGCTGTTTGATGCCTACAGCCAGTCGGTTTCCTTCGCGGCCGAGCGGCCCAGCATCAGCTTTGCCAGCGGCGATAAGGCCATGTACCTAGATGCGTTGGGCACGCGCAACTTGGGCTTGCGCATCAACGAGGTGGGTAAGGTGAAGGTGACCATTGCGAAGGTGTATGCCAATAATATTCAGCAATTGCTGCGCGGCGAGGCTAATTACGGGTACCCTGGCTACGATGGCGACAACGGCGAAGAGATGGCCGAGGATGGCAACCGCGACGAAGACGGCGAGTACATCGACCGCAGCTTCCGCTACTACGAGACTGAGAATATCGGCAACGTCATTTCGGAACGCACCATTTCGGTAACGGGCCTGCCCAAGTCCGGCGGCTTGCGGCTGCTGAATCTCGACCTCAAAGACCTCGAATTTCAGGGCGCGATGAAGGGCCTGTACGTGGTGCGCGTGCAGGACACCGAGCGCCAATGGCTGCAAGTGAGCAAGCTGGTAGCCGTGACCGACGTGGGCTTGATTGTGAAGCAGGGCGCCACGGGCGGCACGCTGGTTTTTGCCAATTCCATTCGCACGGCCCAACCGCTGAGCGGCGTGACGGTGAACCTGGTAAGCAGCAATAACCAGGTAATCGGCACGGTAACAACCGACGGCTCCGGCGTGGCCGCGTTCGACTCGGCCGCCAGCATGAAGCGCTTCAAGCTGGGCATGGTGACGGCCGTAAAAGAAGCCGACTTCACCTTCCTCGATTTGAGCAACAGCCGGGTCGAAACCTCCCGCTTCGAAGTAGGCGGCCTGACCAGCAACGCGGCCCGCTACCAGGCCTTCCTCTACGGCGACCGCAACCTCTACCGCCCCGGCGACACCGTGCGCACCAACACCGTGGTCCGCACCGAAGACTGGCAAACGCCGCCAGCCAACCTCCCCGTGAAAATCCGCCTGCTGCTGCCCACCGGCAAGGAATACAGCAGCCTGCGCAAAGCTCTGACGCCGGCCGGCTCCTTCGAAAGCAGCTTCATTCTGCCGCCTTCGGTGATGACCGGCCGTTACACCATGGAAGTGCTGACCGGCAACGACGTGCTGCTGACTTCGCGCCAAATCAGCGTGGAAGAATTCATCCCCGACCGCCTGAAAGTGAGCGTGAGCGCCGCGCCCACCGTGCTGAAGCCCGGCCAAACGGTAACGGCCACCATCAACGCCCAAAACCTGTTCGGCCCGCCCGCCGCCGACCGGAAATTTGAAGTCGAATTTTCGCTGAAAGAGAAGACCTTCCAGCCCAAGAAATTCCCCGACTACTCTTTCGAAATCAACAGCGGCGAGCGGCGCAAAACCACTGCCCGCAACGACGGCGAAACGACCACCACGCCCACTTCGCGCTTCGAAAAAACCATGCGCGAGGGCGTGACCGATGCCGCCGGCCAGGCCACCGCCACTTTCGCCGTGCCCGAAGTGCGCGACCTGGGCACGCTGGAAGGCGTGGCCTTCGCCACGGTGTTCGACGAAACCGGCCGGCCCGTGAACCGCCTCGCCACCTTTGACGTGCAAACCCAGGCCACCATGTTCGGCATCCAGAAAATGCCCGAGCTGCTGAGCACGCGCCAGGCCGCCACCGTGCGCCTGCTGGCCCTCACGCCGCAGGGCCAGCCCACCAGCGCGCCGGCCCAGGTGAAGCTGGTGCGCCTGCTCTGGGAAACCGTGCTCGAGCGCCAGGGCGGCCGCTATGTCTACAATTCGCAGCAGCGCGAGCAAACGATAGTGACCCGCACGCAGGCCGTGGGCAACGGCACGCCGTTCAGCTTCACGCCCCTGAACTCGGGCGAATACGAGGTGCGCATCAGTCGGCCCGGCGCCGTGAGCTACGTGGCGCAGCGCTTCTACGCCTATGGCTACGGCGACACCCAGGCCAATTCCTTCGAAGTGAACAACGAGGGCGAGGTGACCATCGAGGCCGACAAAGCCAAGTACGAGCCCGGCGAAACCGCCAACCTGCTCCTGAAAACGCCCTTCGCCGGCCGCGTACTCGTAACCGTGGAGCGGGGCCGCGTGCTCGACCATTTCTACGTGACCACCGACCAGAAATCGGCGCAGGTCAAAATCCCTATCAAGGCCGAGCACGTGCCCAACGTGTACGTGACGGCCACGGCCATCCGCGCCATTAGCGACAACCGCCTGCCGCTCACCGTGGCCCGCGGCTTCGTGCCGCTCACGGTGGAAAAGCCCGGCGCCCGCCTCGCGGTGGCCATTGCCGCGCCCGCCGCCAGCCGCTCGCAGACGTTTCAGACGGTGGAAATCACCACCGCGCCGCGCGCCCAGGTCACGCTGGCCGTGGTGGACGAAGGCATTCTGCAAATCAAAAACTACCTCACGCCCGACCCCTACGGCTACTTCTACCAGAAGCGCGCCCTGGAGGTATCGGCCTTCGACATGTACCCATTCCTGCTGCCTGAGCTGGGCACCAGCAGCAGTGGAGGCGACGCCGCCGACCTGCGCCGCCGCACCAACCCCATCCCCAACCGCCGCGTGAAGCTGGTGGCCAAATGGAGCGGCGTCCTCACCGCCGATGCCGACGGCAAAGTGCGCTACAAGGTGCGCGTGCCGCAGTTTTCGGGCGCGCTGCGCATCATGGCTGTGGCTTATAAGGACGATGCTTTCGGCAGCGCCGAGCACACGATGAAGGTGGCCGACCCGGTAGTGATTTCGACAGCGCTGCCGCGGTTCGTCAGCCCTGGCGATACTATTGATGTTCCTGTAACTCTGACGAACACGACAGGTCATGATATGTACATCGCAACCCGCTTACAGATAATTAGGTCTGGGCAACCCGCTAAGGATTTAGCAGTTATGAGTAACAATCTTGATGAGGACAGTGAATTCGAGGAGCCCCTAGCTCCGAAAATTCTTGTTGATGCCAATTCAGAGGCGCGCAGAGTTTATCGCGTTCGATTTAGAAGAAGCATAGGGACTGTTAGCCTTCGGATAATTGCTAAAAGCTCGGCAGTTCATTCTAATGATAAACAAGAGAATTTCACAGAAACCATCGAACTCCCAATCCGCCCCGCCTCCTCGCTTGAAAAGCGTACCGGCAGCGGCGTGCTGGCCGGCGGCGCCTCGCTACCGCTCAACCTGAAAACCGACTTCCTGACCGCCTCGCTCACCAGCCGGCTGGTCATTAGCCGCTCGCCGCTCACGGAGTTCAGCAAGGACTTGCGCTACCTGCTGCAGTACCCCTACGGCTGCCTGGAGCAAACCGTGTCGGCTGCCTTCCCGCAGCTGTACTACGCCGATTTGGCGGCCACTTTGCAGCAGAAGACTGGCGGCGGGGCCAAAAATCAGCGCTACAACCCCAACTACCACGTGCAGGAGGCCATCCGCAAGATTGAGGCGATGCAGCTCTACAACGGCAGCCTCAGCTACTGGCCCGGCGGCGACTACGACAACTGGTGGGCCACGGCCTACGCCGCCCACTTTCTGCAGGAAGCCCAGCGGGCCGGCTTCGCCGTGAACAAGTCGGTGCTCGACAAAACCCTGCGCTACCTGCAGTTCCGCCTCAAAAAGCGCGAAACCGAACCCTATCAATACTTCGACATCAACAACCTGGCCCGCGAAAAAACCATCGCCAGCAAGGAAATTGCTTACTCGCTCTACGTGCTGGCCCTGGCCGGCCGCCAGGATGCCGTGGCCCTGAACTACTACAAAGCCAACCGCCAGCTGCTTGCCGAAGACTCCAAATTTCTACTGGCCTGCACCCACGCCCTGCTCGGCAACCAGCGCCAGTTCCGGGCCCTGTTGCCCACCAAGTTCGGCGGCGAAACCGCAGCCAAGCGCGCGCTGGATGGCTCGTTCTACTCCCCCATCCGCGACCAGGGCCTCGTACTAAACGCCCTGCTCGAAACCGACCCCAACAACCCGCTGGTTACGAGCCTGGCCCGGCAGCTTAGCCGCCAGGTTCGCAATGCCGGCTGGCTCAGCACCCAGGAGCGCGCCTTCGCCCTGCTGGCTTTGGGCAAAATCGCCAAGCGCGACGCCCGCAGCACCGCCACGGCCACCGTTTCGGCCGATGGCAAAGCCCTCGGCAGCTTCACCGGCAAGGATTTAACCATACCCAACGTGGCCAACCGCGCGCTAAGTTTGCGCGCCACCGGCAGCGGCAACCTCTACTATTTCTGGGAAACCGAAGGCATTTCGGCCAGCGGCAAGGTGAAGGAAGAAGACAGCTACCTGAAAGTGCGCCGCCAGTTCCTGAACCGCGCCGGCCAGCCCCTGGGCACGCCCACCTTCCGCCAGAATGATTTGGTGGTTGTTAAAATCACCATCGAAGCCGGCGACGCGGCCGGCACCGTGAAGAACGTAGCCATCACCGACCTGCTGCCCGCCGGCCTGGAAATCGAAAACGCCCGCCTCGGCGCCGTGCGCGAGCTGGACTGGGCCAAGGACGCCGCCACGCCCGATTACCTCGACGTGCGCGACGACCGGATAAACTTCTTCACCACCGCTACGGGCCAGCCGAAGACGTTTTACTACCTGGCGCGGGCCGTGAGCAAGGGTACGTTCAAGCTGGGTCCGGTGAGTGCCGATGCGATGTATAATGCCGAGTACCATTCCTACAATGGTGCAGGAGTAGTGCGTGTGCGGTAGAGACGCGTATTCGCGTCTCGTCGTTGAACAATTGCGTTTAAACACATCATTTTAGGAACGGCGGGTTACCTGTCGTTCAACGACGAGACGCGAATACGCGTCTCTACAAAACATATGCAAAGCGACACGTTTGATAACCGATTTCGGATTAGCTCGGCTCGGTGGGCTGGCTACGATTATAGCCAAAGCGGTGTGTATTTTGTGACGGTTTGCACTGGTAACCGGGCGCGGTATTTCGGCGAAATCATTCTGACAACCGGTGATAGGGATAGTGCTGAACTGCTGCCTACCGCGCAAGCGGCCATCGCCGAGACCTGTTGGCTGGAAATCCCTACCCGGTTTCCGTTTGTCTCGCTTGATGCATTTATGCTGATGCCCGACCATCTGCACGGATTGCTGATTTTCGATAAAGTTGTTGAACAACCTCCGGCATTAACTTATCAGAATGCATTCGGGCCGCAACATGATAACCTGGCCGCAGTAATACGCGGGTTTAAAGCGGGCGTTAGCGCCTTAACCAAACGCCAAGGGCTAGCGTTTGGCTGGCAGAGCCGGTACCACGACCGTGTGGTACGCAATGATGCTGAACTCAAGAAAATACAGCAGTACATCGCCTGCAATCCGGCCAGGTGGAAACACGAGCAATTCAGTGAAGAAGGTCTCCTACGCTGATTTTTAGAAGGATGTAGAGACGCATACTTGCGTCTTGTCGTTGAACGGTTGTCGGTAATACGGCGTGTTACCAATCTTTCAACGATGAGACGCAAGTATGCGTCTCTACACAAAAAAGGGCCTGCTCCATTCGGAGCAGGCCCTTTTTCAATCAAACCAAATCAGCAATGCTTACTGCACTACCAAGCGCTTGGTAGTTACCGTCTCGCCGGTTTTCACTTTGAAGAGGTAAGTACCGCTGGCCAATTTGGCGGCGTCGAACTTCACGTGATGCAGGCCAGCAGCTTCGGTGCCTACAACCAGCGTCTGCACTTTGGCGCCCATGGTGTTGAATACTTCCACGCTCACGGGGCCGTCTTGGGCCAGGGCGTAGCTGATGGTGGTGCTGCCGGTGAAGGGGTTCGGGTAAGCCGATACGGCCTGGCTGGCCGTGGTTGCGTCGCCCATGCGAGCGGCCTGGGTGGCGGGCTGCGTCTGGGCGTTGTACTGCTGGAAGGTGCGGGTCACGATGACTGCAAAATCAGCGCGGGTGACGGCCTGGGCGGGCTTGAACGTCGCTTTGATAACCGGCTGCAAATCGTAGGGACCCTGCGTGATGCTGTAGTACGCATTGATGAGGTTGAGCTCCAGCGCCACGCTCACGTAGCCTTCCAGGCCAGCGGGGATTTTATCAGCATCATCCACGGTCACGGTCTGGCTATTTACGCTTACTGTTACAGGCTTGCCGGTGCGGGCCAAGGCCTGCTGCTGGAATCCCAGACTCTGCACCAGGGAGTAAGCCAGGGAGGCGCGATTCACGGTAGCGCCGGGCGAGAACTTGCCGGTGGCGGTGGGCAGCATCACGCCGTTGTTGGCGTGGAACCGGTCGCGCTGGGCGGCACCGCGGGCGGCTACCGACTCGGTCAACAGAATGTCGCTCACCGTGGAAACATCGGTGAAGGTGCGGGCGCCGGTAGTGGGCAGAAACTGGCGGATGCCCTGGCCCATGAGCAGGTAGTCGGCCAGCTGAATGCGAGTGAGCGCAGCGTTGGGCTGGAAGCCGGTGCTCAAACCATCGACTAGGCGGTTGGTCACGGCCATTTTAATGGCAGCTTCGGCGGGGTGACCCACGATGTCGGTCAGGTTGGTGGTGCCGCTGGGGGTGAGCAGAGTGATGTTGCCGGTCACGGTTTCGGGAGCGGCCACGCCGCGCAGGCCTTCCACAGATACCGTCCAGGTGCCGGCTACTGGCGAGGCCACGGCCACGCTGCGGTCGGTGCTGAGGGTGAAGGTGACGGGAGTGCCCGAGGTGTAGCGCACACCGTTGGGGTCAATCAGGGCCAGGTTGGTTGGGTTGCCGGTTTCGCCCAGCACACCGCGGGATGAAATCTTCACTTCCAGGCTATTGGTGCCGGGGTTTACGGGGAAGGTAAACTGGTTGGTAGCCGTGGTGGCGGGGTTGAAATTGACGGTGAACGGCGTGCTGGTGCTCTGCGAATTCACGCTGCTGTTGAAAACGCGGGTGGCATTCACGCTCGAACCAAAGAGGGACGAACGGAAGGCGTGGTCGACGGCGGCGTAGGCATTCACGTAGCCAGCGCCTACTTCCCACGACTCGTGGCCGGGCATGTTGGTGGCAGTTTTCATCAGCAGGTCTTTCACCTGGGCAGGGTTCAGCGTCGGCTTAGCTTCCAGCATCAGAGCAATTACACCGGCCACGTGCGGCGTTGCCATTGAGGTGCCGCTGCTGTGGGTGTAGAACGGAATTTCACCGGGCTGCAGCAGCTCTGCGTCCTGCTGAGCGCCGAGCGACGACACCGGAGCAATAGCGCGGGTCGATACCACGTCGACGCCGGGGGCCACAATCACGGGCTCGTTTTTGAAGGTCCAGGTCTCGCCGTCCATCACAAACGTGCCCTGCTCGCCCCGCACACCGCGGGAGGAGAAGTCGGCCAGCAGGCCGTTGCGGTCGCCGGCGCCCACCGAAATGGTCCAGGGGGCAATGGCGTAGGGGTTGTGGGTATCGGCGCCGGGACCTTCGTTGCCGGCGGCAAATACCACCACCATGCCGCGGTCGTAGCACTTTTTGGTGGCTATGTTCAGTGGGTCGTTCGGGTTGAAGTCGCCGCTGCTGCCGAAGGAGTTGCTGATGACGCGGATGTTGTACTGGAACTGGTGCGTGAGGGCGTAGTCGAAGCCACCAATGGCGTCGAGCACGAGCAGCGCGCCACCCGAGCCGTAGCCAAGCAGCGAAGCGCCGGGCGCCACGCCCTCGTATTTGCCAGCCGAGCGTGAGCCGCTGCCGCCTACCGTGCCAGCGCAGTGGGTGCCGTGGCCCGAGTTGGTGTCGGTGTTCGGCACACCCTCAATCCACGTCACGGGCAGCAGAGCACTCAGCGAGTTGAGGTTGGTGGAGCCCAGCGTGTTCTGCACCAGGTGCGGGCCGAATTTGAGGTCTTCGTGAGTGCCGTCGACGCCGCTGTCGTTGATGAGCACGCCCACGCCTTTGCCCGAAACGGGGATGCCGCCGTTGCGGGCGGTGGTTTGGGCATCGGTGCGCAGGCGCTTCACACCGGTCAGGTTGGTGTCGTCGAAGTTGTAGTAGTCCAGCTTCTTGTTGATGTAGAGCGACCGCACTTCGGGGTTGCGCGCCAGGGCATCGACCTGCGCGGCCGTGGCCACCACGCCCGCTACCGGCAGGGCCTGCATCGTGATGCCGCGCAAAATGCCTAGCTGCCGCAGCAGGCCTACTTGAGTAAGCCGTGGGGCGCCTGTGCCTTTGAAAGTGACAATGACTTGGGCGGTGGGGCTGGTGGCGAAGGCGGCACGGAGAGCAGGGTCAACCGTGGCCTGGCCAAACGCAGTGCTGGCCTCGAACCCCACCAAAAGGAGGGCGGCGATAAAAGCTTTTTTCATGTAGATGTTGAGAATATGAGAAGGGGTTTGTGAAAAAATGTGGCCGTTTGAGCAACTCTACTTGCGTTGTGTAGGGCTGCTCAGCATCGGACCAAGCTGGCCTTAAAAATCACCAGATGGCCTACCTACTGGCCACGGGATATTTACGGAATGAGATTCGCAGTCGGATTTGCCTTTTCGAGGTAAATTTTTCAAAAAATCCCTTTATCATTAAAAATATTTAGTTTTTGTGCCGATAATTTTAAAGTTGTTTAACATTTAGGCACCTCTTTCTAAACGATTGATATTCTAATTTTACTATTCAGCGGACTTAAGAAAACGTCGCTGATTAATTATCAAGTAGCCATGGCCTACTCCAATTGCTTGGCTGGTCTAGCTCGTTGTTTCAACTGTGGCATTCGTCCTATAGACATTCTCTGAACATCCACTTGAGCGATGCAGAATCTGCTTGAAAAATGGGGGCCACAATCGCCGCTTTTTACAAGCTGCGAACGGATATCTTTGACTATGAATCGGTGGCAAGCGTTTCGATTTGCAGGTGCGGTACTCTTGCTCCTACTTGGGCTTTTCGGGCTGGACCTAGTTTTTCCGCTGCCGCGCGCCCCACTCTACTCGCCGGTGGTGCTGGCGGCCGATGGCAGCGTGCTTCACGCCTACCTCAACCCCACCCAGAAGTGGCGCATGAAAACCGAGTTGGCCGAAATAACGCCAGCTTTGCAGCAGGCCATTATTAACAAGGAAGACCGGTATTTTCGGTATCACTTCGGGGTGAACCCACTGGCCATTTTGCAGGCGGCAGGCCGGAATGTCTTCCGCACAGGCCGCACCACGGGGGCCAGCACCATCACCATGCAGGTGGCCCGGCTGCTAGAGCCCAAGGAGCGCACTTTCGGTAATAAGCTGCTCGAAATGGTGCGCGCCACGCAGTTGGAAGCTCACTACAGCAAAGCTGAAATCCTGCAGCTCTATCTCAACCTGGTGCCCTACGGCGGCAACATAGAGGGGGTGAAATCAGCGGCCATGCTCTATTTTCAGCAGCCACCCGACTACCTCTCACTGGCCCAGACGGTGACCCTGGCCATCATCCCCAACCAGCCTCGCGTGCTGGTACTGGGCAAAAACAACGCGCAGATTCTGGCCGAGCGCAACCGCTGGCTGCGGCAGTTTCAGCAGCAAGGCTTGTTTCCGGACCAAGACATTGAGGATGCGCTGCACGAGCCGCTGGACGTACAGCGCCACGCGGCCCCAGTACTGGCCCCGCACTTGGCGCGGCGCCTCGTGACGCAGTTTCCCGGTCAAGCCATCATTCATTCCACGCTGCAGCGCGGCCCGCAATCCAAGGCCGAAGACCTCACCAAAAACTACGTGCGCCGCCTGCATGAGCTGGGCATCACTCAAGCCGCCGTGCTGGTGCTAAACAACCGCACCCGTGCCGTGGAAGCCTACGTGGGCTCCGCCGATTTTCAGGACGCCGCCAGCGCCGGACAGGTGGATGGGGTGCGGGCCATCCGCTCGCCGGGCAGCACGCTCAAGCCCTTTCTATACGCCCTGGCGCTGGACCGCGGCCTCGTGACGCCGAAGCTCAAGCTACCCGATGTGCCTTCCAACTTCAGCGGCTTTCGGCCCGAGAACTTCGATAAGAACTTCAGCGGCGAAGTGACGGTGGAGCGGGCGCTGACGTATTCGCTCAACATTCCGGCGGTGCGCGTGCTGAGCGAGATGGGTGTGGGCACGTTTACCGAGAAGCTGCGCGATGCCGGCTTTCAGCGGGTGGCGCACGATGCGCCCCGTCTGGGGCTTAGCACCATTTTGGGCGGTTGCGGGGCCACGCTGGAGGAACTAACGGCGCTGTATGCGGCACTAGCGGACAAAGGGCGGTACCGCGCGGTGCGGTTGACCTCACCCCCCGGCCCCCTCTCCCGCGGAGAGGGGGAGCCTAACGATTCAGCTCCGCGCCGCCGTGGCTCCCCCTCTCCACGGGAGAGGGGGCCGGGGGGTGAGGTTACGGCGGGAGGTGAAGTGCCAGGCGTCCCCCTCATCTCCCCCGCCGCCGCCTTCCTCATCACCGACATCCTCGCCCAGCACACCCGCCCCGACCTGCCCCTGGGCTACCAAGGCAGCACGCGCCTGCCCAAAATTGCCTGGAAAACCGGCACCAGCTACGGCCGCCGCGACGCCTGGAGCATCGGCTACAACCAGGACTACACCGTGGGCGTGTGGGTGGGCAACTTCAGCGGCGCGGGCAGCCCGGCCCTCACTGGCACCGACATTGCCACTCCCCTGCTCTTCGACTTATTTAACGCCCTGGCCTACAACTCGCCGAATAACTGGGCCACCACGCCGGCCAGCCTCGACTTCCGGCTGGTGTGCGCCGAAAGCGGGCTAGTGCCCGGCGAGCATTGCGCCAACCAGCTCATTGATTACTACCTGCCCGGCACGTCCAGCGCCCGGCGCTGCGAGCACCAGCGCGAAGCCCTGGTATCGGCCGATGGCGCCGTGTCGTACTGCCGGGCCTGCGTACCGGCCAGCGGCTTTCGGCGCCAGCTCTACCCTAACCCGCTGCCCGAAGTGCTGGCGTTTCGTGAGTCGCAGGGCCTGCCCGCCACGCGCCTGCCGGCCCACAACACTGACTGCCGCCTCGTGCGCAACGCCGACGACACCGGTGCGGCGCTGGCCATTACCTCGCCCCTGGCTAATGCCGAATACCTGCTCAACCGCCACGAAAAGCAGCAATTGCTGCTGAGTTGCGCGGCCGGCAGCGAGGTACGCCAGGTGTTTTGGTACGTAAACGACCAATTCCTGCGGGCCGCTGCCGCAACGGAGCGGGTATTCTTCCGGCCCCCGAGCGGAAACGTGAAAATCTCCTGCGCCGACGACCACGGCCGCAACGTGGACATTCAGCTGCAGGTGGCGGATATGTAAGGGGTACCGGCCACTACTCGTGCCGGTTACTTGCCCTCAAAAAAGCTGGCGGGTACTCCGGATACGCCCGGCTCGACGACAAACAAGTTGCCGCTGAGCGGAAACTCCCTCATCTGCTCCTCGCTCAGCCCTTGACGGGCGGTGGTGATATAGAGTGTCCGTAAATCGGGCCCACCGAAGGCGCAGGACGACGTGTGGGGCGCCGGCACGTCGATGGACTGCAGGAGCGCGCCGGTGCTAGGGTCGAACCGCTGAATGGTGCCGCTGCCCCACACGGCCACCCACAGCTTGCCTTCCGCGTCGATGGTCATGCCGTCGGGCACGCCGGCGGCTTTGTCGAAATGCACGATGACGCGCCCGTTTTCAATGTTTCCCGATGCGTTGTCGTAGTCGAAAGCTCGCACGGCGCAGGTGTGCGAGTCGACGTAGTACATGGTGCGCTGGTCCAGCGACCACACAATGCCGTTGGAGTTGGTGACTTCGCGCAGCATGACGTGGAGGCTACCGTCGGGGTCGAAGCGGTAGAGCGCGCCCGCGTGGGGCCGCTCGTGCAGGTCGAAGGTGCCCACCCAAAACCGTCCCGCCGGGTCGCATTTGCCGTCGTTGAAGCGCAGGCCGGGGTCGGTGAGGGGATTTTCCAGCAACGTAAGCTGACGAGTACCCAGGTCAAGCCGATGAATGCCGGTTTGCAGAGCTAGCAACACGCAGCCACGGTGCATGGGCACGACCGTGCCCACCCGCGCACCGGTAGTATACACAACGTCCTGCTGGGTAGCCGGGTCGAAACTGTGAAAGGCCCGGCCCTCAATATCAACCCAATACAATTGCTGAGACTCCGGGTTCCAGAGGGCTCCTTCGCCTAGGGCAGCTTGCGCATGTAAGATGGACCGGGCTTCCATATGACAGTGACGTTTGGGGCGCAGCGGCTTAAGCGGCATTGTGCTTAAGCACGGCCAACTGCCCGTTGAGGGTTACTTCTACGGCGTTTTTGGTTTGAAGGGGGCATAGCCCGACTATGCCCAGCACGCCGAGGGCGGCGTGGTAATGGTTAATTAGCACGTCTTCACCAGCCAGCACAATACTGGCCGGGAGGGCCTTCAACAGGTCCTGACATTCGCTGCCAATCAGCAGGCCGCTGAGGTAAAAATAATTTTCCTGCTTGCTGGCGCGCCTGAATAAGTCGTTGGTGCGCACCAGAAAAGCATTGTGCAGCAGGTTGGCCTCCTGGCTGGCCCGCACCCCTTTTTCGAACCAGTGCCGGTTGCTGGCGTCTTGCAGTTGGCCGCCTTCCTCCACCGACGCTGCCAAAATGCTCTTCTTTGAAAAGAGTGAAAAAAGCTCGCCCGTCATGTAGGTTTTCAGTGAAACGGCCTGGCCGTGCTGCACCAGCACGTGCTTGGCGTGGGTACCCGGGTGCAGAAACAGCTGCTGCTCGGCCGTATTCTCAAAATGGCAGCCCACCAGCTGCACTTCCTCGCCCCGCATCACGTCGTCGTTGCTTTTCACGCCTGATATCAGCAGCACGGGGTGCTTAAAATCGACGGTTGCTTCAAAGGTTTTGGTTTGTAAGTCGGAGCCGTCGACGGCCATGGGCAGCGGTTTGTAAGGCAGCTCTGCCATGCCGATGGTGGAAGATGCCATGCCGGAAATGACCACCGGCACGCCCTCTAACGAAGTTTTTACCTCTTCCTGCAGCTTCTGCAGGTGTTTTTGAACAATGGCCAGGTAGAAGTCCAGCCGCTGCTCAGGTGGCTGTTTGGCTTCGTTCCAGAGCGCGGCGGTGGCCGCGTTGCCTTCCTTGGAGCTGGCCTCGGCCAGCACTGCCAGGCCCTCGCGCTTCACCAGCCGCAACCGGAAGGATGAGGTGCCCCAATCGCAGCTGAGGAAGGTGGTAATAGGGTTCATTGTGTGAAGCAAGAACGTAAACTCCCCTCCTCAGACGAGGAGGGGATGTTCGAGCCGCAGGCTCGGACGGGGGTGGTGCCACCGGAGGGAACTCGTTGAACGACTCGCTTCTGGTTTCGTTCGGGTGTCGTTCAACGAATTCCCTCCGGTGGCACCACCCCCGTTTGCGCTGGCGCGCAAACATCCCCTCCTTAAAAAAGGAGGGGAGTTTCGCCTGTCACCACTCCGCCACGCTTCCGTCAGCATTGCGCCAGATGGGATTGTGCCAGTTGTGGCCAATCGCGGCCCGGCTGAGCAGGTATTCCTCGTTTATCTCGATGCCCAGGCCGGGCCCTTCCGGGATTTTACAATAGCCTTTTTCGTAATCGAACACCGTTTTATCGGTCAGGTAATCGAGCAGGTCGTTCTCTAGGTTGTAGTGAATGCCGAGGCTTTGCTCCTGAATAAAAGCATTGTGGCAGGTAGCATCTACCTGCAGGCAGGCGGCCAGCGCTATTGGTCCCAGCGGGCAGTGCGGGGCGGCGGCCACATCGAAGGCCTCGGCCATGGAGATGATTTTCTTGCACTCGGTGATGCCGCCGGCGTGCGAGAGGTCGGGCTGAATGATGTCGACGTAGCCATCCATCAGGATTTGCTTGAAGTCCCAGCGCGAAAACATGCGCTCGCCGGTGGCAATGGGAATGGAGCAGTGGTTGGCGATGTCGCGCAGGGCCTCGTTGTTCTGCGGCAGCACGGGCTCCTCAATGAACATGGGCCGGAAAGCTTCCAGCTCCTTGGCCAGCACCTTGGCCATGGGCTTGTGCACCCGGCCGTGGAAATCGATGCCGATGCCCAGGCCGGGCCCACCGGCTTCGCGCACGGCTGCGATGCGAGCCAGCGCGAGGTCAACCTTCACGTAGGAGTCTATGTAGCTCATTTCGTCGGTGGCATTCATCTTCACGGCGGTGAAGCCTTTGGCTACCATGCTCGCGGCGGCCAGGCCCACATCGGCGGGCCGGTCGCCGCCAATCCAGGAATACACGCGCATGGTTTCCCGCACCCGGCCGCCCAGCAGCTGGTGAATGGGCGCGTTGTGGTACTTGCCTTTGATGTCCCATAGCGCCTGGTCGATGCCCGCGATGGCCGACATCAGAATCGGACCGCCGCGGTAGAATCCGCCGCGGTACATCACCTGCCAGTGGTCTTCGATGTTGAGCGGGTTCTTGCCGATGAGGTTTTCCATGAGCTCAGTTACGGCTGCCGCCACGGTGGCCGCTTTGCCCTCAATCACGGGCTCGCCCCAGCCCACGAGGCCGGCGTCGGTTTCTATTTTAAGAAACAGCCAGCGCGGTGGCACTTGGTACAAGGTGAAGCGAGTGATTTTCATGAGCTATGGTGAGATGATAGTTTAAGCACCTTGTCGTTTGTCATGGTGAGCTTGCGAAGCATCTTATCGCCGCTGAACGAATCGTGGGAGCGTGATAAGATGCTTCCTTCGTCAGCAGGACAAAGGCGGACTACTGCACGGCTTGCACAAACTGCTGAGCCTTTTCGGTGAGCTGTTTAAGGTACTCTTCCGTCACGGGCTGACTGGTGTCGACCAGCGCGCTGCCCAGACCAAAGGCCACCGCCCCGGCCTTATGAAAATCTTTGATATTTGTCAGCGACACCCCGCCCGTGGGCATAAGCGGGATAAATGGCAGCGGCCCGGCAATGTCCTTGAAATAGGTGGCGCCCACCGAAGCCGGAAACACTTTGATGATGTCGCCGCCGTGCTCATAAGCTGCCAGGATTTCGGTGGCAGTAAACGCGCCCGGAATGCTCACGGCGCCGTAGCGCTTGGTCATCCGGATGGTTTTCTTGTCGAGCGTGGGCGAGATGATGAACTTGGCGCCCGCCAGCAGGGCGGCGCGGGCGGTTTCGGCGTCGAGCACGGTGCCGGCACCAATCAGCATCTCGTCGCCCAGGGCTTCTGATAATTGCTTGATTGACTCCAACGCCCCGGGCGAGTTCAGGGTGATTTCCATGGTCCGGACGCCGCCCAGCTGCAGGGCGCGGGCAATGCGCAGCAGGTCGGCAGGGTTGGCCCCGCGGATGATGGCAACCACTTTGCTTTCGAGAATGTGGGACAGCGGGGTCATGGCTGGTAGGGAAAGAGTACGGAAGCAGGCAGACTCTCTAACAACGCAGAACCTCGGGGGCGGGTTAGGCGCCTGCTCGGGCTGGCAACACCAGGCGCTTCACAACGCCGCGCAGATTAAACCAGTACGGTAGACACAGGCGGCCCCTTCACCCCCGGAAGCCCGTACAGCTTGCTTCTACACACCAATTCTCTATGGGCCCTCAGTTCCTTTTTGCTACCGGCATCGAAAACAGCAACCCCACCATCCAAAACGGCACCGTGCGGGTAGACGAACTGGAAAAGTGTGGGCACTACCAGCATTGGCAGAAGGATTTCGACCTAGTGCAGGAGCTGGGCATTTCCTTTCTGCGCTACGGCCCGCCCATTCACACCACGTGGCTGGGGCCGGGCAAATACGACTGGTCGTTTGCCGACCTCACGTTTCAGGACCTGCTGCGGCGCAACATTGCCCCCATCGTCGACCTGTGCCACTTCGGCGTGCCCGACTGGATAGGCAACTTCCAAAACCCCGATTTTCCGGACTTATTCGCCCAGTACGCCTACGCCTTTGCCCAGCGGTTTCCGTGGGTACAGCTCTATACCCCGGTGAACGAAATGTTCATCTGCGCGCAGTTTTCGGGCTATTACGGCTGGTGGAACGAGCAGCTCACCACCCACCGCGGCTTCGTGACGGCCCTCAAGCACATCGTGAAAGCCAACGTGCTGGCCATGAAAGCCATTTTGAAGGTGCGCGCCAACGCCATCTTCATTCAGAGCGAGTCGTCGGAATATTTCCACGCTGAAAATCCGGCGGCCATCGGGCCGGCCGAGGTCATGAATGCCCGCCGCTTTCTTTCACTCGATTTGAATTATGGCCGGCGCGTGAATTCGCAGATGTACGAGTACCTGCTCGACAACGGCATGACCCGCGACGAATACCACTTCTTTCTGGGCAACAACCTCAAGCAGCATTGCATTATGGGCAATGACTACTACAAAACCAACGAGCACCGTGTATCGCCCGACGGCAGCACCCGCGCGGCGGGCGAAATATTTGGCTACCACGTCATTACCCGGCAGTACCACGAGCGCTACCGCTTGCCCGTGATGCACACCGAAACCAACCTCTGGCAGGGCCCCTGCGGCGACGAAGCCGTGAACTGGCTCTGGAAAGAGTGGGCCAACGTGCTGCGCGTGCGCAACGACGGCGTGCCTGTTATCGGCTTCACCTGGTACTCCCTCACCGACCAGGTGGACTGGGATTCGGCCCTGCGCGAAAACAACGGCAACGTGAACCCGCTGGGCCTCTATGACCTCGACCGCAACATTCGGCCCGTGGGTCAGGCCTACAAGCAGCTCATCGCCGACTGGGACCAAGTGCTGCCCACGCACAGCGTGTGCCTGCAGGTGCCGATTGTGATGCCCGAGGAAAGCAACCGCCTTTGGGCCAAAGAGCAGGAACAGGACATTAAAAAAGCCAGCGCTGACAAATCTACTTCCCAGGCCAACGACGCCGCCACCCAATAACCTTTCCTTCCCTGCCGCATGCAAGCCCGATTCAAGGATAAAGTTGTCATCATCACCGGCGGTGCCAGCGGCATTGGCTTGGCCACGGCCCAGCGCCTGGCCAGCGAAGGCGCCCGCATTGTACTGGCCGATTATAGCCAGGCCAACCTCGACGCCGCTGTTGTCCAGGTAACGGCCGCCGGCGCCCCCGACGTGTGGCCCAGCCTCTGCAACGTGGCCGTGGAAACGCAGGTAACCGACACCGTGGCCGGTACGCTCGAGCGCTTCGGCCGCCTCGACGTGGTGGTGAACAACGCGGGCCTCATGCAATTCAAGGCCTTGGAAGAACTGACCGGCGACGACTGGCTGCGCATCCTGAACGTGGACTTGCTCGGGGCCTTTTACTTCACCAAGCAAGCCTTTCTACACATGAAGCCGGGCGGCAGCATCGTGAACGTGGCCAGCATCCACGCCGTGGAAACCAGCCCGCTGGTGGCGCCCTACGCGGCGGCCAAGGCGGCCATGCTCTCGCTCACCCGCTCCTCCTCCCTGGAGGGCAAAGCCAAAGGCATTCGCACCAACGTCATTCTGCCCGGCGCCATCGACACGCCCATGCTCTGGGAAAACCCTAACATCAAAAGCGGCATCGAAGTCCTGGACAAAGCCGACGTGGGCCGCCCCGAAAACGTAGCGGCCGTAATTGCCTACCTGGCGTCGGACGATGCTGCCTTTGTGCAAGGCGCAGAAGTGCGCGTAGACGGCGGCCGACTGAATAAGCTGTAGCGGGGCGAAACGCCGGCCAAGCACATCCGGCACGCCCCTTGCATTGGGCCAGGCGCAACCCGCTTTCAGCACACTTCCCGCGCCCAGCCATGAAAAAACGCACCCTCGCCGCCCTGCTGCTCTTGTCCAGCCTTTCCTTCAGTGCCTCCGCGCAGTTTCGCTTTCCGGACCTCAAAGGCATTAAGCTGCCCACCATTGGCCAGGCGCCAAGCGGCAGCACCTCGCGGAGCGGCAGCATCGGTGGCCTCTCCAACACGGAAGCCGCCAACGGCCTCAAAGAAGCCCTGATGCAGGGCATTGGCAAGGGCGCCGACCAGGCTTCGCAAACCGATGGCTTCTATCTCAACCGCCTCATCCGCATCCCCTTCCCGCCCGATGCCCAGCGGGTGGCCAATACCCTGCGTAGCATCGGCATGGGCAGCCAGGTCGATAAGTTTGAGCTGTCGCTGAACCGTGGGGCCGAAGATGCTGCCCGCAGCGCCAAGCCCATTTTCATGAGCGCCATCAAAAGCCTCACGTTTTCGGATGTGTGGAACATCCTGACGGGCCAGAAAGACGCCGCTACGCAGTACCTGAAGCGCACCACCAGCAGCCAGCTCACCACGGCTTTTGCCCCCATCATGCAGCAAAGCCTGGACAAAGTGGGCGCCACGCGGTACTACTCCGCCTTGGCCGCGCAGTACAATCAGATTCCGCTGATGACGCCCGTGCAAACCGACCTCAACCAGTACGCCACCGGCAAAGCCGTGGACGGCCTGTTCACGCTTATTGCTCAGGAGGAAGTCAACATTCGCGAAAACCCCGTGGCACGCACCACCGAGCTGCTGCGCCGCGTGTTTGGACGCAACAGCTAGGGCAGTAGCGCGAACTTTGTAGTTCGCGTCCCGGAACGACCAATCGGCGCGGGGACGCGAATTACAAAGTTCGCGCTACACAACAGTGGCGTATGTTTGCGGCCCTTTACCGCAACCGTACGCCACTATCATTCTATGTCAAAACTAACCATCCGCAGCCTCGCTGAGCTAGAAGGCTGCGTGGGCCAGGAGCTAGGTGTTTCCGAGCTCCACACCGTCACCCAGGAACAAATCAACCAGTTTGCCGCTGCCACCCTCGATTTCCAGTGGATACACGTGGACGCGGAACGGGCGCAGGCCGAGTCGCCCTTCAAGGCCACCATTGCGCACGGCTACCTCACGGTGTCGCTTCTGCCCTACCTCTGGCAGCAAATCGTGGCAATTGAAAACCTGAAAATGCAGGTGAACTACGAAATCGAAAGCCTCCGCTTCAACCAAGCCGTGACCGTGAACAGCCAGGTGCAGCTGCGCGCTAGCCTGCTGTCAGTCATTAATTTGCGCGGCATTGCTAAGGCCCGCGTAGGGGTGACGTTGGAAATTGAAGGCTCCAAAAAACCAGCCTACACGGGCGTGGTCACGTTCCTGTACCATTTCCAGGATTAATGTAACTATATAACGCTCGAGCTTAAACTAAAACTGCTTGAAAATGACCGGACCGCTCAGGTTGTCCGGTCATTTTTTTGTTTACATTAGTCCCATCATTCAACTTTTTTTCTGCTTTATTATGAAACATTTGTTGCTGTGCCTGGGGCTGTTACTGACCCTGGCAACCCCTCAAACCGGCTTCGCGCAAGCGGCCGCCAAGGCGGGCCAATTGCCGCCGCTCATCGACCGCGAGCTGCTGTTTGGCGACCCCGAGATTTCGGGTGCCCAGCTCTCGCCCGACGGCAAGTTCCTTTCGTTTATCAAGCCTTACAACGGCACCCGCAACATTTGGGTAAAGGGCCTGAACGAGCCCTTCGACAAAGCCCGGCCCATGACCAACGACCAGGCTCGCCCGGTGCGCGGCTACTTCTGGAGCCGCGACGGCAAGTACCTGCTCTACAGCCAGGACAAGGGCGGCGATGAAAACTTTAACATCTACGCCGTGAACCCGGCCGAAGCCCCAGCCGCCGGCCAGCCCGTGCCCACCGCCCGCGACCTCACCGGCCTCAAGGGCGTTCGGGTGCAGATTCACCACGTGCCCCTCACCGACCCTAACACGCTGTTTATCGGCCTCAACGACCGCGACAAGGCTTGGCACGACCTCTACAAGCTGAACCTGACCACCGGCGAGAAAGCCCTGGTGCGCCAGAACACCGACCGCCTCGGCGCGTGGGAGTTCGACTGGAACGACCAGCTGCGGCTGGCCTCGCGCTCAAACCAGGACGGCAGCACCGAATGGCTGCGCGTGGAGGGCGACAAGATGACGCCGTTCTACAAAACCTCGATTGACGAGCAGAGCAACATCTTTTCCTTCGCCAAGGACAACAAGCGGGTGTACATGCTAACCAACCAGGGAGACAGCCGCAACTTGTCGGAAATCGTCCTCCTCGACCCTGCCACTGGCAAACAAGAGCCTTTCCAGGCCGACCCCCTCAAGCGCGTGGATGTAGGCGGCCTAGCCATGTCGGAAAAAACCCGCGAACCCGTCTACGTAAGCTTTGAAGACGACCGCATGCGCCGCGAATGGAAAGACAAGGAGTTTGAAAAAGATTTCAAAACGGCCAGCGCCAAGCTCACCGGCCTCGACGTGTACCCTGTGTCCAACACCACCGATGAGCGGCTGTGGCTGCTCTCGGCCAACTCAGCCACCCAGCCTGGCGTGGTGTACCTGTTCGACCGCCAAACCAAGCAGCTGACCAAGCAATACGAGTTGCGTCCCCAGCTGAAACCCGCCGACCTGGCCGAGATGAAAGTGGTACGCTACAAGTCGTCGGACGGGCTGGAGATTCCGGCCTACTTGACCCTGCCCAAAGGCGTGCCCGCCAAAAACCTGCCCGTCATCATCATGCCGCACGGCGGCCCCTGGGCCCGGAGCACCTATGGGTTTAACTCCCAGCACCAGTTTCTGGCCAACCGCGGCTATGCGGTGCTCTCGCCCAACTTCCGGGCCAGCACCGGCTACGGCAAGAAATTCCTCAACGCCGGCAACGGCGAATGGGGCCGCAAAATGCAGGACGACTTGACTTGGGGCGTGAAATACCTGATTAAGGAAGGCATCGCCGACCCCAAGAAGGTGGGCATTATGGGTGGCTCCTACGGCGGCTATGCCACGCTGGCGGGCGTAGCTTTTACCCCCGATTTGTACTCGGCCGGCGTGGCCATCGTGGCCCCCTCTAACCTGATGACCTTGCTGAACGCCATTCCGCCCTACTGGGAGGCCGGCCGCAAGCAGATGTATGCCCGCATGGCCGACCCCGGCACCGAAGCCGGCCGCGCCGAGCTGGCCCGCATGTCGCCGCTGGGTTCAGCCAATAAAATTAAAACCCCGCTCATGGTGGTGCAGGGCGCCAACGACCCGCGCGTGAACAAGGCCGAAGCCGACCAAATTGTGGTGGCCCTGCGCGACCGCAACTACCCCGTGCAATACCTCCTGGCTCCCGACGAAGGCCACGGCTTTGCCCGCCCCGTTAACAATATGGCCATGTTTGCGGCATCAGAGAAATTCCTGGCCGGTCACCTGGGTGGCCGCTTCCAGGAAAGCATGCCTCCCGCCGTAGCCAAACGCCTGCAGGAGATAACAGTAGACCCCAAAACGGTAACGCTGGTGAAGGAAACGGCCGTGAAGTAATTCCAACCTTCTTTCAAAGAAAAAAGCCCTGCTAATGAAGCAGGGCTTTTTTGTTGCTACCAGAAAGAGGTAGAGACGCATAATTGCGTCTCCACGTTGAACGATGCTTCTCGGTGTTGAACGATGCCCGAACGACAACCATGCGTCCTCCTAGCGGCGCGGACGCCGAGACGCAATTATGCGTCTCTACAGCACCCTAAGAAGCGGCTTGCTGCTCCAGGTATTCTTCGCCTTGCAGCACGGGCGCCATATCCTTGGATTCTTCTTCAGTGAACAGCCGCGAGCGAATCAGAAACCGCACACCGAGCGGAATCTCCAGCGAGAAGCTGGCGCCGCGGCCCTTGGTCACGTCCACCGTAAGCTGCGTGTGCTGCCAGTACTCAAACTGGCTGGTGCTCATGAAAAAGTCGCAGCCATGAATTTGGCCCAGCCACACGTCGTTGCCGCCGATGCGAAACTCTCCCTTGGCGAAGCACATAGGCGAAGAACCGTCGCAGCAGCCACCGCTCTGGTGGAACATGAGCGGGCCGTTTTCGTCGCGCAGCAGGTCGATGGTAGCTTCAGCGGCTTGGGTAACGAGGACGCGGGGCGTGGGCATATTCTGGTTTTATTTGGTGGGATTACGCTGACCAGGCAAATAATTTGGCCTGCCGTTTACGTCAGCTCGGCGAAAGACGTGCACGAAATTCTTACGCTGTTCGCGCACGTTCACCAGCATAAAAGGTGCTTTGCTATCGCCGCGGCTAATCCAATCGTACGCTAGCTGGCGCTCGGCATCCCAATAATAGTGGTGGTCACCGATGCTCCTAAGACCTTTCTGGGCAGCATTGGGCATGGCGTCAGTAGGGGGTGCGGGCACCAGGGCCATTCCATCATAGGGTTGGGCCTCCGTTTTAAAGAGCACCCAATCCGGGTTCTTGCCGCCCGGTACCGGCAAAAGCTGGGCATGAGCAAGAGAAATGCTACTTATTAGCGCGAATGGCAACAGCAGAGTTTTCATCTTCATAGAATTGGTACAACAGCCTTCTATAGACGCAACCTGCTGCGTAAAAGATGCTTGACGACCGATGTACAGAACCGAAATATCATACTGCAATTAACAAAGCCCATTACCACGCCGGTTGTCATGCTGAGCTTTGCAAAGCATCATCTTAAGGCTGAACGAATTGTTCGAACCAGACAAGATGCTTCGCTCCGCTCAGCATGACAGCGGGCGTGGTAATGGGTTTCCGTTAGCGCGATGTGCCTTTCATTTCGGCCTATTCGTTTGGCCTAGAAGAAGCCCAGTTTCTGCTTGCTGTAGCTGATGAGCATGTTTTTGGTCTGACGGTAGTGGGCGAGCATCATCTTGTGATTTTCGCGGCCAAAACCGGAGGCCTTGTAGCCGCCGAAGGGCGCACCGGCGGGGTAGTCGTGGTAGCAGTTCACCCACACGCGGCCGGCCTGAATGGCGCGGGGCATGGTATACAGCTCGTGGGCATCGCGGCTCCAGAGGCCGGCGCCGAGGCCGTAGAGGGTATCGTTGGCCATTTCAATGGCCTCGTCGTTGTCTTTGAACGTGGCCACGGACAGCACCGGGCCGAAGATTTCCTCCTGGAAAATCCGCATTTTGTTGTGCCCGCGGAAGATGGTGGGCTGGATGTAGTAGCCGTCGCCCAGCTCGGGGTGGTCGTGGCTGTGGGCCTCGCCGCCGGTCAGCACTTCGGCGCCTTCGGCCTTGCCGATTTCTAGGTAACTCAGGATTTTCTCGTACTGGTCGTTGCTGGCCTGGGCGCCCATCATGGTGTCGGGGTCGAGCGGGTGGCCGAGCTTGATGGCTTTCACGCGCTCGATGAGGCGGGGCATGAAGGCGTCGTAAATGTCTTCGTGGATGAGCAGGCGCGAGGGGCAGGTGCAGATTTCGCCCTGGTTCAGGGCAAACATGGCGGCGCCTTCCAGGCACTTGTCGAGGAAGTCGTCGTCGGCATCCATCACCGATTTGGTGAAGATGTTCGGCGATTTGCCGCCCAGCTCCATGGTCACGGGAATGATGTTTTCGGCGGCGTATTGCAGGATGAGGCGGCCGGTGGTGGTTTCGCCGGTGAAGGCTACTTTCTGCACGCGCTTGTTGCTGGCCAAGGGCTTGCCGGCTTCCAGGCCGAAGCCGTTCACCACGTTAATCACGCCGGGGGGCAGCACGTCCTGAATCATTTCCATCAGCACCATGATGCTGGCGGGGGTTTGCTCGGCGGGTTTCACCACCACGCAGCAGCCGGCGGCCAGGGCCGGCGCTATTTTCCAGGTGGCCATCAGCAGCGGGAAATTCCAGGGAATAATTTGGCCCACCACGCCCAGCGGCTCCTGAATCACAAGCGAGAGTGTCGTCTCGTTTAGCTCGGTGGCCGAGCCTTCTTCGGCCCGAATCACACCCGCGAAATAGCGAAAATGGTCGATGGCCAGCGGCAGGTCGGCCGCCATGGTTTCGCGGATGGCCTTGCCGTTTTCCACGGTTTCCACCGCGGCCAGGTGGGCCAGGTTGGTCTCCATGATGTCGGCAATCTTCAGCAGCACGTTGCTGCGTGTGGTGGCCGAAGCCTTGCCCCAGGTTTTGAAGGCTTCGTGGGCGGCGTCGAGCGCCAGCTCAATGTCTTCCTTAGTGGAGCGGGCCACCTTACAGAAGGCCTTGCCGTCGATGGGCGAGGGGTTTTCAAAGTACTGGCCCTTGACCGGGGCCACCCATTTGCCGCCGATAAAGTTATCGTAATGAGACTTGAACTTGGGGCGCTCCACCACGGTGGAGGTTGCTTCGAGGGTTTCAGCCATGACGTTGTAAAAAGTAAAGGTTGAGTGGGTTAGTCAGAAGGTAAAGGTCTTCGGATAACCTTTCGGTGGGTTGTGGTATTGTCTTAAAGTATGCGGGAATAATCGCAACTTGTGAGCGGTTATCCCCAGTGTGCACGTCATGCCGAGCGCAGCCGAGGCATCTCGCGTGCAGCAGCAATCAATCGAATTGCAACGATGCGAGCGAGATGCCTCGGCTGCGCTCGGTATGACGTTCTTCCTTGCTTCCTACCTCAGCTCCTATCCTGTTTACCTTAACATCCCACCCATGCCTACACGCGTTCACCTACCCGCTGCCGTTGCTCCGCTCGCCGTTGAGCGCCTGCACAGCCTCGTTGAAAACCGCACCGTGTACGCCCTCGATGGCTTTGAACTGAATGTATTTGAGACGCACCAGGCCGCGCACCGCGTGCCCCTACGCCTCGACGGACTGGCCCTGACCACTATGCTGCGCGGCAAAAAAGTGATGCACCTGCCCGGCCGCGCCGCCTTCGACTACCTACCCGGCGAGTCGGTGGTAGTAGACAAAGACGAGCTGATGGAAATCGACTTTCCCGAGGCCTGCCTCTGCCAGCCCACGCAGTGCCTGGCCGTGGCCATCGCGCCCGACACCATCCGCCACACCGTGGACCTGCTTAACGAGCGCTACCCCCGCGCCGAGGCCACCCAGCCCTGGGCCATCAGCGCGCCCGACTACGCCCACCTCACCAATACCCCCGAGCTCACCGACACGCTGGGCCGCCTAGTAGCCGTGTCTCGCACCACCGATGCCAACAAGGACGTGCTGGCCAGCTTTACCATGCAGGAATTGTTGGTTCGCCTAATGCAGACGCAGGCTCGCCAGCTCATTTTCCACGACTACGCCCGCTACCTCACCACTCACCGCTTCGCGGCCGTGGTCGACTACATCAAGCAGCACCTTTCCGAGAACCTGTCCATCGATAAGCTCAGCGCGTTGGCCTGTATGAGCAAGGCCACGTTCTTCCGGGTGTTCAAGCGCGAGTTTGGCATCACGCCGGTCGAGTTCATAATCCGCGAGCGGCTGAGCGAGGCCAAGCGGCTGCTGCGCCACCCGCTGGCCAGCGTGGCCGAGGTGTGCCTGCGGGCGGGCTTCAACAACCTTTCGTATTTCCAGTCGCTGTTTAAGAAGTACGAGGGCGTGACGCCAGGGGCATATAAGAAGCAGATGGTGGCGTAGAATGTCCTGGGGGCACCTCACCCCCTGACCCCCTCTCCAAAAAAGAGGGGGCACCTGTTATGTTCCTTCTTTACTAAAAGCACTGTTAGCGCAAAGCCGGTGCCCCCTCTTTTTTGGAGAGGGGGTCAGGGGGTGAGGTCCCTAAGGGCGCGACGCTAGAACACCACCGTGTAAGGCGCATCGGCCAGGGCGCGAATGTCCTCGTGCAGGTCCACGCCCAGGATTTCGTGCACGTTGGCCCGGATGCGGTTAGATATCTGGGTCAGGGGCAAGTCGTTGCTGTCCTTGCCGAAAGGGTCTTCTATCTCGTCGCCAATCATCTCGACGCCCAGCAAGGCGTAAGCCCCGAACATGGTGACCGGAATGGTCAGGTACTGGTAAGTATCGAGCAGGTTGAAGGGCATGATGACGATGAACACCGTGATGAACCCCTTGATGAAGTAGCTGTAGGAAAACGGAATGGGCGTGGCCTTAATGCGCTCGCAGGCCCCGGCTACGTCGAGCAGGGCTTCGTGGTGGCGCTGAATGGTGAGCAGGTGCGTGGGCAGAATCAGGCCCTGGGCTAGCAGGCGTTCATAAAACTCCTGTAGCTGCGTGGCAATGCGCCCGGGCACATGGTCGAAGCGCTGCAGCTGCTCCAAGAAGCCTTCTTCTACCTCCGCCAGCTTGTCGAATTGCACGCCGGTGCGCAGGTGGCCGTCCAGGGCAATGGGAAAGTTGGAGAGCAGGCCGGCCAGGTAGGCGCGGTTGGCGTGGTCGTGAGCGGGCAGGCGGGCGTGGAGCAGGCTGGCCAGGTTGCGGCAATTGTTCACGAGGTGGCCCCAGAGGCGGCGCCCCTCGTAAAATCGGTCGTAGGCCGTGTTGGTGCGGAACACCAGCAGCAGGCTGAGCATGATGCCCAGAAAAGTAAAAAACTCCTTGTCTACGGACAGGTCGATGTGCGCGTAAAGCACTTCGGTGGCCGTGATTGCGGTGGCGTAGAGGCCCACAAACAGCACCCGCCGTAGCAGCAGGCGAATGACGCCCGAGGAACGCAGGTGGCGCAGCGCCTCCCACCAGTCAGTCGATTTGTAAACAATCATGAGCAGAGTTGGCACCTTTAAGAAGAGGTGCTAAGGCCAAAATTACATTCCCGTGTAAGCAATGGCGGCTACTTCCACCGTCTCTTCGGTGGGGCCGAGCCTGAGCTTTGCGGTTTTGCCAAGCTTGGTGCCCAGCACCGCCCGGGCAATGGGCGCAATAAACGCAACCTTGCCTTCGGCAATGTAGGCCTCATCCACACCCACAATGGTGAAAATGCGCTCCTGCCCCACCTTGGCTGGCGCCAGCCCTTGGTTACCGCCACTCACAGTGCGCAGCGTGACTGTGGCCCCGAAGCGCACTTCCTTGGGCGGCTGGGTGCGCGGGTCTACCACTTTGGCGCTGGCAATGCGCTCGGTGAGCAGGGCAATGCGGCCGTTATAAAGCGAGAGGCGATGGGTGCGGTCGGTGTCGTTGTCGCGGTTGGCCTCGGCCTGGGCGCGCTCGGCTTCCAGGGTGATGAGCTCGGCCCGGAGCTGCTCTAGGCCCGTCGGCGTGACGTAGTTGGGCGTGCCGGGCGGCAGCGCTGCTCGTGGCGGAATGATAGGCGGCGTCTGGGCGTCGTCCTCTTTGGTAAAACCTCGGCTCATAGCGCTTGAACGCAGCCGCATGCCACAGGTTTTGCCCCGAATGTAACCATAGCCCGCTTTTTGCTGTTAGGCGAGACTGCGTTCGCGCAGCCCTTAGCATTGCCTGTTTGTTTTTATGAAAGAATCCCTCGTTGAGAATACCCTGTTATCTATTCCAACCGCTTCCCCGCCTACCCTTCCTACCGCCTCCCCCACCCCGCACAAGCTCGACAATGCTCTGGTGTGGCTCATGGCCGTTACCTGCGGCCTTGTGGTGGCCAATATCTACTACAACCAACCCCTGCTGGGCGCCATTGGCCGCACGTTTCGCCTCTCCGATAGCAGCGCCAGCCTCGTGGCCACCGCCACCCAGATAGGCTACACCCTGGGCATGCTGTTCGTGGTGCCGCTCGGCGACAAGCTTGAGCGCAAGCGCATGATACTGATTATGCTGCTTGGCGCTGCCGCCTGCATGGGCCTGGCGGCCGTGGCCCCCAGCTTTGGGGTGCTGGCGGGGGCCAGCGTGGTGCTGGGCATCTTTTCGGCGGTGCCGCAATTGCTGGTGCCCATGGCCGCGCACCTGGCGCCCGAGGAAAGCCGCGGCCGCATTGTGGGCCGCGTCATGAGCGGTTTGCTCATTGGCATTCTGCTTTCGCGCACGCTCAGCGGCTACGTGGGGCTGCACCTGGGCTGGCGCGCCATGTTTGAAATCGGGGCCGGGCTCATGCTGCTGCTCGGCGTGCTGCTGGCCTGGAAACTACCCACCGACCAGCCCACCTTCACCGGCTCCTACGCCTCCCTCATGAAGTCCCTGCTCACGCTCACTCGCGAGCAAGCCCCCCTGCGGCGGGCCGCGCTAATAGGCGCCAGCCTATTCGCCGCCTTCAGCGTGTTCTGGACCACCCTCACCTTCTACCTCGAAGGCCCACCCTTCAACTACGGCAGCGACGTAGTCGGCTTCTTTGGGCTGATTGGCGCTTTCGGGGCTCTGGCCGCCCCGCTAGCCGGGAAAATGGCCGACACCAGAGGCCCGGGCTACACCATCACAATGGGCATCGTAATGTCGCTGGTCGCATACCTTATTCTAGGCTTCGGCGGGGTCTTCGTAATCGGATTAGTCATCGGCGTTATTCTACTCGATGTGGGCGTGCAGGCCACGCACATCGCCAACCAATCAACGGTATTCTCGCTCGTGCCCGAGGCCCGCAGCCGCCTCAACACCGTTTACATGACGGCGTACTTCATTGGCGGCTCGCTGGGCTCGGTGCTGGGCGGACTGGCCTGGGTGCATGGCGGCTGGCCAGGAGCTTGCGCGTTGGGCGGGGCGCTTACTGTGGTGGCGTTGATGGCTAGCCGGCGGTAGGTTTTAAGGGGGTTATGAGCCTCAGCATGGGGAACCTTACCCCCACTCTTACCCGCGGAGAGGCGAGGCACGGCAGCGCTTTTGTCATTGCGAGGAGGCACGACGAAGCAATCCGTCCTGGTCTCAGCGACCAGGTTTATAATGTGACAAAGCCCCGGCTCTGCGCAGAACCGGGGCTTGTCGTTTCACTTAGGGTCTGGTTCTTACAGGACGGATTGCTTCGTCGTGCCTCATTGCAATGACAGGCGTCAGACTCCCCTCTCTTTTGGAGAGGGGTCGTACCCGGTAGGGCCAGTGGGGAGTTTCCCCGTTAGCTTTCTCTGCAAACTACTACCCCAGCCGCCCCAGGCACACCTGCAGGCTATCCCGCCAGTGCGGAATAGCCACCCCCAGTTGCGTCTTGGCCTTGGTCTTATCCATGACCGAAAAGGCGGGCCGGGTGGCCTTAGTCGGGTACTCATCTGTCCGGATGGGCACGGTGCGCACCGGAGTCCCACTCAACTCGAAAATGGCCGTAGCGAAGTCGTACCACGACGTCACGCCCTCGTTGCTGTAGTGGTAGGTGCCGAACTCCTGGCTCTGCGTTTCGATGATGGTGAGGATGCAGCCGGCCAAGTCGATGGCGTAAGTAGGCGTGCCAACCTGGTCCCAGATGATGCGCAGTTCCTCACGCTCGCGGCCCAGCTTCAGCATGGTTTTCACGAAGTTGTTGGCGTATTCAGAATACAGCCAGCTGGTGCGGAGAACGAAAAATTTGCTCGTGTGAGCAGGAATCACCTGCTCGCCTTCCAGCTTGGTGAGGCCGTACACGCTGATGGGCTCGGCTTCGTCGGTTTCCACCAGGGGCTGGTTGCCGGTGCCGGCAAACACAAAATCCGTAGAAATCTGAATGAGGATGGTGCCGTATTCGCCGCAGAGCCGAGCCAGGTTTTCTACGCCGTCGCGGTTCACTTTCCGGGCCAGGTCGAGCTCGTCTTCGGCCTTGTCCACGGCGGTGTAGGCGGCGCAGTTGATGCAGTAGCTGGGCTGGTACTGGGCAAAAAGCGCCGCCAGGCCTTCGGGGTTGAGAATGTTGGCTTGCTCCTCGGGCAGAAATACAAAGTTGGGCGTGTTTCGTTCTTGCGCTACGTGCGCCAGGCACTGTCCTAATTGGCCCGAGGCCCCAAAAACCAGTATGCTGCTCATGTGTGTCGACTTCTTGATATGCTGCTGTGCGGCGGTGTTGTGCGGTGCAAATACGAGGAACCTAGCTTTTCGCTAAGCTGCCCCGTCGTTTTTTCACACGCACACCACCATTATTCGAGCCGCAAGTTAGGGTCGCGGGGCGGGCGCTTGTTCTTGATGGGCTCAAATCGCATCTCGCGGGGTTGCTTTTCGCTTAGGTACTTCCAGTAGCGCAGCGGCATGTGGCGCCGGTGCAGCTTCATATTCTTGCGCTCCGGAATATTAACATGGTCGAAATATGACTGCCAAAGCAGCTTAAACAACGGCTCCCGCTCGTCGAGCACGGTGGCAGAAACGCCGGTGGCCGTTTGCGCCGAGCTGTTCTCGAACTGCACCACGTCGGTGTGCGTCAGGTCGTAATAGAGGCCATAGTGGCGGCGCCGGTCATAAATCAGCCAGCGTTGGTCGGCGTAGCGTTTGGTGAAATGCGCGGCAATGAGCGGCAGCACGTCAAAATCAGGGTCGATGGTGGCGTGGAACAGCTCGTCGGTAGTTTTCTCGAAGCGCACGAAGGCCTCCATGCGGTGCTTCTCGCGGAACATTTGCTGGGCCAAGCGCTGAATGCGGCGCACATCGGCATTGGCGTAGTTCTCCGAGATGTCGCGGTCGGTGCGCAGGGCCAGGTCCACGTAGCGAAAGATGAGCAACTCGCGCTCCGGGTCTTCGCTCAAAAAAACATGGTAGAGCCGCGCGCGGGCCTCCTGGTCCATGGTTTTCAACAAACCTTCCCAAACGCGAGCGGCTAGCGTTTCGTCGGTTTCGCGGTGCGCGGGCTGGGCAAACAAACCGGTTTGGGCCGTGGCTTCGGGCTGAATGCTGCTGGGCGCCGCCCGCCAGTCGTAGATGGTGAACAGCACTGTGAGCAAACCCTCAAATGTGCCATCGTAGGTATAGTCGCGGGGCGCGGCCGTGAGTTCCGGCGCAGGGCGGCGGGCGGCGCCGGCGGGGGCAACAGCCTTGCTGGAACTGCGGATGGGCGTGAGCTTACTCATGAATTATTGGTACACATTCGCAATAGACGGCTAGCTGCTGGGTGAGCAACTCAGTTGGTGTTGTTGTCCGAAGTCAGAAAGTCAAGTAGAATCTCATTCACTTCTTCAGCTCTTTCGTGCTGCACCCAGTGGGTTGCCCGCAAATAAGTCAGGTGCCCATCGTCGCAGAAAGCCAGGCTTTCGTGGGCTAGCTCAGGCTTCAGAAAAGCGTCTTTTTCACCCCAAATAATGCGAACCGGCACCCTAACACGCCCGGCTTGGCTAAGCCAACGCGCATACCGGCCCGCGGCGCGGTACCAGTTTATCATGCTGCGCATGGCCCGGGGCTGGGCCCAGGCTGCCCGGTACAAGGCCAAATCCTCGTCGGTGAACGTGCCCCGGCGACTGGTGCCGCGTAGCGTCTTCCGGCCCAGCCACCACCCGCGCAGGCGCACCAGCGCCTCGGGCACCCACGGCAGCTGGAAGAAAAAGACGTACCAGCTCTTAAGCAGCTGGCCGGGCTTGCGGCGCAGCGCCCGGCTCAATACCTGCGGGTGCGGCACGTTCAAAATAGCCGCCCGGCTGATACGGTCGGGGTGGTGCGCGGCCAAGTGCCAGGCCACCGCGGCGCCCCAGTCGTGGCCTACCACGGCGGCGGTTTGCTCGCCAGCCGCGTTAATGAGGCCAATAATGTCGGCGGCCAGTTGGTCGATGGCGTAGTCCCGCACGCGGCGGGGCTTGTCGCTGAGGTTGTAGCCGCGCTGGTCGGGCGCCCATACCCGAAAGCCAGCGTCGGCCAAAGCCGGAATTTGGTGGCGCCACGCGTACCAAAACTCCGGAAAGCCGTGCAGCAGCAGCACCAGCGGCCCGCGGGCAGGCCCGCACTGCACCACGTGCAGCCGGATGCCGTTGGTAGTTACCTCATGGTGTTCGAGGGGATAGGCCATGCAAGGCTGTACCGCCGCCGCGCACCAGAGGTTGCGTTAGGCGGCCTGCTGGGCGTCGTTGTCAGCCATGCGGGCCATGGCGCGGGCGCGCGCTTCGTCGTGCGCCTGGCGCACCAGCGGCATGAGCTCGCTTATACGGCAGCAGCACGAAAGCCGGGCTACTTTATCGGAAGAAGCAGGAGTGCGAAAGGGCACGTTCTGGCGGTGAATAACTTTCATGACGGAGAAGAAAATGTCGTTTTGCACGCCGCCCAGGCTGCTTTTCTGCAGCGGAGATTGGCCGTTCGAAAAAAGAGCGTCGTAGTTCATAGCTATCAGGAAGCCTGAGCGAATAAGTCTAGTTGTTGGGTGACAAGGGCGGAGCGCACCGAAGCGCCTCCGAACAGAATCTGGCGGCGCACCTGCTGCTCGCTGAGCTCGCCGATGATGGGCTGGTGCTCGCCCTGGCAGGTGAGGAAGTATTTGGCGCGCTTCAGCACCACGCCCAGCTGGCGCAGGGTTTCCATGTTGAGGCTGGCGAAGCGGCGGGCGGCCACAATTTTCTTGGCCGAGCGGGCGCCCACGCCCGGAATGCGCAGTATCATCTCGTACTCGGCCGTGTTCACATCGACCGGAAACACGTGGCGGTTGCGCAGGGCCCAGGCCAGCTTGGGGTCAATCTCCAGGTCGAGGTGCGGGTGAGCAGGGTCCAGGATTTCGTCGGCCTGGAAGCCGTAGAAGCGCATCAGCCAGTCGGTCTGGTACAACCGGTGCTCCCGGATAACGGGCGGCTGCGTCACCTGCGGCAGGCGGGCGTCGTCAGTCACGGGGATATAGCCCGAGTAGTACACCCGCTTCAAACCGTAGCCCTGGTAGAGCGAATCGGTAAGCTTGATGATTTCCAAATCCGTTTCGGCGCTGGCCCCCACAATGAGCTGCGTGCTTTGCCCAGCCGTGGCGAAGGCCGGCACCTTTTTGAACAGCGCCTTCTCTTCCTTATTCTGAATGATGCCATCGCGAATCTGGCCCATGGGGGTCAAAATTTCGGCGTAGTTTTTCTCCGGCGCCAGCGTGGTCAGGGCCAGCTCTGAGGGCAGCTCAATGTTCACACTGAGGCGGTCGGCATACAAGCCAGCTTCCTGAATCAGCTCCTCCGAGGCGCCCGGAATGGTTTTGACGTGGATGTAGCCGTTAAACTTGTGCTCGGTGCGCAGCTTTTTCACAATGCGCACCAAGCGCTCCATGGTGTAGTCGGGGCTGCTGAAAATACCAGAGCTCAGAAACAGCCCCTCGATGTAGTTGCGGCGGTAGAAGTTGATGGTGAGGTCCACTACTTCGTCCACGGTGAAGGCGGCG
Organism: Hymenobacter arizonensis; assembly: GCF_900115775.1. Taxonomy (GTDB): domain Bacteria; phylum Bacteroidota; class Bacteroidia; order Cytophagales; family Hymenobacteraceae; genus Hymenobacter; species Hymenobacter arizonensis. The sequence goes on along the minus strand of NZ_FOXS01000004.1, from coordinate 332,410 downwards.
CGCTTCACGTCGTTGGAGCGGCGCGACACACAGTAAGCGCAGTCAAAAATGCAGTGATTGGTCAGCAATATCTTCAGCAAGCTTACGCAGCGGCCGTCTTCGGTGTAGCTGTGGCAAATGCCCATGCCCTCGGCATTGCCCAAGCCTTTATTCTCGTTTTTGCGCTTGCCGCCGCTGCTGCTGCACGAAGCATCGTACTTCGCGGCATCGGCTAATATGCTTAGTTTCTCTTGAATGCGCTCGTTCATGAAGAGGGGCTTGCTTTCGGGCTTAAAAATAGTAAACAGCGGCCGATTAGGCACAATGTATTAAGCTAATTTTTTTGGTATTAGTTTCTTTTTGCGCTGAAGAAACCGGCCATTGTTGCTCCCTATTACTAAAACCTGCGCTCCTGGCTTCGCCTGCGGGTTGGCTGGTCTTAGCCTCCTGTACTGGCAGACCAAGCAGCAGGTGTATTGGCAGCGTACTGCCCAGTTTTCGTAGCCGCTGGCCAGAAGGCGCAGCCTTTGCATACCAAGGGCCGGCTCCTTTTCGTAATTTGCAACGTTGCGCCCCAATATGAGCTTTCGTGGTTTCTTCCTGCTGCTGTTTGTGCTGCTTGGCCCGCTGGTCCGGCCAGCCCAGGGGCAGGCATTTGACCCGCGCTCGGCCGTGCCACCCGACTCGCTGAAGGCCAGCGAAGACATTTTGCCCCACCGCACCGATTCGCTGCGCCAGCGCTTCGACGAACAACGGGTGCTCAATCGCCTCAAAGCCTATTCGCGCCGCAAAACCATTGCCGGCCGGGCCGTATCGGGCTTGCTGAACTTTACCAAGCGCGAGGAGGAGAAGGCCGGCCTCGATGCCGTGCTACTGGACCGGCAGTTCGACAGCCACAACTTCAAGATTGTGCGCCGCGTCGAAATCAAGACCTTCGACGCCTTCGGCTATAGCCTCACCGACTCTACCAAACGGCCGCGCAGCATCGTGGAGAAGTCGGGCAACGCGCTGCATATCAAAACGGTCCGGTCCCGCATTCGGCAGGTGCTGCTGTTCAGGCCCGGCCGCCCCCTGGAGCCCCAGGCGCTGTCGGAATCGGAGCGACTACTGCGCCAAACACCTGAAATTCTGGACGCTCGCGTGCTGGTGAATGAGCTGACCACCACCAGCGACAGCGTCGACATTCAAATTTTCACCACCGATGTGTTCAGCATCACCGGGGGCCTCGATTTGCGTTCGCCCACCTCAGGCCGTGTTTCGTTCGGCGATGATAATTTTCTGGGGCAAGGCCATCAGCTGGATAATTCCTACCGCTATGGCCTGGGCCTGAGCACCGACAACAACGAAAATCCCCAGCAGTGGTCGTACGAGGGCAGCTACACGGCGCCGTTCCGCCACTTTGTGAGCGCCCAGGCCCGCTACCGCAACGAGAACAACTTCCGCTCGACGGGGCTCTCGGTGCAGCGCGACTTTTACTCGCCCAGTGCCCGCTACGCCGGCGCCATCTCCATAAATAGCATCAACCAAACCACCGCCCTGGCCCCGCCCCCGCCCGGCGAGCCGTACCTCTATTTCCCGCTGCGCTACACCGTGCAGGATGCCTGGCTGGGCCGGGCCCTGCGCCTGCGTTCCTACGACCTGGGCTACGAAAACCCCGGGCGCATCATCGTGTCGGGGCGGCTGTACAACATCAACTACAACGCTATTCCCCAGCCCGACCCCAGCACCGGCCTTAAAGCTCCGGACTTCCGCGATGGCACGCTGCTGCTCGGCACGGTGGGGTATTCGGTGCGGCGCTATTATAAGGACCGGTACTTGTTTGGATTTGGGCGTACCGAAGACGTGCCCACCGGCACCCTGGTCAGCCTGACGGCCGGCTACGACCTCAACGGCTCGATATCCCGCCGCTACGCCGGCGTGCGCCTGGCAGCTGCCGGCTACAGCCCCCGCAGCGGGTACTTGTACGCGGGCGTCGATTTTGGCACTTTCCAGCTGCTTACCTCGGAGCGGAGGTGGCAGCAGGGCCTGCTCTCGTTCCAGCTGACTTCGTTTACGAAGCTCTACAATACCGGCAACTGGCAGTACCGCCATTTCTTCAGCAGCCGGGCCGCCGTGGGCTTCAACCGCCTGCCGGGTGAGCAGCTCCAGGGCATAAGCAACGACCGCGGGATACGGGGCTTTTCTACGGCCCTGCCCATTTTTGCCACCAGCCGCTTTGCTCTGAATTACGAAACCACGCTGTTTACTCCCCTCTCGCTGCTGGGCTTCCGGGTTGCGGGCATTGCCTTCGCCGACGCCGTTTGGATAACCGACCGCCCCCGCGGCGGCTCGCCCTTCGATGGGGCGCCCTACAGCGGGTTTGGGCTGGGCTTGCGTCTTCGCAACGAGTACACGGCCCTGCGCACCTTTCAAGTGCTCATCGGCTACTACCCGCGCGGCTTCAGCGACGCCAGCGGCGTGCGCATGTTTGAGTCGCCCCGCGAAACGGTCACCTTCACCGATTTTGGCCTTGGGCCGCCCGGCACTGGGCTTTATCAGTAAAGCACCCCACCCGTGCCTGCATGTGGCCGGGGCACGAAAACGAGCGTCCGGCCGGGCGCGGCCCCCGTTTCTTCATCGCCCAGCTATCCGCGTAGGTAGCCGCGCCACAAGGAAACAAAGGCCGCGCCCGGCCGGACGCTCGTTATACTAAGCAATGGTGGCTGGCCAGCTAAAAGCGGCTTACCGGTCAGAGTTGAACGTGATGGGCACAGTGCAGGCCACGCGCACGGGCTGGCCATTTACCCGGGCGGGCTCCCATGGCGGCATCAGCCACACCAGGCGCAGGGCTTCGTCGTTGAGGCCGTTGCCGGGCCCGCTGATAACGTGGGCGTCCTGCACTTTGCCTTCGGCGTTGAGCACGAAGTTGACCATTACCCGGCCCGAGATGCGACGCTGCAGCGCCTGCGGGGGGTAGCGCAAAGACTTGCTCAGATACGCCGAGAAGGCCTTATCGCCGCCAGCAAACTGCGGGCGCACTTCCGGGTTGACGTACACCGAGTCGGGGTACACCGCAGCGGGCTCAACATTCGCCACGGGGGTGCTCTGCGTTGAGGCGTAAGGGCCAGATTGAGCAACGCATTGGCCGGTGGCCAGCAGGCCCAACAGGCTTACGAAGGAGAACAGGGGTAGAGAGTGGGCCACGTTGCGAGGGTTAAAAGTGAGAGAAGCAATCAGCGGTTAGGCAGGTTAGGCGTCTTGTTAGTAACAGAATAAATATACAAAAATATTTTATGTGATTATCTTTTCTACAGAAAACAAATTTTTTAATGCCAATAAATTTATCAGTAATAATATAACTTATTTATGAAGACAATAAAGCTACGACCACTTAAAGCCGTTTAATTGGCTTTTTTACACGCTTTATTCTGCACAAAGGTAAATCAATTTGTCACTTTAAATATGCATAGTACTAGAGTATTTACAATAAGTTAATTTAACGAATCAAAGATTGTCATGGAATGAACTTGCCCCTATTGCTCAACCTTATACCTTTGTCATCGTTAATCGACGATAAACGAAATAATTACATGGCCGCTCATAAACGCGAACAGTTCACTACTGCTGAGCAACAGATTGCCCTCATTGCCAAAGCCCTGGGCCACCCGGCGCGGGTGGCCATTCTGCAGCTGCTGGCCCAGCGCCAGTCGTGCGTGTGCGGCGAGCTGGTGACGGAACTGCCCATCTCGCAAAGCACTGTGTCGCAGCACCTCAAGGAGCTGAAGGCGGCGGGCCTGGTGCAGGGCGAAGTCGACGGCCCTCGGGTGTGCTATTGCATCGACCGGGCCAGCTGGGACCGGGCGCGCCAACTCATGGCGGGCCTGCTGGCCGAGCTGCCCCTGCCCGTCGGTGGTTGCGCCTGCTAGCATTCATTTTACTCTCTTAAAGACAGACCAGTATGAAAATCTCTGAAATGAAGCAGTTTCTGCCGGAGCTGGACGCCATCAACTTTCGCCTGCCGAACGGCACCTACCTCCCGCCTCATTTCCACGTGACGGAAGTAGGCCTGGTGAGCAAGCACTTCATTGATTGCGGGGGCGTAGAGCGCCGCGAAACCGTTGCCAACTTCCAGCTGTGGGAGGCCGGCGACTACGACCACCGGCTGGCGCCCCAGAAATTCCTCAGCATCCTCAACCTTTCGGAAAAAATCCTGGGCAGCGACGACCTGGACATTGAAGTGGAGTACCAGCAGGACACCATTGGCAAGTTCGGCCTCACGTTCGACGGCAAGGATTTCCAGCTGACCCCGAAACAGACAGCCTGTCTGGCGCAGGACGCGTGCGGCATTTCCGACGCCGCCTTCTCGCTGCCTCAGCTGCAGGTGGCTAGCTGCACCCCGGGCGGCGGGTGCTGCTAACCATTGCTCTTCGAAGTAATTGAACCTGGTCGAAGAGTCATCAAACCGTCAGGCCAAGCGCAGCCGAGGCGTCTCGCCCGCTTCGTAGCGACGGCATTGAGTACTGCCGCACGCGAGATACCTCGGCTGCACTCTGCATGACAACTGATTGTCGAACAACTTATTCGGACAGATTCTAACACAATTCTCACGCTCTTCCCATGACCTTCCAGTCCCTAACGGCTGCGCACTGGCCTCAGGTGCGGGCCATTTATGAGCAAGGCATTGCCACGGGCAATGCCACTTTCGCCACCAGCGCCCCTGCCTGGGAAGTCTGGGACCGCGACCACCTCGCCCACAGCCGCCTGGTGGCCGTGGACTCCGGGTACGGCGGCAGCGGCGAGGTGTTGGGCTGGGCAACCTTGTCGCCGGTGTCGGGCCGCTGCGTGTACGGCGGTGTGGCCGAGGTGAGCGTGTACGTGGCCAGCAGCGCCCGGGGGCGCGGCGTGGGCCGGCAGCTGCTAGCGGCGCTGGTCACCGAGTCGGAAGCCCACGGCATCTGGACCTTGCAGGCCGGCATTTTTCCCGAAAACACCACCAGCATCAGCATTCATGCCGGGGCCGGGTTTCGCGAAGTGGGCCGCCGCGAGCGCATCGGGCAGCTCCACGGCGTCTGGCGCGATACCGTGCTGCTCGAGCGCCGCAGCCAGGTGGTGGGCGCGGCCGAGTCCTGGCCTTTTGCCACTTCTCACCCTGCCCCAACTTCAGTAAATGACAACGCTTAACCAAGCGGACCCGCTCGCGGCGCCAGCTCCCGCGGCCCTCGCCGAAAAGAAGCTGTCTGGCCTCGACCGCGGCCTCACGCTGTGGATATTCCTGGCCATGGCGCTGGGCGTGGGCGTGGGCTACTTTGTGCCCGGCGTGGAGCGCGCGGTAAACTACTTCTCGGTGGGCACCGTGAACGTGCCCCTGGCCCTGGGCCTCATCCTGATGATGTACCCGCCGCTGGCCAAGGTGAAGTATGAGCAGTTGCCGCGGGTATTCAAAAACACGCGCATCATCGGCCTGTCGCTGTTTCTGAATTGGATAGTGGGGCCGCTGCTGATGTTTTTCCTGGCCATCTGGCTGCTGCCCGACAAGCCTGAATACATGATGGGGCTGATTTTGATTGGCATTGCCCGCTGCATTGCCATGGTGCTGGTGTGGAACGACTTGGCCGACGGCAGCCGCGAGTACGCCGCCGGCCTGGTGGCGCTTAACTCTATTTTTCAGGTGCTTTTTTACAGCTTGTTGGCGTGGCTGTTCATCACGGTGCTGCCGCCCTACTTTGGGCTGAAGGGCTACTCTGTGAACATCGGCATCTGGGACATTGCACAGAGCGTGCTGGTGTATTTGGGCATACCGTTCGCGGCCGGGTTTCTGTCGCGGCTGGTGCTGCGCCGACTCAAAGGCGACGCCTGGTACGACGGGGTTTTCATTCCGGCTATCAGCCCGCTTACACTGATTGCCCTACTGCTCACCATCGTGGTTATGTTCAGCCTGAAGGGCGAATTGATTGTGCGCATTCCGCTGGATGTGTTGCGCGTGGCGCTGCCGCTGGCGCTGTACTTCGGCATCATGTTCGTCGTCAGCTTTGCCGCCGGCAAGTGGCTGGGGGCCGACTACGCGGAGAATGCTTCGATAGCTTTCACCGCTACCGGCAACAATTTCGAGCTGGCCATTGCGGTGGCCATCGGCGTGTTTGGGCTGAATTCGGGCCAGGCTTTTGCCGGGGTTATCGGACCACTGATTGAGGTGCCGGCGCTGATTGCGCTGGTGAATGTGGCCTTCTGGTTTCGGCGGCGCTGGTACGGCGGGCGCACCACGGCGAACAGCAGCCTTTAAGGGGCATTGAAACAGGCAGGCAAAGCGGAGCATTTCGCTTGAGTTGTTTGACTCGCGCCTGCTTCGCGTCAGCCTCGCGCCTGTCATGCGTCTTCTTCACCTCTGTCATGCTGAGCCTGCGAAGCACCTTATCACGCCACAACGATTCGTTCGAACGTGAGAAGATGCTTCGTACCTCAGCATGACAGACGGTTGAGACTGTAAACATTACTCAACGCCAAAACGCAGAGCATTTCACCGACGCGTCGTTCAAATAACGATTATTTAACACCCTCACTCTCTCATGCCAACCCCCAAAAACGTACTAGTGCTTTGCACCGGCAACTCCTGCCGCAGCCAGCTCATGCACGGCTACCTCACCCAACTCCTCGGCGAGAAAGCCAGCGTCTACAGTGCCGGCATCGAAACGCATGGCGTGAACCCCAAAGCCATTGCCGTGATGCAGGAAGACGGCGTAGACATCGGCCACCACACCAGCAACCACGTAGACGAATACAGCCACGTGCCCTTCGACTACGTTATTACCGTGTGCGACAATGCCAACGAGGCCTGCCCGGTATTCCCGTCGTCGGCCACCAAACTGCACCACAATTTCCCCGACCCGGCCAAGGCCACCGGCACGGCCGAGGAAATAATGAGTCAGTTTCGGGCCGTGCGCGACCAGGTGAAGGCCTACGCCACGAACTTCACGCATCAGTACTTCGCCTAAAACTCACCCGCTTCCTGCACTATGAACACCTTGCTCGTCCTCACCGATTTCACGCCCGCCGCCGACAATGCCCTGCACTACGCCACCGGGCTGGCCGCGTCGCTTCAGGCCCACCTGCTGCTGCTGCACGTGCAGCCCGGGCTGCTCAGCCCCGATGCCTTCACCGGCAAGTACCCCAGCCGGAGCGAGAGCGAGCTGCAGGCTCTGCTGGACGAGCGTTGTGCCCGCGCCGAAACCAGCGGTATTGCCTGCGCCAGTGAATTGGCCAGCGGCACCGTGGCCAGCACCGTTGCCAAGGCTGCCCGCCAGCACCATGCGCTACTGGTCATCTCCGGCAAACCCAACACCCAAGAAATACAGGACGAGTTGGTGGACAGCGCCTCCCTGGCCTTGGTGCGCGACACGCCCTGCCCCGTGCTGGTGGTGCCCGAATCGTACACCTCCGAGCAGCTGCCGGCCCGCGTGCTGCTGGCCACCGACCTTGCCGATATCGACTTTGGCAACAGCGTGGTGAACGCCAACGCCCTGCTCCGCCATTGGCAGCCTGCCGTGACGCTGGCGTATGTAGCCGACGCCGACAATTCAAACGAGCTGGCGGCCGGTGCCGCACATCTGACCCCGCTGCTGCGCGACATAAACCAGGTTCAGGCACAACACTTCCGCCATTCAGATGCTGAAGAAGGCCTGCTGGCTGCCGCTCAAGCTACTCAAGCCGATTGGCTGCTGCTCGTTGCCCGGCAGCGCAGCCGGCTGAGCCTCATGTTCAACAATAGCGTGACGGCGAAGGTGCTGCTGCACAGCCCACTGCCGGTGCTGGTGGTGGCCGAGCAATAGCGCAAGCGACCCAGCGAAAGCCGGTGGCTCTCGCTGGGTCATGACATAGCTAGCCAATCATAATCAGTGCGCTACCAGCGCTGGGGATGGGGCAGCTGGCTTTGCATTTAGGCGCAAAAATGGTTTTTCGATAAGAAACCAGCTGATGGCGGCACAAGGCATTACGATGACCATAGAGACCAGAAAGAGGCCGTGTACGCCTATGCGGTGCCCCGCATAAAGCATCACCAGCTGTTGAACCGGCCAGCCGTACAGATAAATGCCGTAAGAAAAGTCTCCGTATTTGGCGAAGTGGTGCAACCTCACCTTTTCGTTGAATACAAAATAGAACAGCACGTACGCCCCAAAAACGGATTGCGCGACTTCAAAGAAATTAAACCACCGCAGAGTTAGCACCAAAACGACTGCTGACAAGGCCACCAGGTAAATGGACCGCGGCACGTACTGCCGATAGGTATAAAAGCACATGCCCCCCACAAAAGGCAGAAGCAAATGAGTTAAAGTGAGCCATTTGTTGGAATGTGCCTGTATGAATTGAGGCAACAGACTAAAACCGAAAGGAGTGTTGGCACCGCCCAAATGGTAAGCCTTGTAGTCGACAATATTAATTAATAGCACGACCAAGAATATTAACAGTACCCGCCCGCGCTGTTGAAAGATTCCCAAAAGCGCGCACACGGGAATCAGGATATAGCATATAAACTCGTAAGATATCGACCACAAGGAGCCATTGATAGAGCCCGGGTAAGGCAGAGTCTTGTAGGTCTCGGGCAATATGGGTTCTCGCAGTGTGAGCGTGCGCAAAGCCAAGTGCTTGAAGTCTATAGAGGACCAATATTCGGCAATGGTGGTAGGTGCTGTTCGGCCCAACGGAGCGAAAAGAAACGCACAGGCCAAGCACACGAAAATAAACCCCGGATAAATCCGCAATGCCCTCTTTTTAAAATAGGAATTAAAACTCCGACTTCGGTCCCAGCTTTGACTGATTAGAAACCCGCTGATAACAAAAAAGAAATTAATAGCAAACGTGCCGAGCGTTAACTGATGATTTGATAAGCGCCACAAAGGCTCGCGCAGCAGGCTGCCGTCGTATATCACGTAACTGTGGCAAAACACGACAATGGTTGCGAGTACAACCCTGGAAAAATCAAAATTATTTTGATAACCGTTTTCGGAAGGATACAGAGCTTCCATAAACTCCAGCTAATTAATTGTTATTCCCTTTTCGACCCTATGGGAACTATTATCGACCTAACGAGTCGAAAAGTTGCATTTTAAAAATAATAAACAGGACTTCAATAGCTCAATAGCTTCACTAACCAGCTTGAGTAAAGAATTCAAAGCACGAGGAATTATAGTCGTAAACCTTTAGCTGCTACAATTATAATAAGGCAAAAAAGGGTCTTTGTAATTGATAAAAAAAAGTTATGATTATAGATAATTGTTGAGTTTATATCTGTAGGCTCATCTTCCATCTTCTTGTTCTATTCAGCATCTGATAAGTTCAAGAGCATCCGGGCAAAAGCAGTTAATTCTCTCATTTATTCATATTATTCCTAATATCTAATTTATATTATTTATACCGCCGAGACTACAAGAATAATTTAATTATCTACCCTACCATAAATTTTATAAAAGCTTGTATTTGCCAGTTACAGGCGCGACAGTGAGGAAATAATTATCCTTCTAACCTTGAAGTGTTAGCTGCGGCGTAACCAGATGCCTGGCGTTTGCAAATACATACCGAGTAGCAGGGATACCGTAAGTGGAAGTTCCTTTTCGGCGCCGACCTTTGCGCCCCACCCTAACTATCCTTACTCCATGGCCAGCCTCCTCCTCGGCGATTACAACGACCTCGAAGTAGCCCGCGAAACCAGCGTCGGCCTGTATCTAACTTCCGACGACGGCGACCTGCTGCTGCCCAATAAGTACGTGGAGCCCGGCACCCGCGTGGGCGACATCCTCCGCGTGTTCGTGTACCGCGACTCCGAAGACCGCCTCATTGCCACCAACCTGCGGCCGCTGGCCCTGGTCAACTCCTTCGCCGCCCTCACCGTGCGCGACCACAGCCCCGCCGGCGCCTTCCTCGACTGGGGCCTCGAAAAAGACCTGCTGCTCCCCTACCGCAACCAGCGCCGCGACCTGCGCACCGGCGAGCGCGTGCTCGTGTACGTGTACCTCGACGAGGAAAGCGACCGCCTCGTGGCCTCGGCCAAGTGGAAGCAATTCCTTAGCAACACGCCCTTTGAAGGCGAGGCCGGCGACGCCGTGCGGCTGCTCGTGGCCGACGAAACCGAGTTGGGCTACCCCGTCATCGTTAACGGCACGCATCAGGGCCTGCTGTTTCACAACGAGGTATTCCGCCCCCTACGCTTGGGCGAGCAGCTGCCCGGCTTCCTGCGCCAGGTGCGCGACGACGGCAAGCTCGACGTGCGCCTCCAAAAAGAAGGCTACGGCGAAGTGGAATCGGCCACCGATACGCTGCTCAAAGCCATTCAAGCAGCGCCGGGCGGGCGCCTTCCCCTCGGCGACAAAAGCCTGGCCGAAGACGTGTACCGCCGCGTAGGCATGAGCAAGAAAGTATTCAAGAAAGCCTTAGGTGCTCTATTCCGCCAGGGCCTGGTGCTGCTGGAGCCCGAAGCCACGGTACTGAAGTAAACCGAAAAAAACTCCCCTCCTTACCAAGGAGGGGATGTTCGAGCCAAAGGCTCGAACGGGGGTGGTTGCGGCCGTTGAACTTCGTTAGAAGCATTATGCAGAACTAACATGGCTGTGCCATAGAAGTCTCTATCCTGCTGGTCAACTCTGCGCCTGAATAGTCGTTCAACGCCTACAACCAAAGTTCAACGAAGCTAACCAACCCCGTCCGAGCCTTTGGCTCGAACATCCCCTCCTTGGTAAGGAGGGGAGTTTTTGTTCTTGCTACTCCCAACTATGCGCAAAACCGCTTTACTCGCTGGGGCCACAGGCCTCATTGGCTCGCAACTGCTGCCGCTGCTGCTGGCCTCGGACCGGTATTCCAAGGTGATTGTGGTGGGACGCAAGGGCTTGTCGATGCTGCACCCAAAGCTAACGCAGGTGGTTACGGACTTCGACAAGCTGGAAGACATGCGCTTGCAGCTCGTTGCCGACGACGTCTTTTGCTGCCTGGGCACCACCATGAAACAAGCCGGCTCGAAGGAAGCCTTCCACAAGGTCGATTTTCTGTACGTGGTGAAGCTGGCGGCGCTGGCGGCCGGCAATTTCGCTTCGCAGTTTATGGTGATTTCCAGCCTCGGGGCCGATGCTAACTCGGCGGTGTACTATAGCCAGGTGAAGGGCGAAATGGAGGCGGCTGTGCGCCAGCTCCCCTTTCGGACCATCCATATTTTCCGCCCTTCGCTGCTGCTGGGTGCGCGGGAGCAGCCCCGCCTGGGCGAGCGGATTGGCGCAGCGGTGCTGGGAGCCCTCAAGCCCCTCATGCGCGGGCCACTCCAGAAATACCAGCCCATCACCGGGGCCACAGTAGCCACCGCCATGCTGCAGGCCGCCGAAGAGGACGGAGGCGGGGTTCGGGTGCACTTATCTAATGAAATTGCAGAAGTAGAGAGCAAGAGTGCGAAAGCTTAGCGCCAGTCGCTTAGTTTTGTCCAAATTCTTGTTTCCACTTCTTATCACTGTATGAAAGGCTTACGTTTTACTCTACTTTTAACTCTACTCGCATTGCCGGGCTTCATGGCCCATGCTCAATCCAAAAAGAAAAGCGATGGCGGCGGCAGCGGCAGCAGTTCGGGCTACAACACTGGCATTGGTTTGCGCGGCGGCGGCTATTCCTCGGGCCTAACCATCAAGCACTTTTTGGGCAATAAAAACGGGGTAGCCATCGAAGGGCTTCTCACGACAGAATACAAAGCTCGCGGCGCACGTCTTACCATCCTGGGCGAGAAGCACAAAGCCGTAGCCGATGTTAAAGGCTTGCAGTTTTACTACGGTGCCGGCTTCCACGCCGGCTCGTACCAGGGCCGCTATTACTTCGCCGACTCGCGGTATTACTATAAAAGTCGCAAAGACGTCTACTTTGTGAATGGAGCCTACTTACGAGACGAAGAGACCTACATTGCTTTTGGCGCTGATTTGATTTTGGGCCTGGAGTATAAGCTGCCTGACTTGCCTTTCGTGTTGGGCCTTGACTACAAGCCTTACTTTGATGTTTTCAATGGCTACACTGGCTTCTACAACGACGCCGCGTTGAGCCTGCGCTTTACTTTTTAAGCTTGCATTAGGGTTATATAATCTATCAAGAGAAGTATATAAATTGCAAAGCCCCGTCAGGACCTGGCGGGGCTTTTTTGTGCGTAGCCACGGAAGTATTGAGTGCAGCTACTTACTTCACCAATGCGTCTTTTTGCGCTAACCTCTCCTACTCTCTCACCCGTTCAGTATGAACCCATCACCAGCTATTTTCTACGTCCTTTGCATTTTGGTCCCGGTCATTGCCACGGCCGTTGCGTTGGTGGCGGGCGGGCCATTGCGCCGCCTGTATGTGGGCGGCAGCCGGCTGCTACTTGGGGCGCTTATGCTGGGCGGTGGGCTATACAAGCTGTCCGATAACCACCTGCCCGGGCTGATGGGCCCACCCCTGGACCATGCTTTTTTGGCCGAGCACAGCCTGGAAATCTTTGCTCAGTTCATTGGCGTAGCGCAACTACTCATAGGCTTGTTGCTGCTGTCGGTGCGGTTTTCGCTCCTGGGTGCAGTGCTGATGGTGCCCATGTGGCTAAATATCATTTTCCTGACCTGGTCGCAGCACTGGACTGGCACGCCCTTTCTCACCACCGGTTTCCTGGTGCTGAACATCGGCCTGCTACTTCACGACTACCCGCGCCTGAAATGGCTGCTCTACCCGCCCGCGGATGCCGCAGGCTTCCAGACCCAGCGCCTATACACGGCACCTCTGCCCATTGAAATACTCTGGTGGCTTGGCATTGCCGTGGTTATTATCGGCGGCCTGCTCTACCGCATCTCGCTCCGCACCATGACCAGTACCATGCTGCTGGGAGCGGCCATTCTGGTAGGTGCCACCGTCTGGCATTACTTCTTGAAACGCCAACACAGAATGCAGAAGCCTTCTATAGCACAGTCATAATACGAAGCAAAAAGCCCCACCAGTAGCTGGCGGGGCTTTTTTTGTATGAGGCTGCTAACTCTACGAATGGTCGTTCAGGCGCTCCAGTAACGCCTCCACCTTGCGCTCCAGCGCCGCCACCCGCTCATCGAGCAGGGCCGGCGGGCGCAGGTGGGTGGTGAACACGCCCTTCACTTCCCAGATTTCCAGGGCCTGACTCAGCTCCAGGTCCTGGCTGCTGTAGTCAGGGTTGTCGGCGCGCAGCTTGAGGGTTTGTGAGTCGGGCAGGCGGCCGGCGAGGCGACGAATGAGGATTTTGCCTTGCGTGACGAAGACGTAGACGTTGCCGGATTTCAGAGCAGGCTTGGCTTTGTCGACGCGGCAGCACAGCACAATGTCCTGGTGGCGCAGGCCCTGGCGGTGCAGCAGCATGTCGGCGCCCGATACTTCGAAGGCCCGGGTGGGGCCGGTGAGCTCGTGCGGCAGCTGCAGCCACGGCAATGAGTCGATAAAGGCCGGGTCATGGTGCTTCACGATATATTCCAGCGCTCGGTTGCGGTACACGAGCGGGGTCACGTTTTGCTGGCGGTCGGCTTCGGCTATTTGCTCGGGCGTGGGGGCTGGCGGCTGCAGTTGCTCCTTGAAAATATCGAAACCGTAGAGCTCATTTACGGTCAACTCTTTCGTAAGTAGCAAGTCTACCGACAAGCCAAAATGCTGAGCAATTTGAATCAGTGTCTCCATTTTTGGCTCAGACCGGCCTTCCTCGTAGGCACCCACGCTGGGCCGTGCCAAGCCAAATAATTCCGCGAAAGCCGCCTGACTCAGCTTCTTAACTGTGCGTAGCTTGCGGATATTCTTTCCAACATTCGACATGTTACCAAAAAATTATTTCGCTCAAACTTTGAGCATATTCAAAACTTTGCTTATCATTGCATCGTAAATCTACCACGAAGTCAGCGAAGAGCCTGCCACTCTCGCTACTTTTTTGAGCACTTGGCTTTTCTCATCTTCTTTCTGCATATGGCCAACCCCTACTTCGCTACCATCAAAGGCCACCTCCTAGAGTTAGGCTTCGACATCTGCCACGCCGACGAGCAAGAAGGCGTGTTTGTAGTCGATAAACCGGAGTTGGCCATCCGGAACCTCGTCATCGGCTGCGGCGACCCGCTGCTGATTATGGAGCAGTACCTGCTCGACCTGCCTGCCCCCTCGCTGGAAGTGTACCAGCGCCTATTGCAAAAGAACCGCGACATCATCCACGGGGCTTTCGCGCTCGATGAGTCCGGCTGCAAGCTCATCTTCCGCGACACGCTGCAAATCGACTCGCTGGATTTGGCCGAGCTTGATGCTTGTGTGAATTCGCTGGGTTTGCTGCTCAGCGAGTTTGCTGATGAACTGATTCAGTTCTCGAAAGGCACATAAGGAGCGTCTAGAGCGCAGCTGGGGAACCTCACCCCCGGCCCTGCCGGGTACGACCCCTCTCCCGCGGAGAGGGGAGCCTGACGATTCCTGAAAGGTGCATTTCCGGTTCCCCCTCTCCACGGGAGAGGGGGTCAGGGGGTTGAGGTCCCTGGCTGCGCTCTACAGGCCGTTCTGCTTCCAGAATAAAACGACAAAGTCTCCACGTCATTAATATCCCCAACGCCATGAACATCCTCAACCGCCTCTTCAAAATCGGCCAGTCGGAAGCCCACTCGGCCGTCAATCAACTCGAAGACCCCATCAAAATGACCGAGCAGGGCCTGCGCGACCTGCGCCAGGACCTCGACAAAAGCCTGCACGGCCTGGCCGAAGTGAAGGCCATGGCCATTCGGGCCCGCAACGAAGGCGAAAGCTTCCGCACCAAAGCCTCGGACTACGAAAGCAAGGCCGTGCTGCTGCTCCAGCGCGCTCACAAAGGCGACATGGACGCTGCCGAAGCCGACCGCCTCGCCGGCGAAGCCCTGCTGAAAAAGGCCGAAAACGAAGCCCAGGCCGCCCGCGCCGCCACCGAACAAGAGAAATTCGAGCACTCGGCCGCCCAGATGGACCAGAACGTGAGCACGCTCAAGTCGACCATCAGCCAGTGGGAAAACGAACTGAAAACCCTGAAGGCCCGCGTGACGGTGAGCACCGCCACCATCACCATCAACAAGCAGCTGGCGCAGCTCGACTCGTCGGGCACGGTGAGCTTGCTTGAGCGCATGAAAGAGAAAATTGCCGTGCAGGAGGCCCTGGCCGAATCGTACGGCGAAATCGCCAACACCAGCAAGAGCATCGACGCCGAAATCGACAAGGCCCTGGGGGGCAGCGGGGCCGGCAAAGCCAGCGAAGACCTTAAGGCGCTGAAAGCAAAGCTGGGCTACACCGAATAGGCCCAAGCGCGCCGGGCTGGCTTTGGAATCATTGCAATACTCCTACCTTTAAGCTGCCCTAGTTATGCCCATGACCGAACTTTTACAAGCGGCCGTTCTGCCGCCTAATCTGCTGCCCACGTCCCTATTGGTGTTTGTGCTGCTATACTGGCTCACCGTTGTAGTGGGCCTGCTCGACATGAAAACCGTGGACCTGGATATCAGCGACCACGGCCACCCGCATTTCGACAGCGACGCGCCCCACGAGGGCATGGGCACGAGTTGGCTCAACGGCGCGCTGGCCTTCTTCAACCTTGGTCGCATCCCCCTCATGATATTTCTCAGCTTCGTGTTTTTGCCAATGTGGGTGGGCAGCATCTTGCTCAATTACTACACCGGCAACACTTCCCTCCCGCTCGGGCTCGCGTTTTCCCTACCGTTGTTCGTTGGCAGCCTTTTCGTAGCCAAGTTCCTCACGTTGCCTTTCGTGAAGCTGTTCACGGCCATGGAGAAAGACCATGATGCGGGCGCCGTGGTCATCGGCAAGGTGTGCACGGTGCTGCTGCCCGCCACGGCCGAGCACCTGGGCCAGGCTTCGGTGCGCATCGACGGCGCGCCGCTGATGCTGAATGTGCGGAGCACGAAAGCGCCGCTCGGCAAAGGCGAAACAGCGCTGGTGATTGATTTTGACGCGGCAAGGAAATGCTATTTGATTGAGCCTTTTGCTGCGCACTAGCCTCCCGTTTTCGAATGATGTCCTTCCTTAAATCGTGCCGAGACTGGCTGACTAGTGAGGTTTTCGAGGCTACCACTGATGTCATTCTTGACTGGTGCTTCGGCTTCATCGGACACCTTTTTGATTAACCAACCAAAACCTACCTATTTAACAACCCCTACTCACATGTTAGTCTCACTTTCCTGGGCCGTCCTGATTATCGTCGGCCTGTTTCTCCTTGGTTTCCTGGCCGTTATTGCCAAGATGTACAAGAAGGCGGTTCAGGGCGAGGCCCTGCTCCGCACCGGCATGGGCGATGCCAAAGTTTCGTTCTCCGGCATCATCGTGGTGCCCATCCTGCACAAGCTGGAGGTGATGGACATCAAGCTGAAGGCAATTGTCATTGCCCGCTCGGGCGCCGAGGGTCTGGTGTGCAAAGACAATATGCGCGCCGACGTAAAGGTGAACTTCTTTGTGCGCGTCAACAAAACCCACGAAGACGTGGTGAATGTGGCCCAAAGCATCGGCGCCCACCGCGCCTCCGACCCCGTAGCCCTCGAAAGCCTGTTCGATGCCAAGTTTTCGGAAGCGCTGAAAACCGTGGGCAAGCACTTCGATTTCATTGAGCTCTACAACTCCCGCGAGCAGTTCAAGCAGGAAATTCTGCGCATCATTGGCACCGACCTGAACGGCTACGTGCTCGACGACTGCGCCATTGACTACCTCGAGCAAACTCCCCTACACTCGCTGAACCAAGATAACATTCTCGACGCCGAGGGCATCAAGAAAATCATTGCCCTCACCTCAGAGCAGAAGATTCAGGCCAACCAGCTGCAGCGCGACCAGCAGAAAACCATCAAGAAGCAGGACGTGGAGGCGCAGGAAACCATTCTGCAGTTGGAAAAGCAGCTGGCTGAAACCCAGGAAAAGCAGTACCGGGAAATTGCCAACATCAAGGCCCGCGAAGCGTCTGAAACCGAAAAAGTGCGGCAGGAGGAGCGGCTGAAAGGTGAGAAAGCCCGCATCGCCGCCGACGAGGAAATCAAGATTTCGGAGCAGAACCGCGACCGCCAGATTCTGGTGGCCGAGCGCAGCAAGCAGCGCACCGACGCCGTGGAAACCGAGCGTGTCGAGCAGGCTCGTTCCCTGGAAATCAACGAGCGGGAGCGCATCGTGGCCCTGGCCCAGATTGAAAAGGAAAAGGCGCTGGAAGAAGAGCGTAAGAACATTCAAGGCATCATCCGCGAGCGGATTACGGTGGAAAAAGCCACGGTGATTGAGGAGGAAAAAATAAAGGACACCCGCGCCCAGGCTGCGGCCGACCGCGAGAAGCTGGTAGCCGTGACCAAGGCCCACCAGGAAACCGAGCAGGCCACCATCGCCATGGTTGGCAGCGCCGACATGGAGAAGCAGGCCGCCGAGTACCGCGCCAAGCAGGCGCTGATTGACGCCGAAGCCGAGAAGGCCTCGGCCGAATTCCGCTCCTCCGCCATCCGCGTGCTGGCCGAAGCCGAAGCCAGCAAAGCCAGCGCCGTGGGCCTGGCCGAAGCCCAGGTGATGCAGGCCAAAGCCATTGCCCGTCAGAAGGAAGGCGAGTCGGAAGCCAACGTAATGCAGCTCACGGCCTCGGCCGAAGCGCAGGCCATTCAAGTGAAAGCCACGGCCCAGGCCGAAGCCGATGAGAAACTGGGTGTAGTAGCTGCCAAGGTGAGCCTCGAAAAAGGCCTCTCCGAAGCCAGCGTAATCGAAGCCAAAGCCGAAGCCGACCAGAAGCGCGGCCTGGCCGAAGTGACGGTGAACGAGCAGCGCTTCGCAGTGGAAGCCAAAGGCATCGAAGCCAAGGCCGACGCCATGAAAAAGCTCGACGGCGTGGGCAAAGACCACGAAGAGTTCAAGCTGCGCCTCGACAAGGAAAAATCGGTAGAGCTAGCGCAAATCAACATTCAGAAGGACATTGCCAGCGCCCAGGCCGGCGTGATTTCTGAAGCCTTGAAATCGGCCAAAATCGACATCGTGGGCGGCGAGACCATGTTCTTCGACCAGATTATCGGCTCCATCACCAAGGGCAAAATGATAGACCGCGCCGTGCACAACTCCGAAGTACTCGGCACTGTGAAGGATGCCTTCTTCTCTCTCGACGGCAACGGCGGCGGCGACTTCAAAACCAACCTGCGCCGGTTCGTGGACCAGTTCGGCCTGAGCTCGGAAGACATGAAGAATCTGAGCGTGTCGGCCCTGCTGCTGCAGATGATGAACAAGGCAGGGGATGATGCGACGCGCAGCACCATTACGCAACTGGCCAGCACGGCCACGGCGCTGGGTATTGGTGATAAGCAGGTGAAGATGCTGAACCTGAACTAACCCCAGAACAACAAACTCCCCTCCTCAGACGAGGAGGGGATGTTTGCGCGCCAGCGCAAACGGGGGTGGTTGAACTCGTTGAACGATGGCAGAACAATGATTACTGCGATGTTCGGGTATCGTTCAACGACTTCAACCACCCCCGTCCGAGCCTGCGGCTCGAACATCCCCTCCTCAGCTGAGGAGGGGAGTTTGATGTTCTTTCCTCCTATTACTACCCCACTACTTGCCCTGGCAACCCTGCTATGGAACCAACCACCGCGCCCACTCCGGACGTCAAACTAGAAGGCGGCACCTACGAAATCCTGCGCAACCGCCTGCAGAAAAGCGGCGCGGACCTGCGCACACGCCTCGCTGCCCTCAACACCGAGCGCAAAGCTGTGTTCGGCGCCATCGACACCAAGCTGATTGGGACTGGCCGCATCAATACCGAGCACAATTGCGTGCCGTGGGACATGGTGCCGGTGGGCCGCAATTTCCTCTTCGGCTACAACGTGCTGCTCGGCTTGAAAACCGAGGTGGAATTGTCGGATGTATTTGGGGCGTATTCTTACGCGGAGCACGAGTTTCATCCGCTGCCGTTGGACCTTATTTCCAACGCGCAATTCACGGAGGAATTCCGCAACCTCTACAAGTATTACAAGAACACGCAATTTGTGAAATTTGCGCAGCTCGGACCGCACCTGTTTATGGTATTTCGGGTGGGCAAAAGCGCGAACGATATCAAGACGTTTAAGTGGCTGCTGCAGGGTGATACGCTCACCTACCTAGACAACCGCAGCGACCACGAATACGTGTTTCCGCCGCAGCACGAGTTTACCTGGAAGCGCACCACGCGCGACATGCAGCGCAGCGGCAAACACCCGCATATCAGCATCGAGGACAAGGTTTTTGTGGAAACTATCCACGGCGACCTCACCATTAAGATTGAAAACAACACCGAAAACGGGCGCGGTATTTACTCCGAGCCGGTGGCGGATAAAGACCAAACCCTTGATGATTCGGAGATTTATTATGCGGTAGTTGGCAATATTATTCTACTGAAAATTCGGCCTTATCAGGAGCAGGATTACCGGTATTTTATTTACAATGCGAAGCTGCAAACTGCGCAGCGTTTGGATGCGCTGGCGGAGGCATGCGTGCTGCTGCCGGACAATCAGGGATTAGTTTTTCCGCACGGGTTTTATTTGCAAACCGGCGAGGGGAAATTATTTGAAAAAGGGTTGCGCGACATGCTTTTTGAAAAGCGTATTGTGTCGCCCAACGGGGAGGATTTTCTGTACGTTTTCTTCAACAAGGAAAACGGCGCGTACCTGTTGCTTTCGTACAACATTATTGCGCAGCGGGTCGATAACCCGATTAGTTGCCACGGCTATGCGCTGTTCGAGAACGGCGAACTGTGCTACTTCCGCAAGGACGACGAACCCAAGAAGCACCACGCGGTGCAAATCTGGCAGACGCCCTATGTGGCGCCGAATTTCGAGCTGCCGGTCACGTCCGATTCCTATCTCTACAAGCTGGGAAACAAGGAAATTGTGCGGGCCATGTCGGAGGCGCAGGAGGTGCTGACGCTGCTGGGCAAGGACGATAGCTACGCCGGCCTCTACCTGGATTTGATTCGCCTCACGGGCACGCTCACCGATACCTACCACTGGCTGCGCGAGCCCGCGGCTCAGGCCCTGGCCGTGCCGCTGCACGACATTCAGCAGGCTGCCAATGCGGCGGTGGACGAGTTTGATAAGGTGCTGAGCATCCGCAAAAGCACGGGCGCCGAAACCCAGCGCGTGCTGGGCAAGGCCGATGAGCTGACCGGCCGCATCAAGCGCACCACGGCTACTGACGTGAACGAGTTTGTGCAGCTGCTGGCGGAGCTGCGCGGCGTGCGCGGCGAGGTTATATCCCTTAAAGAGCTGCGCTACGTGGAGCTACCCACCGTGGAAAAAGCTGCCGCTGAGTTGGAGCAAACCAGCAAGGAGGTGGCCGGCCAAACGGTGGATTTCCTGCTGAAGGACGACGCGCTGAAGCCGTACGCCGTGCGCGTGCAGGCCATTACCGACGCCATTGAGAAGGTGCAGAAAGTGGCCGAAGCCAACGAGCTGGAAAAGCAGGCCAACGCGGTATCGGGCGAGCTGGAATTGCTGATTGAAGTGGTGAGCAACCTGCCGATGGAGGACCCCACGCAGACCACGCGCATCATCGATAACATCTCGACAATTTACGCCAGCTTCAACCAGATTCGGGCGGCCCTGAAGCGGCGGCGGCAGGCCCTGGCCGGCACCGAGGCCCAGGCAGAATTCACGGCGCAAATCAAGCTGCTCGACCAGGCGTTGGTAAACTACCTGGACTTGTGCGATGCGCCCAATAAGTGCGACGAGTATAGCACCAAGCTTATGGTGCAGCTGGAAGAGTTGGAAGGCAAATTCCCGGAATTCGACCAGTTCCTGAACCAGCTGGCGGGCAAGCGCGAAGAAGTATCCGAAGCGTTTGAGTCGCGCAAGGTGAGCTTGGTGGAAGCCCGCAACCAGCGCGCTTCGGCCCTGCTGCAGTCGGCCGAACGCATTCTAAAAGCGGTGCAAAACCGCCTGGGCCGCTTCGAGACCGTGGCCGATATTAACGGTTACTTCGCTTCGGATATGATGGTGGAGAAGGTGCGCCAGACCGTGCAGGACCTGCTCAACCTCGGTGACCCGGTGAAGGCCGACGACATCCAGAGCCGCCTGAAAACGGTGAAGGAAGACGCCGTGCGCCAGCTCAAGGACCGCGCCGAGCTGTTTACCGACGGCGGTCAGGCCCTGAAGTTCGGCCCCTACGCCTTCACCGTGAATACCCAGCCGCTGGAGCTGACCGTGGTGCTGCGCGACGGCGACTTGCACTACCACCTCACGGGCACTAATTTCTTCCAGAAAATCACCGATTCCGCCGTGCTGGCTTCCCGCGCCGTGTGGGACCAAACGGTGGTGTCGGAAAACGCCGACGTATACCGCGCCGAGTACCTGGCCTGGCTGATTTTGCAAGCCGCCCAGCACCCCGCGCCCGCCCAGGATGGCGCGCCCGCCGTGCTGTCGGTGGCCGAGCTCTCGCACCTTACCGTGGCCGAGCTGACTGCGCACGTTCAGCAATTCATGGCCCCACGGTACGCTGAAGGCTACCTCAAAGGCGTGCACGACCACGACGCGGCCCTGCTGCTCGAAGCCCTGGTGCGCCTCACCCGCACCGCCGATTTACTGCGCTACGCTACCGAGGCGCGGGCAGCGGCGGCGCTCTACTGGCACGGCTTCACGGGCCGCAAGAAGAAAGCGGCGTGGCAGCACCAGCTGCAGGGTATCGGCGTGCTGCTGCAGGTATTTCCGGACTCACGCGAGTTCGAGGTGCTGAAGGCGGAATTGCAGCTGGCGATAGAAGAGTTTGCGGCGGGCACCGGCCTGTTTCAGCCAGCACATCTGGCCGAGGCCGGCGACTATTTATTCTTCGAATTAACCCGCGGCGAAACCTTCGTGATTGCGGCAGAAGCTGCGGAGTTGCTGCAGCTGTTTCAGCAGTCGCTGAAGGAGCGGAATGCTACGGCGCAATACGAAACGTCGGTGGCATTGCTGGCTGAGCAGCCGGCCGCGCAGTTTCAGTTGGTGCGGCAGTGGCTGCAGTCGTTTTTGCAGCAGTCGCCCACCGTGCACCTCACTGAGTTTCGGGACGAGTGCGCGGTGCTGCTCCTCACCAATTCCTTCGTCCCGGCCCGCATCATCCGAACGCCGCTGCGTGAGACGCTGGCGGGATTTCAAGGCTCCCATGCGCGCATTCACGAGCGGAACTGCCAGCTGAACTTCCCGGAATTCCGGCGCCGGCTGCACCACTACGCGCACACGGTGGTGCCGCTGTTCGAGGCCTTCGGCACGCTGAAGAAGGAGCTATTGCATGGCTTCACCGAGGAGCTGCGGCTGAATGAGTTCCGGCCACGGGTGCTCTCATCTTTCGTGCGCAACAAGCTGATTGACGAAGTGTACCTGCCGCTCATCGGCGCCAACCTGGCCAAGCAAATCGGTACGGCGGGGGCCGACAAGCGCACCGACCTCATGGGCCTGCTGCTGCTGGTGTCGCCGCCCGGCTACGGCAAAACCACGCTCATGGAGTACGTGGCCAACCGGCTGGGGCTGATTTTCATGAAAATCAACGGCCCGGCCATCGGCCACGCCGTGACGAGTGTGGACCCCGCCCAGGCCCCCAACTCCGGTGCCCGCGAGGAGCTGCTGAAGCTGAACCTGGCCTTCGAGATGGGCGACAATGTCATGATTTACCTCGACGACATTCAGCACTGCAACCCCGAGTTTCTGCAGAAATTCATCTCGCTCTGCGACGCCCAGCGCAAGATTGAGGGCGTGTATCAGGGCCGCGCCCGCACCTACGACTTCCGTGGGCGCAAAGTGGCCGTGGTGATGGCCGGCAACCCCTACACCGAATCGGGCGAGCAGTTCCGCATCCCCGACATGCTGGCCAACCGCGCCGACATCTACAACCTCGGCGACATCATCGGCGACACGGCCAATATCTTCCTGCTCAGCTACCTCGAAAACGCGCTGGTGGCCAACCCCGTGCTCAACCGCCTCGCCGCCAAAAGCCAGGCCGACGTGTATCCGCTCATCAAGCTGGCCGAAACCGGCGACAGCGCCGGCCTCACTTTCGAAGCCAACCACTCGCCCGAGGAAATCAATGAGTACGTGGCCGTGCTGCAAAAGCTGCTGCGCATCCGCGACGTGGTGGCCCGCGTGAACGAGGAGTACATCCGCTCGGCGGCCCAGGCCAACGAGTACCGCACCGAGCCGCCTTTCAAGCTGCAGGGCTCCTACCGCAACATGGCCAAGCTGGCCGAAAAGGTGCGCCCCATCATGAACGACGAGGAAGTGCGCGCCCTGTTGGCCACGCACTACGACAACGAAGCCCAAACCCTGACCAGCGGCACCGAAGCCAACCTGCTCAAGCTGCGCGAGCTGCTGGGCTGGCTGCAGGAAACCGAAACCACCCGCTGGGCCGACATCAAAGCCACCTTCACCCGCAACC
This sequence comes from Hymenobacter arizonensis, assembly GCF_900115775.1. Taxonomy (GTDB): domain Bacteria; phylum Bacteroidota; class Bacteroidia; order Cytophagales; family Hymenobacteraceae; genus Hymenobacter; species Hymenobacter arizonensis. The sequence continues at coordinate 309,064 of NZ_FOXS01000004.1, read as the reverse complement.
TGCGCACCAGCAGCGGCGGCCAGCTGCAAAGCGTGCTCACGCAGTTGGAGCATATTGCCAGCGGGCTGGGCGGAATAAAGGCGGTGCTGGAGAAGGAGTAGTTAATTAAACTACTGTTTTCTCGAACTACAAAGTGCAGACTAATTTGCAGGTCAATTGGTCCATAGCACATTTCCCATCTTGACGAGATGAAAAAAATACTACTCCTGTTTTCCCTGCTGTGCGGGGCACTAACCATCAGGGCCCAGGATAAGCCATCCTATCTGCTGCAGACCGTTGACGTTGCTGCCTACCCAAACTGCACCTTCGAAGTCCGCAGTCAGCGGTTGATTGAGGGCAAGTCAAAAAATGGCGGCGCTATTGTCTGCGCCCTTACCTCCCTGGACACCAAGAACATCAAATTGCACTTCGATAAGTACGGCATGGATAGCTACCAGCCCGGCGCCTGGACGGCGGTGTCCATTTCCGGCACCATCGACAAGCAGGCCAATAAGCTGTCGGTGGGGATGTTCTTTTCGGGTAGGGGAAAGTATTATTTCGATGATTTTGAACTGCTCATCAAAAGCAAGAACAAGACAGTAAGCATTCCGCTGGTTAATGCCGGTTTTGAAAACGACAGCCTGAAGCCTTGGTACTTCAGTAACTTTCAGAACCTGTCCAACGTCCGGCTAACGAGCGAAAAATTTAAGTCCGGCCGGCAATCCTTGTTTGTTGACAACTCGTTGGCGGAGTCCGAAGAGTACGGCGGCAATACCCGGCTGGGAAAATATGTTCCCGTAAACGGCATCCGGCTCTACTACGAGATATATGGCACGGGCGAGCCGCTGCTGCTGCTGCACGGCAACAACTCGTCCATTGCGGCCTTCCACCGACAGATTCCGGAACTGGCCAAACACTACCAGGTCATCGCGTTGGACAGCCGGGGGCAGGGCAACTCCAGTGCCGACAGCACGCGGCTCACCTACGAACTGTTTGCCGATGACACGGCCGCGTTCCTGGATTTTCTGGGTGTCCAGAGCGCGAACGTGCTGGGCTGGAGCGACGGGGGCAATATCGGCCTGCTGCTGGCCCTGAGGCATCCGCGGAAGGTGAAAAAGCTCGCGTCCATGGCGGCCGTTCTCTACAACGACAACACATCTATATCGCCCAAGCTAAACGCCTTGCTCCGCAAACAGCTGGCGGAGATGAAAAGCCAGGGCATGGCGGAGTCGGACATGAATTACCGGCTGAAGAACCTGTTGCTGACCGAGCCGCACGTTTCGCCCGATGCCCTGGCCAAAGTCACGGCGCCAGTGCTGGTGATGGCGGGCGAAAACGACGTCGTCAAACGGGAGCACACGGACCTGATAGCCAAGAAGCTTCCCGGCTCAACCCTGAAAATATTCCGGAAAGCCGGGCACGAAGCCCCCACGCAGGTGCCGGAGGAGTTCAATCAGGCCGTCCTGGATTTTTTTGCCGGCCGCAAGTAGCCCTTTTTAGTAGCAGCAAAAAATAACCAACAGCCCGTTTACCTTCGAACCCTTTTTCTGAACTTCTCCCTCTCACCGGTACGCCGTAAGTTTGTACGCCAGGAGGCCTTCGGGTACGGGCGACGCTGGTTCGCCGCCTAAACCCAGGGCCGCCGTGCCATCGCTCGCTGAGCCATGCATGCCCTGCTCGAATTGATTCCCGCCACGAAGGCGCCTGCGAAGTGGCGCCCGCGGCGGCCTGTGTGCTCTTTTCCGCTCCTGGTCAGCCGGTGGCGCTGGCCCCGCCCGCCGGAGCCACGGCGGCGCGCACACGGAGGAAAGCCCGCCCGGTCGGGGCTCCGTGTTTACGATTTGCTTACCTCCTTCCCCTCCAACCGATGCGCTCTTTTCGACTCCGCCTGTTCGGTGGCGTGGCCCTGCTCTGGCTGCTGAGCCCCACGGTGCGGGCCCAGCCCAACCCGGCCGATAAGGCGCAGTTCCAACGCCGGCTGCGCGCCATCCGCTTCGACCACCGCTATTGGGACGCCCCGGCCGATTCGCTGCAGCGCGTGCTCGCCGGCCAACGCGTGGACTCGCAGCGCCTGCACACCCTGCAGCACCTGCTGGACACCAGCCCCCGAAACGCCAACGACACGCGGCAGTACGCGGCGTTACTGACCGAAGCGTTGGCGCTGGCCAACCGACTGCACTATCCCGAGCGCGTGCCGCTGCGCCAGCTCGCTTATTACAACAAGTTTTCCAACGCCAAGTCGCCGGACCAGCGGGTGTTGCTCGACACCCTGCGGGCGGCCCTGCAGTACTACGATGCGCTGGGGCCCGTGCCGCATCCCTTGCTGCTGAATTATCTTTCCACGAGCTACCGCGCGCTGCAGCAGCCGGAGGCCTGGCGGGTATTTTTTCAGCGCCAGCTCGCCTATTACCAGCAGCACGGGCCCGTGCAAAACGTGGCCATGTGCTACCGCGCCCTGGGCGCCTACCACAACGCGCAGGGCGACTACAACCAGGGCATCAGCCACCAACTGCGAGCCGCCGAGCTGTTTCGCACGTATTCCCATTATTGGTATTACAACGAAGTTGGCCTCATTGGGGGGACGTATGCCGAGTGGGGCAACGGGGCCCGCGCCTTGCCTTACCTGCAGCAAGCCGTCCGCTGGCCGGGTACCAACCCCGTCAACTGGGCATACGTTAACCGCAGCATTGCCGGCGTCTACCAGCGGCAAGGGCGCTACCCCGAGGCCTTACGCTACGCCGCCGTGGCCCTGCGCCCTCGCACGCCTCGCGACACGGTCGCGGCCGCCGACCAGGCCCTGGGGCTGGTCCAGCAAAGCGCCGTGCTGCTGTCCCTAAACCGGGCGGCCGCGGTGCCGCCCTTGCTGCAGCGGGCCCAGCGCCTGGCCGACTCGCTGCACCTGCCCCTGCACTCGGCCGGGGGGACCTGCGAGCTGCACGCGACCTGGGCCCGCTACTACGCCGCCACGGGCGACGACCCGCGTGCCGAGGCCGCCTGGCAAGCCGCCTACCGCCAGGCCCAGCAGGAACACCGGCAGTCCATGCGCCTCGCCTACCTACAGGCGCTGGCCCGCTTCTACGAGCGGGGCGGGCAGCCGGCCCGCGCCACGCCCTACGCCCTGGCCGCGCTGAGCTTGACCGACACGCTCGCCACCGCCCAGGCGGCCACCCGCGTGGCCCAATACGAGCTCACCCAGGCCGACCGCGCCCAGAGCACGCGCATTGCCGGCCTGCGCCAGCAGCAAACGCAAGCCGCCGCCCAGGCCCAGCGCCAGGGCCGGGTGTTGTGGTCGGTGAGCGCCGGCGTGGGGCTGCTGCTGGTGCTGGCGGGCGTGCTGTACGCCGCGTTCCGGCGCTCCGAGCGCCTCACGCGGCTCGTCACGGCCCAGAAGCACGATTTGCAAACCCAGCGCGACCAGCTCGACGCCAGCCTGACCACGCTGCGCGCCACCCAGGCCCAGCTCATCCACAGCGAGAAGATGGCCAGCCTGGGCGAGCTCACGGCCGGCATCGCCCACGAAATTCAAAACCCGCTCAACTTCGTCAACAACTTCGCCGAAGTCTCGGCCGAACTGGTGGGCGAAGTGCGCGAAGAACGGGCCAAAGGCGCGGCGGCCGACGCCGCGCTGGAAACCGAGCTGCTCGACGACCTGGAGCAGAACATGGGCAAGATTGCGCAGCACGGGCAGCGGGCGGCGGGCATTGTGCGCGGCATGCTGGAGCACTCGCGGGCGAGCTCCGGCGAGCGGGCCCCGACGGACCTCAATGCCCTGGCCGACGAGTACCTGCGCCTGGCCTACCAGGGCCTGCGCGCCAAAGACAAATCCTTCAACGCCGCGCTGCAAACGGACTTCGCAGCCGGCTTGCCGCGGGTGGAAGCCGTGGCGGGGGAGTTGGGCCGGGTGCTGCTCAACCTCTTCAGCAACGCCTTTTATGCCGTGCAAAAGCGCCAGCAAGCAAGCGATGCGGGCTACGCGCCCACGGTCAGCGTGAGCACGCGGCGGCGGGGAAATCACGTTGAAATCCGCGTGACCGACAACGGCACGGGCATGCCGGCCGAGATACAGACGAAAATCTTCCAGCCCTTTTTCACCACCAAGCCCACGGGCGAGGGCACGGGCCTGGGCCTCTCGCTTTCGCACGACATCATCGCCCAGGGCCACGGCGGCCGCCTCACGGTGGAGAGCCAACTCGGGGAGGGCTCTACCATCACCGTGGCCTTGCCCTTGAACGGAGCAATCCCCGAGCTGGCAACTTAAACGCTTCTTTCGGTGAACACCTAGAAAATGCTTAAAACATAGTGTTTGTATGCCCTTGCCATGCAGGATGAGTTTAACAAAATGGTTTACCAATCAAAGTTTACTAAACTGCGTTAGCCGATGAGTTTCGTAAACTTGCCTAACATACAAAAGCCTTTTTAGAAACTGGCGGGGCTTTTTGTTTCTTCAGGGGCTTAGGCAGTGTATGGCTGGGGCATTAGTTAACGCAGCCCCGGATAAGCCAGTCATTTGTGGCTTTAGCGTGCGGAGACACCTATAGATATTGCGGGCCTTCAACGCCATTTCACGGACAGTGGCTAGTAGCGCGAACTTTAGCTTCGCTGACTTTCGGTTGTAGTTCGCGCTACTGCCCGAGCGGCTTACTGACTTCGTAACCTATCCAACCATGCGAATAGCCATCCTCACCCTGGGCACGCGGGGCGACGTGCAGCCCTACGCCGTGCTGGGGCAAGCCCTGAAACAACGCGGACACCAGGTAACGCTGGCCACGGCCCGCAACTTTGCGGCGCTGGTGGCTTCCTACGGCCTCGATTTTGTGCCGGTGGAGGCCGACTACCAAGCCATTCTGGCATCGGAGGAAGGCAAAAAGATAATGAAGGCCAACCCGTTTGCCATTCAGCGCAACCTCGAAACGTGGATATATCCGCTGGTGCAGCAGTCCTTAGCTACGTTTTATGAGCTGGCCCAAGCCAGCGACCGGGTGGTGTACCACGTGAAAACCATGGCCGACAGCTTTGCCGACCAGTTTCCTGAAAAAATGATTCGCGCCATGGTGGTGCCGGCCGTGCAGCCCACCCGCGCCTTTCCCAATCCGGCGTTTAGCGGGCTGCCCGTGCCTGCCTTTCTCAACCAATGGAGCTACCGCCTCACCGGCCTGGGCGTGCGAATGCTGCGCAAGCCCATTGGCCGGTTTCGGGAAAGCCACGGCCTTCCCAAAAAATACCACACTCCCGAAACCCCGTTTCTCTACGGCATCAGCCCGCTGCTGCTGCCCCAGCCCGCCGACTTGCCCACCAATGCCACGTTTACCGGCTTTTGGTTTGGCACCGCCGAAGAGGAATTAGCGCCCGACTTGCTGGACTTCATCAAGCAGGGCGAGCCGCCGTTGTTGGTCACATTCGGCAGCATGCCATTCCAAAGCCGGTTCGACCTGCAAAACGCCCTTATCGAGCTGACGAAGCGCTTCCGCACCAGGCTAGTGGTGGTAAAAGGCTGGGGACTCGAACACACCGACCGATTGGCCGGAGTTAGCGCCATCAAGGTCATCGACGCGGCGCCCTACGAGAAGCTTTTCCCGTTAGTGAAAGCCGTTGTGCACCACGGCGGCATTGGCACCACGGCCGAGTGCCTGCGCGCCGGCAAGCCGTGCTTCGTGTGCCCCATCCTGTATCCCATCGGCGACCAATTGTTCTGGGGCCGAGCGGCGTTTGCCAAAGGCGTGGCCGTGGCACCCGTTCCACTCAGCAAAATGAGCGAATCCGTGTTTTTCAGCCGCGTGCAGGAGCTGCTCAACAGCCCTCGGCTATACGACAACGCCCGCAATATTGCCGAGCAGCTTAAACAGGAAAACGGCGTGCAAACGGCCGTTATCAAAATTGAAAGCCCCGCTAATCGAGCTCATCAGCTACTATAAGCCGCCTATACCCGTAACCTGCGTACCAACAGTGGCGGGTAGTTGCAAAGCGTTTACCCAACTGGAGAATATTTCCAGCGAGTTGGGCAGGAGAAAGGCGGTGCTGGAGAAAGAGTAAACGGCCACCCGGCCATTCCCCCTTTGCGCCTAACTTACCAGCGCTGCCCAAGCAGTAATAAGCCCTGCCAGTATCTGTTAGGCCTTTTGCTGCTCAGGCGGTGCTAGTAGCGGACTCCGCTGGTGGAGGTTTCTAGCCAAAGGCGGATGCTTTGGGGTAACACAATAGCGCAGCTGCATTAGAAAACCGGAGGGCAGCCTCACTGTGGGCACGCAACACCTTAGTGCCTCCACTTCCAGTTCGCGGACATGTTCAACACGCGCCCTTCCACTGGGGCCCACAGCTCCGGGAAGGTGGGGTTGGAGGGGTTGCCGAGGGCCACGGCTTCGCGGCGGGTCTGCCGGTAGTCGAACAGGTTTTCGCCGTTCAGAATAAAAGTCCAGGGGCCGGTGTGGTAGCGGACCAGCGCAGCCACAATGGGGTAGCCGGGGCGCGAAGAGCCGTCTTCGAGGTACTGACGGCCAGTGTAGCTCGCCTCTATGCCCAGGGCCAGGTGCTCGCCGATTTCCTGGGTGGCCACGGTGGCCAGCTTGTGGCGGGCGGCCAGGGGCACGTTGGGGTTGGCGGTGTCGTAGCGGCGGCGGGCGGAGGTGTAGAGGTAGCCAAGGTACACCTCGGTGCCCTCGTAGCGCAGGCGGGCGTAGCTTTCCAGCCCCTGGCTGACAATGGGGGCATTAGCATTAGCCCAGGCCGGAGCCAGGCCGGTGGCGGCTGGCCCGAGCGGCACGCGCACCAGGCGCAGAATGAGCGGGTCTTGCAGGCGGGTGTAGAAGAAACCCTGGTTCAGGTTCAGGCGGAGGCCCGAGGCGTAGCGGTGCACGTAGTTCACGTCGCCATTGAGGCCCTGGCTAACTTCGGCAATGGGGTTGAGACTTTGCAGGGGCAGCACCCGGGGGATTTCCCGCTCGTCGAGTTCGTTCACGTAGGGCACCGGCACGCGGTAGCCGTAGCCGCCATTCAGGCGCAGGGTTAGGTCGGCGGTGGCTTTGTAGAGCACGGCGGCGCGGGGCAGCAGGAAGTTGCCGTAGCGGTTGTGGTGGTCGAGGCGCAGGCCGCCCTGCACGCTTAGGGTGGGCGTGAGCTGCCAGTCGTCTTGCACGAAGCCGCCCAACGTGGAGTAGGTGTAGTCGTTTTGCAGGCGGGTTTGGCTCTCGGTGTTGAGGGGCTGGAAGTCCTCGCCGAGTACGTTTAGTCCTCCTACCAGCGTATGGGAACCGTAGCGGTGCAGGTAGCTCACCTCGGAGTAGTACGACAGCTGCCGGGCCGCGTAAGCCACGGTGTTGGTGCTCACGCCGCGCCGAAACCAGCTGCTGGTGGCTTTCACGGTGAGCCCGCCACCGGCCACGCTGTCCTGGGTGTAGATGAGGTCGGCGGAATGGCGTTGGGTGCGGTTCGTGACGAAGAACAGGTCGGTGGGGCGGCCGGCTTCGGCTTGCACCACGCGGGCGTCGCCGCCCTCCCGGTCTTCCACGGTGCCAGTGTAGGCGAGGGCCAATTGGCCGTTTTTGGGGTAATAAAACAAGCGCGGATGCACCGTGAAGTTGCGCAGCCGGGGCACGTCTACAAAGCCGTCGCCGTCTACGTCGGTGCCCTGCTGGCGGGTCCCGCCGGCAAAAAGCGTATAGCCCACGCGCTGGTTGCGGCCGCTGGCAAAGCCGTTGAGGTTGCTCTCGCGCAGGGTCGATTGATTGGCTGTGAAGGTCAGCTGCGGGTCGTTCAGCACCGGGGTTTTGCTCACTAGGTTCACCAGGCCGGCAATGGCCCCACCCCCGTAGAGTGTGGAGCTGGAGCCTTTGATAAGCTCAATCTGGCGCAGGTCGAGCGGGGGAATCTGCAGGATGCCGAACGAGCCGGAGTAGCCGCCGAGCAGCGGCAGGCCGTCGCGCAAAATCTGGGAATAGCGCCCCGGCAGGCCCTGAATGCGCAGGTCGGCGTTGCCGGTGGTGGGCGAGGTGGGCTGAATCTGGGTGCCGGCCAGGTCACCGAGCAGCGAGGCAATGTTGCCGGGCTTGATGCCGTTTTCCTCCTCCAGCTCCTCCTCCCCTATCACCTCCACGCGGGTAGGCAGGTCTTCGAGGCGCGAGTTGGTGCGCGTGGCCGTCACCAGCACTTCGTCGGTGATGGCCTGGGCGCTGGGCGCCAACACCACACTCAGCGGCAGTCCCGCGGCGGGAGCAGCCACCAGCTGCGGATGGTAGCCCAATGCCTCCACGCGCAGGCGGGTGCCGGCAGCGGGGGCGGGCGCCAGCACGGCATGCCCGTTCACGTCGGTAGCGGCGCCTACGCCCGTGCCCGGCACGCTGATGCTGCCCCCGATGATGGGCGCTCGGCTCAGCGAATCGCGCAGGGTAATGCTGAGGCCCTGGGCCCACGCCCCGGCGGGCATCAGCAGCAAAAAGAGGGCGGCCAGCGGCGCGCTAACGTGCCAAAAAGGGTGCCTAGGGGGTGAGCTCATGGAGCAGCTTATTCGTGGAAAGGCGGTTTACGGTAAACCACGCGCGACCATCGAATGTAGCGCCGTAAAGATGAGCTAACAGTGAATAAAGGCGGCCGGAAATAGCCAGGCGCAACCAGAGCGCTACGAACCAGGCAATGTGCTGGAGCAAATACAGCGTGGGTTCGGGCAGCGGGAGTAGCAGCAGCAGCGACATATGGGCAGCAAGCAAAATGTACTCCTCAACTGGCGCGAGTTTAGCGCAGCGTAACCCGTGACTGGCTATAGCGGGGAGGCTGGGCCTCCCCTGCCACGCCAGCGGCAAGCTGGTGTTGTAGTCATTTAGGCACTCTGTTCTGCTGCGGCCCGGGGTGGCCAGCACGAGTTGCACTGCGTTAAACTCGTGCTGGTTGCGCAGCAGCGGACTACATATTACCGAGGCCTGACCACTTCGAAGCTGCGGGGTTTGCGCCACGGAACGGGAACGATTGCACAAGTATCGGCTGGGATTTCCCCCTACTGGTGCCAACTTCGCTGTTACAACCACTCCCATAATATTCCGACATGACCAAAATTCCCGTAGCGAACCCCGTGGTAGAACTCGATGGCGACGAAATGACGCGCATCATTTGGAAGTTTATCAAAGACAAGCTCATCACTCCGTATCTGGAGCTCGACATTAAATACTACGACCTCGGCATTGAGTACCGCGACGAAACCAACGACCAGGTGACCATCGACGCCGCCAACGCCATCAAGCAGTACGGCGTGGGCATCAAGTGCGCCACCATCACGCCCGACGAGGAGCGGGTGCAGGAGTTCGGCCTGAAGCAGATGTGGAAGTCGCCAAACGGCACCATCCGCAACATCCTGGATGGCACCGTATTCCGCGAGCCTATTGTGATGAGCAACGTGCCCCGCTTGGTACCCAACTGGACGGCTCCGATTTGCATCGGCCGCCACGCCTTCGGCGACCAGTACCGCGCCACCGATTTCGTGACCAAGGGCAAGGGCAAGCTCACCATCAGCTTCCAGCCCGAAGACGGCGGCGAAGCGCAGTCGTTTGAGGTGTACAACTTCAAGAGCGACGGTGTGGCCCTGGCCATGTACAACACCGACGAGAGCATCCGCGGCTTTGCCCACGCCTGCTTCAACCAGGCCCTGATGAAAGGCTGGCCGCTGTACCTGAGCACCAAAAACACCATCCTGAAAAAGTACGATGGCCGCTTCAAGGACATCTTCCAGGAGATTTACGAGCAGGACTACCTCACCAAATTCAAGGACGCCGGCATCACCTACGAGCACCGCCTGATTGACGACATGGTGGCCTCGGCGCTGAAGTGGAACGGCAACTTTGTGTGGGCCTGCAAAAACTACGACGGCGACGTGCAGAGCGACACTGTGGCCCAGGGCTTCGGCTCGCTGGGTTTGATGACCTCCACGCTGGTGACGCCCGACGGCACCGTGATGGAAGCCGAAGCCGCCCACGGCACTGTGACGCGCCACTACCGCGACCACCAGAAGGGCAAGCCCACCAGCACCAACCCCATCGCCAGCATCTTCGCCTGGACGCGCGGCCTGGAGTTCCGCGGCAAGCTCGACGGCAACCAGCCGCTGATTGACTTCTGCCACGCGCTGGAAGCCGTGTGCATCGAAACCGTGGAAAGCGGCAAAATGACCAAGGACCTCGCCGTCTGCATCCACGGCAACAAGGTGGAGCACGGCCGCGACTACCTCTACACCGAGGAGTTCCTGGAAGCCCTCGACCAAAACCTGAAAACCAAGCTCGGCGCGTAAGCGCAGCTGCTTCAGTCAGGGAAAGCCCATCCGGTAATCGGGTGGGCTTTTTTATGGCAGTACCTACTTATCAGAACGTCATGCTCATCTCGCGTTCGCGCAGCCGAAGCATCTCGCTCGCTTCGTCTGTCATGCTGACGCAGGAAGCATCTTCTCACGCCTGAACGCACTGTTCTACGGTGAGAAGGTCCTTTGCAAGCTCAGGATGACAGACGAAGCGAGCGAGATGCTTTAGCTGCGCGGACGCCAGATGAGCATGTCGTTGTTATTGTCTTCTGTAACACCACCCGGCCACTCAACTTTCCTCTATTTTTGCCCATATCTCTCACCTTTTCTGCTATTAAGCACCATGATACAATTTGTTGCCAACCACGACGACCTGTCCACTGACCGAGGCTTTCAGTTCAAGTTTCACTGCGACCGGTGCCGCAACGGCTACATGTCGCGGTTTCAGCCCAATGCCATGGGCATAGCCCACAGCGTGCTGCGCGCCGCCAGCAGCCTGTTTGGGGGCCTTGGCGGGGCCGAGAATGCGGCCTACCACCTGCAGCGGGCCGTAGGCGGCAAAGCGCACGACTCAGCCATGGAAACCGCCGTAGCTGAGGGCAAGCAACACTTTAAGCACTGCACGCGCTGCGGCCACTGGGTGTGCCCCGACGCCTGCTGGAACGCCGCCGTGGGCCTCTGCGAAAACTGCGCCCCCGACGAACAGGAGGAGCTGCGCGCCCAGCAGGCCCAAGCCACCAGCGAGCAAATCCGAACCAAAACCCGCGAGCAGGACTACACCAAAAACCTCGATTTCCTGAACCGCGACGGCCTACGGCAGTGCCCTAGCTGCCAAGCCAAGCTAGCGGCCGGCCAAAAGTTCTGCCCGCAGTGCGGCACTCCTACCCCGGCAGCTAAAGCACAAGAACGATTCTGCACCGGCTGCGGCACTGGCCTGAAGCCCGAGCAGAAATTCTGCGGGGACTGCGGCACGAAGAATTAAAGCCCCTCGTGCATTATTATCAAGAAAGCCCTGCCAGCCACTGGCTTGTCCTCACCCATATTTTGACGATGGCTCTCAGTGAAACGGTCCGGTCCGACCGCCCTAGGCGGTCCGACCGATTGTTGTAGCAACGATTTCCGCCGCCCGACAACCGGTCGGACCGCCTAGGGCGGTCCGACCGGAGCACGCTCTAAGGAATAATCCGGCCGATACATTAGACCTATCCCCGAATAAAACTTGTTAAGAAAGACCGTCATGCAGAGCGCAGCGAACCGCAGGTCGCCGTAGGCAAGCATCTCGCGGGCAGCACTAACTCAATCGTTGAACGAAGCGAGCGACATGCTTCGCTGCGCTCTGCATGACGGCCTTTTTTTATTCAGGAAGAAGCCTATTCCATGGCCAAAAGGTCGGCTTCCGCTGGAGTCTAAAACCGGGCCGCCCCTACGCAGCCTCCTTCCGGCTGTATTTCTCCCGGTACGCCACCGGCGATACGCCCGTTAGCTTCTTAAAGAGGGCACGAAACGCTTTGGTGTCGGAATAGCCCACGGAATACATCACCTCGTTCACGTTCTCCCGCGACGACTCCAGGCTCATTTTGGCTGCTTCAATCTTGACGCGCTGAATGTACTCGGCCACGGTATTGAAAGTCGATTTCTTGAAGCGGCGCTCGAAGTTGCGGCGGCTGAGGAAGGCCATGGCCGCCAACTCGTCAACGGAAATTTTGTTCTGAAAATTGGCCTCAATGAATTCCTGGGCCTTTTTGATGGGCTCGTCTTCGTGCTCTTTCAAGCCGCGGAAAATGACAAAGGGCGACTGGCTGCCGCGGGCCATGTCAATCTGGAAGACCTTGGCGATGCACACGGCCAGCTCACGGCCCACGTATTTCTCGATGAGGTAAAGCACCAGGTTCAGGTAGGAATAGGCGCCGCCGCTGGAGTACAGACCGCCTTCGTCGGTAATCACCCGCTCGTCTACCAGCGTCACGTTGGGGTACATCAGGCGGAAGTCGTGGGCGGCAATCCAATGGGTGGCGCACTTGCGGCCGTCGAGCAGGCCGGTGGCGGCCAGCAGGAAGGCGCCCATGCAGAGGCTCGCCACTTCGGCGCCCTGCTGGTGCTGGCGCTTTACCCAGGCAATGAGCTCGCTGTTGAGGGCGATGGCCTCGCGCATGTCGCCGTGCGGGGCCGGGATGATGATGAGGTCGGTGCGAAAATCCTCCTGCGTGGTGCGGTCGGCGTGCAGGGTAAAGAGGCCGTTGTTGAAGGTTTTGTACTCGGTAAGGCCCACCAGCTCGATGTGGAAGGCGGGCTCGCGGCCCATGCTGCGCAGCAGGGCATTTACCTGCGTGAACACCTTGTGCGGGCCCTCAATACTGCCCACCACGGCATCGCTCGCGGGCACCAGAATGGATATGTGCTTCATGCCCCAAATGTAGCAAAATCATTGGCGCAAATACCCCCCTATATCGGCGCAATCACCCCATTGCTTACCCCCAGCTTGCTAATACATTTGCTAAACATTTTAGGCAACACCAAAGCGGCAAACACGTTCGATTTCTCCACCCTCAAAACCCCGATACCATGAAACCAAAAACCACAATTCGGCTTTACTGGGGCCTCACTGGCCTGTTTTCTTTGCTTATGTTGGCCGATGGCGCGGCGGGTGCGCTGCGCGAGGCAAACGGTCAGGCAGCCATGCAGCAGCTGGGCTACCCCGTGTACTTGCTGACCATTGTGGGCACTGCCAAAATTTTTGGCGCCCTGGCCCTGCTGCAGCCCTATTCGCGCGTGCTCAAGGAGTGGGCGTTTGCGGGCTTCACCATCAATTTTATCGGGGCCTCGGCCTCGTGGTATTTCTCGGAGGCAGGGGCTGAAGGAGTGCTGCCGCCGCTGGTGGCGCTGGCGCTGCTGCTGGGCTTGCGCTCGCTGTGGAAAAACTACCTGCGCACGACTACCCAAGTCCCCTCCGCTTTGCAGGAATCTGCTTTCATCTCACTCCCTACTTCCCCTTCCAGCCATGCCACAGCTTAGTCCCTACCTCTCCTTTGAAGGCAACTGCCGCGAGGCCATGACCTTCTACCAGAGCTGCCTTGGCGGCGAGCTGGTGGTTCAGTCCTTTGCCGAATCGGCCCTGGCCGACCAAGTGCCCGCCGCCGATGGCCACAAGGTGCTCCACTCCATGCTCACCCACGGCAGCCTGGTTCTGATGGCCTCCGATGTGGGCGGCGGTGGTCCCGTCGGCAGCCTCACCGAGGGCAACACCGTGTCGTTGTGCCTGAACTGCGACAGCCCCGAGGAAATCACCACCCTATTCGCTAAGCTCGCGGCGGGCGGCACCGTGGTCGACCCACTGGCCGAGATGTTCTGGGGCACCTTCGGCTCCATCACCGACCGGTATGGCAAGACCTGGCTGTTCAACTACACACCTGCTGACACAAGCCCCAACCTATAGATACGCAGCATTTTGCGTTTGACATTTCCCACCACATCACCGCCCAACTCACCATGAGAAAGATAGTTGTAGCCATGTACCTCACCCTCGACGGCATCATGGAAGAACCCGCCTGGACAGGCCCTTATTTCAACGACGAAGTAGGCGAGTTCCAATCCGAAGCCTTTTACGCCAGCGACGCCCTGCTGCTGGGCCGCATCACCTACGAGGGATTCGCGGCGGCCTGGCCCAAAATGGGCGGCGACGGCGGCTTCGGCGACCGCATGAACAGCATGCCCAAATTCGTAGCTTCGACCACCCTGCGTGAAATGGAATGGAACGCCTCCCTGCTCGACGGCGACGTAGTAGCAGCCGTGACCCAGCTAAAGCAGCAGCCCGGCACCAACCTCCTCATCTACGGCAGCGGGCAGCTCGTGCGCACCCTGATGGCGCACCACCTCATCGACGAATACCGCCTCATGGTGCACCCACTGGTGCTGGGCAGTGGTAAGCGCCTGTTTGTAGAGGAAAGCCGAGCCAAGCTGCGGCTGGTGAACTCCCGCACCACCAGCACCGGCGTGGCCCTGCTCACCTACGAGCCCGACCAGGCGTAGCGTCCCATCGCCCACGGGTTTAGAGGCGGCGCAGCACCACGCGGCGGTTGAGCGGGCGCTGGGCGGGGTCGGCGTTGTCGGCCACGGGTTGGGTGCTGCCGTAGCCCGTGGGGGCCAGCTGTTCGGCAGGCACGCCGCGGGCGATGAGGTAGCGGCAAACGGCCTCGGCGCGGCGCTGGGAAAGCTGAAGGTTTAGCTCGGGCGTACCCACGTTGTCGGTGTGGCCCTGCACTTCAAACCGGCGGTCGGGGGTGGCCAGCAGCGCGGGGGCCAGGCGGTTGAGGGCCGCTCGGGCAGGGGGCAGCAATATGGCCTTGCCTTGCTGGAAATACATTTCTGGCAAGTTGAGCCCCTCCCCTTTTGCCAGGCGGGCTACCTGCGCGTTGCGACTAGTGTCGGCAACTGGGGCGGGCGGCGGCACTGCTGCAGGGGCCGCTGGCGGCGTTGTAACTACAGCGACCAAGGCGGGGCCGGGGTTCGTGCTGAAGAGGTAGCGGGTCGGGATGGAGGCGTTGGCGTTGGCACGCCGGTCGGTGTTCGACTCGTCGGGCGGCGACCAGTTGAGGAAGGCGCGGGTGTGCAGAATGTCCTGAAAATACTCAACTTTCAGGCGGTAAGCGGTGCCCTGGTTTAAGGCGATGGTGGCGGTGAAGTCGCGAACCCGCTGCGGGCGCCACTCGTCCAGAATAAGCTCATCGTCAATCCACACCCGAATGCCATCGTCGACGCGGGCGTGAAACAGGAAGCGCCCCGTGGCGGGGGCTACTAGCCAGCCGGTCCAGCGCACCGAGAAGTATTCGTTGGGCAAGCCCGGGCCGGGTGGGCGGAAATTCCAATCGAAATCGATGGTGGCATCGCGCCGGGTCAGCACAAAGCTGTCGAAGTTGGGGCCACGGTAGTAAGCGCCCTTCAGGCCGTCGCCGGTGGGCAGGGCCTGGGTTTGCGCCCGACCCGGGGTGGCCACTAACACCAGCGCCAGGGCCAAGCCAATCCATTTCTTCCTTGCGTCGCCCAACAAGTTGTTCCGGTAAGTGTCCATAGCATTGCGGTTTGCGATACAATGCATAGGATGCCGCAAATATTGTGCGGGTTGCAAAAGCCTCTTGTGCTTTGACTTACGCAAAGGCCATACGTGCATCAATTATACCTATGGGGCACTACAGCAACTGTAAGACTCGGCTACAGCTGCTCCGCCAAGCTCCTGCCTTCGCCAATGCTTTTCACTATCCGCTCGTCAGGCACGCCAATGTCGTGCAAATGCGACGGCGCTTTGTGTAAGGCAAGTGGCGTTGCAAATAAATTGATGATTCTTAAAACGACTGATGCGGCTTTAGATTGGTAACACGCTCCGCTGAAGCTTTTTTAGCTCAGTTGCCACTGCCTGAATCATTGCTGCCCCAGTCGCTGTCGATTGACTTTAGAAGAGGGTAACAAGACGATGTAGCTGCTGAAGCAGTTTGGAGAAGGGCTCTACAAAAACCACCTATCAGGTGACTACAGAACAGTACTCCCTGGGAGAACGCCCTTCTTTGCTGAGTCACCATCTTTCCCCGCCCTATGAAAATCATAATTACGCTGCTATCCATTTGGTGGGCTGCTTTTTCGCTGCCCTTCCACCCGAAGAAGGCCGCGGCCCCCAAGGAGTACGTCATCACCCGGTTTGGGGCCAGCACCGATAGCACCAAGCTAAATACCCAGGCCATTCAGAAAGCCATTGACCAAGCCAATGCCAACGGTGGGGGTACGGTGGTGGTGCCCAAGGGCGTGTTCCTGAGCGGAGCACTGTTTTTCAAGCCCAAAACCCAGCTGCGGCTGCAGGCCGGCGCCAAGCTCAAAGGCTCAGATAACATTGCGGACTACCCCCTGGTGCCGTCGCGCATGGAGGGCCAGAACCTCGACTATTACGCGGCCCTCGTCAACGCAAAGCAGGTTGATAACTTCAGCATCACCGGCCCCGGCACCATCGACGGCAACGGCCTGCGGTTTTGGAAAACCTTCTGGGCCCACCGCGACTCCATGCAAAAGATTGGCAAGGCGTCGACCAACCTGGAGGTGCACCGGCCGCGGCTGGTTTTCATTTGGGGCAGCAACAACGTGACCATCAAAAACGCGAAGCTGCACAATGCCGGGTTCTGGACCACGCACCTGTACCAGTGCAACAACGTGCTCATTGAGGGCTGCGACATCCGCTCGCCTTTCCAGCCGGTGAAGGCCCCCAGCACCGATGGCATCGACATCGATGTGTGCAAGAAAGTAACCGTCCGCAACTGCTACATTTCCGTCAACGACGACGCCATTGCCATCAAGGGCGGCAAAGGCCCCAATGCCCACAAGCTGCCGGAAAACGGCCCCATTGAGGACGTGTTGATAGAAGGCTGCACCTTCGGCGCCGTGCACGCGGCCCTGACCTGCGGCAGCGAATGCATCCACGCCAACCGCATCACGATGCGCAACTGCAAGGTGGAAAACGACCGGCCTCTGCTGCTGTTCAAGATGCGCCCCGACACCTACCAAGTGTATGAAAACATCACCATTGAGAACGTGACTGGCCACTGCGGCACCATCGTCACGCTGTCGCCGTGGACGCAGTTTTTCAACATGGCCGGCAGCGAGGAGAAGCCCTTTGGCACCATCCGCAACATCACTGTTTCCAATGTCAAGGTGAACTGCAAGCAGTTTGCGGTACTCAATGGCAACTCCACCGACAAGGTGTCGAACATTACCTTCAAAAACGTGGTGGCCACGGCTGAAACCCCAGCCTTCCCAAACAAGTACCCAGACGTGAAATTTGAGAACGTCACCCTCAACGGTGCGCCGCTGAAAGCGCAGGGTGTGCAGCAAGGCCAAGCCGTGAAACCCTTGATGCCTGATTGATTTCTGAAGCAGCAGCAAGCCACAAAAGCTCCGCCAGTAGCTGGCTTTAGGTCGTTGCTCCGGTCCGACCGCCCTAGGCGGTCCGACCGATTTTTGGGCGGCGGAAATCGTTGTTACGACAACCGGTCGGACCGCCTAGGGCGGTCGGACCGGGCCGTTTCAGCGGCTGGCAAGAGCTACCCTACTAATGCGGACAAGCACGAACCCATAGCTGACGGGGCTTTTTGCTGCGTGAGTTGAGGCAGCATGCAGCCACAACTCCAACCTCTTTACAACTCCATTTTCTGCGAATGCTGCAACGCATCGCGGCTGTGCTCGAAGTAGCACGTCTCCACCCCCGCCCGCTTGATTTCGGCCAAAGCCGCCTCTGCCATTGCCCGGCCCCTGGCGTGCACCTGCCGGATATACACCGCCCGCACGCGCCCCGGGAAGCGCTTCACCACGGCCTCGTAAATGCCGGGGTCGTGCTGGGAGTCGTCGCCGAGCAGCACGAAGCGCATGCCGGGGCAGGCCGCGAAAATGCGCACGATGCGGTCGAGCTTGGTGGCGTGCTTGTTCTGGCCGGTTTGGCGCAGCTGGCTCAGGCGCTTGAGCTGGCTGAGCTGAAACACGCCCTTGGGCATGCGGTTGAGGTCGGCAAACTCCATGATGAAGTCGTAGAGGTTCCACTCGCTGCTGCTCACGTAGAAGAAGGCATTGGGGCGGGCGGGCGTTGCCGGGCCGGCCTGGGCCAGCCATTGGTAGTGAGCGGCCACGTCGGCAAAAGGCGCTCGGCTGCGGGCGTTGCGACTCAGCAGCACCCACAACCGCTGCCAGCGCGTGGCCGAATGCGAGACCAGAAAGGTGTCGTCTATGTCGGAAATGAAGGCGTAGGGCGTTTCGTAGGGCACGTGCACCTCGGCGGTGGCATGGGCAAGGCGGGCGCCGGTGTTGGCGTCGAGCAGCTCGGCCAGGGCCGGGTGCCAGCCGGCCGGCAGTGGCGCAGGCAGCTCCAGCTCGAAGCGGAAGAAACCATCGGCGTCGGTGCGGGCGCCGGCAGTTTGGCCGGCCACAGTCACGCGCACCGGCACATCGGCCCAGGGCCGCACCAGAAACAGGCGCAGCAGGCCCCAGGCGTTGGCCCAGAAGTTTACCCGATTGTAGCGGCGCGCCAGCGGACTTTGCCGGAACGCGTGGCCCTGCATTACCACGCAGGTGGGGCTGCCAAAGCCGCGGTACAGCTTCAGGGTGGGCTGCCGGGTGAGGCGGAAGCGGGCCAGGAGTTTTTCGGTCATTCGGACAAAGAAATATTCAGCCGTGGAAAGCTGAAAACCGTTACGGCGAAGAAGACCGATTGGATGACTCGTTGCCTGCTCCCTGCCCATTTGAACGGCCCCGGCTGGGCCTGACCAGCTGGGCAAGCGCGGCAGATACCTTCATTGAAAACCAAGTCCGAAGCTCATGCCTACGCCATCTGCTCCCCTGCGCTTTCTCTTCGTGGTGAACCCCGCCTCGGGCAGCGCCGAGAAGACGGACTGGCCGGCCACTATCCGCGAGTATTTCGAGCCCCTCCCCCACCGCGCCGACCTGCTGGAGCTCACCGGCCATGACGACGGCGCAGCCCTCAAGGCCCGCATCGAAAAAGACCAGCCCGACCGCCTAGTGGCTGTGGGTGGCGACGGCACCGTCAAAATCGTAGCCGAACAAGCCATTGCCGCCAACCTGCCGTTGGCTGTGCTCCCCGCGGGCTCGGCCAACGGCATGGCCAAGGAACTGGACCTTCCGCCTGACCCTACCGAGGCCCTCAACATCGCCGTGAGTGGCCACGAAAAAGCCGTCGACGTCATCTACATCAACGGCACCGACCTGTGCCTGCACCTGAGCGACATTGGCCTGAACGCCCAACTGGTGCGCCACGCCCAAAGCCACAACTGGCGCGGCATGCTGGGCTACGCGCGGGCCGCTTTCTGGTCGCTGCTGCGGCGCCGCCACATGCGGGTGCGCATCCAGTGCGACGACGAGGAAGTGGAGCGCACCGCCTTCATGGTGGTGCTGGCCAATGCCCGCGTCTACGGCACGGGCGCCACCATCAACCCCGACGGCGATGTGTCCGACGGCAAGTTTGAAGTGGTAGTGCTACGGCGCCTGGTGGGCCGTGAGCTGCTGAAGATGTTCTGGCGCTTCCGCCCCTTCGACCCCGGGGCGGTAGAGATTTTCAGCACCACCGCCGTAAACCTGGAAGTGAAGCGGCGCGTCGAACTGCAGGTTGATGGCGAGTACCGGGGCCGCACCAACCACGTGGAGGCCGCTATCAAGCCTGGCGCGCTGCGGGTGCTGGTGGCCAAAACAGAGAAATAAAAAACTCCCCTCCTTAGAAAAGGAGGGGAGTTTTTATCGTAAACTTGGCTACTTCTTGTCCTTCAACGGGTCGTGGCCCCAGTTCATGAGGGAGTAGCGCCAGCGCGAAGTTTCTATGTCGGCCGCATCGTGTGGGCCTTGCGCCGAGTGGCGGCTCACGTAGCTGTGCACCTTGTGCATGTGGGCTTCGTCGTCGGGCGTGAGGTCGGCTTTTTTCTTGTGCAGAATGTCGACGATGCGCTCGCCGGAGTGACGGCCGATGCTGGTGCCGTCGCCGCTGTCCTGGCCTACGGACTTGGACTCATCGGTTTTCAGCCACTTCTCAATTTCCGAGGCCGTCATGTTGACGTCCTCCTTAAAAGTGGTGTAGATGTCGTCGGAATTAGATGCTGCTGCCATGTTAGGAAAGGGATTTGATGGAAGAAAATGTGGATAGGCATAACCAGCAAACCGGTGCATGGTTCCGTTTAGGAAGAACACTGTGCTGTGGAAAGGCTGCTCTTGAGCCATGGCCTGCTGGCTCTAGTGATACAGTGCAACGAGTAGCCGCGCGACCACCCGAGGAGCAAATAAAAGCCCTTGCTCCTACACAGGAGCAAGGGCTAACCTTGGCCAGACAGGCCTGCAAACCCGCCTGACGCTAGGGGTTGGTGACCTGCCCGATAAATAAAATAGCGTTCGAAGACTTCTCTCGAAGAAGGAACAGAAAGGGCCGGTTTACCTCTACCGGTTGCGGCACCGATGTGGTTATCACGCCCACAGAAGTTACGGCCGCAGCCTCCGTACCTTCCTCGTTCACATCAAGGTAAGTCTTGTGCTTAACGGCACTGATTTTCAAATTGGTGGCATTACCGGCCAACATGCGCGAAAAATTGGCTTGATTGGTGAAGGCTACGCCCATGCCCATGCTTGTCAGCGCATCGTTGAGTTGCTTCTCGTATTCCAGGCGGAACTTGGGCAGGCGCAGCTCCAGGCTGGTGGTGTCGGCCCCGGCCAGCCAGGTGCTGAGCTGGGCACCGGTGAGGCGACTGGCTACGCTGGCGAGCGTGGTCTGGCCCCGAGGTACCACCAGCGTCATGCTATACTGGCGGTTGCCGTAGGGCAGGTCGATGACCTGCTGCTGAGCATCTGCATAGCGCAGGTACTTGCCCTTCGTCAGGCGCATCATGTTCACGGTTTTAGACTGGCCGTCTTCCAGGGTGAAAGGTGCAGGGCGAGTTAGCTGCGGGTCGATGCGGTAAGTCCAGCTGCCTTTGAAGTAGAGCGCATTAACTAGATACATCACGTCATCGGCACTGGTCTGCTGGATAATGTCGCTAATCTTGCCCTGGGTCTTGCCACTCACCCAGCTATTGATGGCGTCCTTGGCCGTGGGCAAGGCGAAATCAACCGCCTGCACCGTGGCCCCGAAGGAGGTATGGTTTTGCTGCACAAACGGGGTGGCTAGCTGGTACTGTTTCCCGTGCCAGATGGAATTGGCGGTGGTAAAAGTCACCTTTTTGTCGATGCCGGTAAGCAACTCGAACAACGACTTGTAGGAGCCATTGACTTCAGCATCGGTTTGCGGTGTGAAGCCCAGCGTTTCCTTCATGGCAGCTTTGGTGCTGCCGTCGGCGCCGTTGTAGGCCATGGTGAGGGCTGCCGACACGCTCAACGGCGAAATGCACAGGTTTTCGGCGGCAATGGTCCTGCTTCGCAGCGCGGCAAACGCCCGAAACGCAAAGTCATTGGCACTGCCCACGGTGCTGCGCTCGGCCGCGGTGAGGGGGCGCAGGTTGGGCGCATTAGTAGTAGGCTCGTCGATGGTGGGCTCGTCGGTGGCAGGCTCGGCCGATTGTTTCTGGCAACCCAGCAAGAGCAGGGTACTAGTGGCCAAGCTCAGAAACACGGATGCGAACTGGTTGCGTGACATACGGCAGGGTATTGGAGAAATGAGTAGAAGGGCACCGGAGGCAAGCGCCTCTGCTGCATCTGACCGGCGGGGCAACACAATGGTTGCAGGCCGTCGGGGCTCTTTTTCCTGTTGCCGACTAAGATACTGGGCTTTGAACCACTTGCTACTGCAACAAGGACGTAATGGGCTTAGCTCAGGTACACGGGGCTCAGCCAGCGCATGGCCTCGCCTTCGTCGTCGAATACCCGCATATCGAACGGGCGGGCTGGGTCCAACACGTATTCTACGTGCTTTTTATGCTCTTCATCGGTCCGGTATATTTCCGTAAGAGCTGGAGAATTGAGCACGGCGATGCGTAGACGGCGGGGCGCCAGCTCGGCGGCGGCTTGTTGGTAATAAACCCCACTGGCCCAGGCGCTGAGCTCGGCACTCACTTTATCACGGCGCCGGACGTCCAGCAGCCAGTCGCTGGTTTGGTACGCTTTGGCTAGCTCCAGCATGTGGGCGTAGTCGGCTTGCACCCCCTCCAGCGAAGCGTGCGTGTGCCACCGCACCACCATAACATCCAAATCGGCTCGAAAGGAAATAATGCGCGTGGCAAGTTCAACAGTTGAATACATGGCCAATAAAAGCAAAAGCAGGCCCGGCATGTTTTGTCTGGGAATGAGAAATTGTAGCCATTTAAACATCCAAGCTCCTCAGTGGTGCGAAGGATAAGAGGCCCGCGGCAAGGGAAACCAAACTTGGCGTTGGCCCAACAGTGGCGAATACCTAGCGCTTGGCGACTGGAAATTTGGGGTTGCCTGGCGGCCTCCCAGCTCCACCCGTTGCTACGATGCACGGTACTTGCCCTGCCCCACTCCCCCGCTGCTGCCGGGCTTGGGCCGTATCTTGGACCAATTCCCTTGCTGATTTGCCCCTATTTATGTTTGCTGTTGTGACCGAAGTTGAACGCGCTTTTGATTTATTATCCGGCAAGCTGCTGGTTTGGTTTCGCCAGCTGATAGTGATGCTGCCCAACCTGGTGGTGGCGGCTATCTTGTTAATTCTCACTTTTGTGGGCGCCCGCATCGTGCGGCGGGTGGTGCGCCGGGTGCTGCCCCGGGTGTCGGCCAGCGACACCCTCAACAACCTGCTCACCACGATGCTCTACATCTTCACCCTGCTGGTGGGGACGTTCTTCGTGCTTACGGTCCTCAACCTCGACAAAACCGTGACCTCGCTGCTCGCCGGTGTCGGCATCATCGGCTTAGCGCTGGGTTTCGCGTTTCAGGACATTGCGGCCAACTTCATCAGCGGCGTCATTATTGCCGTGCAGCGCCCCTTCAACGTGGGCGACGTCATTGAAACCGATAAGTTTTTCGGCACCATCGAGCGCATCAGCCTGCGCACACTCAACATCCGCCAAACCACCGGCGAGCTGGTGATTATGCCCAACCGCAAGGTGTTCGAAAACCCACTCATCAACTTCACCCAGCAAACCATGCGCCGCGTAGACCTGGAATGCGGCGTGGCCTACAACTCCGACCTCGAGCTGGTGCAGCAGGTGGTACAGAAGGCCGTGAGCGCCATTCCGGAGCTTGTGCCCGAGCGGCCGCTGGAAGTCATGTTCACGGCTTTTGCCGAAAGCGCCATCACGTTTCAGGTGCGCTTTTGGGTGCCCTACCGCCGGCAGTTCGACTACGTGAGTGCCCGCAGCGAGGCCATCATCCGCATCAAGCGGGCATTTGATGACCACGGCATTTCCATTCCGTTCCCGATTCGTACCCTACACCTGCACCCCGAAGCCACGGCTATGCTGGCCCCTGCGCTGGAGCCCAAGCGTCCCGATGGCGACCAGTAAGCAAGCCGGCCACCAGGGCGCCAGGCCCGGCTCAGCCGCAAAACCGAGGTGTATAGGACGCTTCTAAATCATATCGAAAAGCGCCGCTCGACCTTACTCTCGTTTCAATCCCAGGCGCTCCACGGTCTCGCCCTCAAAGTCGAACTCGATGAGAATGGCGGGTTCATTGCCCACCACCCAGCCGTCGTGGCCGGGCGCGATGGCCACGGCCTGGGGCGCCACAAACCGCTCGAGGGTGCCGTCGGCATATTGAATGTCAATTTGCCCGCTGGCCAGAAAGCCGACATGCGCGTGCATGCACAGCTCGGTCCCGACCACGTTCTTGAGGTTTATCGACCAGCGAAAGCCCTGCGGGTACACTATGCGCTTGACCCGTGCATTGCCGGTCTTCACTACATCAACTTGCACGCCGCCTACTTCGCGGCGCGTGGCGCCCTTCAGCGGGCTCAGAAGCGTGTTCGTATTCATGCCTCAACTTACAAATTAAAAACTGGTTGCCTTGATTCTTACTGCTCGGGTTAGGTCACGGAAGCGGGGCCGTCCAGCTAGAGCTATCTGGGGCAACTGACGCAATACGCCGTAGCGCGACCGTGCCCGGCAGGCACTTTGCAGTTCGCATCCCCGCGCCGTTTGCAAATCGTTCGGGTGTCGTTCCGGGACGCGAACTACAAAGTTCCTACCGGGCACGGTCGCGCTACTACTCCTTGGCGTGGAAACAGCTGCAAAAGCTCCGACTGTCACCTCTATAGCCGAAGCCTCTCAGACTATTAACAGGACTATTTATTGGCCGTTTGGGCTAGCCACCACAGCAGTTTTGGCGGGCAGGGGAATCTCGCGCGAGGTTTCGAAAGTACCGGGCTCGGAAGCAGTTTCCTCCACGCGCCGCTGCACCACCCGAAGGCGGCGCCCGCTCACGTTGAGCACTGCCAAATCGGAGCTGGTGCCGGAGGCGGCGTGGTAGCTGCGGAAGCCCATGAGCATGTCCTTGGGAAAGCCGGCTTGCCTAGCCTTAGCGGCATCAACTACATCGGGCCGGCCAGCAAATTTGCCCAGGTCGATATCCATGGGCTTAGTGCCCTGCAGTACGAGGTGCACACTGGTTTTGGGGTGGCTGGGGTCGTCGGGGTCGGGCGCAGGCTTGAAGCTAAAGGAAGCTTTCAGGGCTTCGGGCTGAGCCAGGGTGGGCGCGACGGGCGCAGGCGCGGTGGCTACTTTATCGGCCGGCGCAGCAGCAGAATCTACGTTGACGAGAGGCGGCACAGCCGATTCGGTAGTAGCAGTAGTGGCGGGCGCAGCGGCGGGCTGCTCGGTAGCGGGTGCGGTCTGGTTGCAGGCGGCCAGCAACAGCGCAGCTCCACCGAAAACTAAGTAGAAAGGTTTCATGTGGGTCAAATTGAGAATTATAAGCAGCAAGGTACACGGTGCGAAGACGCCAGCCGGAGCTTCTCGCCAAACGTCGTTTCTGGCTCGACCAGCCCGTGAATGTTCCCGGAAAGCGGGTTAGAGGCGAGCGGCAAATACGGGTCTTCGTGTGTCTGCCCTTCAAACTTGTTCTCAGACCAAAAAAACGGGTCACTTCCTAACCGTCATGTCGAGCATTCTGCGCATCAAGCAGAGACCGAGACATCTCGTGTGCGGTAGTAATCCACCTGCCTGTCATGCTGAGCTCGCGAAGCACCTTATCCCAGCAGAACTAATTGTTGAAACGTGAGAAGTTGCTTCGCAAGCTCAGCGTGACAGACGCGAGGCAGGCGAAACGGGCGCAATGTCTCGGTCTCTGCTTGATGCGCAGAATGCTCGTCATGACGGTCTTTTTATTTAGAAATTTCATGAATTGGCCTTCATCTACGGGCATCAGGCAGTGGCGCGTTTGGCAGCCCGGCGGGTAGCCAGCAGCCCTAGCACCGGCCCGGGCACCAGCAGTAGAAACAGATAACGCGCCTCCACGTAAGGCTGCAAGCCGGCAAAAGCTTGCAGACTGACGATGGTGAGCGCAAACCCCAGACACGTAACGAGCGTGAGCGCTGTGCCCGTGGCCGCTGCCGGCGCACGCTGCGCCACCAGCGCCGAAAACTGCGGCGAATCGGCTACCACGGCCATGCCCCACACCAGCACGCCCACACCGAAGGCCGGCCGCGGCAGCGCCAGCAGCAGCGGGCTGAGCAGGCAGCACGCCCCCGATACGGCCAGCGCCGCCCGCGCCGTGCCCAGGCTGCCCCAGCGCCGGGCCAGGTAGCCGCCCGCCACGCAGGCCGGCGCCCCCGCCGCAATCAGCCCAAAAGCCCAGCCCGGGCCCACTGGCCCGGGCTCCGGGTGCAGCCGGGCGTGCGTGGCCAGCAGCAGCGGCACAAACGCCCAGAACGTGTAGAGCTCCCACATGTGCCCGAAGTACCCCAGCGCCGCCTGCCGAAACGGCCGCTCGCGGAATACGTCCCAGGCCGCGGCCAGCTGCAAGCGGGCACCCGGCCGCCGAAACGGCCCGTTTGGCACCAACAGCCACAGCAGTAGTCCGCCCGAAAGTGCCAGGCCCGAGGTAGCCAGTACCACGGCCTGCCAGGCGAAGTCGGCAGCCAGCAGCCGCAGCAGGTGGGGCAGCGCCGTGCCCAGCACCAGCGCACCCACCAGGTAGCCCAGGGCCCGGCCCAGGCCGTTCTCGTAATAATCGGCCGCTATTTTCATGCCCACCGGATAGATGCCCGCCAGGCACAGCCCCGTGGCAAAGCGCAGCCCCAACACCAAGGCAGGCGTGGGCCCCGGCAGCAGCAGGGCTGCATTGGTGAGGCTGCCGGCCACGGCGCACAGCAGAAACAACCGCGCCGGCGGCACACGGTCGGCCAGCCGGAGCAGGCCAAATGCCAGCGTACCCACAATAAACCCCAGCTGCACCGCCGAAACCACTGCGCCCAGCGAGGTACCCACCAGCCCGGCATCGCGCAGCAAATCGGGCAGCACGGCATTGCCCGCAAACCACAGCGAGGTGCAGGCGAACTGCGCAAAAACGATGGTAGGCAGCACCCAACGGGGCCGCAAGTTGGTGGAGGACGACAAGTAGCAGAGCGAGTAAACAGCGGCAAAAAACCGGTATAAACCTACGCCAAAGGCCCCAAAGAGCTACGGGGCAAGTGTGGTCATTAAGATTAGAAAATGCTGCTATATCAGTCAGCTTCTGTTATTGCCCGTATGCAGTTGGATGGCCTCGGCACTCCGTCATTGGGGATATCGACGCTTATTCCAACAATGGACAATCCACCTGAACGAGAAGTTAGGACCTCTCACTCAGGGGCATCAAGCAAAGTATGTTAAAACTCCTACGACTCCTGAGTCTGCCGTTGCTGCTACTTTCCACAGCCTGTGTGAAGCGCATCTACTACGGGCCGGAAGCAGGAAACTGGCGGAGTTCGGCGGCGCCAGACTCCACAAAACTGGCCTACACTGTGTACCTGCTCGGCGATGCTGGCGCTCCCAAAACCGACCCGCCCGAACCGGCCCTCCGCCTGCTGAAATCGCAGCTCGATGCCGACCCCAACAGCACGCTGGTGGTGCTCGGCGATAACCTCTACCACAGAGGGCTTTCGGCTGAGGGTGAGCCCGGCCGCGCCGAAGACGAGCGCCGCCTCGATGGGCAGCTGTACGTGGCCCAGCAGTACAAGGGCCGCGTGTTCTTTGTGCCCGGCAACCACGACTGGGACTACTCCGGGCCGCAGGGCCTGGTGAAAATTAAGCGACAGGAGCAGTACATCGAGCAGAAGCTGAACCGCGGCAACACCTTCGTGCCCGACAACGGCTGCCCCGGCCCCTTCGTGGAGCAGGTCAACGACAACGTGGTGTTTATTGGCCTCGACACCGAGTGGTGGCTGCACAGGCACGAGAAGCCCTACGGCCCCAACAGCACCTGCAGCGCTACCACGGAGGAAGAATTCCTGAGCCAGCTCGACCAGGCCTTGGCCCGGCACCGGGGCAAGCACATCGTGGTTTCGGCCCACCACCCGCTGATGACCAACAGCAACCACGGCGGCTACTACTCGGTGATGGACCACCTGTTTCCGCTGCGGCTGATTCGCGACGGCCTCTACGTGCCGCTGCCGGTGATTGGGTCGCTGTACCCCTACTACCGGCAGTTGGGCGGCGTCGACCAGGACCTACCGCACTACCGCTACAAGCTGCTCTCGGAGCGGCTGCAGGCCATTTTCCGGCGCTATGACAACGTGGTGTACACCGCGGGCCACGACCACAACCTGCAGCTGCACCAAACCGAGGCCCTCACGCACATTGTGAGTGGTTCGGGCTGCAAAACCAACCACATTGCCGAAGGCAACAACGCCACCTTCGTGCACCGCGAAAAGGGCTTTGTCCGCATTCGCTACTACCAGAACGGCGAGTCCTGGGCAGAATTCTGGACCCCCAACGGCGACGGCGCCACCGGCACCCTGCACTACCGCGGCCTGCTACACAATCGCAACGCCAAAACCCCGCCGCCCGCCTGCGACACCCCCACCCCACCCGACGCACAGCCCACGGCCCTGGCCGACGCCCGCCGCAAGCCCTACCCCCTGGCCGGCACCTTGCTCAAAAGCAGCTACCGCCAGGCTTGGCTCACGCCTGTTACCTTGCCCGCCCTCAACCTGACCACCGCCGAAGGGGGACTTACGCCCTTTGGCATCAGCACCGAAGAAGATAAGTTCTTGCTGCGCCTGCGCAGCGGAGCCGGCAACGAGTACAGCTTCCGGCCGTATCGGCGCAATGCACTGGGCACCGCGCCCGAGCGCTACGGCCGCGCCCTCAAGCTCTCATCGCCCGCCAAGTCGGAGCAAACCTGGCTGCCCTCGCAGCACCCCTACGCGCCGCTGGTGGTGGCCGACCTGGAGCGGGCAGCGGGCCTGCTCAGCACGGCTCCCCAGCTGCTGCGGCTGCCCGATGCCGAATGCCTTGAGCCCTACCGGCAGCAGTTTGGCGGACAGGCCGGCTTTCTGGAACCCGACGCCCGCGAGTACCAACAGGAAAAGCTACCCGGCAGCCCCGGCGTGGTGCAGGAAATAAACTACACCAGCCTGATTCAGCAGCTCGAGCGCAGCCCCGCGCACCGCATCGATGCGCGGGCCTTTGCTACCATGCGCCTTCTCGACATGCTGGTGGGCGACTGGGACCGCCACGAGCAGCAATACGAGTGGATAATAACGAAGCAGGGCCCGCAAACCACCTACCGCCCGCTGGCCAAAGACCGCGACAACGCCTTTTTCCTTTTCGATGGCCTGGTGCCGCGGCTGGTGTCCAGCAGCTGGGGCATTCGCGAGCTGCAGCACTTCGGCCCCGAAATCCGCGACATCAAAAGCCTCAACTACGCTGCCCGGCAGCTCGACCGCCGTCTGCTGGGCCGCCTGCAGCCCGCCGACTGGAAAGCCCTGGCCGACACGCTCCAGCAGCGCCTGACCGACCCCGTGCTGCAAGCCGCCCTGCGCCGCATGCCACCCGAAGTCTACGCCCTGCACGGCCCCGAAATCCTGGCCAAGCTTCAGGCCCGGCGGGCCCAGCTTTCGCAAACGGCCGAGGCCTACGGTAAGCTCCTGGCCCGCTACACCGACGTGTACGGCAGCAACCTGGCCGAGCGGTTTGAAGTGGAGCGCTGGGCCGATGGCAGCACCGTAGTCGCGGTGCACCTGGTGGATGCTCCGGCCGGGCAGGCGCCTTACTACTCCCGCACTTTCCGGCCCGACGAAACCGACGAAATCCGCCTCTATGGCCTGCAGGGGCGCGATGTGTACAACATCCGCGGCACCGCGGGCAGCCGGATAAAAGTGCGCGTGATTGCCTACCAGGAAAAGGGTAACTACCAATATGCCTACGGCGACACTTCCCGCACCCGCAGCTACACCCTCAATAATACCATTCGGGACAAGCGCATCCTCGACAATACCACCGACACCAACACCGACTTTGCGGCCGGTGACCTCATCAATAGCCCGGCGTCCGACCGGTTCGACTACACGGCGCTGCGCCCCGCCGTCGCCGGCTTGTTCAATTCGGCCGATGGCTGGGTGGTGAGCGCCGGGGTGCGGTACATTCCCTACAAGTTTCGGAGCAGCCCCTACGGCGCTTCGCACCGCCTGCTGTACCAGCAGTTCTTCGGCAACAACGTGGGCCGCGTTTCCTATGAAGGCGAGATTAAGAACGTGGCTTTTGACCTGGACTTTATTGGGCAGGCCTGGGCCTTCGCGCCGGTCTACAAAATGCCCTTCCGCGGCTACGGGAATTTGCCAGCGGCCGAGACGGCCCCGCCCGCTACCCAGGCGGCCTTTGGCAACGCCTACGTTTCGGCGGCCCTGCAAAAGCCGTTTGCCTCGTTTTTTGCCGTGGGCGGCGGCCTGCTCTACGAGCACTTCAACCTGCGCGAGACCCGCAACCCCGAGCTGCGCTCGCGCCTGCCCGAAGGCCAGGGCGCCGGCTTTGGGCCCCGCAACTACCTCGGCGCGCTGCTTTACTTCCGCAGCAGCGTGAAAGACAACGAGCACAACCCCTCGCGCGGCCTCGTGATGAATGCGCAGGGCAGCTGGCGCCAGGGCCTCAACAGCGAAACCGGCCGCTACGGGCGCTACCAGTACGAGGTGCGCTACTACATGAGCCCCGCCCTGCCGCTGCAAGTCACGTTTGCGGGCCGGCTGGGCGGCGGCCTCAACACCGGCCGCTACGCCTTCTACCAGGCCAACATGGTAGGCGGCGGCCTGCTGCCCGATTTCAGCCAGACCGTACGTGGCTACGCCCAAACCCGCCTGCTCGGCGACCGCAGCCTCTACACCAACCTCGAAATGCGGGTGTCGCTGCTCACGTCGCGGCTCTACATTTTCCCCAGCCAGCTCGGGCTCCTCGGCCTCTACGATGCCGGCAACGTCTGGACGCGGCAGCAGCCCGGCCGCGGCCCCTGGCTCAGCGCCTACGGGGGCGGCGCCTGGCTGGCTCTGGCCAACCGGCTGGTGCTCTCGGCCACGGTGGCCAGCTCGTCGGAGGGCCGCTACTACAACCTCCAACACGGCTTTTTCTTTTAAGGCCTGGGGCCCCGGCCTTCCACTGCACCGGTCCGCTACCATCGCTCTCCCGTACACCTGAATTCGTTTCTTACTCGCTCTTAGTATGATAATTGCCAAATTTGTTCGCCCGCTGATTCGCCCATTTGTTGAGTTTTTTCGCCTGTCCGCGGCGGGCGGCATTGTCCTGATGATAAGCGCCGCGCTGGCCCTCATCCTGGCCAACATCGACTGGGGACCAGCCCGCTATTTCCCGGCCATCTGGAGCGAGCACCTGCGCCTCACCTTCTTCGGCGTAGACCTGGACGAGAGCCTGCTGCACTGGATTAACGATGGCCTAATGGCTGTCTTCTTCCTCATAGTGGGCCTGGAAATCAAGCGGGAAGTCACCAACGGCGAGCTGTCGTCGATGCGGCAGGCGGCCCTGCCCCTGGCCGGGGCCATCGGCGGCATGGTGGTGCCCGCGCTGCTGTATGTACTCCTGAACCGGGGCACGCCCACAGCAGGTGGCTGGGGCATCCCCATGGCCACCGACATTGCCTTTGCCCTAGCTGTGCTGCAGCTACTGGGCCCGCGCATTCCGCTGGCCGTGAAGCTATTTCTGACTGCGCTGGCCATCGTCGACGATTTGGGCGCGGTCATGGTCATTGCTCTCTTCTATACCCGCGAGCTGCACCTCAACTACCTCTACCTGGGCCTGGGCACCTGGGGCGTGCTGCTGCTCTTCAACTGGCTGGGGGCCCGCAGCTTGTGGGTGTACCTGCCGCTGGGCATTCTGCTGTGGTACTTCACGCTAGAATCGGGCGTGCACGCCACGCTGGCGGGCGTGCTGCTGGCAGTCACCATTCCGGGCAACATTCGCTACAAACGCCCCGAGCTGCTGGCCATGATTGACGAGCGGCTGACGTTGCTAAAGGATGAGTTTAACAGCGCCGAGGGCGACCCGGCTACCGTGGCCGAAGAGCTGGAATACTTGTCGGAGGCCATCAGTTCGCCGGCCCAGAAGCTGGAGCAGCGCCTGCATGGCGTGGTGGCGTTCGGCATCATCCCCCTCTTCGCCTTTGCCAACACCAGCCTCGCCCTCGACGCCTCTGTGTTCGGCGAGCTGGGCTCGCCGCTGGCGCTGGGCATCATTCTGGGCCTGGTGGTAGGCAAGCCCCTGGGCGTGGGGGCCATGGCCTGGGGCGCGGTGCGGCTGGGCTGGGCTTCTTTGCCCAAGGGCGTGCTGTGGCGCCACATTTGGGGCGCGGGCATGCTCTCAGGCATTGGCTTCACCATGTCGTTGTTTATCACGCTGCTGGCCCTGGGCGAGAATTCTCCTGGCGAGGCTGTAGCTAAGCTGGCCATTCTGGTGGCGTCGCTGGTAGCGGGCACAGCGGGGTACCTGCTTATGCGCAGCACTCCCAAGCCCATTGAGGCCGAAGAAGAGGACGCTAAGGCCGAAGTAGCCACCATTGTGCAGAGTCCCGGAGCTTAGCCCGGGCGGTTGAGCCAATGGCGAAACGCCAGGGTGCCCACGGCGTACGCCACCACATCGAAGGGGTCGCCTACGGCCGTAGCGGAGAAATACGGCAGAATGGCTTCGAAGAAAACCGAAACATAGGCCCAGGCGGCCAGCAGCCATAGGTCGGGTAGCACAAAGGCCCGCGACTTCGCCACCAAGCGCCGCTGCGCCGCCAGGGCCAGGCTGAGCATGACCGGCATAGCCGCCAGGTCACCCAGGTAGCTGGTGAGCAGCTCCGGCATGGGCCGATGCAGCACGTAGCGGTTGAGCTGGTAGGCCGCGTACAAAAGCACGCAAACGATGAACAACGGGTGTCGAAATTCGGGCCAGGATTTACGCATACTTCTTATCCCGCTACGACGGCCACTACCCAAACAATGAAGGACAGAATGGCGGCAAACGCGAGCTGTCCGCCCCGCACAATCGTCTTAAAAAAGCGCTTTACCGGGCCATCTTCCGGGTTGATTTCCATCAGCACCACGGAAGGCATCTTCTGGTTGGCGAGCTCTTCTCGCGCCGCGGCGCTTTTCAGCGCCTGCGGGTCGAGTAGCTCACCGCAGTGCTCGCAGCGGTCATTGGGACTCTGCTGCCAAATGGACCATTGCTGGCAATTCGGGCACTTCTTCGAAGCAAGTGGAGGTGATTCTGACATACCATTAGGTACGTGCAATCGGGCCAGGTGTTCAAAATTTCACCACTTTACAAGGCCCTTGGCAGACGCAAAAATTCATAATTATTCCTTATAGTCAATGCCTTAAACCAGTAGCGCTTCTGCTAATGGCACAGCTTTGTACTAGCAGCTTTCCCGCTATTTGCCTATAAAAAAAGCTCCGCTACCGGGTAGCAGAGCTTTTCAGAAATAAGTGGGTTTTCAGCCTCACCAACGGCCAAAACGGCGGCCCCGCGGACCATAGTAAGGCCGAGGAGGATAGTAAGCCCGGGGCGCACAATACGGGGCGGGCACTACCACTACGGGCGGCGGCACGGCATACACCACCCTGGGCCGGGGCGGGAAGTACCGGGGACCATAATACGGCCGGGGCGGCGGGCCATAGTAGCCGCCATGCACTACCACCACTTGCGCCCGGGCCACGCTCCCACCTCCCAACGAGGCCAGAAGCAGCCCGGCCAGCACCATCAGAAACGAGCGAGTTTTCATCGGAACAAGCTGATTAAGTGAAACCAAGGTTTGTACTTAATCTGACAGCGCGAGGTTGCTCGGGTTTAATGGACGGTGCTTTCTCCTTCAGCCAGCTAAGCCCATCCATGCACAAGCGCTAAAGGCGAATGCGATACGTGACATCGGCCGCACCGCCAAGCAAGCCGTACCCCGAGCGCACGTTGGAGGCCAACGGAGCGGGCTCGGCGAAGGGGTTGCCGTCGCTGTCGAAATAGCGGCGGCGCGACAGGTAGAAGTTGTAAGCTTCGGCCGTGATGCTGGCGATGTGCACTTCGATAAAGGCGGGCGCGGAGCAACTGCCCCGGAAGCAGGTTCGACCCAGCAGGCGCACGTCACTCGTCAGGGTAATGCGCTGCCCGCTTACATCGGTGTCGGCAAAGGGGTAAATGCTGTATTGCTCCTGCTGCCGTGGGCTCGAAAGCTGAAACCGTCCAATGGATGCGCCAATATCGCTGTCGAAGTCTTCGTACACTCCTGACCCATTATCTCCAGGCCGCCCTTGCTGGTCGAGTACTTGGGCGAAGGCCAGGTAGTAGTTGGCTACGGCGGGGTCGTCGCGCAGCACCACGGTCAGGCGGCCGCGGTTGTCGTTGGCGTTCCCGCCTAGGGCGTTGGTGCGGGGCACATAGGTAGCACTTTCCACCACCGCTGGCGCGGGCATGGTGAGGGTGCTCTCAACGGTTTCCAGCCCGGGCAGAGCGGCGCGCAAAGTATAGGTTTGGCCAGACTGGGGCTGGAAACCAAGCACGGGGCGGTAGTAACCCTGATAGCCGCCAGAGCTGTTTGCCCCGCTCAGGGGCCGGTAGCGCTCCACCACGCTGCCGCTGGCGTTGCGTAGTTCCACGGTGGCATCCCTGCGTCCGGTTAGCTCCCGGGTGTCAAACACGCGTTGGCTGTTGCTGATGTAAAGCTGGCGGCCGGTATACAACTCCTGAAAAGAAGAGTCCTGGGGGGCCGTGGTCAGGGTATACAGCAGCGACACGCGCGGCGTGTGGGGCGGCTCGGGCAGGTCTACGGTGGTTTCGCAGCCGGCTAGGGCGGCGGCAGCCAGCAGCAGCGTTAAGGAGATATATTTCATGCAAAGGGCTGGAATACCTGGAATGACTTTCGCCCGGAATTAAAACCGGAACGTCTTGCTGAAAGAAGGCAGAATGGGAAACAGCGACACCTGCCGGTAGCTCAGGTCTTCGCTGCCCTCCTTCCGGCCCAAGTAAATGAAATAAGGATTGCGGCGGTTGTAGGCGTTGTACACGCTGAAGCTGTTTACCACTTCGCCCCAACGCTTTTTCTTGGTTTTGCTCAGGTCCAGGTCGAGGCGATGGTAGGGGGCCATGCGGTAGCTGTTGCGCGAACCGTAGTCTTCGTACGTATCGAATGGCCCCAGCTGGTAGCGGCCCTGCGAGAGCGTGGTGGCGTTGCCGCTGCCGTACACAGCCGTGCCCGAGAGCGTGAGCGTGGGGCTGAACTCGTGAATAATTACCAGCTTGAGGTCGTGGCGCCGGTCGTACTTGTAGGGAAAGGTCTGACCCTGGTTCAGTTCCGCGAAGCGGCGGGTGCTCCAAGCCAGCGTGTAGCCCAGCCAGCCGGTGGTGCGGCCCGATTTCTTCTGCACAAACACCTCGCCGCCGTAGGCCAAGCCATTGCCGCTCGTGATTTTGCTTTCGTAGTTGTCGTCGGATGTTCCTATAAAGTCGGCCCCCTCGCGGAATTCAATCAGGTTCTGCATGGGCTTGTAGTAGGTCTCGAAGCTCAGCTCATAGTCCTCGTTCTTGAAGCGCAGGTTGCGGGCCACGCCGGCACTCACTTGCTGGGCGCGCTGGGGCTTAATTCTGGCCGTGGCGGGCACCCATAGGTCGGTGGGCAGGCCAATGCCGCTGTTGGTGAGCAGGTGAATAAACTGCGAGGTGCGGGCGTAAGAAGCTTTCAGCGACCAGTCTTCGGTGAGCAAATAGCGGGCGGCCAGGCGCGGCTCCAGCGAAGGGTACAGTTTTTTATCGACCAGGAAGTTGTTGAAGCGCGCCCCAATGTTCACCTTCAGGCGGTCAGTCAGCTTCACGTCATCTTCCGCGTAAATGCTGGCTTCGTCGGCGTAGATGCGGCGGCCCAGCACCTGGTTTTGGGAAGGGTCGACGCTGCCACTGGTTTGCAGGGCGCCAGGCCGGAACAGGTGGCGGATGTACTGCCCCCCAAAACGTATGTAGTGGTTGGGATTGGGTAGGTAGTCGAAGTCCGACTTCACACTCAAATCCTGGATGTTGGACAGGTAAGTGAGGGCAAACTTGTCGGTTTGCAGCTGGCCATTGTTCAGAAACCGGTCTTCGCTTTCAATACCCACACTGAACTGGTAGCGGGTGTAAGTGAGGTGCGTGTTCATGAACAGCCGGTCGTTTATCACGCGGTTCCAGCGTAGGGCGGCGGTGCGGTTGCCCCAGCCCAGGGCGCTGGTTTGCTTGTTGTACTGGCCGTTGTCGCGCTTGTTTTCGTCGTCGGCGTAGAACTCGTCGTAGCCGCTGTAGCCGCTGAGGTAGAGGCGGTCGCGGGCGCTCACCTTCCAGTTCAGCTTGCCGTTAAGGTCGTAGAAGTAGTAGCCGGCGGACAATCCATTGGCTTGAGCCAGGATGAAGGGCCGGGCCAGAATGTCGATGTAGGTGCGGCGGGCCGAGAAGATGAACGAAGCCGTGTCCTTCTTAATGGGGCCTTCCAAGGTGAGGCGCGAGGCAATGATGCCAATGGCGCCCTCGCCGTGAAACTTCTGCATGTTACCCTCCTTCATCGTGATGTCGACCACCGATGAAAGCCGCCCGCCGTACCGGGCCGGGAAGCCGCCCTTTATCAGCTCCACGTTCTTGATGGCGTCGGCGTTGAACACCGAGAAGAAGCCGAACAGGTGCGAGGCGTTGTACACCGGCGTGCCGTCGAGCAGCAGCAGGTTTTGGTCGGGCGAGCCGCCGCGCACGTACAGGCCGCTTTGCCCCTCGCCGCCGGCTTGAACGCCGGGCAGCAACTGCAGCACCTTCAGCACATCGGTTTCGCCAAACAGCGCGGGCAGCAGCTTTATCTGGGCCACCGGCACGTTGATGGTACCCATGCGGGTGCTTTCGGCCAGCTTCTCCTCGCGGGTGCCCACCACTTCCACCCCCGCCAGCTCGGCCGAGGAGGCCTTCAGGCGGAAGTCGTGCGTGAAGCTGCGCTCGGCCAGCCGCGCCAGCCGCTGCCGCTCGTAGCCCAGCGACGACACCAGCAGGCGCACCGAGTCGGTGCTTACGGGCAGCGTGAGAGAATAAAACCCAAAAGGATTGGTGGTAGTACCCTGCCCACTGGCCGGGTGAACCACGGCCACGCCGGGCAGGCTCTCGCCGGTGGCACCATCGCGCACGTAGCCACTGATGGTGAAGCGGCCGGGCTGCTGCGCCTGGGCAGCAGCAGGTTGTGCCAGCCACAGGCCGCCGAGCAGGGCAATTCGTATAGGTATTTTCATGCAGAAAGGAAAGGTAGAAGACCCGCTCAGGCAGGGCAGGCACAGGCCGCGCCCCAACGGTAGAAGGGCATTTTCATGGTAGAGGTAATTCCCAGGCGTATGGTTGTATCGGCCGCAAAAAAAGAGCGCCGTGCCGAATGCATTCGGCACGGCGCCCTCAAACTAGCGTCCTTGCTTATCCGGCGTCCTGGGTGAGCCGGCTTCAGCTACTGGCTGCAAACGCTCCGCGGAAACGCTCGCCGCCAGCGGTTACTTCTTGTACTCGGAGTTCAGGTACGCCAGCACGGGCGTAGTGATATCGAGGTCCTTCTGGCCGTAGGCAATGGTGCCGCTGGGGGCCGCAATAAGAATCAGCTTGTAGCCCTTGGCTTTGCCATAAGCCTCTACCTTCTTGTTCACGCTTTCCAGCACTTTCTGGGTGAGTTTGGCCTCTTCCTCCTGGGCCTGGGCCTGGAGCTGCTGCTGCTTCTGGCCTACCTGCTGCTGCTGCTCCTGCAGCTTCTGCTCGGAGGCCGCCCGCTGCTCAGCCGACAAGGTCGGGGCTTGCTTCTGGTAGGCTTCCACAGCAGCTTTGAAGCTGGTCAGCATGGTTTGGTTCTGGCGCTCCCAGCCACGGGCTTTGCTCTCAAACGCCTTGCGGGCGTCCTTCATACCCTGGTAGCCGTCGAGCATTTTGCTCGATTCCACGTAGGCAATTTTGCCCTCCATGCTGGACGTAGAGGCTGTGGGGGCCGCAGCGACGGGCGCAGCACTAGCAACAGGGGTAGCGGCAGTGGCCTCCTCGGTAGGCGCGGCGGGCTCGGCCGTGTTCAGGTCGGGCGAAGCCACAACGGCCGTCGATTTGTCGGTAGCAATGGCGGGCGCTACCG
Source organism: Hymenobacter arizonensis (assembly GCF_900115775.1). GTDB lineage: Bacteria > Bacteroidota > Bacteroidia > Cytophagales > Hymenobacteraceae > Hymenobacter > Hymenobacter arizonensis. The sequence goes on along the minus strand of NZ_FOXS01000004.1, from coordinate 271,797 downwards.
GGCGGTTGCTGAAATGCAGGAAGTACAAAACGGCCACCGCCAGCAGCAGCACAATGTTAAAGGTGGTCTGAACGGGGTTTTTCATTGACAAGTGAAGATGAGGAAAGGACAAAAGTAACGCTTCGCTTAAAGAAGAATTGTTAAATCAAGGCGAAGGTGAAAATTCTTCCGTCCTGATTCCGCAAAGCAGTTTTTTGGTAACGCCGATTGTTTGCAGATAAGCGCTGCATCTTTGAGTTGGCTCCTTGAGCTACTACCCATCGGGGATTTTATGACGCGCTACGAGAAATTCCTTCTTTTTCTACTCTTGTTTCTGGTGGTGCTGCAAGCCACCGAAATAACGCCACGCAACTCATTTCTTTGGCTGTGCATATGGCTCTTGGCGCTTTCATACATAGTGGGCGGGCGCTGGCTTTTCAAAGACCGGAAGGTTTTTTCTACGTCTTTTTACGTACTGGCTGGCATTTGCCTGGGCACCTCACTTGTTTCCTTATCCTTTACCCTTCGGGCCCGGCATGAATCCTTTGAAGTGCTGCTGCCGGCGCTCAACGGAGTTTTCTGCTTCGGGCTGGGCATCTATTTGTTCCGGCAGAGAGCCCAAAAACAGGACACAAAAGCCCTGCGCGGGCTATGGTGGCGCTCTGCGGTGCTGCTAGCCTTGGCTGGCTTTTTCGCTTTCTCTCCCATCACGCTCGCCCCCTACCGCGTGGCTTTACTGGCCTTCAACCGCGGAGATGACTACATCACAAGCAACCTGCTGATGCACAACTACCGAGCAGCAGCACAGGCAGCTATAGCCGAAGGAAACTACAGCGCTGCTATCAGCAACGCTCAAAAGTCTTACATTTTTGGAAATCGTTGGCTGGGTTCTGACTCTATCACCTCAAAGTCCAGAATAAGCGGGGCCTACACCCTACTTTACGAAGCGCATGAAGGCCGCGGCGATGCTGCGTATGCCAAGCAGGAATTTCATAAAGCATTGGAGGACTATCGGCAAGGGCACTTCTTTCTGATTAGTTCAGATAATCGAGAAGACGGCGTTGGCGAACCAAACTCCTATTGGGAAGAGGAAAAGGCTTGGTCCTTTCGCAAAATGGCGGACTGCCACTTAAGGCTTAAAGAGTTCACAGCGTGCGACTCCCTATATGTGGCGGCTTTAAAGGCATACAAAGTTGTAAACCCCAAACCAGACTTGCACCGTGCCCGCATTGCCAATGGTTTGGCCCGGTCTTTCGCCGCTCAAGGTGAACCGGATGCTTCCACAAAAATTTACCGCGAACTCAACCTCTACTTGGCTACGGATAGTACCCGTGATGCGGCACTAGAACTTCAAACTAACCGGGTTCGCATTGTTGGCAACTACATTTGGCAAGACAGCCTATTTCAGGCCCTGCGCGACTTGCAGGCCATTTCCTTCGCACTAAATGACACCTCAAAAGCCCGCTTTGAAGCGGACATGTACCGAGGCATCTGCTTGACTAAAATCGGGAAATACGCCGACGCTGACTACTCTTTGCGAATTCCCTGGCGTTTTTATCAGCAGCGGGCCGAGCGCAACTGGGTATCCTTAGCCACTGTCGAAATGCTGTTGGCAAATAATAGCCTTGCGCAAGGACATTACCCTAAAGCAAAGGTCTTGGCCTCGTCGGCGCTGGCCCGCATCAAGCAAGAGCGAGGGGCCAACAATCTGGCTTACGCCCAGGGTCTGCGCATTTTGGGGGCGCTAAACAAAGAGTTGGGTCAGTACTCTGAGGCCGGCCAGCAGTTGCGCCAAGTACTGAACACTGTGCAAAAAGCAGAAGGTGACGCTTCGGCTACTCAACCCATAGTATTGGCTCAAATTGCCGAAATGGATTTGATAATGGGGTATGACGTAGCGGCGCTAGCGACCATGAAACAGGCTATTTCGCTTCTTACGGCCGCCGGGCCCGTCAAACTACCCAGCCAAACCGGCGTATTCGCAACGGCTGCTTATGTTGATTATGCCACGGGCAACCAGGCAGCGGCCCAAACGAAATACCGGCAGGTGCTAGCTATTAATGCACGTTTTCAACAGGGCCAAACAGCTACGTCTGCCGCGGCGTGGAATGGCTTGGGACTGGTAGCAACCTCTCAGCACCGCTTTGAGCGGGCCGATTCGCTACTCACGAAGGCAGTTGCCCTGCACGAAGCCCTATTCACGAAGCAAAACCCGCTTACGGGCACTGTTTACTTAAACCTGGGCCAGTTGCGCCTGCAGCAGGGCCGCACTGCGGAGGCCGAACAACTATTTCAGCAAGCACTCAGGATTGCCCAGTCTTTTCTCCCTGCCCAACACGACAAATTCGGGGATTTAGCCATGGCTTTTGGCGACTTAGCTGTGCAGCAGCGGCAACTCACAACAGCACACATGCATTACCAACAGGCCTTAGGCATTTACAGCCACACGTTTGGTATCGCGCACTGGAAGACCCGACTGGCACAACAAAAAGTTACCGCACAGGCTAATAAATAACTGCTGTTACGCAGTGCGTCGGTCGAAGTACTACCATAAGTGTAGCGTGACCGTGCCCGGCAGGGACTTTGTTGTTAGGGCGTCCGCGTATTTCGTGTCCACCGAGCGGCGTGGGGACGCGAACTACAAAGTCCCTGCCGGGCACGGTCGCGCTACTGCCCACGGCGTAATAGCAGCAAGTAACTGTGTCAAGTGTGGAAGCCCTCTGTTAGAAGCAGGCCTACTCCGGCACCGCAATGTGCAGTAACGCATCGCCCTGATTCACCACCGGCATGTAGTTCAGGCCGATAACGTAGCCGCTCAACGGCGACTCCAGCCGCACCGACTGCTGCCCGTAGGGGTCGGCCACGGAGCCGTAGATGTCCCCTTTCTTAAGATACTGACCGTTCTCTACCAAAGCACGGAAAATACCCGCAAACCGTGCCCGCAGCCACGTATGCCGGCGGCACACGATGCCCGGCCGCGACGGGACCGGCGCCACCGGCCCCATTCCCAGGTGGTGCAGCACCCGCAGCGTGCCAGCTAGCGCGCCCTCTATCCCAGGCTCGTCGAGCCGCAGGCTTTCCCCGGTTTCGTATACAATAATTCGCTTACCCAGGCTCTGGGCAGCTTCCCGCAGCGAACCCGGCCGCAGGGCCGCGTGCAGCGTGAAGGGGGCCGCAAAAGCTTCGGCCATGGCATCCACCTCAGGGTCGACGCCCAGCAGGCAGCGCACCTGCGGAAAGTTGGCCCGGGCCGCACCGCCCGTGTGGAAATCGATGCCGTAGTCAATCAGGGGCATGATTTCGCGCATAAAGCGGTGGGCCACCCGCCCGGCCAGCGACCCGCGCGGAAACCCCGGAAACGAACGGTTCACGTCCTTGCCGTCGGGCACGTCGCGGCTGAAGTTCAGAAACCCATAGATGTTGAGAATGGGAATGGCGATGATGCTGCCCCGCAGCGGCTGCAGTAGCTCGCGCCGCACCAGCCGCCGGATGGTCTCGATGCCATTCACTTCGTCGCCGTGCATGCCGCCCATCAGCAGCAGCGTGGGGCCGGGCTCGGTGGAGCGCATCACGTGCACCGGCACGTCAATCACCGTGCCCGAGGGCAGCCGCGAAATCACCAGCCGCGTGAGCACCTGCTCGCCAGGCTGAATGGTGAGGCCGTTGAGATGAAACGGGGGAATGGTTTGCGGCATGCGCCGGCAATGTTACGGGTTAGTTACGAAACGGAAAGAGGACCGCAGTGCCTCGTTGAACGACAAAGCTCCCCTCCTTGGATAAGGAGGGGATGTTTTCGCGCAGCGAAAACGGGGGTGGTTGGACTCGTTGAACGATGCCTGAACGGTTCTGCTGCGAGTCGTTCGCCCATCGTTCAACGACTTCAACCACCCCCGTCCGAGCCTGGCGGCTCGAACATCCCCTCCTCAGCTGAGGAGGGGAGTTTGATGTTCTGGCGGCTCTATCACTACACGCCGGGCATGTCCGTCTGCGCGTCGACTTGCTCGTGCTCTTTTTTGGCCTTAGGCTTTCTTGCTTTTTTGATGGCCAGGTGCGTCGTGTACTCAATGATGCGACCGGCAATATCCTGATTAGTGGCTTTTTCGATGCCTTCGAGGCCGGGCGAGGAGTTTACTTCGAGCACAAGCGGGCCGCGCTTGCTTTGTAGCATGTCGACCCCCGCTATGCCCAGGCCCAGGGCTTTGGTAGCGAGCAGGGCGGCGGCTTTTTCAGCGCGGGTGAGCTTTACGAGGGTGCCGCTGCCGCCGCGGTGCAGGTTCGAGCGGAATTCGCCCTCCTTGCCCTGCCGCTTCATGGCGCCCACCACTTCGCCGTCGACTACAAAGGCGCGTAGGTCGGCGCCCTTGCTTTCGGCAATAAATTCCTGCACAATGATGCGGGCCTTGAGGTTGTGGAACGCCTCAATAACCGACTGCGCCGCTTTGGCCGACTCGGCCAGCACCACGCCCAGGCCCTGGGTGCCTTCCAGCAGCTTGATGATAACGGGCGCGCCGCCTACCTGGTTTATCATGGCGGGCACGTCTTCGGAGTAGTTGGTGAAGGCCGTTTTGGGCATGCCCACGCCGGCGCGGCTCAGAATCTGCATCGAGCGGAGCTTATCGCGCGAGCGTACTATGGCCTGGCTTTCCACGGCCGTGCGCACTTTCATCATCTCAAACTGCCGCACCACGGCCGTGCCGTAAAAGGTGACCGAAGCCCCGATGCGCGGAATGATGGCATCAAAGCCTTCCAGCCGTTCGCCCTTGTAAATGATGCCCGGCTTGCCCTTTTCCAGCACCAGGTTGCAGTGCAGATGGTCGATAACCAGGGCTTCGTGGCCCCGCGCAGAGGCAGCTTCCACCAGCCGCTGGGTGGAGTACGATTTCGGCTCACGCGAGAGAATGGCCAGTTTCATCTGGTGGGGTAGTAAAATGAGGAGAAGCAGGGAGCGCCGTGTACGAGGATGGACAGGGTTAAGCTGAAGTGGCGCGACATTAGGTAGAAAGGAAACCCGGCAGTGCTCCGTTTATCTCCTTTGTTTCGCCCCCGCCCCGAATCAGCAGTGCCGTTTCGGCGCCAAATTTAGTTAGCGGCGCGCGCGGCGGGCGGCGGCACGAGCCAAAGTTTTATAAGAAAGGTTACGTTTGGCTACGTCTACTACAAAGCGCCCCTGCCGCAACAGGCTGCGCCCCAGCAGCACTGGGTACTTCATATCGGACCGGTCGGACAATGAAAATTCAGCTTCAAAATCTTCTCCGTACAGCTGCACCACCGTCCGGATGACGTACCGCTCCTGTACCTCGCCGTTGGAAGAACGGATGTCGCGTAGCACAAAATCGGTAAACGTCAGGGGGCGGCCGTCGGTGCCTGCGTGGCCGGGGTCGAGCAATTGAACCACCAGCGTGGGCAGTTGTTCGGCGTTCGGTTCAATGTGGATGTTGCTGCAGTGAATGGCGCTGGTGTAAGCCCCTGTGTCCACCTTGGCTTCCACGCTACCCAGCGCGAAGGCGGGGAAGTCGACTAGTTCACGGCGTCCGAGCACGCGCTTGGGCAGACGGGGTATGGGCATAAAGCGAAGTAGAGCAGAGCCTGAGAAGCAAATGTACCCCAAACCGCCGGTTACCTTCGCCCACCCAAGTTGCGCCTATTTTGATGAATCTGACCACTTCCCTGTTTGCCGGACGCCTGCCTCGCTGATTCTGGCCCGTGCTGCTGGGCCTCAACCTGGCCCTGCACGCGCCCTTCTTCTGGCTACTGCCCAACAGTGCCCACGTGTGGCGGCAGTGCAACACGATGGCCGTGGCCCGCAACCCGTACGAAAAGGGCATGAACCCCCTGCACCCCAGCGTAGACCGCTGCCTCGACACCAACGGCGTGACCGGCGCCAACTTCCCCTCCTATGAGTTGCTGGTGGCCGGCAGCTACCAGCTGTTCGGCTTCGACACCCCGCAGCAATTGGCCAGCCCGGCGTGGGACGGCAGCGCCCGCCCCTACCTTAAAGCCTGCGTGGCCCGTGGCGCCCGTTTTCTCTACACCAACGACACTTCTACGCTGGATAGCCCCACGGTGCGTCCCTACCTTGTGAGGCAGGTAAGCTGTGTGGGCGAGTTCCAAGTGTGGGCCCTGAAGCTGGCCCAGTAACTAGGCGCGCTAGCTGCCAGGCGCGGCGGGCGGCGTGATATTAGTATCGGCCACGAGGTAGAGGGGCCGCTGGCGAACGTTGGCCGACAGGCGGGCAATGTACTCGCCGATGATGCCCACGGCAATGAGTTGCACGCCACCCAGGAACAAAATACTCACCATGAGCGAGGCCCAGCCCGGCTCGTAGTCGTGCGACACAAAGCGCGAGTACAGCGTGTACATCATCACCAAAAAGGCCACGCCCGACACCGCGAAGCCGCTCAGAGTAGCCGCCTTCAGGGGCGCATCGGAAAAGCCGGTGATGCCGTCCAGAGCCAGGCGAATCATTTTGCGGTAGGTGTAGCCGGTTTCGCCGCCGGCCCGCTCGGCCCGGTCGTACTCCACGTAAGTCTGCCGGTAGCCTATCCAGGAAATCTGACCCCGCAGAAACTTGTTTTGCTCTGGCATCATTTTCAGCCCCTCCACCACCTTGCGCGAAATGATGCGAAAATCACCCGTGTCTACCGGAATTGATATGCTGGTGATGCTGGCCAGGATGCGGTAAAACAGCCGGGCCGTAAATTTCTTGGCCGCGCTTTCGCCCTGCCGCGAGCGGCGCTTGGCGTACACCACCTCGTAGCCGGTCAGCAGTTTGGCGTGCAGGTCGTGAATGAGTTCGGGAGGGTCCTGCAGGTCGGCGTCGATGATGACCACGGCGTTGCCTTTGGCCGCGTCGAGGCCGGCGGTCACGGCAATCTGGTGGCCGAAGTTGCGGCTCAGGTCGATGTAGCGCACATGCTCGTCGCGGTCGGCCAGGGTCAGCAGCAGGGCCAGCGACTGGTCGCGTGAGCCGTCGTTCACAAAAATCAACTCATAGCTCACCGGCCGGGGCATGGTTTCCAGCACGTGGCGCAGGCGCTGGTGCAAGGCCCCAATGTTGGCTTCTTCGTTGTAGATGGGAATGACAACCGATATATCCACGAGCGAGACGGGTAGGTAAGGACTCAAAACCAACTGGCTTTGGCCGCGCAAAAGTAGGACGAACCATTTAACGCCAAGGCAGCACGCCTACCTTTGCAGCCTCATTTTACTGCCCCTTCCGTGTCCAACTTTGCCGCTCGCCTCCGGACGTCCCTGCTCAACCCTTACGTGCTGGGTGCAGTCTACGCCGTGCTCACCATCATTATTTCGGTGCAGCACTACCTCAAAGGCCCGGGCTCCTACAACAACTACCTGATTTTTGTCAAGCCGTTCTTCAACCTGCTGGCCGAGAAAAACCTCTACCTCGAATACCCCGAATATTATTACGACACCTACAAGTACAGCCCCACTTTCGCCCTGTTCATGGGCCCGCTGGCGCTAATTCCGGCCTGGCTGGGCCTCATGATTTGGAATGTGGTCAACAGCGTGGTGTTCTACTTCGCGGCGCTCCGAATGTTTCCGGACACCCGCCGCCAGGCCATATTCCTGCTGCTCGTGTTCTTCGACGTGCTCACGGCCCTGCACAACTCGCAAGCCAACTGCCTGCTGGCTGGCCTGATGATATGGACCTATGTGCACCTGAAAGACCGGCGCGCGGCGCTGGCGGGTCTGTGCCTGGCCCTGGCGGCGTTCATCAAGGTATACGGCATTGCCGTGGGGCTGCTGTTTCTGTTTTACCCCGGCTTCTGGCGCAACTCGCTGTGGGCCGCCGCCTGGATGGTGGTGCTGGCCTTTATGCCGCTGCTAGTGGTTTCCTGGCCGGCCTTCCTCATGATTTACCAGGGCTGGTACGATATTGTGCGGGAGTCGGCCACAGGCATTCAGCTCTCCGTTATTGGCATTCTGCAGAGCTGGTTTGGTTTCCCGCTGCAGTACAAGGGCATTGTGCAGGCCCTTGGCATGGGCTTGCTGCTGCTGCCGCTGGTGCGGTGGCGCTCCTGGTCGCACCCCGACTACCAGCGCCTCTACCTATGCTCGCTGCTCATTTTCGTGGTCATTTTCAACCAGATGGCCGAGTCGCCCACGTTCATCATCGCCGTCACGGGCTTCATGCTCTGGTTCATGTACTACGGCCGCTACACGCGGCTGGGGTGGCCGCTGTTCTGGTTTGCGTTCATCTTCACCTCCCTCTCGTCGACCGACCTGATGCCTTCCTACATCCGGGAAACCTACCTCGATGTATACAAGATGAAGGCCGTGCCGATGGTAGTGGCGTGGCTGGTCATTCAGGTCCAGCTGTTGGTGTTTGCCCGGCGTCAGTCGCTGATTGGCGAGGAGCTGGCGGCGTCGGACACGTCCTTCCTGGCCAGCGAGGGCACGATGACGCGCTAGCTGCAGGGTTGTCTTTAGAGTACCGATTAAGAAAGGCGTTCACTGGCCTCTCCCTGCTGCTCGCGCAGCAGCCGCTCGTATTCCCGCTGGGTGCGCTGCTCGTAGTTGAAGCCTCCGTAGGCCGCAACGCCGCGCCCTACCAACCCCATTCCCCAGAAAAACGACACGAACACCGGCCAGGGAAGAAACCGGTCGTAGTGGGAGGAGGTCAGGGCCCAGATGGTCCACAGGCCCGCATTCACCAAGATGTACGTGAGCAGGGCGGCTTTAAATTTGGCGCGGGCTTTTGCTTTCTGCCAGAGGAAGGGGTTGCGGTTCAGGGTTTCCATGAGCGTAATGGTTAGTGGTTGTTTGAAGTTGATGGTCAAAACTACCCCTTGCCCAAGCGGCCACAATTTGCTGTTACCGAAGCATCATTTAACCAGAACCAGGCCGCAAACGAGGCTGCTGAAACGTAAGCCGCGCGCAGCCATTTACTGCTACTACACGTTGAAATGTGCTTGCGGCCCGGCTCGTTGCTCCAGCCCACCTTCGCTACTTCTGCCATGGATACTCCCAATCCCACCTCCCGCATTCAAATTGTGCAGGGCGATATCACCAAGCTATCGGTCGACGCCATCGTCAACGCGGCCAACTCCAGCCTGCTCGGCGGCGGCGGGGTCGATGGGGCCATTCACCGCGCGGGCGGCCCCGCCATTCTCGCACAATGCCGCCTCATCCGCGAAAGCCCCGACTACCGTAGCGGCCTGCCCACTGGCGAGGCGGTTATCACCACCGGCGGGCTCCTACCCGCAGCCTATGTCATCCACACCGTGGGGCCCGTGTGGCACGGTGGCCAGCGGAGCGAGCCCGAACTCTTGGCAAACTGCTACCGCACCAGCCTGGCCCTGGCAGCCGAACACCAATTAGCCAGTGTGGCCTTTCCCGGAATCAGCACCGGCGTTTATGCCTATCCGAAGAAGGAAGCCGCGGCCATTGCCGTGCGCGAAGTGCGGCAATGGCTGGCAGAACACGAATTTCCCCAGCAAGTGATTTTCGTGGCGTTCGACACCGAAAGCAAGCGCCTGTACGAGCAGGAGCTAGCCAAATAGCGGGCGCTACTTAGGTATTACTGTATCAACGGGTACCGGTCGGGTCAAATACTCGTTGTAGGCCTCCACCACCTGCTGCATGTCCCGGTACTTAAGCTTCCTTTGTTTTAGCGCGACCAGCAGGTCGTGGTGGTCGTGGAAGTAATGAGTCATTTGGGCGATAAATTCTATCTGGTCCACGACTACAAGGCCTTGCCCTGAGCGGCGCAAATACCAATATGGAACCGCGCGGCTACCCAGGCTCAGTGGCATTCCATCGCCACTCTTAGTCATTATTTCCTTCACCTCGATATAAGAGAACAGCTCCACGGGCCCGTTAGTCAAGCGTCGGGCCAAGACGTGCTTGCGCTTTCCCTTCAGCACCATGTGCTCATAATACTGCCCCTGCAGCCTGATGGACTGCACTTTATCCACATCAATATTGAGGGGCTCAGTACCAAACCGGCGCAATTCTTCCTCACGCCGATAGAAAGGCAGCAACCCGGCAAACCCATTCCCACTGGCGGGAATAAAAACGTAGTGCGTCTTGCCATCGGCCCCCGTAATCTCGGCCTTGCTATATCCTTTAATGACGCTGCCTGAATCAAATGGGCTCTTTGGTGCTGCCATTGAATCCTGAGCACTGAGGGCTGTGGCAGCTACTGGCCCCTCTTGACCATAAGCTACACGCATTCCCGCCAAGCCGAGCAAAGCAGTAAGTATAAAAAGGCGCATCGTGGGTGGCAGAAAAAGCGCCAACGAAAGGCGTGTGGCGCAGCTAAATTACTACGCCAGCTCCCCTATTCTCTGCACTCGTTCGGCTACTTGTTGCATCAGCCACAGGGGGGTGCTGGTGGCACCGCATATGCCCACCTTTTCGGCTCCTGCCAGCCATTCCTCGTCTACTTCTGCCTCGTTTTCGATGAAATAGCTGCGCGGGTTCACCGCATTCACTACCGAGAACAGGGCCTTGCCATTGGAACTCTTCCGCCCGCTCACAAACAGCACCACGTCGTACTCAGCGGCAAACTTGTTGAGTGCCGGCTCGCGGTTGCTCACCTGCCGGCAAATGCTGTCGTTGGCGTCGAAGCTGTCCAGCTCGCCGCCAGCGGCGGCAATACGAGCTTCCATCAGGGCCTTCATCTTGTAGAAGCCGGCCGTGCTTTTGGTGGTTTGGCTGAACAGCGTGACCGGGCGGGCAAAGTCAATCTGGTCCAGGTCGGCCTCGTTCATCACAATAATGGCGCGGTTGCCGGTCTGGCCGGTGAGGCCCGCAACTTCGGCGTGGCCGGGCTGGCCGTAAATCACAATCTGGCCGCTTTGGCGCTGGCTCAGGTCGAAGGCGTGCTTCACGCGGTTTTGCAGCTTGAGCACCACCGGGCAGCTGGCGTCAATTAGCTCCAGGTTGTTTTGCAGGGCCAGCTGGTACGTTTCGGGCGGCTCGCCGTGGGCCCGAATGAGCACCTTGCAGTTGTGCAGATTGGCCAATTGCTCCCGGTCGATGATGCGCAGGCCCTGCTGGTGCAGGCGCTCTACCTCCATGCGGTTGTGCACGATATCGCCCAGACAGTAGAGCTGCTGACCATGGGCCAATTCGTCTTCAGCCATTTGAATGGCGAATTCTACGCCAAAACAGTAGCCGGAATTTTTATCTATCGTGACGTTCATGCTGGGAGTATAACACGGCGCGGCGCCATGGGGTTCGCCGGGACAAAGGTACGGCCTTGCCGCAGCGCACTTAGCAAAAACTTGGCCCTATTTCCCGCATGGATGAGCTTACAAGCCGCATCATCCTTTGGCAGAACCTCCCCGCTATGCTTTTAAACCCACCTAGACGTGTGGCGCAAACAGCGCGGCCGATACCCGCTCCAGCACAAAATCAACCTGCTCATCTATCACGAGGTGAGTAGTATCGAGCAACACCGCATCGGGGGCGCGGCGCAGGGGGCTTTCGGCACGGGTCGAGTCCAGGTGGTCGCGCTTGCGCAGGTTCTCGATGATGTCGTCGAGGGCTACTTGTTCGCCGTTGTCGGCCAGCTCAATCTGGCGGCGCTGGGCCCGCACCACCACGTCGGCGGTCATGAAGACCTTTACCTCGGCGTCGGGGAATACGGTGGTGCCAATGTCGCGGCCGTCCATTACCACGCCGCGCCTGCGGCCCATGCGTTGCTGCTGGGCCACCATGGCGTGCCGCACCATGGGAATCACCGACACCTCGCTCACGGAATTGGAAATAACCATCTGGCGGATGTCGTCCTCACGGTTCACGCCGTCCAGAAATACTTCGTTGCGGCCCGTGCGCCGGTTGCGGCGGAAGCTAATCTGCAAGGTGTGCAGGGCCTGCTCCACGCGGGGTAAATCGTCGAAGGCAATCTGGTGCTCGAGCAGGTACAGCGTCACGGCGCGGTACATGGCCCCGGTGTCGACGTAGGCATAATGCAGGGCCGAAGCCACAGCTTTCGCAGTAGTGCTTTTCCCGCAGGAAGAGTAACCATCAATGGCGATAACGAGTTGTTTCATAACGACGCGGGCGGCCATTGGCCCCGCAAGATTACGAAATCCAAGCCTTACGTGCGGCGGGTGGGGTCTTCAAGCGGGCTGGAACCGACGCGAAAAAAGCCGCTACCGACGCGCTTTCTCCCTCATTCAGTTGCGCATCGACCAAATGAAAGGGGTTGAAAAAAAATCTTCCGCCTAGGCCCACTCCCGTCGTACCATCGCGGCCGGTGCCCCATTCGCCCCGGTACACCTGCACCAGGCACTGCCCCAAGAAGCAACCCAGCGCCATGATGACGCCTTCCCGCTCGGCTGCGCCCAGGATGCTGCGCTGCGCTTCAATAAAGTTGGCCAGGTGGGCCACGGCTTCGGCATTGAAAGCCTTCAGATTTAGCTGCGCACGCACTTGTTCGGCGGCAGCTTCAATGGAATCGAGGGGGGCAGGGGTTGCGTCGTTCATCGTTCTAAGGCTGTGTTATAGATGGGGCACTTTGGTATAGCCACTTGTATTCGTCACTAATTGTTTTTCTAAATTTTGTGAACAGCGCCGAGCTTTCCCTTTTTTTTCGGCCAACGGCCAGCGTTTGCTCGCTCAACAGCCGCCTCCCGCCAGCGAATGCCCTGGCTGCTCCCAACTCAGATTATGCGTCGAGAAAAGAGCCAGCTATCACTATCTGTTTAGCAATTAAGGACGCTGCCAGCACCTATTCATATCGATTGCGCTGCTACAATAGCACACTCTTATTCATGCATCAGCAGGCGCTTAGGAGCTACGCGGCAGCATCAGTGGCCTTTGGGAGCCTCAACCGCCTACCGGTCGCAAGGGCACGGCACTGCTTTTCCGCTTTTGTGATTTTTATACCAGCTGGTTTTCTTCTGCTGCGCAGTGCGGCGGGCGCAGCTGCTCAGGGTGCTGGCCCCAAAAACGAGCAGCACCAGCAGCAGCACCAGAGACGACAGGAATTTACTCATGACGGGTATTTTACTCAAAGTTAAGGTTCTTTGCCGGCTGAGCCGCTCGGCTCGTCACTACTATTCGCTTCCCGCATGCCCTCCGCTGATTTTTCGCTCCTTGCCAACGTCGTCGACATCTTTGCTCGTTCCATACAGCCCGCCACCATTGAGGTAGTGGGCGGCCGCATTGCCAGCATTACGCCCACGGGCGCCACCGCACCCGACGCGGCCCTCCCCTACGCCCTGCCCGGCTTCGTCGACGCCCACGTGCACGTGGAAAGCTCGCTGCTGGTGCCCACCGAGTTTGCCCGCCTAGCGGTAACGCACGGCACAGTAGCCACCGTATCGGACCCCCACGAAATCGGCAACGTGCTGGGCGTGGCCGGGGTGGAATTCATGCTGGAAAATGCCAGTCACTCGCCGTTCAAGTTCTGCTTTGGGGCGCCCAGCTGCGTGCCGGCTACGCCATTTGAAACCGCCGGCGCCGAAATCACGGCCGCCGACATTGCCCGGCTGTTCGAAAACCCCAAAATCGGCTACCTGGCCGAGATGATGAACTGGCCCGGCGTGCTGCACCGCGACGCCGACGTGATGGCTAAAATTGCCATTGCCCAAGCCGCCGGCCGCCCTGTCGATGGCCACGCTCCCGGCCTGCGCGCCAGCGATGCCGCCCACTACGCCAGCGCCGGCATCAGCACCGACCACGAATGCTTCACTGCCGAAGAAGCCCGCGACAAGCTGGCCGTGGGCATGAAAATTCTCATCCGCGAAGGCTCAGCCGCCCGCAACTTCGACGCCCTCATCGAGCTGCTGCCTGAGCACTACGCCAACCTAATGTTTTGCTCCGACGACAAGCACCCCGACACGCTGGTGCTTGGCCACATCAACCAGCTGGTGCAGCGCGCCGTGGCCCTCGGCAACGACGTATTCCACGTCCTGCGCGTGGCCTGCATCAATCCCGTGAAGCATTACAACCTACCCGTGGGCCTGCTGGAAAAAGGCGACCCGGCCGACTTCATCACCGTACGCAACCTGCGGGATTTCGAGGTAATACAAACCTACCTGAATGGCGAGCTGGTGGCCGAAAACGGGCAGTCGCGGCTACCGGCCGCGCCCATCGCCGTAGTCAATAACTTCCACGCCCAGCCCGTGCAGGCCGAGGATTTTCAGCTGCCTGCTACCGGCTCCGGGCGGCCCACGCTCCGCGTTATTCAGTGCTTCGACGGCCAGCTGATTACAGCGCGGGTCGACGTTCCGGCCCAGGTGGCGGGCGGCCTGGTAGTGCCCGAAGTAGCCACTGACGTGCTCAAGCTGGCGGTCATCAACCGCTACCAGCCGCAGGTGGCGCCGGCCCTAGCTTTCATCCGTGGGTTTGGCCTGAAGCACGGCGCTCTAGCCAGCAGTGTCGGCCACGACTCGCACAACATCACGGCCGTGGGCTGCGACGATGCCAGCTTGGCGCGGGCTGTCAACCTAGTGATTGCGGCCAAAGGCGGCCTGGCTGCAGTAGGCGCCGACGGCCAGGAAATTCTGGTGCCGCTGCCCGTGGCCGGCCTTATGTCGGACCAGGACGGGCCCGCCGTAGCCAGCGCCTATGCCGCTGTCGATGCGCTGGCCAAGCAGTTGGGCTCGCCGCTGGGCGCCCCGTTTATGACGCTGTCGTTCATGGCCCTGCTGGTGATTCCCAGCTTAAAGTTGAGTGATAAAGGCCTGTTCGATGGCCAGCAGTTCGCCTTCGTAGACGCTGTAGCGTAAGCGTGACCTGTCGGTTTTTACTGCCAAAAAGCAATTTTTGACGGCTCTGTTACGTACTAAGTCGCCGCCCCCAGCGGGCGGTTCGTGCTGGTACTAGGCCCGGCTTCGCTTAACATTATCTGACTCTATGCTTTCGCTTTTCTCACCACGGTTTCGGCGTGTGCTGCCGGGGCTGGCCCTGCGGGGCACTGGCCCGGTCCTGCTGCTGGCGCTTGCCCTGGCGCAGCCGGCCGCTGCGCAGAAGTACCGCACCGCTGCCGGCCTCCGAGCTGGCGGCAGCAGCTACGGCCTCACCATACAGCAACTGGTGCTGCCCAAAACCACGCTGGAAGGCTTGGCCATGTTCTCGACTCGCGAGCGGAGCGCCACCGTGCTGGCCGAGCGTCACTTCGGCATTCTCGGCCCCAGCCTGAACTACTACTTCGGAGCTGGCGCGCACGTAGGCAACCACAAGGACGACGGCGCTTTTTGGGGATTTGACGGCATAGTGGGTGCCGAATACAAAATCGCCTTCGTGCCCATTGTGCTTTCCCTCGACTTCAAGCCTACCATCGAGTTTGGGTCGGGCGATTGGAACCGATTCCCAACGGCGTTTTCAGTCCGGTATATCCTTGTTAAGCAAAAAAACGAAGGAATCAGAGGAGTTTTTGACAGAATTAAGACCAAAATAAAAGGCCGCGACTCGGATTGAGTGGTGGCCTTTTGGCTGGGCCTACGTACGAAGATGCCTCCAAAAGTGCCGGGGGCTAAAATTCTGCCATAACCGCTTTCCCAGAATTGTGCGCGCTTTTTCTGGCCCAAAGCGCTGCATTGGGCACTGGGGCGACATGGGCCGCGGTGGCTATAAGCACAGCCTTTGTCGTAAGCAAATAGACCCCTGCCTCGCAATCTTACCAAGGGCGGCTTTCGTCTAGACGGCATGACCGCCATGGGTCAAGCAGCTTTTTCCTTGAGTTATCGGTTTGAGAGCAGGCGGCCGTAGGCAAACGCTATCGGCTAGCTTGTCCACAGTGCTGCCTACCTTTTGACCACTCCTTCACCACCTTACCGAAACGCTTTCGTATGAGCACACCGCCGAACACCTTCTCCTTTGGCATGATTGGCCTGGGTACCATGGGCCGCAACCTGCTGCTGAATCTCGCTGACCACGATTTTGCCGTGGCCGGCTACGACAAGGACGCCGAAAAAATCCAGTTGCTGGCCGAGGAAGGAGCCGGCAAACCCGTGCAGGGCTTCACCGACATTGCCGCATTTGTGCAGCAACTGCACACGCCGCGGTCCATTATGCTGCTGGTGCCCGCGGGCCGCATAGTCGACAGCGTGATTGAGGAGTTGCTGCCCTTGCTCTCGCCCGGCGATATCCTTATCGACGGCGGCAACTCCTACTTCACCGACACCACCCGCCGCGCGGCCGAGCTGGCCGAGGCCGGCTTCCACTTTTTCGGCATGGGCATTTCGGGCGGCGAAGAAGGCGCCCGCTTCGGACCCAGCATGATGCCTGGCGGCGACAAGCATGCCTACGCCGTGGTGCAGCCCATGTTCGAAGCCATTGCAGCCCGCGCCGACGACGGCCAGCCCTGCGTGACCTACATCGGCCCGGGCGCGGCCGGGCACTTCGTAAAAATGGTGCACAACGGCATCGAATACGGCCTGATGCAGCTCATTGCCGAAACCTATGAGTTGATGAAGCGCGGCTTGGGAATGGACAATGCCGCCATTGGCCAAGTGTTCACCAACTGGAACAGCGGCCGGCTGCAGTCCTTCTTAATCGACATCACCAAGGACATTTTTGCCTTCCGCGCGCCCGGCACCGACCATTTGCTGCTCGACGACATCAAAGACGAGGCCCGTTCCAAGGGCACCGGCAAGTGGACTTCGCAGGTGGCTATGGACCTGGAGGTGCCCGTGCCCACCATCGACACGGCCGTGGCCCTGCGCAACCTTTCGAAGGCCAAAGCCCTGCGCGAGCAGCTGGCCACGCTCTACGGCCCGGCGCCCATCCCACTGGCTTCCGACCCGGAAGCTTTCCTGACCAGCCTGGAGGAAGCATTCTTCTTCAGCATGGTCATCACCTACGCCCAGGGCATGCAGATGCTGGCGAAGGCCTCCGAGGAGTATGCCTACAACCTGCAGCTGGCCGACATCGCCAAAATATGGCGGGGCGGCTGCATTATTCGCTCCCGCTTTCTTAATGACATTTTCAATGCCTTTCAGCAGGCCCCCGGACTGGAGCATTTGCTGCTCGATGAGCAGGTGCGCCAGCAGGTGAGCCAGGCCGTGCCCGGCGCGCGCACAGTGGTGGCGGCAGCCACGGCGGCCGGACTGGCCATGCCGGCCTACGCGGCTTCGCTGAGCTATTTTGATAGCTTGCGCAGCGCACGCATGCCTTCTAATCTGATTCAGGCGCAGCGCGACTACTTCGGGGCTCACACCTACGAGTTGATTGGCCACGAAGGCGTGTTTCACTCGCAGTGGACCGCCACCCACGAAGATGCGGCCAACAAGAGCACTACCACGCAGCCTGGGCCAACTGCCCCTATCGAGAAGCCCGTTATTCCGAACAAGTAGGCCGCCCGCCGCTTGGTTACATTCTGCAAAACCCGTCTGCTCATGAGCAATACCAAAAAAATACCGCCGACCATCTTCGTGATTTTCGGCGGCACCGGCGACTTAAATGCCCGCAAGCTGGCCCCGGCCCTTTATCACCTCTTTCTCGGCGGCTGGCTGCCCGAGCAGTTTGCCCTCATCTGCTCGGGTCGCAGCGAGCTGTCAGATGAAAAGTTTCGGGAGCGGATGCTGGACGGCATCAACAAGTTTTCGCGCACCGGCAAAGCTGCTAAAGCCGAGTGGGACAAGTTTTCGGAACACATTGTGTACCAGACGGCCGATGTCAACAACGAGGCCAGCTACAAAGCATTTAGCAAGCGTATTGCCGCTTACGAGCAGGAGTGGAAGGTCCAGGCCAATATTATCCACTACCTGGCCGTGGCACCGGAATTTTTCTCCATTATCGCTTCGAATCTGGCCAAAAACCATCTGGCCGACGACACCGCCCGCACGCGCATTGTGGTAGAAAAGCCTTTTGGCCACGATCTGGAATCCTCGCGTGAGCTAAACCGCCTGCTGGCTGAGATTTTCGACGAGTGCCAGATATACCGCATCGACCATTACCTGGGCAAGGAAACGGTGCAGAACATCATGGCCTTCCGCTTTGCCAATGCCCTGCTCGAACCGCTGTGGAACCGCAACTACATCGAGCACGTGCAGATTTCGGTAACCGAACAGCTCGGCGTGGGCGACCGCAGCGGCTACTACGACGGCGCTGGCGCCATGCGCGACATGATTCAGAACCACCTGCTGCAGCTGCTGTGCCTGGTGGCCATGGAACCGCCCGTCAATTTCACGGCCGACGAAGTGCGCAACCGCAAGGTGGACGTGCTGCGCGCCATGCGCCGGTTTTCCGCCGAAGACGTGCGGGAATCCGCCGTGCGCGGGCAATATGGCTCCGGCTGGATGGAAGGGCAGCAAGTGCCCGGCTACCGCGAGGAAGAGGGCGCCAACCCCCAATCGAACACGGAAACCTTCGCCGCCGTGAAGTTTTTCGTGGACAACTGGCGTTGGCAGGGCGTGCCGTTCTACGTGCGCACCGGCAAACGCATGCACCGCTCGGCGTCCATCATTTCCATTCAGTTTAAGGACACGCCGCACAACATTTTTCCGCCCGAAACGGCCGAAAGCTGGCAGCAAAACCGCCTCATCATCAGCATTCAGCCCGAAATGAGCATCCGGCTGCAGGTGCAGGCCAAGCGCCCCGGCCTCGACATGATGCTCAACACCGTGGACATGGTGTTTGACTACAAAGGCACCTACACCAGCGAGGCCCCCGAAGCCTACGAAACGCTACTGCTCGACACCATGCTCGGCGACCAGACACTCTTCATGCGCGGCGACCAAGTAGAGGCGGCCTGGGACCTCATCATGCCCATCCTAAAATCGTGGGAAGGCCGCACCAGCCAGAGCTTCCCCAACTACTCGGCCGACTCGTGGGGCCCGGAGCTGGCCGAGGCCCTCATTGCCCGCGACAGCTTCCATTGGTTCACGCTTCCCCTCAACGGTAACAAATAGCCATGCCGGTTCACATTCACCCCACCGCCGACGAAGCGCTGCACCACTTGGCCCGTTACTTCTGTGAGCTAGCCGGCCAGGCCATTGCGGCACGGGGCCGGTTTGTGGTGGCGCTGTCGGGCGGTAGCTCCCCCCGCAAGCTTTACGAATTGCTGGCCTCGACTGCCTTCCGCGACAGCGTGAGCTGGGGGCAGGTATACTTTTTCTTCGGTGATGAGCGCCACGTGCCGCACACCGACGCCGAGAGCAACTACCTGATGGCTAAAACGGCGCTGCTGGCTCCGCTGGGCATTTTGCCCGAACAAGTATTTGCCGTCGATACTTCGTTGCCCCCCGCAGCGGCAGCACAGGCCTACACCCGCAGCCTGGAGCAGTTTTTTTCCGGCGATGGCACCCAATTTGACCTGGTCTTGCTCGGCCTTGGCGATGATGCACATACGGCTTCGCTTTTTCCGCACACGCCCGTGCTGCAGGAAACCCAAGCGGGCGCCCGGGAGGTATTTCTAGCAGACAAGCAGGTATACCGCATAACGCTGACCGCCCCCCTGCTAAACCAAGCTCGGGCCGTGGTTTTCCTGGTGTACGGCGCTGGCAAATCAACTGCCGTTGAGCGCGTGCTGAACGGAGCGCATGACCCTGCACGCTTCCCCGCTCAGCTCATAGCACCCGTCGGCGAGCTGCATTGGTTTCTGGATGAGGCAGCAGCTTCTCTCCTTCCCGACGCCTGATTTTCCGGAGCAGCCAACCCGCTACGGTAGTGCCCTGAAGCTCGCGGCAGCTACTGGCTCTGCTCCGGGCTGGTGCACAAATACTTCGGTTTCGTGGGCTATAATAGCTGCTTGTGCCAGCCCCAGAAACAAGCCGTGCTCCACAATGCCAGGAATGACCTGCAGGCGGAAGGCGAGCTGTTCGGGGTCCGGCACGGCTCCAAAGTGGCAATCCACTAGGAAGTTGTTTTGGTCGGAGCGCGCTGCTTCGGTGGGGTCGTTTTTCATGAGCCGCAGCACCGGGGCTCCACCCAAGGCTGCCACGGCATCCAGCACCCAAGGCAGCGCAAAAGGCACCACTTCCAAGGGCAAAGGGAACCGGCCCAACTGCGGCACCACTTTCGATGAGTCGGCTACGATGAGCAGGTAGTCGGAAGCGGTGGCCAGCACCTTTTCACGAAGCAACGCCCCGCCTCCACCCTTCACCAGCCTCAGATGCGCGTCGAGCTCATCGGCGCCGTCCACTGTGAGGTCGAAGCGCAGCCCGCGCCTTGGCTCGACAAGGGGAATGCCGGCTTGCCGGGCCAAGGTTTCGCTGGCCAGAGATGTGGCCGTGGCCTGCACCTGCAAGTCGCCCCGGCGGATAAATTCACCCAGCGCGGCGATGAAAAAAGCGGCGGTGCTGCCACTGCCCAGCCCCACCAACATGCCATTGCGCACCCAGCGTAGCGCTGTCCGGGCTGCTAGTTTCTTTTCCTGTTCCGGCTGGGTTGTTTGTGGAGGCGTAGTCATGTGGCGAAGGGCTGAGTGCAGTAAAAATAGGTCAGTTAGATAAGCGCATAAAAAAAGCCCCGACCACTTGGCCGGAGCTTCTTCTAAACTTGAGCAAACTCGAAACGCTACCTGGTTTGGAATCAGATGCCGCCTTGCTCGCCAGATGCCAGCGCTTACTGAAAGCGCTTCTCCAGCAGTTTGCGCATTTTTTCCTCGGTGAGAGGCTTGGTCAGGTATTCTACGTTGGGGTACTTCGCCACGCGGGCCGTGTCGGCGCCGTGCATGGAGGTGGTAAGCACAGCCATCACCGTCTTGTCCTGCACGGGCTGAGGCAGAGCATTGTACAGCTCCAGGAATTCGAAACCGGAGATGCCGGGCATCTTCAAGTCCACAAATACCAAGTCGGGTGCGGGTGTCGGGCTGTCGCCCGTAGTGTCACCCCACAGCTGCTCAAACGCCTCATCGGCGCGAGAGAAGGTGCTTACGTGGTCGGCAACTGCCAAACGACCCAACAGGCGATTGTTTAGAAAGCTGGTGGTTTCGTTATCGTCTACCAGTACAATGTGATTCAAATTAGCAGACATGTATAGTAAGTGATTTCTAGCTTATACGAAGATAGCAACCTTGGCGCACTCCCACAATAGTCGAGCCGCTTATAACCAGCCCTGTGCCCGCATCCAGTCGTCGTTGTAGATTTTTCCGAGGTAGCGCGTGCCGTGGTCGGGCAGCACAATCACCATGGTATCGTCTTCCTTCAAGTGCTCGCGGGCGTACTCCAGGGCGCCGTATACAGCCGAGCCGCACGACCAGCCCACAAACAAGCCTTCTTCTTTGGCCAAGCGGCGCGTCATGACGGCGGCGTCCTGGTCGGTCACTTTTATGAATAAGTCAATCAAATCGAAATTTACATTCTTGGGCAGAATGTCTTCGCCGATGCCTTCGGTCTTGTAAGGATAAATTTCGTTCTCGTCGAAAATTCCGGTCTCCTTGTATTTCTTAAACACCGAGCCATAGGTGTCGAGACCGATAGTAACCACGGCGGGGTTCTGCTCCTTCAGGTACTTGCTGGCGCCGCAGATGGTGCCGCCGGTGCCCACGCCACAGGCGTAGTGCGTGATTTGGCCCTCGGTACCGTTCCAGATTTCGGGGCCGGTGCTGTCGTAGTGCGCAGCGGCGTTCGAGAGATTGTCGTACTGATTGGGGTAAAAAGAGTTGGGGGTTTCCTGGTTGAGGCGGCGCGCTACGGAGTAGTAGCTGCGCGGGTCGTCCGGGGCCACGTCGACGGGGCACACCACTACCTCGGCGCCCACGGCGCGAAGGATGTCCTGCTTTTCCTTGCTCTGCTTGTCGCTCATGACAAACACCGTTTTGTAGCCTTTGGCAATGGCGGCCAGGGCCAGGCCCATGCCGGTGTTGCCGCTGGTGCCCTCGATGATGGTGCCGCCGGGCTGAATGAGACCCGCCTTCTCGGCATCCTCAATCATGCGGATGGCCATGCGGTCTTTCACCGAATTGCCGGGGTTGAAATACTCTACTTTGGCTAAAATAGTACCTTTGATACCGTCGGTTACCTTGTTGAGCTTAACGAGTGGAGTATGGCCAACGGCCTCGATGACGTGGTTAAAATACATTGAAAGTGGTGGGTGGGGCTAGGTCTTATTAAGGGGCAAAGGTACGAATTCCGGCGGGGAGGCACGGACAAACCATGTGCTTATTGGCATTGCACGGCCTGCTGCTTCGTCTCTTCCCGGGAGCAGCGGGCCGCGCAGTATCCTATGATTTTGCAGCTCTACTAATACTCAGGACCCACAATCAGTTCCCCGACCCGGCTTCTCATCCGCCCATATTTGGCAAAGGGCGCAGCGCTTGGGTTTGCTCAATAAAAATAAAGGCGTCGTAGCGTTGCGGCAGGTTGGTGGGCACATAATTGCCGCTTTCGCTTGCGGGGTTGTACACCACGCCGATGGCCCGGTTGCCGCGGCGTTGGGTCAACTGGTCGTTGCCGCGCCAGGAGTCTAAGAGAAACAGGTTGTTGCCAGGCCGCTGCTCATGAATGACAGCCTCCCAGGAGCCGCTTTGAGCAGCGGGCACGGGCATGGTTGTCACGGGTCCGCCCCACCGCGGAGCCGCCGTCACGGTGCCGGCATAGGTACCAAAGCCCACGATATACACGCCCGCCGATGCATGTTGTTCGCGCATGAGCTGGCCCACATTCACCTCGCCGCGGTTGGCCATATCGGTGTGGCGGGCATCGCCCACGTGGGTGTTGTGCTCCCACACGGCAATCTTGGCAGTTGGTCCATGGAAGGCCATCAGCCGGTTTATGGTCTCGGCCATGTGCTGGTCGCGGATGTTCCAGGAGGTGGTGCTGCTGCGCACGGCCGCGCGATTGTAGCGTTCGGCGTTCACGGCGACCAAGGCATTTTGTTCGGCATTGAAAGCGCCTTCGTGGCCGGGTGGCAAGGTTTTCATGCGGTTGCGCACGGCAGCGAGCACATTGGCCACTGCCTCGGCGCAGCTGGCGCCACCCATGGTGGCCCGGCCGTAGGCCTCGTCGCTTTGGTTATAGGGGCCAAGGCAGTCCAGGGCGGCATCAACGGCCTGGCGCGTGGCCGGGTCAGCCTCCGGAAAATCAGTGCGAATGCTTTGCAGCGACTCCCAGAGACTATAAACGTCGAGGCCGTAGAAGCCTACTTTACGGGCCGCCGGCTGGGTGCTGTTATACGTCCGCAGCCATTCGGCCAGTTCGGCAATTTCGGTGTTTGCCCACATCCAGGTGGGCCAGCGTTTGAGGCGCTGCAGCACAGCCGTGGCCGAAGCGCCATTGTTGGCCCCTTTCACGTAGCGGTTAAGCTCGTACATATCCGGCCAGTCGCCCTCTACCCCAATCAGGTTATAGCCCTTCTCCTGAATCAGGCGCTTGGTGATGGCGCTACGCCAGGTATAAAACTCGGCGGTGCCGTGCGAGGCTTCGCCCAGCAGGGCGTAGCGGGCCGGGCCCAGCTGGTTGAGCAGGGGGTCGAGGTCCTTGGGCGTTTCCAGGCGCGACACGCCCTGCTCGGGAATGGTTATTGCGCTGTTTGGGAAGGCGTCGCTGTTTTTATTGGTACAACTGGTGAAGAACACGCACCAGCTTAGTAGCAAGGCGAAAGGAAAGTGTTTCACTGCTGATATCTCCTGACAAAATAGATGAGGTAAAGTGAGGCAGCCGGTACTGCGGTCCCATTGGCACAGTAGCACATCCCAGGGTATGGCCGGTGTCCGCCAGGCTGGCCGCTTTGCGTTTGCACGTTCGTGAGGGTGCTCGAAATGGAAGCACAGCAACCAACAGTCGATATGAAAAACGATTCCCTGCGCGCAAGGATTCGCAGCACCCGCCCAATTCAGTAGTAATACCGTTGTCCGGCCATCTGGCGCACTCCTCAGTCTTTCAACGTAGACGTGCCTTGCCGCGCCCCTAAAAAGCCCTACTTTTGCAGCACCATTGCCCGTCCGGGCTTCCCTTCTCACTCCATCAATTTCCCAAAAAACACCTACGAATGAGCGTTCTGGTTAATAAAAACTCCAAGGTTATCGTGCAGGGCTTTACGGGCTCCGAAGGTTCGTTCCATGCCCAGCAGATGATGGACTACGGCACCAATGTGGTGGGCGGCGTAACGCCCGGCAAAGGCGGTTCTGAGCACCTGGGCCGTCCCGTATTCAACACCGTGGCCGAAGCCGTGGAGAAAGCCGGCGCCGATACCAGCATCATTTTCGTGCCCCCGGCTTTCGCCGCCGACGCCATCATGGAGGCGGCCGATGCCGGCATCAAAGTCATCATCACCATCACCGAAGGCATCCCTACGAAGGACATGATTGCCGTTAAGCACTACCTGAAAGACCGGGAAGGCGTTACGATGATTGGGCCCAACTGCCCCGGCGTAATGACCGCCGGCGAGTGCAAAGTGGGCATCATGCCCGGCTTCATTTTCACCAAAGGCAAAATCGGCATCGTGTCCAAGTCGGGTACCCTGACCTACGAAGCCGTTGACCAGCTCACCAAAGCCGGCCTGGGCCAGACCACGGCCATCGGCATCGGCGGCGACCCCATCATCGGCACCACCACCAAGCAGGCGGTTGAGCTGTTGATGAATGACCCCGAGACCGAAGGCATCGTGATGATAGGCGAAATCGGTGGCGGCATGGAAGCCGAAGCCGCTCGTTGGATTAAGGAAACCGGCAACAAGAAGCCCGTGGTAGGCTTCATCGCCGGCCAGACGGCCCCTCCCGGCCGCCGCATGGGCCACGCCGGTGCCATCGTAGGCGGCGCCGACGACACGGCGGCTGCGAAAATGGCCATCATGCGCGAGTGCGGCATCCACGTCGTGGATTCGCCCGCTGAGATTGGCGATACCATGCTCCGCGTATTGGGCGGCAAGTAAGCCTTTTTCAAACTTATAGCTATATTTGAGTCCCGGCTTTGGCCGGGACTTTTTTATTTAGTAGTATTCTCTTTTTTTATGCAGGTCATCGCACGCTATGGCTGGGTAGCCATTATTTTACTACTGGTTTCTTGCAAGAAAGAAATTGAAAAAATTGTGGTGAGTGACCGTGACCGCGAGTACAGTTGGGTCTTGGCGGAACCCTTCGTAGGTCTTTACAACATCGTTTTAGGCATCGGCAAGGGTACCGATAGGCTTTATCTGCAACAACCAGGGGCTTTTACTACGGTGATGTTGAACCAAAGCAGGCCCCGCTTTCGGGAAGGTCCATTAGTTTTCGTCCCTACCGACGTAAATGTGCGCTTGCCCATTGGGCCGGATTTTTTTGTCACGTACGGCGACACGACAGTGACTATTATCCCAACCCAAAGCCCGGTATCCTCTCAATCCTACCATACGATTCGGCTGAAACGGCTCGACCAACGGGCGCAACTGGTACCAAAGGGGAACCGCACGTATTTTAAGATGGGAGCCATCAATGCCAACCGCTACCTTTTGTTCACCTACCTTACCGACAGCTTTTTCCTAGACAGCCAAATGCATCTGGTGCTGGCGCAGGTGCCTACTTACGATGGTTATGGGATTCCGTCGCGGCCCATGCTTACACCTCGTGTTATCACCATTCCCGTCGTCGGCTTACCCATTTATCCGTCTTACCCTCTCTTGATTACCGCCATCGACAATTACTTTTTGGTTGATTGCGGCAGCCAGGGCGTGTACCGAGTTGAACAGAACGGCACCTATCGCCAGGTCTTGAACCAGGTGCACCGCGTGGAAACGTTTTACAAATGGCAGGGCCGGGTATATGCCCACACGGCCAACGACCAACTGGGCATTTCCAACGATGACGGCCTGACTTGGCAGTTTGCCTCGGGCATTCCGTCTCTACTGCGCAACAACACCATGCATCCGGTGGGCGACAGCCTCGTGGGCATACGTCACGGCGCGGGCAATGACTATTTATTTACCCTTAAAATGAGCAATACCGGGACCGGCTACCGGGCTCGCCTGCTTAAACGTGACGGCCTAGAAAAGCTTGAGCTGAACAGCTTGGAGACTTGGCGCGACACGGTGTATCTAGCGACCAGTGGTGGGTTGTTTAAAAAGTCAGTTAAGACCTTTTTCGAAGACCAGCCAAAATAGCGCAGGCTAGCGGTGCTGCCCGCCGTCCAGTTCAGGGGAGCCCAGTGGCACCTACCTAATTCAGAACCGATTGCACCTGAAGGCTGACTATTCCCGGCCTTGCGGATGATAATCGTGCCAGAAGCCAATTAATTACTCTATTCCTTAACTAATCCGGCCGCCGCATGGGCCACGCCGGTGCCATCGTAGGCGGCGCCGACGACACGGCTGCCGCTAAAATGGCCATCATGCGCGAGTGCGGCATCCACGTAGTGGATTCGCCCGCTGAGATTGGCGACACCATGCTGCGTGTGCTGGGCGGCAAGTAAGCCATTTTAGCTAACTGGCCTTTTGGTAAGAGTTCTTGCTAACTATACATAATGAGTCGCTGTCAATTGTTGGCAGCGACTCATTTCGTTTATAACGCTCGTGATTTGACTGGCTTCACGCCGATTTGCATGGAATAGTTACAGTTGAGCAATAGCTTTGTATCCATTGCTTTTACGATTTACTTATTTCTCTTAGTATTTCTACATTAATGTCTTATCGGGTCAACTTTATGCTCTTGCTGGCCACTATTGGCATGCTTAGCGCTTGCAAAAAAGAGGGTGAAATCCAGCTCAAGGAAGTAGATAAAACCTATAGCTGGACAGAAGTCAAGCAGCTGTTTGGTCTCAGCAAAGTGGTGCTGGGAACAGCCAAGGATGCTGGTTCACTCTACCTGCAAACGCCAGGGCTGTTGGGACGGGTGTCGCCAGGAGCGGCTAACCGACGCTATTTTGAAAACGTGAGTTTGGTAGGCTGGCTTCCTTATGATGTAAATGTAAAAGTCCCTATCGCGGCCAATCTGTATGCCTGGCCGGCAGGAGATACCATAATAGTGGTCACTCCAATGGCCGAACCTAGCAGTAGCCAGTATAGTGATTACATCCACCTACGGAAGCTAGACCCGCAAGCTAGTACGGTGTACAATACTACCGTCAGGTCAAGTACAGCAGGAGACTATCAGGTGGGAGCTATCAACCAAAATGATTACCTGCTCGTGGCTTATCGTCGGACCACAACTGGTCCCGCCGACCCTCCTATGCGCCTGATGCTAGCTCACGTGACCAAAAACAGTTTTCGAGGGCTTAAAGCGCAGGCTCAAGTACTGAGTTTTCCTGCCATCCCGGTCACCACTAGTTTTCCTTATGTATACCGCATAGTGGCCATCGATGATTATTTCCTAGTTGGTCACTCCGAACGTGGCATCTATAAAGTCAAGCAGGACGGCTCCATCCGGTTGGTAAGTAACCAAACTGGTTATTGGACCATATATAAGTACCAAGGGAAAATTTACGCCTATACATCCGATGGCAATAACAGCGTGCTGATATCTACCGACGAGGGCGAAACCTGGACTAAATTCTCGGGCATCCCCTCCTACTTCCTCAGCAGCAGCATGCACGTTATTGGTGACAGCCTAGTTGGCTACGTCCGCCCATTCAATCAGTTATATACCTTACGCTGGAACAACGCCACTGGAAAAGTCCGAGAGCTTAAGAATGACGGGCTGCGCGAAACCAGCATTACCGGCATTGAATTGCTACGCGACACGGTATACATTGGCACCACCAGCGGCTTATTTAAACGGCCGCTCAAAAACTTCTTCGAGAGTAAGCCATAATGCCGGCTGTACTTAGCGCTAAAAGCCTCCCCAAGCCTTGTTTAAAACCGGGCTTGGGGAGGCTTTGCCAATGGCGGGCTACTCGCCCATGAATCCCTTGGGGTCCAGATTAACGACAATGCCTATCTGGAAGACCGAGTTAGCGGCCTTGAGAAACTTGTTGTTCCGGAAGCCAAAAATCTGGCCGCTCATTATCTGCAGTTGCACGGGACCCGCAATCTGGGTGCGGGTGAAGGTGATGGGCTCAAAAAACACGTTGTTTTCACCGGGCGCGGCTAGGCCGTCGATGCGGAAGTTATTGAGCTGCATGTAGCTCATGCGCAGGGCGGCGCCGTAGGTCAGGGGGAAATCGTGTTTGAACAGGCGGAGGTTGTCACTTTTTTTGCGGGCGTAGTTTACCTGGGCAAATACTTTGGACAGGCTGCCGTCCAGCGTGCGGGTGGTAACCTTCTCGGCGTCGCGCTCGACGCGCTGGGTGCTGCCGCCCCCAGCTCCAACGTAAACTTCCAGCACGCGCTTGTCGGGCAGGCGGGTGAAATAGCCTACGCTGAGCTCGCCAAAACCGATGTTTTCTGTCTTACGGGTTCGGTCACGATTGAGCGATGAAAACGTGCCCGCAACGCCCAAATGCTCCGTGACGGCGTAGGCGCCCTGCAAGGCAAAATTATTTTGCAGGTTGGTACTGATAGAGCCGTAGGCTTCGCCCTGGTGCGTTAGCAGCGGCGCGTGGGGCGGCGGCGGGAAATACAGCGAGGCACAGCTGGTGAGGCCGGTTAAAAAAGGCAAATAGGCAAAGCGCAACAGGTGCTTCATGGGATATAGCAAAGCAAGAAAAAGGCAAAACAACGCCTGAAACGGCAATTTCGTGTTTTCGCCGGACTTTCCCGCTTATTTCTGGATGAGCTTGGCGGTAGAAGGCCAAGGAACAGTATTCTGGGACGACGGTTTTCTACCGATTTTAATTCAGATACAAGCCCTAACTACCACCGACTTCTCATTATTCCGATAAGCTCTTGGTTACATTGGCAAGCCGAACCGTATGTATGGCATATCCCACTGTTTACCAAATCTGCTCATGCCCGCTACTGCTTTCGACGCCATCATCATCGGTTCTGGCCAGGCCGGAAACCCCCTGGCTACCGCGCTGGCCCAAGCCGGCCGCAAAGTGGCAATGATTGAGGAAAACCGGCTGGGCGGCTCCTGCATCAACTACGGCTGCTCGCCCACCAAAACCCTCATTGCCACCGCCGAGCGCCTGCACCACATTCGCACTTCTGCCCAGGTTGCGGCCCCCGAAACCGCCAGCGCCACCGACCTCCGCGTCGACCTGGCTGCCGCCGTGGCCCGGAAAGACGGCGTGATTGCTGCCATGCGCGACGGCATCCGTTCGAACCTCACCAAGAAGCAAAACAACATCACCCTGCTCGAAGGTCATGCCGCCTTCACAGCGCCGAATTCTCTGCACGTAGCCTTGGCCAACGGCCGCACCCAGGACCTTACGGCTCCACTTATTTTCATCAATACCGGCACCCGCACCGCTATTCCCGACGTGGAGGGCTTGGCCGATGTTGGCTACCTGACCACCACCCAGCTGCTCGACCTTAAAGAGCTGCCCGAGCACCTCATCATCTTAGGCGGCGGTTACATAGGCCTGGAGTTTAGTCAGATGTTCCGACGCTTCGGCAGCCGCATCACTATCATTGAGTCGGGCCCGCAACTGCTCGAGCGTGAGGACGACGACGTGTGCCGCGGCCTGCAAGAAGCCTTAACTAAAGAAGGAATCGAATTTGTGATGAACGCACGGGCTTACCGGGCAAGCCGCAGCGCCAGTGGCAGCATCACGGTGTCGGCCCACACGAGCGAAGGCGAGCGGCGGGTGCGTGGCAGCCACTTGCTGGTAGCCACCGGCCGCCGCCCCAATTCCGACAAGATAGGCCTGGGCTTCGCCGGTATAAAAACCGACGACAAAGGCTATATCCTGGTAAATAACAATCTGCAAACTAACGTGAAGGGCGTGTACGCGCTGGGCGACATCCACCCCGGCCCGCAATTCACGCACCTGGCCTACGACGACTACCGCATTGTGCGCGACGCCCTGCTGCACGGCCGCAAACGCTCGGCCCGCGAGCGCCCCCTCCCCTACGTGGTATTCACCGACCCGCCCATGGCCCGCATCGGCCTCAGCGAAGGCCAGGCCCAGGAAGACAAAATCCCCTACCGCATGGCCACCATGCCCATCCGCACCATTGGGCGGGCCCAGCACACCAGCAAGACGTTAGGCTTCTGGAAGGTGCTCGTCGGCAAAGACGACCGGCTGCTGGGCGCCACCCTGCTCGGCCCCGAAGCCGGCGAAATCATGGCCGTCATCCAGGTAGCCATGGCCGGGCGGCTGAAGTATCAGCAGCTTCAGGACATGATTTTCGCTCATCCCATCTGGGCTGAGGGGTTGAATAACGTGTTTCGGGATTTGAAGGCTGGCGGAAAGTAGCAGTTGGGCTGGAGATGGACTGGCGCGAGTTTAGCGAAGCATAACTCGCGCCTTGCTATGTTGGGGAGGCTGTGCCTCCCCTGCCGCGCCAGCGGCAAGCCCGTACCGCAGTCGTTCGCGCGGCTTGTTCTAATGCGAGGCACAGCCTCGCTCAATTAGTAGTCACGAGTTACGCTGCGCTAAACTCGCGCCAGAGGGGGGATGTTCAAGGAAGTAGAAAATCGTAAAGCGCCTACCGGCATAACATCCCAACACATAAAAGCCCCGCGCCTTAGAAGACGCGGGGCTTTTGCTAAAAAAAACGTCAGTTAATAGCTGTAGGCGACGCCCTGCTTAAGACTGGTAGGGACTTGGGCGGTCTGAAAAGCGTTGCCCATAGAACCCCGCTGGGTATTTTGAGCCTGTATCAAAATAATGTGGGCCCCCATTCGCGCGGCTTCGCGCTTCAATTTTTCCGTAGCGCGGGCATCGATGTTGGCTTGGTTGGATAAAGCGGTAGCGCCCGCGGCTTTTGCCCGAACCTCGCCTTTTCGGGTCAGCCCCACAACGTCGGACTCCAAAGTGGTCACTATCACTTTTTGCCAATCTTCCTCGCTGGCAATTACGACCCGTTCCGTTATCTTTTCAACGCGGCCACTCGCAAAACCAATCTCTTTGACTTGGTTCTTGTTGAGGACGTTAACGGCTGTTTCTCCCGGATAAGTGAACGACACTTCGCGGTCATTCACAGCGATGACATTGACCAGGATTTCTTCGTTGGTCAACTTGGTTAGCTTATCCGTTTTTACCTCTTGCGCTTGAGCCGACAAGGCAAAAAGAGTCAGTAGCAAGGTAGTACTAGCTGCTTTCATGGGGGTTGTAAAAAGTCAGGAAAAGAATAAATGGATTGAATTCGACCAAAGTTAATGCACAACTCATTAGATATAACATCTCGCTATATTTACATTTTATAAAGTATATTAATTTAGGTTAGCAGGTTTCAAGCCAGCTAGAATGGGTCAGGTTTTAGTCGTTGCGTCGCTCAGACTCCGCCCAACGGAACTAATGATTAAACGCACGTTTGATAAGTAACAAAACCCCCGCGCCAGTCAAAGCCGACGCGGGGGTTTCTGTTGTTGCTTAGGCAGCAGCCAAGCTACTACATATTATTAACAATCTCTTGGGCGAATTTGCTCGTTTTCAGCAGAGTAGCGCCTTCCATCTGGCGTTCGAAGTCGTAGGTCACGCGCTTGCTGGCGATGGCGGCTTCGAGGCCTTTGTTGATGAGGGCAGCGGCTTCTTTCCAGCCCATGTGCTCGAGCATCATCACGCCGGACAGGATAACTGAACCGGGGTTCACCTTGTCTTGGTTGGCGTACTTAGGCGCGGTGCCGTGGGTCGCTTCGAAGATGGCGTGGCCGGTCATGTAGTTGATATTGGCGCCGGGCGCGATGCCGATGCCGCCCACGATGGCCGCCAGGGCGTCGGAGATGTAGTCACCGTTCAGGTTCAGTGTGGCCACTACCGAGTACTCGGCGGGGCGCAACAGAATCTGCTGCAGGAAGGCATCGGCGATGCTGTCCTTGATGATGAGCTTGCCTTGCTCCTGGGCCTGCTTCTGCAGGGCATCAGCCACGGCCACACCTTGCTTGGCCACGATTTTGTCGTACTGCGCCCAAGTAAACACCTTGCTGCCGAATTCCTTCTCGGCCAGCTCGTAGCCCCAGGTCTTGAAGGCGCCCTCGGTGAACTTCATGATGTTGCCCTTGTGCACGATGGTCACCGACGGCTTCTTGTGCAGCAGCGCGTAGTTGATGGCCGCACGCACGAGGCGCTCGGTGCCTTCTTTCGACACCGGCTTGATGCCAAACGAAGACGACTCGGGGAAGCGAATCTTCTTCACGCCCATCTCATCCTGCAGGAATTCCAACATTTTCTGAGCCTGGGGCGTGCCGTTCATGTACTCGATGCCGGCGTAGATGTCCTCGGTGTTTTCGCGGAAGATGACCATGTCGGTCAGCTCCGGGTGGCGCACCGGCGAGGGCACACCGTCGTAGTAGCGCACGGGGCGCACGCAGGCATAGAGGTCCAGCTCCTGGCGCAGGGCCACGTTCAGCGAACGGATACCGCCGCCCACGGGCGTGGTCAGGGGACCTTTGATGCCCACCAGGTATTCACGGAATGCGTCGAGGGTTTCGTTGGGCAGCCAGTTATTGGTTTGCTTGTAGGCTTTTTCACCGGCCAGCACTTCCTTCCACATCAACTGCTTTTTGCCCCCATAGGCCTTCTCAACGGCTGCATCGAATACAAGCTTGGAAGCCGCCCAAATGTCTGGACCTGTACCATCGCCCTCAATGAAGGGGATAGTGGGCTTGTCCGGTACATTCAGTTTGCCGTTTTTGATGGTTATTTTTTGCTCTGCCATGTGGGGTCGTGTGTTATTTAAATCGGGGTCTTCCTGAGCGCAGCGAAGGACCTTATCGCGCCAGGCTTTCGTAGTAGAATTCAACTGAGCGCATGCGGGATAAGGTGCTTCGCTGCGCTCAGCATGACAATTGTGGGCTAGTACCCGAAAATTTCCTTCAGGGTGAGCTGCTGCACCGTGCCGTATTTGGCCAGTTCCTTAAAATTCAGCCGGTCTTTCGAACCAATAACCAGAATCACCTGATTTTGTCCTTTAATCTTGGCTTCCTGAAATTTCCTCAGCTCATCGAAAGTCATGTTCTGCGTGCCGGTGTACACGTCGCGGCGCAAGTCGTAGTCGAGGCCGAGGCGGCGGGCGCGCTCGTAGCTCAACAGTACGTTGCCTTTGGTAATGCGTTCGGTGCTGATGCTGTTGCGAATAGAATTCTTGGCGATTTCCAGGTTGGCCTCCGCGACGGGCATGTTCGTTAGCAACGCTTCCATACCAGCCATGGCCTCGGGGAGCTTGTCGCTCTGTGTGCCGATGTAACTCATGTTGTAGTTGGAGCGGCCCACCTTGTCGGCGT
Source organism: Hymenobacter arizonensis (assembly GCF_900115775.1). Lineage (GTDB taxonomy): Bacteria > Bacteroidota > Bacteroidia > Cytophagales > Hymenobacteraceae > Hymenobacter > Hymenobacter arizonensis. The sequence continues at coordinate 238,781 of NZ_FOXS01000004.1, read as the reverse complement.
TGGCGTAGCGCGACGATGCGGAGTAAGCCAGGGCCTTGCTCTCGCGCAAATCCTGGAATACGATGCTGCCCATGCCCCCACCGAAGTACTCGTTGTAGAGCGCCACCGTGGGCACCATGCCTTTGTTATACACATCGCCCTTGGTCAGGAAGATGATTTCGGCCTGTACCATGTTGTAGTCAACCCAATAGACTTTTTTGTCCTTCAAGGGTTGCTCGGTAAAGTCTTTTGCGGCAGGCACGGGAGCCAGTTTGGCGGGGATGCGGTGTTCGGCTTTCAGCACCGCCACGGTGCCCTCCTGGGGGCGCGGGCCGTAGTACAGCACGCGGTGCTGCAGGGTCGGCAGCTTCTTAATCAGGGCCGTGAGCTGCTCAGGCTTCACGGCCTTCAGCTCCTTCTCGCTCATCACGTTGGTGAAGGGGTTTTTCGCGCCGTACTTCACGTAGTTCACCATGGCCGCATTCAGAATCACGCCCTTGTTGAGCTTGGCATCCTGACGGGCTTTGAGCGTGCCGGCCACCATGTTTTTGAGGGCTGCGGCGTCGGGTTTGGGCGCGTTCAGCAGCTGTTCAAACAGTTTCAGCGCGGGCTCAAGGTTGGTGTCGAGACCGTTCAGCGTCACGAAAATCCGGTCGGTGCCGCTGCTCACGTTAAAATAGCAGCCCAACTTGTAAAACTCCTGCTGCAGCTGAGCGGCCGAGTAGTTGCCAGCGCCGAGGTACTGCAGGTAATCGGTGGCCAGGCCCCAACGTGGGTCGTTGTTGGTGCCCAGGTCCAGGATGTAGTACAGGTTGAACAAACCATTTTCGCTGTTCTTGGTGTAGTACAGCGGCAGGCCCGGGTTGATGGCTATTTCTTGAATGTCCTGCTTGTAATCAACAAACACCGGCTGCAACTCGGAGCTCGGCATAGCCGTGAGCTGCTTGTAGTAAGTCGAAGCCACTTCACGGTTAGCGGGCACGGGCGTGATGGCAGGCTTCACCACCTTCACCTTGTTGGGGTCGGTGCCGGTGCGCTTGTATATGGTCACGTAATTATCGCCGTAGTTGTCGTTGGCGAATTTTACGATTTCCTCCTTGGTAATGGAAGCAAAGGTCTCATGCTGCTCCAGGTAGTCTTTCCAGTCGACACGCTGAATAAACGCCTCGTACATGGCACTGGCGCGGGCCTCGTTGCTTTCGTAGCTCTTGGTGCGCTCCAGCTTGACGTTGTTGATGATGGCCGGAATCAACCAATCGGGGAAGTTTCCAGCTTTCACCTTGGCTAGCTCGCCCAACATCAGGCGCTTCACTTCGTCTAGCTTCTGGCCCTGCCGCGGTGTGCCGTAGATAACGTGGGTCGAGTAATCGGTATTAAGATCTGTGAACGACATGGCCTGCAACACTTTCTGCTGCTGGTTCAGGTTGAGGTCGATGAGACCGGCCTGGCCGTTGGTCAGGATTTTATCCAGCATGCGGAGGCGAACGCCGTCGCGGCTGGCCTTGCCGGGCAGGCGGAAGCCCAGCATCACGTTTTCCGACTGCGGCCCTACTATTTCGCGGACCATTGGGGCGGTCAGCGGCTTTTCTACCGGCGGGTTGAAGGCAGGAGCCGACTTGGCGGGCAATGCGCCAAAGTATTTGTCGATAAGGCGGATGGTGGTGTCGTAGTCTAGGTCGCCGCTCAGGCACAGGGCCACGTTGCCCGGCACGTAATATTGGCCGAAGTACTTCTTGATTTCCGTGATGGACGGGTTTTGCAGGTGCTCAATCGTGCCGATGGTCGTCTGCGTGCCGTAGGGGTGCGTTGGGTACAAGGCCGCATTAAGTGCCTCATACTCCTTGTTGAAATCGCTGTCCAGGCCCCGGTTTTTCTCTTCGTACACCGCTTCCAGCTCGGTGTGGAACAGGCGCGGTACCATCTCCTGCATGCGCTCGGCCTGGATGGCCGTCCATTTTTCCAGCTGGTTGCTGGGTATGTCTTCCTGGTAAACCGTTTCTTCGCTCGAAGTGTGCGCGTTGGAGCCTTTGGCCCCAATAGCACCCATTACCTTGTCGTACTCGTTCGGCACGGCGTACGTGGCTGCTACCCCCGAGATGGAGTCAATCTGATGGTAAGTGCGCTTGCGGGCGGCGGGGTCATTGCGCTGGCCGCGGTATACTTCGTAGAGCGCTTCAATCTTATCAAGCTCTACTTTTTCCTTAGCCCAGTCCTGCGTTCCCAGCTTCGAGGTACCCTTGAATACCATGTGTTCGAGGTAGTGCGCGAGACCGGTAGCATCGGCCGGGTCGTTTTTTGAACCGGCGCGCACAGCCACATAAGTCTGGATGCGCGGGGCGTCCTTGTAATCTGACAAATAAACGGTCAGGCCGTTGTCTAGCTTATAGATACGCACCTGCAGCGGGTCGCCGGGCACAGTTTCGTAGCGGTATTCCTTTTGTGCGTCGGGTGTGGTAGCAGTCGCGGCTGTGGTAGTCGAAGCAGTAGTAGCTGGTTTGCTCGATTGGCACTGTGTGGCAAGGCCTAGCGCTGCCAGGGCAGGAAACAGCAGCAAAAAGTTGTTTTTCACGAAAGGCGCAGAAGGGTAGCCGAAAAGATTCGAAAAACAAAGGTAGCTAGCTGATAGGGGAATATAAAACGAATTTTACAGCTATCTTGCCGGTTTGTTCGGCGCTGAGGGTTCGTGGTGCTGATGAGGTTAGTTTTAGGCACAAACGTTTGCAGCGTATTCGCGCAAGGTTTCGCGAAGTGAAAAAGGGAAGTCTCGCAAAGTTTGACGGTATGCCAGACTTTGCGAGACTTCCCTTTTTCACTTCGCGAAACCTTGCGCTTAGAATTCCGCCTCCAGCCCCAGCCGATGCTTGGCCTCGCGCAGGGCCGGGAACCGCTCGGCCAGGTACTCGAACTTGTCGGTGGCGGTGTACAGCTTGCGACCAGTGGGTGCGGCCGTGGTTACCACAACTTGCACTGAAAGGCGCGGGTGACCAGTGCGGCGCCGCAAGTCCGCCAAAAACTCCACCCGCATGTCGTTGAACTGGTCGACCTGAATGGGGTTGTCGACGGCCAGCTCAATCATGTGCTCACCATTGGCGGTCACTGGGCGGTTCAGCACCCAGAATTCGCTCATGCGGTCTTGGGCGCGGCGCTCCTCGGCCAGCTCTTTCCATACCCGCTGCAGCAGGGCGGGGTCGATGGGCGCCACCGGGCCGCTGGTATACTGGGGCTCGGCTACCACAGAAGCTGAAGCGGGACCAGCCGCCAGCTTGCTGCTTAGGTCCTTCAGGCTCGGAATTTTATTCCCCAAGCTGGGAATTTTGGCAAAAGCAGCAGCCGGGGTGGGGCGCGGGGTGGGCTCAATCCCTTCAAAGCTGGGCACGCCAATTTCGACGTGCGGCAGGGTGTCGCGCATCTGATGGCGCTCGGTGATGGCTGCCTCGAGCTCCGGCTCGATGCTCGGGGTGTCGTGCAGCTCCTCTACCCCGCTTTCTACGGGCAGGGGCTCAGGGCCATCGGCGGGGGGCGCCACCCGGCCAGCGGGTAAGGCCTCGAACTCAGGCAAAGCGGCCGTGGATACCGTGGGAGCGGCAGGAACTGGCGCCGGAGCAGCTGGCACAGTAGCAGCTGGGGTAATAGCCACGGGCGAGGCAATGGGGGCAAACTGCGCGTGGACTTTACCGTTGCTGCTCGGCGCAGGCGCTGCAGGCGCGGCTGCATCAGCAGGGCTGTTTAGGCCACTAGTTTTTTTTTTAGCCTCGCCGTTGCTGGCAGGGCTTAGCTCGCGGACGAACTGTACGGCCCCGTTGAGATAAGCCAGCTTCATGAGCGCCAGCTCGACGTGAAGGCGCTGGTTTTTGGCCTGCTTGAACTCCCGGTCGCACTGGCTGATGAGGTTGAGGGCGGAGAGCAGGAAGGCCAACGGCGCAGCCTGGGCCTGCTGCACGTACTTCAGTCGGATGCCTTCGGACACTTCCAGCAGCTGCACGGTCACGGCGTCTTTGCACACGAGCAGGCCGCGTAGGTGCTCAGCGGTGCCCACCACGAAGTTGTGCAGGTCGAAGCCGTTCTGCATCACCTCATCGAGCAGCAGCAGGGCGGCGGAGAGGTTTTCGGTGAGCAGGCTATCGACGAGGCGGAAATAGTAATCGTAGTCGAGGATGTGCAGGTTTTGCACCACCTCTTTGTAGGTGAGGTTGTTGCCGCCGAAGGTGACCATCTGGTCGAACATCGACAGGGCGTCGCGCAGACCGCCGTCGGCCTTTTGGGCCAGTAGGTGCAGGGCGTCGTCTTCGGCCGTGATGCCTTCCTGGGTGGCCACGTAGCGCAGGTGGCTGCGCATGTCCTCCACCTTGATGCGGCTGAAATCGAAAATCTGGCAGCGCGACAGGATGGTGGGGATGATTTTGTGGCGCTCGGTGGTGGCGAGGATAAATATGGCGTAGCTCGGCGGCTCCTCCAGCGTCTTCAGAAAGGCGTTGAAGGCGGCGTTCGAGAGCATGTGCACCTCGTCGATGATGTAGATTTTATACTTACCGGCCTGGGGGGCGTAGCGCACCTGCTCCACCAGTGAGCGGATGTCTTCGACGGAGTTGTTGGAGGCGGCGTCCAGCTCGTGCACGTTGAACGAGGCATTATCCTGGAAGGCCACGCACGAGGGGCAAGTGCCGCAGGCTTCGGTCTCGGCCGAGAGGTTGGTGCAGTTGATGGTTTTGGCCAGAATGCGGGCGCAGGTGGTTTTGCCTACCCCCCGGGGGCCGCAAAACAGGAACGCCTGGGCCAGATGCTGGCTCTGAATAGCGTTCTGCAGCGTGGTGGTGACGTGCTGCTGCCCCACCACGCTGCGAAACGTGGAAGGACGGTACTTGCGGGCCGAAACGACGAAATTATCCATAAGTTCTGTCTACAAAGTTACCCAAAAAAGGGCGGCTTTGGAAGCGGTTTTGACCCCATCTGTCATCCTGAGCGTAGCGAAGGACCTTATCACGCTGGAACAGTTTGCAGTAGAAATAGAGCCGCGTTTCTCAGTTAACAAACAGGGTACTGCGCATCGTTCGGCCGTGATAAGGTCCTTCGCAAGCTCAGGATGACAGGCGATAGAATAGGAAACCTTCCCTCCTGCCCTGGCGTTTCTACCATATCCGCGTACCTTCGCGGCCCGCTTGGGCTGAGAGGCAACGGCGGGAATCGTTCTTTACCATTTGGGGATGACCGGAATTGACAGCTTGCGCAAATTGCGGGTAAGCGTGCCAGGAGTTGATGGAAGCTCTCCTGTAAAAAAATCTATCGAAAAACAACCGGCGACTATTCGTACGCCATGGCTGCCTAATTTAGAATTAGGTAATGTCATCGTTCCGCCCGGGTAAGTTTCTACACCTGGGAGTTCGGAGCGTCGTAAGTAGAAAATAGTCTTCGAGGAGCTGTGACTCGGAGGCGAAACTCAACTGCAGCTAAGGGAAACTCAAGGGCCTGACTGACGCCTGAGGTTCTTCGAAAATTCAAGTCTGGATACGCACGTAGAAAGCACGTTGATTTCCTTGTCTGGACCAGGGTTCGAATCCCTGCATCTCCACAAAAAAGCCCGCCTGCAGTTTGCAGGCGGGCTTTTTTCGTTTTCAGCCTATTCTTCTTTGGCACTGCGGCAGCAGGCCTCTGTAACGATTGATGCGCTTGCCCGGTACCCACGCCGCCATTCGCCTTGCAGCCCAGATAGTGCACTTGGCCTTCGGCGACCATTTTCCTTTTAAGCGACTACCGGCCATGTTGAAATACCTCGCAAGTCTTTTCCTGCTCACTTTCCTGTGCCTGCCGTGCGCAGCCCAGACTCCCTCCGCTGACCGTTTAGTAGATGAGTTTGTTGCCCGCCAAATGAAAACGCTAAAGATTCCCGGCCTAGCAGTGGCGGTAATCAAAAATGGTAAACAGGTGAAGGCAACCGCTTACGGGCAAGCCAATGTGGAATGGAATCGCCCGGTCACGGTGCACAGCAATTTCCAAATTGCCTCGTGTACCAAGCTGCTGACATCCACACTAATTATGAAAACCATCTACGCCGGAAAGTTGCGGCTAGAGGACCCCATCGGAAAGTATATTGATTCCGTGCCAGCACGCTGGCAAAACATACAAGTCAAGCACTTGCTCAGTCATTCCAGTGGCATTCGGGACTACCACGGAAACGCCTACCTGCCCACTGCGCAAGTTGTAAAGGCCTTGATGGATTCCACGCAGGAATACACCCCTGGAACCAAGCAGCACTATGCACAGGCTGACTTTATGGTAGCCGGCTACATTTTGGAGAAGATTTACAACAAGCCCTTCACCCAAATTTTGAAAGAACAAGTGACCGGCCCGCTCAATATGAACGACGGTGCCTTTGATATGGAACAACGGCTTGGCGCCTTTATGCGCACCAATCTAATCTCGCAAAAAGCCACCACTTACTACGACCTTGACGGGCAACTGAGGGCTTACAAGTACATATACCCTCAGTACACTTACACCGCCGGGGGCTACTTCGCTTCGCTGCACGACATGGTGAATTGGGCCATTGGCCTCGACAAAGAGGTTCTGTTTCCGCAATCATTCTCCAAAAGTCTTATTTACGGTCAAGACAGTGTCGGCCGGGAACTCTCGGAATTTTCCAGAGTTGGGTGGGCACTGGGCGAAGAAAAGACCGTTTTGAGTGCGGGGCACAGCGGCGGGCCGGGGCTGGGTGATGTCTGGCGTTTTCCTGACCAAGGCTACACCATTATTGTGCTTTCAAACGACGGGGAATTGCTGCCCGACTTTGCCAGAGCTATTGCGTCCTTTTATGTGAAAGGCATCGAGCCTAAAGTGAAAATCAATAAGTTTGAACGGTAAAACAAAGCAATGACACCAGCTAAGGCAGATGGCGGTTCGCTACTTAGCGCGTGTTTGGGAAATGAGGAGGGCAAAAAAGAAACGAGTCAGTAAGTTGCGGCGGGAGTTCTTAGGCTACCGTTCGCAGGATGGTTGACGGCTATTAACCCCTTCCTGACTCGCAGGGGCAAGTTATGGCGATAGAAGAATAAAACCGGACCACGTTCAATTGGGTCGCCTTGATGCTACCGCCGGCGGCGGCCGTGGCTCTGAAAGCCAAGCTCAACAATATCCTTTGGCGGACGGCTGACGTTAATCCTGCACCAATCCACCTCCTTTATCTACTCTCTAATCGCCCTTATGAGCAAGCCCATTTCCCGCCGTGTGCACGGCGCCCTCGACTATTCCGCCGCCCCCCTTGTAGCCGCCGCTCCGGCGCTCCTCGGCTTTAGCGAAGACAAGACCCCCGCTACCCTGGGCTACGTGCTGGGCAGCGGCATCCTGGCCCTCACCGCCTTCACCCGCGCCGAGTGGGGCCTGGTAAAATCCATCCCCTACAAAACCCACCTGGCCATCGATGTGGTGACGGCCCTCACCAGTTTGGGGGCGCCGTGGCTCCTGGGTTTTTCCAAAAACAAAAAAGCCCGCAACACCTTTTTGGCCGTCGGCGCCACGCTGCTGACCACCGGCTTGCTCTCCGAGCGAGAGGAGATGCCGAAATACCGCTAATCGCCCGTTACTTGTGTTGGAAAAAGCCTTCCTGCGCAAGCATGAAGGCTTTTTTACGCTAAGAGGATGGTTGGTTTTTGGTAAAAGGCCCCTGGCACATTATGCTTCGATAAGCTCAGCATGACCACTATCAAAAACCCAAACACGCTCTTATGGCTTTAGGCAGAGCACCGCTTGGGATGCCGGCGCAGTCACCGTAATGCCACTTCCTTTTTCACAGGGAGTGGCATTACGGTGACTGCGCCTACTGCGCCCGCAGGTTGTTCACGGGGTTCATGGTGGCGGCACGCACGGCCTGGTAGCCCACCGTGAGGAAGGCCACGGCTGCAGCCGTTAGGCCAGCGGCCAGGAAGGCCCAGAGCGGCATGTCGATGCGGTAGGCGAAGTCCTGCAGCCAGCGGCTCATGGCCAGCCAGGCGGCGGGGAAGGCAATGACGGCTGCTATCAATACCAGCACCAGGAATTCCTTCGAGAGCAAGCTCACGATGCTGCCCACGCTCGCACCCAATACTTTACGGATGCCTATTTCCTTCTTGCGGCGCTCGGCGGCGTAGGTGGCCAGGCCGAATAGCCCAAGGCAACCCACGAAAATGGCGATGCCAGTGAATATCCAGAGCAGCGACTTGAGCTTGTCTTCGGCCTTGTACATCTGGTCGAAGTTGTTGTCCAGAAACTTGTATTCGATGGGGCTTTCGGGGCTGAACTTGGCCCATACTTGCTTCACGCCTTCCACGGAGCTGCCGATGTTGTCGGCCTTGAGCTTGACGGCTACTTTCCAATAGGCGCCGGGGAATATCTGCAGCACGGCGGGTTCCAGCTTGTCGTACAGGCTCTTGTAGTGGAAGTCTTTCACCACGCCGATAACCTTGCCGATTTTCAAGGAATCGGGGTTTTTGTTGTTCCATACTTTCCACTTCAGGGTTTGGCCCAGGGCCTTATCGGGCGTGCCAAACCCGAGTTCTTTCACGGCCGTTTCGTTGATGATGAAGGCTTGGTCTTTGTCGGTTTTCATCTCTTGGGAGAAGTCGCGGCCCGTCACCAGCTGCAGACCCAGGGTTTTGAGGTAGTCGTAGTCCACCATCAGCTGGGTCACGCCTTTCTCTTTGTCCTCGCCGTTGGTAGGCACAATGATGCCGTCGCCGGCCACTTGGTCGCCGGGGAAGCCGTAGCCGATGCTGGCCGACGCCACGCCGGGCACTTGCTGCAGCTCGTTTTTGAAGGTGTCGTAGTGCTTGTTCATGTTGTCGCCCCGCATGGGGAAAAACATGATTTGGTCGCGGTTGAAGCCCAAGTCCTTATTGTGCAGGTAGCTCACCTGCCGGAACACCACCAGCGCGCACACTATCAGGAACACCGACAGCGCAAATTGCACCACAATCAGGCCGTGCCGCAGCCACTGCACGCGGCCAAACACGCTGTCCGTCACCACCGCGCTTTTTAGCACCTTCACGGGCTGGAAGCTGGAGAGCACCAGCGCCGGGTAGAAGCCCGCCACCAGCCCCACCACCACGGTCAGCAGCACCAACACGCCCAGCAGCCCCGGGTTGGTGAGCAAGTCAAACGTCATGGTTTTGCCCGTGAAGGTGTTCAGCGAGGGCAGCAGCAGGGCCGTGAGCACCGTGGCCAGCACCACGCTCACCAGCGTGAGCAGCACGGTTTCGCTCAGGAACTGTAGCATCAGTTGCTCGCGGCTGGCCCCAATGGTTTTGCGGATGCCCACTTCCTTGGCCCGCTGCATCGACTTGGCCGTGGACAGATTCACGAAGTTGAAGCCGGCAATGAGCAGAATGAACGCGGCAATAAAACCCAGGGCCTTCACGTAGGTGATGTTGCCCTTCACCGACGAGTCGTACTTGAAGTTGGCCGAGTACAGGTGCACCTCGTGCAGCGGCTGCAAAAACGAAAGGTCCGTCACCTTGTCGTCCTCGGGCAAGGTCGGGTTCACCTTCTCGGCGACGTAGCTCCGCAACTTGGCCTGGGTCTGCTGGGCGTCGGTGCCGGGCCGCAGCTTCACGTAGGTGAAAAACTGGTGCCAGCCCCATTTTTTCATGCGCTCTTTGGGTAGCTGAGCCGCGGAAAGGGGAATGACCGAATTTACCTTCAAGTGAAATTTGGACAAGTTGTTTTGCAAAACACCCTTCACAACGAAGCTTGTTTTGTTCATCTTAATCTGCTTGCCCACTGGGTTTTCGTCGCCGAAGAAGCTCTTGGCCACGTCCTCGGCCAGCACCATCGACATGGGCGCATCCAGCGCGTGGGCAGCCGAGCCGTACTTGAAGTCCAGCGGGAAAATCTCGAAAAAGGTGGAGTCGGCAATGAGGCCATTTTCAACGTAGATTTTCTTGTCGCCGACCTCCAGCAAATCGACGGACGACTCCATCAGGATGCGCGTGGTTTGCTCCACTTCCGGGAACTCCTGCTTCATGGTGGTGGCGTACATGGGCGGCACCGGCGCGAGGGTTTCCGGCGTTTCGGTTTTGGTGCGCTCCGAGTAAATGCGGTAAATCTGGTCGCCCTGGGGCACGAACTTGTCGAACTGCAGCTCGTCGTGCACGAATAGGCCGATAAGCAGGCAGGCGGTGAGGCCCAGGGCCAGGCCGGCAATGTTGAGAAAGGAAAAGCCTTTGTGCCGGATGAGGTTCCGGTAGGCCACGAGGAAATAGTTCTTAAACATGGCGAGGGTATGTTGAGGTTGGCCAATTGGCCTGCAGAAAAAAGGGTATTGATGCTTTTTGGCCAAAGGCTGGCCGTACATCTCAGGCAAAAAATACTAGCTGTTGGCTGCTGAGAAAGAGCCAATTATTCATCTCGTAAGCAAAGCGTGGGGTTGGTGCGGGAGGCTTTCCACGCTTGGGTGCCAATGGTGAGCCACGCCACGGCCAGGGCCACGAGGCCGGCGCCCAGGAAATACCAGTACTCCAAACCTATTCGGTACTCGAAGCCATCCAGCCACTGCTTCACGACCACGTAGCTGACCGGCAAGGCCAGCAGAATCGCCGCCCCGACGAGCTTGGTGAGGTCGCTCGAGAGCAGGTAAACGATGCTGAGTTCACTTGCCCCCAAGACCTTGCGGATGCCAATTTCCTTGCGCCGCTTTTCCGCGGTAAAGGCCGTTAGGCCAAACAAACCCAGGCACGAAACAAGAATGGCCAAGGCGGCGAAATATTGGGCCAGCACCCCGACGCGCCGTTCGGACGCGTACTGGGCCTGATAGTCTTCGTCGAGAAAACGGTGGGTCAGCGTATATCCCGGATTAAAGGCCGCGTAGAACTGGCGAAGCCGCCCGATGGTCTCCTGCTCCCGACCCGGGGCCAAGCGAACCAGAACGGTACCGACTGCCTTAGGCTCCAGCCGAAAAATAAAGGGCCTCACTTTCTCGTGCAGCGACTGGTGGTGAAAGTCCTTCGCCACGCCCACAATCCGCTGCCCACCCAGCACCTGGCCCACCGGGTTTTTCATGCCGAAGCTGGCCACGAGGGCCTCGTTGACGATAATCTGAAAGCTGTCGGAGCGGAACTGGGGAGAAAAGCTGCGGCCTTCTTTCAGCGTAATGCCCAAGGTTTCGAGCATGTCGTAGGTCACGCCCAGGTGGTGGACGGTACTTTCCCGGCCTTGCCACTCCATCGGGCCTCCCGGGCCATCATAGGTGTTCACAAACGCGCCCCAGAAGCCGGTGGCGTTCACCACGCCCGGCAGCCGCTTTAGCTCGGCCAGAAACGCCTCGGGCTGCTGGGCCGCTTTGCCTGCCGCTTCGAAGGCGACCACGCCGCGGCGGTCGTAGCCCAGGTCCTTGCTTTGCACAAAGGCAATCTGGCGCTGGATGACCCAGACGCAGACGATGAACAGCACGGAGAGCATGAACTGGAACACCACCAAGCCCTTGCGCGTCCACAGGTCGGCCAGGGAACCGACGAGCCGGCCCTTGAGGACCGCCACCGGCGGCAGCCCCGATAGGTAGAAGGCCGGGTAGCTGCCGGCCAGCAGCCCCGTGAGCAAAGCCAGGCCGAGCGCCGCCGCCACCAGGTGCGGCTGGAACGCCAAGGCGAGCTGCTTGCCGGTGATGGCGTTGAACTGGGGCAGCAGCAGCTCGACCAAAACCAGCGCAATCAGCAACGCAAGAAAGCTCATGAGCACCGATTCCGCCAAAAAGTGCGCGACCAACGAAAAGCGGCTGGCCCCCAAGGTTTTCTTAATTCCGATTTCCTTCAACCGGCGCGAGGCCTTCGCCGTGGCTAGGTTCATGAAGTTGATGCAGGCAATGGCTAGAATGAACACCGCAATGGCCGAAAACAGCTTGACGTACTCTATCCGCCCGCCCGACGGCACGCCGTTGGTGTACTCCCCGAAGAGGTACTTATTAGCATAGGGCTGCACCAGCAGGGCGCGTTCCTTGTTCGTGCTCAGCTTGCGCTGGAGTAGGCCGCCAATCTTCGCTCGAAACTCCGACTCCTTAGCCCCTTCGCGCAGCACCACAAAGGTGCCGAAGGGCCCGTCATCGGCCCAATTCATCGACCTGCCCATTTTCATGATGCCCTTGAAGGCCTCGAAGCTGAGCACACAGTCGAAGCGCTCGGTAGAATTGGCGGGAATGGGCCCGAAGACGCCCGTCACGAGGACGGTTTGCTTCAGGTCGACCATCTGCCATTCCAACGTTTTGCCCACGGCATTCGCCGCCGTGCCGAACAACGCGGCGGCCATTTCCTGCGATAGCACCACGGCGGCATGGCTGGCCAGCACCTGACCGGGGTCGCCTTCGAGCAGGTTGTAAGAAAAGATGCGGAAAAAGTCTTTGCTGGCGTATATGGCGTTTGCCCGTACGTTTTTTTCCTGGGCCACCAGCGTAAACCCGGGAAAGAAATTGGTCGGCGTGGCCACGGCCGCGTACTCGATTTCGGGCATTTCCTCGGCCAGCGCCTCGGCCAGCAGCGGCGCCGTGCCGTACTTGGTATCGATGCCCTCGGCCGTGCGCTGGTTTTCCAGCACTTGGAACAGCCGCCCGGTCGTGGCATGGTACCGGTCGAAGCTCCATTCATCGTGCACCCACAGGTAGATGGTAAGCGCCCCCGCCAAGCCCACCGACAAGCCAACCAGATTGATAAAAAAGGTCGTTTTGAACCGCTTGAAGTTTCGGTAAATCAGAAGCAGGGAATGCTGAAGCATGGGTTCGGCAGATTAGGCGTGAGCGCATCAGAGAATGAATGTGCGCGAGTTGCGGCGCTACACGTGCGCGTGTTCGAGCACCACCTGCCCATCCAGTAGGCGGATGACGCGGTGGGCGTAGCGGGCGTCGTGCTCGGAGTGCGTGACCATGATGATGGTGGTGCCGGCCTCGTTGAGCTCGGTGAGAAGCTCCATCACCTCGTTGCCGTTGCTGGAATCGAGGTTGCCGGTGGGTTCGTCGGCAAGTATCAGGCTGGGGCTGTTGACTACGGCGCGGGCCACAGCCACGCGCTGCTGCTGCCCGCCCGAAAGCTGCTGCGGGAAGTGGTTGCGCCGGTGCATAATCTGCATTTTTTCCAGCACCTTGGCCACTTTCTCTTTGCGCTCGGCTGCACCTACGCCGAGGTAAATCAGCGGCAGCTCCACGTTTTCGAATACCGTCAGTTCCTCAATCAAGTTGAAGCTCTGAAACACGAAGCCGATGTGCTTTTTGCGCAGCTCGGCGCGGCGGCGCTCGGCCGCCTTGGCAACTTCAGTACCGGCGAAGGAGAAGTTGCCGCCATCGGGCTCGTCGAGCAGGCCCAGGATGTTGAGCAGCGTGGATTTCCCGCAACCCGACGGCCCCATGATGGCTACAAACTCGCCTTCGTTCACGGTTAGCGACACGTTGTTGAGGGCCTTGGTTTGCACTTCTTCGGTGCGGTAAATTTTCTCGAGGTTTTCGATTTTAATCATGGGAGTGGGCTGGTTAGAAGGGTTGGCACTTTTTTGCAGAAAATGGATGAGAAAAGCGGTATGTGTTCTATTGAGCGCAGTCGGGGTAACCTCACCCCCGGCCCCTCTCCCGCGGAGAGGGGAGCCACGGCACAAGCGCCAAACCGGTTCCCCCTCTCCACGGGAGAGGGGGTCAGGGGGTGAGGTTACCCAGCAGAACGTTCTTTTAATTTCAGGTCTAAGACTGATTTACTGCGCTTTCGCTTTAAGCTCCAGCTCCCCCATCTTCTCATACCCTTCGTAGCTGGAGGTGATGACCTGGTCGCCGGGCTTGAGGCCGTCGAGCACTTCGTAGTAGTCCGGGTTTTGACGGCCCAGGCGGATGTCGGTTTTGTAGGCTTTGGTGCCGTCGGCGCTCACCTTGAAAATCCAGTTGCCGCCGGTTTTCTGGTTGAAGCCGCCGCGGGGCACGCGCAGGGCCACGGTTTGGTCGCTTAGGGTTAGGCGCACGGGCACGGTCTGGCCGCGGCGCAGGTCGGGAGGCGGGGGACCGGCAAACTCAAGGTCAACCTGCACGCCCTGGGTCACCTGCGTGAAAATCTTCTTCACGCTCAACTCATAGGGCTTTTCGTTCACGGTTATGATGCCTTTTTGGCCCGGGAAGATGCGCGAGATGTAATACTGGTCGAGGGTGGCGCGCACCTTGAGGCCGGTGAGCATGTCGAGCTGGCCGATGCGCTGGCCGCGGGTTTTCAGCTCCCCGATTTCGGCGTTGAGCGAAGTGATGCGGCCGGCCGTTGGCGCCTTGATGGTGAGGTCGTCGAGCTTGCGGCGCATCAGGGCGAGGTTGTTTTGCATGCGGCCTACCGACTGCTGCATCTGGTCGATTTGCTCGCGCATGGCGGTGGAGTCCTGCCGCAGGGCCTGGCGGCTGAGCTGCTTGCGGCGCAGCTGGTAATCGTAGGCATTCTTGGTCTGCTGGTACTCCTGGCGGGCAATTACCTTCTGGTCGAAAAGGCTCTTGTTGAGGTCGTGCAGCCGCTTGGCCTCGCGCAGCTGGTTCTCGATTTCGGCCTGCTGGTTGAGCTGCTGAATGCGGTTTTGCTGGAGCAGGTTGCGCGTGTTTTGGAGGTTGTTCATCAGGTCGAACACGGCCGTTTCGCGGTTCACCATTTCCAGCTGCAAGTCGGTATTGGCCAGTTGAATGATGGGCTGGCCGGCAGTGAGCGTGGCCCCATCTTCCACCAGAATGCGCTGCACCGTGCCGCCTTCGGGCGCATCGAGGTAAATGGTTTTAATGGGCATCACGATGCCATCAACGGGCACAAACTCTTGAAACGGCCCGCGGGTGACCGGGCTGATGGTCAGCCGCTCGGGGTCAACGTTGAGCTTGGCTGGGCCGGCTGACGTGAGCAGCATGGCCGCTACGGCTACTACCAGCAGTAGCAGCGCACCCAACAGCATCAGTCGAGCCGGGGTCCAGATTTTCTTTTTGATGATGACATCCATGTCCTTGGCAGCGTTTGCTTTGCCTCCCGAAGAAGCAGTTGTGAACAGCAGACGAAGAACGATGCCAATTTAGTAAATTATTGATTTATAGTTTATTGTACGCAAAGCGTACCGTTACAACCCCGATACTGTTCGATTTTGATACAGCTGCCGTTCGGTTCTGATACACTGCTGACACCCGGCACCGCATAAAAGGGCTCGCCAGCGCTCAGAAGATGGTTTTTAGAAACTAGTACAATTGTGGCTAGTATTTCGGTGCTTAGCACCCGGGATGGGACGCGGGTTCCTGTTTTGATTTGTTTGGTACGCTCCATGGTCTTGAAGAAAGCGCGTGTTTTGGTGGTTGACGACGACACGGACGTGCTGTTTGCCGTGCGCATGCTGCTCAAGCCTGAGGTGCAGGAAGTGGTGACCGAGAAGAACCCCGAGCTGCTGCTCTCGCTGCTGAGCAAGCAGCGCTTCGACGTCATTTTCCTGGACATGAATTACAAAAGCACCCTCGGCACGGGCAACGAGGGGCTGTACTGGCTGGGTCGCATTCGCGAAAAAGACCCCACGGCCACGGTCATCATGATTACCGCCCACGGGGAAATCAGCACGGCGGTGCGCTCACTAAAGGCCGGCGCCACCGATTTTATTGTAAAACCCTGGCACAATGCTCAGTTGCTGGAAACTCTGGCCGCGGCTGTCGAATCGAAGGAAGCAGGCCGTGTGTCGGGCGCGCCCGCTGCGCCCCGCCGTGCGGCTTCGTTTGCCGAGTTTGCGCTGCTGGGCGAGTCGGAAGCCATGCAGGAGGTGTTCCATAAAGTGGAAAAAGTGGCTCCGACCGAGGCGAACATCCTCCTGCTGGGCGAGAACGGCACTGGCAAGGAGCTGGTGGCTAAAGCCCTCCATCAAAAGTCCTTCCGGGCAGCCAGGCCGTTTGTGACAGCCGACCTAGCGGCCATGAGCGAAGGCATCTTCGAGAGCGAGCTATTTGGGCACAAGAAGGGCGCGTTTACCGATGCCCGAGAAGACCGAATCGGGCGCTTTGCCGCGGCTTCGGGCGGCACCTTGTTTCTGGATGAAATCGGCAACATTTCCCTGGCCCAGCAGGCCAAGCTGCTCACGGCGCTGCAAAACCGGCAAATCATTCCGGTGGGCAGCAACGCGCCGGTGGCCATCGATATCCGGCTGATTTCGGCCACCAACGCGCCGCTGTATGAGCTCGCAGCCCAGCAGCAGTTTCGCAAAGACTTGATTTACCGACTCAATACCGTCGAAATCACGCTGCCGCCCCTGCGGGCTCGTGGCGACGATGTGCTGCTGCTGGCCCGCCACTTTGCTGGCATCTACGCGGCCCGCAACCGCAAGCCTACGCCCAGCTTTGAGACCGCCACTTTGCAGAAACTGCGGCAACACAGCTGGCCCGGCAACGTGCGCGAGCTGCAGCACACCGTAGAGCGGGCCGTTATTCTGGCCGATGGCGATACGCTGCGCCCGCAAGATTTTCACTTCTCAGCCATGGAAACAGCAGTTTCTAGCACCGCCGGGCCACTGCCCGCCGAGGGCCCTCTGCAGCTGAGTGAAATAGAAAAAAGCACCATTCTGCGCGTGATTGAGCGCCACAACGGCAACATCACCAAGGCTGCCAAGGAGCTTGGCATTACCCGTACGGCCCTCTACCGCCGCCTCGAAAAACATGACCTTTAAGCGGCTGGAAATTGGCATAGTGCTGCGGCTGCTTGTGCTGCTCGGGCTGCTGTATGCCGCCGAGCGGGCCTGGGAGCACGGAAAATACGCGTTGCTGGGTTTGGCAGTGCTGCTGCTGGTGCTGGCGGTGTGGGAGCTGGGCCGGCACGTTACGCGCGGCAACCAGGCCCTGGCCGATTTTCTGGTGGCGGTGCAATACCGCGACTTTTCGCAACACTTCAACGAAGCCCACCCCAACCGTACCCTGCGGCCGCTGCACGCGGCGTTCAATCAGCTCAGTGCCACGTTCCGGCAGCTCAGCGCCGAGCGCGAGGCGCAATTCACTTACCTGCAAACGGTGCTGCAGCTCATCGATACGGGCATTATTTCCTATGATGCATCCGGCACGGTGGAGTCCATCAACGAGTCGTTTAAGCGGACGCTGGAACTGCCTTACCTCAAGAGCATGGCCACGCTGCAAAAGCGGCTGCCGGTGCTGCACGAGGCCATTGGCCAGCTGCAGCCGGGGGCTTCCACGGTTGTGAAGCTCGCGGTGGGCAGCAAAACCATGCAGCTGCTGCTGTCGGCTACGTCGTTCCGGCTGCAGGGCCGCGAGTTTACGCTGGTGGCCTTCAAAAACGTAAGCCACGCCCTGGACGAAACTGAAACCGAAGCCTGGCAAAAGCTGCTGCGCGTGATGACCCACGAAATTATGAATTCGGTGGCGCCCATTGCCTCGTTGGCTGACACGCTGCGGCGAGACTTACGCCGGGAGCTGGATGCTGCAGCCCCGCCCGTGCAGGCCCTGCTGGGCGATGTGGTTGAGGGCATCGGCATCATTCAAAACCGCAGCGAAGGGCTGCTGCGATTTTCGCAGGTCTACCGCGACTTCAGCACCATTAGCACGCCGCAGCTGACCACCGTGTATTTGCAGGAGCTGTTTCGCAGCATCCGCGGCCTGATGACTCCGCAGCTGGCGGAAACCAGCATCGAGCTGCTGGCCTCGGTAGAACCAGCCGACCTGTGCCTGCAAGCCGATTCGCGCCTCATGGAGCAGGTGCTCATCAACCTCGTGCTAAATGCCGCTTACGCCGTGCGCGAAAGCCCGCAGCCGCGCATCGAGCTTCGGGCGCTTCAGCAGGAAGATGGCCGCGTCGTTATTGATGTAATCGACAACGGGACCGGCATTACGCCCGACGTGCTGGATAGCATTTTCATTCCCTTTTTCACAACCCGAAGAGGCGGCACTGGCATTGGGCTTAGTCTGGCCAAGCAGATTATGCGCCTGCACAAGGGCAGCATCAAAGTGCAATCTGTGCCAGGTCAGGGGACTGATTTACGGCTGGAATTCTAATGAACGATGTAGAGACGCGACACTTCGCGTCTCGGCGTTGAACGGTGACGTTGAATCGATTCGAATGGCGCGGACACCGAGACGCGAAGTGTCGCGTCTCTACATCGTTCTATTGTACCGCAAGCGTACTATTCGACTAGCTGGGCATAAAGGCGGCTCAGCTTTTCACTGGCATCGACGCAGAGACCGGGGTGTACGGGTGAGGTTTGTACCACGGTGCTGCGCGTGGCGGTGAGCCAGCGGAATCGCTCGGCAATGGGCAGTTGGCCGATGGTGCCGCCAGTGGCGCGGCCCTGGCAAATGCGGGCGAAGGCTTGTAGGCGGTCGGTTATCTCTTCCAGGTCGAGGTCGGGCGCGAAGGCCTGCAGCCGGGCTTCGGGTAGCTCGAAGCGGGTTTCGAGGAAGCCTTGCGACCGGCAGTACACGATGACGCCCACGTTGAGGAATTCTTCGCGCTCGACGCGGGGCACCACGCGGAGCACGGCGTACTCAAATAATTGCATTGCGAGCATCCTGGGCTTCCTGAACAAAGGTTTCTGATGCCGCTAAGCGGGTTTCCAGGAAGCGGACGTAGTCGTCGCGCTGCTGCTGAGGTGGGGCGTCGCCATTGGTTAGCCATTCGTCGGGCACCAGGGCGACGATGGCGCGGATGCGCTCGGGCGTGAGCTGGGCACGGCTCTCGGCTTCAACTTCGGCTAGCTCGCTGGCGCGGGGCAGCAGCACGTGGTCTTTCACTTGGGGGAAGGGGCGCGGGCGGGGCTTGGCCCACTCGGGGCCGGCGTGGTGGGCGTAGAGCGCGGCGCCGTGGTCGATGAGCCACAATTCCTTGTGCCACATGAGCAGGTTGGTGTTGCGGGCGGTGCGGTCCACGTTCAGCGTGAGGCAGTCGAGCCACACGATTTGGGAGGCCAGCCGCGGCTCGATGGTGGTGACCAGAGCATCGAAAGTGATAGCACCGGAGAGGTAGTGCAGCGCCAGATTGCGGCCGGTGCTGGCCTGCAGCAAATCCTGGATTTCCTCATCGGGCTCGGTGCGGCCGAAGGCTTCGTCCAGTTCGCAAAAAACCAGCTCCGGCACGCGCAGGCCGAGGGTGCGGGCCATTTCACCTACGATAAGCTCGGCGATGAGGGCTTTGACGCCCTGGCCTGCGCCCCGGAATTTCAGGACGTAAAGGAAGTTATCGTCGGCTTCGACCAGGGCGGGGAGGGAGCCGCCTTCCCGGAGGGGGGTCACGTAGCGTGTTACGGCTACGGTTCGAAGTTCTAAGGCAGGAGTTTCCGGCATACTGCTCGTTTGGTTGAAGAAGCGGTGCAAAGGACGGATAAATTGGGGGGTTTGTGGGTGGCTTCTTTCACGCAGGCACCTCACCCCCCGACCCCCTCTCCCGCGGAGAGGGGGAGCCTGACGAATTTTGGTTAGATGCAGAAGGCCCCATTGCTGCTTAGCAATGGGGCCTTCTGCATCTTCTGGTGTTTGAACTGAGCATTGTGCTTGCGCCGTGGCTCCCCCTCTCCGCGGGAAAGGGGGTCGGGGGGTGAGGTGCCCCTACCGCTTCGGCCGCACGGCCAGGTAATCCAGGAAATACAGCACCTTCACCGACACCGAGTTATTGTGCGGGGTGTTGATGGTGTTGTTGAAATTATTGAAGTACTGTGGGGTGGCTTCTTCGGCCTGCAGGTAGGTGGTGCCGGCATTTTTCCATACCACGCTTATTTGCGAGCCGGGGGCGAACCACCAGGAATACACCGCGTCCACGTTGAAGGCGTTGTAGGTGTTGTCGCGGTTGCGACGGTAGTCAACCAGCTGCTCCTCTCCGTTTTTGCTCAAGGTCGAGAACCCGTTATAGTGCACGTTGCTGGTGTAGTGGCGCACGCGCAGCGTGAAGGCCATGCGGTTGGTGAAGGTGTAGGCCGCGGACACGACGTTGGACACCGTCGATACGTCGCGCAGGCCGAGCATGATTTGGCCCATGAAAGGTCGGTCGAGAATTTCGTTGCTGTCCATTCCGCCGTTGACGTAGCCAATTTGGTTGGCGCGCAGGCTCCAGTCGATGCTGTAGCGGATGGTGAAGTGGTCGTTGAAACGAAAGCGTGGGTAGGCGCCTAAGCTGTAGCCCGTGCGGCGGGGCCGGGGCAGGCGCTCGTCGCGGTTGTAGTGCTGCAGGCCGGCGTTGAGGCCGTAGGCGAATTTCTTGCGCGAGTCCGAATTTAGGAACCACTCGATGCGGGCATTGCCGGGCACTCGCACGTAGTGGCTGCCTAGTGGGAAGGTCCGGGGCTCGAAATAGTCGTGCGTGACGGGGTCGTAGTTGAAATCGAACCCGATTTGGTTGAAGCTTTTTGTGAATGTGGTGTTTGAGCCCAGATAGAAATTAACCGCCCGATACAGCGTGGGCTTGTAGAGCAGCGTGTGGCTAGCTACCCCGAAAATGGCGAAGTTGTTGACCTTCCAGAACGGCTTGAACTTGCGGTACACCAGTTGGGCCGACTGCGAAATATTGTTGTTGCCGAACAGGATGCCCAAGTCATTGGGGTTGTAGGTGTCCGACTCGATGCCGTGGTCAACCTGCCAGGTGAAGTTGCCGCTCACCTTACCGAAGTTCAGGTAGTATTTATAGCCGTCGCGGTCGCTGACTTGTTCTTCAGAATTGAAGTTTGTGCCCCGGCGCCGGGAGTACACCACGCGGCCTTCGGTGGCGTAGGAGTTGCTCTTGTTGGCGAAGCGGAACAGGCCGCCGGTCACGTTGGCGTCGTAGGTGCTGCCGGCCCGTGTCACGTTGGTGTTGATGAGCGAGACGAAGGAGTTATTCTTCAGGCTTTGGTCAAGCACCGCGATGTTGTAGTTGCTGAAGGGCTGCGTGAGCACCTCGCGTTCCTCGCCGGTTTCTTTGTTGCGGATGGTGGCGTACACGTTATTGCTCAACGCATTGAAGATGCCTACGCCCAGGCCTTTGCTGGTGCGGCCCGATATCTTGGTGGCGTTCAGAAGCGGTGTCTCGGAGGGGTTGCGCACGATACGCTCGTTGGGGCCGGCCACGGTGCTGTAGAAGCCGATGGGCGTGGCACCCACCCTTCGCGAGTAGAAGAGGTTGCCTTTGTTAAACAGCTCGGTGCCTTCGGTGAAGAACTGGCGGTTTTCGTTGAACTGCACCTCGAACGGCGAGAGGTTGAGCACCTGGTTGTCGCTCTGCACCTGCCCGAAGTCGGGTACGAGCGTGGCGTCGAGCGTGAAGCTTTCGTTGATGCCCCACTTCACGTCGGCCCCGCCGTTGAAGCTGGTGGTAGTGCGGCGCGTGCCCTCGGCGTTCAGCGGATTGTGATTGACGTAGCTCGACACGTAGGGCGTGAGCGAGAGGCGCAACGGCGGCTTGAGGTCGCGCAGGCCGGTGAGCACGCCCCACTGGTTTACAAAGCCATCGACGCCGGGCTTCACCTCGTTCCAGAAAAAGGCCTGGTTGTCGCGCTTGCGCTGCCGCATAAAGTTTAGGCCCCACTGCTGCACGGCGGCCGTGCTGAAGCGCAGGGCCGAGTAGGGAATGCGGATTTCGGCCACCCAGTCGGTGCCTTGCAGCGAGGTGCGGCTTTCCCACACGGCGTTCCAGTTGAAGTCTTCGCCGCTGGCAGGCGAGTAGCGGGCGTCCATCTGCACGCCGCCGGTGGTCACGAAAAAGGCGTAGCCGTTGAGCTTGTCCTCGTAGGTATCGAGGAAAATGGCGATGAAGTCGGTGTTGCCAAAATTGTCGCGGTCGGTGAGCTCGCGCGGAATCGAATCCTGCGACACGTCGTGCATGATGGCGCCCACGTAAATAGCGGCTTCGTCGTAGAGCACGCGCACCTCGGTGGGGTGCTTTTCGTGCGGGCCGGGGTTGGGCCGGTTCTGAATAAAATCGGTAGCCACGGCCGCCTCGCGCCATACAGCCTCGTCGAGCACGCCGTCGAGCTTCACGGGCTGGCTCATGCGCAGGGCCGCCAGCTGGCGCTTGGGGGCCAAGGTGGCGGCGGGCGTGGCGTCGGCGGCGGGGGCTTGGGCCATTGCCTGCGGCAAGAAAAGCCCTGTCAGACAACCGAATAATAAGAAGAATCGCAGAGAAAAGGTCGACGTCATGTTGGTGACTAGTTTGCAGAAGGTGCGGAAAGACGAATCAGCGTAGGCTTGGGCTGCTTACTTATCGACCAAAAATCTCTACACAACGGGGCAGAGCTGAACGGCTGGCAACGAGTCACTCACCAAGCGCCAGCCAGCGTTCTGACCACCAGCGACTAGGGTTGCAGCCCAGGCTTGCGGTGGCGCCCCAACCCCGTTGTTTAGAATCCGCTGGCCACCTATGTAGCCAGGGCAATGCGATAATGAATAAAGAGCTCCTTTTGAGGCGTGGCAAGCCCGATAAAAGCCTGCCTAAGCCTCATTTCGCGTGGAAACTCTCGTTGTTTTAAATGGTTACTTCCGTTTGCGGAAATAAACGTCGTTGCTGATGGATTCGAGCTTGACGGTGGAACCGCTGCCTTGCAGGGTGCCCTTGAGCTGGTAGCCCACGATGGGTTTATCCTTGCGATTGGTGAAGGCAATGTCCTGGTCGGTGTATACTTCCCCCGTAATGGTTTTGAGGGAAAGCTCGGCGCCTTTGTTGGCGGGCCAGGCCACGTCCACAAAACCACTGATGGATTTGGCATCGATGGCCCCGTTGAGGCCCGAAATGTCGATGTTGCCGCTGATGGTGTTCACGCGCACTACTGCGTCTGCAGGCACCGTGATTTCGTATAGTATGTCGGCACAAACCTGGTTCACGGTGCGGCCTTCGCGGTCATGGCCGCCGATGACTTTGCCGTCGATAATGGTGGTGTTGTAGGTGTCGCCGTAATAGGAACCGCCGTTTGGGCAGTCGCCGGGCTGGGCGTTGCGCAGCATTTCCTTGTCGAACTCCGAACTCCATTTGACCTCTTCGCCGCTCTGTTCCATGGTGAGCAGCAGGGCATCGTTGAGCTTGTTTTGGTTGATGTTTACCGAAGTTCTCACGGTCATTTTGCCGTTGGCGCCACTCCGAATGCGGATGTTGCTGGCCTGCTTCAGATTGAGGTAAATGCGCTGCCCAGCACGTAGGTCTGCGCTTTTTTCGATGATTTTCTGAGCCGAGGCCGACTGGGTGCCACTCGCGGCAAGAACCAGGAAAAGGAGAAACAGGCAGTAGCGCATGATTGCAGAGAAAGAAGGTGAAAGGCTGGATTTGAGATTTGTTTGAACAGAAAAAGGACGTCATGCTGATAAAACAGACCGTCATGCCGAGCGCAGCCGAGGCATCTCGCGTGCAGCAGTAATCCAATCATTTGTCATGCTGAGCTTGCGAAGCACCTTATCCCAGCTGAACTAATCGTTGAGGCGTGAGAAGATGCTTCGTGCCTCAGCATGACAGACGTCTAGCAACGAAGCGGGCGAGATACCTCGGCTGCGCTCGGCATGACGTTCTTTTTTACTTGGCCATCCTACTTGGCCGTCCTACTTGGCTTTGCGGACGAAAATATCGCCGCTCACCGTTTTGAGTGACACAGTGTTGCCACCGCCGCCGTTGATGCTGCCGTCAACTACCTGGCCGCCGATGTGCCGCATGTTGTTGTCGTCTTTACCCAGATTCATGTCGAAGTCGGTGTAGACCTCGCCCGACACGGAGCGGAGCTTCAGGGTGGCCTTGGTGTTGGTGGGCAGGCTCACGTCGACGTCGCCGCTTACGGTGGAGATGGACGTGGGGCCCTGGCGCAGGGGCGCAAACCGCACCTGAATGTCTCCGCTCACGGTGTTGGCCACCACGGGGCCGGTCACGTTGGTGAGCTTGATGTCACCGTTTTTCACGTTAATCTCCAGGTCGCCGTTCACGTTGGCGAGTTGGATATCGCCGCCGTTCCAGTTCGTTTGATTGTACTGCACGGCCGAGTTGCGCGGCACTCGAATGATGTACTTGGTGTCTTTGCGCGAGGCCTTCACAATGCGCACTGTGTTGTCCTGCTGCGTCACCGCCAGACCGATTTTGGTGTTATCGACCGCCGCATTGTATACGGGGCGCAGGCCCTCGGCGCGCTTGTTGGGCTCTTCGTAGCCGTTGCCGGTTATCACGAGGTCATTGCCGTCGATGCCTTCCACTGTCACATCGCTGCCCTGCATGTCGATGACGATTTTGCGGTCTTTGCCGCCGAGTTTGGTTCGGTATTCCTGGGCCTGTCCGGTGTGGGCGGCCAGCACTCCCGCCAAAGCGAGTAAAATGAGCTTATTCATATTGAAATAGTTGACAAGTGAGGTCCTAGCGCGGCGCCGGTGGGTGCCAGCGCCGCGTGCAGAAAAGAGGTGAGAAAAGGGTAAAAAATTATGGGTGAAATCAGGTCGTCATGCAGAGCGCAGCGAAGCATCTCGCTTGGGAATAACTCAATCGTTGAGCGATGCAAGCGAGATGCTTCGCTGCGCTCTGCATGACGGTTTTAAATCAGTTTACCAATGCCGGCCTCGGCCTGGGCCCGCACCACGGGCAGGGCATCAGCGCGCTTAGACAGGCGTTCGAGCTGGGGCACGGCGCGGCGCACGCGCATCGATACGACCATGTCAATCAGGGTAATTTGCACGTTGGGGTCGGTTTGGATGGCGAGCGAATTCACTAGGCCTTCGCGCACTCGTTGGTCGTCGCGCAGGCGGTAGAGAGCTTCGCAGGCAGCCAGGCGCACGTTGGGGCTGGGGTCGAAGTTGAGGGTGTTGAGGAGCACCTGCACGGTGGGGTCGCCGGGCTCGGTTTCCTTGGCCGAATTGCTCACCAGCTTGATGCGGTCGCTGGCTGATACGCGGTTCCGGCCGGCGTTCAGAGCCTCGTTCAACGAATTGCGCGAGGAGGCATCAGCCGTGGTGGCGGCCAAACCGTCGTTGGCCCGGTTGCCCCAAGGCAGCTGGCGACCCAGGAACACGCCGGCGGCAATGAGAACGATGCTGGCGGCGATGCGCATCCAGTTGTTGGCGAGTGCGGCGGGCCACATCGATACCACTTTGGCTTCAGGCGGGGCGGGCGGGGCTACAGCGGGTGCCTGGGGTTGCAGCAGTGACTTTTGCTGCTCCAGCATGGCCATAAAGTTGGCGCGGAGGGCGGTGCGGGGCACTTCGGGCAGGGCCGCGTCGAGGTCGTCGGTGAGGGCGCGGAGTTGGGTTACCTGGAGCTGGCAACTGGGGCAGGTGGCCAAGTGGGCGGCCACGTGCTCGGCCTCGGCGGCGGGCAGGCTGCGCTCGGCGTAGGCCGGGAGCAAGGCTTCCATCTCGTGGCAGGCAGAAAGTTCAGGCGTTTTCATTGGCTTAGTTGGCGAAATAGATTTTGCGCAGGGCTTGCAGGGCGCGGTGGGCCTTCACGCGGGCGGCCTCGGCGGTGCAGCCCAGCAGCTTTCCGATTTCCTCATAGCCGAAGCCCTGAAAGCGGTTCAGCACCAGGATTTCGCGCTGCGGGGTGGGCAGCAGGGCGAGGGCTTCGTGGAGGTCGTCGTGGTGGCTGCTGACGCGCATTTGAGAAAATGCTGCGCCGCGCAGGCCGCCGGTGCGCTCCACTTCTTCCACATCGGAGGCGCGGAGCTTTTCCTTGCGCTGCCAGTAGTCGGCGTGCACGTTGCGGGCCATTTGGTACACCCAGGCTTTGAAGGGCTGGGTGGGCTGGTAACTGCTGCGGTATTTAAGGATGCGCTCGAACACGGTTTGGGTGAGGTCTTCGCTGGTTTCGCGGTCGTTGGTGAGGCGGGTGAGGTAGTTGAACAGAGGCCCGTGGTAGCGCTCGAACAAGGGCACGAGCTGGTCGAGGTCATCGCCCTTCACTGCGGCCATTAGTTCTTCGTCGCTGGTACTCGTGGTGGTCACGGGTGAGGATTTGGGGGTGAGTTGAAAGGAGTACCGGGCTTTGGTCTATTCGTTACAAGGGGTCGAAACTATTTTTTCGCAGGCTCAATAATGCGCTGAAAAAGCACGTCATGCTGAGCGGAGCCGAAGCATCTCTACCGCATTACTAAAATCAATTAGTTACGCAGTAGAGATGCTTCGGCTCCGCTCAGCATGACGTGCTGTAGTTTGTAGCAGTTGGTGGTGTGACCAGCTAATAGCCACACGACATTACTTCAACCAAGCCCTACTTGGCCTTACGCAGGTAAACATTGCCGTTGAAGGTTTTCATCATCACTTCGGCGCCGCCGCCGTTCACTTTGCCGTAGGTCCACTCATCGGTGCTGATGCGGTAGAGGCCGTTTTGGTTCGTTCGGGTCACGCGCGGGCGGTCCTTGTCCACTTCCACGTCGAAGTCGCTGTACACTTCGCCGCGTTCCGATTTCATTTTGAGCGCGGCTTTGGCGTTGCTGGGGAAGGTCACGTCCACCTTGCCATTGAGGGTGGAAAAGGCCATGGGCGAGCCCGTTTTCACGTTTTTGAAGGTGGCTATCAGGTTGCCGTTTACAGTATTGGCCAGGGCTGAGCCCGATACCTGGTTGAGGGTAATGGAGCCGTTGACGTTGGTCACTTCAATCTCGCCCGCCACGTTTTCAACCGTGATGTTGCCATTGTTGACAGTGCTAATCTTGAGCGAAAAGTTCTGGGGCACTTTAATGTTCAGGTCGATGGACCGGGCGTGCGATTCCGTAGAAATTTCGATGCGGTTGTTCTTCTCTTCCGCCGTCAGGTTGAGGCTGGTGCCGGCCGAGAGGCGGCGCATGCCGCCGGGGGCAGGCTGCTCGCTGCGGCTGCTTTTGCGAGCCCGCACCGAGGCGTCAATCACCACGTCCTTGCCGTTGTAGCCGGTCACCTGGATGGAGCCGTTCACTAGGCCTACTTCTAGCGAACCGGGCTTGTTGGGCGAGCTAAGGGCTACCACGAGCTGTTCCTTAACTTCTTTGGTATCGTCCTGGGCAAAGCCTGGCAGGGCGTGGTTGAGTAACAAAAGGGCGAGGATAGCCAGGCGCACAGGGTGCGCAAAGGCCATTCGAATGGAGTAGTTCATTGTAGTTGGTTGATTTGCTATTTTTTGCTCACGGTCACGTTGCCGTTGAGGGTTTCGAAGCGGAAGTCAGGTCCGCCTTTGCCAATGCGCACGGCCGTTTCCTTGGTGATTTTGTACACGGTGCCGCCGCCCTTGCCTTCCTTGTTTTTGGTGACTTGCACGGGCAGCATTTCGGCGTTGGCGAAGTCGGTGTAGAACTCGCCGTGCATGCTTTTGAAATGCATGTCGGCGCCGAGGCTGGAAGGGTACTTCACCTTAATCTGCCCGTTGATGGTTTTGTAGCTGGAGGCGCCGGGCGGGTTGGCGGCGTAGGTGGCTTCCACGTTGCCGTTCACGGTGTGGGCCTTGGTGGTGCCTTTCACGTTGGCGAGCTTGATGGGGCCGTTCACGTTGCTCACGTTCAGCGGGCCGGTCACGTCCTGCACCTGCACCGAGCCTTGGTTGACGGTCGAAATGCGAAGGTTGAGCTGGTAGGGCACTTTCACCACGTAGTCGAATTCGTAGCGGTACTCTATTTCCTTGTGGTTCCATTCGCCGCGGTAGTTGTTACGGGGGCGGGAGTCGAAGGGCCCGGCCATGTACACAATCACGCTGTCGTTGCGCTGCAGGAAGCCCAGCGTGGCTTCGGCTTTGCCTTCCTCCAGGGTTTTGGCGTCGTTGGCGCGGATGATTTTGGTGGCTTCCACTATCACCTTGTTGCCGGAGTAGCCCTGCACCTCAACGGAGCCGTGAATGTTGTACAAGGCCAGCGTGCTGCGCTCGGCAGGGGCCGTCAGCGTAAACTCCTTGCTGATTTGCTCCTTGAATTCTTTGCTTTGAGCCCAGCAAACGCTGCTAGACAGCAACAAAAGCAGCGTGCTGAGGCTGGGGAGAAACGAGAGTCTGGTCATTGGATGGAGGGGTTATGGGCTCGGCAGACCGGCCGTTAGACAAGGTTTGAATGCTTTGTTCGATTTTGCTTTTCACCGATTCTTCGAGATTGTCCTGCTTCAGCAGCTCGCGCAGCGGCTTCACCGAGCGGGGGTCCTGCAGTTGCACCATGGCATCGGCCAGGGCCGTTTGCACCAGCGGCGAGTCCTGGTACTTGAGGGCCCTCACCAGGCCGAGGCGCACGGTGGGGTCCTGTGCCAGCGGCGTGAGGGCTTCCAGCGTGGCCAGGCGCACGTTCACGTTGTCGTCGTGGTTAAGGGTGCTCAGCAGGGCTTCTACCACCCGGGCGGTGGGGGCTTCCAGCTCTTTGGTGTAGTTCACGGCTTTCAGGCGCTTGGTAGCCGAGGGGTTTTCGATGAGGGCCAGCATCATCACTTGGCGCATCTGGCCTACCTGGGCGGCCAGAGCGGCCACTTCCTGCTGGTCGGCCGACTGGGTAGACGTGCGCTGGCCGTTCAGCCAATACCCGCCAATGAGGCCAACTCCTACCAGGCAGGCGCTGTACACCAGCCGCAGCAGCGGCAGCGGAACCTGCAGCTCAAGCCACCATTGCCACAGGCCCTTGAGCGAGTAGTCGGGCGCAGGCTTGGCCGACTCACGGAAGGTGCCGAGCATGGCGTAGAAGTCGGTGCGGATGTGCTCGCTGGGCTCGGGCACGCGCACTTTGCCCAGGGTTTGCCACACGCCCTGCACGGCTTGCAGCTCTTCGCGGCAGTCGGCGCACTCGGCTAGGTGGGCCTGCAGGGCGGCTTGCTCCTCGCTGGAGAGTTGACTGCTCAGGTAGTCTACTAATTGTTCTTTGGTGCGTTCACAGTTCATAGCGTAGCTTAATTTTCGATGCGTAGGTAGGCGGTTTTCAATTCGTTCATGGCGCGGTGCACGCGCACCTTCACGGCGCCTTCGGTGGTGTTGAGCACCTGGGCAATCTGGGCGTATTTCATCTCCTGAAACCGGCTCAGCACCAGCACTTCGCGGTTATCGGGGCTCAGCTTGGCCAGGGCCTGGTGCAGCAGGGTCACGTCCTGGGCTTGTTCGAGGCCGGCGTCGGCGGGGCTGCCTCCGCCGAGGTGGTCGGCCAGGGCGGCCACATCGGTGTGGTGGGTTGCGTGGCGGTCCTTCTTGAGGTAGTCGGCAAGTACGTTGCGGGCCAGGTGGTACATCCAGGTGCGAAACTCGCCGTCGCCGGTGAAGGTGTGGCGGTACTTCAGCATGCGGTAGAACACGTTTTGCACGAGGTCCTCGCTGGCGTCGGCCCGGCCCAGCATGTGGTAGAGAAAGCCAAAGAGCTGCCGATGGTAGCGCTCAAAGAGCAGTCCCATGCGGTCCACGTCGCCGGCTTTCACCCGCAGCATTAATGCATTATCCGATAGCGAGTCCAACCTGATGCGATGGGGTTTTAGGGTATTTGATTGTGGACACCGCGCCTACTTGGGAAGGTTACAGAAATGTGGCATTTTTTTCAGTAATGCCCAGCCAGGAGCCACAACACTGCCAGCTGTTAACCTTGGATAATGAGGAAGATTCCCATTTGTAAATGGCTGTGCTTAATTATTTTAGCTAAATAATTAATGGCTTTTTTTGCAACCGCCCCCCTCCCGCCTGCCGTACAAGCCCCCAACGACTTAATCCCGTTTTAATTTATCAGAGGCCTTCGGGTTGCCACCTATTGTTCCCTTCTTCCTTTCCACACATTCAACTAGCTAAACATGAAAACGACCAAAATTTTGATTGCTGCCTTGTTAGCCACGGGCCTGAGCACTACCGCTTTTGCTCAGACCGGCACCACTTCGGGCTCGACTGGCGGCAGCACGACTGGCTCTACCAGCGGCTCTATGGGCACTACATCAGGCACCAGCACTAGCGGAACGATGGGCACTACCTCGGGCGCCAGCACCAGCGGAACAATGGGCTCGACCAGTGGCAGCACCTCGGGCTCGCGCGGCACCAGCACCAGTGGCACCACTGGCGGCAGCACCAGCGGCTCGATGGGTACGACCTCGGGCTCGACTGGTGGCAGCACGGCTGGCTCTACCAGCGGTTCGATGGGCACCACTTCGGGAACTACCAGCGGTTCTATGGGCTCTACTTCGGGCACTACCAGCGGCAGCGGCTCGATGGGTACTACCTCAGGTTCCGGCTCAGGGTCGGGTTCGATGGGCACCACCAGCGGCTCGATGGGCGGCTCTACGAGTGGCAGCGGCAGCACTAGTGGTTCCAGCATGTCGGGCAGCGGCGGCAGCCGTTCCGGCAGCAACTCGGGCCGTGGCACCAAGTCCAAAGCCAAGAAGACCAACACCCGCAGCTCTTCGAGAAGCTCGTCCGGCCAGGGCGGTTCTTCTAATCAGTAAACATTAGCGGTTCAAGGCCGCAAACAAGCAAAAAGCCGGCTGCTTCTATCGAAGCAGCCGGCTTTTTGCTTTGTTCTTGGTGCTAAGCTTTATAAAAAGTCATTTCTTGCTGGCAGGCCTATTCCTGAATACCACGGCACGAGTTCAAGCCGTGGCCTCAGGCACCGGTGCGCGGGGTCAACCAGAACCAGACTGCCATCCCGCCCGCCAACCGGTCCCTTAATTAAACACCATTTAGGTGCCGTCGCAAGTGTAGCCCACCGCCACCAACCGCGATGCCCAACCGAGCCGCTAAGCCTCTGATTAGGGCGCTTACGCCGCTAGCGAGTCCAACCCGATGCGATAGGATTTTAGATTTGATTGTAGCCATCGAGCTAATCCGTGAAGGTTAAAGAACTATGTCATTTCGTTCGAAGACGCCGGCATACAGCTCGGCAATTTTGCTATTTATAGTCTGTATAAGAGCTACATAATATATTATAAGTTCTTGATTTTATAGATATTACAAAGGATTCTTATCACGTTTTTGCCAACGCAATCGATACCTCTACCGTACAAGCAGCCGGTGTCGCCGCCTAGCAGCAAGCACCCTTTTCCATTCTAACTTATAGCCTACCCTTCCCTTCCACATTTCTAACCTACTGAACATGAAAACGACCAAAATCCTAATCGCCGCATTGTTGACCATGGGCCTGAGCACTGCTGCTTTCGCTCAAACCACTACTTCGGGCACCACCAGCGGTACTACCAGCGGCACCACTACTGGCGCCCGCACTACCAGTGGCACCACATCGGGTACCATGGGTACTACCTCGGGTACCACCAGCGGCACCATGGGCACTACCTCGGGCTCAACCAGCGGTACCATGGGCACCACTTCGGGCTCGACTAGCGGCACGATGGGCACCACCAGCGGTACGATGGGTACTACTAGCGGCACCATGGGTACTACTTCGGGCACCACCAGCGGTACTACCAGCGGCACCACGTCGGGTACCATGGGTACTACCTCGGGCACGATGGGCACGACCAGCGGCACCACGTCGGGCACCACTAGCGGCACGATGGGTACCACGTCGGGCACGACCAGCGGCACGATGGGCACTACGTCGGGCACAATGGACAACAGCGGCACGATGGATAACAGCGGCACCGGCACCATGTCGGGCAGCGACAATTCTTCGAGCACCCGCAAATCGGGTCGTGCTACCAAGACCAAAACCAAGAAGACCAACACCCGTAGCTCTTCTAACAACTAGTAACCTTTTGCGGCTCAGAGCCGTAAGCGTTTGTAAGCCGGCTGTTTCCTTGGAAGCAGCCGGCTTTTTGGCTTTATACTCATTTACTACCAATTCTTATGAAAATGTACTTACTACTCGCGGCCGTACTCCTGACCGCTACGGCACAGGCCCAAACCGTGCCCTTCGACCCGTCTGCCCCGGTGCGCGGGGGCAGCCAGGGCCAGACGGCCATCCCGCCCGTCAACCCGGCCCTCAACCAGAGCACCATTCAGGGGCCATCGCAAGTGCAACGCACCGCCACTAACCGCGATGCTCAACCCAGCCGCCAGGTCTCTGACCAAGGTGCCTACACGCCTGCCGCCACCCCGGAGCTATCGCCCACGGCCCAGCCTGATATCCGCGAGCAACCCATCATCCGGGACAACCGGCCGCGGCAGTCAACCGAAGTAGTACCGAGCCGCTCGCGCCGGAGCAGCAGCAGCAACGGGCAGCAGCACCCGTAGGCTGGCGCTTGTGACAGCAAGCAAGGCCCCTCATAAATAGAACGACACAAGAAAGCCCCACCTGGTATCCAGGTGGGGCTTTCTTGTGTCGTTCAGCGAAGACTACTTCTGGCCTTTTTCGGCGTGGGCCAGCAGGTCGCTGCCGTGGCGGCGCAGCAGGTCGGCTAGTTCGGTGAGAGGCTTTTTGGCTTCATCGGGCGCCTGTGCACTTGCTTGGGCGACTTGGTTGCCGAGAATGGAGAGGGTATTGCCGATGTCGGTGGCGCCCAACGCTCCGCTGGTCAGGATGGACTGCAGGTTGCCGAGTTCGCGGCCGATGTCTTGCAGACCGGGCTCGCCGCTTTGCATAAACTGCTGCTGCCAGGTCTCAACATTGTCGATGGCCGAGCCCAAGGGCAGGCTGGTGAGGCCGTTTTTGAGGGCACTGACGGTGGCGTGAAGGTGGTCGAAAGGCATAAGAAGAGGGAAAGGAAATGATGTACAAATAATAAGCTGAGCCGAGTCACTCAGCCTTGGCTGCTACCAAGGGCGCTTACAGCTCCTCGGTTTTGGCCGAAACTGCTTTCTTGGCGCGCTTGGCTTTTGGGGGCGCGTTGGGGTCGGGCGGCAGGGTGAGCGGCGGGGTGGGAATGTTAGGCGCAGGGGCGCTCAGGCCCAGCTCGCGCAGAATGGCCACGGCGCGCAAGGCGCTGGCTTCTTTGTTTTTGATTTCCAGCATGAGGTCCATGTCCAGCCCTTGCAGGTTGGTGAGAAACTCTCGGAACCGCTCGTCCACGAGGTCGTCGGTGTGCTTGCCTTTGCGCTCGCCCAGGGCCTGCGAGCTGTAGTCCATCATGGGCACGCCGTCGCGGGTGGGGTGCCAGGTGGCGGCGGCCAAGCGCAGGGCCTCGGGCATGGGCTCGCCGTGGTTGAGGCACTCGTGGTGGAAGTTGTCGAAGAGGATGGGCACGCCGGTGAGCTCGTGCAGGTGCAGGCAGTCGCGGAGGGGAAACAGCCGGTCGTCGTTCTCCACCACTACGCGGGCCTTCACGGCATCGGGCAAGGTGGCGTGCACCGCGGCAAACCGGCTGATAGCCAATTCCCGGTCGCCATATAGCCCGCCCACGTGAATCTGCAGCTTGGCGGTGCCGTCCAGGCCCATCAGGTCCAGCATCGAGCCTTGGTACACCAACTCCTCTATGCTGCGCCGCACAATGTCCGGGCTGGGCGAGTTCAGCACCACAAACTGGTCGGGGTGGAAGCTGACGCGCAGGTCGTTGGCCTTGATGTAGTCGCCGATGCTTTGGAACTCCGCCGCAAAGTGCGTCTGCCAGGGAAAGGTGTTGATTTCGTGCGAGCCGAAGGGCACAATGCCCGAACCCATCCGGAAAAAAAGCAGCCCCTGGGCCACGTTCCACTCCAGCATACGGCGCAGGCAGGTGAGGTTGGCCGTCACAGCGGCCAGCAGCCGCTCTTCCGAATAGGAGGCCAGCCGGAAGGTATTGGCGGCGCTGCAATCCATCGCCTCATTCACGCAGGGATACCCGATTTTCATATCCGGGCTTACGCGAAAGAGCAGATGGCAGTTATTAATGAGCAGTAAGTAAAAGAAACGTCATGCTGAGCGCAGTCGAAGCATCTCGCCTGTGTTAGCAATCCAATGGATTGGTTTAGTACTGCACGCGAGATGCTTCGGCTGCGCTCAGCATGACCTTTTTGCTCCCCTCTTACGGCTCGTACCCGCGATTGTCCTTAAACGCCTTGTTATACTGCGCCTTGGCCTTCCTGGCCTTCTCAGCTTTTTGCTGGGCCTCTATTTCCGCCATCTTCTTGCGCTGCTTGCCCTCCCGCGAAAACTGCTCATAAATCAAGCTTACCGGGCTGGCAATGGTAGGCACCGGGGCCTTGGGTGCGGTAGAGTCGACGGGGAAGAGGGGCTTGGGCTTGGGCGGGCGCTTGGCCCCGCTTACCACCGGCTGAGCGGGCCGCTTCATGTTGCGCAGCGCCCGGTTGATTTCGGCCCGGTCGGCGCGGTCGCTAACCACTTGTACTTCGCCCAGGCGCACGCTGTCGCGCACCAGCTGAATGCGCACAACGAGCTGCGAAAGGCCTGTGTTGCCCAGCGTTAGCCGTTGGGGTTTGAAGCCCAGCGCCCGAATAAGTACCGTGTCGGTGGCCAGAGCGTCTACAGCAAATTCGCCGGTGGCACCGGTTACCACGCCGCGGCGTGTGCGCTGCACCTGCACGGTGGCGCCGGGCATGGGCTGGCGCGTGTCGGCGGCCGAAACAGTGCCGCTCACCCGCACTTGCTGCTGGGCCTGGGCCGTGCCCAGCGCACCCAACCACAGCAAGGCCGCAGCCAGCAGCCACCGCCTCATGCCTCCCTTACTGGTCATTCCTGTATCCAATACGCCTTGACTTATTACGACCAACTAACACAATTCAACCGCAAAGTTGTGCACCAGGGAGACAAAAAAAGCCCGCACCGTTGCAGGCGCGGGCTCTAAAGACTTGGCAGCAAGCCGCCGAACCTTACTTAATCTTGGTTTTCGAACCGTCTGCGTTCTTCATTTTCAGGGTGCCGTCGTCGCCGTCAACCTTGGTTTTGTTGCCTTGGGCATCCTTGATTTTGATGTCGCCATCGGAGCTCATCTTGATTTTCTCGCCTTTGTTGGCCGACATCGAACCCGTGCCGCTTGCGCTGGCGTCCATGTCCGACGACGTTTCGCTCATCTCCGAGCTCATGTCGGCCGAAGACGACATGGCGGGCTCAGCGCGCTCCATTTCGTAGTAGGTGGGGCGGCTGGCTTCGTAAGCCTGGTACTGCGTGGGGTTGGTGAAAATCGTTTTCAGCTCTTCGTCGGTGGCCATGTTGGCTTCGCGCATCGAAGCGGCCATGCCGGTGGTGTCGGTGGTGTACCGGCTCTGCATGTCGCCCATCTGGCGGTAGCGGTTCACGTACACGGTGCGGATTTTGGTTTTGGTAGCCTCGTCCGTAATTTTCATATCGGCCACCATTTTGTCGGCAATGCGCTGCGCGCGGGCCTCAATTTGGGCTTCCGTCATTGGCCCGGTGGTCGTGGTGGTGGTTGTCGTGGTCATGCCTTCGCCACCGGCTACAGTGGTGTCGGTGGTTTTTTCCTGCGAACAGGAAGCCAGCGAAAGGGCAGCAGCGCCCGCGAGAATCAAAAGGGAATTTTTCATGGTTTGAGAATTAAGGGGAAACAACCGGTATGGTTGAGTTGTTAAGCGCCCTTTACGGCGGGGCCGTCGCAGATGTTGCTTCAACTATATATCCCTTGCCTCTTACTCCCTTTGAACTCTGCTTTGGCTATGCCCGACGCAACTCAAATAGGGTGATTTCGGGCAGGAAACCCACCCGGCCCGGGTATCCCAAATAGCCCAAACCGGTGTTTACGTAGAGCTTTTGGCGGCCCTGCTCGTACAGGCCGGCCCACTGCTTGTACACGTATTGCACGGGGCTCCACTTCAGGAAGGGCAGGTTCACGCCGAACTGCATGCCGTGGGTGTGCCCGCTGAGGGTAAGGTCGATGTCGGGATACTCCAGGATGTTGCTTTCCCAGTACGAAGGGTCGTGCGAAAGCAGGATTTTGAACGGCGCGTCGCCACTGGCAGCATGGGCTTTAGGCAGGTTGCCGTAGGTGGGAAAATTGAGATGGGAGCTGCTGTTTTGAATGCCCAGCACGGCGATTTTGTCGGTGCCGCGCGTGATGGTGTGGCTCGTGTCGTTGAGCAGCGTCCAGCCCATGCTGGCGTGGTTGCGCTTGAGGCGCTCCAGGTTCTCAACCTTGTGGGTCATGCTCTCCCACTGCACGTAGTCGCCGTAGTCGTGGTTGCCGAGGCTGGAGAAAATGGGTAGTTCCGACTTGATTTGGGATAGGGCCGGAATGTGCGGCTCAACTTCGGTGGCGCGGTTGTTCACCAGGTCGCCGGTCATGAGCACCAGGTCGGCGCCCTGCTTATTAATCATTTCTACGGCCCGCTGTAGCGGCTCGGTCGAGCTGAAGCTGCCGGTGTGCAGGTCAGAAATCTGCACCACTTTAAAGCCATCGAAGGCCGGCGGCAGGTTGGGGAAGCGTAGCGTGACGCGGCGTACCTGGTAGTCGGTGGCGCCCTTCACCATGCCCCACAGCAGCGCCGCAAACGGAATGGCGCCAATGCCCAGCGCCAGCTTGGCCAGAAACTCGCTGCGCGGAATGGCATCGCCCTCCACGCCCGCGGGCCGGGTGGCCGAACTCACGGCCCAGCGCGCCAGCCGGGTCAGGTCTTCGAGCAGCAGCGGAACGAAGATGAGCAGCTTGCCGGCCAGCAGCAGCAGCGGCAGGCTCATGAGGTAGCTTTTCATCACGGTGTTGCCGGACTGGCGGGTGCTGCCGGCCCAAAATGCCAGGCCCCACAAGCTCAGGGATACTACCCAGTAAGCCGCCGCAATGCCCCGCCGCGTCCCCGGCGACAAATGCTGCGACGCGGTACGCACTGCTTGGTAACCATACCATTCGGCCAACAGAATAGCTGCCAGAATCAAAAAAGGAACAATTGGATTTCGCATAATCAGAAAAAAAGCGGCCCGTGCCGCTGGTCTTTAACGCCAAAGAAGGCTGGGTGTTTAAACGCAGCCGGTCCGCTTTTGCTTTACATTTAGTTCACATTTTCCCCTCTACCAACGCCGTGCCGCATGGAAGCCCCTGACAGCCTGACCGAACCTTTCACTCTTCCCAGCCCCACGCCTCCCCTGCCGAGTACGCCCCTACCGGGCACGGCCCCACCGGGTACGGCCCCACACTACGCGCCGCCCGGCGCCCTGGGCATCAAGAGCTGGGCCGAGGAAGACCGGCCCCGCGAAAAGCTGATGGCCAAAGGCCGCGCTGCCCTGTCCGATGCCGAGCTCATCGCCATTCTGCTGGGTTCGGGCACCACCAAGCTCACCGCCGTCGACGTAGCCAAGCTCATGCTGCAAGGTGTGGGCAACGACCTAAATGCGTTGGCGAAGGAAAGCGTGAAGCAGCTCTGCCGCCACCCGGGCATCGGCGAGGCCAAGGCCATCACGGTGGTGGCCGCCCTGGAGCTGGGCCGCCGCCGCAAAGAAGCCGACGCTGCCCCGCGCACCACCATCACCTGCTCGCGCGACATCTACAACCTGATTCGCCCCAACCTGATGGACCTGCCCCACGAGGAATTCTGGGTCATTCTCCTCAACCGCGCCAACGTGGTGATGCGCAAAACCGCCATCAGCCGCGGCGGCGTGGCCGGCACCGTAGCCGACCCCAAAATGATTTTCAAAGAAGCGCTGGAGCAGCTAGCCAGCAGCATCATTCTGGTGCATAACCACCCCAGCGGCAACCGCAACCCCAGCGCCGCCGACATCCAGCTCACCAAGAAGCTGAAAGAAGCCGGCCAGTTCCTGGACTTGCCGATTCTTGACCACCTTATTTATTCCGACCAGGGCTACTACAGCTTTGCGGATGAGGGGGTGTTGTAGTACGGTGGCGAAACGATGGTATAAACTACCCCCACAAGCCCATTTACTTCGCCGCCTCAATCTCCACCACCGCCTGTTGCACCAGCGCCGCAGCTTGCGCCCCATTGGGCCGATTCGACTGCCGCTCCTGAACCTGACGCAGCAAGCCGATAATCCGACTGGCGTCGATGTAGGGCTTGTACTTCACCGTGAGGTTCTTAATGCGGCCGATGCCCTGAGCTAACCCGGCCGGGTCGTCGAGACGGCCGAGCATGTCGCCGAGGCCGGGCAGCATATCGAACTGGTCGGTTGGCTCCGCGGCATCGTATTTGGCCAGTATCAACGGCCATTGGGCCCGGCTGCCTGCCTGGCCATATACTGTCACCAGGGCTACGGTTAGGGGCCCCTTGTTATCGGTTTCGAATGCTGTGGCCCGGGCCAGCGCCTGTTTTGGGTCGAGGGGCAACAGGGCCTGGAGGGCGGCGCCCTGCACTTTGTAGGATTTGCTGCCCAGTGCCTTGCTGAGAAGTGGAGCATAGCGCTTGTCGCGCAGCGTAGCCAAGGCGCTGATGGCCGCCGCCTGCACGTGCACCGACGAATCCGAAGCGGCCAGCTTCGCCAGCAGCGGGGCCGCTGCCTTGCGCAGGGCCGGGATTTTGAGGTCGATTCCCTCCACGGCCAGTTCCCGCAGGGCCGCCGACTTGTCGGCCAGGCCCGCTAGCAAAATTTTGTGTGCCACGGGGTCAGCTATTTTGGCCTGGGCCGCCTGCAGGGCCTCGCGGCGGTCGAGGTAGCGCGGGGCGTGGCGGTACTGATAAGCGAATTCGGCCAGTGATTTTTGGTCTTCCTTCTGCCACACCAGCACTTTTTCGGCGTCCACGTTCACCAGGTCAGGCTTGGTAGCAGCGGGGAAATAGAGGGTGTCAACGGCGTGGCGCAGGGTCGCGGGGTAGCGCTGGGCGCGGCCTTTGGTATACACGTCTACCGCGAGGGGCAGCACAAACGGGGCGCCCGCCTGGGTTTGGCGCACCACTATGGCTTGGCGTTTGCGGGCCGCGTCCCACTGGTAAGTCACGGTGACAACGGGGTGGCCGGCGCGGTAGTACCACTGATTAAAAAACCAGTTCAGGTCCCGGCCCGAGGCTTCTTCCAGGGCCAGCCGGAGCTGGTGCGGCTCGCCGGTGCCAAAAGCCTGCTGCTTGAGGTAGCGCTGCAGGCCCTGGAAAAACACTTCCTCACCCAGGTAGGCCCGCAGCATGTTGAGGATGTTGCCGCCCTTTTGGTAAGTCACGGCGTCGAACATGTCCTCCTTATCGGCATACTGAAAGCGCACGAGCGGCTTCAGGAAGTTGGCGGGGTTGCGGAAGTAGGTGCGCAGGCTGATATCGGCTTGCTGGGCGGCGGCATCGGGACCGAGTTCGTGCTCGGCCCACAGAATCTCGCTGTAGTTGGCAAACGACTCGTTCATGGTCAGCTGGCCCCAGCTTTCGGCCGTCACGTAGTCGCCAAACCACTGGTGAAACAGCTCGTGGGCAATTTCACGCTCCACGCCGGCGTACCGCCAATCCAGCAGCTCGCGGGCCGAGCCCTGGGCCTGTTCGCCAAAAAGCGACGCCGTGGTGTTTTCCATGGCCCCTGCCACAAACTCCCGGCACACCACTTGGCTGTACTTATTGAAAGGGTAATCGACCCCCAGGCGCTGCGAGAAGAACTCCAGCATGCGGGGCGTTCTGCCAAAAATCTGGCGGGCCTGGGCCGCATACTGCGGCTCGAGGTAGTAGCTCACTTCCTTGCCGCGCCAAGTATCCTTAGTGATTTTGAAATCGCCCACCGCCATCATAAACAGGTAGGGAGCGTGGGGCTGGTCCATTTTCCAGGTGTCGGTGCGCAGACCGGGGCCAGCGGGCGTCTGGCTCACCAGGGCGCCGTTGCTCAGCGTGACGTACTTGGCAGGCACGGTCATGCTGATTTCCTGGGTGGTTTTCTGGGTGGGTTGGTCGATGGTGGGAAACCAGACGGAGTTGGCATCGGTCTCGCCCTGCGTCCAGATTTGCACCGGCTTACCCGCTACCGCGCTGTCGGGGTTGATAAAGTACAGGCCCTTAGCGCCGGTAATGGCAGCGCTGCCTTTGGCACCTAGCTCGTCGGGCTTGGCCGTGTATTCGAGGTAGATGGTATAAGCCTCGCCAGCCGGCACCAAGCGACCCAAACGGATGAGCAGCTGCCGCTTATTGTAATCGTATTTCAGCGGCTGGAGCTTGTCGCCTTGCATCAGGGCCACGGTTTTTATGTCCATGCCTT
This sequence comes from Hymenobacter arizonensis, assembly GCF_900115775.1. Lineage (GTDB taxonomy): Bacteria > Bacteroidota > Bacteroidia > Cytophagales > Hymenobacteraceae > Hymenobacter > Hymenobacter arizonensis. The sequence continues at coordinate 199,061 of NZ_FOXS01000004.1, read as the reverse complement.
TAGCGTCGAGCCGTAGCGAATCGGTGGCATAGCTGTGGGGCTTCAGCGTGACCCATTCGCGGCCGTGGAGGTATCGCTTGGCGTAGTCGAAACGCACGTCCAGCTTGGTGTGCACCAGTTGGTTGGTTTGCCGCTCGGTGGCGCGGTAGATAGTCGAAGCCGGCTGTTGGGCGAATGCGGGCGCAATGCCAACCAGAGCAAGAGCAAGCAAAAAGAATTTGCGCATAAGGCGAACACGGAAGTACCGCAGCTAGTAGTTGAGGCCAAAGATGCCGCCCGATGCACCCCGGGTTGCCTACCTTTTCAAAAAGAATGCTCGCATGATTAAGAAAATAGCAATAGCCGTCGCAGTAATAGGAATTATATTTTATTCCTTAAACGACACAAAACTTGACGCCAGCGCCTACGCGGCCCAAATAAACAAAGCCCGCAAAGCAAAAAATCAATCCTTCCGCCAATCCGCCGAATCGCCCATTCCCGATGCGCAAAAAGCGCAATTCGATAGCCTGAAATATTACCCCGCCGATTTAGCATTTGTAATTAATGCCACCATTATCCGCAACGAAAAACCGGATACTATTTCCATGCAAATGAGCGACAACCGGGCGGAGAAATATTTAAACTGGGGCAAGGCGCAATTCACTTTTAATAAAACCTCCCATCAATTAGGTATTTATTTAAAAGCCACGGGTAAAGATTCGACGCTATTTATTCCCTTCACCGACCTTACCAACGGCCGCGAAACCTACGGCGGCGGCCGCTACCTCGACGCGCCGCTGCCCAAGCTTAATGTGGCTGAATTGAAGCTGGATTTTAATACTGCCTACAATCCTTTCTGCGCTTACAATAACGACTACAGCTGCCCCGTGCCCCCGGCCGATAACCGGCTGGAAGTGGCGATTCCGGCTGGGGAGAAGTCGTTTCACGAATAAATACCGGGCACCCTCTTTGCAGCTCAGGCCGGGTAGAAGTCCGACGCCCTAAAAGCTCGGGGATATTTATGATTTAACTGCTTGAATTATAAAACGTACTGGTCAAACAAAACACGGTAGATAGTCGAGGTTAGGGCATACATTTGGCACTGTGCCAACAACTCCCTTATTTCTGCTATCATGAGCCTCGTCAAAACCTCGGGCATTATCAGCCAACACGAATTTGAGCAATATGCCGCCGAATGGACGCGGCTAACTCATTCTGCCAACGGCGCCGAATTGCAAGAAGTGTTCCAGGCCAGCAAAAACAAATTGATTCAGGGCGTGGATTTTCCCCTCACCGACGTCATTCAGCTGCTCTCCACGGTTGGGGCGCATCACATTAAGGCCCGCTTTATTATTAATAACGACAGCAGCGCCGCCAAGCCCTATTTCACCCTGGCCCTGCTGGCTACCGACAGGCTGGGCGCCCGCCTGTCCTCGTACTACTCTACCAACGAGTTGGTGGAAAAAGAAATAACTGACGCCGACGGCATGAACGTGGCCGACATCCTGGCCCGGAAGTGGTTACAGCAATGGGCTGCCCTGAAAAAAGTGAGCCCGGCATTATTTGACACCACTTACGGGCCCCTGCGGGGCTACACCTTCGATTTGAAGGACTTCATGAAGCCGCTTTCTGAGCTCAAGAAAGCGAGCCCAGCGCAGCTGGAGCAGGCAAGCCTGCGCATCAGCTTCGGGCTGCACGAATTCTATCGCAGCACCGGGCCCGACACCGATGCCAAGGTGCACAGTTTTGGCTTGGTGGTGCACTTGGCTAACCTTGGAAATGCCAACCCAGCCGGCGCCAACTTAGAGGAGTTTTCGCCTTTCTACGACGTATCGGCCCCCTGCCCTCCCACATGCTAAGCTCGCTGCCCGGCCGCGCTGGCTTTGCCGCATAAGGCATCTTTTGCCATGGCCGACTCCTCTGCTTTTCCGCTCCAAACGCTGCTGATTCAACTGGCACCGGTGCCGGTTGTTGTGGCGTTTTTAATTGGGCTCACGCGCTTTCGCCGGCTGCCGCCAGCCTTGCGCTACCTCGTTGGGCTCATTGGGTTCGCGTTGGTCATTGAGGTGATATCGCGCCTGCTGCGCATGCAGCACCGGTCCAACCTATTTCTGATGCCCCTCGATGCGGCCGGCGAGTTCTGGCTGCTGGTGCTGGTTTACCGCCGGGCCCTGCAGTCGGCGTCCTTTGCCAAAGCTGCGCCGTGGCTCATCGCCAGCTTCACGGCCTACGTGCTGCTCGACAGCCTGCTCTTCCCGGAAATGGCCCGCTTCAAGCCCAGCGTGCAAATAATCAAACACCTGCTGGTGCTGACCCTGGCGGGGCTGTATTTTCGCAAGCTACTCCACGAGCTACGGGTAGTGCAACTAACCCGTGAGCCCATGTTTTGGGTTTCAACCGGGCTGTTCGTCTACTCCGTTGGCTACATGCAGATTGCGCTGTTCAGCAACTACCTGCTGCGCTATTCCAAGCAGCTAAACATGACCATTTGGGCCATTAATGCCGTGCTCTATATGATGCTTTACTGTATTTATAGCTTCGCTTTGTGGATGCACCCGCGGAAATAGGCTTTGGCCAGTTACTGCTGGGTGGCATTGGGTTCATGCTGTTCTCGGCAGGTGCCCTCGTGATGTTTGTGGTGCTGTACCAAAAGCGCTTGCTGCAGCAGCAACTGCTCCAGCGCTCGGCAGAGGCCACCTACCAGCAGCAATTGGTAGCGGCTATTGTCGAGGCGCAGGAGCGTGAGCGTGAACGCATCGGGCGTGATTTGCACGACGGCATCGGCTCCTCCGTTGCGGCGGCCAAGATGCTAATCAGCCGAATCTTGACAAACGGCGGCAGCGGCGACAGCAGCAACTTACTGGTTTTGGTAGACGAGGTCATTACCTCAGCGGCCCAGGAAGTGCGCAACGTATCGCACACGCTTTACCCAGCCGTGCTGTCGCGGTTTGGCCTCGCCGCCGCCCTGCAATACCTGGTCGATATCTGCAATGAGATGGGCACGCTCGCCATTGAGATAGAAATCGACTACCCCCGGCCCGTGCCCCTGGCGCAGGAGCTGGCCTTGTATCGGATTTGCCAGGAGCTCATCAACAACGCCCTGAAGCACGCTGAGGGCGCCACGCGACTGCGCATTGAGCTCCTGCACCGGGGCACGCTGCTCACGCTGTCGGTGGCAGACAATGGGTGCGGCTTCAGCACGGACATGCTGGGAGGTGTCGGCGCCCAAGCGGCCAACGCGGGCGTGGGCCTGCGCAGCATTGCCGTGCGCGTGCAGATGCTGCAGGCCAAGCTGCACCACCATTCGGTGCCGGGCCAGGGCTCTCGCATTGCCGTGGAGCTGCAAGTGCCCGAGCTGGTTCAGCAAGCACAAGCTGCCGGCTGAGCACTGCGTGAGAAGGCCGAGGCCAGAGCCTATCCCCACTCAAAACAACCCCGCCCATGACCCAGCACAGGAAACGAACGAGGTTGGCAGCCAACAAATCGCGGCGAATAAAGCCCAGCGTACCACAGCCACGGTTTGGGCCATTCCGCAGGGCTGTACCTTTGCGTGGGTCGAACACCATCCCCTATTCGTTCAGCAAAGATTTTTCAACCAATGCGCATTTCCCTCGACTGGCTTAAAACCCTCATTCCTACCGACAAACCCGCCGCCGAAATTGGCGCCCTGCTCACCGGCTCGGGCCTGGAGGTGGAGAGCCTGGAAGAACTGGAAAGCATCCCAGGCGGCTTGCGCGGCGTGGTGCTGGGCACCGTGCTCACCTGCGAGCGTCACCCCGATGCCGACAAGCTCAGCCTGACCACCGTGGACGTGGGCGACGACTCCCCGCGGCAGATTGTGTGCGGCGCCCCCAACGTGGCCGCCGGCCAGCGCGTGGTGGTGGCCCTGGAAGGCGCTATGCTCTACCCCGCCCAGGGCGAGCCGTTCAAAATAAAGAAAAGCAAAATACGCGGCGCGGCCTCCGAGGGCATGATTTGCGCCGAGGACGAAATCGGCCTGGGCACTTCCCACGCCGGCATCATGGTGCTGGAAACCGAGCTGCCCAACGGCACGCCCGCCGCCGACTACTTCGGCCTGGGCTCGGATACGGTGTATGAGATTGGCCTAACGCCCAACCGGGCCGATGCCGCCTCGCACTACGGTGTGGCCCGCGAGCTGCGCGCCCTCCTGCGCCAGCCCTGCCACCTGCCGGATACCAGCGCTTTCCAAGCTCCCGCATCGGCTGCGGTTAATATTAGCGTGACCATTGAAGACGACGTGGCCTGTCCGCGCTACGCCGGCTTGCTCCTGGAAAACGTGCACGTGGGCCCGTCGCCGGAGTGGCTGCAGCGCCGCCTGCGCAGCATCGGCCTCTCTCCTATCAACAACGTGGTGGACGTGACCAACTTCGTGCTGCACGAGCTCGGCCAGCCCCTGCACGCCTTCGACGCCGACCAGATTACCGGCGGCCATATCCGCGTGAAGCGCGCCGAAGCCGGCGAGAAGTTCGTGACGCTGGATGGCCTCGAGCGTAGCCTCAAAGCCGAAGACCTCGTGATTGCCGACGCCAACGGCGCACCCATGGCCCTGGCCGGCGTGTTCGGTGGCAAAACCTCGGGCGTGAGCGAAGCCACCACCCGCGTGTTTCTGGAAAGCGCCTACTTCGGCCCCGCCGCCGTGCGCCGCACTTCCCAAACGCACCAGCTAAAGACCGATGCCTCCTTCCGCTTCGAGCGCGGCACCGACCCCAACATGGTGCTGGTGGCCCTGCAGCGTGCCGCCTTGCTGCTGCAGGAAGTAGCCGGCGCCACCGTGGCCGCGCCCATCGTGGACGAGTACCCCGCCCCAGTGCAGCCCGCCACCGTGCGCCTGCGCTTGCCTCGCGTGGAGCGGCTGGTGGGCCAGTACATCGCGCCCGAGCGAATCCGTCAGATTCTCACCGACCTGGACATAGTCATCACCGAAGAGAACCTCGACGAAGGCGACCAGGCCACGTGGCTGCTCACCGTGCCGCCCCATAAGGTCGACGTGACCCGCGAGGCCGACATCATCGAGGAAATTCTGCGGATTTATGGCTACAACAACGTGGCCCTGCGGCCGCACAACTCGGCGTCGTTCCTGGCCAAGTTCCCGAACCCCGACCCGGAGGTGACCCGGATAAAAATCGCCTCGCTGCTTAGTGGGCAGGGCTTTTCGGAGATTCTGACCAACTCGCTCACCAACTCGCAATACTTCGACAAAGAAGGCGAAGCCGACGCGGCATTGGTGCGTATTCTCAATTACAACAGCATCGACCTGAACGCCATGCGGCCCACGCTGCTGCATTCGGGCCTGGAAATTATTCGGCACAACATCAACCGCCGCCAGCGCGACCTGAAGCTGTACGAATTCGGCAAAGTGTATTCGCAGAATGAGAACGGCAAATACCAGGAGAAGAACAAGCTGGTGATTTACCTCACGGGCAATGCCGCCGGCGAAACCTGGCAGCACAAGTCCGAAAAAGCCGCTTACCACGACCTGGCTGGCGCTGTGCAGCAAGTGCTGGCCGCCCTTGGCTTTGGCGGAGCCGCTTCGCAGCCCGTGCAGCACCCCTACCTGGCCGGTGGCCTCACCCTGCTGGTGCACAACCAGCCGGTGGCGCAGGTCGGCGCCGTATCGGCCTCCGTGCTCAAGCGCCTCGACGTGACCCAGCCCGTGTGGTATGCCGAGCTGGATTGGGACGCGCTGAGCAAGAAGTACAAGCCCACGCTGGTGGCCCACGAGCTACCCAAGTTCCCGGAAGTGCGGCGCGACCTGAGCGTGGTAGTGGATTCCAACGTCACTTTCGACCAGCTGCGCCAGATTGCCCAGCGCACCGAGAAGAAGCTGCTGCAAAGCATGAACGTGTTCGACGTGTATGCTGGCGAGAACCTCGGCGCGGGCAAGAAATCCTACTCGGTGAGCTTCACCCTGCAGGACTTCACCCAGACACTGAGCGAGCAAGCCATCGACCAGGTGATGCAGAAGTTGATTCAGCAGTTTGAGAAGCAGGCTGGGGCGTTAATTCGGAAATAGCAGCTTTGTACACGCTGCTAGTTGCCAAAAACCCAAGGAACGTCATGCTCGGCATGACGTTCCTTTTTTTATGTTCTGCTCGATAAAGTTGCACTGCCGGTCGATATTCTATTCTGTTTCGAAGGTCACACCCTATCTTTCAGGCAGCTACGGCTGGGTGTGGCACACCTATTTCAGTTTGTTCTTTTTACCTCTTGTTTCCCGCAAAAAATGAATTTACGTTTCCTGTCTACTTTGGGCCTGGCCCTGGTGACCAGCATTGGCTTTGCCCAGCAAAAACCGGCCGCCAAAGGGGCCAAAGCGCCGGTCGCCAAAACGGCCATGGCCACCCTGCCCAGCGGCACCAAGCTGGTGGAGAAAGTGACCAAGCAGCCCGGCCAGCTAGTGATTCCCTACGAGAAGTACGTGCTGCCCAACGGCCTGACGCTGATTGTGACCGAAGACCACTCCGACCCGCTGGTGCACGTCGACGTGACCTACCACGTGGGTTCGGCCCGCGAGCAAATCGGCAAGTCCGGCTTTGCCCACTTCTTCGAGCACATGATGTTCCAGGGCTCCGACAACGTCGGCGACCAGATGCACTTCAAGCTGGTGACGGCTGCCGGTGGTACCCTCAACGGCTCAACGAACACCGACCGCACCAACTACTACGAAACCCTGCCGAGCAACCAGCTCGAAACCGGCCTGTGGCTGGAGGCCGACCGCATGGGCTTCCTACTCGACGCCGTGAGCCAGAAGAAGTTCGAAATCCAACGCTCCACCGTCAAAAACGAGCGGGGCCAGCGCGTGGACAACGCCCCTTACGGGCGGTCCGGCGAAATTATCAGCCAGGCACTGTACCCCTACGGTCACCCTTACTCCTGGTCGGTTATCGGCTCGCTCGAAGACCTGGACCGCTCGAACGTCGAGGACCTGAAGAACTTCTTCCTGCGCTGGTACGGCCCGAACAACGCCACCCTGACCGTGGGCGGCGACGTGAAGCCCGCCGAAGTGGTAAAGCTGACCGAGAAGTACTTCGGCAGCATCAAGCGCGGCCCGGCCGTGACCAAGGCCAAATACCCGGCTCCGGTGCTTACCACCGACCGCTACGTGAGCTATCAGGACAACATCCGCTTCCCGTCGCTGCAGATGGTGTACCCGACCGTGGCGGCCGGCCACCCCGACGCGCTGCCGCTCTCGGCGCTGGCCCAAATCCTGGGCAGCGGTAAAAACTCGCTCCTCTACAAAAACCTGGTGAAAACGCAGAAAGCCGTCCAGGCCAATGCTTTCCAGCAAGATTCTGAATTAGGTGGCGGATTTGGCTTCTCGGCCCGGGCCTTCCCCGGCAAAGGCCTTGATAGCCTCGAGGCGTCGGTGCGCAGCACCATGCTCGAGTTTGAGAAGCGCGGCGTGATGGATGAAGACTTGCAACGCTTCAAAGCCCAGACCGAAGCACAGCTGGTGAACAGCCTGGCCAGCGTGAGCGGCAAAGTGAGCCAGCTCGCCGCCAATCAGACCTACTTCAATAACCCGAACTACCTCGCCGTCGAGACCAAGGAGCTCAAAGCGCTGACCAAAGCCGACGTGCAGCGTGTGTACGACAAGTACCTCAAAGGCAAGCACGCCGTCGTCCTGAGCGTTATCCCTAAATCAGGGGGTGTGAACGCGACCAAGCCCGACAACTTCACGCTCGACAAGTCGGCCTATAAAGCCCCCAAGGACGAGTACGCCGGCCTGAAGTACGTGAAGCCCACCGACACCTTCGACCGCAGCAAGCAGCCTGCTTCGGGAGGCAACCCGGTGGTGAAAGTGCCCGCTTTGTACCAGGAAACCCTGGCCAATGGCCTGAAAATCGTGGGCACGAAGAACACGGAGATTCCGGCCGTCACCATGCGCCTGACCATTCGCGGCGGCCACCGCCTCGAGCAGGCCATGCCCGGCAAAGCCGGCATCGCCCAGCTCACGGCCAGCATGCTCAACGAAGGCTCGGAGAAGTACACCGGCGAACAGATGAGCGCGGCACTCGACAAGCTGGGTTCGCGCGTATCAGTGGGCGCCGACGACAACGAAACCGTGGTCTACGTGCAGAGCCTCACGTCGAAGCTGCCCGCCACCATGGCTTTGCTTGAGCAGCGCCTGATGCATCCCCGTTTTGATGCCCAGGATTTTGCCCGCCTCAAAAAGCAGCAATTAGAAGCCATCGGCAACTTCGCTACCCAACCGGGAGTCATCGCCGACCTGACGTATAACAAGTTGCTCTACGGCACTAGCAACATCGCCGGCACTTCCGTGGCGGGCACCACCGCCTCGGTGAGCAGCCTGACCCTGGACGACGTGAAGGACTTCTACAACAAGTATTACGCCCCCAACGTGAGCTACCTCGTGGTGGTGGGCGATGTGGACCAGCAGGCCCTTACGCCCCAGCTCGGCTTCCTAAAAGCTTGGGCGAAGAAGGACGTGGCCATTCCCGTTGACATGGCCGGCATGCAGCCCGACAAAACCACGGTCTACTTTGTGAATAAGCCGGATGCCGCGCAATCGGAAATTCGGGTGGGCTACCTCACCAACATGCCTTACGACGCCACAGGCGACTATTACCGCGCCACCATGGCCAACTACGTGCTCGGCGGCGCTTTCAACTCGCGCATCAACCTGAACCTGCGTGAGAACAAGGGCTATACCTACGGCGCCCGCTCGGGCTATGGCAGCACCCGCTACGCCGGTCCGTTCACCGCCTCAGCCGGCGTGCGCGCCGACGCCACGGCTGCTTCGGTGAAGGAATTCATGAGCGAAATCACCAACTACACCAACGGCATTTCGGATGATGAACTCGCCTTCCTGAAATCCTCGGTGGGTCAGAGCGACGCCCTGCGCTACGAGACTGGCCAGCAAAAAGCCGGCTTCCTTGCCCGCCTGGTGGAGTACAACCTCGAGCCAAGCTACGTGCAGCAGCAGAGCGACATCCTCAAGAAGATGACCAAGGAAGACGTTCTGGCCTCAGCCAAGAAGAACTTGCCGGCTGATAAAATGTATATCGTGGTAGTGGGCGACCGCAAGCAATTGCCGTCTGTGCAAGCCTTGGGCTACCCAGTGGTGGAGTTGGACCTGGAAGGCCAGCCCGTGGTAGCCGCTGCGGCACCGGCCCAAACCGCCATGCCAGCGGTTGACGAAAAAATGAAAACCAAGACCGACGACGGTGGCAAAATGAAGGTTAAGACCAAGAAAGGCAAGTCTTAGCCGCTTGGTGCCACTGGCGCCTAAACCCAAAAAAGCCCGTCCCGCTAAGCTTAGCAGGACGGGCTTTTTTCTGGAGTGGCCTGAGCTTTACTGCCAGGCGCAGGTGGGCGGGCCGCTGGCGAAGTCATGTAGCGCCGACCAAGTTGAACAAGTGGCAGGCCAACCTGATTTAAAAATAAATTCGCAGCCTTACCTTTCGCACAAGTTAGCCTCGGCAAAGAAAAAATGTAAGCGACAGCAGCTTTCCCTTTTACCTCATTTCACACTTTTCCCTTTTCCCGCAAAAAATGAACCTTCGATTATTATCCACACTGGGCTTGGCTTTGGTAACTACCGCCAGCTTCGCGCAGCAAAAACCCGCCACCAAAGGCACCAAAGCAGCAACTGCAAAAACCACCACCCTCCCCAGCGGCACCAAACTGGTGGAGAAAGTAACCAAACAGCCCGGCCAGCTGGTGATTCCCTACGAGAAGTACGTGCTGCCCAATGGCCTCACGCTCATCGTGACCGAAGACCACTCTGACCCGTTGGTGCACGTCGACGTGACCTACCACGTGGGCTCGGCCCGCGAACAGATTGGCAAGTCCGGCTTTGCCCACTTCTTCGAGCATATGATGTTCCAGGGCTCCGACAACGTGGGCGACCAGATGCACTTCAAGCTGGTAACCGCCGCCGGCGGCACCCTGAACGGCACCACCAACACGGACCGCACGAACTACTTCGAGACCCTGCCCAGCAACCAGCTCGAAACCGGCCTGTGGCTGGAAGCCGACCGCATGGGCTTCCTGCTCGACGCCGTGAGCCAGAAGAAATTCGAAATTCAGCGCTCCACCGTTAAAAACGAGCGCGGCCAGAACTACGACAACCGCCCCTACGGCCTGGCCAGCGAGTACATCAGCAAGACGCTGTACCCCTACGGTCACCCCTACTCCTGGCTGACCATCGGCTACCTCGAAGACCTGGACCGCTCCAATGTAGACGACCTGAAGAACTTCTTCCTGCGCTGGTATGGCCCGAACAACGCCACCCTGACCGTGGGCGGCGACGTGAAGCCCGCCGAAGTAGTAAAGCTGGCCGAGAAGTACTTCGGCAGCATCAAGCGCGGCCCGGCCGTGACGCCCACCAAGCTGCCCGCTCCCACGCTCACCGCCGACCGCTACGTGAGCTACCAGGACAACGTGCGTTTCCCCATGCTGCAGGTGGTGTTCCCAACGGTGGCCCACGGTCACGCCGACGAGTTGCCCCTCGACGCCCTGGCTCAGATTTTGGGCAGCGGCAAGAATTCGCTGCTTTACAAGAACATGGTGAAAAACCAGAAGGCGGTACAGGCCCAGGCCTATCAGCAGAACTCGGAGCTCGGCGGCCAGCTGGCCTTCGTAGCCCTGCCCTTCCCCGGCAAAGGCCTCGACAGCCTGGAGCTCATTGTGCGCAGCACCATGGCCGAGTTTGAGAAGCGCGGCGTGACCGACGAGGACCTGCAGCGCTTCAAGGCCCAGACCCGCGCCCAAACGGTGAGTGGCCTGGCCAGTGTGAGCGGCAAAGTGAGCCAACTCGCCGCCAACCAGACGTTCTTCAACAACCCGAACTACATCACGGTGGAGAACAAAGCGTTGGACGCCTTGACCAAAGCCGACGTGCAGCGCGCCTACGACAAGTACCTCAAAGGCAAAAAGGCCGTCATCCTGAGCGTGGTGCCCAAAACCGGCGACGTAGCCCCGGCCAAGCCCGACAACTACACCGTGGACAAGTCGGGCTACCAGGACCCGAAAGACGAGTACGCCGGCTTGAAGTACGTGAAAGCCACCGACAGCTTTGACCGCAGCAAGCAACCCGCTGCCGGCGCCAACCCCGTGGTGAAAGTGCCCGCGCTCTACCAGGAAACCATGCCCAACGGCTTGAAAGTGGTAGGTACCCGCAACGCCGAAATTCCGGCTGTTACCATGCGCCTGACCATCCGCGGCGGCCACCGCCTCGAGCAAACCATGCCCGAGAAAGCCGGCATTGCTGCCCTGACAGCCGCCATGCTCAACGAAGGTTCGGAGAAGTACACCGGCGAACAGTTCTCGGCCGCGTTGGACAAACTGGGTTCGCGCATTTCGGTGAACGCCGACGACAACGAAACCGTGGTATCGGTGCAAAGCCTCACCGCCAACCTGCCCGCCACCATGGCCTTGCTCGAAGAGCGGCTCATGCGCCCGCGCTTCGACGCGACCGATTTCGCTCGTTTGAAGAAGCAGCAACTGGAGCTGATTGGCAACTTCACCACCCAGCCCGCCGTCATTGCCGACCTGACCTACAACAAGCTCCTCTACGGCACCAGCAACATTGCGGGCGTTGCCACCGCCGGCACCACCGCTTCGGTAACCAGCCTGACGCTGGACGACGTGAAGGACTTCTACAACAAGTATTACGCGCCCAACGTGAGCTACCTCGTGGTGGTGGGTGATGTGGACCAAAAAGGGCTGACTCCGCAGTTGGGCTTCCTGAAAAACTGGGCGAAGAAAGACGTGAGCATCCCAGCCGACATGGCTGGCGTGCAGCCCGACAAAACCACGCTCTACTTCGTGAACAAACCCGGCGCCGCGCAGTCGGAAATCCGGGTGGGCTACCTCACCGATATGAAGTACGACGCCACCGGCCCGTACTACCGCGCTTACCTGGCTAACTACCTGCTCGGCGGTGCCTTCAACTCGCGCATCAACCTGAACCTGCGCGAAAACAAAGGCTACACCTACGGCGCCCGCTCGGGTTATGCCGGCACTCAGTATGCCGGTCCGTTCACGGCCCAGGCCGGTGTACGAGCCGATGCCACGGCCGCTTCGGTGAAGGAGTTCATGAGCGAAATCACCAACTACGGCAACGGCATCTCAGACGAGGAACTCGCCTTCCTGCAGTCGTCGGTGGGTCAGGTTGATGCCCTGCGTTACGAAACCAACCAACAGAAAGCCGGCTTCCTGGCCCGCCTGGTAGAGTACAGCCTGGAGCCCAGCTACGTGCAGCAGCAGAGTGATATTCTGAAGAAGCTGACCAAAGAGGACGTGCAGGCTTCGGCGAAGAAGTACCTGCCGGCCGACAAGATGTTCATTGTGGTAGTAGGCGACAACAAGCAGCTGCCCGCCCTGCAAGAGCTCGGCTACCCCGTAGTGGAGCTGGACCTCGAAGGCAAGCCCGTAGCAGCTGCCGCTCCTGCGGCGGCTGAAGCTCCGGCCGCAGTAGTCGACGAAAAAATCAAGACCAAAGACGGCAAGGGCAAGACCAAGGTTAAGACCAAGAAAGGCTAGCCGATAAACCGACTTAGCAACCGCTTTGAAGCGAAAAAGCACGTCAGGGAAACCTGACGTGCTTTTTTTGTACCGGCTGGTACGGCCGAAACAGGTTGGACTGCACCGCTTTACTATTTGCGTCGCTAAGTTGCGCCCTGGTTCATCTTACTTTCTTTACATCATCACCTTTTTCTCAAATGAAGTACTCAGCTTTACTGGTACTGTGCGCAGCGCTGCTGGAAGTGGCTCCGGCCAGTGCGCAGAAAAAACCCGCGGCCAAACCGTCTGCCAAGTCGGCGGCTGCCACCGGCAAGGCCCTGATGACCACCCCCGGCGGCACGAAGCTGGTGGAGAAAGTTACCAAGCAGCCCGGCCAGCTCGTGATTCCCTACGAGAAGTACGTGCTGCCCAACGGCCTGACGCTCATCGTGACGGAAGACCACTCCGACCCGTTGGTACACGTCGACGTGACCTACCACGTGGGCTCGGCCCGCGAGCAGATTGGCAAGTCCGGCTTTGCTCACTTCTTCGAGCACATGATGTTCGAAGGCTCTGACCACGCGCCCAAGGGTACTTTCGATAAAATGACAATTGGGTCCGGCGGCAGCAACAACGGCAGCACCAACGGCGACCGCACCAACTACTACGAAACCCTGCCAAACAACCAGCTGGAGCGGGCCCTATGGCTGGAATCTGACCGCATGGGCTTTCTGCTTGATGCCGTTACGCAAGAACGCTTCGAGGTGCAGCGGGCCACGGTGAAAAACGAGCGGGGCCAGAACTACGACAACCGCCCCTACGGCCTCGCCGGCGAGCACATCAGCAGAACGCTGTATCCCTACGGCCACCCTTATTCTTGGTCTACCATCGGCTACCTCGAAGACCTGGACCGGTCCAATGTGGAAGACCTGAAGAAATTTTTCCTGCGCTGGTACGGCCCGAACAACGCCACCCTGACCATCGGCGGCGACGTGAAGCCTACTGAAGTAGTGAAGCTGGTGGAGAAATACTTCGGCAACATCAAGCGCGGGCCGGCTGTGGCCAAAGACAAGGTTGCCGTTCCCGTGCTGACGACCGACCGCTACGTGAGCTATGCCGACAACATCCGCTTCCCGATGCTGCAGATGGTGTTCCCGACCGTGCCCAACGGCCACCCCGACGATTTACCGCTGAACGCCCTGGCCCAGATTATGGGCAGCGGCAAAACCTCGCTGCTTTACAAGAACCTGGTGAAGAACCAGAAAGCGGTGGCAGCGCAAGCCTACCAACAAAGTGCCGAACTGAGCGGCCAGATGAATTTTGTGGCTCGCGCATTCCCGGGCAAAGGCCTCGACAGCCTCGAAACCATCGTGCGCGGCACCATGGCCGAGTTCGAGAAGCGCGGCGTGACCGATGCAGACCTGCAACGTTTCAAGGCCCAGACCGAAGCCCAAATGGTAAACGGCTTGGCCAGCGTGAGCGGCAAGGTGAGCCAGCTGGCCGCTAACCAAACCTTCTTTGGTAACCCCAACTACCTCACCGTAGAGGCCCGTGAGCTCAAGGCCCTGACCAAGGCCGATGTGCAGCGCGTGTACGAAAAGTACCTCAAGGGCAAGAAGGCGGTTATCCTAAGCGTGGTGCCCAAAACCGGCGGCGTGGCCCCGGCCAAACCCGACAACTACACCGTGGACAAGTCGGGCTACCAGGACCCGAAAGACGAGTACGCCAGCCTGAAGTATGTAAAAGCCACCGACAACTTCGACCGCAGCAAGGTGCCGGCGGCCGGCGGTAATCCGGTGGTGAAAATACCCGCTCTTTATCGGGAGGAATTTGCCAATGGACTGAAGGTGATTGGCACGCGCAACACCGAGATTCCGGCTGTGACCATGCTGCTCACCATCCGCGGTGGCCACCGCCTCGAGCAAGCTAATCCCGCCAAGGCCGGCCTAGCCAGTCTTACGGCCGCCATGCTAAACGAAGGCTCCGAGAAGTACACGAGCGAAGAGTTTGCGGCCGAACTGGAAAAGCTGGGCAGCAGCGTACAAATTTCGGCGGGCGACGACCGGACGTTGGTGTCGGTGCAGAGCCTGACCAAAAACTTACCCGCCACCCTGGCTTTGGTCGAGCAGCGCCTGATGCACCCGCGCTTTGACCCCGCTGACTTTGCCCGCCTCAAGAAACAGACGCTGGAAGGCATTGCCAACCAGAACACCCTGCCGGTGGTCATTGCCGACAAAACCTACAACCGCCTGCTCTACGGGCAGTCCGATGTGATGCGCATTGCGGCCAGTGGCACCACCGCTACCGCCAGCAGCCTTACGCTGGACGACGTGAAGCAGTTCTATCAGCAGAACTACGCACCGAACGTGAGCTTCCTCACCGTAGTAGGCGACGTGGACCAGAAAGACGTTATCAGTAAGCTAGCCTTCCTCAAGGCGTGGCCCAAGAAGGACGTAGCATTGTCCACGGCGTTTCCGGCCACACAGCCCGACCAGACCCGCCTTTACTTTGTAAACAAGCCCGGCGCAGCGCAGTCCGAAATACGTATTGGCTACCTGGCCTTGCCTTATGATGCTACCGGGGAGTATTACCGGGCCTACTTGGCCAATTTCACCCTGGGCGACGGCTTCCTCTCGCGCCTCAACATGAACCTGCGCGAAACCAAGGGCTACACGTATGGCGCTCGGGCAGGCTTCAGCGGCACGAGCTACGCGGGGCCCTATACTGCGCAAGCCGGGGTGCGGGCCGATGCCACTGCCCCCGCAGTGATGGAGTTCATGAGCGAAATCACCAACTTCCAAAAGGGTATTTCCGACGAGGAGCTCAGCTTCCTGCAAACGGCCATTGGTCAAAGCGACGCGCTGCGCTACGAAACCGGCCTACAGAAAGCCAGCTTCCTGAGCCGAATCGTGGAGTACAATCTACCCACTACCTATGTGGACGAGCGCAGCCAGATTCTTAAGAAACTGACCAAGGAAGACGTGCAGGCCACGGCCAAGCAGTACTTGCCGGCCGACAAGATGTACATCGTGGTAGTGGGCGACAGCAAGCAGCTGCCCGCTTTGAAGGAGCTCGGCTACCCTGTGGTAGAGCTCGACTTGGATGGCAGCCCTGTAGTGGCGGCCGCTCCTGCGGTGGTTGAAGCACCGGCCGCGGTGGTTGACGAAAAAATCAAAACCAAGGACGGTAAGCGCAAAACCAAAGTCAAAACCAAAAAAGGCGAGGCTTCGGCCCAGTAAAACCACCGTTTGGTGACAAGTAAGCACGTCAGGGTTTCCTGACGTGCTTACTTTTTATACCCAGCAGCCAACTGGAAATCAAAGCTGCCTGAGTAGTAAGTTGCAAGCCGGTTCCTGATGAAGCGTAGCTTTCGGCGGTCCGCTTTATCTTCACGCAAAAATTATCCTGACCGTGGCCTCTTCTCAACAGCTTGCGCAACTCGACCGCCTGGAGCGGCAGATTACCACCTTAGTGGCTGCCTATCAGCAATTGCGTGAAGAGCTGGCCGACGCCAACACCACCGTGCAGCAGCTGCGGGCCGATGTGCGCGAGCGCGACAAGCAGTTGAAGGAGCGACAAAACCAGGAAAATATTGTTAAACTTGTACACACCATAGCTGGGGAACCCACCCACGCCAACGAATTAAAACTACGCCTCAACGAATACATCCGCGAACTGGATAAGTGTCTTGCCTATTTGAGAGACTAACCCACTGACCCTCACCCCACCGCCGTAACTTCCGCTTTATGAGCGAACTAGCCATCAAAATTCGAATTGCTGACCGGGACTATCCTATGCGCGTTGACGTGCAGGATGAGGAACGGCTGCGCCTGGCCGGGCGGCTGCTGGGCGACAAGCTGCGCGAGTTTCGGGAAGGCTACGGCATTCAGGACAAGCAGGACTTGCTCGCCATGATTGCGCTGGCCACCATGGCCGACCAATTGAAGGTGAGCAAGGAAAAGGACGGCACCGATGCGGCGCTGACCGAGCGGCTGGCTCGTTTCGACGAGCTGCTATCAGGCGTGGTGCTGTCGCGGTAATACCCGCGCGCAGCACCGCACACTCGTTGGCCCGGCAGGGGCGGCGCGGCAATCGGCCGCTTCCGCTTTAGCCCGGGCAGAACTGTTTCTTCCAGTTATGGTTTTTTACCCATCCCAAAAACCATACTGATATGTCCTCCATAATAATTTACTGTTTGCTAACCGCGGTAGCCTCCCTTGTGCTGGGCTTCGTGATTGGCAAGCAGCTGGCCGGCAAAGCCCGGCTAAACCATGAGGGCGAGGCCACGGCCCGCGCCCAGGAAATCCTCCGCGATGCGGAGGAGAAAGGCAACCGCCTTCGCGACGAGAAAATAAAGCAGGCCGATGAGCGGCTGGAGCAGTCCAAGAATAAGTTCAAGAACCTCCGCAACGAATTCGACATTGAAAGCCGCCGCCTTAAGCTGGCCCTTGAACAAGAGCTAACCGAACGCCGCCAAGGCGTGTTGGAGCAAGAGCAAAGCATCAAGCTCCTCACCGAAACCACCCAGCGCCAGCTCGAGCAGCTGCAGCGCAAAGAGCAAGAGCTGGACAAGACTCGCGAGAAAATTCAGGCCGACACCCAGCAGCTTCGCGACAAGCTGGAAAGCCAGGCCGAGAAGCGCCTCGCTGCCCATGAAGAAGCCATGGCCACCCTGCAAGCCAAGGAGCGGGAAGCCGAAGAGCAGCTCCACAGCGTGCAGCGCCAGCTTGAAACCATAGCAAACTTAACCGCCGCCGAGGCCCGCGAGCAGCTAGTAGAATCCCTCAAAAACGAAGCCCAGATTCAGGCCAGCTCCTACGTGAAGGACACCGTGGCTCAGGCCAAACTCACGGCCACCAAGGACGCCAAGAAGATTGTGCTGGAAACCATTCAGCGCACCGCATCAGAGCACGCCATTGAAAACTGCGTGTCGATTTTCAACATTGAAAGCGACGACGTAAAAGGCAAAATCATTGGTCGCGAGGGCCGCAACATCCGGGCGCTGGAAGCCGCTACGGGCGTTGAGATTATCGTCGACGACACTCCCGAAGCCATCATCATCTCGGGCTTCGACCCGGTGCGCCGCGAAATTGCGCGCCTCTCCCTACACTTGCTGGTGAAAGACGGCCGCATTCACCCCGCCCGCGTGGAAGAAATCGTAGCCAAGACCCGCAAGAACATCGAAGAGGAAATTGTTGAAATCGGCGAGAAAACCATCATCGACCTCGGCATTCACGGCCTGCACCCGGAGCTGATTAAGATGGTAGGCCGCATGCGTTTCCGCTCTTCCTACGGCCAGAACCTGCTGCAGCACTCCCGCGAAGTGGCCAACCTCTGCGCCACCATGGCCGCCGAAATGGGCCTCGATGTGAAGAAAGCCAAGCGCGCCGGCCTGCTGCACGACATCGGCAAGGTGAGCAGCGAGGAGCCCGAGCTGCCCCACGCCATACTGGGCATGGAGATGGCCAAGAAGTGGAAAGAGCACCCCGACGTGGTCAATGCCATCGGTGCCCACCACGATGAGATTGAAATGACGGCCATGATTTCGCCGCTCGTGCAGGCCTGCGACGCCATTTCGGGCTCGCGCCCCGGCGCCCGCCGCGAGATGATGGAGAGCTACATCAAGCGCCTCAAGCAGCTCGAAGAAACCGCCAACGGCTTCAAGGGCGTGAATCAGTGCTTCGCCATCCAGGCCGGCCGCGAGCTGCGCGTTATGGTCGACGCCGAGAACGTGACCGATGAGCGCGCCGCCGAGCTGAGCTTCGAAATCTCGCAGAAGATTGAGAAGGAAATGCAGTACCCCGGCCAGATTAAAATTACCGTAATCCGGGAGATGCGCGCTGTGGCTTATGCCAAGTAAAGCAGGCGCATGATTTAATTCGTGCCAAATAAAGAGCCCCCGCAACGAAAGTCGCAGGGGCTTTTTATTAATGAATCAACGTTGACAGCCTATTTCTTTGTCTCAAAGAACTGCTTAATTGGCCGAGCAAACAGGCCAGAAGTGGTAGCCACGTAAACAGTGTCGCGCAGGGTTTCAATCCCGGTAATTCGGGCACGTTCCAGTCCGTCGTTTTTCAAGAAGCGGCTGGTGAAACGCGGGCCGTTCCAGCGCAGCGAGAACAGGTTGCTTTGAAAAACACCAACCAAGCTGTCGCCTACTGTATAGTAATTGGCCAAGGTAAAGTGGTCGGGCGTGCCAGTAGAAAGCTGCCAGGTTTCACCGTTATCCGTCGAGGTTAGTATTTGATTGTACTCAACCGGAGCATAAACGGTGTTATTCCATTTATAGAAAGCATCGACCGTAGCCGGGCTGTAGACCTGACGGAACGTGCCGTTTTGTTTGATTTTGTAGATGCCTGCACCGCTAATATATACTAGAAAATAGTCGTCGATGGCGGCCATATTTCTTACAAAAGCACCGAAACCTGTGCCCGAATTCGGGATTTCAATTCGCTGTGATGATGCTACAACCCGCGTACCAGGAACTCCTGGAGTCACTGCTGTGAGCAGAAAAGTGATGGGACGGTCCGGACGGTTGTTGTCATAAGACATCAGCAGATAATTATTTTGGTTGATAGCCGTGCACTTTGATATGGGATTGAATACGCGGGTATTGAAACGGATGGCATTGGGGTCGAGCCGTCGCAGCTGAACGTATGCCTCGTAATTATTATTAGTCGGCTCATTGTTGCGACAAATTATGAGCAAGCTATCCGTGGCCGGGTACGCAAAAAATTCGCGCCCAATTGCCAAGCGTACACTCAGGTCACCATTTAGTATGCCACCGGCTACCACCATTCCCTGGTTGCGGTTTAGGGTGTTGAGGCGCGTGAAGTAGTAGGGCTGCTGCAGGTAAATAGATTGCCCGTTGCTGCCCGTGCTGAGAATGATGCGCTCGAAGCCAATAAGGCCCGATACTTCTGTCCAGCTGTACTTCTTTTCGACCTCCTTGATTTGAATTTCCGTTTCTTTTTTACAGCTACTGATACTAAGGCACGTAAATAGCGCAAGGGTGGCGGCAAGGACGCGCGAGTGGTGCATAGAACGGGTGGTAGAGAGTAAGGTGCTTAAATTGACGCATCAAGATAAGCCCTATTCACTTGCTTTACATTAGAACAACTTCATACTTGCTTCTCTGCAGCGCCCTCGCTGCCTGCGCCGTCCAGAAGAACCCCTACGCCACCACCAACCGCTCCTACAAGCAGCAGGTGAAGGCCTATGCCAAGTCCTTGCGCGCCACGCCCGTGCTTACGCCCGGCGCCGATAGCCTGCTAATGGGGCCGTATTGGGTGGGCACCACCAACTTCAACCTGCGCAAGCCCAACATGGTGATTATTCACCACACGGCGCAGGACTCCACGGCCCAGACCCTGAAGACGTTTACGGTGACCCGCACGCAGGTGAGTGCCCACTACGTCATTGGGCGCGACGGCCGGGTATTCCACATGCTCAACGACTACCTGCGGGCCTGGCACGGCGGCGCCGCCAAGTGGGGCAACGACACCGATATCAACTCTTCCTCCATTGGCATCGAGCTGGACAACAACGGCACCGAGCCCTTTGCCGAAGCGCAACTGGCCAGCCTGCTGAAAGTACTAGCCGGCCTCAAAAAAACCTACAACATCCCAGCTGCCAACTTCATCGGCCATTCTGATATAGCCCCCAGTCGCAAAACCGACCCCAGCGTGCTGTTTCCCTGGAAGCGGCTGGCCGACGGCGGATTTGGCCTGTGGTACGACGCAGGCCCCCTCCCCGACCCTCCTGGCTACGAGCCCCTGCCGCCCTTGCCAGACAGCACGGCGGCGTTGGTGGGGCGGGCGGTGTTGCCCATAATCGCAGTTCCGGGCACCGTCCGGCCCGATACGGCGGCCCTGGACGCCCACCTTGCCCATCTCAACAGCGTGCTGGTGCCGGCCTTCAACCCACAGGAGGCCTTGCGCATCATTGGGTACGATACCCGGAACATGCCAGCGGCCACGAAAGCGTTCAAGCTTCACTTCATTCAGCAGCAAGTGAATGCCCCACTCAGCGAAGCCGACCTCCGGATTCTATACAATCTCTATAAGAAGTACCTGTAAGCGGGAATCAGGCATTATCTTCCACAAATTTTATCCTGGCTTTATTAGAATTACTTTGCGGTGCAGCCTGCTCCGAGCCGACTGCGCCAAGCAGCCCGGCGTGAACACGCCGCCCCGCTAACCCTATTTCTTTCTATGTTACATGTATCGCAGCGAGGCCAGGCCATGCCCGTCTCGCCGTTTCGCAAGCTGGCTCCCTACGCCGAAGCTGCCCGGCTGCAGGGCAAAGTGGTGTACCCACTCAACATCGGGCAGCCCGACATTGAGACGCCCCCGGCGGCAGTGGAGGCCATGCGCAACGCCGACTTGCGCGTGCTAGGCTACAGCCACGGCGCGGGCACCGAAAGCTACCGCCGCAAGCTGGCCACCTACTACCAGCGCGCCGGCATGCCGGTGGAGTTCGAACACATTATGGTGACCACGGGCGGCAGCGAAGCCATCCTGTTCGCGCTGCTTACTTGCCTTAACCCCGGCGACGAAGTCATTATTCAAGAGCCGTTTTATGGCACGTACACTGCCTTTGCCATTGCGGCGGGCGTTACCATTGTGCCCGTCACGGCGCACATTGAAGATGGCTTTGCCCTGCCGCCGCTGGCCGATTTTGAGCGCGTGATTACGGAGCGCACCCGGGCCATCCTCATTTGCAACCCCAGCAATCCTACCGGCTACGTGTACAGCCGCGCCGAGCTGGAAAGCATCCTCAGCTTGTGTAAGGCGCATAACCTCTACCTGCTATCGGACGAGGCCTACCGGGAGTTTTGCTACGATGCCCCTTACGTGAGTGCCCTCAACCTGACCGGTGCGGAAGAACACGTGGTAGTGGTCGATACCATTTCGAAGCGCTACAGCGCCTGCGGGGCCCGCGTCGGTGCCCTGGTCACGATGAACAAAGACGTTTACATGGCGGCGTTCCGCTTTGCCCAGATGCGGGTGAGTCCGCCCGGCCTGGGCATGCTGCTGGCCGAAGCCGCCACCGACCTGCCCGACTCCTACTTCGACGATAGCAAGGCCGAATACCAGGCCCGCCGCGACCTTACCGTGGCCCGGCTGCAGGCCATGCCCGGCGTGGTGTGCCCTCGCCCTGGCGGCGCATTCTACGTGCTGGCCCACCTGCCCGTCGACGACACCGAGGAATTTGGCCGCTGGCTGCTGGAGAGCTTCTCCCACGAAAACCAAACCCTAATGCTTTCCCCCGCCAATGGCTTCTACCAAACGCCGGGCCTGGGCCAACAGGAAGTACGCCTGGCCTACGTGCTCAACCGCACCGACCTCGCCGCCGCCCTCACCTGCCTCGAACTCGCCCTGCTGGCGTATCCCGGCCGCACGGCTCCCCTGCCGGCCATGGTTGCCGATGCAGTTCCCGCCCTCACCGCTTGATTTCTTTTTTCTGATGAACCCGACTTCGACCCTGGCGCCCGTTACCCACGCCCCCATCAACGACTACAGCGCGCCCGTACGCATCTGGCACTGGGGCAATGCACTGCTGGTCAGTGGACAGCTCCTAACCATCTTATTTCAGCGGGTGATTGTAAACGCCCGCTCGGCCGTGCCGGAGTTTCAGGAAACCATGGCCAAGGAAAACATCGCCCTCACGGAGAAGCAGGCCCGTTCGCTCACGCACATTCTGAGTGAGCGCATCTGGGAATGGCACATCTACTTGGGCTTGGCGCTGGCCGCATTCTGGCTGTTTCGCGTGATTCTGGAGCTGCGCGGGCCTTCGGAAATGCGATTTTCAAGCCGTTTGATGGCGGTTGCGCGCCGCTACCGCTTGGCTGCTCCGGCCGACAAGGGCGATGCTGGGGTGGCGCTTTATGCCCGCAGCACCTACGCGCTGTTCTATGTCTTTCTGACCGTTATGGTCATCACCGGCATCATCCTTACTTACCACAACGAGGTTGCCTTTTTCGACCAAATTGAACACACCGCCGAGGAAATTCACAATGTCACCATGTACTTGATTATCGCCTTTTTTGTGGTGCACGTAGTGGGTGTGGTGTGGAGCGAAGTTGTGAAAAAGTCGGGGCTAACCTCAAGAATGATAGGCGGCGACGCACGTAAGGATTAAGACCTTATGCAACAATCAATTGGAAACGGTGTAGAGACGCGACACTTGACTACGATTATAACGCATAAAAAAAGCGGCTCAATCGAGCCGCTTTTTTTGTGCGTTGACTAAGGTCAATTACTGACCTCCGCCACCCACAGGCTTTTGCTCCTGCTTGGGAGCGGGGCTGGCCGACTGGGCCTGCTGCATGGGGTTCTGGGGGGCGGGTTGCTGCTGCTGGAAGAGCTCGAAGCGGGAGGCGGCGGCCTGGCGGGGGAAGGCGTTGTTGCTCAGGTCCGTGTCGGCCGTCTGCTGGAAGGGGTCGAGCACGAAGGAGACGACGGGCTGCTTGGTGACGATAATCTTGCTGACCTGCGCGTTGTTCTTGCGCCAGATTTCGGCCGGGATGGTCTGGATTTCGGTGGACTTATCGGCGTAGGTGAGCTGGACGATGACGGGCATGACCAGGCCGCCGACGTTGCGCAGGCTCAGTTCGTAGAAGTGCTGCTGCTGGCCCAGGCGCTGGCGCTGCTCGGGGCTGAGGCCGCCCAGGTAGGCGGTGTAGCGCTGCTGGTCGGCGGGCGTGACGGCCAGCGGGTTGTACTGGTTGTAGAAGTCCTTGAGCTCGGGCTTCTCGTCCACTAGCGTGCTGGTGAGGGCGGTGGCGTTGCGCTGGGCCGAGATGGAGGGGGCGGCCGCCGCTTGCAGCTGTTGCTGGCGGGCCTTCTCCACGGCCGGGTCGCCGGTGCTCGGGGTGTAGTACTTGACGCTTTCCAAGGCGAGGTCAGAGCGGTCGGTGGTGTAGAACCAGCCGCGCCAGAACCAGTCCAGGTCCACGGCCGAGGCGTCTTCCATCGTGCGGAAGAAGTCGGCGGGCGTGGGGTGCTTGTAGGCCCAGCGCTGGGCGTAGGTCTTGAAGGCGTGGTCGAAGAGCTCGCGCCCCATCACCGTCTCGCGCAGGATGTTCAGGGCCGTAGCCGGCTTGGCGTAGGCGTTAGGGCCGAACTGCAATACCGACTCCGAGTTGGTCATAATCGGCGTTTGCAGGCTCTTATCCGTCCGCATATACGATACGATGTTGGCCGGCTCGCCGCGTACCGACGGGTAGTTGCGCTCCCACTCCTGCTCGGTGAGGTACTGCACAAACGTGTTCAGGCCCTCGTCCATCCACGACCACTGCCGCTCGTCGGAGTTGATAATCATGGGGAAGAAGTTGTGCCCCACTTCGTGGATAATCACCGAAATCATCCCGTATTTCCGCTGTGCCGAATAGGTGCCGTCCTTCTCGGGGCGGCCGCCGTTGAAGCATATCATCGGGTACTCCATACCACCCACCGGGCCGTGCACGGAAATGGCCACGGGATATTCGTAGGGAATGGTGTACTTGGAGTAGGTCTTGATGGTGTGGGCCACCACTTCGGTCGAGTACTGGCCCCAGAGCGGGTTGCCCTCCTTGGGGTAGTACGACATGCACAGCACGGGCTTGCCGTTTTGCTTAATCTGCATGGCGTCCCAAATGAACTTGCGCGAGGAAGCCCAGGCAAAGTCGCGCACGTTCTTGGCCGCGTAGGTCCACGTTTTGGTGCCGGTGGCGCGCTTGCCTTCGGCCTGCACGGCTTCGGCCTGGCTGACGATGAGCACCGGTTTCTTGGCCGTTTTGGCTTGCTCCAACCGCTTTTGCTGTGCAGAGGTTAGTACCTGCGCGGCGTTCTGAAGCGTGCCGGTGGCGCCCACCACGTGGTCGGCGGGGGCGGTGATGCTCACCTTGTAGTCGCCAAAGGGCAGGGTAAACTCGCCGTTGCCGAGGAACTGCTTGTGCTGCCAACCCTGGTTGTCGGAATAGACGGCCATGCGCGGGTAAAACTGCGCGATTTCGTAGAGGTAGTTCTTATCCTCGGGGAAGTACTCGTAGCCGCTGCGCTCGCTGATTTTCAGCTGGTCGTTGATGTTGTAGCGCCACTTCACGTTGAAGGCGAAGGACTGGCCGGGGCGCAGGGGCGTGGGCAGGTCCACGCGCATCATGGTGTGGTTGATTACCGTTTTGAGAGTCTTGCCGTCTTTGCCCGTCACGCTTTCGATTTTGAAACCGCCGTCAAAATCCGACAGCATGCCTTCCAGCGCCTGGAAAGTCATTTTTTCCTGCAGCTGACTGACCTGGGTGGCGGTGGTTATCGAGTTTTTGTCCAGAATGTTCTGGTCGAGCTGCAGCCAGAGGTAGGGCAGCACGTCGGGCGAGAGGTTGGTGTAGGTGATGGTCTCGCGGCCACTGATGGCCTGCTTGGCGTCGTCGAGCGTGACCTGGATGTCGTAGTCGGCCCGCTGTTGCCAGTAGTCTTTGCCGGGCGCGCCGCTGGCCGTGCGGTAAGAGTTGGGGCCGGGCAGCAGCGTTTCGAGCTGTGCAAATTTGTCGGTGCCCGAGTTGGTGGTTTGGGCAGTGGCGGGCAGCTGGCCGGCCAAAGCCAGCACCAAGCCGGCTAATAGAAAACGACGCATGAAGAAAAAGTAATTTAGAATAGCCTTAGCCGGGAAGGTCGGCGAAGATACGAAATAGGTTGCGCTGGCCGGCAATTAGTTGCCCGCCCAGCGCTTGCTGCTATTGGCTGGGTATCGGGCAGATACCGGCCTCATTTGCGCTGAACAAGCGCGCAGCACAAAAATTCAAAATCAGGGCCACAGCTGCTGCAGTAGCAGCACGGTGGCAATGCCCAAGGCTGCGCCGCTGGTGGTGAGCAGCCAGTCGCGGCGCGCCACGCCCAGGCCCCGCAGCAGCACGGCGCCCACCAGCAGAATAACGGACACAATCAGTACCTGCCCTAGTTCAACGCCCACGTTGAAGGCCAGCAGCTCAAGCACGGGCCGGCTGTTGGCGCCCAGCAACGACTGCAGGTAATTGGAAAAACCTAAGCCGTGAATCAGACCAAAGCCCAGGGCCAGGAAATTGGAGGTGGTGGCCAGCATCAGGGGCGCCCGCGGCTTGAGCACGCGGCTGGCTCCGCGCATGTTGAACAGCGCCGTGACCATGATGGTAATCGGAATCAGCGCTTCGATGAGCGTGGGGTTGATGGCCACGATGCCCAACGTGGCCAAGGCCAGCGTGAGCGAGTGCCCCACCGTGAAACTCGTGACCAAGGCCAGCACCCGGCGCCAGTCGGCCAGCACGTAGGGCGCGCACAGCGCCAGCAGAAACGTGAGGTGGTCGGCGGCCCGCGGCGTACAGATGTGCAGGAAGCCCAGCTGCAGATAAGTTTGAAAAACGGACATCAGATGTGCAGTTTTACTAAAGCGAGTCGTGAAGGTCGGGATTTTGCTGAAACTGCCTTCTGGCCCAGCGGGCTCCGAAATGCAAAATAAAGGAACTGCATTATCTTGGTTAAATGGAGGGCAAACCGCCTACCTAGCCATTTCAGCCAATGACTCACCGGGCTTGTTCAATCATTCTGCTGTGCCTGGCTTGCCTCGGGTTGCCAGCTACTGCCCAAACCAAGTATTCCAGGGCCGATACGGTGCGCGCCGTGCGGGCATTGTTTGAGGAGCGCCGGGCCAGCGCCAGTTCACTGGCTACGGCCGGCGGCATTACCATTGGCCTCGCTGCGGCCGCGACAGTAGCAGGAGCCGCTGCTTCCGATGACCTGAGTGGGGCCGCGGTGTACATGAGTGCCATTGGGCTGGGGGCCGTGGGAGTGCCGCTGCTGCTGGTGGGGAAAAGCCGGCAAAAAGAGGTTACGCCGGAGCGAGAAGGCGCTGCCATCGGCGCCTACGAGCAGGGCCAGCCCCTGCCCTCAGCAATCAGCAGCCGCTTGAGGCGCCGGCACTTTGCGGTGCCTCGGGATGGTAAATGAGGTAGGCTTGGCGTAGCGCCGGACACTCAGGACACTGGCCTGGAATAGCACTTGATGAACGATTGGAAAGGGCTGCAGCGCGGAGATATACTGCTCACGAAGTGGTTTGCGAGAACGAGGTAGAGACGCAACATTTTGCGTCTTCGGGACCGCGCCATTGAGTTGTTCTATTCAAGTCGTTCAACAGTCGTTCAACGACGAGACGCAACATATTGCGTCTCTACCTCCGCCAGCCGATTTTCGCATTCCACTTCGCGATGAAATAGTAAACCGAACCAAACAGTCGGTTTACTATTTCATCCACAGGCAATGTACCGTAGCCGGGGCACAAGGAACTCGAAGCACACAACCAAACGGCCGCTAGTATCTTGTGCCTATTTACTACAAACTGCTCAGCATGTCCAAACTCTACTTTCTTCTGCTTCTACTTTGCTTTTTAATTACAATCCCGGCCCACGCCCAGCAACCGGCGGCCACGGGTGAGGCGGCCACACCCGTCCTCACCCGGCTCGACACGGCCCGCGCTGTGCACGAGCTTTTCAAGAGCCGGCGCGGCGGCGGGTTTGGGTGGCTGGCATTTGGCGGGGTGGGCATGGCGGCATCCATTATTCCCGCCCAACAAGCCACCAGTGCTGGCGTCTGGACGCCGGGCGTGGTCATTGGCTCGGGCCTGGCACTGTTGGGCACCAAAAAAGTTATTCAGTTTGGCTGGGGACGCGAGCAGCGCGTGCTGCGCGACTTGGCCGCCACCGGTCATCTGCCAGCCGATGTGGTGCGTCGACTGCGCGACAACTTCGCCCCTTTGCACGGCACGGCTTCGGCCCCCAACCCCTTCCTGGCCTTGAGCAGCACTTCCCCTGCGCCAACGCCAGGCAGCAGTGGGCCCGCGCCTCAGAATACAGAAACTCCAGTGACCGATGCGCCCCTCGCAGCCCCACCCCAAACGCTGGCCGATGCCCGGCAAGACACCCTTGATGCGGTGCTGGGGTTGTTTCTGGCAAAGCGCCTGAACGGACAACTGCCCATACTACTGGCGCTGCCGGGGCTTCGCCTCATGACCGGGGCCAGCGGCACCAGCACCCCTTCCACGCCCTATTCTCAACCCCAGAGCAACGAACCGTCTGGTGGGCAAATAGCCCTCGGCCTAGCGTTGATGACGGGCGGCGTGGCGTACATGTATATTCACAATGCGCCGTATTCCACCGATAAGTTTGAAGCGTTGCGCACGAGCTACTTGGCCGGAACCCCGCTGCCCGCAAGCCTGCGGGCACAACTTAAAACCAAGCACATTGCGTCGGGTCGTACCTACCGCGAGCGACTAGAGCGCCGAGCTGCCCGCCGACGTAAGTGAGGGATTTAGCAGGGCAGCCCGCTACCCCCACCCCGCCGCCGTGGCTGACGGCGGTGGCTGGCGTTTCTGGTTCGTTCTGCTGGCGCGAGTTTAGCGCAGCGTAACTCGTGACTGTTCATCGGGCGAGGCTGGGCCTCGCAGCAGAACGACTTGCTTAGTTATGCGGGCTAGGCAGCATTGCTATGCCGCTTGCGCGGCAGTGGAGGCACAGCCTCCACATCATAGCCGGTCACGAGTCACGGCTGCGCCTAAACTCGCGCCAGAGTGGGCGCAACGGCAGTAGATTTGACTTTAGAGCGTACTGGGTATTGACCATCCAGATTTCGTGCGGATTACTTTTTTACCTCCTGCAGCTACCATGAAAAAACATTTACTCATTTTGAGCTTCATTCTGGCAATCGCCCTGAATGCGCATGCCCAACGCCCCGCTTCACAAGCATTTTCGCGTGCCGACACAGTTCGTGCAATTAGTAACATGTTCAGCAAGCACCGCACCGGAGGAATTATCTGGACAGTGGTTGGAAGCGCTTTTGCTATTCGCATTATTACAGTAGCAGCCAGTAGCAGTACTGCCGGAGGATTTACAAGTACACCTGCTGGCACTGCAACCGGAGTAGCTCTATTCGGCGGCATACCTGCTGTCATTGGCATTAGTAAACTCACTCGCTTTAGTAGCGCCCGGGAAAGCAGATTATTAAGTGAGTACGAAGCAGGCAAAACACTGCCTGCTTACGTTCAACGCCGGCTGAGAAGGTCGAAGTATTTCGCCAATTAAATTCGTGAACCTGCAATAAAAAAAGGCCCCGTTGGAAATTTCCTGGGGGCCTTTTTATTTAAAACCAACCGACAATTACACCGCCGGCATTTCTACGTTCTCAAACTTCACCGCGCCGTCTTCCAGCACCGCTTCTACCACCGCGTCTTTTGTCACGCGGCCCGAAAGAATGTCCTTTGACAGCTCATTAAGAATCACGCGCTGCAGCACGCGCTTGAGCGGACGGGCACCAAACTGCGGGTCGAACCCGGCCTCGCCGAGGTAGTCGAGCACTTCGGGCGTGGCTTCCAGCCGGATGCCGGCTTCTTCCAGGCGCTGCTGGATTTGCTTGAACTGGATGTCGACAATCTTGCGAATTTCCTTGCGCTTGAGGGGCTGGAACATCACGATTTCGTCGATGCGGTTCAGGAACTCGGGGCGCATGTGCTGCTTGAGGCGCTCTACTACTTCCTCGCGGGTGCGGTCCACCACTTCGTCGTGGTTGTACTCGTTCAGCTCTTTGAAATTCTTCTGAATGATGTCGGCGCCCGTGTTGGAGGTCATGATGATGATGGTGTTCTTGAAGTTCGCCATCCGGCCTTTGTTGTCGGTGAGGCGGCCATCGTCGAGCACTTGCAGCAGGATGTTGAACACGTCCGGGTGGGCTTTCTCGATTTCGTCGAGCAACACCACCGAATAGGGCTTGCGGCGCACGGCCTCGGTGAGCTGGCCGCCTTCGTCGTAGCCCACGTAGCCGGGAGGCGCGCCTATCAGGCGCGAGGTGGCGTGGCGCTCCTGGTACTCGCTCATGTCGATGCGCACCATGGCGTTTTCGTCGTTGAACAGGTACTCGGCCAGGGCCTTGGCCAGCTCGGTTTTGCCCACGCCGGTCGAGCCGAGGAAGATAAACGAGCCGATGGGCCGCTTGGGGTCTTGCAGGCCGGCGCGGGAGCGGCGCACGGCGTCGGAGATGGCCGCGATGGCTTCGGACTGTCCTGCTACTCGTTTACCAAGCTCGGCTTCCAGGTGCAGCAGCTTCTCACGGTCCGACTGCAGCATTTTGCTTACCGGGATGCCGGTCCACTTGGCCACCACCTCGGCAATGCTTTCGCTGGTGACTTCTTCCTGCAGCATGGTGCCGCCGTCTTTGTTCTCGTTGGCTTGCTCCTGCAGCTCCTTGAGCTTGACTTCGGCCTCCTGAATCTTGCCGTAGCGCAGCTCCGCTACCCGAGCGTAATCGCCCTGGCGCTCGGCTTGCTCAGCCTCCAATTTGAACTGTTCGATGGCTTCTTTCTGCGTCTGGATGCCGGTTAGGATGCCTTTTTCGCTTTCCCAACGGGCCTTGAGGCTGTCGCGCTTGTCGTTGAGCTCGGCCAGGTCCTTGCTGAGCACGGCTTCGCGGTCGTGGTTGTTTTCGCGGCGGATGGCCTCGCGCTCAATCTCGAGCTGCATGATGCGGCGCTGGATTTCGTCGAGCTCCACGGGCATGGAGTTCAGCTCGATGCGCAGCTTGGCGGCCGACTCGTCCATGAGGTCGATGGCCTTGTCGGGCAGGAAGCGGTCGGTAATGTAGCGGGCGCTCAGCTCCACGGCCGCAATCACGGCGTCGTCGGTGATGCGCACGCCGTGGTGCAGCTCGTACTTCTC
This sequence comes from Hymenobacter arizonensis, assembly GCF_900115775.1. GTDB lineage: Bacteria > Bacteroidota > Bacteroidia > Cytophagales > Hymenobacteraceae > Hymenobacter > Hymenobacter arizonensis. The sequence goes on along the minus strand of NZ_FOXS01000004.1, from coordinate 168,877 downwards.
CTTGATGCCGCGCATGATGCTGATGGCGTCCTCAATGCTGGGCTCGTCCACCATCACGGCCTGGAAGCGGCGCTCCAGGGCCTTGTCTTTCTCGATGTACTTCTGGTATTCCTTGAGCGTGGTGGCCCCGATGGCGTGCAGCTCGCCGCGCGCCAGGGCGGGCTTGAGCAGGTTGGCAGCGTCCATAGCGCCTTCGCCCCCACCGCCGGCCCCGATGAGGGTGTGCATCTCGTCGATGAAGAGCACAATCTGACCTTCGGAGTCGGTCACTTCTTTAATGACGGCCTTGAGGCGCTCCTCAAACTCGCCCTTGTACTTGGCTCCTGCTACCAGCAGGCCCATGTCGAGGCTCATGATGGTTTTGTCGCGCAGGTTTTCGGGCACGTCGCCGGCCACGATGCGCTGGGCCAGGCCCTCCACAATGGCGGTTTTGCCCACGCCGGGCTCGCCGAGTAGCACGGGGTTGTTTTTGGTGCGGCGCGAGAGGATTTGCAGCACGCGGCGGATTTCCTCGTCGCGGCCAATCACGGGGTCCATCTTGCCGGCGCGCACCTGCTCGTTGAGGTTGCGGGCGTAGCGGTTCAGGCTCTGGTACTGGTCTTCGGCGCTCGGGCTCGTGACTTTGCGGCCGCCGCGCAGCTCCTTGATGGCAGCTTTCAGGTCCTTGTCGTTGAAGCCGGTGTCTTTGAGCAGGGTGGCCACAGCGTCCTTGCCGCCGAGGATGCCGAGCAGCAGGTGTTCCACGGATACAAATTCGTCGCCCATGTCCTTCATGGCCGCGGTGGCGCGCTGCACGGCGGCAGCGGCCTCGTTGGCGAAGTAGGGCGAGCCGCCGCTCACCTTGGGGTAAGCGGCCACGATGGCGTCGAGCCGCGGGGTGAGGATGTTGAGGTTCGCCCCGAGCTTGCTGGCGAGAAACGAGAAGACGCTCTCGTCGCTCTGGAAGAGGGCCTTCAGCAGGTGGCCCGTTTCCACGGCCTGCTGCTGGTTGCCCCCGGCGATTTCAGTGGCCTTCTGCACGGCCTCCTGCGCCTTGATGGTGAAGTTTTTAAAGTCCATTGTCGTAGTCTCTTAGTAGGTGCTTCAGTGTAGAAGTTCTACGAGGGGACTAGCAAAGGGGGTGCTAAGGGGCTTTTTCGGACTTTTTGGCGGAAAATTATAAATCTGAGGATGTGTGTTCAGACAAAATTTCAGCCCACAACGTCAATACGTAACCTCACAAATAATTCATTCGGCTTCTAGAATTAAATAAGTTTATCCTGTTCGAACACTTTGTTATTCTCTATTCGCTTATCATAAACCTTTAACCGTATAAATGCTCGCATAATTGGGTTTATGAACTTATAACGAAGGTTGCTCCCTTGACCTACCTTCTCCAAGATTGGGCCCTTTTCATCTTTGCAGAGCGCATCCAAATAATAACGAAAATCAGTCGTCGTCATATTAGAATTCGTCTTCTTTTTGCCTTTAAAGTGCTCTAACGCTCCACTATTTGTAAAACAATCATAGTCATCTAAATAGGCAGATGAACAAGCCGCTAATACTTCCTCAAAATGAGATGGCCCCTTGGAATTTATTATTGCTTTTTGATATGAGTTACGCAAAGATTGAGAGGTGCTGTGAATAGCTCTTTTTACCGCATAAGTAAAATGTGTTATTGATACAGTATTAGACTCACTGTTTATTGCGTATGCAGCTGCAGATTTGCATATAGCATGAGTATAATGAGGAAACCCCGAAGAATATTCAATAATTTTTTCTCTGACATTTTCGATAATTTCCAAATCGAGCTTCCTAAGCCCATTATCAATAATTTCTTTTAATTCATCATCTGACATCCGTGGCATCTGAATCTGCATCAAACACCTCTCTAGCGATGGATGCTCGCCAAGTAAATCTGCTACATTGTCCGCGATACCAACAATGAGGACAGTGACATTATGAACGTTATCTGACAAAGCCTTGATGGTATCCGCCATCCGAGTCTTTGTCTCTATGTTAGTAATGCTATCAAACTCATCAAATATGATTAGTAGGCGAGTTGAAAGGTTCTCAAATACTTGTTGAATATCTGTGGAATCTAATTCATCCTTTTCTGGAAGAAAAAGGTCCAGTTGAACAGACTCTTGACGTACTTCTGCAGTAAATCCTACGCCTTTCTTGTCTGCATAAAACTTTATTTTCTTTAAAGCTTTCTCCCAGATAGCTTTAAAGTCTTCTGTTCTATTACAAGTAACTTTCGATGCTATCGTATCAGGAAAGAAGGTTACGGCCATATTGGCCAGAGAGGTTTTCCCAACCCCCCTATCGCCATACAATACTGCATGCGACCCACGCTGCTTAAGTGCATCGTATAAACCTTTAAACTGCTCTCTGCGTCCATAAAAAAGGTCTTTATTTTCGATTGGCGCAGTAGGACTGAAAACGTCCTCTAAGCGCAAAAGTTTATCCTCTTTCGTCATCATCTTTGCGCTTGCCATATTATTACTCTTAATTTTATTATACCGGGAGAATTCTAAGCAAAAGCAAACTAAAAAGCTTCCGCATACTAACCTATCCTGGCGATTGGAATTATCGGGCGCAAGGTAGTAGCTGTAGAGAACTCAGGATAGAGTGCTTGAAACATAGCCTGCGCCTTTTCGAGTAAATATGGATGCTCGTCTAACGCAGTCCTATTAAGCAAAAGATAAGCGTTAGTTTCAGGGCTGTGTTGGTGGTCCCACCGTTCAGGCGGGAAAAAGTCACTAGCTAACTGCGAATAAATGCGAAACCGTTGGGCATTGGTTGGATCATCTTTTAGTTCAATTGGCTTTGGTGTGCCAATAAATCCGCCAGAAGCCAATGGGTCACGTTTCAGAATATGGAGCATTACAGCTAAGCAGGTATTTAAAATTCGAATAGCTTCCGCTGGGCCATCGTTGGTTTGGTATGCGTACTTAGGTTCAGGGTCACGCTCGTAACGATGAGCTTTGAGGTAAAACTTCAGCACGTAAATATGATGCTGGTATTGTTCGGCCTGAATAATGTAATGACGACCCTTTTTCGTTTGAAACGGACAGATGTAGCGCTCAAGCAAAAAGCCGCCTGGGGAATAGGGCGGCTTTTCGATAATAAAGCGGAATGGGTAAGCATTACCCGGGAAATCACCGGGAATCAAAATAAGTAAGGGTATGCTTTACGGCGCTTAGCCTCTAACTCTTTTGGCTGTACAGGGCGGAAAGTTCCTACTTGACTCACACATCCTGTTGGAGGTGTAACAGCAGGCGCAACCGTCTTGATAGCGTTAGACTTAGGAATTGTCGTGTTCATGAAAGCAAAGTTACAAGGTCCGGGCCAAAGTAGTAACAGGCAGTTGTAATACTGCCCATACAAGTCAAAGGTTCATACTTGGGCCTTTATATCTCAAAGCAGGCAACACAGAAGCTCCCGTTTCTTCAGCGGCGGGGGCAGCGGGCGGGGCGGTGGGTGGAGCAGATGCTTTTCGCCTGTGAAACTTAATCTTACAGAAAGCTGTAAGTTTGTAGTGAATCTGAACGGGTGCTAGTCGCCCTAGTAGGATTCACCCGGGGCTGCCGCAAGGTGGCCCCTTTTTATTTCACAGCTGCACGAGATGCAGCGAATGGGCCCGATTGGCGTAGGTATTGAGCACGGGGCGCAGGCGGGCGTAGAAGTTGTGGCCTTGTTTACTGCGCATGTAGGCATTGGGCTCATACAGTTGCCGGGCAGCGTAGGCCACTACATCCACTAGTTGGTGAAAGAGTGCGCAGAATCTTTAAGGAACGGGTCCTCAATCACGGATTGTAGCGCCAGGTTGCGGTATCCCGCGCCTTGGGTTTGGTGAGCAGGGTTGTTGGGCACGGGATTGTAGTGCCGCATGCGTCGCATGAGGGCAGTGAGTTTGCCGCCGTCGGTGTTGTCGGGCAGCACCAGCCCGCGCTGGTCGGCAAAAGCGCCGGGGTAGTGCGGTTCCGCATGGTGTTGTCGAAACGCTGAATCAAGGCTTGCCAAGCACTCTCAAACACGTCGTAGCCAACTGATTTCGTTGTCTTATTCACTACCACGGTGCAGAGACTGATATCGCTGCGATTCCCGAGGAAATCCAGGCACTGCTTGAGGATATCGAGCTGGTCGTTGCGCTTGATGCGAACCAACGGACCTGGGTTGGTAATGAACGGCGCGGCATGGATTTCCTCGCGCAACTTCAACCCTTTTGTGGCCCGCAAATGCCGCCGGAATGCAACGATATCATCCAGGAAGGCGCGCCACCTTGTTTCATGCACTACCAAGCCAGAAAGGATGAAGTACTTAGTTGGACTGGCTACTAAGCCAGTGTCGCCGCTTTCATCGGCGTAGAGTAGATACATGAAGTAGTAGCTGCTGATAGAGGAAGCAAGCTACAACGAAGCGCTTGTTTCGTTCAACGGCGGGGGCAGCGGGCGGGGCGGGGGTGCCGAGCATCAGCAGTACGAGCGTGGCTGCGCATGCTGCCCTGTGGAACACAGGAAATAGCACGGCGAATTCGCGCAGTCCGGATGAGGCCGCCCCGACAGGCAAGCTTCTAATTTACCCTGGTTGCGACTGGCTTGTCGTTTACAGCAATTGCATTGACCTTGCCAGCACCATCCAGCATCATGCTGAACTTGGCTGACTGTTCGAGCACAAAGAAGTGAGTGGGGTCGGTGAAATACATTTTCCACGCGGTTGTCGGATTAACAGCTAACCACGGGCCGTCATTTTTTAGCTCAATTGCCCACTCCTGGTTTTGCACTTTGTATTTCCCAACATAGGGCGCTAATACAGTATTGGGCTGTAGTACCTGCTTCAGGTTAACTGGGGCGTAATAGTTTTTCCAGTTATAGGTGGTGGCCACGCTATTAATTATTTCTCCCAACAAGGCAGAATTTTGGGTGTTAGTCATCACGACCACGCCATTGCCACCATCCATGCTGCCAACGTAGTTGCTGACGAAACCCTCGTCTGCGCCAGAGTGATGGAAATACTGCACTCCCCGCTTGTTCATGATGAATACGCCAAAACCAGCCAACGAATCAACGTAAGGGGTAAGGCGACGCTTATTCATGTCCTGGGAAAGAACCTTGGCTGATTTACCCTGCAAGGCGCGCTGCGTTTCAATTATATAAATGGCCAAATCGGTGGGGGTGGTCCACAGGCCGGCTGCCGCTTGCTCCGGATACAGGTGGTATTTGCCTTTCACTGGCTTCCCATCGCTTTGGTAGCCAGAGGCCAGCAGGGGTTGCTGCGCGGCAGTGGGCGGCTGCGTGTACGAACTGGCCTTCATGCCCATGGGCTTCAGCACGTTGTCGTACATAAACTTATCGTAGGGCTGGCCAGTCACGTCTTGCACCAGCAGCTGCGAAATGGTAGTGCCGCCGCCGGAGTATTCGTACTTGAGCGATGGCGCATATTTGGAGCGAACAGCCGCCGTGTTGGTGGGCTTTTCGCCATTCAGTACTTGCGGGAGCGTGGGAATAGCGGCTCCCACTTCATACCCGGGAAAGCCGTGTACCGTGAGGCCCGCCGTGTGGCTCAGCAGGTTGGCCAGCGTTATTTTTTTGCCTTTGGCCAGCGAGTCGTAAGGGAATTTCCACGACTTCAAATACTCATTGATGTCGGCATCGAGGCTGAGTTTCTTATCCTGCGCCAGCTTCAACACGCCTACTCCGTTTAGGGACTTACTGATTGAACCAGCTTGGAACAAGGTGTTCACCGTTACGGGCCGCTTTTCCTCAGCATCGGCCATTCCGTATCCCCGGGCCCACTCCACCTTATAGTCTTTTATCACCGCAATGCTTACGCCGTTGATTCGGTGGTGCTTCATTCGGTCCTCTAGCGTCCATTTACTAGGCTGGCCTTCCAGGTTTCTCACCGCCTTCAGGTTTTGCTCTACCTGAGTGATTTTCTCTTCTACTTCCTTGGAGTATTTTTTAGCGGTTTGCCCATATCCCGTGCCGATAGTGATGCCAAGTAGTAAGGCAAAAAGCGCGGCTTTAATAGACGTAGAAGGTATAATCATGAAGTGAATTGAAATGACAAGTGTTGGAGAGATTTCTAAATGTATCTTAATTAATAATAAATATGACTACAAACCTCCATTGTCCTTTTAAATTAGCCCAGGCTTGAGGCCATAGGCAGTCTTGCCTGAAGATTTTTGACAGAAGTTCTAGTTTCTTTTAGCGGCGGGGGCAGCGGGCGCGGCCGAGCTTATTCCTTATAAACAGCGGCAGCTTCTACTAGCTCTGCTGCGGCAGCCCTAGTAAGTACAGTTTCTTGGCCCTGCCGGTGATGCATCCTCGCTCCCATTTGTAGCCATCGGTTTCGAGCCCGGCCAGCAGCTGGCCCAAGTCTTCCAGTGTGTAGGTGCGGGCATTGGACACGGCCCCGTCCCAGGCAAAGCACAGCGGAATTACGGGCAGCAGGTACGTAAAGACCAGTTGCTTCCAGGTGAGGGGCCGGGCGAAGGGCGTGAGAAAGAACACCATCAGAAATATCATGGGCAGCGAAGCCCACCACAGCACAATGGGCAGGCTGTTGTCGCTCATCTCGTAGATGCAGATGGCCTGGCGGCTGTCGCGGGCGTGCTGCAGAATGCGGCGCGCCGTAGCCGGGCTCATGTGGTGAAAGCTGCCCACCATGGTGCGCACTCCGGCCAGTTCGGCCGGCACCTGCAGCGCATCTACCGGCACTAGCCGATACGTCAGCGCCGGATTGGGGCCGCTGTTCACTTCGGCCGCCACTTCCCGGTTCGGGTAGAGGTCGGTCAACGTCAGGCGCAGCTGGTCGCCGCCGGGTTGGGCCTGTAGCGCTTGAAACACTTCCCGCATGGGGCCACCCCCGCCCGAGCAAAGGTCTACAATGGTGTTTTGGCCCGTGTGCCGCAAGGCCTTGGTAAGTAGGGCTGCAATATCAGCAGGGGTGCCCAGTAGGTTGTGCATCACCACCATCAGCCGGGTCAGGCAGGCGCGCAGCCAATGAGGAAACCAGGGATAATCTTCCAGTTCAAACAGCTGTATGCGCTTCATGATACTTGGGGTGCTGGTTGCGTCCAGCGTCGGACCACCAGCACGAGCCGGCAGGTAAAAACCCTGGCTGCTGATATGGCTTGGCAAGCTACACCACCAAGCAGTTCTGCATCCGATTATCCCCAAGCCCAAAACCAGCCGTGCTCCTGCAGAGGTCTGGCTTGCTCCTTAGGCAGGCAGCGAAAGAAGCTCCTTTTCTTCGGCGGCGGGGGCAGGGGCGAGGAGCCTTGTTTACCTCTCCAGGCAAAGAAGAACGGACAAGAATGGTAACCAGACGCCGAATAATACTCGGTAAAGGCAGTCCAGTCTCCTGTCTTGATAGTATTACTACTAATCAAGAAAGTTATTTAATCTTCTGCAAGTGTTTTACTACAAATATGTCCTAGTTTTGCAGCCGCTTACCATAGCGGCCATCGCCAATTAGGCGCTGGCAGTAGCTGTAATAGCTCCTTAAGAGCTTCAGCATGTAATCATTCTTTTTCTCCTTTCTCTTCTTTCTGCGTGGATGCACCCCTACTGATTTCGAACCTAACCAATCCCACCCTCCTTTTCTTCGTGCTCGGTATCGTGGCGACAGCCGTGAAAAGCGACCTGGAAATACCACCATCCTCGGTCAAGTTTATCTCGTTGTACCTGCTGTTTTCCATCGGGTTTAAGGGAGGGCAGGAACTGGCCCACAGTGCATTCAGCGCCGAAATCGTCTACTCCCTGGGCTTCGGCCTGCTGGTTGCGAGCCTGATTCCGCTCTACACGTTTTTCGTGCTGAAACGGCGGCTCAGCATCGCCGATGCCGGGGCCGTGGCCGCCGCCTACGGTTCGGTGAGTGCCGTGACGTTCGTGTCGGCCGTTTCATTTCTCGACGCCCAGCAGCTGCATTTTGGCGGGCACATGGTCGCCGTCATGGCCCTGATGGAAGCGCCTGCCATCATCGTGGGCGTTATGCTGATGCTGCGCTACGACGATGCCCCGAGCGTGGAGGGCCACGGGTTGGGAGCCATTGCGCAGCATTCTTTCACCAACGGCAGCGTGCTCATGGTGCTGGGCAGCCTCGTGATTGGGCTGATTGCCGACACCAAGCAGGCCGATGGCATCAAGCCCTTTACCACCGACATCTTCAAGGGGTTCCTGGCTATTTTCCTGCTCGAAATGGGCATGGTCACGGCCCGACGCTTCGCTGCGTTTCTGCGCTACGGGCGCTTCGTCACGGCTTTTGCCGTGCTCGTGCCCTTGCTCAACGGCTGCCTGGTGGCCGCGGCCAGCCATTGGGTGACCGACAGCGTAGGCAACCGGTTCATCTTCGCCATCTTGGCGGCCAGTGCTTCCTACATTGCCGTGCCGGCCGCCATGCGCCTGGCCGCGCCCAAAGCCGACCCGGGCCTGTACCTGCCCATGGCCTTGGGCGTGACCTTTCCGCTGAACATTACCCTAGGCATGCCGCTGTATTTTGCCGTGGTCCAGCATACGTAGGTCCTATGAAGGTGGCGCTGCGTTCGAAACGGCCTGAGCACCTCGCAACGCCACTTTATCGAACAAGCCCAAAACAAAAGAGCCCCGCCAGTTGCCGGGGCTCTTTGTTTCAGGGCCTAAAGCCACCGGCTAGCGGTGGGGCGGCCGAAGCAGGTGGCTGCAGCGGCTACTTCAGCTTGATGCCTTGAGCCTCCATCTGCTTTTCTGCGGCGGCTTGGTTGGCCAGGTATTCGGCGTGCTGCTCGGGCGTGCGCTGGGTGCCCAGGCTGGCCAGGTGCTGCTGGAGCTCGGCGGCGGGCATATCGGCCCCGTAGGAGGGAGTGCCCGGCTGCTGCCGCCACGACTCGTGCAGGCTGCCGTTGTCCACGGCGTCGAAGCCCAGCTCATCAACCAGGGCCATTACCTTTTGCTTGGCGGCGGCATCGTCGCCGGCCACGGGCAGCGAGACACGGCCGGGCGTGCCGGCGGGCTTACCAGAGTTCTGGAGGTGGTCGGCGTAGATGTTGTTAAACACCTTCACCACCGGGCGGCCCAGGTGCTGCTGCACCCATTCGCTCTCGGTGAGGTCGCCGCTTTCCAGCTCGGGCAGTTGGCCATCGCGCAGGTAGGGGTAGTAGTTGCTGGTGTCGATGACGGGCACATCGGCGGGCACGTCCTCAAACAGGTCCTTGGGCAGGTCGGGGATGTTTTTGAGTGGGATGGTTACCACGATGATTTCGCCGTGGCGGGCCGCTTCCTTGGCCGTGACGGGGGTAGCGCCGGTTTTCTGGGCCACGTCCGTCAGCGTTTCGGGGCCGCGGGAGTTGGCAATTTGTACTGAGTGGCCGAGGCTGGTGAGCCGCACGGCGAGGGCGCTGCCGATGTGGCCGGCCCCAATGATTCCAATGTTCATACTAGTAGGATAAGTGTGTACTTAGTGAGCCGCTAGGTTGTGAAGCGGCCCGTGCTAAGACTGCTCCCGCGGCAGGATTGTTTCGCCCGCGCACCTTACACGCAGCAAGTGAGCGGCATACAGAATAGCTACTCAAGGGCTAATGCGCGGACGCGGGCGTCGTGGTAGTCGTTGAGGGCGGCCGTCGGGGTTTGCAGGTTCTGGATGCCGGGGTTGCTACGGGGCGCAACTCTACAGCGAGGTTGCCAGGGCTTGCTTTTCCAGAAACGGCGCCAGCTCGTCGATGCGGTCTACCACCTTCACAATCTTCCCGGCCCTGTCCAGCAGAATATGCGTTGGGTAGGAAGAGATGCCCAGCTTGAATTGCAGAAAGTCCTGCATGTTGGGCACCGTGGCGTATTTGAGCTCATGGCCCTGGAGGAAATTGACCAAGGCTTCTTTGTCATCAAATGCTAAACTGACGAATAGAATATCCTCCCGGCCTTTGTAACGGTCGACCACCCTATTCACCTCGGGGAATTCCTGGACGCAGGCCACACAGCCGATGTACCAGAATTTCAGCACCACCACTTTCCCTTTGGTGCTGGCCGGGCTGTATGTTTTGCCCGTGATGTCCGTGAACTGGTAGGCCGGCAGCAACTGGCCTTCCTTCTCGTAATGCTCGATTTCGCTGGCCGCCTTCTGCTTGATTGTCTCCCTTATACTTGGCTGAGATTCATTGATGGGGTACAGGCGGTAGTACGTCACATCGTCCCGCACCATGATTTTGAAAGGCACCACCCGGCCCGAGGTCAGGCGAGATAAGAAGTCGGCCTTTCTGATGACCATAGAATCCGTATCCAGTCCCATAAAATCCTGCGACAGCTTGACGTTGTAATAGGTGTAATTCCACCAAGTGGTGAAATCCTTTTGCAGCGCTGCGCTATTGACAGTGAATTGCCGGTTCGATTCGGTACCTGGTGCCGTAGCGTTAGGGCTTTCCTGCTGCGTGGTCGCGGCATTGTCGCCACTGCAGAAAGACAAACCCAAGGCACCTCCGAGAAGGAAAAGGAAGTAGAAATTTTTCATTCGCAACGTGGCACAAGTTGACTGCCTGTTGCGAACGAACTACGTGAATAAGTATTGCTCTACCAGACAGATGCAAGCTTGTAGCTACTGCCGCTGGCCTCAGCCGTGGAGGTGGTTGCGTTCTACCAGAAGTGGCGCAATGCCCTACAGAATGATGCCGCAGCTGCGTAGGCTTAGTTTATTTTTCGGGGCTGGGGCGTCGAGGGCACCTTGTCGGCGGCCGGGCTGGCGGAACGGCGGAACCTGCGGTTGAACGCCGCAGTATCCTTTATGACGGCCCGGGGAGGCACGTAACTTGGGCGGGGGCGGGTAGTGCCACTGGCCGGGCGGGCAGGGGCCGTGGGCGTGGTTTTCGGTTTGGGCGCCGGCGTGGCTTGCGCCTGAGCAGCTTGTACTGACACCAGTAGCGCTAGGGGAAGCAGGTAAGCGAGAGCATTTCTCATCGGGAGAGGAAAGGTGGTTGCTTACTTACACCGCCCACAAGCAGAAGTTGCACGAACATGGGGCCAGGGCTCAAATCAGCCCTTTGCTACTGGCTCACAGGGATTGAAGGCACAGCTTTCCTCCTATCGTGTTGTTGGCAAAAGCAATTAGGCCAGCCGAGGGCCTGCTTTTGAGCCGCTGGTGCTGGCGCGGCGAAACAGCAACCCCGCAAAGGCCCATACCGCGGCGAAAAGCCCATTCGCTGCCAGCACTGTTACCAGGCCCACATTGGGTTCGGCAGCCGCACCCGTGGGCTTCCAGATATACAACGCGATGGCAGTAACCAACACGTAGGTCAGCGACGCCGCAAACATGGCGTTGGACATCCCGTGCGGATGGAAACGCGCCACAAAGGCCCCAATAAGGGCAACCGCAAGCACCACGACATACAGCAGATTGGCGGGGTTGTGTTCGCTCCCCACAAGCCCCACTGCCAGGTTCGCCCATACGAGCATCAGCCCCGCTCCCACCCCCACGGCGGTGCCCAGCCGGTACCAGGTGTTGTCGCTCATCCGCGCAATGAGGACAAACATGAGGCCCGAGCCGAATAACATAATCCCTGCGGCCACGAAGTCGCCCACGCTCCAGGCCATTTCAGCGAGGAACAGCTTTGCTGTGAGCGGGATGAGCAATAGAAGCGCCGTACCCAGCGCAACGAAAGAAATGCTTCTAGTGAGTGTCATGACAGCAGGGCTTTGAGGTGAAACGTGAGATGAGGACTTCTTGATAAGGCGGTACCGGAGTGGCGCACCGGCGTTTGGGCACGCGCATAGCCACATGGCTCATGGCAGGGTGATTGTGACCAATACAAATCAAGTGAAAGAACTTTGCATTACAAAGTATGTGTACGGAAAATCTATAGCTTAGGGTTGTTACGCCGAAGCTAAAGCAGCTTTTTAGCGAGATGGTGGCCGTTTTCTGCCAGAAATAATAAGCCCCATTCCGTTGCCTGGGCAACAGAATGGGGCGAAGTTGAGGCGAGCACTAAGCTAACCTTGGCGGCTAGCAGCGTTGGTCAGCTTAATCAACCTTCTTCTCCAGGTTGTCGGCCATAGTGTGGTGAGAGCGCAGCATGGGCAGGGTTTTGGTGGCAAACGCCTGCACCGAGGGCTGCTCGGCAGCTTTGCTCTTCACCTCGAACATGGCAATGTCCATCTTGTGAGCGGCCTCCATCATGTCCATGTAAGCTTCGTCGAAGCCCTTACCGGACTTGTTCATCAGGCGGTCGGCCATGGCTTGGTGCACGGGCATCATGGTTTGGGGCAGCGTCACGCCCAGCGGCATGGCAATGGCCTTGAGCTCTTGCGTGGCCGTGTTGTGGTGGCTCACCATCATCTGCGCGTATTTGCGCACTTCGGGGTTGGTGGCTTTTTGGGAAGCCATTTGGCCGGCCTTAATCTCCAGCAGGTTGCTGCTGGCGGCATTCATCAGAAACACGGGGTCCTGCATGGTGGCGAAGGTGGCCATAAAGGCCGTGGGGTCGGCCGCGGCCTCAATGCCCGAGGTAGCAGTGCCGCTGGTTGCGCCCGACGCCCCCATGCTACCAGAGCCGCTGGTGCTGCCCCCTGCACTGCCGCTGGTGCTGCCCGCAGCGGAGCCTGCCGTGCTCGTACCGGCGTCGGCCCCACCGGTATTGGTGCCGGCAGCTGTGCTGCCCGCCGAAGAATACAAGCCTGCATCGGTGCTGCCGCTCGTGGTGCCAGCTGTGCCGCTGCCAGTGTTAGTGCTGCTGCAGGCCGTGCCCAATGCCATGGCTCCGGCCATCAGAAGATAAGGAAATACTTTCATAGCTTTTATAACATTAGAGGGTAAAACCAAGTGGGTTTTATACGGCAAGCCCACGGCTGGGTAGACGTTTTTGAGCTTTTTTCGGGCCATAAGTTTTATCCAACCCCTGATATATTAGCCAGTTAAGCAACTTTTCTCGCTAGTTATCAGGTCTGTTCCGACAGTAGGCGCACCACCTGCAAAAGCTATTCGAAACAAGAGCAAAACCTATCGGCGAAGTTTAGGCTCCTGGCTGCACTCGGCCAGATTCCGGCCAGTTGGGCAATGCCTGCGGTGGAACAAGAATTCTATTCTGCACCCAGACGCCCACCGGAGCTACCGGAGCAGTTTCAGGCTCAGTATAAGGCGCAGGCATAAGTCCCGCCCCGCCCCTACTGGCCACGCACCCCGGCCCACCTCGCTTGAGGCGCAACATCTTCAGGGAAAAAGGTGTGTTTTGACAGCGCTACCAGCAATCAGCCAATAGCTTTTTTTACCCCACGGCTCTAGGGCTTGGGAGGCAACAGCCCAATGCCCCGGCCCAGCAGCCAATCGAGGAGGCGGGCCGGGATGAGCCGGGGCACTATCCAGCTGCGAACCATATCGGGCGCAATGGAATAGCGCAGGCGCGGGCGTGGCGTTTCCATAATCTTAACCAGGCGCCCGGCCACGTATTCGGGCGTGAGGCCTTTATTGCGGGTCTGGTTCACGAAGCCAACAAAGCGCTGGGCAGGCCCGTGGTAGGGCGTGTCGCGGTAGGGCTCCAGGTCGATGCCCTTGTCCCAGATGGGTGTTTTGGTTACACCCAACCCAATGAGCACCACCTTCACGCCAAAGAGCTGCAGCTCGCGCCGCCAGGTGGCCGAAAGGCCTTCCAGCGCAAACTTGCTGCCCACGTAAGCTCCCATAAACGGCGAGGCTACCTGCCCACTCACCGAGCCAATGTTGATGACGCGGCCAGGCGTGCCCCGAAAACCAGGCCGCGCCCCCAGCAGCGGCAAAAAAGCCTGCGTGACTTGCACCAGGCCCAACACGTTTACTTCGAAGTGCTGCCGCACTACCTCAATGGGCTGGTACAGCAGCGGGCCGCCCAGGGCAATACCGGCGTTGTTGATGAGGCCGGCCAAGGGCTGGCCGCCCAGCGCGCGCTCGACCACGGAGGCGGCCTGGGCGATGGCCGCAGCGTCGGTCACATCGAACACCAGGGGCACGAAGTTTGGGCCCAGCTCGGCTTGCAGGCGCGTGGCATCGGTGGGGGTGCGCACGCTGCCGAACACCCGGTAGCCGCGGCCGAGAAAAGCCTGGGCCGTGGCCAGGCCCAGGCCCGTTGATACACCCGTGACGACCAGGCTGGGCAAAGAAGTTTCCATGGTGCGGAAGGTAGCAATTTTAAACGCGGTTCGGGTGGACTGGCGCGGCATAGGCCCGGGGTGGCAGGGAGCGCCGGGCGGGGCTACGCCTCGCCCATCATCAGGCCCTCAATGGTGTGGCCCTGCACTATGGGCTCCAGCTCATCGACCAGCCGGCAGGTGAGGTGCTGCTGCAGGCTCTCGGGCAGGGTGGCGTAGTAGGCCCGGGTGATTTGCAGGTCGTGGCGCTCGGCGTTGTTGGCGGTGGGGGCATCGACGCCCAGCACCAGGGCGGGGCGCGATTTATCGGATTGATTGGCCGTGCCGCGGTGGATGGTGAGGGCCGAGCGGGCCGAGATGTCGCCCATCTGGGGCAGCTTGCGCTGGGCGCGCTGCTCGTAGCGGGGGCTGTTGCTTTTGGGCGGAAACATGCCGTGCTCGAAGTTGGTGGGCAAGTCCCACTGCGTGCCGGGCGCAATCTCGAAAGGGCCCATGTCCTCGGTCACGTCCACGGTGGTGAGGTTGAAGGCCAGCGAGTTGAGGCGCCGGCCTACGAGGGTATCGTCGGGAGCGGGGAAGTCGCGGTGCCAGGGCTGGTTCATGGCCCCGGGGTTGGGCACGTCGAAGCCGATTTCCACGATTTTGTAGTCGGGGCCGAGCACGGCTTCGCACACGGCCACAACCCAGGGATGGGTGGCCAGGTCGACGAAACCCCGGATGCTTTCGGGGTGAATTTCGACGTAGTGGCGCTTGGGGCCGCGGCCCAGGGCGCCGCCGGGGCGCTGCAAGGCATCGGCATAGAGCCTGGCAATGTCTTCGCCCAGCTGCTGCACCCATTCGCGGCCAAAGGCGCCCTTCAGGCCAATAATACCGTCGCCATAGAGGCCGCCCATGATGGGAGCCGTTTCGTAGGCGGGTTGGGTGAGCGGATTTGCTGCTGCTTTTTCCATAAGATGCGTTGGTTGACCGGGTTGCAAATACCTATAAGTGGTGGCAGTGGGCCAGCTGCTGCAATCGAAACGCGGGGCCTGCCCATTGGCTAACGCACTTCTTACGGTTTTGGTGGCAGCTAAGCTTCCTCGTCGGGTTGCCGGGCTCTCTTTTTGAGGACCTTGTATGCTGCTCAGGCGTTGCTGGTGCAGCTTATGGCCTGCAGGCTTATAGGCAGCAGCTGGGCAGGGCAGTCATTGCCTCGCTTTTGCCGTTATATGCCCCAGATGAGAAAAACCAGACGGTAGCATTGCTACAATGCGCCTTCTTGTTCGCATATTTGTCCTTGTTTTTTTAATATAAATCCAATTTTGGAACCGCCAGGGTTCTGATTCGGCCGTCAATTTTTGTAGGTATGAGTGATATGATTGATGGGCGCAACGACTCGCCTTTGCAGCACGAAATCGAGGAATTTACCGGCCTCCTCCAAAAAGAGGGGGTGCACGCAGCGTTGCAATACCTGAACAGCCGCACTCCCCACCGCTACACCGGCATTTTTCGGTTCGACCACGACAAGCTGCGCAGCGAAGTTCTATTCGACCGCTACGAGCTGAGCTTGAAGAAGGGCGAAGATGCCCCCATTGAGGCCACGTATTGCTCGTTGGTAGGCCGGGACCAGGCGCCTTGGGAAATCACCGATGCCGCAACCGACCTGCGGGTGCAAGGCATCATCGATACACCCGTGGTGTCCTACTGCGGTGTGCTCATTCGCGACAGCGAAGGCCAGCCCTTTGGCTCGCTGTGCCACTACGACATGCAGCGCTGCCAGGAACGCACCACCGACCAGCCACTGATGCAAGCCGCCGCTTCGCTGCTGTACTCACACGTAGGCAAGAGCAGCTAACAACCAGCCCGTTACAGCTCAACCGCGAGCGAACGATTAAAGCTCAACCATAACTCCCTCGGGTGGGTGGCGTACGTCATCGGACACATTTTGCTGTCCTTGCCATGCGCCTCCCGCCCTTGTCTGCTGGCCAAACCACCGACCTCGCCTTGCTCCGGGCCCAGGCTTTCATTGCCCGGGGTGCGTGGCCCGCGTTGCTGGCGCTGGCCGCCTGGGCGCGGCAGCGCTCTCCACAGGGCCGATGCCGTAGCACAACATTCGCAGTCCTGCTGCTGGCCTCGCAATTCTTTGCCACGGCGGCCCAGGCCTGCCCCGTGTGCCGCCCCAAAGTAGAAGCCGGCATATACGGGGCCGACTACGCGCCTCACCTGCTGCTGGTGCTGCTGCCCGTGGCTGTGCTGCTGGGCCTGGGACTGGGCCTATTTTATTGGGATAAACTCACCACTCGCTCTGCCCGCCCCTATGCAACACCCCTCCCCTAGCGCACCACTGCGCCGCAGCCCACTCATTGCCGCCGGCATCCTGCTCGGGGCCGGCCTTGGCGGCTTTGTCGATGGCATTGTGCTGCACCAGATTTTGCAGTGGCACAACATGCTCTCGGCCCAGCTCCCGCCCGATACGCTGGTGCGGGCCAAGGTGAATATGTACTGGGACGGCATGTTTCACGCAGCTGTTTGGATAATGACGGCCGTGGGCCTGCGCCTGCTGTGGTCTGCCACCGGCCGGCCCGACGTGCCGCGCTCGGGGCGCACGCTGTGGGGCGGGCTGCTGCTGGGCTGGGGCTTGTTTAATGTGATAGAGGGCATCATCGACCACCAAATTCTGGGGCTGCACCACGTGCGGGAGTACTCGCCCAACCAGCTGGCTTGGGACCTGAGCTTTTTGGGGTTTGGGGTGCTGCTGCTGCTCAGCGGCTGGGCGCTGGTGCGGGCCGGCCGCGCCGATGCGCATCGCACAGGGGCCGCTGGCGCATAGCGCGGCAACGCCTTATTTTTAGGGCGAAACTGCTGCTCCGGCGCGGTCCCATCACCCTTCTCACTCCTTGCCATGCTCGACCTTGTCATTGAAGCCCGCCAGGCCGCCCTGAGCCCTGGGTTCGACGTTCGCCGGATTCTGCCCTACCGCCTGCGGCGCATGCTGGGGCCGTTCATTTTCATGGACCATGCCGGGCCCGTGACCGTGGCGCCCGCGCAGCTGCAAAGCCTCGACGTGCTGCCCCACCCGCACATCGGCCTCAGCACCGTGAGCTACCTGTTTGGCGGGCAGGTGACGCACCGCGACAGCCTCGGCGTGGAGCAAATCATCCGGCCGGGCGAGGTAAACTGGATGACGGCTGGCTCCGGCATTGCCCATTCCGAGCGTTTCGAGGACCCGGCCACGCTCAGCGGCGGCGCCCTGGAGATGATTCAGACCTGGGTGGCTCTGCCCGAAAAAGACGAGGAAGCCGCGCCCGCCTTCGCCAACTACCAGCCCGAGGAGCTGCCCATTTTCACCGACACCGGCGTGTGGATGCGCCTGATTGCCGGCGATGCCTTTGGCCTGCGCAACAACGTGAAAACACATTCGCCGCTGTTCTACCTGCACGTGGTGCTGCAAGCCGGCGCCCGCTTCGGCCTGCCCCGCGGCTACCCCGAGCGCGGCGCCTACGTGGCCAAAGGCAGCGTGGAAGTGAACGGCCACGCGTACTCGGCGGGCCAGCTGCTCGTGTTCACGCCCGGCCTCGACCCCGTGCTGGTGGCCCGCGAGGCCAGTACGCTCATGCTGCTGGGCGGCGAGCCGCTGGGCGAACGGTTTATCTGGTGGAATTTCGTGTCGTCGCGCCGCGACCGCATCGACCAGGCCAAGGCCGACTGGCAGGCGGGCCGCATTGCCCTGCCGCCGAACGACAACGCCGAGTTTGTGCCCCTACCACAGGACAAGTCGCGGCCGGCGGGGTCGTCGCCCGCGCCGCAAGCGCTTTCCTAAGCGGCCGACGACTGGGCAGCTGAGACACAGTCACGCCGAGCAGCCAGGGCAGCTTCCGCAGCTGGAGCTTAGCCCTGCTGCCGACGCTAACGGACCGCGCAACCTGCTTGACTGCTGCGCCTCATGCTTGCGCAGCGCGCTTATTCGTGCGGGTGGTCAGCGTGGTCCTCGGGGGCATCGTCGGCCGATGAGGTCGTGCAGTTTTCCTGGGGAGTGTACACCAGCACGTGGGCCGGAGGCAGGTTGCGCAGCACGTGCTCCTGGCGCACCAGGCAGAAGAACCGCTCAAAAAGCTTGGTGTTCTGCAGCGAATATTGGAACAGAATGAGCTTGCCATGCGGCAGCAACACATCGCGCGTATGCTCCAGAATGCGCCAATCCAGGCGCAGGGGCATGGACGTGAAAGGGAGGCCGCACACCACGTAGTCGACGGGCGGCGCATCCAGCGCTTTGAGGTATTTGCCAGTGTTATCGGCCGAGCCCAGCACCACGTGCACGTTGGGCTGGCCGGCGTAGCGCTCGCGCAGGAGCTTGCAAAACTGCTCGTTCACCTCCACCAGCAGCACCACGGTTTCGACCCGCCGCCGCTGAATAATGGCATCGGTGAATACGCCCGTGCCCGGCCCATACTCCACGATGCAGTTGGCCCGGGAAAAATCGATGGGTGCCATCACTTGGTCGGTTAGCTCCTGCGAGCTCGGCACCAACGACCCCACAGTGGAAGGGTCGCGAAAAAATTCTTTTACGAAGGAAGGAAGCATAGACCAGGGAAGCAGGGCAGAATGTGGCGTGCCACAGCACAGGTGCTTGTACGGCGGGCTCCGCCGCAAGTAAACACAGACGGCGGGGCTTACCCGGTTTTTCTTCATCAAGCCCAACCGTGCCCACACCCCGCGAGCGCAGCCTACGCCGGCTGCCACAAGGTTTAATAACTCGGCTGTATCCGACAGTTTTCACTGCTGATTTATAGGCAAATACACCTTCTAAAATACCAATTTGTTTAACTTTTATTGCATTATTCCTTAACAAAAGGTTATTCTCAACCGTAAGCTAGCTCACTTATTTACAATTATCCGACAGCAGCGGGCGGCTGAGAAACTACCTATATGATTGATTTGAAAGAACATGTCGAAGTGCAGGAGTACTTCGACTTCATCAGCAATAAAGACTTTCCCTGTGTGGCCGCTAAAACGGCCCTTACCTGGCAGCAGCTTGATTGCCTGGTGGTTGACCACCTGGCCTGCCCCAAAGACGACGCAGCCATCCTGGACTTCATCTATGGCTTTGTCGACAAGTACCGGCAGGCCGAAAAACTTTACCACAGCGCGGCCATTATTTTTCGGGGCCCCACCGTGCCCAACGAGGCGCTGTTTGAGGAGCTGTTCTGGCAACGGATGCAGTCGCTGGCCAACCTCGACGCCCGCAAGTTTGGCTACGACCCACGTGTGGTGGCCGACCCCAGCTCGCCGGAGTTCAGCTTCAGCCTGAAAGAGGAAGCCTTTTTTGTGGTAGGCCTGCACCCCGGCAGCGGGCGGGCGGCGCGGCAGTTCAAGTACCCCACGCTGGTGTTTAACCCGCACGACCAGTTCGAGAAGATTCGGAACAACGGCCGCTACAACAACCTGCGCGACACCATTCGCACCCGCGACATGGCCTACTCGGGCTCGGTGAACCCCATGCTGCAGAACTTTGGCGAATCGTCCGAAGTGTACCAATACACCGGCAAAGCCTACGACAACGCCTGGCAATGCCCCTTCCTCAGCCCACATGCCCAACCACGTAATACCGCCGCGTAGCGGCACCGCCTTTATTCTGCGCCAGGGCCAGCGCTTGAAAGTGACTGACCCACAGGGCGAACAGGTGTCGGACTTTGTGTGCTTCAACCTGAATGACACGGCCGAGTACCTGTCGTCGGGCCGCACCATTGACTACGCCGAAACCATCTTTCTGACCACCGGCCACCCGTTCTACTCCAACCGCAGCAACGTAATGTTTGAGATGGTGGAAGACACCGTGGGCCGGCACGACTTCCTGCTCACGCCCTGCTCGGCCGACACGTTTCGCATCATTTACGGGCACGAGCAGCCCCACCGCGGCTGCTTCGGCAACCTTAGCGAGGCCCTGGCCCCGCACGGCATCACGCCCGACCGAATTCCGATTTGCTTCAACATCTTCATGCACGTAACCGTGGACGGCGACACCGGCAAAGTAGGCGTGCTGCCCCCCAAGAGCCGCGCCGGCGACTACGTGATAATTGAGGCTAAAATGGACCTGATAGTGGGCATGACGGCCTGCTCGGCCGAGATGTCGAACAACTATTCGTTCAAGCCCATTGCCTACGAAGTGCTGGCGTAAGAGGGCGCGGCTCGTGCTGGGGGCACCTCACCCCCCGGCCCCCTCTCCAAAAAAGAGGGGGAGCTAATCATGCGCACCTAAGAATTGTCAGGCTCCCCCTCTCCACCGGAGCGGGGGCCGGGGGGTGAGGCGTCCGCTAGAACAAGTTAGGATTACTCCTGGACCCGCAATAACTCCGGAGCTTTTCGCCGGTCCTTTCAGTTCTTGCAGCATGGAATATTTTGTGAAGCCGGGGTCCGTCGTGCGCGCCATCTGGGGCAAGGCCGATACTGTGCTATTCATCTTTGCCGGCGCGGCGGCTGAGTTCGCCCTTAATAAAGCCGTGGACTGGCTATACTTTACCGGGCGCCTGCCCGCCGACCCGTTGGCCCGGCTTTTCTCCACGGTAGAGTACGCCCGCAAAATTGTGTACTCCAAGCAGGCCGATGCCGAAAAAGCCATCGACACCATTGCGGCCATTCACGGGGCGGTAGAGGCTAAGCGTGGCATGGCCATTCCGGATTGGGCTTACCGCGACGTTCTGTTTCTGCTCATCGACTACTCCATTCGCTCCTTCGAGGTGCTGGAACGGCCCCTGACGCTGGCTGAGAAACAGGAAATATTCGATGTGTTTGCCCGCGTGGGCCGGCGCATGGGCATGGTGAATTTGCCCCGTACCTACGCCGAGTGGCTGCCCATTCGCCAGCAGCACTTGGTGGCCGACCTGGAGCACAGCCGTTTCACCGCCGACCTGTACCAACAATACCGCAAGCACCTCGGCCCGTTACGCTACTGGCTGCTGCGCCACGCCCAGCGGCTGGTGGTGCCGGCGCACGTGCGTGCGCTGCTGCACTTGGGCTCGGGGTCCTGGGTGCGACCGGTGCTGCCGCTCTATCGCCTCACGCAGCAGATGGCCCCGGGCCGCTGGGCCAAAGCAGCCTTGCTGCCCCCTGACTACAAAGACCAGATTCTGGCCCTGGACCATGCGCCAGCCTTTCGGTAATGCTCGTTTCCGAGGGCTGCTAACGTAATGCTCTAATTGATGGAAGCAGTTGATTTGGCTGCGCCGTCTTCGTAGAAGTCTACCGCGCCGCTGCTGATATCATAGTAAGCACCAACCACAATGATTTTGCCGGTACGGATGGCCTCGGCTACCACAGGGTTCTTTTTAAGCTGCTCTTTTTGGTACAGCACATTGGCCACTACTGCTTCGCGCTTTTTTGCTTTGGGGTCGCGAATGTTAGGCATGTTGGTCAGTGATGGCGAGACCAAATTGAGCAGGTAGCGCACATTGGCGGGCTCCTGCTGCTTGTCGGCCGCGGGCAGCATGGCGGCTTTAACGGCGCCGCACCCCTCGTGGCCCATCACCACCACAATGTGAGATTTGAGGTGCTTCACCCCGTACTCGACGCTGCCTGCGGTGCCCAGGTCGACGGCGTTGCCAGCTATGCGAATCACAAACATGTCGCCCAGTCCTTGGTCGTACACCAGCTCGATGGGCACGCGGCTATCGGAACAGCCAAGCACCACGGCGAAAGGCGACTGAGCCAGAATCTGGGCCCGCCGCTCGTTGGCCGACAGGCCGGGCCGTTTGGCCTGCCCGCTGAAAAACCGAGCATTGCCGCTTTTTAAGGCTTCCAACGCCTGTTCTGGCGTGGTAGCCACGGGGTCTCTAAGCGCGGCAATTTCCTCCATGGTTGCCCCTTGGCGAATGGCCTGGGCCAGAGCGGGGTCCATTCGACTTAGCTCGGCTTCAAACTGGCTATCCGTTCCTTTTCCGGAACCAGCCGCTGCCCCGTTTTGGCCGGGCTGCGAGGCTTCGGTTGTGGACTGGTTTTGCGCAGCCTCGCCCGCCCGATTTTCCGACGATTGGCTGCATGAGGCCAACGCGAGCAGGCCGCCAAGGAGCAGGGTTCCGGAAGACGCTGTCAACCGGACAGGCGCATTTTTGGAGGATGTTATTATGCTCATAGCAGTCAGCATTAAGGGGTTAATCAGGAGGACTAACTTGGTGTACCCGCTTTCTAAATATTATGTTATCAATTAGTTTGCAAACCTACTGCTGCCCTGTTCGATTTGGCTAGCTTCATGAGCGACCCTTTGTCTATGAAGAGCACCAAGATGCTTTTACTTGCCGTCTATTGACTTATAGCCCGTAAACCAGCATCCAACACCTAAAAACAGGTTTGCGCCAGCACGACCATTCCTTTTCAATCTATGCCTATTCCCGACTCCGAAGAAGACGAACAATTGCAGCACGAGCGCTACGAGTTGCTGCACCAAATCACCGAGTGGGTAGAGACGCCCATGCTGGTGCTCGGCTTTGCGTGGCTGCTGCTCCTGGGCATAGAGCTTATCCGGGGGCTCACGCCAGCGCTGGAAATGCTGGGCACTGCCATCTGGATAATCTTTATTCTGGACTTTCTGCTCAAGTTCGTTCTGGCCCCGCAGAAGCTGCCGTTTCTCAAATCCAACGTCGTCACCCTGATCTCGCTGGTGGTGCCGGCGCTGCGGCTGTTTCGGCTGGCGCGGGTGTTTCGGGCGGCGCGTGCCGTGCGCGGGCTGCGCCTGGTGAAGGTGGTAGGCTCCCTAAACCGGGGCATGAAAGCCCTAGCCAACAGCTTTGGGCGGCGCGGAGTGGGCTATGTGCTGGCCCTGACGAGCGTGGTGCTGCTGCTGGGTGCCGCCGGCATGTTCGCCTTCGAAAAAGACACGCCCGACGGCCTTCACTCCTACCCCGAAGCCCTGTGGTGGACCGCCATGCTGCTCACCACCATGGGCAGCGGCTACTGGCCCCGCACCCCCGAAGGCCAGGCGCTGTGCTTCCTGCTGTCGTTGTATGGCTTTACGGTATTTGGCTACTTCACCGCCACGCTGGCCTCGTTCTTCATGGGCCGCGACGCCGACGACCCGGAGGCGGAAGTAGCCGGGGCGGCGGCAGTGGCCGCGCTGCACGAGGAAGTGCGGCAGCTGCGGGCCGATTTGCGGAAAGGGAGGGAGACGGGGAGTTTGTGATGTAAACGCGACTTGTACGCACTCGCTCCCTGGGGCACCTCACCCCTACCGGGCACGGCCCCGGCCCCTCTCCAAGAGGTGGAGCCACGGCGGCGCGTTGTCATTGCGAGCGCAGCGCGGCAATCCGTCCTGGTCTTAGCGACCGGCCTTCTAATGTGAAAAAGCCCCGGCTCTGTTCAGAACCGGGGCTTTTTACTGAAAAAAACAGCTTTGTCACATGTCAAGGGTAGTCTCAATTAGAGGACGGATTGCCGCGCTACGCTCGCAATGACAAACGCAACTCGCCAGCCTAGCGTCATACTATCCTCTCTGAGGGTGAGTTGCCCCAGAGTGCGAGCTACCGCTAGTTGTTCTGATAGGGCGTCACGCCCATGTTCTGGAACATGAACGACCATTTATCGGTCTGCTCGCTGATGACCTGGGCCGTGGAGCGGCCGGCGCCGTGGCCGGCTTTGGTTTCCACGCGGATGAGCACCGGGGCATCGCCCTTCTGGGTTTCCTGCAGCTTAGAGGCAAACTTGAAGGAGTGCGCGGGCACCACCCGGTCGTCGTGGTCGGCGGTGGTAACCATGGTGGCGGGGTAGCTGGCGGGCTTCAGGGCGTGGTAGGGCGAGTACTTGTAGAGGTACTCAAACATCTCCTTGCTGTCCTGGGCCGTGCCGTAGTCGTAGGCCCAGCCGGCACCGGCCGTGAACTGGTTGTAGCGCAGCATGTCCATCACGCCCACGGCGGGGAAGGCAACTTTGAACATGTCGGGGCGCTGCGCCATCACGGCACCTACGAGCAGGCCGCCGTTTGAGCCGCCCGCAATGGCCAGGTAGTCTTTCGAGGTGTAATTGTTCTTCACGAGGTACTCGCCGGCGGCGATGAAGTCGTCGAACACGTTCTGCTTCTGCAGCTTGGTGCCGGCGTTGTGCCACTTCTCGCCGTACTCGCCGCCGCCGCGCAGGTTGGCTACGGCGTAGATGCCGCCGTTTTCGAGCAGCACGATGTTGGAGGTGCTGAAGCTCGGCGTCACGCTGCTGTTGAAGCCGCCGTAGGCGTAGAGCAGCGTGGGGTTTTTGCCCGTAAGGGCCAGGCCCTTTTTGTGGGTGATAATCATGGGCACGCGGGTGCCGTCTTTGGAGGTGTAGAACACCTGCTTCGATTCAAACTTGGTGGGGTCGAACTGCACGCCAGCCTTCTTCCAAACGGTGGATTTGCCGGTGGCAATGTCGTACTTGAAGATGGTGGGCGGGTAGATGTAGGAGGTGAAGGTGTAGTAGGTTTCCTTCTCGTCTTTCTTGGTGCTGAAGCCGCCGGCTGTGCCCACCGAAGGCAGGGTAATGCTACGCTCCTTCTTGCCGTTCATGTCGTACTGCTCAATTAGCGAGGTGGCGTCCTTGAGGTAGTTGGCGAAGATTTTGCCGCCGCCGGTGCTGGCGTTGAGCACGTTTTTGCCTTCGGGAATGAGGTCTTTCCAGTTGGCGGGCTTGGGGTTGGCGGCGTCCACGGTTACCACGCGGTTGTTGGGCGCGTTCAAGTTGGTTTCGATGTAGAGCTTGCTGCCGACGTTGTCGAGCACGCCCACGTTACTTTTCTCATTGTCGACCACCTGCACGATGGCACTATTGGGCTTGCTCAAATCCTGAATGTAGAGCTCGTTGCCGGTGGTGGTGTTGCGAGCCGAGATAACCAGGAAACGCTCATCTTCGGTGAGGTAGGCGCCTACGTAGCGGCGGGGCGTTTTCTCGCCACCGAACACCAGTTGGTCGGCGCTTTGCGGGGTGCCCAGCTTGTGGTACATCAGCCGATGAATCTGGGTTTTGCCCGCCAGCTGACTGCCCGACGTGGGCTTGTCGTAGGAGCTGTAGTAGAAGCCGTCGTTGCCTTTCCAGGCCGTGCCCGAAAACTTCACGTCCTTCAGCGTGTCGCCCACGATGGACTTGTCCGACGCCTTCATCACTATCACCTTGCGCCAGTCGGAGCCGCCTTCCGAAATGGAGTAGGCGGCCAGGCTGCCGTCTTTGGTGAAGCTCAGGCCTGCCAGCGAGGTGGTGCCGTCTTTGGAAAACGCATTGGGGTCAAGAAACACCTCCGGGGCGCCGTTGCCCTGCTGGCGGTAGAGCACCGATTGGCTTTGCAGGCCAGTGTTTTTGGTGAAGTAGGTGTACTTGCCTTCTTTGTAAGGGGCGCCAAATTTCTCGTAGTTCCACAGCGTTTCGAGGCGCTTGCGAATGGCGTCGCGGTACGGAATCTGACCCAGGTAGTTCTGGGTCACCTTGTTTTGCTCTTGCACCCAGCCTTTGGTGTCGGCGGCCTGGTCGTTTTCGAGCCAGCGGTACGGGTCGGCCACTTTGGTGCCGAAGTAGGTGGTCACGGTGTCCACCTTTTTCGTTTGCGGGTACGGCAGCGTTTTGATAGGCGCCTGGGCATAGGCTTGCGAGGCCAGCAGCACGGCAGCCAGCGAGGCATAACGACTTTTCATAGGTTGGGAGTTGGAGAGAATGAAAATGAGTACAGGCAACTGGAAAGCGGCAACCCAGCTGTTGGCGTGGTGGTTCCGCTCCGTTTCAGAGCGGTAAGGTACAGATGGGTAAGCAAGCGGCCCACTACCGCGGCCCAAGGGCGTGAACCGGGGCCGATGATTGCGCTGGACCGCAACAACCGGCGCCCATAACAAACGGCCGTCGCATTAGCTTTGGCAAGCTACACTTTCAATAAATTATGCGCCCGTATTTCCTCCTGTTCGCATTGTGCTTCCTAGCTGGCTGCGAACAGAAAAAAGCAGCTCTGCAGCAGGAAGACGCCCCGCCGCAGAACACGCTAGCAGAAGCCGCTGCGGCGGCCCCTATCGCACAACCCCGCTCGCTGGCTTTTGCTGATACGGCCGCTCCTTACACCACGCTGCCTTCGTTTTACGACTCTGTGAAAGCCTCCCCGCAGGTACGCATCAACGGTACCTTGTATCGGCTCCAAACCACGGCCCGTACCGACAGTACCCGCCCCCTGCGGTACACCGACCCCACCATGGCCTCTCAGGACGGCCCGGGTACTGATTCAACCCAAAGCAACACCATTACCGGGTTTGAAGGCACGTACACCTTCCGCTTGCTGCGGCCCGACGGCAAAACCCAATTCGTAAAAAAGCTCCGAAAATCAGATTTCGCGGCAGAGGTTGGCAAAGACATGGTGGTAGATGCTACTACCATGCTTCCAGTATTTTCCGGCTACCTGCCGGCGTTCAACGCCTTGGCGTTTGAATTAGGCTTTTACCCCGAGGGCAGTGATGCCGGCGGCGAGGCACTTCTGCTGCTTAATGCCACCACGGGGCAGGTAATTCATAAGCAGATGGCCCGTTGGAATTCGGGCTGCAATTCGGCGGCGGTGCTTTCCCCAAACGGCCGCACGCTGCTCACCAGCACTGAGATTCTGCAAGCCAACGGCCGCGCTACGCCCATCGATAATAAATCCGGCCGCTCGGTGGGCGGCACGTTGCTGGTCAACGACCAAACCGTACTGGTGGCCTATGCGCCCGGCTATGACAACAGGGGCAACCAAGTAGAAATCAAAGGCCCCAACGCCGAATTGATGGACCTAAATGGCCGTAAGCTGGCTTCCTTCGCCCTCGAAAGCATAAACGGAGGCTTGGGTACCCAGATGTTTTCCAAGTACGTGAGGCAAACCCGCAGCCACTACCTCTTCGACGAAGCGAACAATAAACTGGGCATCATCTCGGCTGATAACCCCGTTCCGGCGCGCTTACTAAAGCTG
The DNA here is from genome assembly GCF_900115775.1 of Hymenobacter arizonensis. Taxonomy (GTDB): domain Bacteria; phylum Bacteroidota; class Bacteroidia; order Cytophagales; family Hymenobacteraceae; genus Hymenobacter; species Hymenobacter arizonensis. The sequence goes on along the minus strand of NZ_FOXS01000004.1, from coordinate 141,910 downwards.
AGTGAAATCCCCGTATATCGAGCCCCCCAACACCCTACAGAGGTGCGAATACATTTTGAAACGGAAAGCGGCACCCGGGCTGCTTTTTACATCGACACGGTAAGCAGCAACTTGCGCTGCCGCGTCATCAAACCGGTTTATTAGGCTGTCATCGGCGCTGCCTCCTAACTTGCCTGCCGGATAATTAAATGACTACTGACATTCTCTCTGCGCCTGCTTCTCAAGCAGCTCTCGTGGCTGCCAATAGAAACTTTTACTAGAGAATGCACGCAGACCTACCCATCAATTAAAGACCTTCGCTGCTCAGCTAGCATAAGGGCATTCTGCGCAGGCGCCGCCGCCGGCCCGGCCCCACCTGAGTGCATGAACTGCTCTCCAGCAGCAGCGCGGTTACATTGAGCACCTCCAGCAACTGGTAAGCTTCATTGGCGGTGAGCGCCACGGCCCAGCGCTGTGCCGGCGTAGCCAGCAGCCAACTTTTTAGTTTGCTATTTGCCCGCATAGCGGGAGCCACTGTAGTTACTGGTGCCAACCGATTGCCCAGCCAAGCCCAATAGGTCGTTTGCCAATTGAGAATGCAAGCAGCTTGATGAACTGAACAGGCCCCTTGCTATCGGCAAGCCGCGTAATTTCGCCCGACCTTTCGAAAACCACCCCTCACTCAGCAGCATTGCCTTCTGTATCTAAATCTACCTCCGTGCTAAAACGAAACTGGCATTACCTGCTACTCCTGTTCCTGCTGCTCGACCTGAGCTACTCTTTCTGGCACTACATGCAGTTTGCGCTCGACGGGGATTTAGCCCCCATAGTGTGGCCCAGCGAGTCTTATGCTCGGTTGCTACACGACCCTTTTGGCCTGGGTGTGTTGCTAGATAGCGACGTGTACGCGGCCCCTAACCGATTTTTTGCCCACTACACCATCTACGTGTACTTCCGGTATGTGCCGCTGCTACTACAAAAGCTGATGCTCAACCCCGTTGACAGTGTGTACGTGGCCTGCGGCCTACTCAAACTGGCTGTGCACATGCTTGTGGTGTATGTGCTGGCGGTGGCGGTCAGCAACTCTGTCAGCGTGCTGAGCAAGCGCTTTCTAGTGGCCGCCGCGCTTATTACGCCCTTCTTCCAAACGTCGGGGTTCAATAACGCCATGGGTATCATCGATTGGTCGATTACCTACACTGCTTTCTATGCACTGCCCATGAGCCTGCTGCTCTTGTTCTTCCTGCCTTTTTTACGGGCCGCACTGCACGGCGAGCCGCTCCGCGAATCGTGGATAGGATATGTTGGGCTGCTAGGGCTCGTGCTGCTGCTGTCTTTCAACGGAGCCATTGTGCCTGCCGTGGTGCTGATTGTGTGCCCAACGGTGCTGCTGCTATGCTGGTACCGCCGGTTTGCCGCCCGCCCAGCCACCGAGCCGGTGTGGCCGCGCGCCCTTCGCGCCTTAGGCGACGTGCCACGTATTTTGCTGGTTTCGTTTGGGTTGTTTAGCCTTTTGAGCTTGTATTCCATGTTCATTGGCATGAACAATTCTGAAAACTTATGGGTAAGCTTGCCCCTGGCTGAGCGCTACAAACGGGTGCCGCGTGGCCTGCTTTACCTGTTCACGGGCTACTACCAGCCCACCGATAAATACGGCTATACCTTCCTGGCAGCCCTGGCCCTGGCCAATGTGGTTGCCGTTTGGCGGCTACTGCCGGCGCCTCTGGCTGGCAAATTCCTGACCGTATTTAAATGGCTGGTCTTGTTTGCAGCGGTGTACGTGCTGCTACTGCCCCTAGGTGGGTACCGCTCCTACCGCGAATACATTATTCGGCGCGATACCATTCTGCCCATCACACTGGGCCTGATTGGCTTCGTCACCTTATCGGCCTACTACCTGCTTAAGCACCTGCCGAGGCCTGCCCAGCAACGCTACGCAGCCGCAGTGGTAGCATGCTTGGCGCTATTCACCATCACTGACCGGTACAAAGCCAGCGAATCCAATACCTGCGAACGGAGCTTATTTGCCCAGCTCGCGGCGTCGTCCGAGCCCATTGCGCGCCTGCCCGCCACCTGCACCTTAATGGACTGGCGCCCAGTCACCGATTACCATCAGTCCGGAATCAATGCCGAGCTACTTCATTACTGGGGCATCATCAAAACCCCCAAGCGCTATTACCAGCAGGAAGAACTTAATCCTTAAGCTCAGTATGCTTAGCATGAGTACTTTCACTGCAGCTTATCGAGATTAGCTACAAAGCAAGTCTTATTCAGCCAGCAAACCCTGCTGCTGCAACCAGTCGAAAATGAGCTGGTCGACAGCCGATACTTCGGGGCGGTGGCGGTATGTCAGCCACACAACTTCCTCGATTTCAGCAGCTGGCTGCAAAGTCCCTTTGTAGTGGGCCGAGTAGCAGGTCATCTGTACCAGCACGCCGTCGGGGTGGCCGTGGGCGGGCGCTGTAAAAGTGCCTACATGCACAAGGCTGCTCGGGTCCAGGTCCACGGTCAGTTCTTCCTTGATTTCGCGCAGCAGCGTTTGTTGGTCGGTTTCGCCGGGCTCGCGCTTGCCGCCGGGTATGTAGTAGCGGTTTCGGCCGCGGCTGCGGGTGCTTAGCAACTGGCCTTCGTGCAAGTGCAGCCAGGCAATTTTATCGATTAGCGTCATGCGGAGTCGTCATTTTATGGAATCATGTTCCATTAGAAACAAAAAAAGCCGTCCTGCTGCTATGCGCACAGGACGGCTTTTTGACATTAGCACCAATAATCTACCTAAGCCCGACACTTTTGGAATCCTGGCTGGCGCTTACCCGCCAAATGCGGTCGGCCGCGTCGTCGGTCACCAGCAGCGAGCCGTCGGGCAGGGTGGTCACGCCCACGGGCCGGCCGTAGGCATCTTTCGAGTCGCCACCCACCAAAAATCCGGTTAGAAAATCTTCGGGCGGGCCGGAGGGCTGGCCATTCTTGAAGGGCACGAACACCACCTTGTAGCCCGAAAAAGCAGAGCGGTTCCAGGAACCGTGCTGACCAATAAAGGCGCCGCTGCGGTACTTGGCTGGGAAGGCGTCTTTGTCATAAAATGCCAGACCAAGCGAAGCGGTGTGGGCGCCCAGGGGCACCTCGGGCACCAGCGTTTTCTTCACCAGCTCGGGCTGTTCGCCCTTGCGGCGCGGGTCTTCGTTGGGGCCGAAGTAGGCGTAGGGCCAGCCGTAGAAGCCGCCTTGTTTTACGCTGGTGAGGTAGTCGGGCACTAGCTCGTCGCCCAGCTCATCGCGCTCGTTCACGGCCGTCCAGAGGGTGTTGGTGCCGGGGGCCCAGTCCATGCCCACGGGGTTGCGCAGGCCGCTGGCGAAGACTTTTTCACCGCTGCCGTCGGGGTTAATCTCTAGGATGTTGGCCCGGCGCACTTCGTGTTCCGCGCCGTTTTCCTGCACGTTGCTGCCCGAACCCACCGAGACGTAGATTTTCGAGCCATCGGTGTTGGCCAGCAGGTTGCGGGTCCAGTGGTTGTTGTAGCCGCCGGCGGGCAGGTCGAGGATTTTCTGGCCCTGGCCCGTGATTTTGGTGGCGCCCGGCTGGTAGGGGAAGCGCAGCACGCCGTCGGTGTTGGCCACGTAGAAGTAGTTGCCCAGCACCAGCATGCCGAAGGGCTGGTTCAGATTGGCCAGGAAGGTGGTGCGCAGGTCGGGCGTGCCGTCGTTGTTGGTGTCGCGAAACAGCGTAATGCGGTTGGCACTTTCGGCCCGCAGCGAACGAGACTTGTCGAGCTTGAGGGCAGCGACAACGGCGCGGGTGGGCTTGCCATTGGGCACGGTGCTCGACTCGGCCACCAGTACATCGCCGTTGGGGGCCACGTACATCCAGCGCGGGCTCCGTAGCTTGTCGGCATATTGGGCCACCGTGAAGCCGGCCGGGGCCGTGGGCGTTTTGCCGGCGGGCCAGGCTTCAATGTTCACTCGCTTCGAAACCGACTTGGTGGCGTAGGGCGCCGGCAGCTTCACCTCATCGGCGGGGGTCTCCACCGTTTGGGGCGGGTTGGCGGCAGCAGCTTCCTGCTTTTCTTGTTTGCTGGGGCCACCACAGGCGGCCAGCAGGCCTAAAGCCGCAGTAAGCACAAAGGGTTTCGTAGACATGAGAAGGGGGTGTGGTAAAGCGCAGCAGCGGTATCAGTGCGCCCCTGTTTTACTGCATCATCCCATATTTGTTGCAGGCCGCCGGCCTTAGGCGGGCGCGTGCCCTACGATGCGCTGCCCGCTGCTTTTGCGTTGCCAACGTCCCGGGCACACCGTTGGGAGTAGAACAACGCCCGAGTCTGGGGCCCCATGGCTTCCCTTCTGGCCTACCCTATTCTCCATTCTCTTTAAAAAAGAAAAGCCTGGCACAAGGCCAGGCTTTTCAAGTGAGAAGTAAGTGGGCTGTAAAAGCCGCGACTTAGTTTTTTACGACCCGATAGAACTGCACTTTGTTGCCGGCCTTCACGCGGAGCAGGTACATGCCTGCTGGCTTGCTGACCACATCAATCTGATGCACTTCGCTGTCGCTGCTGAGGGTAACCGATTTGCTGGTCACTTCTTTCCCAGCCATGTCCAGCACGGTGACCAGTACCTTCTGCTGCGCTTCGCCCTTCAGTACCAAATTGTATTGGCCATTTGATGGGTTTGGATACACCACCGATTCGCTTACGCTAACCTCTGTTGCGCCAGCTGCTTTGCTGTCTGCGGAGGTAGCAATGGTACCCTTAGCAACGGCACCCACCTCTACCTGGATGGTTTTGGTAGCTACTTTGGCACCACAATCTCCCATGGCTACCAAGGTGATGTTATAAACGCCTGGTTTGCTGAAGGAAACGGCTGCCTTGGTAGGGTCATAATTCGCGGAAGCGGCAGTTTCGCCCATAGAGGTTAGGGTGCCACCAACTACTTCCCAGTTGTATACCTGCGCCTTTTTGCTTGAGCTAGCATCCAGCCTGATTGCCTCACCTACGGCTACTTTAGAAGCAGACACCGTGAAGTTGGCAATAGGCAGCTTGTCAATGTTATTGAAGGTAGCAATGGCAATGGCATACTCTGACTGGATGCTAAGTATTTCCTTCAAAGTGTACCAGTCACCGCCAAAGAGGAACAGGGAACGGTCGCCCATGTTCGGGCCAGCCAGTAGAGAGCCTACTACCAAGTTGTCGCCAGGGGTGTAGTTGATGGTGTATCCCACGTAAATGCGTCCACCTGCGGGCAATACCACATGTTTTTCAAGCACCGCTTCAATGTTTCCGCGGTTGTTAGCCACCGCTTGCATCAGTTTGGTGTAAGACACCTTAGCAGAGCTGAGCACTTGGCCTGGCGTACCATCCGGCCCTTCAGCGTTCCATACGTTTACCGTAATGAACGAGGCGGCTGGCGCTGTGGCAACGGCAGAGAGCACATTCAGCATGGCTTTGGTAACCACCGTGCCGGCCGTCAGGTCAAAGGCTTTCGCGTAATTGGCGATTCCGTTGCCATTGTGTCCCGAGAAAGTACCTCCGGCTGCCGCTCCAAACGAAGTGAGGCGCGTAGGGAACAGAAAGTCAGCGGTGCCGCAGTCTTGGCCAGCAGTGAATATTTCTACATACTGCTTCTTAGTTAACTGCGCAATTTCTCCTTTGGGGTTGCGGGTCGTCAACGTCACATCGTACTTGCCTTTGGTGGCAAACGTAATTACGGGGCTCTCTTCGGTAGACCTGATTCTCGTGCCTCCCTGCGAAATCAGCCACTCGTAGCTAGTCGCATTGGTGGTGGTGTTAGAGAAGGTAATAGTGGAGCCGACATTCGCTGATAAAGCAGAAGCCTGGAACGAAGCAACTGGAGCCGTAGCGCAATCGGCTACCCGCAACATCTGAGAGAATGTCTGGCGCAACTCTACTGGGTAAGCGACACCCCCTTTGGTGATGCTCACATTACGAGTAGCCGTCAGCGTCGGCATAAAAGTACCGGCAGCAGCGTAAGTGGCAGAAGCAGTAGCCTCTTCGGCAGTAGCACCATTGCCAAAAGCCCACCGGTATGCAGAAGCATTTGTGATGCTGCTTGCGTTAAAATCAACTGCGTTGTTTACACATGCCTCTTTGGTAGAAACAGTGAACGTACCAGCCGGGTATTGTGCCGCATCCGCCAAAATGGGGAACATGGCGAAGGTCCAGGCAACGCCTACTTGTGCGTTTATCTGCCAGCTATTGTTGAAGAACACAGCCGCGTCCGTTCCCGCCGCTGGCGAGTTCACGTGGTGAATGGAGACGTTGTCGCGTGGTGCAGTTGCTACAAAAGGCACAGGGTAGTCGTATTCAATGCCCACATAGAAGTTGCTGTTGGCAGGCACCTGCACCGGCTTATCGAAGTAGAAGTAATTCGGGCTAAGGGTGCTAACCAAGTTGTTAGCTTTTAGGTCAGAAATTTTAACTGTCTGGGTATACAGCGCACGTCCAGGAAGGCCTCTTTCGCTCTCCCATACCTTCACCCGAATGGTAGAGCTTGGTGTTAGGGGTATAGCCAATCTGAAAGAGATATTTACTCCGGCAATGAGGTGGCCGGTGCTGTATTTGTACAGGTTGGCAATGGCCGGAATGTTGTTGTTGCTATGTCCATTAATACCAGAGGCCCCAACTGTACCAGCCAAGGGCAAGCCCAGGATGTCCGTGGAGGTAAAACCAGACACGTTTATCACCATCGTTTTAGAAGCTCCACCGTTGATGGTAAGCTTCACTTCGTGCGAACCGGCAGCAGTAAATTTCACTACTGGGTTTTTGGCAGAAGAAGTGGCGATGTTCGCGTTTTGGAATGTCCAGGAATACGTCAGGTTGTCTCCCGTAGAACGGTTAGCAAACGCTACTTCTTCACCAATTACAGCGCTTGTCTTGTTGGAGATAAAATCCACAGTGGGCGCCAAGGCAGTACCGCCCGCTGCCACTATGGCCTGATAGGCATTGATGCGGCCCGTTCCTAACAACCCTTCAAAACCGGCGTTCAGCACATCAACGTTATCGGCCGTAGAGGTCAGGATTTGCTTTATCTGGGCTGGGGTTAAGGACGGGTTCTGGGCTTTGATAAAGCCTACCAAGCCTGCCACCATCGGGCCCGACATGGAGGTACCCGTGTAGTTGATGTAAGAACCGGCTGCGATTTGAGCAGCTGTTCCTTCTCCCGCAACAGTGCTCAGGATGTTGGTGCCCGGGGCCGCAATGGTTACCCAGCTGCCAAAGGAAGAAGAGCTGCTTTTCTTATCACCAGCATCCGTGTTAGAAACAGAGATAACATTCTGGTAATTGGCAGGATACTGCTCTATGTCGTTATTGTTATTGCCGGCGGAAGCAATGATAACAGTTCCCGTATCAGCACCTTCTGAAATTAGGTCTTGGAAAGCCTGGGAGTAGCCCGAGCCCCCAAAAGACATGGACACCACGTTGGCTTTGGCGCCCCGAATGGCATAGGCTAAGCCATCAAAAGAAGTATTAATAGCTCTGGTATTGGGGGCATTGTTGAAAGTACATTTTACCGGTACAATCTGCACGCGGTTATAGCTAACCGACGCAACCCCTACCCCGTTATTGGTAACTGCCCCGGCTATACCTGCGCAATGGGTACCGTGTGAGAAAGTGTTTGGCCCAGCCAGGTTGCCATTAGCAGTCCGAACGGTGGGAGGATTGGGGTTATTATCCTTGTCAGCGGCATCCCACCCGTTCAAGTCATCAATATAGCCGTTGCCATCGTCATCAATGCCGTTGGTGGCTTTGTTGTTGCCATTGGCATCGAGGCCCATTTCACCAGCATTTCTCCAGATATTGGCAGCCAGGTCGGGGTGGCTGATTAGTACGGCGTCATCCACAATCGCCACTCTTACCGGCGCTGCAGTGCCGTTGAAAGAGCTGAAGGCCTGCACAGCCTTGGTAATATTCAGTGAATATTGCTGGCCGGCTGTGTAGCCCTGGTCACTGGGGGCAGCGTGGATGTAGTAGATGGGAACCAGCTCCGCATATTCTACCTCCGGCATGGCCTTCAATTCGGCGATGAGTTCTTTTACCGAAGTGCGGGAGCCGTCTAGCTCCACCTGGAAGATTCTGGAGACGTTCTGCCCGAATCCTTTGCCAGCGGCTTGGCGCATTAGGCGAGCATCGGCCTTCAGCAGCGCTTTGCTGATTTTGTCTGCTTTAAGGGTTCTGGCTCTTTCGTTTTTGCCATTGAATTCAAGGGCAGTACCCGTTTGCAACTGGCGAAACTTCACAAAGATTTTATCATCGTGGTACGCCTTTTCATCTGGTGTCTGTTGTGATGGGGCCGCTGAAGTAAGCTGGACATCGTCAAGCGCCTGTGCATTTGTTGTGAAGACTTGCCCGGCTAGCAATAGCCCAAGTGCGCCTCTTAAAAAGTAATTTCTCTTCATGTAATGAGTGTTTGATTTGGTGGGAATGTTTCTGATTTTGTGAGCAATAACGCAGAAAAATTACAACTAAAATTTCTACAACCAAATCACAATTGTAAATTTAATCACAATTTCATTTCATTTACCCAGGCGTGAAATTGCATTTTTAATATGTTTAAAAGCTGCTTACATATTATTATAATGAATTGAGGTAACTTTTATAATTAAGCCGTATTGACAGGGTGTTGAATCATTGATGAAACAGATAGTTAGTTGCGCTGACTTGCGCCTCGGCTAGGTCTGCAAAACCGGCCGTGCCCGGCGTTCAAGCCCTTCGATTTTGAAGCGGGACCAGAGGCTTTCGGCCTAGCCTTTTTCGTAACACCCGCCGTAGCGGCATCGCGCGCAAACGTTGCTGGGAACGTTGCCGAGAAAAAAGTACCCCAACGACCACTCAGCCATTGAAGCAGCCAGAAGCTTCGGCTTTATCCCTGCAGTTGAAGGCCGGTGGCTATGTTTCAGGTGCGGTTCGGCAGCATAGCACCGTAGCTCACCATGCTGTGCCGGGGGCAGCCAGCCCCGTAGGCGCCAGCCGCATCACTACCCGGGCGGCGCCAATCGTGAAACATTGTAGCGAGGCTCACGAAACTCAGGCCCGAATACATTTTCTGTACTTTGATTTTGTAAAACAGTTTTTGAACTCAATCTGAGCCGGGCGTTACCTAAGCAACTCATTTACTTTGTACTACCAGGCCACGGTTCAGGAAAACGAGCGATTGGGAAACCGCTCGGAAAAAAGATGCGCGTGTTGGCCAGGAGCCCGCGCAACCTTCTCGGCGCGGGACCGGTCATCGCGCCGAACCCATAACTCCTGCTTGCCATGAAGCCATTCCTCCTGTTCCCCCTCGTGTTAGCCGCCGCAGTAGCTTGCCACCAAGAAGGCCCGGCCCCCGCGGCGCCTGAAGCTGCGGCGGCCCCCTACCCCCAAACGTGGCGGTTGGTAAAACTCACGGGTTCCATACCCGGCGCCAAGACGGGCGCGAACCTGCCGTTTCAGGAAACGGTCCTCTTCCGGGCCGACAGCACCTTCCTCAAAACGCGCCTGCAAGGCGACCAATACACCGAGGCGCGCGGCACCTTTTCCCGGCAGAACGGGGCGGACGGCCGCCGCTACGTCCTCCTTGCCTACGCCGTCGCCGGCCCCCTCGTCCGGTCGTGCGTCGCGAACGCGTCGACCGAGGGCCTGGCGTTTGAAGGCAATGAAACCCTGATTAGTTCGACCCAGGCGTGCGACGGCGCCAGACTCGAGTACCAGTCGGTAAAATAGCCGCCCGCGGCGGCGCGGAGCCGCGAACGCGCCGACCGGCCCCTCAACGGGGCGATGAGACGGGTGCACCGGATGGGCGCCGACAACCCGCTATGCCATTGCGTTCAGAAAAACGGTCCAAATTGCGAAATGAGGAAAAGTCAGCTCAGCGAATCGACTGGTAGGATATGCAGAGACGCCTCGCAATAAAGCCTGGCCGTAAGCACTTGCTTGCGGCCAGGCTTTATTGCGAGGCGTCCCGAAACATTATTTCCCTCCGGCTGCGGCGGCCGCCGTAGCGGGTGGCACCAGCTTGTAGCCCAGGGCCTGGGACACGTATAAATTGTCGTAGTAAATCCGGTCTACGTCAATCTTTCCGTTGGTTACGTGGGCGGTGTAATGGATGGGGAATGTGGCATTCTTGCCGTTTTGGGTGAAGGCGTAATTCCCCCACAGCGACACCCAGTTGCCTTTCAGGCTGCCCGACTTTACGCGAAACGTGGCGGCGACGAAAGTGAATTTTCGGTTGGTTTGGGTGGTGTAATTCCGCTGCCACTGACGCAGCAGCTGCTCGGTTGTCGTGGAATCGACGGCGGAGGGGCCGTACCCTTTGTAGGTGCTGGCCAACATTGTTTTCGCCTTCTCCGCGTTTCCGCCCACCAGCGTGTTGACGTACTCGGTCACGACCCGGATGTCCGCATCCGCTGTCGGATTGGCCTCCACGGTGTCTTTGTAGCGCTGCGGCGTGCCGGCTTTGGTTTGGGCATGGGCGGAAGTGGCGGCCCCGAGCAGCGAGAGGACGGCCAAGCACCGCGTGAGCGTGCCGATTTTTTTCATAGTTGGAGGATTTTAGGGCGGGTTACAAAAAAATTATTCGGTAAGGAGTATGGGCATCACCAAGCCATGCCTTTGGGCGGCTTGCTTCCCCACCGCTTCCCTATTCAGAAAAACGATGGGGAGTCAGACGAAAAATATTCTGCCTCATTTCCGAAGTTTCTTGCTTACAGAGGCAGCTTTAGCAGTGGCCGGTGACACGAGTTGGCCGTTGCGCACAATCACGGTGCCGTCCACTTCCACGGTCGCGTTGGCGATGGCGAAGTTGATGCCGGTCGTGCCCTTGTTTTGACCGCCCTGCAGTTCATTGCCCCCGGCGCCCACCAACACCATGCCCGCGGCCGTGCTTGGGGTATAGCCTTTTTCCTCTTGCGCCTTCATGGCCGGGTTCAGGCCGATGGAAAAGTAGCCGAGTTTCATCTGGCTGGCATCATTCAACGCCAGCCACTTCTGAAAATCCTCGTCTCCCACTTCCGCTTTCCCGTTCGTTAACTGCCCGCTTTTGAAGTCGGCCTTAAATCCTTTGAAAGGCTTGCCGTTCCACGTACTGGGGGAGGCCGCCAACCGGCCCGTGCCGGAGGTTTCCTGGCAGGTGCCAAAGACCCGTCCGCCGGGCAGAGCGGCGGTGCGGTTATAGATGAGCTTCTCCTGCTGGTCGGCGGCGGTCAGCACGCCATCGTCAACAAACACGGGGCGGGCGGCGAGCTGAAAGGTCAGGTCGGTGCCCGCGGGCGAGGTGATGCGGACTTTTTTGCCCGTTGCCAGCAGTTGTTTCAGTTGCTGGGCCTGCGCGGAAATGGCCGTATAATCCGCACCAACGCCGGCCCAAATCATCTGTTCGTAGCCCGCGTAGTCCATTTGCTGATTCGCCGCTAAGCTTTTGCTGGGGTAACTCACAAATACCCCCCGCAGCTTGCTGGCGTCCAGCTTTTGCGTGAACCCGCTCTCGGCGGCCGCTTTGTCAAACTTCGCCTGCCGGGCTTCTGTGAGGCCGGCCAGCACGGCTTTGTTGTTTTCTACGGAAGGCAGCGTGATGAGGACATCGGACTGCAAAATCCAGTTGTTCGCTTTCGAGGCCTGAATGGCCGATTCCGGCATTTCGATGGCGCCCGCCCGCTCCACTTTGTCCGTGCTCACCAACATCGCCGGCTCTCCGCCCGCGCGGGCGACTTCCACGGCAATGGCTTCCATGAGCGGCAGGGTGTGCTGGCCGCCGGTTATCGCCACCAACTCTCCGGGCTTGACGCCAGCGGAAGCGTTGACAATCTGCTTGGCGATTTGCTCGTAATTCTGGCCGAATGCGGGGCTGGCCATTGAAAGCAAGCCCAATAGGCCACTGGTCAAAACGTAACAGTTTTTCATGTTAATTGGGGTTAGGGATGAGGTTGAGGAAGAAAAAAGTCTTGGGTCACCACGGCGGCTTCGCCTATGCAGTCGCGCTCTTGCCTGGACAGTTATTATTGGTAAGACAGGCCAGCAGGGAGCAGTCAGGGTCAGGCACGGTGCTCAGGGCGGGTAGCCTTTGGTCCGGAGGCGTAAGCTGCCACAGGCAGCATAGTCAGCAACAGCAAGCTTAGAATCGACCGGCGCAGAGAGCTAGGTGCCAGAACTGGTGACGGGCGGCGCGGGGGAGGAGAGCCAAGGCGGAGGAAGCTGGCGTGGTGTCAGTGCTGTGGGTAGTGGGCGCCGGCGCGGTGCCTGTGCCTGTGCCGCAAGTAGCAGAAACCAGCGCGGCGTCGGTGCTGCGGCTAGTGGTCGGGAAGTAGCGTGTACGCATGCGATTGGGAAAAAGAAGCATTTCGCTACTCCCTCCGAGGAAGCGGCTGACCAACACAATTCAATCAAATAATTATACAAAGATAACAAGCATAGCAAGGCTGCGATATGACACGTTAGTGTCATGTGAAATTTTGTTATTACTTATTACTTTTCCGCGAAACACGCACCCTGCTGAATGCAAAAACCCCCGGCCGTTCTCAGGACAATCGGGCGCAAGTCTAGCACAATTATTTCAAAAACAACAACTTAAGACACATTTCGGCTACACTCTTCCGAAAAGGGGTGTTGCTAGGAACCGTCCGTACTAGCCCCTGTGCGGGCCACTCGGCAGAGAAGCAGGAACTGACCAGGGCATCGTCGATGCGTGACACCTCGGCCTACTGCACCCCGTGGGCGGGCCAGGGTTGGGGGAGTAGAAGGACCCGAAGGCTGCAGCCTAGGGAAGCCGCGCAGTTCTGAGGGTGCGCGTGCTGGGGCGCTACCCTGCCAGCGGCACGGCCAGCACCACCGCGAAGCCCGTCGGCAACGGCTCGTAGCGCACAGTGCCGCCCACGGCCCGTGCGCGAGCCTGCATGTTGGCCAAGCCGCGGCCGCCGGGGCGGGGCCGGCCGTCGTGGCCGCGGCCGTCGTCGGCCACGGTGAGGGTGAGGCCGGCCGCGGCCGCCGCTAGCTGCACCGTGACCGTGGTAGCGCGGGCGTGCTTCACCACGTTGTGCAAGGCTTCCTTATAAATGAGGTAGAAGTTGTGGAGCAGGGCCGGGTCCAGCACCGGGTCGGGCAGTTCGGGGGCGACGCGAAACTGCACGTCGAGGCCGGCATAGGGCAATAGCTCCTGGGCGTGGTCGCGCATGCGGTCCAGCAGCTGGCTGAGGCGCAGCGGGCCGGCGTCGAGGCTCCATACCACGTCGCTCATCTGCTGGGCGGCCTGGCGCGAGGCAATGGCCAGGGCGTCGAGCCGGTCCCGGGTCTGGGCTGGGGTGTGGGGCGTTTCGCGCAGCAAATCGCTGTGCATGCTGATTTGGGTGAGCAGGTTGCCCACGTCGTCGTGCAAGTCGGCGGCAATGCGCTGGCGCAGGGCGTGTTCGGCTTGCCAGTGCCGCTCGCGCCGCCGACCCCGGCGCTGCTGCCACCGGTACACCCCACCCACCGCCACCGCTAGCAGCAGGCCCGTGAGGGCGGCCCACACGCCGGGCCGCCGCCACCAATAGGTGCGCGCCCGCACCGGCACGCGTAGCACGTTGCGGGTGGGCGTGCCCAGTTCGGTTTCGCCCCGGATGTCGAGGGTGTAGTCGCCCGGTTCCAGCCCTTGCAGCCGCAGGCGGTTGCTGGTGCCCAGCTCCTGCCAGGGCGCAGGCCCGGTGCTCCGCAAGCGGTACATGAAGCGTCCCAGCTCGGGTCCGACGTCGTCGCTCAGGCTCAGCGCCAAGTCGGCAAAGGCATCGCCGGGGGCAAGCTCTAACCCCTGGGGTAAGGCGCCGGTCAGGTAGTCGGTGCGGATGATATCGGGCTGGGCGTGGTGCTGGGTGAGCCCGGTAAGCAGCAGCCGGGGCTGGTGTTCGGCCGTAGTCAGGCTCTGGGGCTCTAGAAAGCTCAGGCCCCCTACCCCGCCCACGTATAGGCGCTGCCGCACCGAGTCGTACCAGCTCGATTGGCGGTTCAGCTCGTTGGTCGCCAAGCCTTCGGCGGTGGTCAGGTCGCTGCGCCGGCCGGTGCGGGGCTCGTAGCGCACCAGGCCATTGTGGGTGCCCACCCACAGCACCCGCCCCGGCCGGGGGGCTATCACAAAGGCTACCGCTTCGCTGGGCAGCCCTTGGCCCAGCGTGAGCTGCCGCTGCACGCCCCGCCGCGGGTGTAGCAGCAGCAGCCCGGCGTCGAGGGTGCCCACCCACACGCTGTCGGGGTGCGAAACCAGCACGGCGCGCAGCAGGCCAGTGGGCAGCTGATAGGGCGCTGGCTCGTCGGGGCCGTAGTGGCGCAGGGCGCCAGTGGCCGGCTGCAGGCAGTACAGCCCCCGGTTGCTAGCCAGCCACAGTTCGCCGTTTGCGCCTTCGCTCAGGGCCTCAATCTCGCAGTTGTGCAAGGGCCAAGTGGGGTCGCCTTCGCGGTAGCGCGTGCGCGTCCGGCGGGTCAGGTCGAGCTCAAACAGGCCCTGCTGCCCGCCTGCCCACAGCCGCCCAGCCCGGTCGCGCAGCAGGCAGAAGATGGTTTTGCCCGTAGGGTCGGGGTGGGGCCCGGCCCACTCAATTTCCTGAAACCGCTGCCCGGCCAGTAGCCCGACGCTCCTGCCGTTTTCAAACCCCACCACCACGCGCCCATCGGGCAGGCGCAAGCTGCAGTACCAGACGCGGCCGGGCGCTTCGCCCGGCCAGCGGCGCAGGGGGGCCAGCGGGCTGTCGGCCGCCTGCGTAAACGTACCCGAGTAGCTGCCCACCAGCAGCCGGCCATCGGCCCCCCGGCCGATGGAGCGAGTGCTCAGGCGCTGCCCCCCAGCCACGGGCAGGGCCTGAATGGGCGCCTGTCGGGGCCGCAACTTAATCACCCCAGGCATGCCTTCGGCAAACGCCCACAGCCCCGTCCGGTCCCGGTTGAAGCACAACCACCCGTTCCACTCGCGGGCCAGGGGCAGCGGGTAGTGCTGGAGTCCCGGCGGCGGCCCCTGCCGCCGGATGGACAAGGCCAGCAGCTCGCCGCTGCCCAGCCAGTACCAGGTGCTGTCGAGCTCCAACACGTTCAGGCGCGGCACGGCGGCGGAGGAATGGTTGCGAAGCCAGCGGGCCAGCACCCGCGGCGGCTGCGACGGCCGGCGCTCGTACAGGACGCTGTCGGTTAGGAAGTAGGGGCCGTAGGGGAGGCGCAGTGGGTAGCGGGCCAGCTGCGTCCGGCGGGAGCCATCGGCCTGCTGCACCCGGTAGCGGTGGCTGAGGCTGGCCACGGGTTGCACACGGCCGCCCGGCCCCAGCCGCCAGCTGCGCTCAAAGCTGAACACAAGAAGCTGCCCCGCCGAATCGGGCTCGATGGCCGCGATTAGGCCCTGCGGGTGCTGCCACACCAGCCGCGCAGGCTGCCGGGGCGGGCGGAGCGACAGCCGGAACACCTGGCATGGGTCCATGCCTCGGCCAAACCATAACGCTCCCCGGTATAATAGCAAGGCGTTGATGTGGCCGTGCCGGCCCGTAAGGCGGGGCAGAGGCACTTGGCGCAGCTCGCCAGTCGCGGGCACAAACGCGTACAGCCCGTCGTGCATGCCCACCCACACCGTGCCGGCCGAATCGGCCGCCACCCGGTAGGCTTCGCCGCGCAGCTGGGGCCCTTGCCGCACCAACTGGTTGAGGGGCACCAACTGCCGGCCGTCGTAGCGAAACATGCCCTGCCGGGCGGCCACCCAGGCAAAGCCCGTTGGGTCGCTGCTCACGTCGCGGACACCCACCGTGCTTAAGACGCGGTCGGGCTGCTGCTCCAGCGGCTGGGTCCGCCCGACCAGACCGGCTAACAGCAGCCAGGCGCCCACCAGCCACTGCAGAGGTTTTATTAGCTTCGTCAGCATGCACGTTGGGCGTTGAAATGGGAGTGCAAATAACGCTCAGCTTTCGTACCAACTGCTCCATGCTGGTTATTCAGAATCAGGGCATTGCTTGCGGTTAAGGTGCCGGCCCGCCGCCGGGTGTGGGCCCCGGCCGTGAACGGGTTCGCCAATACCCTGCGGCTGTCTCCACCGCCGACTTATCCGCGCCGCTTCAGGGCCAGGGCCAGCAGCTCGCCCTTCGAGTTGATGTGCAGCTTGCGGTACACGGCCCGCAGGTGGTTTTTCACCGTTTCGTGGCTGATGCTGAAGGTGTCGGCGATGAGCTTGTAGCTCAGGCCCTCCTCCACGGCCGTCACCACCTCCTGCTCGCGGGCCGTGAGCCGGGCAGTGGCGGTGGCCGCCACCGTCACTGGTGGCTGCCGTCGAAACGCTTGCAGCACGTGCCGCGCCACAGCCGGCGACATGGGCGAGCCACCGGCGGCTACCTCCAGCAAGTGGGCCTTGAGGACGGGCAGCGGGGTATTTTTCACCAAGTAGCCCACTGCCCCGGCGCAAATGGCCTCGAACACGCGGGGTGCGTCCGTGTACACGCTCAGCATGAGCACCTGCGCCTCTGGCAGCCGCGCCAGGATGAGCGGCAGCCCCTCGATGCCCGAGCGGCCGGGCAGGCCCACGTCCGAGAGCACCAGCGCCGGCGGGGTGCCCAGGGCTGGCAGCCGCAGGAAGAAGTCCTCCATCGAATCCGCCGCCAGTACGCACTCGAACTCGGGTTGGGCGCTCAGGTACTGGTGCAGCATTTCCCGGATGGGAGTCTGGTCTTCGATGATGGCCAGGGGGAGCCTGTTTTGCATGGGGCAAAAGTAGCGCCCTCCGCCATGCGGCGCTATGACACAAATGGGGGATACGGCGGATTATCCCGCCGGGCCTGGACCACCGGAACGCCGCTATTCAGGAAGAGGTTGGTATTTCTGAAAGCCTGAGCTCAGGGACCACATAAAAAAGCCCAGCCTACTACACAGTAGGCTGGGCTTTCGGAAAAGTTAAGCGCGAAGGAATATGCACCCTCGCAAGCAGCTTGCTTAATTAGCCGGCTGGGGAGCGGGCGTCTTCACGTACTTGTCCAGCCACGCATTAGTCTCCCACAGCACATGCAGCAGGTTTTCGCGGGCGGCGTAGCCGTGCGATTCGGCGGGTAGCACCACGTAACGGGCGGTGGCGCCCTGGCCCTTTAGGGCAGCGTAGTACCGCTCGCTCTGAATGGGATAGGTGCCGGTGTTGTTGTCGGCCTCGCCGTGAATGAGCAGAATGGGCGTCTTGATTTTGTTGGCGTAGTTGAACGGCGACATGGCGTTGTACACCTCCGGCGCCTCCCAGTAGTTGCGCTCTTCGCCCTGGAAGCCGTAGGGCGTGAGGGTGCGGTTGTAGGCGCCGCTGCGGGCAATGCCGGCCTTGAATAAGTTGGAGTGCGTGAGCAGGTTGGCCGTCATGAAGGCGCCGTAGCTGTGGCCCATCACGCCCACGCGGGCGGGGTCGACCACGCCCATGCGGGCGCCTTCGTCAATAGCCGCTTTGGCGCTGCTCACCAGTTGCTCGATGTAGGTATCGTTGGGGTCTTTGCTGCCCTCCCCTACTATCGGCACGCTCACGTTCTCCAGTACGGCGTAGCCCTGCGTCACCCAAAACACTGGCGAGCCGCCGCTTATGCGCGTAAAGGTGTAGGGCGAACCGCTCACCTGGCCAGCGGTGCTTTTATCCTTGAACTCCAGGGGATAAGCCGACATAAGCGTGGGCAGCGGACCGTCGCTTTTCTTGTAGTTGGGGGGCAGGTAGAGGTTGGCGGTTAGCTCTACGCCGTCGGCGCGCTTGTACTTCAGCACCTGCTTGGGGAAGCTGCCGCCAAATGCCGCGTAGGGGTTAGCAAATTTGGTGACGGCCGTGAGCTTGTCCTTTTTGGTGGCGTCGCGCAGGTAGTAGTTCGGCGACTGAGTGAGCGACTCGCGGCGGGTGAGCAGCTGGCGCTTCTTGCCGCTGGCGTCGATGATGGCCACGGGCACCTCGTACACCGGCGCCTGCGACCGCCACCAGCGGGTAGTTTTCTTGCTAACTAAGTCGAGCTCGTCCACAAAAGGGCGGTCGCCTTCGGGCGAGGCGCCGGTGCCCATCAGGTAGATGCTCTGGCTCATGGGCCCGCCGGTGAGCAGGACGGACTTGCCCTGGGCGTTGCGGTGCTCGTAGGGCGTGCCGGGGTCTTTGTACTTGTCTTCCGACGAGCCGTCGAACAGCACAGTGAGGGACGCGCCCGGCTTGCTGGGGTTCAATTGCCAGGTAGTCTGGTGGCGGTCGGCCCAGCGGTAGCCGTCGGCCAGGGCCAGCTGGTTGTTGCCCCAGCTCAGGCCGCTAAAGCGCATGGGCAGGGCCGCCAACTCCTGGGGTGCGCCGGTAAACGGCGCTTCCATGGTGAAGAGCTTGTCGCGGATGTCGGCTTTCGTTTTGGGGTTGCCGCCGTCCTGGGCTTCGACGTAGTAGATGGTGGCCGGTACATCGGCGCGCCAGGCGTGCCCACGCGGGCCGGCAGGTGCGGCGTCATTACCGATGGGCACGGCATCGGCCAAGGGCAGGTCAATCACGGTTTTTACCGGGGCACCACTGGCTAGGTCCAGCACGTCGATGCGCTGCGGGAAACGGCTGATGGGCAATGTGTAGGAATACGGCCGGTGGCGGGTGCGCAGCAGCACGTACTTGCCATCGGGCGAGGGCGAAGCGGTTTGAATGATGCCGGGCTGGCCCAGGGGTTGGGCGGCGCCATCGGCCAGATTCACCTTCACCAGCTGCGAGGTGGCGTAGTAGTCGAACTGCCGCTCGTCGGCGGGGCTTTTCAGCAAGTCCTGATAGGTGGGAGCGGCCGTTTTTTTGCCGCCGCCGCTTTCCTGCACGGCTGGGCCGGTTGGCACGGCATCGGCCGCGGGGGCAGCCCCACGACTGGCCAGCACGGTGCGCGCCAGGATGGTTTTATTGTCCGACACCCATTCAAACGAGCTGCCGAAGGCGTCGTTGAGCGGGGTTTCCAGCAGGCGGCGGGCGGTGGCGCCGGCCACGTCGGCCACCCACAGCTCCACGCGGCCATCGGTACCGGAGCCGGGTGTAGTGAGGGCGAAGGCCATGGTTTTATTGTCGGGCGACCAGCTCAGGCCGCTGATACGGGCTTGGGCGGGCAGGCCTTTCACGTCGATTTCGGCGCCGTTGGGCAGCATTTTGAGCTTGATGCCCACGGCGTAGCTCACGCGGCTTTGGCCGTTGGTGCGGGGGTTCATGCGCAGGCCGGCAAGGCGCAGCTCGGGCTGCGAGAGCTCAGCAATGGTGGGGAAGTCCTGCACCTGCAGCAGGGCCAGGACCCGGCCGTCGGACGAGAGGCTGACGCGCGGCGTAGGCGGCGCCAGCAGCAGGTCTTGCAGGGCCTTGGGCGGGGTTTGGTATTGGAAATCCTGCGCTTGCGACACGGCAACAGTGGCGAGCAAAAGGGTGGCGGAAAGAAGTAGTTTTTTCATACACGGGAATGAAAAGAGAAACCAATTCGGCGGGCTGCCGAGTCCGAAAGGTAATGCTGGCCAGGGGTGTGCGGGGTACAACTTTTAGGTGCAGCCCGGGGCCAGATTCGCCAACAGTATGGAGGGCGCTGGCCAAGGTTGCACCCGAACACGATTTTGGCATTGCAGAACCTTGCCTTGTCTACCTGGTTACTGCCGAATGAAAATTGACGCAACCTTAGAACCCGGCCTTGGGTAAGGAGGTAGCCATCGGCAACTTGGATGGGGCACAGTGTAGTTCATGAGAAAAATGCGCGCAAGCTTTTTAGTAGGACTACACTGGGCAATACTATTGGCATGGGTAGCAGGTGCGCCGCCAGCGCTGGCGCAGCCTACCGTGCTGGGTGCAGCGCCCGCCGTTGCGGCCCCGCTCAGCCTGCCCGAGTGCGTGCGCTACGCCCTCCAAAACCAGCCGCTGGTGCGCCAGGCCCGAATCGATGAGCAGGTGAACGAGGCCGACATCCGCATTGGGCTGGCCGGCTGGCTGCCTCAAGTGGGCCTCACCGGCAATGCCCAGCGGGCCTTTCAGCTGCCCTTCGTGGTGCTGCCCAATGCCGAAGGCGGCCTGTCGCCGCGGCAGGTGGGCCTCATCAACACCTCGACTTTCACGCTGAGCGGCACCCAGGCTATTTATAATCAGGATGTGTGGCTGGCACGCCGGCAGGCAGGCCCTTCGCGGGAGTTTGCCCGGCAGAACACAGCCCTGGTGCGTACCAACTTGGTGTCCAACGTGAGCCGCACCTTCTACGATGTGCTGCTGGCCCAGCAGCAGGTGCGCGTGTACGAATCGGACCTCGTGCGCCTCAGCCGCGGCTTGAAAGACGCCAGGGCCCGCTACGAGGCTGGTGTTAATGACAAGATTGACTTTAAGCAGGCCGAAATCTCGCTCAACACCTCACGGGCAGCCCGCAAGCAGGCTCAGGAAAGTGTGAAAGCCAGCACCGCCCGCCTTAAGGAGCTCATGGGGCTGCCCGGGGCCCAGCCCCTGGCTGTGCAATACGACTCGGCCCGCCTGGAGCTGGAGGCCGCTCTCGACACTACCACCGGCCTGGAGCCCGGCAACCGGCTGGAAATCCGGCTCCTGCAAACCCAGAAAGTTCTGCAATCGGCCCAAATAGGCTATTACCGCTGGGGGTTTTTGCCGGAGCTGGAAGCGTATGGTAGCTACAACACGACTTTTCAGAACAACAACCTGGGCGACTTGTACAGCCGGCGGTTTCCCAGCTCGTTTGCGGGGCTGCAACTGAACCTGCCCATTCTGCAGGGCGGTCGGCGGCTGCAAAACCTGCGCCGCGCCCGCCTCCTCGACCAGCGCTTAGACGAGGACGTGACCGCCACCCGCAACCAAATCAACACCGAATTCGAGCAGGCCCTGGCCAGCTACAAAAGCTTTTACGCCGACTACCAGTACGGCAAGCAAAACCTGGCGCTGGCCCGCGAAGTCTTCGACGTGGTAAACCTGCAGTACCGCGAAGGCATCAAACCTTACCTGGATGTGCTGGTGGCACAAACCACCCTGCGCTCCGCCGAGTTGACATACAACGTGGCTTTGTTTCAGGTGCTGACAAGTAAGGTGGAAGTGCTGCGGGCGCGCGGCGAGCTAGAAGTGGAGTAAGTTAAACTGTATGTTTTATAGAATGTCGTGGAGCGCCGCACGGGAGAACCTCACCCCCTGACCCCCTCTCCAAAAAAGAGGGGGAACCTGGCGATTTTGTTAAGCGCAACTCCGGTGCCCCCTCTTTTTTGGAGAGGGGGTCAGGGGGTGAGGTTCCCGTAAGGAACGTGCTACAACAATCATTACACTGAAATCCCAATGTCCCCTACCTGCCGAGCTTCTACCTACCGAAACCTGCTGGCCGGGCTCCTGCTGCTGGCCCTGGCCGCGTGCGGCAAAAAAGGCGAGGAAGACAAAAAAGCGGGCGGAGCACAAGCCGGCCCCACGCCCGTGAAACTAGTGGAAGCCAAAGAGCAGCAGGCCATTTACTACGACGAATACCCAGCCCGCGTGGCGGCCCTGAACATCGTGGAGCTGCGCACCCAGGTGCCGGGCTTCGTGACGGGCATCTACTTCAAGGAAGGCGAGCTGGTGAAGAAAGGCCAGCCGCTGTATGAGATAGACCGGCGCAAGTACCAGGCTGCCGTGCGGGAGGCCCGCGCCGGCCTGCAAAGCGCCCAGGCCCAGCTCGCCAACGCTCAGCTCAACCTGAACCGCTACCAGCGCCTGGCCCAGCAAGACGCCATTGCCCAGCAGATTGTCGACAACTCCGTGACCACCGAAGCCAGCGCCCGCGCGCAGGTGGAAGTGGCCCGCGCCGCCCTAGCCACCGCCCAAACTGACCTTGATTACTCGCTGGTGAGGGCGCCGTTTGCGGGTCGCATCGGCATCTCGCAGGTGCGACTGGGCGCTCAGATTAGTGCCGGAAGCACCTTGCTCAACACTATTTCGAGCGAAGACCCCATGGGCGTCGACTTTGTGGTGAACGAGCAGGAACTGAGCCGCTTTCAGGCGCTGCAGGGCGAGCAGCAGGGCGGCCTGGGCGCGCAGGACTCCAGCCTACGGCTCGCTCTACCGGGCGGCAAAATCTATCAAGGCCGCGGCCGGGTGCGCGCCGTGGACCGCGGCGTCGACAACCAAACCGGCAGCGTGCAGGTGCGCATGCAGTTCGACAACCCCGGCCGCGAACTCAAAGACGGCCTCACGGTGGTGCTGCGTGTGCTTAATGAGCAGTCGGGCCGCCGCGTGGTGGTGCCCAACAAGGCCATTCTGGACCAGATGGGCGAAAGCTTCGTGTTTGTGGTGCGCGACACTGTGGCCCTGCAGCGGCGCGTGGAGCTTGGGCCCCGACTACGCGAGGACATCGTGGTGCTCAAGGGCCTGAAGCCGGGCGAAAAAATAGTATCCGAGGGTCTGCAGCAACTGCGTGATAGCGCCAGCGTGACCACCGGCAAGCCCAAACCGCCTAAGGAAGGCAAGAAAAACGCGGGAGTAAATGGAAAAGGTAGGGCTGATTCGTTCTCGATGAAATCGGTGTCAACGGCGCGCTCGGATGGACCTCACCCCCGACCCCTCTCCCGCGGAGAGGGGAGCCAATTCCGCAAGCTGTCGTCAGGCTCCCCTCTCCGCGGGAGAGGGGCCGGGGGTGAGGTTAACCGGCTGCAGCAACTAAAATTACACTTCAGCACCCGCCGCGCATGATAGCCGAAACCTTCATTCGCCGGCCGGTCACAGCCATAGTGTGCTCGGTGCTGATAATACTGCTGGGCGCGCTGGCCATCTTCAATCTGCCCATCACGCAGTACCCTGACATCACGCCGCCCACCGTGTCGGTGACTGGCAACTACGTGGGGGCCGATGCCCAAACCGTGGAGCAAACCGTTACCACGCCCGTCGAAACGCAGATAAACGGCGTGCCCGGCCTCACCTATCTCACCAGCTCCTCGGCCAACAACGGGCAGATGAACATGTCGGTCAACTTCGAAGTGGGCACCAACATCGACGTGGCGGCCCTCGACGTGCAGAACCGTGTCGGCATTGCCCTGCCCCGCCTGCCCGAAGAAGTGCAGCGCCTGGGCCTCACGGTGCGCAAGCGCAACCCGAGCATCCTGCTGCTGGTGGCGCTGTACGCCCCCAAGGGCTCGCACAACGTCACGTTTCTCGACAACTACGCCAACATTTACCTCAAAGACGCCCTGCTGCGCACCAAGGGCGTGGGCGACATCAACGCCCGGGCCGACGACTTTTCGATGCGCATCTGGCTCAAGCCCGACAAGCTGGCTCAGCTCGGCCTCTCGGCTCAGGACGTGACCAACGCCCTGCGCGAGCAAAACGCCCAAATCGCCGCCGGCTCGCTGGGCGGCGCCCCGCAGCAAAAGGGCCAGAGCTTTGAATTCACCGTGTTTGTGCGCGGCCGGCTGGTTACGCCCGCCGAGTTTGGCAACGTGGTAGTGCGCACCCTGCCCGAAACCGGCAAAGTGGTGTACCTGCGCGACGTGGCCCGCGTGGAGCTCGGCAAGTACAACTACGCCAACCAAAGCTTCGTCGACGGCAACCGCGCCGCCTACCTGCTGGTGTACCAGGCCCCCGGCTCCAA
The DNA here is from genome assembly GCF_900115775.1 of Hymenobacter arizonensis. Classification (GTDB taxonomy): domain Bacteria; phylum Bacteroidota; class Bacteroidia; order Cytophagales; family Hymenobacteraceae; genus Hymenobacter; species Hymenobacter arizonensis. The sequence continues at coordinate 118,432 of NZ_FOXS01000004.1, read as the reverse complement.
CGCCCTGGAAACCTACGACAACGTGGTGGAAACCATGGAGCGCCTCAAAAAGCAGTTTCCCGCCGACCTCGACTACATGATTCCCTTCGAGGCCGCCTCGGTGGTGAAGGTATCGATGAAAGAAGTGGCCTTCACCATGCTGGAATCGTTGACGCTGGTGGTACTGGTGGTGTTTTTGTTCCTGCAGAACTGGCGCGCCACGCTCATCCCCACCCTGGCCATCCCGGTGGCGGTGATAGGAACGTTTCTGGCGTTCGTGCCGCTGGGCTTCACCATCAACACCCTCACACTTTTCGGCTTAATACTGGCCATCGGCATCGTTATCGACGACGCCATTGTGATAGTGGAAGCCACCCAGCGCTACATGGACGACGAGGACATGAGCCCGCGCGAGGCCACCATGGCCGCCATGCGCGACATTTCCACGCCGGTTATCACGACCTCCATCATCCTCATCGCCGTGTTTGTACCGGTGGGCTTCATCGGCGGCATCACCGGCCGGCTCTACCAGCAATTTGCTTTGACTATTGCGGTGGCGGTCACCATCAGCACCTTTTCGGCGCTGTCGCTCACGCCCGCGCTGTGCTCGCTGATTTTGAGAAGGAATAAGAATAGCGAGGTAGAGGAAGGTGCGGAGCAGGAAGGTGCCACGGCGGAAACCTCACCCCCTGACCCCCTCTCCAAAAAAGAGGGGGCACCGGTCATGCACAGCCAAGAATCGTCAGGCTCCCCCTCTCCGCGGGAGAGGGGGCCGGGGGGTGAGGTTCCCCAAGCGAACGACCACAAACCCCACAAAAACAACTTCCTCGACCGCTTCTTCGCCTGGTTCAACAAAAAATTCGACCGCCTCACCGAGTGGTACACCAAGCGCGTGGAAGCCGGCATTAAGTACCCGCGCTGGATGGTGGCGGCCATTGCAGCTATCCTTGTAGGCACCGTGTTCCTCTACCGGGCCAAGCCTTCTGGCTTTGTGCCCACCGAAGACGAGGGCCGGCTCATCGTCACGTTCACCCTGCCCGAGTCGGCTTCTACCGACCGCACCGTGGCCGCACTCAAGGGCATTATGGAGGAGCTAAAGCGCACGCCCGGCATCAACCACTTTTCAGGTTTGGCGGGGCTAAATGCCATTAACTTTTCCTCCAAATCGAACAGCGGAACCATCTTCTGCCAGCTTAAGCCCTGGGGCGAGCGCAACGAAGAAGGCCTGCGGGCCCCAGCGCTGGTCGACACCCTGCAGCGCCGGCTGAGCCGGTTCCGCGAAGCCCGCGTGGTGGTGATTCCGCCGCCGGCCATTCCGGGCCTGGGCAATACCTCGGGCTTCTCGTTTGTGCTGCAGGAGCGCGAGGCCCAGACCGATATTCAGGTGTTCGACCGCACCCTGCAAAACTTCCTGACGGCCATGCGGCAGCGGCCCGAAATCGCCAAGGGCTTCTCCTTCTTCACGGCCAACGCCCCGGGCGTCCGCCTCGAAATCAACCGCGACAAGTGCAAGCAGCTCGGCGTGAGCATATCCGACGTGGGCCAGGCCCTGCAAACCTACCTGGGCTCGTCCTACGTGAACGACTTCACGCTCTACGGCCGCACGTTCCGGGTGGTGGCCCAGGCCGACACCAGCTACCGCGGCGACATGGCCGACCTGGCCCAGTACTACGTGCGCAACCAAAGCGGTGGTATGGTGCCCCTGAGCACCCTCACGAGTTACGAGCGCACGGCCACGGCCCCGCTCATCTCGCACTACAACCTGTTCCGCTCGGCCGATATCAACGGGGACCCCGGCGAGGGCTACAGCACCGGCGATGCCATTAAGGCCCTGGAAGAAGTGGCGGCCGAAACCCTGCCGCCCGGCTACGGCTACGAGTTTTCGGGCCTGAGCCGGGAGGAGCAGCTGGCCGGCTCGCAAAGCCTCTACATTTTCGCCCTTTCGCTGGTGTTTGTGTTCCTGGTGCTGGCCGCCCTCTACGAGAGCTGGACGGTGCCGTTTGCCGTGCTCGTGTCGGTGCCCATTGGCTCGCTGGGGGCCATCCTCACGCTCTCGCTATTGCCCGATTTGACGAATAACGTGTACGCCCAAATCGGCCTGGTAACGCTGGTGGGCCTGGCCGGCAAAAACGCCATTCTCATCGTAGAATTTGCCAAAGAGCGCCTCGAAGCCGGCGCCGACCTGGTCGAAGCCACGCTGGAAGCCGTGCGCCTGCGCTTCCGGCCCATCGTCATGACGTCGATGTCGGCGGTGCTGGGCATGGTGCCGCTCATCATCGCAACCGGGGCGGGCGCCATCAGCCGGAAGCACATCGGCTGGACGGTTTTTGGCGGCCTGCTGCTGGCCACGGCCGTAGGCACGTTCGTGGTGGCCGTCACCTATGTCATGATTACCAAGCTGGCGTACAGCAAGAAAGAGCTGGAGAAATTCAAGGAGGAAGCCGAGGACAAAAAAGAAGAGGAAAAACAAGACGACGCCGAAGGCCAGCCCGACACGACTGCCGAGCCCGCGCCTGCGTAAACGCCAGCCTCACCAGCTTTCCGCCTGATGCCCCTGCCCTCCTACCACATCGGCTGCTCCGGCTTTTCCTTCCGTGACTGGAAGGGCGTGTTTTACCCCGAAGGCCTGCCGCCGCGCAAGTGGTTTGAGTACTACTGCACGCAGTTCAACACTCTGGAGCTGAACGTGACCTTCTACCGCATGCCGGAGTTGAAGGCCTTCGAAACCTGGTACGCGCAAAGCCCCGCCGACTTCCGGTTTGCCGTGAAAGCGCCGCGCCAGGTCACGCACTACAAGAAATTCAACGCCGAAGCCCAGCCCATTCTGGCCGATTTCTACGCCACCGTGGCCGAGGGCCTGCGCGATAAGCTGGGCCCCATGCTGTTCCAGCTACCGCCAAAAGCTGCCTACACCGAGGAGCTGATGGAGCGGCTCCTCAACAGCCTCGACCCCAATTTTAACAACGTGGCCGAGTTCCGCCACCCCAGCTGGTGGGACGGTGAAGTGCAGCGCACCCTGGCCCGGCACGGCGTGGCCTTCGTGGGCCAGAGCTACCCGCCGCCCCTGGAGCTGCCCGACGAAGTAATAGCCAACACCGACGTTATCTACTACCGCTTCCACGGCGTGCCCGAGCTCTATAAATCGCCCTACAGCCCGGAATTCCTGGCCCGCATCGCCGCCGAAGTGCAGGCCGCCAAAAACGTGAAGGAAGTGTACCTGTATTTCAACAATGGCATAGCTGCCGTGGGCGTGGAAAATGCCCGCCAAATGCAGCTGCTGCTCCAAGCTCAACCTTAACAACCCGGCCGCATATGCCGTTTGCCGACGGTATGACACAATTCCACATCGGCTGCTCGGGCTACCATTACCGCCACTGGCGCGGCACTTTTTACCCCGAAAAAATGCCCATGCGGCTGTGGTTCGACTACTACAGCCAACACTTCCGCACCCTGGAGCTGAACGTGACCTTTTACCGGTTTCCGCAGCTGTCGTTTCTGGAAAACTGGTACGCCCAGAGTCCGCCCGATTTTCAGTTTGCGGTGAAAGCCCCCAAGCTCATCACCCACTACAAGCAGTTCAACAACGTGCAGCAGCTGCTGGGCGACTTCTACGACACCACGGCCCGCGGCCTGCTCGAAAAGCTAGGCCCCATCCTCTTCCAGCTGCCGCCCCGCACGGCCTACGCCCCCGACCGCCTGGCCCGCATCCTCGACAGCCTCGACCCCACTTTTCTAAACGTGCTAGAATTCCGCCACCCCAGCTGGTGGCAGCCGGAAGTGTATGAAGAACTAGCCCGGCGCAAAGTCATCTTCTGCGGCCAAAGCCACCCCCAGCTCCCCGATGCCGTGGTAGCCACCGCCCCCGTGCTCTACTACCGTTTCCACGGAGTGCCCGACCTCTACCGCTCGCCTTACGACGAAGGTTTCCTACGGCGCATCACCGCGGAGATTCAGGCTCAGTCTGGCGTAGAGCAGGCTTACGTTTATTTCAATAACGACATTGATGCCTCGGCCATTGGCAATGCGCGGCAGATGCTGGCGATGGTGTAAAAAGCAAGCCGAAGCGGGGGAACCTCACCCCTGCTGGCCCCTCTCTGGCGGAGAGGGGAGCCTGACGCCTGTCATTGCGAGGAGGTACGACGAAGCAATCCGTCCTGGTCTCAGCGACCAAGTTCATAAGGTGACAAGCCTTGGCTCTGCGCAGAACCGGGGCTTGTCGTTTCAGTGAACTGTTTGGTTCTTACAGGACGGATTGCTTCGTCGTGCCTCCTCGCAATGACAGACGTCAGGCTCCCCGCGAGAGGCTACGCTATGCAGCAGCCACAAAAAAAGGCCCGCTCTCATCGAGCGGGCCTTTTTTCACTTTAGCGCTTGCTGCGGGGCAGCTTACTTACGCTTCACGGGAGCCTTTTTAGCCGGAGCCTTTTTGGCGGGAGCTTTCTTCGCCGAAGGAACCGTACCGGTCTTCCTCAACTCGGTGATGGTCGGTGCTGGACCATACTTCGTCTCGGCGGGGTTGGTGTCGCCGGTCAGGAAGGGGTCGAAGTCTACGCGGCGGTTCAGGGCCTGGCCAGCCTTGGTTGCATTGGTCTCGATGGGCTTGGTTTTGCCATAGCCACGTGCCTCGATGCGTTCAATCGCTATGCCTTGCTCCAGCATGTAAGCTTTGGCTGCAGCAGCACGGTCATAAGACAGACCGAGGTTGTAAGTATCGGCACCTACGTTGTCGGTGTGGCCGGCAATGCTCAGGCTATAGTCAGGGTACTCGTTCATGATTTTCACGAGTTCCTGCAGCTTGGGATACGAAGTGGGCAGCAAGCGAGCCTTGTTGAATTCGAAGTTGATGTACTTCGTGGCCTCGTTGAGCACTTTTTTGGCTTCCGCCTTAATCTCGGGGCAGCCACGGTTCGAAGCCGGACCGGCACGGTCGGGGCAACGGTCCTGGAAGTCGGGCACACCGTCGCCGTCGCGGTCAAGCGGGCAACCGGTAGCGTCTACGGCTACACCGGCAGGGGTGTCGGGGCACTTGTCATCGCTGTCGCGCACGCCGTCGTTGTCGGCATCGGGGCAGCCTTGCAGCTCAGCCTTGCCGGGGGTGTCGGGGCACTGGTCTTCGCTGTCGCGCACGCCATCGCCGTCACGGTCAGGGCAGCCTTCCAGAGTCGCAAGCCCTTTTTCGTCGGGGCACTTGTCTTGGTAGTCGGGCACGCCGTCGCCGTCGCGGTCAAGCGGGCAGCCGTTGGGGTCCACGGCCACGCCGGCGGGCGTGCCGGGGCACTTGTCTTTTTTATCGGATACGCCGTCGCCGTCCTCGTCCTTCATTTTGCCGAAGGCGAAGGTCAGGCCGGCAGTGTGCTGCAGAAAACGGTCATCAATGCGGTTATCATCGCGCACCGGATGGCCGTCGATATTGGCACCGAAAGGAATATGCTGCCCAGTCTGAATGAAGAGACCGATTCCGTCGCTAAGGCGGAAGTTGATACCCGCAGCGCCGAACAAGTCGAAGTGCGTGGCGTTGGTTTCGGTGGCCCGGCCCGCAAACGTGGCATCCCGGCTAAAGTAAGCCATGCCCGGCGCGATGGTCAGGTAAGGCTGAATGAAGGCGTCTTCCTTGAAGGCCCAACCGTTGTTCAGCTTGAACTTGAACGCCAGGTTGCCGTGCACCACATTGGTTTGAAACCGGTTGGTGGTAATTATCTCTTGGTTGCCCTTAAGCTCTACATAGCCCAGCTGCAGGCCCAAATCGAGGCCGGAAGTGAGGTAGCGGTTGAAGGAAATGCCAGGACCGCCGTTGGACTTGCTCCAATCCCAGAAGTAGGAACCGTAGTTGCCCTTGTATTGGTAGGCACTGCCCGAAAGGCTAATGGCCGTTTTTTTATCGGCTGATTGGGCCTTGATTTCTGGGGCAGCCATGCCGAGCATGACTGCACCCAGCGCAAGGCCGCGTAGGAGTTGAGGTTTTAGGTGCATAGGAGTGTGAATAGTGTCGTGAATCAACCGCCACGTTGGCGCTGACAGCAGATGTGCCGTTATACCCTATCCACCTAAAAAAGTTGCTATTTTTAATCGATGAATGCCTAATCTGGCAAGCTGAATCCTTTAATAGCTAACAATCAGGATTACTCAATAAATAAGCAGCGACTGCCCAGCGGGAATTTAACCCAGCATGGGCACTTCCATAAGCAGTAAGCGGGCGGTACTGTCGGCCTTAATGGCCAGCGCATCTACCTCCCACAGGCCGAAGCCGTCACGGCGGTGCAACGCCTGCCCGTTGATGGTGACGTCGCCCTCTAGCACGAAGGCGTAGACGCCGTTGCCGGCTTGCTTCAGCGTGTAGTCCAGGCTCACGCCCGCGTCCAAGTCGGTGAGGTGGAACCAAGCATCCTGGTGTATCCACACGCCTTCGTCGTCGGGCGAGGGCGAGAGCACCTGCTGCAGCTTGTTGTGGCGGTCTTCGGCCCGAAAGCTTTGCTGGGCGTAGCGCGGGGCCACGTTGCGCTTATTCGGGAACACCCAAATCTGCAGGAACTTCACTTCCTGGTCGGGGTTGTGGTTTTTCTCGCTGTGGGCCAGGCCCGTGCCAGCGCTCATTACCTGCACGTCGCCTTCGCGGATGACGGCCTGCCGCCCCGTAGTGTCCTGATGCTCGAGGTCGCCCGACAAGGGAATGGAGATAATCTCCATGTTGTCGTGCGGGTGTTTGCCGAAACCCATGCCACCGGCCACGGTGTCATCGTTGAGCACCCGCAGCACCCCAAAATGCATTCGCTCGGGGTTGTGGTAGTTCGCAAAACTAAAGGTGTGGTAGGAATTGAGCCAGCCGTGGTTGGCATGCCCGCGGGTGTCGGCGCGGTGCAATACGGATTGAGACATAACGCGTTCTGTTTGTTGTTACTAGTATGCAACAAAGGTCAACCCATTAGTATACTTTTGCAAGTAGTTACACACTTGTATACTGGAGACGCATATGTAACTCTTGCTCATAATCAAGCTCATAAAATATGCCCACCCCCAAAGAAAAACCCGTGCTGGACTGTCCCTTCCGCCAAACGCTGGACGTATTGGAGGGAAAGTGGAAATTCGCCATCATTCACAGCCTGCTGCACCACGGCACCCAGCGCTTCAAGCACCTGGAGCGCGACGTGGCCGGCATCACAGCCCGCATGCTCATCAAGGAGCTTAAACTACTGGAGTCGCACGGCATCGTGACGCGCCGTCCCTACCCCACAGTGCCTCCCACGGTTGAGTACTCCCTAACCGAATGTGGCCACTCCCTGGCCCCGGTTATCGAGGCCATCCAGGCCTGGGGCATGCAAAACCGGACAGTACTGGCGGCTGGAAAGTGAGATGACATACGCTAGACACAACAAAAGGGCCGCTTGCTTACTGCAGGCGGCCCTTTTCATTTTACTATTGGCAGCTTAGTCCTCGTCGATATACTAGTTCAGAATCAAATGTTTTTGACGCTCAAACTCTTCCGCCGTAATGACCCCCTGGTTGCGTAAGTCGCGGAGTTTAGCCAACTCGTCAGCAACGGAATGCTGAGCCACAGGTCCAACAACAGGCACTTTGCGAAGCGCCAAGTATAAAGCGGCCAACCAACCAATTATCGACCAACCAGTCAGAATGTTGACAAGGAGGATAATGAAGAAATCGGGCCGCTTGCGCGCAATGAACGAGGGAACAAAGTGGATGATGAGCAGGATGGGGAATGATACCATCAGAAGCATCATTTCGCTTCCTCCGATGTCTCCCAGAAATAATAAACACTTGCTCATCACGTCCTCGCCTTATGGCTTAAAAACGCCCAAAGTTGAGCGCCAGAATCAGCACTATACCCACTACCATCAGAATCAGATATGTTTCCACAGCGCCGGTTTGCACGTAGCGCAGTAGGGTGCCGCCGCCATTCACGGCCCGGCCAAATACGCCGACCACGGGGTTGATGATGCCGTTCTCCACGAACTTGTACAGGCCGCTGGACAGCGCCATGGTGGGCTTCGTGAACAATGCGTTGTACAGCTCGTCGATGTAGTACTTGTGGTACACCAGGCTTTCGGGGCCCGAACGCTGGGCTTCGTCTGCGACTGGGCGCTGGGCGCGGGCCACGTAGAACACATACGCCAGCGCGATGCCCAGTACGCCTGCCGCAACCGACAAGCCAATGAGCATAAGCTCCGTGCTGTGGTCGAGCTCAGTGGCAAAAGCCGCGGGTACCAAACGCTGCGAGTACGTGAAAATTGGGGCCAGGTACTCGGCCAGGAAATGGCGGCCCGTGAACATAGGCGCGCCCATGAAACCACCAACTGCCGCCAGCAAGGCCAGCACTATCAGCGGGAACGTCATGCTAGCTGGCGACTCGTGGAGGTGCTTGCGCTGCTCCTCGGTACCGCGAAACTCGCCGAAGAAAGCCAGGAACAGCAGGCGGAACATGTAGAAGGCTGTGAGGAAAGCCGTAAGCAGGCCCATGCCCCACAGCACCTTGCTGTGCTGGAAAGCGTGCTCCAGTATCTCATCCTTGGAGAAGAAACCCGAGAACGGCGGAATGCCCGAGATGGCCAGGCAGCCGATGAGGAAGGTGAAGAAGGTGATGGGCAGTGCCTTGCGCAGGCCGCCCATGCGGCGCAGGTCCTGCTCGTTGCTCATGGCGTGAATCACGGAGCCGGCCCCGAGGAACATCAGCGCCTTAAAAAACGCGTGAGTAAGTACATGAAACAGCGAGGTGCTGTAGCCCATCACGCCCAGGGCCAGGAACATGTAGCCCAGCTGCGACACTGTGGAGTAGGCCAGCACTTTCTTGATGTCGTTCTGCGCCAGGCCGATGGTGGCGGCAAACAGGGCCGTGGCCGCACCCACAATGGCCACTACCTGCAGCGTATCGGGGGCCAGCGTGAACAGCACGTTGGCGCGCAGCACCATGTAAATACCGGCCGTGACCATGGTAGCGGCGTGAATGAGCGCCGATACGGGCGTGGGGCCGGCCATGGCGTCGGGTAGCCAGGTGTAGAGCGGCAGCTGGGCCGACTTACCCATAGCGCCCACAAACAGCAGCAAGGTGATGGCCGTAATAACGCCCGTGCCCACTTGCATGGTGCTGGCCTTCTGGAACACTTCGGCGTACTGCACCGAATCAAAAGTCAGGTAAATCAGGAAGATGCCGAGCAGGAAGCCCAGGTCACCGATGCGGTTGATGATGAAGGCTTTCTTGGCGGCGTTGTTGTAGTCGGTGTTCTTGTTCCAGAAGCCAATGAGCAAGTACGAGCACAAGCCCACACCTTCCCAGCCAATGAAGAGGATAACGAAGTTGGCGCCCATCACCAGCAGCAGCATGCTGAAGATGAAGAGGTTCAGGAAGCTGAAAAACTTACCCACGTTCACGTCGTGGTGCATGTAGCCGATGCTGTAGACGTGAATGAGAAAGCCCACCCCCGTCACGAGCAGCAGCATAATCAGGCTGAGCTGGTCAATCTGATACTGGAAGGGGATTTGCAGCGAGCCCACCGAAATCCAGTTGAAGAGCTGCACCGTGTACTGGTACTCAAAGTTGAGGAACAGCATCACCGAAATCAGGAACGAGCCCAGCACGGTGGCGCTGCCAATGAGGCCGGCCACAGTACCGGACAGCTTCCGGTTCAGCAGGCCGTTCAGCAGGAAGCCCAGGAAAGGCAGCAGCGGAATCAGGACGTAGATAAACGTGGAGTAAGGGGCGTTGGCGCCGGGGAGAACAGTTTCTTGCATTGTAGGGCTATGCTAGCGATACTAAAAGAACTGTCATCCTGAGCGGAGCGAAGGACCTTGTCACACCAGAACATTAATCGTTCGACTGGCATCAGGTCCTTCGCTCCGCTCAGGATGACAGGATGACTACCATTTTAAACGGCTCAATAAATTGACGTCGGTGGTCTGGAAGTTGCGGTAAATCATGACGATGATGCCCAAGCCCACCGACACTTCGGCGGCGGCCACGGCCATGATGAAAAACACGAAAATCTGGCCGTTAGGGTCGGCCCGATAAGCCGAAAATGCCGTGAGCAAAATGTTCACGGCATTGAGCATCAGCTCGACGCACATGAAAATAATGATGGCGTTGCGCCGCACCAGCACCCCCGTGACCCCAATGGCAAACAAGGCCGAGGCGAAGAAGATGTAGTACTGCAGCGGAACGGTGCGGATTACTTCGGGAATAGTTTGGTCCATGCGAAAAAGGGCCGGCGATAGAACAGTGCAGCCGGCCGGCCGGCAAAGGTATCCTTGAAAAAGGAAAAAGATGGTCCTTTTTCACGTAGCGCGGACTCTGCGAGTCCGCACCTGCGCCGTGCGGGTGTCGTTCTAGCGCGGCTCCACTGAATCCACGCTACGGTTCTAGCAGAAAACTTAAAGTAATTTAGAGGTACCGGCGTCTGCTTGGTCAGAATGGAAACCATGGCTCTTTCGCTCCCCTCCCCCCTTGCTCCGATGACGGCCACGCAGCAAGACCGCCAGATTGCCGATGCCGTGCGGCAGCAGCGGCCGCGGCTGCTGCAGTTCATCCGCCGGCGCATTCCCGACGAGGCCGAGGCCGAAGACCTTCTGCAGGACGTCTTCGCCGAGCTCGTGGAAAGCTACCGCATGCTCAAGCCCGTGGAGCAGGCCGCGGCCTGGCTGTTTCGGGTGGCGCGCAACCGCATCACCGACCTGTACCGCCGCAAGCGCCCCGTGAGCCTAGAAGAAGCCTTCGGTGCCGCCGAAGCATCGGACGACGGCGAAGGCCTGCTGCTGGCCGACTTGCTCCCGGCCCCCGACGACTCGCCCGAAAACCGCCTGCTGCGCGAAACCCTCATGGATGCCCTCACCGAAGCGCTGGCCGAACTGCCCGTGGCTCAACGCCAGGTATTTGTGTGGCACGAGCTGGAGGACAAAACCTTCCGCGAAATGGAGGAAGAAACCGGCGTGCCGCTCAAAACCCTGATTTCCCGCAAACACTACGCCGTGCTGCACCTGCGCAAACGGCTGCAGAAACTGTACACCGAATTATTTACCGATTAAGTAGTGGGGTGGCGGGGTGGCAAAACGATGAGGATGCGAATAGCCGCATACCTGTCCATCGCCAACCCAGCTGCTCACCATTTCACCATCTCGAAATTTCACCCATCATGGACCGTAAATTCTGGCTGCTTCGCGGCCTCCGCTTTTTTCTCTTCGCGGCCTTGTTCATCGCGGCCGCGGTGTTTGTCACCCAGTACCTGTGGAACTGGTTGGTGCCCGAAATTTTCAACGGTCCGTCCATCACGGCCGTCCAAACCCTGGGCTTGCTGGTGCTGAGCCGCATTTTGTTTGGCGGCTTCCGGGGCGGGCAGCCCGGCGACTGGGCCCGGCGCCGCAAAGCCTGGCAGCAGCGCATGGCCGGCCGCATGGAAAACCTCAGCGATGAGGAACGTGAGAAGTTCCGGCAGCAGATGCAGCAGCGCTGCAGCATGGGCTTTATGCGTCGCCCCGAACCCGCCGCAGCATCCGAAGTGAAGCAGCCGGCTTAAGCCGCTTGGCTTTCTACATCCTTGTTGCTATCACGCTACTCAGAATTTTATTTTAGCAGCGCGGCCTTTCCCCATGAGGCCGCGCTTTTTTATTCCGAAATTATTTAGACATTTGCCTAATCATTGAAACATCACCATGAACGCCCTCTTTAAAGCCCTAAATGACCCGACGCGGCGCGCCATCCTGGAGCGGCTGCGCAATGGGCCAGCCACCGCCGGGGCCATTGCCGAGCAGTTCCAGTTTTCCGCGCCCACCATCAGCCACCACCTCGACCTGCTTCGCCAGGCCGAGCTTGTCACAAGCGAAAAGCAAGGCCAGTTTGTGGTCTACACCCTGAACATGACCGTGTTCGACGAGCTGCTGGGCTGGCTTTACCAATTCAAGTCTTAATCCTTCATTCTGCATTTTTTCACTCTTTTGTCATGAAAAAGAACCTGCTTCCCTGGCAACTACTCACGCTAGTGCTACTGGTATTGCCCACGGTGTATCTGCTTTATGCGTGGCTCCAGTTGCCCGAGCAGGTACCCACGCACTTCGGAACCGATGGTACTCCCAACGGCTTCACCAGCCGCGCCAACATATGGCTTATCACCTCGGCGCTGCCCGTAGGTCTTGCGGCCCTCCTCACAGCCCTCCCCCTCCTCGACCCCAAGCGCCGATTCGACACCAGCACGGTGAACTTCCAGAAACTGCGCCTGGCGCTGGTGGCACTGACTAGCGCCGTTGCTTGCTACAGCCTGTATACGGCTCTGCACCCCGGTGCTGGCAATGGCAGGGCCCTGCTGGTGGGAGTGGGCTTGTTTTTCGCGCTGCTGGGCAACTACCTTGGCACCGTGCAGCCCAACTATTTTGTGGGCATTCGCACCCCCTGGACACTGGAGAGCCCCACGGTGTGGGCACGCACCCACCGCGTGGGCGGCAGACTCTTTTTTGTGTCAGGCCTGCTGATGGCTGGGTTGGCCCTTGTGCTGCCCCTAGCCTGGATGCAGCCCCTGGTGCTGACCTTAGTGCTGGGTACGGCAGGCTTTTGCTACGCCTACTCCTATCTCGCTTTTCGCCGGGAAGAACGATTCCGAGAGCCAGCCAACTGAACTAAATAACTTGTTTTTAAGGCAATAGACTCATATTAAAAGGGTGTTCAGCCGTTGTAGTGCTCAGCACCCTGATTTGTCCGAATCGCCCTTGCGTCACATACGCAGGGGCGATTTTGTTTAATGGAATTTAGCCAATGGACTCAGTTTGCGTTTATCTTAGAAATAAAATGAGTTTGTTGAGAAACAATATTTGGAAAATGGTATGTTACCATTGTAAGTTTGCATCGTTCAATTCAACATCAAAGTAGTGCAAACGCGTACCCTCTTCCGTCAAGTCTTTGCCATCGCAGTCGTTGGGTTCCTTTTCAGCGCTACCCCGAGCCAGGCACAGTACGCTTTTCACCGCGTATCCAGCCCCATGAAAGGCGCCGCGACGGAGGCCGACGAAACGCCCAAAGCCCCTACCTACAAACTAGTGCATGGCGTGGTGCAGGATGCCAACGGGGCTTTGCCCGGCGCTACTGTGTGGCTGCACGGCACTCAGATTGTAGTTGTTACCAACTCGGAAGGTGAATTTGAACTCCGCGTGCCCACTACAGCCAAAGTGGTACAACTCACGTGCAGCTACGGTGGCTTGCATGAAGAAGTGGTAACGATGGCGCCCGTGCAAGCCATGGGTTCGGTCTACCTTCTCCGCCCCAAAACCGTGGTCAAAAAATAGCTTATTACACGCCCTCTTCCATACCAAAACACATTTTCTTAAGGTTTACCCGCCTTTTTTCTGTCCATCCTTTCCTTAGCCTAAAAGCCCTGGCCCTACGGACCAGGGTTTTTTATTGCATCAAAGCCAGTGCTTAATGACTGGATTTCATTTACCTGGCCAAATCAATCATTGACCGGTGAAATTCAAACTTTGAACGAATGAAGCTTTAACCTTAATATTTACAATACTAAGTTTGTATCGTTCAATAAAATCAAGATACTGGCTACCTTTTTTTCTTTAGCACCATGCGCTTCTCTTTGCTCTTTATCGCCGCTTCCCTGCTCATGGTATTCCTGATTGAAAACAGTGTGGATGCTCGTTCGAATGAGACTTCTTTCATCAATGCTAAATGGTGGATGCGGACTTCCGCCAGCAAGGGCAACGATGGCCCCGGCAAGCCGGTGAAGAAGCTGGCGGCGAACAAAGTAGTTGTTAAAGAGAACCGGGAGAAAGCCATTGTCGAAGCGTTTAAAGAGTCTCCCAAAGTTTTTGTGGGCTATGTGGTAAGTCCCCAAGGTGCCCTGCCGGGTGCAGTGGTGGAAGTGATAGGCACGCAGCTCAGCGCGGTCACCGATGCCAACGGCGCATTCAGCCTGACCTTGACAACCAATAGCGCACCGGTGAAATTGCTGGTTAGCTATGCTGGCTTTGCCGACGAAACCAAGACTGTTTCGCCAGCCGACCAGTCGACTACGGTTGAGCTGACCACCGTGCAGGAAATCAAAGTTGCGCGCCGCCAGCAAATGAAAGCTTATTCGAAGACGGCCCAACGCCAGGTGAAGCGCACCCTGCGCCAATTGTAGGCAGACGCGCAGACTCCAGCAGTGTGAGCAGCAGTAAGAAAAAATGCCCCGACCGTTGCGGTCGGGGCATTTTTAGTATCAAAGCAGCCGAAGCTACAGCTCTTTGGTATTGTCGTCGAGCTGGCGGTCGATGATAAGGTGGTAGGGGTCGACGGCCACCGAAGCCGGCTTTTTGTCTACAACGAAGCTGAGCTTGTTGTCGCCAGTACGAAGCCGGCGCTTGATGAGCAGCAGCGGGGGCACGGGCTTCTTATCCTTGCCCAGCTCCGGGAAGATGGCCACGGGCAGGGCGTCGCGGGTTTGGTCGGCGGGGCGCTGGTTGCCGAGGCTGTCGGAGTAGAACTTAGCGCTCTTCACCGTGAAATCGACCTGGTAGCGGCCGTCGGGCAGCTTCTTGCTGGTAGCGGCCGTCACGCGGTTATCATAGAGCGTGATTCGCTCAAACAAATCGGTGAGGAAGGGCTGAAGCGAATCGGGCGCGGCCCGGCGCAGGTAGCCGATGAACTCCGGCGAGTTGGTGTAGGGCGGCTGCTGGAAGGCCACCGCGGCCACATACTTTTTCAGGGCGTTGTTCAGGGTTGACTCGCCCAGGTAGTCCTGCAGGGCATACATCACCACCGAGCCCTTGGCGTAATGGATGTACTGCTGGTTCTCGACCAAGCCCAACGGCACTTCTTTCTTCTGCTCGAAGGCGCGTCCTGAGAGGTAGCGCCGCATGTCGAACTTGAGGAAATGCTGCATGGCACTGGGGCCGTTGTGGTGGTTGAGCACCATGAGGGCCGAGTACTCGGCCAGCGCCTCCGACATGAGTGTGCTGCCCTGCACGGCGCCGCCAATGACCTGGTGCGCCCACCACTGGTGCGCCACCTCGTGGGCGGTCACGTAGTAGGGGTAGTTCAGGTCCTCGGGGTCGTTGTCGTTCACGTTGGCCACGAAGCCGATGCTCTCGGAAAAGGGCACCGTGTTGGCAAAGCTTTGGGCAAAGCTCTGGTACTGCGGAAACTCTAGAATGCGCAGCTGTTGGTGCTGGTAGGGCGAGAAGTTCTTGGAGCAGTAGGCCAGGGCGTCTTTGGCGCCTTCGGCCATGCGCTTGAGGTTATACTCGTGGCCCGGCTGGTAATAGATGGTGATGGGAATGGTGCGCTGGCCGGCAGTGTCCACCCACTGGTCTTTGTACTCCTTATAGCGGGCCGAGAGGAAGGTATAGAAGTTGAGCATGGGCCGGTCCATCACGTAAGTGAAGTAGCGGCGGCCGTCCTTCACCCACTCCTTCTGGAGGTAGCCGGGGGCGATGGCCGTCTGGTCGGCTTCGGTGCTGACAGTGGTCTGGAAGCGAATCCAGTCGGCATCGTTGCTGATGTAGGTGTTCTGGCGGCCCTTCACATCATCGAACTTGGGCATGCGGGGCTTGGGCTTGAGGCCGTAGTTCTTGCGGTCCTGGTCGCCGCTGAGCTCGGCGCCTTCGCGGTAGCCCAGGCCAGGCAAGTAGTTGCTGCTGACGAAAGTGCCGTTGTGCACAATGTCAGTGTTGGAACCCGCATTAGGGAAGCCGCGCTCCTGGTAGAACAGGTTCATAGTTAGGGGCAGCGAGTCGCCGGGGGCCAGCGGTTTGGCCAGGCGGTAGATGCGAAAGCCAAAAGTGGTATCGTTCAGGGCCAGGGTGGCTTGGCCAGGTGCGCCCAGCGTCAGGGCCCGCACGCGGGGGTGCTGCTCCACGGGAATGCTCACGATAACCGTGTCCAGGGCCCGCGCCTGCTTGTTCACGAGCATATACTGACCGTTGAACTCTACCGCGCGGGTGCTGGGGTAAATGTCGGTATTTAGGCTGACAGATGTGATGCGTGGCTGAGGCACGTCTTTGTAGCGGCGGTACTGCTGCTCGTAGGCCACTTGGCGCTTCTCGCCGGCCTTGGGGCTCCGGTACTCGTTGAGCACGTTGGTGTTATAGAAAATATAAGAACCCGCGCCCAGGCTAATGAGCAGGCCCAGCGCCAGCGTGGCCGTGCTGCCTGTACCCCAGCGGCGGCTGGCTTCGCGTAAGCGGCCGGTGGTGTCGGTGCCACGCACCCACAGCAGCGTAGCGGCCAGCACCAGCAATAGGGCCACGCCTACAAACAACAGCTTGGTCCACCAGAAGGCGGGCAGGAAGTGGCCGTAGCCATTCATGGCTGAGTACGGCCCGGGGTTGGAGCCACCGCCAAAGCCTAGCAGGCGGTGCCCCAGGCCGATTTGCCCCCGGAAAATATTGGCCACGTAGTACAGCACCATCACGGCGAAGCCGAGGTACTTGTTGTTCACTACTACCTGCGTCACCATGGCCAGCACGCACATCAGCATGAGGAAGGGCAGTTGGTACAAGAACAGGGCTTGGAGGTACAAGCCGATTTCGTAGTTGAAATACCCTTTGAAGGTCTGAATAACCAGGCCACAGAGCATCACTATGACCAGCAGCACCACCTGCACCAGCCACAGCGCGGCCAGCTTGCTCAGGAAGGGCACCCAGCTGGGCACCGGCACGGCGTCGGCAATCTGGGCCACGCCCGCTTGCCGCTCGCGCCACACCAGCTCGCCGCTGTAGAAAATGATGATGGCCAGCAAAAACAGAAAGAACGAGCCCAGCGACAGCTGCAGGACCTCGCTTGTGACCGGGTAGGTAGGCGTATCGAAAGTCTTACCAACCTGCGAAGCCGTGGCCAGCAGGAAGATGACGCCCGCGCCCGCAATGGCCGCAAAGTAGCGGCTGCGCACAATGCCGCGGAACTCCAGCTTGGTGAGACTCCACCACTGGCTGACGCTCATGGAACCGGAAAACACCTGCGTCACGCGCGGCAGGCGCAGCCCGCCGGTCAGGCCGCGGCCCGCCGTTTCGGTCTCTGCCAGTGCGTCGGCATCAGCGGCCGACGCGCGCCGGGCTTTCTTCGATACCTTCTCCGAGGCCAGGGCCGAAAACCGGAAGCGGGCGTAGCAGAACGCCAGCAGCCCTAGCCCCAGGCTCAGCCACACGGCCCGGTTGAGAATAATGTAGCTGGAAAACGGCACCAGCTGGGTGTTCTTCTCCACCGACGTCCAGTAGCGGGTGGTGAGGGTGAGGGCCCCAAGGCCAAAGGCATCGAGCGCGGCGGCGAGGTGCTCGTTTTTCAGGTCTTCGAGGTAGGCTGAAGCCACCAGGTAAGCCACCAGCAGCACCACGGCCCCGATGTAGGTACTGAGGATGTTGCGCGTGAGCGTGGCCATGGTAAAGAAAATAGCCCCACTAAACAGCAGATTCGGCAGCACTATCATGAGGTAGGGCCACACGTAAGTACCTGAAGGGGTGGCCGCCAGAAACCGGTCGGCCTCGACCCAGGGCATAATGCTGGCCACACCGGCCCCAAAGCCAATGCCGCTGAACACGAGCACCGCAATGAGATAAGAACCCAGAAAGCGCCCGCCCAAGTAGCCGATTTTGCTGATGGGCGTGGTGTAGAACAGCGGATGCGTGCGGTACTCGAAGTCGCGGTACACGGGGTTGCCCATGAGCGACGAGGCGATGATGACGCCAAACACGCTGAGAATGGCCACGGTGATGCTCACCGAAAACGGCGAGTTGATTTTCACCGCTTGCCCGTCGCCGCCCAGCGACACGTTCACGCCCGTACCGAAACCGCCACCAGCGGCCGTCACAAGCAGAAAGGCCATCAGGAAAAGGACGGCAAAGTATATCCAAGTTGCCGGCCGTTTGAGCCGGTATTTCAGTTCGAAAAGAAGTATGGGGAGAAACATGTGGTTGTCATCCTGAGCGCAGCGTAGGACCTTATCACGTCCGGACCGCGCGGGTTAGTAATGGTATCTGCAGAAGTAGTCCTGACAAAAGCAGCCGTGATAAGATGCTTCCTTCGTCAGCATGACAACGACTCTAAGCAGCTACTGCCCCGCTTTTACTTTTCAACTCATAGTTCTTAATTTCCGAGAAATACACGTCTTCCAGGTCCGGATTCACAATTTCAAACCCGCTGTCCGGCGAAGAATCGGCCAGGACGTGCACCACGGTTTTGCCGGCAAACAGCCGCGAGCTGATAACCTGCGTGGCCGACTGCAGAGCGGGCAATTCGGCTTTCTCGATGAGCTTGCGCCATATTTTGCCGCGCAGGTTGTTCATCACCGTGAGGGGGTCGCCGTTGAGCAGCACCTCGCCTTTGTTGATGATGGCCATGTGGCGGCACAGGTCTGACACGTCGGACACGATGTGCGTGCTGAGGATAACCACCAGGTTCTCGCCAATCTCGCTCAGCAGGTTGTGGAAGCGGTTGCGCTCGGCGGGGTCGAGGCCGGCGGTGGGTTCGTCCACGATGATGAGCTTGGGGTTGCCGAGCAGGGCCTGGGCGATGCCGAAGCGCTGCTTCATGCCGCCGGAGTAGCCGCCCACGTGCTTTTTGCGCACGTCGTAGAGGTTGGTTTGGTGCAGCAGGGCGGCCACCATTTCCTTGCGCTCCTTGCTGTTGGCAATGCCTTTGAGGGTGGCAAAATGGTCGAGCAACTCCTCGGCACTCACGCTGGGGTACACGCCAAACTCCTGGGGCAGGTAGCCCAGCACGCGCCGCACGGCCTCTTTGTCGCGCAGCACGTCGATGTCGTCGAGGTGAATGGAGCCCGTGTCGGCGTCCTGCAGCGTGGCAATGGTGCGCATTAGCGAGCTTTTGCCGGCGCCGTTGGGGCCGAGCAGGCCAAACATGCCCGTGGGGATGTCCAGGCTGACGTTTTTGAGCGCCTGCGTCCCATTGGGGTAGGTTTTGGAGAGGTTGGTAATGGTGAGAGCCATCTTATTTGCAAAAAGGTGAGTTAGAAAAAACGTTAGTGAACGGGGCAGTTCGTAGTTAAAATCATAAATCGCACGATTGCCATTAGCATTACAATTCGCAGCTACAGATGAAGAAAACAGCAGCATAGTTGCTTTGCAATATACTAGATATAAGAAGTGCAACTGCTTCAAACCAAGCTTCCGGTGCGGCGCGACCCAGCCCTGCGACGGATGAATAGCTCAAATGTCGGTTTTGGCCCAGCCCTTCCACTTTCTATATGACCAACCGGGGAGCTTCAATGACCAACAGGCGGCTGGCGCGGACAAACGTCGTTCGTCATATTTAAGCGCAAGCGCCCGGGCCCGCCCTGTAGTTTTGCAGCATGACATTCGCCCACTTTTTTAGACGTCGGGCCGTGCGCCACGGCATCGTGTGGTTGCTGGTATTCGGCATCTGCGAGGTGCTGTCGCCGCCCTCGCAGGGTTCTCACCTGAAGGTTTTTGGCCGCCAGTACTCGCTAGCCTTGCTGAGCGTGACCGCCCTGGCCATTTATGTGCACTACTGGCTGCTGACGCACCTGCTAGAGCAGCGTCGCTATGCGCTCTACGCCGTAGCCACGGTGGCCACGTTGCTAGCCGGAGGGGCGCTGCTTCTGCTGGTGGAGCACGTCGATGAAGTAAATTTTGTGCATTTCCGCATGTCTGATGCGAAAGCGCCGGTCAGCTGGGCTTTTAGGCTGGGGGAAGGCGCCGGCAATGTGCTGTTTGGGCTGATAATGGCCACCATTGCCCGCTACGTGCGGCGCGGCATCGTGAGCCACTTTCAGATGCAGAAGATGCGGGCCCTGCAGCTCGAAACCGAGCTCAGCTTGCTCAAAGCCCAGGTCAACCAGCACTTCCTGTTTAACACCCTCAACAACCTCTACGGCCTGAGCCTGGCCGCGCCCGACCAAATGCCCGAAGCCCTGCTGCAGCTGGCCGGCCTGATGCGCTACCAGCTCGACAGCTCCCGCCAAAGCGCCGTGACCGTGGGCACCGAAGCCGAGTACCTGGCCAACTACATCGGGCTGGAAAAGCTCCGCCTGCGCCACAACACCCAGGTAGAATTCACGGTAGACCTGCCCCGGCCCGAGCAACCCCTGGCCCCGCTCCTGCTCCTGCCATTGGTCGAAAACTGCTTCAAGCACGCCATTGGCCCAAGCGGGGAAAACACTATTCACATTCACCTGACCCAGAGCGACGTGGGCCTGACCCTGCGCACCGGCAACAGCATTCCGCCGCACTTCCGGGCCACGCCATCGGGCCTGGGGCTGCCTACCTTGCGGGCGCGGCTGGCGCAGTACTACCCCGGCAAGCGCCACCGGCTCGACATCAAGGCCACCGACACGTTTTACGCCACCAACCTTCAGCTCGTGCTCTGATGTCCGTTTCTGCTCCTGCTCCATTGAGGTGTTTGCTGGTTGACGATGAGCCGCTGGCCCACACCGTGATGCGCGCCTACCTCGACCGCCTACCCGGCCTCGTGACCTGGGCCGGCAGCTGCTACGGCGCGGTAGAAGCCCTCACGTTTTTGCGCACCACCCCCGTCGATGTCCTTTTTCTGGACGTGGACATGCCCGAGCTCACCGGCCTAGAGCTGCTGCGCGCCCTGCCGCAACCTCCGGCCGTGGTGCTGTGCACGGCGCACGCCGCTCACGCCATCGATGCCTACGACCTCGGCGTGGTCGACTACCTGCTCAAGCCCATTCGCTTCGAGCGCTTTGTGAAAACCATCAGCCGCTTGCAGGCGGGTAGCCCGCCGACTTCTCCCGCGCCTGCTCCTGCCCCGCCAGTCGCCCAGGCCCCACCGGCCGCCGATTCTATTTTCCTCAAAACCGATGCGGGCACCGAGCGGGTTCGCTTTGCCGACCTGCACATTGTGGAAGGCTACGGCAATTTCGTGAAGTGCCACCTGGCCTCCGGCCGCATGCTGCTCACGGCCGAAACCATGAAGCAAATGGAAAGCCAGCTGCCCGCCACGCAGTTCATGCGCACGCACAAGTCCTACCTCGTAAATCTGGCCAGCGTGGAGCGCCTCAGCGGCAACGTGCTGCTGGTGGGGGCCCGCGAAGTGCCCGTGGGCAGCACCTACCGCCAGGAAGTGCTGCGCCAGCTGCACCTGCGGTGAATTAGCCGCCCTGCTTGCTGCCGCCGCCCTTCTTGTCGTCGTTCGAAATAGACTTGCGCTGCTTGCCCTGCTGCTCCTGCCCAAAGCGGTAGCTAAAGCTGAGGCGGAATGCCCGCTGATACTGCCGAAACTCCTGCCGCTCCTCAAAAAACGGGGTGTCGAGGGTATTGCGGTAGGGCCAGTAGTTGTTGAACGGGTTGGTCAGGTTGAGCGTGATATCGGCCTTGTCGTTCAGCAGCGTTTTCTTGGCGCCGAGCGAGTAGTACAGGTTGGCAGAGCCGCGGCCTTGTAAGTCGGGCGAAGGCAGCGAAGAGTACAGAAACGACTGCAGCGTGAATTTCTTTGGCAACTTGTAAGAAGTGTTGAAATTCAAACCGGCAGTGAAGCCTTGGCGCGTGATGCCCAGCGCGGGACTGCGGCGCACGATGTACTGCACGTCGGGCCCGCCGCTGATGTCCCAGCCTTTCGCCGGCTTGGCCGAGCCGTAGAAGTTAAGCTGGTAAAAGGCGTTGGAGGCCACGTTGGCGAAGGTTTGGGCGGTTGCGCCGGGGGCCGCATCGGTAATTCCCAACTCAGGAGCCAGCTTGCGGATGGGCTCAATGGCATTGTCGGTGCGCCGCACCGAGCCCGAGATGTTCAGCGACCCCGCCTTGCCGTTGGTGTTAAAGCTCAGCTCGTACGAATCGGTTAGCTCCGGGTCGAGCTCGGGGTTGCCAAAGGAGATGTTCTGCGGGTCGCTGCGGTCCACGAACGGGTTGAGGTAGTCGATGAAGGGCCGGGTAATGCGGCGGCTGTAAGCTAGGCGCACGCTGTTGTTGTCGCTGAAAGCGTACTGCGCGTTGCCGTTCGGCAGCAGCGAGTAGTAGCTCTGCTCAAACCCTGTATCGGTGATGCGGAAATCGGCCGCCAGGGCGGTGCGCTCCAGGCGGCTGCCCAGGCTTAGGTTCAGCTTTTTGCCCACTTTGGCGGTGTAGGTGGCGTAGGCAGACTGCACGTTCTGGTCGTAGCTGAAGTCGGTGGCGCGGTCCCGCAGGCGCTCAAAGTTAGGTTGGCCTAGGGTGAGGGCGTCCACGTTGGCTACCGATGCCGTTTGGCGCCAGATGGTTTTCAGACCGGTTTCGAGGGTTTGCTTATCGCCAAACGGCTGCACCAGGTCGGTTTGGAAGGTGACTTCGCTGCCGGGGGTGCGGCCGCGGCTGCGCTCGCGTTTGTCGGCCAGACGGGTGTCCAGGTTCACGTAGGAATTCCGGTACTCGTCGAAGTCGTAGCCGAAGGTTCCGTCGTTGCGGGCGTATTGGCCCAGCACGCTCCACTCCCGGCGGGCTTGGGCAAAGGTTTTGGTGTAAGTACCGGTGAGCTCGCCGTTGAAGCCGCTGAACAGGCTCTCGGTGGGCCGGGTAAATACTTGGTTACGGGTGCCGTCGGTGGCCGTGACGTAGTTGACCAAGTTGTTGAAGCCGCTGCCATTGTAGCGGTTCAGCGAGGTGGCCAGCGACAGGCTTTGCCGCTCGCTCAGGTCGTAGTCGAGGCCCACGGTGCCGTAGTACCACCGGCCGCCGAAGTTGCCCGTGCCCCGCTGAATTAGGGTTGAGCCGTCGAGCTTGTTGAGGCGCGTGCGGTCCGACTCGCTCGGCCCGTACCAAGCGCCAGTGCCGCCCGAAGACGTGAACCCGAGCTTGCCCTTCTTGAAGTTGAGCGAGGCATTGCCGTTGGAGTTCCGGTTGCCGCCGGAGGCGCTTACCCGGCCATTCAGGCCCCGGTCCACGCCTTTCTTCAGCACAATGTTGATGATGCCGGCGGTTCCTTCGCCGTCGTACTTAGCCGGCGGCGTCGTGATGATTTCCACCGATTGAATCTGCTCGGCCGGAATGCCTTTCAGCGCTTCCGCCAGGTTTTGGGCCAGCGTGGGCGAAGGCTTGTTGTTCACCAGCACCCTAAAGTTGCCCGAGCCGCGCATTTTCACGTTGCCATCGCCGTCAACGGCCAGCAGCGGGGCCTTGCGCAGCACGTCGGCGGCGGTGCCGCCAGCGTTGGTCACGTCCTGGTCGGCGTTATATACAATACGGTCGGGCCGGACTTCCACCACCGGCTTCGTGCCGATTACCAGCGCTTCGCCCAGGGCCGTGCCGGCGGTGGGCAGCCGAAACGCGCCCACGTCCACGGCACCCTCCGTAACCACCACAGCCCGCGTCTGGCTGCCGTAGCCTACGAAGCTGACGCGCAGCCGGGCCGGGCCTGCCGGCAGTTTGGTGAAGGCAAATCGGCCGTTGTCGTCGGCGGCGATGCCCGTAATCGCCTTGTCATTTGGGGCCGGGGGCAGCAGCACCACGGTGGCGTAGGGCACGGGCTTACCACCCAGTGAGTCGAGCACCACGCCCGTGAGCGAGCCGGTGCCGGCGAGTGGCGGCGCAGTTGCCGCCGGGCTGGTTTGGGCATGAGCGGTAGCTGGGGGCAACAGGGCGGCCACCGCCAGCGGCAGGCCCAGCAGGGCAAAACGGTAGAATGAGGTCACGGGCAACGGTATGTGCAGAAAAAAGAAGTAAGTCAATGAGGCAGCAAAGTTCGCCAACGTTGCACGATAGTTTTTATTTAATACAGTGATATTGATAATTCGTGGCACGCCGCGTTTCCACCCAAACTTTTGTTTGGTTGCCCGCCCGGGCCCTACCTTCATACTCGACTATAGCCCGCCGCTGCCATGCACATTCTCCGCCACGTTGACCTCACCAAAGTCTTTTTCGTTGATATCGAGACCGTGCCGTGCCATAGCTGCCACGAAGAACTGCCCGCCGCCCACCAGTCGCTCTGGGAGAAGTTCAGCACCAAGCGCCACGCCAAGGAGGTAGCCGACGGCAAAACCCCCCCCGAGCTGTATGAAAAAGCCGGCCTCTACGCCGAGTTCGGCAAAATTGTGTGCATTTCGGTGGGCTACTTCCGGTATTTCAACGACGACTCGCTGGAGTTTCGGGTCAAGTCCTTTGCCGACGACGACGAGTGCGAGGTGCTGGGCGGCTTCGGCCGGTTTTTGGAGCGCTACCCGCCGGCCAGCCCCGAGTACCGCCCCAAGCTGACCTCGGCCACCAAAGAAGGCTACTACCTCTGCGCCCACAACGGCCGCGAATTCGACTACGGCTACCTGGGCCGCCGCATGCTCATCTGCGGGCAGGCCATCCCGCCCATGCTCGACATTGCCGGCCACAAGCCCTGGGACCTGCCCCACCTGCTCGACACCATGGACCTTTGGAAATTCGGCGACAACAAAGGCCACATTTCCCTGCCCCTGCTGGCCGGCGTGTTCGGCATCCCCAGCCCCAAAGACGACATCGACGGCTCGCAGGTGGGCCACACCTACTGGACCGAGAAAAACCTTAAGCGCATCGTCACCTATTGCGAGAAGGACGTCATCACCACGGCCCGCGTCTTCCTGCACTACACCGGCCAGAAGGCCCTGTGGCCCGAGGTGCAAGTCACCCATACGCCCTGGCCCGTCGTGCCCACCATGCGCGTGATGGCTTAGCGCACCGCTTGCATTGTTTTTCATCCCACTTAAGGGCAGCCACTCGGCTGCCCTTTTTTGGTTTAAGCGCTGTTCAAATTCTATTCACAACCAAACCGCAGTCTTATATAATACCATTTATTGCTAACAATATAAATTGCAAATATTCTATATTATGCAAAAACTCCAAAAACAACGCCCTTCTTTAATTTCAATTAATTTTTAGCTTAAAACCACTTTTTAAGCTTTTACGGCTTGTTAATTAAATTTCAGTCCTATATTTGTCATACCGAAAGAGAGAAGCTATCCAGTTTAAACAAAATTTACATTTCTTTCGCCATCATTATAATAGTTATAAAAGCCCATCACCCTTTACCCTTTATTAATTATAGCTTAACTTTTACTATCCTATTCTTATGCGGTTGCATATTATATCCACCCTGTTGTGGCTGGCAGCGGGGTTATCCTTTGGCAGGGCTCAGGCTCAGGTGGTGGCGCCCAATCGGGGCGGCGAGGTCAGCATTGTTGACGTCACAGCCACCACCATCGAGTTGGAGTTTGGTACCAGTGGCACCGGGCAGGGCCGGGTAGTAGCCATGGCGGCTACGCCCGGCGGCATGCCAGTGCCACTGGTAGCGGCCAATGACCAGTTTTACACCGGCAGTGCACAGTTTGGCCAGGGCAGCACGCTGGGGTCGGGGCACGTGGTGTACAGCGGCACGGGCCACTCGGCCAAGGTCACGGGCCTGCGGCCCGGCACTTATTACTACATCACCAACGCCGAATACAACTCAGACGGCACCAGCATTGCTTATCACACCCGCGGCACCAGCGTTTCGGTAGCTACCCGCAACGCCCCAATGGCTCCCCTGCCCGTAGAGCTGGCCCATTTCAGTGGTTCGGTAGACGAGCGCAGCCTGGCCACGCTGCGCTGGAACACAGCCACCGAGCGTAACTCGAATTACTTCGGAGTAGAGCGCTCGTCCGACGGGGTGACCTATTCGGAGGTTGGGCCCGTGCTGGCGGCGGGCTTCAGCACCCAGGCCCGCGCTTACCAGTGGCCCGACCCAAAGCGGCTGGTGCAACGCACCTACTACCGCCTGCGGCAGGTAGACCGCGACGGCACCGTGAAGTATAGCCCAGTAGTGGCTCTGGAACCCGCTCCCCGCCTGGCCCGCGCCCTCGACGTGTACCCCAACCCCAGTGCAGGACAGCCCATCCAGTTGTTGGCCCAGTCTTACGAGGGCGAAGAAATTCGCCTGCGCATCACCGATACCGTGGGCCGGGTGCTCGTGGCCCAGGCCCTTACGCCTCCCGATGCCCGCTACCTCACGCTTCTACCCCTACCCGCCGGCATTGCCCCCGGCAGCTACATCCTGACCCTAACCAGTAACATTACCCTTACCCCTATCCAAAAACGATTTATTGTTTCCCACTAATTAACGTGTTTAACTAGCTGCCCCGAGTTACGGCCCACTGCAATGGGCCGCAGCTCGGGGCAAATTATTTAGTACCGCTGCGGCCAAGCTCTTCCCTGGGGGAGGGCTTTTTTGTGCCCTTTGCCGCCAGCCGCTACGTGGTGCTTAATGCACTAACCAAGTCAAGCTCTACAGCCAAGCAAATGGCTCGGCAGGAGGAAGCTGCTGACAGAAATCACACGGGCTGTTTCTTCTCATATATAGATAATTTTCAATGCATTAAACCAATAATTAATAGTCAATAAGCGGCACTTTTCCCTCGGCTCTCTCGTACACAATTCAGGAGATTTACCTCTACTGACTAATCCAATTTAGCTATGAGAAGCCATGGAAAAACTTATAAACAACGTCCGGAATAACATCCACTCTTATTCAAACAGAGCATTCTCCTTTCCCAGGCATCAGTTGCTGATGGGACTTGCCCTGTTACTGCTTACCTCGCTGGCTATGCCAGCCGCCGCCACAGAGTTCACGAGGGATTTCGTCATCCTCAATGGCGTCCGCTACTACACCAACAACAGCGCGGGTGGCGGGCAGCCCTTTACAGGCATTGGCAATGTTGGCACCTTCGACCGTGTAAGTGGCTCTTTGCGTTTGGGTGCCGAAGCAAATACGAACGAAACCGGTAACGACGAAGTCGAGTCGGTACAGCTATTCTACCGGGTGTACCCCCAAGGCGGCACTCCTCCTGCCACGTTTACTTCATTGCCCCTGAGCCTTGTAGGAAACACCAACGCCCGCAACAAACAGTGGCTGAACACCTCCACCAACCCCAACCTGCTAGCGGCCACCAGCGGCCCTGGCACCTACGTGTTGGAGGTCTTTTTTCAGGGCCTTTACACCTTCAGGAGAGGCGGCGGGGGCTCAGCCTTCATCTTCGACAACAACTCGGGCAACAACTACACCACGACTTTTACCGTGGCGGGCATTGTGCCCGTGCAGTGGACGGGTGCCCAAAGCGACGATTGGTTTGACACGCGCAACTGGAGCCCAGGGAGATTTCCTGACGAAAACACTGACGCGACCATTGCTTTTATACCAGCTACACAAGGAACGCTACCTAACTACCCTACCATTAAGGGCGGCGTGGCAAAAGTGCGCACCTTGACCATTTTGGGTCATGATGGTGGCCAGGGCGCCCGCAATTTCCTGGCCGGGGGAAGGCTCGAGGTGTACGGTGACTTCAGAGACCCTAACAACGGGTTTGGGCAAACTGGTGGGGTATTCGTCTTAGCGGGGGAAACGCAGACCTTCGACGGCAGCATTTTCCGCGAGTTTGTGGTGCAAGGCGGAGGCACCAAAATCCTGACCGGCCGAATGGAAATTTTCAACTCTCTCACATTCGCGGGCGCGGGCGGCATCGTGTCGACCCGTACCGACAATTCGATTCTATATAATATTGACCTAGCCACCAACGCGCAAGTTGTGGGAGAAACGGAAACCAGTTATGTATTAGGCTTTTTGCGGGCCCGACGGTTTTTGAGTTCTGGCGTGCCCAACGACTTTGGGAACATAGGAGTAAGCATCACTACCACTGACCCGGTATCGCCGGGCATTACGCTGGCCACGCGCACCACAGGCCTCATATTCAACGGAGTGCCACCGAGCCAAAGCGTCAAGCGCGGTTTCAGCTTTGCGAGTGAGTACCCCGATGACCATACCTTCGACCTCAGCTTCCGCTACTTGGATGCAGAAGTGAACGGCATTCCCGAGAACAACCTTGTGCTGTTTAGCTCTATTACGGGTGGTGTTCCCTTCACCAACCTGCAGCGAACTACGCTCGACGTAAATAACAATGTGCTGACCCGCACCGGCATCAACGGTACACTAGCAGCGCTCTTCACCCTCGGCGACCAGCTGGCTCCGCTGCCGGTAGGCCTCACCAGCTTCACGGCAGTAGCCAGCGGCACCGATGCGGTGCTAAACTGGACCACGGCCCAGGAAATCAACAACAAAGGGTTTGAAGTGCAGGCTTCCAACGATGGAGTGGTCTTCCGTGCGCTGGGCTTTGTGGCCGCCGAAATGGCGAACAGCAGCACTGCGCGCAACTACCAGTACCGCGACGCGGCGGGCGCCAACGCCGGAACGCGCTACTACCGCCTGCGCCAGCTCGACCTCGACGGCAAGGAGAGTTTCTTTGGCCCGCGCACTGTCACTTTTGGCGCAGTTGCGGCCACTGCGGTGCAGGGCTTTCCCAACCCGTTCACGTCTGAAATCAACCTGACGCTGCAAGCTCCGGTTGCCGGGCCGGCCACCGTGAGCGTGCTCGACGGCACCGGCCGCCAGGTGCGCACCTGGCAACCAATGCTGGGCCCCGACGCCACGACCAGCATGAGTCTCCCCGATTTGCAGTCCCTTTCCCGCGGCCTCTACGTGGTGCAGGTGCGCTACAGCAACGGCCAAGTGCAACGCCTGAAACTGGTGAAGGAATAAACCCTCAGAATCTGCGGCTTACTAAAACGGCCGGCTTTCCCACGTGGGAAAGCCGGCCGTTTGCATTTTAGGGCCTTGAGCAGCCGCTGGCGCGGGGCTTAGTTAAGCGTAGCCAAGTCGATAACGAAGCGGTACTTCACGTCGCCTTTCAGCATGCGCTCGTAGGCTTCGTTGATGTCCTTGATGTCAATCATTTCGATGTCGGACATGATGTTGTGCTCGGCGCAGAAGTCCAGCATTTCCTGGGTTTCGGCGATGCCGCCGATGAGGGAGCCGGCGATGCGGCGGCGCTTGCCGATGAGGGCAAAGGCGTGCAGCTCGGGCGCTTCGGGTGGCACACCCAACAGAATCATGGTGCCGTCGCGGCGCAACAGGTTCACGTACTGGCTCAAGTCAAGCGGGGCCGATACGGTGTTGATGATGAAGTCGAAGTAGTTCGACACGCTTTTTAGCTGGTCTTTCTCCTTGGTCACCACAAACTTGTGGGCGCCCAGCTCCTTGGCGTCGGCTTCTTTGTTGGGCGAGGTGCTGAGCACCGTGACTTCGGCGCCCATGGCGGCGGCCAGCTTCACGGCCATGTGGCCGAGGCCGCCGAGGCCCATCACGCCCACGCGGTGGCCTTCGCCCACTTTCCACTGCCGTAGGGGCGAGTAGGTAGTGATGCCGGCGCAGAGCAGCGGGGCCACGCGGGCCGGGTCGAGCTTGTCGGATACCTTGAGGGTGTACTGCTCGTCGACCACAATCTGCTTGGAATAGCCGCCATAGGTGGGCTTGCCGGTGCCTTTTTCGCGGCCGCCGTAGGTGCCCACCATGCCCACTTCGCAGTACTGCTCCAGGCCTTCCTGGCAGCTGGGGCAGGTGCGGCAGGAGTCGACCATGCAGCCCACGCCAGCCAGGTCGCCCACTTTAAAGTTTTTCACGTGGTCGCCCACTTTGCTGATGCGGCCCACGATTTCGTGGCCGGGCACCATGGGAAACACGGAGCCGCCCCACTCGTCGCGCACCTGGTGCAGGTCGGAGTGGCACACGCCACAAAATTGAATGTCGATGAGCACATCGTGCGGGCCGACTTCGCGGCGCTCGAAATCAAACGGAGCAAGCGGAACACTGGCAGCAGGAGCTGCATAAGCCTTGGTAGGAAGCATTGGGGAAGTTATGAGTGTTGAATTATGAGTTATGAGTTGATATAGCCGCTTTTTGGAGGCTTGTACCCGGAGGCGTAGGCACGGGCTAACCAAACGCTTTGGTAAAGGTTTAGAAGGCAGCCCCGGCAAGCGCGGGGTAGCTTTGTGCCTTCACCTCCATCCTGCGCCATGTCCACTACCCCCGGTCAATTATTGCTTACGTCGTTGGGCCGCTTGCGGCTGATTGCTTTTCTGGAAGGCGTATCGCTGCTGGTCTTGCTGGGCATTGCCATGCCACTGAAGTACCTGGCGGGCCAGCCCACGGCGGTGCGCTACGTGGGCATGGCCCACGGCCTGTTGTTTGTGCTGTACGTGCTGCTGGTCATTCAGGTAGGAATTGCGCGCTCGTGGTCGTTTGGGAAGATTGCGCTGGCGCTGCTGGCGTCGGTGCTTCCCTTCGGCACCTTTTGGGCCGACCGGCGCCTTTTTAATTAGGAAAGCACCTGCATCGGGGCGTTGCCATTCAGGCTATGGCTGAAACCGACGGCGCGGCGGCTCCTTGGGCCAGGGCAGCCGCCACCATTTCCCGCATGCGCTTCAACGATTCGCGGGCGAACTTGCGCTGGAGCATACGCCCAAACAGCTTGAAGCCAACCCAGTAAAATGGGTTGCGAATTTGGCCGGACTGCGACACGGCATGGATGCGAAACTGCACCGCGCCAGTCTGGAGGTTTTTGTGAATGGTGAAGTCAATTTGGCCGCGCTCGAAGTGGCCTTCCAGGGTACGGTAGCCGTAGCCCCACACCCGCTCGGGGCCGTGGGGGGTGTCGCGGGCGGCCTCGTCGGTCACGCCGCTCACGCGCACGCCGAAGTAAAATTTAAAGAACAGAAACTGCGCTCGCAGCACCATGATGCGGTTTTCGAGCGGACCATCGGGCGAGAAAATACCAGTGATGAGGTCGGGCGGCGGGAAGGCGTAGCGCTGCAGCACATCCTGAGCCGCCGCAAACGAGCCCGCCGTGGCGGGTGGCCCAGGCGCCTCGGCAGGCAGGTCGGTTTCGTAGTCGTCGATGCGCCAACCGGTGGCGGTGGTGTACTCGTTTTGGCGCGTGAAGTCGTAGTTGACCTCGGTGTTGGCGTAGGAGTCGAGGCGGGCGCGGTGCTGTTCCCAAAGCGGTGGGCGGGCGGTGGCCGCTGGGTCGGGCCCGGCAGGGCTACGCATTGCGTTCGAGGTCATGGGAGCCGGCTTCGGTTTGGGTGAGGGTTTCTACTGTGACGTCGGAGAGGGCCTGGCCGCCACTGGCGGCCGCTACGCGCCGGCAAAACTCTACCCAGGTGGCTTCCTGCACCCGCTTGCCTACACCAAGGGTACTGTAGGCAAACGCCACAAGCCCATCGCGGGAGCGGGCACGCGAGCGGATTTCAAACCGCAGCGTATCGGGCGACTCGTCCAGGTAGTGGGCTTCGAAGCGAATGCGGCCAGCTTCGGGGTGGCCTTCCAGGGTGATGAACTCGAAGAGCGTATCCCCGACGTCGGTCACGCGCACGCAGCCATTCCAGGGGCCGAGGATGGAAATTTCAAACTCTTCGCCCACGCGCAAGCCCGTTTCTGACCCTTCTTTTTTCGTGAAATCGGCCAGCAGCTCGGGCGCGAAATGCGGCACATCGGCCTGCACTGCGGCCATGAGCTGCGTGGGCGTGAGGCGCGGCCGGGCCACGTCGATGAAGTAGCGGCGCTCAAGCCACGGGCCCGAGCCGGTGGCAGCCGGCTGCTCAGAATGGTTGGGATTGGCCACGGTCAGGGGTAAGAAAGTGAATTATGCGTGATGAATTAGAAGCAAGCACCACTTTCACGTATACGCCATTCGCTTTGGCTGGGTGGTATTGGCTACTCGCTCCGCCTGCCATCACCTCTCCGCGTTCCATATTAATTCACCCTTCATACCTCTCTCAATGGCCTACTACCGCCCACCCGGCCCTCCACCCGACCCAGTTCTGGTACAGTCGCTCACGCAGCAGCAGCAGGAAATGCGGCTGCGCGTCCGGGCCGAGCCACTGGCGCAGGAGCCGCGCCTCATTGCGGGCTGCGATTCTTCGTTTCCCACACCCGATACCATCCTGTCGGTATTCGTGGTCTTGAAATTTCCTTCGCTGGAAGTAGTTGAGAAGGTGTACAACTACGGGGTGGTCGACATGCCCTACGTGCCCGGCTTCCTCTCCTTCCGCGAAGCGCCCAATGTCATTCACACCTTCGCTAAACTTG
Source organism: Hymenobacter arizonensis (assembly GCF_900115775.1). Classification (GTDB taxonomy): domain Bacteria; phylum Bacteroidota; class Bacteroidia; order Cytophagales; family Hymenobacteraceae; genus Hymenobacter; species Hymenobacter arizonensis. Next base: position 86,601 of record NZ_FOXS01000004.1, on the reverse strand, counting down.
AAAACAAGCCCGACATCATCATGGTCGACGGCCACGGCATTGCGCACCCGCGCCGCATGGGCATTGCCGCGCACCTCGGCGTGCTGCTCGACATGCCCACCTTCGGCGTAGCCAAGCAGAAGCTAACCGGCACGTTTGCCGAGCCCGGCATTGAGCGCGGCAACATTTCGCCCCTCACCGATGCCAAAACCGGCGAGCTAATTGGTGAAGTCATTCGCAGCAAAGACAAAGTGCTGCCGCTGTTCGTGAGCCCCGGCCACCGCTGCGACCAAGCCACTGCCACCCGCCTCACGCTAGCCTGCCTACGCGGCTACAAGCTACCAGAACCCACGCGCCTAGCCGACCATTGGGCCGAGCAGTTCAAGAAAGAGGTGCGGTAATCAAAACTCATTGCCCCTCCTGACATGCTGAGCCATATCTGTTCTGTTGAGCCGCGTCTGTCATGCTGAGCCTGCGAAGCATCTTATCACGTCATAACGAGTCGTTCGGCGGCGATAAGATGCTTCGCAGGCTCAGCATGACGGGCGATTTGTAGATAACAGACCCTTCAACTCTTCCAACGAACCCCCATTCCCAGCCGGCACCCCCCAAAGACTGGCTATTGCCTCATAAACAACCTGAGGTCCAATGCTTCCGCTTAACACCCCCGCATCTAAAGGCAGCTGCTGCGACTTGGACAACTTCTGTCCATCCGCATTCGTCAGCAAGGGGTGATGTAAAAACTGAACGCGCGACGTATTGAAAGCGGCGGTTTCCGATAACTGCCCGGCCAACCAAAGCTGCGCGGCCGTGCTGGGCAGCAAGTCCAGCCCCCGCACAATGAGCGTGGTTCCGAGCCGCAGGTCATCTACCACCGACGCTACCTGGTAAGCAGCCACACCGTCTTTTTTGCGGACAACAAAGTCGGGCATCAGCGCGCCGAGCGGCACAGTGGTTGGGCCCTGCCAGGCATCGGGTACGGACACCGTAGTGCCCGCGGGCACGTGGATGCGCCAGGCCGCGCCGGGTGTTTCAAGAGTTGCGGGTGCATCGGCGCCGGTAGTGCGCGAGCGGGTGCTGGCCTGCACCAGTTCCGGCCGCTGGCTAGTTCCCGAAAGGGCCAGGCGCCGTAGCACGGCATTGTATTCGGGCAGATGCAGCAACTGCGAATGGTGACGCAGGAAGTCGTCGGGGCCGGTAGGGCCGTGGTCATAATCAATGCCCAGCCAGTCGATGACCCGGAAAATATTATCGAGGTAGGCGGGGCGCAGGCGGGCCCGGTCCAGGTCGTCGATGCGCAGGTGCAGGGTGCCGCCGGCCTGGCGGGTGAGCAGCCAGGTCAGCACGAAGTTCACGGCATTGCCCAGGTGCAGGTAGCCGCTGGGCGTGGGCGCAAGGCGCGAAACGACGGGAAGTATAGGTGGCAGCATGGGCAAGAGTCGGGGCCGAGCGGGAGCTTGATGGCGGGTTCTGTAGCGCGTTTTAAGCAGCGCGCATAGCAGGAGTAGCAAAGGTCGCACGGCAGGGTAGCTACTGGCTTACATTCGAGCCAGAAAGTGGCCCGACAGCAGAACTTGCAACTATACTGCGGAGCCTTACCACTCAGTGCGTAAGTTTGCGGTCAATTTGCGGGTCGGTTCTCCTGGCCCGCAACGCGTCCAACTCGCTCGTTCATGCTGACTGCTGTACTGCTTTTCCTCCCTCTGGCTGCCGCTTTGCTGCTGCTTTTTATCAAGGGAGCCGCCGCCCGTGCCCTGGCCCTGGGTGCTACACTCCTCGAATTTGGTCTTGCGGTGTATGCCGCTTTCGCCTTCAAAACCAGCGGCACGGCCGGGTTCAACCTCAATTACGCCTGGATACCTTCGGCCGGCATCAACTTCCACATCGGAATTGACGGGCTGAGCCTGCTACTAGTGCTGCTCACCACCTTCCTGGTGCCGCTCATTCTGCTGGCCGCCTTCAAGCACAACTACGACAACCCCTCTACCTTCTACGCCCTGGTGCTGTTCATGCAGACGGGCCTGCTGGGCGTGTTTATGTCGCTGGATGCCTTCCTGTTCTACTTCTTCTGGGAAGTAGCCCTCATCCCGATTTATTTCCTGGCGGGCGCCTGGGGCGGCGAGCGCCGCGTGGCGGTCACGCTCAAGTTTTTCCTCTACACAGTGGTGGGCTCGCTGTTTATGCTGGCCGGCTTCGTGTACCTCTACCTGCAAACCGGCCCCGCGGCCGGCAGCCTGGCCTCCCACTCTTCGGAGCTGTCGGCCTTCTATAGCCTCAAGCTGAGCGCCGCCGAGCAGTCGTGGCTGTTCTGGCTGATTTTCGCGGCCTTCGCCGTGAAGATGCCCATTTTCCCCTTCCACACCTGGCAGCCCGACACCTACACCGAGTCGCCGGCGCCGGCCACCATGCTGCTCTCGGGCATCATGCTGAAAATGGGCATCTACGGCACCATGCGCTGGCTGCTGCCCATCGTGCCGCTGGGCGTGAGCCAGTGGGGCAAGCTGGTTATCATCCTGTCCATCATCGGCATCATCTACGGCGCCATCATCGCCATTCGCCAGCGCGACATGAAGCGGCTCATTGCCTATTCGTCGCTGTCGCACGTGGGCCTGATGGCAGCGGGCGTGTTCTCGCTCACCCAGATTGGCCTGCAAGGCGTTGTTATCCAGATGCTCGCCCACGGCTTGAATGTGGTGGGCATGTTCTTCGTGGCCGACGCCATTGAGCGCCGCACCGGCACCCGCTACATCCCCGACCTGGGCGGCCTCACCCGCCGCACGCCCGTACTGACGGTCTGCTTTTTGGTAATGCTGCTCAGCACCGTGGCCCTACCGCTCACGGGTGGCTTTGTGGGTGAATTCCTGCTCCTGGCCGGCGTGTATCAGTACAATGCCTGGGCGGGCGCCATTGCCGGCCTCACCATCATTTTCTCGGCCGTGTACCTGCTGCGTATGTTCCAGCGCGTGATGCTCGGCCCCGACTCTGCTTTCTCCGAAACCATCACCGACCTGACGGGCGGCGAGCTGCTGATACTGGTGCCGCTCATCGCACTGGTGTTCTGGCTGGGCCTGTTCCCGGGTTCTTTCCTGCACCTTTCCGAGCCGGCTGTTATCAACATTCTGGGGCTGGTAGGGCGATAGTCTTTAGTTGGACGGCAGGCTCCACCTGTCATCCTGAATGCAGCGCAGCGGAATGAAGGACCTTATCACGCTAGCGCAAATTTGAGTAATAACCCAACGAAGCGACCCTGACAAGGTCCTTCGCAAGCTCAGGATGACAAACCTTAATGTCGTTCTGCCTTACGTAAGCCCATGATTTCCATCATTCTCCTCTCCGTCTTCGGCATCCTCAACCTGTTTCTGGGCTTCCTGCGCTCAAACAAGGTGCTGCTGCCCGGCGCTATGCTGTTGCTGCTGGCCGTGTTTGGGGTCAACCTGACCGACTGGAACGTGGTTCACGCCCCGTACTTCAACAACATGCTGGTGGTCGACAACTACACGGTAGCCTTCACGGGCATCGTGCTGCTCACCACCATCGTGCTGCTGCCCTTCTCGCGCAGCTACGTGGTGGCAGGCGAAAGCAATCTGGCCGAATACTACGCCCTGCTGCTGTTCTCGCTGGTAGGCGCCGTGATGATGGTTGGCTACGACCACCTCATCATGCTCTTTGTGGGCATCGAAATCCTGAGCATTTGCATGTACGTGCTGGCGGGCTCTAACAAGCGCGATTCGCGGTCTAACGAAGCGGCCCTCAAGTACTTCCTGATGGGCGCCTTTGCCACGGGCATCCTGCTGTTTGGCATTGCCCTGCTCTACGGGGCCACGGGTACCTTCGTGCTCTCGCAGCTTGCTTCCGCCATTGCGGCACCCGAAAATGCCAGCCTGCAGCCCATGCTCTACATCGGCATCCTGATGATGATTATCGGCATTGGTTTTAAAGTGTCCGCCGCGCCCTTCCATTTCTGGACGCCTGACGTGTACGAAGGCACGCCCACTTTCTTCACGGCCTTCATGAGCACCGTGGTGAAAACGGCCGGTTTCGCCGCCTTCCTCAAGCTCTTGGCCGTGGCCCTGCCCGCTGCCCAAGGCTTCTGGATGCCCACCATTCAGGCCATGTGCGCCCTCACGCTGCTGCTCGGCAACGTAGGCGCCGCCGCCCAAACCAGCACAAAGCGCATGCTGGCCTACTCCAGCGTAAGCCACGCCGGCTACCTGCTCATCGGCCTCGTGGCTAGCCGCGGCAACCTAACTGGCGACGCCGCCAGCGGCATCTTCTTCTATTCTTTGGCCTATTCCATTGCCACCATAGCCGCCTTTGGCGTGCTGAAGCTGGTGGCCGACCACCGCCAGCGCGAAGACTACGCTGGCCTCAACGGCTTGGGCAAAACCAACCCCCTGCTGGCCTTCACCATGACGGTAGCTATGCTATCGCTGGCCGGTATCCCGCTCACGGGCGGTTTCTTTGGCAAGTTTTTCCTGCTGGCAGCGGCGGCCGACCAAGGCTACATTGGCCTCGTGGTGTTTGCCGTGGTGATGAGCATGGTAGGCCTGTATTATTACCTGCGCCCCATCATTGCCATGTACTTACAGCCGGTGCCCGAGGGCGCTACGGCCGTGCCGGTCGATGGTATCCAAACCGCCACGCTGGCCCTGCTTGTGCTGCTCACCATAGCGTTGGGCATTGCTCCAGGTTTCCTGAGTGGCATCTTGTAGCATCCACTTCTGAATAACAAAAAGGCCTCCGCAATGGAGGCTTTTTTGTTGCCCGGCATCGCTGCTGACGCCAGGGCCGGAAGCAAGGCTTGAAATTTGGCGTTTATATTGAAGAAACTTTTGCCTTCGTTTAATGAGCCAATTCGACCAGAAACGTCCTGCTTTTCGAAAGCTATGGGCTATTTGTGCTGTGGTATTAATTAGCTGTGCCACTGCCAAGCCGCCGCACGAATCCGGTGATTTCAAGGCTTCGAATTTGGTGGAACTACAACGCCTCGACCCGACCATTCAGCTAGATATTCGGTACGCAACTAGCAGTAACTTCATGCATCGGCCTCTCTATCCTGAGGCCCGCGCCTTCTTGCAGCGCCCCGCGGCCGAAGCCTTGGCCAAAGTGAACCAGGAGCTAAAACCGCTAGGATACAAGCTTTTGGTTTTTGACGGATACCGCCCCTGGCGCATCACCAAACAAATGTGGGACAGCACCCCAAGAGCCAACAAGAAGTTCGTGGCCAATCCCAAAACTGGCTCCCGCCACAACCGTGGCTGTGCCGTCGATTTGAGCCTATGCGAGCTGAGCTCCGGCAAGGAAGTGGCCATGCCGGGCGAGTACGACGAGATGAGCCCCCGCTCGTACGTGGCCTACACGGGCGGCACGCCCGAGCAGCGCGCAATGCGGGATTTGCTGCGCAGCAAGATGGAAAAGCACGGCTTCAAGGTGCTGGCCGCCGAATGGTGGCACTTCGATTACAACGATTGGAAATCCTACCGCATTCAGGATGTTCCTTTTGACAAGCTATAGCAGCTACTTCAGCTTCCTAGTCGCTTGTTGCAAAACGTCATGCAGAGCGCAGCGCAGCATCTCGCGTGGGATAGCAACCCAATCGCCTGTCATGCTGAGCTTGCGAAGCATCTTATCACGCCACAACGAGTTGTTCTGAGGTGAGAAGATGCTTCGCAAGCTCAGCATGACAGGTGCTAGGCAAACGAGTCGAGCGAGATGCTTCGGTATGCTCAGCATGACCGTTAGCTATCTTCACTTAGCAATAACCTGAAAGCAAAAGTACCCCGGTCACTTGCGTAGCCAGGGCACTTTCACAAAGTGAAATCAGTAGGCAACTTACGGATTAGTCGACCACATGCCGGCTTCTTTGATGAAGATGCGGCGGTTCAGTTTCAGCTGCGCTATCATGAACTCTGCCAAGTCCTCTGGCTGCATCACCTTCTCGGGGTTGCCGTCAGTCAGCTTGTTATCCAGCGCCAACGGCGTGGCCACGGTGCTGGGCGTGAGGGCCGAAACGCGAATGTTGTGCTTGCGCACCTCTTGCATAAGGGCTTCGCTGAGGCCGAGCACGGCAAACTTTGACGCGCTGTAGGCGCTGGTGCCGGCGGCCGCCCGCTGCCCCGACGTAGATGAGATATTGATAATATCCCCCGTCTGCCGGGATATCATGCCTGGCAGCACGGCGCGGGTGACGTAGTACGTGCCCAGCAAATTCACCTGGATGATGTGCTCCCACTGCTCAGGCTCCATTTCCAGGAACTTGGCGAAGGTGCCTATGCCGGCGTTGTTGATGAGAATGTCGATGTCGCCCAGCTCCTGCTGAATCTGGGCAATGGCGGCCTCAACGGCGCTGCGGTCGGCGATATCCGCCACGGCCGAAGCAGTTTTTACACCGTGTGTAGCGATTTCAGTAGCGAGGGATTCGAGGTCGCTGGCGGTGCGGGCCAGTAGGCCCACGTGCACGCCTTCCTGCGCCAGAGCGAGGGCCACGGCGCGGCCAATGCCTTTGCCAGCCCCGGTCACGAGGGCGATTTTACCTTGGAGAGATTCCATACGGAGGGTCGGGAGAAAATAAATGAGATGGCATAGAACATGCCCCATGCCTAAAGGTTGGTTCTCTTACGTTGCCCGCTCGCTCACGTTTCTGCTGGTGCGCCGCCTTCCCGGCTAGTGCAGCTTCTTGGTGAAGTTGCCGTACATCACCCAGTCTTCCCAGGTTTTGCGGTGGGGCGCCACCTTGCCGCGCAGATACTTCTCAATGAGGAGGCCAGCAGCCGGAGCAGCGCTGGTGCCACCAAAACCGCTGTTTTCGATGAAGACAGCAATGGCAATCTTGGGGTCGTTGGCGGGGGCAAAGGCCGCGAAGGTGGCATGGTCGTAGCCGTGAGGGTTTTGCACGGTGCCGGTTTTGCCCGCCACTGATATGCCAAACTGCGACAACGAAGCCAGATTGCCGGTGCCGCCGTTGCCATCCACCACCTGCATCATGCCGGGAATGATGTACTTAAACAGCGTGGTGTCGATGGCCGTGTAATGGCGCTCGCGAAACTGCGGCAATGGCCCACCATTGCCGATGCTACGCACAAAATGCGGCGTGTAGTACCAGCCCCGGTTGGCGATGGTGGCCAGCACGTTGGCCATTTGCAAGCCCGTAATACCAATCTCGCCCTGACCTATGCTGAGCGAGTACACGGTTTTGTAGTTCCAACGGTGGTGTCCCAGGCGCTTGTCGTAGTAGTCGGGCGAGGGAATAAGCCCGCGCTTTTCCTGAGCCATATCAACGCCCAGTTTCTCGCCGAGGCCGAAGGATTTCACCATCTTCTGCCATTGCCCCAAGCCCAGGCGGGCATCTTCGAAGCGGTTGCGCGACTGCCCGCGCACCACTGCGGCCCGCATTACCTGGTAGAAATAAGGGTTGCAGCTTTGCTTAATGGCCACGCTCACGTTGTTGGGCGGCTCGTGCCGGTGGGTGCAGCGCACCAGCTTCTGGTTGCACTCGAAGGCCGTGTACGGCTTCACCACGCCCAGCTGCAGAGCCACCAGCTCATTCACGAGCTTAAATACCGAGCCCGGCGGGTAGGTGGCCATCAGCGGGCGGTTGAAAAGGGGCCGCTCTTTGTTGTTCAGTAGGGCCATGTAGCGGTTGCCCGAGCCCTTGCCCGTGAGCAGCTGCGGGTCATAGTTTGGCACCGACACAAAAGCCAAAATCTCGCCGGTCTTGGGGTCGATGGCCACAATGGAGCCCCGCCGGCCTGCCAGCAGCTTTTCGCCGTAGGCCTGCAGCTCAGCATCGATGCTCAGGTGCAAGTCCTGCCCGGCCACCGACAACGTATCAAACTCCCCATCCCGAAACTTGCCTTTCTCAATGCCGCGCACGTTCACCATTTTGTACTGCACGCCGCGCCGGCCCATCAGGGTTTCCTCATAATAGGCCTCCAGGCCCGAAATGCCCACGTTTTCGCCGGGACGGTACTTGGCGTATTTCGGCTTCTCCAGGAAGGCCGGCGTAATAGCGCCCACGTAGCCCAGGGCGTGCGCCAGGTTGGGCGTGCGGTAGGCCCGCGCCATACGCGCCTGCACCCGGAAGCCCGGAAAGTCGGCCAGCTGGTCCGATATAATGGCCAGGTCGGGCGTGGTCAGGTTCTGAACCAGCGGAGATGCTTTATTGCGCGAGTATTTCTTAGCCGCCAACAAGCCTGTGCGGAGCTCTTCGATGGGAATCTGCAGCAGCTCACAGAACCGGGCCGAGTCGAGGTCTTTTACCTCGCGGGGTACCACCATCAAGTCGTACACCGGCGTGTTCTGCACCAGAAGCTGGTCTTTTCGGTCGTAAATAAGCCCGCGGTAGGGCGTCTGGACGATGCGCTGCAGCGTGTTCTTGTCGGCCGCCAGCTTATAAGTGCCATCCAGCACCTGCATGAAAAACAGGCGGGTAAGAAAAATAAGAGCAACCACCAAAAAGATGCCTTGCACAACGTACTTACGGCCTTCCAGGTATTGCATTTGTTATTATAATCTGATTATTAATTTTTTAGCTTGATTGTAATTCGTCTGTCATCCTCGTCTGGCGTCCGCCTGCGAAGGACCTTATCACCGTTGCGCTTTTCGTGCTGTGGTAATAAGGTCCTTCGCAAGCTCAGGATGACAGAAGAATTACTGGCGCCCCCGGCGCACCGGGAAGAATAACAGCTGCACTATCAACAGCGCAAGGCTGGTAAAGAGTGCGCTTACCAGGATTTTCCCCATGGTAATGCCGATATTCCGGAAGCTTCCCAGCTCCAGTAGAAAGAACGCCGCGTGGTGCAGCGTGACTAACAGGGTGAGGTACACGCTGAACCACTGCCAGCCCATTTGGTGCACATTCACCGTATCGGCGCTGTCGTAGCCGTCGCGCGGAGTGAGCAGGCGCAGCACCCAGGGCCGCGCAAAGCCCAGCAGCACGGCCGCCGCCGCATGCAGCCCGCCGGTATCGTAGAAGATGTCCATGGCCAGCCCCATGCAAAAGGAAACCAGCAGCTGCACCACAATAGGCGTAGCAATGGGCAGGAACAGCAGAAAGCCCAGGTAAAAGAAACACCACCCCAGGTCGAACAGCACCAGCCGGCTAATCAGCAGCACGTGCACGCCCCCGTAAATGATAAAGCGCAGGGCCTGCACCAGAATAAAGCGTAGGCCACTCATGGGCGGGGCCCTCCTTCCGGCTTAATGCCCGTGCGCGCTTCTATCGTGTCGCGCTCTATTTTGGGCCGACTGGTGACGACGTACACGTAAGTCAGGTTGGCAAAATTGACGGCCAGCCGCACCCGAATAGTCCAGAAGTTCTTGTCGGGCTCCTTCACGAAGGAGTCGATGGTACCAATGAAAACGCCCTCCGGAAACACCGCATTGTAGCCCGACGTCACAATGGTGTCGCCCTTCACCAATTCCGTTTCCCGAAGCACGTTGTCGAGGGCTACGTGGGTGGGGTCGTCGCCCAGCCAGCGGATGGTGCCAAATGTACCGTCGCGCTTGATTTTGGAGGCCACGCTGGTTTTGGAATGCAGCAGGCTGGTAACCGTAGCGTAGTGCTCGCTCACAACTTTCACTCGCCCTACCACGCCGTTGGCGGCCACCACGCCCATGCCCGGGTTCACGCCCTGGGCGCTGCCCACGTTCAATGTAAGATAGTTATCCACATTTCGGAGCATATTGTTGATAACTCGGGCCGGAATAAGTGGATAACTCCGGTCTCGGGCGGCCAAGGGTTGCAAACCGAGCAATAAGGTGTCCGGTTTGGCAGCGGGCCGCTGATAGCGAACTCGCCGCAGCGAGTCGGTGCGGGCTGGGGGCAGCGCCACCGAATCGGCCTCGCGGCGGCTGCTGTCTTCCGGAAACAGCTGCTGGCGCAGGGCTGCGTTTTCAACGGCCAGCTGCTGATTCATTTCGGCCAGTTTAAAATAGTCGGCTATCTGGGTGCGCCGGTCCAGAACTATGCCGGCGTATTTATTAGCCGAATTGAAAAACGCCGCCCGCTGGTACGAGTTATTGGTGACAAATAAATACAGGCTGACTACCTCCAACAAGCCAAACACCAGCGCCCCGCGAAAGCGAAATAGAAACTGAAATAAATTCCGCACGGAGGCTAACTTGTTTGTTTGATTATGTCTGTTAACGGACCGTCATGCTGAGCGCAGCCGAAGCATCTCTACTGCAACACTAATCCAATCGGAGGATTTGGTTGCGTGGTAGAGATGCTTCGGCTGCGCTCAGCATGACAGCCGATGGGTGTTAATTAGGTCAGCAATACGCCTTTAAATGCCTGAATATCTTTAATGGCCTTGCCGGTGCCGCGCACTACGGCGCGCAACGGGTCTTCAGCAATGTGAATCGGCAGCTTGGTTTTGGCGGCCAAGCGTTTGTCCAGCCCACGCAGCAGCGCGCCGCCGCCGGTGAGGTGAATGCCGTTTTCATAAATATCGGCCGACAGCTCGGGCGGCGAAATTTCGAGGGCTTTCAGTACAGCTTCTTCGATTTTAGCCACCGATTTATCGAGGGCAATGGCAATTTCCGAGAACGTGACTTTGATAACCTTTGGGATGCCCGTCATCAGGTCGCGGCCGCGCACTTCGTGGTCGGGCGGCGGCACGTCGAGTTCGGTAAGGGCGGCGCCCACTTCAATTTTGATGCGCTCGGCCGAACGCTCGCCGATGAGCAGGTTGTGCTGGCGGCGCATGTAGTCGAGGATGTCCTGGTTGAAAACGTCGCCGGCGGTTTTGATGGACTGGTCGCACACGATGCCCGAGAGGGCGATAACGGCAATTTCGGTGGTGCCTCCTCCGATGTCGATAATCATCGAGCCCACGGGCTGCTCCACGTCGATGCCGATGCCAATGGCCGCGGCCATGGGCTCCTGAATCATCCAGACTTCTTTGGCGCCGGCGTGCTCGGCGGAGTCACGTACAGCGCGCTTTTCTACTTCGGTGATGCCCGAGGGAATGCAGATGACCATGCGGTGCGAGGGCTGAAACAGCCGCGTGCGCGTGTCAATCATCTTAATCATGCCCTTAATCATTTCCTCGGCGGCGTGGAAATCGGCAATTACCCCGTCCTTCAGCGGGCGGATGGTGCGGATGTTGTCGTGGGTTTTCTCGTGCATCTGCTGGGCTTGGCGGCCCACGGCGATGACTTTATTGGTGGTTCGGTCTTTGGCGATGATGCTCGGCTCATCCACCACGATTTTGTCGTTGTGAATGATGAGCGTATTAGCGGTACCCAAGTCAATGGCTATATCGCTAGTAAGGAAGTTAAAGAAACCCATTGAGTTAGCTGCAATAAGGCGGAACTTAGACCGGGGCCTAAGTGAATTAATGGGCAAAGGTACGGAAGGTTTCGGCGGAGGTTAATTATAACTTCCGGGCCGGCCGGCAGATTGAAGCACGCAACCTTCCCTGGCTCCCTGGCTGCAAGAGCGGGGAACGGAACCCACCTCGTTTTAGTATAAAAAAAGCCCCGACTCGACGGGAGTCAGGGCTTTTTCGCCTAGCAGCTTGGGCGTTAAGAAGTGGCACTGATTACCTCGCTCCCTGCCCCGCCGCGGCCGGCTTAGTGCTTAAAGTGGCGCACGCCGGTGAGAACCATGGCCATGCCCAGCTCGTCGCAGGTCCGGATGCTATCGGCATCTTTAATAGAGCCGCCGGGCTGCACCACGGCGCGGATACCGGCGGCGCCGGCAATCTCCACGCAGTCGGGGAAGGGGAAGAAGGCGTCGGAGGCCATTACGGCGCCGTGCAGGTCGAAGCCGAAGTTGCGGGCCTTCTCAATGGCTTGGCGCAAGGCGTCGACGCGCGAGGTCTGGCCCACGCCGGAGGCCAGCAGTTGGCCGGCGCGGGCCAGCACGATGGTGTTGCTCTTGGTGTGCTTGCAGATTTTGCCAGCAAATTCCAGGGCCGCGGTTTCCTCGTCGGTCGGAGCCGACTGGGTCACGGTGCGGAAATCGTCCGGGCCCTCGCTCTGGCGGTCGGCATCCTGCTCGATGATGCCGTTGAGCAAGGTCTTGACCTGCTTGGCGGGGAACTGCACCGGCTTTTGCAGCAGCAAAATGCGGTTTTTCTTGCTTTGCAGCACCGGCAGGGCATCGGCGGCGAAGCTGGGCGCAATCAGGACTTCAAAAAACAGTTGGTTGAGCTCGGCGGCGGTGGCCGCGTCCACTTCTTTATTTACGATAATAACCCCGCCAAAAGCCGAGGTCGGGTCACAGCTCAGCGCGTTCAGATAAGCGTCGCGCAACGTGGCAGCTTGGGCCACGCCGCAGGCGTTGGTGTGCTTGAGGATGGCGCAGGCGGGCTGGCCTTCGGCAAACTCGGCCATGAGGGCTACGGCGGCGTCCACATCTACCAGGTTGTTGTAGCTGAGCTGCTTGCCGTGGAGCTGGTCGAACAGGGCCGAGAGGTCGCCGTAGAAGGTGCCAGCCTGGTGGGGGTTTTCGCCATAGCGCAGGGGCGTGGCCTGCTGGGCGCTGAGGCGCAGCGTAGTGCCGGCCACGGCCGTGCCCTTGCTGAGGTAGCCAAAGATTTCGGTGTCGTAGTGCGAGGTGGTAGCAAAGGCCGCGGCCGCGTAGTGGCGGCGGTCTTCGAGGTCGGTGGTGCCGTGTTTGGCGGTGAGCAGCTCGGTCACGGCCGCATACTGGTCGCGGCTGCTGACCACGAGCACGTCGCGGTAGTTCTTGGCAGCGGCACGCAGCAGGGAAATCCCACCGATGTCAATTTTCTCGATGACGTCGGCTTCGTCGGCGCCACTGGCTACGGTTTCTTCGAATGGGTAGAGGTCGACGACGACCAGGTCGATGGGGGGAATGCCGTGCTGCTCGGCCTGGGCGAGGTCAGCATCGTCGTGGCGGCGGTGCAGGATGCCACCAAACACTTTGGGGTGCAGCGTTTTTACGCGGCCACCGAACACTTCGGGGAAGCCGGTCAGGTCTTCCACGGCGGTTACCTCGGCACCTTCCTCTTCCAGGAATTTCTGGGTGCCTCCGGTGGAGTACAGCGTTACGCCATGCTGCCGCAGCAGCTGCACAAGGGGGGCTAATCGGTCTTTGTGGTACACGGAAAGCAGCGCGGCGCGAATGGGGCGGGACGACATAAAAAGGGGCGAATAAGCAGGGCACAATTGCCGCCGCGAAGGTACGGCCCCGATGCGGCGAGGGCCTAGCACCCGCATTACCGAATTGTTACCAGCCATGCGCTATGCACAACTATTGCCCAAACTGAACAATAGCCCCCCTCTTACGGTATAGCTTATTCCTCCCCGCCACGTTTCTTAAGTCCATGTCTACTGCTTTCGAATCTCAGCTCAGTGTCGAGCTTTGGCCAGCCACTGCTGAGGCCGTTGTGCCAACCGGCACTCCGGCCGCCTCTGCTGTTCTGAGCACCCCGGGGCAGGCAGAATCGGCGGCGGCTAAAATGGCGCCGCGCCTGTTTGCGCAAGCTGCCGAAACTGATGTAGTGGGGGCTTTTCCCAGCAAGGAATTCGACTGGATGCGGAAAGCTGGTTTGCTCACGGCAACCTTGCCCGCGGCTATGGGCGGAGCCGGACTTCAGGACCCCGCCGCTACCTTGGCGCTATTGCGGGTGTTGCAGCACATTGGGCAGGGGAATTTGGCCGTGGGGCGCATTTACGAGGGCCATCTGAATGCCCTGTTGCTAATACAGCAGCTGGGCACCCCGGCTCAGGTGAAGCGCTACGCTGCCGATGCGCGGGCTGGGCTGCTATTTGGCGTGTGGAACACCGAAGACCCTGCTGAAGGCGTGCGATTGGAAGCCTTGGCCAATGGCCGCTACCGGCTGCGGGGCGCCAAAACTTTTGCCTCGGGGGCGGGCCATTTGCAGCGGCCGCTCATCAGTGGCGCCTTGCCTGACGGGCAAGGTTGGCAATTGTTCGTTTTGCCCACCGACCAGCAGCCTCCCGAGCTGGACCGCTCTTTCTGGCGGCCCCTGGGCATGCGGGCCACCGCCAGCTTTCGAGCCGATTTAACGGACCTGGAAATTGGTTCCGAAGACTTAATTGGTGCTCCTAACTCTTATTACCGTCAGCCGGGCTTTAGCGGCGGCGCTATTCGGTTTGCGGCCGTGCAGCTGGGCGGAGCCGCCGCCGTGTTTGAAGAGACGCACGCTTTCTTGCGGGTCCTGGGCCGCACCGACGACCCCTACCAGCGCCAGCGCCTGGGCGAAATGGCCATTGCCCTGGAAAGTGGCCAGCAGTGGCTGCGCGGGGCCGCCGAGCACGCCGCCCGCCCCGACGCCACGACGCCTGAAGCAGCCGAAGCCACGGTAGCCTACGCCAACATGACCCGCACCGCCATCGAGACCATCTGCCTCACGATGTTGCAGCTGGCTGAGCGCAGCGTAGGGGCCCGCGGCCTGCTGCAGCCCCTTCCCTTCGAGCGCCTGCACCGCGACCTGACGCATTACCTGCGCCAGCCCGCGCCCGATGGCTCGCTGGCCGACGTGGGCCGCTTCGTGCTGGAAGGCAAGAGTTTCGTTAGCTAACTTCAGAACATTACGCTGTTTTGCCTGCCATTGCTCTGCCATCTGATTCTTACCCCGTGCGCCCGGCTAGCTACGTGGCAGCGCTGGGCTCGGTGGTGGTAGTGGCCCCGCACCCCGACGACGAGGCCCTAGGTTGCGGCGGGCTGCTGGCCTTGCTGCGCCGTGCTGGCCAGCCCGTAGCCGCCGTTTTGGTGAGCGACGGCACCATGTCGCACCCCAACTCGGTGCATTTTCCGGCTCTAGCCCGCCAGGCCGTGCGCGAAGCTGAGTTTCGGGAAGCGCTGGCTTTGCTCGGCGTCACTGCCGAACCCCTGCTGCTCGGTTTGCCCGATAGCCGGGTGCCCGCCGCACCGCAGGACCCGGGCTTTGCGGAAGCGGCCGCTCAACTGGCTGCGTTCCTTAAAACCCACCAAGCCACGACGGTACTAGTGCCCTGGCGGCGCGACCCTCACCCCGACCACCGCGCCACCAGCCTGCTGGTGCAGGCCGCATTAGCTGCAATGGCGCACCCACCGCACCGCCTTGAATACGTGGTGTGGGCCTGGGAGCGAGCCGGAGCAGAAGACCTTCCCACGGCAACTGATGGCGTGCGCGGCTTCCGCCTCGATGTCGGCGAAGCTATTGCGGCTAAGCAGCAGGCCATTGCCGCCCACCGCTCGCAGGTGGCACCCGGCGTTTTCACCGACGACCCCGACGGCTTTTTACTATCGGCTCAGATGCTGGCGCATTTCGCGGGTCCGTACGAAGTCTACTTTGAAGTGCTTGATTCATGAATAAGAACCAGCCTAACACGCTACCGCCCGAATACTTCGACCACGTGTATCAGGCCAACCGCGACCCCTGGAATTTTGAAACCAGTCCGTACGAGCAAGCCAAATACGCGGCTACCGTGGCGGCGCTGCCCCATCCGCAATACGTCGAAGCGTTTGAGGTGGGCTGCTCGTTAGGCGTGCTCACGGCCAAGTTGGCGCCGCGCTGTGGACACCTATTGGCCGTTGACGTGAGCGAGGCGGCCCTGGCCCAAGCACGCCAGCGTTGCGCAGACTTTCCACAGGTGGATTTGCAGCTGCTGCGGGTGCCGGATGAGTTCCCCAGCCAGGAGTTCGACCTTATTGTGGTTTCGGAGGTGGGATATTATTGGTCGGAGGGCGACCTGGCTCGGGCCGCCCAGCTGCTAATAGGCGCGTTGCGGCCAGGCGGCCAACTGCTCTTGGTGCACTGGACGCCAACTGTGCACGACTATCCGCTGACCGGAGATTATGTGCACGAGCACTTTCTAGCCCAAGTTGGAGACAATGGCCCGTTGCGCCACTTGGTTGGCCAGCGGCAGGAAACCTACCGGCTCGACTTGCTGGAAAGGGTTGAGAAACCCTAAGTCACTCGCATTCATTGAACGATGTAGAGACGCGACACTTGGCGTCTCTACATCGTTCAGACATACTGTATCGGAAACAGGGCTCGCACCTTAAGCCACAGAGCTTTGCTGATATCCGTCCTCTCAGTACGTTGTCATCATTGAGATAAGTAGCTTTGTTGCCTTGGCACTTTGGGTTGCAGGTGTGGCAATAGCTGCTACTACCAGCCCTCGCTAGCGCTATTATCCAACTGACTACTTTCTATGCGTTTCCTTCTTCTTGCGGCCCTGCCGCTGGCTTTGCCCGTGGCCTTACGTGCTCAGGCTCCGACTGCCGGAAAGCCTGCCCCGGCTTCGCTTACCGTTGAAAAAATCATGCGCGACCCGGCGCAGTGGGTCGGGGCCTCGCCTTCGAACGTGTATTGGGGCGAAGACGGCAAACGCATCTATTTCAGCTGGAACCCGGAGAAGGCGCGGCGCGACTCGCTCTACTCGATAGCGCCCAGCGGGGGCCAGGCGCGCAAAGTGAGCCTGCGAGAGCAGCAGGCGCTGCCGACCAGCCGCGGGCAGTACGACCGGCGCTACACACGCAAGGTGTATGAGAAGGACGGTGACATTTACCTGCTCGACCTGAAAACCCAGAAAGCCCGCCGCGTAACCAACACAGCCGAGCGCGAAACTGAGCCTGATTTTGCCCTACTAGACCGCGTGGTGAGCTACACCCGCAACGGCAACCTCTTCACCTGGGACCCTGCCACCGGCGAAACCACCCAGCGCACCGACTTGCGCCGCGGCCCCCGCCCCGCAGGTACCGACCTGAGCCCGGCCGAGAAATTCCTGAAAGCCGAGCAAATGGCGCTGTTCGAAGTGCTCCGGCAGCGCGACCAGGACGTGAAAGCCCGCGAGAAGCTGCAGAAAACCTTGGCCCAGCTGCGCCCCAAAGCCATTTACCTAGGCGCCAAAACCGTAGAAAACCTGCAGCTCAGCCCCGACGGCCGGTTTGTAACCTACTCGCTGGTGACGCCGGCCGATAAGGCGAAGCTCGCCATTGTGCCCAGCTTTGTGACAGCGTCGGGCTTCACGGAAGACATTTCGACCCGCACCAAAGTGGGCTCCAACCAAACGGCCTATGAAATGGGGCTGTACGACATCGGCCGCGACACCACGTTTGTGCTGGGCTACAAAGAGCTCAAAGGACTGGACGAGCTGCCGGCGTACCGCAAAGAATACCAGCTGCAAGCCAAAGCCCCGCAGCCAGCGGATACCACTAAGGCCAAACAAACCAAAAAGCCCACGGAAACCCGCCGGGTGATTCCTTTCCGGCCCGTGTGGTCGGACAATGGCCAGCGGGCTTTCCTGGTGATGCGCGCCGCCGACAACAAAGACCGGTGGATAGTATCGCTGGACCCCGCCACCCAAAAAATCAGCCTGCTCGACCGCCAGCGCGACGAGGCCTGGATTAGCGGGCCCGGCATTGGCAACGGCGCTGGCAACGTGGGCTGGCTGGCCGACAACCGCCGGGTGTGGTTTCAGAGCGAGGAATCGGGCTACTCGCACCTGTACACCGTGGACGTGAGCACGGGTCAGAAAAAGGCCCTCACCAGCGGCAAGTTTGAGGTGCAGCAGGCCCAGCTCAGCCAGGACAAGAAAACCTGGTACCTCATCACCAACAAGACCAACCCGGGCGAGCAGCAGTTTTTCCGGATGCCCGTAGAAGGCGGTGCCCTCACGCAAATCACGACCAAGCCCGGCGCCAGCGAGGTTACGCTTTCGCCCGATGAAAAGACCTTGGCCGTGCGCTACAGCTACGCCAACAAGCCCTGGGAATTGTATGTGATGCCCAACAAGCCCGGCGCTACCATGCGCCAGCTCACGCACTCTACCACTGCGGAGTTCGAGGCATACCCCTGGCGCGACCCAGAGGTAATTACCATCAAAGCCCAGGATGGGGTCGACGTGTACGCCCGGCTCTACCGCCCAGCCAACCCGCAGGCGCAGGGGCCGGCTGTTATTTTCGTGCACGGCGCGGGCTACTTGCAAAATGCCCACAAGTGGTGGAGCCAGTACTCGCGCGAGTACATGTTTCACAACTTGCTGGTTGACCGCGGCTACACGGTGCTCGACATTGACTACCGCGGCTCCTCGGGCTACGGGCGCGACGTGCGCACCGGCATCTACCGCTTCATGGGCGGCAAAGACCTCTCCGACCACGTAGACGGTGCCAAGCTCCTGACCGAGAAATACGGCGTCAGCCCCCAGCGCATTGGCATTTATGGCGGTAGCTACGGTGGCTTTATCACTCTCATGGCCATGTTTACTCAGCCGGAGGTGTTCAAAGCCGGGGCCGCGCTCCGCTCGGTGACCGACTGGGCCCACTACAACCACGGCTACACCGATAACATCCTGAACGAGCCCTACCAGGACAGCATTGCTTATGCTCGCTCTTCGCCCATCAACTACGCGGCCGGGCTCAAGGGTGCCCTGCTCATGTGCCATGGCATGGTCGATACCAACGTGCACTTCCAGGACATTGTGCGGCTGTCGCAGCGCCTCATCGAGCTTCACAAAGAAAACTGGGAGCTGGCCGTGTACCCCGTCGAAGACCACGGCTTCGTCGAGCCCAGCTCCTGGACCGACGAGTACAAGCGCATTCTGAAGCTGTTCGAAACCAACCTGAACCCGGGCGCCTCGCCGCCCACTGGCCTCAAAACAGAGAAGTAAGCCGGAGCAGCCGCGCGCTACAGCAGCAGCGGCAGCTCATACAGTGCCATAGACAGCGGCACCAGCGGCACGGCTGCGCCTGGGGCGGTTGCCTGCACGCCAGCCCAGAGCTCCCCAAAGGTGCGGGCCTTTTTTACCTGGGCCAGCAGGGCCGGCGCGGGCAGGCCGAGCCGGGCTGCCACGGAGGCTAGCACCTCGTCCCAGTGCGCGGGGCGGGCGGCCCAATACGTGCGGAGCTGGCGCCGCAACCGCCACAAAGCCGCCAGCTGGCGCGGGCTTTCCACGTGGGGCTCGCGGTGCTGTCGGCTCATCTTCAGCCATTCGCACAGCTGCCACGACAAGCCCACTTCTACCCGGCCCTGCCGACGGGCCGAGGTGAGCACCTGCACATGCGGGCTGTGGCGCACCGATAAATCGTGCTGCCGCAGGGCCTGGCACAAGGCTTCATCTTCCAGAAACCGCACTTCGGGCAGGCCGCCTACCTGGCGATAGGCGCGGGTGGTAAGGGCCAGGCTAGCGCCAAAATGTTGGTGGTGTCGCGGCCAAGGGTCGGCCGGGTTGGGGTCCAGCGCGTGTTCGAGACGGGCACACAGCAGGCGGTAAGCCGTGTCGCGCACGTGAATGCGGCGCAACGGCAACAAGGCAGGCTCGGTGATTTCGGTGAAGATGCGGCCGCCCACGGCATCGGCTCCCGCCCCGATTTCGGCTTGGATGGCGGCCAGCCATGTGGGCGCTACGTGCGTGTCGGCGTCGGTGCTGGCAATGATGCTGATGGCAGGGCCTGCTTGCTCCAGGCGTGCACAGGCCTCGTCCATTAGCAGGCGGCGGGCACAGCCCACGTGGGCCTTGGCCGTGGGCAGGGCCAGCTCGGCCACGTGCAGCACCAGTTCTGGAAAACCAGCGGCCTGCTGGCGCACGGTGGCTGCGGTGGCGTCGGTGCAGTTGTTGGCCAGCACAATTACTTCAAAGCTGTCAGGGGGCAGGGGGTGGCCGTGCAAGTCCGTCTGCGCGGCCAAGGCAGCCAGCGAGGCCGGCAGGTTGGTGGCCTCGTTCTTGGCTGGGATGATGACGCTGGTCAGTAGCCCAGCGCGGGGCGGCGGCAACTGCTGGTGCAGCAGCTTGGCGTAGCGGCTCCGGCGCGGCACCACGGGTAGCTTGGCCAGCGGAATAATTGCAACTGAAGCAGTGGCCTCGTGAGAACCGAGAAAGCGAGCAGGCGTAGCGTGGTCCATTACCGCTTTATACGTCAGGCAATAGCAAACGATAGTGTTCAGCTTACCCTACAGCTTCACTTTTTTGTGTATCCTGAACCGTGGAATTGTCCTTTTGTTCTAAGAACCAAGGGATTTAAATCACTGACTCACCCGCAATATTTCCTGCGCAATCAATCTCAGCTTAACTCATGGCTGCACCGAACGTGGAGCCCCCGCATCAGAGGCCTTAGCACACGCATACAGCAAGCAGCTGACTAGCGCCCCACCCACCTCACCGGGCACAAAAAAACCCTCCTGCAAAGCAGAAGGGTTTTTTTTATTGGCTTGAGCCAAGTAGCACCGCTTAGAATGCTTCGCCAATGGCAAACAGGAGGCCCGGGGCACTGCCCGTGCCCCAAGCGTAGTCGAAACGCAGGTTCACCCGGTCGCGCTCGATGAAGTGAAAGCGAATGCCCGCCCCGCCGGCATACTTGGTATCGCGCAGCTCAAACTTGTCGATGTAGTTGTTCACGTTGCCGACGCCGCCGAAAACGGCCCCGTCGAAGCGCCAGAACAATTTCTGGCGAATTTCAGCCTGAAACATCACCATCTGCCGGTCGCGGAAGCGCTGCTCGTAGATGCCGCGCAGCAGGTTGGCATTGTTGTAGAGCGTGCCGCCGAGGTTGGCGCCTATGCCGGCCAACTCCCGAAACGGCACGTCGCCGGTATGGAACTGCCCCAGGAACTGCGCCGCCAGAATGGTGCGATTTGACCCCAGGGGCTGAAAGTGGCGGGCGTCGAACTGATAGCGCACAAAACGGTAGTCAGACCCCAGCCCCGTGCCGTTGAACGTCACGCCAAAGTCGAGCAGGTCGCCCCGGAACGCCGCCAAAGGCACGTCGCGGGTGTCGTAGGTAATAACCGGACCCAGGCCCGACACGCGAGTGTTCTGCCGCTCGCGGGCCGTGATGCGCGGGTCGCGCTGAAACACGCTGGGGGCCTTTTCGTCGGTGGTAAGGGCAGGGAAGCTGATGTCCGTAACGTTGGTGAGGCGGTACTGAGCACCAAAAAACACCTTGGGCACAATCTGCTTCTGCAGCCGCTGGTTGATGATTAAGAGCTTGTACTCCGTCTGCGACTCGTTGGCGCTGGTGGCTTTGGGCCCCGTGCCGTAGTAGTTCAGCAAAATATCGTAGGCGCTGAGTTCACCGTTGAGGTAGAATTTCTCGCCGGGCGTGTAGACCGTGTGCACCAGCTGCAGCAGCGACTGGCCCTTTTGAGTGGTCCAGTACTGCACACGGGCGTTGGAGGGGCGGGTGAGGGTGTCTTCGGAAAAGCGGCCGCTCAGCAGCCCGCCTATGCCGTAGCCGAGCCCGGTTTCGGCCTGGTAAAACAATACCGGAATGGGGAGCAGGGTCAGGCGGCCGTTCTTGCCAATTTGCCCGAACGATTTTGGAGCTCGGACCGGAGCACCCAGCGGCGCCAAACCGGGAGGGGGAGTTGGGGTCACCACTGCGTAAACGGAATCGGAGGGCCCGGCCGGCTGGGCAGCAGCGGTGAAAGTCAGCCCGGCAAATACCAGGGCTGCGAGGATAAAGCGCATGTGTAGAGGAGTAAAAATCTTTGAGTTGAGCTAACAACGGATTCTCCCCTGCCACGGTTGGAATACACGGCAAAACTCATCTACAAATTCGCCGCTTGGGCCCGAACCGGTGGGCTAGTCTACGCGGAGGCGCTTCACTACGTGCCCGCGGCCCAGGTGCTCGGCCACAAGCTCAGCCGCGTCGGCGGGGCGCACATTGCCATACACCGTGCCTTCGGGGTACACAATGAGGGCGGCACCGGGGCCCTTTTTGCACTGCTTGCAAATGTCCAGGCAGTTGCAGGTTTGCACCCGCACCCGCTGGCGTTCGCCGCCGGTCAGCAGTTTTTTCAGGCCCTGTACTTTTAGCTCCTTCTTCAGGGACTTGGCCACGGCCTCCCCTACTCCGGATTTCTGATTAATGCACACAAAGAGACGACGGTCGTGGTCCATAGATAGAGTGGTGGTGAGCGGCCGGCGCTGGCGTAGTGCTGGTGTGAAGCCGGGCGCTGAGCCCGCTAGCCGTTGGCCCACTGGCCGTTCACCATCATTTTACGCCGTGCCAGTGCCGGTTTTGCAGCTTATACGCGGCCAGCTCCCGGTTCGACCACAGGGTTTGGTACACTTTCTGGTCATGTAGCAGCTGCGGGTCTTCTTCCATGAGCCCAAGCAACTCTTGCAGCAATTCGGCCGCCTCTTCCTTCAGGAAGTAGTACATCCAGTTGTCGAGGCGGCGCACACTCACGAGGCCCGCGTTTTTTAAGTACGATAATTGCCGACTGGTTTTGGTCTGGGTAAAGTCGAGCACTTGCTCTAAGTCGGCCACCACCATTTCGCGGTTGCGCCACAGCAGATGCAGGATGCGCACCCGGCTTTCGTCGCCCAACGATTTAAAAAGTTGCTGCCCAAAAGCAACCGTGAAATGTTTCAAGCGCATCTGCTGTATAAGAAGGGTGCAAAGCCCTTCGGTTTTCCTTTCGCCAAAGTTACAATCGGCCCCGAACCCGGCGTCGTATATTTGTACAACCACCTGTTGAACATGCCTGACCTCTTGCGCCTTCGTCGCTTCTCTTTGTTTTTTGCCGTGGCCCTGTTGGGCGTGCTGCTCCTGGCAGCCCCTTCGGCGCACGCCCAGGGCAAGCGTAAGGTGATACAGTTCACCGGCATTGTGGCCAGCGGCGACAGCCTGCTGGGCGTGCCCGGCGCCACCATTTACGTGCCCAAGGCCGGCCGCGGCACGTCGTCCAACGCCTACGGCTACTTCTCGATGGCCGTGCTGGCCGGCGACAGCATCGTGATTCGCTCGCTGGGCTACGCCAACCAAACCATCGTCATTCCGCCCGATTTCCAACGCCAGAGCTACTCCGTCATCATTCAGCTGCAGGAAGATGCCACCATGCTGGGCGAGGTTCGGGTATTTCCCTACACCACCGAGCGCGACTTCAAAAAAGCCTTCCTGGCCTTGCGCCTGCCCACCGAAAAGGGCACCGCTGCCGCCGACAACCTAAACGAGCAGCTCATGCGCCGCATCTTCAACTCGCAGCCCATGGGCCCGACGGCAAATTTTCGGCAAACCATGCAGCAGCAGCAACTTGAATATGACCGCCGCCAAGGCATGGGCCCCAGCCAATACTCCAACAACCCGCTGCTCAATCCCTTCAGCTGGCTACAGTTGATTCAGCAGGTAAAAAAAGGCGAGTTCAAGAAGAAGGACAACGACGATTAATAGGTCCCGGCCGCTCGCAAATGGCCCTGGCAGCCGGCCCCAAACGCGGGCTAGCGGCAACATATTGAAGGCTTTCCGGGTAAAGTAAGGGTTAACTCTAGCTTTATCCCATGGATACCAACCTTCCCGTTTCGGCTAACCCGCGCGTGGTCATTATTGGCTGCGGTTTTGGCGGCCTGCGCCTGGCCCAGTCCCTGCGCAATGCTCCCGTGCAGGTGGTCGTGGTCGACCGTAATAACTACCACAACTTTCAGCCCCTGCTTTACCAGGTGGCCACCGGTGCCCTCGAGGCCGGCAGCATTGCCTACCCCATTCGCAAAATTTTTGCGGGTCGGAAGAATTTTTACTACCGCATGGCCGACGTGCAGCGGGTCGACCCGGCCAGCAACACGGTGGTCACCAGCGTCGGCAACATCCGCTACGATTACCTAGTGCTAGCCACGGGCTCGCTCACCAATTTCTTCGGCCTGGAAAGCATCGAGCGCAACGCCATGCAGATTAAGAGCATCCCGAATGCCCTGAACCTGCGGAGCTTCATTTTCCAGAACTTCGAGAAGGCGCTCCTGATGGAGAACCCGAACGAACGGCAGGCTCTCATGAACATCGTGGTGGTGGGCGGCGGCCCCACGGGCGTCGAAATCAGCGGCTCGCTGGCCGAGATGCGCAAGCACGTGCTGCCCAAAGACTACCCCGAGCTGGATTTGCGGTCGATGCAGATTTTTCTGGTTGAAGCCGGCCCTGCCCTACTCGGGCCCATGTCGGAAGCCTCGCAGTCCGATGCCAAGCGCTACCTCGACGAGCTGGGTGTGAAGGTGATGCTCAACACCTCCATCAAAAACTTTGAAAACTGTCGGGCCTACTACTCCGATACGGAATACATTCCGACCGAAAACCTGGTCTGGGCCGCCGGCGTGAACGGCGCCGAAGTGCCCGGCCTGCCCGCCGAAGTGGTGACCCGCAACAAGCGCGTGACCGTGAATCGCTGGAACCAGGTAGAAGGCCACGCCAACATCTTCGCCATCGGCGACCTGGCCAACATGGTAACCGAAGACATGCCCCGCGGTATGCCCATGCTGGCACCCGTAGCCCAGCAGCAAGCCGACCAACTGGGCGAAAACCTGATGCGCCTGCTGCGCGGCGAAACTCCCAAAGACTTTGTGTACAAAAACAAAGGCTCCATGGCCATTGTGAGCCGCAACAAAGCCGTGGTCGACCTGCCCGGCAACGTGCACTTCAATGGCATTCTGGGCTGGGCAACCTGGCTATTTGTTCACTTGATGACGCTGGTGGGCTTCCGCAACAAAGTGGTGGCTTTCGTGGACTGGGCCTTCAGCTACTTCAGTACCGACCAAGCCCTGCGGCTCATCATTCGCCCCTTCAGCCGCCGCGACATGAAAGAC
Source organism: Hymenobacter arizonensis (assembly GCF_900115775.1). Taxonomy (GTDB): domain Bacteria; phylum Bacteroidota; class Bacteroidia; order Cytophagales; family Hymenobacteraceae; genus Hymenobacter; species Hymenobacter arizonensis. Next base: position 62,127 of record NZ_FOXS01000004.1, on the reverse strand, counting down.
GACAAAGGCAAGAAGCGAGACGAGCATCGCACCTCTACGCCGGAGTATAACCCCACGCCGCCGGCTATTCAGGCCGAGGCGGAAAGCAGAGCCTAGCTTTCAGGCTACTGCCGGGCACATTCCCTAGGGCGCAGCCCTAAAACAAAAGGCCCCGTTGCTTGCAAGCAACGGGGCCTTTTGTTTTAGGGCTGCCTTCAGTTCATGCTGAGGGCATTTTTAATTCGGACAGGTAGCAAGCTTAATCCATCGGACCATCTACGGGCCCCGCCACCACCACTTTCATAGTGGCCGGCGACAAGTACTCCCGCGCCAGCTCCCGTAGGGTTTCGGCATCGGCAGCTTCGGTCTGCTGCATGAAATCGGTGTAGTAGCTCTCTGGCAGGCCCATGAAGACCAACGTCTTGTACTTGTCGCACTGCTCAAACACCGTAGATAGCTCGTTAGCAAACTTGCCCAATAGGTAGTTCTTCACCGTTTCCAACTCCTCAGCCGGAATCAGCTCTTCCTGCAGGCGGCGCATTTCCATTTCGATTTCGCTCACGGTGAAGTCGGCGCTTTCGCCCTTCACGTCGGTACCGATAATGAGGTTGGCCCCAAGCTCGCGGGGCGCCACGCTGGCGTAAATTCCGTAGGTCAAGCCCTTGTCTTCGCGAATGTTACGCATCAGGCGAGAGCCGAAATACCCGCCGAATACGTTCACCAGCAGCTTGAGGCGGTGGGTATCGGGGTGGGTGGGCGCGGGCCAGCTGCGGCCCATGCGCACGGAAGCCTGCAGGCTGCCTGCCACCACCACGCGGCTGGGGAGCACTACCGCTTCCCCACTAGGAATACCGGCTAGGCCAGCGGCCGGTGAGGCAATGAGCTGCTGGGCGCCAGATGGCACCACGCTAAACGCGGCGGCCACCAACTCGCGCTCGGCCGCTACATCGCCACACAGAAACACTTCGGCATTGCCAAAAGCGTACGCGGCCTGATGAAAAAGCTTCGCCTCATCGGCCGTCAGGGCCTGGTACGCGTCGCTGTCGAAGGGCCGGCCATACGGCGTTTCGGAGCCAAAGAGCAGCTCATTGAACCGCTCGGAGGCCAGGAAGCTGGTTTTCTGCCGCTCCACGCGCACGTTCTGAATGGTGCGGGTTTTGAGCTGCTGCAGCTCGGCTTCGGGAAAGGCCGGGTGGGTGAGCACGTCGGTCACCAGCGGCAGCAGGGCGGGCAGGTGCCGGGTCAGGCAATAAAGGGTGAGCGTGGAGCGGTCGTAGCCAGCGTCGCACTCCAGCGAGGCGCCGTAGAAGGCCACCTCATCGGCAATTTGGCGGGCGGTGCGGGTGGTGGTGCCCTCCAGCAGCATTCGGGCCGTGAGGGAAGCCAGGCCGGACTTGTGTTCGGTAGTTTTGCCGGCCCGGAACACCACTTGCAGGCGCACCACGGGCTGGGCAGCGTTGGCAAGCACGTGCAGGCGGGCACCGCTGGGCAGGTTAGATACGTCGGCCGCGGGCAGCGTTACGCGGGCCAGCGGCTGAACGGGAGGAGCGACGGTACGGTCGAGCATAATGTTGATTGAGTGAGTAGCCCAGGCGTTGATTGTTGACGCCTTGAGGCAGGTACTATAAAGAAAATCATGCTGAACGCCTCGAAGCAGAATTGCCGCTTCGAGGCGTTCAGCATGACGTTGTTCGGGCAGCAGCAGGGCTAAGCCCCTGGCTGCTTAGTTGGTAGGCAAGTCGCCGCTGGTGCCACCGGCCCCGCCTTCGTCGAAGGCTTCGGCCAGCTTGTTCAGGTTGAAGTGCAGGGATATCCGAATGGTTTGGGCCAACGGGTTATTCTGCGAGTTGTTGCCGGTAGGCACCAGGTAAGTGCCGTCGATGCCGAACACCTGATAGCGGACGCCCAAGCCCAAGCTCACGTACTGGCGGTCGCCTTTGTCGGGCGCTTCGTAGAAGTAGCCACCGCGGGCATACAGCAGGTCGTTGTAGTTGTACTCGATGCCGGTCGAGAGGTTGATTTCGCGCAGCTCTTCTTTGAAACCACCGGGAGCGTCGTTGAACGAACCCAACATGGCGCTCACAATGGGTTTGTTAGCAATTTCGCGGTTGCGGGCAACGATACGCGGGTCGTTGCGCAACACGCCCGGCTCGTAGTACGGCGATGGCACCAGCAGCTTGGTAGCATCGAATACCAGCGTGATTTTGTTGTACTGGTCAATCTCGCGGGTCAGGGCCGTGCCCAGTTTCAGCGAGGTTGGCAGGAAGCTGGGGTTTTCGGCGTCGTTATAGGTTATCTTATTGCCGATGTTGGTGATGGAGGCGCCGAAAGCCAGGTTGTACAAGCCCGTGCCAATGGTGGCATCCTTTGAGTAGTAAGCGCCCAAGTCGACGGCGGCCGCGTTGCCGGGGCGGGCGTCGTTGCCGTTCACCGTGCCCACAAGGTTGGAGCGGATGTACCGGGCCGAGATGCCCACGCCGAAGTTATCGGTGAGCTGCTGGCCGTAGGAAACCGTGAGGGCATATTCCTTGGGGCTAAACGAGCCAGCGGGCAAGTTGCCGCCGGTGCGGTAATCAATGGTACCGAGGTCAAAATACATCAGCGAAGCACCCAGAGCCGAGCGCTGGCCAATTTTGCCGTAGCCCGAGAGGTACGACAAACTCATGTCGTCGGTGATGTTGCGCAGCCACGGCGAGTACGAAGCCGAGGCCCCGTATTTATAGGGCACAAACCCCAGCTTACCCGCGTTGAAAAACCCCGAGTTAGCATCGGGCGAAGTAGCAACGCCCGCCTCGCCCAGGGCCGAAGCACGCGCATCGGGGCTGAGGGTGAGGATGGGAACGGCCGTGGTGATGACACCTTGATTTTGTTCGGATTGGGCATGCGACGTGGCTGCAACAGCCAGCAAGCCACCTAACAGAAACAGCCGCGAACGGGAAAAGAGTGAGTGCATATAAGAGGGAAAGAAGACCCTACCGGGCCCGGGCACAAATAAAAGCGGATTAATTGAGGATGACGAGCTTTTCGTATTTCGAAGCGGTGCTGCCGTTTTGCTGCGAGCGCACGCTCAGCCGGTACACGTAAACGCCGCGAGCCAGCTGGTCATTGTATTCGTCGCGGCCATTCCACGAAATACTGCGCTGGTGCGACTCGGTGCTGGGCACGGTGGCCGTGAGCGTGCGCACCAAATGACCGGCCACGGTAAATATCTGCACTTGCACGTCCAGGTTGCCGGGTTCGCCGCCCGCCTGGTTGTGGTCGAAGAAGAACGTAGTGGAGGTGGCAAACGGATTGGGGTAGTTCAGCACGTGGGTGAGGGCCAGCTTTTCGTTGGTGGCCACAATGAATTCGATGTCCTGCTCCGCCGAATTGTTGTGCGTGTCCCAGGCTTTCAGGCGCAACGTATGCGGTCCGGTAGCCAGGTCCTTAAACAAGTTATCGACCTTGCCCGCCCGAAAGTCCCCTACGTTGGTCACGTACTTATCGTTGAGTACAATAAGCTTAGTGGGGTCGTTGTCGAGCACGGCCGTGATGTCGTGACCAATGCCGGCGCCCGTGGTGTTGATGCCGCTGTCGTCGCTGAGCTGCGCCAGCAGCGTGGTGGTTTGGCCGGTGAGCCCCCCGAACACGAACGATTCGTGGTCCATGGAAAGCTTGATGGTCGGCGGAATCGTGTCCTTTTCCGCGTTCAGGGCCACCCCACCCACTTGCTTGCGCTGGTAGCCGTTGGCATCAACGCGGTTGGTGCCGTCGAAAGCGTAGAGGCTGATTTTGCCGAAGCCCGCGTTGTAGTTGATGTCCTTGGGCACCACGAAGGTCAGGTTGAACTCGCCATTCCTGACCTCGGCCAGTCCGCTGTAAATCACGTTTTCCTGAACCACCACGGGCCGGGGCGCGTCTCTTGGCCGACGAACGGGGTCGAACTCATTGCCTAGGGTCATTACGGTGGTGGGCTTGTCGTATATCGTAACCTGGGCGCGGCCGGTGAAAGCCGTATTCGTCGCGCTGTTGTTCAGCACCCGGCCCTTCATGCGCACCCGGGCCAGGGCCTGCAGGGTATCTACTTGAACCCAGGCGCCCGCCACGCGGGTCTGCACACTATCTAGGGTCACGGTTTGCTTGGGGTAGGCCAGCGTCATGCTGGGGTCGCCGAGCAGCACGTAGTTGCGGTTGTTGATAATACCTGGCTGGCCCGCGCCAGGGTAATCGTTTTTGCTCAGCATAATGGCCGTGCCGATGCTTGGCATGCGGCCATTGTAGGGGCGCAGCACGCGGTTGAAATACGCCTGGTTCAGGCCGGCGTTGGCGCCAGCATCCACCACGCGGGTCGTGGTGAATAGGCCTACCGCGCCGCCGGTTGGGTTGTCGGTTAATGACTCCTCCCCTGCCGAGTTGAAGTCGGGGTTGTCATAAGTGCTAAAGTCGCAGGTGCCCGTGGTGAAGAAGGTGAGGTTGTTGGGATTGCGCAAAGCCTTAACCGAAGCATTTGTCACAATTTGCTCGTCGGACAAGCTTAGGGGCCCTCCGTGTCCCAGATAGTTAACAATCAGCGAGCCCTGCTCTACCGCCTCCTCAACGGCCCGCTTGGCGGCTGGCGAGCGCTGGCCCGCTGCCACCACCACCTGCGGATACAAGTCCATGTAAACCTTGTGCACATTGTAAACCGGATGGTTGGTTTCGATAATGCTAGCAATGGGTTCCGAGCCTTCGCCCACAAACAAGTCATTGTCACCATCGTCAGACACCAGCGTAATGCGATTGCGCCATTTTCCGAAAGCGGCAGATGCATCGTAGCTAATGAGTTTGTCCACCAGTAGCTTGGCCTGCTGCGTATTGCTTCGCCCTTCCTTGCCTTTGGGGGTGCGTACCGGCAAGCGGCCCACCCCAATGTCGAGCAGCTCGGTGCCGGTCTGCAGTTCGTTCCACTCGCCTTCGTCGTCGTCCAGCAAGCCGTAGTAGTCGTCGGAAGAATAGCTGGCTCGGCCAAAAGCTCCGTCGGGGTAAAAAGGTGCCAGCGACTCCCGCGACTCGTAGGTGGGCACGTAGTTCTGGTTGAAGGCGTCGAAGTCGGGGTCATTCTGGAAAGGCGTCCGCTCCTTCCACCAGGCCGGCTGGAAGGCCTTGTTATTGAAGGGGTCCGATTTATAGTCGAACGACGCATCGCCGAACAGCAACAGCTGCATTTGCTTGCCGGCCGGGGCCCGGTCGTAGAGCTGCTTCATCAGGTCGCGAATGGCCGTCACGTCCTGCCCACCCGAACTGTACTCGTTGTAGACCTCGGAGGTCGTGACCACGGCCACGCGCATGTTGTCGTTTTGGGCGCGGTGGTTGGCCAGCCGCTGCGCTTCGGCCCTGAACGTTGGGTAGGTCACAATTACCAGGTCGACCAGCGCGTTGGGGTTGCTGTTCAGGGCGTGCAGGTTCTGGTTGGCCACTTTGCCAAAGGCGCGCGGGCGGTTGTTGAGCGGCCCCGTGGGCAGAAAGGCCACGTACTCGCGCAGGGTATCGGCCGGCGCCACAAAGCTGGCCGTGCTGCCCGCCATCACCAGGGGCCGCGCCTCGGGCCGGCGGGGGTTGGTCACGTCCCACACCACGGCGCCGGTGGCGTTGGTTAGCTCAAAGCGGTGCTGGGCCTGGGGGCCGGTGCTGGCCAGCGAGCGAAACTCAAGCTGCGCGTTGCTCAGCCGCAGCTGTCGCTGGGCGTTGATTTCCAGGTAGTCGAGGTAGCCGGCGCCCTTCGGGTCGCCGCTATTAAAGGTCATACCTACCCTCAGCTCACTGCCTGGATTGGCCAGCGCAACTTGCCTAGTGCTGGTGTTCACGGTGGCAATGGCGCCGTATTCGTAGGCGGGTCGGGCATTGAGCGACTGAGCGCCCATCGACGTGCCATTTAGCGTGAACTGAAACGTACTGGCCGTAACGGCCTGAGCTACCAGCGAGGCCGTAACCCGAATCGGAGCATTTGGAACCAGGTCGGGGACGTCGCCAAATGTAAATCCCTTCGGCGTGCCGCCGTTGGCAAAGCTTTCGCCTACCCAGTTGCGGCCCGAGTGCAGCAGGTTAGCCAGGTCATGCTCATAGAATGCCCGGTAGTTGAAAGTGGTGATGGTGGCCGAATTGCTGCCAGCGGTTAGCGCGGCTGCGGTAGGCACCCGGCGGCCGGGCGCGTTCTTCACCGTCACGAAGTAGTAAGCAGTGTCGGTGTAAATGTTGTTGCGGTGCCGAAACAGGCCGCCCTGCGCTTCCCAAGTGTGGGCACCTGGCGAATAAAACAAAAAGTACTCGTTGTCTTCAAACACGTTGTTGCCATCGCCCACAAACAGCACGTTGTTCTCGGTCAGGTCGTCGGGGCGAGGGGCGGCGTTGGCCTGGGGCAAGATGCCCATGGCGTTGCCGTACACCTGCAGGTTGTTGGGGTTGATGCCGTCCAGGCTTCTGACGCCCATAATGTCCAGCAGCGCCGTTTTGTCGAGTTTGTAGATGCCGCTTTCGGCCACGCCCATCTTATACCAGTCGCCCGTAGCCAGCACCGATGCGCTGGCATGGGTGCGCGCCGCGGCCGCGCGCCGGGCTGCTACCGGCCCCGAAGCAGGAGCGTAGCGGTAGTCAAATGACATTAGCCGTTCGGGCTGGCCGGTTTGGGGGTTGCGGCGCACCGGGCGCACACTCAGGTGAGTTATCACCTGCTTCATTTCGGTGCCCGACTTAAGCACGGGCTCGGGGCCAGCGGGCAATTTGCTGGCATCGAAAAGCTTTGCATCGGCCGCCGAAAACGGCTCATACACCAGGTTGCTGAGCTCGCCTTGCGTGGCTGGGCCACTCAGGCGCATGCTGAACCAGCCCACTTGGTCGTCCATCGCCTGAATGGCTTCGTTGAAAGTGGGCACTCGCTGCTTGCGCGAGTTCGTGGTGGGCACCGTTGCGTAGCCGCCCCATTTAATGGTGCCATGGGCCACATTGGGCCCTCCGGTTTGTGCTTGTGCCGGTGCGGCCCTTCCTATTATCAATCCCGTAATAAAAACGAAGAGGAAAAAAGGACGCATACACTCCATGTTTTATTAAGCCCGCCTCCTGCGCTACCGCCCAGCATTACAATGCACCGAAACAGCACAGCCCGGCAGCGGGTTCATCTGGCCGCCGCTTCTTAACAGCCAAATAATATATTTATTGTGATTTCAAAGCTGCCTTCATCAGCGGGCGGCGGTTTTGGGCACCGACAGCAGCACGTAGAGCAGCACCACCAGCGGAACTGCGGCAGCTTGCAATGCTAGCAATAATCCTGCCGCCAGCAGCAAAAACATAAACCGACGCCGGTTATCGGCCCAGCGTAAGTTTTTAAATTTCAGGGCAAACAGCGGAAGCTCGGCCACCAGCAGCCCCGAGAGCAGCACCGTGAGCCCGAGCAATACCAGAGGGTTGAGAATAAAGCCACCCAGGCTAAACTGGTCGTTGGCCAGAATGAGGGGCAGCGAGGCCACCACCAGCGTGCAGGCCGGCGTGGGCAGGCCAATGAACGAGGTAGTCTGGCGGGTATCGTTGTTGAACTTGGCTAGGCGCAAGGCCGAGAAAATGCTAACCGTGAACCCGGCGTAGGGCAACCATTGCAGGGTGCTGTCGGCAAGTCCCCCCTGGTCGGCCGTGAGCAGCTTAAACATAATGGCTCCTGGCACTACTCCAAACGACACCATGTCGGCCAACGAGTCCAAGTCCTTACCGATGGCCGACGACACGCGCAGGGCGCGGGCCACTAGTCCGTCGGCGAAGTCAGCCACGGCCGCAGCCGCCACAAACCAGGCCCCCAGTTCCAGCCGTCCGTCAAAAATAAAGTTCAGCGCCAGGCAGCCGCACAGCAGGTTCAGGCAGGTGATGGCGTTGGGCAGGTGTCTTTTCATTTAACAATTATCATGTAACACTTAACATTCAACCGCTTCGCGGACAGCTCATTTATGTTCATCAAGCAGTCACTTTGCGCAAAGCGCGCACCTGATGACCTGATAAATGACAAATGCTACTTGTTAAATGAGGTAAGGAACGGGTTGCCGCGGCGCTCCTCCCCCACCGTGGTGGCGGGGCCGTGGCCGGGGTACACCACGGTAGCGTCGGGCAGGGTCATCAGCTCGGTTTCGATGCTGTGCAGCAGCGTGGCGTGGTCGCCCCCGGGCAAATCGGTGCGGCCAATGCTGCGCTGAAACAGCACATCGCCGCCAATGACCACGGACGTAGGCTCGTGGTAGAACACCACGTGGCCCGGTGCGTGGCCCGGCGCAAAGCGCACCTCCAGCTCGGTTTCGCCGAAGCGCACGGGCTGGCCGGCCACCAATTCTCCGGTGGGCTCGGCGGGCTGGTACTGTGGAAAGCCGTAGTTGGCGGCGTAGGTGGGCACGGCGCGCAGCGTGGGCAGGTCGAAGCGGTGCAGCAAAAACGGGATGCCGGGCCAGGTAGTGAGCACAAACTGGTTGCCGAGCACGTGGTCGATGTGGGCGTGGGTATTCAAGAGCAGTACTACCTGCAAGCCGTTGGAGGCCACGTATTGGCGCAGTGCCTGCTGCTCGGCCACTTCGTAGCAGCCGGGGTCTACGATGGCGCACTGACGGGTAGTCTCGTCAATGAGCAGGTAGGTATTTTCGGAAAAAGCATTGAAGGTAAAACCGGCGACAGTCATGCGAAATAGAGTCTCTGAGCAATGCGGAAAGGTACGACGCGCTGATTAATGAAGAATTAAGGAGTAAGAATAGAGCTTTTTGAATGCCAAAGGCGTGCGCTCTCGTGCGTCCTTATTTAAGCGTAGCATTTCTTACCTTGCCAGTCATGACAGACTGTGACTTTTTGGTAGTGGGCCACGGCATTGCGGGCGCTACCCTGGCCTACGTGCTGCGGCAGCGGGGCCACCAAGTGCTGGTGTACGACCCGGGGCAGGCCAATTCGGCCTCCAACGTGGCTGCCGGGCTCATGAATCCTGTGGCCGGCAAGCGCTTTGCCCTCACGTGGCGCGGGGCCGAGCTGCTGCCGTTCGCGGCCGAGTTCTACCGCGAGCTGGAGCAGCGCTTTGGTCAGGAGTTTTTTGTCGAGACACCTATTTTTAAGCTATTCAGCTCCGTAGAAGAGCAGAATGCCGTGCTGGCCCGCAGCGCCGACAACCCTTGGGAGCATTTTGTGGCAGGCTTCGAAACCGCCGACCCGGCCCTACCGGGCGTGCACGGGCCCTTCGGCGGCGCCTGGCTGCAGCACGGCGGGCACGTGGCCGTGCGCGAGCTGCTGGCCGCGCTGGCCGGCGAAGGCACCCGCGACGGCTGGCTGCGTGCCGAAACCTTCGATTGGAGCCGCCTCAGTACCGACGCAGACGGAGCCACTTACGCCGGGCAGGTGCGGGCGCGCCACGTCGTTTGCTGCGAAGGCGCGGCGGCCGTACGCAACCCGTACTTCAGCTGGCTGCCCCTCACGCCCAACCAAGGCGAGGTGCTGGACGTGGAATGCGCCGGATTGAGCACGGCGCAGGTCCTCAATCGGGGGGCCTACGTGGTGCCGGTGGGCGCTGCCCGGTTTCGGGTGGGGGCCACGTACCGGTGGCCACCGTTTGCCGATGGTGTTACTGCCGTGGGCCGCGAGGAGTTGGCAGCTAGGTTGTCGGTTATCACCGACTTGCCGTTTGCCGTGGTAGGCCAGCGGGCCGGTGTGCGGCCCGCCGTGCGCGACCGCCGGCCGCTGCTAGGGCCACACCCTACGGTGCCATCGCTAAGCTTTTGCGGCGGCTACGGTTCCAAGGGCGTGATGCTGGCTCCGCGGCTGGCCGTGCTGCTGGCCGACTGGCTGGAAGGCCGGGCCGAAATATGGCCCGACACCAGCCTGCAGCGCTACAACGCCCTGCAACCCATTAGCGTAAGCTGAGTACAAGTGGCGACCGGCCCGGCAGGTTGTATTGCGGTTTACAAACTATCTGATGCGCCCTGGAACAAATTTGCGTTAATTGCCTTTACTTCAGCACGCCCGGACCACTCAGCTCACGGATGAGGCTCTGGTAGGAAACTCGAAAAAAATCAGCGTTTCAGCGGACTAACTCTCGTCTTTGCTCGTTGCCTCTTCTATGACCATTCCACTATTCGCGAAGCGCACGCTGGGGGCTCTGGCGCTGCTCTACCCGTTGCTTTTCACGCCGGAGGCGCGGGCTCAGACGGCCCAGGAGCCGTTTGGGCGGGTACGTATTCAGCACAAGGAGTTTCGGTGGCAGCAGCTCAGCACACAAAACTTTAACGTGATGTACTACCAGGGCGGCGAGCCCAGCGCCCGCCGGGCGGCCGAGTACGCCGAAAAGGAGCTGCAGCGCATCACGGCCCTGATTGGGTACTACCCCTATTCCAAAACCACCATGTTGTTCTACAACTCGGTGGGCGACCTGCGGCAGAGCAACATTGGCCTCACGGCCACGCAGCAGCAGATAAATGGCGGCGAAACCCCACTGGCCCGCATGAGCAAGGTGCAAATCGCCTTCACCGGACAGGAAACCGACTTCAAGCGCGAGCTCAGCACCCAGATTACGGAAGTGCTGCTGAACGACATGATGTACGGTGGCTCGCTGAAAGAAGTACTGCAAAGCAGCTACTTGCTGCAGCTGCCCGACTGGTTTATTGGCGGGGCAGCGGCCTACGCGGCCGAGGGCTGGAGCGTGGACATGGACGGCTTCATGCGCGACATGAGCAAGCAGCACCCCACCGGCAACCGCACCGCGCCATTTTTCCTCCGCAACTCCACCCTGGCCGGCCAGAGCGTATGGAACTACGTGGCCGAGCGCTACGGCTACACCACTATTCAAAACATTCTCAACCTGACGCGCATCACGCGCGACGTGGAAGTGGGCATCAGCTCCTCGCTGAACGTGCCGTACAAAGTGTTTTTGAAAGACTGGCTCACCTACTACCGCGAACTGAACGGCCAACCCGTAGCCACATTGGTGGAGCCGGACAAGAAATTCCGGCAGAGTGGCCGCAACCGCCACGCCGACGTGTTTTCGCAGCCCATCCTCAGCCCCAACGGGCAGCAGGTGGCCTACGCCCAAAACGAACAGGGCCGCTACCGCGTGATGGTCATGAACCGCGACGGCTCGCGCCGCCACATCATCAGCCGCGGCGGGCACAAAACTCCTGACCAGCAAGTGGAAACCCGCCTGCCCGTGCTGGCCTGGCGCGGCAACGGCCAAGTGGCCATGGCTGAAATGCGGCGCGGCGAAATGGCCCTGCGCCTACGCGACGCCAATGGCAACGGATTGGTGAACCGGGTGCGCGAAGCCATTCGCTTTTCGCGGCCAACTTCCTTGTTTGGCGCCTACGACCAAGTGCTGAGCATGAGCTACTCACCCGACGGCAAAGCGTTGGTGTATAGCGCCGTTCGCAACGGCCAGAACGACATTTACCTCCTCCGCGCCGGCAGCCGCAAGCCCGAACAGCTCACCAATGACTTGTTCGATGATGTGCAGCCCGTGTTTCTGCCCGGTGGCAAGGGCCTCGTGTTTAGCTCCAACCGCTACCTCGACTCAGCAGGCCAGGCCCGGCCCGCAACGTTCCAGAACGTGGTGAACAACTATGACCTGTTCATGTACCACCTCGACGGCCGGACTACGCCCGTGGAAACCTTGGTGAGCACCATCTCGAACGAAACCCGGCCCCGGGCCATTTCCGACGACGAGATTATGTACCTGGGCGAAGAAAGCGGCGTGCGGGCCGTATACCGCTATTCGCTGACGACGAAGGAGCGCACCCTGCTCACCAACTGGCTGCCCAACACGCAGGACTTCGATTACAATACCCAAACGTCGTCGCTGGTGTTTGTGGCACCGGCGCAGTCCCGCGACATCTTGTACGTTTACCCTACCTACCCGCTGCCCACGGCGCTGCCCCTCGCCAAAACGGCCCGCCAGCAGACTCTGGAAGACCGTTCGGCGCCGCCCCGCGCCGCTGCTCCGAGGCCCGCTCCCAAGCCGGCACCAGTGCCGACGTCTCCGCTGGTATCGGATACTGCAGTGCCTACCGACTCTGCTGCCGCGCCTGTTGCACCTACCACGGCGGCTGCGCCCGCGCCCGCTACGCCTACTGAGCCCAGCAAAACAGTTAATACCAGCGACTATCAGTTTGAGGAAGACGAACCCATACAGCCTTCTCAAACGAAGCGCCGGCGCCTGACGCCGACTGCCGCCTCGGAGGCAGCGCAAGCCAAAGCCGATGCCCCCTCGCTCACGGGCCCTTTCCGCTACGACACCCGCTTCATGGCCGACAACGTGTCTACGGCCCTGCTCATGGACCCGCTGCTGGGCTTGGGCCTGCAGTTCCGGGCGGCTCTCACCGATGTACTGGAAAACCAACGCATTGACGCCAGCTTGTTTGGCTTGTTTGATTTGCGCACCAGCAATATTCGGGTCTCCTACACCAACCTGACCAAGCGCTACGACTGGGGCGTGGCCTACCAGAAGCAGGCTTACTTCTTCGACATTGAGCGGAACCGTTTCCGCTACGGCCGCCACGAGGTAGCACCCACCATTGCCTACCCCCTCACGCACAACCTGAGCGTGCGCGGAGGCCCCCGCTACGTGAACATCTCCCGCACGCTGCTCGGCGACGTGTCGACCGAAAACGACGAAAACTTCAACTACCTCGGCTACCACGGCGAAATCGTTTTTGACAACAGCCTCACCACCGGCGTGAACATGGTGACCGGCACCCGCATGAAGGCGAGCGTTCAGCAGCAAAAAAGCCTCGACGACAGAGGCCTGAACTTCGGCAAGTTCGTGGTCGACCTGCGACACTACCAGAAAATCAGCCGTTCCATCACATGGGCCAGCCGGGCCAGCTACGGGCAGTTTTTTGGCCCGCGCCCGCAGCTGTTCCGCTTGGGCGGCATGGACAACTGGCTGAACGCCGGCTACGAAGGCAGCCGCTTCCCGGAAAACTTCTCGGCGCCCGACCAGATTTTCAATCAGGAGTTCGTTACCAACCTGCGGGGCTTCGACTACGGCGCCCGCAGCGGCCCGCGCTACCTGGTGTTCAACACGGAGCTGCGCTTTCCCATTGTGCAGTATTTCGCCCGCAAGCCCATTTACTCCGGCTTCTTCCGCAACCTGCAGCTCACCGGCTTTGCCGATGCCGGCACGGCCTACTCGGGCTCCAGTCCTTTTGGCGTCGACAACTCGGCCAATACCGAACAGGTAATCCTCGGCGGCAACTTCTTCTCTGCCACTGTAATCAACTTCCGCAACCCCTTCCTGGTGGGCTACGGCGTGGGGGCCCGCACCACTCTCCTCGGCTTCTATGGCAAGGTAGACGTGGCCTGGGGCCAGGAAGACTATGTAACCCGCGGCCCGAAGTTCTACTTCACACTGGGCTACGACTTCTAAGCCCAAGCTAAGCCCAAAGTCCTTAGCGCCACCGGAATCATCCGGTGGCGCTTTTTTTGGCGGTTGCCGCAGCAATCCATGTTTCAGCTTGGCATTGGCGCTGGCGGCCTGGCTGGGCTTGAGTTCTCCGCTCATCACTTATTCACTCACCGTTTCAGGCGGGTTCGGTCGTATCTTTGCGGCCCGAAACCACCCCCTTGCCTGTGCCCTTGCTTCGCGAAATCACCACTCTGTTAGCCAAAGACTTCCGCCTGGAATGGCGGCAGAAGTCGGCGCTGGGTGGGTTGCTGTTGTACGTGGGCAGCACGGTGTTTGTGTGCTTTCTGAGCTTCAGCCTGCGGGGCGGCCAGCCCCCGGCCCCAGCCTGGAACGCGCTGTTCTGGGTTATTCTGTTGTTTGCAGCCATCAATGCCGTGGCTAAGGGCTTCATGCAGGAAAGCCCCGGCCAGCGCCTCTACTACTATACGCTGGTGCGGCCCCAGGCCGTTATACTGGCCAAAATGCTCTACAACGCCCTGCTCCTGGTAGCGGTGGCGCTTCTAGGCCTGTTTCTCTACACGGTTTTCCTCGGCAATCCCATTCAGGATACGCCGCTGTTTTTGGCCAATCTGCTGCTGGGCGCCGTGGGGTTTGCCACCACGCTCACGCTGGTGTCGGGCATTGCGGCCAAAGCCGGCGGCAACGGCGCTACCCTCATGGCCATTCTCGGCTTCCCGGTGATGGTGCCCATGCTGCTATTGCTCATCAAAGTGAGCAAAAATGCCCTCGACGGGCTCGACCGTAGCGTAAGCGACCAATCCCTGCTCACGCTGCTGGCCCTGAACCTATTGGTTGGAGCGCTGTCCTATGTGTTGTTTCCTTATCTGTGGCGCGGCTAGCGCACCGCGTCCAATGCATTGATTTTCTTATGAATAGTGCAAGAATTATTGGCAGTGTACTCGGAGTGCTATTCACCGTGCTGGGCGTGTGGGGCGGCCAGCGCCTGATTGAGCAGCGCAGCTCGGGCTGGCTCTGGAAAGCGGCAACGGCCGTCTTGCTCATCGGTGCTTCCGTGGCGGGCGTGTTGGTGAGCGTGCCGGCCCTACCCATTGTGAACGAGAGCATTCGCAACCTGTTTTTCCACGTGCCCATGTGGTTTTCCATGCTCATGGTGCTCATGGTGTCGGTGTGGTACTCCATCCGGTATTTGCGCAATCCCTCGGAGCGGCTCGATGTGCTGGCCCACGAGTCGGCCAAGACGGGCATCGTGCTGGGCATGCTGGGCCTAGCCACCGGCAGCCTGTGGGCTCGGTTTACCTGGGGAGCCTGGTGGACGCCCGACCCGCGCCTGAACGGTGCAGCTGTGGCCATGCTCATCTACGGCGCCTACCTGGTGCTGCGCGGCTCCTTCCGCGACGAGCAGCAACGGGCCCGGGTATCGGCCATTTACAACATCTTCGCTTTTGCGGCCGTGGTGCCGCTGCTATTCATTTTGCCCCGCCTCAGCGGGCCGTCGCTGCACCCCGGCCAAACCGGCAACCCCGGGTTCAATCAGTACGACCTCGACGACACCATGCGGAAGGTGTTTTACCCCGCCGTTATCGGCTGGATTTTGTTTGCCTTCTGGCTCACCCAGGTTAGCAGCCGCTTTGCTTTCCTGCAATTGAAACACGATGAAAACTAGTTCTTTCCAGCGCCTGGCTGGCTTCTTTCTGCTGCTCTTGCCCCTGCTCTTTTCCGCTACGGGCGCCTTTGCCCAGTCGGGTGCCGACCCCGAGATGGCCGATGCCCTCCGGGCCAACGGCAAAATCTACGTGGTGGTGGCAGTGGTCGGGCTGATTGTGGCCGGCCTGATACTTTACCTCATCACTCTCGACCGCAAGGTCAGTAAGCTGGAGCAACAAATAAAAAAATAGTTGGGCACCCAACCCCTGCGCAAGCTGTTGTAATTTAGAAGTAGTAGCGATTCCCCTCGCGCTGTTCACCCCGCCTCGATTACGTTCCTCCTATGAAGAAGTCGCACCTTTTCGTCATGGCCATCATTGCGGTGGCCGCCGCCATCATCCTTAGCACCACCGCCGATGCCAGCGTGTACGTCGGCTTTGGCGAAGCCCGACTGCGGGCCGCCGAAGGCAACAATACTAAAGTGCACGTAGTGGGCAAGTTGCCGCGCGACGAGCAAAAGCGCCCGATTGGTTTGGAGTACAACCCAACCAAGGACGCCAGCTATTTTAGCTTTACGCTGATTGATACCCTTCAAGTGGCTCAGCGCGTGGTGTATCTTGAGCCCAAGCCTCAGGACTTCGATGCGTCAGAACAAGTTGTAATCACCGGCCAAATGAAAGGCGAAGTATTTCTGGCCGATAAAATCCTGCTGAAGTGCCCCAGTAAGTACGTGAAGAAGGACTTGGACGGAGCCACTGCTTCCGTGCAATAATCGTTGACAACCGCGCATTTGATAGGGCCCGCCGCTGAAACGACATTTCGCTTCTGGCACTGCGCGCTCTTTCAACTGCTTTTACTGGCGGCCCTTGTGCCCATGGCCGCGGCCCAGGTGGCCAACGACAACATTGAAAACCGCCGGGTGCTGCGCCTGGAAGAGGTTGTTACCTCCAGCACCACGGGCTGCACCGTGCAGCGCGGCTGCGTTGATGAACGCCTGACGGACAAATGTATTCAGTACCATAACGACCAGTGGTTTGAGTTTAGGCCAGCAAATACGGGCCGCTATTTCATCAACATTGGGGGCCAGAAATGCCGCGACGTGCGCGGCGTGCAGTTGGTGGTTCTCACCGGCCAACCCTGCCAGCCGGCCACGTATCAGGTGCTCAGCTGCACCTCGCTTGGCACGCAGGACGATGTGTTTGTGACACTGGATTCGTTGCGCGCCGGCCAGCCCTATCTCCTCAACGTGGATGGGTACCTAAAAGACTTCTGCCAGTTTACCCTGCAAGTGAGCGGGCGGGCCATGGGCATGCCGGTTAGTTATTTCCCACCCAGCCCCACCCGCGTGCTGCCCACCGCCAGCCAGCTTATTGAGCTGCGCTGGACGCTGCCCGATTCGCTGGCTTCCACTCCTGCTTTCCGGATTATGCGGCGCGAAGTGCATGAGTACCGCAGCACCGAGGTGCAGCTCGTGCCCGTGCAACGCGACACCTACGGCCAGGCGGCTACCGACTATGCAGTGACGGACACCCTCCCCGGGCCGGGCGTGTATGACTACCAGGTGGTGACGGCTAAGGGCGAGGCCGGGCCGGCGCCAGTCCGCCTTCGCCAATGGTGGTATGCCTACGGCCCCAATGCCGCTATGCCCAGCGCCACCGCGCTGCCCAACGCCGAGGTGCTGGAGTTGCCACTGGCCAAATACCCCCGCAACTCCCGCCTTTCTGTCGTCATCACCAACCCTGTGAGCGGACAAGTGTTATTATCTCGACAGCTTGTCAAAGAGTCCACCAACCGCAGGCAGGGCCAGGTGCCGGTACGCAAGTGGCGGCAAGCTGGCATAAAAAATATTGCCGTTGCCATCACTTGTCACCCCGTGCGTGGTCACTTTTTCACCGACCAGTTGTTATTAAGTCTGCCAGCTCCGGCGGCGGTGCGGTAAATTTGCCTGATATTCTGTACATATGAACTTACTAGTAGGAAACATTGGCCACCTGAGCGTCATCGTGGCGTTTGCGGCGGCGCTGGTGGCCGCTTACAGCTACTTCCAGGCCACGCGGGGCCGGAAGCTCGGCGATGATGACACCAACTGGCTGCGCATTGCGCGCGTGGCTTTTTTCGTGCACGGTGCGGCCGTGCTCACGGTAGTAGGCTGCCTATTCAACATCATTCAGGCGCACCGCTACGAGTATTACTACGCCTGGAGCCACAGCTCCAACCACCTCCCGGTGGAATACATGATTTCCTGCTTCTGGGAAGGCCAGGAGGGCAGCTTCCTGCTCTGGATTTTCTGGCACGTGGTGTTGGGCTTCTTCATTATGCGTTTCAACCGCAAGTGGGAAGCGCCAGTAATGGCCATTTTCAGCGGCGTGCAGCTGTTTTTGGTGAGCATGATTCTCGGCGTAGTGCTGGGCGATGTGAAGATTGGCTCGTCGCCGTTCATCTTGCTTCGCGATTTCATGACCGACCTGCCGGTGTTCAAGATGAACCCCGACTTCGTGCCCAAAGACGGCACCGGCCTCAATGCCCTGCTGCAGAACTATTGGATGGTGATTCACCCCCCCACGCTGTTCCTGGGCTTCGCCCTTACGCTGGTGCCATTTGCCTTCGCCATTGCTGGCCTTTGGAAGCGTGAGCTGACCGCCTGGGTTAAGCCCGCTTTGCCCTGGACACTTATTGGCGGCGGCGTACTGGGCGTGGGCGTGGTAATGGGCGCCTACTGGGCCTACGAAACCCTGAACTTCGGCGGCTACTGGAACTGGGACCCGGTGGAAAATGCCGTTTACATTCCGTGGCTTGTGCTGGTGGCTTCATTGCACGGAATGGTGCTGTGGCAGAAGCGCCGCACCGGCCTGCGCACTTCGTTTGCGCTGGTGGTGGCCACGTTTATTCTCATTCTCTACGCCACCTTCCTCACCCGGAGCGGCGTGCTGGGCAATGCCTCGGTGCACTCCTTCACGGACCTTGGCCTTTCCGGGCAGCTGTTTATCTACCTCGCTGTCTTCTCGGTGCTGGCCATTGCCCTGCTAGTGTACCGCTGGAAAGAGATTCCAATTTCGGAGAAAGAGCTGACGCTTTACAACCCGGAGCTGTGGGTATTTGTGGGGGCTACGGTGCTGTGCCTGGGCGCCTTCCAGGTGCTTTTCACCACCAGCATTCCCGTTTATAATTCCTTCATGGGCCTGATTGGCATTAAAACCAACGTGGCCCTACCTGCCGACCAGATTGCTCACTACTCCAAAGCCCAGCTCTGGATGGGCGTATTTGTAGCCCTGCTTTCGGGCCTGGCCCAAATCATGTGGTGGCAGCGCAACGACAAAAACACGCTGGTGAACTCGCTCACGGCCCCTGTCCTGCTCACCTTGCTGGGCACGGCCCTGGTGGTGCTGCTGGTGCGCTACAATGGCTTGAGCATTTCGCCGGCCTACGTGGTGCTCACGCTGGCGGGCTTGTTTGGCGTGCTGGCCAACTTTGGCACCATCTTCACCCTGCTGCGGCGCGGCATCAGCCTTTCGGGCGGAGCCGTGGCTCACTTAGGCATTGCGCTGATGCTGCTGGGCGTACTGGCTTCGGCCGGCTACTCCAACATCATTTCCCGCAACGTGTCGGGCTTGCTCTACTCGCGCGAGTTCGACGAAGAGCTGAACCGCGACAACGTGCTGCTGTGGCGTAACGAAACCACGACCATGCAGAAGTACGAGCTGACCTACACCGGTCAGTACTTCGATGTGCCCGGTGTGCCCGGCTACGTGGACAAGCAGTTCCTGTTCCGCACCGACGACGACTACAAGGCCCTAGCCCGGGCCCCCATCGTGGCCGAGGGCAAGACCTACTATAAGACCGGCGACACCGTCGCCATCATGCCCGAGAACACCTACTACCGCATCACCTACAAGGATAAGGAGTCAGGCGAGCAGTTTGTGCTCTACCCCCGCGCTCAGGTAAACGACGAGATGGGCGGTGGTGGCCTGCTGGCTTCGCCGGCCATCAAAAAGTTCTGGGGCCATGACATTTACTCGCACGTGAGCTCGGTGCTCGACCCGCGCAAGGAAAAGCAGTGGAGTGACGTGAAGGAGCACGTGCTGGCCGTAGGTGACACCATCTTCCTCAACGACTATTTTGCCGTGTTCCGGGCCATTGAGCCGGCCCACGAAACCGCGGGCCTCAACCTGCAGAAAGGCGACCTCGCCCTGCAGGCCGACATGATTGTGCACGGCGAAAAGCGTCAGTACCATGTGCACCCGGTGTTCGTGGTGCGCAACCGCCTCGTGGGCCGCGTGCCCGACGAAGTAGATGACCTCGGCGTACGCTTGAGCCTCAACAACATCGACCCCGTGGCCGGCAAGTTCACCTTTGGCGTGAGCACCACCCAGAAGGACTATGTCATTCTTAAGGCCATGGAGAAGCCCTTCATCAACCTGCTTTGGAGCGGCACGCTGCTCATGGCCCTCGGCTTCGGCCTGAGCGTGCGGCAGCGCGGCCGCAAGGGTGTTATCACGGAAGCGCCCGATGCCGCCAGCACCGCAGCCCCGGCCCGCAATGTGCGCCCGCAACCAGTGAGCTAACGCCACCGAAATTGCAACCAACCACATAGAAAAGCCGCTTCGAAGGTATTTGAAGCGGCTTTTCTATGTATGATAGCAGTGCCCCGCTTTCTTTTATCAGCAAAGCATCGTGCCCATCCTTATCGCAAGAAATTGCTCCATAGTCTTGCCAGCCGGCCATGACCAGTCTTTCAGTCTCTTTCCGGCGTGCTGCTGGCACCGTTCTTAGTGGCCATGAATAACCGTAACCCCGCGTCCTTGCGCATCGGCTTGCTGGGAGCCGGCCGCGTAGCCAGCCAGTTGGGTCCAGCGCTGGCTGCCGCTGGCCACCAGGTGGTATTTGTGTGGAATCGCACCGTTCCAGCCGCTAAAACCCTGGCCGCTCAACTGCCCGGCACGCAGGCCCTGACTACGCTAGCCTCTCCCCTGCCGCTGGCCGATGTATATCTGTTAGCTGTGCCCGATGCAGCCGTAGCCTCGCTGCTGGCCAGTACCCCCTGGCCCGCCGGCGGGCTGGTAGCACACCTGGCCGGTGCCCTGTCACTGGCCGTTTTCGCCTCGCAACCCACCGTACATGGCGGCGTTTTTTATCCACTGCAAACGTTCAGCCCCGGCCGCGCCGTTGATTGGTCTACCGTACCCCTGTGCATCGAAGCCACCGATTCAGCGGCCGAAGCCACGCTTCTTGCCTTGGCTCGCAGCCTCAGCCAGCACGTGCGCCTGCTCAGCTCGGCGCAACGCCTCAAACTGCACGTGGCGGCGGTGTTTGCCAACAATTTCACCAACCACCTGTTAGGCATTGCTGATGCCCTGCTGACCGAGGCCAACCTCCCGGCGGCGCTGCTGGCCCCTTTGGTGCGCGAAACGGTAGACAAAGCCCTGGCTAATCCGCCGTTTGCCGTCCAAACTGGGCCCGCCGTCCGCCGCGATGCCCCAACCTTGGCCGCTCATCAGGCCGCGCTGGCGGCCCACCCGGCCTGGAAGGCGCTTTATGAGCAGCTCACGGCCAGCATTCAGACCCAGCTTTGATGCCGGGGGTGGGCAGAGTACCTTTGCGGCGGCAAACGCCGTGTTTTATTTCGCACTATTCGCTTCTAGTTTTGTCTGTTCCCGCCACCACTATCACCTTCCAGCTCAGCGACGGCCAGCCGGCCCAAACCCATGTGGCGGCCCCCGGCGAGTCGGTGCTCGACGTGGCCCTCAACAACGGCATCCAGCTCCAGCACAATTGCGGCGGCGTTTGCGGTTGCAGCACCTGCCACATCTACATCAACTCGGGCGGCGACGACCTGCCCGAAATCAGCGACAAGGAAGAGGACTTCATTGACCGCGCCGAGAACCCGCGCATCAACTCCCGCCTCGCCTGCCAGTGCGTGGTGGAAGCCAACATGCAGCTGGTGGTCACCATTCCGCCCCAGCACTTCCTGGGACATTAATTTTTAGGGTAAGAGGGTTAGGGGGTAGGAGGGCAAGAGGGAAAGAGGGGAAAAGTCACCCTTTGTACCCTTCACCCTGAAAACTCCTGCCCTCTTACCCCCTAACCCTCTTACCCTAACCCAACATGCCCCATTTCGAGCCGCCCATGCACTGGGCCGACCACGAGGATATTGCCATGGCGCTCTACGAGAAATTCGGCGACGATTTCACGGAAGCCAAAATCTACCGCATCCGCTTCACCGATTTGATTGAGTGGGTTCTGAGCCTTAACAACTTCAACGGCACCCGTGAGCAGGCCACCGAGGGCCACCTCGAGCAGATTCAGGCCAAGTGGGTGTACGAGTGGCGCGACAACCAATAACGGATGGGGTTACGGCGCCGGCCAGCCAACCCGGCGCTGATTTCCCGCGTAAGCTGCTCTGAAGTGCAGTAAACTTGCATTTCAGGCATACCCGCAGCCTTTACCCGGGCAGTTTCCCATCTTTCCATTTTTGTTTTTTTGCATGAAAACCGGCATCATCAAATTTTTCAACGAAGCCAAAGGCTACGGCTTCGTTACCGACGACCAAACGAAGGAAGATTTCTTCGTGCACGTAACCGGCCTGAACGGGGCTACCGTGCAACAAAACGACCGGGTTGAGTTCGAAACGCAGGAAGGCCGCAAGGGTATTAATGCCGTGAACGTGCGCAAAGTCTAACGACCGCTAACGACCTTGGGGAAACCCACAGAAAGCTTCTCCCTCTCGGAGAAGCTTTTTTGTTGCCCCGCCGCGCCCAACTTGCAGCTACCGGCCGGCACTTTGGCCGACCTTTGCATTCTTCCCAATTCCCGAATGAACCCGCGCCCGCCCAAGCCGCCTGTCCCTGCAGTGCCCCCGCCCCCGGCGGACCGGCTGCGCACGGCCCTGCCCACGCTGGTGCGCTGGCCCAACCTGCTCATTATGCTGCTGTGCCTTGCGCTGGTGCGGGCCGGCCTGCTCCTGCCCGAGCTGCCGCTGGCCACGGCGCTGCTCGACCTCCGCTTTGGGTCCCTGGTGCTGGCGGCGCTGTTCGTAGCGGCCGGGGGCTACATCATCAACGACTATTACGACGTCAAAATCGACGCCATCAACCGGCCCGACCGCTTGTTGATAGGCCGCGTGGTGAATCGCCGCAAGGCCATGCTGGCCCACTTGCTGCTCAGTGGCGTGGGGGTGCTGCTGGCCGGCTGGCTGCACCCGGTGCTGGGTGCCGTCACGCTGGGCACGGCGCTGCTGCTGTGGGGCTACTCGGCCCGGTTCAAACGCGTGGCTTTGGTGGGCAACGTGAGCATTGCCACGCTTACGGCGGCGCTGGTGCTCCTGCCCGAGCTGCAATTGCAGCTGGAGCGCAACGATAGCAACAGCGTGGTATGGCCGTACGCGCTTGCAGCTTTCCTGCTTACTGTGGTGCGCGAAATTGTGAAAGATGTGGAAGACATGCGCGGCGATGCCCAGCACGGTTGCCGCACCCTGCCCTTGGTGGTGGGCGTGGCCCAAACAAAATGGGTGGCGGGCATCTTCCTGGGCTGCCTGGCGTTACTTACCCTCGGCGCTACCGGCAACATGTTTGTGAGCGGGCATTGGCCGCTAGCCATTTGGCTCACGGTGTTGGTGCTCTTGCCCATGGCCCAGCTCACGCGCCTGCTCATCCGGGCCGACCGCCGACGCCATTTTACCTACCTCAGCACTTGGTGCAAGGGCATTATGCTAGCCGGCGTGTTGAGCATGGCGCTGGCCGGGGGCGTGGGGTAGAACTGAAATAATAAGTTAAAGAAACGTCATGCTGAGCTTGCCGAAGCATCTCTACTTCAATACTAAATCTGGTTAGTTACGCGGTAGAGATGCTTCGGCAAGCTCAGCATGACGTTCTACTACGAAAACTTGATAATTGTTGAAATGAAATACCGTCACCTTTTCTTCGACCTCGACCATACATTGTGGGACTTCGAGAAAAACGCCAACGAGACCTTGCACACTCTATTTGAGCGGCACGACTTTGCTCGTTACCGCACCTTCAAGGTTGATGAGTTCGTGCGGGTTTACAGCGATATCAACCACGCGCTGTGGCGCCTCTACCAAAGCAATAAGATTTCGCAGAAGCAGCTGCGCGAGGTGCGTTTTTTACGGACACTCACCAAACTGGGCGTGCCCGAAACCGAGATTCCAACCACCATCTCGGATGAGTTTACCGACATTCTCCCCCAGAAGTCGGCGGTATTCCCCTTCACCCACGAGGTGCTGGACTACCTCAAACCCAATTACCGCCTGCACCTGATTACTAACGGTTTCAACGACATTCAAGCCCTCAAGCTGGCGTCTTCCAACCTTTCGCACTACTTCGAGGAAATAATTACCTCCGAGCACAGCGGCCACCTCAAGCCCGACCCACGCATGTTTGCCCATGCCCTGCAGCGCACCGGCGCCACCAAAACCGAGAGCCTCATGATAGGCGACAACCTGGAATGCGACGTGCTGGGCGCCTACAACGCCGGTATTGACCAGGTGTATTTTAACCCGGATAAAAGGCGCCACTTCAATCAAATCACGCACGAAATCAGCTGCTTGAGCGAGTTAAAAGACATTTTATAAGTCCTCTTCCTGTCATCCTGAGCGTAGCGAAGGGCCTTATCACGGCTGCAGCCGCTTGGATACTGCAAGCATTTCGTCTGTCATAAGGTCCTTCGCTGCGCGGACGCAAGATTAAGGATGACAGGCAGCATTTGGTAAAACTACCCCCTCCCATGATACACCTCATTGGCATGTCGGGCCGCCGCGGCAGCGGCAAAGACACCGTGGCGCGCCTGCTGCAGCAGATGCAGCCCGAGCGCATTTGGCAAATCAGCTCGTTTGGCGATTCCATTAAGTCCGTATGTGCGGCCCTCACGGGCGAAGACGTGGCGCCCTACTACAGCCAACAGGGCAAGGCGCAGTTCGTACCGGCTTTTAAGCGCACCCGCGGCGAAATGCTGCAGCAAGTAGGCCAGGCCCTGCGCGTGTGGGAGCCCATGGTGTGGGTCGATGCCTTCTTTGCCCGCCTCCCACCCGATGCCTTCATGCTCGTGCCCGACGTGCGCTTCCCCAACGAAGCCGACCCCATTCGGGCTCGCGGCGGCCTCATGTTGCGCATCGAAGGCGACCCGCTGAAACAGCGCGGCGATGGCACCCGCGATGACAACCACCCCAGCGAAGTGGCCATGGACGACTACGCGCACTTCGACTTCACCATTCACAACACCGGTACTTACAAGGACCTGGAGCAGCAGGTGAGACAGCTGGTAAAGCAGTTGTAACGGAGCTCTATCATTGCAGCAGCGCGGTGAAGCACTTCATCCTTCCCATGATTTGTGTGATATGCCTGACAACTAACTGTCAAGCGCAAACTCGTTGTGATTCAATTTATGAGGTTGAAGACAAGTTTTGGGCAGCTTACCTCGATAAGGGTCTTAGGGGTTTAATACTATTTGATAGGTATCCGGAAATTGCTTTCGGAAAAGATAGATTAATCAACTACACGGACGATAAAGAGAGAATAGGCGCCGTGATGTACATAGTACTAATTGATAGTCTTGGCAAGCCTTCCTGTTTGAGATTTGCTTACACCAACAACCCGCTGCTTGTTGAAGAAGCCAACCAAATAGCTAAAAAACTGACGTTTACGCCTGCTTCTACCGGAGGGAAAGGGGTGAATTCCACAATGAACATCATCGTGCGGTTTTATGCAGAACCTCCTAAAAGGCGTCGCACGCACTAGTCAGGCTTCAAGTACAGCTGTACCACTCAGCCTATACCTTTGCCCCTCTCCCACCAAAACTCCCACGCCACACCTAACCCGAACCCTATGGCCAACGGCTTTTTCAACGTCCCGACCCCGATTAATGAACCGGTAAAAGGCTACGCGCCCGATTCGCCCGAGCGCGCCGAGCTGCACCGCGAGCTTAAGCGCCTCAAGCAGCTGGAGCTGGACATTCCCATGCACATCGGCGGCCAGGAAGTACGCACCGGCAAAATGGAGCGCATCAGCCCGCCCCACGACCACCAGCACACCCTCGGTCACTTCCATTTGGGCGATGCCAGCCACGTGCAGCAGGCCGTGGACGCAGCTTTAGCTGCCCGCCCCATGTGGGCCGAAATGCCCTGGGAGCACCGCGCCGCCATTTTCCTCAAAGCTGCTGAGCTACTGGCCGGCCCTTACCGGGCGCGCATCAACGCAGCCACCATGCTGGGCCAGAGCAAGAATGCTTTCCAGGCTGAAATCGACGCGGCCTGCGAGCTGATTGACTTCTTCCGCTACAACGTGCACTTCATGCGCGAGATTTACGAGCAGCAGCCGCAGTCATCGCCCGGCATGTGGAACCGCTTGGAGCACCGCCCGCTCGAAGGCTTCGTGTTCGCCCTCACACCCTTCAACTTCACTTCTATTGCCGGCAACCTCCCCTCCTGCGTCGCCATGATGGGCAACGTGGTAGTGTGGAAGCCCGCCAACACCCAGATTTATTCGGCCCAGGTGCTGATGGAGCTGTTCAAGGAAGCCGGCGTGCCCGACGGTGTTATCAACCTCGTGTACGTCGACGGCCCCACAGCCGGTGAGGTGTTGTTCAATCACCGCGACTTTGCCGGCATCCACTTTACCGGTTCCACGGGCGTGTTCCAGAACATCTGGAAGACCATTGGCCAGAACATTCACAAGTACAAGTCCTACCCCCGCATCGTGGGCGAAACCGGCGGCAAGGACTTCATCCTGGCCCACCCCTCGGCGCACGCCAAGGCCGTAGCCACCGCCATTACGCGCGGTGCCTTTGAGTACCAGGGTCAGAAATGCTCGGCCGCCTCGCGCGTGTACCTGCCCAGCAACATCTATGAGGAAGTGAAAGGTTACCTGGTAGAAGACCTCAAATCCCTCAAAATGGGCGACGTGGAGGATTTCAGCAACTTCATCAACGCCGTTATCACCGAAGCTTCGTTCGATAAGCTAGCCAAGTACATCGACGGCGCCAAGTCCGACCCGGACGCTGAAATCATCGCCGGCGGCAACTACGACAAGTCGAAAGGCTACTTCGTGGAGCCCACAGTCATCGTGGCCAAGGACCCGAAGTATGTCACCATGTGCGAGGAGCTTTTCGGCCCCGTGCTGACCATTCATGTGTACGACGCCGACAAGTTTGAGGAAACCCTCGACCTCGTTGACAGCACCTCGCCCTACGCCCTCACCGGGGCGGTGTTCTCGCAAGACCGTTACGCCATCGACCTGGCCTCGAAACGCCTGCAGAACGCGGCCGGCAACTTCTACATCAACGACAAGCCCACCGGTGCCGTGGTTGGTCAGCAGCCCTTCGGCGGCGCCCGCGCCTCCGGCACCAACGACAAAGCCGGCTCCATCCTCAACCTGCTGCGTTGGGTATCGCCTCGCGCCATCAAGGAGACCTTCGTGCCGCCAGTAGACTACCGCTACCCGTTCCTGGGTGCTGCTACCGGCGAAAACCTGGACGTAGCTGCTGGCGGTTTTTAATAGTTAGCAATTCAAAAGTGAAAGGGCTGCCCTCTAGTTGGGGCAGCCCTTTTTTTACTTACCGTAATGTTGCGAATCCACCTATTTCCACACAATAGGCACATTTCGGAATTCAAAGCTTGGATTGCCGGGTCCGGAATCACTCCGAAATACGGTAAAGGTTAGCACTGAAAAACTTTTCACAGAAGGTAATATTTTCTTGATAACGCCGGCTGCTTTTACCGGCACGTTGGTCGTCACCTTGCTCCGAGGGCTGTTGCCAAAGCCAACATCATATGTCTGGTACTGCTCACCGCTCGCATCAACGCCAAGTAAGCCCTGAAACTGCAGGTCGCGCGTGGGCCCCGTGTTTTTAACCAATATATCGACCTGCACAGTTTGCGCTTTGATGTTGCCTGTCGCGCGCACCAGGCTGTATTCTACCTGCTCTATGGTCTGCTTTTGGGCAACGGCACTCGCTGGTTGGGCAGGAACCGACTGCGTAGGCACGGAAGCAGTCTCAACGCTTTTAGGAGCATTTTTGCGCAAAAAAGCATTCTCTGCTTTCAATCGGGATACTTCCGATTTAAGGTAGTCGCAATCGCACGACTGAGCCCAGGCATGGCTCGAAATCATCAAAGCAATCAGTGTACATCCCAATAGACGCTTGTTCATTCAGGTAGCTGTTAAAAGATGAGTTTATGGCTCAAACTACGGTGACTATAGGTAATAGTTAAGCGGTTTAGCCCATCAACAATCTAAGGTATCTGCTAACATTGCGCCCCAACCCCGTAAGCCCTACCTTTGCCCTTCAGCGCCCTTGGCTGCTGCCATCCTCTAATCTCACAGCTATGTTATTAGTCCAGTCTGCTGCTAATTATCAGCCTTCCGATTACCTCCCTATCCTCATTCAATTTGGTCTGGCTTTGGCATTTGTGGCCTTCGCCATGATTGTGTCGCACTTGGTAGGGCCCAAGCGCACGAGCGCCGTGAAAGACGCCTCCTTCGAATGCGGCATCGAGTCTGTCGGCAACGCCCGCACTCCAATTTCGGTGAAGTACTTCCTCACGGCCATTGTTTTCGTGCTGTTCGATGTAGAAGTCATCTTCATGTACCCCTGGGCCGTGAACTTCCGCGCCTTGGGCAACGACGGTTTCATTGCCATGATTCTGTTTATGTTCTTCCTGCTCGCGGGTTTTGCATACATTATCAAAAAGGGCATCCTGCGCTGGAACGAAGCCTGATTCAGCCAAACTTTTGCGGCGCCGCTGGTGTTCGTAACTAGGCCATTAGGCCCTCCAAACTGACCCATCTCAACTATGGATACCCGAGTTCCAGAAATCAAAACTGTCGAGGCCCCCGAGGGCGTTGAAGGCGCTGGCTTCTTCGCCACTTCGCTGGAGAAAGTAGTGGGCATTGCCCGCGCTAACTCGCTCTGGCCCTTACCCTTCGCTACATCTTGCTGCGGCATCGAGTTCATGGCTACCATGGGCTCGCACTACGACATCTCGCGCTTCGGCTCCGAGCGCCCCAGCTTCTCGCCCCGCCAGGCTGACTTGCTCATGGTAATGGGCACCATTGCCAAGAAAATGGCTCCTATTGTGAAGCAAGTGTATGAGCAAATGGCCGAGCCCCGCTGGGTGCTGGCCATGGGCGCCTGCGCCTGCTCAGGCGGAATTTTCGACTCGTACTCAGTGCTGCAAGGCATCGACCGCATCATCCCGGTCGACGTGTACGTGCCCGGCTGCCCGCCCCGCCCCGAGCAAGTGCTCGACGGCCTGATGCGCGTGCAGGACCTCGCCAAAAACGAATCATTCCGCCGCCGCAATGCGCCCGAGTATCAGGCCCTGCTGGCGTCGTACAACATCAAGTAAATTAGCTGTTAGCCATTAGCTGTTAGCTGTTAGCTCTCTCGGGCAATCAGATTTCCGGCTCGAAAAGAAAGCTAACAGCTAGCCGCTAAAAGCTAATAGCTACCAAAGAATGAATCCTCAGGAATCTGCCGCCGCTCCCGAAGCTCCAGTTGCCGAAGACCCGATTAAGGTCCAGAATGCGCGGGTGCTGGCTTTGCTCACCAGCCTGTTTGGCGAGGGCACCTTTACCGACATTGAGGAGCCCTACGGCCTGCTCACGGTGACCACCACGCGGGAACGCATACACGACATCATCGCTGGCTTGCAACAGGACCAGGAAATCAGGTTTCATTTCCTGACCACCATGTGCGGCATCAACTACCCCGAGAACGAGGGCAAGGAGCTGGGCATGATTTACCATCTGCACAGCCTGACGCAGAACATTCGCCTGCGGATAAAAATCTATTTCCCCATCACCGACCCGGTGGTGCCGACCCTGACCGACCTCTACGCCACCGCCAACTGGATGGAACGCGAGGCCTACGACTTCTACGGAGTCATCTTCACCGGCCACCCCAATCTCATTCGCATCCTCAACGTCGAGGACATGGACTACTTCCCGATGCGGCGTGAATACCCGCTCGAGGACGGTACCCGCGAAGACAAAACCGACCTGTTTTTCGGCCGCTAGGCCATTTGTCATGCGCATACCTGTCATCCTGAGCTTGCGAAGGACCTTCTCAAGCTAGAACAATTTGCAGTGCATTTGCCCGGACCTGAGAAGGTCCTTCGCAAGCTCAGGATGACAGACGCCACCCCTCATCGACAAGAATAAAATGGCAGTAAACGACACGCTGGAAGGCACCCATAAAATACACGAGGAGGCCGTAGCGCAGCGCCACGGCCAGCTCATGCCCCTGCTCAACGACTTCAGCCAGGAGCTGACGACGCTGAACCTGGGCCCCACGCACCCGGCCACGCACGGCATTTTCCAGAACATCCTGCAAATGGATGGCGAGCGAATTGTGTCCGGCGTGCCCACCATTGGCTACATCCACCGCGCGTTTGAGAAAATCGCGGAGCGCCGGCCGTTCTACCAAATCACGCCCCTCACCGACCGGATGAACTACTGTTCGTCGCCCATCAACAACATGGGCTGGCATATGACGGTAGAGAAGCTGCTCGGCGTGACCGTGCCCAAGCGGGCGCAGTACATGCGCGTGATTATGATGGAGTTGGCTCGTATTGCCGACCACCTGATTTGCAACTCCATCCTGGGTGTAGATACCGGCGCCTTCACCGGCTTCCTGTACGTGTTCCAGGAGCGTGAGAAGATTTATGAAATCTATGAGGAGGTGTGCGGCTCGCGCCTGACCACCAACATGGGCCGTGTGGGCGGCATGGAGCGGGATTTCTCACCGGTGGCGCTGCAAAAGCTGCGTGACTGGCTGAAGACCTTCCCGGCCGTGATGAAGGAGTTCGAATCTATGTTCAACCGCAACCGCATTTTTATGGACCGCGTGGTGAACGTGGGCCCGATTTCGGCGGAAAAGGCGTTGAACTACGGCTTCACCGGCCCCAACCTGCGGGCGGCGGGCGTCGACTACGACGTGCGCGCCATGAATCCCTACTCTTCTTACGAAGACTTCGAGTTCGACATTCCGGTGGGCACCAACGGCGATACCTACGACCGCTTCATCGTCCGTAACGAGGAGATTTGGCAGAGCCTTCGCATCATCAAGCAAGCACTGGAGAACCTGCCCGAAGGCCCTTACCATGCCGATGCTCCGCATTACTACTTGCCCGCCAAGCAGGAAGTGTATAAGAACATGGAGGCCCTGATTTACCACTTCAAAATCATCATGGGCGAGATTGATGCGCCCGTTGGCGAGGTATATCACTCCGTGGAAGGCGGCAATGGCGAATTGGGTTTCTACCTGATTTCCGACGGTGGGCGCACGCCCTACCGCCTGCACTTCCGCCGGCCCTGCTTTATCTACTACCAAGCTTACCCGGAAATGGCCGTGGGCACGACGTTGTCGGACGCCATTGTCATTCTCTCGTCCATGAACGTCATCGCTGGCGAACTGGACGCCTAGTTTTCTGTGAACCTAATTGATATGGAGCCGACCACCGCGCCGACCAAACCGCAATTTTCTCCCGCTGCTCAAGCGGAAATCAAACGCCTGCTCACGCACTATCCGGAAGACAAGAGCAAGTCGGCCCTGTTGCCGATTCTGCACATTGCGCAAGCCGAATTTGGCGGTTGGGTGAGCCCCGAAGTACAGGATTTGGTGGCCGAAACACTGAAAATCAAACCGATTGAAGTGTACGAAGTGTCGTCTTTTTATACGCAGTACAACCTCAAGCCAGTAGGCAAGCACGTGCTGGAAATCTGCCGCACTGGCCCTTGCATGCTGCGCGGCTCTGATGAGTTGACGGAACATCTGGAGCGCATCACCGGCGCCAAGGTGGGTGGCACTTCGCCCGACGGTACCTTCACCCTGAAGGAAGTAGAGTGCCTGGCTGCTTGCGGCTTCGCCCCCATCGTGCAGGTGCGCGAGAAATACTACGAGCAGCTGGACACGCCGGAAGCAGTGGATGCCATGCTGAACGAATTGAAGAGCCTGGTGCACCGCCCCATACTGCCTTGGGAGGAAACGGAGTTACCAAACTCGCTGAAGAACTACTAATCGGCTGGCCAACAGCACAACGCTTACCATTATGGGCCGCAAGCTATTAACTGAACATATCAACGTTGAAGGCATCGACACCTTCGACGTGTACCGCAAGCACGGCGGCTACCGCTCCGTGGAGAAGGCCCTCAAAACCATGACGCCCGACGAAGTGGTGGAAGAAGTGAAGAAGTCGGGCCTGCGCGGCCGCGGCGGCGCAGGCTTCCCCACGGGCATGAAATGGAGCTTTCTGGCCAAGCCCGAGGGCGTGCCGCGCTACCTCGTCTGCAACGCCGACGAATCGGAGCCGGGTACCTTCAAGGACCGTCAGCTGATGTCGAAACTGCCCCACTTGCTCATAGAGGGCATGATTGCGGGCAGTTACGCACTGGGCGCGCGCACCAGCTACATCTACATCCGCGGCGAGTTGTTGTACGTGCTGCGCATTCTCGAAAAAGCTATTGCTGAGGCTTATGCGGCTGGTTTCCTGGGCGAAAACATCCTTGGCTCGGGCTACTCGCTCGATTTGCACGTGCATCCCGGTGCCGGCGCTTACATCTGCGGTGAAGAAACCGCACTGCTGGAATCTTTGGAAGGCAAGCGCGGCAACCCGCGCAATAAGCCGCCATTCCCCGCTGTGCAGGGCCTTTATGCCCGTCCTACGGTGGTTAACAACGTGGAAACTATTGCGGCCGTGCCGGTTATCGTGAACGAAGGCGGCGACGAATACGCCAAAATCGGCGTCGGCAAAAGCACGGGCACCAAGCTGATTTCGGCCTGCGGCCACCTGAACAAACCCGGCATCTACGAAATTGAGCTGGGCGTGCCGGTGGAGGAATTCATCTACTCCGATGAGTACTGCGGCGGCATCTGGAAAGGCCGCGACCTGAAGGCTGTTGTGGCCGGTGGTTCGTCTGTTCCAATTCTTCCTAAAGAGCTTATCCTGAAAACTGCGGCCGGCGAAAACCGCCTGATGACCTATGAGTCGCTGTCTGACGGCGGCTTCATCACGGGCACCATGCTGGGCTCCGGCGGCTTCATTGCGATGGACGAAACCACGTGCATCGTGAAGAACACCTGGAACTTCAGCCGCTTCTACCACCACGAGTCGTGCGGGCAATGCTCGCCCTGCCGTGAGGGAACGGGTTGGCTGGAAAAAGTACTGCACCGCCTCGAACATGGCCACGGCTCGATGCACGACATCGACCTGATTGTGAGCGTAGCCAAGCAGATTGAAGGCAACACCATTTGTCCGCTTGGCGAAGCCGCCGCGTGGCCGGTATCGGCTGCAGTGCGTCACTTCCGCCACGAGTTTGAGTGGCACGTGACCAACCCCAAAGAAGCCACTGCTCCCGGCGCTGCTTACCGCGGTGCCCCGGTATTGGCCTAACGCCTGTCATGCTGACGAAGGAAGCATCTTATCACCGCTGCTTTCGTCAGAAATACTAATCAACAGCTGCGCAGACGTGATAAGATGCTTCGCTCCGCTCAGCATGACATATATAACCAATGGCTAAAATAACCTTCGACGGCATTGAGGTAGAGGTTCCGGACGGAACCACTATCCTGAACGCAGCTCGCCAGATTGGCGGGGGCGTGGTGCCGCCCGCCATGTGCTACTATACCCCGCTGAAGGGCACCGGCGGCAAGTGCCGCGCCTGTTTGGTGCGCGTGGCGGCCGGTTCGGCCAAAGACCCGCGCCCCATGCCCAAGTTGGTGGCCTCGTGCATCACCACGGTGCAAGACGGCATGGTGGTCGAAAACACAACTTCGCAGCAAGTGATGGACGTGCGTAAGGGCATCGTGGAAATGCTGCTCATCAACCACCCGCTCGATTGCCCAGTATGCGACCAGGCCGGCGAGTGCGACCTACAAGACTTCGCCTTCGAGCACGGCGTGAGCACCACCCGCTACGAGGAAGAGCGCCGCACTTTCGAGAAAATCGACATCGGCCCGCTCATTCAGCTGCACATGACGCGCTGCATCCTGTGCTACCGCTGCGTGTACACCGCCGACCAGCTCACCCCCGAGCGTGTGCACGGCGTACTGGGCCGCGGCGATGCTTCGGAAATCGGCACCTACATCGAGAACATCATCGACAACGAATTCAGCGGCAACGTCATCGACGTGTGCCCCGTGGGCGCGCTAACTGATAAGACCTTCCGCTTCAAGCAGCGCGTGTGGTTTACGAAACCCGTGAACGCCCACCGCGAGTGCGAAAACGAGAAGTGCTGCGGCAAAGTAACCCTTTGGTATAAAGGCAAGGACGTGCTCCGCGTAACGGCCCGCAAAGACCAGTACGGCGAAGTAAAAGAGTGGATTTGCAACACCTGCCGTTTTGATAAAAAGGAAACTGCTGACTGGGTTCTCGAAGGCCCGGCGCACATTAACCGTGCTTCGGTTATTGCGCAGAACCACTACGAATTGCCAGTGGTGAACCCGCAGGTAATTCTGGACTTGCCAGAAAGCACGACCCGCGAGCTGGAACGTAACCCGCCCCTGCGTTTGGGCGGCATTAATGGCTAATTAAATCGTCTGTCATGCTGACGAAGGAAGCATCTTATCACGGCTGCCTTCGCCAGAAACAATACCTACCCGAGCGGCGCGAACGTGATAAGATGCTTCGCAAGCTCAGCATGACATATACTATATGACTCTTCCCATTCTGGGCTGGCAAGGCCTCGTTGTTCTGGTAGTTTTCGGCGTTTCGCTGCTGATTGCCACCTATTCTACCTACGCTGAGCGCGTCATTGCCGCGTTTCTACAGGACCGGGTGGGCCCGGACCGCGCGGGTCCTTTTGGCCTGTTGCAGCCGCTGGCTGATGCGGTGAAACTCTTCACCAAAGAAGAATTCTTCCCAGCCGGTGCCAACCGGGCGCTGTTCGTTTTCGGGCCCTGCCTGGCAATGGTCACGGCGCTCATGTCGTCGGCGGTTATTCCCTTCGGCAATGTGCTGCAGTTCGGCGAAACGGCTATTCACCTGCAAGGCATTGAAATCAACGTCGGCATGCTCTACGTGTTCGGCATGGTGTCGCTGGGCGTGTACGGCATCATGATTGGTGGCTGGGCGTCGAACAACAAGTTCTCGCTGCTCGGTGCCATTCGCGCTGCCTCGCAAAACATCAGCTACGAAATCGCCATGGGCCTCGCCCTGATTGCCGTGCTGATGATTTCCAACACCTTGTCGCTGCGCGAAATCACCTTTCAGCAGACCTCGGAAGCGCCTTTCGTGTGGAACGACATTTTTAACTGGAACGTGATGAAGCAGCCACTGGGCTTCATCATCTTCATCGTGTGCGCTTTCGCCGAGACCAACCGGACACCCTTCGACTTGCCAGAATGCGAAACCGAGTTGATTGGCGGCTACCACACCGAGTACAGCTCTATGAAAATGGGTCTGTACCTGTTTGCTGAGTACATCAACGTGTTCGTGGCTTCGGCCGTGATGAGCGTGCTGTACTTCGGCGGCTTTAACTTCCCCTTCCAGGCCGAGCTGCGCAACTGGCTGGTGTCGTCGCAAGGCCTGGAGCTGGTAACAGCTCAGAATATCATCACCATTCTTGGTGTGGTGGGCTTGTTTACGAAAATCTTCAGCTTCATTTTCTTCTTCATGTGGGTGCGCTGGACCCTGCCGCGCTTCCGCTACGACCAGTTGATGCGCCTGGGCTGGACCATCCTCATCCCCCTGGCCATCTTCAACATCATGTTGACAGGCGGCCTGATTACCTTCGGCGTAATTAAGTAACCCGCTTGTCATGCTGGCGAAGGAAGCATCTTATCTCCGCTTCCTTCGTCAGAATAAGTTACCTCAGCGGCTTCGCGAACCTGATAAGATGCTTCGCAAGCTCAGCATGACAGAAACCCTATGGAATCCCTAAGCAAACGCGCCAAAGTTCTCGAAAAGAAGCCCATGACCCTGGCCGAGCGGGCCTACCTGCCGGCTATTTTCCAGGGCCTGACCATTACAATGCGTCACTTTTTCCGTGCCGCAACCAAGAAACAAGTCACCGTTCGTTACCCCGACGAGACCCGTCCCTTCTCTCCCGTTTTCCGGGGCCTGCACGTGCTCAAGCGCGATGAAGCCGGCCGGGAGCGTTGCACTGCCTGCGGCCTGTGTGCCGTCGCCTGCCCCGCCGAAGCCATCACTATGGTTGCCGGCGAGCGCAAGAAGGGCGAAGAGAACCTCTACCGCGAGGAGAAGTACGCCATCAGCTACGAAATCAACATGCTGCGCTGCATCTTCTGCGGCTTGTGTGAAGAAGCTTGCCCTAAAGCCGCCGTGTACCTCCAAGCCGACAAAATGGCCCCGCCGCGCTTTGAGCGCGATGAGTTCATCTACGGCAAAGACCGGCTGGTAGAGCCCGTGACGCCAGACAACCGCTCGAAGCGCGGCATCCAGCTCACGCCCGAGCAAGCCGACAAGCTGCGTTCGCAACTGGCATAATCCGTCTGTCATGCTGACGAAGGAAGCATCTTATCAGCGCTGCTTTCGTCAGAATATGTTAATCCTCGCGGCGCAAGCGTGATAAGATGCTTCGCTCCGCTCAGCATGACACCTTTATGTCCCCTCTCTTTCTTTTTCTCTCGTTCGTGGCCCTGCTGAGTGCATTGGGTGTGGTACTGGCCAAGAACCCGGTTCACAGCGTGCTCTTTCTCATCCTCACGTTCTTCACGCTTTCTGGTCACTACTTGCTGCTCAACGCGCAGTTTCTGGCTGCCGTGAACATCATCGTGTACGCCGGCGCCATCATGGTGCTGTTCCTGTTCGTGATTATGTTTCTAAACCTGAACGAGGAAACGGAGCCACACAAGCCAGCCTTGGCTAAGTTCGCAGCTGCCATTGCCGGTGGCTCGCTGCTGTTGATTCTGGTAGCTGCCATGCGCAACGTGAACCCCGCCGGTTACGACCCCGCCAGCTTCGACTCGCAAATTGGTATGGTTGACCGCTTGGGCATGGTGCTGTTTCAGCAGTACGCGCTGCCGTTTGAATTGGCTTCGATTCTGCTGCTGGCTGCGATGGTTGGCTCCGTGATGCTGGGCAAGCGCGAGACGGGCGAACGGAACTTCTAAAAGACTCTTTTTCAACTATAAAAGAAGCCGCGCCCTATTTGGGGACGCGGCTTCTTTTATTTATTCGATTTCTTACAACGATGGCACAGCTAATGAAGGACGCCAGTACCCAGTCGATGTAACCTTAATTGTAATTTTTGATTACTGGCTGGGTGTTCTGCGCTATAACAGGCGCAGCAATTGATGTAGAACGGTAAGTTGGCACTCGCATTTTATATACGGGCGATGCAACCAGCTGCAAACGCATCAGCGAAGTGCTCAGGGCCAAAAAGAGGAAAGCAGTGGCGAAAGCGTAAATTCTAGACACGAGCAGGAAGCGTTAAGGTGGACGACTGGTCAAACTTACTCGGCTGCGCTACTTTCGGGTTTAGTAATTAGTTGAATATATGATAATTCACGTTGAACTTGGTATTTACCCCCACCAATGTGGAAACGTGTCAAAAATTAGGCAGTGCAAACGCAGAGTTGTATAACGAATTTGCGCAGGGCTTTATGCCCACGTACGCATCCCCACTAGTGCTTACAGATATGAGAGCCACCAGTAGGAATGCTGCTGCTTGAACCGCTGATACCAGCGACAAGGCACATACAGCACTACCACGACGGCAACCCACACCACGTAAGCCCGCAGCAGGCTCGGTTCGTAAGTAGGCGGGTAGTCTTTGGCTGCTGCGAATGAGAGGTTGATGGCTTTGCCGAACGACCAGGTGGTCCAGAGCCAGGCACCGCTGCTGATTAGCAGCAAATGCAGCAAGAAATAGAAAAACGGTACCTGCCCGAACGTACGCAACCGGCGGCCAATCCCGTGCGACATGCCTTCGGCGCTACTGAGCAGCACCAGCGCCACTCCCAGCGTAAGACTGAGAAACAGCAGCGATGGCGGGTATTTGCTTACGTTCAGAAAAGAAAGCACGGTGTACACGAAGCCTCGGGGCTGCACGGCCCACGGGGCGATGTCGCCGTACCAGTTGGTGGCGCGCAGCGCGACGAAAAGAAGCAACAAACCAATGCCGGCCCAGCGCAGCCGCTGGTTGCGAATAGGCAGCGGTAGTTTAAACCAGGGCCCCAGTACGTAGCCAGCTAGCAGCACACCCAACCACGGTCCTAAGGAGTAGGCCACCAGCACCGGGGGCAAGCCCGGTAAAGGCAACACAAATGGGGTGTTGTGCAACATGGCCCAGCCCACATTGTCAGCGGTTACGGGCTGGATGGGGGGCAGCAGGTTGTGCCCCATCAAAATAACGGCGGCTAACCCGGCAAGCAGCCAACGAGGCAGCCAGATTAAGCCCGCCAGCAGCATCATGCCTGCTCCGATTACCCAAATCACTTCGAGCAATAACAGGCCATAGCCCCAACCTAGAATAAAGGTGACAACGGCCAGCTCCATTACCACCAACCAAAGGCCCCGCGTGAATAAAAACCCACCTACCGCAGCCCGGCCCGGCTGCTTTTGCTGGTAGAGGTAAATGCTGATGCCCGACAGAAAAACGAACGTAGGTGCGCAGAGGTGCGTAACCCAGCGCGTGAAAAACAGCAGCACCGAAGCTTGCGACACATCCTCGGGCCGCATGAGCGTGGGGTTCCAGAACTCGCGTACGTGGTCGAGCGCCATGATGACCATCACCAGCCCACGCACTACATCAATGGCTTGCACCCTCGTTGTGTTAGCCCGTAAACGCTCAGCCGTCTGGTGGCTGGCGTGGTATTGGGCCGCCTGCTCGTGGGTGCCAGCGTGGTGGGCGGTGCGGTCTAGGCGGAAGGGCATGATGTAAATTGCTTGAGCTTTAATGTAAGGTTCAATATAAAATCATGGCAATTGACGGAATAAAAATTATTGATAGCGGCTTGGCGCATGATGTATACCACACGTTCATGGACCTCTATGACGCAGGAGAATCAATAGAAACCATCAAAGCAACCGTTGAGCAGTTTCGGGTCGACAATGATGACGTTGATGAGGAACTATACATTACTGCTTATGCCCTTGCGCTTTGGGAAGTTGGTCAACTCGGCAATGAAACGCTTTCCCAAGTAGAACATATTATCAAAAAAGGAGCTTTTGTCAATTACTTAACAGAGTCAGAAGGTGCTCCGCAGGAAGGCCGCAAAAGGCAGCAGGTTTTAGATCAATTCTGGGATAAAATCAGACAGCCAAACCTTAGGCTCAGGAAAAGGAGGTCTTATAAAACTCAAACTAAACTCGTCTTTGAAGAGGGCGACGTGCTTTCTTTTCAAATGCCAGATGGCGCGTACAGAGCGACGATTTTGCTTCTCGTTTCACAGCATCGCGGCAGTTGCAGCTATATGTTTGCTATGCCTACTTACACCAGCCCTTTGCGAGCGACAATTGATGATGTTAGGAATAGTGAAATAATGGGGATAATAATTGAGCCCAAAAGCCGGTTGGGATTCAATGTTGTTGGAATCACCCATAAGGATTTGTTGCCTATTGCTGACAAGTTTGAGCACATTGGACATTTTGAAATTAAGCCATCAGCGCAATGTTGCGGTACACAAACTGGGGCAGTGGACTTCGAAAGCTTCGCTTCTACCTTTAGCAACTTCAATAATATTATTGATATCAAAAAGACCGCCAAGACCCATCCCAAACAAGTATTTTCCGTCATCCAACTGCTTCAATAAAAAAGCGGCGACTGAAGTATCAGTCGCCGCTTCTGTTTCTCAGGTCTCTAAATACCTACTTCGCCACGACCGCCGTGGCAATGCTCAATTCCTTCAACTGCGCCCCCGAAATCGGCGAAGGCGAGTCAATCATCACATCGCGGCCCGAGTTATTCTTCGGGAAGGCGATGAAGTCGCGAATCGAATCGGCGCCGCCGAAGAGGCTGCAGAGACGGTCGAAGCCGAAGGCGATGCCGCCGTGGGGCGGGGCGCCGTACTCGAAGGCGTCGAGCAGGAAGCCGAACTGGGCTTTGGCTTCTTCTTCGCTGAAGCCGAGCAAGCCAAACATACGGGCCTGCACGGCGCGGTCGTGAATGCGGATGGAGCCACCGCCTACTTCCACACCGTTAATCACAAGGTCGTAGGCATTGGCTCGCACTTGGCCGATGGTGTCGGGCGAGTCGAGCAAGGCCAAATCTTCGGGCTTGGGCGAGGTGAAGGGGTGGTGCATGGCGAAGTAGCGGTTTTCCTCCTCGCTGTATTCGAGCAAGGGAAAGTCGACTACCCATAGGGGCGAGAAGTCCTCTTTGTTGCGCAGGCCGAGGCGCTGGCCCATTTCCAGGCGCAGCTCGCTCATGGCTTTGCGGGCCTTGTTGGGCTCGCCGGCAATAATGAGCAACAAATCGCCTTCATTGGCATGGAAAGCTGCTTTCCAGCGCTGCAGCTCCTCCTGCGAGTAGAACTTATCAACCGAAGACTTCACCATCCCGCCGGCTTCAACGCGGGCGTAGATGAGGCCCGTGGCTCCGATTTGGGGGCGTTTCACGAAATCGGTGAGTTCATCGAGCTGCTTGCGGGTGAAGTGGGCGCAAGTCGAGGCATTGATGCCCACAACTAAACCGGCATTATCAAAAACGGGGAAGCCCTGGCCTTTTACGATGTCGGTCAGCTCCACGAACTCCATGGCGAAGCGCGTGTCGGGCTTGTCGTTGCCGAAGCGGCGCATGGCGTCGGCGTAGGTCATGCGGGGCACAGTGGGGAAGTCAAGGCCCTTGATTTCTTTGAACAGGTAGCGCGTGAGTCCCTCGAAGGTATTCAGGATGTCTTCCTGGGTTACGAAGGCCATTTCGCAGTCAATCTGCGTGAATTCGGGCTGGCGGTCGGCACGAAGGTCTTCGTCGCGGAAGCACTTCACGATTTGGAAGTAGCGGTCGAAGCCCGACACCATGAGCAGCTGCTTAAACGTCTGGGGCGACTGCGGCAGGGCATAGAATTCGCCGGGGTTCATGCGCGAGGGCACCACGAAGTCGCGGGCACCTTCGGGCGTGGACTTAATGAGCACCGGCGTTTCTACTTCAATGAACTCCTGGCCGTCGAGGTAGCGGCGCACGGCCTGGGCCATTTTGTGGCGCAGCATGAGGTTGTTGCGCACCGGCGTGCGGCGCAAGTCGAGGTAGCGGTATTTCATCCGCAGGTCGTCGCCGCCGTCGGTTTCGTCCTCAATGAGGAAGGGCGGCAGCTTGGCCGGGTTGAGAATCGTCAGCTCCGTAGGCCGGATTTCGATGCTGCCAGTTGGGATTTTGTCGTTTTTGGAATGGCGCTCTACCACTTTGCCGGTCACGCTGAGCACAAATTCACGGCCGAGGTTGCGGGCGGTTTCACGCACGTTTTCAGCCTCCACGCCTTCTTCCAGGGCAATTTGGGTGAGGCCGTACCGGTCGCGCAGGTCAATCCAGAGAATGGCGCCTTTGTCGCGGGTGCGTTGCACCCAGCCGCAAAGCGTAACGGTTTGACCAATATGTTCGGGGCGGAGTTCGCCGCAGGTATGGGTACGGAGCATCTTTTCAGTTAACAGTTAGCAATTAACAGTTAGCAATTATCGCCTTTCATCTTACAGGTATCGCCCGTGCGTTGCTGGTCGGTCGCTGGTAAATGTTAATTGCTAACTGCTAACTGAATTTACTGCGAAGGTAGCCACTGGCAGTGCGGGGCAAAACCCAAACTTTGGTACGGGATATGCAAAGGCCGACAGCAAGTGCGTTCCTTTGTCTTCTCATTCCTTCAATTGTTCATGAAACTCCTCCCCTCTTTCGCACTCGCAGCAGCGCTGCTGTTTGCCGGTGCCGCCCAGGCGCAAACCAAAGTCAAAACCAAAAGCAAGTCGGACGAGTCGGGCACGGTCGTCAAATCCAAGAGTTCGGGGGATGTTACGCTCGACGGTCCCATCAAGCGTATCGAAACGCTCTCAGGCATCGATGTTTTCCCTAAGCCGAACTCCACCAGCATTCTGCTGAGCTTCACCCAGCAGTTCACCAAGCCCGGCACGCTGGTGATGACCGATTACAAAAACAAGGTGGTGTACCAAACCGACCTCGACCCGGTTAGCAACACGGGCGCTCCGGTAGACTTGGGTAAGATTCCGGCCGGCACCTATTTGGTAGAAGCCAAAACCGGCAACTACGTGTATTGGAAGAAAGTACGCATTAAATACCCGGCGGTAAAGCGCCGTTAAGCTGGAGAACCCTTCGCAGTGCCACGACCACCAAAGTCGTGGCACTACTTTTATCCCCGCATCGTTTTTGCCTGCCATGAAGACTCTCTCGTTTCTGTTGCTGTTTATCGGCATCACCGCCTTCGCTCCCCCCCCCGAGGTGAAGCTCACCACTACCAAGCTGGCCTCGGGCCTGAGCGTGGGCGTGCCGGCAACTTTCACTCCGCTGCCCGACGATGGCATTGCCGTAAAGTACCCCTCGCCCCGCAAACCGCTGGCGGTGTTCACCAACCCCAGCGG
This sequence comes from Hymenobacter arizonensis, assembly GCF_900115775.1. Taxonomy (GTDB): domain Bacteria; phylum Bacteroidota; class Bacteroidia; order Cytophagales; family Hymenobacteraceae; genus Hymenobacter; species Hymenobacter arizonensis. The sequence continues at coordinate 20,632 of NZ_FOXS01000004.1, read as the reverse complement.
CCGGGTCGATTTCAGCGTGGCCGTGCGCCCCACTACCTTCGAAAGCATGGATTATGCCGTGCTGCTGAAGATTTACAAGGCCAGCATTCAGCGCCTGTATTCCAAAGTGGAGTTCCTGAAAGAGGATATTCGGACCGTGAAAGGGCGCGATTTTATCTATTTTGAATTCGTATCGACCGTGTCGGACGGAGGGCGCACAAGCCAATTGGCTCCTATAAAAAAGTACCAGACCGTGCAGTACGCCATCCAGGGCCAGCAGATGTACGTTTTCACCTTTGTGGCTCCGGCCAACGAGCAGGCTCAGTGGCAGCCCACGGCTCAGGCCGTGATGAATGCCATTGCGCTGAAGTAAAAGCCCTCCATTACGGGGCCTCCCGATACAGCGATGCCCCCGGGGCTCACACGCTTAGTTCATGACCGACGACTACTTCATGCTCCAGGCCTTGGCCGAGGCCGAGAAAGCCCTGGCCGCCAATGAAATCCCCATTGGGGCCGTCGTTGTGTTCGAGAAGCAGATTATCGGCCGGGGCTACAACCAGACCGAGCAGCTGCGCGACGTAACGGCCCACGCCGAAATGCTGGCCCTCACGGCCGCCGCCAACTACCTCGGCAATAAATACCTGGCCGATTGCACGCTCTACGTCACCATTGAGCCCTGCGTGATGTGCGCCGGTGCTAGTTACTGGGCGCAGCTTAAGGCCGTGGTATTCGGGGCCGATGAGCCCAAAGTAGGCTTTCGGCGACACGGGCAATTGCTGCACCCGCGCACGAAGCTGCGGGGCGGCGTACAGGCCGCGGCGTGCGCCACGCTCATGCAGGAGTTTTTTAGTTTGAAGCGGAAATAAATCTACTTTTGAACTTGAGGGGACCAGGGCCGTAACTAGGTACCTAGTTGGGCTGTTTTAGTCCCTGATGTTTTTTACACCCTTCTGACCAACCCAAACCCTTGTCAATTATGGCTTTTGAACTCCCCAAACTCCCGTACGCTTACGATGCCCTGGAACCCACGTTTGATGCCCAGACGATGGAAATCCATCACAGCAAGCACCACCAGGCGTACGTTACCAACCTGAACGCCGCCATTACGGGCACCGAGATGGAAAACCAGTCCATTGAGGAAATCATGCACAACATTGCTAAGGCGCCCGCTCCGGTGCGCAATAACGGCGGTGGCCATTTCAACCACTCCCTGTTCTGGACCATCCTGTCGCCCAACGGCGGCGGCCAGCCCAGCGGCGCCATCGGCGAAGCCATCACCTCGGCTTTCGGCAGCTACGATAAATTCAAAGAAGAATTCACCAAGGCAGCCACCACGCGCTTCGGCTCGGGCTGGGCGTGGCTGTGCAAGCAGGCCGATGGCTCGGTACAAATCTGCTCGACGCCCAACCAGGACAACCCCCTCATGCCCGATTCGGGCTGCAAGGGCCTGCCGGTGCTCGGCCTCGACGTGTGGGAGCACGCCTACTACCTCAAGTACCAGAACCGCCGCCCCGACTACATCGCGGCCTTCTACAACCTCATCAATTGGGACGAGGTGAACAAGCGTTTCGCTGAAGCCACGCCCATGTAAGCACTGAGTCACCGCTTTTATTAGCATTGATTCAAGCTTAAAAAAGCCCGTTCCACGCTGTGGGACGGGCTTTTTGCGTTTGTAGACACAATTTATTTCTGCTTAACACAAGCATAAAACCAGCCGCGAAAACAATTCGTGTACGTACCTGCTTTATAGCCGCGTTTCATCCAATGTTAGTCGCATCTCACGCACCGCGGCCCTTAAATTAGCCATGTCGAATAAAGCATTTGAACCTGCCAAACTCGGTTCTCTAACCCTGACCAACCACATTGTGATGGCCCCCATGACGCGCAGCCGCGCCCTGGGCAACGTCCCCAACGAGCTGATGGCCGAGTACTACCGCCAGCGCGCCACGGCCGGCCTCATCATCACGGAAGGCACCTCGCCGGCTGCCAACGGCCTCGGCTACGCCCGCATCCCCGGCCTGTATAACCAGGAGCAGGTCACGAACTGGCAGCGCGTAACCGAGACGGTGCACCACCACGGCGGACACATTTTCGTGCAGCTCATGCACGCCGGCCGCATTTTCCATGGCCACAACCTGCCCGAAGGCTCCGAGGGCGTGGCACCCTCGGCCATTGCCGCCGCTGGCGACATGTGGACCGACCAGGAGCAGATGCAGCCCAACGGTACCCCACGCGCGTTGCGCACTGAGGAGCTCGCCCACGTCCGCGACGAGTTTGTGCACAGCGCCAAACTGGCCATCGAAGCCGGCTTCGACGGCGTGGAGCTGCACGGTGCCAACGGCTACCTGCTCGAGCAGTTCCTCAACCCCAACAGCAACCAGCGCACCGACGAGTACGGCGGCAGCGTGCAAAACCGCGCCCGCTTCGTGCTCGAAGTGACCCGCGCGGTGGTCGAGGCCATCGGGGCCGAGCGCACTGGCATTCGCCTCTCGCCCTGGGGCATGGCCAGCGACATGGCCCACTACCCCGAAATCGACGAAACCTACACCTACCTGGCCGAGGAGCTGCAGAAAATTGGCGTCGTTTACCTGCACCTGGTCGACCACGAGAGCATGGGTGCCCCCGCCGTGCCCGCCCAAACGGTGGATACCATCCGCCAGAAGTTCACCAACACGCTCATCCTGAGCGGCGGCTACGCCACCGCCGAGGCCGTGAACGAGGCGCTGGAAAGCGGCCGCGCCGACCTCGTGGCCATCGGCCGCCCCTTCATCTCGAACCCCGACCTCGTGGAACGCCTCAAGACCGGCGCCCCGCTAGCCGAGGCCGACCAAGCTACCTTCTACGCTCCCGGCCCCAACGGTTTTGCCGATGGCTACACCGATTACCCCACGGCCGATGGCCAGCCCGCCGGCACGTTTTCGCCTAGCTATCAGGCGTAAGCAATATTCCTGACAGCCATTACTCAAAAGCCCTGGCCATTATTGGTCGGGGCTTTTTGTTTGCCCAGAAAGTTTCTTCATGTAGAAATGCAGGCTAATGTTTCGTTAGAATTTAGCGTTTCTGAGGCAATGTATTGACCGCGTCATTGTTAACTCGCCGGCAGCGCAGCCATCGGGCTAGCGGGGCTTCCTTGCCACTTCTGGCAGGAAGGCGTGTATCTTTATCGGCTAATTCCCACCTTCCTCATATCCCGACTTCGCATGAATACTAAGTTGCGCCTCATCATACTGAGTTTCTTACAATTCTTTATTTGGGGTTCGTGGTTGATAACGATTGGAGCGTATTGGTTTCAGACGAAGCAGTGGTCGGGCGCGCAGTTTGGCGCCATCTTTTCGACCATGGGCATTGCGTCCATCTTCATGCCCTCGCTCATGGGCATTGTGGCCGATAAGTACATTAACGCGGAGAAGCTCTACGGCATCCTGCACATATTGGGCGGGCTGACGCTACTCTCCATTCCGCTGGTCGACAACCCCACCACGTTCTTCTGGGTGATACTGCTGAACATGATTTTCTACATGCCCACGCTGTCGCTCTCCATCGCCGTGTCGTTTTCGGTGCTGAAAACTGAGGGCCTCGATGTGGTGAAGGACTACCCTCCCATTCGCGTGTGGGGCACTATTGGCTTCATTGTGGCCATGTGGACGGTGAGCCTGCTGGGCTTTGAAAAATCGGCCAGCCAGTTCTACGTGGCGGCCGCCGCCGCTTTCGTTCTGGGCCTCTACTCCTTCACCTTGCCCAAGTGCCCGCCTCAGTCCACCGCTACCTCCAACCAGAGCCTGGTGGAAATCCTGGGTCTCAAGTCGTTTGCGATTCTGCGCGACCGCAAGATGCTCACCTTCTTCATGTTTGCGCTGCTACTGGGCGCCGCGCTGCAGCTCACCAACGCCTACGGCGATACTTTCCTGCACGATTTCGACAAAACCCCGGCCTACCGCGACACCCTAACGGTGCGCTACCCTGCCATTATCATGTCCATTTCGCAGATTTCGGAAACGCTGTTCATTCTGGCCATTCCGTTCTTCTTGCGGCGCTTTGGCATCAAGCAGGTAATGCTCTTCAGCATGATTGCCTGGGTGCTGCGCTTTGGCCTGTTTGCCTACGGCAACCCCGCCGACGGCCTGTGGATGATTATCCTCTCCTGCATCGTCTACGGCATGGCGTTCGACTTTTTCAACATCTCCGGTTCCCTGTTCGTCGAAACTCAAACCCAGCCCAGCATCCGCGCCAGCGCGCAGGGCTTGTTTATGATGATGACCAACGGCTTCGGGGCCGTGCTGGGTAGCTCCTTGAGTGGCATCATCATTCAGGAATACTTCACCGATGCCAGCGGCACTAAGGACTGGCAGGGCATCTGGCTCACGTTTGCCGGCTACGCGCTGGTCATTGCCGTGCTGTTTGTCATCCTCTTCAAGCACAAGCACAGCAGCGAACCCGCCGCCGAAGTGGAGCCCGAAGGCCTGCTTTCGATGGAGCAAGCTTAGCCTACAGGCGTGACCCGAAGTTGGGCAAATCTCTTACTTCAACAAAAAAAAGCCTCGCTCTTAGCGGGGCTTTTTTGGTTGGTTCCCATTTAGCGCAGCGCCTCATTCCCACTGCCGGGCATACCCGGCAAGGATGCGCTTTGCACTCACAACCCATACAGGAGGAGTTGTTTTCCGTGCTGTAAAGTGTATTTTTGAAAATGACAGTGAACGGCATGAAGACATCCTTGCCAGCAGTGGCCACTCCCGACTTATCCCAAACCTTCGAAAGAGACGGGTATTTTCAGCCGGTTTCCTGGTTTTACTCCGCGTTTGGCGTGTTGCCGCGCCGCGAGATTTACCAGCTGGCCAACGCCGCGTCCCGGCAGACCATTCTCACCGCCTTATCGGAAACCTACGACCTGGAGCAGGCTACGGTGGCCCACGCCGTGTACCTGGAAAAAAAGGGCAAAGCTCCTGACATCAGTCACTACGCGCTGCAACTGGCGCCGCATCTGCTGCTGTGGTTCTATGAGCGCGGCACCTATGGCGACCGGGCGGGCCAGCTGTTCTTCTCCCCCCAAACCGACCCGGCCCAACTAGCGCAGGTGCAAGCCCTGCTAGCCGCCGAGCTCGACGCCGGGCAGCTCGAGCACGAGCGCATTCAAGTGTTGCGCCTCTCCTTTGGCGAGCTGGAGTTTTCGCCGCTGCCCATCAAAATTCCTGCGCTGGACCTAGCCACCCACTACAACGACGACCTACTGCCCGCCCACGAGGCCATTCTGAAGCGCCTGCAGCAGCCCGATGAGAAGGGCATCATCATCCTGCATGGCCCGCCCGGCACCGGCAAAACCAGCTACATCCGCCACCTCTGCGGCCTCACCAACAAGCCCAAGCTGTTTATTCCGCCCAACCTGGCCTCCCGCATTGCCGACCCGGAATTCATCAACCTGCTGCACGACAACACCAACTCCATCCTGCTCATTGAGGATGCCGAGGAGCTGCTGGCCAAGCGCGACGGCCACGGCGGCAACGCCGTCAGCAACCTGCTGAACCTGTCCGATGGCCTGCTCTCCGACGGTTTCCACATCCAAATCATTTGCACCTTCAACGCCGAGCTGGCCCGCATCGACAAAGCCCTGCTCCGCAAAGGCCGCCTGATTGCCTCCTACCGCTTCGAAGCCCTCGACAAAGAGAAAGCCCAAGCGCTGGCCACTTCCCTCGGCCAAACCGAGCCCGTCACGGAAGCCACCTCCCTGGCCGACCTTTACAACCGCGACAAAACCGACTTCATCACCGAAACCAAGACGGCGGGACGCATCGGTTTCAGCCGGTAAACTAAGCTCGACAATACATAATTAGTATAAAAAAAGTCAGCATTTGGCACAAAGAAAAAGCCCGCTCTGCGCACTGCAGAGCGGGCTTTTAGCTGATTATCAGCGGTCGAGAATTACTTCGAGCCGAAGAAGAAGTCAGCTTCGATTTGGGCGTTTTCGTCGGAGTCGGAGCCGTGCACGGCGTTGGCTTCGATGCTCTTGGCGTACTTCTTCCGGATGGTGCCTTCGGCGGCCTGGGCGGGGTTGGTAGCGCCGATGAGGGTGCGGAAATCGGCCACGGCGTTGTCTTTCTCAAGCACGGCTGCCACGATGGGACCGCTCGACATATACTTCACCAGGTCGTTGTAGAACGGACGCTCGGCGTGCACGGCGTAGAACTGGCCGGCGCGCTCGGCGGTGAGATTAATTTTTTGGAGCTCCACAATGCGGAACCCGCCTTCTTCCATCATGTGCAGGATGCCACCGATGTGGTTTTCCTGGACGGCGTCGGGCTTAATCATCGTGAATGTGCGGTTGGTGGCCATTTCTTGGGCTGGAGGGGTTGGTTGAAAACTAAATTGTAGGGCAAAAGTAGCCACAAAGCCCAACGCTTTCCTTAGCCGAGTGCAAGTGAGCTTTGGACTAGTCCAGCCGAACCTTCCGAGGGGGGGGCGTTGTTAAGAACGGATTTCTTCCGACTTTTGCCGCCCCCTTTATTCGTAAGCCACCGGCCCTTAGTTTCTTTTAGGGCCATTCACGTTGTCGATGTCCACTTCCATCACCGCCCTGCAGGCGTTGCTCGCGCAGCCCCAGCAGGTTGTTATCACCACCCACCACAAACCCGACGCTGATGCGTTGGGCTCGTCGCTGGCCTGGGCTGGTTATCTCAAGCAAAAAGGCCACCACGTCACGGTGGTAACCCCTTCCGACTACCCGGCCTTCCTCGATTGGATGGAAGGCAACGACGAAGTGGTGGTGTACGACAAGCGCCAGAACGACCGCCAGGTGCGCGACCTCGTGAACCGCGCCGACGTCATTTGCTGCCTCGACTTTAGCTGCCTGGGCCGCATCAACGAGCTGGGCGAGTACGTGCGCCAGGCCAAGGCCACCAAGGTACTCATCGACCACCACCAGGAGCCCGAAGACTTCGCCGACATCGTGTTTTCGGTGCCCACTGCCGCCGCTACAGCAGAGCTGATTTTCGAAATCATCCGCGACCTCGGCGACCAGGACCTCATCACCAAGGGCATTGGCGAGGCACTCTATGCGGGCATCATGACCGACACGGGCTCGTTTCGCCACCCCAGTACCTCACGCAACGTGCACCTCATCATCGCCGAGTTGCTGAAGGTCAACATCGACCTTTCGTCGGTGCACCGCCTCATCTACGACTCACATTCCGAGATTCGCCTGCGCTTCCTGGGCTTCGTGCTGAAGGATAAGTTGGTGGTGAACCGCGAATACAACACGGCTTACATCGCCATCACGCAGGACGAGCTGCGCCAGTACCAAAGCAAAACCGGCGACACCGAAGGCCTGGTCAACTACGCGCTGAGCATAGAGGGCATCCGCTTTGCGGCCGTGTTTATTGACCGCGGCGTGGCCGTTAAAATTTCCTTCCGCTCGGTGGGCAAGTTCTCCGTGAGTGACTTTTCGCGCCGGCATTTCGATGGCGGGGGGCACCACAATGCCGCCGGTGGCATCAGTTATCTCTCGCTTGATGCAACGGTGGAGCGCTTTCTGAGCATCCTGCCCGAGTACAAGGAGCAGCTCACGGGCGCACCCGCTGCCGTAGCGCCGCCGGTGGTGTAACTTTGAACAGTTTCTGATACTTCACTTCTTTTATTTTCATGCGTTTTTCCTCCCGCTCTGCGCGGCAGCTGGCCCTGGGGGCCAGCCTGCTCGGCGTCGCTTCTCTCACGGCCTGCAACAAAGACGGCGGTGACTTTGCCAAAACCAAATCCGGCATCGAGTACAAGATTTTTAAGAAAGTCGGCAACGACTACGAGCGGCGCGAAATCAACCCCGATGGCGACCCGACTTACAAGGACCGGGTGGGCAAGTTCCTGCTGGGCAACATGCAGTACCGCACCGGCAAAGACTCGGTGTTGCAAAACACCCGCCGCGACGTAGGCCTGCCCGTGCCCCTGCCCCTGCAGGAAATCAAGACGAAAGGCGCCCCCGACGAGGCCCTCTCGCTGCTCCAGCCCGGCGACAGCGGCGTGTTCCGCTTCCAGGTCGACTCGCTCATCAAGCCCAGCTCGGGCCAGCCCGTGCCCCCGTTCTTGAAGCGCGGCGGCAACGTGGTGATGATGTACGTGGCCACCACGCCCAAGCTCATCACGCAGGAAGAAGCGCAGGCCATGCAGCCCGAGCTGCAGAAGCGCGCCATGGCTTCGCAAATGAAGCAGCGCATGGCCTCGCCCGAGTACGCCAAGCAAATGAAAGAGCAGGCTGACGCCCAGGCGAAAGCTATGGCTGCGCCCGAGGTAGTGGCTCAGCTGAAAAAGGACGACGCCATACTGCAGGAGTACGCCAAGAAAAACAGCCTGACTGTGCAGAAGCTGCCTTCCGGTGTTTACTACCAAGTGCTGAAACCCGGCACCGGCCCCAAGCCACAGCCCGGCCAGACCGTGAGCGTGAACTACAACGGCACGCTGCTGAGCGGCAAGCTGTTCGACTCGTCGGACAAAGCCGGCAAGCCCATTGACTTCCCCATTGGCCAAGGCGCTGTGATTCCCGGTTGGGACCAGGGCATTGCCCAGTTGAACAAAGGCAGCAAAGCCATTCTGCTCATCCCCTCGTCGCTGGCCTACGGCACGCGCGGCGCTGGTGCCGACATTCCCGCCGACGCGCCTCTGCGCTTCGAAGTGGAACTGGTTGACATCCAATAGCCTTTACCTTTCTGAATTCCGGCCAACGGGCGGCGCGGCATAGCTGCTCGGGCTCCCGTTGGCCGGAATCCTTTTATCTCCTTTTTTCCATGAAAAATCTTCTGCTCCGCTCGCGCTACTTGGTATTGGCTCTGGGCCTGCTGTTGGCAGCCCCGGCCCTATGGAGCTGCAATACCGAAACGACTTTTCAGAAAACCCTGCGCGAGCACGAGGAAAAGATGAAGCGTATCGATGAGGATACGATTCGCAACTTCTTGACCAAGAACAGGCTCATAAGCAAAGCTCGGCAAACAGAGTCAGGGCTTTACGTAGTTGATAGCGTGGCCGGACAAGGCACGCAGGTCACTGCTGGCAAGCAAGTGACGGTGCGCTACATAGGCCGTTTCCTGAGCAATGGAGCCCAGCCAGGCTCTACCGGCTATCCGGCTTCGTTCGGCAACCAGCAGTTTCCGGCGGGCTCAATTTTTGATAATTCCAGCGAAAACCGGACAGGATGCGGCTGCGCGGTGCTTACTAGCGGAACTAATAGCATGTTTGGAGCCGGCTTTGCTGAAGGCCTCTTGCTTATGCGCAAAGGCGACCGCAAGCTGCTGCTTGTTCCCTCCCGCTTGGCGTTTGGAGCCAATCCCAGTCCCCCGCAAAGCGGAGTCAATGTTCCGCCAGACTCAGCACTTATGTTTGACGTGGAGGTGCTGGACGTTTTTTAAGCCTCTCTATGCGAGTGCAGCCAGCCGTCAGCTTCAGGACTTCACTGCTTAGCCTGTGGCTGGTGCTTCTCTTAGCGGCTTCGGCTGCCAGTGCACAACCTGGCACCAAGCCGGCTGTTCTCTCCACCCCCAGTGCTCCCGCCCACGGCTCCGACTCGGCGCGCCTCATTCCGCAACACACGCAGAATGGGGTGCGCTTTGTGTTTCATGAGCGGGGCGCCGGCAAGTTGGCCCTTGCTGGCACTCGCGTAGCCGTACGCTACGCTGGCTTCCTGCCCGACGGCCACCTCTTCGATGCCACCGCGGCATCGGGCAGTCCGCTTCGGTTTCGGGTAGGCCGGGGCGAGGTTATTCCGGGTTGGGACGAAGTGCTGCCGCTGCTGCCCGCAGGTTCGCGGGTGCGCGTGTGGATACCCGCTGCGCACGCTTACGGCGCTACCGGCGTCCGGGACCCCGACGACGAAAGTCGTTACCTAATCCCACCCAATACAGAACTGGTATTTGAACTAGAAGTAGTGAGCGTGCGCTAATGCACGCGGCTAGCAATTTCATGATGCGATACTCACTTTTTAGCGCTGTTTGCGCGCTGTTTGCCTTCTTGCAGTCGGCTCACGCTCAAACGCCAGCCTCTGGCTTCTCACGCCTGCCCTCGGGCACCGAGTACCGCCTGTTTCGGAAAGATGCTGCAGGCCGTTACCAACCGCGCACGCTGGCCCCTACCGATGCTCCTTACGCCACCCGTGCCGGGCAAGTGCTCACCGTGTTCATGGAGTTCCGCACAGGCCGCGATTCGGTGCTCATGAAATCGCGCCAGATGCAGCCCATTCCGCAGCCGGTCCCGTTGCCAGCCCAGCCGGTGCCAGGAGGCATGGAAGAAGCCCTGGGCCTCTTGCTGCCCGGCGACAGCGCTGCCTTTCGTTTCCCCGCCGACTCGCTATTTGCCAAGACCTTTCGTCAGCCCGTGCCCCCTTTCATTCGCAAAAGCGGCAATACGATGGTAGTGCTGGCCAGCGCCCAAGAGCTGTTTCCCATGTCGGAGATGCCCGCTCGGGCGGAAAAAATGAAAGCTCAATTGGCGGAGCAGGCACAACGCCAGGCCGTCGCCCAAACCGCTAAGGACGCGGCTCAGATTGAAGCTTACCTGAAAAAGAACAAGCTGGTGGCTAAAAAAACCGCTGGCGGCACCTATTACATTATTACCCGCCCCGGCAAAGGGGCGCTCCCCCAGAAGGGGCAAACCGTACGGGTGCTATACCGCGGCACTGTGCTGGCCACTGGCAAAGAGTTTGACTCTTCGGCCAAGCACGGCAACGAACCCATAGCCTTCGCGCTGGGTGCAGGGCGGGTCATTGCAGGCTGGGACCAGGGTATTGCCATGCTCACGGCCGGTAGCAAGGCTGTGCTGCTTATCCCTTCGCCCCTGGCCTATGGCCCCCGCGGCGCCGGCGCCGACATCCCAGCCAACGCCGTGTTGCGCTTCGAAGTAGAATTGGTGGACTTCAAATAGACTTCGCCCCTACTCGGCCAGCACCTGCGAGAGAATATCCAGCGACCGAATTTCGCCCAATTGCTCGACGTGCAACTGGTAGTAGCGGATAAGCACGGTTAGCAACTCATGCCGCACGCGGCCGTTGGGAATGGTGCTAGTGGCCGGGTCGTGCAGCAGTTCGTCAAAGTAGGTTTCAAACTCGCGCAGCCGCAAGGTGGCCGGGCCGGTAGCGCCCTTACTGGTCGCTGCGTGGCCGGCCATGATAACCTGGTCAGTTAGTTCCGACCCGGTGCTGATGCCGAACCCCAGGTACGTGGCCAGTTCCAGCAGAAATACCAGAGCAAAGTTCTCGCTGCCCTTGGTTTGTTGGTCGAAGGCCAGAATGGAATCGTGTAAGAACTGGAAGAGCGGCTCGTTTTGCTCTTCTTCGCGCACCGCCCGCCCTACTACTTCGGAAAGAAACAGCACCACGCTGCTCTTCTGTACTTCGTAGGGCAGCGTGCTGAAGGGCTCAGAACACCGAAACTCCGACAAGCGGGTGAGGCCACCACTACCCCGGGCCACATAGGCCACCAAATCGAGCAGGGTGAAGGGCTGAAACAAGGCAATGCGCCCGGGAGGCTTGGCTTTGCGCACGCCATTCACCACGTAGCTCTGCACACCCAGACGCTCGGTATAGACGCGGGCAATGATGCTCGTTTCGCGGTATTTTAAGAAGCTGAGAACAATGCCTCGGGTTTTTATCAGCATAAAGTTTGAGAAACTGGCTCCTTCTTGTAACGCCGCGCTGCTCGCCATGCCCACGCTGGCAACCCACAAGCGGCTGAGCCCTCGGGGCTGCTACTTGCTCAGCACGGCCACTTTGCTTACGCAGGTATTTTTGCCATCGGCATCCGACGACATGACGAGGTACACCCCGGAGCGAACCCGCTGACCGTTGGGGTTGGTCATGTTCCAGGTCACGGTGCCGCCGTTGGCCTTGGTGGCGTATACGAGGTGCCCGGCTACATCGGTAATCTTTACCAGGGCGTCATTAGCGAGCCCGCTAATGCCCATAGTACCCGCAAACTCGGGCCGGACGGGGTTAGGCGAAACCTTCGCGCACTGCGGGGCGCCTTCTGTGATGCTGGCTGAGCCACGGTAAGCTACTACCCCGGCATCCGTTGCTACCCATACTTCGCCCGTTTTGTTGTTCACCTTCACATCCACGATGCGGTTGGAGGGCAACGGACTATTGGCCGTCGTGAAGTGAAACAGGGCCTCGTCGGCATCGGGGCTGAAAAGCCACAGGCCATTGTCGGTCCCGAACCACTTGCGGTCGCCGCCGTCCACCGCCAGGGTGCGCACGGCCTCGCTAAACAAGGTCGGGAATGCTTTCCCATCACCTTGGGGCACGAGCGGCAGTACAAACTGAGTAGAGGGGTCGAACGGCCCGTTGGGGTCATTGAATACGGCCACGCCCTTGCTTGTGGCTGCCCACATGTTTCCACGGCGGTCCTTGGCCAGCTCATAGATTTGGTTATCCGGCAAACCGCTGGCCGTTGTGAAGAAGCGGGGTGGCTTGGGGTTGGTAAGGGCCGGGTCGATGACGAAAATACCCAGGGGAGCGTTGGTAGGGTCGGTTTTACGCGCCACCGAAACCCAGGCGTACCCGGCATCGTCCAGTGCAATGCGCTCCAGCGTTTCAAGCCCGAACACCCACGGAATGGTACGCCACGTGTTAGCCACCGGGTCCAGGATGAACAAGCCCGACGTATTGGCCGACAGATGCCGATTGACCACCCATACCTTCCCGTCAGCATCAGCGGCCAAATCGGTCACTTCTGCCCGGTTTACATCGCCGAAGGTGCCGATGAAGGGGCTACCCGCTGGCGTTCCTACCCCGAACAGGCGAAAATCACCCGGGCCTTTCCACTCCATTAGGCCGCCCCCGTTGGAGCCCACATACAGGGTGCCATCCGGCGTGCGGGTTCCCCGCGAGGGGCTGAGTGGGTTGGGGTAATCCGTTGCCCGCGGCAATGCATTGGCCGTGAAATTGGTCCACTGCCCATTAGAAAACTCATAGAACCCAGACCGCATTCCCGAAGGTGCGTAGCGCTCCGAATATCCTCCCGTAAACACATTGACCTTGTTGGTGCGAGCGTCAGCTAAAATACTAAAAGCCAACCGGGTTTCGGGGCCATTGGCTACAAACCGTTCGGCGGGCTGGTTGGTGCCGGGCCGTACCCGCTCCAAGCCGTTTTGCAAATTGGCCACGAAAAAGCTGCCATCGCGTGTGCGTACGGCATCCAGAATGCTAGTGCCGCCAGTGGGGGGCACCACGGTCGTTACCGCTCCGCTCAAGTCGATACGGCGCACTCCTGAATTGTCGTCGATGACAAACACCCCTATGCTGCTGGTGCGCAACCGCCGAAACTGCGTAGCAGAAGTGTTAGGGATGGCTTGCCAGGAGCCCAGGGCGGTAGGGCTGCTGGCAGGCAAAAATTTATACACTGCCATTCCCGTTCCCTCAACTCCCGCATACACCTGCCCCGCGTATGCGGTAAGAGTTCCATAAACGGGCCGGGCAGTAGGGGCGCCCACTGGCACGGGCCGGTAGATAGTCCAGCTGCGAAAATCCAAGAGATTGCTGCTCAACGAGCCCCGCATGAGGCCCACCGAGGTAGCGGCAAACAAGGCACCGTTGGCTACGGCAGCATCATACACGGCTACCGTCGTGCCTCCGGGCCCAATATTGCTATACGTATCGGTGACTTCAATCTTCACCAAGTCAATTACAACCAGGCCAAAGCTTGTCGATAAATAGGCTTTCCCGCCGCCCACAGATAGGTTATTGACTTCTTTGGCCCCCTGAATCGTCTTGCGCAGCACGTCGTTGAGGTTGCGCACGCGGCCATTGGCCTGCAGAATATCGATGTTAGTGTTTCGATAAGCCAATATCGTTTGTCGCGTCACCGAATCGTAAGCCAACGCCGCAACTCCCACATCATTCAACCCATCGCGGCGCGAAAGCACTTGGGTGGTATTGAGTTTCTTATCCAGAAAGTAAAAGGCATCTTCGGTCGCTACGTACACGCGGTCGTCAGCATCAGCCACGCGCAAAGGGCGGTTGGTGGGTAAGTGTAGCTGCCAGTCGCCGTAGCCCGCAGTGCTTTGTGCCCAAGCTGTTTCTGCACAACACAACAGGCCAATCAACCCCAACAAACAACGGAAAAGGTGCAACATACGCTCAGCAAAAAACACGAGTAAAGTAGAAGCAGCAAGGCTGTCTTTGCCAACGCTTGGCCCAGCGCTTTAGTGCGTTGCGGTTGAGCGCACCTCTGGGGCGGGGGCTTTGGCTTGCATGCCGGCCAAAAAGCACGGCCGGCAGCGAGCTTCGTAAGAATCTGTCTCGCCGAGCAGCACCTGGCTTTCGCTTGCGGCAATCCGATAAGAATAAGACGCTATTTCGCCGCAGCACACGCACACGGCGTGCACTTTGGTCACATATTCGGCCGTGGCCAGCAGAGCAGGCATGGGTCCAAACGGACGGCCGAGGTAGTCCATGTCCAACCCGGCCACGATAACGCGGGTGCCGTTATTGGCCAATTGCAGGCAGACGTCGACCAGCGAATCATCAAAAAACTGGCCTTCGTCGATGCCCACCACATCGGACCCAGCGGCAAGCAGCAGAATTTCCGACGGAATGGCCACCGGCGTCGACCGGATGCGGGCGGCATTGTGGCTTACCACGTCCTCCACATCGTAGCGGGTATCCACAGCGGGCTTGAAAATTTCGACCTGCTGCCGGGCAATACGGGCGCGGGTGAGGCGGCGAATCAGTTCTTCGGTTTTGCCCGAAAACATAGAGCCGCACACTACTTCTATCCAGCCCCGGCGAGGGGCGTTGTGACGATTACCAACGCGGGGTTCAATAAACAAAATACAGGCGGGCTTGGGAGGTTTGGAAACCTAAAGTTAGGAACGAACCGCACAGCACGTGGCCTCTTTCCCGCCCAATAAAAAGGGTTGGTCACGCAAACGCTCTGACCGCCTGTCGTTGGGCTGGCCGCACTAGCGGGTCAACAATTTTGGTTATCCAGCCTCAAGCGTTAGCCGTACTGCACGTGTGGCAGCTTTGTGGCTTCGGGCACGCGGCCGCTTACTGATCCCTCTAGCAGGCGTGCCTGGCACGTCAGCCGCTCGTTGGCAAGCAGCCGGCCGGCCGCCCGATACCGGAGTTCGGCGTCGGTAGGCGGACTTAGCTTTTCCAAGCCGCTGCTCACTTGCAAACGGCAGGTGGTACACCGCCCCTTGGCACCGCAGGCATGCATCCAATCGTATCCGGCAGCCTGTATTGCAGCCAGTAAAGTAGTCCCGGCGGGCACCTCCACGGATGCTCCCGGTAAGTTTTCAATCGTCAACAGGGCCATTTATGCCTAACTTCGGCCACCGAAACCCGGCCTTTTTATGAACGACAAATATAGCCTCGCCAAGTGCGCGCAATACGGTCGCCGCTTGGCCACTCGCCTCTGCGACCAGCACTTCGACTCCGAGCCCACCGCCACCCTTGATGGCCCTGCAGTACTCAAATTCACGCCCATACGCCAAGTTAACCTGCTGGTAGTGCGCCAGCTATTGGGCCAATGGCAGGCCGAAACGGCCCGCTTGCGCAGCCCTTATTTTGAGTTTGAAGCCCCTGCTGTCCAGGCTGCCCTTACGCAGTTCATGAACATCCTGTCGCGCCACATTAGCTTGAGCCGCGCTTCTTTCGAGCCCTTATTGGCGCAAGCCATTGGCGACTCGCTTGGGATGGTGGCCGACCCCGTTGGCAGCTTTCAGCGCTTGCTGCTAGGCACTGGTGACTTTTCATCCCTGACCAGCCTCCGCGACAACCTGCGTTACATCGACGTCTACAAAACCTTTTACCAAGGCTTCGTAGACAGCCTGACCAGCACTGGTGACCTCAGCAACGATTTTCTGACCCAGCGCTTCGAGCTCTACCACGCAACCAACTACAAGGCTCATCAGCCCATGCAGCGCCTCGTAGAGGAGTTCAGCACGCTGCTTCCCCTCACCACCGCCGACTTGCTGGAAGATGGCCCGGTGTCTGCCACTACCGCTCCTGTTCTCACGCCGCCCCAGGCCGAGCCCGAGCCAGCTCCCACGCCCACACCAGTTGCCAAACCTGCTCCGACAGAGCCCATCGTCGTAGCCGTGCCCACGTTCGTAGCAGCTCCGACGCCTGCTCCAGCGCCTCTTCAAGTTCCTGCTACGCCCGTGGCCGCTCCGGTTGCCCCTATAGCTTCCAGCGCTTCTCTTACCAGTGCCGACGCCAGCAGCGCGCGCCTTCACGAGAAGCTCAAAGCGGGTCACCCTTCCGCGCCGCCTTTGGCTGAAACCCTGCGTGCCACCGCCGCACCTGCCGAACGCGCAGGCCCTAAAGTTGAAACCCTGCGCGAAGCCATCTCCATCAACCAGCGCTTCAGCTTCATCAACGAGTTGTTTTCCGGCGAGAACATGGAATACCATGCGGCTATTCAGCACCTCGATTCGCTGCCTACTCCAGACCAGGCCCGTACCTACATCACCGACGACCTGTCGCAACGCTACGACTGGAGCCGCAAAGAGGAGCACGTCAACAAGCTCCTGAAGCTCATCGACCGCAAGTTTGCCTAGCCCCGCGCCGACTTCGAAGCTGCCTTACATAGGACCTCGGCTGCGCCGCTGGCTACTGCCGTGGCTCTTGGCAATAGCCGCAGTGGCTAACCTTGCCTACCCGATGTACGTGCACTTCGATTTCTCGCATTCGCTCGATACGCGAAGCTACCTGCGCATGGCTACCGGGCGTTTCGATAGCGTACGTGTCACGCACCGCTACCGGGTTCTGGTTCCGGCCGCTGCCGCCGCCGTAGCGGCCCCACTCGCCAAAGTTTATGCCGCGGTGTGGCCACAACGTCCAGCGGGATTGTGGCCCCTGCGCTTTGGCTTTTATCTGGTCAATTGCTTGCTCGTGGCCGCCGCCGCCGCGTGTTGGTTCAACGGTGCCCGCCACGTCGGGGCTACTGCCGAGGGGGCAGCCCTAGCCATCCTGGCCCTACTCACCAGTCGATGGGCTGTGTATGCGGCAGGGCTTCCCCTCACCGATAGCCTTTATCTGCTGGTATTCAGCCTTGCCTACTATAGCGTCCGCCGCGGCCCAACCGGCAACTGGGCACTGGTAGCAGCGCTAATACTGGGCCCTTTAGCCAAAGAGTCCTTCTTTCTCCTTTTACCGTGGCTGCTCTGGTTTGGTCGCAAGTCCTTGAGCTGGCCCAAGCAAGCCGTGGCGTTGAGTATGGGCTTGATTGCACTAGCCGCCGTGCATTACTTCGTCAATAAACATAGTGGAAGTTCTGCTAGTCAGTCCGTCACAAATGCACTGGAACACTTCGATAACATTATCTATTCACTCTCACGAGCAGCTTCCCTTAAAGGAATAGGTGAGTTGCTAAGCATATTTGGTTTTTTTACCCTAGCCGTACCCATAAGCTTATGGCCGGACAATCAACAGGAAAATTCATTATCCAGCTACGCCTCTTTGGGTATTAGAGAAGTGCTTTTGTTGATTGTCGTAGCCTTGCATATGCTTCTTTCCGGCGACTTAGGCCGCATGGGCTACTTGGCCGCGCCCATTTTCAGTGCTGCACTAGCCTTGACCTTCACCCATTGGCGCCGTTTCCTTCGGGTGCAACGGAATCGATAAGGGTTCTTGTGCCCGGCCTAGCCCTACTAAGGACAAGCCCAAAAGCAATGGCCAAATCGGAACCAAAAAGCGCGCCGCCCCCAGAGGCCCCGTTAAGCATGCAACATAAAGTATAATTGCTAACGCCAACCACCGCCCACGGCGCAATGTTGGCCCAAAATTACCAAGGCGTATAAAGCCCCGCACTGCCAGCACTAGGCGGATGCTATTTGCCACTAATATCAGGCCCAGCAAAGCCATCATACTTACTGGCAGTCGCTGCATCGCCCGAAATATCCCACCTGCCCGGGCTTGTGTTAAGAACCCACCCTCAACCGGTGCCTCCAAGCCAAGAAACTGGCTTATATCAAATCGCCCAGGGTCCAGGAATAGCGCAACCATTCCCTGCAAGTGCTGCCCTGCATATACTACGGGGTGCTCCCATATTACTGCTTTCGCTCGGCTCTGAATAAAATGTTGACGTGACGCAAAGTCTGGTTTCGCATTCGCTTCCGACAGCACCGCCGCGACCCATTTTTCCTCTGCTGCAGGTCCGTCAACCTGCCTCACCACCCCAGCTGCGTTGTAATGCAACAGATTTATATCCGCTATACTGGAAAAGTGGAAGTAGCCCGTACGCTCATTATTCCATTCCATATAGAGCCCCATTACAACCACCGGCACCAGCCCGATGAGCGCCAGTTGCGGTTTCCTTCTCTGCCACGCCAGCACAGCGCCTGCTCCTCCAAAGATTATTGCTGAAGGATAAAAAACAGGTTTCAGTAGCATTGCTACCACCACAGCGATGGCTACCGCAATAAAGTAGACGCCTTTTCTGGTTTCGATAAAAGCCAGTCCTGCTGCTACCATCGTTAAGACTACCGTTTGCAGCACAACCTCGCTCATCACCGCGTTCGCGTAAATAAGTTGAGTCGGGAAGCTTAGTACCCCAATTATGGGTAGTAACCAATTTCCATTGCTGGCCTGAGCTCTTGCAGCCCACCACTTAAATAAGATGGCAATACTCAGTAAGCTCAGTACATTCTGTATCGCTAAGAGCAAAAATGGCCGCGCCGTCCCGTTACCTAGCGCCAACACTACCAGCGGATACCCTAATGGGCGAATGGTGTACTCCTGTACGGATTGCCCATTTGAAACATTCCCAAACCAAGGCCGAGCATACAACTCACCATGTAATCGCAGGTTCTCTGCTGCCTGGAAGTACCTATCCGTGTCTGGAAAAGACCAGCTTTCATGACTAAGCGACCAAGCGAATGCCACTGCATGGGCTACTATCAGTAATACCCAAACCCAAGCCGGTACTCGCCCATTCTTCATTAGCGCACTAGGTCTTGCTTGCGGTATGCGTCAAGTGCTAGCAAACTAAAAAGCAGTATAGTAAAGGACCACAACGAAGACCCACCATAACTAAAAAAAGGAAGCGGAATGCCAACCACCGGCGCAAGCCCAATGGTCATACCCATATTAACTGTCATGTGGAAGAACAGTACGCTGGCAACGCAGTACCCATAAGTCCGACCAAAAACCGATTTCTGCCGCTCCGCAACATGAATAATGCGCCAGAGGAGAACTAGATACAGTAGAATAACAACGAAGCTGCCCGCCCAACCAAACTCTTCACCTACTGTACAAAAAATAAAGTCAGTGCTTTGCTCAGGCACGAAATCAAACTTAGTCTGAGTGCCCTGCAAGAAACCCTTGCCTAATAAGCCACCCGAGCCAATAGCTATTTTGCTTTGCGTTACATTCCATCCCTTGCCTAGTGGGTCCGCTGACGGATTGATTAGAATCTCTATCCTTTGACGCTGGTGTGGTTGAAGCAGATTATTGTAAAAAAAGTCAACCCCTACCACCATTCCGGCCACTGCCACCCACACGCCAACTGCCAATGGCAAATGATGGCGCAGAATACGCCGACTGAGTCCCAATACGGCGAGCAATATGAGCGTAAAAGCTGCTATTAACCAGAGCTTGGGCACTAGTAATGCCAAGACCAGTATGACCGCCGCCGCCGCCAACAGCAGCAAAATAAGCGGAGACATCCCTTCCCGAAAGTAAGCCAGCAACAATGCGCCAAACACCAGCGCTTGGCCCGATTCATTAGAAGCAACAATTAACAAAGGAGGCAACAATGTAATGCCAGCCAAAACCAACTGGTCTCGCCAATTCTGATATCTCAGATTGATACTGGCCATGAACCGAGAAGCCGCCAGAGCAGTAGTAAATTTTGCAAATTCAGCTGGTTGCAACCTCACCGGTCCAAGCTCCAACCACGAGCGCGACCCTGCAATCGGTCGGGCTACAAACATGGTAATCAACAAAAGCACAATCATGCCTCCATACATGGCATAAGCTAGCGTGTCGTAAGCCTTATAGTCCACTACCAGCAGCACAACCACAAGCACTACAGCAGTAGCAATCCAAAGCAGTTGCTTGAACCAGTTAAAAGCCATAAGCTTATCAAAGCTCAGGCTACTTAGTGGATTAGCAGGTGCTTCAGGCGAATAACTAGATGCATAAATGCATACCCATCCAATGCTAACTAGGACCACATACAGGAGCACAGTTAACCAATCAATACTCCGACTATAACGTGCTGGCGATACTTGCACAGATAATTAAATACTGGTAGGAAAGCAAATTTACTCACATTGCACTAGCCTCCGACAGCTTACTTTTAGACCAAACAGTCAATATGCTACCCAAGAGCAATTGCAAGTATGAGCATAGGCTAAAACGCAGCGCGCCCCCCGCGGGCCGGTGACGGCGGGCGGGGGGCGCGGGGGTTGTAAAAAAAGGTTGGCGGCGACCGACTCTCCCACCGGTGAAGGCAGTACCATAGGCGCACCGGGGCTTAACGGCTCTGTTCGGAATGGGAAGAGGTGAACACCCGGGCTAAAGCCACCATTGCTGGCGGGGGGTGCGTGTGTTCTGGTTCTTCCTCGCGGAAGACGCACCCCTCAATAACGTTGACATAAGGGGACAAAAACGAAGCGCTGGTTGCGCGTTTGACGAAATCTATACACCGTAGTGTAGCTGCGAAGCCCTCGGCCACTTAGT
>NZ_FOXS01000007.1 GCF_900115775.1 Hymenobacter arizonensis | reverse complement strand
CACCCACGGCGGCGATGTCGCCGGCCCAGCCGCCGCTGCCACCCACGGCGGCGATGTCGCCGGCCCAGCCGCCGCTGCCACCCACGGCGGCGATGCTGTTACCAATGGCAACCTGTGATGTGGTTGAATTGATAATTGCGCTGGAATTGAGACCAGCGAATTGGAGCAGGGCGAAGGCGAGGATATTCAGCACGGTCGTAAGGTATTAAGAGGTGTGTCAGATGTTTGAGTGACACAAAGTTGACATTTATCAATGCCTTACGAAAGGACAATATTGCCCTAAAACAGACTATAAAATATTATGTAAAAAATTTAACTAAATAGATAAAAATTATCAATCTTTGCTTAGAATGCTGATAGGGCAATTATATTTCAAGAAACGTAAGCAAAAAATCGTCAATTTGTGACATCAATGGGTTGAAAAGATTTCAAATGAGCACATTACAAAGATTGTAGGGTAAAGAGCAAGCAAAAAAGGAAAGAACCCTGATTATTGCGACATGGTTTTTTAGCTGCATTTTTAAGCAAAAGTTGAATTATATGCTTCTAAAGCGTATTTAAGATGAATGAAATCGCAAATTTGGCGCGAATTGTGACATCTCGCAGTTTGGCTTCGTTGCCAATATTGGATTTGCGTAGTCGCCAAACAAACAAAGAGAATCAATTTGTAGCCACATTGGCTGAATCACCGGAAGTGACTCAACTTCAAGTGGTGAAGACATTGTACGGTAAGTCGACACCGGCAAATGTGCGGGCGCTGCAAAAGTTGCAGTCGCGGGTACGAAGCAAGCTGTTAAATCAACTTTATTTCCTTGACCATTCGGACCCCCGGCACCTAGTGTCGCGCCGTTACGAGCTTGAGTGCCTTGACCTTCTGCACAAGGTAAGTATTCTTTATTCTGAACGGGAATATAAACTAACAGAACGTTTGCTACAGCGCTGTCTAAGATTAGCAGAGCAAGGAGAGTTCACTCAATACGTAGTTCAAGGTGCGCGAATGCTACGCAATCTACACGCTGAGCAACGTCAGCCAGTCCTGTATAAGAAAGCTGCCAAAGTGCTCCACCGGGCTCAGCAATTGTTGACGCTAGAGGACGAAGCTGAGCAACTCTACAGGGCAACGCAACTGGCATTAGGCGGTAGTGTTGCGTCCCGTCGGGCAATATTAGCAATGTTGCCCGACCGGATAGAACAGCTAGAGGCGTTGCATCGTAAGGCCCGTAGCTTCACAACATACAATGCCGTGTATCGGGCTCGGATAGCCTATGAAGAGCTGCAAGGCAATTTTCAGGAAATTATTAGGGTAACAGGAGCTGCGTCGCGGCGCTTACGTGATGGTAAGCTCAATGCGCGTCGGTTTGATATTCGATTCAACCATTTTATGAATATCTATGCCTATCTCCGTAGTCGTCAGCCAATGCAAGGCTTGCGTTTAGCTGAGGAGTATAACCGCGATTTTCACCCATCGTCTAACAACTGGTTTTACTTTCAGGAGCATCACGTGCTGCTAGCGCTCCACGCAGAACAATACGAGAGGGCCCAGCAGTTGATGGGGGTTATCACTAAGAATCCAGCCTATCTTATTCAACGTGAGGCAGCTCTTCAGCGGTGGGACTTGTATAAAGGATACATCGATTTTGTGATGCCGCCGCAGCGGGTGACAACTGCCCGGCAGCGGCAAATAGCTCAGTGGGTATTGCAACTCCCGGAGTACAGCCGCGACAAGCGGGGGCACAACGTGGCGATTTTGGTGCTGCAGCTCTTGCACTTCCTGCGCGAGCGTAACTTGGAAGAGGTGCTACTGCGTCTGGAGCGCCTGCGGAAATATCAACAGCGGCACTTGTACGAGCCCACCACACTGCGTAGCCGGCTATTTCTGCGTTTGCTTCAGGTGATTGTCGACAAAAACTTCGACGCGGCCCAGGCTGCCGAGCGGGGCAAAGTACTATTGCAGCAACTACAGGAGACGCCCCCGCCCGGCGAAGCATTTGCCGAAGTCGAAATCATTCCCTACGAACACTTGTGGGAGTTGGTACTGAGCTTGCTTCGTGAGGGAGCACCGGTAGCAAAAGAGTCAGAATTAGCTAGTTGAGATTAGTCGCGCAGTTTGTTTGCGTGAAGTGGGGGTGGAA
This sequence comes from Hymenobacter arizonensis, assembly GCF_900115775.1. GTDB lineage: Bacteria > Bacteroidota > Bacteroidia > Cytophagales > Hymenobacteraceae > Hymenobacter > Hymenobacter arizonensis. The sequence continues at coordinate 269,665 of NZ_FOXS01000007.1, read as the reverse complement.
TTGCATTACGGTTTCACCGCCGTTTCGCGTGTTACGGATGGCTGTCAGTGCAGGCTTCGGAGACGAAAATAAGCATGCGCAAACGCACGGAATAGTTATTAGCCCGGCGAAATAGATGCTGGGCGGAGGGGAAATGCGCTAAGCCGCCATCGCGAAAAGTACACGGAAGCTGCACGCTTTGGCAGGCTAGTAACTGGGCGGCGGGAGCCACGAAAGTCACGGATTCAGCCCTCAGCACACGGCTAGGCTGTGCGTCGAAATCCAAAGTTTCCCGGTCAACAAAGTTGTTGAGATGTGCTTCTGGCCAGTGCGGGCCTGGTCGATGTTGTCGACCTGCTCATCGCGCTGCACCACGTCGTTTTTGCGCTCTTTATAATGGCTTATTGGAGGTCCCGAAAATCAACACGTTCGGCCACGCTCAAAACCGGTTGAGGCGCTGCATCACGTCGCGTAGGTAGGTCTGGCCCACGGGGATGTTCTTGCCCTCAACCTGCATGATGTTGTCTTCCAAGGCGTGGATGCGGTTGAAGTTGACGATAAACGAGCGATGAACGCGGAGAAAGCGACTTGCTGGGAATTTCTCCTCAACAGCTTTCATGGTGCTGTACACAATGTGCTTGCTCTGGCCCGTCACAATGTGCACGTAGTCGCCGAGAGCTTCCACGTAGTGCACGTCGTCGAATGTCACCCGCACTAGCTTGTTGTCCACTTTCACAAAAGTGAAGGCTGCGTTCGGAGCTGGGGTTTCAATGGCCTCGTTGGTGGCAGCGGCGGGCTGGCGCTGGGCGGCTTCCAGTGCTTTTTGTGAGGCCTGCAGGAAGCGGGCGTAGCTGACGGGCTTCATCAGGTAGTCAACTACGGAGTATTCAAATGCCTCCACGGCGTATTCCTTGCTGCTGGTGATGAGCACGACCAGCGGCGGGTGCTGCAGGGTGCGCAACAGCTCGATGCCAGACATGAGCGGCATCTCAACGTCCAGAAACAACAGGTCGACGGGGTGGGTGCGCAGGGCTTCGGCGGCTTCTACGGGGTTGGTGTAGCTCCCTACTGCGTTTAGAAATGCCGTGTTGGCAATGCAGTTGAGCACCACCTGCACCGAGAGGGGGTCGTCGTCAACAACTAAGCAATTCAGGGAAGCAACAGAAGTGGAATCAGCCATGGGAACCCCTTTTAACTACACGCGGCAACGAATGTAAGTTGGCAGGCTCGGTTAATTCGTGCTAGGCCCGGGCGGCCAGCTGCGGGTATAGCTCAGCCAACTGCTGGCGGATGCTGGCCACGAGGGGCTGGCACTGGGCAGCAGCGGGCTGCCGGGCAGCGCGCTCCAGGTCGTCGAGCTGGGTGTGAAGCGAGGGAACGCCGAAGTAGGCAACCTGGCCCTTCAGCTTGTGGGCGGCCCCGGCCAGCGCTGCGGGGTCGGCGGAGCAATGGGCGGCCAACAGGCCCTCCAGGGCCGGCGCTTCAATGAGGAAAGTGCCTACAATCTGGCGCAGGAAGGCTTCATTGCCGCAGGCAAGCTCCTCCAGTAGCTGCCAGTCGGGTTTTAGGGTAGTAGGGTGTGATGGTAGGAGGGCAGGAGTTGTTTCCGACGAATTGGATGGCAACAATTCAGGCTCTTTTATGCCTTTATCATCCTGGCCCGCTGGTCTTCCCGTGAAATGCGCTAAGCGTGCATACAGCACGGCCGGTTCGAATGGTTTGGCCAGGGTGTCGTTCATGCCGGCGGCCAGGGCCAGCACCCGGTCTTCGGGCAGCACCGAGGCCGTGAGGCCAATGATGGGCAAGTGGTGGGCATTGGGGAAAAGCTGGCGGAGCTGGCGGGCGGCTTCGTAGCCATCCATTTCGGGCATCTGCACATCCATCAGCACGGCGTGGAAGGGCATGGGGGCGGCTGCTACGGCTTCCACGGCCAGGCGGCCGTTTTCGGCAATTACAACTTCCACGTTCCAGGCTTCCAGCGTCTTGCGGGCTACTAGCTGATTCAAGGCATTGTCTTCGGCTACGAGCACCCGTAGGGCCGGCTCGAAGGGCGCTAGCAGGCCCTGGTGGGCCGAGGGTTGGGCAAGGGCCTCATGAGCTACCTCATAGGGCAGCTCGAAAAAGAATTCGGAGCCTTGGCCTTCCTCACTAATAACGCTCAGTTGGCCGCCGTGGAGTTGCACCAGATTGCGGGCGATGCTCAGGCCCAAGCCGGTGCCACCAAACTCGCGGGTGGTGGATGTATTAGCCTGCGAAAAGTCTTCAAAAATAGCTCCCAGCTTATCAGCCGGGATGCCTACGCCGGTGTCACGCACGGAAAAGCCTACGAGCACCTTTATAGGTAAAGACTCAGAGTTAGGAGCATTGTCCACTTCTGTTCCTGCAGAAGCCGACGGCACGGGAGAGGCTTCCACTGTGACAGTTACGCCGCCCTCGCGGGTGAATTTGACAGCGTTGCCAACCAGGTTGACCAGTATCTGATTGAGACGCACCGGGTCGCCGAACACGGCGGCTGGCACGTTGGGCGCTACGTCTACCGAGAAAAATAAGCCTTTGGTATCGGTGGCATACTTGAACATGGCCCCTAGCCGTCGCACGGCCTCGGGCAGACGGAAGGGCACTTGCTCGAGCGAGAGCTTGCCGGCTTCCATCTTGGAACTGTCGAGGATGTCGTTGATAATCACCAGCAGGTTTTGCGACGACGACTCAATGGCCGTGAGGTAATCAGCCTGCTCTGGTGTGGGGCGAGTGGCCTGCAGCAAATTGGTGAGGCCAATGACGGCGTTCATGGGCGTGCGGATTTCGTGGCTCATGTTGGCCAGAAACTGCGCTTTGGCTTTGCGGGAAGCCTCGGCGGCGTCGCGGGCTACCACCAGGTCGGCGTTGATGTCTTCGATGTGGGCCTTTTGCTGGCGTAGCTCGGCGGTGCGTTCTTCCACGGTGCGCTCTAGTAGGAGCTGGGTTTGGCGCAGGGTCCGCTCACGTACCCGCACTATGCCAAACACCGCGCCGACGGCCGTCAGCAGCACCAGCCCGGCAAACCACCACGTGCGCCAAAACGGCGTGGCGATGCCAAAATCTGCCCTCACCACCGGGCTCCAGGAGCCCGCCGGGCCGCGGCGGGTGCGGGCCTCCAGCACGTAACGCCCCGCATCGAGGCCGGGAAACTGCGCTTCGGGCGCGGCGCTGGGGTGGCTCCAGGCATCGGAAAGGCCCCGCAAGCGGTACTGGTAGGCGAGGGGCTCGTTGCCCGCGGCCAGGCTCAAGCCCCGGAAGCCAAAGCTGACCCGGTGGCGCGTGGCCGACAACTCGCCCAGCGCGCTTGCCTGGCGTGGGGCGCCATCTACCTCGGCGGTGGTGAGTGCCAGGGTGGGGGCCACTTCGAGGGCCCGGCCCAGCGCCTCGCGCAAGTCGACCCGAACCAAGCCGGCGCGTGTGGCAGCCCAGGCCATTGGCTGTGGGTCGGTTATCAAGGCCAGTGGGCCCCGGCTGTCGCGCGCCAGGGAGTCGGTGGCAGCCGCTAAAGCAGTGAATTTGCCCGTGCTGGCATCGAGCAACGACAAACCCTGCAGGTGCGATAGCAGCAGCCATTTTCCCGCGTCGCTGGCCTTGGTGAGTGCAGGCAGGGCCAGCAGGCCATACACAAAATTGGTGGAGGGGCTGTGCCTCGCATTATAATGGCGCCATTTTTTATCAGCCAGGCAGTAGAGGCCCTGGCCTTCGGTGCCCACCCACACCCGCCCCAGGGCATCCTCGGCAAAGCTGCTGATGGACACACCGGTTTTACCGAGCCGGTGGTGGGTGAATTGCTGCGCGCTGGGGTTGTAAACAGCCAGGCTTGTACCGTGGGTGCCTACCCATACCTGGCCCTGGCGGTCGGCCAGCAGTGCGTAAATGCTGTTGTGCAGCAGCCCCTCGGCCGTGGTGAAATGGCGGGCGCGCTGGGTGGAGTCAGCCGGTAATAGGTAAAGGCCGTCGGCGGCAGTGCCCACCCACAGGCCGCTGCGGGGCGCGTAAGCCAGGGCCGTTACTTCCAGGTTAGTGGGCAGGCCCTTCACCCGGTGCGAGGCTCCGGACGGCAGGTATTGCCACAGGCCATTGCCATCGGTACCGGCCCAATAGCCGCGCCCCGAGCCGGGCCGCGGCAATACGGCTCGGACGGATACGGCGGGGCCTCGCCTAAAAGGTCGACCCCATTTACCGGTGCCGCTAGCGGTTTGTAGCCCCAGGGCGGTGCCCATCAGTAAGGTGCCGTCCGGGCCGGGGCACAGGGCCACGGGCGGCGCGCTGCCAGCCGGGGTGGGGTATCGGGTTAGGTGCCGGTCAGAGTGCCGCCACAGGCCCTGGCCCGCGGTGCCCAGCCAGGTGTTGCCCTCCCGGTCTTCGAGCAGGCAAATAGGCACCACGCCAGTGGGCAGACGCAACTGGTAGCGCCGCAGGTAGGTGCCGATGCGTGCGGTATCGACGGGCGGCGGGCCGTTGGCGGGCCGGCGCAGGCCCGTGGGCGCGGTCGCGCGGTCGGCGAGGGTGAAGGGGCCGGTGGGCTCCTTTCTCACCGAAATGCCGCCCTGGTAATGGCCCACCCACAAGTGGCCGCTGGCAGGGTCTTCGCGCACCGATACCACGAAGTCCTCAGTCAGGCCGTCTTTCTTGGTGAACGTGACGAAGCGAGTGCCATCGTAGCGCACCAAGCCTTCGGCGGTGCCCAGCCAGAGGTAGCCCTGCCGGTCTTGCAGCAGCGCGTAGATGAACGGCGTGCGCAAACCTTCCACGGGTCCAAACTGGCGCAAAAACGCCTGCTGGGCCCTGGCCGGCTGGGTGAACACCAGCACCAGGGCCAGTAGCGCCAGCAACAGCAAGCCCGCGCGTCGGGCGTACAAAAAGTGAAAGAGAAGTTTCAAGCAGCACAGCAACTGGTTTCCCAGTCTATTGATGCCACAAGGTAGAAATCCTGCGCCGGCCACAGGCTAATGCACCCACAGTACGGCAGCCTTGCGCGCCAAGCGCTGCCCCTGCTTTGCCGCCGCTTTTACTTGGCTGTCACCTTAAACTCGGTGCGACGGTTGAGCTGGCGGCTGGCTTTGTTGGTGTTGGGCACCACGGGGCGCGCTTCGCCGTAACCGGCCGCGGTGAGGCGGGCGGCCGCAATGCCGTGCTGCGTGAGGTAAGTGACCACGGCCTGGGCGCGGCGCTGGCTGAGGTCCTGGTTTTTGGCGGCGTCGCCCACATCGTCGGTGTGGCCGGCCATTTCCAGCTTCAGGGCCGGGGTTTCGGTGAGCAGCTTCTGCAGGCGCTCTAGCTCGGCGGTGCTTTCGGGGCGCAGGTCGGCTTTGCCGGTGTCGAAGAAAATGTTGCGCAACACGATGGTGGTGCCCACTTCCAGGCGTTTGAGCGGGATATCCTTCACTACTTCGGCGTAGGTGGCACCGGCGGGCAGGTCGAAGTTTTCGGAGTGGAACAGGTAGCCGTCTTGCCGCACCACAATGCCATAGTTGGTGCCCGAGGGCAAACTCACCAGGTAGCGGCCCGAGGTGGAGTTGCTGCGGAAGCTGGCAATGGTGAGGCCGCTCTTGTTGTCGACGAGGTCGATGGCGGCTTCCACGGGCTGCTTGGTGGCATCGTCGGTCACGGTGCCTTTCAGGATGGTGACCTGGGCGGTGGCCACGGCCACGGCGGGCTCCAGCACGGCCTGCTTCACTGGGGCTAGGCGCGAGGCCAGGAGCTGGTCTTCTTCGCTGAGCAAGGGCTGCTTCTCGGGCCCGAGGAAGGTGATGCGGTAAATGTCTTTGGCGCCGAGGCCGCCGGGCCGGTCGCTGGAGTAATAGCCGTGCCGCCCCGAGGCCGAGGTGACGAAAAACACGTCGTCGTCAGGCGTATTGATGGGCCAGCCCAGGTTTTCGGGCGTGCTCCACTTGCCGTTCTCAAACACCGATTTGAAGATGTCGTAGCCGCCCATGGTGTTGTGGCCTTCCGAGGAAAAGTACATGGTTTTGCCATCGGGCGCCATAAATACGCCTTCCTCTCCATAGGCTGTGTTGATGGCGGAGCCCAGGTTCACGGGCGGGTTGCGGCTTTCCAGCTCTACTTTATAGATGTCGGACCGGCCCAGGCTACCCTGTTCCCGGTCGCTGACGAAGTACAGAAACCGGCCATCGGGCGAGTAGGTGGCCGAGGTTTCGTGGTATTTGGTGTTGATGCGCGAGCCCAGCTGCTTGGGCTTGCCCCAGGCGCTGCCGCCGAGGTTGGCTTCGAGGATGTCGCCGCCGTTGCTGCCCGAGTACACCAGCATGCGCTGGCCGTCGGGGGCCAGGCCCACGGTGGCGTTGTGGTCGTCGGTATTCACGGGGGCGCCGAGGTTGGTGGCGCGGCTCCAAGCCTTGCCCTTCCAGGTAGACTGGTAGATGTCTTCGAAATAGCCGTTGCCCTCGGCGTCCTTTTTGCCGCCGGTCGAGCCGGCCCGGCGCGAGGTTATCAGAATGGTCGATTCATCGGCCGAGACCACGGGGCCGTAGTCGGAATCGGCGGAGTTCAGCTCCGGCCCGGCGTTGTCGATGAACACGCGCACCGGATGGGTCATTAGCTGCTGGCCATTGCGGCACTGCTGAATGTAGCGCTGCAGGTCGTTGGGCGTGAGGGCTTCGGCGCTGCCGTTGCGGGTGTTGCCACCCACGGGCTGGGCCTGCTGGTACTCGGCAATGGCTTCGCGCCACTTGGCGCTGAGGTGCAGGGCGCGGGCCAGCAAAAAGTGGGTGCGGGCATCGGCCGTGACGTCGAGCTTTGCTGCCTTTTGCAGGTAGGGGAGAGCAGCGGTTTTGGTGGTCGAATGCAGGTAGCAGTCGCCAATTTTTACGTTCAGACCCGCGTTGTTGGGGTTGAACTGCTGCGCGGCCAAGTAATGCGGGAGGGCCTGGGCGTAGCGCGCTGGGTCGGCGTTGTACTCGGTGTCGCCGTCCTTCAGTTCGCGCATGGCTTCCCGCAGGCCTTCCTTGTTATTCGAAAACTGGTCTTTGGTAAAGGCGATGCTTTGCGCAGCGGCTTGAAGCGCTGAGGTGGCAAGTAGCAGGAGCAGAGATAGGCGAGTATAGAACGGCATAGTGGTATGGGAAGGATAGTAGAATTTTTGGGCTGTCATGCGGAGCGGTACGAAGCATCTCGCCAGTGGAAACCTCACCCCCTGACCCCCTCTCCAAAAGAGAGGGGGCACCGGAAATGCTGCTGGCGTCAGGCTCCCCTCTCTTTTGGAGAGGGGCCGGGGGTGAGGTTCCGCGGCTGCGCTCGCTATGACATTATTTTAATCAGCCGCCTCGCCCGCGCAGCCAGCGGCCGCGGCGTACTTATCGCCCACCGCAATGCCCAGCGAAGCGGCTTTGCGCCAGTCTTGGCAGGCCTCATCGGCTTGGCGGAGCATTTCGCGGGCGTGGCCGCGGTTGAAGTAGGCCTCGGCGTAGTCGGGCTTCAGCTTGATGGCCTCGCTGGCGTCGGCGGCAGCTTCGGCATATTTTTCCAGCTTGAGCTGGGCGGCAGCACGGTTGTTCCAGGCGTAGGCGTACTTGGCGTCAAGCTTGATGGCCTGGCTGAAATCGGCGATGGCGCCGGCGTAGTCCTTGTTTTCGAAGCGGGCGCTGCCGCGGTTGCTGAAAGCCAGGGCGTTGTCGGCTTTCTTGGCGAGGTAGGCGTCGTAGTCGCGCAGGGCCTGGGGGAGCTGGCCGGTGCGGCGCTCGGTGGTGGCGCGGTTCAGCAGGGCCGGTAGCAGGTCGGGCTGCAGGGCGAGGGCCTGGGTATAGTCCTGAGTGGCGGCGGGGTAGTTGCTGAGCTTTTGGTTGGCGCTGCCGCGGTCGTGGTAGGCGTAGGCCATTTTTGGGTCGGCCTTGATGGCGGCGGCAAAATCGTCGCGGGCGGCTTGGTAGTCGCCTTTTTCAAAGCGCAGTACGCCGCGGTTGTACCAGGCCGGGGCGTAGTCGGGCTTGGCCTTCACGGCTTCGGAGTAGTCCTGGTCGGCTTCGGCGAGCTGGTTTTGGGCTTCGCGCACCCGGGCCCGGCCGAAGTAGCCGCTGAAGCTGCCCGGCTCCAGTTTAAGGGCTTGGTCGTAGTCGGCCAGGGCCTGCGGATATTCTTTGAGTTCGTAGCGGGTGGCGGCGCGGTTGGTGTAGGCAGCGGCAAAGTCGCCCTTCGCAGCAATGGCCTGGTCGAAGCTGCGCAGCGCGGCGGGGTAGCTCTGGGCGTTGAAGCTGGCGAGGCCGCTGTTGTAGGCCCGCTCGGCTAGCTGCGGCCCGGGCAAGGTGCTGGCCCGCACCGAATCGACTTGCGCTTGTGCAACTGCCGGAGCCGTCAGCAACAAGAAGAAAAGTAGAATCTTTGGCATAATTGCTAGATAATAGTCTAATTGGAGCACGTACAAAGCGAAGATATTGGATTTTATTTTTTGAAGCTATATGCTCAGCTTGAAATATTGACTGTCTATACCAATGGATTGGGGTTGCAGTGGCACTGCCACCGTATGGATAGTGGAAGCAAAGGCTGGAACCAAGACAACCTGTTTACAGCGCGTAACTACCCGCGGATTGTGTTCTTCCACTGCTATTGCCAGCTCGGGAAGGTACCGGTGCGATTAGTTTACTTCCCGAGCTTTTTGGTGCAGGGCTAAGCTTTAATCTCAGATAAAAGATGCATCGGGAGTGTTAAAACGCCATTGTTTCCTTGCTGAGAAAATAGGTTGTTGGGCCTATGAAAGAGCTATTGCAGTATATACTTATGCTTATAGCAATGGCTTGTTGCCGAATGGGGCTATGGAGCGCTGGAATTCAATTGAATAAACCACTATTGGCTTCAGTTTAGTCGTAGCTTGCCTGCGCAAAGCCCAACTTAACCTTCAATTAATTTCACCCACGCGTAGCGCTTGCGACGTGGCCTTTGTCCCCATGCGCTACTTCCTCCTGCTACTGGCCTGCTGGCTGCTGGCCCTGGTCGCCCAGGCTACGCCGCTTCCTCCCGACACTGCCGTTCTGCAAGTAAACCGCCTGCCCGACACTGGCCTGCTGCTGGAAAAAGGCTGGCGCTACCACGCCGGCGACAACCCGGCCTGGGCCCGGCCCGACTTCGACGACAGCGGCTGGGACACGCTCAACCCCACCCGGCCCCGGCGCGAGCTGCCTGCGGCTCTGGGCACGGGCATCAGCTGGCTGCGGCTGCGCATTCGCCTTGGCGATAGTCTGCGCCGACACGAATTGCTGGCCCACACGCTATTGCTGGGGGGAGCCTGTGAGGTATACCTCAACGGGAACCTGATGCAGCGCCATGGCCTCGTTGACCTTGACCCGGCCCAAGTGCGGCCCCAAAAGCGGTTAGCCCAACCCGATGTGGTGCTGGCCAGCGGGTCTGCCAGCGAACAGGTCCTGGCCGTGCGCTACGCCCCGTGGCAAGGGCCCCTGCTGGGCGGCCTGGTCCAGCGGCCTCTGCTGCGGATGACACTGGTTGCGCCGCAGCACTTTTGGGCAAGGCGGGGCCAGGATAAAGACAATGCCCTAATGTTTGTGGTGCTGATGGGGTTCTCCGCCCTGCTGGCGGTGCTGCACTTTGCGTTTTTTCACTACAACCCCAGCCAACGGGCCAATCTGTACTTCGCGCTTTTTGCCCTCACGGCGGCGTTGGGTTCGCTGACTGCCTACCTATTTCGGGTACTGCCGATTTCGTTTCCCGATTTTCTATCGTTAGTCGTGGTCTCTAACGCGCTAGCCGCCATGAACGGACTGTGGGCTATCCGGGCCTTATATGCCTTGTTCAAGATTCGGCCCGGCCGATTCTACCAAATTCTCTGGGTCAATTATGGCGTGTTGGTTGTCTTGTATGCGGTATTCGGTACGTTTCCCGTGGTCGACTACTGGTGGACCATCGTGGTTTTGGTGCACCTGTCCGAGCAGGTGCGCCTGACGGTGCGGGGCGTGCGCCAGCGCCAGCGCGGGGCCGGGCTGGTGGCCCTAGGCTTTGCGGGTGGCTTGGGGAGCGCGCTGGCCTACGCACTCGTTTTTTTCTTGCTAGGACCCGTGGCTTTGCAGCTGCTGCAAAACCTGTTGCTCGCCTTGGGCTTCGCCCTGCCGGCGCTGGGCATCTCGTTGTTCTTGGCCCGCGAGTTCGCCCTCGATGCCGAACTACTGCAAGTTAAACTAGGCGAGGTTGAGTGCCTTTCGGCCCAAACTTTGGCCCAGGAACAGGAGAAACAAGCGCTATTGGCCACCCAAAACGAAACGCTTGAGCAGCAGGTGAGCGTGCGCACGGGGGAGCTGCAACGCTCCCTTACGGAGTTGCGCGCCACGCAGGCTCAGCTTATCCAAAAGGAAAAAATGGCCAGCCTGGGCGAGCTCACGGCCGGCATTGCCCACGAGATTCAGAACCCGCTCAACTTCGTCAACAATTTCTCGGAAGTGAGCACCGAATTGGTGGCTGAGCTGCGCGAGGAGCGGGCCAAAGGCGCGGCGGCGGATACGGGCTTGGAGGAAGAGCTATGGGAAGACCTCACGCAGAACCTAGGCAAGATTCACCACCACGGGCAACGCGCCGCCAGCATCGTGCGCGGCATGCTCGAGCACAGCCGAACCAGTGCGGGCGAGCGGGCGCCCACGGACCTGAACGCCCTGTGCGAAGAGTATCTGCGCCTGGCCTACCAGGGCCTGCGGGCCAAAGACAAGAGCTTCAATGCGGAGCTGAAAACCTACTTGGCCCCGGACCTGCCGCTGGTAAACGCCGTGGGCGCCGACCTGGGCCGGGTGCTGCTCAACCTGTTCAACAATGCCTTTTATGCCGTGCAGCAGCGCCAGCGAGCCAACGGCGAGCCGGGCTACATGCCCACGGTAAGTCTGACGACTAAGCACGTCGGCAGCACGGTCGAAATCCAGGTCACCGACAACGGCACGGGCATGAGCGAGGCCGTGCAGCAGAAAATCTTCCAGCCGTTTTTCACCACCAAGCCCACGGGCGAGGGCACGGGCCTAGGCCTCTCGCTCTCGCACGACATTGTCGCGAAAGGCCATGGTGGCTCGCTTACCGTCGAGAGCCAGCCCGGCCAGGGCACGACCTTCTCCGTGGCATTGCCCCTCACCAAGACCAACTAATAGCCGGTATTCTCAACTACTCGTTTTCCCTTATTGTCAAGTAGAGGGCATGGTGACTTCAGCGGCTAGACAGCGCCAGAGAAGCCTTTTGGAGCATGGATAGCCTCAAACCGGTCGTTGCTATTTGATTAGCCGCAGGGCAATGTCTTCAAAAGCCTGGCGCTGGTTGGCCCGGTCCTGGGCCGTGACATTTTCTCGCAGGTCCAGGCGCGTGAAAACGTGCAGGGTGGAATTGACCATGCTGACATCTATGGCTTTGCCATCGCTGGTCTTTAGTCCTTTGTGAATCAGCACGGCACTAACCGGGTCGGCGGTATGGTCTGTTTCGGATTTGTACACCTTCAGCTGGGCACCAGCTGGCAGTCGGAAGCCCTTCTGCAGGTCTTTGCGCACAATGTCGACCACGGTGCGCAACTCGCGCAGGGTTTCGTAGGGGCGGTAGTGGTACCAGTGTTTGTCTTCGCCCGTCGTGTTGTCGGCCTCTACGTAGCCCAGCAGGGGGCCCACCACGCCCACCAAGGTCAGTAGTTTATCGGATGGCACCACGTTCGGGTCAATCAAAAACAGTTGCCTGGGCTTTTGACGGTTGTTGAAGTAGCCGTTGGCCAGCATTTCCAGAATTACGGTACAGCCCGTGGAGGAGCCCGCCAGGCTAATGTTTTGGTAGCCGGCCTGCTCCAAGCGCTGATATTCTTCCATAATGGGCTGTTGCCAGTCGCGCCACGACGCCTGTTTGAAAGAGGCGTAATCGCGGCCGTGGCCGCCCATCAGCACCTGCGAAATTGCAAAATCGGAGCGGTTGCCGGCCCACTGCCGGAATTCGTCCCACTCAAACGTGGAGGCGCTGTAGCCGTGCACTGCAATGAGCACTGGCCGCTGGGCTTCGGCCGGTGTGGGCTGGGGCCTGGCTCGCGACACCAGGTACTTTTCAGGTTGGTACAGCGAGGCATCAAACACAACATCGCCGTCGAGGGTATCGGGGCTTATGTCGGGGCTTTTATTACAGCCCACCAACCCAACGAATAGCAGCAAGAAGGGTACTAGTGATTTCATTCGGCAGTGGGTTTGAAAATGGAATACGTGAGGCTGAGCTGATAAAAAAGCGGAAAAAGCGTGCCGGGGCTGTCGCTGCCGTCGCCGGTAATGAGGTTGTAGCCCACCGAAGCCGCGGCGTTGAACCGGTACTTGGTGGGCACCAGCACACCTAGTTCCGTCGATACCGTAGGCGACGAGTTAGTCAGGTTCTTGAAAATCTCGGACTCATAATCGGCCCGAAACCAACCGGCATTGGCCCGCACAAAAGGATGCACCGTGCGCTGCATCCGGAACAGGTAGGCGCCGGATAAAAAGACGTTGTCCTGTTTGATGGCGTTGGAACCAATCGCCGAACCCAGCCGGCTGCTCACATAGGTCAGGCCCACCTGCAGCCGGTTGCTTAGCAGTCCCGGGTTGCGGTACTGCACCGTCAGCCCGTTTTCGTAGTACAGATTCAGGGTTTTCTGGAACCGCAGGCCCGCTTCCAGCGAAGCCCCCTGGCCCCGCGCGGGCACCGAGAGCAGCCAGAGGGGCAGCAGAAACAAGAAGCCAGTAGTTACTCCGGATTTGGTAAATGTTAGATGCATATGGGCACGCTATAGAGAGTGAAGGTGCTGCGCTAGCCCTTGGAAAATCCAAGCCTTGAAGAAGCCCTTAGCAGGATTGAAGCAACTGCTTGTCTGCAAATCATCACAAAAGATTTTGTCTTCTAAATATAATCGAGTTAGAGAGACTTTCGCAATGAAACTAGCTAAAGATTAGCCAAGTAGATGGGCGCTCGGCAAAGCAGATGAGGTCGGGTACAACTAGTGCCCACAACACCCCGGCCCCAACAGGCGAGTGCTCAGCAGCGGGGCGCGCCCGCGAGGAACTTGTGCATGCAAGAGCTTCTCTTGCCATAAGGCAACGTGCATAATTTGGCGCATAACCTCAAGCTATGCCTATCACAATCGATGCCGATTTCTATCGAAAACGATTGGATAGTTATTGATTTAATTTGCTTATTATCAATGGTTTGAACAAGTTTATTGGTGGATTACTTTTGGGGTAGATGCCAGCATTGCAGGCATGAAAATCTACCATCTTTTCCAAAAGCCCACCAAACCCAATTGCTATGTTCAAACCCCGATACCTACTCTCTCTCCTTGGTCTACTAGCGTTTTCGAGTGCAACGGTGCAAGCCCAAAACGCTCCGGTGCCCCAGCAAGCAGAATCCGGCACACTCGGCGCCGACTGGACCAGCCCCACGCAAGCCGGCGTGCAATACGTTACGGTAGTGCCCACGGCCACCATCAACGCGCAGAATCCGGGCACTGCGGCGCGGGTCATTTCCTACTCCGTTACTTTCCCCGCAGCCGGCAGCTACGACCTGTATGCCCGCGTGCGGGTGAATGCTGGCGGCGCCAACGACGACAGCTTTTATTACGCCAACGGCTTCGGCACCAAGCTGCCCGCCGACGACACCAACTGGATAACCGTGAACCAGCTCAATGGCGTGGGCTATACCGGCGCTAGCGAAGTAGTGGCCGGGGCCGGTGGCGCCCAGCAAAACGTATGGAAATGGATAAACCTGTCGGCCTTCAACGGCGGCGAAAATCCCATCAATTTCACCGTAACAGCCGGTAATCTCACCCAAACCTTCGAAATAGGTGCCCGGGAAGACGGCCTCGACATCGACCAGTTTTTGTTTGGTCAGACGGGCTTGTTCTTCACCGTGGCCAACCTCGATGCCGGCGCGCAGGGCTCTACCACGCCGCCCACCGTGTTCACGCCCACCGGCACGCCCCTGGCCACCGGCAAACCCAAGTACCTGGGAGGCGTGTATAGCGCCCCACAACTGCCCTTTTTTACGAATTACTGGAACCAGGTAACGCCCGAGAACGCCGGCAAATGGGGCAGCGTGGAAGGCACCCGCGACGTGTATAACTGGACCGAGTTGGACGCCGCCTACGCTCTAGCCACCACCAACGGCTTCCCCTTCCGCTTTCATACCCTGCTCTGGGGCAACCAGCAGCCGCTGTGGCTGGAAACTCTCACACCGGCCGAGCAGCTCACCGAAATCAACCAGTGGTTTGCGGCAGTGGCCCAGCGCTACCCCAATCTGGACCTGATAGAGGTTGTGAATGAGCCTGTCAACGACCCACCCCTCAACGGCTTCAACAGCGGTTTCAACAACGGCAACCCCGCTGGCAGCGGCGCCGGCAACTACTACAACGCCCTGGGCGGCGCCGGCACCACCGGCTGGGACTGGATAATTACCTCCTTCCAGCTGGCCCGCCAGTATTTCCCCAACGCCCGCCTCATGCTCAACGAGTACAGCGTGGAAAACACCACGACCAACGCCCAGCGCTACCTCGGCATCGTGAACCTGCTGGCCACCCGCAATCTGATTGATGCTGTGGGCATTCAGGGCCACGCATTTTCAACGCGCGGCATCCCCGCGGCTACGCTGGCCGCCAACCTCACGCTGTTGGCCACGGCCGGCAAGCCGCTCTACATCACCGAGCTCGACATCGACGGCGTGAACAGCGCCACCCCGCCGCAACTCGACGACGCCGTGCAACTGGCCGAATACCAGCGCGTTTTCCCCACGCTCTGGGAGCACCCCGCCGTGCGCGGCATCACCATGTGGGGCTACCGGCCCGGCCACTGGCGCACCGCCCAGGGCGCCTACCTCGCCAACGGCGACAACACCGAGCGCCCGGCCCTGGTGTGGCTGAAAAACTACGTGCGCAGCACCGCACTGGGCGTGAAAAGCGCCAGCCACACTGCCGTTAGCCTGTATCCAAATCCTGCCAAGGGCGGGGCCATCAGCCTCACCGGCTTGGGCAAAATTAGCAGCGTGCGGGTGCTGGATGCCACCGGCAAAGTGGTGAAGCAGCTAACCGGCCTGCAGCAGGGCACTGCCGAAATCAACCTAAACGTGGCGCCGGGGCTGTACCTTGTGCAGCTGACCAACGGGGAAGGTACCTCGTCGCGCCACCTGATAGTAGAATAGGTCGTTCTGAGCTGTGAAACCAAAAAGGCCACCAGAGAAGCTAGATTCTTCTTCGGTGGCCTTTTTGTGGGTAAAACAGGGGCGTGATGAAGAGCCGTTGGGCTACTTGCGCCGGGCTTTTGGTGCTTTCCCAAAAATGCTTTTGGGCATTATCATGTGGGCGCCGCGGGTACCGTCGACCACTTGCGTGGTGTTGAGGTCGCCGGCCACGCTGCAGAGCATGTAGGCATCGTCGCGGCTCAGCTTTTTCTCGGTTACGAGGAAGTTTATCATTTCGCGCACCGCGTCTTTGGCCGCCAGGGTCAGGTCTTCGTTCAGGCCCATGCTGATGTAAGCGGTGGGCGTTTCGGCCCGAGGTAGCGTCAATTTTAGGTCTTTGCGCACAATGAACTGCAGCTTGCCGCGGAGCGAAGTTTCCAGCGCCGTAATATCCACTTCGCCATTGCCTTGGCCGGCGTGGCCGTCGCCCACAAAAAACAGCGCACCGGCGGCGTGTACCGGCAGGTAGAGCGTGGTGCCGGCCACCAGCTCTTTGTTATCCAGGTTGCCGCCATGGATGCCGGGCGGGGCGCTATTTACGCGGCCCGAAGCGGCGGGCGGCGCCACGCCCATGCTTCCAAAAAACGGCCGCAGCGGCACCTCGATGCCGGGCGCAAAATGGGCCACCATCTTCTTTCCATCCAGCGGGATGATGCGCATTTTGGCGTAGGGAAAGTCTTCGGGAATGAAGCCGCTCTTGGGGCCAAAAGCATTGTAGGCGTACGGAATGGCCAGTTCGACGGTGTGGATACGGACTTCGAGCACATCGCCCGGCTCGGCGCCTTCCACGAAAATTGGTCCGGTGAGAATGTGCCCGCCCGGTCCCTTGTTCGTAACCTTTTCCACGATTTCGCGCAGGGCTGGCTCCACTTGCGCGGCCGGCAGCCCAGCGCCCTCCAGCCGGGTAGGGGTGGAGGTGATGAGCGTGTGCACTTCCACCGTTTCGCCGGATTTGATACGCAGCACGGGCGGCGCGGCGGCGTCATAATATCCCCAGGCGGCCGTGGCTGGGGTAATGGGTAATTGGTGCGTAGATTTTTGGGCGTGGGCAGCTAAAGTCAACCCTGTGGCGGCAACAAAAATCAGGGCGGCGCGGGCGGTTATTTGGCGGTGGTTCATGCCGGCAATTACGCACCGGCTGGGCAATGAAAATTCAATAGAATGTGGAAAGGCGTTGTCTGCCGTTTGTCATGCAGACGCCTGATGGCAGAATGGCGCCCGCCAGCTCAGTTGGACGGTTGAAGCGGTGTTACCAATTCGTGAAACCCTTTTGACAATTCGATTATATCAGCAGCGCTGCATAGATTTGGGCATAAACTTTAGGGGTGCTTCGCTTTGGCGAGGCTGAGATGATACCCTTGGAACCTGAATCTGGATAATACCAGCGAAGGGAAAAGTACTGGTCCGCACGCGGCTGCCTTAGGGGCGGGCCGTGGCCGGCACCCGCTATTGTTTATGGCTTTCTCCCACTCAACTAACCCCTAGTTGGCATGGTCTGCTATGTAAACAATTTGCCCCAGGAAACCGCCGAAGCCCAGACGCTTACGCAGCTGCTGGTTCACCTTGCGCTGGCCGAACAGCGCGGCCTCGCCGTGGCCGTGAACGATGCCGTGGTGCCCCGCGCCGAATGGCCGGCCCACGCTCTCCGCGAACACGACCGGGTCACCATCATCCGCGCCACCCAGGGCGGCTGAGTGCCATCTGTCATCCTGAGCTTGCGAAGGACCTTATCACGTTGGGCCCATTGAACTACTGCAAGCTGCTCAGCGGTGATAAGGTCCTTCGCTACACTCAGGATGACAGGTAATTAGATAAAAATATTCATTGTCATTTCACCGTCAAACCGTTTCGATAGATGAAGAGAAAAGACCAGGCCCCGCACCAGACGCTGGTGGAGCGCCAACCCCTCACGGGCTCCCGCAAAATCTACGTGCCCGGCAAGCTGCACGACATCCGCGTGGCCATGCGCGAAATCGTGCTCAGCGACACCGAGCGCAAGTTTGATTTTATTAATCCCACGGAGGAAAACGCGCCCGTGACGGTGTACGACACCAGCGGCCCCTACACCGACCCGAACGTGGCCATCGACCTGAAAAAAGGCCTGCCGCGCCTGCGCGAAAGTTGGATTCGGGAGCGAGGCGACGTGGAGCAGCTCGCCGGCACCACCTCGCACTACGGCCAGCAGCGCGCCGCAGACACCAGCCTCGACCACCTGCGCTTCGAGCACATTGCAGCTCCGCTGCGCGCCCAGCCGGGCTCCAATGTGTCACAGATGCACTACGCCAAAAAGGGCATCATCACGCCCGAAATGGAGTACATTGCCATCCGCGAAAACCAGCGCTTCGACGAGCTGCCCGCCACCGACCCGCTGCGCACGCAACACCGCGGCCACAGCTTCGGGGCCAACACGCCGCAGGGCCACATCACGCCCGAGTTTGTGCGCTCGGAAGTGGCCGCTGGCCGCGCCGTTATTCCCTGCAACATCAACCACCCGGAGAGCGAGCCCATGATTATCGGCCGCAACTTTCTGGTGAAAATCAACACCAACATTGGCAATTCAGCGTTGACGTCGAGCATCGAGGAAGAGGTGGACAAAGCCGTGTGGAGCTGCCGCTGGGGCGGCGACACGCTGATGGATTTATCGACCGGCAAAAACATCCACGAAACCCGCGAGTGGATTATTCGCAACTGCCCCGTGCCGGTGGGCACCGTGCCCATTTACCAAGCCCTGGAAAAGGTGAATGGCAAGGCCGAAGACCTGACCTGGGAGCTGTTTCGCGACACGCTCATTGAGCAGGCCGAGCAGGGAGTGGACTACTTCACCATTCACGCCGGCGTGCTGCTGCGCTATGTGCCCATGACAGCCAAGCGCGTGACCGGCATTGTGTCGCGCGGCGGCTCCATCATGGCCAAATGGTGCCTGGCGCACCACCAGGAGAGTTTCCTCTACACGCACTTCGAGGAAATCTGCGAAATCATGAAGGCCTACGACGTGGCCTTTTCGCTGGGCGACGGCCTGCGCCCCGGCTCCATTGCCGATGCCAACGACGAAGCCCAGTTTGCCGAGCTGGAAACCCTAGGCGAGCTCACCAAAATCGCCTGGAAGCACGACGTGCAGGTGATGATAGAAGGCCCCGGCCACGTGCCCATGCACCTCATCAAGGAGAACATGGAAAAGCAGTTGAAGGAATGCCACGAAGCGCCGTTCTACACGCTGGGACCGCTCACGACGGACATAGCGCCGGGCTATGACCACATCACCTCGGCTATTGGCGCCGCCATGATAGGCTGGTTTGGCACGGCCATGCTCTGCTACGTAACACCCAAAGAGCACCTCGGCCTGCCCAACAAGCAGGACGTGAAAGACGGCGTCATTGCCTACAAAATTGCCGCCCACGCCGCCGACCTTGCCAAGGGCCACCCGGGCGCGCAATACCGCGACAACGCCCTGAGCAAAGCCCGCTTCGAGTTCCGCTGGGAAGACCAGTTCAACCTGGCCCTCGACCCCGACACTGCCCGCGAATACCACGACGAAACCCTGCCCGCCGAAGGCGCCAAAGTGGCGCACTTCTGTTCGATGTGCGGACCGCATTTCTGCTCGATGAAAATCACGCAGGAGGTGCGCGACTACGCTGCCAAGCAGGACCTGACCGCCAGCGAAGTCCTGGCCGCCGGCCTTGTGGATAAGTCGCGTGAGTTTGTGGAAAAAGGCAGTGAGATTTATCTGTAGTCATCCGCAAACCAAGAACGTCATGTCGAGCGCAGCCGAGACATCTCGCGTGCAGCAGTAATCCAATCGTTCAACGGTGCAAGCGAGATGTCTCGGCTGCGCTCGACATGACGCTCTTTTTAGCGCTATCATGCCCATCAAACGCCGCTTCGCCCTCAGCATTGCTGGCTTCGACCCCAGCGCTGGGGCCGGCCTCTTGGCCGATGTAAAAACGCTTGAAGCCAGCGGCGTTTATGGCCTGGGCGTATGCACCGCCCTCACCGTGCAAAACGACGTTTCGTTTGAGCGGGTAAGCTGGGTGGATGCCGCTTTGGTCAAAGACCAAATCCGAATTCTGCTGGCCAGGTTTCAAGTTGATTTTATCAAAATCGGCCTGGTCGAAAGCTTGCCGCAGCTGCTGGAATTGGTGGGCTGGCTCAAAGAGCAGAACCCTCGCCTCCAGCTCGTGTGGGACCCCGTGCTGAAGGCCACGGCCGGATATGAGTTTCATCAAAAATCCGACCCAGGGCTGCTGCACGCCTTGTGTTCAGAAATGGCCCTCATCACCCCCAACCGGCCCGAAATGTTACGGCTGCTACCCAATGATTCGGCCGAAGCAGGCGCTGAAACAATCAGTGCCCTGTGCCCCGTGCTGCTGAAAGGCGGGCACGATGCCGGCGAACTGGCCACCGATGTGCTGTTTGCGCAGGGCCAGCAACACCGCTTCTCTGCGCCGCGCCTGCCGCAGGGCGAGAAGCACGGCAGCGGCTGCGTGCTCTCGGCGGCGGTGCTGGCGCAGTTGGCCAAAGGGCAAAGTCTGATGGACGCCTGCCGCCTTGGCAAGAACTACACTACGGCCTTTCTGGCCAGCAACGATACACTGCTGGGGTACCATTCAACACTGGCAGCGACTTAAGGCGCTGTTCGCAACCCAGCACTCATTTAACTACTACCACGCCCATGAAAATCGATTCTCTTCATTACATCACCACCAACCCCGAAGCGGCCGAACTGGCTTGCCAAGGCGGCGTGCGCTGGGTTCAGCTTCGGGTAAAAAACCAGCCTTACGCCGTCTGGAAGCAGCTGGCGCTGGAAACCCAGGCCGTGTGCCGTCGCCATGGCGCCACGCTGCTCATCAACGACAACCCACGCCTGGCGCAGGAAATTGGCGCCGATGGGGTGCACGTGGGCCAGGCCGACATGCCCGCCGCCGAAGCCCGCGCCATGCTGGGGGCCAGCTTCATCATCGGGGGCACGGCTAACACGTTTGCCGATGTGCAGCGTCTGGCCGCCGCTGGGGTAGACTACGTGGGGCTTGGCCCGTTTCGCTTCACATCAACGAAGGAAAATCTCAGCCCGGTTCTGGGGCTGGCCGGCTACACCGAAATCATGCGCCAGTGCGAGGCCGCCGGCATTACCGTGCCCATCATCGGCATCGGCGGAATCATACTTGAAGACGTAGCGGCCCTGAGAAACACGGGGCTGCATGGGGTGGCCGTATCGGGCGCCATCGGCAGTGCTGAAGCCCCGGCAAAAATGACGACCCTGTTTATCAACGAGTTGTCAGTTTTAATTTCTATTTAATTATTATGTTAAATAGAAAACTAAGCATTGCGGAACGCACTTTTACCTCCCGGCTGTTCACGGGTACGGGCAAATTTAGCTCGTCCGCGCTGATGGAGGAAGCTTTATTGGCTTCGGGCTCCGAATTAGTGACCGTGGCGCTGAAGCGGGTGGACGTGGCCAATGCGGAAGACGACATCCTGCGGCACCTCTCGCACCCTCAGTTTCATTTGCTGCCCAATACGTCTGGTGTGCGCACGGCTCGCGAGGCCGTGTTTGCCGCCCAGCTGGCCCGCGAGGCGTTGGAGACCAACTGGCTCAAGCTCGAAATCCACCCCGACCCCAAGTACCTGCTGCCCGACCCCATCGAGACCCTGAAAGCCGCCGAGGAGCTGGTGAAGCTGGGGTTTGTGGTACTGCCTTACATCCACGCCGACCCTGTGCTCTGCAAGCGCTTGGAAGAAGTAGGAGTGGCGGCCGTAATGCCGCTAGGCGCCCCTATTGGCTCGAACAAGGGTTTGCTGACGCGCGATTTTCTGGAAATCATCATCGGCCAAAGCAAGGTGCCAGTGATTGTGGACGCTGGCATCGGAGCGCCCTCACACGCCGCGGAGGCCATGGAAATGGGCGCCGATGCCGTGCTGGTGAATACTGCCATTGCGGTGGCCGGCCAGCCGGTGGCGATGGCCACGGCCTTCCGGCTGGCCGTGGAGGCAGGGCGCATGGCCTATGAGGCGCGGCTGGCGGCGCCGGTAGCGCACGAGGCAGTGGCCAGCTCGCCGCTGACGGCGTTTTTGAATATGTAAACAAACATGAACGGAACTTCAAAACGGTCATGCTGAGCGCAGCCGAAGCATCTCGCGTGGGGGAGTAATCAAAACCATTTTCACGATTGAGATACTACCACAGGCGAGATGCTTCGGCTGCGCTCAGCATGACGTTCTGGAAAGTCCGTCGAAAATAAAACCATGAGCTTCCAACCCATCTTCGACGCCTATTCCTGGGACGAAACCAAGGCCAGCATCTACGCCAAAACGGTAGACGACGTGGCGCGTGCTTTGGCAAGCCGGCAGCGCACGCTGGAGGACTTTAAGGCGTTGATTTCGCCGGCTGCTGCGCCGTATCTGGAGCAGATGGCGCAGCGCAGCCACCAGCTCACGCGCAAGCGGTTTGGCAACACGGTGCAGCTCTACGTGCCCCTGTACCTGAGCAACGAGTGCCAGAACATCTGCACCTACTGCGGCTTTAGCCTCGATAATAAAATTCGCCGCCGCACGCTCAGCAGCGTGGAGATGCTACAGGAAGCTGCGGTTCTCAAGCAGTGGGGCTACGACCACGTGCTGCTCGTAACCGGCGAGGCCAACCAAACCGTGGGCGTCGACTACTTAGAGCGGGCTTTGCGTACGCTGCGGCCCCATTTCGCACACCTATCGATGGAAGTGCAGCCGCTGGACCAGGTCGATTATGAGCGCCTCATTCCCGAAGGCTTGAACACGGTGCTGGTGTACCAGGAAACCTACCACCGCGACGACTACAAAAAGCACCACCCCAAGGGCAAGAAATCGAACTTCAACTACCGCCTCGACACGCCCGACCGGCTGGGCCGCGCCGGTATTCACAAAATGGGGCTGGGCGTGCTCATTGGCCTGGAGGACTGGCGGACGGACTGCTTTTTTACCGCTTTGCATCTTGACTACCTGGAGCGCACCTACTGGCAGACGAAGTACAGCTTGTCGTTTCCGCGCCTGCGGCCGGCCGAGGGGCTGCTGCAGCCCAAGGTGGAGATGAGCGACCGGGAACTGGTGCAGCTGATTTGCGCCTACCGCTTGTGGAACGAAGAAGTCGAGCTGTCGATTTCGACCCGCGAAAGCCCCACCTTTCGCGATAATGTGGTGAAGTTGGGTATCACCAGCATCAGTGCCGGTTCGAAGACGAACCCGGGCGGCTACGCGGTGGCGCCGGAGTCGTTGGAGCAGTTTGAGATTTCAGATGAGCGCAGTCCGGCCGAAATTGCGGCCATGTTGCGCCAACAGGGCTACGAACCTGTTTGGAAAGACTGGGACGCCACCCTAACCGCCCTTGCCCGATGAACCCGACCGAACCAACCTTCTCCGCTGCCGAAAATAACCGCTACAGCCGCCACCTGCTGCTGCCCGAAATCGGCCTGGCGGGCCAGCAGAAGCTGAAAGCCGCCAAGGTGCTGGTGGTGGGCTGCGGCGGATTGGGCTGCCCGGTGCTGCAGTACCTGGCCGCCGCCGGCGTGGGCACGCTGGGTCTGCTGGATTTTGACACTGTGGACGACAGCAACCTGCAACGTCAGGTGCTCTACGCCACCGCCGACGTGGGCCGCCCCAAAGCCGTGGTGGCCGCCGAAAAGCTGCAAGCGCAAAATCCCTTCATTGAGCTGCGTACGCACCAGCTGCACCTCTCGGCCGCGAATGCGTTAGAGCTGTTTGGCGGCTACGACATCGTGGTGGACTGCTCCGATAATTTCGCCACCCGCTACCTCGTCAACGACGCCTGCGTCATCCTGGGCAAGCCCCTGGTGTTCGGCGCCATCTTCAAGTTTGAGGGTCAGGTTTCGGTATTTAATTACCAAAACGGCCCCACTTACCGCTGCCTCTACCCGGAGCCGCCCGCCCCCGGCGATGCGCCCAGCTGTGCCGAAATAGGTGTTTTGGGCGTGCTGCCCGGCCTGGTGGGCACCATGCAGGCCGCCGAGGCTCTGAAGATTGTTCTGGAGCTAGGCGAGGTGCTAAGCGGCCGTCTACTGATGGTCGACGCCCTGGGCATGCGCTTCCAAACCATTCGTTTCCGGGCCGTGCCTGCCAACCAGCAGTTCACTGCGCTAGAGGCCGACTATGCTGCTTTTTGTGGCGAGGTGCCCGAAGCAGTAGCGGTCCCGCAGCGCGCGCCCGAAATCAGCGCAGATGAATTGAAAGAATGGCAGCAGAGCGGCCGGCCGCTGCAACTGCTGGACGTGCGCGAGCCGCACGAGCACGCCCGGCGCCAGATTGGCGGGCAGCTGCTGCCGCTGGGGCAGCTGGCGGAGAAGCTAGGCGAGCTGTCGACGGAGGTGCCCGTGGTGGTGCACTGTGCCAGCGGCGTGCGCAGCCAGAAGGCGGCCCAGCTGCTGCTGGCGCGGGGCTTCACCAACGTCTACTCGCTGCGTAACGGCTTAGCCGATTATTGATTGCAGCTCGCGGAAGGCAGCCACGGGGTCGGGGCTTTGCCATACGGCGCCCAGCACGGCGGCCCCCGCAAACCCGGCTTGCTGCACGGCCGGGAGGCGCGCTGCTTCTACGCCACCCAGCGCCAGCACTTGGGGCGCGTAGCCGGCACGGCGCCGCAGCTGGCCCAGGGCAGCCGTGATTTCAGTTAGCGTGAAGGCCGCCGGGTAATCGGACTTGCTCAGGCTATCGAAAATCGGACTCAGAAATACGTAGTCGTAGCGTCGGCGGTGCTGCCGAATTTCGGCCAGCGTGTGGAAGGAGGTAGACAGCGTTTGGCCCGGCTGCAGCGTGGGGCGGGGGCCCCGGTGCCGGCTGGCAGCTGTGAGGTGCACGCCGCCCAAGCCCAGCTCTGCTGCCAGCGAATGGTGCGAGTGCAGCACCAGCCGCGGGTAATGGTGCGCCGGAAGGTCGGCGAGGTAGGCAGTAACCTCTGCCCGACTCCATGTGGGTTTGCGCACGTGAAAGCGGGCCAGGCCCTGGTCGAGCAGCTCGCTAGCCAGATGGGTCTCGTTGGCCACGGCCTGCGGAGGAGAGATAAGAACAAGCCGCATGTTTTCAGGCCGGGCCTTCGGTGGGTTCGTCGGGGGCGGGCCAGTTGGCCAGCAGCTTCCGGATGTGGTCGAGCCGTAGTTGTTTGGGGGCTGCGCGCCGGGCTATGGCGGTGGCCGTCCAGTAGCGGTGGTGGGTCAGGAAGCTGGCCTGAAGCTCAAACCACGCCCGCTCATTGGCAATTAGCTGGCGCACCGTCAGCTCGTGGAAAAGGCTGGTGGAAATGGGCTCGAAATCGGGCCGTCCGAGGTAGTCGAGGTCGGCATCGCAGAGGATTTCGGCCAGGGCGCTATGGGGTTCCTGCGGGTACCGGGTAGCCATTATCAGGTCGCAAATTTGGGCGATTTGGCCGGAGCTATACCCGAAGTCGGGCAGCGTGGCGCGGGCCAGCTCGCAGCCCTGGGCTTCATGGCCCTGGTAGGCGTGCAAAAAGCCGGCATCGTGGTAGAGGGCTGCCATGCGCAGGAGCGCCAAGGCCTCGGCGTCGTCTACGCCTTCAACGGTGGCGAGCTCCATGGCCACCTCCGTCACGTCGAGGGTATGGTGCAGGCCGTGGTAGTACAGGGTGGGGGAGAGGCCACGCCGCAGGGCATTCAGGATAAAGTCTTCGGCGGCCTGGGAGTGCATGCGAGTGGGCGCGGGTGCTGCTGGGCCCGCACATTGGCAACGCAAGTAATGAAAAAATGAAGCGAAAACGGCGCCTGCCACCGGCTGTGCCTGTGCATGTGCCATCGGTTGGATTTGGGCGCCAATTATGACCAAGTCCGGCTAGCATTAGACCGCTACGGCAGGGGCAAATTTGGGCGGCGGGGCATTCTGAATAGTGGAATGGATGGGGCTTTAAAAATGATTCGCTTTAAAAATAATATATAATCTTCTGAATTTTGATAGAAAAAGAAGCTTTCGGCTTGAGATTCAGCTATCGACGGATTCATAATTATCTTGCAGTCTATTGCGGAGCTTCAAAGCTGACCAAACTGAGTGCAAACAGATGCACGGATTTGTCAATCTTTGCAATACCGAAAGCTGCGTTCGTTATGGGAACCTGGCTTTGGGTTGTAGCCCGGCACAATGGCCAGACAGGCCGGGCAGTATCTATCCTTTTTTCTGTATCTCTACCTTCATGATTTGCACAGTTGAACCTCATTTGCGAAGGTTGCGCGGAGCCGGTGCAGGGCAGAAGTGGAGCATACGGACCGGCGCAGTCTCTTTCAGTTCTTAAGCCCTGCCTCTGCTCATGAAATGGATATTGACGGTGCTGGCGGTTTGGCTGATGCATGGGCCCTTGCTGGCTCAGCATCAGTATTGGGATACGGACTACGATTTACTGCTCCGGTCGCTGCCCCAGCAGCGCACCGATACGGCCCGCCTGCGCACCCTGGTGCACCTGCTCGACCTGCACCCCACCAACCCGCAGGCCCTGCCCTTGCTCGACCAGCTGCTGGCCTTGAACCAACGCGTGCAGGCGCTCGACGAGGCCCCCTACCGCCGCTTGCGGGCGGGCATGGTGCTCTGGCCAAAGGAAAATGCCGCCGCTGCTGCTCTCGACAGCATGAAGCTGGCCATAACTGAATTTGACCGCGTAGGTCGGCCCATTCCGTGGCTGCTCACAGACCTGGTTGTGCTCTTCAATCGGCTGGGGGCCATGGAGGCGCGCAAGCAGTATTACGATGATAAGCTGGCCTTCTACCGCGTGCGCAGCAACACCGAGAACATTGCGGCGTGCTACCTCTCGCAGGGCAATTATTACCGACGCACCGGCGACTACAACCGGGCCATCAACAGCAGCCTGCGCGCGGCCGACATGGCGCTGCAGTTCAGCCGCACGCTCTACGTAAATGAGCTGCTCGTCACCGGCTCTATTTACGCCGACTGGGGCAACACCGATAAGGCCGTGCAGTACCTGAGCCAGGCCCTGGCCCTGCCCGAGTTTCGGCGGGTGCAGGGGCACAACCGGGTATTTACGTTCGTCACCCTTTCCAAGCTCTACTTGCAGCAGCGCCAGTTGCAGGCAGCCCTGCAATCGTCGGATTCGGCCCTGGCCGCCCGCCGCACCGAAGTCAGCGAAGAAGGCATGAACCAGGCGCATGCGTTGGTGCAGAAAGCGGCCGTGCTGCTGCACCTGGAGCAGCCTCAGCCCGCAGGCCAGCTGTTGCAGCGGGCTCAAAAGCTCGATGACTCATTGGATTTGGCCATGTCCGACAAGCCCGGGGAGTTCGAGCTTGATGCCACCTGGGCCCGATACTACGCGGCCCAGCGCGACTACGCCCGCGTCGAAACCCACTGGCTGCGGGCCTACCGCAAGGCCACGGCCGCCAAGCTCGACCGGCTTCGGCCCAAGTACCTGCAGCAGCTGGCCGCGTTTTATGAAGCGCGCGGCCGGCCCGCCGAGGCGCAGCGCTATTCCAGTGCCTACATCGCCCTGATGGATACGTTTAACCTCGCCCAGAATACCTTTCACGTCGCCCAGTACGAAGGCGAGCGGGTCGAGCAGGCCCAAAATGCTCAGATTAACGACCTGCGCCAGGCCCAGGCTGTGCAGGCCGAGCGGCTGCGCTTGGGCAACTTGCTGCTGCTGGGTGCCTTGGCAGTCGTAGTGCTGCTGTCGGGCCTGGGCGTGTTCATCTACCAGCAGCTGCTCATGAAGCGGCGCATGCTGGCTCAGCTGCGCCAAACCCAATCGCAGCTGGTGCAGGCCGAGAAAATGGCTTTTCTGGGCGAGCTCACGGCCGGCATTGCCCACGAGCTACAGAACCCGCTCAACTTCATGAAGAACTTTGCCGAAGTCAGCACCGACCTCGTCGACGACATGCACGGCGAGGGCCTGGCCAGTGGCCGCGCCGAGGGTCTGGAAGGCGAAATCCTGGCTGGATTGAAGCAGAACCTGCAGCAAATCAGCCAGCACGGCCAGCGCGCCTCCTCCATCATCAAAGACATGCTGGAGCACTCACGCTCCGGCACGGGCCAGCGCGTGCCCGCCGACCTCAACGCCCTGGCCGAAGAGTCGCTTACGCTGGCTTACGAAGGCTTGTGCGCCAACGACAAATCATTCAACGCAAGCCTGGTCACGAACTTTGACCCCAAGCTGGGGCTGGTGCCGGTGGTGGCGCAGGACATGAACCGGGTAGTGCTCAACTTGTGCACCAATGCCCTATACGCCGTGCGCCAGCGCCAGCAGCTGGCCCTGGTGGCGGCCGGGCAGGAGTCCGAGCCCTATTACGAACCGTCCGTGACCGTGAGCACCCGCCGAATTGCCGGGCAGGCGGTGGAAATCCGGGTGCGCGACAACGGCACGGGCATGAGTGAGGCCGTGCAAGCCAAAATATTTCAGCCGTTTTTCACCACCAAACCAGCGGGCGAGGGCACGGGCCTGGGCCTTTCGCTGAGCTACGATATTGTGACCAAGGGCCACGGCGGCACGCTCACCGTGGAAAGCCGTGAGGGCGAAGGCACCGAGTTTATTATCCGGCTGCCCAGTGATTAAGTGCCAGGATTGGACCGCTGTACCCATCAGGAGTAAAAAACATCTTGGAATAAGAGCTTTTCAGGTTGAAAATAGCGCGTTGCTGCTCATTTCGAAGTTTCTTTGTGTTGAATGAGTAGGGTTTTATTGCTTTGTCTGCTGAGTTGGGTACTGCCAATGGGTTTGTTCGCGCAAACATCGATGGCAGAATTGCGCCTCAAACTACAGTCCTACCCCCATGCGGACACGGGCCGGGTCAATCGGCTCAACGCCTTGGCCATGGAGCTGCGCAATACAGTAGCCGACGAATCGGCCGCACTGTTTCAGGAAGCCCTAACCTTGGCCCAGCAGCTCAATTACCGCGCTGGCATGGCCGAGGCCCAGTTGGGCCTCGGGTTTTACTACCGCCACCGCGGCGAGTACGACCGAGCCGAAACCTACTCTGAGCAAGCCCGGGCGGGCTTTGCACAAACGGGCAACCGCCTGGGGCAAACCCGGAGTTTGTATAACCTGTCTTCTACTTTTTCGGAGCAGGGCATGTACGACAAATCCTTGACCGCAAACCTGCGCGGCCTGGCCCTAGCCGAAGCCCAGCACGACCGGAAGTGGATGGCTTTTCTGAACACCCGGCTCGGCATCACCAGCACGCTGCTGGGCGAGTACAGCCACGCGCAACAATACCTGAGCCGGGGGCTGAAGTATGCCAGGGAATCGGGCGATTTGCTGAGTGTGGGCAACGCGCACTCCGGCTTCGGCGACCTCTACCGCGTGCAGGGCTTATGGGCGGAGGCCCAGCGCAGCTATGAAGCGGAGCTTGCCATATCGCGGCAGACAAACAACCAAGCCGGGCTGCTCTTTGAGGAAATCAACATCGGTGAGATGGCCGAGCGGCAGAAGCATTACGTGCAGGCGCTTGCTTACGCCAAGCGCAGCCTGATGAGGGCGTCCAGCCTGCAGCTGCTGGGCGAAATGCCCCGCGCAGAACTGTTGCTCTCCCGCGTGTTTTTGCACACCGGCCGGCCCGACAGCGCCCTTGTTTACGCTCGCCGAAGCCTGCTGACTTCCCAGCGCAGCGGCGCCAAAAGCCAGAGCCGCGACGCCAGCGAAGTAATGGCCCAAGCTTCGGCCAAGCTCGGGCGCTACGCCGATGCCTACCGATACGAGCAGCTGTTTAGCGCCTACAAAGACAGCCTCAATAGCAGTGACTTGCAGCGCCGGGCGGCCGTGCTGCAATACCGGGCCGAGCTAGCCAAAAAGCAAGCGGAAATCGGTCTGCTTACCAAGAACAGCCAGCTCATTCGCAAGCAAAACCGCGCCCAGCAATGGTTCCTGATTGGCGCCCTGATGAGCCTGGGAGCGGTGGCCGGCCTGAGCGTGGTGCTGTGGCGCAGCAACGGCCAGAAGCGGCGTGCCTACGCCCTGCTCAAGCAGCAGCAAGACGAGCTGCATGCCGCCCAGGGGCAGCTGGTGCAAGCCGAGAAGTGGGCCTTTGTGGGCGAGCTGTCGGCGGGCATTGCCCACGAGCTGCAAAACCCGCTCAACTTCATGAAAAACTTTGCTGAGGTGAGCGTGGCCATGCTCAGCCAGGACGGCGCCAAGCGCCCGGCCGGTCGCCTGGGAACCGCCGAGCGGGAGCAGGAAATCATGGCCGGGCTGAAGCAGAACCTGCAGCAAATCAGCCAGCACGGCCAGCGGGCCTCCTCCATCATCAACGACATGCTGGCGCACGCCCGCCTGGGCACGGGCCAGCGCGTGCCCACCGACCTCAACGCCCTGGCCGAAGAGTCGCTCATGCTGGCCTACCAGGGCCTGTGCGCCGACGACAAGACTTTCCAGGCCAAGCTGGGCCGCGATTTTGACCCCGGGCTAGATGTTGTGGAAGTAGTGGCCCAGGACATGGGCCGCACGCTGCTCAACCTCTGCACCAATGCCTTATACGCCGTGCGTCAGCGTCAGCAGCAGGCCCTGGCCGCCGGGGTGCCCTACGTGCCGGCCGTAACCGTGAGCACCTTCCAGAACTTCGACCTGTCGGTGGAAATCCGGGTGCGCGACAACGGCACGGGCATGAGCGAAGCCGTGAAGGAGAGAATCTTCCATTCCTTCTTTACCACCAAACCCATTGGCGAGGGCACCGGGCTGGGCCTGTCGCTGAGCCACGACATCGTGACCAAGGGCCACGGCGGCACGCTCACCGTGGAGAGCCGCG
This sequence comes from Hymenobacter arizonensis, assembly GCF_900115775.1. GTDB lineage: Bacteria > Bacteroidota > Bacteroidia > Cytophagales > Hymenobacteraceae > Hymenobacter > Hymenobacter arizonensis. The sequence continues at coordinate 239,786 of NZ_FOXS01000007.1, read as the reverse complement.
AGGGCGAAGGCACCGAGTTTGTTATCACTTTACCAGCTTAGCCGTGCTTCGGTTCCTTACTCTTTTACTCCTAATGCTGCTGGTTGGGACAGGCTTACGGGCGCAGCAGGTGCCCGGCGCTGCGGTGCCCGTGTTAAGCAGCGTGCCCAACACGGGCGTGGTGCTCGACCAGGGGTGGAAGTTCAGGGCCGGCGACGACCCCGCCTGGGCCCAGCCCGATTTCGACGACCGCGACTGGGCCCCCATCAACCCCAACCAACGCCCCCAACTGCTGCCCCAAGTGCAGGCTGCCCCCATTGGGTGGCTGCGGCTGCGGCTGCAAGTGCCCGATAGCCTCCGGACCCGCGCTCTGGTGCTGCTGTTTCAGCAAACCTGCGCTTCGGAAGTGTACCTCAACGGCCGGCTGCTGCACCGCTACGGCGTGGTGAACGGGGCCCCGGACAAGGTGCAGCCCGCCGGCTTCACCGCCGACCCGCTGGAGGTGCATTTCACGGGCCCCACCGAGCAGGTGCTGGCCATCCGGTTTGCGGCCTGGCCCCCGCTGGCGTGGTTCAAGGACAACATCAACTTCATGCGGGTCCGCATCACGGGCTTGCCCGGCCTGCTGCGGCGCAACGTGGAGCGGACGGTGGTGCCAGTGGCAAGCTTCGCGGCCTTTTCGCTGTTTTTGCTGCTGAGCTTGCTGCACTTGTTCTTTCTGCGCTACAACCCTGCCCAGCGGGCCAACCTCTACTTCGCCATTTATGCCGGCACCGGCGCTCTGGGGTTTCTGGGACTGTACGCTGGCTGGAGCGCCCAAGGCATGGCCGCCACCCTGGCCCTGGGGATGCTGGCCGATGTGTTCCTGCTCATGAGCTACATGTGGGCCGTGCGGGCGCTTTATGCGTTGTTCAGGTTTTCTACGGGGCGCATCTATACTGGCCTGTGGATGGCGCTTGTGGTTTGCCTAGTGCTGAGCGAGTTCACGCAGCTGACCTCGTTTTCGGTGATGACATCGTATTCCTTTGCCTTTTTTGGCTTTGTGGCCCTGGCCAGTGCTGAGCAGCTGCGGCTCACCATGCGGGCGTTGCGGCAGCGGCAGCGGGGAGCTGGCCTGATTGCAGCCGGCTTCGTGGGGGCCTTGGTGTGCGCGTTTATCTACGCCATGCTGATTATCACCAACTCCCAGATTTCCTTTCGGGTATCGTCTACGCTGGTGACTCTGATGGCCCTGTTTCCGGCTTTGGGCATCTCGCTGTTTCTGGCCCGCGAGTTTGCCTCGAACAGCGAGCTGCTGCTCGTGAAGCTGCAGCAGGTGCAAGAGCTTTCGCAGCAAGCCCTGGCTCAGCAGCAGGAAAAGCAGGCCCTTCTGGCGGCCCAAAACGAGCTGCTCGAACAGCAGGTAGCCGCCCGCACCCAAGAGGTAGCCGGCCAGCGCGACCGCGCCGAGCTGGCCCTGAGCGAGCTGAAAACTGCGCAGTCGCAGCTGGTGCAGGCCGAGAAAATGGCCTTCCTGGGCGAGCTCACGGCCGGCATTGCCCACGAGCTGCAAAACCCGCTGGCGTTCATGAAAAGCTTCGCCGAAGTCAGCTCCGAGCTGGTAGACGGCATGAGTGCCGACCCGCAGGAAGTAGGAGTTGGCGCCGGGCTGGAGGGCGAGATACTGGCCGGGCTGAAGCAGAACCTGCAGCAAATCAGCCAGCACGGGCAGCGGGCCTCGTCCATCATCAAGGGCATGCTGGAGCACTCGCGCTCGGGCACGGGCCAGCGCGTGCCCACCGACCTCAACGCCCTGGCCGACGAATCCCTCACCTTGGCATACGAAGGCTTGGAAGCCGAAGGCAAAGGCGTTGACGCGACGCTCAACAAGGCATTTGACCGCAACCTGAAACTAGTGTCCGTAGTAACCCAGGACATGGGCCGTGTATTGGTCAACCTTTGCACCAACGCGCTCTACGCCGTGCGCCAGCGCCAGCAGCAGGCCCTGGTAGCGGCCGGCGATGAATTCCAACTGCCCTACCAACCCACCGTGGCCGTAAGCACCTCGCAGATTCATGGTAAGTCGGTAGAAATCCGGGTGCGGGACAACGGCATTGGCATGGCTGCGGACGTGAAAGAAAACGTGTTCAAGCCCTTCTTCACCACCAAGCCAGCGGGCGAGGGCACGGGCCTGGGCCTTTCGCTGAGCCACGACATCGTGACCAAAGGCCACGGCGGCACGCTCACCGTGGAAAGCTGCGAGGGCGAAGGCAGCGAGTTTATTATTACCCTGCCGGCCTGAAGCGGGGCGCGGCCGCCTCTGAATGCGCCCGTGCGGAGCCGCAGGCCTGGCCCGGTGGCCAGTGCTTGGCGCTGGAAAACTAGAAGCCCGGACGCTGGCCGCGCGAAAGCCCAACATGTACGCGAGGACTTATTTATATGCCGAATAGTATCTTGGCGCCACTGCTTTGTGCCGGGCGCTAGCCGTTTTGCCGGCTACCGGCGCGGCTTAGCTGCCGGGCGGCCCCGCCTGAGTTAGCTTTCCGCAATACAGTTCGCACGCTTTTTTCTGTCTCAGCCTCTTCTCTGCAATGGCAAACTCATCCAGTTACGGTCAACTCATCATGCTGGCGGGGGTGGCCGTGCTGATAGTGCGGGTACTACGCCAATTTTTGGACCTGCCCAACCGGTTGCCGCGCTGGAACAAAGCCCTGAGCTACATCTGGGCGCCCATGGTGGCCCTGGTCCTGATTACGGCCATCTTCAAGGTGAATGGCTCAGCGCTCGCCGACGCCTACTGGCTGATTGTGCTGTTCACCGTAGCGGCCGTGCTGGTGGCCGTGCGCGACTACCGCCCGGCCCGGATGCTGCTGCTGGCGTTAGCGCCGTTTCTGCTAAATAAAACCGTTGAATTTCTGCTGTCTGATTCCGACGGGAGCCTGCCCAAGGAGTTCGACCAGGTGCTGGATACCACCCAGGGCTTTGCCATTATCTGGCTGATTACCTTCACCATCATTGCACGCAACCTAAAAAAAGCGCTGGAAAAAGAGCGGCTGCTGCGCGAAGAAGAGGAGAAAGCCAAGCGCCTTATCGAAGCCCAAAACGCCGAGCTGGAACGGCTGGTGGCCGAACGCACTTCCGCCCTCACATTTCAGGCCGAGGAACTGCGCACGGCCCTCACCGAGCTGCGCACCACCCAGGCCCAGCTGGTACAGTCCGAGAAAATGGCCAGCTTGGGCGAGCTCACGGCCGGCATTGCCCACGAGATTCAAAACCCGCTCAACTTCGTCAACAACTTCGCCGATGTGAGCGTGGAAATGCTGACCGAGCTGCGCGAAGAACAGGCCCGCCCGCAGCGCGACCCCGGGTTGGAAGCCGAGCTGCTCGACGACATTGCCCAGAATCTGCAAAAGATTCACCACCACGGGCAGCGGGCCGCCAGCATTGTGAAGGGCATGCTGGAGCACAGCCGCGCCAGCACCGGCGAGCGCCAGCCCACCAACATCAACCACCTGGCCGACGAGTACCTGCGCCTGGCCTACCAGGGCCTGCGCGCCAAAGACAAGTCCTTCAACGCGACCCTGCGCGATGATTTCGCGCCCGACCTGCCCTTGGTCGAAGCCATTGGGCCCGACCTGGGCCGGGTGCTGCTCAACCTGTTCAGCAATGCCTTTTATGCTGTGCGCCAGCGCCAATTGCAGGGTGAAGCCGGCTATGCGCCTACCGTGGCCGTGCAAACCCGCCAGCGGGGCGACCAGGTCGAGATTCGGGTGCGGGACAATGGCCTCGGGATTCCGGAAGCGGTGCGGCAAAAAATATTCCAGCCCTTCTTCACCACCAAGCCCAGCGGCGAAGGCACCGGCCTGGGCCTTTCGCTGAGCTACGATATTGTGACCCAGGGGCACAGCGGCACGCTCACCGTCACCTCCAAGGAGGGAGAATTCACGGAGTTTCTGATTAGCCTGCCTATCAAGCAAGGCAGCTAATCAATTGCAGGCTGTTCTGCCTATTTCGTGGGTGTGCTTAGTGCTGGATAGTAACTCAACTTATTATAATTTAATTGTAAAGGGTCGCTAGCAGCGAGCTAAAATCCTGTGCCATTGGCACCGGCAGGGACTGCTGCGCCTTCCAGATGCATTAGTCTGACTTACACTAACCCAGTCACCGGACTTCTTTACCGTTTTGTAAAGTAAGTTTTGCAGTAAAGCTCAACCTGACACGGCCGTCGTATTGAACTACGCACCAGCTAACAAAAGCTGGGTCTATTCAGTGGTTTGTCATTTTCCTGCGAAATACTCAACCTTATTGCCTATATATTGCAAGATTATCTCAATTTTGTGAACAACTTTGCTGCGGCAAGCATCACTTTGAAAAAACAGCGTAGCCGTTAGTCAGGTTGATACAACCAGCATGTCAGTTTGAAGCGGGCAAAGCCCGGCTCGGGCGGTTCAAGACCTGTTAGCCAGCGTGCAACGAAATACGTGCTGGCCCTTCTTTATCCAAGCCCTTAGTGAGGGCGTAGGCCTGCGCTTATAGGACGGGCTTCGACACCCAAAGCACACGCCGGTTTGCTCACGGTGGGCAGCGTCAATGACATTGTCAATGAGTTTGTTATCTGCTTGCCTAAGCTGTAATTTATTGACCATTAATACCATGCCTTTTTCTGCTTCCCACGCATTTGGCCGGCTTGTCCTAGCGATGAGCTTGTGGCTGACAGTCTGTGTGGGTGCGGAAGCAACGGCGTTGCCGGCGCCGGCCATGCCCCAAAGCCGGACCGTGGACAGTCTGCGCCAACTCCTGGCGCAGCCCCAGGCCGATACCCGGCGCGTAATACTGCTGTGCCAAATCAGCGACCAGCTCTGGACCCAGCGCACCGACTCGGCGGCCGTGTACGCCATCAAGGCGCTAACGCTGGCCCGCCGCATTGGCTACCCGCACGGCGAGGGCGAGGCCCTGAACCGTTTGGGGGCGGCCCTGCGCGAGAGTAACCTTGCCCGCTCACTGGAATTGTTTCAAGAGTCGCTGCGCATTGCCAAAGCCACCAAGGACCGTGCCTTGGAAGCCCAGAACCTGCGGAGCATCGGCATTATCTACGTGTACTTGCGCGACCGGGAGCAGGGGCTGGCCTACTACTTCCGGGCCCTGCGCCTGGGCGAGGCCCTGCGCGACGAGCGCCGCATGGTGATAGATTTGAGCAACATTGGCCTGGCCTACGACCTATTCAATGAGCTTGATTCGGCGCGCATGTACCAGGAGCGGGCCTATGCCCTGGCCCGCCGCATCCGCACGCCCACCAACTATATTCTGTACGGGCTAGGCAACGTGGCCCGGAAGGAGGGAAAAATGAAGGAGGCCCGCGCCTTCTACCGCGAAAGCATCGCCGAGTCGAACAAGGTGCGGCACCTGCGCAGCCTCAACTTTGCCAACGTGGGCATGGCCACGCTGTATCAGCAAACCGGCCGCCTCGACTCCAGCATCTACTATGCCCGCGTGGGTTGCCAGGCGGCCCAAACCAACGGCTTCCTGCGGGGCGTGCTCAACGCCAGCACGCTCCTCACCCAAAACTTCAAGGCCCGCAACCGGCCCGACAGCGCCCTAAAATATCAGAGCCTGATGCTGGTGATGAAAGACACCTTGTTTGGCCAGGAGAAGGTGATGCGGCTGCAAAGCCTGAACTACCGCGAGCAGCAGCGCGCCCAGGAAGCCGCCGCCAACGAAGCCTCCCTCAAGTCGCGCTACCGCACCTACGCCCTGGTGGGTGGCGTGATTGGCCTGCTGGCGCTCACGGCGCTGCTGGGGCGCCACGCCAGCCAACAGCAGCGCGCCAAAGAAGCCCTGGAGCAGTCATTGGCCGAGCTGAAAACGGCCCAGGACCAGCTGGTGCAGCGCGAGAAAATGGCTTTCCTGGGCGAGCTCACGGCCGGCATTGCCCACGAGCTGCAAAACCCGCTCAACTTCGTGAAGAACTTTGCCGAAGTCAGCACCGACCTGGTGGACGAAATAGCCGGCGACCACCGCGACCCCGCCCGCAACGCGGGCCTGGAACAAGAAATTCTGGCCGGGCTCAAGCAAAACCTACAGAAAATCAGCCAGCACGGCCAGCGGGCCACGTCCATCATCAAGGGCATGCTGGAGCATTCGCGCACCGGCACGGGCCAGCGCGAAGCCACCGACCTCAACGCCCTGGTGGAGGAAAGCCTGCGCCTGGCCTACCAGGGCCTGCGCACCAAGGAAAAGGACTTCACCGCGGAGCTCAGCACGGAGCTCGCGCCTGCGCTGCCCGCGGTGTCGGTGGTGCCGCAAGACTTGAGCCGCGTGCTGATTAATTTGTTTACCAACGCCTTCCATGCCGTGCAGCAGCGCCAGCGGCAGAGCCCCGACCCGGCCTACCGCCCCGCCGTGACGGTGAGCACCCAGGCCGTGCCCGGCGGGGTCGAAATCCGCATCGGCGACAACGGCACGGGCATGCCGGAGAAGGTGAAGGCCAAAATATTTCAGCCCTTCTTCACCACCAAGCCCGTAGGCGAAGGCACGGGCCTGGGCCTCTCGCTGAGCCACGACATCGTGACCACCGGGCACGGCGGCACGCTGGCCGTGGAGAGCGAGGAAGACGAGGGCACTCAATTCGTGCTGACGCTGCCCGTCTGAGCCCGCGCCGCCCTACCTTTGGCACCAGCCTAATTTCTGAAAAATCGAACATGCAAATTCTGGTTGTTGACGACGAAACCGATGTGCGCGACTTGTTTATGCAGCGCTTCCGTCGCGAAATCCGCAGTGGCGAGCTAAGCTTCAGCTTCGCCTTCTCGGGCGAAGAAGCCCTCACGTTTCTGCGCGCGCACCACTCCGAGGTGCTCATTATTCTCTCCGACATCAACATGCCCGGCATGAGCGGCCTGGAGCTGCTGAGTTACGTGAAAGAGGAGTTTGAAATGCCCCCCACCACCATGATGATGATTACGGCCTACGGCGATGACCAAAGCTACCAGCAGGCCATGGCGCTGGGAGCGAATGATTTTTTGACCAAGCCCGTGGATTTTGGGGTGCTCAAGGATAAATTGCTGCAGCTACTGCCGTAAAAAAGCAGTTGTCGGGGCAGACGGGGCGTGAGTGGCAGAAACTGATTTCCGCGCCCGCAGTCCGGCCTCTGGCAACCAACAACTACACTCTATGAAGACGAAAATTCTGGTGGTCGACGACGAGGCCGACCTCGAGCTGCTTATTAAGCAGAAGTTTCGGCGCAAAATCCGCGAAAGCGTGTACGAGTTTGTGTTCGCCAACAACGGACAGGAGGCCCTCGAACGCATTGGCGAGAACCCCGACACGGATGTGATTCTCAGCGACATCAACATGCCCGTGATGGACGGCCTCACGCTGCTCACGCACACCCACGCCCAGCACCCGGCCATGAAAACGGTCATCGTGTCGGCCTACGGCGACCTGGGCAACCTGCGCACCGCCATGAACCGCGGCGCCTTTGACTTTGTGGTGAAGCCCGTCGATTTCACCGACCTGGAGGTTACCATTGAGAAAACCGCCGACCAGGTGCGCCAGCTGCGCGACACCCTGCGCGCCATTCAGGAAAACAACATCCTCAAGATGTACGTCGACGAGACGGTGCTCAACTTCATGACGCGCCCCGACTTCGAAAACCGCCTGCTGGCCAGCGAAACCGTGGAAGCCACCGTGGTTTTTCTCGACATCTGTGGCTTTACGTCCCTGGCCGAGAAGATGGCGCCGACCGACGTAGTGAGCCTGCTCAATACCTACTTCGACCTGATGGTGAAGGAGATAATTGCCCAGGGCGGCTACGTCGACAAGTTTATGGGCGATGCCGTGATGGCCGTATTCCGCGGCGAGCACCACCTGGACCGGGCCATCGACGCGGCCCTTTCGGCGCGCTCGGCCTTGCAGGAAAGCGGCACGCCGCTGCCCGCTGGTATTGAATTCCGCCCCAAAGTCAGCATTGGGGTAAATACCGGCGAGGTGGTGTCCGGTAACATCGGCTCGGCCTCGCTCAAGCGTCTGGATTACACGGTGATTGGTGACGTGGTGAACATGTCGCAACGCCTGCAGTCGGCGGCCAAGCCAGGGCAGATTATCATCAGCGAAGCCGTGTACTTAAAGGTAAAAGAGTCGTTTCAGTGCGAGTTTGTGAGCGAGGTAACCCTCAAAAACAAGGCTAAGGCCGTGAAGATTTACGAAGTAGTGGAGTAGCCTGGCCTACGCGGCTAGCTCCCGCATCTTTTCGTTTTGGAGGCGGATGCGCTGGCACAGCATGCGCAGGATGTTGCGGAGCACCTCGCCGCGCTCCTCCATCACGTCGTAGAAATCTTCCTGGTCGAGGCGGAAGGCGAGCACCTCGCTCAGCGCGGCCGCCGAGGCCGAGCGGGGCTCGGTGTCGAGCAGGGCTAGCTCGCCGAAGAAATCGCCGGGCCCGAAAGTTGCCAGCTGCTGGTTGCCGTTGAAGATGCCCACCTGCCCGTCGTGCAGGATGAAGAGGGACGTGCCGATGTCGCCCTTGGCAAATATTTCCTCGCCTTCCTGGAAAGTCACCTCCCGCATAATGGGCACAATGCTGCTCAGCACGTTTTCGGGGGTTTGGGCAAAAAGGGCGGTGCTTTTGAGCACCACCACCCGCTCCAGGGCAGATACACGGGATTCGGCGGCAGGGGAGTGAATCATGGCAGGGTGAGAAGAGGGGTGAGCAGAAAGGGAAGTAGCCAAAGCCGCAACGGATTCGCCCTGGTGAGCTGACAGCGCCGGCAGGGCAAGTTGGGCGCTTTCGCGCAGCAGCGCGTGGTCCGACTGTAGGTAAGGCCGCAGCAGGGCCGGGGCGTCGGGCTCGGTGGGCTGCCAGTGGCGCAGGGCCACGCTCAGCGTCCAGGATGTGAAAGCGAGGTGGCCCCGGCGCAGTAACAGGGTAGGTAGGGGCTTGGAATCGGTGGCGGCAAGGGTGGCGGCGGCTGCCCTGCCCGCGGCCTTTGCACCCACGGCAAGTCCCTGCGGCCGGGCCGGCGCCGTGAGCGTGGCAAACAGCCGGGCTTTCTCGGACACCGGCGCATCATCGAGCAGGGCTTGCAGGCCCTGGTAGATGGGCCGCGGAATGAGGTTATCGAGAATTTCGAGGGCATTGGCCTGGCGCTCGCGCGCGGCGTGGGCCACGTTGCGCTGCGCGGTGGCGACCAGCTCGGCATCATAGAGCTGGGCAAGCAGGCCAAATACCCGCTGGTGCAGCAACATCAGCTCGTAGTCGACGGTGGCGCGGAGGGCGGGGTACGAAGCACTCAGCAGGCCTTGCAGCAGCTGGCTGGCCAGCTCAAATTCTTCGCGCAGCAGGCGCTCAAAGATGGCCGTATCGGCAGGTACGGCTGGGAAGCGGCGTAGCGCTCGCAGCGCCAGCCCCCGGGAAAACAAGCTAGGGGCCTGGGCCAGCTCGACGAGCACGACCCGACTAGCGGAGTTGTTGAGGCGCTCGAGTACCGTGACCAGGCGGTGGGTGTGGGCGTTGTTGGCGTCGTGCGGGAGGGCATCGCGCAGCAGTGGCACGGCATCCGGGCCTAGGGCTACGAGGCTGTCGGCGGCAGGCTGCCAACGCTGCTTGTCGCGCAGGGCATGCAGCAAGTGGGGGGCCAGCCGGGTGTGGCCCAGGGTGCCGAGGGCGGTGAGGGCGGCATTTGCTACGTCGGTATCGGGGCTGGCCACGCTGCGCTCAACTAGCTGGCTTTGGGCCTCTGCTGTGTAGTAGGCCAGCAACGACAGCGCTGCTTTGGTAGCAGCCGGCGAAGGCTGGCGCAGCAGCTCATGCAAGCTGCGTTGGGCCGCGCCGTGCTGGGGCATGGCCTCGATGCAGCCCCGAATAGCGCCTTCGCGGGCGGCCATATCGGTGCCAGTGAGCAGGGCCGTTAAGAAGGACGCTTCGGGCACCGCAGTGGCCAACTGTTGGGCAGCCGCAGTGCGCACAGCGGGAGCGGGGTCGCGCTGGGCCAGGGCCTGCAGGGCCTCGGCGGGCAGGGGGCGCACCTCGGGGGTGGCCAGCAGGGCGAGGCGCACCCGCTCATCGGCGTGTTCGAGCAGGGTGGGCACGTGGCTGGCCAGGGCGGCGGGCTCGCGCTGGCGCAGCCAGGCCACGGCGTTGAGCACCTCGGTGGGGCGGGCGCTGTGCAGATGGGCCAGCACCACTTGCAGGGCCGCATCGGGGAGGGCAAGCTCGGCCGTTTCGGCGAAGCGGCGGCCTAGCCCATCCTTCAGCTCGGCCAGGTAGGCGCGGTAGGTGCGCCGCAAAAACAGCAGGGCCAGCAGCAGCAAGCCCCCCATCCAGATAAATGGTAGCGGGCCACTAAGCTTGTCTACATAGCCCAGTCCGAAAAACAGCAGTCCCGTGAGACCCAGGCCCAGCGGCTCGAAAATTCCCTTTGCGAGGGTGTGGGCCGCCAGGCGCTGCGGCGGGGCCAGTGGCTGAAAAAGCACCAGAAAAACCGGGTCGAACACGGTGCGGCGCAGCACTTCCAGCAGCAGGTATAGGCCACAGAAGTACGCCAGCAATACCGCTTGGCTGGAAAAGCCCACCAGCTGCACCCCACCAAAAGCGGCTAATAGCACCAGCGCCACGGCCGGCAGCAGCTGCAGCGACCACTGCACGCCATAGCGCTCCAGGGCCTGCCGGCTCACCATCAGCTTAAAGAACATGGCCGCCAGGTAGGTGAGGCCCAGCACCCAGCCCACCGAGCGGGTAATGTCTTCCGAGGCGTGAAACCGGTGCTTCACGTTGATGAAAAACATGTATTCCACGCCCGTGAGCACGGCCGCAATGGCCATCAGACTGAGGCACATGGCCAGCACCAACTCGCTGCCGCCAAACAGGCGCACCAGCCGGGCCTGGGGCCGCTGCAGGTGTCGCATGGGGCGCGCCGCGGCTTCCACCACGTGGGAGTTGAGCGTGGAGCGCAGGGCAAACAGAGCGCCCAGGTAGGCCACAAACGACACGCCCAGTAGCACGGGCAGTTGAGCGTCGCCGTGAATGAGGGCCGCCAGCAAAGCGCCCAGGGCCTTGGCCGGCATGTCGCCGGAGCTGATAACGCTGAACAGCCGCTTGCTCTGCCGCACATCAAACACCACCGCCGACACGCCCCAGAATTCCAGATTGGTGAGCAGGTAGATTAGTCGGTAACCCACCATTACGGCCACGGCCGACGCTACCGAGTGGCCCACCGCCACCAGCACGCCCACCACGCCGGTGAGGGCCACCACGGCCAGCAGCACCCGCACGGCCAGCTTGCGCAGCAGGTAGTGGTGCTCGAAATAGGTATAAACCTTGCTCACGGCCATCATGGCCAAGGCACCGGCGATGTAGCCCAGCGGCAGGCTGTGCTCGGGGTCGTGCTCGAGCAGCAGCACGTTGGCAGCCACGTACACCAGCACCGAGCCGATGCCGAGCAGAAAGTTGTGCAGCAAAAACAGCCCCACCGTACGGGTTTCGCTGGCCTTGATGCCGAATAGGCGTTGCAGAGAGGTGGCAGAAATCATGCAGAAGAGGCGCCGGCACCACCGGGCACGGCCGTAGCCAAAGATACGGGGCCCCGGTGCCTTCGCCGCCCATCGGCCCGGTAAGAACTGCCAAGAATTCAGAAGCCCGGCATCAAGGGTTTTACGACTGCCTGACTACTTGCGGACAGGCGGGGCAGCAGCCCGGCGCACGCGGGGCCCGGTGGCGGGGCTCACCCGCCCAGGCTGCCACCACTGCCCGGCTGGGGTGGGCGCGGCGGCTGTGGCCTGGGTGCCGCCGCGCAGGTAGGTGTATTCTAGAATGCAGCCCTTGCAACTGGTGCCCTTAGGGTCTTCCTTCGACGGGCCAGACGTGACGGAGGCGCTGTCGGTGGCCAGGTACAGACGTGTGCCATCGGGCGAGAGGGCGAGGTCGCGGTAGCGAACCGGCGCCCGGAAGTACACCAGGGTGTCGCCGGTAACGCCCGTGCCGGCGGCGTTCAGCTGCAGGCGAATGAGCTTGCCGTGCTTGAGAGTGGGCATCAGTAACGAATTTTGCCAGCCCGGAATGGCCGTGGCTGTGTACACGGCCAGGCTGCTGGGGGCCTCCGAGGGCCAGTCCGGGGCGTCTTTGTCGCCCGCGCGGGTTTTAGCATACAACTTTGTCAGGAAGGCATGAGAGTTGGGGTAGAGTGAGGCAATGGGGTCGCGGTAGGTAGCCGCGCCGATGGCCTTCGCATTGGCTTGCTCGCTTTTGATGAAGGGGTAACTCGTATTCCAGGCGCCGGGCAGGGCAGCGTGCTTCGTGACGCCGGCCGCCAGTCCGTTATAGTTGTTGTCGGCGTAGCCGATGATGAGCGGGTGCCCGTAGTTGCGGCCGCGCTCGATGATGTTGACTTCGTCGTCGGAATAAGGTCCGTGCTCGGTTTCGTAGAGGCGGCCGGTGCCGCCCACCACGGCATAGGCTAGGCCCTGGGCGTTGCGGTGCCCGAGGCTCCACACCGCCGACTGGCGGGCGGGTGTGGCAAAGGGGTTGTCGTTGGGCAGCCACTGGTCGGTGGGGCCAGTGTCGGCGTCGGGTTCGAGGTGGAAGCGCAGCATTTTGCCGGCGTAGCGGTGCGGGTTTTGGGCGTGATTGGGCTGGCCGGCGTTGTCGAACTGGCCCGCGCCCAAGTCGCCGGTGCTATAGAATAAGTAGTCTTGGCCATTGACCGGAGCGATGAGCAGGCGCCCGGCGTTGTGGTCGTTGCTGCCCGGCAGGGTATCGCACAGCGTAACGGGGTTGATGAGCGACTGCTGCGGCGGGCGGTACTCGTAGCGCACCAGGCGCGTGGTGAAAAAATGCCCGCCGTAGTTGGCTGCTCCGCCCTTGCCCGGCTGCTGGGCCCCGGCAAAACGGTAGATGTAGACCAGGTACACGTAGGGCTTGCCCTGCAGTAGTTGGGGGTGCACGGCCAAGCCCATCAGGCCGCCCTGGGGCCAGGGTTTGCCGCCGTCGGCCGAGTCGGGAATCTTGTCGTAGCGCGGGAATTCCCGTTGCGCGTTCAGGTCGAGCAGCACCGTTCGGGTGCCGGTGGCAGGGTCGAGGCGGCTGACTCGGTAGCCCTTGGCCTCGGTTAGCCAGAGGTGATTGTCTGGCCCGTAAGCCACCTCCCAAGGGTCGCTGAGCTGCCGGGCCAGCACGCGCACGGCAAATTCTTCACCTGCTGCGCCGGTGACCGTCTGGGCCGCAGCAGGCCGCAGAAATAACGCAAGCAGCACGCTGCCAACAATGCCAAAAACCCGCATACAGGAAGGAGTTGAATTCAGAAGATGGGTACATTACTGCAAAGACAGGGGGCGTGTTTCTACGCTTCTGCTTGCTGCAGCGGCACCAGGCCAAGCTATTTAGCAATTCAAAAAACCTGTCATCCTGAGCGCAGCGAAGGACCTTATCACGTAAGAAGCTGTAGCAAGAATAGTACTGCCAATCGTTCTGTCCTGATAAGGTCCTTCGCTGCGCTCAGGATGACAGGTTTTTTAAACAGCTTTTAGGTAAGCTCCACCACAGCTACTGTTTGCGTGCCGACGTATAACAACGGCCTTGCAGTGCTTATCCCAGCAGCTTTCGTGCGTTCTCGGCCCCAGGTGGGCGTTGGGGCGGACTTCCTGTTTTACTTCTACCCCATGAAATACGCTCTCTTTGCGCTCCTGCTGAGCCTGGCGGCTTGTGCCAGCGAGCAGGTGCAGTACGCCCGCCCGCAGCCCAACGTCAATTTCCGGTCTTATAAAACGTATAATTTCATGGACGTCACGGCCCGCAACGACGCGGCTTTTGAGGGCCCCGGCACGGGCATTGCCACCCTCAAGCAGGTGGTGGGGCGCGAGCTGAGCCGACGCGGCTACCAGCAGTCCGACACGCCCGATATGCTAGTAAACATTGGCGTAGTGACGCAGGAGAAGGTGCAAACCCGCGAAACGCGCATTCAGGAAGCACCCGTTTATATCGGGCAGCGCCGGTACCACTGGCAAAGCCAGGACGTAGTGGTGGGGCGCTACGAAGAAGGCACCGCCACCATCGAGCTGGTCGATGCCGCCCAGCAGGAACTCATTTGGCAAGGCTCGGTGAAAAGCGTGCTCACGCCCGACGAAGCCAAGCTCACGCAACGGATTGACAAGGCCATTACAGCCTTATTCGCTAAATTCCCGGTATCACCGCAGTAAATCATTGGGCTAGTCTACCGCCCCTCTCTATTTTTCATGGCTATGAATCTCGAATCCGACAAGCCGGCCCAGCACGACGAGGCCCGCCGGTATTTTCTTAAGCAGTCGTCGCTGCTCACGGCCCTGGCCCTGGTGCCCGGCCCGGTGGTGCAGGCGGCGTCCGCGCAGTTTGATGAAACGGTGGCGGCGGCTTTTGAGAAAGTCCCGCTCAAGCTGGAAGTCAACGGCAAAAAATACAAGCTCAAAGTAGAGCCGCGCACCACGCTGCTCGACCTGCTACGCGAAAATCTGAACCTGAACGGCACCAAAAAAGGCTGCGACTACGGCCAGTGCGGCGCCTGCACCGTGCACGTCGATGGCCAGCGCGTGAACAGCTGCCTGAGCTTCGCGGTGATGCACGACGGCAAGAAAGTCACCACCATCGAGGGCCTGGCCGACGCCGACAAGCTGCACCCCATGCAGGCGGCGTTTGTGAAACACGACGGCTTCCAGTGCGGCTATTGCACGCCGGGGCAGATTATGTCGGCCGTGGCCTGCGTGCGCGAAGGCCACGCCGACTCAGAAGGCGAAATCAGGGAGTACATGAGCGGTAATATTTGCCGCTGCGGGGCCTACACCAACATTGTGGCTGCCATTCAGGAAGTGAAAAACGGAGGGCAAAAGGTATGAACCAGTTCAATTATATCCGGCCCAGCAAGCAGCAGGCCGCCATTGACGCGGTAGCTAAAGACGGCAACGCCAAGTTCATTGCCGGCGGTACCAACCTCGTCGACCTGATGAAGCGCGGCGTGATGGCCCCGCAAAAGCTGGTCGACATCAACCGCCTGCCGCTCACCAAAATCGAACGCCAGGGCAACGCCCTGCGCATCGGTGCTCTCGCCCTGAACTCCACCGTGGCCGACGACCGCCAAGTGCGCGAGCGGCAGCCGCTGCTGGTGCAGGCCATCAACGCCGGGGCTTCTGCCCAGCTGCGCAACATGGCCACCACCGGCGGCAACATGCTGCAGCGCACCCGCTGCCCCTATTTCTACGACACGGCCATGCCCTGCAACAAGCGCGAGCCCGGCACCGGCTGCGGTGCCCTAGAAGGCATCAACCGCATGCACGCCATCTTCGGCTTTTCGGACAAGTGCATCGCCGTGCACCCCTCCGACATGAGCGTGGCCCTGGTGGCCCTCGACGCTACTGTGCTGGTGAGCGGCCCCAAAGGCGACCGCCGCATTCCGTTCACGGACCTGCACCGCCTGCCCGGCGACGCCCCCGAGAAAGACACCACCCTGGAACCCGGCGAGCTCATCACGGCCGTGGACGTGCCCGATGGGCCTTTCACCAAGCACGTGAGCTACTACAAAGTGCGCGAGCGCGCCAGCTACGCCTTCGCGCTTGTATCGGCCGCCGCCGCGCTTGACCTGGATGGCACCACCATCAAGTCCGCACGGCTGGCCTTTGGCAGCGTGGCCCACAAGCCCTGGCGCCTCACCGCCGCCGAGCAGATGCTGGTGGGCAAGCCCGCCACTGAGGAAACCTTCCGGCAGGCGGCGGCCGTGGCCATGCAGGGCGCCAAGGCTTTCAAGCACAACGAATACAAGCTGAAGCTGGCGCCGAATACCTTGATTCAGGCCCTGAAAACGGCAGCGGCCGCCTGATGATGTAGAGACGCGTATTCGCGTCTCGGCGTTGAAAGATTAAGCCCGCGCAGACTAAATAACATCAGCAACGATTGAGACGCGAATACGCGTCTCTACACGCTAACCGCATTATGAAAGAGCCAAATAAGCAAATCGGGGCCGGCATGAACCGGGTAGATGGCCGCCTGAAAGTGACCGGCGCGGCCACGTACTCGGCCGAATACCAGTTGCCCGGCATGAGCTACGGCGTGCTGGTGGGCAGCACCATCGCCAAGGGCCGCATCAAAAGCATTGATACCCGGGCCGCCGAGCGGGCGCCAGGCGTGCTGGCCGTTATTTCCCACGTCAACTCGCCCAAGGTGCCGGGCTTTGTGCCCACGGGCAAAGACCCCTCGCAGCCCCAAACCGTGGGCGGCCGGCTGAAAGTATTCAACGACGACAAAGTGCGCTTCAACGACCAGCCCATTGCCGTGGTGGTGGCCGATACGCTGGAGCGCGCCCGCTTCGCGGCCCGGCTGGTGAAGGCTCAGTACGACCAAGAAAAGCACGAAACCAGCATGGAGGTAGGCGTGAAGCAAGGCTTTGTGCCCACCCAGGCCAAGAAAAACCCCAAATCGGGGGTGGCCGACTACGTGCGCGGCACGGCCGACGCCTACAAGACCGGCGCGGTGAAGCTGGAGTCGGAATACGTTATTCCGACGGAAGTGCACCACCCCATGGAGCTACAGTCCATCACGGCGCACTGGGAGGCGCCCGACCGCCTTACGCTCTACGACAAAACCCAGGGCACCCTGGCCACGCGGCGTGACTTTGCTAAGGAGTGGGGGCTGCCCGAGGAAAACGTCAAAGTCATTGCCACGTTCGTGGGCGGGGCCTTTGGCAACGCGTTGCACAGCTGGCCACACGAGTCGGCGGCCATCATTGCGGCCCGCATCGTGAACCGGCCGGTGAAGCTGGTGCTCACCCGCGAGCAGATGACCACCATGGTGGGCTACCGCCCGCACACCTGGCAGAAAATTGGGATGAGCGCTACCCGCGACGGCAAAATCACGGCCATCACCCACGAAGCCACCGGCCAGACGTCGAGCTACGAGGAGTTCACCGAGTCGACGGTGCAGCAGACGCGCATGATGTACACGGCGCCCAACGTGAACACCCGCTACCGCATTGCGGCGCTCGACGTGAGTACGCCCATCTGGATGCGGGGCCCCGGCGAGGCCACCGGCGCTTTTGCCTTGGAGTCGGCCATGGACGAAATGGCGCACTTGCTGAATATTGACCCGATGGAGTTTCGCCTGCGCAACTACACTGATAAAGACCCTGAGAAAAACCTGCCTTGGTCGAGCAAGTTTCTGAAGGAATGCTACCAGGCCGGCGCCGAGCGCATCGGCTGGAACAAGCGCCAGCTGAAGCCCGGCAGCCTGCGCGACGGCGAGTGGCTAATAGGCTACGGCATGGGCGTGGGCACCTTCGGGGCGCACCGTGGCTCTTCCAAGGCCAACGTGCGGCTGTTGCCCAACGGCACGGTGCTGCTCCAAAGCGCCGTCACCGACATCGGCCCCGGTACGGGCACGGCCATGACTCAGATTGCGGCCGACACGCTGGGCCTTTCGCCCGATAAAATTAGGTTTGAGTGGGGCAACTCGCAGTTTGCGCAAGCGCCTACGCAGGGCGGTTCGGCCATTGTGAACACCGTGGGCCCGGCCGTGCAGGAAGCTTGCCTGGCCCTGAAGGAAAAGCTGCGCACCATGGCCGGCGCCAGCAACGGAGCCTTCGCGGCCGCGAAAACGCAGGATGTCGTTTTCGCCGATGGTTACCTGACCCTGAACGGCAACCCCACTGCCCGCGCTACTTACGCCGACCTGCTCCGGCAGACCGATAACGGCTTCGTAACCGTGGAATCGAAGCCCGATGGCGAACACAACAAGAACTACTCCATGTATTCCTACTCCGTTCACTTCGCCGAAGTGCGGGTGAACCCGCTTACGGGTGAGGTGCGGGTGAGCAAGCTGGTTTCCTGTGCTGATGCGGGCACCATCGTCAACGAGAAAACTGCCGGTAACCAGATGAAGGGCGGAGCCGTGGGCGGCATCGGCATGGCCTTGATGGAAGCGGCTGTAATTGATGACCGGTTCGGCCGCTACGTCACCAAAGACCTGGCCGAATACCACGTGCCCGTGCACGCCGATGCGCCGGCTGTGGACGTGTTTTTCGTGAACCAACCCGACCCGCACGTGAACGCGCTGGGTACGAAGGGTATTGGCGAGATTGCCATTATTGGCGTGGCCCCGGCCATTGCCAATGCGGTTTTCAATGCAACTGGCAAGCGCATTCGGGAGTTGCCGATTACGCCGGATAAATTGATTTAGTAACTGCTGTTGTGCAGCAAGGATGTAGCGCGGTCGTACCCGGAGGGACTCTGTAGTCCACGTCCCTGGCGGAAACCCGAACGACTTTAACGGCGCGGGCACGCGGACTACAAAATCCCTCCGGGTACGACCGCGCTACATTCTCACTACCTACTGCCGGAACATAACAGCCCATCAAAAAAGACCCCAGCCAATCCGGCTGGGGTCTTTTTGGCAGAAATTAAAGGTGATTCGTTCCACACTTAGTTAAAGGGCAGTAACTCTGTCATCAATAGTAAGCCTAGCGCTTTTTCATCTGATATATCCGCACGTAGTCCACCAGCATCTGCTCGGGGAAGGCGGCTTCGTCGATGCCTTTTTGGCCGCCCCACTCGCCGCCCACGGCCACGTTCAGGAGCACGTGGAAGGGCTTGTCCCAGGGCCAGGCTTCCCAGCCGGTGCCTTCGTTGCGGGCCGCGAAATACAGCTGGCCGTCGATTTCGGCCGTGATGGTTTCGGGCGTCCACTCGATGGCGTAAACGTGGAAGGCAGTAGTGGCATCCGGCATTAGTGTGACGCCGGTTTTCTGGTTGTTGGTGCGGAAGTAGTAGCTCTTGCAGTGGGTGGAAGCGTGAATCACGCCGGGGGCGTAGCCCACGTGCTCCATGATGTCGATTTCGCCGTTGTCGGGCCAGCTGTGGTTGCCGTAGGGGTTTTCGTCGGGCAGCATCCAGATAGCGGGCCAGGTGCCGCGGCCGCCCGGAATGCGGGCCCGTACCTCAAAGCGCCCGTAGGTCTGGCTGCCGCCACGGCCCTTGCCGCGCGACACCAGGCGGGCCGAGGTGTAAGCATTTTCGGGCATCAGGGCTTCTTTGCGGGCCTCGATGACGAGGTTGCCGCCCTCGACGCGGGCGTTTTCGCGGCGGTTTTTGGTGTAGTACTGCAACTCTTTGTTGCCCCAGCCGTTGCCGCCCACGTCGTAGGTCCACTTCGTGGAATCGGGCAGGCCGGTGTAGTTAAACTCGTCGCTCCACACCAGCTTGTCGAAGGTGTAGCGCGGCTTGGTGGGCGGAGGCGCCAGGGGCCCAACAGGGGCAGCGGCACTCAGCAGCAATGTGCTGGATACCGCCGCCACCCGGGCCAGCGTGGCTAGGCCACGACTGCGCACGTCAGCCAGTCTAAATTTCCCACCTTTTCTGGCTGGCATGCGCACTGGTTATTATTAGTATTGGTAATAGCGAACGTAGTCGACCTGCATCTGCTGCGGGAATACCGTGTTGGGAGTAGGGTCGCCGTCGAAATCGCCCCCCACGGCCACGTTCAAAATCATGAAGAAGGGGTTGTTGAAGGGAAACGGGTTGGCGTCGGCGTTCGTGAACGAGTAGTACTGCTGCCCGTCGTAGAAAAAGCGGAGCAGGTCGCGGCTGCGCACCACCGTGAAAACGTGAAAGTCTTCGCTGATGTCCGTGGTCAGCACTTTGGTAAAGCCCTTGTTGGCGCGGGTGGCAAAGCTGTTGCCGAAGTGCATGGTCGACAGAAACTGCAGCGGCTGGCTGCCGCGCAGCTCCATGATGTCGATTTCGCCGCACATGGGCCAGTTCACCTGGTCGAAGTCGGACCCTAGCATCCAGATGGCCGGCCACACGCCCTTGCCCTTGGGCACCTTGGCGCGCACATCGATGCGGCCGTACTGAAAGGTCTTTTTGTTGTTGGTAAGGATGCGGCCCGACGAATAGGCGTTGTTGCCCGACTGCTGCCGGATGGCTCTTATCACGAGGTTGCCCCCGGTCAGGTACACATTGTCGCCGGAGTTGGTGTAGTTCTGCAGCTCGTTGTTGCCCCAGCCCCCGCCACCCAGGTTGTACGACCACTTGCTGGCGTCGAGCACGCTGCCGTCGAATTCATCGCTCCACACCAGCTTGCTGTAGTCGGCGTAGTTGCGCGCTTCCTCGTTCACCACCGGCACCACCGGGGTGGTGGGAGGGGTAGCAATGGGCGGCGTGCTCGCCTTCTCAGTGCAGGCGGCCAGGCCCAGGGCCAGCAGCCAGCCCGCGCCCAAGCGGCCGGTGAAGAGGGTAGTAAGGGAAGATAATTTCATGTTTTAGCTAATGAATAGAGCTGAGCGTTCAGCTAAATAAGAACGTCATTCCGAGCTTGCCGAGGAATCTCGCAGGGGTCATCCGCGCCGCCTATAGGCGCGAGCGAGATTCCTCGGCAAGCTCGGAATGAAGTGCTTCTTGCTTAACTACAGTTACTTAGGTGCGACTATTTGGCTACCATCTTCACCGTGAACACGGTGCCGCCGTTCAGGCCGCTACCGGCGCGTATGGTCATCTTCTGCGCGTCGATGGACAGAATGCGGTACACGCGCTCCGTGGGCGAGGCATCGGTGGTGGCAATGAACGCGCCCGGGCGGGTGAGGGTGAGCTGGGCCAGCCCGGCTCCGGCCGAAGGGCCAAACACGAAGGGCGAAGTGCCTGACTGCGGCGCCTGGCAGCTGAAGCCGTTGGCCGAGAAGGTTTCGGCAAAGGCCTCGTAGGTCATCACGTTGGCGGTTGTGAAGGTGTACTCGTCATCGGACTGGCAGGCGGGCAGGTCCCCGGCGTTCACGCCGGCGAAGTAGGTCGTGGGCGCGGCTTCGGTGCCCACCACAATGGGAGCATCGGTGGCATTGTCCAGCTTCCAGGTTTTGGAAGAGCCGCCCGTGAGCAGGAGCTTGATGGGCGCCGTGGCGTCGTAGATGGAATACGTGACGATGGTGCGGGTGCCGTCGGGGTTGGTGCCACGCAGGCGCAGGCGGGTGTCGGTGGCTTCCAGGATGTCGTAGGTTTTGTTCGACACCGAGTCGGGCAGGCCAATGAAGCCGCCTTTGGTTTGCACCACAAGCTGCGGGTTGTTGCCGTTGGGCCGGAACACGAAGTTGCTGCTTCGGTTCAGCGAGTTACCGCAGGCACCGTTCTGGAAGGTGCCGCCGGCACTCTCGTAGTTGACGGTGAAGCCGTTGCTGAACGAAAACTGGTCGTCGAGCTGGCAGGCGGGCAGCGTGGTTGAAGAAGAAATCTGCACGCCTGCCGCTGTTTCGCGCACTATCGCGCCGGGCTGGTTCGAGAACGACCACACCCGGGTGCCGCCGCCGGCGCAGTCCACCAGCTTGCTAAAAGCGTTATTGGTGCAGGCATCGGGAATGGTGATGGTTTGCTTGGCCGAGATACCCGTGCCGCCGCGCCCGGCCGTAATCAGCTCCACCTCGTAGGTGCCGGCCCGGGGGAAGGTGCGCTTCACCGTAGCCCCGCTCTGCACGGCGTTCTGACCCAGGAAATTCCACTGGTACAAAAAGCCGTCTTTGGCGGTGCTGGTGAAGGTGACCACCGTCGGGAATTCGGTGGCGTCGACCTGGTAGGTGAAGCTGGATTGGGGCACGGGGCCGCTCAGCTCGTATTTGTCGTTGTCTTTTTGGCAGGAGGCCAGCAGCAGGGGCACGGCCAGGAAACCCAGGGCGGCTGCGCGTACTATATTTTTCATGGAAATTCGAAGAGAAGTTGAGGGGAAGGGCTTAATAGCTTGTGCTTACTCACCTTTTAGGTTTCTCCGGTCCGACCGCCCTAAGCGGTCCGACCGGTTGTCAGGCGGCGGAAATCGTTGTTCCAACAACCGGTCGGACCGCCTAGGGCGGTCGGACCGGGCCGTTTCAGCGACTACCGGTGGCCACCCTATAAATGTGGGGAAGGCCCAGCGCTTAGTAGCCAGGGTTTTGCTTCAGGCCGGGGTTCACGTCGAGCTCGGACTGGGGCAGGGGCAGCACTATGTTGTAGGGCTCAACTCCGCGGTATTTCAGCAGCTCGCCGGTCCGCTTCATGTCGAACCACCGGTCGTTTTCAAACGCCAGCTCGTACTTGCGCTCCCGCCACACGGCTTCCTTGAAGGCTTGGGCGCTGAGGCTGGCCGTGAGGTCGCGGGCCGAAGCCGAGTTGATGGGCAGGCCAAACGCGCGGCGCCGCACCTTGTTGATGGCCTCCAGGCCTTCGGTAGTAGGGCCGGCGGCCTCGGCCAGAATCAGGTACACCTCAGCCAGGCGAATGACCGGAATGTTCAGCCCGGAGTCCCACACATTGGTGTTCACCTTGCCGATGAACCACTTTTTCACGCCGTAGCCGTTGGGCGAGCCGGGCAGCGTAGCGGGTTGCACGCGGCCGTCGGGGTACACGTCGCCGGGCTTCCAGATGGTCACGTCGCGGCGCCGGTCGCCGGCCTCGTAGCCCGCCACAAAATCAGGTTCGGGAATGTTGAATCCGTAGCCGCCCTGGGGCACGATGCCCTGGCCGCGCGGGCCAAAAAACTCGTTGCCCACAAAGCCCAGCCCGTCGAAGGTGTACTCGTTGCGGCCCGAGATATAGCCCACTTCAAACAGCGCTTCTTTGCCGTAGTCGTTGGCTATCTTGAAATTGTCGGCGTAGTCGTCCCACATCGACTTGCCGCTCGACGAGATAACCAGCCGGGCCTGCGTGGCCGCCTCGCCCAGCTTGTTTTCGGTGAGGTACACCTTGGCCAGCAGGGCCGCGGCGGCCCACTTGGTGGCCCGGCCCAGGTTTTCACCGCTGTAGGAGGCGGGCAGCTTGATAAAGGCCTCCTGCAGGTCTTTTTCTATCTGAGCATACACCTGCGCTACAGGAGTGCGCGGAATGTTCACCTCAGCCAGCGTGGTGGGCGGCGTGGTCAGCAAAGGCACATCGCCGAAGGCCCGCACCAGGTCGAAGTAGTACTTGGCCCGCAGGAACGAGGCCTCGCCCAGGCTGCGCTGCTGAATGGCCGGGTCAATCTGCATGCCCGGCACTTTCTGGAGCACAATGTTGGCGCGGCCAATGCCCACGTAGCAGCCGCCCCAGAGGCGACTGACGAGCGGGTTGGTCGACGGAATGCGGCCGTAGCGGTCCAGCTGCTGCTGCTCAATGCCGTCGCCGCCGCCGCCGCCGCCGGTGTTCGACAGGTCGGAGCCGATGTCGCCGATGCTCCACAGGGCGTAGTTGTACTGCCCGCCCTTGCCCAATTCGCTGTAAATAGCGTCGGTGGCCTGAATGGCATCGGTGGTGGTTTTATAAAAGTTGGCGTCGGTTACCTGGTCGGTGGGGGTTTCTTCCAGAAACTTCTCGCCGCAGCCCGTGAGCAAGCCCAGGCTCAGTAGCAGGGAGCCGCAAGTGTATTTGGTGAAGATAGACATCTCGTTGAGTCGTTTAGAAGATTAAAAACCAAGGTTCAGGCCGGCCAGGAACACGCGGGGCTGGGGGTACACGCCCAGGTCCACGCCGCGGGCGCCCACTTCGGGGTCGTAGCCGGAGTACTTGGTCAGGGTCAGCAGGTTCTGGCCGCTCACGTACACCCGTACCTGCTTGCCGCCTACTTTGTCCGTCAGGCTTTTGGGGAGGCTGTAGCCCAGCGTCAGGGTTTTGATGCGCATGTAGGAGCCATCTTCCACGTAGTAGCTGCTCACGCGCAGGTTGGTGTTGGGGTCGCCGGCCACGGCGCGGGGCACGTCGTTGCTGGTGCCAGGGCCGGTCCAGCGGCCCAGCACGCGGGTGCTGCCGCTGCTATTGCCATACAAAGGGCTTTCCAGCAGGTAGCGGTTCTGGTTGTAGATTTTGTTGCCCTGCGAGCCCTGCAGAAACACGTTCAGGTCGAAGCCCATCCAGCTCACCGTGTTGTTGATGCCGTAGGTGAACTTGGGGTTGGGGTTGCCGATGTAGGTACGGTCGTCGGCGTTGATGATGCCGTCGTTGTTGATGTCGCGGAAGCGGATGTCGCCGGGGGCGGCGCCGCCCTGGATGGCGTGGTTCTTCACGTCTTCCGGCGTTTGGAAAAGGCCATCGGCCTGGAAGCCAAAGAAGGAGCCGAAGGCCTGGCCCTCGTCGTAACGCACTATCACGCCGCTCAGGCCCCTCAGACCGTCGTAGGGGTAGCCCACGCCCAGCTTTTCCAGCTCGGTTTTGTAGGCCGACACGTTCAGGGTGGTCGACCAGTTCAGGGCGGTGCCGCTGCCCTGAATGTTGCGCGAGGTGAAGGAGAAGTCGATGCCGCGGTTGTAGGCCGAAGCCGCGTTGCGGTTCACGGGCTCAAACGTGCCCGACACCAGCGACACTGGCACCGGCGCAATCAGGTTGGGCGAGGTGCGGTCGTAAATGTCGATGCTGCCCTCGAAGCGGTTGTCGAGGAAGCCAAAGTCGATGCCGAAGTTAGCTTGGTTGTTATTCTCCCAGCGCAAATCGGGGTTGGGCAGGCGGGTGGGGGCGGCCCCGTTCGAGATAGTGCCGGCGCTACCGAAGGGGTACTGAATGCCCGAGTTGATGGCGAACAGGTAAGCAAAGCGGCCCGCGTTGTTGGGGTTGCCCACCCGGCCGTAGCCCACGCGCAGCTTCAGGTTGCTGATGGTGCGGTTGCCTTTCAAAAAGTCCTCTTCCGAAATGCGCCAGCCCGCCGACACCCCCGGGAAGAAGCCGAACTTATCGCCGGGCGGGAAGCTGCTGATGCCGTCGTAGCGGGCAATGGCCGAGAACAGGTACTTGCCGGCAAACTCGTAGTTGACGCGGCTGAAGTAGCTGGCAATGCTTTGGCGAGGGGTGATGTTGCCCCCGTTGGCCAGCAGCGTGTTGATGGGGCCGGAGTTGATTACCTGCAGGTCGTTGCGCAGGTAGCCCGTGCGATACGCCTGCACGTTTTGGGTATTGATAACCTGCGCCGACTGGCCCAGCAGCACGGTCACCTGGTGCTTGTCGGCGAAGAGGTGGTCGTACGTTGCCGTGTTCTCGATGAGGTAGCTGGTGTTGTAGTCCGACGTGGCCGACGCGCCGGCTTGGTTGTAGCGGGTCGAGTAGGTGTCGGTGACAGTGACCGGGGTTCCGCTGGTATTGTCCACACGCTGCACTCTCAATTCCGCTACCGAAGGCCGGAAGGAGTTGAAGTTGTTGAAAATGAGGTCGGCGCCCACGTTGGTGCGGAAGCGCAGGCCTTTCACGGGCTCCAGCTCCGCGAAAAACGTGGTGAGAGCCCGGTTCCGCACAAACTTCTGGTTGGTAAGGGTGGCGGCTACCACGGGGTTCTCCTCCACGAAGTTGTCTTGTTGGCCCCGCGGCTCATAATAGCCGCCGTCGGGCCGGAACACCGGAATGGTGGCCGGAATGCGCAGCATGTGCTGCACGGTGCCGTACTCGTTGTTGCGTTCGCCATCGTTGCCGCCGCCGGTGTTCACCTGCCGGTCGTTGAGGTTGGTGAGGGCAATGTTACTGCCCAGCTTCAGCATCTTGTTTACTTGCAGGTCGCCATTAGCGCGCAGCGTAAAGCGCTCAAACTGCGACCCGATGATGGTGCCGTCCTGCTGGAAATAGCTGCCCGACACCGCGAAGCGGGCCTTCTCGCTGCCCCCCGTGGCCGACATGGCGTAGTTCTGAATGGCCGCTCGGCGGAATACCTCGTCTTGCCAGTTGGTGCCTTCGCCCAGGGCTTCGGGGTTACGCAAGGCGGGCACCACTATGGGCTCGTTGCCCGCAATGCGGTTTTCGTTGTTGATAACCGCGTACTCCTTGGCATTCAGCAGGTCCAGCTTGCGCCACACCTGCTGCACGCCGCGGTAGGCATCCACGTTGATGGTCGAAACGCCGGCCTTGCCCCGCTTGGTGGTGATGAGCACCACGCCATTAGCAGCCCGCACGCCGTAGATGGCTGTGGCCGAGGCATCCTTCAGAATGTCAATGGTTTCAATGTCGTTGGGGCTGATGGCGTTCAGCTGGTTGTCGCCGCCCTCGGGCAGCGGAAAGCCGTCCACCACGTACAGCGGGTTGTTATTGCCGGCCGAGGTGATGCCCCGCACCCGGATGGACGTGCCCGCCGCGCCGCCCGGGGCGCCGCCGTTCGACGTCACCGTGACGCCCGCGGCCCGGCCCTGCAGGGCCTGCGTGGCATCGGCCACCGGCTGCGTGGCAATATCCCGCGCCGAAACCGACGACACTGCGCCTGTCACGCTGCCGCGTTGCTGGGTGCCGTAGCCCACCACCACCACTTCGTTCAGCTTCTGGGCATCTTCTTTCAGCGTAATGTTGACCGCGCCCAAGTTGGCCGCCGCCACAATCGTTTGGGTAGTGAAACCCACAAAACTGAAGACCAGCGTGCTGCCTTCCGGAGCCGTCAGGCTGAACGAGCCATCAGGGCTCGTGCTGGTGCCCAAGCTAGTGCCGCGCACCAGCACCGTCACGCCGGGCAGGCCCACGCCGTCGGGCCCAACCACGCGGCCCGATACGGGCACGTCGGCCACGGGGCGGGCCAGCAGCAATTCAGGCCCAGTTGGGGCTGCCACTGCCAGGGCAGGCAGCCCGCACGCCAGCACCACCGCAGTGCGGCGTACCAGCGCATTAAAGTAAAGATTTCGCTTCATGGTGGGAAGTGTGAAGAGGTAAGCGAATGGTGAAAAGTTTGAATTCGGAGAAGGCGGTCCGGGCTACTTGGGTGCTCCGGGCTGAGCAGTGCGGGACGCTGGTAGCACGGCGCCGGTAGCGCCGGCCGGAGCCGTAGTGGTGCTGGCCACCGGCCCACCCGCGTAGCGGAAGCGGACGGTTTGGGAGCCCACGCGCAGGGTGTACCAGCCGTTTTCCAGCTGGGGGCGGCCCTGGCCGTCGGGGTAGCTCAGGTCGCGCAGGGGGTCGATGTCGAAGGCCATGTCGCGGGCCTGGCCCACGGCAAAGGCTTGCTTATCGAAGTGCTTGAGCATGCGCACCGGGCGGGCAATGCGGCCTACCTCGTCGGTCAGAAACCAGAGCACGGCTTCCTGGCCGGCGCGGGTGCCGGTGTTGGCTACGCGCACCGTGGCCCGCAGCTTGCCACCTTGCCCGCTGATGATGGAGTCGCTCAGGGCCAGCCCCGAGTAAGCGTAAGTGGTGTAGCTCAGGCCCTCGCCAAACTCCGTGAGCATGGAGCTTTTATACTTGGGGCCGCGCTGCTCGAAGCCGGCGCCGAAGTCGCTCAGGTCGAGACTGTTCTCGTTGTTGTCGTGGTGGTAGTTCGAGATGTGGCCCGCAAACTGCGGGTAAGTGAAAGGCAGCTTGCCGCTCGGGTTGGTCTTGCCGCTGATGACTTCGGCCAGGGCCGTGCCCCCGCCGTACCCCGGCAGCCCCGCCCAAATGATGGCCGTCGACTTATCGGCCACGCTCCGAATAATGCCGGGCCGGCCGCCAATCACCACGAGTACCGTGGGCTTGCCGCTGGCCTGCGCCGCCCGGGTTAGCTGCTGCTGGTCGTCGGGCAGGGTCAGGTCCGAGGTATTGCCCAGGCCTTCGGTGTAGGGGCGCTCGCCCAAGGCCAGCACAATGGCATCGGCCTGTTTGGCCGCCGCCGCAATGCTGGTCAATTGCATCTTGCCTTTGGCATCGCGGTAGGGAAGGGTTTCTACTTTGGCGTTGGGGTATTCCTTGCGCAGGGCTTCCACCAGGGTGGGCACGTCTTTGGGGTAGGCGTCTTCCGGGCGGCCCTGCCAGGCCAGCGTCCAGCCGCCCGCAAGGTTGGCGCGCGACTCGGCCGAGGGACCCACCACCAGCAGCCGCTTCACGCGGGCCGGGGCCAGGGGCAGGGCCTGCTTGTCGTTTTTGAGCAGCACCAACGACTGCCGGGCGGCCTCTACGGCCTGGGCGCGCAGGGCGGGGTCGCCGACGCGGGAGAGGCGGTCGGCGCGGGGCATGGGGTTTTCAAACAAGCCGATTTCGTCCTTCATCTGCAGCACGCGGCCCGCCGAAAGGTCGATGCGCGCCTCCGTGAGGCGGCCTTCCTGAACTAGCTCTTTCACCAGGCGGCAGAAGGTGGTGGTGTAGGGTGTCATGGCCATGTCCACGCCGGCGTCGATGGCCATCCAGGTGGCTTCCTTCTCATTGGCGGCCACTTTCTGAATGCGCACCAGCCGGATAATGTCTTCCCAGTCGGTCACGGCTACGCCTTTGAAACCCATCTGGTCGCGCAGCAAATCCGTGAGAATGGCCCGCGACGCGTGCACCGGCTCACCGTTGATTTCGCCCGAGTTAATCATGATGGATTTCAGGCCGGAATCGATTGCAGCCTGAAACGAAGGCCGGAAAAACTCCTGCATCCGCTGGTCGGGAATGAGGGCGTTGGTGCGGTCCCAGCCGTTGCGGGGGTCGGAGTAGCCTATGAAATGCTTGCCCGAGCCGGCCACTTTGTAAGGGGCGATTTCGGTGTTGTTCTGCAGCTCGCGCACAAAGGCGGCGCCCAGGCGGGAGGCTACCAGCGGGTCTTCGCCGTAGGTTTCGTAGAAGCGGGGCCAGTAGGCGTTCACCCCCAGGTCCAGCACTGGCGCAAACACCCAGTGGTGGCCTAGGTCGGCCGACTCCAGCACGGTGGCGCGGGCCGTTTGGCGAGCCAGCTCCGGGTTGAAGGTGGCGCCGAGGTTGATGTTGTGCGGAAAAATGGCCGTGCCCGCCACGTAGCTCGCCCCGTGCATGTGGTCGATGCCATAGATAATGGGCACCTTCAGCCGCGACTCGCGCAGGGCAATGCGCTGCAGCGCGGCCGAGTAGCGCACCCACTGGGCCGCGGGCACAGCCTCGCCGTTCAGGAAGGAGCCAATATGAAATTCCCGAACCAGCTTAGCGGCTTTGGCCGAGTCCAGCACTACGTCTTTTTGCACTCCGGTGGTATTTATCACCGAAATGTTGAGTTGGGTCATCTGCCCAATTTTCTCCTCCAGCGTCATCTGCGCCAGCAGCTGTTGCACGCGCGGGCTAAAGGCCGCAGCTGTTGCGGCTGCTACGGGTGCGCTGGTTATGGGTGCGGCAGCAGCAGTGATGGTGGCGCCAGGGACTACTCCTCGCTGGCAGGCTGCCAAAAGGGGCAGGGCCAGCAGCAGCTTGCGCCAGCCAAAGGGCACACCAGGAGCCGTTGGCAACGGACGGATTTTCTCCGTCGAAAGGAGAGTGGGGAGAGCTCGAAACACGGACATTGGGCGGGAAGTGTTGCCCAAATGTATATGAACGTGTTTGGCAAACGCAATTCGGAAAAGCCCTTAGAACGGGTGTTTTGGCTGTTTTTGCGCTTAAGCCTCCATAGTGTTATACGCTTGCTGCACACACAAAAAGTGTGGTTTAGGCCTTGTCTATTCTATTCCCGCATTTTGATGTTTTCACTTCGCAGGCTAAAAAACAACGAAAAAAAGTGCAGTTAAGTGAAAAATAATTCACAAAAAATGCTGTGCCCCGTCTACGCGCCTCAAATACTGGTCAGAATACATGCCAAGGCCGAATGAAAGGGCACGCATTATCGCAAACGTTACCGGAGCTTTTTGGACCAAATCGGACCGTTTACATCTCCTCAATTTCGGCCAATTCGGCTTCGGCTGTGGCGTCCAGCAGCACGTGAGTCCAGGGCTCGCCGTCTTCGTAGTCGGAAGCCAGGCGGCGGCGCTGCAAAGCCGCCAGCACCTTTTGAGCAAAGGCCCAGCTCGTGGCCTGCCGTAGCTCCAACACGCGCGCCAGCTCGGCGGGCGAGTAGTTCCCTTTGTGAGCGTGCAGCAGGAACACGGCGTACAGTGCTTTCACTATTGAGAACTTGCACTTTTGCAGTAGGGTGCCGGCCGTGGCCGACTCCACGTAGCGGCAGCGCGTGCAGCGGCGGGCGTGGGGCTCGCGGGCTTCACAGCTTTTTTCGTGGCCGCACTTGCGGCAGCGGTAGCCGCCCTGCGCCCACTTCAGGTCGGCTAAGTAACGGAGGCAGGCGTCCTTGTCGGGGTATATCTGGCTGAACTCGCCGAAGTCAACTTCACGGGCTTCAATGCGGGCGGCTTTCTCGGCGTGCAGGTCGCGGCTCAGCTCGCTGTTGAGCTTCTCGATGGCGGCCGACTGCAAGGCCAGCAGGCCATTGGCTTCGAGCAGCTCGCGGTTTTGGGCGGCCACCGTGTCGTTCTGGCGGCGCAGCTCGGCCGTGCGCTGGGTTACCAGGGCCTCAAGCTCGGTGTTGAGGTGGTCTTTCAGCTCTTGGTTTTCGCGCATCTGCTCTACCAGCCGGTCCTGGGCCTGGTGCTTCTTGCGCAGCTGCTTCAGCAGGCGGTTTTGGGTGAGCAGGGTGGTATCCATGATGCCCTTGATTTTCTCGCCTAGGGCGTAGCTCAATACCACTACTTCGGCCACAAAGGCCACGTACAGGCTGTATACGGTGTAGGCATTGTTGTAGAAATCAATGCCCAGCTTACGCATGATAAGGAAGGCCAGGCTGCTGGCCACCAGGCCCTGGCCCAGCAAGAGGTAGCGGGCCGGCTTCAGCCCGCTCCGGTAGGCCTGGTAGGCAATGTAGTAGAGCAAGCCATACGGCAGCAGGTACAGCCAGAAGCTAAAACCTGAGTGAATCACGGCTGCGTCGACCACCAACAGGGCTGTACTCACCCCCACCACCCAGCGCCCGATGCGGTGCAGCGCCGGCAGGCGCGAGGCCGTGTCCAGAAAGCCGCTGGCGTAGAGGGCGAACGTGAGTAGCAGCAGTACCGGCGCTATCGCCCCAATGAAGTGGTTGAGCCCCGGCCAGCCGGCCCACAGGTACTGAAAGCCCAGCCCGTCTTCGGTCAGAAAAAGCAAGGCCCCGCTCACCACGTAGAGCACGTAGGAGAAATAGGTCTGCTCCTTCAGGAAGAAGAACAGAATGAGGTTGTAGAGCACCATGATAAACAGGATGCCATAGAACACCCCCAGCAGCCAGTACTGCACCGATAGCTCCGGAATGAGGCCGTCGCTGCTATGCAGCATGGCCCGGAAGCTGGTGCGGGTATCGGAGCGCAGGCGCAGGTAATAGGTCGCGGTTTGGCCCCGGCGGGGCGGCAGGTCAAACAGGAAGTTTTTGTAGGGGTGGGGGCGAGTGGCGAAGGGCAGGCTGGCGCCGGTGGCCACACTGTCATAAGCGGCTGGAGCTCCGGCAAGGCCGGCATCGGCCACGGGGCGGAAGAACACCGCCCGGCCAATGTGCGAGTCGTAGAGCTCGAGGTACCAGGTAGCGGTTTCGGTGGCGGGGTGGCGCACGGTGATGCGCAGCCAGTAGGTGCTGCTGGGGTGCTGAATGTTGGGCGGCTGCCCGGAGCCCCGCAGCTTTTGGAAGCGCGCCGCCAGGGCGGGGCTTTGCACGTCGGCCAGGGTGAGGCGCCCGGTGGGGTCTTCCAGCACGCTGTAGTAGTTTTCGTCCATGTAAATGGACCGCTGAGCGGGGTTCACCGCCAGCGTGTCCTCGGGCACGGCCGCCCGGCTGCTTAGGCTGCTGGCCAGCAAGGCGAGCAGCAACAGGCCCGTGCTGAAAAGCCGTCCTAGGCCCTTGCGCGTTGCCCAGCCCGGCACTTGGCTGGAAATCGGATTGGATACGTGTTGCATGTGGTTCCGAAAAAACAAAAAAGCCCACTGGCTTTCGACCAATGGGCTCTGAAGTTAAGGCAAAGCCTGCTGGACGAAAAGACTAGAGCCGGAACTGGGCGCTGAGCTTGACGCCGAAGTTGCGGTGTTCGGGCGAGAACGAGGTGATGCGAGCCGGCTGGTCGCGGTAGGTGACGCGATGAATGAAATCGACCCGCAAAAACTTGAAAATGTTTTCGACGCCGTAGCCAGCTTCCAGGTACGGCTGCTTGTCCAGGGTGGGAATGCCGGGCAGCTCGTGGCCTTCCCGGTCGCGCCGGGGCTGTACCCGGTTGGCGTTCGACAAGTCGCCGTAGAGCATGTTGGCCGTGGCCACCAGGCGCCAGTTCAGGGCCCGGATGCCCGGGATGCTGTTCAGCAACAAGCCTTCGAAGCGGTGGTCGAGCCGGAGCGACACCGAACGGTCGGTCACGAACTCGAAGTAGTTCATCAGGTTGAAGGCGTTGGCGTTGTAGAACGGCGTCTGGTTGCCGAGCGGGGTTTTGAGAATGAGGTAGGGCACCGCATCGGGAATGTAGCTGCCCTCGACGCGGTAGCCCAGGCGGCCCAGCTGGCCCAACGACACGCTTTGCGTCACCAGCAAGTTGAATTTCTGGTAAGCCGGCGGGGTATTTTCGTCAAACAGGTTGCGGAAGCCCACGGTATAGCGAAACGTGAACACCGGCAGGCGCCGCAGGCCAATGGAGCGGCGGCGGTTCTCGCTTTGCACCAGGTTTTCGTCGGGGGCGTAGCGCGACTCCAGCACCAGCTCCGAGAGCGTGAGGGCATGGCCAATGGGGGCCGAGGGGCCGCGCTCGGGCGTGGAGAAGTACGCGAAGTCGTGCAGGGGCGACACGTCCTGGTGGCGCAGCGTCACGCTCTGAATGAAGTTGTGGAACAGGTCGCGCTGGGCACTCAGCGAGTACAAGTCGCGCAGGATGGGGCGGCCCTGAATGAAGCGGCCCCAGCGCGAAGCCGCCAGAAACAGGTTGTTATCGGGCAGGAAATCATTGTCCAGCAGCGCCACTTGCTCCACGTCGTGCCGGTACTCGGCGCTGAACACGGTCCAGTGGCGGCGCTCGGCAATGAAGCTGGTTTTGAGGCCGTATTTCAGACGCTCGTCTTTGGTGCCATAGGCCAGGTAGCCCTGGCTGACCCAGTCGCGGCTGATTTCAGGCGTGGTGCGAAAGCCAACACGAATTCGGCTGCCCTCGTAGTCGTTGCGGGAGTAGGTATTGAGAATGGGCCCAATGTCCCAGCGCCCCACCCGCTTGTATCCATTCACAAACAGCTCGACCCAGTCGAGGAGGTTGCGAACCGAAGGCAGCTGTCTGGCCGAGTCGAGCACGGCAAAGTTCTGACGTTCCGAGAGGCTGAGCGTGTCGGGCCGGTTCAAGTCGAAATAGCCCATGCCCGTGCCCTGGGGCAGCCCGCTGAGCAGGCTGGCGCTGGCGCCTTTTTCGGTGGGCTCCATCAGCGACGACACAATGGGCTGGTCGTAGAACCCGCTTTCGGTGTGGGGCTGGTTGCGCACAAAATTGCTGCTCACCGTGGTGAAGCGTACCAGCATGGCCGCTTGCTTCTCGGAGGGGCGCACGGCCAGCAGCAGCTTGGTGCGGGCGGCCAAGCCGGGGCCGTCGGCGGGGGGCGTGAGCTCCTGAAACACGCGCAGCTCGCTCACGAAGTTGATGTTGGCGTTGGGACTGGCCACCAGGTCTACCCGGCGCAGGGCGTAGGTTTCGTCGGTAACCCAGATGGTGCCTTTAAAGGCCAGGTCGTGGGCCCGCTTTGGCGTCACGGCAATCTTATAGCACCAGTCTTTGCCCACAAACACGGAGTCCTGCAGCTCGTACTCGTAGGTGAGGCGGCCACCCTCGGCAATGGGCGAGATAAAGTCCTTGCCCAGAATGTTTTGCCAGTTGGGGTAGAAATCGAAGTTTTGGAAGTTCGAGCCCAGCATCTGCGAGAGCACCGAGCCTTCGCGCGGGCCCGCGCCGCGCATCTGCTTGTGCTGCAGGTCTTCGCGCCGGCGCAGGGGCGTAAATTTCTGGTACACCCGCGAGCTTACCTCGGACGCAAATATGGGCAGCGGGGCGTCGTGGTCGGAGGCAGCGGCGGCGCCCTGGCGCACGGCCAGGGCCCGAATGTCTTTGATAACCTTGCGTTTCGACATGCTGGCGGGCAAGTCAATCAGGCTGGTTTCGATGCGGTTGTAAGAATCAAACTCGGCCGCGTGTAGGGCGTTGCGCTCGTTTTTGGGCTTGTGCTTCTGCACTTCGCGCAGGATGCGAAAGGCCGGGTTTTCTGGCTGGCGCGAGGTCACCACCACTTCGGCCAAGGCCACGCCGCCGGACCGCAGGCGAAACAGCACCTTCTGCTCGGGGGCGGCAGTGAGCTTGCGCCGCTGGGTGGCAAAGCCCATGGCTGAGGCCGCAATGGAGTCGGGAGAGCCCGTGATGGTGAGCTTGAACCGGCCATCGGCATCGGCGGTAACGCCGAAACTGGTTTTGGGAACAAAAATGGAGGCGAATGGGACCGGCTCCCCATTGGTAGCCTCTACCACCTGGCCACTGAGTAAAATACGCTGGGCTACGGCTGGCAATGCCCCGAGGCAAACCAGAAGCAGCGAAGCAAGAAATCTCATAAAAAGTATGGATTAGCCAAATGGATTAACCAGGAGTAGACTCGCAATCTACGCAAAGCATGCTTGGCTCCCAACTAGTTCCCACCCGAATTGGGGATTTCTTAGGTTAATAATTCAGCCTGCCAAGTAAACAGCCGCTATTGCTCTATTAAAAGAGGTTTTGCCCGCCGTGCCATTTGAAAATTTATACTTTTTGCATAATTAGGAATGCGGAGGACGGTAGCATCAAACTGAATGTCGCTGCAGCAGCGCAAGCGCCTGTCAACCCGACCCCGCTGCATAGAACTAGCTAGTGTGTTACCTCGAATAATCTACAAGCCAGATTTCGGTGTCCGGCACAAGACTCGGCGCGCCCTGCTCTAACTCAAGCAGTAAGCCCCGCTCCACCACTTCGGTACGCGTTATCTCTTCCACGGTGGCGGTGCCCCGGCAGCGGGCGCCGCTGGGCAGCACCGCCTCTACTGCTAAAGCTGTGTGCAGTTCATAGGCTGCCAGGTGGGGCGTGGGCGCGGCGGGCAACACCAGCAGCCCCAGGCCCGGCAGGGGCCAGGCTGAGGCCATGCGCAAGAGCAAAACAGGAGCGGACATAAGCGAGAAGAGTGGCCTGAGCGGTACGCAAACCGGAAGAACCCGGATGCTCGGGCTTATTCAAAGGCATTCTACAGAAGCAAAAAATCCGCCGCGAGGCAGAAGCTATACTTCCACCTTCAGCGTGGCCGGCGCATCGGTCACTTCAAAGAGCTCGCCGTGGGGCACGATGGTGATTTGGCCGTACTCTTCCAGCAGCTGCCGGTAGCTATCAGCCACGGGCCGGGGCTGGCGGTCGAGGTCGAACAGGCCGCAGGGGTTCACCTTGCCCACTTTGCGGGAGAGGCCAATGTCCCAGTCGACCTGGTCGATAAGCGAATACCAAGTGAAGCCGAGCACGGGCACGCCTTCGTCGCGCATGCGCAGGATATTCACCCACTGCTTCCATAGCCAAGTGGGGCCGTTGTGGGCCTCAAACACGTTGGTTTCGGTGTGCATCACCGGCTTGCGGTAGCGGCGATAATACTCCAGCGTGATGTTGTACCAGCCCAGCACGTCCATGCTGGTGCAGATTTCGCCGTTGGGCAGAATGATTTTCTCGTTGCGGCCGTAGTAGTCGTTGCCCATAATCTGGTAGCCGGGCGGCTCGCCGGCCATAAACCAGTCGTACTCGCGGCGGGTCATGCCGTTGTCGTAGAGGTAGTTTATCACGTCGCCGTCGGGGTGATGGGCGTAGAGCAGGTCCAGCGATAGAAAGCGCAGCTTGTTGTCGAGCGTGATTTGGGGTGAGGGCGTGGCCCGCAGCTCGTGGATGTATTCGGCCGACTCACTTTGCACGATAATGCAGTCGGGCCGGTGCTTGGCAATCTGCTGGGTGGCCATGATGCTGGCCGCCACCAAGTGCTTCATGGCCGTCACAAAGCCCTTGTCGGTTTTCAGCTGCTCATTCCACACCCCGTCCTTAGCACTCATGCGGGCCGTAACGTAGATTTCGTTGATGGGCGTGTAGTAGCGCACCCAGGGGTAGCGCCGGGCCACCGCTCCCGCATACTCGGCAAAGTGCACGGGCAACTCGGGGTTTTGGAAGTTACCCAGCCAGTCGGGCACCCCAAAGTGCAGCAAGTCCAGAATGGGCGTGATTTCGAGGCGCTGCATCTCGGCCATCACCAGGTCGGCAAACTCCCAGTCGTAGCGGCCCGGCCCGAGGTGAGTTTTGTGGTAGGGCAGGCCATAGCGCAGCACTTTCAGGCCCAGGCTTTTTACCAGGGCCAGGTCTTCCTGCCACCGGTCGTAGTGGCCGCACTCGGCGAGCATATCGCGCCGCGTCCGGCCATTATCAATGGTCGGATTCGAGCACTCAATGCCGGTGGCAAACATGAAGTTATTCGGCAGGCCCGTGGGCAGGCCGCGCCCGTCGTGGCCCCGCGCCCCGCCAAACTCGTCGCCTTCGTAGTTGCCGTCGCCGAAATGGGCCTTGATGTTGGTGAGAAAGGACTTCATGGGAAGGAGCTAAAAGAACTGAAAACTCCCCTCCTTTTTTAAGGAGGGGATGTTCGAGCCAACGGCTCGAACGGGGGTGGTGCCCCTCGTTGAACGATAGGCGAACGACTCGCAGTAGTATCGTTCGAGTGTCGTTCAACGACTTCACCACCCCAGCCGGCACTTCGCGCCAGCGTCCCCTCCTTAAAAAAGGAGGGGAGTTGTCGTTCAACTGTCGCGGCGCTGCTGGCTTTCCAGAAACTTATCGGCCGTGCGCAGGCTCAGGGCCATGATGGTCAGGGCGGGGTTTACGCTCAGCGCGCTTGGGAAAGTGGAGTTGTCGCAGATATAGAGGTTGGGCACGTCGAAGGCGCGGCCGTCGGCATCCACCACGGCATCGTCGCCGCTCAGGCCCATGCGGGCCGTGCCAATGACGTGGGCCATGCGCGGAAACGCCCAGATATCGGTGGCCCCGGCGGCCGTCCAGATGCGGCGCATCAGGGCTTCGGCGTGGTCGTTCATGCGGCGCTCATTTTCCTGCATGGTGAAATGCAGGCGCGGCTTGGGCAGGCCGCGGGCGTCCTTTTCTTCGGCCAGCTCGAGGTAGTTGTCGGCGTGGGGCAGGCAGTCGCCCAGAATATTGATTCCGGCTATGTGGTTGTAGTTCTTCATATAGTCGCGCAGTTGCTGGCCCCAGTACTTGCGGCCCCGCGCCACCTGCCCGGCAAACGTGACGGGCATAATGCCGATGCTCTGCAGCAGGTAGCCGCCCACAAAGTCAGCATCCTTGGGCCGATGCGTGTCCTGCGAAATCAGGCCGCCCGGAATGCCTTTGTAAGGCCGCACTTCTTCGCCAAACGTGCCAAACACCTGCACGCCGGGGTGGGCCATCAGGTTGCGGCCTACCTGCCCGCTGGTGAGGGCCAGCTCGTTGAGCAGTAGTAGGCGCGGAGTTTCTACCGAGCCGCCGCACAGGAACAGGTGGCGGCAGCGCTGCCGGTGCTGCTCACCATTGTGGGTGTACACCACGCCGGTCACGCGGCCCCGTTCGTCGCGCTCAATTTCCGTCACGAAGCTATTGGGACGGATATCGGCCCCGTGCGCCACGGCTAGCGGAATGAAGGTGACGTCCATGCTGGCCTTGGCGCCGTTGGAGCAGCCGGCCTGGCAAAAGCCGCGGTTGGTGCAGGCCTCGCGCCAGCCCACGCCTTCCTGGTAGTAGCGGGACGAGAGGGCGGCGTTGGCCGCAGGCGAGGTGGCAATGCCCAGCATTTCGCAGCCCCGCACCATGAGCTGGGCGGCGCTGTTTAGCGGCAGCGGCGCCAGCGGGTAGCCCTTGCGCCGGGCCGGGCCCCAGGGGTAGGGCGAAGGACCCGAAATGCCCAAAAACTGCTCCAGCTCCTCGTAGTACGGCTCTAGCTCCTCGTAGCCAAAGGGCCAGTCTTCGCCCTGGCCAAAATCGCGCTGCAAATGCAAATCCGAGGGCAGCGGGCGGGGCGTGTACGCGGTGTAGTGCAGCGTGGAGCCGCCCACGCCGGTGCCGGAGTTGTTTTTGCCCATGGCCAGTGGGTCATGGCCGGCCGCGAGCCGTTCGTCGTTCCAGAAGAGGTATTCCTGCGCCTTTTCGTCGGTGGCGAAGTCCTTTTCGGGCTGGTGCCAAGGGCCGGCTTCCAGGGCCATCACCTTCAGGCCGGCCATGGCTAGGCGGGCCAGCAGCGGCGCCCCACCCGCCCCCAGGCCAATGACCAGGCAGTCCACTTCGTCGGCCTCGGCCGGCACGGCCTGCGGCTGCTCCAGGGTGGTAGCCGCGGGTGCGGCGGCAGTGGCGGGCTCATCGGCCATCAGCGAGCGGAGCAGCGGGTCCTGTATTTCGGGTAATACGGGGTTAAGAACGCCTTCTTCTAGGATTTCTTCGTCGGGCATAAAAAGGGATAGGATAGTAGAAGGATAACTCCCCTCCTTAGATAAGGAGGGGATGTTCGCGCTTCAGCGCGGACGGGGGTGGTTAGCTTCGTTGAACGATGGCGGAACGAATTCCGCGTGAGTCGTTCCGCCATCGTTCAACGAGTTCAACCACCCCAGCTGGCGCTTTGCGCCAGCGTCCCCTCCTTAAAAAAAGGAGGGGAGTTTGATGTTCAGTTTTTGGGCTGTGGCTCCCGGGCTTCGCGTTCGTTCAACCCGATTTTAGACCACGCCGGTAGGTCAGCCATGCCCACGTAGCCGATTTCCTCCTGGGCCAGCGGGTGGGCGTAGTAGGTTTCGGTGAGCTCGGCCAATAGCTCCTCGAAGAACCGGCCCGCGTCGAGGGTCAGCCACGTGTCGCCGGGCGGGCGGCCACTGGCCAGAGCCTGCAGCACGGCGTTCTGCTGGATGTCCTGCAGGGCCAGGAAATCGGCTTGGTACAGCGAGTGGGCTATCTCCTGAATGCCGCCCAGGCCCATGCGCATTGCCTCACGGTCGGGGGGCAGGGCGTCGTAACGCCAGCCGTCGGCGCGGCCTTCCAGCAAGCGCTGGTCGACGGCAGGGGCGAGGGAAATGGGCTGCTCGGGGCGGTCGGGTTGCGGGAAGAGGCGGCCGGCCACGGCTTCTAGCAAGGCATAGGTTTCAGGCGCCAAAAACTGGGGCTCGTAGGTAGTTGGAGCATCGAGCCGGCTTTCTAGCGCAGCGCGGGTAGCTTCGGACACGTGCTCGGTCTCGAGCAGGGTGCGCACCGTGCCGCTCGGATAAGTTGGAAGGGACATATAAGGAGCTTCAGCTGATACAATACTGCAGCAAACGGCTCAGCTAATAACTCCTTACGAGCAAAAAAGTCTCAACGGCTGACCTTAATCATGAATTATTAGGGAGAAAGCCAGCCCACTATTGTGTCGCTACGCCGAGCATGATGAGCGGGGTAGCCCGGCGATGAATTTGCTCGCTCGACCGCTACTTCAGCAGCATAATGGCCGCCATGGTCTCGACACCATCCCAAAGGTTGCCGAGGCGAATGTTCTCGTTTTCGGCGTGCTGGTTGTTGTCATAATTCGCCACTGGCACCGTCACGGTGTTGGCCTTGAGCTGTTCCTCGAACACGTACAGCGGCAGGCTGCCGCCCATGGTGGGCAGCACCACCACGGGGTCGGCGGTGGTGGTTTGCACGGCCGCAATGACTTGCCGCGCAATCGGCAAGTCGAGGCGCGTGCGCTGGGCGTTGTAGCCTTTCTCGGGGTTCACGCGCACTAGCAAGGGGTACTGGGCGCGCTCGGCATCGGTGGGTTCTTCCGATGTGACGTGGTAGCCCTGTTTCTCAATGTGGCGAATGACTTTTTGCACCTGGCGTTGGGCGTCGTTGCCGGGCACGAGGCGCAAATCCAGCACGGCCGAGGC
Organism: Hymenobacter arizonensis; assembly: GCF_900115775.1. Lineage (GTDB taxonomy): Bacteria > Bacteroidota > Bacteroidia > Cytophagales > Hymenobacteraceae > Hymenobacter > Hymenobacter arizonensis. The sequence continues at coordinate 200,245 of NZ_FOXS01000007.1, read as the reverse complement.
CACCGTGGGAATGACGTTGGCTGCCTGCGCGCCCACGTTGGCGCTTTGCATGCCGTTGATGTTGAGCGAAGGCTGGTTGAGGAGTTCCACCAATGACTGGCCCGTGCCGTAGGGCCGGGCAAAGCCCAACTCCTGCCGGATGGTTTCGTCCAGGTTGGGCACTTGCGCAAGGGCGGCTTTTTCGGCCAAAGTCAGCGGCGTCACATCGTCGTAGAAGCCAGCCACGCGCACCCGGCCGGTGCTGTCGGTCATGGAAACCAGCAGGCGGGCCAATCCCAGCGCCGGGTTTGGCACCCAGTTGCCGTAGTGCCCGCTGTGCAGGGGGCGGCGCGGGCCATACACTTTCAGGCTCATGTTCACGTCGCCGCGGGCGCCGAACACCACCTGCTTTCGGCCCGACTGGTGCACCGGGCCGTCGCAAATCACCCACAAATCCGAAGCCAGCAGGGCCTTGTGCCGCGCCAGAATTTCGGCCAGATGCGGAGAGCCCCGCTCTTCCTCGCCTTCAAAAAAGAACTTGATGTTGACCTTGGGCTTCAGCTTGCTAACCACCAGCGCCTGGTAGCCAGTAAGAATGGCCATCACGCCGGCTTTGTCGTCGGAAGCGCTGCGGGCGTAAAGGCGCCAGTCGGGGCTGAAGGGCTGGCCGGGCGCAGGGCGGGTGGTGAGCTGCCCGCCGCGGTCGAGGGGACCGGTGGCCAGCGTGGGGGTGAAGGGGCTGAGGCCCTCGCGCCACTGTGCAGGGTTCACGGGTTGCCCGTCGTAGTGGGCGTAGAAGATGATGGTGCGAGTGGCGCCAGGCGTGCGCACTTCGCCAAAAACCACCGGCGGCACACCCGGCGTAGAGGCAGCCAGTAGCTGGGTTTTGATGCCGCGGCGGCGCATCATGTCCTGAATAAACACAGCCGTGCGGCGCAGGTTGGCCGTATCGGCGGCCACGTTCGGGATGGCCACAAATTGCTCAAACTCGGAGAGTAGTTCCTGCTCGTGGGCCTGCCGGTACTGCCGCACCTTCTGGAATGGGTCGGGCGCCGGGGCCGAACTCAGCAGGGCCAGCAAGGCCAGGGCCAATAGCTTTTTCATGGGCGTAAAGTAAAGCCGGTTTGTCGGAGATTAGTAGGGCGCGGGCTAGGCCACAAACAGCCCAAAAAAAAAGCAGCCGGCGCGGGGCCGGCTGCTTTGCTTGCTGAACGTGATGGCCACGCGAGGCTCATTTGAAGAGCGCCAGGGCTTTGATAAACGTTTGCGACACGCCCCAGGCCAGGGGCACGCCCACAAACACCCAGGCCAGCGCCAACGACAGGGTGGAGGTCTCGTCGGCGGGGGCGGAAGTAGTCGGAGTGGATTGCGGATTCATATCAGAAACGGAGTTAAGAGTGAGCGAATGCTGCCTAGTGAGCCCCGGCCGTAGCCGGCACTGGCGCTGGGTTTTTCACATGGTACCGTTCGGCTACCGCCGAAACGAGGAAGTTGGCAATAAACCCGACGACCAGCACCCCCGCCATGGTGTAGAACACGCTTTGGTAAGCCGCCGCGCCCACTAGGCCCTTGGCTTTTTGGTTGTCGCGCAAGTAGTTCACCAGCAGCGGCCCCAAAATGCCGGCCGTGGACCAGGCCGTGAGCAGGCGCCCGTGGATGGCGCCCACTTGCATGGTGCCGAACATGTCGCGCAAGTAGGCCGGAATGGTGGCAAACCCACCGCCGTACATGCTCATTATCACGCAACACACCACCACAAACAGCGTCAGCGAAGCATTGGCGGCCAACGTGGGTACCAGGGCATACAAGGCAATGCCCAAGCCGAAGTAAATCATATAGGTAGGCTTGCGGCCCAGCTTGTCCGAAGCCGACGACCAGAAGAACCGCCCCAGCAGGTTGAACAAGCTGAGCAGGCCCACGAAGCCGGCCGCCGCCGCCGCCGTCACGCCCCGGCCCGCCCCCATGGCCGAATCCGAAAAGGACTCCTGAATGAGCGGCGACGCCGATTCGAGTACGCCGATGCCCGCCGTCACGTTCATGCACAGCACCACCCACAGCAGCCAGAACTGCGGCGTTTTGATGGCCGTGTCGGCGTCTACGTTGGCGCTGGTGATGAGGGCATTCTGGTTGGTTTTGGGCACGTAGCCTTCGGGTTTCCAGCCCTCAGCGGGCACCCGAATGGTGAACACGCCAAACATCATAAATGCCAGATAAATCAAGCCCATGACGATGAACGTGGGCGCAACGCCCATCGGGGCCACATCCTTGAACTGCGCCATGAGGGCCACGGCCAGCGGCGAGCCTATCATGGCGCCGCCGCCAAAGCCCATGATGGCCATGCCAGTCGCCACGCCCGGCCGGTCCGGAAACCACTTTATCAGGGTGCTTACCGGCGAGATGTAGCCGATGCCCAGCCCAATGCCGCCAATGAAGCCATAGCCGAAGTACACCAGCCAGATTTGGTGCATGCTAACGCCCAGCGCCGAAATCAGAAAGCCGCCCCCAAAGCACAGTGCCGAGGCCAGCATGGCCTTGCGGGGACCCACTCGTTCCAACCACTTGCCAAACACTGCCGCCGATAGGCCAAGCAGCACAATGGCAATCGAGAAAATCACGGCCAGCTGGCCAGCCGTCCAGTCATCGGGCGCCGGAGCGTCCACGTTGCCGCTGATGAGGGCGCCCATGGGTTTCTTGAACACGCTAAAAGCGTAGGCCTGCCCAATGGCCAGGTGAATGGCCAGGGCCGCCGGCGGCACCAGCCAGCGGCTGTAGCCAGGGCCCGCCACGGTACGGCTCCGGTCAAGGAATGAAGTGGAGTTTTCAGCCATAGGAGTGGGAATTGGGTTGAAAAATTGACGTGAAAAACGAAAAGCGGGGCACCATTCGCGGGCATCAGAATGCCGTTGAATTCCCACGAGTGGAAAGGTAACCGACTTTTTAACTGATTGATTACTTGAGGTTCAAAAAAATTGCTAAACTGATATAGCTTCATTAGCCCAAAAATGGGAATGAAAACGGGCGGGTGCCGGCCGTTTTCATTCCCATTGCTAAAGGCGATGGCCCTATTCGTCGCTGCTGAGCTTGCCGCCGGTTACGTGCACAAGGCTGCCGGTCATGAAGGAGCCGTCCTGGCTGGCCAGTAGCACGTAGGCCGGCGCAATTTCCTCGGGCTGGCCGGGGCGCTTGAGGGCTACTTCGTGGCCAAACTTCTCAATTTCTTCCAGCGGCATGGTCGCTGGAATGTTGGGCGTCCAGACCGGCCCGGGCACCACGCAGTTCACGCGAATGCCTTTCTCGCCCAGGTACAAGGCCAGCGACTTGGTGAGAGCGTGAATGCCCGCCTTGCTGGCCGAATAGTCTACGAGCAGGGCAATGCCCGTGATGCCCACAATGCTGCCTGTGTTGATGATGCAGTCGCCCTTCTGCAAGTGCGGAATGGCCGCCTGCGCCATCCAGATGTAGCCCAGAATGTTGGTGTCGAAGGTGCGCCGCACTTGCTCCTCCGAAATGTCCTCAAACTTCTCCTGGCTCATCTGAAAAGCGGCGTTGTTCACCAAGATGTTCAGGCCGCCCAGCTCGGCCAGAGTGCGGCGTACGGCTTGCTTGCACTGCTCCGGGTCGCGCACGTCGAGCTGCAGCAGCAGGCACTGGCGCTTCTCCTTTTCCACCAGCTGCTTGGTTTTTTCGGCGTCCTTCACGTTTTCGTTGAAGAGCACGGCCACGTGGGCGCCTTCCTTGGCGAAAGCAATGGCCACGGCCCGCCCAATGCCCGAATCGGCCCCGGTTATGAGGGCCACTTTATCCTGGAGCTTGCCAGCCGCACGGTAGTTGGCAAGGTCCGAATCGGGCTGCAGCTTCATGTCGGCTTGGGCGGCAGGGTAGGGCAACTTTTGGGCCGCGGCTTTCATGTCTTTGGCCGTGGGGCGGCTTTCGGTTTTGGCCGGCGCGGCTTTGGCGGCCGTGGGCTTGGGAGTGTTAGGCTTGGCGGAAGCAGTTTTTTTGGTGGTCATGCGGAAGACAAGGAGTGGACTCTGCTTACGCTAAAAAAACCAGAACGGCTGTGTTCGCCAACGGCCGAACAAACGCTCCGTTACAGCCGGCGCAGCACCACGCGGCGGTTGAGGGGGCGCTGGGCGGGGTCGGCGTTGTCGGCCACGGGCTGGGTGCCGCCAAAGCCCTTGGGCCGCAGCCGCCCGGCCGCTACCCCGTGGGCCGTAAGGTAAAGGCACACCGCATCGGCCCGCTGCTGCGAGAGCAGCCGGTTGAGCTCGGCATTGCCCACGTTATCGGTGTGACCCTGCACTTCGAAGCGCAGGCCGGGCTGGGCGCTGAGCGCGGCTGCCAGGCCATCGAGCAGCTCGCGCGCCGCGGGCAGCAGGCGCGCCTGGCCCTGGTTGAAGTAAAGCTCGGGCAGGGTCAGGGCCTCGCCCACGCTGAGGCTAGCCAGCTGGGCATTGCTTATGGCTCTGGAAGCAGTGGCAACGCGAGCAGGCACCGGCTGAGTTGGCAGGCGTTTGACTGCTGCTGCCCCGGCGCTCGGGCTAAATGCGGCAACGGCGGGCTTGCCGGCGGCCCTGGCCAGGGATGGAGGCAATGACGGAGGCCGTGTGGGCCGAATGTCTGCTTCGGCTCGTTTGGCAACCGCTACGGCAAGGGCCTGCGCCGGAACCTCGCGCTCGGTAGGAGGAGGCAAGGGCGGCACCACTCGAGCCGCTACTGCCTTGGGGTTTTCCCGAAACAAGAACTGCGTGGGAATGGGCGCCGGCTTAGGCACCTGAGCAGTGGCGCCCCACAAGTTGCGCCACGAGGCGGGAGGGGCCGTCAGGGGCTCATCGGGCCGCTCCCAGGTGACTACCGCGCGGGTATCCAGAATGTCTTGGTAGTATTCGACCCGCAGGTGGTAGGGCTCGCCAGCCTTGAGGGAAATGGCCGTGGTAAAGCGGCTTACCGGTTGCGGGCGCCACTCGTCCATAATCAGGCGGTTGTTTACCCAGATGCGAATGCCATCGTCCACGGTTACGTGCAGCACGTACCGGCCGGTGGCCGGCGGCACCAGCCAGCCGGTCCAGCGCACCGAGAAGTATTCGGTGGGCATGCCGAGGGCCGGCGGCATGTGGCCCCAGTCAAAAGCCAGCGTAGCATCGCGGCGGCTGAGCACAAATTTCTGAAAATTTGTTCCCTCGTAATAGTCGCCCCTAATGCCGTTGCCCACCAGCTGAGACTGGGCTACAGCAGGCAACTGCGGCAGCAATAGTCCCGCCAGGAGCAGCACTCCAAACAGCAACAGCCTCCCAGACCACCGGTAAATTCTGCAAGCCATGACGCAATAACGGCAATCCAGAAACAGTAGTATTCCTTTTTTTGAATTGCTTATTCTTATTAAAGCTATTCAGGAAGTTACGAAACTCCCATCAAGCCGCCAGGATTCACCACACCGAATTTCGACAAAAACCAACTGGCCAAACAGCTTCCTTACGCGCTACTTGAATTCGTTGCCGCAGTGAAAACAGTGATGCCGCTTGCCGCGCACCGGGTACCGCAGCACCACCGACAGCAGCGCCGACCACAGCCCGTAAGTATTGCGCGTGGCGGGCCCATAGGCCACATCCGACGAGCCGCAGCGCGGGCAGCGCGGAGCCACCGGGTCGGGCGCATCGGCGGCAAAGGAGGCTTCGTCGGGGCCAGTGGCGGGCGGCACGGGCACGTTGCCCAGAATTTCCAGTGCTGCCTCGGCGTCGCGCTGCCGCACGTGCAGCCGCACGCCCCCGGTAATGGGGCTGTAGAGCGGCATTAGCGACACCAGGTTTTCATTGCTCAGAAAGCAGGGAATGCCAGCCGCTTCGAGCCGGGTGCGGGCCAGGTTGGCCGCCATGGGCTCGTAGTACGACTCAAGGAAAACAACGGAATCGGGAGAGGCCATGCCGGGAAGGATAAACAGTGCCCTACTTCGACGCCTGGGCTTGGCGCTTGCTTGCCTCCTTCAGCCCTTCGGCTGTTCGGCCGGCTTGCAGGGCCACAAATTCGGCCTGCCGCGCCCGGATACGAACTTCGTCGCGGGCCGGAATGTCCATGCTCACCTGCTTGGCTTGGTCGTTCAGGCGCTTATACACGGCACGGGCGTAGTCCCAGTCGCGGTCGGTCCAGGTGGTGCGCTGCGTGCGGGCCGAGCGGATGAGCTGGGCGTAGGCGTTGGGCAGGTCGGCCGGGGTAAGGTTGTCCAGTTGCCCCGAATACGGGCCCATGAGCTGGTCTTCCATGGCGATTTCCTTGCGCGGGTCCAGCGGCTGCTTGCGGCGGGCCCGGTTGGAAGCGTCGTAAGTAGCAGCGGCTTTGCCCACGTTGGACAGCCGCTCCCCAGCTTTGCGGGCGAGGGTGTCGAGTTCGCGGACGCCCTCGCGGGTTACTTCCTGGCGTTCGCGCGGAGTACTGTCGCAAGCTGTGAGCAGCAGCGGCAGCAACAGCAGGCCCGTAGTCTTTAGGAGTCCGGTTTTCAAGCCTTCAATAGGGTTGTTCATGGCATTAAACGAGCACTATATACAAGGCGCTCTGGTGCCTTCTACGGCTGCGCCATGCGAAAGGTAAGCGTGAGCTCATACTCGACGGGCACGGCGCGGGTGCCGATGCGGGCCGGTATCCACTCGTTGGGAATGGTGCGAGCCACGCGCATGGCTTCCTGGTCGCAGCCGCCTCCGATGCTGCGCAGCACGCGGTGGTCGGCGGCACGCCCCAACGTATCAATGGCAAACCCGATAACGACTTGCCCTTGGATGTTGCGGGACTGCGCCTGTTGCGGATACTGCAGCTGGGTGGTGTAGGCCGCCAGAGCAGGGTCGCCGCCCACAAACAGTGGGGGACGGTCCACCACGCGGCTGGCCCATTGGCCGGGGCGCGTTTCGGCGCGGTAGGTCATGTCGCCGGCGGGCCGGTAGTAAACCAGCTGCTTGGCCGAGTGGTCGTAGCGCTGCACCACTACTTTTTCTTTTGAAGCAGTGTAGCCGTAGTATTCCCAAATGCCCACCTTGTTCTGGTGGTCCATCAGGCCGCTCTCCCATTTGGTGGTGCGCTGTTTTTGGGCATTGGCAGTGAAGGCAAGCCCCAGAAGCAGGCAAAGCTGCCCGCTCTTTAAAATTGTAATTTTCACGGAATAATAACGTGTATAAATAGGAAGGTATAATTGCTAAGCAGTGCCCAAACGTTTGGGGTTGGGAAAGGTAGCAACTGCTTCCTGTTTCTGCAACGTTATCACTCTAAACCACCTTCTTCGAGTTGCTCGCGCAAGCTGAGTAGTTGCTCGTGTAGCCCCGGAAGATGAGGGCAAAGCGTTTGCAGACGCTCGAGTATGAGAAGGGCTCGCTGGTATTCTCCCAGCTGCCGATAAATGCTTGCCTGGCCCCAAAGCGCCCCAAAATGCCGCGGCTCACGTCGCAGCGTCTCGGCAATGTCGGCCAGCGACGCCCGGTATTCTCCGCGCAGGTAGTAGGCCGTTGCGCGCTTGTTCCAGCCCTCGGCAAAGTCTGGCTTAAGTTGGATTATACGAGTAAAATAGTTGATGGCAAGCGTGTGGTCGCCGGCTTGCAGGGCGCGCATGCCCGCTTCCAGCTCCTTGTCGAGCGCTACGTCGTCGGTCGTCAGCCACAGCTGCCAGATGCCATTTTGCAAGGCCTCAAGTTCCGTGGGTGCAGTGGCTAGCCGAAGGCGGGCAAATAGGTCGTCGAGCGCATTTGACATCTAACAATCATCAATTAACACTTGGGTTGATAAAGCAATGGCACGCAGCAAAAGCCATGCGCCCATGGCATACTCTACGAATGTTAACTGTTAATTGATAACTGTTAAATGATTAAAACAGCTCCTTGGCCACGCGCCGAATGCTTTCCGACTTGCCCATGGAGTAGTAGTGCAGGCAGGGCACGCCGTGGGCCATCAGCTCGCGGCTCTGGTTGAGGCACCACTCTATGCCCACGGTGCGCACGGCGTCGTTGTCGCGGCACTGGCTCACGGCCTCCACTAGGGTTTCGGGCAGGTTGAGGTAGAAGGCCCGCGGCAGCATGGTGAGCTGCGACTTGGTCGTGAGCGGCTTGAGGCCCGGAATAATGGGCACGTTGATGCCTGCTTCGCGGCACAAGCGCTCAAAGCGAAAGAATTCTTCGTTGTCGAAGAACATTTGGGTCACGATGTAGTCGGCGCCGCGGTCCACCTTGTGGCGCAGGTAGCGGATGTCGGAGTTGTAGTTGGGCGCCTCGAAGTGCTTCTCAGGGTAGCCGGCCGTGCCAATGCAGAAGTTGGTGGCCCACACGTCGTCCTGCTCCTGGTCGAGGTACTCGCCCTTGTTCAGGTTGGCTACCTGACCAATGAGGTCGGCGGCGTAGGCGTGGCCGTCTGGCTCGGGCTTAAACACGCCTTCCGACTTTATGGGGTCACCACGCAAGGCCAGCACCGAGTCGATACCCAGGAAGTGCAGGTCAATCAGGGCGTTTTCTGTTTCCTCTTTCGTGAAACCACCGCAGATGAGATGGGGCACAGTATCCACATCGAAGCGGTTTTTAATGGCCGCGCAAATGCCTACCGTGCCGGGCCGGCGGCGCACGGTTTTCTTCTCCAGCAAGCCGTTGGGGTGCTGGCGGTACACGTACTCCTCACGGTGGTAAGTTACGTCGATGAACGGTGGCTTAAACTCCATCAGTGGCTCAATATTCGAGAACAGCGTGTGGATGTTTTCACCCTTTTTGGGCGGCAGCACCTCGAAGGAAAAGAGCGTCTTGCCGTCGGCGCGCTCCAAATGTTCGGTAACTTTCATGGATTGTAGCGCGGACTTTTAGTCCGCGCATGGGGCTTAAGGCAGGTATTCTGTGGGATTCAAACGCGGACTAAAAGTCCGCGCTACTTCGGTTCGTAGTTCAGGTTGGGCATCAACCAGCGTTCCAGCTCGGCGGTTTCCACGCCTTTGCGTTGGGCAATGTCGGCCACCTGGTCCCGGCCAATTCGGCCCAGGCCGAAGTAGCGCGAGTCGGGGTGGGCGTAGTACATGCCGCTCACCGAGGAGGCCGGGTACATGGCCAGGTTTTCGGTGAGGGTGATGCCGGTTTTGCCCTCCGCATCGAGCAGCTGGAACAGGGTGATTTTCTCGGTGTGGTCGGGGCAGCCGGGGTAGCCGGGCGCCGGGCGCACGCCGCGGTATTTCTCCTGAATGAGGTCGTCGCCGGTGAGGTGCTCGTCGGGTGCATAGCCCCAGAACTCGCGGCGCACCCGCTCGTGCAGGCGCTCGGCAAACGCCTCGGCCAGTCGGTCGGCTAGGGCCTTCACCATGATGCTAGAGTAGTCGTCGTGGTCGGCTTCGAATTTCTCCAGCAGCTTCTCAATGCCAATGCCGGCCGTGACGGCAAAGCCGCCCATGTAGTCAGCCCGGCCTGAGTCTTTCGGCGCCAGGAAGTCGGAGAAGGCAATATTGCGAATGCCAGGACCTTTCTCGCCCTGCTGCCGCAACGTGTAGAACTCGGTGGCTACCGTGTCGCGGTTGTCGTCGGCGTAAATTTCTATGGTGTCGTGGCCCACGGTGTTGGCTGGCCAGAAACCCAGCACCGCGCGGGCCGTCAGCAGCTTCTCGTCGATGATGCGCTTGAGCATGGCCTGGGCATCTTCGAACAGCTTGGTCGCGGCTTCGCCCAGATTCTCGTCGGTGAGAATGCGCGGGTAGCGGCCTTTCAGCTCCCAAGTGTGGAAGAAGGGCGTCCAGTCGATGTACTCGGCCAACTCGGCGAGGTCGTAGTCTTCCAGCACTTTCGTGCCCAGAAAGGTTGGCTTGGTGATGGGCGTGGTAGCCCAGTCGGCCTTGAACCCGTTTTCGCGAGCGGCCTCAATGGTCAGGTAGTTTTTGTCGCGCTGGCGGCTGGCATAGTCGGCGCGCAAGGCGGCGTAGTCGGCGGCGACCGTTTCGGCATAAGCGGCTTCGCCCGAGCCGAGCAGGCCGGCGGCCACGCCCACGCTGCGCGAGGCATCGTTTACGTGCACCACGGCCCCGCTGTAGGCCGGCGCAATTTTTACGGCGGTGTGCAGGCGCGACGTGGTGGCGCCGCCAATGAGCAGGGGCACTTTCATGCCGCGCTTTTCCATGGCCTGGGCCACGTACACCATCTCATCGAGCGAGGGCGTGATGAGGCCGGACAGGCCGATTACGTCCACGTTCTGCGCCTGGGCTTCGTCGAGAATCTTCTCGAGCGGCACCATCACGCCCAAGTCCACAATGTCGAAGTTGTTGCAGGCGAGCACCACGCCCACAATGTTTTTGCCGATGTCGTGCACGTCGCCTTTCACCGTCGCCATCAGGATTTTGCCGGCGGTCTGGCGGTCGGCGCCGCGTTTGTCGGCCAGCAGGTAGGGCTCGAGGTAGGCCACGGCTTTTTTCATCACGCGGGCCGATTTCACTACCTGCGGCAAGAACATTTTGCCGGCGCCAAACAGGTCGCCTACCACGTTCATGCCAGCCATCAAGGGGCCTTCAATTACGTCCAGCGGGCGGTCCAGTTCCTGGCGGGCGGCCTCGGTGTCTTCGTCAATGAATTCGGTGATGCCCTTTACCAAGGCGTGCGAAAGGCGTTCCTGTACCGGCAGGCTGCGCCAGGCATCGGCCACCACTTCTACCTTGCCTTTCTGCTTCACCGTTTCAGCAAATTCCAGCAGGCGCTCGGTGGCGTCGGCGCGGCGGTTGAGCAGCACGTCTTCCACTAGGTCCAGCAGGTCCTTGGGTACTTCGTCGTACACCGCCAGCTGGTTGGGGTTCACGATGCCCATGTCCAGCCCTGCCCGGATGGCGTGGTAGAGGAAGGCCGCGTGCATAGCCTCGCGCACCACTTCGTTGCCGCGGAAGGAGAAAGAAATGTTCGACACGCCGCCGCTGGTGAGGGCGCCGGGCAGGTTTTGCTTAATCCAGCGCACCGACTCGATGAAGTCGACGGCGTAGTTGCGGTGCTCCTCCATGCCGGTGCCGACAATGAGGATGTTGGGGTCAAAAATGATGTCGGTAGCCGGGAAATCGATGCTCATCAGCAGGTCGTAGCTGCGCTGGCAGATTTCCTTGCGGCGCTCCAGCGTGTCGGCCTGGCCGTTTTCGTCGAAGGCCATCACCACCATTGCTGCGCCGTACTGGCGCACGGTGCGCGCCCGCTGCAAAAACACTTCCTCGCCTTCTTTCAGCGAAATGGAATTCACAATGCTCTTGCCCTGCACGCACTTCAGGCCCGCTTCCAGCACGCTCCATTTCGAAGAGTCTATCATCAGCGGCACCCGCGAAATGTCGGGCTCCGAAGCAATGAGGTGCAGGAAAGTCGTCATGGCCTGCTCCGAGTCGAGCATGCCTTCGTCCATGTTGATGTCGAGTACCTGGGCACCTTCCTCTACCTGTACGCGGGCCACGGCCAGGGCTTCCTCATAGGCGCCGGTGCGGATGAGGCGGGCGAAGGCGCGGGAACCAGTCACGTTGCAGCGCTCGCCCACGTTCACAAACAGGCTTTCGGGCTTGATGGCGAATGGCTCCAAACCACTCAGGTGGGTAGCCCGCGGAATTTCAGTCGGCAGCGGCCGCGGCTGGTACCGCTCGGCCAGCTTGCTCAGCTCGGCAATGTGCTGGGGTGTGGTGCCACAACAGCCACCCACCACCGTCACAATACCGTCCTTCAGGTAGTCTTCAACCAGGGCCGCAAATTCCTGCGCCGACTCGTCGTAGCCACCAAAAGCATTGGGCAAACCGGCATTGGGGTAAGCCGAAATGTGCACGTCCGAAATGCGGCTGAGCTCCTCCACGTATTGCTTCAGCTGGTTGGCACCCAGGGCACAGTTCAGGCCCACGCTCAGCAGCGGCAGGTGGCTGATGGAGTTCCAGAAAGCCTCCACCGTCTGGCCCGACAGTGTGCGACCCGAGGCATCGGTGATAGTGCCCGAAATCATGAGTGGCACTTGGCGGCCGCCTTCGTCGAAGAACTTCTGCACGGCATAGAGCGCCGCCTTGGCATTCAGCGTGTCGAAGATGGTTTCGATAAGCAGCGTGTCGACGCCGCCGTCTACGAGGCCGCGCACTTGCTCCAGATACGCAGTGGCCAGTTCGTCAAAAGTCACGGCGCGGAAGCCGGGCCGATTCACGTCGGGCGAGAGCGAGGCGGTGCGGTTGGTGGGGCCCACGGCGCCGGCCACGAAGCGCGGCTTGTCGGGCGTGGAATACTCGTCGGCTGCCTCGCGAGCCAGGCGCGCCGACTCGTAGTTCAGCTCATACACTACGTGCTCCAGGCCGTAGTCAGCCTGCGCGATGGTGGTGCCCGAAAAAGTGTTGGTTTCCACCATGTCGGCCCCCGCGGCGAAGTACTCGGCGTGAATGCCCTTGATGATATCCGGCCGCGTCAAACTCAGCAGGTCATTATTGCCCCGCAACGGCTTGGGGTGGTCGGCAAAGCGGGCGCCGCGAAAGTCCTCCTCCGTCAGCGGGTGGCGCTGAATCATGGTGCCCATGGCGCCGTCGAGAATCAGCAGGCGCTGGCGAAGCAGTTCGGGAAGGGGAGAGGGCGCGACGAGGGTGGCAGTGGGCATTTCTTTCGGGTTGAGTAACGGGCAAGCAGCGCGTATCCAGAAAGAAACCCGAACAATGCTGTTCGGTTCCGGCTGTCATCTTCTTTCACCAATATTGCGGTGAAACGGGAGTTGGCACCTACTCGTGGTAGGTTGCCAAGACGTCATCGGGCCCAGTCCCTCGGTCTTTCTGGATAGCAGCGTGCTGCGAAGATACAACGCGACACGTTTAGCCAACCAACTCAGCTTGCTCAACCGCTAAAGCAAAGCCCCAGCCGCCGCCGGATGGGCGATGGCTGGGGCCAGTAGTAGCATATTCAAAGCGGAGCTTAGTCTTTCCTGACGCAATTGGGAACGGTCTTGCCGTCCTTCTTTTTGGTGCCTTCTTGCTCGTAGCCTTTCCAGCAGGGGTCTTTCTTGGCAGTGCTTGCTTTTTTAGTCGGCATAACGGTAGGATAAAGTGAGAAAATAGAACGGCGGCTCCATAAAGAAATCAGCACATTGCCGCGGGTGGCGCGGCTTCTATTTCAATACGTAATAAGTTGACTGAGTGTTGATTTAGAGGGCCCACGCCGGCCACACGCTGCCCGCCGGAAACAGCACTGGCTCCGGGGGGAGCTCCAGAAAAGCGGTGGCCCCAATAAGCCCGGCCAAATCGCCAGAGCCGCCCACCCGCAGCGGCGTAGCCAGGCGTTGGCCTTCCTCGTCTATGGTCAGCCGCACGGGCACAAAGTGGGCTAGCTGGGGCTTAAAATTGATGTCGACGGTAAGCCTGGCGGGCGAAGGTTTTTCAACCGAAGAAATAGCTTCGGCGGGCTGCATGCAGGCACGCAGCCAGGGCCGCACGTAGCGGCAGGCCGTGAGAAACGTCGAAACCGGGTTGCCGGGCAGGCCAAATACCGCCGGCCCCGCGGCCTGTGCCCCAAACCACATGGGCTTGCCGGGGCGTTGGTTTACTTCGTGAAAGATTTCGACTACCGCCAGCTCCCGCAGCAAACCGGGCAAATGGTCGGCGCGGCCCTTGCTCACGGCCCCGCTCAGCACCACCGCATCGAAGCCCGCGCCCAGAATATTGGTCAGGCCTTGGCGGAGTGCGGCCAGCTCATCGGTGAGGTGAAACAGCGCCACTTCAGCACCCGTCTGGGCAAACAAGGCCTGCAACGCGTAGGCGTTGGAACGCCGAATCTGGTGCGGCAGGGGTGTTTCGTTGATGCCCACCAGCTCATCGCCGGTGCTCACCACCGCCACGCGGGCGGCACGGGTCACGCTTATCTCGGCCGCGCCGACGGTGGCCGCCACGGCCAACTCGGCCGGGCCGAGGCGGGTGCCCGGCGTGAGTAAAACATCACCCCGGCGGCGGTCGGCGGCTTGGCGGTGAATGTTGACGCCGGGGGCATCGGGCGGCGGTATTTGGATGATAGCGCGGTTACTTTCCAGCTGAATGTCCTCGTAGCGCACCACCACGTCGGTGCCGGGGGGGAGCACGGCGCCGGTCATCACCTCCACGGCCGCCTGGCTGTTTTGTAGCGGCTGGGGCGGTGCGCCGGCGTATTGGGTGTGCTCGATGATGAACTCCGTCTGGCCACCGGCCCAGGCGGCGTGCACCACAGCGATGCCATCCATGGCTACCCGGCTGAAGGGCGGAAAGTCGCGGTCGGCCACAAGATTTTCGGCCAGCACGCGACCCAGGGCTTGGGGCAGGGGCACGGTCTCGGGCGGCAGTGGGCGCACAGTGGCGAGCACGCGGGCAGAAGCTTCGGCAACGGAAAGCATGGAGTGATGGGGGGTGGAACGAAGGGGTTAGATAGCAACCAAGGACTCATCAGTAGCGCATGGTTTTGCGCCGTGCTACAGGCCAATCCTAATGTTGCCGGCCTATGGTATTAGCCGGTCCTCACGCAATTTGGCAAACAGGTCGAAGAAGGATTCCTCGGTGCGCTGGTAAACTGCGAAACCGCGCTGGCGGCTGTTGGCCATGTCGGTCATCACCTCGATAGGCCGGCCCAGGTCCAGGTCGGTGTGCCAGGGGGAAGCCAGGCGGCTCAGGTCGGGCTCGGTGAGGTTGTGTCGCGCGGCAATGTCGCGCCAGAGGGCCGCATCTGCAGCCATTTCGGCCTCCAGCGGGTGAATGGTGCCGTCGAAGCCCACGGGCTCTATCCCGAACCAGTCGGCCAGTTTTCCCCAAAGCCAGCTCCAGCGGAAAATATCTCCGTTCACGATGTTGTAGGCCTCGTTGCGGGCGGCCTCGGTGGTGGCGGCCCACAGCAGCTGCTTGGCAATAACGCGGGCATCGGTGACGTCGGACAGGCCTTCCCACTGCGCCTGCGAGCCGGGCCAGCGAAAGGGCCGGCCCGTTTCCTTGCAGATGCTGGCGTACACGGCCAGCGTCGTGCCCAGGTTCATGAGGTTGCCCACAGCCTTGCCGATGATGGTATGCGGGCGGTGAATGCTCCAGGTAAAGCCGTCGCGGGCCGCCGCAGTGTATACTTCGTCTTCTTGAGCGTAGTAGAAATTATCGAGCGCCAGCCGGGGCTGCGACTCGCGCAGGGGTGTGGGCGGCGGCACGCCCCCACTTACGTAGGCCTCAAACGGCCCCAGGTAGTGCTTCAGTCCGGTGACCAGGGCCACGTGCTGCACCGACTTCTTCGGGCCGAGCACCGCCAGCAGGTTGCGCACCATGGCGCTGTTCACGCGGATGTTTTCGGCTTCGGTATCGTTGCGCATCCAGCTGGTGATGAAAACGTGCGTGGGGGCAAGGTCGGCCAGGGCTTTTTCCAGGCCGGGCACGTCGAGCAAGTCGGCCGCTACGGGCTGCAAACCGGCAATGTCTGTGCCGGGCTTGCGGGCCAGGCCGTAGGTAGTCCACTGATTGGCAAGAAGCTCTTGGGCCAGGTTGCTGCCGATGATGCCGCTGGCACCAACGACTAAGGCGGTATTGGTCATGATGAAATTATTGGCTGCGTGCAGGGCTGGGGCCCGCACATGGTATCTGGGTTGTGTGTTGCAAACGTATTTTCTGAGCGCCGTGGCCGGAAATCCCCCACTAGGCGCCATACTTTGTGGCTAAACAACCGGCCACCTCAATTGGCTGTTAGCAACTCCAGCGCCGCCGCGAGCAAGCCCGAAACCCGCGTTTTTTATTTTGCAACGCCAACGATGAAGCGCCATCGTGCGTCTTAACCTCCTATGCTAACAAAGAACTTCACCCACGTCAACGCCGCCAATCAGCCCACCATGGTCGACGTGGGAGCCAAAGCGCCCACCCGCCGCGTAGCCCGCGCCCGCTGTCGCGTCGTGCTCGGCCCTGAATTGCTGGCCCGCGTGCAGGCCGGTGAAATGCCTTCGCACAAAGGGCCGGTGCTGCATACGGCCATCCTGGCGGGCATTATGGGGGCCAAGCGTACGTCGGAGCTTATCCCGCTGTGCCACCCGCTGGGACTCGATGACTGCAAAGTCACCATCGAGCCCGACGGCCCCGACGCCCTGCGCGTGGAGTGCACCGCCGTGGTCACGGGCCGCACCGGCGTGGAGATGGAAGCCCTGACCGGTGCCACCGTGGCCGCCCTCACCATCTACGACATGTGCAAGGCTTTTTCGCACGACATTACCATCGATAGCGTGCAGCTTGTGGAAAAAACCGGAGGCAAGCAGGACTTCCATCGGCCCGAAAATTTGTAATTTCCACCATGGACAGTCTTACAACCTCGACCGCAAAACGCACCAAACACGCCGCCCTGGCCCGGCCCGACATAGGCGAATTTGGCCGGCACGAAATAGCCATTCTGGGTGCGCCCTGCGGAGATATTCAGACCTTAGTAGCGCAGCTGCTGCCGCACTTGGCGCCCGCCCTGCGCGTGGCTTATGTCGATGCCGACCACGCCAGCGGGGATGCCTCCGAAGCTTCTGCAGCAGCCAGCGCACCGGCAGCGCGCCCCATGCCTTATGTGGCAGAAGGTGGCCTCTCAGCCGAGCTGGTCGATAAAATCACCTATCGCCAGCTCAACCTCACCCGCGCCCTCGACCGCTTTACCCAGCCCGAGCTGCTGGCTCACGAAAGCGTGGTGCTGGTGAATGGCAACCACTTCCGCGCCCGTCAGCAGGTGGTGATTGTAGACCCGCGCAAGCCGCTCGACAAAAAGCTCGACCGCCTCACCGACGTCCGCCTCATCTTGCTGGCCGACGGCCAAACCGACCTGCCCACCGTGCTGACCCAGCACCTGAGCGAGGCCCCGCTGCCGCCCGTGCTGCGCCTGGCTGAGGTCGCCAAAATCGCCAGCTTCATCCGGCAGTGGTACCTGCTGGCCGCGCCGGTGCTGCGCGGCCTGGTGCTGGCCGGCGGTCGCAGCGAACGCATGCAAACCGACAAAGGCGCCCTGCACTACCACGACCTCGACCAACGCCAGCACACCGCCGCGCTGCTCGGCGAGTTTTGCCCCGACGTGCGTGTGTCCGTCCGCCCCGACCAGGCCGCCGACCTCCCCGCTGGCCTGAAGCCCCTGCCCGATACCTTCCTCAACCTCGGCCCGCTGGGGGGCGTACTGTCCGCTTTTCAGGCCGACCCCAACGCGGCGTGGCTGGTGCTGGCCTGCGACCTGCCCTTTCTCACCCGCACCACGCTGGAGTATCTGGTGACCAACCGGCAGCCGGCCCGCGCCGCCACTGCCCTGAAAAGTCCTTGGAATGACTTCCCCGAGCCGCTGGTCACTATTTGGGAGCCGCGCAGCTACGGGCAGCTGCTGCGCTTTTTGGGGCTGGGGTACTCCTGCCCCCGCAAGGCGTTGATTAACTCCGATATCGAGCTGCTTGCCCCGCCCGTGCCCGAGGAGCTGCGCAACGTGAACACGCCCGAGGAGCGGGCGGCGGCGGAGCGTGAGCTGGGGTAGTGGACTGTAGTGGCAAAAAAAGATGAGTGAGCAACCTAGGCTCGATTTCTTGCATCTGCCTGGTTGATGAAAAACTGCTACCTATCTCTTGCGCTGCTACTGGGCTGCTGCGGTATCGCTTCGGCCCAGGCGCCAACCACGCCGTCAAAAAGTGAGGCGGTGTACAAAGCCGACCAGGACACCGCTTTCCGACGCGGCTCCAGCATTGCCCTCGATAACCTGACCGAGCCGCAAATTGAAAGCCTCGCGGTGCTGGGCCGGGTGTGGGGCTTTGTGAAATATTACCACCCCGCCGTGGCCCGGGGTGAGCACAACATGGATGCCGCTATGCTGCGGGTGCTGCCCCAGGTGCTCGAAAGCAAAAACGCTGCAGCTCGCAACCAGGTCCTGAGCGCCTGGGTTGCTAGCTTCGGGCCGGTGCCCGCTTGCAGGCATTGTCCCGAACCGTCTCCCGACAAAATCCGCCTGCAGGCAGACTTGGCCTGGCTGCAGGACAAAAAGCAGCTTAGCAACGCCCTCAGCCAGCAGCTGGTCTACTTGCGCCAGAACCGCAACCAGGGTGAGCATTACTACGTGCGCCCCGCCCCGGGACCCGGGAACCCAGTTTTTCAGCATGAATACTCCTACGCCACACCCGAAACGCCTGATGCCGGCCTGCGCCTGCTGTCCCTGTACCGCTACTGGAACATGATTGCCTATTTCTTCCCCTACCGCTACGCCATCGGGGAAGACTGGCAGCAGGTACTGCCCGAGTTCATTCCGCAGTTTGCCGCCGCCCGCACCGATGAGCAGTACCGGCTGGCGGCGCTGGCCATCATTGCCCGCATTCACGACACGCACGCCAATATTATTGGCGGCGATAAAATCTTGAACACTTACAAAGGCACGCTCCACGCGCCAGTGCAAGTGCGCTTCGTGGAAGGCCAGGCCGTGGTAACGGACTATTTTCATGAAACCCTGGGCCCCGCTACTGGCCTGCAAAAAGGCGACGTGGTGTTAACCGTGGATGGCACTAAAGTAACCGACCTGATAAAGGCCCGCCAGCCAATAACCCCCGCCTCGAACGAGCCCACGCAGCTGCGCAACATTGCCCGCGACCTACTGCGCGGCCCCACCGACAAAGTGACGTTGCTGGTGCGCCGCGACGGCCGCGACTTTCTGGTGCCCGTAGCTCGCGTGCCCGCCGCCCAGCTCAACCTGGCCCTGAACAACGGCACACCCGACCCCCAAGCCCCGGCCTGGCGCCTGCTGCCCGGTAACATTGGCCTGCTGACCATGGGCACCCTGCGCAAAGCCCAAATCCCGGGCATCATGCAAGCGGCCAAGGAGACTAAAGGCATGGTCATCGACTTGCGCAACTACCCGGCTGAGTTCGTGGTGCTTGACCTGGCGCCGTATTTGATGCAAAGGAAAACAGAATTTGTACGTTTCAGCCAGCCGGTAGTCACGTATCCGGGCATGTTTGAGCACCGGCAGGGCCCGACCTTATGGGCCAGCAAAGGCCCAGCTTATGCCGGCAAGGTGATTATTCTGGTGAATGAGCTGTCGCAGAGCCAGGCCGAATACACCACCATGGCATTCCGCACTGCGCCCGGGGCAATGGTGGTGGGCAGCACCACTGCCGGGGCTGATGGCAACGTGTCGGTCATCCCGCTGCCTGGCAACATCAACACCTGGATTAGTGGCATTGGCGTGTACTACCCCGATGGCCGCGAAACCCAGCGCATCGGCATTGTGCCCGATGTAGTGATAACCCCCACCATCCAAGGCATCCGCGACGGGCGCGATGAGGTGCTGGAGAAAGCTGTACAGCTGATTGAGGGAAAATAATTTTTGAGTCCCTTGCCCAATCATCGTGTGTTGGAGCTGCAATTCTCCTGACTGCTAGCCAATAGTTTAACTTTTTGAAAACGTGCCCGGCTATTCTCATAGCCGGGCTTTTTCGTAGGAGGTGGATAAATTCACCCAGCTTAAAAAGCGCGCATATAGCTCAGCTTGGCACACTTTTCGAATACAGCCGGCTCGAGTATATTTTCACTACCCACCACTCACATGAAAAAATCTGCATTTTTTGTCGCTTCCTTACTTGCCACGGCGGCTATCTCTTCAGCCCAGGCCCAGGACGTTCGTTTGGGTTTGCGCGCCGGTGCCAACTACTCCAACCTGGCCGGTAACGTTAAAAACGAAAACACCTTCAACAACAAAGTCGGCTTCCTGGGCGGCGTAATGGTCAACATCCCCGTGCTGGCCGACGGCTTCCTCTCGGTGCAGCCCGAAGTGCTCTACTCGCAGAAAGGCTTCGAAAACAAGCCCACCGAATACACCGGCCTGCTGGGTGCCAAGCAGAAGCGCGAAGGCAATGTGAATTATAATTACATCGACGTGCCGCTGCTGCTGAAAATCAACGCCGGCGGCTTCATTGCCGAGGCTGGTCCGCAGTACTCCTACCTGCTCGGCGCCAACGACGAAACCAAAACCACCACCACGCCGGCTCTGGGCGGCTCGCCCACTACCACCGAATCGCAGAACAAGCGCGACGTAAGCGGCCTCAACCGCAACGAGCTGGGCTACGTGGCTGGCGTCGGCTACCAGGCCAACAGCGGCCTGAGCCTGAGCCTGCGCTACACCGGTGCCTTCAGCGACTTCGTGAAGAGCGACAATAACACCTACTTCAACGGCGACCTGAAAAACGCCCGCCACTCGGCGTTCCAGCTCTCACTGGGCTACCTCATCGGCAGCAAGTAAGAACGATGTAGAGACGCAATATTTTGCGTCTCGGCATTGAACGATAATGCCCAAATCGTGCGGCTGCCAAGACGCAAAGTATTGCGTCTCTACACCCCGATAAAAAAGCCCGGCTCCTCAAAAAGAACCGGGCTTTTTTATTCGAATCAACGGCTAAGGATGCGCGGCTACCCACTCTGTGCCATCCTCGTATTCCTCGCGTTTCCAGATGGTGACCACCTGCTTGAGCGTGTCGATAATGAATTGGCAGGCGGCGAAGCTTTCGGCGCGGTGCGGCGTAGCCACTGCTACCACCACGGCCACGTCGCCGAGCTCCAGGGTGCCTTTGCGGTGTATCACGGCCACTTCCTGCAGCATAGGCCAGCGCTCCACGGCCTGGGCCACCACGTGGCCAAGCTGAGTGAGGGCCATGCTGTCATAGGATTCGTAGTGCAGGCGGCGCACCGGGCGGCCGCCCGACTGGTTGCGCACCGTGCCAATGAAGGCATTGACGGCGCCCGCGGCATCGGTTTGCACGGCGGCCAGGGCGGCCGCTACGTCTATGGGTTGGTCGGTGATGGCGAGGTAGGGCGTCATGTGGTAACGCGGACTTTTAGTCCGCGAGGCAGGTATTATAAAATATAACAGTTGTTCACGCGCGGACTAAAAGTCCGCGTTACTTACCCTCCAGCAACGGGAGGGATGAGGGCGATTTCGTCGACCGTGTGCAGGGGCTGGTCGTTGCTCGCATATTCGTTGTTTACGGCCACAGCGCAGCTGCGCAGTTCGCCCAGGGCCGGGTACTGCTTGCGCATTTCGGCCAGCAGCTCGCCCACGGTGGTGGGAGCGGGGGCCGGTAGCTCAATGACGGACGTGCCCACTATGTCGCGGGTGATGCCGTATAAGGAGACTTTTAAAGACATATCTTTCGACGTAAATTTTGGGCGAAAACCGGTGAAATCCGGCGTTTGAGGCCCTTGCTGCGTTTGGTACTTGAACACCTTTGGTTCCGGCTGGGTTTAGCGCAAGCCGGCTGTCTTACGTACATCCCGACAAATTTGGTGATAAACGTGCTACCAACTGCCCCATCTGCGGCCACCAACGTGGCGTCTACTCTCTACGACCAGCACGGCCGGCCGCTGGAATACCTGCGCCTGGCTGTGACCGACCGCTGCAACCTGCGCTGCTTCTACTGCATGCCCGAAGAAGGCATCAAGTATATGCCCAAGCACGCCCTGCTCAGCTACGAGGAGATGCTGCGCCTGACCAGCCTGCTAGCCACCTTGGGCGTGCGCAAAGTGCGCCTGACCGGCGGCGAGCCCTTTGTGCGGCGCGACCTGGTGCCGTTCATGGAGCGCCTGGCCCAGCTGCCCGGCATCGATGACATTAGCCTGACCACCAACGGTGTGCTCACCGCCCCGCACGTGCCCGACCTGGCCCGCCTGGGCGTAAAAGCCGTCAACCTCAGCCTCGATACCCTGGACCGCGCCCGTTTTGCCAGCATCACGCGGCGCGACGAGCTGCCGCGTGTCATGGACACGTTCTATGCGCTGCTGGAGGCCGGCATTCAGGTGAAAATCAACGCCGTGGTGATGGACGGCCAGAACATCGACGACCTCATTCCGCTGGCCGACCTCAGCCGCGCCCTGCCCGTTGATGTCCGCTTTATTGAGGAAATGCCCTTTAACGGTGGCAGCCACGAAGCCGGGCCGGCCTCGCTGCCTTGGAACCACGTGCGCATTCGCCAGCACCTGGAAGAGCACTTCGGTGCTCTTACGCCCGTAGCCATGGCCGCTGGCGCCACTGCGTCGGACTATACCATTGCCGGCCATCTGGGCCGCGTGGGCATCATTGCAGCCTATTCGCGCACCTTCTGCGGCACTTGCAACCGCCTGCGCCTCACGGCCGAAGGCGGCATCAAAACCTGCCTTTACGACCAGGGCGTGCTCGACGTGCGAGCCCTGCTGCGCGGCGGCGCCAGCGATGCCGAGATTACGACGGCGCTGTCCACGGCCTTCCGCTACCGCGCGGCCAACGGTTTCGAGGCCGAGCGGCAGCGGCCCCTGCACCAGCTCAGCTTCGAGAGCATGGCCACCATTGGCGGGTAGCAAAATCTGGGCGAGTGCCGTACTTGCGAAGAGTGGCATCGGCTGCCACGGCTTCACTCATGAAAATTCTGCTCCTCGTTTTTAGCATTGTTCTGGTGCTCTATGTGGCCTTGTGCTGCGTGCTGTACTTCAAGCAGGAGAGCTTGCTGTTTTTCCCCAATCAGCTGCGGGCCGACTACAAATTCCGCTTTTCCGGCGACTTCGAAGAGCGCTGGATTGCTACCCCGGACGGCACCCGGCTGCACAGCCTCCTGTTTCGGGCGCCGCAGTCCAAAGGCTTGGTGTTCTACCTGCACGGCAACGGCGGTGCCCTCGACAGCTGGGGCGATGCCGCTGCTACCTACACCCGCCTGGGCTACGATGTGTTCATGCTCGACTACCGGGGCTACGGCAAAAGCGAGGGCAAAATCACTAGCCAGCAGCAGCTTTTGAGCGATGTGCAGACTGCCTACCAGCAGTTGCTTCCGGAATACCCCGAAAGCCAGACCGTGATTCTGGGCTATTCCGTGGGCACAGGCCCGGCTACCTGGCTGGCCGCTCAGCAACGCCCGAAATTATTGATTCTGCAGGCGCCCTACTTCAGCTTGCGCGACTTGGCCACGCATCTCTACCCGTTTGTGCCCGGCTTTTTGGTGCGCTACCCCTTGCCCACCAACGAGCTGATTAAGCAGGTAAAGGCGCCCGTGGTGCTGTTTCACGGCGACCACGACGAGGTAATTTACTACGAGTCGTCGCTCAAGCTAAAGGCGCTGCTCAAGCCCGAAGACCGACTGATTGTGCTGCCAGGCGAGGGGCATAACGGCATGACCGACAGCCCGCTGTACCAGCGCGAACTGGCCAAGCTGCTGTAAAACACAGTCTCGAGTCTCGCTTATTGGCTGGCGGCAAATGCCGCCTCTACCAGGAGCAGGCGAGTGAATACAAGAGCCTCAATCCGTAGCAAACCACAATACCCAGTAGTTGCAGTATAAGCTGTTACTTCTTGAGGCTGCTGATTTTTTATAAACTTGTTATTATTTATTCTGGGTATAATATCAACTATTTAAGTCTATTGTATCTACCTACGGTTATATCTTTGCTATGATTCGTTATTGGTATTTTTCTTAGTCTATGACCCTAATCTACCCATCAATTATTTCTGGTACTAAGCTGAACAATCCTCCCGAGCAACAAGGGGATAAAGAGCCTTCAACGGAAGAACAGATTGCAGAATTACAGCGGGCCCTGGCCGAAGCGCAGGCTGAAATCCGGTCGCAGAAAGCCCTGTTTACCGCGATGGTAAACGCGCTGCCCGGAGCCGTGGTGCTTACCAACAGCGAAGGCCAGCCTCTGGCGGCCAATCCTGGGTGCCGCGACTTGTTTGGCTTGGTGTCACCCCCGGCCGGCGAAGGTCAGTCCGACCAGTTCCTAGACATTGCGGACGCTATTAAGGAGCAATTTCAGGACCCGGCGGGCTCGCTGACCCGACCCACGACCGTCACGGCGACCGGCCAGGCCGCCTGGAACGAGGAGTTTATTTTGTTGGATGGACGAGTAGTGGAGCGCGACTATCTCGTGCTCGACGACGAAGACCAACGCCACTTGGTGAGCTACCGCGACGTGACCAAGCGGCACGAGCGCACGGCCCACTACGAGGCCCTGGCCAAAGCCCTGGAACAGCGCCTGGCCGACCAGCAGGACTTCTACCAGACCATTCTCAACAACCTGAAGGTGGAAGTGGTGGCCTTCGACGCCGAGCACCGCTATCAGTTCATCAACGCCCATTGCTTCTCCGACCCCGCCCTGCGCGCCTGGGTTGTGGGCAAGGACGACTTTGAATATTGCGCCTACCGCAACCGGCCGATGGAACTGGCCGTGAAGCGCCGCGAAGGGTTTGACCAGGCGGTGAAGTCGCGCACCGAAACCAGCTGGGAAGAAACCCTGTCTTCGTCCAGCGGCCCCCGGCGCATGCTGCGGCAGTGCATCCCCGTGTTTGCCGCCGATGGCTCGCTACGCATGGTGGTGGGCACCGGCACCGACATCACCCAACGCTGGCAGGTGAAGCAGAAGCTGGCCGAGCAGCGCGCCTTTTACGAGTTCACCCTCAACCAGATGCCCTGCGACGTAGCCGTGTTCGACGCCCAGTTCCGGTTTCTGTTTGTGAACACCAGCAGCATTGAAGACCCTGACGCCCGCGAGTGGATAGTGGGCAAAGACAACTACGAATACTGTGCCCGCTACGACCTGCCGGTGACCCTGGCGCAGGAGCGAGAGCGCCACCTGATGCAGGCCGCCCAGCAGCGCCAGCTGGTTACGTTCGAGGAAAACTCCCGGCACCCCGACGGCCCCCGCTACCAGTACCGGTGCCTGCAGCCCGTGTTCCACCCCGACGGCACCCTGCACCTGATTGTGGCCTACGGCATCGACATCACCGAGCGCGTGGTGACCGAGCAGCAGCTGCGCCACGCCAAGGTGGCGGCCGAGTCGGCGGTGCGGGCCCGCGAGATTTTCATGGCCAACATGAGCCACGAGATTCGCACGCCCATGAACGCCATTCTGGGCATGAGCCAGCTGCTGGCCAAAACGCCCCTGGCCCCCGACCAAGACAGCTACCGGCAGGCCATCACGACTTCGGCCGAACACCTGCTGGTTATCATCAATGACATTCTCGACCTCTCGAAGCTGGAAGCCGGCAAGATGGTGCTGGAGCGCATGGGCTTCGATGCCCGGCAGCTGCTGAGCGAGATAGAGCAAACCTTGCGCTACAAGGCCGAAGAAAAAAGCCTTTGCCTGGATGTGCTGGTGGAAGACGACGTGCCAGCCGTATTTCTCGGCGACCCCTACCGCATTCGGCAGGTCCTGTTAAACTTGGCCGGCAACGCCATCAAATTCACCGAAAGCGGATGCGTGAGCATTTCCTGCGATTTTGTGGCTGGCCCCGACCCGGGCAGCGGCAACGTGGTATTTGAAGTAGCTGACACGGGCGTGGGCATCGACCCGGAGTTCGTGAAGAAAATTTTCCAGGAATTCAGTCAGGAAGACTCGTCGGTGACCCGCAAGTTTGGCGGCACGGGCTTGGGGCTGAGTATTTCGCGCAACCTGTTGCAGCTCATGGGCAGCGACGTGGAGCTGGAAAGCGAGAAGAATAAGGGCACATTGATGCGCTTTGTGCTGCACCTGTCCGTGGGCTCGGCCCACGACCTGCCGCCCAAAGAGGTGCTGCCGCCAGACAGCCCCATTCGCCAGGGCCTGCGCAACAAGCAAGTGCTGCTGGTGGAAGACAACCGGTTCAACCGCCAGATTGCCAAAACCTTCATGAGCCACGCCCACGTGCAGGTGACCGAAGCCGAGCACGGCGCCATGGCCGTGCAGCTGGCTCAGAAGCACAGCTACGACCTCATTTTGATGGACATTCAGATGCCGGTGATGGACGGATACGCCGCCGCGGCCCAGCTGCGCCAGCAGCTCGGCCTGACCACGCCTATTGTGGCCCTCACGGCCAATGCTATTAATGGAGAGCGGGATAAGTGCTTGGCCGCGGGCATGAACGATTACCTCACCAAGCCCTTTAAGGAGGAAGAATTGCTGCGAACCATCAGCAAATGGGTGCTGCCGCACGGCGCGGCCGGTTCCACGGTGGCTTCGCTGCCGCTGGTGCTGCAACCAGCGCTGGTTGCCAAGACCAAGCTGTACCATGTGGGCGAGCTGCTGGAAGCGGGGCAAGGCGACGAGTCGTTTGTCGAATTCATGCTGCAAACTTTTGTGGAGAGCTGCGAAGAGGCCTTGGAGCAGCTGAGCCAGGGCCTGGACAACGGCGACATTAAGCTGCTCAGAACCGCAGCCCATACCCTGCGGCCCAGCCTCGTGCATTTGGGTGCGCTGCACATGCTGCCCCCGGTAGAAGCCCTCGACCAATGGCATGGCGGCTTCGACGCGATGACCCTGCCGCCGCTGGTAGAAGCGCTGGCGCTGCTTCTGCGTGAGATAATTCTGCAAATCAAGATGGATTTGCAACACCAGCAACCTTTGCACTAAGGCGGCACTTTTGCGAGCCTTCTTCCCAAAGCTGACCAGAGAAAATTGGAGTAAGACCCCCGGGGCGGCAACTTCCTGCCGCCCCGGGGCGTTGGGGGAGCTTGTGTTTTGTGGTATCGGCGCCGGGCAGGGCTCGTTGCGCCGAGTGGATAGTGTGATTTATGATTTCGTTGACTGCAACTGCGCGGCCCATTTCCCGGAAGGCCCATCGAGTGGCCGTGGGGGCTTTGTTCTTTCTGTTGGGCTTGTGCTTTGCGAGCTGGGCCTCGCGCATTCCCAGCATCCAGCAGCGCATGGGTGTTTCCGAGGCGCAGCTGGGCTTGGTGCTCTTGGCGCTGCCCATTGGGCAGCTGCTCTCGCTGCCGATTACCGGGTGGCTGGTGGCCAAGGAGGGAAGCCGCAAGGTGGTGATTTGGGGCGTGGTGCTCTACGCCGTGGCACTGGTGGGCCTGGGCTGGGCCAACAACCTCTACCAGCTGCTGCCGTGCCTGATGCTGTTTGGCGTGGGCGGCAACCTCACCAATATTTCGGTGAATACCCAGGCCGTGGGAGTGGAGCGGCTGTATAAGCACAAGCCCATCATGGCCTCCTTTCACGGGCTGTGGAGCCTAGCTGGCTTTGTGGCCGCCGCCATGGGCTCGTTTATGATAGGCCGGGCCGTGCCCCCGGGCGTGCATTTCATCCTGATTGCGCTGCTGATTGGAGCTGGCCTAGCGGTGAGCGCCGGCTACACCGTGCGCGAAGATTCTAACGTCGACCCCAACCAGCCCATTTTCGTCAAGCCCGACAAGGAGCTGCTGGGCCTGGGCGCTATTGCTTTCTGTGCACTCATCTGCGAGGGCGCCATGTTTGACTGGAGCGGCGTGTACTTTAAGAAAGTAATTCAGGCCGATAAGGACTGGGTAGGAGCGGGCTATACGGCTTTTATGAGCACCATGGCTCTGGGTCGTTTTGGGGCCGATAAGCTGGCTGAGCGGCTGGGAGCCCGGCGCGTTATTCAGCTGTGCGGCTTGCTCACGGCTACCGGCCTGACCATTGCGGTGCTCCTGCCCACGTTGGGCACGGCGATAGTAGGCTTTTTGCTGGTGGGCTTTGGCACCTCGGCGGTGGTGCCGCTGGTGTACAGCGCGGCGGGCCGGTCCACGCACATGTCGGCGGGCATGGCCCTGGCTTCGGTTTCTACCATCGGCTTTTTGGGTTTTCTGTTGGGGCCGCCGGTTGTTGGCATGGTGGCCGGGGCCACTAGTCTGCGGGTGTCGTTTCTGCTGATTGCCTTTATGGGTTTGTGCGTGTCGGCGGTGGCGAGCCGGGTGCGGGTGTAGTTGGGCGGGGCGGGCAGGGAAGAAGGAAACCAGCCTGTCATGCCGGGCGGAGCCGAGGCATCTCGCCCGCATCGTTCACCGATTGGAGTAGTATTGCACGCGAGATGCCTCGGCTCCGCTCGGCATGACGTTCTTTCAAACACCTTTTAACAACCCAATCCAAACAACCAAAACCCATCTAGCCCTATGGAAGACACCCAATCCGCCACCAAATACACTTGGGAAGACATGCCCAAAGAGCAGCTGTCGGACCAGCTGTCGCGCCGCCTCATTACTGGCAACGACATGATGCTGGCTCACGTGTACCTCAAAAAAGGCTGCATTGTGCCGCTGCACAACCACATCAACGAGCAGATAACCTACATTCTGGAGGGCGCCCTGCGCTTCCACATCGGGTCAGAAGATGGCGAGGAAATCATCGTGCGGGCGGGCGAGGTGCTGCACATTCCTTCCAACGTGCCGCACACGGCAGAGGCGCTGGAAGACACGCTGGACGTGGACATTTTCAGCCCGCCCCGCCAGGACTGGTTGGACAAATCCGACGACTACCTGCGCCAGAAGTAGCCCATGGACCTCGGATTAAAAGGAAAAATTGCCCTGGTGGCTGCGGCCAGCAAGGGCCTGGGCCGCGCCGTGGCCGAAGAGCTGGCCGCCGAAGGCGCCTCGCTGGTGCTTTGCGCCCGCGGCGATGAAGCCCTGCAGGAAACCTGCGCCGCCATTGAGGCGGCCCACGGCGTACCTGTGTTGGGCGTGGCGGCCAACGTGGCCGACCCTGCCGATGTGGCCCGCTTGGTGCAGGCCGCCATGGACCGCTTCGGGCGCGTCGATATCCTCGTCACCAACGCCGGCGGGCCGCCCGCCGGCACATTCGACACCCTAAGCCGCGAAATGTGGGAGTCGGCCACGCACTTGCTGCTTACCAGCGTGGTGGAGCTCACGCGCGCCGTGCTGCCCGGCATGAAGGAGCGGGGCTGGGGCCGCATTCTCAACGTGACGTCCATTGCGGCCAAGCAGCCGGTGGAGAACCTGCTGCTTTCGAACAGCCTGCGGGCCGCCGTGACCGGCATGGCCCGGACGCTGGCCAACGAAGTGGCTCCATTTGGCGTCACGGTCAACAACATTCTGCCGGGCTACACGCGCACTGAGCGGGTGGTGAACCTAGCCGATGCCGTGGCCGCCCGCGACGGCATTTCGGCCGCCGACGCCACGGCCCGCTGGGAAGCCGAAATCCCGATGCGGCGCCTGGGCGAGCCCCGCGAGTTTGCGGCGCTGGCAGCTTTTTTATGTTCTGAGCGCGCCAGCTACATGACCGGCAGCTCGATTGCCGTAGACGGCGGCTGGATTCGCTCTTTGCTGTAAGGGCGCTGGGCGAGACAATATTAAATAACTGTCTTGCCAAGCCGAGCAAAGTATCGTCACCGCCTCGTCTGTCATGCTGAGCGGAGCGAAGCATCTTATCACCGCCGAACGATTAACTCGGACGTGATAAGGTCCTTCGCTACGCTCAGGATGACAGACGAGGCGGTGACGGTGTTTTGGCTGCGCTCAGCATGCCCGTGTTGAAGTGTCTGTTTTCTGCCGCCCAACAAGTCCGTAGCCATCCGGTTATCGCTGCTATTTATGCCCACACGGGCACCGCTATGAAACAAGAAAAATTGCTGCTATATCTGCTCGCAGCCGTGCAGTTTACCAACATTCTGGACTTCGTTATAATGATGCCGCTGGGGCCGCAGCTGATGCCGCAGCTTGGCATTAGCCCCAGGCAGTTTGGGATGGTTATCTCGGCTTATACTTTCAGTGCGGGGACTACGGGCCTGGCAGCGGCCTTTTTCCTGGACCGCTTCAACCGTAAGACGGCGCTGCTGGCCCTGTACCTGGGCTTTGGCTTGGGCACGGTGGCGTGTGCCCTGGCGCCCGGCTACGGCTGGCTGGTGGCGGCGCGGGTGCTCACTGGGGCGTTTGGTGGGGTACTGGGCTCGCTGGTGCTGGCCACCGTGGGCGACGCCGTGCCTGAAAGTCGCCGGGGGCAGGCCCTTGGCATCGTGATGGGAGCGTTTTCGGTGGCCTCGGTGGTGGGCGTGCCGCTGGGCCTATACCTGGCCAGCCACTTCTCCTGGCACCTGCCCTTCCTCGTATTGGGTGGGCTGAGCTTGATTATTTGGGCGGTTATCTACTTCGTGATGCCCGACATGCGCGGGCACATCGGTCCCCGGGCGGTGCCATTTGGCGAGCGGGCCGCGGCAGTGTTTGGGCTGTTCCGCAATGCCTCGGTGCGCTTCGCCCTGCTGCTCACGGCCCTGATGATGCTGGGGCATTTCAGCGTCATTTCCTTCATGAGTCCTTATTTGGTGAGCAACGTGGGCTTCACCAATGCGCAGCTGAGCTACGTGTACCTGGTGGGCGGGGCCGTCACGCTCGTTACCTCGCCGCTGGCGGGGCGGCTGTCCGACCGCTACGGCAAGGTGCCGGTGTTCACGCTGTTCACGCTCGCCACCTTGCCGGTGATGTTAATTCTCACCCGGCTCACGCCCGCGCCGCTGCCTCAGGTGCTGTTTTTGGCGGCGCTGCTGTTTGCGGTCAGTGGGCGGTTTGTGCCGGCCACGGCCTTGGCTACGAGCGTGGTGCCGCCTCAGCAGCGCGGCTCCTTTATGAGTTTGAATTCATCGGTGCAGCAGCTGGCGGCGGGCACGGCGGCCTACCTGGCCGGCCTCATCGTGGTCAAAACCGCTGGCGGCAGCCTATTGCATTTCGAATGGGTGGGCTACATGGCCGTGGCCGGCAACTTGCTTAGTTTGTTGGTGGTGCGCCGCATCGGTGCGGCGGTTCCCGAGGCGCTGGTGCCCGCGGCCGCCGTGCCCGTGGCTGCGGAATAAGGCGGCCCGCAAGCAACATGTTTGGGTAAGTACGAGTAGGAGAAGTCCGACATTTCTCAACAGGCCGCCCAGCGCTTTCAACTCATTACCCCTGCTGCTTTGCCGAATACCCTTGCCCAGCGCCAGAAGATGCTCACGTTTGCCGGCGTGCTGCTAGCTATGTTTCTCGGCGCGCTCGACCAAACCATCGTTTCCACGGCCCTGCCGCGCATCGCGAATGAACTGAACGGCCTAGAGCGGTTTACCTGGGTGGCCACCGCATATCTGGTGGCGAGCACGGCCCTGGTGCCCATCTACGGCAAGCTGGCCGACATGTACTCGCGCCGCAAGATTGAGGTGACAGCTGTCATTATTTTCCTCGTGGGCTCCATGTTGTGCGGGCTGGCGGGCGAGTTTGGCCCCTTGCCGCTTATCGGCGATGGCATGAACCAGCTGGTGATTTTTCGGGCCGTGCAGGGGCTGGGGGGCGCCGGGCTGTTTGCAATGGCCTTCATTATTATCGCCGACTTGTTTCCACCTGCCGAGCGCGGCCGCTACCAGGGTTTTACGGGCGCCGTGTTCGGTACCTCGTCGGTGCTCGGGCCCTTCCTGGGCGGCTTTCTCACCGACCACGGCAGCAACCTGATTCCGGGCGTGGAAGGGTGGCGGCTGGTGTTCTACGTAAACCTGCCGCTGGGCCTGCTAGCGCTGTGGTTTATTCTGACGCAGATGCCGGCCCTGCGCCCGCGCAGCCAGCCCAAACCCTTCGACTACATCTCGGCCGTGCTGCTCATGCTGGGCCTGGTGCCGCTGGTGACGGCCCTGCAGCTGAACAAGGCCGAGTACGGCTGGACCAGCCCTTTTACCTTGGGCCTGCTGGCCGTGGCGGTGACTTCTCTGGTCGCTTTCGTGTTTCGCAGCCTGCGCCACGAGAACCCTATTCTCGACTTCAGCCTGTTTAAAAACCCGGTTTTTCGCACGGCTAACGCCGCGTTGTTTCTGCTGGGCGGGGCGTTTCTGGGCATCATCATTTTTGAGCCCCTGTTTATGGTGAACGTGCTCGGAGCTTCGGCCACTCGGGCGGGCGTCAGCCTCATTCCGCTCTCGATGGGCGTGGTGGCGGGCTCGCTGCTGGCCGGGCAAATGGTGTCGCGCTTCGGCCACTACAAGCGCTGGATGCTAGCGGGCATTGTGGTGCTGCTCGGGGGGCTTTCGCTGCTGGCCACCATGCCCGAAAACGTGAGCTACTACCAAGTGCTGGGCTATTTGCTGCTGTGCGGCATCGGGCTGGGGCCCACCATGCCGCTCTACACGCTGGCCATTCAAAACGCCATTGAGCCGCACTTGTTGGGCCAGGCCACCTCGGCCAGCCAGTTTTTCCGGCAGATTGGCGGGGCCATCACGGCCTCGGTGCTGGGCGCGGTGCTCACCTTCACGCTGGCGCAATACATGCCCGCCGCAGGCACGCCCCCCCTGACGCCGGTGCAGGAAAGGGTAATAGGCGAGGGACCGGAATTGCCAGCCGCTGCAAGTGGCAGTGCAGCTTCGCCGCAGATGCGGGCCGCGTTTTCAAAAGCCATTTCGCGGGTGTACTTGGTTAATATTTTTCTGGTGTCATGCGCCTTATTGATGACGCTGTTTGTGCCGGAGCTGCCGTTGCGCAAGACGCATGGCGAGGCCCCACCGCCCGCGGAGTGAGCCGGCAGTTGCTGGAAAACCGACTACCTTCGCCTCGTTGGTTTTCGGTTTGATTTCCTTCAATCAGCGGACGGTTTTCGGCCGGGGCCTCGGCCCCGACGGAAATTAAAAGGGAATCGGGTGCAACTCCCGAACAGACGCGCTACTGTAAATTTCCCGGCCCGGGTGGGCCGGAGCAGGTGGCCCCGCACATGCCCATTGGCTCGCTGTATGCGGGCCGAGAAGGGTGGGGCTCACCCGAAACAAGTCAGGAGACCTGCCGGCCGCCGAGTGATGCTGCCCTCGCGCTTTGGGGCTGGCATCGGCTGTGCAGTGCCGCCGCGCTTGGGCGTGGCTGGGGCGTGGTGCATCCGGTGGCGGGTTCAAAGCAAACTGGGTTGAAAGCAAGCCAAAGTCGTTTCCACCTTTTTTGCCCCGACCCATGCTCCTTGCCGACCGCATTGCCCGCGCCGAGACGCGTATTTTCAAAGCCGTCTTCCCCAACACCACCAACCACTACGATACCCTTTTCGGCGGTACCACCCTTATGCTCATGGACGAGGTTGGCTTTATCACGGCCACTCGCTTTTCGCGTTTGAAAATGGTCACCGTTTCCTCCGAGCGGGTCGATTTCACGCACCCCATTCCGGGCGGCTCATTGGTGGAGCTGGTGGGCACCGTAGAACACGTGGGCCGAACCAGTTTGAAAGTGCGCGTTGAGCTGTTTGTGGAGCAGATGTATTCCGACGAGCGCCACAAGGCCGTCACGGGCCTATTCACGTTTGTAGCCGTAGACGAGCACAAGCGGCCCTTGTGCATTCTGGAACCCGGCCCGGATGTGGTGTCCGCAGCCTAAATGAGAATCCTGACGTGGCCTGCCAGCGCTCAAAAGGTCGGCGGGCCGCGTCTTTACTTACCTAGCCCCACCCAGCCGCGCTGCATGGCGTAGTACACGGCCGTGCCTACCACCAGCCCCACGAGGTAGCCATAGGGCAGCCCGGCGCAGAGCAGGCCCACCAGCAGCGCCACCAGCCAGTCGGCGGGCCGGCCGCTCATGTCGCGCAGCAGCGTTGCCAGAGTTAGGGCCTCAAACAGCAGCAGCACGCCCAGAATAGGCAGCGGAAATATCTGAACCACCTGCTGAAACCCCTGGCTGAAAAACAAGCCCAGCACCAAAAACAACCCGCCGTATATCACCACCGAGCCGCCCGTGCGGGCCCCAAACGCGTAGTGCCCCACCATGCCGCCCGAGCCGTGGCACACCGGGAAGCCCCCGAAAAAAGGACTCACCAGGTTCATCAGCGAATACGTGAAGCTGATTTTGCGCACCGTCAGGTTGCGTTCCGGGAAGTAGTCGGCCGCAATCTGTCGCGTGGCTAGCACCGAATTACCCAGCGACAGCGGTATCTGGGGCAGCGCCAGCAGCACGGCGCCGGTGAGAATATCGGCCGTTTGGGGAATGTGCCAGGAGGGCAGGTGCAGGCCTATTGCTCGCTGAGCTGTAGCCAAATCGAGCCTAAAAACCAGTGCATACGCCACGCCCAGGGCAATGACGACCAGGGCAGCCGGCCAGCGTCGGTTGCCCAGTAGCGCCACCGTCACCACAAACGCGACGGCCGCCAGCGCAAAGCCCGGCACGCCATAGGCAGGCACGTATTCTTTAAGCGCCAGCGTGGCCAGCTGCAGGGCCAGCCCAAACTGAATGCCCCGCACCACCGGCTTGGGCACCAGCCGCGCCAGTGCATCAATCAGCCCCGTTACCGAAAGCAGAAACATGCTGACCCCAATGGCCAGTCCGCCCCCAAAAATGATGCGGCCCGGTATCTTCTGGGCAATCACCAGCGCGGCAAAGGCCTTGAGCGGCTGCACGGGCATGGGCATGCGGTACCACAGTCCCGAAAACACCTGCATCAGCCCGAACAGGATGAGCACGCCGGCACTGTCCACGCCCGAGGCGGCAATGACGCCGATGAGTAGCGGTAAGTCGGTGCCTAAGTCGCCAAAGGCGCCGGCCAGTTCGTTGCGGTCGAAGCGAATGGGCGGGCGGGCAGGAGCGGGGCGAGTGAGTGTTGGCAATTCCACAGGGGCAAAGGTCGGGCAGTAGCGCGAACTCTGTAGTTCGCGTCCCCGCGCATTTCGAATCCGTTGAACGGCGTGGGGACGCGAACTACAGAGTCCCTGCCGGGCACGGTCGCGCTACTTCGCACTACTGCGGCTACTGCGGCTCGGCTTTTTCGGCTACTTCCTCGGCTACTTCGCCCAGGTATTCGCCGCTGCTTAGGTCGCGCCGGCGCCGGAAGTTCAGGCGCAGGGGCTTCAGGCGTTTGCCCAGCACGGCTTCGGCCATGTCGTGGTCGAGGGCGCCTTCGTTGTGGGCCAGGAAGATGGTGGCCACCCCGTTGCCAATGAAGTTGGTGATGGAGCGGGCTTCTGACATAAACCTATCCACGCCCAGCAACAGGGCCAGGCCTTCCACTGGAATCACTTTCATGGCCGTGAGCGTGCTGGCCAGCACCACAAAGCCGCTGCCCGCCACGCCGGCAGCGCCCTTGCTGGTGACCATCAGGATGCCCATCATGGTAATAATCTGGCCGGTCGATAAGTCGACGTGGAACACCTGGGCCAAAAACAGCGTGGCCAGAGAGAGGTAGATGGTGGTGCCATCAAGGTTGAAGGAGTAGCCTGTGGGCACCACCAGCCCCACCACCGGCTGGGCACAGCCCATGCCTTCCAGCTTTTCCATGAGGCCCGGCAGGCCGGCTTCCGACGACGAAGTGCCCAGCACAATGAGCAGCTCGGCCTTGATGTACTTGAGAAACGACCACATGCCAATGCCCGCAAAGCGCAGAATGCTGCCCAAAATCAAGAAAATGAACACCGCCATGGTCAGGTACACCGTCACCATCAATTTGCCCAGGGGCAGCAGCGTGGCAATGCCGTACTTGCCAATGGTGTAGGCCATGCCGCCAAATGCCCCAATGGGCGCGAACAGCATCACAAAGTGCAGCCCCCGAAACACATATTTGGAAGCGGTTTTCAGGACGTGAATGATGGGCTTGCGGCCGCCATACTTGCTGAGGGCAATGCCAAGAACGATGGCAATGAGCAGCACCTGTAGGGTCAGGTTGTCGGCCAGGAAATGCCCCCAGGAAAACGTGCCCGCCCGCTTGGTGTACTCGCCCACGGCCGCCCCGCTCAGGCTGCCCACGGCCACGCCATCGCCGGGGCGCACCACGGCCGCCACCACCACGCCAATGAGCAGCGCCAGCGTAGTCACAATCTCAAAGTACAGCAAGGCCTTGCCTCCAATGCGCCCCACCTTCTTAAGGTCGCCCATGGTGCTGATGCCCAGCGTAATGGTGAGGAAGATGATGGGGTTGATGAACAGCTTAACCACATCGATAAAGCCCTTGCCGAGCGATTCCATCCTCACGGCAGTGGGCGGCGCAAAGTGCCCCAGCAGCGCCCCGGCCACAATGGCCAACAACACCCAAAGGGTGAGGTTGCGGGTGAGTTTTTGTAGTGTCATGACTTGGGAGCGTAGGGCGGGCCAGAAGGGAGCCAGCCTGGTTTGAAAGGGTAAAAATGGGTAGTCGGAACCCAATTGGCCGGCATGCGGCCTTTAGTTGTTCAGCCACCATCCCAACAGGGCCAGCAGCGGCAGCGAGAGCGGAATGCCCAGGCCTACCATTTGGGCGGCCAGGGGCGGGTCGAGGCCGTAGCGGTCGGCCACGGCCGCGGCGGTGTTCATGGGGCCAATGGCGGCGCCCAGCACGCAAAGGTCGACCGTGGAGCCGTGCCGCTGAGCCAGGCCCTGGTACACGGCCCACACCAGCAAAGGCGCCAGCAGCAGCTTGTAGCCCAGCCCGAGACTCAGCAGTCGCACTTGTGCCCGGGGCACTACCAAGCGCATTTGCAGGCCCACCGAAAGCAGGGCAATAACTGGAAACGGCGAGCTCAGCCGCTCCAGCACGCCGCGCACCAGGGCCGGGTGCCGGTAGCCCGCCGCATTGGCCCCCACGGCCAGCACGAAGGCTAAAAATGGCGGGAACCGCAGCACATTCAAGCCCATGGCGCGCCACGACGGTTTGGCCTCCCCGTACCACGAGCCCACCACTACGCCCAGCGTTACACAAATCAAAATCGAGCCACCAAGACTCATCACTATGCCCATTTCAAGGCCGGGCTTGCCGTAGAGCATTTCAAAAATGGGAAACCCCACAAACGACACGCTGCTAATTCCACCAGTCAAAATCAGGGCGCCCACCGTGCCGCGGGGCAGCGCTAAGTGCCGTCCCAGGACCGCGAAAAACAGCCAGCCGGCCCCAAAAATCAGCCAGGGCATGAGCATGGGCAGCAAAAACCGCTGGTCGAGCTGGGCCTCCGCCAAATGCAGAAAGGTGAGGGCCGGCAGCAGCACGGCTATGAGTACCTGATTGAGGATGACGTGCGAGCCGGGCGGCACCAGCCGCCAGCGCCGCAGCGCCGCGCCCAACCCTAGGCATACCAGCAGCAGAACCAGGTTTGTCATGGGGTTGGGAAATGAAAGAACGTCATGTCGAGCGCAGCCGAGACATCTCGCTCGCGTCGTTGTACCGATTAAATTACTGCTGCACGCGAGATGTCTCGGCCGCGCTCGACATGACGTTCATTACCATAAGTCCGAATGCCCGTTAGAACGTCAGGGTGGCGTTGGCGTAGTAGTAGGCCCCGTTGAAGCCGAACTGCGCCACGTTGCGCGAGTAGGGAATTTCGCCGTTAGAGTAGCTGGCAAACCGGGCGGCGTCCACCTTGTCGGGATACACGTTGGTGATGTTGTTGGCGCCCAGCGTCACCGATACCACCTTGGCGGGGTTGTACACCAGGGCTAAGTCGTACAGCGTCTTGCCGGCAAACTTCTGGCTGATGTGCGGCGGGTTGGGACGGGCCGCCGTGGCCACCGGCTTCTCAAACGCCGTAACCGAACCGAAGTACGAAGCCCGGGGCGTGATGCTGAACTTGCCAAATGAATACGTGGCCGAGAGCAGTATCTTCTGGCGGGGCTGGGCGCGTTCAATCAGCCCGATGCTCACGGT
This sequence comes from Hymenobacter arizonensis, assembly GCF_900115775.1. Classification (GTDB taxonomy): domain Bacteria; phylum Bacteroidota; class Bacteroidia; order Cytophagales; family Hymenobacteraceae; genus Hymenobacter; species Hymenobacter arizonensis. The sequence continues at coordinate 163,059 of NZ_FOXS01000007.1, read as the reverse complement.
GTCAATCAGCAGAATGCGGTTGGGGGTGCCAGCCTGCAGCGCGGCGGGCGTGTCGCGGGTGCCCACGATGTTGGTGGCGTTGAAGGTCAGGGCCAGGCTGGTGCTCAGGCGGCTGCGCTCGCTGAAATCGGTTTTGTAGGTGGTCACCAAGTCGATGCCGCGGGTGCGGGTGTCGATGGCGTTGGTGAAGAAGCGGATTTCGCTGATGTCGGTGAAAGCGGGCGTTTGCAGGGCCCGGATGCCCGTGTTGGTGGCCGCGCTGCCCTTAATCAGCCGCTCGCTGTTGATGATGCGGTCGGCAATGTCGATTTGATACGCGTCGAGGGTAAACAGCACGTTCTCGGTGAGCTTGGCGGCCACGCCCACGCTGTAGTTCCAGGAGGTTTCGGCTTTGGGGGCGGCCACGCCCAGGGGCACTAAGCGCGGGTCGTTATTGCGTAGCTGCTTGGTTTGCACGATTTCGCCGCTCTGCACCGTAGAAGTGGTTACGCTGTTGAAAGTTTGCTGCAGCGACGGGGCCCGGAAGCCGCGGTTGATGGAGCCGCGCAGTGAAATACCCTCCGTAATCTTGAAGCGGGAAGCAAACTTGCCCGAAATGTTGCTGCCAAAATCCGAGTAGTTCTCATAGCGCAGGGCCGTGGTCAGCAGCAGGCGCTCGGTGAGGTCGCTTTCCACGTCTACGTACACGCCCACGTTGGTGCGGGTGGTGTTGGTTTCGTCGTCGGGCGCAATGCCGGGCCGGCCGCTGGAACCGGGCGCCTTGGCCGTGCGGGCGGGGGTGGTTGGGGTAGCCGGCGCCGCCAGGGCAAACGGCCCCACGAAGTACGATTCCGGGCTACCCCGCTCCAACTCAAACCGGTCGACGCGGAACTGGCTGCCCAACGCAACGTTGAAAGACTGGGTGCCGAACAATCCCTCGTAGTTGCGCGACACGTTTACCTCGCTCGTGCTCTGGCCAAAGGCGCTGCGGCCCACAAAAAAATCAGTGGGAGAGTCAGCCCCCATCGACGGGTTGGCGGTTCTGTTGGCGTTCAGGTCCAGGAAGTTGTAGCCGTAGCCGGTGCTGAAGTCCAGGTTCCAGCCGCCGGCCAGCTTGCGGTTGAGGCCCACCACGGCCGAGTAGTCGTCGCTGCGGCCGGGCAGTTCGGGCAGGTAGCCGTTGGGGTGGCGGGGGCTGTAGTTTACGTTGTTGGGCTGGGCGTTGCGGAAGAAGCCGTAGGCCAGAATGTCCTTCCGTGAATACCCGCCAAAGCTATAAACCGACCAGCCGGCTCCGCCCACGGGCACGCTTAGGTTGTAGAAGCCTTGGTAAATATTGGCCTGGTTGCTGCCATACACGCCTACTGTGAAGGGCTGCCCCACCTGGGGGTAGATGCTGCCCCGTTCCGTCCGGATGCGGTTTTCATTCGCGATTTGAGTGGCCGAGGGCTGCGCCGGCAGCGCCGGAAAAGCCGTATAAATGCCGCCCACGTAGTTGTCGCTGCGATTGGTTTGCTCCTGACGCTGGTACTGCAGCGTCATGTTGAGGTAGCCGGGGTTGGTTTTGCCCAGCTTCAGGCCGTAGTTGGCGCCGGCCAGGTACTGGGCGCCGTCGCCTTCCTTGGTAATGCCGTACTGGGTGCGCACCGTGGCAATGCCCGTGCTCTTGTTTAGCCCGAGGTTAATAACGCCGGCAATGGCGTCGGAGCCGTACTGCGCGGCCGCGCCGTCGCGCAGCACCTCAATGCGCTCAATGGCCAGCGCGGGCACGGCGTTCAGGTCGGTTACCACCGTGCCCGAGCCCACGGTCACGTTCAGGTTCAGGGCCGAAAACTGGTGGCGGCGCTTGCCGTCTACCAGCACCAGCACCTGGTCGGGCGAGAGGCCGCGCAGCGTGGCCGGGTCGGCGTAGTTGGCCACGCCATTCACGCCGGTTTTGGCCGAGTTGAAAGAGGGCGAGTTGAACTGCACCTGCTGGCCCAGGTCGACCTGGCCGGTGGCCTGCAGCTCGCGGGCGTTGAGCACGTCGACGGGCGAGGGGCGCTCCACGTCGGTGCGGGGCAGGCCGCGCGAGCCCACCACCACCACGTCAGTCAGGTCGGTGGCACTGATGGCCAGGCGCACCTCAAAGTATTCGCGGGTGCCCACTACAATTTGTTGGGTTTTGAAGCCGATAGCCGAAACCACCAGCGTAGCGCCCGGCTGCACCCGCAGCGAAAACCGGCCCTGGCCATCGGTGCCAGTGCCGTTGTTGGTGCCCTGTTCCAGCACGGTGGCGCCCGCCATGGGCTGCCCATCGCCGTCGAGTACCCGGCCGCTGATGGGCACATCGGCCGCCAGCACCGCTGGCGTAACCGTGAGGGTTAGGGGGGCCAGCAAAATGCCGCTGGCCACCACTTCGTACTTAATATTCAGCGGGCCGAATAAGGAATGCAGCACCCCACTCAGGGGCTGGTCCACGGCTTCCACGCTCACGCGGCGCTCGGCACCAATGAGCTGCTGGCTGTATAGGAAGTGAATATTAACCTGGCTTTCGATGGTGCTGAGTACCGTTTTTACCGGCTGTTCGGCAAGACTGATGGTCACGTGGCGGGCCAGAATATTGTCCCCGTTTGGCCCGCCGGCTACCGCGGCTTCAGCAGCCAGCAGCATAAGCAGCACCACCAGCGCCGCATGATAAACCCGCCCGAGAGGACGAAAAAACAGTAAGGAACGGTTCATAAAAGAAATGGATTTGGTGGGAATTTTGAGATGAAGAGAAAGTGTGGCCGTGCGCTATTCGCTGTGGCAGCCGCGGCTGCGGAAGACGATTTTCTCGTCTTCGCGCTCGTAGCTGGCGCCAAGCGTTCGGCAGAGCAAGTCCAGTTTGTCGAAGAGCGACTCGCGCCCAAAAGCCAGGCTCACGGTGCAGTTGGCCAGGGCGGCGCCGTCGTAGAGAATGGGCACGCCGTACGCCGCCTGGAGCGAGGCCAGCACCTCGGCCACCGGCCGCTCGTTGAAGGTGAGCAGCTGGGGTGCGAGCTGGGCCGGTTGTGCCACCAGCTCGCGCCGCAGCTCCGGCGCGGCAGCCGAATACACCACTTGTTGGTTGGGCAGCAGCACAATGGCGGCCGGGGTTGCCCGCTGGGCATCGGCCAACGGCGCGGGGCTGGGGGCTACGCGCACGCGGCCGGTGCGCACCATCACGGCTGCCTCGGCCTGCCCGGGGAAGGCCCGAACCGTGAAACTGGTGCCCAGCACGGTGGTTTCCAACTTGTTGGTCAGCACCCGGAAGGGGTGGCGCGCGTCGTGCGCCACCTCAAAGAAGGCTTCACCGGAGAGCGTCACGCGCCGGTCCGGACCGTCGAAGCGCTTGGGGTAGTGCAGGCGGCTGTTCGGCTGCAAGGTCACGGTGCTGCCATCGGCCAAGGCGACTTTGGTTGCTTTTGTGGTTGGGTTGGTGCAGGTAATCCAGCCATTGGCGGCGCCAAAGCGCACCACCGCGGCGCTACTCAAAGCAGCCTTAGTGCCCACGGCCGGCCGCTGCAGGGCCACGAGCACGGAAAGCCCAACACCCAGCACCACAATAGCCGCCGCGGCCCAGCGCAGTGCAGGCGAGTGCCATAGCGCGGGCTTTGGCTGCACCTGGGCCTGCACTTGGCGCCACATCCTGGCCTTGGCGGCGTTAGCTTCGGCTGGCGTGGGGGGTGTGGGCCGGGGCATGTCGCGCGCTTCGTACCACTGCTCCACGGTCCACGCTTCGCCCTCGGTGCAATCGTCGTGCAGGTAGCGCTTGAGTAGTTCTGCTAAGTAGGGTTTCTTCATGGAGAGCCAGCCCAAGCGGGGCCATATCTCCTAGTCGGCTCAGCAGGTTACATCCCTAGTCTTCAGCTAAAAATATTTTTTGGCGCCTGCGAAAGGCTGTGCAAAGCGTGACTTTCCTTTTGCCTATTCAGATAGCGGCTTAGTTATAAAGCTGAACCAGCGCCAGACCCACTACCAAGAAGTCCCTCAGGTAAGCCCGCAGCAGGCGCAGCGAGCGGGACAGGTGGTATTCTACCGTTTTGGGCGAAACCTGGAGGCGGGCCGCAATTTCCGGCACCGATTGGTGCTCCTGCCGGCTCAGCCGAAACACCTCGCGGGAGTGGTCGGGGAGGTTGCGCAAGCTGGCATCGAGCGCCTGCGTTAGGTCGGTGGCGGCCACGGTTTCCTCGGTACAGCAGTTGGGAGCGTTGAAGCGGTTCGGGCTGCTGGCAGCGTAGGTTTTGCGCACCAGCTGGGCCCGCACGCAATCAATCACCTTGTATTTCAGTGCTGAAAACAGGTAGCTATCCAATTGCTGGATGTTGGCAGTGTGGCGCTTGTTCCAGAGCGTCACAAATAAGTCCTGCACCACTTCTTCGGCATCTTCGTGGCGGCCCAGCTTGCGCACAGCTTGTTGGTGTAGGGGCTGCCAATACCGTTCATAAATCTCCGCAAAGGCCTTTTCGTCATCCTGCGCTAGCGCACGCACCAATTCATCATTGTCCCAGGTAGCGAGGGTAGCAGCGGTACTCGTTGAGGACAACACGCGCATGGGATGCTTGATTAAGCAATAGACTAAAGCGTTGGACTGATAGAATAGAAGCGGTGAGGAACGGTATTACTAGCTTAAAAGAGAAGTGCCAAGCACTTGGCAAATAATGCTCTTAACATCCTACTGCAATATACTGTTTTAATCCCACAATATGTGCTTGTTAGTACCGAAATCGATTGCGGATTTTTTTTAGTAGTGGCAACCCTGTTTAGCCTCGCTATTCAGCCTTGTCGGGCCCGTTGCCGTTTTCGTTTTATTATACCTTTCGTTTTCTTGCTATTTATGGAGCCCGCTATTCTGTTGCCCGCCGCCAGCTACGAGTTTGCCACCATTCAGAAAGTGAGCGGCGCCGGCCCGCCCGTGTCGGCCTCCGACCAGCTCGCGGCCGAGGAGCCGCTGGAAATCCGCGTGGGCTACGAGGCCGACGGGCAGCGCCAGCACCGCACCTTGTCGGTCACCATGCGCACGCCCGGCCACGACGAGGAGCTAGCCGCCGGCTTTCTGCTTACCGAAGGCATTATTCAGCAAAAAGCCGACCTGCTGGGCATCATTCCCTGCCCCGACGTGCAGAAAGCCGAAGAAGCCGGCAACGTGACCCGCGCCGAGCTCGCCGCCCACGTCAAGGTCGATTTTGCGGCCATGGAGCGGCATTTCTACACCAGTTCCAGCTGCGGCGTGTGCGGCAAAACCAGCATCGACGCTGTGCGCACTGCCTCCTGCCCCGTGCTGCCCACCAACGGCCCCTACCTCGCCTACGACACCGTGCATCAACTGCCCGAGCGCCTGCGCGCCGCCCAAGCCGGCTTCGAGCAAACCGGCGGGCAGCACGCCTCGGCGCTGTTTTCGCCCGCTGGCGAGCTGCTGCTGCTGCGCGAAGACGTGGGCCGCCACAACGCTCTGGATAAGGTCATCGGAGCTGCGCTGCTGGCCGACTGGTTGCCTCTGCACCAGCATGTGCTGCTGGTGAGCGGCCGCGTCAGCTTTGAGTTGGTGCAAAAAGCGGCGGCGGCGGGCATTGGCATAATTGCGGCCGTAGGAGCCCCCAGCAGCCTGGCGGTGCAGGCCGCTGAAAGCTTTGGAATGACGGTATTAGGCTTCGTGCGGCAGCAGCGCTACAATATTTACAGTGGCGCCTGGCGGATTATCAGCGGTCAGGAACAGAGCTGAACGGTAGGTTATTATAATATGAGTCAGACCGTCCTTGCCTGTTTTTCTTCGTAAACACTCATTCCTGCTTTCAACCCAATTGTTATGAAACTCCGCTTCGAAGACCATTCCATTCGCCTCCGCCTCTCCGAAACCGAAGTGGCGCACTTTGCCCAAACCGGCCGGGTTGCGGTGGTGGTGCCGCTGGGCCTTTCCGAACGCGAAAACCTGACCTACGCGCTGGAACGCTCCGAATCAGAAGAATTCCGCATTACCCACGGCGCGGGCGCCATCACGGTGAAGGTGCCGGCCGCCCTGGCCACGCAGTGGACCAGCACCGACCAAAACGGCCTTTCTGCCACGCTCATGATGGGCGAGAGCCAACCACTGAAGGTGTTGGTGGAGAAAGATTTGGACTGCAAACATTAGCTCGCCAGAGGAGCCATGCGGTTTTGTAGCCGCTCACGCCCCACCTGCTGATATGCGGCACGGCGGCCGGTGCGGGGCATTCTAGAGTCGACAAGCGCCAGCCACTCGGCGGGTCGCAACTCCCGGGGCCGCTTCTTCGTCTGGATAATAGCCCGGACACCACCTGGCAGTGTCAGTGACGAAATTCCACTACATTGCTTGGACTCACGGCACTAGCTTGAAACAACCGCCAGCTCCGGTGGTTGAAAAAGCTGGGCTGGCACTTTATTAGGCTGTTGTCTCGCCTTGCTTCTCACATTGCCACTTTTCCCACCCGAAACTATGGAAGACTCCCCAGTTGAAGACCCCAGCAAAGCTGGCAAAACCCACCAGCAAGGAGCTGAAGACAACGCGCCCAAAAGCGGCGAGCGCCCCGACCAAGGCAAAGCCCCGGCGCCCAATAACTACACCTCTGACCCCAATAGGACGCACGTGCACGCCCACATTCCCGCCCCCGAAGTAGCCGGTGCCAAGTACCTGAATCCCATTCTGGCGCAGCCGCCGGAAGCCCTCACCGGCCTCAAGCTCGAGCCCCAGCCCAAGGTGGCGGCTGGTGTCACGGCTGTTATCAAGTCCATGCAGTTCAGCTGGGGCGAGAGTGGTGTGAGCCGCGGCACGCAGGTGCTGCTGAAGATGAACCAGAAAGATGGCTTCGACTGCTCGAGCTGCGCCTGGCCCGACCCCGACGAGCACCGCTCGGTGGCCGAGTTCTGCGAAAACGGCGCCAAAGCCAGTGCCTCCGACGCCGACCACCGGCCCGCGGGCCCGGAGTTCTTTGCCAAGTACAGCTTGGCCGAGCTCTCGCGCCTGACCGACCGCGACCAGAACAACGCCGGGCGCCTCACCCACCCCATGGTGAAGCGCCCCGGCGATAACCACTACTCGCGCATCGCTTGGCCCGATGCTTTCCAGATTATCGCCGACAACCTGAACGCCTGCGCTTCGCCCGATGAGGCCGTGTTCTACACCTCCGGCAAGGTGCCCAACGAGCCTGCTTTCCTGTTTCAGCTGTTTGTGCGGCAGTTCGGTACCAACAACCTGCCCGACTGCTCCAACATGTGCCACGAGAGCAGCGGCTCGGCCCTCAGTCCCACGCTGGGCCTGGGCAAAGGCTCCGTTACGCTTAACGACATTCACGAAGCGGAAGTCATCATTGTCATCGGCCAGAACCCCGGCACCAACCACCCGCGCATGCTCTCGGCCCTGCAAAAAGCCAAGCGCAACGGTGCCAAAATCATCAGCGTGAACCCGCTGATTGAAGCTGGTCTGGTGGCCTTCAAAAATCCTCAGGACTTCATGAATCCGCTGCGGGCCCTGGGCGCGCTGCTCGGCGATGGTACCCAACTCACCGACGTGTTTCTGCAAGTGCGCGTCGACGGCGACATGGCCTTGCTGCGCGGCATCATGAAGCACCTCTTCGAGGCCGAGGACATGAACCCCGGCCAGGTGGTGGACCGCAAGTTTGTTGATGAGTTCACGACCGGTTTTGAGTCGTTTGAGCAAAACATCCGCAATACCAGCTGGGAAGACATTGAGTCCGAAAGTGGCATTTCGCGGGTGCAGTTACTTGAGGCGGCCAACATCATCGCCCACAAGCAGAAGATTATTACCTGCTGGGCTATGGGCGTCACGCAGCAGCGCCAGGGCGTGCAAACCATTCAGGAGATTGTGAACCTGCAGCTCATGAAAGGCGCCATTGGCAAGCCTGGCGCGGGCACCTGCCCGGTGCGGGGCCATTCCAACGTGCAGGGCGACCGCACCATGGGCATTTGGGAGCGGGTGTCGCCAAAATTCCGCGAGGCCCTGGGCAAGGAGTTCAACTTCACTCCGCCCACCGAAGATGGCTTTGACGTGGTGGAAGCCATCAAGGCCATGCGCCTGGGCAAAACCAAGGTGTACTTCGGCCTGGGCGGCAACCTGCTGGCCGCCGGCCCCGACACCGAGATGATAGCCGAAGCCATGCGCCGGCAGAAACTAACCGTGTATGTGGGCACCAAGCTCAACCGCGGCCACCTGGTGACCGGCGAAACCAGCCTGCTACTGCCCTGCTTCACGCACGCCGACATCGACATGCAGAGGTCCGGGCAACAGATAACGTCCTGCGAAAACTCCATGGGCGTGGTCAGCCAGAACAAGGGCGTTTTGGTGCCCGTGGCCGGCGAGATGATGAGCGAAGTCGCCATCATCAGCGGCATGGCCATTGCCACGCTGGGCGAAAAAACCAACATCGCCGACTGGGTGGCCATGACGGAGAACTACGATGTTATCCGCGACCACATCTCCCGCGTGATTCCCGGGTTTGAGAACTACAACGAGAAGCTGCGCAAGCCCGGTGGCTTCTACTTGCCCAACGGCCCGCGGGAGCGCAAATTCACCACCGAGAACGGCAAGGCTAACTTCAGCACCACTACGCTGGAAAAGCACACGCTGGAGCCCGACCAACTCGTGCTGATGACCGTGCGCAGCCACGACCAGTTCAACACCACCATCTACGAGTACAACGACCGGTACCGCGGCATCCACGGCGAGCGCCGCGTGCTCTTCATGAACGCCGAGGACATGGCAGCCCGCAGCATCAAAGCCAAGGACCTCATCGACATCACCAGCCATTTTAAGGGCGAGGAGCGTCGGGTCGAAAAGTTCGTGGCCGTGCCCTACGACATCCCGAAGGGCAACGTCTGCGCCTATTTCCCGGAGGCCAACCCGTTGGTGCCCATTTCCAGCGTGGCCAAGGTCAGCAACACGCCCACCTCCAAGTACGTGGTGGTGACGGTGGTGCCCACGGCCGTGAACAACGAGAAACGGGTCAAGGCCCGCGAGGCCATGATGGCGGAGTAAAAGCCTGCTGTAGCAGAAGCATTACCAGGGGAATAACAATTTTTCACAGACTCACTCCTGCGGCCCCAAAAAAGCCCCGGTACCGCTAGGTGTCGGGGCTTTTTTGGGGCCGCAGGAGTGAGTCTGGGCATAAGTAGAAATAGGGCTTTAGGGGTAATGGTTGCTGATGGAACGAGTCCGATTGAATCGATTTCAGCGACTACTTACCGCCCTAATCGTATCTTTAGAAGCAAGGTTGAGGGAAATGCGTAAAATGCGCATCGCATACTCGGCCATCGTGAATGAAATACCGTTTTTGGCTTTTGGCGTGTACTGCGCTGCTGGCCACTGCTGGCTGGGCCGCGGCGCCACCTGCTTCGGCAGCTTCTGCCACACAGCCGCTTGCCAGCCAAGTAGTCGAGTTCTTCTCGTATTTATTTAGCCCAATGGGTTTCCCGGCCCGCTGGCATTGCGGGCACTGGACCAATTTTCACGGTTGGCTCTACATTGCTTCCGACCTGCTCATCTGGGGGGCTTATTTCGTTATTCCTTTCCTGCTCATCAACTTCATCCGGCAGCGGCGCGACATGCCTTTCGACCGGATGTTTTGGTTGTTCGGGCTGTTCATTTTTGCCTGTGGGGCCACGCACCTCCTGGATGCCCTCATCTTCTGGGTGCCCGTGTACCGCCTCAGCGGCCTAGTGCGGCTTGTCACGGCGGTGGCATCCTGGGGCACGGTGCTGGCCCTCATTCAGGTGCTGCCCCGCGCCCTGCAATTGCGCAGCACCTCCCAGTTGGAAAGCGAAGTGCAGCAGCGAACTGCTGAGCTAGCCGCAGCCAACCAACAGCTGCAGGAAGTGGCCGAGCAGCTCATGCGCCGCAACGCCGAGTTCACCACCCTGGCCAACGTGATTCCGCAGCTGGCCTGGATGGCCGAGCCCAATGGGCACATCTTTTGGTACAACGAACGGTGGTACGACTACACCGGCACCAACCTGGAGCAAATGCAGGGCTGGGGCTGGAGCACAGTGCACCACAAAGACCACATCGAGTCGGTGACCGAGCGCTGGAGCCACCACCTCAAGGCCGGTGAGCCCTGGGAAGACATGTTCCCGCTGCGCCACCGGGACGGGGAATTTCGCTGGTTTCTGTCGCGTGCTCAGCCCGTGCGGGGCGACGACGGCCGCATCACGCGCTGGTTCGGCACCAACACTGATGTGACTGATATGCAGCAAATGCAGGAGCAGATTCAGCAGAGCGAAAGTCGGTACCGCGTGCTCATGGAGAGCATCCCGCAGCTGGTGTGGACGGCCAACAACGCCGGCGAGCTCACCTACTGCGACGGCCGCACCGTGGACTACACCGGCCTGAACGCCCGCGACTGCTCCGGCCGCTCCTGGCATAGCTTGCTGCACCCCGACGATGGCCCCACCGCCCATGCGCAGTGGCAGCAGGCCGAGGGCCACTTCGAAGGTGAATACCGCCTGCGCAGCGCCAACGGTGACTACCGCTGGTTTTTGGTGCAGGCCCGGCTGCTCGACAGCCAACTGGGCTCGCCAACAGCGCAGTGGTTTGGTACCTGCACCGACATCAACGAGCAGCACGCCCTGCGCGAGACCTTGCAAGTGCAGAACAACGAGCTGGCCCGCAGCAACCGCGACCTCGACACCTTCGTGTATGCCGCCTCGCACGACCTCAAGCAGCCCGCGCAGAATCTGGCGGGCCTCTTCGATGAGCTGCAGCGCACGGCCACCTTCCACGACCCCGAAGCCAGCCTGATGCTGGGCATGGTGAACGGCTCAATGGAGCAGCTGCTCGGCACCATCCAATCGTTGACGGAGGTGGTGCAGGTGCAGCGCCACGCCGAGGAACTGCCGCCCGAACCCGTGCAGGTGCAGCCGCTGGTGGAAGAAACCATCCGGCTGGTGCAGGACTCGGGCCCAACCCAAGCCACCTGGGAGCTGGACTTCTCCGCTGTGTCCGCGGTAGTGTTTGTGCGCGTCAACCTGCGCAGTGTGCTTTACAACCTGCTCAGCAACGCCTTCAAATACGCTGACCCCAGCAGGCCGGCCCACATTGCCGTCCGCACCGAGCTGCACGACGGCGTGCCGGTGCTTGTGGTGCAAGACAATGGCCTGGGCATGAACCTGGAGCGCCACGGCGACGAGCTGTTCCAGCTATTCCGTCGCTTCCACGACCACGTGCCCGGTTCGGGCGTCGGGCTCTACCTCGTGCAGCGCCTTGTGGAGCAAGCCGGCGGGCGTTTGGAGGTCGAAAGCGAGGTAGGGCGGGGCAGTACGTTCCGGGTGTTTCTGCACGCAGGGTAGTGTAAGGAGAATGCAGGTTAGCGCATACTGTGATGCAGTGCACCGCGTCTCGCGTGTAGAGGAAAGTTCTCTCTGACGACATAAAAAAAGCCCAGCCTGATAACAGGTCGGGCTTTCTGCTAAATCAAAAACCGGGCGCGCTAGGCGGGCACGTTCTGCTTTTCCAGGTCGAACATCTCGCCCAGAATGGCTACCAGCTTATCGGCCTCGTCGCGCTTGCAGGCAGATTTCAGGTGCAGCACGTGCTGCTTCAGAATCTTCTGCATCAGCGAGCGGGTGGCTTCGTCGAGGAGCTTGCTTTCGGCAGGGGTGGCTTTTTTCTGGTAGCGGTCCAGCTCGGCCTGGCGCAGGGTTTCGAGGCTGGCCTTCATCTTTTGGATGAGCGGCGAAACCATCATTTCCTTGGCCCAGTCTTCCAGGCCCGCAATGCTCTCGGCAATGATGGCACGCACCTGGGGCACGGCCGCCAGGCGGGTTTGCAGCGCCGCCGAAGCCTTGCTCTGAATGGCGTCGATGTTGTAGACCAGCACGCCGGGCACCTGCTCCACATCGGAGGCAATGCTGCGGGGCACGCTCAGGTCCACAAAGAACTTGAAGCTAAGTACGTCGAGGTGCTCCACCAGCTCGCGGGTGAAGAAAGGGTCGGCGCGGTTGATGGACGAGATGATGACGTCGGCCTCCTTCAGGGCGGGCACCAGTTCTTCGAAATCCACGAGGCGCATGCCACATTCTTCGGCCAGTTCTTCGGCCTTGGCGCGGGTACGGTTGCAGATGGTGATGTCGCCGAACGCCTTGCTGGCGGCCAGGTGCCGGCACACGTCGGCCCCAATTTCCCCCAGGCCTACTACCAATACGCGGGGGTTGGCCACGTCGGCGGTCAGCTCTTCTACTAGTTCGAGAGCGGCGTAGCTAATGGACGCAGCACCGTCGCGGAAGCTGGTTTCGGTTTGCACCCGCTTGTTGGTGAAGAACACCGTGTGCAGCAGGCGGTGCAGGAAGGGGCCCGCCGCGTCGGCGTCGGCCGACCACTGGTAGGCCGTCTTCACCTGGTTGCTGATTTGCAAGTCGCCCACTACCTGGGCGTCGAGGCCCATGGCTACTTCGAAAAGGTGCTGGGTAGCAGCGGTGGCGTCGAGCAGAAGGTCGAAGTAGGGGAGGAAGGCGCCGATGTCGGTGCGGTCCTTGAGGTGGCCGAGGGCGAGAATGATTTCACGGCTGCGGTCGTCCTCAGCTGCGTAGTAAACCTCGGTGCGGTTGCAAGTGCTCAGCACCAGCAGGTCGGAAAGACCCAAGTCGTGGTGCAGGGTGTGCAGGAAACGGCGACAAGCGGCCTCGTCTAGAGAAAGCAGCTCGCGGATGGCCAGCGGCGCTTTCTTGAAGGATAGGCTAACGGCCTTGAAGGGATGGGACATAGATTGGTCGACACGAAATCGGACTACAAAATTACGGCAGGATTTCGTACAATCTATCAACAACCAAGGCTCATCAAGGGTTCGCGCCCCAAACCTGATGAATATCATGAATACAAGCCCCTAAAAGGCCCGCAAAGACCCCTGAGCTTGCGCTACTTGACAAAAATCAGTTAGTCGACGCGCTGGGGTCGGCTGTGGGGCGGCGCCCGGCCATGGGGCCCCGTACCTTTGTGGCATGCTTTCCCAAAACTCAATCGCTACCAACTCTTCACTCGCTGCTACTACTGTTCCGGTTGCTTCGGGTGGGGGAGGGGTGGTAGGCAAAACGGCTTCGGCGACCCCTAAAAACCCACAAAAACCGAATGGTCCGGCGCCCGCGGTCACCACGCCCATGGCCTGGGTGCTGCTGTTGGTGCTGGCCACCATCTGGGGCACGTCGTTTATTCTGATGAAAAAAGGGCTGGTCGTGTTTTCGGCCATGGAGCTGGGCGCTACCCGCGTGAGCGTGGCGGCGCTGCTGCTGCTACCCTTTGCCCTACGGCACGTGGGCACGGTGGAGCGCAGCCGTTTTAAGTGGTTGGCGGTGAGCGGGGTGGTAGGCACGCTCATTCCGGCCTTTCTGTTTGCCTACGCCGAAACCAAGCTGGCCTCCGGGCTGGCAGGAGTACTCAATGCCCTCACGGTGGTATTTACCCTGCTGGTGGGCGCCCTGCTGTTTGGGCAGCGGCTCACGGCGCTGCGGGTGCTGGGCATTACGCTGGGGCTGGTGGGCACCGTGGTGATGCTGCTGCTGGGCGGCAGCGGCGGCACCGACACACCCACGGGCGAGGGCAATGCCTGGTACGGCATCTACATCCTGATTGCCACCATGGGCTACGGGGTGAGCGTGAACGTTATCAAGCACAAGCTGGGCGGCATGACGCCCATGGCCGTTACGGCGGTGCTGCTCCTGCTCATTGGCGGGCCGGCGCTGGCCTACCTGCTGGTGGGCACGGACTTCCTGCACAAGCTGGCCAACGCGCCCGGGGCCTGGGTGGCCTTCGGCTACATTGCCCTGCTGGCCACCATGAGCACGGCGGTGGCCATGGTGCTCTTCAACAAGCTCATTCAGCAGTCGACGGCGCTGTTTGCGTCTTCCAGCACGTACCTGATTCCGATTGTGGCCCTGGCCTGGGGCGCGCTCGATGGCGAAGCTTTCAACCTCTGGCACTTCGCGGGAATGGTAATTATTCTGGCGGGCGTGCTCATTATTCACCGCGCTAAGTAGAGCTTGGCTTTTCGGGATTCAGCGTACGCCCGCGGTCCGATGCCCTAGGCGTCCGACCGGTTGTTGCCAGCACAATCGGTATCCGGAATTCTAACGACAACCGGTCGGACGCCTAGGGCGTCGGACCGGAGCTTGTGACGGCGAAATTGCTTTCAAAAAGCAGCAGTGATGGCAAGCTGCCCCCACTGGTGCGTGCGGGCTCCCTTAAACTCTGGCGATACCCACGTGGAGTTAGCTGCCAGGCTGAAGCCTTGGTAAGCCAGCACCAACCCGGTAGTGTTGCGCAGCAGCGCGCGTTCCACGGCACTGGCCGGCAGCACATAAGGGTTCGACTGATTGAAGAGCCCGCCCTGCAACGTGGCATTATAGCCCACCAAACGGCCTTCCAGCGAAGTGTGGGCGTAGAGCTGCCACTGTGGGTGGCCGGCCCGGCTGGTGGTGCCCGCCACGCCCAGGCTGGAAAAGTAGGGCTGCAGCAAGCCCACACGCAGCTGGGCTCCGGTGCTGGCATACGTGTAGAGCGTGCTCAGCGAAGCCTCGGCAGTGCCAATGACCTCGGCTACGCGGCCGGCAGCCAGCAGCTGGCGCTCGTACTGCAGGCGGTACCCGAGCACGGCATCGGTTTGTATTTGGTAGTCCCAGCCGCGCGGCGTGGGGTCGTTGGTGGCGCGGTGAATGGCGGTCTGGAACTCCTTGGCCAAGGCAGCGGGACCAATAAACCCGATTTCCACCGCTGAAGTAAGCCGCTGCCGCTGGGCGGGTTGGCTGCTGACGCGGAAGAAAGAAGCGTACATATACGCCGCGTAGGGCCGGTCGCCGACGCGAATAAACGGGTCCTGAATGCGCAGGGGCGTGAAGCCGTCGTAGTGCAGCGTCAGGCCGTGGTGCTGGGTGCTGCCGGCTGGCCCCCGCAGCAGGAACCTTTGGGTGGGAAGGCGGGCCAAGCTGGGCAACACCAGCGTGAGCGTCATGCCCTGGGTGAAGTAGTAGTCGGTGCGGTAGAAGAAGTCGTTGGCGTAGGTGTAGCGCAGCAGGCGGTCGGGGCTGGTGGGGCGCAGCGTATCCGTCGGGGCGGTGGTGGCCCACGCCGGGCATGCATTGGCAAGCAGCCACACAAAAAGAAACGAAAGCGGGAAGCGCATGGCGGGAGCAGGCAGGAAGCCGGTTGGCTCCTGCGGGGCACATACGGTTGGGCGCGGGCTTACGGGTTGAGGGCAGGCTATATTTCCGGCTTAGGTAGGGCTACTCCTGAAACCGGGCGGGGAGCCCTATTGCGCTTTGGTGCTTCGCGCTGCGACTTAGTTAAAAAATGCGTTGCCGGTAGTAGTTAACTTGCACTTTACTAACATACTAGAGCGTGCGGTGTGAAAGCTTGCTGGCAAGAAGCACGTTTGAAGCGCCTTTTTAGCACAAAAATCTTTTTTTTGCTTTGCTAAAGACAAAAAGTAGCCTTTCTCGTAAACTAGAAATAATCCTCTAACAAGAGGCTCGGCGGCTACGGAAATCCAGCATAGCGGTTTATGAGCGACATTTTTCAATTAAAAGAAAGCGAGCAGCGTTTCCGTGCCTTGTTTGAAAATAACCCGGACCTGGTGTTGTTTCAAGACCGGGAAAGTGTCATAATTGACGCCAATCCAGCGTACCTGGACGTGTTGGAAAAGTCGCGCGAGGAAGTAGTCGGACGGTCATTTAGTGAGTTTTTGCCGCCGCACCTGCGGGGCCTGTTCGCACAAAAGCTGCGCGAAGCCTTCGAAGGCCACAAAGTGAATTTCGATGTGGAAGTGCAGTTCGAGGGCACCAACCGGGCGTTTGTGTTTGCGGTCACCAAGGTGCCGTTGGTGGTAGAGGGCGTGATTACGGGTGTGCACGCCGTGATGCGCGACATGACCGAAACCCATGCCTCGCACCAAGTTATCCGGGAGCAGGCCCACAAGCTCAGCACCATCTTCGAGAGCATTACCGATGCCTTTTTCCTACTGGACTCGCAGTGGCGCTACACTTTCGTGAACAGCGACGTAGAGCGGCTGCTGGGCATGAAACGGGAAGACTTGTTGGGCCGCACCATGCAGGAAGTGTTTCCCGAAGAACAGCACGGCGTGTTTCAGGAGCGTTTCCAGCACGCCTTCCAAACCAAGCAAGCCGTGCATTTTCAGGCCTATTTCGAGCGCATGAAGCTGTGGCTGGAAGTCAAGGCCTTTCCGTCGTTGGAAGGGCTTTCGGTGTATTTCTCTGATGTCACGGACAAGGTGCGCTCGCAGGAAGAGCTGTACCGGCAAAACCAGGATTTGCAGCAGTTCACCTACATCGTGTCGCACAACCTGCGTGCGCCCCTGGCCAATGCTCTGGGGCTGGTCGACTTGCTCGGCAGCATCGACAAGCACTCGCCCGACTACGACGAAGCCCTGCACAACCTAAAAGCCAGCACCCTGCAGCTCGATACGGTGCTGCGCGACATGAACACCATCCTGTCGATTCGGGACAAGCAGGACGTGAACGAGCCCGAACGCGTGCCCCTGGTGGATGTGGTGCAGCAGGCCCGCCTAAACTTGGAGGAAGCCCTAGCGCAGTGCCACGCCGAGGTAATTCTCAACATTCCGCCCGATTTGCACGTGCTCGGGAACCGCGCGTACCTGTATAGCATTTTCTTCAATCTATTCTCTAATTCCGTTAAATACCGCTCCGAAAAGCGCCCGTTGCAGATTACCGTGACGGCCACGGGGCGGCCCAGCCAGGGCGTCCGCGTGCTGTTTGCCGACAATGGGTCGGGCTTCGACACCGACAAAGCCGGCCCCGACATCTTCCGCCTCTACAAGCGCTTTCACACCGCCCAGGCGGGCCGCGGCATGGGCTTGTACCTCGTGAAAACCCACGTAGAAACCATGGGCGGCAAGATTGACGTGAGCAGCACCGTGGACCAAGGCACCCAATTTATCTTGAACTTACGCTGAGTCCAGCATGGATACTTTATTAATTGACGACGACTCCATCGGTGTGTTCCTCACCGAACGCCTGCTGAAGCGGGAGGGCTTTGATGGAAATATCACCTCCTTCTCTTCGGCCCAAGATGCCCTGGAGCACCTGCAGGCCGCCGAGCCCAACAGCCTGCCTCAACTCATCTTTCTGGACCTCAACATGCCCGTGATGGACGGCTGGGAGTTTCTGGACGCCCTGAAGCCGCAGGAAACGCAGCTGCTGGGGCGCTGCCACGTGTACATTCTTACCTCCTCGCTGGCCCATTCGGACGCCTGCCGCATCCGCGAATTTCCGTTGGTGGCCGGCCTCATTCACAAGCCCCTGGACGCGGCCCAGATTCACGCGGTGCGGGCCCAGGTGGAAGCGGCCGCTAGCCTGCGGTGAGGAAGGGGCCGGCGCGGGCGGGGCGCTGCCGTCAGCCGCTATAGCGGCAGCCGAATGTGGAACGTGGTGCCCTGGTTTTCCTTGCTCTCAAAGGAAATGGTGCCGTTGTGCAGCCGCACCAACGACTGAATAATGGACATGCCCAGGCCGGTGGTTTTTTCGCCACGCAAGCCCGGCCGCCGGGCTTTGGTGAACTTCTCGAACAGCACGGGCTGCAGCTTCTCGGGAATGCCAATGCCGTCGTCGGTCACGGTTACCAGCACGTGGTGCTGCTCCAGCTCCACGGTCAGGGCAATGTGGCCGCCCTCTTGCGTAAACTTGATGGCGTTGGACAGCAGGTTGTTAATCACCTGCAAAAACTTGTTGTTGTCGAGCTCCACATACACTTCCTCGGGGGTGCTGCGGAAGCTGAAGCGCTTGGCCACCAAGTGTTCGGACCGCTGGTAAGTTTCCATTACCTGACGGAGGTTGGCCGCCAGGTCGACCCGGGCGCGCTTGAGCTGCACGTTGGCCGACTCCGCAAACTCGCTATCCACAAACTCGCGGATGAGGTTCACGCTGTCGCGGCAGGTGTCCTGCATCACGTTCACCATCTTTTCAAGCTGCGGGTCTTGCAGGGACTGCGTGCGCTCCTGGAAAAAGCTGGCCAGCTGCTGCAGCATATTGAATGGCCCGGCCAGGTCGTGCGAAAGAATTTCCAGCGTGGTGTTCTTCTTGGCCATGAACTTGTCGGCGTTGCGCGTGTACTCGTGGTCCACGGTCACGTCTTGCACGCTGCCGCACAGCAGCACCTGCCCGTCGCTGGCCACGCTGCGGCGGGCGCGCAAACACAGCCACTGAATGGGCGCGTTGGGTTGCCGCTGCATGCGCAGCAGCAGGTCGTCGTGCAACTCGCCTTTAGCCAGGTCGCTCAGGCAGCTAAGGGCGTATTGCTGGTCTTCGGGCGGCAGGCAGCTAAGTAACCACAGCAGGTCGTCGTTGACGGTGGCCAGCTTACCCGGCGGGAACATTCGCTCGTAGGTGTCGTTGACGTAGAGTACCTGACCAGTGCTGACGCTGTAGGCGAAAAGAAGCATGGGACTTCCCTCCAGCAGGTGGCGAAACACTTCTAATTGGTCAAGCATAGTATATCGATGGAAGGAGCGGCATGAGCCACATGCTTCTATTTCCCGTGTGCATTGGGGTCACCCGAAGGTAAGAGGCAGCGCTGTAGTATCCGGCCCTAAGTTACTATTCCTTTTGCATCGCCATAATGGCCCGCGTCAACCGCTTCAGTGTGAGTATAAAACGAAGTATGCCGCTAGCCGGATTTGTCACGCGTAACTCATTAGGAAACACGTCGTCGCATTTTTACAATATTGCAAATTGCAATAGTCATAAATTCAATCTGTATATTAAATAAACGCGACGCCGCCCATGGGTTTGGTCGTGGCCCAACCGGTATTGCGAAATGGAACCACAGGACTTTAGGCCATCGACCCCGCTGCTAAACGTAGTAGAACGTTATCTGGCATTTGAGGAAAAGGATGCGCCATTAGGTCCGGCTACGCACCTAGAGGGGGCGTCGCCCATTCACACGATTGTGGTGGTGCTGGCTTCTGCCGTTACTCTCGACGGCGCCGCTTTGTCTTTGCCGGTCGTATACCGCCGCATTGGCCTGCGCTACACAGCGCCCACCGGCATTTTTGGAATATTGTTTCGGCCATGCGGCTTCAACCGGCTGCTGGGCGTGTCGGTGCCAACAGAAACACAACTCCCCAATGGGGCCGACGACGCTGTGGGCCGCTTTATTCAGGCCCTGGCCCAACAGGTGAGCGCCGCACCCACCCACACCCAGCGCGTAGCTGCCGCCGAAACCCTGATGCTGGCCGAGCTAAGCCGCCGGGAGCCCCAGGCCTTGGTTATTGAAGCGTTGATAACTTTTGTGCTGGAACGCCACGGCCAGCTGAACGTGGCCGAGATGGCCCAAAAATCCAACCTGAGCCGGCGGCAACTTGAGCGCCGCTTTCGTGATGCCCTGGGGGTGCCGCCCAAGCTATTTGCCGAGATGACGCGCTTTGCCTACGTGTTCCGGCTGCTGCACGAGCAGCCCCAGGCCAACTGGGCAGATATAACCTACGCCTGCGGCTACTTCGACCAAGCGCATTTCATTCGGGAATTCCGGCGCTTTACCGGCGAAACGCCCAAAGCCTACTTTGCGCAGGCGCCCCATAGCAATTAATATTGGCAGCAGACGCATTTATACAATGGGATGAATAATTGTAACTGTACCTTTGCCAAGCCTTACCGATAGTTCAGTCCTGCCCACGGCAGCGAAGGCCATAAACGGCCTCATAGTACCCCATTTAGCCCTTTGATGGGCCCTTAAGCAGCGCGGGACAGAGTAGCAGGAGCTACAGATATACTCGTCTCGCCGCGAGAGCAAAGCACGGGCTATGCCCCGCGGCGCCTTTCTTCTCGCAAGTCATTTCGCGTCGGGGGTAGCTCAGTTGAAAAGAAGGAGAGCGTTGTTTCGGGCAAGCCCGATGCTGGGGCGATGAAACGTGGCAGGTGCTGGTCGGACAATCGCAACCGGGCTGGCCTGCTACACCGTGAAAAGTTGTGCACCATTACTCATCTGTTACACTCTGTGCTATGAAACCCTTATTTCTGCTTAAAGCCGCCCGGCAGCACTTGCCGGTCGTGCTGCTACTGCTGCTGCTGCCGCTGGCAGGCGCCCAGGCCCAGTCGGGCCCGGTAAATGCCGCTCTGGCCCCGCTCACTGACGATGGTAGCCCATGCCGCAGCGCCACCCCCGTGGTTCACTATTACAACATGGTCCAGTTCGAGGATTTTCAGGACCAGTTAATGAACGACGACATCAGCGCCACCCTCTGCCCCGACCTGAACAAGCGCAACCCCACCGACCGCCGGGCCGAACGCAAATTGAACCGGACCCAGTACCCTGTTACCAAAAATTTGGTGCGGGCCTAGCTTGAGTGCCCCTCCGCGCTG
Organism: Hymenobacter arizonensis; assembly: GCF_900115775.1. Taxonomy (GTDB): domain Bacteria; phylum Bacteroidota; class Bacteroidia; order Cytophagales; family Hymenobacteraceae; genus Hymenobacter; species Hymenobacter arizonensis. The sequence continues at coordinate 142,737 of NZ_FOXS01000007.1, read as the reverse complement.
CCATCTCAACCAGCGGGCTCAGCCCTCCGAACCTCTAACCTCCGGCTCTTACCCAGGCCAAGGCAACCGCGAGTTGCGTTGCCGTTGCTTTTGCCTGGCCAGCTTTTCTCATCTTCTTTCTGTTTTAAAATGTATTCATCATGAAAAACTTAATTTATTCTGCTTCAGCCCGTTGTGGCTGGCTCGGTTCAATCCTTTTGCTGGGCGCCTTGCTTAGCTTACTGCCTGGTAGCTCGGCCCTGGCACAAGACACCTCCGCCCATTGGGCGGGCGTCAATAAAATTGATGAGTTTAGATACAAGGTCTGGGGGTGCAATCCGGCCTCCTTGCGCGGAACCGTGCGCTTGGTTAACGCCAAGGGCGACGTTTTACACGTGATGAGCAGCACAGACATCAGCTTCGGACAGCGGCTCAACGTCAGTGAGCTACCCGATGGAGAGTACAAGTTTTTGGTGACCATAGGCAAAGAGGTGCACAGCTTTGCCCTCAACCTACAAACCCTCCCGGCGCGCTCCCTGCAGCCGGAGCGCCTGGCGCAGGTAAGTCCTGAACTGATGCCGACCGACCGCAGCATAGCGAAAACGAAAATGTTCCGTCGTCAAGCCGAGCGCGCCAAAGCTGTACGCGCCGATAAGTCCTGAGCCGGTCCTGCATTGCCACTGGTGCCACTTGTGCCCTGCCGCAACCATGGGCCGCGCCCCCGTGAAGCTCCCCAATTGCCTGACTCATAAAAAGAGCCCCTCGCGACTGAATCGCGAGGGGCTCTTTTTATAATAGTTCTCGGCTCAGGTCTGAGCTATACCGTGGCCGACCGTTGGTTCAGCTTGGAGTTTGAGTATCCGTAGCCGAAATACACGGCCAGGCCAATGAGCAGCCACACAAAAAACAGCGTCCAGTTGCTGATGCCGAGCTGAGTCATCAGGTACAGGTTGATGAGCAGGCCGAGCACGGGCAGGGTAGAGAGGCGCTTGGTGAATGACACCCAGGCCAGCGCAATGCAAAACAGAAAGAACACCAGCGTGGGTATCTGGTGGGCAAAGCCGCCAGTGATGCTGCCGTCCACCGGGTCGGTAGTCAGCCAGCCGCGCTGCCCGGTCACGTCCAGCCAGAACTCGTGGTTGTCGGGGGCGTTGTAGCGGAAAATCAGGAATGCACCCAGCGCCAGGATGAGCGGCACCAGAAAGCGACCGTTGATGTAGGGCACCCGGAAGCGGGCCTCCGAACGGCCGTAGGGGTCGATGATGAGGATGCCGCCGCACACCAGCGCAAACGCGAACAGCGTGCCGATGCTGGTGAGGTCGACCACCAAATCCATGTTCAGCACCAGCGCCGGCACGGCTACAAAAAAGCCCGTGACAATGGTGGCAAACGAGGGCGTGTGGAAGCGCGGGTGAATGCGCGAAAACACCTTCGGCAGCAGCCCGTCGCGGCTCATGGTGAGCCAGATGCGCGGCTGCCCCAGCTGGAACACCAGCAGCACCGAAGCCATGGCAAATACCGCACTCACCGCCACCAGGCCCGAGAGCTTGGGCAGGCCCACTTCAGCAAAAACAAACGACAGGGGGTCGCCCACGCCGAGCTTGGTGTAGGGCACCATGCCCGTGAGCACCATCGTAATAATCACATACAGCACCGTGCAGATGATGAGGGCGTACATCATGGCCTTGGGCAGGTCGCGCTGGGGGTTTTTGCACTCCTCGGCCGTGGTCGAAATGGCATCGAAACCAATGTAGGCGAAGAACACCGCAGACACGCCTTTGAGCACACCGCCCACGCCATTGGGGGCGAAGGGCGTCCAGTTGGCCGGCTCGATGTAGAAGGCACCCACGGCGATAACCACCACGACCACAATGAGCTTCAGCAGCACCAGGATGTTGGAAGCCGTCTTGCTTTCCTTGATGCCCACGTACACCAGCGCCGTGATAGCCACCGTGATGAGGAAGGCCGGCAGGTCGGCAACCAGGTGCCAGTCGCCGAACAGGCGCGGGGCAGTGGTCCAGATTGTGTAGCCTTCTATTTGGGCTGCGGTGGCCTGCGAAAGCGGCAAATTGGCCTGCATGAGGGCCATCACGGCGTGGTAGCCCTGGTAGGCGCTTTGGGTGCCGGTGCTGAGGTAGGCCGGTATGTGCAGCCCCATGCCATCGAGCAGGCCGGTGAAGTAGTCGGACCAGGATATGGCCACCACGATGTTGCCCACGGCATACTCCATGATGAGGGCCCAGCCGATTATCCAAGCTGCGAGCTCGCCAAACGAAGCATAGGCGTAGGTATAAGCCGAGCCGCTAACCGGAATGGTAGCCGCAAACTGCGCGTAGCACAGCGCCGAAAACGCGCAGGCCACGGCCGTAAATACAAACAGCAGCGACACGGCCGGGCCGCCGTCGAGGCTGGCCTTGCCGATGGTGCTGAAGATGCCGGCCCCGATGATGGCCGCAATGCCAAGCGCCGTGAGGTCGCGCACGGTGAGGTGACGCTCCAGGCCCCCGGAGGAGTGGCCTTCGGCGTCGGCGGGTGGATTTTGGAGGATGGCCGCGATGGTTTTGCGGCGAAACAAGGACTTTTCAGAACGCATGAAAGGTGGGAGGGACGGGTTTGAAGGGCAAAAGATAACGCCCTATTGCGGGTTGTGGCCCGGCAAGTCCCTTCGGCTACCTCAGCGAAGCAGGTTGGTGAGGGCATTGCCCGCCACGTGCAGCATGACCGGGCTGCCGCCCAGCCGCACCGGCATGCCCACCGAAAACTGGCCCATGCCATTGCCAAAGCTATTGGATTGCATGCCGCGCATGGGGAGCGGGGCAAAGCCCGGATTGGCGGGCAAAGCCACCCCGCCGGGGGTATAAAGCGGGTCGGCGTTGTAGGCCTGCAACCGATAAGGAGCAAAGCTGTATTGAATAAACCCTCGGGTGCGCGCTTTGGGGCCCACCATGTAGCGCAGGTACGGCTGCACCGAATAGCCCATGCCGCCAGCGGTGGCCAGCGCGGGAGTGTAGTTGCCCAGCACGTAGGCGCCCGTCAGGAAATTGCCCTGGCTGGGCGGCGCCGGCGCCGGAATCTCAAGCCCTACTGCAGTTGTTGCGCCGGTTTGGGCCTGGCTCAAGGTCGGCAGCAAGCTTAGTACGACGGCAGCGGCGGTGCAGTAAAGGGTTTTCATGGCAGGGGCGGGCAAGAAAATGAGAGAGCAGCAACATTCGTGTAGAAGCTAATATACAGGAATTTGTAGTCAAGTGTTCGGGGAGATTTTTTGCCACAGCGCAACAAAGGCCATAGGCACGTGTGCAATCTGCGTGTTGCAGGCATCGGTCAGGAAAGGCCCTCAACCGAACCGCCCCGACATATGCTAACCACCCGCCTCGCCATTCCGCAGCCCTGCGCCGAAAGCTGGGACGCCATGCGCCCCGCCTCAAACGGCCGCCACTGCGCCGCCTGCCAGAAAACCGTGGTGGACTTTACCCTAAAAACCGACGCCGAAATCCTGGCCTATCTCGCCGGGGCCGCCAGCACCCGCACCTGCGGGCGCTTCGCGGCGGGGCAGCTGGACCGGCCGTTGCAGCGCGCCGTGCCGGCTGCCCCAACGCGGTGGCGGGCTTGGCTGGGGGCGGCCGTGGCCGTGTGGGGCCTGCGGGAAACGGCAAGCACCGTAGCACCTGCCCAAACCTCCACGGAATGGCGCTCCCAGTATTGGGGCGGCCCGGCGCCAGCTACCCCGCCTCCAGCTATTCCTGTTACCCCTGTGCAGAACACGGTTCTGCCGGCCGCACTACAGACAGTGGCAGGAGACGCCACTGTGCCAGATTCTGCTCATCCGTTGTTGGTAGCGGCGTCGTCAGTGATACGCGGTACAGTCACCGATTTTTCTACCGGAGACCTATTGCCTGGGTGCACGATACTCATAAAAGGCACCGAGTTGGGGACTAGCACGAACAGAGAAGGGAAATTTGAGCTGACGGTGCCAGCTACCCTGGCTGGGGTGCGAGAAATAACCCTCGTAGTTTCCTCAGTTGGCTGTGTAACTCAGGAACGTACACTGCGCACAGATTACGCAGTAGAACAAGCGTTTCGACTCCAAACCGACGTAAAAGGGATGCTTTTAGGCGAAGTCGTTATGCTACAGCCAAGCAAGTTGCCGCCCGCTCCCTGGAAGCTGCGTCACCTGTATTACTGGAGTAAATACTGGGTCACGCAGCCTTTTCTGTAAGACTAGATTGCACAAACGCAGGCACTTCAAAAGCTGCTTTTTGAGACTTTTCTACCATCGGTTTAGGCGGGGTTAAGTTTTTCTATATGCCTCAGCCGCATAAAACATCTTTATGTTCAGCAACATAGGTCCCAATCCCATTCTCTCCATCCCTGAGCCTTGCGCCGAAAGCTGGGATGCGATGACGCCCACCAGCACCGGGCGCCACTGCGCCGCCTGCCAGCAAACGGTGGTGGACTTCACCCAAAAAACCGATGCCGAAATCTTAGCCCTGTTAAATGCGGCAGTGCGTGGCCGCACATGTGGGCGATTCCGCCAAGAACAGCTAGCCCGGCCACTCCAACCGCTAGAGGTGCCTGCGTCCCATCGTTGGCGGACGTGGATGGCAACAGTGGCGGCCGTGTGGGCCTTGCGGGAAGTGGCCAGTCCGGCGGCCCGTGCCCAAACTCCAAGCGTCCAGCACCACACTGCGGAAGGGAAAAAGAGGCCCATAAAGTCGCAGTCTCATTCTGCTGAAACGCGAATAAGTGGAGTCGTGCGAGACTCCTCGACGCAGGAAGCAGTGCCGAACGTGGCCGTCTTCTTGAAAGGGGAGAAGCGGGCGGTTGCCACCGATTCCTCGGGCCGCTTTAGCCTGCTAGCACCCAAAGGCCGCAACCCGAAAGTCCCACACACCCTTGTTTTTCACGCCGCCGGCTATATCTCCCACACCATGCATCTGCCTGTTGATGGGAAGGCGATTTATAGCATCGCTGTTGCGCTGCGGCCCGACCCCTCCGCGGCTGGAGCTGAAATAGTAGCTTCTTATCCTGGACAGCAGCAAATGATTGTTATGGGCCTGTTGCCGTTGCCGGCCTACCCTGCTCAACTACTGCCTGCATTACCTGCCAAGAAGCATCGTTCTTCTTTCCTGCAAAAAATTACCCGTCTATTCCGTTCGAGTTAGACCTCGAAACGCCCGCCCGCAAAATCATTACTTTAGCCCCATGGCTACCTCCCTCCGCATCTCCATTCCACAGCCCTGCGCCCAGCCCTGGGCCGCCATGACGCCCACCACCGACGGCCGCCACTGCGCCGCCTGCGCCACCGAGGTGGTGGACTTCACCCGGATGAGTGATGCTGAAATCATGACTTATCTGGCCCGCCAGTCTGGCCGCCCAGTGTGCGCCTTGGCTCGGGTCCCGCAGCTGGTAGCAGCTCCGGCCAGCCGCTGGCGGCGTTGGGCGCTGGCCGGGTTGGCACTGCTGGGCTGGCAGCCCATAACATTTTGCACCACCAAGCCGCCCCAGGAGCTGCCCGCCCAGGCCACTGCGGCCAGCGCTACCAATCCGGATGCCTCGCAGTCGCAGCAAATCATCATCCGGGGCCGGGTGCTCGACGGCGACACCAAAACCGCAGTGGCCCAGGTCAATATTTTCCTCAATGGCACCCAGTACGGCACCGTTACCGACGAGCAGGGGCAGTTTGAGCTGATGATGTCGCCAAGCTGGGCGCCCATTGCCGGAGGCACAGTGGAGCTGCGGTTTGTGGGCAACCCGTTTGACTTTGTTGAGAAAATTCTCAGCGTGAACACACGCAGCACTCCCCAACCGGAGCCGCTGGTGGTCCGAATGGAATCGGTGCCCAACCGCGGGCAGGTGATGGGCAAAATCCGGATGCCGGAGCCGCCCGTAACGCCGCCCAGGCAGTAGCGCTGAAGCCGGAAGCGCCACCTTCAAGAGGGAATTAAACCACTCTCAGAGGTCTAAAGCAAACCTTTCGGCCTCCAAAAGCCTTTTGGCAGGGTATGAGATTCCTGCGCTTCACCCTGCTGCTTGCTATTGCTTCGGCTTGCTCCATCCTTAAGCCCACTACCAAAAACGATGTCTTCCCCGGCCAGGCCCAGCTGCCGCAGGAGGAAGCGCCGCACGTAAAAAACTCCCTGGAGTGGTGGTACTTCACCGGCCATTTGAAGGACGTAACCACGGGCGAAGACTTCGGCGTGGAGTACGTCTTTTTTCACTTCAGCCCCGACGGCAAGAAGGACTACCAGATGGTGAACTTCGCCATGACGGACCCGCAGAAGCAGGATTTCAAGTACGATTATTATCTGGATAAGCTAGCTGTGCCGCTCACTGCCTCCCTGCCCATCAACCTCACCCAGCGCAAGAACGACCAAACCTGGACCCTCACCGGCCAGGAGGGCCGCTACAAGCTGCAGGCCCGCATGACCACCAAGGGCCCCAACAACCAGGCTGGCCAAGCCATCAGCCTCAGCACCACACCGGCCAAGCCTGTGCTGCTGCACGGCGGCACCGGCTACGAGCAATACGGCCCCGTGGCTCAGGCCGGCTACTATAGCTACCCGCGCCTGGCCACTACCGGCACCATTGAGGTAGGCGGCAAAACCCATCAGGTCACTGGCGAGCTGTGGTACGACCGGCAGTGGAACTGCGGCGGCGTGAACAAGCGCAACGTGGCCTGGGACTGGCTCAGCATCCAGCTCGACGACCCCAAGGAGGAGATAATGCTCTACGCCGTGCACGAAACCAAAACCGGCCAGCAAATTAGCGGCGGCTCGCATTTCGGCCCCAAAGGCGAAAACCTGCACCTGGCCGAAAGCGACTTCACGCTGGAGCCCGTTACGTACTGGACCAGCCCCACCACCAAGAAAAGGTACCCGGCCACCTGGCACATCACCGTACCTAGCAAAGGCTACGACCTGACCGTGACACCCCTCGTGCCCCACCAAGAACTGACCTTACAGCTTTTCAAAGTGCTGAAGTTGAGCTACTGGGAAGGCATGTGCCGGGTAACCGGCACTCAAAACGGCAAGCCCGTAACGGGCAACGCCTACGTGGAAATTACAAACCGGTAAGTAGCGCGGAAATGGTGAAACTCCCCTCCTTACCAAGGAGGGGACGCCAGCGCGAAGCGCTGGGTGGGGTGGTTGTGGGCGTCCGAGTCGTTGAGCGGAAATCGTTCAGGTGTCGTTCAACGAGTACAACCACCCCCGTCCGAGCCTAGCGGCTCGAACATCCCCTCCTTGGTAAGGAGGGGAGTGGCACGGCTGTCCTTATTGGTTCAACACCACCCTAAAAGTAGTGCCGCGGCCCATCTCGCTCCATTTCACGAAAAGCCGGCCGCCGTGGTAGTTCTCAATGATGCGCTTGGCCAGTGCGAGCCCCAGGCCCCAACCGCGTTTTTTGGTGGTGAAGCCGGGCATAAACACGCTTTCCAGCTTGTTACTCGGAATGCCCTTGCCCGTGTCGGTGATATCAACGGCGACCTGGCGGGCCGGGGCGCCACGCCGGTACCAGGTGCGGCGGGTGCGCACCCGCCGCAAGTGCAGCGTGATGGAGCCGCGGCCGTCCATGGCGTCCACCGCGTTTTTGCAGATGTTTTCAATGACCCAGTCGAACAGCGGCACGTTGATGCGGGCCGGCGTATCCATCGGCAGGTCAGATTCAATCCTGAACACTACCTTCTTCGAAACCCGGCTCTGCAGGTATTCGATGGCGTTGCGGGTGGTGTGGTACAGATTTTCGTCCTTGAGCACCGGCACCGAGCCGATGTTGCTGAACCGCTCGGTGATGATTTCCAGGCGCCGAATGTCCTTGCCCAGCTCCTCCACTATGGGCTCGTCCTTGAAGCGGTCGGAGTCGCGCAGGTAATTCTGCCAGCCCACCAGGCTGCTGAGCGGCGTGCCCAGCTGGTGGGCGGTTTCCTTGGCCAAGCCCACCCACACGCGGTTTTGCTCGGCCCGCCGCGAGGAGCTGAACGCGAAATAGGCAATGATGCCCAGGCAGCCAATCACGATGAGCTGCACCAGCGGATAGGTGCGCAGCTGCTGCAGCAGCTGCGAGTCGCGGTAGTAGATGTAGTTGACCTGCCCCGCTCCAAATTTCACCACTATGGGCTGGTGCTGCTGCTTCATGCGCTGCAGCTCGTCGTGGAGGCGCTCCACCGAGTCTTCCGGGGAGGTGCGCGCCGGAATCTTAACGTTTTTCGCGGCCAGCACATCATTGCCGTCGCTGCTGAGAATAACCGGGATAGTAGCGTTGGCATCCACTATCTCGCTGAATACGAAGAGTGTATTAGAGTCCTGCTCAGAGTTGATGATGAATTCCTGGGCCTTGGCGTAAAGCTGAATCTGCTGTTGCTCCCGTTCCGAAACGCGCTGCACCAGCAAGTTGGTGTAGACCACGGTGGCCGCCCCAATGAGTAGGGCCAGCACTGCAATCAGGATTTTGAGGCGCGACTTTTGGTCGTAAATCGGAAGAATCATGTAGTAGCGCGAACTTGTAGTCCGCGTTCCCGAACGACAATCGTAAAAACTGTTTGTAACGGCGCGGGGACGCGAACTGCAAAGTTCGCGCTACTGGCACTATCCCACCATTACGGCATCGCTGCTGGCAATTTCCTGCAGAATGCCATACACCACGTCCGGCGTTTCGGCATTTACCAGGCTGGTGCGCCAGGTTTTGGCGCCCTCCAGGCCGCGGAAGTAGTGCGCGTAGTGGCGGCGCATCTCGAAAATGCCCACTTTCGGGCCCTTCCACTCCACGCTTTTGTCGAAGTGCATCTGGCACATGGCCACCCGCTCTTCCAGCGTAGGCGGCGCGAGCAGCTCACCAGTGGCCACGTAGTGCTTGATTTCGCGGAAAATCCAGGGGTAGCCGATGCTGGCGCGTCCTACCATCACGCCGTCCACGCCGTAGCGGTTTTTGTATTCGAGGGCTTTCTCGGGCGAGGTAATGTCGCCGTTGCCGAAGATGGGAATGTGAATGCGCGGGTTGTCCTTGATTTTGGCGATGAGGCGCCAGTCGGCATCACCTTTATAGAGCTGCGCCCGGGTACGGCCGTGCACGGTGAGGGCAGCAATGCCGATGTCCTGCAGGCGCTCGGCCACTTCTTCCACGTTCTTGGTGCCCTCGTCCCAGCCCAGACGGGTTTTCACGGTCACGGGCAAGTGGGTGTTGCGGATAACGGCAGCTGTCATCTGCACCATCTTCGGGATGTCCTGCAGCAGGGCGGCGCCGGCGCCACGGCAGGCCACCTGCTTCACCGGGCAGCCGTAATTGATGTCAATCAAATCGGGCCCCACTTCGGTGCTGATGGCTGCGCACTCGCCCATGGTCTCCACGTCGGAACCAAAAAGCTGAATGCCAATAGGCCGCTCGTAGTCGAAAATATCCAGCTTTTTGCGACTTTTCGCAGCAGCCCGAATCAGGCCTTCCGAGGAAATAAATTCGGTGTACATCAAATCGGCCCCGTTGGCCTTGCACACGGCGCGGAAAGGCGGGTCGCTCACGTCCTCCATGGGGGCGAGCAGGAGCGGGAAGTCGGGAAGCTGGATGTTGGGACCGATGTTGACCACGGGTATTGGGTTGATTTGGGGGCGTCTGTCATCCTGAGCCGCGCGAAGGACCTTATCACGTCCGCGTCGATTGAACTACGGCAACTGGTTCATCCGTGATAAGGTCCTTCGCGCAGCTCAGGAGGACAGCCGGCGAAAAGTGCTGTAATTACTGACTGGGTAAGCCCAAGTTAAATTCTGCGGTAAATTTACGCCCTTCCCAACTAGTCTGCTGCTATGAAAGGTTTCCTGCCCCGCACCCTGCACCCGGGCCTCCAGTTATTGATGCTACTGGTAATGATGATGGGGGGCTTTTGCGTATCCTATGCGCTATTCTTTGCGGTAGCGCAGTTTGGGTATGGCTTGTCAGTAGTGGAAGTCACCAAGGCCGTGGCCTATCCGTCCTCCTATCCGCAGGGCTGGGGCTTGCTAATGACTTTTCAGGCCATGGTGCTGTTTTTTACTTTTTCAGGTGGTGCGCTGGCCTTTGCTTTAGCGATGGGCTACGGTTGGAGCGAATATTTCAGCCCGCGCCGCTTGGGCGAGGGCTGGTGGCTACTGGCGGCCGCGGCGCTCATTGTCATCATTCTGCCCTTCATGTCCACCCTCATTGCATGGAATGCGGAGGCCAAATTCCCCAGCTTCCTGCACGATTTTGAGGTGTGGGCCCGCGCCAGCGAAGACCGTGCCCAGGGCCTCACCAAGTACCTCACGCGCTTCAACTCCACCACGCGCTTCTTGGTGGCGTTGCTAGTAATCGCCGTGGTGCCAGCCGTGAGCGAGGAGCTGGTGTTTCGGGGCGTGGTTCAGAAAAACTTGGTGCGGTGGTTTTCGCCGCACGTGGGCGTGTGGCTGGGCGCGGCCATCTTCAGCGCCATTCACATGCAGTTTTTTGGGTTTATGCCGCGCTTCGTGCTCGGGCTGGTGCTGGGCTATCTGTACCTCTGGAGCGGCAACCTCTGGGTATCGATAATGGCGCATTTCACCCAGAATGCCTTTCAACTGCTGATACTCTACCTCACGCAGCGCGGCCAGTTCGGCTGGGGCTTCGACCCCGACGGCAACGAGGCGATGCCTTGGACGCTGGTGGTACCATCGGCGCTGCTCTCGGCTGGGCTGCTCTACTTCCTCTACCGGCGCATGACCACCCCGGCACCTCCCACCCAAATGCTCACCCTCAGCCACGACGGCGTAGACCTGCACCGTCACTAATCCGGCGCCCTGAGCGTAAACTGCTTTCCACTTACCTTTCCGCACCTCCTTATCCCCTCGCGTTGTCGACTTCTACGCCTCCGATTACCCCCGAACTAGCCGAGCCCACGGATAAGAAACCCGGTCCCAGCAACTTGCGCTTGCGGGTTATCTACGCCTCCATCGGGGCTACCATGCTGCTCGGCAGCGTGTGGTTCAGTTCCTGGACATTCGGGTTGTTTTTTGCGGCGGTGCAGGCCAAGATGCTGCTGGAGTTTTACCGCATGATGCGGGCCGCTGGGTATTTGCCGGCCAAGTGGCTGGGGCTGGGCGCCAGCCTGGTGCTTTTCGCGGCTTTCCACTTGTGGCAGGGGCTGCCGGAATATTGGCACGCCCAAGCCAGCAGCACCTTTGTCAAGATTGGCGAAGCCGGAGTGCCCGTCGGGAGCGGCGCCCTGCCCGAGCAGCAAATGGTACTGGTGGGCTGGGCCCTGGCCGGCATCGGGGCCGTGCTGCTCATCCTCTTTTCGTTGCTGATACTGCGGGAGATAGTCCTTTGGCCAAATTCGCCTACCCCATTCATTAATATATCGGTCACGCTGGGCGGCATCTTTTACGTGAGCATTCCGATGGCCTTGCTGCAAGTGCTGGCCTACACTCAGAATTACGCTACCGACTTGCTGCACTACGACTACCGCCGCGTCTTCGCCCTGCTTTTCCTGGTTTGGGCGTCCGACATCGGCGCATACGCCGCGGGCAAGACCTTCGGCAAGCACAAAATGGCCCCGGCTATCTCGCCTGGCAAAACCTGGGAGGGCTGGGCCGGGGGCTTCCTGCTGACCTTGTTGTTGGGCTGGGCCATGGGCTTTCTGCTGCCCGATTTGCCCCTGACGCACCGCTTAGTGGCGGCAGCCGTGGTCGCCATATTTGCGCCCGTTGGCGACCTGGCCGAGTCCATGCTCAAGCGTAGCGTGGGCGTGAAAGACTCGGGCACTATGATGCCCGGGCACGGCGGTCTGCTCGACCGTTTCGATGCGTTTTTGCTGGTGCTGCCGGTGCTGGCACTGCTGCAGTTGCTGGCTGGCTAAAAATTGGACTTGTTATTGCTGCCTGACGGTAGCTGGCGCTTAGTGATTGCGGGCCAGCGCAAGAAGCCATTGGCGCTCAGCCAAGCCGGTTTCTGCATTGAAAAACTATCTTAAAAAACTACCACAAACGTTTGCACCAAAACGGCTCTTCGTCTTGGCAAAAGCAATACCTTTGCGCCCCTAAACCGTACGAGCACTCCCACCCAACACTTTCCTAACCACACAACCGAATGGCAGCCCACCACACTGTGTACAAAGAGCCGGCTCCGATAATGGACCGCGAAAACCCGCTTGAATCCATGATGTCGCGCTTCAATATCGCGGCCGACATTCTGGGTCTCGACGACGCCACCTACAACGTTCTTAAAGTTGCCGATAAGCAGGTTATCGTGAACATTCCGGTAACGATGGACGATGGCCACATTCGCGTGTTCGAAGGCTACCGTGTTATTCACAATACCATTCTGGGCCCGAGCAAGGGCGGCATTCGCTACGACAAAAACGTGCACCTCGACGAGGTGAAAGCCCTCGCCGCCTGGATGACCTGGAAGTGCGCCGTGGTCGATATTCCTTACGGCGGCGCCAAAGGCGGCATTATCTGCGACCCCACTACCATGAGTGCCGGCGAAATTGAGCGTCTCACCCGTGGTTACACCCTCGCCCTGAAAGATATTTTCGGCCCCGACCGCGACATTCCGGCCCCCGACATGGGTACCGGCCCCCGCGAAATGGCGTGGCTGATGGACGAATTTTCCAAAACCAACGGCATGACCTCGCCGGCAGTAGTTACCGGCAAGCCGCTGGTAATGGGCGGCTCGCTGGGCCGCACCGAGGCCACCGGCCGCGGCGTGATGGTGTCGACGCTGGCTGCCCTGAAAAAGCTGGGCCTGAAGCCCAGCGAAGTGTCCGCGGCCGTGCAGGGCTTTGGCAACGTGGGCTCCTGGGCCGCCATCCTGCTTCATGCCGAGGGCGTAAAAATTAAAGGCGTTTCCGATATCTCGGGTGCTTATTGGAACGACAACGGCATCAACATCGACGATGCCATTGCCTACAAAAACGCTCATAATGGTCGCCTGGAAGGCTTCACCGGCGCCACGCCCATAGACCCCGACGACCTGCTGACTTCCGACGTGGACGTGCTGGTGCCCGCCGCCGTGGAAGACGTCATCACCGAGCACAACGCCCACCTCATCAAAGCCAAACTGATTGTGGAAGGCGCCAACGGCCCCACTTCGGCCTCGGCCGACTCCATCATCAACGAGAAAGGCATCATGGTGGTGCCGGACATCCTCGCCAACTCGGGCGGCGTCACGGTGTCGTACTTCGAGTGGGTGCAGAACAAGCAGGGATTCAAATGGAGCCTGGACATGGTGACCGACCGCGCCGACCGCATCATGAACGACGCGTTCGAGAAAGTGTACCAGACCAGCCAGAAGTACAACGTGCCAATGCGCATTGCCGCCTACGTCGTGGCCATCGATAAAGTAGCCCAGACCTACAAGTTCCGCGGCGGCTTCTAATAATTTAACCCCATCCACTGGCGCAGGAAACTGCTTTAATCGGTTGGATGGTAGCGCAAGGCCAACGTTTTGCGCACCAAGCGAACATACGGCCCACTTTACCCGTTGCGGTAAAGTGGGCCGTTGTTTAATTAGAGGGCTTAACTTGCACTCCCGGCGGCCCGATTCGCAACTCGCATGAAGATTCATAAAGAAGGAAGACGCATCCTGTTTGTTACACTGCTTATTTTGCTAGTGCTTAACTTATTGGTATTTAATTTTAACAAAGGTGCTGACCTGTTCAACCGGCTGTTTGCCGGGGCCACGGTCATTGTCTTTCTGCTAATCCTGCAGTTCTTCCGCAGCCCGTTCCGGCACCTGTTTACCCACGAAGACCTGCTGCTGGCGCCCGCCGACGGCAAGGTGGTGGTAATCGAAAACGTGTTCGAGCCCGAGTATTTTGAAGATGAGCGCAAGCAAATCAGCATCTTCATGTCGCCCATCAACGTGCACGTCACCCGCAACCCAATTTCGGGCTTGGTGAAGTATTTCAAGTACCACCCGGGCAACTACCTGGTGGCCTGGCACCCCAAAAGCAGCACCCAAAACGAGCGCACCACCGTGGTGGTGGAAAGCGACGCCGGCCCGCTAGTGCTCTTCCGGCAAATTGCCGGTGCCATGGCCCGCCGCATTGTGTGGTACGTGAACGAGGGCGACGAAGTAAGCCAGGGCGAAGAGTTCGGCTTCATCAAATTCGGCTCCCGTGTCGACGTATTTGTGCCCATCGACACCGAGATAAAAGTGGAGCTGGGCCAGAAAGTAAAAGGTGGTGAAACCGTAATTTGCCAGCTCAAAGTGAAGTAATTACTACTAGCTTGATAACATACAAAAAGCCCGGCTGCATGGATGCAGCCGGGCTTTTTGCTTCAGGTTTATTTCGAGACGCAGCAAATAAATGCCGTCCACAAAATCTGATAAATCCGTGGTTGGCTGCGCCTCTCTTAGCGTCAGACTAATACGTGCGGCACGAACTCCGACAAATTAGTAATCAGTCCCGCCTCCCGCCGGAAGCCAATGGCGCAAGCTTCGCCCGCCCAAAACACACCCGCCTGGTATCGGCGGCCCTGTGCATCGGTTGGTAGCTCGGCCCAGCGCTGGTAGAGCTGCGGCTGGTTTGAAAAATCACCGGGTACCTCAGTGCTGGCGCGGCCGTCGGGTTGGATTTCGGCCACGTTCTGGCCTTCGCGGCCGAATAGAGGCTTACGAACGTGGTGGCCAGGCAGATTAGTCAGGCTGGCTTCGAGCAGCAGGGGGTGGTGCGGAAACGTCTCCCACAGGTGAGCTAGCAGGGCTTTGCTCTGGAACATTAGGCTATACGCGGGATTGGCCGTAACCACGTCGCGGGTGAGCTGCAGGTGCACGAGGTCGTCGGTGAGCTCGGGCTCTTCCTCGGCCAGTATTTCCCAGGGCACTAGCTTAAAGAGGAAGTCGAATTTCTGCCACTGGTCGGGTGCCGTTTCGGCCCAGATGCCGCGGTCCTCGCCAGCTATCGACACTTTCATGTCGTCGACGGGGCAAATGTGGTAGTCGGCAAAGCCGGCCGCATGGGCGGCTTCGGCCAGTACGGCGCAGTTGGCTTCGTCCTCGGGGCTGTCGGGCAGGTACACGAGCAGGAGGGTGGCTTGCTTGTCGATGTTGAGGGTGCGCCAGTGGCGGAACTGGTCTTCCAGGCACTCAAACAAGCCATTGGCCTGGCTACCTTCGTCGGACTGGCCCGTGGCCACCAAGCTGGCCCACTGCACCACGCTGGTTTCGGGAAGGCTAGTGGCGGTATCGGCGTTGAACTCGAGTAGCTTGGGGCCTTCCGGCGTCATCACCAGGTCGAAGCGGCCGTAAAGGTGCCAGTGGCGCTCATCGTTCCAGGAGTGGCGCACGGCTCCCCACAGGTTGGCCGGAATGGCCAGCCGCTGCAGAAACTCATCGGGAATGGGGTCCGGAATGGCTTCCACCAGCATGTCGTAGAGCGAGTCAGCGGCTTGGAGTAGCACTTCGGCTTCGTTCTCACTGAGCTGCACCGCTTCGCGGGCCACATAGTTCTGGCAGGCTTCCTCAATGGCCCAGTCCCAGCCCAGCGTGCGCACGGCCGGTGATACGTCGCCGGTGAGGGGGAGGAGGTTTATCATGAGTCAATGAACAATTATTAATGAGCAGTCAGCACTGAAGAACGTCATGTCGAGCGCAGCCGAGACATCTCGCTCGCTTCGTTGTACGATTGGATTAGTGCCCCACGCGAGATGTCTCCGCTGCGCTCGACATGACGTTCTTCAGTGCTCGTTGAAATAAGTTACCCGCCAAAACCCCGCGAGCCGCCACGCGAGCCAAACCCGCTGCTGCGGCCGGCCGGCGCACTGCTGCGGAAGCCCCCGCGGGGCGAGCTGCGCACCGTAGAACGGCTTTCCTGGATGCCTGCGTTGGGAGAGGTGCGGCCACCAGCGAAGCCCCGGCCGTAGAAGCCGCGGCCCTGCGTCTGACGCTCCTGGGCCACGTTGGAGCGCCAGCCCTGGTTCTGCTGGAGGATGCCGGGGTTAGAGTAGGCGCCGCGGTTGGGCGTGAGGAAGCGGCCCGCCATGTAGCCAATGCCGCTCCACATAAGGATGTCCATCATGCCCGTACCGCGGGCGCGGTTTTCGGGGTTGGTGCGGCTGTAATCCTGCATTTTTTGTTGCAGAGCCTGGCCTTGCAGGGTATCGACCTTGCCATCGAAGTGGCGCAGGACGGCCGCTACTTCTTCCTTGCCCGCCGGGCGCTCAGCCGTGATTTTCCATTCGCCGGGCTGCACCTCGGTCATTTCCGTGATGACGCCCTGGCTGTAGGTTTCGCCGCCCCAGCCGGCTTCGGCGCCGTTGGTATCGGCGCGGTTGTTATCGGAGCAGGCGGCCAGCGCCAGGCCCAGGCTACTGGCTGCGGCAATCAGCAGCACGTTGCGCCGCCAGTCGCCAAGGGGGTGAAAGTGCTTTTTCATAGACTTGAGATAGGAAAGAAAGAAGTTACCTGGAAGTATAAACAGAATCTAGAACCACCGGGCTGCCAGCTGCGTGAGCTGCTCGAGCGCCGTTTGGTCGTCGTGGTCGAAGTCGTTGAGCTGGTCGCTGTCCACGTCGAGTACGCCCACCACCTGGCCTGCTTTGATAATGGGTACCACGATTTCGGATTTAGAATCGGAGCTGCAGGCAATGTGGCCGGGAAACTCTTCTACGTCGGGCACCAATAAAGTTTGGGCCTGGGCCCAACTGGCGCCGCACACGCCCTTGCCGTGGCGGATGCGCGTGCAGGCAATGGGCCCCTGAAACGGACCCAGCACCAGCTCATCGCCCTTCACCAGGTAGAAGCCGACCCAGAAAAAGCCAAAGGCCTGGCGCAGAGCGGCCGCCGTGTTGGCCAGGTTGGCAGTTAAGTCGGGCTCGCCGGTGGTCAGGGCCTCGATTTGAGGCAGCAGCTGCTGGTATTGCTCGGCTTTGGTGAGGGTGGTGTCTAGGGTGAGGTTTTCGGCCATGGAAGGCGCGAACGGGTACGTTCGCGTTGTTGAATGGTGATTTTAATAAAGGATTATTCGCCAAAAGATGCGGCGCATTACAGTTAGGCCGTGGCCCGATTACTTATCGTTCACATACCAGAACAACTCATCGGGCCCAACGTTCCGACGCTCGTGCAAACCATTTAGGCCAAGGCGTGGGGCGGCTATGCCCTGGCCCAGCTTCATGGGCGCCCGAAACACGCGAATCTCGTCCCAAAGCCCGGCATTAATCAGGGCGTTGAGCACAGTGGGGCCGCCCTCCACAAACACTGACTGAATCTGGCGCTCATACAAATCGGCCAGAACCTGCGGGATGAGGTCGTCGGCCTCGGACAGGGTCACGAGGTCGAGGTTGGTGGCGTGGCGGGGCTGCCGGTAGGTATAGATGAGGGTGGGCTGCGAGCCGTCGAGCAGGTTGTGCGAAGGCGGCAAGCACAGGTTTTTGTCGATAACGAGCCGCGTGGGCTGGGGGCCGGGCCAGTCGCGCACGTTCAGGCGGGGGTTGTCGTGCAGGGCCGTGCGCGTGCCCACCAGAATGGCCTGTTCTTCGGCCCGCCATTGGTGGGTGAGCAGGCCCGCTTGCGGGCAGCTGATTTGCACTGGCTGGAAAAAGCGCCCCGCCAGAAAGCCGTCGGCCGTTTCGGCCCATTTCAGTACCAGGTAAGGCCTTTTCTTCTCGTGGAAGCGGAAAAAGCGCCGGTTGAGCCAGCGGCCTTCTTCGGCCAGTACGCCGGTTTCGACCTTCACACCGGCCGCGCGCAGCTTTTCAATGCCTCGGCCGGCCACCAGCGGAAACGGGTCCTCGTTGCAAATCACGACTTCGGGCACTCCCTTGGCAATGAGCAAGTCGGCGCAGGGCGGGGTTTTGCCGTGGTGGGCGCAGGGCTCCAGGGTTACGTACACGCGGCTTTGGCGCAGCAGTGACTGGTCGTGCACAGCGGCCAGCGCGTTTACTTCCGCGTGCGGCCCGCCGTACTGCTGGTGCCAGCCCTCGCCAATGATGCGTCCCTGGTGAGTGACCACGCAGCCGACCAAGGGGTTGGGGCGGGCGTAGCCAGTGCCCAAGTGTGCCAAATCGAGGGCGCGGCGCATGAAAATGACATCTTCTGATTTCATCCGGTGAAGGTAGGTAACGGCTTATAGCTACGCCTTGGGCCTACCTTTGTTCCGATGACCATCCGCGAATTCACCACTACCCTGGCCTCCGCGCTGCAGCCCACCTACCCCCACCGCGAAGCCGAAGCCATTGCCACCCTCGTGGTAGAGCACCTGCTGCAAATCGATTCCCTGCAGCGCATGATGGATGCCCAGGAGCCGGTGCCCGCTGAGGCGCTGGCCGCCCTGCCGCCGCTGCAGGCGCGCTTGCTACGCCAGGAACCAGTGCAGTATGTGCTGCAAGAGGCGTTTTTCGAGGAAATGACGCTGGAGGTAAGCCCAGCCACCCTCATTCCGCGCCCCGAGACCGAGGAATTGGTCCGAGCGATTCGAATGGAGCGGCAGGGCCAGGCAGGCCTGCAGGTGCTGGACGTAGGTACGGGCTCGGGCTGCCTGGCCCTGGCGCTGGCTCGGCTGCTGCCCAAGTCTCAGGTGCTGGCCGTAGATATTTCGGAGGAAGCGTTGGCCGTCGCTCGTCGCAACGGCGCCCGCTATGCCCCAGCGGTATCATTTGAACAGGTAGATATTCTGCAGGCCATGCCAGCTACCATACCACCTGCTTCGCTCGACATTTTGGTGAGTAACCCACCTTATGTGCGCGAAAGCGAGCGGACCCAGATGCGGGAAAACGTACTGGCCTGGGAGCCCGCCACCGCACTGTTTGTGCCCGACGAGGACCCGTTGCTGTTTTATCGCCGCTTGTGCGAAGTTGGCCGCGAATTGCTCCGCCCCGGCGGTGGCCTCTACTTGGAAATCAACGAAGCGCTGGGCGAGGAAACGGCGGCGTTGGTGCAGGAGTACGGCTTCAGTGATGTGCGCGTGCTGGCCGATATGTTCGACAAGCCGCGGGTGGTGCGCGGCACCCGTGAGTAGTTTGTTGAGCGCAGCTTTCCAGCTTATTTAAGGCGTCACGTACTGACTATAGTCCGTAATGTATGCTCAGCGGTAATCATCGAACTATGTCCTGATAGTCCGTGTCTTTACAGTCAATTTCTGGATTGACCGCAGTTGTGGCTGACTCTTTTATACCGCCCCTAAACGCTGATAAATGAGCATTTTTGGGGCGTGTGGCTTCAAACATAGCCTCTTTTTTTGGCGTTATTTGCGCAGCACACGTAGTTATTCTTTCAACCTTTTCTAACCTACCTATACTATGAGCCAAGAGCAAAATCCCACGTCTGGCGACGGCACGGGCACCGCGGTAAACGGGGCAGGCACTTCACAAGACGGCCGCATGGCTGCCGGCGAAAACGCCCAAACCCTCACCACTCGCCAGGGCCATCCCCTGACCAACAACCAGAACACCCGCACCATAGGCAACCGCGGCCCGGCTACGCTCGAGAACTATCAGTTCATTGAGAAAATCAGCCATTTCGACCGCGAGCGAGTGCCTGAGCGCGTGGTGCACGCCCGCGGCGCCGGCGCCCACGGCGTATTCGAAGCCTACGGCAAAGTGGGCGATGAGCCCATTGAAAAGTACACCCGCGCCAAGCTGTTCAACACTCCTGGCAAAGAGACGCCGGTGTTTGTGCGCTTCAGCACGGTGGGCCACGGCGGCCACTCCCCCGAAACCCTGCGCGACCCACGCGGCTTCGCGGTAAAGTTCTACACCGAAGACGGCAACTGGGACTTGGTTGGCAACAACCTGAAGGTGTTCTTTATTCGCGATGCCATGAAGTTTCCGGACCTCATTCACTCGCAGAAGCCCGACCCGGTGCACAACCGCCAGACCGGCGAACGCATTTTTGACTTCATCTCGAACACGCCCGAGGCCATGCACATGGTGTCGTTCCTGTTTTCGCCCTGGGGCATTCCGGCCAATTACCGCCAAATGCAAGGCTCGGGTGTGAACACCTACAAGTGGGTAAACGCCGCTGGCGAAGCCGTGCTGGTGAAATACCACTGGGAGCCGCAGCAAGGCATTAAAAACCTGACTGCTTCCGAAGCCGAAGCCATTCAGGCCAAGAACTTCAACCACGCCACCCAGGACCTGTTCGAGAACATCGAGAAGGGCAACTTTCCCAAATGGGAGCTGCGCGTGCAGATTATGAGCGACGACGAGCACCCGGAGCTGGACTTTGACCCGCTCGACGACACCAAAATCTGGCCCGAAGACCAGTTCCCGCACCTGCCCGTGGGCATGATGACGCTGAATAAGAACCCCGAAAATTACTTCGCTGAGGTCGAGCAGTCGGCGTTTGGCACGGGTGTGCTGGTAGATGGCCTCGATTTCTCCGATGACAAGATGCTGCAGGGTCGTACGTTCTCGTACTCCGATACCCAGCGCTACCGCGTGGGCACCAACTACTTGCAACTGCCCATCAACGCGCCCAAAAAGCACGTGGCCACTAACCAGCGCGACGGCCAGATGGCCTACCACGTGGACTCGGCCCCGGGCCAGAACAACCACATCAACTACGAGCCCAGTTCGCTCAACGGCCTGAAGGAGGCGCCCCGTACCGCGCCCGACCACATGCCGCAGTACAACGGCCGTTTGATGCGCGAATCCATCGACCGCACCAACAACTTCAAGCAAGCTGGTGAGCGCTACCGCCTGCACGAGGATTGGGAGCGCGACGACCTCATCAACAACATGGTGGGCGCTCTCGCCGATGCCAACCGCACCGTGAGCGACAAAATGGTTGAGCTGTGTACCAACTGCGACGCCGACTGGGGCCGCCGCCTGGCCGAAGGCCTGCAGGCCGCCCGCGCTGGCAAAAGCGCCGAAGGCGGCAACCAGTACAACGAAAGCCGTGGCTCAGAAGCCGTGGCAGAAGCCGAAGAAATGGCGCACGACGCCAAGCCTTACTAATCCAGAGGCACAAATAAAAAAGGGCTCCCAGTAGGGAGCCCTTTTTTATTGCTACGTCAAATAGGATACTATTCAACCTCAGCCCGGCACTAACGCGCCACTCGCTCTGTATTTGGCCGGTCTGGCACGGTGGTCTGACCGCAAGTGCCCTGGGAGTCACCATGTGCCAAGTGTGCAGGCAAGGCATTGATGGATACCGTAATGGCGTGCCCTTTGTGGCATATAGTAACCTTTGTATTGCTAATAGCAGTCATGGTTTTATCCACACTGATAGAAGCTCGGCTAGGTTTCGTGCCTGCAAATGCCGGGTTGGCTATGCTGGTAGCATAGGCACAGATTGCTCCGGACAGCAGAATAGCTCGGGTAAAAGTATTGCTTGGCATAACTAAATAAAGGTGGGAATTAAACAGTGGACAACTCCCCACTGCGAAGGAGACCCAACGCTGCTAATGCCGTTGGGCCCGCTAAATTATACAAAATAATTTTTATCAAAGGCATAAGTTGTTGACGAAGATAAATTTACTAATGATTATCAAATGAGATAAGTTGTTAAAATTATAAAATAAATAAAATATGATAAAAAATATGAAATGGGCATTCACTATAGAATTAAAAAATATGAGGCTCTACCAAAATTGTATATTTATGAGTTGGAAAAATTATTAAAAATTAAAAAAGCCAGATACTCTATTTCTCATGATGGAGAAACCGAGTATCTGGCTTAGCTAAAAAGAAAATCAGCAGGCTTACAAATTCTGCTTCACAAAATTGGTCATCTGCCGGTAGAGGTGCAGGCGCGTGTTGCCGCCCCCGATGCCGTGGTTGCGGTTGGGGTAGTACAGCGTCTGGTAGTCTTTGTCGGCTTTAATCAGGGCGTCGACGAAGGCGATGGAGTTTTGGAAGTGCACGTTGTCGTCGCCGGTGCCGTGCACGAGCAGGAACTTGCCTTTGAGGTTTTGCGCGAACTGCACGGGTGAGTTCTCGTCGTAGCCGGCGGGGTTTTCCTGGGGTGTTTTGAGGTAGCGCTCCGTGTACACGGTGTCGTAGTAGCGCCAGTTGGTGACGGGCGCCACGGCGATGCCCATTTTGAAGAGGTCAGGGTTCTTGGTCATGGCCAGCGAGGTCATATAGCCGCCGTAGCTCCAGCCCCAAATGCCGATGCGCGACTTGTCAACGTAGGGAAGGCTGCCGAGGTACTTGGCGCCTTCGCCCTGGTCAATGGTCTCCAGCTTGCCCAGGTTGGCATAAGTGGACTTGCGGAAAGCCGAGCCGCGGCCCGAAGTACCGCGGTTTTCTACTGAAACCACGATGTAACCCTGCTGGGCCAGCATCTGGTGCCAGAGGTAGTTAGTAAAAGCCGTGCCGCCGCCGGCGTTGTCGAGCACGGTCTGGGAGCTGCTGGTGCCGAAGCTGGGACCGCCGTACACGTGCATGAGCACCGGATACTTTTTGTTGGGGTCGAAGTTGCTGGGCTTAATCATCCAACCGTTCAGGTCGATGCCTTCCGACGTTTTGAAGTTGATGAATTCGTGCTTGCCAAGGTCGTACTGCGTCAGGGTCTGAACCAGCTTGGAGTTGTCTTCCAGCACCTTCACCAGCTTGCCGGTGCTGCCCTCGCGCAGGCTCACTAGGGCCGGCACGCCGGCCGAGGAGTGCGTATTGAGGAAGTACTTGGTGTCGGGGCTCATGTTCACCACGTCGGTGCCGTTTTCGGCGTCGCTGATGCGCTTTTTGCCCGTGCCCTTCAGGTTGACGCGGTAGAGGTGACGCTGCAACGGCGAGCCCTCGGTGCTGGTGTAGTACACGAAGCCGCTTTTGGGGTCGAAGCCGTTGATGGCGCTGATTTCCCAGTTGCCCTTGGTGAGCTGGCGCAACTGCTTGCCGTTCATGTCGTGCAGGTAGAGGTGCTGGTAGCCGTCCTTCTCGCTGGTGAAGATGAACTGCTTGCCGCCGGCCAGGTACTTCAGGTCGTCGTTGATTTCCACGTAAGCCGGATTGGTGTCGGTCAGCACCACGCGGGTGGCGCCGGTGCGGGTGTCGGCGTGCAGAATTTCGAGCTTGTTCTGCAGGCGGTTCAGGCGCTGAATGCTGAGCGTGTTGGGCGCTGTGGTCCACTGCAGGCGGGGAATGTACTGGTCGGGCTCGGGGCCTACGTCCATTTTGGTGGTGCGGGCGCTGGCTACGTCGTAGGTCGAAACGCTGACCACTGAGTTTTTCTCGCCGGCTTTGGGGTATTTAAACCGGTACTCCTCGGGGTAAAGGTCGCCCCACTTTTGCATGTCGTACTCCGGCACCTGGCTTTCGTCGAAGGTGAAGAAGGCAATCTGCTTGCTGTCGGGCGACCAGAAAAAGCCTTGGGCAAAGCCAAATTCCTCTTCGTACACCCAGTCGGCAGAGCCGTTTATGAGTTGGTTTTTCACGCCGTTGGTGGTCACGGCGGTTTCTTGCATGGTGGCCAGGTCGGTCACAAACACGTTGTTGTCGCGGGTGAAGGCCACGCGCTGGCCATCGGGCGAAAACGTGGCGTAGCCCTGCTTGCCGCTGGCGCTCAGCGGCGTGAGCTTTTTGGTGCCGCGGTCGAATACGTAATAGCTGGCTCGCGCACTGTGCCGATAAATGGGCTCGGTGCCGGTAGTGAACAGCACCTTCTGCTCGTTGGCATTGAAAGAGTAGCCGTCCACGGCCAGGGGCTTGTCGGAGCCTTCTACTTTCAGGTCGGTGGCTGCTACTAAGTTTTGCACGGCCTTGCCGGTCGTTACTTCGTGCTGCACGAGGCCCCCGGCTTCTAGCGCCGAGTAGTACCGGCCATCGTTCATCCAGTTGAATCCTGGCACGCTCGCGGCGCGAAACGTGGGTTTGGCCCAAATATCTTCTAAGGTGAGAGGCAGCTTTTGCTGCGCCTGAACAGTGGTAGGAGTGAAGCCTGGCAGCAGGGCCGGTCCGTTGGTGGCCAGTAGCGCGGCCAGCGCAAAAAAGCGAAAACGCATATACTATAAAGGGCGTGAGCGAAATAAGGAAGGGAACAGAACGTTAAAGGTAATAGCCACCGGCAGCACCTGTGCAGCCCGGGCCTCCCGCTACCTTTGCACTATGCGCTTTCGCCTTCTGTACGTTTTTCTGCCCTTGCTGCTGGGCGCTTGCTCTAAAGCAAAGGGCCCAGTACGCCTCGACTTCATCGGCAACACCGCCCTGACGTCCAGTAACCGCACTGCTTCCCCCAACGATACCCTCTCCACCCGAGCTTACGCCGTGGGCGGCGAAAGCCTGCTGCGGCGCCTGCGCATCGAGGTTACCTACACGCCCGGCCTAAGCCCCATTCTGTATCCACTGCCGATTTCGAATTTCGACGCTGACAATGCCCCAGCCTCCCAAACCCTCGTTTACCTGGATTCGCTGATAACGCCCCTTTTCAGCACTCGCAACTACACTTCTCCTTATAAAGGCGGCGAGTACATCTTCGACAACCGCTTCTCGGCGCGCTCTACCTCTGGCATCGAACAATGGACATACACCGCGACGGATGCCGACGGCCAAAGCGCTTCCCGCTCCTACCGCATCACGGTGAGCAAGGCGGATTCCGCTGCCGTGTTTCATAACTACACCGTGCTAATGCGGCCCCAGCCCGCGACGGCCACCGATACCCTCCGCAACCGGGCCCGGGTGTTTCTCAACCTGCGCTACGGCTTGCTCTTACCCCGATACGCTGTGCTAAATAATGAAACAACGGTGCAGCCCAACCAGCGGCTGATTGACTTGGTGTGCGTGACCAACAGCACCGGGGCCACCATCCGCCTTGATGGCCCCGCATCCGATAGCCTGGGGCGCCGGCTGTCGACGGCCCGGTGGCCTCGGGCCAACCGCAATGCCACCCGATTGTTGCGCACCAGCCTCACCGCCGCGCAGTTTGCCGAAGCGCGCACCACTGCCAACTTCGTCTCGGCCTTTGCGGCAGGCACGCCGTTCTTCACTAGCGACAGTTTATCAACCGGCGTGCTGGCCCA
Organism: Hymenobacter arizonensis; assembly: GCF_900115775.1. Lineage (GTDB taxonomy): Bacteria > Bacteroidota > Bacteroidia > Cytophagales > Hymenobacteraceae > Hymenobacter > Hymenobacter arizonensis. The sequence continues at coordinate 117,884 of NZ_FOXS01000007.1, read as the reverse complement.
AAACAATGTAATTGCTTTCCGCACCGGCGAAGGGTATTATGGATTGCTGCTGGTGGGACAACTAGTGCCCGGCACTTCTCCTTTGCTTAACTGCAGCATTAAGGTTCAGAAATAGCCGGGCACAGGTAATCAAAGCCCTGCACCTCAAACAAGAAAGGCTGCCCCAATAGGAGCAGCCTTTTTGCTTGTGTGGCACTGCGGCCCAACCAGGCACTAGAAAGTGACGCCGGCCGTGACACTGGTGGTGAAGCGGTTGTTGCTTACGTTCACAACCGGCTGCAAGCCATTGACCAACGAGTAAGGAGTATAGATTTGGTTGAAGGTGGTGTACACCGCGGCCGCGTCAATAAAGAAGTTGCCCTGCCGCATGCCTATACCTCCAGTATAGAAGTTCTGGGCGCGCTCGCTGCCGGTATCAGTCTTGTAAGGGCTGCCATACCGCGCAAAGCCCAGCCGTGCCCGGAAGATATCGAAGCGGCCCTCGGCCCCGAGGCGCAGGTTGAGGGCGCTCTGGTAGCGGGTTTTGATGGCGTTGTTTTCATCGGTAATTATCTGGCTGCCAACGTCGTCAGTGTTGGCAAAGCGCGCCCGTCCGTAGCCCACGTATTCCACATCGCCGGTAATGAAGCCCAATTTGCCTATGGTATAGGCTAAACCGCCATTGGCTCGGAGCGGCGAATTCAGGGCGTATTCGTAGTCGTTCGGGTCGAAAGCCACGGTTCTTTCGCCCACGGGCAGGTCGCTGGGTACCCGGTCGGCGCCTTGAGCGCTGAACTCAGACGTCAGGCTTTCATCAAATGTCTCCGTAAAGCGCATGTAAGTAGGGGTCTGAACCGAAGCGCCTACCCGCAAGTTGTCGGTAGCTCGATAGATGGCGCCCACTCGCGCATTCACACCGGAGCCCTGCGTTTTTTGTACAGTTCGGCTGCGCAAGCCAATGAAATAAGTGCTTGGGTCGTTATCGGTTTCGCTCAGCACACGGGTTTCCGTGAAGTTGGAGCTCACAATGCCAATGGCGCCGCCGATGTACAGCCGGTCGCGGTAGCTGGCGCCGTAGCCCAGGTCAAACTGCGACTGTGAGCCAGAAGTCGTTACCAATTCTCCCTGATTCAGCACGCTGCCTTGCTGCCGCAGCACCACGGCTGAGTCGCGTCGGGCTCCGGTGCGGGCCTGCCGGACGTCGGCCAGAAAGGCACCGTAGGCAAGGCCCAAATTAGTGGTGTATCGGTTGTTGTCGAACTGATTATCCAAGTCGTCATAGAACGCCTGGTTGCGGACGCCGGCCTGAGGCCTCAGGCGCGAAAGAAACGACTGGTTGTTATTAATGGAACCCTGGTAGTTCGAAGCACTATTGAAATCGGCTACGCGTGTGAAGCCCAGCGCAAACGACCCGGCCCGCCAGTTGGTGGTCTGGTCATCGTCGGGGCGCCGGGTGGTGAATACCAGGCCCGCGCTGCCCACGTGAAAGCTGTTTTGGGTTGCCTCCTGGGCCGCGGCCGAGTTACCCTCGATGCGGCCCTCGCCTTGACCAAAGCCAACGCCCGGCGTGAAGTGAAGTTCGGATTTCTGATACATGCCCAAGCCAGCTGGGTTGCTGGTCAGGTTGCCAAAATCGGCGCCCAGCGCCACGTTGGCTCCGCCAATGCCCAGGGTGCGGGCAGGCCCGCCAAACTGCAGGCGGGAATGGCGAAGAGCATCGCTGGCAAATTGGGCAAAGGCGTGGCTGGCCGACCCTGCAACCAGGGCCAGGCTGAGCCAAATTATCCGTTTTTTCATGAGAAGGGTAGGAAGAAAAGGAGCCGGCCGTTAGGCCGGCTCGCTGAGAAGGGTTTTGCAGAAATCAACAGCTTAACACTTAGTCGCGGCTACGGCCACGGCTGCCACCGCCACCACCTCCGCCACCACCACCGCTGTTGTACGACGGGGCCGAGTAGGAGGGCTGGCTGGAGCGCTGGGGCTCGTAAGACTGCTGACGAGGTTGCTCGTAGGTACGCGTGCGCTCCTGACGGGGCTGTTCGTACGTGCGCTGGCGCACGGGCTGGTCAGCTGTCTGGCCCGCGGGGTTGCTGGGAGGGGTAACAACGTTCTGGAAGAAACCACCCCGACGACGCTGACCCTCCTGTGGGGTAGTGGTCTGCTCGCGCTGGGGCGTGGCGTCTCCCTCGCGCACAATGCGCTCCCCGGGCTGCGTCATGTCGCGGTACACGGGTTGCTCGCCGCGCATCTGGCGGCGCGGGCGGTTGTAGCCCTCATTGCGACCGTTTTCAGTGGGCGAAGCCGAAATGTTCTCCGAACGCGTCTGGGTGCCCGTAGCGCCGTCAATGGTTTGCGGAGTGCCGGGCGCAAGGCGGTCCTGAACGCGGGCCCGACCCGGCGCAACCGTTGCATCGGCGTTGCGCACGGCCCCGTTGGGGCTGGCAGTGCCGCCACCAGCCGAGTAGCGGCCGTCCATCACGCGGTTGTTGCGGGGGCCATAGGTGCGGCTGGGGCGCACGTTTTCGTTACCGAAAGAGCGATTGCCGTAGCCGAAATTGTTGCCATGGAAAGCATTGCCGTAGTACGCGCCCCGGCCATAAAACCCGCTATAAAACGGCCCACCGTGGAAGAAGGGGTCGTAGAAGCCAGCCCCGTAACCCATGCCCAAGCCCATGCGCCGGCCGTAGCCAAAGCCACCAAACCCCCACGGGTTTCCAAAGCCCATGCTGATGCTTAGCCCCGGGCCATAGCCGTAGAAAGGACTAGCAAAGGGGCTGAAGAACGGGTCGTAGAAGCCAAAAGGCGACATGCCGAAGCCTCCCATGCCTCCCCATGCCCCAGCATAGTTGAGGTTGGTGTAGGGGCTATAAGGCGTGTAGTAGCTCACGCCAGGGCCAGGCACTCCACGCATGTAAGTGTATGTGTTATCGTAGTACTCGTCCGAGCCGCTGTTTTGGTTTTGGCGGGTTGAAGAGCGGGCCGTGCTGCCGTTGTAGTCGGGGTTAGCGGCTTCTTCGTTGCTAGCCGGCTCCTGTTCGGGCGCGGCGCGTACTATGGCCGTAGTGCGGTCTTTAGAAGAATAGTAAACGCCGTCGTCCTCCGAAGAGGCCAAACCGGCAGTGCTCGCACAACCGCTCAACGCGAGCAAGGCCAAGGCGGGCAAATATGCGGTGAGCAGGTTTTTCATGATTGAAATAGAAAGAGTGTGAGGGTGCCGTAAAATAACAACGCAAACCGGGCAAGCCGGCTAATGCTGTTGATACTCAGTGGTAGCTAAACAATAGTAACGTCAAAAAAATGCTGCCGATGCCCGTATGGTGCAGCCCAAAGGCCAATTACCAACCAATACGAGGTCCGCGCATTAATAACGTAATTTGACCCCGAAACGGTGCCCTTTTGTTAGGTCAAATCTTGTACCAGACTTAGGAACTTTTTCAATCAAATCTTAGATGCCTCCCATGAGCAAAAAGTTGCCTACCCGCCAAGAAGATTATTCGCTTTGGTACAATGAGTTAGTGAAGCGCGCTGGCTTGGCCGAGAATTCGGCCGTGCGCGGCTGCATGGTTATTAAACCTTATGGCTACGCCATTTGGGAAAAAATGCAGCGCCAATTGGACGACATGTTCAAGCGCACCGGCCACGAAAATGCGTACTTCCCCATCTTCATCCCCAAAAGTCTCTTCGAAGCCGAAGAAAAAAACGCCGAGGGCTTCGCTAAAGAGTGCGCCGTAGTAACCCACTACCGCCTCCAAACCGACCCCGACAACCCCGGCAAGCTGCGCGTGGACCCTGCTGCCAAACTGGAAGAGGAACTGGTGGTGCGCCCTACTTCGGAAGCCATCATCTGGAGCACCTACAAAAACTGGGTGCAGAGCTACCGCGACCTGCCGCTGCTAATCAACCAGTGGGCCAACGTGGTGCGCTGGGAAATGCGTACCCGCCTGTTTTTGCGCACCGCCGAGTTTCTGTGGCAGGAAGGCCACACCGCCCACGCCACTGCTGAAGAAGCCGTAGCCGAAACCCGCCAGATGCTCGACGTGTACGCCGAGTTCGCCGAGGAGCACATGGCACTGCCGGTAGTGAAAGGCGTGAAGACGCCCAACGAGCGGTTTGCCGGCGCCGAGGACACTTATTGCATCGAGGCGCTGATGCAGGATGGCAAAGCCCTGCAAGCCGGCACCAGTCACTTCCTGGGCCAGAACTTCGCCAAGGCCTTTGACGTGACCTTTGCCACCAAAGAAGGTGGCCTCGAGCACGTATGGGGCACCAGCTGGGGTGTGAGCACCCGCCTGATGGGCGCCCTGGTAATGGCGCACTCCGACGACGAAGGCCTGGTGCTGCCGCCCAAGCTGGCGCCCATTCAGGTAGTCATCGTGCCCATCTACAAAACCGGCGAGCTTGATGCGCTGCTTGAGCGCATCCGGCCCATTCAGCAAGGCCTCATTGCGCGGGGCATTGCCGTGAAAGTGGACAGCCGCGACACCGAGCGCCCCGGCTTCAAGTTTGCCGAGTGGGAGATGAAGGGCGTACCCGTGCGCCTGGCCATCGGCGCCCGCGACCTTGATGCTGGCACCGTAGAAGTAGCCCGCCGCGACACCAAGGAGAAAATGAGCCTGCCCCTGGCCGACATCGTGGCCAGCGTCGACCGGCTGTTAAATGATATTCAGCAGAATATTTACGAAAAGGCCAAGAAATTCCGCGATACCCACATGACGCGGGTCGACAGCTACGACGAGTTCAAGCGGGTGCTCGACACCGATGCTGGCTTTGTGCTGGCGCACTACGATGGGACTTCCGAAACCGAAGAGCGCATCAAAACCGAAACGAAGGCCACTGTGCGCTGCCTGGCGCTGAACGAGCCCGACGAGGAGGGCATCTGCATGGTGACGGGGAACCCCAGTCCGCGCCGCGCCTACTTCGCTCGAGCCTATTAAAAGCTTGATTAATTAAATAATGGAGATTAGTGCATAAATATTAAGGTATATTACTACCTTGGCAAGCAAATGGGCTGCGCGTCTGCGCAGCCCTCACTTTCCCTACTTGCTATGCGTGCACTCTTACTCACTCTGATGATGGCAGCAGCTGTTGCTAGCCACGCCCAAACTCTCACCCCCGTTGCGGTACCAGGCCGGGCCGCGGTAAAGCTTGAGAAAGTGCTCAAGAAAATCCGAAACGGGGTGGTAACCGACAAGCGCCCTGCTTCTTTGCCTGTAGAGGCGCGGCCCGCGCTCAATCGCATTTTGGTGGAGTCCACCAACGAGTTTTTGGCCATCACCTCAACCAATCCCACCAAGGAAGCCTACCTGCAATCCCTTGATGCCAGCCTAAACCAGCTGCACCCATTGGTGAAAAAGGTGGAAGAGCGCCAAGACCTGGCCGTCTACTACCAGGACTTGCTGGAGATTGTGGGCCTGGAAAGCTCCGAAGGCTTGCTGAGCGCTTTCGTGGAGAAGAAGCCTGTGGCAGCTCGGCGCTAGGCGCCCAGGCCAGGGAGTGGTCAGCCATTAAGCTGGCCGCTGCGTATCTTTAAGAAACCTATTTCTGTACGCCCATGCCTTGGCTTTCTGTTGCGATGCTGCTCTTGTTTGGCCTCTTGTTTCTGGCGGCCGAAGTTATTTTCATTCCCGGCACTACCATAGTCGGCTTCGTGGGCTTTGCGCTGCTGGCGGTGGGAGTCTGGATGGGGTACCGCGACCTGGGAACCCCCCTGGGGCATTATGCGCTGGTGGGGGTAGCGCTGCTGGCCGGAGTAATCGTGTACGTGGGGCTGCGGCCCAAAAACCTGTCACGGCTGGCCCTCCACAGCGTTAATGATACCACGGTAGACGACGCGCGCCGGGCCGATGTGGCGCCGGGCACAGTGGGCCACACGCTGTCGGCGCTGCGGCCATCGGGCACGGTGCTCTTCGGCACCGAGCGGCGGGAGGTAGTAACACGGGGCGAGTTTGTGGCCTCGGGCAGCGCCGTGCGCGTGCTCGCTATTGAGCAAAACCGCATTGTGGTGGCCACGGCTTAGCGTCCGAGCACAGCACTTGTCTAGTTAAACTTATTGAGCCTGCGGCAGTACCCGCAAGGCCGCTACCCAATTCGTTACTACCTTTCAGCATGAATTTTCCCTTATTTCCACTGGCCATAGCAGGCATAGTTCTGCTGGTGTTCCTGTACTTCTTCCCCATTAGCCTTTGGGTTACCGCGGTATTCTCGGGGGTGCGAGTGAGTTTGTTCCAGCTGGCTTTCATGCGGGTGCGCAAAGTGCCACCATCCCTGATTGTCAATTCTCTGATTACCTCTACTAAGGCGGGCCTTCAACTGACGGCTGACGATTTGGAAACTCACTTTCTGGCAGGAGGCAACGTGCCCAGTGTAATCAAAGCGCTGATTTCGGCCGATAAGGCTAATATTCCGCTCACCTTCAAGCAGGCCACGGCCATCGACTTGGCCGGCCGGAACGTGTTTGAGGCCGTGACCACCAGCGTTAACCCTAAGGTAATTAACACCCCCAACGTAGCCGCGGTGTCGCAGGATGGCATTCAGCTCATCGTTATTGCCCGGGTCACGGTGCGGGCCAACATCTCGCAGCTGGTGGGCGGCGCCGGCGAAGAAACCATTCTGGCGCGGGTAGGCGAGGGCATTGTGAGCACCATAGGCTCGTCGAAGTCGCACAAGGAAGTGCTGGAAAACCCCGATAAGATTTCCAAGCTCGTGCTGTCGAAAGGTCTCGATGCGGGCACTGCTTTCGAAATCCTCTCCATCGACATCGCCGACGTGGACATCGGAGAAAACATTGGTGCCAAGCTCCAGATGGACCAGGCGGCTGCCGACTTGCGCGTGGCCGAGGCCCGCGCCGAAGAGCGCCGCGCCATGGCCGTAGCCGTGGAACAGGAAAACCGCGCCAAAACCCAGGAGGCCAAAGCCCGCGTGGTAGACGCCGAAGCCGAAATCCCCAAGGCCATGGCCGAAGCTTTCCGCAACGGCAACCTCGGCATTATGGACTACTACAAAATGCGCAACGTACAGGCTGATACCGACATGCGCGATTCCATCGCCAACCCCGGCGGCAGCGGCAACGTGAAGCCCGGCTCGAGCAACTTAAGCTCCTAAGCTACACTGAGGTGACTTGCTTCCTCCAGCAAGCCTAACCCTGACCCAATTAGTTTACTGCTTTCCCACCAAAAAGGCCTGCTCCGTATGGAACAGGCCTTTTTGGTGGAATCAAAATCGGTAAGGGCGCCGCAATGTGAATATAAGATTTTGTCATTTCATTAAAACAAGCTAACCGATTGGGACGGTAGCGGTTGGATGCTTATCCATTAACCCACCAAATCCCAACACTATATGAAAAGCTTACTGAGTGTATTGTTCCTGGGTGGACTGCTGCTAAGCGGCTGCCAGAAAGAATCCGTTGAGCCGCAGTCGGTTGCAGCCAGCGCGCAAGCGGCAGACGCAAAGTCTGGAGACAGAAGTTTTTCTGCCCATCTCTCGGGCGACCAAGAGGTGCCAGCAGTTCCGACGAATGCAACTGGTCAGGCCAATTTCAAGTTGAGCAAAGACGGCAATTCGCTGTCGTATAAGCTCATTGTGGCCAATATCAGAACTACGGTAATTTTTGGGCACCTGCACTTAGGCAACGCCGGCACCAATGGCCCGGTAGTGGTCGATTTGGTGGGCAGAACGGGCCCCAGCCCGCAGGGAGTGATAGCAGAGGGAATCATTACCAGCGCTTCGCTGAAAGGCCGTCTGGCCGGCCAGCCACTCTCGGCGCTCATAGCCGCTATGGAAGCCGGCAGCATTTATACCAACGTGCATTCTACTGCCTATCCCGGCGGCGAAGTCCGTGGGCAGGTGCGCTAGCCTTTCTACGTACTAGCCAACGCCCGTTGAGTGGATACAAAAAAAGCCTGGCCAAGTGGTCAGGCTTTTTTGTGTAGCTGAAAAGCGGAGCGAAGCACGGCCAAGTGCCAAGGCCTTGCCGCCGTTACTTCTTGGTGATGGTGAACTCTACGCGCCGGTTTTTGGCGCGGGTTTCTTCCTGGTCGTTGCTGGCGATGGGCTTGGTGCCGCCGAAGCCCTCGGTGGTAATGCGGCTGCCGTTGACGCCGTGGCTGCTGAGGTACTTCTTCACCTCGCTCACCCGGTCCTGGCTTAGCTTGAGGTTAAGGGCAGGGTCGCCTTGGTTGTCGGTGTGGCCGGAAATCTTGATTTCTACCGAAGGGTAGTCTTTCATGATGCGGATGAGGCGGGCCAGCTCGGGGTAGGAATTGGTGTTGAGGTAGTAACGGCTCTGCTGGAAGAAGATATTGTTCAGCTTCACGGTCTGGCCCACGTTGAAGGGCACGAGGAACAGGTCTTGCTGCTGCTCGGAGTACTTGTCCTTGGCCGTCACGTCGAGGCTGGCGTTCTCGGCCAGGTAGCCGACGGCTTCGGCGCGGTAGCCATACTGCACGCCGCTGGGCAGCACAATGGTGTAGGAGCCGTCGCGCGGGTCGGTTTCGGTCACGCCGATTTCTTCGCCCGTGAGCAGGTTCTCGTAGTGAATGATGGCGCGAATGGGCTTGCCGGTGTTCACGTCGAGTACGCGGCCGGTCACCAGCGTCACCACTTCGGGCTGGAAGGCGGGGGCGAGAGAGATGCGGAAAATGTCCTTGGAGCCGTCGGTGCCGTTGCGCGACGACACGAGGTAGGCATCCTGGCCGGCGGCCGATACGGTGTAGTAGGCGTCGAAGTCCGGCGAGTTCACTACGGGGCCCAGGTTACGGGGCGGGCTCCAGTTGGTCCAAGTATCATCGAGGCGCTTGCAGTAAAAAATATCAGATTTGCCGTAGCCGCCCCGGCCTTCGCTGGCGAAGTACAGGGTCTTCTCATCAGCAGCCAGGAAGGGGGCGAAGTCGGCTTTGGCCGTGTTCACGTTCGGGCCCAAGTTCAGGGGCTTGGTCCATTCCACCTGCTTTTTGGGGTCGGCCATGGCGCCGGGCAACTTGTCGGGCTTCGGGAAACTCACGTAAATGTCCTGGCCGCCGATGCCGTCGTTGCGCTCCACGGCCATGAGCAGGGCCTTGCCCGAGGTGGCCAGGCAGGCGTCGATGTGTTCGGGGTCTTTGTTGTAGTAGTCGTCAATCTCCACTTTCACGGGCTTGCTCCAGCCACCGGCCGAGCGGCGGCTCATGCTGAAACCCTTGGGCTCCATGAGGCCGTCGACGTACACGCCGATGAGCAGGGCCGTCTGACCGTTGGCAGACACCGAGGCCAAGCCGTTGGGGTCTTCGGGCGTGTTGCTGGGCTCGCCCATGTTCTTGGCCGGGCCCCAGGTTTTGTTTTTGCCCGACACTAGCTTGGAAATCCAGATGTCCTGCGGGTCGCGCGAGCCGCCCACGTTGCCGGGGTGGCTCTGGCGGGCGAAATACAGTGTGCGCCCATCGGGCGAGATTACGGGGTGAGTATCGACGTAGCGCGAGTTCACGTTCGGTCCCAGGTTCACGAGCGAGGAGTCGAACTGGGTAGAAGCCACCGCGTCGGGGCCCTTGGGTGCATCGAAGGCCTGCTTCACCATGGTGGAAGCCACGTTGGCGATGCCGATGGCGTCAATCTGGTTCACCCCCTCCACTTTGCCCGTGTTCATCCGCACAATGACGCCAATGGTGCGGTATTCGGCCACGGGAAACCGCACCTCCAGGGTGCGGAAAGGCTCGGGTAGCGGGCCTGGGTTGGTGTTGGTGTATACCTCGTGTTTTTCGCCTTTGGTATCCACCAGCTCCACTTTGGTGATGGAGCCCGGGTTGAAGTTTTCAACTATCGTTACCTGCTGGGCCGCAATAGAACGGCCAAAGCGCACCTCAATGAATTCGTTGGAGCCTTCTTTCTTGGGAATCCACGCGTCGTTGCTGATTTGGCCCAGCGGCAGGGCGTTGGGAGTGCCCAGTACCTGCGAGGGAGCAAATGGCTCTTTGCCCTCGGCTTTCTGAGACGAAACAGCTACAACGCGGGCCGCCCACAGCACCTGCTGGGCTTGAGAATTGACAGAAAATAATAGTAGCAAAACCACCGACACGAACGTCAGCAGGCGGGACACAAAAGATTCAGACATAGAACTAATAGCAGAAAAAGTAAAACCCACGGGCACGCGCGGACCATAGCAGAAGCACAGTAGCGGGCCCGAGCGGCTTTATTTACAGCTAACCTAATGAAAAACTATTTCCCAACTCCCGCCACGCCGTGTATTACCTTACCAAGGTAACACCGCGAAGCTGAAATTTCAGGGCGATTTGTATGGGATAATTTGGTGGTAATCGGCTTATTTGGGCCACGGCCTAGCATGCAGCCGCGGCAAGAGACAATGTGTTGGCAAATTTATAATTTTAGTATTTGTGATGAGGCAAGCGAACTGAAGGCATAGTTCGATAGGGCTTGAGATAGATAACTGCAACCCGTTAAGATTCCAGTTTTTGGGGTAGCACCTTTAGTAGTTCCTCTAGCCCTGCTTCCAGTTCCTTCGCAGCGGTTTGGCGCTCGGGTTCCGATGAGCTTTCGGCTTCGAGCACGGCCATGTGGGGCAGGAGCCCAGCTGCTCCGAGCAGGCGCAGCGACGGCCGCAGCTTGTGGGCCAGCGCCGCAGCCACAGGCCAGTTGGCCGCGGCGCTGGCTGCCCGAAGCTCTGCCACGCTGCCGGGAGTGTTGTTGTGGAAAGAGGTCAGAATGCGGTTCATGAAAGCCGTGCTGCCGTGGGCGGTTTGGCTTAGCAAGGCGAGGTCGAAGAGCGGGGCAGCGGCTTCGGCGGCCTCAGGCGCCGGGGCGGGATGCGGCACGGTGGCGTTGGCTGGGGCGGCTTCGCTGGTTTCGGTTGGGGCGGGGGCAGCTGGCAAAGCGGCCGCTAGGGCCGAGGCGGGACCGCCGCCGGCCATGAGCGCGGCCAGTTTGCCGAGCAGCTCGGCCTCGTCGAAGGGTTTGGGCAGGGTGTCGTTCATGCCGGCCTCGGCATACTTCTCGGCATCGGCGCGGAAGGCATTGGCCGTGAGGGCCAGAATGGGGGTGGCGGCCTTCACAGGGTCGTAGTGCGCCCGAATGCGGGCGGTGGCTTCCAGCCCGTTCATGCCGGGCATCTGAATATCCATCAATACGGCATCGTAGCGGCACTCCTCAAACAATTCGAGAGCTTCGAGGCCGCTGGCGGCTTCGTCTACCACCACGCCGTGGCCTTCCAACAGCAGCTGGGCTACTTCGCGGTTCACAGCGTTGTCTTCTACCAGCAGCACGCGGCGGCCGCGCACGGCTGCTTCCTGCAGCATTACCACGGGCTCATTGGCTTTTTGCCGCGCTTCGGCGCTGGCCTTGGGCAGCGTGGTCACGAAGGAGAAAGAGCTGCCCTGGCCCGGCTGGCTTTGCACCGTGAGCCGTCCGCCCATCTGGGCCACCAGGGCCCGGCTGATGCTCAGCCCTAGTCCCGTACCACCAAACTGCCGGGTGGTGTCGGCGTAGGCCTGCGTGAATTCCTGAAAAATGCTTTCCAGCTTGTCGGGCGCAATGCCGATGCCGCTATCCGTCACCCGAAACTCAGTGGTGAGGGTGTCTTCGGTTTCGCTCACAAAGTAGCCGCCTATCGCCACCGTGCCACCCGCCGGAGTAAACTTGATGGCGTTCGACAGCAGGTTTATCAGCACTTGGTTGAGGCGGTAGGAATCGCCAACTACCCAGGGCAGGGGGCAGGAATCGCGCAGGAGCGTGCCCACCACCCGAATGCCTTTTTCCTGGGCCTGCATCACCAGGGGGTGCGCCGCTTTGCCCATGGAATCGCAGAGGTTGAAGGCTGACTGCTCCAGCTCCAGGTTGCCCGAGGTGATTTTGGCCATGTCGAGCACGTCGTTCACCACGTTCAGCAAGTGCCGTCCCGAGTGCTGGATGATGGCCGTGTAGCTGCGCTGCTGCTCGTTGAGGCTGGTTTTGGCGAGCAGGCTTGTCATGCCCAGCACGCCATTGAGCGGCGTGCGGATTTCGTGGCTCATGTTGGCCAGGAAGTTTTCGCGGGCCAGGGCGGCGGCTTCCGCTTCCTGCTGCGCTTGCTTGAGCGCCGTGATGTCGGTGCTTACGCCCAGCACCTGCGCGGTGCCGTCGGCCAGCACCATGGGGCAGCGCACCGTCTGAAACCAGCGCTCCTCGCCGTTGCCGAGCCTTAATGAGGTTATGTTCAGAATTTTCTGACCCGATTTGAGCACTTCCTGGTCGGTGAGGGCCGACGTTTTGAGCACCTCCATGTCGAGAGCAGCTTCCATGGTAACGGCACCGGCCAGGTCCCTGATGCGCTCGCGCATGGCCTTCATCTCTGCGTTCTCAAACATGGTGTTGCCCTCGGCGTCGCGTACCCAAATCAGGTTGGGGTTGAGGTCCAGCACCAAGCTGGTGAATGCCTGCTGGACCAGCATTTGGGCTTCGCTCTGGTGGGAGCGCGCCTCAGCCTGCCGCCGGACGGTGATGTCGAGGCCGTAGCACATCACCTCGCGCAGAATGCCGTCCGGGGCAAAAATGGGCTGATAATAGCACTGCCAATACTTGGCGATGTCCCCGTCCGACCCGGGCCACTGCTCTTCCCAGCTCACGGTATCGCGGGTGGTCACGGCGCGGTCAAACAAGCGGCGACGGCGCACGGCCAGAGCCGGTGGCAGCCCCGAGGCGGCGCAGTGGTCGGCAAAGCTCAGGCCTACCCGGGCCTGGCGCAGCTCCGGGTCGGGTTCGGCGTAGGGGTTCACGTAGCGGTAGCGCTGGTCGGGGTCGAGCACCGTGACTACTGCCGGCAAGTGGGCCAGAATGGTTTCGTAGAACTCGCGCTGCTCACGGGTTTCCTGCTCGGCCTGCCGCCGGGCCGTCACGTCGGTGAGGTAGAGCATGGCAAAGCCTTCTTCCAGCACCGGCACCGCAAACAGCAAGAAGTGCTGGCCGTTGGCTTGCAGCTCGCGCTGCAGTGACTCGCCCGTGCGCAGGGTGTGCTGGGCCGCTTGCACCAATTGCGGGCGCACCCGCGAAGGGCCGGTTGCCAGCAGCTCGTCGGCCAGCATGGCGGCGGCCGGGTTGGCAAACAGGAGCTCGCCGGTGCTGCTCAGCCGGATTATCGGATTGGGATTTAACTGAGGAATGCGGCTGGTGACGCGCAAGGCCGTCAAATCGGCCTCGGCCTGCTTGCGGCGTTGGCGTTCGGCCAGGAGCAGGGCACGGAGTTCAGCCGGATTATCGGAGAGGAGCAGGGTATCGTCGGCACGCTTCATCCTACAAATATGCCTGACAATACGCGGAACGTCCTGCCACGAAATTGGAAAAAAATCAGAATCTCGAAAATTTTACTTTACCTCATCGGGCCGAAGCCCTTGGCATTATAGCTCCTTGCGCAGCCGCGCTACCGGAATATTCAGCTGTTCACGGTACTTGGCCACCGTGCGGCGAGCAATGTTGTAACCGCGGGCGTTCAGCATTTTTTCTAGCTTGTCGTCGCTCAGGGGCCGTTCTTTGCTTTCGTTGCCGATAAGGTCTTTCAGAATGCTTTTCACCTCGCGGCTCGATGCATCCTCGCCCGAATCAGTGGCAATACCTTCGGAGAAAAAGTACTTGAGCGGGTAGATGCCAAACTCGGTTTGGATGGATTTTGAGTTGGCCACCCGGCTCACCGTGGAAATGTCCATGCCGATGCGCTGGGCAATATCCTTCAAAATCATAGGCTTGAGCTTGCCCTCGTCGCCTTCGGCAAAGAAGTCGCGCTGCAGCTCCACAATGGCATTCATGGTGCGCAGCAGCGTGTTTTGGCGCTGCCGAATGGCGTCGATAAACCACTTAGCCGAGTCCAGCTTCTGCTTCACAAACGTGACGGCCTCCTTCATCTTGGCGTCCTTCTTGGCCGCCTTGTCGTAGGTCCGGAACATCTCGGTATAGGCCGGGCTCACGCGTAGCTCGGGGGCGTTGCGGGCGTTCAGCGTCAGGTTGAACAGGCCGTTGTCATTCGTCAGAATGAAGTCGGGCATCAGGTACTGCGTCTTGCCCAGGCCGCTGGGGCCGCTGCCGCCCGGCTTGGGGTTCAGCTTCAGAATCACGTTGATGGCCTCCTTCAGCTCGTCGTCTTCCAGGTCCAGCTTCTGCTGAATGCGCGGGTAGTGCTTCTTGCTGAACTCTTCAAACGTCTCGGTCAATATCCGCTCGGCGTTCACCGTGTTCTCGTCCTGCGGGCGGCGCTCCAGCTGGAGCAGCAGGCACTCCGGCAGGTCGCGCGCGCCGATGCCGGGCGGGTCGAAACCCTGAATGACGCGCAGCACGGCCTCGATTTCGGGCACGGTCACTTCCAGGTTTTGCGAGAAAGCGAGGTCGTTGGCAATGGCTGAAAGGTCGCGGCGGATGTAGCCGTCGCCGTCTATCGAGCCGATGAGCTGCTGGCCGATGGCCTCCTGGCGCTCGTCGAGGTCGGCAAAGTGCAGCTGGTCCATCAGCGAGTCCATGAGCGAGCCGCTGGTGTCGGCCAGGGGCGTGTCGCGCTCTTCTTCCTCGCCGGGGCCGTCGCCTTGCATCTTGTAGCCGGCAATTTCGTCGTCGTTGAGGTAGTCGCTCAGGTCCAGGTCGGTGTTATCGGGCGCGGTGTCGGAGTCAACCGGGCCTTCATCCTTGGGCAGGATTTCGGGTTCGGGCATCTCGTCGGCCATTTCCTGGTCGGAGCTGCGGTCGTCGAAATCCTCGTCCAGCGTGTTTTCGTCGTTGTCGAGCGAAGCATCGGGGTCGTCGTCGGCGTCGCTGTCGTCATCGTCGCGCTCCATTTCCTCGGGCTCGTCGGCTTCGTCCTCTTCCAGCGCCGGGTTCACCTCCATCTCCTCTTTGATGCGGGTTTCCAGCTCGGCCGTAGGAATCTGCAGCAGCTTAATAAACTGAATCTGCTGCGGGCTAAGCTTTTGGGAAAGGAGCTGTTTGAGGTCGAGGCGTTGCATAGGAACGAAAATACGAAAAGGGCGGGCCCGCAGTCGTTTTTACTAGGGTTACGCTTGAAAAGTTGAGGTAGCGCAGCCTCAGTAGCGCGGACTTTTAGTTCGCGAGTTAATAAGCCTGGTACCCGCGGACTAAAAGTCCGCGCTACTGAGGCTGCGCGCTACCTTTGCCCTCTCATACTACGATTTCCCGCAAGTTATGTCCCTCAAACGGTCCACCGTGCAGCAACTTCTGTCGAGCCAGGAGCTCGACCGCGAAGTTCTCGTCAAAGGCTGGGTTCGCACCCGCCGCGGCAACAAATACGTCCAGTTCATTGCTGTCAACGACGGTTCGATTCTCCACAACATTCAGGTAGTAGCCGACGCGGAGAAATTTCCCGAAGAAGCGCTGAAGGACGTCACTACTGGTTCGTGCGTGGCCATTCGGGGCAAGCTGGTGGCCTCGCAAGGCAAGGGCCAGACCGTGGAAGTGCAGGCCGCCGAAATTACTGTATTGGGCAAATCGGACCCCGAAGCGTACCCGCTGCAAAAAAAGGCTACGTCGCTGGAGCACCTGCGCGAGATTGCCCACCTGCGCCCCCGCACCAACACCTTTGGGGCGGTGCTGCGCGTGCGACACGCGCTGGCGTTTGCCATTCACGACTATTTTAATAAGAACGGCTTTTTCTACGTCCACACGCCCATCATCACCGGTTCCGATGCTGAGGGCGCGGGCCAGATGTTCCGCGTGACCACGCTGCCGCCCGAGCACCCGCCCCGCACCGCCGATGGTTCGGTGGACTTCTCCGAGGACTTCTTCGGCAAGCAAACCAACCTCACCGTGTCGGGTCAGCTCGAGGGGGAATTGGCAGCTATGGCGCTGGGCAGCATCTACACCTTCGGTCCCACCTTCCGGGCCGAAAACTCCAACACCGCCCGCCACCTCGCCGAGTTCTGGATGATAGAGCCTGAAGTGGCTTTCAACGAACTCGAAGAGAACATGGACCTGGCCGAGGACTTCCTTCAAAGCCTGGTGCGCTACGCCCTCGAGCACTGCGCCGACGACCTAGCCTTCCTCAACGAGCAATACGACAAGGAGCTGCTGGGCCGCCTGCACTTTGTGGTCGACAACGCCTTCCAGCGCCTCACCTACACCGAGGCCGTGGAAATCCTGAAGTCGGCCAAGCAGAAATTCGAGTTTCCCGTGGACTGGGGCACCGACCTGCAGAGCGAGCACGAGCGCTACCTGGTGGAGAAGCACTTCAAGAAGCCCGTTATCCTCACCAACTACCCGAAGGAAATCAAAGCCTTCTATATGAAGCTGGACGAGGACGGCCGCACCGTGCGTGCCATGGACGTGCTGTTTCCCGGCATCGGCGAAATCATCGGCGGCTCGCAGCGCGAGGAGGATTACGAGAAGCTCACCACCCGCATGGCCGAAATGCACGTGCCCACCGATGAGCTGGACTGGTACCTCGACACCCGCCGCTTCGGCACCGCGCCGCACGCCGGCTTCGGCCTGGGCTTCGAGCGCCTGGTGCTGTTCGTGACGGGCATGAGCAACATCCGCGACGTTATTCCCTTCCCGCGCTATCCCAAGAACGCGGCGTTTTAAAACCAAAAAAGGCGGCCCGGTGAGGGCCGCCTTTTTATTGCTGGATGTTTCGCTTGATAGAGGCCGGATTATTTTTCGCCTTTTCCGTTACCCTTGCCTTTTCCATTGCCGCGTCCGTTGTCATCATAGCGGCGGTCGTCGTAGCGGCGGTCGTCATAGACCCGGTTGTCGTAGACCTGGACATTGCCTTTTTTGGCTTGGCCGGGAGGCAGGCCGCCGTTGCTGGGGTTGGCGCGGTAGCCGCGTTTTTTGGCCTGGCCGGGAGGCATGCCGTGGGGGTGGCCCTTGCGGTTGCGGCTGTTGTCGTAGTTGCGGTCGTCGTTGCGGGCGGGGCGGCCAAACACTTCCGGCAGCACATCGCCGAGCACAGTACCGTTGGTTTGGGTGGGCTGGGGCGCGGGCTGCGGGGCCGGGTTTTCTACCCGCTTATTCATCCACGGGGGCAGCGTGGTGGTCTGGGCGTGGGCGGCGGGAGTGGCCCAAACCAGCAGGCCAAGCACCAGGGTATAGGAGATTTTGGGGAGCTTGTGCATGACAGGGAATTAAGGAGTGCAGAAGAATATAATTAATCAGTTGCAAGTACGATGCCAACTTGATTAGTTGGGCCTGAAACTGCTGCCGGAATAGTTTAGCTAATCATCTGCGATGTGCGGGCACAAACCGGGGCAGGTTGCTGTTGTGCACCAACGTACCCGACCGAATTGGCTAATGCGACTGGCAAATAGCGCGTTTCCATTAGCCTTCGGCCTCCCTTTTTCGTACCTTTGCGCACTTATCTGCTGCGTTTCTGAATGGCCAAAAAATCCACCGATACCCCGGTTGCCAAAGCCCCCAAAGCCAAGGCTCCCGCGCTGAAAAACACAGCTAAAGAAGCCGTCGCCGAAACGGCCGCCACTGTGCGCACCCTTACCGAGCTGCCGGCTGCTGGCCCCACCACGGCCCACACCCACGGCCAGCTCAATGGCCACAGTCCCGCCTCGCAGCACCTCGAAGCGCCCTACATTGAAGTGTACGGAGCCCGCGAGCACAACCTCAAGAATGTGTCGGTAAAGATTCCGCGCAACCGGCTGGTGGTGTTCACGGGTATTTCGGGCTCGGGCAAGTCGAGCCTGGCCTTCGATACCATCTATGCCGAGGGTCAGCGCCGCTACATGGAGACGTTTTCGGCCTACGCCCGCAGCTTTATGGGCGGCCTGGAGCGGCCCGATGTAGACAAGATTGAGGGCCTCTCGCCGGTCATCAGCATCGAGCAGAAGACCACCTCGCGCAATCCGCGCTCCACGGTGGGCACCATCACGGAGATTTACGACTTCCTGCGCTTGCTGTATGCCCGCACGGCCGAAGCTTTCAGCTACGCCACGGGCAAGAAGATGATTCGGCAGAGCGACGACCAGATTATCAACTTCCTCCTCAAGCATTTCGATGGCAAGAAGCTGGTGGTGCTGGCGCCGGTGGTGAAGGGCCGCAAGGGCCACTACCGCGAAGACTTCCAGAAGATTGCCAAGCTGGGCTTTGCCAAGGTGCGCGTCGATGGTGAAATTCTCGACATCACGCCCAAGATGCAGGTGGACCGCTACAAGATTCACGACATCGAAATCGTGATTGACCGGCTGGTGGTGAAAGAGGAAGACCGGTTCCGGCTCAGCGGCTCGGTGCAGAACGCGCTGGTGCACGGCAAGGGTACCATGCTGGTGCTCGACCCCGATGCCAAGGGCGACAAGGCCAAGCCGCAGTTCTTCTCGCGCTTCCTGATGGACCCCACCACCGGCATCGCCTACGACGACCCGGCGCCTAACACCTTCAGCTTCAACTCGCCCTACGGTGCCTGCCCCACCTGCAACGGCCTGGGCGAGGTACAGGAAATAACGGAAGACAGCGTGATGCCCGACCGCAAGCTGAGCATTGCGCGCGGCGGCATTGCGCCGCTGGGCGACTACCGCGACATCTGGATTTTCCAGCAGCTCTCGGTCATTCTTAAAAAGCACAAAGCCACCCTGAACACGCCCATCGAGAAGCTCTCGGAGGACTTGCTCAAGCGCCTGCTCCACGGAATTACGGAGGACGAGGCCGACGACAGCAAAAGCCAGTACACGGAGGCGTTCGAAGGGCTTATTCCCTTCCTACGCCGGCAGATGGATTCCGAGTCGGACAACATCCGCGAGTGGATTTCGCAGTACGCCCAGGCCCAGACCTGCCCCGAGTGCGAGGGCTACCGCCTGAAAAAGGAAAGCCTGCACTTCCGCATGGCCGACAAGCACATCGGGGAGCTCTCGGTGATGGACCTCAATGACCTGGCCGGTTGGTTTGAAGGATTAGAAGACCGCCTCACCGAGCGCCAAAACGTGATTGCCCGCGAGCTGCTGAAGGAAATCCGCAAACGCATCGGCTTCCTGCTGGAAGTGGGCCTCGATTACCTGAACCTGCACCGCCCCGTGCGCACGCTGAGCGGCGGCGAAAGCCAGCGCATCCGCCTCGCCACCCAGATTGGTACCCAACTCGTGGGCGTGCTCTACATCATGGACGAGCCGAGCATCGGCTTGCATCAGCGCGACAACGAGCGGCTCATCAAGGCCCTCCAGCACCTGCGCGACATCGGCAACTCGGTGATTGTGGTGGAGCACGACAAAGACATGATTCTTCACGCCGACCACGTGCTGGACATTGGTCCCGGCGCGGGTATTCACGGCGGCCACATCGTGGCCTCGGGCACGCCGCAGGAGATTCTGAGCTCCGGCTCGCTCACTTCGCAGTACCTGAGCGGGCAGAAGCACATCGAGATGCGTAAGAAAAAGCGCAAGGGCGAAGGCGCCGAGCTGGTGCTGAAGGGCGCCAAGGGCAACAACCTCAAAAACGTGACCCTAAAGGTGCCGCTGGGCAAGCTGGTGGCCGTGACGGGCGTTTCCGGCTCGGGCAAATCGACGCTTATTCACGACACCCTGTACCCAATTCTGAATCAGCACTTCTTCAACTCCAAGAAGGAGCCGCTGGCTTACGGCAGCATCGAAGGGCTGGATTTGGTGGATAAGGTGATTGAGGTGGACCAGTCGCCGATTGGCCGGACGCCGCGCTCGAACCCGGCTACCTACACGGGCGTGTTCACCGAAATCCGCCAGCTGTTTGGCGAAATGGCCGAGGCAAAAATCCGTGGCTATGGCCCCGGCCGCTTCTCCTTCAACGTGAAGGGCGGGCGCTGCGAAACCTGCGAGGGCGCCGGCATCCGCACCATCGAGATGAACTTCCTGCCCGACGTGCACGTGCCCTGCGAAACCTGCAAAGGCCGTCGCTACAACCGCGAAACCCTGGAGGTGCGCTTTAAAGGCAAGTCCATTACCGACATTCTGGACATGACGGTGGAAAAGGCGGTGGAGTTCTTTGAGTTCCAGCCCCGCATCCTGCGTAAAATAAAAACGCTGAACGATGTGGGCCTGGGCTACCTCACTCTAGGCCAGCAGGCCACCACGCTTTCCGGCGGCGAGGCCCAGCGTGTGAAACTCGCCACCGAGCTCAGCAAGAAGGACACGGGCAAAACGTTCTACATCCTCGACGAGCCAACCACCGGCCTGCACTTCGAAGACATCAACCACCTGGCTGATGTACTCCAAAAGCTGGCCGACAAAGGCAACACCGTTCTCATCATCGAGCACAACCTGGACCTGATTAAGGTGGCCGATTATGTCATTGACATCGGCCCCGAGGGTGGCGCGGGCGGTGGTTCCATCGTGGCCCAGGGCACGCCCGAGCAGGTGGCTAAGTCTGATAAAGGCCACACGGCCCGCTTCCTGGCCGAGGAACTGAAAATAAGCAAATACACGGAGGCCTAACATACCCGTCATCATTCAAGCACTAAAAAGCCCGCCATGCACTGCATGACGGGCTTTTTAGTGCTTGAATGAGTTTTAGAAATGGGCAGTGAAAACATTTTTTTGTCACCAACCAACCTTTCTTTAATGGCCCGACACTTTGGAGCAAAGAATTTAATAAAGGTTCGTGTCCAGTTCCCCGCCTCGTCTGCTTTCTGAAGAACAGCATCTGCTGGCGGGCTGTCTGGCCCAGGACCGTCAGGCGCAATTTCGCCTGTACCAGCAATACAAGACGGCCATGTTTTCCTCTGCTCTGCGAATTCTTGGCGACCGGGCCCTAGCTCAGGATGCCTTGCAGGAAGCCTTTGTCGAAATATTCCAAGGCCTGTCGGGGTTCCGGCAGCAGTCGACGTTGGGCGCCTGGATTAAAATCATTGTGGTGCGGCGGGCCTTGCTCACGCTGCGGCGCGAGCAGCGCATGGAAGTGTACGACCAGGACCGCCACCCCGAGCCCCTGGTGGCTTGGCACGACAACCTCACCGGCGAGGCCCTGGACAAAGCCATTGGCGAGTTGCCGGCCGGCTACCGGGCCGTGTTCTGCCTGGTGGAGGTGGAAGGCTACGCCCACAGCGAGGTCGCGGAGATGCTCGGCATCGCGGAAGGCACCAGCAAGTCGCAGCTCTACCACGCCAAGCGCCTGCTGCAACGCAAACTTCAGTACCTCTACCAATGAGCCAGACCCCCGAAATGCCCGAAAAGGGCGGGCGAAACCTGCGGCGGGCCCTGAACAACCTGCCGGCTCACGAGCCCGAGCCAGCTACCTGGGCCCGCATTGAGGCGCAGCTAGCCGTCGATGTCGCCTTGGCCCAAGCCATACCCGCGCTGCCGACGTATGAGCCCGACGATGACCTTTGGGCTAATGTAGCGGCCCGGCTGGATGCAGCGGCAGCTACGGAAGTGCCCGCTGCGGCCCCCGCGCCGCTGGCCGTGGAGCGGCAGTTGTGGCCCGCTCGCTCCATGCGCCGGATGCTGGCTATAGCAGCCAGCGTGCTGCTGGTGTTGGGCGTATGGTGGCAGGTACGCCCGGCTGCTTCGGTGCCCACAGTTGCCCGCGAAACGGTGACGTTTAGCGAAGAAGAAAGCCTGCTCTCGCTGCCCGCGCCACCAGCCGACCCGCTGGAGCGGCAGGGACTGTCCTTCATCGATGCCCACTGCTCGTCGCAGCCCGTGGTATGCCAATCGGGCGAATTCCGGACGCTGCGAATGCAACTGGAAGAGCTGGAAACCCAGGAAGCTCAGCTGCACCAGGACGCCCGCCGCTTCGGCGCCTCGCCGGAATTGCTCCGCGAGCAGGCCCGGCTTGTCACTCTGAAAGCTACCGTTACCCGCGAACTGGTTCAACTTCTTATCTCATGATGTTATTTATTCACTGGCCTGGGGCCTGGTGGCGGTGGGGAGGGCTGGCCGTGTTGCTCGGACTCCTGGTGCTGCCCGCCGCGCGGGCCCAGCAGCGGGTGCAGGTCGTGACCCGCACCGTGGAGCAAACCTGGAACTGCCCGCCCGGCATGGCGGTGCGTATCCGGGCCGAAAAGGCCAACGTGCAGGTGCGGGGCTGGGACCGGCCCACCGTGCAGGTGACCCTGCGCCTCAGCGCCCGCCACGCCAAGCGGGAGGTGGCCGTGCAGGACCTGCCCGTGGCGCAGTATCGGCTCCAGCAAACCGGCAATGCGCTGGACCTCGTCAATCTGTTTGTGCTGCCGGCTGGGGCCTCGCCCGTACGCAGCGACCTGCGCGCCGAGTACATCGTGCTAATGCCTACCGGCAATCCCCTGCAAGTGATAAACGCCTACGGCCAAACCACCCTGGCCGACCTCAGCGGCGCGCAAAAACTAGAGCAAAACTTCGGGCAGATTACCCTGCGCAATCTGCGCGGCACCCTCACGGTCAGTGCCCGCTACGCCGACCTGAATGCCGCCAATGTGCAAGCCGATTTCACCTGCGAAGCCAATAAGTCGGCGGTGCAGCTGCTGGGGCTGGGCGGCAGCTGCTTCGTGCGCAACTACTACGGCAGCGTCCGGGTGCAGCCCGCCGCCGACCTGCGCAAGCTCACCGTGGAGGCCGACCGGACCGAGGTAGTCATTAGCGCGGCCGAACCCGAGCTTTTCTCCTATCAGCTCAACGTGCTGCAAGGTGCCCTGACGGTGCCGCCGGCCTACGCTGCCGCTAAAAAAATCACAGCCAACCGCGCCTCGCTGACTACCAAGCCGGCCGGGGCGGCGCGCCCGGTGGTGCGAGTGAATACTTCCTACGCGCCGCTCACCCTACAGATTCAGCTGCTTTCCGCCCAATTCTAATCTTTTCGTCCTCTTCTCCATGGCTAATCTATCTTGTTTTCGTAGCCGTCAGACCCTGGCCTGGATTGGGCTGCTGGTTGGTTCTGCGTTTCGCGTTGTGGCTCAGACGGTGCCCGACACCACGCAATTGAAGTACGGCGAAGAGGTGGCGGTGCCCTCGGCAACCGACGTGCCGTTGCGGGTGCAAGAAGAGCAGCGCAGCCTGTGGAAACTGGGCCTGAACAACTTTCTGCCTTCCTCCTCCGCCTTCGGCCCCGGCACCTATTACACCCGCTACGGCCTCCACTTGGCTTATGAGCGCAAGCTTGATAACCCGGACTGGTCGGTGCTGGGCGAAGTGAGCCCGGCCATCACCCGCTACCGCCCCGATGCCAGCGCCGAGAGCCGTCAGGGCTTAGGAATTCGGACCCAGGTGGCCGGACGCTACTACCATAACCGGGAGCGGCGCCTCCTGCAGGGCCGCAACGTTGGCAGTTTTTTCGCCGACTACGTGTCGGTAGCACTTGGAACTGGGTTAGGCAATGGGGCTCGTGAAACCCAATACTTTCTGTATCGCAACAGCGGCCAGCGTTTCATCACCGCCGATGTGGCCCTGCTCTACGGCCTGCAGCGCCGGTTGGGCCGCTACGGTTTCATCGACGCTAATAACGGTGTCGCCGTGCTGCTGCTGTCCGGAAGGCCCGTTCTGTGCCTGACTAATAGCCTGCGCGTTGGCCTAACCTTGGGTCCTCAGCCGGCGCGCTACGTCAAGCGGTTGGCGCCCGCCAGCGAAGTCGTGACGCTCCGGCCGCGGTTTTACGTGGGTTCCGAAATAGGCGGCTACTTCTACCGCGTGCGCTACTCAGAGCAGAACCCATACCCGAATTCAGTAGTCAAAACGACCCCGACGGAAACCCAAACGACGCGCTACCCGGTAAACGGCCGCGGCGGCTACGGCACCTATGCGCAGTACGTATCGGCCGGACCAGTTCCATACGTGTACGGTGGCTATTACCTGGCGCCCCGCTGGGCTATCCAGCTAGGGATTAATTACGGCGAGACATTTAATGACGAGCCCGTGGGAACGGTCTTTCAGACTGGTACCGACTCATCATCGGTGCCCAATCAAACGCTTAGAGAGCGAGGCTTTGCTTTGCCCGTGATGCTACGCTACGCCCTCACCACGTCATTCTTAAAACGGCTGCAGTTCGACGCCGTGGGCGGCCTGATACCCTTGTGGTCGTCGGTGAATTTTCGCGAATATGCCATCGCCGACCGCCGGGTGACCACCCAAGAAACATTCGGATTTCGTCGGCGCGCGTTTGGCGTGCATGCTGCGCTGGGCGTTGATGCCAGCTACGCCTTTGGGCGCCGCCGGCGTGTACAAGCCACTTTCCAATACGTGATGAACAAGGATGTGCGCACCTTCTTTGAGAAAGGCGGTGTTTTTGAGAGCAACGGCCAGTTTTTGGAGG
Source organism: Hymenobacter arizonensis (assembly GCF_900115775.1). Taxonomy (GTDB): domain Bacteria; phylum Bacteroidota; class Bacteroidia; order Cytophagales; family Hymenobacteraceae; genus Hymenobacter; species Hymenobacter arizonensis. Next base: position 93,767 of record NZ_FOXS01000007.1, on the reverse strand, counting down.
AATCGCCTTACGCCAAGAATGGTTCTTTCATGGCGGGGGGAGGCAGCTTCGGGTTGCGGTACCGGTTTGGCTACCGCTAGCAGCGCCCCAAGGCGCCACTTGGAGCATGCTTCTGAGCAAAGCATATACCGGTTGGGCTTGCACACAAAAAAGCCGCTCTCGAATTGAGAGCGGCTTTTTTGTGTGTTCCTGGGGCTTATAATGCCCTGGCCAGGATGCTTACATTTTCATGTTGCCGTTCTGCTGGGCCATGCCCAGGTGCTGCTCTACCACGGGCACCGTTTTGCCGATGAAGGCTTTCAGGTCAGCGTCCTGCGTCATAGTTTCGTGGGCACGCATGGTGTTGGCCGTCTTCTGGTGGTCGGTCAGCATTTGAGCCATGTAGCGCTGCTCAAACTCCTTGCCCGAAAGCTTTTGCATGGTGGGGGCCAGGGCTTTGTGCTCGGCGTCCATGTCGGTGGGTAGCTTCACGCCTTTTTTGGCGGCAATGGCTTTCAGCTCAGTGGTCGACTTGGTGTGGTCGGCAATCATTTTGTTGGCCATCTCTTTAGCCATGCCGGTCACGCCTTTTTGCAGAGCCATTTTGCTTTGCTGAATCTCGTTCTGGTCGCTATGAGCCGCCGACTTCATGAACTCCGCATCGTCCTTGTGCGGAGCAGTGGGGCCGTTGGGGTCACCTTTGGCCATGCCGCCCATGGCGCCGTCGGTGCCGCGCATGGCGCCGTTGCCGGTGTTGCTCTGGGCCGTGCCAGCATTTTGTGGCTGATTTTCGGGATTTTCAGAGCCAGCTGGCATATTAGCCGACACCGTGTCGCCGCCGGTGGCCGAGCTGGTCATGGTGTTGTCGCTGGCGTTGCCGCCTTCGGCAGAAGTAGACTTGTTGGCGTCGCCGCAGGAAGCTAAAGCAAGCAGGCCAGTAGCCAGCAACGGAATGAAGGAGCGTTTCATAGGAGGAAAGGGTTTTGTGGGAAAGGAATGAGGGAAGACCATCGCGACAGGTGGGTTAAGCTTGATTGCTAAATTCCTGTTAGCACAGCTAATACGGGCAGTAAAGGGCAATATGTTGCATGCTCGGCCGTATTTTATCAGTCGCAGCTACCTAACCTGAACCGTTGATTTACACTAAGCTGAACGCTGGTCACGGTCTTGCAAAGGCCCTCATTTACTTCCCTCAATAGGTGGGCTAGCGCTGGCTTCGCGAGTAATGGGCAGGTGCGTAGCGGGCATGAGTGGCCCCAAGGGCTAGGGCAGGTCCTCAATGGTCTCGTCTATCTCCTCGGCCATGGCCAGCTCCTCCCGCACGGGCCGGTAGTACTTGGCCGCGAAAGCGCGGATGTCGCCGTCATAGGCATCTTCCTTCATGTCGTCGAAAGCGTCTTCGTCCTGCTTTTGCGATTTCAGAATAAGCTTCATCACCCGTTTGTCGATTTCAGAGCCGGTTAGGATACTCACCTCGTGGTAAGCGGCTTGCTCGTCGCCGCCCAGGGTGGCGGGCACGGCCAGCTGCTTGCTGGCGGCCACGTTGCGCAGGGAGGCCAGCAGGTCGAGGCGGCTTTTCACCAGCCGGCTGCCGTAGTTGCGCACCGTGGGCGTGGTGGCGCGCGCCTGGGCCAGCTTGCCCAGCTCTACTTGCAGCAGCGCGTTGCTGGTGGCCTTCACCAGGAAATCAGCATCGGCTTCCTGCTTCTTTGTCACATCAGCTTCGCTGATTCTGTTGCGGTTTTGGGCATTGGCAGCGTCCACAGCGTCGTCGCTGCTGCTGCCCGAGCAAGCGGTGAGCATAGGCAGCACCACGGCAAGCCGCAGCAACAGCTGGCGCGAGGGCAGGGGGAAATAGAGGAAGCGAGGCATACACAAAGTGGATTAGTAGAAAGCCTGATTGTATAGATGTCTGGCTATACGCTTGCCCCGAAGCGGGGTTATTTTGTGGCCAGCTTCAACTTTTAAGTTAGCGCTTTAAACCTCGGCAGTCGAGGCGCTTCCAACGGCCCACAAGTAGTCACTTCATCCATTCACCAACTTCTTTTACACACCCCTTTATGCGTACCTCTGCTCTCCGCTCCCTGGCCTTGGCCTGCCTGGCCAGCGGCTTGCTTCTTGCCACCGGCTGCCAGCGCAAGTCCACTGCCGAACCCGACGACATCACGTCGGCCGAAGACCGCAGCGAAGACAACGTTGAAACGGCCCTCAGCTCCGACGCCATGCAGGCCGCCGGGCCCGCCGACCCCAGCGTGCAAGGCTCGGCCTACCTCCTCACCGAGGCAGAGTTCCGCATTCGGTTCGGCAGCTGCGCCACCCGCAGCTACGACTTCAACGCCCGCACACTCACCATCGACTTCGGGCCCACCAACTGCCTCTGCCCCGATGGCCGCTACCGCCGCGGCAAAATCCGTGTGCGCTTCACCACCGATGTGCTCACCCGCCGCGCGGGCGCCGTGGTTACCCGCGACACCTACTTCGTGAACGACAACCAGCACACCGCCACCCGCACCTTCACCGACCTCGGGCTGGGCTCGTTCACCGTCGACGTCACCAACGCCAGCATCGTCCGGGCCAACAACGGCGGCACCCATTCCTGGACCGCCAACTGGACCTTCACCCGCACGGCCGGCTACGGCACGCCCCAAGCTTCCGACGACGTGTACAGCGTAACCGGTTCGGCCAATGGCACCAACCGGCGCGGGGTAACCTACGTCACCCTCATCCAAACGCCGCTCATCAAGCGCGGCGACTGCTTCAAGTACTTTGTGGCCGGTACCATCAGCATCACCAACGCCAACGCTCAGGCCATGCTGCTCAACTACGACCCCACCGGCACCCAGGACTGCGACCGGGTTGCGTCGGTGACGGTGAACGGCCGCACCAAAACCATTACGCTGCGCTAAGCCCCGCCTGCTAAGCACAAACGCCACCTGCTTTCGTAAGCAGGTGGCGTTTGTGTGTAGGAGAAGGTATTAGCGTATGCTAACCTTCTTGTTGCAAATGTTAGTTAGAGCCATTGTCCGCAAAGGACTTGTCTGGGCAATGCCCGGGGCCAGCGCCTGGTTTGCCACTGTTGTAATTATCGAGAAGCGTTGTGAGTTCACTCGTTGCACCTGGGGCCAGGTAGCCGTTGACAGCCTTCGCAATCAGGGCATCGGCAGCCGCAATGTTGGCAGCCACAGAGGATGCGTCGGCACCGTTGGCCACGTTCAGTTTTGCGGCAATAAGCTGGTGCGCCAGCGAGATGAAGCCGTTGCCAGCAGGTTTGGTATTGAAAAGAGTCAAAAGCCGTAGAGCGTCATATGGAGTGCCGCCCAAGCTTAAGCCATCGGCTTTGACAGAAGCAGGCCAAACGTAAGCGTTGTTCCCTTTGGGCACTGGGCCATGCGTTTTCCAAAAGCCCTGGGTGTACGTGCAAGTGCCGACTTCGCTGCAGTTAGCAGTGATGCCCACTGCATCTATAGACCAGTTGCTTTTTGCAGCCCCCTGGGGAACGTTGTGGGCAAAGGCGCGAAACACGTATTCTTTGCTGCATTTTAGCGCAACATCTTCGCAGGGTGATGAAGCCCCAACTTGGTCAAACATGACATCGCCAATTGTCACATAGGCGCATGCCATTCCTTTGATGTTGTAGCCGGATGCCCCCGGAACGCCCGAGAACGATGCCTTGCAGAAGGAAGAACTTTCGACTACATCACTGGAAGCGGGCCACCCGGTAGCGTCAAACTCACTTTTGAGCATCCACTGAACCGAAAATCCAGCGGGAGCCCCAAGTTCCGAGCCACCACACACCGATAGTGTGATGCTTGAGCCCGTGACGCTAACAAAAGAGAGTATAGGCGCACTGAGTGTTTGGGCTGCTTTGCCATCCTGCGACAACGCACTGGTTGAAGGCGCTACGGCTTCCCGCTGCTTATCGCAGCTTACAAAGAACAAGGCGCCTGCTAAGAAGGCGGAAGGAATGATTTTGTAAAGAGCTTTCATGCGGGGTGGGTTTTGTGATTAATTGATTTTGCTTTGGACAAATATATATTTTTTGGTAACATATACAATATAAAATATAAAGAATTATATTTTAAGAAAAGCTGAGCCATTTAATAATTATCTTATTATCAAATGTTTAACTTGTTTTTCCGAAACACATTTATTTTAAAAATCAAAAAAATACTATGCGGGTATAGAAGTTATTTACGAAGTGCGCAAGCCAATAAACTTGGCAGCTACAAGCCTTTCTCTGTCTGATGGCAACACGGCTCAAATCGACTAGTCCCACCAGGGCCACACGGTCAGTCACCGTACGCCTGACGTCCAAGGCAACCTAGTGACGTACCATACTTCATTGGCTCAAGGCTTGCTCCAATGAAGTATGGTACGTCACCGGTCTTGGGCCATATGTGCCTAACGATAGCAACTGCGTCCAGTGCGCTGTTCACAGCAATGTCATCATCTCATCAATGCCAAAGCGCTGGCTTTGTTGCTGGACTATGACCGCACTGGCACATAAGCTTATAACCTTTTGCCCTTGTCGCTGTGGAGGGCCGCACCCCAAGCAGTGCGCTGCAAAAAAGAGAAAGCCTAGTCCAATGCCCACAAAACAAAAGCAGCCCGCTGTCGCTGCTGCGACGCGGGCTGCTTTTTAATAGCTTAGGAAAGCCATTGCTGCCTTTTTATTGGAGCACGGGCTCAGAAGGGCAGTGGTTATTGGAAATCCACTCGCCGATTCTGCCTGCTGCTTCACCAGCTTCTTTGTTATCGGCGCTGTTAGCGGGGAAGTTTACGGTGGTAGCACCGGTGGTTTGATTAACGATTACCGTCAGCTTATCAACCGTCGACAAGTAATCTTCTATCGTAGCCATGTCGGCCAGCAGGGTTGCGGGGGCCTGGCTGGCGTCAAACAACTGAGCTGCTGCGCTGAGTTTGAGCGTGGCGAGCTGCAGAAACGCTTTGCGGGCATTATTGGTGTGGTAGTTGGGCTTGCCTACGGTGCCCGTTTTCCAGATTAGCTTGCCGTCGGCTTGCGTGTAGCTCTTGCCGCCTACTTCTACCTCGCCGGCCCAGATTACCCGTGGTTTAGAAAACCAGTAACCCTGCGAAAGCGAGCACGCTGGACCCGACGTGGAGCAGCCGGGACCGGTGATAACGCCTTGCTCGCATTTGTTACCAAATTTAACCCAGGTGCTGCGCTGGCTTTCGCCCCACTGCCCGGATAGGGTAAAGCTGTAGGTATGCTTGGCGCCGTCCGAAAGAATGGAAGGCAGGTTGTCGAACTTCAAAATGTTGCCGCCCACGGCGTTGGTGCAGCCCGTGCCTTTGCCTTCGGTGCCGGCCAAATTTGTGTACTCGGTGCCATCCACGGTGGCGCCCAGGACATTTTGGTAGGTCAGCTCCGGGTCGCAATCCGTTGGGAAAGCGATAATCCAGTGGCTCAGTCCATTGGCCTGGGCCTTGCCCGTGCGCTGAATGGTGTAAGTATAGGTAGTGGTGCGGGCCAGTACATTGGGCTGCATGCCGGTATAGAGCACTTCGTAAGCGCCAATCGTGGCATCAGCCACCGCGTTAGCAGCTTCCGGGGTGGGCTGCTTTGCATCATTCTTGTCGCAGCCAGAGAGCATTACAGCCGTGGCCAACGCGCCAACAGAAAGGAATTTGTACAGGTTTTTCATGGAGGAAATTTGTTATTGATTTGATTATAGTATGAACAAATGTATTTTAATAAATATATAATACAAAATACATTATAAATATTTATAATAAAGTCCATGTGTGTATCGTGTCAATTGTCTGCTTATTATATTGATATCCAATTGGTTATAGTCAGAGCTCAATTTCTAAAATAGTTCAAAAAATACTAAATTGAATTATAGGACCTGCCTGACATTGGTTTTAAGGGTGATTAATTAGTGCTATTAAGCAAGGGGTTTGCAGTATCGTAGTGCAACTTGAGAAGCGGGGCACACGACACACCAAAAAGCCCCAGCCGAACTACTACCTATGGTAGCTCCGCTGGGGCCACTGTGGCCTTGCAAAAGAAATTAAGCTTAAGCCCCCTTGAACACGGGCTTGCGCTTCTCGCTAAACGCTTTCACGCCCTCGAAATAGTCCTCTGACTCGCCGGCAATTTGCTGGCAGTGGGCTTCGTAGTCCAGCATCTCGTCTAGGGTAGCAGCGCCGGCTTTGTTCAGCATTTGTTTCAGCAAGCCAATGGACTTGGTGGGCGCGGCGGCGTAGCGGGCGGCTAGGGCGTAAGTAGCTTCGTCTAGCTGCTCTGGGGCTACTACCTGGTTTACCAGCCCGAGGCGCAAGGCTTCTTCAGCTGGCACTTTCGTGCCCAAGCTGCACATTTCAAAGGCCTTGAGGGTACCCACCAGCCGCGGCAAAAACCACGAAGAGCCCGAGTCCGGCACCAGGCCGATGTTGATGAATACCTCAATCAGCGAGGCGTCGGTGCTGGCCACCAGCGCGTCGCAAGCCAGCGCCAGCGAGCAGCCGGCACCCGCCGCCACGCCGTTGATGCGCCCAATAATAGGCTTGGGCAGAGCGCGCATGGCCCGGATAATGGGATTGTAGCGCTTGTGCAGCGAATCGTAGAACGAGCGTTTCTCGGCACCTTGAGCCGCTTTCAGGTCTTGGCCCGAGCAGAAGGCCCGGCCGGCACCGGTAAGCACTACTGCCCGCACGGTAGCATCGCGCGCCACTTGCTTCAGGGCGTCCTGCAGTTCGTAGCTCAGCGGGTCGTTGAAGGCGTTAAATACCTCCGGGCGGTTGAGGGTGATGGTGGCCACGCCGTCGGGGCGCACGTCGTAGAGCAGGCTGGTGTATTCCAATGCGTGAATGAGTCAGTGGGTGAATGAGTGATTACAAAGAACGTCAACACGAACTTTTCATCTACTCCTTCGCCTATTCACTGCCCATGCTCAGTCACGCATTACCCAACAAGGCTTCTGCTACGATGAGGTCCTCCGGGGTCGTGATTTTTAGGTTGCGGTAGTCGCCATCCACCAGCTGCACCCGGCAGAGGTCGTCTACTACCGTGGCGTCGTCGGTGAAGGACGCAAGCTCGGGCATGGCATACGCCCGGCGCAGCAAGTCAATCTCAAACGTCTGGGGCGTCTGCATGAGGCGTAGGCGGCTGCGGTTCTGGGCCGCCGAGCCGTGCTGCGACACCAGCCGTACCGAGTCTTTGGGCATCACGGCAGCTGCGGCAGCTGCGTGGGTAGCTGCCGCGGCATACGTGCGCTCCACCACCATGCGCGACACCAGTGGCCGCACGCCGTCGTGCACGGCCACCAAGCCTTCCCTGTATTCCCCTAGCGCCGCCAGGCCGGCTTTCACCGAGGCCCAGCGGCTGGCCCCGCCCGGCACCAACGTGTGCGCAATGGGCACCTGGTGGGTCCGGCACAACTCCTGCCAGGTTTCGAGTTGGTCGGCGGGCAGTACCACAATTATCTCGGCCACGCCCAGCGTCGGGTCGGCAAAGCGGCGCAGAGTGTGCAGTAACACTGGCTCGCCGCGCAGCAGCAGAAACTGCTTGGGCCGGTCGGCGGCCATGCGCGTGCCAGTGCCCCCGGCCACCAAAATGGCAAAGCGCGCAGGAGGAGAGGGCCGGAACGAAGAAGTAGGAGAGGGGGCCATAAGCAACAGGCATTTTTAGCGGTGAAATACAAAGCAAAAGGCCCGGCCGCAAATACAGCCGAGCCTTCACTCATTCCGGTAATCGTCGATTCGTTCTACAAAATCAGCATGGCATCGCCGTAGCTGAAGAACTTATACTTCTCCTTAATGGCTTCCTTGTAGGCCTCCATCAGCAGAGGATAGCCGGCGAAGGCCGCGGCCAGCATGATGAGTGTGCTCTCCGGCATGTGGAAGTTGGTGAGCAGGCAGTTGGCGATTTTGAAATCGTGGGGCGGGAAGATGAACCGGTCAATCCAGCCCTGGGTGGGCTTCATGCGGGCATTGGCCGACACCGACGCCTCCATGGCGCGAATGGTGGTGGTGCCCACGGCGCACACTTTCTTCTTCGCATCCAGCGCCTTGTTCACTATCTCGCAGGCCGGAGCCGTTACGATGAAGTTCTCGGAGTCCATCTTGTGCTTGGTCAGGTCTTCCACGTCTACCGTGCGGAAGGTGCCCAAGCCCACGTGCAGGGTCACGAAAGCCGGGTCGACGCCCTTAATCTCCATGCGCTTCATCACCTCGCGGGTGAAGTGCAGGCCGGCCGAAGGAGCCGCCACTGCGCCAATGTTCTCGGCGTAGATGGTCTGGTACCGCTCTTTGTCGGCGGGCTCGGTTTCGCGGTTGAGGACTTCTTTCGGAATCGGGGTTTCGCCCAGCTCGTACAGCGCCTTGCGGAACTCCTCATCGGTGCCGTCAAACAAGAACTTGATGGTGCGGCCGCGCGAAGTAGTGTTGTCAATTACCTCGGCTACCATGTCGGACTCGCCGAAGTACAGCTTGTTGCCCACGCGGATTTTGCGAGCGGGGTCCACCAGCACGTCCCAGAGCCGGAGCTCCTTGTTCAGTTCGCGCAGCAGGAAAACTTCAATCTTGGCACCGGTTTTTTCTTTGTTGCCGTAGAGGCGGGCCGGAAAAACCTTGGTGTCGTTGAGCACCATTACGTCGCCTTCGTTGAAATAATCGAGGATATCTTTGAAGGTGCGGTGTTCAATCTGGCCGGTGGCGCGGTGCACCACCATCAGGCGGCTTTCGTCGCGGTTGCGGGCCGGATGCAGAGCAACCAGTTCCTCGGGGAGTTCAAATTTGAACTCATGCAATTTCATCGCCATGGGCAGTATTTGGGGGAATTTACGGAAATTTGGGGAGGCAAAAGTACGGCTTTTTCTCGTAGTAATCATTTTTGTGCTGGACGCAGTAACGCGCGCGAGCTGTATGCCTCAGCAACTTCCCCGCAGGTTTCCGTCTTTTGCCTGCTGGCACCGTGCTTCGCCCTCGTAGCAGCGGAGAGCAGGTGCGCCAAAACCTGCCTTTAGGGGCCTTCCGTGGCTTTTCTTATTCCGTCCTTCTTTCTGCATCCTCACCCGTTCTCGTATATGCTCGCCCTTCGCCTCACGTTAGAAAGTTTTCGCTTTGCCTGGGATGCCCTTAAGTCCAACTTGTTGCGCACCATCCTCTCGTTGTTGGGCGTCACGGTGGGTATCTTCTCCATCATTTCGGTCTTCACCATCGTCGATTCGCTGGAAGCCAACATCCGGAGCAGCCTCGATTTCGCCGGCGATAAGGTGATTTACGTTTCGAAGTGGCCCTTTGCCTTCGATGCTGAATTTCCGTGGTGGAAGTATTTCCAGCGGCCCGTGCCTACGCCGCGCGAGTTTCAGCAGCTCCGCAAGCAGCTGGGCCCCAACAATAAAGGCATCGCCATATTCGCCGCCAGCAACGGCAATACCCTAAAGATGGGTTCCAACTCCGTGTCCGACTGCGTGCTGCAGGGGGTGAGCTACGATTTCCGGGCCGTGAGCAACGTGCCCGTGAAAGAAGGCCGCTACTTTACCTCGCAGGAAATGGACGCGGCCCGGCCCGTGGCCATCATCGGGGCCACCATCGCCGAAAACCTCTTTCCCGACGGCAACGCCCTGGGCAAACAGTTCAAGGCCCGCGGCCAGACCCTCACCGTCATCGGGGTGATGGAGAAGGAGGGCAAGAAACTGCTCACCATCTCCAGCAACGACGCCAACTGCATCATTCCCTTTGGCATGTTCACGAAGATGTTCACCCTGAACAACGGCTTCGGCGGCGGCCCCAGCGCCACGCTGGCCGTGAAGGGCCGCGACGAAGACCCCGGCCTGCTCGACCTCGAATACGAAATGCGCGGCGTGATGCGCAACATCCGCGGCCTCAAGCCCCGGCAGGAAGACAACTTTGCCCTGAACCGCCCCGAAATGATAGCCGCCGCCGTGGGCAAGCTTTTCGGCGTAATTGGCATTGTGGGCGGCGTAATTGGCTCGTTTGCCATCTTGGTGGGCGGCTTCGGCATTGCCAACATCATGTTCGTGTCGGTGCGTGAGCGCACCAACATCATTGGCATTCAGAAGTCGCTGGGGGCGAAGAATTTCTTCATCCTTTTTCAGTTTCTCTTCGAAGCCATTTTCCTGTGCCTCATTGGCGGCCTGGCGGGTATCCTGCTGGTGTGGTTTGTGACGCTGGTGCCGCAGGACGCGCTGCCGCTTAGCATGTCGGCCGCCCGCATCCTGCTCGGCCTGCTGATTTCGGTGGGCATTGGGATAATTGCGGGCATCGTGCCGGCCGTGCTGGCCGCTAATCTGGACCCGGTTATCGCCATTCGAGCTAAGTAGGGGTCCGGCACGGACTGTGGCGCTGGTCCAGATAGGCGAAAGCCTTCCTGAGCTAATTTCAATCTCCATCATTCGCCAGCCGAGGGCTTTGCGGGCCCGCGGCTGGCGATACATTCTGTTATGACGTTTCCCCCCTTTCTGAATTACGAACTATTCGGCAACACCCTGGCCCAATACCTCATTGCGGCCCTCATTCTGCTGGTGGGCGGCACCTTGCGGCGGCTGCTCTCGCGGCTGCTGAGCACGGTACTGTTCCGCCTTACCAAACGCTACACGGCGGGCGTGACTGAGAAAGAGCTACACGACCTGCTCATTCAGCCGCTATCGGTACTCTTTCTGCTGCTGACAGTTTATGTGGCGTTAAACGTGCTCACTTATCCGCTGCCCGTCAATGCGGCGGCCGACTTCCAGCCCTGGCCCAAGGTGGCGCTGCTGCGCATCTTTCTGCTCGGCTTTATTGGCACCGTAACGTGGGTGGTGCTGCGGCTTGTCGATTTTGCGCTGCTGGTGGTGAAGCGCCGCAACGAGCTGCGCGCCGTGCCCGGCGTGCGCCGGCTCGACAATCAGTTCCTGCCCTTTGCCAAGGATTTGCTCAAAGTCATGGTCATCATCATCGGCGCGCTGGTGATATTGGGTGAGGCCTTCGGGGTGAACGTGACGGCCCTAGTGGGCGGCCTGGGCATTGGCGGCCTGGCCGTGGCCTTTGCCGCTAAGGAGAGCCTCGAAAACCTCATTGCCTCCTTCACCATCTTCCTCGACCAGCCCTTTGGGGTCGGCGACCTGGTGACGGCGGGCCCCGTGAGCGGCACCGTCGAAAAAATTGGTTTCCGGAGCACCCGTCTCCGCACCGCCGAGAAAAGCTACCTCACCGTGCCCAACAAAAGCATGATTGACAAGCCGCTCGATAACCTCTCGCTCCGGACTTCCCGCCGCGTGGGCTTCACGCTCACTTTTGACCAGAAAACCACCAGCACTCAGCTGCACGACATCATCACCGACTCCCTGGCCGCCATGCAAGCGCATCCGCTCGTGAGCCAGGATGTGCAAATCAAGTTTAGCGCGCTCACGCTTATGGGCAAGGAAGTTAATGTGCAGTACTTCGTGGATACCACCAGCTACGACCAGTACATCGACGTGAAAGAAGAGCTCAATTACCGCTTGGTGGAAGTGGTGGAGCAGCACGGCGGCACTTTCGCCGTGGTGCGCGAAAAACCCTGAACCACGGATTGGCTGCGCCGAACTACGTTTCCGGCGTTTTTTCGGATTCTACCGATTCTATAAACGGTTCATCAAGGCGGTAAAAAAAGAAAAGGCCACTCGCATGAGTGGCCTTTTCATTGCATCCTAGTGGCGCATAGAGTTGGGCGTAAATCCCACCACGCCGACTACAAAATTCGCGGAATCCGAAAAATCCGAATGAATCCGTGGTTCAGAATATTACCGGCCGCCGAGCAGACCGCCAAGCAGGCTGCCCATGCCACCGCCACCGCCCAGCAGCGAGCCGAGGCCGCCACCGCCGGCGCTGCGGGGCTGGGTGTTGGGACGCCCGCCCAGGCCGCCCAGAATGGACATCATCGAGCCCAAGCCACCGTTGCCGATAGCCGAGCCCCGCTGGTTCATGCCCGCCGACGAGCCGCCGCCCATCAGGCCACCCAACATGCCACCGCCGAGGAGGCCGCCGAGCAAGCCGCCCATGCCGCTTTGGGCCGCGCCGCCGAGCAGGCCGCCCATGCCGCTGCTCATCATGCCGCCGCCCTGGTTGCCGTAGCCCTGGGAACGGTTGCCGCCGCCCATGACGCGAGAAATAACCATGGGCGCTACCACGCCCAGCAAGCCGGCCATCAGGGCCTGCTTGGGAATGCCGGCGCTGGACAGCTTGTCGCCCACGCGGTCGAAGAAACCGGTCTTGGAGGGGTCTTGGGGGTCGTGGGCCACGGTTTCGGCCTGGTCAACCACCGTTTCCAGGGTCTTTTGCTGCTGCTGATTGATGCCGAGGTACTGCGACATTTTGGTAATCATGGCTTCTTCGTCGTTGGAGTAGGCGCCGTCGGCGCGGGCAAAGCTGATGAGGTCCGTAATCAGCGAGTAGCGCAGGTCGCTGCTCTTAAGGGTGTCGAGATTCTGCTGAATGCCTTGATTGGAGGGGTCTTGGGCTGCGGACAGCACCTGCTGGGCCGCGCCGGCAGATAATCCGGCTTGTTGGGACAGGGCTTGTAGGAATTCAATTTCTGGGCCCGTGGCCTGGCGGTCGGCGCTGGCCAAGCTGGCAATGGCGCTCAGGTAAGCGGTTTTTTCGGCTTCGGAATAATTTTGAAGGAGGGTGGTTTCCATGGGAAAGAATGAACGTTGAAATGAGAGGAAAAGGACTTGCCGTGATTAACGCAGGCCGCCGGAATACGTTGCTTGGCGAGTCGCTGCCCTCAAATCCAATTTTTTTTGCAGGTGGCAAAGATTTTTTCTGTCGCTGAAAATGAAATTGTTGCTGCTGATTTGGCCCCTGCAGCCCCAGAAACTGCTCGATTAAAACCGGGATTTATTTGGTGCTTCCAAAAACACCTCCCATCTTTGCAATCCCAAACGGAAACACCCAAGGGGGATTAGCTCAGCTGGTTCAGAGCATCTGCCTTACAAGCAGAGGGTCGGCGGTTCGAACCCGTCATCCCCCACACTTCAAAAAGTCCCTCAGTCGCAAGGCTGAGGGGCTTTTTGCTGTTGGTTCAATTCTGAATTTTGGAAGCGTAGTGGTACCGCTGGCCCGATAGCCCAGCTCACTAGCTTAGCCGGAAGATGACAACTGAACAAGGCTAGGCTTCATAAAAGGAATGTCCACTTTTGCTCACGAAGAAAAATTGAGGGCCTTACCTTCGTACAGCATTATCAACCTCTGGTTGCTGTGAAGTCCTTGTTAGCCTATGTTCTGGTGGCCCTGGTGCTGCTTCAAACCTTCAGCCGCGAGCTGCTGGTGGTGGACTATGCGCTGAACCAAGCCACTATTACGGCGCGCTTTTGCGTGAACAAGGCTCGGCCCATGATGCACTGCAACGGCAAGTGCTACTTAGTGCAAAAGATGAGGCAGCGGGAGCGGGAAAACCAGGCACCAAGCCCCCTAAAGGTGAAGCTAGAGTTGCTGCCCGCACAATTTGTAGCGGTGCGGCTAAGCCCGCCACAGGTGTTCGCCGCGAAAAACCACAGGTTTGCCTGGCTGGTGCCGGGGGCCTACGCGGCCCCGTTGGGGCGCGTGTTTCATCCGCCCCTGGGCTAAACAACGACCGATTCGGGAGCTGCTGCGGCGGACGGCCGGTGCCTATGGGCGCCGGGGGCGGTCCGGCGTGGCCCCGTTTGCTTGTTTTTTAGTCAACTGAGGGGATGAAATTATTTCATGTGCCCGGCCTGCAGGCCGGGTTGGGGCTGTCTGTGGCCCTATTTTTTGTGTCGTGGTCGGCGGCGGCACAGCACGTGCTTTCGGGCCGGGTGTTTGACGCGGCCACCAAGGAGCCGTTGGTGGGAGCCACGGTGCGCACTCCGGATAGCCAGACCGGCACCGCAACTAACAACTCGGGCTTTTTTACGCTGGCTACTGAAGCGCCGCAACTAGTGGTGTCGGCGGTGGGCTACAAGGCTTTTACTCTGACGCCAACCGCTGGCGGGCAGAACCTGCGCGTGGCCCTGGAGCCGGCCGTGGAGGACCTGCAAACCGTGGTGGTGACGGCCAGCCGCGAAGCGCAGCTGCGCACCGACGCGCCGGTGGCCATCTCCAAAATTTCGCCCACGGTCATTCAAGACACCAAGCCTACGCTGCTGGTGGAGCTGATTAATAAAGTGCCAGGGGTGGTGATGCTCAACTACGGCAACGAGCAGCACGCCATGGGCATCCGGCAGCCGTTTGGGACCAACGCCTATTTCCTGTACCTGGAAGACGGGCTGCCGCTGCGGCCCATGGGCGTGTTCAACCACAATGCGCTGCTCGAAACCAATCCGTTGGCCATTAGCTCGATTGAGGTGGTGAAGGGGCCGGCCTCGTCGCTCTACGGCCCGGAAGCAGTGGGTGGCGCCATCAATGTGCTCACCAAGCGGCCGACGAGCGTGCCTACGCTGAGCGTGGGGGCGCAAGGCGACCAGTACGGCTACCGGCGCGTGCAGTTGGGCGGGGGCGGCATGCTTACGCCCAAGTTGGGCGTATACGTGAGCGGCTACCTGGCCCGGCAGCGCAACGGCTGGGTGGCCAGCTCCGACTACGACAAACAGTCGGTGAACGGCAAGCTGGAGTATGCCTTGTCGGCTAAAACGCGGCTGACGGCTTCGGCTTCGTACAACAACTACGACTCGCAGACCAGCAGCAGCGTGGATAGCCTATCGTACTACCGGCGCGAGTATTCGTCGACTTCGGACTTCACCTACCGCAAAACCTACGCCCTGCGGTCGTATCTCAAGGCCGAGCACCAGTGGAACCCGCAGCATGCTTCCTCGCTGACGGCCTATTTCCGCGATAACAGCGTGGGCCAGAACCCGACTTACGGCATTCGCTGGACGAGTGGGGCGCCCACAGCGCGTGGCGAGGTGAACGTGAATGCCTTCAAGAGCTACGGCCTGCTGGCCCAGCATAACGTGAAGTTTGACTGGCTGGGGGCCAAGCTGCTGGGCGGGCTGATGGTTGACTACTCGCCGACGCACTACAATGCCCAACAGATTGACTTGGCCGCACAGCTGCGAGCCGATGGGAAGTCGGTGACGAAGTACACGGTTGTGGCCGACCGGCCAGATAAGCCCATTGCCAGCTACGACACGGACCTGCTCAACTCGGCCGTGTACGCGCAGCTCGACCTGCACCCGCTGCCGACGCTGCCCGCCCTGCAGCTCACTTTGGGCGGGCGCTTCGACCGGCTTTCGTTTGCGTACAACAATTACCTCGACAACAGCACCGGCTCGAAGGTGTACCAGCAAGCCACCCCCAAAGTGGGCCTGACCTACGACCTGGGCCGCGGCCGCGGGCTCTACGCCAACTACTCACAGGGCTTTTCGCCGCCCGGCCTCACGTCCATTTTCCGGGCCCGGCCCGTGCCGGCTGGCACCCCCGCCGGGATGCCAGCCGAGTTTTACTACAACCTGAAGCCAGCGCGCTTTTTCAACCGCGAGGTGGGCGGCTGGACCTCATTGCTGGATAACAAAGTGTACGTGGACGTGGCCCTGTACCAGCTGGACGGGCGCAACGAGCTGCTCAACATTCGGCAGCCCGACAACTCCACCGACTACCAGAGTGCGGGCAAGACCCTGCACCGGGGCGTGGAGTATGGCCTGACGTATAAGCCCACCGCGGAGTTGTTTTTTCGCTTTGGCGGCACCAACGCCGTGCACCGCTTCGAGGAGTTTGTGCTGAGCGCCCGCTCGACGGATGCCGTGCAGAACGTGAACGGCAAGGAAATGCCACAGGCCCCGCGCTGGGTGGCCAATACCGAACTGACCTACAAGCCCAAGTGGGCCCCAGGCCTGCGGGCGGCGGCGGAGTACCAGCGTATCGGTGCCTGGTACCAGGACCAGGTGAACCGCGTGCGCTACGAAGACAAGGGCCTGTTTGGGGCGCGGGGCGTGAGCATGCTCAACGTGCGTGCGGGCTACAGCTGGCGCGAGACGCTGGAAGTGTTCGCGAACGTGCTTAACCTAACTAATGAGCGGTTTGCAACGGCCGCGACCCAGGGCAATGCCCTGACGGACCGCAGCACCTACACGCCCGGCGCGCCGCGCACGGTGGCGCTGGGCGTGCAGTACAACTTCATTGGCAAAAAATAACGCAATAGCGCAGCCGCGGCTATAGGGCCGCGGCTGCATTACCCTCTCTAGTATGGAATTGATAACGCCCAATGCCGCTCCGGCAGAGGTACTGCGCACGAGCCCGGCCCGCCGGTTTGTGCAGCGGAATATGTACCGCTGGCACCGCCTCATTGGCCTGCTGACAGTGGTGCCCGTGATTTGCTGGACACTGAGCGGCCTGCTGCACCCGCTGATGAGCAACTGGTTGCGGCCCAAGATTGCCAACGAAAAACTGCCGGCGGTGCCGGCGCCCCGGCCAACCCTGCCGCTGGGCCAGGTGCTGGCGCAAAGCGGTGTGCGCCAGCTAACCAACGTGCGGCTGGTGCGCTGGGCCGGCCAGCCCACCTACCAGGTGCAGGTGGCCAGCGCCACGGCCGCGCCGCGCTACTTCGACGCAACCACCGGCGCGGCCCTGCCCCCAGCGGCCGACCGGCAGTATGCCGAGCAGCTGGCCCGCTACTTCACGCAAGACTCGGTGGCCCGCCTCGTATTGGCGGAGCGGCTGACGGGCTTTACCCAGGACTACCCGTTTGTGAACCGCTTGCTGCCAGTCTGGAAAATTGAGCTGGACCGGCCGGGCGTGACGACGGTGTACGTAGAAACCCTGCCGGCCCGGCTGGCTGGCTTCAACAACCCGGCGCGGCAAGCCTTCCTGCGGATGTTCAACTGGCTGCACACCTGGGGCTGGCTGGAACTCATTGCCAACAACACGGTGCGCGTGGTGGTGATGCTCGTGCTGCTGGGTATCGTCATTGCGTCGGCGCTGAGCGGGCTGCTTATCTACGGCTTTATGTGGAAGAAATTTCGCCGGCCGCGCTCGGTCAAGGACCAGGTGGGCTGGCTGCGTAAATACCACCGGGCGGTGGGGCTGGCCGTGGCGCTGGTCACGCTCACGTTTGCCGGCAGCGGTGCATTTCACGTGTATTTGAAGCTGCACGCCGACAACCGGCTGGCCTATGTGCACGCACCGGCTGTGGCCGCAGCCCAACTGAAAACCGACCTGACGCAACTCCCACTCAATTGGGCCACCGTGCAGAATGTGGCCCTGGCCGAGCTAAACGGGCAGGTGTACTACCAGGTGTACCAGCTGCCAGCCGATGAGGCAGCCGCCACTACGGGCGTGAGCACCGGGCAGCCAGTGGAGAGCGTGCGTGCCGCGCGGGTGACATACTACAGCGCGGCCACGGGGCAAGTGCTAGCCGAGGGCAGCACCCAATACGCGCACCAGCTGGCAAATGGCTTTCTGGCGCAGGCCGGCAGCGGGCCAGCGGCTGTTGTGAAGACGCAGGTGCTCGACCATTTCGGCGAGGAGTACAATTTCATCAACAAGCGCCTGCCGGTGGTGCAGGTAGACTACGCCACTCCCACGCGCACGACGCTGTATGTGGAGCCGGCCACCGGGCGCCTGGCCGCCCGCATAGACAACGCTGACCGCTACGAGGGCCTTTCGTTTGGTTTTCTGCACAAATTTCACCTTGTGGGCGGGCTAGGCAAGAACATCCGGGACGTCGTTACCATGCTGTCGGCGCTGGGCGTGCTGGTGGTGTCGCTGCTGGGGCTCTGGCTGTTTTTGAAAGCCAGGTAGCGGCGCCAGGCCGAGGCGGCTGCGGGCTGGCTTTGGGGCTTGCTGGCGTTGTCAGCGTTGTTGCGAGGGCTGTAGTTTGCGGCATTCGGGGGCTTTGGCTAGTTGCCTGGTAAAGCCCCAACTTTGCAAATCCAGCACCTGTGTGCGAAATTCAACCGTATTGCCAGGCAGACTCACGTAGGGTGGCCGGGGCGCATGCCCCGCGGCTACCAGGTAAAAGCAGTTGGGCAATGCCCTGCTTTTACTTGGGTCATCCTTGCTTGACTTCCCTATCCTTTGCCCTGTTTGCTATGAAAATAATTCTGCTGTTTGCTCTTTTGCTGCTGGCTGCACCCGGTTTTGCCCAGACCATTTACGGTCTGGGAATCATCACGGGCAGCAATTTTCGGGGAGCAGCGCTGAACAGCCAGGGGCTTATTACAATTAATCCAACCACGGGGGCTTCGAATAACCTGGCACCAACGGCCATCTCGGGCATCACGGCGGGCCAGGTTTTAGTGGGCATGGATTTCCGGCCCGCCAACAACGTGCTCTACGCCCTGGGCTACAACGGGAGTGCCACCGGCAACAACGCCCAACTTTATACCCTGAGCACAACCACGAATGCGGTAACAAGGGTGGGCAACTCTATTCGCCTGGAACTGGGCGCCAGCACCCACCGCATTGGGGTCGACTTCAACCCGCTAGCCGACTACCTCCGCGTAACCAGCACCAACGGCGCCAACTACCGCCTCGCGCCGGCTACCGGCGCCCTGCTGGCCACCGATGGCACCTTAGCCTACGGGGGCACCGACCTGGGCGCTCCCCAGGTGTCGGCGGTGGCTTACTCCAACTCGTACGCGGGCAGCAGGGCCACCGCTGCCTACGCCCTCGACTACCGCAACGGCCTGCTGTCGGTGCTGAGCCCCGCCGACGGAGGCGCGCTGACGAACCCCAAGACGATGTCGGTGGTTATCCTCAGCGGGCCCTCAACCGGTACCTACGGCATTGGTCAGCCCGATGCCATGGGCCTGGATATCTACGTCAACCCCACTTCCCGGGAGAATATTGGCTACCTGACCGAGGTGACAGCACTACGTGAAGGTGCCCGTGCCAGCAATTTATATCGCCTGAACCTGACCACGGGCGTGGCTACGCTACTCGGAAACACAGTGCCCGGCCGTTCGTTCTACAACTTTGAAATACGCGACGTGGCCGTAGCCCTGCCCACGGTGGTGCCGCTGCCGGTGGAGCTGCTGCACTTCAGGGCGGTGGCTGCCCCGGGCAAGGTGACCTTGGATTGGGCCACGGCCACCGAGCACAACAGCGCCTATTACAGGGTCGAGCGCAGCCTCGACGGCATTGTTTTCAACGCTATAGGGCCGCAGGTGCCAGCCGCTGGCAACAGTTTTGCCCGGCACGACTATTCGCTGGTTGATAAGGCCCTGCCGGGTGGCGCAACGATGCTATACTATCGTCTGCATCAGGTAGACCGCGATGGCAGCTTCTCCTATTCGCCCGTGCAAGCCGTTGTGCCAGTGTATGAAACGTTGGTGATGCGGGTTTTCCCGAATCCGGCTAAAGTTGGCGCTGGTGCCGTGCTGGTGGGCGCTCCAAGTGGGGAGAAAGTCCTGGTTATGGATGCCTTGGGGCGAGCCGTAGCCACTGGTGTTGCTGATGCAACCGGCGCAGCCAACTTGACACTGCCGACTGGCATGGCCCGCGGAATGTACCTCGTGCGGGCTGGCACCAAGGCCGTGCGGCTGCAAGTCGATTAGCAATGCTTTCGCTGCAATTGCTGAATTGTATGGTTGTGCACCCTTCTGTTTTGGGAACTCAAGATTGGGGGCTTACGCCGACAATTGGTCGAAATTGAGTTGGTCTCGTTAAACGCACTTGCCCGCCGGTGATTAGGCGCTGCCAAGCGTTGGTGTTCGGCGGCGGGTGTTTCTTTGCAGCCTTTCTGAGATAAGCTCTGCCAACCTGCAACCGCAGGGCGAGCGTTGTTTTCGTGTTCTTTCTATGCCCTTATTTGAAGTTACGGATGCCCGCTTGGCGCGGCAGTTTATTGCCTTGCCAGCCCGCCTGCACGGCGCCGTGCCGCAGTACATCAATCCGTTGGAAAACGAGGTGGAAGTGGTTTTCGACCCCGCCAAAAACCCCAAGTTTAGCAACGGAGAAGCCTGCCGCTGGGTGCTGACTGATGCCGCCGGCACCGTAGTCGGTCGCATTGCCGCCTTTTTAAACCGCGATGCGGTGGACGTGCAAAACCCTGACCTGCCCACCGGGGGGCTGGGCTTTTTTGAGTGCATCGACGACCAAGCTGCCGCCAACCAGCTGTTCGATGCCGGGCGGCAATGGCTGGCTGTGCGCGGCATGCAGGCCATGGACGGCCCCATAAATTTCGGCGAGCGCGACCGGTTCTGGGGCTTGCTGATTGATGGCTTCGACCGCCCGCCCAACTACGGCATGTTCTGGCACCCGCCATACTACCAGGCCTTGTTTGAGCAATACGGGTTTCAGCTGTACTTCAAGCAGTACACCTGCTACCGCACCACGGCCGCACCGCTGCACGCCAGCTTTGCGAAGCGCGCCGAAGACAATGCCGCTGAATTCCGCTTTGCGCACGGCCGCAAGCAAGACGCCGAAAAGCTTGCTCAAGACTTTCACCACGTGTATAACCTGGCCTGGGCCAAGCACACCGGCGTAAAACCTATGACCCTGGACCAGGCCCGCACCATTGTGCGCGAGATGAAGCCCGTGGTCGATGAGCGCCTGCTCTGGTTTGCCTACCGCGGCGCCGAGCCCGTGGCCTTTTTCATCAGCCTGCCCGAGCTAAACCAGATTTTCCGGCACGTAGGCCGGCGCCTGAACCTGTGGGGCAAGCTGCGCTTTTTGTGGGCACAGTGGCGCTTTAAGCGGCGGCCCGACAAGCGCATGTTCGGCATTATCTACGGGGTGGTGCCCGAGTACCAGGGCAAAGGCGTGGACGCCGCCATGCTGGTGCACGCCCGCCAAGCGTTCATCGATGCCGGCTACGCCGACCTGGAAATGAACTGGATTGGCGATTTCAACCCGCGCATGCTGGTTACCACCCGTTCCATCGGGGCCACCATCGTGAAAACGCACGCTACCTACCGCTACCAGTTCGACCGCGAGCGGCCGTTTGAGCGGTGCCCGATTATTCGGTGAGTAGAGCCGCCTGTCATTGCGAGCGGAGCGAAGCAATCCGTCCTGTTCTCAGCGACCAACCTCCTAATGTGATAAATCCTTGTTAAAGCATAAAGCCCCAACACTGCGCAGTGTTAGGGCTTTTAATATCTTGGAGGTGCCTGATATTGACAGGACGGATTGCTTCGCTCCGCTCGCAATGACAGGCGGCTCTACCTTAGAAGGGATAGCCGATGGCTAGGTTGAGCCGGCCGGGCCCGAGGGAAGTACGGTCATCTGGCACGTTCAGGGGGAATGCGTAGTCAAAGCGGATGACGAAGAACTGCACGTCGATGCGCAGGCCGGCGCCGTAGCCCACTGCCAGTTGGCTAAGTATGTTGCTGGCCTTGAATTGGCCACCGAGGCGGTCGGGGTCGGGGTTGGCTAGCCAGATGTTGCCGGCATCGATGAACACCGCGCCTTTGAGGTAGGGCACTAGGTCCTGGCGGTATTCCAAGTTGCCTTCGAGGCGAATGTCGCCCACTTGGTCGTAGTAGTTGTTGATGACATCGGAGCCGGTGGGGCGGTACGTGCCCGGCCCAATTTCACGGACAGCAAAGGCCCGCACCGAGTTGGGGCCGCCGATGCCGTACTGGCGCAGGTAAGGCAACGAGCCACCTTTCGAATTGCCGTAGGGCATGCCCACGCCCACCTGCAGGCGGCCCACAATGCGGTTGCCGGAGGTAGGGTTGGACGAAACGCGGAAGTACTCGCGGATTTCCAAATCTATCTTGGTGTATTGCGCAAAGCGCTGACCGGCAATGGTGTAGAACTCGCCGGGCTCTTTCTTGCCTGACAAGCTGCTGAGCGCATTAGCGGCGTTGCCGCTTACCTCCACCATGCCCTGGAAATATATTTGCTGCCGCCGCTGCTCTAGTACCTGCTGGTTGTAGGTGTAGCGGTATGAGCTGCCGAGGATGAATTGATTATTAAAAGCGTTTTGCAGAAACGGGCGCACCCGGAGTACCTCCCTGAATGCTTCCTGGCTTTGGAACGTGTTGTAGGTGACATCGATGGGCCGCAGCTCCTGCTCGTTCGTGATTTTGGTTTTCCAGCTGTAGCCGTAGTTGAGGTTAATGCTAGCGGTGCTGAAGTAACCGGTGCGGGTAATGTAGCGCACGCCCGCGCCAAAGTTGGTGCGGGGCTGAAACTCGGAGTTCGGCAGCTTCACGTCGAGCAGCGGCAGGTTGGGCGCAATGAGGCGCGGCACCAGCAATTGGGCGCTCACCCCAAACTCGGTGGAGATGGCGCCGCTGTTACCTCGGCTTTCGGCGTTTTCCGGGGGGCGGGTTTGTATTTCGTAGGCGGCCCGACCGGTAACAATCAGCTGCTCGGCGCCGCGCAGGGCCGAGCGGTTCCGGAAGCTGACGTTGAGACCGGGGCCGTTGAAATCAGTGTTTTTGTTGATGAGCTGCAGCTCGGCCCGCAGGCTTTTGCGCTTGAGCTGGGTCATCAGTATGTCGGCATCGAGCCGAGCGCGGCCCGCCGAGTCTCCGGCTACGGCCGGCTTCATGCGAATCTCCACAAACTTGAAGTTGTTCAAGCTCATGAGACGGCTGATGGTCTGGTCGCGCCGCTTGCGCCGGTACAGGCTGTCGGGGTAGAGGAAGGTGGCGTTGGTGATGGCCCTGGCCCTGAACAGCTCCTCGTCGGGGAAGTACTGATAGCCACGGAACCGGATGGGCTCGCGGGTGGTGGTGTCCGTCAGCACGTAGTTGGTGTTGAGCTTGATAACGTCGAGCCAGTGGGGGCGAGTAGCACGCGCGGGCGCCGTAGCCTTCACGCGCAGGTACACGTTTATCTTATGGTCGTAGGTGCTGTCGACCTGAAACAGAATGTAATCGGGCTGGAAGTAGAAGTAGCCCTGGTTTTTGAGAATGTCGTCGATGCGGATGCGCTCCGTGGTGAGGGTGTTCAGGTTGTAGGGGTCGCCCACTTTGAGCAGCGTGCCGGGCTGGGTGGCCCGAATGGCTACGTCCACGAGCGTGTCGCGGTCGGGAAAGTGAATTTCCTGAATCGTGTACACCCGGCCGGCATTGGCCGTGTAGCCAATTTGCGCCGTTTTTTCCTTGGCCTTCACCTCGTAGGTCACGGTGCCGTTGAAGAAGCCGTTGTTGTAGAGGCGGTTGGTGATGAGTCCCGACGTGGTGCTGAACTTAACGTCTTTCAGCAGCACCGGCGGCTCCCCAAACTTGTCGGCCAGAAATTTCCCGATGCCTTTGTTTTTTTTCTGGCCCAGGCCCCAGAAGTACAGCTTCGGCCGCAAGCCCAAAATGGACGTGTTGGGCTTGGGCTGAATGACCGATTCAAGCTCGGTTTGCAGCGCCGACTTATTGGGGATTTTCTCCGGGCTTTTAAGAATGACTTTGGAGCCGGTGTAGAGCTTTTGGCCTTCCGGAATGTAACGCAGGCCCGAGCACGCGGAGAACAAAACGGTGAATAGGAGCAGGGAAAGCACCTGTCTTATCCGGCGGGGGGCGGGGGGTGAAGTCAATACGTCAGGTAAGAAATCAAACATGCTAAACATCGGTAATTATCGTCCGGAAACGGCCTGGGTGCGCGACGTGTCAACCCGGGCCGTGGGCTGGCTCTGGACGGAATCTTTCTCGGCCTTCTTCTCGGCCTTTTCTACTTTGCGGTTGGCTTTGCGCTCTTCCTTCACGTCGGCGGGCACTTTGGAGAATAGCTCCTTGAGGTCGCGGTAGTCGCGCTGAAACACCAGGGCAGCCCCATTGCGAATGATTTGCCCGTCGATGTCTTCGTAGGCGTTCTGCCGGAACACCCGCACCCGCAGGCGGCCATCGGCCAGCAGGGTGTATTCCAGGCTCACGTCGCCTACCAGGTTGCTGGCGTTGTTCTGGCCCTGGGTGGCTTGGGTGCCGCTGCCGCCGCCGCTCAGGGCGATGTCGGTGCCCACGCGCACGGTGAGGCGGTCGTTGAACAGCTGGCGGCGCATGGCCACATTCAGGTCGGTACGGCTGCGAGCCTCGCCCGAGGTGTAGTCGGCCTGGTTGGTCACGCCCAGGTCCAGGCCCAGGCCAGAGAGGTACTTATCAGTAAGGCTGCTGAGCTGGTCGGTGAGCACGGCGCTGGCGCTGCCGCGCAGCTGGCTGGCTACCAGGCCCTCACCGCTGCTGGTCTGGAAGGGGTTTTGGGCCACAAACCGGCCCAGAATCAGCAGCGAAAACACCTGCTTGCTGAGTTCCGAGGTTTGGTTGGGCTGGCGCAGCTGGGCCAGCTTGGCATCGACCTGCCCGCCGAGGGCACCGCGCTGGTTTTCGGGCAGGGTAATGTCGAAGCCAATGGTGGGCTTGCTGAGCTGCTCGCGCACGTTCAGCAGCACGTTGAAGGGGAGGCGGTTGCGCGAAACAGTGGTGCTGGTGGGGTCGTCTTCGCCCTGGCTGGCCAGCAGCTCGGCGGGAGCAGCCTGCACCTTATAAATAGCCGTGATGTCGAGCGTGGCGTTGTAGGGGTCGCCGTCCCACAAGATGGACGAGCCCGGCTGAATGAGGAATTCCCGCGAAGCCAGGTTGTAGAGCGACATGTTGTAGCGACCACGAGCCACTTCCAGACGCCCGCTGAGGCTAATGGTGCCGTCCGGAGCAATGCTGGTGTTCAGGGTGCCGTCGGCCCGCACGCGCAGGTTGTCGCCGCTGGCGGGGTCGATGACGATGGTGAAGGGCGTGGCACGCGTGATGGTTACCACGGCCGTGATGTCGTAGCCCTGGGCCGCCACCTTCACCGTGTCGGCGCCCAGGTTGCGGGCCAGCATGGTATCGACGGGAATGCGCATGTTCACGAACTCCACAATGCCTTCGCGCTCCACGGTAGTGGGCGTGTTGCTCGGCGACTCCACGGTTAGGTTCGAGCCTTCGGCCACGGTCACCTGGGTGTCTATTTTTATGAGCGTGAGCGGGCCCGTCAGGCGGGTTTCCGAGTCCAGAATTAGGCGGCCGTAGAACAGCTCGTTGTTTTCGCGGGTGTTGCGCACGGCCATGAAGTTTTTGGTCGAGGCCCGCAGGTCGAAGTTGTAATCAACGAAGTTTGTCGTGAGCAGGTAGCCATTGGCCACGGCTTTGTTGGAAGCCGAATCCAGCACCGTAAAATTGTTGAATGCAATGCCGCGGTCGTCAAACGTCAGGCTTTGCTCGGGCAGGCGGAAGGGCGAGCCCAACTGCGGCACAATAAAGCCGGCATCGTTGGACGTGGTGAGCGCGCCTCGCACCTGGGGCGCGTCAGTGGCACCGGTCACGGTGAGCTGCCCGCGCAGGAAGCCCGTGGCGCTACGCACCTGGCCGGCCGAGAACGGCTCCACCACTTTCAGATTGAGCCGGTTGGCATTGACTCTGAACTTAAGCGGTGTGGCGCTGCTGGTGATGTACGTTCCATCGATGGCCACGTCGTTGCCGCCACCGCCCACGGAGCCGGCCTCGCCGCCGGTCAGGCGGGCATTGATGTCGTAGCGGTCGGGGGCGGGGTTGGTGGCTTTCAGGGCAATGTCACCGATAAGCGCTTTCTGGAATACCAGGCTGCTTATGGTGGCATCGGCCGTGAAGGCCTGGCGGGGAGTACCCAGGTTGTCGATGCGGGCCGTGCCGTTGAGCTGCCCGGCCACCAGCGAATCCTGCTGCTGTACAATGCGGGCCAGCTCGGACAGCTCGAAGCTGGTGAAGGTGACGCCTAGCGGCGAGGTGGGCACGTTGGGGTTCTGGCTTTGCAGGGCCAGGCTGCTGCGGCCGTTGGTTAGGTTCAGGCCATTGGCTACTACGGCGCCGGTGGGGAAGTAGCGCACGTAGTTGTTGGCGCCGGCCGTCCAGTTTTCGTAGTTAATCACCTGCTCGGGCGAGGCTACAAACTCATAAGTGCTGGTGCCGTCTGGCTGGGTCCGGGTAGCAGGATTGTTGATTACGGACAGCGTGCCCGCCAACGCCAGCCGCTCTCGGTTGGCCGAGTCGCCGAGGATGGCTACGCGGCTGAATACTTTATTGTCGGCCACGTTGCCAACAACGCTCGGCCGGCGCAGGCGCAGCGTGGTGTCCTGGGCGGCCTGGGCCATGCGCAGGCCGTAGTCCAGCTTTTGGGCGTCCGAATCCACGGCTAGGTTCAGGGAGTCAATCCGATAGTTGCCGTAGCGAATGATGGGAATGATGGTGTTGGCCGTGAGGCGAGCAGCTTGCCGCGAATACTCGCCAGCGAGCGTGAAGGGCGAAATCTGCTTGAGTTCCGGCACCAGGCGCGTAACCAGCTTGACGTCTTTGAGCTGCACGGAGTAGGTGAAGCGGCGGTCGGCGTTGCTGGCTACGTAGCGCACGCCGGGCAAGTCAAAATACCGGTCGATGTGCTGCTGCAGCTCCGGGGCCAGGTCGCCGAGCAGCACGTTGCCGTCGAGCTTCGCGGCCACAATGCTAGAGTTGAAATCCACTGCTGCCCGGGTAGCGGTCTGGACGATGGTGGCCCGCACGGTGTCGAAAGCGAAGGGCTGGTTGTCCTTCACCACAATGATGTTGGTACCGTTGAGGGTACCGTTGATGGTGTTCAGGCTGCTACCCGTGATGTTGGCGGCCAGGTTGCCCTGCACACGCAGGTCGCCGCCGGTGTAGAAACCCAGAGCCGTGAGGTTGGCGCCGCGCAGGTTGAGGGAAGTTAGCTCGTAACTGGGATTGTTGGCGTCGCGCAAGTTCACCACGGCCTGCAGGTCGAGGTCGAGGTTGGGGTCGCTCTTGCTCTTGGCGTCGATAACGTAGCGGTTGCGGTCAATGTCGACTTGTGCCGTCACGCCGCGGTAGGTGTAGCCGTTATACACGGCACTTTGCACGGTGGCGTTCACCTGGCCGATGAGGGTGGCGGGGTCCTGCACGTCGCCGCTGGCGTTGATGCGCCCCGAGGCCGTGACGCGCCCAATGGTGGGGTCCTTCAGCAGCTTGCCAAAATCGAACCCACCCACGTTGAAGGTGCCCACCACCGGCTGCCGGCCGTTGGCCTGCTTGGCGCCCAGGTTGCCGTTGAAAGCAATGTCGCCGTAGGTGGAGCGCAGCTTGAGGTTGGTATCAAACTGCAGCACCGTGGGCCGGCCACGGAACGTGCCGCTCACGGCCAGCGTCGGCGGAATGCTGATGTTGGTCGGAATGCTGCCCTTAGGCGCTAGGCTACGGATGTCGGCTTCGGTGGTGCTGAACTGCTGAATGTCGAGGTCGGCGTACAGCCGCGAGTCCACTTCGGGCAGGCCCTGAATGCGCCCGCGTCGGGCGCGCAGCACGGTGTTGCGCAGCCCTACAAACTCCAGGTTGCGCACCGTGAAGTCGCCCACGCGGCCAGCAATCTGCCCGTTCACCAGCACCGACTGGTTGGGGCCGGTGTTGAACGGGGGCGTACCGGCCAGGTCGGGCGCCAGGTACAAGATGTCGCGGAAGCCCAGGCGCACATTGCGCAGGTCGCCTTCCAGCTTCAAGTTCGGAAGGTTTTTGGTGTCGGCCAGCGCATCAAGGCTTTCGTAGCCAATAGCCAGCGTGCGCCGGATGCGGGTGTGCGGGGTTACCAGGTCGAGGCTGTCGAGGCGGATTTGCACCGAGTCGTACACCACATTGGCCCGCCAGCTATTGATTTGGAAGCCGCTCTGCTCGCGGCCGGCCAGGTTGTCTACTTTGACGGTGGTGCGGTTTTCAGAGAAGGAGAGGTCCCGGGTGTTCAGCACCAAGCCCGTGAAATTAAGGTGGTTGTAGTCCATGGCCGGCACGCGGGTGCGCTGCTTGGGCTCGTTGAAGTTGTTGAAGGCCACGTCGAGGCCGCTGATGTCGGATTCGGCCAGGGTCACACGCCAGTTCAGGGGCTGGCCATCAGCGGCGGTGTTCTGCGAAGTAGCTTCGTCGAGCTTGCGAACGGCTTCGGCGGGGTTCACCACACGCTGCTCCACGGGCACGTCCTCGTTTTGGGAGTAGGCAAACGTGGTGTTCTTGAGCGTGAGCTTGGTGAGGTCGACCCGCTCGTTGCGCAGGTCAATGTTACGGGCCGTGATATCAGCCAAGCCAATGGTAGTATTAATGAACTGCGCTGCTGGACTGTTCCTATAAGTGAAACGCACGCTGTCGAGCGTAGCCCGGTTCAGCCCAAACTGCAAGGTGAGCGGCTCGGTGGGGGCGGGGTTGTCCACTTCCGGGGCCGTTTTGGTTTGAGTTATGCTGATGGATGCGCGCCGCAGGGCCGCGTTATCCACCTTGTAGATGGAGTTATCCACATCCACCTCGTCCATGTTGGCCGTGAACTCGCCAATCTTTGCCCGAATGTCGGAGCCGGTTACCTGGTCTTCCTGTGAGAAATAGATATTGGTGAGGCGGGCTTTGCCAATGTCGTATTTCAGGCCCGAGGCCGTGGTGTCGACCGGCGCGGTGGGGTCGGTGAAGGCCGCAATGATGAAGTCGTAGTTGTTGACCGAATCGGGCTCGGTGCGCGTCAGGCGCACGCGGCCGTCATTTAATTCCACGTTCGATACGTTGATTTGGCCCTTCACCAGCGACCAAATGTCCAGGTCGACGCCCAGGTGGCCAACAGATACGAGCGTGTCGCGCTGCTGGTCGGCCAGGTACACGCCGTCGAGGTTGATGGCGTGGCGAAAGTCGGTGCGAAACTTCCCTATTCGGACGTCCGTCTTCAGCTTATCGCGCAGGTAGCTTTCGCCCTGTCGGGCCACAAAGTCCTGGCCAGCGGGAAATTGCAGCGCCACCACCACAGCGACAACAAGGAACAGTACCAGGGCCAATAACCCTAGCAAACCGTAAAGGGCGCGACGTAGAAAAGTTGACAAAGCAGAAGGTGAGTAAGCGGCAAACAGAACAAGACTTATTCGCCAAACGCAAAACGGCCGGCCCGGGTTGGCAATCCTCCGTATCCAAGCCCGTATAGTTGTGCTTGATGCGGGCTGCCAAACGCCCTCCTTATCTTGCGCCCCCCAAACCCACCGATTGCATGATATTACGTTTTTCCCTTCCCTATCGCACCGTTTTCGGCCAACGCCTGGCCGTTTGTGGCGCACATTCTGAGCTAGGCAACTTCCAATTAGGCGCCGCAGCCGAAATGCGCTACGACGAAGCCTCCGGCTGCTGGCAGCACGAGCTGACCGTAGCCGACGCCGCCGGCGAGCAGACCCTTGCCTATAAGTATGTCCTGCTCGATGCCAACACCCAAAGCGCCCACTGGGAGTTTGGCCCCAACCGCACCGTTGCCTACGACCCCGCCCGTGCACAGCGCCTGCACCTGGCCGACTACTGGCGCGCCCCCGCCCAACCCGAAAACGAGCTGCTGACTGCCGCCTTCACCAAGGCGCTGTTTCGCCGGCCTGTAGCGGCAGCAACTCCGGTAGCCAAAGGCAAGAAAGCCAAAGCTCCTGCAATTGCCACCGCCTCCGCGGCAACTCTGACCCCGGCCGCCGGCGAAACCACTTTCCGCCTGCTGGCTCCCCGCGTCGAGCCCCATTTGCAGCTCTGCATTCTCGGCTCCGACCCTGCCCTCGGCGCCTGGGACAACACCAAGGGCCTCGTGCTGACTGACCGCGAGTACCCCACCTGGGCCGCTACCGTCGCACTCGCAAACCCCGAAGCTGACTGCCTATATAAATACGCCATGTGGGACCCCCAAGCCGGGCACGCCCTAGACATGGAAGGCGGCGAAAACCGCGTGGTGCCTGCTACCACCGACCGCACCGCAGCCCGCGTCTTCAACGACGAAAGCTACCGCTACCCCGACACCTGGCGCGGGGCGGGCGTGGCGCTGCCCGTTTTTGCCATGCGCAGCGAAAAAGGCCTCGGAGTAGGGGAGTTCACCGACCTGAAGCTGCTCACCGACTGGGCCGTGCAAACCGGCCTCAAGCTGGTGCAGATTCTGCCCATCAACGACACCACCGCCACGCACACCTGGGTTGATTCGTATCCGTATGCCGCAATTTCGGTGTTTGCGCTGCACCCGCAGTTCATTCACCTCGAAGGCATTGCCACGCTAAAAGACAAGAAAGCCGCTCAGGAGCTAGCCCGCCTGAAGCAGGAGCTCAACGCCAAAGACTTCGTGGACTACGAGCCGGTGATGAACGCCAAGTGGAAGTTTCTCAAGCTGCTCTATCAGCAGCAGAAGCAAGCTTTCCTGGCCGACCCCGAATACCGCGAGTTCTATACCAGCCAGGCCGAGTGGCTGGTGCCATATGCCGCCTTCTCGGCCTTGCGCGACCGGTTTGGCACCGCAGATTTCCAGCAGTGGCCCGCTGAGTTCCGGACTCCACAAGATTTAGATGAGCTGACTGCCGAAACCGCCGCCAACTACGACGAATTTGGCCTGTTTTTCTTCGTGCAGTATCACCTCGACAAGCAGCTGCGTGCCGCCGTAAGCTACGCCCGCAGCCGCGGCGTGGTGCTGAAGGGCGACCTGCCCATCGGCATCTACCGCCACTCCGTGGACGCTTGGACCCAGCCCGAGCTCTACCACATGGACCGCCAGGCCGGCGCCCCACCAGACGACTTCTCCACCACTGGCCAGAACTGGCGCTTCCCCACCTACAACTGGGAGCGTATGGCCCAGGACGACTACAAGTGGTGGAAACAGCGCATGGGCCACCTCAGCCGCTACTTCGACACCCTGCGTATCGACCACATTCTGGGCTTCTTCCGCATCTGGGAAATGCCCATCGAGTCGGTAGAAGGCTTGCTGGGCCATTTCTCGCCGGCCCTTCCGCTGCACCGCCATGACATTGAGCGCCGCCTCGGCTGGTTCGACTACAGCCGCCTCTGCGAGCCTTACATCCGCTGGCACATGCTGCAGGATATCTTCCAGGGCGAAGCGCAGGCTGTATTCGATGAGTACATGTATGATGCCAGCTACGGCCGCATTCACCTGAAGGAGCCCGTTGACAATCAGCGAAAAATTGAAGCCTACCTGGCCCGAAAAACTGCCGCCGAGCCCGAGAGTGCCGACTACTTTGCCTGGCTGCAAAAAGGCCTATTCCAACTCGTGAACGAGGTACTGTTCGTGCCTGCCGGCAACGATTTCTATCACCCCCGCATCACCCTGAACAAGAGCTACTCGTTCCGCGAGCTGGACTCCGACGAAGACCGCCGCCGCCTCTACGACGACATCTACGTGGACTTCTTCTTCCGTCGCCACGAAGAGTTCTGGCGCCAGCAAGGCCTGGTAAAGCTCCCACCCGTGCGCTACGCCACCGACATGCTCATTTGCGGGGAAGACCTGGGCATGGTGCCGGCCTCGGTGCCAGGTGTGATGAAGGAACTCGGCATCCTGGGCCTGAACATCCAGCGCATGCCCTCCAACCCCGAAACTGAGTTCGGCCACCCCGACACCGCCCCCTACCTGAGCGTAGTCACGACCAGCAGCCACGACATGAGCACCGTCCGCGGCTGGTGGGAAGAGGACCGGGTGCGCACCCAACGCTTTTTCGAAACCATCCTCGGGCACTGGCGCGAGGTAGCGCCCTTCTACTGCGAGCCTTGGGTGGCGCGTGAAATCCTGGTGCAGCACCTGCACTCGCCGGCCATGTGGGCCATCTTCCCGCTGCAGGACCTGCTGGCCATGGACAACGGCCTGCGCCGCGCCAACCCGCACGACGAGCAAATCAACGTGCCCAGCAACCCCACGCACTTCTGGCGGTACCGCCTGCACCTGCCGCTGGAGGAACTGGTGGAGGCCGTCGGCTTCAACGAGCCCCTGCGCGGGCTGGTGGAGACCAGCGGACGTAGGCAGTAACTGACATATAATGTTGAACCTGTTTAGGAAGTAATGAGTGATTATTCGTCATTCCGAGCGCAGCCGAGGAATCTCGCCCGAGACGTTGCACGAGGCCCGAACGGTGCGAGCGAGATTCCTTGGCTACGCTCGGAATGACCGGCAGATGACTTCCTAAACAGCTTCGTTATGGTATCCAATACTTGACATGCTAAATTAATTTCCTTATCAGGTTGCGAATCATGCCTTTACAAAGTAGAAGTGGCTACCCATCAAAGCGGTTGTTTCATTGATTGATAGTGTATTCTCTGAGTGAGCGGCAAATCCCCTCGTTGTTTTATTAAAAACAGCGAGGGGATTTGCATTTTTCTGGCCTGAGCAATTTTTTATTAGCTCCTATTAACTGAAAATTATTCAGGACTTAATAGGCGTCTAAGATTGAAACGTTAGATTTGCACATTGTTGACTATGCCCGCCTCATAGAACATATCGTTGATTGGTTGTCACCTCTTTTTTTTTGTGTTTTTCAATGAAATTACTCTTACGATTATTCGCTTTTTTGTTGATATGTGCAACAATAGCTCCCGGAAGGGTGCAGGCCCAAAACCCAGGGGGCTCATTCTCTTGCGATGGGACTTTTTACCAAGTTAGGCAAACCGGAACAGGCACAGGAGCTAGTTCGGTGCTGTACGTAGTAAACCGCAGCACTGCTGCTTACACTACTGCACCCTACACTTTTGGTGGAACCAATAACACGGGAAACTTAGGTGTGGTTCTAAATGGACTATCCTATAATTCGCTGGATAGCTACTTATATGCCCTTACCTATCCTGCCGATAACGGTACTTTGAATGCCGCTAATGGCGTTCACCTCTACCGTATCGGACAAGGCGGCATCCAAGACTTAGGGCGGACGGACTTGCCACTATTGGCTTATAATTCGGGCACTATCGACAAAGAAGGTAATTTCTATGTGACGACCCGTGCCAGCGGAGTTGCTTCTGATAATATCTTATTTCGCCTAAATCTGGCCAATTTTTCTACTGTATTGACAAGTCACGACGAAATACCTATTCGGAATTCGTCCAACCAATCTATTCTAGATGCCTCGACCTATCTACGCGACATTGCCTTTAGCCCTTCCGATGACAATTTGTACGGCGTAGGCTTCATTAATCAAGCCTTTCGGTTGCAGCTCAACGCTGCACGCACGCAGGCTACAGTCACGATTCTGGGTACGGGGAACAGTGGCGACGTCATGGGCTCAAACTTCTTCGATGTAGCCGGTAATCTGTATGCTTACTCCAATGGTACAATCGGAACAGCTGGCTCCGGCGGCTTCTATTCGGTGAGCACCGCCGACGGCGCCATGACGAAAATCAGCAGCATCGACCCGGTAAGTAACAGCGATGGCGCCAGTTGCATCAACCCTGACCAGAAAATTGATGTAATAAAGCAAGTCACGAATGTGAGCGTAAGCACCAGTGGTGGAGGTCCTAATCTCGAAACACGTTACGACGTGACATTTGAAGTAGGAGTAAAAAATACAGGCACCACTACTGCCCCTAATGTGCAGGTAGCGGACTTTCTAGCAACCACCTTTCCCAGTACTTCCTTCAGTATCCTTACCGGGTCTACAGTTACCAACTTTGGAGTTAATGCGACTGCTCCTCCTACTCTGGCATTCAACACCGCCTTTACCGGACGAGACAACAACGCAGACTTGCTGACGGGTAATCGTTCGTTAACTGCTGGCCAAAGCGCGCTTATAAGGTTCACGGTGCGTTTAGCATATGCGGTAGGAGCGGCTCCGCCTACTGCTCCGTTTTTTAATTCAGCGTATGCTTCTACTATCTCAGGAGCCACCGCAAATCAAGGACATGTTCAGCTTAGCAACGGCAGCGTATTGCCTCCCGGTAACTTGCTCGCTGAAGATAAGTCGAACAACAGTGCGGGCTTCCCCCTTACGCCTAACGGCGACGGCGCCTCTCCAACCCCAGTTTACCTTAATACGGTGATAAGTGGCAGTGTTTTCGAGGACGTAAACTACGGTGGAGGCGCCGGCCGCAACCAGTTTAGCAGCAGTGGGCAGGGAGTAGAGGCTCGTGTTGAATTATATTCAGGAGCCGGAGCTTTTCTTCGTTCAACGGGAACAGATGCTGAGGGCAACTATTTATTCACCAATGAAGCCGGAACCACACCACTAGCCCCCAGCACAGACTATCGAGTGCGGGTGGTGAACAGCTCCGTCGTTAGCTCACGTGCTGTGGCTACGACTGGCCTGAATCCAATCGCTGTTCAGACGTTCATAAGTAATGGCACGACGCCCATCACCAACCAAGTAGGGGGCGCCATCCCTACTCTCATTGACTTTGGTGCTACCAACTCGGGTAATTTGCCCGCGTCTACGGCTGCAAGAACTATTCAGTCCATTACCAATGTCAGAACCCCTGCCTCGGGCCCTGTTTTAGGAGCCGATTTCGGTTTTAACTTTGATTTGGTAGTCAATACCAATGACGCGGACCAAGGCTCGTTGCGCCAGTTCATCATCAACGCTAACGCGTTGGGCAATGCCACCCTCGACCAAGTCGCCTTCAACGGAACGGCTGCTGCTGGTACTACGGCTACCACCCCAGCTGCTGGCATCGAAACAGCCATTTTCATGATGAATGATGGTCGGGCCAACGGTACTGCCCCAGCGGGACTGCGGTTAGGCATGACTGCCCCGGCGGGCTACAATGCAACGACCGGCTTTACCATTACCCTAGCCACACCGCTACCTGATATTACTGATTCGCGCACCGCCATCGATGGGGAATTCCAGGCGACGCTCACCGGTAATAGAGTAGCTGCCATTGCGAATACCACTACCGGCCCTGAGGTGACTATTAACTTTAATAGCTTAAAAGGTCTTTTCGTAACTGGTGGCAACACCCGCATTGCTTCTCTTGGCCTTAACAACGCCCGAGGAAGTGTAAACGGAACCAATACTACCATCACCTTATCGGATGGTGCAGCCGTTACATTTAGCGGTGCCAGCGTAAGCGGCTCAACAGTGAGCGACGTAACGGCTACCAATAATGCTGTCGCTGGCGTTCGGTTGCAGCGAAGCGGTACTACTGCAGCTACCAATGCAACTGGGGTGACCATTGCCAACAACATACTCAGGACAGGTACCACCATCACAGGCACAAGCCCGGTGAATGGCGCTGGAATTAACCTGATTGGCGCTAACGGGAACGTTATCAATAACAACACAATCAGCAACAATTCAGGCTGGGGTATACTACTGGCTACCGCCTCTAATGATGGCAATACTATTCGGAACAACACCATTAACAACAATGGCACGGGTAGTACTACGGAAGGCGCCGGAATTGGTATTCAAGTAGGTAACAACAACCTGATTAGTGCCAACACCATTAACGCCAATTCCAGCGATGGCATTGTAGCGCTAAATGGCACTTTAGGTAACCGTTTCAGTCAGAACAACATTTTTGCCAACGGTGGTACTACTATTGGCGCCTTAGGAATCGATTTATCGGCCAACACTACCGTAACAGGTGATGGCGTAACGCCCAATGCCAACGGCAAAACCGCCGCCAGCGGCGCAAACGGACTGCTTAATTTCCCTGTTTTCACCCAGGCTACTATTTTCAACGGAATGCTTTTTGTTACGGGCTATGCCAGAGCCGGTGCCCTGCTTGAGCTGTTCGTTGCCAGTGCTGACCCCACCCAATACGGCGAGGGCGCAACCTACCTCTTTAATGCCACTGAAGGTTCGGCCAGCGATGGAGATGTGGGAACTGCCAACTACAGCGCCACCTCGGGCCTGCCAGCTGGCAGCCCAACTACCCCCATGCAAGGCTCTGAAACGGGCGTGAGTCGCTTTCGCTTCTCATTTCCCGTCACGGCTGCTCAAGCTACTAGTTTAGTAAGCAGTAAACTCACGGCCACGGTAACCGTTCCCACTACGGTGAACGGGTTGGCCGTCGGCAACACGTCTGAGTTCTCTGCACTAATTACTGTGCTCAACAACCAGCCCCTACCAGTGGAATTGACTGAGTTCACTGTTACCGCAGTGAAAAACCTGGACGCGGCGCTGGTGTGGCGCACAGCCACGGAGAAGAACAACGAGCGGTTCGAAGTGGAGCGCAGCCTCAACGGCGTTGACTTCGCCGCGATTGGCCAAGTGCGGGGCCAGGGCACCAAGTCCAGCGCGACGGACTACGCCCTGACCGACGCGGGCATCGGCCGCAAGGCCAGCGGCCTGGTGTACTACCGCCTCAAGCAGGTCGACACCGACGGCACGGCCACCTTCTCGCCCGTGCGCACCGTGGAGTTTGCCAAAACATTGACTATTTCGCTGTTCCCCAACCCAGCTACGGGCACGGTTCAACTCGACCTGGGCCAATTGCCCACGGGTGCTTACCAAGTGAGCCTAATAGATGCCGTGGGCCGTACTGTGCTTAACCAAACGCTGGCAGCAGGTATTGCCCACCCCCTCGACCTGCACAGTGTTGTAGGCGGCACCTACACGCTGCTGGTGCGTGGCCAGAACGGCGGCCATGTAATTAACTTCACTAAGCGCCTTGTAAAAGAATAGTATTAGTGCCAGTTCGCTGGTAAGTCAAAAGCCCTCTCCAATAAGGAGGGGGCTTTTTTTATGCCGTTGATTCAGTATAGTTATATGGTTTAATAATAAAATAAATTTAATTTAAATAATTCAGCTATTGCATAGAGCATCTATCTAAGAAAGGATTATGATAATTAAAAATACTATGCTCAATAGATGATGATTTAAATTATAATAATGCAATTTATTGCTAAATCTAACAGAAGCGAAACCATGGTAAGGATGAGCTTATGTTATCCGAAAAATATGCGATGTACTGCTGATGGTACTTGTTACGCTCCCGTTTCAATGTTCACGACCAAAGGCATGCGGTTCCTAAAGCTGATGCAGTAATTCTTTGTCATTGCTCAATTACAGTCTGACAAATGGCTTACAGCTAAGCTTGCCGTCAACGGTGACATATTGATGTTAACCGAGGGAAATGAACAGTTCAGCTAAAAAGGAAGTGCCCTGCCTATAGCGAAACCTAGTTTTGGAGATTCTTGAAATAAATCAATAGAACGTTTTTAACCAAAACACCTTTCCATGAAAGCATTTCTACCAATAGTAGCTATGCTGCGGACTTGGATGAGACTCGGGCTAATAGCCACCGGGGGCGCATATCAGTCAGTAGCCAAACCTCCTAATAGCTCACTGTTCAGACAGAGAAAGCAGCAATTAGAGGTAAACGGACTTTTGGTCCAAAGCTTTCAAAACAGTTTTACAGCCGCTCAGGGCATAGTCAGGATTTCATATCTATTAATCAAAAAACCATTTTTAATGAGAATACCCTTACGATTTGCAGTCCTGCTGCTTATAGGTATGCTTTCGAGACTCGCGCCAGCCTGGGCCGCAAACCCGGTGGCAGCAAACGTCACGTTCAATGGCCTACCAGATGCAAATGGAAGAACGGTCATCACGAACCTAAACGTGCTCGACCCCGATGGCAACCCATCGTTGGCATCTTTCCGTTTTGCCTCGCTTCCCGCTGCCGGGCAGCTTTTTGCCTATAATACGGGTTCGGGCAGGTCGGTGCAGATTACTGCTGTAAACCAACTTGTCAATCCGTTTGAATTCCCCAACCTGGCTTATAATCCGGTGGATGGGAATGCAAATACTTCCGTAAGCTTCACGTTTGCGGGCATCGACAATACGGGCGCGGCTTCAACCAATGCCACGTATACCATCAACATTCTCAATACTGCGGCAGTCAACCAAGCCCCGCTAACGCGTGAGCAAACGTCGCAGAACGTACTGAATACGGGCGGCATCACCACTTTGCAAACGCCTTTATTTGCGACCGACTCGGACGGCAGCATTGCCTCTTACACCATCACGGCGCTTCCTGCTGCTGCTGCTGGGGTGCTCGCGCTCAATGGCACGGCGGTTACGGTGAACCAAAGTATTAGCGTCGCTAATGCCGGGAACCTGACGTTTACCCCTGTCGCAAACTATTTCGGGAATGCCATTTTCCGGTATACATCTGTGGACAACGGCGGGGTAGTGGATGCGACCCCAGCTTTTTACTCTATTCCCGTTGGGAATGCAACGTGTACTTCGGGGAATAATTTGTTGTTCTATAGCCGCGCCGAGTTAGAAGACTGGACCATAGCGCGGTCGGTGGCCGTGCAGGGGGTGACTATTTCTGCTGGTACCTATACTACTCCGGCCGTTGCGCAGGGCGCCACTGCACTGCGGATTGAAGACAACCCAACCATGCCAGGGAAAGCCTTGGTATGGACCGCTGACTACGCTAACGGGGCAACGGTAAAAACTGCCAGTGTAACCTTCTCCTTTAGCCGGCCGCTGGTTGGCTTTACCATGTCGCTTGGTGACATCGACTTGGCCGGTTGGACGGACCAATTGCGACTTGAAGGGTATACCGCTGCTGGTACGCTAGTGACCCTGACCGCTGCTGACATTAGCGTTGGCAATTCTGCTGTCTATTCGGGAAATAACATCATCACCGGTACTGCTAGCAGTGCTACCGCCGATGCTAATACCACTGTGACGTGGCCCCAAGCCATTTCGCGGGTTGTAGTGACGTATGCCAACACAAACACGGCTGCTGACCCAATTCAGCAGGTGTTTACATTCGAGTCTTTCTCGTGGTGCGGCCAGTCCGATGTATCCACGACCATCGCGGCAGTGGCGCCAACCGTTACGGCCGGCACCACCGGAGCATTCAACGTAGCATACAGCAATGCTTCTACCGCTGATAACGCGGTTGGGGTAGTGGCCCAGGTTCAGCTGCCGGCTAACCTGAACAACGTAACTTTTACCAATATCACGACGGGGGTAACCGGAACGTATGTACCGTCTTCGGGATTGGTTGCGTTCTCCGGTACGCCTACCACCGCGTTAGCTCCCGGTGCCACGTTCAGTGCCACTATCAACTTTACTGCGCCCAATACGGGTCCTGTGGCGGCAACTTCCACCATTAGCACCACCACGGCGGAGAGCAACACTACTAACAATACAGCCACGGCCAGCATTGCCATTACGCCCATCCTGCTGACGGGTACCATATTTGACGACGTGAACTACGGCGGCGGTGCCGGGCGTACCTATGCCGCTGCCAATACCGCGGCTGTGAACTCAGGCTTTGCCACCGGGGCCATTCGCCAGGCGGGCACCGTGGTTGAGCTTTATACTGCTGGCGGAGTCTTTGTCGGCAGCACAACTACCAACGCGGCCGGTCTGTATTCTTTCAATGTTCCTTCGGCCGCATCCTATACGGTGCGGGTGGTGAACTCGACGGTAAATTCGGTGCGCGCCCTGAATGCAGGCTTCACCACTGCCAACACGCAGGCGGTTCAGACTTTTGTAAACGGCGTTACGAATAGAGTGGGCGGCGAAGCTCCCGAAAGACAGGACGCTGCTGCCAACACGGGTTCGCAGACGCTGGCTGCCCTCACTTCCGGCACGGGTGTCAATTCCCTCACGCCTCAGTCCATTACGAGCATAACTGTACCTGCGGCTGGTTTGACTAACATCGACTTTGGCTTCAACTTCGATGTCATCACGAGCACCCGCGACCAAGGCCAGGGCTCATTGCGCCAGTTCCTCATCAACTCCAATGCGCTGACCAATACTAATCTGGCGCAGGCGGGTCTGACTGCTGGCGTGGAGACTTCTATTTTCATGATTCCGAACGGCTCAGCAACTCCTCCGGCGGGCTTGCGCGCGGGCTTGGTTTCGGGCCTCACCAACGGCGTGGCCGTAATCACACCTGCATCGGCGCTGCCCAGCATCACCGATGCCCGCACGTCCGTCAACGGCACCACGCAGACCACCAATGTTGGCAACACCAACAACGTGACCTTGGGTGCCGGCGGCACCGTGGGCACCAACCTTACGGCCCTGAGCCAGCTCAATGGCCCCGAAGTACAGATTGTGGGCACACCGGGCCAGGCAGGCAGCGATAACGGCCTGACCCTGGCCGCTAACAATACCACCGTGACGGGCCTGGCCATCTACGGCTTCGGCAACACGGTCAACAACACTAACACGGGCAACATCTACGTGACCACCGGTGCCACTTCGGGCACGCTCATCACGGGCAACGTTATTGGCACCACGGCTACCAGCTTCACCGACCCAGGTGCCAGCCGCAGCCTCGGCCAGGGCATTTACCTTGCGCCTACAACAGCGGGAGACAACACCCTTTTCAGCGGCACCATCTCCAATAACCTCATTGGTTTCAATAGCACCGGCGGCATTGAGTTGATTGTGAATAGCAACGGCAACGGCACTACTACCGGCTACTTTATTGAAGGCAACGAAATCCGCGGCAATGCCATTGGCAACTCGTCGTCGGACGGTATTCGCCTGGGGGTAAACGGCGGCGTAGTTCGCAACAACTTGTTTGCCCAAAACCAGGGCCCTGGGGTAGATTTGGCTGGCAGCGTTGGCAATGTGCTTATCACCAACAATACCATCAGCAACAATGGCTTGAACGGCGGTGGTCAGACTTCGGGCGTGCGCCTGCTGGGTGCAGCCAATGTTATTAGCTTCAACGTTATCAGCAACAACTACGGCGCGGGCATACTGGCCCAGCCTGGTACTACTACCAGCACCTTCACTCAAAACTCCATTTTTGGCAATGGCACAGTACTGACAACGGCCGGTGGCGCGGCCAGCGGCCAGATTGGCATTGACTTGCTGGCTACGGGCAACAACCTGGACCGTGGTAGCTCGCCCTTTGTTACCATCAACGACCTGAACGACACGGACGGAGACGCCAACGGCCTGCTAAACTTCCCGGTTATCACCTCGGCCACTGTTGTGGGTACCAACCTGGTGGTGCAAGGCTTTGCGCGCCCGGGTTCTATCATTGAATTCTTTAATCCTGGTACCACCGCCGACCCCAGTGGCTTCGGTGAGGGCCAGACCTACCTGGGCACCTTCACCGAAGGCAGCGGCGCCGACACCAACACAGGCACGGGCAGCTACTCCGGCCTCATCAATGGCCTGAACCAGGGAACCGACAACACCAACCGCTTCACCTTTACTATTCCGCTGACCGGCCGCTTTGCGACTTACGCGGCTGGCACGCTGCTCACCAGCACGGCCACGCTGGCTAACGCTACCTCGGAGTTTTCGGGTAACGTGACGGTGAACAGTGCTCCGGTGCCAAACACCCTCACGAACGCAACCCTGGCCAACACCAGTGGTGCAACGGTACTCAATCCCAACCTGTCGGCTACGGTGAGCGGCGCGGGCAACAGCATCAGCTTCTACACCATCACCACGCTGCCTGCTACGGGCACGCTTACGTATAATGGATTAGTGCTGACGGCGGCCAATATTGCTGGTACCCAGATTACGCCCGCCTTGCTGAGCACGCTGACGTACACGCCGGTGTCGGGTTTCACGGGTGGTTCGGTTTTCTTTAACTACACCGTAACTGATGCCAACGGCATCGCCAGCACTTCCAACAACAACGGCGGGGCCATCGGGACTGGCGCAGCTACTTACACCATTCCGGTAGTACAGGTAGCTGACGTAGCTACTACAATTTCTGCTTCTCCTAGCCCAGTGAATGCCAGCGGAAGCCTGACCTTGACGGCCATTTTTACTAACAATGGCCCCAACACCGCAGTTGGCTACACGCGCAGCATCACCTTGCCAGCTGGCTTGGGAACGAACGTGACTGTGACCGGCGGTGCGTATAACAACGCCACCGGCGAAGTAACCTTTACAACTCCGCCGACCACTCTGGCCAGCGGCGCGAATGCCAACGTTACCATTAACATTCCTTCGGTGGCGGCTACGTTCGCGTCCATCACGGCATCTTCGGCCACGAGCACCACTACCTCGGAGAATGGGGCTACGACCAACAACACGGCCAGCACTACGATAACCGTAACCCCGATAGCCGATGTGCTGACCAACCTGACCGGCCCGGCTACCATTCTGCAAGGCCAGCCCACGGGCAATTTCACGGCCGTGTTCACCAACAACGGCCCGAGCACGGGTGCAGCAGTAACTCGCGCGATAACGTTGCCAGTTGGCGCGTTCCTGACTCCAGCCCAGCAGAACACCATCGTAGCCGCTTATCCCGGCACCACTTTCGGCACCACCGGAACTGGCGCGACTTCGGTTACGACCATCAACTTCCCCACCCTGACGACGCAGCCCAACGCAGGTACTGCCTCATTCGTGTTTGCTTTCACTGCTCCGGTTGCTACTGGCGGCGTGACGATTCGCAGCAACACCAGCACCACCACCAGTGAGAACGGCGCCACGGGCAACAACCAGTCGCAGCTTGCCCTCACGGTGGGCGAAGCAGTTGACGTGACCACTACGCTAGCCGGGCCAGCCCAGCCCAGTGCTGGCCAGCCCGTGACCTACAGCGTGACTTTTGCCAACCAGGGCCCGGGCACGGCGGCTAACGTAACCCGCGTGGTGACGCTGCCTGCCGGTGCCAGCCTCACGGCTGCGCAAGTGACGGCGCTGCCCAGCGGCGTTACTTACAACAGCGTCAACAACACCCTCAACTTCGGCACCCTGGCTACTTTGGCCAGTGGCTCGGCCAATACGTTCAGCTTCACTTTCACGGCTCCGGCTGCTACGGGGGCCGCTACGCTCATCAGCAACGTGGCTACTGGCAGCGCCGAAGGCACCAACCTGGCTCCAAACACGGCTACCCTCAGCCTGAACGTGAACGCTACGGCCGATGTGGCTGCTACCTTGACACCAAATGCGGCCTCGGTACCAGCTGGTCAGCCCATGTCCTTCACGGCGACCCTGACCAACAACGGTTCGCAAACAGCGGCTGGCGTAACGGCCACCGTGCAGCTTCCAGGGGGTTTGGCTGGCCTAACGGTGACCAACGGCGGTACTTATGACAGTGCTACCGGCTTGGTGACTTACCCCATCGGCAACCTGCCCGCTGGTGTGCCGTTGACCTCGGTAATCAGCTTCCCGGCTCCCGCGAGCGGCTCCGTCACGGCGGTAGCCTCCGTGAGCACCACTACCAACGAGGGCGGCGCAACGGCCAACAACACAGCCATCAGCACCATCCGCGTGACCACGGGCTTTGACCTGACCACGACCCTGACCGGCCCTGCCAGCGCACCCGCCAGTGGCCTTGTGACCCTGAACGTAACCACGACTAATGCCAGCGGCCTGCCCGCCCCCAATGCCGTGCAAACAGTGCAGCTGATTAGCGGCCTGAGCAATGTATTCGTGAGCAACAACGGTAGCTACAACAGCGGCAACGGCTTGGTAACGTTCCTGCCCATCGCCTCACTAGCGCCTGGCCAGACGGTGGCCAACACCATCAGCTTCAGCGCGCCGGCTACGGCTTTCGCACCGGTGGCGGTAGTTACTCCGAACACGACGGCGGCAGGCGAAAGCAATGTGACCAACAACACGGCTTACCTGAACGGTGCGGCTTCGGCTGCCAACCTCAACATCCTGCCTGCCACCACGCAGCAGGCCAACATCAGCACGGCTATTACGGCTTCAGCCCGCACTGTAGACGCTGGCGTTTCAGTGAACCTGACAGTGGTGGTCGCCAATGATGGACCCAGCGCTTCGGCCAACGTGGTGCAGACCGTGCAGCTGCTGCCGGGCTTCGGCGCGGCAGACCTGGGCGTGGGTGGCCAGAGCGGCTCGATGAACGGCCCCTTGCTGACCTTCATCAACGGCGCTAACTACAACACCCGGACCGGCGTGGTTACCTTCCCCGCTATTGCCTCGCTGGCCAGCAGCGCTTCCGAAACCTATATCATCAATTTCACCGCCCCGGCCAATGTCGGCAACAACGGTCAGATGCTAATTACGGCTGCCGTAAGCAGCAACACTTCGGACCCCATGCCCGCCAACAACGTGGCAGCGACGGTGGTCACCGTGCGGACGACGGCCGATATGGCCACCACCATCACGGGCCCCACCAACGCCGTGGCCGGCCAGACCGTTACCTACACGGCCAGCTTTGTGAACGCCGGCAACGCCACAGCCAGTGGTGTAACCGAGTTTGCCCAGCTGCCCAGCCGCCTCACCGACGTGGTAGTGACCGATAAAACCGGTGCTGTCGTAAGCGGTGCGTACAACGCAACCACAGGCCTGGTAACCTTCCCCGCCTTGGCAACCACCGAGGCCGGTGCTGCGCAGTCCTTCACCATCAGCTTCACGGCTCCGGTTGCCGACAACTTCACGGTGCAAACCAGCGTGAGCAGCACCAGCTTTGATGGCGTGAGCGCCAACAACGCGGCCAGCATCACGACCAGCACCACGCAAGTAACTGCAACCGACGTGGCCGTCGCCTTGAGTGGCCCCACAGTGGCCGTGATAGGCAATGCCGTAACCTACGGCGTGACTACGACCAACAACGGCGTACTGGCGGCAAGCAACGTTACTACCACCCTGCAACTCTTCCCGAACCTACTTGGAGTGGTGGTGCCAGCCGGTGCCAACTACAACAGCACTTCGGGCCTCGTAACATTTGCACCCATCAGCAGCCTGGCCGCTGGTGCTAGCCAGACGTACGCGGTGCGGTTCAACATGCCCGACGCGGTGGGTGGCCAACTGACTGCTACCGCCTCGGTAAGCAGCAGCACCGCCGACACCAACCCCACCAACAACAGCCAGGCCCTGCAAACGAGCGTGGCTCCGGCTACGACGAACAGCCTGGTACAAGCTTCGGCTAACATCGCCACGGCCTTTGTTGCGCCCCCCAGCAACGTAAACGCCAATGCTACGCTGACGCTGACGGCCTCCTTCAGCAACGCTGGCCCTAACCCGGCGTTGAATGTGGCCCCGGTGATGTACCTGCCAGCCGGCCTCAGCAATGTAGTGCCAAACAACAGCGGTGTGTACGACCCCACCACCGGCACAGTGACTTGGCCGGTAATTGCCAGCCAGGCCAGCGGCAATAGCGTGAACTATAGCGTGCAGCTGACGGCTCCGACCACTGGCCCGCTGGTAGCTACTTCGGCTACTTCCTCGACCA
Source organism: Hymenobacter arizonensis (assembly GCF_900115775.1). Classification (GTDB taxonomy): domain Bacteria; phylum Bacteroidota; class Bacteroidia; order Cytophagales; family Hymenobacteraceae; genus Hymenobacter; species Hymenobacter arizonensis. Next base: position 49,107 of record NZ_FOXS01000007.1, on the reverse strand, counting down.
CGTCCGACCCCACCAGCACGAACAACTCCGCTACTGTCAGCGTGGACATCAACGCGCGCTACGACGCCGTGACCACCATCACCGGCCCGGCTACGGCCGCCGGCGGTTCCCGCGTGACTTACACGGTGCTGACCATCAACAACGGTCCCTCGAACACTCTCTCGGTTACGCAGACGGTGAACCTGCCCAACAACGTGGACGTAGACCCAGCGTCTATCTCCAACGGCGGCACGCTGTCTGGCAACGGGCGAACCATTACCTTCCCAGCTGTAACCAACCAGGCGCCGGGTGCCGACGGGGTGGTGACGAACACCTTCAGCCTCATCATTCCCACCGGGGGCAGCAACACCGTGACCATCACTGCTGCGGTAACCGCCTCCGGCGAAATCAACACCGGCAACAACTCGGCTAGCGTTACCACTACGCGAGACAACACGGTAACCAACGTAGCGCCCCTAGCCAACAACGTGGTGAATGCGCTGCAGGCACCGCAAGGCAACACGGCCGATGCCATGGCTATCTCGCCCCTAGTGGCTACCGATTCCGATGGTACGATTTTCCGTTACCAGGTGCGCAGCATCCCCGCCACCAGCGAAGGTGTGCTGTTCTACAATAGCAGCGGCAGCACTTTCACGGCCATCACGGCCGCCAACTTTGCCAGCCTGAGCCTGACGACCGCCCAGGCGATTAGCCTGCGCTTTGACCCAGCCAGTGGGTTTGTCGGCAATGCCTACTTCACCTACACGGCTACGGACAACAACAGCGCGCTGAGCAACGTGGCCCTGTACACGCTGATGGTAGGCCAGGACAATGCCTCGCTCTACACCAACACGCCGGTGCGCGGCGGCGCTTCGCCCTACGCCAACGGCGACATCATCAGCAACGTGTTTGATGTCAACGGCGGCACGTACTCCAGCGCGGGGGCGGTCATCGACAACGGTGTGCGCAGCATCGCTCTGGCTTCGGGTTCCAACCCCCTGCCGGCTGGCGTTAGCCTGAACACCGTTACCGGCCAGCTTTTCGTGAGCAATGCTACGGCACTGCGCACGGGTACTTATGTGGTCACCATCACTACGGTTGACGCCTACGGCGGCATTACCACGCAGCCCGTTACGTTCGTCATCGGCAGCTTCCCGTTGCCCGTAGAGTTGGTAACGTTCACTGTTACCGCAGTGAAAAACCTGGACGCGGCGCTGGTGTGGCGCACAGCCACGGAGAAGAACAACGACCGGTTCGAAGTGGAGCGCAGCCTCAACGGGGTGGACTTCGCCGCGATTGGCCAGGTGCGGGGCCAGGGCACCAAGTCCAGCGCGACGGACTACGCCCTGACCGACGCGGGCATCGGCCGCAAGGCCAGCGGCCTGGTGTACTACCGCCTCAAGCAGGTGGATACCGACGGCACGGCCACCTTTTCGCCCGTGCGCACCGTAACCTTCACCAAGGCTTTGGTGCCTTCCATCAGCGTGTATCCTAACCCCGCTACCGCCGAGACCAAGCTCGACCTGAGCCAGCTGCCCGCGGGTGCCTACCAGGTGAGCCTGCTCGACGCCACCGGACGGACCGTGTTGAACACCACGCTCACCGCTGGCTTGGCGCACACCCTGGAGCTGAACACCATTGCCAGCGGCACCTACACGCTGCTGGTACGTGGCCAGAACGGTGGCCAGGTGGTCAACCTGACCAAGCGTCTTATTAAAGAATAAGGCTGCAGTCGGCTTGCCGACGAAGGAAAAAAAGCCCTTTCCGCTTCGGGAAGGGCTTTTTTGTGTTTTAGCTGAGCAGTTTGGCGTAACCCCTGGGCCGCGGTTTGGGTTAGAACTGGCTTACGCGAGCCTATTTTCTTTGTGATGCAATACGATGTTTTAATTATCGGGGCGGGCAGCGCCGGCCTTTCGGCGGCCCTCACCCTGGGGCGCTGCCTGCGCCGGGTGTTGGTGGCCGATGGTGGCCGGCCGCGCAACGAAGCCTCGCCGGGTGTGCACGGCTTCCTGACCCGCGACGGCATTCAGCCGGCTGAGTTGCTGCGCCTGGGGCACGAACAGCTGCAGCAATACGACTCAGTTGAGGTGCAGTGCCTGGAAATCGAAAATATTACCCAAGAGGGCAGGGGCTTCCGGGCTACGGGTGTGGGCACCGCCGACGACCTGCCGGTCACCGTCACGGCCCGGCGCGTGCTGCTGGCCACTGGCGTGGCCGATATTCTGCCGCCGCTGCCGGGCTTTCGCGAGCTGTGGGGCCGGGGCGTGTTGCACTGCCCCTATTGCCATGGCTGGGAGGTGCGGGGCCAGCCCCTGGCCGTGTACGGACGGGGCCGCATTGTGACGGGCTTGGCGCTGCTAGTGAGCCGCTGGAGCCCCGATGTGGTGGTGGTGACCGACGGGCCGGGCCACCTCTCTCCCAACGCCCGGCGCCGGCTGCGGCGCCAGAAAATTCGGATTGTTGAGGAGCAGGTCGTCCGGCTGGTGGGTACCGAAAGCAACGATTTGCGGTGCGTTCAGTTTGCCGATGGCAGCGAGCTGGAGCGCACGGCTCTGTTTCTGCACGCACCTCAGCACCAGCGGAGTGACCTGGCCGAAAAGGTGGGCGCCCGACACACCAGCAAAGGCGCCGTTTGGGTCGACTCTTCTATGCAAACTTCTATTCCGGGCCTCTACGCGGCCGGCGACACCACGCCCGGCACCCAGCAAGCCCTGCTAGCCGCCGCCGCCGGCAACAAAGCAGCCATCGTTATCAACGAAGGCCTGACACGCGAGGAGTGCCCGCGCTAATGGGGCAATTGTGAAGGAACAAGGGCATAATGGCTCGAATTGTAGTATGCGTTGAAAGCAAAATTGGGAAAACAGCATGCGTAAATCAGCCCATCGCTGCGTGGGGCAGTAGCCAGCCAATTTAATTCCCTTGCCTACCGGGCTTCAACAAGCAGAAACTTACTTACCTGTACCCTCATGGCCAGGCGAAAGCATTCGCAAAGCTGGTTTGCTCCAGGCGCTTGCAAGCGGGTTGCCGATGCATGGGTGAAGAACCGTGTGTGCTGATTCTTAACAAAAAACAGGAATGAGCAGGACGCTTGGGTTAGTGTGATTAAGGACTTTTGGATGGTCAGCGGTTTGCCGCCGCAGTCGTTTGTCCTTTTCCACCATACCCCAAAATTCCCTGCTCTACTATGATAACAAATGTTCCCTCTTTCAAAGCAGCGCTGCTGTTTTGCGTGGCCTGCCTGCTGCTGATAGCGCCGGCGCAGGCCCAGAAAGTCCTCGAAAAACTCAATCGCGGCGTAGTGGCCGTGCGCACCAGCAGCAATCAGGTTTATGTAGGCTGGCGCTTGTTTGGCAACGACCCCAGCGGCATCGCCTTCAACGTGTACCGCGGCGCAGTGAAAGCCAATGCCGCGCCCATCACCAACTCCACCAACTTCGTCGACAACACCACGGCCAACGCCACCTACAGTGTGCGGCCTGTGGTGAATGGCGTGGAGCAGGCTGGCTCGTCAACGGCGCTGGTGCAGGCCAAGCAATTCCTGTCGGTGCCTTTGCAAGTGCCTACCGGCGGCACTACCCCCACCGGCGAGGCCTACACCTACAGCCCCAACGATGCCTCGGTGGCCGACCTGGACGGCGACGGTGAATACGAAATAGTGCTGAAATGGGACCCCTCCAACGCCAAAGACAACTCGCAGTCGGGCTACACGGGCAACGTCTACATCGATGCTTACAAGCTGAACGGCACCCGCCTGTGGCGCATCGATTTGGGCCGCAACATTCGCGCCGGGGCGCATTATACCCAGCTCATGGTGTACGACCTCGATAGCGACGGCAAAGCTGAAATTTCGGTGAAAACCGCCGATGGCACCGTGGATGGCCAGGGCGTAGTGATTGGCAATGCGGCGGCCGACTATCGCAACACGGCCGGCTACGTGCTGGCTGGCCCCGAATTCATGACCGTATTCAACGGCCTGACTGGTGCGGCCATGGCCACCACTGCCTACCTGCCCGCCCGTGGCGCCGTGAGCAGCTGGGGCGATAGCTACGGCAACCGCGTCGACCGCTTCATTTCGGCCATTGCCTACCTCGACGGCCAGCGCCCCAGCCTGGTGATGGGCCGCGGCTACTACACCCGCCTGGTGCGCGTGGCCTGGGACTGGCGCAATGGCCAGCTCACCCACCGCTGGACCTTCGACAGCAACGACCCCGGCAACGGCGCATACGCTGGGCAGGGCAACCATCAGCTCACAGTGGGCGATGTGGACGGCGATGGCAAAGACGAAATCTGCAACGGCGCCAGCATCATCGACGACGACGGCCGCGGCCTGTATTCGACCGGCTACGGCCACGGCGACGCCCTGCACATGACCGACATGGACCCCTCCCGGCCCGGCCAAGAAGTGTGGATGTCGCACGAAACGCCTTCCCAATACGCTGGCAAAGGACTGCAGCTGCGCGACGCCCGCACCGGCGAGCTGCTGTGGGGCGTGAACACAACCGGCGATATAGGTCGGGCCATGGCCGCGGACATCGACCCGAGGCACCTGGGCTATGAAATGTGGGGCTCCTCGGGAGGGCTGTATAATGCCAAAGGCGAGCAAATCGGGACGGCCAAGCCCACGGTGAACTTCGGCCTGTGGTGGGACGGCGACTTGCAGCGCGAGCTCCTCGATGCTGGTTATAATTCCACCACCGGGGTTAGCACGGTGCGATTGGAAAAGTGGAATTATCTCACCAATAGCCTCTCCCGCCTGCTGACGCCCAGCTTGCCTGAAAATGGCACCGGTCAGACCATCAACACCACCAAGGCCAACCCGTGCATTTCGGCTGATATTTTCGGCGATTGGCGCGAGGAGTTCATTCTGCGCTCCGCCGACAACACCCAGCTGCTCATTTACACCACTACCATCCCCACGGCCACCCGCATTCCCACGCTGATGCACGATGCGCAGTACCGGACCCAGGTGGCGCTGCAGAACTCGGCTTACAACCAGCCGCCTCACCCCAGCTTCTACCTGGGCGAGGGCATGACGGCCCCCACGTATAACATCAGCCTGATTGGCGCCGCTATTACGCCCATGGTGAGCCCCGCCAGCTACCTGGCGCCCGCCAACGCAGCCGCCGTGTATGGCAAAGACATTCGCCTGGATTGGGACGGTGCCGCCGACCGCTACAATGTATTCGTGGGTAGTTCGCCCGGCGCCCTGCAGCTGGTAGCCGAAGGCATAACACAGTCGGAGTACCTCCTGGCTGGAGCCAATCCATTGGGCACCTCCTACTGGCGCGTAGACGCTCTGAAAGACGGCGAAGGCACCCGCGACGGCGAAGTAGCTGTGGGCAGCGTGTGGTCGTTCCAGGCGCAGGACCTAGTGGCTCCCACCGTGCTCAGCAAAGATTTTACGGTGACCTTGGTTAATGGCACGGCCAGCATCTCAGGCGCTGACGTGGACAATGGCAGCAGCGACGACTACGGCATCGCCAGCATCGTGGCAAGCCCGGCCACCTTTACTTGTGCCACGCTGGGCGAAAACCGCGTCACCCTCACGGTCGCCGACAACAACGGCAACACCGCGACGGCAGCGGCCACGGTTACGGTAGTCGGGAGCATTCCCACGCCAAGCATTGCCGTCACGCCCTCGAGCACTGTGTATACCGGCGGCGTGCCTACTACGCTTTACCTGGGCTATGGGCCGCAAGCAGCCACGCTCCGGGCCTCGGGAGGCGTGAGCTACCAGTGGAGCCCAGCCGCTGGCCTGAGCACCGCCGCCGGGGATGCGCCGGTGTTCACGGCCACGGCGCCAGGTACCTATGCCTATACCGTGACGGCCACCAACGAGTACGGCTGCACGGCCACGGCCACCGTCACCCTCACCGTGATAAACGCCGTGTGTGGCAACAAGAACGACAAAGTGCTGCTGTGCCACAACGGCAATACCATTTGCATCGATGCGGCTGATGTGCAGGAGCGCCTCACCAGCGCCGGGTACCGCGACGTGTTGGGCGCCTGCCCCGGCACCGTTGCCAGCGCCGAGGCAGCAACCGCCGCACTGGCCCGGCCCACCGCTTTCGAAGCTTATCCTAATCCGTTCATGGAGCGCACCAGCATCAGCTTCCAGAGCGCCGGGCAGAGCGCGGCCCGCCTGCAGGTGTTCAACGGCATTGGCCAGGTGGTGGCTACCCTATTCGATGGGGTGGCCGAAGCCGGCCAAGCCTACACGCTGACCCTGGAAAGCAAAGGGCTGCCCACCGGCCTGTATACCTGCCGCTTGGTGCTCAATGGCCAGGTGCAAACCCAAAAGCTGATGATAGTCAGGTAGCTTTTGCTGTTGATGCGTTGAAAAAGGGTTGCCGCTTTGGCAGCCCTTTTTTGTTGCCTTGCTGCCCTGGCTGCGGCAGGCCCGCTGCTTGCTGCGGGTGCCGGGCAAACAAGTTGGGCAAGGTGCTGCTTGTTGAAGCCCTGCCTGGCTCAGCTGTAGGGGTTTGCTCACCGCTGCTGTTTATGCCTACTACCCTCGTTGCCCTGCACTACTGGGCCGGCGCCGGCCACGAATTCGACGCCCTGCGCGCGCTGTTGCCCACGGTGCGGCTGCTGAGTCCCGACCTGCCCGGGTTTGGCCAGCAGCCGGCTCCGGCCGGGTTCGACTATTCGGTGCAAGCCTACGCCGATTGGGTGGCGGCCTACCTGCGGCAGCATGCCGTGGGCCAGTACACCCTACTGGGGCACAGCATGGGCGGCAAAATTGCCCTGGCCATGGCGGCCCGCCGCCCGCCGGGCCTGCAGCGGCTGTTGCTGTTGTCGCCCTCGCCGCCCACCCCCGAGCCCTTCACCGATGCCAGCCGGGCCGCGGCGTTGGCCGCGTTTGGCCACCCGGCCGCCGCCGAGCAAACCTTTCGCAACATCACCCAGCAGCCCCTGTCGCAGGTTTTGCACCGCCAGGTAGTGGCCGACAACCTGTGCAGCCAACGCCCGGCCTGGAACGCGTGGCTGGAGCGCGGCTCCCGCGAAGATATTTCGCCGCTGATGCCCCAGCTGGAAGTGCCTTGTACCGTGCTGGTAGGAGCGCACGACCGCGCCATTACTCCCCAAACCCAACGCCAACAAACCCTGCCGTGGCTGCCCCCGGGCACGCCCTTGGGCGTACAGCCCCACGCCGGACACTTGCTGCCCCTCGAAGCCCCCGCCGCCGTAGCCGCCTTGGTGCAGGCGCCGGCTTAGCAGCGCCTGGCTGCTCTGCGTTGGGCTGCCAGCCTTGTCACTCTACCTATGTCCCTCGCCACCGAATTATATGTTGCGCTTCGCTGCCACTGGCGGCACTACCTGGCCGAGGCTGCGGGCCTGGCTTTCTTCATTACCTGGGGCAGTTTGCTCACCGTCGCGTTCGAGCATCCGGCCTCGCCGCTGCACCAGGCGCTGCCAGGGTCACAATTTGAAATGGTGCGGCTGGGCTTGGTTGGGTTAGGCATGGGCCTGGTGATAGTGGCCGTGGTGTACAGCCCCTGGGGCAAGCAGTCGGGCGCTCACATAAACCCCGCCGTCACGCTGGCGTTCTGGCAAATGGGCAAAATCCGGTTGGCCGATGCGCTCTGGTACGTGCTGGCCCAGGGGCTGGGCGGCATTGCCAGCGCCTGGCTGTGGGCGAAGGTGCTCGGAGGCTATTATGCCCATCCCAGCGTGCACTACGTCACCACCAAGCCCGGGCCCGCGGGGCCAGGCGTGGCCTTTGTGGCCGAATTCATTATTTCATTTATCCTGATGGGCGTACTGCTCACCGCCTTGCACCACAAGCGCCTCAAAAAGGTCACTGGCTGGCTGGTAGGGGCCTTACTCGCCATCTATATTCTGTTCGAAACACCTTACTCGGGCATGAGCCTGAACCCGGCGCGCTCGCTGGCGTCGGCCGTAGTTGCCGATGATTTCGAAAGCCTGTGGGTGTACTTTGTGGCGCCAACGACGGCCATGTGGCTGGCTACGATGCTGTTTCTGCGCTTCCGCCTCGGGCAGCCGCTGGCGTGTGCCATCGTGGCCGGCTGCGAAGCAACTCCCAACTCGCCGCACGCCGAAGCGCCGCCGCACTACCCCGCCAAAGCGGAGTGAGTGAGCCAAACGCCTCTTGACAAGCACTTCTCGGCAAACTCGCTTATTCCAGTGCCCGGCTGCGGAACAGCAGGTAGCCCAAGTGCCCATACACGCTGAAGCGGCGCGAGGGGTCGTCGTAGAACAGGGCGTGCACCGCCAGCGGGCCCACGGGCGTCTGGAAAACCAGGCCCGAGCTCGCCGTGAGGCGCGGCCGTTCGAAGCCGTTGCTTTTCACGGCCCGCTGCTCGTCGGTTTGCCGCAGGGGGCGGTAGTTTACGTGAGTAAATACCTCGTTGCGCCACTCCAGGCGGCCCAGCACGGGCAGAACGTAGCGCAAGCCCACGGCTGTGTAGCGCGGCGAGCGGTAGTTGTCCATAAACGAGGTGCGCGAGTCGGGCAACGGGGCAAACACTGGCGCTGTAGTCAGGCTGGAGCGGTAGTTGGCAAATACGCCCTGTGTGCTAGCCACTACCTCGGCGTAGTAGCCCCAGGAGTGTTTGTCGCCTTTAAGCGAGAAGTATTTCTCTAAGGTGCCGCGGAGCTGCACCCATTGGTGGTTTTGGGAGAGTCCTTCCTGTAGCGAAGTGTCGCCGGCTCGGTAGTCTTCCGAGCCGGTTACGCCCCGCAGGGTTAATACGCTCCGCTTGCCACGGGTGGCGTATTGCTTGCGGTTGAGGGAGTTGCGGGCAAACTGCAGGGCCGCCGTGCCGCCCCGGAAATTGGTTTTGTCGAGCCTCGTCGAACTCGTTATTTCACGCACGTTGGCGTAGTCATCGCTGAGGTAGAAGGCGCCCACATCCAGCACAATGCGGCTGCGGTAGTTGGGGCTAGCCCCAATCTGGGCGCCGATTTTGGTGTCTTGCTGGCGCACCTGGGTGCTGAGCACGTCGCGGCCGAGCAGGCCGCTGGTGTTCTGGTAGTCCCAGCGGTTGTAGGTGATGGTTGGCTCCACGTAGAAGGGCAGCCGGCCGGGCACGTTCACCCGGAAGCTGCCCTGGGCGCCGTTGTAGAAGCGGCCCAGGCTCACGTTGGCCGCAGCCGTGTACAGCAGCCGGCGCAGGTAGCGATACTCCAGGCCCACATACAGGTTGTCGAGGGGACGGTTGCTGAGCACAAAGCCCACTTCGGCCGACACGTTGTTGTTCTGGCGGGCGTCTACGCTCAACACGTAGCCGTTTTGAGCCGGGTCGAACTTGAGGCGCGGGTAAATGTTGCGGAAAAAGTCGTCCGACGCCAGCCGGAAGTAACCTTCCTCCAGGCCGTCGATGGTATAGGTGCTGCCCGAACGCCGAAAAAACTGCTGGGCGTAGGCGTTCTGCTCGGGGCGCAGGCCCTGCACCCGCACCTGCACAAAGCGCGGCGCAGGCGCCCCCGCCTGAAATGCCTGCCGGCGCTTTTGCAGCTCCAGCGTATCTACGCGCCGGGGAATACGTTTCCTGAGCAATTCGAGCTGCCGCTGGGTGGCGGTGTCACCTTTGGCAATCAGGGCGTTCACGCGGTCGAAGTCGGTGCCGCCGAAGCCTTCCAAATCGGGCTGAATGAAGATGCCGTTTTTGCCCACGCTGGAAGTATCAGCCACGTTGGCGCCAAGGAATAGGAGCGTGCCGGTCAGCAGGTCGTCGTCCTTCTCAAACGGATACTTTTTATACGCCACATCACCCACGTTCACCCCAATGATGACGTCGGGCGCAAACTCTTTGCGCATGACATCGGTGGGGAAGTTGTTGTAGATGCCGCCGTCAAACAGGTAGCGCCCATCGGGGTTGCGAATGGGCCGGAAGGCCAACGGCACCGTCATGGAATTGCGCACGGCATCGGCCAGCGAGCCGCTTTTCTGAATCACCTGCTTGCGCGTAAACACCTCCGCCGCCAGGCAGCGGAAGGGCACAAACAGCTTATCGAAGTCGTAGTTGGCCTGGGCGGCGGCTGGGGCCAGCGTGCGGGCCAAAGCGAAGTTCAGGTTCAGGTCGTTGACCAGGTTGGTGCTCACGCGGGCCCGAAACGTAGAGTCCAGCGCCACGCCCACCCGCAGGGCCGACGGCGATGGCTCGGCCGTGAGGTAGTTGAAGGTCTTATCTTCGGTCAGTTTGCCGCTCACCCAGTTCTGAAAATCGGGCCGCAGCATCAGCTGCTCCATTTCGCGTGGCGAGTAGCCCGCCGCGTACAGCGCCCCCACTATGGAGCCCATGCTGGTGCCAATGATGTAGTCGATGGGGATGCCGTTCTTTTCCAGCACCTTGAGCACCCCCACGTGGGCAATGCCTTTGGCGCCGCCGCCGCTCAGCACCACGCCCACGCGCTGGGCCTGGGCCGAGAATGCCAGCAACCAGCCCAGCCCCATAAACACAACAGTACGCGGTAATATTTTTAGCATAAAAGCAAGGAAATGGGCTTTTTAGCCCAAACGGTTTTCTCTACGCCGCGCAAGTTGGGCGGGTTGTTGTACGCAAGTACGCTGCCCTGCTTTTGGTATGGGCAGCGCGGTTGGTGGTGGTAGTGGCTCACCATTTCTTAAAAACTACATATACCGCCGCTATTAGCAGCAGAAAGCCCACCACGTGGTTCCAGGCCAGTTTGTCGGTTTTGAAAACGAACACCACGCAAAGCGAAAAAACCGTGAGCGAGATGACTTCCTGAATCACTTTCAGCTGAAATAAGCTGAACGGTCCGCCATTGCCCTCAAACCCCAGCCGGTTGGCCGGCACCTGGAAGATGTACTCGAACAACGCCAGCCCCCAGCTCACCATAATGACACCGAACAGCCCCAATTTGGCAAACCAAGCCATTTTCTTGAACAGGTGCAGGTGCCCGTACCAGGCAAATGTCATGAACAGATTAGAGATGGTCAGCAGCAGGAGGGAGGATATGCCTTTCATGACTTTAAAAGGGAATAAAGGCCAGGTCGGGGGTGAATGAATAACGAAAGCAGCCAGGCTTCGACCAGCGCCTGCATAGGGCTTGGCCGTTCCAAACAGCTTGCTTCCCAAAGCTTAGCCGCGCCGCAGCCACAAAATAGCCCTCCAAAACCATGGTTCTGGAGGGCTAGTACCAACAGGCAGCCGGGGCCCGCTACTGGCAGATGCTTTTGTCGAAGGTTTTGGATGGGTCGACCGGAGCCCCCGCCCAGTTGGCCGTAAACCCGTCGGTGATGCTCGTGAAGCGCGGGTATGGCCCCGTGATGGTGACGCCTTCCAGCGGCCACCGCCAGTCCAAGGGAATCAGGATGCCGTTCGGGTAGGACTTGCCGTTGGCGGCCGTCCAGGTGTCCCGATTTGATACTTCGTGGATGTAGAGGTCGTAGCCAGTGCCCGAGGTGGCATTGCCAGAGTTGAACACCGTGATGTAGGGCTCAAAGGGCTTGGCGCTGTTGTAGGAGAAGGCGTTGTTGAGGGTCATCACCACTTCCCGGCGCACGAAGGGCACACACGGCGGCTGGGAGGTGGTATTGGCAAACCCGCCCGGACCGGGAAGGGCAGTCTTGGTGCTCTCAAACACGGTTACGTAGTAAAAATTGGCATCCTGGGTGTAAGACGTAGAGCCGAAAATGCCGGCTATGCCCGTTTTCGGAATCCGAAACCGCACCTTATGGTCGAAGGTGGCGCCCCGGGCCACCAGCTGGAAATTCACCTTCAGCTCGCTGGCCGACTTGGCAATGGTTGACTGCACCACCAGGTCGTTGTAGTCGCTGTCGTTGCCGTTGGCCTGCCGGTCTTCCCAGGCGTAGGTATACACAATGCCGGGGGCGCAGTCGGTTTTGCAAAACTCGAAGTAGCCGGAGCCCGGGCTGCCGGCAAACTGCTTGGCGCCGTCTTGCGCCACGCCATCGGCCGCGTCGGTGCACAGCCCGCCCCAGGCCTTATCGCCGTTGGAGAGCACGGCGTTAGTGGCCACGAAATAGCAGTCGCTGCTCAGCTGGTCCACGTACGCCTTCGGAATGATGGCGGTGAAGGTGGTTGTCTGGTCGGCGGGTGTCCAGGTGCGCGAAACTTCAAATTTTGTGGGCACCACGCCGGCGCCGCTCAGCTTTCCGGCGGCCTGCAGCTGCGCCAGGCTGGTGAAAATATCCAGGTGAACCTCCGTGAGGTAAACGCCTGGCGTGGTTAGTTTGTAGGTCACCAGCAATTCGCCGTTGCGCGTGACCAGGCCCACCGCGCCCACGTATTTGCTTTGGTTAGCCACCAGGCACACCTGCTTGCACGAGCCGGGAATGCTGCCGGTGATTTTGCTGATGCCGCCGAGCGTTTGGTTTTCGTCGGGCTTCACTTCGGCTTCTTTTTTGGTGCAGCTTTGCGAAGCCAGCAGCAAAACCAGCAACGAAAGCAGCCCGGATTTTTTGAGTAAACTTCTGACTAATATCATAAGGCGAGTGTGCTGGTTAAGCGAGTAGTTATCAGCTTCGGCACTGCGAACCTAGTTGTTACTCACGGGTTTTGGTATATAGTTTATTTCAGGTTGCTCTATACGTTGTTCCAAGGCTGAGGTTATAGGTCGGCGGCTGCGGGCGCTTGGTACATAAGAGGGGCATATGGTTGGGGTAAATGCCGCTTTTAGTAGCGCGAAGTTGTAGCTGTATTTCCACGCACTTTAGCTCGCTCTGAGGCGGTGGCTACAAGATTCGTGCTACATCCAGAGACCTAAGCCCTGAGTCACGGTACTATTCGTCGTGGCCGTGTACTGTGCTTATCGGTGCTGCGGCGGTTTCCTTGGCTTCGCGCTCCAGGCGCTGCCGTTCGGTTTCGGAAGGGGCGCGCGCCAGCTTGCTAAGGTCGGGCGAGCCGCCATCGACCCAGCACGTATACCAGAAATTGCCGATGAGGGCCGCCGCGTAGCGCATCTGACGCTCCACCTGGCCGTTGAGCCGGGCGTGGTAAGCCCGGCTGAACTCCCGCGAGTAAGTGCGAATGGTTTGAGTGCCGCGCTGCTCGTAGCCATATTTCTGGTCGCCGGCGTATTGGGCCGTCAGCTCGCGCTCAAACCGCAGCACCGAGTCTACGGCAGCATGCGAGCGGATAACCGCGCCCCAAATGGCATCGCTGGGGCTATCAAGGTACTTGGCTTTGCCCGTAAACAGGTCGTAGTCGGCACTCAGCAGCTCGGGCAGGCGCGACTCCCACAGGCCGTGAATGCCGCGCTGGCCCGTGAGCTGGCCGTTGTAGTTCCGGGTGGTGTGCAGCGGCACGCAGGCATCGGCAATGTAGTGGCCCATGTCGGCCGAAAGGCGCAAGATGCGGTCGGTGTCGCGAGCCTGAAAGGCGGCGGTGAGCTGGTTTTTCATCGTCACCACGTTCCAGGGCACTATGCCGTGGCGGAGCAGCGAGTCTTCGCCGTAGCGCGCAACGGCATCGGCGTACTTGCGCGGCAGCCTGTACGCGGCGCTGTCGCCGTAGCGGTCCACGTCGAGAAAGTGCTTGGGCGCCTCGCCGGGCACCAGGGTGCGCCGCGAATCGGGGCGCGTGGCGTTGGCGGTCAGGTACTCGATGTTGGCCTTGTAGAAGCCCACCATGGCTGGCGGCAGTGTGTACACCGCCAGCCGATTGAGCAGGCGGTGGCCAAAAAAACCCCAGGCCTGCGCCTGGCGCGCCAGAAACAGCAGCGGCAAACTAAGCAACAGCAGCAGTACGTACTTTTTCACGACTAACAAGGTATAGGGCCGGCTGGCAAAGTCAACGGTAGGCTTTTCCCAGAGCCAATGCCCGCGCCGGTGCCTGCCAGCAGCTACCGCCGCTTGCCGTCGCCCGCAAACCGCATGCGGTAGTCGTGCTTCACGTCGCCTTTGCTGATGCGGGCCAGCTTGCCCTTCAGCAGCTGCTTCTTGAAGGCCGAAAGCTTATCGGTAAAGAGAATGCCTTCTAGGTGGTCGTATTCGTGCTGAATGATGCGGGCGGCCATGCCGGTGAAGGCTTCCTCGTGCACCTGGCGGTTTTCGTCTTCGTAGCGCAGCACAATGTCGGCGTTGCGCTGCACCAGCTCCCGCACCCCGGGAATGCTTAGGCAGCCTTCTTCAAAGCCCCAGTGCTCGCCGGTTTCGCTCACCATCACGGGGTTGATGAACGCGCGTTTGATGGGGGCTTCCAACTCTTCGCCTTCCTCCTGGTCTTCCTCGTCAACCTCCACCATGGGGCCCGAATCCATCACAAAAAGGCGCACGCCTTTGCCGATTTGGGGCGCGGCCAAGCCCACGCCGTGGGCGTAGTACATGGTTTCGTACATGTCGGCAATCAGCTGCTGCAAGTCGGCAGCGGGCAGGTCGGTGGGTAGGTTTTTGGCTTTGGTTTTCAGCACGGGGTCGCCGATGGCGACAATGGAGTAAATCATAACGGTGGTCGTTGTCAGGTATTCGTTGTCGGTTGTCAGAGGTAATTGCTGTGGATGTTGTCAGTCATCTCCCCTCCGGGCTAACAACTGACAACAAACAACCACCAACTAAATTTCCCGCATCAGCGGCGATTCGAGAAAGGATTGAAGAATGATGGTGGCGCTGATGCGGTCTACGGTGGCCTTGTCGCGGCGGGCCTTTTGGCCGAGGCCGCCGGCCAGCATGGTGGCGTGGGCCATGCGGGAGGTAAACCGCTCGTCAAGCTCGTGCACGGGCACTTCGGGCAGCTCGCGGCGCAGGCGGCGCAGCAGGCCCACCACGGCACTGGTCACGTCGGTGGGCTCGTTGAGCAGGGTGCGTGGCATGCCCACCACCACCGCCCGCAGCGGCTCCCGCTTGTGGTAAGCCAGCACATACGCCACCAGGTCCTGGCTGTGGATGGTTTCCAGGGGCGAGGCAATCATGCACATGGGGTCGGTGATGGCCAGGCCCACGCGCTTGTTTCCGTAATCGATGGCGAGGATGCGGCCCATGTGCCCGGTGGTGAATGTGCGAAGCGTATGCAGTGGCAGGTATTGCCGCCGCAAAGATACGCCCGGGCCGGGAGGCCTCAATTCATTGCCTGCGCCGAAGCCGGGGCCGAGAGTATCAGTAGTTGCTACCTGGAGTTATTGTCACTGGAGCAGGCCCTAGTTGGATGGGTTGATATAAGGTGACCGCACGAAGTAATTGAGTTCGACTAAACGCGAGCAGCCTTCAGAAAGGCTGTATATGGTGTTTCATAATAAAGTGATAGTGTAGTGCGGGGTGGGAATACGGCTACACAATGCCGAATAATTGCAATATCCCGGCCATGGAGTCGGTATTTGCCTTTTAAATGAAATGATTGTATTGATTTATGAAATATCCCTATAAGGGACTTGCTCTGCCTGTGACCAGGAAAATTTCAATAGTTTTGGTATCTATTTGAGTTTTATCTATTCGCTAGTACTCGTTTTACACGCATGGCTGCTCCCTTGCCTGCTGCACCAGATACCGGCCGGCCCGCTGCCACCAAGCGGTACGGGTGGCTGCGCCAAGGGGCTTTGCTGGTGCTGGCCGTGGGCTGCGGCATGCTGGTCGCTAATAATCCGTTTCGGCCTTCCTCTGACAACCCCGATGCCACGGCGCGCGGCTACCTGCGTTTCAAGGAAATCCTGAGCTACGTCGACCGGGACTACGCCGACTCCGTCGACACCGACCGCCTGGCCGATTACGCCGTGGCGCAGATGCTGGAAAAGCTCGACCCGCACTCCGTCTACATTCCGGCGCGTGACCGCGAAAAGTCCGACGCCTTTCTGCAAAGCGACTTCGACGGCATCGGCATTGAGTTTAACCTGTTTCGCGATACCATGACCGTGGTGGCCCCGCTCAGCGGCGGCCCAGCCGAACAGGCCGGCGTGCAACCCGGCGACCAGGTGATGAGCATCGCCAACCGCCGGGTGTCAGGGGCCCACCTCACCATGAGTCGCCTCACCGAGCTCCTGCGCGGCCCGCGCGGAAGCACCGTCAGCATGGAGCTTCGTCGCCGGGGGCTGGCCCGCCCGCTGCTACTGTCCATTGCCCGCAGCCGCATTGCTAATTCATCGGTCGACGCGGCTTATCTGGTTGATGACCAAACGGGCTACATCAAGGTGAGCCGCTTTGCTTCGAATACCTACGACGAGTTCAAGGCAGCCCTAATCGACCTGCGCCGCCAAGGCCTCACCCGCCTTGTGCTCGATTTGCGCGGCAACCCTGGCGGCTACCTCGACCGGGCCACCCGCCTGGCCGATGAGTTCATTGGCGGCTCGCGCAAAATTGTGTACACCGACGGCAAGGGCGAGCATTACGATTCGCAGACCTATGCCCGCGTGGCCGGCGAATTCGAGCAAGGCGCCCTGGTGGTGCTGGTGGACGAAGGCAGCGCCTCAGCAGCCGAAGTCGTGGCCGGCGCCCTGCAAGACCACGACCGCGCCATCCTCGTAGGGCGTCGCACCTTTGGCAAAGGCCTCGTGCAGCAACCCATAGCCCTCAGCGATGGCGGCGAGCTGCGCCTGACCATTGCCCGCTACTACACGCCCTCCGGACGCTCCATTCAAAAGCCCTACGGTGCCAGCCACGCCGACTACAGCCGTGACCTCGCCAACCGCCTCACCAACGGCGAACTAACCACCGCCGACAGCGTGCGCTTTGCCAAAGAGCTTCGCTTCCGCACCGACCACGGCCGCGTGGTGTACGGCGGCGGCGGCATCATGCCCGATGTGTTTGTGCCCCGCGACACGCTGGCGCACTCGGCCTACTTCACCAAGCTGATGAGCCACGGCGTGGCCCGTGCCTACGCATTGGCGTTTTACCAAGCCAACAAGGCCGAACTTGAAGGCCTGCGCTTCGAGCAGTTCAACGCCACCTTTCGCATCACCGACGCCCAGCTTGTGAGCCTGGCGGCCCAGGCCGCCCAAGCCGGCGCCAAGACCGATGCGGCCGCCATGCGCCGCTGTGCTCCGTTGCTGCGCAATCAGCTCAAGGCATTCATTGCCCGCAGTGCTTACGGGCCGGTGGCGTACTACACGGTGCTGCGCGAGCAGGACCCCGAACTGCAGCGTGCCCTGCACGCCGTGGGCGACAGCACTGCCCAACTGGCGTTGCTTGGGAAGTAATGAGAGTAGAATTAAGAGTCTGAACCGAGTACAGCAGAACGCCATGCAGGCCCTCCCAACACGTGTAGTTCAGCCTGCGCGCACTGCTCAGGAACCCAATAGCAGGCGGAGCCCGTAACTTCACTACTCAAATCCCACCCCTCTGTTATGTCGCACTACCATCGTCTCGGTCAAATTCCTCGCAAGCGCCACACCCAGTTTCGGCAGCCCGACGGCACGCTCTACTCGGAGCAGCTGGTGGGCACGCTGGGCTTCCACGGCGTATCGTCGTTGCTCTACCACGTGCATCCGCCCACTCAGATTAAGCACGTGGGCCAGCCGCGGCCGTATGCCCCCAAGCTGCTGAAAGACCGGCCGCTGCAGCCCGAGCACCTGCGCACCCTGGCCCAAACCAGCACCGGCGGCGACTACCTGACCGCCCGGCAAACCCTGCTCGGCAACGCCGACGTGACCATGAGCATCTGCAATCCCACGGAACGGCGGATGGCGTATTATTACAAGAATGCCCAGGCCGATGAAGTGATTTTTGTGCACGAAGGCCGCGGCGAGCTGTGGAGCCAGATGGGCAAAGTAGCCTTCGAGCCCGGCGACTACGTGGTGGTGCCGCGCACCGTCATTCACCAGCTGCATTTCGAGGAAGGCCCGGTCCGTCTCATGATTATTGAGTCGTTCAGCCCAGTAGAAACCGTGCGCCGCTACCGCAACCATTTCGGCCAGCTGCTGGAGCACTCGCCCTACTGCGAGCGCGACATGCGCCCACCGTCGGAACTCATCACCGACGACTTTCCGGAGGGCGACTATGTGCTGCAGGTTAAGAAAGAAGGCATGCTGCACGAGCTGACCTACGCGCATTCGCCCTTCGACGTGGTGGGTTGGGACGGGTACTTTTACCCCTACGCCTTCAGCATTCACGATTTTGAGCCCATCACCGGGCGCTTGCACCAGCCGCCGCCCGTGCACCAGACGTTCGAGGGCCACAACTACGTCATCTGCTCGTTTGTGCCGCGCCTGTTCGACTACCACCCGCTCGCCATTCCGGCGCCCTACAACCACTCCAACGTCGATTCGGACGAAGTGCTGTACTACGTGGCCGGCAATTTCATGTCGCGCAAGGGCGTCGATTTGGCTTCGTTTACCTGGCACCCCACGGGCCTGCCGCACGGCCCGCACCCGGGCACAGTAGAGGCCAGCATCGGCAAAACAGAAACCCACGAGCTGGCCGTCATGCTCGATACCTTCCGCCCGCTTTACCTCACCGAGGCCGCCCTGCCTTACGTCGACGCCCGCTACCCCATGAGCTGGAACCCCGGCTTCGTGCCCGACCCGCCCCGGGCGGCCGACATGATGGATTAATTTTTGCCGTGCCCTATATAATCTCTCAAACTATTATAATTCAATGAAAAAGATACTCCTGCTTGCACCGTTGGTGCTGTTTCTGGCCTTGGTCGGCTGCAAGAAGATTGACAAGCTGCTGACCTTCAATGTGGACGTGGCCCAAAGCGTGACTATCCCCGGCTTTTTCGTGGGAGCGCAGCTGCCGCCCGTGAGCGTGACTACCGGCTCGGCCGAGTCGTTTCGCAACAACAAAACCTCCCGCGAGAAGGTGAAAGACGTGTACCTGAGCAGGATGGTGCTGACCGTGACCAACCCCAGCGGCTCCACGTTCGACTTCCTGGAAAAGATTGATATTTTCATCAACACCCCCGGCGCCAACAACAAGATTCTGCTGGCCAACCTGCAGACCGTGCCCCGTGGAACCAACGTCATCACGCTGGTGCCCACCACTGCCAAGCTCGACGAGTACCTCAAAGCCGAAAAGTATGAGCTGACCGTGGACGCGAGGGTGATAGGCTTCAACGCCAACGATTTCACCGTTCGGTCGGATGCCACCTTCAAAGTAACCGCCGACCCGCTCTAAGGTCAGCTGAAAACCGGGTTCAAACAAAAACGCCAACGCCGGCCCCGATAAGGGCCGGCGTTGGCGTTTGCAGCAAGTATGGGTTGTTATTTCACCACTACCTTCCGGTTGTAGTGGTCCATCATCCGGGCAATGTCGGCCGGGCGAGTGTAGTCAAGGTTATTGGCAGCCGCGAACGTGCGCACGTCGTCGGCGCGGGCGCCAAACAACCGCAGCACCGCGGTCTGGGTGGGCTCGAGCGGGCGTAGCGGCTCGGCGCCAATGGTGCCCGGGCCCGCCATAAGAGTGGCCACCAGCGGCCGGTTGCCATTGGGCGTGGGCACCAGGGCAATGGAGTAGAGCCAGCCAAGCACCAGCGGCCCCGCGTCGATGGCCGTGAGTATCTCCACAAATTCGCGGCGGGTGCCGCCGTTGCCTTCCTTCACTTGGCGGCAGCGGAAACGGCGCACCGGCGTGTCTTTATCCTCGGGGTCGCCCACGTCGAAACCGCGCAGGCTGGCGGCCGACCACAAATGCGTTTCTTCGATATCGATGGAGTCCTGAACTTCTACCAATTGCAGGCCGGCGTGGTAGCGGAGCCCCGGTATGGGCCGATACCGGCCGTCGAAGGTGCGCAGGGCCCCAAACTGGAACGTTCCATCACCCACAAACCCCTTCGACTGCTGGCTGAGCGAAGTCCGCAAGGCCTGCCCCGAGGGTGAAGCATTGGCTTGCTGGTAAGCCAGTTGCGCTTCGGCCTGGTCCCGCGCTGTCTGAGCCTGGGTCGGCTGACAGCAAGCCATAATGAATATGGCAAATAAGTAGTAGGAGTGCTTCACTAACTAATTATAATGGGAAACTGAATTATAAGGGTACCAAAAATACGATAACATCGCCAAGTATCTCGCATTTTCAGCCTTATTTCAATCTCCATGCCACTGCTCTAACTTATGAGCAAACAATATTTCTGTTGTTTGTAACTAGTTGGTTTTCTTATGCTGATAGATATAAAAGGTCAACATAAGAATAGAAGCCAAGTGCAGCTGATAACATGCATTTATCACGCACTAAGTTTTAGCGACAATGAATTGTGCTATTCTAATTTGCGTGATGATGGGCAGAATTATATGCAGCCAAAAAGATGGGCGCTAGGCTGCGACTTCAAGGCTTCCTTGGCGCTGATGAGGGCCGATGCGGCATGAACTAAAAATGAGAGCATCGCCCAAATCATTGACAGCTGCTTCTCATTTCTTAAATGGCAGGGGAGAGCCATTTGAGGAATGAGAAGCAGCTATCTGCCCTTAAGCGCGACGCTTAGCGGTTGCGGCCGTACTGCTCGTGGCTGCTCACCCAGTCGGAGCTGCTGATGGCGGCGCCGAGGCTGAGCTCGCCGGCCAGCACCACGCCGGCCACGATTTCGGCAAACTTGCGCACCGTGCCGCGGCCCACGCAGCCCAGCATTTGCAGGCATTCGTTTTGGGTGGCCAGGCCGGTGCCGCCGCCGTGGGTGGCCACAATGAGCGAAGGAATGGTGATGCTGATGTAGAGGTCGCCCTCGGGCGTGACTTCAGAGTATAGAATGCCGGCGCTCGATTCGCTCACGTTGGCCACGTCCTGGCCCGTGGCAATGAACAAGGCCGTGATGCCGTTGGCCGAGTGCGCGCCGTTGTTGTTGGCGCCCGAAATGAAGGCGCCCACGTTGCTCACCTGCCCATGGTAGGCCAGCTGCTCGGGCGTCACGCGCATGCGCTGCATCAGCACGTCGCGCTTCACTACGGCCTCGGCCACCACGCGCTTGCCGCGGGTGCGCATTACGTTGATTTGCGAGGCTTTCTTGTCGGTGGCGAAGTTCGATTCGAGGTAGAAGTGCTCGATTTTATGGTCTTTGTAGTTCTCCAAAATCCAGGAGCAGGCGGCAAACGTGGCGCGGCCCACCATGTTCTGGCCCGCGGCGTCGCCGGTGCTGAAATTGAAGCGCAGGTAGGCAAATTTGTTGCTCAGGTAGGTGTCGATGTATTGCAGCTTGGCCACGCTCGACGTGCTTTCGGCCTCGGGCCGAATCTGGTCGATGTTGTCTTCCACCCACTTGCCAAAGTCGCGGGCGCCGCGGGCATCGTGAAACACAAACACGGGGGCGCGCTGCATGGCATCGCCCACCACGGTGCACTTCACGCCGCCGCACAGGTTCAGCACCTGAATGCCGCGGTTGTAGCTGGCCACGAGCGTGCCTTCGGTGGTGGCCATCGGAATCAGGAAGTCGCCTTGGGCGTGCTCGCCGTTCATGGTCAGGGGCCCGGCCAGGCCCACCGGAATCTGGGCCACGCCCACAAAATGCTCGCAGTTGCCCTGCAGCTTGTGGGCGTCGAAGGAGTAGTGCTTGAGGTGCTGGAACTCCTTGCCCGAAAACTCCTCGGCAAAGCGTTGGCGGGCGGCAATGGCGGTGTCGGAATAGTCATCCTCGGGGGAGCGCGGAATGCGCGGCTTGTGGTTGTCGGCGCTCACAATGGCGTCTTCCACTTCCACGTGCAAGTCGCCGAACGCATCGGTAGAAAACCATACCTGCACCGGATGAATGCCTTGGGGTAGGGGCTGGGTATCGAGCATAATCTTCAGGGACCGGCCCACGGGCAGCTCAATGGCTTGGCCATCGGCGTTGATGTCGGCCGCACTCTGCTGCTCGCCGTTGCCCAAATCAACCCGAATGTTCTCCGCCGGAACCACTACCCCACCAATTTGCACCTGCTTAAAGCCGGTGACCTTCACCGTGTCCAACCGATTTTTGATGCTGAACGCGACGCCCGCATTTTCGGGCAGGTTGTGTAGGCTGCCGCGGGTGTAAAGCAGCTTCAGGAGCATGGGACTGGGAGTGAATACCATCTTTTAGGTGGGTATGAGGTGATACAGAAGGTGGGCAAGGAAGTGCGCGGGAGTGAAGGTGGGAAATTTTAGGGAGAAAAGTGCCTTGTTGCCGCGTTAAAGTAGAGCACTCGGGGCTGCAACCATACGGAATGCTGGTTGCGAACCACGCCGGCCCAAGCCTGCGCATGTGCGCTGCCCCCTGAGCTTATGAAGTGAACACCGATAAGAATTTTGAGAAAGCAGACCCTCGAATTTCGGTGCGCTATTTATTCTAGTCAGGAAGTGATTTGCGAGAACGAGGTAGAGACGCAACATTTTGCGTCTCCGGGACCGCGCCGTTAAGCCGTTCCATTCAAGTCGTTCAACGACGAGACGCAACAGATTGCGTCGCTACCTCCGCCAGCCGATTTTCGCATTCCACTGCGCGATGAGTATAACGGTAGCGGCCTCCTGCTTATATTTAGGTAACTAAGGTATTGACCAGACTTATGCGTCTATGGTGGTTCAATGGGCCGGGAGCTCCCGGTCAATTTAGCTGCTTCAAATGCCTTTGGGCCGTTAAAACTCTCGAGTCTCGGGGCGGTTGATAGGCCCGTGCGTGCCCCCAACCCAACGCAAAAGGGAGGGGGCGGCGTTGCCCTTGTTACCTTTGCACTCCGCTGGGCATACCCGGCGGCACCCTCTTTTTCTGCTATGTCCTTATCACCTAACTACCCACGCTTCACTCTCGGTAGTGCCCTTACGGCCGAGCAGCGAGCTTTTTTTGCTAAGTACGGCTTCCTTCACTTTCGGCCCTTCGCTACCCCCGAACACGTTCAGCAAATCCTGAAAGCAACCCAGGACGTGCAAGCCAAATGGCTGGCCGAGGGTGTGGAAAAGGTTAACGGCGTGCCCATTAAGTACGGGCAGGACGTCGACGGCTCGCGCATTGTGCAGCGCTTTGCCTTTGCTTCTCAGCACAGCTCCGTGCTGCACGAGCTGTTGCAGGATGCCCGCTTCAAGGCCTTATTTCCCTTGCTCGAAGCCGAAGGCGGCCGGGTGGGCGAAAACGAGAAAGACGGCCTTGTGGTGAACCACTACGTGAACGTAGAGGGCTCGGAATTCTCACAAATGGGCTGGCATACCGATTCGCTGCGCGACGTATTCTACGGCAAGCGCATCGGCCCCATGCTCAACGTGGGCCTGCACCTCGACGGCACCAAGGCCACCAACGGGGGCCTGCGCGTGATTCCGGGCACGCACCGGCAGGGCCTGCACAAGATGCTGTTTCGCAAGAAATACTACAAAGACGTGTACTACGACCCCAATGAGGTGGCCATCGAAACCGAGCCCGGCGACCTCACCGTGCACGACGGCCGCATGTGGCACCGCGTGGCCCAGTCGCCGCTCACGGGCGAGCCCAGCCGCCGCCGCGTGATGTACGTGCCCATTATTTCGGGCAAGTACCAGCCCAAGAGCGAGGACAGCCCCACGCCGTTCTACCTGCGGTTCTTGCACCTTGTAAAATAATTCATTCAACAATTAACAGTTACCATTTAACAACTGATGGTGAGTTAAGCTGCGCCTCTTGCTAAATGATAGATTGCTGTAGAACGAATTGTTAAATGTTAAATGATAATTGTTAAATGAGTTATGCTCTTGTTACCGGCGCCTCTCGCGGCATTGGCCGGGCTATTTCGCTCCTATTGGCCCAGCGCGGCTACGACTTGCTCCTGGTAGCTCGCTCCGAAGACCAGCTGCTGTCCCTGGTCCAGGAGATAGGGCAGAAGCATCACCGGCAAGCGCATATGCTGGCCCTGGACCTGGCCACTGCCGGTGCCGCCGAAACCGTAGCTGCCTGGGCCAACCGGCAAACCAACGAGCTGGCCATCCTGATAAACAATGCCGGCTACGGCCTGTGGGGGCGCTTCGAGCAGCTCAGTCTGGCCGAGCAGCAAAACATGCTGCAGCTGAACATGACCCTGCCCGTGGCGCTCACGCATGCCCTACTGCCTGCCTTGCACAAGGCCCCGAAAGGCTACATTCTGAATGTGGCAAGCACAGCCGCTTACCAAGCAGTGCCGTCGTTAGCGCTCTATGCGGCCAGCAAGGCGTTTTTGCTGAGCTTCAGTAGGGGCTTGCGCTACGAGCTGAAGACTAGCAATATATCGGTTACGTGCCTGTGCCCCGGCGCCACCACCACCAGCTTTGCCGACCGGGCAGGCATGGGCGCCGAGCTACAGGCCACCGCCAACAAAGTATCGATGACGGCCGAAGCCGTGGCCGAAGCCGCTGTAACCGGCATGCTGGCTGGCGAGGCCGAACTCATTCCCGGCATTCTAAACAAGGTATCGGCGGGGCTCACCAGCGTGGTCCCGAAGGGCATTGTGGAGAAAATTGCGGCGGGTATCTACGAGAAGTATTTGTAGAGTACACGTGTCGCTAAACAAGAAAGGACACCCCGACCGGGGTGTCCTTTCTTGTTTAGCAGTTGCTTAGTTTAAAAGCGGAAGTCTCTGCGCTTGCACACCTGGCCGGCTACCCAGTAGGCTAGCCAAGCAAAAAACGGCGCCGCGAGCACATCATAAGAGTAGTGCACCCGCTGCACCAGCACCAGCAGGCCCACGGCTAGGGTCATTAGCACCATCACGTGGCGCCACTTGCGGCCACGCCCGGCCAGCACCAGCAAGGCCATGGTGGCCGTGTGGCCCGAGAAAAACAAGTCGCGGACGATGGGCTGGGTCGTGACTTCAAAAATGTGGTCTATCAGCGGGTCGTGCAAGATTACCAGGCCAGTGGGAGGCTCCAGCGGCACCAGCCACAGTGTGAGCATGCGCAGCAGCTGCAGCAAATAGTATCCCCACAGGGCCCGCAGCAACAGCTTGGGCCGCGGCAGCAAAAAGACCAGCGTGGCCGCGATGCTGCTGTAAATGAGGGCGAACGTCGGGCCCGATACATCGTGCACGGGCAGCAGCGCCAGCAAAGGGTCGTTCAGTAATTGGCCGGGGCGCGACTGGATGAAATGGTAGAACTGCGGAACCACGAGCAGCAGGCTCAGCAGCAGCAGCACCACCAAGCCTAAGCGCCAGCGGAAGCCCGCCCACGCCCACGCCGCTGGCCAGGCATGCGCGCCGGGCTGGGTGGAGTGGTTTTCAGAAGCTGTTTGCGGGAAAGAAGGAGTTAGTAGCGTAGCCACGGAAAAGATGAGTTTTGGAAATCGATAACCAAAAAACAAAGCACAAAAATACGGCGCCGGCTCAACAGTAGCACGTTGCTTGGTTACGTTGGCTTAACATTGCCTTGCAACACCCCAATGGCGTGCTGCGCTCCCTTACCGTTCAATTTTTTAATGACAATGCGTACCCTCACTTCTGTACTCACGGCTGGCGTGCTGCTGGCCACGGCCCACGGCCCCGCCCTTGCCCAAACTCCCGCCCTTAATGCCCGCATTGCGCAGCTGGCTGCGCAGGAAGAAAGCAAGGTGATAGCCTGGCGGCGCGACCTGCACCAGCACCCCGAACTAGGCAATGAGGAAACCCGAACCGCTGGCATTATCGCCGCCCACCTCAAAAAGCTGGGAATAGAGGTGCAAACCGGCGTGGCCCGCACCGGCGTAGTGGGCATTTTGCGGGGCGGCAAGCCCGGCCCGGTGGTGGCCCTGCGGGCCGACATGGACGGCCTGCCCATCACCGAGTCTAATGACTTGCCGTTTGCCTCCAAGGCCACCGCCACCTACCTTGGGCAGCCCGTGGGCGTGATGCACGCCTGTGGCCACGACACCCACGTGGCCATGCTCATGGGCGCGGCCGAGGTGTTGAGCCAGGTTAAGAAAGACCTGCCGGGCACCGTGAAATTTATCTTTCAACCCGCCGAAGAAGGGTCGTTGCCGGGCGTGGAGGGCGGCGCCAAGCTCATGGTGAAAGAAGGCGTGCTCGACAAGCCCAAGGTCGACGCGGTGTTCGGCGTGCACATCAACGCGCAGACCGAGGTGGGCAACCTGGCTTATCGACCGGGCGGGATAATGGCTTCGTCCGACCGGTTCACCATCAAGGTGAGCGGCAAAGGCGCCCACGGGGCCTACCCCTGGAACAGCGTGGACCCGGTAGTGACCGCCGCCCAGATTATCCTGGGCCTGCAAACCATCGTGAGCCGCCAAGTGAAGCTGATTGACGATGCCGCCGTGGTAACGGTGGGCACCCTCAACGCCGGTGTGCGCTACAACGTGATTCCGCCCGATGTGGAAATGAGCGGCACCATTCGGGCCCTGAATACGGACGTGCAAAAACAAATCTGGGCCTCCATCCGCCGCATTGCCACCAACATTGCCGAGAGTGCCGGCGCCACAGCCGAAGTAAAAATCGAGCCATACGTACCCGTTACCAACAACGACCCCGCCCTCACGGCGCAGATGCTGCCCACCCTGCAGGCCGCGGCAGGCCCGACGCATGTGCGCGAAATCAAGGCCGTGACGGGAGCCGAAGACTTCTCTTTCTACCAAGAGAAAGTGCCCGGGTTGTTCCTCTTCGTGGGCGGCATGAGCAAAGGCCAGGACCCGGCCAAGACGGCCGACCACCACACGGCTGGGTTTCGCATCGACGAAAGCGGCCTGACGCTGGGCGTGAAAACGCTGGCCACTCTTGCGGCCGATTACCTCAACGCGGCAAAGCGCTAGCAAGAACCGACCCGTTTTAGTAATTCGTGTTAAAGGAATGTTTCAATTGAGTAGAATGCAATTCGCATTTTAACTGTCTCAAGTAAACGCGTGTTTTTTATCGATGTTTTCAATAAAAAGCAGAAGTGTTAATGAATTTGACTAGTTTGCGTTGGCTTAATTGATAAATATTCAAAATAAGCCATACGTGAATCACTTCAAAAGCCTACTGTCTACATGAGAAAACAATACTCTACTGCTGCCTTGCTTCTGCTCGGCACCCTGGCCGCTACCACGGCACAGGCGCAGGACGCCGCACGCATTAAGGCCAAGGTAATGGGCCCCGACAACCAACCCGAACTAGTAGAATTCAACGCCGCTGGCAAAGCCAGCTACAAAGCTGCTGATGCTGCCTTGGTACTACGCCAGCAGTTGGCCCTCACCGACGACGACCAGCTGCGGCCTGGCCGCACCGAAACCGACCAGCTGGGCTTTACCCACCAGAAATTCGCGCAGTTCTACAAAGGCGTGCGCGTAGAGCATGCCGACTATAACGTGCACGCCAAAGGCGGCGCAGTTGAAAGCATTAGCGGGGACTTTGAAAAAATCAAAGGCCTAAACACTACGCCGGCCTTGAAAGAAGCTGCCGCTCTGCGCCAGGCGCTAGCCAAAGTGGGCGCCCGCAAATACATGTGGCAGGACCCCGCCGAGGAAGCCGGCCTGAAAGAGCAGGAAAACGACCAAGCCGCCACCTACGCGCCCAAAGGGGAGCTAGTGGTAGTGCGCGACAGCCGCCGCGACGCCGAAAACGGCCCCTTGGTGCTGGCCTGGAAGTTTAACATCTACGCCCAGCAGCCCGTGAGCCGCGCCTACATCTACGTGGACGCCCGCACCGGCGAAGTGGTGCTGCAGGACAACATCATCAAGCATGCGGCCGCTACCGGCACCTTTGGCACGCGCTATTCGGGCACTGTGAGCAGCGCCACCGAAACCACTACCGGAGGCTATTATCTGCGGGAGTTCACCCGCGGCTCGGGCATAGAAACCTACAACGCCCGCAAGGGCAACAGCTACACCGCCGCCGTCGACTTCATCGACGCCGACAACAGCTGGACGGAATACAACAACGCCAACTTCGACAACGCCGCCCTCGACGCGCACTGGGGCGCCCAAAGCACCTACGATTACTTTAAAAACGTGCACGCCCGCAACTCCTACAACAATGCGGGCGCCAAAATCAAGAGCTACGTGCACTTCGACGACACCCCGAGCGACGGCAAGGGCTTCGAAAATGCTTATTGGAACGGTTCGGTGATGACCTACGGCGACGGCGACACCCGCTTTCAGCCTTTGACGTCGCTCGACGTGGCGGCGCACGAAATTGGCCACGCCGTGTGCTCTAGCACCGCCAATCTGACTTACTCTAATGAGTCGGGCGCTCTGAACGAAGGTTTCTCCGACATCTGGGGGGCCTGCGTGGAGTACTATAAAGCACCCAGCAAGCAAACTTGGCTCATCGGCGAAGACATTGACAAAGTGCGGCCCGCCCTGCGCTCCATGAGCAACCCCAACGCCGAAGGCCAGCCCGATACTTACAAAGGCACTAGTTGGTATGCCGGCACTGGCGACAACGGCGGCGTGCACACCAACTCGGGCGTGCTCAACCATTGGTTCTACCGCCTCACGGTGGGAGGCAGCGGCACCAACGATTTGGGCACCGCCTACAGCGTGACCGGCATTGGCATTGATGCGGCGGCCAAAATAGCCTACCGCACCGAGAGCGTCTACCTCACGGCTTCGAGCAACTACGCGGCCGCCCGCACCTACTCCATCCAGTCGGCCAAAGACCTGTATGGGGCTGGCTCGGCCCAGGAAATCGCCGTTACCAACGCTTGGAGCGCCGTGGGCGTGGGTGCCGCGTATAGCGGTGGCAGCACTCCTCCCGCTACGGTTACGTATTGCACCTCCAAAGGTAGCAGCGTTGCCTACGAGTGGATTGACTACGTGAAGCTGGGCACCCTGGCGCGGACCTCGGCCGCCGATGGTGGCTACTACAACGGCACGGCCCTGGCCGCTCCGAGCATAGGCGCCGGCACCTCGCAAACTGTTAGCTTCAGCGCCGGCTTTGCGGGCACTGCCTACACCGAGTACTGGAAAATATACATTGACTACAACAAAAACGGCGTGTTCACCGATGCCGGGGAGCTGGTGGTAAGCGGCTCGAGCAGCAGCGCGGCCACTCTGTCGGGAACCTTCACGGTGCCCACCACGGCCAAAACGGGCACTACCCGCATGCGGGTTATTGTGAGCGACAACTCGGCCACCACCAGCTGCAACAGCTACAGCTACGGCGAAACCGAAGACTACACCGTGAACATCACCGGCGGCGCAGCCCTCGCCGCCGACTCCTACAGCCTGACCGGCGCCGCAACGCCTCTCGGCAACGAGATGGCCCGCACGCTGGAAGTGTACCCGAACCCCGCTACCAACGCCGTGCGCCTCGTGCTGCCCGGCAATGCCGAGGCCACCAGCGTTGTGCTCACCGACATCCGCGGGGTGCGGGTGTCCGGCGCCAGCTACAGCAACGGCACCCTCAATGTGAGCAGCCTGGCCAAGGGCATGTACACTCTGAGCGTGAGCGACGGGCAGAAAGTGTTCCATCAGCGCTTTGTGAAGGAATAGCCTGACTGCATAACACCACAAGAAAGGCCCGTCAGCAATGCTGACGGGCCTTTCTTGTGGTGGCGTGAGTGGGTGTGGTGTTGCCAGCCCGGCTGCTACTCCAGGGCGTAATCGAATTTCAGCATCAGCGTTCCGAACCCGTCTTTGTTGCGGGAAGCGCCACCAAGCCGCAGGTTGATGTCGTCGAGCTGGTCGGTGGACGTGAAGTAGTAGTTACCTTCTATGCCCGTGCGCAGCCGGTCGGTAAGGCGCACCTGAAAGCCGGCGCCTACGGGCAGCACGCCGGCCAGGGCCGGGTAGTCATTGCGCTCGGGAGTCAAATAGACGGTTTGTCCGACAGGCCGCTCCCTGCCTATGTACGACCGTGGGTTGTAAAGCATCAGCCCGGCGCCGGCTTGCAAGTACACTTGAAAAATGGGCGCCTCCGCTTGCGAGGCTGCAAAAATGGACTCGTCGTGCAGCAGGTCGAACCGGAAAAAGACCGTGCCCAAGCCATTGTTGCTGGTGAAAGCCAGGCCGCGTTCCTGGGCTTTGTCGCGGGCACCCATTTTCACGTACGAAAATTCACTGCCAATGTGCAGGCGCGTAGTCAGGCGGTAGAGCACGCCCAGGCTTGCGGCGGGCCCAAAGAAGTTGTCGGCTGGGCTGTTGCCCAGGTCGCCGTCGTAGAGAGCGGTGCCCGCTCCCAGCGTCACGTGCAGTGGCCCGCGGTAGTAGGGCCGGCCCTGGGTGTTGTAGTGGCGCACCTGGCGGGTGAACTGGGCTTGTGCCGCATGGCTCCCCAACAGGGCAGCGGCCACGAGTCCAAAAAACAATGCACGAAACTGCATAGAAACGGTTTAAAGTTAAAAAAAGCCGCGTTGGCTGAGGCGTTTGGCCACTAAACCGGACATCTGGTTTGGGTAGGCTCACCGCCAGAGCGCCGCGTGAAGTCCGCTTATACGAAGCTTAACGCTCAAACCGCCGAAACCTGATGCGCGAGCCAGCCTTATTTGAAAGTCCCCTGCGGGTCGGGCTGCTTGGCCAGCAGGTCGCTGATGAGGTCAAAATCGAGGCTGCTTACATTGAGTGACTGGCCTTTGTGCACGGCCTCCCACGCCTCAGCGTACTTCTCCTGGTAGTACAGGCCGCGGCCCATCTGCTGCCAGGCTATGGCGTTGTTGGGGTCGAGGGTTGTCACGCGCTGCAGCAGGCTCATGCCCGTGGTGAGGTCCTTTTTCTTCTTGGTCTGGCCGTAGCGAATGAGGTGGCTGGTGCCCAGGTCGCTCATCATTAGGGTGTTGCTGGGAGAAAGCGCCAGGCCCTTGGTGAGCAGGTCGATGGCGGCATCGGGCGTAGGCTGGGCGCTGGCCACAATGCCCAGGCCCCGGTACGCGTCGGCGTTTTGGGGGTTAAGGAGCCAAGCCAGATTGAAGCGGTAAGCGGCGGTATCGGGCTGGTTTTCGCTCAGGTACTCGTAGCCTTTGGTGGTGAAAAAGGTGCTGGCCTCGGCAGAGGAGGGAAAGCTGGCGGTAATGGCCTTTAGCTGGGCCTCGCCAATTATCTGGGTGGCTTGCGCTGGGCTAAGGCCACCAAACAGGGGCTGCAGCCGCGCCGCGCGGGAGCCGGTTGTGGCGGCCAGGCTGCCATCGGCGTTGGCGGTTGAGCTGGTGCGGCCCTTGCGCTGCGCCTGTGCAGGTGCCGCTACAAGCAGCCCGAAGAGCAGCGCCGCAGCCAGCGACTGCGAAACAGTTTTGAAAAAAGCAGAAATCAACACGGCAGGGAAATAAATAATAAGTGAACCCAATCTTCTTAAAAAACACCGGGTAAGGTTACTGACAAAGATAAAGCCAATAGCGGCACGGGCATTCAATGGCCCTGGGCGGCGCTTGCGGCAAACTGCAGCCGGCGCCAGGGCGTAGGTGGGCCACCCCGCCAGCAGTTGGCGGCGGCTCTTCCTTGCTGTTGACTGTATGCGTCGTTTCCTGTTGTTGATGCCCGTGGCCCTGTTGCTGGCGGTGGTAGTGCTGGTTCTGGCCACCGAATACGTGGCGGCTCGCCCGAGCCGCCGCACCAAAGACCTGGCTTATCTGCCCACCTCAGTGGCCGGGTTCGACAAAGAGCGGCACATTCTGGACGTGTATTCGCCCAATAAAGCCTCGCCCAGCGCGGCCGGCTACCCGGTGGTACTGTTCATCCACGGTGGTAGCTGGACGAGCGGCAGCAAGAACATCTACACCTTCATCGGGCGCCGCCTGGCCAAACAAGGGGTGGTGGCCGTCATTATCAACTACCGCCTCGCGCCCGCCGTGCAGGTGCCCGAGCAAGCCGCCGACTGCGCCCGCGCCCTGGCCTGGACCGTGCAGTACATTGCCGAGTACCAGGGCGACCCGGCCCGGGTCTTCGTGATGGGCCACTCGGCCGGGGGCGGCCTGGCAGCCCTGCTCGCCACCGACGACGACTTGCTGGCGCGTCATGGCCTGCCTCAAAACCCAGTGCGCGGCGCCATCATGAACGACCCGGCCGGACTCGATATGTACAGCTACCTCAAAGAAATGAAGTACGACGGTGACCAGCAGTACCTCGTGCCCTTCGGCAAAGACCCAGCCGTGTGGAAGGCGCAGTCGCCCATCTACAAAATCCGGCCCGGTATTCCACCGTTTCTGTTTTTCATCGGCGGCGAAACGTATCCCAGCATCAGCAGCAGTTCCGGCCGTTTTCGCGACCGTCTCAAGACCATTGGGCAGCCGGCACCTTATACCGTCATTCCCGGGCGCCACCACATTCCCATGGTGCTACAGATGTATTGGCAGCACAACATTATCTACAAAGGCCTGCTGAAGATGGTGGGAGCGTAGGGGCTGATTATACCAACTATCAATTCGATGTAAGAAGCAGTTGTAACAGCACGGCATGTAGACCGTCATAGCAACAGAACGTCATGCTGAGCGCAGCCGAAGCATCTCGCTTGCTTCGTTGAACGATTGAATTACAACCACACGCGAGATGCTTCGGCTGCGCTCAGCATGACGCCTTTTTTCATCTCTGTACCCTAGCAGGTATTACCCAAACAGCCCGCCTTGCCGCGTGGGCTGCTCAAATTCCAGCAGCCACTTTTTGCGGTGCATGCCGCCAGCGTAGCCCGTCAGGCTGCCATCGGCGCCAATAATGCGGTGGCAGGGCCACACAATGGCCAGCGGGTTTTGGCCATTAGCAGCGCCCACGGCCCGCACCGATTTGGGGTTGTTCAGCAGCTTGGCTACGTCGAGGTAAGATGCGGTGCGGCCGTAGCCGATGTTGCTCAGCACCGTCCAGACCTGACGTTGAAAGTCGGTGCCAAAAGCCGGGGCGTAGCTTAAGCTGAAGGCCCGTAGCTCGCGGCCAAAATAAGCCTGCAGCTGGCGGTGCCCCTCCTGCAGGCAAGCAGGCACGGCCGCCAACGGCGTGGCCGTATTCCCCTCGGTGTTGTGAAAGCTCACGGCACTCAAGCCCGCGTCGGAACCAGTAAGCGAAACCAGTCCTAGTGGAGAGTCGAGGTAAGCCGTGGTAATCATAGCTTAAAATTAGGCACTGCCTGGGATACGAGGGGTTGCACCGTGCTGATTTTGACTCCTTGTCGGCGGCGGGGCGGCACTGCAGCGGCTACTGCCGCCTGAGCTTTGAGCAGCGCTTCGGCGCTGGGCTGGTGTAGCACCCGAGCCGGGCCGGGCTGGCTGAGGTCGGCATCCCAGAGGCCGGACTGGTGCCATTGGTCGGTATGGTCCCAGTCGGGCCGGTCGATGATGGGGTAGATGCACGCGCCCCACAGCGGCAAGCCTTCGCTGATGACTGCGGCGCACTCTTGCCCAATCATGTGCCACCACAGCGGGCGGTCTATGCCGGGGTGGCTGGTCTCGGTGATGGCGAAGGGCCGTTTGTAACGCTTGTAGGCGGCGCGCAGCAACTCGCGCAGGGGGCGCCAGTTGGGGTCCATCACTTCGTCGTTCCAACCCAGCTTGCGGTAGGGGTGCAGCTGCCATTGGTTGTCGTAGTAGTAATTGAACCCCACAATGTCAAGCAGCTCCGGCGAGCCGCCCAGCTCGGGGCACATCTTGCCGCAGAGCATGTCCGTGGCCTGAAACTGGTTGCGGTGCGAGTCTTTGGCTTCGCGGCGGTGCTGGGGCCAGGGGTTGGGCGGCGGCACAATGTTGACCAGCGGCTCGGTGGTGAGAAAGCGAATGGTGGGGTCTGCCTCCCGGAGCGCATAGCTGCCTTCGATGTAGGCGCGCATTAGCCCGTACTTCACGTCCCAGCCCTGGTGGTGGCAGTAGGGCGAGGTGCCGCGGGCATCGCCGCCGAGCCAGGAGATGAAGCTGACTTCGTTGATGGGCGTCACGATGAGCTCCCCCTCGGGGCGCTCGCTGCGGTAGAAGTCTACAAAGGCCCGGCACAGCGCGGCAAAGCGCCGCGCAAACATGGGGTGCAGGGGCGTCAGGTCGTCGGGGTAGCCAAAGTGGCACAGGTCCCACACCTGCTGAATTCCATGGCGCTGGCCCGCGGCCAGCATGGTTTTTACCGTGCTGAAATCGTACTGATAAGGAATTTTCTCAATCTGAGCCCAGCGAATCCCTTCGCGCACGGTGCGTACCTGAAACTGGTCGAGGGCTGCATAGTCTTCGTCGAGGAGCTGCAAATGCCCGGTCAGGGTCAGGAAATCGACGCGGTTGCCGAAGGCGTTAAGCTGGTCGGTGCATTCGAAGCCGCCCATCCAAAACGAGCGAAAAGGGTTGGCAGAAGTTACAGCCATAAGATGAGATGAGGGAGTAGCGAAGCGGCGGGCCGAAGTTCATTCATACCGAAAAGAGGCCGCCTTGGTTACCGACGAGCTTAGTTGGCAGGCGCTCGAAATCTACGATGGACCCGCTTAGTTAAGCTCCTGTCTTTGCTGCATTCCCCTGCCGAGGAGGCTACAACTACCGCCTCAGGCGCTACTTTCGCCCCATGTCTCAACCCACTTTGCAGCGCCGCCTCGGCATCGTTCAAGCCACGGCCCTGAATATGATTGACATGGTCGGCATAGGACCATTCGTCACCCTGCCGCTCGTGATGGGTTTCATGGGCCCCAACTTCCTGCTGGCCTGGCTGGTGGGCGCCGGCTTGGCCCTGGTCGATGGCCTGATTTGGAGCGAGCTGGGCGCAGCCTACCCTGAGGCGGGCGGCTCCTACCGCTTCCTCAAGCTGGCCTACGGTGAGCAGAAATGGGGCCGGCTGATGTCGTTCCTCTACGTGTGGCAAACGCTGGTGCAGTCGCCGCTGGTGCTGGCTTCAGGCGCCATTGGCTTCGCTCAATACTTCGGCTACCTCGTGCCCATGACCGAGTGGTGGCAGCCCAAAATGGTGAGTGGCGCCGTGGTGCTGCTGCTCATCGTGCTACTCTACCGCCGCATCGAGGACATTGGCCGGCTGGGCGTGGCCCTCTGGGTGGGCGTGCTGGGCCTCATGGGCTGGCTGATTTTCGGCGGCCTCACCCATGCCAACCACGAGGTAGCTTGGCTGCCCAGCGGCGGCGTGTCGGCCCTGCCCGGCGTGCTGCTCTCAGCGGCCATGGGCCAGGCCGCCATCAAAACCATCTATTCCTACCTCGGCTACTACAACGTGTGCCACCTGGGCGGCGAAATCCAAAACCCCCAGCGCGTAATTCCGCGCAGCATTTTCTTCAGCATTCTCGGCATCATGGCCCTGTACCTGCTCATGAACTGGAGCGTGGGCACGGTCATACCCTGGCAGGAAGTGCAGAGCTGGCAGGCCGGCGGCGCGGGCGCCATCGCCGACAAGTCGCAGTTCATCGTCAGCATTTTTGTGGAGCGGCTGTACGGCCCTGCCGCCGCCCAGGCGGCCACGGCGCTGGTGCTGCTGGTGGCGTTTGCCTCGCTGTTTGCGGTGCTGCTGGGCTACTCGCGCATTCCCTACGCTGCCGCCGCCGACGGCGAGTTCCTGCCCATTTTCGGCCGCCTGCACCCCACCAAAAATTTCCCCCATGTATCCTTGCTGATTCTCGGCGGTACCGGCTTCGTGTTCAGCCTGCTGTTCCGACTGGGCGAGGTGATTACGGCCATTCTGGCCATGCGCATCCTGGTGCAGTTTGTGGGCCAGGCCGTGGGTCTCATGCTGCTGCGGCGGCGAAATGGCACGACCGCGCTGCCGTTTAAAATGCCGCTCTACCCGCTGCCGGTGATTATCGCCATTGCGGTGTGGCTATTGATTTTCTACAGCACCGGCACCAAGTTTATGCTCTCGGGGCTGGCCGTGACGGCGCTGGGCGTGGTGGTGTTCCTGCTCTGGAGCCGGCGGCTGGGGCGCTGGCCGTTTGAGAAAAAGTCGAACGAATCAATCTAACTTTAAAGGTGTTCATGGCCATTCGCTTGACCTTGGTTTTATTCCTGTTGCTTGCGGGGTTGCCCGGCTCAGCACAATTGTGGCAGCCCGTAAAGCCTCTGCCTGCCGACTACCTGCTCTGGAGCCCAACACGCCGCTTAAAAGCGAGTGACTTCGAAATGAAGCTCCGGCCACAGAACAACTTAAACCAAAGCTTGGCCAGCTTCGGATTACAGATGAACGGAAGCAATATGGATTTGCTAAGCAAGCAGGCAAACCATATGGTGCAAAATTACTTCCACCGGTCTGGGTCTTACATTGATTCCACAGACTCGGCAGAAGTGGCTCGCCACCTATTGTATATGCAAACGCAGTGGGACATTTACGAGGTGTCGGCGCGCCGGCTCCGGCAGCAGCTCCGCGCTTCCGCTAAAAAGATAATTCTGGTAGGAAAACCTGACGTCAACGACTTGTTTCGGGCAGCCCATGAAGAAGGGAACCGCCGTACGGTCCAGTATGCTGACGAAACCAAGTACGGCTTGTTTCTGGATAAACAGCAGGAATGGGAGCGTCAGTTGGCCGCGGAGTTGGCCGAGCTCGCCGCCTTCGCAACTGCTTTTTAGGACTAACGCTGGCACTAATCGTTTAGCCCAACTTGACCCAAGGCGGTCAGAGCAGTGATTGTTCTTGCAGATGCATTAGTCCTGAATAACATAACTAGGCATTGTAATAGGACTTACCCCAGCCGCTTCTCATAGCAAAAGAACCGCAGCCCTGGCCGAAATGCCAGCGTAATCTCGCCTGCAAACCGGTAGCCCAACTTCGGAAACAGCCGCTGCGTGGCCACGTTTTCGGAGTTGGTATCCACACGCAGCACCTGTAGCCCCTGCGCTACCGCCTGTTTCTCAGCTTGCTCCATCAACGCTAGTGCTATGCCTTTTCCCTGCGCAGCCGGGTCCACGGCAAGGCGGTGCGTTACCAATGCCGGTTCGGTCACGTCCCAGTCAGCCTGGGCGTATTCCTCGTCCTGGTCCGTAGTAAGGGCGGCTACGCCAGCCACTTCGCCGTCGAGCTCTGCCACCCAGAGATGGCCGCGCTCGATGTCATCGGTAAATACAGCCTCATTGGGGTAGTCGGCCGACCATTGGAAGTTGCCGTTGGCATGCATCAGCGGCACCACTCGCTGCACCAGGGCGAGAATAGCCGGCATATCGGCCAGCGCAGCACGGTGGGTTACTAGCATCTCAGCGCTGCATTAGCCCCGGCGCAGTACGGCGGCTGCTTCCTTGGCGAAGTAGGTGAGAATGGCATCGGCCCCAGCGCGCTTGATGCTGGTGAGCACTTCCATCATGGTGCGCTCGCCGTCGAGCCAGCCGTTTTGAGCGGCGGCCTTCACCATGGCGTACTCGCCCGATACGTTGTAGGCCGTCACGGGCAGGTGGGTGCGCTCTTTCACGGCGTGAATCACGTCGAGGTAGCTCAAGGCAGGCTTCACCATCACCATGTCGGCGCCTTCGGCTTCGTCGAGGGCCAGCTCGCGCAGGGCCTCGCGCTTGTTGGCGGGGTTCATCTGGTAGCTTTTCTTGTCACCTTTTTTCGGGGCCGAGTCCAGCGCGTCGCGGAACGGGCCGTAGAAGGCCGAGGCGTACTTGGCCGTGTAGCTCATGATGCTCACGTGCTGGAAGGCATTCTCATCGAGCACCCGCCGAATCCAGGCCACGCGGCCGTCCATCATGTCGCTGGGGCCGATGATGTCGGCACCGGCGCGGGCCTGGGCCAGGGCCATCTGGCCGAGCACTTCCAGGGTGGCGTCGTTCAGGATTTCGCCCGACTCGGCATCTACCACGCCGTCGTGGCCGTCGCTGCTGTAGGGGTCCATGGCCACGTCGGTCATCAGCACCACGTCGGGGAACTGCCGCTTGATGTCGGCAACGGTCTTGAGGTACAAGCCCTCGGGGTTAGCCGATTCCTTGGCCAGCCGGTCCTTCAGGTTGTCGCTGATGCTCGGAAACGGCGCAAATGCTTTGATGCCAAGTTCCACGCACTGGCCAATCTCATCCACAATGCGGTCGGCGGTGAGGCGGTTGATGCCGGGCATGGATTTTACCTCCAGCTTCTGGTTTTGGCCTTCGATGAGAAACAGCGGAAAGATAAAATCGTGGGTGGTGAGGCGGGTTTCCTGCACCATGTCGCGGATAACTTCGGACTTGCGGTTGCGGCGGGGGCGGTGGGTGGGGAGGATAGACAAAGCGTATAGTGTTACAGTGAGGGCAGGGAAAACAGCTCTCACAAAGGTAAGGTTAAGGGCCTAGGCCTTGTTATTTGATTCCGCCATAGGCAATTCCTCCCAGCAGCACGCCAGCCAACAGTAGCCACAACGCCGATGTGCCCAAGCTTGCACCGCCGAGCAGGGTTATAATTCCTAAGATTAGTGCGGTCCAAATCAGCAATCCGCCTATCATAGAAACTGCCTCTCCAAGGCTGGTAGCAGAATCGGGGGGGGCGTCGTGCAGGTTTTTGAGTTGCGGAGCTGGCAGTGAAGCAGAAATAAGAGGCAGCGACAAATTCGCAACCCCAGATTTAATGTGGCCTCGATAACGAACAATTGCCGAAGTCCTCGTTTTGTGAGGCGATAGGATTATCCTCGTGGATTGCCTGGCTCCCATAATGGCAAGACGCTTAGGCGCAAGGCCGGAGCCGCTCAGCTTTGCTTCTGCCTTGCTTACTAGCGTCGGTCCTTGCCAAATATCAGCTGGATTAAGCTGGCTGTAAGTCTCATAACTTGATAATTTTGAGATGTTATTCGGCCGAAATTCAAATGCTGCCCGTTGCGCCCGGCACCCGGCCAGCAGCCCCGATACTAGCAGCAGCGCTTTGCGATTGCGGCTGCGGCAGGGGCGGTGGGTGGACAGCATGGAGGAAACTGTAATTAAAAATTAGAAAGTTTTTGATTTGATAACGGATCCAATTGCGAGTAAAAGACCAGCTATTGTAATCGACAGACCTGCAATAAGCAGTATATACCCTGGAGTTATTCCAATTATTAGCCAGACTAAAGCAGCCAGAGCACCAATAATTAGCGCAGCAAAGGACAGTGAAGGATACCGGAGGCTATCCATTGCGCTGGAGACAATAAAGCCCAACAAAAGCATTGTTCCCAACAGTATGACCAGGCCAGCCACAGCTAGAAGCAGCCCAGTTATTAATCCACTGATACCGCCCAGAGAAATTCCTGTGATTAGGCCACCTGCTAATAAAAGTAGACCGCTAACCAGAAACATTTTGTTCAAAATCCATGAAAAGGGGACTTTGCTTCTAGGAATCCGGGCCTGCCTTTTTGTGATTTCCTGATAGGATTTGCTTTGAGCAGAGAAGGGAAATGGCAGAATTTTACTAGGGCGATATATTGGGGGAAAGGACAAGTTCTTACGCTGGTCCGGCCTCAGTAATGCTACTTCTGCCTTTGATAGACTACGGTTGCCAACCTGCCGCTCCTTGGTTGGCATTGTACTCTGGTTTATTGCTAATGAATCGCCCAGTTAGTTGGGGCTGGCCGTTTGCCAAAATCTGTGACTCAGCAGATAGAGTAGGCCGGAATTCAAATGCTGCCCGTTCCGCCCGGCACCCGGCCAGCAGCACCAGTGCGACTAGCAGCATCGGCCCGTAGTTATGGCGGTAGGTTAGGAGCATGCTTCTTTAGTTAAGGCAAGTCGCCATTCTTCAAATTGCCAAATAAACCGATGAAGCCACCAACCAGCAGTAGCAGAAGCGCCACACCCAGCCCCAGCCAACCGCCCAATTGAAATCCCAACACAACGCCCCCAATGGCGAGCACCGTCCCCAAGCCCTGCAATACATCGCCCCAGGTAAGGCTGGTACGTAGTGCCAACTCCTCTGCATGAACAGCCGGTAACGTTACGTGGGGAGTCAATGATATCTTATTGCCTAGGGGCTGCTTAATGGCGGCTATCGGCAAAAGAGACCTGGCCGCATCGGTTGGGTAGGGTGCGGGTAAAGTTGTTGCAGCGCCACGTGTCCTTTTTAGCAATGTTGTGGGTTCCGTCGCTTGTAGTATTATGCGCCCAGAGCTGAACTGGGCTTTCGCGGCTCCCGCTGTCGGTGCCGTAATAAACGTGGTTGGTTTTCCAACCAAACTACCTGCTGTGCGGTTTGTCCCGGCGAGTGATAGATTCTGAAAATTATGTGTTACCCGCTCGGCCCGACAACCGGCCAGCAGCCCTGCCACCAGTAGCAGCAGCGCCTTGTAGTTGCGGCGGAGGCAGTA
This sequence comes from Hymenobacter arizonensis, assembly GCF_900115775.1. GTDB lineage: Bacteria > Bacteroidota > Bacteroidia > Cytophagales > Hymenobacteraceae > Hymenobacter > Hymenobacter arizonensis. The sequence continues at coordinate 9,369 of NZ_FOXS01000007.1, read as the reverse complement.
GGTGGGAAGCATTAAGAAAAGAAGGAAGCGCTAAGCTTTATGTGAGTAGATGTGGGCAAATGCGCGGCAATTCCAGCGGAAAATAGTCAGCTTGGGTGCTGTGATATGCAAAGCGCTAACAAACAGATTTTAAATTGCTGTAGCCAAGCAGGTTATAGACGCAGAATGTCAAGGGCGTCCATCTCTGTTGGGTGGCTGCGAATTTGGCTTATTGGGACCTGCAAAGCCTCGTGCACCCAGGTAGGCACCCGCGAGGTACAAAACGATTCCTACCCCCAGGCCCAGCCACCCGCCTAGATTGAAGCCAATAATCACGGCAGCTACACAAATTGCAATACCAAGGAAGAACATGATGCCTCCCCAAGGAGGGTCATCAACCGAGCGCTTCGGCGCTACAACTGCCTGAGGCAAAACGTGGTTCTGGAATGTGTACGGACAAAGCAGCAGCTCATGGCGCACCGTATTAGTAGCACTGCTATTCCTAAGTCGTTTGGGCCGGTGTGCACGTTCAATAGCAAATGCAGCAGAAGTGGCTCTTGGGCTAACTGGTAAATAACTGACAGCGCAATTCGGGGCTACTATGTTTTTCGCTGTTATTGAGTCAGTAAGCGGCACTTTACCTTCAAAAACCAAGGGCTGTAATTGAAAGGCCACCCGCTCGCTACGGCACCCAACTAACAGCAACAGTAACACTAACTGTGTGTGTAGAGAGCACAAGCGGTTGGTCAACATAGCATTGGGAGAAACGCTAAGTTAAGATGGAGCTGCAAAATTTGGCCAATTAGGGACTACCGCCCAAACGGGTCGATATAAGCCACCAATACTGCCAGCGCGGCGGCCCCGGCCACAATGGCCCAAACAAGCCCGCCTCCGCTCAAGGCCAAGCCAAGCAGCGCAATCGGCAGCGTCACCAACCCCAGCACGCCGAACACGGTGGTACCGAGTCCTACTTCGGCAGTAGCCTGCGGGCGGCTAAATAAGCCGCGTTTATGTGCCACTTTCGGCACTTGCACGACAACCATTGCATTAGCAACTCTTGGCACTACCGGCAGCCTTTGTGGTTTTAAGGACTTCCGGCGATAGATTCGACCCACCGGCTTCGTGGTTATCTGTGCTAGCGGCAATGCCGCTGGTTCGTCAGCTGCAATTGCTGCCGTTGCCGGGGCTTCCGCAACCATCTGTGCCATGAGCGTGGTTGGTGTGTGACCCATCATCGGCTGAAAGGAAAAGCTGCTCCGGCTACTTTGGCAGCCGCTGGCCAGTCCGCCAGCGACCATTAATAAGCTCAGTAAACGAAAGCGGAATAAGCGAAAGCGCGTAGCAAAAAGCATAAAGAAGAGCGGGAAGTAAGGGCTGCGTTGTGCTCTACGAATATCTGCTTATTTCCGCTATGTACGGGTCAGCTTTTCGGCGACTTGCCAGCCGATGCCCGCGCCCAGGGCCACGCCCATGCCATTGCAGCGCACAGCGGCCAGCACACCCGGACGCACCCAATCTACAATGGGCGCCAGCGCCGGCCCAAATCCCATCACCCCGCTCCACCGATAGTCGATGCGAGGCCGTTGACCGGGCACAATAACGTCGCGCAACAGCTGCTCCAGGTATTGTTGCACCACATCTGTAAGGCCTGGCACGGTGGTAGCTTCCGCGGAAAAATCGAGATTACGGCCGCCACCCAGCAACAGGCGCTTGTCGGGCAGCTGACGGAAATAAGCGTAGCCGCGGTCGTAGTGAAAGGTGCCCGGCAGCGCTACGTCGGGCAGCGGCTCTGTTACCAAAACCTGCCCTCTTCCCGGCGACACCGCCACTTCAGGGAGTAGCTCGGTGGCAAAGGCATTGGTAGCTACCAAGGCTTGGCTAGCCTCCACCACGGCGCCGTTGGCCAGGCACACCCGCACGGAGCCGTCGCTGGCGGTTGCTATTGCTTCCACCGCGCAATTGGTGAGCACCGGCACACCGGCGGCCCAGGCGCGGGCCAGCAAAGCGCGCATCATGCGGCCGGTGTCTAGGCTGCCTTCGCACTCGTTTTTGAACAAGGTGCTCACCCCGCTAAAACCGAAGCGCCCAGTTTCGTCGCTCGCGTCGCGGAAGGTGCGAGCGTGCTCGGTTATTGGCGCCAGCAGCTTGTTGAAGTAATCGATTTTCTCGCGGCATTCCGCAGCCAGGGCAGCTTCTTCGTGGCGAAACAGCTCGTAGCCACCCACCGGCTGGTAGTCCAGCTCCCCATCGCCAAGTAACTCCCGCAACCGGGCCAGTCCCGCACACCGTGCCGCCACCACGCTTTCCAGGTCGCCGCGCTTTTCCTGCTCAATCAGTTCCGAAATCGACCCAAAGCAAGCAAACCCTGCGTTTTTGGTTGAGGCGCCGCTAGGCAAGGCGCCCCGTTCCAGCACCACCACGCGCCAAGTAGGCCGCAGCTGCTTCAGGTACAAAGCGGCCGTTAGCCCCACCAGTCCCGCCCCTATAATCGCCACCTCGGCCGGCCCGAAAAACGATTGGTGCTCCCAATAAGACAGGTTTGAATTGTTTCGCACAGAGTCAGGGGAGAAAAAAGGAGTTTCACTGAGAGCGCAAGTTACGGCTCGGTGAAACTCCTTTTTTCTCCCCTGACTCTGTGCGAGAAACCTTAAAAAGCCATTATCACGCTTTCTATAATGTCGCAGGCTTCGTGCAGCTGTTCCTCGGTAATCACCAGCGGCGGCGCGAAGCGGATGATGTCGCCGTGCGTGGGCTTGGCCAATACGCCGCGCTCCATCAGCGTAACGCACACGTCCCAGGCGGTGCGGCCGTCGTCGGCGGGCTTGATGATGATGGCGTTCAGTAGGCCTTTGCCGCGTACCAGCTCCACCACTTCGGGGCGCTTGGCCTGCACCTGCCGCATCCGCTCGCGGAATTGCTCGCCTAGCTTGGCTGCATTCTGGGCCAGGTCTTCCTCAACCAGCACGTCTAGCGCGGCCCGCATGACGGCACAGGCCAGCGGGTTGCCGCCAAACGTGGAGCCGTGCTGCCCGGGCTGTATGGTGAGCATGATTTTATCGTTGGCCAGCACCGCCGACACCGGCAGCACGCCGCCGCTCAGGGCCTTGCCCAGAATGAGAATGTCGGCGTGCACGGCCTCGTGGTCGCAGGCCAGCATCTTGCCCGTGCGTGCCAGACCGGTTTGAATTTCGTCGGCTATAAAAAGCACCTTGTGTGCCCGGCACAGCTCCGCGGCCTGGGCCAAGTAGCCCACGGCGGGCACCATCACGCCGGCTTCGCCCTGAATGGGCTCCACCATAAAGGCGCAAACATGCGGGTCTTTCAGGGCCTCCGCCAACGAATCGATGTCGTTGTAAGGCACCACTTGGTAGCCAGGCATGTAGGGCCCAAAGCCCCCCGTGCTGTCGGGGTCGGTGCTGAATGAGATAATGCCAGTAGTGCGACCGTGGAAGTTGTGCTCTGCCACGAGAATGCGGGCCGTGTTTGGGGCGATGCCTTTTTCCTGGTAGCCCCACTTGCGGGCCAGCTTGAGGGCCGTTTCCACAGCTTCGGCGCCGGAGTTCATCAGCAGGGCCTTGTCGTAGCCAAACAGTTCGCACAGCTGCTTCTCGGCCTCGCCCAGCTGGTCGTTGAAAAAGGCCCGCGACGTGAGCGTAAGCTGCTGTGCCTGCTTGGTGAGCGCGCCAATAATGCGCGGGTGGCAGTGACCCTGGTTCACGGCCGAGTAAGCCGATAGGAAGTCGTAATAATGCTTGCCGTCCACGTCCCACAAGTGCACGCCCTCGCCCCGGTTCAGCACCACGGGCAGCGGGTGGTAGTTGTGGGCACCGTACTGGTCTTCGAGCTGCATGAGCTGCTCGGCGCGGCTGGCGGTGGCGGTAGGGGAGGAAGTATTCATAAGCAGGTGGGAATAGTAGGTGAGCGCACGAAACTACGGGATTTTGGCCCGTTAGGTCGAATTCTACTTACCGGAAAGGCAAGCTTTCCAGCTGGCAGGCGGTGTCGAGGTAGCGGCCCACGTAGTTGCCTTCCTCGCGGCCGCTGGCCCGCCGCAGCGTCCAGTCCACCACCGCGGTTTCGGGGAAGCTTACGGGCACCGGCTCCGCGGAACTGGCCGAACCAGCGGCTTCCGGTAGCAGCAAGGCCTGCACCCTGTTGCCATGCCAGCCCAACACCCGCGCCGAGGCCTGCCGGAAGCTGGTGTCCGTTGCCATCACCCGCACCACCAGCAGGAATTGGTCGCCGTGGGCCAGGCCCGCCAGAAAGCGTTTCTTGGCTTGCGGCAGAGTGCGTTGCGCTTCCCGGATGGGGTCAGCAAAAGCCACTTCGTCGCGAACCAAGGCGGGGCGCACGCCAGCTGGCGCCGAAGCCACCGTAAGTACAACGGGGGTCGAGCCCTGGGCCGCTACCGGCCAGGGCAGCAGTGCCGCGCCCGCAAGCAGCGGCAACACAAAAGCCTGAGGAGTCTTCATAGCAAACGGCTGAAAGTGACAACAGCGAAATGCCGCCCGGCAACCTTCTCAACGCATCCGGCCGTAACTTTGATTCACCAATGCCTGCACCTGTCCCTAAGCCGCTTCAGCCCGGCGATTTCTACTACACGCCCGAGGGCTACCTCGTCTTCACCGAGCAGTACCACCGGCGCCGGGGCAGCTGCTGCCAGAGCGGTTGCCGACATTGCCCCTGGAATTTTAAGGCCAAAGCAGCGCTTAAAAAATAGCTTGCTTCTCGCGGGGCAGAGCACCCAGCACTCATTCCAGCATTGTGGAGTTAAAAGCAAAAGGCCTCACCTCAGAAACTATTCGGCATAATTCGTTATAAATCAGCTTATATAGTAGAGGTGAGGCCCTTCGCGATGCTTCTGCTCGCAAATGTCTAGGCGCCAATGCGAAGCCAGTAAGACCCGCCGTGAGTCTCTACGCCACGCAGTGCAGGCTGCTGCCACAGCGGAGCAAGCACGCTATTCAGCTCGGCGTCCTCGCTAATGAAGAAATTGGGCAGAATGGTTTCGTATTTAGCAGGGTTGGCCAACACGAAAGCAGCCAGCATGTACTGCTCCGAATAAGCCCGGTCGCACATAAACTGTGGATAGTCGTAAGGCAAGTAGATGTCGTGGATGTGCACGATAACGCCAGGGGCCAGCTTGGGCAGCACTTCCAGGAAAAACACCGTAGCATCAGAGTTCGGCAGCACCCGATGCGAATTGTCGATGAAAAGAATATCGTTGGCCTTCAGGTTATAGAGAAACGAAAAATCCGTGTCTTCGAAAGGCTTGCGCACTACGTTCTGGGCCAAGTGGTCTATTTCGGCTCGGGGGTAGGGGTCAATAGAGGTAATTCGGGTGGCCAGGCCTTGGTCGCGGATGGCTTTGGCGGCTACTTTGGTGGAGTTGCCCGAGCCAACTTCCACGTACTGCGCGGGCCGGAAGTGGGCCAGCATGCCGTAGATGGCCACAATGTCGAGGCCCGGCAGGAAGGCGTTGTTCCAGGCCGGTTGGTTGGCGTCGGTTTCGTTTTTAGCTTCTTTTATCTGCTCAAAATTGTTTTGGTGAGTCAAAAATTCCAGCAATAATTCGCGGTAGGTGGCCCTGTTCCGGTTGATAATATCGTAGAGCTGCTGGTGAGGTGGCTTGCCGTGCCCATAGCGTGGCTGGAAGTCTACTTTATAGTCCAGAAATAGATTCTGGTACTTGGGTGAAACAAAACGGTACAGTTCTTTGAGCATAATCGGACGGGTATTTATTCAGCGGGCAGAGCTGATTGGGCGCAAAGCTACTGATTTAGCCCAGCATTAACCCTGCGCTTGTGGGCACGAAGAATCCTGGTGGTGAACAGTAAGATGCGTGAGCAATTTGGCAGTTACCATACTTTTCACGATATTTGCGGCCCGTTTCCCTGCATTGTAATTCTTAACCCTCCGATATTATGGCCCGTGTTTGTGATTTGACCGGCAAGCGTACCCGCGTTGGTAACAACGTTTCGCACGCTAACAACAAGACTAAGCGCAAGTTCTATCCGAACCTGCAGAAAAAGCGCTTCTACATTCCCGAGCAAGACGCCTGGGTTACCCTGAAAGTAGCTACGTCCACCATCCGCACCATCAACAAGAACGGCATTATGTCGGTATTGAAGAAGGCCAAGGAGCAGGGCTTCATCGTTTACTAGATTCCGGTATTTAGTACGTTGGCTAAATAGGGAGACTATTATTCTTCCTCTCTGCCGCCTGCAAAATATTCTAAGCCAGCGCCGATACGCTTGCCCTCGCGGCAACTGTATCGGCGCTGGCTTTGTCTGTTGGCCATATCTTATCTTCAGAGTATTGCGCCGTTGAGCAGCTTGTGCAGGAGCATTGTGTATGGTTCGGGCAACGGTGATGTCAGTTCTGGTGTCTCTACCGCAGCCTGGCCTCTCTACAGCCAGTTCGCAACCTTACTACCCCCTATGCGGCTTCCGACTTTTGCTCGCCTGCTTTCCTGGCGTTTCCTGCGGCGCACCTCTCAAGCAGTAGCAGGCAGCTGGCTGATGCTGGCCAGCGCACCGCTGATGGCTCAGCAGCCTGCTTCCGTTCCTGAGCCACTCAATGTCGCGGCTGCACCAGCCCGGCCCACCGACTTTCTGTCGCCCGCCTTCCACAAGCATCGCCGCGAGCTGCTGCGGGCCCAGCTGCCGCCCAAAGGCGTAGTAGTGCTCTTTGCCGCACCCATCCGCAATCGGGCCAACGACGTCGACCACGTTTACCACCAGAACCCCGATTTCTACTACCTCACCGGCTGCGTCGAGCCCGATGCCGTGCTGGTGCTCTTCAAGGAGCCCCGTACCGTAGGCGGCCAAGCCGGAGTGACCGAGGCGCTGTTCACGCAGCCCCGCGACCCGGCCCGGGAGCAGTGGACTGGTCGCCGCATGGGTGCCCCCGCCGCCAAAAGCCAGCTGGGTCTGCAATTCGCCGCCGACAACAAAACCTTCGCCACCGCCGGTATTCCCTGGGCCGACTTCGACCAGATTATGTTCATGGACCTGCCCACCGATGCCCGCGACGACCCCCGCGACCCCGCCGACTTGGCCAGCTTGGTCGCCACCTTCCGCCAGCAAACCGGCCTCCCAGCCGACTACGACCCCAGCCGCACCGTCGCCTATCGCGTGCTGAAGCGCTACGGCGCGAGCAGCCCCAAAGAAGTGAGTGCCTACCTCACCAACCTGGTGAAGGAGCGCCCCGGCATGGCCAACGAGCCCTCCATAAAGGCCTATCTGGCGGCTAAAAACGATGCCGAGCGCCAACGTGCCATCAATCCCAACGCCGCAGGTCGCTACGATGGCATCAGCCTAAGCGAGCAGCTGGACGAGCTGCGCGCCGTCAAAACCAACGAAGAGCTAGCCTTGCTGCGCCGCGCCATTCGCATCAGCGCCCAGGGCCAGCGCGAGGTGATGAAATTGATGCGGCCCGATATGGGCGAAATAGAAGTGCAAGGCCTCCACGAATACGTGTACCGCCGCTATGGCGCCGAGTCTCAGGGCTACCCCAGCATCGTGGGCGCCGGCGCCAACGGCTGCATTCTGCACTACGAAACCAACGACCGCCAGCGCCTCGACAACGACTTGGTGCTAATGGATTGCGGGGCCGAGTACCATGGCTACTCCGCCGATGTTACGCGCACCGCGCCGCCCTCCGGCAAGTTCAGCCCCACCCAGCGCCAGATATACGAGCTGGTGCTCGCGGCCCAGGAAGCCGGCTTTGCGGCCTGCCGCCCCGGCGCCGATTTTGATGCCCCCAACAAAGCCACCCAGGACGTAGTAGCCAATGGCCTGTTGAAGCTGGGCATCATCAAAAAGAAAGAAGAATTCCGGCGGTACTATCCCCACAGCGCCAGCCACTACCTCGGCCTCGATGTGCACGACCGTGGCAGCTACGGCCCTCTGGTAGCCGGCAATGTGATTACCGTGGAGCCTGGCATTTACATCCCCGCCGGCTCGCCCTGCGACCCCAAGTGGTGGAACATCGGGGTACGCATCGAAGACGACGTGTTGATTACCCCCTCGGCCTATGAAAACATGTCGGCCGAAGCGCCACGCACCGTGGCCGACATCGAAAAGCTAATGGCCGAGCCCAGCGCACTGGAAGGCTGGAAGCTACTGGAGTTGAAATAGCAGGCGCTAACTCATAACATTAGAAGCTACTTTGGGCGAATTTCAAGTTTATGTACAGGCCACTTGTTAACTTAAGTCAATGAAAGCCTATTCACTTGACTCATGCGAACATGTGACCGCCGCATGCCAGCAGGCAGATCGCACGATTGGGGAAGTGGCGGCGCAGTTTAGCGCATCGGATTCGTTCGTGCGCAAATTTCGCAACGCAGCGGGCCTTCGCCTGGACGCCGTGGCCCAGGCGAAGGCCTGTTTACGCTAGCAGCCCAATGCCACGCTGGCCGAACTGTGCATCTGGCTGGCCGCCTTCGGCGGCCCGGCTGTGAGCCAGACCACCCTCTGGCGGGCGGTACAGGCGCTGGGCTGGCGGCGAAAAAAGAGTGTTCACGCCGCTGAACGCGACACCAAACGCGTGAGGGCCCTGCGCCAGGATTTTGTGGAAGCGCTGCAAACTGAGAGTTTTATTTATTTCAAGTTTGTGGACGAGACGAGCACGAACCTGACCTATTGCCGGCGCTACGCCCGGGCCAAAGTCAGCCGGCGCGCCCGGCAAGCCACGCCCCTGCACAGCGGGCCAAACTTGACGCGGGTGGCCGCGCTGACCCCACAGGGCCCGCAAGTGGCCATGGCCGTGAGCGGGGCCGTTAAAGGCGACATGTTTGCCGCCTACCTCGTGAAAGTGCTTGGTTCCACGCTCGTGCCCGGTGACGCGGTCGTGCTCGACAACCTGCCGGCCCACCAAGCTGCCGGGCTGGCCGAACTCGTCGCAGCCCGTGGCGCACGGCTGCTGTACTTGCCGCCCTACTCGCCCGACTTTAATCCCATCGAACAGGCCTTCAGTAAGCTCAAAACCTGGTTGTGCACGGCCCAGGCCCGCACCCGTCAGGCGCTGGAGGAGGTCATTGCAGCTATCGACTGAATAGCCGAGCAGGACGCTAGAAACTGATTTGACCATTGTGGATACCACGTACACTAACCTGAAATCCGCTCTAAACGGCAAGCTATAGTCGCGCTGACTAGGCCGCTCGCGCGGTGCTAAAGGGCTTTTCATGACAGCTGTTGGAAAAGTGTCAACACATAGCCGGACGAGACACACTTCTGAATGTGCTTCGAATGACCGTAAAACAGGCTTCTACTTGACCGGGGCCACGCCCTTCGTAGTCTGCACAATGGGCTTGATGGTGCCGTCCGGGTTGTAGTACATGTAATCCACGCAGATGGAGCGCCGGTAGTTGCCACCGGTGGGCAGGGC
>NZ_FOXS01000009.1:93773-166698 GCF_900115775.1 Hymenobacter arizonensis | reverse complement strand
GGCTCCCCGCGCAGAAGCTGGGTATCCCACGGCAAAGGGCCGCGTCTCGTTCAGCACAACGGCCCAAATCCCGCAAAGAACATTTTATGGTTTCCACCGTGGGGTAGCAGGCTTCGGGGTAGATTCGCTGTGCCTTCTTCCTGCCTCTTGTCGATGGAACCCACGCTAAAAATTACGTTTTCGGGCTGGAAGGTAGGGATGCGCTCCCTGCGGTTTGCCCAACTGCTGCGCCACCAGGCCGGGTTGGGTCTGAAAGAAGCCTGGGACATCAAAACCCGCGTGCTCGATCACGTACCCGTGGTGCTCGAACTGCCAGCCCCCACGGCCGCGGACCTCTTCGCGCAAGCAACCGCTTTGGGCGTAATCTGCACGCTGGAAGCAAATACTTAGCGGAAGCACCGTTTTGCGTTCAACGAAAGGGTCGAGCGATGAACACGGACGTTCAAAAATAGGAGGGGATTGTCATGTTAAACGGGCTCGGACACCCCATAAGCGCATAATCTTATTCCTCCTTTTTCCTTCTCGTTGACCCTAATTACGGCGGGCAGGTGAACATAGGATAATATACGGTATAAGCGCCCCCTCGGAATTAGTGCGGTTTTGGCCCTCTTGAACGCCACTCGACCGGCGTGGTACTTTGCCGTTGCAAAAGTATTTATTTGGTGGCTTAACCTTTCATAAAATCTGTGCACAATATTTTTTAAGAAATATTTTACATAAGTAGGTTTTTTCATTTTTGGCGCTTTAATTTACGCAGCTTAAATCAATCTATCAGCAAGGCTTTCACCTTGTTCGGGGCCGTGGACCCCCCCCCCATTATCACACCCGCTGCAGCCCCGTACTGCATGCGTAACCGGCGTCCCTGCTTTGCCAGGCGTTTCCGGTTCGCACTGGTGGCATCCGCCGGCTTCCGGCCCATGCCATGTCTACCCCTTGCGCTTTCAACAGAAACCTCTTTGAGGGTTCGTACTTATTTTCTTGGGCCAAGCAAACGAATCACTGCTACTTGCATCGTTAACCCCGCCGGTTTCCGATTGGGTTAATTCTATTCGTTGCGCTGCCGGTACCTAGCCCCTTCAGTTAGGTAGGCGCGGCGATTTATCCAGGAAAGAAAATCCCTGTGCTTGTACTCTACACACTATTAGATAATTATATCTATATGTAATTGACTTTACATAAGACTTTAAGTACACTTGCCAGCAGAAACAAATTTCTTCCACCAAACCCATTTTACCCATGAAAAAGTACTTGCTCAAACCTTGTGCACTCTTACTCAGCGCGATAATGCTGCTTACCACTTCGTATACCAACGCTAGCACGGTCGGCGCATACACGACTTCGTCTCAGCAGGTATACGCCAATAGTACTGTTCTTGAGCCCGAAATGAACTTGGTTGGATGGGCGGTTGGAATCGCGGTTGGAGTCGTCGGCGGTGCCTACGCTATAGGCACAGCACTCGGCGCATTCGCATATCACATTTCCCATGATGGGGCTCAAGCCAGCGAAGTGGCTATGGTGCTCGACACGCACGAGTCTCCCACCGACTTCGCCCAGTTCGACCGTTAATATGGTCATTCCTTCTTACTCATTTTCTTACTTTTCTACAATGTCATGAAAAAGCTTCGCCAGTATACCCGTCCCTTTGCCTTGAGCTTGCTTGTTCTTTTTTTCTCGTTAACAGCTCACCACAACGCCGTGGCCGTGGGTTCTTACACAACCTCTTCTTATTCAAGCACTAACACCATCAACTCCGAACTTGAGGCGGTTGCCCCAGGCATCGTTGCTGGTGTCTACTTTGTAGCCATTGGGGTTGTTGCTGTGGGTGCGTTTGCCATCGGCTTCGTTAACGGATGGAACGAAGCTGCGGGAGCGACCCGGAGCCCCGAGGTGGCTTTTATGGACAATGACTACAACAGTCACGAGTTTTCGCAATTCGACAATTAATCAAGTCAGGAATTCGGGCGCGGCTGCGCCCGAACTCCTGACTTGACTCATGAGGTATTTTCCTATGAAGAACCTTCAGAAACTTGTAGGAGGGCTTGTGGCTGGTTTGCTTTTTTTTCATTTTCTAATCATCGGCCTGCAACTGCTCCCGAACAATCCCCTCAAGCACCAATACAAGCGTGAGTTGAGCGGCTACATGAACCCGTTTTTCGGCCAAAGCTGGAAGCTGTTTGCTCCTAACCCCATTAGCGGTAACATAAGCATCCTGCTCCAATTTCGTGACTACCGCAATGGGCGTGTCACGGAGTCCAAATGGTTGGATATTTGCGAACCCATGGTCGAAGAGCGTAAAGTTTCGTTCTGGTCGCCGTCTCAGCGCATCCTCAAGTCGTTCACTAGCTCGGTGTCTAACCTGATGGAAAACCGCAAGGACGCCCTCGAATACGTCGCCAAAAAAAATCTCGCTCAGGACACCTTAAAATCTGGCCGAATCATCAAGCAAGTCACCGAGCTCTCGCCCGGTCATCGGGCGATTCTTAGCTACGCCAAATTTGTTCACGCTGCCTACGCTTCGCGCGTCCCGCGCGCAGATTCGACTGTGGTATGCTACCGCATTTTGGAAGCAAAATTTCCTCGTTTTTCTAAACGCGAACTCGACTATTTTGATTTAGCTAATTACACATACAATCAACATATGTCAGCGGATTACCGCATCCTCTGAGCGTTTCCGTTGCAGACGTAATCACCATCCAATGTCTAGAGAATTTACGATCGGCCTGTCTATTTATCGCGTTATCCTAGGCGGGCTAATTTTAAAAAATAGCATCTTTTATTTGCCAATGGCTGATGCTCTGTTCGGGGGCAATGCCATTTATGACCTGAATCTCTATGTCCTAGATATGCGCCTAAGTGGCATAGGTGCGCTGATTTACCCATTCCAGCAGCCTTTCGCTTCGCAACTGTTTTTACTAGTGACCGCTGTTGCTGCCGGCTGCTTTATGTTAGCCATCGGCGGCCGGGTCGTGGGAGTCGTGCTTTACTTTTTGATAATTATTTTAAAATTACGCAACGGGCTCATCCTCGATGGATCAGACAATGTTATGCAAGTAACGTTGCCTTTTCTGATCGTAGCCCAATCTTATAACTATTTTCGCTTCCAGCCCAAGCGTATTGCCTTGCGACGCTCCCCCATCTGGTCTCAGCTTTATCAGCCGGTGGCTACAGCCGCTGCCTACGGGTTGATGGTACAGGTATGTTTCGTCTACTTTTTCACGGGCATGGAAAAAATGCAAGGAGAATTGTGGCAAAACGGTACGGCTACTTACTACACCATGCGGGTGGAAGAATTCCGCGCCACAGAATGGAACATTTGGCTAACCAAAAACCATTTTTTCGTAGTATTAACAACGTATAGCACTGTCATTTGGGAACAAGCGTTTGCATTTCTAGTGTGGTTTCAACGCACAAAATTCTTCGTCTTGGGCCTGGGCGTATTGCTTCATGTGGGCATCTGGGTATTCATGCGCATCGACAACTTCTCCTGGATCATGATTGGTACTTACTTCGTCTTTGTCACCGACACCGAATACGGCGTCGTATCTCAGTGGGTGCGGCAGCGAACCAAGCGTGTGGCTGTACCAGAAGCTGCATGAGCTAAACTCTGTTAACATGACAAGCAGATGATAAGGCCGCCTAGAAGCAGTAGGATTTGAACCTGCCGCAATAACAAATCGGCAGGTTTTCTAATTCTGGACAGTCTCTATGCTTCGCAACATTTCACCCTGAATGGCCCCTACTGCTATGGCGTACCTCATTCATCTGCTGGTTGCTCTGCTCTACCTGTATTGGTCCCACACCCATGGGTCAGGCTTTCTGAACCGCGTGGTGGGTCCACTGACCAGATTTCGGCAAGTGCTCTGGGTGTACGCCAAGGCCTTGCCGCTGCTGGTGGCACTGCCCTTCATTGCGGGCGAGTTGTTGTGCATGGGGCTGCTCAGCACTGATAACTGGAACTACGATCGCACCTTCGCCCTGCTTCCGTACTGGGCGGTGCTCCTATCCAACAAGACCATCTTTACCTTTCTCAAATCGCACTTGACCCGTTCGTTCCAATGACAAAATACCGCCCCCTGTTGGAGATTGGCCTCATGACGGCCCTGGTGGGCTTAATAGCCCTTTACGCCCTGGCCTATTGGTTTAGCGGAGATGGTTTTGATTTAACAGAAATCGCTTGGCTATCCTTACTGCTCGGCCCGCTGGTACTGTTGGTTGCCTCGGTAGTGGACCTAGTAATGCTGCCAAAATACCATCGCGACTGCCAATTAACCAACCAAGTGCCTTTAAGTAAGGGCAGGCAAATGTTGGTGTTGTTTGCCAGTGCTTTGTGCGCGCTGCTGTTGCTGGACTTCTTGTTTTTTTATTTCGTAGACCAATCCTTGTCTAAGGCTTATGCGGAGACAGTGGCTGGTATTGACAATGGCAGCAATGAAACCGATAAGCAGCAGGTGATAGCCACTTTTGCACGTCTACCCTTTCTCTTACAAAACAGTGTGCTCATAAGCGGCTTTTTGCTAATTGCGACAGTAGTTGCCGTGCCCATAGCTGCGCGCGTAACCACGCGAATAGGATACCAGGAGTAATTCAATTGAGAAACGAGGGCTAGTGGGCTGAAATTGAGGTGGTCTAACAAAGCGGAACACAACAGGGGCTCATCTTTCTTGTGACATGCCTGCTACTTCCAGACCAAACAGGAGAACATCAAAAAGTGTGGGGCAGTCGGGCTAAGCGGCCATTGGAAGAGGCTCAGTTGGTAGTGGTTGGAAGCCGGGGTATTACTGCCGAAAACAGTCCTCCCACTCTTGGTTAAGAACCTTCGTGTGGGCTTGCACGAGCAGGTGTGCGCCTTTTTTAGTCCACTGCATTTGTTGCCGCTTCACCATTCGCTTGGCCAGTACCTGATTTACGGCCGACTCGACAACGCCGGTGGAGACGCGTTCGCCATAGCGCTGACGCTCGGCGTAGTCCATGACGAAACTGCTGCTCTGCTCTACGCAGGTGTAAAAATCAGCAATTAGCCGGGCCAACGGCTTCCACTTGCTGTATTTCTTGTCCACAAGCGGGTTATCTTGGTGCGTGGCCAGGGTGTCGTCCATGTCCAAGATTCTTTCAAGGGCCCGTTCGGCGTTACCGTGCCGGATATACCACTTGATGCTGGTCAAGCCCTCCTGCATCGCCTTGCCGCCAGCCGTATCGACCTGGGCCACGCCCAGCGCGTATTGGTGCAGCATGGTCAGGTGAAACCAATCCAGAATATGCGTGGACTCCGCACTCAAATAACTGGTCAGCGAGCGTAGAACGGGCGCGCCATCGGCAAAGAACTCTACTGCTTGATTGGCATGGAGGCCCTGCGAACGAAACACCTCAAACACGCGTCGACGCGGCTTGGTATCTACTTCCTGCACGAAGCCAAAACACTTGGCTGCCCACTCTGCCGGGATACTTTTGCCGGCAATCACCCCGAAGCAACCTTTTCGATGTCAGCGCCGGACCTAACTACCGTCGAGGCCGACTACCAAGGTGCGCGCCGGACAGGGTAAGGCTTCGCGTTCTAGCTGAGAACTGCCGTGAAAAGTGGCCTCTTGTGGAAGCAGCAGCGCCCCCTCCGCCTCGACCACCGCATGCAGATGCTGCCGAATGGTGGCGCCCGTTAGCTTGGCGGCAATCGGCAACACATCGTGGTCGTCAACACCTCTTCCCCATGCGCAAAGGCCAACGTCGGCAGGAGCAGGATAAGCAGCAGCAAGCCCGTAATTAACCGGTTCGTAAATCAAAGCTAGGACTGTGTGTTTACGCAAAGGTCACGTTTAGCCATGTGGTCGGAATAGAATTAGGAGGGTATTATATGCTTGACCGCTACAAAGCGCCGAAGAGCAGGTACAGGCCGAGCCATACCACGCCCGCAACGGTCATCAAGAACAGCCCTTTAATTAATTGTGGTTTCATCATTGACTTCCTCCAACCGGGGCAAGGTAATATCCTCGTTCAGGGAAACGGTCGAAAGGCAAAACCAGGGTTATGACCGGCAGCCCCCGCCCGACATCGCGACCGCACTGGGCTTCCCGTACGCGCAGGCTTAGAAGCCTAGCCTGTCAACAGGGCATCGAGAAAATCAGGTAAGCTTTTTAATGGCATTCGTAAGCCCAGTTTTGGCCCCCAGCCTAGCGGGTGGCAGTGGTGGTTTCCACATGAACATAATTACTGGCAGTTTCCGTCGCCACGAATACCAGCTTGGTGTCGGTAAGCTCTAGCACTTGCGCAGGGGGCTCCTTAAATCCCCCCACGACCATTAGCAAGGTTTTTCCGTCAAACGTATAGGTGCCAGGGCCTATGGCCGGGCCTGTATTAACACCCGTTATCTTGCCGTCAGCAGCGAAAGTGACGCTTGCGTTTTGGTAAGTGAAGGTGCCATCGAAGTCAGGTCGGATACCGGACGGATAGGTTATTTGGTCTCGGGTAGTTTGCAGATTCCATGTTCGCAACAAGCGGGCTTGCGGGGTCTTGGGGTCATCCTTTTTGCTGCCGCAGGCGACGAGGGTAAGACAAAACAGCAGCGGTAAAAGATGTTTCATCAGGGTAGAAAGTAAAGGTTATGGGAGCGAGGGCACCAAACTAGCCAAATTTTAGCGAAGCCTGCTTTCCTAGAGTATAAAGCTGGCGCTTAGCACCCATCTCTTCGTTGCCCTGGCTGCCCTAATGGCGGCCGACCTGGCCGCGGCGCCTCGGTACCGCATGAAAATGGCGGCCGTGCCCGGCCCTACTTCTCCCCTTAAGAAAAATTGGATGTTTCCCGGCTCGTGGCCATAGCCAAGGGGGCAGGCAGCAGCTCACCAAAACAGAACTCAAAGACGGTACCATCGGAGACGTGGCCGAAGACGGCACCGCCCCGGAACTGGATGCCGATGGCAACGTCACCGGCCCGGCCAAGGACGGTTCGTACGAGTTGCCCGGGGGCACCACGTTCGAGGTGAAGGAAGGCAAAAAGGAAGTGGCCAAAGAGGAGGAAGCCGAATTGGCGGACGAATCGGTAGCCGACGCGCAGGAGATAATGGCCGGCATCACGGCCGACACCTCCGCCGACGAAGCCTGAGCGAGCTTTTTTCCCGTCGAAGGTCATCCGAACCGGGACTTTCTGCCACTGCCTCGCAGTTCAGAAAAGGGTAATTCTAGCAAAACGAGGGGAACAGTGATACCACTTGCGCCCCTTACTCGTCATAGGTATAGAACACATCGAACTCTATCCCTCCAAATTCGTCGACTTGTCGAGCCAGGGCCGACAGCCGCTCAAATTCCTCCGTTGTCGATTCTTCAAACGCGAATTCTTCGAGGTCCTCGATTTCCACCACGTCCAGTCCGTACTCGTTCACGGCTTGCTCCACTTGCTGCCGATATGCGGCGGCCGAGGGAGTGCGGGCCAGCACGTTGACCACGACGCCCTTCGCCCCCGCAAAATCGGGGTTCCCTTCCCGAGGAACGGCGTGAACACTGGCAATCCAAGTCTTCATGAGAAAGAAAGCAGGTAGATGTGTTCTTAGGCTAAAGCTTGCCAGGGGTCAAAGATGGAAATAATCAGACAAGCACGTTCACTTAAACGGTCGGAATAGTAAAACGAGCGTATTATTAGGGCACGCAAATAGTACAGGTTAAGCAAATGGTGGAGGTGAACGACGTGGGGTTTTTGAAAGCGTTTCACTGGTTTATCCCCGGCGTGCAGGACGTTCCCGACGTGTTCGCCGTGGCGGCGGCCGATTTCTCTCAGAAGCCGCAGCTCTTGGCGTACCTGGAGCAGTGCCCCGAGCTCGTCGGGTTCATGGACCGCTTGTTCGACGAGGAGGGCAACGAAATCGGCTCGTTCGCCATTCATACCGACGGCGAGTGGGTCTGGCCCAGCTACGCGGGGCATTACCTCACCCGGCCCGGGTACCGGCTGCAAGACGAGCGCTTTCTCCGCCGCGTGGCCGAGCGGGGCTTCGCCGTGCCCACTCTTTCGAGCGAAGCAGCCCGTGCCCTGTTGCAGCGCTACCTGGAATTTTCTAAAACAGGCCGGTGGTGATGCCCAAATCGCCGCCCTCCTTGGCCGATTCAGACCCGTAGGTTGCTGAGGTAGCTGCTACGCTGGAATAGAGTGTTCACAAAAACGGTCTGACTAGTAACAAACGGCGTGGGCCACCCCTTGGCCGGTGGGTTACATCAAATAAAAGGCCTCGGCGGGCAGCGGCGCAGGCACGGTTTCTTCGTCGAGCAAGTGCCGCAGGTTGATTTCCACGGTGCGGGCGATGGCCGTGACGGGCGTGTCGGTGGGCAGGTTGCTGAAGGGGTCCTGCATGTAGCGGGCGGTGCGCTCGACCAGGAAGAAGGTGACGGCGAACATGAGCAGGATGGGCAGTTCCACCAGGCCGTTGATTTCGACCAGGCTCAGCGACAACGTGCCCAGGAACAGGTAGATCAGAAAGTGCACCAGCCGCCGGTAGTTGGTGGGAAACACCGTGCTTTTGATGCGTTCGGCCCGCCCCATCGCGTCGCACAGGCGCACCAGGGTGGCGTCGAGCTGCACCTGCTGGTAGGGATTGAGGGCCCCCTGCTCGTAGAGGTCCTGGATTTGCGCGGTGTGCAGGGCCAAAAGCGCCAGCGGCTTGTTGGCGTGGCGCTCGGCGTAGGCCCGCTCCTCCGGCGGCAGGTAGCGGGCCAGCGTGACCATGGGGTCCTGGCCGCGCAGGGCCTCGCCCAGGCCGTAGCACCACGCCACCTGCCGGTAGGCCAGGCCGCGCAGGAGCGCCGGCGACCGGTGCGTCGGCTTGACAAAGCTGCGCCCCTGCAGCACGAGCGAGCGCGAGTCGTTGACGATGGCGCCCCACACCTTGCGCGCCTCCCACCAGCGGTCGTACGACTGGCTCAGGGCGAAGGCCAGCAGCAGCGAAATCGCACTGCCCAGGATGGCCGGCAAGGTGAGCGGAATGGGGGGCAGGTACTGCCCCAAGAACACCTTGAGGCCCTCGAAGACCACCGAGATGAGCAGCAGCACCGCCACGTCGGGCAGGATTTGTCGGAGAATAAAGCGAGCGGGCAGCTTGGCATCGAGCAGCATGGGCAGGGCGAAGAACGGTAAGTCCTTCCTGTACGTGCCCGAACGGCCAGTAGCCCAAACGAGCTTTATTCTGACCTCTGCTTATTTAGGCGGTTTTGGCAGAAACGAGCGAGTTGTTTGGGGGTTGGCGTTATCGGGTAAGGCAGACCCTGAAGGAGTTTTTCGAGTTCGTCCATGTCTTCCCCTTCCGCCAGTTCTGTGTTGTATTTACTGAAAAGCATCCCGTGCACTTTAGCCGCCTCGTTCACCAGTTTGGGCTTAAACAGGTACAATAGTGCCCAAGCTAGGTCTTCGTCGTTGTCGGAGTAATGCCGCCCAAGACTTCCTAAGCCCACGACGAGCTTTTCCATAAAGGCCACTGCTTGCAATGCCTCCTCTTCTGTCAGTTCTCTCATTGAAGAGCGATTTTACGCGATACTTGGGAAGTTCAGCGAAACGGTCCAAATTGCGCATGCAAGACCTTGTGATGGACGCTTGCCGGCGGCTCGCGCCCCGCCCTGGCGGCAGGACGTCAAATCTAATGGCTTTCTAATCTCGGCCTTTGGCGGGGGCCGTACCTTTGTCAGGCCGCGTGACCGGCCGCCAGGGCGGCAGCACCCGGCGCGGAACCGCTCGCGCCACCTCCCGACTTTAAGTCCAGGGCCAGCAGCTGGAATGGCCCCCGTTGACAGGGGGCTCCGCACCGCTCGGGTGCGACCGGCCGCTGGTTCCTGGCGCTACTCCCCCGGTGCCCCGCAGGGCCTCTGTGCCGCATGACCAACGCCCTTGCCCTGCTTGCGCCCTACCTCGCCGAGGCCCCCAGGGCGAGGTGGTCCTCGGAGGGCCCGTCAACGGCTTGGCCGTCTGGCGCGGCGGCGCGTACGTGACCACCGTGCCGCTCACGCTGGCTGAGTTTGCCGCTGCGGTCCGCCTCCTGCCGCCCGCCCTCGCCCGGCGGCCCCTGCTGCACTATTGCCGGGCCTTGCAGCAGGTAGCCGCAACCCCGCCCGAGCGGCTCAACTAGCGACACTTCGTTCACCGAAACGATGGCGCGGTAAACGCGCCAGTTCATCTATATAGAACGCTCAATGCCCATCTCCAGTCCCCGCAATTCTGCCAGGCCGCGCAGACGGCCAATGGCGGAATAGCCCGGGTTGGTGCGCTTGTGCAGGTCGTCGAGCATCTGGTGGCCGTGGTCGGGGCGCATGGGCAGGCTGACTTGGCGCTGGCGCATGACGCCGACGAGCTCGCGCATCACGGCGTACATGTCCACGTCGCCCTCCAGGTGGTTGGCTTCGTAGAAGTTGCCGGCGGCATTGCGCTGGGTGCTGCGCAGGTGCAGGAAGTGGATGCGGTTGGCGAACCGGCGCACCATGCCGGGCAGGTCGTTGTCGGGGCGCACCCCGAAAGAGCCCGTGCAAAAGCACAAGCCGTTGCGGAGCGAGGGCACGGCCGCGGCCAGGGCCGCAACGTCGGCGGCAGTGCTCACCACGCGGGGCAGACCCAGAATGGGATACGGCGGGTCGTCGGGGTGAATGGCCAGGTTGAGGCCCACTTGCTCTGCTACGGGCACCACGGCCTGCAAAAACAGAATCAGGTGCTCCCGCAGCTTGGCCGCATCGATACCCCGGTAAGCATCCAGTGCCTGCTGAAATTGGGCCAACGTGAAGCTTTCCTCACTGCCGGGCAGGCCGGCAATGATGTTGCGCTGCAGTTGGTCGCGGTCGGCCAGACTCATGCCGGCGAAGCGGGCTTTGGCCTCTTCGAGCTCCTGAGAAGTGTAGTCGAGCGCCGCGTTGGGGCGTTTGAGCAGCAGGGTATCGAAGGCCACAAACGCCGCTTTTTCGAAGCGCAGCGCCTTCGACCCATCTTCTACTTCATAAGCCAGGTCAGTGCGCGTCCAGTCGAGCACGGGCATGAAGTTATACGTAACGGTCCGGATGCCACAGGCGGCCAGGTTGCGCAACGACTCCTGATAGTTGGCGATGTATCGCTCGAACTCGGCGGTGCGGGTTTTGATGTGCTCGTGCACGGGTACGCTTTCTACCACGCTCCAGGTGAGGCCGGCAGCGGCCACTTCCGCCTGGCGTTGCCGGATTTCAGCCACGGGCCACACTTCCCCGTTGGCAATATGGTGCAGAGCGGAAACAACATCGGTAGCGCCGGCTTGGCGGATGTCGGAGAGGCTGACCAGGTCTTTAGGGCCGTACCAGCGCCAGCTTTGAATGAGGGGCATGGGGGTAACTTTCTTGTGAGGCGCTGACGTTCTGATTTTTCTAATAGCGAAAATTCAAACGCCGCTGTAGGCATTGAATCCTCCATCCACCATCACCGTTGCGCCGCTCACGAAGCGGGAGGCGTCGCTGAGCAGGTAGATGAGGGTGCCGGTCAGTTCTTCGGGCAGGCCGAAGCGTTGGAAGGGGGTGTGGCTGATAAACTTTCGGGCGCGGTCAGTGGGGCTGCCGTCGGGGTTTAGCAGCAGTGCGCGGTTTTGCTCAGTCAGGAACACGCCGGGGGCAATGGCGTTCATGCGCACGCCGCCCCCGTAGCGCAGGCCCAGCTCCGTGGCCATCCACTGAGTGTACGCTTCCACCGCCTTCTTGGCCATGGTGTAGCCCAGCACCCGCGTCAGGGGCCGCTGGGCAGTCAGCGACGACACGTTGACGATGGAGCCCTTGCCCTTTTCGGCCATCACCCGGCCAAACACGGTGGTCGGGATGACGGTGCCGAACAAATTCAGGTCGACGGCGCTCCGGGTTTGCTCGATGCTGAGGTCAAATAAGTCCTGGTCGGGGTTGATAGTGGCGCCGGGCAGGTTGCCTCCGGCCGCGTTCACCAGGCCATCAATGGTGCCGTAGGCCGCCAGAATCTCCTCGCAGGCGGCTTGCATCTGGCCCTTGTCCAGCACGTTGCAAAGCACGGACATGGCCTCGCCGCCCATCGCCTGAATGGCATCGACCCGGGCCGCGGCTCGGGTGGCGTCGCGGCCGAGCACCACTACTTTGGCGCCCGCTTCGGCCACGGCCAGCGACATGCACTCGCCCAGCACCCCCGTGGCGCCGGTGATAACAATAACCCGGTCGCGTAGCGAAAACTGGTCGAGGGCAGCCATATAGCGGGGAGCCAAAGCAGGTGAAGGCGCCGGTAGCGCCGGGGCAGATAAGGTCGGGGTCATCGCGTTGTTGTAGTTAAGGTAGAAGCTCCAGCGTGCTTCCCAGTCGGATGTCGTTAGCCGCGCTGCCAATCATGAGGTTGAACCCGCCGGGCTCGGCGGCCCACTCCAGCTTCTGGTTGTAAAAAGCCAGCTGGTCTTTGCTGATGGTGAACGTGATGATTTTGCTCTCGCCGGGCTTCAGCAGCACTTTCCGAAAGTCCTTGAGCTCCTGCAAAGGCCGCACTGTGGAGGCCACCAGGTCGTGCACGTACAACTGAACGACCTCCTCCCCTGCCACTTTGCCGGCGTTGGTGAGCGTAAACTGCACCTGTACGTTATCGGCCAGGGTCATCTGCGGGCGGCTAATTTTTAAGTCCGCGTACTTGAAAGTGGTGTAGCTCAAGCCGTGGCCGAACGCATAGCGCGGCGTATTCTCCTCGTCTATGTAAGCCGATTTGTAGCGGATGTCGCCGGGCTTTTTCACGGGGCGGCCGGTGTGGTATTGCTGGTTGTAGCTGATGGGAATCTGGCCCACGGCGCGTGGAAACGTCATGGGCAGCTTGCCGGCCGGGTTGTAGTCGCCGTAGAGCACATTAGCCAGGGCGTTGCCGCCTTCCGAGCCGGGCCACCAGCCGTAGAGAATGGCGTCGGCGCCGTCGGCGATGGCATTGAAAATCAGGGGGCGCCCAGCCATGACCACGACCACAATGGGCTTGCCGGTGGCTTTCAGGGCCTGGAACAGCTCCTCCTGCACGCCGGGCAGGTGAATGTCGGTGCGGGATTTGGCCTCGCCGCTCATGTCCCAGGTTTCGCCGACGGCGAGCACGATGACCTCGGCATTTTTAGCAGTTTCCACGGCTTGGGCAAAGCCGGCGCGGGAGTCGCCCGTCACGTCGCAGCCCTTGGCGTAGAGCAGCTGGGTTTTGGAGCCAGCTTTCCTGGCAAAGCCTTCGAACAGAGACACCGTGAGCGTGGTGTCGGAATCCACGGACCAGCTGCCGTCGAGGTCGCGCTTGGCCTTCACCAGCGGGCCAATGAGCGCAATTTTGCCGAGCTGGCGCTGGAGAGGCAGGACGCTTTGCTCGTTTTTGAGCAGGACCATGGACTTTTCGGCCATCTGGCGGGCGGCCACGCGGCTCCACGGGTCGCTCATCACCTGCTTTTCGCGCTTCTCGTCCGAGAATTTATAAGGGTTATCGAACAACCCCAGCTCGAACTTCTTGCGCAACACTCGGCGCACGGCGTCGTCAACCAGGGCCATTTCTACTTTGCCCTCCTTCACTAGTTTGGCGAGGTGGCCGTTGTAGGCGTCGCCCTCCATGTCCATGTCGCTGCCCGCGTTGAGGGCTTTTGCGGCGGCATCGGCGTTGTCTTTGGCGTAGCCCCACTGCACCTGCTCGGTAACGGAACCCCAGTCGCTGACCACAAAGCCCTGGAAATCCCACTTGTCTTTGAGAATGTCGCGCTGCAAATGGCGGTTGCCGGTGGCGGGCACCCCGTTCAGCGTGTTAAAGGAATTCATGAATGTGGCCGCGCCGGCGTCGAGCGCGGCTTTGAAGGGCGGCAGGTACACTTCCCACAGCTGCTGGTCGTTGAGCTCCACGGCGTTGTAGTCGCGGCCGGCAATGGCCGCGCCGTAGGCCGCAAAGTGCTTGGCGCAGGCCAGCACGGCATCGGTGCCCCCCAGCTTGTCGCCCTGGAAGCCGAGCACGCGGGCCCGGGCAATCTGGGAGCCCAGGTACGGGTCTTCGCCGGCGCCTTCCATCACGCGGCCCCAGCGCGGGTCGCGGGCAATGTCGACCATGGGCGCAAACGTCCAGTGAATGCCGGCGCTGGCTGCCTCGCGGGCCGCCAAATGCGCCGACTGCCGAATGGCGACCAGGTCCCAGGACGCCGCCTCAGCCAAAGGAATAGGGAAAACAGTTTTGTAGCCGTGAATAACATCAAGCCCAAACAGCAGCGGAATTTTCAGGCGCGACTGCATGGCCACGCCCTGCACCTCGCGGGTGCCCTGAACGCCTTTCACGTTCAGCACCGAACCCACCGTGCCTTCCCTAATGCTGTTGAGTAAGGTAGTTTTGCGGTCGCTGGCGGGGCCGGTCAGCTGGCGGCCCGAATACTGGTTGAGCTGGCCGACTTTTTCTTCCAGAGTCATCTGGGCCAGCAGCGCGGTAATGCGCTGCTCGATGGGTGCCGCCGTGGTCGTGGCCCCGGCAGTGGCCTTGGCTTTCTTCTGCGCTACTGCCGGGACACAGGGCGCCAGCAGCAGGCCGAAAAGCAGGTATTGATGGAATGGAAAGGGCATTTGATTCGTAGCGTAAGAGGATGCCCAAGGGGCGGGTTTAAACGGTATCGTGCCTACTGGCGACCACTGGCCGCAGCTTTCCGGCTGGCACCTTGCTCGCGTTCACTCACCTAAACGCGAGGTGTTGTTCCAGCTCAAAAGCTGCCTTGTCCATTTCCCAGTGGGGCCAGCGGCCGCCAGTTTAAGCACAATACGCGCGGGGCCAACTGCCCCGGCGTGGATACCAATTGTAATCAGCGCCCTGCAACAAAGGCAGGGATTAGGGCTGCGGCGTACGTTGGTCGAAGAAGTCGGCCAGCGGGTACATCTGCAGGTTTAGCTCACGCATCTTGTCCAGGAGCGGGGCGTAGGGCACCAGGTAGTTGTTCACGATGCCTTTGTTGGCGTTGGTGTTCGAGGGCTCGGCGCCCACAATGGTGGGGTCGTTGTCCTGGTACTTGAACCAGTGCCAGCCCACGCAATTCTTCGATTCCAGCAAACCCAGGGTGAAGTTCTGGTAGAACAAGCCGCGGTCGGCCTGGGTCCTCACCACCCAGCCGGCGCCGGCGGTGTTGGCCAGCTCGGGCGCGTCTTCGCCCTTCACGTACCATTCGGTGATAAGAAAAGGCTTGCTGGCCGACTGCTCCCACTCGGCTACCCAGCGTTTTTCGGGGGTCCAGTTGTTGTAGTAGTTGATGCTCACGGCGTCGAGGTATTTGCCGGCCACGCGCATCAGCTCGGGGTAGTAGCGCTGGGCCCCGTGAAAGCGGCAGCCCAGGTACATGTGGTTGGGGTCGTATTTTTTCATGGCCTTGGCCACGATGGAGAAGTACTTTTCAGCCGCGAAAGCCAGGAAATCCTGCCGGTGCTGGTCGGTGATGGTGGCCAGGGTGACGCCGCGCTCATCGGCCCATTTCTTGGCCGCCATGTAGCCGGGCTCCGTCACGGGCAGGGTGAGGTAGCCGTCGAGGTTTTTGCGGAGCAGCGGCATCTCGTTGTCGGAGAAATAGCCGAAGAGGTTCTTGTCTTTCTTGTGCTTGGCGAGCTGCTTGGCATGCTCCTCGGCGAAAGCTTCAAACCCGGGGTCGAAGGCAAAAATGACGTCGTTAGGGTAGCCTTTGTGGCCGGGCTGCACGTAGGTGCCGCCGCGCTTGTCCCCGTATTTGCTCATGAAGTCCAGGTTGATGGTGTACGCCAGCGGCCGGTCGGCCCGGGTGTTTTCCGCCTGAATATCCGCGGTGGCCGACCATGCGCCGGTGCCGTTGAACCCGTTTTCGAGCAGGAATTTGCGGGTGCCGGCCATCCAGCCGGCGCGGTCGCCATACTTGTCCTGCAGGGCCTTTTGAGTGCGCTCAGAGCGACCGGGCTGCACGTCATTGGGGGCATTGTGCAGGTAGAAGTAGCCGTCGGGGTCCACGGCCCACCAGCGGCCGTCTACTTTCTTCACGTGGAAGAAGCCGGTGGCCTTGGTGCGCTTGTCCAAACGCCCGCCGTATTTGCTCAGCTTCACGATACTGGGCGTGAAACCTTGGAGCTGCGCAATGGTGCGCGTGGGGTAGTTCTTGTACTCCGCAAATCCGGCTTTGCCGTCGATGGTGGAGTTATTGATGGTCTTTTTGGCGGCGACGCGCAGGGTATATTCGGCGCTGTCGCGGGACTGGGCCTGGGTTTGGGCGGCGGGAGCTAGCCCAAGGAGCATGCCAGCGCCAATGAGCAATCTTTTACCCGATAATTGAACGTCATGCAGAGCGTAGCGAAGCATCTTGCCCGCTTCGGCGCAACGCCATTGATTTCTGCTGCACGCGAGATGCTTCGCTACGCTCTGCATGACGGGATTTGGGGTTGTTCTGGAACTCATTTCCCGTCGTATTTCTGAGTCATCTGCCGGTAGTATTCCTGCAGCACGTAGTAGGCTTTCTTCTTGGTGCCGGTGCTTGAAATCAAGCCTTTGCGGTTGAATCCATTCTGATAAACCGGATGCTGGCGGCGAGTGGCGCGGAAGTCGGCCAGAATCCAGGGCGTCATGCCGCGCAGGCCCTTGATGGTGCTCAGCATCTTAATCTGGCTCTGGTAGAGGGCTTCCTGGTACTCCTCGCTCCAGCGGGTTTCGGCGTCGCCGTGGTAGCCGGCCAGGGCATCGCCGCCAAACTCGCTCACCACCACCGGCTTGTTGTACTTGATATCGAACGTGTACTTGGTGATTTCGCTGGGCTTGCCGCCCCAGTACCAGCCGGCGTACTCGTTGAAGCTGGTCAGGTCCAGGAACTCGCCCAGCTGGTCGTCCACGTGCACCACGTTATCGGGCGTGCGGTGCAGCTCCAGGGCGGCGGCAATCAGGCGGGTATCGTCGAGGCTGCGGGCCTTTTTCACCAGGTTAGTCATGAAAGCCAGGCGCGGGTCGCCGAGCGGGGTTTCATTGCCTACCGACCATACCACCACGCTGGCGCGGTTTTTTCCCATCGAAATCAGGTCCGAGAGCTGGGCTTCGGCGTTCTGGTAGGTGGCGGGGTTGGTCCAGGCAATAGTCCAGTACACGGGCACTTCGGCCCACACCAGCAGGCCCATTTCATCAGCCAGCTTGAGCATGGTTTCGTTGTGCGGGTAGTGAGCCAGGCGCACGTAGTTGCAGCCCAGTTCCTTGGCCCAGGTCAGCAGCATGCGCAGGTCGCCTTCGTTGCGGGCCCGGCCGGGGATGAGCGGGTTCTCATCGTGCATGGAAATGCCGCGCATGTAGATGGATTTGCCATTTAGCAATATGTCCTGCCCCTTGGTCTGGATGGTGCGGAAGCCGATTTTATCCTGCACGGCATCTCCCCCACTGCTCAAGCTCACGGCATAGAGCTTGGGGCTCTGCGGCGACCACATCTTGAGCTTTTTAGCGGGAATGCTGAAGGTGGCGCGCCCTTCGGCGTCGGTCTTCATCGTTTGTTTGATGCCGGCCTCGGCAATGTTCAGGGTCACTGACTGGTTGGCTTTGCCCTCGCCACTGAGCTGCACGAACCCCGCCAGCGTGCCGGGCGCATCCTTGGCCAGTTGCACTTTGTAGTCATTGATAAAGGTGGCCGGGGTCTCGGCCACGAACACGTCGCGCGTGATGCCGCCGTAGTTCCACCAGTCGGTGTTGATGGTGGGCACCTCCTCGGGGCGGCGGGTATTGTCGGCCTTCACCACCACGAAGTTGTCGCCGGTGGCACTCAGCTGGCTGGTGATGTCGTACTGAATGGGCGTGAAGCCGCCCTTGTGCATGCCCAGCTTTTTGCCGTTCAGGTAAATGTGCGACTCGTAGTTGATGGCGCCGAAGTAGATAAAGTAGCGCTTGCCCGCCTGGGGCTTGAGGTTAAAGCTTTTCTTGTACCAGATGGTGCCCTCGTAGTAGAGCAGCTTGGGGTCCTGCGAGTTCCAGTCGCCCGGAATCTGCATGCCAGCGGACTGGTCGAAGTCGTACTCAATCAGCTCCGACTCCTGCGTGGAGCTGGGCTTCTGGTTGTCGTAGTAGCCGCCCTTGCCCGACTTGGATTGGTCGAAGGCCTCGCGGCGGTAGTCGTAAAAGCCGTTTTCGTAGGGGTCAATGATGTAGTTCCAGCGGCCGTTGAGGCTGAGCACGCTCCGGCCGGGGGCGTTCTGCAGCAAGCTGGTTTGGGCATATGCTGAAGAGCCAAATAAGAGGGCCACTAGCACCATTAGGGCCGGCGGCAGCATCTTCAACAGGTTGGGTGGGGTCATAAGCAGGCGGGAAAGACAAAAGCGAGAAACAGCTAAAAACGAAGTGGTGAGGGTTTGCGCGGCACCCCGCCGTGGCAGCCGCCGGGCGACGTTTGGCAAACCCTCACCTCCTCACTCACCAAATGGCTACAGGTAACCCTCGTTCTGTTTCAGAATTGGGTTGGTTTGAATTTCTTGAATCGGCACCGGAAACACCAGCTTGCGGGCTTCGAGGCGACTGGCCGAACCAGTGCGCATAAAGAAAGCATTCATCACGGGGATGGCGCGGTCGGTGCGCACGAGGTCGAACCAGCGGTGGCCCTCTAAATTCAATTCCAGGCGGCGCTCCAGCTCCAGGCGGGTGCGCAGGTCGGGTTGGCTGATGCTGGCGGGCAGGTCCACCGTTGGGGCGGCGGTGGCCACGGGCAGGTTGCGCGAGCGGCGAATTACTCGGTTCACGGCGTCGAGGGCCAGGGCGTCGGGCCCGCTTTGCTCGTTCACGGCTTCGGCGTACATGAGCAGCACGTCGGCGTAACGCAGGATAATCCAGTCGTTTTCGGCGTCAAAGGCGCTGGTGGGCACGTCGCTGTACTTCTTGGTGTAGTACTGCGTCAAGTTGGCTACGGTGGAAGCGCCAAACGAGGCGGCGGCCCGCACGTCGGAGGCACCGCTGGCCGTGAAGGCGGCCACCAGGTCGGGGTCCACGGAGTTGTACTGCTGGCCGGTACCCACGTTGCCGTTCACGGTGAGGGCCACGGCGGCGGGCAGCACCGGCATAAACCAGGTGCTGAAGTAGCTGCCCACGCCCAGGCCGCCCTTGGTGTAGCGGGCGGCGGCCAGGATTTCGCTGTTCATCTCGTTGGTTGTCAAAAAGATATTGGCGTAGTTGGCTTGCAGCGTGTAGGTGTTGGCATCAATGACCTTTTTTAGGGAAACGGCCGCGGCGCCGTACTTCTTCTGCGTGAGCTGCACTTTGCCCAGCAGGCCTTGGGCGGCACCTTTGGTAATGCGGCCCAAATTGGCGCCGGTGTAGGTTACGGGCAGGTTGGCTTCGGCAAAGGCCAGGTCTTCCTCAATCTGGGCGTACACCTGAATCTTCGGCACGCGGCCAAACTGGTAGGCGTCGGCGATGGAGGCGATTTCGCTGGTCACCAGCGGCACATCGCCCCAAATCTGCACGGCGTTAAAGTACGCCAGCGCCCGAATGAAGCGCACCTCGCCGTAGAAGCGGTTGCGGGTGGCGTCGGTGAGCTTCACGGCGCCCGCCCGGTTCAGGATGACGTTGCAGCGGGCAATGGCGCGGTAGGTAACCTGCCAGTGGCTTTGCAAGCGCGGGTTGATGCTGGAAAGGGTGAAGTCGTTGAACTCGTTGAGCAGCTCGCCGGACGTCAGCGCAAAGGTGTTATCGGACGGGAGTTCGCTGAAAACGAACAGTCCCCGGTTGCTGCCGTTGCCGTAAATGTCTTGCAGCGATGAATACGCCGCCGTCACGCCGGTCACGATGCTCAGCGAATCGGTGTACCCTTCGGCGCTCGGCAGGCGGGTGGGGTCGGCGAGGTCGATGAAGTCCTTGCTGCACGACGTGGTGCCCAAGGTGGCCAGGCCCAGCAGCGTGGCAAAGGCCGCGCCCGCGAAAGATTTATTGAAAGTCATGAGGGAATAGTCTAGAGGTTTGTTAGGGACAGCCCATTATGCTGAGTAGGCCGTAGCCGGTCCATCATTTAGAAGCCCAGCTGCACGCCCAGCGTGATGGTGCGGGCCATCGGGAAGGCTCCCTGGTCGACGCCGTAGGTGGGCGAAGTGGTGTTGCCGAAGTTGTTGGCTTCGGGGTTGTAGCCGAAGTACTTCGTGAAGGTGTACAGGTTCTGGATGCTGGTGTAGATGCCCAGGCTCTGCAGGCTGGCGCGCTTCACCAGTTCGCTGGGCACTTGGTAGCGCAGCGTCACGTTGCGGACGCGCAGGAACGAGGCGTCGTGCACGTAGTGGGAGTTGAACACGGTTTTAAGCGAGCCGTTGACGGTGGCCACGGGCGTCATGCCATCACCGGGGTTTTCGGGCGAGCGCCAGCGGTTCAGCAGGTTGGTGCGGCCGTTGGTGCCGCCCTGGCCGTTCACCACGTAGCGGTCGGAGCCGTAGAGCACGTCGTTGCCCTGCGAGCCCTGCAGCGTGAAGGCCAGCGAGAAGGCCTTGTAGCCGAGGGTGTTTTGCAGGCCGAAGGTAAAGTCCGGGAACGGGTTGCCGATGACGCCGATGTCGGACGAGTTAATCTGGCCGTCGCCGTTCACGTCGCGGAATTTCAAGTCGCCGGGCCGAATCACGGTGCCGCTGCCGGTCCACCTCGGGCTGCTGTCGATGTCGGCCTGGTTCAGGTACACGCCCTCCTGCTGGTAGCCGTAGAACACGCCCAGCGGCTGGCCCGGTACCACCCGGATGGAGCTGGCGTAGCCAAATACGGCATCAAACGTAATCTGCTCGTTGGCACCGGCCAGGGCAATTACCTGGTTGCGGTTGAAAGAGAGGTTGGCGGCCGTGCTCCAGGTGAAGTCTTTGCCCTGAATATTGGCCGTGTTCACCTGGAACTCCAGGCCGCGGTTGCGCACCTCGCCCACGTTGGCCAGGGCCCGCGTCGAGAAGCCCAGCAGGGCCGGAATGTTGCGGTTTAGGAGCAGGTCGGTGGTGTTGCGCTCGTAAGCCGCCACGGTCAGGTAGATGCGGTCGCGGAACAAGCCCAGGTCGAAGCCGGCGTCAAACTGCTTGTTGGTTTCCCAGCTCAGGTCGCGGATGGCCACGCCGTTGGGCGAGAAGCCAAAGGCGCGGGTTCCGGTGCCAGTGCCAAACACGTAGTTGGCGCCGGCCTGGTAAGCCTGGAAGTTGTAGTCACCGATGTTGTTGTTGCCGGTCACGCCGTAGCTGGCGCGCAGCTTCAGCTCGCTGATAGTCGAAAACTGCTTGATGAAGGGCTCCTCGGCCACGCGCCACGCCAGGGCCACCGACGGGAAGGTAGCGTAGCGCTTGTCGGGCCCGAAGCGCGAAGAACCGTCCGTCCGCAGCGCGGCAGTCAGGATGTAGCGCTCCTTGAACGCGTAGTCGAAGCGGCCGAACACCGACGTCAGGGCGTTCTCGTTATTGAAGAGGCCCTGGCCGAACACCTGGCCGGCGGCCGTGGGGTACTCAATGTTGGTGTTGGTGTAGGTGCCGGTCTGGCCGAGCACCGTGCTGCCTTCCGCCGTGTTGTACTGGGCGGCGTAGCCCGCCAGCAGGGTCACGCTGTGGTCGGAGCCGAAGCTGCGGTTGTAGGTGGCGGTGTTCTCCAGCAGCCAGTTAAGGTTGGTGCTGTTCAGGCGCCGGGCATCCACGTTGTTGAGGATGGGATTCGAAAGGTTGGCGGTTTGGTTGCTGGCGGTGCTCAGCGTGGCTGGCACGTAGATGCTGCGGCGGGAGTTAATGAGCTCGGCGCCGAAGTTGGTGCGCAGGTGCAGGCCCTTGAGTACCTCAAAATCAAGGAACATCGAGCCCAGGGCGCGCACGGCGCTGTTGCGGTCCTGGTAGAGGTCCAGCGGGGCCACCGGACTCAGCAGGTCGCCGGGGTTGGTGATGGCTTGGTTGCTGCCGGTCCGCAGGCCGGCGTAATCGCCGTTGGGCAGGCGCACGGGCACAATGGGCGCCAATATGAGGGCGGTGGTCACGGCGCCGGTTTGGCCGCCGGCGCCGTTGCTGGTGTTGGCGTTGTTGTAGCTGCCGGTGGTGGGCACCAGGTCGGTGCGGCTGAAGTTGGGCGCCAGGCTCAGGCCCAGCTTCAACTTGGAGTTCAGCTGCGCATCGTAGTTGGCGCGCAGCGAGAAGCGCTCGAAGCCGGAGCCTTTCACGATGCCCGTCTGATTGAAGTAGCCGCCCGAGATGTAGAAACGCGACTTGTCGGTGCCGCCGCTGGCCCCCAGCTGGTACTGCTGCTGCACACCGGTCTGGAAAATCTCATCCTGCCAGTCGGTATCGGGCAAGCTATTTTGGTCTTGGGCAAAGAGCGTCGTCATGGCCGGCGTGAAGGCCCGGTTGGCGTTGGTGTACGACTCCTTGAAATACTCCAGGAACTGGTCGCGGTTGAGCAGGTCCACGCGCTTGGCCACCTGCTGCACGCCCGTGTTGGCGCTGAAGTTGAAGCGGGTTTTGCCGTCGGTACCGCCGCGCTTGGTGGTCACAATCACAATGCCGTTGGCCCCGCGCGAGCCGTAGATGGCGCAGGCCGCGGCATCCTTCAGCACCTGCACGCTCTGGATGTCGGCGGGCGGAATCTGAAAGTAGCTGTCGGCGTTGTTAAGCGGGTAGCCGTCCACGACGTACAGCGGGTTGTTGCCGGCCGAAATCGAGCCCAAGCCGCGAATGCGAATAACCGCTCCGGCGCCCGGCTCGCCCGAAGGCTCCGTAATCTGGGCACCGGCCACCAGGCCTACGAGGGCCTCGGAAGGCGAGGCCACCGGCAGCAGCTCTACTTGCTTGGCGGAGATGGTAGAGATGGAAGTGGCCAGCAATTTCTTTTCCTGCACGCCGTAGCCCACCACCACCACCTCTTCCAGCGCCTTAGAGTCGGGATTGAGCTTGGAGTTGATAGTGGTGCGGCCGCCCACGGCCACCTCCTCGGCCAGGTAGCCTACGAAGGTGAACACCAAGGTGGCGTTGTCGGGGGCCACGAGCTTGTAGTTACCGGTGGCATCGGTTTGCACGCCGTTGCTAGTCCCCTTCACAATGACGTTGACGCCGGGCAGGCCCACGCCTTTTTCGTCCACCACCTGCCCGCTAATGGTGATGTCGGCCAGCACCGCGCGGGATGAAACGGCTGCCCGGGGCAGCGCGGCCAGGTGATTGCCGAGGCCCAGGCTCAGCGCGGGCAGCAAGACCAGCGGCCGGACGTAGCGCCGAAACTCTAGGGGTATAAAAGCCTTCATAAGGTGGGTGGGTTGGTGATTAGGAAGAAACGCCGCAAACCGGGGCAGCACCGGTTGAGGGCCGTTAGGGCTCAGCTGCCAACAAGGTGCTTGGTGACTAGCTAATGGACTTTTTGCCCATTGATTGCTCTGCGAATTACCGGATTGTTCCTTGCTATTAAATAGAAAACCACGTCTTTATTTACGCAAACGTTTTCAGGCATTTCGTCCGCAAACGTTTACATTAAATTGACCTGTATCAAGGCCTTGCTGACAGGTAGTGCACGAGTTTGTATCTTGCCGGGCAATCAAGAACTCTTACCCAGCCAATTTTTATTATTTCGCCCTACGCCTTGCTGCCATGACGCCTGTAAACCTCAAATCCCTGGCGCAGGCGCTAAATCTGTCCATTGCCACGGTTTCCCGAGCGTTGCAGGACAGCCACGAAGTGTCGACCCAGACCAAAGAGCGGGTGCGGGCCCTGGCCGCCGAGCTCAACTACCAGCCCAACGCCTACGCCAGCAGCCTGCGCCGCAACCTGAGCAAGACCATCGGGGTGGTCATCCCCAAGGTGGCCAACCACTTTTTCGCGCTCGCCATCAACGGCATCGAGGAGGTGGCCCGCCAAAGTGGCTACCACGTGCTCATCTACCTCACCCACGACGACTACGAGCGCGAAGTCTCCATTATCCAACACCTGAAGGGTGGCCGGATTGACGGCTTGCTCATGTCCGTGGCCAGCGGGACCGAAGACTTCGCCCATATCAAAAGCCTGCAGGACAGCAACGTGCCCATCGTGTTTTTCGACCGGGTGTGCGTCGAGGTATCCACGGCCAAAGTCACCACCAACGATTACGAAAGCGGATATCAGGCCACCGAGCACCTCGTTGCCGCCGGCTGCGAGCAGATTGCTCATTTGCTCATTTCCAACAACCTGTCCATAGGCCGCAACCGCCTGCAGGGTTACCTCGACGCCCTCCAAGCCCACGGCCGCATCCACGACCCCGAGTTGATTCTGCAGGGCGTGATGGACAACCAGCAGAACGTGGGCCTCATCCGGGAGCTGCTGGAGCGCCGGCCCGACATCGACGGCATCTTCGCTTCGGTCGAGCGGCTGGCCATCAGCTCCTACCACGTATGCCGGCAGTTGGGCCGCGTTATTCCCGACGACATCAAAATCATCGGCTTCTCCAACCTGGAAAGCGCCTCCCTGCTCGAACCGCCGCTGACCACCATCACGCAGCCGGCCTACGAAATCGGCAAAGAGGCCGCTAAAATCCTGCTGCGCGGCGTGGAAAAGAAGAAAGCCATACTGCCCAGCCAGAGTATGGTGCTGGAGTCGACGCTGTTCGGGCGAGAGTCTACGGCGCGCGTCTGAGGCCAATCCGTGGTGCTAATAGAGCGTCATCAAGCCGAAAGGGAGGTCCTGCTGCGCTACGCTAAGCAGGACCTCCCTTTCGGGTCTCAAGCGGAAGCTCTGCCGCCTCCCCTATTCCTTTACAATTTTCTGGTGCACCTGCCCGCTGGCCGTGCTCACGGTGAGCAGGTACAGGCCTTTGGCCAAGCCCTGCAAATCAACCTGCCCGGTGCGGTCCAGGCGCTGCGTGCGGCAGACCCGGCCCGTCATGTCGCGCAGCGTAACGTCGCTGGCCGCCGCGTCGATGGTAATGGTGAGGGAAGCCGAAGCAGGATTGGGAAACACGCTCAGGCTCTTGGCCAGGGCATCATTGGGGCCGGTGGCGCCGGCTAACGGGCCGCTGCCGCGCGCCTGCATCGGCTCATTTTCGGCGGGTGCGGCGTCGAAGCGCCATTGCTCGGAGAGGTAGTCGGCGAAGTAGGTGAATTGCACCAGGGGAATGTCGGCGGTCACGCCACCGCCTTTCACGTTCAGGTACTTGCCGCTGCGCTTGTTGCGGAGGCGGTAGTATCCCCCGGTGCCGGTGTATTCCACGCGCCACATCAGGTAGTCGTTGTTCAGGCTGTTTTCATTCAGGGCTTCCTGGCTGATGAGCTGGTTTTCTTGGATGCGCTCGGCATCGGAAGTGCCTTTGGGACGCATGGCAAGGTCGGTGAACTGGTTCACGATGTAGTAGTAGCCCGGGTCGGCGGGCTTGAGCAGCCACCGCGCCGAGCTGAACGTGGCAACACTGCCCACGTACTGCGTCACGTCATTGGTGGCCGTGCCGCCCAGGGGGCGGGCGTAGCCCGCGGTGCCGGCGGCAACGGAGCTGCGGCTCACAAAAGTGAAGGCCAGCTGCTGCCGCGGGGCGGGGTCGCCTTCGGCGTAATAAAGCTTGGACAAGACGTTTCCCTCGGGGTCGAGCTTGTAGAGGTGCGTGCTGCGCGGGGCAATGTTGTCAACCAACTCCCGGCTGAGGGCGGTGTAAGCCTCCAACCTGATTTTCACGGCTTCGGTGCCGGCGTGGAAGGTGTTGTCGAACGAGGCGCGGTACGAGTAGCTGCCGGTGGGCTGCATGTTCATCACCATCAGGGTGTAACCATCAGGGCCGCGCATGCCGATGAACACCAGGTTGTCCTGCTGCGCGCTTTGGGCGCCGTTCATCACGTTGGCCTGGCGGTAGTTGCTCAGCAAGGCCATGTGCCACATGGTGGAGCGCCGGGTGGGGTTGGTGCCGTTGTTGTTGTAAAAAGAGTAGTCGAACTTGGTGCGGGCGCCTTCGCTCTCAAAAATGCTCCAGGGCGTGAAGCACAGGCCGCCTTGCTTCATCACGTTCTTGGCCATGAGCGCCACAAACTGCCCGGCTTTGAAGTCCCAGGCTTTCATCTCGGCTTCCTTGCCTGGGTCCATGTTGTTGAAGGCATTCACCTCCGTCACGGCCACGGTGATGGGCGCGGCCGTGCCATTGGTGCGGCGGCCATTCGCGTTGACGTTATCCAGCAAACCCTTCAGGGTGGCAAAGCGCGCCTGCAGCAATGACTCCTTGCGGTCGGCGTAGAAATGGAAGGCAAAATGGTCCAGCAGCGGGCGTTTCTGGCCCGCGGCGTTGGTGTGGTAGGCAGCGCCTAGCTCGTCAATAAAGGGCTTGTAGTAGCGCGGCACACCGGCCTCGTTCGAGGCGTTGCCGACATCGTAGAACAGCCGAAAGTCGGGGCCAACGAGTTTGGCGTCGGGCTCCACGTCTTTAAGCCTGGTGGCCAGGGATTTGAACTTGGTGCGCCACGAAGCATAGGTATAGCCTTCGAACGTAAACGTGTTCGCGGCCCAGGCCACCGCTTCTGCTTCCACCCCCGGGTCGGGCTCATTGCCGATGGCCCAGTACCTGATGTTATAGCCCAGGCGACGGCAATCGGCCACAAACACTCCCAGCTCCGCAGGCGTCAGACTGATGGGTATTTGCATGAGCGGCTCGGCGTTCAGCGTGCGGGCATAAGCCACCGCCGGCCCGTAAGCACTGGCCGACTTGTAGGGTTGGTCCATGTTGAACCCATTGCCGCCGATGCGCAGCCATTTCAAATCGGCTTTGCGCAGGTCGGTGGTCAGGGAAGTGGCCGGGTTGGGATTCCAGTAGTTAATCCCGAAGAAACTGGGCGAGATGGCCTGCGCCGTAACCGGGAGCCGCGCGGCGCCCAGTGCCAAACACAAAAAGAGCAGCACCTTCCACCGCGAAATGAGCGGAATTGGAGCGCAGACCAGCCGCGGGGCTAGGCATGAAATGGGGCGGGTAGAACCTTGTTGTTTCATAGGAAAATCGGGTTGGTTGAAAATGAGAAAGAACTACCTAGGCTGGAGGGAATTAGCGGTTTTAGGGCGGAATTAACTCCCCTCTCCAATTGAGAATAAAGTGGCCAGTCCAGCGGCCGGTCGTCTCATCACTTGTCCTGATGGTGCTACCGGCAGCCGAACTGGCCATTTCTATTAAATCCAAGGCTGCTGGGGGCCGCGGCTTACTTTATCACCACAAGCCGTTGGGTTTTCACATGGCCGTTGCTCACCAGGCGGCAGGTGTAGATACCGGCGGGCAGGGAAGCCGCTTCCAACGTCACTTCGTAGTCGCGGCCGGCTTCGGCCACGGCGTCATAGAGCGTGGCTACCACCTGGCCCAGCGCGTTGAACACTTGCACTTGGGCGGCGGCCGTGGCGGCGGGCCGGAAGTGCACCACCGCGCGGGAGGTTACCGGGTTCGGATAAGTTTCGAAAACTGCGCCGGCGAGTACGTTTTCAACCGACTTTCGGGCTACCGGCCCACACGTGGCCAGGCGGCTACCAGCCTGCCCTAATTGGGCGGGCACGGCACTAGCAGCAATGCACAGGGAGCTGCCGTTTTGGCACACCAGCACCTTGTCGTTGGCATCGCCGCAGCGAACATCGAGCACCGTAATGGTCACCGAGGCGCTGGCCGTGCAGCCGAATTCGTTAGTGGCCAACACCGTAAAGGTGTACGTGCCGGCTGCGGTGGGTGCAAAGGCGGGATTGGCAACTTGCGCATTACTCAAGCCCGCGGCAGGTGCCCACGAGTAGGTAGTAGCAGCTGCAGCCGAGGTGCTGTTCGAGGCCGTGAGCACGACGCTTTGCGCCCCGTAGCCAATGGCGAGGGTAGTAGCGTCGAGTCCGGTGAACGTCTTGCTGGTTTTGGAGACTGCAATGGCCGGCACCGGCGTAGCGCCGATTACCGTGACCGTGGCCGGGGCCGAAGCGCGGTTGCCATTCACATCGGTCACGGTCAGCAGCACGGTGTTGGCCCCGGTGTTCGAGCAGTCGAAGCTGGTTTTGTCCAGGGTGAGCGTTTGCAGGCCGCAAGCGTCCGTCGAGCCATTGTCGACGGTAGCAGCGGTAACGGTGGCGCTACCCGCCACTAGACGCACGCTGATATTCTGCGTGCGCACGGTGGGCGGCGTCAGGTCCTTCACCACTACGCTTTGGATGGCGGTGCTGGTGCTGCCATCGCCGTAGGCAAAGCTCCACATGATGGTAAAGCTGCCCTGGGCCGAGTAAGTAGTGGGGTCGGTGGTGGTGGCCGTTACCGTGCCGCCGCAGTAGTCGGGCGCGGTAGGCGCCGTGGCCGTCACGGTGCACCCGGCCGTGAGCGTGGGCAGGTTGAGCGCGGTGCGGTCAGCCGTATTGGTGTTGGCAGCAGCGTAGCTGGAAAACAGGCCCTCGCCGGTGGTGCGCACTTTGTAGTAGTAGCGGGTGGCGTAGCGCAGGCAGGGGTCGGAGTAAGTCGTAGCATTGGGCGCCAGCGTGGCCACCAGGGTGTAGGTCACGCCATCAAGCGAGCGCACTACTTCAAACCCGCTTTCTGTGGCGGCGTTATCAGCCCAGGTCAGGGCAATGCTATTGTTCGTGGCGGTGGCCACCAGCGCGGTGGGCGCCGGCAGCAGGGCATTGCGTAAGGACTGGATGTACTGCTCGTTGCCAGGCCCGAAGCCGTAGCCCCAGTTGCGAACGGTGCCCCGGTAGATTTCACTTTTCGCGCCGTTGAAGTCGCTCAGCAGCTGGTCGGGGTTCAGCGGGTAGTGGAATGAGCTGGGGTCGCCGCCCGCATCGGTGTTGGGGGAAACCAGCTTGGGACTGGTTACGGAGGTATAAATGGCCGAAGGAACTCCGTTGTTGCCGCCGCCGCGGGTAGCAAAGGCATGGATGGCCCCAGCCACCCCGCCGGGTACGCCCGCCTTTATCATCACCATGTCAAACTGCGTGATGTTAAACACATTGCCGGCGGACTCGTTGGCCAGGTAAGTAGCGTTTTCGAGCAGCAAATCGATGGTAAAATCCGAGGCGTCGGTATCCTGGGCGTAGCCCGCCGGGCCGGCCAGCTTGCGCAGCACAATGGTGGTGCCGGCCCGCATGTCCTGCCAGAAAGCTGTGTTGTTGAAGCGGTACTTGCCGCCGTTGTCGGCGGTGATATTGGATTCAAAATCCTTCACCAGCAGTCCGCGAATGTCCAGGTGGTCCTGGGTAACGAGAAGCTCCACGGCATCGGCGCGGCCGTCGCCGTCGTTGCTGCCGTTGTACACCCGGTTCACCACAATGGCCCCGGGCGCAATGGTGCCGGCTGGCGGCGCAATAGACGCCCGCAGCGCCGCGATGTAGGCAATGTTGTTATCGCCAAAGCCGTTGCCCCAGTTAAAGCTGGTCGACGTAGACGCGGCGGCTTTCACCCCATCGTAGTCGGCCGTGGTTTGAGCGGCGCTGAGCGGATATTGGAACGTGCCGCCGCCATTGCCCAGCGTCGAGGCCAGCTTGGGACCGGTGACGGCCGCGTACAGGGTCGGATTGGTGCCGACGTTAGAGGCAAAGGCGTGCACTGCGTTGGTTACCCCGTTGGGGTCGCCAGTTTTCAGCAGCACCATGTCGGTGCTGGTCAGGTTGAAGGTGTGCCCGGCCAAGCCGACAAAGGTCAGTAAAGTGGGGTTTTCCAGGGCCAAATCCAGCTTGAAATCGGTGGGGTCCAGGTCTTGGGTGTAGCCGGCAATGTTGGCGGCCAACTTCCGCAATACGATGGTGGTGCCAATGCGCAGGTCCTGCCAGAGAGGCTGGTTGTTGAACTGGTATTTGCCGCCCACGTCCGTTGTCAGGCTGGCTTCAAAATCTTTGATAATCAGTCCGCGGATGTCCTGGTGGTCTTTCACCACCAGCAGCTCCACGGCATCCGACTGGCCGGTGGCCTCGTTGGTGGCATTATAAATACGGTTCACTACAATGCCCGCCGCGGGCTGCTCCTCAAACGTGAGCTTCGAGAAGTTGAAGCCGCTGCCCACAATGTCCAGCTTGAGGGTGGCATTTGGCGATGCTTCAAGGTAGACATTGTTAATAACTAGGTCCTGATAGACGCCAAAGCCGCCCGTGTTGGCTACCGTCACCAGGCCGGTTTTGTCCACGTCGTTCACCGACAGCCGCAGCACGCCGCCCGTTGCCGTGCCCGACGCTACCCGCGCCGTAACCTTGTAGAGGCCGCTGCGCAGTACGTTCACGGAGTATTTCACCCATTCGCCGGGAGCCGTGTACCCAATGTTGCCGAGGCCGCCGTCCCCGTTTTCGGTATCCACGGCCTCGTCGCCCCGCGGCACGGTGGCATCCCGAACAAAGCCCTGATTAGTTACATCGGAGTCGTTGTAGGCCGCGCCCTGGCCGCCGAAGTCGTACTCCACAGCCTTCACCACGCCGGGCAACACGGCCGGACTCCCCCGGAATGGCGTCCGAATGCAGCTGCTTACTAGCAGGTAGCCTGGTTTGTTCACCACGATGGTGGTGTCGGGGTTCACCAGCGTCAGGCTTACGTCTTTGGTGCCGGCCGTGGCATAATTCACGGTAAATGGCCCCTTGCCCGTGCCGGTAGCAGGCGTAGCGCCGGCCCCAAAATTCCAGTCGAGCGTCGTGAAATCGCCCAGTACCGAGGCCGTGTACATCACGGTTTCCGGCGCCACGCAAGCCAGGGTTTTATTGGCCGAAAACGCAGCCAGCGTCACCGTTTGGCCGGGCTTAAGGTACGTGGGCGGCATGGTGTTCTGCGCGTGCTGCAGCGAGTACACTATTTTGCTTGTGAGGGCGCCCTGGCTGTTAAAGAGCAGCACCAGCGTCGACTGCGCGAAGATTTTATCGGTGTAGAAGTTGTTGATATTGGCCGGCACGTTGATTTTCAGCGCGGCCGTGCCAGGCGCGGCGTTCGCGTTTAGCTGCACCGTGAAGTCGTAGTCCGCCACGTCGCTTTCGTTGAGCACCATCACGGCAGTGGTGCCGTTGTCGGTGCTGCTAAGCACTTTCACCAGCGCCTGGTTGTCGGTGGCGTTGAGGTTGGTGCCGTGCAGGTTCTCAGACACCAGCATCTCGTGCCAGAAGGCCGAGCGTGGCTTAAAGGTCGAAGCAGTATTGCCATCGATGTAGCCCAAATCGCCCACGCCCCGGGCGCCGCTGCCCTCGTGAATGGACCACGGCTGCATTGACACGCCTTCATACTTCATCCCCACCCCAAACACCTCGGCCCAGTACTGGCCATTGAGGAAAGAATGCACACCCACGCCTTCCACCGTATTGGCGGTGGGATTAGCGTAGTCGACGTTGAATTCAGTGAGGGCCCAGCGCAGGGCCGCGGCTCCCGTGCGGTTGTGCAAGGCGTTGGCATTCGCCATCAGGCCCAGCAGGTTGGTCACGGTATTGGCCAGGTTTTGGGGCGAGTTTATTACCTGAGCCCGCGTTTGGGTGCCGGCAAAGGGGTAGGTGTGGAAGGAAATGATGTCGATGTAGTAGCGGCCGTTGGCATCTTTGCCGGTCACGTCATTGGCTCCCCCCACCAGCGCGGGGTAGTAGCTGTTATAAGATGCGTTTTCGGGACCCACTATCAGAATAGTAGGGTCCACGGCCTTCATGGCCGACGCAAAGGCTTTGATGTAAGCCTCCACGCCCGCCACGGGGGTTGGATTAGGGTGCGAGGCGTTGTTGAGGTCGGGCTCGTTGCCAATAATCCAGTACTTGATGTTGCGGCCCATCGTGATGTTCACATGGTTCACCACCTGCGCCGCCTGCGCCGCCGTGAACCTCCCCCGCCCTTCCGCCACCTGCACCATGGGCTCGGCGCCAATTTTTCGGATGGAGTCAATCTGGGCGATGTACTGCTGATTGGTGACCAGGTTAGAGTTCGCGCCATTGCCCCCAATGCGAATCATCTTCACCTGCGACTGCTTCACCAGTGGCCACAGCCTGTCGAGTTGCCCGTTGAATACCTGCGTGCCCAGGGCAGTAGGCAGCCAGGCGTTTTGGCCGGCCAGGTAGGGCGAAATAGCTTGGCTAAATGCAACTGTGGTTGATAACCAGCTGAGCATTACAAAGTAGACAACTCTTTTCATAGGAGAATTTTGGTTAGCAGGTTTCGTTTGCGATGGTTTCGTTCCGTAGCGTAGCTTGAAGCGGCCCCGATGCCCAAAGGCCCTCGAAGCGCCGGCGACCCCTGCTGATGGTAAAGCAGGCCGTATCCGGTAAGTATGGGCCTTGCAGCGACAGTTTTTGTGCCTCGGGGCGGGCAATAAAGCCTGGGGATATGGCACTAAAGCCCAAAAGGTCAGCGTCATTAGCGCACGGCATAGGGCCCCGCCTCTTCGGTAAAGGTGGGAAAACCAGCCGCCGAAAAACAGTAATACCCAATATTTATCTACGAAAACGTTTGCGGTGATGTCCCCGAAACATCATATAAGCACTCAAGCACTTAGCCCAAAAAAGAACTCAAGCAAGGCGTTAGCAGCCGACCCGCGGCGCCTACGGCAACCCTATGGCAACCATTGCCACTGGCAGCCGCGCTCGGCCAGGCCCAATCTGGTTTTGAAGGACAAGCGGGCGCTGGCAATGCCGGACGCAACGCGGGTGCTGGCTGTGGCGACTGGGCGCACGCCATGCGGCCCGGCGGAGGTCATCAACTCGGGGATGCCCAGGCGCCAATGCCGCCCGAGGCAAAGGCTGAATTGGCGGGCACCGTCTTGATTTTCTCTTCCAGCGTCAGCTTCTTGAGCTAAGCTTCCATCGCGGCGTCGTAAGCGGTGAGGGCCGTGGATTGCCGAGTAAGCACTGCGGGGCGTTTCGGCGGAGTCGGGGCATGGGACGAGCCAGGCTCAAGACGGCGCCGACAGCATGCAGGGCCTAGTCTGCCAGGGCCGCGAGTCGGAAGGAAGCGTAAAGCATACACTTGGTTGCGAAGAGGAAATTGCGAGAGAAAGGTAGGGCGCCCGGCTAGGGGCCAATACCTCGCCAAGGCGTGAGCGGAAGACTTTTTCGCGTAAACGTTTGCGTGAAAAAAGGGGGCCAGCCCACACCCGAAGCTTTCCGGCGCCATCTGCTTTCGTGTACTTGCAGGCCAAGTTCTCCTCGCTAGTCCATCACCCTCACCCTTCTATGCACCTACGAACCCTCCCGCTCCTTTTGGGAGCCGTGGCCGCCAGCTTCGCGGCGCAGGCCCAAAA
The DNA here is from genome assembly GCF_900115775.1 of Hymenobacter arizonensis. Lineage (GTDB taxonomy): Bacteria > Bacteroidota > Bacteroidia > Cytophagales > Hymenobacteraceae > Hymenobacter > Hymenobacter arizonensis. The sequence goes on along the minus strand of NZ_FOXS01000009.1, from coordinate 133,669 downwards.
GAGCATCTACCACAAGGGCTGGACGGACTTCAACAAAAACGGCCGACGCGACGTGTTCGAGGACAAGGCGCAGCCGCTGGAAAAGCGCCTCGACGACCTGCTCGGGCAGATGACGCTGGCCGAAAAATCCTGTCAGCTGGCCACCCTCTACGGCTACGGGCGGGTACTGAAGGACGAGATGCCCACGCCCGGCTGGAAAAAAGAAATCTGGAAGGACGGCATCGCCAACATCGACGAGGAGCTGAACAGCCTGCGCGAAACGTCGAAAGCCCAGACCAAGTACTCGTACCCCTTCAGCCGGCACGCGGCGGCCATCAACACCATCCAGCACTGGTTCGTGGAGGAAACGCGGCTGGGCATTCCCGTTGACTTCACCAACGAAGGCATCCATGGGCTGTGCCACGACCGCGCCACGCCCCTGCCCGCGCCCATCGCCACGGGCAGCACCTGGAACCGCGCACTCGTGCGCCAGGCCGGCGAAACGGTGGGCCGCGAGGCCAAGGCCCTGGGCTACACCAACGTATACGCGCCCATCCTCGACCCCGCCCGCGACCCGCGCTGGGGCCGCGTGGTGGAGTGCTACGGCGAGGACCCTTTCCTCATCGCCGAGCTGGGCAAGCAGATGGTGCTGGGCGTGCAGAGCCAGGGCGTGGCCTCCACGCTTAAGCACTACGCCGTGTACAGCGTGCCCAAGGGCGGGCGCGACGGCAACGCCCGCACCGACCCGCACGTGGCCCCGCGGGAGCTGCACGACATCTTTCTGTACCCCTTTCGCCGGGTGATTCAGGAAGCCCACCCGCTGGGCGTGATGAGCAGCTACAACGACTGGGACGGCCTGCCAGTGAGCGGCAGCCACTACTTCCTCACCGAGCTGCTGCGTCAGCAGTACGGCTTCGACGGCTACGTGGTGTCGGACAGTCGGGCCGTGGAGTTCCTGCACGAGAAGCACCGCGTGGCCACCGACTTCCAGGACGGCACCCGCCAAGCCATGGAGGCCGGCCTGAACGTGTGGACCAACTTCTACAGCCCCGCCCAGTACATCACCAACGTGCGCGAGCTGGTGACCAGCGGGCGCCTGGCTACCGCCACGCTCGACCAGCGGGTGCGCGAGGTGCTCAGCGTGAAATTCCGCCTCGGCCTCTTCGACCAGCCCTACGTGGCCGACCCTCAACGGGCTGACAAAATCGTGCATACGCCCGCCGACGAAGCCTTCGCGCTGCAGCTCAACCGGGAATCCCTGGTGCTGCTCAAAAACGAGAAGGGCCTGCTGCCGCTGAAAAAAATCCAACTGAAAAACATCCTCGTCACTGGCCCGCTGGCGGCGGAAAGCAGCCACGCCATCAGCCGCTACGGCCCCTCCAACAACCCCGTGACTACCGTGCTCCAGGGCCTGCAGGCCGCCGCCGGACCGGGGCTCACCGTGCTGTACGAGCAGGGTTGCGTGGCCCTGTCGCCCGGCTGGCCCGACTCCGAGCTGGTGCCCACGCCCCTGACGGTGGCCGAGCAGGCGGGCATCGCACAGGCCGTGGCCAAGGCCCGCGACGCCGACGTGATTGTGGCCGTGCTGGGCGAAACCGACAAGGCCGTGGGCGAGAGCCTCTCGCGCACCTCGCTGGAGCTGCCCGGCCGGCAGCAGCAGCTGCTCGAAGCCCTGCACGCCACGGGCAAGCCCGTGGTGCTGGTGCTCATTAACGGCCAGCCGCTCACCATCAACTGGGCCGACCGAAACGTGCCCGCCATTTTAGAGGCCTGGTTTCCGGGGCCCTCGGGCGGCCAGGCCGTGGCCGAGGCCCTGTTCGGCGACTACAACCCCGGCGGCAAGCTCACCATGACCTTTCCCAAAAGCACCGGCCAGATTGAGTTCAACTTTCCTTTCAAGCCCGGCTCGCAGGCCGGCCAGCCCAGCGCCGGCGACCCCAACGGCGGCGGCCGCACCAGCGCCAACGGCCCGCTTTACCCCTTCGGCTTCGGCCTGAGCTACACCACCTTCGCCTACTCCAACCTGCAGGTGTCGCCCCGGCAGGCCGCTCCTCAGGCCCTGATTGAGGTGGCCGTGGACGTGGCCAACACCGGCTCCTTGGCCGGCGACGAAGTGGTGCAGCTCTACCTGCGCGATGTGCTCAGCAGCGTGGTCACCTACGACAGCCAGCTGCGCGGCTTCGAACGCGTGCCCCTCCGGCCCGGCGAAAAGAAAACTGTCCGCTTCACCCTGCGCCCCGACGACCTGGCTCTGTTCAACCAAAGCATGAAGCGCGTGGTGGAGCCCGGCCGGTTCGAAGTGCTCATCGGCAGCTCATCCACTGATATTAGGGCGAAGGAATCGTTTGAAAGCCTGGCTAAATAAGCCCGGCCTACTTTGTGAATGTGGCCATTTGTTCCCGGTGGTTTTGGTCGCTATGCTCTATCCAAATGCTTGCTGTTGCAATATTTGGGTCCGTACGACCCCTCGTGGTCGGGAAGTACCACTTCGACGTTGGCTTCAAACCAAAATATGCCTACGACGACATTGACAACACGTACTCCCTCGTCACGGGCGTTTCCTCCCGCCCACCGCAGTGCAGCGCGATGCGCCAGCGCCCTTTGCAGACGACGGGCCAACACACCATAGACGGCTGTCACCTGCTGTTCCATGAACGGAGCTTTGGTCCACGCTGGTTTGGTAGGAGGATGTTTACCGGTTCAAAGGTGAGAATGCTATTGCCGCACCCGCCCGGCCTCAATTACTGGAACAAAAAATCACAGCGAAGGCAAATTCACTAGCGTGGTCTATGGCCGCCCTGACGAAGTGCTTGCCAACTCTGCGGTGCAGCAAACTAATCGGCGGCTACCAGCTGATTTCTGTGACGGGTTGAATGAAACGGTGATATTCCTACTTCTTACAAAAGCGGTTCGCTTTCATTGCTTGAGCCTACGCCCAATTTAAGAGTGTTGGCATATTGCCCAACAATACTGGCCACGTCTTCGCGGATGAGCTCAAAATTAGCTTGAATAACCGCCTGCACCGCGCTAACTGGCTCCAAAGCGGGAGTGCTGCCGGCCTGCCGGGCTGCCCGTCGCTGGCTCAGCCAATCCCGGCCTAAATCCTCCCCTGCCGGGGTATCCGCCTGCACGGGGGCCAGACCGCCCTCGAAGGTGGCCAGCGGGTGCAGGGGGTAATTCCCGGGCACCGCTTGGCGTTCTACTTTTCCCTTAAAAAAGGGCTGCTCGGTTTCGACGGTCTGGCCGATGAATTCGCCGGTCTCCAGCGTGATGGTATCCTGCAGGCGCACCAGATTGCGCTCCTGCCAGCTCACGCTCTGGTTGGTGCTGCTGCCCGCGCCGCGGCTGCCGCCGCTCTGGCTGCGCCCCAGGCTGGCCGAGACCATTTCGCGGTCTTCTTTGCCCACCAGCTCCGAAACAAACTTGGCCGTTTCGAGGGAGTTTACCTTGCCGAAAAACTGGTTGTTGAGGTTGCTCACCATCACCTGCATCTTCTCGCGGCCGTAGGCGTCAATCATCTGGCTTAAATCCTGGGTCATGTAAATCATGGCCACCTTGTTGCTGCGGGCCGTGGCCGGTATCACCTCCAGGTTGGGCACGTAGATGGTGGCGGCCTCGTCGAGAAACACGTAGCTCGGGTGCTTGTGCTGCTGGTTCATCAGCTTCAGGGCCACGGCCACGATGCAGCTGATAACCGGCGAGAAGGTTTCCTTCAGCGTGGGGTCGTTGCCTACTACCAAGACCTTGGGAGCCTTCGGGTTGTTGAGCTCCAAGCTGAACCCCTCCCCTCTCGCTTCGTCGGGCGTGAGCACCCAGGCAATTTCCGGCGAGTTGATGCGCGTGAGCACAATCTGCAGCGAGGCAATGACGCCGGCCACCTGCTTCTCGGCCCGCTGCTTCACGGCCGTCGTGATGGAACGCACCATGTCCCCGCACTCGGGGTCGGTGTCGAGCATGCTCAGCACGTGGGTAAAGTCCGGGTGCAGGGCCGTGTTCACCACGTGGGGCAGGGTGCAGAACGTGGGGAAGTTCTTCTTGTAAAACCAGATGATGGCCGTCAGGAAGGCGTTGGCGCTGGTGTCGAAGAAGTCCATCTTTTTGATGCTCTCCGGGTTTAGGTTGGCCATGATGGCGCGGGCGTACTCGTTGGCATAGGCCACCACCGGCATCTTGTCGGCCCGCAGCGGGTTCACCCGCTCGCTGCGTTCCAGGTCGTTGAAGTTGATGATGTGCAGCTGCACATGAGCTGGCTCCTCCCCTACTGCCCGGGCTTTGGCGTCGGCCAGCACGAAGGCTTTCTGCGCAGCTTCGGCCAGCACCGGGAACTTGAAGTCGTAGATGAGGCCGGCAAACCCCTTTTCCGTGAACTGCTCAATCAGGGGCTCCCCTATCGAATACGATTTACCCGCCCCCGCTCCGCCCAGGACCAGCGTACCCCGGAAGGGATCCAGCGTACCCCGGAAGGGATTGGGAATATTAATCCAGCCCCCGTCCGTCGTGGCCAGGCTGAAGCCGTGCTCCGAAATCTGCTGCCGGCGCTCGGTACGGAGCCCAAACCGCTCGGTCTTGTGCAGGGCGCGCGTCACGCCGGCAGCCAGGCCGGCGCCCAGAGCAAACAAAGCGGCCGCAGGGTACAGCCAAGCCACTACGCCGGCCGAAAACGTGGCGATGGGAAGCAACAGCGTCCCACTTAGCAGCACCAAGGCCGCTGCACCCAGCTGGATGCGCCGCAGCTGCAGCTGCGTGGGTTGCCAGCGCTGGTAAAACGTGGCCGTGCCCAGGAGTAGGCGGGAAGTAATGGAAGCACCCAGCCCTGATTGCGGGGCAGCCGAGGTAAGCGCCCCGGCAAAAAACAAGGGGTGAGACAGCAGGTAATACTCGCCGCCCGCCAGCACCACCAGCAAAAAACCCAGGGCGATATACAGCCCGGTCAGGCGGTGGCTACTCGGCTGCCGGGGGGCACTCATCATGCTCATAGAAGGGTGGATTTAGCGTACACGTTTGTTACAGTTCGGCTTCCCACTGGTGATGCCCGCGCCGGGGCTGCTCCCCAATATCCTGGGTGGCCACGCGCTCGGGCCCGGAGGTAGCGCGTAGCGTTTGCTGCAGGCTGTGCAGGGCGTGCCGCACCTGGTGACCGGTATTTGGGCGGGCCGGCTCCTCGCGGCCCGTGGCCAGCAGGTGGTAGGCGTTGTCGAGGGGCTGCCCCCGCCGGGCACGCCCCTCCAGCCGTCGCAGCCGGTCGTAGAAAATGGGGTCGTAGCCCCGCCCCTGCGCGATACGCTGCACCCGCTCCGCATCCAGGCGCTGGCGTGGGTCTGCCTGCCGGTTCAATTGTTCGACGCGCTGCGCAATCCGCGCGTTACGCTTCGGGTTGGGTGCGGAAATGGGAGGGGCCTTTCGCTGTTTGGAAGCGGGCCCCTGATACTGGAACTGCCGCTCAAATACCTGCCGGGCCTCATCCTGCCAGTCGCGCAGACTAAACCGGCTGACGCGCCCTCCGGGGTTGAGCGTGACGCGTTGGGCCCTGTCGCGAGCTGAAACCACCACGTGGATGTGAGCCTGCAGGCCGGGCCGCGGCTGCCCCGTCTTAGCATCTCCTTCCTTCACGGCCGGGTCCGTGCCGCGGTGGATGCGCTCCTGGTGAATAATAGCTCCCCATACCAGGTCCTCTTGCCCCACTGCCCCACCATCTTTCAGGCGGAAGCCCGCTGCGTAGGCGGCCATAACTTCCCGGGCAAAGGCGCGCAGCTTCGCTTCCTCCCCGCCGCCGATGTGCGCCAGCTCTTCCGGGCTGGGACTAATCACCAGGGAGTAGAACTTGGCCTCGTCGGCCCGTAGTCCCTTTACATTATTGTCCAGCGCCGCCAGCACCGAATCGCGGCTCAGCACGTCCTGCTGCCCATTAAAATAACGAGCTTCCTGGCCCTCCTTTCGGGCCTCATGGGTCAAATAATTCAAGGCCTGGGCCGCGCTGCCTTGATTATTATAGGCATTCTTGCCATTGCTTTTCGGGTTAATCAGCTTCGCATGCATGGCTTTAATCCCCGCTTTTGCGCCCTTTATTTAGCGCCTTTATATCCAGTGCGGCCAACCCTGCGGCCGTGGCTTCAGCAATGCGCTCCTGATTTTTTCGCTGAATTTTATGCAGAACCTCCCCTCCTTCCGGGGCCAATAAATTCTCAACTACCCGAAGGGTTTGCTCCTGCACCGCCTGCTGGTGCAACTGGGAACGCACTAGTTCCAGCAGCAAGCCCCGCTCCTGCTCCTGCAGGTAGGAAAACACCAGGTCGCCCAGTCGCTTTACCTCCGCCATGATAAGCTGTCCTTCCCGAGCCTGAGCTTCCACCGGGTTCAGGCTCCTTTCTGCAAAGTATCGAACGGCGGCGTCGGCATACTCCGTTCGCGTAAGGCCCAGCCGGGCCGACTCCGCTCCCACCAGCCGGTGCGCCGGTCCGCTGACCGTGAGGTGCTTCACAGCCGGTCCTCCAGACAGCTGTGAAACGGGTTGCTGTTCCTGCTCCTGCATACTGTTCTTAATTCTTACTGACTGATTTTTAAGGTCATACATTTTATAGTTAACCTTTATCAACTCTGTTGATAAATAACTACCAATTAATCAGTGCGTTAGCGCAGATAATTGGTAGTCTTCTTGCTAACTACCCTAATGGGGTCTTATCCAGCCGGTGGCTGGCATTCAGCGCAGGTACCGACCGCTGTTCGACCTAAGTAACCTAACCCCTGGGGTAACGTGGGCGTGTGGGCTAAAGCCTTATGGCTACTGTCATGGCCGATTGGTCTTGGCCTGCTGGGCAGCAAAACCTGGCGCAGTGCTCCCAGGAGCCGTTTAGCAGTTTCAGAAAGCATATTTTATTTCTTAAGAAATAAGTAAATTAGGAAAGCTAAAAATCTAGCATCCTGGGGACATTACGCCCCGTATGGCACTTTGTTTCTTAGTAATTTAGGAAATAAGTTTCTTAAGAGCTTTTAATTAATGTTTACTGAGAAACTTATAAACTATGTTTTATAGCAACTTAGAAATCAGGAAAACAAGAAATAAATCATTCTGTAAATAAGTTAACTTGTAATCTTATTTTCTAGGAAACAAAACAACAAGTTTACGAGTAACTTTGAAAATCAAGAAACAAGCTGCTTTATTTGCAACTTGCTTCCGCCCGCTGCGGCTTAACCCGTTAGTTCCCCTGCTTTATGAAAATCATTTGCGTTGCCAACCAGAAGGGCGGCATTGGTAAGAGTACTCTCATCACCGTACTGGCTGGCGCGCTCTCGGCCGACTATGGCTACCGGGTGCTCGTGGTCGATGCCGACTCGCAGCAAACCCTGGCCGGGGTGCGCCTCACCAACGACCAGCCCAGCGTGGAGCAGGAGCGCCTCGCCGGTACGCTTTCGGAGCCCGCTTTTCCCTACACGCTCGAATCCGTGGGCATGGGTCAGGTGTACGACCGGCTCGACGAAGTCGGCGACGAATACGACGTGGTGTTCATCGACGTGCCTGGCCGCTCGGACGACACGGCCATGATTGACGTGCTTAGCGGCGCTAACGTGGTGCTGGTGCCCGTCGGGGCCTCCGACGCCGAGCGCCTCGCCACCATCTCTTTCATGCAGCTGCTGCAGGAAATCTCCCGGCTCTCGCGGGAGCAAGGGCTGGACTTCAATTTTTTCGGCGTGCACTCGCACCGCACCAACCTGAAAGAGGAGAAGGACATGGACGAGTTCACCGACGCGCTGGGTCTGCCGCGCCTGCAGGCCTCGTTGCGTCAGCTCGGCTGCTATAAGCGCTTGTCGACCCGCTACAGCTACCTCAACCCGGCCTATCGTCGGTCAGTGGGGGCAGATGCATCCGTGGAAGCCGAAGTGCGCGCCCTGTGCGACGAACTGATTGCCCGTGCTCAACTCACTTCTGAACTCGTAGCGTAATGGCCAAGATTCAACGCCTGAAAATCTCCACAGACGAGAAGATATCCATGCTGCGCGGGCAACCCGGCCACATGCCGGCCGCACCCGCGGCTGCGGAGCCAGCTAAAGCTGAGCCAGCGGCAATCCCGGCGCCTGTGGCAGTCCCCGAACCAGCACCGGTGGCGGCCGCTCCACTAGCGGCCGCTCCAGCAGTAGCGCCGGCGCCGGCAGCAACCCCAGTGCCGGCAACGAAGCCCGCAGCCCAGCCGCAGCCCACGGCAATAGCCCCGGAACCCCGGAAGGGGAGGGGGCGCCCACCCAAGGTGCAGGCACCAGCTCCGGCAGCCGGTGCTTCCTCCGGGCTGCAGCCTTCCCTGATTCGCCTGGAAGGGGAAACCCAGCGGGCTGCCCTGGCTTACATCCACGAGGAGCTCATGTTCCACAGCCGGCGGGTGTACCTGAAGGAGCTGGTTGACGAAGCAGTCAACTACTACCTGCAGCACGGCCCGCCGGCGAAAGGCAAGTAGGGGAGGGGCGGCTCCTTATTAATTGAGGGACCGGCCGTTTAGAAATCTCGCAGACGGGCCCCAACCTGGCTCAGGGTAAGCTGGATGGCTGCCTTGGGAGGCAATACCCCTAGACGAGTTGCCGGAAAGCGCCCTGATAGGTTGGCACCAGTTGCTGCCAGGTTCGGCCCGCATCGGCGAACAGCTGCGCCTGGACTAGCGGCTGAGTAGCCCAGGCGCCCTGAAACTCCTGGTTGCGGGCGTCGTCGGCGCGTACCTCAGCCAGCAGGGTCTCGAACGCCGGGCTGGCCAGGAAAGCCTGCAGCGCGGGTTGCTGCAGGAGCTGGTGCAGGTCGTAAGCGTGGCGGATTTTCGCCCGCAGCTCAGCCAATGGGTCCGGCGCATAGCCCGCGCGTACCAAGGCCAGTATCTTCTCCACCAGCGTCCGCTCCAGGGCCAGTACGAGTACCTCAAATGGGGCCAGGCCGTGCTGCGCTACCATCTCCCGCTCGTCGCGCTGGGTCAGGAACTGACCGGCATAGGATTGCACCGACCGCCACTGGTTGGGGTGGGGGCGAGCGAAGGCGTTGACTTCGAGCAGCACCGCCCCCGGCCGCACCTGAGAGCCGGCAGCCGGGCCAACAATGGCTGGGTACTGGTGCAGGGTTTTGCGGAAGTGGCTGCCGCGCACGGTCACGCCCGGCTCCACCACGGCCGTCAGGCCCTGGGTAATGTGCTTGGCGCCCGCGTCCATGAGCTTCTTTATTTGCCCGCCCGTCCAGCCCTCGGTGCCGGCAATGGCCAGGTCGACGTCTTCAGCCCGTAGGCCTTGGACAGGGCCGTGCCGCCCTTGAACACCAGCTGCTCGCGAAAGGGTGAATCAGCCAGCGCCCGCAGCACATAGCTCACCCAATAGTCCTTCTCGACAAAGGCTTCGGGCAGCCCAGCTGCTGGGCCGTGGCCAGTAGGATTTGTCCGAACTCGGGGCTCAGGTGCAGGGTCATTGGATGTTCCAAGCGGCGCGGTTGGGCAGGGCCGCGGCGCTTAGGCCGAGGCGGTAGGTGGTCAGGGAATTGAGGGTGGCGCGCAGCTGGGCGGCGCCCTTCTTGTCGCCCTGCAATTCGAGCAGCGCGCCGAGCACGGCGCGGGCGCGGGGTGGGGCCTGGCGAGCGGCCAGCTCGGTCAGGCGGCGGCGCTGGGCAGAAGCGAGGGCTTTGACATAGCGCTGCACGCGGCCCAGTACCTCGTCGGGCTTAGCGTCGGGAATGCGGCGCAGGTCGCGCAGCACTTCCAGCCACTGCAGCAGCGGCACGTCGCTGGCCTGCTCCGGCACCGGGCGTACGACGAAGGCCACGCGCCGGGGCCGGGTGCGCCGCGGCTTGGGCGTGGTCACGACCAGTTCGGCCGGCACCTGGTTGGTTAGTCCCAGTTGATTGTACAAGCTGGTCCCAACCGGGTAAGCAGCTAATGTACCAGCGGCTTTCGTCAGCCCGCGCACCACCGACCCTTCAGAGGGCTGCAAGGTTCCGAACCGGCTGGTCTGGGGCCGGTAGTACTGGCCCTTGGCGTAACGCTTAAGCACGCCCTGCCGGGTCAGGCGGCTCAGGGCCGCCGCCACGGCCCCAAAGGAGGCGGGGTCGGTAGCCAGGTCCGCATAGGTCAGCAGCTCGCCCGGCTCGAAAGCCTGGACCTGCTGGCGGACGCGCTGCATAATGGAACCGGTCATGAACGAAAGAGATAACAAGGGCAAAAGTACGGAAAAGCGTCAAGTTTTTACACGTAAAAACTTGACGCTTTTCACACCTTACGAGTTCCGGTAGGCTACTCAGCTCCACTGGCCTGCACCTCGGCCAGCACGACGGCGATAATATTCTGCACGGGCTCGTTGAGCAAATCGGCCACGCGCAGCAACTCGGCAACGGTAAGGGTGGACGGGTCGGCCTCGCGCTGCTTGATGGTGCGGTAGGTCATGCGCAAATGCTCCATCAGCTCGCGCTCGGTGAAGGTGTAGCGGCCGTGGCGCAGCAGGTCACTAAAACGGCGGGGGAAACGGTGAGTAGTGGCGGACGGTGGGGGAGGGGAGGAGGGCATAAGGCAGTAGGCAAGAAGTTGTGAGGAAAGCCGGTGACAGCGGAACGGTACCCCACTGCCCCCGGCCCTGCCGGTGAAATCAGCACTCGTCGCCCGGGTACGGGTGGGGGTGCTGGCGGGCTTCCTCGGTTAGCGTGCGCTCTTCCCACTCGGCCACCCGCTGCATGATGTTGGTCAGCCAGCGCCCCAGCCGGGCGGGGTCGGTTTCGGGCAGTATCCGGGCGGTGGCCGTATGGCGCTGCTCGTCGGTGAAAGCGGGGTGCTCCAGCAGGCGGGGCAGCTCGATGCGCTGCGTGGCCACAACCACCGTGGTCAGGGAAGGCAGCGTTTTCTGCCCCAACACCACCGGCGGCAACGTGGGCAGCACCCATCACTACCGGCGCGACCGATGTCAGCGGCGCAGCAATGGTGCAATAATTTATTTCCTAGTAAATAAGTTTACCATTTTCTTGCTTTCCTGTATAATAAAAAGTCAAGTAGTTGCTGGCTTTGTCTTTTCCAGCCTGTTGGCGGCCGCAAATCCAGCTCAGGCGCAGATGGTGGTTAACGACCCCGTGCACATTGAGGACTTCGTCAAAAGGCTCACCCAGTGGACCGGAACGATGAAAAACTACAAGGTCATCAAAGATGCCCGGCAAATTGCCGGCGTCACCCGGGACATCACGGGGGAAGTTAAAAACATCACGGGCCAGAACCTCATGCTCCAGCAGCAGATTCAGGCCGACCTGCGCAAGGGGCAGTCGGTGAAAGACCTCCGCTACGCCAACCCCCTGGAGCTGTTTGGGCGCGCCATCGGAATGAACACCAGCTCCCAGCCCGACTACATGACGCCCGTTAGCAAAGCCCGGCGCTTGCGCCAGGCCCTGCAGGGGCGCACGGAGCAGGACGTGGAAACGGTGTGCCAGGCCTTCTCGGGCCTGGATATCGGCCGCAACGGGGCCCAGTCCTTTACTTACCGCGACTACAAGAACATGCGGGAAGAGGCCTTTGCCTCGGCGTATGCTTATGAGGAGGTGCTCAAGAAAAAGAACGTGGAAACAGCTTTCAATTACCAGAAGATTGCCGACGAGATGACGGCCCAGAGCGTAGAGTTCATGGCCACGCTCAAGAATCCGGGCCGGTACTCGATGACCGAAGCCGAGCGGCTGCGGGCTATGGGGCAGGCTAATGACAACATGGTAAAAGCGCTGCAGCGGCGGCAGGAAGCTGACCGCCTGATACACGAAGCTGGCAAGCCTGGACCAGCACGTATGGCTGTGGAAGGTGTTTATCGCGACCAATTACTGCAGAACCAACTGCTTAAGAGCATTAGTCGTTCGGGGAGATTTTGATTATCTACCAACTCTTTAATACCACTAAGTGCTATGCCATACCGGCGGGATGACATAGCTTTGACCATCGTAATGTGGGCTATTACGCGCCACATTTAGTACTCATCCTATCCCCAGTTTTTGCAGCTCATTGCAGGCCAGTTCGCTCTGTATACGGAGCATAGAATGTCAATCAGCCAGGTATGTGATAAGGTTAGCTACCTAGCTGAGGTAGTAGACCAAGTAGATAAGGCTGCTCGCACAACATATAGTCTTGGCCATGTCAATTAGGTATTATGCTCATGCAACGTCTTACTTCCCTTGGTGGAGGCTGCAAACATCTTGAGTAAAATAGCATACTGTCTTAGGCAGTTCGTTCATACTGAACTACCTCCTAAGCTACCTCAATCGACGGCGGTCAGGCTTTTACCCCACACGTGCTCCTTCCGGCGGAGCATCGCCGCCAAGGCCATCGAACCAAGCCGCCGCACCGGGAGTTATGGGTTGCTCTTCCCCTTCTAAGCAGCGCCGTTCCCGCATGAGACAGCTCAAAATCAGCAAGCAGATTACCAACCGCGAAAGCCAGTCCCTGGACAAGTACCTGCAGGAGATTGGCAAGGTGAGCCTGGTGTCGATAGACGAGGAAGTAGAGTTGGCCCAGCGCATTCGCGAGGGCGACCAGATGGCCCTCGAAAAGCTGACGAAAGCCAACCTGCGTTTTGTGGTCTCGGTGTCCAAGCAGTACCAGAACCAGGGCCTGACCCTGGGCGACCTCATCAACGAGGGCAACCTAGGGCTGATTAAGGCGGCCAAGCGCTTCGATGAAACGAAAGGCTTCAAGTTCATCTCCTACGCCGTGTGGTGGATTCGCCAGAGCATCCTGCAAGCCCTGGCCGAGCAGAGCCGCATCGTGCGCCTGCCCCTGAACCGCGTAGGCTCGCTGAATAAAATCAGCCGCTCGTTCGCGGAGCTGGAGCAAAAGTTCGAGCGCGAACCCTCGCCCGACGAGATTGCGGAGTTGCTGGACCTGAGCACGTCCGAGGTGGCAGACACGCTGAAAATTGGGGGGCGCCACGTCTCGATGGATGCGCCCTTCGTGCAGGGCGAGGAAAACGGCTTGCTCGACGTGATGGGGGACGAGGACGCGGACACGCCGGATGCGGGCTTGCTGCGGGACTCCCTGCGCCGGGAGGTGCAGCGCGCGCTCTCGACCCTGACGAGGCGGGAGGCCGACGTCATCACGCTCCATTTCGGGCTCAATGGCCAAGCCGCGCGCACGCTGGAGGAAGTCGGCGAGCAATTTGGCTTGACCCGCGAGCGGGTGCGGCAGATAAAGGAGAAGGCCATTCGGCGCCTGAAGCACACCTCGCGCTCGCAGTCGCTGAAATCGTACCTGGGCTAGCCCTTTTGTCAGCGTTCCTTTAAAGCAGACCCGCCCAGGCTGGCGGCTGACAACTTAGGCAAGGGGCAAGCAGGTGCCTTTTGCCGAAGCCTTGCGGAAGGAAGCATCGCAACCGGGCGTCAGGCAGGGAGTAAGAAGCAAAGGGGGGGGCGCTATTTCGGTTGGTGTGATAAGGCGCGATGAGGTTCACCTGCGAGTCGCTACCGGCGCGGCGTCTTAAGGTATGATAAGTCTTTAGCCCTGCCTACCAAATTTATAAGACCGGCTCACGGCTTTTGCCCCGCTGCCCCCGGCGCGGGCACTCCTTATAATAAGGAGTGCCCGCGGGCTACAAGCCGAGCTTCTGGGCGGCGTTGTGCTGGCGCACGTTGTCGAGGCGGGTGTAGCGGCGAATCATGTCGGTGGTCTTGTGCTTGGTCTGGTTCATCACCTCGGCGTCGTCGGCCCCGTTGAGCTTGGCAATGGTGACGAAGGAGGCGCGCAGCGAGTGGGCCGTGTAGGGCGCGCCCAGGCGCAGCTGCACAATCTCGTTCAAGCTGAAGGTGCTCAGCCGGCGCCGGCTCAGGCGCTGGCCCTTGTGGAACGAGAGGAACAGCGGGCCGCTCGTGCGCCCGTGCTGTTCGAGTACCGCCAGCCAGTCCTTGACGGCCCGCACTGGGCAACTGCGCCGGTCGGGCGAAAAGAAAACGGCCTTTTCTTCGGCCTCGCCTTTCTGGTTGGTTTTGCTCCGGGGCAACTCGACCACCAGCCCGTCTTCGTCGAAGCGCAGGTGGGCCAGGTCGAGGCTGGCCAGCTCGTCGCGGCGAAACGCCCCGGCCAGGCCGAGCAGCAGCAGGGCCCGGTCGCGCACCCCGTCGAGGCGCTCAACATCGATGCCTTGCAGCACGCGCTTGAAGTAGGCGAGCGTGAAGGCCGGGGCCTGCTTTTGGCGCACGCCTTTCTCGCGGCTGATGCCCTCGAGCAAAGTCTTGAGCTGCCGGTCGTCGGTGGGCGTGGGCAGCCCGGCCAGCTGGTGGGCCTTGCTCAGCGCCGCGCAGTGGCGCTGGATGGTGGCCACCTTTTTGCCGGCCTCGGCCAGCGCCGTGACGAAGGCCGCCACGGTGAGCACGTCGGCCGGCAACGACTCGCGGCCGTGTTCGCGGCACCAGGCGGTGAAGCGCCGCCAGTCGCCGGCGTAGGCACGCTGGGTATTGGCCGCGCCCTGCTGGCCGGTGGTGACGTAGCGCGCCCCGGCCGCGGCGTACTCATCGATGTGGCGCGCGGCGCCGACGGCGGCGTCGGGAACAATGGGGAGGGTTTCCATGGCGGGCGGGACGGCCGACGGCGGGTCAGCGAAAAAAACGAAACGATTTTTGAGCCCTAAAAGTACGGCAAAATTACCCTCGATAACTAAGGTTTATCGAGGGTAATCATATTTTAAAACAACATCTGTCGCTTTAATACAATTTTGCTGGCAAAGTACCGTAAATCTCATAAAAGTGCCATTCACTCTTCGTTGTCTGGGAAAACGAGCGCTAACGTAAGCTGGCCGAGAAGGTAGAACAACAGCACCGCGTTACCTACCTTGCCGCATGCAAAAACGGTTACTCGGACTCCGACCCGTTCGGACGGCTTACGCCGGCTTGTTCCTGCTGTGCCGGGCGCCAACTGCCCACGCCCAATCCCCGCCCTCCGCCGCGCCGGTTCAAGCCCTCAAAGGCGGCCACTTATTAGAGGGGCGCCCGGGCTGCGTCCTTCCCAACGGGGGGAGCACCGAGGCGCGTTGTAGTTCGCGGCGAATTGAACCCACCACGGGTAAATAAATAATAAACGTTAAGCATGAAAACGCTGCAATTGTTAATCAGCAAAAGTGTTGCGGGTGCGATTATGTTCTTATCAATCGCGCTGATTTTAGCTGGCTGCGACCGCAAAGCGGCCAGAACCAGCGCGGGCAACGAAGGCGGCAGGAAAAAAGTGGTCGGCTTTGCGCAAATGGAAAACAACGGACCGTGGCGGATTGCCGAAACCAAATCAATGCGCGACGAAGCCGCCAAGCGCGGGTACGAGCTGGTTGCCACCGACGCCCAAACCCAAACGTCAAAACAGATTTCGGATGTCGAGGACATGGTGGCGCGCAAGGTGGAAGCAATTTTTCTTGCGCCGCGCGAATTTGAAGGTTTGGATGGCGCGCTCGCAGTAGCGAAACAAGCCAAGATTCCGGTCTTTTTAATTGACCGCGAAGCCGCCGGCACGCCCGGCCAAGATTACGTTACGTTTATCGGTTCAAACTTTGTCGAAGAAGGTCGTCGCGTGGGCGAATGGACGGTCAAAAACACCAACGGCGCAGCCGGCATTATTATTCTCGAAGGCACGGCCGGTTCAAGCGTCGCGCTGGACCGCAACAAAGGTTTTCTGGCTGCCATTAAAAGCAGCCCAGACATGAAAATTCTCGCTTCGCAGCCGGCCGATTTTGCGCGCGCCACCGGTCAGAAAGTCATGGAAAACCTGATTCAAGCGCACGGCAAAAAAATCACGGTCGTTTACACGCACAACGACGAAATGGCGCTCGGCGCCATTCAGGCCTTAAAGGCCGCCGGAATGAATCCGGGCAAAGCCGTCAAAGTCGTTTCGGTTGACGGACAAAAGAGCGCGCTCGAAGCCATTATTGCCGGCGACCTGAACGTCACAGTCGAGTGCAATCCGCGTTTTGGCCCGATTGCGTTTGACACGTACGAAAAGTATTTGCGCGGTGAACAAATCCCGCCAAAAATTATCGTGCCCGATAAATTTTTCGATTCGTCCAACGCCGCGCAATTTGTTGCCGAAGCTTATTAAAAGCAATACGAAACGATTAGTGATTAATTCTTTTTACTTACCATTAATCATGACCAACGAACCATTGCTGCGAATGCATAACATCCGCAAAGTTTTTTCCGGCGTGGTCGCGCTCGATAACGTGAGTTTAACGTTAGAACGCGGCGAAGTTCATTCGCTCGTCGGCGAAAACGGCGCGGGTAAATCGACGCTCATTAAAATCATGACCGGGGCTTACATGCGGGACGGCGGCGACATGTTTTTAGAAGGCAAACCGGCAAATTTTCGCACGCCTGAAGACGCGCAGCGCGCCGGAGTTGTCGCGGTGTACCAAGAAGTTAATTTATTGATGTTTCGCACGGTTGCCGAGAATATTTTTTTGAATCGTGAGCCGTGCAGATTTGGATTTATTGATTGGGCGCGCATGAATCGTGAAACCGGCGAACTGCTTAAAAGACTCGGTTTAAATATTAATCCGAAAGCGACTTTGGGCAGCCTCAATATCGCGATGCGGCAAATGGTGGCAATTGCGCGCGGCGTCAGCCTCGGGGCCAAAGTCTTGGTTCTCGATGAGCCTACCAGCAGCTTAACCGAAAAAGAAGTCGGAATCTTGTACGAAGTGATTCGGCGCTTGAAAGCGGAAGGCACGGCGATTGTTTACATATCACACCGTTTTGACGAGCTGTACGCTGTTTGCGACCGCGTGACGGTTTTGCGCGACGGCAAATTCGTGGCGACGCGCAGTTTAAAAGGGCTGGAGCGAATTGATTTGATTTGTTTGATGCTCGGTAAGCAGCGCGAGGAGCTGGAGAAAAAAGGCGCGACCGCATTTGACGAACACCAACCGGTTAACAACAACGCACCGCCTCTATTGGCAGTCGAAAATCTAACGCGCGGGCGGCGACTGCAAAACGTGTCGCTCGACGTTCGGCGCGGCGAAATTCTGGGCATGGCAGGTTTGCTCGGTTCCGGACGGACCGAGGTTGCGCGGGCGATTTTCGGGGCCGACCGGACCGAAACCGGGCGCGTCGTCCTGAACGGCCAGGAAATCAACGCGCGCAACCCAAACGAGGCAATCCGCGCCGGAATCGCGTTTTTGTCCGAAGACCGCAAAGCTGAAGGAATTATTCCCGATTGGTCGGTGCGCGAAAATCTAACGCTCGCCGCGTTGCCGGCCCTTACCCGCGCCGGCGTGGTTTCGCGCAAAAAGCAAAACGAAATCGTCGAACGATTTATGCGGCGCTTGGGTATCAAAGCCACTTCGGCCGAGCAAAAAATCCGCGAATTATCCGGCGGCAACCAGCAAAAAGTGTTGCTCGCGCGCTGGCTGTGCTGCAATCCAAAGTTTTTGTTGCTTGATGAACCCACGCGCGGCATTGACATCGGCGCCAAAGGCGAGATTCAAGCGCTTGTCAATGAATTAGCAAAAGAAGGTTTGGGCGTGTTAATGATTTCGTCCGAACTCGAAGAACTCGTCGAAGGCAGCGACCGCGTGGTCGTAATGCGCGACGGCCAATTAAGCGCTGAACTGCGCGGTGCACAAATCTCGCAAGACTCGATAATCAACGCGATGGCAGAGGTAAACCAACGTCTTGACTCATAATCCGATGGCTGAAGTAACTACCAGTAGAATAGACCCGCGCGCGCGGCAGAAACGCAAATTTAGCGATTACGCGCCAACCTACGGAGCAGCGATTGCCCTAACCATTTTGCTGATACTAAACTTAGCTTTTACGCCGGGTTTTGCTTCGTTTAATAATTTTAGCAACATCCTCGTTCAAGTAACGCCGACGATGCTTGTGGCAATCGGGATGACGTTTGTGATTGCAACGGGCGGCATTGATTTGTCGGTCGGTTCGGTGATGGCGATTGCCTCGGCCGTCACGGCAGTTTCGCTCGATTACGGCGCGATTCCGGCGGTTCTACTCGGTTTGATTGTGGCCACCGCAGTAGGCGCGTTAAACGGCGCATTAATCAGCAGTTTTCGAATTCAGCCGATTATCATTACGCTGGCAGTATTAATTGCGGGACGCGGAATTGCGCAAGTTATCAGCAACGGTGGTCAGTTGATTCCGTTTAGCAACCCGACATTTGAGTATTTAGGCAAAGGGTTAATCGCCGGTATTCCGGTGCAAATTTTACTGCTCGCGGCAATCGTCGGGCTGGCAATTTTTGTGTTTCGGTCGACGATTTTCGGGCGTTACATCGCGGCGGTCGGCGGCAATGAAACGGCTGCGCATCTGGCCGGTGTGCCAACGGTTTCGACCAAGCTCTCGGTTTATGCGGTCAGCGGTCTGCTCGCCGGAATTGCCGGTTTGATTTACACGGCGCGGCTTGGCGCTTCCGACGCTTCCAAAGTCGGCGATACGATTGAACTCGACGCCATTGCCGCAACGGTTGTCGGCGGAACGCCTTTGGTCGGCGGACGTGCCAGCATTATCGGAACGGTAATCGGGGCGCTGATTATGATTGTAATTACGACAAGCTTTAACATGAACGATATGAAATATTCATGGTCGCTCGTGATTAAAGCCGCTATTATTTTGCTCGCGGTGTATCTGCAACGCCCAAAAACAAACTAAAATTTATACTCTCGTCAGTAATCGCTTGGTCAATGAATTTCTACGCTTTTGCGCAATTGCAAAAATGTAAACATGTTGTAGAGGAATTACAATTGTTCTTATGAGCCAAGCAGAAGCTACGACCCGTGACACGACCGAAGCCAGACCGCGGACGATGGCGGCGAAAATCGGTTCGGTGATGCAAAGCCAGGGCGCGCTCGTGATGCTTGTTGTGGTGTGCCTTATGGCCACACTTCGCTACGAAGCATTCTTAACGTCCGAAAATTTGCTTAACGTTTTGCGACAAAATTCGATGGTCGGATTGATTGCGCTCGGCATGACGTTCGTGATTTTAACCGGCGGCATTGATTTGTCGGTCGGTTCGCTGCTCGCGCTCGCCGGCGTCGTCGCCGCTTATCTGGTGCCATACGGCGTGTTCGTGGCCGTATTGGGCGCCGTCGCGGCGACAACCCTACTCGGATTGGTCAACGGCGTCATCATCGCCAAAGCCAAAATTCCGCCGTTTATCGTGACGCTCGGAATGATGATAGCCGCGCGCGGACTCGTGTTAGCCATTACCGACGAAAAAAGCGTGCGCATTGAGCGAACATTTGCGGATTTTATTTATTGGGGACGCGGCCTCATCGGCGATTTTCTGCCGGTTCCGGTGTTGATTTTGCTACTTGCTTTCGCCGTCGGCTGGGTGGTGCTCAATTACACGCGCTTCGGGCGGCACGTTTACGCGCTCGGTGACAATGACGAAGCGGCGCGTCTTCTGGGATTGAATATTTCGCGCACGACCATCGGCGTTTACGCCATCAGCGGCGCGTTGGCAGGACTGGCAGGTGTGATTTTAGCGGCCCGTTTGGGCGCCGGAAATTCGGTCGAAGGAGCCGGAGTAGAACTGGGCGCAATCGCGGCAGTTGTGGTCGGCGGCACGTTGCTGACGGGCGGGCAGGGCAACGTGCTTTCCACGCTGGTCGGCGTTTTGCTGCTCGGCGTAATTTTTAATTTATTTAATCTCGAAGGGCAAATTAGTCCGTGGTGGCAGCCCGTCTTGCGCGGCGTGATTTTGCTCGTCGTCGTGGTTATTCAAAACCGCCTCACCAAATTAAAGTGAGAATTAACCATAGCTGAACCACTCGGGCTAACCTAGATTGGAAATCAGACGTCAGCCCTCGGGATGCTTGAATCCCTCCGCATGACGTCCGATTGCCAGCCGCCAGACGTTCTATCGGCAAAGGCTGCCACTGGGCATATTCTTGCTACGCCTCGCCCATCATCAGCCCTTCTATTGTGTGCCCTTGCACAATGGGTTCGAGCGTATCGACCACCCGGCAAGTGAGGTGCGACTTCAAACTTTCGGGCAGGGTTTCGTAGAAGGCGCGGGTGAGCTGCAGGTCGTGGCGCTCGGCGTTGTTGGCGGTGGGCGCGTCGACGCCGAGCACCAGGGCGGGGCGCGATTTATTGGACTGATTGGCCGTGCCGCGGTGGATGGTGAGGGCCGAGCGGGCCGAGATGTCGCCCATATGGGGCAGCTTGCGCTGGGCGCGCTGCTCGTAGCGGGGGCTGTTGCTTTTGGGCGGAAACATGCCGTGCTCGAAGTCGACGGGCAAGTCCCACTGCGTGCCGGGCGCAATCTCGAAGGGGCCCATGTCTTCGGTTACGTCCACGGTGGTGAGGTTGAAGGCCAGGGAGTTGAGGCGCCGGCCCACGAGGGTGTCGTCGGGAGCGGGAAAGTCGCGGTGCCAGGGCTGGTTCATGGCCCCGGGGTTGGGCACGTCGAAGCCAATTTCCACGATTTTGTAGTCGGGGCCGAGCACGGCTTCGCAGACGGCCACAACCCAGGGATGGGTCGCCAGGTCGACGAAACCCCGGATGCTTTCGGGGTGAATTTCGACGTAGTGGCGCTTGGGGCCGCGGCCCAGGGCCCCGCCGGGGCGCTGCAGGGCGTCGGCATAGAGCCTGGCAATGTCTTCGCCCAGCTGCTGCACCCATTCGCGGCCAAAGGCGCCTTTCAGGCCGATGATGCCGTCCCCATAGAGCCCACTCATTATTTGGGCGATGTCGTAGGTGGGACGCGTGATGCTATTTACTTCCATTGTTTCCATGCTACACGCCTAATTGTTATCTGTTTCACAACAAGCACTTGTCCGCATCAATACGTGGCTCTGTAAAGCTACTTAACGCCTGTTCTTCAACAAACACCGTTGGAGTTTAGTATCGGTGTCCGGTCGCCATCAAGGCTTATCTTATCAGCAGCGCAGTGGAGTTCACCAGGCTGGTCAATGCTCTGGCCACCGCGGGAACGGCTCTTGTCACTTCCGCGGCCTTTCTGGCTACCCCGGCAACGGCGGCTGTCACTTTGCTAAGCGGTGTTGCTACTTCGGCAGCAGGCAGGGTTACGCTGGTGTGCAGGGTGCAGATGAAGCCCGCATTGCGAGAGCCAGTCCAACCTGGCAATCAGCAGCGTTGCCCTTACCCTTTAGCATCAGAAATCAAGCTGTTAAAAGTGCTGCGTTATTTTATGTAGTTCCGTTTGAATTTCCCTTTGCTTGTTTTCGCCCGCCAGTAAAAAGGAGTTTTTAGTGGTGTTCATTTTGTCTTTCGTGAGGGTGATTTCCTGGGAAATCTGGTTGATTTCAGCTTTGAGGGTAGTTAAGCGTTGGGTAAGGGTTTGCAGTTCCTGCGCTTTCTGCTGAATCAGTTCTTCCTTGGGCCGTACCTCTTTTTGGTATTGCTGCGTGTGGGCGCTCTGAAAGGCATTCAAATCCCGACCAATCAGGTTTAGGTATTCCTGTCCGGTGGAGAGCAGCTTTTCTTTGGTGAGGCCGGTGCTTTTTAAAACGTTGTAGGCGGTCTGGTACTTGAGGGCTTCGTCCTGAATGTCGTCTATGTCCAGTTTGCTGTCCACGAATTCTTTGTAATCGGTTCCCTGGAACAAGGGGTCGCGGGCGTTGGCCTCATCAATCAACCGTTCAAAGTATTGTTCGTGTTCGGGCAAAGGTTCCGTGATGGTGCCGCCGGCCGAATAGGTGGGAACATGGTCCGGAATCGTGACGGGGGCGGCGGGGCCATTGACCAAGGGATGCTGGACGTTCTCGGGGACAGCAGGTGCTGGCGGGGGCAGGAAGGAAGGCGTGGCCGGCGCCGGCTGCGGCGCCGCGGCCGGTGGATTCGGTTTTGCCGGTCCTTGCTTGGAATCGTTTTCAAACTCCACAAACGGCGTCAGCAGCTGCTTTAAGAAACTCATAGGAAGAGAACTTATTTATTAAGGCTCAGCAGGAACCCGATGGTAAAGTTGGCATCCCAGTCAAAAACAAAGGTGTCAGTGCCGGTTGCCTCTGCCAGGCCTTTGTAAATATTCAATCCCGAGGCCATTTTCTTGTCAGCGGCCTTGTATGCCCCTGGAGCCTTTAATACGGTATATCGTTCTTCTCCTTGCCGGTGTTGCTTGGCCAGGGTGAAGGGCACTCCACCCAGGATGAAGCCGACATTCCGCTTGTTCGCCGGTATTTTAGTTACCAGCGTTTTCACCTGGTTGTACACTTGCTCATCAGTGGTTCCGTTGGCGTAGTACTTGGCGCCGGGCAACTCAATGGATTGCAGGCGGCCATTCTCCTGCCAAGAGATTTTGGTATTACCTGAGCCAATGTCTACCAGGTAAGAATTATCGGCGAAGGCAGGCGGAACGGTGGCATTGAAGCCCAGTTTGCCTTCCTGCTCTGCGGTGACATTGTTCACCACATAGCCCATCTTCTTCAGCTCATTGCTGATGATGGTGGTTTTGGGTTCTTTCTGGGCGCCCGAGGAAATCACGAAGTGCATGTTGTTCTTCGACACCCCTTTGTCAAACATGGCCGACAGGTATTTTTTTAGACCGGCCCTGATGTCTTCGGTGGTTGCCAGGCCTTCGTAGGCCAGGGATTCGCCAAAATCTTTGGAGACAATTTCCCAGCGTTTCTGGCGGTCCATGTTGATGACGAAGGAGTTGAAACCAGTGGCCCCTACTTCTACTACTCCCCGCAGCGTGCCGTTTGCCGGTTTCTCGGGCGTGTAGCTGAATTCCCGGGTTTCCTCAGTAGTACCGGCCGCAGTGGTGGTAGTTGCGGCAGCCGGTGCCTCTGTAGTATTATCCCTGGGCCGGTTGCTACCGGGGATGCTGGGCGAGTCAACCGAGGAGGTAGCCCCACCGTTATTTCCCCCAGATAAGCGAGGACTGAGGGCGAAATACGCCAGTACCCCCATGATTAGGAGAACAACAATAATTCCTAGTGGCTTGATTCTCATTTTGGTAAGTGTTAGTGCGTTTTAAGGTTGTTTACCCTCTCAACTTCTCGGTTCTTTCTGGTCGCTTGAGGCCGTAGCGGCGCTATTTATTGGCCATGGTAATCACCACCACCCGGCCGCCTGCTTCATTGGAGAGCAATAGTTTCTTGCCGTCGGTGAGGTCTACCATGGTGTTCACGGGTATCTCTTTGTCTTCGGTGAGGTCTTTCAAAGAGGTGAGTTTCTGGTTTACCAATACCCACTTACCATGGTGGAAGGTAAAATACCCTACCGGTGTCTTTTGC
The DNA here is from genome assembly GCF_900115775.1 of Hymenobacter arizonensis. GTDB lineage: Bacteria > Bacteroidota > Bacteroidia > Cytophagales > Hymenobacteraceae > Hymenobacter > Hymenobacter arizonensis. The sequence goes on along the minus strand of NZ_FOXS01000009.1, from coordinate 110,536 downwards.
TCGGCGGTCAGTTTTTCATTTCTGACCACGTGCCGGTTCACGTGCCACTGGAACAGGTACTGGTTGTGGTAGACCATGAGGCGGTGCTGCTCGGGGCGCCAGACGGTGGGCTTGAATTCATAGTAGAGGTCCAGCACGGGCAGCGTTCCCTTCACCGGCGTGCCGCAAAACGGACACTTGGGCGAGGCAGTATTATCGAACACAAACCACTTCTGCTGGCATTTGGGGTTGCTGCAGGGCTGCATCAAATCCGTGGTTTTGAGCAGGGCCTGTTCCCATTGGTCGGCGTTGGGCCGGTGGTTGGGGTCGTGCAAGCCCGTTACAAAGGCCTGGTCGAACAACGCCTTCAGGTAGGGGCCCGTGATGGTGTAGGGCAGTTTAGCGACATCCGCCCAAGGCAGCGTCCACTTCGACACCTGGTTCATTTTGGGCCGGTTAGAGGCGTCCGTCGGGTGCTCAATGAACAAGGCCTTTTCCCCCATGGATAGCAAATCGTCTTGTTCCGTATCCAGGGAGTTGACTTTTCCTCCTTTCAGGGGGTGCCGGTAGAGCAGATACAGATAAATCATGACCGGCAGGGCATGCAGGTCGGTGGTGCGGTTGGCGTGCTTGCGGTTGGGGTCGCGCAGGGGCAGATGCTTGGTGGCCAGTACTTCCGGCGCGATAAAGTCGGCGGTGCCGATGACATCCGGGGGATACAAACCGGGTACTACCAGCCCGTCAATGTCAATGATGGTGGCTGATTTACTGACCGGGTCGATTAAGACGTTTTTATAGGACAAATCGGAATGCGCCAAACCGGCCGCGTGCAGGCGCTTCACCCCCCGGGCAATTTTCACGCAGATTTGGAAATAGCTGAGCCAGTTGCCCAACTCGCTTTCATCCAGCCGCAAGGCGAACTGCGGGTTGCGGAACTTGGCCGAGGCAAACCACAAGCCTTGTTTCTCTTTTCCTTTGATGCCCTCGCTGGTGGCGTAGCCTTGCTTGAAAAAGAAGTTCTTGTTGTAGGTAGGCACCACCAAACCCACTTTCCCGTCGGTGGTTTCCACCATGTCGGTGGGCCAGCAGTATAGCTCTTTGTAGTATTCGCCGCCTTCGCGGTTGAAGAAACTGTCGTAGTACTGCGTCACCAGTTTCTTCAGCCGTTCCCGGGAGTTGTAATCCTGTTTGTCGCGGTAAAAAGCGACCACATACGATTTATCGGGCCCGAAATAAACGTCCTTCATGCCGCCGCGCATAGGCTCGCCATTATCCACGTACTGGTAGGTTTTACCAGGCGTGATGATGGACGGCACCGACTTCACGGTTGGACCGGTTTTATTGAGAAAGTTGGTGCTACTGCTCTGGCTCACAGGTTCGATGCTGTAATAAAGTAAGTGCTCTGCTTGAGGGGCGTTTTCTGGTTGTTATCCCGATACGGGCTAGAAAACAATGGCCAATGTTCGGTCGTCGTGGTTGCCGGGGCTCCAGAAATCCATCCATTTGGAGAGTTGCGCTTCAATGTCGGGATTGGTGGTGCTCAGTTCCACCGTGGCCTTCTCATCGTTCTGCCCATTCAAATCAGCCAGAAACTCCTGCCACTTGGCAATGTTAGGCAGGTTCGCCTCCACCACGAACTTGGGGTCATAGATGCCATCAGACATCATAATCAAGTAAGAAAAATCGTCTATCAGTTTAAACCCAAAACGGGTAGCAAACTTTTCATTCTGGAAAATCTCGGGCATGGTGATAAACCGGGTACCACCCCCGAATTCGCCCACGTCAATCCAGTTCATGAGCGTCACTTCGGTCACGTCTTTGTTCAATACGGCAATGGGGCAATCCCCCACGCCAAAGGACAGCAAGGCGTAACCCACGTCGTACTTCTTAAACAGGGTGAAGATGAGCGTACTGCTCAGGTCTTTCAACGTGGCCTCCTGCGCCTTGGCGAAGCTTTCCAGTTGTTTGTGCACCTGGAAAGCCGCTTTGCCCAGGTTGTTGTAGACGAAACGGTTGAGGTTTTTCAGGGTGTCGGCCCCGGTCTGGCTCGCGTGCTGTTGCACCAGGTCGTCAAACTCGGCCATGCTTTCGACGGAGGCGGGGTCCAGAAAATAGTCGACCACGCCGGCACAGGCCAGCGCCGAGCCTTTGCGGGACAGCTTCGCGCTGCCGGCCCCATCCGAGACCACCACTACGTTCCAGCCATTGGGCAGCTCCCGGAACGCAAAGTCATCTTCCCGGAACGAACCCACCGTGGCGTGGGAGCGCCCGCGCTTGGAAGAAACCACCAGGTGCCGGTCGCCTAGCGGAGCGAACAAGGTGACATCGTCTTCCTTCCAGTAGGGGTCGTTCTTGTCGCTCTCCAGGTTTTTCCAGAGGCCTTTCGGGTCGGGGTTGATGATGAGCAGAATGTCTTTTTGGTGGAAGGGCGCTTCCTCCGGTTGGCCTTCCACTTTGAAGAAAACCGAAAACTTCAGGTCGCCGCTTTGGGTGGGAACACCGGTAATCTGGTCGTTTTCGGCGCTGTAGGTCAGGCCCAGGGCTTCCAGACCTTCTATTCGGAAGGCAACAAGGTCGTTCCAACCATATTTCTCGAAGTCAAACGGCGCCGCGTAAGGCTTGCCCACGGTAGCATTTGGAATACGAATGGGCTGTTGCACAATCTCAGCTATTCGGTCTTCGATTTTCCAATTCGCCATGAGTTGTTCCTGGTTTTTTCTGAGTTGGTGGAGAATGGCAAGGTTCTGTTCTTCCTGCAAAAAGCGGTCGAACAACTTCTTCCGGTGCTCGGGAATGACAATGCCGTTGCTTTTGAAAAGAGCAGTCACCAGTTGTTTTGCATCGGCCATTCCTGCTTTTGTGCTCACTGTTTTAGATTCTTTTTCTCAATACTCACGCGTAGTCTAACCTTTGCCGTTCGTGCTACCCAGTAGTCTTTAGCTACCCTATCATCTATTGTCGCCGGGCCTGATACTCAAGAAAATAAGGAAGAGGCTGATGAAGATTACCTCCAGCCTCTTCCTTGTCTGGTGAGGTGCTAAGCGCTTACGTAACGATATTCAACTCCGCAGGAGGCGGGGGCAATTCGCCCATACCGGTCACTTCCTGGCCGCCATCCTCAACCTTAGTCGAGGAAACGCCAATGGAGGCACTCACCCAGGTAAAGAACTTGGCAATGCTCTGGCTGTCAGCGGTATCAAGGCTTACGACATTTTCCGTAATCTGCTTTAATAACGAAGAATCGGCGGCGCTACCAGCGGCGCAGGCCACGGTAAAGGCGGTTTTTCGTTTTCTGAATTCTTCCAGGCCAAGCTGCCAGTCATCGGTGGGAATACCATCCGTCATGATGAACACAAGGGGTTTCCAGTCGCCTTTTTGCTCAGCCGTGGTTTTAGTAACCTCATTGTCAATGCAGGTAGAAACCAATTTAAGCGCCGCGCCTAAGCTGGTAGTGCCGGTCGCTCGGATGTCCACCATCTGAAACGAAGCTAGGTCGGTTAACGGCACCACTTGTTTGGCCTCACTATCAAAGGTGATGATGCTGATGAAGGCCGTCTCGATAGCCTGCGGATTCTGCCGCAACGAACTAATCATGACCTGAACACCATTTTTAACGGCTTCAATGGGCTCTCCGGTCATGGAACCAGATGTGTCCAATAGTAAATAGACGGGTAGTCTCCTCATCGTTTTAGGTTTAAATGGGTATTTGTGATAAACTCTGCAATTGTAGCGGCTTGTGCCAAGCAGAAGCCAGTTCTCTTTAGGGAAATGTCTCTTACACTACCTGTTATTCCAAGCGTCATTTTTTATTCCAAGCGTCATTTTTGAAAAACAGCTATAAAACCCTATCTCAAAAAATGGCGATTGAAATGTTTAACGCAGGCCTTTGGGCAAGGGTTGGGAGCTTGCTTTGACCACGCACTACCTGGCCAAACCCTGCATGCTCAAGCACCTGACCCCGCGCCTTAGCCAGCAGCTGCGGCTCGACACTGCGACTAGCTCGACCAGCCCAGGCAACGCGTGGCGGTGAGCCTTACACGCCGGCCAGCGAGCGTAATTGACAAGCTGTGCGACGTAATTCCCGCCGACTATACCCGGGTTGTGCGCTCGTGGGCTCCCGAGTGGCACTTCGGAAACAAAACGAATTCGTGGGTGAGGTGGTCTAAGGAAGGCGGACAGAAGAAGGACGTATATTTCTTCTGTTATGGCAACCAAAACCAGCGGGTCGTCGCCCGACAAACGGCGTAAATACGACGAGGCCTTCAAGGCCGAAGCCCTGCGCTTGGCCGGCGAGAGCCGCAGCACCCAAGCCGCAGCCCGGCAATTGGGCATCAGCCCCAAACTGCTCTACCGCTGGCAGCGGGCGCAGCTCGTGGCCGAAGTGGGCAGTGAGGAAGTGGCCCGCGACCCGGAGGTGCGCGCCTTGCGCGCCCGCCTCCAGCGGGCCGAGCAAGAGCTCGATATTTTAGGTCATCTTCGCCCAGCCGACCCGGTGAGCACCTACCAGCACATCGCCCGGCAGGCGGCCCACGCGCCGGTGCGCCAACTCTGCCAGGTGCTGCAGGTCGCGCCCAGCGCGTACTACGCCTGGCAACGCCGCCGGCAGCTGCCGGCCGCCGAGCCTGCCTGGCAAGTGGCCGTCGAGGTATTCGCCTATCACAGCCAGCGCTACGGCACCCCCCGGCTGCGCGTGGAAGTGCAAGCGCAGGGCCATGCGGTGGGCCGTTGGCGCATCCGCCGCGTGCTGAAAGCGCACGGCCTGCGCGCCCTCCGGGTACGACCCAACAGCCCCGCTCGTTTGTGCCCCGTACGACCGACTCGGACCCGGCCGTGTGGCTCGACCGCTGCTCGCGCAAAGTCGTGGGCTGGGACGTGCGCGACACCAGGCCCGAAGACCTGGTGAGCGAGGCGCTGCGGCGCGCCCTGGTGGTGCGCCGGCCCCCGGCCGGGCTGGTCGTGCACTCCGACCAGGGCAGCCAGTACACGGCCACCCGATTCAAGAACTTACTGGCCCGGCACGGGGCGGTGCAGAGCATGAGCCGACGCGGCAACTGCTACGACAACGCCCACGCCGAATCGTTTTGGAGCCGCTTCAAAGCCGAACTGCTCAATGGCGGCAGCTTCCCCGGCCTGGCCGAGGCCAAGCTCGAAATCAGCTTCCACATCGCCTACTACAACGCCGAGCGACGCCACTCAGCGCTGGGCTACCGTGCCCCCAACCACTTCGAAACCCATATTCGAACAACGTCCCAATTATGTCCGGCTTAGCTAGACCACCTCACCATTCCGAAAGACGTGGGTGTGGTTGTACTGGTCGAGGTAGTGAGCCGCGCTCGGCAAACCTCTCCTTGGACAGCCCCTCCGGGCAGTTCCTAAACCTTCGGGCCCGTGAGGAAATGGAGTTGCGTCTGAAAGGAGTCCAGCGCCTGAGCATCCGGCAACACAAACCACGTGGTCTTACTTGTCAGGGGAAAGCGCAGCTGCTGCGCGGGTATGCCCAGGCTCCCGAGCACGCGCTGCACCAGACGGGGTTCGTCGCGCTTGAGCTTGCCGTTTTTCAGGTTGACGATGTTGGTGTAAGTGAGCTGGTGCGTCTCACAGAAAGGCTTCAACTTCCCACTACCCAGCATTTTCAATCTTGCCTGTGCATAGAGCAGGGCATCGGCTTAGGAAACGGTCAAACTCAGGTCCGGGAACGGCAACGGGTCAACGCTTGCCTGGCGGGCTTCTATTGCATTCATGTGTGGTGTATCGTCTTCTTGGCCATGCTGGGCTCAAGAGTCATTGTTAAGTTCAGTCAGGACAGTAACAGAACGGTGCTGTTAGCGCAAAGGAAATAAGTCAAAGTGGTTTCCCCTATGGCCCAATGCCTTTCAAGGGTGCGTGGAAGCCACTTATTAGTCCGGCCTGCTGTGGTCAGGGCCAACCGGTACGTTGCCTTGCCGGGCCCTCGTCAGCGTGCCATAACCCGCGATTAGGTGGTGCCAGCCCGTCTTTTGGCTTATAAAACCTATTAGTTCGCGTACCTGCTTAGCTGAAGTGTAGGCCACTGGGCCTGCTAAAAAATAGGTTTTATAAGCCCAGAGGGTGCTGTGAGGGCTGCTACCATGCTCAGCGGCCCCTTTCTCGGCTGTTTTGCATGCTGCCGCAGAAGCTGCCGAGAAAATCTTACGGGGCTTATAAAATCTATTAATGAGCCATCTATGAGCTTTCAGCGTAGTTTTTAGGTTACCTTTGAGGTATACAGTGGTGACCTAGATAGTAGAAAAAGGTAAAAAAATATTTAAAAAATGCAATACGCTTTTGTGCTGATTTAGACTCCCTTTTTTGTTGTTTTCGTCCGGGCATCGACCCAAACCACCACTTTATAAGCTTTTGTACTCCAGCTTCAACAAGCTTGTGAGTATTTTAAGTATTTAAGGTATTTGCAGGGCTCACAACTTTTTGTACCTGAGTGTCTTAAGCGGCTTTAGTAATAGGCTTTATAAGCCAACTAATAGGTCTTATAAGCGGGGTAATAGGTTTTATAAGCTGAATAATAGGTTTTATAAGCCAAACTAATAGCTTTGATAAGCTAACTAATAGAGCCGAATCGTGGGCCTGTTATAAGGACTTTAACCGGCGAACTAATAGATTTTATAAGTCACGGGTGGTTCGCCCCTCTGGGGTCACCCTACTTCCAGACCGCGAACTAATAGCTTTTATAAGTCTAACTAATAGCTTTTATAAGCTTCGGTAAAAGTTCGCGGCGACTTAACTAATAGATTTCATAAGTCTAACTAATAGCTTTTATAAGTCGACGAAGCTGCCGCCTTTCTGCTTACTCATAGATTCAGGATTTGGCTCTATTAGTTTCCGATTTATGCCGTATGTTTGCTTTGTATCACCACAGTAGCTGCGAATGGCCGCGCCCGAATCCACCGTCCCGCTAGAAATTCGGCAGCATAACGCGCTGACAACGGCCCGCTACGAGATGAGTGCCTGCGAGATGGACATTGTCTTCTCGCTGCTCTCCAAGCTCACCAAGCAGGACAAGGCCGGCACCATCTACGAAATCCGGGTGCAGGAGCTGATGGAGCTGACGGGGCGTACCTGGAACTACAAGCAGCTACTTGAATCCACCGAGAACCTCAACAGCCGGGTCTACCACATCGAGAACGGCAAGACCCTGCTGCAAGTGAGCCTACTGGCTTCGGCGCTGTACCGCAAGGGCGAGGGAACCATTGAGCTGGAAATCTCCGAGCGCATGCGCCCCTTCCTGATTGACCTAAAGAGCAACTTCACGTCCTACCGGCTGCAGGCGGCTTTTAGCTTGAGCAGCAAGTACGCCAAGCGCATCTACCAATTGGCCTCGCAGTGGAAAGACATCGGGGAAACCAAGACTTACTCCCTGGATGAGTTCAAGGGCATGCTCAAGCTCAAGGACCCCACCGGCAAAGAGGCCGAGCAGTACGCCCAGATTTCCTCCCTGCAGAAATACGTGCTCGACGTGGCCACGACGCAAATCAACGAGCATACCGACCTGCGCATCAAGTACGAGCTGCTCAAGAAAGGTCGCTCCTTCCAGAGCATCAAGTTCTACGTTAACACCCAGGTGCCCCAGCAACTGCCCATCCCCTTCGAGCTGGAGGCCGACGACGCCAAGGTGCAACTGGCCCGCAAGCACCTGGAAACCCTCGGCATTGCCGAACCCAAGCTGGTACAGGACATTCTGCATTCCCCCAAGCACGTGGACGCGCTGTTTGCCTTCATCTACAAACTAAAGACCGACAAAATCAAGGCGACCAAAAACCCGGGCGGCCTGTTTCTGAAAATGCAGGGCTTGCGTTAACGCAAGCCTATCGCGGCGGTTCTGGCTGCGTCCACGTGCGGCGAGAGCCGCAGGCAGTGCATTCCATCAGGAGTTCCGTAGCGTGAGAGTACCGCTCCAGCACCTCTACGTGGGCGTGTAGCGTTTCCTGTCCGCAGGTGGCACAGGGCAGCAATTCGGTAGCCTCCAGTTGTTCCTGTAGAAACCGTAGTTCATCGTCCTTCATCGGCAGCAAGGTAGCAGGTAACGGTGGTCGGTTGAGGGCTACCCATTCGTAGCTTGGCTTTCCCGGGTGGCTAAGGCCTCTTTGGCTTGGGCTAAGTTGACCAAGTACTGCCGGGCCAGCGCGGGATGTTCGCGGTGGGCCCATGCCCTGGCCCGCCGCGCTTCTTCAACTGGCCCTTCGGGTAGGCGCGGGGGTACCGGCGAGGGCCAATGACAAGCGCCTTGCCGAAAGAATGCTTCGATGGCGGCCAGCAGGGTGAGCGTGCGCTCGGCTTGCTGCGGCCACTGGTCCAGCAACTCTTCCAGCTCCCAGCTGGCTGCTTCGTACTCGGCTGCTATGTATAAATCCATGGACTGGTCTGGGGGTTAAATTCGGAGCTGGCAGGTGCTTACCGTTCGGGACCGTCGTTTTCCCGGCCCGGCTGCGCTGGCGCAACCGGGCGCAGCGCTTCCTGCAAACTGCGCCCTGCTCCCCGCAGGGTAGCGGTCTCGTCGGCTAACGCCGGTATCTTCTCCGCCCTAGTTAATGCCTCGGCTACTGCCTGCAGGTTCGCGCCACCCAGGTACGCGGACTTCTCCACGGCTTTAGCGGCTCGCGATAAGGAATCAGCTGGCCCGGGGTAGCCCTGCTCCTCCAACCCGTCGACCAACCGCTTAGCGGCTTGCACAAAAGCCGCCGTCAACGCTGGCTGTGGACTGGTGGCCGGCACAGCCCCAACGGCCTTCGTTTGCTCCGGTTGCAAGACAGCCAGCGCGGCGCCAAAACGGGCGGCCTCGCGCTTCGACGCCGGGTCCTGAAAGCGCTTGTCCTGCACGACCTCCTGCAGCAGCCGCTGCAGACCTGCCCCGTGCCGGGCCACGCCCGCCTGCGGGTTGCGGTCGATGTCGAGCACCTGGCTCAGCAAGGCATCCGCGCGCTGGTTGCGCCGGTAGTCTACGCCGGCGACCAGCTGCTGCAGGGCCGGAGTGGCGGCCACCAGTTCGCGCAGCTGCTCTATCTGCCGGACTGCGGGGGTCGGTCCGTCGGGCAGGGCACGGGCTTGGCTGGGGTGCCGGGCCGCTTCGGCTTCCGGCCCGGGCAGGGTCATGGTGTTGTGGGCAAATAAGTCGCGCAGCGCCCGCAAGTCTTTTTCCCGGTGCTGCGCTCCGTGCAGGCTCACAATGCCCTGGTCCCAGGCCGGGTTCAGCTTCTCGTGCTCCCGGTTAAAGTCGACCTGGTAGCCGGCCTAGTATGCAATTTCGGCGAAGGTGGCCTGCAACGTGCGGCCGTTGCCCTCCCGGAAGGCATGCACGTGGTTGTAGTGGTCGAAGTAGTAGGCGGCCCGCTCGGCAAAGGCCTCGGGCGTAGGCAGGCCCCTGAGGTTGTTTTCAAGCTTGAGCTGCTCGCCCAGTGCGTTTAGCCGCTCGTCAATACGCTCGAAGGGGGCAAAGTGCATCGGCACGGCGGTGGTACCCGGGAGGTCCGCGGCTTTCACGCCCTGGAATCCGGCCTCCCGGCGGGTTTGCCCGGCCCACTCAAACGTGTCCTGAAACAAGTGCTGATGCACGGCCCGCAGCCGCGGGGCGTCAAAGGTGTCGCCCTGGGGGCCGTAGCCGGCGGCCAGCTCCTGCAACCGGCGCAGCGAGGCGTCCTTGGTGGCCTGCTCTAATTCATCGGCATCCGTTATGCCGAGCTTGTTGTAAAAGACGCCGGTGTGAGGGTCAGTAAACTTATCCATCGTACTTGTCAATACGAGAGTCGGGCTGCTCGCTGGAATAGGGCTAAAAAATTAGCCCGACCAAAGCCGGGCTAATGCAATTACATATTGGAAAGCTAGCCATTAGGCCACGTGCGCGAGTGCATGCTCGAAGTTGTGTGCCTGCAGCTGCCGCTGGTGCTCGTCGTGGCGGGCTCCCACGGTGTCCAGTTCAATCTGACCGGCGACGTACTGGGCGTGCAGCTCAGCCAGCCACTCGGGCTCCTGGTACGCGCCCTGGCTGCGGGTGATGCCCAGCGACTGGTTTATGATAAACTGCCGCTGCTCGCGGGTTTGTTCGCGGGGACCAAACTGCGGGATATGGGAAGCTTGCGTGTTCATAAAAGGCAGTACGTAAACGGGAATCGAGAGTACAAATTAAACAAAAACCCCGACATTATGGTGCCATTAGACGTGATTACCAGACTAGCTTTAGTATCAACTAAAATCACCGTGGCTGTTGCAGAACTCGAGTTATGGTGTTCCATTTTGGGGTAGCCGCTTCGCGAGTGCCCAAGTGGGCGCTTGGGGCACCTATTTCGCTGCCCAGCACGCCTATTGGCCGCCAGAAGCAGCCTTGAGAGCACCATAGCAGCGCTCACTTGCCGCTGGGGGCGGTACTTGAGTAGCTTTTTAAGATTGTAGGCGACGGCCGTGAGCAGCATGGTTTTGTGAGCGCCCGCGTAGCCGCGCACGTTGAGCCGGCGCAGGCCGTAGTGGTGAATCAGGTTGCCGAACACGGGTTCGACCGTGCCTTGGCGGACCCGGCGCAAGCGCTGGCCCCGCCGGCTCTGTTGGCGGAGCCAGGCCCGGCGGTAGGCCGCGTCGTAAATCGTGCGGTTAATCTGCTTGCGCCGGGCACGTGGGGCACACGTGGGCTTGCGCGGGCACTGTTGGCAGTCGCGGCAGGCGGCCCAATAGATTTTGTGCCAGCCCCCGTCTTGGTTCGTGTCGTACTTCTGGAACGGGAGCGTTTTGCCTTCGGCACAGGTAAAAGCATCGGTGCGTGCATCGCAGGCGAAGCCGTCGAGGTCGGGCTTGTACTTGCCAAAAACGGGAATCCACGCTCGGATGTGTTGGGCTTCGAGCAGGGCGTAGTTGGCACCGTTGGCGTAGCCAGCGTCGGCCAACAGGTCGCGCAAGCGCAGTTCGTGGGACCGCAAGCGCCGTTGCAGCCCGGTGAGCAGCCGGGGCAGGTGCAAGCTGTCTCGGCTGTCGGCAAAATCGGCCTGCACGTGGCTGATGACGCCCTTGGCCGTGTCCACGGCCAGGCTGCAGAGGTAGTTCAGGGCCCGGGCCTTGCCGGGTTTTACCGAGATGCGCGCGTCGGGGTCGGCGGGGCTGTAATGGGTCTTGTTGCTGAGCAGCCGCGCCTTGGGATGCTGCGCGCCCGGCACGCTGGAGTGGGCGACGAGCCGGGCCTGGTGGGCGGCCAGGTTGCGCAGCTGGTGCGCGGGGGCCGTCACCACCGACGCGGCCGGGGCCAGTGGTGCGGGCTCGTCCGTGGCCAGACGGGGCCCGGGCGGCCCGGCGGGCTGCTTGACTTGCACCGATTCGAGCGACGCGTTGGCCTTGACGGGGGCCGAGTCGACGGCCTGCCGCTCGCCGGCCACCAGGCCCCGGGCCACGCACTGGGCAAAGACGTGGTCGAACAAGCGCTCGAAGACGGCGGCCGGAAACAGCTGGCGGGTGCGGCTCACGGTCGAGTGCCAGGGCAGCTCCTCGTCCACCTCGTAGCCCAGGAACAGCAGGATGTCGAGCCGCAGGGCGCAGTGCTCGACCAGGCGGCGGTCGCTGACCAGGTTTTCCAGCCGGCCCACCAGCACGAGCTTGAAGAACACGACCGGGTCGAGCGAAGGCTGGCCCGTGTGGCTGTACAGCGCCCGGGTCTCGTCGTAGAGAAACGACCAGTCCACCAGTTCCGCGAGCCGGCGGTACAGATTGTGGGGCGAGACCCGGTCGGAAAGCCGAAAGCGGGCCACCTCTTGGTCGAGAAACAGCTTCTTGCCTTGCATCTTCCCTCTACGAACCTGGGTTCTGCAACAGCCACTACCGTTTTGTTGAACGGATACAGCGGCGTACGTTTCACTTTGGACGTACCTTCTCGAGGGCTCCGGTTGCCAATCCGAGGCTAATGGAGCGCCAACTTGTTTTTGTGGATGAACTCGGCCACCGTTTTGCTGAGTTGATAGGGCCTTTCAACGGGCAGTTGACACCGCGCCTTTGGCAAAGACCGGCCCTCGCTATCCGTTAACCGGTACTCGCCCGGGCGCAGGCGCCGGCCCGCGGCGTAGTAGTGCACCCGGGTTTCGTGGGCGACGCCCTCGGGGTCGGGGGTGCACAAGCTATTGAAGAAGGCGGTGCGGCATTCGTAGGCAAAGGTCTGCCCGTGGGGGGTGAAGTAGTGGGTGTGGGTTAAGTGCCAGTCCCCGCTTTCACTGGTGGGTGCTTCGTGGACGAGCACGACGCGGTGCTGGTTCAAGAGCATGCGGTACACCGTTTGGGTGTCGTCGGGCAGGTCGTTATTCTTCACCCGCACCAGCCGTCCGTTGCCCATGCGGGCGTAAGTGACAAAGCCGGTGGGATGCGCCCGCGCGTAGGCGTCCAACGCGCGTTTTTGTTGCTGTAGCGCCGGGACGCTCACCGGCAGAGGAGCCGGAGCCCCCACCTGCGCGGCCCCACCCGGCAGACAGAACCACACCCACAGCACCGACGGAAGTAGCCAGACCAGCATAAAGAGTCAAAAAGGGGAAAGAACCAGCAAGCCCCATGCTTCGCGAATGTCCGATGAATGTAGCAGGAAATAAATTCGCTCGTTTTGCTGTTTGGACTGTTTCCGTGAACACTTCTTAGTACTTTCCAACATGAAAGTTGCTTTACAGGGGGCAGAGATGACAAGCAGACCGGCGCTGCACGCTCAGCTCAAGCAGAAACTCTCCTTTCCCGACTACTACGGCGAGAATTTAGATGCGTTGTGGGACTGCATCAGATGCGTAGATGTTCCTTTAACGGTGGAATGGCAGGACTTTGCTCAGTGCCGCCTGCACCTTGGCCAGTACGCCGACCAAGTACTCGAAACCCTGCGGGATGCTGAGCAAGAAGTACCGGGGTTTATTCTCGACGTCCATTAGGACGCTCGTTTACCTTGGGACCGTTTGGCTGAACTGAGGTGGTCTAGGAATGCCGGACAGAAGAAGGACGTATATTTCTTCTGTTATGACAGCCAAAAAGAGCGGGTCGTCGCCCGACCAACGACGTAAATACGACGAGGCGTTTAAGGCCGAGGCCCTGCGCCTGGCTTCGGAAAGTCGGAGCACGCAAGCCGCCGCCCGCGCGTTGGGCATCAGCCCCAAGCTGCTCTACCGCTGGCAGCAGGCGCAGCTCGTGGCCGAAGTGGGCAGCGCGGAAGTGGCCCGCGACCCGGAGGTACGGGCCCTGCGCGCGGCCAATAAGCGGCTGGCGCAGGAGCTCGCTATTTTAAAAAAAGCCTTGGCCATCTTCGCCCAGCCGACCCCGTGAGCGTGTACCAGCACATTGCCCGGCGGGCCAACAAGGCACCGGTGCGCCAGCTCTGCCACGTCCTGCAGGTCGCGCCCAGCGCGTACTACGCCTGGCACCGGCAGCAGGGCCAACCGGCTCCGGAACCGGGCTGGCAAGCCGCCGTGCGCGCGGCGTTTGCGCGCCACAGCCAGCGGTACGGCACGCGCCGGCTGCGGGCCGAAGTGCAGGCCGAAGGCCACCGGGTGGGCCGGTGGCGCATCCGCCGCGTGCTCCACGCCCACGGGCTGCGCGCCCAGCAGCCCCGCTCATTTGTGCCCCGCACCACCGATTCCGACCCGGCCGTGCGCGCCGCGCCCAACCGCTTGCTGGGCCAGCCGGCCCCTGCGGCCCCGAACCGGGTCTGGGTGGGCGACATCACGTACTTGCCCCGCCAAGGCGGCGGCTGGCTCTACCTGGCCGTCTGGCTCGACCGTTGCTCGCGCAAAATCGTGGGCTGGGACGTGCGCGACACCATGCCCGAAGATTTGGTCAGCGAGGCGTTGCGCCGCGCCCTGGCCGTGCGCCGGCCAGCGGCTGGCCTCATCGTACACTCCGACCAAGGCAGCCAGTACACCGCTACCCGATTCAAGGGCCTGCTGGCGCGACACGGCGCCCAGCAAAGCATGAGCCGGCGCGGCAACTGCTACGACAACGCCCACGCCGAATCCTTTTGGAGCCGTTTCAAAGCCGAACTGCTCGACGGCGGCCGCTTTCCCGGCCTGGCCGAGGCCAGGCTCGAAATCAGCTTCCACATCGCCTACTACAACGCCGAACGACGCCATTCTTCGCTCGGTTACCAATCGCCAAACCACTTTGAAACCCACTTCAAAACCACGTCCCAATTGTGTCCAGCCTAGCTAGACCACCTCATGTTGTAATTGTTGGAACTGTCAATCTGCTCTTCGTTCACGTCTTGCATGTCGTAGACGCACCACCACCACCACTTTTTTTCCATCCATTCGGCCCGCAGCAACAAGCCGGCCCAATCGGCCGAACAATCGTCCGAGAGGTCGCCCCGCCAAGTGATGCGCTCTTTCGCAAGCGTTTGCCGCTCATCTTTTGTCATGTCCGATGAAGAGGGGTAGTTGATAAAGAGCGGCAAGGTAAAAGGCATAAAGCTCCATTGCTTGAACCACCGTTTTCGTGAACTGGGAAGGCATTTGGTTCGGCCCCACACTAGCCGTTGCTCGGCCCTTGGCCCGGGGGCCTGCTGTACCTTGTGCGGGTCTACTTCTCTCCTTTCGTCGCCCCATGTTTAACATCCTGTATGTCCTCGTGGCCCTGGACGTCGCGCTGCTCGGGGGCTGGTTGCTGTGGGTGCGGCCCACCCCAGACGTGGCCATCATCGGTGCCGTAATCATTCCCTTGCTGGCCGTGTTCAACGCCTTGGTGGCGGCCGTGTGCTGGCTGCGCAAACGCCCCGCCCTGGCCGGGGCCTTTTTGCTCAACGTCTTTTTCGCTAGCGGCGTTTTTGCGCTGCTGCTGGATAGCTGGTACGACTACGACCGCCAAGGTCGCTACCTGCGCTATGCCTTTGCCCAAGACGCGAAGCACTACGAACTAATTCTTGAAAAGAAAAAGCACGGGTTCTCGATTTCGGATGTCACCAACCAAAAAGACGGGTACACGACCGAGGTGGCGACGGGCGAGTACGTCGTGCGTCACGACTCGGTGGTGTTGCGGGAGTGGAATGGAACGCGGCGGTACGTGCTGCATCAGCGCATGCTGAGGGGCTTTGAGGGCCGCGCCGTGCCCATCCTCCTTCGGGAACTAAAGTAACCCTACTTCAACTGAACGGAGCGCGTTTCCCGTCGGACCGTTTTGCTAGACAGCTCATGAGCCTTTGGATGGAATTTTTAGGAAACGCAATCCAAGTAACCAAGTGGCTAAGGGCACAACGCCAGCTAGGGTCCACCACGCATTCATTTCCCCTATCACCAGCCCCAACCACGCAAAGAACAGACTCCCTACCAAACTCATTAGGCGCCAGCGCAAAGAACTGCGTTTAAACAAGAACACCACCAAGACGACGTACAGCACCAGCGTGGGGATGCCAAAAAGCCACAGCCCAAAGGTGATAGGCGATGTTTCGTTCAACAGCAGAAGGGCGTACATCGCTAGGGCGTGCTCCGAGAGTTAAGGGGCATTCGTTCTGAAAAATACGCCAATCAAATAGGGTATGACAATCGCTCGTTTTGCTTTTCGGACCGTTTGGTTGAACCCATTCCCCAAGCAGTAGGGCCGCCTTATGTTTGCTGCATCGATAACAGGCACAAACATCACTGCCTCATCAAACCATCCTCGTTGCCGTTTATCTACCCCAAATGAAAACCGATTATTCACGGCTGTGGGCCGGCCTAATGGCGGGGATGCTGACCGCGTGCGTCCCACAGGCGTATGAGCAGCAGCACTACCGAAAACACCTAACCCGGGAAGAGCGGCAGGTATTGCAGACCGGGCGCCCCGTCGACAAGGTGCACACCTCGTACTGGCGCTTCACGCCCCGCCAATTGTATTCCCAAGGGCCGCTGCGGGCCGAAGTCGACCGTCCCGGCCACGTGCGCTTTACGGAGCACGGGACGTGGTACAGCTACCACCGAAGCGGAGCGGTCCGGGATACGATCGGAACTACCGGGAGAACGGCGACTTGTACGTTGCGCTAAAAAGTGTTCGCACGCAGCGGGAAGGGCGCGCCTTTATCGAAGAGGCGGACGTTGAGTTTAGGGGAGGGAACCGGCGGGATACGTTGAGCATTCGGCGCTGGGGCCACTTTGAGGGAGCGGCCAAAGCCGTGTTAGACGAGCGAATCGATTTTGATGAGCAAGGGCGCCGTATGCCCTTACAGAAGATTAAATAACTTGTGCACCTGCTCCACCAGCGCAGTGTAACGCTCGTTTTGCGATTCGGACCGTTTTCGTGACAGGTTAGTATAAATAAATGTCGCGTTCGAGGAAGTACGAGCGCGACTGCTGTTGGGCCGCTTCTTCGTCTTGCCTCGCGCGCCAGCGGCACGGGTGCAGGCGGCGGCGGTGGACGTGCCCGACGGCATCCACCCAGTGCGCGGTGCCAGGCACGAGTGCAAAGTCAAACACCCGGATCCCGTCCGTGGGGGCGTGCCGGTAGGCCTCGTTCCGCTCGGCCACCAGCAAGCGCGTGCCCGCGGCCAAGCGCACGGTTACGGCCACGGAGTCCCCGGGGATCGGCGCCACGTGCGCGCGCACCGTGTCCCGCCAGCCCGCCCACAGCGTGTCCCGGCCGTGCGGCACCAGGCGGGGGCGATGCGTGGCGTCGGGCTCGACCACCGCCACTTCGGCCCCGTCGCCCGGCCACGGGCTTGGGAAGGGCCGGGCGGGGCACGGCACGTGCCAGGTGAGCCGCACCTCGGCCCCCGTGCGGTTGCGCACGAACACGCGTCGGCTGTTTTCCCACTCGGGGGCGCAGCCGACGGCGGCGCAGGCGAGCCCCAGCAGCCC
>NZ_FOXS01000009.1:0-93763 GCF_900115775.1 Hymenobacter arizonensis | reverse complement strand
ACGCCATTCTTCGCTCGGTTACCAATCGCCAAACCACTTTGAAACCCACTTCAAAACCACGTCCCAATTGTGTCCAGCCTAGCTAGACCACCTCAAATTATGCGACTACACCATTAAACTTTTCAAGTAAGCTCGGCCGCAACCTTACCTTTTTACCAGTTCACGAAAACGGTCCCAAGGTAAACTTGCTCCGTTCAAGTTAAGGAGCCGTTGATCCTAAGCTGGGCATTACTGGCCTACTCCCAGGAATAGTAGTAGCTGATTTCCTGGGCGATGGAATCGTAGTCGCTAGCGAGCACAAAGTTCCAGCCCAGCTCGACGGTGTGGGCGACGGCGCGGCGCGCGGCGTAGGCCGCCGGCTCGACCAGTTCCGCAGCCGGGCCTGGGCCCAGATGCTGCCAGCACCCACAAAACAGCGTCGAGACGGCGTAGGCTAGGGCACGGTCCAGCGGGGCGGCGGCCTTGCTCGCCCAGCTACGCTCGGAGGGGACCGGGCCGTTGAGGTGGCGGTTGAGCGCCTCGTAGCAGGCCACCACGTCGGCCAACTGCCGGGCGACGGCAGGGCCGGGAACAGGCTCCCGGGCCAGGGCCTGCAGCAGGCCTTCGGTCTCGGGCACGCCGGCGCTGGGCAGGTTAGCGTGGTTCAACAGGCGCTGGACGGCCTCGGGGTATTCCATGGACGGCAAAGTAGGCAGCGAACCGGGAGGAATCCCCAGGTAAATTCGGTTTAGTGAAAGGGTCGTGGCTGTTGCAGAACTCGTGCAGCGCATGCGCTAGTTGAGCAAAAGCGAGTGCGCTTAGCTAAAAAGAGGCTTTGGAAGCTTATTTGGGCAGTTGTTGCCTGGTCAAATTAGTGAATCTGGCCTGCCGGGGGAGTTCTGCAACAGCCACGGTCAGAAACGCAAAGCAGCGTTATTGAAGTAGCTCGCTCATGGGGTATTACATGTGCTTGGGGGGCTGGTAAGGTTCGTCGTCGCGGTAGTTGTCAAACGCCCCGGTGGGGGACATGTACACCCGGGAGGACAGGCGGTCGCGTACGCAGCCCGAAGTGAAGGCCATTTTCAGCGCGTGCCCGTCGAGGGGGGCCCAGTTCACCTCCAACCAGCAAAACCCGACGGGTTCGATGAGGGCGTAATTGGTTTCGGGCGGGAAGAAGTCGGTGTAGCGGCCGGGAATGAGGTAATAGTCGCTGCGCCAAAACCAACTCACCGGCCGAAAGACCGTGAGGGTCTTTCGCCCGTCGGGGCTGTGCACAAAGGACCGGTGCGCGTTCAGCAGGCACAACAGGGCAAACAAAGCCCCGACGCAGAGTGCGCTTTTGTAAATGGTTTTCATGGGATTAGATGCCTACACCCCCTGCGCGGCGTGAACGCAAAGGAACGGCTCCCTCGCTTATCATAGTGCGCTTCATCAGTTCAGCCAAACGGTGGTGGCTGTTGCAGAAGTCCCATCCTGGTGGCCTGGGTGGTTCGTAAAAGGCGGATGCAAGGCAAGAAGCTGTTGCTCGACAAAGAGGTGACCCGCTTTCGGCTCTCCGAGCGGGTGCCGCCCCACAATTTGTACCGTCAGCTGGCCGAGCTGGTGGACTGGGAGTTTCTCTACGACGAGACCCGTGCGCTGTACAGCCACACCGGGCAGCCCTCGCTCGACCCGGTCGTGTTCTTCAAGCTCGTGCTCGTGGGCCGACTGGATAACCTGGTCAGCGACCGCCGCCTGGTCGAGCACTGCGCCCTGCGGCTGGACATCCTCTTCTTCCTCGGCTACAAGGTGGACGAGGAACTGCCCTGGCACTCGACCATGAGCCGCACCCGCCAGCTGTTTCCGGCCGCCGTCTTCGAACGCTTGTTCGACCACGTTTTCGCCCAGTGCGTGGCCCGGGGCCTGGTGGCCGGCGAGCGGCAGGCCGTCGACTCGGCCCCGGTCAAGGCCAACGCAGCGCTGGAATCGGTGGTGGAAAAGCAGCCCGCCGGGCCGACAGGGCCCCGTTTGGCCACGGATGAGCCGTCACCACCCGCCCCGACCGGGTCAGTGGTGACGGCCCCGGCCCCCACCAGTTGCGCAACCTCGCCACCCACCAGGCCCGGCTCGTCGCCCACTCCAGCGTGCCGGGCGCCCAGCACCCCAAGGCGCGGCTGCTCAGCAACAAGACGCACTACAGCCCCGCCGACCCCGACGCGCGCATCTCCGTCAAGCCCGGCAAAGCCCAGGCCCTGAACACCATTCAGGCCAAAATCGACGCGGTGCAACAGGACCTGGAGGCAGGCCGGGCGGTGGCGGGCGGGTCAGTGTTTTAGGGCAGTTATGGGACAGTCCTGTCGGCAGCTGACTTTTCTATGACCTGCTTACCCGCCACCCCTACGGCGAAGTGTCCCGTGCGTGGTCCGAGAACAGGTGCTCGTCAAGCTAGAAACGTACAAAGACGGGGGTCTGCTGGACACGAAGCACTTCTGAACGGGCCGGGCCACCAAAACGGCGGGCAAACAGCTTGGTAAGCAGGAGGTGTGCTTCCTTCTGGGCCCCGGGAGCTCAGAAGAAGAAGCCCAACCGTACCAGCGGTAACGAGTCTTCTCCGGAAAACCCGTACATGGCCGAGAGCACCACCTGCTGAAATGGCGCCACCCAAACCCCGCCGCCGTAGCCGCGGTGCCAGCGGCTCGCGCCTTCGCCGGGCATCCACACCCGACCAAGGTCGTGAAACGCGAGCATGCCGTACGAGGCCGGAAACAGGTAGGTGCGGAATTGGCCCACCCGCAACCGCACTTCCGCATTGTTGTAAACGCTCTGACGGCCGGCAAAGCGGGTCCGGCGGTAGCCGCGGAGGGTGGTGAGCCCGTCCAGAACGGCCGCCTGGAAAAACTCGTAGTCGTGGCTGAGGACGGCTGTGCCCCCCAGGCGGGCCGCCAGGGTTAACTGCACCGGGTAGCGCACGCTGCGGTAGAGCGCCAGCTCCGAGCTAAGCCTCGTCAGCGGCCGCGCGGCAGTATTTAAGCTACGCAGCGTTAACAGCTCGGCGTGCCAGCGCAGGCCATCGGGCAGGAGCAGGGCGGGAGGGCGTCCGTCGTAGCTCACCCGCATGGTGCCACCGGCGTAGTGCTTGGGGGTAAACAGCGCCGCCGGCCGCAGGCGCTCGTCGCTCAGGCCCGCCAGCAGCCTTCCGGCAGTGCGCTCCACTTCCACAGCCTGGTAGCTGGGCCCGGCGGCGAGTTGCCAACGCGTACTCAGCCGGCGTTGCAACTGCACGCTTAAGGCAAGTTCCCGAAACCGGACCCGGTAGTAGCGGATGCCCTGGCTTTCGTCGAAACGGGTTTCGTTGCCGAGCCCGAAGAAATTGCGCACGTAGTTCGGTGCCTGCAGCCCTGCCTGCACCTGCACGTCATATGGTCCCAGCAAGTGGTTGAACTGCCCCGCGTAGGCAAAGGAAAACGCGCCCGTGGCCAGTGCGACGCTGCCAGTGAGCTGCTGCGTGACGGCCCAGGGCGGATTGCGGAAGCCGGGCCGGCGCCAGAGCACTCCCAGGCCCAGAAACACGCCGTCGTCGACATTGAAGGCCACCGGGTAACGTGGCCCCGTGTAATTGTACTGGAACGCCTGGGGGTCGTAGTCGTTGACGCCGGCCGTGGCGGCGCGCCGGTCGCGGGTTTCGGGGCCGGTCGTCAGCGCCAGGCCCCGGGGCTCGTCGTACACCTGGGTGCGGCGCGGGCCGTGGCGCACCCGGGAGTCATCACTCACGCTGTCGCGGCCCGCCCCGCCGATAATGCGCAGCAGCGGACCTTCCCCCGCGGTGCCCCGCACCGTGAAGACATCGTCCCCGCCCAACCCATACAAGCGGATTTCGCGGGTTTCCGCGGCATTAAACACTCGCTCGTACTTCACCGGGCCGCGCTGCCCCTGCGCCGACAAGGCGAATACGGACACTCTGGTCTGGTCGGAACCCCGGCGCTCCACCTCGAAGGCTTCGCGCCCGTCGCTGCCCACCACGTCCACGTTGCGGGCCAGAAACCGGTAGTACTGCCCGGCCCAGGCGGGCAGCTGGTCGCGGTGCGCCCGCAGCTTGGCCAGTAGGGTAGCGCCGGAATGCTGGTACACCGAGTCGGGGAGCTGCGCCAGCGCCCGGGCCAGCACGTCTTCGGTCAGGGCCGCGCGCACCGAGTCGGCTACCGCGCGCCAGTCCGCTTCGCTGAGCTCGGTCAGAAAGCGCCGGTCGAAGTAGCGGGCCTGGAAGTTGAAGCTGTTGACGTTGCGAAAGGTATAGTCGAAGCCCTGAAACTTGGGCAGCATCCATTCCGAGCTGGCCCGGCGGGGCACCAGCCCCTGGTTGACGAAGTAGGCCTGGTCCCGGTCGCGCGGGGCCGCCCGGAAAAGCCGGCCCCCGTCGGGCCGGCGGTAGGCCAGCCAGCGCCACTGGTCCTCATGACGGTCCCAGTCGGCCAGCACCATATCCAGCAGCCGGGCGCGCAGCACCTGGCGCTGGTCCACGCGGTGCCGCGGGTCGGCCTGCAGCTGCTCGATGACATCGGCGGTGCTGTAGGTTTTGGGCAGCAGCTGGCCGGTAAAAGCGGCGGGCGGGCCGGGGTCGCGGGCTTCGAGCAGGGCCAGGGCGCCGGCAAAGGAGTGGCGGTAGGGGCCCAGGCGCGGGTCGTCGGGTACGAGCACCACTTGCGGCCGGGTATGCGGCACGCCGGCGGCTTCCGCCAGCGTCGGCACGGTCAGGGCGGCATAGGGATGGGAGGCGGAAATTTGGTCCTGCACCACGTCGGCAGCTAGGGTGTGCCGCAGAAAAGCCGGCACGGCGCGGTCCACGTCCTTGCTAATGGAGCGCAGCACGTACTCGCGCCCGTCGCCGCCCAGCAGGCGCAGCGACTTGGTTTGCTGGCCGCCGCCCCGCTTGAGGGGGGTGAGGCCTCCGTGGGCCCGGGCCAGGTCGAGCACCGGCACGCGCACGGCTTGCCCCCACTCGGCGCGGTAGTTAGCCCCGAGCAGCCTGGTCCGCCACTTGCCGGCGCCGTATTGCGCCCCCGCCCGGACCTGGGCAGTCGTATCCAGCCGGGCCGAAACCAGGGCCGGGGCAGGCGACGGCGCCACGCTGGTCGGCTCCCGCCAGCCCCGTTGGAACAGCACCGGCCCGGCCGCGCTGCACAGGCGCAGCGTCACACTGTCGGCAGTTCCGTAATCCAGGCGGGCGAAGCCGGTGGTGCGGGCCGCAAACACGGCGGTGGGCCGGGGCTTGCGCCCGCCGGCCGTGGCCCCGGCTCCGCTGACCACGTAATGCTGGCCTGCCCCCGGCTCCAGGTACTGCAGGCTGGGTTCGTGGCCGCCCACGTAGGTCAGGTGCGGGTAGCGGTTGAGCACGGACAGCAGCGACTGGCGCAGCAAGCGGTTACGGGGATTGGGCAACAGAGCCAGCGCTGCCCCGTAGCCCGCGCTGAAAAGCGGGTGGTGGCCGGCGACCAGCACGTGCTTGCCCTGGCTGCGGCTGAGAATGTCGTCGAGCTGCGCCGCCACGGCCCCCGGGTCTTTGGCATCGCAGGAGGAGGCTTCACCCGGCTTTTCCCAGGCATGCAGCCACCACTGGGTATCGAGCACTACCAGGGTGTGGGTAGCATCCAGCGCCAGTTCCACGGGGCCGGGACAGCCGTCCGAAGGCAAGAACAGCGCGCGGGGCAGGGCAGCTTTGATAAAGGCTTCCTGCTGGCGCACCCGGTCCCATCCCCGGGCCCCGCCGTCCTGCCATTCGGCCTCGCCGGGCAGGAATACTACTCTTCCGGGAAAAGTCTGCAGCTCAGCCAGCAGTGGCCGCAGCCTCGTTTCGGCCGCTTGCTTTGCGTGCTCGTGCTTGGACGGCATTCCTGCGACGGGCCACTGGTCGCCCAGTACCACCAGGACGCTGCCGGGGCCGGCGGCACGCGCCTGCGTCAGCAACGCTGGCAATGCCACGGATACCAAACCCGGCGCGGCCGCACCCGTGCCACCGAGCATAAATACAGTTAGCGAGGATGGCCCTGTTCGACTTGATTCCACCAGTTGAGCCTTGGCCGCCGATACTCCTCCCACGGCAAGCACGAGGCGGCAGGCTACCAAAAGCCGCCTCCACCTTACCCAAGTGGATTGCGGCAATCCTTTTCCGGGCCCGGTAAAGGCATCAAGCCAAGCTAGAAAGCGGCACGGCACGTTCATGGTTGAGGAGATTAAGGAAAGAGACCAGAAGCAGGCAGTCGAAAAAGCAGGCAGACCTCAGCTCGGCAAGAGCAGCAAAGCCTCATTTGGGGTCCGGCCCCTGGTTGACTTCGACGGAAACAACCGCTGCCAGAGGGGGCGGCAGCCGGCGCCGCACGATGGCCTGCTCGCCAATGCGGAACGGGGCACCAGGCTTGAGCAGTACCGTCCAGGTACCGGGCAGCTCACTTAGGTCTAGTGCCGCCAAGCTGCCCGACGCCACGCGGGTGGGACGCGTGGCCACCCACACCGAGACCGAGTCACCTACCCGAACCCGAGCCGGCCGGGTGTTACCCGGCGGACAAACAACGACTAGGAGATGCCGCCGCGAGATGGTAGTGACTTGGGTTGTGGGCGTCAGGTATTGCCCGGCAGCAATTTCGCAGGGCCCCAGGAACCCGTCGCGGGGCGCGACCACGAAGGTGTAGTTGTAAAGTTTCGCCAGCACGTCCCCCCGGTGCACGTATTCACCGCCGGTAAAGAAGAGCCTGCGCACCCGGCCGACCGTGCGGGCCAGTAGCGGCTCCTGGCCGCCCGCCCCCACAACGCCCGCCGTCGAGAGCAATAGGGAATCAGGCCCAACCCCAGGCAATGGCAACGCCCGTTCGACAGGAGGAACAACTGCGGGGCAAACCCTTCGGCCGCACCACCCCCCGGCTCCCACGACGGCCACGGCAAAACAGATAAGTACCAGTCGTATCATAACGCTTAGGGCGATGAAAACCATTTTTGCCAGTTTTGGGGTAGTGGCCCTCACCCGGGGATTTGCAGAATAACCTTGCCCGGCGTGCCGGGAAGCTGCGCCAGTTCCAGGGCCTGGGCGGCCCTGGCCAGCGGCAGAACCTGGGCCACCTTGGTTTCAATGCGGTGGGCCGCGGCGCGCTGAAGCACGCGGTGAAGCGTGGCCCCGTCAGGGGAAGGCCGGGCATGATGGCCCCGCAGCTGATAGGTGGCAAGGATTTCAGCTTCCGGTACTTCCACGGTTGATACCACCCGGCCACCGGGCCGCAGCACCCCGTAGGAGCGCCGCAGCAGGTCTCCGCCCAGCGTGTCCAGCACCAAATCCACCTCGGGCACGACCGACTCAAACGTCGGCGCTGCCTGGTCCACCACCCCGCGCACGCCCAGGCTTTCGACGTAGGCCACAAACGGGGCGGAGGTCGTGCCAAACACTTCGGCGCCCTCGCTCAGGGCCAGCTGCACCGCCACGCAGCCCACGCCCCGGCCGCCCCGTGCACCAGCACCCGCTGCCCGGACCGTAAACCTCCTTGGGTGAACAGCCCCTGCCAGGCCCACAGTCCCGCCAGGGGCAGCGTCGCCCCCTCTGAAAAGCTTAGTCCCGCGGGCAGGGCCGCCACCGCCGAAGCCAGTACGCACACCCACTCGGCAAAAGCGCCCAGTACGGAGGGGCAAATCAGGGCGCACACCGCATCGCCCACGTGCCAGCCGCGCACCTGCGGCCCCGTACCGGCTACGAGGCCGGCCACCTCCTGGCCGGCAATGCGGGGCAGGGCCGCCGCTTCCGCCAGGGTCAGGTCGTCGGGGTTAACCCCGGCGGCGTGTACGTGAATCAGCACGTCCGCTGGTCCCACGGTGGGAGCGGGGGTGTCGCGGTACCAGAGCTGGCCGTGCTCGGCAAGGATGGCTTTCATGACGGCGTAATTAGGTGCAACAGGTAAGGGAAGGCCCGTGAAGGCTGCTTACTCCGCAGCTTGGTCGGCCTCGCCGAAGAAGTCCAGAAAATGAGTGGCCAGGGCTGCCGGCTGCTCTTCGGCAAGCCAGTGGCCGGCCCCTTCCAGTACCAGGGGCCGAACGTCCTCGGCCGCGACCGCGAAGGCCTGAGCGATGTAGGCGCCCCCGCTGCAGGCCCCGCCCACGGCCAGCACCGGCATGGGCAGCTTGCGCTGGGCGCTTGCGCGGTTGTGCTCGGCGTCGGTCCACACGGCGGCGTAGAGGTTGATGCCGGCCCGGAAGGCGCCGGGCTTGCTGAGCTGGCGGGCGTACACTTCGAAGTCTTCCGGACTGACGGCGTCGGGGTTGCAGGACAAGTGCCAGAATATCCAGCTCAGAAACTTGCGCTCCTGCCCGCCCATGAAGCTTTCGGCTACGTCGGGCAGGGTGAAGAGCGCCGCGTGCCAGTTCACGCCGTTGTGCCAGTCGGGGCCGGGCGTAATGCCCTGCTCCCAGACGCCGAAGCCCGGCAGGGCAAACTCCATGAACACGAGCCGGCGCACGGCCTCGGGGTGGGCCGCGGCGTAGGCGTAAGCGACGCCCGCGCCCAGGTCGTAGCCCACCAGGTTGATGCGCGCGTGGCCCAGCTGCTGCATCAGGCCATAAATGTCGGCGGCCAGGGTGCGCTTGTCGTAGCCGGTGGGCAGGATGCTGGAGCCGCCGATGCCGCGCAGGTCGGGGGCGATGACCAGGTAGTGCTCGGCCAGGGCGGGCATCAGGCGCCGCCACATGTGGGAGTGCTGCGGAAAGCCGTGCAGCAGCACCAGCGGGGCGCGGCCGGGCCGGGGCTCGCCGGCCTGCAGGTAGTGCAGGCTGACCTCGCCCACCTGGGCCCGGTGGTGGGTGATGGCAATTTCAGAAACAGTGTTCATGTTGAGGAAAGTGAGATGAAGCCATTAGAATTTAAAGGTGAGCCAGCTGGCCAGGTAGTGGATGTCGCGGGCCGGGGGCGTTTTCCGCAGGAAGGTGCCCGTGCGGAAGTAGGCGTAGCTAGCCGTCAGGGACAGGTAGCGGCTGAGCTGCCAGCTGGCGTCGAGTTCGGGTTGGGTGCCCACGGAGCGGGCCCGGCTGGGGCCGGGGGGCGTGACCGGGAAACCCGGCACGTTGTAGAGGCCATCGCCCCGGCTTTGCCGCCAGAAAAAGTAGCAGTAGCCCAGCAAGGTCAGCCCCTTGGCTGGGCTTAGCCGCAAAGTCGGGGCAAAGCCCACCAGGTTGGGCGGGCCGGTGGCCCCCGCCGCCCCGAAGTAGGCCCCGCGCGGGGCCGGGGCCAGGAAGGTCTGGTTGTCGGGGTTGGCCGGGTCCAGGTCGCCGCTGTTGGCGCCCAGGTTCAGGCCCAGCGCGGGCTGGCCGCGCCACTGGGGAAAGCTTAACGTGTTGCTGGAGGCCACAGCCCAGGCCCGGATGCGGCCCGTCCCAAACGTGCCGACCTGATAGGTAGCTTCCAGGTCCGAGCTGAGTTGGGCGGTGCGGTACCAGAGCCGCCCGCCGCCGGAGTGGCGGGTTTCGGCGCCGCGCCCTTCGGCCAGCACGCCCACGTCGCGGTCCTGGCCCAGGTAGTACAGGTCCAGGTGGAGGGCCGGGGTCAGGGGCCGCGTGGCGTAGCTGCCCCAGATGCTCTGGGTAGGGTCGGCCCCGTCGTCAAAGACGCCCCGGTTGGTTTCCACGGGCCGCACGCCGAATGCCTCCACGTGCCAGGGGCCGGCCTGAATGGCAAGCAGGGCCCCGTCGAAGGCCTGGCGCACGTTGGGCAGCTCCCGCACGGAAATAAGCCGGCCGGCCCCGTACTCCAGCTCCTGCCGGCCCAGGCGCAGGCGCAGCGGGGCCGGGTCACCTTCTCTGGAGGCCTTGCCCACGCCCAGCTCCACAAAGCCCTGGTTCAGGTCCAGCTCGTCCACGTCGGGCGGGCGCGGGCCATTGCGCTGCCCGGCGGCCAGCCCGCTTTTGAGCTCGGCAAACACCCGCACGTGGGGGCCCAGCTGGGCGCTGGCGTGGGCCATGGTTCGAAATAGCCAGTAGCCGTTGTCGTCCGGGGGCCGGGTGCCCCACTGCTCGTTTTGATAGCGCTCGTAAAACACCCGCGCTTCGCCCCCCAGGGTCAGAAACCAGGCGGGCTGCGCTGGCCCGCGCAACGGGAGGTACTTAACCGGGTCCAGCGCGCCGCGGCGGCGGGTAGAGTCGCGCAGGTAGCGGTAATCTTCGTCGTAGCGCAGGGGCCGGGGCCGGGGTGGCGCGGCAGCCCGGGGCTGGCCGGACGGGGTGTGGTCGGCCGGGGTGGCCAGGATAACCGAGGAAGGCGCCTGGGCCCGGGCTGCTACGATGCTGCCGGCCAGGACGAACCCCACGGCCAGCAGCCCGCGCTTCGCCCCGCCAGGACGGTCAGACAAGCAGGAGGGCAGGGGAGCCATAGGCCGGAAAATGGGTCAGGAAAGGGAAGTAGCCGGGGGGCGGGTATCAGCGGGTTATTTTCTGCACCAGGGCGGCTACCCGGGGCGAGAGCAGCAGGGCCGTGGGGATGCCCACGCCGGCCCCCACCGCAAAAGAGAACAGCCAGGCACTCAGAAAGCCGGGGCCCAGGGGCGTGTGCAGGGCCGTCATTACCAGCGATATGAGCAAGCCCATGGATAAGCCCATGAGCAGGCCGGTAAGGGCGGGCGCGTATTTTTTCGGGATGGTCATGGGCCGGGAAGAAGGGGTTGGCGGAAGCCTGACCCGGCTCGATGGCTCACCAGGTCACGCGAAACGAGTTTTTGTAAAGGCCCTCGGCGGGTCCCGACGGGTCCAGGTCCACGCTCAGGCGCACGGCCCCGGCCGGTTTGTAGCGGCGGGCCAGGCCCGTCACCACCCCGTGCTCAAACTCCACCGGGTGGGGCGTGCAGCGCTCCATGCGCAGCTCGCGGGCGGCTACTTCCGAGGCCCGGTAGTAGCCCATGCGCACGCCGCGCACATTGGTCTGGTACACGCCGTCAAGGGCCTGCAGCGCGGCGAGCAGGGTGGGCATGCCGGTGGGAAACACGCCGTGGTCTACCATCAGCAGGCCGGTCTGGTACAGGGTGCGGGGCCCGAACTGCTGCTCGATTTCGGCCAGCAGGTTCAGCCAGGCCTGCATGGGGTACCACTGGCCGGGCCGGGGCAGGGCGGGCAGGCCGTGGCGCCCCATCATCTCGCGGCACTGGTGGGGCAGGAACACCCCGGTCAGCACCGCCCGCACGCTGTCGCCATTGATTTCGGCCAGGGGGTCGAAGGAAATGTAGCGGCCGGCGGCGGGGAGTAGAACGGACATGGTAACCGGATGGATGAGGCTGTGGGGCCGCTACTCTGCGCGGAAGGCCGTGCCCGTGAGCGGGGTCTGGTCGAGGTAGAGCACGCGGTAATCGCGCTTCTGGAACCGCCACCGGTCGTCGACTTTCACCAGCGCGTCGGTGTAGCGGGCCAGGTTGAAGTTGCTGTTGGTGCCGTCGGGCCAGCCGCGGGCTATTTCGTTGACGTAGAAATTGGCCGTGGCCGTCGGGCCGTGCACCGTGATGTGGGCACTGGTGGAGAGCTGCACGAAAAAGTCCCAGGAGCCGAGCAGGTGCTCAAAGGCCGCCACCACGTTGTCCAGCCCCACAAACTGCCGGCTGATGGGCGGCCCAATTATCCACTCGGCGTCGGCAGTCCAGAGGGAGCGAAACAGGGCCACGTCCACGCGGTTGGCCGCGTCGGCGTACTGCTCGGCGAGCTTATGGATTTCAAATTCGTCCTTCATGTGATGAAAGTCCATGGGTGTAAAGTGGGGGGGTAAAGGGGAAGACGAAGCGTGAAGCAGGGGGTGGCGGTGAAAGGACCTAGCGCGTCAGGATTTTTAACCCGGCCTGCGGAAACAGCCCGGAAGTGGCCGCTAGCTGCACCCACACGCTGGCCAGGGTTTCGAGGCTGCGGGCTTGCCGCAGGGGGCCGACGTCCAGGGGCTGAAAGCCCGCCTCGGCAATGAGCTGCACGGCCACGGCCTTGGCGGCGGCGTGGTCGCCGCAGTACAGCAGCGAGGGTATCAGTTCCCCGAATTGGCGGTCAGGGGCCAGCAGCACTTCGGCAAACGTGGTGTTGAAGGCTTCCACGAGGTGGGCCGCGGGCAGCCGGCGGGCCAATTCCTCGGCCACCGACTCGGTGCGCTCCGTGGGCAGGCCCATGGTTTGGCCCGCAAAGTCGGGGCGCAGCCCGCTCACGCAGCTGAGCACCGGCTTGCCGCCGACCACTTCCGGCACGCCTGCCAGGGCCTCATCCAGAGCCTGGTAAGGCACGGCCAACAGGACCACCCCCCCAAACCGGGCGGCATCCGCCGGCGTACCGAAGCTGGCGCGGGGCAGGGCTGCCGCCTGCTGGCGCAGGGCGGCCTGGTCGCGGGCAAAGCTCAAACACACGGTGTGGCCCTGCTGAGTCCAGATGGTGGCCAGGGCCCCGCCCATGTTACCGGCCCCAATGATTCCAATGTTCATGATGTTAGGAAAAATGCCCGGGTTATTTCTGAAACCAGGCCGGGTTGACGTAGCCGAAATACTCGCGGAAGCCAGTCAGCTGGCCCTGCTCGATGCGCAGGCTGATGACGTTGAAGCCGGCGTAGGCCATGCCCCCGGCCACCGTGCCAGCCGAGTCGAAGTGAAAGGTGAAGAGCGTGGCGCTGCTCGTGACTTCGACCCGGGAAAAGGTGAGTTGATTCGGTTCCTTTTCCCGGCCGGCCACCAGCTCGCGCAGCTTGGCCAGGCCGGGCAGGCCCGTCACCACCCCGGTGAGCGGGTGCGAAAACTGCTGGAACTTCGGCCCCAAAAAGGCCTTGAACGCGGCGTAGTCGCCGGTTTGCTCGCCGCACTGCCAGGCGCTGAAAATGCGCTGCGCCAGGGCGGCGGGGACTTCGGGCGGCGGGGTGCCGGCGGGCGTGGCGGCCAGCGCCAGGGGCACGCTCAGCAGCAGGGCGCCGAGCAGGCCGGTCAGGGAATAGAATGGGTTCATGAACACGAACAGAAAAGGAAATAGCCGGGAGAAACCAAGCGGCCGGGGTGGTTCTATTGCGCCGCGATACCGGCCATGCCGACCATGAGGTCCACGTCGATTTCGCCGAAATACTCGCGGTAAGCCGCGATTTTGCCGTCGCGCACGTCGAAGGAGGCGGCAATGCGGTTGTGGTAGGGCGTGCCACCGAAGAGGGTGCCGCCGTCCTCGAATTCCAGCACGACGGTATCCCCGTTGGCAGTGATGCGGAAGGGCTCCTCGTAGAGGATGTGCGGGCCCGAGGCAGCAATCTGCCGGTAGCACTCGGCGGCCCGCTCGCGGCCCTCGTTGCGTCCTTTGAACGGGCCCACGGGCATGTAAAACACGAAGTCGTCGGTGAGCATTGCCAGGTAGGGCTCAATCGGGCCGCCGGTGTGGATGGCGGCCAGCAGGCGCAGGGCCTGCCGGGCGGTGTCGGTGGGGGTAGCAGTAATGTTCATGAGGATAGGGCGTTAAGCCAAGCTGCTGGCGGGCGTTAGGTGCAGGGCGTGCACCACGTGTCGCGGGTTGTAGTCGGAACTGGTGAGCAGGGCAGCGACATGCTCGGCGACCTGCTGCGACGTGACCTGGCCGGGGTAAGTAGCCGCTTCGTGGCGGGTGGCCACGCGGCTGTATATCACCAGACTGCTGACCTGCACGCCCGAGCCGGCCGTTTCCAAGGCCATGCCTTTGGTCATGGCCAGCTGGGCCGAGGCGGCCACGGAGAGCTCCACCGCGCCGGGGTACACCGCGTCGGCGGCCCCGCCGTTTATCATCAGGTAGCGGCCGCCGCCTTGCTTTTCCAGCAGGGGCAAGAAGGTGCGGGCGGTGAGGAAGTGGGCCGTGAGGTAATTGGCCAGAAAGTCCTGCCACTCGGCCCACGCCAGGGTGTGGAACGGCTTGCCGTAGAAGCGCCCGTTCAGGGCCGCCACCACGGCGTCGAGCCGGCCGCCGGTGCGCTCCCGCAGCCAGGCGCGGACGTTGTCGGCCCCGTCGGGCGTGTTCATTTCCTGCTGCAGCGTGTGCAGCTGCCCGGGGCCGGCGTCGGCGCAGTAGTCGCGCAGGCGCTGCAGGTTGGCGTCGGAGCGGGACGGAACCGCGACGGTGGCGCCGGCCCCGAGTAAGAAGCGGACGATTTCCTCGCCCACGCCGCCGGTGCCGCCGGCCACGAGAATGACTTGGTTGGTTAAAGTTTCAGCAGGCATGAGGAAATTGATTAAACGTGAAGCGCCGGAACGGCAGCAGAGGATGTCGAAGCAGCCGCGGCAGATTCGGCACCGCGGGAAAAGAAGGTTAGCAATGCCTGGGTCAGATGCTCCGGGGCTTCCTCGGCCACCATGTGCCCGCAGTTGGGAATGATGCCGCCCTCCACGTGCTCGGCCACGGCCGCCAGTTGGGCATGGGTATAGGAGGTGCCATACTGCCCGCCGAGACCGAGCACGGGCAGGGTGAGCTTGCCCCGGGCGATGACTTCGGCAAACTGGTCGGTGGTGGTCAGCGCGTCGCGGTACCAGCCCACGCTGCCGCGCACGCCGCCGGGAGCGGCGTAGGTGCGCAGGTACTCGGCGCGGTCGGCGTCGGTGATGGCGGCCGGGTTGAAGAGCATTAGCCCGTGCAGGTAGTGCCAGAACTCCCGCTCCCGGCCCGTAATGAGCACCTCGGGCAAATCGGCCGCGTGGTTGAAGCCGAAGTGCCAGTAGCCGCCGTAGGTCTCCTGGCGGAAGGTGGTCATTTCGGCCAGGTTCACGGCCGGCAAGGGCTCGTCGAGGTAAGTGAGGGAGGCCACTTCGGTTGGGTGGTGGGCGGCCAGCAGGAAGGCGGGCAGCGCACCCATGTCCCAGCCCACCACGTGTACGGGCCCGGTGGCGGCGGTTTGGGCCAGCAGCTGCCGCAGGTCTGCCACCAGACTCAGGCCGTCGTAGCCGGTGGCGGGCTTGTCGGAGTCGCCGTAGCCGCGCATGTCGGGCGCGACGACGCGGTAGCCGGCGGCCACCAGCGCCGGGGCCACGTGCCGCCAGGTGTAGGAGGTGCCTAGCCAGCCGTGCACCAGCAGCACCGTCGGGCCTTCGCCAGCCGTGCGGTAGTGCAGCTTCACGCCCCCGTTCACGTAGGCCCGGGCGTGGTCGAATTCAGAGTAAGTCAGCATAGCCGGATAAAGTCACGTGGTTACTTCTTGCCCACCTCGGCAGTGTAGCCCGAATAGAAGCCGCCCCAGGCACTGTGCTCCTGGTAAATCTGCCCCAAAGTGGCCCCTTCCGGCTTTTTCCAGTCGCCGAGCAGCTCCGAGCCGAGCGACACCCAGGAGGTCATCACGGCCCCGGCCTGGGTCAGGCGCATCATGGCGGCTTCTTCCACCAGTTTCTCGTTCGAGCCCGAGCAATCGGTCACCACGTACACCTCGTAGCCGGCTTTGAGGGCGTCCAGGGCCAGGTGGGTGGTGCAGTTGTCGATGGAGATACCGGCCAGAATCAGCTTTTTGCGGCCCGTCTTTTTCACGGCTTCCACGAACTTGGGCTCCTGCCAGGCGCTGACCGTGTGCCGCTCAATGCGCGGGGCATCGGGCAGGTACTGGGCCAGGGCCGGGTAGAACTTGCCCCGGAAGCCGCCCTCGTCGCCGATAACGAGCGTGGGCAGCTTGAAGAGCTTGCCGAGCTTGGCCAGGGCCGTCACGTTGTTGTTGTACAGGCTTTTGTCTATGGTCTTCAGGCCGGGGTCGAAGCCGGTTAGAAAGTCTACCATCACCAGCACCGAGTTTTGCGGGGTGAGCTTTTCCAGGTAATTCGGGGGCGTAGCCGCGGCGGCCTTGGGGGGCATTTTTTTCGGGTGCGGGTCCCCGGCCCAGGCGGCGGGCAGGGTGGTCAGGCTGCTGGTCAAAAGCAGAGCGGAAAAGAGCAAGCGGTTTTTCATGGGGTTGAACGTAAAAAGGGTGAGTAGTAAGAAGTGGTACAGGAAAGCCGGCGCTAGGCGGGCAGCAAGGCCAGCACTAAGGGTGGGAGCAGGCACGAGGGCGAAATCAGCCGCTGCCGTCTAGCTCGCTGCCGTCGTTGCGGCATCCGGAGCGAAGCCGGGACTAGTGGCTGGGGCTGCCTTACCGGCTGCTGGGTGGGCCAGGCAGTCAGCAAGCACCAGGCGGCGGCGTAGAGCAACTCCAGTAAGTCGACTTCGAGCAGCAGGTACAGCGCCAGCCGGGCATCGGTTAGCAGGCTGTGGTCGTCTTCCGCTACTACCTGCCCTGGAGCGACGGGGCCGAACCGATACAAGTGGCGGCGTAGAGTCGTCGGCTGGGTTAGCAAATCGGCTCCTTCGTTGAATTGGCCGGGGGGCGGGAAGAAGTAGGACATAGGGGCGGTCAGGAAATTCCACTGGCACAATACTGGTCCGGTGTCTGTCCCCTAAGGCCAAGTGTAGTGCCACTTCGCCAGCAGCAGCCGGTCGGCAAGCACCAAAAGCGCCTTCTGCCTACTGCTGGGGGCCTTTATTGGCATTTAGGGCTACTGGTTGGGCGCTTAACGTGCTCCAGCTAATTGGAATTCTCCAGGCCGAACTCCAATATATTGGAGAACGTGCGGGTATACTTTCGGCCTGTTCGGCTGTTTTGTATTTTCGGTGCTTCAACCTATCGTCATTGCGCTATGCAAGCCAAAACCTCCAACCTGCACAACGGCAACCGGCGGCCGGCCCAGCAGCGGGAGACATCCATGCTGCTGGCCGTTAGCCAGGCCATCGCCACGGTGCGCGACAAGCAAGACCTGTTGCGGCTCGTGTTCGAGCACATCAAGCCGGTGTTTGGTTTTCATGACTGCGGCTTGTTCGTGCTCGACGCCGACGGGGGGCACCACAGCGACTGGACCGTGCTGCTGCCCGAAATTGACCCGTCCGCAGGCAACGTGGCCTTGCGCACGGCGGGCCTGGGGCGGCACCCCCACCCAGGCTCGGTCATTGCTGCCCACATGCAGCAGGCGGCGGCTGGCCCGTTTATCCTCGATTTCGAGCAGGAGCAGCGGCGGCATCCGGACTATCCCTTCTTCCGCATTGCGCTGGCGGAGGGCTACCGCGGGGCCATGGCCGGCCTGTTGCAAGTAGGGGGGCGACCCGTTGGCATGTTTTACGTCAATTCCCAACAAACCAATTTTTTCCAGCCGGCGCAGCTGCCGCTGTTTCAGGCCGTGGCCGACCAGGTAGCCGTAGCCGTAGCCAACATCCTGGCCAATGAGGAAATTGCGGCCCGCGAGCGAGAGAAAACCCAGCTGCTGCGCATCTCCGAAGCCCTGGCCGAGGCGCGCACCCGACGCGAGCTGCTGCAAGTCACCTTCGACCAGGTGCAGGCCGTGCTGCCCTTCGCCGACGCCGGCCTGTTCGAGGTGCGGCCCGATGGCACCAACCGCGACTTCACCGTGGAAGAGCTGCTGCAAGGCCTGCCACTGACCAACGTGCTTCACCAGGCCGGCGTGCACGGCTTTTTGCCCCCCCACGCCGCCGTCGACTACTTCCTGCACGAGCCGCGCATTCAGTCCCTGGCCTGGCTGCAAGCGAACATGCCGGGCCACCCGCACTACCCTTACCTGCAAAAAACCGGCCTGCTAGAAATCCTGGGCGGGCCGCTGCTGCACAACGGCCGCGTCATTGGCATGCTCTGCTTCTGGGCCCGCGAAACGGGTGCCTTCCATCCCCGGCAGTTCCCCCTGTTCAAGCAACTTGCCAGCCTCGTGGCTACGACGGTGGCCAACGTTCTGGCCCGCGAGGAGATTCTGGCCCGCGAGCGGGAGAAGGCCACGCTGCTGCGCATCAGCAGCGCCCTGGTCACCATTCGGGACCGGCGCCAGCTCTTCCGCGTCATCTACGACGACATCCGGCCCATTTTTCCCTACGACAGCGCCGGCCTGTTTGTCGTGGATGAGCCGGCCCAGACCCACTCCGAAATCACCGACGACTACATCCTCGACTCCGACGACGAGCGGCTGCTGGAGGCCGAGGTTGGCCGGGGACCATTTGCGCATCCGGGCTCGGTCGTCGAGTACATCATGCAACAGCCCGGGCCGAGACTCTACGATTTGGAGGCACTGGCTCAAACTCATTCTCACCCCCAACTTCCGCTTATGCTGGAAACGGGCTACCGCCAACTTATTGCCGGGCCCCTGGTCACGGGCGGGCGGACCTTTGGCATGGTGTGCTTCAACGCCAAGGTGGCAGACCGGTATTCGGCCCAGGACCTGCCTTTGTTTCAAGCC
The DNA here is from genome assembly GCF_900115775.1 of Hymenobacter arizonensis. Taxonomy (GTDB): domain Bacteria; phylum Bacteroidota; class Bacteroidia; order Cytophagales; family Hymenobacteraceae; genus Hymenobacter; species Hymenobacter arizonensis. Next base: position 75,590 of record NZ_FOXS01000009.1, on the reverse strand, counting down.
ATTACCGAGCAGTTGGCCGTCGTTGTCTCCAACATCCTGGCCCACGAGGAAATCGTGGCCCGCGAAGCCGAAAAAAGCGCCCTGCTCTCCATCAGCGAAGCCATTGCCACGGTGCGTAACCAAGAAGATTTGCTGGGCATCATTCTCACCCGCATCAAACCCCTGCTCCCCTTCTACGATTGCGGCATTTTGGTCGTGGACAAGCCAGGGCAGCGCTACCTGGATTTGGCAACCATCCATCCCACCGTCGACGACTCTGAGGTAAACCACCACCTGCACCAGGCCGGTATTTACGATGCCGGCGGCTTGCCCTACCCCGGCTCGGCGGTGGAGTGGCTCGTGCAGCAAATGACGGCGGCCCCGGGCCCGGTGTTGTTTGATTACCGGGCCGACAACACGCATTTTTCCGACGCGGCGTTGCTGGAAACCCTGCGGCAACTCGGTTACTGTGAAGGGCTGGCGGGCTTGTTGCAAACCGGGGGCCAAGCCTTCGGCTGCTTCGTGGTCAATGCCCGGCAGCCTGGGCAATTCCAGCCCGTGCAGTACCGCTTGTTTCAAAGCATCACCGAGCAGCTCTCGGTGGCCGTGGCCAACATTCTGGCCAACGCGGAATTGCAGGAGCGGGAACGGGAAAAAACCGTATTGCTGTCCATCAGCGAGGCGCTAGCCACGATTCGCGATAAGAATCAGTTGTTGCAAACGGTGTTCGAGAAAGTGCGCCCCCTGCTGCGGTTTCACGACACCGGGCTTTTCGTACTGGACAAATCGCAGCAGTTTATCGAGGATTGGGCCGTCACCCTACCGGATGTCAGCCCTTCGGAAGCCAACGTGAAGCTGCGAGCCGCCGACGCAGGCCGTATTCCGTATCCTGGTTCGGCCATGGAGTACGCCGTGGGCCAACTGCGGGCGGCACCGGGCCCGCGCGTGTTTGCCTACACCGAGGAGCTTATTGCACAGTTTCCGGACTATCCGCAGTTCGTTGTGCTGCGGGAGGTGGGCTACAAGGAATCGGTAGGGGCGCTGCTGCGGACCGACCAGGGCGAGTTAGGAATCCTGTTTTTCAACTCGGTGACGGAAAATCATTTCACGCCCGCGCAATTCCACCTGGTGCAAACCATCGCCGACCAGGTGGCCGTGGCTGTGGCCAACATCCTGGCCAACGAAGAATTACGGGCCCGTGAGCAGGAAAAAGCCTTACTACTGGCCGTCAGCGAAGCCATTGCCACGGTGCGCGGTAAAGAGGAGCTGTTTCGCATCTTCAACGAGCAGCTACGCCCGGTGCTTGGCTACGATTATGCTTCCGTGCTAGTCATTGACCACTTGGCCCGGGCGTACCGGCACTTCTTAATCATTGCTGATGAACCGCTGGAACACAACCCGCTCTACCAGGAAGCCCAGCGTCCCCGGCCCTTCAACGACTTCATCGAAAAGGCTTTGGCCTCGGAAGTGCCGCTTACCTACCGGCCGGCAGAGTTAATCGAGCAGTTTCCGCAGGGACCGGGATTGCGGCTGCAAGTCCAGCTCGGCATCGAGCAGTCGGTGGTGTTCTCGCTCCAGCACGCCGGGCAGGTGATAGGGTTGTTTATTCTGCACAACACCCAGGATAAAAACCTGGGAACCACGTTCCATCCCTTGTTTCGCAACCTTGCCAATCAGGTAGCCGTGGCCGTGGCCAATATCCTGGCCAACGAGGAGATTGTGACGCGCGAGCAAGAGAAGACCGTGTTGCTGGCCATCAGCAACGTCATTGCCACCATCAACAACAAAGCCCAACTGTTGCGGCTCCTCTTTGAGCAGGTGCGGCCGCTGTTTGACTTCGACGACGCGGGCCTAGCGGTCTTGGGGTCCGACGGACGGCACTACAACGATTGGGTGGCCCAGTACGCCGACGTGCTCTCGCCCGACATCGCCGCTAAGCAAACCGCCGACCATCGGTTTGCTTGGGGCGGCTCCTTGCTGGAGCACGCCGCCCGCGAGGTGACGGCGGCCGGGCATCCCTTGGTATACTCCCTCACGCCCGCTCTGGCCGAACAGTGGTCAGAGGCTACCTATTTGTCGACCGAACTGGCCGACGAGCAGCAGGAGGTTCTGGCCACGACGCTACGGGCCGGGGGCCAGTTGTTGGGCTTATTTAACATCAACAGCAAGCGCAAAGGCCACCTTAGCACCATCAACCACTTCATTTTCCAGGCGGTAGCCGACCAAGTGGCCGTGGCGGTGGCCAACATTCTGGCTAACGAGGAGCTGCGGGCCCGCGAGCAGGAGAAGACCATGCAGCTAGCGGTCAACAATGCCTTGGTCAGCAGCAAGAACCGCGAAAGCCTATGCCGGACCTTGGCCGAGCAAATGAATCAGCTGGTGCCCTTTTCCTTGTTCGTGCTCTGCATCTGGTCGCCCGCCGACGAGACCCGCTTCCAGGCCACGCTGCGCCGCCAGCCCGACGGCCAGTTCGTGTCCATCCAGCGCGAGGTGCAGCAACTGTTTCCGCCCGCGCTTAGCCCGCCGCAGCGCCGGGCCTTGTTTGAGTCGCCCGGCGTGTTTGCCGGGGCCGCGTTCGAGGACTTGTGCCGGCAGTATCCGCTCTATGCCTTCGTGCGCGAGCAGTTTGGCGTGCACTCCCACCTGCGCCTCTCGCTAAGCGAGCTGGCCGGAGCCGAGGCCTCCATTGTTGTATCCGGCCCCGGCCCCGAGGATTTCCAGGAAGTTGACTACGCGACCCTGCAGCACCTCCTTCCTCAGATTACGCTGGCCCTCGACAACCTGCTGGCCTTTGAGCGCCTGGACCAGCAGCGCCGCGAAAAAGCCTCCCAGGTGGCCACCACCAATGCCCTAACCAGCGACCAACCCTTCAACGAGCTGGTGCGTAGCTTGGCGGCGCCCATCGATTCGCTGGTGCCCTGCGACCTGGTGCATTTGTGCCTGCTGCCGCCCCACGCCGCGGGGGTCGAAGCCGACGTGGCCGTGGTCAAGGAGGGCGGGCGGTTTCAGCCCCTGCCCCGGGCCGAGGTGTTGCGCCACCTGCCCGCCGAAACCCTGGCCGCCGGCTTCGAGGAGCTGCGGGCCCTGGCAACCCAAACCCGGCTGTACGTAGGCGACGAAGTGCCCCCCGTCTTGGGTGCCAGCGGCTTGCTGCACTATCTGCACCAGGCCCAGGCCATGCGGGCTTTTCTGCTCGTGCCCCTGCGGGTGAACGGGCTGGTGGCCGCCGGCTTGCTGCTGGCCCACCGCTTCGCCTACGGCTTTGCCGCCGCCGACGTGGCCAAAATCGAGGCCCTGGCCGCCCAGATGGCCCTTGCCTTGGGCAACCGGTTCGCCTTTGCCGAAATTGCCACCCTGCAGCAGCAGCTGGCCGAGGAGAACAGCTACCTGCAGGACGAAATCAAGACTACCCACAACTTCGAGGAAATCATTGGCACCAGCCCCGCCATCCTGGCTGTGTTCCAGCAAGTCAGCCAGGTGGCGGCCACCGATACGACTGTGTGCATTGGCGGCGAAACCGGCACTGGCAAAGAACTCATTGCCCGCGCCCTGCACAACCTCTCGCCCCGCAAGAACCGCTTGCTGGTGAAAGTAAACTGCGCGGCCCTGCCCGCGCAACTAATTGAGTCGGAGCTGTTCGGCCACGAAAAGGGCGCCTTTACCGGCGCCCACGAGCGGCGCATCGGCAAATTCGAGCTGGCCGACGGCGGCAGCATCTTCCTGGATGAAATCGGCGAGCTGCCCCTGGAGCTGCAAGCCAAGCTGCTGCGCGTGCTGCAGGAGAGGGAAGTGGAGCGCGTGGGGGGCAAAGGCCCGATTCGCACCGACGTGCGCATTATTGCCGCCACCAACCGCGACCTGCAGCAGGAAGTGCAGGCCGGCCGCTTCCGGCAGGATTTGTACTATCGCTTGCTAGTGTTTCCCCTGCTGCTGCCCCCGCTGCGGGAGCGGCGCGAAGACATTCCGGCCCTGGCCACCCACTTCCTGTTTCAGTTTGCCAAGAAGATGGGCAAGCCCCACAAGGGCATCGCGCCCAAAGCCATGCACGAGCTCATGGCCTACGACTGGCCCGGCAACATTCGCGAGCTGCAGCACACGCTGGAGCAGGCCGTTATTGTCTCCACGAAGCCCCTGTTGGAGCTGGCCCGGCCACTGGCCGCCGCCCCGGCGCCAGTATCTGAAGCCGACCGCCCAGCAGTATTTCGCCAGCTTAGCCTCGATGAAATGGAGCGACAGCATATCCTGGCCACCCTGCGCTACACCGGCGGGCGCATTCGCGGCAGCGGGGGGGCCGCGGAGTTGCTCGCCATTAAAGCCACGACACTGGAAGCGCGCATGAAAAAGCTTGGCGTCAGCAAAAGCTACCTGCACCAAGCAATTGTTTAATAAAGCTTTACGTGGTTCTCTCGATTAACACATTTCCACCCGCTGACCATAGTAGGTGCCACAGGGCAACTCTGGGTGAAGAGCAAGCCAATATGCCCTACAGCCCGTAACTAAACTTCACCACTTCGCGAAATACATTTCGACCAGTGAGTAGTAGCCAGACCAAGGGGTGTGCCCGGTTTATCAAACTGCTCTTAGGCAGTGGCAGGCAACAAGTGTCCGGCGGGCAACTCAGTCGCGAGTGTTTTTTGAACTATCAAATACTTATAAGGTCGCGCCGGTTTAACGCAACAGAGCATTACGGGAGCCATAAGTGCCTGAATTGGTTTTGCACCAACACTATTTCTCGCCCTGCAATTGCATGAACTAATCCTGCCGTACTAACCGACTCGCCTGGTGACTTTATTTAGCTGTCGACGGTGTGCAGGCCCCGCACTGCTGTCGCTCGCCGTGAACCATATAACTTGTCCGAGATTTACGATTTTCCTTATTTGCGTCATATGGCTCGTATTCTGGTTCAATTTGCGCATCCGGCGCTGGAGAAGTCCCGGGTGAACCGGCGGCTGATTGCGGCGGTGGAGTCGTTGGACTTTGTGACGGTCAATGATTTGTACGAGCAGTACCCCGACTTTGACATCGATGTGAACCGGGAGCAGGAGCTGCTCTTGGCCCACGACTACGTGGTGTTGCACCACCCGTTTTACTGGTACAGCGCGCCGGCCTTGATAAAGCAGTGGGAAGATTTGGTGCTGGAACACGGTTGGGCCTACGGGCGCACCGGCAATGCTTTGGCGGGCAAGCGTATGTTGAGCGTTATCACTACCGGCGGCCAGCGGGAAGCCTACCAGGAAACGGGCGCTAACCGCTACACCATTCAGCAGCTGCTCGTTCCCTTCGAGCAAACGGCCCGGCTCTGCCGGATGGAGTACCTGCCGCCCTTCGTGGTGCACGGCTCGCTGCGCATCACGGAGGCGGAAATTGAGGCCGCGGGCGCCCGCTACCGCGCGTTGCTCACGCTGCTGGCCACCGGCCAGGCCGCGGAATACGCCGCCGCCCAGGCACCCTTTCTTACCGATTTGGCCCACTAATTCCATGCTTTATGAGTCAAGCTGTTTTGCTGCAAGCGTTGGTGTACCTGGCGGCGGCGGTGCTGTTTGTGCCGCTGGCCAAGCGCTTTGGGTTGGGCTCGGTGCTGGGGTACCTGCTGGCCGGGATGGCCATTGGGCCGGCCGGGCTGGGGCTGGTCGGCGCGGAGGGCCAGGACGTCATGCACGTGGCGGAGTTTGGCGTCGTGATAATGCTGTTTCTGGTGGGCCTGGAACTGGAGCCGGCCGTGCTCTGGAAGCTCCGCACGCCGATTCTCGGGCTCGGTGGCCTGCAAGTGGTCGTGACGGCGCTGGCCCTGGCCGGGCTGGCCCTGGTGGCCGGCATCGCGTGGCAATCGGCGGTGGCCCTGGGCCTGATTCTGGCCCTGTCGTCGACGGCGATTGTGCTGCAGACCTACAAAGAGCAGCACCAGTTGGGCACCCCGGCCGGGCAAGGCACGTTCGCCGTGCTGCTGTTCCAGGACATTGCCGTCATCCCGATTCTGGCCCTGTTGCCCTTGCTGGCGACGCAGCCCGCCGCGGCCAGTGGGGCTGCTGCCGACCACAACTGGTTGGCCGCCGCCCCGGGCGGGGTGCGCGCCCTGGCGTTGGTGGCGGCGGTCGCGGGCGTGGTGGGGCTGGGCAAGTACGGGATGCGGCCCGTGTTCCGCTTGGTGGCCCGCAGCGGCTTGCGCGAAGTATTTATTGCCACGGCGTTGTTGCTGGTGGGCGGCGTGGCGCTGCTCATGGAGTTGGTGGGGCTGAGCCCGGCGCTGGGCGCCTTTGTCGCGGGCGTGGTGCTGGCTACCAGCGAGTACAAGCACGAAATCGAGAGCGACATCGACCCCTTCAAAGGCTTGTTGCTGGGGTTATTTTTCATGTCGGTGGGCGCGGCCATCGACTTCAAGTTGATTCGGGAAAACTCCGGGCTGATAGCCGGGGCGGTGGGGGCCATTATGCTGGTCAAAACGGCGGTGCTATTACTTCTGGGGCAACGGTTCACCGGCAACCGGGCCCAGAACGTAACGCTGGCGCTAGGCCTGAGCCAGGTGGGGGAATTTGCGTTCGTGCTGCTGTCCTTTAGCTCCCAAAACGGCATTTTGCCCGCTAGTCTCACCAGCATTGCCACGGCCGTGGTGGCCCTCAGCATGGCACTGACGCCGCTGGTGTTCCTGCTGAACGAGCGGGTGCTTCAGCCCCGCTTCGGGCCGTCGGCTGCCCCTGAGCGAGCGGCCGATCCGATTGCGGAAAAGAACCCCGTCATCATCGCCGGCTTTGGCCGGTACGGCAACGTCGTGGGGCGTTTTTTACGCGCCAACGACATCGGCACCACCGTACTGGATTTTGACGCCGACCGCGTGGAAACGCTGCGGCAGCTGGGCATGCCCGTGTACTACGGCGACGCCTCCCGGTACGACTTGCTGCACGCAGCCGGGGCCAGCCAAGCCAAAGTCCTCATCCTCGCCCTGGATTCGGCGGAGCGGACGCTGGCGCTCGTGACGCTCGTGCGGCGTCACTTTCCCCACCTGCGCATCCTGGTGCGGGCCCACGACCGCGCCGACGCCTACGAGTTCATCGACGCCGGCCTGGCCCACGTGTACCGCGAAACCGTGGACAGTTCCCTGCGCCTGGGCGTGGACGCCCTGCGGCTGCTGGGCGTGCGCGCCTACCACGCCCAACGCGCCGCCCGCACCTTCCTGCGCCACGACGAGCGGGCCCTGCGCGAGCTGGCGGCCGTGCGCAAAGACCGCAAAACCTATTTCAGCACCGCCCGCCAGCGCATCCAGGAGCTGCAAGCGCTCCTGCATTTTGACGCGGCCAACGCAAACCTACGGGAAGTAGACGAAGGCTGGGACAACGACTCCTTGCGCCAGGAAGCGCCGCCCGCCCCGACCACGCCCGTTCTCCCTCAGCCCCCCTCGGGGTCGTGAACCCCATCGTCAGTCTTTCACCAGTGGCAAAGCAGGCTTGGCGGTACCCCCGCCATTGTTAACCACGCCCGCCGCAACTAAGATAAGGTATGATAACCTTTACTTATCATATCTTATCTGCAAGGATAGGCTACCCGAAACGGTGGCTTATTCTTTATCGACATAGGTAGCGATAAGTAAGAGCCATCATGACCGTGTCCAAGCGCTTTGCCGGTTTGGGAAAGCCCCACCGTCGACGGATATTGGGAAGGTCTACCGCCAGCGGCAAGCCGAACTGACTGGGCAATCATTGCCGGGAACGACATGCAGAAGGCGGAAAGGCGGGGCCATACCGAAGCACCGCCGGCTTAATATTCTAAATCGCCGCCGTGGCGGGCATGACCGCCCGGCGGCTGCCGCGCAGCCCGTACCAGACGATGTAGGCGTAGCAAAGCACCGGCAGCAGCAGCGCCAGGCGCAGGCCGCCCTGGTCGGCCACGAAGCCAAACAGCATCGGCACCAGCGCCCCGCCCACAATGGCCGTGCACAGCAGCCCGGAGGCGGCCTCGGTGTGGCGGCCGAGCCCGGCCACGGCCAGCGTAAAGATGGTCGAGAACATGAGCGAGTTCATCAACCCCACGGTCAGCAGGCCCCACATGGCCACCGCGCCCGTGCTGTTGATGGAAACCAGCACCAGCGCAATGGCGCCCACGGCGTTGAAGGCCAGCAGCTTGCCGGGCGAGAACTTGTTGAGCAGATACGCCCCGGCAAACCGGCCCACCATGGCGGCAAACCAGTACAGCGCCACCCGGTCGCCGGCCGCTTTCGGCGACAGGCCCAGCACGTCGGGCAAGGCCAGGTAGCTTACAATGTGCGAGCCGATGGCCACCTCGGCGCCCACGTAGGCGAAGATGCCCACCACGCCCAGCACCAGGTGCCGGTAGTGCCAGGCCTGGGACGCGTCGGCGGCTGGGGCGTCGGCCGCGGCGTGCGTGATTTGGGGGAGGTTGACCCGGCTCAGCAGCAGGCTGATGAGCAGCAGCACGGTGCCAATGACGAGGTAGGGCACCTGCACGGCCGTTACGTCGATGGTTGCCGCGCTGGCGGCCGTGTCCAGCTGGGGCAGGTGGCTTAGAATGAGGGCACTGCCCAGCAGCGGCGCCAAAAATGTGCCCAGCGAGTTGAACGCCTGCGTGAGCGTGAGCCGCGCCGACGCCGAACGCGCCGGGCCCAGAATGGCCACGTACGGGTTGGCCGCCACCTGCAGCACCGTGATGCCCGAAGCCAGCACGAACAGCGCCCCCAGAAACAGCCCGTACACCCGCTGCGCCGCCGCCGGATAAAACAAGAACGCGCCCACCGCCGCCACCCCGAAACCCACCAGCATCCCGCGCTTGTAGCCGATGCGGGCCACCAGCTTGCCCGCCGGAATGCTCACCAGGAAAAACGCCCCAAAAAAGCACAGGTTAATCAGGTTGGCCTGCGCGAAGGAAAGCTGAAAAATGGCCTTGAGGTAGGGAATCAGAATGTCGTTGAGGCAGGTGATGAACCCCCACAGGAAAAACAGCGTGGTCACGGCGCTCAGCGCCGACGCGTAGCGTGCCTGCGGGTGGGTGCCCGTAACGGGCGGGCTTGAAAGGGTAGGGGAGACAGATGCCATGGAAGAATTTGAAAGAATACAGCAGCCGGACCGCTAAACCGGCCGGCTCAATAAATAGGGTTTCTCATCGGCTATTTTGACGATGAACTCGCCGAACAGGGTGTTGGCCCAGGCAAACCACTTGCGGGTGAATTTGCTGGCGTCGTCCTTGTTGAAGGACTCGTGCATGAAGCCGGTGCCCGCGTGCGTGGCCTTCAGCGTTTTCAGGCTATTCAGGATGTCCTCGTCCCGGTTAGAGGTCAGGGCCCGCATGATGACGCTCATGGGCCAGATGTTGTCCTTGCCGGCGTGGGGGCCGGAAATGCCTTCGGCTACCGTGCCCTTGGCGTAGTAGGGGTTGTCGCCGTGGGAGAGCAGGAAGCGGCGGGTGTTCTGGTAAATTTCCTCGTCTTCGGGCCCGATGGCGCCCAGGTAGGGCAGCGAAAGCAGGCTCGGCACGTTGGCATCGTCAATCAAATAAAACGAGCCCGAGCCGTCGATTTCGTAGGCCAGCATCCGGCCAAATTTCTTGTGCTCGATAACCGCGTGTTCCTTCAGGGCCGCGTGCACTTCGTCGGCCAGGGCCGTGCACTCGGCCGCGAAATCCATCTGCTGAAAAAGGGCGGCTGTCATCTCCGCCAGCTGCCGCAACGACTTCACTGCGAAGAAATTGGACGGAATCAGGTACGGAAACACCGTCCCGTCGTCCGAGGGCCGAAACACCGAGCAGATGAGGCCGTTGGGCTTGGCCAAGTTGCCGTTGCCGGCGGCGGCGGCGGTGTCCGAAGGCCACTTGGTGACGCGCTGAAAGTGGTACGGGCCGGGGTTTTCCTTGCGCTGTTGCTCCTTGAACGTCTTCACGATGAGCTGCATGGATGCCAGCCAGTCTTTATTGAAGCACGCCGGGTCGCCGCCCGCTTTCCAATAGCCGTGCGCCAGCCGGATGACGTAGCACAGCGAATCGACTTCCCACTTCCGCTCGTGCACGCCGGGCTTCATGTCGGTTTCGGCTTTGCGCCACTCCGCCGTGCGGCTGGCGTCCTGGTAAAAGGCGTTGGCATAGGGGTCAATCTGCACGTTGCGGGCGTGCCGGTTGATGACGCCGGTGATGAGGCGTTCCAGTGCCGGGTCCTGCTTCATAAACGGCAGGTAGGGCCACACCTGCGCCGACGAATCGCGCAGCCACATGGCGTCGATGTCGCCGGTTATCACGTAGGTGTCGGGCTTGCCGTTCACCTCGCCCACCGTCACGGTGGTGTCCAGGGTGTTGGGGAAGCAATTGGCAAACATCCAGGCCAGCTCTGGGTCTTTGATTTTTTTCTGGACCTTGCTGATTTGCGCTTCAATGGCCTTGCTGGTAAACCGCCGGTCCTTCAGCGCCGGGCGCTGCGAGATGAACGGCGCAGCCGGTCCCAGGCCCTGCGCATAATCCGCAAAAGGAGCCAGCGTGAAGCTAGCCCCCAGCAGGGCGGCATCCCGTAGGAATTGTCGTCTTTGAAGCATAAAGCAGGGTTGAATAAGTGGGAGGGAGGTGGGGGCGGTAAACTCGACTGCTACCCTGGGGCCGCTTTAGGAGCGGGCTGGCGGCGAGCTGCGCTGGTGGGCGCCCACGGGCCACGGAAGTGCTTACTGCTCGTAAGCACCCCGGTCGCGGGCACCGCGCTGCGGGCGTTTCTTGCCCACGAGGTCGGTGGGCTGGGGCAGCTCGTCGCAGCCGGAGTCGCGAGCGAGGCTGCCTTTGGCCAGGCGGAAATTGCCCTTGCTCAGGTCGGTTTGGGCGTTGAGAAACCCGGGGTCGGCCACGAGGTCGTGCGGGCCGCTCATTACCTGCTGGGCCGCGGGGTAGAGGTTGTAGTCCCAGCGAATGTTGGTGTTGCGGTTGTTGCCCGTAACCTTGCCGCCGGGCTTAGGCACGATGATGTTATTGAGGATAACCACGTCTTCGGAGCGGTTGGCAAACAACTCCTCGTAGCCCACCACTTGCCCGTTGCAGTAGGTGGTGTTGTTGACGATGTCGACGTGCTTGGTGCGGAAGGTGTGAATGCCCGAGCCGCCGTTGTAGGCACTCACGTTGTTAGCAATCAGGGCGCGGCCTTTCCACTCAGGGCGCTTGGCTTCTTCGGGCTTGGGCGCGGCGGCCGGGGCCACAATGGCGTCGCCGTTGGGGTTGGTGGCGCCGGGCGTGGCCGTGGGTTGGTCGGTCACGTCGAGCAGGATGCCGTTGCCGTCGCTGAGCTTGCCGGTGCGGTCCCAGGGTACCTGGGTTTTGTTGTTCCACACTAGGTTGCGCCGAATGATGATGTGGTAGCCCGGCGAGTCGTCGTGCGCCCAGTTTTCCAGCAAGGTGATGCCGGAGCCCGCGTAGCGCATAAACCAAGCGTTGTTGAACACTTGGCAATCCTCAATGGTGAGGTAGTCGATTTTTAGGCCGGTGATGCCGCCGCCCGCGCACTTGCCTACCACGCACCGGCGAATGACGACGTGGTGGGGCATGGCATTTGGCGGGTTCTGGCGGCCATCGAAGCAAATGCCGTTGGTGTTGAAGTAGGGGTTGGCCTTGGCATTCTTGGCGTCGGCCTTGGCTTCGTCCAGCGAAATGGCGTCGTTGTTGCCCATCACCGTCAGCCCCTCGAACACGTGATACGAGCTGCGGATTTGAATGCCCGTCCAGCCAATGGGGTGCACCACGGGGCGCTGGCCGGGGGCCGCCTTCCACGTAATCCACGCATCGGGCCGGCCCGAGCGCTCCACCGACACCACGGCCCCGCCGTCGCCGGTGTTGTCGTTGGAATAGACCCCGTCGCTGATGAGCACCACGTCGCCGGGGTTCACCAAATCGGCAGCCTTTTGCAGGCTGCGGAAAGCCGTTTTCCGGGTTTTGCCGTTGTTGGCGTCGTTGCCGGTGCCAGCCACGTACCACGTTCCGGCAAAGGCCGTGTGGGAGAGCAGGAGCAGAAGGAAAAGCGTAGGTTTCATGGAAGGAAAGGCCTAAGGGTACAAGCGCCGCGTCGGTGCACGGTTGAGATGCTGGCTAGCGTCGAGGCCTGCTCATGAGCACTGAAGCAGGTATTTCATGCCCGCCGGGTTGCGGTCGATGGCGTCGAATACCGACTGTGCCTCGGCGAGCGGCGCGACTTGCGTGATGAGTTCCTCCAGCGGCAGCGCGCCGCTTTCGGCCAGGGCAATGGCTTCCTCGAAGTCCTCGGGCTCGTACACGCGCACGCCGATGAGCTGCAGCTCGCGCCAGAACACCCGGAACAAATCGACTGGCTTGGGCTCGGCGTGGATGGCCACCATCACCATGCGGCCGCGGGCACGGGGCAACTGCGTCATGGCGGCTACGCCGGCCGCCACGCCCGATACTTCGAACACCACATCGGCCATGGCGCCGCTGGTGAAGCGCTCCACTTCCGCTACCAGGTCCGAGGTACTCGGGTTGACGGTATCCAAATCCAGGGAGTGTGCCAACTCCAGCCGGGCAGCGTTTACTTCCGAAACGAGTACCCGCGCGCCCTTCTGCCGCGCCACCAGCGCAATGAGAATGCCGATGGGGCCGCCGCCGATGACCACGACGTATTCCCCGGCCTGTACCCGGCCCAGGCGCACGTCGTGGCAGGCCACGGCCAGCGGCTCAATCATGGCGCCCAGCGTCAGGGGCAGGCTATCGGGCAGACGGTGCAGGGTGTGGGCCGGCACGTTCCAATGGCTTTGCATGCCGCCGGGCGTGTCGATGCCGATGAACTTGAGGTTTTTACCGATGTGGTGCTGGCCGTTATCGGAGGGGTCTTCGGTGCCGGGCTGCAGGGGGCGCACCGTCACGCGGTCGCCCACCTGCCACCCGCTCACACCCTCGCCAATAGCCGCGATTTCGGCCGAGACTTCGTGGCCGATTACTTGCGGCAGAGAAAGCCGGTGCGGCATGGCGCCATGGTAGAGGTGCACGTCGGTGCCGCACACGCCGCAGTAGGCAACTTGCAGCTGCACCTCGCCGGGAGCGGGCGGCACGGCGGCTGTGGGCTCAACACGGAAGGTTTGATTGCCGGTGAAAAGGAGGGTGCTCATGGGTGGGAAATGAGGTTGTTATTGTTGGGGATTGTGCGCGGCGCCGGGGGTGAGGTTATTCCAGCGGACCACGCTCCAGGAGCTGCAGCATGTTGCCTTCGGGGTCGTAGAAATTGCGGACGCGGCCACCGCCAATGGCGGGCATTACTTCGCCGCCCCACTGCACGCCGTGCTCGTCGAGATGGCGCATGGCTTGGTCCAGGTCCGTGATGCGCAGGGCCAGGTGCGACCAGCCGGGCGTCCAAGTGGTGCGCTTGGGGCGCGGGGTGTCGTCGCGGGGCATGATTTCGAGCAGCGAGTTGTCCGGGCCCCGCAGCATCCAGACCACTTTGCCGGTGGCCTCATTGCGGTATTCAAACCAGCGCGTGTAGCCCAAAACGGTGCAGTACCACTCGGTCAATCCTTCGATATTGGCAACAGCCAGCCCGGGGTGGTCTACCCCAGTAAAAGTTAAGCCGTTCATTTACAAGGGATTTATATCGTGAGGCGGGAGCCGTCGAGGGCGGTAAGGCGGTAGTCGAATTCGTCGGTTTCTTCTACCAGCCAGTGGCCGCCGGCTGTGCGCAGGTGCAGGCGGAGGAGGGTCAGTTGGGGCAAGTGCAGGGTAAACTCCTGCGCTCCGTGGCGCACGGTCCAGGAGTCGGGGTCGGGGCCGGCTTCGAGCTGCCAGACGGCCAGATTCTTGGCTTCGTCGGCCACGAGGACGTGGAGCCGGTGCGTGGCCCGCGTCGGGGCCGGGTCGGTGAAGCGGAACAAGAGCCCGCTGCCGGGGCGCCCTTCGCCGAGCTGCGCTGGCTCGGGGTGGTAGGCGTCGTGCAGGTAGCTGTACACGGGGCCAGCGGGCATGGGTGAATGCTTGGCGCTGGCGTGCCACAGGCGGAGCCCAACGCCGTGCCGCGTGGCCTGCACCTGGCCGGGCGCCGTGCCAATTTGCGTGGCATCGTCCTGATTATTAATCAGCCAGTTCCAGACCGTGGAAACGGGCTCGGCAGCCTGAATGCGGTCGAGCACGAAGGTGACGTGCGGGCCGCACTGCAGCCAGAGCCGGGTGAATTCCTCAATCGGGTGGCCGTAGGAAGCGGCTGCTTCCGACACCACCAGCGATACGTCGCCCACGCGCCGGGCGGCCCGCAGCCGGCCGCCTCGCTCCACGGGTCGGCCCACGCTGCCGTCGGACTGGATGAGGCGGCGCGCCAGCACGTTGCGTTGTTCGAGTAGCTTGATTTTGGCCAAATCTTCCTGCAAGCCCAGCTGGTCGGCTTCGACGAGGAAGGTGCAGGAGTTGTGGGTCTGGGTGGCGCTTTCCAGGCCGTGAATCAGGTTGCGGTAGCAGCTGTGGCCGGGGTCGGCCAGCAGGCGTTCCTGGCCGTAGGTCAGCATGAAGCTGTTTAAGTCGCCCTGCAAATGGCCCGGCGCGTAGCATCCTTCGTTCATGCCGCCCTGGATGGCCAGCACGGATTTGCCGCCCCAAGCGTCGCGCACGAAGGTGTTGCCGTTGGCATAAGCGGCCGTCAGGGGCAGGCCAGCCTGCTCGGGGGTTAGGACGACGGGCAACGTCCGGGCGAGCAGTGGCAAGGTGAGAAAGCCCCAGTCATTGATAAAGCCAAAGGAGGCCAGGTTGTGCGGCCCTTGGGTTGGGCAGGATTCATAATATTCCTGGAACAAACCCCGGGCGAGGCCCGCCGCCACGGTGTCGGAGTAGCGGGCGGCCACGTGCAGCAGCAAGTCGCCCGAAGGCCGGAACAGCGCAGCCGAGTCGTTGAAGTTCACGGCCCGGGCCCGGGGCTCGGGGCCCCAGCCGGCCAGGGGCTGGCGGTAGAGCATGCTTTGGGCCACCCAACCCATGCCGCGGCCGTAGGCGGCCACGTCCAACTGCTGCGCATGGCCGGGGTACTTGCGGATGAGGGCTTCATAGGCCAGCATCAGCGCATTAGCCAGGTAGTTGCCGTATTGCAAGGACTCGCCATAGGAGCCATCGGGCTGGAAGGCCTGGGCCAGGCGGGCCAGGTCGGGCAGCAGCTCGTCGAGCAGCTCTTCATCGCCGAGTGCGGCAGCGGCCACGATGGCCCCGGAAGCCATGATGCCGCGCCAGTTGGCCAGGTGGGTGTTTTGCTGCAGCCAGCGCTGGCAGAGCATGAGGCCTTTTTCGTGCAAGGCCTGCCGCACTTCCTCCTGCTCGTCCTCGCTGAGCACCTCACTCGCCAAGTCCAACACCGCCGCCACGCCCCAGCACAAATGCGCCGTTTCGAGGTGGCCGGTGAAGGGCTCGGAGTGGCTGCGAAACCACGGGCCCACCCAGTCCGCAACCGGGCGGCGGGCGGTGCGCAGCGTTTCTTCGCGCAGCCACTCGGCCAACGCCGCTGTGGGCGCCAGCGCGTGCTCCATCGCCGCATCCGACAGGTACTCGGCGGCCGGGTACCACCAGCCCAGCCGGCCGCGGTCGGTGCCGGCGGGGTCGTCGGCGAGGGCGGGCGCGGCCAGCCGCGCGGTCACGCGCTGGGCCAGGGCCGCGCGGAACTGCGCCAGCACCGCGTCGGAGCTGGTGAGAATGGCTTCCTTTTCGCTGGCGGTGAGGAAGATGGACCGGGTTTGCACGGCTTCCATTAGAAGTAGCCGCCATTTCTGACCACGTCGGTGGGCTTCATGCCGCTTTCCACCATTTTTCGGATATCTTCCTCTTTGTGCAAGATGTTTTCGGCGGCAATGAGCACGTCGTAGGCAATGTTTTGGGGGATGGCAATCACCCCGTCGACGTCGCCAAAAATCCAGTCGCCGGGCTGCACCTTCACCTCGCCCATGAGCACGGCCTTCTGGTAGTGGTACATGCGGAAGCGGCCCAACATGCCGGTGTTGGCCTTGTACTTGTGGAACACCGGGAAGCCCAGTTCCAGGATGGCCAGCGTGTCGCGGATGCCGTTGACGATGGCCCCGCGGCACTTGAGCTTGAGGGCGGCCATGGTCATCACCTCGCCCCACTGCGAGGTCACGGTGTCGCCGGTGCAGTCCCACACCACCACCGAATCGGGGTGCAGGTCTTCCAGCATCTGGGCCCGCATCTCGAACTCGCCTTCGGTGGTGATGTCGGGCCCGCCCTTCACGGTGAAGGCCAGGCCTGCCATCTTCATGGTTTCGCGCAGGGGCGCGAAGTCCGCCGGCAGGCTGGTGGCGTGCATGTTGTAGTGGAAGCGCAGCACGTCGTTCACGGCCCCGGTGTAGAGGGCGAGGTAGCGCTCGCGCATCTCGGCCACCGGAATGGGGAACAGGGCCGTGGGCTTGGGGGCCGGGTCGGGCTGGTGAACGCCAGGGGCCGGGGCGGGGGGGGCGGTTTTCGTTATCATCCGGCTAAGAATTTCATGTTGTCAAAATTGATTTCCCGAATCACCACGTACTCGGGCTGGCTGAGCACGAAGGCGATGACGCGGGCCACGTCGTCGGCTTGGAGGAATTTTTCGCGGGCCACCGGCCGGTCGCCCCAGTAGTTGCTGTCGGTGGGGCCGGGGTTCACGTCGGTCACCTTGATGCCGTGCTTGAGCACTTGGTCGGCCAGGCCGCTGCTCAGGCCGCGGGCCCCAAACTTGGAGGCGCAGTAGAGCGGCGCGCCGGGGTTGGTGCGCTGCCCGGCCATGGAAATCACCGACACGATGTGGCCCTGCTGGCGCGGCTTCATCAGACGCAGGGCCTCGCGGTTGCAGAGGAAGACGCCGCGCACGTTGGTGTTCATCATGCGCTCGTAGGTGTCGAGGTCGGTTTCGGCTAAATCCGGGGTGGGCAGGCCCAGGCCGGCGTTGTTGATGAGCACGTCCACGCCGCCATAGGTTTCCACGCAGAGGCGGAAGGCGGCTTGCACGTCGGCCTCCTGGCCCACGTCGCCGCGGAAGGAAGTGAGGTTCGGGTGCGGCAGCTCCTCGGCCAGTTGGTGGGTGCGGCTGAAGTCGAAGACCCGGGCGCCCTGCTCCAGCAGCTGGCGCGCCGTGGCCCGGCCGATGCCCGAGGACGCCCCGGTGATGAAGATGACTTTGTTTTCGAGCGGGTTCATACGGGTTGGTTGGCGTAGTCTTGGGTCAGGGAGCGGGCGGTAGTTACCAGGGAAGTAGGCGGCACGGCCCGCGTGAGGTACCAGAGCAAGCCCGAAAAGAAGAGGCAGACGAGGCCCGCTCCGAAGGCGAACCGGCCGCTGATTTGGCCCAGCGAGGGCCCGCTCATGGCCATGAACAGCCCGCCCGTGACGGCCAGCGCCACGGCGTAGAGCCGCGACATGGAGCGCATGAACACGGGGTCTTCCACGGGCTTCTCGGCCTCGGTGAGGGGCGTGGCCAGGCGGCGGAAGAACTTGGCCACCCGCTCGCGGTACGCGGCGTCGGGCGAGGGCACCAGGCCCGAAACCAGGAAGACGGCCACGCAGGCCACAATCTCAATAAAGGTGGCCATCTCCCACGACACCGACGGCGTGGCGTTCAGCACCAGCCCGATTATCATGCCCACCACCACCGTGGCCAGCGCGCCCCAGGGCCGGGGCCGCTTCAGCACCACGCCCAGGATGAGGGGCAGCGTCATGGGAATGGCGAACAGGCCGGTAAACAGCTTGTTGGCTTCGAACGCACCGCCGAAGCCGCCTACGAACAGGGCCCCCACGGTAACTATCGCGCCCAAAGCCAGCGTCATGATGCGGCCCACCCAGAGCATCTGCCGGCCGCTCGCGTGGGCGTTGAACACCCGCTCGTAGATGTCGCGGGTGAGCACGCCGGCCGTCACGTTGTACTCGCCGCTGAGCACCGACATGGTGGCCGCGAACATGGCCGCCACCATCAGGCCCATGATGCCCTCGGGCAGCAGCTTGAGGCACACGCTCACGTAGGCCATCTCGGGGTTTTCGAGGCCGGGCAGAATGGCGCGGGCCGCAATGGACGGAAACAGGAAGATGATGGGAAACAGAAAGAAAAACACGGCCGTCAGCAGCCCTTGCTTCTGGCTGGCGCGCTCGTCGCGCACGCTGTAGAAGCGCTGGATGAAGGTCCAGTTGCCGCTGTACTTTACCAGTATCATCAGATAGTAGACGCCCAGGTACAGCGGCATGCCCTTGGGCCCGTTGAAGGGGTCGAAGTGCTGCGGGATGGTCTGCATGAGGTTGGCGATGCCGCCGCCAGCCTTTATGGTGAGCGGCACCAGAATGAGCGTGGCTACCATGAGGATGATGAACTGCACCACGTCGGTCACCACCACGGCCCACAGCCCGCCCGCAATGGTGTAGATGGCCACGATGATGCCGCAGCCCAGGATGGCCTGCTCCAGGCTGATGCCGGCGGCCGTTTTCACGAACAGCCCCAGCGCGTAAAGCCGGACCATGTTGTCGAGAATCTTAAAGCCCACGCCTCCCCAGGCAAACACCTGCCGCACGGCCGGGCTGAAACGCCGCTCCAGCAGCTCCATCGGGGTCATCACGCCGGCCCGCCGCCAGCGCTTGGCGAAGATGGCCACGCCCACCAGGGCCGGCAGCACCGTGCTCCAGATGAGCGTAAGGGCCACAAAACCGTGCTGGTAGGCAATGCCCGCGTAGGCCACGAACATGAATGTGCTGAACTTCGTCATGAAGTTGCTGATGGCCCCCGACACCCACGGAATGGCATTGCCGCCCTTGAAGTAGTCGCCGATGTTCTTCACAAACTTGCCCAGAAACAGGCCGATGCCGGCCATCAGGGCCATGTAGATGGCAATGGCCCAGTAGTCTAATGTTTGCAGCGTTTGCATGGGCGGGTGGGATGAGGGAAGGGTGGGGAAGGAGCGGGTCAGGGGGCGGAGCAAATGCCGCCTAGCGTCAGGGAGTGGGGTTGGCCGCGCGCGCAGTGCTCAGGGGCTGAATCTTAATCAGGCTTTTGTCCGCAATGAGGATGGGCGCGTCGTAGACCGGAATGTCGGTGAAGGTGTAGATGTTGCCTACCTTTTTCCACTGCGTGGCCGGTATCTCGTACACCCGGCCGCTGACGATGTCCACGTACACCGGCTGGTCGATGTCGGCGTTGGCGAAGGTGAAGGTCAGGTTGCGGGTCTTGTTGGATTCGGCCGGGACGTGGTCGTTGGCCCAAATCGTGTAGAGCTGCTTTTTGGTGGTGACGTGGCGGTAGCCGTACACGGCCAGGTTGCGGTCGGTGCCCTTGGTGTACACCACCGCGTCGGGGTTGGTGGGCACGATGGCCGCGTTGTGCTTGCCTTCCAGCTGCTCAATGCGCTGCAGGGAGTTATCGAAGATGGACGTGACGTTCTGGATGGCGTAGTAGGCCATTTTCGGTCCCAGCGCCTTTTTGCTCGAGTCCGACTTGATGATGCCCTTGTAGTTCATGCGGTTGATGGGGCCGTTGGTGTACGCCATTTCGATGATACCAAAAATGCTCGTTTCGACGTCGTGGCCCAGGTCGCCGAGCATGCGGCGGGTGTCCCACTTGGCTTGCGTGAGCTCGGTCCAGTCATGCTCGGCCAGGGCGCCGCGGCCGTAGCCTCCGCCCGAGGGGGCGCCGTTTTCGCCCTGGCGCAGGCGCATGCCCGGCGCGTACTTGTGCAGGCTGGCCCGCAGTGCCAGCACCTTGGGGTAGTGCGAGTCGGGGTTGTAGGTGTAGTCGTGGTAGGTAATGTTGTCGAGCAGCTTCAGGCGGTCCTGGTCGGCCAGGGCCTTGAAGAACGCCTCGGCGTAGGGCAGGTCCATGTGGCCCAGGGCCAGGCCCGAAATCCGGGCTTCGGGCTGCACGCGCTTCACAATGTCGATGGTGCGCACGTGCAGGGCAGCGGTGCGCTCGGGGGTGTTGTCGAGGTTATCGGCGAAGTTGGGTTCGTTCCAGATTTCCCAGTCCGTTACCTTGCCCTTGTAGCGCTTCACCAGGGCCTCCACCCACCGGTCCCAGGCAGCCAGCGCCTCCGGGGAGGTGGGCATGCCGGCTCCAAGGTTAGCGCCGCCCCCGCCGGGGTAGTTCTGGTTGCCGTAGGAAAGCTGCAGCCAGGGCTGCAGGCCGCGCTTGTGAGCGTCGTTGATGATGTTGTCCAGCCACTTCCAATCGTACTTGCCCTTGACCTTCTCGGTCTTGTTCCAGCCGGCCTGCATGCGCAGGCGCTTGATGCCCAGCGGGGCAATGTAGGTCTTGTACTGGTCGTAGTCGGCGAAGTCGCGGTCCAGGGTTTCGCAGCCAATCAGCCAGTTCGAGGCCCCGATTTCGGCTGTGCTGCGCGGCTTCACGGTGCCCAGGCGGGGCATTGCCACCGCCAGGTCGGTGCTGACCCGGTCGGGGCCGGCGTCAAGCTTCTGCGCCAGCGCAGTCGAGCCGCCCAGGGTGGGCAGGGCGGCCAGCAGCCAGCACAGGTGGAGCAGGGTGTTTTTCATGGAGCTGAATAGTTGAGAAGCCAGCAAGCGGCGAATCTGCGGAGGAAGACGTTCTGCCTTATCGGCCGTGCGCTTGTCGAGCACCTCCACCACGCGGGGGCAGCGCGGTTTGTATCCCACCACTCACGTGCGCCGCCGCCGGGGACAACACTTCGGTGTTGCAGCAAACGAAGTACTGATGCGGTAGAGGTGCTCCGGCAAGCGGACGGCCGATAAGCAGCAGAAAAAAGGTTTTAAAAGGGTTTTTTAGCAGAGTCGGCGGCGTGCGGACTACTGATTGGTTACAGCTTTTTTCTTGGGTGGAGTAATGAGCTTACCGGCCAAATCGGCCAGATACACGCCGCGGGTATTGCCTTCGAAGCCGTTGAAGATGACGTAGCGGCCGGTGCGGTCCCAGGCCGGGTGGGGGTCGATGCGCAGCTCGCCGTCCGCGTTGGAGACGTAAATCTTAGCGATGGCTTCTTCCTGCCCCGAGGCCACGTTCAGCAGCCGGATGGGCACCGTGCCGTCGGTGTAGCCCAGCTCGCCGGGGTAGGCGTCGGTCACCATCAGCGGCGGGCCGACGGGACTAAAGGAAGGGTGGCCGGAGCCGGGCGTAAACACGGTTTTTAAATCGGTGCCGTCGTAGCGGACGGTGATGATTTCCAGGCCTGGCTGGCCGTCCACGTTCAGGTTCATGGAGAGGCGCTCTCCGTCGGGCGTCCAGTTGATGTGGTGCCCGCCCTTGCCCCACTGCGCGGGCGTGATGGCCGTGCGCAGGTCCGAGCCGTCGGGCCGCATCGTAATCACCGCGCGTTGGCGCGGCCCGCCGCCCTTGGGCGCCCACTGAATGGTGGTGAGCAGCCGCGTGCCCTGCGGGTTCCATTTCACCTGGAAGCAGTAGTACTCGAAGTCGTTGGGGTTGGGAATGGCCAGGCTGGGAACCGACTTTTCGTAGATGTCGCGGATGCTCACGATGCGTTTGCGCACGCCCGTGGCCGTGCTGGTCACGTCGAGGCCGTCGGTGGCCACCGGGCCGTAGTTGTGGGGCGTATTCGCGTCGGGCAGCACCACACCGTAGCCCACCTGGGCATAGCGCGAGGAAACCAGATTGTACGAGGCCAGGTACTTCCCGTCGTTAGACACCATGAACACCGTGCCGCCCATCCGGCGCGACTTGCCCGTGAGGGGGTTGAGGCGCACGGCGAAGGCCTGCCAGGTGGCCGGGTCCACGTCGTTGAAGTACAGGTCCTGGTCGGTGGCGCCCCACTGCACGTTGGCCCCCATTTGCATTTCCCAGCCCCGGGACTGGGCCACCACCCGCTCCTTGCCCGTTTGCCGGTCCACCAGCACCACTTCGC
This sequence comes from Hymenobacter arizonensis, assembly GCF_900115775.1. GTDB lineage: Bacteria > Bacteroidota > Bacteroidia > Cytophagales > Hymenobacteraceae > Hymenobacter > Hymenobacter arizonensis. The sequence continues at coordinate 53,826 of NZ_FOXS01000009.1, read as the reverse complement.
CCACCTCGCCCGGCTTGGGCGCGCGGGTTTCTTCCGGAAAGCGGAACAACGCCAGGTAACGCCCGGAAGGGCTCATCGGCGAGGTGTCGAAGAAGCGGTGAATCACCCGGCCGGTGCTCACTTTGACCACCGGTACCGTGGCCGCCCCCGTGAAGGCCGGGAAAACCCCCGGGGCGACCGGCTGACCCAGCGCGGGGGCGGCCACCGCCAGCCCCGCCAGAATAAGCCCTTTTACGTGGTTGAGTATCATGAGTAGCGAAGCGAAGGAAAGACGGTCGGTAGGGAATAGTCGCGCAGCACGAGCGGCTTAGTAGCCCGGGTTCTGCGCCAAATTCTTGTTCAAATCGGTTTCGCGCTGGGGAAGGGGGTACAGCACTTGAAACGGCTGCACGGGCTTGCCATGGGCCCTCATCACGTCCTCAAAGCGGTTGGTGCGCACCAGGTCGAACCAGCGCTGGCTTTCGAAGGCCAGCTCCACGCGGCGCTCCTGCTCCAGGGCCAGGCGTAGGGCCGGCTGCGTGGCAGCCGTGGTGTTGGCCAGGCGGGCGCGGGTCCGCACCAGGTTGAGGGGGGCGGCGGCGGGCTGGCCCAGCTCGTTGAGCGCTTCGGCGTACATGAGCAGCACGTCGGCGTAGCGCAGCACAGGGAAGTCCACGTCCGACTCGCCCCGGATGATGCCGGTTTGGCGGAACTTGACGGGGTAGGGCTCGTTCACGACCACGCCCGTGGTGCTGGTGTACGACAAGGCAATGGACGCCGCCCGGCGGGCGTCGCCGGTGGCGTACGCGGCAATCAGGTTGGGGGTGGGGCGGTTCAGGCCGTCGCCGGCCCCGCCCGTCACGCCAAAGTCCGGCGAGAGGGCCGAAAACGGCGTCCACTGCGAGTAGAAGCTACCGCCCTGGCCAATCTGGCCGCCTTTGTACTGCACGGCCAGCATCACCTCGCGGTTGTTGGCAAACGACGTCGCCAACGAAAAGGCATCGGCGTAGTTCGGCATCAGGCTGTGCACGTTGGCGTCCACAATCTCCTTGAGCTTGGCGCTGGCCAGGTCGTACTTTTTCTGGGTGAGGTACACCTTGCCCAGCAGGGCTTTAGCCGCCCACCGCGAGGCCCGGCCCGCGTTGGCGGCCGTGATGGTGGCCGGCAGCTGGCCTTCCGCAGCTTTCAGGTCGTTTTCGATGAGTGCATACACCTCGCCAACCGGCGCGCGGCCGACGTTGGCCGTTCCATAAGGGTCGTTGACTTGGGTGGTAATCAGCTGCACGGGCCCGAACAGGCGCACCAGGTTGAAGTAGTACATGGCCCGCAGGAAGCGGGCTTCGCCTTCGTACTGGTTTTTGAGGGTCGCATCGAAGCTCACGTCCGGCAGTTGGTCAAGAATGCCGTTGGCCCGGCCAATGCCCTGGTAGTGCCCCAGCCAGGCGTCGCGGAAGTAAATGTTCGCCAACGAGAAGTTCAGATCCTCAATTTCGAAGGCGCCGGCCGAGGCCACGGTACGCGGAAAGCCGTAGTCGGTGTTATCGGTCGAGACTTCGCCCAGCCAGATAAGGGCGCCCGCGCCGTTGCCGTAGAGCCCCGGGTGCTTGAAGGTGGAGTAGGTGCCCACCACAGCGGTGTTGAAGTCGGCGGCCGTCTTGTAGAAATTGGCCGTGGTGCGTTCGGTTTCCGGCACCACCGTGAGAAAATCTTTGCACGAGCTCAGCCCAAGCGACAGCAGCGCGAGGCATATCAGGTTCTTTTTCATGACGAGTTGCGGGTGGGATTTAGAAAGAAACGCTCACGCCCGCGGTGTAGGAGCGCGCAATGGGGTAGCTGCCGAAGTCGGAGCGCGGGGCCAGCAGGTTGTCGCCAGCCGTGCTCGCCTCCGGGTCATAGCCCGGGTAGTTGGTGAAGGTGAGCAGGTTGGCGCCGGTGGCGAACACCCGGGCGCCCTGCAAGCCAATGCTGCGGCTGAACTCAGCGGGCAGCGTGTAAGCCAGCGTAACGGTGCGAATGCGCAGGTAGGAGCCGTCGAAGATGTACTGCGAGCTGTACTGCGCGTTGTTGTTGCGGCCGCCGCGGATGCTGCGCCCGAAGCGTCCGTCGCCGGGCTGCGAGGCCGAAATCCAGCGGTTGTCGTACACGTACTTCGTGTTGTTCTGCACCCCGGAGTTGTTGAGCATGAACGTGCCGTTGTACACGTCGAAGCCCACCATGCCGTTGGTCATAATGTCGAGGCTGAAGGCCTTGTAGGCAAAGGTGTTGTTGAAGCCGAAGAAGTACTTGGGGTGGGGGTTGCCAATCACTTCGCGGTCGTTGTCGTTGATGACGCGGTTGCCGTCCGAGTCTTTCCACTTCACGTCGCCGGCGCGGGCCAGGGGCTGGGCGCCGTATTCGGTAGCTTCCGCGTCGGTCTGGAAAATGCCCAGCTGGCGCCGGCCAAAGAACACGCCAATCGGCTGGCCCACCATGGTCACGTTGCTGTTGGCCGTCTGCCCGTTGGCCGAGGCGAAAATCCGCTCCGCGTCGGTGCTCAGGGCCAGCACCTTGTTGCGGTTGAAGGTGATGTTGGCGTTGGTCGTCCACTTGAAGTCGCCCACGAAGTTGCGGGTGGTCAGGGCCATTTCCAGGCCCCGGTTCTGCACCTCGCCAAGGTTCACCACGGCGTTGGTGAGGCCCGTGGCGCCGGGTACCTGAATATTGAACAGCATGTTGGAGTTGCGCTTGTCGTACACGTCGGCCGTGAAGATGACGCGGCTGTTGAGCACGGCTAGGTCCAGGCCCAGGTCCAGCTGCTTCATAGTTTCCCAGCCCAGGTTGGGGTTCGAGAACGAGCTGCGCACCAGCCCCGGCGTTAGGGCATCGCCCACGATGTAGTTGCTGTTGCCCAGCTGCCCGATGGCGCGGTAGTTGCCGATGGCGTTGTTGCCCGTCAGGCCGTAGCTGGCCCGCAGCTTCAGGTCGTTGATTACGTTCTGCTGTTTGAGAAACGCTTCCTCCGACACGCGCCAGCCCAGCGAGGCCGACGGGAACGTGCCCCACTTGTTGTTGTCGCCGAAGCGCGACGAGCCGTCGCGCCGGATGGTGGCCGTGAGCAGGTACCGGTCCATGAACACGTAGTTGGCCCGGGCCAGCAGTGAGAGGATGGTGTAGTCCTGAAATCTGCCGGCTGGGTCGTTCCCGCCCTGATTGGCTCCGCCGACCACGATGCCGCCGTTGATGTTGGGCACCAGGTCGTCGGGGAAGTTATTGGCCGTTATGGCAATGGCGTCGCTCATTTCCTGCTGCGCCGTGAAGCCGCCCACCACGTTGACAGCATGCTGGCCGAAGGTGCGCTGGTAGTTCAGCGTGTTCTCGTTCAGCCAGCTGATGCTTTCTGCCCGCCGCGCCACTGCCAGGGCCGGACCAGTAGCGGCGGCGGTGTTCAGCGTCGAAGGTATCCAGATTTGGCTGCGGAAGAAGTTCAGGTCGGCCCCGAGGGTGGTGCGGAACTTGAGCTCCGGCAGCAGGGCGTACTCGGCGTAGGTGTTGCCCAGCAGGCGAAACTGCGTCGAGGGGTTTTTGTATTCGTTGGCAATCTTCACTGCGCTCTGCACCGATACTGACTGCGCATCGGGCGCCGGCACGCTGGTGCCGTACGAGCCGTCGGGGTTGTACACGGGCACGTTTGGCGGCTGGGCCAGCGCCGCCTGAATGACCCCGAACGAGCCGTAGTGGCCCGTATAAGGCAGGTCTTGCTGGCGGGTGTAGCTCGGCAGCAGGCTCACGCCCACCCGCAGGCGCTTGGCCACGTCGGCGTCCACGTTGGCCCGTACGCTGTAGCGCTGCAGGCCCGTGTTGAGAACGATGCCCTGCTGGTCGAAATAGCCGGCCGACACGCCAAAGCGCACGTTGTCGCCGCCGCCAGAGGCCGACACTTGGTAGCTCTGAATCCGGGCCTTGCGGAAAATAGCGTCCTGCCAGTCCGTGCCCTCACCCAGCGAGGCCGGGTCGAGCAACGACGTGGGAATGCGGAAGTTGGTGGGCCGCACGCTGTTCGGGTCCGTGATGCGGGGCGTGAACGTGGGCGTGCTTGGCGTGTTGTCGAGGTAGCCGTTGTTGCGGGCGTCGATGGTGAACAGCGCAAACTCCTGCGCATTCATCATCTCCAGCTTCTTGGAGATTTCCTGATAGCCGGCGTACACGTCGAGGCCAATCTGGGACTTGCCCGCCTTGCCGCGCTTGGTGGTGACGATGATGACACCGTTGGAGCCGCGCGAGCCGTAGATGGCCGTGGCCGAGGCGTCTTTGAGCACGTCGATGCTTTCAATGTCGTTGGGGTTGATGGTGTTGAGTGGGTTGCCGCCCCCGGCGCCCGATACCGGGAAGCCGTCGATGACAAACAGGGGCTCGTTGCCGCCCGTCACGGAGCCCACGCCCCGAATCAGGATGCTGGTGTTGCCGCCCGGCGAGCCCGAAGAGCTCGAAATCTGCAGGCCGGCCACCTGCCCCTGCAGGGCCTGGTCGAAGCCCGACACCGGCACCCGGGCCACGTCCTGGCCCGATACGGTGGTGATGGCGCCCGTGAGGTCTTTCTTTTCCTGGGTGCCGTAGCCCACCACGACCACCTCTTTCAGGGCCTGCTCGTCGCCCACCATACTCAGGTTGAGTTGCGAGCGGCCACTCACCGGCACCTCCTGGCTTTTGAAGCCGATGTAGGAGAGCACCAGTATGGGGTTGTCGGTGGCCACCGTCAGGGTGAAGGTGCCGTCGGGGCCGGTAGACGTCCCGTTGGTGGTGTTTTTCACCAGCACCGTTACGCCGGGCAGCGGCTGATTACTGGCATCAACCACGGTGCCCGCCACCGTCTGCTTGGTTTGGGCCCAGGCGGGCGCAAAAGGGAAAAATAAGCTCAGGATAAGTAAGCCAACTTTCCAGAATCCGGTAAGAGAACTGTTCATCGGGTGGGAGTTTTAGTTTGTCATTATGAAATTGTCATTTGACATTGCAATAGTAACAATTAATTTTTGTTCCCCAAAGATTTTTTTACAAGGAAAAATTACTGAGACTTTTTATTCATCATTATGCCAGTTTAAGTCAGGCGGAATTTAGGCTCGCAATATTTGAATCGACATCAAAAGCCACTAAAATAGGCTTTTGCGTTATAAAAAGACCACTTCGCAACAATTTAACTCCCTCCGTAGCAAGTGCGCGGTCGGGCCTGTTGCTCCCACAAATTTTTTGCTTCACACTGTAGCTAAAAACTATTGACCAGGTGAGCCGCGGCATTTTTGTTTTCATCGATATTGCTCTAATATTGCAATCAATTCAACATTGATACAGTATCATGAGCATTTCGTCGTTCGACCTGACTGGTAAAACCGCCCTAGTCACCGGCTGCAAGCGGGGCATCGGCCGGGCCATGGCCGTGGCGCTGGCCGAAGCGGGGGCCGACATCATCGGCGTATCGGCCTCGCTGGAGCTCGCGGGCAGCGAAGTGGAGCGCGACGTAAAAGCCACCGGCCGCGCGTTCCGCGCCTACCAGTGCGACCTGAGCCAGCGCGCCGCCGTCTACGATTTCCTGACCCAGCTCCAGCAGGATGCGCCCGTCATCGACATCCTGGTGAACAACGCCGGCACCATCCGGCGCCAGCCCGCGGCCGAACACTCCGACGCCTACTGGGACGAAGTGCTCGACACCAACCTCACTGCGCCCTTCCTGCTGGCGCGGGAGCTGGGCAAAGGCATGGTGGCGCGCGGCCACGGCAAGATTATTTTCACGGCCTCGCTGCTCACGTTTCAGGGCGGCATCACGGTGCCGGGCTACGCGGCCAGCAAGGGCGCCATCGGCAGCCTGGTAAAGGCCCTGGCCAACGAGTGGGCCGCCAAAGGCGTGAACGTGAACGCCATTGCGCCCGGCTACATTGCCACCGACAACACGGCCGCCCTGCGCCAGGACGCCGACCGCAGCAGCAGCATTCTGGCGCGCATTCCGGCTGGCCGCTGGGGCGAGCCCGACGATTTCAAGGGGATTACCGTTTTCTTAGCGTCGGAAGCGTCCCGCTACGTGCACGGCACCATCATCACCGTCGACGGCGGCTGGATGGGACGTTGAGATTTTTTAAGCAGCAGAGGTTATGGTTTTAGTTGTCATCAAAGCGCTGGACATACTCGAGTTCGTGGCCCGCGACAGCGGGCGCACGTACTCGCTCACCGAAATTGCGGCCGGCCTGAACATGAACCAGGCTACCTGCGTCAACATCCTGCAAACGCTGGTGGAGAAAAGCTACTTGGAGCACATGGGCCGCAAAAAGGGCTACCGCCTGGGCCCCAAAGCGTACGACCTCACCAACAACCAGGCCTACAGCCTGAACCTGATAACGGCGGCCCGCGACGTGATGGAGAACCTCACCCGCAGCCTCAACGAAACGTGCCTGCTGGGCGTCATTCGCAATCAGAAGCGCTTCATCGTCCACATTGTGCACGGCGACCAGGACCTGCAGGTGCGCAGCCCCACCGAGCGCAGCGTGTACGAAACGGCTTCGGGCCGGGTGCTGCTGGCGTACCTGAGCGAAAAAGAGCTGGCCGCCTTCGTGGCCTCGGTTGGGCTGCCCAGCGCCGAAAACTGGCCGGGGGCCGACACGCCCGAGGGCCTGGCCGCCGTGCTGGCCCAAATCCGGGCCGACGAGCTGCTGGTCACGCTCTCGCCCAGCCACATTGTGGGCTTGGCCGTGCCCATCTGGCAGCAAACCCAGGTGGTGGCCAGTCTGAGCCTGTTTTTGCCGGAAAGCCGGTGCACGGCCGCGCGCAAAAAGGAAATCATCCAGGCCCTGCGCCAGGCCGCCCGGCAGATAAACCAGCAGCTGGCAAGCTAACGGAGCCGTTGCGGGCGGCACGTAAAACAACGGCAGTTACTTCCGGCGCAGGGTCAGCACCAGCGCATCGTTGGCCTTCAGGGTCAGGGACGTGCTAGCCGGCTTTGGGCCGTGGAGGCTGCTGGCTATTTTCCAGCCCTCCAGTAGGTGGGCCGTGGTGGCAATGTCGCTGGGGCTGTAGTTGATGAGTACGACCACTTTCTCGTTCGGGCTCACCTCGTGCTCGGTGGTCCCGACCAGCGGATGGGGCTGCGTGAGCACCCGCGCGGCCAGCTGCGGGCGGGCAATTTCCCGGTAGATGCTGGCGTAGGCGGGTTGGCCCGCGTCGAAAGCGCCGGGGAGGGCGGCCAGGTTTTGCTCCAGCGGAAAGGTGAGCAGGTAGATGCGGCCTTTGCCGTAGGTTGTTTTCAGGAATACGGGGTTGCCGTCGCCTTCTTTGGCCAGCACGGTCGCTTGCTTCGAATCAATGAGCAGTTTGCGCTCCGCCGCGGCCTCGAACACCAGGCTGTCAGTTCCGAGTTTGGAGGCGAAGCGCACCCGGCTACGGCGCTGGCTGTTGGTGCCCACTTCCACGCCCAGGGGGCCGTTGAAGGTGGGCAGGTAGGCATCGTCCAGCGAGATGTACAACGTAGCGCCGGCCTTCACTTTATCGAGCAGCGCAAACCAATACGCCTTGTGAAAGGGCTCAACGCCCTTAAGCGAAGGCAGCAGGTACAGGGGCGCGTCGGCCAGGGGCTGCCCGGCCTTCTGAAACCGGAAGTCGAACCCCGCCTGCTTGGCCAGCACGAAGCTGGTGTAGCCCACGCCCCAGGTGTCCTGCCCTGCGGTGAGGATACACACGGCCTCGGTTTTACGGGGCGGCAGGGCCTTGAAGGGCAGCTGGTCGATGAAACGGCTGAAGGTCTTGAGCTCGCCCAGCACGGGCTTGGGCCGCCGGTCTTCGCCGATGAGGCCCAGCTCGTTTTCCACCGAGGAGTAGTTGTAGGGCGGGTAGGCAAAGCTGAGCTGGTCGTAGGCGCACCACCAGAGCGTGCCCATGCAGTCGTGGGCCCAGTTCGAGAACAGCGCCGTGCGGGCAAAGGCAGCTTTCTCCTTCTCGCCGCCGGTCATCGGGCCCATCACGCCGGTTTCTTCGACTAGGGCGGGCTTGCCGCCTAGGTCGCCGTAGAGGCGGGTTTCGGCCGCCGCGTGCAGGATGGTGCGCATCGTGTTAATGCCGTCCTGGCTGGCGTAAGGGGTCCAGAGCGAGTAGGGGTGGGTGGTGAGCACGTCGGTGGTGGCGGCCTGGTCCTCAATGCGCCAGGGGGCATTTTCCTCGGCGCTCAGGCTGTGCATGCCCGAGAGCAGGGGCCGGGTGGTGTCCTCGCTTTTGACGGCGCCGGCCAGCAGGGCCGACCACAGGTAGGCCTGCTGGTGGCTTTCGACCTTGCCCATCACGTTGCACTCGTTGCCGAAGTCCCAGGCCAGGATGGCGGGCTGGCTTTTGAGCCGGTGCACGAAGGTGCGGACAAACTTCTGCTGCCAGACCAGCGCTTCGGGGTCGGTGAGCAGGTCGCGGCCGGCCAGCGCCGGCGGCACGTACAGCTGCCCGCTCATCCAGCCCGTTATCAAGCCCACAATCAGCTTGATGTGGTGCTTTTGGGCCAGCGCGGCCAGTTCCTCGAAGTGACGCAGCTGCTCCTCGCTCACGCCGCTGGCACCCACCCCGGCCGTGGGCAGGGGCTGCTCATCGGCAAAGCCCACGTACTTCACCGAGCCGCCGCCCCCGTACACTTTTTGAATGGGCTGGAAGTCGGGCCACAGCGGGAACACGCGAATCACTTTGATGCCATTTTCCGCCAGCTGCCGGAAATCCTGGTCAATAACGGCGGGCCGCCAGTCGCGCCACATGTGCGTGCCGGCGTGCGAGGCCCAGTAGTTACAGCCCACCGCAAAGGTGCCGGGCTGCGTCAGCAAGGCCGGCTGTTGTGCCCGCCCGGGGTAGCTGGCCAGCAGCAGCACCAGAAGCAAGAGCCTACGGTGATGGCGGGTGGCGGAAGATAGGGCAGCCATAGCTGAACTGGTTGAGGGAGTGAGGTGAAAAACCAGTCAGCCGTTGGCCCGGGTGGGCAGAGCAGGGTGCCTTGGCAACGGGTGATGATGCCGGTCGGGCCGGTCGGGAGCCCCTGGCAAATCAAATTTTCGAGAGGGGAGCCAAATGTAGATATGAATTATTATTTTTCATTACCGAATAACAATTTACCATAAATACACTATTATTGCTCTGTGAATAAAAAAGGGTGGCTCTTCGCCCCAGGTTGCGGCCGCCCTTTGCACTGCCTTCTTCCTCCCACTTGCACGCCATGTTCAAGCAATTCCCACCCCTTAACGCCCTGCTGGGCCCCGCTTTTTTTTGCGCTCTGACCAGCTGTAGCTCGCCGCAAACCCACCAGGCGGTGGCGGCAGTGCCCCCGGTGGCAACTCAGCCGGCGCCCTTGCTCGCCCACGAGGCCGAAGTGAACGCCCTGCTCCAGAAGCTGACGCTGGAAGAGAAAATCAAGATGATACACGCCAACTCGGCCTTTGCCTCGGGCGGCGTGCCGCGCCTGGGTATCCCCGAGCTGATGACTTCCGACGGCCCCCACGGCGTGCGCCCCGAGCAGGGCCGCGACTGGAAACCGGTGGACAGCCCGCACAACGCCGGCACCTACCTGCCCACCAACAACACGCTGGCCTCGACCTGGAACCGCAAGCTGGGCTACGCCTACGGGGCCGTGCTGGGCGCGGAGGCCAGCTTCCGGGGCAAAGACATCATCCTCGGCCCCGGCATCAACATCATCCGCGCCCCGCTCAACGGCCGCAACTTCGAGTACCTCAGCGAAGACCCCTACCTGGTTTCTCAACTGGTGGTGGGCTATATCCGCGGCGTGCAGGACCAGGGCGTGTCGGCCTGCGTGAAGCATTTTGCGCTGAACAACCAGGAAATCCAGCGCAGCAAAATCGACGTGCACGTGAGCGAGCGGGCCCTGCGCGAAATCTATTTGCCGGGCTTTCAGGCGGCTGTGCAGCAGGGCGGCGTGCATACCCTGATGGGCGCCTACAACAAGTTTAGGGGCCAGTACACCACCGAAAACGCCTACCTGATGCTGGACATCCTCAAGGGTGAATGGGGCTTCAAGGGATTGGTGATTAGCGACTGGGGCTCGACCCACAACACCCTGGATGCCCTGCGCAACGGCACCGACGTAGAAATGGGCACCGACTTGGTGCTGAAAAACAACAGCCTCGACCAGTCCGCCACGGCCAGCGCGAGCCCCGGCCCGGCCGTCCGGGTCACGCCGACGAAAACCATTTATGACCGGTTTTACCTAGCCGATGCGGCGCTCGCGGCCGTGAAAAAAGACCCGGCGCTGCTGCCGCTGCTCGACGACAAGGTGCGGCGCATCCTGCGCGTGATGTACGCCACCAATATGATGGGTAATGCCAAGCGCCAGCCCGGTTCCCACAACACCAAAGCGCACCAGGCCACGGCCCTGAAAGTGGCCGAAGAAGGCATCGTGCTGCTGAAAAACGACGGCATCCTGCCCCTGAAAAAAACCGTGCGCACCGTGGCCGTCATCGGGGCCAACGCCACCCGTGAAAACGCTGGCGGCGGCGGCAGCGCGCAGCTCCGGGCCAAGTACGAAATCACGCCGCTGCAAGGCATCAAAAATGCCCTGGGCAGCACCGCCGCGGTTACCTTTAGTCCCGGCTACGTGGTGGCCCGGGGCCAAAAAGTCGACCCGAAACTAGTGGCTGAGGCCGTGGCCGCCGCCAAAGCGGCCGAGGTGGTGATTTACGTGGGCGGCTCCTTCCACGGCTATGACTACAAGGTGTGGACCGACAACGCCTACGACGCCGAGGACACCGACAAGCCCGACCTGCACATGCCCTTCGGGCAGGACGAACTGGTGCGGGCCGTGCAGGCCGCCAACCCCAACACCGTGGTAGTGCTGCTGGGCGGCGGGCCCATGGACGTATCGGCCTGGGTAGGCCAGACCAAAGCCCTGGTGGAAGCCTGGTATCCCGGCATGGAAGGCGGCAACGCCCTGGCTCACATTCTGTTCGGCGACGTGAACCCCTCGGGCAAGCTACCCTTCACCTTCCCCGTGAAGCTGGAAGACTCGCCCGCTCATAAGCTGGGCGAATACCCGAGCACGCCCGGCAACCCCCTGAAGCAGACCTACAAGGACGACATCTACGTGGGCTACCGCTACTTCGACACCTACAACGTGGCGCCGCAGTTCGCCTTCGGCCACGGCCTGAGCTACACCACCTTCAAGTACGATAACCTGCGCGTGACGCCCGGCCCCAAAAGCGCCACCCTGCAGCTGACGGTGACCAACTCCGGCCCCCGCGCCGGGGCCGAAGTAGTGCAAGTCTACGTGCACGACCCGCAAGCCGCAGTGAAGCGCCCAGAAAAAGAGCTGAAAGGCTTTGAGAAGGTCTTTCTCCAGCCCGGCGAAGCCAAAACCGTGACCCTGACGCTGGACTCCGGCGCCTTTCAATACTACGACGAAGCTCAAAAGCAGTGGGTGCTCGAGCCCGGCCGGTTCGACGTGCTGGTGGGCAGCTCCTCGCGGGATATCCGCCTGAAAGGCAGTGTCACCCTGTAGTTGGGCTTTCGGTCCGCCATCTCCTTCATCACTTCTTTTTTCCTGCCCGCTCATGAACCGCAACATCTTAGTTATCGGCAGCGCCAATACCGACATGGTCATCACCACCAAGTACTTCCCGCGGCCGGGGGAAACGGTGATGGGGGAGCAGTTCCTGATAAACCCGGGCGGCAAAGGCGCCAACCAGGCGGTGGGCGCCGCCCGGCTGGGCGGGCAGGTCACGTTCATCACCAAGTTCGGCACCGACCTGTTTGGCGAGCAGGGCCGGGCGCAGCTGCTGCGCGAAGGCATCGCCACCGACTACGTCTTATCGGACCCCGACCAGCCTTCCGGCGTGGCCCTGATAACGGTGGACGAGCACGGAGAAAACAGCATTGTGGTGGCCCCCGGCGCCAACGGTACCCTCTCCGCGGCCGACGTAACCGGGGCCGACCAACCCTTTGCCGAGTGCGAGCTGGTGCTGATGCAGCTGGAAATTCCGCTGCCGACGGTGGTTGCGGCCGCCCTGCTGGCTACCAAGCTGGGCAAACGAATCATCCTGAACCCGGCGCCCGCACAGGCGCTGCCCGACGAACTGCTGCGAGCGCTGTTCCTCATCACGCCCAACGAGTCGGAGGCCGAAATCCTGACCGGTATTGCCATCATCGACGCCGACTCGTTAGAAGCGGCTGCCCAGGCCCTGCTGGCCAAAGGTGTTAAAAACGTGGTCATCACGCTGGGAGCAGAGGGCGCTTACCTGCGCACGCCCGCCGGGGCGCAGCACCTGCCCGCCGTGCGCACGCAGCCGGTGGATACCACGGCCGCCGGCGACGTCTTCAACGGCGCGCTGGCCGTGGCCCTGGCCGAAGGGCAGGAATTGCTCGCCGCCGTGGCCTTCGCCAATCAGGCGGCAGCCATTTCAGTCACCCGCCTCGGGGCGCAGGCCTCGGCTCCCTACCGGCACGAGCTGCGGCAGCCAGTGACCTGCTAGCCAGGCTTTCAGGTCGCGCAGGCCCCACGTGTGGCCGCTGTCCTTTCTCTCCCCATCCTCAACCCCATCCCATGTTCATCATCGATTCCTACACCACGGCCGTGCTTTTTTGCGGGGTCACCATGCTCTGCTGGGGCTCCTGGGCTAACACCCAGAAGCTGGCCGCGCAGCAGTGGCGCTTCGAGCTTTTTTACTGGGACTACGTGCTGGGCATCGGGCTCACGGCCTTGCTCATCGGCCTCACGCTGGGCAGCACGGGTGCGGCCGGGCGGGGCTTTCTGGCCGACCTGCGGCAGGCCGATGCGGCGGCCGTGGGCTCGGCGGTGCTCGGCGGCGTCATCTTCAACGCCGCCAACATTCTGCTGGTGGCTGCCATTGCCATCGCGGGCATGTCGGTGGCTTTTCCGGTGGGCATCGGTATCGCGCTGGTGTGCGGGGTGATGGTTAACTATCTGAGCAACCCGGTCGGCGACTCGGGGCGGCTGTTTCTGGGGGTGGGGCTGGTGATGGTGGCCATTTTGCTCAATGCCTTTGCCTACCGCCGGGCGGCGGCCCAAAAGGCCCAAGTATCGGGCCGGGGGCTGCTGCTGGCCGTGGTGGCCGGCCTGCTGATGGGCTTTTTCTACAAGTACGTGGCCGCGGCCATGTTCCCGGATTTTAGCGTTCCCGTGGCGGGCAAGCTCAGCCCGTACTCGGCCGTGTTCTGCTTTGCCGGGGGCGTGCTGCTCAGCAACTTCCTGTTCAACTCGCTGCTCATGCGGCACCCCTTCAGCGGCGCGCCGGTGACCTACGCCGACTACTTCCGGGGCAGCGCCCGCAGCCACCTCATGGGCGTGCTGGGCGGCGGCATCTGGTGCGTGGGCATGGCCTTCAGCATCATCGCCTCCGGCAAAGCCGGGCCGGCCATATCCTACGGGCTGGGGCAGGGCGCCACCGTCGTGGCGGCCCTCTGGGGCATTGTCATCTGGAAGGAATTCCGGAACGCGCCCAAGGGTACGCCCATGATACTCAACGGCATGCTGGCCTGCTACCTCGGCGGCCTGGTGCTGATTATCGCCGCCCGCTAACCCACGCGCTCGGGGATACCGCCCCGCGGCGACAAGCCAGCACTCACTTGATACTTTACATCGCCATGCTAAATCCCATGAAAAACAGGTTCTTACAAGCCGCTAGCCTCGCCTGCGGCCTGGCGTGCACGGCCCCGGCCACCCTGGCCCAAGCCCCGGCTAAAAAGGCCGCCAAGCCCCCGGGCGCTGCCAAAACCCTGACCCTGACCAAGGCGGCGCTGCAAAACAAAATCAAGGGCGGTTGGGCCGGCCAGACCATCGGCGTGACCTACGGCGGGCCCATGGAGTTCAAGTACAACGGCACGCTGATTCAGGAGTACCAGCCCATTGTGTGGTACGACGGCTACCTGAAGAAAACAATGACCGACGACCAGGGCCTCTACGACGACATCTACATGGACCTGACGTTCGTGGAAGTGTTGGAGAAAGAAGGTTTGGACGCCCCCGTCAGCTCCTTTGCCAAGGCCTACGCCAATGCCGGCTACTACCTCTGGCACGCCAACCAGGCCGCCCGCTACAACATCCTGCACGGCATCGCCCCGCCGCAGTCGGGCCACTGGCTGAACAACCCGCACGCCGACTGCATCGACTACCAGATTGAGGCTGACTTCGCGGGCCTTATGTCGCCGGGCATGCCCAACGCGGCCTCGGCCATCAGCGACAAAATCGGGCACATCATGAACTCCGGCGACGGCTACTACGGCGGCGTCTACGTCGGGGCCCTCTACACGCTGGCCTTCACCACCGACAACATTCCGTACCTCGTGGAGGAGGCCCTGAAAACCATTCCCCGGCAGAGTAAATACCACCAGTGCATCAGCGACGTGATTCGCTGGCACAAGCAGTACCCCAACGACTGGAAGCAGACCTGGTTTGAGGTGCAGAAGAAGTGGACTTCCGACCTGGGCTGCCCCGACGGGGTGTTCAAGCCCTACAACATCGACGCCACCGTCAACTCGGCCTACGTGGTGATTGGCCTGCTCTACGGGGGCGGCGACTTCGGCAAAACCCTGAACATCTCGACGCGCTGCGGCCAGGACGCCGACTGCAACCCTTCGTCGGCGGCCGGCATTCTGGGCACCATTCTCGGCTACGATAAGATTCCCGCCTACTGGAAACAAGGCCTGGCGGACGTGGAAGCCATGGACTTCAAATACACCACCACCTCGCTCAACAAAGTGTACGCCGTGGGCTTCAAGCACGCCCTGGAAATGGTGCGCCGCAACGGCGGCAAGGTGGAGGGGGAGCAGGTGACCATCAAGCTGCAGGAGCCCACGCCGGTGAGGCTGGAAGAGAACTTCACTGGTCACTTTCCGGTGACCCGCCTGAACCCCAACAAGGCCCTGAAAGACGAGTACAGCTTTGATTTTGAGGGCATCGGCTTCGTGGTGACGGGCCAGACGGCCAAGTGGGCGTCGGAGTCGCCCTACGTCTTCAAAATGCAGGTAACGATTGACAACCAGGCCCCGGAAACCGTGGACCTGCCCACGGCTTTCACCACCCGCCGCTACGACCTGGCCTGGAAATACCAGCTGCCCAAAGGCAAGCACACCGTGCGCCTGAAGCTGCTGAACCCCAGTCCGGAGCTGGAATGCAAGCTGGGCGAGGTGTTCATCTATTCCGACAAGCCGGTGGCCGAAGTAGCTCTGAAATAGGGGCCTTACCCAGCCGACTGAGCCTCCCCAGCACGACGGAAACTGCCAAAGCACCACTGTACCCCCAAAACCGATTTTTCTCATGCCAAAGCTTTTCCGCGCTGCCCTCGTCCTAGCCTGCGTGCTGAACCTGACGTCGCTGAGCGCCCAGCCGGCCGCGCCGCGCCCGGCCCCGTTGCGCGACGACCCAAAGATGAAGCTTTTCATCGACGGGCTGATGCGCCGCATGACGCTGGAAGAAAAAATCGGGCAGCTCAACCTGCTGGCCGTAGGCTTCGATGTAACGGGGCCGGTGGTGAGTAAAGACGTCGATGCCAACATTCGCCGGGGCAACGTGGGCGGCGTATTCAACACGTACACGCCCGCCGCCGCCCGCAAGCTTCAGAGCATTGCCGTGAAGGAAACGCGGCTGCGCATCCCTTTGCTGCTGGGCTACGACGTCATTCACGGGCACCGCACCATGTTCCCGATGCCGCTGGGCCTGGCCGCCACCTGGGACCTGGGCGCCATCGAGCGCAGCGCCCGCATTGCCGCCGAGGAAGCCGCCGCCGATGGCCTGCACTGGGTATTCTCGCCCATGGTAGACATCGCCCGCGACCCGCGCTGGGGCCGGGTGGTGGAAGGCGCTGGCGAGGACCCTTACCTGGGCGCCCGCGTGGCCGAAGCCATGGTGCGCGGCTACCAGGGCCCCGACAACGACCTCACTCGGCCCAACACCGTGATGGCCTGCCTCAAGCACTTTGCCCTCTACGGCGCTGCCGAAGCCGGCCGCGACTACAACACCGTGGACATGAGCCGTCAGCGCATGTATAACGAGTACCTGCCGCCCTACCATGCCGCCATCGACGCCGGGGTGGGCTCGGTGATGTCGTCTTTTAATGACATCAACGGTCTGCCCGCTACCGCCAACAAGTGGCTGCTGACCGACCTGCTGCGTCGGCAGTGGGGTTTCCAGGGTTTTCTGGCCACCGATTACAACGCCGTGAACGAGCTGACAGACCACGGCCTGGGCGAGGCTTCGCAGGCGGCCGCGCTCGCCCTGCAGGCCGGCGTCGATATGGACATGGTGGGGGAGGCCTTCCTCAAGCACCTGGCCCCTAACCTCCAGAAAGGCCTGGTTTCCCAGGCTGACATCGACAAGGCCTGCCGCCGCATGCTGGAAGGCAAGTACCGCCTGGGCTTGTTCCAGGACCCGTACCGGGGCGTGTCGGACAAGCGCGCCCGCCAAGTCATGGGCCGGCCGGAATACTCGGCTGCTACCCGCGACCTGGCCCGGCGCAGCTGCGTGCTGCTCAAGAACGAGCGGCAAACCCTGCCCCTGAAAAAGGCCGGCAGCATTGCCCTGATTGGCCCCCTGGCCCAAAGTCAGCGCGACCTAATCGGCTCCTGGACCGCGGCCGGCGACTGGAAGCAAGCCGTGTCATTGGAGCAGGGCCTGCGCGCCGTGGGCGGCCCAGCCGTGAAAATCACCTACGCCCGCGGCGCCAACCTCACCGACGACCGCCGCCTGCACGACCAGCTCAACGCCGGCGGCGGGCAGCTCATGTTTGACGCCCGCTCCGCGGAGGAAATGATTCGCGAAGCAGTGCAAGTCGCCCAGCAGGCGGACGTCATCGTGGCCGCCGTGGGCGAGTCAGCCGGCATGACGGGCGAGGCCGCCAGCCGCGCCGACCTCGGCCTGCCCGGCCAGCAGTTGGAGCTGCTCAAGGCCCTGAAACGCACCGGCAAGCCCCTGGTGCTGGTGCTCATGAACGGCCGCCCGCTCACTCTGAGTTGGGAAGACCAAAACGCCGACGCCATCCTCGAAACCTGGTTTGCGGGCACGCAGGGCGGCAACGCCATTGCCGACGTGCTGTTCGGGGCCTACAACCCGGCCGGCAAAATCACGATGACCTTCCCCCGCGCACTGGGTCAGGTGCCGATTTACTACAACCACAAAAACACCGGCCGCCCCGCCCTCGGCGACCCGAACGACAAGTATAAGTCCAGCTACCTCGACGTGCCCAGCTCGCCGCTTTACCCCTTCGGCTACGGGCTGAGCTACACCAGCTTCGAGTATGGCAAGCCCGAGCTGAGCGCCAGCACCGTCAAAATGGGCCAGCCCCTGGAAGTATCCGTGACGGTGCGCAACACCGGCAATTACGACGGCGAGGAAGTGGTGCAGCTCTACGTGCGCGACCTGGTGGGCTCTAGCTCCCGCCCCGTCCGCGAGCTGAAAGGCTTCCAGAAAGTGCTGCTCAAACAGGGTGAAAGCCGCCGCCTCACCTTCCGCCTGACTTCCGACGACCTGCGCTTCTACAACGAGGAGCTACAGTTCGTGGCCGAGCCCGGCGCCTTCGAGGTCTTCGTGGGCGGCAATTCTCGCGACGTGCAATCGGTAGGCTTCACGCTCGAAGCGGCCCCCGGCCTGTAGAGACGCGGCACCGCGCCGCCCAATGCTCATTCAATCTTATCCGCCATGAACCCAGCCTTCGCCGTCCAGCTGACCGCCGCCCGGACTTACCTCCGGCAAGCGCTGCGTGCTCTGGTGAATAGTTTGGACGCCCTGAGCGCCGCGCCCGCGCCACCGGTTCCCCAAGAAGCTCCGTCGCCGGCGGCTGGACAGTCGTGGGTGTCGGCAGAAGCGGAAGAGATGCTGCGGGAAGTGCAGCAGGAGGGGCCCGTGCGCCTGGTCTTTACTTATCGATATCTGCTCAGCGGCCTGTTGCTGACTAGCAGCGTAGCCGCGGTAGCCCAAACGGCCGCCAGCGCCCCCATGCCCAAAGCCGCCAAAGTCCGTCAGCTGGCCGACTACGTGGACCCCTTCATCGGCGTAAACGACACCAAGGCGGGCGCTTCGAACTGCGTTATTGGCCCCCAGCTGCCCTTCGGCTCCATTAATCCCAGCCCACAGACCCAGGATGGCGACCAGGACGGCTACTCCCCCCGCCAGCCCATCCGCGGGTTCGGGCAGCTGCACGTGAGCGGCACGGGGTGGGGCAAGTACGGGCAGGTGTTCCTCTCCCCGCAGCTGGGCGTGGCCCCCGGCGAGAAAGACCACGACTCGCCCAAGGCAAACGAGCGGGCCCGCGCCTATGAGTACGCCGTGCAGCTGACCCGCTACGGCATCACCACCTCGGTGACCCCGGCCCGGCACGCGGCGATGTACAAGTTCGTGTTCCCCAAGTCCGACCAAAGCAGCATTCTGCTCGATATTACCCACTGCCTGACCCGCGACATCGTGCCCTTCGTGGGCGGCGACGTGCTGGCCGGCAACGTCACCTTCACCGGCCCCAACCGCGACGAGCTGCGCGGCTACGGCACCTACCGGGGCGGTTTCGGCGAGGGCAACTACCACGTGTACTTCTGCGCCCGCGTGGCCAAAAAGCCGGCCGCCTTCGGCACCTGGCTCAACGGTAAGCTGCAACCGGGCCAGGTTAGCGACTCGCTGCGCCAGCCCAACGATAGGGTAGGAGCATACTTCACTTTTAAGACCGCAGCTAACGAAGCGGTGTACCTGAAAGTAGCCGTGTCGCTGAAAAGCACCGAGCAGGCCGCCCGCTGGCTCGACGCCGAAATTCCCGGCTGGAACTACCAGAAAGTGCTCAGCCAGGCTCAGGCGGCCTGGAACCACCAGCTGGCCAAGGTGCAGGTAACCAAGGGCTCTGAGCGCGACAAGCGTCTGCTCTACACGGCCCTCTACCACGCCCACCTCATGCCCCGCGACCGGACGAACGATTTGCCCGGCTTCGGCCCCGAGGTGCCCATGTGGGACGACCACTTCGCCGTTTGGGACACCTGGCGCACGCTGTTTCCCCTTCATGTGCTGCTGAACCCCGGCACTGTGGCCGGTACCATCAACTCCTTCAGTGCCCGCCTGCAGAAGAACGGCAAAGTCAAGGACGCCTTCGTGGCCGGCAATGACATGCAAATGGAGCAGGGCGGCAATAACGTCGATAACATCATCGCCGACGCCTACGTCAAGCAGGTGCCCGGCGTGAACTGGCAGCAGGCCTACGCGGTGCTCAAGTTCAACGCCGATAAAGAGCGGCAGGGCAGCGCCGGCTGGCGCAAAAATGAGCCCCTGCTGGGCAACTACAAAAAGCAGGGCTGGATTCCCTTCGGGGTCATGGCCGGCAGCATGACGCTGGAGTATGCCTACAACGACTTCTGCGCCGCCCAGGTGGCCCAGGGCCTCGGCCATACCGACGACGCCCGCCGCTACCTCCTTCGCAGCAAAAAATGGGTGAACCTGTGGAACCCCCAGGCCGAGAGCGACGGCTTCACCGGCTTCATCGTGCCCCGCACCCAGGACCGGGAGTTTCTGCTCATCGACCTGAAAAAGCGGCAGGGTTCCTGGAAGCAATTTTTCTACGAGGGCAACTCCTGGACCTACTCCTGGTTTGCCCCCCACCAGCCGGACACGCTGGTGGTGCTGAACGGCGGCCCGGCGGCCTTCGCCAAAAAGCTGCAGCACGCCTTCAAGCAGGACTTGATTCAGTATGAAAACGAGCCGGCCTTCCTCGCACCCCAGCTGTTTCACCACGTCGGCCGCTCCGATTTGAGCAGCTACTACGTGCGTAAGCTCCTGCGCGAGGGCTTCAACGAGCAGGAAGGCTCGCCCGGCAACGACGACAGCGGGGCCATGAGCTCTTGGTTTGTCTTCTCGGCCCTGGGCTTCTTCCCCAACGCCGGCCAGAACTACTACTACCTCAACGGCCCCCTCTTCGAGGACGTGACCCTGACGCTCAGCAACGGCCGGCGCCTGCGCATCGTGGCCCGCAACGCTGGCCCAGACAACATCTACGTGCAGTCGGTAAAGCTGGCCGGACAGCCGGTGAAGGGCTTTTCCATCACCCACGAGGAGCTCATGCGCGGCGGCCTTTTGGAATTTGAAATGAGCAGTAAGGCCTTGGCGCTGCAGTAAGCTGCCGTGCCATTGCGGTGGCCGTGATGTGCGCGCTGCGAAATGATACACCCTTCTGACATACAAAGGATTAGTCAATAATCACTCGTCTTTTCCCTTTTTACCCCCCATGTCTCAACGTCGTACTTTCCTGAAAAGCGCAGGGGCCGCCGGGCTCACTGCCCTCCTGTCCCCGTTGGACGCCTGCTCCGCTGCGCCGGCCGCTGCCGAGACAAGTGCGGCGGCCGGCTCCAAGCCTTTTGTCGTCTCGCCCGAGCTGGCCCAGCGCATGTACGACAAGGCCTTGAGCATCGCTAAGTCCAAGATTCGGGGCGGGGAGAAGGAGCCGTTTTTCAAGAAACCCTACCTGGACGAGGCTTTTTCGCCCAATATCTTTTACTGGGATACCTGCTTCATGGCCTGCTACGCCAAGTACCACCAGCAGGAATTGCCCATTGCCCAGGCCCTCGACAACTTCTACCGCGTGCAGGACGAGGACGGCTATATCGGCCGCGAATACACGGAAAACGGGCAGCCATTCTGGGAAAAGCACCACCCGGTGAGCATCAACCCGCCGCTGCTGGCGTTTGCCGAGTTGGAGCTCCACAGCCAGCAGCCCGACGTGGAGCGTCTGCGCCGGGTGTACCCGAACCTGAAACGCCACTTCGATTTCCTGCAGCGCACGTACCGCGGCGACGACAACCTGTACTTCGGCGACACCCTGGGCATGGGCATGGACAACATTCCGCGCTACCCGGCGGGCTGGAAAGACGACGGCAAAGGCTTGCCCGTCAAAAACCTTTTCCCCAAAATATTCCAGTACCGCGGCACCAATGCCAGCTGGAACATCCAGGGCCGGCTCGTGGACTTCTCGTCCCAGATGGCCTTTTTCGCTTTAAACCTCAAGCGAATAGCCCAGCTGACCAGCCAAGCGGCCGACGTGCCCGCCTACGAGCAGGCGCACGCCGCCATCAAGCAGGCCCTCAACGAGCACTGCTGGAGCGAGGCCGACGGCTTTTACTTCGACCTGGGCTACGGCCAGCCCATCCGGCGCTTCCACGTGGGCATGTACTGGGCCCTGCTCGCCGAGTGCGTGCCCGCCAACCGCCTCAATAAGTTCGTCGCCCACCTCACCGACCCGAAGAAGTTTGGCCGCCCCGTGCCCGTGCCTTCCCTGGCCGCCGACGAGCCCGAGTACAAAGCCTACGGCGACTATTGGCTCGGGGGCGTGTGGGCGCCCACCACTTACATGGTGCTGCGCGGCCTGCAGCACGTGGGCAAGGCGGAACTCGCGCAGCAGCTGGCCCAGCGCTTCTACGGCGTGGTGGCCCAGGTATTCCAAAGCAGCGGCACCTTCTGGGAAAACTACGCTCCGGAATTCGCCAGCTACGGCAACCCCGCCAAGCCCGACTTCTGCGGCTGGACGGCCATCGTGCCCATCGCCATCTGGCGAGAGTTCATCAAAGCCAAGGCTTAAGGGCCAGCAAAAAAGCCCCCCGCAGCCGCGCCCGCCGCTACTTGCCTGCTTCCCAAGACGCCCTCAACCATACGCTTTCCCGCCCTCCACATGAACCTCCGCTACCTCTATTTCTTACTGCTGCTCACCCAAGCTTTACCCGCCTGGGCGCAAACCAGGCCGCCCGTCATTGCCATCGAAACCGAGCACCTCAGTTTGGTGCTGACGGTGGGCTCCAACCAGAAGCTCTACCAAACCTACCTAGGGGGCAAATTATCGACCGCCGACCGGCAGGCCCTGCCCAAGCCCGGTCCCTTCGATGCCTACATGCCCGCCCCCGACGAGGCCTACGTACCGGCCGGCACCGACAACCTCTTCGAGCCGGCCATCCGCCTGGTGCACGCCGACGGCAACCCCGGCCTGGCCCTGGCCTTCGCCGACGTGAAAACCGTCAAAAACAGCGACGACCTGACCACGACCACCGTGCACCTGCGCGACCCGGCTTACCCCGTGGACGTGCTGCTGCACTTTGCGGCTTACCAGAAAGAGGACGTCATCAAGACCTGGACGGAAATCAAGCACCGCGAGAAAAAGCCCATCGTGCTCACCCAGTACGCCTCGGCCATGCTGCGCCTGCACGCCCCGCACTACTGGCTGACCCAGCTGCACGGCGACTGGGCCGCCGAAGCCCAGGAAGTGCAGCACGAGCTGACCAGCGGCCTGAAAGTTATCGACTCCAAGCTCGGCACCCGCCCCAGCTGGTACCACACGCCCTCCTTTTTGGTGGCCCTGGACAAGCCCGCCACCGAAACCAGCGGCGAAGTGCTGGCCGGCACCCTGGCCTGGACCGGCAATTTTCGCCTGGCCTTCGAGGTCGATAACCTGAACACGCTGCGCCTGCTGCCCGGCATCAATCCCTACGCCTCGGACTACACCCTACCGGCGAATCAGTCCTTCGTCACGCCCGAATTCATCTTCACCTACAGCGCCGCCGGCAAGGGCCAGGCCTCGCGCAACCTGCACCGCTGGGCCCGCCGCTACGGCATCGTCGACGGCACCCAGCCCCGCCTGACGTTGCTCAACAACTGGGAAACCACCTTCACCAGCTTCACCGAGTCCCGGCTCGATTCGCTTATCGGCGACGCGGCCAAGCTGGGTGTGGACTTGTTTCTGCTCGATGATGGCTGGTTTGGCAACAAGCACCCTCGCAACGACGACAAAGCCGGCCTCGGCGACTGGCAGCCCAACCGCGCCAAGCTGCCCAACGGCATCGGGCACCTCGTGCAAACGGGCACCAAAGAAGGCATCAAGTTCGGCATCTGGGTAGAGCCCGAAATGGTGAACCCGAAAAGCGAGCTGTACCGCCAGCACCCCGAGTGGATTCTGCGCCTGCCCAACCGTCCCGAGGACCTGTCCCGCAACCAGCTGGTGCTCGATTTGAACAATCCCAAAGTGCAGGATTTCGTGTACCAGACCGTCGACGGGCTACTGGCCCAAAACGTGGGCTACGTGAAGTGGGACAACTGCCGCATGATTACCAACGCCTACTCGCAGTATTTGGGCAAAAACCAGTCTCACCTCTACATCGGCTACGTGCAGGGTCTGTATAAAGTGCTCGGCCGCCTGCGCCTGAAGCACCCCCGCCTGCCCATGATGCTCTGCGCCGGCGGCGGCTCGCGCGCCGACTACGGGGCCATGAAATACTTCACCGAGTTCTGGACCTCTGATAATACCGACGCCTTCGAGCGGGTGTACATCCAGTGGGGCTTTCTTAACTTCTTTCCCGCCAACACCCTGGCCAGCCACGTCACCAACTGGAACCGCCAGCACACGCTCAAGTTCCGCACCGACGTGGCCATGATGGGCAAGCTTGGCTACGACATCGACATCGCCAAGCTCACGACCGACGAGCAGCAGTTCAGCCACCAAGCAGTGAAGGCTTACAAGCGCCTGAGCCCCACCATCTGGCAGGGCGATTTGTTCCGCCTCCGCTCGCCCTACGAGGGCAATCAGGTGGCGCTGATGTACGTGGACGAAGCTCAGCGCCACGCCGTAGCCTTTGGCTATAACCTGCACACGCGCTTCCACGAGGCCGTGTTGCCCGTCCGGTTCCAAGGCCTGGACCCAAGCAAGCGCTACAAAGTGGCTGAAGTCAACCTCATGCCCAGCCAGAAAGCGGAGCTGCCCGCACACGGCCAAACCTACTCCGGCGACTACCTCATGAAAGTAGGCGTGCTGCTCAGCGACCCCGAAGCCAAGCAGCTCACCAGCCACGTGTTGGAGCTGACGGCCGAATAATTCCCCCAGCGAGCGGGGCCCGTACGGCGCAGCCCGGTCGGGTCGGCCGGTTTTTCGATTTCACGGCTGGCGCTGTCCGGCCTCTGAGATACATGCATTCATTTCTCATCTTTTCACCAACCTTCCTTCTTATGAAAAACAAGGTCTCCCAACTGCTCCTGTGGCTGCTGCTGTGCTGCGCGTTTTCCGGCGCGTCCGCCCAGGATTATTACGTCTCGGCCCTCACAGGCTCGGATACCAACGACGGCTTAACGCCGCAAACGCCCCTGGCTACCATCCAGAAAGGGGCTGATATCGTTGGTCCGGGCGGCAAAGTATTCATCATGACCGGCACCTACACCCGCATTACCCGCGGGGCGGTGTTGGAATTCACCCGCGCTGGCACGCCCGATGCCTACATCACCTTCACCCCTTACCCGGGTCATAATCCCATCCTCACGTCAACCGGAGATTCGTGGGATACCGCCGTTATCGATGGCTCGTACGTGATTTTGGACGGCCTGGAGTTTGCCGGCAACAACGCCAATCTCACCCTGGCCGGTGCGCAGGAATCGTACCTGCAATCGCGCGCGACGCCGGCGGTTTTCAATGCCCGGTTCAATACCAACGCCATGGCCGTGGCTAAGAATGCCCCTGCCCACCACGTCATCATCCGCAACTGCAAGGTTCACGATTTTCCGGGCGGCGGCATTGGAGTGGGAGGCGCTGATTACGTGACCATTGAAAACAACACCGTCTACAATAACTCGTGGTACACCATGTACGCCACCAGCGGCATCAGCATTCTAGGGCCGAAACCGATTGATACTTTTACCGGCTACAAGATGTTTGTGCGGGGTAATACCGTCTATAACAACTTTACCCAGGTAAGATGGCGGCGGACTAGTCTCGCTGCTGATGTCATATCTGATGGCAACGGCATTATTCTGGACGTCAACAATGGTAACCAGGGCACACCCGTGTACACCGGCCGCACCTTGGTGGAAAACAACGTGAGCTACAACAACGGCGGCGGCGGCATCCACGCTTTTCAAGTCGCCCGCGTCGATATCATCAACAACACGGCTTATAACAACGGCCGGGTGGTCGGCTACCCGGAAATTGATGGGCAGTCGAGTACGGATGTTAAAATCTACAACAACATCATGTACGCCCGCACCGGGGGCAACTGCAACGGTAACGACGGCGCCGGGGTGGTCTACGACTTCAACGTGTACTACAACGGCCCATTTTTACGGCAGGGCGCCAACGACGTAGTGGCGGACCCCAACTTCGTGAAGCTGGCCCCGGACGCCAGCGCAGATTTCCGCCTCCGGGCTCCGAGCCCGGCCCTGAACACGGGCAGCGCCGCTCCCGGCTTGTTCAGCGCCCAGGACATCACCGGGCTGGCCCGGCCCCAGGGCAGCCGCCCCGAACGCGGCGCCTACGAGTTCCAGTCGGGCAACCAGGCCCAAACCATCACTTTTGCTGTCTTGCCCGCCCTGCAAGTGGGCGCGGCCGACTACGACCCGCAGGCCACGGCTTCGTCGGGCCTGCCCGTGACCTACCGCAGCTCCGATAACAGCGTGGCCACTATCATCGATGGCAAGATTCAGCTCGTGAGTGGGGGTACCGCTACCATTACGGCCCAGCAGGGTGGCGACGCCACCTACGCCGCAGCCCCCGAGGTCAGCCAAACGCTCACCGTCGACGCAACCGGCTACGGCCCGCTGAGCCTGAACTCCACGTTTGAGACGGGGACCGAGGGCTGGCGCGTATTTGTCCTCAGTTCCCCGGCGGCCATATCGATTGCCGCCGTGCCCCGGACGGGCTACACCGGCAATGCCCTGGAAGCCACGGTTACGCCCCTCGCCACGGGCGCCGGCACCTTCGACGTGCAGCTAATTCACGCTATGCCGGTGGAAGCGGGCAAAACCTACACCATCCGCTTCCGGGCCAGCACGGTGACGCCGCCGCCCTCTCCCGCCGGGGCGCTGGATTTAATTGTGCAGTCGGATAAAGTGCCGTTTACCACCTACCGGTCATTTTTTGCCACCCGATTCACCGCCACCGCCACCAACTACACCTTCTCGTTTACGCCGGCCGTGACCGATGAAACCACGCAGCTCAAGTTCATGCTGGGCCGCTTCAACACCCCAGTGTACATTGATGATGTCACAATTACCTCGACGCCCACGCCGGTAATGGTCATCAAGCAAGGGGCGACGGTTATTGCCGACAACACACCCACCGGCACGACCAGCAACTTCAACTTCGGGACGGTGGCGTTCGGCAGCCCGAAAAAGGTCACGTTCACCATCGAGAACACCGGTACCCGCACCCTGAACCTGCTGTATGCACAGAAAATAAGCATCACGGGGCCCGGGTTCTCCCTGGCCACCAACGCGCCCGCGCCAACCATAGCGGCGGGGGGCAAGGTGACGTTTGAGGTGGAGTTCGCGGCCCCAGGCAGCGGCACTTTCCAAGGCAACCTGGTAATAGCCAACAGCGACCCGGCCGTGAACAAGAACCCGTACAACTTCCTGTTGTCGGCCACGGGCGTCCAAGCCGACCAAACCATCGATTTTGCTGATTCCCCGGATATCACCTACGGCGACGCCCCCCGTTCGCTCGCGGCCACAGCCAGCTCGGGTTTACCAGTGAGCTACACCCTCATCAGCGGTCCGGGTAGTATCACCCAGGGCAATGTGCTGTCCTACACGGGCGTGGGCGAATTGGTGGTGGAAGCCACCCAGACCGGCAGCACTGGCTACAACGCCGCCGCCCCGGTCCGCCGCACCTTCACCGTGGGCACCAAAGAGCTGCTGGTAACGGCCGAGAACAAAACTGTCACTTATGGGGATGCCATCCCAGTTTACACCTATACCATCACAGGCTTCGTGCTGAACGAAACGGAAGCCCAAATCAGCGGCCGCCCGGAGCTGAGCAGCCCGTACAAGCCAACCACGCCGGCCACCGAAACGCCCGTTATCAGCGTGGCAGCTGGCACCCTGAGCGCCGCCAACTACCGCTTCACGTTAGTAAACGGGCAGGTTACCATCAAGCACACGTTCCCGCAGCTGCTGGAAGCCGAAATGGCCACCATCGTGGGCGGCCGCGTAGTTACTCAGTTTGCCGGGTATACCGGCGCGGGCTACGTAACCAAAATCAACAAGGGGGATAACACGGTGGAGTGGACGGCGAACGTTTCCGGCGCCGGGGTAAGCACGCTCACCTTCCGTTTCGCCTCCGACAACCCGGCCCAAACCCTGGTGTTGACCGTAAATGGCCAGCTGATTCCGGGTGGAGTTAGGTTCGCCAACACCGGTGGCTGGCGCAATTGGACCACGGTTTCGGTACCTGCCACGCTGAAAGCCGGCATCAACACCATCCGCCTCAGCGGCAGTGGCAGCGCTGGACCCAATCTCGATAACCTGGTAATTACCAACGACACTTACGGCGCTCCTGCCCTAGCTCGGACTAGCGGCATCAGCCAATCGGCCCGTGCCGCCTCGGCTGACAAGCCGGCCACACTCATCGTGCAGGTGTATCCGGTGCCGGCCTCCACTTCCTTACGGGTAGCCGTTCCGGCCCAGGGCCAAGGCGAAATCGTGGTGCAAATCATCGATAAGTACGGGCGGGTCGTGTCCTCGCAGCGGGCCTCGGCGATGCTGGGCTTGAATGATTTTGATTTCGACGTGCGCGCCGTTCCCGCCGGAACCTACATCGTGCGCACGACGACGGCCGAGTTAAGCATGACTAAATTCATTCAGATAGAGCACTAATCACTCTTTGATTTTGAGTACGAAAAGCCCCCCAGCTAATCCGGCTGGGGGGCTTTTTTGAGCGCAGCCTGGCCTTGGCTAATTTGGTGGCCCGACCTTCCTGTTATTGAGCAGGAGGTTGAGATTTCGCTACGGCTGCGCTGCCGGGGGCACCCAGGGCAAAACCTGGGGTAAGTAGCGCTGGCGGGGCGAACGCTGGCGGGGCGAACGCTGGCGGGGTCACTACAGCCCCACGCAACTGATATTCAACCTGACCGCCCGCAACCGCCGCGACCCGTCCTTCCGGGACGCCGAGCTGTTCGACGCCATCGCCGGCATGCCCTACTTTGGCATGACCTACTCCGGAAGCCGCCCTTTTTTGCCGGCTACATTGAAGGCACCGCCGCACGACGGCAACACCTGAGCAGAGTAGGCTTCGCCTACAACGAGCAAACCCACCAAGTTACCGTGCTGCCCGCGCCCACCCCGCAGTAACTGGCCCTGCTTAGCGCCCGGCTCGCTGGACTTAATTGATGCCGTCTGCACCCGGTTTGCACCGGATTTGCACCCAGGAATGTCCGGGCAGCCTTAGGCAGTTGGTGGTAGTGCTTTATATAAAAACCAGAAAAGCCAGCAAAGCAAGGGGCGTGTCAAAAACCATATCGTGGCCAGGGCTACCCAACAACCATAGTTCAGGCCGGACAAGGTCGACTCAGGAGAGCTAAGGGCGCCACATATGGCCAGCTTGTTCGTTTGACAAAGAGCAGCGATAAATAAGAGTTAAACGGACCTTCGATAAGCACTAGCCTGCGCCATCGGCCCGACCAAATAAATTATGGTAAAGCTTACTTTTTCCATTGCTAATCCACCAAAAGGAGCAGCATCGGTTGTACTGTGTCCTCAATTAAACGTGCGCTCGACAAGTATTACGCCGCACCAGTCTTCGGGGCCGTTCGTCCCCGTTTGCAAGCCGCAACTCAGGGCTCGACCTGGGCCGCTGAACCGGGCGCCAGGAGCCAAGAGCCCGCCTGGCGCCGGGCCAGCTAATCCCCATGACTTAAAAGACTATCCTCTTCAGTTGTTATTGTTAAAAAAACGGTTTGCCTTACCCTGGCGGCAATTCCTGCCCCGACTAATCAGCATTCACCAGGTCCGGATAATCCGTGATCAGGCCGTCAACGCGTAGGTTCTTCAGGCGGGCGGCCTCCACGGCGGTATTCACAGTCCAGGGGATAATCAGCAGCTTTCGTTGGTGGCAGGCCTGCACCAGGGCCGGCGTTACCAGCTTGTGATTCGGGCTGTAGATGGTCGGGGCAAAGCTCAGGCGCTGCAGGTTCTGCGCCAGGCTCTCGATGTTCTCGACCAGCAAAGCCGTGCGCAAGGCGGGCTGCAGGCGGTGGACCACTTCCAGCGTGCGCGGGTCGAACGACTGAATAATAACGCGGCTTTGCACGCCTTTGGCATTCACCACAGCCAGGAGCAGGCGCACGAATTCTTCCGGGGCGGGGTGGTTCAGGCCGTCGCCCGCCGGCGTGGTTTTGGTTTCGATGTTGTAGTGCGGCAGGGGACGTTTCCGCCGGCGCGCGTGGGCTTCGGCCGAGTCGATGACTTCGGCCAGCAGGGGCTTGTAGGTGAGCAGCTTTTCCTGCTTCGGGAATTTGGGGTTGCCGTGGCTGCCCGCGTCGTAGCGCCGGATGGCGGCGTAGGGCAGGCCGTACAGCCGCAAGGTTTTACCCGCTTCTTTGGCCAGGGGCTGGCCATTGGGCTGGTACACGAAATCGGCGTTCAGAAACGGGTCGTGCGAGAGCAGCACCTGCTGGTCCTGGCTGATGGCGATGTCCATCTCCAGGGTCGTTACCCCCAGGTCCAGCGCCTTGCGCATGGCCGGAAGGGTGTTTTCCGGCATCAGCCCGCGGCAGCCGCGGTGACCCTGGATGTCCAGCGGACGGGTTTGCGCCCACGCGCGGCCGGGCAACCCCAGCAGCGCCCACGCACTCAGCAGCAAGAGGCTTTTGCTCATCAAACGGTCAGGGTATCGGTGTACACTTGTCCGAACCGGTCGGTTACTTCGATACGGATTTCTTTGGCGCCGGCCGAAGGTCGGGCAAAAAACAGGTGGTCCGTTAGAGTCGGCTCCACCCACTTGTGCTTGGCGGGCAGCTGGTCGCCGCCGTGCAGTTTGACGGACAGCGGGTCGAGGCCGACTTGCTGCTGCATCTCGCCTTGGCGGGCGCCGTTTTCAAACCAGGCCACTTTCCATTGCGGGTCCCAGTTCCAGACGTTGGCCACGATTTCCTCGGGCCGGTTGGCCACGCTGCCCTTCGGGTACAGGCGGAACTGGTGCCGGCGGTCGTGGCCCACCGATTTGTAGTACCACTTCAACTCACCGCCGTTCACCTCGTACACGCCGTAGCCGCTGGGCGAGCCATCGGTGCAGATGGGGCCGGTCCACCAGGCGCCGCACACCGCGCCGTGGGTGTGCTCGATGGTGTTTTCGTTGAAAATCTTCTCGCACACGTGGGTGTGGCCCGACATGATGTGCGCCGTAAACGGCTTGAGCAGGCGGTACAGCTCGGCCCGGTTCGAGACCACGCCGCCCGGCGGTTCGTCCTTGAGCTTGTTGCGCCGCTTCTCGCCGCTGTCCACCGGAATGTGCAGCGCCACGACCACGGTCGAACCCGGCTTCACGAAGCTCAAGTCCTGCTCCAGCCACTGCAACTGCTTCTCGGTGAGGTACCCGATGTACTTTTTGGGCGGGCCGATAAAGAAAACATTATCAAGCACCACGTAGTGCACTTCGCCGCGGTTGAAGGAATAGTAGGTGGGGCCGAACAGGCTTTTGAACGTCTGGGCCGAGCCTTCGTCGGTGCGGGCCGTGAGGTCCATGTCGTGGTTGCCGATGACCTGGAAGAAGGGAACCCCGGCGATTTCCACGGCCTTTTTGTAGTCCTCGAACAGCTCGTGCTTGTCCCACACCAAGTCGCCGCAGCCGATGGCAAAGGTGTTGGGCCCGTACTGCGCCGCCAGGGCTTGCAGGTCGGGTGCCGAGGAAGTTAGCAGCTCGTGGCAGTCCTTTTTGTTAATCATCTGCGGGTCGGCCCACACCATGAACGTGTGCTTGGTGTCATCACCGGCCAGCTTTTGCAGCTCAAAATCCGCCGTCATTCTATCCGTGCCCGCCTTGATGGGCTGGAAGAACTGCGCCACGCCCTTCTGGTTCGGAAAAGCGTAGCCGCGCGGCAGGGTGATGTACACGAACTCCGCCGTGGCGTTGCTCTCCAGCGTGTATTTACCGGCTTTGTCGGTCAGCACGATGTTGTAGCCGTCGGTCACGGGCACGCCCGCCAGGCCGGTGCCGCGCTGGTGCACCTTGCCTTTGATGACGAGGGGCGCCAGGCTAAGCTTGTGCCGGGAAGGCTGCTGGGTGGTGTCGACGGCGAGCACGGCCGGGGCCAAGGGCAGGCCGAGACCCGCCCCGACCAAGCCCAGGCTTTGAAGGAATTTTCTGCGGAACATAAGAGGGAAGGGCTGGCGCGGGGAAGCAGCGGGAGCGCGGGTAAAGAACCGTATCGGTTCCGGCCCGCGCCGACTCGCCGCCTCCCCGCGACCGCCCGTTAGTTTTCGTAAATGGCGATGTCGTCGAGCCCGAGGCGGCCGTTGAGCACGGCGGGCGGGTTGCTCACGCCCAGGCCCAGCTTGTTGATGCGGAAGCGCACCGGGCCGGTGAGGGTCATCAGGAAAGTGATGGAGCGCTGCCAGTTGCCGGCATCGGTCACCACGGGGCCGGTTTGCCGCCAGGTGCGGCCCTGGTCCTGCGAGTACTCCAGCTGCCAGGAGCTGGCGGCGTCGGTGTAGTAGGCGCCGTAGATGAGCGTGACTTTAGACGCACCGTTCGGCAGGTCGAACTTCATTTCGACCACGGCCGGCACGCTCAGCCCTTGCTGCATGCGGATGCCTTGGGCGCCGGTGTAGCGGTCGCGGCCCGAGGTGTTGCCCAGGATGGACTGGAACAGCTTCCAGGGGCCGCTGGGGAAGGTGAGCGTGTTGTCGGGCACGGCGGCGGTGTTCATGTCGTAGCTGGCTTTTGTGGCCTGGGGCACCGCCTCGAAGCTTTACGGGAAGTTGCGGTAAATGGGGCCGCTGGGGTCCAGTGCATCGGCGGCGGTGCGCATCCAGAGCTGCGGGGCCGGCGTGCCGGCGTCCACCTGGCCCACGGCAATGCCCTGGAACGTGGCGCTGGCCGGCATCCGGCGGGTAGCAAAAGCGGCGGCGGCTTCGGTGTGCAGCGTGAGGCGGTTGGTGCCGCCGTCGGCCAGGGTTTTGTCGCCGGCGTAGGTATCGCCCGACACCGGCAGGGGCATGATGCTCCCGCCCGTGACCCGAACCAGCGTGCCTTCGTAGGCATCGAAGTTGGCCAGCAGCGTGGCCAGGTTGAGGTCGCGGGCTGGCACGGGGTTGTTGCTGCTCACCTTGCGCACCTGGCTCGCGTTCACGCCCTCCAGGCGGAGCGCGCCGGCGCGCTTGGCCAGCGTGGCGCCCGCAATGTCCACCACCACGGAGTCGCCCGCCGCAAAGGCCGGCCCGCTGGCGTTCAGCGGAATGATGATGCCGCGCACCACGCCGCGGCGCTTGTTCTGCACCACGATGGCGGTGGGGCCACCGGGCACGTTCTGGCCCGTTGCATCGGTAATAACGATGCCCACAATCTGGTGCGCCCCCGAAAGCTGGCTGGATTCCAGCACCACGTTCGACCCCTGGTAGAGCCGGCGCACGTCTTCCAGGGAAATAATCGGGCTGGGCGTGCCGGCGGCGTAGTTGGTATTCTCCTTTAAGCAGCTGGTGCAGGCCAGGGCGGCGAGCAGGCCCCAGAGGGCAGATAATAGTTTGGTCTTCATGGAGTTCAGCAAATCTTGGGGAGAGTTAGCGGCGGCGCGGTAGTCCGGCGCGGCTTACTGTTGCCACCACACTTTGGTGTTGACGTTGTCCGGGCCCTGGTCCGCCACGGCGGCCTGGTAGTTCACTTGGTTGAGCGACTGCACGTAGAGCGGGTAGTTGATGCGCGCGGGCATCTGGCGGTTATTTTGCAGGCCGGGGCCCAGCGGCAGCACCGGGTGGCCGGTGCGGCGGTACTCAAACCACTGCTGGAAATCGGTGAAAAACAGCGCGTAGTACTTCTGCAGGTGAATCTGGTCGAGCTTGGTGTCGAAGTTGCTGCCGGGCTCCCACTTCACGTCGGCGTTGGTGAGGAAACCCGGGGGCACGGCCAGGCCCCAGAGCGTGATGCCGTTGGTGGCGCCGGTTTCGTAGAAGGTTTTGGCATCGCCACTAATCCAGCCGCGCAGGGCCGCTTCGGCCAGCAGAAGCTGCACTTCGGGGTAGTTCAGCATGTTGCCGAGCAGCGGCTCGGTCATCAGCGCGGCGGGGTAGGTGGACTTGGCAGCCGGAATCTGGGTGGCGGGGTAGCCGCTGGGAATGCCCTCGTAGGTGCCGTTGGAGAGCGTGGCCCACTTGCCCAGGCGCGGGTCGTTCCACTCCACTAGGTTGTTGATGAAAAACTCGCCCATCGAGTTAAACGAGCTGAAGTCGGCGGTGCGCCAGGTCTGGAAGGGCGACTGGTAGGGGGCCGTGCCCGTCCAGCGCAGGATGGCCGACTCGGCATTGCTGGCGATGAGCGGGTAGTCGGCCGCGTTGGTGTTCACCAGCTCGCGCAGCTTGGCTTGCGGGCTCAGGCCCCGGGCAACGGCGTCGGTGCGCTGCGACACGCGCAGCAGCAGGCGCAGGTAGAGCGAGTTGCCGAACTTGCGCCACTGCAGGGCGTTGCCCTGATAAATAGGGTCGAGCTGGGCCTGGCTCGCCGTGAGGTTCACGTTGGTTTTGAGCAGCTCGTTGGCTTCCTCCAGCTTCGCGAACAAGTCGCGGTAGATATCTTCCTGCCGGTCGAACTTGGGTTGCAGCAGGCCCGCGCGGCCCTGCAGGGCTTCCGCGTAGGGCACGTCCCCGAACGTATCGGTGAGTAGCGAAAAGGTCCAGACCTCGCAGATGCGGGCGATGCCCATGAAGGTGCTGCTCTGGGTGGCCGCGGCGCTGGCGTACATGTCGCGGAAGTCGGTGAGCTGCGTGTACCAGCCGTTCCATAGAAAGTCGGCCTCGGCCGGGCGGATGACGTAGCGGTGAAACTCGTCGCCGTCGACGCGGGCCACGTGCACCTGCATCAGCTCGTTGGTGATGCGGTGGGCCCGGTCCATGTTGCGCTTCACCAGGTCGGTGAGGGCCGGGGCCAGCAGCGTTTCCGGCAGCACGTTGGGGTTTTGGTTGGGGTTGACGTTCAGCTCCTCGAACCCGTCGGTGCAGGCCGGCACGGAAGCCAGGCTGGTGCCCGCCAGGAGCAGGAAAAGCAGTCGTTTGAGGTTTTTCACGGCGATTAAGAAAAAGCGTTAAATGCCCACCGTCAGGTTCAAACCCACGGTGCGGGTGCTCGGAAACTGGCCCAGCTCGAAGCCCAGGTCAATGGTGCCGTCGTTCAGGGTGCCGAACTCGGGGTCGAAGGCCGGCCACTTGGTGAAAATGAACAGGTCGCGGCCGTACACGCCGATGGAGGCCTGGGTCAGCTTGAGCTTGCTGAGCAGCGGGGCGGGCAGGGCGTAGTCGAGGCGCATTTCGCGCAGCTTGATGAAATCGGTGCGGAAGAGGTTGGCTTCCACGTTGTCGCGGCCGTAGTGCGCCACGTAGTAGTTCGGGAGGTTCTCGGCCACCACGTCGTTGGGCCGGAAGCTGCCGTCGGCGTTCCGGGTCACGCCGTCGCCGATGATGCCGTTGTAGCGGCCCGGCAGGGTGAGCGTGGACTTGCCCTGCTCGGCCAGCACGGCGTTGGTCATCGAATACGCCTTGGCCCCGTACTGCGCATCGAACAAAACGTTCAGCCGGAGGTGCCGGTAGCTGAATTCCGTGCCCGCGCTGGCCCGCCACTGGGGCAGGGCGTTGCCGAGGTACTTGATTTGGTCGCCGAGCACGGGGTAGCCGTTCTGGTAGAGGATTTGGCCGTCGGGGGCGCGCTCGTAGCCGCGCCCGTAAATGGCGCCCATGCTGCCGCCGGGCCGGGCTTCGACTGTGCCGCGGCCGCCGGGGCCGCGCTGCAGTTGGTAGGTGAACACGCTGTCGGCCAGCGCCACCACCTGGTTGCGGTTGGCCGTGTACGTGCCAAAAACCTTCCAGCCGAAGCCTTGCGGGTTGCTGATGACCTGGGCGTTGGCCTGAATTTCCAGCCCGTCGTTGCGCACCAGGCCGGCGTTGAGCACGGCCTGGTTGTAGCCCGAGGCGCGGTCGACGGGCACCTGCAGAATCTGGTCGTAGGTGTTGTTGCGGTACACGGCCACGTCGAGGCCGATGCGGTTGGCCAGGAAGCGCAGGTCGGCGCCCAGCTCCACGCTTTCGGTGCGCCGGGGCTTGAGGCCGCTGTTGGCAATGGCGCCGGGGTTGCTCAGGCCCGAGGGAAAGCCCGGGGCCACGGCGTAGGTGTAGGCCGTGAGGTAGGGCGTGGTGGTGCCGCTGCCCACCTGGGCCCAGGAGCCGCGCAGCTTGGCGAACGAGACAATTTCCGGCAGCGGCAGCACCTGCGAGAGCACCGTGCTCAAGCTGGCCGACGGATAGAAAAAGCCGGTGTTGGCCGTCGAGTTGGCCGTGGCCAGGGTGCTGGTCCAGTCCTGGCGGGCCGTCAGGTCGAGGTACAGGAACTTGTGGTAGCCCAGGGAGGCCAGGCCGTAGAAGCTGTTCACGGCGAACTCGGCGCGGTAGGGCAGCGCGATTGGCAGGTCGCGGCTGTTGGCGAAGGTGAACACCTGCGGGTAGAGCAGGCGCTCGGCGCGCAGCTCGTCGCGGTTGTAGCGGTTGCGCAGGGCGCTGCCGCCGCCCGAGACGCTGGTTTCGAAGCGCCCGAACTGGTGGGCGTACTGCAGCAGGAAGTCGTGGTTCATCTCCTGCGAGAAGATGTTCTGGGTGCGGAACATGCCCTCCTTGTACTTCTCCGTATCCTTGGGGCGCTGCTGCGAGCGCGCCTCGTACGAGTAGTCCAGTGCGGAGCGCAGCATCAGGTTCCAATCCTTGCTGAACTTGTAGTTGACCTGCACATTG
The DNA here is from genome assembly GCF_900115775.1 of Hymenobacter arizonensis. Taxonomy (GTDB): domain Bacteria; phylum Bacteroidota; class Bacteroidia; order Cytophagales; family Hymenobacteraceae; genus Hymenobacter; species Hymenobacter arizonensis. The sequence continues at coordinate 18,158 of NZ_FOXS01000009.1, read as the reverse complement.
CCGGTGAGCGAGTTGCGGTTGCTCTTATTGAGCATCTCGTAGGTAATCAGGTACGGATTGTCCACCAGGCTGCTGAAGGGGTAGCGCTGGGTGATGCCCACCGAGCCGGGCAGCCAGTAGTCTTTCACCCAGTTGAGGTCGGCGTTGGGCAACTGAAACATGAGCCAGTACATGAGGCTCTGGTTGTTGTAGCCGGTCGAGGGCAGGTTGTCGCTGGCCCGGTTGGTGAAGTTCACCTTGGTCGACACCTGGAGCTGGTCCGTTATTTTCTGGCTGGCCGAGAGCGCCACGGAGTTGCGCTGGTAGCCCGTGTTGGGGATAATCCAGCTGTTCTGCAGGTTGGTCAGCGACAGGCGCACGGCGGTGCGGTCGGTGCCGCCGTCCAGCGAAATGGTGTTGGTGAAGGTTTTACCGGTTTGGAAGAAGTCCTGGCGGTTGTTTTCGTAGGGTACCCACGGCGTGCGCTCGGTGCCGGCCGCGTTGGTGGCGGGGTCGTATTGGTAGAAGGTCTGGCCGTTGAATTTCGGGCCCCAGGCCGAGCTGCTGCTGCGGGTGCTGGGCCCGTCGGCGGTGGCCCCGTAGGAGTAATAGTTTTCGCCCGCGGCGCCCTGGCCGTACTCGTACTGGTAGTCGGGCCAGCGCGAAATCATGTCCACCGCGGCGTTGGAGTTGAAGGTGACGCCGATGCCTTTCTTGCGCGCTTTGCCTGATTTGGTGGTGATGACAACGGCGCCGTTGCTGCCGCGCGAGCCGTACAGCGCCGTGGCGCCCGGCCCCTTGAGCACCGTCACCGACTCGATGTCCTCGGGGTTGATGTCGCTGAGGCCGGTGCCGAAATCGACCGGCGACTCGCTCTGCAGGTAGGCCGTGCTGCCGTTGCCCGAGAGCTGGGGCCGGTGGCTGCCGCCGAGCACCACGCCGTCCACCACAATCAGGGCGTCATTATCGCCCGCCAGCGAGCTTTCGCCGCGCAGGATAATCTTGTTCGAACCGGCCGGCCCGCCGCCGGAGCGCACCAGGTTCAGGCCCGCCACTTTGCCAGAGAGGGCATCGGTCCAGTTGTTGGATTTGGCCTCGGTGAGCTGCTCGGTAGCCAAAGTGGTGACGGAATAGCCCAGGGCTTTCTCTTCGCGCTTGATGCCCAGCGCGGTCACTACTACCTCGTCGAGGCCGGTGATTTCTTCGCGCAAGGCCACATTGTAGGTGCTGTTCTCGCCCACGGCCACTTCGTGCGGCAAGTAGCCCACAAACGAGAATATCAGCACGCTGCCGGGCGGCACGGCCAGCTCGTAGCTGCCGTCGGCGTTGGTGATGGTGCCGGTCGTGGCGTCCTTCACCCGCACCGACACGCCGGGCAGGCCTTCGCCCTTGGCGTCTACCACCCGACCTTTTACCGGCTTGGGGTCGGCCTTTGCCGCGCCAGGCGGGTAAGCAGCCCCTACGGCCACCCGGGTAATGGGGGGCGCCGGGAGCGAGGCCGCGTGGGCAACGGCTGGGCTCAGGGCCGTCAGCCCGAGTCCGGCCAGCGCGCGTCGCCAGCCAGCCCCCCTTTGAGGGTACCTCGTTTGTCTCATAGATTTGGAAGTGAGCGTGGTTAAATTTTTCCGGATTTAATGGACCCTCCAGGGGGCCGGCAGGTACGAACTGCAGGCTTTTTACCGGAAGGCACTGCTGGTCCGTGAACTTGTAGCGCCCAGACCGGCACCCGAACCCCAACCTTGCTTTGCGGCAAGCGAGCAAACCTGCCGGAAGCGGATGAAATCAGCCTGCTGTACCCGCGGGATTGCCGCATCTGAAGCGGAAGAGAACCGGGCAGAAATAGCTTAACGGTGGACCCACTGGCGAGCTTCATATCAGGAGACAAAGCTATTGGCGGCATGAGGCGACACGGTTATTGCAGCGTTAAGCTATGGTTACCGGGTCAAGGCCAAAAGCACAGTCGGTGCGTGGTGGCAAGGCCCCACCGTTTTCCGCAGAGCTCATTTCGGCAACACTACCTCAGACCTGGCAATCGGCCGAGCCCTCTTAACGACAGCTTTTGTGAGAATGAGGGTTAGCTGAGGCCGCTCTTTAGCAAGGGAAAAGATACCCTCGTCAGTAAAGCTCAGCGTTGCGCAAAACGTGTCTGGGCACCCAGGGCTACTCTGAAGCGAGCGGAGGCAGTTAGGCGTATTATGGCTCGATTACGATTAGGTAACCCTTGCCTCAACCGCTTCCGGGCCGCTATCCGGCGGAGTACTTTTGAGCCGAACCAGGAAGTAAGCCCCGCTTGGCCGTGGTGGGTCGCGCCAGGCGGGCACTACCAACCTTGTTTCATTATAGCTAAATGGATGCGAGTGCGCTATTGCTGTTTCTAAACAGCCCCAATCTGCAAGTTGGGGCTGTTCTCGTTTCAGCCCGGCCGGCAGTTACTCAGCGATGACGCCCTGCTGAGCGCCCATTTGAGGGCCGGATAGTGGCGCTGAATGAGGGCCACCTTTTTATCGGCGTCGGCTAGTGTGCTCAGAATTCCACTCACGCAAAACGCCCGGTGCGGGAAGGCACCGGGCGTTGAAAAGGCAGTCAGCTATTCGCAATTTACTCCGCCGAGCTCTCGGCGAGGGGAGCCGCTGGGGTAGCGTTGGCCACCGGACGTTTCGGAGCAGCGGGGCGACGGGCAACGGGTTTGGCGCCGGCGCCGGGCTTCGTGTTGGGCTTTGCGGTCGGTGTCGCATCGGCCGCCGCTGGGGTCGCTGCGCCCTTCTTGGTCGCTTTGCGAGCGGCTTTGACCGTTTGCTTCTCCTGCTTGCGGCGCTGCTCAACGAGTTGGGCGGCCAGCCGCTGGAGGGTCTTGCTTACTTTTTTAGAAGGGCGGGCTTCTTCCTGGCCGGCTGCGCTCAAGTGGGGCAGCAAGAGCTGGCCTAGCTCGCCGGTCAGACTTTTGCGCGCTTTTTTAGCGCTGGGAGCAGCCGGCTTGGCGGCCTTGCCCTGCGCTTTTGTTACCTGTTTGGTTAGTTGCCGCAGGGCTTTGGCCACGCCCTTAGTTGGTTGCCCGTCGACGCCTTCAGTGCCCATGTGCGGCGCGAGGGCATTGGCCAACTGCTCGGCGATGGGGTTCTTTTTCTTGCTCATCGTAAGATTTTAAAAAGGTGGAACAGGCGCCACGCCCCAAGCCCTGGCCACCAACACCGGGCAGCGAGCCCGGAAACTTAGGGGTAGAGCTGCCAGACGACGCGACTCCTTGTTCCAATTAAGATGCAAACCTACGGGGTCTACAGTTGAGCTGCCCCAAAACTCATGTTATGTTTTCCAAGGCTCCTTGCTCTGGTCTGACTCGTCCAATAGGGAGGACCGCCCCTGGCTGCGCTGGGGCAGCGACGGCAACACCTGCACCAGCCTTACTGCCGCCATGGCGCCCGCCGCGAGCTGCACCGCCTTTATCCATGGCTGAGCTTGTTGCTTATCACGCCACGAGTAAGCTTCCGGCAACGAAGGCATCTAACGCCTGCTCGGCCGCGAGTTCCTGGCTGATCAGGCGTACCCCACTTGCCTTATGGACACCGGAATTAATTCTGGTACCGATCCCGGTATCCATTGCTGTGCAAATTCAGGTGCACTCATTGTTCACGGGCAGGGCAAAGCTTGAGCGCTGAGGCCCCGGTAATGACTAGTCGACTACGTAGTCCTGATTTGATTCTAGAAGCAAAAAAGAAAATGAAAAAGAAAATGAATAGGAATTGTTGAGGTTGACTTGCCATGACTAAAAAGCGAAAGCCCCGCAGCAGTGCTTTTTTCTTTGCAAGAATAGGTATCGATAAGTAAGAAGTACCACTACCTACTTCGCATTCATAAGGACTGAGGTGGTCTAGCCAAGCCGGACTGTGGGCCTGAGCCAGGGCCGAAAGACACTTTTAGCGGGCCGGAGCTCTCACTCCCGGCCGCCCGGCAGCAGGCTCAGCCGTGGGCACAAACGCGCCTCCGGCACCCGGCACCTTATTATTCAGTAGCGTTGCCAAAGTATTTCATCAAATGCTAAACCAACCTGCCCGCTTCTTCTATACCGGTGGCCAAAAAAGAGCTTGGGTGCCGTTGCGAAGCCCTGGTCAGTAACCTATCGGGACGCGTCCCCACAAGCAAGTCCCCCTTGCGAAACGTGGATCGGGACTTTCCAGCTTTTCAGAAAAAAAACTTAGTGGCCCATGTAACCAATGGCCATTTTGCTGATACTCCCTACAAATCAACAGCAATCCTCACGGTGGAACCCAAAAGTGACGAAGAGTTAATGGCAGCTGTTCACGCCAATGACCTCGCGCAGGTGGTGCTATTGTTTGAGCGCTATAAGAGTCCGCTTTTTAACTTTCTTTATCGCCTGAGCAATGATTACGAAACGAGCCAGGACCTTACTCAAACCGTATTTGAGCGTCTGTTAAAGTATCGCGCCAGCTACCAGCTTGGTCAGCCCTTTAAGGCCTGGATTTACCACCTGGCGCGTAACGTTTACACCCACTACTGGCACCTCGGCCAAAAAATGCGCACCACCGACGTGTTGGAAGAAGAGCGTCAGGGGGGCCTGGGTTCCGCGGCCTTTACTCAAATGGCCACGCTGGAGTGCGAGCAGGCCTTGCAGGAAGCCATGGCGCTACTGGCTCCCCCAGAGCGCGAAATCCTGGTGCTCCATCGCTTCCAGGGCTTCAGCTACGAGGAAATAGCGGCCATGCTGGGCTGCACGGCTGGGGCGGCCAAAGTAAAAGCGCACCGGGCCCTAAAAGCCCTGCGCACCATTTATTTCAGTGAACAACCATGAATAGCATTCCTGCTTCTGCCGATTGCCTTGACGTAGCCGACCTGCTGGTTGACTATACCGAAGGCACCCTGTCCCCGGAGCAGACAAGCCGGGTCACAGCCCACATGGCCCACTGCCTCCGTTGCCAGCAGCACGTAGCCCATACCTGCGAGTTAGCTGACATAATGGCGGCGATAAGAATAGTGCCCCCACCGGCGGCACTCGACGCTGCCTTGTTGGCCGCCTTGGCGCAGGAAACGGATCAGCTAAAGCAACCAGCTGGGGCAGGAAGCGAAGCGATAGTGGTGCCACTAAACCCCACTTCGGTGCATCCAACCAGCAGCGGCTGGTGGCTGCGCATTGCGGCTAGTCTGCTGCTGCTAGCGGCGGGAATGGTGCTCGGCAACCACTGGCGGCCCCTGTCGTCCGCCACGGTTGCCCTTTCGACTCCGGACGCCCAGGCCGCGCCGCGCTTTCAGGCGCTGGTGGGCAACCTGACGGCCCCCACGCTTTCGGCCAGCCAACGCCTGCTGCTGGTGAGTGAACTGGCGGCCGAGGCCCAGACCAGCGGAGACCCGGTGGTGCAGGCACTGATTAACACCCTGAATTTTGACCCTAATCCCAACGTGCGCCTGGCCGCCGGCAAGGGCCTCTACCGCCTCCGGGCCGACCCCCGAGTGGCCGAGGCCTTCGTGCAGTCGCTCACCATCCAAACCGACCCCTACGTGCAGATTTTGCTGATCGAACTCCTGGTAGAGATGCGCGAGCAACGGGCCAAGCCCGAACTGGAGCGCCTGTCGCGGCGCCCCGATGCCCTGCCCGTGGTGCGTCAGGAAGCCAAAGCGGGCTTGGGACAGCTGATATGAGGGGCCGGGGCAGCATGCGCCAGTGTCGGAATGCTTAACACTTAAGTCTCACGTTTTCAATTTATTCAACGAGGCCCGCCTGAGGTAGCATCTGGTAGTCGCGGTTGCGGGCTTATTCTATTTCCTTGCTCATGAAAAAGGCTTTCCTATTCACCTTGCTGTACATGCTGGCTGGTACAGCAGCCCTGTGGGCCCAAGATTATAAGGTTAAGCTGGAAGGCAAGACCAATAAGATTGTACTGGAAATGCGTGGCAGCCGGGTAACGCTGGAGGGCTACAACGGCAACGAGATTGTAATCCAAGGCAACGGCTACCAGCCCCCGCCCAAGCAGGCCGAGGGCTTGCGGGTCTTGTCCGGGGCCGAGGACAACACCCGCATTGGCCTGTTCGTCACGCAGCAGGACCAGGCCGTGCGCGTCGTGGAAGCTTCGCGCCGGCCTACGCATTACGTCATTCGGTTGCCACGCCAGCTGTCGGTGGTGTTCAAACAGAACGAGCTGGGCGGGGGCAACTTTAAGGCCACCGATTTAACCGGCGACATCGAAGTGCGCCTGCAAGGCGGCCGGGCCGAGCTGCTGAACATGAGCGGCGGCGTGGTGGTCAGCGGCATGGGTGGCGGCGTGACGGTGCGCTACGCGGCCATTGGCAAATCGCCGAGTGCCATTTCCACCCTCGGCGGCGACATCGACGTCACGATGCCCGCCAGCAGCAAAACGACGCTGCAGCTGCACTCAATGGGGGGCGAAGTGTACACCGACTTTGAAGTTTCGGTGCGCAGCAAAGGCGACGACCTGCGCAAGGTGGGTGGCCCGACCAACGGCGGCACCGTGAACGGGGGCGGCACCAACGTCTCCCTCCAAACCCTGAGCGGCAACATATTTCTGCGCAAAGCCAAGTAAAAAATGGGAGGAGGGAGACCATGGCTGCCTGCCTGCTTCGCCCTGCTCCCTGCCTCGCCTCTTGGGTTCGGTCACCTCACAACTTCACTTATCATGAAACTTCTCCTGCTCCTGGGTACCATCAGTGCCCTGCTGCTGAGCGCTAGCCCCGGTCAAGCCCAGAAAATCATTGAAAAAACAGCCTCGCTTCGCGATAATCAGCGGCTGGTGTTGGAGTTGCCCTTTGCGGCCGCCATTCGCATCAAGGGCGTTAGCGGCAAGGAGGTGGCGATAAAAGCAACTATTAGCATCAACAACAACCGGCTCAACGATGCCCTGCTACTGACCATGACCACCGTGGGCAATGCCGTGGAAGTGAAGTCGGCTTTTGATGAGGCATTGCTGGGCAACAGCCAAAAGACGGATTGCGTCGATAGCCCAGGGTCCAATCTGTTGATTAATAACGTTGACGGAAAGGGACAGGGCGGCTACCGCATCTGCCTTCACGTCGACTACGAGGTCGAAGTACCGGCGGATGTTTCGCTCACGGTGAACACCATGAGCGGAAACATCCAGGTAACGGGCCTGAAGGGGGCCCTGGAGGCCAAGTCCTTCGGCGGCTTCGTGGACGTGAGCTGGCCGCCGTCCAGCGGGGCCGAAGTGTCCCTTAGCAGCAACAAGGGGACCGTGTATACCAACCAGGATATTGCCCTGGACAACAAGAATGCCGCGCCCACGGGCCAGCTGTTGCGCGGCAAACTCGGCCGCAGCGGCCCGGCCGTAACGCTGGAGTCCTATGGCGGCGACATATTTTTTCGCAAACAGAATTAACCAATTAACCAGCTGCCGCCGTCTGCATCCGGACTTGGCCCTGAGTAGAGGAGCTTATTGCCTCCCAAATCGAAACCTAATTCAGCTTATTAAAGGCTTTTCAACCGGGCAAAAAATTGCTCGCAGTTGATTCTTCATGCCCTCAATGAAGGGGCTGTCGGCTACGGCCGCCCATTGCAAGCGGTGGCCAACCTTGAGAAAAGGCACCTGAGTGACTTTGACTTTATCGCAAGAATCGAAACATTTAATTCCAAATAATCATGTTCAAGTTCCGTACTCAGCTGCTTCTGGTGCTTTGTTTATTTCGCCAGGCTCCCGTTTTGTGGGCGCAGCAGGCGACGCCTCGCTACGTGTTGCGGGGCACCGTCCGGGGACTTAATAAAGCACCCCTAGCGGGGGCCAGTGTCCAGCTGACCCGCCACCCATCCGCAGAGCTGGTGAAAGTAGAATTATCGGACGAAGCAGGCCGGTTTAGCTTCCAAAATCTGGAGAACGGGCAGTATCAGCTCTCCGTCATGCACTATGAGTACGCGGTATACCAGTCGGGCGTGCTACCCGTGCAGCAAGACACGGAGCTCCCTCCCATCGAGCTTATGGAGCGGGTAGTCAATCTGAAAGAGGTAGAAGTTACCGCCGTAAAACCATTTATTGAGCAGCATTTTGACAAAACCGTCTTGAATGTAGAAAGCAGTGTGACGGCGGCCGGGAACAATACCTTGGAGGTGCTGGAAAAGGCCCCGGGTCTGGTGATTGACCAGAACGACAACATCAGCATGCGGGGGAGAGAAGGGGTCATGGTGATGATTGACGGCAAGCGGGTGCCCCTGTCGGGCGCCGAATTGGCCAACCTGTTGCGGACCATGCCGGCCAACTCCGTGGAGAAAATAGACCTGATTACCAATCCCTCGGCCAAGTACGATGCGGCCGGCAATGCGGGAATAATTGATATTCGGCTGAAAAAAGAGAAAAATCTGGGCACCAACGGCAGCATCAGCGCCTCCTTGGGCCAGGGGAAGTATCACAAGAGCAACTCTTCCCTCCAGCTCAACCACCGCTCCATGAAACTGAATGTGTTTGGCACCTACGGGTATAACAACCGCAGGGACTTCTTTTACAACGACGTGTACCGCCAGTTTTTCGAAGGCAATGCCTTTGTTGGCGCCTACGACCAGCAAAACCGGATTCACACCTCTTCCAAGGGCCATTTCGGCCGGGTGGGGGCCGATTACTACCTGTCCCCCAAAACCATTGTCGGGCTAACTTTTAACGGCAGCTTTCCCGTGCTGGGAAGAAGAAACATCAGCCTGAACCGGTCGCTGGTGCTGGACGACCAGCGGCAGCTCCAATCGTACTTCCTGACCCGCCCCTACATCCGCAGCGAACGGCCAAACAGCGGCGTTAACGTCAATATCAAGCACACCCTGGATAGCACGGGCCGGGAAATTTCCGCTAATCTGGACCTGCTCCAATACGGCACTTCGGAGGTGCAGGACTTTGCCACCACGTACTACGACGCGAATAACGAAGAAAGCCAGCCGGCTTACTTATTACACGGGGACATCGCGGGAGAATTAACCATAAAATCCGCCAGGGTTGACTATGAGCAGCCCTGGGCCGTCATCAAGGGGACGCTGGAGGCGGGTTGGAAAAGCAGCCTGGTGGAAGCCGACAACAACCTGCAATACTTCAACCGCAGCAACGGCGACAATGAGCTGGACCCCAACATCAGCAACCACTTCTTGTACCGGGAAAACATCAATGCGGCGTACGTCAATGCCAACAAGAAATGGGGCAAAGCAAGCGTGCAGGTAGGGCTGCGGTTCGAGAATACGAACGCCGAGGGCGTACAGCTCACGGACGGGCAGGAATTCAACCGGCAGTACAACCAGCTTTTCCCGAGCGGTTTTCTGGGGTACCAGGTCAACGAGCAACAAACCCTTGGGCTCTCCCTTAGCCGCCGCATTAACCGGCCCACTTACAGCCAACTCAATCCGTACATCAGCTTCATAGACCCGAGCACCTATTTGACGGGCAATCCTTTCTTGAGGCCGGAACTCAGCTACGCGTTTGAACTAACGCACACGTTTAAGGATAAGATTGTCACCAAGCTCAGCTACAGCCGCACCGACGACGTCATTGTGAATGTTTCATCGCCGGCCCCGAACGTGGACAAAGTCATTGTCCAGCAGAGCCAGAACCTGGCGCAGCTCAACAACTACGGCTTGACGGTCACCCTGCCCTTGAAGGCGGGGAAGTGGTTGAACAGCATCAACAACGGCAGCCTGTATTATTCCCTGTACGAAGGCAATCTGGCTAATACCGCTTTGCGAAACGGCCGTCCCACCTTTAATCTGAACTCCAACAACAGCATCGCAATTTCAAAGGATTGGTCCGCCGAACTAACCGGCGTTTACCGGTCCGGGCAGGTGATTGGTTTTCAACAGGTCAAGCCCATCTACTTTGCTTCCGCGGGGGTGCAAAAACGACTTTGGGATAACAAAGCAACCCTGAAGTTGAGTGTTTCGGACATTTTCGCTACCAACATAATTAGAGTTAGCACGGCCCTTACCGGTTACACGGAGAACGCCAGAACATGGCGCGATACCCGGGTGCTAACCCTCGGCTTCACCTACCGGTTTGGCAAGAATCAAGTTGCTCCTGCGCGCAAGCGGACCGAGAGTGCCGAGGAAGAGAAGGGCCGTGCTGGGTAGTGAGTTGAGGAGTTGTTGCTTGCTAAAGCGAAGGCGTCTCCAAGCTTACTGAAACCGCTTCAACTGGGCAAAAAATTGCTCGTTGAACGTGTCGCTGATGGGTATCAGGTGGTCGGCAATTCGAATCCGGTTTTTTTCGATGTGGTCAATTTTGTCCAGGGCCACCATGAATGACTTGTGCACCCGGGCAAAGCTTGCCACCGGCAGCTGCTCCTCCAGCTTGGCGAAGCTCAGCAGGGTCATCACATTCTCCTGCGGGGTGTAGAGGCGCAGGTAATCCTTCATGCCCTCAATGAAGAGAATATCGGCTATGGCCACCTTTTGCAAGCGGTGGCCAACCTTGAGGAAAAGATAGGCCTGGGGCGGTGGGGCCGGCAGTGGTCCAGCCGCCCGTTCCGGAGGGGGCAGTCGTTGGCAATGGTCGTGGTACAACCGGAGCACGCCCTGATAGAACCGCTCAAAGGAAAAGGGCTTGAGCAGGTAGTCTTTCACTTCCAGCTCGTACGCTTTCAGGGCATACTGCTCGTAGGCCGTCGTGAGCACGACCAGGGGCCGCGGGCTGAGCATGGGAATGAAGCTGAGTCCGTCCAGGTTCGGCATGTTGATATCCAGGAACAGCAGGTCCGGTTTATCGGCCCGCAGAAAACCGGTGGCTTCCAGCGGGGAGCTAAACGAGCCTTTCAGGATCAGAAAAGGCACTTTGGCGATGTAGGTCGCCAGAATCTGCTGGGCCAGCGGCTCGTCATCGATGATACAGCAGGTGAGCGGTTGGTTCATGGGCGGGCAGCGACTCGAGGCGCAAGACTACTTCAAAATAATCAGTACCGCTCGCAACGTCCAGGCGGTGCTGGTCGGGATAAAGCAGCCGCAGCCTTTTTCGCACGTTGGCCAGGCCGATGCCGCCGGGTTCTGGTGCGGCCGCTGGTGGGGCCGTATCAACCGGGTTGCGCAGGCGAAAGGTCAGGCTTGCTTCCTTCACCAGCACGCTGATATGGATGTCGTGCACCTGCAAGTGGGTGGGGCTGTGCTTGTAGGCGTTTTCCAGCAGGGGAATGAGCAGCAGGGGCGGCAGGTAGCAGGCGTTGGTATCGCCCTCCACTTCCACCCGGGCCACCGGGTTTTGACTGTAGCGCAGCTGCTGCAGGCTGATAAAGTCCTGCAGGTAATTAAGCTCCTGGCTCAGGGGCACCAGGCTGGTATTTGACTCGTGCAGCATGTAGCGCATGAGCGACGCCAGGCGCAGGATGGCGTCGGGCGTGAGCGGCGACTGCAGATAGGCCAGGGTGTGAATGTTGTGCAGCGTATTAAACAAAAAGTGTGGGTTCAGTTGGGCCTTCAGGTAGGTGAGCTCGGCCTGCGCGGCCTGTTTCTCCAGCTGCTCCCGGCGCAGGGCATTGCTGAACCAGTTCTGAATGGCGCGCACAAATCCGCTGATGACCACCCAGAACAGGACGACGCTCAGCAGGGTGGTAAAGTAGTGGTCCAGAAAGTTGGACAACTCAGCTAACTCACCATACTCTAGCGTCAGGAAGGGGAAAGGTCCCAGCAGCAGCAGCAAAACCAGGCCCAGCAGGTAGAAGGGGAACTGGCGCCGGCTCCAGAAGCGGCTTAGCAGGTAGTAATGGCTGTAGAACACGCCGGCGCTTCCCAGCAAGAGGCCCCCGGCCAGCAAAGGCCACTTTGAGTGGCCCTCACTCTGGAAAATCCACGAGAAGAGCAGCAGGACTACCAGCCAGCTAACGAGGTGAATCGGGGAGAAGACCTTTTCGATGCGGTTCATGGGCCAAAGGTATTTTCTGCTTTGCCGCCGCAACCGGCTAGTATACCACGTCGGGGGAAGAATCGACCACTGGGACCGGTCACTCGACCACGGGGGTTGTCGAAGCAAAGCCGCCCGTTGCCGATTTATTTCCGGCCGTGGCATATCCCTTTTTTGCCTGACTGCGAAGCGCTGGTTCTTTGACCCACTGCCGCAGTTCGGGCCACTCCGGCTTGCCTGCTGACCGCAGCTAGTCACTCCGCAAAAAGGAAGCACACCCTCTCCGTATGGAAAATCATCCCCCCGACCTCACCATCCGCAACGTCTCCAAAACGTATCCCAACGGGGTTAAAGCGTTGCAGAACATTTCCCTCACCATACCCCGGGGCATGTACGGCCTGCTGGGGCCGAACGGAGCCGGTAAATCGACCCTGATGCGGATGCTGGCGACTCTGCAGGAGCCGGATGAAGGGCGCATCGACTGGGGAGACCTCAATGTAGTTCAGCACAAGCAGGCGGTGCGAGCCTCTTTGGGCTACCTGCCCCAGGACTTTGGCCTTTTGGGACGCGTCCGGGCTGAGACTCTGCTGGACCATTTTGCCATCCTCAAAGGCATTATCCAGCGGGCGCAGCGCCATGAAGTGGTCGCCGACTTGCTGCACCAGGTAAACCTTTGGGACCAGCGCCGGCAGAAGGTCGGTGGATTCTCCGGGGGCATGCGGCAGCGCTTCGGCGTGGCCGTGGCCCTGCTGGGCAACCCCCGACTGCTAATTGTGGACGAGCCGACGGCCGGCCTGGACCCCGCCGAGCGAGTCCGATTCCTGAACCTGCTCAGTGCTCTGGGAGAACAGAGCACGGTCATTCTCTCCACCCACATCGTGGAAGACGTGGCCGAGCTCTGCACTCGCATGGCCATTATCGACCGCGGCCACATCCTGCTCGAAGCCCAGCCCTTGCTGGCTGTGAAAGACCTGGAAGGAAAAATCTGGCGACGGCTGGTGGACAAAAGCGAGCTCCCTACCATTGAGCAGGCCCATCCGGTGATTTCAACCAAGCTGCTCAGCGGCCGCACCCTGCTGCACGCTTACTGCGAACACGACCCGGGCCTCGGCTTTAAGGCAGCTGAGCCCACCCTCGAGGACGTCTATTTCAGCACCATGACGGGGCATTACCGCCCCTCGGCTGCCCTCCACCTTCCACTGGCCACGGCATGAAATTCTGGTCCATCTTCCGCTTTGAGTGGGCATATCAGCTGCGCCGGCCCTCGACCTGGCTTTTTTTCGGCGTGGTGCTGGGCCTGGTCGCGCTCGTCATCAACGAAATAGCCGAGTACGCCGCTACCGTGGAGACCGTGCTGCTGACGGCCCCACTCACCGTCGCCGAGCTTACGGGGTATGCCACGAAGTTTGGCTGGCTGCTGCTGGCCGCGCTGGTGGGGGATGGGGCCCTGCGGGACATCCAGACGCGCATGGACCCGCTGCTATACACAACTTCTTTGCGCAAAAGAACTTATCTGGGCGGGCGGGTTGCCGGCACGTTTGCGCTGGGCAGCCTGCTGCTCGTCGTGGTGGTGCCCCTGAGCCTACTGCTGGCCCGCTACACCCCGGGGGTGGATGCGGACCTGTTCGGTCCCCTGCAGCTATCAGCATACTGCCGGGCCATTCTGCTGCTCGTCCTGCCCAATGTCTTTATTGCTACGACCCTGCTCTATTCCCTGGCGTTGGTTACGCGCCACCCCATGGCCGCCTACGCCGGGGCCCTCCTGCTGGGGGCACTTAGCACGTTTAGCCTGGAGATAACGGCCAGCAGCTGGCAGTGGGCCCAACTGCTCGACCCCTCTGCCCTCAAGGTTGTGACGGCGGAGCGAATGGCCGTGGCCCCCGGGCAAGCCAATACCCAGGTGCTAGAGCTGTCCGGGCCTTTATTGGCTAACCGCACGCTGTGGCTGGGGATTTCTCTGCTGCTGGCAGGTGCGGCCTACGCCCGCTTTCGGCTTATGTATTATTTTCCGGTCCGGAGCTGGCGGCGCAAGCCCGGGGCGCCGGCGCCGGCTCACCGGGTGCAGCCCCGACTGGTGAGCGTTCGTCCCCAAGTTCAAACGAACGGCTGGCGCACCCATCTGTACCAAACGGTGGCGCTGGCCGGGCGCTACGCCTGGGAGCTGATAATCAGCAAGGTTTCTTGGGCCATTCCAGCCATTGCCCTCTACGCCGTGGTGCTGCTGCCCAATATGCTGCAGGGACCCATGAGCGTGCCGGGTTTTCCTACCACGATGCGCGTGACGGCCCTGATGAACAACGCGGCCCTCGAAATCACGGTCGTGCTCTTCATTACCCTGGTCGTAGGGCAGTTGCTGTGGCGGGAGCGCGAGGCCCGACTGCAGGAAATTGCCGACGCGGCGCCCGTACCCACCGGGGTATTGGTGCTGAGCAAGTATCTGGCCGTGGGACTCGTTTTGGTGCTGCTGCTGCTCGCCTTGCTGGCCGCAGGCATCGTCGTGCAAGCAATGGGCGGTGGCGTGGACCAAGTTGACTTAGGCCCGTACTGCCTGACCTTGTTGGGGGCCCGGCTGCTGGAGTACCTGCTGCTGGCAGCCGTAGCCTTCGCGCTGCACGTCCTCGCCAATCAACCCTACGTGGGCCACCTGCTGGTGCTGCTCGTCTACTTTTATACCTTGCTTCCGCGTCTAGTGGGCATTGAGCACCCGTTATTGGTGTTCGGGTTCGACCCCGGGTTCGGCAGCTCCGTTTTTTACGGAACCGGGCCTTTCCTGCTGCCCTGGGTTTTGTTCCGACTGTACTGGACGGGCTGGGCCCTGCTCGCCCTGGTCGCGGCCCGGCAGTTGTGGGTGCGCGGCCAGGCCACCGGCCTGAAGTGGCGGCTACGTCAGGCCCGGTCCGGTTTGGGGCGTAAGTCGCTTTTTGGCGGCGCCCTCCTGCTGGTAGCAGCCACGGGCGCGGTGATTCTCTACCATACCAACGTGCTGAACGAGTACACCACCGTGGCGAGTAAGCAAGCCCGGCAAGTGGCCTATGAGCAACGCTACGGTGCCTACCGCACCGCGCGGCAGCCCCACCTGACCGGCACCCGCCTGCGCGTGGAACTTTATCCCGACCAGCGCAGGGCCACAGTAGAGGGCATATACCAGCTACGCAACAGCAGCGGGCGCATCATCGATTCGCTGCACGTGGCCGTAGCGCCAGAAGTCGAGACCAGCGGCATCCAGTTTAATCGGCCTGCCACGGCGGTCCGCACCGACGACCGGCTGGGCCACCACATCTACCGACTCGCGCAGCCACTGCAGCCGGGTGATTCCCTGCAGATGAGCTTCAAGGTCCTTTTTGCCCCCCATGGCTTCACCAGCCGGGGAATCGCCACGGCGCTTATCGACAACGGTACTTACTTTACCAACACCGACTGGTTGCCCGCCATCGGCTACCAGCCGGGTCGCGAGCTCAGCGACGAGCGGGGGCGCCGAGACCAAGGCTTGCCTCCTCGTTCGGCCACTGCTTCGCCTCATCAGGCCTCTGCCCGGCTGGACCGGTCGGGTCGGGAGCAGGTTCGCCTGGCCGTGACCGTGGGCACGACGGCCGGGCAGATAGCCGTCGCCCCAGGCAGCCTGCGGCGAGCCTGGCAGGCGGGCGGGCGGCAGTATTTCCACTACGTGACCGACGCGCCAATCCGGAACATGTACCCGGTCTATTCGGCCCGGTATGCCGTCCGGGAATCGCGCCAGGGCGACACCGACATCCAGGTCTTTTACCACCCGCGCAATGGGCTGAATCTGGCGCGAATGGAGCAGAGCCTGCGCGCATCCCTGGCTTACTACACGCAGCATTTCAGCGCCTATCCCTTTCGCCAGCTTAAGTTGGTGGAATACCCTGACCCGGGTACGGGGGGCATCTCCTTGCCCGGCACCATTGGATATTCGACCAATTTTGCCATGCTCCATCCCGCCCGCGACGACCGGGGCTTTGATTTGTCCTTTGCCGTCGTCGCCCACGAGGTGGCCCATCAGTGGTGGGCGCACCAGTTGATTAACGCGGACGTGCAGGGCGCCGGGCTGATTACGGAAAGTCTGGCGTGGTACAGCGCCCTGAACGTGGTGGAACAGAGCAAAGGCCCGGAACACCTGCGCCAGCTGCTGGATGCCATGCGTCAGGCCTACTTTAGCCCCCGGGCCCGGGCTGGCACGCCGCTGCTGCTGGCCGAGGATGCGTTTCAGGCTTATCGCAAAGGGCCGATGGCCATGTATGCCCTGCGGGAATACGTAGGCGAGGAAAACGTGAACCGGGCGCTACGCGCGCTGCTACGCCGATTTAAAGGTGGCGAGCCGCCTTACGCGACGTCGCTCGACTTCTACGCTGAAGTGCGGGCGGTCACGCCCGATTCCCTGCACTATCTGCTCCGGGACCTGCTTGCTACCAACACCTATTGGGAATTGCAAACCAAACAAGCCCGCGTGGCTCCCACGGCAGATGGCGCCTGGCTGGTTACGCTCGAGGTGCTGGCGCGGAAAGTCCGGGTAGACCCGGCCGGCACCGAAACAGAAGTGCCGATGAATGACTTCGTGGAAATAGGGGTATTTGGGAAGGCGAGCACCAAGGGGCTCACATCGTTAGTGCTGCAAAAAAGGCGAATTCACTCGGGGAAAAATCAGTTGGTAGTCCGGGTAACACAGGAGCCCGAGCAGGCCGGAATCGACCCTCGGCATTTATTGAACGACACGGAGCCCGCTAACAACAGCCGGCGGATTACGCACTCACCAGTAGATGGGCTCACCCGCGAGTAGGAACAGAAACCCCGCTAGGTGGTCGGCAACAGCTGAATCTGTTAGGCGCAAAGGCGGGGGCTCTTTCCCCAAGCGGTATTAATGAGCAGCAAGTGGCCATTTGCAACCAGACCGTGGGCTACTATAACCTGGGTTGCTGTAAGGCAAATGCCTTTTAAGCACTTGCGTCGATTCATATTTCTTAGCGGAGCTTCCTATTACTGCTCTGGCGCCCCCCAGTAAGGCGCGGGCTCGTTAAAGCGAGTGGGCTAGGAGAATCAGCTTGGACTCGTCCATTTCTGCGTGCCCTATGGGCAGCCACAGAACGCGAAGCCTGGGAGCATTGGAGCATTTCGCTCTACCAGGCAATCACGTCAGCTTTGGTCAGCACGGATTCATGGGCAATACGTAGTCAGCTCAGGTAGTGCTCGACATTAAAGCCATTGTGAATGGGAGGGTCCAGCACCCAATCAGAACGACAGAAAGAAAACAAAGTTTCCTACTTACTTTGAAGTACAAAGTTCTTTAATTTCATTTGCGCCAGCCTCGCCTCCGCTACCTAACCCTCGGATCATACCGCCGACCAAAGCACATTTCAACGCATGGTCTTTTGCTCCGGCTTACCTATTGCTAGTCTTTGCCAAGGGCTTAAGGAGTAGCGGGGTTTCTAGCAGAGAAGCGGGGAGATGGAGGTGCCGATGGACGATTGGGTGGAAGTCGGCGTGTTTGCCCCCGACGGTCAAAGCCAAGAGTCGGGCCGGCCGCTCTACCTGCAGAAGCGCCGCCTTCGCTCGGGCAAGCAGGCGATCACCCTACCGGTACCGGGCAGGCCCGCCCGCGCCGGCATCGACCCCCGCCACCTGTTCGTCGACCTGGAAATGGAGGACAACACCAAAGCGGTAAAGTTGGGAGGACGAGGACCCTTTCCTTAAAAGGGTCGGTGAGGCAATGCGAATTCTGATTGCGGGTGGGGAGCATTGCATAAAAGTTAAGTGAAAAAAGCTGACCGGCCGGGCCGTAGAGGTCACGCGGGCTGCCCGGGGGGCGGGCCTAAAAGAGACGACATGGGGTCCGGACCGCGAGCCTGCATCTGTCCACCAAAAGGGAGCACGATAAACCAGCTCCCAAGGAGGAGATTTTCGAGGTCGGATAAGGTCAGAAAAGCTGGTCGTACCTGATCAACCCGTCCGAGCGGATAAGTGGTGATAACGATTGCAGATCACGCGTTGTCAACAAGCGACCAGATTCACTGATAAGGGTATCTTACCATTCGTTTTCTATTTGCTTACATAAGGAACGATAATGCTTACTTATGATGCCCAAAGGCTGCTCTTCT
This sequence comes from Hymenobacter arizonensis, assembly GCF_900115775.1. Taxonomy (GTDB): domain Bacteria; phylum Bacteroidota; class Bacteroidia; order Cytophagales; family Hymenobacteraceae; genus Hymenobacter; species Hymenobacter arizonensis. The sequence continues at coordinate 244 of NZ_FOXS01000009.1, read as the reverse complement.
AAGCGGCCTTTTTTCTTTAGCAGATTAGGTATCGATTAGTAAGAGCCCTGCCTATCTTAGATTCCTCCGGCCGGCTGCCTGCTTTTGCCGTGGTCCCACTGCTGAAGCAACGCGCGGGCACTCATTATTATAAGGAGTGTCTGCGCCAAGGGCTACAAGCCGAGCTTCTGGGCGGCGTTGTGCTGGCGCACGTTGTCGAGGCGGGTGTAGCGGCGAATCATGTCGGTGGTCTTGTGCTTGGTCT
>NZ_FOXS01000003.1 GCF_900115775.1 Hymenobacter arizonensis | reverse complement strand
GGGCGTTGGAAATTTGACAGGACCTGTCCTTAGTACGAGAGGACCGGGATGGACCAGCCGCTGGTGCGCCGGTTGTACCGCCAGGTGCAGCGCCGGGTAGCTACGCTGGGACGAGATAAGCGCTGAAAGCATCTAAGTGCGAAACTCACCTGGAGATGAGATTTCCCAATTGAAGGCCCGTCGGAGATGACGACGTGGATAGGCGGCAGGTGAACAAGCAGAAATGCAATAGCTGAGCCGTACTAAGTGGCCGAGGGCTTCGCAGCTACACTACGGTGTATAGATTTCGTCAAACGCGCAACCAGCGCTTCGTTTTTGTCCCCTTATGTCAACGTTATTGAGTTGGTTCACCTTTGAACACGAACCAACCCGCCAGCAATGGTGGCTTTAGCCCGGGTGTTCACCTCTTCCCATTCCGAACAGAGCCGTTAAGCCCCGGTGCGCCTATGGTACTGCCTTCACCGGTGGGAGAGTCGGTCGCCGCCAACCTTTTTTTACAACCCCCGCGCCCCCCGCCTGCCGTCACCGGCCCGCGGGGGGCGCGCTGCGTTTTGGCCCACTTGAGAAATCTGGTAAAGAAGTGGAATGGGCAACAGATAGGTTAGCGCTCCACAAATTTTCAATAACCTATCCGGACGAAAGGAGTAATTAGGTTCCCATATCAGTTTATCCGGCCAGAGTATCAACAAAAAACCCCGTCCCTTTGCTAAGGAACGGGGTAGTGGGCCCAACTGGAATCGAACCAGTGACCTGCTGATTATGAGTCAGCTGCTCTAACCGATTGAGCTATAGGCCCGATGCTGGAGGCAGTCATCTTTCACCTCAACCCTTGCCGTTTCCGGCCCTCCAACGGGTACAAAAGTACGACCTTAGGGCCTGGAAAAACAAACAAGCACATGCTACCTCACTTGTTATTTGACTTTGGCGGAGTAATCATAGACATTGACTACGATGCTACTCCGGCGGCAATGCGGCGAATAAGCCGCGCTGGCAGCACCATAGCGTATTCGCAGGCTCAGCAAAGCGAGCTTTTTGACCTCTTTGAAACAGGTCACCTCTCCCCTGCCGAGTTTCGGGCAGGATTGCGTGCAGCTTACGATTTGGATGCAACTGATACTGAGATTGACGCTGCGTGGCATGCCATGTTGCTGGAGGTCCCAGCCGAACGGTTGGCTCTCATTGGTGAGCTACGCAAGCAAGGACACCAAACGGCATTGCTGAGTAATACGAATACCCTGCACATTGCTGAAATCAATCGGCGCTTGGCTGCGCAGTATGATTTCAAGAATGGTATAGCCGATGTGCTAGACCGAGTATTTTACTCGCAAGAAGTGGGTTTGCGTAAGCCGGGAGAGGAAATATTCCGCCATGCGCTAAATGAAATGAACTGGGAGGCTGCGGATACGTTGTTCATTGAAGATAGTCCGCAACACGTGGCCACGGCCCGGCGTCTGGGACTGCGGGTGCTGCACTTGGCCCCGCCCTTTACCCTTACATCTGCCCTGCCCGAAGCCATCCGTGCCTTTCCCCGAGAATACCCCTCCGTCAATTCCTGACCCTGAATTTGAGCGCTCTCCCCTGCCCTCGCCCATTACGCCTGGCTCAGCTTGGATGAGAGGTGAGCGTGCGCGCGCCCGTCAACTCTTCCGGCGATTTGAGCGGCCGGAACCATCGGCGGGCTATACGTATTCGGTTCACATTTTTTTGTTTCTGGTAACGCTTGTTACCACGACCCTTGCGGGCGTGCAATTGACGCGGGGAGACCTTGGCTTTTTGGCGCTCGATGTATTTGAGTTGCGAGGCGTCGCCTTCAGTGAGGAAGTACAGCGGGGGCTGTGGTTTGCGCTGCCCTTCTTGGGCGTGTTGACGGTGCACGAGTTCGGGCATTACTTCACGGCCCGGCGCAACAGGGTCCGTACTTCGTTGCCGTATTATATCCCATTCCCCATGGGGCTGGGCACATTCGGGGCAATTATTCGAATCAAGGAACGGATATTTTCGCGACGCGAGTTTTTTGATATTGGGCTGGCCGGGCCCTTGGCGGGGTTTGTGGTGGCGGTGCCATTGCTGATTTATGGCTTCACGCACTTACCCCCGCTAGAGGATTATCTATTTAAGATTCATCCTGAATACGCGCAATACGGGGCCGACTATGCCCACTATGTTTACCCACCCGGCGAACAGGGCATCACGCTGGTAAAGCCCTTGTTGTACCAGTTTCTTGAGGCCACTGTAGCTGACCCCACCCGGCTGCCACATGCCAATGAGCTGCTGCATTACCCCGTGTTGCTGGCTGGAGCGCTCAGCTTATTCTTCACCGCACTGAACCTGCTGCCGATGGGGCAGCTTGATGGTGGACACATCCTTTACGGATTGTTGGGCCGCCGCCGTTTCAACCGGCTAGCGCTGGCGCTTTACATAGGGTTTATATTTTATGCTGGGCTGGGCATGTTCACTTTTGAAAGCAACTGGCAGCACTGGTTGTATGGTGGGCCGGTTTATGCGTTGTATCTGGGCATAATTTTTTGGCGAGTGTTACCCACACCCCGCCAGGGACTGCTGTTAGGGGCAAGTATTTGGGCCGCCCAATTGGCCTTCACAGTTGCGGCACCAACGATTATGGGTAATCCGGGCTGGCTGATTTTTGGTCTACTATTGGGACGCCTTACCGGAATTTATCATCCACCGGCACCCGACGAGCGGCCGCTAAGCGCCAGCCGCAAAGTACTAGGCTGGGTGATGATACTTATTTTTGTGCTGTGCTTTACCCCGAGCCCGTTTAAGTGAGTTGGGGTGCGTGCTATTGCCTGCGTTGGTAATTGCCAACAAGGCCGTAGACCATACGTCTATATTTTTTGGCGCTAGCTGAATCTTGCGCCTCCTTTTGTTTCTTGCCCTAGCGTCGGCCTTTGCCGCCTTTTCTGGAATGATATTTACCCAAAAGCAGCTTTTGCTGGGCACTACGCACATTGCTTTGCGCACGGAAAGCCTCTATATATGCAAGCGGAACCCGCAGGGGGTGGCGACGCTCGAAACCGAGGTCCCGTACGAAGAAATTTTGCCGGTGAAGGCGAGCGAACACCGCCATATTCCTACCAACCAGCTGGTGTTTACAGCGTTGTTGCTGGGTTTGCTGGGTTATAGCCCCTGGCGGGAGTGGCTGGCTACCGGCCAGGCTGGTTTCCAAATGTATTCCTGGTGGCTGGTGTGTGGCGTCAATGCCTTGGCTTTCTGGATACGCTTTGAGCAGCAGTGGTGCACGTTCCGCCTGCAGACGGCCCACTTGGCTGTGACTCTGGCTGGCCGCCCTTGGCAGCGCAAGCAGTTCCGAAATCTGGTGATAGAGTTGGAGCGCCGCACCAAAACTTATTTGCGCACTGAGTATGGACAGGTAAACCCGCTGGGTTTTATTGAGCCACAGCTACGACGGGTGGCTTGGCTACACGAGTTGGAGGTGCTGAGTGCCCGCGAAGCGCAGGCCTTGAGCACCCGCCTAACGGGCCGACGTACGTCCGATACGCTTAAGAGCATGGGACAGGAATTGGAGTCGCCGTACTTAAATTAGCTGTGTGCGCTTGATTTGCGAGCCGTTGCTCTGGCAACATTCTAATCCCAATGCAGCTTTATGATTGTGTAATCGCATTTGCTCACGGCCTGTAGTCATCTTTTCTCTCTTACGATGAAACGTTCGCCCAACTCCGACTTCCTCAAAGTTGCCATGGTGCTTTTGCTATGCCTTGCCGGCTGCAAAAAGAACCCAGCGGGCCCTGAGTCTGGAGCGGGCGAATTGGTGGTGAGCATGGATAATGGGGTGAGCACGACCAGCACCACAAATGGCACCTCTTTCAGCCCGTTGGTGCTTAATGCGACTACCTACAAGAATGCCAACGGCGATGATTTTACCGTGAGCACGTTCAAGTATTACATCTCGAATGTGAGGTTGCTGAAGGCCGACAACTCCACTTACTTGGTGCCCGATAGCTACTTTTTAGTGGACCAATCGGCTCCTGCTTCGCAAAAGCTCAAGCTCACGGCGGTTCCAGCGGGCGAGTATACTGGCATTTCGTTTACGGTGGGTGTCGACAGCGCACGCATTAAGGCAGGCGGTTTTACGGGTGTGCTCAACGCCAACAACGGTATGTTCTGGGACATGAACGGACCGGAGTTCATCAACATGAAACTAGAAGGCCGCTCGCCCCAGTCGCCTACTACGGGCCTGGTTTTTCACATTGCCGGGCACAAGGGAGCGGCAAACAATACCATCCGCACGGTGGCCCTCCCGTTTGGTGCTTCAAAGCTGTTAGTGCGGCCAAATCACTTGCCGGAGATTCGTGTGCAAGTTGATGTTGCCAAACTATTTACAGGACCGAACACGGCCATGCTGGCCCCGCCCTTTCTAAACCCGGTAGATTTTAGCATTGTGTATAACAGGATGAGCGGTCCGGCAGTGGCAAAATTGGCTGATAATGCGGCGGCTGGAATGTTTACGGTAACACGTATCGACGCGAATTAGCGCTTTGCTTGAGGTGCGCCTTAGGGCGCTTGGAATTGTTAGTAATAATCTGATGCAGCGCCGTGCTTATTGTTAAGGCTGTCTTTTTGGCTTCCACTGTGGAAAGCGAGTAGGCTACGTGTTGGCCCGTGACAGCGGTGTGGAAAAGCCTCGCTCTGGGAACCCCGGGCCGTTGGCGTCGTACCTATTGGCACACCAACCCCTTTGACAATGAGCATTTCCCTGAACCCGCAGGCCGTTATTTATGCCAAGCGCCTCATTCGCGATGGCAACATAAAGAACGACGAAGGCCATTGGAGCGAGCACAACCCTAATACTGAAGAAGAAAACGCCTTTTTAGAGGAGCACGAAATCGAGGAATACGGTAACTGGCACCTCGGCATTGATACCAGCAAGGGCGAAAACACCAAAGGCCGTTTTAAATACCCCTACGGTGACTTCAAGTCGGTGCACCGCGATGGGCTGATTGCGGTCAAAGAGCGTGCTGCGCAACAAGGCTGTACCGATATTGAAAACGCTGCCGACCAATTGCTGAAGGCGCTGGAAGAAAATGCTTAGCCGAAATTAGGCGCAAGCAAAAGCCCCACCTGCACGCAGGTGGGGCTTTTGCTTGGCTGGCAAGGCGACATTTAGTGATGCGCCTGAGCGGGCCCCTGCCCTGCCAGGCCCAGTCGCTCCACGAGTTTGCCAATGGTGAGGCCCTGCACCAGAATGGAGAAAACCACCACCACGTAGGTGACGGCCACCAGCAAATCGCGCGATGCCAAGGCGGTGGGCAATGACAGAGCCAGCGCCACTGAAATGCCTCCGCGGAGCCCGCCCCACGTGAGGATGGCCAAGCCGCTGCGACCGTAGCGCACCCGCGGAGGCAGCAAGGCCAGCGGCACGGCCACCGACAGCGCCCGCGCCGCCAACACGACCAGTACGGCCGCCATTCCAACGGCCAGATACGTTTTTTCGAATCGCAGCACCAGCATTTCCAGCCCTATCAGCACGAACAGCAGGGCGTTCAGGACTTCGTCGATGAGCTCCCAAAACTTGTCGAGGTACTCCCGGGTCACGTCGGACATGCCCAATCGACGGCCTTGGGTGCCGACCACCAGCCCGGCGGCCACCATGGCCAAGGGACCCGACGTGTGCAGGGCTTCGGCTAGGGCAGTACCGCCCATGACGAGGGCCAGAGTGATGAGCACTTCTACCTGGTATTGGTCAATGGACTTCAGCAGGCGGTAGCCTACATAGCCTAGAACGGCGCCCAGGGCAATGCCGCCAACGGCTTCGCGGGCAAACAAGCCCAGTAATTCGGGGCCGCTCATGCTTTCCATGCCCTGACGGGCCACCTGCAGCAGGCTGATGAACACGACTACGCCCACGCCGTCGTTGAACAACGACTCACCTACCACTCGAATTTCGAGCTGTGGCGGGATGCGGGCTTTGCGAAGAATACCCAGAACGGCAATGGGGTCGGTGGGCGAAATCAAGGCGCCGAACAGCAAGCAATCGATGATTGGCAATCCCAGACCCACCAGCGGCAGCAGCAGGTACATGGCGCCAGCCACCAGCATCGTCGAGAGCACGGTGCCGGCAGTTGCGAGCGTGGCTACCGCGCCTTTTTCCTGGCCCAGGGCCTGAATGTCGGTGTGCAGGGCGCCAGCAAAGAGCAGGAAGCTGAGCATTACCTGCATGAGCAGGGCGCTGAAATCGACGCTGCGCACCAACTCGCCTACGTTCATTACCCAGCCCACCCCCAACTGGCCCAGAACTACGACTACCAGCGAGGAAGCCAGCCCCAACACCATCAGGCCGATGGTACTGGGCAACTTTAAGAATTTGAAATTGACATAAGCAAAGGCCGCGGCAACGACCATAAGCAAAGAAAGGACACTGTATAGATGCATAGGCTGAAAGGAGTTTGGGGCCGCAAGGTACATTTCAAGCCCAACTGCTCGCTTGAAAACTTCCTTGCTTCGCTCTTACGTAAAGACGCTGCTTTTGCCCAAAAAAGCCCCGGATACGAATAACCGGGGCTTTTTGTCAGCGATAACAAAGCCAGTGCTTAGCCCAGCGCTACCACGCCGGGCAGCTCCTTGCCTTCCATGTATTCGAGCAGAGCGCCGCCGCCGGTGCTGATGTAGCTCACCTGCTCGCCGAAGCCCAGCTGCTGCACAGCCGCGGCCGAGTCGCCGCCGCCGATGAGCGAATAAGCGCCCTTGGCCGTGGCATCGGCAATGGCGTGCGCCACCTGTTCGGTGCCTTTGGCGAAGTTGCTCATCTCGAACACGCCCATAGGGCCGTTCCAGAGAATGGTTTTGCTGTCGCGGATGATGGCCGTGAAGGCTTCGCGGCTCTCGGGACCGAGGTCGAGGCCCATCCAACCTTCGGGGATGTCCATGTTAGACGCTTCTTTCGTTTCGGCGTCGTTGGCGAACTTGTTGGCGATGAGCGAGTCGGTGGGCAGCACCAGGTTCACTCCTTTTTCCTTGGCCTTTTCAATGAGTTCACGGGCCAGGTCCACTTTGTCGGCTTCGAGGAGCGAGCTGCCTACTTTGCCGCCCTGGGCCACGGCAAACGTATAGGCCATGCCGCCACCGATGAGCAGGTTGTCGACTTTATCCAACAGCTTCTCGATGATGAGAATCTTATCAGAAATCTTGGCGCCGCCCATGATGGCGGTGAAGGGCCGCTCGGCTTCTTCCAGCACTTTCTTGGCATTGTCGAGTTCCGACTGAAGTAGGTAGCCGCCCACCCGGTCTTGGGGCGCAAACGAATCGGCCATGACGGCGGTGGAGGCGTGGGCCCGGTGGGCGGTGCCGAAGGCATCGTTCACGTAGACGGTGCCCAGCTTGGCCAGCTTGGCGGCAAACTCCTGGTCGCCGCCTTCTTCTTCCTTATAAAAGCGGACGTTGTCGAGGAGCAGCACCTGGCCGGGTTGCAGGGCTCCGGCTTTCTGCGTGGCGTCGTCGCCCAGCACATCGCCGCCCCACTGCACTTCGCGGCCATACTCTTGGGTGAGGCGGGCCACCAAGCTTTCCAGAGAGAATTTCTTTTCGTAACCGCCTTTGGGGCGGCCCAGGTGCGAAAGCAATACTACCGAGCCGCCATCGTTTAGGATTTTCATTACGGAGCGGGTGGCCATGCGAATGCGCGTGTCGTCGGTAATGTTCAGGTCTTTATCGAGCGGCACGTTGAAATCGACGCGCATCACGGCCCGCTTTCCAGCGAAATTGTAGGTATCGAGGGTGTTCATGGGAGGATTGGGAGGAAGTTTGAGGCTGCAAAGTAGCACGATAACTCCCCTCCTTGCTAAGGAGGGGATGCTGGAGCGACGCGCCAGCTGGGGTGGTTGAAGTCGTTGCACGATGGCTGAACGACCTAGGTGGACATCGTTCGGGTGTCGTTCAACGACTTCAACCACCCCCGTCCGAGCCTGCGGCTCGAACATCCCCTCCTCATCTGAGGAGGGGAGTTTTCGTTCAACTCCCCCGTTACCTCCCTTACCTTTGCAGTACTTATGAAAATCGGCATTTTTTTCGGGGGCACATCGCGCGAGCGGGAAATTTCATTCGCTGGCGGCCGCACCGTATTCGATAATTTAGACAAGGCCCTGTTTCAGCCAGCGCCCATCTTCGTGGATAGCCTCGGGCAGTTCATTTTGCTCGACTGGCAATACATCTATAAGGGCACCATTCGGGACTTCTACCCGCCGATTTCGGCGCAGGCGCCGTCGCTGCATCACTTGCAGGTCTACATCGAGAGCCTGGGCGAGCTGAGCGAGGAGCAAAAGCAGGAGGCCATTGAGAAAGTGGGTCGGCGAGTGCCTCTGGAGGAACTGCCGCGACTCATGGACTTTGCTTTCCTGGCCCTGCACGGGCCGGGGGGTGAAGACGGGGCCATTCAGGGCGTGCTGGAGTGGCTGGGTATCCCCTACTCGGGCTCGGGCATTTTGCCTTCGGCATTCGGCATCGACAAGGTGGCCCAGAAAAACCTGCTGCACGCGCTGGGACGGCCTACCCCCACCTTCCGCGTTATCACGGCCGAAGAATGGGACACGACTGACCACGCCGCCACGCTGGGCTACCTGGTGCGCGAGCTGGGCTTGCCGTTGGTGCTGAAGGCGCCGCGCCAGGGGTCCAGCATTGGGGTGAGCATCCTGAAAACGGATAGCCTGCCCAAGTTTGAGGCGGCCATTGAGCGCAGCCTGTTTCGCAAAATTGTGACGCGCGAAATGTGGCAGCGCCTGGGCGACCAGGACAAGCTGGCCTGGGTGCAGCAACTTATTGATATCCGCGAAGGCATTGGTTTGCCGGTGGTAATTGAAAGCTATCCATTGTCAGGTGATGGCAGCGCTCTTATCACTGATAACGAGCAACAAGTAACTATTTACCATCCCGAAGTCCTGCTCTCGGCGCTGACTGAGCGCCTGGAAACCGCGGAGGCAATACGCCTGACCAACGTGGACGGCGAGACGCAGGTGCTGGTAGAAAGCTTTGTGGCAGGCCGCGAGTTCAGCTGCATTGTGGTGGAAGACCCCAACGGGCTACCCCTGGCGCTGCCTCCTACTGAGATTGTGAAGGGCGACGAGCTGTTTGACTACCGCTCGAAGTACTTGCCCGGCCTGGCCCGCAAAATCACGCCCATCGATTTGCCAGAGACGAAAATCCAGGAGATTCGGGAGGCTTGCGAGGAGATGTTCCGCACGTTTGGCTTCCAGGTGTACGCGCGGCTGGACGGCTTTGTAGGTCACGATGGCCGCTTGTTCCTGAACGACCCAAACACAACTTCGGGCATGCTGCCGGCGTCGTTCTTTTTCCACCAAGCGGCGGAAATCGGGCTTAACCCCTCGCAGTTTCTGACCTACCTCATTCGTACTTCACTGGCTGCCAGGCGCCGGGCGGGCTTGCGGCCAGTGAAGCTGGCCCAGCTGCTGGCCAAGCTCGATGAAGCCGTAGCAGGCCGGCAGCACGAAGCCACCGAGCGCATCCGCGTGGCCGTGATTATGGGCGGCTACTCGTCGGAGCGCCACATTTCGGTGGAAAGCGGCCGCAACATCTACGAAAAGCTCAGCTCATCGGCGAAGTATGCTCCGGTGCCGGTGTTCCTCACTGGCTCGGCCGAAGAGCACCGGCTCTACGTGCTGCCCGTGAACGTAATGCTGAAGGACAACGCCGACGATATTCGCGAGAAGATTGAGCACGCCGAAGCCGGCGAGGCCGCGCACCCCATTCTGGAGCGCATACGCCGCGAGGCCAGCGTGATTACCAGCACCTACGCTGGGCAGGCACTGTCGCTGCCGCGGCGCATTTCGTTTGAAGACCTGGCCCAGCTGGCCGATGAAGTCTTTATTGCTTTGCACGGGCGGCCAGGTGAAGATGGGGCTTTGCAGCAGCAGCTGGAACAATACCACCTGCCCTACAACGGCTCGGGCGTGGCCAGCAGCAGCATCACCATCAATAAGTTCGAGACCAACAAGCGCCTGCGCGAAGCCGGCCTGCGCGTGGCCGAGCACCGCATGGCCAACAAGCTGGAGTGGCAGGCCGATGCCGAAAGCTTCTACCGCTCGCTCGAAACCCAGTTCCCCTACCCTTTCATTGCCAAGCCCGCCGACGACGGTTGCTCTTCAGCGGTGAAGAAAATCAAGAACCGGGCGGAGATGGAAGCTTTCAGCCAACTCATTTTCCGCACCGAAGAAGACCTGATGCCAGCCCCAGCCGAGGTTTTGCAGCTGGGCTTTAAGGAAGAATTCCCGCGTAAGGATGCCTTTTTGGTTGAAACGTTGATTAGCCGCGACGGCGCGGCGCACTTCCTCGAAATCACGGGCGGCTTGCTCACTTCGTACGACACAGAAGGGCAGCTCGACATCGAAGTTTTCGAAGCCAGCGAAGCCCTGGCCACGGGTGAGGTACTGAGCCTGGAGGAAAAATTTCTCGCCGGTGAGGGCCAAAACATCACCCCGGCCCGCTACGACGTGGACCCCGCCGAGCGCCAGCGCATTTCCGACGAGGTAAAAGAGGTGCTACGCCGCGTGGCGGAGGTACTCGACATTCAGGGCTACGCCCGCATCGATGCATTTGTGAGGGTGCGCACCGGCGGCGAGGTAGAAGTGTTGATTATTGAAGTTAATTCGCTGCCGGGCATGACGCCAGCCACCTGCATTTTCCACCAGACGGCCCTAGCCGGCTATACCCCCTACCAGTTTATCGACCGGATTCTGGAGTTTGGCAAGGCGCGGGTAGAACGCTCAACGCAAGTCCCAACTCTCCTCCTTGGATAAGGAGGGGATGTTCGAGCCAACGGCTCGGACGGGGGTGGTTGGATTCGTTGAACGATACTTGAACGAGGCGCCTACAAGTAGTTCCAGCATCGTTCAACGACTTCAACCACCCCAATTTCCGCTTCGCGAAAATGTCCCCTCCTTGATAAGGAGGGGAGTTTTTGTTCTTAACATCACAAAATCGTTTCCTTCCGCATGTCATTCTTTTCTGCTAACAGCGCGCTCGACGTTATCAAGCACCTGGTTCTCATTGCACTGGCGGGGGCGGCGCTGGTGCTGGGCTTTTTCTACGTGTATCTGCCCATGAGCACCCACCACGGCGAGACCATTACGGTGCCCAAAGTGACGGGCATGAACGTGGCCGACCTCGAGAACTACCTGGAAGAGCGGAAGCTGGCCTACTTCGTGGACGACTCCAGCTACAGCGCCAACATCCGGCCGTTTACGGTGCTAGTGCAGGACCCTGCGCCGGGCGAGAAGGTGAAGGAAGGCCGCAAGATTTACTTGCAGGTGAGCATGAAAAACCCGCCGGTGATTAAAATGCCCAAGCTCACCGACGGCTCCGCGAAGAATGCCATGCTCATTCTCAAGAGCTACGACTTGGTGGTAGGACAGATTCAGCTGGTGCCCGACCTGGCCCAGAATGCCGTGCTCAAACAGCTGGTGAACGGCAAGGAAATAGCCCCCGGTGCTCCCATTGCCAAAGGCACCAAGGTAGACCTGGTGGTGGGCGACGGCCAGGGCAACCAAACCTTTGCCGTACCCAACCTCGTGAACATGCCCGAAGACGAGGCCATCACGCTACTCGTGGGCCAGGGCTTGCAGAAGGGCGAAGTGTTTGAGCAAGCCGCTGAAGATGGCCAGGTACCCGGCACGGTGGTGCGCCAGCGCCCAGTGGCCGGCCCCGACGCCACCATTCGGATGGGCCAGCTGGTGGACATCTGGGTAGCCAAATAATTTCGTATCCCCAGGGCACCGAGCGGTGCTTTGTGTCCCGATGCCGGCCAGCAATGGTTTTTGCGGCCTTGGGGCGCAAAGCACCGCTCGGTGCTTCTGCACTTTTTTCATCACTGCCGCCGTTAGGTCTTAAAGCCTGTTTCTATGATGACACCCTTCCGCTTGTATTGCTACCTAATGGCTGCCCTGCTGTTGGCCGGTGGCGCCGCTTCGGCCCAGGTGGCCCTGCCCCTCGCCGCCGACCCAGCCCGGGCCGCTTATGCGCCTACTAAGGCTGCTTTGCAACTGGCGCGGCGCGGCACAGCCGCCGTAACGCTGCCTTTCTTCGATGATTTTACCACGCCACTCGAAGGCGCTCCGAAAGCGCAAAACTGGCTGCCTTCGGGCGGGGCGCTGGTGAGCAACCGGCTGGCCGTGGCCCCCCTCACCCGGGGCGCGGCCACGCTCGACGGCCTTCGGGCCAACGGCCGGAGCTACAGCGGGCTAATAACCGGCTCTTACGGCAACATCGACTCGCTGACTTCTCAACCCATTGACTTGGGCGGCCTGAGTGTGAACGACCAGGTGTACCTCAGCTTTGCCTGGCAGGCCGGCAGCATTGTGGGCGCGCCCAACAGCGACATCAACAACAACCGGGTGCGCTTGGAGCTATTCGCAAAGACGGTGACGGGCACTTGGGAACTGGTGTGGTTTTATCGCAGTACGGGCCAGCGCACGGCTTTTCGCCAGCAAGTAGTCGACTTGAACCAAGCCAGATTCCTGCACAGCAACTTTCAGTTTCAGTTCGTGGCCAGCGGCAACCGTTCGGATAACAGCGACGCGTGGAGCGTGGACTACGTGGTGCTCGACCGCGGCCGAACCCGCGGGCTGGTCGACACCACCTTCGTCGACATCGCAACCAGCGCGGGTTTGCGCGGCGGCATTCCATCGGGCGGGTTGCGCAGCCCCTTGCGCCGCTATACAGCCATGCCCGTGTGGCAATTCAATGCCGCCTCGCCGCTCGCCAGTGAGTTGAATACCCGCCTGGGAGTGAACCTCAGCAACCTCAACGCCGGCCTGCTGCCCATTCCCATTGATGTGACGGGCACTGTGCGCGAACTTCCCTCGGGCGCAGCGCTGGGAACCTGGCTGCAAATCAGCCGCCCGTTGCCGGTGAACCCGCGGCAGGACAGCGTGACCGGGGCAGCCAGCCGCGTAGCCGTGCCCATCACGCCCGCTCCCAAAACGCTGCGCTACACCCTCGCCCTCAACACCCAGGAAGCTAACCCACGCACGCTGGCCAACGACACCATTTTCCGCGACGTGGAGCTCAACAACTACTACGCCTACGACGACGGCACTGCAGAAAACATTACCCAGCTGGTGCCTTACTCTACGGGCCAAGCTTCGGCCTTTGCCTATCGAATCGACCTGAACCAGCCCGACTTCGTGCGGGCATTGCGCATGTACCCAGTGTTCACGGCCTCGGATGCGGGCAGCCGTTCGGTCACCATCACGGTTTGGGGCAATAACGGGGGCCTGCCCGCCGCCACTCCGCTTGCTACCAGAACGGCCACCATCCCCAATCCCCTGCCCGCGGGCTCTCCGTACTTTGAAATCACGTTTGACCAAGCTGTGCCCGTGACCGGGACGTTTTTCGTGGGCTATTCTCAGCCTTCGCAAGGCCGCGACCTGCACTACGGCCTCGACCTGAACAATACGTTCCCGGAGGGCTACCTGGTACGGCGCGATAACACCGGCAATTGGAGCACAGTAAACTTCTTTCCAGCCGACCCCATCCGCCGCGGCGCCCTCATGATGCGGCCCGTGATGAGCAACACCGTTGTCACGAGTAACGCCGCAAGCCGCAAGGCCGAGGCCTATAGCCTATACCCAAACCCAACGCGGGGCACCGTCAATATTGCCGGGCCCGCCTTTGCCCGCGCCACCGTGCTCGATGCCGTGGGGCGCCGCGTGTGGGAGCAGCCCGCCGCGCAGGCCGGCCGGGCCACGCTCGCGCTGTCGGCGCTGCCTGCCGGCGTTTACACGGTGCAGCTCACGCTGGCCGATGGCAGTACGGTCGGCCGCCGGTTGTTGCTAGAATAGCTTAGAACTGCCTCAGGCACCAAGCTCAATACCCACAAAAAAGACCCGCCAGGATGCTGGCGGGTCTTTTTTGTGGGTATAAGATTCACGAAATGGGTAGCTAGATGGCTTTAGCAAAAGTCACTTGCAACGGGGCTTTTGGTCTTTCTATCAATACTTTGCCGCTTACTTAGCGGGCATAAGCACGGTATCCACTACGTGGGTTACGCCGTTGCTGGAAACTACGTCGGCAATAGTCACGCGAGCCGTGCCACCCTTGGCATCCCGAATCATAACGTCGTTGCCGTTTTTCACCACGGTCAGCTGCTCGCCCTGCACCGTGGTGAGCACCTGGCCCGAGGTAAGGTTGGCAGCCGTGAGGCGGCCGGGTACTACGTGGTAGGTCAGCACTTTGGTGAGAGTCGGCTTCATTTCGGGGGTCACCAGGGAATTCACGGTGCCAGCAGGGAGCTTGTCAAATGCCGAGTTGGAAGGCGCGAATACGGTGAAGGGGCCAGCGCCTTTCAGTGTCTCTACCAAGCCAGCAGCTTTCACGGCGCTAACTAGGGTGGTATGGTCGGCACTGCCGGCGGCGTTATCTACGATGTCTTTGTTAGGAGTCATCATGGCGCCGCCCACCATTACACCACCGCTGGTGGAAGTGCCCATGGTGGCGTCGTTCATGCCGCTGGTGCTCATGCCCCCGCTGGTGGTGCCGCTGCTGTTATTCATGCCGTCGCTGGTAGCTGCATCAGCGCTGTTGGTCATGTCGCCTTTGCGGGGCTTGGTTTTAGCCTTCATTTTATCGCCAGCGTCCGACTTGCCTTTGAGCTTCATCTTACCATCGTCGGCCACCTTGGTCTTGTTCATCATACCATCGGCCTTGGTCTTGGTTTTTTCGCTATCGCTCTTGGTTTTCACATCCTGGGCAAAAGCGGGCGCAGAAATGGCGGCAGTCAGGGCGAGGGTAGCGAAAAATGGTTTGATATTCATGGTTGTGGGAATGGGTGAGAGAAATAGTTAGAGCCCCATATACGGCAAAACGAGGTTAAGGGTTAAAAATCAACCTTTCACACCGCGTACAGGGGTGCTGTGGAAAGCCGAAAAGGGCTGCTCTGGCCAGCGGCCGACTTGTTTTTCCACGATTGGTCTCGGTTACCAAATAGCTGAGGGTCATCTGAGCGCCGCCCACTTCTGGCAGCGAACCGGCCCAAGGCTAGCGGACTTCCTTTCTCGTTTCTGTCGAAAGAAATCAAGCCCACCCGAATGTGGCTTGTGCAGTCGGCGCTACCGGCCCAGTGCCCGTTACCTAAGGGGTCTGGGCAGCGCTGTGCCCTATTGGGCGCTACTAAAATGCCTGAACTTCGTAAAACAAGCATAAGACTCTCCCTTAGAACGACCTGCCATGAAGTTACCTTCCTGTTTCCGCCCAGCCGCCGTGCTGGTGTTGCTGGTTCCGGCCGCGTGCAGCTACGACCTGGCCGAGCGCCCCACAGGGGGGCCCGTAGTGGCGGCCGTCGACAACACTGCGCCCACCGCTGCTCCCCTGCGCAACGTGCGCTGGGAGCTCCGCGAGCTGGCCGGCCAAACGGCTCCAGACATGGAGCAAACTCCCTATTTGCTGCTGCAAGAAGGCCGCACCCGGGTCGAAGGCCGCGCGGGCTGCAACAAGTTTTCGGGCCCTTATACCGCCCCCGCCGTGGGTCAGCTGCGGCTGGGTCCGCTGGCCACTACCCGCAGCGCCTGCCCCGATTTGGCCGCAGAAGGCAACTTTCTGCAGGCCCTCAACCAAGCCCAGAACTACCGCATCAGCGGCAACATCCTTAGCCTGTATTCGGACGATACCCTTGGCGCTCCACTGGCCCGGTTTCGGGCTGTGACGGCTAAGAAATAGCCCCAACCACCGTTTATAAAAGCTAACTGGTACCCAACCATTTATTGCTTTTTCAAGCTCTCTGTTGCAATTAGGGGTGCTTGGTTTTCACAAATTGTAACCAAGATAGTTCGCACGTAAAAAATGTTGCTTCATATTGAATATAATTTTTTCATTATTCAACATAAATTATGTCCTTGAAACAACGCATCTATTGTAATTATTTAGTTGAATCAGGAAGAGTTTGACGTAATAAAAGGCCAACGCATGTGGCACGTTGTACGTAACTTCATCGGGAATTAGCCCGACAGTCCTGTTTAAATCAGGTTTCCCAATCATTACAGCACTTTATCTTGCTACGTCTAGCCCACGTCCTATTTTTTACTCCCCCATGATTGGAGGCTGTCAATAGCTCCTGACCAAGTGCTATTTGCGCCTGGCTGTAGCTCCTGCCTCTCGTTTTATAGCTCGCTACTTGCCTACTACGTAGCTTCAGACAGGCTACCGACCACAATTTTGTATTTTCCGATGGCTGGTGCCGCTCGTGGTTGGGTGTAGTTGACCGTATTGTTTCAGTCTCCTGCTTTAGTAGCATAGTTGCTCTAGTACGTTTCGCTTTTTGTACCGAAAGCATCAATACGCATTTAGTCTGGCTTTAAAATGGCCATTGCACCTGCTTGTTGGGCAATTGCAATGTCCCGGCAGTCCTATTCAGGCACATGCGCGCTAGCAGCGGCTGGCCCTAAGCGCATTTCTCTATAGCCTATTTCCTTCCATTTCGATGACAACCGCTCTTGTCATCGAAAACTGCTACCTATTTAAGTCCGAGTATGGAACCGCAAGCCAAACTCCCCTCCCGTCAGTATGAAATCGATTTATTCCGATTTCTGGCCGCCTTGGCTGTGGTGTTGTACCACTACACCCACCGCGCCTACGGGGCCGACAACTTGAGCCCCGTTGCTTATCCCGAGCTCAGCCCCGTTACCCGGTACGGTTACCTCGGCGTTCAGCTATTTTTCATCATCAGCGGCTACGTCGTGCTGCTTAGCGCGCAGGGCAAAACCGTGCGTCAGTTCTTCGTTTCCCGGGTTCAGCGGCTGTACCCTGCTTTCTGGATTGCCTGCACCCTCACCTTTCTCATTGTCCGGTTTTGGGGCACGGGTCCCCTCGATGAGCTGTCGGCCCCAATTCTCAACGTTGGGACCCGCCAATACCTGCAGAACCTCACCATGCTCCAGGAATTCTGGGGCCAGGTCAACGTCGACCAAGCGTACTGGTCGCTCACCGTCGAAATCAGCTTTTACTTTTTTATCTCCCTGCTGATTTCCTACAAACTCATGCCCCACATCAACCTGGCCATCGGGTTGTTGCTGGCGTATGCGGTGGTGGCGCCCTATTTGAACATGGGCAATACGCCTTTCACAACCCTGTTTTTTCCCCAGCACGCGGCCTACTTCGTAGCGGGTATGCTTTTCTACCTGATGCAGCAACCCGCTGGGCGCACATGGGTGCGCTACGCTTTTATGCTAGTTGCTTATTTGCTCGCCGTACGTTACGGCCGCTACGGCATGGCCGAACACGGTGTTCAGGAAGCCGTTGTGCTGGGCATTGTCACCTCATTTTTCATCTTGGTGGGCCTGGTAGCCTTTGGCATCCTCAACTTTGGGCGGCAGGAATGGCTGGCCAAGCTTGGCGCGGTCACCTACCCCCTGTACTTGCTGCACGGCCACATCGGCTACGTGGTTTTTCACCGATTTAGTCATTTGGTTGACCGGTACGTGCTGCTAGTCGGCTTGCTCGTCGTAATGCTGCTTGCCGCTTATCTCATTTCAAACTCGGTCGAAAAACCGCTTGGCAAGCTACTGGGCCGGCAGCTAAATCGACTGTTGAATTACCTCGAAGATTCTGGCAAGCCAACCGTGAATGAGTGGTCTTCGGACCAAGCACGCGAGCAGGCCAGTCGCCCAAACAGTCGGCTAGCTCCCGCTGATGAAAAACAGGAAGAACAACGAGCAGTAGCCCGCTAGCAGAGCAATTCGCTAGCCGCCTGCAACTGGCCTACTAAGTGGCCACCCTACAACAGCAACGGGCCCGGAAATCGACTGATTTCCGGGCCCGTTGCTGTTGTTACTTTTTATCGCCGCTACTTACTTGCCACTAGAATTTGACAAAGCGAGCCCGCTGCAAGCCAGCCCGCACGAAATACACGCCACCGGGGAGGCCAGATACATCAAGCTCCATGCGGGCCGCAGCCGTAGGCTGGCGCTGCACAACCTGGCCACTGATGTTCCAGATGGTGATTTCGTCATTTGCTAACAAGCCACTCACCACAAGAAGCTTCTCGGTGGGAACCGGACTCAGCACCAGTGTAGCGCTGGCAGAAGGCACCACACTCACCACCTCCGAGAAAGTGTCGGTGCCGTCGAGGTCGGTTTGGCGCAGGCGGTAGTAGAGCAGCGGTTCGGCCGGGGCTTGGGCATCGAGCAGGGAATAGGAATGCCGGCTGCTGCTGGTGCCATGCCCTTCCACTTGCCCCACGGCCGTAAAAGCAGTGCCAGTGACGCTGCGTTCTACTGTGAAGCCGGCGTTGTTGCGCTCGGTAGCCGTGGCCCAGTCTAATTGAACTCCCGTCCGCGCGGCCTTGGCAGTGAACTGCACCAGCTCAACCGGCAACGGATTAGGCGACGGCAGTATCTGCTGCAGCTTCTCGTACCAGCGGACGGCCATCTTCTCTTCACCTAATTCATTTGGGTGAATACCGTCGTACATGTCTTCGACGGTCCTCATGCCCGTGTACTGGTCCACAATAACCACCGGCGACTGAGCCGTATTCTTTTGCGCAGCCAAGGCCGGCAACAGGGAGTTAAGCTCTAGAATACCAGCGTTTTCGTAGGGAAAAACCGACCTGGTGGGAATTATCTGAGCCAGCAGCACTTTCACATTCGGGTTAGTCTGCCGCACCTTGTCAATGATTTGCCCAAGCTCATCACGCGTGTCCGTTGCTTTTTGCCCCATTCGTACGTCGTTGGTGCCAGCATGCAGGAGCAGCACATCGGGGCGGTGGGATGCTGCCCAACCGCCAATTTTCTGCAACAGCTCATCGGCCTTCCAGCCGGCGTGTCCCTCGTGGTCAAGGTCGAAATCTGGGTTGGGTGGAAGGAAGCCTTCCTTGTTGGTAGATTGAGAACCCACAAAATCTACCCTATACCCTCCTGCTTGCAGCTTATGCCAAAGGGACCGTCGATAGCTGTTATAGTCCTTGGTGCCGTTGGTGATGGAGTTGCCCAAAGGCATGATTCGCACCTGCGCGTGCGACTGAGTCGGGGAGAACCCGAAGAACATTAGCAGCAAGCAGCTCACTAAGAGTAAGCCGAAGCTCCGAGTGCCCGGAGCAATAATAGAAGTAGTGCGTTTACGCATAAAAAGTATACCTATCAATGATTTACAACGAGCTGCTTTGGCTAGCCGTTCCTCTTTCAGGACCAAGTGTACTTATTACGCCATATAATAGTTGCTTAGCTATAATTTATATAAGTAAATTATGTCGAGTAGCCTTATATTTTCAAGGTCTTCGGCATTATATCAAGCATTGTGCCGGCAACCGCTGGGCCATCAGAATGCGTGCGGTCGGCTCACTCATTCTTCTTAGCTCTTACTTGTTTATTGTCACACCGTACTCCCAGAGGCTGGAGACTAATAAGTAACTAGGTGGCGGCGCGCTACGTGACTGCATTTTGCTCAAGGCCCGCACTTCTGATGCACTTGCCGCCCCCGATAATCAGAAGTCAACCTACTTGTTGGGTTGATGTAGAAACACAAAACCCCTTCCACAAGCTGCAGAAGGGGTTTTCAGTGGCCACGTTAGGAATCGAACCTAAATCAAGAGCTTCGGAAACTCTCATACTATCCGTTGTACGACGTGGCCGGGTCTGGATAGGAGTGCAAAAGTAGCCTCAAAAGGGAGGTTGACCAAATCTGTGGCTACAATTCCTCAGGACCTTGCCAGAACTAGCACAACCCAACCGGCCCAAAAGCAGTTAAGCCAACAGGACTTCTTGGTTAAATCCCTCCACTTTCTACATCCATTTATGAAAAAGAATCTGTACACGGCCGATGCTTCGGCCGTTGGTGGCCGTAGCGGCCATGTCCGTTCCGCCACTGGCATCATCGACCTCGACATGTCGGTTCCCGAAGGCTTGGGCGGCAAAAAAGGTGCTACTAACCCCGAAGAACTGTTTGCCGCTGGCTACGCTTCGTGCTTCCAGCAGGCGCTGCTCGTCATTGCCCAAAAGGCCGGCGACCGGCTCGACAACGATACCAGCGTAAAATGTTCGGTTACGCTGTTTCAGGAAGGCGAGGCCTACGGCCTGAGCGCCATTCTTGACGTTGACCTCAAGAAGTTCGACGAAGCCAAGACCATCGATATGGTGCGTCAAGCCCACAAAATCTGCCCCTACTCGGTAGGCACCCGTGGCAACATGGAAGTAGAACTGCGAGTGCAGGGCAAGGCCGTGCCGGTAGAAGCCGAAGAAAACATCGGCGTAGCTGAGGAGAAATAGATATCCGTTGCTGATTGTACGCTGTTAGGCGCACACGTCATCAACGCATACGGCCAAATAAAGAAGCCCGTCTGATTGCTCAGGCGGGCTTCTTTATGGCCGATTGGCGCTGACTATCGGCAACTACTAACTGACAAACTACGCGGTAGCCAGCACTTCTTTTACGCGGGCAGCGGCATCTTTCAGCAATACAGCCGAAGACACTTTCAGGCCGCTTTCGTCGATGATGCGGGCGCCTTCTTCGGCGTTGGTGCCTTGCAGGCGCACGATGATGGGCACGCGGATGTCGCCGATGGCTTTGTAGGCCTCTACCACACCGTTGGCAACCCGGTCGCAACGCACGATGCCGCCGAAGATGTTGATGAGGATGGCCTTCACGTTCGGGTCCTTCAGGATGATGCGGAAGCCAGCTTCAACAGTCTGGGCGTTGGCTCCACCCCCTACGTCGAGGAAGTTGGCAGGCTCGCCACCCGACAGCTTGATGATGTCCATGGTGGCCATGGCCAAGCCGGCACCGTTTACCATGCAGCCCACGTTGCCGTCGAGCTTCACGTAGTTCAGGCTGTTCTGGCTGGCTTCTACTTCCAGGGGGTCTTCCTCGTTGAAGTCGCGCAGGGCCACGAAATCCTTGTGACGGAACAGGGCGTTTTCGTCCAGCGTCACTTTGGCGTCAACGGCCAGGATTTTGTTGTCCGAAGTTTTCAACACGGGGTTGATTTCGAACATTGCGCTGTCGGTTTCGTCGTACGCTTTGTAAAGAGCGGTCACGAACTTCACCATTTCCTTTTGTGCTTCACCTTCCAAACCGAGGTTGAAGGCAATTTTGCGAGCTTGGAAGCCTTGCAGGCCCACGCTGGGGTCGATGTGCTCGCGGTGGATTTTCTCGGGATGCGCCTCGGCTACTTCCTCGATGTCCATGCCACCCTCGGTGGTGTAGATGATGACGTTTTTGCCGGTGGCGCGGTCGAGCAGTACGCTCATGTAGTATTCCTTGGGCTCCGAGTCGCCGGGGTAGTACACGTCCTGGGCTACCAGCACTTTGTGCACTTTGCGGCCTTCGGCACCGGTTTGCTTGGTGACAAGCTGCATGCCGATGATTTCGCTTGCAATGTCTTTCACCTTATCGATGCCCTTGGCGAGCTTCACTCCGCCCCCTTTGCCCCGTCCGCCGGCGTGGATTTGCGCCTTGATGACGTACCAGCTAGTACCGGTGTCGGCAGTCAGTTTTTCGGCGGCGGCTACGGCCTCCTCGGGCGTGTCGGCTACGATGCCTTCTTGGATACGGACGCCGTATTTTTTCAGGATTTCCTTACCCTGGTATTCGTGAATGTTCATAAAAACGGTAAAGGGGTGGGTTTATCTTCGCTGACCTTCGGTTGCTGACGCGAAAGTACGCCTTTCGGCTCTTATTGCCCATACCAACGCGACAGTACCGCCTCGGCGGGCTTGTGCTGCGGTGTGAAATCGGCGTGGCGACGGGCCGGTCCATCGGCGGCCAGGCCGGGGTACCATTTCCAGATAAACATGCCTTTCAGCCACAGCTGACCCCAACAAGCCCTGAATAAGGCTTCGTAGCAACGGGCCTGCGTGGCCTCGTCGGGCGTGGCCAGGGCCGCCGTGCGCTCCGGCCACTCCCAGGGCCGGACGGCGGCATCTGAGGTTGTTTTATAGCCTACTTCGGTGAAAACGATAGGCTTCTTGATTTTTTTCTGCCATGCGGCCAGTTCCTTTAAGTGGGGCTGCCAGCCTTGCAGCAGCGCATCCAGCGAAGGCTGAGCCGCCGTGCTCAGCGGGAAGTAGGCTTGAATACCCACATAATCCAGCGCATCCCAGAACTTGATTTGCTGGTATTCAATGCTCCAGTTGGCGGCGTAGGTGAGCGGGCCGTGGTACACGCGCCGAATCTCGCGGATGAGCTTGCGCCAGGCTTTTTCGTGGGCGGGCTCGGTGGCGTGCAGCAGCTCGGTGCCGATGCACAGACCATCGAACTTTGCTTCCTCGGCCACCTTGGCGTAATGGAGAATGTAGCTGGAATAGCTGGCAAACCACGCGTCCCAGTCTTTCGGGCTGGTCATGTTGATGTCGCCGGGCCAGGTGCCGTTGCCCCGCACCCACAGGTGGGGCTTTAGAAGAGTGCGGATGCCGTGCTGGTGCGCCAACTGGGCGGTGTGGATGATGCCGGCGTCGCTTTCGCCCCAGTAGCTACCCCGGCCGGGCCGCCGCTCGGTGCGCACCCTTATAGTTGGCTCGTTGGCCCCGGCCTGCCAGCCGAAGGGCATTTGAGCTATCCACGTCACGTGGGCTTGGCGCAAAGGCTCCAGCTCGGCGGCCGTGGTGGAGTCGCCGCCCACCCAGCTCACGCCGCGCAGGCGGGTGCTGTCGTAGGCCAAGGCGGCGTGCCCCTCCCCTTCCGTGAGCGTGCGACCGTTGCCAGCAGTGGCTAACTCCAGGGCCACGCGCTGGCCCGCGTCGTTGGGGAGCCGAGGCCACGACCACAGCACCAACAATGGCACAAGGCCCAGGACCAGCAAGGCGAACAGCCACCAGCGGCGCCACAAAAACAGAGGTTGGGGCATGGGAAATGGTCCAGTCACCGTCAAAAAAGATTTACGCCAATCTGTTTGCTTCGTATGTACATACGGCCCAGCTGCGCCCCGCCCGGATTGTGCGTAGCTTTGCCACTACCGCATTGTTCACGCTTATCGTTGCCCGCCGTTGCTGCAAGCTATCAACATTCATAAGAGTTATAACTCCCTGAACGTGCTCAAGGGCATCGATTTAACGATTGAGAAGTCGGAAATCGTCAGCATCGTGGGCTCTTCGGGCGCTGGCAAAAGCACTTTGCTGCACATTCTCGGCACGCTGGACAGCCCCGACTCGGGCGAGGTTCTGTTTGATGGCGAGTCGGTTAGCAGCCTGGGCCGCAATGACTTGGCACGCTTCCGCAACCGGCACATCGGATTCATCTTCCAGTTTCACAACTTGCTGCCCGAGTTTACGGCCCTCGAAAACGTGTGCCTACCCGCCTACCTGGCTGGCCGCTCCGAAAAAGAAGTGCGCGTACGGGCCCGCGAGCTCCTCGGCATGCTCAACATGGAGTTCCGCGCCGACCACAAGCCCAGCGAGATGAGCGGCGGCGAGCAGCAGCGCGTGTCCGTGGCCCGCGCCCTGATTAACTCGCCCGAAATCATTTTTGCCGACGAGCCCAGCGGCAACCTCGACACCAAAAACGCCCAGGAGCTGCACCAGATTTTCTTTTTGCTGCGCAAAGAGCTGGGCCAAACGTTTGTCATTGTGACGCACAACGACCAGCTGGCCGAGATGGCCGACCGCAAGATTGTGATGCGCGACGGTCACATCCTGGAAGGCGGCTAGCCGAGCCAGTTCTCAGGCACCCTTGCCCGATTTCATGCGGATGGTAACGGCTACTTTATCGGATAGCAGCAGGCTTACCTTGCCCACGTTGTAGTCGAGGCGGTTGAGGCTGAGGCGGCCCTGAAACTCGTTGGCACCCGAAACTGTGAACGGCATTTTCACTTCTCGCTGCACTCCCTTTATTGTGAGGGTAAAAACCCCTTCAAACTGATTGGGCCCCGTTTTGCGAAACGCGGTGGACTGCATGGTGATGGCTGGGTACTTAGCTGCGTCGAAATATTCCGGCTTTAGCAAATGCCGGTCGCGCAAACCAATGCCCGTTTTGATGCTGC
This sequence comes from Hymenobacter arizonensis, assembly GCF_900115775.1. Classification (GTDB taxonomy): domain Bacteria; phylum Bacteroidota; class Bacteroidia; order Cytophagales; family Hymenobacteraceae; genus Hymenobacter; species Hymenobacter arizonensis. The sequence goes on along the minus strand of NZ_FOXS01000003.1, from coordinate 666,169 downwards.
TAACTGGCACCGACGCCTGAATGCGGGACTGCTCCAGGCGCGCGGGGTCGAACTGCACCGTGGCCTGCAGGCCGGATAGGGTGCCGTCGACGGTGAGGCCGGCGTTGGCAATCTCAAAACGGATTTCTGCTTCCTGCACCTGCTGCCCGGCAGCAGGGCCACTTAGGCACATCCAGAACAGCCAGCTAAGCCCAAGCAGTAGCCTCATACACGCGGTGTTTAAAAGTGAGCTTGGCCACACCAACCGGTGGCATAGAGCTAAGCTAAGCACTATTAGGCCGCTATTGTTCTGGCGGCCTGCTGGCACGGATTTCAGGCCAAATTGCGCGACCTAGGGCATTGGCTTTAAGTAACTCTGCCGGAATTAAAGAGAGCCCAATTTGGTTTGAATACCGCAACCCGACCCGTCCCAACCACGTTAGTTTTAACAAATTTTACTATTGCTGATAATTAACTGATTTACAGCGATAAAATTTGCTAATATTTCTGGCTTTTTTGGCACGTTTATTTCTACCTTTGGGTTATACATACGAACATCAGTTGGACACATTACTAAAGAACACAGCCATGAACGAGGCCACCAAAACCACCAAGGACATTACCAAGAAAGTTAAAGTCGAGAGCTACGACATCAGCCGCTCCGACGAGACGCTGGACCTGGCGAAGGACCTCGCTAAGTTCATCAAGGACAACAAGCTCACCACGAATGTGCAGGGCAAGGAGTTCGTGAACGTTGAAGGCTGGCAGTACGCTGGTTCGCGCCTGGGCATTGTGCCCATCGTGGAGCACGTTATCAACGTGAGCAGCGACCAGGAAATGAAATATCAAGCCAAGGTGACTCTGTTTGACATCCGTCATCAGATTACTGTAGGCGCAGGCTTCGCCGTGTGCTCGAATAAGGAGAGCGGCAAGAAGTTCTACCAGGAATTTGCCATCATGAGCATGGCGCAGACCCGTGCCATCGGCAAGGCGTACCGCAACTGCCTGGCCTGGATTATCCGCGCCGCTGGTTACGAGCCCACGCCTGCTGAGGAAATGGACTACAACACCAATACGCCCGCTGTGGCTGAGGTAGTAGCTCCCAAAGCCGCGCCCGTCCCCGTGCCCGCCATGCAGGTAGTACCCGCCGAGGTGCCAGCCGTTGCTGCCGAGCAAGCTGCTCCGGTGCAGTACGCCACGGCGGCTCAGAAAGAGGAAATCATCCGCTTGCTGAACCACCCGGTGATTACCCGCCCCGAGAAGACCAAGATGTTGCTTAACATCAACCGTCTTGACGAGGAGCGTGCTGTGCAGGCCATCGCCAAGCTGCGCAAAGCCATCGACGACCGTGAGAACGGCGAGAAGGCTGCAGCCTAAGCTTCGGCTTCATCATGTCGACAAGCCCGGTGCCGTGAGGTGCCGGGCTTTTTTTGTTGACTGTATTTCGTGAAATCGATGCTGCTTTTGGCAGCCCTGGAAGCTTGCAGCAGCTAGGGGCACCACATCGGTGCGGGCTCACCTGTTTGTAAGCGTCTAGCAAAGGGAAAGTCTAGCGGGTTTCGCACCCATTGAGGGCAGTGCCCTAAGGGAGCTTTCTCCAAGCTCAGCTTTTGCTTTTAAGCCGAATGCGTGACCCGAGCCTGGCGAAGACCTTGTCCTGCGGGCTACACGTGTTTTTGGCTGTGGAATTTTATGGCGAGCATTTGTCCCTAGCATGATGGCGCTAGCTTGGGTCTGGTACTTGTTAAGGGAAAACCGCCTGTTGAGCTTATGCGGGACGAAGGGCTGAGCATTCATAAGAACCAGGATGCGCTTTTCAGTCGTATCCTTATTACCTATACTTTCAATCGGCTCCTGGCCTGCATCCTTTTGCTTCGCGTTTGCTCGAGGTACTGGACTCGGTGGGCAACTTGTCTGCCACTGCCAGCCATTTGTTTTATAGATTGTGAAATTCAACTCTGCTCCACTGGTGGGGAGCACCAAAGCTCCGCCACCAGTGCTAATCCTGTGTTCATTATGCAGCTTCAAGAAGTGGTGACCCCAGGTCATGCCCGCGAATTTTTAGCGTTTCCGGTACGCCTATACCAAGGCGACCCGCACTACGTGCGGCCCCTGGACCGGGACATTGAGACGGTGTTCGATAAGCAGAAAAACAAGTATTTCCGCCACGGGCAGCTTGTGCGGTGGCTGTTGCTCGATGCCTCGGGCAAGACCATCGGGCGCGTGGCCGCGTTTGTGAACGAGCGCACGGCCAACACGTTTGCGCAGCCCACGGGCGGCATGGGCTTCTTTGAGTGCGTGGATAACCAAGCCGCTGCCAACATGCTGCTCGACGGCTGCCGGGAATGGCTGCAGGCGCAGGGCATGCAGGCCATGGACGGGCCCATCAATTTCGGCGACCGCGACCAGTGGTGGGGGCTGCTGCTCGATAATTTCGGCTCGCCGCTGTACACGCAGAACTACAATCCGCCCTACTACCGGCAATTGCTGGAGAACTATGGTTTTCAGCTCTATTTCAACCAATACACTTACTTCCGCGATGTGGCGGCGCCGCTCACGCCCGAGTACCAGGAGAAAGCGGCGGTGCTGTTCAACGACCCGAACTACAGCTTCGAGCACCTCCGCGTAAAAAACCTGGCGAAGTACGCCGAAGACTTCCGGCAGATTTACAACAAGGCCTGGGTGAAGCACGACGGCGTGAAGGAGATGGCGCCCGAGCAAGCGGCCAACATCATGCGCAAGCTGCGGCCCATCATCGACGAGAAAATCTGCTGGTTTGCCTACCACCACGGCGAGCCGGTGGGCTTCTTCATTGCCTTGCCCGAGCTCAACGAGCTGTTTCGCTACGTGGGCGGCAACTTGAACTGGTGGGGCAAGGCCAAGTTTGCCTGGCACCGCTGGCGCGGGGCCGTGCGCACCATGACCGGCATTGCCTTCGGCATCGTGCCCGACCACCAGCGCAAAGGACTGGAAATGGCCTTCATCCTGGCTGCCTCCAAAACGGTGCAGGACACGAGCAAGGTGCACTACGAAGATTTTGTAATGAACTGGATTGGCGACTTTAACCCCAAGATGATGCGCGTGGCCGAAACCATCGGCGGCGAAATTTGGCGCACCCACGGCACCTTCCGCTACTTGTTTGACCGGAGCCAGCCCTTTGAGCGGGCCCCAGTGATTGATTAACGGATGGGATTTGCCAGCAATAAAAAAGCCCCGGCCAATGCGGCTGGGGCTTTTTTGATGAACTGATGGAAGCTTTGATTAGAAGGAGTAGCCGATGCTGGCGGTGATGTTGCGCGGCAGAATGGGGCGAACGAGGTTGTTGGCCGACTGGGCTGGCGTGCGGCCGGTGGCGGGGTTCACGGTTGGGTTTTCGATGAAAGCCAGGCTGGTGGCGGCGCTGTTTTCGCCGTTGCGGGCGGCGGCGTCGCCGAAGCCTAAGGCGTTGAGGATGTTAGTGCCCTGAACCGAAAGGCGTACGCCTTTGAGGCTGCCGGCGAAGTTGTAGCCGACGCCACCGAATAGCACACCGTAGCTGGGCAGCAGAATGGTGTTGCGGCGGTTGGCGTACCGGTCGCCGAAGAAGCGGTAGTTGCTGAACACGTCGAAGCCACCGCGGGTGTATTCAAAGCCAGCTTCGAGCAGAATGTCGGGCGTGTCTTCGAGGCGGTTGCCGGCGATGGAAATCAGGCGGCCGGTTTCATCCAGCTGGTTGAACTCGATGATGCGGGCCGTCTGCAACGTGCCGATGCCGCGCAGGGTGAGGCCGGTCACGGGTTGGACGGTGATTTCGGCTTCTACGCCGGCGCTTTGCACGCTGCCGCGCTGGCGGTTGAGGGTGAAGCCACCGGCGGGGTTCACCTGCTGCACGGTGAAGGGAATGTCGGTGTTGCGGCTGTAGAAGGTGGTCAGGCCCAGGCCGAGGCGGTCGGTGCTGGCTTTCACGCCCAATTCGGCCTGCTGCACCCGCTGAATGGCGCCGCGAACGGTGGTGTTGCCGGTGGGGTCGCTGGGGTCGCTGCCGAAGGCCCACTGGTCGTTGGTGGGGGCCACGCCAGAGTTGGAGTAACGGGCGTACACGGCAGTGCGCGGGTCGAGCTTGTAGTTGGCGCCTACCGATACGTTTACCGTCTGGAACAGGAAGTCCCAGGTGCGGAATTCGCCGGTGTTCTGCAGGTAGGTGTTGTCGTATCGCGTGGTGTAGTCGCCGTCGAGGCCGCCGTTGGAGCCGGCAGGGTTGGCAGCAGAGTTCAGGAATGTAAAGCGTGGGTCCAGGTTGACAATCTGGGCCGACTTGCCGGCCCGGCCAAAGTTGTTGCTGGCTTCGTAGCGCAGGCCCAGGTCCAGGTTCAGCTTGTCGGTTACGGTCCACTCGTCGCCGAAAAACAGGCTGTTGATTTGGGTGGTGCCGTCGGTGTTGGCCAGCAGGCTGCCGGCCGTGCCGAAGCTGTAGGACAGGAAGCCGTTTTGCGTGACCTGCACGGGCCGTCCGGCCAGCGCCGTGGCCTGGTCAGAGGTGAGCGTGAGGTTGAGCAGGCGCGGGCGGTTGGCCACTTCCTGCACCACTTGGTTGTAGCTCAGCCGCTCTTTGATGTTGTAGCGCGAGGCGTACCAGCCAGCACTGAGGCGGTGGCCGCCCAGCGTTTTGCCCAGCTGCAGCTTGTTGATGGCGTTGGTAGCAGGCTTGTCGTCGGGGAAGATGCCGGCGATGTTCACCAGCCCGTTGCCGTTGAAGTTGAAGTTGCCGCCGGTGGGCGTAATGGCGCGCGTGGTGCGGTTGTATGCCCCGCTGGCTACCAACTGGTTGTTGTCGGCGTAGCGCAACTCAAAGCCATTGACGCCGAGTGGGTTGAAACCTTCGAGCAGCGAGCGCACCAGCCCGTTTTCTATGCCGGGAAGGGGCGGCGTAAGGTCGTACACGCCGTCGGTGCTCAGGTTGGCGTCGAGCAGGCGCGAGTTGTTTTGCAGGGTGAAGCCGTTGCCCAGGTCGAAGAATACTTCCGAGCTGATGGACTTGTAGCGCGAGTGCTGCCCGTCGGCCAGGTCGCGGCGCAGGCGGCCCTGGCCGTTGTTGAAGGGGTTGGGAATGTCTTGGTAGCGCTGGTGCTCCGAGTACATGGTGCCGCGGCGCAGGTCGGGCCCGCCCGGAATCTGCTCGGGGTTGCTGAGGTTGCGGTAGGGAATGCTGGTGAGGTAGGCCACCCGGTCGTTGAGGTACTTGCCGTAGACGCGCACGTAGCCGTTTTTCAGGTTGTAGGTCACGTTGGCTTTCACCTGCCCGCCCTGGTTCATGGGGAAGCCCATGTAGCGCGTGCCGTCGTCTTTGCGGTAGAAGCCGCCGATGTTGAAGCGCAGCGGCGTGCCCTTGATGGGGCCGCCCACATTGGCGTCGATGCGCTGCAAACCGAGCAGTTGGTTCAGGCCGGTGCGGTCGGAGTAGAAGCCCTGGTCACCGCCGGTCAGCTTCACGGTGCCGCCAATCTGGCCGGTGTTGCCGGTCTTGCTCAGGAAATTGATGATGCCGCCGGGCGCGTTGTTGGCCTGAATGCCGGCCGAGCCGCCGCGCACTACTTCGAGGCGGTCAAGCGTTTCGTCCACGCGCATGTGGATGTCGCTTTTGGCGAAGGTGAGGCCGCCCACTTCCAGTAGCGGCAGGCCGTCTTCCATGAGCTGCAAAAAGCCGAAACCCGACTCGGCGTTGGCCGGCAGGCCGCGGGCCGACACGGAGTTGGCCGCTTCGCCGCCGTCGGAGTTTACCCGGAAGCCCGGCACAGCCATGAGCAGGTCGGCGGTACCGCGCGAAAGCCGCGTCTGAATCTGGCGGGCGTTGAGCGAGGTTACGGAAGTGGAGCTTTCCAGCTTGCTCTGGGGGTTGAAGGTGCCGGTCACCACCACGGCGTCCATCAGCAGGGGGTCCTGGGCCAGGACGGCGTTGACGGTAGCCGTGCCGCCCTCGGCCACGGTGATGGCCTGGGTAGCGAGTTTATAACCCAAATAGGAAATAGTGGCTGTGTAGCTGCCCGCCGGAGCATTGAGCGAAAACGACCCGTTGGGACCGGTAGCCGTGCCAATGTTGCCGGGGTTGAGCACCACCGTGGCGCCGGCCAGCGGCTGGCGCTGCGCATCGGTAACGGTGCCCGTGACGGGGGCGACAGTCTGCGCGTAAGCCGCGGGTACCAAGGCACATACCAGGGCCGCTACGGGCGCGAGGCGCCCGAATGGAGTAGGGGTTAGAAACATAAAATCAATTAATTGACAGAAAGGACAGCTGTCCGGCCGAAAGAAGTGCCTCAACTACGTTTCGCTGCGCCGCACGGTTTGTGGTTGAGCTAAAAACAAGGCATTTGGTTCGGCTTTCCGCCGGTGGCATCCAAACCAAAAGCCCCTGCGTAGGTTTGTGCGACACCCGATTTTAATTCTCTTTTGGCCGTTTAGGCCCTGTCTGTTTATGACCGTTTTTTTCCGTCGTTCCCGCATGTTTTTGCTCCTGGCGCTTACGCTGCTGCTAGGGCCCTTGGTGGGCAGCTGCCAGTACCTCCGCTACGTGAAGGCCCTGGACCCAACCATGCCCGGAACCAAGCCCGTGAACCATGCGCCTTTTGATGCGCTGCTCAAAAAGCATGTGAACGGCCAAGGCATGGTGAACTACCGTGCGTTTTTGGCCGACTCTACCCAACTGAGTGGCTACCTGACGACGGTGAGCAACACGCTGCCCAACGAGCAGTGGAGCAAAGACGACCAGCTTGCCTACTGGCTCAACGCCTATAATGCGTTCACCATTCAGCGGGTGCTGCGCGGCTACCCGGTGAAGAGCATCCGCCAGCTGGGCGGCGACAAAACCCTGGTAAACACCGTGTGGGACCAGCGCTTCATTCGCCTGGGCAACGACAAGGACCGGTATTGCCTCAACGACCTGGAGCAGCGCCTGATTCGGCGCAAGTTCGAGGGCGAGTACCGGGTGCATTTTGCCTTGGTGTGCGCGGCCATTTCGTGCCCCAAACTGCGCAACGAGGCCTACGTGGGCAGCCGCCTCAACCAACAGCTCGAAGACCAGGCGCGTGACTTCATCAACGACCCCACCAAGAACAAGCTCACGCCCGCCAACGCCCCGCAGGTTTCGGAAATATTTGATTTCTACCCCGGCGACTTCAAGAAAGGCGACAACACCCTGGCGAAGACGCTGAACAAGTACACTACCGGAAACAAGGTTGCTGCCGAGGCCAAGCCCACGTTTATGCCCTATAACTGGGACCTGAACGAGCAGAAATAACCGTTAAGAATTGGAACCTGATTTCTCGAATGACCGGGTTCGCCCGGTTTTAGCGAGAGGTCAGGTTCCGTCCTTTTAGGGGCAGCAGCTGCGGCACCTGCTTTTGGTAGCGGGCATAAGCGGCGCCGAACCGGGTGAGCAGCTTGCGCTCTTCGAGGCGGGTGCCCACCAGCAGATACGCCAGGTTGCAGCCAACAAATACGGTGCGCGGCCCGGTGGGCGCGAGCAGCCAAAAGCCGAGGAGCCCCAGCCCCACGCCCAGGTACAGCGGGTGACGCACCACGCCATTGAAGCCCCCGGTTTGGAGCGGAACGTTGGCGGCCGCGGAACCGCGCCGCACGTAAGCCCAGCCCGCGAACTCGGCCAGGTCGTAGCCCCGCAACGCTGCCACGGCTACCACCACTCCCGTTGCCAGGAGGGCGTAGCCCAGCCCCAGGGCCAGTAGGGAAGGCGTGAAGAACTGGGTTTCGGGCAGCTGGTTCTGGTAACGGAGTATCAGCAGAAAGCCCCACACCGACACTTGATTGTAAAACAATCGGTAGAAACGGGCCGCGGACGGCCACTGCCGCGCAACTGCCTCCTTCAGCCAGGTGGTGGCCAGCAGGCTGTGCAGCCCAAAGTAAAGGGTCCAAAACGAAGCAAGCTGCAGCATGGGATGGGGCTTAAAACGATTCGCCGATTCCGAAGTACACGCCGCTGGAGCTGCCCCGCCCAACGCCGTAGTCGAGGCGCACGTTGAGCCGGTCGCGGCGGTTAAACTGGAATCGCAGCCCGGCCCCACCCGCGAGTTTCAGGCCGCCACGGTCGAAATCGCCGAGGGTGTTGCCGACCTGCCCCACGCCCCCAAACAGCACGCCATTGAAGCGGCCGAACAGCGCGCGGCGGATTTCAGCCTGGGCGGCCAGCAGCTGGCGGTCGCGGAAGCGGCCTTCGTAGTAGCCCCGCAGCAGGTTGGCGCCGCCCAGGTTGGCGAGCTCCCGGAAGGGCACGTCGCCGGCCTGCAGTTGCCCCACCAGCTGCAGGGCCAGGATGGTAGAGTTGTCGGTGGTCAGGGACCGGAAGTGGCGCGCATCCAGGACGTAGCGCGTGAAACGATAGTCGCTTCCTAAGCCCTTGCCGTTGAACAGGGCCGACATATCCAGGTAGCTGCCGCGGAATGTGCTCAGCACGTTGTCGCGGCCATCGTAGAGCAGGGCGGGCCCGAGCCCGGCGATGAATGTGTTTTGCTCGTACTCGCGGGCCGGGCGGTCGAAAAGCCGACTGTTGAGGGGCACGTTGCCGATGCCCTCGTTAACCCGCACGTTGCGCAAGTCGGTCAGCCGGTACTGCAGGCCGGCGAAGAAGGCGGGAGCCAACCGCTTGAGGGCGCGTTGCTGAAAGACGAAAACCTGATACTCGATGACGGATTTATCGGCGAGGGTGGTGGTGGGTCCGAAGCCGTAGTAGTTAATCGGAAAACGGTTGTAGAAGCTGGCTTCGCCGGAAAGCAAGAACCGCTCGCCGGGAGTGAAAACGCTATGAGTGAGCTGAATTAGGCTCTGCTTATTCTGGGTGCGCCAGCCGATGAGGCGGGCATTGGACTTGCGCGTAGTCGAGTCAGTCCCCAACCGAAACACCGGCAGCACGGCCAGCCCATACCCCAACCCTGTTTCGGGCTGTGAGAAGACAATGGGAAAAGGAATGAAGCTAGGCTTATCGCCCTTGGCTTTGGTGGGTTGCGCCTCTGCTGCCGGGGGCTGGGTTTGAGCTCGCACTAGCGGCGGACATATAATAAGTAAAAGCAGTAGGTAGCCGAGGCGCATAAATTGAGGCAAAGACATTTAATAATTAAGCAAGCCCAAGCTACGACGCCAGGTTAGGGATGGATTGAATATTACTCTTTGTACTTCCTCTTCCGGTCATTTATTCTGCCCTGATGAGACAAACTAAGACCTGGAAAATAGCCAGGTAATGAATCCGATTTTTGAAGGCAGTATCTTCGCCCTATGCCCTCCCCTCCTACCGAAACCTCGCCCCTGGCGCTGCTGCGCGAGCATTGGGGCCACAAGGCATTCCGACCGGGGCAGGAAGACATCATCAATTCGGTGCTGGCGGGGCACGACACGCTGGCCCTGCTGCCCACGGGTGGCGGCAAGAGCATCTGCTTTCAGGTGCCGGCGCTGGCGCGGCCGGGCATCTGCATTGTGGTGTCACCGCTCATTGCTTTGATGAAGGACCAGGTCGATAACCTGCGCAAGCGCGGGCTGAAGGCGGAGGCCATTTACGCGGGCATGAGCCACCAAGAAATCGACCATGCGCTGGACAACTGCGTGTACGGCCGCAACGTGAAGTTCCTGTACGTGTCGCCCGAGCGGCTGCTCACGGAGCTGTTTCGGGTGCGGGTGGCCAAGATGAACGTGGGGCTGCTGGCCATCGACGAGGCGCACTGCCTCTCGCAGTGGGGCTACGACTTCCGGCCGCCCTACCTGCGCATTGCGGAGCTGCGGGCCGTGCTGCCCCCGGAGGTGCCGGTGATTGCCCTCACGGCCACCGCCACGGCGCAGGTGCAGGCCGACATTGTGGCGAAGCTCAATTTTCGGGTGGGGCACGGGGTGTTTCGGCAGAGCTTTGCCCGGCCCAAGCTGTCGTATTCGGTGCTGCACACCGAGGACAAGCTGCGCCGCCTGTTGGAGGTGGTGCGCGGCGTGGGGCCCGGCAACACTTGCATTGTGTACGCCCGCACGCGGCGGCAAACTGAGGACACGGCCGCGTTTCTGCAGCAGCACAAGTTTTCGGCGGCCCATTACCACGCGGGCCTGCCTTCGGACAAGCGCACCCAGGTGCAGCAAGACTGGATTGGCGACAAGGTGCGCCTCATTGTGGCCACCAACGCCTTCGGCATGGGCATCGACAAGCCCGACGTGCGCCTGGTGGTGCACCTCGACGCCCCTGATACCCTGGAGGCCTACTACCAGGAAGCCGGCCGCGCCGGGCGCGACGGCAAGTATGCCTTTGCCGTGCTGCTGGCCGGCCCCAACGACGCCGACGAGCTGCGGCGCCGCACCAACCAGTCGTTTCCGCCGCTCGATACGGTGCGGCGCGTGTACCAGGCGCTGGCCAATTACTCGCGCACGGCGGTGGGCGGCGGCGAGCTCGCGGCGTTTGAATTCGACTTGCAGCAGTTTGCCGAAACCTACCGCATCAAGGCCGTGGACGCGCACAATTCGCTGAAGATTTTGCAGCGCGAGGGCTTCGTGCAGCTCAACGAGGCGGTGAACACGCCGGCCCGGGTGCACCTCATATTGAACCACCAGGACTTGTACGCCTTTCAGGTGGCCAATGCGCAGCACGACCAGTTAATAAAGGCGCTGCTGCGGCTGCACGGGGGCGAGCTCTTTTCAGATTTTCAGACCATTTCGGAGAATTCGCTGGCCACGCACCTGCGCCGCAGCGTGGTGGAAGTGCGCCAGCAGCTGCGCTACCTGCACACGGCCGGCATCCTGCACTATCAGCCGCGGCAGGAGTCGCCGCAGGCCATGTTTACCACCCAGCGCTTCGATGCCCCCACGCTGCCCATCGACCAAGTGCGCATGACGGCGGCCCGCGACCTGGCCCGCCACAAGACCAACGCCGTGGGCCAGTACCTGAGTGGCACGCGCTGCCGCCAGGTGCTGTTGCTCACTTATTTCGATGAAACCGACCCGGCCCGTTGCGGAGTGTGCGACATCTGCTTGGCCGAGAAAAAGGCTGCTCAGGCCACCGCGGACACGGGCTTGCTGCGCGAGCCAGTGCTGCAGCACATTCGCCATGCGAGCCAGAGCCCGCGGGAACTGCTGGCAGCCTTCGAGCCCCGGCAGGCGGCGGCCGTTACGGCCACGGTGCGCGACCTAGTGGACCGCGGCGAGCTTACCTACGCACCCGATGGCAAGCTGCAGTTGCCCTAAATGAATTGCCCCGGGTTCGGCGGCTGGCCCGCAGCTTTTGATGCTGTGGCCACCGCCGAACCCGGGGCAAAACGTGGTTTCGCAATTATATACCAGCGGCCGTGTAGGCCTGGAAGCCGCCTTCCAGGTTGCGCACGTTGGTGAAACCCTGCTGGGTGAGGTAGGCTTTGGCCGAGGCCGAGCGGCTGCCGCCCTTGCAGTGCACAATGATTTCCTGGTCTTTCAGCTCGTCGAGGTCGTCGAGCTTTTCGGGCAGGGAATTAAGGGGAATGTTTTGGGCGCCGGCAATGCGGCCTTCCTCGTGCTCCCAGGTTTCGCGCACGTCGATGATGGTGGGCGTCTCGCCGGCTTGCTGGCGCTGATGAAGTTCGGTGGGGGTGATGTCGGGCATGGTGGGAACGGGAAGAAAATGGGGATGAGTTAGGCGAAAATACGCCTCAAGTCGCCTTGCAATGATACTGCGTTCTGAACCGATGAGTCCGTTGCGCCACGAGCGCAAACGGCACCCTTACGTGCAAGTGTAGCGAGGTTCCTATTCAGCCTCGGCAGCGGCAGCATTTGGCCAGCTGGCAACCGTTGCATTTTGAAAGTTAGAAAGCCCTGGCTCTGAATCAGAGCCAGGGCCTTACCCAAATTTTAAGTCGTTGCTCCGGTCCGACCGCCTAGGGCGGTCGGACCGGACCGTTTCAGAGTCCTCTGAGGGCCACCGTTAAAGATTAAATAAGTATACGGCTCTAAGAGACTGTTTAAATTAATTCTGATGGCTTCTGATGGCTTCTGATGGCTTCTGATGGCGCGGGGCTGTGCCCCGTGACGGGCTATTAGCAGGCCTCTGGCCTGTGGTCGTTGAATTAAGACCCCTGACACCCCCAACTTGCGCGGGCCTAGAGGCCCGCCAGTTAAGCGACGCGGGGCACAGCCCCGCGCCATCAGAGCCAATAAACATCAACTTAAACAACTTCTAAGCAAAGCCGGGGCTTTCTGGCAGATAAGTCCTTGGTTCTTAGCTACGCCAGCATATCGGCGTATTCGGCATCGTGCCGCTTCACGAAGCCAGCCATGAACGTGCAGCTCGTTTTCACTTTCAGGTTTTTATCTTTTGCGAAGGCCAGGCCGGCGCGGGCCAGCTCGTCGGCCACGCCCTGGCCGCGGAGGCCCTCGTCGACAAACGTGTGGGTGAAGTCGATGACCCCATCGGCGGGAAAGGAATAGGCCAGCTCGGCCTGGTGGCCTTTGCGAAGGGTGGTAAATTCTTGGTTCTGGGCGTTGTGCGCAATGGAATCGCTCATGGCTTAAAACGTAAAAACAGAGTGGAATAAAGATTGATAATGAGGACCTTCCGGCACCGAAATAGCCGACGCCGGCTGGTTTGCGTAAAGAACCAGAAAGATGGGCTTGGCCCGTTTACTCCTTCTTTTCTTCTTTCCCATGAATACGCAAAACACTCCCAATCCGCCGGACAACGACTTCCGCCCCGAAGACCAGCAGGAACGTGCCGCCGCGGCCCGCCCCAACCCGAACGACCCCATTATTAACGCTCACAGCCCTAACTACGGCGAGTTTGGCGGCATCGACCCCAACAACCCGGTAGCCGGCCAAGCCCCTTCCGTTATGCCAACCAACCAACAAGCAGGCCGCGACGGCTCGAACGATAACCCAGACGAGTTCAGTGAATTCCGCGACCGCGAAAAGGACGCCCGCGATGCCCCCGCCAACCCCGAAGACCAGCCCGGCCACGTGGAGCAAAACCAGAACCCCGCCGCCGTGCGCGCTACCCAAGACGAGAACTACGACGAGCAGAAAGCCGCCTGGGCCCTCGACGACCCGCGCTATGCTGGCGGTGGCACCCACAACACCCGCGACGAATCGGCCAGCACGAAGTCGCCGGAAGACAACTAGTAGCGAACAATTGACAATGAGCAATTAACAGTGCGCAACAGTAGTCATCCGCAAGGAAAGGCTACTAGTTGGCCACTGCTAATTGCTCATTATCAGTTGTTAATCACTAATTGTTAATTGCTCATTGATAATTGTTAATTGAAACCCCATGTCTCCACAGAACGACGACCAGAACGACGCCAACAGCCAGGACCCGAACATCGGGGACGGTGCTTCTACGCCCATGCTCGAAGCCGAAACCTACGGCCAGATAGTTGACGACAACAAGCCCGGCGGCGGCCAGACCCATGACGACATGGAGGACGACTCCATGCGCATGGACCGCGAAGCCGCGTCGGCCTCAGGCCCCGCCCGCGCCAGCGACGAGAACCTGCCCCGCGAGCTCACCGACCCCAGCGACCGGGCCTTCACCCTACCCGAAGAGCAAGGTCCCAACTAACCTCGCTCCTTCCCGAATGAAAAACGGCTTCCATCACCGCGATGGAAGCCGTTTTGCGTTTGCGGCTTGCTGGATTTGCTACCAGCGCCAGCCCAGCTGCAAGCCCGTGTACCAGGCGCGGCCCGGGGCCGATTGGAAGTAGCGCCCCCCGAAAGCATTTAGGTCGTTGCCGAGGCTATAGTTGCGGTCGGTAGCGTTGTCTATGCCGGCGTAGATATTGGTTTCGAGGTGGCCCGCCAGGGTGCGCCGCCAGCCGCCCCGCGCTCCAAATACCCAGTAGCCGGGAGCCTCCTCGGTGTTGGCATCGTTGAGCACGACGCGGGCCTGGTGGCTGAGGTTGGGGTTGAAGTAGAAGCCGAGGCGCTCGCTGAAATCCAGGCCGGCGCTGAGGGTGTGGGGCGTGGTGCCGGTGAGGCGGTTGCCGCGCAGGTCCTGGCCGCCGCTGGAGTAGCTGCCGAACCGGAAGTTGTTGTAGGCGTAGCTGCCCCAGGCGCGCAGGCCACGCCCGGTGGAGAACACGTCGTCAGGAAAGTCCGGCCGCTCTTCTACCTCGCTCCAGAGCCAGCCGCTAAGGGCCGCTTCGAGGCCGCGCTGGCGGGTGCTGCCGGTGTTGCGGAACACCACCACGCCGAGGTCGGTGGTGCTGCTGACCACGGTTTGGCGCAGCTCAAAATCGAAGACATTGACTTCGTAGGTAAGGCGGTTGGCGAAGAAATTGCCGCGCGTGCCCACCTCGTAGCTGGTGCCGCGCTCGGCTTGCAGCTCGCTGTTGAGGCTGGCATCTGAGGGCCGGATTTCCTCGATGGTGGGCGGGGAAAAACCGGTACTGACGCTGGCGTACACCGACAGGTTGGGGCTAAACTCTTTGAGCAGGGCTACCCGTGGCGACACCTCTGGCCGAAAGCTGCGGCTGAACTCGTAGTTGCTGGGCTGGGCCACGGCGTTGCTCACCCGTGCAATGCGGTAGTTGAGGCGGTTGTAGCTGGCGGCCACGGTCAGGAGAAAGTCGGCTGGCAGGGTGTAGTCGGCTTGCGCAAACACGAAGCCGGTGGTGGTTTGAATTTCGTCGTCGTAGCGCAGCACCCCGGGGGTGCCGCGGTTGTTCTGGTAGCTCCGGCCGTTGGCGAAGCTGCCCTGAAACTCGCCCCCGCCCTGCAGCCGGAGCACGCGGCCGGCCAGTGCCGTGCGGTAGCTGAGGGCCGAGCGCCCGCCCGTACCCAGGGCCGTGTTGCGTTCGTAGTCAACCAGAAATGGCGTGCGAATGGCCGTGCCGCTGCCGTAGAGCGTGGTTTGCAGCTCAAGCGCATCGGTGAAGCGGTACTCGTGGGTGAGGCCGAGCAGGCCGGTGCGCGAGGCATAGAACGCTTGCTGGGCCACGGTGCCGGGAGCAGTGGGCGTGCTGGGCCGCGCCTGCCGCGGGTTGGCCGAAAACTGGGCGCGGGTGAGGCCACCCGGAAGTTGGTAGTTGATATCGGTGTACAGCAGATGCGCGGCCAGGGTGGTTTTGGGCGATGCTACGGTGCGCACGTCCAGCGCAAACACATCGCGGCGTAAGGCGCTTTGTTCGCGGTAGCCGTCCAGCTCCTGGTGGGCGTATTGGGCGCGCACGCTGCTGGTGGCGGTGCCCGTTTCGGCGAGTATCGTGTTGCGGCGCAGGCCAAAGCTGCCCACCGTGGCCCCCGCAGCCACCCGGCTGGTGCCCGGGGCTACCTCCGGCGTGCCGAATAGGGCTACGCCGCCCGTGCCCGCGCCGTACACGCTGCCGGCCGGTCCTTTTATCACCTCCAGCCGCCCAATGATGGCGGGGTCGAGCAGGTTGAGCGGGGTGCTGCCGCTGGCTTCGGTAAAAGGGATGCCGTTGTAATACACTTTCACGTTGCGCACCCCAAAGGGCGAGCGCAGCGTGCTGCCCCGGATGTTGAGGCGGTAGCTGGCCGTGGCCCGCTCTTCGAGCCGCACGCCGGGCAGCGTGTTTACGGCCTGGGTGAGAGCAGCCGGGTTGAACTGCTGAATCACGCGGGCATCGATGACGCCAATGGCGGCGGCCGTGCGGCGGAGCGGCAACCGCTGGCCGTAGCCCGTAACGGTGGCTTCGGGCAGGGCAACGGTGCGGGTAGTATCGGTGGGGGTTTGGGCTTGGGCGAGGTTGGATAGCTGCGGTAGCACCAGCAGCAATAGCAACAACAGGTAGCGAGAGGGCATGAGAGCAGCGAACGATTATACGGGCAAGCAGTGGTGTACGGGAATTGTTGCTACTCGTCTAGTCGCGGCAGGCAGTGGTGAGCCTCGGGACCGAAATTTTAGCCAGTCTTCCCGAATACATGCTCCGCAGCAACGCCTGCTCAACGGGTACTGTCCAACGTAGTTAGGTCGGCTGGTATCATCAGTGCACTGAGGCCACTCAGGTTGCGGTTAACCCGATTCTAATTATTGAACAGGAAGCTCTACCTGCCGCCTAAAGCAGATTTTGGTTCATTGCACAGGCACCCAGTCGTTGGACCCCACCCCCGGCCCCTCCTCTCCGGGAGAGGGGAGCCAAACGAAAAGCTAATGGCTGTTAGCTGATAGCTCTGTTAGAACGCACCCCTCTCCCGGAGGGGAGGGGCCGGGGGTGGGGTCAACGGCAGCCGCCATTTAAGCGACCAACTTCGCCTGGGCTTCCTGCTTACGGCGGTAGCCTTGGTGGGTGCGCTCGAAGATGAGCGGGAAGATGAACAGCGTAAGAATGGTCGACGTCACCAATCCGCCAATCACCACGATGGCTAGCGGCTTCTGCGTCTGGGAGCCGATGCCGGTGCTGATGGCGGCCGGGAACAGGCCGATGGCTGCCATCATGGCCGTCATGAGCACGGGGCGGATGCGGCTGGTGACGCCTTCGTAAATGGCAGCATCCAGGGGCATCTTTTTCAGCAGGTTTTGCTTGAAGACGGTGATGAGAATCACCCCATCCTGAATACAGATACCAAACAGAGCGATGAAGCCGATGCCCGCCGAGATGCTGAAGTTGGTACCCGTGAGCAGCAGGGCCGCAATGCCGCCGGTGATGGCGAAGGGCACGTTCAGCAGCACCAGTCCGGCGTCTTTCATGGTACCGAAAAGGACGAACAGGATGAAGAAAATCAGCAGCAGCGAAACGGGGACTACCTGCGCCAAGCGGTCGGTGGCGCGCTGCTGGTTTTCAAAGTCACCGGCCCAGGCTATATCGTAGCCTTTCGGCAGCGGCACGGCTGCCGTCACCTTGCGCTGGGCCTCCTCGATGGTGCTGCCCATGTCGCGGCCCCGCACGGAGAACTTAATGGCGATGAAGCGCTCCGTGTTGTCGCGGAAGATGAGCGAGGGGCCGGTGAGCGTGGTGAGGGTGGCAATTTCGCGCAGCGGAATCTTGGCCCCGTTCAGGGTGGGCACCATCAGGCGGGCAATTTCCTCCTCGCCTTTGCGGTACTCGGGCAGGTAGCGCACCCGGATGCTGAAGCGCCGCTCGCCGTCGTAGAACTGCGTGGCTTCCTTGCCGCCGATGGCCATTTCCACCACGGCGTTGGCGTCGGCGGGGCTCACGCCGTAGCGGGCCATGCGCCGCTCGCTTAGGTCGATGCGCAGCTCGGGCTGGCCCACGGCGTGCACAATGCCCAGGTCGGCAATGCCTTCCACGGTTTGCAGCTGCTTGAATACGGCATCGGCCTTCTCTTCTAGGAAGTTGAGGTCCTCGCCGTACACTTTCACGGCAATAGAGCCCTTCACGCCCGACACGGCCTCCTCCACGTTGTCCTGAATGGGCTGGGAGAAGTTGAAAATCACACTCGGAAACACGTTCAGCTTCTGCTGCATGCTGTCGATGAGGGCCTGGCGGTACACCGGGTCTTTCATCTCGGGCGTGTGATGGGTGTCGACGTGGAATTCCACGTTGTAGAAGCCCGTGGGGTCGGTGCCGTCGTTGGGGCGGCCGGTCTGGCTCAGCACCTGCTTCACCTGCTTGAATGAGAGCAGCGACTCGCGCATCTGGTTGCTCATGGCCACCGACTTATCCAGCGAAATGCTCATGGGCAGCGAGGCCCGCACGTAGAGGGAACCTTCGTCGAGCTGGGGCAAAAATTCAGTACCCAGCAGCTTAAACGCGCCGATGCCTACCACCAGCCACAAACCCGCTACCATTAAGCTCAGAGCCTTGCGGCGGTATATGCGTCGAAAGATGGACAGCGACCCGCGGGTGACGAAGTTCACGAAGTAGTTGTGCTTTTCGCGCACGTTCTTTTTCAGCATCATGCTGGCCAGCACCGGCACGAGCGTGAGCGTGAAGATGAGGGCACCGAGCAGGGCGAATCCCAGCGTCCAGGCCAGGGGCGAGAACATCTTGCCCTCCACTTTCTCGAAGGAGAAAATGGGCAGCAGGGCTGTGATGATGATGAGCTTGGCCGTGAAGATGGTCTTGCCCATCTCGGTGCCGGTTTTGCGGATGAGGCCGAGCTTGGAGAGCTTGTTGAACTTCTCCATGCCCACCTTGTGGGCCTTGCTGTCGAGGGTCACGAAGAGGCCCTCGACCATCACCACCGCGCCATCCACGATGATGCCGAAGTCGATGGCGCCCATGCTGAGCAGGTTGGCGCTCATGCCCTTCAGCCGCAGGCAGATGAAGGCAAACAGCAAGGCCAACGGAATCACGACCGATACGATGACGGTGGTACGCCAGTCGGCCATGAACAGGAACACAACCACCGTTACCAGGAAAATGCCTTCCAGCAGGTTGTGCAGCACGGTGGTGGTGGCGTGGTTGATGAGAACTTCCCGGTCGTAGAACAGCTTGATTTTGACGTCGCCGGGTAGAATTTTCTCGTTCAGCTCGGTGATTTTGGCTTTGATGAGGGCAATGACTTCCGACGGATTTTCGCCCTTGCGCATCACCACGATGCCTTCCACCACGTCGTCGTTGCCGTCGAGGCCCACCTGGCCCAGTCGGGGCAGCGCCGACTCATGCACCTCAGCCACGTTGCGCACCAGCAGCGGCGTGCCGTTCACGTTCTTGATGATGATGTCGTTGATGTCGTCGAGCTTGGTGAGCAGGCTGATGCCGCGCACCACGTAGGCGGCGCCGTTTTTCTCAATCACATCGCCGCCCACGTTGATGTTGGAGCGCGACACGGCTTCGTACACGTCCAGGGGCGTGATGTCGTAGGCCTCCAGACGGCGGGGGTTGATGCTCAGCTCATAGCTCTTCACTTCGCCGCCGAAGCTGTTCACGTCGGCTACACCGGCCACGGCTTTCAGGCGGCGCTCAATCACCCAGTCCTGCAGGGTTTTAAGCTCGCGCACGTTGCGGGTTTTGCTTTCCAGCGTGTAGCGGAAAATCTCACCCGTGGGGCCGTAAGGCGGCTGCACTTCCGGCTCTACGCCGTCGGGCAGGGCGGCGCCCGGCAGCAGGTTGTTGACCTGCACGCGGGCGTAGGCGTCGTCCACCTCGTCGTCGAAAATCACCTTCACCACCGACAAGCCAAAGAGCGTGGTGGAGCGGATGTTGTTCTTTTTCTGCGCCGGGTTGAGGGCCACCTCAATGGGCAGCGTAATGAACTTCTCAATCTCCTCGGCCGAGCGGCCCGGCCACTGCGTGATGATGGTGACCTGCGTGTTGGTTACGTCCGGAAACGCGTCGATGGCGGTGTGCTTGTAGCTATACAGGCCCGCAATTATCACCAGCCCCGTGCAGAAAAACACGAAGTAGCGGTTGCGCAGCGAGAAGCCCAGGATGCCCTGAATGAACTTATGCATAAGTGAGGAGGTAAGCAGGAGGCCGGAAAAGCTTGGCAGCCAGCCGCCTTCCCCGGCAGGGGAAGGCGCTTGCGAGCGAGGAAACCCGGCAGAGCGGTAGGAATTAGTGCCAGGCGCCAGAAGCGGGGCCGCAATGGAAAGCCGCGGTACTCCCCTGCAAAAAGGAGCATCACCAGCTTCTGGCCCTGGACTTTAAATCGGTTAGTAGTGTATTGCAGTAAGCGCGGCGCCAGGGAACCTCACCCCCCGGCCCCCTCTCCCGCGGAGAGGGGGAGCCACGGCGGCACAGGGCTGAATCGTCAGGCTCCCCCTCTCCGCGGGAGAGGGGGCCGGGGGGTGAGGTTCCACCTGGGCGTTAATCAACTTTACTGATTCAGCGCGTGATACAGCAGCATGGGGTCTTTGCTCACCACCCGCTCGCCAGCCTTCAGGCCCGTGCGGATGTAGGTAATGCCGCCGGCACTGGCGCCGGGCGTCACGGAGCGGGTTTCGATGTTGTTGCGGTCGTGAAAGACAAGCACGAAGTTTTGGCTGCGCTCAAACACCAGCGCCGACGACGGCACGCTCACCATCACCGAATCGGAGATGGAAGTCAGCGTCACGTTGGCGAACATTTCGGGCTTGAGCTGATTGCCGGGGTTGGGCAGGCGAATGCGGATTTTCATCACCTTGCTTTCGGGGTCAAGGGCGCTGTAGGCGTTGGCCACTTTGCCGCGGTAGGTTTTGCCGGGAAAGGCTAGGGTCGTCACTACGGCGTCCTGGTCGGGCTGCACGCGGGCAATGTCGTCCTCAAACACGTTGCCGACCACCCACACCGACTGCAGGTCGGAGATGGTGAACATGGTTTCGTCGTTGTCGGGGCGGATGAGCGTGTGCGGGTTCACGGCTTTCTCCACCACAAAGCCCGCAGCGGGCGCCTTCACCTGGTAGCGGGCCGCGCCACTGACCGATTTGGTGCCGTAGATGTGGCCCACGGCCTGGTTGCGCTGCACCTCGGAGCGGGCTTTGAGCACCTCCTGCTTGGCTTCCTCGAACTCGCGCTCCGAGGCCAGGCCGCCCTGGTACAGCTCGCGGGTGCTGGTCAGGTTGCGCTGGGCGGTTGCCAGTGTGGCGCCAGCTGCCGTCGATTCGTTGCGGAAGCTGGCGATGTCGGAGCTTTCCAGCTCGGCCAGCACCTGCCCGGCCTGCACGTACTGGCCCAGGCTGGCGTTTACTTTGGTCACGATGCCGCTCACCAGCGGGAATACTTTGTTGACGTGCTCCTCGTCGTAAGTCACTTTGCCCGTGAGCTTCAGCTCGTCGCGCACGCCCCGCTGGCGCACCGTATCCAGCTGGATGCGGCTGAGCAGGGAGTCCGTCAGTACGAAGGAGGGCTCGGGCACGGCCGCCTTGTCTTTGTTGCTATCGGTGCAGCTGGTCAGGCCGGTGCTAGCGGCCAGCAAGGCTATGCAACTGATGGAAAACAGTGGCTGACGAATAAGGGCAAATAATAACATAATGAGGGTGTTGAAAAAGAAAGCTGTTGAAGAGAGGACCGGCCGCAGGGCCAGCACTACCAGGCAAATACCCGCCGGCCCAGCTGCTGATTGAGGTTTTCGAAGGAATTGAGCTGGTCGGCGCGGGCCTCGTTGAGCTGCACCATGTTGTCTTTGTAAGACTCCAGAAAGTCGAGGAACTCGAGCGTGCCAATGGCCTTGCGCTGGTAGCTGGTGAGTACCCCGTCGAGCAGCTTATCGAAATCGGTGAAGTAGTCGGTGGGGAAGCTGGTGGCCAGGCGCTCGGCTTCGGCAGCCTTGGCGTAGGCCTCGGCTACTTCGGTTTCCACGGCCGTGGCCTGCTGGTTGAGGGCCTGCTCGCTGGCCTGAATCTGGGCCTGCGCCGACCGGATGTTGCCCTGATTGCGGTTGAACAAGGGCAGCGGCATGCCCACGGTGATACCAGTGTAGTTCTTACCTACCGCGCCGTTGTAGTCGTAGAGGCCGCCCACTGTGAGGTCGGGCACGGCCAGTGCTTTTTGCACCAGCAGGTTTTGCTGCTCTTGGCGCGTAGTGGTTTCGGCCGCGCGCAGGTCGGGGCGGCTGGAGCGGGCCACTTCCAGGGCCTGGGCTAGGGGCAGCGCCGCCAGGCGCAGGCCGGTGGCTGGGTTGGCGGGCAGCACCGGCAGCAGCACGCGGGGCGGGCGGTTGCCGAGCAGCAAGTTCAGCGAAGCTTGCAGCTCGCTGATTTCGTTTACTAACTCCTTGCGCTCACTTTCCAGCGAGAACAGCGCCGCTTTCAGCCGCACCACTTCCTTGAGGGCCACGTTGCCGCGGTTGAGCTGGGCCTGGTAGATGGTGAGGGTGCGCTGCAGGGCTTCGCGCTGCTGCTGGTACACGCCCAGCGTTTGCTGGCGGTAGTAGAGCCGCACGAAGCCGGTGCGCAGCTCGTACTGCAGGGTGCGCACCAAGTCGTTGAAATTGTGGCCTTCGATTTCGGTGCCCAGGCGCTGGTACTCCACGTTTTTGCGGCGCTTGCCGCCCAGCAGCAGCAGTTGCTGGTAAGTGGCCACCCACTGCTTGCGCTCCTCGTTCGATTCGAAAAAGCGGCCGCGGTAGGGGTTGTAGGCGTTGCGCTCGACGGAGATTTCGGGATTGTCGAACAAGCTCGCCTGCAACTCCTGGGCCTGGGCGGCCGAGACGTTAAACTTCTGCGCCAGCAAGGCATAGTTGGTGCTCAGGAAGCGCTGCTCGGCTTCGGCCAGTGTCAGGCGCAGGGTGTCGGTGGGCAGCGGGCTGGTTATTGGCGTTGCCAGGGTAGTCTGGGCGCTAACCGGCTGCCCCAGGAGGAGGAAACCAACAGAAATAAGGTTGAAAATCAGGTACTTTTGCATGAAGGACGGAGGTGTTCCGAATGGTCATACAAAGGTCTTAAAGCACGGGAGGAAGGAAATTACAGCTGTATTAGAAGCTTATTAGATTCTGATTAGAGTGAGGATGGTGGGGGTGATTATACCCCTATAGGGGTAGAGTGTTTGAGTTCTGATATTTCGCCCTCCGCGGGCGCCTCACCCCCCGGCCCCCTCTCCGAAAAGGAGAGGAGGAGCCACGGCAGCTTATATATAGATGATGCCTTATATTTAGGCATGAATTATTTGCCACAGGACAAAGTGTTTACAGCTGATAAGCGGCAGTACGGCAAGCTTGAACTCAAAGAGCGGGCGCGTGGAATGCGACGGCAGCCCACCGAAGGAGAAGAGGCCCTGTGGCAAGCGTTACGTGGTGGTCAAGCCGGCGCTAAGTTTCGGCGCCAGCACAGCATTGACCGCTACATCGTGGATTTCGTGGCCATCAGTGCGAAGCTGGTGGTTGAAGTCGACGGCGGCATTCACGATATACCAGAGCAGCAGGACTATGACCAAGGCCGTTCGGCTATGCTCGCTGAATTAGGATACCGAATTGTGCGCTTTTCCAACGAGCAAGTACTAGCCTCCCTTCCTGAAGTTGTTGATGCCATAAAAGCATCATTAGCATTTAAGCAGTAGTAAACAAAGCCCAACCAAACTGCCGTGGCTCCCCCTCTCCTTTTCGGAGAGGGGGAGCCACGGCAGGGGCCGGGGGGTGAGGCGCCCTCAAGGCCGACCCCGCCAGAACTCTCACCTCCCCTACCCCCGCAACGGCAGCACCACGCGCATAGTAGTACCCTTACGCAGCTCTGACTCAATCTCCAGCGCGCCGCCGTGCAGCTCAATAATCTTAACAGCCAGCGACAGCCCCACCCCAAAGCCACTGAACGCCCGAGCGTTTTCCGCGCGAAAAAAGGCCTGTCGGATGTGAGCCAGGTCTTCCGGGGCAATGCCGATGCCCTGGTCGATGACGCACAGCAGCAAACGGGAGCCTTCGTAGCTGAGGGTGCATAGCACGGGCCGGCCGTCCGAAAACTTGCAGGCGTTGCCGATGAGGTTGGTCAGCGCCAGGCGAAACAGGTTTTCGTCGCCCGGTATGGTCAGCTCTTCGGTGTTGTCGGGCAGCTGGCCAATCTGGACGGACACTTGCTGGCCGGGATGCGTCACCGATATTTCCTCGCAGGCGGCATACAACACCTCGTCGAGCCGGAGCAGGCTTCCCACCGGCAAGTCCAGCTCATTGGCATCGAGCTGCGCCAGCTGGAGCAGGCGGTTCACGATGTCCTTGAGCTTTTGCGCCTCGGCTAGGGTCGAGCTCAGCGCTTCCTGGTACATGGCCAGCGGGCGGGGGCGGTTTAGGGTGATGTCGAGTTCCCCAATCATGGCGGTGAGGGGCGTGCGCAGCTCGTGCGAGGCGTTGGAGATGAAGCTTTGCTGCTGCTGAAAAGCAGCCTGTAGGCGTTGTATCATCAGGTTAAACGTCTCGGCCAATTCAGTTAGCTCGTCGTGGCTTTTGCCCACGGGCACGCGCAGGTGCAGGTCCGACACGCCGATGCGGCGCGCGTGCTGCACAATGAGGCGCACAGGCTCGAAGGCGCTTTTGGCAAACAGCCAGCCCAGGCCGAAGCTCAGCCCCAGGCTCACCACCAACACGGCGGCCATTACCAGGCGCAGGTAGGCCAGCTGGTCCTGCCCCGTCACGTTCAGGGCCGACACCAGAATGCGGAAGTTGCCCTGGTTGTCGTTGTAAAAAATGCCCACCGTTTGCCGGCCGCCCACCGTGCTCACCACCCTGGGTTTGTGCAGCAGCTGGGCGAGCAGGCTGGCCGGGAAGCGGGTGCTGGGCTCCTGCAGAAAGCGGGGGTTGCCCCGCTGGTCGTAGATGCCCATTATTTCGCCGGGCAGCTCGTGCAGCAGGCGCTGGCGCACTTTCTCGGTCACGGCCCAGCTTTGCTCGTCGGCCTCCAGGTACAGGGCCGCAGTCAGCTGGGCCCGCTCGGTTAGGCGCTGCTCAAACAGGTCGTGGGTGCTCTTTCGCTGCAGGTAGTAAATAGCGCTCAGCCCGCAGGTCAACAGCAGGGCCACGAGCAGGGTGAATTGGAGCGCTAATCGGGTGCGGATGTTCATGCCACGGCCCCGTCGCGCAGCACGTAGCCCATGCCCACCACCGTCTGAATCAGCTGCGTAGCGAAAGGTTTGTCAACCTTGGCGCGCAGGTAGTTGATGTACACATCAACCACGTTGGTGCCAGTATCAAACGAGAGGTTCCAGACTTTCTCGGCGATAAACGGGCGCGCCAGCACTTCATTTTTGTGCAGCAGCAGCAGCTGCAGCAAGGCAAACTCGCGGGCCGTGAGGGCGATAAGCTGGCCAGCCCGGCGCACCACCTTGGTCTGCGTGTTCAGCTCCAGTTCGCCGGCCACCAGCTCCACCGTGGTGCTCGGGGAGGCGCGCCGCGCCAAGGCCTGCACCCGCGCCAGCAGCTCCCGAAAGGCAAACGGCTTCACCACATAGTCGTCGGCTCCCACCTGAAAGGCGTCCACTTTGTTGTCGGTCGTGCCCAGGGCCGTGAGCATGAGGATGGGCACCGTGGCATCGCGCCGACGGATTTGCTCGCACAGCTCGTAGCCGTTCAGGTACGGCAGGCCAATGTCCAGCAGAATCACATCGTACTTGTTTTGCAGGGCCAGGTGCTGCCCCACCTTGCCATCGAACGCCACTTCCACTTCGTAGCCTTCCTCCTCAAACCCCATCTTGAGAATCCCGACTACTTTCAATTCGTCTTCTACCAATAGCAGTTTCATAGGCTTTGCTTACGTAATGCGCGCTTTCCCCAGCCGCCCCCGGCTCGTTGCACACTGGTCTTCAATATATCTTACAAAGGTACTTCTCCTGCCAAGGCATGGAATTAGAAACCAATTAGATTCGCAGCAGACGCCCCTAGTTTATCAACTCAGCGCAGCCCCAATCCTCGCGTGCTATCAGGCTGGGAAATACAGGCGGAAGGTGGTGCCCAGGCCCTGCTGGCTGTCAACTTCAATGCGGCCGCCCTCGGATTGCACCAGCCGATTGACCAGGAAAAGCCCTACGCCCGTGCCGGCGCTAACGTCGGGGTGGAAGCGCCGAAACAGCTGAAACAGCTCCTGCCGGTACACACCCAGGTCGATGCCCAGGCCATTGTCCTGCACTTCCAATACGGTCCCGCCCTCGGCCGCGTACGAGCGGATGTGCACCTGAGGCGCACGTTCGGAATGGTGGTATTTCAGGGCGTTGCTCACCAGATTCAGCAAGATGGTGTTCAGGTGGCTGCGCCCGCACAGCAGAGTTGGCACCTCAAAAGCGGTTTCGACGCGGGCCTGGGTAACCTCCATTTCCAAGTGCAGCGTTTGCAGCACTTGCTGGGTTATTTCGGCCAGCGCCACCGATTCCGACGGCTCGCGCACGGCGGGTCGGGCCAGCTGCACCACCTCGGCCAGGCCCGTGATGGTGGCGGTGAGCGCTTGCAGCGACTGGTCGAACAAGCGCCACATTTGCTCGGCGGCCGGGTCGGCCACCACGGCTTCGGCGTGTAGCTCATCGAAGAGGCCGCGGAGGTTATCAACCGGCTGCCGCAAATCGTGCGAGGCACTGTACACGAAGTTGTCGAGGTCTTGGTTGGTGCGCACCAGCTGGGCGTTGGTCGTGGCTAGCTCCTCGTTGGTTGTGGTGAGCATGGCGTTTTGTGCCCCGATTTGCTGGCGGGCATCGGTGAGCTCCGCCACGGAAGCCCGCAGCTCAGAATTCACGTTGCGCAGCTGCTCGTGGTACTGCGTCTGGCGCTGCTGCCACTCGTTTTTCTCGATGGCGTACATCACCGTTTTACACAGCAGCTCCTGGTCGAACTGCTGCTTGATGAGGTAGTCGGTGGCCCCGTTGTTCAGCGCCCGCACGGCCAGTTGCTCGCTGCCGCCGCCGGTTATCATCACTACGCACAAGTGGTCGGCCGTCGGCGAAACGGCCTTGAGCTCCGTTAGCAAAGTCAGCCCGTCGGTGTCGTGCAGGTTGTAGTCCAGCAGCACGCAGTCGGGCCGCACCGACTGGTACAGCGCCAAGGCTTCCTCGGCGTACCCAGCCTCGTAAAATTCCATTGGGCCGCACTGGGGGTGCCGGCTCAGGTACCGTTTGTACAACACCCGGTCCTGCTCGTTGTCGTCAACGAGTAATATTTTCTTCACGAGGCGAGCCTGTTGGCCAGGGGCAGCTCCGAGGCCTCCAGCCAATACTGAATAATGAGACGAATTTTTTCTTCCAGCGCCGCGTAGGAAATGGGCTTGGTCAGGTAGCTGTTGGCCCCCAGCCGGTAGCAGTCCTCCACGTCGCGTTCGCTCGACGAGGTACTAAAAATAATCACCGGAATGGAGTGCAGGCGGGCGTCTTGCTTGAGGGTGTCGAGCACGGTGCGGCCGTCGGTGCCGGGCAAGTTCAGGTCGAGCAGCACAATGGCGGGCAGGGTTTGGGGCCAGCCCACGGCGTTGCCATAGCCCTGCAGGTATTCCAGGGCCTGGTCGCCGTCTTCGCAGCGCAGCACGGGGTTGCGCAGGGCATACTTACGGAAGACGCGGCCCAGGGCCGTGAAATCTTCGGTGCTGTCCTCCACCACCAGGATGGGCTTGAGAATAAAGGAATTCATGCGTGCTACAGTGGTAGGGAGAAGTAAAACGTGGCCCCTTCTCCCCGGGCAGACTCAACCCACAAAGCGCCGCCATGTTTTTCAACCATCTTTTTAGCGATGGCTAGGCCGGCGCCGCTCCCGCCCCCGTACTTCTCCTGGCCGTGCAGCCGCTTGAAAATCCGGAAGATGGTGTCGTGGTGTTTGGGGTCGATGCCGATGCCATTATCACGTACGTAGAAAACGTGGCTTTCCGACGGGATTTTGCCGGCCAGCAGCTCAATTTGGTCGGCGGACACTGCGCCCACTTCCACCCTTTTCTGAGGGTTGTCGTTGTAGCGCAGCGCGTTGGTGAGCAAATTATTGAACACTTCCCGTATCCGCACCGGGTCGCCGTGCACTACAGGCAGCGGGCCGTCCACCGTCACGGTGGTACCCGTTTGCTCGAAGCGCGGCGCCAGCAGGTCCAGCACCTCGGCCAGCACCAGGTTCATGTCGAAGGTTTCGAGGGCCAGCTCTTGCCGGCCCACGCGCGAGAGCTGCAGCAGCGACTCAATCAGGCCCTCCATGCGCTGGCTGAGGCGCACCAGGGTTTGCAGCTTGCTCACACCCTCGGCGTCCAATTGGTCGGCGTAATCTTCCAGCAGAAAGATGGAATAGTTGTGGATGCCCCGCAGCGGCTCCTTCAGGTCGTGCGACGCCACGTAAGCGAACGAGTCCAGCTCCTCGTTGCTGCGCTCCAGCTCTGTGTTGAGGCGGCTCAGGCTGGCGGCCCGGGCCTGTAGCTCGTTGAACACCTTCAGGCGCAGGTCGGAAATGTGCAGCCGGATTTCTTTGGCCGCTTCCAGCTCCATGGGCTTCCAGGCCACGGCCGTGTTTTCAACCAGCTGCTTCCAGGCCTCAAACGACTGCCGGGGCGAGAGGAAAATTTGCCCGTCGGCCAGCACTTCGTGTTTGGAGTTCTGACCGGCCCAGGTTACGGTCTGAATCACCTCGGGCCGGAACCAGAGGATGTAGTTGCCGGGCGCCTCGGCCAGCGAAATGGCCAGGATGCCGCTCGCCGACGGGCGCAGGTTCAGCCCCGCCGGGTCGAGTTGGGCGTAGGAGTTGGTGTGAAACACGTCGTCGGGCGCGTGCTCCTGCAGCCAGGCCAGCACCTGCACTATTTCCTCGCGGCTGGGCGTGGTGCCCAGCATGATGATTTCATCGTCGAAGCAGACAGCGGCCCCACCGCAGTCGAACACGTCCATCACCGTGGGCGAGTACTGGTGCAGGCCCTCCACGAAGTTCTCGTTGGTGGACAGGTGTTCGAACAGCCGCACCTGGTTTTCGCGAATGCGCAGCTGGTAGCCCTGCTCGTCGTGCTGCTCCTTAGTGCCGAGCAGCGCCGAAAACGTTTTGCCGATGAACTGGCACAGGTCGCGCAGCTCGTAGCTCACCAGGCGGGGCGTGCGGTGGTGGCAGGTAATCATGCCCCAGAGCTGGCCATCCTTAATCAGCGAAATGGTCATGGTGGCCGCCGAACCCATGTTGTGCAGGTACTGCAAATGGATGGGCGACACGCTCCGCAGCACGGAGTAGGTCATGTCGGGCGGGCGGGCCGTGGCGGGGTTGTTCACCGGCACCAGCCGGGCCGGCGTGTAGTGGGCATCGGGAATAAAGCGCAGCCAGTTTTTTAGGTACATGGCCCGCGCCTGCTTCGGGATATCGGAGGCCGGGTAGTGCAGGCCCAGCCAGGTATCAAGGTCGGGGTGCTTGGCCTCGGCCACGATTTCCCCGCTCTCGTCTTCGGCAAACCGGTAAATAGCCACCCGGTCGAAGCCCGTGATGGCCCGCACCTGCTCCACAGCGTACTGGCAAAACTCCCGCACGCCCGTGGCGGCGAGCATCTGGCTCATGGCTTCGTTGAGAAACGGCAGGTCCAAGGCGGGCGCCGCCGCATCGGTCACCGGCTCAAACTCCAGCCATAGCAGCTGGTCGTAGCGGTGCATGATGAGCTTGTAGAACGGCTGGCCGGGCACTTCGTCGAGTCGAGTGCCGAGCAGCTTGGCTGTTTCGGTGAGGGTGCCCAGCACTTGGTCTACCTCGGCAGCCCGCTCCGCGCCCAGCAGCTGGGCTATGCCCGCGCCCAGCAGCTCCTCGGCCGCGATGCCCACGAAGTCGCCGATGTTCTCGCTAGCTTGCACCACCCGCCGCGTTTTGGGGTCGAGGCAGAGCAAAAACCCGTAGGGTTGCACCAAGCCCGGAATGTGAATCGGTTCACGGTCGCAGTTGGTCAGGTCCACTGCCGTGAGTAATAGGGAATCGTCGGTTAAGCTCATTCGTGGTTTAGCCAGGCTTCTAAGTGTTCAAACGTGCGCCGGGCCGATAGCACGATGTCATTGTCGTCTTCCTCTACCGCTGCTTCGCTGAGCAGGTGGCAAAACGATTTCCACAACGGGCCGGTTCGCTCGCGGTTGCCTTCGAAGTAGGTGCGGGCCGAAATGCCTGCCTTGGCCAGCTCCCGGCTGATGACCTGCCCGCCCAGTGTGGAGCCCTCCAACACGTACATGGCACCCAATAACTCGGCGCGGGTATGCAGCGGCGGCATGGCTGGGCACAGCGGCAGCGCGGCCGCATCGGGGCCGCTTTCCAGGTCTGACAAAATTAGGTGGGCCCGCAGGCGGCGCTCGATTTCCCAGGCCGGTGCCCAGCTAAATTCCTGCAGCCGGTCTTCGTAGGGCTTCAGAAAGCCATACATCTTGGCCAGAAAGTACTGCGTGGTAGCCAGGGTCAGGGTGCCGGCCCGCATGCTTTGGGCAAAGCCGTTCTGCTCCACGGCATCGTGGCTGGGACGGGTTTCGGTGCGGAGGCGTTGGAGTAGGGTGATGGGGGCAACAGCTTCAGTCATGCAAACACGGCAAAGTAGGACGCCACCAATGGTAGCATAACGAAGATACGGTCGTTGGGCAGCGGCGTAGTGATAAAGTCCGGTAAATAGAGGTGCTGTAGCAGGCAACCACTTGGCCGCTGGACATGGCCAGCGCCGAATGGAGGTTGAATTTGACCATATTCCGGGCTACCCATTGGCCAAAAGAATCCCGCTCGGTTTACTTCGGGGGGATTCTTTTGGCTACTAATAGATAGAATGTGATTTTTTTTGCTTCCGCTACCCTGGGACTGGCCCGGGGTAGTGCCTAGAACGCGGGCGGCGGGGGTTGCCGTACGTAAGCCTGGTAGTTGGTCAACAGATAATTGGTCAGGGCAATGGCGAAGAAGCCTACAAACCAGCGGCGGGCCTGGCGCTGGCGAAACGCTCACTGGCAACTTCTGGCTCCTAAGCCCGCTGGACACGGTTCACCCAAGCCGGGCCATATCCGGCGGGCCATGGCTTTGCTATGCCCGCTGCCGCAATTATACCCGCATCAACTTGTCGGGGGTGAGGGGCAGCGAGCGCAGGCGCTGGCCCGTGGCGTGGAACACGGCGTTGGTAATGGCCGCAGGCGTGCCCACGCAGCCAATCTCGCCAATGCCGCGCGCCCCCAGCTCGCTGATGTGCGGGTCGGGGATGTTGAGCCACTCCACGGCAATGTCGGGCGTGTCGGCCATGCTGGGCACGTGGTAGTCGGCTAGGTTGCGCACCACGGCGCGGCCGTTGCGGGGGTCGTAGTGCGTGGCCTCCATCAGGGTGGCGCCCAGGCCCATGGCTATGCCGCCAATGAGTTGGGAGTGGGCCGTTTTGGGGTTCATGAGCCGGCCCACGTCGTATACGGCGCACAGCCGGGCCACGCGAATCGAGCCACTAGCCTCATCGACCCGCACCTGGGCAAATACTGCCCCGAAGGAGTAAAACGAATACTTTTCCTTCTCCTCGCCCGGCTTGGCCCCGGCCGTTGCCACCAGCGACGGCCGCTGGGCCCGGCGCAGAATGGCGCCGTATTCCTCGCCTTTTGCCGGGTTGGCCTTGAGCACCAACCGCCCCTCGCGGGCTTCCACCGCCTCCGCAGCCGCGCCAAACAAGGGCGACTGGGCGTCGCGCACGGCCAAGTCGGTTAGCGCCGCCAACACCGCCCGGGCCGCGGCCTGCGCGGCCGGGCCCACGGTGGCCGTGGTGGTGGAGCCGCCGGAGGTAGGCGCTTTCGGCAGAGACGAATCGCCAAGCTCAAACCGGACGCGCTCCACGGGCAGGGCCAGCGCGTCGGCGCTGATTTGACGGAAGATGGTGTAGGCACCGTTGCCCAGCTCGTGGGTGGCGCTTTGCACCAGCGCCCGCCCGTCGGCAAAAAGGGTAGCGCGGGCCTCGGCCTCGCGGCGGCCGGCCGGGTACATGGTGGTGGCCATGCCGTAGCCAATGAGCTGGCTGCCCTCGCGCATGGAGCGGGGCTTGGGGTTGCGCTTGTCCCAGCCGATGAGCGCCTTGCCCCGGGCGTAGCACTCCCGCAGCTGCTTGCTGCTCCAGGGCTTGCCGGTTTCGGGGTTGCGCTCGGCGTAGTTGCGCAGGCGCAGTTCCACCGGGTCCAGGTTCAGTTCGGTGGCCAGCTCGTCCAGAGCGCACTCCAGGGCCCAGCCGCCCACGGTTTCGCCGGGCCCACGCATGGGGCATGGCGAAGGCAGGTGCAGGTGGGCCAGCTCGTGGGCAAAGCCAATATTCGGCACGGCATACATCATGCGCGTGACGCGGGCACAGGGCTCGGTGTAGCCGCTGGAAATCGAGGAATGGGTTTGCGTGTCGTGCCGCAGGGCCGTGAGCTTGCCCTCGCGGGTGGCGCCCAGGGCCAGCGTTTGCCGGGTGGCGGCGCGCTTGCCAGCCACGGCAAACATGTCTTGCCGGCGCCACTCAATCTTCACCGGCCGGCCTACCACCCGCGCCGCCATTGCCGTGAGAAGCGGCGGAGCAAACAGCCAGCCCTTGGCCCCAAACGCCCCGCCAACGAACGGGCAGATAACGTGCACGCTTTCCTTGGGCAGGCCCAACGACGTGGCCATCACTTCCTGCAGCACTTCCAGGCCGCGGGTGGTGTCGTAAAGCGTTAGAAAGTCGGCGCCGTTGCGCTTTTCCCAGCGGGCTATGGTGGCCAGCTGCTCGATGGGGTTGTGGTGGGTGATGGCCGACTCGTACACGCGTTCCAGCTTCACGGGCGCGGCCGCCAGGGCCGCCGTGGGGTCGCCAATGGTGACCTGCAGCTTTTCCTGGTTGTTGCCCAAAAACGACTCGGGCCGGGTTTTGCGGCCGGCCGTTGCCATGGCCAGCTGCGGCGCCTGCTCGGCGTAGCTCACGCGCACCAGCGTGGCGGCGTACCGGGCCCGTTCGAGCGTGTCGGCCACCACCACGGCCAGGGGCTGGCCGGCGTACTCCACGGCAGCATTTTGCAACGGCTGGCGGGTTTCGGTGATGCCGCCTTCGCCGCGAAACTGCGTTTCTCCCACCTTCTCGGGAATGGGCTGCAGGCGGGGCGCGTTTTCGTGGGTGAGCACGGCCAGCACGCCGGGGGCCCGCTTTGCCGCGCCCACGTCGATGGAACTCACCGTGCCGTGCGCAATGGCGCTGTCCACAATGGCGCCGTAGGCCAGGCCCGGCACCTCCCACTCGGCGGTGTAGCGCGCCGCACCAGTGACTTTGAGGCGCCCGTCTACGCGGTCGAGGGGTTTTCCAGTGGCTAGCATCGATATCAGGTTTTAATTTAGAAAAAGGAGCAGGTTAGCGGGGCGACGCCACCTGGCCGGCCACGCCGCCCACGCTGGCCGCAAAGGCAGTGCCGGCGGGGCCCTGCAGCGGCTGCAGGCTGCTGGTTTCCAGCAGGGCCCGCACCATCAACTGGCGGCCCATCGGTACTTTGTAGGCGTTGTGTTTAAGAGGTTTGGCCTCGGCGAAGGCAGCATCAGCCGCGGCCCGAAACAGCTGCTCGGTGGGCCGCTGGCCCGCGAGCATGGCTTCGGCCGAGGTCGCGCGCCAGGGCTTGTGCGCCACCGACCCCAGCGCTACCCGCGCCCGCCGAATGTTCGGCCCGTCCATTTCCAGCGCCACGGCACACGATACCAGTGCGTAAGCATAAGAAGCCCGCTCCCGCACCTTAAGGTAGTGCGAGCGGCCGGTGAAAGCGGGCAGGTCGATGCTGGTAATCAGCTCGCCATGTTCAAGTATGGTGTCGAGGTGGGGCGTGGTGCCCGGCAGGCGGTGCAGCTCCGGGAAGGCAATGGTGCGCGGGCCCTTCGGACCAAGGGTTTGCACGCGGGCATCGAGCGCGGCCAGGGCCACGGCCACGTCGCTGGGGTGCGTGGCCACGCAGGCCGCCGAGGCGCCAAACAGCGCGTGCACGTGGTTATAGCCTTCGAGGGCCGCGCAGCCGCTGCCCGGCTCCCGCTTGTTGCAGGCCTGAGTAGGGTCGCGGAAATACGGGCAGCGGGTGCGCTGCAGCGGGTTGCCGGCCATGGAGGCCACGTTGCGAATCTGTACCGAGGCGCCCGCCAGCAGTGCCTCGCTCACGGCGGGGTAGCGCTGCCGCACTTCGGCCGAAGCCGCCGCGGCAGTATTGGACACCCCGGCACCGATGCGCAGCCCGCCCTCGTGGGCAGTAATCTGCCGCAGGGGCAGCGCCGACACGTCGACCAACAGGCCGGGGCGGTACACGCCCTCCTTGAGGAGGTCGACGTGCGAGGTGCCGCCGGCGATGAAAGTGGCCG
This sequence comes from Hymenobacter arizonensis, assembly GCF_900115775.1. Classification (GTDB taxonomy): domain Bacteria; phylum Bacteroidota; class Bacteroidia; order Cytophagales; family Hymenobacteraceae; genus Hymenobacter; species Hymenobacter arizonensis. The sequence goes on along the minus strand of NZ_FOXS01000003.1, from coordinate 632,713 downwards.
CCGGGTTTTTCGTCACCGTGGCCACGGCTTGTTCGGCACTATCGGCGCGCTGGTACTGAAACGGATGCATGGGCTGGGTCGGGGGTTAGGCGCGCTGCACTTCCTGAATGGCGGCGAGGATGTTGGGGTAGGCAGCGCAGCGGCACAGGTTGCCGCTCATGGCTTCCCGCAGCTCCACGGCCGAGCCGGTGCGGGTGGTCTGGTCCTGCAGCAGCGCAGTGGCCGCCATAATCTGGCCCGGTGTGCAGTAGCCGCACTGAAACGCGTCGTGCTTGAGAAAAGCGGCCTGCATGGGATGCAGCGCCTCGCCGGTAGAAAGGCCTTCAATGGTGGTAATTTCCTGGCCCTGGCTCATCACGGCCAGCGTCAGGCACGAGAGGGCGCTCTGCCCGTTTAGGTGCACGGTGCAGGCACCGCACTGGCCGTGGTCACAGCCCTTCTTGGTGCCGGTTAGGTGCAGATGTTCGCGCAGGGCGTCTAGCAAGGTCACGCGCGGGTCGAGCTGCAGGGGATAATTTTTGTCGTTGATGCGCAGCGTGACGGCTAGGAGGCCGTTGCCGCTGCCAGCTCCATCAGCTGAGCCCGTGGCTGCCTGCTCGTTCGTGTCGGACGACTCCGTGCGGCAGCCTGGTAGCAGTAGCAATGCGGCCGCGGCCAGGGTGGCCGTCACAAACGTGCGGCGCGTGAGCCCACTGGCCAGAACCCCGGTTGCGGGGGACGCCGCCGCAGGGGTTGGCGGGTGCAGTGCCTCCAGAGCCGCCAGCACCGGGCCGGGCCGCAGGTCTTCGCCGGGCTCCACCACGGTTTTCCAACGCACTATGCCTTGCTCATCGAGCAGAAAGAGAGCCCGCTTGCCAACGACGCCAAACCGCTCGGCCAGTTCCCCACGGCAATCCAGCGCGTGCCACTCATCAGCGGCAGCATCTACGAACGCGGCTCCGCTGCCAAACTCCGCCAACAGCTGCGCAAACAGCTCGCTCTGGTGGGCCAGCGTGGGGTCCCAGGTGTCGGGTGCAAAGGCCAGCACAACGGGCCGGCCGCGCAGCTCCGTCAGGCGCGAGCCGTCGGGCAGCTCGCAATCCGGGGCCAGGTCGCCGGTCTGCAGGGCCAGTGGAAATTCGGGTTTCAGGGGCAAAGACATGGGCAAAGTGTAGGAAACATGATGCTGCGAAGCGAAAGCCCGCCCCGCGCCCGGCAGGTGCGCGAGCGGGGCGGGCTGAGCCAACGCAGGAGTAAAAGAGCTGCCGTAGCCGACTCAAAAGAGCCTTACTGCGCGTCCTTCAATGACTGCATGTCGATGACGTAGCGAAAACGCACTTCCTCGTCCATCATCTTATCGAAGGCGTCGTTGATGTCCTGCATGGCAATGATTTCCACCTCGGGCTGAATGCGGTGCTCGGCGCAGAAGTCGAGCACTTCCTGGGTTTCGGCAATGCCGCCGATGACGGAGCCCGCCACCGAGCGCCGGTGCATGGCCATTTCCTGGTTGTCGAGCGGCGCCTTGTAGGGCCCAATCAGGCCCACCGTCACGATGACGCCGTTGCGCTTGGCCAGCTTCACGTAGTCGTTTACTTCGAAAGCGTCCGGGATGGTGATGAGGATAAAATCGAACTGCAGCTCGTGCGCTTCCATGGCCTCGCTGTCCGAAGAAATCAGCACCTCGTGTGCGCCCAGCTTTTCGGCATCGGCTTGCTTGTCTTTGTTGCGCGTGACGGCCGTGACGGTGGCGCCCATGGCCCGCGCCAGCTGCACAGCCATGTGGCCCAGCCCGCCAATGCCCACCACGGCCACGCTTTGGCCCGGGCCCACATTCCAGTGCTTCAGGGGCGAGTAGGTGGTGATGCCCGCGCACAGGATTGGGGCCGCGGCCTGAACGTCCAGCGTGTCGGGGATGCGCAGCACAAACGCTTCCTTCACCACGATGTTGGTGGAGTAGCCGCCAAAGGTGTTGAAGTCCTTGTTTTGCGGCTTCATGTAGCCGTTGTAGGTCGCCGTCCAGCTCACGGGGCCTTCGCAGTAGTTTTCCTCGCCCTCGCGGCAGGAGCTGCAGGTGCCGCAGGAGTCAACCATGCAGCCCACGCCTACCAAGTCGCCGGTCTTGAATTTGGTGACGGCACTGCCCGCCTCCACCACGCGGCCAATGATTTCGTGGCCGGGCACGCAGGGGTAAATGGTGTTGTGCCAGTCGTTTTTCACCTGGTGCAGGTCGGAGTGGCACACGCCGCAGTAGAGAATGTCGATGTGCACTTCGTCGGCCTGGGGCGGGGTGCGCTCGATTTCCATCGGGGCCAGTTTGCTGAACAGGGAGCCAGTGGCCCCGTACGCTTTGGTAGGGAGAGTTTCCATAAGAAGAACCAATTGGAGTAGAAAGTGGAGTTAGCAGTTGGAAAGTCCCAGCCGGCCGCTGGTCAGCACTGATTGCTGAGTGCACGCAGGTTACCGGCCGGCGGCCGGTCAGCCCGACCGGAAAAGCATGTAAGGGCTTATTCTATACCCTGGTGGGCACTGCATGGTTTGCCCGCCAAGCAGCTTTGCCCGAAAATTATAAGTACCGCGGTTGCCCTTTTGCCAAGCTCGCTGGTCTGAACCTCCATCTAATCCGGGCACTGTCGGGCTTGGCCCCGGCCTGCACGAGGGCTTGTCGCGCCCTCCCGGTGGCGCAACGGGGCGTGGGCCGACCACCTAGCTCCGGGGTTGGGTACGGGCGTGTTCTCGCGCGTCAGTTCCGCACATAGAATGGCGCAGCGCGCAGGCTCACGGGCTGCTCATAGCAAATGAAATAGGCCTCATTCAAGGTTCGGCTTTTGCCGTTCCCGTTCATTGTTCGGCGGCCCCCGTATACCAACTTGCTGGGTTCGCGTGGACGGCCGCCCGGCCTGCCTCCCATCCCCGGACGGAGGCCCCTCCGCCGCCTTAGTGCGGCCGTCGGCCCTTCCCCGCCCGTAGTTTTCGCCACTGCTTTCCTGGCTACTGTTTTCCCCTGGCGCCTGCTGCGCCGTTATGCTCTCCTCTCTCTTTGGGACCTCCACCTCCCCTCTCGCTTCTGCTGGCTCCCACGAGCAGGTGCGGCAGCAAAACCAAGTGCTGACCGCCGTCAACGACGCCCTGAATACTGCCAACGAGGGCCTGTTCACCAGCAACGCCGAGTTGCAGCACGACCAGTCTGCTCTACAAGCCCACAACCTAAACCTGGAAGCCCAAGTGCTGGCCAGTGCTCAGGTTGCGCTGGCGGCCCAAACCGAGGCAGGGCACCAGCGCGCCAGCCTCGAGCGCTTTCTGGGCCAGACCCGGGCCGCCGTGTGCATTCTGCGCGGCACGACCCACCAACTCGACTACGCAAACCCTGCCTTTCAAGAGCTCTTTCCTGGGCACACGTTGCCCCTTGGCCAGTCCGTGGCCGATTGGTACCCCGAAACCGTGGCCCTGGGCCTGGTGGGGCGGCTCGACGGCGTGTACCGTTCCGGCACTTCCTATTTCGGCGTCGAGACCCCGCTGACCCTGGCTCCACCCGCAGGGGAAGCCGCCCGCACCCGGTACTTTACTTTTTCCTGCGATGCCTACCACGAGCACGGCCACGTCGTGGGCGTGTCCCTGTTTGCCTACGACGTGACCGAAGCCGTGCTGGCCCGGCGCCTCAACGAAACCCTGCAGGCCGAGGCGCTGGCCGCCACCCAACGGCAGCTGCACGAGCGCGAAGCCTTTCATCAGGTGTTCGAGCAAACCCCGGCCCTGCTCACCCTGCTGCGGGGCCCCGAGCACCGCTTTGAGTACTGCAACGCGGCCCAGGAACGGGTGTTTCCGGGGCGCCAGCTACTGGGGCAGCCCCTGGCTACCGTGCTGCCCGACGCGGCCACGCAGGGTTTCGTGGCCCTCCTCGACCAGGTGTACGCCACCGGCAAGCCGGGTGCAGGAGTCGAAGTGCCCGCCGACCTCGACCAGCTCGACGGCCAGCCGGCCAAGCGCCATTACTTCAATTTCACTTACCACCGGTTTGAGGAAGGCGGACAGCCAGCGGGCATTTCCGTGTTTGGCACCGACGTAACCGAGCAGGTGAACACCCGGCAGCAGCTGGCCCAGGCCAACGCGGAGCTGACCACCGCCAACGCCCAGCTCACGCGCACCAACGCCGACCTCGACACGTTTGTCTACACCGCCTCGCACGACCTGAAGGCTCCCATCAGCAACCTCGAAGGCTTATTGTACGCCTTGAACGAAGAGCTGCCCGCCGCCGCCAAGCAGGCTGGCCAAGTGCCGGCCATGCTCGAGCGCATGCAGCTCGCCGTCGACCGCTTCAAGCTCACCATTGCCCAGCTCACCGACGTGTCGCGGATTCAGCGGGCCCACACCCAGCCCGCCGCCACCGTAGACCTAGCCACCCTGGTCGAAGACATCCGCCTGGATTTGGGGGCCGTATTAGTCGCTGCCGAGGCCCGTATCGAGGTGGAGGTAGCGACCTGCCCCAGCATTTCCTTCGCTCCCCAAAACCTGCGCAGCATTGTTTACAACCTGCTCAGCAACGCCGTTAAGTACCAGCGCCCCGGCTGCCCGCCCGAGGTGCGGCTGCGGTGCCGCAGCACCGGCACAACCATAGTGCTCGACGTGCAAGACAACGGCCTGGGCCTCTCCGAGGGACAGCAGGGCCAGCTTTTCGGCCTGTTCAGCCGCCTGCACGACCACGTCGAGGGCTCGGGCATTGGCCTCTACATGGTCAAGCGCATGGTGGAAAACGCCGGGGGCACCATCGCGGTGCAGAGTGAGCTGGGCGTGGGCACCACGTTCACCATTACGCTGCCTGCCCCTGCATAGGAGGCAGCCGTTTAATTCCGGTTTCCTTTCCGCCTCAGGCGGCTGGGCACCGGGGCAAAACGCCGGGCCGCTTAGGTTCGCCCCAACAGCACGCGAAACGTGGCGCCCTCCCCTTCCGCGCTGTCGACTTCGATGCGGCCGCCGTGGGCCTGCACAATGCGGTTTACCAAGTAGAGCCCCACGCCCGAGCCCGACGTGTGGTGGTGAAAGCGGCGGAAAAGATGAAACAGCTCCGGGCCGTACCGGGCCGCGTCGAACCCCAGGCCGTTGTCTTCCACCACCAGCACGGGCTGTTCGTGCTCTGTCCACACCGAAACGTGGATGCGGGCGGGCCGCGCCGGGTCGGCATATTTGAGGGCATTGCTGAGCAGGTTGAGCATAATGGTGCGCAGGTTCACCCGGGCAAAGGCCACGGTGGGCCGCGCCGCAAAGTCGGCCGTGATGCGGGCCCGGGCGGCGCGCACCTGCGGCTCGAGCGTGTTCAGCACTTCTTCCATCAGGTCGGCCAGGGAAACTTCCTCGGCCGGCGCGCCGCCAGCCTGCTGGGCTTGCCCCAGAGCGGCCAGGTCGTCGATGGTGCGGCCCAGCTGCTGCAGGGCTTCCTGCACCAGGGGCACCAGCAGTTCCTCCTCGGCAAGGTCGGCAAAGGTGATGCCACGGCGTAGCTCGTCGAAGAGGCCCATGAGGTTGTTGACGGGCTGCTTCAGGTCGTGCGAGGCCGCGTACACGAAGCTGTCCAGGTCCTGGTTGGTGCGGGTCAGGCGCTCATTGGCCTGCTTAAGGTCGGTGATGTCGATGGCCGAGCCCACGTAGCCGTACAGGTCGCCGTTGGGGTAGAAGCTGGGCGCCCCCTGGGCCTGCAGCCAACGGTACTGCCCGTCGTGGCGGCGCATGCGGTGCTCCAGTACGTACAGCGTACGGTTGCTGATAGCCGTTTCCAAGGTGGTTTGGGCCAGCTCCAGTTCCTCGGCAGGCAGAAAAGCTTCCCAGCCCGTGGTCACGTATTCTTCCAGGGACACGCCCACAAAGTCCAGAAAAGCCTGGTTGGCGTAGCGGATGGTGGTATCGGGGTTCACGGCCCACACCTGGTTGGGCGCGGCATCGGCCATGATGCGAAACCGGGCTTCGCTTTCCTGCAGCTCAGCCGTGCGCGCCTGCACCCTGGCTTCCAGCTCCTGGTTGAGCTCGACGAGCTGCTGCCGGGCCTCTACTTGCTCCGTGACCTCGTAGGCAAAATTCAGGACGCCATCGATTAGGCCATCGGGGGTACGCAGCGCCTGAAAAAACACATTAAAGTAGCGGCACTGGGGCTGGCCCGTGCCGGCAAAGTCCACCCAGGTTTCCAGCTCAGTGCCGTAGTAGGGCTTGCCCGTTTGATACACTTGCGTGAGCATCCCCAAGTGGGACTGGCCCACCAGCTCCGGCAGGGCCTCGCGCATGGGCAGGCCCTGGAGGGCGCGGGTGGGAAAGAGCTGCTGGTAGCCGGGGCTGACGAGGGCAAACGTGAGGTCCGGCCCGGCGAGGATGGCCATGCTGGCGGGCAGCTCCATTATGATGTCGTGGAGGCGCTGGCGCTCGGCTTCGGTTTCGGCGCGGGCAGCTTTCTCGCGGGTCTGGGCTTCGCGTAGCGCCACCTCCACGGGGCTGCGGGGTTGGTCGGCGGTATCGGTGAAACTCACCAGCAGGCCGTTTCCCGAGCGGCGGGCGGCTAGGCGGTAGTAGTTGTCGTAGCCGTCGTGCTGATAATTGATGTTGTACTCGCGGGGCTCGCCGGACTCGAAGGCGTCGACGTGGAAGCCGAAGGTGCCCTGCTGGCGGCTGTGGGGCCACTGCTCGTTGTGCGTGAGGGTGGGCACCTCGGGCATGCGCATCATGCGCTGGGCGGCGGGGTTGAGGTACTCGAAGGTGAAGTCAACGATTCCGCCCGTGCCGCTGGGGTCATAGAGGGGCGTGTAGTAGATGACCCCGGTCATGGAAACGGCCAGCAGGTCGCCAAGTAGTTGGTCGGCGGGAAGAGAGCAGAGCGGAGACGGGACCGGCGTAACGGGCATACAAGTAGGCAAGCAAGCTTAGAAACGGTAGAAGGCAGCCGGCTATGCAGCACCTGCACAATATCTTGGCGGGGCCAAAATACAGGCAGAAGTTGCGCGCCCCAGGCCCACTCCCCTACTTGCTCGTTAACGGAAGGGCCTGCTGCAGCTAGAGGTTAGCCGCCTCGTCGACCAGCTTTTCCGGGCTTACGTGGCGGCTATAAAGAGTCAGTTCTTGGTAAATATAGGCCAGGCCTGCCCGCCAGATTTTCCCTGCCAAACGAATCGAAGACGGCGGCCAATTCGCTCAGCCGCCTCAAGCAGTTTTGCCGCTTGGCAACACGCTGCCGCCGGTGAAATGTATTGGGCCGGCCCGGCAGCTTTTTTCCGAGGCATTTTATGCAATAGCGACGTTACCGGCATCCTTCCATCGCAGCCCAATACTGGGGGCTGGCGCACCACCTGCCTTTTAATGTTTGTATGAAAACGACTTTTCTCGTCTGCTGCCTGCTATGGTTCTCGTTGCCCGCGTGGGCGTGCTCTTGCGTTTCCGAACGCATTTCTGAGAAGGCCAAAATCTCCAAAGAATACGAGCAGGCGGCGCTTGTTTTTACAGGCCGCCTGGTGCGGGCCGAGCCAATTACCACCACCGACACCGCGCACGTTCGGTCCCTGGTTTCGGGGCAAGACACCGTGATTACGTCGCGACGCGCAGCCGTGCGCTACACGTTTGCTGTCATTCAATTAATTAAGGGACAGCAGACAGGCACGGAAGTGCAGGTCATCAGCGACAATACTTCTTGCGGCGTGAATCTGGCCGTGGGAACCGAACGGCTCATGTATGCCTACGCCGTTACTGAAGATGCTAATCCGCGTGGGGCCGTAAAAAAAGTCGCTCCCTACTACGCCACCGATGTTTGCTCGCGCCATCAGCAGCTGCGCTATACCAGGGGTTCGGAGCTGCGGCAGCTGCGCCGGTTGGCACAAAAAGGATAAGCAGCGCCCAAGCTGTTAGCGGTGGCCCGGTGGCCGTGCGGGCAATGTGTCGGCGCATTCGGTGGCATCTTGCCGCATGAAAATTCTCCTGCCACTGCTGGCAGCCGCTGGCAGCTTGGTTTCGCGGCCGGCCGCAGCCCAGGTTAGCCGCATCAACGACTTCAACGCCATCGGCTGGTATGTGTACGAGGGCGACCACGCGTTGGGCGAGCGTTGGCAGATTCACACCGAGTACCAGCTGCGCCGCATCAACTTCATCACCGACCGGCAGCAGTCGCTGCTGCGCGCGGGCTTTGCCTACAAGGTAATGCCCCGGTTTAAAGTGGGCGGCGGCTACACCCGCCTCGTCACCCACCCCTACGGCGACCACCCCGTGGCCGATGCCGGCAGCTATCCCGAGCAGCGCTTCTACGAAGACGTGGAGCTGAGCGACGAGGTGGGCCGCTTCGCTCTCGAGCAGCGGATACGGCTCGAACAACGCTGGATTGGCGTGCCCGGCGCCAGCGGCAGCCTGGGCAACTCGGCCGTGTGGAACCGCCAAAACCGCGTCCGCTACCAGTTGGCCCTCGCCTTCCCGCTGCAAGGCCCCACCCTCGACGACGGCGAATGGTACCTCACCGCCTTCGATGAAGTCTTCCTCAACTTCGGCCGCGAAATCACCACCAACGTCTTCAACCAAAACCGCATTGGCGGCGGCCTGGGCTACCGCGTTCACGACAATTTCCGCCTGGAGTTCCAGTACCTCAACCAGATTACCCACCACTTCGACCCCGACCCTCGCACCGGCTTCCCGGTGTATGAGTTCAACAACGGGTTTCGCCTGGGCCTGACGTATAACCTGACGCTGATAGACTAAGCGGCTAGCTGGTAGCGTTTTCAGCTAACCGTTGGGTTTTGAACCACCTGCTTATGCGCTTTCACCTGCCACGCCGCTATCGGCGCAAGCTGCTGTTTCCACCGGGCCTGCTGGCGTTGGCGGGACTGCTGTGGCTGGGGTGCTTGACTGTAAACCTTTGGCAGGGAAAATTGAGCAGGAAGATGATTATGCAGCTTGTGCTTCTGCCAAAGCATCTACCATTAAATCAATGCAATAATTACGATGCACCACAGCTCATGTCTGTTACTGAGCTACAAGCATTCCGGACTTGGCGTGAAGCTTCCTTTTTAGGAAATCCGGTTACCGACGCGCGCGAGCAGGAGCGAACAATAGGTCTAATACAAGCCATGATGGCAGACTCAGCCCAGGACGGTGGTGTACGCATCAGATTTGCCTCTACGGCTCGTTTTAAGGATTTAGTTTTTGCGCTGGATTTAATGAACCGCGAAAAGGTGCAAAAGTACCGGCTCGACATACATCATGGGCCTGTTACTTTATACGCTTATACTTATGCGAGACTACGGCATATCCAATACCAAACGATGGAGAGTATCTACTGAACAGCTTGTCTAAATGATTTGCCAACACCTTCGCTTTCCAACGCATTTGATATTCATAGAAGTGAGTTAGCTTAAGCTATTCTTCATACTTCCGTTTCCAAAACATTAACATCATGTGAGTGCTGGTTAAGTGTTTTGCTTCTGATTGTTTTGCTTCTGATGACAATAGCGGCGTTAGGGCTTTGGAGTACGGGCCAGCGCTGGCGTGAATTATTACGCTCATAATTTTGAGATTCTACATTCCCACGGACAAAGCATGCCCGTTCTCCCACCAGACCTGCGCAAAGCTCTCTTTCAGCTCCCTCAAAAGGAAAAAGACCAGCTTTTGGCCCGCCTCGTGGCCCAAGACACCATCCTCACCGAGCAGCTGGCCTACCGCCTACTCGAAGGCCCCGACGCGCTGGAAACCCGCCGGGCCGTGCTGCGCGCCCAAGTCGACGACCCCGTGCGCGGCTTCCACCAAACGCCCAACGACTTGCTCGTGATTCTGCGGCAGCTGCAGGCGCGCCTCGCCTACCACGCCAAAATCACCGAAGACGTGTATGGCGAAACCGAACTCAGCTGGCGCCTGCTAGCCAACGTGTTTCGGCACCAACCCGATATCACGGCGCGGCTGCACGGCCCCACCCAGCCCCTGCTCCAGCACCTCACCAAACGCACCCACGAGGCCTTGAAACAGACCGCCCGCCTCCACGAAGACTACCACGTAGAACTAGCCGAAACCGCCAATGCCGTACTGGCCGCGCTGTGGCAGTCGGGCGCCGCCCCACTAGCTCGCGAAGCCGGCGTTCCCCGAACGTTTGACAATTAATATTTAACAATTAGCATTTAACAACTGCCAGTTAACAGCTCTTCGGGCGTGTTCCGATGAAGTGTTTATTGTTAAATGCTAACTGTTAAATATCAAATGTCTCAAAGTGCTCGGAAGTTGATAGGCATGGTGAGAGTAACCCACACGGGCTGGCCATTGATTTTGCCGGGGTTCCACCAGGGCATGAGGCGCACGAGGCGCAGGGCCTCCTCATCGAGGCCGTAGCCGAGGCCGCGCACCACGTGCGGGTTGTGCAGGCGGCCTTCGGGGTCGACGGTGAAGGTGAGGTAGACCTTGCCCGAAAGGCTACGGTCGAGGGCCGCTGTTGGGTATTTAAGCCTGCTGGCCAGAAATTTCAGCAGGGCCACGTCGCCTCCCGGGAAAGCCGGCATCTCGTCGGCCGTGAAGTAGACGGTGGGCGCAGCCGGCGGCGTAGCTGGTGTGGTGGGGCCGCCCTCAGAGCCGGGAGCCGCAGCGGCTACCGAGGCCGTCTGGCTACTGGCCTGCCCCGCCATTGTAGCCACCAACACACAGGTTAGGGTAAAATATCGCAGCATACGCCTTTCCAGATAAAATTCAACCGCACAAAGCTATTAGCATCTATAACTGGCCCAATTCGCTTAGAATTATCCTTTTGTTGCGCTTATGTTGGTAACATTGGCTGGCCGCAAGCAGCAGGCTGCTGAGGCATCTTTTCGAAGCCGAAGGCAGTACAACAAGCAGCTTCATTTACCAACGCCTTTTCCTTCATTCCCATGTCCAGCACCCCCGGCCCTGATGCCCAGCGCCCGCCCCAGCTTTCGGCACACGACTTACACCAAGCCCTGGCCGAACTAGACGCCAAAATCCGGACCCTGCACAATCGAGCCCACGCCACTGCTGCCGGCTCGCCCAATACCTACCAGGCCCACGCCGAAGCCCTCGAAGCCAAGCGCGCCCGCCTAGCCGAGCAGTTAGGCTCGGCCCCCACGTCCACCGACGGGTCGGAGCATGGCATCTGGGGCCAAATTCGGCAAGGCATCGAAAGCCTGCGCGAAGACTTGCGCAAAATTTTGTAAGCACAGCAGTCAATCCGGAATATCGCAACCCCCTGGCAAATATCTGCGTTTCAAGGAATGGTTCAGGCTGATTATCACTCGGTCTGGGCTCCGGTTATTTCCCACTGACCCCTATGCTTTAGCCTTTACTCGCCATGAAAAAGTTACTCTTATTGCTGCTCTTCCCTTTCCTTGCCACAACAGCCTCTTATGCTCAAGGCCAAGGAAAGAAACCCCGCCTGAAAGCCAAGCATCACTACGAGCACGCTTCTGAATCATCCAGAGGCAAAGCCACCAAAATGCGCTTCCGGCCGGTGAACAACATTCGCCCCACCATCGACCTAAACCCCAGAAAACAAGAGAGATTCAAAACCACCAAGGCCGCTAAAAATTATAAGTGGACCAAAGGAGTTTAAACAAAAAAGGGCCGCCGCTTCAACTGAAGCGGCGGCCCTTTTTTGTGTCAGTAGCTAGTTGTCAGGGATAAGAACTCCACCACTAACAACTGACAACTAGCAACTAACTAGCCCAATGCTGGCTCGCGGAAGCCAACCCAGGTGAAGCGCTTGATAACAAACTCGGGGTTAGTGAAGCTGGCGTTGCCGGCGGGGTTGCCGCCAGTCACGTGGAAGTCGGAGAAGCCGGCGTTCTGGTTCACGTAGATGCCGCCCGTGAGGTTGAAGCTGACGGGCGTGCCGGCCAGACTCATCTCATCCATGATTTGCTCTTTCATGGCAGGGTCGGTGGTGTAGGCACCGCACGAAATGGCGCCGTGCTCGCGCGCTAGCTGGGCAGCCAGGTGCACGCTTTCCTGGGTGTTCTTGGTTTTGATAACCAGCATGATGGGCCCGAACAGCTCCTGGCTGTACTGCTCGACGCGGCTGGCGTCGACCTCAAAAATGCTAGGCGAGCAGGTGCGGGCGTTCTTGAACGTGGGGTTGTCTACGGTGCCGTGGGCCAGAATGCTGCGGCCGCCGTCGAAGGCCAGCTGCTTCACCCGGTCGTGCGTAGCAGGGTTCTGGATGGCGCCAAACACGTGCGGGCCCGCCTTGGGGTTGGTAGCCAGGCCGATGACAGCGGCCGAAATTTTCTGCACTACTTCCTCGTAAGGAACCAGGGCGTCGCCCACTTTCACGCCGGCTTCGGGGATGAAGAAGTTTTGCGGGGCCGTGCACATCTGGCCCGAGTAGAGGCTGACGGAGAAGGCCAGGTTTTGGGCCACCTTGTCGAGGTCGTCGCAGCTGTCGATGATGATGCTGTTGACACCGGTTTTCTCGGTGAAGACGGTTTTGCCCTTGAGGCTTTCCACGTACTCGCCAAACTGCGAGCCGCCGGTGTAGTCAATCAGCTTGATGGCGGGGTCTTCGGCCAGGTCCTTGGTGATAAGGCGGTCATCAGCATCCACGGCCAGCTGGCAGATGCAGGGGTTCAGGCCGTGCTCCTTCAGCACCTTCTGCACCTCGGCCACCACAATGGCGATGGGCAGCACCGCCTTGGGGTGCGGCTTGATGATGGTGGGGTTGCCGGTTACGAGCGAGGCAAACATGCCGGGCACCGTGTTCCAGGTCGGGAACGTGGAGCAGCCAATAACCAGGGCCAGGCCCTTGGGCACGGCGCGCCAGGTCTTGTTCAGCGAGATGCTGTACTTGCCCATGGGCTTCTCCCAGCGGGTGTCTTCGGGAAAGCGGGTTTGCTCTTCGTAGCCGGCCGCAATGGCTTCGAGGGCGCGGTCGGCGGCGTGGGGGCCGCTGGCCTGAAACGACATCATGTAGGCCTGCCCCGTGGTGTGCATGGTAGCGTAGGCAATTTCAAAAAAGCGGCTCTTCATGCCCTCCAGGGCCTCGGTGAGCAGGGCCGCACGCAGGGCTGGCTTGAGCTTGCGCCACTCATCAAAACCGCCTTGGGCATTTTTGATAAGGGTTGCGGGCTCGTAGAATGGGTATTTGATGTCGAGCGACTGCTGCTCGTAGGGCGATTCTTCCTGGCCGGCCCAGCCTTGAGGCTCGTCCTGCAACAGTTCGGCAAAGTGCTGGCCGCGCATGGCGGCGAATTTCTCGCGGCCCTGAGCATCGGCGTCAGCCCCGTAGATTTCGGGGGATGGGTTTTCGGGAAATGCGGCAAAGAACGTGCGCCCGTGCAGGGCCTGCACAGCGGCATCGAGAGTGGCTTGGTGCTTAGCAATCATCGGGGGTGGGACGTAGTATGGAAAGTGACGAATGAACGGCGGAAGCGCCGCGCCGCAAGTTACAGCAAGGCGCCCGACCCTGCCGCGGACATCGTAGGTAAAAGAACGCAAGACCGGTGCTTAGCCTCGATTGTTGGCAACCAATAATCCTTTCAGCCAGCCCTTTTTATCATCCCCCGACTTTTCGAATTCACCCGGCGCACCAACACCTTAATAACTCCGTATTACGGTATCTTTACTCCCACTATTTGCTACAGCCTAGCTCTTCTATTTTTATTCGATGGATAAAACTCTACGCTTGTTATTTTTCCTGGTTTTCATTGGATTAGGCTGGCCAACACAGGCAGCAGCTAACCCACCAACGGTGCCCGGCCGGCTGGTGCTAAAGCTGAAACCAGGCCAGCCGGTAGCGGCGTTGGAAACTGCTCTTCGCACGCTGAACGCCAGCAACGCGCAGCAGAAATTTCCACGCGCCATTGCCCCTAGTCCCGAGAAGCCGGGAAGCGTAGAGCTGCGCGGCATCTATCAGCTGCAAGTGCCTGCTACTCTCAGCCTCGACCGTGCCCGGGCCGTGCTGCTGGGCACTGGCTTGGTCGAATACGTGGAGCCTCTCTACATCCGCCAGCCGCAGTACCAACCCAACGACCCTATGGCTGATTCCACGCTCACCAGCTTGGCCACCAGTCAGTTTTACCTAAAGCAGATTCAGGCCTACCGGGCCTGGAACATTACAAGGGGCGACAGCTCCATCGTCATCGGCATCACCGATGGTGGGGTGCGGCTTACCCACGAAGACCTGCGTCGGCAGATTAAATACAACTACGCCGACCCCGTCAATGGCATCGACGACGACGGCGACGGCTACGTGGACAATTTCAACGGCTGGGACTTGGCCAACGACGACAACGACCCCGGCTATGACATCAACATCACACACGGCTCGCAGGTGGCCGGCGTGTCCTCGGCGCATACCGATAATGGGGTAGGCATTGCCGGTTTGGGTAATAAATGCCGGTTTCTTCCCCTGAACATTTACCCCAATACCCCCAATGGCAGTTTTGCCGGAGTAGAAGCGGTGATATACGCGGCCGACCACAACTGCCGGGTTATCAACATGAGTTGGGGCGCTGTGGGCGGCTACTCGCGCTACGAGCAGGATGCCATGACCTACGCCGCCGTGAACCGCGACGCCGTGCTGGTCGCCGCAGCCGGCAACACCAATGCTGACCTGCGGTTTTATCCTGCTTCCTACGACCATGTGTTGTCGGTATCGGGCGTGAGCAGCACCGACCAAAAAAGCCCCAGCGCCACCTTCAGCCACCGCGTAGACCTAGTGGCGCCAGGCGTCAGCATCCTCACCGTATCGGGCTACCACGCCACGTGGAGAGGCGGGCCGGCCGATGCCGATTACGATGCAGTGGGCGGCACTTCATTTGCAGCGCCGTTGGTAGCAGCAGCAGCGGCTCTGGTGCGGTGGCAGTTTCCGCAGTTTACGGCAGCCCAGGTAGCAGCCCAACTGCGTCAGTCGACCGATAATATCGACGAGCTACCGGTAAACAGCGCGTGGGCTAAGCGCTTGGGCACGGGCCGACTCAATGTGTTCAAAGCCCTGACCAAAACCAATCTGCAGGAGGCCCGTGTACTCGCGAGCACCTTCGCGCCGGCCCGCTCCGTGTACCTGCCCGGCGATTCTGTCCGACTGGTGGTGAGTGTGCAAAACCTGCTGCAGCCCATCTCCGACCTCACCATTACGGTGACCTCACTTACGCCCTACATAGTGGTGCGGCAGGGCAGCTTTGCGGCGGGCAACCTTGCCAGCTTGGCTCGCACCATCAACACCACCACTCCTTTTCGGCTGGTGGTAGCCAGCAGCGGCATTCCGCTCAATACCAAGGCCACGCTGCGCTACCGCTTAACCGGTGCGGGCGGCTTTCAATTCGACCAGTTCGTCGATGTCATGCTCAACCCCGATTACGTGGTGCTCGATGGCAACGACATGTCCGTGACGCTGACCAGCCGCGGCAACCTGGCCTATGACAACCTGATGGGCACCGTAGGCGCAGGCGTTACCTACCGCGGCAGCGGCAACATCCTGAGCGAAGGTGGCCTGCTGCTAGCCACCAGCCCCACCCGCGTATCGGACCGCCTCCGGACCCGGGCCGGGCAAAGCCGGCAGTCGTTTTTCAGCACTGCGCAAGTAGTACGGGTGCAGCCCGGCCCCCGCGCCGACCAGGAGGCCCGCGCCCTGTTTCAGGATAGCATCCCCGTGGCCGGCAGCCTCGCCCGGAGCGTGGGCGTGGCCGTGCGCCAGCGCGCTTTTGCGTGGGCCAGCCCTAACCGCCGCGATTTTGTGGTGCTGGAATACACTCTGAAGAATATTACGGCCGATACTCTCAAGCCTCTTTACGCCGGCTTGTTTATGGACTGGGACATGCCTACGTCCGACGGCTCGGCACGCAACGCCGCCGCCTGGGACAGCACTCGCTCTCTGGGCTATACCTACTCCCTGGGGCTGCCAGCACCCAGCCTGCCCGCTTCCTATGCTGGCGTGCAGCTGTTGCGCGGAGGCTCTCCCACGGTGTACTCTTTTGATAACAACGCGCCCGCTGGCGCACCGGTGCGCCTAGCCGATGGCTTCTCGCCAGCCGAGAAATTCCTCACCTTAAGCAGCGGCTCTAGCCAACGCACGGCGGGCCTGCCCGCCGGCGCCGATGTCTCGCAGGTAGTAGGTGCCCGCCTAGCCAAGCTGGCACCCGGCGACTCGGCCACGGTGACGTTTGCCATGATGTCGGCGCCGTCGTTGCTGCGGCTACAGGCCGCCGCCGACGCCGCGTCGCGAGCCTTTGCTATGCCCCTGCCCACGAAGTTGGCCGTGTCTGCTCCGGCCTTCAGCGCTTACCCCAACCCCACCAACGGGCCTCTGCAACTGGAATTGCCCGAGGGCTTTGGCCCCGCAACTGTGCAGGTCCTCGACCTAACGGGTCGACCAGTAATCAGCCTGTCAACGCGTGGCCGGCAAGCGGAAGCAAACCTGGCAGGGCTGCCGCCGGGCGTGTACCAAGTGCGGGCGGTGGGTGCTAGCCGCGTGCTTACCCGTGCAGTGGTGGTGCGCTAGAGAAGGTACTATAGTTCACTATGACAGTTGAGCAGGCTGCCTCCTATTCATCCCGCCCTTTCGTTAGTTCAGCTTCCAGAAAATAGGCGCCGCGGCGAACCAGCTGCGTGGTATCGGGCAGGGCCTCCAGGGGAGTGATGGCCACGTCGCCGTTTTGCGCGGGGCCCGTCTTCACCTGGTAGCGGCGGAAGCGGTGGCTGCTGGCGGAGCCCTGGCGGGCGAAAATATAGCTCAGCTCGCCGGCCTGAATCACGGCTTCTTCGGGCAGGGTGCGGTGCCGGGCGCCGGCTGTTTGGATGTGAGCCGCCACGTACTGGCCGGGCAGCAGCATAACTTTTGTATTGTGCAAATGGGCGTGCACCCGCACGGTCCGGGCCTCGTCGTCGAAGGTCTGCCCGACTAGGAATACCTCGGCTTCGAGTTCCTGGTTCAGGCCGCTGTTGGGCACTTTGAAAAGCACGCGCTGGCCCTTCTGCACCCGGGCAATGTCTTTCTCAAACACCTTCAGCTCGAGGTGCAGGTCGGAGCGGTCTACTACCTCCACCAGCACGTCCTGCGGATTCACGAACTGGCCGGGGTTGATATTGACGGCCTTCACGTAGCCGCCAATGGTCGCGGTGAGCGATACGCTGGGGGTGAGCGATGTGGCGCGGAGCCGCTCGGGCGCGAGGCCCAGCAGGCGCAGCTGGCCGGCCAGGGAGCTTTCCGTGGCCTGCTCGTTCTGGAACTCCGACTGAGCCTGTTGCAGCTTGCGCTTAGCGCCCACGTCCTCGGCGTCGAGGGTTTGCTGGCGCTGCAGCTCCTGCCGCAGAAACTGCAGGCGGGCGCGAGCCTGCAGGTACTCCTGCTGCAGCTTGAGGTAGTCGGGGTGGCGGAGCACGGCTATCACAGCGCCTTTGCGCACCTGCTGGCCGGGCAGCACCTTCACCTGCTGCACGTAGCCGCCCATCACCGCGCTGATGGACACGTGGTTCTGCGGGGGCACGTCCACCATGCCGTTGGCCTGCACGTCGGAAGTCATGTTTTTGTAGATGAAGCTACCCGTCTCGATGCCCGCCGCGGCAAACTGAGCCGGGCTCAGGGTGAGCTCGCCTGCCTTGGCCGCAGGCTGGGCCGTTGGGGTTTCCCGCACAGCGGCCGGCTCGCCCTTGCTCTGGCAGGCCGGCAGCGCGCCTCCGGCTAGCAGCAGTGCTATCGCGAGTCCAAGCCCTGACCGCTGGAGGCCGTAGGCAGAACTCGAGTTGGGCTTAGCAAGCTGAGAAAGTGAAGAAAACTGAAAATATGACATTGGATAGTAGCAAAAATGGGGTACCCGAACGGGCTATTGGCTATCGGTGCCGGCCAAGGCCTGCAGCGCGATGACGAACTCATTGTATTGCCCGACTTGGTCGAGGTAGGCGGATTGGATTTGCCAGGCGGGCTCGGTATTCACCACGTAGGTCACGTAATCAATTTCGCCGGCGCGGAAGACTTTTTCGGCAGTGCTCAGAATCAGGCGGGCCTGGGGCAGCGCGGTTTGTTCGTAATAAGTGAGCGAGGCCTGAGCGCGGGCTAACTGCAGCCGCAGGCCCCGCAGCTGTCCCTGCAGCTGGGCCGTGGCATACGTGAGCTGGGCAGCGGCCACCTGCTCGCCGATTTGAGCAGCGGCCACGCGGTTCTTCTGCACCCCACCCAGCAGTGGCAACGACACGCCCAGCTGCCCCACCTGGAAGCCGCCCTCTTGGTTGATGGACTGGTTGAAGTAGCCCGCCCGAATATCGGGCAGGCGGCGCAGTCGCTCTACTTTGGTTTGCTGCTGGCTCACGGTTACTTCCTGTTCTAATAAGCCCAGCGTTGGGTTGGTGGCGGCGGTGAGGCCGGCTGTATCGGCGGCCGCCAACGGGGCCAGCAGCTGCGCCGTGGTGTCGATGCTGACTGCCCCGCCGGTGTTGAGCAGCACGCCCAGTTGCTGGCGCTGCACCTGCAGCTGCATCCGGAGGGTGGCCAGTCGGTTTTGCAGCTCCTGGGAGCGGGCGGCGGCCGATACTTGCTCCAGGCGGTTGGTTTCGCCGGTGCGGTAGCGCACACTGGCCGCCCGGGCCGCCCGGCGGTACAGGCTGTCCTGACGCCGCAGCAGGCTGAGGCGGCGGTGGTCGGTGAGCAGTCGGTAGTAGGCCCCGCGGATGTCCTGGGTCAGCAAGCGGCGCTGCAGGCGGGCGCGCTGCTCGGCGGTGAGGGTCTGGCCTTCCAGCAGCTTGCGCTGGGCCGCGTACACATTTGGCAGCGAGGTTTGCTGGATGATGTTGATGCTGCGGTCGTTAAAAGGCCCCTGGATTTTCCCGTACTGCACATCCACCAGGGTGCGCGGCACATCGTAGCCAGTGCGCGTGAGGGCGCGCTGGCGCTGCACTTCCAGCGACGAGCTTTGGAGCTGCAGGCTTTGCTGCAAGCCCGTTTGCAGGGCCTGCGCCAGGGTCAGAGGCTGGCCATCGCTGACGCTGGGAGGAGTGGTTTGCGCTCGGGCAGACCGGCTTCCAGCCATTAGCATCAGGCCAAACACCAACAGCAGGCTGGTAAGCCGCCCGGTGCCAACTGCCATAGGCTGCCGGGCCGCGGCTGGGGGTTCGGGCAACTCATCATCATCGGTGGGGCTGGGCTCGCCGTCGCGGGTAAACAGCGTGTAGAGCACTGGCAGCACCACCAGCGTAAGCAAAGTGGCCGAAATCAGCCCGCCAATAACCACCGTGGCCAGGGGCTTTTGCACTTCCGCTCCGGCCGAGTTCGACAGGGCCATAGGCAGGAAGCCCAGCGAGGCCACCGCCGCCGTGAGCAGCACCGGGCGGAAGCGTTCGGCGGTGGCCAGCACCACCCGCTTGCGCACCGAGGTGATACCCGCCCGGGCAAAATCGTTGATACTGGCCACCAGCACAATGCCGTTCAGCACGGCCACCCCAAACAGCGCGATGAACCCCACCCCCGCCGAGATGGAAAACGGCATTCCCCGCAGCCACAAGGCCGCAATGCCGCCAATGGCCGCCAGCGGGATACCCGTAAAAATCAAGCCCGCCTGCTTCACCGAGCGGAACGACAGGTAGAGCAGCAGGAAAATGAGCAGCAGCGCCACCGGCACGGCAATTCGCAGCCGCCCCTTGGCCTGCTGCAGGTTCTCGAACTGGCCGCCGTAGGCAATGGAATAGCCGGTGGGCAGAGTCAGTTTTTGGGCGAGCTGCTGTTGAATATCGTCCACTAGGCTTTCCACGTCGCGGTTGCGCACGTTCACGCCGATGTTGATGCGGCGGGCGGCGTTGTCGCGCGAAACTTGCGCGGGCGCGTTGCGGAAAGCCACCGTCGCCACCTCCCCTAGCGGGACTTTCTGGCCACTGGGCAAGTCTACGTACAAGTTGTTGAGGTCGGTGAGGCCGCGGCGCTGCGAGGAATCGAGGCGCACCACGAGGTCGAAGCGGCGCTCACCTTCGTACACTTGGCCGGCCACATCGCCAGCAAAAGAAGCGCGCAGCAGCGTGTTCAGGTCGGCCACATTCAGGCCGTAGCGGGCCAGCTTCTGGCGGTCGTAGGTGACGCGTAGCTGCGGTAGGCCCACCACCTGCTCCACTTTCAGGTCGCCCACTCCCGCCAACGGACGAATCAGTGCGGCGGCCTGGTTGGCTTTTTCGTAGAGAACTCCCAGGTCATCGCCGTAAATCTTGATGCTAATGTCCGACTTCGCGCCGCTAATAAGCTCATTAAAACGCATCTGAATGGGCTGCTGAAACTCCAGGGTGATGCCCGGAATACCGGCTAGGGCCTGCTGCATCTTGTCGGCCAGCTCTTCGCGGGAGGTGGCCGAGGTCCACTCGCTCTGGTCCTTGAGCACCACAATCTGGTCGGAGTCTTCCAACGACATGGGGTCGGTGGGAATTTCGGAGGTGCCAATTTTACCTACCACCTGCTCTATTTCGGGAAACTTCTCGAGCAACACCTTTTGCACTTTCGTGGTGGTGGCGATGCTCTGGCTCAGGGAGCTGCCGGGCTTGAGGGTCACATTCACGGCGAAGTCACCTTCGTCGAGCTGGGGCACAAACTCGCCTCCCATGCCCAGGAAAATCACCACGGCCAGCCCCAGCAGGCCCAGCGCCACGCCCACCACCGCCAGCCGCAGGCGTAGCGCGCCCTCGATGATGGGCCGGTAGCCGCGGTACAGAAACTTCATAAACCGGTCGGCAAAGGTGCCTTCTTCTTTGATGTCGCGGCGCAAGGCCCACGCCGACACAGCCGGCACGTAGGTGAGCGACAGCAGCATGGCGCCGATGATGGCGAAGCTCACCGTGAGGGCCATGGGGCGGAACATCTTCCCCTCGATGCCCGTGAGCGCCAAAATGGGGAAGTACACAATGAGGATGATGAGCTGCCCGAACAGGGCCGAGCGCATCATGCGCGTCGCGGCGGTTTCGGCCACCTGGTCCATGGTTTCGTGCTCGGACTGGGCGCGGTGGTGCACGAGCTGGAATATCATGGCCTCCACGATAATCACCGCCCCGTCCACGATGAGGCCGAAGTCCAAAGCGCCCAGACTCATAAGGTTGGCCGACACGTCGAAGGTGCGCATCAGGCCCAGCGCGAAGAGCATGCACAGCGGAATCATGCTGGCCACCACCAGCCCGGCGCGCAGGTTGCCGAGGAGCAGCAGCAACACCATCACCACGATGATGCCTCCCTCCAGCAGGTTTTTACTCACGGTGTGAATGGCTCGGTCGATGAGCTTGGTGCGGTCCAGAAAAGGCTCGATGGTGAGGCCCGGCGGCAGCATTTTTTCAATCTTCTTCACCTGCGCCTTCACGCCTTGAATCGTCTGCTGCGAGCTGGCGCCTTTGAGCATGAGCACGATGCCGCCGGCAGTTTCGCCCTGCCCGTTGCGGGTCATGGCGCCGTAGCGCACGGCGTGGCCGAAGCGCACGTCGGCCACGTCGCGCACCAACAGCGGCGTGTTGCCGGCCTGCTTCACCACAATATTGCCAATGTCCTGCAGGTTGCTGACGCGGCCCTCGCCCCGGATGAAATAGGCGTTGGGGCCGCGCTCCAGGTAAGAGCCGCCGGTGTTGGCGTTGTTCGCCTGCAGGGCCCGGAATAGCTCGTTCAGTGATACGCCGGCCGAGTTGAGCCGGTCGGGCATTACGCTCACTTCGTACTGGCGCACCATGCCGCCGAAGCTGCTCACGTCGACCACGCCGGGCACGCCGGCCAGCTGCCGCTTCACAATCCAATCCTGCACTTCGCGCAGCTGGGCCAGGGAAAACTTCTTCTCGTAGCCCGGCGCCACGCGCAGCGAATACTGAAATATTTCGCCCAGGCCCGTGGTGATGGGCGCCATTTCGGGGCGACCCATGTCGGCGCTGAGGCTGCCCTCGGCGGTTTTCAGTTTTTCGGCCACCAGCTGCCGCGTGCGGTAGGTGTCCATGTCGTCATCAAACACGACGGTGATAACCGACAGCCCCACCCGCGATGTGGAGCGGATTTCCAGCACGCCAGGCACCGTGCGCAGTTGCAGCTCGAGCGGCACGGTGAGCAGCTGCTCGACCTCCTGCGCTGCCAGCGCGGGCGACTGCGTGATGACCTGCACCTGATTGTTAGTGATGTCGGGGATGGCATCGAGCGGCAGGTGCGCCACCGAGTAGCCGCCCCACACCATGATGCCAATGACCAGCAACACCACAAAAAGCTTGTTGCGGATGCTGGCCGCAATTATCCAAGAAAGCATAGGCTAGAGTTGCCGCTGGCCGCGAAGCGCGCCAGCACAATGTCAGCAATAATTAAGAAGGGGCCGGCCCACAGGCCAGCGCAGAGACGATGCCCAAACCGCCATTGAAAGCTATAGTTGCCGGCAGTGGCGAACCATATGCCGCTACCATTTTGGACGTAAGGCCCTCGGTTTAGAGCAAACCGGGCACACTACTTCCCGGGGCGCAATTCCAACTACGCTCGGGGCGGCTGCAGCAAGCCCGCCGCAAAGGCATAGGAATAAGGCAAGGCGGCCGCCAAACGGTACGCCGGGGCCTGCCATTGCGGCTTCCGCAGGTGCACTACCTGCTGAATAGCCGGCACTACATATTCCAGATTGGGACTCTGGTGCTGCCCATGAAACGGCAGTCTCTCGTGCTCCGGCGCGGGGGCGCAGCTGTAGGCTGCCTGGCCGGCACCGTAGTGCAGACTCAGGAATTGCCCGAGCGACAAAGAGCCGCCCGCCGCGGAACTATGGTATTTGTAGTGCTGGAAAAGCTGCGGCAGCTTGCTCAGCTCCTCCACGTCGTTCTGCGGCATCAGGCCACCGACGAACATGATTAAGCTCAGAAATAAGGCTGCTGCTTGTTTCATTTCAAGCGCAAAGATAGGCCTAGCTATCGGTTGCCGGGCAGGCTATATGTGGCCGATGTAGAGACGCGTATTCGCGTCTCGGCGTTGAACAATTAGTAGCAGAACGATGAAGTGAGGTCCTAACGGCGCGGACGACGAGACGCGAATACGCGTCTCTACACCGTGCGATGCCCCTCAGCGAAGCTGCCACAACTCGCCCCAGCCCGTGGTGTACAGCGGCGAGCGGTGCGCCGACCGCCCGGCCCAGGCGGGTTCCTTCGGCTTGCCATCCGGCTTTTTGGCAACGCCAGCAGCAGCCAGCCGCACCACCTGGCGACCAAAGCGGGCATTCAGGTTATCCAGGGTTTTCATCAGCTGTTGGCTGCGCTGTTGGTCGGCGGCGGTGCCTGCAAACAGGCCCAACTGACCTTGGCCTGCCGGTTCGAGGCCGCTGAACAGCACGCCGGCCCGGTGGTAAGCCACCCCGGGGCGCCGCAGGCGGTGCAGGCCCTGCAGTGCCGCTTGGGTGAGCAGGCTCACGTCGTAGCTGGCGTTGGGCAAGGTTACGGCAACGGAGTGCGTGGTTGGCCCCGCAGTCGCTGCAAATTTATCCGTGCCCAATATCACGGTCACAAGGTGCGCAACTACGCCGTGCTTGCGCAGCTTCTCGGCGGCTTTGGCGGTGAAGGTGGCCACGGCTTCGCTCAGCACGGCAGCATCGTGCTGGGGCCGGCCAAACGAGCGGGTGCACGTCACGCTGTGGCGGCTGGCGTGGGAGGGCTGCAGTTCGTCGTGTTCGTCCCACTCGGCAGGGTTCCACTCCAGGCAGGACTGGCCGTGCAGCTCGCGCCACAGCCGCTGGCCCACCACGCCGCCCATGTGCCGGCGCATCCAGTGCTCGGGCATGGCGGCCAGCGCCGCCCCGGTGCGGATGTCCATGTCGTACAGTTTGCGGGCGTAGCGTCGGCCTACGCCCCAGACGTCTTCCACGGGGGTCAGGGTCAGGGCCTTTTGCCACCGGGCCTCGGTGTCGAGCAGCAGCACGCCGTTGGTGCCGTGCTTTTTGGCCAGCCGGTTGGCCAGTTTAGCCAGGGTTTTGGTGGGCGCTATGCCTACGCAGGTCGGAATACCGGTATCGCGCTTCACCGTCTCCTTCACCCGCACACCGTAGGCGTGCAGGTCATTTTCCATCAACGACAGACCATGAAAGTCCAGAAAAGCCTCATCGATGGAGTATACCTCCACTCCCACCGAGAACTCGCTGAGCACCCGCACCACGCGGCGGCTCATGTCGCCATACAAGCCGTAGTTGGATGAAAACACGTGTACCTGGTGCTGCTCCAGCAGCGGGCGTACCAGGTGGTAGGGCTCGCCCATCTTCAGGCCCAGGTCCTTGGCTTCCTGCGAGCGCGCAATCAGGCAGCCGTCGTTGTTCGAAAGCACCACCACGGGCTTGCCCTCCAGGTGCGGCGAAAAAACCCGCTCGCAGGACACATAGAAATTATTGCAGTCGACGAGAGCGTACATAAATCAGGAGAAAGGAGGCCAAAGCCCGGTTACAACTTCGCTACCTGGTGGTTGCCCAGCGCGTGTATAACGTGCGTCACCACGCCCCACACCAGCAGGCCGGTTTCGCGGTCCACGGGCACGGGCGGGTAGCGGGCGTTTTCGGCCACCAGCCAGCGCTGACCGCCCCGTTCCTGCAGGCGTTTAATGGTGTGTTCGCCCTCAATGACCGCCACCACGATGCTGCCGTTATCGGGGCGCAGAGCGCGGTCTACGGCCACCAAATCGCCCGGGTGAATACCGGCCCCAATCATGGAATCGCCGCTCACCCGGGCCAGAAAAGTAGAGGCCGGATGCCGGAACAGGTGCTTGGTGAGGTCGAGCGGGGCGTCGAGGTGGTCGTCGGCCGGCGAGGGGAAGCCTGCCGGGATGGCGCACCCAAATAAGGGCAGCTCCCGAGTGATGAGGTGGGAGGCGGAAATGAAGTCCTGAAGTGATGTAAGCATAAGAGCAGCCCCGTGTCTATAGTAACGAGTTGGGGATGCTATTTACTAATTAATTTAGCAAATTGTTGTCGCGCACCTCAAAAAATCCGTATAGCCATGGAGAACGTATGTTGCTAAACCCCACAAGATAATTATGCTGGATTAGAATAATTGAATCAATACTCTCTAAAAAAGACTAAAAAAGTTTATTTCCAAGCTTTTTAGTTTATGGCAAATTTCGTATCTTTGGTTATGTCTAAAGTGAAGCTCCCCACGCCGCTGCCTGTGCAGCAATTTGCCCGTTGCGTGAACGACGCGCAACGCCCTGCCGACTACATTGGCGACTGGCCTAAGGCCGGCTGCGTGTATGCTGTGCGCGTGTTGCCGCACGTGCGCACTGGCCAGCCGCAGGTGCACATCCTTGGCTTCTACGCCGAGCGCCCCTACGGTGCTTTCGCCGCTCACCGCTTCGAGCAAGTGGCGGACGTTTGGCTTAATTAAGCCATACTGACCGTCGGCACGATGGTTCCACTCATTTTGGCCCCGTTGGCTTCGCAGCCGGCGGGGCCGGTTTGTTTTTGGACGAAGGTTGTTTGGCGGGGAAACGCGCAGGCGGCGGAACCTCACCCCCGGCCCTACCGGGTACGACCCCTCTCCCGTGGAGAGGGGAGCCTGACGCCAATTGTCATTGCGAGGAGGAACGACGAAGCAATCCGTTCTGACAAAATCAGACACTTCAATGAACCGACAAGCCCTGGCACTGCGCAGTACAGGGGCTTGTCACATTACTAGGCTGCTCGCGGAGACTAGGACGGATTGCCGCGCTCCGCTCGCAATGACAGCCGGCGTCAGGCTCCCTCTCTTTTGGAGAGGGGTCGTACCCGGTAGGGCCGGGGGTGAGCTTCCCGGGGCTGATATTCCTGCGCAGGGCCAACCGCTACTTCTCATACTGATAAAAAATCCCCGTATCCGAAGGCGTCCAGAGACATGCTTTCTGACCACTGGCTTTCAGAGCGTTGTTAGTCCAGGTGTTGCAGGTGTAGATGAAGCTGTAGACGCGATGCGCTTCGTAGAAAGCGTCGTTGTTGCCGTAGCTGTGGCCTTTGATGTGCTGGGTGCGGCCGGCCGCATCGTAACGGAAGCTGCGTTGGATGTAGGCAATCAGCCGGGCGTATTCATCTTGGCTGAGGTAGAGCGGCACTGTGTCGGGGCCGGGTACCAGAGTGTGAAGATAGGTGGTGTGCATGGCCGACGAACCCAGCCAAAACGCCGCCACCAGGGCTGTGCTCACCTTGAGGTCGGCCCAGGTGGGCGTGTCGAGGTAGAAGCCTTTGTCGCCCCAGCCGAAGGCGATGTAGCGCATGGAGGTGTCGCCGGAGGGAATGTTGCTGAATGGCAGCTGTTGGCTCCAGTCCATCTGCGGGGTTTTGATGGGCACCACCATGTCGGTGTGCACGCCGTTGGTGTGCAGGTACACCAGCACATCGGGCGAGGCATTGGGGTTGGCCTTGGGCACCGTGATGCGGGAGAGCACAAAGGCCGACGACAGGTACACCGCCACGGTGCCGCTGAGGCCCACGGCGGCATAGGCGGCTACTTTCAGCGCTTTGCGAATGAGGGAGGGCATGGGTTGAGGCAACAAAAAGGAAATTGGACCGACGCGACGCAGCCAAATACGGCAGAACTGAAAAAGTAACCCAAACCGTGCGCCGCGCCGCCGCCCGTACTTTTGCCCGGCCCCCGCCCGCTTGTGGGCGCGGCCCCGCCCCTACCCTCATGTGGACTTCTACCGCCGACCGCCTGGCTTTGCTCGAAGCTGAGTGGCGCACACCCTCGCCCCGCCCGCGCAATTTTCCACTCATTGCCCGCTACCACGCCGCCGTGCAGGCCGAACCGGCCTACCACCGCCTCGACGACCAGACCTGGACCGACCTCAACGGCGACGACCTGTTTGCCCTGCTTGATGGCACCACTAGCCGCGTGGGCCAGCAGTGCCTCTACCACCGCGTGCGCAGCCCCCTAAACGACGAAGCCGCCTTGCAGGACTTCGACCAGGCCGCCCGGCTGTTTGCCGAACCGGCCCCGCGCGGCAAAGCGCTGCTGGCCCTGCGCCGCCTCACCTCCACAGATGCCTATTACCTGCCCGACATCCTGACCGGCGACGCCCTACTGGCCCTGCCCTGGACGGTCGCCGCGCCTGCGATGGTGCTGCTGCTGCTGGCCACCGTGGTGGGGGGCTTCTGGCAGCCGGCCTTGTGGCTGCTTTCGGGGGGCTTGATTTTGCTGCATTCGGTGCTGCATTTCTGGTACCGGTCGCGCATCAAGGGGGTCATGCGGCCCATGCAGCAGCTAAGCAGCCTCTACCGCGCCGGACGCGGCCTGACCCGACTGCAACTGCCACTAGCAGCGCTGCACGGGCTGGCCGAGCCGCTGGGCCAGTTGGGTTCCATTGTAAACAAGGTGGCGTTTTTGCAGACCGATGACCTGATGAAGTCGGAAATGACGATGCTGCCGTGGCTGGTTTTGGAATACCTCAAAATGATGCTGCTACTCGATTTCATCGTGTACCGCAGCTGCCGGCGCCAGGTAGAGCAGCACTTCGGGGCCATCCGGGCGGTGTATGAGGCCGTGGGCTACGTGGATTGCGCGGTGGCGGTGGCAGGGTTTCGAGCGCGGCACCCGCACTGCGTGCCGCAATTCACCGCCGAAACCGGCCTGCGCCTCTCGGGCGCCTACAACCCGTTGGTGCCCGGCTGCGTGCCGAATGACTTGACTGTTGCCGACACCAGCATACTGCTTACGGGCTCCAACATGTCGGGCAAAACCACCTTCATGCGCGCCATTGGCCTGAGCATGCTGCTGGCCCAAACCATTGCCACCTGCCCGGCCACGGCCTACGCGGCACCGTTTCGGCGGGTAGTGTCGAGCATCAACCTGGCCGATAGCCTCACCGAGGGCAAGAGCTACTACTTTGCCGAGGCCGAAACCATCCTCGGCTTCGTGCGGGCGGCCGAGGCCAGCGCGGGCGGCTACCTATTCATTCTCGATGAGCTATTCAAGGGCACCAACACCGTGGAGCGCATTGCCGCCACGCAGGCCGTGCTGGCTTACCTGCAGCCCCGCAGCCTGGTGGTAGCCTCCACCCACGACGGCGAGCTGGGACAATTACTGGCACCTGCTTTCACCGAATACCACTTCTCCGAAACCGTAACCGAAACTGACTGGTACTTCGACTACCTGCTCAAGCCCGGCCCGCTGCGCACCCGCAATGCCATCCGGCTGCTGGCCCGGGTAGGCTTCCCGACCAGCATCGTAGAGGACGCCGAGGCACTGAGCCGCACGCTGGACGCGGTGGGAACTAGTGCTGCCAACCCCTAAAAGGCGGTCATGCAGAGCGCAGCGAACCAATGGCCTGACCTACACCAAGTCGCAATACCAGAAGCCGGTATCAAACGGACTGGGTTCGTTCTCATCGCCACAGTCGTAGCCGGAGTCGTCGGTTTTCGGCGCGGGCGTGTACTTGCGGTACACTATTTCCCCTTTTTCAAAGGCAATCGGCTGTTGAAAAATCGGCCCATCGAACACGAAGGTGTGAAATTCGCCGTTCTCCCCGCAGGGGTCGACATTGGCGGGCAAGTCGCGCAGGAAGTCTTCATCTATCACCCGGCCCACGAAGCTTTGGTCAAGGAATTTCTCGTTGACGCAGGTGGTAATGGTCTTGAAGCCCAGGTCCAGAAACTCACGGATGAGCTCTGTGGTCGGCACGCCCCACAGCGGGAAGGCAGCTTCGATATTCAACCTGGCCAGCTGCTCTTCGCGGTAGCGCCGCAGGTCTTCCAGGAAGATATCGCCGAAGATAGACACCGTGGCGCCTTGGCTTTGCAACTGCCGCAGCGTGGTGGTCATGTGCTGCTCGTAGGCCTCCATGGTGGGCGTTTCGGGCAGAAACAGCTTGTGGCAGGGCAGCCCGATGCTGGCCGCTTGCTGGTCGAGCAGGTCCACGCGTACGCCGTGCATGGAAATGCGCTGATACGGCTCGCTGACGCTGGTGAGCAGCGTGAGTACCTCGTATTGGGCGGCCTGCTCCACTTTATAAAGGGCCAGAGCGGAATCCTTGCCCCCACTCCAATTGAAAATTGCCGATTGTTTCATTGGCGGGCAAATTAACTCTGTAACGTGGACTCTGCGAGTCCGCGCTTGCGTCGGGCCACCTGGAGTCGCGCGCAAACGCGGACTCGCAGCGTTTCCTGAGAAACAACCGCGCTACTCTCACCCGGCAACTTTTTCTGGCAGTAGCCGAACAAGGGAGCCATGCATTTTGCCATTATCACCCCCACCCACCAGCGCCGGGCCCTGTTGCCCGAAGCCGTGGCCAGCGTTCGGGCCAGCATCAGTGCCCCGCTCGACTTCTCCTTCGAACACCTGATAAACGACAACGGCTCGCGCGACGGCACCGCCGCCTACCTGCGCGAAGCCGCCGCCCAGCCCGGCCCGGCCCTGCGCCACTGGCACCATGCGGCCCGCCAGCTCGCCGGCCTGGCCCGCAACCAGCTCATCCAGGAAACCGCACCGGAGGCCTGGGTGGTGCCGCTCGACGACGACGACATCATACTCCAGCGCACCCTCTACCACTACGCGGCCCAAATCAACTCCAACCCCGACCGCCCGTGGTTCGTGGCCGATTTCCTGCGCGTGGACGAGCACGGCCGCTACCTCCCAAACGAGGACTACTACGCCTGGCAGTTCGACACGCCCGCCGACATGCTCCGCGCCATCTTCCGGGCCGAGCACTTCATTCAGGGCAATGTGTGCTACAGCCGCGCTTTCTTCGACGAGGTGGGCGGCTATGACGGCAAACTGCCCATGGCCGAAGACCTGGACCTGTACGTCCGCTTCCTGCTGGCCGGGCAATTGCCAGTGCTGTGCCCGCACATCAGCCACCTGCACCGCTTCCACGCCAGTAACGTGAGCATTGGGGTCGATGCCGACAAGCACAACGCCGACCTGCAGGTGATTTACGCGAAGTACGCCAAACAGCTGGAGGCCCAGGGCATAGCGGCGCCGGGGCAATAGCTTAAGGGGCATCTTCCCAACGCAAGCCTGCCAACCCACGTAGCTAAGGGCAACCACCTTTACCCCAAGCCCATGTCTTCTGAGGAACAGCAGGCCCACGCCGAGATGCAGGCCTGGCAGCAGCGGATGCAGCGGCCCCCGTCCTTTATGAACCGCTTCGCCCGCCACATGCAGGCCCGGTTCAACGCCCTCCTGCCCGAGCGGGTGCACCGGGCCATCACGGCCGCCATCAAGCAGATGGTGCGCGGCGTGCTGTTCGGCTCCACCCACACCACGCGCCGCCCCCTCCCCGATGGCACCCTCCCGGCCCGCGAAACTGCCGTGCGCACCCGCATCCGTTACTACCGCAACACCGCCTCGGCCGAAGGCGCCGTGACGGGAGCCGGTGGCTTCCTGCTGGGCCTGGCCGATTTCCCGCTGCTGCTGGGCCTCAAAATCAAGCTGCTCTTCGACATTGCCGCCCTCTACGGCCACGACGTGCGCGACTACACCGAGCGGCTCTACATGCTGCACGTCTTTCAGCTGGCCTTCAGCAGCCAGCATACCCGCAACGAAACCTACGCCCGCCTCGCCACCTGGGACAGCTACCGCCACTCCCTGCCCGCCGACGTGAACGAGTTCGACTGGCGCACCCTGCAGCAGGAATACCGCGACTACATCGACATCGCCAAGATGGCCCAACTCCTGCCCATCATCGGCGCACCAGTGGGTGCCATCGCCAACTACAAGCTCATGGAACAGCTCGGCGACATGGCTATGAACTGCTACCGCATGCGCTACTTCGCCGCGGAGGATGCCCGGCTGGCGCGGGCATAGTGCAGCTTAAACCGGCTGACGCACGTCTGGCGCGAGGTTAGCGGAGTGTAACTCGCGCCAGCCAATGAGAGCTACTTAACCGCCTCAAAAATCTTAAGCGGCGGCGCATTAAGAAGGCAGATTTCTATCGCTGATTTTCTGAATTGCTGGTCGAGATAATCTTTCAGAAAACGGTCTAACTGAAAGAATGTCTGATATGCCAGGAATTTGCCACCGGGCCGCAGGCACTGGTTCGAGTTGCGAACAATAGTTTCGCGCAGTTCGGGGGGCAGAAACGAAAACGGGATGCCTGACACGATATAATCCGCCTGATTTTCATTGCTGCTGGCTAATAGGTGCCCAATGTTCTCGGCACTGTCGTGGTAAATAACCAGCCGCAAATCCTGAAACGTCTCGTGCAGTATCTGCACAAACTCTTCGTTCCGCTCAATCACAATCAGCACCGAGTCGGATGTCAGCCGGCTAAGCAGATAGCGGGTAAATACGCCCGTGCCCGGCCCGAACTCCACAATTATGTTCCGACGGCTAAAATCAATTTTACTGCACACCCTTTCGACCGCAAAACCCGAGGTCGGCATTAAAGAAGCTACCTGCTTATCGCGCAGCATATTCTTGAGATAGACGATAGTATCCATTGTGCTAGCGCGCTGGTTTACGGGATGATAGTGCAATGCTTGTACGGCAAGCGCCCGCGAAAGTGGCGGAAACGAAACGGCCGCCCCAGTTTCCTGAGGCGGCCATTGCATCACTGACGCGAGTTTAGCGCAGCGTAACTCGTGCCGATTATGAAGTGAGGCTGCCCCCTGCTGCACCAGCAGCAAGATATGGCCGCTCCTGTAGGTCGTTCCAAGGCCAGTCGTGCTATTGCGAGGCACAACCTCGCCCAATTATTGAATCACGAGATACGCTGCGCTAAACTCGCGCCAGCGGAGTAATAACTCCGAAAGCGCTTATAGCGCTTATTTAAATACGCTGGTACACTACGCGCACCTTGCATTCAAGCCTCTTTTCAAAATTTGCTATAAACTCAGGACTTAATTCAGGCCAGTTCCAAAATTTAAACCCCAAGTTGCTAAAGCCCCAATCGGGCACAAAACAGTATTGATTTATGTCTGATAAAGCTTCACATTGTGGACAAAGCAATTTATCAATTTCACTGTTACTCCAAGACTCTAAATCCCAATCGTTCTCAACAATATCCTTCGAACACTTTGGGCAAATAATACTCTCGACACCATTGCCGCCCGTATCGAATACTGTTCTCTTTACTATAATTTCTAACCCGTTAACAGCTAGGTTCATCGGCAAATTTTGAGGCATATCCGTAATCAAGCTCGCGCCTTTTGCAATTGCATACCCAAGCTCAGAGCTTAATACGCAGGTTGATAGTTCTCGCTCCACTATATCCTCCGAAATCAGCCAGTCTAAAATTTGTTGCGCCTTTAATCGATTCGCGGGATAATCAGAGATTTTAGAAACAATTGAAATGCTGTTGTCACTCATATTATTTAATCTATCCCGTTTTCCAATAATAAGATAACAAAACGGCCGCCCCAGTATCCTGAGGCGGCCGTTGTTGCTTACGCTTCTAAAGCGGTTACTACTTCTGCGACATTTGAGCGGAGCCGCTTTCCTTCATCCGAATCAGGTTCAGGGCCGAACCTGCTTTGAACCACTCAATTTGACCTTGGTTGTAGGTGTGGTTGAGGGTGATGAGGTCGGTGTCGCCGTCGGAGTGGTGCAGGCGGGCCTGCAGGGGCTCGCCGGGCGTGAAGTTGGTCAGGCCGAGGATGTCGATGGTATCCTCCTCTTCAATCAGGTCGTAGTCGGCCTTGTTGGCGAAGGTGAGGGCCAGCATGCCTTGCTTCTTCAGGTTGGTTTCGTGGATACGTGCGAAGCTCTTCACAATCACGGCGCGCACGCCCAGGTGGCGGGGCTCCATGGCGGCGTGCTCGCGGGAGGAGCCTTCGCCGTAGTTCTCATCGCCCACTACTACCGTGCCGATGCCCATGCTCTTGTAGGAGCGGGCGGCCTGCGGTACGGTGGTAGTGCCATCGCCCTGGGTCACAAACTCCCGCACCGAATTGGCCTCGCCATTGAAGGCGTTAGTGGCCCCGATGAGCATGTTGTTGGAGATGTTGTCCAGGTGACCACGGTATTTCAACCACGGGCCGGCCATCGAAATGTGGTCGGTGGTGCACTTGCCCTGGGCCTTGATGAGGAGGCGCAACCCTTTCAGGTCGGTGCCTTCCCAAGCTTTGAAGGGCTCGAGCAGCTCCAGGCGGTCAGACGATGGGCTTACCAATACCTGCACCGTGCTGCCATCGGCAGCGGGCGCCTGGAAGCCGGCATCTTCTACGGCGAAGCCGCGGGGTGGCATCTCCACGCCGCGGGGCTCGTCGAGCTTCACGGGGCCGTTGGTGCCGGGCAGGGTGTCGGTGAGGGGATTGAAAGTCAGGTCGCCGGCTATAGCGAAAGCCGTCACAATTTCGGGCGAAGCCACGAAGGCGTGGGTGTTGGGGTTGCCGTCGTTGCGCTTGGCGAAATTGCGGTTGAAGCTCGTGATGATGGAGTTCTTGCGCTTGGGGTCATCGGTGTGGCGGGCCCACTGGCCGATGCACGGACCGCAGGCGTTGGCCAGCACCACGCCGCCCATTTCGGCAAACGTGTCGAGGAGGCCGTCGCGGGCCACGGTGTAGCGCACCAGCTCCGAGCCGGGCGTGATGGTAAACTCGGCGTTCACGTGTAGGCCTTTTTCCACGGCCTGGGCAGCAATGGAAGCGGCGCGGGTGATGTCTTCGTAGCTCGAGTTGGTGCAGGAGCCGATGAGGCCTACTTCCAGCTTAGCGGGCCAGCCGTGCTCGCGCACAGCAGCAGCAAACTGCGAGATGGGCCAGGCCGCGTCCGGCGTGAACGGGCCGTTGACGTGCGGCTCCAACTCGGAAAGGTTGATTTCGATGAGTTGGTCGTAGAAACGCTCGGGCTGGGCATACACTTCTTCGTCGGCGCGCAGGTGCTCGGCTACCGCGGAGGCAGCGTCGGCGATGTCGGCACGGCCAGTGCCGCGCAGGTACTCGGCCATTTTCTCGTCGTAGTTGAACACCGAGGTAGTTGCCCCGATTTCAGCGCCCATGTTGCAGATGGTGGCTTTGCCGGTGCAGCTCATGGCTTCGGCACCTTCGCCGAAGTACTCCACGATGGCGCCTGTGCCGCCTTTCACGGTCAGAATACCAGCGACCTTTAGAATAACATCTTTGGGAGCCGTCCAGCCGCTGAGCTTGCCAGTCAGCTTCACGCCAATCACCTTGGGGAACTTCAATTCCCAGGCCATGCCGGCCATTACGTCCACGGCATCGGCGCCGCCTACGCCAATGGCAATCATGCCTAGGCCGCCCGCGTTGGGGGTGTGGGAGTCGGTGCCAATCATCATACCGCCGGGGAAGGCGTAGTTTTCCAGCACTACCTGGTGAATGATGCCGGCGCCGGGCTTCCAGAAACCGATGCCGTATTTATTGGAAACCGAGGCCAGGAAGTCGTACACTTCCTTGTTTTCGGTGTTGGCTTCGGCGAGGTCGGGCGTGGCGCCGTCTTTGGCCTGAATAAGGTGGTCGCAATGCACGGTGCTGGGCACGGCGGCCGTGGGCTTGCCGGCCTGCATGAACTGGAGCAGCGCCATTTGGGCGGTAGCGTCCTGCATGGCCACGCGGTCGGGGGCAAAATCAACGTAAGAAACCCCACGCTCGAAGGCTTGCTTTACTTCGCCCCCGTAGAGGTGGGCGTAGAGGATTTTCTCGGTGAGGGTGAGCGGGCGCGCCACCGCGGCGCGGGCCGCCTCGATGCGGGAACCCATGCCGTCGTACACGGCGCGAATCATTTCCAGGTCGAAAGCCATAGGATGCAGTAGTAAAAAAAGTGGTTGTGCAAATGTAGTACCTGCGCTAAGTTGTACCTAGCCGGAACGTGGGAATACCGTTTTGGGGAAGTCCAACTATAGGTAACGTAGGTTTTTGGAGTAGCGTTGGGATTGGTGCGACAATGCTGAAGCACAGACCATGGCTTAATAGAACAGCAGGCCACCACAACTAATTGGTGCAATTAGCAGTTGTGGCCCCCGGCTGGCACTGCCGGTTTTCCCTTCGCACTTTTGCACTATTATGACTACGATTTCCCTCCGCTTGCTGGCCATGGCCGCCGCGGGCCTGAGCCTGCTGGCCAGCTGCGATTCCTCTTCCACCAAAAAAGAAACGGCCGACACCAGCGCCGCCACTACCAGCACGGCCCTGCCCGCGGGCCTCAAGACCGGCCTTTGGGAGGGGTTTGTAAAAGCTCAGAACAAGGCCATCAACTTCACCTTAGACGTGGCCGTGGAGAACGGCAAGCCGGTTGTTTACCTAATAAATAAGGGCCTCGACGGCGAAGAGCGGCTGCGCTGCGACGAAATCTCAGCCGCCGGCGACTCGGCTACTATCCGCCTGCACGTGTTCGACGCCGCGTTGGTGCTGCGGCCCGATGGCGAGAACAAGCTCACCGGCACTTGGGTGAAGTACGACGCGCCCACCTCCTACCGCCTGCCGGTGGTGGCCCTCTTCGGCGAGCGGCCCCAGCCCACGGCTGCGGCCGGCACCCCGGACTTCAACGGCACCTGGCGGGTCACGTTCAGAGAAGACGGCGGCAAGACATACCCCGCCGTGGGCGTTTTTAAGCAGGACGGGGCCAGCATCCGGGGCACTTTCCTCACCACCACCGGCGACTACCGCTACCTCGCGGGCTCAGTGCTGCCCAGCGGCATGGGCATGTCGACGTTCGACGGCAACCACGGCTTTCTCTTTCAGGCCATCAAGCAGCCCGATGGCACTCTCAAAGGCGACTTTTATTCCGGCAAAGCCGGCCACGAAACCTGGACCGCCGTGCTCGACCCCAAAGCCAAACTCCCCGATGCCTACGCCCTGACCTCGCTCAAAGAGGGTCAAACCAAGCTGGACTTCAAATTTCCCAGCGTGTTCGAGGGCGGGGTGGTTTCCCCTTCCAATCCCATCTACAAAGGCAAAGTGGTGGTTATCCAGCTCCTGGGCTCCTGGTGCCCCAACTGCATGGACGAAACCGCTTTCCTAGCGCCCTGGTACGAGAAAAACAAAGACCGGGGCGTGGAGGTAATCGGCCTGGGCTACGAACGCAGCCCCGACTACAAAGTGGCCTCAGCCCGGCTGCGCAAGCTGCGCGAGCGCTACGACATCAAGTACGAGCTGGCCGTGGCGGGGGTGTCCAACAAAGACTCGGCTGCCAAGTCGCTGCCTCAGCTGCAGCAGGTGCTGGCTTTCCCCACCACAATCTTCCTGGATAAGAAAGGCAACGTGCGGAAAATCCACACCGGTTTTGCCGGCCCCGGCACGGGCAAATACTACGAAGAAGAGATTGCCGGCTTCAACCGGGAGGTAGATAAACTATTAAAAGAATAGTGCATAACTAGAAAAGAAAGATTAACTTGTAATAACCCGGTGCACAGCGTCTTACCCTAGCCAACCCTCTTGCGTATAGGGCCTATGGCGGGGAGTGACTGCGCCGGGTTATTACAATTTTTCACCTTTCTTTTTTAGTTATGAAAAATATACTTGTACCCACTGATTTTTCACCCGAGGCGCACTACGCCTACAAGGTGGCGCTGCAGCTCGCCCGGCACACGGGAGGCAGCGTAACGCTGTTGCACGTGCTCGAAGAACTCGGCGACACCGCAAGCGGCTTCAGCTCGGTGGGCGGCCCGGTTGGTGGCGCCGGGCTCGACCAAATCTTCCCCATCAAGCTTATGGAGGCCACCAAGCGTCGGCTGCAGAACCTGCAGGACGAAGCGATGCTGCGCGCGTCGGGTGTGTCGGTTCGGCACACCGTGAAGACCGGTGCGGTGGGCGATGGCATTCTGCGGGCCATTCAGAAATACGGCATCGACCTGGTGGTGATGGGGGCCCGCGAGCACAGCGGCATCCAGCACTTCTTCGTGAGCTCGACCACCGAGCAAATGATTCGACTGGCGCCCTGCCCGGTGCTGACTGTGAAGCACGAGCACGCGCAGCTGGAGGTGCGCAACATTGTGTTTCCCTTCGATTTTTCGGGCAACCCAGAAGGCGCCCTTGCAGGCTTGCGCCAGGTGCAGGCCGTGTTCCCGAACGCCCGGCTGCACCTGCTGCAGGTAATGGTGGGGCACCATACCGAGCCCAGCCAGCAGCAAGAGCAGATTCAGGAGTTTGCCCGCAAGCACCAGCTCACCAACTGGCAGCCGGCCGTGGTCGAGGCCGACCGCACCAGCACCGGTATCGAGCAATATGCCCAAAGCGTGCAATCCGATTGGGTGGTGATGCCCACGCACGGCCGCTCGGGCCTGAGCACCTGGCTGCGGCCCAGCGTGGCCGAGGCCGTGGCCACCCACGCCTTTCCGCCCGTGCTGACCTACCGTTTTCAGTAACAGTTGCCGGTGACGGGAAGCCAGAAATGTGCGCCCGGCACCGGCACTGTCAAGCTATGGTTCGACGCATGCGGCTTAGGCAGCGAGGACCTGCCTATGGCGCATCCAGCGCTTGCACTTGATAGAATGTCTTCATACTGATGCAGTAACTGCGGCATGCTGCAGCTTACCCCCAATCGGTAAACACTCGTAAGAGAATAGATGTCTAGGGCATTTTGCCTGTTTCACCTCTCTTCTTTTACCGATGAAAAACATTCTCGTCCCCACCGATTTCTCTGCCGAATCGCACCACGCCTACGAGGTAGCGCTACAGCTGGCCCAGCAAACGGGCGGCAGTGTCACCCTGCTGCACGTGCTCGAAGCGCCGGAGTCGGCCACGCCCAACTTCAGCACCTTTGGCGGGCCTGTAAACGGCACCGAGCTGCCCAACAGCGGCGGCATGGACCAGCTGTTCACCATCAAGCTAATGGAGGTGACCAAGCGCCGCATGAACCAACTCAAGGAAGAAGCCGCAACCCTAGCCCCCAGCGTATCGGTGCAAGACGCGGTGGAGGTATCGCGCATTGGCGACGGCATCCTGACCGCCGTCGAGAAATATGGCATCGACCTGGTGGTGATGGGAGCCCAGGGCCACGGCGCCATGGAAGGCTTTTTTGTCGGCTCCAACACCGAGCGCATCATTCGCCTGGCGCCCTGCCCGGTACTTAGCGTGAAACACGCCCAAAGTGGTTTCGACGTGCGCAACATCGTGTTCCCCTCCGACTTCACCGAAGAAGCAGCCGCAGCCATCGAAGGCCTGCGCCAAGTAGTGGCCGCTTTCCCCAACGCCACGCTGCACCTGCTCTACGTCGCCTCGAACACCGACGGCACCACCGCAGAGCAGCACATCCAGGTGTTTGCCGAACGCGTTGGCCTAACTAACTACAAGATTGATGTGGTGAACGCAGCCCGTACCTCCACGGGCATCGAGCAGTTTGCGCAGGAAGTAAAAGCCGACTTGGTCGTGATACCGACCCACGCCCGCACTGGCCTGAGCCGTTTCCTGCAAACTAGTATTGCTGAGACCGTGGCTACCAGTGCTTTTCCGCCGGTGCTTACGTATCATTTGAAGTCGTCAGGGTAGCATTCTGCCGTGGGCACCTCACTCCCGCAGAACCTCACCCCCGACCCCTCTCCCACGGAGAGGGGAGCCATAACAGCGCCTGTCATTGCGAGCGGAGCGAAGCAATCCGTCCTGTAAGAACCAGACTCTTCAATGAAACGACAAGCCCCGGCTCTGCGCAGAGCCGGGGCTTGGCACATTAGTAGGTTGGTCGCTGAGACCAAGACGGATTGCTTCGTCGTGCCTCCTCGCAATGACAGGCGGCGTCCGTCTCCCCTCTCTTTTGGAGAGGGGCCGGGGGTGAGGTTCCCCGCGTGAGCTTTCGCCTGCATCCCCCCCTCACTTACGCAGCCGCATCCGAACCTGAAAATCAGTGCGAGGACGTAACGTAATGAGCGGCTGCATGGTCACGGACGGCTGGCCTTCCACCCATTCTACCTCAAACTGCCGGAGCAGTTCCAGCGTCACGAGCTGCATTTCAGTGAGCGCGAACTGCATGCCGATGCACAGGCGTGGCCCACCTCCAAAGGGGACGTAGGCGAAAGGCTGCACGGGCCGCGCCTGCCCGGGCGCGAAGCGCACTGGCCGAAACTCTTTGGGAGAATCCCAATACTTTTCGTCGTGGTGCAAGCCGTAGAAGTAGAGCGAAAACAGCGTGCCCTTCGGGATGCGCAGGCCATTGTAGGTGTCGTCGGCTAGGGCTACGCGGTCTACCATCCAGGCGGGCGGGTAGTGACGCATGGCCTCCTGCACGGCGTAGAGGGCTTTGCCCAGGCGCGGCAGCTCTTCGAACGTGGGCGTGCGGCCGGTGAGCACCGTGTCCATTTCGGTGCGAATGCGAGTGGCTTCCTCGGGGTGGTGAGCCAGCAGGTACGTAAGCCAGGTGAGGGCGTTGGCGCTGGTTTCGTGGCCGGCTATGAGCAGGATGAGGGCTTCATCGAGCACGCGGTCGGGGGTCATGGGCTCGCCGGTGTCCTCGTAGCGCACGTCGAGCAGCATTTGCAGCAGGTCGTCGGGCGGGGTGGCGTTGGGCGCCTGGTTGGCCTGCTGGCGCTGGGCTATGTATTGGGCCAGCAGGGTGCGCAACTCGGTAGCTAGTGAGTCGTGGTAGCGGAACTGCCCGCGCAGCCGAAACCAGGGCTTGAGGTAAGGCTGCCGAATGGAACGCACAAAAAACGCCTGGATTTCGGTAATCAGCCCGGCCAGCCGGTCAAGTTCGGCTTCGGGAAAGTTCGTGCTGAACACCGAGCGGGCAATGATGCGAAACGTGAGCCGCGTCATCAGCTCGTGCACCGGCACGGTGAAGGCGCCGCCCCCGCTGGCGGCCTGGGCAGCCAGCGGAGCCAGGGTCTCGGCCGTGATGTCCTGCATCAGGCCCGTGAGCGCCGCCACCCGCTGCCGGTGAAAGCCTGGCTGAATCAGCCGGCGCTGACGGAGCCAGTCGGGGCCTTCGTTGGTGAGCAGGCCGTGGCCCACGTAGCGCGAAAAGCCTTGGGTAAACTTCGATTTGGCGTAGTTGCGGTGGTTTTTCTGCAGAATGTGCTGCGTCAGGCCCGGGTCGCGGGTGAGGATGCTTTTCTCCACCCCGCCAATGAACATCTCTACGGTGTCGCCGTAGCGGGCCAAGGTCAGGTCGAGCACCGGCAGCGGGTCTTTGGCCAGCGCAAACGAGCGCAGCAGCGAGCGCCAGCGCGGCACCCGT
Organism: Hymenobacter arizonensis; assembly: GCF_900115775.1. Lineage (GTDB taxonomy): Bacteria > Bacteroidota > Bacteroidia > Cytophagales > Hymenobacteraceae > Hymenobacter > Hymenobacter arizonensis. Next base: position 592,831 of record NZ_FOXS01000003.1, on the reverse strand, counting down.
GGCAAGTGAAAGGAGCCTTCCGGTGGTTTCTGTTCAGTTTTTAATGCTTCCATAGCTCATCCTTGGCTTCGACCCGCAACCCGGTGCGGCCGTCAAAAATAACCGCTAGCCGGGGCCGATTCATCTTTTTTCAAATCAGCCGCGTAAACCTACCCGGACTGCGGCCCGCCGCATTTCTTCCTTTCCTCAAACTAACCCCTTCCCTTATGTGGATTCAGCAAAATCCCAGCTCGCCCGCTCCGCTTGCCGACCTGCAAGGCCGCGCCGTTGGCCTCAAGTTCGAGTGCGAACAGTGTAACACCGAAGTGTTTACCGACCTCATCGGCGTACCCGCCCCCAACGAGCACGCCGACTCGGTGGAACACGCGGAGAATCACGAGATTGAAGAAATCAAGTGCCCCGGCTGCGAAATCACCCACTCCCTGGAAGTAGACAGCTCGTTCGATGGCGTGACCTTCAAGGTGAGCGACGCCAAAGAAGTGAGCTACCAAGTAGCTCAATAATAAGTGTCATTGCGAGGCGGAGCCGAAGCAATCCGTCCTGTTCTCAGCGACCAGCTTAATAATGTGAGAAGCCCCGACACTTCGCAGTGCCGGGGCTTGCCGTTTCATTAAAGTGTCTGGTATTGACAGGACGGATTGCGTCGTCGTGCCTCCTCGCAATGACAAACGTTACTTTTCCCGCTCTATCGTGTAGTTAATCAGCTCTTCCAACGACGTGCGGCTCGGCGACTCCGGGAACGTGTGCAGGATGGCCAGGGCCTCGTCGCGGTATTGCTTCATGGTGGTAATGGCATAGTCCAGACCGCCCGATTTTTTCACGAACTCAATCACCTGCTGCACCCGGTCGCGGTGGCCTTCGTTGTTTTTCACATTGAAGATGACCTTGCGCTTTTCCAGCCAAGACGCCTGCTGCAGGGCATAAATCAGCGGCAGTGTCATCTTTTTTTCTTTGATGTCGATGCCGACGGGCTTGCCAATTTCGGCGGTGCCGTAATCGAACAAGTCGTCTTTGATTTGGAAGGCTATGCCCACTTTTTCGCCAAACAAGCGGGCCCGCTCAATCACCTCTTTGTCGGCCCCAACGGAGGCCGCGCCCACGGCCGTGCACGAAGCAATGAGCGAAGCCGTTTTCTGGCGAATGATGTCGAAATAAACATCTTCAGTAATGTCCAGCTTGCGGGCTTTTTCGATTTGCAGCAGTTCGCCTTCGCTCAGCTCCCGCACGGCGTTGCTTACTATTTTCAGCAGGTCGTAGTCGTCGTTTTCCAGGGCCAGCAGCAGGCCGCGCGACAGCAGGTAGTCGCCTACGAGCACGGCAATCTTGTTCTTCCACAGGGCATTTATGGAGAAAAAGCCGCGGCGGTAGTTGCTTTCGTCCACCACGTCGTCGTGCACGAGGGTGGCGGTGTGCAGCAGCTCAATGAGCGCCGCGCCGCGGAAGGAGGAATCGGGCAAGGGGTCGCCGGTGGCGGGTTCGGGCCGGGCCGCCCGGGCTGTGAGAAACACGAACATCGGCCGGATTTGCTTGCCCTTGCGCTTCACAATGTACCCCATTATCTTGTCGAGCAGCAGCACTTTGGTGCGCATCGACTGGCGGAACTTGTGTTCAAACTCTTCCATTTCGGCCGCGATGGGCGCCTGAATTTGGTCGAGGGAGAAGGTCGGAGTATGGGGCATTGCGGCGACAATGATACGGCAGAACAGTGGAGAGGCCGACTTGCCGGCTTCCAACTTTTCGCCCTAGTTGCCGATTGTAACCATTGGAACGACTGTTTGGCTAGCCTCTGCCCTACCTTCGCTTATGCTCACTCACTCGCCTTTTCTGCTCACCGGCACGCGGCACGGCCGAGCTTTTGAAGCCGACGCTACCTATCAGCCTACTAGCCAGCTTAAACCGGTGGTAGTTTTCGTGCACGGTTTTAAGGGATTTAAAGATTGGGGTCACTTCCCGCTGCTTGCCGATTTTTTTGCGGAGCACGGGTTTGTGTTCGTGAAACTGAACCTCTCGCACAACGGCATCGTGGTGGGCGGCACCGGCGACCTGGAAGACCTCGACGCCTTCGGCCGCAATAATTTCAGCATCGAGCTCGACGACATTGGCCAGGTAATCGACGCGCTGTTCACGCCCGGCGCCACGCCCGTGCCCGCCGCCGAAATGGACCTAAACTACCTCAACCTGGTGGGCCACAGCCGCGGCGGCGGCCTGGTGATGCTAAAAGCCGCCGAAGACTCGCGCGTGCGGGCCGTGGCTACCTGGGCTGGCATCGCCGACGTGGACCAGCGCTGGCCCCAGCCCATGCTCGAGGAGTGGCAGCGCACCGGCATCCTGCACGTGCCCAACATGCGCACCGGCCAGCAACTGCCCCTGCACTACCAAATTGTGGAAGACTACATCGCCAACCGCCCGCGGCTCGACATTCCGCACAACGTGCGCCGCCGACTTCGCCAGCCCCTGCTGCTCATTCACGGCGATGAGGACGAAACCGTGCCCGTAAACGCCGCCTATACCCTGCACGAGCTAAAGCCCAATGCCGAGCTGCTGCTGGTGCCCGGAGCCGGCCACATGTTTGGCGGCGCCCACCCCTGGCCCGAAACCAGCCTGCCCGAAACCGCACGCTTCATTGCGGAACGCACCGCCGATTTTTTCCATCGCCAGGCGTGAGCGCAGCAGTAACCGCGTACCTGCTGCTGGGCAGCAACCTCGGCGACCGGGCCGCGCTACTGCGCGCTGCCCAGCAGCAACTGGCCACCACCGCTGGCGAAATAATTGCCGCATCGGCCTTGTATGAAACGGCCGCCTGGGGCCGCGAAGACCAGCCGGCCTTTCTCAACCAGGCCCTGGCCATCCGCACCACGCTGCCGCCAGAGCTGTTGCTAGCGCAATGCCTGGCCGCCGAGCGCCACGCCGGCCGCGAGCGTCTGGAGCGCTGGGGCAGCCGCACGCTCGATGTGGACATATTGCTTTACGGGCCGGAAATCATCGACCAACCCAGCCTCACCGTGCCCCACCCGCGGCTGGCCGAGCGGCGCTTTGCGCTGGTGCCGCTGGCGGAGATTGCACCTGAGCTGGAGCATCCGCAGGCAGGCCTGACCGTGACTGAGCTATTGGCGCGCTGCCCCGACCCGCTGCCGGTGCGGGCGTGGTTGGATGCGGCTGGGGAGTAAAGAATTATCGCCTTAAAAACTCCCAAGGGCCAGGCGTTTGCATCGCTTCGAAGCGTTGTTGTGCCGCGCAACGAAGCATCTTTTTCCCACCTGATTATTTTTGGTGTGAAAGGGTGCTTTGTTCCTCGGCATGACAGAAAAGCACGCACCCCAAAGCCAGAACTCGGAATTTACTCGCCCGAAATTCAAAACCGGAACCAAACGAAGTTGCTTGTGGTGTTGCTATAGTCGAGCTACACGCTGAGCGGGCAATTAACGTCGGGCTTCATCACTATTCGGGCATTGCCTTGCATAAACCTAGCTGGCAGTGCGTAGATTTACTGAAACCGGCTGGCAGCGCTTTTTAGCAAGCGTGTTTCAGCAATAGCTGGCCATCAGCCTCCGTTTCCTCAGGGCAGCGGTCGGTGCTTCTCCTTCGGAAGTACCCGCCTACCTGCCCTTCCACTTACGCGCCCTACTATGCCCGCAGAGCTATCGCATCCTGCCCCATCTAGTACCAACGTTTTCTACCTTCCTCCTACTGCTGAGCCCAGCCAGCTGGCTGGCGCCAATAGCCGATGCCCGGCCAGTCGGGTGCGGCCAGCCACTAGCTGGCTGCTCACCCTGCTGCTCCTGCTGCTGAGCGGCGCGGCCACCTCGGCCCTGGCGCAGGGCACGCCCCCCCCGGAGTGCGCGGCCGATGAGAAGTTTGCCAACACCTGGTACTTTGGCTTTAAGGCGGGACTGGACTTCAACAAACTCTCTACCGACTCTCTTCGGAGGGTCACTCTTCCGGAGGTGCTCACGAATGGGGCGATGGATGCCCCCGCCGGCTCGGGGGTGATGTCGGATGAGAACGGCGAAATTCTCTTTTATAGCAACGGCGAAAACGTTTGGAACGGCGACGGCACTGTGATGGCAAACGGCACAGGCCTGGCAGGCAACCGCTTCACTACTGACGGCCCCCTGCCCCTCAAGAGGCCGGGCCTAGTTCTGCCGGGCCAACCGAGGCGTTACCTCCTCTTCACCCTGGATAGCACCGCCGGCCTGAGCTATTCGGAAATAGAGTTTCCCGCGGGTAGTAGGCAGGGCACCGTCATCGCCGCTACTAAAAACACGCCCTTGGCTCGCGGCACAGCAGAGAAAATAACGGGCGTATTCCATAGAAACGGCTGCGATATCTGGGTTATCATCCACGGCTGGGGCGATGCCAAGACTGGCAATGACAACCGGGGCGATGCTTTCCTGGCTTACCGTGTGCGAACAACCGGCGTGGATTCTACACCGATAATTTCAGAAGTCGGCAGCCTGCACGCGCCGAGCGTGGCGGCCCTGGGCTATAAAGGCCAGATGAAGGTGACGCCCGACGGCCAGCGGCTGGCCCTGGCCCGCTACAGCGAAGCAGTGGGCGATAGCAGCAGCACCGTCGAGTTGTTTGGGTTCAATACCGGCACGGGTGCTGTGACCGTCAACCCGCAGGTCCCGTTCATCGTTGACAGCGGCCAAGGCAAATATTATGGGGTGAGTTTTTCGCCCGGCAGCTACCTCTACGCTACGGTAAACAACCCGCCCAAGCTGCTCCAATTCAATCTCAGAGGCCCCGGGCCGGTGACCAAGGAAGAGATTCCGCTGAAGACCACCGTCAACTTGGGCTCAATGCAGGCCGCGCCCGATGGCAAGATTTACGTGGCCCGCGACAACCAACCCGCCCTGGGTTTTATTGCTTTCCCGGACTCGCTGGGCGCTAAGGTTGGCTACGCCGATGACAGCCTACAGCTAGGCGGCAGCCGCCTGAGCGGGCTGGGCCTGGTCAACTTCAACCAGAGCTCGCTGCTACGCGTGGGGCCTAGCTTCGAGATAACAGGTTGTCGGCAAATAACTTTCACGGCCCCGCCCATTAACTTTGCCGGGAAAATATACACCTGGACTTTCGGCGACGGCGTTAAAACAACACCTTCTTCAACGGATTCCGTCATCACTCACACTTACGATAGGCCCGGCAACTACACGGTGACTTTGCGCATCGAGACGGAATGTTTTTGCCGCGAAAGCTCGGGCGGTATTCTGGTGCCAGACTTACCTAATCCAGGTGCCATTGCTGGCCCGCAGACATTATGCGCTGGAACGCCGCCGCCCACTCTTACCAGCACCACCGCTGCTACGGGCGATACCCGGCTGCCGCTCGTTTATGAGTGGGAATCCTCCTTTAATAACAGTCCATACGCAGGCACCGGAGTTACAAGTGCTAGCTACACGCCACCAACTTCTCTCCCGGTTGGTACAACCTCTTTTAGGCGGCGCGCTCAACTTCTCCTGCCTGCCCCATCAGGTCTTCCTTACTGTACTCCCACATTTACCGACCCGGTAACCATCAGGGTACTGCCCGCGCTCACCGCCGGTACCATCGCTGCCAGCCAAACCATATGCGTGGGCACCGTCGCCGCGCCCCTGACCAGCGCTACCCCAGCTACGGGCGGCGACGGTGTCGCCTCGTTTGTGTATCAGTGGGAGTTTTCGTCGGACGACAGAACCTGGTCGGATAGCCCTGGCGCCACGAGTGAGATATTCCCACCCGGCGTGCTCACGGCTACCACCTACTTCCGACGCCGCGTAACTTCCGGGCCTTGTGGGCCTGAATTCTCTCAGTCTGTCAAAATAACGGTGCTGCAGACGCTAAACCCTGGGACCATTGCGGCCGACCCGAATGCTATTTGTGAAGGCTCCACCCCTGCTCAACTCACCAGCACCAGCGATGCCAGCGGTCCGGGCATAATCAATTACCGATGGGAGTTCCAACCAGCGGGTAGTACGACTTGGTCGCCCACCGGGACCACCGGGTCAACTTACCCACCCGGCCCGCTGAGTACCTCCACCTCTTTTCGGCGTCAAGCCAGTTCGGATAGCGCCTGCGCACCAGTCTTTTCCAATATTGTTACTATAAACGTAGTGCCGGCCCTCACAGCCGGGACTATCGGCACCGACCAGCTGTCGCTGTGCTCTGGTGCTACCCCCGCTCGTCTCACTAGCATTACCGGAGCCAGCGGCGGCACGGGTAATTATGAGTATCTGTGGGAAGTGTCAGGTAATAATGCAAACTGGACAACTGCTCCCGGCCCAGACGCCACTAGCGCTGACTACCCTCCTGGTCCGGTCACGTCCGACACTTATTATCGGCGCCGAGTCATTTCGGGGCCTTGTGGTCCAGTGTATTCCGCCTCAGTCTTGCTCAGGGTGCTGCCGCCGCTGAATGCCGGCAGCATTGCAGCCAACCAAACAATTTGTGCAGGAGCCGTGCCGTCCCCCCTCACCAGCACGGCCGGGCCCAGCGGCGGCACAGGCACGTTTGACAACCTGTGGGAATCCTCGCTGGATAGCCTAAGCTGGACATCCACCGGGACCCCCGGGCTGACTTTTGTGCCTGGGTCGCTCACCGCTACTACCTACTACCGGCGGCGCGTGACTTCAGGCACTGGTACCTGCTCTATCGCATTTTCCAATGTAGTGACCATACGGGTGCAGCCCGTGGTAACCATTGGCGTGACCCTGACGCCCCCGCCGGTGCAGTGCCCCGGCATTCCCCTCACCTTCACGGCCGTACCTACTGCCAACGCGGGCCCCACGCCTAGCTTCCAATGGTTTGTCAACAACGTGGCCGTGTTCAGCGGGTCCTCGTTCACCAGCAGCACCCTGGTTACCGGCGACGTTGTACGAGTGGAAGTAACGCCCACGGCGGGCCTCTGTAGCACTGGCCCGACCGTGGCCACGGTCACCGTTACGCGCACACCAACGCCCCTGCCCACGCTGGCCATTGCGGTGCAGCCGGGCGGGGCAGTTTGCCTGGGCTCGCCGTTGACGTTCAGCATTGCGAGCGTAACCGAAGCCGGCCCAGCCCCCGAATATCAGTGGCAGGTTAACGGCAACGACGTGGCCGGGGCCACTGGCCCGGTTTTCACCAGCACCACGCTGCGCGAAGGCCAAATCGTGACGTTGCGCCTGCGCACCACCAACGCATGCGCCCAGCAGGTCACGGTGGTTTCCAATGGCATCACGGTGCGTATTCTGCCGCCGGTCGACGTGGACGCTGGCCCTGATAAGGAAATTCTGGCCGGTACGTCCGTGTTGCTGGAAGGCCGCGCCGATGGCAACTACCCCGTTACCTGGACGCCCTCTATCGGCCTGACTTTCCCTGGCAACGACCCGCTGCGGCCCGTGGCCGCCCCCCTTGAAACCACCACCTATACCCTGTCGGCCGGAGAAGGTGGCTGCGCCGATTCTGACCAGGTGACGGTAACCGTGCGTCCGCCCATCCGCATTCCCAATGCCTTCACGCCCAACGGCGATGGCCGCGACGACACCTGGCAGATTGAGTTCATCGAGCAATTCCCGGAGAATACCGTGAGCGTGTTCAACCGCTGGGGCAACCGGATTTTCTCGGCCGAAAACTACAGCCGGGCCAACGAGTGGCGCGGCGACATCAACGGCCAGCCCGCGCCGGTGGGCACCTACTACTACGTCGTCGTCACGAAGGGCCCATTGGGCAAGTCCTACAGCGGTTCGATTACGATTTTGTATTAATTAGACAGTACGTTACCCGGAGCTGGCCGCAGCAAGGCCAGCTTCCTTCCCAGCCAGACAATAAGGCACCCACTGTTATGAGAAGAGCTCTATCGCTGCTACTGCTACCACTGCTGCTGCTGGCCGCCGCGCCAGCCCAGGCCCAGCAGCAGGCCCAGTACAGCCAGTACATGAACAACAACTACATCCTGAACCCCGGCGCCACTGGCGTGGAGGATTACATCGACGTCAAGTTAAGCTACCGCACCCAGTGGACGGGCCTGGAGGGGGCGCCCAAAACCTACTACGCCAGCGCGAGCTCCTCGCTGGGCAAGTGGCGCAGCACGCCCAAGCGCACCATCCGCGACCGGCGCCGGCCGTTTCATGCGGTAGGCGGCATCGTATACAAAGACGAAACCGGGCCCACGAGTCGGACCAGCGCCCACCTCTCCTACGCCTACAACTTGCTACTGACGCCCGATTTGCGGCTGGCGCTGGGCGTATCGGCCGGCATGCAGCAGTTTGCTGTTGACGGGCAGCAACTGCGCTTCTTCGACCCCACCACGGTTGCTCCCAGCGCCGCCTCGCGGGTCCTCGACGGGACGGTGGGCGTCTGGATGTACAGCTCTAAATTTTACGTGGGTTTCTCGGGCGCGCAGCTGTTGGGCAATCAGCTCAACTTTTCCTACGGCGCCAACCAACTGGGTGAGGGCACCGGCAACACCCTGAAGCGGCACTACTTCGCCACGGCTGGCGTGCGGCTGCCCATCAACGATGACTGGTCGCTGGTGCCGTCGGTGCTGGTGAAGGCCGTGAACCCAGCTCCGCTTTCCCTCGACGTCAACGCCAAGCTCAAGTACCAGGACCTGCTCTGGTTCGGGGCGTCGTGGCGCGCCCTCGACTCGATGGTGGGTATGGTGGGCCTCAGCTACGAGCAGTACACGCTGGGCTATTCCTACGATGCCGGCCTCTCCCAGCTGGCGGGGTACCACGCCGGCAGCCACGAGGTGCTGGTAGGCCTGCGCCTTAAGAAAAAGGCCCAGGTGGTGTGCACCAACCGCTTCTGGTAAAAGGCAACTGGCTTTAGCGGCTAGCGCGCCGCCGTCCATTCAAAAGGCGGCAGCTTGCGCAGGGCCATTGCGTTGCTGATGGTACGGCCGGCCCCGTATGCCAGCCACATTCCCACTAGGCCCACTACCAGCCAGGAAAACCTATCTCTACTTCCTGAGTGAGCCGCCCAGCGTCCTATTCCTAAAAGCGCCAACAGCATAACCGGCCCGAACAGCACGCTGGTGTACCGTTCGCCGTCGTATAGGCCGGCGGCGCTGCGGGTGAAGGTGGTGGTAATAATTAACTGAAGAATAAAGAAACCCGTTGCAGCCCACAGAACCCGTGGGAAGCGCGTGCGCCAGTCACCGGCCGAGTCTTGCTTCGTGAATGCAGACTGTGGCCATGTTGTCGAACCTCGTGGCAGCAACAGCACCAACACACCCACCAAGGCTAACGCCCAAAGCAAGGGCATTTCGGGGCGCCAGGAAGCCCGCACCGGCAGCAGCCAGCGGCTCAGCACGAAGCCATAGTCGGCGCAGGAGCTGAAAAACTGAGCCCAGCCCTTGTTGTAGCGGTAAACGCTGGGCGCCGCCAGCAGCAGCGAGTAGTAGTGCCAGGCCAGCCCTCCCACCGCGCTTAAGGCCAGGTGGGCCACCGCCAGTAGGCGCTGCTTTGGGAGCAGCGCCCGGGCTTGCAGCACGAGCCCCACCCCCACTCCCGCCAGCAGAAAAAAGCCCGGCGTCCGATGCAGGGGCAGCACAAAGCCCAGGGCAGTAGCCAGCCCCCACCAGCGCGCGTGTTGGGTGTGCAGCCACCGGAACAACGCCAGGGCGTACCCTGCCACCAAGGCCACGAACACCGCCTCGCCCCACACAAATTTGCTCACTACCAGCCACGGCGTGCTGAGGGCCAGCACCCACGGAAACGCCAGCGCCAGTGCCCCCGGCAGCAGCCAGCGGCCCAGCCGGCTCCAGGCCAGCAGGCCGGCTACTAGGGCCAGGCCGTGCAGCACGCGCACCACGCCCAGGCTGCCGCCCAGCGCCACCAGTACGGAGTAGAGCGGCGGCCAATAGCGATAAGCCGACCCATCGGGATGCAGCAGAACGCCCGCGGCGCGCAACGTGCCGGCCGCGTGCACATAATAACGCGAGTCGGCGGTGCCGGCCAGTCCCGGGGCGGTGGCCAGGACAAACAGCCCCAGCTGCACCAGCACCGCCAGCCCTACCGACCAGCCAAACCACCGCAGCCACCCCGGTGACTCCAACGAACGCCCCGCCACCTAGCCGAGAACGGCCGTGGGCACGATTTTCTTCACCAGCCCTTGCAGCACCTTGCCGGGGCCACACTCCACGAATTCGGTGGCGCCATCGGCCGCCATCTGCTGCACCAGCTGGGTCCAGCGCACGGGCGCGGTGAGTTGGCGCAGGAGGTTGGCCTTGATTTCAGCGGGCGACGAGTGCGGCAGCGCATCCACGTTCTGGTACACGGGGCAGCGCGCCTCGCCAAAAGTGGTTTTCTCAATGGCTTCGGCCAGGGCGGCGGCGGCGCTCTGCATAAGAGGCGAGTGAAAGGCCCCGCCCACCGGCAGCGGCAGGGCGCGCTTGGCGCCGGCGGCCTTCAGGGCTTCGCAGGCCTTGGCTACCCCTTCGGCCGAGCCAGAAATGACCAGCTGGCCGGGGCAATTGTAGTTGGCGGCCACCACCACTGCACCCGCGTCGGTAATCTCCTGGCAGATGCGCTCCACAGTGGCATCATCAAGCCCCAGAATGGCGGCCATGGTGCCGGGCTGCTCTTCGCAGGCGGCCTGCATGGCCTGGGCGCGGCGTGCCACCAGCGGCAGGGCGTCTTCGAAGCGCAGCACGCCGGCCGCCACCAGGGCCGAGAACTCGCCCAGCGAATGGCCAGCCGTCATAGCGGGCTGCAAGTCGGGCCGGGCCACAAACTGAGCCACCGAATGCACAAAAATGGCGGGCTGGGTCACATCGGTGCGGCGCAGGTCTTCTTCGGAGCCGCCGAACATGATGTCCGTCAGGCTGAAGCCCAGGATGTCGTTGGCTTGGGTGAGTAGGGCGCGAGCGTCTAGGCTTTGTTCGAACAGCTCGCGGGCCATGCCCGGAAACTGGCTGCCCTGGCCGGGAAAAACGATGGCAGACTTGTGAGATTCGGAGGAATTGGTGGGGTTCACGAGGACACTTAGGAATAAATGAGCAGACATTTTCGGGGCCTTAAGCCCAGCCAACCGCCGCAGCAATTGGGCATGCAAGCTGCACATAAACCAACTAACCTGACAAATCGGGCACGAAAAAGGCCGCCCCTAATGGAGCGGCCTCTCTCGTGTGATTGGCAGCGGCGCGGGGCCTTAGCGCCGCACCTCAACCCAGCCCTTGTACGTGCGCTTGGTGTTGGCAAAGTCGGCAAACTCCACCTCGGCCAAGTAGTAGTAGATGCCGTCCGAGACTTTTAACAATCTTCCATTGCTGGACTCGCCAGCCGGCCCGCCGTCCCAGTTGATGAGGACGGGGTCGGCGGCGGTGGTCACGTTCTCGAAGACCTTCACGCCCCAGCGGTTGAAGGCCTGGAAGCGCACTTGCCGCACGGGGCTGTGGTTCTTGGGCCGGAACACCGGGTTCTGCGCGTCCCCGTTGGGGGTGAAGATGTTGGGCAGCAGAAAGAACACGCAGTTGTCCTGGCACGCCACGTTGCTCGTGTCCGAGCGCACCCCGCCCGGCGCCACCGCCTGCACCGCGTAGCACCCCCCGTTGAACTCTAAATTGGGGTGCAGGTAGCTCGTTTGCGTGGTGGTACCGAGTAGGGCAAAAGCCCCCGTCGGCCCCGGCCGATAATACACGCGGTAGCTGGCAACATCCTCGTCGCAGCCGGCCGGCACGTTGCCTAGCCGCCAGCGTAGGCGGTTGGTGTAGCGTTCGTTAGGCCGCGGGAACGACGGCAGCGCCGCCAAGCTGTCGCAGTTTGTTACGGCCAAGCTCAGCACTGGCACGCACGGCGGGGCAATCAGCTTGGCGCACTGTTCCTGGCTCCTATTGAGCAAAGAGCTGAGGTAACCGGTAGGCGCATACTGGCCTTCGGTCCGGACGTAGTAGCAGTAGGTTTGTCCTTTCACCAAGGCCGCGTCTTCGTCGCGGTAGCTACCGCCCGCGAGGCCGGTAGGCGCGGTGGCAATCTGAACGTAAGGACTGCCAGGGGCACTGTTGCGGCGGTAGATAACCACCGGCTTGGCCGTGTTAGTCCAAGGTACCTGGTACGTCCACGTCAGGGAAAAACCTGAGGTTGAACTCGTAGGCACCACCGACACGCGGACGCTGCTCGCGGGTGTTGCCGTTTCCCTTATCACCTGGGGCACTTGGGTGTTGGCAAGGGTGCGGACAAACTCCAGCTTGTAGGTATACTGAAGGTCTTGGGTATTGAGGTTGGTATCGATGAAAAAGGTATCGGTAATGGCCGTGAAGGTGCGCACCACCGCATAGGTAGCTGGCGCCAGCCCTTCGCCGCGCGAGAGCACATAAGAAGGCGTACCCTGCAACACTTGGCCCGCTGCGGCGCGGGGCTGCGTCCAGCGCACTGCAATTCGGCCCGCGGTGGCGCTGGTTTCTTCCACGTCAACATTCTTCAGTTGCGCCGCGCGGCCGTCGAAAGTCACGCAAGCTTCTTCGGAAGCAATGCTGGCGCCCCCAGCGGGAAAGGGGAACTCCGCGTAGATGCGGTAGCAGTAGGTTTTGCCCCGTTCAAAACCCTGGTTGGTACCTCCGGCCGACACGTTGTTGTCAGTAAAAGAGGTAGCGGAAGCGGGCACGGTTGCTATGCGCACATAACCCGTGGAGGCAGGAATTCCCGTTTCGCAGTCACCGGGCGTCCAGCCTGCCGTGTTCTCCTTGCGGTAGATGTGAATGACCGAAGCATTGGTGCACACATAGGGGCTCCAGGTTAGCCCTGCGCTGTTCAGGCCGGTGAGGGCAGGCGTCACCCTGAGGCTTTGAGGCGGTGGCCCGATAACAGTAATGCGCCACGGCTTCTCGTCGATAAGCGGCGGGTTAGTCGCCAGATTGCCGCCTGACGGCGTATCCTGAGCTTTAAACACGACCAAATAAGGCTGCTGAGCTACGTTGCTGCACTCGGTCCGCCACGTAAACGTGCCTTGAGCTGTAGGCGGCCCAGTAGCCGTTTGCGTGAAAGTAGCCGGGGGAATAATACCCGAATAGGCAAAAAGGGAGATGGGCGTTTGCGGACTGGTTGCCGATAGTCCGTCTACCGCCGAAACCTGCCCGGTCACCGTCTGCCCTGCAATCACGCAGATGTCGGCCGGAATGGTGATGGTTGGCCGCAGGTTGCTGGTGGCAGACACAATAATTTGGATATCGCGAATTACTTCGCCGATTTTGCGTCTGCCCAAGGGCGTGCGTCGCCACTCTTCTACTACCATGGCCACATTATAAAAGCCAACCCGGATGGGAGCGTTCCAGGTGATTTGCCCCGTGCGAACGTCCTGCACGAAAATGGCGGGGTTATCCCGTACCCCAACCGGGTTGCCGGCATACTCTACCTGCACGGCACCCGGACTAATGCTGGCAGAGTTTGGATACACGAAGTTGGGCACCTGCTGCGCCACGGGAGTATTATCGCCGGTAGCTCCGGAGCAAGGGCTACCCACTATAACACCTACAGCGCGACTCACCTTTTGGCTGGGTCGCAGCTTATAGGCCAAGGAGTCGCCGTCGGCATCGAAGCCTGCGGGGTTGTGTAGAAATACCTGGCTCACGGCTGCCTTGTCTACCGCTGGCGCCCTGAGCACTGGCGAGCTGTTGCCCAGCAGGGCCGGGTCCAAGGTAATGGTGGTGCTGATATGAAAAGACTGAGCAATCGAGTTGTCCATATTAAGCACCCCGCCAACACGGTTTTCACCAGTGTAAGTGATGGTGAAGCTGCCCGATGAAGGGAAGGTGTGCTCAAAGAGGTAAATGTTAAGACCGGTATCAGGAGCCCCCGGAATCGGGCGTCGCCCACCCGGAATCCGCGCAATGCCGCCCTCACAACTCGAGCTGCCATCGCCAAAAAATATGGTAACAGTTTCCTCGTCGAACCCCGTCATGGTGGTGTAAAGCACCATCTTGAAAAAGACCCGGCGCGGATTCCGGTTTGCTATCGGCAGTGTCGTGTCAGACTTGGCCTGAATGTCGCCCGCTCGAATGTGCGTAGCCCACGCCCCTTCCGGCCTCAGCCCCAGCCCTGCCAATAGCAGCACAACCAGCAAGGTCACTTTCGCCATAGCTCTGGCGCTAAGTAAAGAATTATGCATAATGACAGACGAAAAGAGAGGGTAGAAGGCACTTATGCTCAGCGGTAAGCAAGGTAATAACTATTTGAGTTATACAGCCCCGAAGACAGCGCCCAAAAGGGCCTGTCATTGAAGGTACCAAGGTGTTTAAATTACGAACCTGACGTGCTACTCATTCGGTTTCAAGCAGGCTCGACTGCATGAGTCGGGCACGAAAAAGGCCGCCCCTAATGGAGCGGCCTCTCTCGTGTGATTGGCAGCGGCGCGGGGCCTTAGCGCCGCACCTCGACCCAGCCCTTGTACGTGCGCTTGGTGTTGGCAAAGTCGGCAAACTCCACCTCGGCCAGGTAGTAGTAGATGCCGTCCGACACGCGCGATGCTTTGCCGCTGCTGGACTCGCCGGCCGGCCCGCCACCGTCCCAGTTGATGAGGACGGGGTCGGCCGCGGTGGTCACGTTCTCGAAGACCTTCACGCCCCAGCGGTTGAAGGCCTGGAAGCGCACTTGCCGCACGGGGCTGTGGTTCTTGGGCCGGAACACCGGGTTCTGCGCGTCCCCGTTAGGGGTGAAGATGTTGGGCAGCAAGAAGAACACGCAGTTGTCTTGGCACGCCACGTTGCTCGTGTCCGAGCGCACCCCGCCCGGCGCCACCGCCTGCACCGCGTAGCAACCACCGTTGAATTCTAAATTGGGGTGCGTGAAGCGCTGCTCGGTGGTAGTGCCCAGCAAGGTAAACGGACCGGTAAGCGCTGGCCGGTAATACACCCGGTAGCTGGCAATGGTAGCGTCGCAGCCGGTGGGCTGGTTGCTCAGCGTCCAGGTCAGCTGGTTGGTGTAGCGGTCGCCAGCGGTGGGAAACACGGGGCGGTTAGCCAATTCCTCGCAGTTGGTGGGCGCCAGGGTCAGAATGGGTCGGCAAGGCGGCGTGCTGAGCAGCAAGCAGCGCACCTGGCTTCGGTTTATCAGAGAGTTGAGGAAGGGCACGCCCGGGTACAGCCCATCGGTCTGCACGTAGTAGCAGTAGGTCTCGTTTCGCCGCAGGGCGGGGTCGTTGTCGGTATAGACGCCGCCGGTGGCGGTGGTCGGGGCTGTATTCAAACGAACAAACGGCCCCGTGTTGCCGGTACGCCGGTAGATAGTAACTGGCCGCTGAGTATTGTCCCACGGCACTTGGTAGGTCCAGCGCACCGTTACGGACGTGGCTTCGGGGTTGGCCGGCACGGCAGTGGTGTACACGCTGCTGGCCGTGGGGGCCACCTCCCGAATGGGCGCGCGGTTATCGCTGGGCGGGAAGGTGCGCACAAACTCCACCCGGTAGGTAAACTGCTGCTCCTCGGTGTTAATGTTGGTGTCGGTGTAGCAGGTATCGGCCAGCGAGGTGATGGTCGCAACGGGCGCGAAAGTCGTAGGCGCCAGGCCCACCCCACGCGACAGCACATAGCTGGGAGTGCCTTCGAGGGCGCCGCCACCGCCCAGCGCCGGGCGAGTCCAGCAGACCTGAATCTGACCATTGGTCGGGCTGGTGGTTTCCACGTCTACTTTCACCAGCCGAAGCGGGCTACCGGGGAAGGTGGCACAGGCCTCCTGCGAGGCAATGCTGGCACCGCCGGCCGGCAGCGGAAACTCGGCGTAGATGCGGTAGCAGTAGTTCTGCCCGCGTTCCAGGCCCTGGTTGTTGCCACCGGGGCTGGGGTTGCTGTCGGTATAAGTAGTAGTGTTGGCAGGCACCGAGCCAATGAACGTGTACCCGGCGCGGTCCGGAATGCCGGTTTCGCAGGGCTCGGGCACGAAGTTCGACGGGTTCACCTTGCGGTAGACTAGGATGCGCGAGGCATTGGCGCACTGGTACAGGTTCCAATCGAGCCGGACGCGGTTCACATCAGCGCCGCTCCCCACAATGGGCGTAGCGCGCAGGTTCTGCGGCGCTGGGCCAATAACGGTAATTCGCCAGACCTGCTCGTCGACGAGCGGCGGGTTGGCGGGCGTCGGGTTAGCAGGTCTATCCTGGGCTTTGAACACCACCAGGTAAGGCAGCTGGGCTACGTTGTTGCACTGAGTTTGCCAGGTAAAGGTACCTGAGGCCGTCGGCGGGCCGAATTGGGTTTGGCGGAAGGTAGCCGGGGGCAGAATGCCCGAGTAGGCAAACAGGTCCACCGCGGTGGCCGGGCTCGTGGGCGACGACTGGTCGGTGGCCGTCACTACGCCCGTAGCCGTTTCTCCGGCAATCACGCACAAGTCTGGCGGCAGCGTGAGCAGCGGGCGCAGGTTGCCCGTGCCCGTCACAATAATTTGCATGTCGCGGATGACCTCGCCTATCAGCCGGCGCCCCAGCGGTGTTCGACGAAACTCCCGCACCACCATGGCCACGTTGTAGATACCCACCGTGTTCGGGGCATTCCAAGTAATTTGGCCAGTGCGCACATCCTGCACAAAAATGGCCGGTGCGCCCGGTACTCCCGTAGGTATACCGGTATAAGCTACTTGCAACGGAGGCCTGCCGGGCGAAATGCTTGGGTCCGCAGGATAGCGGAAGTTGGGGACCGGCGTTGGCAGCGGAGTGTTGGTGCCCGTGCCGGTGCAAGGATTTCCCAACACATTCTGAAGAGGACGGGCCTCCCGCTGGCTAACGCGCAATTCGAACGCCAAAGAATCCCCGTCGGGGTCGAAAGCGCCGGGGTTGTGCAGAAACACCTGGTTAACCCCGGCTTTGTCGACAGCGGGAGTAGTGAGCACCGGCGACCGGTTGCCTAGCAACGCGGGGTCCAAGGTGATTGTGGTGCTGATGTAGAAGGATTGGTCATCGGACCGGTCCATGTTCAACACGCCCCGGTTGCGGTTCTCCCCAATGAAGCTCACTACAAAGCTGCCAGTAGAAGGAAACGTGTGCTCGAATAAGTAGATATTGAGGCTGGTGTCGGGGCTGCCGGGTACAGGCCGCTCGCCACCCAGGCGGGGCACGCCATCGAGGCAGCTGGAAGTGCCGTCGCCGAAAAAGATGGTGGCGGCGGGCTGCTTCACCGGCGACGCGTTGTCGGTATACAGGGTCATCCTGAAGAAAATCCGGCGCGGGATGGGGTTGGCCGTGGTATCGGGCCTGGCCTGGATGTCGCCGGCGCGGATGTGCGAGGCCCGGGCAGCTTCTGGCTGCAGGCCCAAGCCAACGGCCAGCACCAACAGCAGCAGCGCCACCCGCTCCCAAAACCCAACCCACTGTAGAGTAAACTGTATCATATCAACTTGCTGAGAAGAGACAAAGAAGAAACAAGCAATGCCTGGACGGAAACAACCCGCAACCGGTACTGGCCTAACATTCGCCAGGCCTACGGGGTTATCAGGTTACGTATACATAACGCGCCCATGCGTAGAAACGATGCCCTGACGAGATAGATTCACCGCGCTACCGATGGTTTTTTTTAGGGAGGGGGCCCAAAGGGCAAGAAACGGGCCTGTACGTTGTTCGGTTAGCGGGTGGAGCCTACCTTTGGGCAGTATTAAACAACCCTCTTCACTTCGCCAGTTTGGCTAATTTATGAGTTGGATAACAAAAACTTTAACCAGCAGCATCGGCCGGAAGCTAATCATGTCGGTTACGGGCCTGTTTCTGTGCACGTTTCTGGTAGTACACTTAGTTGGCAACCTGCAGCTGTTCAAGCACGACGGGGGCGCGGCTTTCAATGCCTACTCTCACTTCATGGGCACCAACCCCATTATCCGCACCATTGAGTGGGGACTGGTGCTGGGCTTTGGCTTTCACATCTACGAAGCGTGGGCCTTGTACCGCCGCAACAAAGCTGCTCGTGGCCATGGCTACGCGCAGTGGAAGGCCGAGCAGAACAGCGAGTGGACCTCGCGCAACATGAGCTTGCTGGGCACCATCATTCTGATTTTCCTCATAGTACACCTCTACAACTTCTTCTGGCGTGCTCGCTTTGCTGGCGACCTGCCCAAAATGGGCGGTGCCGACCCCCTCACCAGCGACTACGACAACCTGTATCTGGCCGTCGTTTCGTCGTTCCAGCTTTGGTGGTACGTGGCCCTGTACGTGGCCGCTCAAATCAGCTTGGGCTACCACTTGTGGCACGGCTTCCGCTCGGGTTTCCAGACCTTGGGCCTGAATCACCGCAAATACATGCCGCTAATTAAGTATGCTGGCTACGTATTCTCGGTGGTAGTAGCGGCCGGCTTTGCTTCCATGCCGTTGTACTTCTTCCTGTTTACCAACGAGCGGGGCGACGTGGTTTCCAATGCGCCGGCATTCCTTCAAAGCGTAGCCTCCGCCTTCTAATTGTTTTGGATTAGGCCTCTAGAATATTTACCAAGCGCGGAACACCTGCGCCGCTTGGCTGTTCTATAGGTCAATAATCACACCTTCACACCGTTACTCTATGCTGCTGGATTCCAAGATTCCCGAAGGCCCCCTTGCCGAAAAATGGGAGAAGCACAAGTTCAACGTCAAGCTTGTCAACCCCGCTAACAAGCGGAAATACGACGTGATTGTGGTCGGCACTGGCCTGGCCGGGGCTTCGGCCGCCGCCTCGCTGGCTGAGCTGGGCTACAACGTGAAGGCCTTTACCTATCACGACTCGCCGCGCCGTGCGCACTCCATTGCTGCGCAGGGTGGCATCAACGCTGCCAAAAATTACCAGAACGACGGCGACTCCGTGTTCCGCCTGTTCTACGATACCGTGAAGGGCGGTGACTACCGTGCCCGCGAAGCCAACGTGTACCGCCTGGCGCAGGTATCGGTGAACATCATCGACCAGTGCGTGGCCCAAGGCGTGCCTTTTGCCCGCGAATATGGTGGCTTGCTAGCTAACCGCTCGTTTGGTGGTGCCCAGGTAAGCCGCACGTTCTACGCCCGCGGCCAAACCGGACAGCAGCTGCTGCTGGGTGCCTACTCGGCCTTGAGCCGACAGGTTGCTTATGGCAAAGTGAAGCTGTTCACCCGCTCGGAAATGCTCGACCTCGTAGTGGTCGATGGTCAGGCCCGCGGCATCGTTACGCGCCACTTGATTACTGGGGAGATTGAAACCCACGCGGCTCACGCTGTGGTGTTGGCCACCGGCGGCTACGGCAACGTGTTCTATCTGAGCACCAATGCCAAGTACTGCAACGTGACCGCTCCTTGGCGCGCCCACAAAAAAGGTGCTTTGTTCGCTAACCCCTGCTTCACGCAGATTCACCCTACCTGCATTCCGGTGAGCGGCGACTACCAGTCGAAACTCACCCTCATGTCGGAGTCGTTGCGTAACGACGGCCGCGTGTGGGTGCCGGCCACGGTAGAAATTGCCGAGCGTCTGCGCAAAGGCGAAATCAAGGCTACTGACATCAAAGAAGAAGACCGCGACTACTTCCTGGAGCGCAAATACCCTGCTTTCGGCAACCTGGTGCCACGCGACGTGGCTTCCCGCAACGCCAAGCAGATGTGCGACGAAGGCCGTGGCGTAGGCAGCAGCGGCCTGGCCGTGTACCTCGACTTTGCCGATGTTATTCAGCGCACCGGCGCTGCGGCAGTTAGCCAGAAGTACGGCAACCTGTTTGCCATGTACGAGAAAATTACCGACGAGAACCCCTACGAGTTGCCCATGCGGATTTATCCTGCGGTGCACTATACCATGGGCGGCCTCTGGGTTGACTACAATCTGCAAACCACCATTCCGGGCCTCTACGCCACGGGCGAGTGTAACTTCTCGGACCACGGCGCCAACCGCCTCGGTGCTTCGGCGCTGATGCAGGGCCTGGCCGACGGTTATTTCGTCATTCCCTATACCATTGGCGACTACTTGGCCAACACGGCTCCCAAGCCGGTTGACGCCAACCACCCCGCTTTTGCCGAAGCTAAGGCGTTTGTGCAGGCCCGCACCGAGCGGCTGCTCAGCATTAATGGCACACGTACCCCAACTGAGTTCCACAAGGCCCTGGGCCACATCATGTGGGAGTACTGCGGCATGGCCCGCAGTGCCGAAGGCCTGACTTTTGCTAAGGCTGAGATTCAGAAGCTGAAGAAGGATTTCTGGACGGACGTTAAAATCACGGGCACTGGCGAAGAGATGAACCAGTCACTTGAAAGCGCCGGCCGCGTAGCCGACTTCTTGGAGCTCGGTGAGCTGATGGTAGACGATGCGCTGAACCGCAACGAAAGCTGCGGTGGTCACTTCCGCGAGGAATACCAGACGCCGGAGGGCGAGGCCCTCCGCGACGACGAGAACTACGCCTACGTGGCAGCCTGGGAATATCAGGGCGAAAACCAGCCCGAGAAACTCAACAAGGAAGAACTAACCTTCGAAAACGTGAAGCTGACTCAGCGCAGCTACAAGTAAGAACCCCTGTCATGCTGACGAAGGAAGCATCTTCTCACGCTGGCGCTTAATTAAGTTACTAACCCAAAGAGCGCCGGCGTGATAATGTCCTTCGCTGGGCTCAGGATGACAAACGAGAAATAAAACTATGGCCGGCTCCAACCCCAATGCCAAACCGATGAACCTGACCCTGAACGTGTGGCGACAACCCAACCGCAACACCGAAGGCCAGATGGTGAAATACAACGTGAAGGACATTTCGCCCGAAATGTCCTTCCTGGAAATGCTCGACGTGCTGAACGAAGACCTGCTGCACGCCGGCAAGGACCCCGTGGCGTTCGACCACGACTGCCGCGAAGGCATTTGTGGCTCGTGCGACCTGTTCATCAACGGCCGTAGCCACGGTCCGGAGAAGGGCACCACTACCTGCCAGCTGCACATGCGCAAGTTCTCGGATGGTGACACCATCACCATCGAACCTTGGCGCGCCAACGCATTCCCCGTAAACAAGGACTTGAGCGTGGACCGCTCGGCGTTCGACCGCATCATTCAAGCAGGCGGCTATATCAGCGTGAACACTGGTGGTGTGCCAGATGGCAACGAAATTCCCGTTCCCAAGGAGATTGCCGACCGGGCCTTTGAAGCTGCTACTTGCATTGCCTGTGGTGCCTGCGTTGCGGCTTGCAAAAATGCCTCGGCCATGCTGTTCGTTTCTGCCAAGGTTTCGCAGCTGGCGTTGTTGCCGCAAGGCCACGCCGAGCGCAAAACCCGTGTAGAAAACATGGTGGCTCAGATGGACAAAGAAGGTTTTGGCGCTTGCTCCAACATCGGCTCTTGCGCTGCGGAGTGCCCAGTAGGCATTTCACTCGAAAACATTGCTATTCTGAACCGCGAATACATCGCGGCCAAAGCGACGTCGAACAACTTGGCTTAAGCTGGTTATTTCATTTGAAAAAGCGCTGCGGATTACCGTAGCGCTTTTTTTGTGTCCACGTGGGTCATGGCTTGTCGTGACCAAAGCGCAGGCAATTTTTGTGGTAACACTGATAGGAAGTGCTGCTGTACAGATGATTGGTGAGGATACTAAAATGACCTCCCCAAAGTCAACCTGAAGGATGCTTTTACTAACTCCTATCAGGAGCCAATCTAGGAGTACACGAACCGCGGTTTTGCGATTTCAATCGAGACAGATACGTTCGAAGCTAGTGCCACTTTGGGCAGGCTGCTGCCATAATAGTTATGATTAAAATAGGCATAGCATACACTCAAATGGCATTGGTCATGCGTGAAAGAGCAAAACTAAAATATGAATTTTATAAGTTTTGATAGAACATTAAAACCCATACTTGCGGGTATTGGACTCACCTTTTAAGGTATCTAAGTACTGGTAAATAGCTTTGATTAAAAAAATTAAAAGGTCTTAATCCCATACTTATTTAACTATAATTCAGAAACTTATTAATTAATACTCTTTACTTTATCTTATAGATAGAAGCTGAATTTTGGCCCGGTTCAGAACCATTTAGCTGCTGGAAATCCTTAGAAGGCATCTTCCATCATATTTCCACTTTATGAAGTTACAATCTCTTACTATTGGCTTGCTGTGCAGTGGCCTGGGTCTCATTGCTGTTTCTTGTAACAAGGACGATGCAGCTAGCCCGACTACTCCCCAGGCAGGCGCAACTGCTGCCAATTTCACGGTAGGCGAAGGCGACCTGCAGCTGGAGACCGGAGTCCTGGCAGACGGCCGCATTAAATGCACCTACGAAGCCTTCACCCAGGCAATTTTCGCGGATGCAGCCACTACCGGCGTAGCCCCCAGTCCGTGTGCTCCCACGGCATTCAATACGGCCCTGGCGCCGTACGTAACCGAGCTGAACAGAGCTACTCTGGCAGAGCGGCAGAATTACAGCCTGCTGTCGCAGCTGAGCCAGCTCTACACCTACGTAGACCCCGCTACCCCTTACTTCGGAGCTGACGGCAGCCTGACCGACTTTGCGGCAAAAACGAAGCGCAGCCTTGAGTCGTTTTGGAACATGCCCAACGAGGTAACCCTGCACGGCCAGCACGTGAACAGCCTGCAAAATCGGGAGGCGATAGCAGCCGTGTATCGTAATTTCTCCACTGCATCGGAGCAAGCTGCTTACGCGAATGCCGATTTCATTATTGCCAATTACGTGCTGCCCAGCACTGTGTTCAAGACCTCGCCCCTATTGGCGCTCGACGGCTTTGCCACCACTGGCTTGACGACACGCACCGGAAAAGTGGTGGGCGACCTGATTGTGATTGGCGATGGCCTCGTGCAGGTAATGAACGAAGCCGGCGTTAATAAGCAAGTGACCTTTGCGGGCATTTTGGGCCATGAGTGGGCTCACCAGATACAATTCAACAACTACGAGGCTTGGTATGGCCCCCGGGTAAACACGGCCGAGCAAACCCGCATGACGGAGCTTGAAGCCGACCTACTAAGCAGCTACTACCTCACGCACAAGCGCGGCGCTACTTACAATTGGAAGAGCTCGGCAGAATTCTTCAAGCTGTTTTTCAACATCGGCGACTGCAGCTTTATCAGCGAAGGCCACCACGGCACTCCCAACCAACGCATGGCCGCCTCGCGCCTCGGTTGGATTATTGCTCAGGAAACCATGCCCATGGGCCACATTCTGACGGCCCAGGAAACGCACGACCTTTTTATTGCCTCGCTGCAAAGCATCATCGACAATAAGATTGACAGCTCGGCTGCTATGGCCAACCTGAAGACGCCTCAACTCAAAGCTGTTTTCGGCAAAATCGTAGAGCGCGAGCGCGAAGTGAAAAGCATCCTCACCGGCCAGTTGAATTCTACTGCCATCGAGAATCTGTAAAGCCACCTCATCCTCAGTGCTTTAATAACAAAGCGACCCGCCTCTGGCGGGTCGCTTTGTTTCGGGCCAGCCTGTCTGGAGCCACTTGCGCCATTATGAGGCTATGTTGATGAGTAACCAAGAGTGTCTGAAGTATACAAACCGGTTGGAAAGTTCGCTGAGCGGCTTGTGGTGATGCGCTTGCGTCAAACCTCTTCCCGTAGTTTGGGCACCAGCCAGATGATTATGCCGCCTAACAAAGCCACGAGCGCAAACGACCAGCGCAGACTCGCTGCTTTTGCTACAAATCCCACCAGCGGCGGCACTACCAGAAAGCCGAAATAGCTGACCGTTGAAACGGAAGCAATGGCAGTGCCCGCACTCAGTGGGTTGGCTTTGCCCACCAAGCCAAATACCAGAGGCACCACGCAGGATACCCCCAGGCCCCCCAGCACAAAGCCTATGCCCGCCATTAGCGGAGTTGGGAAAGCTGCGGCCATTAGCAAGCCGGTGCTCATGAGTATGCCGCTGGCCTGCAGCAAGGGCTTGGTGCCGAAACGCTCCACCAACTTGTCGCCGAGGAAGCGCCCGGTGGTCATGGCCACCATGTAGAGGGTGAAGCCAAAGGGCGCAATGGCTTTCGGCGCGTGCACAGCCTGGGCAAAATACACGCCGCTCCAGTCGTAGAAAGTGCCTTCGCAGGCCATAGAGGCGAAGGTGATAAGACCGTATTTCAACACGGTTTTGTCGGGCCAGGGAAACAGGGTTTTGGTGGTGGGCGAGGGTGGCAATGAAAGAGTGCCCGGGAAAAACGCCAGCGCAACCCCCGTAAGCACCGCCGACACCGCCACGAAATGAAAGGTGGTAGATACGTCGTTGCGAATCAGCAGCGCCGCGATGCCGGCTGCCGCAAAGCCCGCCACACTCCAGATGCCGTGAAACGTGGCAATAATGGAACGGTCGTAGAGCGCCTGCACGCCCACCGATTGCGCATTAACCGACAGGTTGAGCAGGTTGCGCGACGAGCCAAAGCAGAACAGCAGCACCGCCAGCTGCCAGGTGTGCTCCACAAACCCCAACAGGGCCAGGGCCAGGTTGTAGAGCAGGGCGCCCACCATCATTACCTGGCGGCTGGTGTAGTACTGGAGCAGCTTGCCAGTAACGGGCAGCGTGAGCATCAGGCCCGCCGGCAGGGCCAGCAGCACGGCCCCAAGCTGGGCTTCGTTGAGCTGCAGCTGGTGCTGAATAGTGGGAATGCGCGACGCCCAGGTGGCAAACCCAAAGCCCGAAACAAAGAAGAACAGCGCAATGGCAATGCGCGCCCGCGTGGGTGACGCACGGGGCAGGGTCAAGGCTTGACTCATAGCAAATAGGTGAATGCTGCTCCGTAATCCGCCAGAAATATGGCGCAGGACATGGGCCGTCAGCACTCGAAATAGATAGGATAAATAGCGAGCGTAAGTTGGTTTGCGGGCTTACAGCAAAAGCTTCGTTAGACGAGGCGAGCACGAAACTGGTTGCCCTGCACAGTTGCGCCTGCGGCAATTTCCAGGCGGCGCAGTCGATTAAGACCTTATTTTGCCCCATGCCTCCCCTACCCGCCCGCACCCTGCCGCTGCTTTACGCCATCATTCTGCTCGATGTGGTGGTGGGAGCTGCAGTAGGCCCCGTGATGCCGGAGTTCGTGCGGGGCCTGCCCGAGCCGCAGTTGTGGCTCTCGGTGGGCACGGGCATCTTTCTGGGCGTGCAGCTGTTTTCGGCCCCCTTGCTGGGCCGGCTGAGCGACGGGTACGGGCGGCGACCCATTTTTATTCTATCGGCAATAGGTACGCTGGCGGCCAACGTCCTGCTATTGCCGGTGCGAGCAGGGCTGTACTTCGTCAACCGCGTGTCCGACGGCCTCACCAATGGCATGTATGCCACTGCCCGCTCGGCCATCACGGACATGTCGCCGCCCGAACGATTGTTTCGCAACCTGGGCATTGAGGGCGCCATTATTTCGCTGGGCTTTGTGCTGGGGCCCATGGCAGCCGGCCTGCTGCTCACGGTGCTGCAGGTGCCATCGGGCCAGCAAGCCAGCTACGTGGTGGGGCTGGCGGTGGCCCTGGGAGCGCTGAATGTGCTGCTGAGTCTGTGGCTGCCCGAAACCCACCAGCAGCGCAATGGCGTGCGCGGCGCCGAGCTCCGCACCGAGCTCGGCTTGGCCATCAACCCCCTCACGCTGTGGAAGCGCCTGCAAGCCAAGAACGCCCCCAACCCCGGCATCCGGCGCATTGTGCTCACGCAAGTGGCCCTTACCCTTAGCCTGGGGTATTATTTCTATTTTGTGCCGTTTGTGAGCATGGGCGAATTGCAGCTCGACGCCCGCGGCATTTCCTACCTGTTCATGTACTTTGGGGCGCTCAGCATCGTGCTGAATTACGTGTTCTACACCTACTTTGCCGACCGCCTCAACCAGCGCAAGGCCATTGTGTGGCTGGCCGTGCTGGGCACGCCAGTGCTGCTTGGCTACGGCCTGGTGGGCACGTCGAAAACCACATTCTACATACTCGTTACGCTCGACTGCTTCACGCTTTCCCTGATTCAGGGACTGCTGGAGGGCCGGCTGGCCCGCCGCACCACCGACGCGGACCGGGGCGAGATATTCGGGCTTAATCAGGCTTTTCAGGCCCTGGCCAGCTTTGGCACGGCGCTCGTTTTTGGTGGGCTGTCGGTGCTGGATTTGCGATTGCCGTGGGCCTGGTTTGCGCTCTGCCTGGGGGCAGTGGCGTGGCTGGCGGCTCGCCCCGAGCCTCGGGTGCCGGCGGCGGCTTAACGAACTTTTCGGGCTGGCAGCGCCCTCTGCGTTGGGCAGCGAAAACCTAGCCTTCTATTTTCTGTTGTCTCCTTGCATCGTAATTTCTGCCCCCCTCGTTTTGATAACCCTCCTCGTCGGCACGAACCGGCCCAACTCCCGCGCCCGCCGCATTGCCACCTACTACAGCGCGCTACTAAGCGAGCTTGGCACCGAAAGTCAAATTCTGGACCTTGCCGAGCTTCCTGCTGACTTCATCACTTCGGCCCTGTACAACAACGTGGGCACCAATCCTCAGTTCAATCGGCTGGCCGACATGCTGAATGCCAGCAACAAGGTGGTCATCATCACGCCCGAGTACAACGCCTCATTTCCTGGTGTGCTAAAGGCTTTTATCGACGGCCTGCCCTACCCCGGGGGCATCCGCGGAAAAAAGGCGGCGCTGATTGGCCTGAGCAATGGCGGCCAGGGCGGCTTGCTGGCCATGACCCACCTCACCGACATCCTCATGTACCTGGGCTCAGCCGTACTGCCCCAGCGCGTTCGGCTGCCGTTCATCGGCAAAGACCTGAACCCCGACGATGGCCTGAACCATGACCTTTCGCGCCAGCTGTTGCGCGAGCAGGCCGAGGCGCTTCTGGCTTTTTAGCCACCTGTGGCATCAGCTACCCTCGGTCGCTTTCTGTTGATTCTTCTTCGCATGAGGAGTTAGCCTCCCGCCAGCTTCTTGGCCGCCTGCCGAGCTACCACCTGCCGGAACACTGCCCGGAAGAGGTAGTACAGCGCGGCCACCAGGGGCACCGCGGCCACGGCCCATATCAACAGAGCGCCGAGTTGGGCTCGCCAAAGCAAATGGCCGACTGCTCCCCAACCGTCGTGAGTAATGAGCCGCCGGAGGCCCGTCAACGTGAGGTTGGCCACGTCGTGGCCGTGGCCCAGAATGAAGGCCCCAGCCCGCAGCAGCGGGACCAGCAACAGCAGTTGGAAAGCACTCATGAGGTGCGCCACCAGTTGCATGGCCGGTATATTGAGCTGCAGTCGCAGCGCCGTGGCGGCGCTCACCACGCTGGTAATGCCAAAGGTGGGCACCAAGCCGAATGCCACGCCCAGGCTCACGGTCAGGGCCAGCTTCTCGGGCGACAGGCCTGCCTTCAGCAAAGCCAGGAAGGGCGCCAGTACGCGCCGGTACACCCAGGAGCGGGAGGGCTCGGGTGGCGGCACAGCCGCAGGCGAAGGCAGGGAATCCGGAGCGAGCATGACGAAAAGCTAAACGGTCCCAATCCGGACCACGCACTGCCCCGTACGCTGGCGAGGCTCACCTATTTTACGGCTGAGGCTCAAAATGTTGCCATAAAAAGTTATGGCATTGTTAGGTTTTGTCTGACGTGCCCTTAGGTGGGGCAATGGCGGCTACGCCAACACACAAAAGCTTCGCCAAGCAACGGCTGGCAACCGCGGCTGCGGGAACCACCCTTAAGCTTCTACTACCTGCCGCTCTTTTATAAACCGCTTAAACAGCGGCTTGAGCACCACGTACAGCACCGCGACCACCGGAATGGCCGCGAGCAGCCAAATGGCCATGGCGCCTACTTCGGCGCGCCACAAGAGCTGCAAGGCAGCCCGCCAGTCAGTGGCAAACAAGTGGCGCACGTTGGCCAAAGTCAATTCGTTTTCCTGCGTGTTGCCCATGAGGCGCGCACCTTGCCGGAGCAACGGAATGATGAGCACCAGCTGCAAAGGCGTCATTAAATGGCTGATAAGTTGCAGGGCGGCTACGTTGAGGCGCAGGCGCAGGGCCACCAGCGTGGCCACCGTCGTGATGGCGCCCATCAGCGGGATAGCGCCAATTGCCACACCCAATGCCACAGTTAAAGCCAATTGCGAAGGCGACAAGCCCTGGCGCAACAGCCCGAGCAGCGGCGTCAGCACGCGGCGGCGCAGCCAGCTGGCCGGCGGAGCTGGGGTAATTTCGGGAAGCGGAGGCGGAAACGGCGTAGGCATGAGGGAGGCCGGAGCCAAGCCCCGTAACTTCGCCGGGTGTGAGCTGCGTAAAGCACCATGCTTTGGATAGCCACCCCGGCTTTTTGCTGATGACAAAAGTAACCCCGCACGCCGAGTTGCCCGGGCCCTGGTGGCGGGAGCTGCCCATTCTGCTGCACCGCGCCGCCCGCGAGCTCGGCGCCAACGACCCGCTGCGGCTGGGCGCGGCCACGGCGTTTTTCACGTCGTTTGCGCTGCCGCCCATTCTCATCATCCTCATTCAGCTCCTGGGCTCGCTCTATTCCACCTCCATGGTTCGGCTGATGCTGCTCGATAAGCTCAGCAGCCTTGTAGGGGCGCCCGCGGCCGGGCTAGTGGCCCAGATTGTGATGAATGTAGCCGACCCCAGCCGCAGCCGGCTGGTGACGTGGGTGGGCTTTGCCTTTCTGATGTTCGTGGCCACTACCCTGTTTACCATTATTCAGCATTCCCTGAACCAGCTGTGGCAAATTCGGCCCAAGCGCGGTTCGGGGCAGTTTTCACAGGCCCTGCGCGAACGGCTGCGCTCGCTGGGCCTGTTGCTGGTAACGGCCGTCCTGACGCTGCTAGCTTTTGCCTCCGACTCGGCCTTAGGCCTGTTTTCTGAGAGCATCAACGACTTCGACCCCACCTTCAGCTACTTTGTTGTTCGCTCCCTCAATGCCGTGATTGCCTGGTTTATCCTGGCTGCCTGGTTCGGCGTAACGTTCCGCACCCTAAGCCTGGCCAAGGTGCCCTGGCGGGCGGTTACGCGCGGGGCAGCGCTCACGGCCTTTCTCATTAGCATCGGGCAAGTAATTCTGGGCAAGCTGCTGGTGGCCCGCGACCTGGGCCCGGTGTACGGGCCGGCGTCCAGCCTGGTGCTGGTGCTGTTGTTCGTGTTCTACTGCGCCATGATATTCTACTTTGGCGCCGCCTTCACCAAAGCCTATGCCCACCGCATTGGCCTGGACATTCGGCCCAAGAAAACTGCAGTGCGCTACCGGCTGGTGAATATCACGGAAGAGGAAGCGGGGTTTTAAAGGCCAAAGCAGGTTTGCAGCCTTACCAAAGCATTCCCTTGCCGCATCCGTTACCTTTGCGTCGTGCAAACTCCTGATTCCTCCGCCGCTGGTGCCGCCCAGGCCCCCAACGCCGCCAAAGCCGACCTCCAATTCACTGATTTCGCCCTCTCCCCTGCCCTGCTGGCGGGTGTGGCCGAACTAAACTTTACGCAGCCGACTGCCGTGCAGCAGCTGGTACTGGCCCCCGCCCTCGAAGGGCAGGACGTGGCTGGCCAGGCCCCCACCGGCTCGGGCAAAACCGCGGCCTACGGCTTGGCCGTGCTGCAGCAGATTGACCCCACCTCCGCCACCGTGCAGGCCGTGGTGCTGGTGCCCGCCCGCGAGTTGGTGCTGCAGGTACGCGACGCCCTCAAGAGCCTGGGCAAGCACATGCACAACCTGCGCGTGGCCGGCTACTACGGCGGCCACGCCATGCGCGAAGAAGTGAAAGGCCTGCAGCAGACTCCGCACGTGGTGGTGGCCACTCCGGGCCGCATGCTCGACCACCTTGAGCGCCGCACAATCATCCCCAACAAGCTGAAAGTGCTGGTGCTGGACGAAGCCGATAAGCTTCTCGAGCTGGGCTTCCAGGAAGAAATGGCCACCATCATCAGCCGCCTGCCGGTGCGCCGGCAAACGCTACTGTTCTCGGCTACCATGCCTGATAAGGTGCTGGCGCTGGTGCGCGAGTACCTCACCCGCCCCCGCGTGATGAACGTGGGCGGCTCCAACGCCACCACTCTGCCCGAGAGCCTGGTGCTGCGCGGCCACGTAGTGAACGCCGCCGACCAGAAACCTGCTGCCCTGTTTCACATCATCACGCAGCCCGACGCTGGGCGCTCCCTGGTGTTCGCCAATACCCGCGACCGGGTGGAGGAACTCACCCGCTTCCTGAAAGGCCGCGGCTTGGCGGCCGAGGCGCTGCACGGTAAAATGCTGCAGCCCGAGCGCGACAAGTCCATGATGAAGCTGCGCAACGGTTCGGCCACCGTGCTGGTGGCCACCGATGTGGCCGCCCGGGGCCTCGACGTGAACGAGCTCGACACGGTGGTGCAGTTCGACCCGCCCCACGAAGCCGAAACCTTCCAGCACCGCGCCGGCCGCACAGCTCGGGCCGGCGCCGTTGGCACTGCTCACCTCATTGTGACGCCCCACGAGCAGCAGAAGCTGCAGAACTGGCCCTCAGCCAAGAGCGTGAAATGGGCGGGGCTGCGGCCACCTTCCCTGCCCGCGGCCGCGCCTAAAGCGCCACGGCCCAGCACCATCACGCTGCACGTGTCGGCGGGCAAGCGTGAGAAAATCAGCGCCGGCGACTTGGTTGGGGCCTTTGTGAGCGTGGGCGAATTGGAGCGCGACGCCGTGGGCCGCATCGAGGTGTTCGACCACCACAGCTTTGTGGCCGTGCCCGAGGCCGTGGCCGAGCAGGTGCTCGAAAAAATGCAGGGTGCCAAGGTGAAGGGCAAGAAGGTGAAAATGGCCATTATTCGCTAGTTCTGTCAGCCAGCCCCGCCCTCCGAAAGCTGCTATTCGTCTGCAGCCAAAACAAGTGGCGCAGCCTTACGGCCGAGCGGCTTTTTGACGACCATCCGCACTACGAAGCGCGCTCGGCCGGCACCGAGCCGGGCGCGCGAGTACGCGTCACAGCAGGTCATTTGGGTTGGGCCGACATCATTTTTGTGATGGAGCGCCGACACGCCGACCGGCTGCGGGAGAAATTTGCGGATGCTTTGGGCAGCACGCGGGTTGTCGTATTGCGCATTCCGGATAAGTACAAGTTTGGAGACAGTCAGTTGGTGGCGTTGCTTCGGCAGAAGCTGCAGGAGCATTTGCTGTTACCGTAGGTCATTCCATTACTTTAGCTTATCAAATGCTTCTATCTATGTCTCTACGCTTACTTTTTCTACCAGCTTTTTTATTGTGCGCCTTTCAAGCGCTGGCCCAAACCTACGAGCCGGGCCTGCTCGTGCGCGCCAACGGCGACACCTTACGGGGCGAAATTGAAAATGGCTTTTGGGTGGAGCCACCTACGTTTATTCGCTATCGCCCGTCGGCAGCAAGCGCCAGCCAACTGTTTCGGCCCCGTCAGTTGCGGGCCGTCAGCTTCACCAATGGCAGGTATTTCAGCTATGAGGCGCTGCCCATTGACAACGCAGCCAAGACGGAGATTTATGACTTGCCCCGCGGAAATTATTTTGATGTAATCATCGACACGGTGCTAGCCGACGTTCTGCTCGATGGTCCAGTTCCGTTGCGGCGGGTTGTGAGAAATGGGGTTACCCACTATTTGTTGCGAGGTGCTAACCAACCTGTGCTCGATTTGAGCGAAAGGAAGTATTTGCGTTTTACACCCAATAGAACTTGGGTTGTCACCGATGGCAATAACTACCGCAACCAATTGTCCCTGTACTTCAATGACTGCCCCGATGCCATAACAGCAGCTCAGGCGGCTCCTTTTACTGCCGAAGGAATTGTTGGCGTGGTCCAGGCATTCAATAAATCTTGTAGTGCGGACCGCCAACCTACGCGTAGTTTACTGCCCGAGGCCAAACTGCGGCGCAATGTTTCTTTTCAGGGCGGCTTATTAGCAGGAGTTCGTTATAACCGTATCGAAAGCGCTTCGCTTATGCTGAAAGGCCCTTGCGTCGATTGTCAACCGCATCCATTTGCCGGGCTTTATGGCGAATTGTTTCAGCCCAGTCGCACCGTGGCCATCTATGGTGAGGTTAGTTTTAGTTACTTCAAAACCACCCTTCCTATTCTAGCTGCATACACGGTCCGTATCGGTGATTACCGCGCCCTACTGGGCACGGCCCGGTTGGGCATTCGTAGATTCTTTCCAATGCCGCACGAGAATCAGTTGGTGCTAGGCATGAACTACGAACTCAATAAGGTCATGAATGCATCTGTCGACACGGGTTACGCTCCCGAAAAAGAGTTAGGCTTTGGCTCCCAAACCCTACTCCCCGGATTGGAGCTAGGTTGGCGCAGTCGACGCCTAACGTATGTGCTCAGCGGAACGATGTATGACAAATATGGGAGCGGCCCTAAAGCAATTGAAAAGCAGTTTTTTAGCACCAACTACGTAGTGCGTGCAAACCTCGGCTACCGCTTGAGCGGCAACCCCGATGCTGTTAAAACGAGCAAGGCAGCGCGCCCTTAAACCAACTTACTGCTTTAGCGGCCGTTTAATGGGGCTATGCCCTATATCCTGAGCCTGGCCGCGCTGGTCGCTATCATCTACGTTTTCTATCGCTACGCCACTGCCGATTCCCGCCAACGTACGGCCGCCATTGCTGAAGAATTCCCAGCCGCCTGGCGGCAAATCCTTTCCGAGCGAGTAGCCTTCTACCTCTCGCTCACGAAGAAAGACAAGGTGCGCTTTGAGAAACAGGTGCAGGTGTTTCTGGCCAGCACGCGCATCACCGGCGTGCAAACCGAAGTCGACGACGCCACCCGCCTGCTCGTTGCTTCCTCGGCCCTGATTCCGGTGTTCGGCTTTCCCAATTGGGAGTACCGCAACCTGGGCGAAATCCTCATCATGCCCGATGCCTGGAAGCTGAAGGACGACCCTAATAAAGAGGTCAAACCGCTGCAAGGCACTCTCCTCGGCTCGGTGCAGGGCTTCCAAAACCATCACTACATGCGCCTGTCCAAGGCCTCGCTGGAGCAAGGCTTCAAGGATGGGCTGGACCGCCAGAACGTGGGCATTCACGAGTTTGCGCACATGCTGGACGAAGCCGACGGCGTGATTGACGGCATCCCCAAAGCTGCGTTGCCGCCCGAGCTGCTTGAGCCCTGGGCCGCTGTAATGAAGCGCGAAATCGCGGCTATTGAAGCGGGCAAGTCGGAAATCAACCCTTATGCCGCCACGAACGAAGCCGAGTTCTTTGCAGTGGTGACGGAATATTTCTTCGAGAAGCCCGAAAAGCTGCAGGAAAACCACCCCGAGCTTTATGAGCTGCTGGGCCGGGCCTTTCGCCAAAACCCTAAGAAGCGTTTCCTGCGCTTCGCCACCGACCCGCGCGAGTGGCTGAAGACCTTGCGCAGCCGCCGCAAGCTGGGCCGAAACGACCCTTGCCCCTGCGGCAGCGGCAAGAAGTATAAGGAGTGCCATTTAAGTGAGGCCCAGGCGGCGTAAGCGGAGCAAAATTCAAAAGAACGTCATGCTGAGCACAGCCGAACCCTCACGCGGGGAACCTCACCCCCGGCCCCTCTCCAAAAGAGAGGGGAGCCTGACGAAACAATTGGAAATACGAAAGCCCTGTAACTACCAGCAGTGGGGCTTTCTATTGAATGGCATACCCATTTCCTGTGCTATGGCTCACCTCTCTTTTGGAGGGGGGCCGGGGGCGAGGTTCCCCGCGCGAGGGTTCAACTACACGCTGCCCTTCGGTTTGGCACTGCATGATGCTCGGTTATCATGAGGGCAAAATGCAGTAATCTTGCCTTATGAAAACGCCCTTATTATCCATTCTGGCGGCAGCTTCGTTGGCTGCCTGCGCGCCTACCGCGAAGGCCCCCGTGGCCACAACACCTGATACCACTGCTGCTCCGGCAACCCCTGCCCCACCCGACTACCGCGCCCAGGCCGAGCAGTTCCTTGCCGGTTACAACGCCGAGTATGTGCGTCTGTACACCGCCTCGGCCGAAGCGGAGTGGCGTTCCAATACCCGCATTGTGCCCGGCGATACGGCCAACAGCGGCGCCACTACCCGCGCCAACCAGCGCATGGCCGCCTTCACGGGCAGCACCGAAAACATCCAGAAGCTGCGCGAGCTGCTGGAGCACAAGACCGACCTCACCGAACTGCAAACCAAGCAGCTGGAAACGGCCCTCTACAACGCCGCCAACAACCCCCAAACGGTGGCTGAGGTGGTAAAGCGCCGCATTGCCGCCGAAGCCGCGCAAACGGAAAAACTCTACGGCTTCGACTATAAGTACGCCGGCAAGTCCGTTACCACCAACGACCTTGATGAGCTGCTGCGCAAAGAGACCAACCCGCAGAAACGCCAAGCTGTGTGGGAAACCAGCAAGGCCATCGGCCCCACCCTCAAGGAAGGTCTGCTGAACCTGCGAGACCTGCGCAACGAAACCGTGCAGGCCCTCGGTTACCCCGACTATTTCACCTACCAGGCCAGCGATTACGGCCTGAGCCGGGACGAAATGATGGCTTTGGTGCGCAAAATCAACACCGAGCTGCGGCCTCTCTACCGCGAGCTGCACACCTACGCCCGCTACGAGCTGGCCAGAAAGTACAAGGTGAAGCAGGTGCCCGACTACCTGCCCGCCCACTGGCTGCCCAACCGCTGGGGTCAGGACTGGGGCTCGATGGTGGACGTGAAAGGTCTTAACCTCGACGCCACCTTAGCCAAAAAGGGCGCTGAGTGGCAGGTGAAGCAGGGCGAGCGGTTTTACCAGAGCCTGGGCTTTCCGGCGCTGCCCGAGTCGTTCTATACCAAAAGCAGCCTTTACCCGCTGCCTAAAGATGCCGCCTACAAGAAAAACAACCACGCCTCAGCCTGGCACATGGACCTGGGCAACGACCTGCGCAGCCTGATGAGCGTGGAGGCCAACACCGAATGGTACGAAACCTCGCACCACGAGCTGGGCCACATTTTCTACTACCAGAGCTACTCAAACCCCGAAGTGCCGCCGCTGTTGCGCCAAGGCGCCAACCGGGCCTACCACGAGGCCATCGGCTCGATGATGGGCCTGGCGGCTAAGCAGAAACCCTTCCTGGCCGGCCTCGGGCTGATTGACCCCAAAACCAAAACTGACCAGACCCAGGAGCTACTGAAAGAAGCCCTGAGCTACGTGGTGTTCATCCCCTTCGCCTCGGGCGTGATGAGCGAGTGGGAAAGCAGCTTCTATGCCGACAAATTGCCCGCCGACCAGCTCAATGCCAAGTGGTGGGCGCTCAGTAAGCAGTACCAGGGCATAGTGCCGCCCACCAACCGCGGCGAAAACTACCTCGACCCCGCCACCAAAACCCACATCAACGACGACCCCGCGCAGTATTATGACTACGCGCTGAGCTACGTCATTCTGTTTCAGCTGCACGACCACATTGCCAAGAATATTCTGAAGCAGGACCCGCGCGCCACCAACTACTACGGCAGCCAAGAAGTAGGCGACTTCCTACGCGACATCATGCGCCCCGGCTCCAGCCGCGACTGGCGCGTGGTGCTAAAGGAGAAAACCGGCGAAGACCTGTCGGCTCGCGCCATGGTCGACTACTTCCAACCGCTGATGACCTACTTGAAAGCCCAGAACAAGGGCCGCAAGTACACCATGTAAGGCTGGGTAAGAACGGCGGTTTCGCCGGGCGGGTATCAATAACCCAAAAAGACCGTCTTGCAGCTCTGCAAGACGGTCTTTTTGATTTATCTATTTCCTGTTGCGGTCTACTTTCCGACCTGTAGCTGCACCCAGTCCCGCAGGGTATCCAGCATGAGCATCGAAATAATCGGGTCGACCTTGCCATCGGCGTTGGCTATCAGCTCGGTGGCGGGCGTATGAAACCAATGGTTGACGCCCACTAGTCGGCGCGTTGTTACGCGCTTGTTGGCTTTCAGGCCTTTTTCGAGGCTGGTCAGGTTGGTGGTGGCGTTCACCTCGGCGTCGTCGGTGCCGTGCAGCAGCAGCACCGGGCACTGCACGCCAGACAGACCGGGCTGCGGGTCAAACGCCAGAAACGACCGGTACCGGGGTGTGGTGAGGTCGGTGGCGCGCTGGCGGGTGACGGCGGGGTCCTGGTTGGGGTAGCGCTGGCGGAGCATGTTCACCACAATGGCCTGGGCTTGGTCGTTGTTGGGCGTTTGGCGCACGATTTCGAACATGCTGCGCCGAAATTTGCGCATGGCTTCGGCCTGCTTGCGCTCCTCGGCTTTCATTTTGAGGCGCTGTTGCGACACGTAGGTTTCGACCTGGGCGGCATTGGAGCCACTGCTTCGGAGCTTGGCGGCTTTGCTGAGCACGTCGGCCCAGGCTTGGCGGTGGGCAGCGCCGACCTGAGCCGTATCAGCGGCGCTGCCAATGGGCTCGGCCTGGCTGGCCAGCACCTCCAGGCCCTCCACACCGGCGGCGGCCAGGGTCACCACAAAGCTGGGAGGCAGGAGTTGAACCGCGGCCAGCAGCGCCATATTGCCGCCTTCGCCATGCCCGATGAGGCCCGTGCGGGCGGGGTCGATGGTGGGGCGCAGGCGCAGGTAGCTGAGGGCGGCCTGGGCGTCGCGCACATGGTCGAGGGCCGTGACCAGAGCGCCGCTGCCCGTGGACTGGCCCACGCCCCTATCGTCGAGGCGCAGCACGGCAATGCCCTGGCGGGCCAGCGCCGAGGCTATGGCAGCAAAAAAACGGTAATTCCCCTGCCGGGCATCCCGGTCGTGGTCGCCAAAGTCGGAGAGCAGCACGGCGGCCGGAAAGGGTCCGGGGCCATCGGGAATGCTGAGGGTTCCGGCCAGCTGCACGTTGCCGGGCTGGCTGCTCAACATCACTTGCTCGGTATGGTAGGTGGTAGCGACTGGAACTGCTCCAGCCGCTGCCGCACCAGTCGCCACCAGGGGTGCTCCGCCCTCTACCACCCGGCTGAGGGTGAGAGGGACCCGCAAGCCCGGCTGCACCCAGGTGCCGCGCAGCTGCTGCCCGTTGGCGCTTGGCACGCACACATACCGGGAGTCGGCCGTGGCTGCATAAAAAACCAGGGTGTCGCCCCGAAGCGTTACCGCTACCGGCGTGCGGGTGAGGCGCTTAGCGGGCAGGTCCAGGGTGGCCGTGAGTTTGTTGGCGCTAGCCTGCACAATGGTGAGCTGCAGCGGCAAGCTACCCCCCGGAATAGCCAGCGGACCCGCCCAAACGCCCGCCAGCTCCGGCGCCGGAGGAAGGCTGGCTTGCCCCCACCCCAACGCTGGCAGCAGCCACATCAGCAAAACCCCAAGCCCCATGCTGCGGAGCACCATCTTTCCCATAACCAATACCTAAAAAGTGGCCTTGCTGCCCATGCGGGTGGGGCCTGTGCTTCTGCTTAATTCAATAAAACGGCGTGACTTACGGCAATAGCACTCGGTCGATGACGTGCACCACGCCGTTGGTGCACTGCACGTCGGGAATAACCATGTTGGCTGTATTGGTACCGTTGCCGTTGCCCCTCACCGTGAGTACGCCGTTGGTAAAGGCCCCCAAAGCCACTGGGGCACCGCCGGCCGACGCCACCACGGCATTTTCCGGAAGCTCGCTGGTGAACTTGCCGCCCTGCGTGCCGCCCACCACGTGGTTGAGCAGCACTGCCCTGACCGTGGCTTCGGGCAGTTTGCGGATGTCGCTGGGCTGGTTGAGCGGTACTCCTAGCATCGTGCCCAGATTTTTAAACGCTTGGTCGGTAGGCGCAAAAACAGTGAGCGGCGCACCTCCCGGCGAGCCCGCGAGGGCCCCGGCCAGGTTGGTGTACAGCACCGCCTCTACCAGATAAGTTAACTCGGGCTGCACGAATACGTCGCCTTTTTGCAAGGCCAGTGCCGAGTTCAGCACGTCGGCGCCAGTGGCCAGCAGCACCTTATCGATGGGGTGAATCAGGCCATTGGAGGCGCGCACGTCGGTACCCAGAATTTTGGAACCGTTTACATACAAGCTGTTATCGGCCCGCCGAATGATGCGCCGTTGCGGCCCCAGTGCGGAGGGCGACACGCTGTTGGGCGTGAGGGCAACGCCGGGCAGCGTGCCGTTGAATACGTGGTAAAACAGGGTGTTGCGCAGAAACGGCTGCTGCAGCACCGTCAGGTCCTGGGCCGAGTTCAGCCCCAGCCGGGCAAAGGCCGAATTGGTAGGCGCAAACACGGTGAACTTCCCCTCGGGGTCGCCGGGATTTGAGTTGCCCAGCAGGATGGCCACGTTTCCACGCACGGCTGCATCCTCCAGGGTTTGAAAGTCGGGGTTCGACACCGCAATGTTGGTGATGGACGGGTCTACTTCGGTGTTTTTGGCACACCCTCCCGCCGCAAACAAGCTAAGCCCTAAGGCAATCATTAATTTGTAATTTTTTTTCATCGTGCAAAAAGTTGGCTTTGTCGTGCTTATCCGTGTATTCGTCTCAAATCACTGAAAACAAACGTATTTCAAAGCCCCTTGGATTCCGCTAAGGTAAATCCGAAGCGTTAAACATCGCCGTAAATTGCATCGTAACCACAATTCAGGCAGCCCATTGGTTACCTGGCGCACAGCGTTTTCAGACTCTTTGCTTTACCCTATTCCCTTTTTTATGCGAAACTTCTCCGCCTTGGTTTTCACCACTTTGTTTATGGCCGGTGTGACGTCCGTGGCACAAGCCCAGAGCCTGGTAAGCGGCTTCATGGCGGGCAAAGGCCACGGCTCGGTGGTGGTGTCGGGCACCACGGAAAGCTACCAGTCGGTGTTCCTCGCCCCCGATAAGATTGACGGCGTACCCATCTTCCAGGAAGTGCGCGTAAACTCGCTGAACCTCTACGGCACCTACGGCCTCAGCGACAAGGTTGACGCCGTGGTCAGCCTGCCCTACATTCAGTCGAAGGGCCGAGCCCCGGGCACGGTTATCAACGACCTGAACAACCTCTTCTCCACGCAAGGCTACACCAACGTGCGACAGGGCCTGCAAGACCTCACGGCGCTGCTTAAGTTCAAGACTTACAGCCGCGAAATTGGCACCAGCGTTCTCGATTTGCTGGGCGTGGCCAGCTTCAGTACCCCGGTTAGCGACTACCAAACCAACACCGGTTACGGCTACATCATCGCCATTGGCAACCGCGCTACCAAGTACTCAGCCGCGGGCGTGGCCCACCTCAAAACCAGTTCCGGCGTGTTTGCCACCGGCCAGGTGGGCTACAGCCTGCGCACGGGCCAAGTGCCCCACGCCCTAGTGGGCGAGGCCAAGGTGGGCTACGCCGGCCCGAAAACCTACCTCGAAGGCTTCGCTTCCTTCCAAGAATCCAACGGCGGCACCGACATTTCGCAGCAAGGCTTCAATGGCTTTTTTCCCGCCACCCGCGTCAACTTCATTCGCCTTGGCGGCAGCATTTATCGGCCCCTGGCCAACGGCATAGGCGTGGTGTTTGGCGTCAGCACCTATGTGGCCGGCCGCAACATCGGCAAGTCGACGGGCTACTCGGCGGGCGCTTCTTATAACTTCTAAAAAACACTGCCGCTACCAAAAAGACCCGCCTCTGCTCAGAGGCGGGTCTTTTTGGTAGCGGCAGCAGCGGCTAGGAAGTAGCGCGAACTTTGTAGTTCGCGTCCCCGCGCCACTAGCTCGTTCTGGGACGCGAACTACAAAGTTCGCGCTACTTAGCTGTTTCCGCGGTTGGCAACCGCCCTAGTAGTTGGCTTCCGATGCGGGCAAGTCAATCAGGATAAACTGCGAATCCTTGGCGGCGCGAATGTGCACCACGTCGTCATTTGTCATGCGGGCCTGGTCGTTGGGGCCAAGCTCTGTGCCGTTGACGAAAATGACGCCTTCTTTCACGTAAATGAAGGTGAGCCGGATGGGAAAGGTCCTGAACGAGATTTCATTGTCCTCGTTGAGGTTCGACCAGTAAACCGTGCTGTTGGAATTCATGTACACCACGTCTTCCAGCACTTTCTGGCCGGTCACGAGCGGCACCAATTCGTTTTTGTTGCCGCTGGTAAAGCCCAGGTCTTTTTGTTCGTAGCTGGGGGCCAACCCTTTCTGACCGGGCATAAACCAAAGCTGATACAGGTGCAAAGGCTTGTCCTGCCGGTTGAATTCGGAGTGGGCCATGCCGGTGCCGGCTGTCATGCGTTGCACTTCCCCTTCTTTGATGGTCGTTTTGTTGCCCATCGTGTCTTGGTGCGTGACTTCGCCTTCGAGCACCAGCGTCACAATTTCCATTTCCGAGTGCGGGTGCTGCGGAAAGCCGGACTGGGGCGCTACGTTGTCGTCATTGAAGACCCGCAACGGGCCAAAGTGCATGTTGTCGCTGTCAAAGTAATCGGCAAACGAAAACAGGAAGTAGCTGCTGAGCCAAGCGGCTGGGGCGGCGTGGTGGCGGTCGGCGGCGGAAATGTATTTGAGCATAGAGCGAAAGCAAAAAGGTGGTCGTGCTTCGCATACGCGGTTGCGCCTCCCTTAGTTAATGACCCCAAACGACGAAGCCCTCCCGATGCTGCGGAAGGGCTTCGCTGTTAGAGGCAATACAGACAGGTGGATGCTTCGAAACTGTTACAGAGTGCCGGGCAAATTAGGCCAACCTCTGGTTCGCGGCGAGCCGCAAAACCCGCAGTCTTGCTACGCTTTCTTCAGCAAGGCTACTTGCTGCTGCAAGTCGAGCACGAGGCTGGCCACGCGCTCCAGCGACAGCTCAGCGATGGGGAACGTGCTGCTGATGTAGCTTTTAGCTTCCCATATTTCCACCACGTCGTCGACGTTGATGTCGTAAGGCGAGAACTGAGGGTTGTCGGAGTGCAGCACGAACATGGCACCCGAGCGCAGCTTGTTGAACACGCGCTTGAACACGATGCCTTCCTTGCTGCTCACCACCACGCACGGCGTACCGTCCTTGATGGTGGCCCAGTCCTCGACGTAGCGACCCACGATGACCGTGCCGCTTGCTATGGGCAGCATGGAATCACCGGCAATTTCGAAGGCGCGGTAGGTGCCGGTTTGCGAGAGCATGGGCAGCCGGAACTTGGGCAGCACCTCCAGGTACTCGGGGTCAGCGTAGCCGTTGAGGTAGCCGGCCGCAGCTTTTTGTGGCACCAGCTCAATGTTTTCGTTCTGGTCCTTGTCCACGGTCAGGGCCAGGATGCGGAGCTTGCCGCCGGCGGGCGTCGTGGGTGGGTCGGTGTCGTCGTCGGTATCGGTGCCTGCAGCAGCGGGCTCCTGGGCGCGCATGGCACCAATGGCTTTGGCGTTCTTGCGCTTGCTAAAGTCGGTGGTAACGAGCTGGTCGAGCGTGATGCCGAACAGCCGGGCCATGTTGACGAGGGTGGCGAGGCGGGGCTCGGCGCGGCCTTCTTCGTAGGCGCCGACCAGGGAGCGTTTGATGCCGAGCTTGTCGGCCATCTGGGCCTGCGTGAGGGCTAGCTCGCGCCGGCAAAACTTGAGGTTGGTATTAATCATCGGAGGAGGCAGCAGCCGGGAATGGCGTTGGTTTCAACGCGGATTCGGCTGGTGAAGTTAGCAACGCAAGCGCGAAGTTACTAATTCACTTAGCTAATATTTTTCTGCCCACCACTTTAGCGTTGAGGTATTTGCTGAGAGGCTCCTATTTTCATGTTTTGAGGCCAATCATGCTGCGTTAGATACCCCTATCTGGGAATAAGCGGCTACTTAGACTAAGGGACTAGCTAAGCTCGTGAAGTTGCAATAACGAGTTCTAAAACAGCAAAGAAGAGGTGATGCATCGCTTACGATGGTCTAATACTCAAGATTCCAGCCGGCATTGGGGTGACTAAATCTCACAGACGTGAGCTTATCGTTTTTGAAGTCGTAAATATGCTTGATGTCATCAACACAGTAGTCAAATACAACGGTTTTGTATCTGTGCTGTAATGCTAACGGAAAGACTTTAAAAAATTGATTATAGAAGTCACCAGTACTCATTCCTATTCTGACACCATTGGTAAAAATCACGCTACTGTCATTAATCTCACCCTTCATAATGTTGCTTTGAACAAGCTCTTCTGGGTCAGTTGCAAAGTATAATAGTAACCTGTTATTTCCCTTGCTAAGCGTCACAAATGGAAATGTTCTGTTATCCTCTTTTATGTATTTGGTTTTCATAGAAAACCCTTTCAATAAGCTAGACTGCAATTGCGACTGGGTTTCAGTCGGTCCAAACGGCTCTATTAAGTATTTCTGACAAGCAACCAACTGAAGGGTATCCTCTCCCGCCTTTAGAAGTGTATTAAAATCAAACAAACTATCAGGTGTCACCCAATGGGTTTCAATCTGAAAAGAAGCAGAAGTGTCAATAGGCATCTCTGCTTCTTTTAGTTGCATTGGGGTTTTGTTAATAGCGACCTTATCTGCCGGTTTGCTTTCTGAACATGAAGAAGCGACCACAAAGATTATTAACGTAATCAACGAAACGGCTTTCATTCTACTGCCCCCGCAACCGCTTGTGATACAGCGCCGCCATTCGCAGCTGGAAGTAATCGTACTTCTCGCGCAGGTGGTCGAAAAGGTCACGCAAGGTGGGGTCGCCGCCGAGTTGAGCGCGGGCGGTGAAGATTTCTGCCAGTTCTACATCAGTGCAAAAGTCATGAATGCGCAGCTCGCGGCCCTTGGCGTAGGCATTGTAGAGGTGCGTTTTCACGGTGCTCAGGGCTAGGCCGCGGCGCTCGGAGATATCCTCCGGAGTCAGGCCCATCTGGTGAAAATGGATGGTCGCGTCTTCCGAGTCACTCACGGGCTTGTCGGCAACAGGAGCCTTATTGGCCGCGGCGGCAAGGCGCGGGCGCGGTTCGTTGAACATATTATCGGAATCGGAAGGCACGTACTGGCCGCCGCCGTGCTCGAGAATCAGCTTGATAAACGCCTCGCCGTAGGTCTCGAACTTCTTCATGCCCACACCCGAAATGCCCAGCATGCCCACGCGGCTCACGGGGCGCTCGGCCGCCATTTCCTGCAGCGTGGCATCGGAGAACACCACGTAGGGCGGCACGCCTTGCTCGTCGGCAATGGCCTTGCGCAGCTTGCGGAGCTTGTCGAACAGCTGCGCTTCGGGGGTGCCGATGGTGGCCGTGGTGGCCGCGGCTTTCTTGCTGGCGCGGGTGGATTTTTCGGCTTTCTCGGCGGGCTGGAATTTCTTGAGCGGCAGGGCGAGTTGGCCTTTGAGCACCTGATGGCCGCGCTCGGTGATTTTCAGGGCGTAGCCTTCCTCGTAGGCGATGTAGAACAGGCCGTCGTTCAGCATCTGGTGGATGTAGCTGTACCAATCGAGGTAGGGCAGGTCGTTACCGGCGCCGTAGGTCTTGATTTGGTCGTAGCCACCCTGAAGCACGGCCTGGTTGCGCATGCCGCGCAGGATGTCAATCAGCAGGTTGATGGCCACCCGCTCGCGGCTGCGGAACACGGCCGAGAGGGCTTTTTGGGCAATGAGGGTGCCGTCGAACGTGGTGGGCGGGTTGCGGCAAATGTCGCAGTTGCCGCAGTCTTCGCCCAGGGTTTCGGAGAAGTAGTTGAGCAGGATTTTGCGGCGGCAGGAAGCGGCTTCCGCAAATTGCTGCATACGCTCGAGCTTAGCGGTGTTGAGCTGGGCCTGGCGCGCGGGCACGTCCTTGGTCACCATCTCGCGCATCTGCATCACGTCGGCAAAGCTGTAGAACAGGATGGCTGTGGACGGCGCCCCATCGCGCCCGGCCCGGCCGATTTCCTGGTAGTAGCCCTCGATGTTTTTGGGCAAATTATAGTGCATCACCCAGCGCACGTTGCTCTTATCGATGCCCATGCCAAAGGCTATGGTAGCCACAATCACCTGGATATCATCCTGCAGGAAGGCCTCCTGAGCCTTGCCGCGCTGCAGCGGCGTGAGACCAGCGTGGTAGTGCGCGGCCTTGATGCCCTTGGCAATTAGCTTCTGCGAAATGGTCTCGCAGGTTTTGCGCGAGAGGCAGTAGATGATGCCGGGGTCCTGCGGGTGGCGGGTAATGTAGTCGAGCACCGAGCCCACCCGGTCCTGCCCAGGGCGCACGAGCATGTTGATGTTGGGCCGGTCGAAACTGGACAGGAACACCTTGGGCTCGTGCAGGTTGAGCTGGGTTTTGATGTCGCGCTGCGTGAGGCGGTCGGCCGTGGCTGTGAGGGCTATGATGGGCGTGCTGGGGAAGTGCGTCCGCAGCTGGCCCAGTTGGGTGTATTCGGGCCGAAAATCGTGGCCCCAGCTCGAAATACAGTGCGCCTCGTCGATGGCAAACAGGCTGATGTTAACCCGCGTCAGAAACTGTAAAAAGCCGTCGGAAAGCAGCTTCTCCGGCGAAACGTAGAGCAGCTTGAGGTAGCCACCCACGGCGGCGCGGGCAATGTCGTTGGCCTCGCTCTGGCCCACGCTGCTGTTGATGTAAGCCGCCGCAATACCGTTGGCTTTCAGGGCCTCTACCTGGTCCTTCATCAGGGCGATGAGGGGCGACACGACGATGCATGTTCCCTCCGACACCACCGCCGGAATCTGAAAGCAGACCGATTTGCCACCGCCCGTGGGCATGAGCACAACGGTGTCTTTACCAGCCAGAATGTGCTGGATGATTTCGCCCTGCATGGGGCGGAAGTTGTCGTAGCCGTAGTACCGTTTCAGAGCCTGGCGGGCGGCGGGCAGCAGGTCGGGTTTGGCGGTAGTAAGGGTTGTGGGCATGGTGTTCGGGGTAACCTCACCCCCCGGCCCCCTCTCCAAAAAAGAGGGGGAGCCAGACGGCTGTTCTGGATTTTCGGCTTTCAGATTTTGGGCGATGGTAGCTAGGACTTCGTCCAAGCTTCTTAG
Source organism: Hymenobacter arizonensis (assembly GCF_900115775.1). Taxonomy (GTDB): domain Bacteria; phylum Bacteroidota; class Bacteroidia; order Cytophagales; family Hymenobacteraceae; genus Hymenobacter; species Hymenobacter arizonensis. The sequence goes on along the minus strand of NZ_FOXS01000003.1, from coordinate 548,330 downwards.
CACTTGCTGGTTGGTGAAACGCAGTTCGCGGTATCCTAATTCCTTTAGCGTGAAGGTACGGCCGGCGTCGTATTCGGCCTGCTCGGGAGTGGCATGAATTTCGCCATCGAGCTCAATGGTAATGCTGGCTGTTACGCAGATAAAATCAACAATGAAAAAGCCGATGGCGTGCTGGCGGCGAAACCTGGCGCCCAGTTTGAACCCGCGTAGTGCTTGCCATAATTCTTCCTCGGCCTTGGTGGACTGGCGACGGTTTTGGCGAGCATACTCTTTTAGTTGCTTGCGCCACGGGCGGACTTCAGTTGTGAAAACGAAGTTGGCGACGTCTTCAGGGCCGGCTGGGGTTTCCATGGTTGTAAGGTAATAAGGCGCGACTGGCTCACCTCACCCCCCGGCCCCCTCTCCCGCGGAGAGGGGGAGCCTGACGACTTCATAGGAATTTTAATTCTGTGTTTTCATTCCCCTCCATCTTCCGCGCCGCCGTAGCTCCCCCTCTCCGCGGGAGAGGGGGCCGGGGGGTGAGGTGAAGGCGCTCGCCGGCTCCCCCGATACAGCTCATACTTCAGCAGCCGGCAGTCAATCGGCCCATTAAACAGAGGCGTCCGCCTGGCCGCCTTCAGCCCAATGCGCTTGGCCGCTTCCAGATTACCGGTAAACACAAAGGCATCGTACCCCTGAAAGTTAGCCTTCAGCGCATCGCCAATGGTTTTGTAAAGCGCCTCCATCTCGGCCTCCTCGCCTATTCGCTCACCATATGGCGGGTTGGTGATGACGATGCCGGGCTCCTCTTTGGATGGGGCCACGGCGTCTTTCACGTCGCGCACCGAGAGACGGATGAAATCCTCCAGGCCCGCGGCAGTGATGTTGGCCGCGGCCATGTCGATGACTTTGGGGTCGAGGTCGGAGCCCGCTATGTAGGCTTGGGGCTCTTCCAAGCGCTGCGCCTTGGCTTCTTCGCGCACCTGGCTCCAAAGCTCGGGCTCGAAGTCGTACCAGTTTTCAAAGCCGAACTTGCCTTGGTGGAACAGGCCGGGCGCAATGCGCTGGGCCAGCAGGCCCGCCTCGGTGAGGATGGTGGCGGAGCCGCACATGGGGTCGATGAGAGGCTTTTTGCCGTCCCAGCCGGAGAGCATCACCAGGCCGGCGGCCAGCACTTCGTTGAGTGGGGCTTCGTTGGTGTGCTGGCGGTAGCCGCGGCGGTGCAGGGAGTCGCCGGCGGCGTCGAGGCTGAGGATGACTTCGTTTTCCGACATGCGCAGGTGCAGGCGGATGTCGGGGGTGCGGGTGTCTACGCTGGGCCGCTCGCCGGTGCGCTCCCGAAACTGGTCCACGATGGCGTCCTTGGTGAGCTGAGCCACGAAGAGCGAGTGCTCGAACGTGGAGCGGTTGACCACGGAGGTAATGGCGAAGGTTTGGCCGGGGCCGATGAAGTCCTGCCAATCAATGCGGCTTACTTCGCGGTACAAGGCCTTTTCATCGGCAGCGTAGAAGGCCGCGAACGGACGCAGCAGGCGCATAGAGAGGCGGCTCCACAGGGCCACTTCGTAGAGCAGGCGCTGGTCGCCGATGAACTCGACGGCGCGCGAGCCGATGTGCGTGATGTCAGCCCCGAGGCTGTAGAGCTCGTCGGCGAGCAATTCTTCCAGGCCGAACTGGGTGGTGGCGGTAAGGTGCATAAGTACAAAGGTCGGGGTAAAAACCTGTCATCCTTAATCTGGCGTCCGCTTGCGAAGGACCTAATCTCAGTTGCGGCATCTTATCATTGCGGCAATATCATTTTGGCGTGATAAGGTCCTTCGCAAGCTCAGGATGACAGTTGTGTACCTTTAGCATCCCAAAAACTCCCTGTATGGCCACCGCACCCATTAGCACTCCTTCATCCACCAGTACCACGGCGCCCGCCCGCTCCTACGCCGGGCCTATGGTGCTGATGACAACGCTGTTCTTCCTGTTCGGCGCCGTCACCAACTTCAACGACGTGCTCATGCCCTACCTCAAGGACGTGTGCCAGCTGACGGACTTGCAGTCCTCGGCCGTGCAGTCGGCGTTTTTTGGGGCGTACTTCCTGATGTCGCTACCCGCGGGCTGGGTGCTGAAGAAGCTGGGCTACCAACGCGGCATTGTGCTGGGCCTGCTGATAATGGCGGGCGGTGCGCTGCTGTTCGTGCCGGCTGCCGATTCGCGGGCTTTTGGGCTGTTTCTCACCGCGCTTAGCGTGCTGGGCGCCGGTATCACGCTGCTGCAGGTTGCCGCCAACCCCTACGTTTCGGTTCTGGGTTCGCCGCGCGGTGCGGCGGCGCGGGTAAGCATTGTGGGCGTGGCCAACAACTTCGGCGGCAGCCTTTCGCCGCTGGTGGGCGGCTTGATTTTGTTTGGCGGCTCGGTGGCCCTGAAGGCCCGGCTAGCCGCACTGCCGCTTTCCCAGCGGCTGAGCGAGGAATCGCAACTAGTTAAAGGCCCCTACATCGGACTGGCTGTATTTCTGGTGGTGCTGGCGGGCGTGTTCTTCTTCCTGGTGAAGCTACCGGAAATCGAGGGCATGCAAGACGATGAAAGCACGGAAGTGGCCACTGACGGCCGCCAGCAGCTGACTCATCGCGAAAGCGCCCTCGGGTTTCCGCACCTGGTGCTGGGCGTGGTGGCCATCTTTCTATATGTTGGGGTTGAAGTGGGCTTGGGCTCCTTTCTCATTCGCTACGGCGAGTCGCAGGGGATTCAGCAGCTTTCGGACTTTACCCAAAGCTTGGTGCGCGGCCTGAACGTGGCTACGAACTACGCGCTGGTGTTATTTGGCCAGGAGCCCTCTCCTATTGATACCACGGCGGGGTTCACCAAAGCGGTGGGCGCGGTGCTGGTGTCGTCGTACTGGTTTGGCTCGCTGGTGGGGCGCCTGGTGGGCATTCCGCTGCTCCTGAAATTTAATAACCGCGCCATGCTGGTGGTGGTATGCGCCACCGCCGCGGCCCTGGTGGGCGCGAGTATCCTCAACGTGGGCGAAACGGCCCTCTGGCTGGTGGTACTCTGCGGGTTGATGAACTCCATTATGTGGCCCGTCATTTTCCCGTTGGCCATCACTGGGCTCGGCCGCTTCACAAAGCAGGGTTCTTCTTATCTGATTGCGGGCATTGTAGGCGGGGCCATCGTCCCGCCGCTGATGGGCTGGCTGGCCACGCATGGCGGTGGGCTCCGGATAGCCTTTGTAGTGCCGGTGCTGTGCTATTTGTACCTGCTGTTCTACGCCTTGCGGGGTTACCGCGTGCGGTAGGCGCCTATCAGTAAGAACGTCTTTTGTAGAGACGTGACACTTGGCTACGCCGACCTTCGGTTCGCGTCTCGGCGTTGAACGGCACCCGAACGATAATGTGCTCAATGGCGCGGACGCCGAAACGCGAACCGAAGGTCGGCGTAGCCAAGTGTCACGTCTCTACAAAAGACGTTCTTACTGCAATTATAGCTCTTGCAGAAACTCTGGTGGCACCTGCTCCACCAACCACACGCCGTTGCCGGATTGGTAGAAAATCCCGCCGGCCTCGTGCAGCCTCAGGGCGGCCACGGTTAGGATAACGGGCTTGCCACGGCGGGCGCCCACGCGTTGGGCCGTTTCAATATCGGGCGAGAGGTGCACGTGGTGGCGCTTCATCTTCTGCAAGCCCTTACGGCGAATGGCCGGCAATGCCGCCGGGGCCGTGCCGTGGTAAAGCACCGCTGGAGGCGTAGTGGGCACCAGTTGCAAATCAACGGTCACGCTGTGGCCCTGCTGGGCACGAATGCGGGTGCCGGCTGCGTCGAAAGCAAAGCGCTGCTTGTCGCTGCCCGCCACCAATTCCACCAGTTGCTCGTGACTGATAGCCACGCCGTGCTTCTCGCAAGCGGCCAACAGCTCCGCTACGCCCACCCAGCCGCCTTCCTGCAGCACCAAACCAATAGCCTGGGGCGAGTGGCGCAGGTGCTTGCTCAGAAACTTGCTCAAGCGGATAGATTTGTTATGGTCCATGGCGGCAAATGTTGGGGCAAAAAGCATGTCGGAGCAACGGGGCCGCAGCCTCGCTCCTACCTTTACGGCATGATGCCTCTGCTCGAACAACACGTTTCCCTCCGCCCCTACAACACTTTCGGCCTCGACGTGCAGGCCCGCTACTTCGCCCGCTTCACCTCGGCCGATGAGCTGCGCCAGCTCCTGCAGCTGCCCGAGCTGCAAGGCGTCGAGAAGCTGATTCTGGGCGGCGGCTCCAACCTGCTGTTCACCCAGGATTTCAACGGCGTGGTGCTCAAAAATGAAATCCGCGGACTGGAAATCATCAGCGAAGACGGCGACACCAACACCGCCCTGGTGCGGGCCGGCGCAGGCGAAAGCTGGCACGGCCTCGTGGAATACACCCTCGACCAAAACCTAAGCGGCATCGAAAACCTCTCGCTCATCCCCGGCACCGTGGGCGCGGCACCGCTCCAGAACATCGGGGCCTACGGGGCCGAGCTGCGCGACACCTTCGAACACCTCGAAGCCCTAAGCCTCGCCAGCGGCGAGGTACGCCTGTTCAATGCAGCCGAATGCGGCTTTGGCTACCGCGAGAGTGTGTTCAAAAACACGCTCAAAAACCAGTTTGTGGTGACAGCAGTGGTGCTGCGCCTGCACCGCAAGGCCCACCCTTCCGGGTACGAGCCCAACGTGCGCTACGGCGCCATCACCGAAACACTGGCCGAGCTGGGCATCGAAGGCGAACCCACGCCGCACGACGTCAGCCGGGCCGTGGTGCACATCCGCCGCTCCAAGCTGCCCGACCCCGCGCAAGTGGGCAATGCTGGCTCCTTTTTCAAGAACCCAGAGGTCTCCCAAGCCAAGTTCGACCAACTCAAAAGCGAAAATCCTGAGATACCCGGCTACCCCGTGCCCGGCGGCGTGAAGGTGCCTGCGGCTTGGCTCATTGAGCGGGCTGGCTGGAAAGGCCTGCGCCGCGGCCCCGGCGAAGGCACCCACGGCGTGCACGACCGCCAGGCCCTGGTGCTGGTGCACCACGGCGGTGCTTCCGGCAACGACCTGCGCCAGCTGGCCGAAGAAATAATTACCTCTGTCCGCCAGCAGTTCGGTATTGAGCTTCACCCAGAAGTTAATATTTTGTGATTGGATAGCACTTTGGATTAACCTCCTCTGTAAAACCGGAATCAACCGATGATAAAGGATTTATACCCAAATTTGCACGGGTATTTCTTTTGTCCGTCTGCTTTTTCTACAATTTACGACGATGACCAAAATGCTGTTATTAGCTGGCTGGCTGCTGAGCCTGTCAACTACCATTTGTGCCAGCGGTCCCTCCCAAACGGCGGCCCCAGCGGTGCTCACTGTAAAAGCCGCGCGGGCTCAGGGGGCGGGCAGTACCGTTACGGTGCGGGCCGTGGTGCTGAACGGCGCCGAGATGGGCAACATCCGCTACATCCAAGACGCGGAGGCGGGGCTGGCCCTCTACGCCCAGCCTACTAAACTACCCGGCTACGGCGAGCTCCGAGCCGGCGACAGCATTCAGGTAACCGGCCAACTCAAAGCCTACAACGGCTTGCTGGAAATGGACCCCATTACTTCGTTGCAAAAACTGGCCACCGGCCAGCGCCTGCACGCGGTGCAGGTGCCCGTGGAGCAGGCCACGGCGGCCTTCGCCGAAGAAAATGAAAGCCGCCTGCTGGAAATAAAAGGCGTGAGCCACCTGGCCAACACGGCCGGCAACCCCGCCACCCGGCTTGCCGCCAATGCCAACTACCTACTCGATGGCCAGCCCGGCGCGCTGCTGCGCGTGGGAGCAGCCAGCACCGGCCCCAACGGGCTCGTAGACACCACGCCTCCCACTGGCGAAACGTTCGATGTGCGCGGCGTAATGAGTCAGTTTGCCCCCGGCGGCTCCGGCGGCTACCAGCTGCTGCCCCGCCTAGCCACCGACCTTGTAACGGGCAATGGCTCGCCCCGCCTCACCGAAGAGCCGGTGGCAGCAGACATCACCCCAACCGGCTTTACCATCTCCTACTCCACGCTGAACCCCGGTGACACCCGTATTCGCTACGGCCTAAACCCAAAGGAGCTTAAAGAAATCAAGACCGACGCGGCCCTCACCACGCGTCATAGCCTCACCCTGACTGGCTTGCTCTCCGGCACTACTTATTATGTAGAGGTAAGCTCGCGCAATGCGGCCGGCACCGACACTGCGGCGCCCGTGCCGGTGAGTACCAGCGGTGCCCGCGCCAACGCCAAAAACTAAGGCTGCTCCCCCCCAGGAACACTACCTCGTGCAAGCCAACAATTGCTGCTTGGGTCAGCAGTTTCAAGCTTTGCTTGATTTCGGCCCCAGCTTTCCCGCAATAGCTTTTCATCCGCGGCAAAAGCACAGGACTGTAATGCTCAGCCGCTAAGAACCTGCGCTCCTGACTGCTGGGAACCATTCAGTCCACCAACTTTGACCAGCACGTGTTCGCGATGCACTCCGATGTGGGGTGCGCCTTGGTCGAACAGGGCCTTGCCGCTCAAAGCCAGAGCGTCACCGCCTGATAGCTGCCGCTAACCACTCGCACCTGTACAGTAACTCTGCCTGATGCCTGAGGCCGCGTAGAGTTGAGCGTGCACCCATCCCTACACTAGCACCAACCTTATAGTTGACGCCACTTCGCTGTCCTCGAGCCTGCACTTAGCACCGGTGACCATATTCGAAACCAAGCAGGTAAGCTGTGTAGCGGCATATTAACCGGATGCACGTTTTACATAAATCAGCGAATTATGCACAGAGATTCGTCCTTTGGGCCTACCCATTGAACAACTTGTACCGCCTGATGGGCTTGTTTTGCCGGAGCAGGCCGGCGTGGTACACCGTTGGTACGTCGTTGGCCCATTGCTTCAGCAACACGAGAATGGCCACGATTTCCAGCCGGCTCAGCACGCCCACGTAGAAGGAAGCCTCAAACAAAAGCCGCGATTCGCAGAAGGTGATTATCTGGATGAGGGCGGCGAATGACACCAGCACCCACGCCTTGGCAGCCCACGAATGGGTGGCGACTTCCTTGCGGAATTTGAGCAAGCTGACGGCATACGTCAGGCCTTCCAGGGCCAGCAGCGCCCATAGTTTCGCGGCGTTTTGGGCGAAGAAAGCTGGGCACGCCAGGTAGGTAGCGGCCAGCACCATTACCCAAAAGGCCTGGTCGATGGTGGAATCGAGCCGGCGTAGCTTTTCGGTGGAAATGCCAAGCTGGCGGGCGATGATGCCATCGAACACATCGGTCAGCAGGCCCAGCGTAATCAGGACGACGGCCAGGGCGGCAAAGTGCGGCACGTGCCACCAGGCCAAGGCAACCAGCAGCGCCCCAATGAGTAGCCGGGAATAGATGAGCGTTAGCGGGAGGTGCTTCACGGCCGGGCAGGTTTATTGTTGACGGCTGCTGGCTTAGTGGCTGGCCTGCTCGGGCTGGCGGCTCTGCAGGTTGTCGCGCGTGTTTTTCTGCACCGCAATGGCCGCGAACAAACTCAGGACGAACGACATGGCGTAGAAGCCTTTTTCGCTCCGAGTGAGCGTGGCATTCCACAAGCCCACGGTGAGCAGGGCCACCGTCAGGAGCACCGAAACCCAGCTGATGCCATAGTAGAGGTTGGTAACCGGGATGCCTTCGAGGCGGTCGCGCACGCTTTTCTGCACCGAAATGGCGGCAAACAGGCCGTACAGCAGCACGGTGAAGTAGTAGCCTTTCTCATTCAGCGCCATTTCGGCGTTCCAAAGGCCAATATTGTAAGCGGCAAAGCCCACGAGCATGGCGGCCCAGGAAGTACCAATGAAGGCAGGAGAGGTTTGGTGAGCAACGGGCTGGCTGGTAATGTGCGGGTTCATAACGTGAAAAAATGGAGGTTGGGAGGTTGAGCTTCCGGGCAGCAACTGCTACCCTGCTGAAGTTGAGCAAACCTACCAAGGGCCCCCTATCCCGCACTAGCCAACATTTAGCATCATCAGACTTTTCAAATCATGGGCAGCCTAGCTTTCACAGACAAAAAATACCCTAAAAAAGAAAGCCCGAGCCTAAAAAGACCCGGGCTTCTCTACGAATTATTGGATATTTCAAAAACTACTTCTCAGCGCTAAAACGGGAATTTAGCCCGGTTCTAATTCGAGAAAACATTAAGCTCACGCTGCATTCGCTGCAATACTCCTTACACGGAGTGAGTGGTTACTTTGAGCGCGGCAGCTACGGGCGCTCCACGCTGATGCGCTGGGAATAAGGCTGCTTTCCGCCGTTAATTTGAAGCAGGTAGAGGCCCGGCTTGAGGGCACTGGTGTTGAGGCTGAACTGGTTGTTGCCGGGAAACACCGACTGCTTGTGCCGCAGCTGCACCCGGGCCGATTGCAGGTTTGAAAGCTGCACCTCCACCACCTGATTTTCGGCACTGGGGTAGCTCACCTGCAGCTCGTTCTGCACCGGATTTGGCCAGCTTTGGGGTTCGGCCCGCACTTCAGCAGCATTGCTTGCGGGCGAGGTTACAGCTGAGGTGCTCTTGCTCGCGGTAGCGGCTTGGCTTACGAGCGTCACCTCGTCGAACAACAGCCATTGCCCCGCTGCTGCGTTTGAGTACAAGGCAATCTCGCAGCTGCCGTTGGTCACGTTGATATCCTTTAGCTCGACCTGCTGCCAGGCGCCGGCCACGCCGCCCGCAGTGGCTGGCAAGCGCGCCGATACCTGCCCGCTCCCGAAATTCTTGGCCAAGAGCATGGCGTGGGTTTGCCCGCCGCTGCTTTTGGTCCAGGCCCGTAGGGTGTAGTAGCCGTTGGCAAGCCCTTTCACCACTTGGTAGGTGTACACTTCGTAGGGGCGGTCCTTGCGGTGCGCGCCGTGGTAAGTGCCCGCGTAGGCGCCGCCGGTGGTTTCGGTTAAGTCGGCGTCGGCATCGGTGCCCGCACTGCCAGCCCACGTATACCACGAGGCCGGCGCTTGCACGGGCCCCTTATCGGCTTCAAACCCAGGGTTGAGGGCCAGGTTAGGCTGCGATGGCGCCGGAACAGGCGTAGGTGTTGGAGTCGGCGTTGGGGTCGGAATGGCGCCAAATGGAACGAGGCTGGCGCCGGGGATGGGCTCTTGGCGGGTGCCGTTGGGCAGGCGCCAGGCCACGGCCAGGTAGCCCGGGCCCCAGCTCTGCTTGTGCAGGGCCTCGACGTAGTAGCGCGTGCCGGCCGTGAGCTGGATGGTCGCGGACTGCTGGCTGGCCATGCGCGTGAAGTCGCGGTTGCCGCTAGTCCAGCCCGCGCACGAGGCGATGCGCACCTTCTTGGCCGGGTCGGCGTCGGTGCTCAGGAAGAGCTCGGCCGCGTCGTCGCCCACCACCCAGAAGGTGTAAGCCCCCGATACCGGCGCGCAGACATAACCGCGGGTTCGTGCGCCGTAGTTGTAAAGAGTTTGGGCGGGGGCTTCGAAACTGTTGATGGCCGAAGTGCTGCTCGGCGCGCTGCCGGTGGGGATGCTGCTCACCGTTGAACCCGACACGTTGTTCCAGACCTCGTACTGCAAGCTGCCCGTACCCGTGCAGCCCGTTGAGGTTGGGGTGGTGGTTGGCGTTTGGGTGGCGCTGCCGGCTTCTTGCGCTCCTATGTCAGTGCCGGTGCTGGTTGGCAGGGCTTTGCCGTAGAAATCCCGTGTGCCGGGGTCGATGTTGAAGGTGGCGCGCAGGTTTACGCCCTTGTCTACGACCGGCGAGGTAGCGGGCACCAGAAACGAAGTGAGCGACGGCAACCGGGCTGGGTCGGTGAGCTTCTGGTAATTGGCGGGGTCCTGGAAACCGGGATTGGCATTAATCCCCACCACAGTGCCGTTTAGCTTTTCCTGGCCGGTAGCATTGGCCCACTCCTGCAAGCTTTTGTAGCCGCCGACGTTGAAGCCTCCATTGGTGCTCCAATACGCATTGGCCTGATACAGTAAGCCGCTCGCCGTGGTCACCAGACTGCTAGAGTTAGGCCCCATGAAAATGTTGTTGCGCAGGTTGACGTTGACGGTCGGCCCCATCTGAGTTACGGCCGGATACGCTGAGCTGTAAAACACGTTGTTGTACACCTCGCAGTTTTGCAGGCCCTGGCTGCCATTGGCCCCGAGCAGCAGGCCGGGGCCGTAGTTGTTGGCGCTGATATTGAAGCGGAACACGTTGCCCGACCATTGCACGGACGACCCATACTCCCACGCCAAGAAGCCGTAGTTCTTGTTTTCGTAGGCGTAGTTGTACTGCACCACAGAATTGGTCACGCCACCGTCCAGGTCGAAGCCTCCGCCGTCGCCTTTGGGACTGGAGTTGTTGTGCGAGATGCAGTGCTGAATGGTTACCTGGTCGGCGTCGTGGCACCAGATGCCTACGGGCCCGTTGTTGTACACTTGCTGCATGTCGTAGCCGTTGTAGGCCGCTTCGGAGTACTCGATAACGATGCGCCGGCCCGACACCACAATGCCGTTGCCGCTGTGATTGGTGGTGATGGTGGGGTCGCCGGAGTTTCTGATGGCCCGGCAGTAGCCGATGTACACATCGGTAGCGCTATAGCCCGCAATGCCTGCGTAGCCGTTGTTGTGGGCAAACACGTTGGTCAGGCGCACGTTGCTGCTGTAGGCAAAATCAACGCCTGCGCGCTGGAAACCGCTGGCGTCTACTTGGTCAATAGTAATGCCGTTGGCGTTCGCCACCTGCACGCCCATCCCCTTCTCGTTGCCTGTTTTGCGGCCCAAGCCAATAAAATTCAGGTTAACGACCCGTATGCCGGTGGTGCCTCGCAAACTCAGGCCCGACCCAGCGCCGCCGTTAATGGTAGCCCGGCCGGTGCCGAACGAGCCGACGGTGACCGGATTGCTGGCCACACCGCCATCGGCGGCCGTGAGGTAAATCGTACCCGCAAAGGTTTGGCCTGCTTGAAAAAGCACCCGGTCGCCGGGGCCGAAGGTTTGGTTATTGACTTTTTCTATGGTCCGCCACGCGCTGCCCGCTGCCGTGCCAGCGTTGCTGTCGCTGCCACTCGTCGACACATAGTAGTCAGTTGCGAAAACCGGCTGGACCAATCCAGCAACGAAAAGCAAGAGAAGTATTTTAAGACGAAATGGCGACTGTCGAGCTCTTATCATATGTTGTGTTCAGGAGTTTCTAATCCACAAGCTTTGGCAAGCTCATCAGTGCAATATCAGGACAACCACTCGTTAATCATAATTAAGCCTATTGAATAACAGAAACTTACACATATGAGTAGTCATATTTAATAACAGTCAAAACAGCTGCATTTTAAGCGAATACAGAACCAGGCGTGAGTTTCAGCTTTTGAGCAAAATTCGATTAACCAAGTTTAAACTTATTTTTGTTCAATATGTTTATCACTGCTTTAATTATGCGCTGCAGATGGGTGAAGCACACCTATTAGCTGCTTCCAGCCCCAAAAGATTTATGCCGAGTCGGCAAAACCGATGTGTTGTCAATGAATGCATTAGGCCTCCTAGTATGTGCCTCAATTGAGGTGCAAACCGCTGAAACCCTATCAAATAAGAAGCCCAGACCTTATTAGGGCCTGGGCTTCTTGTTTGATGGCGTCGGAAGGCTGAATAGGAATCCAGGTCCGTCAAAGTCCGACCTCTGCAATTCACGCTGAGAGCACTTAAGCAAAGCGCATCCAGACGCACCGGCCTGGAGTTACTACTTCAGCACCGCAATGGTCACACCGTCGCCGCCCCGGTCAGCGTGCTCGTCGGCTACGCTGGCCACGGCGCGCTGCGAGCGCAGGTAGTCGCGCACCACTTGGCGCAGCACCCCGTTGCCGCGGCCGTGCAGGAACTTGATTTCGGGCATGCCCAGCATCACGGCGTCGTCGACGAAGCTCATGGTTTTGGTGAGGGCGTCTTCGGCCCGCTCGCCGCGCAGGTCCAGCGTGGGGCTGAAGCCGGCCATGCGGTCGGTGATGTTGACGCCGTTGCCGCCGCCCGAGCCACCGCCGCCAAGCCGCCCGCTTTTTGCCTTGGCGGCCTGCTCCCGCTCGCGGATTTCGGCGCGCCCAAGTTTCTCAAGCTGATTGAGCTTGGTCAGGGTTTTCATGCCGCCAAACATGACTTCGGCGGTGTTGCCCTTCACGCTCACCACTTCGCCGTGACCTTCCTGGCCAAACAAGGCAACTTTGTCGCCGGGCTGCAGCGCGCCGGCTTCGGCCCGCTCGCGCGAGGCTTTGGGCTTGGGTGGCTCAATCTGTAGCTCTTTGCGCACGAAGGTCTCCAGCTTTTCGCGGGCCTGCTTGTTGATTACCTTGTCGGCCTGCCCGCGGCGAATTTCGCCAATGGTGGCTTCAATCTGCTGGTTGGTATTTACCAGCAAGGCCTTGGCCTGCTGCTTGGCGGTACGCAGGGTTTCGAGCTTGGTGTCTTCGAGGTGCTGCTTGAGGTCGGTATACTCCTGGGCGGCGCGCTTGAGGCGCTTTTCCGCTTTGGCGGCTTCGGCAGTGCGGGCTTCAAGCTCGGTCTTCTCTTTTTCCAGGCCTTCCAGCAGACGGTCGTAGCGAATTTTGTCTTTGCCCACCAGTTGCGTGGCGCGCTCAACCACTTCCCTTGGCAGGCCGATTTTGCGGGCAATTTCAATGGCGAACGACGAGCCCGGCTTGCCCACCTCCAGGCGGTAGAGCGGCTGCAGCTTGTCGGGGTCGTAGCGCATGGCGCCGTTGATGAGGTGCGGCGTGCGCTCGGCGAAGTTCTTCAGGTTGGTGTAGTGCGTGGTGATGACGCCGAACACACGGGCCTTGTTCAGCTCGTCGAGCACAGCCTCGGCAATGGCGCCGCCCAGGCTGGGCTCGGTGCCGGTGCCGAATTCGTCAATCAGCACGAGGCTTTTCTTGCCGGCCAGCAGCAAGAACTGCTTCATGGCCAACAAGTGCGAAGAATAGGTACTCAGGTCGTTTTCCAGGCTCTGCTCGTCGCCGATGTCCAGGAAAATATCCTCGAACACGCCGGCTTCGGAGTTGTCGGCGCAGGGGATTAGCAGGCCCATTTGCAGCATGAACTGCACCAGGCCCACGGTTTTCAAACTCACTGATTTGCCGCCGGCGTTGGGGCCAGAAATCACCAGAATGCGCTGCTCGTGGTTCAGCTCTAGGTCGAGTGGCACCACTTCGCGCGGGTCGCCGTTTTCGCGCTTGTGCTGGGCAAAAGCCAGCTGCAGCAGCGGGTGGCGCACGCCGTGCCACTTCAGCAACGGCTTATTGTGCATCACGGGCAGGCGGCAATCGAGCGACACGGCCAACCTTGCTTTGGCTCTGATAAAATCGAGCAGGCCGAGGTAGGAATAGGCGCGGCGCAAGTCGGGCAGGTGCGGGCGCAGCTGGTCGGTCAGGGCCGTGAGAATGCGAATCAGCTCGCGATGATAGGCATTGTCGAGGTCCTTGATGTCGTTGTTGAGCTCGAAAATCTCGGCCGGTTCGATGTAAACGGTTTGGCCCGAGGCCGATTCGTCGTGAATCAGGCCCTTCACTTTGCGCTTGTGCTCGGCAATAACGGGCAGCACCAAACGGCCACCACGGATGGTTGGCTCGGCGTCACCGGGAATCCAGCCCTCATTCTTGGCGTGGCGCAGAATGCCGGCAATCTGTTTGCGCAGCTGGCCCTGGCGGGCAATGAGCTCCTGCCGAATCTGACGCAGCAGCGGCGAGGCGTCGTCGCGCACCAGGCCTTCGTCGTCCACCACGCGGTCCATGGCAGCCAACAAGTTGCGGTCGACTTGCACGCCAATGCCCAGCAGGCGTAGCGTGGGATACAGGCCGGGGTCGGCCTCGGTGAAGAACGTGAGGGCCTGGCGAATGGTCCGCAGGCTCATCTTCACCTCAAAAAATGCGGCCACATCAAGGAAGGAACCCGGCAGGGCGGCGCGCTTGAGGTGGGCCTTGGGGTCGTAGTAGTGCGAGGCCGGGAAGTCGGCGCCGGAGCGTAGCAGGTAGGCAAACTCGTCGGCCTGTTGCAGCAGCTTCAGCAGCGGCTCGTGCTTGGTTTGGAACTCCATGCGGGCCACGTACTGGCGGCCCAGGGCGGAAAGGCAATTGGCTTCGAGCTGCTCGCGGAGCGTGGTGAAGCCGATTTTTTGTTCGAAGTGTTGGGGTAAGAGCAAGAAAGTAGTCTTTCGATAGTCAGGATAGGATGCGAAGGTAAACAGCTGGCCGGGCAGGAAGATTCGTTACCGAGTTGCCAAACTTGCGCGCTTCCGCATTGTCGCAGCTGGGCGGCGTTCAACAAGGTCCGTCAATGGTTTTCCTTTCGGGGTCATAAACGATAATAAGACAGGGTAGGCGGACCATTTTTACCCTGAGGACGATTCCCTTGTCATGCCACCTCGTCTTTATCCAGCCGGTTAGATTCTTGCACATAAGAGGGCATTATTTGGAGTGATAAATTATTTATCAGGAATACTAATAATATAACTATTAAGTGCTGATGCACCCGTAGCTTTGACCTTTCCACCCATACGTTTATATGAAAAAATATTACTGTTTGCTCTTCTCGGGTGCTTTAGCATTTGCTGGCTGCACCGAGGATAAATACGTGCTTGATGTGTATTCTACCATGCGCTACGACGTGCTGGCCTTACCCACTGCCGCCGATACGCTTAGCTTGAACACCGTTGACTTTGTATCGGCCCGCGAGGGCTTTGTGGGCGGAGCCAATGGCTCGCTCTTCGTCACTTCCGACGCCGGCCAGACCTGGACGCGCCGCAGCCAACCGACGCTGGGCACCATCAACAAGCTGCTCTTCACCTCGGCTACCACGGGCTGGGCGGGCACCAGCAATGGCCTTTACCGCACCACTAACGGCGGGCAGAGTTGGACCGGTGTCATGACCTACGATTCCTACGGCTCGGCTTCGGGAAGCATCACCGACTTGCAGTTCGTGACCAGCCAAGTGGGATACGCCGTGGGCGCAGGCGGCAGCATCAACAAAACCACCAACGGCGGCACTACCTGGGCGAGCGTACATCGCCGTATCGACAAGCGCTACACGTTCCAGGCCGTGTCGTTTACATCCGTTGACTCGGGCACCGTAGTGGGTGACGAACGGTCCCGTTGGCTGACCGACGATGGCGGAAAAACATGGGATATTTTCGACTATCGCGGCAACCCGCAGGATAACACCACGCACGACATCATCCGCTATAACCTCAACACTTACCTGCTAGCCACACCCCGCGGTTTTGAAGCCCACGATGCCATTCGGAGCTATAAGCCGGATAATGAGTACGGTGGCCCCGTGTATGGGCTGGCCACTGCGGGCCGCGGCGGGCCGGTAGTTGGGGTAGGCCGGCGCATGGTTATCCGGCGGCACGAGGCCTTCTCGCAGGCCGGCGAACGAACGCCCTGGGTGTATGTGCATGCGCCAGACGGCGCCACCATCAACGCTACTTTCTACGCTGCCGACTTTGCTGATGCCAGCACTTTTTATGCCGTCGGCCCGCGCGGCCTTGTCTACCGCTTTCACTACCAATAATCGATGAAAAAGTGTTTCATTTTGCTAGCCATCGCGGCTGGCGGTTCCTGGGCGTGCCCTGTGCACGCCCAGGTTAGCAAGTTCCACGGCGATTTTGGGGTAGGCATGGTGCCGATGCGGTCCAAGGGCCCGGTGCAAGCCAATCCCGACGGCTACTCCGGCACTACTCCTGGCTTTGAGTTGCAGACGCTGGATGCAAACTTGTTTTTGCTTAACCTCAATTTAGGATTCGATGCTCCACTCCTTCAGCTGAGCCAGGGCGAACAATCTTTTGGGGTGTCGCTCAATGCTACTGCCGGCCTGCTAGGCACCACCCGCCAGGATGTGGACGGCTTCAACCGCTCGGTCATCCTGGATTTGCCGCAATACGTCACGTACCGCTACGGGGCCAAAGCGAGCAAGCATTCGAAGAAGGATTTTGGCGTGGGTGTGGGAGTAGGCTACCGCTTTAGCCGGTTTTTCCTGCCCTTTAATTCCCCGAGCGCCATGCTCGAAGGCGTGTATTCCACCCCTGACAACGACTGGTTTATCCGGCTTAGCTCGGACCTGAAGCCCATGCGTTTTTATAATCTTTATTCGAGCGAGGGCTTGGTAGAGGTCCTTCGCATTCGCGAATTCAATGTACAGCTAGGCAAATCGTTCTAATATTTTTCTCTCTATTTTATTCATGAAACATTTTTACCGTTCACTGGCTAGCCTGCTGTTGCTGGCCAGTGGCAACGTAGCCGCGCAGCAGCCCGCGGCCGGGCCATTGCAAACCGCCCAAACCATTAGCCTGGGCGAGCACACCATGCTGGCTGGCACCCTGGTTCTGCCCAACCACAACACCGTGCTGCTGCTAACCGATGGGGTGTCGTTCGACATCACGGCACAGTGCCTGGCGCCCGACGGGCACACCCTCTGGAAAACCACGCTCAACCGCTTCCAGCGCCCGACGCAGGGTTTCTCGCTCGAGTTGCAAAAAATTGCCATTGGGCGCGAAGCCCGCGAAAACAAGGAGGTGCAGAAAGAAAAGCTCGCGGCCGCGCTCTACCCAGTGAACGTCGTGACCGATGGCAACACTGTGGTGCTGGCCGAGCGGCTGAGCGAATCCTGGTTCAAGAAGTTTAACCACGACAAATCCTTTAAGCTGAAGAACGACCACATGTTCGTGCAGCGCCTCGACGAGCAGGGCCGCCTAACCAAGCACCAGTTTGAGCCGCGCCCCGAGGCCGAACTAAAAAAGGTTGAGGTCCGGACCTTGGGCCGCTACGCCGAGGCCAACGGCTACGTGGAAGTAGTCCGCGAAACCAACAAGCGCGAAGAAACCCTGGTGTTTGCCCTGCTTCATTTCGACTTCAATACCAAGACCCTGCGTCGCGAGCCCATCGACATGCCAGCCACGCCCGAGCACATCACCGGCTTAAACCACTACCGGCACTGGTACCAGGAATGGGCCTACCTGGGCCACCGCCCCAACCAAACGTATTTCTGCCGCCGCACCCTTGTAACCGGAGCCCCAAAGGAGAAGCCCGGCAAGCAGCCCCTCATCTACCAGGTATACATCACCGATGACCAGGGCAAAGCTACGGGCGGCTTCAGCACCACGCTTGCCCTTAATAAAGGCACCCGCCCCATGTATTCGGGCCCAATGCCCAGCCCTGGCGAGCTGAACCATATTCCGCTCTACTTCGAGGTAGCGCAAGGTAAAAATCGCAACGTGACCTACGACGAGTGGGAAACCAGCACCGGCGGCATGGGCTCGTTCTACCTGGACCACGCCACCGGCGACGTGCTCATTTACGGCGAATACGGCGAGGGCGAAATACCGGAAATGACCAACGACGACCTGAAGGGCTTCTTTGTCCGCCGCTATGCCCCCGATGGCCGGGCGGTGGCCCAGGTGCAGAACGCCTACAGCGAAGCCATGCGGGCCAAGAAGAAGAATGCGAGCTTCAGAGGAGGCTATTACCGCCAGACGCGCTTCCACGTCGACCCCATCTCCGGCCAGACCCAGTTCAGCTTTTCGCCCCTGCGCGTGTACGGCAACAGCGAAGATTTTGACCTCTTTATGGACCGCGACTTCAAGCCGCTTCGCTACGACTACCTGCCGGGCAAAGACAAGGATGAGCGCACCTACACGTCGGTGCAATACGCCCAGCCGTTTAAGCTCACCTCCACTTACGACGGCACCGACGACATTCGCCTCTACGAACACGCCGACAAAACCGACCCGGCCGTGTACGCCGCCCTCGAAAAGAAGCGCCGCACTGCTCCTGCTGATGCCCACGACTACTGGTTTCACCTCAGCCCCACCGGTGCTACCTCCGGTCTCGTTGTGGAGCAAAAAAAGCCCCTGGGCGGCAGCCTACAGGTGTACACGTTCCAATAGATAATTCTATACAAAAATCAAGGCCCCGGTAGTACTACCGGGGCCTTTTTGTTGCGCTGTTAAGCTTGCTTTTTATTTAATTCAAAGCGGTGCCAAGCAAATCATAGCGAACCTCTATCTACCCCCGCTCCAAACAGCGCGAAATCGTACTTCACCGGGTCCATGGGGTCCAGCAGACGCAGATTCGCCGTCAGCTCTTCGGCGGCCTGCCAGTCCACCAGCTTGCGGGTGAGGAGGCCCAGCGGGCGGGCCTGCCGCTCTACGTGCAGGTCGATGGGCATTATTAAGTCGGCCATCGAGAGTTGGGTCCAGAGGCCAAAATCTACGCCGTGGTTGTCGCGGCGCACCAGCCAGCGCAGGTACATGTTCACGCGCTTGCAGGCCGATTTGCGGGCCGGCGTGGCCACATGCTTGCGGGTGCGACTGGGCGCATCGGGCAGGCTGAAGAAAGTAGTGTGGAAATTCTCAAGCCGCTCGCGCTGCGTGTGGCCCACCAGAAACGCAGTTTCAAGGGAATCGTGCTGCTCGTACCAGTGGCGCAAAAAATGCACGAAATACAGTAAGTCCGTATCGCAAAATGTACGGTGGCAGAAGCCCAGCAGGCCTTTCAGGTCCTCGTCGTGGTGCTGGGTGATGAACTGATGCGGAGCATCATCCATGCGCCGCATCAGTTCATTAACCTTATTGATGATGGTGGGTCGCTGCCCCCACGCCAGCAGCGCCGCGAAAAGCGCACTGATTTCCACGTCCTGCCTTAGGGTGAAGCGGTGCGGAATCTGGATAGGGTCGTTCTGAATGAACTCCGGACGGTTGTAGCGCTCGTACTGGGTGTCGAGCTGATGGCGGAGCTGTTCGATTTTCAAATGCAAGGGTATTAGTGGGCAGCAATTAGAAAACAGAACGTCATGCAGAGCGGAGCGAAGCATCTCGCGTGGGTTAGTAACTCAATCAATGGGCTTACTATTCCACGCGAGATGCTTCGCTCCGCTCTGCATGACGTATTAGCGTTGGCTTTTTTGGCCGTCCGATTACTGCGGAATGTAGTTGGTTTCGACGCGGAAGCGCGAATCGTTCGTGCCCAGCTTTTGCATGGCGCGGGGCGAAAGACGCACCAGAATGTTGTTGTTCTCGCCCGTATCTGGCAGCTTGCCGATGACACGCACGTACACCGACTGGCCATTCATGTTGTTGCGCACTTGCATGATGGTACCCACCGGAGCGGTTTTGTGCAGAGCCAAATACTTATCAGTGACACTCTTGTCGATGGGGGCGCCCAAGCCGGCTTCCACCACGCGGGAAAGCAATTCGGCAGCCCGCGTGGGCGTACGCTCCTCCTTCTCTACCTCTTCCTTCTCCTTTTCAGAAGTTGACGGGGTCACGGTAGCAATTTGAGCAGGCTTATCGGGGGCCGGCGCTTTGGGCGCGGGCGCAGCCTCGGCCTCAGCTGCCCGCGCGGGGGCAGGCCTGGGGGTGGCTGCGGTTGCAGTGGCGGGCGCGCCAGCTTCCGACGCGGTAAGCAGCAGCTGCTGGCCTACGCGCACGGCACCGCTGGCGGGCAGCTTGTTGAGCTTAATCAGCTCATCGGGCGTAAGTTGATACCGACGGGCAATCCCGAACAGCGTCTCGCCCTTGGCCACGGTGTAGATTGCGGGAACCGCCGTGGCAGCTGCGGTCGGGGCGGCCGGGGCAGCTGCGGCCGCTTTAGCGGCGGCGCCTTGCAGCGGCCGGGGCACGTACACAATCTGACCCACGCCCAAGCCGTTGGTGATTTGAGGGTTAGCTGCTGTGATTTGGGCCAGCGTGACGCCGCGGTAGATGCGCGTAAGGGCCGTGAGGGTTTCCCCGGCCGCCACGCGGTGTTTCACGAAACGCTGGCCGTTGCGCATTTCTACGCCAATGGAGTCAGTTGGAGCGCTTTTCGAAGGCCCTGTTTTTCCAGGACCGGGGCCGCCAAAGGCCAGCACCGTGAGAAGCGAAAGAATTATAGTCATAAAATCAACCTGTTCAAATATCCGTACCGTCCCCGCCCGGGAAGCCAGCCCGGCAGCTAGCAACCACAAAATAACGCAAAAACCCGCGGGCAATTGGCTTTCCTTCGCCACAACGGCGGGCAAAGCGCTTTATTTGAAGCATTATTGCTGACTTGCGTTCGTTCCAGCTTTTCCTTTCTGCTCTTCCCACATGGTTCTTGGCCTTATTCCTGCTCGTTTTGCATCCTCCCGCTTGCCCGGCAAGCCCTTGGTCGACCTCGGCGGGCAGAGCATGATACAACGGGTGGTGAAGCAAGCCCAGCAAGCCAACCTGGCCCGCGTGGTGGTGGCCACCGACGACGAGCGCATCCTCCGGCACGTGCAGGACTTTGGGGGCGAAGTCGTGCTCACCCGCCCCGACCACCCCAGCGGCACCGACCGCCTCTGGGAAGCCTACCAGCAGTTGGGCAGCCCTGCAGACGTACACTGCATCATCAACATTCAGGGCGACGAGCCCTTCATTCACCCGGCCCAAATCAACGCCCTGGTCGATTTGTATGCCGACGAAGCCACCGCGCCCGACATTGCCACGCTGGTGAAGCCCGTGCTTTCGGAGGAAGAGCTTTTCAGCCCGCATTTGCCCAAGGTGGTGCTCAACCAGCGGGGCCACGCCCTATACTTCAGCCGCCACCCCCTGCCCTACCAGCGGGGCCGCGAGCACGCCGAGTGGCTGGCGCACCACCGCTACCTGCGCCACCTGGGCCTGTATGCCTACAAGCCCACAGTGCTTGAGCAGCTCACGCAGCTGCCTGTATCGCCGCTCGAAGCGGCCGAGAGCCTGGAGCAGCTCCGCTGGCTCGAAGCCGGCTTTCAAATTCGCTGCGCCGAAACCGAACTGGAGGCATTTGGGATTGACACGCCCGAGGACGTGCAAAAGGCCCTCGCGCGCTTGGCCTGAGCTGCTTTAGCGCCTATCCGGCCAGCCGTTTAGGAATCGGCGCGGTCCACAACTTGCTTCTCCGGGCTTAGCTCTTCCTGCTCCACTTTCATTTCCCGCGAAAGGAAATAGTTGAGCGCCGTCCGAATAACTGCAATGGCGCCTAGCTGGCCAATTTGTTCCCAGCTGGGCGCAATGGCCGTGGAGAGAATATCGGCTCCGAGTTGAAACTCCAGTGCCAAGGCGAGGTAGCGCGCCAAAGTGAGGCGAATGGCCGTGAAATTGGCAGCATCGCGCCTGGCGAAGGCTTTAACCATCAGCCAGCCCGCACTGATAACCCCCACGGCAATGATGGTGGCGCCCAGCGTCTCGATGCCCAGCTTGAGCCACAGCACGGCCTCCATCACACCGCTTTCGACCCGGCCATGAATGGTCGCGGCAGGTGGCGCAAGACCCGACAACTCGGAGAGGAAAAGCAGCATATGCATCAGGCGGCTAAGTTTGAGAAGAATGCATGAGGCGCCCAAGCACATACGCTGAGCCCCGCTGCACGGCCAACAGGGCGAGTACCAGCCCCACGGCCAGCCCAAACAAAAGCAGGTTGCCCTCGCCACTGCCTGCCCGAAATGCAAAGTTGAGCGCCGTAGCCACCGCGGGCGGGTGCATGGAGTCGGTGAGTATCATGAAGGCGATGACCAGCACCAGGGCCACAGCAGCCCCCACGTAGCCAGGCCCCAGCAGCATATGCGCGCCGTAGCCAAGGCCAGCGGCCGCGAGCTGGCTCAGCACCAGGGTTCGGCTGCTGTTGGAGCGGTGGCCGGGGTCGAGGTAAATCAGGAAACAGCTGGAAGCCAGCGAAGCAAAGAGCAGGCGCTGGTTGCTGAGCAGCTCCAGCAGCCACAGCATCAGCAGCACCGTGACGGTGGGCAGCACGGCCAGCAGAAGTTCGCCGCGCCAGCCCAGCCGGCTGCGGCCGGGCGACGACAAGGGTTGAGCAGGAGCTGGTGTTTCAGGCATACGGGCGCGTCGGCACTCATCCCGACGGCTCTACATACGCAAGGGTGCGGGTTGGGGTGCCCGGGCTAGCCGCCCGCCTTCTTGGCTTTGTATCCTTCTTTGACAAGGACTTCCAGCACCTTGTCGCGGAAGTCGCCCTGCACCAGCACTTCGCCATCTTTGGCGTTGCCGCCCACGCCGCACTTGGTTTTGAGGAGCTTGCCCAAGGCCTGCAAGTCGGCATCGGTGCCCACAAAGCCCGTCACCAACGTTACCTGCTTGCCGCCGCGCTGCTTTTTGTCGAGTTGCACTCGAAGCTGCTGCTGTTGCGGGGGAAGCGTGGCAGCCGCAGCCTCCTCGTTGGTTTGGTAAGTAAAGTCGGGGTTGGTGGAGTAAACCACCCCCTGCCGTTGGTTTTTATCAGCTTTCATAGTGCAATAATAAAGCAGTGGGTTGAGGCCCTGGCAAACAGCCGAAGCTCAAGAAGTCGTTACTATACCGCCACAGCCAGCGCCAAGGGCATCATTTCTACTTCAAATTCGGTGGCGTGCCCCAGGTAGTCGCCGTCTACGTGGAAACCGATGGGAGCCTGCGCCGAAACCCGGCCCCGGGGCACCCGAAAATACTCAGCGGCCTTGGATTGGGGCAGGTTGCCGAGGGCCATGCCCAGGCTCACTTTCATGGCCCGAATCACCGGCAGGGCGTCAATCAGGCACACGTCGAGCAGGCCGTCGCGCAGGTCGGCCAGGGGCGCGATGTAGGCGTTGTTGCCGTATTGCGAAGCGTTGGCGAAGGCCAGCACGTAGCAGTTAGTTTCCTCAATTTGGCCGTCCAGGTCCACGCGCACACGCACAGGCAGGTAGCGGCGGTACTCGCGCAGCGTCACGCGCAGGTAGGTGCTCAGGCCGCGCGAGCCGGCTTGGGCAAAGTGCTGGCTTACGTGCGCATCGAAGCCCAGCCCCGCCGTGCAGAAAAAAGGATGACCGTTTATCACCCCCACGTCCATGCGGCTGAAATCTGGCGCGGCCAGCCGCCGCAGGGCAGCCGGCAAGCCTAATGGCACTTTCAGGTGGCGCGCCAGGCCATTGCCGGACCCCTGCGGCACAATGCCCAGGGCGGTATCGGTGCCCAGCAGGCCGCGGCCCACTTCGTTCACGGTGCCGTCGCCGCCCACAGCGGCCACCACCCGGAAGCCGTCGGCAGCGGCTTGTTTGGCCAATTCCACGGCGTGGCCGGCAAATTCGGTCAGGCGAATCTCATAGTCGGCCTCCAGCGCACCAAAGTGCTGGGCAATCAGCGCGGGCATGTCGAGCCGGCGGCTGGGCCCCGCCATGGGATTCAGAATAAAACAGGTCTTGGGCATGAGCAACGCCCAGCGGGTGCTTGGCGAATTGTAGAAAAGAAAAGAGGGCGCAAACACGTGCTGAGATGGCACAAAAAACGCCGCCCGCCCCGCCACAAAGGGCAAAGCGAGCGGCGTAGTTTACGGGTGCAGCAACTAACCGTTCATCTGCTCGCCGAGCTTCTGAATCAAATCAGCCGTGCGGGTCGAGTAGCCAAATTCGTTGTCGTACCAGCCGATAACTTTCACCAGCGTGCCGTTGGCGGAGGTCAGCTCTGAGTCGAAAATGCAGCTGTGGGGATTGCCCACGATGTCGATGCTCACGATTGGGTCGGTCGTGTATTCGATGATGCCTTTCATTGGGCCTTCGGCTGCCGTTTTCAGGGCCGCGTTGATTTCGTCCTTGGTCACCTCGCGCTTCAGGATTACGGTCAGGTCGGTCATGGAGCCGTCCGGAACGGGTACGCGCATGGCCAGGCCGTCGAGCTTGCCTTTCAGCTGGGGCAATACCAGGCCCACGGCCTTGGCGGCACCGGTGCTGGTGGGGATGATGCTGTAGGCAGCGGCGCGGGCGCGGCGCAGGTCCTTGTGGGGGGCATCCTGCAGGTTCTGGTCCGAGGTGTAGGCGTGCACCGTGGTGATGTAGCCTTTCTCGATGCCAAAAGCATCGTCCAGCACCTTGGCCATCGGGGCCAAGCAGTTGGTGGTGCAGCTGGCGTTGCTGAGGATGGTTTCGTCGCCGGTGAGGATGTCTTCGTTCACGCCGAGCACCACGGTGGGGATGTTGCCGGTAGCGGGAGCCGAGATAACAACTTTCTTGGCACCAGCGGTGAGGTGCTGGCCCGCGCCGGCCTCGTCCACGAAGCGGCCGGTGGACTCAAGCACTACATCGATGCCCATATCGCCCCAGGGGAGCAGTTTGGGGTCACGCTCGGCGAGGGCCGAAATGCGCTGGCCGTTCACGGTCAGGCTCTCCTCGTCGTAGGTCACGGTGCCATCGAAACGGCCGTGTACGGAGTCGTACTTCAGCAGGTGAGCCAGCGTCTTGTTGTCGGTCAAGTCGTTGATTGCGACAATTTCCACGTTGTCGCGGCTGAGCAGCGACTTGAAAGTGAGGCGGCCAATGCGGCCGAAGCCGTTAATGGCGACTTTAATTTTTGCCATAGCAAAACAAGAAAAAAAGGTGACTGGCCGCCACACTGGCAGCCGGTTGAAACGCGGGGCGAAGATAGCAGCCTAACGTTGGTTAGCTAATAATGCCATCATCGCATCCTCTTCCGGGGCTTCCCTACGGCAAATCGCCCCCTAGGGATGAGCCGCATTTGCCATGCGAACCGCCCAGCAGCGCCCACCAATCCAGCACAGAAAAACTTTTGAGCCTGAAAAACAACGCATTTTGCATGGTGAAGCACTTTTTTTCTGGCATTGACTTGCACGGAAAGAAGCGCGCCGTATCTTTGCACCACCAAAACAAAAACGGTCCGTTCGTCTAGGGGTTAGGACAGTAGATTTTCATTCTACCAACAGGGGTTCGATTCCCCTACGGACTACTAAAAAGGCTCTCTGCATTGCGCAGAGGGCCTTTTTTCATATCTAGGGTACAAGTTGGGGTACAATGCCCCCTCTTCTAGCATGTACTTACTTCCTAGGTTTTCGTTTTAGGGCAGACACATCTAGGATGACCTCTCCACAAACGGACCCCGATTCAAAGTCTCAATGAAATGACCAATGAGCGATTTCAGAGCTTTTGAAAAGTTTATCGAAAAAGTAGAAACAGCCGCTCAGCCACTCGATAAAGGCACAATTGACTATTTCTATTATATAATAAAGCCCGATGTCTTCGATGAACTTATTGCCGAGATAGAGGCAGCTTATGATGCTGCAAGAAAAGAGCTAGCAGCTAACGTTAAATTTCTTTTAGACAAGGGTAAGTTAGAGCTTATTGGTTATTTGAATGAAGCCAAATCTCTTTTGGTAGAACCGCATCAATTTAATGACTTTATCATCGAGTCATATACGGCCCTTATAAGGGAACTGGCCCACTCAGCCATCGATAGGTCTATTGGGGAGGAAGCTTTTGTTCAAATGCAACAGCTAATAGTCATGCATTTTGAGGCTAGTACTGAAAAAGGCGCGTCCTCACCTGTGTTAGCTTTCTCCTTTAAAGAACGCATTGCAACTCTTCAACTTGTTGGAACAGGAGCCAGTGAAAGATGGGTGCAGCTGCAAGCAGCTGTGAGTAAACAATTGCGCCTCGCAAGCTCGACGCTTCCTGTTGAAACTTCTAATGTAAAAAATAGGCAGCATGATGATATAGCTGACTTCAATGAAGAGGTGTTTATAGAGCTGCTAGGATTTGACACAGCCATGCTCACTACTTTCGACAACATCCTAGTTGGGATGAGGGCAATTGAACGTGGCCCTAATGACAAATGGAGGCCCACCCAGCCAAACGCAAAAGGCTTAAGTTTTATAGCACTATTAAAATTGCTTATTGCTTTCAAACAGGTTGACAAGCCAGATTATGGAGACTTGGCTCAATGGAAAATGTTTTTTAAGAAGCGTTACCGAGCAAGTATTACAAATGCAGTCAGCCGATATCAAATCGACACGACCAAATCTAAGCCTTTTCATGCCGAACTCAGGTCTTGCAACAGGTTGATTATAAGATATCTACCTAATTTAAAGGGCGTATACCATCTACCATCTTCTTGATGGTAGATACCGGTATATACCAACTCACTGTTAATCAGTTTATTAAGGCAAAATTTGAAGCCTGTTAGGTCATATCCTTTCAGCCTTCACATGCCAAAACAAACTCCACAGCCTCCATCGATACTCTTAAAAGCGGAAGTACATTCTGATACTTATCCACTAGTAACAGAAGCATTCGCGTCCTTTCTGGCCGCACTTGACCGAAGAACTCGGGAAACAATATCAGAGCAATGGTCGTGGCTACAAGCTAACACCAATGCAGAAGTCTCTACACTAGGTAAGGATGAACCTATTACGGTAGAGAAGACCGCAGAATTGCTGGACGTAGCGCCCCAAACAGTCCTAGTATGGCGCAAACGCGGCCTGCTGATTGGCTACAAACTAGGCAACCGTGTGTATTTTAAACGCTCGGAGGTACTAGCTGCGCTGAAGGTCCAAAGCACGCCCGATGGGCGCCGCAAATACGCCCGCCGCCAGTACGAACAAAAAGCCCGCTAGTCCTATGAAGACTAACAGGCTCAATGTTTTTGAAGTGGTTGGTAGCCACAGCAAAAGTACGTCGATTTCGACCTTCGGTCATATCGATGCAATCAGTTTCATATTGATTGGCGAGGTTGTACGTCTGGCCTCGCAGACAAACTACGGCAACATTTTAATCAGCTCAAAGTCATGACGCTGGTTAATAACTCATACCCCAACGGGGTACCAATGCCACCTGAAGGTCCTGTCCAACTGGCAATGTTCCTGCTCGCGGCTTTAGAGCCGGATAAACTATACCCCCGGTCTAAGGTGCTGTTCCTGCTGTCCCGGAATGGGTGCGCTAACCCAGAATCTTCTCTTGAAGCAGCTCTGGCAGCCGGTTGGTTATTGCAAGAGGCCTGTGGGTGGATGGGTTATGCTGGGCGTGTTTGGTTGACCGGCCACCACTTCACTGGCAAAAAAGCCTCTGCGCCCCTACCGCTGGTTAGTTACTTTAAACCGCCCATTACCAATGTAATTCCCTATAAAGACGTCACGTTAGCAGACATTTATAAGGTAATCAGCGGGCCTTACTTAGTCACGCAAACTCAAAGACTTCGCTCCTTACCAATTGGTAGCAAAGCTCGAGAACGCCTAAAATTTGGGCTTCCATCCTTCACGGCAGGTGGCACATTCACCAAGCGGTCTGGAGGTAATCTAGTAAGGCGAAGCGGCCTGATTGTGCTTGATTTTGACCACCTATCTGATTTAGTGGGGGTACGCGCACGCCTACTGGGGGATTCAAATTTGCCAATTGAGTTGCTGTTTATCAGCCCCTCAGGAGATGGTATCAAAGCTGTAGTTCGTGTGTCATTGGAGTATGACCACCTGACTATTTTTTCGGGTTTGCGCAATTGTCTCAGCATAAATCATGGCATAGCCCCTGACTCCAGTGGGTCGAACGTTGACCGCGCTTGCTTTATCTGCCACGACCCCGAGGCTTGGATTCATCCGATGTATCACCCTTCGGCTTATTAATGATGGCAACCGCACCGCGAACCTTCGACCCAACTGCTTGGGCGCCCAAACTCACGACCTCAGCCAAACCCGTCCCAAGTCCTACTTCCATCGGCGAATTGCCCGGAGATGCTCTAGCATGGTGCTTGACGCAACATGAGAAGCACCATGGCCCATTTCCCGGACCCGGAGGTCGTAATACATGGTTGACGGCCCTGACGTACTTCTGTAACGAACGGGGGGTAGCAGAAGGATTACTGTCGGCCCACGCTGCTCAGTGGCAAGCCGACGACTTCACCGAAATGGAAATCAGCCGCACTATAGGCGGAATATTCAAAAACGCCAAAGCGCAGCACGGAAATAAGCCTTTCGCTAGCAATATATCTACCCGCTCTGCTAACGCTTCGGTAGCCGGGCAACGCGAAACCCCATCCCCTGCCCTGCCAGGACCCATCGCCCAACAGGCTTATAATGCGCTACCGATATGGCTGCGCAAATGCTGCGAGCCCTTTACTCCCGGCGCCGAACGGGACGTGATGCTATTGAGCACCCTAGCGGTGCTGTCCGGTTGTTTTGCCAGCATAAAGGGCATCTATGACGGAGCTCCGGTATGGCTCAATCTGTTCACTTTCATCTTGGCTCCTGCGGCCAGCGGCAAGGGGGCTATGGGCTGGGCCCGAAAACTGGCTTGGCAATGGCACCAGCGCCTGACGCAAGCGAGCAAACAAGCAGCTGACGCCTACCAGCTGCAACTTCAAGAATGGAAGACGCGGCGCAAAGGCAAACAAACGACGGCCGAGATGCCGCCTCCTGCACCTGCATTCAAACAGCTTTACTTGCCAGGTAACACGTCGGCCGCCGCGCTTATGCGTGCCTTGGCCGATAACGACGGCCGCGGCATAATCTGCGAAACGGAGGCGGATACACTGAGCGGCGCTTTAGGCCAAGATTTTGGAAATTTTTCCGATTTGCTTCGCAAGGCGTTCCATCACGAACCAGTGTCTTTGATGCGCAAAACTGACCGCGAGCAAATTGACATTGGGGCTCCAGCTATATCGCTGGCCCTCACTGGGACTCCGGCTCAATTGCGCCGCCTCATTCCTACGGCCGAAGATGGCTTGTTCAGCCGCATCCTCTTTTACACTTTTGAGCGACCTGCGGCTTGGCGCGATGTCAGCCCAGCGGGCGGACGGGGCAACCTGGGCCAGTTCTTTGATGAGCAAGCGACAGCGGTTACGCGAATGATGGAAGCAATGGCAGGCCAAGAGACTTGCTTTGAAATGACCAGTGACGGATGGGCTGCCCTTAACGCGGCGGGCCGCAAAGGATTAGCTGAAGCTGTGGTGGTAGCTGGGTCAGCGGGCGCAAGCACGGCCTTACGGTTAGGCTTAACAATTTTCCGCATAGCCGGCCTTTTGGCCCTGCTCCGGTGCTTCGAACACGGGGTAGCACCCGGGGAGCGTATAGTAGCCGATGCGCAAGATGTGTCAGCGGCAATATCTATTGTCGAGACAGGTCGCGCGCACGCCTTATACCTGCTGGAAACGCTTCCCGCCGCGCGTGGCAGCGTGAGCAATAACAACGGGTTTGCTCAACGAGCCGAAAAGCAGGAACGGGCCATTGCCTTACACCTAGAGAAAAAAGGGGTTCGGGAGATTGCGGACATCCTCGGTGTCTCAAAGTCGACAATCCATAATTGGACAAAAGATTTATAGCTGTCCAGTTTGTCCAGTGTCCATATTGTTGGACACTGGACAAACTGGACAGCCCTCACCAACGATGCTTTTTTACAAGGATTTCAAATCGTTGCATTTGTCAAACACCCGTTCAACAGCTGCTACGCCCTCTTTTAAGGTGGTGTGGTCGGCTTCGTTATCTCATTCTAATAATGACAACACCCAACAATCAATACGTTGCATACTACCGCGTGAGTACTGATAAACAGGGACGCTCGGGCTTGGGCCTAGAAGCTCAACGGGCCGCCGTACATGCTTTCGTGCCTCAGACAGCTGAGCTACTCGCTCAATTTACAGAAGTGGAAAGTGGGCGCAATAATAAGCGTCCCCAACTGCAAGCAGCACTCGATATGGCGAGCCAAACCGGAGCCATTCTACTGGTGGCTAAACTAGACCGCTTGGCGCGCAACGTCGCCTTCCTGGCTGAACTGATGGAAAGCCGCGTACGCTTCAAAGCGGTAGATGTACCCGAAGCGGATGAGTTTACCATCCATATTCTAGCCGCAGTAGCTCAACGCGAGGCAGTAGCCATTTCGCAACGTACCTGCGCGGCACTAGCAGCTAAGAAAGCGCGCGGTTTTCAGCTTGGCACTCCTAGCAACCTGACTGATAAGGCTAGAATGCGCAGTATCGAAGTCCGTCAGGAAAAGGCTCGACAGCAATTAAGTAGTCGCCAAGCCCGACGGCTTTGTGAGTTGCTAAGGGCGCAAGGAGCCAGCTTACAGGCCATTGTACGAGAGCTGAATGCTAGTGGCTATCGCACACCTAATGGCAAGCTTTTCTATAAGTCAGCCATCGCCCGACTGTTAGTTTCAACTGGTGCTATTCAGGACCAAAACGTTTCAGTGGCTTTTAAGCCTTAAATAGTGAATTTTCTTATCAGAAACGGTTCTAAGGCCCTTTAAACCGTTTTCAACTTACCAATTAAAGCACCAATACTATGAAAAAACCGATTCGTACCTGTCCCCAATGCGGCGAATTAGTTGAAGGGCGCCCTAATAAAAAGTACTGTAGTGAAGCGTGTAAAGGCTTGCATTTTCGAGAGAATGCCGGCTCAGAATGCTTTGTTCTAATGTCTACGCCTGATTCACGCGATGAGGAGTTTGCTCCAGCTGGGTATGAGGAAGAGCAAGAGGAAGAAGAGCCGCTTAAGCTAGAAACCTATTGGCAGAAACGTGAGCGAGAAGAGAAAGCTCAAAAAGACCAACGGGCAGCAACAGAACTGCACGAGCAGTTTTGTCAAATTGTCAAGGAATTTCTAGCTGTCGAAGGCCGTCAATTAGCTGAGAAGCCAGTTTCGGAATTTCTCGACCAGGTGGATGAGTTATCAAATGCCTATCGGCAACACCCTTATCTGAAGCAAGCTACCAGTCTCGCACCAAGGCGGTTGAAAGAACTTTACAACCTGCAAGATACTCTGTGCGAGGTTTTGCAAGAAATTGGTCGTAAAAGCCTGTGGCGAAGTAAAACAGATAGCTATGAGCTAACTTCTAAGTGGCGCAAGCAGCTAAGAAGCTTATTGATTGCGGATTAATCACTCACAAATCATTGAATCTTCTCAATATCACAGTCCATAGTCTAGTCATTTTACCTAGTTTACTATCTCCATAATAAAGCGTCGTTGATGCTCAATCCATTAGCGTTTTCTCCTTACATATCACTTTAATTAACGCTAACTTAGCGTAAAAAAAGACTACCATGTTAGGGGAAAAGCTTGTTTTTCAAGGACATAATACTTTCTTGTGTCGTCACAGCTGGCTGAAGAAGGGCTACGACTTTATTGAGGCAAACGGAGGGTTCAACGATGCCGACGCGGTGGTCAAGCTTGGTGTTGGTAAGAACATGGTTGACGCCATCCGCTACTGGATGCGGGCCTTTGGCCTGACCAACGAAGCAGATGAACTACGGGCGGTAGCACATGAGCTACTAGGACCCGATGGGTACGACCCCTACATCGAAGACAATGCGACGCTCTGGTACTTGCACTACCTGCTTGTTAAAACGGGGCGCGCATCGCTCTACCATTTCGTGTTCAACGAGCTGCGTAAAGAAGGTTTTTCTTTCAGTCGGGCGCAACTGCAGCAGTTCGTGATTCGCCGGAATAGCGAGCTTGGCAATACCAATGTCTTGAATGCAAACACGCTTGACGCCGACCTGACAGTTTTCATTCGAAGCTACGCGCCTTCGGGTAAGGATAAAGAGAAATTTGACGTGGAAGAAGAGTCCACCGGTCTACTGCAAGACTTGGACCTACTTACCATTACTCGAAATGATGGCGTCCGCTACCACATTGAAAACTTGGAACAGCGAGACATTCCCTGGCAAATAGTCTTGCGGGTGATTTTAGAGAATGAGCATTTTGGGGAAACAATCAGTTTTACTGATTTGGAAGTAGCTCCAGATTCACCCGGACTAATATTCGCCCTAAATGAAAAGGGCCTTTTTCATAAAATCGAGGAGATGAAGGCACACCTCCCGATGGCCATTGTTTATTCCAGCACGGCGGGCAACCGAGTGTTGACGATTAAGAAAGAATTAATCAACCTCGATGAGGTTATGCAGCAATACTATGGCCACCTCGTTTAGCCCTTCGGTCAATATCGTGCGCGATGAAGCGCAGCAGCTATTTTACATACCTACGCAAAACGCGCAGGCTATTTTCGGTCAAATAATTAACAACTACTTATCGGGAATTCACTGCTTTAATATTGTTGGCGCATACGGTACAGGTAAATCGGCTTTTCTGTGGGCGTTCCAGCAAACCCTTACCAAACGGAATGAATTCTTTCGCGTTGAGGCCGGGTTTAAAAACATAAAATCCTTTCGCTTTGAGCACTTTATAGGGGAGTATGCTTCGCTGAAACAAACGCTAGCGCAGCACTTCGTAGCCGACGGTACCACTGACACACCATCCGCAACAGTAATTGAGGCCATCGACCAAGAGTATCAGGCGTTGGCAAAGAAGAAATTTGCACTTGTACTCATCATCGATGAGTTCGGTAAATTTCTGGAATATGCAGCCAAGGAAAACCCTGAGGAAGAGCTGTATTTCATTCAACAGTTGGCGGAGTATATCAACGACGCCGATAAGGATATTCTGCTACTAACGACCGTCCACCAGGATGTTAGCGCCTATGCCATCGGCTTAGGGCGCGCACAGCGCCAGGAGTGGGAAAAGGTGAAAGGCCGGCTGAAAGAACTGACTTTTAACGAACCAGTGGAGCAGCTGCTTTACCTGGCAGCACAGCAGTTATCAGCCAATAAGGTATCAGTGCCCGCACTGGCCGAAAACCAACGCCTATTTGAGAGCATCAAAGCTGCGCACGCTTTTCCACTGCGCGATTATGGCACCGAGGAAATGCAGCAGCAGGTATGGCCGCTTGATTTGCTATCGGCGGGCGTATTAGTGCAAGCCTTACAGCGTTACGGTCAAAACGAACGGTCACTGTTCTCATTCCTGCGCTCCAACGACTACCTAGGAATTGAGCAGCACGCGGCCCAGGGCACGTATTACAGCGTGAGCCATGTGTACGACTACCTAAGCTACCATTTCTATTCGCTACTCACTTCGCGCTTCAATTCCAATTTTTCGCAGTGGGCCAGCCTCAAGTCTACCCTTGACCAATTAGAGAAGCACTTTGACGATGAAGTTGCGTTGAGCGACGCACGGCAACTTGTCAAAACCATTGGGTTGCTTTCCATTTTTTCGCCGGCGGGAGCTGAAATCAGCCCGGAACTATTGGAAACCTATGCGCAGATTAGTCTTGGTTTACGCACCGCAGCGCCCACGCTGAAAAAGCTACAGCTTCACAAGCTAATTCGGTTGGTACCGCATAAAAAAAGCTTCATTCTATTCGAGGGTACTGACCTTGATATTGAGCTGGCCATTGACGAAGCCGGCGGCCTGGTAGAGCAAGTAACGGATGTGGCCACCCGGTTGCGGGAGTTTTTCACTTTCCCGTACATCGCAGCCAAGCAAGTTTCTTATGAGGTAGGTACGCCCCGCGTGTTTGAGGTCCGCATGACTGACGATGTGCTGTTGGAAGAACCAGTGGGCGAGATTGACGGCTTCGTAAACCTGATTTTTTCGGATGGTATAACCATCGACAAGCTGCGCCAAACCGTGGGCGACCGGCGCGACGCGGTGCTGTATGGCATCTACCGGAAGTCGGGCGAAATCAAGCGACTAATTCGGGAGATTGATAAAATCCGTAAGGTCCGAGAGGAAAACCTGAACGATAAGGTAGCTGTGCGCGAGTTAAATGGCATTCTCGACCATCAAGTTGCGCTGCTCAACCATTATGTGCTTGATAGCTTGTACCAGGCAGACGGCAACATTATTTGGTTTTACAACGGGGCTGCATCAACTGCTTTCAACAGCCGGCGGTCCTTCAATCGCTGCTTATCCGCCATTGCTCGAGAGGTTTATGCAGCCACACCCACGTATCGGAGTGAACTGGTAAACCGAACCAAACTGTCGACCCCAATTCTCACAGCGCGGAAGAATTTCATTCGGGCGCTTTTCGACAAGTGGCAGTACGAGGACTTAGATTTCCCGGTCAAAAATTTCCCGCCCGAAAAAACCATTTACCTGTCACTGTTGCAGGATACCGGAATGCACGGGCGCTTCAATGGCGAATATGCGTTGATGCCTCCTGCTGCGCCTACGTTTCAAAAGTTGTGGGAAGCGTGCGACGCTTTTCTGCAAGAATCGCAGGAAGGCAAAAGGAAAGTTTCAGAATTGATGAATCGGTTGCTTCGCAAGCCATTTAAGCTGAAACAGGGCTTGGTCGATTTTTGGGTGCCGGTGTTTCTTTTCATGCGTCGCCACGAGTTTGCGCTCTACGGCGAGCAGGACAAGTACATTCCTGACCTGAACGCTGACGTAGTAGACCTGTTCAGCAAAAGCCCTGGTCTGTATGCAGTGAAGGCATTTGAGCTGCTACCCGAGAAGCTGGCACTATTCAATGAATACCGCGAGCTGTTGCAGCTTGAACCAGCCGAGCAGCTATCTAACAAGACCTTTATCGAGTCGATTAAGCCGTTTTTGACATTCTATAAGCAGCTGCCCCCTTATGCCCAGCGCACCCGCAACCTCCCGGCCATAGCCGTGCGGCTGCGCGAAAGCATCGTGACGGCTAAAGACCCCGAAGCGGCATTTTTCGAAACGTTCCCCAGAGCGTTGGGCTTTACGCTGGCGGCCCTGCAGCACGACACGGCTACGCGGGAGAAGTACGTGCTGACCCTGCAACACCACATTGGCCTAATCCGGCAGGCATACTCCGCCCTGCTGCTGCGCTTAGAGCAAGCCATCAGCAGCCATATCATGGGCAAGACTGCTGACTTCGAGCAATACCAGCAGGCGCTGCAAGAGCGGTTTCGAAGCCTAGAGCCGCACCAACTGCCAAAGGAGCTGCTGATATTCCGGGAACGGCTCATGTCGAAGCTGGATGACCGCGAAGCATGGCTGAACTCTATGGCCAATGCGCTGCTGAGCAAAAGCCTAAAAGACTTTGACGACACCGACGAACGGATTTTTCAGGACCGTTTTCAGCAGCGCATCCATGAGTTGGATAACATGTGCGAACTGGCCAAAACTGTCATCGACCCCGAAGCCGAGGATATACTACGAGTTGGCATTTCCACCTTCGGCAACAAAGAGCGCGCCCGCGTTATCCGCCGACCTAAGCAAACCAGCCCCGAAGAGAAAGAGTTAGAAAGCAAAATTCGTGGCCTGCTAGAAGGCGACAAGCCCCGCAGCTTGGCTATCTTGGCTCGCCTACTACAGGAGCACTTATAAACAACCATGCAGAATAAGCCTCTCCGGCACGTAATGGGCATTTCTGGCGGCAAAGACAGCGCTGCCCTGGCCATCTATCTACGCGACAAGCACCCTGAGCTTGACATTGAATACTATTTCTCCGATACAGGCAAGGAGCTAGATGAGACCTACGAGCTTATCAGCAATCTGGAGAACTATCTAGGCAAAACGATTACCCGCCTAGAAGCCGCCCCCGACAGTCCCGAAGACTCCTTCGACCATTTCGTAAAGGTGTACGGCGGCTATCTGCCCTCATCTAGTGCCCGGTGGTGTACCAAAAAGCTAAAGCTGGAACCCTTCGAGCAGTTTGTAGGCAACGACCCGGTGGTTTCATACGTGGGCATTCGGGGCGACGAGGACCGCGAAGGTTACATTTCTCGCAAGCCCAACATTCAATCCATCTTCCCCTTCCGGCGCAATATCTGGAGCGAAGACGTCATACAGAAGGTGCTACAAGCTGATGCCCTGCCCCGCCTCAGCAGCCATTACCGGGAATTAAGCGACCCAGCTCAGCACTCACGCCTACTGCCGCTAGTAGATGCTCCGTTGTCACGCGGTTTCAGCCAGACGCAAAAGCTCAACGCGCTACTCGATGCCGATGTGCGGCTATTCAACCGCGTTGTATTTGCCTTCCTGCGCGATACAGCCTACCCATTGGCGCAAGCTGCCGAATTCTCATTGCTCGACAATGACGAGAATCTAGTCCGAGCCGATATTTTCCATCTGCTGCGCAAAAGCGGGGTTGGTGTGCCGGCCTACTATGAGAAGATAACCTTTGAGGTAGATGGGAAGAAGGGCGAATACGCCCGCAGCCGCTCCGGCTGTTTCTTCTGCTTCTTCCAGCAAAAAATCGAATGGGTATGGCTCTATGAGCAACATCCCAAGAAATTTGCCCTTGCCCAAGCCTACGAGAAGGATGGCTACACTTGGATGGAAGAGTCGCTGAATGACCTTATCAAGCCTGAGCGCATCCGTCGCATAAAGCTGGACGCTTTGGCAAAACAACAGAAAAACTCATTTTCTACCAGCGCTTACCTACTTGATGTCCTTGATGATGAGGAAGAGGTAGGGTGCGCCTCATGCTTTATATAAATGATTTACTCGAATAGTGAATGGACGATTGGTTCCTTAATATCAAGCTATGAGAAGGAGGAGCTCAACCTGAATCCACCTTACCAGCGGCATGATATATGGACACCTATTGCTAAGAAACGGTTAATTGACTCAATTAAAATAGGTTACCCACTACCTTCTTTCTTTTTGCACAAAAGAGAAAATAGCAAATATGACGTTGTGGACGGTCAGCAGCGTACCAGAACTCTACTTGGGTATATTAAGAACCTATTCCCCGACCTAAACAAAAAGTATTTCAGTGATTCTGAATCGTCCTCGATTTTAGATTACAGAATAAGCGTAGTAATTATAGAAACAGAAACTGATGAATCTATTGAGGATTTCTACTATCGCGTAAACAACTATGGTTCTAAACTGAACCGCCAAGAAACACTAAAGGCACAATACTCAGGAAGCTTATTCCTTAAGTTAGTTGAGGAATTGGCAGAGAGCAACGAGTTTATTGGCTTAGGACTATTTACATCTTCTGCTACAAGCAGAATGATAGATATAGATTTCATATCCGAACTGTTGGCCCAAGTTAAATATGGTGTTACCGACAAAAAGCACTATGTAGATAAACTATATGATGTGATAGCAAGCGAAGAAGAATTTAATGAACTTAGAAATGGCTTTTACGAAACAATAAGAATATTTCAGCGACTAAATACAGTATTTGCTATCAGAGACACTCGTTATAAGCAGAAGAATGATTTTTACACACTTTTTGGCTTTGTCAACAAAAGAAAGAGTCTTTCGATTGAGACATTTACAAGTTTCTACAAATTATTGGTTGTCATAGGTGATGATATCCTGCCATCCAATTCGGAATGTATTTCAATGCAGGATTACGCTTTTAACTGCATTAGTCAAAGCAACTCATCTGAAGCTAGAAAGGCAAGATTAAGCTTTTTCGTTGAACTCCTGACCAATGAAACGGCTGAGCTGAACGAAACTCAAGAGGATGTATCAGACTACTACAGTATAGAATATACCCCCTACTTAGTCGAAGGCTATACGACTCTTGACTACCAAGCTATTAATTCCACGTTAGATAAGCCAAAAACTTTTGCTGTATGATGCTTTCAAAACGAGGGGGTGTCCTACTTACAGGAAGCGCCTTAAAAGACGTTATTGTATATGAAAATCAAACATTTACACTGAGTGCTTTGAATGATGATTTTCAATCATCAAAGGGAGGAAA
This sequence comes from Hymenobacter arizonensis, assembly GCF_900115775.1. Classification (GTDB taxonomy): domain Bacteria; phylum Bacteroidota; class Bacteroidia; order Cytophagales; family Hymenobacteraceae; genus Hymenobacter; species Hymenobacter arizonensis. The sequence goes on along the minus strand of NZ_FOXS01000003.1, from coordinate 511,169 downwards.
CTCGAATGTTTTCAAGCTGCACGACCCTAACAACAATACGACATTCGCGATAAAAATATCAAATTTCCCTGTAGCTCGCCGTGTCCGTGGTCAAGCAAATGATTGGAAAAGTCGTGGCTATGCGCGTTTTCTAGAAGAAATAAATGCATTAAACATAGCGAAGCAAAGTAATTATAATAATATTGTAAGGATAGAATTTGACGGGGTGGTAGAGGTTGATGGGGAGAAATTTCCATATTTCGTAATGGAAAAAGCGGATACTGACCTTAAGGAGTATATCCAGAAGAACACAGAATTTGATGAGCAAGAAAGATTTAAAATATGCTTGGAAGTTATGTTTGCTGTAAAACAGCTACATGGCAAAGAGATATATCACAGGGATATAAAGCCTGATAATATTCTGCTATTTAATACAGGTGAAGAGGGAAAATCCATATGGAAAATCAGTGATTTGGGCCTCATTGGCCGTGGTGGTGTCCGAGCATCGGTTGACCTGATTGGTGAAAAAATAGGCCCTTTCGGATGGCTCTCACCTGAGGCGGCAAACAAATTTCTTACGGAGAAATTAAATCTCGGATTTGACTGTCACATTGATAACGAGTCAGATGTATTTCAACTAGGAAAATTGTTTTGGTTTATATACCAATCCAATATCCCTGTTGGCCAGATAAACATTGAGGACTTTATTGCACCAATCACAAAAAACAAAGATTATATTTTTAGTATAATTAATAAAATGCTTCAATATTCCAAGTTAAAGCGTCAGAAGATAGCCTCATTAGAGGAAGACATGGAGCTAATAGGATACGATTTAGGCGTTTAGTCCTACTCCCCTAAACCCTGCATCATTTCTTCCATACCACCGAAATTCAGAATAAACTCCGAGTAGAAGTTTTCAAACAAGTCTTTGATGTAGTCAGCGACGTCTATCAGGTCTTGTTCACCTGCTTTCATCTGAAACATCTGGTACTTGCGGTTCTTGGTGATGCTGTAGAGAAAGAGTGTGTGCATATACACAGCTGTCCAGTATTTGCGGCCAGTAATTTCTAGCTGTGCCTCATTGATAGTACGGTACTTGGAGCGAAAATTCTTCAGCACCTTACTATCCATGTTGATGTAGATTTTCTCAAGGTTGTCGCCTGTAGCAAAAGGATGGACGATAGTATCGTGGTTCACCGTCACTCCGACACCTTCCATTTGCTCCCAAGTTGCAGCACCGTCTTTTTGCTCTTTGTACATAAAGACTGGTTCCGGCAAACCTTGCAGTGGTTCTTCTTCGGGCTGGGGCATTGGTTTGGGCGGCGCGTCCTTGTCGGAAATTTTCACCCAGAATATTTCCTCCAGCTCCTCGCCCGGCGCAGTTAGCGACACCTTCAGCTGCACAGCGTCGCCCACTTGCGCGTCTTTCTGTGGGTTCATCGTAATGCGGATGGTCCCATCCTGTGGGCTACTCACATTCACGTTCAGCACGTCTTCCACCGCCAACGTGGTGCCCTCGAAACTGCCTCCGTGGCCGTTGCTGCTGCCATTGTTGTTTTTACCAGCTCGCTTCACGCTAAGCAGTGCAACCTTCAACTCGCCAGGTTCTTCTACTCGGTTGAAGTATTGGTTTTCAACGTCGGTATCGAAGCGCACCGTCTTCTCACCACCCAACGGAATACCGGTTAAAGCTTTGTCGCCATCATTGTGGCCTCTCACCTTCAAAAAAGTAGGGAAGCGTTGCGGCTTGAACGGGTCTGGTGCCGGTTTCGATGGCGTTTTCTTCTCTGGTTTTTCCTGCTTATCGGGTTGCGCCTTTTTCTCTTCTAGCTTGAACGTACTACCCAGCAGCTTCAGTAGCTCCGGGTTCATCTGAATGTTTTTGGTGACGTTCTTCAGCAGCTCTTTGGAATCGCCTCCATCTACAGCAATAGCATCCTTACGCTTCTTCTCAATCTCAGATAGCCGCCCGCCCGCCTTGCCCAGCTTCGAGGCTAGAAACTTGCGCAGCTCCCGCGTTTCCTCGCCATCCTTCAATCGGTCCCGCGAAGCCATGAACAGCTCCTTGCGGAATTCATAGCTCATGTGCGTGCAATCTATGTGCAGCAGCAAGTGGTTCTTCAGTAGGTTCAACTTCAGTGAGCGGGTAATGAACTCGGAAGTGTAATGCCCGTGCACCTGCCCATTCATAGAGAACAGTACGGTCATGTTGTTCTTGAAAAACTCGCGTTGAATCGAGTCCTTCGTATCCTTGGCCGACTTGCCGCCGACCTTGGCATTGAACACGTAGCCGGCCACGCGCATCTTGCCAAACAGAGCATCGGTGAAATCCTCCACGAAATTCACCTCTACGTAGTCTTTGTCATCCTGCTCCAAGCGCCGCTTCAGGCCAAAAAGCGGGCGTTCTAGGTTTTTATCGTCAGGGTACCGCTCCTTCGTGTCTACCGTCAAAATGGGCAATGCCGGCTCAAACAGGAACTCGTTCAAGCTTTGATTCAAGTCGCGCGAAATAACTGAGCGCGACCCCGCCGGCAGTCCATAGGAGTAAAGCTTGATGATGGTACCGGTCGTGAACATGCGACCCACCAACCCCAAATCCAATTCAGTTATTGAGAAGGATGGAATCTTGCCATCTAGCACCAGAAACTCATACCACGTATTCTTGCGTGTGCCCTGCTCTTCTTTCGTCAATGGGTGCTCCCGAATCAGTGTAAAGCCCATTGGGCCGCTACCATCGTAGCGCCGCGAGGCCACCAACTGATAACCTCGTTTCCCGCAGAACACGATGGCCCCGCTGCCGCCCATGTTGTACTTACCCTGGACGAAGTGAATTTCATTCTTATTGCCCCGCAGCAACGATAGAAAGGTGTTTTCGAAATGCTCCGGGTGTTGGCCTTCGCCATTATCGTAAATGGTAAGCGACGTATTCATACGCTGTCCCGAGGCCACAATCTGGATATTCTCGGCCTGCGCTTTTCGGTGTGAGCTTAAGTCCCAGTTTGACGCCTTGCCCGCGTAAAACTGCTTAACAGCATCCTCCATTGTTTTAGGTGCCTCAGCCCCTTTGGGGTCGACGCCGGCCTCGTAGCACTTACGCATGAGTGTGGCATCAATGGAGTTGGTTATTTTCTCAACCAGAGCCGCAATAGGGGAAGCCTGTTGGTTTTCAATAACCCCGTACATATTCTCGCTCCCACCGAGAGGTTTCCAGTTACTGGCAGGCGTGAAGACAGCAGAATGCTGTTGTATCACCTTGTCAATTGCTTGCTCGTCAGGACAGTGGAAGAGTTGTAAGAAAAGAGCTTTAAGGTCTGGCGTTTGGGTAGAGAACAGGTCCATATAACAATCTAAAGGAGTCTTTATATAACAGTTTGGAAAGGTAGGAGCATTGCAGTAGTAAATCAAAAATGTGACACTCTTTCAGCTTGCTTACAGACGATTGATTCTACTGGGAATGGCTGTAGGTTAAAGAGTACATGTTTAAACCAAAAGCAAAACAGCCACCTAGCAACGAAGCTAAATTTCTGATTATGAATAAACTAGAAACGAGATTCAAACTTGCGACCCTCAGCTTGGGAAATAGCAGTCCTTGGGTGGTCCCCGGGTTGCCTTGAAAGACACCATAACGGCATCCTAGCCGATTGGCTTGGTGCTGATAATGTGAACGGCGTGGTCAGGGCCCAAGCACATGCCGTAGACGAACGCTCCTGAGCGAATGAAGTCGAGAGGGAGCATGGAGAGGGTACGGAGCAGACTTCAAAGAAATACCTCTCCCAGGTTCCACTTTTTAGGTGTTAGCCTTTGGATTCTATTCTTCAATGAAACGAAAGGTGCACTCCTTCAAATTTCCAAATGCCTCCGTATCCTTCTTTTATATTTACAATGGTTGCGCTATCGGGTATTTTTTCAAAGTAAGCAGAGAAACTCAGGGTCTTTTCGTCATCAGATAATTGCCCGCCATCGCTGTCCGTGGTCTTTTTTAGGTTATACCAACTACCCGCCCATTCAATATGAAAGGCAGTGGGGCTACCTGGAGGACTTAAATAATTGCCTCCGTGGCTTGGCATTGTCAATGTGAAGACGAAATCTACTCGTGTGTAGTTTTTGAGTTGAACAACTCGCTTTATATTAAGTCTTTCTTCCGACTGAATTTCTATTCTTGGCCAACTAGAGACAAGTTCTGAGCTTTCTACGGCGACTCTAGGTGCTTCTTCTTGGGCAAAACTTGATGATTCTTGGCTTACAAGTTCGGGCCTTGCACTAGTAACTCTATCAGTAGCAGCTAGGCTAGCTTTGTTATTTTCTCCGTTTAGCTTGTTTAACTCATTCAGAGCTGCTGTATTGTTGTATTTCTCAGCTGCATAAGCGAAACACTTTTTTGCTTGAACCACATCTTGAGCGCATCCTTTACCTAAAAGGTAGTTTGTTCCCAAAGCAAATAGTGCATTGGATACGACCGTTGGTGTAGTTGAGCGAATGCATTCCCAATATAAACTATTTGCTAAAGTGTCATTTACAGTTATCCCCTTACCTAAATCATACATTACTGCAAGGTTATATTGTGTAGCAAAGCGGTAACTGGTATCATTTCGGAAGTTCACCAGATGAATAAAGCTGCTATCATATTTAAATTCATCAAATAACTGCAGGCCTCTTTCTTGATTTGGAATAAAGGTTGAAGCGCCTGATGCGACTAACGACCTATCCTGCATTAAGAAGCCTATAAACGCTAGAATCAAGCAAAAACCCACTAGGAAAGGCCATATGCTAATCTTAGACTTTGCTGATAATGCAGGCACCGGCGTTACTACTGCTGGTGGAGAAGCATTCCAATTGACTAAAACTGGCTGTGCAGCAGCTACAGGGAATTCCACAAAAAAGCTTTTCTTAACAGCTGGGCTACCGGCTGTAAGTTCAAATTCCGTTCGCCCACTGAACGCATTCGAATTAAACGTTTTTAAACCTTTTGCCGGTACGGTACCGATATTCGTTATATATACATTTCCAGCTCCACTTACATCCCAATCAATAACGGTTTGTTCGCCTTCTTTTACTAAATAAGCACTCGCAACAAAAGTATTGATGGCTACCGCTCTGGAATGTAAATTAGCTAACGATTTAAATCTAATTGTCTGCTTAGTTGAGGGGGATATGTAAGCAAGAGGTACATTGACAAAATTAACCTTGATGCTATGCCTAATGGAGTCGCCGTTAGCAGTGAGCATGTATGATTTTTCCCCAACTAACCCACTATTGTGTGGAACGGTTATGCTGCCTTTCGCGGCTTGGATACCTAAATTAGTGATGTGGACACTTGAGGCCCCAACTACCTCCCATGTTAACTGCGTTGACTCGCCAGGCAGGACTGAATAACTAGAGGCTTTGAAATAAAGTAGGGATGCTGAGGCTTGCGGCCGTGGCAACTCCTTTTCAAAGAAAGCAGGTTGCGTAATGACCATCTCGCTGTCGACGGTACGGTCGAGAATGCGTTTCACCAGCTGGTCTGTGTAACCACCCAAATACTGGTGAACAAGCTGGGGCAAACCCTTAAAGGCTGCGAGCTGTCGAAACTTCGCACCTTCTGCTTTTAATACACAACTGAAGTAGGTTAGCTTATCAAGCAAAAACACCAGCTGCAGGTGATTGAGGGCCGGCCCCGGGATGGAGCTGAAGCTCTTTATTTTAGGGTCAATGTATGATTGAACATAGGTAAGCGCATACATTGCCAACTCCTGGTCGGGTATGTAACCAAGCTCATTTGGGGTAGGCGTTGGCCGGTTAGCAACCGGCTCTAGGCTATCCAGGTCGATAACTACAAAGCGCCGGCCACCAGTAGCGACCATTATATTCTTGGCACAGAAATCAGCGTGCCAATAGCCCTGGCTATGGAAAGTGCGGAAACCAGCAGTAAGTGCTTTAGCCATTAAGCTAACGCTAGGCTTACCATCTGCCTTATCCTTCATCAGGTCGTGCAGGGTATCCCCTTCTATCTTCTCCAGAAACAGGTAATAAACGGATACACCGCCTTCTGTAACTGATACGGCATCATAAACGATGGGCAAGCCAGTCTGCCGCTTGCCCTTGCTTGCAACCATAAAATCCCAAGCGCGAGGTTTGCTGGCAAAGCGCTTGACAAAGCATTCGGTGCTGCCAAGCGTAACCATTCGAAAGGCATCACGCAGGTGGACTTTCCAAAGTTTGCTGGTGGCAGAATAATCTGAATGATAGGCTACAATCTCGCCCTGGATAGAGATGTTCATGACACCGGCTCAAAGCTTGCCAACACTAAGGTTTTATCATCGAAGGTCTTATTGGGGGTGCGCCCTAGCTCGTCATGAAATTGTGAATAGGTGCGCTGCGCCAGCATGCGGCGGAGGTATTGCTCTGTGCTTGGCCCAACACCATCGGAGAAGGCAATAATGCGTCTAACTCCGCTAGCCCGTCCGCGATGCAGCTGGTCCTCCCGGTCAGGAGTGAATAACTGAAGAGTAAATAACTCCCCACGAACCAATCGAGCATGGATGCGACCCAATCCGATGCTGGCTGGCTTTTGGTCGACGACGGTAGCAACTACCTGCTTGTCTAAACCAAAACATATGGCTTTCGAATCCCCTATCCTGAACAAGTCAACCTCACCTGTGTCTGATAGAATTCCTACCAGCATGGTTGTGGAAACATCCCAATGGGAGGTCTGCTCAGGCTCAGATTTTCCGAACTTCTGGAAGGACTCCTGGTGCTCCGCAACCAGACTTTTGAGCTGTGCAGCCGCTTCATCGAGGGCAGCTTCTGCCAACTTATGGGCATCGGTGAATTTGTGCGCCAGCTGGTGTAGCGCAGCACTGATAGCAAGGCAAAAGAGCCGAGAAGAAAGCAAGTCGCGCCCTTGTTCACCTGGGATAACCACTGTGTCGCTGGTACCGTCGAGAACCCAAAAAATAACGCGATTGGGAGTAAGTACCGAGCCAGCCACGTCCTCACCGAGTTCTGTCTCCCGAGTGCTCTTGCGAGGGCCTGCACTGATGAGCAGTTCTACCTTGGGGAGTAAGCCAGAACTAAGGGGTGCTGCAGGAACATCTGAAACAAGTGTACTCTCTTTTTGAGGCTCCACTAAAACCTGTTGCTTTGCTTCTTCAGCTATGGGCTGCCGAGCCTGGGCAAGACGTTTCTGCTTTTCATTTCGCATTAAGAACATTGCTACAGTGAAAGCAGAGCCTGCTAGAAATGATAAACCCGAATTGGTCATAAAGGATATGAAGGAGAGCGTTTCGAGCAGCATTACTCTTTCGGAATACATAGGGGACAGAAACCTGAAGCCCCGGAGGCCATCCTAAAGAGCTTCCGCAGATGAGCCACTTTGGAAGGCTGGTCAAGCAAGAAAAACTGCTCAAAATCGTGGTTTGGGCATTTGCTAAGAATGCTTCTGAGCTCATTGCAGCCGGACTCAGAACTGTCACCAAAAAAGGCCCCCATTAGAATATCCGTTTCCCATTCTTTGAATGGACTAACCAGTGGGTCGCTCTTGCCGTCGATGTATTGCACGCCATCGGTATAGAGCAACACGCGCACATTGGGTACCACGCGGCTCTGCCCTGCTTTGGTTAGGACAACGTGCTCGAGGGGGGTATATCCCTGCATGTTGGGAATGGAGCGTGTGGTAAAGGACTTTGCAAAAGAATTAGCTGCTTGCAAGGCCCCATTGATGTCAGTAGTGCCACCCATTTGTGCTAGCTCTTCATACAAGTAATTAGCGAAGACCTTAACCTCAAAATTGTGCTCTTCCAGCAGCTCCTTGACGCTTTTGAAGAAAATCTGCTTAATAGTGTTGTCGAACAACATGGCGCAGATGTAAGCGTCATCCGCTTTGCCCATCTGCTGCAAGTCAAAAATGCCCTGGGCTGCGCTGTTAGCTACCAAGCGCAATTTGGTGAGGGGACTACCTGGGAAAGCAGGCTGGTCCATGGAGCCCGACGCATCCATCAGAAGGATGCACAAGCCTATCTCGCGATCACCGCCGTTTTCTTCTAGCTTGGTATCAACGGCATCGTCTATCAGAAGGCCGTCGTAGCCACAATCTGTACAGAAATAGTCAGCGGTAGGCTGAGCGTAGCTTTTGGCGCAATTAGCGCACTTGTAGGCCATGTGATTAGAAGTTAGAATCGATATAAGATGCAAGTTGCACCATATTTGACAACCTGCACCATACGGCTTGTAGAGCAGCCATTTTTATATAATTCGTTCTTGGGCACTGCGGGGACAAGAACCACAGAAGCTAGTGGCAGCGGGCGACGGATATGACGGCCGGTGCCACAAGAATGATACGGCGAGGTTCTGAAACGTGCCGCGGTGCATAGAGCACTCACCTTGTCGGTGGCGGCGGAGCTTCACGATATCTGAGAGGGCAGTATCCACGCAGGAAGACTGAATAGGTCAGTTAAAAATAGCAAAGGGCTTAGGCCTTGGGCTCACAAACTATCCAGCCCCGAGGGAAATGAGAATGAAGAGCTAGATAAGGCAGCCAGCACTTCTTTTGCTCGCTTACTGACCACACTTGGGTTTAGAGGCATAAAGCCGCCTGAATAAGGGTGCAGACATCGGCGATGAACCCGCTTTCATGACCCAGCTACTCCGTTAATCGCAAGACTATATGGGTCAGTCTTTCAATTGTTCAGCTTCCCATATTTGCTGAAAAGCATCTATTTGACGTTCATCCGTCACTTGGATGTACCGTTTGAAAGAACGCATGTCTTTGTGGCCGGTTACTTTCATAATCACTTCCCATGGCAGACCGCTTTCGAGGGCTAAAGTCACGAAGGTCCTACGACCCGTATGACTACTTATCAGGTCATACTTAGGTTTTTTCACGCTAAGACGTTTCCCTCCTTTATACTCCGTGTCCTCAATAAGCACATCTATGCCAGCACGCTGTGCTAATTCCTTCAAAAATTGATTCAACTTTTGATTTGTAATCGGGTGCACCTCTCCTGACCAAAGCAAATCAAGTAGCACCCGCGCTTTTGGACTCACAGGAATAACCAGCGAGTCGCGCGTTTTTTGAGTAGTGACATGCAAACGGTCAGCCTTATCGTGTTCAGGTTTCAGGGCTGCTACGTCAGAGAAACGCAAGCCAGTATAACAACTCAACAGGAAAAGGCTTCTTGCATTATGAAGGTAATTTCTAGGGACTAGCTGAAGATTTTCTATGGCACGCAACTCATCGCGGGTTAGAGCAATCACGTCTGGTTCCCGTCCGGCCCATGTCCATCGCTTAAAATCTTGCTTATCCGTTCGGCCACGATTCAACGCGTCGGACAGAAAGCACTTGAACAGAGAGACCTGCTTACTCAAGCTATTGTCTGTTAAGCCTGCTTCCGATAAATAGTGTGTAAAGTTGTCATAAAAGGCAATTGTCAAATCATCATAGTTCAGCACCTTGCGCCGCTTTTCCACAAAAGCTACTACATGGTTGTAGTTCGTCCTGATGGATTTGATGGTAGTGGGCTGTTTAGTCAATGCCTGCCGCTTCAAGTAGTCAGCGTAGTCTATAAGCAACATAGGTCGGTCAGCACCTCGCTCCTCCTCAGGCTCAATAACTTTCTTTAGCGATTCAACGCTGGGAATAATGCCCTCTGCTCGTTGAGCGGTGTAAAACTCTGTCAATCGGGTTCCCATCCGCGCAAGCCCCTTGTTGATGTCTCCATTTTCCCTTGGGTAGCCACGAGTTAACGCCTTCTGCTCTTCATTATCCCACTGACCAGCAATGATTTTGTAGCCCGTATAGAGTTTTGTTCGTCGGCCATCTGCATTGAACCAGATGAAAATTGTAGTAGGCTTACCCGACTTAGGGTCTTTCAAATGGAAGGAGATGGAGGACATTGATTGGTTGAGTTATGACTACTGTACCAAAGGTAGCATTATATCCCATTCTGGGGTACAACTTAGGGTACAGAATTACATGACCAGACGGTGTTAGACCTATTGTTACCTAGTAGCAGATGCCAATAATATGCCTTAATAGGCCCATTTAGGGCATTATTACCTACTGTTTGATTATGAATAAACAATAAGGTTCGATTCCCCTACGGACTACTAAAAAGGCTCTCTGCATTGCGCAGAGAGCCTTTTTTCTTTGGTCCCGGCCAACCATGCGGAACAACCGTTAATTCCAAGGCTCTGCTACCCGAAACATCTGCTGGAGCAAACCGGGTTCTTAATCCATCAATAAGGCGATTGAGCAGCTTTCTTTCAAGCTGTTCTTTTCAGTGATTCAGGCGCCACATTAACGGCAGTGATAATATTCTGTCATCGCAGCGCGGCCAGCTAAAATCCTGCTCTGTTGAGCGCGAAGGGTATACAAAAGCGCTTGGCTCAGTAGCACCACATGGCCGGAGCTCATTTGCTGCTGCAGTTCCTTTCAAGTTCACGCCTGAATAGCTCGCTCAATTCAGCGGAATACAACTTGTGCTGCGCGGATAACGCTTGCTGAGCAGCAAGCATATCTAGCGAGGCAACATGAAGCGTGGCGTTGGATAGCACCCGCCACACAAGGGTTGATTGACCAGCAGAGAGTGGGGGTCATTGCGAAAGACGAATCAGAAAAACGTCTGCGTGCTACCGGGCAGTGGGCAGCAGTCGGGTTGAAGACTGGCACTAGGGATTGGACCGACGTGAAGAATTCCTTCATTTTCCCTTCATGGTAGTGGGCGTTGGTTTGTGGCATCAAACGGCTACTAACGCAGCTTCACCACTGCGCCTAGTGGCCCTGGTCACAGCCGCAGCTATTGGCTGCTCTGGGGCTGCTATCCCTCATGCCTCTTTTATTACCTCCGGTCCTGATGAAAAGAATGTTTGCGCTTCTGAGCTGCGGCGCGTTGTATTGCCTTGCCAGCTGCTCGGAAGAGAAGAAAGAGGTGGCCGAGCAGATTCAACTGGTGGCCACCAGCCCCCTGCTCCAGGACACCACCATCACCAAAGAGTACGTCGCCCAGATTCACTCTATCCAGCACATCGAGCTGCGGGCTTTGGAAAAGGGCTACCTGCAGAAAATCTACGTTGATGAGGGGCAGTTTGTGAAGGCGGGGCAGCCCATGTTTCAGATTATGCCGCTGATATACCAGGCCGAACTGAAAAAGTCGCAGGCCGAGGCCAATTACGTGGGGCTGGAATACCAGAACACCAAGCGGCTGGCCGATAAAAACGTGGTGTCTCCCAATGAGTTGGCGCTGGCCCAGGCCAAGTTCGACAAGGCTAAAGCCGAAGTGGCGCTGGCGCAGACGCACCTATCGTTCACTTCCATCAAGGCGCCGTTCAGCGGCATCATGGACCATTTTCAGGGCCGGCTGGGCAGCCTCGTGGACGAAGGGGATTTGCTCACGACGCTCTCGGACAATAGCAAAATGTGGGTGTACTACAACGTGCCGGAGGCCGAGTACCTCGCCTACAAGGCGCACGCCAAGGCCACCGACCGGCCCGTGCACGTGCAGCTGAAAATGGCTAACAACGAAGTCTTCAACCAGCCCGGCGTGGTGCAAACCATCGAGGCCGACTTCAACAACGAAACCGGCAACATCGCCTTCCGGGCCACCTTCCCCAACCCCGAGGGCCTGCTGCGCAACGGCGAAACGGGCAGCATCCTGATGACGGTGCCGGTGAAAAACTCCCTGCTGATTCCGCAGAAGGCCACGTTCGAAGTCCTAGAAAAGAAATACGTCTTCGTGATTGACCGGAACAAGGTGGTGCACCAACGCGAAATCATTATCGGCTCGGAAATGCCTGACCTCTACGCCATCAAGGGGGGCCTGGCGGCGACCGACAAAATCCTGCTTGAGGGCCTGCGCAAGGTCAAGGACGGCGACAAGGTGAGCTTCGACTACCGGGCACCGAAGTCGGTGTTTTCGCACCTGCAAGTGTACAGCGAATAGGGTCCGCCCAACAACAGAACGTCATGCTGAGCGCAGCCGAAGCATCTCGCGTGTGGTAGTAAATCAATCGTGAGGGCGATGCGAGCAAGATGCTTCGGCTGCGCTCAGCATGACGACAATTTGGCTTTAATAACCAAGCTCTTATGTTTAGTAAATTCATCCGGCGGCCCGTATTCGCCATTGTTATTTCGGTGGTCATCCTGCTCATGGGCGGGCTGGCCATCTTCCAGCTACCTACCTCGCAGTTTCCGGAGATTTCGCCGCCGCTAGTGATGGTGAGTGCTTCCTATCCCGGCGCCAGCGCCAAGGTGCTTACCGAGTCGGTGCTGATTCCGCTGGAGCAGGCCGTGAACGGCGTGCCGGGCATGAAGTACATGACCTCCGACGCCGTGAGCGCCGGCGAGGCCAACATCCAGATTGTCTTCAACCTGGGCACCAATCCCGACCAGGCCGTGGTGAACGTGAACACCCGCATTGCGCAGGTGCTCAACCGCCTGCCGCTGCTGGTGCAGCGCGAAGGCGTGATTGTGAACCGCGTGGTACCCAACATGCTGATGTACGTGAACTTGTACTCCAAGGACAAGAACACGGACATGAAGTACCTGTTCAACTTCGCCGGCGTGAACATGCTGCCCGAGCTGCAGCGCCTCAACGGCATTGGCCGGGCCAGCATCCTCGGCAGCCGGCAGTACGCCATGCGCGTGTGGCTGAAACCCGACCGCATGCGCGCCTACAACATCTCAGTGGACGACGTGATGAAGGCCCTCGACGAGCAGAGCGTAATCGGCTCGCCGGGCCGTATCGGCCGCTCCGACGGCAAGCAGGCGCAGTCGCTCGAGTACGTGCTCAGCTACCAGGGCCGCTTCAACGATGTGGAGCAGTACAAGAACGTGATTCTGAAGGCCAACGCCAACGGCGAAAGCCTGCACCTGCGCGACGTGGCCAACGTGGAGCTGGGCTCCGAGTACTACGACATCTACTCCAACCTGAACCAGTACCCCTCGGCGGCCATCGTGCTGAAACAGACCTACGGCTCCAATGCTTCGGACGTAATTAAAGAAGTGAAAGCCAAGCTGGAAGAGCTGAAGAAAACTAGCTTCCCACCCGGCATGGACTACAAAATCACCTACGACGTGTCGAACTTCCTCGACGCCTCGATTGAGAACGTTATTCACACCCTGCGCGACGCCTTCATACTAGTGGCGCTGGTGGTGTTCCTGTTCCTGGGCGACTGGCGCTCCACGCTGATTCCGGCCATTGCTGTGCCGGTGTCGCTGGTGGGCTCGTTCATTGCCATGCAGGCGTTCGGACTCACCATCAACATGATTACGCTGTTTGCGCTGGTGCTCTCGATTGGTATTGTGGTCGACAACGCCATTGTGGTGATTGAGGCCGTGCACGCCAAAATGGAGGAGGAGCACCTTTCGCCCTACAACGCGGTGCGCAAGGTAGTTGGCGAAATAAGCGGGGCCATCATCGCCATTACCATCATGATGACGGCGGTGTTCATTCCGGTGTCGTTCATGAGCGGCCCGGTGGGCATTTTCTACCGGCAGTTCTCGATTACCATGGCCACGGCCATTGTGATTTCGGGCCTCGTAGCCCTCACGCTCACGCCGGTGCTCTGCGCCATGATTCTGAAAAATAACCACGGCCAGCCCAAGAAGAAAACGCCCATGCAGCGCTTCTTCGACTGGTTCAACCGCAGCTTTGAGAAGCTGACCAACGCCTATGTGGGCCTGCTGGAGAAGATTGTGGCCAACCGCCTCGTGACCTTCGCCATGCTGATTGCCTTTGGGCTGGGCATCTGGGCCATCACGGCCAAGCTGCCGGCCGGCTTTATCCCCAGCGAAGACCAGGGCCTGATTTACGCCATTGTGCAGACGCCGCCCGGCACCACGCTGGAACAGACCAACGCCGTGTCGCAGCGCCTGGCCAGCCTGGCCAAGGACGTGCCCGGCATCGCCAACATTTCAACCCTGGCCGGCTACGAAGTGCTCACCGAGGGCCGCGGCTCCAACGCCGGCACCTGCTTGCTGGACCTCAAGCCGTGGTCGGAGCGCAAGGAATCCATCGCCGAAATCATTGCCAACCTGGAGAAAAAGGCCCACCAAATCCCGGGTGCTACCATCGAATTCTTCGAGCCGCCGGCGGTGCCCGGCTACGGTGCGGCGGGCGGCTTCCAACTGCAGCTGCTCGACAAAACCAACTCCGGCGATTACAAAGCGCTGGAAAAGGTGAATGAAGAGTTCATGGGCAAGCTGAAAAAGCGCAAGGAACTGGCCGGCCTGTTCACTTTCTTCTCGGCCAACTACCCGCAGTACGAACTCAAGATTGACAACGAGCAGGCCATGCAAAAGGGCGTGAGCATCGGCAATGCCATGAATACGCTTTCCGTGCTGGTGGGCTCCACCTACGAGCTGGGCTTCATCAAGTACCAGCGCTTTTTCAAGGTGTTCGTGCAGGCTTCGCCGGAGTACCGCAAGCTGCCCGAGGACGTGCTGAACATGTGGGCCAAAAACGACAAGGGCGAGATGGTGCCGTTCTCGGCCTTCATGAAAATCGTGAAGACGCAGGGCGCCAACGAAATCAACCGCTACAACATGTACACCACCGCCTCCATCCGCGGCGGTGCGGCCGAGGGCTTCAGCTCCGGCGAGGCCATTAAGGCGGTGCAGGAAGTGGCCCAGGGCCTGCCCCACGGCTACTCCATCGACTGGGGCGGGCTGTCGAAAGACGAGGTGGGCCGCGGCAACGAGTCCATCGTCATCTTCACCATTGTACTCATTTTCGTTTACCTGGTGCTGGCCGCGCAGTACGAAAGCTTCCTGCTGCCGCTGGCCGTAATCTTCTCGCTGGTGGCGGGCGTGTTTGGGTCCTTCCTGTTCATCAAGATGTTTGGCCTGGCCAACGACATCTATGCGCAGGTGGGCCTCGTGATGCTGGTGGGCTTGCTGGGCAAGAACGCCGTGCTGATTGTGGAGTTCGCGGCCCTGAAGCACGAGGAAGGCATGTCGGTGCGCGAGGCGGCCATTGAAGGCGCCCGGGTACGTTTCCGACCCATCCTGATGACGTCGTTCGCCTTCATTGCCGGCCTGATTCCGCTGGTGGTGGCTACCGGCGCGGGGGCCATCGGCAACCGGACCATCGGCTCGTCGGCCCTGGGCGGCATGCTGTTTGGCACCGTGTTCGGAGTCATCATCATCCCCGGCTTGTACTACTTCTTCGGCACCCTGGCCGGCAGCAGCAAGCTGATTCGCGACGAAAACGAATCGCCGATTTTGGAAGGCGTGGAGCCGCGTGTATTGATTGAAGAAACCGAGGATTATGCTTAAGAAACGCCTTTATCAATGCCTGAGCGCAGCCGGTCTGGCGCTAGCCGTGGGCGCCTGCAAAACGCCCGAGCTGGTAGTGAAGAACGAAAGCCGCAACACACCGGCCAGCTACTCCACTGCGTCCGCCGCTACCCGCGACAGTGCCAACACAGCGCGCGTGCAGTGGCAGCAGTTTTTCGCCGACCCCAACCTAAAAAGCCTGATTGAAACGGCCCTGCAACACAACCAGGAGCTCAACATTACGCTGCAGGAAATCGAAATTGCCCGCAACGAAGTCCGCGCCCGCAGCGGCGAGTACCTGCCCTTCGTGGGCTTGGGCGCCCGCGCCGACGTGGAGAAAGTAGGCCGCTACACCCTGCAGGGCGCCACCGAGGAGAAGGTCGACATCAAGGAAGACCACCGCACGCCCGACCCGCTCACCAACTTCCAGCTGGGCGCGTTTGCCACCTGGGAAGTTGATATCTGGCACAAGCTGCGCAATGCCAAGAAGTCTGCCGCCCTGCGCTACCTAGCTTCCGTGGAGGGCAAGAACTTCATGGTGACCAACCTGATTGCCGAGATTGCCAACTCGTATTACGAGCTGCTGGCGCTCGACAACCAGCTGCTCATCGTGAAGCAGAACATCGGTATACAGAGCAACGCGCTGGAGCTAGTGAAGCTGCAGAAGGAATCGGCCCGGGCTACGGAATTGGCTGTGAAACGCTTCGAAGCGCAGGTGCTGCACACCAAAAGTCTGCAGTATAAGCTGCAGCAAAGCATCACCGAAACCGAGAACCGGCTGAACTACTTAGCCGGGCGCTACCCGCAACCGGTGGCCCGCGACGATGCCTCGTTCAATAACTTGGTGCCCACGGTCCTCACCGCCGGCATGCCCACTCAGCTGCTGAGCAACCGCCCCGATATCCGGCAGGCCGAGCAGCAGCTCGTGGCCGCGAAGCTGGACGTGAAAGTGGCCCGCGCCAACTTCTACCCCTCGCTGCGCCTCACCAGCGGCATCGGGCTGGCTGCCTTCAACCCGGCTTTGCTGGTTTCCACGCCTGAGTCCATGCTGTATTCGCTGGGCGGTGATTTGGTGGCGCCCTTATTCAACCGCAACGGCATCAAGGCCGCGTACTCCACCGCCAATGCGCTGCAAACACAGGCCGTGTACCGCTACGAAAAGACCGTGCTCAATGCCTACATGGAAGTAGCCAATCAGCTCTCGAATATCGGCAACTTGGAAAAGAGCTACGACGCAAAATCCAAGGAAGTGGCCGCCCTCAACCAATCAGTGGACATCTCCAACAGCCTGTTCCGCTCGGCGCGGGCCGAGTACACCGAAGTGCTTTTCACCCAACGCGAAGCGCTGGAATCCAAGTTTGACCTCATCGAAACCAAGATGCAGCAGCTGCACGCTTCGGTGAACGTGTACCGGGCCCTGGGCGGCGGCTGGCAATAGCCACTGCAAGCAAACCCGCGCTGCTAGCCCATAGCTTTGGCGGCTCCAACGCGGCCGGCCCCGCTGACTGGCTCGGGTAGCCGCAAGACAAACTCGGTGCCCCGGGCGGCGTCGGACGTGACGGCGATGGCGATGCCGTGCAGCTGGGTTACGCTGCGCACCACGGCCAGTCCCAGCCCATAACCTTCGGCAGCGGCCTCGTCGAAGCGGCTGTAGCGGTCGAAGACCTGCGGCAGATGTTCGGCGGGGATGGGCCGGCCGGTGTTGCGGATAGTTAAGCGGTAGGTGCCGTCTGGCTCGCCGTGGCCGCGCAGGTCGATGCGGCCACCGGGCTGGTTGTATTTCACGGCGTTGCTCAGCAGGTTGAAAAACAGCGTGAAGAGTAGGGTGCGGTTGGCAGGGTCGAGCACGGGTTCGCCGGCCATCTCCCAATGCACGGTCAGCTCCTCCTCACCGATGCGGTCTTCCAGCTCGGCGGCCACCTCGGCCAGTACCTCCCGCACCAGCACCCGCTCCTGCCGGGCAAACTGATTGTTTTCGACCCGCGAGATGAGCAGCAGCGTGCGCAGAGTGGCCGTCATGCGCTGCAGGGTTTTCTGCGAGGTCACGAGCTGCAGCTCGGCGTCTTCGGGCAGGGTTTCGGCCCGCAGCATGTTTTCGAACCGGCTTTGCAGAATGGAAATGGGCGTCAGCAGCTCGTGCGAGGTGTTGGCGATGAACTGCCGCTCGTGGTCGAAAACGGACTGCAGCTTGGCCAGCATCTGCTGAATGCTGCCGTCGAGGTACTGGAAGTCGGAGGTGCTGGTGTGCAGGGGCGGCAGCTCTGGCAGCGTGGGCCCCTGCACGGCGCGCAGCCGCTCCACTATGTAGTCGAAGGGCCGCAGAAGGTAACTGATAACCCCCAGCTCAAAAAGCAGGGTGGTAAGCACGGCAAACACCAGCGCGTAGGCCGCCAGGCGCCGCAACAGGTCGTACACTTCCTCGATGGAGGCAATGCTCTTGCCGATTTCCACAGTATAGGGCCGCCCCCGAAACTGGGTGTGGTGGCGCAGCACCCGAAAATCGACCAGACCGCCCTGGCGGGGCCGGGCAAAGGTGCCGATGGTGTCGCGCCCTCGGGCGCCCGTCGCGGCCGCTTGCAGGTCGATGAATTCATCCTGCAGCAGGTCGTAGTGGGTGCGCCGCGGCCGGTTGCCCTGGGGCAAAAACTCTTCGATACCCACTTCCTGAATGCGGGCCTGCACCTGGCGCAGCTCCGTGCGCAGGGTGGCGTCGGTGTGGCGCAGCACCAGCGTTTGCACGGCCCAAGGCAGCACCAGCAGCAGCACGGCCGCCATGAGCCCCTTTGATACGGTGCTGAGCAGAATCAGCTTCTGACGCAGGGTCATGCGGCGGGGCTGGTGGCGTCAGCCTTGAGCCGGTAGCCCACGCCGCGCACGGTTTCAATCCATTCCACACCGGGCTCGTGCTGGGCCAGCTTCTTGCGCACATTCTTTACGTGCACATCAATGAAGTTGGAGTCGTGGTCGGTGCTTTCGCTGGCCGAGCTGCCCCAAATGTGCTCGCTGAGCTGCTGGCGGGTGAGCACCTTGCCGCGGTGCAGCAGCAGGTAGTGCAGCAGGTCGAACTCCTTGCGCGTGAGGTCGAGCGCAGTGGAGCCGTAGCGCAAGGTGCGCTCGCTCAGGTTCAGGGTGAAGCCGCCCAGGGCCAGGGCGTCCTGCCGCACGCCGTGCTTGCGGCGGGTGACTGCCTGCATGCGCGAGAGCAGCTCGAGGAGCGAATACGGCTTGGGCAGGTAGTCATCGGCCCCCAGGTCCAGGCCGTTGATGCGGTCGTCGACCGAGCCGCGGGCGCTGAGAATGATTATGGACGCGGGGCTCTGGCGCTCACGCCGCACCTGGGCCAGCAGCTGCAGGCCGTCCTGGTCGGGCAGGCCCAGGTCGAGCAGCACAAAGTCGTAGTCGTTGACGAAGAGCTTCTCCGAGGCCTCGCGCCCGGTGCGGGCAAAGTCGCACTGGTAGCGCTCCTGGTGCAGGAACAGGCCCAGCTCGCGCGCCAGGCCGCGGTCGTCTTCCACAATGAGAACATTCATTCCTCAAAACTAGGGCAAACGGCAGCGACGGCCGCCGCTTACGGCCCGCCGCGGGCGCGTTGGTTAAACCTCTCCGCCTCGGAGCGTGAATTGCCAATAGGTTTCGCAGCGGTTGGTGCATGCTTACTACTAGAGGAACTCGGAAATTCTTCCGAACCGCCGGGATGACCAATTCACCCGCCTTACTGCTGAATGTGCACCCGCAATTGCTGCACCTGCGTCCCGCTTTGCAGTCGCACGAGGTACAGCCCCGTGGCCAGGTCGGGGGCATCCACGCGCACTTCGCGCGGTTCGCCTGCTTGCAGGGTGCCCGCGAAGAGGGAGCGCACGCGCCGCCCTTGCAGGTCAAACAAATCCAGCTGGACGGGGCCAGCCGCACCGGCCGTTAACTGCACCCGGAACTGGCCGTTGCTGGGGTTAGGAGCGGCTGCTAGCTGCGGCGCAGTGGCTGCTGCGGGAGCTACAGATTCGGTGGCATTGGTCGAACGCCACGGAAAATCGGCAGCAGGCACGGTGATGGTGACGGTGCCCACCGAAAAAAGCACCGGCGTGCAGGGTTCGAGGCCCCCGTACTCCACAATGTAGCCTTGCACGGTGCTGCCCTCGCCGCAATTGCTCAGGTCGTTCCACTGGCCCGAGCCGCTGTATAGGGCGCCATAATCTTCCCCGCCGGGCCGCCAGGGATTGCTGTAGTCGTCGGGTTGGCCCGGAGTCCAATTGCTGAAACCGGACCCGGAGCCGTTGGGGCCGCCGCGCCAGATGAGCTGGCCGGCTTCGGGACCGGTTTTCCAGCGCCACTCCCCTTCCACAGCGTCGTCTGACGCCCCAAACCAATGGATGCCGCTGAAGCGCTTCAGGTAGTCCGATTCGGCCGTCGAGGTGATGGTGGCCAGGTAGCCCCGCATGCCCTGAAAGGTGCGCCCGGCCGCGGCCGCCTGGGCCGCCGACCAGCAAATGCCCGGCGCCGACACAAACTCGTAGTAGTGGCCCGTGGCCGGCAATGCGTGGACCGAACCGGCTAGCTCCAGCACATACGTAAACGTGGCCGTGCCTGCGAAGTAGGTAGGCGGCGAGTAGTTAAGCGTGTAGCGGCCACCTTCCTGGAACACAAACAAGTCGCCGACGCTGGGCTTGCTGATTTCGCTTACCTGCAGCGGCCGGCCGAGCGGGTCGAAGTCGTTGTTCATCAGGTCGTCGGGCCTGATGAACAGCTGCCTTTTAGGCCCCCAGCTATACGTGTACGCATCGGGATTGGCCACGGGCCCCGCAGCCGGGTCAGGCACGGTGATGGTGACGGTGCCCACCGAAAAGAGGACGGGTGTGCAGGCTTCCAGCCCGCCGTATTCTACCACGTAGCCCTGCAGGCGGCTGCCTTCGCCGCAGTTGTTCAAGTCGTTCCACAGGCCCGACTCGCCGTAGAGCATGCCGTAGTCTTCGCCCTCGGAGCGCCACTGGTTTGTGAAGTTGTTGGGCTCGCCCGGCAGCCAGTGCGTGTAAGCTGCCCCGGTGCCGTTGGGGCCGCCGCGCCAGATGAGCTGGCCGGCTTCGGGGCCGGTTTTCCAGCGCCACTCCCCTTCCACGGCCTCGTCAGACGCCCCAAACCAGTACTGGCCCGGGGCCCGGCCCATCAGAAAATCTTTTTCCTTGACTGAAGTAATGGTGGCCAGGTAGCCTTGCATGCCGCGGAAACTACGCGCAGACGCTGCTGCCCGGGCCGCCGACCAGCAAATGCCGGACGCCGGCACGAACTCATAATAATGACCCGTTTCGGGGGAGGCCAGCACCGGCCCGACTTCCTGCAACACGTAGGAGAAGGTGGCCTGCCCCACAAAGCCCGGGCGCGGGGTGTAGGTGAAGGAACTGTTGGGGTTGGTAGTGAGCGCGCCGGCACTGGGAGCGCCCACCCGGGCCACCTGCAGCGTGCGCCCCTGCGGGTCCGAATCATTGGCCAGAAGTTGGGCGGGGGTAATAGTGAGCGAGCCGCACAGGGCAGTAAAGGCGTCGGCAGCAGCCACGGGCGAGGCACTGCCGGGCTGACACGGAGCGGCCTGAACCGATGCATACTTGATGGTGGCGAAGTCAAGGCCGCTGCTGAAGTCGGCACCATCGGAGTGGCCCGTGACGTAAGCGTGGCCCGCGGCATCTACCACCAGGGCGTGGGCCTCGTCGCCGCCATTGCCAGGGCCGTTGTAGCGGTCCAGCCCAAGCTGCTCGCCCTGTGGCGAATACCGAAGCGTGGCGTAGTCGGTGCCGCTGCCAACTGCCGCCGAATAGCCCGTGACGTACACGTAGCCGCTCGCATCCACGGCTACTGCGCGGGCCACGTCATCGCCGTTGGCCGGGCCGTTGTAGCGGGCCACCCACAGCCGCTGGCCCGTTGCTGAATACTTAACCGTGGCGTAGTCGTCGCTGCTGCCCGTGCCCTGCGAAGAACCCGTCACGTACACGTTGCCCGCCGCGTCCAGGGCGGTGGCGTAGGGATAGTCCGATTCGTTGCTTGGAGCATTGTAGCGGGCCAGCCAGAGTTGCTGCCCGCTCGCTGAATACTTAACCGTCAGGAAGTCGCCGGGGGTGTCGTCATCAAGGAAAGAATAGCCGGTGACGTAGGCATTGCCGGCGGCGTCCACGGCCAGCAACCGGCCTTCATCGTAGCCATTGTTGGGGCCGTTATAGAGACTGGCCCACAGCTGCTGGCCCGTGGGCGCGTACTTCACGGTGACAAAATCGCCAGACGTGCTGTTGTCGGCGCGGTACGATACCCCCGTCACGTAGGCGTTGCCGGCGCCATCCAGCGCCAGGGCTTGGGCATAATCGCCGCTATTGGTCGGGCCGTTGTAGCGGGCGGCCCAGAGCTGCTGCCCGGTGGGCGAATATTTCACGGTAGCGTAATCGCCGGCGGTGCTGCCCCCGTCAGAATCGCCCGTAACGTACACGTTGCCGGTGGCATCAACGGCCAGCGCCCAGGCGTTTTCATAGCCGTTGTGGGCCCCGTTGTAGCGGGCCACCCACAGCTGTTGCCCCGAGGGTGAGTACTTCACGGTGGCGTAGTCGGTAGCACTGCCCACGCCGGTGCTGATGCCCGTAACGTAGGCGTTGCCGGCGGCATCTACGGCCAGGGCATTGGGCTCGTCCCGGGAGTTGGCCGGGCCGTTGTAGCGGGCCACCCACAGTTCCTGGCCCGTGGGCGAGTACTTCACCGTAGCGTAGTCGGCGGCCTCCTGAGAGTCGGACGTTACGGCGGAAAGGCCGGTCACGTAGACGTTGCCGGCCCCATCTACGGCCACTGCTTTGGCCAACTCGTAGCTGGCCCGCCGAAACAGCGCCGGAGCATTGTAGCGAGCCACCCATTCCCGGCTCAGCTCTGCGGTTGTTGCGGTGGATGATGACTTCCGTAGTGGCCCAGCAGCTACTTGCCGGCCCACAGATTTAGTGGGCGCGGCCGCCCTGTTGCCCGGTGTCCCGATGGGCTTACTTACTGCGGCGGGCAGCAGCACCAGACAGACGCTGCCGAGCAGCACCGTGCGTGTAAAGAGTGTTTTCATTGCTAGAAGATTAGAGTAGTGAAGGATAGATTGGTCAGATTCATACGGGGCGTTCGACAAGAGAAAATTTATCTGATTAATAATTTATAAATCAGCTATTTAAACCTCACTATAACATTACCTCATACGCCAACCACTTGTATTGGGCGCTTCGCCATTGTTTATTAAATTTAATTAATTCTCACTAAAGTTCAAGCAGATTATTTCAATAAATTACCATCACACCCAACGGGCTCTACTGCACTTGGACTAATGCGCAAGCACCGCGGCCTTCACCGGTTATCAGACGCAAAACGGGCCCGCCTTCACGAAGAAGACAGGCCCGTTGAGGGAATAACTGAACTGAAAATATATCCGGCTTGGCTGCTCATCGGCCTGGGTATAGCCAACGAGCAGGCACTAGGTATGGCACCGAGCTATGTGCGCTAGATTAGGCCAACGGACCATGCCGGCGGCCTCGCAGGTAGGTGCTGGCCACGCTTAGCATTGTCAGCAAAAGCACTGAGAACATGATGATGGGCGGTATCATGGCGAGAGGGTTTAGGGACTGATTGATAGTCCGTGACAGAAAAGAGAACATCCCAAAGTTCGCTTTAAGCCCCCTACTCTGGCGTTGACGACAATCAGCGCCAAGGATGATTTTCATCAACCCCGCCTCTCACTTCAGCACGGGCTAGGCAGCACCCGGCACGACTGCCTGACGCAGCTACCGGCTACAGCGCCTAGGGCTTGGCGATAACCGGAACCTCGATGATTGCCACCGACCCGGCGCGGGACAGGTACTGGCCTGTTTCTACCAGGTTGCGGACCAGCCGGCCCGATACGGGCGCCACCACGTAGCCCTCGCGGACGTAGTGATGCACCGAGGCCATGCGGCTGCGAGCCTGAGCAAGGACCTGGGCGCGTTCGGGAGTGGGCTGGGCCTTGTAATCTTTCTCGGCCTGCTGCACTGCCAGTTGGTGCTGGCGTTGCTCGGGCGTGTTCACGGCGATGCTGAGCCGGAGCAGGGGCTGGCCTTTCACAACATCGGTATCAGCCCAAACCAGAATGGACTGCACATGCCCGGCTTCTGATGCCTGCACCACGTGCTTGTTCGGAGTTCCAGGAGGAGGGGCGACCATCTGGCCCGCAGCACCCGCACTGGTGGAAGATAGAGGCTGGGACCGCGACTGAATTGGCATCGCCACGCCCAGAAAGATGACTGTGCTAAGCCAGCACAAAGAGGTTTTCATGACCAGAGTCAACAACAAAAAAGAAGGGCAAATTTAGGGCACCGCCCACGCCGAATAACTGCTCTGGCAGACGCATCAGCAACTGGTTTACTTTACCCAACCTGCAATTTTATGTGCCTTGGATGGGAGCATTTACCTGTTGGCGTCTCACTAGCAGCACAGTAGCGGTCACCTCATCTCAAGCTGAAGACCGTGCAAGCAGCTAGACTTATTAGTATTTAATAATATTGGCCTAACACCGCGCCGCTCTGGCCCTCAAATCCGTTACCGAAGGCTTGCTTGCTGGTCCAGCGCTTGACTGGACTCTTCAGACCCTCTCGGCAGCCGGGCCTGGGCCACGTAGGCCTGTCCGAACTCGCCCACGGCGGCCAGCACGGGCAAGGCCAGCCGGCCCAGGTCGGTGAGGTGGTACTCGACCCGGGGCGGCACCTCGCCGTGGTTGGTGCGCAGCACCAGGCCGGAGTCGGCCAAGTGCCGGAGCTCGTGCACCAGCACCTTCTCGCTGATGTCGGGCACCAGGCGCCGGAGCGCGCCGAAGCGCAGCGGGCCCGCAGCCAGCTGGTGCAAAATGAGCAGGCGCCACTTGCCGCCCAGCATTTCCATGGTGGTGCGCACGGGGCAGCCCGGGGTAAGGGTGATGGCAGTTGATTTCATACTTACCTAAAGGTAGGTACCTCGCATTTCGGGTGGTAAGGCAAAGAAAGTACTTTTAAGTTACTTATCCGCGTCTGCCTTTCTCGTTATCCCATGAAAACCATAGCCTTATTCGGCGCTTCGGGCCAAACCGGCCGCCAGTTTTTTACCAAAGCCCTGGCCCAGGGTCACCGCGTGAAAGCGCTCGTGCGCACGCCCGCCAAGCTCAGCGACACGCAGCACCCCAACCTGGAAGTCATAGCCGGCGACGTGCTCAACCCCGCCGACGTTGCCCGCACCGTGCAGGGCGCCGATGTGGTGGTCAGCCTATTTGGGCAGGTGAAGGGCTCTCCGCCCAGGGTGCAAACCGACGGTACGCGCCACATTGTGGCGGCCATGCAAAAGCACGGCGTGGTCAAAATTGTGAGCCTTTCGGGCGGGGGCTTGCCTTTCGCTCAGGACCAGCCCAAATTCATGGACAAGCTCATTCGGGGGATTATGAAACTGGCCGTGCCCCAGGTGCTGGCCGATGCCGTCGGCCACGCCGAGGTGCTGCAGCGCAGCGACCGACAATGGGTAATAGTGCGCGGCCCGCGCCTGACCAACGCGCCCGGCACCGGCCACTACCGCGTGGGCTGGGTGGGCGTGAACGCCGGCACGTCCCTAACCCGCGCCGACCTGGCCGATTTTATCCTGACCCAACTTGACGACCAGCTATTTGTGGGCAAAATGCCCATGGTGAGCAATTAGAGTTCTTTTCCAATTATAGCGCATTCAGTAGCGCGACCGCATGGGTTACTTTCGCAAAGTTTTTAGCTCTTCTGAAGCCGTATGACTTTGCCGCCCATCCCGCAGGTTCTTTCCGTCAATGTTGGCTTGCCCCGGGAACACTGGTGGCAGGGCAGGGTGGTGCGCACCGCTATTTTTAAGGAGCCCGTGTCGGGGCCGGTGGCGCTGGCGGGCCACAACTTGGCCGGCGATGCCCAGGCCGATTTGCGCGTGCACGGCGGCCCCGACAAAGCCGTGTATGCATACGCCCACGAGCATTATGCCTACTGGGAAAGCGTGCTGCCCGCGGGCACCCTGCCGGGCCCCGGGGCTTTTGGGGAGAACCTGACCACGCAGGGCCTACTGGAAACCGAGGTGCGGGTGGGCGACGAGTTCGAAATCGGCACGGCTGTGCTGCGCGCCGTGCAGCCCCGGCAGCCTTGCCACAAGCTCAACCTACGGTTCGACGACCCGCGCATGGTGCCGCGGTTTGTGGCGGCGGGCCGCAGCGGCATCTATTTTCAGGTGCGGCGGCCGGGCGTGGTGCAGGCCGGCGATGCCCTGGTGCTGTGCCAGCCCTCGCCGTTTGCCGTTACTATTCAGGACGTGGTCGACTTGTATTATGGGGTGCGGCAAGACGCGGCGGCGGTGCAGACCTTGCTGGCCATTCCGTACTTACCGGCCTCGTTGCGGGCGCATTTTCAGCAGCAGGCTCGGTAGCAGTAGCGTGCCGTTGCCTCGGTTGGCCTTGGGCGGGGCGAGCGGAGAAGAGTGAGCGACATACTCCATCGACAACCGGTCGGCGCGCCTAGGGCGGGCTGACCGGGGCAATAGCACACTTAGCCTAGCTCCAGCTCGGGGGCTCGCTTTTCCTGCGGATGCCATTCGGTGAGGGCATAGACCACGAGAAACACCACGCCCAACGAAATAAAGAGGTTGCGAGGGGTTGGGTCTTGAGCAAAGCCAAAAACCCAGGGCGAGGCAATAAATGCCAGGCCGCTCACCATTTCAAAGCCGCCGTGTATGGCGAAGGGAATCACCTTAAACAGCCCGAACGGCATCCTGGTCATTAAAGCAATTAGCAAATAGCCAGCGCCGAGGGCATAACATACCCCGGCATAGGTTCCCGAAAAGTCAAACGCAAAGGGCAGGGCCAGGAAAACGCCGGACATGCAATAGTCGATGATGCCGTGGAGGGCAGGAGAAATTACTTTCATTGGATAGTAGACATGGACTGAGTGAAACTTATGCTGTAGCGCTACGCGCCGAGTACAAGCAAGGATATGGCTCTGCTTTATTTTAAACACTCTTGTTTAGCAGGTTACCTCATCCGTCTTATCGTTTTATTCTATCCAATTCAGCAGCTTTCCAGCAGGCTGGGTTAGCCGTTAGCTCCTAAAAGCAATTTTCAGATTTTTGCAGAAGGTCAGATTGGCTGAGTCAATGTAGCCCCGGTGGGGTAGCAGTTGAATAAAGAGCCCCCATAGCCGAACTACCGACGGAAGTCAGGCTGGACGAGCCGTTTGCCACACCAGCGTTGTAGGCATGCCAGCGTTTGGGCAGCAATTTGACCGCTCACGAAGACAATTGCAAGGTCGGGCGTAGGGCAATTAATAGGCGCTTAATGAGTCTTAAACAGCTTTTCAAGGCTGCCCGGGGCTATAGCTGAGCTAAGTAAAACTGCGATAGTGAGCCAACCATCGGGAGGAAATCTGCCGTAAAAAAGGCGTACTCATCCTCCTTAACCGATGCCACTCCACCACGAACTAGACAAGAAACTGAGCAAGACGTTTGAGCCCTCCACCAGCATCAACGACGTTTTCAAGGGCTACGACATCACCTTCGTCACCAACGAGCACGGCGAGCCCGTGACCCTGTTTTTCGGCAAGCGCCGCCCCGACGGCATGATTGCCGGCGAGCGCTACACGCGCACCATTAAGCGGCAGCCCGGCAGCCTGGAGGTAAAGTCCAGCCACTGGGATTTGCGCGGCAAAATCATGCGGTAAGCGCCCTCGCCGGTTACTCCTGCCCTATTTGCGCCTGCACCTCCTGCAGGTTGCGCAGCAACTGGCGTACCTCTTTGGGACTGTCGATGGCGTAGCGGGCCAGGGAGCGGGGCGTGCCGCCCACCTTCAGGGTGTAGGCCGAAGCGGGCATGGCGGCAAAGGTGTCTTCGTCGGTGCGGTCGTCGCCAATGGCCAGGATGAAATCGGCGTGCTCGGTGGCGAGCCAGCGGGCGGCGGCCGTGCCCTTGTTGATGCCCGCGGTTTTGATTTCGATGACCTTGTTGCCTTCCATCACCTGCAGGTCGGTGTTCGAAGTCATGAAGGTGAGGTGGTTCATGAGCTCGCGGGCCCGCATGGCCCCCAGCTCAGCATCTACGCGGCGGTAGTGCCAGACCAGCGAATAGTCTTTTTCCTCAATGAAGGAGCCAGTGGTACGGCGCACGTACTGGTCGAGCAGGGGGCGCATTTCGCGTTTCCAGCCGGCCCGCAGCTCCTGAAACAGGCTCCACTCCTCCCCGGCCCGGCGCAGCCACACGCCGTGCTCGGCAATGAAGTGCAGGGGCAGGTGGCCGAGCCACTTTTCCAGCGTGCCCCGGTCGCGGCCGCTGATAATGATGACTTGGTTTTGAGGGTTGTCGCAGAGGGCGCTCAGGAGCTGGAGCAGCTCGGCATCGGGGCGGGCGTGCTGGGGGTTGGCGTAGAACGAGGCCAGCGTGCCGTCGTAGTCGAGCAGCAGCAGGCGCTGCGTGGCGGTCTGGAACTCGCGCAGCAGCTGGGCCCGGGCTTCGTCGTCGAGGGCGTCGGTGCTCAGGGTATGCTGCTTGATTTTGCTGTAGGCCAGTCGGTCCATAAACAGCTGCGTCCAGGCAAACACGTTGTATTGCTGCACCAGGGCCTGCAGGTTACTCATGCGGGTGGTTTGCTCTTCTTCGGGCATCACCAAGGCCTCATGCAGGGCCTCCACCAGCTGGTTGGTATTGGTGGGGTTGATGAGCAGGGCGTCGGTGAGTTCCACGGCCGCACCGGCTCGCTCGCTGAGGATGAGCACGCCGCGCTGGTCGGTTTTGCAGGCGATGTACTCCTTGGCCACCAGGTTCATGCCGTCGCGCACGGGCGTCACCAGCGCCACGTCGGCCAGGCGGTAGAGCGACACCAGCTCGTCGAAAGGAAACGAGCGGTAGAAGTAGTGAATGGGATTCCAGCTGATGGAGCCGTGCCGGGCGTTGATGCGGCCCACCAATTCGTCGATTTCCTCTTTTAGCGAAGCGTACTGCGCCACTTGGTCGCGCGAGGGCACTACCACCATCAGCAGGCTCACTTTGCCGCACCATTCGTCGTGGTTGATAAGCAGCTGCTCGAAGGCGCGCAGGCGCTGGGCAATGCCCTTGGTGTAGTCGAGCCGGTCGATGGACAGCACTACGCGCACGTCGCGCAGGGCTTCGCGGTAGGTACGCTCGTGGGCCAGGGCTGCTTCTGAGGCGGCGGTTTCGGCGTAGCGCTCGTAGTCGATGCCCATGGGGAAGGCGTCGACCAGCACCGTGCGGGTGGGCGTCTCAATCTGGCCATTTTGGGTGGGCAGGCCCAGCATGCGCGTCACGGCGCTGAGGAAGTGCCGCATGTAGCCGTAGGTATGGAAGCCGATGAGGTCGGCGCCAAGCATGCCGCGGAGCAGCTCGTTGCCCCAGGGCAGCACCCGCAGCAGCTCAAAAGACGGAAACGGAATGTGCAGGAAGAAGCCAATGGTGGCGTTGGGCCGCGCCTTGCGCAGCATCTCGGGCAAGAGCAGCAGTTGGTAGTCCTGCACCCAAATGGTGTCCTCGGGGCCGGTGAGGGCAAGCACGGCTTCGCAGAATTTCTGATTCGCGGCCACGTAGGCGGCCCAGTGGGCGTCTTCGTAGGTGGCAAACTGGGAGAAGTAGTGAAAAGTTGGCCAGAGCGTGGAGTTGCTGAAGCCTTCGTAATAGTCACGGATTTCGGCCTCGGTGAGGAACACCGGGGCCATGCTGTCGGATTTCAGGCGCTCGGTTACTTCGGCCTGCTCAGCGGGGTCGTCCACAAACAAGCCGGGCCAGCCTACCCACACGTTGCCATCGGCCCGGTAGATGGAGCCCAGCCCGGTGGCCAGGCCGCCTTCGCTCGGCTGAAAAGTGAGGCCCTCGGCATTGCGCTGCACCTTCGTGGGCAGGCGGTTGGAAACGATAATAGTTCTGGACATGGAGTTGAAACACTGGCCTGCTGCTCGTATTGGCGACACCCGGCGGTGAATAAGTAGTATGCACTACGGCCTGGGAGCAAAAACGGTGGTGGCTGTTGCAGAACTTGCTGATGCTGGCAAACAATCTTTTCGACTAGCGTTGCGCCAAGCTCAAGCGTCTAAAAAACCCAACTTTGAGCCAGTCAAAGCCATTGAATGCGGGAGTAGGAATGAATTGACACGTGCTGCAAAAATCACGTGCTTGATTAATAGCGTGTGGCTGGCACGCCATGCTTCAGTGAGCAATGGTTGCGGAGGCTCCTGCTCTGACCAGCGCTCAGGCAACTTCTTCCCTTCAGAAACCTTCCGGCTCTATAGCTACCAAAGTTGCGGAGGCTAAGCGCGTGTTTGAATTTTGGTTAATTCATAAATAGCACGTCATGCTTCATCTGGCGTCCGCTGGTCGAGGCATCTCGCCCTCTTCGTTAGCACCATTCAACGAAGCAAGCGAGATGATTTGAAAAGCGGACGCCAGATGCAGTATGACGTTTTTCAGACTTCCCAAACGCGCTATAAGGCTAGGCACTTTCCCGGCATCAGCATCAAGCAATGGGCTTAAATGCGTCGTCGCCAGCCTGTGCTGATGAATTAGTACCACGTTTTAACAGAATTACAACTTTTTAGGCTTACCGCAATCCGATGCAGCCAGCACATCGTAGCTTTTTACCTAACTGATTTTAATTCCATTAAACACCAGTAAAATGAAAAGAACACCTTCCTTCCTCCAGTTAGCGGCCGGCGCCGCGCTCCTCTTCTCCATGGCCAGCTGCGAAAAGGCCCTTGACGAGGTTTCCCAAAACAACCCCGCCGCCGACACTGGCAGCCTCGATGCCAGAAAGCCGAAGCTAGACTTTTCGTTTTATGCCTTAGCAGGCGGCGTGCGGCTGGACGCGTTTGCAGGGGCCAACCCCGAGAAGGAGGTCAGCTCAGTGGCCATCACGGGCTTGCAGCCCGGCGAAACCATCCTGGCCATTGACTTCCGGCCGGCCACGGGCCAACTCTACGGCTTAGGCAGCACCAGCCGCATCTACGTTATCGACCCCATGACCGGCGCGGCCCGGGCCATCGGCGCCGGTCCCTTTGCTCCGGCCTTGGCAGGCACCGTGGCGGGCTTTGACTTTAACCCCACGGTGGACCGCATCCGCGTGGTTACCTCAGAGGGCCAAAACCTGCGGCTCAACCCCGAAACCGGCACCGTGCAAGTGGTGGACGGCCCGGTGGTTGGGGCTCGCATAGCCGCCGCAGCGTATACCAACAACGTGGCTGGCGCCGCTACCACCACTCTTTACGATATTGATGTTGCCAGCCAAAAGCTTTTCAAGCAAGACCCGCCCAATGCCGGCACGCTGGTTGAAGTAGGCGACCTGAAGCTCAAGGTGACCGGCGAAGGCGGCTTTGATATTGCCCCAGGCTCCAACCTGGCGCTGGCCTTGTTCGAAGTCAACAAGAAGCCCACGCTCTTCACCGTGGACCTAGCCACCGGCGATACTCGGGTCCTGGCCAAGTACGACAAAAATCTACCCTACACCGGCATTGCCATTCCCACCAATCCCGTGGCCTACGCCATTAACCCGGCCAATCAGCTGCTGATTTTTGACCCAAGCGCCCCCGGCACCACCGTGGCCAAACCCATTACCGGCCTGGAAGCCGGAGAGTCGGTGGTAGGCTTGGATTTCCGGCCCGTGAACGGCCAGCTCTACGCCGTGGGCAGCAACAGCCGCCTCTATACGCTCAATGCCTCCTCGGGCGCAGCTACTCTCGCCGCTCCTCTTAGCGTGGCGCTGGCGGGCACTTCTTTCGGCGTGGACTTCAACCCCACGGTGGACCGCCTCCGCGTGGTGAGCAACACCGGCCAGAACCTGCGCATTAACCCCATGACCGGCGCTGTAACGGTGGACGGCCCCTTGAATCCAGGTGCACCCACGGTGACGGGCGCGGCCTACACCAACAACGTGGCCACCGCCACGACGACCGCCCTCTACGACATTGACGTAGCGACAGACAAACTCTTCCTCCAATCGCCCCCGAACGACGGGACGCTGCGGGAAGTGGGCCCCTTGGGAGTTAACGTTGACGCTGCCAACGGATTTGATATTGGCGGCACGAGCGGCGTGGCGTACGCCCTGCTCACCTCGGCCGGGCGCACCCAGCTCTACCGCATCAACATAGCAACCGGAGCGGCAACGGCCCTGGGCGCCTTCGGTGGCCCAGCCACGGGCTTCACCATTGGCCTCGGGTTCTAAGAGGTTGTTTAAGTTAATTTTATTGGCTCTGATGGCGCGGGGCTGTGCCCCGCGTCGCTTACTGGCGGGCCTCTGGCCCGCGCAAGTTGGGGTGTCAGGCAGTCCTATTCAACGACCACAGGCCAGAGGCCTGCTCATAGCCCGTCACGGGGCACAGCCCCGCGCCATCACAATTTAACTTAAACAGACTCTAAGACCTGATTATTCTGCGGAAACAACAACGCCTCGGTCCATCGGCCGAGGCGTTATTGTTTTCTAGCTGTTTAGCAGCCACTGCGTGGGCAGCACTATTCCGGCAGGGTGTACTGCTGCCCGCGCGAGAGCAGGTGCACGCGCAAGTCCCGGATGGAAAAGACTTCGCCGGGCCGCACTTCGTGAATGGTGTTGCCGGTGCAATAGTGGCCGTCGACTACCACCACGAGGCCGTTGCCGATGACTTCGAGCT
Organism: Hymenobacter arizonensis; assembly: GCF_900115775.1. Lineage (GTDB taxonomy): Bacteria > Bacteroidota > Bacteroidia > Cytophagales > Hymenobacteraceae > Hymenobacter > Hymenobacter arizonensis. The sequence goes on along the minus strand of NZ_FOXS01000003.1, from coordinate 479,284 downwards.
CGCTGCCTTTGGTCACGAGCACGGCCGTGTCTTCTTCCAGGCCCAGGCCGATGCAGCCGGGGTTAGTGGCGATAATTTGGGCCATGCGCACGATGCGCCCGCGGGCCACAAAGTGCGTGTCGATGGCCACATCGCGCAGCAGCTGTAGCCCTGTGGTGATGTGGATTTCGTCCTTCACGAAGCCTGCATCGTTGCGGCCCTGGTAAATCATGGGTGTGCTCATGGCGGCGGCGCCGGCGCTGGTGCCGGCTATCACGATGGGCTCCTGCACGTAGCGCTCATACAGGCGCCGGAGCAGCGGCGTGCCCCCAAAAATGGCCGTAAGGCGGAGCTGGTCGCCGCCCGTGAGCATCACGCCATCGGCCCGATTAATGGTTTCGATGGCGTCGGCGTCGTGGGCCTGCTCGCGGCTACGAATGTCCAGCACCTCCACTTTGTCGACACCCAGGGCGGTGAACACCTTAATGTATTCTTCTGCTGCTTCCTGGGGCTCTTCCGAAGCGGTGGGAATTACGACTACCACGCCCTTGGCGGGCAGCTCTTGCACGAAGCGCTCCAGAATAAAGTCGGCCGACTCATCTCTCTCGCCATCTTCATTTTCGGGGCCATTTTGGCCCGGGGCAATGCGGTTTTCTCGGCCCCCAATGGCCAATAGCTTGCCTTTGGGGGTTTGGGTACGAATTGTCATACAATGGATTGGTAAATAAAAAACCCGTTCGGGCAAGACAAGGCCCACGGAATATACCCCGCACAGACGCCCTTGGGAGCATAGCCCATCAGAGCGCCTGTGGAGGTAGTGGGGACGTTCGAAGAAGGAAAAAATCCACTAATCGTCTCCCAGCCCATCGGTGCGCCTGTTGGTTGCAGCATCGATGGGCTCAGGGTTATTTACGGCGAGAAAACACCACTGTATGTGCTAGAAATACGGAATTAGCGGCCGATTTTACCCGTATTTAAGCCTCGGCAGGGGCAGCTCAAAGGTTCGCTTATTCGTCTTTCCAGATGCCCACGTACGGCTCGCCCTCGCCCACCCGAAAGGCCCGGCGCATGACGTTGCTGTTGAATTCCAGCGCGATGGCCCCGTCTTTGTCCACGGCAATCATGCCTTTGTCGCCCTTTAGGTCCTCGTCGCGCAGCTCCACAGCGGCCCGGCAGGCTTCTACCAGCGGCTGGCCCGCGTACTTCACCCGCGCATACACTTCGTGCGCCAGGGCCCCACGCATGATGACTTCGCCATCGCCGGTGCAGGACACGGCGCAGGCTTCGTTGCTGGCGTAGGTGCCCCCGCCAATGACGGGGCTGTCGCCGAGGCGGCCCTTCAACTGGCCCTCGATGCCGCCGGTGCTGGTGGCCACGGCCAGGTTGCCGTCCTTATCCAGGGCCACGGCGCCCACGGTGTCGTGCATGGCGCTTATGGGCTCTTCCTGCACTATTTCCAGCCACTTTTTCCGGTTTTTCTCGGTGATGAAGTAGCTGGGCGCTTTCAGGGGCAGGCCCTGTTCCAGCGCCAACTCAATGGCACCATCGTTGGTGAGGCACACGTGCGGGCTTTCCTGCATCACGGCCCGGGCCAGGCTAATGGGGTTTTGCACGTAGCGCACGCCGCTCACCGCGCCCGCCTTCAGGGTACGGCCGTCCATGATGGCGGCGTCCATCTCTACCTCGCCCTGCTGGGTGAGGCCGCTGCCCCGCCCGGCGTTGAAGTGCTCGTTGTCTTCGAGGCTGCGCACGGCGGTTTCCACGGCTTCGAGCGCGGTGCCGCCGTCGTGCAGCACTTGCCAGCCGGCCTGCAGGGCCTGGCTCAGGCCTTCGCGCTGATGGGCTTCTTCTTCGGGGCTTAGTTCGCCGGGCTTCATGGTCACGGCGCCGCCGTGGATTACAAGGGCGTAGTTGCTCATATATAATGGAGAGGAAAATTAACTGATGGGGGTGAGCTGCCAGAGCTGCCCGCTGCCGTCGGGCAGGCGCCGGAGGCGGTGATAGCCGCTAAGCCAATGGCCGCTGAAATTGAGTTGGAGCAGGCCTTCGGTCAGCTTGCGGCGCAGGTCGGCGGGCTTGCCGTTGCGGGTTGGCACCTGCCGCACGGGGCCACTTTCCACGCAGGCCAAGGAGGTGGGCGCGGAAGTGGTGGGCAGCAGCCAGAGCAGCACGCTCTGCTTGCTCAGCTTCTTGAGGGGCAACGGGATAACCCAGTTGGCTACGCAGCCGTGGTCGTCTTCCAGCGACAGCTGGTGGTAGGCGGTAGCGCAGTCTGAGCGGCTCACGCAAAAAGATGGTGCGTTGTGGAGAGGCTTTTCAGCCTCTGCAACCGGAGCAGGTACGGGTTTCATACGGCAGGCAAAGCGGTAAATATTCACTTCTTAAACGGGCCAGCACCGCAGAAGAGAGGCTGTATAAACACGGTTTTTGAGGAGTAATATACTTAGGTGTTAACCCGTGTTGGTACGGAGTTTATAGGCCGCGCCCGACGTGCAAGGCTGATGCTGTGCACATTGGCACGAGCCAAGACCCAAACACCCAAGCCACATTTTTCCAGGAAAAGGCAAACCCTCAAGTTGGCAATGCGTTTTGGAACCTGCGGCACTGGGCGCATTTGGCTGGCAAGTTTCCGCCGGGTGCCCCCTCGCGGCCGGCTGCGGCCACGGCCCGGGCTCCCATACTTCGTTCAACCGTATTCGCCCGGCTCCTGCCAACCGGGCATTTGCAAGCAAACCAAGGAAGCGCGGCGGCAAGGCCCCGCCATACCACACCAATGAAAAAAGAGGAAATCTACCTGGGCGACTGGCAGCGAATTCTGCTGGGCAACGCACCGCTGGAATTCATGCTGGAAGTAGTGCTGCGCACGCTGCTCATCTACCTGGTGCTGCTGGTAGCCATGCGCCAGCTGGGCAAGCGCATGAACGCGCAGCTCACCGTAACCGAGCTGGCCGTGATGATTATGCTCGGAGGAATTGTGTCCGTGGCCATGCAGGTGCCCGAGCGTGGCCTGCTGCATAGCGCCTTCACGCTGGGGTGCATGCTGGCCCTGAACCGCGGCATCAACTGGCTAGCGTTTCGGTACCGCCGCGTGGAATACATCACCCAGGGCGACGTGGCAATAGTTGCCAAAGATGGCGTGCTCGACCTCGACGCCATGGCCCAAGCCAACCTGTCGCGCGAGCAGCTCTTCGGCATGCTGCGCGCCGACAGCGTCCGGCAGCTGGGGCAGGTGAAGCGCGTGTACGTGGAGGCCAACGGCGAGTTCAGCATCTATCGCCAGCAACCGGCCCGGCCGGGCCTGTCGGTGCTGCCGGACACCGATGCGCGGGTGCACGACGACGAACCCGCCGCGCATAACCTGAGCGCCTGCCGGCGCTGCGGCCACCCCGAGCCCGCTGACCACCAACTGCCGGCCTGCCCGCGCTGTGGCTGGGACAAGTGGGCCCCAGCCGTGCACCAAATCGAAGAAGAATAGCTCCCGCAGGTAACCTATGAAACCCGAAGAAATTCACCTCAGCGACTGGATGCGTATCCTGGTGGGCGACGTCCCCGGCAGCTTTTACCTCGAAGCCTTCCTGCGCATCGTTTTTATCTACCTGGTGCTGCTGTTTTCGATGCGGCTGATGGGCAACCGCATGGGCTCGATGCTGACCCGCAATGAGATGACGGCCCTGGTTTCCCTGGCCGCAGCCAACGGCGTGGCCCTCATGGCCCCCGACCGGGGCTTGCTGCCCGTGGTGCTGATTGCGGCTGTCATCATCGGCTACCAGCGCTGGATTGCCCACCGCGCCTACCGCAGCCCCAAGTTCGAGAGCATGGTGCTGGACGATATCAGCATTATGGTGGAGAATGGGCTCATCCGGCTCGACAAGCTGGAAGAAGGCGTGATTTCCCGCGAGCAGCTCATGGCCCGCCTCCGGCAGGAAGGCGTGACCAACCTGGGGGCCGTGCGCCGGGTGTACCACGAAGCTAACGGCAGCTTCTCGCTGCTCAAGTTTGACGAGCCCCGCCCCGGCCTTTCCATTCTGCCCACTGCGGATGCGGCCTTCCGCGAGGAGCAGGAAAAAGCCCCCGGCCACTTTGCCTGCGCCAGCTGCGCGCACGTGGCGGAAAGCAAACACGCTCCCACCACTGCCTGCCCGCGGTGCCAGCATAAGGAATGGCAGCCCGCCGTGATTTCCTGAGCGCGGTCAAGGGCCGCAGCTTGCCCGAGGCTACCGCGGCGTTGCCCGGAAGAGCTTGCCCTTTTCGTTGCTCACCACAAAGGTGGAATCATTGACAAACACCAGCCCCTCGGCTTGGCCGGTGGCCGGCAGGGCCCGAAAGCGCTTAGGACCATCGAAAAGTCGTTGACCCAGCTGGCGGCTGAATAAAAACACGCCGCCGTAGGCGAGCAGGGCCACGGTGCGCCCATCGGGGCTGATGTCGGCAGCGGTGATGGGCCGGTTGAGGCGAATGCTGTCGCGCAGGGTGGCTACGTGCCGGCCGGGGCGGGCTGGTAGGGTGTAGTGCTTGGTCCATTGGCGCAGGCTGCGGTCTTTGCTGAACAGGTGCAGGGTATCGGCGTGCCAGAAAAAGGCCTCGCAATCGAAGTTGCGCCGGCCCCGACCCGGAGGAAACGCGTGCTGGTCGGGGTAGCGAAAGGCAATAGTGTCGACCACCGGTAGCGGGCCAGCACCCGGGTGAAGGCGGTAGATGGCCAGGTCCTGGCGCTGGTTGCGGTTGTTGCCAAAGTCGCCAATGTAGAGGTTGCCGGCGCGGTCCTGGGCCAGGTCTTCCCAATCGACGTTCACGAGCAAGGGCAAGTCGAGGGTGCGCAGCGGGGCGCCCGATAGCGCCACCAGCTCCAATCGGGCTGGGGCACCGCCGTCGCCGTGGCTCCAGAGGCCCTGGAGCGAGTCGGCCCGGGCCAGGCCCGAGCTTTCGCGTAGCTTGGTGGGCAGCTGCCCTACCCGGCGCACGCCATATGTAGCGCGCGCAAACCGGCCCCGCCCGTGGTTGGCGGGTGCTCCTATAAGTAAGGCGTGCAGGAACACAATTAGCGGGAAAAGCGCATCGCGAAGTAGCATTAACATAAGCACAGCAAATAAGTACTGGGCCGCTTCGCCAAGGCTGGCAAATGGCCCAAATTGGGGTTTCCACTGCCAAAACGCAGTAAACGGAAAAAGCTCCGGTTTTGAGCCTGAAAATTCGGCTAGCCAACGTGCCTGAATGGCAAAAGGAAGCTTGTACGCATCTGCTTTCGATGGCAGATTATAGGCGCCTACCTTACTGGGCCTCATGCTAAAGCCATTGGTAACCAATGGCTTCATCTTAGCAGGCCTAAACTGGATTCATCCGGCTCCACCCCAAAAGTGCTAGTGCAGATAACTACCGTGGTTGGGCTTGGCTTTTGTACAGCTCGACAGTAGAGCACTATTCCCAAAGTGGGAAGACCTTGTCTTTGTCGGTTAGTATAATGAATCTAACACTGATTTGTAACCAGCCTAGATTAGCAAAGGCGCTACGTGTACCATTGAAAAAAGTGACGTACAAAATTATGGCCTCGCTTTTTTCAAAGTCTACCGCTGTGATTCCTATATCGGGAATAAAGTACTAACTGGATGCAAAGCGCGGGCTTGCCCTTAGTATACACGCCTGATTTCCAAGCATAATCAGCGCGGGTCTAAGTTTAACCTAAAGGCTGTTATTGCCCAGCTTTTTCAGTTTTAGCAGACCAAAACATATTATTAATCAAATAATTGATTCGATTGTAAAATCGGGCCCGAAATCCTAGCTTGGCCTCAACCCTGATTAGTCGCTCTAAAAATCGGAAGGTAACTTTGTCCTAGTTGATTGAAATTGTATCCTACCCATACAACACCCCATTCACTATTAAATAAGTTTCACCAAAAGTACAATACCCTTTGAAACGACTTCTTTCACTCCTGCTTTTACTCGTCAGCCAGTCTGTCTATTACGTAAATGGACAAGCTCCCACGCAAACAGCAAATGATTATGTACGTCCGTACTCAGAGCCTTTTCAATACGGCGTCAATTTTGGATATTACAATACTAACTGGAGTGATGAGCTAATGGCGAAGGCCTCCCAAGACCTGGGAGTGCACTCGGTTCGGCCCACGCTGCCCGAGCGCTTTCTTGAGAACTTTGGCTACGGCATTCGCACCAATACCTTCGACAAATACCTGCACACCTACGGGATGAAAGAGCTCACGGTCTTTCTGGAAGACCCGCTTGAAGCTCACCGCGACAACACCACCTACCCGGGCGGCACGCAGCCCTCGCGGCTGTTCAAAAACCTGTACGAGCCCATCTGGAACACCGATGGCAGCGTGAACCCCAATAACTACTACGCCAACTACGTCTTCAAGGTACTCCAGTTTTACGGCGACAAAGTGCGCTTCTGGGAAGTAATAAATGAGCCCGACTTCACCTACGTCTACGACAAGAACGTGTGGCTGACCCGCGCTCCCCTGCCCGATGAGCTGCCCAACCTGCGCGCGCCCATCTTCCACTACATCCGGATGCTGCGCATCAGCTACGAGGTAATTAAGAAGTACCGCCCCGAGGCGTACATCACCACCGGCGGCGTGGGCTACCCCCAGTTCATGGACGCCCTGCTGCGCTACACCGACAACCCCAACGGCGGCACCGTCACGGCCCAGTACCCCAACAAAGCCGGTGCTTACCTCGACGCCCTGAGCTTCCACAGCTACCCCACCTACTCGCTCCACTCCTGGAGCGTGGCCATCAACGGCTTCGTTTACACCCGCTCGTCGGACTACGCCATCCAGCAGCTGCTGAAAGAGCGCCAGGACATGGTGAACGTGATGACTAAGTACGGCTACGGCAGCACCTACCCCACCAAGCACTTGCTAATGAGCGAAGCCAACGTATCGCGCCGCACTTCGGCCAATCGTACGGCCTCCGACGAAGGACAGCGCAACTTCGGTATCAAATCTCTGGTTCTGACGCAGGTAAACGCCGTCAAGCAGTTCTACTTCTACCAGCTGGGTGAGTCTGTGAACGCGCCGCCCGTAGGCACCTCCGTCAGTGGCGACGACGAATTGGCCCTGATGGGCTTGTACGAAAACCTCAAGCGCGACGCCCCCGGCTCGCAGAAAGCCACCCAGCTCGGCCAGGCTTTTGCCACTACTTCCAAGCTGCTCTACGGCTGGCAGTACGACGCGGCCCGCACCGCGGCGCTGGCCCTGCCCGCTAGCCTCAACGGCGCTGCCTTCAGCAAAAACGGCGTCTATACCTATGTATTGTGGGCCCGCGCACTGGTCGACAACCAGGAATCGGCCCGCGGCACCTACTCTTTCCCCGCCTCGTTCAACCTGACCAACCTGCAGCGTTACGAGTGGAACCACGCCAGCACCAACGCCCGCACAACCATCTCTGCCCAAAACGTTGCCCTGACCGAAACCCCCCTGTTTTTCTCCGAAGGCAGCGCCCCGGTGGCTACCACGCCTACTACCACCCCCACCGCCAGCACCTGCCCGGGCGTCGGTAGCCTGACGCGTGAGGAGTGGACCAACGTAATGGCCACGGGCGTAAGCGCCGTGCCCGTAAACACTACCCCCAACAGCGTTGCCCCGATTACCAGCTTCGAAACGCCTTCTAAGTCGACGGGCAACCACGCAGCGCGGATTCGCGGTTACATCTGCGCACCTTTTTCGGGCGCCTACACCTTCTGGATTGTGGCCGACGACGCCGCTGACCTCTACCTGAGCTCCAGCGATGACCCCACGAAGAAAGTCCGCATTGCCTCCTGCGCCGGCTGGACCAGCGGCCCCCGCGACTTCACCACCCAGCAGAGCCAGATGTCCATTTCCATCCAGCTCACGGCCGGCACGCGCTACTACGTTGAGGCCCTGCACAAGCAGAACTGGGGTGCTGGCTACCTGGCCGTGGCCTGGCGCCTGCCCAACGGTACCCGTCAGGAGCCCGTGCCCGGTGCTAACCTGATTCCTTTCGGAACTGCCACCACTCCTACTACTACCCCAACCCCCACGCCGGCCCCCACGCCGACGCCAACCCCCACGCCTACTACCTCTGCCTGCGGCACTACGGGCAGCCTGCAGTACGAGATATGGAACAACGTGACCAGCACCGTACTGAGCAGCATCCCCACGGGCACCACGCCGAGCAGCACGTTGACCCTGGGCAGCTTCGAAACGCCTAACCAGACGCTCTACAACCACGGCGCCCGGGCCCGCGGCTACATCTGCGCCCCCGCCACCGGTGCCTACACCTTCTCGATAGTAGGCGACGACGCGGCCGAGCTCTACCTGAGCACCGACGCTGACCCGGCCAAAAAAGTACGCATCGCCTCGTGTGCCGGCTGGACTAACGGCAACCGCGACTTCACCCGCTACCCCAGCCAGCAGTCGGCCACGGTGCAGCTGCAAGCCAACACGCGTTACTACATCGAAGCCCTGCATCATCAGAGCTGGGGCCCGGGCTACTTGGCCGTGGCCTGGCGCCTGCCCAACGGCACCCGTCAGGAGCCCATCCCCGGTGCTAACCTGATGCCCTTTGCTCCCACTAGCCCTACTACCACGCCCACGCCGACACCCACCCCAACGCCTTCGTCCTGCAGCGGCACAGGCAGCGCCACGTACCAGGTGTGGAACAACGTCACGGGCTCGACTATCGGCTCCATTCCTACTTGGTCGACGCCGAGCAGCACCTCGACCATCAACAGCTTCGAAGCGCCGGCCCAGACGCTCTATAACCACGGCGCCCGCGTGCAGGGTTATATCTGCCCGCCGACCACCGGTACCTACACCTTTTGGGTGGTGGGCGACGACGCGGCCGAGCTCTTCCTGAGCACCGACGCCGACCCGGCCAAGAAGGTGCGCATCGCTTCCTGCGCCGGCTGGACCAGCTCCAACCGCGACTTCACCCGCTACCCCAGCCAGCAGTCGGCGACCGTGCAGCTCACGGCCGGCACGCGCTACTACGTCGAGGCCCTGCACAAGCAGAGCTGGGGCCCGGGCTACCTGGCCGTGGCCTGGCGCCTGCCCAACGGCACCCGCCAAGAGCCCATCCCCGGCGCCAACCTGCTGCCCTTTGCTTCTACCGCCTCGCTGACTAGCAGCGCCACGGGCAGCAGCGCTACGGTAGCCGCCGCCGAGGCCGGCACGACGGCCTCGGTGTACCCCAACCCCGTGGCCGGGCAAGGGGGCCGCGCCACGGTGGCCTTCCGCCTGGCCCAGGCCGGCCCCGTCACCCTGGCCCTCTACAACCTGCAGGGACAGCGCCTGCGCCAGCTGCTGGCCGATACCCGCCCCGCCGGCGAGCTCCAGCACGTGCCCTTCGACACCAACGGCCTGCCCGACGGCGTCTTCTTCGTCCGACTCATCACCCAGCACGAAGTCATCAACGTGAAAGTGGTGCACACGAAATAGTAGCCCCTCGCAAATGGCTGCCTCCGGGCCGGTTATAACTCAACCGGCCCACTCAGGCCCAAGCAAAAAGCCCGGCCCAGGGATACGGCTTCTGCAAAGCCGCCCTTGGGCCGGGCTTTTGCGTAAGCCCGCACGAAGCAATTGAAGTGCCTCCTACTTTTATTTTGTACCCACGCACAACAGCTATTAAACGTATATCCTTTTATTGCATCTTTATAGTATGGCTTGATAAGGGAAAAGCCCACCAACAACTTTAGGGCTTATATCTTGATGCAAGCCCAGTACCTAAACCCAACAAGGCCAATTACTGAACTCAAACAAGTAGCGCAAGCCCCAGCCAACAGCTAACACCAGCGTTTTCAATCATTTATGACCCAAGTCGCGACGTGCTTACTTCATGCCGCAGCTCTCCGAATTCATCTTCGCTGCCGGCGTTTTGCGTCGCAAAGGCACTAGCTAGGCGCACACGCAGGGCCGGTTGGCCACAAACTATGGCAGCTTTTTTGAGGTAACCCCTCGTGCCCATCGCGGCGCTTCCTGCTCACCAAGACGAGCATGAGCTCACAATTTCTTTACATAGGCGCCTGGCGCTCAGCCTGACCGCTTTCGTTTTATGAGTATTCAAGTTCCACAAACCAAATCAGCGTTGTCTGCTGAGCGCAAGCGCACCGCCGCCGCCGAAGCCGAAGTGGTGCGGCTGCGGGCTCAGTTGGATGCGATTACGCAAGCCGCTACCTCGGCCCAGATACCTTCCTTTGATGCCGTGCAAGAGCTGGCCCGCGTGGTTGGGCACCTCAAGCAGGTTGAGAAAGAGCTGGAAGACCAGCAAGACCTGGTGCGCCAGGTCATTAACACCAGTCCCAACCTGATATATGTAGAAGATGCCAAAGGTGGCATCATCCTGGCCAACAAAAGCTACGCCCACATTCTGAGCTGGCTTTCCAGCCGCAGCCGCGCCGACGAGCCCGTGGCCGCGGGCGTGCCGGCCCCAAACCGCCCCATGGAAAACGGGGAAACCAACGAAACCTCGACCACTTTTGAGGAGTGCTACCACCTCATGGATGGCCAGACGCGCTGGTACCACACCACCCAAAGCCCGCTGATGCGCTCCGACGGCTCCCGGTACCTGCTCTCGTTCTCGTCCGACATCACGGAGCTGAAGCGGGCCAACCGGGTGGCCGAAGAATCGGTGCACGCCAAGCAGGTGTTCATGGCCAACATGAGCCACGAAATCCGCACGCCCCTGCACGGCGTAATGGGCCTGGCCGACCTGATTAAGAAAGGCCCTCTCTCGGCCGAACAGGCCGACTACGTGGACATGATTCAGTCCAGCACCGAAAACCTGCTGGTAGTTATCAACGACATCCTGGACTTTGCCAAAATTGAGTCGGGCAAAATCAACCTGGAAAATATTCCGTTCGACATCGTCAAGACCGTGCAGGACGCCGTGCGTTCGCTCACTTTCAAGTCGGACGAGAAGGGCATCGTGCTGCGCGTGCTGGGCCTCAACGAGAACCTGCCGCTGGCCCAGGGCGACCCCTACCGCCTGCGCCAGGTGCTGGTCAACCTCATCAGCAACGCCATTAAGTTTACCGAGCAGGGTGCCATCACCATCACCATCGACGCCAGCCACCGCTCGGGCACGCACCTGCCGGTCACGTTCAGCGTGGCCGACACCGGCATTGGCATCAGCGCCAAAAACCTCAGCACGGTTTTCAGCAGCTTTCAGCAGGGCGACAGCAGCGTGCCGCGGCTATACGGCGGCACGGGGCTGGGGCTCACCATCTGCAAAAACCTGGTGGAGCTGCAGGGCGGCGAAATTGGGGTGCGCAGCGAGCCCGGCCAGGGCAGTTGCTTCTACTTCACCATTCCTTACACGGTCAGCAACGAGCAGCCCGCCAAGGAGCACCCCGTTATTCAACAGCCCGACCTGTTGCGGGGGCTCAGCATCCTGTTTGCCGAAGACAACGCTGTGAACCAACTCATTGGCGTGTCGATGCTCAGCCAGTGGCAGGTGAAAGTCGACATGGCCCAGAACGGCGAAGAAGCCCTGCACAAGGCCTGGCAGCGCCAGTACGACCTCATTCTGATGGACATTCAGATGCCCCAGATGAACGGATTCGAGGCCACTTCGCGGCTCCGGACCGAGCAAAGCCCCAACCGCAACACCCCCGTCATTGCCCTCACCGCCGATGCCATTCGGGTAAACGAAGCCTCGTGCGAGTCGCTGGGCTTCAGCGACTTCCTCACCAAACCTTATAGCGAATTAGCGCTCTACAACATCATCGCCAAAGTCAGCCAACGCTCTCAGAACCCACTGGCGCCGGCTGATGCGCCCATAGCTGCCACAGACCTGGGCTTGCACTACGACTTCGAGATGCTGGGCCGCCTGGCCACCGACCAAACCTTCATCCGCAAGATGCTGGAGCTGTTCATCAACCGGGTGCCCGGGCAGGTAGAAACCCTCCAGCGCGCCTTAGAGCAGGACGATTGGCAGACCGTAGCCCACGAGGCCCACAGCCTGAAATCGACCTTCGGCAGCCTCAACATTCAGCCCGAAGTAGGCAACCTGAAGATGGTGGAAGAGCTTGCCGAACTTAAGGCACCAAAAGCCGATATCCTTCCGTTTGTGAACGCCATTGCCAAAGGAACCGAGCTGTTTTCTGCGCTATTCAAGGAAGAATTGGCCAAAATGTCGGCCGCCCAGCAAGTATGATACTACGAGCCTGTGCTCAATAACAGACTTGAAGCGGTGCGCCAACGCTCTACCAGACCAAGGGCGGAACCACTCTCTTAGGTAATTAGCACCGGGTCCGTCCCGGTATCAATGCCGATTCAATCTTCAGCCCCTGCCGGGCGCTTCGCTAGTTCGAAGTGCCCGGCAGGGGCTGTGCTTTTTGGCTATTTTGGAAGGGGTTCCGCAGCAGCATCCTGCCCAGTAGCGGCCCGTATGTCTCGCCTGCACTTGGTGGACACAAGCACATCAGGACGGCCTTTTATGCCGACACATAGTGAGACAGTTTTACACTACTACATAGTAGTATTTTCCTCTTCATTTGGTGCAAAGAAGCATAAAAGCTAAAAATTGAATTATGCACCTCCAAAAGGTATAAAGGTGTTAGGGTCGACTGTAACATCTCTTTATAAAATTGAGATGCCAGTATAATTCACCCATTAATCATAACACGACATTACTCACTGCAACAATCTATAAATCACCAATAATAAGGAATATCAAGTTAATCTATGCCAAAATGTTGTACGGGTGAAATCCTATTTCAGAAATTCCTCCTACTAACTTTATGGTGTGCATGCCCTAATCAATTTTAATAATTGAGGCAGTCAGGAGCCTTTTAAGTACGAAAACGCTAGTTACCAGCCTATGTTTTTTATTGAAAAAGTTATAATAAAAATTGCTCCTGCCATAATAAATTCACTTCTAATTATCGCCACTGTAGGTGCTGTAAGCTTGGCGGCGCCAGCCGCCATGGCACAAACATCAGCAAGCTGCAGCGGGGCGGGTAGCGCCACGTACCAGGTGTGGGCCAACGTCAACGGCTCGGCCGTGGGCGACATCCCCACCGGCAGCGCGCCGAGCAGCACGGCGGCCATCGCCAGCTTCGAAGCGCCGGCCCAGTCGGGCTTCAACTACGGGGCCCGGGTCCGCGCCTACCTCTGCCCGCCCACGAGCGGGGCCTACACCTTCTGGGTGGTGGGCGACGACGCGGCCGAGCTCTTCCTGAGCACCAGCGACGACCCGGCCAAGAAAGTCCGCATCGCTTCCTGCGCCGGCTGGACCAGCGGCAACCGCGACTTCACGCGCATGGCCAGCCAGCAGTCGGCCCCGGTGCAGCTCACGGCCGGCACGCGCTACTACGTCGAGGCCCTGCACAAGCAGAGCTGGGGCCCGGGCTACCTGGCCGTGGCCTGGCGCCTGCCCAACGGCACCCGCCAAGAGCCCATCCCCGGCGCCAACCTGCTGCCCTTTGCTTCTACCGCCTCGCTGACTAGCAGCGCCACGGGCAGCAGCGCTACGGTAGCCGCCGCCGAGGCCGGCACGACGGCCTCGGTGTACCCCAACCCCGTGGCCGGGCAAGGGGGCCGCGCCACGGTGGCCTTCCGCCTGGCCCAGGCCGGCCCCGTCACCCTGGCCCTCTACAACCTGCAGGGCCAACGCCTGCGCCAGCTGCTGGCCGACACCCGCCCCGCCGGCGAGCTCCAGCACGTGCCCTTCGACACCAACGGCCTACCCGACGGCGTCTTCTTCGTCCGACTCATCACCCAACACGAAGTCATTAATACCCGGTTTACTATTACCCGGTAATGATATAATAACATTCGAGAGCTTACTAGCAGCAGCTCACAATCCAACCCGCATCCGGGCCTGTTAGCCCAACAGAATCAGTCAAGTGCCCTGCCCCGGATGGGCTGTTCTTTCGTGAACAGCCCATCCGGGGCAGGGTCGTTTTACTCATGCCTTAAGGCTGTTGAGTTTGCAGTAGCTAACTTAAGAAATGAAATCATTCTACGGTATGCCCTGCGCTTAACCGTGACACCTGCTTCTGTCAATGCGCTGCACTTGCAACCAAGTCAGCTTAATATCTCCTGAACCGCAAAAAAGGCTGTTGAAAGCATCTAACTATGCTTTTTGCTTATCAGTCTTTTCAAAAAACTAAATCTCAGTAAAACGCAAATTCTCATTAATCATAATGATGAGGTTATTGGACTCCGATTCAGCGCACAGGCTGCCTTAAAACCGGCCGAACCCATTGTTTGCGCGTAATGCTGGCGTAATAAAAAATGCCTCTTGCAATGCTCTGAATGGCCAAATTGCTCTAGACCTACAATTAATGAAACAGAATGAAGCACTATTTCAAATAAGAACTGTTTTAAATGTAATACACTAATTATCAGCGAATTTTTGAATCCACGATGCGGCTTTTACCGTAGTTTGTATGAAAATTATGTGCAGATAAATCAACCTCAAACAGCCTTTGGCAGTATGCTTGTTAGCAATGAGGGTACCTTATATTGGTATCCGATTGTGCTATATATAAACTCTGATTTTTCACAAAACAGAAAACAAACTATGCCCATTATTAAAAAAACACTACTTATAGTCGATGACGAACCGTCAATTTGCTTGATTTTGGAGCATTATTTCGGCGCTGATTACAAAGTTGTGGTTAAGTCTAACGGGCTGGAGGCCATGCAATGGTTGGAGCAAGGCAACAGCCCCGACGCCATTGTGGCTGATTACGACATGCCGGTAATGGACGGGCCGGACTTCATTAAGCAGATTCGGGCCAGCAGCCGCCACCGCGATGTGGGCCTGATTATTCTGTCGGGCAAGGAAAGCACGAGCAACAAGATTCTATGCTTGCGGCTGGGTGCCGACGACTACCTGGTAAAGCCCTTCAACCCCGAGGAGCTAAGTTTGCGCATTCAAAACCTGCTGAACCGCATTCGGGTATGAGCTTGACTACTGGTAAAATACCCGTCTTGTACATAACGCCCGACGAACAGGAGGGCCGGCGCTTCCAACAGGAATTTGTGCAGGAACTGGAAGCGGTAGTCGTAACGACTGCCGAACAAGTGCTGGCGCTCTGCGCGCAGCAACCCATGCCTTTCACCGCAGTAATTAACGCTGCCGACGCGGCGTCTAGCTTAGGCTTGCGCCTGATGCGCGTGCTTAAGGAGCAAAACCACGTGGCCCAGCCCATACTGTGGGTGGTGCAGCAGCCGGTAGCCCCCGCCCTGCGGACGGTGCTGCTGGAAAGCCCGGGCAGCGAAATATTCTCAGCCCAAGACGACCAGGAGCGACTACTCACGCGCCTGCACTTCCTGGCGCGGGCCCGCCCCGTGCAAATAGACACCACCAGCCCCTACGCCCTGCGCATGCCCCTGAGCAAGCGCCTCATGGACGTGGTGGTGGCGGGTGGGGCGCTGCTGGTGCTCTCGCCCATCCTGTTGGTGCTGGCAGCTCTTATCAAGCTCGAATCGCGCGGGCCGGTGTTCTACTATTCCTACCGCGTGGGCGCGGGCTACCGGGTTTTCAAGTTCTGGAAGCTGCGCTCGATGCGCTCGGATGCGGACCAGATGCTGGATTCCATTAAAAACCTGAACCAGTACCAGGCCAACGGGTCGAGCACGGCGCCGGAGGCCAACGGGCTGGCGGGGCTGTGCGACGCGTGCACCGCCGCCGGCACCGCCTGCCAACAGCAGCTGGTGGACCAGCGCGGGCGCCTGATTTGTGAGAAGAAGTACCGCTGGCAGAAAAAGGCCGAAGAGGCCCCGGCGTTTATCAAAATCGTGAACGACCCCCGCGTTACGCGCCTGGGCCGGTTTATGCGCAACACCAGCATCGACGAGCTTCCGCAGCTCTACAACGTGCTTCGGGGCGACATGTCGCTGGTCGGCAACCGCCCCCTGCCGCTGTACGAGGCCGAAAAACTGCTCACCGACGAGTACTCCCGGCGCTTTATTGCGCCGGCCGGTATCACGGGCTTGTGGCAGGTGAGCCGCCGCGGCAAAGGCGGCGACATGTCGGAGGAAGAACGCAAAGCTTTGGACATTGAATACGCACGGGACTATTCGATGAAAAAAGACCTGGAAATCATCTTGAAAACCATTCCCGCTTTATTTCAGAAGGAAAACGTATGATGAGGACGCTCTTGAGTGGCTTGCTGCTCGCGCTGCACACAACACTGGCATTTGGCCAGGCAAAACCCGCGCCTAGCGAGACCTGGCAAAGCGTTTTTTTTGACTCGCCGGAAACGGCACTGCCCCTGCTGACCGCGGCTGCCCTTCGGCACTCGGCGCAGATGAAAGCCATGGAGCTGGAAAAGGGCATTGCCAAGCAAAACGTGACGCTGGCGAAGGAAGCCATCTTTAACAACGTTGCCGTGGGTGCCAACTACAGCTATGGCAACCTGCTGGCGGTGGGCAACCTGGGGGTTGACCAAATTGCGATACGCAATACGCCGCGCTACTCGGCCGTTGCTTCGTTGAACCTGCCGCTTGGGCAATTCGTGAGCCGCGGCAATAACATCAAGCGCGAGCAGTTGGCGCTGCAGCGCACCGAAGCCCTGCAGCAGGACCGCGAAAACCAGATTCGGGAGCAGATTATCCCGATGTACCAAAGCGTGCGCCTGGCCCGAAAAGTTTTTACCTTGCAGCAAGAGGCTCTGGTAAACGTTCGGACCAACTACCAGCTGGCCGAGAAGCAGTTCCGGCAGGGCCAAATGACCTTGCAGGAGCTTTCCGGTGCTAACAGTAGCCTGACCTCGGCTTCGGTGGCCCTGGAGTCGGCCCGCAACCAATACGACACGGCATTTATGCTGCTGGAAGAAGTGGTTGGCGCTAAAATTTCAACTTTAATGACAAGTAAATGAGTTTGTACGAGATATTCCGGCTGCTGAAGCGGAAATGGGTCTTGCTGCTGTTGGTGCCGCTGGTGCTCAGTGTCTCGACCTATTTCTTTGCGCGCCAGCTGCCCCAAACCTATAGCTCCGACACCACCATTTACACGGGCATTGCCTCGGGCTACTCGCTCACGGGCAATGCGGCGGCGGACTATAACACAACCAACAACGCGTTCGACAACCTCATCAACCTGATTACGTCGCGCACCACCAAAGAGGAGGTGATTTACAGCCTGTTGGCGAAGCACCTGTGGGAAACCAGCCAGCAGCCCTCGTTGCTGGCTTCACCAACTTACGAAGGGCTCCGGGAGAGCCTGCCGGCCCGCCTGCGCCAGCAACTTACGGGCCCCACGCAGGAGGCCACCCTGGAAAAGGTGCGCGCTTACGCCCAAACCAACAACAGCAACCCCGTGCAGCGGCTGCTGAACTCGGCCAACCCCACATACTCGCTGGCCGCGCTGAAAGACCTCTCGGCAAGCCGTGTTGGCTCCAGCGACCTGGTGCGGCTGTACTTTGACAGCCACGACCCGGACCTTGCCCGCACCACGCTTTCGCTGGTGACCCAGGTGTTTCTGAACCAGTCCCGCAACCTGCGCGAAGGCCAGACCAGCTCGGTTATTAAGTACTATGAAGAGGAGCTGAAGCGTGCCAAAGACCGGCTCGACAAGGCCGAGGCCGAAAACCTGGCGTTTAACCGCGAGAATAACATCATCAACTTCGAGTCGCAGTCCAACAACGTGGCCATGCAGAAGGAGTCGCTGGCGGGGCAACTCACCGAGATGAACCAGCAGTATGCCGGTGCACAGGCCGCCCTCAGTGCGGTGAACCGCAAGCTTGGTGGCCGCCAGGCCTCGTTGATGAGCAGCGCCCAGATGATAGAGCAGCGCCGGAAGCTTAGCCGCCTCAGCGCCAGCATTGCCGACCAGGAGCTTTTTGGCCAGAACGACCCCAACAAAACCAAGCAGCTCAAGGCCGAAGCCGACCAAGCCGCCCAAGCCATCCAGAACAACGTGGACCTTCTTGCCGTGCAGAGCAGCTCCGTCGAAGGCATTCCCAACAAGGACCTGCTGGGCGAGTGGGTGCAAAACATGGTGCTGGTGGAGTCGAACAAGGCCAAGCTGGAAGTAATGAACCGCCGCCGGCAGGAGTTTGAGCGCGAGTACCAGCGCATGGCTCCTCTGGGCGCAACCCTCAAGCGCATTGGCCGCGAGATAGAGCTGGCCGAAAAAGCCTACCTCTCGGTGCTGGCCAGCCTGAACGCAAGCAAGGCTACTCAGCAAAACACCGCCCTCACGGCCAACCTGAAGATTGTGGACCCGCCGAACCTGCCCTCGCAGCCCAAAAGCAACAAGCTGATGATGATGGTGCTGCTGAGTGGCCTCGGTGGCTTCGTGTTTGTGGCCGGGACTATTGTGGGCCTGGGCCTGCTCGACAAGTCGTTGAAGAACCCATCGGAAGCCATGCGGCAGATTGGGTTGCCCGTGGCCGGCATGACACTGGACTCGCACGCGCCTGCTACCAAGCAGCTGCAAGCCGCGCAGCAACGCAGCCTCGACCAATTGGTGCGGCACATTTTGCTCAAAGCCAACACCTCGCCGGTGCCACCTCCGTTTGTGGTGGGCATCTTCAGCGTGCAGCGCCAGGAAGGCAAAACCACTTTATGCCAGGGCCTTTCGCAGCGCTGCCACGAAATGGGCGTGCAAACCCTGGCCTTGTACCCCGATACTGACGGGGCCAACCCCGGCACCGACGCGCCGTCGCTGTTCTACCCGTCGGAAGCGGCTGCCGTGCAAGGCTGGCAGCTCGACCAGCTCATTCAGCACGCCACGCCCAAGCGCATGTCAGAAATCAGCTCGCCTGACGTGCAGGTGGTGCTGGTAGAGTTCCCGGCCCTGCGCGAAGAAGCGTTGCCGGTAGGCCTGCTGCGCCAGCTCAACCTTGTTTTCCTTACCGTGCCGGCCACTCGCGCCTGGCGCCACACCGACCATCAGACCGTGGAGCAGCTCCGCTCTGCTACCTCGGCGCCGGTCGAAGTGGTTTTGTCGGGCGTGTCGCAGCACCACGGCGAAGAGGCAATGGCTTAGGGTCCAGTACCCTTTGCCGCCTCGTTCCTGGATTGCTTACTCATGAGATTTACGCCCACACCCGCTCAAAACGTGCTCAATTCCCCCTGGCTGCTGCCCGGGGCATTGGCCGTGGCATTGCTGGGCGGGTGGCTTTCCGGCCAGCTGGGGCTGGCCGTGCCGACGCTGATACTGGCTACGCCGCTGATTGTCGCCTTCCTGATTGTAATTTTTAACAATCCGAAGGCTGGCTACATCTCAGCTTTGGTCTATTCCTTCCTGCTGAGCTACCTCACCCGGCACTTCATCGACCTGCCCGCGGGCACGGCCATGGAGATTATCCTGGTGCTGACCTGGGTGGCCGTGCTGTTTCATCAAACGGTGCGCCCCGACTGGCGCCGCATCCACAACGACCTGTGCCGCATCACGGTTATTTGGTTTATTATCAACATTATAGAAGTTGCCAACCCGGCGGGCGCCAGCGTTACTGGTTGGTTTTTTGAGCTGCGGGGCAGCGCCCTGATTTGGTTCATGACGGTGCCGCTGTGCTTCATGGTTTTCAACACCAAGCGCGACCTGGACCTGTTCATCAACATCATCATCGGCTTATCGGTGTTTGGCGCGCTTTACGGCATCAACCAGAAGGTGAACGGGGTGGATGCCATGGAGCAACTCTGGCTGAACAGAGGCGGCGCCGTAACCCACGTAATATGGGGGCAGCTGCGGGCTTTCTCATTCTACAGCGAGGCAGCGCAGTTTGGGTCGTCCATGGCGCACGTGGCGCTGATATGCGGCATTTTGGCCATTGGCCCCTTCTCCTGGCAGAAACGAGCGTTGTTGGCCGGGGCGGCTTTGATAATGCTGTACGGCATGTTGGTTTCCGGTACCCGAGGGGCCTTCTTCGTGCTGGTGGTGGGGGCGTTTGTGTACCTGGTGCTCAGCAAGCGCGTGGCCATTCTCATTCTGGGCTGCTTTCTGGCGGCCGGGGCTTTTGGGGTGCTGAAGTACACCAAGATTGGCGACACCAACCCCAACGTGTTCCGCATGCGCACGGCGCTCGACCCCAACGACCCGTCGCTGCTGGTGCGCCTGGAAAACCAGGCCATTCTGCGCGACTATATGTCTACCCGGCCCTTTGGCGGCGGCATGGGCGTGATGGGCAACTGGGGCAAGCTGTATAACCGCGACAAGTTCCTGTCCAGAATTGCTCCTGACAGCTATTTTGTGAAGGTCTGGGGCCACTACGGCATCATCGGCTTCATTGTCTGGTTCGGCTTCATGCTCTACATACTGGGCAAATGCGCGGGCATTGTCTGGCGCATCCGCGACCCCGTGCTGCGGCAAAAGCTGCTGGCCCTCACGGCTGGCTACGCCGGCATTCTCATGGCCAGCTACGGCAACGAGATTATGAATCAGTACCCGTCTTCGCTACTCCTCTATACGTCGTGGGTATTCATTTTTCTGGGCCCTACCCTCGACACCCCTAAGCCCGTTACCACTTTAGCTCGTGCCGTTTATGCTTAGGCCGCTGGTTTCTATTATTTCCATTAACTACAACCAGGCCCAGGTTACCTGTGCTATGTTGGCCTCGTTGCGGCAGCTCACCTACCCCAACTTCGAGGTGATTGTGATAGACAATGCTTCGCCCACCGAAGACCCGGGCGTCATTGAGGAGCAATTTCCGGAAGTGCAGCTCATCCGCTCGACCGAGAACCTGGGCTTTGCCGGTGGCAACAACCTCGGGATTCAGGCTGCCAAAGGCGACTATTGCTTGTTCATTAACAACGATACCGAAGTAGTTCCCCACCTGCTCGAGCCATTGGTTTCGGTGTTTGAGCGCAACCCCAAAGTGGGCGTGGCGTCGCCGAAAATCATTTTCTACGGTACCGACAACATTATTCAGTACGCGGGCTGCGACGGCATCAGCCCCTGGACCGGCCGCGGCCACGTGAAAGGCTACCTCGAACCCGACAAGGGCCAGCACGATACCTCGCACGTGACCTCCCTCATTCACGGGGCCGCCATGATGGTACCCACCGAAGTCATTCGCAAAGCCGGCCTCATGCCGGCGCTGTACTTCCTCTACTACGAGGAGCTGGACTGGTGCGAGATGATAAAGCGGGCGGGCTACCAGAGCTACTACGAAGCCGGCGCCACCATTTACCACAAAGAATCGGTGTCGGTGGGCCAGGGCTCGGTGCTGCGCACCTACTACATGAACCGCAACCGCCTGCTATACATCCGGCGCAACTCCATGGGCTGGCGCTTCTGGAGCGGCTGCTTGTTTTACTTGCTGATATCGGTGCCCAAAAACAGCTTGGTTATGGCCTTGCGAGGCCAGTGGGCGCACTTGCGCGCCCTGTGGCGCGGGTTGGGCTGGCACTTACAAGGCCACAACGTGCACCACAATACTTTCCTGGCGCCGGCCGCAGCCAACCGGCCCGTGGCGGCCGGTGTAGGCTCGGCCCACGCGGCTCAGCACCGTTCTTCTACCATCGAATAACAGAACCGAAGGGCATACTTTCCGTACTGCGGGGCAGACGACTGCGTACAACTGTGCCAGATATAAGCACAAATCATTATCCTTGAATATGTTGGTCATTTTACCGACCCTGATTTTATACCTGCTGGGCGCTTACCTGCTGTTCAATGTAGTGTATCTGCTGTTTTTTTCGGTGGCTGGGCATCGGGCCATTCCGGTTTTGCCGCCGGCGCCGGCAGGTGTGCTGCGCCGCATGTGCGTGCTTATGCCCGCCTACCGCGCCGATGCCGTGATTACGGAAACGGCCCCCGTGGCCGTGGCGCACCAATACGCTGGTCAGGCCGATGTGCACGTCATTGCCGACGGCCTCCTGCCCGTGACTGTGCAGGCGCTGCGTCAGCAGGGTGCCGGCGTGGTGGAAGTGGGCTTTGCCAAAAGCACCAAGGGCAAGGCCTTGCTCGCGGCTCTGAACGAGCTACCCGCGCAGGCCTATGACGTGGCCGTGATTCTGGACGTGGACAATGAAATGGCCCCCGGCTTTCTGACCCAGATAAACAACGCCTTCGCGGCGGGCTACCGGGTGGTGCAGGGCCACCGCACGGCCAAAAATCTGGACTCACCGTTTGCTGTGCTCGACGCCTGCAACGAGGAAATCAACAACCACATTTTCCGGCAGGGCCACGCCAGCCTGGGCTTGTCGTCGGCCCTCATCGGGTCGGGCATGGCGTTCGAATACGACTACATTCATCAGCTGCTGCAGGACATTGGCGACACGCCGGGCGAAGACAAGGAGTTGGACTTCAGAGCCCTGAAAGACAAGGTTAAAATAGCTTACCTGCCCGAAGCCTACGTGTACGACGAGAAGATTCCCAACTCCAAAGTATTCGCCAACCAACGCACCCGCTGGCTGGCTACTCAGAAGGAATTCTTCATCAAGTACCTGGGCGAGGGCGTACGCCAGTTGGGCAAAGGCAACTGGGACTTCGTGGATAAGATACTGCAGTCAATGCTGTTGCCCCGCATTCTGCTGCTGGGCTTGCTGGGGCTCCTGGTGGTGTTGTCATTGCTGTGGCCGGTGGGCCCCTCGCCGGTGTTTTGGCTGGCGCTGCTGGCGGGCACAGCCGCGGCGCTGCTGCTGGCCCTGCCGGCGCGCCTCTACACCCGCCAGGTAGGGCGGGCCGTGCTGCACTTGCCGGTGGCGCTGGGCGCCATGCTGCTGGCCATGCTGCAAATCAGAAAAGCCAAAACCTCCTTCATGGCCACTCCGCACACGGCAACGGCCACCCGAAGCTCCTCCCACCGTTAACCCAACCCCACCGCTATGCCTTGGGAAATCATCTTCATCCCCGCCCTTATCAGCCTATACATTGGCTGGCGCAAGGGCCTTCAGGCCACTCCTAAAAAGTAATGCGGCGGCCCGCACGCTCTGCTATGAAAAATCAAAACATCGTCATGCTGTGCCAGCAAAACTGGAACATTGGCATTGCAACCAGCGCTAAAAACCTGGCCAAGGAATTTGCGAAGAACAACCGGGTGCTCTACGTGAACATGCCCCTGGACATGAACACGGTGCTCTCGGGCTTCAGCCAGCCCGAAGTGAAAAGGCACCTGGGCGTGCTGAAGGGCGAAACGGATGCCGTGGTGCAAGCCGAGGCCAACCTGTGGGTGCTCACGCCCAAGGTCCTCGGGGCGTCTATCAACTGGCTGCCGGTGCGGTCTGCGTTTGAAAGCTTGAACCGCTGGAACAGCAAGAAGCTCGCGGCCAGCATTGCCGAGGCAGCCAAAGCGGTGGGTTTCGATTCCTATTATCTGTTGCAGGACGGCATCATTTTCCAGGGCCTGGAACTGAAGAAGCTGCTGGCTCCGCGCCTGTCCATCTACTACCTGCGCGACTACACCATTGCGGTGCCCTACTTCCAGCGGCACGGCCCGTGGGTGGAAGCTCAGCTGCTGCAGCAAGCCGATGTGGTGGCCGTCAACTCGGCCTACCTGGGCGAATATGCGCTGAAGCACAACCCGAACAGCTTCAACATTGGCCAGGGCTGCGCGCTGGAAATGTACCAGGCTGACGCCGACTACGAAGAACCCGCCGACATGGCCCGGGTGCCACATCCCCGCATCGTGTACACGGGCTTCCTGACCACCATCCGGCTGGACATTGACTTGCTAGTGGACATTGTAAAGAAGCGCCCGGACTGGAGCCTGGTGCTGATAGGCCCAGAAGATGACGTGTTCCGGCGCAGCGAGCTCCACGACCTGCCCAATGTGTTCTTCCTGGGCAATAAGGCCCCGACCCAGCTGTCGGCCTACCTCCAACACGCCGATGTTTGCATTAACCCCCAGATGGTGAACGAGGCCACGGTTGGCAATTACCCGCTTAAGATAGACGAGTACCTGGCCATGGGCAAGCCCGTGGTGGCCACGGCCACCGGCACCATGGAGATGTTTGCCGACCACGTGTACCTAGCCCACACCCCCGAGGACTGGCTGCACATGCTGGACCGCGCAATCACCGAAGGAGGCCCCAGCACGGCAGCCGAAGGCATTGCCTTTGCCAGAAGCCACACCTGGGAGGCCAGCGCCAAGGCGCTGTATGCTACCCTGGAACAGTTCCAGCCGGCCCACGCCTAAGTACTACCATTAGTTACCATACCCCATGGCTACGCCCTTGCCCCCACCACCTGCAGATTTAGCACCGGCTGTGCCCGGCCAGGTGGCCCCCACTCGGCGCCCATTGCGAATTGGCATTGAGGCCCAGCGGCTTTTCCGGCCCCACAAGCACGGCATGGACATCGTGGCCCTGGAGCTGATTCGGAACCTTCAGCAGCTCGACCAGCACAACGAGTACTTCATCTTCGTGAAGCCCGACGAGGACCACGCCGTGCTGAAAGCCACGCCTAACTTCCACATTGTGGAGGTGCCCGGTGGCCCCTACCCCTACTGGGAGCAGGTGCTGCTGCCGCGCGCAGCCCGCGAAGCGGGCGTGCACCTGCTGCACTGCACCAGTAACACGGCGCCCCTACGGGCCGGCGTGCCGCTGGTGCTCACCCTGCACGACATTATTTACCTGGAGCCCTTGGACTTGCGGCGTGGCAGCTGGTACCAGCGCATCGGCAACCTGTACCGGCGCTGGAACGTGCCGCGCGTGATGCCCCTCTGCGAGCGAGTGCTCACGGTGTCGGCGTTTGAACAGGCCCGCATAGTGCAGCGCCTGCCGGGCCCCGATGGCCAGGTGCAGGTGGTGTACAACAGCGCCGGCGAGCAGTTTCGGCCCATCACCGACCAAGCGGCGCTAGCGGCGGCCAAGGCCCGCTACGCCCTGCCCGACCGGTTTATCTTCTTCCTGGCCAACACCGACCCCAAGAAAAACCTTCGCGGCGTGCTGCAGGCGCTGGCGCTGCTTAAGAAACAAGGCCAGCTCTCGTTTCAGCTGGTGATGCTCGACTACGCCGAAACGGCGCTAGCGGCCCTGCTCCGGGAGTTGGATGCGCCCGAGCTACGGGCCCACATTCAGTTGTGCGGCTACGTGCCCAACCAGGAGCTGCCTCTGATTTATAATCTGGCTGAGGTATTCCTCTATCCGTCGCTGCGCGAGAGCTTCGGCATTCCCATTCTGGAGGCCATGGCCTGCGGCACGCCGGTTATCACCAGCAACACGTCGTCGATGCCCGAAGTGGCCGGCGATGCTGCTCTGCTGGTCGACCCTTTCAAACCCGAAACCATTGCCGACGCGATTCTGCGCTTGCAGAACGACCCCACCGAGCGTGCCGCCCTGGTGGCCCGGGGCCTGCAGCGGGTGCAGCATTTTTCGTGGCGCGAAACCGCCCGGCAAGTGCGCCGCGTGTACGAGGAAGTGGTGGAGGCCAGCTCCGTACCCAAGGCCCGCTAGCTGGCCGTATCTGCGTTCGGCGGGATTATTGCTGGTCGCGCCCACTCACTCCCTACCGTCATGTCCGTTGCCGAAAAAATAAAGAACAATCCCCGGCTGAAAGAGCTGGTGCTGTGGCTGCTGCTGGTGCCCCGCGAGGCCCGGCCGCGCCTGTGGGTGCGGTGGTTCGTCAACCCATTCAAGCACCAATACGGCCGCCGCTCGCTGGTGCGCTGGCGAACCCGCATGGACGTGGTGCCGTTCAACGCCTTTTCCCTAGGCCCCGACTCGGTGATTGAAGATTACGCAACGGTGAACAACGGCATGGGCGCAGTGCACATTGGCGCCCGCACGTTCGTGGGCATTGCCAACGTCCTAATTGGTCCGCTGCGCATTGGCAATGATGTCATTATTGCTCAGAACGTGGTGTTCTCGGGCCTGAACCACGGCTACGACGACCTGACCATGCCCATCAAAGACCAGCTCTGCACCACAGCCGAGATAGTGGTGGAAGACGAGGCCTGGATTGGAGCCAATGCCGTGATTACGGCGGGCGTACGCATTGGCAAGCACTCGGTGGTGGCCGGCGGCAGCGTGGTTACCAAAGACGTACCGCCGTATTCGGTGGTGGGCGGCAATCCCGCCCGCATTCTCAAACAATACAACGCAGAGGCCCAGATGTGGGAGCGCCCGCAAAAGCACTCCGTCGCCCAACCCTCTGTTTAGATTTTACCTCAGATGCTTGTTTTTCTCTTTTGGCTGTCGCTGACCGTCGTTTTGTTTACTTATGTGGGCTATGCCCTGGTGGTGTGGGTGTGGGCCAAGCTGGCGCGGGGCACTAAGAAAGCCGTGGCCGCCGGTGGCTTCGAGCCCGAAGTGACGCTGGTGGTGCCCGCCTACAACGAAGCCGATATTCTGGACGAGAAGGTGCGCAACTGCCTGGCCCTGGACTACCCGGCCGAGAAGCTGCACCTGATGTTCATTACCGACGGCTCGAACGACCACTCCGGTGCGGTGCTGGCCAAGTACCCCGAGGTACAGCACCTGCACAGCCCCGAGCGGGCCGGCAAATCGATGGCAGAAAACCGCGCCATTCGCTACGTGAAGACGCCCTACGTTATTTTCACCGACTGCAACACCCTGCTCAACCCCGAAGCGGCCCGCCAGCTGGTGCGCCACTACGCCGACCCGCGCGTGGGCGCCGTGTCAGGTGAGAAGCGGGTGCTGCGCGACGGCAGCACCTCCGGCGCCGGCGAGGGCCTGTACTGGAAATACGAGTCCTTTCTGAAGCAGTGCGATTCCGACATCTACAGCCTCATGGGCGCGGCCGGCGAGCTGGTTTCCTTCCGCACCGACCTGTTTAAGCCCCTGGAGGCTGACACTATTCTGGACGACTTCGTGCAGTCTATGCGCATCGTGGACGATGGCTACCGCGTGATTTACGAGCCCCAGGCCTATGCCATGGAGCCGCCGTCCTTCTCGCTGAAGGAGGAGATGAAGCGCAAGGTGCGCATCTGCGCCGGTGGCTGGCAGTCGATGGCGCGGCTGCTGCCGCTGCTTAATCCGCTGCGGCAGCCGGTGGTTGCTTTCCTGTACTTCTCACACCGGGTATTGCGCTGGAGCATCACCCCGGCTTTGCTGCTGCTGCTGCTGCCGCTCAATGCCGCGCTGGCCGTGAGCCACGGCGGCATCTACACCGTGCTGCTGGTGCTGCAAGGGCTATTTTATGGCGCGGCGGCGCTGGGCTGGTACCAGGCCAGCCGGGGCAAAGCCGCTGGCCCACTGCTGGTTCCGCTCTACTTCACTATGATGAATGTGGCCGTTTTCCAAGGCGCGGCGCGGTTTTTCCGCAACTCCCAGCCCGCGGCCTGGGACAAAGCCCAGCGGGCCCCAGTGGCCTAGTTCAGGGCTTGTCTTTGTCAAGAAGGGGCAAAAGAACGTCGATACAGATGGCCAGATTGTAGCATTCGGCTACGGGAAAGTCTATGAGCTGATGGGAGAGACAGGCAGCAAGAGTAGCTGAGGATTATGAAAACCGCAGCGTGCCAACCGGTAACCCAGCCCCAACTGCTGCGTATGGGAGCGCTGCCCTTTCCTTGCAGGCATGCATGCTGTAGGCAACAGGCTAGAAGTAACCATTAGTACTATAAACTGGCCTGTGTTGAGCAAAAGTGAAGCATCCGTTCTGCTTTTTTAATTACTAATGGGTGGGTCTAGAAGTGAGGTACTCTACCTCCATTTAGCAGGACTATGCTCCTAATTATGAGCCGTTTTCTGCAAGTATTCATTAAAGATAAAGAAGTAATTTCGCGAAACACCAACTTTGATTTAAAGTAAATAAATACATTATACAATTTATAGCGGGGCAAGTATTCAAATAATCCATAACCAAACCGTATCAAAGCAGTATAAATCACCGGTTATCGCCCTATTCGAAAACACAATATTTTTATGAGTCTACACCCCCACAAAGAAGCGGAATTCACTATTTCGGCAGCATCGGCGGTTCGATGGCCCGAGGTGAAAGCTGTTATTTTTGATGTAGACGGCACATTGTATACGCAGTCCAAGCTGCGCAGCAAAATGCTGGTTTCCCTGCTGGGCTACTACGCGCTGCGGCCCTGGCGACTGGACGAGATGCTGATTTTGCAGCGCTTCCGCGCCGAGCGGGAAAAGCGCCACGGCGCAGCCGGGCCCGACATCGAAAATGCACAATATGCCTGGGCATCTAACAACGGCCGCACCCCCGTCGACAAAATCAAAAGGGTGGTAGAACACTGGATGTTTCAGTACCCCAACCAATATCTGCGGGGCTGCACGTACCCTGGCACCCACGCTTTTTTTGCCACTTTACGGCAAAAAGGCATAAAAATTGGTATCTACTCCGACTATAAAGCCCACGATAAGATGGCGGCGATGGGCTTGGCCGCCGACATCATCGTCAGCTCCACCGACCCCGAAATTGACCACCTAAAGCCTGCTCCGCACGGCTTGCTTTACATTGCCGATGCCCTCGGCCTGGCGCCGGCCGACTGCCTGTTTATCGGCGACCGCCCCGAGCTGGACGGCGCCTGCGCCGAACAGGCCGGCATGCCTTACCTCATTGTCGACAAGCAGCCTTTCGACAGTTTTACCTTCTATAAAACGCTTGAAGACACGCTCGCGACTTCTTTAACTACATCCCCACATGAATAATATGCCTACGTCTACTGAGTCTCTGACGGCAGAGCCTGAGGTTGCCATGATTCCGGCCGGCATCAAAGACTACATTGCCATTGCCCGGCCCGACAACTGGGCCAAAAACGTATTTATGATGCCGGGGGTGCTGTTTGCCTTCATCATCTACCGCATTCCGCTCGACTCAGTGTTTCTGGCCAAGCTGGTGATGGGCGTGGCCAGTACCTGCCTGGTGGCCTCGGCCAACTACGTTATCAACGAATACCTCGACGCGGAGTTTGACAAGTTTCACCCGCTGAAGAAGAAGCGCACCTCGGTGGTGCGCGTGGTGAACCCGGCGCTGGTGTACTTCGAGTGGTTTGCGCTGGCCATGGTGGGCTTCTTCCTGGCTTACCAAATAAGCCTGCAGTTCCTGTTCATCTCTATGTTCCTGCTGTTCATGGGCGTGATGTACAACGTGCGGCCCTTCCGGACCAAGGAGCGGGTGTACCTCGACGTGCTGTCGGAGTCGGTGAACAACCCCATCCGGTTTGCGCTGGGCTGGTACATTGTGGCCCCAGCCCTGTCGTACGAAGCCCTGAATGGCATCTCCTTCTTCAATAGCCTCCCCCCTTCCAGCATCATCGTGGCTTACTGGATGGGCGGCGCCTTTCTCATGGCCACCAAGCGTTTTGCCGAGTACCGCCTCATCAAAGACCCCGCCCTGGCGGGCCTCTACCGCCGGTCGTTTCAGTTCTACACCGAGCACAGCCTGCTGATATCCATGTTCTTCTACGCCCTCACGTCGGCGTTCTTCCTGGGCATCTTCCTGGTTAAAAACCGCATTGAGCTGCTGCTCAGCTTCCCGTTCTTCGCCCTGCTGTTTTCGTGGTACCTGCGCATTGGCCTGCTCGAAAACTCGCCGGTGCAGGGCTCCGAGAAGCTTTATACCCGCAAGTATTTCATGACCTACGTGGTGCTATTCTGCATCTTGCTGATGGTGCTGATGTTCGTTAAGATTCCGATTCTCAGCCCGCTGCTGGAAGACCAATTCAATTTTGACCAGCGGTAGGACTTTCGCTTCCTGTCCAGTGGCCTTCTCCGGTATAGCTCCCGGTACTTGAAGTGTACTGCGTCCTTATGCATTCAATAGTAGCTCACGCTCCCAATTCTACCACCAGCCAGCCCTATTCCGAACCCGGAACAGACACTGGGCTGCCGCCACTCAGCCCGCGCACGCAGCGCCGCCTGATTTATGGGCTGCTGGCGCTGGGGGTATTTTTCCGGCTGTTTCACTTTTTCAACAACCGGTCGTTTTTCATCGACGAGCTGTTTCTGAACGTCAACATCATCAAGATGGGCTTTCGGGAGTTGGCTACGCTGCCTTTCGAATACGAGCAAAAAGCGCCGCTGGGCTACCTGTGGTCGACGCGGTTTTTTATGGCCTTGTTTGGCAAGCAGGAGCAGGCGCTGCGCTTGTTTTCGCTGCTGTGCGGGCTGACAGGCTTGTTTCTGTTTGTGCCGGTGGCCCGATTCTTTTTGAAGTCCTGGGGCACGGTGCTGGCGGTGGGCATGCTGGCCCTGGCCTACCCGGCCATATACCACGCTGTGGAGGCTAAGCAGTACAGCGCCGAGCTGCTGGGCACCATCGTGGCCCTGTATCTCTACACCAAGTTTAAGGACCGGCAGTCGTGGGGTGCCATGGTGGCCTGGGGCGTGCTGGGTGGGCTGCTGCCGTGGTTTTCCTTTCCCAGCATTTTTGTACTGGCGGGCATTGGCGCGGGAGTGTTCCTGCGGGCCGCGCTGCAGCGCGACTGGAAGCGCGCGGCGCAGTACCTGGTTCCAGGGGCGCTGTGGGTGCTGAGCTTTGGGCTGGTCTTCCTGTTTTTTGTGAGCAAATACAAGGATTCCGGCTGGCTTACCTACTTCTTCAAAATCAAGTACGAAGGCTATCTGCCATTACAGCCCGTGGCGGCTGCTAAGTGGGCGGTGGTAAAAGCCTACGAATTCCTCGCGCACCCTATGGGCGTGCTGCTGCAAGTCGACAACAGCCGCACGTACTTCGGCCTGAAGCACGTGCTGAAAATGGGGTGGCTATACCTGCCGCTCATCGTGGCCGGGGCATACTTCTTCTTCCAGCGCAGCAAGGAGTATTTCCTGATTTTGTTTTTGCCGCTGGCCATTGCGCTGCTGGCGTCGGCCGCAAGCCAGTATCCGTTTTACCAGCGCTTCACGCTGTTTCTGGCGCCGGCCGTGATGCTGGCGCTGGCCTTGGGCGCCCAGGAGTTGGCCCGCCGGTTTGTGCCCAGCCCCAGGGTGGCCTACGTGCTGCTGGCGCTGGTGCTGCTGCCTTCGCTGGCCAACTCAAGCCGCCAGGTACTCGACCCCGACACCTTTTACAACCGCGAATACTACCGCGAAACCGTGTTCTTCGTGAACGACCGGTACCAGGAAGGCGACGCCGTGTACGTGTACTGGAACATGCGCCAGGCCTACGACTACTACCGCGACGCCTACAACTTAAAGTACCCGGCCACCCGGGCCAGCCTCGCCAAAAACACCGCCACCAGCCAGGCCGACTACCTGCGCCAGCTGCAGCCGGAGTTTGCCGCCTTCCAGGGCAAAAAGCGACTCTGGTTTATCTACGACAGCAACAACCGCGACGCCATCGGCGATTTTGTAGACCAGCCCGCCTGGTACCACGAAAAAGCCATGCCCCCAGGCCGGCTGCTCAACGAACACTTCTCCACGCTGGGCAAGGAGGTGCAGCGTTTCCGCCGCGGCTACTACGAAGTAGTGCTCTACGAGCTTAACGACTAACGCTTCCGGCTACTTCTGCGTACTTTCCCTGCATCGGGCCGATGCTATTCAGTCCCGGTATTATACTTACTTCTTCTACCACTGGCGCTGCGGTCGCCTCCCGCACGCCCTGATTGCCCTACCACCCTTACTGGGCCTATGGGTGCTCCTTAGCCGGAGTGCCCCGCCCGCACTACGTGAAGAATCCCTTACTCCTTAAGCTGCAATCGTACCTCGACAACCAACAGTTTATGTCGCTGGCCGGCAACCTGACCGTGTCGGCCATGAGCATCATCTCGGTGTCGCTGCTGTTTCGGACGCTGCCGGTGCACGACATTGGCATGTGGGTGTACTTCATGGCGGCCGTGGGCCTGGCCGACTCGTTTCGGGCCGGCTTTCTCACCACGGCCTTCATTCGGGCGCGCTCGGGGGCTACCCCGGCCCGCACCGCCGAGGTCACGGGTTCGGCCTGGGCCATTGCGCTGGTCATTACCGGCCTGCTCGGGCTGATAAACCTGGGCGCTTGGCTGCTGTTCGGCAACACCAACGACGGCTCGCTGGCCCTGCTGCTGAAGTGGTTTGGCATCGTGCTGGTGGCCACCCTGCCGTATTTCATGGCGGCGTGCGTGATGCAGTCCGAAATGCGCTTCGACCGTATTCTCTACATCCGGCTGCTGTCGCAGGGCTTATTTGTGCTGTGCATCATCGGGCTCATGCTGGCCGGGGCCTCCACCATCGACCGCGTGGTGTATAGCTACGTGGGCGCTTCCGTGATTACCAGCTTTCTCATGCTAGTCTTGGGCTGGGCCGATGCCGGAAGCCTGCGCCAACGCACCAGCGCCTGCATTCGCGAGCTGGGCCACTTTGGCAAGTACAGCGTGGGCAGCTACGTGGGCTCAAACCTGCTGCGCAGCTCCGACACCTTTGTTATTAACTACATGCTGGGCCCCGCGCCCCTGGCCGTGTACAACCTGGCCGGGCGCTTCATGGAAATCATCGAGATTCCGCTGCGCAGCTTTGTGGCCACGGCCATGCCGGCCATGTCGGCGGCCTTCAACCAAAACCGGCTGCCCGAGGTGGCGCGCCTGCTGCGCAAGAACGCGGGCATGCTCACCTGGGCCTTTGTGCCGGTTATTCTGGGCACGTTGCTGCTCGCCGATGTGCCCGTCTTTCTCATTGGCGGCCCCAAGTACCAAGACACCGAAGCGGCTAACTTGCTCCGCATCAGCATGGTGCTGGCCATCCTCTACCCCATCGACCGGTTTGTGGGCGTCACGCTCGACGTGGTGAACCAGCCCCGCCTGAACCTGGTGAAGGTGTTCCTGATGCTGGCCGTGAACGTGGTGGGCGATGTAACGGCCCTGCTGCTGTTCGGCAACATCTACGGCGTGGCCGTGGCCAGCCTGCCCACGGGCATTGCCGGCTTCACCTTCGGCTACATCCACCTCAAAAAGCATTTGCCGCTCTCCATTCGCGACATTATGACCACTGGTTTGCAGGAAAGCAAGCTGCTGGTGCAGCGGGTGCTCAGCAAAGCGGCGGCCGTGCTCAAACCCGGCTAAGCCCAGCTGCGCACTGCATTCCTCAGCGAGCAGCCTTGTCTCATTTTACCACTTTCTGCAGTTCCGAAAAACCGGCCCCAAGCCACCGTTGAACTCCCACCCACCCCGACGCCATGAGAATAGCCCACCTGATTATGGTCCACAAAAATCCGGACCAGGTAGAGCGCTTGCTGAAGGCATTGGCTCACGAGCAGTTCGATTTTTTTATCCACCTCGACGCCAAGATAGACCCCAAGGACTATGCTCACCTGAGCGCCTTGCCCCGGGTGCACTTCATTCAGAAGCGGCAGTTTGTGCGCTGGGCTGCCTACAGCTTTGTGGAAGCCATTTGCCAGAGCATCAAGGAAATCCAGGCCTCGGGCACCTACGAATTCATCAACCTACTGAGTGGCCAGGATTACCCCATCAAGCCAGCTGAGAGCATCTATCAGTTCTTCAACCAGCACGTGGGCTGCACATTCCTGTCGTTTGAGCCGCGGGAGTCGGACTGGTGGCGCCACGCCATCACCCGGGTAGAGCGGTACCACTCGGTGTACTTCGACTTCAAGTTTCAGTACAAGCTGCAGGCCCTGGCCAACCGGCTGCTGCCCAAGCGCAAATTCCCGCTGCCCTACACGCTGTATGGCGGGCCGTACGGCTCGTGGTGGACCTTGAGCGCCGACAGCGCCAAGTACCTGGTCGATTTCATCGACAGCCACGCCGAATTGCGCCGTTTCAGCCTGTTTACCTGGGGTTCCGATGAATTTTTAGTGTCAACCATACTGATGAATTCGCCCCTGAAAGACAGAATCATAAACGATAATTATCGATATATAGACTGGTCAAAAGGTGGCGCCAACCCCAAAATCTTGACTGTAAACGACGCCAGTTTGCTGGCGCATACGTACAAGCTATTCGCACGGAAATTTGATACTACCCAGGATGCTGAAATTCTGGATGTAATCGACCAATCGATGAATAACTCTCAGGCCCAGGTGCTGGTTTAACTCCAGCCCTTGCCCTAACCCACCCACTACCCATGGGTGCTTCTATGAAAACCAACAGCTGCAATTCATGACACAGCATGTAATCCTTGCTTATGGCCGAGAAACCGAACTTTGGCGCGCCACTTTTGCTGTACTAAGCTTCTATGCCTGGTACGAAGGCGACCGGACCGACGTGCACACCGTGGTGTTTACTGACAAGCCCGATTTTTTTGCCCCTTACTTCGAAGGGTTGCCCGTTGACTACTCGGTGCTCACGCCCGAAGGCCTGGAAGAGATGCGGGGCCCGCAGCAATACATTCATCGGGTGAAGCCGATGATAGTGGCCCAGGTGCTTCGCGACTACCCCGGCGACAACCTGCTGTTCTGCGACTCCGACACGTTTTTCATCGCCAAAGCCGACCCGCTGCTCAAGAGCATTAAGCCGTCGGTGAGCGTGATGCACGTGCGCGAGTTCACCTTTGCCGAAGCCGTAAACACCTACGCCGCCTTCACCCCCGCCAACCAGGACAGATTCCCGCGCAAGCTGATTGAGCTTATTGAGAGCCGCACCTTTTCGGTGGACTCGGTGGAGCGGAAGTTTCACAAAAAACAGTACATCTGGAACTCGGGCGTGCTGGGTCTGAGCAAGGAAGTAGGCAAGTTGATGCCCGACATCTGCGCCCTCAACGACGCCTTTTTTAAGGGCAGCGAGTGGTTTACCAGCGAGCAAATCGCCTTCTCCATGGCTTTGCCGCTCAAAACCAACATCATTCCCAGCGACGAGTACATTTTTCACTACTGGGGCCAGCAGCAGAAGGTGCTCATGGACGGACTCTTGACCAAGCTCGACAGCGCCGAATTCCGGACTCTGCCCCTGGAAGAGCGTCTGGAACAGGTGAAGCCGCTTACCATGAAGTGGTTGCAGGAAGTGAAGGCCGACCTGGTCCGCGAGGGCGCACTCTACGCCCTTGCGAACGAAAATCTAACGGCCGGCATCAAGTGCGCCGCCAAGGCCCTGATTGCCTCGCCGCTTGATGCCACCTTTGCCAAAAACATGCTCACGCTATTTCGCAAGAGAATCCTTAGCTAATCGCGCCAAGGATGCCCTTTACCAATACCGCTACAGGCTGCACCCGGGCCGCGAGCCTACGTGTAGCCGACCCGGCCAGCGGCAACCATTGCCCGGCCAACTTTCCCATTTCATGAAATACTCCTTCCTTCTGCTCGCTGCCACGGCAACCTTGCTGGGTGCCTGCGAATCAAGCCAGACCGAAACCACCACCCGGACAGAACCCAGCGCCACCGAAGCCGCCAACCAAGCGCCCGCCCCTGCTCCGTCTGCCGAAGCGCCCGCTGCTGCCGCCCCGGCAACTCCCGCCGTCGCAGTTAAGCTCGATGGCTCGGCGCTCTACGCCAGCACCTGCCAGGCCTGCCACCAAGCCAGCGGCCAGGGCCTGCCCAACGCCTTCCCCTCGCTGGTGGGCAGCCCCCGCGTCAACGACGCCGATGGCAAGCAACTGGTCAACATCATTCTGAACGGCTACAACGAGCGGGACGAGTACGGCGTGATGCCTGGCTACGCCGGCAGCATGAGCGACGACAAGGTTGCCGCCGTAGCTACCCACGTCCGCAACTCCTGGGGCAACAAAGGCTCGGAGGTTAGTGCCGACTTTGTGCGCAAGCTGCGCGCTACTACCAAGTAAGCGACAACAATAAGTTGACCCTGGAGCTTAGCAGTACGTCATGCCGACCGGAGCGAAGCATCTCGCCCGGGGTTAGTAGTCAATGGCACTACAACGATGGGAGCGAGATGCCTCGGCTGCGCTCGGCATGGCGTATGATTCTGTTTTTGGGTCATACCAGGCAGAGCTGCGTTCAAAACCATCCTTTCATCCAGTAACAGACCTTGACTAAGCGCGATTTTGATGCGGTGGTGGTGGGCTCGGGCCCCAATGGGCTGGCGGCGGCCATCACCATGCAGCAGGCGGGCCTGTCGGTGCTGCTGCTGGAAGGCAAAGACACCATAGGTGGCGGCCTGCGCACCGCCGAGCTGACTCTGCCCGGCTTCCGGCACGACATCTGTTCCGCCATTCATCCGATGGCGGCCGAATCACCCTTTTTCAAAACCCTGCCGCTGCAGGCCCACGGGCTCGAGTACCTGTATCCGCCAGTGGCCGCCGCGCACCCGCTGGACAACGGCACCGCCGCCGCGCTCACGCAGTCTATGGCCGACACCGTAGCGCAGTTCAGCACCGATGCCAAAGCCTATGAGAACTTGGTAGGGCCCGTGGCTAAGGATTGGCCCGAGCTGGGCCCGGCCATTCTGGGGCCCCTGCGCTTCCCCGAAAATCCCTTCGTGATGGCCCGCTTCGGCCTCAAAGGCTTGCTGCCAGCCAAGCTGCTAGCCAACCTTTTCTTGAAAACTACCGAGGCCCGGGCCCTGTGGGCCGGCATGGCTGCCCACGCCCAGCTGCCGCTGGCCAACGTGGCCACGTCGGCCATAGGGCTAGTGCTGCTGGCCATGGGCCACCGGCAGGGCTGGCCGCTGCCCAGGGGCGGGTCGCAGTCCATTGCCTCGGCGCTCACGTCGTACTTCGTGTCGTTGGGCGGGCAGGTCCAGACCAATTTTTATGTGAAGTCACTGGCGCAGCTGCCCTCGTCGCACGCCGTGCTGTTCGACATCACGCCCCGGCAGCTGCTGGGCATTGCGGGCCACAAGTTCTCGGCCCTGTATAAGTGGC
This sequence comes from Hymenobacter arizonensis, assembly GCF_900115775.1. Lineage (GTDB taxonomy): Bacteria > Bacteroidota > Bacteroidia > Cytophagales > Hymenobacteraceae > Hymenobacter > Hymenobacter arizonensis. The sequence goes on along the minus strand of NZ_FOXS01000003.1, from coordinate 442,829 downwards.
AGCTGGAGCGCTACCGCTACGGCATGGGCGTGTTTAAGGTCGACTGGGCGCTGGCTGGTCCCATTCCCTTCACGGCGCCGGAGTGCCGGCAGGCGGGCACCATTCACCTGGGCAACACACTCGAAGAGATTACCCACGCCGAGCAGCTTACCTGGGACGGCACGCACCCCGAAAAGCCCTTCGTGCTGCTGGCCCAACAAAGCCTGTTCGACGCAACCCGCGCCCCCGCCGGCCAGCACACGGCCTGGGCCTACTGCCACGTGCCGCACGGCTCCACCAAAGACATGACCGCCGCCATTGAGCAGCAGGTGGAGCGCTACGCACCCGGCTTCCGGGAGCGGATTCTGGCCCGCAGCGTCATGAACACGGTGCAGATGGAGGAGTACAACGCCAACTACATCGGCGGCGACATTAATGGCGGCGTGCTCGACATTGGACAGCTGTTTACGCGGCCGGTGCTGCGCCTCTCGCCCTACCAGACCTCGGCCAAGGGGCTTTACATCTGCTCCTCCTCCACCCCGCCGGGTGGGGGCGTGCACGGCATGTGCGGCTACCACGCGGCCCGTAAGGCCTTGCGGGACGTGTTTGATGTGCGGCTGCCCGCCACGCTTTCCCCCGCGTAGCGACTGGCGGCTTGGGCGACCTCAAACCATGCCGCGGCTCGGCCGCGCTGCGCTGGCAGCCACGCTGCTTTTGGGGCACAAATTTTGCCGGGAGCGTGCAAAAACCACTTCCACTCCCTTGTTTTGCTTATAATTAGCCTTTTTTATCTCGCAATAATTAAGAACTAATTCACAGCCCTACATGTAGAACAATGGCGCTATGTATGAAGTACGCGCAACTTGCGGGGGACGGGCGACGGCTCACTTCCTGCACTCAATGGTATCCTGATTAAATGAAACATACGGCTTACGATTTAGTAGTGGTCGGAACGGGCTTCGCTTCGACCTTTTTTCTTAAACAGTATCTTAGCAAAGCTCCTGCTTCGGCCAAAGTGCTGGTGCTGGAACGCGGCCACTTGTTTCCGCGGGCTGAGCGCGTGAAGGAGATAATCGGCGAAAAGTCAGCCTACGCCGGCCTCAACCCCATTTCCAACGACACGTTCGAAAACCACAAGCCCGACAAAGACTGGCACTTCAGCGTGGGCTTTGGCGGCAGCTCCAACTGCTGGTACGGCTGCACGCCGCGCTTCCTGCCCTCCGACTTTCGGATGAAGACGCTGTACGGCATCGGCAACGACTGGCCCGTGCAGTACGACGAGCTCGACCCCTACTACGAGCAGGTGGAAGACCTGATGTCCATCTCGGGCCCGGCCGAAACGCCTTACCCCCGCAAGAAGGCCTACGCCCAGCCCCCGCACCTGTTCACGGCCGTTGATACCATTCTGCACCAGAAGTACGGCAAGCTATACATCAACCAGCCCACGGCCCGCGCCCGCGTGGCCATGAACGGCCGCAACCCCTGCTGCGCCAGCGCCGTGTGCAGCGTGTGCCCCGTCGATGCCAAGTTTACCATCGAGAACTCGAACTTCCGGGTTTATGAGGACCCGCGCGTTGAATTGCAGCAGGGCGCCCAGGTGTATGGCCTGGAACTGGTGCAGGACCGGGTGCGCAAGGTGAGCTTCCGGCAGGACAACAAGGACCACCACGCCGCCGGCGAGGTCGTGGCCCTGGGTGCCAACGCCCTCTTCAACGCCAACATTCTGCTAAATTCCGGCGACAAAAACCCCTTCACGGGGCGCGGCCTGGGCGAGCAGCTGGGCCTGCAGGCCCACGTGTACCTCGACAACCTGCAGAGCCTGGGCGGCAGCACCTGGGTGAACGCCAACGGCTACATGCTCTACGACGGCGAGCACCGCAAGGAGTACGCGGCTTGCCTCATGGAGTCGAGCAACGCCCCCTTCTTCCGGCCCGAAAGCGGCAAGTGGCGCCACATGGCTAGCTTCCGCATGATTTTCGAGGACCTGCCCGACCACGACAACTACGTGGCCACCACGTCGGACATTATGAAGCCGGCCATCCACTTCAAAGGCCCTTCCGACTACACCCTCAAGGGCATTGAGAAGATGAAGCAGCGCCTGCCCGACGTGCTGTCGTGCCTGCCCGTGGAAAAAATCATCTACGACCAGCCTTATGCCTCCGAGGCGCACATTCTGGGCACCACCCGCATGAGTGCCACGGCCGAGCAAGGCGTGGTGGACAAGCACCTGCGCCACCACCAATACCGCAACTTGTTCGTATTGGGCAGCGGCAGCTTCACCACCTACACCCCCGCCAACCCCACCCTCACGCTGTCGGCGCTCTCGCTGCTGTCGGCCCACCAATCTTTCTAGCCGAGAAATTATATTGTTATGCGCAGAAGAAGCTTTTTGCAATTATTGGGTTTGGGCACTGCCGCCGTGGCGGTTCCTTCGGTGGGGGTGGCGGCCTCTTCCGTTGAGAACGCCCTGGCCGGCATCATCCTGAACGAATTCAGCTTCCTGAAAATAGACCGGGCGGGCGTCGACCAGTTTGTGGCCGACTACTACCGCATGACCGGGGCCAACAAGCAGTTCTTCATGAACGTGAAGACCAAGGCCTACTACTTCCTGAAAATCGACTCGGAACGCTCACAACTCGTGCGGACCCTGACCCAACTGTACTTGATGTCGACCGATTTCTTTCAGAACCGGATGGATGAAAGCAAGGAAGTGAAGTACCTGGGCTGGTACAATCCGCACAAAACGCCGTGCGCCAATCCGTTCTCGTCTATCTACTACCCGCCGGTCGTGAGTTAGTTCTTTGCTGCCTTCGGGCAGAACCTCATCAATTAAGAAGCCTGCTGCCATTATCGATTTCGATAATTAGCAGCAGGCTTTTTTGCGCTCACTCAATAGAATTGTGCCTCTTAGTGGCGGCTGGTTCAGCTCCTACGCAGGTACCAAAATCCCACGTGTTTTAACAAGGGCCTCGGAGTGACTAATAAGATGATTGTGAGGGAACAAAAAGATGTTCGAAAATGGTCTGTCACGGAGTCTTAGCAATTCAAACGTTCGCAAGGTTTTCTGCTCAATACCATCCCGTAATGTGCAGTTGGGCTTATTTAATAAAGTTTTTTCTTCACGTTGTTGGCAGGCCCGGTTATTGCACACCAATTAATTATGAAGCCAATAAGCTTGACGACTTGTCCAGCTAAGGAATTTTTTTATTTTTTTATCCATAAAAATAATAGGTAAAATACCGTAAATAACACAACTTCAACACGTGTTATTCGGTACAAGCCGGACACCATAACGCATCAAAAAATTAAGTATTTAAATTTCTTCATTCTCTCCTTCGCATTTGCCTTTCCACTTATTACAACAACGACTACTACATGCCTCTTTCTGTACCCGCTGCATTATCCAACAGCAATCTAGATAAGGAAAATTATGCCCGCTTAAGTACCGCAAGTCTACCCACCAATAACTTTAATGACATTACCCGTTACAAGGTTTTTTGTGTGGCCTGGGCCGTCGCAACCTTGTTTCACATGGCGCAGTCGCGGGTTTATACCAAAGAACTGCACTATGCCCTGCTTACGGCGGCGGCTATTCTGCTGATTCTGCGCCCAGCTTCCATGCTGCGGCTCACTTCCTTGATTACGCTGCAGCTCTACGAAGTGCTATTCCGGGCGCCTTACATCAGCAACCACTGGATATTTGCGACGTTCGTTAACCTGACCATTCTGCAGGCGCTTATTTATTTAATCATTAAAAAGCGCAGCTTACAAATTGACAAAGGCGACTTAATCAGAACGTTTGCACCAGTAGTACGCATCGAGGTAATTATACTCTACTTCTTTGTGGTTTTGCACAAGCTAAACTGGAGCTTTTTGGCGTCTGACGCCAGCTGTGCCGCAGTGCTTTACAAAGCCCAGCACCTTGATGCATTGATACCCACCACCGACACTTTTTTGAAGTACAATATCTACTTCACCATCATCATTGAAACGCTTATTCCGGTCTTGCTTATTTTCCGCAAAACCCGAAACATGGGCGTCTTAATTGGCTTGGGCTTTCACTGCGTTATCGCCTTCAATTCACTGAATGGCTTCTATGACTTTTCGGGAATGATTTTCGCCGTCTACGTCCTATTCACAAGCCACTCGTTTACCAACACGGTGGCCAACTTTAACGACAAGTGGACGGAGCGTCGAATTGAGTTCAGAAAAAAACTGGGTCAGTTTAGCGTTAAGAACTTCGTGGTTTTGCTTGCGATATTCTTTTTCAGCCTGGTCGCGCTGGCCTACCTCACCACGCAGTTTAAAGACTATTTCCGGATAGTTTGGGCGCTGTACAGCACGGTATTTATTGTGCTCTTTCTGGTGGCGCTCAAAAAAGAATTTTGGCAAAACACCAACCTCTCTTTTGCTTTACCTGCAGCGCTCTTTCTGCTAGTTCCGGCACTGGTGTTTTTCAACGGAATTAGTCCCTACCTGGGTCTAAAGACGGAATCCTCGTTTGCGATGTTTTCTAACCTGAGAACCGAAGGCGGGATTACTAACCACGTTTTTATTCCGGTCAGCACACAGATTTTTGACTTTCAGAAGGACATGGTGGAAGTAGTTTCCTCCACCGACAAGCAGTTGAAAGAAGTGGCCTCGAAGCATCAGTTATTGCCCTTTTTTCAGTTCAAAAATCACGTAGCCAAAGCCAAGCCCGAGCAGGTTGTTTACATCCGCAACGGCCAGCAATACACGTTCAATCAGGCCACGGCTTCCCCCGACGATGAATTGCGGCACCAGAGCCCTCTCATTCTGCAAAAGCTGATGGGATTCCGGGCCATTAGCAAATACGAGCCACAGCCCTGCGAGCACTAGGCGTACTGGTCACCCAACCCAAAAAAACAGCCCCGACCACATTGGCCGGGGCTGTTTGCGTTACTACCGCCTATCAAGTCGAGCTTACTCTACTTTTCGCACCCGCAGGTAGTCCAGCATGGCTTGGTTCACTTCGCCGTTCATGTTCTCATTGGCCGGCTCGAAGGCCAGCGTGAGTGGGTGCGTACCCTTCTCCAAGCGCACCAGCACGGGGTTCGAGAAGCCCCAGTTCGACCATTCTTCGACGCCGCGCTGAGGCAGCACCACCGTGCCCAGCAGCTCTTGGCCGCGCCGCAGCGTGCGGATGGCGCATTTGTTATTGGTGTTGATGGGCCCGTTGCCGTTGGCGTAGCGGAAATCCACGGCATATAGACCGGCCTCGGCCACCGTCACGGGAATGGTGAGGGACTTGTTTTTGCTTTTGCTGATTTCGACGAAGCCCTGGCCGCTGAAGCCCTTGTAGGCCAGCGCTGCTTTAGGAGCCACGGTTTCGAGCTGTAGCTGTGGGCTGGCAGCAGTACCTATTTCCAACGGCTCGCTGGCAAAGGACTCCAGGCCCGCGCCGTCCACGGCCACCACTTGATACGCCGCGAAAGGACCGGCAGGAACGGAGCAAGAAGTGCTGGTGGTAGTGGTCACGAGAGCCCCGTTCTTCAACACTTTGTATTCTTTCACTCCTTCGGCCTTCGCCCAAGTCAGATTGTTGCCCACCTGGCTCACCTCCGGCGCCAACGGCGAAAACTGGTTGGCTACCCGGTTGACTCCCGCAGCCTGCGGCGCTTTGCTGCTGAGCACAATGCGTACGGCGTGGCGCCCGCTGAGGCTGGCCGGAATGGCGGCATTGGCCAGCGGCTGGCCGTCCATGGTGATGCTGCTGATTTCGTTGCCGAAGCCTTCCATCTCAATATCGAGCACGGCCCGGCGATACGGGAAATTGGTGAGCCGGCGCTTGCCCTGGAACGCCTGCGGCACGAAGGGCCGGAACACCAGCCGCTCGGGCTGCCACTGCATCCCAAACAGCACCTTGTACACGAGGCCCAGGCTGCCCGAGAGGCTCCAGAGCATGTTGCTGGAGTTGATTTGGGTACCGGCAAAATCGCCGTTGCTGGCCACGTAGTTTTCCTTGTTGGTGAGGAACAGCGCGGCCGGCCGGTAGATGGCGGCCATGCTCTCGGTCACGGATTGGTCGTTGCCGGCACGGGCGCCCGCCAGCGCCCAGAAGCTCTGCACGAAGGGCCACACGGCGTTGTTGTGGTAGGCCGGAATACCCGGAATCTGGGGGTAGATGCAGGGCGTGCCGAAGGGTACGGTGGGCGTTTTGGCTACTACTTCCTGGGCCCGCTCGCCCTCGGCCACGCCGTAGAGCACGCTTAGGGCCTCGCCCAGCGTTTCGGCCTTGGGCGAGAGCGTGAGGGCGGTGCGGCCGTAAAGGAACTGGCCGTAATAGCCCTTTTCGGGCTGCCAGAGGTGCTCGTTGATGGCAAATTTAATGGCCTCGGCCTGGCGCTTGTGCTGGGCGGCTACGCCGGGCTCGCCGAGCTTGGCCGCCATTTGGGCCAGCACCACATTGGCCTGGTAGTGCAGGGCATTGGTGCCGAGGTTTTCCGACTGGTAGATGTCGACGGGCTGCATCCAGCGCGGGTAACTTTGCTCGCGCCAGTCCAGAAACGACGACTCGCCGCGCACCAGGCCGGTGGTGGGGTCGTAGGCGTTCTGGCGGTCGTCAGCCAACGACTTTTTGATGATGGGGTACACCTTGCGCAGCCAGGCGTCGTCGCCGGTCACGTTGTAAATCTCCCAGGCTGCGGTGGCCCATACAATGCGGTCGGTCGAGACGGGGTAAGCGCCCCCGGTACCGGTGTCCTGAATGATGCGGCCTTCAGGGCTCACCTTGCGCATCAGGCTTTTCATGGCCGATTTCGGCTGCAAGGCGGCCTGCGCCAGAATGATGCTGTAGCTGATGTCGCGGGTCCAGACGCCGGCCCATTCCTTGCCGGTGCGGAAAGTGCTGTCGGGCTCCACGGCGCGGCGGGCTTCTTCCAGGGCTAGGTTGTAGAGGGCATCGGCCAGCGGGTAGTCGGACGAGTACTGCGGAAAGTCGGCGGTGTTGATGCTTTGCTTCCACTGCTGGGCGGTGGTTTTGGCGGCCGCGGGCTGATTGAGATTAAGCGTGACTTCGTAGATGCCGTTGCCGTCGGGGTCCTTCATTTCCAGCTCGGGCTTATTCACCAGGTTGTCAAAGTCCCAGCTCAACGGCTCTGTGCCCCCGGCAATGTAGACGTGCTTAAAATCCTGCTGGTACAGCTTGTCGCCCTTGAAGGTGGTGTAGTAGCCCTGCTTCTTGAAGGCGGCCAGCACCGGCCGCAAATCCAGCCGGATTTTCACCGGCGTGTTCGGCGTGAGGTAGGTGGTGGCCGAGGCGGGCGTGGAATCCTCGTATCGCTGCCCAAACACGATGGGCGGCGTCTCGATGGCCCCGCCACCGGGCCGCGGCGCGGCAATGAGCAGGTGGTTCAGGCCCGGCGCCATCTCGTTGTCCTTGCCGTTGAGGCTGAACTTGAACTCCACCCGCGGGCTTTGAAACTCGTTGATGGGGCTCTGGTAGTTCGATACCAACTCAGTGGCCGAGAGGGCGCGGGCCTCGTGCGGGCCCTGCACCACGCGGTCGCGGTACAGGGTGTAGGCGTCGGATTGCCAAACGGGATTCATGGCAGCGGAAGCAGTGGTTTCGGAAGCTGGCTTGGGGGTTTGGCAGGCGTTGAGCAAGCCCAGGGTCAGCAAGAAGCCGGTGGAAAGGAGGCGGGAATTCATCGAAAAGGAAGCAGCAGCGGAAAAGGCTGAGCAATGCAAAGTAAGGCGTTCGGGAAGCTTATCCCGGTTCCGATGTTGTGTGCCTACGTATACGCAGTCTCATCGCCAAGCTTATGCACCTTCGCCCTTTCCTTCGCGCCTCCCTCCTACTGCTGGGCTTGTTTTGCCTGCTCACCGCCCAAACTTCCAAACCTATGAGCCTAGAACAAACCCTGCGCGATAGCCGCTGGAAGAAACGGGTGCTGCTGGTAGCTGCGCCCACCGCCGAGCACGCAGATTTTAAGACTCAAAAGGCGCTGCTAGCGGCGAACGCAACCGAACTTGCCGAGCGTGATTTCCTAGTGGTGGATGCGGTGCTTGACCAATTATCAGCCGCTGACAAGCAGTTTTTGCTGAAGAAAATCGGGGTTCAGGCTGGCCAGTTTTCTGCGGTGCTGATTGGCAAAGACGGTGGGGTGAAGGAGAAAAGCCGGCGGCCTATTGCGCCAGCGGATTTGTTGGGACGGTGGATAAGATGCCGATGCGGCAGCAGGAGATGCGGCGGAAGTAGCGCGGAGTTGGCCAAGCGGGGGAACCTCACCCCCCAGCCCCCTCTCCAAAAAAGAGGGGGAGCCATGGATGCGCAGATTAGTAGAATGAGTTGAAGCGTGTGCTTTTAACCGGCAGGCTCCCCCTCTTTTTTGGAGAGGGGGCCGGGGGGTGAGGTTCCACAGGCGTGCGGTTCCACCCAATCCCTCCTACCCTAACGACTTCGTAAATCCTACCTTAATCTTCAGCTGGAAATCCGCAATGACCTTGAAAATCTCCTTCAAAGTCACCTGCTCCACTTTAGTCAGCGTCTTCGGGTCCAGGTAATTATCAGGCGTCACCTTATCGCTGATAATCTGCACGGCCTGTTTCTTCAAACGCACGCCCATGAGGTAGTAGTAGGACTGCAGCAACTCCTGGGCCTCGCGCTCCGTGAACACGCCTTGCTCGCGCAGGGCCTCCAGCCGCTCGCCGGTGTTGGTGGCGAAAATGCGGTGCTTGAGGGCGTACATGCGCACCAGGTCCACGATGGGCGACATGGTTTTCTTGAGGTTGAACACCTGCTGCGTGCCATGAGCAAAAGTGCGGATGTTGCGGAAAAACGTAAGCGGCGGCTCGTACTGCAGGGCATTCACGGCCATGTAATGAAAAAACCGGTCCACCGGCTTTTGCAGCTCTACGTCCAGGAAAGCGTGCAGCTCGTCCATGATGGTGGGGTCACCGTAGAGGTAGCGGCAGTCGAACGACGCCGCGAACTGCATGCCGGTTTCAGGGTTGGAATCCGTGAGCCACTCCACGTAGTTGCGTTTCCAGTGCGAGAGCGAGTGGGCCCACTTGGGGTTTTTGGCCATGAAACCGCCCTCGCAGAACGCAAACCCGATGTCGTTGAGGCGGTCCGATACAATTTCGGCGAAGCGTAGGAAGTAGGCCCGAACCAGCTCGCGCTGCTCGTTGGCCTTGTCTTCGTAAATAATGGCGTTGTCCTGGTCGGTAAGCAGGGTTTGTTCCTTACGGCCCTCGCTGCCCAGCACCATGTACACGAACTTAGCCGGCGGCGGGCCCAGCTCGCCGATGGTATCCTCAATCACCTTCAGGGCGATGGTGTCGGACACGGTGGTGATGACCTGGTTCACGATTTCGGGCTTTACGCCGCGGTTCAGCAGCTGGTACACCATTTCCGGAACTTGCTCCCAGCGGCGCTTGAGCTCGGGCACGGCCTGGGCCTGCTTCACCGACTGAATGAAGATGAACGGCGACTGGGCCTGGTCGTCGGTCAGCAGCTTGTTGCGGCTCAGGTAGCCCACAAATACTCCGTCTTTCTCCACCAGCAGGTACCGCGTCTTGGTTCGGAACATCAGCAGTATGGCCTCGTGCACAAAGGCCTTGGTACTGATGCTGACCACTGGCGCATCCATAATACTTCCCACGGGCTGGTGGGCATCAGCCAGGCCGGCCACCACTTTGTCGCGCAGGGTGATGTCGGTTACGTAGCCGGTGATGTGGCCATGGCCGTCGTCATTCACGAAGTAGCAACTGGTGCGGGCCGCGGCCATGCGCCGGGCCACTTCGAAGATGGGCGTGCTGGCGGGGCAGGCCACCACGCCCCGGAGTTCCAACGTTTCGATGCGACGCGAAAACAGCTGGTCGGAGGCCAGGTAGTTTTCACCGGCGCTGCTGGCGGGCCGCACAAAGTGGGCGTACTCCTCGTTCAGCATCCGCTGGCCATAGCGCGCGGTGAAGAAGTGGAAAAACTCTTCGTAGGCCTGGCACAGGGAGCGAAACTCGCGGCGGTGCAGGAAGTATACGCGGGTATTGGCCTTGGCCAGCACCGTACGGAGCGAGCGTTTCTTGTTCAGCAGCACCGAGATGCCGCCGTAACAGTCGCCGGGCCGGCTGTACTCAAGCACGCGCCGGTTCTGCTGGCTGTCGTAGAAAAACGTCTCGTATTCGCCCTCCACAATGATGTCGAGCCCGCGCATCTTCGACACGTCTTGGTAATAGATGATGGCCTCGCGGGGGTGGCGCACCTCGACCAGGCCTTCGGCCACTTCAGCCAGCACCTCCTCGGGCAGCAAGTCGAAAGGCTTTACGGTGCGCAGGAAGTCGAGACGGTCGCTCATGAGGGAGAAGTAGGTATGTTGAAAAGTTTGGTGCAAGGCTGCCTCAACGTCTGTCATGCTGAGCTGGCGAAGCACCTTATCACGTGTGAACGACTCGTGCTGACCTGATAAGGTGCTTCGCCAGCTCAGCATGACAGACGATTGGGTTCATTTAGCTAGTAAAGATGCTTGGCCACGCTGACCTTCGGTTCGCTGAAATCTGTATGACCGTCTTTTTAACTTCCTTTTTTCACCCTATTAGGAAAAACGCCAGCAGCACCAACGCCAACCCGCCCAACAACAGCCACACAGGCACGCCTACCTTAATTCGTCGCTTGCGAGGCTTTAGCGGCGTCAGGTTCGGGAGTCCTACTGGACCTTGCTGGGCCACGGTTTCGGGCGTGATGCTCCCCTGCCGCTGCAGCTCGAAAAAGCAGCGGGCTGTGGCGTAGGCATCGGCCAGGGCGTCGTGCTGCTCGGGCTGCGGCTCCTGGAATAAGCGTTGGTACAAGTCGCCCAGGCGCAGATATCCTTGGTTGGAGTAGCGCACCAACTCGCCCGTGGCGCGCATGGTGCAGAAAGTGGGCAGCTGTTCCAACGGGTTTTGCATGCCGGCCCGGTAAAATCCCACACCCACCATGTGGTAGTCGAGCTGCATGAAGTGGGCCACCACCAGCGGGTGGTACTGCAGCAGGTCACGCTGCAGGCGCTGCATCACGGCGTGGCGCGGCTTGCCGTTCTGGCGCAAAAAGTCCACTGTGAGGCCGTGCACGCTGCCCGAGGCCTCGCTCATGTCGTAGTCGTTGGGCTGGATGTAGTGGTTTTCGGCCTTCACTTCCTGCCCATCTTTGGTGTACACCACCCAGGCCAGCTGTGCAATGTGCGGCCAGTTGTCGCGGCTGGAATACGGCTTGGCCCAGTCGCGCGGAATGCCCGAGGTTTCGGTATCGACGAACAGCAGGTACTCTCTCACAGCGCAGGCAGCCGGGGTTGATGGGATTTAGAGTACGAAGAACTGTAATTATTGGCTCATACTGCCTTTTGTTCTGCTGGGGCGCCTCACCCCCCGGCCCCCTCTCCGAAAAGGAGAGGGGGCCGGGGGGTGAGGCGCCCCAGCAGAACGAATCAGCGCCAAGGCCAGCACTTTAACTACCCCGCTCCCACCCTACCGAGGACTAATAGCCCGCCTACGCATCAGCACCAACCCCAGCGCAAATGTCCCAGCCACCGTCAGCAGCAACTTGCCCAATCCGCGGTAAGCCGTAGGCAGCTCCGGCTGGCTGGTGAAAGAATGCGTAGGCTCGCGGGCATAGTCGGCGTGCGTGAACGGCACCTGTCGGAACAGAAACGGGTAGTAGTAAGCCCGCAGGGAATCGTGGTAGGCGCGGGCGCTGCTCTGAAACTGCAGGTGCGTGGGCAGGTCAGTCCCGGCTAGGGCGTTGAGGCTGGTTTGGGCGTTGATGGCGGGCGAAAGCACGTTAAGTTGCTCGACCAGGACGAAGCGCTGCTGCAGGCCGCGGGCGTAGGCGGCCGCTAGGGGCTCAACCGACACGTCGCCCAGGTGCTGAAAGGCATAGTACCAGCGCCACACAAACCGCTCGCGAATGGTGGCCGTGTCGCGCCACTGCGGGTAGTGGGCGAAAAAGCGGTTCATGGTCTGGGCCTTGGGTCGGTCCCAGCCGGCATGAATTTCCTCTCGCTGCTTGATGGTGAGGGCCAGGCCCTGGGGCACGGGCCGGGCCGCGGCCACGCCCAGATTGAGCAGGCCCGGTATCAGCACCACCAGCAGCAGCCAAGTGCCCACCAGGGCCACGGCGTTCACGGCCGAGCTGCGCTGCAAGGCCGTGACCACCAGCACCGCTCCAAACCAAAACAGCGCATACGCCGTGACGAAGACCAGCCACAGCAGCACGCGGCCATCGAGGGGCACCCCGGCCCAGCCCATGCCGATAGCCGAGAGCAGCCAGGCCAGCCCCAGCACCACGCCCATCCGAAACGCGAGCTTGGCTCCCACCAGCAGCGCAGGCCGCACGGGCTGGGCCAGGAGCAATGGCAAAAGGCCCTGCTCCCGCTCGCTCGACAGCAAATTAAAACTCAGCGCGATGATGAGCAGCGGCAGCAAGTACACCAGCACGAAAGCCAGGTCGAAGTTGCCGCTCAGCGACTTCACCGGGTTCACGTTGTCAGTGGCGTAGAGCTGGGCTTGCAGGCCCAGCAGGCGCAGCTTCACGTAGTAGGGGTTCACATCGCGCTGGCCTAAGGAAAGCGCGGCCCAGGCATCGGGGTGGTGCGCGGCGTAGGTGGTGTGGTAGTAGCCAATTTCGCCGGCATCGGCGGAGTCCGGAAATTTCTGCTGTAGCTCGGCCACGTTGTGGTGAGTGAGTTCGGGCAGGGTAGCCAGGTGCTGGCGCTGCCGCTCAATTTCGGTGGTGCCGTAGTAGATGCCGTAGAGCCCAGTGGCCAGCAGCAGGCCAGTGAGCAGCACCAGCCCGCGGGCCGCCCGGAAGTGCCACCACTCGTACGTGAGCAGCAGTCGGAAAAGGGTTAGCTGGCTCATAGTCAGACGATGCTAGTTTTGGAAATAAGGCGCAAACCCAGCCAGCTCAGCCCCACGGCCCAGAGCAGCAAAGACAGCACCGGCAGCAGCAGATGCGGCAACGCCCAGGCCAACGTGGGCAACTGATAATTGAAAACGGGGAGCTGGCGCCAGGTCTCGGCTCCGAGGCGGCGCTCCTTGTCGCCGTAGCCCATGCCGGCCTGCAGCATGTTGAGGCGCTGCACCAGCCCGTAGCGGTAGGCCTCGGCGGCCTCCTGAAAGTGCACGTAATGAGCAAAATCAGACCCGGCCAGGCCCATCGACAACGGCCGGATGGCTTGGTAAGGATTCAGCAGGCCGGCCCAGGTGGAGATGGCGTTTTGGCGCTCGTAGGTAGCGTTGAGGGCGGCAAAGTGCTGCTGGTAAACGCGGCTGGAGTATTCCTCGCTTTCACGCATCACCAGGCCACCCACGCTCACCGGCAGCTTTTCCTCGGAATCAACACCGTACTTCTTAAGCAACGCCTCCTTAAGGGCGGCGCTGCGTTGGTCCTGCGGGTCGTGGCCGTTCATTCCTTTTTGGGCTTCGGCGTGGACCTCGGTGTCCATCTGGGCTTTGGTGATGGCGGGGTACAGCGTGGCGCCGAGGTTGGCGGTGGCTTTAGGCAGAATCACGCCGCCCAGCATCCAGAACCCCAGCAGCGTTACGAGGGCCGTGCGCGAGTCGCGCTGCCAGGCCGATACCACCACCGACCCCACGATAATCAGAAAGAAATACACCGCGTAGCCAACCACAAACAGCAGCAGTCGGGCCAGCAAGTCGGGCCCGGCGGCATACTCTGCACCCACAAACAACAGCGTGGCGGCCAGCGCCAAGGCCGGCGCCACTACCAGCGCCACCGCCTGCCCGTAGCCCCGGATTTTACCCCAGGCCACTTGCCGCAGCGTCACGCCCTGGCTGAGCAGCAGCTTCAGCGTGCCGGTTTCGTGCTCCTCGCCAAAGGCCCCGAAGCACAGGAAGATAATGAGCAGCGGCACCAGCAGCTGCAGCACAAACGCCACCGTGGTTTCGCCAAACCGCAGCAGCGAGCCCGATTCCTGGGCCTGGCTGAAGTTGACGCTGTTCTGATGGTGGGCTTCCAGAAAGACCACCGCACCGGTAAACGAGTCCACGCCCGCATCCAGCAAGCTCAGCCCCGACTTGGGCCGGAAGGCAAACGAGCCGTAGTGGGCCACCCGGTGCGGGTGCCGAGCCGGCTGGTTCTGAAACTGGTCGTTCACGGTGTGCTGGGCCAGGGCCCGCTCCTGCTGCAGGGCCTGGTGGCTGCGGCGCCCTACCAGTGTGGCCAGCAGCAGTAGGGCCAGCACCAGCGCGCTCAGCACCAGGAAGCGCCGGTCGCGGAGGGTGCTGACAAATTCTTTGTGGGCGATACTGCGAATCATAGCCAATTAATCGTGCATGTAGGTGAGGTAGAGCTGTTCCAACTCGTGGGCGTTCAGGGCAGCGGTGGGACGCACGTCCACCAGCTTGCCCTCGCGCATGATGCCCACGCGGGTGCCCACTTCTTTGGCCCGGAAGATGTCGTGGGTGGCCATGAGCACGGCTGTGCCCTCGGCGCTGAGTTGGCGCAGCAGCTCCGAAAACTCGTTCGAGGCCTTTGGGTCGAGGCCGGAGGTGGGCTCGTCGAGCAGCAGCACTTTGGCGTGCTTGGCCACGGCAATGGCAATGCCCACCTTCTGGCGCATGCCTTTGGAGTAGGTGCCCACGCGCCGCCGGGCTGCTTCGGTGGACAGGCCGGCCCGCGCCAGATAGGCCTGCAGCTCCGGCTCCTTATACTGAAAACCGGCCAGGCTGCTGAACAGCGACAGGTTTTCGAGGCCCGTGAGGTGCGGGTACAGCATCACCTGCTCAGGAATGTAGGCCAGGTACTCCTTGATTTTGAGCGGTTGCGCCGCCACCTCTACCCCGTTCACAAAGGCCGCGCCCGAAGTGGGCGCCACAAAGCCGAGAAACAGGTTGATGGTGGTCGATTTGCCGGCTCCGTTCTGCCCCAGCAGGCAAAACACTTCGCCGGGCGCAATCTGCAGGTTCAGCCCGCGCAGGGCCAGCCGGCCGGGGTATTCTTTGCGCAGCTCGCGCGCTTCGAGTATGTAGTTCATGATGGAAAGGAGTGATTCTGCCGTTGGGGTATTTGGTCGTTCTGGCGGGGCGCCTCACCCCCCGGCCCCCTCTCCCGTGGAGAGGGGGAGCCTAACGATTCTATAAAAGCATTACCGGTGTCCCCTCTCCACCGGAGAGGGGGTCAGGGGGTGAGGCGAATGCCAGAACGACCAGTAGTACCGCTCAGTAGTACCGCTCTAAAACGAGTAGCCCAGCGTGGCCATGTAGTTGCGAGGCGCACCGGGGCTGGCCCGGAAGAAGTCGTACCCGCCCACGAAGTAGTACTTATCAAGCACGTTGTTCACGTTCAGATGGAAGTTGAACTTGTTCACCGTGTAGAACAGGGCCGCGTCGAGCACCGTGTAGCGGGGCCAATAAGCCCAATACAGCTCGCCATTGGTGGTATTCACCACCTGGTTTTCCATACGGCGGCGGGCTACGTGGTTGCCGCCCACGGCCACGCCCAGCCCGCGCAGGGCCGGCGTCAGGAAAGTGTATTTGGTCCAGAGGCCAGCCGAGTGGCGGGGAGCGTTGGCTAGCGGCTGGCCGTTCTCAGCAGCCAAGTCGGCCTGTAGCACCTCGGTGTTATTGAAGGCATAAGTGGCGTTCAGGCTGAGGTTGGTTAGCAGGTTGCCTACCAGCTCCAGCTCGGCACCACGGGAGAGAGCTTCGCCATTCTGGCGGTACACGGGGGCACCGTCAGCTGTAAGCGAGCCGGTGCTTACCAGCTGGTTGCGCTTCACAATCTGGTAGGCCGCCACCGTGGCAAACAGTACCTTATCAAAGAACTCACCCTTGAATCCGGTTTCCATCTGGTAGCTGGTTTCGGGGCTGAATGCCGTCGCCCGGCCGTAGCGCTCCGGAAACCGGATGTACTCGGGTTTGAGGGGCCGGAAGCCCGCGCTGTAGCTGGCGAAGTAGTTCAGGTTGTCGCGCAGGGCATACGTCAGGCCGGCACGCGGCAGCAGCTGGCGCTGCACGATGTTGGTCGAGCCGTCGCCGTAGTCCCGCTCGTCGGCAAACAGCTCGTAGCGGGCCCCCAGCAGCAAGCCCAAGCGCGAAGTCACTGCAATCTGGTCCTGCACATAAAGGCCGGTGGTGTGGTAAATGGAGTTGATGTAGTCGGTGAAAAACTGCGGCAGTGGCCGGCGGATATACTTCGTGGGGTCTTGTATTTCGTAGAGCGGCTTTTTCAGGTCCATGGTCAGGGGAGTGGCCACCCCGTTCACCAGCTTCTGCCGGGCCTCAAACATGGTGCTTTGCGGGTCGGTGTTGAAGCGGATGTAGTCCACGCCCACCACCACTTTGTGGTCGATGGTGCCGGTCGAGCGGTTGAGGGCGAAGTAGGCGGCCAGGTTCTTGGTGTACTCCTCGGCGCGGCGGTCAAAGTAGCGCAGGTTCATCACCGTGTTGGCCGGAGCATCGGCGTAGGAATTCAAGGTGCGGTGCTCGCTCAAGCTTTCGTTATAAGTGAAGTCGAGGTAAGACGCGTTGAACGACAGCCAGTCCGTGAATTTGTGGTTCAGCGAGGCGTTGAAGTAGTAAGTAGTGGTGCGGAAGTAGTCGCTGGGCTGGCTCAGGGTGAAGGAGCGCGGCAGCGCGAACAGGTCGCCGCCCCGGATAACAAGCCCCCGGTCCAGGTAGCCGTCGATGTGAGTGAACACCAGTTCGGCGTTGAGAGAAGTTTTGTCGGTGGGCAGGAAGGTCACCGTGGGCGCCACCATCAGCGAGCGGGTGTCGTTCACGGCGCGGAAAGTGTTCGACTTTTCGAAGCCCGCATTGAAGCGGTACAGCACGTTTCTCTGCTCGTTGAGCGGGCCGGTGAGGTCGGCCGTGGCACGCATGGTGTTGAAGCTGCCCGTGGAAAACGTCAGGGCCTGGCGGGCCACGTCGAGCGGCTTTTTGGTCACCATGTTCACCGTGCCGCCGGGGTTGATATCGCCGTAGAGGGCTGCGCCGGGGCCTTTGAGGATTTCCACACGCTCCAGGTTCACAGTGAGCGGCGCCTGCGTGAACGAGTTGCCATAGCTAAAGCCCGAGCGCAGGCCGTTGAGCAGCCGGAAGCCGCTCTCGTAGCCGTTGCGGAAGCCCCGGATGGTGAGGTCGTCGTAGTGCGAGTACTGCGTCACGCCGGCCACGTTCTTTATCACGTCGGTCAGGCGCAGGGCCTGCCGGTCCTCCATCAGCTCCTTGGTCACGGTCGAAATCGACTGCGGCACGTCGATGAGCGCCGAGGCCGTTTTGGTGCCCACAAAGCTGTAGTTGCTCTTGTAGGTGGTTTCCTTGCGGCCCAGCACTTCCACTTCCTGCAGGGCGTTGGTGCTCGGCCGCAGCGCAAAGTCCACGGTCAGGGTGGGTGCCTCGGCGCTAAGCGACACCGTGCGGCGCTGCTCCTGGTGGGCCAGGCTGCGGGTGATGAGGGTGTACTCGCCCTGGGGCAATTGGTCGAGGGCGAAGCGGCCATCGGCCCCGGTCAGGGCCGAAAAGCGGCCGGTTTGCTCCACCACAGTCACGCCTTCCACGCCTTGCCCGGCCTGATTGGTAATGCGGCCATCAATACGGCCCAGGGCCTGGCCCGAAGCCACCGCTGGCAACAAAGCCAGCAGCAGAAATAAAATTCGAAGCATAAGAAAAAAGGCATGCCAAGCGCGAAGCCGAGTAGGCTCCGCGGCTAACAGGCAGAAAAGAAGGAAAAGAGTTGGGGTATAGGCCGTATTGGTGCGCTATTCCGCGAAAGGCGCTGGCTGCTATCCGAAAGAGAGTTGGATTGAACGGGCTCCGGAGCCCTTGCTATGGAAGCAACGCCGTTTTCAGGTCGGCACTACCATGCGCTTGCCACTACCATGCGCATGCGCGCTGCCCCTGGCCTCTGGGGCCGGCAGTCAGTTAAGCGCGCCGGTATTTAGCTCCGCGCCGGCGGCCCTCGCAGCGAGGCCCCATCCAGGAGGTGAGAGGCCCGGGCGAGGGGGCCCTGGGGGTAGTAGCGCGCATAGCTCAGCGGTGCTACCAGGGTTGGCAGCTGCAGCGGGTCCGTAAGCAAAAAGGGCACGTCGTACACCTGTTCCATGTGGCAATGCAGGTGCTGCGGCGTGAGCACGGCCTGGCGAATCTCCTGGCGCCCGGAGGTTGCGTGTTCCTCCGTTTCGGTGTGCTCGTGCGGGTGCAGACGCAACAAGGCAGCTTCAGGGGTTAGCACCCGAAGCAGCAGCAGCAATAGCCACCACGCCATAGTCTTTCGTTGGTTGCGCACTCTTTTCAGCCTATTCACGAACCGCAAAGGTAGGCAAGCACTTTCATTTTGCATCATTGCTGCGAAATGAAAGCCTTCTAATTATTTTTAATGTTGATGCTGCGCGTCGCCCCAAGCCCGCCGCTGCTCAGGCGCAATCTCTCGCTTAGAAGCTGCCGTCGCTCGGCCGTAAGTCAATTTTTTCTTCGTGAACCAAAGTGCAACCTACCCCGGTTGGGTGAAGTCGAATCGCGCTTTATTAAAGAAATTTTAATTTTAAAGCTAATTCGCCTTGTAAAACATGACTAACCACAACTATAAGATGGCGAACTTGCAACTTCGTTGTTGTGCTCACTGTTTCCCTGGCCTTAGCTCCACCCCAACGTTTCCGCTCACCCTGCCTGTCTCCATTTCCCCATTCTATGTCAAGTCCCGACCGCATTGAACAGGCCCTGAAGCGCCATTCCCTTCGCCTTACCGCCGTGCGCCGCGCCGTGTTGCAGGTGGTAGCCGAGTCTGCCTACGCCTTGTCGGGCAGCGAAATTGAGCAGCAGCTCCCCCCCGACACCGACCGCATTACCCTATATCGCACGCTGAAATCGTTTGAAGAAAACGGTTTGGTTCACCGTGTCGTCGATACCAGCGACGTGGTGCGCTACGCGGCCTGCTCCATAGAGTGCAGCACCCACGAGCACTTCGACAACCACGTGCACTTCAAGTGCACCAGTTGCCAGCACATCTATTGCCTCAACCAAGTCACGGTGCCCGCTGTCACGCTTCCGGCCCGGTTTCAAGTTACTACCCGTGACTACCTCCTCGGCGGCGTGTGCCGCGAATGCCAGCCCGTGCAGCAAACCAACTAGCTCGGCATCAAGCCATTCTTCAAACTAGCATCTGCTTACTTCAGCAATGCAGCGTGCTCGCGCTCCATCTTCTGGTGGGCCTCCACCAGTTGCTGATGTTCCCGCTGCATCTGCTCGTCTTCGGCCTGCATGGCGGCGTGGTCGGCCTGCATTTGGGCCGTGGAAACCAGGCCGGCCGTGTGGCTTTTTTCCAGTTCCCGGTGCCGGGCCAGCACCTGCTCGTGGCGGCGCGTCACGCGCTGGCACAAGGCCATGAAGGCGCGGTGCCGCGTTTCCAGCACCTGAAAGGCGGGGGTCTGGTCTTTGTTCTGGGCTTTGGCGGCCGCGAGGGCTGCGGCGTGCTCCGCTTGCATGGCCGAGTCGGCTTGTGCCATGTGATGATGCACCGACTCCATGGCGTAGTGCTCGGCCGCGAGCTGCACGTGGGTGGTGGCCGCCAGCTCTTCCATCTTGCCCGACTGGGCGCAGGCACCCAGCCCAAGGCTGGCGATAACAATGCAAAAGGCAGTCGGTAGTTGGTAGCAGAACTTCATGGCCAGTAGATGGCAGGAGGAGAAAAGACAGCTGCCTGGCTTGCCCCCATTAAAAACCGTGACCAGGCAGATTCATTGCCTGCGCAATGTCGGCAATGGGACTGGTTCTTCCATCCCTAAAAGAGGGCCGTACTCCCCCACAGCTTCATCGAGCTAGACCTTTTCTGTATCATTGCAACATTGTTGCGAATATGAGCGTATGCCTTACCTTTGCAACCCCAAACGTCCTCGCCAGGCCAATAGACCACTCAACTAAGGGGGGCACCCCAAAAGCATAGTTGGCTTTGCACTCACCCGGAAACGCCCCATTGAGCCAGTGTAGGGGCATTTTCGTATCCAATTTGCTTACCATGAAATCAATTACCATTCGCCGGGCCGCCGACTACGGCGGAGTTCTGAATGCCGTGCTTTGCGGAGTGCACTGCGCCGCCGGCCCGCTCCTGCTGGCGTGGTGGGGCACCCGCAATCCCGAGTCGACGTCTGAGAGTTGGGAGCTGGGCTTTTTAGCGCTGAGCGGATTGCTGGTGGCACTGGCCACCCGGCGCCAATCCACTCCCAGCCTGCGGATGGCTTTGTGGGGGATGTTTGCGGTATTTGCGGCGTGCAGCCTGCTGGCAGAGCGCTGGCCACTGCTGGAGCTGGCGCAATACGCGGCTTCGGCTGGCCTAATTGTAGTGCACCTGCTCAACGAGCGGCATTGCCGCAACTGTGCCTGTCGTTCCTCCTTGGGTTGTATTTCCGGTCAGCGCAGTTAGCGACTTACGCGCCGCTACTCCTGCCGCCAGCGCGACGATTCCCGGGCCAGTAGCAGTGGCTGCAGCACAATTTTGCGCGGCGAAAGCTGCTTGGTGCGCTCCTGCACCATCTCCAGCAGCAGGCGCACGGCGGCCCCACCCATTTCCTCGCAGTGCTGGTCTACTGACGTGAGCATGGGTTCGGTGAACGACGTGAAAGTTTCGTTGCTGAAGCCCGACAGGGCGATGTCCTGGGGAATGCGCAGCTTGTGCTGCTTGAGTACCTGCATGGCCCCCACCACCGAAAAGTCGCTGGCCGAGAACACGGCATCGGGCCGCTTGGGCAGGGCCAGCAGCTGCTTCATGCCCCGAATGCCGTCTTCCAGGGCCATGTCGCCGAACACCACTAGCTCTTCCTCGAAGGGAATGCCGTGGTCGTGCAAGGCCTGGCAGTAGCCGGCGTAGCGGTTTTTATACACGTTGATGTGCTGCGGGCCGCCAAAATGGGCAATGCGCCGGCAGCCCTGGTCCAGCAAGTGCTTCACCGATTGATAGCCGCCCTGGTAGTCGTCCAGCACCACGGCACTCACGTCGACTCCGTCCAGAATGCGGTCGAAAAACACCAGGGGCACGTCGCGCCTACGCACCTTTTCGAAGTGCTTAAAGTCGCGAGTGGTCCGGGCCATTGATACCAGAATGCCGTCGACCTGCGCGTTCATCAGGGTTTCGATGTTCTTCTGCTCGTGCACGTAGTCTTCGTTCGACTGGCACAGCATCACGTTGAAACCGGCTTTGTTCGCCACGTCTTCTATGCCCTTCATCACGAGCGCGAAGAAGTTGCCATCGATATGCGGCACAATAACGCCCAGCGTATTGCTGCGGCCTTTGCGCAGGGCCGCCGCGAGGTGGTTAGGCTGGTAGTTGAGTTGCTTCGCTAGCTTCCAGACTCGCTTGCGGGTGGCCTCGCTGATGCGCGCATGCCCACTAAGCGCCCGCGAAACAGTAGATACAGCTAGGTTCAGCTCCTTGGCTATGTCTGAAATAGAAGCGCGTTTTGCAGCCAAAGCAGAGTGTGAACTAGTGTGAATTATAAATAATTTATCGCAAGAACGTCATGTTAGGCTGATGAAGACAGTCATGCAGCGCACAGCGCAGAATCTTGTGTGAATTACTAACTCTACAAAGCGAGCAGAATGCTGCGCTGCGCGCTGCATGACCTCCAAAGACTAAGCCTACTCCTGCCACACGGCTACGCCCCCGGGCTCCAGTTCCCGGGTGCCCACCAGCAGCTTGGCCCCCTCCGGCGCGGGCACTTTTTGCTTGCTGGCGGTGAAGTTGGTGGCCACCCAAAACCCATCGCGCCAGTTCACAATGAATTGGTCGGGCAGGGCCTCAACGGCCACGTTGGCAGCGGCGTACACACTACGCAGCACGTCGCGCTCCAAGTCGCCATTCGATGACTCGACGCCCACGTAGGTCACGGTGCCCTTGCCCAGCTTGCGGGTAATAACGCCCGTCGAGCCAGCGTAAAACTGGTCGGCATATTTTGCCAGCGCGGTGGTGCCCGCGTTGGGCACCAGCACTTCGGCCCAGGTGCCCCATTCGTAACTCTTACCAGCAAAAGCCACCTTGCCTTTCACGGGGCTCGGCAGCATGTCGAAGGGCCGGTCGCCAAACCGGGCCCCAATGAGGTCTAGCACGGGCATGCCCCAGGGGCCTTCCCAGAGCATGCCGCGCCGGTCTTTCTGGCCGGTGCGGGTGCTGAGCACAAGGTGGCCGCCGTTCTGCACGTAGGTAGTCCAGCGGGCTACCAAGGCTTTGTCGAGCAGCTGGTAAGCCGGGGCCACCAGAAACGGGTACTGACTAAAATCCTGGCTTTCGCTGATGACGTCGACGGGGCAGTTCAGGGACTTCAGCGCGCCGTAGTACCAGAACATGTGCACCAGCGTGCTCCAGCGGTTGGTGGAAGGGTGGTTGTCGAGGTCGAAGCGGTTGTCGACGTTGTACAGGAAAGCAGTGCGGCGGGCAGCGAGGCGCGCCGGCATGGTGGCGTTGGGCTTCCGCAGCTTGCGGAGCTCCGTGATTTCGCGCATGGCCTGGGCATACTCCAGGCCACCGGGCAGGGGCGTCACCCCATCGGGCCCCACAAAGCCGTAGTGGTACATCTCGCTGCCGGCCCGGGGCTGGCGGAAACGGTAGGAGCACACCAGCTTGGCCCCGGAGCCAAAGGCGTGCATAATCCACATGTGCACGGCGCCGGGCAGGGGCTGCGGGTTGGTTTCGCCCCAGTTCACCTGGCCGGGCTGCAGCTCCATCACGCCCTCGTGGCCGTTGAGGGTGCGGGTGAAATCGTGCATGAAGCCCAAGCTGGCGGCGTTGCCCAGGCGGAAGCCCAGGGGCCAGTTTTGGCCGAAGTTTTCGCCGTGCACTGGGTAGGTGGTCCAGGTTATCAGGTCCAGGTCCTGGCGGTTGCGGGCGGGGTCCACGTCGCGGTTGTTAGCCATGTAGTTGGTGGTCACCCACTGGTTGCGGCTGTGCTGGCGCAGCGTGGCGGCCTGAAAGCGGATGTAGCCGGCGGCTTCGTCGGCAAACCAGCGCTCAAAATCCAGCAGGGCGTGGGGGTTGGGCGTGGCCACCAGCTCTTCCTGGTTGGGGATGCGCACCTGCTCGAAATTCTGGTAGAGCTGCGACCAGAAGCTGTTGCCCCAGTCGCGGTTCAGGTTGGCAATGGTGCCGTACTTCTGCTTGAGCCAGGCCTGAAACCGGGCGCGACTGAACTCATCGTAGGAAAACACGCGGCCGTAGTGGCTCAGCTCGTTGTCAATCTGCCAGCCCACCACGGCGGGGTTCTTGCCGAAGCGCTGGGCCAGCTGGGTGTTGATTTTTTCGACGTACTGCCGGTAAAGCGGCGCGCTCCAGTTGGCTTGCTCGCGGCTGCCGTGCACCATGCGGCGGCCCTTGGCGTCCACCATCAGGATTTCGGGGTGGTTTTCGGCCAGCCACACGGGCGGGGTGGCGCTGGGCGTGCACAGCACCACTTTCAGGCCGGCTTTGGCGGCCAGGGCCACGGCCCGGTCCAGCCAGTCGAGGTTGTATTTCCCCTCTTCGGGCTCGTAGAGGCCCCAGGCAAATTCGCCCATGTGCACAAACTCCATGTTGAGCTTGCGCATGTTGGCAAAGTCGCGCGCCCACTGGCTTTCGGGCCAGGCCTCGGGGTAGTAGTACACCCCGATGGTCATCATGTCCTTGTCCGGAAAGAAGGTCGAGGAAGGCGGGCGGTTGCTGTCCTTGGCTGTTGCGGCGGGGTCGGTGCAGGCCGTGAGGTTCAGCAACATCAGGCCTGCCAGCAGGCTGCTCAGCAATCGGCAAGGATAGTTCATAAAGAAGTCCGGAGGGTAATAGCTATGTATTCAAACCTTTGGCCGATAAGCAGCACGTCATTCTATACTTGCCCATCGCGCGGCCTTTGGCACAACGGGCAAGTATAGAATGACGTGCTGCGGAAACCCTCCTTTACTCCCCTGCTTCTTTGTAGTGCACTTCTGAGAGGCCACGCAGGCGGTCGGCGCTGAACTCGGGGGTGATGTCGCGCTGCGGGTCGCCGAGCATTTCGTAGCCCACCATGAACTTGCGCACCGTGGCTGAGCGCAGCAGCGGTGGGTAGAAATGCATGTGCAGGTGCCATTCGGGGTGTTCCTGGCCGTCGGTGGGGCGCTGATGCAGGCCGGCCGAGTACGGGAAGGAGATGTTGAACAGGTTATCGTAGCGAATGGTGAGGCGGCGCAGGATGTCGGCCAGGGCGTCGCGCTCGTCGCTGGTGAGCTGGATAATGTCTTGCACCGGGCGGCGCGATACTACCAGTGTCTCGAAGGGCCACACGGCCCAGAAGGGCACCAGCACCACAAAATGCTCGTTTTCGAGCACCACCCGCTCCTTTTTTTCCAGTTCGAGGGCCAGGTAGTCGGTCAGCAGGGTGCGGCCGTGCTCCTGGAAGTAGGCCAGCTGCTGCACGCCCTCGGCAGCAGGCTCGCCGGGCACGGTGCGCTGCGCCCAAATCTGGCCGTGCGGGTGCGGGTTCGAGCAGCCCATGACCTGGCCCTTGTTCTCGAAAATCTGCACGTAGTTGATGTCAGGGCGGGCGCCGAGGGTTTCGAACTCTTGCACCCACAAGTCTACCACTTTCCGGATGGCGGGTACCGTCATTTGGGGCAGGGTGAGGTCGTGGCGCGGCGAGAAGCAGATGACGCGGCAGATGCCCGACTCGGCTTCGGCCCGCAGCAAGCCGCCTTCGTTGATGCCGCCGGTGGGCACGTCGACTTGCAGGGCCCCGAAGTCGTTGTTGAACACGAAGGTGTCTTCGTACTTCGGGTTCTGCTCGCCGCCCACGCGGCTATTCCCGGGGCAGAGGTAGCAGGTAGGGTCGTAGGCGGGGCGATTGTCCTGCTCGGGCTCTTCCTGCTGGCCCTGCCAGGGGCGCTTGGAGCGGTGCGGCGAAACCAGCACCCATTCGCCCGAAAGGACATTGAAGCGGCGGTGCGGGTGTTCAGTAGAATCGAAGGAAGCCATATTTTCAGGTGTTTTAGAACGGTGTAGAGACGTAATATTTTGCGTCTCGGCGTTGAACAACTTGCATTAGGAAGTCGACTAAACGCGTAATTTTTACGGCGCGGACGCCGAGATGTATTGTCTCTCGGCGTTGCTGATACTATTAGTAGTGAGCAGTTACCTGCAGTTCCGGTTGTTCAACGCCGAGACGCGAAATATTGCGTCTCTACATCGTTCAGTCGGCTTTTTTAGCTTAGGCAGCGGTTGTTGCGGGCACGGCCCCTACCCCACTCACAATGGTAGTCTGATAGGTTTCGAGTTCCAGCCCAAATTTCTCTTTATAAACGGCGCTCACGCTGGCGATGAATTCCTCCACACGCTCGGGAGCCACCAGGTTGATAGTGCAGCCGCCGAATCCTCCCCCCATCATGCGGGCGCCGAACACGCCGGGCACGGCGCGGGCAGCTTCTACCAGCACGTCGAGCTCCTCGCAGCTTACTTCATAGTCGTCGCGCAGGCCGGCGTGCGAGCCGTACATCTCCTGGCCGAAGGCAGTCAGGTCGCCGGCTTCAAGGTGCTGGCAGGCGGCTTCCACGCGCAGGTTTTCCTTCACTACATACGAGCAGCGGCGGAATACCACGTCGCCCAGCTCGGCGCGGTGGGCTTCGAGCTGCTCGAGGGTGGCATCGCGCAGGCTTTGCACGGCGGGGTAGTGCTGCTGGAGCACCGCCACGCCGCGCTCGCATTCCTCGCGGCGGGTGTTGTACTCAGAGCTGGCCAGGCTGTGCTTCACGCCCGAGTTGCAGAGCACAATGCGGGTGGCTTTGGTGTCGAAGGGAAAGTACTCGTACTCGAGCGAGCGGCAGTCGAGGCGCACCACATGGCCGTCGCGCCCAAACAGGCTGGCAAACTGGTCCATGATGCCGCACATGACGCCGGCGTAGGTGTGCTCGGCTTTTTGAGCCGCGTGGGCCAGCTCCATTTTATCGAGGCCCGCCCCTAGCATGTGGTTGAGCGCGAAGGCCAGCCCACACTCCAGCGCCGCTGAGGACGACATGCCCGCGCCCAGCGGCACGTTGCCGCCAAATACGCAGTCAAACCCCTGAATGTCTACTTCCCGCAGCTGCAGTTGGGCTACCACGCCAAGCAGGTAGTTGGCCCACTGGGTATCACTGGGAGTTACTTCGGCAGGGCTGCCTAGTTCGAAGGTCTCGTTGAGGTCGTGTGCTACCAGCCGGATTTCCGTGCCGCCATTCAAGCCAACTGCAAAAATCATTTCTTTGTCAACGGCGGCTGGCAGCACAAAGCCGTCGTTGTAGTCGGTATGCTCGCCAATCAGGTTGACGCGGCCGGGGGCGCGCACCAGCATGGGCTCATAGCCAAAACGCTGGATGAAATCGGAATGAACGGCGTGAATTAAGGAGGCGGACATGGGCAGGATTGATGTTTTAGGAAGGAACAATGCGGTGTGAAAGTGGCCAAAAAGGATTACGTAGTTTGGACTCGAAAGGCCAGGCACCCCCAGATGACACCGGAAAAGTAGCACGTAACTCTATAATTTGTGCAAACGTTTGCCGTTTAAGTTGGCTGCGGTACTTTCGGGCCGTTGAATTTTTCTTTCTCGTGGCGTTGGTCGCCCGGTGTTGCTACAGGCCACCAATAGCAGCAAATTAACCGTGGCTTTTCATTGCAGAACAGCCCTGTTTGGTGCTAGCTCTCGTTTTTCTGCTTGATGCTGGTTATAAATCTCCATCAGCTTTTTGCCCTACCTCCAGGCACTTGATGCCATTTTCAGGCTCCGGCCTACTCTAACTTCTTCCCCTCTGCATGCTCCATCGCACTAATTTTTTGCTGCTGCTCGCTCTTTTATATCATTCGATTGTGTCGCTGCCAGCGGCGGCACAGTCGGTGCCCCGCGAGCCGAGTGGCGATGTATTCGTTGACAAAAAAGGCGTGCTGCGCTGGCAGAAGAGCAAGCAGGAAGTGGCCTTGTTTGGGGTGAACTACACCACACCATTTGCGCACGCCTACCGCGCCCACCAGCGGCTGGGCGTGCCGCACGAGCAGGCCATTGCGCAGGACGTATACCACCTCTCGCGCCTCGGGGTCGACGCCTTTCGGGTGCACGTGTGGGACGTCGAAATCACCGACACCCTGGGCAACCTGCAGGAAAACGAGCACCTGAAGCTGCTGGATTTTCTGGTGAACCAGCTCAAGCAGCGCGGCATCAAAATCATCCTCACGCCCATTGCCTACTGGAACAACGGCTATCCGGAAGAAGACACCGGCACGGGCTTTTCGAGCATCTACTCCAAAACCCAGGCCTACACCAACCCGCGCGCCATTGCGGCCCAGGAGCGCTACCTCACGCAGTTCCTCAACCACCGCAACCCCTACACCAAGCAGCTCAACCGCGAAGACCCGGACATCATCGCCTTCGAGGTCTGCAACGAGCCGCGATACAACAAGCCCGAAGCCCCAATCACCAGCTTTGCCGACCGCATGGCCCAGGCCATTCGGGCCACGGGCTGCCGCAAGCCGGTGTTCTACAACGTGTCGGAAAACCCCGACGTGTACGAGGCCGTGCTCAACGCCAAGGTCGATGGCCTCACCTACCAATGGTACCCGCAGGGGCTGGTAAGCGGGCACGCACTGCGCGGCAATTTCCTGCCCTACGTCGACCAGTACCCCATCCCCTACCGCCAAGACCCGCGCTTTACCTCTCGGGCCAAGATGATATACGAGTTCGAATCGGCCGATATTATTCAGCCGGTGATGTATCCGTTTATGGCGCGCAGCTTCCGCGAGGCGGGTTTCCAGTGGGCCACCCAATTTGCCTACGACCCACTGGCCATGGCCTACGCCAACACCGAGTACCAGACCCATTACCTCAACCTAGCCTACACGCCGGCCAAGGCCATCAGCCTGCTAATTGCCGGCAAGGTTTTCCGCAACGTGAAGCGCGGGCAGTCGTTCGGACGCTACCCCGCTGATTCGGTTTTCAATAATTTCCGGGTGAGTTACCGCCAGCAGCTGAGCGAGACGAACTCGCCGGAAGAATTTTACTACACCAACTCGACCACCACGGCGCCGAAGCAGCCGGCCAAGCTGCAGCATTTGGCGGGTGTGGGCTCGTCGCCGGTGGTGCGCTACGGCGGCACCGGCGCCTATTTTCTAGATAAACTCGCGCCTGGCGTGTGGCGCCTGGAGGTGATGCCGGACGCTGTGCCCATCCGCGACCCGTTTGAAAAGGCTTCGCCAAGCAAGCACGTCACGCAGATTTTGTGGAATGAGCAGCCACTGCAAGTGTCGCTACGTGAGCTGGGCAGTACCTTCTCCATCAAAGGCCTGAATGCGAACAATACCGCGCAGGCCCAGGCCACCGACGGCCGCACCACCGTGCGGCCGGGCGTGTACCTGCTTTCTGCCGCGGGTAAATCAACTTCGGCGTTCACTGGGCAGTCGACTTTCCGCCACATCAAGCTGGGCGAGTTTGTGGCCCCGCAGGCTACCGAGCTAGGCCCGCAAGTGCTGCATACGCCACCGGCCCAAGCTGTGGCCGGCCAGCCGCTGCGCATAGCAGCAACCCTCACCGGTCTGGCGCCCGGCGACAGCGTGTTTCTGGTAGCACAGCATTACTACGGCCGCACCCGCACGCTGCCAATGTCGACCGCGACCTACGCCACCGTTGAAGCCAACGTACCCGCTGACTTGCTCTACGCCGGCCAGCTCCGCTACTGGGTGGTGCTGCGCAGCGGCAGTAAGTCACTCACCTTCCCCGGCGGCTTCAGAGGCGAGCCCCGCGACTGGGACTACGCCCACGCCGAGCATTTTGCCGTGCCCATTGTGGCAGCGGGCACGCCCCTGCCCCTGTTTCAGGCCCACCTCGACCAAGAGCGCATCGAAGCCCGCGGCCTCTCCGCTACTGCCTGGACCGATTACGTGACACTGCCCAACGGCACCTTAGCCCTGCGCCTAGTGCAGGGCCCGCCCCGCGAAGGCCAGCCCGCTGCCACTGGCCCCGCTGCCAACCTGCGGGCCTACTTCGGCGATAAGCTAGCCAGCCGCCAGGCCGATATGGCCGGCTTCAAAGAAGTGGTGATACGAGCCCGCAGCAGCCAGCCCGGCGCCCAGGTGAAAATGACCTTGATAAACAAAGACGCCGTGGCCTACTCCGCGCCGCTGTCGCTCAGCGCTGAAGTGCAGGATATCCGCATTCCCCTCAGCGCCTTCCAGCCCGATGCGCTGTTGCTGGTGCCCCGGCCTTACCCGGGCTTTCTACCCTTGCAATACCAGTCGGGTAGTAAGGCGGCGCTCAAGCTTGCAGATGTTGAGGTGCTGCAAGTAGTGTGGGAAGCGGCTACCGTTACGGGTAGCCGGCTAAGTGTGGATATTGAGTCAATCTCACTGCAATAAGAACGATGTAGAGACGCATACTTGCGTCTCGTCGTTCAACGATATCCGAACGATATCCGAACGATGCCCGAACAGCACCCTAACGGCACGGACGCCGAGACGCAAGTATGCGTCTCTACATCGTTCAACACCAACCTGAGCAATACTCCCGATAATCGCTACCTCATGCCTGTCCCCTCTCTGCTTTCCAGTACAATGCTCCGCCCCAGCTGCGGTCTCCTGCTCATAGCCGCCTTAAGCCAGTGCACCAGCTCAGCTAATTCAGAACGGAACACCCAAGCCCCGCCAGCCGTGACTCAATTCAACCAGGACTGGCAGTTTGTGAGGGATGTAGATACCACCGTCACCGCTTCGCTTTTCGCCAAAACAGGCAGCACCGCGCAGTGGGCACCGGTTTCGCTGCCGCACACGCCGCGCATCGAGCCGGTAGTTACCGAGCAACAGCAGTGGCAGGGCATCAGCTTCTACCGGAAGTTTTTTCGGGTGCCAGCGGCTGGCCCGGGGTCCCGCGTGGCCATCGAGTTTGGCGCGGCCATGCACACCGCCGACGTGTACCTGAACGGCCAGAATTTGCAACGGCACGTGGGCGGCTACCTGCCCTTCACCGTCGACATATCGCGCCAAGCGAAGTACGGCGAGGAAAACGTGCTGCTGGTGCGCCTCAACAACCAGGACAGCCCCGTGGTGCCACCCGGCAAGCCCCTGAAAGGCCTGGATTTCAACTTCTACGGCGGCCTGTACCGGCCCGCCCGCCTCATCCTCTCCGACCCGCTGCACATTGCTAACGCCGTGCAGGCCAACCGCGTGGCGGGTGGCGGCCTACTGCTGCACTACGAAAACGTGAGCCCCCAAAGCGCCACCCTGCACCTGCAAACCGACCTGCAGAACGACGCCCCGCAAGCCCAAACTGCTCTGGTGCGCACGGTGCTGCTCAATGAAAAAGGCCAGGAAGTAGCCCGCACCACCAGCGAGGCCGCCAGCGTTGCGCCGGGCGCATCTTCACAGATAAAGCAGCAGCTCAGCATCGCCCAGCCTCAGTTGTGGTCGCCCGACCAGCCCTACCTCTACCGCGCCGTGGTGGAAGTGCTGCGCGACGGCAAAGTAGTCGACCGCCAGGAAACCACTACCGGCGTGCGCAGCATTCGCTTCGCCGCCAAAACCTTCACCCTCAACGGCCAGCCCCTGCGCCTGCGCGGCACCAATCGCCACCAGGAGTACCCCTACCTCGGCTACGCCATCTCGGACAATGCCCAGTACCGCGACGCCTGGAAAATCAAGGACGCGGGCTTCAACTTCGTGCGCTGCTCGCACTACCCGCCCTCCGAGGCTTTCTTGCAGGCCTGCGATGAGCTGGGCTTGCTGGTGATGGACTCCGCGCCGGGCTGGCAGTTTTTTGGCAACGCCGAGTTTCAGAAGAACAGTCTACAGGACATTCGCGACATGGTGCGGCGCGACCGCAACCACCCCAGCATTGTGCTGTGGGAAGCGGCCCTCAACGAGTCGGACATGGCCAAGCCCTTCATGGAGGCGGCACACAAGGCCGTGCACGAGGAGCTGCCGTTTGCCGAAGGCGTGTACAGCTGCGGCTGGCTCGATTATGCTTACGACGTCTTCATTCCAGCCCGCCAGCACCTCAAAGCACCCGATTATTTCAACAAATACGCCAAAGACAAGCCCCTGTTCCTGTGCGAGTACGGCGACTGGGAATACTACGCCCACAACGCCGGCTTCAACCAAACAGCCTTCTCGGGCCTGAAGGAATCAGAGCGCACCTCGCGGCAGCTGCGCGGGCAGGGCGAGCGGGCGCTCACCCAGCAGGCCCTCAACTTCCAGGAAGCCCACAACGACAACTTCCGCGGCCCGGCCGTGGGCGATGCCAACTGGCTGATGTTTGACTACAAGCGCGGCTACGCGCCGGATATTGAGTCGTCGGGCGTGTCCGACATTTTCCGGCTGCCCAAGTTCGCCTACTACTTCTACCAGAGTCAAAACGGCCCCGTGGAAGGCCGCAACGGCTTCGGCAAGCCCATGGTGTACATCGCCAACTACTGGCAGCCCACTTCCTCCAAGCAGGTAGTGGTGTACAGCAACTGCGACGAAATAGAGCTGCAGCTCAACGGCAAGCCCGTGGCCCGGCAGCGCCCCGACGCCACCAAATTTGCTGACCGACTGGCCCACGCGCCTTTCACGTTCACAGTGCCGGCTTTTGCGCCCGGCACCCTCAAGGCTGTGGCCTACCGCAATGGCAAGTCGGCGGCCACTGCCGAGCGGCGCACGCCCGGCGCGGCCCACCACCTGCAGCTGCGCTACGACCGCAGCGGCCGCGACGCCGGCCGCCAGGACGTGCTATTCGTGTACGCCGAAGTAGTCGACGTCAACGGCACCGTGCTGCCCGAGGCCACCAACAGCATCCGCTTCGCGCTCAAGGGAGAAGGCGAGCTCATCGGCGACAACCCCGTGCGGGCCGAGGCCGGCATAGCTACGGTACTAGTAAAAACCGGCCTCGAAAAAGGGACCCTACAGCTGACGGCCACGGGCGACGGCCTGACCGATGCCACGCTAAAGATTGAGACCAAATGAGCCTGTAGCTCCATCACAAGGAGGGAGCTCTTTACAGATGAATCAATCGTTTGCACAGTAAAACCGCAGGGCCAAATATTTTTTTTCGAAATAGCTAAACACAAAGAGGGCAGAATTTTACAAAGTACATACTTGATTCAAAGCTTCTGTTGCCCCTGCTCGCTTCGGGCATGCCGGCCTTCCTATACTTCGCTCCAGCTCCGGCTTTGATTGCGAAGAATGCCGATAGCAGGCTGGTTGCTGAGGGAGCAACCCATCCGCGCAAAGTGACACCATGGTAGCAACCGCAGCCGCTTATTATCTTAATTTATATATTTAACTTCGTTTTCACTTATTCTTTTATGAAGCTATTCCTTACTCTCGGCGCCATGGGGCTTCTCACGGCAGCATCATTCACGGCCCAAGCACAGTTTACGGTTGATGGGCAGGCTACTGCCGCTGAAATCGGCACGGGCCAGGGCAAATACCAGCTGGCAGGCACCTACTCCGGCAATCACCTCGATGCCGACCGCGGCCTACAAGCCCTGTACGTGGGCTACACCGCCACCACCCTCAACCTCATGGTAGTGGCCTCGGGCGAGTCGGCCACTGCCAACGCTTATCGCGGTATCGTACTGTACATCAACACACCCGCGCGAGGTGGGCGGCCGGCTGGCATGGCCCTGGGAGGTAGCGATGTCATGTCGCCGCTCCGGCACAAGCCCGTGCTCGATATGGAAACCGACTACGGCTTCCGGGTATTGCTTGGCCCCGGCCCCAACGAGGCTTTTTTCAGCCGGGTGTCGTACGCAACCGGCCCCGGCACGGCCTCGGTTGCCAACGATACCTACTTCGACGCGTCCGACAAACTCGGAACGGCCATCACCGCCCCAGCCTCGGTAACGGACCTGGCGGGCACCAAAGTGGCCTACCGCAGTAGCGCAAACATCACGGCCAATACCGACAACCGCGGCTTCGAAATTGAGATTCCGCTTTCCATGCTTGGCACCACGGGCACGCCCATTGCCACGGGCAGCCGCCTCGACCTGATGGCCGCATTCATCGAAGGCAATGGCGTCTTCCTGAGCGACCTCATTCCGGGCATTACTGGGCGTACCGCCGCCTACGGTGCCGACCCCGACTTCACCGCCATCGCTGGCAATCAGCACGTGTCGTTTGTGCTGGGCACGGGCGTGCTGCTAGCCAATCGGGCTGCCGTAGCCGCCGGCCTTGACTTTCAGGTGTACCCCAACCCTGCCCGGGCCACCTCCAAGGTAGCCTACAAAGTACCCGCCGGGCAGCAGCCCGTGTCGCTGGCCGTCTACAACACCATGGGGCAGCGGGTGCGCTCGCTGGCCAGCGCGCCGCAGGCCGGCAACCAGGAGTTTGCCCTCGGCAGCCTCCCTGCCGGCACCTACCTCGTGAAGCTGCAAATCGGCGACCAGGTCACCAGCAAAATGGTGGTAATGGAATAGCGTCCCTCGCTCCACCAAATGCCAACAAGAAAGGCGGCCCTGCTTAGGGCCGCCTTTCTTCGTTTTATGCACTAGTGCGGAAGGCGACTGCTCGCCCCCGCTCAGGTCCAACTTATTGGGCTAGTGGCTGAATCTCGAAGCCGGCAGCTTCCACGGCCTCCATTACCTGGCTGGCAGATACCTGGTCTGCAGTGATGGTCAGCACCTTGTCGGGGCTGGCGGTGTCTACCTGCCAGTTGTTGGCGCCTACTTCCTGGTTCAGCGTGGGCGTCACGGCCCGAATGCAGTTGCCGCAGTTGATGGTCGTTTTAAAGCGAAGAGTTGACATGGCGAAAAGTAAAAGCTAGTTGAAAAATTGAGAAAAGTCCGTAAGCCTACGCGTTAGCAAGCCCCGAATCAACTCTACAAAATTACCGGCTGGCCCACGGCATCGCGGCATAGAATTGCTGCGCGAAACCTGCAAAATTCTGCCCTCAGGGGAGCCCGGCGCCTACGGCTGAGGCCGCGAAAAGCGTGGGTCCCGGATAAACGTAGAGTCCGTGAGCGTGCGCATGAAGGCCACAATCTTGGCCTTCTCGTCGGCCGTGAGCTCCAGCGTGCGGCTCAGCTGGCGCGGGTCGTTGGTGGTGTTGAGCATCAGCGGGTCGATGGTGGGGCTATTCAGGGCCACGTGCTCGTTGTAGTGGTCCACCACTTGCTCTAGGGTGGCAAAGCGGCCGTCGTGCATGTAGGGCGCCGTCAGAGCTATGTTGCGCAGCGACGGCACCCGGAACTTGCCATCGTCGGTGGGCAGGCCGGTTTGCAGGCCCAGGCCGCGGTCCGGCGGGTTAACGTCGAGGCCGTTGTTGCTGAAGGTGTGGTTGGTTTGCAGGTCGCCGCTGTGGCAGTCGCCGCAGTTGCCGCCGCGCATCCGGCCGTCGGGGTGGGTGCTGAACAGCACCAGCCCCTGCTGCTCGAAGGTTGAGAGCGCCGTGCGGTTGCCGCGCCGGAACTGGTCGTAGCGCGAGTTGCCCGAAATGAGGGTGCGCTGGAACTGGGCCAGGGCCTTGAGCGTGTTCGCTTCGGTGATGGTGCTGCTGCCGAAGGCCTGGCGGTACAGCGGCGGGTAAGCCGGCAACTGCTGCAGGCGCGCCACGCCTACTTGCAACGACTGGTGCATTTCTTCCGGCTTCTCGATGGGAATGCGGGCCTGGGTTTCCAGGGTACTGGCTTCGCCGTCCCAGGTGAGCTTGGGCTCCCACAGCAGGTTGGCCAATGACATGGAGCTGCGCGTGGTCTGGGCGTTGTTCACGCCGCGCGAGCGGGCCAGCCCGTCGGTGAAAGCCAGCTCCTGGCGGTGGCACGTCCCGCACGACACGGCGCTGTTCCGCGACAAGGCCGTTTCGTAGAACAGCCGCCGGCCCAGCGTCACGCCCTCCACCGTGAGGGGGTTATCGGCCGGCTGGGCGGGAGGTGTCGGGAAATTACTGGGGATTATCAGGTTGTAAGCCGTGGGCCCGGTCACGGGGCCCGTGGGGTCTTCCGGCTCCACGGCGCCCGGGCTGCGCTCGCAGGCGGCCAGGCCCAGCAGCAGCCCCGCGCCGGCCAGCATCGTTCGTATGCTTTGTTTGGCTAGAAACATATCATTGGTAACGGGCTGCCTGAAAAGGCACACGGTGTGCCCCCTCGAAGACCAGACAATCAGCGCCCTGCGAAAGTTACAACTTCCTCCCGCTAAATGTTGGAGATCAGACTTCCTTTTGGCGCGGCGGCTGTTCCGCTACTCGTCGAGCGAGAAGCTGACGATGGTGCCCTGGCCCAGGCGGGAGTCGATGGAAAGCACCCCGCCGAGCAGGGCCACGCGGTTGCGCACCCCCGACAGGCCCATGCCAGCCAGCGGCAAAGTGGTCAGCGCGTTGGGGTCGAAGCCACAGCCGTTGTCTTCCACGCTCACTTCTAAGCGCTGCTTTTCGCGAACCACGTGCACCACCACTTCGGTGGCCTGGGCGTGCTTCATAATATTATTGAGCAGCTCCTGCACAATGCGGTACACGGCAATTTCCACCGTCGGGCGCAGGCGCTCCTCCAGGTTCACGAGGTGCAGATGCACGGGCAGGCCGGTGGGCGTGATGCGCTTGCTGAGCTCCAGCAGGGCCGTGCGCAGGCCAAAGTCCTCCAATATGCCGGGGGTGAGCTCGAAGGAGATGGTGCGAGTGGTTTGAATGGCCTCGTGCAGCAGCTTCAGCGAAGCCCGCGGCGAGGACGGTGTGCCGCCCCGCCCTTCCAAGCTCAGCTTGGTGGCGTATAGCACCTGACCCAAGCCGTTGTGCAGGGCCTCGGCAATGCGCTTGCGTTCGGTTTCCTGCGTGGTAAGAATGGCCGACAGCACGTCCTGCTGCTGGCGCAGGCGCAGCTGGGTGGCTTCTTCGGCCAGCCGGTCGCGCTCGGTCACGTCCCGGAAGATGATGAGAATGCCCGTGATTTCTCCCTGCTGGCGCAGCGGCACGTGGTAGGCATCGTAGTGCCCGGCGCGGTGCTCGAATGGCTGGCCGGCCAGTAGCACTTGCTCGCCAGCCAGCACCCGGCCCACTACCTCTTTGGCTTCGTCGCAGTCGAGCCGGGGCAGCACATCGAACAGGGGCTGGCCCAATACGTCGCTGGCCTCCTGGCCAAAATAGCGGGTGGCTTGGCGGTTCCAGGCCGTAACAATGCCAGTGCGGTCAATGGCCACAATGCCGTCTACGCTGTTTTGCAACAGGCTCTCGGTGAACTCCTTTTCGGCTAGCAGCTGGCTTTTCTTTTCCTCAATCTCCGTCACATCAAATACCAGCAGCAGGGCTTGCTGCTGCTGCTGGTCGAAGAAGCCGTAGATGTGCACGTGCAAGTTCTGCTCGTCGCCCTCCACGGTGGCCAGAAAGTCGTTGTGTCCGCCCTCCAAAATCACCTTGATTTGCTCGCGGTAACGAGGAAAAAGGTCCAACACGTTGCGGCCCAGCGTGGCTTCTTTCGACAGGCCCGGGTTAGCGAGTTCGGCTCCCGTGCGCTCAATTATGGTTCCGTCCGGCTGCAGTCGGGCCAGCACCACGGGCAGGTTATCAAGCACCCCGGCCATCACCAGGCTTTTGTAGTGCAGCTCTTCTTCAGCGGTGTAAATGGCCGTAACGTCACGCATCACGCCGGCAAAGCCCCTTAGCTTTCCTCGCTCGTTGGCAATGGCCCGGCCCGCCGTCGACACGTAGTGTACCGAGCCATCGGGCCACACTACCCGGTAGTCGAGGGCCAGCGGCGACTTCGTGGCAATGGCTACCTCGGTAGCTTCCCACACGCGGGCAGCATCAGCGGGATGAAACCGTTCGCGCAGCACCTCCACCGGCACGGGCTGGGGGCTGTGCACCAAGCCGAAGATGGCCTGGGCGCGTTCGTCCCACACCACTTGGTTGTGGGTGAGGTCCCAGGTGAAGATGCCGGTCTCAGAAGCATCCAAGGCCAGGCTTAGCCGGGCTTCGCTTTCGCGCAACTGCTCCACGGCAGCGCGCTCGGCGGTCACGTCGCGCCAAATAATGTGCACCAGCGGGGGCTTGCCGTGCCCGTCCTCAATGGGCGTGAGCACGGCTTCAATCCAAATTTCCTCGCCCGTCACCTTGTGCATCAGGCATTCGCAGCGCTTGGAGCCCGTGTGCATGGCCTCCTCCACCGACTTTCGAAATATTTCGACGGTACGCCGGCCGTCGGGCTGAACCTCTGGCGTGTGCGTCCAGGCATTGCGCCCCACTATCTCGTCCCGGTGGCTTGCCCCCACCAGGCGCAAGGCCGCGGTGTTGCAGTCAATGTACGTATGCCCCTGCAGCAGCAGCACGGCGTCGTGGCTGTCGTTGAAAAGCCGACGGAAGCGCGCTTCGCTGGCAGCCAGCGCGGCGGTGGTCTCGTGGCGGGCAGTAGTGTCTATCACGGCCAGCCGGCACTGGGGGTTGGCGGCCACATTCTCCGGAGATTCCTCCATGCGTAAGCCTTCCAACAGGGCATGAAACGGGGTGCCGTCCTCCCGCTGCAACATAATATCGCAGCTCAGCGTGCGCGAAGTGGAGAGTACGCGGGCCAGAAACTGCCCGAATTCAAGCCGGCTGTTGGGGGCCACAAACAACGCAAAACGCCGCCCCATCAGGCGCTGGCGCACGGTGCCCAACAGCTTACTGGCGCACAGGTTCAGCTGCTGAATAAGGCCAGTGGCCGTGAGCGTGAAATAGCCCACTGGGGCAAAATCGTACAGGTCCACGTACTGGGCGCGGGCGTTTTGCACCTCGGTTTGGGCCAGCAGCAGTTCTTCGTATTGCATTTCAAGTTCAATCTGGTGCACCTGCAGCTCCTGCATCATGCGCTTTACCTCTTCGGGTGACCTATTTTCTGTTCCCTGGGTCACCAGGTATTGCCGCCGCTCTGCGCGCGAACGCAGCGATGCCAGGGCCGCATGCACGTCCGTCATTGGGGGCCTCTCTCCTTCTTCAAACAGGTTCAAGCCAGAAGCGTATTCGTTATTCATAGCTAAGGACGAGAATGAGCCCTTGTTTGTACAGCAGCGGTAGTGGGACTGCGTGAAAGCAGGAGGAAGGTGACTAGCTCACAATGTATACGTTAATTAGCCAATCTTAACCATAGCTGGCCGCGCATCAACGGGGCATTTCCTGCCGAAAGCTCAACGGCAAGGCTGATATAAGCAACATACTATTGGAGTTGATTGGCAGCTTTTTAGCACGAGGCCTGAGCTAAAACCACATTAATAAAAAAGTTTTCAGCATGTGCTGCAGGAATTCGTTCCGGCGCTGGGGGTTGGCACCGGTAGAATCGCCTGCTTGGTGGGCACCAGCACTAGAAGTGCTGCGATAGCTAAACGGGCGCTACCGCAGCAATCATGGCCAGGTGCTGGCTTTTACTGCGGCGTTACGTCCCGTACCC
Organism: Hymenobacter arizonensis; assembly: GCF_900115775.1. GTDB lineage: Bacteria > Bacteroidota > Bacteroidia > Cytophagales > Hymenobacteraceae > Hymenobacter > Hymenobacter arizonensis. The sequence goes on along the minus strand of NZ_FOXS01000003.1, from coordinate 404,573 downwards.
CCAGCAGCAGCTTGCTTTTCGAGGCAAGGTCGTTGGCAATGCAGCGGCCGTACACCTGCAGCTGACGAAGTCCGGCGCCCGGAAAGTCCGCTTCAAACCGAAAGTCGTCGAAAGCAGCACCGGGTTCTTTCAGCAGCTTTTCGAGGCGCTGGCGCACCTCGGGCTGCCGCCACATGCCGCCGTCGAGCTCACTTAGGGGCCGGCCCTTAGCCTCGGTCGGCTCTACTCCAAACAGCTCGGCAAACGACTGGCTCACGGCCAGCACCGCCAAGCGGTGGTCGAGCACCAGCAGGGGCTCACGCACGGTTTCTACCACGGCCTCGGCCATGCGGCTGCTTTCCTGCAGCTGGGCTTCCAGGGTTTTGAGGTCGGTGATGTCGGTGAAGGTGATGACGGCCCCGCTGATGTAGTTATCCAGCGTGCGGTAGGGCAGTATGCGCATGACGTACCACTCGCCGGTGGTGGTCTGGATGTTGGCTTCCACGCTCACCAGGCGGTCGAGCACCTGCTGCACGTCCTGGGCCAGGTTCTCGCGCCGCAGGTTGCTGGCAAAATGCGTGATGGGCCGGCCCACGTCGCCGGGCATCAGCGAAATGATGCGTTGCACCGGCGGCGTAAACCGCTTTATCACCATGTCATTATCCAGGAAAATGGTGGCAATTTCGGTGGCGTCCAGCAGGTTCTTCATGTCGTTGGCCGCCAGGCTCAGCTCCTCGGTTTTGCTGAGGTACTGCATGTTCAGGGTCATGAGCTCCTCGTTGAGGCTCTGCATCTCCTCCTTGTTGGTCATGGCCTCCTCGTTGGTGCTTTGCAGCTCCTCGTTGGCGCTTTGCAGCTCCTCGTTGGTGCTTTTCAGCTCTTCCACGCTGCTTTCCATCTCCTCAATGGTGGTTTGGAGGCGGTGCTTGGTGTACTGCAGCTCTTTTTCGAGGGCGGCCACCACGGCGTCGCGGCTGAGGTCGGCGCCCATACTGGCTTTGCCCAGGCGCACCTTGCGGGGCGTGGGTTGGTCCTCAAACACCATCAGCAGCAAGCCGGCCAGCTGCTCGGGCTCTTCCAGGTACTTCACCGTGACGCGGATGAGCTGCACGCCGAGCTCGGTTTTCACTTTCACGTTTTCGGCCACGGCGTCTTGCCGGGTGGAGGCCGCCTTGTGCACCGTTGCGCTGATTTCGTAGTTCAGCTCCTCGCGGGCCATTTCAAACACGTTCATGCCGCCCAGGCCGGGAGCGGGCTCCAGGTAGCGGCCGGTGCGGCCGTTCACGTACAGGATTTCACCTTTGGTGTTGATGACCACGGCGGGCGGGGTGTACTGGCGCAGCAGCACCCGCTGCACCAGCGTAGCGAAGGGGCCGTCTTTACGGGGAGTGTTCGGATGCATAGTGCCAGCGGCAGGTGCGGGGCTGGCCTGCGGCCGCGCTAGAGAAAAGGGGAAACTAACAATGCGGGTGAGAGGCGAAGCGGCGTCGGAGCGGCGCGAAATCTTCCACTTCACGTCCAGCGGCGCAAACAAGTCCTGGAAGCCGGTGAGGTTTTCGCTTGGCCCCAAAAACAGCAGGCCACCGGGGTTGAGGGCGTAGTGAAACACCGGCAAGATGCTTTTCTGCAGCTCGGACGACAGGTAAATCAGCAGGTTGCGGCACACCAGCAAGTCAAGCTTGGTGAAAGGCGCATCCTTGGTGAGGTTGTGCACGGCAAAAATCACCACGTCGCGCACTTCTTTCTTTATCTGGTAGAAGCCGTCTACTTTGATGAAAAAGCGGGCCAGACGCTCGGGGCTCACGTCGGCCTCGATGCTCTCGGGGTACATGCCGGCGCGGGCCTGGTCGATGCCATCGGGGTTGATGTCGGTGGCGAAAATCTGAATTTTCAGGTAGCGCGTTGGGTCTACCCCGTCCAGGCATTCCAGCAAGGTCATGGCCAGGGTGTACGCCTCTTCGCCCGTGGAGCAGCCCGGCGACCACACGCGAATCACGCTATCGGCGGGCTTCTGGCGCAACAGGGGCAACAGCCGCGCCTTTAGGTTGTCGAAGGCCTCCCTGTCGCGGAAAAACTTGGTTACCCCAATCAGCAGCTCCTTAAACAAGGCCTCGACCTCGGCGGGGTTTTCCTGCAGCAAGCGTACGTAGTGCGTAAACTCGTGAATCTGGTGCGAATTCATGCGGCGCTCGATGCGCCGGAACACGGTATTGCGCTTGTAAAAGGAAAAGTCGTGCCCGGTCTGGGCCCGGATGAGGATGAAGATTTTCTGCAGGGCGTGGGCCGGCTTCGACGCCGACTCGGCCACCTCGCGGCGGGGCCGCGCCAGCAGCGGCTTGTGAACGTATTCCAGCAGCTTGGCCGGGAGCTGCTCGGCGGGCAGCACGTAGTCGACAAACTCGGTGGCCAGGGCCGAGCGCGGCATCGAGTCGTACTCGGCCGTTTCAGGCGACTGCACCATCACCATCCCAAAGTTTTCCATCACCATCTTCAGGCCAATGGTGCCGTCGGAACCCATGCCCGAGCAAATGACGCACACGGCGCGCTCGCGGGCATCCTTGGCCATGCTCTGGAAGAAGTGGTCGATGGGCAGGCGGCGCGCCGCGGGCTGCGTGGGCGCAAACAGCAGCAGCGTGCCGTGCAGGATGCTCATGTCGCGGTTCGGCGGAATAACGTACACGTTGTTGGGCCGCACCTTGAGGCCATCGGCCGCTTCCTGCACCGGCATCGACGTAAAGTTTTGCAGCACCGCCACCAGCTCCGAGCCCTGACTGGGCGAGAGGTGAGTAATCACCACGAAGGCCATTCCGCTGTCGGGGCGCATGTTCAGGAAGAACTGCTCGAAGGCCTTGAGCGAGCCCGCCGAGCCCCCCAGCCCCACTAGGGGAAACTTGTCTTCGGGCTCTTCCTGGCGCTGAACCATGCGCAGCTGAGCCGCCGAAACGGGCAGCTCGCGGGGCAGGTCCTCAATGGGGGTTTCAACGAGCACAGGCTCGTCAGCAACGGAATCGGGCGAGGAAGGAGTCATGGGATGAATAAAAGCGAGCAGGCAGTGCCTACCCTCACGAAAGCCAGAGCTAATGCAAGCACCCTGGAAACTGGTAAGCTCAACGAGCCGCCCACGGGAGTGCGTGGCTACGTTGCCGCTAGCATCGCGGCGGCGACCAGCGCGCCGCGACACTTCTCCAAAATTAACCGAAAATTGCGGCTCTCCCCGGCCTTTTGCACTACCAAGCCGTATTAAGAGCTTATCTGAAAAGCACTCGAAGCCACGCTGGATGCACCGGCAGGGGTCGAATCGCCTCCCTTTTTTCGGATCCCCCCCTTAGTAGTAAGAAACCTCGCTTTTATATTTCCGTGTCAGCGCCTTCTCACTTAATTGTTATTGGTACGTCTGCCGGCGGTATGCCGGCCCTGGTGCAGTTGGTAGCGCAGCTGCCCGCTTCCCTGACCGCCGCTGTGCTGGTAGTGCAGCACTTCGCACCCGACTCCGACGGTGAGCACTTGGTGAAGCGCCTGGCTCGCCACACCGAGCTTGACTGCCGCCTGGCTGTGAGCGGCGACCCCATCGAAGCCGGCACGCTCTACCTCGCGCCTCCCGACCGCCACTTGCTGGTGAAGGACCGCCAAAAGCCCTACACCTTCGTTACCAAAGGCCCTCGCGAAAACAACTACCGCCCCGCGGTCGATGCCTTGTTTCGGTCAGCGGCCGTTACCTACGGGCCAGCGGTGGTGGGCGTGGTGCTCACCGGCATGCTGCACGACGGCACCGCCGGGCTCGAATTTATCAAGCGCTGCGGCGGCGTGGCCGTGGTGCAAGACCCGCAAGATGCTGAGTTTCCCAGCATGCCGGAAACGGCCCTTCGCAACGTCGCCGTCGATTACGTCGTGCCCCTGAACATGCTGGGGCCGCTGCTCGAAGAAATTACGCGCGGTACGGTTCCCGACACCACCGCCACCAACATACCCGAAGACCTTAAACACGAGGCCGCCATTGCGGAAAGAGTTGTGGGCAATACCGAAGACGTCGAAAAAATCGGGCACATCGTGCCCCTTACCTGTCCCGACTGTGGCGGCAACCTCTGGGAGCTCGAACACGGCCAGGTGCTGCGCTACCGCTGCCACACCGGCCACACCTTCACAGCCAATTTTCTGCTGCGCGAAACCCAGCACAACCTGGAGGAAACCCTATGGGTGGCTCTGCGCATGATGGAAGAGCGCCGTAACCTGCTCAGCGCCATGGCCACGCGCGAGCCCGGCGTGTACGCCTCGCACCAAACCGAACGAATCGAGGAATTGAAGAAGCACGTGAACCGCTTGCGCGAGTTCTTACTGAACGGCAACGCGGCTAGCAGCAGCGCTGCCTCGCCCCAAGAAGACTACGACTAGCAGCCTTGGCGCCAAGCGTTGTGGTTGGTTGTTTCAAATTTGGCATGGGGCTAATGCTCCGCTGCCGCGCACTGGCCAGCAGCCACTGCTGCCCCAGCCATGCACACAGGAGACATCAAGTGATGCTGCCGCGGTTGAGGTACTGCCGGAAGGCGGCGTGCTCCTGCGCCATTTGCTCGCGCACCTGCGCAATGGCTTGAGCCAGGGTGATTTCGCCGCTCACGTAGCGCTGAAAATAAGCCAGTGTTTCCTCGTTAGGCTCCGTTCCACCTAAGGTCTGGATAGCTAGCGTACTCTCCGCCGTGCGCTGCCGGCGTGCCCAGTCTTTGCGCTGGTCGTCGTTCAGGTGCTGCGGCATGGGCTTGAAGTTAGGGGTAGACATAACTTTGGGCACGTAATTTTTAATCAGCGAATACAGTAGCCAACGGGCTCTCATGCCACCAAGCGCAGGCCGCTTTGCCAGGCCGCGTCAATCAAAGTAGAGGCGAAACAGATGCTGGGGGTCAGCCGCCACTTAAGCAGGGCCTGCTTCACGCCGTCGGAGGCGTGCACCACCACCAGTTGCCTGTGCTGCCCTTGCAGCATGTGGTGAAAATCCCACAGGGTTCGGGCGGCCTCAGCTGACAGGAAATCACCTAATAACTCGCAGTCGACCCAAACGGAAGGTTTGCCGCTTCGGCAGGCACACTTCAGCGAGTAGTCGAGTGCATACTCGGGGGCGTTGGGGCTACCCGGGGTCAGGAGAAGCAAGTAGCTCTCGGGGAGCAATTCGTGGTAAACAGTTGTCATAGCGGCGGGTGAAGAGGTAAAATTTATAATGCACTGATTTTAAGTTAATCGTAGTTTACGTTAAGTTACAGGCAATGCTTTGTTGCACCAACGGCCATACAAAGTTCAACTTTCAAATTCCCGAAACCGAAAGGGAAAATACTGAATTGAGGAAAGAAAAACACAGAATAAGTACGTATTATTCAATGTACTTTTTCAATAATTTTATTGTTTAATTCGAATAATCATTTTACTATACCTTCAAGCCCTACTTTAAGAATACTACAATGTCGAGCGCTCTTCGCACAGAACAATTGTACCGATAAGACCACGGCATGCCACTTCGGGTTGCATTGTAAATATTCAATTACTGCACGCAACCATGAATATATGTTCAATAAACCAGTAAAACAAGTTCTACCTCACGGACTTGCAGGCGCCAGCCCAAAGCTCCCCATCGTGTTTGTAAGCAAAGCTTCAAACCACTGCCGCCAGGGCAATTTTCCTTACAGCGACCCAGACTGTGAATTTTGCAGATGCCTCTACAAACGATAGTAAGTCAAACACCCTAGCCAGAGGCTGATTGATTGTCTGATGGTTTTATAAAAGAGAATTTGCTAATGCCGCTGCTTCAACCTGCGAAACCATCGAAGTATTTCAAAGTATTATAGGCCTGTGGCACGTCGTGAAAAGCAGGCATGATACCAACGATTGGCCGGGCGTCAGCCACTTTCTCAACCATTTTTTTAAATCTCAACCACTTCACACCATGAGCACATCAGTACGCAACGTCATTGCTTGGATTCTCCAAATCCTGCTGGCCATCGTCTTTATCAAGTCCGGATTCGATAAACTCAGCAATGCCTCTCAAACCGTTGGCTTTTTCGGCAGCATGGGCCTGCCTGGTTGGATGGCCTACCTCGTGGGCGGGGGCGAGCTGCTGGGCGGCATCGGCCTGCTCATTCCCCAAACGGTGCGCCTGGCAGCCGCGGGGCTCATCATCATCATGATTGGTGCACTGGTGATGCATGCCACCAAGATTCCGGGTGGCCTGGCAGGCGGCGCTTTTGCCGGCGCCCTGCTGCTGGGGCTGGTTATTGTGCTGCTGCTGCGCCGCCCGGCCCGCCAGCTGCTGGCCTAGCCCCTCCTGCCCACAGTCCCGGCTTTCCCGGCAGCCGCATACATCACAAAGCCCCCCGGCTTTCTCACCAAGTGAGAGGCCGGGGGGCTTTGCATTTGTACACTGGGCGGGCTATTACCAGCCGCGCCACCAACTTATTTGCTGAAGCGGTATACCTTGGCGTCTCCGCCGTTGCGCACCTGCACGAAGTACAGGCTATTAGCAGGCAACTGAGCAGTAGGCACGTCCAACTGACGGTTGTTGCCAGCCTGCTCGCGGTGCTCCTGCCACACCACCCGGCCGGCCGCGTCCATAATCTGGATATCGACGGGGCCGCTCAGGGGGTTGGCAAACAGTATTTTGACTTCCGTAGTAGCGGGGTTCGGAAACAGGGTGGCTACGCCGCGGCCTTCGTTGCTCACGGCCGCTACCGGGCTGTAGTTGAAGGCACCATCGGTATCAACTTGCCGCAGGCGGTAGTACGACGCACCGGCCAAAGGAGCGGGGTCGAGGGTGGCGTAGCGCCGGTTCTGGCTGCTGGTGCCGCTGCCGGCCACTCGGGTCACTTCCTCAAAGTTGCGGCCGTCGGCACTGCGCTCCACGGCGAAGTAGGCATTGTTGCGCTCAGTGGCGGTTTCCCAGTTCAAACGCACGCCGTCCTTCTGCAGCGCGGCTCCGAAGTGAGTGAGCGACACGGGCAGCGGCTGCACTAGCACCACGGGCGTAGTCAAAATACAGCCGCTGCCGTCGTACGCCACGTTCAATACCTTGCCCTGCGCCAGCAGGCCCACGGCGTAGGAGTTGATGGTTTTGGTATCGCCCGACAAGGGACCGCTCTCCAGTCCTGGCCGGCCCCATTTATGCGAACCCGAAGGGGTATTGTCGCCGATGGGATTGCGGATGGGCGTCGAGAAATTGGGGTCCAGGTTGGTATCGTCGTAGAACAGGAAGTCGATGAAGCCGTTGTTGTTGCCGGGCCGTACCGACCGCACCGTGATACCGGCCTCATCGGCCGCTTCGCAGTCGTACATGGGGAAGTTCACTGGCCCTACCCCGCTCGAAAAAACTAGGCTGATGTTTCCGGCTGGCACGCGCGCGCCCGAGTCGGTGGTGCCGTCCCACTCGAAGACGTTTGCCGTGTTCGAAATTCTGGTTGTACCTTCTAGTACCCGGTCGGCCGTAGCTTCGTAGGTCCCGCTGTTGTTGCCGTCGATGAAGATAAGGCCGAACCCAGCTTGGTCGACGGCTAGGTTAAAGACAGTGCGGCGGTTGGGCGCCGTGCCCGTGCACGTGGTGGTGATGGTGGGCGAATTGGGAGGGATCGTGGACGGGTATACGGCATTGTCCGGGTCGTTCACAAACATCTTGTATTCGGCGTAGCCCAACGAGAGCGCGCTGGTGGGCTGGCTCTTTCGGCGAAGCTTATAATCGGTACCATCCACACCGGTACCGAACTTATTGGCTGTGAGCAAGGTGCCAAACGGGCGCATGCGTGCGTAGCTCACTTGCTTTACGAAAAAGCTCTGGTTGTTGAAGTTAGGGTTGGGAATGAGCGGGTACAGCGCAAAGGTGGTAGCAAACTGGTTGGCAAAGCTCCCAGCAGAAAAAGACCAGGCCGACGAGTACAGACGGCCGGGCTTTTCGCCGCCACTGTCGCGGACGGTGAAGTCCCAGCAGTCGTAGTATGACTTGCTGCTAATAACAGCCGGATTGTTTCCAGTCAGCTCTACTTGTTCAAACTCAATCCACACATCCTGGGCAGCATTGGTGGTGTTGGTGTACGTAAGGGGGGTGTAACCGCCCGCTGGGGCCGTGCCACCTTGGTATTTGGGGCCAATGGCAGCCTCTTCAGGCGTATTAATCACCCCAGCAGCGACAGCGAGCGTTGCGTTGTTAAGATTTGTGCCCGAAGCTGGCGATAAATAGGTGGTAATTGTATTATTATTATTCCCGTTGCCTCGTTTGAGTTCCAGCCGCAAGCGTGTGTTGTTATTACCAGCATTGATGCGGCGAACGCCATAGTAAAGTGTTTCGCCAGGCCGAACGTGAATGTATAGTCGCTCAAGTAGGTCTGAATCGGGCTTCAAAAAGCCTTTTGAGCTAGAGCTTATTTGTGAGTTGCCACCATCGTCGTGTTGCAGGTAGCCCACAAAATTGTTTGCCCCTGTAGCCGTGCCACGGGTGCCCGTGCCCGGAGTCAGGTTTTTAGAACCCTCGGCGTGCGCCTGCGGCGACGCCAGATTGGCTGCTAATACGGCACCGGCCACTGCCAGTTTCAAATTAACATAAGTAGATTTTTTCATCATTCTAGAGGTGTTTTCAGAGGGTGAGTAGATTTATAATAGTTAGACTTTGCTTATAATATAGCATTTAGGCTCAGCTGCAAAAGTAAAACAGTATTCTGTATAAAAACAACTAATAGAAACCTAATAAGCTTATTAATAATAAAATAACAATCCTTAACAAAAGACTTATTATAAATTATTAACTTATTAATTGTATTATTATTTTGATAAAATTTCAACTCACCACTTTGCGGCCGAATTGAATAACTTAAAGAAATCTAACAGCCTATTTCTTACTAGTTGCTTCACTCATGTGGAGAGCCAAATAAATATGCACCTCATCCGTCTGCCTGCTTCCAAACCATTGGTTCTTGACCGGGTTGATAGACCTTGCCCGCACCAGTAGCCTAGGCCTTTACTTTTGTTGAATGAAGATTTTATATAGCTACCTGCGTAACTACTGGGGGCTGCTGGCACTGGCCCTGGTGCTGGCTACCGTCAACCAAGTGTTCTCGCTGCTGGACCCCTACCTCTTCCGCAGGCTGGTAGACCACTTTGTGCCGAAAAACGGCGACATAAGTGGCCTGCAGCTGGTGCCGTTCTGGCCGTTCTTTCGGGAAGCCATTCCCTACATCGGCATGATGCTGGGCGTGGCCATGGTGTCGCGCATTGCCAAAAATTTCCAGGACTACTACGTCAACGTCATCACCCAGCGACTCGGGGCCAAGATGTATTCCGACGGCCTGCGCCACTCGCTGGAACTACCTTACCAGGTGTTTGAAGACCAGCGCTCGGGCGAAACCCTGGGCAAGCTGCAGAAGGTGCGCATCGACGTAGAAAAGCTTATCCAGAGCTTCGTGAACGTGCTGTTTACGGCGCTGGTGGGCATCATTTTCGTAATGTGGTACGCCATCACGGTGTACTGGCCCATTGCGGCGGGCTACTTCCTTACCATTCCGCTGCTCGGCATTCTGAGCTACGTGCTGAGCAAGCGCATCAAGGTGATTCAGAAAACCATCGTGGCCGAAACCACGGCCCTGGCCGGCTCCACCACCGAGAGCCTGCGCAACATTGAGCTCATCAAGAGCCTGGGCCTGGCCCAACAGGAAACCGAGCGCCTGAATGCTACCACCAGCAAAATCCTGAAGCTGGAGTTGCGCAAGGTGCGCTACGTGCGCTCGCTTTCCTTCGTGCAAGGCACCTTCGTAAACCTGCTGCGCAATGTCATCATTCTGCTGCTGCTGTACTTGCGGGTGCAAAATCACATCAGCTTAGGCGAGTTTTTCTCGTTCTTCATCTACTCGTTTTCCATCTTCGGGCCCTTGCAGGAGTTGGGAAACATCATCGGCATCTACCGCGAAACTGAAATCTCCCTGGCCAACTTCCAGCAGATTCTCGACACGCCCAAAGACGTGAAGCCGGCCCAGCCCAAGTCAGTAGCCCACATTGAGAATCTGGCGTTTGAGCAAGTGAGTTTTAAGCACCTCACCGCCAACGCCCCGGCGCTATCCGGCATTTCATTTAGTACCAAGCTGGGCGAAACCATTGCGTTTGTAGGTCCTTCGGGCTCCGGCAAAACCACGCTGGTGAAACTACTGGTAGGCCTCTACCCTCCCCTTTCCGGCCAGATTCTATACAATGGCATTCCCGGCGCTGAAATCGACCTGGACGAGTTGCGCGAGCAAATAGGTTTTGTAACGCAAGACACGCAGTTGTTTTCCGGCACCATTCGCGAGAACCTGCGCTTTGTGGCGCCCAACGCGACGGATGAAGAATGCCTGCGTGCCCTGCACCAAGCGGCGGCGACCTCCCTGCTGGCCCGCGCCCCCAAAGGCCTGGATTCGGTTATCGGCGAAGGCGGCGTGAAGGTATCGGGCGGCGAAAAGCAGCGCCTCAGCATTGCCCGGGCCCTGCTGCGCAAGCCCACGCTCATGGTGTTCGACGAAGCCACCTCGGCCCTCGACTCTCTCACCGAAGAAGAAATCGGCAAGACGGTGCGCGAACTGTCCGGCTCGCGCCAGCACATGACCATCCTCATTGCTCACCGCCTCAGCACCATCCTCCACGCCGACCGCATTTTCGTGCTCGAGCGCGGCCACATTGCCGAGCAAGGGCGCCACGCCGAGTTGTTGCAGCAAAAAGGCCTGTACTACGCCATGTGGCGCCAGCAAATTGGCGAGCGCAAGGAAACGGCGGCTACAGAAGCCGTAGTGGTTTAAGCAGGGCAGCGCTTATAAGATGGGGCGGTGCCCCTGCAGGGCCACTGTTACTCTATTACTATCTGCTTCGGGTCGAAATCAACCTTTGGCGGCTGCGGGTTCATTGCCTCCAAGGTCGCCACCACTATTTCCGCAATGGCCAGGTCGCGGGCCCACTTTTGGTCGGCGGGAACTACAAACCACGGCGCCTCAGCGGGAGAGCAATGGGTTAAGGCATCTTCGTAGGCCGCCTGGTAGTCGGCCCAGCGTGCCCGTTCTTTCAAGTCGCTTGGGGCAAATTTCCAGTGCTTGGCGGGGTCGTCGAGGCGGGCTTGCAGTCGCTCGGCCTGCTCCTCTTTAGAGATATGCAGGAAGAATTTGAGGACGACGGTGCCGTTATTGGTCAACAGCGATTCGAAGTTGTTGATGTCCTCGTAGCGCTGCAGCCAGGTTTTCTCGTCAATCAGGCCGTGCACGCGGGTGATGAGCACGTCTTCGTAGTGCGAGCGGTTGAATACGGTGATGTGGCCCTTGCCGGGCGTGTGCGGGTGAATGCGCCACAGAAAATCGTGGTTCAGCTCCTTGGTCGAAGGGGCTTTGAACGGCGCTACGTGCACCCCAGCCGGGTTTACGCCCGTCATAAGCTTCTCGATGGCGCCGTCCTTGCCGCCTGTGTCCATGGCCTGAAACACCAGCAGCACACTGCGCGAATGCTCGGCATACAGAAGCTCCTGCAGGGCGTTCAGTCGCTGACGTAGCTCCTGTAAGCGGGTCTCCGCCCCCTCCTTGTCAATGTCTTGCTTGGCAAAGAACACTTTGCCGTTGGTGTCGATGTCGGCCAGCTTCAGGCTTTTACCGATGACCTGCACGGCCGCTGTTTTTGGTAGGGTAAGTTTCATGGTGGAATTTGGAAGGAGAAAGCAAACTTTTAGAAGAAAAAGCACGGACCTGCGGGCACATCCGCATCAACCTTAATAGTTGCAGGCACCAAACCTCGTCCCTTATCAAACGGCGCGAGCGGCAAAACGGCTATCGCGCCAGCTACCGCGTGCAGAGCCGACCCACCTTGCAAGGCTAAGTCCGGCTAAGTGAAGGCGTAACTTGAGATACAACAAAATCAGGGCGAAAGCCAGCGAAACACTAACTCCTGGTAGTGCTTTACGTACGCTAGAATAGCATAATCTGCCCCGAATTACTTCGGCTATTTCTTTCACCTCACTAGTTTCCAGAATTATGGCATCACCCGCCAAAGCCGCTGCTCCCAAAGCCGCTGTCGCTAAAAAAACCGCTGCTCCCAAGAAGAATGAGTCGGCCCTCGCTTCGGGCGCCAACGCTGGCAAAGGCGCTGGCAGCAATGCCGCTGTCGACATTCAGCCCCGCCTCAACCAGCAGCAGAATGCCCCCATGCCCACCCAGCGCTACGGCACCGTAAGCCAGCGCCTGCCCATTGGCCTGAGCGAAAGCACCCGCCAGGAAAGCGTAACCATGCTCAACCAGCTGCTGGCCGACACCATCACGCTGCGCGACATGTACAAAAAGCACCATTGGCAGGTAGTGGGCCCCACTTTCTACCAGCTGCACCTGCTGTTCGACAAGCACTACGAAGAGCAGTCGGTGCTGGTAGACGCCATTGCCGAGCGTATTCAGATTCTGGGCGGCGTGGCTATTGCCATGGCCCACGACGTGGCCGAGCTCAGCACCATTCCCCGCGTGCCCCGCGACCGCGAAGAAGCTCCCATTCAGGTATCGCGCCTGCTCGATGGCCACCAGCGCATCCTCAAGAACTGCCACGACTACGCCGACAAAGCCGATGAGTGCGGCGACGATGGCACCAACGACCTCATTGTGAGCCAACTGGTGCGCACCAACGAGATGCAAGTGTGGTTCGTGGCCGAGCACGTAGTCGACTCGCCCCTCACCCAAGCCGAGTAATTTCGTTTCCTATCCAACTCGGATTCAGCTCGAAAGGCCGCTCATTCCAGAATGAGCGGCCTTTTTTGGGAAAATTGATTGCCGCAGGTTGCGGGGGCACCACCGGCCGGCTATCTTTGCACCCGCTTCGCCGCCTCAGCGAAGCCGGTTTCGGCCGAGTTGCCCAGGTTTAGTTGCTCTCTTTGCGCACGTGGTGAAACTGGTAGACACGCCATCTTGAGGGGGTGGTGCCTTCGGGTGTGGGAGTTCGAATCTCCCCGCGCGCACGCAAACAAAAGGCCCGTTCTGTTAACTCAGAACGGGCCTTTTTGCTGTAGCGCAGCCGTGCCCGGCAGGGACTCTAGTCCGTGTCTCCGGACGACAACCAAATGATTTGCAAACGGCGTGGAGACGCGAACTACAAAGTCCCTGCCGGGTACGGTCGCGCTACACGGCAACGGGGCTACTGCCCGTCAAAGGGGTTGCCAGGCTTCACCAGCACCACTCGCTCCCGTTCCACTACTACCTGGCCGGGCAAGGCACCTTTGGGCTTGCGCACAAATTTTTTGGGGGTCACCGTCACGGGGCACAGCGAATCGTGCTGACGGCGGGAGTACCAGCCGGCCAGCTGGGCAGCATGCTCTATTACCGGTTCCGGCACCGGCTGGCCCGCCTTGTGGCGGATGACGACGTGCGAACCCGTTACATCCTTGGCGTGCAGCCAGAGGTCGTCTTTGTGAGCATATTTCTGGGTCAGCAGGTCGTTGTTGGTGGCGTTGCGCCCGACCAGTATGGTGAAGCCCCGGTCTTCAAATACCTTAAACGGCAATTCGGTAGGCGCTTTGGCAGCGGCCGGCGTGGGGTCGAGGCCGTGCTGCTTGCGCCAGGCGCGCAGGCCCCGCAGCTCCGCCAGGCCAGGCACGGTATCCATCTCTTCGAGGCGCTCCATGGCCGCGAGGGCTTCGGCTTCGCGGCGCGCAATGCGCTCGGCCAGCTGCCGTTCCTCAATTTGCTGGTTTTTGCCTTTGCGGTAGAGGTTCTCGGCGGTGTGCTGCGGTTTCTCGGTGCGCTTTAGCTTAATGAGCTTGGGCTGATTGGTATAAAAATCAACCACTTCAATTTGGGTGGCGCCGGCCGGAATATCGTGCAGATTGGCCATGATGAGGTCAGCCGTGTGGCGGTAGCCGGCCTCGTGGGCCAGGGCGTGCAGGCGCTGGCGGGCGTGAGTGGCGGCGGCACTGGCTTCGTCGGCGCGGCGCTCCAGCAACTGGCGCAGCTGCTTGGTTTCCATTTCCAGGGCGCGTCGGCCCAGGGCCATGGGCACGAAGCGCCGCAGGGCTGCAACGGGGTCATCGCCGGGCAGCGTTTCGAGCACATCGCCCAAGGGCAACAAGCTCAGGCGGGTGCGGCCGTCGAGCTGAATGAGGTAGTAATGCGCGGGCTTTTCCAGCTGGGCCAGTACCTGGTGCACCATGCGCGTCTTAGTTTCCGGCGAGGCAGCATCGTAGCCATTTTGGCGGAGGTAGCGGGCAGGCAGGTCTGCGAGCGGGGGCGGCAGCTTAGTCTGAACCGCGGATTTATCGGATTCAGTGGAAAGGTCGGATTTCGAGGACGAAGCAGGTGGAGCGGTTTGCGGGCGCAGGTCGGCGTCGGCCAGTAGCTTCTGCTGGAACAGTTGGGCCGGGGCATCCGGAGCGGCGCGGAATATAGCGTTGGGACGCGGGCCGTAGAGCTTGAACACCAAGCGGGCGCCGCTGCGGAAATTCACTTGCAGCACTCGGTCTTGCGGCCAGGGCACAACGGTTTCAACCTGCTCACCCAACAGGTCGGGGAACAAGTCGACGGAGTTGGAGCGGGCCCGCTGAAAGGTTTCGGGCAGGGCCAGGGCGGGTAAGTTGGCCCCTAGCTGGGCCTTCAGCCAGAACTCCTGGGTGCCGTTGGTTAGGCCCACCACCAACTCGTCCTTTTCCTGCGAGAAGCACACGGCCACGCGGTAGCCCCGCAGGCGGTCGGTGAGCGCAGGGGCCAGCTGACGCAGGAAATAATAGTTGGTATGCAAAGGGAGGGATTAAATTCGGGGTAGCTCGTGGCGAGTCAGCTTGTGCTCCACATCGCCGGTGTGGCGGGTGGCCTGGGGCTCAACCAACATAATCCAGGTTTCTTCGCTCGCGTGCGGACGGTGCTCTAATCCCCGCGGCACCACCAGCATCTCGCCCGGATTTATAGTAGCAGTGTGGTCGCGGAACTCGATGTGCAGCTGACCCTTCACCACCACAAACAGCTCGTCTTCGGCTTCATGGCTGTGCCAGACAAATTCGCCCTGCACCTTGGCCAGCTTAACATGTTGGTCGTTTAAGTCGGCCACTACGTGCGGGTGCCAGGGGTCAGTAAATCGGGCGAATTTTTCTTCGAGGTTGATAACGTCCATGGCCAAATTTGAGAAAAAGGGCAGCTACCTTACCTAAATCACACCTCCACCTTCAGCCCATCATAGGCCAGCCGTATCCACGGCGGCAGCTCGGCTTCTACGTCGAGGTGGCGGCCCAGCTGGTGGCTGATGTGCGTGAGGTAAGCCCGCCTGGGTTTTGCCTCTTCTAAAATCTCGATGGCCTGGGCCAGGGTGAAATGCGAGATGTGCTGCTCGCGGCGCAAGGCGTTGAGCACGATGACGTCGGCATCGCGCAGGTGAGCCCTGGTTTCGGGCCCGATGTGGTTGGCATCGGTGAGGTAGCAGAAGCCGCCGATGCGGAAGCCCAACACGGGCAGCTTGTGGTGCAGGGCCCGCAGGGGCTGCACCGATATGCCGAGCATGTCGAACGGCTCATCGTCGCGCTCAATGGGGTGCAGGCGCACGCGCGGCACGCCGGGGTACTTGTGCTCGGCAAAAATGTAGGCAAACTCCTGTTGCAGCTGGCGTAGCACGCGGGGCTCGCCAAAGACCGGCATGTCGGTTTGCTGCCGAAAATTGAAGGCCCGGATATCGTCGAGGCCGGCGGTGTGGTCCTTGTGCTCGTGGGTAAAGAGCAGGGCATCGAGGTGGGTGACGCGGGCGCGCAGCATTTGCTGGCGGAAGTCGGGGCCCGAATCAATCACGATGCTCTGGTCGCCAATGGCCAGGTGCACCGACACCCGCAGGCGCTGGTCGCGGTGGTCTAGCGAGCAGCACACCTCGCAGGTGCAGCCTATCATGGGCACGCCGGAGGAAGTGCCAGTGCCGAGGAAAGTAACGGTCATTTTTGAGCTGTTAGCTAATAGCAGTTGGCCATTAGCTATTTCGTTAAACGAGAGCTAACGGCCAACTGCTATTAGCTAACAGCCTACAATTAGCCTACGTACTGTTTCACCACACGCACCAGGGCATCAAAGTCGAGGGGTTTGGGCAGGTAGTCGGTTACGCCGGCCTCGCGGAACTGGTCCATCGAGTAGTTGTTGGCGTTGCCGGTGATGGCAATGACCGGCAGCTTGTTGATGGCGGGGTCGGCGTGGGCCCGGATTTCGCGGGTGCACTGCATTCCGTCTTTCACTGGAATGTTGATGTCCATGAGCACGCAGTCGATGGAGTTGCTTTCGAGCTGCTTCATCACTTCCCCCCCGTTCTTGGCCAGCACAATTTTATATTTCTGCAGCTCCAGGATTTTGCGGGTAAGATTGAGAATTACCGAGCTATCCTCAGCAATCAAAATGGTTTTGTTAGGAGAATCTGCTGACATGAGCTTAGGGTTTGGGGTTGGTTCTTAGGGTAGAGAAGTAAGGAAGGGTAAGGGCAATTATACGTTCGCGGCGCTGGCCACGCGCTCAACGGCGCTGGGATATTCCGAAACGAACTGTGCAAAGTAATGTTCCAAAAGTTGAAATCCGGCAGCGCACTCTTCTATGCGGTCATGTTTCAGCTCGTGTTCGAGGTGGCGGGCCTGGGCTGCCAGGGCTACCCCGCCCAAAGTAGCCGCCGTGCCTTTGAGCTGGTGGAGCATGGGCAGGAGCTCTTTGAAGTTGGCTGCAGCAACCACCGGGGCGGCCTCGCGCAGGAGCTCGCCGGCTTCCTGTTCGAACTCCTGGTAGAGCTCGGTTGTGAATTCGGCGCCGCCCAATTCGAGCAGCTGGCGCACAATGGCTTCGTCCAGGGTTAGCTCGTTGGCTCCGCCAGCGGCTGGGGCTAGGGTGGCAGCAGCCGACACAATGGGCGGAGTAGCCGCCATGGTATCAGGCACAACAACCTCGGCCTCGTCGAGCTCCGGTTCGGTGTCGAGGTTCACGTCGAGCTCGGCAATGGCGCGCACCTGGCTCGGGCGCAGCCAGCGGTGCAACACCTCGTAGAGGTGGCGGCTTTTCACGGGCTTGCCCACGTAGTCGTCGAGGCCCTGGCGCATGAAGCGGCCGGCATCTTCCTGCATGGAGTAGGCCGTCATGGCCACCACGGGCGGACAGGCTTTGCCCAACAGGCGGCGGATTTCGGCCGTGGCCGCCACCCCGTCCATGTCCGGCATCTGGATGTCCATAAAAATAATATTGTAGTCGGCGCCGTCTGCGGTGGCCAGGGCAATGGCCTCGGGGCCGCCTCCGGCCACGACCACCTCGCAGCCCAACTTGGTGAGCAAGCGCTGGCCCACCTTCTGGTTGATGGCGTTGTCGTCGACCAGCAGCACGCGCGGCGCGGCCACGAAAGGCTGGTACACGGCCTCGCGCACCTGCACCACCTCCGGCATGTCTTCAATGCGGGCTTCGCGGGCCGCAATGGTGAACCAGAACACGCTGCCCTCGCCCTCATCCGACAGCACCCCGATTTCGCCGCCCAGCAGCTCGGCCAACTGCCGGCTGATGCTCAGGCCCAGGCCCGTGCCGCCGTAGGCTTTGCTGGGCGTGGTGTCGAGCTGGGTGAAGTTGGTGAAGAGCAGGCTGGCGTTGTCGCTGGAGATGCCAATGCCGGAGTCCTGCACCGCAAAGCGCAGCGTGTGGTGCTCGCCGTCGGTGCTCACACTCGACACGATGATGGCCACGGTGCCCTCGTTGGTGAACTTGATGGCGTTGGCCACCAGGTTGGACAGGATTTGCAGCAGCCGCACTTCGTCCGTCATCACGTAGCGCGGCGTGTGCGGGGTGATGTGGTAGGTGAAGCGAATGTGCTTTTGCTCGGCCCGGTAGATAAACAGGGCGCGAATGCGCTCCATCACGGCCTGTAATTCCAGGGCGCTTTCGTGCACCTGCAGCTTGCCGGCCTGAATTTTCGACAAATCCAGGATGTCGTTGAGGATGGTGAGCAGGGCGTCGGAGCTCTTGCGCAGCGTGTCGACGTAGTCGAGTTGCTCGTCGGTTTCCACGGTCTGGTCGAGCAGGTCAATCATGCCAATGATGCCGTTCATGGGCGTGCGCAGCTCGTGGCTCATGTTGGCCAGGAACTGCGTTTTGGCTTCCAGGGCGGCTTCGGCCTCGTCTTTGGCCTGGTGCAGGTCGTCCTGCATCTGCCGGATTTCAGTAACGTCGCGGGCAATGCCTTCGGTGGCATAGCCGGTCGATTCCACCATGCGGGCGTTCACGAGCAGGCTCACGGGGTAGCCTTCCTTGTGCCACATCTGGGTTTCGAAGTTGCGCAGGCTGCCGTTGCGGTCAATTTCGGTACTGGCGCGCGGCAGGTCCTGCGGGTCGACGTAATAGCCTTTCACCAGCTTACCAATCACTTCCTCCGGCTTGTAGCCCAGCACCTCTTGCACCGAGGGGCTGACGATGGTGACCACGCCGTGCTCATCGGTACGGTAGTAGATGTCCTGAAACGACTCGAAGATGGTGCGAAACTTCTCTTCCTGCGCCTCCAGGGCCAGCTGGGCCCGTTTTTGCTCGGTGATGTCGTGGGCAATGGCCGAAATCTCCTCAAAGGAGCCATCGCCCAGGTAAATCGGGTTGAGGTAGATATCGGTCCACACCTCGTTGCCACGGGAGTCGCGCAGGCCCATCTCAAAGCGCTGCGCCTGGCCCTTAGCGGCGGCCTCGTAGTGCTTCACAAAAACGTTGCGCTCCCCCTCGGGCATGTGGGCCAGGTCGGCTTCCCAGAGGTCGAGGCCCCGCACGGGGTAGGTACCGTTGCGCCGCAGAAACAGGGCCGCGTAGTTGCGGTTGTAGTTCATGAGGTGGGCGCGGGTGTCCACGGTCCACATCACGTGCGAGCCACTCTCGAAAATGGCGTTGAGGCGGGCGGTCTGCTTGCCAATCTGCTCTTCGTTGCGCTTGCGCTCAATGGCCAGAGCCACTTGGTTCGAGATGAAGTGCAGCACGTCGAGGTCGCCGGGCGTGTAGGCGTCGGCGCGGTTGTAGTCCTGCACGGCCAGCACGCCGATGATGCGGTCGCCGATGCTCAGGGGCGACGCCAGCATCACTTCCGGCACCAGCCCATAGGCCGTGATGGTGCCGTTGCGGATGAGCTGCTGAAAGTCGGTGTGGGTGAGGTAGCGGGGCTGTCCGCCGCCGATGATGTACTCCGACACACCCGAAGTAAACGGCATGGCGCCTTGGGGGCGGTGCTGGGGGTGCTGGTCGACGTGGTAGGCAAACTGCAGCTGCGTGCGGGCGTCGTCGCAGAGGGCAATGAACAGGTTGCTGGTTTCAATAATCTTGCTCAGCTCGCGGTGAATAGCCCCGTAGAGGCTGGGCAAGTCCTTGGCGCTGATGGCCAGGTTGGCAATGCTGTAGTAGACTTTCTGGAGGCGCTCGGCCTTAATACGGTCGGTGATGTCGTGCAGAATGGCGCGGCTGCTTACCGGCTGGCCTTCCTCGCGCACCACGCTCATGCTGCCAATGAGGTGCACCGGTTTGCCCGCGTTGGTCAAAAACACGGTTTCGACCTTGTTCACAGGCTCGCCGTCGTAGAGGTTGCGCAGCTGGTAGAGCAGCTTGGCCTTGTAGTAGGGGTGCACCACGTCGGCCAGGGTGCGGGTCGCGAGCTCGGCGTCGGTGTAGCCCAGCTTTTCCTTCCAGGCCTTGTTCACAAACAGGAAGCTGTTGTCGGCGCTGAGGTGCTGCACCAAGTCCTGGGCGTTGTCGAGGAAGTCCTGCAGGTGAGTGCTGTCGCCGGATAGCCCGGCGCTGGCCATGCGGCGGTCGCTGGGTTCCTGGCCCGCCATCCACACGCCCGTGACGGCGCCAGTCTCGGAGCGCGTGAAGCCGCCCCGCCAATGCACCTGCCGCAGCTGGCCGCCGCGCGTGAGAATGGGCCGCTCGTAGCTGGGCGCCAACGACTCGGTGGCCACGCTCTCCAGAAACTCCTTCAGGCGCGATTTCCGCTCGGCGGGCGGGGCAAACATGTGGTGGCACACTTGTCCGATAACCCGCTCGCGGGGGTAGCCCACCATGGCCAGAAAGGCCTCGTTGGTTTCCACAATAATGCCCTGGGTGTCGAGCATCAAGTACATCTGCCCCAACTGGTCGAATAGCGCGCTGGTGGGCGGCGCCACTGGCTGGGAAGAGGAAACAACCGGAATCGAACTCATGAACCGAAGCGTAATGCCTGCGAATATTTCCTGCTAAGATAGCCACCGGACCGGCGAGCCCGAGCGTAAATTTGGCCAAAATATACCGTTTGCCCGCACAAGCGCGCTCCCGTTCCCGCCTCTTGCCCTCCCAACCCGCACCGCTGCTGCTCTTTGCCGTCACCACCGACCTGTGCTTCGACCAGCGGATGCAGCGCATTTGCAGCAGCCTGGCCGCCGCCGGCTACCGGGTGCAGCTAGTGGGCTGGCAGCGGCCGGGCTCGCCCCCGCTCACGCCCCAGCCCTACGCGCAGCACCGCCTGCAGGGCTGGTTTCAACAAGGCAAGCTATTCTACCTGGAATACAACCTGCGGCTGTTTTTCTACTTGCTGAGCCAGCGCGCCGCTGCCTGGTGTGCCGCCGACCTCGACACGGCGTTGCCCGTGTGGCTGCGCGCCCGGCTGGGAGGGCAGCCCTTTGTGTACGACGCCCACGAGCTGTTTACGGAAGTGCCCGAGGTGGTGGCCCGGCCGGCCGTGCAGCGCATCTGGCGTTGGGTAGAAGGCTTCATTGTGCAGCGGGCCCAGCAGGCTTACACCGTGGGGCCCGCCCTGGCCCGCGTGTTTGAGCAGCGCTACGGGCGGCCCTTCGCGGTGGTGCGCAACGTGAGCCGGCTGCGCGACGAGCTGCCCCTACCGGCTTCCGTCCCTCCTACCAGCTACATCCTTTACCAAGGTGCTCTGAATGTGGGCCGAGGCCTGGAGGCCCTGCTCGACGCCATGCCCCAGGTGGCGGGCCGCCTAGTAATCTGCGGCGAAGGCGACCTCTCAGCCGCCCTGCGCGCCCGGGCCGATAAGCTCGGGTTGCTGGCTTCGGGAAAGGTTGAGTTTCGCGGCTATGTGCTGCCCGAAGCCCTGCGCGAAGTCACGCGCCACGCCGCCGTGGGCATCATGCTGCTCGAGAATATTGGCCTGAGCTACTACTACTCCCTGGCCAATAAATTCTTCGACTACGTGCACGCCGGCATTCCACAGGTGCTCATCGACTTCCCCGAATACCGCGCCCTTAATGAGCAGTTCGACGTGGCCGAGCTGGTGGCCGACCTGCACCCCACCACCCTGGCTACTGCGCTCAACCGCCTGCTGCGCGACGACCCAGCCCGCTACCAGCACCTGGCCCACAACTGCCGCCAAGCCGCGCCGCAGCTCAGCTGGCAGCACGAAGAGCGGGTGTTGCTGGAGCTATACGCGGCCGTGGTGCCCCTCGCGCCAATCGCGCCCCGGCCGCAGTAGCTTTGTTGTGTTGCTTTAGCCTCCCTCCCGCATGAAGAAGATATTACCGGCGCTCCTCCTGGGCGGTGCATGCTTTGCCGGCGGCGCCTTCGTGGCCCGCCCCACGGCGCCCGATGAGATTACCGTGCCTATTGCCCGCGCAGCGCAGCAGCTGTTTGGCCTCAGCTTTAGCGACGCGCAGTTGGATTCTACCCGCCGCAACCTCACTGGCTACCGCGACAGCTACGAGGCACTGCGCAAAATTCCACTGCCCAACAGCGTGGCCCCTTCCGTGGGGTTCGACCCGCGGCCGCTGCGCATGCGGCAAGCCATGCTGGCCACTCCCAAAGAAAACGCCGGCAAACTGCCCCAGACGCCCAAAATCAAGCTACCCGCCAACCGCAACGACTTGGCTTTTTACACCGTGCGCCAGCTGGGCGAGCTGCTGCGCACCAAGCAAATTTCCTCCGAGGAGCTGACCAAATTCTTCCTGGCCCGCCTGCAGAAGTACGATACTCAACTGCACTGCGTCATTACCCTCACCGAGGAGCTGGCGATGCAGCAAGCCCG
The DNA here is from genome assembly GCF_900115775.1 of Hymenobacter arizonensis. Classification (GTDB taxonomy): domain Bacteria; phylum Bacteroidota; class Bacteroidia; order Cytophagales; family Hymenobacteraceae; genus Hymenobacter; species Hymenobacter arizonensis. Next base: position 382,628 of record NZ_FOXS01000003.1, on the reverse strand, counting down.
GCAGGCCGACCAGGAGATAAAAGCCGGCAAGTACCGCGGGCCGCTGCACGGCATTCCCTTTGGCGTGAAGGATTTGTTCAGCGCCAAGGGCTATAAAACCACCTGGGGCTCGGTGCCCTACAAAGACCAAACGCTGGATGAAGACGCGGCCGTGGTGGAGCGCCTGCGCGAAGCCGGTGGCGTGCTGCTGGCCAAGCTGACCTTGGGCGAGCTGGCGCAGGGCGACGTGTGGTTTGGCGAGAAAACGCGCACGCCCTGGGACGTGACCAAGGGCTCCAGTGGTTCGTCGGCCGGGTCGGCGTCGGCAGTGGCGGCGGGGCTGCTGCCGTATGCCATCGGCACCGAAACGCTGGGCTCCATCATCAGCCCCAGCACGGCCTGCGGCGTCACGGGCCTGCGCCCCACCTACGGCCGCGTGAGCCGCGCCGGCGCCATGGCCCTGAGCTGGACCATGGACAAAGCCGGCCCCCTGGCCCGTACCGCCGAAGACTGCGCCATCGTGCTGGCAGCCCTCACCGCCGCCGGCCCCGATGCCCGCGACCCCGCCACTATGCTAGCGCCTAATACCTTCCGCTACGCCTTTGATGCCAATATCAAGAAGATGCGCGTGGGCTACGTGAAAGCCAGCTTCGACCAGAGCTACCCCACCAAAGCCAACGACCAGGCCACGCTGGAAGTCCTCCGCAAGCTGGGCGTGGAGCTGGTGCCGATAGAGCTGCCGGCCATTGCGCCGGGCTCGATGCGCTTTGTGCTCACGGCCGAAGGCGCCGCGGCCTTCGACGACCTTACCCGCTCGGGCCGCGACACCCAGATGGTGCTACAAAACCGCTTTGCCTGGCCCAACACCTTCCGTTCCTCCCGCTTTATTCCGGCCGTGGAATACTTGCAGGCCCAGCGCGTGCGCAGCCTGCTCATCGAGCAGATGGACACGCAGCTGAAAGGGCTCGATGCCTACATCGCCCCGTCGTTCAGCGCCAACCTCACGCTGACCAACCTCACTGGGCAACCAGCCGTGGCGATTCCGAACGGCTTTACCTCTGCGGGCCTGCCCACCACCATCACGTTCATGGGCCAGCTCTATGAAGAAGGCAAGCTCCTGGCCCTGGCCAAAGCCTACCAGGATGCCACCGACTTTGACGAGAAACACCCGAATTTATAACCACCAAACCAGGACAACCCACAACTTCCCTCCTTTTTTAAGGAGGGGATGTTCGAGCCAAGGGCTCGAACGGGGGTGGTTGCGCTCGTTGCACGACACCCGAACGATACTACTGCGAGTCGTTCCACCATCGTTCAACGAGGTCAACCACCCCAGCTGGCGCTTCGCGCCAGCGTCCCCTCCTCAGCTGAGGAGGGGAGTTTTTGTTCTTGATATTTCATCAGTTCAGCGTCTTTGCTTCCTCCTCACATTCTCGCCCAGCTTGCCCCCACGCCGACTGACCCGCGGCCGGTGCTGCTAACCATTGCCGGACCAACGGCGGTGGGCAAAACCGCGCTGTGCGTGCAACTGGCCCAGCAGTTTCAAACCGAAATTGTGTCGGCCGATTCACGGCAGTTTTTTCGGGAGCTGAGCATCGGCACGGCTAAGCCTACGTCGGAAGAGATGCAAGGCGTTCCGCACCACTTCATCGACAGCCACAGCATAGCGGAGGATTACAGTGCCGGGCGTTTCGCCACCGATTGCCAGCAAGTCCTCACCAAGCTGTTTCAGAAATACCCGCTGGTGATTCTGACCGGCGGCTCCGGCCTTTACGTGCAAGCCGTGACCGATGGGCTTGACGAGCTACCCACTGTGCCGCCAGAAGTGCGGGCCCAACTCCACGCTGAGCTGGCGGCCCACGGCCTTCCCTACCTAGTGGCCGAGCTAGCTGAAACCGACCCCATAGCCCACGGCCGCATCGACCGCCAAAACCCGCAACGCGTGGTGCGGGCCCTGGAAATCACCCGCGCTACCGGCCGGCCTTTTTCCAGCTTCCACACCCAAAGCCCACCGGAGGAAAACCCACTGTTTCGCAACGTGAAAGTGGCCCTCACCCGCGAGCGGGAAGCGCTGTATCAGCGCATTAACCTGCGGGTGGAACACATGCTGGCAGCGGGCTTGCTCGACGAAGTGCGGGGCCTCCTCCCCTATCGCCACCACCACGCCCTGCAAACCGTGGGCTACCAAGAAATTTTCGGCTTTCTGGATGGCGAATACGATTGGGAAGAAGCCGTGCGTCTGCTCCAGCGCAATACCCGGCGCTACGCCAAGCGCCAGCTCACGTGGTTGCGGCGCGATGCGGCGTATCAGTGGGTGGATTTAGGGTAGGAGGGTAAGAGGGTGTGGGGGTAGGAGGGCAGGAGTTGTTGCGCATCGACAAAACTCATACCCTCCTACCCCCACACCCTCTTACCCTAAAACCTAGACGCTCAAAATTTCCACCATCCGCATGAAGCTCTGGTTTATAAGCTTCTTTTTATTGATGGTATCATTGAAAGGCGTGTAGACTAGCTTTTTATCAACAATACCGGCCATTACGTTGCGCATGCCGTTCATCAGGCCTTCCACGGCGGCAATGCCGATTTGGGAGGCCAGGAGCCGGTCGGCGGCTGTGGGCGAGCCCCCGCGCTGAATGTGGCCGATGACCGACACGCGGGTGTCGAGCTGCGGAATGGCTTCTTTCACCCGGGCTGCCACTTGGGTGGCGTTGCCTTCCTCGTCGCCTTCGGCCACGATGACAATAAATGACGTTTTGGAACGCTTCCAGCCCGTTTGCAGGGTGTCAATCACGACGTCGACGCTCATTTTGGTTTCGGGAATCATCACAATTTCGGCCCCGCCCCCAATGGCGCAGGGAATAGCGATGTAGCCGGAGTCGCGGCCCATTACTTCCACAAAGAAGCACCGGTCGTGCGAGTCGGCGGTGTCGCGGATTTTGTCGATGCAGTCCAGGGCCGTGTTCACGGCTGTGTCGTAGCCAATGGTGTAGTCGGTGCCGTAGAGGTCGTTGTCGATGGTGCCGGGCGCGCCCACGGTAGGAATGCCAAATTCTTCTTCGAAAATCATGGCGCCGGTGAAGGTGCCGTTGCCGCCGATGGCCACCAGGCCCTCGATGCCGTTATTCACCAGCTGGTCGAAGGCCAGCTGCCGGCCTTCTTTGGTCATAAACTTCTGGCTGCGAGCCGATTTTAAAATAGTACCGCCCTTTTGCACCGTATTTGAAACCGAGGCCGAATCCAAGCGTACAAACTCGCCCTTAATCATACCACTGTAACCGCGCATGATGCCGTAGACTTCGATTCCGTGGTAGGTGGCCGTCCGCACCACGGCCCGGATAGCAGCGTTCATGCCCGGCGAATCGCCCCCGCTGGTAAATACTCCAATTCTCTTCATCTGAACTTTCTGGAAACAAGTGGGCACGTGAATGGCGCCCAAACCCCGCAAAGTTGGCGAAAGGAAAACAAACCCTCGTGCCTGCCTAGCGAAATGCTGTCGGAAGGCGGTTATCTTTTTTTTATATTTAGCGTAGGGGGCTAGTAGCAACTCGCTGATTTTCCGGCTACCTTACCTTTTCAATCGGCCCTGCAGCCGCTAACTCATTTCTCACCACTTAATTCCCACGTTATATGTTCGGTTTCTTCGAAAATGAGCAGGCCAAGAAAATCAAAGGCCATTTGCTGAATCTTGCGGCCCTGGCAAAAGCCGACGGCCACATCGACGCCCGGGAAATGAACTTCATTGTGGCGGTAGGCAAGAAAAACGGCATTAGCTCATCGGAGGTGCAGGCGCTGGTGTCCGGGGCCAAAGGGGCCAGCACCGAGTTGCCCAGCAACGATTCCGAACGGTTTGACCAGATTTTTGATCTTGTCGACATGATGCTCGCCGACGGTGTGGTGGACGAAACCGAAATGGACTTCTGCATCATGATGGCCGAAAAGCTCGGTTTCCGCAAAGCCATTGTAGGCGTGCTGGTACGCAAAATCTCCCAAGGCGTGAAAGACGGGGTTCCGCGCGAAAGAATTAAAGAGGAAAGCACTAGCTTTTTAAACTATAACGAGTTGCCTCGCCCCAACATCGCCGTGTAGCTGCAGCACGACTGAAAAGGAGCGGCCCCGCGGGGGCAACCCAGAAGTGGGTTGCCCCCGCGGGGCCGCTCCTTTCTGCCCTAGGTTTAAGCCTTCTCCTGCCCCGCGCCCACCACGTGCTCTATGGCCCGGAGCAGGGCTGCGCAGGCTTCGTCAATCTCGGCATCGGTGATGATGAGCGGCGGGGCCAGGCGCAGGGAATTATCGCAGAACAAAAACCAATCGGTCAGGACGCCTTCGTGCGCCAGGGCGTGGTCGATGATGGGCTTGAGCACGGCGAAGGACTCGAACTCCACGGCCATGAGCAGGCCACAGCCCCGCACCGCCCGAATGGCCGGGTGCCGCAGCTGCGCCCGAAACCGAGCGGCTTTCTCGGCTACGCCCGCCACCAGGTTTTCCTGCTGCACCACCTGCAGGGTGGCGAGCGCCGCCGCGCAGCTCACCGGGTGCCCACCAAAGGTGGTGCAGTGCCCCAAAATCGGGTTGGTTTTGAAACCGCTCATGATTTCCGTGCTGGAAATAAAGGCACCGATGGGCATGCCGCCGCCCATGCCCTTGGCACAGACCAGAATATCGGGCTCGATACCGAACTGCTCGAAAGCCCACATGGTGCCGGTGCGCCCGTAGCCGCACTGAATTTCGTCGAGGATGAGCAGAGCGCCCACTTCCCGGCAACGACGGCGCAGGGCGGGCAGGTAGTAAGGCGAAGGCACACGCACGCCGGCTTCGCCTTGCACCGTTTCGATGACCACAGCGGCCGTGCGCTCGGTGATGAGGTATAGGTCCGAGAAGTCGTTGTGACGAATGTGGCGCACATCGGGCAGCAACGGCCGGAAGCTATTTTTAAAGCCCTCAGAACCTGTGATGGACAGGGCGCCGTGCGTGGAGCCGTGGTAGGCGTTGAGGCAGGAAATAAGCTCGGTGCGGCCGGTGTGGCGTTTGGCCAGCTTGAGGGCGCCTTCAATAGCCTCGGTACCGGAGTTGGTGAAGAACACCGAATCGAGGTGGGCAGGCAATGTTCTGTGGATGGCCTCGGCCAGCTGGGCGGGCACGGCTTGCACCAGCTCGCCGTACACCATCAGGTGCAGGTATTTGTCGAGTTGGGCCTGAATGCCGGCCAGCACGTGCGGGTGGCGGTGGCCCACGTTGCTCACGCCGATGCCCGAAATCAGGTCGAGGTAGCGGCGGCCGTCGGGGGCGTACATGTACACGCCTTCGGCCCGTTCGATTTCCAGCAGCAGCGGAAAGTCGGAGGTTTGGGCCTGGTGGCGCAAGAATAATTGGCGGGGTGTCAGGACCACGGATTTATCAGATTTAGCAGATTTCACGGATTTTGTTGCTGTGCGCACCTACTTGCTGCTGTCATCCTGAGCTTGCGAAGGATGACAGACGGCTTTCGGTGGGGCTTTGCAACCACTGGCCTCTCGTTTTGATTATTCCGCAAAAATAACGAGGCCGCTGCGGGGGCAGCGGCCTCGACAACATGAGCCAGCACAAAAGGGTCTACCGGGCGGGTTTAGTCGTCGCCCGGAATGGCCTGGCTCGCCTGCCCGGGCGCTCCCGATACGCGTTTGATGACCTCTCGGGTGAAGTCGCGCTCGGCCACAAACAGCTGGGCCACCTGCCGAAGCGAAATGACTTTTTGAAATTTCTCGAAATATTCTTTCTCCAGGTTCAGCTCCTGCTGGCGCAGGGCGAAGGACTGGTTGAGGTTGTCGCGGATTTGCTGGTCGCTCATGTTTTCCGACACGTCGCGGCGCAGCACTCGGCTGCTGCGGTTGAGCTCGCGCCGGCGGGTCGAGAACTCGTTGTAGACCGGCCAGAACTTCTGGGCCTGGTCCTGGGTCAGGGAGACGCGGTTGGTGATGAAGGCAATTTTGGCGTTTTCGAGCTGCCCTAGGCGCTGGCCACCGCGCCGGCCGCCTTGGGCAGCGGCGTCAGGGGCCAACGCCAGCAACAATGCCAGCAGGCCAAGCAATCGAAACACAGAGGAGCAATAAGACATGATAGTCAGGACATTATAAATAAAGGAGGTCTTCGGAGGGCTGGGCATCTAGCGCTTCTGTTAGCTCGGCGTCGGTGGCCGCCAAGAACTGCTTGGCAATGCCGGGGTTGGCGTCGGTGAGCGCGGCCAGGTCGGAGCTTTCGACGCGGGCTCCACTGGTGAGCAAATAGGCAATGAGCTCGGTATGCGGCACCGCATCGAGGGAAGCTGCCGACGCCACCGCGGGGCTGACTGCCGGGGGACCGCTCAGGAAGAACGAAACTGCAAAGCCGCCCAGTACCGCCACCGAGGCCAGGCCGGTGCGCAACGCCGGCGACAGCAGCGCCAGCCAGCGCCAGCCCGCGGCCGATTCTGGCGCGTCGGCACGGGGCAGCCGGGCCATTACCTGCGCCGGAAGCTGGTCGAAATAGCCAGCGGGCGGGCTGCTCAGCGGCGGGTGGGTCCGCCGAGGGTGCGCGTCTAGCTTGAAGGGCGTTTTCATGGCAGTTGGATGGAGAATCGGGGCCAGCGTTTAAATCAGCCGGTAAAAAATTGTGTGTTTTAGTTAATCGGCGGTGTGGCGCGTGACGTATTCTTCCACTTTTTTCACGGCGTGGTGGTAGCTGGCTTTCAACGCGCCTACGCTGGTGCCCGTTACTTCGGCCATCTGCTCGTAGGGCATCTCGTCGTAGTAGCGCAGGTTGAACACGAGGCGCTGCTTGTCGGGTAGGGTCAGGATGGCTTTTTGCAGCTTGAGCTCGATTTCATCGCCGGCCAGGGCCGGGTCGGCTTCCATTTTGGCAGCCAGCTCGGCGCCCACATCCGTGAGCGGCAGCAGAAACTTGCGTCGCTTGCTGCTCAGGAAGTTCAAGCATTCGTTGGTAGCGATGCGGTAAATCCAGGTGAAGAGTTGGGCGTCCTGCCGGAAATTCTCCAGGTGCTTCCACACCTTCACAAACACGTCCTGGGTGAGGTCGTCGGCGTCGTCGTGGTCCACCACCATCTTGCGTACGTGCCAGTACACCTTGCTCTGGTACTTGCGCACGAGCTGGTTGAACGCCAGGTTGCGGCTGGCGGGGTCTTGGAACTTGAGAAGGATTTCGTGGTCTTCCAAACGGCACGGGAGTTCGCCAGGGCGGCAAAGTCGGGGGTTGGATGGCAAAGTAACAGCCGCGTTTAATGCAACGGGAGAAATTTTCGGCCTCCCCCGCTCCCATTCGGCAAAGCTCCCAACTGCGCGAAAGCTAAGGCGATAACATTGTCGCCATTGCCGGGCTTATCAAAGCAGTACCGTCGTTGTTGGCCCGTTGCCGCTCGCTCTGAAACTGCAATCATCCATTAACCAGCCTGCCTTATGAACAGCTTCTCCGCCCTTGCCCAAATAGTTGTCGCGGTTTCCGTGTGGTTTGTCTGGACGTTTCGCTTCCATAACGTCGTGAAAGAATTCAACCACTTCGGCTTGTCTGACTTAACGCGCAGCTTGGTGGGTGCCACCAAAGTAGCGTTGGCGACCCTGCTGGTGGTTGGCATTTGGTATCCGGCATTGGTGCTCATTCCGGCCGTGCTCATGGGCCTGTTCATGGTGGCAGCCCAGTTTTTCCACTTTAAAGCAAACAGCCCCTGGCCGAAACGCGTGCCGTCGCTGGTGCTGCTTTTGCTGTGCGTGTACATAGCTTCTGCCTCCCTCAACCTTTTGTAATAATGAGCCTACTCCACCTGCTTATCTATTTTTCCAGCCTTTCTTTCTTGGGGTATGCCGTTTCTTATTTCAAATCTCCCCACATGAAGAATGAGTTCAAGCGCTTTGGACTGGAGAGAGTAGCAACGTTTACCATTATTCTGGAAATAATTGGAGCGTTGGGGTTGCTCGTTGGGTTGATAAGCAACCCCATTCTATTAATTGCTTCGGGCGGCCTAGCGGCGCTAATGTTTTTGGGTGTATTGGTAAGAATCAAGGTGAAAGACAGCTTTTTGGTATCCCTGCCGGCAGCCTTTTTCATGGTGGTGAATGCCTACATTTTTTATCAGGCTATCCAGATTGCTCAATCAGGAATAGAAGCTGCTTAGGGAGTAAGGCCGTTCTTGAATGCAGCAATTTGAGAGCCGACCTCACCCAATTCCCATGCTGACCATGGAAAGCATGACAGCCAACTTTATTGAAGCAGTAGAGTCAGCTGCCTCACTAATTGGAGAAGCTCAACATGACGGCCAGCCAACTTTCAAACGCCAAGGGAGAATATCCTGAAGCCAAGAGTAAGTCGCTGCCCATCAAGCCCTGAAGGTGCCGCTCATTGAGTTGCCACACGCCTGTTCAGCTTAGCGCGGCCTGCGCCCGATAACCGCCTTCCGCTATTCCCGTATTTAAAAGGCCACTGCCGGCAAGTTGCTGGTTGGGGGTTCTTTCACTTTTTTCCTTTCCGCTATGACCTACAACATCGATAACATTAAAATGGACCTGCAGACCGTGGGCTTCTCGGAGAGCCCCGCCCTGCTCCAGCAAGTAGAAAGCGAGCTGCGCCGCGTAATGCATTTCCGCAAAGACATTGTGGCCGCCGACGTGTACCTGCGCGAAGAAGGCACCAACCCCGAAAATAACAAGCAAGTGCGCTGGCGCTTGGGCATCCCCGGCAAAGACCTGTTTGCCGAAGGCACAGGTGCATCGTGGGCCGCTGGCCTGCGCGACGCCAGCGAAAAGCTGAAGCGGCAGTTTGTAGACTAGTCGTCGAGAAAAACAATACAACCCTATTGGGTTAAATAAGCCGACTGTCTTTGGCAGTCCTGCAACCAAATAAAAAAGCTTCCTGGTACTCCCAGGGAGCTTTTTTTGTGCAGATTTTCAGCCTTCTACTATTCCAAACCGGCATCTTTGTTTGCCTCATAATATAATGGAGCCAACAGGCTGAAATTTAATTGGGCAATAGAGAAATAATCCTCATTTTTATAGCTAGATTTTTTACGCCACATTTATTCACGCCAAGCTCCTGATGCCTTCTAAAAATTTCTACCTAAACGATGCCCAATCTGAAGTCCTGACGGCCAAATGGGGGCTTTTCTTTCGCAAGTTTGAAATACTATACAATGGAGATTCATTGGGCATGGTGCCCAATTTAAACAGCCAACCCAATGGCACCCGTTACCCCCTGCCCGATGGTCGCGTAGTCACGGCTCAGCTCGTCCGCAGCCAAGGACTTCAGCAACTCCAATTATTGATAGACAAGCAGCCCGTTCCGGGTAGTGCCACCCACCCCATAGAGCAGCTCAAAGCGGCGTGGTATACCCTGCTAGTGGTCGGGGTGCTTAATGTTATTATTGGGCTGATTGCCGATATGTTCCAGGTCGATTTTCTTCAACAGATTGGCGTTGGGTGGGGCTCGGCCGTGGAAGGAGTAATCTATTTAGCGCTTGGTTGGTTTGGCCATAACCGGCGCTCGGCTCCCGCTTTCACGGCGGCATTTGCGCTGCTGGTAGTGGAGGGCGTAGCGGGGTTTGCGATGGGTATAGGTAGCGGCAACTCCCCAGGAATAGGAGGCATATTCCTTCGATTTTTTATCTGTGTAATGGTTTTTCGTGGCATTAAAGCAGCCAAGCAGCTGCGAAGCGAAGAGACGGCCTTATTGGCTGAGCCGATGTAGCAACGTCCATATAAGCACTAAAAAAGCCCTGACTGATGCCAGGGCTTTTTTAGTATCAATACAAAACTGCTATTTACTTCCGGCGCTTCATCACCGCTTCCACAGCAGCCACAATGGCGGCTTCGTTGAGCTTGTACTTCTCCATCAGCTGGTCGGGGGTGGCGCTTTCGCCGAAGCTGTCGTTCACGGCCACCATCTCCAGGGGCAGGGGCTCCTCGCGGGCCAGCAGCTGGGCGATGCTGTCGCCGAGGCCGCCGTTCATCTGGTGCTCTTCGGCCGTCACTACGCAGCGCGTTTTGCGGGCCGAGGCCAGGATGGCTTGGGCGTCGAGCGGCTTGATGGTGTGGATGTTAATGATTTCGGCGTTGATGCCTTTTTCGGCGAGGAGCTTGCCGGCCAGCACGGCTTTCCACACGAGGTGGCCGGTGGCGAAGATGCTCACGTCGGTGCCTTCGTTCAGCATCACGGCTTCGCCAATGACAAAGTTCTGGTCGGCGGGCGTGAAGTTGGGCACTACGGGGCGGCCAAAGCGTAGGTACACCGGGCCTTCGTGGTCGGCGATGGCGATGGTGGCGGCTTTGGTCTGGTTGTAGTCGCAGGGGTTGATGACGGTCATGCCGGGCAGCATTTTCATCATGCCCAGGTCTTCCAGAATCTGGTGGGTGGCACCGTCTTCGCCCAGCGTGAGGCCGGCGTGCGAGGCGCAGATTTTCACGTTCTTATCGGAGTAAGCAATGCTCTGGCGAATCTGGTCGTAGACGCGGCCGGTGCTAAAGTTGGCGAAGGTGCCCGTGAAGGGAATCTTGCCGCCAATGGTCATGCCGGCGGCTACGCCCATCATGTTGGCCTCGGCAATGCCCACCTGGAAAAAACGCTCGGGGAAGTCCTTCTTGAAGGCGTCCATCTTAAGCGAGCCGGTGAGGTCGGCGCAGAGGGCCACTACGTTGGGGTTGGTTTTGCCCAGCTCGTGCAGGCCGGCGCCAAAGCCGCTGCGGGTGTCTTTCGATTCGGTGTAGGGGAAGTCTTTCATGGGGTATGTAAGGGAAGATTAAGGCGGTCAAACTCCCCTCCTTACCAAGGAGGGGATGTTTCAGCAAAGCTGAAACGGGGGTGGTTGTGGGCGTTGAACGGGTGGCGTCAGCGCGCACTAAAATTATTTTCAATCGAATGCAGTACGCTTTCCAAATCAGACCAAATCACTTTGTTCTCAAATCTGATTACGCGAATGCCTGCAGCATTTAAATAGTCGGTTCGCGCCGCATCGTGCAAATTGCCCGAGGCAGTGAAATGCCCCGCGCCATCTAACTCAACCGCAAGCTTTTCCTGCGGGCAGTAGAAATCAAGAATAAATTCACCGATGCTGTGCTGACGACGGAATTTACGGCCATTCAGCTGGCCGCTTTTTAAGTTATTCCACAGCACGGCTTCGGCGGGAGTGAGGTTGTTGCGTAGGGTTCGTCGGTCTTCTTTTTTGTGAGGGAGGTTGTTGAGCGTTGTCATGCCTTATCGTTCAATTAAGTTCGTTCAACGCCTACAACCACCCCAATTTTCACTTCGTGAAAATGTCCCCTCCTTGGTAAGGAGGGGAGTTTGATGTTCTACTTTCCAAAAATGGCTACCGAAGTCGTTTGCCCACTCCGAATGCTGAAGTTGCGCACGTCGGTAAACTTACTGCTGGTGCTATTGCTCGTGCGAAACACCAAGCGGTAGGCTCCAGCCTGCATGGGCAAATTCATTTTACTGCTGCCACCGTCCGGTAAGTTGTAAATCCAGGTTTGTGATTCGTCGTCATTGAGCTGGTAAATGCTGCCGTGGCCTTTCAGGTCGGAGGTAACATTGAGCGTGCCGGGTGCTGAGTATGTTACCGTTAGCTCCTGCCCCTGCTTCACGGTGACGCGGCGGGTGATGCGCGGCAACGTGAGCAGCTCCACCTCGTAGTTGCCGGCCAGCAGCTTTTGCTTGGTGCCGAAGGGAAAGCTGGCCACGGTGTTTCGCTGGGGGTCGCGCACTACGGCTTGCACCGTGCCGTAGGGATTGGGCGTGAGCTGTGGGTTTTGCAGCCAGAGCGTGCCTTGGGGCGTTTTGAAGGTGAGCACGTTGGCCTTGCCGGGTCGGATGGCTAGGTTGGCCTGCCGCACCGGGGGCACGGTATTTATCACCAAATCGTAGCTCTGCAGGGCGTCGATTTCGAGCACGTCGGCTTTGCCTTGGGCGTCGCGGTAGTGCACGTAGTTGTACTCGGGCTGTCCGGTCACGTTGTTCACAAAGGTCATGTTCACGTTCGTTTCCACGGGGCGACCAGCTTCGTCGGTCAGATTTACCATGACGGTGGTTTTGCTCAGCGTTTGGGCAATCACGTCGTCCATCACCGTGCGGAAGGTCTTCACATCGGCGGCGTTGTAGTAGTTACCCAGGCACTCCAGCTGCCGGCCAAAGTCCTTTTCGGCCCCGATGCCAATGATGAACGGCTTCAGGAAGATGTGCTTGCGCTGTAAGGCCAGTGATGATTTGCAAGGGTCGGCCGCGCAGGACTCCAGGCCGTCGGTAATGAGCAGCAGCACGTTGCGCGAGGCCTTATCGATGGGGAAGTCGTTGGCCGACTGTTCCAGCGAATAGGTGATGGGCGTGTTGCCCTGGGCCTTGAGCGTGGTGAGCTTGTCCTTGATGGCCTTGGCATTGCGGGGCGCGAAAGGCACTTCCAGGCGCGAATCCTGGCAGTTTTTCTCGCTGTTGGGAAACTGGTGGCCGTACACGCGCAAGCCCAACTCCAGGTTGGGATAGGCATTGAGCGAATCGACCATTTTGCTGAGCATGCGCTTGGCTACGTTCCAACGGGGTTGCCCTTCCCAGGGGGCCATCATCGAGCCCGAGGCATCGAGCAGGAAGAGAATACGGGTGACTTTGGGTTTTTCTGGAGCGGCGTTCTGGGCCTGGGCCTGCAGTGCCAGCAGCAAAAGGAGTAGCACCGCCCAGTGGAACCTCACCCCCCGGCCCCCTCTCCAAAAAAGAGGGGGAGCCAGAAAAGTATTCGTCAGACTCCCCCTCTTTTTTGGAGAGGGGGCCGGGGGGTGAGGTTCCGTTAGGCAGGCCCGCATCGAAGCCTAGTAGTCGGCTTCGGTACCTACTGCTAGCTGCTGAAGGGCGGTGGCCAGCTGCACATCGTTGGGAGCTACACCGTGCCACTTGTGGCCTTCCATCATAAAGTCGACGCCGAAGCCCATGCGGGTATCCATGATGAACATGACGGGCTTGCCCTGGCCGGAAGCGGCCTGTGCCTCTTCGAGGGCGGGGAGCAGGGTGTCGTAGTTGTTGCCATCGGCCTGGAGCACGTGCCAGTCGAAAGCTTCGAACTTGGCGCGCAGGTCGCCAAGGCCACCGATTTGGGCCGTGGGTCCGTCAATCTGCTGGCCGTTGTGGTCGATGATGGCGATGAGGTTGTCGATTTTGTGGTGGGCGGCGTAGAGCAGGGCCTCCCAGTTTTGGCCTTCCTGCAGCTCGCCATCGCCCATGAGCACGAACACGCGACGGTCGTCGCCGTTCATCTTTTTGGCTTGGGCAGCGCCGCAGGCCACGCTCAGGCCCTGGCCTAGCGAGCCCGAAGCCACGCGAATGCCGGGCAGGCCCTCGTGGGTGGTGGGGTGGCCCTGCAGCCGCGAGTTGAGCTTGCGGAACGTGGCGAGCTCACTAACGGGGAAGTAGCCTGAGCGGGCCAGCACCGAGTACAGCGTGGCCGAAATGTGGCCGTTCGAGAGGAAAAACAGGTCCTCCCCGATTCCGTCCATGCTGAACTGTTCGGGGTTGTGCTTCATTACTTTGAAGTAGAGCGCCACAAGCAAATCGGTGCAGCCCAGCGAGCCGCCGGGGTGGCCCGAGTTCACGGCGTGCACCATGCGCACGATGTCGCGCCGCACCTGGGCGGCAATTTCTTTAAGGTCGGCGGTGGCTATTTCGGCAGTCTGGGGCATGTCGGTTAAGTTTTGTTTCAGTTGGGTAAAGGTAATCGGATAGGCTGGAGAACTGAAATTACCGCTACACAATCGGTTGTGTAAAACGATTATCAACTGAAAATGAGCCGCGTTAGTTACGTGGCTCATTTTTGGTCAGTTTGGCTCTGGCGGGCCTGGGCCTGCCTATTTCGGCAGGCGGCACAAGGGGCGTTGGGCGGGACTACAGCAGCTGAGCAGCATGCTCCTTGGTGTCAACCTTCTTGATAATCTTATTGATTATCCCGTTTTCATCAAGCAAAAACGTGGTGCGCACAATGCCCATGTAGGTCTTGCCGTAGTTCTTCTTTTCCTGCCACACGCCGTAGTCCTGCACTATTTTCTTGTCGGAGTCGACCAGCAGCGGAAAGGGCAGCTCGTATTTGAGCACAAACTTTTTGTGGGCCGCTTCGCTGTCGGCACTCACGCCAATCACCTTAATATTTTTGGCGGTGAGCTCCTCCTGGTGGTCGCGCAGGTTGCAGGCTTGAGCCGTGCAGCCGGGGGTATCATCCTTGGGGTAGAAATAAAGCGCCACGCGCTGCCCACGCAGGTCCGCAAGACGGATGAGGTTGCCGTCCTGGTCGTTGGCGGTGAAATCGGGGGCGGGCTGGCCGGGCTCGAGGCTCATGTTGAGAGAGTGAGGAGGTAATTAAGAAAAAAACAGGGACGCAATAACGACAAAGTCCCCGCCTTTCCAAGGCAGGGACTTTGCGGTGCGGTGGCTACTGCCTCCTACAAACTTAAGCTCAACACTCGCTCGTTGCCGGCCTGGTCGGTCAGGAACAGTTGGGCGGGGCCGCGCAGCCGGGGGCCCAGCGTGTCGGTGGGCACGGTGAAGAGCGTGGAGTTCTTGTGCTCGAAACGCAGCAGGCGAAACTGCCCACCAACGAGCAGCCGGTAGCTGGCGAGGCCCGAAAGGTCGTCGCCCACCCGAAACAACAGTTGCCCACCGGTCCGGCCAGCCAGGCTGCCGGTGGGCGCCGTGTTATCGGTGAGAATGCGGTAGGAGCCAAACTGCCGGATGGGAGTCGTGATGTGGCCATTGTCGTCCCACTTGCCGCCCAGGTAGGCCTTGCCCCCGTTTAGCGTGGCCGAATAGATGGCGGTGCGCCGCGGGTCGGCGGGCGGGGTGGCGGGGCGTAGGGTCAGCTGCGCGGTTTTGTAGAACGGAATGAGCGGGCTGCCCACCGTCCAGAAGCCGCTGCCGGTAGGCTCGGGTCGGTAAGAGGTGCCCAGGTACAGGTTGTCGAACAGTGTTTCGGGGCCGAATACCACGCTGAGGTGAGACGTGGCGTAGGTGGTTTCCTTGCCCGCGGGCACCATTGCCTGGCGGTCAAACTTCTTGGTGATGCCGCCAAACTGCAAGGAGTCGGGTAGGCCGGCGCGCAGGTCGTAGAGGTACACATTTTGACTGTTCTGGGTGTAGCTGGGACGAATTTCTTTGCGACGGTTGCCGCGCAGCAGCACCAGGTTGCCGGCCACGGAATCGGGGCTGGGGTCGGTGGCAACGGCCTTGAGCAGGTTGCGGGTTACTTCGTAGCGCAGGTCGGGGCGCTTGGCCGCGGCCGAGCGGGTTTTAAAGTACGTCGGCTGTTCGCCGCGCAGCACCAGGCGCACGGGCGTCTGGTTGTTGTAGGAATCGGCTAGGGCAATATCGACGGTGTACACCTTGCCGGCTTCCACGTTGAGGCGGCCTTTGCTGGAGCCGGTGGTGTACATGGCTAGGTCGTTGCCTTCGTCAACCCACAGCTTTTGCAGGGTGCGGCCCTGGGTTTGCTGGTAGGTGAAGTCGAGGAAATTGCTAATCTGGCGAGTGCCCGTGGGAAAGGGAATGGCGTCGATAACGTGCTGATAGAACGGCTCGCCGTTCACCTTCACCGTCACGCGCTGGATGCCGTTCTTGTTCCAGGCATTATCGAACCGGTCAAACCCCTGCACCAGCAGCCCCACGCTGCCAAAGCAACCGATGGTGTCGGGCCACACGGTGGCCGTGCCGGGGGCGGGCTGCACGGCCGGCACCAGCACGGCTTTGGCAAACACGTTTTTTACCCGCGCCTCAATGCCGAGGGGCTCCAGCGCCAGCGCTTGCAGCGTGGGCGCCACGTGGTCCTGAATTTCGGGGAAGCCGCCCCACTGCAGCGGGTTGTACTGCCGGTCCTGGCTGTCGCGCACTTCCCAGTGCAGGTGCGGGCCCGCCGAGCCGCCGGTATTGCCCGAAAGCGCCACCACCTCGCCGCGCTTCACCGGAAACTGGTCTTTCTCGAAAAAGGCTTCCAGCTCGTAGCTCTGCTTCTCGTATTGGCGGCGCAGCAGCTCGGCCGCCACGGGGCCACGGAAGTCGTTGAGGTGGCCGTACACGGTGGTCAGGCCGTTGGGGTGCGTGATGTAGAGCACGTTGCCGTAGCCAAACGACGACTGCTTGAGGCGCGAAATGTAGCCGTCGGCCGAGGCGTACACGGGCTGGTTCACGCCGCCCCCGGTCTTGATGTCGAGCCCGCCGTGGAAGTGGTTGGGGCGCAGCTCGCCCATGCTGCCGGCCAGCAAGCCAGGCTTGCCCGGCGCAATGGGAAACAGAAAATACCCATTGGGCACCACGAGCTTGCCCGTAGATAGCACCTCGCTGATGGTGCGGCCCGGGCGCACCGAATCAACATCCTGCCCGTCTACTGACCCAGGCCAGGCCACCACCGACGCCGCTACCACCCCCAGCCCCAAGGCTACCTTTTTAACAAAGCTCACTTTCAACTTTACCATTCTCACAAAATCAATCTTCAATTTTCTCGGCTGCCCGCGCCCTGGGCACTGCCCTGCGGCACCGGTTTGTTCTTGCCAAGCGGAACACTTTCCACGCCTGAACGAACCGTTGTAGCCAGATAATATGCCTGGCTCTGCCGGCCTTCGGTTTCGTGGGCAGCAGAACGGACTACTCAGCAAGGCTGCCCTTTCCGTATTTACTTATCGAACGTTCAACTCAATCATTTTCTCCCCTTCCAGAAACCCCTGCAGTTGGTCGCCCATTTTCACGGGGCCTACGCCGGCCGGGGTCCCGGTGAATATCAAATCGCCCATTTTCAGGGAAATGTATTTCGATACAAAGCTGATGATTTTTGCGAACGGGTGCAGCATCAGGCTGGAATTTCCCGTCTGACGGGTTTCGCCGTTCACTTCCAGATGGAAGTTGATATTGCCCAAATCTGCGATTTCGGCCACGGGCTTGAAGGTTGGGGAAACGGGCGCCGAGCTGTCGAAGGCTTTGGCGAGCTCCCAAGGCAGGCCCTTTTTTTTCAGCTCACTTTGCAGGTCGCGGGCGGTGAAGTCGATGCCCAGGCCCACGCCGTCGAAGTAGCTGTGCGCAAACTGCTCGTCGATGTGCCGACCGTTTTTGCACACGCGCAGCACCAACTCCAGCTCGTGGTGAATGTCCTGCGAAAACTCGGGGATGAAAAAGGGCTGGCCGCGCTGCAGCAGCGCCGTTTCGGGCTTGAGGAAAATGACGGGCGCAGCGGGCACTTCGTTGTGCAGCTCGGCAATGTGGTCGGCATAGTTGCGGCCGATGCAGATAATTTTCATAAAGGGAATCCTGGCAGGAGAGCGGGATGTCAAAACTACGCCCCGACCATGGCTTACGGCAACCGCAGCACTGGTTTTTCCACTCCCAGCCCCGCTGCCAGCGAACATTTACCGAGTCGGCTGCCGTATAGTTAAGGACTGAGGAGCTGGGTTTGGCTCAAAACGTGCTATTGGCACGGGCGGCTACTCGTAGCTCCATCACCCTTTTATTACCATTGCCATGTTTAAGAAACTCACCCTTTGGGCCGGCGTCGCGTTGCTGTCCGCTTGCTCTACGGTGCCCATCACGGGCCGCCGCCAGCTCAGCCTTGTCAGCGATAGCGAAATTAACGCCATGGCCACCACGCAGTACCGCGAAATCATCGCCAAGGGCCCTCTATCGACTAATTCCTCGCAAGTTGCCATGGTTCGCAACGTGGGCCAACGCATCCGAACCGCCGTTGATAGCTACTTCCGGCAGCAAAACGCCGCCGACCAGCTGGCCGGCTACCAGTGGGAGTTCAACCTCATTCAGGACGACAAGCAGCAGAACGCCTGGTGCATGCCCGGCGGCAAAGTGGCCGTGTACACCGGCATTCTGCCCATCACACAGGACGAAAACGGCCTGGCCGTGGTAATGGCCCACGAAGTGGCCCACGCCGTGGCCAAGCACGGCTCCGAGCGTATGAGCCAGGGACTGGTGCAGCAGTTTGGGGGCCAGGCCCTGTCCACGGCCCTCTCCACCAACGCCCCGGGCACGCAGCAACTGGCCCTTCAGGCGTTTGGCGTGGGCTCGCAGCTGGGCTTGCTTCGGTACGGCCGCAATCAGGAAACCGAGGCCGACCACCTCGGCCTGATATTTATGGCCATGGCCGGATACAATCCCGAAAGCGCTATTCCGTTCTGGCAGCGCATGGAAGCCAAAGGCGGAGCCTCTCCGCCCGAGTTCCTGTCCACTCACCCCTCCAGCGGCACTCGCATTGCCAACATCCAACGCGAGTTGCCCGAGGCTCGTAAGTACTACAAGCCGCGCTAGCATTTATAATGGTTAGTGGTTAGCGCCCGGCAGCCAGCCTTCTTTCCTTCTACCCAATATCAGCCCCACCCGTTAGCTAGTCGCTGTTGCTCATGAATTTCATTCCCCGCCTGATTGGATTAGGCCTGCTCAGCTTGCTGGTGTTCCTGGTCATCTCCTGCGATACCGCCCGGCGTACTACCAACGAGTTTGGCAGCCCCAATCCCATTGAAGGCGAAGTAATTGCCAAACCCGAAAGCCGGCAAATCGTGCGGTTCACCGACAGCACGGCGGAGTACACCACTTCGCGCAGCGAATTGGCCACGGCCTTTATCCGGGAGTTTGGCGACGGCACCGTGGTCGATAAAATTCAGGTGCGCAAAGCCCCGGCACGGACCGGCGAACCGGTTAAATACTACCTCATTGGCATGGGGTTGCGCAGCGGCAGCTTCCGCGCCATGGCCCTGCCCCTCGTTAGTGGCGGCGACAACACCTACTACCTCCGTCCCTCGGCCGAGAGCTACATCATCACCAGCGCCGGCTGCACCTCCTGCTTTTTCAACTTTGAAAACAGCCGCATTGTGAGCACCAGCTGCTCCGAGAATTCTCCTGGCAGCCACTGCGACCTAAAAGTTGTTCCGGCCAATACCCTCTTCACCAAACGATGAGCACCTCCGGCAAATGGCTGCTGCGCGCCGCCCTCACCGCCCTGGCGCTGCTGATTACCACCGATACTAATCGGCCGCGCAAACCCGCACCCAAAGCACCAAAAAAGCCCGCTGAATAGCGGGCTTTTTAGTTAGCGCTTTTATTTGTCACCTGTCATGCTGAGCTTGCGAAGCATCTTATCACGGCTAAATAAGTCGTTCGGCAGCAATAAGATGCTTCGCAAGCTCAGTATGACAGAAGAGGTGAGGCCTCAATGCGTTCTTAGCGCAAACTCACGAATTTTTAAACTCAGCATATCCAATTCTACTCGCTCCAGTGGGTGCGGCGTAGCGGCCAGCACCTCGTAGCAGCCCTTCGGCAGCTGAGCCGCCATTACCACTCCCACTTCGTTGCCTGCCGTGTGGTCGGCATCGCCAACTAGCACTTGCACAGGAACCGGAATGCCAGCGAGCGCAGTAGCCGTAAGCGGCGGATTAGCACCCGCAGCCTGCATGAGGGCAGACGTAGCCCGCACCACGTTAACCCAGTCGGCGGGCGTGTGGCGCTGCCGTAGTTGTTCGGCAAAGGCCGGCACCTTCGCCAGCATCTTGTCCGGGTCAAGGAACCGAGTTTCGGCCGCTGCAGATTCAACCGACCAATCGAGTTTGGTGCCCAGCGTGGTGATGCTAGCAAACCGCGCCGGCTCCTGGCTGGCGGCTAGTAGTGCCGCGTAGCCGCCCATGCTGTAGCCGAATACGTGGACTGGTGCTGTTTCATGCTCCTTCAGGAAACCCAGCACCTCAGCGCCGAAATGCGGCAGCGTAAAGGTGTCGGGGCGTACCTCTCCCCCACCGTGCCCGGCGAAGGCAAAGGTTTTGATGGTAAAGTCCGATTGCAGCCGCTCCGCCAGTGGCTGCAGGGTGCTGGGGCTACCCAAGGCCCCGTGTAGCAAGAGCAGCGTGGGCTTGGGCATCAGCCAGTGATTTCGGTGGCCAGGGTGGTTAGGTTCATGCCATCGAACGTGCCCGACGACATTAGCAGCAGGTTAGCGTTGGCCCACTCCTGCTCGCGCAGGAAGGCCGCCAGCTCGGCGCTATCGGTAATCACCTTGATGTCGGGGCGCTGGAAAGCCTCGGCCACGGTGGCCGCGGGCAGCGGCGGCAGACGCTTGTGCTCCAGCACGTGGGGGTTAAAGTACACCACGGCCACATCGGGCGCATCGAAGCAGTGCGCGTACTGCGGCAGAAACGCCGGGTTGAGGCTGCTGAAGGTGTGCAGCTCCAGGCAGGCCACCAGGCGCCGTTGCGGAAACTGCTTTTTCAGGGCCGTGGCCGTAGCTTTGAGCTTGCTGGGCGCGTGGGCAAAGTCCTTGTAGACCACCGACGTGCTGCCCTCCTTCACTAGCTCCAAACGCCGGGCGGCACCGGGGAACGAAGCAATTGCTTTGAAAAAGTCTTTGCCTTTGATGCCGAGCTGCTTGCAGACTTCCTTCGCCGCCGAGATGTTGCGCAGGTTGTGCTCGCCAAATACCTGAATGGCCACTTCCTCGTCCTTCTTATTAAGCAGGAAGGTGCGGCCGTCGCGAATCACGTTCTCGTGCGGCCCGTAGCCGATGTAGGTCACATCGGGGTTGGTGGGCACGGCGATGAGCTGGGTTTGCTCGTCGTCTTTGTCGTAGATGAGCACGCCGGCTTTGGGCGTCATGTCAGCGAAAATGCGGAACTGCTCGCGGTAATTTTCTTCGGTCGGAAACACGTTGATGTGGTCCCAGCTGATGCCGGAAATCACGCCGATGTGGTGCTGGTAGAGGTGGAACTTGGGCCGGCGGTCGACCGGCGACGACAGGTATTCGTCGCCCTCGATGATGATGATGGGGGCGTCGTCGGTGAGTTGCACCATGAGGTCGAACCCGGCCAGCTGGGCGCCCACCGCGAAGTCAAACTTGCGGCCGTGGTAGCGCAGCACGTGCAGGATGCAGGCCGTGATGCTGGTTTTGCCATGCGAGCCGCCGATTACGATGCGCTGCTTGTCGCGGCTGGCTTCATAGATGTACTCGGGGAAGGAATAGATTTTCAGGCCCAACTCCTGGGCCCGGAGCAATTCGGGGTTGTCGGGGCGAGCGTGCATGCCCACAATCACGGCGTCGAGGTCGGGCGTGATGCTGGCGGCGTCCCAGCCTTCCTGGTCGGGCAGCAGGCCGGCCGCGGCAAGACGGCCTTTGGCGGGCTCAAATATTTCGTCGTCGGAGCCCGTGACCTGGGCGCCGCGCCGGTGCAGGGCCAGCGCCAGATTGTGCATGATGCTGCCGCCTACGGCAATCAAATGAATCTTTTCGGAGGGCTCGTTGTGCGTTTCTGGTTCCAAAGCTTGGGAGGAGGTCAGTTGGGATTGTTGGTCGTCAGTTTCCAGTTGATTATTGATGCAGCAACCGACAACTGACAAACACCAACCGACAACGAAAGGAAAGGACCGCGAAAGTACAAACCGTCGGCTGCCGCAGCTCTTCCATAACCAAAAGAATCGATTTCCCATCTATCTTTTTCCCCGCCTCCGGGGTTAGCTTTGTGTAGATAGTGTGCAGCTCGGTTTTAATAGAAAAAAGCTACATACTGATTCCCTGCTGCCCTAATACCCCACGATTCTATGCAAGACCGGATGGACGACCGCCTGAAGCAATCCGCAGCCCGAGCCAAAGCGGCTTTGGCGCCCCGCGGTGCCTCGGGGATGGTCCCCTTCAACTCGGGCGCCGCTGGCAAGCTGCCCCCCCAGGCCCCCGAGCTCGAAATGGCCGTGCTCGGTGCTCTGATGCTGGAAAAGGACGCCCTTACATCGGTTATTGACCTACTCAAGCCCGAGAGCTTTTACAAGGACGCGCACCAGCGGATTTACCGCGCCGTTATCCGGTTGTTCGACAAGTCCGAGCCCATCGACCAGCTCACCGTGGTGCATGAGCTGCGCGAAATGGGCGAGCTCGAAGCCTGCGGCGGCCCCTTCTACGTGGCCAACCTCACGCTGAAAGTGAACTCGGCGGCCAACGTGGAATACCACGCCCGCATCATCACCGAAACCGCCATCAAGCGCGAGCTGATTCGCATTTCGAGTGAGATTCAGAAGGATGCCTTCGAGGACACCACCGACGTTTTTAAGCTCCTTGATGACACCGAATCGGCGCTGTTCGAGGTATCGGAATCGAACATTCGCAAGAACTTCGACGACATGCGCAGCCTGATGGGCAAGGCCATCAAGGAGCTGGAAGAGAAGAAAAACCAAGCCGATGGTCTGACGGGCGTGCCCACCGGCTTCACGGCCCTGGACCGCGTTACGAGTGGTTGGCAACCTTCTGACCTTGTGATTATTGCAGCTCGGCCCGGCATGGGCAAAACGGCTTTCGTAGTCTCGGCTATGCGCAACGCGGCGGTAGACTTTAAGAAAGCCGTGGCCATCTTCTCGCTGGAAATGTCGTCGCTGCAGCTCGTCAATCGTCTGATTTCGGCCGAGGCGGAGCTGGACTCGGAGAAAATCAAGAAGGGCAGCCTCGCCGACCACGAGTGGCAGCAGCTCAACCACAAAATCACGGCCCTTTCGGCCGCGCCCATCTACATCGATGACACGCCGGGCCTGAGCATCCGGGAGCTGCGCACCAAGTGCCGCCGCCTGCGCTCGCAGAAGGACGTGCAGATGATTATCGTCGACTACCTGCAGCTAATGAGTGGCAACACCGACGGCCGCGGCGGCAACCGTGAACAGGAAATTGCCAGCATCTCGCGGGCGCTCAAGGGCATTGCCAAAGAGCTAAACGTGCCCGTGCTGGCGCTGTCGCAGCTCTCGCGCTCGGTGGAAACCCGCGGCGGCGACAAGAAGCCGCAGCTAAGTGACCTTCGCGAATCGGGCTCTATCGAGCAGGATGCCGACATGGTAATCTTCCTCTATCGCCCCGAGTACTACGGCCTCGACCAGGACGCCGAAGGCAACTCAACCCAGGGCGTGGGCGAAGTCATCATTGCCAAGCACCGAAACGGCTCGCTGGAAACTGTGCAGCTGAAGTTTATTGGCAAGTACACCAAGTTCGCTGACCTCGACGGGGTGGGCGGCTTCGACACCAGCGGGTATCAGCCCATGGGCCTGCCCGCCAGCAACTTCGATTCGGAGCCGAGCAGCTTCACTCCAAACACCATTCGTTTGGGCTCGAAAATTAACGAATCACCGGTGCCGTTCCCAAAAGGGAATATGAACAAGCACGAAGACCCGCCCTTCTAGGGCAATGGGGCCGTTAGAACGACCAACTCCCCTCCTTTTTTAAGGAGGGGATGTTCGAGCCGTAGGCTCGGACGGGGGTGGTGGCACTCGTTGCACCGAAGGTCGGCGTAGCCAACGACACCCGAACGATACTACTGCGAGTCGTCCGGCCATCGTTCAACGAGCGCAACCACCCCAATTTTCGCTGCGCGAAAATGTCCCCTCCTTAAAAAAGGAGGGGAGTTTTTTTCTCCCACTTTCTCACACTGCATTACTGTATGCAAAAGCTTCTATTGATTTTGGCTGGCCTGGCGGGCGCATCGCCCTTGCTGGCACAACAAGCCCCCAAAAAGCCCCTCGACCACACGGTGTACGACCAGTGGCAGAGTGTTACCAATCAGAAGATTAGCAACAACGGCAAGTACGTGCTGTTTCAGGTGCAGCCCCAGCAGGGCGATGGCACGCTGTACCTCAAAACGCCGGAGAATAAGACGCTGAGAACCATCAGCCGCGGCGACTCGGCCTTGTTTTCGGCGGACTCTAAGTTTGTGGTATTCCGGATTAAGCCGTTGTACCAGGACGTTCGGCAGGCAAAAATCAAGAAGAAAAAGCCCGAACAGATGCCCAAGGATTCGCTGGGCATTTATTCGTTTGAGACCGGCAAGCTGACCAAGTACGCCGACGTCAAATCATACAAATTGGCAGAAGAAGCCTCTGTTCTGGCTTTTCTGGAAGTGAAAGCGCCGGTGAAGGAAGCGGCCAAAAAGGCGCCGGCCGACACGCTCAAGAAAATCACCGACCAGCTGCTGGAAACCAAGAAGGAAGGTGCGACCCTCACAGTCGTGAACCTGCCCACGGGCAAGGTCAGCCAGTTTGAGGCGGTAACCGATTATCAGATAAGCAAGCCGGGCAACAAGGTGGCTTTTGCGGTTTCGGCGCCGAAGGGCAGCAAAGACGTGCAATCCGGGCTTTTTGTGCAAGATGTGGTTTCGGGGAAATCGAAGCGGGTGAGCATTGGTAAGGGCGTGTACAAGAACCTGGCTTTCGACGATGCCGGCAAGCAGCTGGCCTTCACAGCTGAGAAGCATCCGGAGAAGGCCCTGGAGAAGCCTTTCACGCTCTACTACTTCAACTTCAGCGGCGATAGCGCTGCGGCTATTGTGCAGCCCGGCGGCAAGGCGCTGAAAACGGGCTGGGCGCCGAGCGGCTTTGGCAAAGTAATGTTTAGTGAAAACGGCGAGAAGCTGTTCTTCGGCACTGCTCCCAACCCCATCCCGCAGGATACCACGCTGGTCGAGTTTGAGCACGCAAAGCTGGACATCTGGAACTACAAGGACGACTACCTGCAGCCTATGCAGCTGAAGAACCTAAAGAAGGACCTGCAGCGCAACTACCTGGCAGTTATCTACCCCAAGCAGGGGAACAAGTTTGTTCAGCTCGAAGACGAGTACCTGCGCGATTCGTACCTGGCCGAGGTTAAGAACGCCGAGTACGTGCTGGCGGTGACCGACACGGCCAAGCGCATTTCGCTGCAGTGGGAAGGCGCCACCCGCAAGCAGGCCTACCTGGTTTCGACCAAGACCGGGGCGCGCATTGCCGTAAACCCGCGGGCCAACAAAAGCCGGTTCGAGCTGTCGCCCCAGGGCAAGTATGCCATTTGGTACGACTTTGACGCTAAGAACTGGTTTTCCTTCTCGGCCGCCACGCGCAAGACCACCAACCTGACGGCCAAAACAGGCGTTTCCTTTACCGACGAAGAAAACGACTCGCCCACCGAGCCGGACCCCTACGGCGTTGCCGCCTGGAGCAAGGACGACGCCGCAGTGCTGCTCTTTGACCGCTACGACATCTGGAAAATTGACCCCAGCACCGGCGCTGCTACAAACTTCACCAATGGCTTGGGGCGGAAAAACAAAATGCGCTTCCGCTACCGCCTGCCGGAGGACAAACAGAAGTTTATCGACCCTAAAGACGACCTGTGGCTGCAGGTGCAGGAGGACGACAGCAAGCAGTGGGGCTACTACCGGAAAAGCCTCGCCAGCACCAAAGCACCCGAGCGCGTGGTGCTGGCCCCGCAGGGGTACTCGACGCTTACCAAAGCCCGCAATGCCGACACTTTCCTGTATACCAAAACCAGCGTAAGCCAGCCGGCCGACGTGTACGTGAGCCGCGACCTGAAAAAGGAAACCCAGCTCAGCAGCATCAACCCGCAGCAAAAGGACTACAACTGGTTTACGGCTGAGCTGGTACACTGGACCACGCCCAAAGGGTTTAAGGCCACCGGCATCCTGTACAAGCCCGAGAACTTTGACCCCGCCAAGAAGTACCCGATGGTGGCGTATTTCTATGAGAAACTGTCGGAAGGACTGTACAAATACCAGGCCCCCGCTCCTACCCCGTCGCGGCTGGACATTACCATGTTTGCCAGCAACGGCTACCTCGTGTTCACGCCCGACATCAGCTACACCATTGGCGAGCCGGGCCCTTCGGCGATGGAGTTTATTGACTCGGGCGTGGAAGCGCTGACCAAAAATAGCTGGGTCGACGCCACGCGCCTCGGCCTGCAGGGCCAGAGCTGGGGCGGCTACCAGGTGGCCTACCTCATCACCCAAACCAACCGCTACGCAGCTGCCTGGGCCGGTGCCCCGGTTGTGAACATGACATCGGCCTACGGGGGCATCCGCTGGGAGTCGGGCATGAGCCGGCAGTTCCAGTACGAGCACACGCAAAGCCGCATCGGCGGCACCTTGTGGGAAAAGCAGGACTTGTATATCCGCAACTCGCCGCTGTTTCACCTACCCAAGGTGCAAACGCCGGTGGTCATCATGTCGAACGATGCCGACGGCGCCGTGCCGTGGTACCAAGGCATCGAGATGTTTACCGACCTGCGGCGCCTGAACAAGCCCGTGTGGCTGCTACAGTACAACGGCGAGGCCCATAACCTGGTGAAGCGCGAAAACCGCAAAGACATTTCAGTGCGCGAGCTGCAGTTTTTCGACCACTACCTGAAGGGAGCGCCAGCACCAGCCTGGATGGTGAAAGGCGTACCGGCTGTAGACAAAGGCCGCGACTGGGGCCTGCAGGTTTCTCAGCAATAATCACTTTGAGCCTATCCAGCTAGGTTGAGACAAGAACAGTCATGCTGAGCTTGTCGAAGCATCTCGCTCGCTTCGTTGAACCTCACCCCCGACCCCTCTCCCGCGGAGAGGGGAGCCTAACGCAAGGGCAAAACCGGTGCCCCCTCTCCCGCGGAGAGGGACCGTGCCTGACAAGGGTCAGGTTCCCCGCGGGCGAGATACTTCGGCAAGCTCAGCATGACCAACTTCTTGAACAGGGTATAATACATGCCAGCAGCGGGCTTACTTTTGAGCTTTTGCAGCCCACCCGCTGGCTTTTCGTGATTCATGACGCTTGCCCTGCTTTTATTGTGCCTGTTCGCTTTTCTGGCAGGTTTTATTGATTCGATTGTCGGCGGGGGCGGCCTGATTCAGCTGCCGGCTATGCTCATTTTGCTACCGGGCGTGCCGGTGCCCACGGTGTTTGGCACGGGCAAAGTATCGAGCCTGGCGGGCACGCTGGCTGCACTGCGCCGCTACCTAAGCGGGCCCGAAAAGCTGGAGGTGCGCTGGCGCACGGTGGCCATTACGGCGCTGGTGGCGGGGGTATTTGCGCTGCTGGGCTCGCGGGCCGTGAGCATGCTGCACAAAGAAGCTGTGCGACCACTGGTGCTGGGGCTGCTGGTGGTGATGGCCATTTACACCTTTTGGCGCAAGGATTTTGGCAGCTTGCACGCGCCCCGGCTCAAGGGCAGCCGCGAGGTGATAACCGGCGTGGTGCTGGGCGCAGCTATTGGGTTCTACGACGGTTTTTTTGGGCCGGGCACGGGCAGCTTGCTGCTGTTTGCGTTCGTGGGGCTATTTGGCTACGACTTTATTGCCTCCTCGGCCTCAGCTAAGCTGGTGAACGTGGCGACTAACCTAGCCAGCTTGTTCTATTTCGCCAGCACGGGGCAGGTGCTTTATAAGGTGGCGTTGCCCATGGCGGCCTGCAATATATTGGGCTCTACGCTGGGTGCCCGCATGGCGCAGCGGCACGGCACGGGCTTCGTGCGGGTGCTGTTTCTGACGGTGGTGAGCGCGTTTATCTGCAAAATTGGGTGGGACACTTTCGCTTAGTCTGAATTTACGGACGTCTAACAAAACGCCTGTCATGCTGAGCTTGCGAAGCATCTGCTCTCCGCCGCACGATTAGTTCTGACGTGATACGATGCTTCGCAAGCTCAGCATGACAGGCGTTTTATGATTGAAGTGCCTTACCTCTACAGTTACACCGTCTGCAGTTGGCGCATCTTCTTGCGGTTTTTGCGACGCCGGCTCAGCCACATGATGGTGCCCGTGACCGGGAAAGTGGCACCGAGCAGGCTTATTATCAAGGCCAGCGTTTTGGTGGGCCAGCCGAATATAGCCCCTGTGTGTACGGGCTTGAACAACCCACGAATGCGGTGTCCCACCGGCCGCTGCTCATACGTTTGCCCGCTGATTACCTGACCAGAATATTGGTCGAGAAACACTTCGTTGGTTGCGTTTTCAGCAATGGCGCCGGCGGGCAAAATGGCTACTTTGATGCTGCCATCGGCCTCCTTGGGCAGTTGCACTGAGTAAGAAATAGCACCGGGGGCCTGCTGACGAGCCAAGGCCAAAACCGCATCGGGGGCAAAGGGAGCAGCACCGGCTACCGCAGGGGCAGCCGAGACCGGTGGCTCGGGTCGCTTTAGGGGGGAGTTGGTGAGTTGGTTGATGCCCTGGCTCACCCAGTCGAATGACATGCCCACGCCGGTGATGGCCAATACAAATAGAAACAGTGAAGCGTAGAAACCCAGCACTACGTGAAAGTCGTGGTTGAGGCGCTTCCAGCTGCTGCCCCACTTCACTTGCAGCCGCTGCGTAAGCGACTTGCGGGCGGCCGGCCACCACAGCACTAGGCCCGTACCCAGAATAAACAGAAATATCGAGGAGCTAATGCCCATAACCAGCTTGCCGATTTTGCCAGCTACCAGGCCGCGGTGCAGTTGCTCCACGGTATGGAAGAAGGTGTCGCGGGGGTTGATTTCGCCCACGATAGCTGCCGTGTAGGGGTTCACGTAGAGGCGCGGGCCTCCCCCATCGCCTTTACCCCTGCCCGGGCCTTCTGCTTTGCCGGCGGGCTTTTCGGCTGGGCGCTCGGCACCCCGGCCTTCCTGCTTGGCTTCGGTTGGGATGGAGCCCTTTTCTGGTCCGTTTGGCCCACCGGCTAGGCTTATTTCCACAGTGCGGGTGGGGTCGGCGTAGACTTTGAAGCTGGCGATTTTGGCCTTGGGCTTTTGGGCGCGCACGGCATCGGCCAAGCGCGCCAGTGGCAGGGGCGCCGTGGGGGCGGGCGCCACGAAGTACCGCTCCGAATACCAGGTCTGTTCTATCTCCTTCTCAAAAGCCAGGATGCAGCCGGTGAGGCAGACGAAAACGATGACTAATCCTGAAACTAGGCCGAGGTAGAGGTGGAGGTCCCGTATCACGGATTTAATCGGGCTCATGGGATTTCGCGATTTGTTGGTTTGGGGCAGGTGTTGGGCCGTCAGAACATCTTGCGTCTGGTTGGGCGCGCCGTTTGGGTTCTGTTCTGACCATCGTTCAAGAAGGAGAAGCAACGATGCTTCTTCACGCCGTTCTGACGGCCTTTTCGCTCACGCAAACAGCTAATTACAGCTTGTAGCCCACACAGTAGCCGGTTATGCTAGCACTCAGGCCTTGTTGGAGGTTGGTTTTGCTGAATGCATAGCTGAAGTTATAGAGCGAGCTCAGGCCAGCGGGGTGCGCTGGGTTGTGACGCAGGCGGCTGCCGGCTTCGAAGGTGGTAGCAGGAATAACTGCGCAAATCCTCACGGACTTCTTATGAACTATTTTAATTGTATTACAAAGGTGGATGTTATTTAGAATGATTCCAAATAAAAACTTTGTCTTTATAAAGCTGCACTACTCTCTGTTTTCACAGCATGCTCAATTGGGTTTCATACAAAACTGAAAGAAAAAGCCCAGCATCTCAGCTGGGCTTTTTTCCAAAATCTAATAGCCCATTTTGGCTAGGCTCAACACTTCTACCAAGCAGATTGAGCTGAGCCAACGGAACCAGTCGCGTCAGAGCTTCACTCCTACCGTGAGGAAGTAGCTGCGCCCATCCGAAGGCAGGATGCCAGGCCCCGGATAACCAGTAGCGCGACGCGTGAAATAGCGCGCATCGGCCAGGTTGTTCACGCTGCCTTCCAGCTTGAGCCAGCGGTGCTCCCACGACACGGAAGCGTCGAGAATTTGGTAGGCCGGAATGGGACCGACTACGGGCGTTGATATGGCGCCTTGTTTTTTGCCAACGTTCGTGGCATCGGAAAACTGCCGCGATAAGTACAAGTACTGTAGGGAAGCTTTGAAAGGACCGTAGCCTGCCCGAGTGCCCAGCTTGAGGTTCACATCAGGCACAAATTCGACCCTGCTACCCTCTACACCCGTGAGTTGACTCTTAAGATAACGCCCTCGAATCAGGGCTACGTTGCCAAAAGCGGATAATTGCCAGCGGCCCGCCTCGGTAGATTCCTGGTTCAGGAACTCTACTTCCCCGTAAGATTCGACCCCGACAATGAAGGCACGGCCAATGTTAGTGCGGCGGCGGAAAATGCGGTCCAAAGCGTCGAACTCCGTGATTTCGCCAATGCGATTGTTGTAGTTAAGCGCAAACACGCTCACGTCGTACGTGAGAAAACCTGCTTTCTCGCCGCGCACGCCCACATCGAAAGAGTAGCCACGCTCGTCTTGCAGGTTGGGGTCAATAACGGCCGAGGGATTGACAATCTGCATGTCGCTGAACGTAATGGAACGGTAATTCTGCGAGATGTTGGAGTAGATTTCCACTTGCTCTTTCGGCTTATAGCTCACACCAATGCCGCCCAGCAACAAGCCCCGGCCGCTTGTGCGCGCCTCGTTCTGCTGTCTGATTTGAATGATGTTGCCGGCCCGGTCCCGGTCAATGATATTGAGCACTCCGTTGGCTTGGGTGCGGATGTACTCGTAGCGAAAGCCTGGCGTGACCGATAGTTTATCGGTCAGGTACAGAATGTTCTCGACGAAGAAGGCGACGTTGTGGTTAGGAAAACGGTAGTCCGAACTGCCGAGGGCTCCAGAAACCTCATTTTCGGGCGACACGAACCGGAAATCGGCCCCGCGGCCCGTGGGGCCGAACCCCTGGGTGCTGTGGGTGGTGCCCCGGTAATAGCGCGTGCCCAAAAGCACAACGGCGTCTTTGCCCGCAACCTGATAGCGGTTGAGGTAGCGGGCTTCGAGGCCGTAGTTGCGAAAATCGCCGCTGATGAGGTCACGGCTGTTGGCTTCATCATCGGGGCGGGTTACATCGTTGGGCCGGAAGCCCAGCGACTTGCGCGACGCCACCAAGCCAAAGGCAATGAGGTTGATATTGGAGCGGGCGTTTAGTTTCCAGTCGGCGTTGGCATTGAACAGATTCCAATTGACATCGAACCAGTTGCGCTCGCGGTTCGACTGCCGGGGGTTCCGTAAAAACTGGGCGTCGCTGAGGCCACCGGGCTGCTGGGCCAGGTAGTCCATGTGGGTCACCTGCAGGCCCACTTTCACGTTTTCGGTGGCCTGGTAGCGCACGTCGGCATAGGCAGTTTTGCTCTCGAAATTGGAGTTGGGCCGCCAGCCGTTGCCACGCTTGTATTGCACGAAAGTGTAGTAGCTGAGCTTGCCCACCGTGCCGCCTACACTGTTGAAAGAGTTGAAGAAACCAAAGGAGCCCACCGTTTGGCGCGAGGTTATGGCCGCTTTGCGGTCGGGGTCGGGGCCGCGCATCTCGAAGTTGAGCAGGCCGCCAAACTGGGTGCCGTATTGCAGCGACGCCGCGCCCCGCACCAATTGAATGCGCTTCACAGCCTCGGTAGGCGGCGTATAGTAGCTTTCAGGGTAGCCCAGGGCATCGGCGGAAATGTCGTAGCCGTTCTGCCGGACGTTGAAGTTGCTGGTGCGGTTGGGGTCGAGGCCCCGGCCGCCGATGCTCAGCTGCAGGCCGCCGCCGTCGTTTTCCCAAATGTTGAGGCCCGGCACGCGGGCGTATACCTGGCGGGCATTGTTGGTGGCAAGGTTGGCCACCAGGTTTTCGGGCACGATGACCTCCGACTTTTTAGCGGCGAAAATGGCCGTGCCTTCCACCTCGCGCAGTCGCGTTTGGCCGAAGGTGGTTTGGGGTGCGGCCACCACTACTTCGCCCAGGGTGCGGTCGCGGCTGGTGAGCTCGAAAAGGAAGCCGTCGGCGGGCAGACTCACGGCAATTTTGTAAGGCTGGTAGCCCAGGGCCGACACCTGCACCTGCTGCAATCCGGAAGCCAAGCCCCCAAACACAAACCGGCCGGTGCTGTCGGTGAGCACGGCGCGGGCGGCGCTGCTCACGTACACTTCGGCACCCACCACGGGCTGGCCCGTGCCGGCGGCCAGCACGCGGCCACGCAGTGTTTCCTGCGCCCGAACCTCTGCCACACTAAGTAGCAGGGCCGCGAAAAGCAGCATTCTATAAACCTGAAATCTCATCATCAAAAGGTAAAATCCACGGCTTGGGCGCAAAGCTTTCGGCTTGGCGGGCCAGGTCCACGGTGGGGTCAATGTAGGCTCTGCCCATGCGACCATTTAGGCTCACGTAGGTATCGGCGTAAATCTGGGGTTGGTGCACGCCCTGGGCGGCGTAGTAGTCGCGCAGGTAGTGGGCAAATTGCAGTATCATGTCGGCCTGGGTGGCCATCATCTTTTCCTGCAGCACACTGAGGTGGTCGGAATTGTTGACGCGCCGGGTGCGGCCGGTAGCGGAGTCGACCACTTTAAATTCCACCTGGCCCATTTTTTCCATCAGCATCACGCGCCAGGAAAATCGGTAGCCTTCCTCGGTCCAGAACAGCTCGCGGGGGTATAGCGCGTAGCGGAACGGTACCAGCAGCTGCACCACAAAGAACAGCGCCAGCCCCGTGACCAGGGCCAGCTGCACCCGCGGCCGGTACACCAGCGGCGTAGCGGGCTGCTGAGCTGCTGAAGGCCGCTTGAACACTGCCCGCACCCGCTCCAGCAGCCGCTCGTGCCATTCGGGCGGGAAGAATATGAGCGCCGCCACTATCATCACATACGGAAACATGCCGATGGGAAACAGGATGGCCGTGAGCACATGGAACACCACCACCGCCGCGTAGGCAAAGGGTCGGGTGAGGCGATTCAGCAGAAAAAACGGCACCGTGAGGTCATAAATGGCGCCAAACCAGCTGAACACAAACGCCGTGATGGGGTAGTTGAACAGGGAGCCCACCAGCGGCAGGTCGTTTTTGGCCGGCAGCCAGATGCGCAGCGGCTGGGCCGCCAGCAGCCAGTCAGAATTCAGCTTGGCCAGGCCGGCGTAGAAATACACGATGCCCACGAGCAGGCGCAGGGCGTCCACGGTCCAGCGGGGCACGTGGGTGTGCTCGCGCGCGGGCTGGCGCTGGGCATCGAGGGAGAAGTAGTTGCCGGCTGGCAGGAAAACGAGCAGCAGCGCCGCCAGACTCACAAAATAATAGTGGTTCAGGTAGGTGCTTTTGTCCATTAGCTCGGTGTAGGTGAAGCTGAGGAACAGGCCCATGGCGGCCAGGCGGTAGTGCCAGCCCAGGGCCACCAGCAGCGCACACACGCCGCAAACCGCAAAAAGCCCGTACGTGTACGGGCCTAGCGGCTTGATGAATTCGAACCCGTAGTAAGGAAAGAAGAACCTGGGCTGCAGATAAAGCTCGTCTATCCAGCCTTTGGCCCAAAAGCGAACGACGCTGGCCAGTATCAGCAGGCCAAAGGCCACGCGGAATACAGCCAGCGGCGCTGCCGGGGTATAGGTTTGGAAGTAGCTCGGGCGCACTAGTCGCCGTCGTTGTCGACGTAGGTTACGCTCACGCTCATGGCCGACGTCATGTCAACCTTCAGCATGCGCACGGCCTTCTGCATCTCGTTGTAAGACTGCACAGCGGCGGCATTGCGGGTTTGCAGCGTGGAAAACAAATCGGGGCCCAAGGAAACCAGCTGCTGGGACGACAGGCTAAACTGGTCGTTGATGAGCTTGGTGAGCGACTGGCCGGTGCGGCTGTCTTTGGCGCCCAGCGCATCGGTATACGACTTGAGCGAAGGCTGCCCGGCACGGCCATTAAACGCGTTTTGCACCGTGGCGTGGGCCGTTTGGGCCAGCTGCAGCGGCAGCGCGCCCCGGTGGTAATAGGCCTCTATCTTGTCGGGCGCTGCTACCCCCGACATCACGCCCGCGGGAATGCCAATCTTGCCCGAGCGCAGGGCCTGCTCGTAGTAGCGAACGTAGGAATTGACCAGCAGCGAGAGCGAGCTGCCGGCGTTGGTGCCAGTGCTGTTGACGAAGGTGGCGCGGTACGGGCCGTTCCACTGGCCGCGCACGGTGGTCAGGAGCTGGTCCATGGTGTTTACCACGTCGGTGAGGTAGCGGCGCTGGTTGGCGGTGGCCACGTACGACTGCACGATGGCCGCGTCGTCGGCGGCGATGCCATTCAGCAGAAAGTCGAGGGCCGGAAAGCCCTGCTGCGGAATGGCCGTGGCCAACTCAAAATTGTAGGTGCCCGAGTTGATGTTGCGACGAATGCCGGCCGCATCAGCCGGATAAATGTTGAAGCGGTTGGCGAGCGAAACATCGGCCGCGGGGCCAAATTCAAACACTTCCACCTTCTGCCACTCCAAGTAGGCCTCGCGCCAGGACTGGCGCAGCGACTGCAGGCCCGCCACAGTGGGCGCCGCCGTGAAAGCCGTCGATTGGGTTTTCATGGCCGTGAGCTTGCTGCTGAAGCGCTGGTAGCCGGGAATCACCAGGGTGTCGGCCCACTGCGTGAGCACCGCTTTGCGGTCCAGCTCGGAGGCGCCCGCCGTGGGGTTTTCCGCGTCAGCGATTACGTCCTTGCAACTGGTAATACCGCCTGCGGCAAGAATTACCGACAACGAAAAGAGCAGAATCGACTTCTTCATTTTGGAATGATAAAAGGGGCTTACTTCTGGGAAGAGTAGGAAACCTTATTAATTGAGTTGAGCGCTACCGAGCTACTGCTGGGGTAACGCTCAAGTCGAGGTGTAAATAGGAAAGAACCCCGAAAGGTTCTTTCCGTTGATTTTAGAGCCCGAACTTGGTGTTGATGGCGTTGATGCCAGCATCGGCCTGGGGGTTGGTCAGGCTCCAGGCGCCGTCGGTGCCCGAAGTGATGCCGTTCAGCACAGAGTCGGCCCAGGCAGTGTCGACGTTCGTTTTGGTGCAGAAGCGCAGGGAGTAGATAAAGCCGATGCCTTCGGCCAGCGCGTGGGCTTTAGCGTCGAGGGCGGCGTTGGATTTCCAGCTGGCCAGGTACGACACGGCCGATTTAGCAATGGTTTTTTCCAGCTCGGTGCGAATGATATCGGCCTGCGCTTTGAGCGTGGCGTCGTCGTTGTTCACAATGGCGGCGCGGCCTTTCAGGAAAGCCATGTACACACCAGGCGAAGCCGGGCCATTCTTCTCGTTGAGGTAGCCAGCCAGGAAACGCTCGCGGGGCATGATGGCGATGTCGGTTACCATGGTGGCATTGGAGGTCATGTAGCCGTAGGCCATGTCCCAGATGTGCTCGCGCTCGGTGTAGGTTTTGCCGGCCACTGCTTTGGTGTTCTCGGCGGCCAGCGAAGCGGGCGTTAGCAGCACGTTGTTAATCTGGTCGAGCAGCAGGGCACCCAGCAGGGCTTTCTGAATAACCTGGTTCACTTCGAAGCCTTTGGCATCGACGAGGTAGCGGCCCAGGCGGCCGGCATTGCCGGGAGTAGCCGTCTGATTTACTGACCGGCTAGCCATTTCTAAGTCAGTCAGTTGACGGTCCATGTAACTGCGAACCACGTTGGCGTTGGCTTCCGAGAAAGAAGCAGCCGTCTTTTCGCGCAGCGACACGCCCGTTGCGGCGGCAGTGTTCAGGGCAGCTGAGGCAAACGGCGCGTTGGTACCAGCGTAGAGGTTGCGGAGCTTGGTGAGGTCCAGCATGGCCGGCGTGGCAGGCGCAGCTACAGCCACCGTGGCCATGTAGTTGTTGAACTCAGTGAACATGTCGAGCCGTACCGCCGCCGTACCCAAGTCTACGGTCGAAGCCCCGTTCGCATCCTTAAACGAAGTGGTGTAAGGCGTAGTACCCGTGAGAGTTGCGTAGTCCATTTTGGCACGCAGCGTGGGAGCAGACGGGGTCACGGTGTCGTCTTTGCTGCAGGAAGCCAAGCCAAGCGTAAGGGCGAGCAGTGCGAACGAGGAAGTACGGCTAAAGGTGGTCATAAAGGAAGTTAAGTAGCGCTTTGCAAACAGCGAGAAAAGCGGGCCTTGTTTAGAATCGTTCTAAACTTTCACAAAAGTAGGGTCTATTTAGAATCGTTCCAAATAGAAAAACAACAATTCTATTCTTCTAGCTTCTTCGCGCCAGCGGCCTCCGGCTATACTTGCTCAACTACTTGTTTCACAAGCTCTTCTTCGGGTGTTACCAATTCAAAAACTTTGGCCAGCAACTCGTAGGAGCGCAGCCGGTCCTCGAATGTGGCGGTAATCGTGACAGCTGCCACTTCGTCCACGCCGTAGTCGGCGGCCAGCTGCGTGAGCTGCTGGTGCACCTGCTCGGGCGTGCCGCTTACCACGCGGCCCCGGTTTTGGGCGAGGTGAAACTGGTCTTCGGCCGTGAAGCGGTAGCTGCGCACTTCCTCGGTGGTGGGGAAGCTGCCGCGCTCGCCCTTGCCAAAGCGCAGCAGCATGAGGTCCATGGCGGCGCGCAGGTCGTGGGCTTTTTCTTCGGTTTCGGCGCAGAGCACGAACACGGCCATGTTGGCCAGCGGCGCCGCCAGCTCGGCCGAAGGGCGGAACCGCTCGCGGTAGGTGCGCACGGCCTGCGGGCCGCCGTTGCCATTGATGAACTGCGCGAAGGAAAACGCCATGCCCAGGTGCGCGGCAAAGAGCCCGCTTTGGCCGCTGGAGCTGAGCAGCCACAGCTCGGGCACGGTGGCCGCTTGCGGAATGGCCATTACCCGCTCGTGAATGGTTTCGGGCACCCGGTCGTCGCGCAGGTAAGCTTGCAGGTCCATGAGCTGCTCCACGAAGTCCTGCTCGCTGAAAGTATTGCTGGGGTTGAGGGCGTGGGCCGTGAGGCGGTCGCCACCGGGAGCGCGGCCCATGCCCAGGTCGATGCGGCCGGGAAACAGGCTTTCGAGCAGGCGGAAGTTTTCGGCCACTTTCAAGGCGCTGTAGTGGGGCAGCATCACGCCGCCCGACCCCAGCCGGATGCGCTTGGTTTGGCTGCCCAGGTGGGCAATGAGCACCTCGGGCGCCGAGCCGGCCAGGGTGTTGGTGTTGTGGTGCTCCGATACCCAGAAGCGGGAATAGCCGAGGCGGTCGGCCAGCTGGGCCAGCTCTACGGTTTCGAGCAGGGCTTGCCGGGCAGTGGCTCCCGGACGAATGGGAGACTGGTCGAGCACGTTGAGGCGAAGTTTGGGGGAGGGGGTCATTATCGGGAAGGGGAAATTGGGTTCCACAACCGTTTACTAGCGCTTCCGGTTCGACGCGGCTACCTCGGAAGCCGTATGGCCGCCTAGCGAACAATTCCCAACTCAGCTGTTAAGCACCCAACTATTCACTTCACCTCCCCTATGAGCGACCAAAACAACGTCATCATTCAAGTAGCCGACGGCACCGAAATGCACGCCTACTCGGCTTTTCCCAGCAGCACGGGCCCGGTGCCGGGCATCATCTTACTACAGGAAGCCTTTGGTGTGAACCACCACATTCGCAGCGTGGCCGACCGCCTGGCCCAGGCGGGCTACGCTGTTATCGCCCCCGAGCTATTCCACCGCACCGCCGCGCCGGGCCTGGAAGTTCCCTATTCCGACTTCGGCAGCGCCTTACCCCACTACAACGCCCTCAACCCTGAAGACCTGACAGCCGACTTGACAGCCGCGCACGCCTGGCTGCAATCGCAGGCCCTGATATTGGGCGATAAGATTGGCAGCATCGGCTTCTGCGTGGGCGGCAGGGTGTCGTTTCTGGCCAATGCCGTGCTGCCGCTCGCCGCGGCCGTTTCCTACTACGGCGGTGGCACGCACCTGCTGAAAGACCGGGCCACCGACCTGCACGCCCCGCACCTGTTTTTCTGGGGCGGACTGGATGCGCACATCAGCAAGGAGCACATTGCCGAGGTGACGGAAGCCGTGGAAGCCGCGGGCAAGCCGTTCATCAACACCGTTATTTCCTACGCCGACCACGGCTTTCATTGCGACGAGCGGCCGAGCTACCACCCGGAAGCCGCCGCGGAGGCTTGGGGGATGACGCTGGCTTTCTTTAAGGAGAAGCTGGGGTAGGTGTAGAGGCAACAGAGCCTCAGCCCCTTGGAACCTCACCCCCGGCCCTGCCGGGTACGACCCCTCTCCGAAAAAGAGGGGAGCCACGGCACAAGAACAAAGTAGCTTTTCAAATAGAAAGCCTCACTGCAAATTGCAGTGAGGCTTTCTTGTTAATCGCCAGGCTCCCCTCTCTTTTGGAGAGGGGTCGTACCCGGCAGGGCCGGGGGTGAGTTTTAGCCCGGGCGTGCGGTTCCGCCGCTCCAAGCTCCATTAACTATGCCGCAGCTACTTGCGCCTCCGGCTGCCGCCCCAGCCACTGCGCCATGCTGCTGGCCAGTACTATCTGCAAGGCATGATAAAGCATCAGCGGCAGCAAAATGAGCCCCGTGGCCGCGCTGGCCGGAAACAGCAGGCTTGCCATTACGCTGCCGTGCACCAAAGACTTTTTGGAGCCGCAGAACACCGCCACGATTTTATCGGCGCGAGGAAAGTTCAGCACCCGACTTAATGCCCAAATGAGGGCGACTATTATAATGTATAAACCCACCATGCCTGCGCCCAACTTGAAAACGTCGGCCGGGCGGTAGCTGCTGAAGATGCCCTCGGCGAAGGACTCGCAAAAGGCCGTGAAGACGATAAGCAAAATCGTGACCTGGTCGAACGTGCGCAGCTTGGATTTGTGTCGCTCGGCGAAGGCATTGAAACGGGAGTTGAGCAGTACCCCCGCCCCTACCGGCAGCACCACCTGCCACAGCAGCTGCACCGCCAGCCCCCACAGCTGGCTGCTGTCGGCACTGAGGTGCAAAAACAGGCTGGCCAGCAAGGGCGTGAGCACGATGCCCAGCAAGCTGGAAATGCTGGCGTTGAAAATAGCGGCCGGCATGTTGCCCCTGGCGATGCTCACCATCACCACCGACGTAGAAACCGTACTTGGCAAGGCGCACAGAAAGAAGATGCTCTGCCAGAGCAATTCGCCTTTTTCGGGGCCGAAGAAGGGCCGTACCAGCAAGGCCAACAATGGAAACAACACAAACGTGGTGGCTTGCACCAGCAAGTGCAACTTCCAGTTGCGCA
The DNA here is from genome assembly GCF_900115775.1 of Hymenobacter arizonensis. Lineage (GTDB taxonomy): Bacteria > Bacteroidota > Bacteroidia > Cytophagales > Hymenobacteraceae > Hymenobacter > Hymenobacter arizonensis. Next base: position 344,004 of record NZ_FOXS01000003.1, on the reverse strand, counting down.
TGCCCGCCCGCAGCTTCTCCAGGCTGAGCTTCAGCCCATAAAAGAAAAACACCAGCGCTACCCCAACGGTCGTGATGAGCTTCCATGGCACGGGGCTGGCTTTGCTGCCCAGGTCTGGCAGGAAATACGCCAACGCCACCACGCCAAACAGGGCTAGCAGAAACCAATCGAGCCCGGCCCGGGCCAGAAGTGCAGCAAAACGGTTGGGAACAGGTGCGGGGGCAATGGGTTGGTTCATGAGCCAGATTACGCCAATGGCTGGGCTACGGTGGCATTTCGGGGGCAGAAATAAAAAACGCCAGGCTCGGGGAGCCTGGCGCTGTGGGAGTTTCATTGGGGCTTCAGCCGTTACGTGAAAGCTTACTTAGCCCTGACTGAGCGCAGCTAAGCTGCTTACTGGTCGCTGCCGCCGCCCAGGCCGGGAGGCGGGGTGCCCTGCACGCCCTGCACGTTGGGCACGCCCATCTTCTCTTCGCGCTTGCGCTGGTATTTATCGAATTGGGCAGGCGTCAGCACGTCTTTAATGGCCGAAAGCCGCGAACTGCTCACGCTTTCCACAATGCCGGCCAGCTTGCGCGGGTCAGTCCGGTAGCGGGCGCGGGCCGTCTCAACATTATCAATGGCGCGACGGTTGATGACGCGTACTTTCTCGGTTTGCTGAGGGTTCAGGGCCAGGTTCTTCTGCATGTTGGCCGTCAGCGCGTTGGCCTTGGCGTCAATTTCAGCGTCGGACGGGCCGGCTACCGCGGGTGCGGCTTCGGGCGCCTGGGTGGTTTTGGTTTTCACGCTGGGTTGGCCCGCAGGCTTCACCTTGGTTTTTACGGTGGCCGCGGCTGGGGCTTGCGCCAGCACGGCGGGCGCGGTGGCCAGCACCAGCAACGACGAGAGCAGCAACAGTTTCATACGGTAAGGCATTGATATCAAAACACTGAAAAACAAGGGCACAATGGCCGGGTAAATATCGGGCTAAATCATCGGCCGCTACCGTCCCAACGCGGCTGCATCCACGTTTCGTGCCAGAGCGCCGCGAAAAAACGCCGCGCTAATCTCCTCACTGCAACCTTTCGGCCCCTTTTGGCATACAACCAACTATGAAACACGACAAACGCACCAACAAGAACTGGCTGCTGGCCGCCGGCCTGGGCGCCGCCGCCATGGCCGCCACCCTCTGGGGCAACCGCCGCGGCTCCTACGATTTGAACGGCCGCGTCGTGCTCATCACCGGCGGCTCGCGCGGACTGGGCCTCGTGCTGGCCCGCCAGGCCGTGGCTGAGGGCGCCCGGGTGGCCATTTGTGCTCGCGACGAAGCCGAGCTGGCCCGCGCCCGCCAAGACCTGCTCATGGCCGGTGCCGCCGAGGACGACGTGCTCACCCTGGCCCACGACATCACCAACGAAGCCGAAGTGCGCGCCATGGTGGCCGAAGTCGAGAAGCGCTTCGGTGCGGTCGATGTGCTTATTAATAACGCCGGCATCATTGTAGGCGGCCCACTCGACAACATGGACCTGCGCGACTACGAAGACTCCATGGCCATTCACTTCTGGGCGCCGCTGCACGCCATGCAGGCCGTGCTGCCGGGCATGCGCGGCCGCGGCGAGGGCCGCATCGTCAACATCTCTTCGCTGGGCGGCAAGGTGGCCATGCCCCACATGACGCCCTACAGCGCCAGCAAATTCGCCTTGGTGGGTTTGTCCGAAGGCTTTCGGGCCGAAATGCGGCAGCACGGCATCAGCGTCACCACGGTGTGCCCCGGCTTGCTGCGCACCGGCAGCCCCGGCCACGCCATGGTGAAGGGCCAGCACAAAAAAGAGTTTGCCTGGTTCAGCATCGCCGACTCATTGCCCGGCCTTACCATGAGCGCCGAGCAGGCCTCCCGCCAAATCTGGAACGCCTGCCGCCGCGGCGATGGCGAAGTCATTCTCTCCCTGCCGGCCAAGCTGCTGTCGGCCTTCCACGGCCTGCTGCCCGGCACCACCACCGACATCCTGAGTTGGCTCAACCGCGCCCTGCCCGCCACCGGCGAAAGCCCAGCGGCCAACGTGCGGCGCAAAGGCTACGAAAGCGAGAGCGCGCTCACCAAATCGCCCCTCACGGCCCTCAACCGCAAGGCCGCGGTGAAGAATAACGAAGTATAAGCTGTTTCTCTACAACAAAGCCGCGCTACCAAACTGCCGAAAGACAGTAAGGTAGCGCGGCTTTCGCGTGTAAAAGCAATGCTTAAAGCGTGCCCCGGCGCTTGCTAGTCGAGCGAGTACCAGACGGCTTGCCAAATCCACGGCTGCTGCGGAAACTGAATAAACCACCCCGCTCGAAAAGGCCATGGTGTCCGTAGCGCTTATAATTTGGACGGTGGTCACCTGGCAAAATTTTGTCATAAGGCGATTTTGTGGCGCTCGTTGGAGCAGCTACTGCTTCGGCCGTGGCGAAGAACCCTAAAAGACTTACGAAAAGAATGAATGAACGCAGCATATAATGACTGTGATTGAGTGGCTAATTGTGGAAACTCTAAGCTTTCTGATTGCCCAATTAACCAAATCTGTAGCCAAATTATTGCCTGAGCCCATTTACTTTATTGCACTTTAATAACACAGCAGAATGCGCCCGAGGATGTCATATTGTATATTTAACATATAATCTACTCTGGCTAAAGATGAAAATCAATTACTTATGATTTTATTGCACACAATTCTTAGCCGAACCAGAATATTACTAAACCATTAATAAAAAATTTCAAGCAAAATAAATTGTTTTTGAACGACACTTTATATTTTAATTAAATCATCATATTAATCAAACATACTTCTCCCTTACAATTATTTACATAAACTTTAAATTGAATTTTTCGAATAGATAATCTATGTTGCTGAGTAAAACGTCAAGCCACGGCGAAGCGGCAGGCTGGTAGCCAAAGCCACGTTTTAAAGTATCCGGCCCCCGCAAATTGGGTGCTGGACCTGCTACTCATATACTGGTTGATTTAAAGGGATGGCAACCGCGGGTTTTGAGGGCTGCCAGCGAGTCGTCGAGGGAGCCGCAGAGGGCGCTGCCGCTCTTCTTCTGGCAGAATGGGCAGGCGTGCAAGTCGCCATCGGTGTCGACGTACAGAAACCGGTCGGCGGCGCCCCCGCAGCCCATGCGGCGCTGGTGGTAGCCGTAGTAGTGCACCATGGGCCAGTCGAGGTACTCGGAGCCGTAGTTGAGCTTTAGGTAAAAGGCCTCGAGCAGGGCAATCTGGGCGGGGCTGGGGTCCACGGCCTTGCCGGCGTAGTGGCCCACGGCCCGCGGCTCCAGCACCTGAATGAAGGCCACGCCCAGCTGCCGGGCCAGGCGGGCGTAGGCCATCAGGTTAGCTTCGGTGGTGAATTCTTGGGTGGCACACAGCGACAGGTTGACGACCAGGCCAACCTCGCTGGCGTAGGCCGCTGCTTGCACGGCATTGTTGTAGGCCTGGGGCGAACCGCGAAAGGCGTTGTGCCGGGCCGCGTCGTGGTGGTCGAGGCTGATGGTGACGCCCGTGAAACCGGCTTGCTTCAGTCGGCCGGCGTTTTCGCGGGTGAAGTTGAAGCCCGAGGTAATTACCCAGAAATCGGTGCCAGGTTGGGCAGCCTCTACCACGGCCACTAGGTCGTTGACCCGCAGCATGGGCTCGCCGCCGCTAAAGAAAATCTGGCTCACGTGCCGGGCCTGGAACGTGGCCACCATTTCGTGGATGTGGGCCCGCGTCAGGGTTTCTTTTTGGTTTAGGGCGTCCCACTCAAAACAGTGGTCGCAGGCCAGCGGGCACTTTTTGGTGATGGCCAGAAACACCAGGTTCAGCGTGTCGGTATCGGCGCGGAAGGGCACGAGGCGGTTCACGGTGGTGGCCACGTAGGTATCGTAGGCGGGGCTGGGCCAGCCGGGCGTTTGGTATTCGCGGTAATACCGGCCGGCCACGCAGGCAATTTTGCGCACCGCGAGCTCGCCATAGTACGCGCGCTTCAGGTCCTTAATTCGCTCCGCGGCCAGCTTGATGCGGGCCGGCGTGCGCAGGTAGCGCCACAGCAAGCGGGCTTCTACCAAGTAGAAAACGGCCGTTATGCAGGCGCGCTTCAGCCGCGTGGTAAGCATGGTGGCCGGCAGGTGCGGTGGCGCAACGGGGGCCGCCGGCGCTTCTACGTAAGTCAGGTCGGTGATGAGGGTGGTTTCCATGGGCGTTAGCGGCTGGCGGTGGCGGGCCTCATGGCCTGGGTGGCTTCTTGGTACCGTTCCTTCGAGAACTCGATGAAGCGGCCCGGTTTTTTGAAGGCGTATAGCTCGGGCAGGTTGGGCAGGCCCTTAAAGTCGCGGATGTGCTCGTAGTAGCCTTTGGTGCGCAAAAACGTAGTGCGGCGGGTTTGGGCATCGGGCGCCGGGAGCTTGGTTTCGTAGGCGAGGCTGACTGCTGTGCCGGGCCGAAATTGCTGGAGGTAGTTGGCATCATCGGCGGCCAGGGCCGCTTTGGCATCGGCGCCGCGCTCGGTGGTGGCGCTTATCAGGCGGCAGTTGTCGAGCTGCACCGGGGCGTTGGGACTGCAGTCCAGGGCCGCATAATCGACTTCCCAAAACATAAACCCACACTCCAGCTTCACGCGCAGGTGGTGGGTGTCGTTGGCCGCGAAAGCCAGCGGCACCACCAAATCGCGGGAGGCCAGCGGGCCGATGGTCGGAATGGTTTCGGCCAGCTGCCAGCCCTGCGCCGTTTCCACGTACACCTTCAGCGGAATGCCCTGGTCGAGGCTCCACTGCTGGTTGATGGCGGCGGGCTGGGTGCGCTGCTGCCCGGCCCAGGTGTTGTAGTAAGCCCCGAATTTCTCAATAAAGGCGCCGTAGAGGTAATCGAGCCACAGCGAATTCTGGGCGTGCAGCACCAGCTTGCCCTGGCGGGCACCAGCGGGTTTGGCAAAGGTCATTACCACCTCGTTGGGGGCGCTGCCGGGCGAGTCTTCGTTGAACAGCACGGCGCTGTGGTCGGTGGCCTGCAGCTGAGCGGTGTAGTCGTGCCCGGCCAGCGAGCGGACTTCGGTGGGCGGCTGCAAGCTGGCCAGGGTTTGCACCCGGCCGCGCTGGTCGAGCAGCACTTGGGTGGTGGCGGGGTGCTGCACCACCCACAGCTCGGCGAGGTTGGTGTACTGGCGCTCTTTGAGCTCGTTGCTGATTTTGAGGCGGTACTGGTTGTTTTCGGGTTGCAGGGCGGGCAGCGGAAGGTAGTCGTTGCGCTCGGCGGGGGCAAAAATGGCTCCACCGTAGGCCTCGCCCACAAAGCGGTACTCCTTGCCATCATACGCATACACAAACGGGCAGGAGCTCTTGGTGAGGGCCACAATCACCAATAGAATGGCCATGGCGCCCACCGTAATGCCCAAGCCTCCCAAGAGGTAGGATGCAGTGGTTTTATCCGAGTCTTTTTCAATTAAATCAATCTGCCTGATGTCGGCAAAAGGGATGCTTACCTGGTCCTCGGCCCCACTCTGCGCATCGGCGATGTAGACATGCACGATGTTGAGCACGACGGGAGCATCGGGCTTGTTGTAACGCGGCGATTTACCCTTCGCCGGCACCTGCTGAAACGGACTAACCGCGGCACTGAGCGGCGCTTTTGTTCCTTCCAGCACTTCCCCGTTCAGCCGCGGACTGCGCAGTTCCCACACCGACGCCCCCTGGTGCACCACAAAGGTTTTTGACTCGGCCAGTAGGCTCACAGTATCCCGGCTCACGGCCTTCTCTTCGGCGCGGTAGAAGCGCTGGCACCCTGTGAGCAACGGCCCAACCGCCAACAGCAACGCCCACGCCACAACGCGAGCCACGGCCCGGCGCCGCAGCAGCCCCAACACCCCCGGATTATTAAACGGAACAATAGAAATCTGTTTCATAGTGCAGTGAATGAGGCAGGTACAACAAGTGCTCTAAAGTAGCGCCGTACGCTAGCTGCATAAATTAAATTCTTATCATTTCAGGACTTTGCTTTTGGACTTACTCCACAGATAAGTCAATAATAAACAGTGACATAATTAGCAAAAAATTGGACATTACAATTATATAGTATTGCCAGAAAAGGCACTTTTTGGGCAGGCTGCGGGCTCGCTTATGCTTCTGCTGTTTTCTATGCTCCGTTCTTGGCCTCTCTTCCAAAATATGATGCTGCGCCCTAAGCGCAAACCCGCCATATTCGCCTCATGCAATTCCCTGTCGAGTTAGCCCTAAGGGCCCTGCTCGATTGCCGGTGCACCTGCTGTGCGAGGTGCTGGCCTACACCCTGGGCTACTGGCTTTATTCTCACTTGCGCACCCGCGCCGCCGACCCCATCAGAAGTGCGCATCGCCAGTGGATTTTTGTGGGCGCGGCGGCCGGTGCCCTGCTCGGCTCGCGGCTGCTGGTGAAGTTTATTAAACCCACTATTGCATTGCCGGGGCTGGGGCACACAGCTATTCAGTGGGCGTGCGTGGCGGGGCTGGGGTATTATGTTTGGCTATCTGGCCAGCAGCTTTTCATTGCAAAATTTTTACCCAAGCGCCAGTAATGCAAATAACCGCTCGGCGATTAAATAGCAAAATACCCTTACACCTCTTCTGCATCGTATGAAAAAGACGTTTTTACGCACCCAATTGAAGTCCCTCACGTTCGTTGGCCTTTTCGCCTGCCTATTGCCTGTCAGCCTCTCCAGCTGCGACTACGCCAAAGCCAACGTGAATACTCTGGTAACCGACGACTGTGGCGTGAATTGGAGCCTGATTGAAGCCGGCAAGTCAGTACCAAAAGGCGTGGGCAATCCATGCTTTTACAAAGTCACCATCCCCGACTACCCTATGCAAGGTGACAGCCACTTCAAAGTGGTATTTGCAGAGAATGTGTTGGCTTCACTCGATGTGAGCTATGACTATACCATCACCAATCCGATGAGCTTCATTCAAGAAGCAAAATACCTGGGTAAAACTAACACTACCGAAGTCAGCACTCAATTTGAAGCTGCCGAAAATACAGTGATTGACAAGCGCATCAAAGACGCGGTGCGCGGCCGCTTGTCGAAGGAGGACGTGGTAACCTTCAGCCCATCAGACTTCGAAGATTTACTGTTACCGGAAGTCAACAAGCTGCTGCAGCCCCGCGGTGTCACAGTCAATTTCCTCTCCCTAGTGCCCGTCTACGACGAGCAGACTGCCCAAGCAGTGGACGTGGCTACTGCCATGAAAATCTACAGCTCGAAGAACCTAGAGAAACTTGGCGAGCAAGTCATTGCCAACCGGGCCGGCGCCAGTAGGCTTGTGGTGGAGAATAAGCTCGAGCCTACGCCAGTGGCTGATGAGAAGGAAAAGTAAGAGTATTCTCAATTGAGAATACTTGGGGGGAAAACTATGCGTTGTGCAACAATACATTTTCTTTCAACCCGAAATAAATTTTAGCAATATCCATGCAAGCAGTGGCCAAGGCTTAGAAAGCTTAACTACCAGCACCGCTACATTCCTTTCTAGCCGAATTTGACTCCAAAAGCGCAATTATTGCCTGAACGTCCTTAACCCTACTATGATTTTAGCCTCAGCTTCCATCCACAATGCCTGATTTAATCAAGCAGCAACTACAAATGAGGCTCACCGCTGCGCTCCTCTTTCTGCTATTCTACATCCCGGCCAGCAGTCAAAACTTTGTGCTTAAAGGAGGGGAATACATGGATACGGTTATGACGCGCAACCCGGCTTGCGCAAAGGCTCCAGTGGCTCCCTATTTCAGCGTGGACGCTAAGTATCCGCGCAGCTCAGAAACCCTGGCGGCCGAGGCCAATAGTTTCCTGCAGCGCAGCAATCAGCATCACAAGGTCACCGGCTATGTTACGTTCCGATTTGTGGTGGACTGCGCGGGCTTTCGGCAGCCCATGACGCAGGTGCTTCAGACTGATGCCGCTTACCAAAAAACGCATTTTTCCAAAGAGCTAATCAATGAGCTGTATGCGTTTGTGCAGTCGTTGAAGAACTGGCGGACCGTCACGGCCCCCAATGGCATGCAGGTGAATTATTTCACTTATTTAACCTTCAAAATCAGCAATGGGAAAGTGGTGGCCGTTATTCCTTAGCCTGCTGGGCGTGGCGCAGGTGGGCCACGCCCAGCAGCAGCCCGCTCAGGACCAGGCCGCTCTGGCCAAAGACTGCAGCAACAAAGTGTATCAGGACAGCCTTGTGGCCCGCTACCTAGACCGTGGAGCGCACCGCGTGAGCTACCTGAGCCCGCAGTGGGCCCAGTATTGCGACAGCCTGATTGCGGCGTGCCCCACCATTGCTTACGCCTACCAGCAGAAAGCCATGCCGCTCATCAAGTGCGGCGATTATGCCAAGGCTTTTCCTTTGATAGACCAAGCAGTTGCCCTGGATGTGAACCGCTGGCTGGCCTATCGGGGATTCCTCAAGTGCATTTTTACCAAGGACTACGCTGGGGCGCTCACCGACTTCCGGCGCGTGGCTCAGCTCAAGCCCCAGGGTCGGGAAATGGACCACACCTACGCGTTTTTCATGGGCCTCTGCAACCTGGAAATGGGCAAGTACAAGGATGCCGAGGCCGATTTTGCCGAAGACATGCGCCTGCAGCTTGGGGCCGACGGCCGGGGCGAAATCCACTTCAATACGCTGCTCTACGCCGGAGTGCTGGCGCTCAAAAAGAAGCAGTATCCGCAGGCCCAAACGCATCTGGAACGCTGCCTGAAAGCCTACTCGCAGCACCCAGAAGCCAACTACTACCTGGCCCTGGCCTATCAGGCCCAAGGAAAGCCGGCTTTGGCACGGCAGCATTTAGCGGCCTCGCAGCGCGCCCTGATTGGCGGCTATCGGCTGAACGAAGACAATATTTATTACGCTAATTATCCGGGGCAGATAACCGAGTTTGAGGTGATACAGGCCCAGAAGAAGCTGGCGGACTGACGCGAGCAATGGGCCCACCCTTTCGCTATGCGGGCGGCTAGAAGAATCTTGTAGCCTTCTCTTGGCATTGCTAGTCAGCTTTGGCGTCTGCGCGGGTGGCGCTTCAATTCGGTTGTAGCACCGGCGCCGGCTGGCACTTGGGGCAGGTGTAAGTGGCACGGCCGCCCACGTAATATTTATCAATTTTTACCTTGGGGTGGCGCGGACAGAAGGTGTGGGCATCGTCGCTGGTGGGCGTGGCCGAGGTGTCCCACTCGCGGGCATGAATGAGGAATGAGGCCGGAAAATGCCGGTAGTTGGCTTCCTGATTGATGGCCGTGGTAAGCACTAGCTGCACGGCGCCGTGCAGGGCCCGGCCTTCTTTTTCGGTGAGGGAGGTGCCTAGGCGCTCAGGGTGAATTTTGGCTTGGAACAACACCTCGTCCACTATCCAGTTGCCGAGGCCGGCGGTGATGCTTTGGTCGAGCAGAAGCGGCTTGAGCAACGTTTTGCGGCGGGTTAGCTTCTGATGCAGCTCAGCGGCGGTGATGTCGAGGGCATCGGGGCCGATTTTCTTGGCTTTCTGGTGGGCGGCGGCGCTCTCGGCGAGGCGAATGCGGCCGAATTTGCGCGGGTCGATGAAAGCCAGGCGCAGGCCAGAATCGTCGAGGTGCAGGGCCACGCGGGTGAAGCGCGGGGCATCGGGCTCGTCGCGGTAGGCGCCCACGTCGCCGGTCATGCCGAAGTGCAGCACCAGCACCTGACCGTTGTCTAGTTCCAGAAAGCAGTTTTTGCCCAGGCGTGAGGTGCCCGTGATAGTGCGGCCCACCAAGCCGGCGCGGAGCTGGTCTTCGGGTGTGGCCAGCACGTGGGCATCGTTTACCTGCACGGCGGCAATGGTTTGGCCCACGGCCAGTTCATCAATAAAGCGACGGTAGGTTTCGACTTCGGGTAATTCGGGCACAGAGAAATGGCTGGGGAAAGGAAGAGTAAAGATTGGTCGGACAGGAAGCAGCCTGTTGTTTACCTCGATAAACCTACTCGCCTGTCATGCTGAGCTTGCGAAGCACCTTCTCACGGCTGAACGAATTGTTCGAACCTGATAAGGTGCTTCGCAAGCTCAGCATGACAGACGATTGAAACGAAGCAAGCGAGATGCTTGGCTGTGCTGTGCGTGACGCGCTCACGCGCTTTGCAAACCTGTCAAACCAACAGCCCGAACGCGCCTCAAGTTGCAAGACCTCCTCTATAAATCTCCGCGCAGGCTGCCTTCAAGCACCACCACGCCCGTGCCGCCAATCTGTACTGCTTCGATGGCTTCGGGCGGGCCGCTCACGCGCACTTGCACGGTGCCGGCCCGGCCCATGTCGTAGCCTTGTTCGGCAATAAAATCGGGCGACTTAAGGTAGCCGTGATGCCACAAATACGCAGCCATGCCGCCTGTGGCCGAACCCGTGACGGGGTCTTCCGAGATGTCGGGCGGGGTGCCGAAGTGGCGGGCAAAGGTGGCACCAGCTGGGGTAGCGCCGCCCAGGCAGAAAAGGTGGGGGCTGAAAAAGTCGCTCTCGGCGCGGTAGCGGCCCAGGCCCGCGGCGTCGGCCACGTGGGCGCGGCGCAGGGCGGCGTGGTCGCGCAGCAATATCATGAGCTGGGGCGTGCCGGTGCTCACGGTTTGGATGGGCGCGCCGGGCAGCAGGTCGTCGGGCGTGAGGCCGAAGAGGGGCAGCACCACTTCGGGCGCGTGTACGGCTCCGAATACGGGCCGGCGCTGGGTCATCCATATCAGTGGGGGCGCTCCGCCTTCTCCCGCCAACACATCGACCCGAATCGGGCCGTGGAGCAGGTGCAGAGTAAGCACAAGCGAAGTGCCATCGGTGGGCAAGGTGACCCGGCCGGCGTGCAGCAAGGCCGTGACGGTGGCAATGGTGGGATGGCCGGCCAGGGGGATTTCTTCGGCCGGCGTGAAAAAGCGAACGGTAAACTCCGTGCTGCCGGGCGGCGTGTGGTCGACAAATGCCGTTTCCGACTGATTGAACTCCCGGGCCAGCCGCTGCCGGGTTTCGAGCGTAAGGGTTTCGGCATCGAGCACCACGGCGCAAGGGTTGCCGCTGAGCGGCTCGGTGGTGAAGGCATCAACAAGAAGAAACGGCAGCTGGGGCATGGGGCGCGTGGTGAGGTGAGCGGCATGAGTGGAGCCACGAAGGAACGACGGATGCGCTTTCTATAACAACTATAAAGAAGCTGTCTAGTACCTCAACCCTACTGTTATCCTGAGCTCGCGAAGGACCTTATCACGAGAGAAGGAGCCGTAGTAGGGATTACTGCCATTTGTTCTGCCCTGATAAGGTCCTTCGCAAGCTCAGGATGACATCTCCTAAATAGATTAATTAAAACCGAGGAATCAAAAATGCCCGCCTGAATTGTCAGGCGGGCATTTTTGATTCCTCGGTTTTAATTAATCTACGAAGGGTCGTGCAGCTTGGCTACGCGCTGGCCTTCCTTGTCGTACACATCGCCGCGGGCGGTGATGAAGAGGCGGCGCTGCCGGCCATCGGTGAGCACGTAGGGAAAGGTGCCGCTGGTGGTGCGAGAGATTTTGCCTACAACCTCGGCATTATCGTCCCCGTCTACGCGCACCACTTTCAGGGCGTTGGTGAGATAGTAGCGCTGGCTGGGGTCGTTGCGGAAGGTGAGTTGGCCCACGAGGCGCACGGCACCGGCCGTGTTCTGGCTGCTGGCAATGAGGTCCTCATCGTCTTCGCGCACCTGCGCCGTGGGGAAGCGCCGCTCCAGCTGGGTGTTAGCCGACTGCTGGGGCCGCGCGGCCACTACTGCCGGGGCGGCCGAAGGAGCCGCGGCGCGGGAGCTGGCCACAATCTGGCCGTTGGCCCGCTGCCAGCCCTGGCTGATGGCGGCAAGGCGCGGCGTGCGGCCGGGGTGCGTGGCCGAACCCTGGTCGTCGGAAACGGTGGCCATGGCGGCCTGCGACTGTGCCAGGCTGGCACCCAGCTTGCGGAGCACGAAGCCCGAAAACTCATCGGCTTCGAGCTCGTCGGCGGGTTGCGAGCCACCGGCGCGCAGGGTGTGGCCGTTGAGGTGGTGGCCCATCTCGTGCGCCAGAATGCTGATGCCGGCCCAGTCGGTGTGCCCGGCCTGGTTCACGGCGTTCAGGAAGTCGGGATTGTAGAGCAGGAAGCGCTTGCCGTTGTACACCACCGCTGCAGCGTTGTCGATTTCGCGGGTGGCACGCAGCTCAAAACGAGCTTTGAGGCCCACGGCGTCGGTGATTTCGCGGATTACGTCCGTGGTTGCCGGGGCATTCTGAGCCTGGGCCGGAGTAGAAAAAGCTAGGGGCAACGCCAGCAGCAGCGGAGCGGCGAGGCGGCTAATGAAACGAGGGAGGAAAGTCATAGCTAAGGAGGCGAAGGTGAATGACTAGTAAGCGAACTATGGCAAGCGCAATGCCAGATATTTTCCTTGGCAAGCAGCTCGATTATCGAGGTTCCAAGCAAGACTATTAGGCAGTCTAGCAGGCACTTTGGTGACAATCCGACAGCGGCAGCGCTAACCAACGGGCCGGCCCGATTTTCATTGTGAATCGGCCCGAAAAAGCCGCGTGCTGAAGAGCATCGGTTGCTGGTTTAATAACGATTTATAGGTGATTGCAGTTCATTTAATAAGAGTCGTGGTGGGCCCGAAACGGTTGCGTTTACCAGCGGCTTGGCGGGGCGGGGGTAGCTTTGCTTCGGCAGCGGCCCGGGCCCCTCACCCAGCTGCCTTTTTTAGCAAATGAACCAAGCCCACCTGCACCTCCTCGTCAACCATGTGCCTATTCTGGGCAGCCTCTTTGCCGCGGTGCTACTGGGCGTTGGCTTGTTTGGAAAAAACAACACGCTCACCCGCGCCGGGCTGGTGGCGGTGCTGGCCGCGGGCGTACTGTGCCTGCCGGCTCAACTCACGGGCGAAGGCGCAGAAGCCGTGGTCCGGGACCTGCCCCGGGTAAGCCGGGCCCTTATTCAAAATCATGAAACGGCAGCCGAACTTGGCTTTTGGGTATTGCAAGGTGCCGCCGCCCTGGCACTGTTTTCGCTGCTCTTGCTTAAGAACGCTTCGCCGCGGGCCCGGCTGCTGGCTTTGTTGACGCTGCTGACCGCAGTGCTCAGCTTTGGGCTGCTGGCACGGGCCGGCAACCTCGGCGGACAGATTATGCACACCGAAATCCGCGAGGGCTTTGGTACGCCCGACGAGTTGTAACTTATATAAGTGAGCTGGCGGAAGTGGCTGGTTCAGGTGCGGTGCCCCGACTCTGAACCAGTGCACCAACGTTTTTCTGCTGAACTTTTAACAACTGAAAAATGCCTTTTCCTTTCTTTGGCGACGAAAAATCAACCGTGGCGCGCCTGCTGGCTACCCTACCCCAGACCGGCCGCGTGGAGTGGATTGGCCAGCGACCGGTGCGGCGCGAGCCGCTTGTGTCGGTGCAGGAGGCGGAGCTAAAAACCGATTCGCACATGCTCGGCGACCACGCCCGCCCCAAGTCGGGCGGCAAGCGCCAACTCACCCTTATTCAGCACGAATCGATGGCTGCGGTGGCCAGCTTCCTGGGGCTCGATGCCCCCATTGAGCCCGGCCGCCTGCGCCGCAACCTGGCGGTGAGCGGCCTGAACCTGCTGGCGCTTAAAAACCGGCAAGTCCGCATTGGGGAGCATGTGATTCTCGACATCACCGGCGAGTGCCACCCCTGCTCCCGCATGGAGGAGGAGCTGGGGCCCGGCGGCTACAACGCCATGCGGGGCCACGGCGGCCTCACGGCACACATTGCGCAAGGCGGCATCATTCGGGTTGGCGACGTGGTACGGGTGGTCGATACCTCCCCTGCCGGAGACAATTGAACCGCGCCCGTTTCTCTATTCAACGCACTTTTCGGTAGCGTTTGGATAGCTGTTGGTCTTAAAAATCCGTACTTGCCGCCATGGTCGCTGACTATATAGCAACTGTTCTGTTTTAATTCTTTTCTTAATCCTTTTTCATCTAACTATGTTGACACACCTACTTTTGCTGCCGTCTGTGGGACGGCAGTTGCAGAAGTTAACAGCTTTTTTGCTGTTGATGACTTTACTGCTTGGCAGTTTAACTGGCCGTGCCCAAGACATCGTTTACGCCCTGGGCACTGTTAACGGAACTGTACTACCTGGCACTAATCCCATCTACCCTCAAGGAGCTAGTGTGGGTGACCAAGGCATTATAGCCTTCAAAACTGTTCAAAGCGTATTTCCCATCGCCTCGCTGCCAGTGCCTATTTCAGGCTTAGAGCCGGGGCAGAGGCTGGTAGGGATGGACTTTCGAACCAGTACAGGCCAGCTTTATGCGTTAGGCTATAATTCTTCCGCCTCAGCTAGCAATGCCAGACTGTACACTCTAAACGCAATTACGGGAGTAGCCACACCTGTAGGAACCAGTAATATTACGCTAGCACTTAGTTCTGCTCCTTATCAGGTTGGTTTTGACTTCAATCCTGTAAACGAGCAAATTAGGGTAGTGAGCACTACTGACTCCAACTACCGGCTGGACCCCGCAACCGGTAGTATTGTGGCAACGGATACCCCATTGGCTTATGCTGGTGGTACACCAAATCCGGGAGTTACAGCAGCAGCTTACAGCAATGCTTTTATCGGCAGCACCTCCACCACTCTTTATAACATTGACTTTCTCAACGCAGGCTTGTTAAATACTCAAGCTCTGCCCAGCAGCGGGTTGTTGACCAATGTAGGCACTATTAGCTTACAAGGTTTCGGAATAGGCGCGGCACAAGCACTAAATCTTGATATTTCCAATTACGCTGGCAATCCCTCCTCGAACAACGCTTTCTTACTTGAGCTAGGGGAAAGGTTGCCTGCTGGCACCGCCAGAGCCAACCTTTATACGCTCGATTTAAACACGGGGGCGGCCGTCAGGATAGCTAACCTGATATCAACCAGTGTGGATTCGCCAATTGATATTTTTGACATTGCGGTACCTCCGGTTCCTACGCTTATCAGCATTGCCCCAAATACAGCTGTAGTTGGGGCCCCTGCTTTGACTATTACCGCTACAGGTACTGGCTTCTTTAATGGCGCGATAGTAAGGTACGGCACGGCCAATCTTACGACTACGTATGTGTCTCCTACGCAACTTACTGCCGTTATTCCGGCCACGAATTTCCAATCTCCGGGTGTTGTTCAGGTTTCCGTAGCCAACCCACCTGTACCAGGCGGCATTACGAATTCGCTTCCTTTTACTGTAACCACTACCCCGCCACCGTGCGACGCCCCCACCAATCCGGCTGCCAACAGCATCACCAGCAACTCGGCTTCGATAAGCTTCACGGCCAGCGCAACGGCCACCAACTACACTGTGACTGTGACCCCTGCTGGCGGGACAGCCACCACCCTAACAGCCACTACCTCACCAGTCGCCCTTACGGGCCTGACGCCCGGCACGGCCTACACCGTGAGCATTGTGAGCAACTGCACTGGCAACACGACTTCGGCAGCGGCTACAACCACTTTTACTACCACAGCCGCGCCCAACCCAGCGCCTACCATCACCAGCTTGTCGCCGAATTCGGCCACGGCAGGCGGTGCGGCCTTCACCCTTACCGTTACGGGCACGGGCTTCGTCAGCGGCTCCACGGTTAGCTTCAATGGAACGACACGGCCCACCACGTTTGTGTCGGCCACACAGGTAACGGCAGCCATTCCGGCCTCGGATATTGCCACGGCTGGTTCTTACAACGTGACCGTAACCAACGCAGCCCCCGGAGGCGGCACCTCGGCCCCGGCCGTGTTTACGGTGAACCCGGTGGTGGTAAACAACCCTGCTCCTACCATCACCAGCCTGTCGCCGGCAACGGTTACGGCTGGCGCCGCGGCCCAGACCTTGACCGTGAACGGCACCAACTTTCTGGCCTCGTCCACGGTAAGCTTCAACGGCACTTCGCGTTCGACCACGTTTGTGTCGGCTACTCAGCTGACCATAGCGCTGACCGCGGCTGACCAGGCCACGGCCGGTTCCTACAACGTGACCGTGACCAACCCTGCGCCGGGCGGCGGAACCTCGGCTCCGGCTGTGTTCACTGTAAATCCGGCACCGGTGGCTTGTCTTGCGCCCACAGGCTTATCAGTGAGCGGCATCACCAGCAACTCGGCCACGGTGAGCTTTACAACCGATGGCACTACTGACTTCTACACCCTTACCCTTACCCCAACTGGGGGTGGGACACCACAGGTGTACTTTGTTGTTGGAGGCATAAACTTGACTGGTTTGATTGCTAGCACGTCCTATACTGCAAGCATTGTGCGCAACTGCGGTAGCAGCGCTACTTCGCTGGCCGTCACGGTCTCCTTTACTACTACCGCTGCTCCGCTGACCGACCTGGTGGTGAGCAGCCCGCAACCTGTTTCGGGCAGCTACAACAACGTAACCATTACGGGCACGGGCGTGGCTACCCTTACCGGTACCCTCACCGTGAACGGCACCCTGACGGTACAGTCGGGCGGGGCACTGGTGCAAGCCTGCCAGGTAATTGACGGCCCGGGCTCCTTTGTGCTATTGCCAGGCGCTAACCTGGCCATCTGCGACCCGGCTGGCATTGCCACTACGGGCGCAGTGGGCGCCGTGCGAGTAACGGGCAGCCGCTCGTTTAGCATCGATGCCAACTATGCTTACAACGGCACCGTGGCCCAGGTGACCGGTCCGGGCTTGCCCAGCCGGGTGCTTAACTTAGGTGTGAGCAATGCCACTGGCCTAAGCCTGAGCCAGGCTTTGAGCGTGACTCAGGTGTTGCGCCTCGAAAACGGCAACCTAGCCACCACCGGACAAAGCCTGACGCTGCTGTCATCGGCCGCGGGCACTGCGCTGGTCGACAACCGCGGCGGCGTAGTAGTGGGCACAGCCACAGTGCAGCGCTACATCGACCCGAGCCGCAACGGCGGGGTGGGCTACCGCCACTACAGCGCACCCGTGGCCAACACCACCGTGGCCGACCTGAACACGGCCGGCTTTACGCCCATTGTCAACCCTGCCTACAACACCGCTGGCGTACCTAACAACGTGTCGCCTTTCCCCAACGTGTTTGGCTACGATGAGGTCCGCGTGAACACCAGCGGCGGTGCTGGCTCCATTGATTTCGACAAGGGCTTCTTCTCGCCCGCCAGCACTGCCGACCCCATGGAGGTAACGCGTGGCTACACCGTCAACATCCCGGCCCAAGCTAATGTGGACTTTGTAGGCACCCTCAACAATGGCACCATCGCAGCCAGCAACCTCACCCGTGGCAGCCAGGCCGAAAGCGGTTGGCACCTGCGCGGCAACCCCTACCCCTCGCCCCTCAACTGGAACCTGGTGGGCAAGACCGGCGTGGAGAATGCCTTATACGTGTTTAAGAGCAGCGGCCAGTACACCGGCAGCTACGCCAGCTACATCAATTTTGTGGGCGTGAATGGTGGCACCAACATATTGCCCGTAGCCCAGGGCTTCTTTGTACGGGCCGCGGCTGGCCAGGCAGGCAGTCTGTCTTTCACCAACGCCGCCCGAGTAAACACCCCCGATGCTACTCCCTTCCAGCGCGGCACTGCCGACACCCGCCCACGCCTAACCCTAGGCCTGACCAGCGCCGCAGCTAGCACGCAGGCGCTGGCGTACTTCGAGCCCGGCGCCACGGCCGGCTTCGACGCCGCCTTCGACGCCCACGCCCTGCCCGCGCCCAACGGCCTGACCCTGGCCTTTGAAACCGCCGCCGCCGAGCCCCTGGCCATCAGCGGCCTGCCCGCCCTGACCGGCGCCGACCTCACCCTGCCCCTGCGCGTGGCCGCCCGCACGGCCGGCACCTACGCCCTCACCGTGGACCAGGTGCGCAACCTGCCCGCCAACTACCGCGCCTACCTGCGCGATGCGCTCACCGGCACGTTCACCGACCTGGCAGCCAACCGCTCGGTTAGCTTGGACCTGGCGGCCAATGCCGCGGCCGGCGGGCGCTACGCCGTGCTCTTCACCACGCAGGCCCGCGTGCTGGGCACGGCCCCGGCCGCCTTGGCCCGCTTGGCCAGCGTGTACCCCAACCCGGCCCGCGGCGCGGCCACGCTGCTCGTGCCCGCCGCCCTGCGCGGCACCCAGGCCACGGCCGTCACCGTTGTCGACAACCTGGGCCGCGTGGTGCTGGCCCGCACGCTGGGCGCCGGCGCCACCGAGACCCTGGAGCTGCCGCTGGCCGGCCTGGCCCCGGGCGTGTACGCCGTGCTCGCCCGTACCGCCCACGGTCTCGTCGCCAAGCGACTCGTGGTTGAATAAACCTGCTTTGGCAACGGCTTTTTATCGGCCGTGATTTAGGTAGCAAAAAAATCCCCCGCTGTACTAGTGGGGGATTTTTTTTGCTCCTAAGCCAAGTATGTTTAAGTTACCAAACGGGCTAAGAGAACAGGATTTGGCTTCTTGGCAGTTTTTTTCAGGATTTTCTAGCCGCAAATTGAAAATAGACGTAGTGACGCCATCACTGGCTAAGCGCTACGGTATTGCCGCGTCTTTTCGCTCACCTATTTACCCACCCATTTATGTTAACACACCTACTTTCACTGCTGCCTTCTGGCCAGCGGCTTCACCACTTATTAGGTACTGCGCTGGGAGCGGCCCTGGTACTTGGAGGGTCGGCCGCTCAGGCCCAAACTACGATTTATGGCCTGGGCACTGTGAGCCAAGCCATTCCTACTAGCAATGCCTTTTTCCCCGGGGCTGCCGTGGGCGACCAGGCTATTGTTGCCATCGACCGGGCCTTGAGCACGATTGGGCCAGTGGCCACGCCCATTTCCGGGGTAGCAGCTGGCCAGCGGCTGGTGGGCATGGACTACCGCCCCAATACGGGAGAGCTGTATGCCCTGGGCTATAACGCCACCAACGGCGAGGCGCGGCTCTACCGGCTCAACCCCACCACCGGCGTGAGCACCGCCGTGGGCACCGGCCCGGTTACCCTGGCCCTGGGCGGCCCTACCGAGCGCATCGGCTTCGACTTCAACCCCACCGTCGACCGCATTCGGGTGGTGAGCTCCAACAATGCCAACTACCGCCTCAACCCGAACACCGGCGGCGTTGCTGCCCAAGACGGCGCCCTGGCCTACCGGACAGCCGGCGACGCCAACCTGGGCAAAGACCCGTTGGTGAGCGCGGTGGCTTACACCAACTCCTACATCGGCAGCACCAGCACCACGCTCTACGACATTGACACGCGCCCAACGGTGGGGCCAGGCATTCTGGCCACGCAAATCCCGCCGAACGATGGCAGCCTGAACACGGTAGGCGCCCTCACGCTCGACGGTAGCCCCATCGACCCCGAGGCCATTCTCAGCGTGGACATCTTCTTCACCGGCACCGCCAACGAGGCGTATGTGATGGAGGTGACCAAGCCCGGCGCAGCCGGCACCTCGGCTAGCAACCTTTACAACCTCAACCTGACCACCGGCGCCGCCACGGTACGGCGGCCCATCATTCAAGCGGCGGTAGCGCCCTTCACCACCGGTGCCCCGTTCGACATTCGGGACATTGCCATTCCTACCCCAGCACCTACCACGCCTAATTTGGTTGGGCAGCTGGTATATGCCGTGGCGGCCGGCAACCTGATTTCGTTTGACTCCAACGTGCCCGGCAACATTCGCTCGGCCGTGAACTTCGGCGCCGGCCTCGCAGCGGGCCAGACCGTGGTCGGGATAGATTACCGTCCCGCTAACGCACAGATGTATGCCCTGGGTTACGACGCTTCGCTAAGCGCTAACAACGCCCGTATCTACACGGTGAACGTGAGCACAGGCGCCCTGACGCCGGTGGGTTCCGGCCCCATCACCCTTGAACTAGGCGGCCCTACCGAGCGCATTGGGTTTGACTTCAACCCCACCGTCGACCGCATTCGGGTGGTGAGCACCAACACGGCCAACTACCGCCTCAACCCCGTTGACGGCAGCATCACGGCCAAGGATGGCAACCTAGACCGGACCGGCATTTCCGCCGCCGCCTACACTAGCAACCAAACGGCTAACAACAATGGCCTGACCGTGCTGGCCTACTACAACTCTATCACCAACACGCTTTACAAGTCGCCGAACCCCAACACCGGCGCCATGGACGCAGTGGCGCCCTCGGGCCTGAGTGCTTCGGCCGAAGGCGCGGACTTGGACATCTACAGCCAGCCCGGCACCGTCAACAATACTGCTTTCCTGGCCGTGGCGCCAAACGGCACCACTACCAACGACCGGCTTTATAACCTGAACCTGGACAATGGCAGTGTGCTCGACATCGGTCAGATTGGCCGGGGTACGAATGTTACGGGCATTGCCGTGGTTATTCAGACGGCAACCGTGCTGACCTGGAACGGCAGCGTAAGCTCCGACTGGGGCACGGCCGCCAACTGGACGCCCAGCGTTGTGCCAACCAACATCAACGACACCGTCATTCCCGGCGGCACCCCCAACCAACCCACCGTCACCACCAATCAAATTACCCGGGCCCTGACCCTGGAAGCAGGGGCCCAGCTTACCTTGGTGGGCACCCTCATTGTGCGTGGCAACTTCACGAACAATTCCGGCAGCAGCGCCACGGCCTGCTCCGGCATCACGGGCCCCGGCATCTTCGAAACCACGGGCACCAACGCGCAGACTTTCAGCGGCACGGCCCTCACCTGCTTCACCAACCTCACGGTGGGCGGTGCCACGGTGAACCTGCTGAGCAATGCCTCGGTGCAGCGCGCCCTGGTGCTTACGGGCAGCTTGCAGAAAGACGCTAATGCCACCCTGACGCTGCTTTCCAACAGCACGGGCACGGCCTACGTGGTGAACGGCCAGAACGGCCTGGCCGTGGTAACGGGCATCGGCAGCCCGAACGCGCCGGTTGTGGTGCAGCGCTACATCGCCCCCACCAACCCCGGGCTGGGCTACCGCCACTACAGCGCGCCCGTGGCCAACACCACCGTGGCCGACCTGGCCGTGCCCGGCGTCTTCGCGCCCGTGGTGAACCCCGCCTACAACACGGTGGGCAACACCGTGACGCCCTTCCCCAACGTGTTTGGCTACGAAGAATCCCGCGTGAACCCCACCGTCGTAAGCGGCACTCCTTCTAGCTCGCCAGAGTTCGACAAGGGCTTCTTCTCGCCGGCCAGCACTGCCGATGCCATGGTAGTAACGCGTGGCTACACCGTGAACGTGCCGGCCCAGGCCAACGTGGACTTTGTAGGCAACCTCAACAACGGCAACTACAACGCCTCGGGCTTGACCCGCGGCAGCCAAGCCCAGAGCGGCTGGCACTTGCGCGGCAACCCCTACCCTGCGCCCCTCGACTGGAACGCCGTGGGCAGAAACGGTTTGGAAGATGGTTTGTACGTGTTCAAAAGCAGCGGCCAGTACACCGGCAGCTACGCCAGCTACATCAACCGGGTGGGCGTAAACGGTGGCACCAACGTGCTGCCCGTAGCTCAAGGCTTCTTTGTCCGCACCGCAGCTGGCCAGACGGGCAGCATCAACTTTACCAATGCCGCACGCCTTACGTCGGAAAACGCACCGTTTGAGCGCGGCACGGCCGACGCGCGGCCGCAGCTGACGCTCTCGCTGGCTGGTACTTCGGCCCGCACGCAAGCGCTGGCGTACTTCGAGCCCGGCGCCACGGCCGGTTTCGACGCCGCCTTCGACGCCCACGCCCTGCCCGCCCCCAACGGCCTGACCCTGGCCTTTGAAACTGCCGCCGCCGAGCCCTTGGCCATCAGCGGCCTGCCCGCCCTGACCGGCGCCGACCTCACCCTGCCCCTGCGCGTGGCTGCCCGCACCGCCGGCACCTACGCCCTCACCGTGGACCAGGTGCGCAACCTGCCCGCCAACTACCGCGCCTACCTGCGCGACGCCCTCACCGGCACCGACACCGAGCTGACCGCCGCCACCGCGGTGAACCTAGAGCTGGCGGCCAACGCCGCGGCTGGCGGGCGCTACGCCGTGCTCTTCACCACGCAGGCCCGCGTGCTGGGCACGGCCCCGGCTGCCTTGGCCCGCTTGGCCAGCGTGTACCCCAACCCGGCCCGCGGCATGGCCACGCTGCTCGTGCCCGCGGCCCTGCGCGGCACCCAGGCCACGGCCGTCACCGTTGTGGACAACCTGGGCCGCGTGGTGCTCCGCCGCACGCTGGGCGCCGGCGCCACCGAAACCGTGGAGTTGCCGCTGGCCGGCCTGGCCCCGGGCGTGTACGCCGTGCTCGCCCGCACCGCCCACGGTCTCGTCGCCAAGCGACTCGTTATCGAATAGCGCTGCCACGGAAGCTTCTGCTTCTTGGTACTCATGCAAAAGCTCCAGCTATATCAGCTGGGGCTTTTTTGTTGGTCGTCAGTAGGCAATCACACGTCAGAGAAGAGATAAATCAGACTCATCTCGGGCCGATGGGCCGGTGCCTCATTAGGCCAGGACCAGCGCTTGGGCTGCGGCTTCGCTAATAAAAAAGCCCCTCGCCAGCAGCGAGGGGCTTTCCGAGCTATGGAGACAACTGCCTGTAAGGGCATTGCTTAAACCTACGCCAGGGCCACTGCTTCGGATTGCTGCAAGCGCCCAGGCAGCAGATTTCGGTATTTTTCTGCTGATGGCGGCTGAGCTCAGGCTCCGTCCATGCGCACAATTTTGGGCGTGAACGAACCCAGTACGTCCACCAAATCGCGCTGGTGGGCCATCACCTGGCGGATGTCTTTGTAGGCAGCCGGTGCTTCGTCGAGGCCCCCGCCCATGAGTTCTACCCCGTGGTCTTTGAGCTCGCGGCGCAGCTCGCCTTCGGTGATTTTCACCTTTGCCTGGGTGCGCGAGAGGCGCCGGCCGGCCCCGTGCGAAGCGGAGTTTATCGAGTCCCGCTCGCCGCGCCCGCGCACAATGAAGCCCGGCGCCGTCATCGAGCCCGGAATAATGCCGAGCACGCCCTGGCCCGCCGGGGTAGCGCCCTTGCGGTGCACAATGGCCGTGCGGCCGTCGCCCAGCGTTTCTTTCCAGGCGAAGTTGTGGTGGTTTTCTACCTGCGCCAGCGGCTGCTCACCGAGGGCCTTGCTGAGACGCCGGTGAATGTCGTGGTGGCAGGCCGAGGCGTAGTCGCCGGCCAGGTTCATGGCGGCCCAGTATTCTTGCCCTTCCTGCGAGTCGAGCGAGAGCCACGCCAGGTGCCGCGCTTCGGGTGGCAGGGGGCACTTGTCCATGGCCACTTTGGTGTAGTGCTGGGCAATGGCCGCGCCCAGGCCCCGCGAGCCAGAGTGCGAGAGCAGGCCCAGGTACTGGCCCACGGGCAGCTTCAGGTCGTTGTCGGGGTCGGTGAGGTCGACCACTCCAAACTCCACAAAGTGGTTACCGGAGCCCGACGAGCCCAACTGTTTTACGGCAGATTCCCGCTTCTGGCGCGCCACGGCAATCTCCCGAAACTCGGGGCGGTCGAAAATGGGGTCGTCGGTGTTCACGGTTTTGAACACCTCCTTGTTGCCAAACTTGGTATGGTGCAGCAGCATTTTGCGCAGCTCCTGGCGCCGTTGCTCCAGGTATTCGGGGGGCAACTCGAACACCGACAGCGCCATACGGCAGCCGATGTCCATGCCCACGCCGTAGGGAATCACAGCGTTGTCGGCCGCCAGCACGCCGCCAATGGGTAGGCCGTAGCCCTGGTGGGCGTCGGGCATGAGCGCACCGTCGAGGGTGATGGGCAGCTGCATGGCCACGTCCATCTGCTTGCGGGCACCATCCTCGATGAAGTCTTCGCCGTAGCGGCGGTAGTCTTTGATGGTGGGGTTCAGGGCCACGTCGCGGGAGGGCTGGGGCACCAGCTCTTCGGCCACTGCGCGCCAGTTTTCGTCGCGCACGTACTTGAACGGGTCTTCTTTGATTTGCTTGAGCAGCGCCAGCGCACTGCCCTTGTCCATTTTCTTGAACTCCTTTTGAGTCAGTACGTCGAGGGCCCGGCCAATGGCGGGGCCTTCGGGGAAGCCGATTTTGCGGAGGTCGTTGCCGCGAAGTTGGTTAGCCATAGCACGCAGTTTATGGGAGGGATAAACCCGTGTACGAGGCGTGTGGAGTGATGTTCTGTGCGGCTGAGCCGTCTACTTTACCTTGCTGGTGAACTACGCCGGCGGGCCGAGGTAGCTAGCGGGCAGCTCTCCACTACTCAACCCCAGCTTCTCCAGTACCACGCCGGGGTCCACGCGCCAGAACTTTAGCACGTGCGGGCCGACAGCAGTCACCTTGTGCTGCGAAGTTTTGATGATGTTGTCGGCCACGGCTTGCTCCCAGGGCCGGTTGCCATTGTCGGAGTTCAGCCCGTTGTGCAGGTTGATGATTTGCGGCGCTTAGTCGTAACGGGGAATGTTGTGACCGGGCCCAGCGTGCGGCCTAGGTCGGGCAGGCGCTTCCAGGTCACGGAGCCGGCGTTCAACTACACCAACGCCTTCGACCTGCTGGTGCCCCTGAAAGAGCGCGGCCTGTGCGTGCCCGACGACATTGACGTGGTCGGCTTCGGCAATGAGTTCATGGCGTCTATGATAGCGCCTGGCCTCACCACCGTCAACCTGCACCCCTACCGCATCGGCCAGCTGGCCACCTGCTTGTTTCTGGAGCAAGTGCAACAGAAACAATATTTCCAGTCCCGCACCTTCGTCATCACCGGCGAGCTAGTGATTCGCGGCTCCTCGCTCAAAGGCAAGGGCGAGCTGCTTAGCTTGTCCATCTAATTATGCCTAATTTCATTACATAAAACCAACCGGCTCAAGGGCTATATCTACCATGGCTGCTTAGTCAGGCCCGAGCCACCCAACGGTAGTGCCAAACACCCACAATGAGCTACTTTATGGCGTATTGGCTGAAACAGCACCGTTAAGCTCCTACGACTCTGTTAACCAGCGCTGCCCGAAACCGGAATAAAGCGGTGCCCGGTGCGAAAGCCAGTGCAAACTAAGCTCGGCCCATAGCAAGCTAGCCGAAGCCAACCCCACACCCGAACTCTGCGTATGCATGGTCCTCCCACCGGTATTATTATTTTTTTTCCCGGAATCATGCTTGAAAATACCAGTGAGTCCTCCGACTCTGCCATGTCCGAGCAGTCTGAAGCAGAACTCCAAGCCGAACGGCAGCGCCGCCACCACGTGGCTTGGGGCATTGCTGCCGCCCGCCTGGGGCATACTCCCCTCGACCCTCAGGTGCGGGCTTACCTGCACGGCTACATCGTGGGCGAGCTTACCGTAGACCAGCTCGAAGCCCTCAGCTGTCCGTCGGAACCGGCTACACGGGTGCTAGCCACCACGGTCACACAGGCGCGGTTTCTGCGCTAGGGGCCTGCTTGCGGCTCTTTTTGCGGCCTTGTAAGCCAGGCTTAGCTACGTTTCGGGTGCGGTGCCATGCACCGCGCCGGGCTCATGGCTAGGCCTGCATGCTGTTGCCCTGGGCCCAGTCTCCCTGCCGCAGGGCGCAGCGGAAAAGCACCAGCGGCCGCCGCTGGTCGAGGCCAGCAATGGCTTGGGTGAGGTAGGTGCCCTCAGTAGGAGTCAGGGGCACCGATGCCACCGTTTGGCCAGCCCGCAGCACGGCAATCTCCCAAGGCTCGACGCTCTGCACGAGCCGGCCGTGATAGTCGTTGCCCCGGAAGGCTTCCAGGCTTTGTAAAGCATTTTTCATAGCAGAGCAGGAAAGACAGTTATATATTGACAAATTTCAATTGCTACGATACGTAGCGCTTTGCAGAATGGTCGTTGTTGGTAAATTAAATCATTTTAATGTTTAAGATGAATTATTCTTCATTTACACACTAAAATACTGAATACCATTCCATTAACCAAATAAAATTGCACCTCCTATTTTCAGAAAAAATTAGCCGCTCCAGCTTGTTACTACAAGCATTTGCAGCTGACCGGACAGGAGCAACTAGCTAAGCCAGAGCTCCTATACCAGCCCGGCGAGCGAACTGAGCTTGTTCGTTTGCAGGGCAAGGGCTCTGCCTCACCGAAGGAATCCGCAGTGCCCCTCTCT
Organism: Hymenobacter arizonensis; assembly: GCF_900115775.1. Classification (GTDB taxonomy): domain Bacteria; phylum Bacteroidota; class Bacteroidia; order Cytophagales; family Hymenobacteraceae; genus Hymenobacter; species Hymenobacter arizonensis. The sequence goes on along the minus strand of NZ_FOXS01000003.1, from coordinate 318,071 downwards.
GCTAGTCAGCGCTTGCAAACCAAACTGACCAGTGGCCCCGCTACTGGTGTGAAGAAGAGGTACTCGCCCAGGTGCTGAAGCACTCCTATTGAGCGGCGCATTCGCGCGCTCAGTGCCCAACCCATTCCGCATAGATTTGAGCCGACTAAAAAAGCCCCAACCATAACGGTTGAGGCTTTTTTACCGAAGTCTGACCCAAGAGAATTGTTATGCTGAGCTTGTCGAACCTTCGGTCAAGGTAGACAAGCATCTCGCTTGCAGCAGTAACCCATCGCCCGTCAAGCTAAGCCTGCTTAGCATCTTCTCACGCTCTGAAAAATCGCAGAGGCGTGATAAGATGCTTCGTGCCTCAGCATGACAAAACGATAGCAACGGAGCGAGCGAGATACTTCGACAAGCTCAGCACGATGGGCGGGAGTGCAACGGAGTAAACCCGTTCTACGCCCCGTCCATCCGCACGATTTTAGGCGTGAACGAACCCAATACATCCACTAGCTCGCGCTGGCTGGCCATTACAGTGTGGATGTCCTTGTATGCCATGGGCGCTTCGTCGAGTCCACCACCGATTAGCTCGATGCCGTGCTCAGCCAAGTGCTTGCGCACCTCCGACTCCGTGAGTTCTGCCTTGGCGCGAGTCCGCGACATGAGCCGGCCAGCGCCGTGCGAGGCCGAAGACAAGGATTCAGCCAAGCCCTTGCCCCGCACAATGAAGCCGGGCGCCGTCATGGAGCCGGGGATGATGCCAAGCACGCCCGCGCCGGCCGGCGTGGCGCCCTTGCGGTGCACCACCACCTCACGGCCATCGGCCAGCCGCTCTTTCCAAGCGAAGTTGTGGTGGTTTTCCACCTTCGCCACGGGCCGCTCGCCCAAGGCTTTAGCCAAGCGCTGGTGAATCTGGGCGTGGCAGGCCGAGGCATAGTCACCCGCCAAGTTCATGGCGGCCCAGTACTCCTGGCCGGCTTCGGTGTCGAGGCCGAGCCAGGCGAGGTGCTGGGCTTCGGTGGGCAGCTGGCACACGTCTTTGGCAAGGCGGGTGTAGTGCTCGGCAATGCCCGCGCCCAAGCCCCGCGAGCCGGAGTGAGAAAGCACGCCCAAATACTGCCCTACCGGCACGCCAAGCTCGTTTCCCGCTTCGGTGATGTCGACAATGCCGAACTCCACGAAGTGGTTACCCGAACCTGAGGTGCCTACTTGTTCGGCAGCTCGGTCGCGCTTGTTTTTGAGGAACGGTATTTCCACGAACTCATCCCGCTCCAGCACGGCGCTGGCCATGCGGTAGCCCCGCTCCCACCCGCGGCCGGAGCCGAAACGGGTGTTGTCGAGCAGAATTTTCCGCAACTCCTGCACGCGCTGCGTGAGGTACTTGGGCGGCAGGTCGAACACCGATAGCGCCATCCGGCAGCCGATGTCGACGCCCACGGCGTAGGGAATCACGGCGTTTTCGGTCGCCAGCACGCCGCCGATGGGCAGGCCGTAGCCGTGGTGGGCGTCGGGCATTAGGGCTCCGGCCACGGTCACGGGCAGTTTCATGGCCGTTTCCATCTGGTGCACCGCGCTGGGGTCGATGTGCTCGGCGCCGAACGTGACGTAGGGCTTGCGCTCGACCAAGGCAATGTGCCGCGAGGGGGCCGGCAGCAAGGCCGCCGCGGTGTGGCTCCAGTCGAGGTGGGTGAGGTATTCTTTGGGGTTGTTGAGGATTTGACCCAGCAAGGCTAGCTGGTCGGTTTGCGAGAGTTTTTTGAGGTGCTTGCGCTGCAATTGCGCAAGAGCAAGCCCAATGGCGCGGCCTTCCGGAAACCCGAGGGTGCGAAGGTCGTTGCCGCGTAAAAGATTGGCCATAAAATGGTTGTTGCACGAGGTAGAGACGCATATTTGCGTCTCAATCGTTGATGAAAAAAGATAAAAACGGACCGGGCAACAGGCGCATCGCCTACATATGTGCTCTAACCAACTGAGCTACCGTGAGCCAAAACCCACAAGCCGGACTCGAACCAGCGACCCCATCGACCAAAGCGAAGTATGGCGGTGCTACGGCACCAGCCCGTTTTTATTACCACAAAACCGGAGCAACACACGGCCCACGCAACGGGCACAAAGCCCGACGTGACAGGTCGGAGTAGCGCGAGCCTACGGCATCCGGTTGTAATCTGTAGAGACGCGACACTTCGCGTCTCCACGTTGAACGATTTAGACGAACGACCACCGGGGAAGGGCGCGGACGCCGAGACGCGAAGTGTCGCGTCTCTACAAAACCGTTCCCTGCCCGGGGCAACAAGCGCCCGGCCTCCTAGTCCTGCTCTAACCAACTGAGCTACGGCAGCGGCCTCGCGGCAGCCATCGGCGGGACTTGAACCCGCGTCCTGGGCAGTAAGAATGCGAAGTATGGCCGGGCTACGACACCCGGACAGGGATTGGCATTGGTGTACTGGGGCAACAAGCGGAGGGCGCCTTTACGGTATTACGCTTTTGACCACTCAGCCATTTCAGTTGTGTCCAACTAAAAGAGGGATTCGAACCCCCGGCTCCTCTCGGAATAAGATAACGAAGTATCGCCCACCTACGGCACCCAATACACTGCTTTTGTTTCCAAGTGGGGCAACAGGCGCCCGGCCAGCTGGTGCGGCCCTACCAATTTGCAGTCGCCCTGCCTTACGGCAGCACTTCGGGAGTCGAACCCGCGACCGCCCCTAATTTGGAGCGAAGGAAGGCCCGGCTACGGCACCCACCCGGAAACATGATAAGTTAGCTCTCTCCGAACATCAGGGCAACAAGCGGCCGGCGCGTCAGCTGCGGCCGAGGCCACAACCGGGGATTCGAACCCATAAACTACCTCCGAAGAAGCAGCTCCTAACCAGCGAAGTATCGCCTGCCTACGGCACCTGACGTGAGCGGAGTGAGCCGGGTTGGGACGGGCCACCGCGGTGGTGGCGCCGTCCCGGTCGGCAACTGCCCCAAGTGGGCAGCCGTCTTCCTCGTCTCAGGATATGTTTAGAACATCATAAAAGGTGGTTTTATTGCATGAATGGGCCATAACCCGGGAATGACGGCCGCTTTGTTCAGGTTAAAAATGTCATTCCCGGGGCCGCTTGTTAAAAGGAAATTGCTTCGATTTCAGTGAGCGCGGAGCCGCCATTGTCGAGCGCCGTGAGCACGTCAAAAATTTTGTCGGACCAGCCGGCGATGAGGGCCACGCCCGTTTCGGGGCGCACCTCCAGCGGGACGGTGCCGTGCCCGGCCAGGTCGAAGAGGTAGAGGCGGGCATTGGGGGCTACAGTGCGGCGGTACTCGGCCCATTCCAGGGCCAGGGTGCCGCCGTCGCCGCGGCTGTTCCACAACTGCACGTCCGTGAACATCATCACCTTGTCGACCACCTCGCGGCGCTGGCGCAAGTCCTGAACCACCAGGTAGCCGTTGGTGCTGTAGCCCACCTCGCCTTCGCGGCGGTAGAACTCCTCCACGTTGCGGAGCACCGGCCCACGGGGCAGGCTGATGCGCTTCCACGTATCGCCGAACATGCCGGCCGTGACGTTCTGGCTGCGGCTCTGGAGCAACATGCCCAGCACCAGGCTCACGTCGTAGAGCAGCACTTTGCTGCGCGCCGAAATGGGTTGCTGCATGGAGCTAGACACGTCGCACGCCACCACCACGCGGGTTTCGGGGCCGAAGCCGCGCAAATTGGCCGCGCTGTGGGCGATGGCATCTTCCAGGGCCGTGAGCACCGCCGCCACGTGGCCGCTCTGCAAGGCTTTCACCTCGCGGAAGGCCGCCAGGAAGCGGAAAGGCAGCTGCTTGCTGCGCGCCACCGCGGCCCGATTGGCCAGCGTAGCGCACACCTGCGTGATGGTTTCGGCCGACACGTTGGCTTCGAGAATGTTGCGCAGGTTGCGCAACAAGGCCATGTAGCCCAGTTTGCCGCTGGCAACAAGCGTTTCCCAGGTGCGAGTCACCGCGGCGGTGCGCTCAGCCGGCGTGGCGTAGGGTGCCTGCCCTACCGCCGACAACTCAGTTTCCCAAGTGTAGGGCGTGGGCAATTCGCCGCGCACCAATTGGTCGAACAAGGCTTGCTGGGCTGCATCGCGGGCCGTAGGGTGCACCAGAAACAAGGCATCGCGCAAGCGCACCGCACCGTCTCGGTCGTACTTCGCCAGCTGGTAGCCGTCGAACTTGTTGAAGCTTAGCGCCAGGCCTTTTTGCAGCTGCTTGGACACGCGGTTAAGGATTTTGGTCCCATTCCGGCCGTTGGCCCGGGCGTAGTAAGCCAGCAATTCCGTGATTTCGTCGGGGCGCTGCACTACCCGGGCCACCAAGCGGCTCAGGAGGTTGTCGCCGCGGTGCAAGCGGGCCAGCTCCACGCACAACACCAAGGGCACCGAGCGCAAATGCAGGCTTTCACGAGCATATACCGCCAGCTGGGCTACAAACAGGGGCTCGTTTTTGCCCACCAACTCACGCAAACGCTCCAGGCGAGTATCGGCCTTTTCGTAGAACTGGTCGCTGAGCGCAGCCGTGGCTACGGCAGCATACAGCTCCATTTGGGGCGTGAGCGTGAAGGAAGCTGCGTCTTCGTGGTTTACCACCGTAGCGGTATTTCGAGAGAAGAAGTTGAAGCGCATAACGTGGGTGTGTTGGAAGGTGAGTGGTGGTTTTGGTGGTATTTGGCAAAGCCATTTGGTCACGGGGAGCTGAGTTGAGACTTTTTATCTAATGCTCGTACTAATCTCCTGTCATGTAAATTTCCTGTCATGCTGAGCCTGCGAAGCATCTTATCACCTTCGAACAAGTTGTTGTAACCTGATAAGGTGCTTCGCAGGCTCAGCATGACAGACGGCGTGGTAGAGATGCTTCGACAAGCAGACACCAGATGAAGCATGACGTTCAATATTGTATTGCATTGTTAAATTCGAAGCGGACTAATTAATTATTAATTTCAATTAGACACACCTCTTCCATTCAAATAAAAACTCGTTTTTATTTGGGAATTAATAACACGAAAAAGCCCGGCTTTTGCGGGCCGGGCTTTTCTACTTCGCGTGATTTACGCCGATATTATCGACGTAGCCAACAAAGAAGAAAAGCACGGCCGCACCGTTTCAGCGAGCCGCAATCGGGCCGGCGCTGGGGCTGCAGGGGCAGGTGTTCGGGGCGGATATTGTGCATGAATTGAATGGGTAAGCGGCTGTAAACCGGCTAACAACAAAAAACCCGAGCGTTATGGGCTCGGGCGGTGTCAAGTTTTAGCGGGTGCTAAAATCAGGCAAACGTACCGAGCGGAAGCAGCCGACCTGGCTGCATCTTATCCGAATTGCTGGTGAATAGTTCGTGGCGGTACATAGTTGTTTGCTTTTGGTGCGACAAAGGTTCATAATTAATTTTTAAGCGGCAAATTATTTTAAAATTAATTATTAAATATTTTCTTCAAACTGCGAATTCAATTCATAAACGCAGTTTTTAATAATTATTAATTTCTTCCGAAGCGCCATTTCAATAAACCTAAGCTTCCACTTCTAGGTATTATGGCCCCATGCCATGCCTCGCAACTTCCGACCACTATACGCTCAATCTTCCCGAAGGGCACCGATTTCCCATTGCCAAATATGCGCTGATTCGGGAGCAGCTGCTGTGGCAGGGCATCGCAGCGGCCGAAGACTTCTACGAGCCCGGCCTGTGCGCAGAAGAGGACGTGCTGCGCGTGCACACCGAGGAATACTGGCACAAAGTGCGCGACCTGAACCTCAGCCCCGCCGAAGTGCGCCGCTTGGGCCTGCCGCAAAGCCCGCAGCTAGTGCGACGCTCGCTCAGTAGCAGCGCCGGCACCTTGCAATCGGCCCTGAAAGCCCTGCGCGACGGCGTGGGCCTGAATTTGGCCGGTGGCACCCACCACGCCTTTGCCGACCGTGGCGAGGGCTTTTGCGTGCTAAATGACCAGGCCATTGCCGCCGCTTACTTACTGGCACACGGTCTGGCCAGCCAAATTTTAATTGTGGACCTGGACGTGCATCAGGGCGATGGCACCGCCGCCATTTTCGAACACGAGCCGCACGTGTTCACGTTTTCCATGCACGCCGGGGCCAACTATCCCTTGCGCAAGGAGAAATCCGATTTGGACATTGCGCTGGAATTAGGCACCGGTGACGAGCTATACCTTCAGTTGCTTAAAGAGACGCTGCCGAGACTATTGACCCAAGTACAGCCCGATTTCATCTTTTACCAAGCCGGGGTTGATGTGCTAGCCACCGACAAGCTCGGCAAGCTGGCCCTTACGCCGGCCGGCTGCCGTCAGCGCGATGAATTTGTGCTAGGCCTGTGCCATGAGCGCCAGCTTCCGGTAGCGGTGAGCATGGGCGGCGGCTACTCCGAGCGGCTCGCAGACATTGTAGATGCGCATTGCAACACGTTTCGGGTGGCGTTTGAGCTGTGGCCGTAGGACCACACCCCTACCTTTGCACCTCATGAAAAAAGCTGCCTCCACGCATCCTGCACCAGTAACCGTACCCGTGCGGCTCGACGAACAGCCGGCGGGCACTCCCGCCCAACAGGCTTTTCGGCAAGCCATTCTGGACGTTGAGAACCTGCGTGAGCGTCTGCGCGACCTCCGCGCTGAGCAGGCCGAAGCCCGCCGCCGCTACTGGCAGCAGGTAGGCCCCGCGGCTACGGCCGTGGTATCGGCCCGCCGCAGCCTGTTTCCATCCCTGGAAGAAGCCTTGCTCCTCGGCTATTTCAGTCGCTTAGAAGAAGAGCAGATTACGGAGCTGATACTGGGCAACGCCCGGTCATTAGAAGAGCGGTTTGGTGAGGATGAAAGCGCGATAATTCGCAAGTACACCCCAGCGGGCCGTCGCAGCAGTTCCGATACCAAGACCAAACCCGATAGCAGCGCCAGCTCCCAGATACCCAAGGAATACATCCCCGACCCCAGCTTGCCCCCGCACGAGCAAGCTGCCGCTGCCGCCCGCGCCCGCCGCCAAACCAAAGCCCAGCGAGCCAAAGAAGCTGCCGAACAAGCCGACCAAAAGCAGCTTGAATCAAACGCCAAAACCATCTACCGCCAGCTGGCCCGCACCCACCACCCCGACTTGGAGCGCGACCCCGAAAAGCAAGCCGACAAAACCGCCCAGATGCAGCGCATCACGGAGGCCTACGAAGCCGACGACCTCTACACGCTGTTGCAGCTACTATCCGAATCAGGCCCGGCCGATGCGGAATCGGACGATGTGCTGGCCCGCTACACCCGCGCCCTGCTGCAACAGCAAATCACGTTGAAGCAGGAGATGAACGAGGTGAAGTACGGCCCCAGCGGCTTCCAGGGAGCTTCGGCTAAAAAGCAGGAAGCGGAGCTACGGCAGCTCAAGCGCGACCTGCGGGCCGAAGCCGAGTACGTGCAGCACGTAGGGGTGCTCCTACGCGAGCCAGATGGCCTGCGCGACGTGCTGCGGCAGTTGGCTGCTGAGGGAATGAGCACTATCTAACCTATCCAAGCAGTCCGCCAAGGAGCCGAAATGATAACGCCTGTCATGCTGAGCCTGCGAAGCATGACAGGCAATGCAGGGCTGAAAATTTCTCTTCTTGGCCTTCCTGAACAAGGATTCCTGCCATCTCAGTTATAGAGGACTAGACCCAAAGCTGAACAGCATCGGCAGAAGCAGGCCTAGTCTTACCCGATAAACCGTACCGCCGCTTGCACTACCTCCGCATCGCGCAGAATTCGGTTGTGCCCCAGGCCACGCGTGGCGTGCAGCATAGCGCCGGGCCAACCCGCGGCAATCTCCCGACCCTCCGAAAACGGAATTATCTCGTCCTCCTCGTCGTGCATTATTAGCACCTGCTCGGCTCCCGTGCCGGGACCAGACACGGCCACCCCGAACGAATCGGCTGACCGGCCGGTGGCCTGCTCCACGTATTGGGCAAACCGCGCCACAAAGTCATTGGATAGGTACAGGAAGTCGGCGAAGCGCCCCGCTACTGCCCGAGGGCCAACAGGGGCACTCAGCAGTACCAGCCGTGGCAGTGGCACCCCATTCGGCAGCCGCACCGGCAGCCCCGCCACCGACGCTGCCCCAAACGAATGCGCCACGATGGCCCGCACCTCGCCCACCGTTTGCACCACCGCCTGCACCGCTCCGCCAAAGGCCACCAGCGTGGCTTGCTTGCCGCCCGATGCGCCGTGCGCGGGCCCATCCAGCGCCACCACCCGGTAGCCCGCGGCCAGCAGCGGCCCCACCCAGGCACGCCAAAAACTAGCCCGGTGCTCCCAGCCGTGCACCAGCACCACGGCTGGCGCGGCTTCTGGGCCCCACTCATACACCGCCACCGCGCCCGGCTGGCAGGTCACCACGCGCCTGCGGGCATCTACCAAAGCGGGTGCTTCCCAAGCCTTGGCCGGCAGCCGGCGAGGCGAAATAAACAGCTTCCAAGCCTGCTTGAAAGCCAGCTCCGGTGCCACCGCCGACAGCACCTTGAGTTGCAGCCGCAGCCAGCGCAAGGCAGGCGGCGGCGAGGGGTAGCGCATGCGCGGCGCAGCGGAAACAGCCGGTTCGTCAGCCATGAAATAGTCGTGAGCGGGTGAGAAGGTATTTATCATAGCTACTGAGCATAAAATTTACCAAGGGCTTCTGATATGCTTGTTTCACACCAGCAGTTCCAGCCGTAGCTGTCCCACTATGGTATGGAAATGGGTCTCGTCGTGCACGCGAGCCACCTGCAGAGCGCCCGCCAGCGTGGTGAGCACCTGCACCGCCTTGGCCGACGGACTGCCCATAAACCGCAACGCTCCGGTGGCCTTCCCAACAGCCAGCACCTGGGCCAGCCACGCCGTCAACTCCCCGTTGAAGGTGCGGAGCTCGGCTTGCATCGGGGTTGGCAGCGTTAGGAAATCGGCGGCCAGCGCGCCAAACAAGCACACGCGGCGCTCCTGGCGCACGTGGCTGTCATATACCTTAAAAATGGCTTCCAGCTGCTCCGTCGGGGGCAAGTCGGCCACGCGGGGCAAGTCGCGCCACTTGCGCAGGCGCCTGAGTTGACGCGCCACAACGGCCGTGCCCAAGTCGTCTTTGCTAGGGAAGTGATAGTGAATGGCAGCCGGCTTCACGCCCAGCTCGCGGGCAATATGTTGGTAGCTGAATGCATTGTACCCCCGCTCCAGCAACAGGTTTTCGGCCAGGTCGAGAATGCGCGTGCGGGTGTCGGGGGCAACAGAAACTGTCGTAGCTTGGCTCATCATAATGCGACAAAGATACTACTTACTAACTAATAAGTAAGCTTTATTCCTTTGACACAAAAAAGCCCTTCTCGGGGTGGAGAAGGGCAAATTATTTCAAAAGCTAGCCGGAAATTATTCTTCCGACTGCAGTCCCAAAGCGTCGACGGCGGCCTGCACAGCCTCGGCCCGGTAGGTCGGCGCGGTGGCCGGCGCCTTCAGCAAGCGCAGCAGCCGGTGGTATTTGGTGCGGCCTTCCGCCAGCATTTGTTCGCTCACTTCAATAGTAAACACGCTGAAGGGCTCCACTTTCTGCACGCCCACCAGCAGGAAACGCTCGGCCCGAAGGGCATCGGTATAGAAGGCGGCCTGCCGGTCGTAGTCATAAGCCGAGCACTGCCACAGGAAGTGGTCGGCGTCACGGGCCATGGTGGTTTTGAAATCGATGATAGTAAATGGCTGGTCCGGCTGGTCCACCACCAGGTCGGCGCGCAGCTTGCACAGGGTGTCGGTTTCGGGCTCCGTGAACAGCACGCTGATTTCGGGAACACCCAGGGTCAGCAGCTCGGCCAGTTGGGTGTTCATCTTAACGCCTTCCACCAGCCACCACACCAGCGTATCGTTCAAACCGGGCTGGCCTGCTACGTAGTCGTCGGGTTCGAGCAGGGCCGTATGAAACGCGGTGCCGAAGCTCAAGGCGCCTTCGTTGGAACTGGTGTGGGGGCGCGGCGGCCGGCCATCCAAGGCATCGCGCAGGCGCGAGAGGTCGGAGTTGGCGATGGCCGGCAGAGCACGGTAAGTGTCGTAGTCAAGGCGCAGTAGGTCGGGGCGGCGGAACGGAAGAGCAGAGTCGGGCATAGATGAAAAGGTAACAGATAAAAGCACATAAAGGCTCCGCTTAGAGGCTACGAACACCACCAGCCGGCAGTTTTGCAGCGGGGTGCGTACTCCCCCACAGCGCGTTGCGCGTTTGGCTGTTTCATTAATTTTTCCGCCATGGCTCCCTGGATTCCCTACGCTCTGCTAGCAGCCTTGTTTGCTGCCCTCACGGCCATTTTCGCCAAAATTGGCATCAAGGGCGTTGACTCTGACTTGGCCACGGCCATTCGCACCGTCGTTATTTTGGTGCTGGCCTGGGGCATCGCCTTTGCCCGAGGAGCCACAGCAGGCTTGCCGGACCTTTCGGGCCGCGCCTGGCTTTTTCTGGTCCTTTCGGGGTTGGCCACCGGCGCTTCGTGGCTGTGTTATTTTCGGGCCCTCAAGCTTGGCCCGGTAAGCAAAGTAGCGCCCGTCGACAAGCTGAGTGTGGCATTGGCGCTGGTAATGGCTTTCGTGTTTCTAGGCGAGTCAATCTCTGCCCGGGGGCTGCTAGGCGCTGGCCTCATCCTAACGGGCACACTTGTGCTGGTGTGGTCTTAAGGCCTGGGCGTATCGGCCCCAATAACCTTAGCTACGCACCTCCCCTGCTTCTTAGCAGCAGCCTTTCCAGCATTTAACAGCTACCGCTGGCTCCCCGCAAATAAGACACTGTGATTCCTCACACGCGCGATTTTATCGGCCACCTCTTTCAACCCCGGATTATGAATACTACCAAGGTGAGTGGTTTGAAATTCCCGGTGTGGCACGTAGCTGCCGTCCTCCACGGCCCGCCCCACTTGCTGATACGCATCTCGAAACGGCACCCCGGCAATAATTAATTGGTTGATGTTCTCAACCGAGAAAATCGGGTCGTATTTGGCCTGGTCAATTACCCCTGATTTAATCTTGATTTCGGGCAGGGCAAACAGCAGAATATCGAGCAGGTTGGCAAACTGCATCATGGGCCCGAAGAGCAGCTCCTTCAGTAGCTGAAAGTCGCGGTGGTAGCCGCTGGGCAGGTTGCTGGTGGCCAGAATAATGTCGTTGGGCAGCGCCTGCAGGCGGTTGGCGTGGGCCCGCACCAGCTCAAACACGTCCGGGTTTTTCTTGTGCGGCATGATGCTGGAGCCCGTCGTGAACTCCTTTGGCAAAGTCACAAAGCCCAGGTCCTGGCTGTTGTAGAGCACCAAGTCATACGCCAGCTTGCCCAGCGTGCCAGCCGCGCCGGCAATGGCAAAGGCGAGCGTTTTTTCGGTTTTACCGCGCAGCATTTGGGCGCCCACGGCGCTCACGGCCACGTTGCCGAAGCCCATTTCCCAAGTCGTCATCTCACGGTCGATGGGGAAGCTGCTGCCAAAGCCTGCCCCCGAACCCAGCGGGTTTTGGTCGGCAACTTGGTGTGCGGCTTCAAACAAGCTCAAGTCCAGCAGCAGATGTTCGGCGTAGGCCGTAAACCACAGGCCAAAGCTGCTCGGCATGGCCGCCTGGAAATGCGTGTAGCCGGGCAATAAATCGCCCTGGTGCACTTCTGCCTTCTGCAGCAGCACTTCAGTCAGCGCCAGCATTTTGGCGGCAATCTGCTCCGTGTAGTCTTTAAGAAACAGCTGAATGGCGGTAAGCACTTGGTCGTTGCGCGAGCGGGCCGTGTGGATTTTCTTGCCAGCATCGCCAAATTTCTCGGTCAGGTAATGCTCAATTTTGGAGTGCACGTCCTCAAAATCGGCTTCAATTTGAAACGTTCCGGCGGCCACCTGCCCAAGCAGCTCGTCAAGCCCCGTTATCAGCTGCACCCGCTCTTCTTCCGACAGCAAACCTACTTTGGCCAGCATATTAGCTTGGGCCTTGGAGGCGAGCATGTCGAATTGCGCGAGGTGCATATCCAATTCCCGGTCCTGCCCCACCGTGAATTTTTCGATGGTTTCGTTAACAGAAAATCCTTTTTCCCAAATCTTCATAGCGCAAAGTCTCGCAAAGTGTAAATCAAGTCTCGCCAAGTGTGGTTCAGCGAGCACCTTTTATTAATTAAAGTCAACGAAGAAGACTGTATTCCAGAATTAAAAACCTTGCGAGACTTGCTTTCCAAACGTTGCGAAACTTTGCGCGTCGAGGTCAGTGAGTAACGTGATATAATCCTGGATAGCAGCCCGTATTTCACTTACCAGAATAAATTCATCCGGCGTGTGCGAACGGGCGCTTTCCCCCGGTCCCATTTTCAGGGTTTCAAAGGGCATCATCGACTGGTCCGACAGTGTGGGCGAGCCGTACACTTGCTTGCCCATAGCCACTCCTTTGCGCACTAGCGGGTGGTTTTCGCTGATGCTGGAAGAATTAAGATGGGTGGAGCGGGGCACTATTTCGGACTGCACATTAGCCCGAATGATATCGACAATTTCCTGGTTTTGGTACAGCTCATTGGTGCGCACGTCCACCACAAACTGACAGCGGTCGGGCACCACGTTGTGTTGCTGGCCGGCCGTAATCTGCGTGACCGTCATCTTCACCGGGCCCAGCAGCGGTGACACTTCCGGAAACTGGTATTGCCGCAACCAAGCAATGTCATCCAGTGCTTTGTAAAGGGCGTTTTCGCCTTCCTCGCGGGCGGCGTGACCGGTTTTGCCATGGGCAGTTGCATCCAGCACAATTAGGCCTTTTTCGGCAATGGCGAGGTTCATTCCAGTAGGTTCGCCTACTATTCCCACGTCAATTTTGCCGAATTGTGGCAGCACGCTTCTGATGCCTTTCGCGCCCGATATTTCCTCTTCTGCAGTAATGGCGCAAATTAAATTAAATGCATTGTGCTTGTTGTAGAAATAGCAAAACACGGCCAATAAACTCACTGCCGAAGCACCCGCGTCGTTGCTACCTAATCCTATCAGTTTATCACCTTCCAATACGGCACCAAAAGGTGGATAATTCCACCCGGCCCCGGCCTTCACGGTGTCGTGATGTGAATTGAGCAAAACCGTTGGCTTATCCGCGTCGAAATGCTGCGAAACAGCCCATACGTTGTTGTCTTGGCGGTTTGCCAACACGCCATGGGCCGTCAGAAACTCCTGAATCAGCGTGGCTGTGTCGGCTTCTTCCCGCGAAAAAGAAGGCGTCTGAATTAGCCGAATCAATAGCGCTATGGCGTCATCGCTGAGCTGGCTAATTACGTCAGGCATAATTCCGTTTTTAACGCTTCATCAATAAAAAGCGCGTGCTCAATAATTACTTTATCGACCCCAAATTGTAAGGCATCAAAAGCATTTTCTAATTTGGGAAGCATGCCGTCGGCAATAATTCCGCTTTCTTTTAATTCGGCGTAATCGAACAGGTTAATTTTAGAAATAACCGATTTTTCATCCGCTACATCAGTCAATACTCCGCGCTTCTCAAAGCAAAAATGCAGCTCCACGGCATACTGCCTACTCAGCGCCTTGGCTACTGAGGCCGCAATGGTATCGGCGTTGGTATTTAATAACTGGCCCTTCCCGTCGTGGTTGATGGGGCAAAAGACCGGCGTTATTCCCAGAGTCAACAGCTGATGAATCAGGCCCACGTTGATGCTTTCCTCATTCAGGTCGCCCACAAACCCATAATCCACTTCTCGCACGGGGCGTTTGGTGGCCAGAATCACGTTGCCATCGGCGCCGGTGAGGCCCAGCGCGTTAACCCCTAGGCTTTGCAGCACGGCCACTATCTGCTTGTTGGTTTTGCCGGCGTAGAACATCGTTACGATGTCGAGGGTGACTTCGTCGGTGATGCGTCGGCCGTTGAGCATGCGCGGGGTAATGCCTAAGCTGGCCATCATGTCGCTGGCGCCTTTGCCGCCGCCGTGGACCAGTATTTTCGGCCCGCTTACTTTGGCAAATAGCCGCAGAAACTCCAGCAAATCCGGTGCGTGGTCGATAATACCGCCACCTATTTTAAATATTTTCAGCTGGGGCTTCATGGGTGCTTGGTCTGCGCTCAAGCCCGGCGTGGCGAGCGGCTGATTCAAAAATTAATATGGGAAACGTTGCACGCAAAAGTAGGGGCTTTTACATTTGCGGCAGAATTGAACCACTTGGTACGGACCCTCGTTAAAGCGTCCAAACCAATATTTTTCCGCCATGACCGTCTCGGTTTGTTTGCCTACTTCGCTCGTTCCCGCCGCATGGCCGGGCGTGGCTGGTGTGTGCAAAACCGCCTGTGCATTGGTGCGACGACCCTAGCGGCTTCAGCAGCCGCATGTTGGCCCCTTGGCCAGCCCTTTTGAGCCGGGCAAGTATCCGCTCACCACTTACAGACAGGTTTGGGCTTTAGCAGGAATCACACGCCGGAAGCGTGTGTCCGGACAGCCGCGCATCTATCCCTAAGTCCTTAATCAACAATGATAATTCGGGTTGCAACGGCAGCGGACGCTCAGTACGCTGACCAATTATGTCAGTGGTACATCGAGTCGGCTAAAACGCGCGGCACGGGCATCGCCAAGCGCGAGCCAGCCTACGTGGCCAAAAAAATGGCCAACGGCGACAGCATCATCGCTTTCGTCGACGGCGAGCTGGCGGGTTTCTGTTACATCGAGACGTTCGAGGACAACACGTTTGTGGTGAACTCCGGCCTCGTGGTAAATGCTGAAATTCGGAAGAGCGGTGTGGGCCGGGCTATTAAGCAAGGCGTATTCAACCTCTCGCGCTCGAAATACCCCAACGCCAAAATCTTCGGCATTACCACCAGCTTGGCGGTAATGAAAATTAATACCGAGCTCGGCTACAAGCCGGTCACGTTCTCGGAGCTGACCAGCAGCGAAGATTTCTGGAAAGGCTGCAAAAGCTGCAAGAACTACGGCATCCTGATGGAAAATGAGCGTAAAATGTGCTTGTGCACGGGCATGGTGTTCGACGCCAACGCACCGCTGGTTCAAATTCAGGTGCCCGACTTTGCCGCCGTTACCCAAGACCAATTACCCGTTTCTCCCGATTCTGCATCATGAAGAAAAAAGCCATCCTAGCCTACAGCGGCGGCCTCGACACGTCGTTTTGCGCAGTGTATTTGTCGCGTGAGCTAAACCTCGAAGTGCACACCGTCATTGTCAACTCCGGCGGCTTCTCGGCCGAGGAGCTGACTGGCATCGAGAAGCGCGCCTACGAGCTGGGCTCAGTGAAGCACGAAGTCATTGACGTGACCGACCGGTTTTACCAGGACTGCCTGCGCTACCTACTGTTTGGCAACGTGTTGAAAAACGACACCTATCCCCTTTCGGTGAGTGCGGAGCGCATGTTTCAGTCGCTGGCCATAGCCGAATACGCCCGCGCCAACGAGGCCGATTACATCGTGCACGGTAGCACCGGCGCTGGCAACGACCAGGTGCGTTTCGACGTGGCTTTTTCGGTTATCTCGCCCAAAACGGAGATTCTGACGCCCATCCGCGACCTTAAATTGTCGCGCCAAGCCGAGATTGAATACCTGCAAAAGCAGGGCTTCGAAATGAGCTGGGAAAAGGCGCGTTATTCTATTAATAAAGGCATCTGGGGTACTAGCGTGGGCGGCGTCGAAACGCTGACCTCGCACGAAGCCTTGCCTGAAAGCGCCTATCCATCGCAGCTGCAGCGCCACGATTCGGAGCGTGTGGAAATCACCTTCGAAAAAGGCGAGCCCGTGGCGCTGAACGGCGAAACGCTGCCTCCCGTGGAGCTGATTCAAAAGCTAAATGAGCTGGGCTCGGCCTTCGCCATTGGCCGCGACACGCACGTGGGCGACACC
This sequence comes from Hymenobacter arizonensis, assembly GCF_900115775.1. Taxonomy (GTDB): domain Bacteria; phylum Bacteroidota; class Bacteroidia; order Cytophagales; family Hymenobacteraceae; genus Hymenobacter; species Hymenobacter arizonensis. The sequence continues at coordinate 302,293 of NZ_FOXS01000003.1, read as the reverse complement.
ATTCTGGGCATCAAGGGCCGCGTGGGCTTCGAGGCACCGGCGCCGCTCATCCTCATCAAAGCGCACCATTTGCTGGAGAAGCACACCAGCACCCGCTGGCAATTGCTGCACAAAGACTACATCGCCAACTGGTACGGCACGCTGCTGCACGAGGCCCAGTACCTCGACCCGGTGATGCGTGACATGGAAGCCTTCCTGGAATCGTCGCAAAACCACGTGTCGGGCACCGTTTTCGTCAATCTCAAGCCGTATCAGTTCGAGCTGCTGGGCATTGAGTCGAAGTACGACATGATGCAGTCGAAAGTGGCGACTTACGGCGAGGAAAACAACGCCTGGGATTCGCGCGACGCCAAGGGTTTCATCAAGATTTTCGGCAACCAGCTGAAAATTAGCGCCAGCCTCCACGATGAAAATTAAGGTCGGCATCGTCGGCGGCGCCGGTTATACGGCGGGCGAGCTCATCCGCATTCTGCTACACCACGAGTTCGCCGAGCTGGGCGCTATTGTCAGCTCTTCCAACGCGGGCAACCCCGTGCACCAGGTGCACGACGACCTAGTGGGCGACACCGAGCTGGTGTTTGCTTCCGAGCTGGCCGGCGACGAGGACGTGGTATTCCTGTGCCTCGGCCACGGCAACTCCAGCGCGTTCCTGCAGAAGAATGCCTTGCCCGCCACCACGCACATCATCGACCTGAGCAACGATTTCCGCTTGGAAGCTGACCGGGAATTTGATGAACGCGAATTCGTGTACGGCCTACCGGAATTGAACAAGCGCCGCATCCAGCAGGCCCAGCACATTGCCAACCCGGGCTGCTTTGCCACGGCCATTCAACTGGCGTTGCTGCCGCTGGCGCAAGCAAACAAGCTGACGGAAGACGTGCACGTATCGGCCATCACTGGCTCGACTGGCGCGGGTCAGAGCTTGTCGGAGACGGTGCACTTTTCGTGGCGCACCAACAACGTGTCCATCTACAAGCCCTTCACGCACCAGCACCTCGGCGAAATCGGCGAGAGCCTGGCGCAGCTGCAGCCGCAACTAGATGGCGACATCCACTTCGTGCCCTACCGCGGCAATTTCTCGCGGGGCATTTTCGCCAGCGTCTACACGCCGTCGGATTTGACGCAGGACGAAGCCCGTCAGCTGTACAAAGATTTCTACGCCGACGCCCCGTTCACGACGGTATCAGACAAGGAAATTCACCTGAAGCAAGTGGTGAACACCAACAAATGCTTGCTGCACGTGCAGAAATTCGGCAAGCAGCTACTCATCACCTCGGCTATCGACAACCTGGTGAAGGGTGCGTCCGGCCAAGCGGTGCAGAACATGAATTTGATTTTTGGATTGCCGGAGACAACGGGCTTGCATTTGAAGGCCGGGCTTTTGTAATCCACTATCTGACCGTCATGCCGAGCGTAGCCGAGGCATCTCGCTTGTGGTAGCAATCAAACTCGTTTCAACAATTGATTTAGTAATGCACGCGAGATGCCTCGGCTGCGCTCGGCATGACGTTTTACTTCAGCTTAAGTAGCTCAAAAAAACAATGGAGCTTTTCAACGTTTATCCGCTCGTCAACATCACGCCGGTAAAGGCCCTTGGCGCCAAGCTGTGGGACGACCAGGGCCAGGAATACCTGGACTTCTACGGCGGCCACGCCGTTATTTCCATCGGCCACAGCCACCCGCACTACGTGCATCGCCTCACCGAGCAGCTGCAGAACATCGGCTTCTACTCCAACTCGGTGCAAATTCCGATTCAGCAGGAGCTGGCGCACAAGCTGGGCCAGGTTTCGGGCTACGAGGACTACACTTTGTTTCTGTGCAACTCGGGTGCCGAGGCCAACGAAAATGCGCTGAAGCTGGCTTCCTTCCACACCGGCAAAACCCGGGTGGTGGCGTTCAGAGGCGCTTTTCACGGCCGTACCTCCGGCGCAGTAGCAGCCACGGACAACCCCAAAATTGTAGCTCCCTTTAATGCCGGCCACGCCATCTCTTTCGTCGATTACGACCTGAAAGCGGTAGCCAAAATCCTGCAGGGCGGCGACGTGTGCGCCGTTATTGTGGAGCCGATTCAGGGCGTGGGCGGCATCATTATGCCCTCCGATGATTTTCTGGTGGGCCTATCCCTGCTGTGCGGGGCCCACAACGTGCTCCTGATTGCCGATGAAGTGCAGAGCGGCTACGGCCGGAGCGGCAAGTTCTTCGCGCACCAGCACGCCGGCATCCGGCCCGATGTCATCTCAGTGGCCAAAGGCATGGGCAATGGCTTCCCAATTGGCGGCATCCTGATTTCGCCGGCTTTAAAAGCCTCTTATGGCCTCTTGGGCACCACCTTTGGCGGCAACCACCTGGCCTGCGCCGCAGCCTTGGCAGTGCTGGAGGTTATTGAACACGAGAGCCTGCTGACGCATGCTACCGAGCTGGGCCAGTACCTCCGCACCGAACTGGAAGCCAACGCCGGCGCTGAAGAAATTCGCGGCCGTGGACTGATGGTGGGCATCAAATACGACTTTCCCATCAAGGAAATCCGCGACAAGCTGCTGAACGAGCACCATATTTTCGTGGGCAATGCCTCCGACCCTACGGTGCTCCGGCTACTGCCACCGCTGAATATCACGCGGGCCGAAGTCGACCGGTTTTTGCAGGCGCTGTATGCACTGGTAGCCACCGAAGCCAGAACGGTGTAGAGACGCGACACCTCGCGTCTCTACGTTGAACGACCCTACCAGAAAACGGGGTCAAAACAACGTCAGCAACGATTCAGACGCGAACCGCAGGTCGGCGTAGCCAAGTGTCGCGTCTCTACATCCTAACAGAAACAGAACATGACCCAAACAGCAAAACTCATCCTCGAAGACGGCACCGAAATCGAGGGCACTTCCTTCGGGGCCTATACTTCGGTCGCGGGCGAAGTCGTGTTCAGCACGGCCATGACCGGCTACCCCGAAAACCTGACGGACCCGTCCTTCGCCGGCCAGATTCTGGTGCTCACCACCCCCATGGTGGGCAACTACGGCGTGCCCGGCGAGGAGCTCTACGAGTCGATTTCCAAGATTTTCGAGTCCGACCAGGTGCACATTGCCGGCCTCGTCGTCACGTACTATTCCGAGGAGCACAGCCACTGGAACGCGGCCAAAAGCCTCGGCGACTGGCTCAAGGAGTACAACATCCCCGGCATTTTCAACGTCGATACCCGCCTGCTCACCAAGAAGCTGCGCGAAAAAGGCGCCCTGCTGGGCAAAATCGTGGCCGCCGACGACGTGCCTTTCCACGACCCCAACCAGGACAACCTGGTGGCGCAGGTTAGCCCGCCCGGCGTGCGGCACTACGGCACCGGCCAGCACAAAATCGTGCTGGTGGACTGCGGCACCAAAACCAATATCATCCGCTGCTTCCTGGAGCGCGACGTCGAACTCATCCGCGTGCCCTGGGACTACGATTTTAACACCCTGGACTACGACGGCCTGTTTTTGAGCAACGGCCCCGGCGACCCGAAGCGGTGCGCGGCCACCATCGGCCACCTGCAAACGGCCTTGCAGCAGGACAAGCCCATCTTCGGCATCTGCCTCGGCTCCCAGCTCATGGGCCTGGCGGCGGGCGGCGACACGTTCAAGCTCAAGTACGGCCACCGCAGCCACAACCAGCCCGTGCGGCTCACCGGCACCCCGCGCTGCTACATCACCAGCCAGAACCACGGCTTCGCGGTGGACCCGGCCACGCTGCCCGCCGAGTGGACCGTGCTCTTTGAGAATTTAAATGACGGCACTTGTGAGGGTATTAAGCACCAGACCAAGCCGTTCTTTTCGACGCAATTTCACCCCGAGGCCGCCGGCGGGCCGCAGGACACGGAGTTTCTCTTCGATGATTTTTTGGCGGCGGTGGCTCAGTACAAAGCCACTCATTCGAAGTAAACAACGGTCCTGCAGGGCGCCGCGCCGCCTCGCGCGGGCAATGCGGCCTCCCTCTGCTGGAATAGTAGCAGCACGCGCGGCGCGGCGCCCTGCAGGACAGGTGATTGAACCAACTCGCTTTTGAACACGGCCCAACCGGCCGGTTACCCAATCCTTAGCATGACCAAACCCACCAACGTGCTCGTCCTCGGTTCCGGGGCCCTGAAAATCGGCGAAGCCGGCGAGTTCGACTACTCCGGCTCCCAAGCGCTCAAGGCCCTGAAAGAGGAAGGCATCCGCACCGTCCTCATCAACCCCAACATCGCCACCGTGCAGACCTCGGAGGGCCTGGCCGACGAGGTGTACTTCCTGCCCGTGACGCCCTACTTCGTGGAGGAAGTCATCAAAAAGGAGCGGCCCGACGGCATCCTGGTGGCCTTCGGCGGGCAGACGGCCCTGAACTGCGCCGTGGCCCTGTTCCGCGCCGGCGTCTTTGAGCAATACGGGGTGCGGGTGCTCGGCACGCCCGTGCAGAGCATCATCGACACCGAGGACCGGGACATCTTCAAGGACAAGCTCGCCCAGATTGGCGTGCTCACGGCCCGCAGCGTGGCCGTGACGACGCTGGACGCCGCCCTGGCCGCGGGCGAGACCATCGGCTTCCCCATCATCGTGCGGGCCGCGTTTGCCCTCGGCGGGCTGGGCAGCGGCTTCGCCAATAACCGGGAGGAGCTGCGGGCCCTGGCCCAGCAGTCCTTCACGACCTCCGACCAGATTCTGGTGGAAGAGTCGCTCAAGGGCTGGAAGGAAGTGGAGTACGAGGTGGTGCGCGACCAGTACGACAACTGCATCACGGTCTGCAACATGGAGAACTTCGACCCCATCGGCATCCACACCGGCGAGAGCATCGTGGTGGCCCCCTCGCAGACGCTGAGCAACCGCGAGTACCATAAGCTGCGCCGCCTCGGCATCGAGACCATCCGCCACCTGGGCATCGTCGGCGAGTGCAACATCCAGTACGCGCTCGACCCGCACTCCGAGGACTACCGCGTGATTGAGGTCAACGCGCGCCTCTCGCGCTCCTCGGCCCTGGCCTCGAAGGCCACGGGCTACCCGCTGGCCTTCGTGGCCGCCAAGCTGAGTTTGGGCTACGCGTTGTCGGAGCTGAAAAACAGCGTCACGCAGACCACCTCGGCCTTTTTCGAGCCGGCCCTGGACTACGTCGTGGTCAAGCTGCCGCGCTGGGACCTGGGCAAGTTCGCGGGCGTGAACCGGCAAATTGGCTCGGCCATGAAGAGCGTGGGCGAGGTGATGGCCATCGGCAAGTCCTTCGAGGAAGCCCTGCAAAAGGGCCTGCGCATGCTCGACACCGGCAAGCGCGGCTTCGTGGCCAACCGGCCCGAACCCGTCGACGCCGCCACCCTCGACCAGTTGCTCAACGAGCCCAACGAGGAGCGCATCTTCGCCATCAACGACGCGTTCGAAGCGGGCTACACCATCCAGCAAGTGCACGCCCTCACGCGCATCGACCACTGGTTTTTGCAGCGCCTGTACACCATTTTTCAACTGGGCAATCAGCTCGCCACCGGCCGCCCCAATGGCTTGGCCGGGTTGGAAACGGCCCTGCTGCGCGAGGCCAAGAAAGCTGGCTTCTCGGACCAGCAAATTGCGGTGAAGCTGCTCGGCGAGGGCGACGTGAAGGCCGACGAGCTGCTCGTGCGCGCCCGCCGCCAGGCCCTGGGCGTCGTGCCCGTCGTCAAGCAAATCGACACGCTGGCGGCCGAGTTTCCGGCCCAGACCAACTACCTCTACACCACCTACCACGGCACCGAGCACGACCTGGCGCCCGAACCCGCCCAGTCGGTGGTGGTGCTCGGCTCGGGCGTGTACCGCATCGGCTCCTCGGTCGAGTTCGACTGGTGCGGCGTGCAGGCCGTGCAGACGGCCGCCGCCGAAGGCTACAAAACGATTATCATCAACTACAACCCCGAAACCGTCTCGACCGACTACGACGTCTCGGACCGCTTGTATTTCGAGGAGCTGAGCTTCGAGCGGGTGCTGGACATCCTCGAGTTCGAGCAGCCCACCGGCGTGGTGCTCTCCACCGGCGGGCAGATTCCCAACAACCTGGCCACGCGCCTGGCCGCCGCCCAGGCCCCCGTCCTGGGCACCGCCCCGGCCCGCATCGACGAGGCCGAAAACCGCCACAAGTTCTCCCGCATCCTCGACGAGCTGGGCATCGCCCAGCCGCGCTGGAAAGAATTGACCTCGCTCGAGGCCATGTTCGCCTTTGTCCAGGACGTCGGGTTCCCCGTGCTCATCCGCCCGAGCTACGTGCTCTCGGGCGCCGCCATGAACGTGGTGTCCAACGAGGCCGAGCTGGAAGCCTTCCTGCAAACCGCCGTGCGCGTGAGCGACGACTACCCCGTGGTCGTGTCCGAGTTCATCCAGGAAGCCAAGGAAATCGAACTCGACGCCGTGGCCAACAAGGGGGACATCGTGAGCTACGCCATTTCCGAGCACGTGGAGTTTGCCGGCGTGCACTCCGGCGACGCCACCATGTACTACCCGCCCCAGCGGGTGTACGTGGGCACCATCCGCAAGCTGAAAATCATCGCCGAGCAGATTGCCCGGCGCTTTGCCATCAGCGGCCCGTTCAATATCCAGTTCCTGGAAAAGAACGGCGTCATCCGCGTGATTGAGTGCAACATCCGGGCCTCGCGCAGCTTCCCCTTCGTCTCGAAGGTCTCGGGCCACAACCTCGTCCAGAAGGCCACGCAGGTGCTGCTTGGCAAGCTGGTGGCGCGCGACGAGAGCGAGCGGGTCTACGACCTGCCCTTCGTGGGGGTGAAGGCCCCGCAGTTCTCCTTCACCCGCCTGCCCGGCGCCGACCCGGTGCTGCGCGTGGACATGGTGAGCACCGGCGAAGTCGGCTGCCTGGGCGACACGGCCGAGGAAGCGCTGCTGAAAGCGATGCTGAGCGTGGGCTATAAAATCCCGCAGCAGTCGGTGCTGATTTCCGGCGGCCCCATTCTCTCCAAGGTGGCGCTGCTCGCGCCCGCCGCGCTGCTGGTCAAGAAGGGCTACACCATTTACGCCACGCAGGGCACGCACCGCTTCTTCGCCGACAACGGCCTGCCCAGCCGCCTCGTGTTCTGGCCCGACGAGCTGCAGGAGCCCAACGTGCTCACGTACCTGAAGGAGAAGAAAATCGACCTGGTCATCAACATCCCCAAGAACCTCTCGAAAGGCGAGTTGGATAACGACTACCGAATCCGGCGCACGGCCGTGGATTTCGGCGTCGGGCTGCTGACCAATGCGCGGCTGGCCAAGGCCTTCATTCAAGCCTTCTGCACCCTGGAGCTGCAGGACCTGAAAATTAAGAGCTGGAACGAGTACAAGGCCATGTAGCGCGGACTCTGTGAGTCCGCGTATGATTTTCCAGTACTCAATAAAAATCTACCTCATGCGCGGACTTACCTACTCTCTCTATCTGATATTGTGCTTTACAACTGCTTGTCATTACTCCTCTTCGTTTAACCAAGAAGTATGGATTGACAATCCTGAAATGAGTGATACCAGAAACCCACGAGCTAAGATGGTGGGAGATTTGATGCAAAATCATCTTAAGACCGGCATGTCGCGTGAAGCTGTTCTAAACCTGCTCGGCAAACCTTATAAAGATGGAATCGAGAAAAGGCTTCCCAAAGGCGTTGTAATTCCAGATTCGCTGTCATTTACTAATTCTGATAACCTTAAGCGAGAGAATCAACAGAAAGCTGTTGATGGTATCAATGAGTTTTATCGCTTGTATTCCCAACCAGATACAATTATGCTGTATCCTGTTGGTTGGTCTACAATTGACCCCAATTTCTTGGTCGTTAAGCTGACTGGCAATGGCACAGTTGGAGAGTACTGGGTTGAACAGCACTGACCGTCTGTAACTGTCAAAATTCATTTAATGAAAAACTTCACCTCCTTCGCCGATGCCGGCGATTACAAAGCCCTGCTCCAACAAGCGTTGGAAATCAAAGCCAACCCTTACGGCTACCAGCACATCGGGCGCAATAAAACCGTCGGCCTCATCTTTTTTAACCCCAGCCTGCGAACCCGCCTCAGCTCCGTGAAAGCGGCTTACAACCTGGGCGCGCAAGCCTGGGTGCTCAACGCCGGCGCCGATTCCTGGACCCTGGAAATGGCCGATGGCGCAGTGATGAACGGCGGTACCCAAGAGCACATCAAAGACGCCATCGCGGTGATGAGCCAGTATTGCGACGTGCTGGGCGTGAGGACCTTCCCTACCCTCAAGGATAAAGCTGAAGACTACGAGGAGGTGGTATTCAACAAGATTCTGCAATATGCCACCGTGCCTGTCATCAGCTTGGAAAGCGCTACCCTGCACCCCCTGCAGTCATTTGCTGACCTGATTACAGTAGCCGAGACCAAGCAGAAAGAACGGGTGAAAGTGGTGCTCACCTGGGCCCCGCACGTGCGCGCCCTGCCCCAGTGCGTGCCCAATTCGTTTTGCGATTGGTTTTCGGAAATCGACTGGGTCGACTTCGTCATCACCCACCCCGAGGGCTATGAACTGGACCCCAAATTCACGAAGGGCGCCCGCATCGAGTACGACCAGAAAAAGGCTTTGGAAGGTGCCGACTACGTGCAAGCCAAAAACTGGAGCAGCTACCGCAACTACGGCCAGGTGCTAGCCAATGACCCGACTTGGATGCTCACCCCCGAGCACATGGCTTTGACGGATGGCGCCAAGTTCTTGCACTGCCTGCCCGTACGCCGCAACGTGGAAGTGTCAGATGCCGTGCTCGACGCGCCGGGTTCGCTCATCATCCAAGAAGCTGGCAACCGTACCACATCCATGCAGACCGTGTTGCACGAACTGCTGAAGTAACACCGCTTCTTAAATAGAACACCGCGGCCCTGCAGAATTAGCTTCTGCAGGGCCGCGGTGCGTTGGTATGGGGCTGTGGTTGGCATCATCAGGCTCAGAAGTCCTCAAGTAGCTTCTACAAATACTTCCAGATACAAAATCAAGTGGCAAGTCCTAAGGAAGAGTAATGATAAAACGTTTTGCTTTTTTCCGCTAATAGGCGGAACTGGAGCCCACGCAAGCCAAAGAAAAAGCCCCAACCTGTTTCCAGATTGGGGCTTTTTGCTGTGATCCCGCTGGGATTCGAACCTACTATTAAGTACAGTATGCACTCCGATACAAATATACGCTTAATGGCCTCCAAACGGCTATTAATTCCCTAACCAGCCAACATAGCTACGGGACCAATCGGGATTAATCGGGTTTTTTGTCCTAGATTGCGTCCTACTTAGGACACTCCCCAATGGCCAAAACCTCCTTCCTGCTATCGGCCCCGGCTGCTGATAAGCCCACCCCCATTTTCGCCTTTCTCAGCTTCGCCGGCAAGCGCGTGAAGGTCTACGCTGGCCGTTCCATTCACCCCCGGCAATGGGACAAGACTGAACAGCGGGCATTAACAAGGGGCTACCCCCGTAACGGGGCAATCAACGATTGGCTGGACCTGCTGGCGAAGCGGCTGGAAGCCTGCTACGACACCCACGCCGGAGCCGGGACGCTGCCCACGCCCGACGAACTACGGGCACTAGCGGTGCCGGAAACCGGAGCCGAGCCAGGCCCCAGTCTAGTTCCCACGTTCTGGGACCGCTACGCCGAATGGGTAGCCTATACCAAAGCGTCAGGGGTTCCCGGCACGGCTCGTACCTACGCCACTACCGGCCGGCACCTGCGGGACTTTGCCGATTTGAGTGGGTACGCCATCGACTTCGACACCCTGACGCCCACCGTGGGGGACCGCTGGACCGACTACCTGCTAAACAAGGTCGGGCTAACGGACAACACCATCAATAAGAACTTAGCCCGCCTTAAGTCTTTTATGAAGTGGGCCACCAAGCGCGGCTACACCACCAGCACGGCGCTGGGGCAGGTAACGTGGAAGCAGCGCCCACCCGACGTGCTGACCCTGAGCGAGGCCGAACTACTGGCCTTGGAATCGTTGCCCCTTCCCGTGGGCTCCCGGCTGGAAAAGGCCCGCGCCTAGTTCCTGCTGGCTTGCTACACGGGCCTGCGCTACTCCGACCTAACCAGTATCAACCCCCGGCATTTGCGTCCCGCTACGGCCAAGGTTCCGGCCCATTTGCGCCTTACCTCCCAGAAGACCCGCGACGTGGTGAACGTACCGCTGAGCGCCGCCGCCCTGGGCCTGGTGAACCGAGTGCTGGCCGGGGAACTGTCCAGCATCAAGGGGCAGCCCATTTCCAATCCGGTCCTGAACCGCTTCCTGAAAGAACTGGGGCAGCTAGCCGGGATTGATAGCCCGGTTGAGGTGGTACGCTACCGGGGCGGCATTGCCGACGTTACCACGGCACCCAAATACGAGCGGCTGAGCGTCCATACCGCCCGCCGCACCTTCGTTACCCTCAGCCTGAGCCGGGGCATGTCCGAACGCTTTGTGATGATGATTACCGGCCACCGCACGGCCCAATCCTTTCAACGGTACGTGAACCTGTCGGCAGGACGGGTAATGGAAGAATTTGCCAAGTTTAACACCATGCCCCTATGAGCAATCAGAGCGACCAATACCGGACCCTGGCCCAATGGGATGCTTACGTAGCCCCGCTAATTGACAAACTAGAAGACCAGCATTTGGACCGCATCACGCAACAGGTTGCCGATGTGGCTAGGAAATTTCACCGCCTGAGAGGGGCGAACCGTCCTGTAGCCAATCGGGAAAGGCGCGCCCGCCGCGCCCTGCTGGAGTTAGAGTGGATGCGTCGCTTTGTGTATAACTGCTACGCCCAGCAAGATGCAGTACAAGAACCCAAAGCCATTAGCCCCCGCGCCTACAAAGCGCAACGTCTCGGCCTCATTAGCCAGGTGTTGGGCTCATATAGACACTTCGGCAGCACTATTGGCGGGGAAACCAAGTGGGAACTCGATTGGACTGTAGAAGAGGTTATAACCGGCGGAGACCGCACTCCGGCCCATGTGGGCAGGGTGCTGGGAATGATTGACTGGTTCCAGCATTGCTTAGCAGCGTTTGAGGGCCGCGCCGTAGCCCCGGCCGTGAAGCCTGTTAAGATTACCGCCCTGAGCCCGTTGGAGCAAGTGTTAGGCGAGGGCTTTACCGTCGAAAACCTGAACGTCCTTGCTCGCGCCGTGGGACTGACTGACGCTGCCGGAAAGTTCTGCGCTGGCGATAAAGGAGCCTTTGCAGGTTTTTGCCGAGCGTTACAGGATAAGACAATACCTAAGGCGGCAGGGGGGCTGGAAGCGGTTGTGTCCGTTGTCGCCTTGCATTTCGGAGTGGTTACGAAGGTTCGTAAAACGAGCACAGACATAGCCGAGCACTTCTATACGCTCACCAATCGCGCCCTGAAAGACGCAGCCCCGACCCATTAGGGCATCAGTTACAGCCCAATAGCATCAGTTAGAGCCCCGCGCTGGCTATGGGCTACACCCTTCCGTAACGTTGTGCAAGATGCTGAACAAGAGACCGGAACGCACCGGGCCTCTTAGGTTTGGCACACTTGCACAACAATGGATAGTGCCATTATTCCGATTGGCGTCGCCTACGCCCAATTGCTTGACGATGTGCGGGCCGTAATCCGGCACGAACTGCTTAACGCCCCTACCCCCGCCGCCGCGCCCCCGACCGACGACCCCCTGAGTATTCGGGAAGCTGCCTCCATGCTGGGGGTTACCGTGCAAACGGTACACGAATGGAAGCGCCTGGGGCTGCTGAAGTACCACAAGCTGGGGGGCCGCTCCTACGTGAAGCGGTCCGACGTGATGACCGCCCTACAGGGGTTCCAGCGCACAAAAAAGGGCCGCTAGTCTGATGCAAACAGACCAACGGCCCCACGCTTTGCGTGTGGCAGGACGCTACGCCAAAGATACATACAACTACTTCAGGGGCTTGCTGAAAGGCCCTACGGAGGAAGAGCAAAACGCTTGGCTGAAGGAGCACCACCCGTGGGCGCTCCCCCTGATTGATAAGGCCATTGCGGACGCCTTGGCAGAATACCGCGCACGCCACGGGAAGGAGGCCGGCCGTGAATAGCGCGACCCCCGCCGATATCCGAGGGTTCTTGACTGCCCAGCAGCAGGCTCAACCGGAACACCTGCTGAGCTACTTCAACCCGCCCATCACCAACACGCGCCCCGCGAAGACGGTGGAGCTGGCCGAACTGTGGGACGAAATAACGTCGGAGCAGCACCGCCCTTTGACCGAACGCCTACGCACTACCACCGACCCAACCGAACGGAAAAAGCTCAAAGCCGGGCTGCCCTTCGTGACCCCGGTCGGCTGCTTCAACTACCCGCGCCGGGATGCCGACCTAATCGCCCCCTCGGGCTTGGTGGTGCTGGACTTCGACAAGGTGCCAAGCGTCCGAGAAGCCCGCGCTGCCCTACCGGCCGATGAGGTAATAGGAGACGATGTGATGCTAATGTTTACCAGCCCTACTGGCAACGGGGTGAAGGCATTTCTACGGACTGACCCCGATGGAGACTACCTGACCAACTTCCGCATCTACGCTGACTACCTGTCCAGCAAGTACCCAGTTCTAGGATTGGTAGCCGACGAATCCGGCAAGAATCTGGCCCGGCTATGCTTCATCCCCTACGACCCGACCGCCTACCTGCATCCTTCCTACACGAGCGCCTGGATTACTCAATAACGATTATGGGAAAGCTAGCTAAAATACAGGCCGCAACTGCCGCCCTTACACCTCAACAGGCCTCCCCGGCTCCCACGCTGGCCACTGCGCCACGCTCTGCTGCACCTTCAGCCCCCGCCCCTGCTACCGACGTGCTGGACGACGTGCAGCAACTGGTTGTCGCTGCTGAAGCAACACCCCACCGGATTGCCGTAGCTTATCCTGATTGGCTTAAAATGGCCCTTGCCCTAGCTACCCAGGGGGAAGCCGGTCGGGACCTTTTCCACCGCATGAGCAGCGGCTATCCCACCTATGACCCAGCCGAAGCCGATAAGAAGTTCACGAACGCCCTAAAAACGAAGAACGGCAGCGTTACCATTGCCTCGTTCTTCAAACTGTGCAAAGACGCCGGGATAACCCTGCCCGCGAAACCCAAACGGGGACGCCCCAGCAAGAAGGGGCGGCAAGAGGGGTTTAAAGCGCTACAGGAGACGCTAGCGGCCAAGGGGCACAACGTACCAACCGAAGCGCTAGAGAATGCCGCAGTGGTGGTAATGCAAGCCAAGAAAGACCCCTCACGAAAGGACGGAGGATTAAGCAACCTGACCCACCCCAGCGGCCCGTTGGCCCAATACCCAGAGGTAGCCCGCACGGTGGTGGACCACGTGCAGGGCAACTCCAATATGGTAATTCAGGACGACCGCCGCACTGCCACCCAAGACGATATTCGGGACGCCTTATCGATGGACTGGAATTTCTATCACGACCCCGGCAAACGGACCTACTATTACCGCCCGGTGGGCAGCGACGACCCAAAAGACCTCAAGGAGTTTGACGAGCGTTCGACTTTCCTGAACCGGCTCCTGTCCGACTTAGAACGAGGCGGGACAAAGACGGACAAGCGCAAGCTGATAGAGGCGGTATTCAATCCGCACTGCTATACCGAAATTAACTACCTCACTACCCACCTAGACTACCTTGAAAGCCAGTACAAAAAAGAGGATGGGGAGGACCACATTGCCGCCCTGCTGAAATGCATAAAGACCGATAACGACCCCCTATTTGCCGTTGCCTTCAAGAAGTGGCTCCTGAACACCGTCGCGCAAGCCTATTGCAATTCTTCAACCTGCCGCAATGAGAATGCCCTTATCCTGGTGTCGCCCCAGCAGGGGATTGGCAAAACCTTCTTTTTTCAGAACCTGCTGTGGGACGACCAGTTCTTTGCCGCGCCGCCAAACTTTGACTTTGCCAACAAGGAGCACTTGCTGATGATGAGCGAGAACCTGCTGATATGTTTTGATGAGATGGGGCAGTACCGCAAAGCCGAGATGGACGTGATGAAGGCATCGCTGAGCCAAAGCGTGATTAAGGCCGATAAGAAGTTCCAAAACACGGCCCAATACCCCCGCACGGCTTCTTTTTGTGGGAGCACGAACACCGACGAATTTTTAAAGGATGCCACCGGCAGCCGCCGTTTCCTGCCCTTTACCATGCTGGAACCGCTGAACTTCGCAGCCTACGACGCAGTGGTCAAAGCCCAGCTATGGGGCCAAGTGGTAGCCGAGTACAAGACCGGCGCCGACTACCGCTTTACCGACGAAGAAAAAACAAACTTCAACGCCCGCAACGACGAACAGTTCACCGCCGACACTCCCGAGGATGCGTTCATCGCCGAGTGCCTACGAATTACAGGCAATGCCCAGCACTTTGTGACCACGGTCGAGATATCCCTGGAACTGGACAAGTACAAAGACCATCGCAAGGGCCAAGGGTTCTACCGCATGGAAGAAGTGCGCAAAAAGCTCCTGCAAATGCCGGGTGTGAAGCGCGATAAAAGGCGCATAGCGGGAGCCAAGCCGCTGAACGGATTGGCAGGGGTTCAGCTGAAGTGGGGCATGATGTAGGCTAGCAGGGGTGTTCCACCGGCTCTCCCCACCGTTGGAACGGGCAAAACGCCTTTTCCAGCACGTGGGGCAGGTTTTTTGCCCTCCCGTTCCACCGTTCCACCGTTCCAACGGTTTTCCCAACTATATACAGTAGTTAAATAAATAATAAATGCACCCCTATTTTCTTTATTTATTCTCTATACATATTAACTCTATTTTCATTGGAACAGTGGAACAGTAGAGTAAAAAAGGGGCCGTAAGGGATTATGCAGCGGGTTTTTGCCCGTTCCAATGCCCCTCCCCTTGCTGGAACGGTGTTGGAACGCCTGGAACGCCCCACTGCCACGGGCTTCCGCCCACCCCCTGCTGAAAACGGCCCGGCTATACCCCGCCTTCCTGCTTTATCCTTAATCATACCCCCCTCATAATCTATTCATTTCGACCATGCCCTATGCGACCGATTGGTTTAAATGCCCAGACCACAACCAGCTGCTACCAACTCTCCCTGCGCCACCTGCGCAAGCTGGGAGGGTTGGAGCCCGGCAGCCCTCCGCTTAACCTATTGTGGGGCGGCCAGCACCGCCTTTTCATCTCGTGCGAAGTGCTGAGCGAAGTCGCGGAACCCTACCTGCAAGTGCGGTACGAGTGGCGGGGCAAGCCCCACTCCTACTGGCTGGAGCTGGTGCCGGTTGTCAGCCCCATATCATATCCCTACCCGGCCCGTTACCTGCTGGTGTGCCCCGTGTCGGGACTGCGAACGACGACGCTCTACCTGCATACCGATACCGGCGAACTGATGTGCCGCCAGGCGTGGGGGCCGGGACGGCTCTATTATCCCTCGCAGTTGGTGACGGAGCGTGCTCGGCATTCGTCGCGGCAGCAGGCCGAAGACGACGCCTTGGAAAAGGTCTTGATTGACCGCCCGCGCCGCAAGCTCTGGTACAAGGGCAAGCCTACGCGTCCGTTCGCAGCCCTGCTGAACCTGCAAAAACGGCTGGGTTACCCGCCGCCTGTTATGGACAAAAGCCCCAAGCATAGTGCTTGGTTGGAGGCGTTTTGGAAATTATAAATAATGCAGTACTCAAAATCTGACAATGGGCAATAAGTAAAACTTTCCAGGTTATTGAGCCATGTCGTAGACCCTCATGTGGTGTCGGTCCCACCCCCAAGCCTCTGAGTAGTTGCGCGAGTCCTTATCGCGTGCTGCTATAAATCATAAGCTCTCATGTGCTGCCTCAAAGTGGTGCAATTGGCCCTTAAGTGCTTGCATTCGGCGTCAATCAAGTGAATAACTTTTTCGATTTTAGCATAATATGCGTCAAGGCTGCTTACGTAGTCTCCATACAATGCCTGCTTTAAATCCTCCTCTTCATTCTCTATCGCTTTTCGATATAAATCAAGTGCATTGTTAGACTTATCGGCAGAAATATTTATATCCTTTTTTAGCTTATAAAACTCTGACTTGCTTGTCTTATCGAATAAGTGATATTCTTCTGCATCAAAATAAAGATAAAAGGAATCATTCTCTGTAAATGAAGCAGCTTCACTTCTAGCTGTAACCCTTTCCAAACGTTGTTTTCTAAATTCAACTTCTACCGGTGTATACAGACTGGAAAGTCCGCTCTTCATGTCTTCATATATTGACTTAATAACAACCCAATGTTTTAGGTGAGTTGTCCATTTAGCAATTGCGCTTTCTGCTGCTTCTACTTTCCGAGCTATGAAAATTGTTCGCAGAGCGTGGTTATGGTCGTCTTTCTTCTGCTGAGCGTCAATTTTCTTGGAGGCCAGCGTCACTGCGCTGGTGATTAGTACTACTAGCAAGGAGCTTGCAAAGGAAAATATTGATATCCAAATTGCTATGTTGGCATTGGCCATAAACACTTAGTTGGCTATTGTAGGAAGGTAGAAGGTGTGGGGAAGCTCTGATTAGTGTTAATGCTGTAAGCTAAGCAACGTCCGCTCACAGCCAATGGTGAAAATCGAACAGCGCTCCTATCTCATTTGAGGCCTTTTCCATCAACAGGACCGTTACCGGCAGGTTGAAGGACAGTGCTAGAGAAAGTATACCCCTTGCTCATCCATTCCTGCATAACATCGTCCATGATTTGATAATCGTATGCAGGCTTGCAAATGGGCACCAATTCAGCCCCGATTTTTGTAAGTAGCACGTTCCCTGAAGCGATTTTATACAATTTTCTTCCAGGGAGACCACTCACCATAACCATTGAGCCATTATAGGCTATCTGGGTCGCCGGAGCACCAATACTGAAGCCTGCTAGGGCCCAGGGCCCAGTTTGTGGTCTGAAATCAATAAGACCTATATCAGCTAAATGGGCTAGCGTTTCGAATCTGAACTGCCTTGCATGACCAGGGTCCATGCTAGAAGGATCATGCTTGTAAAATATTATAGGCAATCTCTTTCCGCTAGGAAACTGCCAAACGTGAGCGCATAGTCGTTCAAAGTCCTTGGCTTCCTCTTGCGTAAGAGTTGTTAAAAAGGCTAACGTTCGCAATGAAAAACTTCCTGGTTGTTGGACTTCACCTGCCAGTATTCTTCCCCAGAGCGCTTGAATAGCTGGTTCGGATACATCTTCGACTGCACGGAAATACTTATTTACGAATGCCTGGCTCACTGGCTCGTCTGATACAGCTACTCCATGTGCTAGAACCTCTGCGGCCTTTTCTACAACCGCCTCAATGTTTTGTTGGCGCATCGCATTCTGGTAGGCTGCCCGTTCAGAATAACGCTCAAACAACGCGGCCGATTGGGGAGGATGATTTACTAATTGGGCTTGGACGTTATCCAATGAAATCTCCATCTTATCGACGTACTGGCCTCCCTCAGCAAGGCCCGCAATAGCCTTCGCTCTTTCAATCAGTAATTGGGTTTCTGCTTGCCCAACCTGCTGAATGCGGTACGCTTCATTATCTGCGTCTTTTTTGTTTAGCCACAGTGCATTCGCCAAACGGCCACAGCCGGCCTCGATTGTTGAAATGAGCTTCGTAATGGGCTCACTTAGCCCCGCCACGTCTTTAATATTGATAAGCGAACCTTTGGCTTCGTCAGACATATTCAGGGTAATGAGCGAACAAGCTACTCAAACTTTTTTCACCATCCCTACGACGTAGTGTAAGCCGGCAAATCGGGTACTCTAAGAAGCAATCCGCCTTATTTGTCCTACAAACTGTCCTAGGCAAAAGCAAAAAAGCCGTTCCCACTGAGGAAACGGCTTTTTTTGTGATCCCGCTGGGATTCGAACCCAGGACCCGTACATTAAAAGTGTACTGCTCTACCAGCTGAGCTACAGAATCGGTACCTTGTCACTTCAAAAGGCGATACCTTTTTTGTGGGCACAAAAGTACGACGACCTTTCTAACTACACAACCTTGATTCAAAAAAAAGTCTCTTCTCTTTCTGCATTGCCCCTTTTGCTGGGATTAATCAGTCTGCCTATCTGTGCGTTGGGTGCAAAGCAACCCGAAAATAAATTTTCACTTTTCCCGGCAGCGAGCACTGCCGAGGGTTTGCAGCGGGCCGATTCGCTGTTTGCGGCCGGCCAGTACGCGGCGTCTGTGCCGGCTTACAAAAGCCAGGTGTGGCAGCAGCGCCAGGCCTCGCCCGCGCTGCTGCTGAAGCTTGCCTACGCCCAGCAGCAACTGGGCCACTACCCGGCCACGCTGCTGTATCTGAGCCTGGCCTATGCCCGCCAGCCGCGGGTGCGCACGTGGCGGCAGCTGGCTACCCTGGCGGCGCAGCACCAGCTAGTGGGTTATCCCATGACCTGGCAGCAGGAAGTGCGTGTGCAGGCCCATCGTTACTACTACCCTGGCTTGCAGGTGCTGCTGGGCGGGGCCGTAGTGGGCGCCGTCTGGCTGCTGTGGCGTCGGGGGCCGCGGGGGGCTTGGCTGGCCTATGCGGGCTACGTTGGGCTGCTGAGTGCCTACCTGCATTTCCTGCAGCCCAAGCCCGCAGGCCTAGTGGCACGCCCTGGAGCGGTACTGATGGCGGGGCCCAGTGCCGGCGCAGCGTGGCTGAGCACGGCCGCCGTGGGCGACCGCCTGCTGGTGCTGGGGCGCCAGGACATTTGGTACCGAGTAAAATGGCAGCAAGGCGAGGCTTTTGTACGCGAAGCCGATTTGCTGGTGGTGGAGTAGTGAGCAAAATAGCGGGTTTGCGGCTCGTTTTGCTTGAGTAGCAGGGTTGAAATTAAAACTTGCCGCCACATCATTTCATTGCCTCAGCACCTCATTTATGAAACCAGGCCGGTACTTTTGTGGGTATGTCCGCTTCCCTCACGCTTACTGGCCTGTTTCTTTATCCTGTTAAATCTTTGGGCGGCTTTGCGGTGGCCGAGGCCGATGTGACAGCTCGCGGGCTGCAGCACGACCGCCGCTGGCTGCTGGTAGACGAGCGCAACCGCTTTATGACCCAGCGGCAGCTGCCGGAGTTGGCTCTGCTCTCCGTGGCGCCGGCGTACAATGGCTTTCTGATTACCCACCGCCAGCGGCCCGATTTGCTGCCCCTGTTCATTCCCTTCGAGGCCACACCGGAACGCACGCTGTTCGTCACCATTTGGGATGACATTGCGTGGGCTTGGCGCGGCACACCGCAAGCCGATGAGTGGATGACTGAAGCCCTGGGCCGCTCCTGCCGCTTGGTGTACATGTCGGACATGGTGCGCCGCGACGTGGAGCCCGAGCACAACCCCGAAGGCCAGCTGGTGAGCTTTGCCGATGGCTACCCTTTCCTGATGATTGGCGAAGCAGCGCTGGCCGACCTGAACACGCGCCTGGCCCAGCCCGTCCTGATGAACCGCTTCCGGCCCAACCTGGTATTTGGCGGCGGCACTCCTTACGAGGACGACCACTGGGAGAACTTTCAAATCGGCGGCGTATCCTTTCGGGCGGTGCGGGGCTGCGGGCGGTGCGTCCTCACCACCATCGACCAGCAGAGTGCCATTAAAAACCCCGTGGGCGACCCGCTGCGCACCCTGGCTACCTACCGCAAGGTGGAGAACAGCACCCTATTTGGCCAAAACGTGACCGGCCCGGGAAATGGCCGCTTGCGGGTAGGCGACGCGCTAACCGTGCTCAGCCACAAGTAGCGTCAGACTCGGCTAGCTTAAAGTAATTGAGCTTCTGGGCGCAACTCTGGCGGCTATGGCAGCGTTGTGCGGGGCCGGGCCCACTGCCCGGCTTTTGCATGGAACTGGATTATCTGCTTGACTTTTTGACCCGGCTGGCGGCCAACAACACCACGGCCTGGATGGCCGAACACCGCCCCGACTACCAGCGCGCCCGCGCAGCCTGCACCAAGCTCGTTGGCGAGGTATTGACCCAGGCTGCGGTCTCTGACCCCGACTTGGCCGGCCTGACTACAGCCGATGTCATGTTTCGGTTGCACAAGAACGACCGGGCTCACCGCGACCCGGAACCCTACAAACGGCGCATGGGAGCCGGCCTGAAGTTGGGAGGCCGCCACGCGCCCCGGGCGGGCTATTTCCTGGCCATTCAGCCGGAAGGGCGCAGCTGGCTGGGCGCGGGCACCTTCCACCCTACCCCGGCCATGCTGGCGGCCATCCGGCAGGAGATTCATTACAACGGCGAGGAGTTTCATCGGCAGCGGCAGGCTCCGGAGCTGCTGAAGCACTTTCCGGCGGGCCTTGACACCACAGGCCCGCAATTGACGCGGCCGCCGCGCGGCTACGCGGCCGATGACCCAGATTTGGCTTGGCTGCGGCTCAAAACCTACGGCGTGGGCCGCTTCTACTCCGATGCGGAAGTACTGGCGCCTGGCTTTGTGACGCAGGTGGTGGCGGGCATTGCGGCGGCGCGGCCGTTAGTGAATTTTCTTAATGAAGCATTGCCATCAGCCCAAGAGAACGGACTGTAGAGACGCGACACTTGGCTACGCCGACCTTCGGTTCGCGTCTCGTCGTTGAACAGTACATGAACGATGGCTGCCGTTCCCTAGCGGCGCGGACGCCGAGACGCCAAGTGTGGCGTCTCTACATCATTCTTTAATAGCAAAAGCCCCGCTTTCTGATTCAGAAAGCGGGGCTTTTGCTTGATTGTAAATCAATGCTTAGCGAGAATTTAGAATAGGCCAAAAAGCGTGTTGTTAATCTTGTCGATGATGGTACCGAGGTCTTCGGGGTTGCGGACGTAGTCGAGGTCGCTCACATCTACAATGAGGTGGCGGCCGGCGCTGTAGGTGCTAATCCACTTCTCGTAGTGCTCGTTGAGGTTTTTGAGGTACTCGATGCTGATGCTGTTCTCGTAGTCGCGCCCGCGCTTCTCAATCTGGCTGATGAGCTTGGGCAGGTCTGCGCGGAGGTAGAGCAGCAGGTCGGGCGGCGCTACGAGGTCTATCATCGACTCAAACAGCGCGTAGTAGTTGTTGTAGTCGCGGGTTTCGAGCAGGCCGGAATCGTGCAGGTTGGCCGCGAAGATGTGGGCATCTTCGTAGATGGTGCGGTCCTGAATGATGCCTTTGCCAGCCTTTTGCAGCTCCTTGATGCGCTGGGTTTGGCGGAAGCGGCCGTTGAGAAAATAAACCTGGAGGTGGAAGGCCCAACGGGGCATGTCGTGGTAAAAATCCTTCAAATAAGGATTATCGTCCACATCTTCCAAAAACACTTCCCAGCGGAAATGCTGAGCCAACTTATGAGCCAGCGTGGTTTTACCAGCCCCAATGTTGCCGACGATGGCAATGTGCATGCGCTACGAACGAAAAAGACGAAAGAAAAGCAGAACCCCAAAGGTAGCAGCATGCCGGAATACCACCCTATTTATCAACAGTCGTATATATTTGGTCTATCCCTGCCACCAATGCCTTCTGCCATGCAAAACGCCCCTCCTGCTCAGTTGCTTGCCCTCGAGGACGACCAAGGGTCGGCGCTGGCCGAATACAGTATTTTTCCCGACGAAGGCTTGCTGTGCGTGCGTTGGCACGGCCATCTTACGGGGGCCGAAATTGTGAAGGGCGTGCAGCAGGGCAGCCACTGGCGCGACCAGTTTGCGTATTCGCTTATTCTCAACGACAAAAGCGACACCAGCGGCGATTGGAGCGAGGCCCTGCCCTGGCTGCAGTACGAATGGCTGCCGCTGGCGCTGGAGGCCGGCGTAAAGGCCATGGCCTACGTGTTTTCGCCCGACCGCGAAAACCGGTTTGCCAGCCAAACCTTCGTTAACGCCCTGCGCCCCCACATGGCCATTGAGGTATTTGAAGACCTGGACCTAGCCATGGCGTGGCTGCGGCAACAAAGATGCCCGGAGAACAGCCGCCCAGCGGCGTCTTTCCCCGAGCAATAAGCAGCGGCATGGCTACTCCACTTTGTCTTTTACCTGCCGGGCGCCGCGCAGGGTGTGAAACTCGCCCTGGAACGTGCGAACGCGCAGGCGCTCTTCCAGCGGCAATTCGGTACGAACCTGCTCGTAGCGCTGGTTAAGGCGGGCGAGCACCACGCCGGCGTTGTCCCAGTCCTGGTAGCTCCACTTGCGGCGCTCGTCGCGGGTGGTGGCAATGAACCGCTCGTAGAGGTCGGGCAGCTGGTGGGCGCTCACGCGGGCTAGGTTCACGTCGGAGTTGAGTAAGTGCTGCTGAATGGGGTCGGAATCGGCGCGGCGGGGAGCTGCTTGGGCACGGGCGCCTGGCTTGGCCAACAAATCGCCGGAGGGCCGCGCGCCGGTGAGCTCGCCGCGCTGGCGCATGCTATCCGAGGTGGAGTTTTGGGCGGCGCTGATGAAAGGCAGGCCCGCGAGCATCAGCAAAAAGAAAGGTGCAGATTTCATAAAGAAGGAAGTAAGAAAAACAAGAACAGGGGCTTTAACGCAAGGAATGGGCCAACCGTATTCATTCAGGCGGTTTGGTTTCATTTTTTTCGCCGCAATTTCGTGTTTTGCAGCTTATGACTTCTGACGCCCCAACCGCGCCGCCGCGCATTGAGCCCGCCACGCTCAACGACATCCCCACCATCATTCAGCTGGCCGAGGCTACCTGGGAGCCCACGTACCGTTTCATCATCTCGCGCGAGCAGATTGACTACATGTACCGCGTGATTTATACGCCGGCTTCCCTTAAGCGGCAGATGGCCGAGCAGCACCACTCGTTTCTGCTGGCCTACGTGGCCGGCGAGCCCGCGGGCTTTGCGTCCTTCAGCCCCCAACCGGCTGAGGAAGACGGGGGCTCGGGCTTCAAGTTGCACAAGATTTACGTGCTGCCCACCCGCCAGGGCCAGGGCTTGGGCGTACACCTCATCGAGGCCGTAGAAAACGCGGCCCGCGAAGCCGGCGGCCAGTTTCTGGACCTGAACGTGAACCGCTACAACCCCGCCATTGCGTTTTACGAGCGGCGCGGCTTTGCCCGTCACCGGGAAGTAGACGTGCCCATCGGGCCGTATTTCATGAACGACTACATCATGCGGAAAGCGCTGTAAGAGGGCACTGGCAGTTGCTCAATTAATATTTTCTGTTTTTGCACCTCATGCTTTTGTGTGCACCCTTTAAGCATTCATCTTTTCAAACTCATAACTCTAAAAAATGGCTACTAAACTCACCGTTCTCTCCAATGGCGCCCTCCGCGTGGAGGGTGAAGACATCGAAATAGTTGACGCCCAAGGCCAGCCGTACGGGCTGGGTGGGCGCCAGCGCGTCAGCATCTGCCGCTGCGGGCTTTCGAAGCAGAAGCCGTTTTGCGACGGCTCGCACAAAGGCCATTTCGAGCACGACGCCACGGCGTTTGACTTGCCAGCGCCCAAGCCGGCCGTATAATCCGGCATCCGCGCAAATAGCAGAAAGCCCGCTGACCAATTGGCCAGCGGGCTTTTTGCTGCCGAAGAAAAGCGGGTTTACACCCCCTACTCCACTACCAAACGCTGCGTGAGTTGACCGCAGCCCACCACGTACACGCCGGCGGGCACGCCGCGCAGGTCCAGCGCGGCGTCAGGGCCGGCCGGGGCGGGGTAGCAGCGCACGGTGCGGCCCAGCGCATCGGTAAGGGTGAGGGGCAGGCGGGGCGTGCTGGCGGGCAGGCGCAGGGTGGCCGTGCCGTGGGCTGGGTTGGGAAAGAGCTGCGCGGCGGGCATGGCAGCCGTGGCTTTGGTGGCTAGGGGCGCGTTGGGGTCGTAGATACCGAAGTTGACCATTACCTTGCTGCCATCGCCGGTAGCGGTAAAATCCCCACCGATGTAAAGCTTGCCAGTTGGCCCAGTAGCCATGCTGAATATTATATCATTGTTTCCCGTGCCTAAGTTGCTCCAGGCTGTGCCGTTCCAGCGGGCCACTCCACCGGCGGCGACCCCGCCCGCTCGGGTAAAGCCACCACCAGCGTACACATCCCCGCTGCCGGCCAACACCAGCGTACGGGCATTACCATTCACCCCGTTGGCGGCGCCCGAGCCCAAGCTGCTCCACGCCGTGCCGTTCCAACGGGCTATGCTGTTGGCCGCTGCCCCGCCGGCCTGCGTGAAGCGCCCGCCCGCGTACACGTCCCCGTTGCCGGCCACGACCAGCGCATTGATATAACCATTCACCCCGTTGGCGGTGCCCGAGCCCAAGCTGCTCCAGGCCGTGCCGTTCCAGCGGGCCACTCCACCGGTGGCGACCCCGCCGGCCTGGGTGAAGTTCCCGCCCGCGTACACGTCCCCATTGACGGCTATAGCCAACGCAAAGACGTAGCTACTGAATGTCCCGGTGGCAAGGCCCGTGCCCAGGCTGCTCCAGGCTGTGCCGTTCCTGCGGGCCACTCCACCGGGGACTTCCCCACCGGTCTGTGTAAAGCCCCCGCCCGCGTACACGTCCCCGTTGCCGGCTATAGCTAGCGCATTGACCCCGCCGACCACCCCAGCGGTCACCCCAATGACGGGGCCCGTGCCTAAGTTGCTCCAGGCCGTGCCGTTCCAGCAGGCCACTCCACCGGCGGCGACCCCGCCGGCCTGGGTGAAGTTCCCGCCCGCGTACACGTCCCCATTGACGGCTATAGCTAACGCATTAACGTAGCTATTCACTCCGTTGGCGGCGCCCGAGCCCAGGCTGCTCCACGCCGTGCCGTTCCAACGGGCTATGTTGTTGGCCGCTGCCCCGCCGGCCTGCGTGAAATAGCCGCCCGCGTACACGTCCCCGTTGCCGGCCACGACCAGCGCATTGATATAACCATTCACCCCGTTGGCGGGCCCTGTGCCTAAGTTGCTCCACGCCGTGCCGTTCCAGCGGGCCACCCGGTTGGCTGTTGCCCCGCCGGCCAGGGTAAAGCCCCCGCCCGCGTACACGGCCCCGTTGCCGGCCACGGCCAGCGCAACAACATCGGCGTTCACTCCGTTGGTGGCGCCCGAGCCCAGGCTGCTCCACGCCGTGCCGTTCCAGCGGGCCACTCCACCGGCGGCAGCGCCCCCGGCCAGGGTGAAGCGCCCGCCCGCGTACACGTCCCCGTTGCCGGCCACGACCAACGCCAGAACACCGGCGTTCACTCCGTTGGCGGCGCCCGAGCCCAGGCTGCTCCACGCCGTGCCGTTCCAACGGGCTATGTTGTTGGCTGCTGCCCCGCCGGCCTGCGTGAAATAGCCGCCCGCGTACACGTCCCCATTGACGGCTATAGCCAGCGCACAGACATCTAGATTCACTCCGTTGGCGGCGCCCGAGCCCAGGCTGCTCCACGCCGTGCCGTTCCAGCGGGCCACTCGAACAGCGGCGACCCCGCCCGCCACGGTGAAGCCTCCACCAGCGTACACATCCCCGTTGCCAGCCATGGCCAGCGCACGAACATCTACATTCACTCCGTTGGCAGCGCCCGTGCCCAGGCTGCTCCACGCCGTGCCGTTCCAACGGGCTATGCTGCTGGCCGCTGCCCCGCCGGCCTGCGTGAAGCGCCCGCCCGCGTACACGTCCCCATTGACGGCTATAGCCAGCGCATTGACATTACCATTCACTCCGTTGGCGGCGCCCGTGCCCAGGGTGCTCCACGCCGTGCCGTCCCAACGGGCTATGTTGTTGGCCGCTGCCCCGCCGGCCTGCGTGAAATAGCCGCCCGCGTACACGTCCCCGTTGCCGGCCACGACCAACGACAGAACACCAGCGTTCACTCCGTTGGCAGCGCCCGTGCCCAGGCTGCTCCACGTCGTGCCGTTCCAGCGGGCCAGCCGATTGGCCGCTACGTTGCCAACGGCCGTGAAGTTTCCCCCAATGTAAACATCGGTTCCTGCCCGAACCACGGTTTGCACGACCTCAGAAGCCCCATTGGGCAGCCCAAACCCGTCTGCCCACCGCTCATCGCCGGTCCCAGTCGTGCCCATCGGGCTGAATACGGGCCGTCCGTCGGGCGCGGTCCGCATCCGAAAGGCGCGGGCATCGAAGGAGCCGTTGGTTCCGGCCTTCAAGGTGCCATCGGGGTTGAGGACTTCGGCTAGGGGGCGACCTGTGGGTGGGGTGGTGGCCAGAGCCGTACCACACAGGCCCAACCCAAGCAAAAACAGCAGCAGGATTCTGGAGAAATAATTGTTCAAGGTGTAGACGAGGAAAGAATTAAATACTTTGAAAGGTACAGGCAAAAGGCCAACAGCAGCGACGGGTTTAGCCCGAGCAGCGTTTCGCCGCCCCTACCCAACTTCAGCCCGGCCGCCGGCCCCCAGCATGAGCCAGAGGTTCTGGCGCACGATGTCGCCCATGGAATCGCACTTTTCGAAAGCCTCCGTTTTGTGGACGCGGTTGAGTTCGGCTTTTAGCTGCTCCACTTTTTCGGGCGGGGCGAGTTCGTGGCGGCGCATCACGTCGAGGAGGTCGCGGAGGCGGTGGCGCTCGGCGCGGGCGCGGCGGGCCATGAGGGCGCGCTCCTCGGTTTGGTACTGGCGCACAGTTTCGGGCTTGAGGAGCTTGGCACACATGGCCACTACCTCGGCATTGTCCTTAAAGAATTGCGGCAGGTACATCACCCGGCGGCCTTCGTAGCTCTGCTGGTCGAAGTCGATGGCGCGCACGCGGTACTGTTCGTCCTCAAAGTCGGGCGTGACATCGATGACGTAGTTGTAGGCGCGCATGTCGCCGAGCAGGCGCACAAAGCACCGCTCGTTGAATTTCACGAACTCCTTGGCAATGCGCACCTGGTTGATATGCGGCTGATTGAGGCGCAGACGAATAAAATCGTCGCCGGGAATGCCCGCGATGTGCTCTTCGATGAGGGTGTCGCCGGTCACCAGGAAGTTCATGGAATTCGGCGACAGCAGGTGCTCCAGCTCCAGGCCGTAAAGGCGCGAGGCGTCGGCCTTTTTCACATAGAAGTAGTCGTAGTTGTCGTTGAACTGGTTGACGATGCGCACCCGAAACGGGTTGGAGTTGCCGAACTGGCAATAGTCGATGCGGTCGGCCACGAGGTGCTCGCTGAACGACAGGTCACCGGCGGTTTTCAGCAGGGCATACACCTCCGTGAGGCCCTGGCTGAGCTCGCGCAAGGTCTGGGGCTCGAAGAACACCGTTTGCCAGAGCGTGTCCTTACCCGTGCGGTCGAGCAGCGGAAAGGAGTTGCTGAAGTGCCGCAGCTCGTCGTAGGTAACCGGCAGCGGGGCCTCCCGGTCGTAGGTGCGCAGGTACTGGCGCAGCTCGGGCGTGAGGGGGTACGATGGCTTTTTGCGGGAGATGTCCATGGTGTTTAGGGCGGGAGGGTATGGGGGTAGGAGGGTATGGGGTATTCTGTTTGCTTTTCACCTCTCTCCTTCCTACCCGCACACCCTCCTACCCTATTAATTACCCAGCCAGCTCGTTCACCAGCTCCACGTATTGCTGGCGGGCGGCTTCTTTGCTGGTGCCGCGCAGGCCGGTCCAGGCGTCATATTTGGCAATGGCTTTGAAGTCGAAACCACCGGGGCGGTCGCCGGTTACGTCGCCTTCGGTGGCTTGCTTATAAAGGGCATAAAGCTGAAGCAGCACCATATTGGAGGGCTTGGAGGGGAGCTGTTGGGCGCGCTGGCTGGCTGCTTCGAATTCTTCTTGTGTGGTCATGAGGATGGGTAAAATGCTGTTGTTTTAAGTACTGAGTGCCGTTGTACCTTGGCAGTTCATTAAGACAAACGTATGACGCGCAAATCTATTCACGCCTGGGCTACAGCGGCGCTGTTGCTAACCGCACCGACTGCTTTCGCCCAAAAAACCTACCTGCACTGCGGCCAGCTGCTGGATGTGCGCAGCGGCAAACTGCGGAGCCAGCAAACGATTGTGGTTGAGAAAGACCGGATTGTGGCCGTGCAAAGTGGCTATACGGCCGCCAGCGGCCCCCAGGACAAAGTTGTCAACCTCACCAACCGCACGGTGATGCCTGGCCTGATTGACTGCCACGTGCACGTGGAGGGCGAAACCAGCAAAGACAACTTCGTCAAGGATTTGACCCAGAACCCTGCCGACGTAGCCTACGAGGCCATTGCCCACGTCAACAAGACGCTGATGGCAGGCTTTACCACGGTGCGCGACCTAGGCGGCTCGGGTGTGAACGTGAGCTTGCGCAACGCCATCAACCGCGGGCAGGTGGTGGGGCCGCGCATCATCACGGCAGGCAAGGCCATCTCGGGCACGGGCGGGCACATGGACCCCACCAACGGCTACCGCCTCAACCTAATGGGCGTGCCTGGCCCGGCCGACGGCATAATCAACGGGCCCGACCAAGGCCGGCAGGCGGTGCGCGAGCAGTACAAGCGCGGCGCCGACCTTATCAAAATAGCTTCGACTGGCGGCGTGCTTTCAGTGGCCAAAGACGGCTCGGCGCCGCAGATGACCGAGGCCGAAATCCGAGCCGTGGTGGAAACTGCCCGCGACCTGGGCCTAGCCGTGGCCTGCCACGCCCACGGCGCCGAAGGCATGAAGCGGGCAGTGCGGGCCGGCGTCACCAGCATTGAGCACGGCACGCTGATGGACGATGAAACCATGAAACTGATGAAGAAAATGGGTACCTGGTACGTGCCCACCATCACGGCCGGCAAGTCGGTGGCCGACTCGGCGGCGAAGAACCCCAACTACTACCCGCCACTCGTGACGCCCAAGGCGCTAGCCATTGGCCCCAAGCTGCAGGGCACCTTCGGGCGGGCTTACAAGGCTGGGGTGAAAATCGCCTTTGGCACCGATGCCGCCGTGTTTCGGCACGGTGCGAACGCGCTGGAGTTCGGCTACATGACCGAAGCCGGCATGCCCGCCGCAGAAGCCATCCGCAGCGCCACCCTGAGTGCCGCCGAGTTGCTAGGCCGCAGCAGCGACCTGGGCACGCTGGAAGCCGGCAAATTTGCTGACATCGTTGCCGTCGACGGCAACCCACTCCAGGATATTTCAGCCATGATGCGTCCGGTTTTCGTGATGAAGGCCGGCGTAACCTACCGCCAAGACTGATTTATCAATTGACATTTAACAATTAGCATTTAACAATTGGTAGTTACCAGTTCAGTTTGGGCAGGAAGCTGTCATCAGCGAGCAGCGTGTATGTGTAGCGACTGGACTCCGCTAATTGTCAATTGTTAAATGCTACCTGTTAAATGAAAACTCCTTCCCGCATTGCTGGGCTGCGCCGCTTGGTGGGCCTGGGCTTTGGTTTGGCGGTGGCCGTGGGCGGTACGGCGGGCACTGGGGTTCTCACTAGTCCCGGCGAACTGGCGCGGGCGCTGGGCGGGCCCGGTCCAGTGCTGGTGCTATGGGTGGTGGGCGGCCTCTACACGCTGCTGGCCGCAAACACCATGGCGGAGTTGGCCGGCCGCCTGCCCCAGGCCGGCGGCTGGTACGCCTATGCCGAGGCCGCCTTTGGAGAGTTTCCGGCCGTAGCGGTGGCCTGGGCCGACTGGACCAGCAGCTGCGTGACCGGCGCGCTGGTGGCCCTGCTGCTGGGCGAGTACCTGGCCCAACTGCTGCCCTTGGCCATACCCCACGGCCCCACCTGGCTAGCGGTGCTGGCCGTGCTGGCCTTGTGCCTGGTGCAGTTTCGGGGCTTGCGCGAGGGCAGCCGGGCGCAGGAAATCACGGCGGCTGTTTTGCTGCTGGGCGTGGTGGGGCTGCTGGTGGCCAGCGCCTGGCTGCCGGGCCCACCCCCCGTTGTGGCACGGGTTACGCCCGCGGCTGGCCTCACGGCCGTGAGCGTGGTGGCGGCCCTGCAAGTGGTGGTGTTTGCTTACGATGGCTGGTACGGGCCCATCTACTTCGCCGAGGAAACGCCGCAGCCGGGCCGCACGCTGTCGCGGGCGCTGCTCTGGGGCGTGGCGGCGGTGCTGGGGCTCTACTTTGTGCTGAACGCCACCCTGCTGCGGGTCCTGCCATTTGGCGCCATCCAGGGTTCGGAACTGCCGCTGGCAGAACTGGCGGCTACCTTGTTTGGGCCACTGGGCCGAAAGCTGGTGCTGTCCTTGGGCGTGGTGGCCATGGTGGGCGTGCTCAACTCGGTGCTGCTGATGGCCACGCGGGTATTGTTTGCGCTGGGTCGGGCGGGGCACTTGCCGGCCCGGCTGGCGCGCGTGCACGGCGGCGGCACGCCCCGCCCGGCGCTCGTGGTAGCGGGAGTGCTCACGCTGGGTTTGCTGCTGAGCGGCACCGTGGCCGAGCTGGAGGCCATCACCAGCGTGCTGTTTGTGGGATATTACGTGGTGGGCTTCGCGGCGCTGTTTAAGCTGCGGCGCCTGCAACCGGCCCAGCCCGGCGATTTTCAGGCGTGGGGCCACCCGTGGAGCACGGGCTTGCTGGTGGCGCTGTCGGTGGCGTTTCTAGTTATGAACGCCGTGTCCGATACGGGGCACGCCCTGGTAGCGCTGGCCCTGGTGGCCGGGGCCTGGCCGCTGTGGCGCTGGGCCAGAAAAAGCGCCACCGTAGCCGAATAGACGGTAAGTCAGGCTAAGCTCGGCCGCAACCTAAGCCGTTGCAGGGTGCGTATGCATCGGCCTACTCACCTCCTAATTTATTTATGAAGCCAGCCGATATTAATGCCCTCGTTCAGCGATTTCTTCAGCACAAGTTAACGCTGGCTTTGGCTGAAAGCTGCACCTGCGGCCTGGTGGCGGCCCAGCTAGCGCCCGCCACCGGGGTAAGCGAAGTGTTGCTCGGCTCCGTGGTTACGTACCACGTCGAGGCCAAGCAGAAGCTGTTGGGCGTGCGCAAGGAAACCATCAAGACCTACTCTGCCGAGAGCCAGCAAACCACCAACGAAATGGCCCAGGGCCTGCATAAGCACCTGCCAGGGGCCGATGTGTGCGTAGCCGTAACCGGCCTCTGCGGCCCGGGCGCGTCCGAAACTCCTGACAAGCCGGTGGGCACTATGTTCGTCACGATTTTGCTGGAAGGCCAGGCCTACGAATACCGCGAGGTATTTGAGGGCAACGCCGATAAGCTGCGCGAGCAAGCCGCAGGGTTTATCTACACCAAGCTCTCGGAGCTGCTACAGCGCCGGCAAGATGCTGACGGGGCTCCCCTACCCAGCAAAAAACACTTGGTCGACCTGTCGTAGACATGCATGAACTAAGGCCGCGGCTGAGATATAGCCTTAGCATTTCATCGGAGCGGTACTCGACTTGTTTCTGAATAAAGAGACCGTCGTGTCGAGCGCAGCCGAGACATCTCGCGTGGGGTAGCAATCCAATCGGTGCAACGAGACAAGCGAGATGTCTCGGCTGCGCTCGACAGGACGGTCAAGAAGGGACTACTTTTTCTTTGGGAATAAGTCTATTCCGTAAAAGGCACTTGTTTGCTGAAAGGAAAGAGCCGTGCAGGCCTAATAATCAACGTGTAAACGATGGGGTGATTGAATGTCGCGGCCATTGCCGAACTTTGGGGAGGGCAACTATACCTCACCCGGCAATCTTTCCATTTATCATGAAAAAAACCTTATTGCCGCTGCTGCTTGCGGCCCTCATGCTTGCCCACGGCACCGCTGGCGCCTGGGGTTTCTTTGGCCACCGCACCATCACGCAGGTCGCGGTGTATGAGTTGCCGGCGTCGATGCAGGCGTTCTACTACCGCCACATGGCGGAGCTGGTGCGCCTGAGTACGGCACCCGATGAGCGCCGCAACACCGACCCCACCGAAGCGCCCAAGCACTTCATCGACATCGACCATTACTCCGAAGACAACCCCTTTGGCCGGATGCCCCGGCAGTAC
The DNA here is from genome assembly GCF_900115775.1 of Hymenobacter arizonensis. GTDB lineage: Bacteria > Bacteroidota > Bacteroidia > Cytophagales > Hymenobacteraceae > Hymenobacter > Hymenobacter arizonensis. Next base: position 270,714 of record NZ_FOXS01000003.1, on the reverse strand, counting down.
GACAAGGCCGCCGAGAAATTCTCGGCCGATACCCTGCAGAAATACGGCACAGTGCCGTGGGTTATCCTCGAAACCAAGAACAAGCTCACGGAAGCTTTCAAGCAGCGCGATACCATCAACATTGTGAAGTACTCGGCCGAGTTGAGCCACTACATGGGCGATGCGTTTGTGCCGCTGCACACCACCATTAATTACGACGGCCAGCTCACCGACCAGAAGGGCCTGCACAGCCTCTGGGAAAGCCAGTTGCCCGAGCGGTTCATCAACGACTACAAGCTGGTGGGCGAGCCGGCCAAGTACGTGAAAGACCCGCTGGCCGCCGTGTGGGGCGTCATCCAAGAGAGCTATGGCTTCGTGGGCGAAACCTTCGACCGAGCCAGCAAGATTGAGAAAGTGATGAAGCCCGACGTGCGCTTCACCTTCTCGCACCGCTACGGCAAAACCTCGCGCCGCTACTCCGACGCCTTTGCCGACGAGTACGAAAAAGCGGTGGGCGGCATGGTTAACTTCCGCCTGAAAGGTGCCCCCACCATGATTTCCTCGCTCTGGCTCACGGCTTGGCAAGATGGCGGCCGCCCCAACCTCAACGAGCTGATGCACCAGGGCAAGCCCACCAAGGAAGAAAAAGAGAAGCTGACCAACGAGCTGGCCGCCTGGAAGCGCAACAGCCTAAGCCAGGACCAAATGCTGCTGGCCCAGCAGAAAGAGAAGAAAGTAGAAGTAGCCGACGAAATCAAGGCAGCCAAAGAAAGCGGCGCAACACGCAAGGCAGCAGCGGCCGATGATGACGACGACGATGCTCCTGCCCCGGTCATCGACAAGCTGAAGGTGAAAAGCAAAGGCCCGGCCGGCACCGAAAAGATTAAGCAGAAGAGCGACGCGCCAAACTAGCCACGGTCTGTGGGCGTTAGCTAGCGTGCAGCTTTCATCTACGGTTGAGGCTATTAAAATATTGATAGCCAAGCTGAAAAAGTAGACGTAAGAAAATCCGGTGTCGCGGTTGCGGGGCCGGATTTTCATTTTCACCCCTACCACTTTCCGCTTATGATACTGCGACTTGATGAGCTGGCTCTTGACCTGCCAAAGCCCAAAAACCCATCGGCCAATGATGCCGCCGCCATCCAGGAGCTGCTGGGAGGAAAATTCGGAGAGATGAGCACGCTGATGAACTACACGTTCCAGTCGTTCAACTTCCGGGGCCGCGACCGCCTTCGTCCGTTCTACTCCCTGACCGCCGCCATTGCGGCCGAAGAGTACTCGCACATTGAGGCCGTGAGCTACGCCATCAACCTGCTGCTGACCGGGGTGAGCGAACGCAACCCCGACCCGGTGTCTGGCCCGCTGGCCGGCGCCGCCGACGCCCGCAACACCCACCACTTCATTGCCAGCGGCCAAGCCGCGCTGCCCATGGACTCGATGGGCCGCCCCTGGACCGGCGACAACGTATTCAGCTCGGGCAACCTGCGCCTCGACTTGCTGCACAACTTCTTTCTGGAATGCGGCGCCCGTGCCAACAAGATGCGCGTGTACGAAATGGTGACCGACCCCTGCGCCCGCACCATGGTGGGCTACCTGCTGGTGCGCGGCGGCCTGCACGTGTACGCCTACGCCCTGGCCCTGGAAAAACTGACCGGCGTGGACGTGAAAAAACTCATGCCCATCCCTACGTTGTCGAATGCTAAGTTTCCCGAAGCCAAAGCTTTCATGAAGCACGGCCTGCACCGGGAGTTGTATACCTTCTCGCCCAACGCCTACATGGAAGCCGGCGTTATTTGGAACGGCAAGCACCCCGAAGACGGCTCCGAGCTGGTGATGGTGCAGGGCGCCAAGAAAGGCGTGCCCTACCCCATCCTGGAAGAGGAGCCCCAGCTGAACTCGCCCGGCGAGGACAACTTTGACCCCGAGATGTTTGCCGACATTGCCAAGAAACTAGGCTTGAGCAAGGACCTTAACACCTACCGGCCCAAATAAGATACGGGCCTTCATTATAATTTTAGCCCGGTTCCGCCTAAGTGCGGGGCCGGGCTTACTTTGTGCCATGAAACGCTTTCTCTTCGTTGGCTTGGCGCTGCTGGCGGCCTGCAACCAGGCCCCGCCAGCTACTGAAGTCCCCAAAACGGCGCCCGTTGCTCCCGGACCCGACTTGGCCACCCTCACCGACAGCGCCGCCCCGGCCGCCCTGTTGGCCTACGGCCGCGAGCACCCCGGCTCCGAGGTGCTGGTGCGCACCCGCCTGGGCAACATTCGGGTGAAGCTCTACGACGACACCCCGATTCACAAGGCCAACTTTCTGCTGCTGGCCCGCAAAGGCGTGTTCAACGAAACCATGTTCAACCGCGTGGTGAAGGATTTTGCCGTGCAGGGCGGGCAAACCTACGTTTCACGCACCATCCGGCTGCGGCGCTACCGCCTGCCTCCCGAAATCAAGGCCGAGCACTTCCACAAGAAAGGCTCACTGGGCATGGCCCGCTACGACGACGAGCAGAACCCCGGCCGCCTCTCCTCCAACACCGATTTTTACTTCGTGGTGGGTGAAAAGCTCGACCCAAACCAGTCGCAGGCCATGGCCGGGCGCAAGCTTACCCCTGCCCAAATCAAGGCTTATGCCACCGTGGGCGGCGTGCCCTCCCTCGACGGCCAGTACACCGTGTTTGGAGAAATTATCGAAGGCCAAGACGTGATAGACAAAATTGCCAATGAGCCCGTGGAGTCCGACAAGTGGCCGGTGAAGGACATTCCCATCAAAGTTGAGGTAGTGAAGTAGCCACACGAATGCTGCCGCTCATTCGCATTTTTGGGTCCTTTCGAGCATCAGTAGCGCGAACTTTGTAGTTCGCGCCTTCGCGCCTGTCGAGCAGTTTTAGTGGCTTTAGCGGCAACAAGCTGCTGTAATATCGGGCAGCTTCACTAGGGCTACCAGGCCTCCGGAGCCATAAACACTTCCAGTAATGGCGCCAGAGTGTCGCCGTACTGTGAAGCGGCTTTCGTTTGCTGCACGAAACGCTCAAAATCATCTGTATCAACGGCCCGAAAGCGCATCGACCAGTTTGCAAACGCGCGGCCCTGCACGGGGCCATCGCTGAGTTTTATTACTGCTTGGTGGCGAACGTCGGCGGCAATCGTTTTAAATATTCCCTGCACTGCAGCGGCCGGCCCCTCCAGCACCTGCATGATATCACCCTCGCTGTACAGCAGTACCCCCGTGACATCCAACCGAGCATTTTTGGCGCGCCACTGATTCATCAGGTACTTTAAATCGGCTTCGTTGAACGGATAAATGGTCCTGCTTGAGTAAACAATATGGTGCATGAAATTGGAATAAGCCAGATTCCAAAACTAGAATTCGCCTCCTTGAAAAGCAAGCCCAAAAACAAGGTTTTGCAGCCCGGGCCGAAGCCTTCTCTTAGTATTTCGTAATGAGCTTGTCGCGTCGTTTTACGGCTCCGCTAACCCGCGCTGGCAAAGCACTAGAACCGTTTGGTTAGGCTCAATCTGACGCTTTAAAAAGTCCTGTGGGCTCTGCTGGGTAAGCTTAAGCAAGAAATTGCTCACTTATTTTATTGTTGCCTGCTTCAGCAAGCTGCTGCCCAAGGCAGGCAGGTGGCGTTAGCGGGCGCGGCGCGCCAACACCAACAGTGCAGCGCGGGCCCGGGTCTTCGCCGTGTTCACCGGAATGCCGAGCTGCTCGGCAGCTTGGGCGTAGGTCCAGCCGCCGAAGAACACCAGGTCCATCACTTCGCGCTGCTGGGGCTTCAGGTCGTCCAGCAAGGTGCGCACGCCAAGGTGCTCGGGGTTGAAAGCGCTTGGGTCGGCCGCATGCTGGGCAGCGCTAGTTTCCAGCGGAGATGTGCGCTTCTGAAAGCGGTTGTACTGGCTGCGGAGCGAGTCGATGGCGTGGTTGCTGCAAACCCGGGCCATCCACGTAAACAAGCGCCCTCGCAGAGGGTCGTAGCTAGCTAGGCCGGCCCACACCTTGCACATGCCTTCCTGCAGCAGGTCTTCAGCCAGGCCCTCGTCGCGCACCAAGCGCCGAATGACAGCCAGAAGCGAATCGGCGTAGCGTGCGTGCAGAATCCCTAGGGCTCGCTCGTCGCGGGCCAGTAGGCGCTGCACAAGGGCTGTTTCCTCTGGAGTAGGAGTAGGCGCAGGCAGAGGGGACTGGGGACGCATGGGAGAAGAAGAGAGCGACGCACCGCACTGACAAACGAAGAAGCCTCGTAAGCAAGCAGAACAATGCCGTAAACGGGCCCATGTACCGGCTGGTTGTGGGCAGTGAGCCCCGAGGCTGGCGAATGAGTCACTAGGCCCACGCAACCTTCTGGCTCAGAAATCCTGACTACTTCAGAACGTGCCCATTAGCTAACTTCTAAGCTGCAGGGCGAAAGAAAATAAACCGGCGCACGGTTCTGCTGCCACGTATCGGAGAGGAAATTTTATACTGCACTCACGGGTTGGCAGGAGGCTTCCCTCGTCGGCAGTTGTTTCCTTTGTATATTCCTTCAACGCGCTTCTTTCCTTTCTGCATCACATGCTCACGCCCGCTTCCCTGCTTCCGCCCAACGAAGCTGAACGCCTGGCAACGCTGCGCCACTACGATTTCAGCCACGTCGCCCCCGACGACATCTTGAACGACCTACTAGCCCTGAGCGCTACGCTTTTTGCGCAGCCCCTGGCCTTTCTGGCGCTGGTAGATGAACAGGAAGTACGCTTTCCGGCCCTGTACGGACTACCTGCCGTGACGGCCATCCCGCGGGTAAACGCGCTGTGCTCAACCGCAATTCTGCAGCCTCACACGCTGGCGTACGAAAACCTGGCCGCGGCTGCTCAGACCGGCGCCGATGCGCCGGCCATCCGCTCGGCGCTGGCTTTGGGAGCGGGTTTCTATGCCGCGGCGCCCCTGCGCATGCCCGATGGCCAGGCCATTGGGGTGCTTTGCCTGATTGGGCAGCAGCCCCGCCCCTTCAGCCCCACCGAGCAAGAGGCGCTCACGGCCCTGGCCGACGTGGCCAGCCTCGCCATTGCGGTGCGCCACATGTGCTTGGCCACCCCCGAGTTGGGCACCGAACAATGGAGCGCCGTGTGCCACCGCCTCCGCCCCGACGTGCAAAACCTGCACACCCTTTTGAGCGAATTGCTAACCCAGCACGGCACCCAAGTGCCCGTGGCTCCCGCCGTTTTGCAGCAGGTGCAGCAGCGCTTGCAAACCCTGCCGCTGCTGCTGGCAGAGTAGGATGGAGCGCAGCGCTGCCTTCAGCATCAACCAATTAAACATAAAAAGGCCCGCTCCCAAAGGGAACGGGCCTTCTTCTATCAGGAGGGAGAACAGTTTCTCACTCGTGATTCAAATGGCTTCTTGCAAATAGCTTACCAAATTTTGGCGCGGTCGGCAGCCGAGCGCACCATTTTGTCGCCATCCTTGCAGCCGAAGGCCTGGTGGAACTCCGGAAAGTTCTGCAATGGGCCATTGGAACGGAATTGGCCGGGCGAGTGTGGGTCGGTTTGTACTTGCTGGCGCAAGGACTCAGGGCGCATATTCACACGCCAGATTTGAGCCCAGCTCAGGAAGAAACGCTGCTCTGGGGTGAAGCCGTCGATGCTCTTGCCAGCCTTGGCCTGCGGCGTTTTCTTGAAAGCCTGGTAGGCAATGGTCAGGCCACCAAGGTCGGCGAGGTTCTCACCCATGGTCAACTTGCCGTTCACGTGCACCGAGTCCAGGGGAGAAAAGGCGTCGTATTGCTTGCCCACCACGTCGGCTTTGGCCATAAACTTCTCGCCGTCTTCCTTGGTCCACCAGTCGCGCAGGTTGCCCTCCGAGTCGACTTTACGGCCCTGGTCGTCGAAGCCGTGGGTCATTTCGTGGCCAATCACGGCGCCGATGCCGCCGTAGTTCACCGCATCATCCGCCTTGGGGTCGTAGAACGGCGGCTGCAGGATGCCGGCCGGGAACACAATTTCGTTGAGGCTGGGGCTGTAGTAAGCGTTTACCGTGGGTGGGGTCATGCCCCATACCGTGCGGTCTACGGGCTTGCCGAACTTGGTAAGGTTGTCTTTGGTGCTCCATTCAGCAGTAGCAAACAAGTTATTCAGGGCACTTTCGCGGCTGATATTTAGGTCTGAATAGTCCTTCCACTTGTCGGGGTAGCCAATCTTCACCACGAAGGCATTCAGCTTCTTCAGCGCCTCGGCCTTAGTGGCGGCGCTCATCCAATCCGTGGCTTGAATGCGCTCGGCATAAGCTATGCGCATGTTTTCTACCATCTGCTTGGCCCGAGCCTTGGCAGCAGGACTAAAGTCTTCGTCGACGTAAATCTGACCGAAGGCTTCCCCCAACGCACCATCCGTGGCGGCAAACGCTCGGCGCCACCGGGGCTGCGGCTGCTTAGCGCCCGACAACACCTGCGTAAAGCGGAATTCTTCGTCAACAAATGCCTTCGGCAAGGCTGATACCACCGACTCCACCAGGTGCCAGCGCAGGTACTGCTTCTGGTCGGCAATGGGCTCCTCCTTCATCATGGCGCTAGCCTCTTTCAGATAGTCGGGCTGACCTACGATTATCTCTTTGGCATCAGCCAACCCACTTTCCTTCAAGCGCAGGGGAAGGTTTAAATTGGGATAATCGGTCACCGCCTGGGCCACGGTCATCTTGTTGTAGTTGCTTTCGCGGTCGCGCAGGGCCACCCGGTCCCGGCTGGCCTTGGCCATGCGGGTTTCCATACGGGTCACCACATCGGCGTTTTTCTCGGCCGTGGCCTGGTCGTCGCCCAGCAGCTTAAACAGGTTTACCTGGTAGTTGCGATACGCCGTACGAATGGCCTTGGAACGGGCGTCGTCTTTGAGGTAGTAGTCGCGGTCGGGCAAGGTCAGTCCACCCTGCCGCATCTGTACAGCATACGCGTTGCTGTTCTTGCTGTCTTGGGCCACGTAAAAGCCATACCATCCCTTGCCCACGTTCTTGGGGTCGGCGAGGTAGCGCTGCACACCAGCCAGGTCTTGGATGGAATTGATTTGGTTAAGACGGGGCTGTAAGTACTTCAAGCCGGCTTTCTCCACGGCCACGCTGTCCATGGCTGCAGCGTAGAAGTCGCCCACTTTCTGCATGTTCGAGCCGGGCTTGGCCGTGCGGTCGGCCGCAGCTTTTTCCAGAATACGACGGGCTACACTCCGGTTGCGGTTACGCAACTCGTTGAAGGAACCCCAGCTCGTTTCGGAATTTGGAATCGGATTGTTCTTTATCCAGTTGCCGTTGGCAAACTGAAAGAAATCGGTGCAGGGCGACACCGTGCGGTCGAGGTTAGACAGCGTGACGCCGACGCCCGGCTGCCCCATGCCGGTTGGCACTTCCGCCTTTTTCTTGGTAGTAGCTGAATTGGTCTTGGTCTTGGTTTTTACCTTGGTCTGGGCCTGAGCCGCGCCAGCCACCAGTCCTAACAGCGCTGCAGATAGAGCCGCGCGCCGCACAAAAGAGAATTGATGCATTTGATTGGGAAATGGTTGATGTAAAGTTTGCCGGAAACGACCAACTCCCCTCCTTTTTTAAGGAGCGGATGTTCGAGCCAAGGGCTCGGACGGGGGTGGTTGAGTCGTTAAACGATGGGTGAACGAGTGACAGCAAAGTCGCTCGGGTGTCGTTCAACGAGCGCAACCACCCCCGTTGTCGCACAGCGACAACATCCCCTCCTTAAAAAAGGAGGGGAGTTTTTTGTTACCAGATTTTGGAACGGTCGGCGGTGGGGCGCATCATCTTGTTGCCATCCTTGCAGCCAAAGGCCTCGAAGAACTCCGGCATGTTCATGAGCGGGCCGTTGGTGCGGAACTCGGCGGGCGAGTGCGGGTCGGTTTGCACTTGCTGGCGCAGGGCCTCGGGGCGGGAATTGTTGCGCCAAATTTGGGCGTAGCCCAGGAAGAAGCGCTGCTCGGGCGTGAAGCCGTCGATGGTTTTGCCGGCCTTGGCCTGCGGGGTTTTCTTGAACGCGGCGTAGGCAATGGTGAGGCCACCGAGGTCAGCCAGGTTTTCGCCCATGGTCAGCTTGCCGTTCACGTGCACCGAGTCGAGGGGCATGAATGCGTCGTACTGCTTGCCCACAATGGCGGCCTTGGCATTGAACTTGTCGGCATCTTCCTTGGTCCACCAGTCGCGTAGGTTGCCCTTGGAGTCGTACTGCCGGCCCTGGTCGTCGAAGCCGTGGGTCATCTCGTGGCCAATCACAGCGCCGATGCCGCCGTAGTTCACGGCGTCATCCGCCTTGGGGTCGTAGAACGGCGGCTGCAGAATACCGGCCGGGAACACAATCTCGTTCATCGGCGGGTTGTAGTAGGCGTTTACCGTGGGCGGGGTCATGCCCCATTCGTTACGGTCAATCGGCTTGCCGAACTTGCTGATTTCATCCTGGTTGGCCCACTCGCGGGCAGCCAGCAGGTTGTTGAGGTATGACTCGCGGCCGATGTTCAGCTTGGAGTAGTCCTTCCACTTGTCGGGGTAGCCAATCTTCACCACAAAGGCGTTGAGCTTGGTCAGGGCTTCCTTCTTGGTGGCTTCGCTCATCCAGTCGGTGGCCTTGATGCGGTCGGCGTAGGCCACGCGCAGGTTCTCAATCATCTCCTTGGCGCGGGCCTTGGCCGCGGGCGAGAAGGCTTTGTCGACATACAGCTGGCCGAAGGCTTCGCCGAGGGCACGGTCGGTAGCGCCCAGGGTGCGCTTCCAGCGGGGCTGCTGCTTTTTGGCGCCGGTCAGGGTTTGGGCAAAACGGAAGTTCTCGTCCACAAACGCCTTGGGCAGGGCGGGCGTCACGCCGGTCACGAGGTGAAAGCGGAGGTATTGCTTCTGGTCGGCAATAGGCTCCTCCTTCAGCATAGTGCTCACTTCCTTCATGAACTCGGGCTGCCCCACGATTATCTCTTTGGCGGCGCCGAGGTTATTTTCTTTAAGCGTGAGCGGCAGAGCCAGGTTGGGGTAGGCGGCGTCGGCCTGGGCCAGCGTCATCTTGTTGTAGTTGGCGTAGGGGTCGCGCAGGTCCACGCGGCTCTTGCTGGCTTTGGCCAGGCGGGTCTCGATGCGGGCAACGGCGGCGGCGTTGGCTTTGGCCGTGGCTTCGTTATCGCCGAGCATCTTAAAGGTGTTTACCAAATAGGTGTCGTAGGCCGCTCGAATGGCTTTGGAGCGGGCGTCGTCCTTCAGGTAATAGTCGCGGTCGGGCAGCGAGAGGCCGCCCTGGTAAAACTGCACCGCGTACTGGGTGCTGATTTTTTCGTCCTGCCCCACGCCCGAGTTGTACCACACGCTGCCGGCGTGGGCCTTGGGGTCGGCCAGGAAGCGCTGCATCTCGCCCAGGTCCTTGATGGCCATGATGCGGTTGAGGTGCGGCTGCAGGTACTTGAGGCCGGCGGCTTCGATGGCGGCCGAGTCCATGGCCGAGGCGTAGAAGTCGCCTACTTTCTGCTCGTTCGAGCCCTTACGGGCCTTGGGAGCATTCTTGGCGGCATCGTTCAGGATGGCGCGCAGGGTGGCGTTGTTGCGGTCGGCCAGCTCATTGAACGAGCCCCAGCGCGATTCAGCGGCCGGAATGGGGTTGTTTTTGAGCCAATTGCCCGAAGCGTAATGGAAGAAGTCCTCGCAGGGCTTCACCGACGGGTCGATGTTGGCGACGTTGATGCCCACGCCTTTTTGGGTGGAAGCCGCGGCCGGCTTGGTGGTTTGCGCCACCGCGGCCGTGGTAGCCATGCTACCCAGGCCAAGCACGGCCAAGCTCAGTCGCCGCGCAATAGAAGTTAAATACATGAAAAGAGTGTTGGGTTGGGAAAATATGCCGTGAAGTTACAGACACCCGGGATTCATCGGGGTTGCAAGGCGGACAAAAGAAGAAAGAATAGAACGACCAACTCCCCTCCTTTTTTAAGGAGGGGATGTTCGAGCCAAAGGCTCGGACGGGGGTGGTTGCGCTCGTTGAACCGAAGGTCGGCGTAGCCAACGACACCCGAACGATAGCCGTGTGACTCATGCAAGTATTGTTCTTACCTCGTTCAACGATTTCAACCACCCCAGCTGGCGCTTCGCGCCAGCGTCCCCTCCTCAGCTGAGGGGAGTTTTCTGTTCTTTCCTGCCCTGCTACGTCCCTCGCCCGTAACTTGCACCGATGCCGCTTTACAACCGCCGCCCCGAGCTTCCGCCCATTCTGCCTCCTCCCCCACTCGGGCTCGCCGACCTGCTTGGCCGGGTGCGGCAGGCCCTGCAGCAACAGCTGGCCGACTCCTACTGGGTGATTGCTGAAGTAGCTGAGCTGACCGTGCCCCGCTTTGCCGGTGCGCATTGCTACTTCACCCTCACCGAGCAAACCATCGACAGTCGCGGCACGCCCGTGAAAGCCCAGGCCCGCGCCACGCTCTGGAGCCAGCGCTACCAGCAGCTGGCGCCGGCCTTCGAGCGCCACACCGGCCAGCCGCTGCGCCCCGGCCTAAAACTGCTGCTCCGGGTGCAGGTGCGCTTTCACGAACAATACGGGCTGAGCCTCGACGTAACGGCCATTGACCCCAGCTACACGGTGGGCGAGCTGGCTTTGCTGCGCTTGAAAACCCTGCGCCTGCTGGAAGAAAAAGGCCTGCTGGAGCGGCAGAAGCTGCTCACGCTGCCCCTGGCACCGCAGCGACTGGCCGTTATCTCCTCCCCCACCGCGGCCGGCTTCCAGGATTTTGTGCAGCAGCTCGACGAAGCATCTTATGACTTTGCCCTAACCCTTTTTCCGGCCATGATGCAGGGCGACGAAGCCCCCGCCAGCATTCGCGCCGCTCTGGACGGCGTGCGCGCCCGGCGCAGCCAGTTCGATGCCGTGGTCATTATTCGGGGCGGAGGCAGCCGCACCGATTTGCTGGCTTTCGACGAATACGGGCTGGCAGCGGCCGTGGGCGCCTTTCCCTTGCCGGTGCTCACCGGCATCGGCCACGAGCGCGACGAAGCCATTGTGGACCTCACCGCCCACCGCGCCCTTAAAACCCCCACGGCCGTGGCCGTTTTTCTGGTTGAGCGCCTGGCCCGGCTCGAAGCAGCTTTCCTTGGCTACGGCGAACAAGTGGTGGCGCTGGCCCGCCGCCAGCTCAGCCAGCGCCACGCCCGCCTCGACCAGCTGAGCGGGCAAAGCCGCTACGCCGCGCACCGCCAGCTCGACAATGCCCGCGAGGCCCTGCACGCCCGCGCCCGCCAGGCCGCCCAGGGCCCGCGCGAACAGCTGCGGCAACTGGGACTGGGGCTGGTGCGTTTCCGGCACCAGCTGCCGCGTGCGGCGCGGCGCGCCCTGGCCCGGGAGCAGCGCGGCCTGCGCCAGCGCGGACGGGCGCTGTTGGGTCGGTTTATACGCCATCACCGGCGGCGGCGCGAGGTTCTGTTGCGGCGGCGCTTTCAGCTGCAGCTGGCTCTGGAGCGGCAGCTTCACCGCCACGAGCTCCGGCTGGCGGCCATCAGCGAGCAGGCTGCTCTTAGCCATTTGCGTCAGCAGCTAACCACGGGGCAGTAATCGGCAGCAGAGTGCTGCCCACTGCCTCATCAACACACTTTTAATTCACTATAGCATACACATGACTTACCGCGAAGCCATTGAGGAGTTGGAAACCATTCTACGCGCCCTCGAAACCGATGCCGTGGACGTGGACGACCTCACCACGCGCGTCGAACGCTCGGCCGAGCTGATTCGGCTGTGCCGCCACAAGCTGCGGCACGCCGAAGCCTCGCTCGACCGTGTGTTTGACACCTTGGACGACGAAGACGAAGCCGATGAATTAGCAGAAGAAGAGGAAGAAACTGATGAGGAGGACGAGGATGACGAAGATGATGAAGCCGAGGACGACGAACACGACGACCTGGCTGGCGGGGCCGGACGCCCCTGGTAGCTAGGTTCAAACGCCTTCACCCCTCGGCTGGCAGCTTTGTATATTTGAAGCATTAATCCTGCACAAACTATTTTTTATACAGTTTGCCTTGCATTTGAAGCCTTACTCATCTGCCGAAGCCCGAGCTTATTTCTGCCTTTTTGCCTCTTGCTATTTAGTTAGAAATAGGCGCAGCAGGCTCCGGCAATGGGTGAATTTGTCTTCAAAAACTTAGCACTTTGCTGGGTACTGAGGAATGTATAAATAATTGATTTTTCAAAAATGCCGCGGCGATTGCCTTTCTTGTAGCCCATAAACCCAAGTGCCCTTGGGGGCATGAAATCCTGCTTCTACTAAAACCCTAACTGTAGCGCTTGCGCTGCACGCCCCAGGCCGCAAACCTGCTAACTGGAGGCCCCGTTGTTTTCCTTTTTTTTTGCGCTTCCTGCTCGTCAGAAGCCTTCGTGTGACGGATTTTCTACCCTTGCTATTGCTCACTACTATCTTGCTCCTGCTTGTGCTTGGGCTGGTGTGGTTTGTAGTGCGCTACCAGCGGATGCAGCTTCGGCAGCAGCAGGAAATGACCCAGATGCAGGAAGCCGCCCAGCAGCAGGCCCTGGCCGCAGCCCTGGTGGCGCAGGAAGACGAGCGGCAGCGCATTGCAGCCGAGCTGCACGACGGCGTGGGCACCATCCTGGCTTTGGCCAAGTTGCACTTGTTTGCTCCCGGCAGCCCCCCCGCCCCCGAAGCCAGCGCCCTGATTGACCAGGCCGTGGCGGAAGTGCGCCGCATTTCCCGCAACCTGCAGCCCGCCACCCTGCAGCAGTTGGGCCTGGCCCAGGCCCTGCGGGCGCTGGTGCAAGCCGTGCCCGCCGACAACGGCCCTGACGTGCGCCTGGAGCAGGAAGGCCCCCTGGGCCGGCTCATTCCGCCCCACGAGCTCATGGTGTACCGCATTGCTCAGGAGCTACTAACCAACGGCTTGCTGCACGCCGAAGCCCCGCACATTGTGTTGCGGGTGAACGCCGTGCCCGGCCTGCTCACCCTGACTTATTCCGACGATGGCCAGGGCTTCGACCTGGCAGCCTTGGAAGAACTGCCCCCACCCGGCCCTCACGGCCAGCCCGTTGGCATGGGCCTGATTAACTTACGAAGCCGCGTGGCCGTGCTTGGCGGCCAGCTACACTACCATTCCGAACCCGGCGTGGGCACCCGCGTCGAGGCCATTTTGCCCGTGACGCTGATGCCAGCCGGCACGCTCACCCCCACCTTTATTCTACACTCATGATTCCCAACAACGCTCCTACTGCGGGTGCCGTGCCAGTACGTCTGGCTATCGTCGACGACCATATTCTGTTCCGTAAAGGACTGCGGGCCCTGCTTAGCGGCTACGCGGGCATTGAGGTGGTGTGCGAGGCTGGCAACGGCCAGGAACTGCTGGAGCTGCTCGACCAAGGCAGCCGCCCCAACGTCGTGCTGATGGACATGCAAATGCCCATTCTCGACGGCCTGCAAACCACCCGCCTGCTGCGCACCCAGTTTCCCGGGGTGCGCGTGGTCATCATCTCCATGCACGACGACCCCTCCCTGGTGAGCACCGTGCTGGCCGAAGGCGCCCACAGCTACCTCGTGAAAAATACTTCGCCCGAAGAAATGCGCAGCGCCGTGCTGGCGGCTGCCGCGGCCGGACAAAAGTAAAAGTGCGCGAGGTGTTGGTATTTTCCGGGTGTTTAGGAACCTGTTTAGGAGGTAATGAGTGACTGTTCGTCATTCCGAGCGCAGCCGAGGAATCTCGCCCGAGTCGTTGCACGAGGCCCGAACGGTGCGAGCGAGATTCCTTGGCTACGCTCGGAATGACCGGTGGATGACTTTCTAAACATATTCTAGGTGCGGGGACGCGGCACGCAAGGCAGCAAAGCCAAGTGCCGCGTCTCTGCAGCCTTCCAAACAGCTCCGATTTCTAACCCGATTTCCTCTGGCTTCGCTGAGGATGTCCGTTACCTGAACGGTGGCTCCGGCAATTCGCGCCGGTCACTTTCGGTCAATTTATAGAACTTACGCTAACACGGGGAGGAAGTGATTTTGGCCACCTCAGGCAAGGCGAGATGAGTCGAAAAAGACGGTGAAGCTCCGCTTCGTGCTGAAAGTAACTTCTCGACAAACTCTGGCCCCAACCAAATACACTACATAGCCTAGCGCACCTAAACCTGTTCTGTAGCCAAGCGAGTCGGTCCCAAATAAGACAATCGAACAGGTCAAATAATAAACCTAATAGTACTATGTCATAAAAATTATTCTATTATCTGAGCCAAGTCTTTTTATAACTAATAAGGAGACAGTAGCTTTGGTAGATGAACTATTCTCTATCCGTTTATTTATTATTTTCAGGGCTACTACTCGCCAATACAAGCTCTGGGCAGTCCCATCCCTACCGCTTCGACCTGAAAGCTGAAAAGCTGGACGTTCCTACCAGTCCTTGGCAGGTGACGCAGGTGCTGGACCTGCGAACCGACCGCAGCCGGCTGGGCGAAGTGCTCCAGGGGCTCGACAACCACCGGGTTTCGGCCGATTTCACGCAAAGCCTGGCCACCGAGGTGAAGCAGTTTGTGCAAGTGCAGATGCCGCGCCAGCCCGATGCCCGGCCGGTGATTATGCGCGTGTTCACCCTCGGCTTGAGCGAGGTGCAGCGCACCAGCTCCGAGCACGCCGAGGCCGAGCTGGTGGCCGATTTTCTGGAGCCGCAGCCCGACAGCAGCTACCGCGTGCTGTTGAGTGTGGGCGAATTTACCCGGCGCGGAGGGCTCGACGTCACCAAGTTTCATCCTGCCAACCTGGCTCTGGTGCTGCAACAGGCCCTGCGGCAGCTGGTGGCCTTGCCCGCTGCGCCCAGCAACCACGAAACCCTAAGCCACGCCGATGCGCTGGCCGGCCTGGGCGGCGCAGCGGCCCGACGATTTCCCATTCAGGCAGCCGGGGCGGCCCCCAAGATGGGCGTGTACCGCAACCTGCAGGAGTTTCTGAACAATGAGCCGAGCGAGCCAGCCTATCCGTTCACATTTGAGCACATTGCCCACCCCGGCAAGCGCTGGGCAGGCACCGACGAAGTGCAGCCCAACTACCTATACACCGACAACACGCATCCTACCCGCCCGGTGAGTACGTCGGGGCTTTGGGGGATTAGCGATGGCAAAGAGCTGTTGATTGCGTACCACAGCCGCTTTTACAAGCTACTGCCGGCGGCCGATGGGCGCACCTACACCTTCACGGGCCCGCCGGCATTTGATGCACAGGCGGCTAACACCCTAGCTGCCGCCGGTGCCGTGGCCGGGCTGGTGGGGGTTGCCATTGCCAGCGCTGCCAATGGTGCCCGCCAGATGGACCTTTACGAACTCCGCTTGGCCTCGGGGCGCGTGGTGCCCGTGCAGGACGATGCCCAAACCAACGGCTTCGCAAAAGCGCCTGACTCGGTCAGGGTATACGTGTATCGGCGGACCGACGCGGCCAAAAACAAAACCGTGACTTTTAGCGCTTCCGGGCAGAACAGCATGGAGTTGCAAGCCCGCAACTGGACCGCCCTGACCTGGCGCGACCGCCAGCACGAGTTGAAGCTATGTGTGCGACTGGGAACCGGGCCCGAAGGCTGCCAGGAGTTTGTGCCGGATTTCAGCCAGCCCACTTACCTGGAATGCACCGTGCCCGCCGACGGCGGCGCGCCTGTGCTACGGGCAGTATCGGCGAAGGAAGGCTTGTTTGAGTTACGCCGCATTCAGCGCTTGCGGACGGTGCCCTACTAGGCGCTGCCTGCCTCGCATTCCGTCCCATTCGCTTCATACCTCCTTCCGATGCGGCTTTTTCTACCGAATGCCACTAACTGGTTGCGCTGCGTGCTGGCGCTGCTGTGCCCTTTCGCCTGCCTGGTGCCGGCCAATGCCCAGGTCGCGCCGGCGCGTGGCACCATTTATTACCTGCAGCTGAGCAACCAGCCGCTGAGTGTGCCCGGGCGCACGGTGTTTGTGGAGCAGGTAGTGGACGGCCGAAAAGGCCAACCAGCCATTGGCACGATATACCACGGCCTGTACGATGCGAGAGCCACCGTAATGTTCCGGAAGGGCCTGGAGCCCGAGCTAACGGACTGGTTTCGGCAGCACCTGCCCCAGCAGCCCACCGACCGGGCAGTGGTGCTGTGCCTGCGCCAGCTCCGCGTAAGCGAGGTACCTAGCGTAAAAAACCAAGCGGCAACGGCAACTGCCGAGCTCGTAGCCGATGTGTACCAACACCTGCCCGATGGCTACCACTTTGTAGCCAGTGTGGCCGACCAAACCAGCACCCGAGGCATATACTCCGACGCTCACCATAGCACGCACGTGGCACTGCTCCTGCAGCGCTGCCTGCTGCAGCTGGCCGATGCCAATTGGGCCCTAGCGGCCCGGCGACCGGCCCGCACATTAACGCAACTTCCTGTGGATGCTCCGCCGGTGGCTCGCCCGGCAATTTTGCGGGTGGCGGCCCCGCACCGGGGCGTTTATTACAGCATTGAGCAATTCCTCACCAACCGGCCCGACACCACGGCTACGCTGGAGTTGGACACCATCCACGCCAATTCACTTGCGACCACGCTAAACTTTAATTTGCCCCACGGGAAAACCTCCGATTGGAAGGGCTCCATCCTGTTTCGGGCGAAAGTGCGCGATGCAACCGGCGAGCGGGTATCTCCCAAAACGGTGTGGGGCTTTTCCGATGGACGGCAGCCCTACGTTCGCCAGCAAACCTACTACCGCCCCCTAACCCGGCAAGGCGATGGCTATACGTTTGTGGGCAGCGCACCAGTGGATGTGGAGGCGACCAACCGACGCAGCAAAAAGTTTATCGAAGGCAGCCTGGGGTTTGGCGGGTATGGCGGCACGGGCCCCGACAATACGGGCCAGCCCATGGTGTACACGCTCGATATGCGGACGGGTCTTGCGGCGCCGCTTGAGGCGCGGGGACCGTCTTCGCGGCGGGACACAGCTTTTGTGTATGTGTACCGGCCTTTGGGCGGCCCAGCCGAAGCGCAGCGCCTGTTCCTCGACGACCAGGAGGTGGGCCAGTTGCGGCCGGGCCAATACATGGAGCTGGTGTGGCCGCACTTTGGGCGCCCCATGCGCCTGAGCTTCGGCACCCTGGGCGGGCCAGCCACGTTGCTTGCTCCCAACGCCGCCTTGGCCAACTACGTGAAGCTGCTGCCCGCCGCGGCGCTCATGCCCTGGCAGTGCATGTCCGTGCGGCAGGGCGAGGCAGACGTGGATGCCCTGGAAAAACAACGCAACCCCTAGCGGCCGTGGCCGTGGGTACATAAGCCCGGATGCATAAGCCTAGGCCAGCTCCGTGCTGGGGTCCCAGAACAGCTTGGCGAAATCTACCACCTGGTCTTCTTCCACGCGGATGCCCTCGGCTTCCAGGGCTTCCTGCATGGCGAAGGGCGTGGCGTAGTGCAAGCGCCCGGTGAGCTGCCCCAGGCGGTTGACCACGCGGTGGGCGGGCACGTAGTGGTCGGCGGTGTGGGCAGCCATCATGGCGTAGCCCACGGTGCGGGCGCCGCGCCGCGAGCCCAGGTAGTGGGCAATGGCGCCGTAGGTGCTCACGCGGCCCGGCGGAATGAGGCGGGCGACTTCGTGCACGTCCTGAAAAAAATTGCGCGGCTCGGCAGGTTTTGGGGCGGCTGGCTTCATCGGGGCGAAGGTACTCTCGGTCTGGTTGGAGTACGTGTTCCGTCTATTTTAGGAACAATGACGCAACCTTTACATCGAAATTTGCACTATAGCAGTCCGAGTCGAAATCTGTTTTGGTCAATGCCGGTTCTGCCGTCTCGAACGGCCCCAAACATCCACTACTGCTTGCGCGTTCTTGCAACCTATGTCATTCGAAAATACCACCGTGGCTCCTGCTCCTACTTGGGACACCACTACCACACCCGGGCCCACTGCTACCCCTCCCACCTCTGAGCCCACGCCCGAAACGCCGCCTTCCAGGGGGCGCGGCTGGCTGGGCTGGCTGATTGCGGCCCTCGTCATTGCCGGGCTGGTTTTCGTGAAGATGAAGTATTTCCCCAGCACGGCTGGCGGCGACAAAAAAGGCGCGGGCGCTAAAGGCGGTGGCCCAGGCGGCAAAGGCGGTCCGGGAGGTAAAGGCGGCGGAGGTGGCCCTCAGCCCGTGCAGGTGTACGTGGTAGCAGCCACCGCCCTCACCGACCAAGTGGCCGCCACCGGCTCGGTGCTGGCCGAGGAATCGGTAATTATCAAAAGCGAGCTGTCGGGCAAAATCACCAGCCTCAACATCCGGGAAGGGCAGTCGGTGAGCAAGGGCCAGCTGCTGTTTACCATCAACGCCGACGAGGCGCAGGCCGCTATCAAGAAGCAGGAATACAACATCAGGCTCTTCCGCGACCAGGAGCGCCGCCAGCGCACCCTGCTCGACAAAGAATACATCAGTGCCCAGGAATACGAAACGGCC
This sequence comes from Hymenobacter arizonensis, assembly GCF_900115775.1. Lineage (GTDB taxonomy): Bacteria > Bacteroidota > Bacteroidia > Cytophagales > Hymenobacteraceae > Hymenobacter > Hymenobacter arizonensis. The sequence continues at coordinate 252,372 of NZ_FOXS01000003.1, read as the reverse complement.
AACAACCAGCTGCTCACGGCGCAGGCCGACTTGCAGGCCCTGCGTGCTTCGTTGGCCCGGGCCTATGTGCGGGCGCCGTTTTCCGGCGTGCTGGGTTTGACCACCGCCACGGTGGGCACGTTTGTGAGCCCCGGTGCCGAAATCACCACTCTCTCGAAGGTGCGGCCCGTGAAAGTTGATTTTGCCGTGCCCGGCCGCTTTGCCGCCAACGTGCGCGTGGGCGACGTAGTGAGCGTGGTGGACGAAACCACCAACAAGACCTTCGACGCGAAAGTCTACGCCATCGACCCCCAGATTGACCCCGTGAGCCGCACCCAGCCGGTGCGCGCCCGCTACGCCAATACCAACAACGAGCTGCGCCCCGGCGCCTTCGTGCGCGTGAACCTGAAGCTAGGCGAAAGCAACACCGCCCTGCAAGTGCCCACCGAAGCCGTGATTCCGGAAGCCAGCGGCTACAACGTGTACACGGTGAAGAACGGCAAAATGGTGCCGCGAAAAGTGAAGATTGGTATCCGTTCCGATAAGGTTATTCAAATCACCGAAGGCCTGGCCGTGGGCGACTCTGTGATTCAAACCGGTATTCTGCAGGTAAAGCCGGGCGATAAGGTTAGAGTAATTAAGTAAGAACATCAAACTCCCCTCCTTACCAAGGAGGGGACGCTAAGCCGCCAGGCTTAGCTGGGGTGGTTGCGGGCGTTGCACGATACCCGAACAACTCGCATGTGAATCGTTCGGATACCGTGCAACGACCTCAACCCCCCCCCGTTCGAGCCCTTGGCTCGAACATCCCCTCCTTGGTAAGGAGGGGAGTTTTTAGTTCTATCAGCCAAGTGCCATGAGTCTTTCCTCCACTAGTATCAACCGGCCGGTGCTCGCCATTGTGATGAGCTTGGTCATCGTCATTTTTGGCGTCATCGGGTTTCGCTACCTCAGCGTGCGCGAGTATCCGAGCGTGGACCCGCCCATCATTACCGTTTCGGCTAGCTACACCGGCGCTTCGGCCGACGTAATGCAGGGCCAGGTGACCGAGCCGCTGGAGGAAGCCCTCAACGGCATCGCCGGCATCAAGAACATGACGTCTAACTCGCGCGATGGCCGCACCCAGATTACGGTGGAGTTTGACCTCGACGCCGACCTGGAAACGGCCGCCAACGACGTGCGCGACAAGGTATCGGGTGCCCAGGGCCGCCTCCCGCGCGACATCGACCCGCCCATCGTGAGCAAGGCCAACGCCGACTCGCAGCCCATCGTCATCACCTACCTCAACTCCGACAAGCGCACGCTGCTGGAGCTGACGGACTACGCCAACAATACCCTCAAGGAGCGTCTGCAGACCATTCCGGGCGTGTCGGAAATTCGCGTGTACGGCGAGCGGAAGTTCTCCATGCGCCTCTGGCTAGACCCCGTGAAGCTGTCGGCCCTGCGCATCTCGCCCGTCGACGTGCAGCAGGCCCTCACCCGCGAAAACGTGGAGCTGCCCAGCGGCTCGGTGCAAGGCCAGAGCACGCAGCTCACGCTGCGCACCATGGGCCGCCTGACCACGGTGGAAGACTTCAACAACCTGATTATCCGCAAGGACGCGGCTTCGCTGGTGCGCTTGTCCGACGTGGGCTACGCCGAGCTATACCCCGAAAACGACCAGACCATCTTTCGGGTAAATGGGGTGCCGGGCGTGGCCCTGGCCGTTATTCCGCAGCCGGGCTCCAACCAGATTGACATCGCCGACGAGTTTAACCGGCGCCTCGACACCTACGGCAAAGACCTGCCGCCCGACCTGAAGCTCACTAAGGGCATCGACAACTCCATTTTCATTCGCAACTCCATCAGCGAGGTGCAGCACACCATCGTCGAGGCCTTTGTGCTGGTGGTGGTCATCATCTTCCTGTTTTTGCGCGACTGGCGCTCCACGCTCATTCCGGTGGTGGCCATTCCGGTGTCGCTCATCGGTATTTTCTTCGTGATGTACCTGTTGAACTTCTCCATCAACGTGCTCACGCTGCTGGCCGTGGTGCTGGCCATTGGCCTGGTGGTGGACGACGCCATTGTGGTGCTCGAAAACATCTACTCGCGCATCGAGGCCGGCGAAGAGCCCAAGGAAGCCGCCACCAAGGGTACCGAGGAAATTCTGATGGCCGTGGTGAGCACCACGGTGGTGCTGGCGGCGGTGTTTCTACCGGTGGTGTTCCTCACGGGCATCACGGGGCGTCTGTTCCGCGAGTTTGGCATTGTGGTGGCGGGCTCGGTGCTGATTTCGGCCTTCGTCTCGCTCACGCTCACGCCCATGATGTGCGCCAAGCTGCTGAAGCGCCAGGAAACGCACAACTGGTTTTACCGCAAAACCGAGCCGTTTTTCGAAACAATCATTAATGCCTACCAGAGCAGCCTGCTCACGTTTTTGCGCAACCGCTGGCTGGCCTGGGTGATGATAGTGGTGACGGGCGGCGGCATCTGGGGTTTCATGAAAATCATTCCGTCGGAGCTGGCGCCGGTGGAAGACCGCAGCCGCATCAACCTGAGCGCTACGGGCCCGGAAGGGGCCTCCTTTGAGTACATGGATGCGTACATCAGCCAGCTTACCAAGCTGGGCGTCGACTCGGCGGGCCGCGAAAACCTGAGCAGCGTGTTCACGGTGACTTCGCCCGGCTTTGGCGGCGGCTCGAACTCGGGCATTGCCCGCGTGATTTTGAATGAAGCCGACCAGCGCCCCAAAACCCAGGACCAGGTGGCCACGGCCCTGAGCGCGGGCGTGAAAAACCTGCCGGCGGCCCGCACGTCGGTGTCGCAGGACCAGAGCATTGGCGGCGGTGGCGGCGGCCTGCCAGTGCAGTTTGTGGTGCAAACCCAGGACTTCAACAAGCTGCGCGAAGCCGTGCCCAAGTTCCTGGAACTGGCCCGCCAGGACCCCACCTTCCAGTTTGTGGAGGTGAACCTGAAGTTCAACAAGCCCGAGCTGCGCGTGAACATTGACCGCGAGAAAGCCCAAAGCCTGGGCATCTCGGTGCAAAGCATTTCGCAAACGCTGCAGGCTGGCTTGAGTGGCCAGCGTTACGGCTACTTCATCCGGGGCAGCAAGCAGTATCAGATTATCGGGCAGGTGGCCCGCGAAGACCGCAACCAACCGCTGGACGTGCGCCTGCTGTCGGTGAAAAACGCGGCCGGCGAACTGGTGCAGCTCGACAACGTGATTCGGCTGGAAGAAAGCAGCACGCCGCCCCAGCTCTACCGCTTCAACCGCTACAACTCGGCCACGTTCTCGGCCTCGCTGGCCCCGGGCAAGTCCCTAGGCGACGGCATCGCCGCCATGCGCGCCATTGCCGAGCAGAACCTCGACGACACCTTCACCACTGAGCTGTCGGGCACTTCGCGCGACTTCGAGGAAAGCTCCTCGTCGCTGATATTCGCGTTTGGCCTAGCGCTGGTGCTGATTTACCTGGTGCTGGCCGCGCAGTTCGAGAGCTTCCGCGACCCGGTTATCATCATGGTAACGGTGCCGCTGGCCTTGTCGGGCGCGTTGCTCAGCCTGTGGTACTTCAACCAGACGCTCAACCTGTTTTCGCAGATTGGCATCATCATGCTCATCGGCCTGGTGACGAAAAACGGTATTCTCATCGTGGAATTTGCCAACCAGCGCGTGGAAAAAGGTGGCGTTGACTACATGACCGGGCTGGTGGAAGGCGCCACAGCGCGCTTCCGCCCCATTCTGATGACCAGCTTGTCGGCTATTCTGGGCATTCTGCCCATTGCCATTGCCACGGGAGCGGGCGCGCTTAGCCGCCGGGCCATGGGCATTGGCGTGGTGGGCGGGCTGGTGTTTGCCACGGCCCTCACGCTGTATGTGGTGCCGGTGATGTACTCCTACTTCGCCACCGCCAAAAAGCACAAAGCCAAGCCCGCCGACGCCGTAGCGGCTTAGCCCCAAACTCCCCTCCTTTTTTAAGGAGGGGATGTTCGAGCCAAGGGCTCGGACGGGGGTGGTTGCGCTCGTTGCACGATGGCTGAACGATAGCCGCGTGAATGATGCAGGTGCCGTTCGGCCATCGTGCAACGAGCGCAACCACCCCAGCTAAGCCTGACGGCTTAGCGTCCCCTCCTTAAAAAAGGAGGGGAGTTAGATGTTCTGAATTTTCCACATGAAACCCTCGAAGCTTCTTTTTCTTGTTTTCCTGCTTCCGCTGGCTGGCTACGCCCAACAACAAAAAATCTCCACGCCTCGCCAGCCGCAGCTCACCCGGCCCGCTAGTGTGGCGGTGGCTGCGCCGCTGACCTTGGCGCAGGCCATTCAGCTGGGGTTGGAAAACAACTTCAACATCCGGCTCTCGCGCACCGACGAACGGGTGAGTGAAAACAACGTAACCCGCGGCAACGCCGGTCAGCTGCCCACGGTGAACGGCAACTTTACCCGGGTTTTCAATACCAACAACGTGCGCCAGGAGTCGTCGAGCCGGCCCGAGCCCAGCACGGCCAGCAACGCCCAGTCGAACCAGCTCAACGGCAACATAGCGGCCACGTGGACTATTTTCGACGGCTTCGGGATGTTCATTGCCTACGACCGCCTCAAGGCCCTCGACCTAAGCCAGCGGCAGCTCACCCGCGCCATTGTGGAAGAAACCGTGGCCAACATCACCGATGCGTATTACGCCGTAGTGCGCGAGAAGGGCAAAATCACTTCCATCGAAGAAGCGCTCAAGATTGGGCAGGCCCGCATCGACCTAACCCAGGCCCGCGTGGACGTGGGCGTGAGCGCCAAGGTAGAAGTGCTGACCGCCCGCGTCGACTACAACGCCGACCGTTCCATCCTCATCCAGCAGCAGGAAGCGCTGACCACGGCCAAAATCAACCTGAACAACCTGCTGGGCCGCTCGCCGCGGCTCGACTTTAGCCCCGCCGACTCCATTGTAGTCACCACTAACCTGGACCGGGAAGTCATCACGCAGGCCATCCGGCAAAACAACCCGCGCCTGCAGCAGGCCCGCACCAACACCGAAGTCGCCACCTACGACCGCAAGCTGGCGCGCGCCGCTCGCTTCCCCCAAATCGGCCTCACGTCGGGGTACGGCCTGAATCGCAACGTGAACGGCGCCGCCTTCTTCGGCACCCAGCTCGTAACCAACACCGGCCGCACCTTCGGCTACAACTACGGCCTGGTGGCATCGGTGCCCATATTCGACGGCTTCAACCGCCGCCGCATTGAGCAGAACGCCCGCATTGGCGAGGAACAAAGCCAGCTGCAGCTCAGCCAGACCGAGCTGAACCTGGATGCTACCGCCGAGCAGGCCTACGCGCAATACCAGAACCGCCTGCAGCTGCTGGAGCTGGAAGAAACCAACATTCTGCTGGCCCGCGAAAACGTGGCCATCGCGCTGGAGCGTTATCGCCTGGGCTTACTCACCACCCTAGCTCTGCGCGAAGCCCAGCGCACCCAGCTCGACGCTGAGGTGCGGCTGCTGGATATCCGCTTCCAGGCCAAGCAGGCTGAGACGACGCTGCGCCGGCTGAGTGGGGGGCTGGTGCAGGGTAGGTAAGAAGCTGAGACCTTACGCGGGGACCTCACCCCCGGCCCTGCCGGGTACGACCCCTCTCCCGCGGAGAGGGGAGCCTGATGATTAGACAGAAAGCCTCACTGCAGTTTGCAGTGAGGCTTTCTGTTTGAAAAGCTTATTTGTTCTTGTGCCGTGGCTCCCCTCTCCGCGGGAGAGGGCTGGGAGTGAGGTCGCTACGTGAGGCCCGCTGGGACTGAGAAGGCGAATTATTCCTTCACAAACCGCTTGGTCTCGCTCCCAGCCTTAGTGATGATTTTGTAGAAGTAAGTACCAGCCGGCAGGTCGCGCAAATCGAGCTGCTGGGTATGGGGGCCTTTTTCCTGCTCCGTGGTTGCAACCAAGGTGCGCAGCTTGTTGCCTTTGCTGTCGAGCAGCTCGACGGTAACTGGGCCAGCTTTTTTCACATCATAATCCAACTGACTGGTGGCGGTGGCTGGGTTGGGATAGAAGCTGGTGCCGCCCAGATTGCGCTCAGAGGTGGCAGCAGTTGGCGCGTTCGGGTCCATGAGCAGGAACCTGGCGGGGGCAAAGAACCGGTGTGCGCCGTGGTGCCGCATGCGTCCGCCGTGGGCGGCCATGCGCTCCTGCTGCTCGGGCGTGGCATTTTTGGTAGCGAGGGCTTTCAGGTCAGCGGCCCACTTTTCCTTTTGGGGCTCCACCTCCTTAGCAAGTTGCTGGATGGGCACTTCGTATTTCTGCGCCAGTTGGGCCACATTTAGCATGATGCCTTTGGTCTGGGAATGCAGCTGCTGACGCTGCTCCCGCTGGACATCGGTGAGGGCGGGGCGGTTGCTACCATCGGCGGGCGGAGTGGCGGGCGCCTGACGCAGGGCCTTGCCTTGCTCGCGCAAGGCCTTTAGCTGGGTGCGGTAGGCAGTGAGTTGAGTACGGTCGGCGGGGTCGAGCTGGGCTTCCAGCTTCTGGCGCTGCTGCTGGAGCACGGGCTGGATATTGGCCCGGTGGTACGCTGTGATTTCGGGGTTGGCAGGCCAGTGCTTGCGCGGGTGCGGGCCGCCGCTAAGGCTTTCGGCAGTGGCTGAGGCTACCAGCAGCACCAGCAGGGCGAGCGTCAGGAAATAGGGGGCTATTCTTTTCATAGCAACAATGAAATGGTATAAAATGGAGGACTAGAATTCATTACCATAGATGCGGCCAACGCCCTGTGGTTTAAGCAGCGGAATGAAATATTTTCCGCTCTCCAGTTCTACCTTTGAACCTTGATTCTTGTAACTATTTCTCTTTTTCTACCTCTCTATGTCTCTACCTTTATTCGCTTGGCTCGGCACCTTTTCCGGGAGCACTCGGGGCTTCACACTTGTTTGGGTTTTCCTCTTGCTACTGGTTGGCAGCGGGGCGAGGGCGCAGGCCCCTTCCTGGCAGAACGCCATAGCCATTAGCGAGCGGGCCTCCGGCACTAACAGCTCTTCGGTATACGCCTCTGCCGCCGCGGCCAATGGCGACGTGTATGTGGCGGGCTCGTTTGATGGTACCGTTCATTTGGGAGCCTTCACCCTCACCAGTGGAAGTGGGCGGGCCTTGTATCTGGCAAAATGGAGCCCGGCTACTGGCAGCTTTGTTTGGGTTGAACAAGGTGCCGACGGCGGCAACGCGTCCATAACGGCCCTAGCCGTAAATGGCTCCAATGTGTACCTGACGGGCTATTTCAGCAGAGACAGTCTCCGCTTTGGGAGCACCCGGATTTTAAATTCAACCCCTGCCAGCTTCACTGCGGACATTTTTGTGGCCAAGCTCACCGACGCTGGCAGCACGGCTAGCTTCTCTTGGGTCCGCCAGGCCGGAGGTGCCGGCGATGACATTCCCAGTGCTATCGCCGCGAGCGGAAGCAGTGTGTACATCACCGGCGGCTTCGAGGGGCCGCGCAGCACCTTTGGCAGCACAGTCCTGACCAACCGCGCCGCTTTTGGAGGGCAAAACGTGTTTGTGGCCAAGCTCACCGATGCGGGGCCGAGCGCTGATTTCACCTGGGCTGTGCAAGCTGGCGGCACCTTCAACGACGGCGGCCGGGCCCTGACCGTGAGCGGCAACAGTGTGTACCTGACCGGAAACTTAAGCAGCCAACCCGCCACGTTTGGCTCCCTGATGGTTTCGAAGCAGAGCAGCACCTACGATGTGTTTGTGGCCAAGCTGACCGACGCCGGGGCCAGTGCCGAGTTTGCATGGGTGCAACAAGCCGGAGCGGGGCCGGGCGCTGGCACCTACGTTCGTTCCCTGGCAGTAAGCGGCCTCAACGTATACATAGCCGGAATATTTTCGGGGCCCACGGCCACCTTTGGCAGTACCACGCTGGCCAACGCATCGCCCACCATCACCAATGCCGACATCTTCGTGGCCAAGCTTACCGACACAGGCATTGCGGGTTTCTTCATGTGGGCCGAGCGAGCCGGTGGCTTCAACAGTGAAGCCGTGGTAGGGCTGGCCGCCGATGGGCCCAGCCTCTATTTAGCAGGAAATATCTATAGCCAAACCAGCCAGTTCGGCTCCCATACCCTGGGCAACTTTTCCGGTAGCAACGCTTCCGGCGACGCGTTTGTGGCAAAAATGACGGATGCCGGCTCCAGCGTCAGCTTCAACTGGGCCCAGAGCGCGGGCGGCTTCGGGCGTGATGAAGCCACTACCATGGCCTTGTCGGGGCGTACTGTTTACCTGGGCGGCTGGGTAGAAACGCCAGCGTATTTTAGCAATAACGCCTTCACCTACCCCAGCAACAGCATCGTGCCCTTCCTGGTCAGTCTTACGGACCAGGCCGTCTTATCCACTACTTCCTCCGAACTCCTGGCGGCCCCCACGGTCACGGTATTTCCCAATCCGGCCCACGCCTCGGCCACGGTGGTGGTACCAGCCTTCCATGGTGCTTCCCCAGGCCGGGTCACGCTCGTCGACGCCCTGGGCCGGGTGGTTCGCGACCAAGTCCTTACGCCCGCTACTAGCGGCGCCCGATGCGAGTTGAGCTTACTGGGGCTGGCCCCTGGCCTCTACCGCGTGCACGTGCTGGCCGGCGCTCAGCGCACGACCCGGCTACTGGCAGTGGAGTAGTTACCGTATCTGCCACTCAGCCGCCTCACTACTACGCTACTGTAGCGCCTTTAGCTGCTCCAAGGCTTCCTTGGTTTCGCGCTGCTTGTCGTCCTTTTTTTCTTTTTCAGAGGCCGGCGTTTTGGGCGGCGTATTGTAGAAATTCAGGATATTTTGCTGGGCTTTGGTGTTGACGTTTTCAAACTTCTTTTTGGCCAGCAGGCGCAGCCACTCGCCGTAGGTTTCATCGGCTAGGGCGTATTCGCCGGCGCGGGTGGGGTGGCCGGTATCGAAGTCGGTGTTGTCGAGGGCCAGCGGCGAGGCGGCCGTGTCGGCGGGCTGCCGGGCTACATCGGCGCGGTAGTTCTCCATCACCATCCGGAAGCTGGACTTGAACAACTCCTGGGCTTCGGGCGTGGGCAGCTTGAAGGCAAAAGGCTTGAGCGGGCCAATTTTGGGCAGCACCCGAATGAAGTAGGAGATGATGCGGGCGCCAAAGCCGGGCCGCTTATAATCGTTGCCGTACTTCTTGCGAAACTCGCGCGGGCTCTCGCGGTAGAGGTAGTCACGGCGCCGGGCCCCAGGACTCATCTTCATGATGTCCTTGCGCTTGTGGTGCCAGGCGGCCCGGGCCGCGGTCGGAATCAGCTCGCTTACCGCGAAGCGGAAGGAGGCAATGCTCAGGTCCACGTTGGCAATCACCTGCCCCAGCTCCAGGCCGTAGGTTTGGCGAAAAGCCCGCTCCAGCGACGACTTGCTTACTTTAAAACCAATGCTTTTGTGGTAATCCTGGCTGCGGTACTTGCCGCTGGCCAGCTGCACCACATCGAAGGCAAATTCCAGCTGGGAATGTTGCTTAGGCGCCTGCTCGTAAGTGATAACGGGCCCGTACTTGGCGGCCAGCTCGGGGTACACGCTTGCCATGGCGCGGTTGGTGCCCTCGGCGTGCCCGCTGACATCGGCGGCGTAGTGGGCTAGGGCGCCCAGGGCAAAAGCATAGTCGAGGCGGTCGTGGGATTGGCTGATGAGGTTGCGCACGAAGTCCCCCGAGCGCACGTAGTGCGTCAGGTTGGTAAAGAGCACATTACCAAATGGGTAGTAACCCATGTCTTGGATGATGGCCCCGCCGTAGGCGTAGGCTTTGGCATCTTCCAGCTCCTCGGGGCTGGCGCCGGGGTAGCGCCGTTCCAGCGCTGGCACCAGGCTCTTTTCCCAGGTCGAATCGATGTTCGCCTTGTGGGTGAGCACTGCATAGGCTGCCGCCGGACGGGCCGTGAGGGCCAGCACAACGGCCAGGAGCAAGGAAATGGGACGAAGCATGAGCAAAGTAAGCACAACTTATAGTGCCTGCAACGACAAATATCGCTCCACCGTTGCCACCCCTTGCCCTCAGTGTCTCAGGCCCAAACAAATTTCACCCCGCTCCTACTAGCTGGGCAGGGGCTGCGGCGTGTAGGTGGGCCCCACGCAGCGGGGGCCTTGGGCGGTCCAGGCCAGCTTATCGATGCAGAGCTGCCGCTCGGTCATGGCCGTGTTCCAGGCGTGGTACACCAAGTATTCGGTTTTGCCATCGGGGCTGAGCACGTGGGAGTGGTGGCCAGGGCCGCGCACGTGGCCAGCCACGGCGCCCAGCACGCGCGGGCCTTTTTCGGCCCCGGCGTCGGAATACGGGCCCATGATGGACGAGGCCACGCAGTAATCAACGCCGTAGCGGGGCGTGAGGAAGTTGGCGCCGCTGTAGAAACAGTAGTACTTGCCGCCGTGCCGCCGAATGAACGGTCCCTCCAGGGTGTGCCACTCCGGGAAGGTTTTGTTGTCGTAGAGCGGCATGGTGCGGTTTTTCTCAAACACGGTCCAGTCGTGGCGGGCGCGCATCACGGTGCGGCTCTCGCCGGCCAGGCGGGTCATGTCGAGCAGGCGGTCGACCACCAGGCCTGTGCCGGGGCGGTAGCCGTTGTCGGTGTCTATGAAGTCGCGGGCGTAGAACAGGTACCACTTTCCGTCGGTGTCCTGGTACGGGTGGGCGTCGATGGTAAACTTGCTGGCCGGCACGTCGAGCAAGGCTACTTGCTGGTAGGGCCCCTCCGGCTTTTTGCTGGTGGCCACGTGCAGGCGGTGTCCCACAGTGGCCCCAATAGCCCCGCCGCCCATGGAGTAGTACATGTAGAACGTACCCTTGTGAAACACCACTTCGGGCGCCCAAAAGTCGGCACCCTCGGCGGCAGCGGGGGGTGCGAGGCATCCTCCGGCATCTTTCCAGTCCACGAGGTTGCTGGAGGTGAGCAGCGTGAAAATGCGGCCGTCGCGGGTGCGGCCCGTGCCCGTGGTACCAAAAGCATAGTAGCGACCTTGGTGGCGCAGCACAAAGGGGTCGGGAAACTGACCGGCGTACACGGGGTTGGTGTAGGTGCGGGCCGCCGCACGGGCGGCCGCCTGGCTGGCCAGGGCCAGGGCGCTCAGGCCAGCGGTGGCCTGCAGCATAAAATCGCGACGAGAAGGCATAACAGAAACGCGTTGGTGGGTGGGAATGGACGCTTGAAGGAAGTAAGATAAGGCTGCTCGCCCCGGATGCAGGCGCAAGGTAGGCGCCCTCCCTGGCGGGGCCACTTGGCCAACGCAAATAATCTTCGTCATAAACAATCCTACTATCTTCCCAGCCCAAAGCGTAGTAGCCGCAAGCTCCCCGACAACGGCTCTGAGTTTTGTCAGCCACCACTTCCGCCCTTGCTAATCCCACCCACTCCATGAAAAGACTGCTCCTGTTCGTGCTGATGCTACTGGCCACTAATGGTTCGTATGCTCAGAAAACCAAGATTAAAACCAAAGGCACGGCCAACGCCGTGCAAGGCCAACGCTGGTCGGTAGAGAAAGCCAATGCCTGGTACAAAACGCACCCTTGGATGAGCGGGGCCAACTTCGCCCCCAGCACGGCCATCAACCAGCTGGAAATGTGGCAGGCCGATACCTTCGACCCCACCACCATCGACCGCGAGCTGGGCTGGGCCGAAGCCATTGGCTTCAACACCATGCGAGTGTTTCTGCACAGCCTCGCCTACCAGCAGGACCCCAAAGGTTTCAAGCAGCGCGTCGACACTTACCTGGGCATTGCCGACAAGCACCGCATCAAAACCATTCTGGTGTTCTTCGACGACTGCTGGAACAAGAACCCCCAGGCAGGCCCCCAGCCCGCGCCCAAAACCGGCATTCACAACTCGGGCTGGATGCAGGACCCCGGCGACATCATCTCGCGCGACTCCAGCAAGTTCATCGCCCTCAAGCCCTACGTGCAGGACGTGCTGCGCAGCTTCGCCCGCGACCAACGCATCCTCTTCTGGGACCTGTTCAACGAACCCGGCAATTCCGACAAGCTCAACACCTCGCTACCGCTGGTGCGCAACGTGTTTGCCTGGGCCCGCGAAGTAAACCCCACCCAGCCCCTGAGCATCGGCCTCTGGAACTGGGATTTTGAAGCGCTGAATAAGTACCAGGCCCTTAATTCCGACATCGTGACCTACCACAACTACGACGAGGCACCCACCCACCAGCGCATCATTGAGCTGCTCGAAACCCACGGCCGGCCCCTCATCTGCACCGAGTACATGGCCCGGCCCCGCAACAGCCGCTTCGCCAACATCATGCCTCTGCTCAAAAAGCAAAACGTGGGCGCCATCAACTGGGGCTTGGTCGATGGCAAGACCAACACCAAGTACCAGTGGGACGTGCCCATTGCCGATGGCGGCGAGCCGGTGGAGTGGTTCCACGAGGTGTTCCGCAAGGATGGCACGCCCTACCGGCAGGATGAGACGGAGCTGATTAAGAAGCTGAACGGGAAGTAAAGTGGAGGCCGGATATGATGGGATATCAGCCAGCGGGACCTCACCCCCGGCCCCTCTCCCGCGGAGAGGGGAGCCTGACGATTGACAAAGAGTCATGTTAACCTTACGCCGCGCCGCCGTGGCTCCCCTCTCCGCGGGAGAGGGGCCGGGGGTGAGGTCCCGCCGAGGGTGAAGCTCCAAAGCCAGTCTGAGCCTGCACCAAATCAAGCACCGACTTCCATGAAACAGCTTTTCCTGCTCCTCAGCACCACCCTACTCCTCGCCTGCCCCAGCCAGGCGCAGACGCCCGCCGCCGTAAAACCAACGTTCACCAACCCGCTCCTCCCCTCCGGCGCCGACCCGTGGAGCATCTACCACAAGGGCTACTATTATTACACCCACACCACGGGCCGCAACATCACGCTCTGGAAAACCAAGTCGCTGAGCCAACTCAGCACCGCGCCCAGCAAAGTGGTGTGGACGCCCCCGGCCACCGGCCCCAACTCGCGCGACATTTGGGCCCCGGAGCTACACTTTCTCAACGGCAAGTGGTACCTCTACTACGCCGCCGATGCTGGCACCAACCAAACCCACCGCCTGTGGGTGCTGGAAAACGCCTCGCCCGACCCCATGCAAGGCACCTGGACCGACAAAGGCCAACTGCGCGACGTTGCCAACAAGTGGGCCATTGACGGCTCGGTGTTCGAAAACAATGGCCAGTACTACCTGGTGTGGTCGGGTTGGGAAGGCGACGTGAACGGGCGGCAGTGCATTTACCTGGCCCGCATGAAAAACCCCTGGACCGTGGACGGCCCGAGCCTGAAGGTATCGACTCCCGTGTACCCCTGGGAGCGGCACGGCGACCTGAGTACGCCCGACGACCCACCCCACGTCGATGTGAACGAAGGGCCGCAGGTATTGCGCCGCGGTAATAAACTCGTTCTTATCTACTCGGCCAGCGGCTGCTGGACCGACTTCTACGCCCTGGGCATGCTTACCGCCCCAGCCGACAGCGACCTGCTGCAACCGGGTTCCTGGACCAAGTCGCCGGTGCCCGTATTTCAGCAAGACGCGGCGGCCAAGGTGTTTGCGCCGGGCCACAACTCCTTCTTCAAGTCGCCGGATGGCACCGAGGACTGGATACTATACCACGCCAACGACGAGCCCGGGCAGGGCTGCGGCCGGTTCCGCTCGCCCCGCGCACAGCCCTTCACCTGGCAGGCCGATGGCACCCCGGTCTTTGGCAAGCCAGTGCCCCCCGGCCAGCCGCTGGCGCGGCCTTCGGGTGAGTAAGCAGCCGAAGAGCTACCTGTTTTTCTAATAGTACAGCTGCGGCCGTATCCCAAACTGCACGCGTCCGTATAAGCCGCTTGTGCAAACGTTTGCTGTCATGGAGCGGAAGACTTCTGGTTTACTCTTTCTTTTTTCTCGACGAACTGGCACCTCAAAAACCTTGCGCAAGCGTGGCTATGAGGCGTTTTTTGGCAACAACCCAATTCTGATGCAGCGTATGACTCTCTCGCCAAAGGATATCACCTAAAAACAAATTGCCATGAATACTCATTCACCAGCAACAGACTAGCTCCAACCCCAAGGCCCATAACAATACACTTGAGCTTGACTACTCTTGCAATTATGCTTATAATTACAGCTTAGTTGCAAATGCCTGTCTCGGCTCGGGCATCTCCACCCAGCACTACCTGCGCGCTCCCCGCTCTTTCCCGCATTCCGTTTGGTTTCCAGAATTGCTCTAGTTAAGTGCCTCTTTTGCTGAAAATCTATGCAAACGATTGCCACGTTGAAACAAAACCCCACCAACCCTTTTTTTCATGAAAAATTCTTATCTCGATTTATGCCGACAAACAGTGCCGGCATTATTGTGCTGCGTGCCGCTGTGCATGCAGCCGGCAGCCGAAGCCCAGGCCGCTGGTCGGCGCTCGGTTGAGTTCAGCGTTGCGGTTGCTCCGCTCCAAACCATTACGGGGCGTGTGGTTGACGAGAAAGGCGAAGGCCTACCTGGCGTTACGGTACTGGTGAAAGGCACCAGCAACGGCACCTCTACGGGCGCCGATGGCAGCTTTACCCTCGATGCGCCGGCCGATGCTACCCTGCTGATTTCGTCGGTGGGCTACGTCAGCAAGGAAGTGGCTGTTAATGGCCAATCCAACATCAGCGTGACGCTTGCCACAGATGTGCAGCAACTATCGGAGGCCGTGGTAGTGGGCTACCTGGTGCAGGAGCGCCAAAATGTAACAGGCGCAGTGTCGACGGTGACGGCCCAGGAAGTGCGCCGGGCGCCGGTAGCTTCCGTGGGCGAGGCCATTCAGGGCCGCGTGGCGGGCGTGCAGGTTACTAACTCGGGCCAGCCCGGCCAAGCGCCTAACATCAACATTCGCGGCCTAGGCACTATTGCCAGCGGCAGTGGTCCACTCTACGTTATTGACGGCCTGTGGGTGCAGAACCAGGGCGGCCAACGAGACTTTAACCCAGCCGATGTCGAATCGGTACAAATCCTGAAGGACGCGGCCTCGCTGGCTCCCTATGGGGCTTCGGGCGCCAACGGTGTCATCATTATCACCACTAAAAAAGGCAAGGCCGGCACCACGGCCATCAACTTCAGCGCCAACGGCGGCGTGCAGAACTTGATAAAGCGCCTCGACCTAACCAACGCTGCGCAATGGGCAGCCATTAATAACCAGGCGTACGACAACGCGGGCCTTCCGCGCCAGCCGTTTGCCGCTAATTTGCCAGCCGGCATCGACACTGACTGGCAGGAGGAATTTTTCAAGCAGGGTTCGGTGCAGGACTACAACCTGGGTTTTTCAGGCGGTGGGCCTACTTCAACCTTCAATGTGGCAGGTGGTTACTTCAACCAGAAAGGCACAGTGCAGGGGCCGGAGTTTGAGCGCTACAGCCTGCGCGTGAACACGGGCTTCACCCGCGGACGCTTCAAGATTGGCGAAAACGCTATGCTTTCGCGCACCAACCAGACCCGCCTCAACGTCATCCCGTTCTACGGCTCGCCGTTCTACAACGTGGTGCAAATGCTTCCCGTGAACCCGGTGTTCGACCGCACGGTACCGGGCGGCTTCGGCATCGGCAACCCCAACGCCAGCACCTTCGGCCTAAACCCGATTGCCTCGCAAACCCTGCTCAACGATACGGGCACGTCGAACCGCCTGCAGGGCAACGTGTACGGCGAGGTATCCATTTTTGACTTCCTGCGCTACCGCCTCAACTTGGCCACAGAGTTCCACGCGTTTCAGGACCAGCAGCGGCGGCGGTACGGCATCTGGCGGCAAAATGACATTACCCAGCTTTCCAACTTTGGCGAGACGCAGGGCAACGACGTGTTCGGCATGGCCGAAAACACGCTGACACTCGACAAAAGCTTCGGCGACCACAACCTGACTGTAGTGGGCGGCTACAGCCGCCAGCGCTTCGAACAGAACCTGACGCGAGGTGTCAACTTCGGCTACGGTGAGGGGCCCAATTACTTCTGGGCATTGGACGCAGGCAATCAGACGCCGCAGGCCATCGGCTCGTCGTATGTGTGGGGCAAAGAGTCTTTCTTTGGTCAGCTCTCTTATGACTACGACCAGCGCTATCTCGTGACGGCGGCGTTTCGACGCGACGGCTCCTCCCGCTTCGACGCAAACAACCGCTGGGGCAACTTCGGGGCGGCTTCCGTGGGCTGGCGCGTGTCGAAGGAGAAATTTTTTGAGAACCTCAGCGGCATTTCAGACCTCAAGCTGCGGGCTTCTTTTGGCCGCCTCGGCAATGACTTAGTCAACGGACCGTATGGTGGGTCGTATCGGTCGCAGGGCTTTATAAACACCAATGCCAACTACGGCTTTGGGGGTGTTACCCAAAATGGGGCTTTGCAAACCAACTACGCCAGCACCGGCATCCTTTGGGAAAGCCGTCAAACGACCAATGTGGGCTTCGACGCGACCTTTCTAAGTAACCGGCTGAGCTTGTCGGCCGACTACTATGTGTCGCAAACCTTCGATGCCCTTGTTAACCCCTCTTTGCCCCTCACGCTGGGCAATGCCAGCGACAACCCCTATCGTAACATTGGCAAGCTCGAAAACAAGGGCTTTGAGCTTGTGCTCGGTTACAACGACGACCGGGGCAAGTTTCGATACGGCGCCTCGGGTAACCTAACTACGCTGAAAAACACCGTGCTTGACCTTGGCACGGCTGGTGGCGAAGGCAGCGGAGCTGCTAACTTCTTTACAGGTGGCCCACGCGACATCACCCGCACCGAAAAGGGTTATGAGATTGGCTCGTTCTACCTGTACCAATTCGACGGCATTTACCAGAGCGGCGATGCGAACATTCCGGCCGGCTTGGCCCCAGGCGACGTACGCTACAAGGACATTAATGGCGACGGTATCATCACCGACCTGGACCGGACCCACGTGGGCCGGGTGTTTCCAAAACTGCAGTACGGCCTGAACCTGAACCTGGGCTACGGCGGCTTCGACCTGACGGCCTTCATCCAGGGCGTGCAGGGCAACGACGTAATGAACTTAGGCCGCTTCCTGACGGACAACACCGCCGATAACAGCAACTACCGCGCAGATTTTAGTCCCTGGACCACCACTAACCCGTCTACTACTACGCCCCGCGCCATCATAGCGGGTGGCCCGCAGAACGGATTTGCCGCTGGCAACAATGCCCGCTTCAACTCCACGCGCTGGCTGGAAGACGGCTCTTATTTGCGCATGAAGAACGTGCAACTTGGGTACACTGTGCCCAAAGCAGCACTAGAGCGCGCTAAATACGTGAGTTCGCTGCGGGTGTATGTCACCGGGCAGAACCTATTCACGGTAACCGACTACAGCGGCTACGACCCCGAAACGGTGGGCACTGGTTCCTTCAATTCCCAGGCCAACAACCTATCCCGCGGCATTGACGAAGGCTCCTACCCCAACCTGCGCTCGTTCACGCTGGGCATTCAGGCTGGCTTCTAGGCCGCCCTCTCCATCATCTTCATTCAATATCAGATATGAAAGTTTCATTTTTAACCAAATTCGGACTAGCGAGTGCGTTATTGCTGGGTGCTACAGCGTGCGAAAAAGGCTTGCTAGACCAGGTAAATCCTAACCTGCCCACTATCCAGACTTCTTGGAAAACGAGCGATGACGCCGTAAAAGCTTCCGTGGCCAACTACGCGGGGCTGCAGGGCCTGGGCATGTACCGCCGCTGGCTCAACTTTGCTTTTGACCTGCGCGATGATAGCGGCTTTAGCCAAAGCCCCTGGGGCGAACTGGCCGACTTCACCCGTTTTGTCCAAGTAAACTACGACTTTGAGGTGTCGCGCGACATCTGGCGCGACCACTATCGCACCATTTTCCGCAGCAATCAGATAATCGCCAACGTGCCCGGCATCGAAGGCATGGACGCCACTTTGCAGAAGCGAATAATAGCAGAAGCGCGTTTTCTGCGCGCCCTGAGCTACTTCAACCTCGTTTCGTTGTACGGCAACGTGCCTCTGGTGCTGCAATACTCCACCGACCTGAACCAAACCAGCCAGCAAGGCACCGAGGCCCAGGTATGGAATCAGGTAATATCTGACCTGCAGGCCGCACAGACAGACTTGCCAGCAACGTACCCTAGCAGCGAGGCAGGCCGCGCCACCAAGGGTGCTGCTACCACCCTGCTGGGCAAAGCCTACATGCAGAACAAGCGCTGGGCCGATGCCCAAGCCCAGTTTGCGCAAGTAATTGCCCCCGGCAGCGGCTACGATTTGGCTCCGAGCTACACCGACAACTTCCGCCACACCACTGAGAACAACAGGGAGTCCATTTTTGAGGTGCAGTTCTCGGACGAGCGGAAGGGTGGCAACGATGCTGGCAACGGCCCTGACGCAACGTCGTCGCAGGGCGGGCAGCGCTCGCAATTCTGGGGCATTCCTGGCACGGCCGAAGCAGGTGGCCGACCCGGCATCCCCGGCGCGGGCTTCAACGACGGCGAACTGCGGCCGTGGGTGGTGCGCGAGTTTCTGCAGGAACCCGCTGCCAACGGGCAGCGCGACCCACGCCTGGCCGCTACTGCGTTCTACAACCGCCGCGACCAGACGCTCTTTCCCTCGGCCCTGCCCGCCGATGCCGACACCCTTGTGTACGGCGTGGGTTTCTTAACCCGCTACAGCCGGGATGCCCGTAACCGGTCACGTATCTATTACCGGAAGTACGCAACCGACTACTACCGCACTTTCGAAGACTTCGACTCTCCCATCAACCAGCGCGTGATGCGCTTCGCTGATGTGCTCCTGCTGCAAGCCGAAGCCCTGAACGAGCTAGGTCAAACCGCAGCCGCTATACCACTCATCAACCGGGTGCGGACCCGCGCCGGCCTGGGTCCAGTGCCAGCAGCCGCGAGCACCAGCCGGGAAGCCATGCGCATGCAAATCATGCACGAGCGAGTAACCGAGCTGACCGGCGAGGGCGTGCGGTGGTTTGACTTGCAGCGCTGGGGCCTGCTCGACAGCCAAGCCGAGGTAGACCGCCTCAAAGCCCGCGACCCCGACTTCAACACTTTTATCGTTGGCAGGTCGCGCCTGCTGCCTATACTGCAGACCGAGGTTGACTTGAACAAGCTCGCTCAGAACCCCAACTATTTATAGGCTTATCGGGCAGCGCTCGATGACTGCTCAGCCGCTGTACCGCTTGGTGCAGCGGCTGTTTGGCTTAAAGTAGAGGCCAGCAACTCAGTCGCCTCACACCGTAAGTCGTACTCATTACCATCTGGTTACGCCTGCCGTCCCATAACCTCCGCTTGTATGACTTCTTACCGACACATTTACTTAGCTACCGCCCTCGTGCTGGGGCTGCTGGGCTGCAAAAAAGAGCCTACGCCTGTGACGGTAACGCCGCCTACCAGCATATCCAATACTTTCGTCAACCCCCTGCTTAACTCTGGCGCCGACCCGTGGGTGACCCAGAAAGACGGCTTCTATTACTACATGCACACCACCGGCAGCAACCTTACGCTGTGGAAAACTGCAAAGATGTCGGAGTTGGGTTCGGCAGTGAGCAAGGTCATCTGGACGCCGCCCTCTTCCGGGCCTACCTCGCGCGACATCTGGGCACCCGAGCTGCACTTTCTGGATGGCAAATGGTACGTGTACTTCACGGCTGGCCCCGGCAATTGTTGCGGTGGCCAGCGCCTGTGGGTGATGGAAAATGCGGCGCCGGACCCTACCGCTGGCACCTGGAGCTCTCCTACGCAGGTAGTCGTACCTGGGCAGGACCTGTGGGCTATCGATGCTACTATTCTGGAGCAGAACGGCAACCGCTACATGCTGTGGTCGGGCCAAGAAGTGGGCTCTGACCAGCAAAACTTATACATTGGCCGCATGGCTTCGCCTACGGCCCTTACCGGCCCTCGCGTGCAGCTCAGCCGCCCGCAGTTTGCCTGGGAGCAGTTTGGCATCAATACCCCCTTCGTCAATGAAGGCCCGCAGGTTGTGAAGCACGGGAGCAAAACGTTTATCGTGTATTCGGCCAGCCACTGCAGCTCCGATGAATATGCCCTGGGCCTGCTCGCGGCCAGCAGCACCGCCGACCCCATGAATGCTGCGGCCTGGACCAAAACGCCTACCCCAGTTTTTACCAAAGACCCCGCCGACCGTGCTTTTGGCCCCGGCCACAATGCATTTTTCACTTCGAAGGACGGCAAAGAAGACTGGATAATTTACCACGCCAACCTTGCACCCAACCAAGGCTGCGGCGGCGCACGCAACCCCCGCATGCAAAAGTTTGAATGGAACCCCGACGATACCCCCAACTTTAGCACGCCGGTGCCCACCGGCACCCCGCTGCCCCGGCCCAGTGGAGAGTAGCGCCACTCTTGCCTTTGCTTTGACAAACTCTGCTAAGCACCTTGTTTTCCAATTGAAAATATGACTCTTACCACTTCAACGCTTAAGTCTTTACTAATAACAAGCAGCTTGCTGGCCGTGGCCTGCCAGCGCACCCCCACGGATGCCCAGGTGAGTGAAACCGGGAGCAAAGAGAGCGCTACAACGGCCCTGGCTGCCGCTGCAACGGCCGCCCCCGCGCCGGCTCTCTTTGCGAACCCGGTGATGCCCGGCGACTTCCCCGACCCTTCCGTGGTGAAGGTGGGCGACACCTACTGGGCCTCGGCCACGTCGTCGAACTGGGGGCCGGCTTTTCCTCTGCTGAAATCCGATAACCTAACGGAGTGGCAGCTCGTGGGCCACGTGTTTCCGGACAAGCTTCCGGCCTGGGCCGACTACTACTTCTGGGCCCCCGAAATCACCCAAGAGGGCAACAAGACTTACGTGTTCTATTCGGCGCACAAGCGGGGCGGCAACTTAGCCGTGGGCGTGGCCAGCGCCGACCGCCCCGAGGGCCCCTACACCGACCACGGCCCGCTGGTGGCCCAGGCCGCCGGCTCGATTGACGGCTTCCCCATGCGCGACGAAAACGGGAAGCTCTACCTCATTTGGAAAGAAGACGGCAACAGCATCAACCAGCCCACGCCCATCTGGGCCCAGCCGCTGAACGAAGGCCGCACCGCCCTCACGGGCACTAAAACCGAGCTGTTTCGCAACACCGAGCCCTGGGAGGGCAACCTGGTGGAAGGCGTGAGCATGGTGCGCCACGGCGACTATTACTATGCTTTTTACGCGGCCAACGGCTGCTGCGGGCCGGCCTGCACCTACGGCACCGGTGTGGCCCGGGCCAAAAGCCTGCTCGGTCCTTGGGAGAAAAACCCGCGCAACCCCATCATCACCGCCAGCGGAGCATGGCGCTGCCCCGGCCACGGCACCGTTACACAGGGCTTCGACGGCCGCTGGTTTCTGCTGCACCACGCCTACTCCGCCAGCAGTTTTGAGAACGTAGGCCGCCAGGGCGTGCTGAGCGAGTTTGTGTGGAAAGACGACAACTGGCCTGTATTCACGGACAATGCCAGCGTGCCCGCCAAGCCCAACCCCGAAGCCACCCGCCCCATTGCCGACGAGTTTACCGGCGACAAGCTGGGCCTCGACTGGCAGTGGCCCATTGAAGACAAGCCCAAATTTGCCCTCAGCAACGGCCAGCTGCGCCTCACCGCCCACCCCGCCAAAGGAGGCGCGGCCCTCGGGCGCCACACCCTCACGGCGGCCTACACGGCCACTACCACACTGCTGACCCCCTCCACCCTGCCCGCGGGCACCGCCGCCGGCCTCGCTGCCCACGGCGACCCCGACAACGCCCTGGCCCTGACCACGGGCGGCGGCAAGCTGCGGCTGTGGGAGCGGCGCGCCGGCAAGCAGCGCGTGCTGGCCGAAACGGCCCTGCCCGCCACGGCCGGCAAAGCCGTGCAGCTGCGCATGCAAGTGAGCGGCGGCAACAGCTACCGCTTCGCCTGGAGCGCCGACGGCACCACCTGGACCAACCCGCTGGCTAACGATGGCGCCATCGATGGCAAGTTTCTCCCGCCCTGGGACCGGGGCGTGCGCGTGGGCGTGATAGCGCAGGGCCCGACTTCGGTCACGGCCGCGTTTGAGCGATTTGCCCTGGACAGTGAAGCTCAATAATTTTTATCAACACCTGGAAGCTGCAGTGCAGGGAGTTGTTCAAGCCATTCATTTTCGAGCAGCTTCGCAGCCTGTATCTGAGCTGAGGGAAGTTTAACCCACGCAAAAAGCCCGTTCAAGCAGAATGGGCTTTTTGCATTTTGTTGCTTGCGTTGTTGAGCGACCGGGGCAAGCAGGCGGCGCGATGGAGATGGCCGCACTGGCCTGCGCGGGCCCCTCATGCCGACGCGCGCCGTTCTGGCCTGGGCCGTTGCTGCCGGTGAGCGACTTAATTTGCCGAGCTCGCACCTTGCTGCTTTCCTTTCCCGGGCGCGGGCTCGCTATGACTACCCCTATCCTAATTATCCTTATTGGCTTTCTGATTTTCCTGGGTCACTACCTGGCTCAGCTCTTCGACCGCACCAAAATCCCCGATGTAGTGGGCTTGCTGGTGGTGGGCATGCTGCTAGGGCCCGTGTTCCACCTCATCGACCCCACCACTTTTGGGCGAGCCGGCCGCGTGTTCTCCAACTTGGTGCTGGTGTTCATCCTGTTCGAGAGCGGCCTGGAAGTGCGGTTTGAGCAATTGCGTTCGGCCTTGCGGGGCACCATGGGCCTCACCACGCTCAACTTTGTAGTGACCACGCTGGTGGTCTCCATACTGGCCCAGCTGTTTGGGGGGCTCGACCTGCTGAGTGCCCTGATTCTGGGCACCATCTTGGGCGGCACGTCTTCGGCGGTGGTGACCACGCTGGTGCGCAAGGTGAATATCCTGGAGCAGACCTCCACCACACTGGTCATGGAGTCGGCCCTGAGCGACATTTTCACCCTGGCCATTCCCATTGCCCTCATTAGCGTGTACACCGGCGCGTCGTTCAACATCGTCACGCTCCTGAGCCAGATTATCTCATCGTTGGTGGTGGCGCTGCTGGCCGGGGTGGGCGGCGGCTACCTGTGGTCGGTGCTGCTGAACCAGGTGCCGATGCTACTCAAAACCCGCTTTTCGACGCCCGCCTTCGTCTTCATCGTTTACGGGCTGGTCGAGATGCTGAACTTCAGCGGGCCCATTGCGGTGCTGTTTTTCAGCATCACGCTCGCCAACGTTACCCTGCTCCGGCCGCGCCGGCTAAGCCAGTATTTCCCCTCCCGCCACGTCGAGCTAACGGCCACGGAGAAGGACTTCTTCGCGGAAATTGTCTTTCTGTTGCGCACATTTTTCTTCGTGTACGTGGGCATGTCCATCGTGCTCGACAACGGCTACCTCATTGCCCTGGGCGTGGGCATGGCGGCGGTGCTGTTTCTGGTGCGCATTCCGGTGGTGCTGGCCACGGCCGGCCGCAAAACGCCGCAGCTCGACATGGCCATTATGAGCATTATGATACCCAAGGGCCTGGGCGCGGCCGTGCTGGCCACCCTGCCCGTGCAGCAGGGCATCCCCAACGGCGCGGCCATCCAAACCATGACGTTTGCCGTCATCATGGGCACCACGGTGTTTTGCACGCTGCTCTTTTTCCTGGTCGAGAAGCGCCGCATCACAGGCTTCTACGCCTTGTTTTTTGGCAAAGGGCGCCCCTTACAGGCACCCCTGCTTCCGCCTCCCTCGCCCCCCAACACTACTGGCCGCTAAGCAACAAACCAGCACCGCAACTACGCAGTGCCGAGCCGCCTGCAATCTGCCCACAAAAAAAGGAGCCTGCTGATTAAGAAAGGGAACGTGTCCCTTCCTCAATCAGCAGGCTCCTTTTTGGTTAGCCTACCAGCCCCTAATTAGAGCTGGGGAGCAGGTGTCGTGAAGAAGTCGAACGTGAACTCGGCACGACGGTTACGTGACATGTTCGCGGGCGAAGTGTTCGGTGCAGCTGGCTCCGATTCGCCACGGCCTTCCGTGATAACGCGGCTGGTGTCGACGCCGCGGCTAGTGAAGTAGCGCTTCAGCGATTCGGCACGGCGCTCCGACAAGCCTTGGTTATACTCATCGGTACCGCGGCTATCGGCGTGGCCGATGATGCGCAGGCCATAGTCGGTGCTGTCTTTCAAAGCCTTCACCATTTTGTTAAGGGCCGGGAACGAGCTCGGGTCGATAACAGTGCTGTTGGTCTTGAAGCGAACTGGCTTTTCTAGGGCCTTGATTTTGGGGTTAACAACGCGGGGGCAGCCGTTGGCATCGACGCGGGCACCGGCGGGGGTGTCGGGGCACTTGTCAAGGTTGTCGGGCACGCCGTCGTTGTCTTGGTCGAGCACCAGCGGGCAGCCCGTGGCATCTACTTGCGTGCCGGCGGGGGTGTCGGGGCACTTGTCATCGCTGTCGCGCACGCCGTCGTTGTCGGCGTCGGGGCAACCTTGCAGCTCAACTTTGCCGGGGGTGTCGGGGCACTGGTCGTCGCCATCGCGCACGCCATCGCCGTCACGGTCGGGGCAGCCTTCCAGGGTGGGCAGGCCCTTCTCGTCGGGGCACTTGTCTTGGTAGTCGGGCACGCCGTCGCCGTCGCGGTCAAGCGGGCAGCCGTTGGGGTCCACGGCCACGCCAGCGGGTGTGTCGGGGCACTTGTCTTTGCGGTCGGGCACGCCGTCGCCGTCGGTGTCCTTGGGCTTACCGAAGGCAATGTTCAGGCCCACGGTGTGCTGCAGAAACCGGTCGTCGAAGCTGTTTTGGTCGCGAATGGGTTGGCCGTCGATGTTGGCGCTGAGGGGAACGTGCTGCCCGGTTTGAACGAACAGGCCCAGCCCATCGCTGATGCGGAAGTTGATACCGGCGGCACCAAAGGCGTCGAAATGCGTGCTGTTGCCATTGCTGCTGCGGCCCTGAATCTGGCCTTCGCGGCTGAGGTAAGTCAGGCCTGGTGCCACCAGCAAGTAGGGCTGAATGAAAGCGTCTTCCTTAAAGGCCCACCCGTTGTTCAGCTTCAGCTTGAACGCCAGGTTGCCGTGCACCACGTTGGTGTTAAAGAAGTTGGTAGTGTTCTGGCTGCCCTTGAGCTCTACGTAGCCAAGGTGCAGGCCCACGTCGAGGCCGGAGGTTAGGTAGCGGTTCACGGCGAACCCGGGGCCGTAGTTGTTGTTGCTCCAGTTCCAAAAATTCGAACCGAAGTTGCCTTTGTACTGGTAAGCACTACCAGAGAGGCTGATAGCGGTTTTGCGGTCGGCACTTTGCGCATGTCCCTCGTGGGCAGCTGCCAGTGTGAGCCCCAGCAAAACCAGCAGGGAGGTTAGAGAACGTCTCATATAAAAGGTGTTAGGGTGATGAAAAAGCCCGACAGCAGCACTCCAAGAGGCGCACTGGCTGCCATTTGGGCCATAGTTATATACTTTTTATGTGCCAGAAGGTTATGCTGCCCGTGGGTATTAAGCGTTTTCTGGGCCTTACCTACCACGAAGAAACCTCTAACGTCAAGTGGATTAGCTCGCCTGATGGATAGGCGCTTATTGGCAATTTTGGGCCCTACGCTTGTGCTTGCGCGTGCCCCAATAAATGGGTTAAAAAATTCTCATTTTCCATGCCTAAGGCCACTCCCAGCCCGGCTATCTCCAGCGCTCGAGCATTACTGAAAACCGCTTACACCCCACTGAGGCCACTTTTTGCCATCTGCTTGCCCTCAGCTGTTGCCTGCTGCTTATTAAGCTGTAATCCAGCTACTGCCGAGCATAAAGCGAGTCTTAAACATTCACAAAGCATTTGCTTCAAACCCAGCTTCCCGAAGGCATGTATCACGGGCAAGTTGCTGCGCAATTGCGTCAACCCCATCTGAATCAGAGTAGAATATTCAAATAATATTCTTCCGGCTAACCCAGCTGCTCTTACCAGCGTCGAGGTTTATGGAGCCAAAGCCTACAGCCGGCCCGCCCTAGCCAAGCCCAAATGTGGCCACCACCCGAAAGTACATGAAGGTGCCCCTGGCAGGGCTTGCTACCTTCCCCACCCTGCACCATTAGCCCCCCGCAGGCTGCTAAGCGTCCCTCTGTGGTGGTAGCTGTTCAGGCTTGCCAGGCAACTAGCTAATAGTTGCGCTTCAATCTCCTGCTTCCCATTTCCTTTCTTTTATGCACGTCTCTTTCCCCTTTGGCAAACAACTATTGCTGCCAGCGCTGCTGCTGAGCGCCACGCCCCTATTGGCCCAAACCACCCCGCCCAAAACCAACGACACCACCACCCCGCTGCACCTGCTCAAGCCCGACTACCCCGTGCCCTACGGCCAGGTAAAAGCCGAGGAAGTAAAGCAGGTGCTCGACCGGGTATACAGCTACCTGAACACGGCCACACCCGCCGAGCTGGTCGACAAGAAAACCAACGCCACCCTCACCGACCGTCGCAAATTCGTGCCCGACGCCATCATTCGGTCCGGCGATTTCCGCCTCACCAGCTACGAATGGGGCGTGACCTACGCCGGTATGTTGCGGGCCAGCGAAACCACCGGCGACCCCAAGTATGCCGCCTACACCACCAGCCGCCTCAAGTTTTTGAGCGAGTTGTTACTCTACTTCCGCGCCTACCAAACCGCCAACCCCGAGGCCCCCACCCCCGTGCGCTCGGTGCTGCACCCCAAGGCCCTCGACGATGCCGGCGCCATTTGCGCGGCCATGATTAAAACTCAGCGCCTGGACCCTAAAGCCGACCTTCGGCCCATGATTGACAACTTCATGACTTACATCATGACCAAGGAGTTTCGGCTGCCCGACGGCACCCTGGCCCGCAACCGTCCGCAGCCCAACACGCTCTGGCTCGACGACCTGTACATGAGCATTCCGGCCCTGGCCCAAATGGGCAAGCTCACCGGTGAGCGCCGCTACTACGACGAGGCCGTGAAGCAGATTACCCAGTTTGCCCCGCGCATGTTCAACCAGCAAAAAGGCCTCTACATGCACGGCTGGGTGCAAGACATGGCCGAGCACCCTGAGTTCCATTGGGCCCGGGCCAACGGCTGGGCCCTGCTCACCAAAGTGGAGCTGCTCGACGTGCTGCCCGCCGACCACCCCGGCCGCCCGGCCGTGCTGGAGCTGCTGCGCGCCCACGCCCGCGGGCTGGCGGCCCGGCAGTCGGGCAGTGGATTCTGGCACCAGCTGCTCGACCGCAACGACTCCTACCTCGAAACTTCGGCCACGGCCATCTACGCCTACGCCATTGCGCACGCCGTGAACCAGGGCTGGCTCGATGCCAAGGCCTACGGCCCCATGGCCCTACTGGCCTGGAACGCGGTGAGCACCAAAGTCACCGCCCAGGGCCAGGTAGCAGGCACCTGCGTGGGCACCGGCATGGGCTTCGACCCGGCTTTCTACTACTACCGCCCCATCAACTTATACGCCGCGCACGGCTACGGCCCGGTGCTGCTGGCTGGGGCTGAAACCATTCAGCTGCTTAAGCAGCACCCGTATGGGATTAATGATAGCTCGGTGCAGACGCTGAAGTAAATAGAGCGCTGCGTTGGTGATTGACTAACTTGCTTTTTGCCAATGCAAACAGCTAAGTCATGCCCGCACTTAAAGATGACCTCCTCAAACTGGCAAAACAGCTGCAACTTCCTCCTGAGGAGTTTGACGCAGTCGGCATTCACGCGTGGCCGGCGGTGTTTCAAAAAATTGAGGCAGCCTTTGTTATTAAAACATCGTCCAATACCCACTTCAATCGGTGGCGGGAAAGCCTTAAAGGTCCGCGTTACAGCATCCTCTTTGAGCACGGCCAAGCCTATGAGTGCTTACACCGACTAATAGATGCACAGGAGCAGGTTTGGTTTGTCGCTTGCGACATCGACCGAGACCCAAGTAAATCTTGGCTATTTCAAGGTAAGATTCAAGCTATACAATCGGTGTTGCGCGAACACCATTCGTTTGAATATTACCCCGTCTCGAAAAAGTATGAGTGGTTAGTATGCGAAACTGACCATAGTCTATTGGTAGGCTTGAAAAGCATGATTCCGAAAATGGAAGCTTTGCTGCCAGTGGTCAAGTCAAATTAAGCTCGTGTTTTAGGCCACACTTTTTACCTCACGGCCACGTCCCAAACCTTGGCCATGCGAGCCTTGCCGGCCGGGCCCTCCACGTTCAGCACCACGATGTATTTGCCAGCATCCTTATAGCGGTGCACCGGGCTTTTCTCGGTGGAAGTGGTGCCGTCGCCAAAGTCCCAGTGCCAGCGCTTGATGGGGCCGCGGCTTTCGTCGGTGAATGTGACCTGGCGGCGAGCCATATCCGTCACCTGGAATGACCACTGGGCCGCTAGTTTCGGCCGGTATCGCTCGGCCAGGGGCAGGAGCGTGAAGACGGTACCCAGGCTGGAATTGCCGTACATCTTGTGGTTCTTCGACAAGTTCCAGAAGCCTTTTTTGCTTTCGTCGCGCTCGTCATCGTAGTCAATCACGGCCCAGGTAAGGCCAATTTTCTTTCCCTCCGTCAGCACCGATTCTACGGCACGGGCGGGCCCCTCTGCCCGGGCGTAGTCGAAGGGCGTAATCCAGAACTCGGCCGTGAGCTTGCCGGGTTGGCCGGGGCGGAAGTCGTAGGAGTAAGCGATGTTGGCGTAGGGCAAGCGCTTTATCCAGGGCTGGCTGCCCCAGGCCAGGGCCCAGTCCTTGCCCTCGGCGGGCATGAAAATGTGGTAATTCTGCGCATGTACGCCGTGGGAGGAGAAATAACGCTCCATCAGTGGCAGGTCCTGGTTGGGGTGCAGCTCGGCGGTGAGCGGGCCACCGGAGAGGTCGCCGTCCACCACTATTTCGAAGGTGTCGTGGTGCAGGCCGGGCAGGGCGAAATCCCAGTAGTTGTCGTAAGCTTCGTAGAGGAAATACAGACGGTTGAGGCCCGCTACCCAGGCCACCCGCACCTTCACATCAAGGTTGTTGGAATCGGCCTTAGGGTAGCGGCCGGAGTCGTCACGCAACTGGTCGGTGCCCACGATGTACTCCTTGGGGAACGTGGCCCAGTCGTCGGCCTTGCCGTCGATGCGGGGAATCATATTGGCCGGAAACTGATAGACTTTGAAGCCACGGTCTTCCTGAGCGTAGGCAGATTGAGTAATGGCAATGCATAAGGCCGTCATGCAGAGCGCAGCGAAGCATCTTGCCAGCCGTGGAACCTCACCCCCAGCCCCTCTCCCGCGGAGAGGGGAGCCTAATGATTGAAAAAAATAGCTCACTGTGTTTATTCTAATTTTCACGATTGCAGCGTATTCGAAGTCAGTGGCTAGCGGCGCGAATCTTAACTAACAGGGCTTAGCGCCGCCGTGGCTCCCCTCTCCGCGGGAGAGGGGCCGGGGGTGAGGTTCCACGGCTGCATGCTCTGCCCATCCTATCTCAATACTTCCGCTTCAGCCACGCCCGTGGCACCGGAATAATGCAGATGTTCATGCTCCGGCCATCGGCCGAGAGCATGGCCGACTGAATCTGAATCCGGGTGCCGTCGGGGCTCATGGTGGGGTGCGGGTGGTCGGCGGCGGTTTGCTTGTGGCCCGCCGAGAGCAGCAGCATTTCGCGGGTGTGCCGGTCAATCAGGTAGATGTTGCGGGCAAAATCGTCGCCCACGGCCCACCGGCCATCCGGCGAGCCGCTCACGTGCCACAAGCCGCTGCCGCTGGGCGTCTGGCCCACAATGGTCATTTCGCGGGTGCGGTGGTTGATGATGCCCAGCCCCGTGGGCTTTTCGCGGGTGCCCGAGGGGCCCCAGGCAGCCTCCTGCCCCGGGTTGGCGCCGCTCACGGGGGTGCCCGCGGCCACGTCTTTGGTCGAGCTGGGGATTTTGCGGTGGCCCATGATGGCAATGGCGATTTCATCCTTGGAAATCACCGCCTCGTGCGTCACCCACTCGTATTCTGCCTCCGGGTACAGGGGCCGCAGGCCGCTGCCGTCGGCCTGCACCGTCCAGGTGCGTTGGGGCGACTTGCCGCCCGTTTCCCAGCAAAACACCAGCTCGCCGGGCACCCAGGGGTTGGTTTGGATGTGCCCAATCTGGAACGGCACCGACACCACGTGCTTCAGGGCGCCCGTGCGCACGTTCATCGCGGCAATGCCCGAGGGCCCGGCGCCCATGTTGCGCGGGCCGAAATTCTGCTCCAGCCTGGCACCCGGCGCCAGGTGCCGGGCGGCTTCTTCCCGGCCCACCCGGAAATAGGCCCAGGCCTCGTCGCCGTCGAGGGCCATGTCGCCACCGGCCTGTAGTTCGGGCGGCGTGGTGCCGCACACGCGCTGGTATTCGCTGGCGGCCTTCATGCGGCCGGCTTTGCTGTCGGCAAACAGCCTGGCCAAATCCACCTCCACAATCTGCAGCCCCGCCGAGGCCGCCGTGCCAGCCGATGCCCCGGCCTGCTGGGCCGTTTCGCCGGGCGGGCGCCGCATGAAATACAGCTTCATGGAGTTGCGCGCAATGTTGAGCATGCCCGTGAAACCGCCTTCTGTCACCTGCACCATCTGGCCGGTTTTTTCGTGCACCGCCATGGCCTCCCCCCTCACCCTACCCGACCGGAAAATGAGCCACTGCCCGTCGGAAGTCCATTGGTTGTGGGTTTGGTAAATCTTAGAATCGCCACTGGCTGAGCTGGTCAGGAAGGTGAGCGGGGTGCCCGTCACGGGGTCTTTCACCACTTTCCGCTCCGAGGGAAACCGGCGGCCAATCTGCGCATCCGCCGTGCCGGCCAACAAAAGAGTACAGCCGAGGGCTGCCAGCATCATCCCATTTTTCATAGTCAGCGAGCGGCTATTAGGTTAAAAGGCTTTTGATTTGAGCTGCTGCAGCGTCCCGTTTTTCAAGGGCTCACTGCTTTGCACCACCAGGTTGCGCACGCCTTCCAGCACCACCATCGGCGCGGGGCCGGCTTTCGGGGCCACCACGTGCCGCAGGCTGCCGCCCTGCACATCGAGCAGCATCAGCGCCGGCCGTGTTTCCGGCCCTAACAGGTAGATATTGACGTTGCTCAGCACCACATTTTTCACGTGCCGGATGAAAAAGCCATACGCCGGCAGCACGCCGAACTTTTGCGGCTCGGGGTAGTCTTTTTCGTGCTCGGGCACTGTTTTCTGTATCTCGGCCGTGGCCGCGGCATCCAGCGGCTTATACCAGATGCTGATGTTGCTCAGGCGCACGTCCTCAATGGGATGACCCGGCAAACCGGCAATGAGCGTGGCAAACCGTGAGTCGGCGTTGTACACGTTCACGTTGCTGATGTTGATGCGGCGCAACGCCCCAATGGCCGTGCCGACCGGCGCCCGCATCCGGCCACCCAGCCGCAGGAATATCGGCGAATTGGTAACGTTCCGCATGGTAATGTTGCTGATGGTCACGTCTTCCAGCAGGCCCCCGTCCACGGTTTCAAGCGCCAGCCCCCGGCAGTACTCAAACACGCAGTTGCTGATGGCAATGTTCTTGAAGCCACCATTCGATTCAGTGCCAAACTTGATGCGACCGGTGGGCCCCTCCTTGTCCGGCACCAGATGCGGCTCGTTGCGCAGGTAGGTGCCGTTGTGCAGGGTGCCGCGGTCGTAGCCGCTCACCTGGCAGTTGGTAATGGTCACGTTTTCCGTGGGCCGGGCATAGCCCAGGGCGAAGGAGCTTTTCAAGCAAATGGCATCGTCCCAGGGCGAGTTGACGGTGCAGTTGGCAATCCGCACGTTCTTGCAGCCGTCGATGTCGAGGCCGTCGCGGTTGGTGTCCAGTGTCAGGTTGTCGATGGTGAGGTTGTCGACCCCGGTGGCCAGAAGCGCGAAATGCCCGCCGTAGAGCACCGTAAAATCGCGCAGCTGCACGTTGCGGCACAGCTTCAGGGCGATGGCTTTGTTGCCGACGGGCGCGCGGTGCGGGCCTTCCCGCGTCAGCCCCCGCCCGTGAATGGTGCCGGGCCCCAGAATGGAAATGTCTACTAAGTTCTCGCCCCAAATGAGGCTGTTGTGCCAGTGGCTATGCCCAAAATCCTGGTACGTGTCGTTGGCCGCGGGCTCGGGGGCATCGTAGCCGCGCTCCCCCACTGGCGCGGCGGCCACCAACGTCGCTCCCTGGTCTAGGTACAGGGAAATGCGGCTTTGCAGCCTGATGGAGTAACTCAGGTACGTGCCGGCCGGAAAGTACACCGTGCCCCCGCCGGCTTTGGCCGCCGCTGCAATGGCTCGGTTCACTGCGTCGCTGTCGATGGCCGTGCTATCGCCCTTGGCCCCAAAAGCGCGCACGTTGAAGCTGGCTGTCGGTGGGGCGGCCAGCAGCCGGGAGGCACAAGCCAGGCACAATAAAATCAGGACGACGGGGCGAAGCATGGATGTTTTCGGGGTAAGCCGTACCGGCTGCCAGCCACTTCCTCCAACCAATGCTATGCACGAGGGAGAAGCACAAGCAGGCGCCGCACCGTTGCAAGGACCACCCCACGCTTGCGCCAACTGTCCTGTACTCTTCTGAAATGCGCCTGCCTCACTCCCGCGTGTTGAGGCCGCCAAGCAGCGCCGCCCAGGAGCTGGTTCCAATGCCTAGCCCCAACCATATTCAGTATCTGCTTTAATAAATATCTACTGTTAACCAAAGCCTTGTATAACTCGCTGCCGTGGGCAGTAGCGCGAACTTTGTAGTTCGCGTCCCCGCGCCATTAGCGTCGTTCGAGTGTCCGCAGGGGACGCGAACTACAATGT
Source organism: Hymenobacter arizonensis (assembly GCF_900115775.1). Taxonomy (GTDB): domain Bacteria; phylum Bacteroidota; class Bacteroidia; order Cytophagales; family Hymenobacteraceae; genus Hymenobacter; species Hymenobacter arizonensis. The sequence continues at coordinate 219,860 of NZ_FOXS01000003.1, read as the reverse complement.
TCGCGCTACTACCCACGGCGTATTAGCATTAATTTTCTCGTCCCCAGGCAACCTCGCCAGCACTGGCCGCATCAATGACCCGAAACTCCGCGAGTGCCCCTTCCCCATGATGAGCATAGTATATTCTACTAGCCGCATATTTGCGAAGCACATTTACCCGGGTTCGGCATTATGATAGAATTGCGCAACATCCGCAAGAGCTACGCAGTGGGCACTCATCGCCTGGAAGTGCTCAAGGGCATCGACTTGCACATTGGGGCGGGCGAGTTGGTGAGCATCATGGGGTCGTCTGGGTCGGGCAAGAGCACGCTGCTCAACATCCTGGGAATTCTTGACGATTTCGACCAAGGCGACTACACCCTGGCCGGTACCCGCATCGACCGCAACCTGTCGCAGACCAAAGCGGCCCACTACCGCAACCAGTTTCTCGGGTTTGTCTTCCAATCCTTCAACCTGCTCAGCTTCAAAAGCGCGCTGGAGAACGTGGCCCTGCCCCTCTACTACCAGAAAGTCAGCCGCCGCGAGCGCAACCGCCTGGCCCTCGACTACCTCGACCGGGTAGGCCTGGCCGACCGCGCCGAGCACCTGCCCAGCGAGCTTTCGGGCGGGCAGAAGCAGCGCGTGGCCATTGCCCGCGCCCTCATCAGCCAGCCCAAACTCATTCTGGCCGACGAGCCCACCGGTGCCCTCGACACCCACACCACCCAAGAAGTGATGGACATTTTCAAGCAGGTGCACCGCGACGGCATGACGGTCGTCATCGTGACCCATGAAAACGACATTGCCGCCCAAACCCAGCGCATGATTCGCGTGCGCGACGGACTAATTGTAAACGAATAATCTCCACCCCTATGAAAACGCTCCTACTTGCCTTGCATGGGTCCGTCTGCTTCGCCGCCCAGGCGCAAACAACACCAGCTGCCGAAACCCAGGCCCTGGCCCGAGAAATCAACCAGCTGATGCGCGACCCGCAAAAGCCCAAGCAGGAGCTAACCCTTACCCTCGCCGGCTGCCACGCCGAGCAGCTCATCCGTGACCGGGGCGCCGACGTGCAAACCAGTCAGCCCCTGGCCGTGAGCTTCAATCGCGGCGACTCGGGCTGGGCCATGAAAATGGACAACGGCGTTTTCGAAATGAAAATGAGCTTCGAGTGGGCCAACGTCACCTCTCTCACCTACGAGCCCACCACCAACAACAAAGGCCAGAAGCACTTCAATATCAAGCTAAACAACCAGAAAAACGGCAGCAACACCAACTTCTCCCTCCCCCTCTTCACCACCGACGAAGCCGTAGTAAAAGACGTAACCGCCCGCCTCGAAAAAGTGCGCCAGCGCTGCCAGAAGTGAACATTTAGCAATTAACATTTAACAATTAGCAATTAGCAGCTCGCAGTTAGAGCCACTTCGCAGAAGCACTTCAGGAATTCATAGAAATCATTTGTGCTGTCACGCTTCATATCTCCTCTCCTACTACCTTTCAACATTTGGCTAATTGTTAAATGCTAACTGTTAAATGTTAATTGTCAATGTTTGACCTCGATAAATGGCAGGAGATATTGGGCACGATGCGCCGCAACAAGCTGCGCACGTTCCTGACGGCGTTTGGCGTGTTTTGGGGCATTTTCATGCTGGTGCTGCTGCTGGGTGCGGGCAAAGGCATGGAAAACGGCGTGTGGAAACAGTTTGGGGGAGGAGCCAAAAACAGCTTGTTTGTGAGCGCCGGCAAAACCTCGTTGCCCTGGCAGGGCCTGCAGCCGGGCCGCCAAATCAAGTTCACCAACGACGACCTTGAAGCCATTCGCCGCCAGGTAGACGGCGTAGAGCTGCTGGCCACCCGCAACCGGCTATTCGGCGAATACACCATCATGAACGGCACCAAAAACGGTTCCTATCAGGTGTTTGGAGCCAATGCCGAGTTCTTCGACCTGAACGGCGAAAAATTGGCCCAGGGCCGGCTGCTTAACCCCCTCGACGGCATTGAACAGCGCAAGGTGATGCTGCTGGGCGAGAAAGTACGCAAGGTGCTCTTCGGCGACAGCAACTGCATTGGCCGCTTCGTGCAGGTGAAAGGAGTGTTTTTCCGGGTGGTGGGCACGTTCACCAACACCGGCAACAACGGCCGCAACGAAGAGCGGGCCTTTGTGCCGTTCACTACGTTCCAAACCACGTTCAACCAGTACAACCAGGTGCAGCGCATCGGCGTGAGCAGCCGCAAGGGCACACCCGTGAAAGAGCTCGAAGAGCAGGTGCGGCAGTTGCTGGCCACCCGCCACAAGTTCGACCCCGCCGACAAGCAGGCCCTGGACCTCGACAACAACGAAGAAGAACTAGCGCGCTTCGAAGGGCTCTTCAGCGGCATCCGGCTGTTCGTGACCATCATTGGCGTGCTCACGCTGGTGGCCGGCGTGGTGGGCGTGAGCAACATCATGCTCATCATTGTGCAGGAACGCACCCGCGAAATCGGCGTGCGCAAGGCCCTGGGCGCCACCCCCTGGAGCATCATCAGCATGATAGTGCAGGAGTCAGTCGTAATTACCAGCGTCTCAGGCTACCTGGGCCTGCTGGCCGGTGTGGCCCTGCTCGACGCCGTGCGCTACGCCCTGGAGCAGTCCGGCGGCACCACTTCCTACTTCGACAACCCCCAAGTGAACGTGAGCGTGGCCCTCAGCGCCACCGCCCTGCTGGTAGTGGCCGGCGCAGCCGCTGGCCTGGTCCCCGCCACCAAAGCTGCCAATGTGAAACCCATCGAAGCCCTGCGGGACATTTGACATTTAGCAATTAACATTTAACAGTATGATAGGCGGACGTGAGAATGTGCTTTATGATAAGGTGTACGCTTTCGCCTTGCGCATTATTAAGGCCTACCGCTTCCTCACAGGCGAGCAAAAGGAATATATTTTGTCGAAACAGCTGCTGCGGTGCGGCACATCCATTGGAGCGAACATCGCCGAGGCCAACAGCGCTATTTCGAATGCCGATTTTTCAGCAAAAATGTCCATTGCTTACAAGGAAAGCCTGGAAACCAAGTATTGGCTCAACCTGCTACACGACTCCGATTATATCCCCAGCAAAAACTTCGAAAGCATCCTAGCCGAGGCCGACGAACTAAGCAAAATGCTCTTCACCACCATCCGCTCCTCCCGTTCCCTCAATAACCGCGCGGCTATCAGCTAAGCGCGTGTTAAATGTTAATTGTTAAATGTTCAATGTAGATACGTGGCAGGAAATCTGGGGCACGGTGCGGCGACACAAGCTGCGCACGGGCCTCACTGCGTTTGGCGTGTACTGGGGCATATTTATGCTGGTGGTGCTGCTGGGTGCGGGCCGGGGCTTCCAGAACGGCGTGGAAAAAGAGTTTGACGTGGCCAAAAACGCGGTATTCATCTGGTCGCAGCGCACCAGTGAGCCCTACGCCGGGCTGAAAGTGGGCCGCTTCATCCGGTTCACGAACGACGATGTGGCCGCCCTGAACCGCGAGATACCCGAAGCCGCGGCCATCCTGCCGCGTGGCTCCCTCGATGGCACCTTTACCGTGCAGTACGGCACCAAAAGCTCCTCTTTTTCGGTGAATGGCGAATATCCCAACTACCCGGCCGTGAAGGCGGTGAACATGACCAGCGGCCGGTTTATCAATGAACCTGATATCACCGAGCGGCGCAAAGTGGCCGTCATTGGGAACCGGGTGGCGGAGGTGCTTTTTGGCAGCCAAAACCCACTGGGTCAGCAAATCCGCATCAAAGGCATTTACTTCCTGGTGGTGGGCTTGTTTAAAGGCGAAGGCAAGCCCGAAAACGCCCAGGAAGAAGCCCAGACCATCATCATCCCACTCACTGCCCTGCAGCACACCTTCAATCAGGTGAACCGCGTGGGCTATTTCGCTTTCATCCCCAAACCCGGCATTCCGGCGGCGGTAGTCGAAACCAAGGCCAAGCAGGTGCTGGCCCGCCAGCACAAAGTAGCGCCCACCGACGAGCGCGCCTTTGGCTCGGCCAACGTGGAAGAAGAATACGCAAAGGTGCAGGGCCTCTTTGCCGGCATCACGAGCTTTGGCTGGCTCGTGAGCGTCGGCACCATTCTGGCCGGCATCATCGGCGTCAGCAACATCATGCTCATCGTGGTGAAGGAGCGCACCAAAGAAATAGGGATTCGCAAGGCGCTGGGGGCCACGCCCTGGAGCATTGTGAGCCTCATTGTGCAGGAAAGCATAGTGCTAACGGCCGTGGCCGGGCTGTTTGGCCTGTTGGTTGGCACGGCCCTCATGGCTGGCATCGATGCCCTGATTGCGGGCGAGGACGTTGGCTTCTTTGCCAATCCGCGCGTCGACATCGGCGTGGCCGGCGCGGCCATTGTCCTGCTGGTAGTGGCCGGGGCCGTGGCCGGGCTGGTACCGGCGCTGCAGGCGGCACGGGTGCAGCCAGTGGTGGCCCTGAAAGACGAATAAAGCAAAACCGAACAATTACTTCAAAAACACCTCCGTATGAAACGCGTCTTCCTTTCGCTCTTGCTGCTGTTGCTCCTCGCCGGGTTTGGCTGGCTGGGCTACTATTTCTGGAAGCAGGCTCATACCGACCCGGTTACCTACCAGACCGAGACACCCTTCGTGGCCGACATCGTTAAGAAAACTGTAGCCACCGGCAGCATCGTGCCGCGGCGCGAAGTGCTGATTAAGCCCCAGGTTTCGGGCATAGTGGAGGAGCTGTATGTAGAAGCCGGGCAGCCAGTGAAGGAAGGGCAGCTGCTGGCCCGCATCCGGACAGTAGCCAACGCGGCCAGCGTCAACAATGCCCAAACCGGCATTCAGGCGTCGCGCATTGCGCTAGAAACCAGCAAAGTGGTCCTCGACCGACAGAAAGCCCTCTTCGACCAAAAGGTGATTGCCGAGCAAGAATACCTCAACTTCCTAGCCGACTACCGGGCCAAAAAACAAGCCCTCGACGCGGCCGAAAGCAACCTGCAGATTGCCCAGCGCGGCGCCTCGCGCAACACCGGCGGCTCGCTAAATCTGGTGCGCTCCACCATTACCGGCATGCTGCTCGACGTGCCCGTAAAGGCCGGCTCGTCGGTGGTCGAGCGCAACAACTTCAACGAAGGCACCACCATCGCCTCCGTGGCCGACATGCAGAGCCTAGTGTTCGAAGGCAAGATTGACGAGAGCGAAGTGGGCAAGGTGCGCGAAGGCATGGACCTCAACCTGACCATCGGCGCACTCGAAAATCAAAGCTTCCCCGCCATCCTCGAATACATCGCTCCCAAAGGCCTGGCCGAGGAAGGCGCCATCAAGTTCCAGGTGCGGGCCCGGCTCAAGCTCCAGCCCGGTCAGTTCCTGCGGGCTAACTACTCGGCCAACGGCGACATTGTGCTGGGCAAGCGGCAGCAGGTGCTAGCCATCAGGGAGGGCCTGTTGCAATTCGGCAAAGTGAACAAAGACAGTGTATTTGTGGAAGTAGAAACCGGCCCTCAACAGTTTCAGAAACGCCTGGTAAAAACCGGCCTCTCCGACGGCGTCAATGTTGAAATAACGTCGGGCCTGGCCAAGAGCGACAAGGTGAAGGTGCTGGGCCCACCCGCCGGAACTGACAAAAAGAGCTAGCCAGCAGGCACCTCTGTTCAGTCCCTCCCCCACTCAGCTGCCAGCATCGCGCACTCGGCGTGCCGTGAGCAAGTCACCCAATGGTCGTTGACAATGCCGGCCGTCTGCAGGATGTTGTAGCACGTCATGGGCCCGGTCATTACGAAGCCGCGCCGCTTTAAATCCTGGCTCATGGCGGTGCTTTCCGGCGTCGAGAGCGGCGCGGGACTGGCCGCGCTCCGCTGCCCGTCCACGGTGCGCCCGCCCACATAGGCGTAGAAAAACGGCAAGATTCCCTCCTCGCCCACTTCGGCGCGCAGCCGCAGCCAGGCCTGGGCGTTGCGCACCGTAGCTTCCAGCTTCCGCCGGTTCCGCAGTATGCGCGGATTAACGATTACCTCCTCTATCTCGGACTCTCCCCACCGGGCCAGTCGCTCAGGGTCGAAGTTCTCCAGCAGCTCCCGAAACCCCTCTCGCCGCTTCAGCACCACCGGAAAATCGAACCCAAGCTGAAACGTGTGCAGCACCAAGTACTCAAACAATATCGCCGGCTCCGCCACGGGCTCGCCCCATTCGTGGTCGTGAAAAGCGCGCAGCAGCTCGCTGTGGTTGGCCCAGGCGCACTGGCCATCGGCAGCAGGCACGGAAGGTAAGCTCATGGCACAAGGTAATTCAGTTGGCTGGCTTTGAAGCTGTTTAGGAATTCATCCGTCCGTCATTCCGAGCGCAGCCGAGGAATCTCGCTCGCACCGTTCGGGCCTCGTGCAACGACTCGGGCGAGATTCCTCGGCTGCGCTCGGAATGACGAACAGTCACTCATTACTTCCTAAACAGGCTCTTTAGGAGGCAGGCACGGTCGCGCTACGGGCCAGTAGGTCTTTACCCTAAAAGCAAAAAGCCCCGTTTCCAAATCGGAAACGGGGCTTTTATGTAGAGAGCGAGGGACTTACCCCTACCCTACTAAAACCGACACGATTCACTCGAATCTTCGGCCTAAAACGCCGTTTGCGGCTTTTCAGCGCAGGTGCTTGTCGGAAGGAATCGGACCGTGTCGGGGGGAGTCGCGTTTTTTGTCCCCGGAATTGCTCCCTTTTGTTCCCCGGTGAACAGAGATCGATTACCTTAGGAGCAGGCAAACACAATCTCGCATTCTTATGGCAAAAGTCTCCTTCCTGCTCAAGGAATCCAAGGCCGACCGGCCCACTTCCATTTTCGCTTACGTGGCTTTTGACGGCCAGCGCGTCAAGGTCTACAGCGGCCTAAAAATTCACCCCAAGCAATGGGTCAAAGCCGAGCAGCGCGCCCAGCTGCGTGGCTATCCGGCCAACGGACTGCTCAATGACGCGCTCGACTTGCTCGAGGAAAAGCTGCTCGATTCCTACGCCGAGCGCCGGGCCACTGGGGACACGCCCACGACCAAAGCGCTGCGTAAGCTCAGCCAGCCCACCGTGGAAGAGAAGCCGGCTGCTGGGGCTGCGAAGAAGATGACCTTCTGGGACTATTACGAAGAGTGGGTGGCCCTGGCCCGAGGCCACGGCAAGGCCCGCAGCGCCATGGTCTACGAGACCACCGCCCGGCACCTGCGCGCCTTTGCCGCTCAAGCCAAGACAAGCGTCAGCTTCGACTCCATCACCCCGGCCTTCGGCGACAAGTTCACTTTGTTTTTGCTCGATAAGGCAAAGCTTACCGACAACACCATCGCCAAGCAGGTGGCCACGCTCAAGCGGTTTATGAAGTACGCTTCGGACCGCGGCTTTCACGCCAGCCGCGGCTACGAGCAACTGCGCTGGAAACGGCAGGAGCCCGAAATAATGACCCTCACGGCCGAGGAGGTGCGGGCCCTGGAAGAATTGGAGCTCGCCGGCCGGCCCTACCTGGACAACGCCCGCAACTTGTTTCTGCTTTCCTGCTACACCGGCCTGCGCTACTCTGACTTGGTGGCCATTCGCCCCGAGCATTTTAGGGGTGCCACCCTGCGCATCACCACCCAGAAAACCCGCGAGGCCGTGACCGTGCCCTTGCGACCGGTAGCCCAGCGCATCGTCGAGAAGTACCTGGCCGGGGACGTGCACCCCATTACCAACCAGCGATTAAATGATTACCTAAAGGAGCTCGGTCAGCTCGCTGGCATCACCACCCCGATTGAAGTAATCAAGTACCGCGCTGGCACGCGCCACAGCACTACCCACGCCAAGTGGGAGCGGCTAGGCGTCCACACAGGTCGGCGGACCTTCGTTACCCTCTCGCTCGAGCGAGGGCTGCGGCCAGAGGTAGTAATGAAAGTCACCGGGCATCGTGACTGGAAGTCTTTTAAGCGGTATGTCAACATTACGGAGCAGACCGTGGAGAAAGAGTTTGCCCGAGCGTATGCAGATCAGGAAGTCTGAGAACGTGTGTCAGTGCATAAAGCGACCGGAAACGAATCAAGAAGCGACATGAGAAGGCAGGCAGAGCAAACTATCCGGCGAGCCTACACTGAAATTATTGGGAAATGTAGCAAGGCCTTAAACACTGCAAAAACGCCCAAACGTTACAGAAAGGCAGATTACTTGTGATTCCTTGCCCCTTTCACCTGTCGGATACCGCATGTTTGCATCGCTCTCCCACTTAAGGGAAGCAACACACGCATGCCAGAACAAGAAATACGAATATGCGGGGTGACCTACAAGGAACTACTCGATGGGTTCCGCAAGGTCGTGCATGACGAGGTCCGTGAGGCGCTGCAATCCAGCGCGCCTGCCGAGGATAACTCCCATCCTTATACCGTTGTAGAGACGGCGAAATTTTTGAACTGCACGAGGCAAACCGTGCATGAATATGTCAGAGCTGGGCGGCTCCGCGTTCACAAGCTAGGCGCTCGCTCCTACTTCTTCAAGGCCGACATCATGGCAGCTCTCCAAAACGAGAGTTATCAGCGCACACCTAAAGCCAGCCGTCATGCCCGCCGCTAACTATACAGCAGCTATAATAGCGGCACTTACTGGGAGTGAAACAGCTCCTGTCGGCAAGCATCGGCGCGTTGAAAAAATGGCGGTCGCAGCTTCTCCTCACCCATCTCCAAAGCGACGCAATGCGGCTCCGCGGGACTTCTTTATTCCTAAAGAAGTCATGGTTCTGCCTATTGGTTGGTCAGCCCGCTTAGTTCTGTCGGAGACTATTAATCTGGAACGGGTAAGCGGCGAAGTTTGGGCGAATGACCACCATTTTGTGGACCGATGTAGAATTTCCAAGCGAGCCGTTGGGAGTGCCCTTCAGGAGTTGGAACGAGCGGGACTATTGCTCCGGATAACCCGGCAAAACGCGCAACCCAAGCGTAAGCTCATCCCCTTGCTTCCTTCTGGCAGATGCAACAACGCAGCAGAAACTGAAAAAGGGCTTGTGCAGGATTTGCCCGAACCTACTGTAAACGTTGCTACAGAGCAGTGGCAACATTTGCCTAAGCCTATAGCAGATTCTGCCAAGATAAATACTCATTTAAATGGCAGGGTAAAAATCAATAAAACTCTTTCGGCTGAAACGGGGAATGAAATTATCAAATCTGCTCTCCTGCCATCCGTAGCAACGGAACCTGATGGTGCCGCTTCTTTCGAAGAATTCTGGAATAAGTATGGCAAAAAGAATGACCGATACAACTGCCAGAGGAAATGGGCGAAACTCTCAGCTTTTGACCGCTCGGCCATCTTAGCTCACGTCGATGGTTATGTAGCCGCTACCCCGGAGGTACAATATCGGAAATACCCACTTACCTATCTCACTGGCCGCAGTTGGCTTGACGAGGATTTACCGACCCAGCCCCTCGCACCGACTCTTCGAGGCGTTTGTGCCCCACCATCGCCTGATACAACTAGTTACTCACTTGTAACCCTACTTGAGCAACAAGCTAATACCCATATCAAATGAAATCCAACCAATCCCCCCTCCTGCCCACCAATCACAAGCTGGAAGCAGCGGTACTGGGCATCATGCTTCAAACAAGTGAAGCAGTAGGACATGTCATTACCTTGCTGCGAGGGAATGACGAAGTATTTCATTCCAGCGCAAACCGATTCGTGTACCGTTCGATTACCACGCTCCATGCCGAAGGACATGGTGTTGATACTCTTACTGTATCTGCTTGGTTAGAAAAGCGTGGGCTACTCAAGCGTGTTGGTGGCCATCACTACTTAGGCAATCTGGAAGTAACTGCCCCACCCACTGCGGCCCATCTGACTACGCATTGTTTGACCCTCTTAGAGCTATTTACCAAGCGTCAAATGGCCGCTATGGCCTATGAGCTCTATAGCAAGTCCACTGAGCCAACTGCTGACCCGCACGAGTTGATCAGCGAGGGCCAAGTGATGCTAAACCGTTTACACGATTGCTTACAAATCCGCAGCGCTCAAACTATAGGAAGTCTTTTTGATAGAACCATTGACCGGATTGTGAAAGCAACGCAAACCCCTGGTGGCGTAACGGGTGTGCCGACAGGCATCAACGCTTTGGATAAAATCACCGGTGGTTTTCAGCCCTCGAATCTTATCATTATAGCCGCCCGGCCCTCCATGGGGAAGAGCAGTCTGGCTTTAGCTGTAGCCCGAATGGCTGCAGGCAATGAGAATCCTTGCTTGTTTGTTTCATTGGAAATGAGCGACATTGAATTAGCAACAAAGCTTATTGGGACCGAGACCGGTCACAGTTCGTCGCAACTCTGTCGCGGAATTGATATGACTCCAGCTCAGGCAGAACAACTTCGCGTTGATGCGGGAGCTCTGCGTCATATTCCACTCATCATTGATGACAGTCCCTCTCTCAGCATTGGAGAATTAAAAGCCAAGGCGACGAAGGCCAAGCAAGAACACGGCATTAAATTGCTTGTAGTCGACTACCTGCAACTCATGAATGGTTTAAAATCCGGCAATCGAGAGCAAGAAATAAGCACCATCAGCCGGGGACTTAAAATCATCGCTAAAGAGCTGAATATTCCTGTCGTTGCCCTCTGTCAACTCTCGCGCGCTCCAGAGACTAGAGGAGGCGACAAAAAGCCCATCTTGTCAGACATGCGTGAATCAGGTGCGATTGAACAAGATGCCGACGTCGTAATATTCCCTTATCGACCTGAATACTATAAGATTGAAAAAGACGCGGCTGGCAATTCAGTTAAGGGAATTACCGAGTTAATCATCGCCAAGCATCGCAACGGTCCTTTGACCACAGTCATTGTGCAATCAGACATGACAACAGGCAAGTTCAAAGATATTGAACCAGTGAGGACTCAAAAGTTCAGTTCCACCTATGCCTAGCAGTTGGTTTTAACCTTGGTATAAACGATAAATTATAAAGTGAGCAATGCAATAATCCTTGTGGGAGGACTTGAGGCATTGCTCACCTTCGTTTCAAACCTTCTGACCTTTTAGCTTCATTACTTATCAAACGTTTCCACCATCCGGTACTGCGCGGTTGTCTCCGGGGAACGGGGTACCCGGTGGCTTTTTTCTACCCCCTGCCACTCTTGTGCAATGCGGGCCAGGGCCTCCACCCCAGTCAACCGCTCGGCCCGCACTAGATAACACCCAATGACTGTTCCCGTCCTGCCGACGCCTCCCCAGCAGTGCACAGCGGCCTTTCTGCCGGCGGCCACGCTGGTGGTCAAGGCCGCCAACACCGCCTCGAGCGTGGTGGGCTCCGGAACACTCACATCTTTAATAGGGAAACGGCGGTAGCGCACCTGTACCCCCTGCTCGGCAGCTACCGTTTGCAGAAGGTCTTCATACGGCGCCAACTCGTGGGCTTCCGTCAGGTCAACAAAGTCGGTGATGCCGGCCTGCAGCAAAGCCGTAAGCTTGACCCGGGCTTTTTCCTGATTGAGGTCACCAGGGTATTCGCAGCCGAGCACGTGGGGCGTGGCCCAGTAGCTATTCGGCAGGGGGCGGGGCAGGTGTATACAGCTAATCGCTGCTCGCTGAGCCAGGTCTTCGATGTCCACACGTCGGGCCAAGACCTGCAGCCAGGCTGCGGGAATCGCTTCCTCGCCGTAGCACAACCCGGCCAAGCCTCCGACCACGGCCCCAGTGGTGTCCGTGTCCTCGCCCAGGTTCACAGCGGCGAGCACAGTGGCCGCATAAGTCTCGTGCTGCAGCAAGCACCAGAGCGCCGCTTCGAGCGTGTGCACTACGTAGCCGCTGCTGGCAATAGCCGATTCGGGCAAAGTGACTAATTCCCCATTCAGCACGCGCTTAAACTGCTTCTTTTCCGCATCGGTAATGTGAAGCTCGGCTAGCTGAGCCGGGGCCGTTTGACACAGGTGGTTGTAGGCATCCGCTGGGTTCAACCCCTGCCGCAGATATCCCGCCATTTCCAGGTACAAGAAGCAGGCAACGGCCGAGCGCACGTGGCCGTGCGTGACGGCCGAGGCATCCGCAATGAGTTGGAAGCGAGTAGCCAAGGGGGCTTGCTCCTGGTAGAAGGCCAAGGGCAGCAGGCGCATGAGCGCGCCGTTGCCGTTACTCATCTCATCGCGCCCGCCGACCAGTGGGGATGCATCTTTATCCTGCTTCTTAAGGCGGTAAATCGCCTCGCGGGTGGTAATGCCAATGTCGAATACCCGGCCGTGGGGCGTCCATAACTGTTCATCGTACCAGCGCACGCAGTTCGCCGCCAAGCCCTGCACCGAATACCCGGCGGCCAGCGCCTCGGCCAAGCAAAAGGTTAAAGAAGCATCGTCGGACCAGGTGCCGGCCGGCTGGTGGTGGGTACCAAAGGCGCGCATGCCCGTAACGGGGTCGCGCTGGCGGGTGGCCCGGGAGGTAAACTCTACGGGCACGCCCAGGGCGTCGCCCACGGCTAAGCCCAACAGGGCCGAGCGAAACTCTGATTCAAGCTTGGGAATAGTGGACATTAACAGGGGAAAAAGTGAAGGCAACGTAAAATTGCTCTATATGCGCACAAGAGCTCACTTCCGCCAAAATTAGGGGAAGGTATAGGTTCTCGTAACACGGTTGGTACTAATGCAAAAGCCCTTACGGCATCGGCTGCGATCTTTGCTGGGCCACCTGGGCCAGCTTAGTGCGCGCGCGCATTTCTTCGCGCAACTCCCGCAGCAATTGTTCGACCGGCCGTTGCGTGAGCTCGCCCACGCGCTCAACCTCGGCGATGGTTACCCTGCCCGGGTCCTTTTCTCGTTCGCTTAACTCCTCGAGCGTCCAGCCCAAGGCTTCGGCTAGGCGCCACCGAACCAGGCCCGTGGTAGCCAGCACCGCCGCCAGCGTCACCAAGGGCACATGTTGAGGAAATTCTTGCTCGTGCAAATCATTGGCGCGCATCCGATTGATGACCAATCCACCATTGGCGGTGTAGTTTAGATACTGTTGCTCGCCATTGGGCTCTAGCACACGCTTGTCACAAGTAAGACCCCACTCTCCAGCAGCTTGACCGGGCCATTGCACAAAATAACCGTAGCCTACACAGTTGCCCTCGCTGGTTGGGCCACGATACGTTTCTGGGGCTTCGGGTAACGCCGCATAATACGCATAGGCTTCTTCGGCCCCATCCGCAGTCATGAGCACCGTTAGCGTTCCGCAATCTTGCGTAAAGACGCCGTAACACATGCGGGGCTGGGCCAGAACGAGGCGCCGGCCCTGGGCCGCCAGAGCATGATGCAAGGCCCGGTAGTCGGTGCTATACCACCCGAACCAGCCGCCCTCCTGGCCTATCTCACGCACATGGTTCTGCAAGTAGGCCGGTAAACGAATCTGCTCTAATAAGTCCTGGTCGGCGTTGGGTGCAGCTGCCCACTGGTAATAGGTCGTGCCTGACTCCCAGCACGTGTGGGGCGTAAATGGCACCGCCTCGGGCGTGAGTTCGGGCTCCTCGAGTTCCTCTACCCGGTAGCCGTACGTGTTTTCGCCCCACCGCAGGCACAAGGACGCATAGACGGGATGAGTAAACACTTCGCCCGGATGGTCGGCTATCCATGCTCGGATGGCGGTAGCGGATAATCCCGCGGCCTGCACTGCGCCGAGGTTAAGCAGGGGCTCCAAGCAGGCCTTTACATATTCGTAGCTCACCCAAAAGTTCCATGGGGAGGAGGTAGAAGTACTATAGTGTGGTTCGCCCACGCCCCGGTAGCGCCGCTGGACCAGGAAGCCCTGGTGCGAACGGGCCTGCGCAACGTACCTGACAGAACCCTGGGGAGTATGAACTTGAGCGATGGGTAGGAAAACGGGCTCTTGCATGAAGAAAGGGTTGTGGTCCGATAGGAAAATGAAAGTGACAAAGAATCCCCTGTGACGCCAGGCTAATTCTCGTCTACTTGTTTGATGTAGGTGCCTTCGATGCCCACTGCCCCTTTGTTGCTGATGACGCCCATGCCGTCCACGGTGAAGCAGATTTGGCTGGGCTGGCCGCCAACGTAAATGATGCCGTTTTCGACGGAGTAGTCCATGGCCATGTCTCCGTTCAAGGGCACGGTCATGATGAATTTGGTTTCCGTCAGGTGCAACTTCTGCACCGCTAGCGTCGCCGTGCTACCCGGGTTGTAGCGGTAATAGGTGCCGGCCAAGCGGTGCTTGATTATGGATTGACAGCCGCAGAAGGCAAGGAAGACCAGCACGACAAGAACGCAGTAAACAGGTTTAAACATAGCGAAAAAGGTAAAACCCAGCCCTTGCTGCGGCTCCTCACAAAGTTACCATCGTTCTCGCAAACATATCGCATACGATATGATAAAAGCTCTTCGGCCGGCGGTCCTTCGGGGCAGTGAAAAACTCGGCCCTCCTGCATGCATTTGGCGAGCACCTGCGGGCGCTGCGCAAGCTGCGCGGGCTGAGCCAACAAGCCCTAGCCGATGAAGCCGACATCAGTTGGCCCACTGTGCAGCGCGTGGAGGCGGGCAGCCAAAGCGCCACGCTGGAAGTGCTCGCCGCTCTGGCCCAAGCGCTGGGGATTTCTCTTAAGGAGCTGGTAGACTTTCCCGCGGCAGAAGCTCAAAACATTCAGGGTAGAGTTGACCTTGGGTAAGGCTCGAGAGGTCGACAAATAGTGCTTCATGGCATATTCTGCCCATGCCGTATGTATACGGCAAAGCTTGACGTATATTTACGGCAAGCACTCTTTTATTATGACCCACGCTAAATCTGCAGCCTTTCCCCTCCCCCAGCAACGGACGGCCCATCTAGCCCAGGCCCTGACTCATCCGGCCCGCCTAGCAATTTTACAGCTGCTCGCCGATCGGCGGCGCCGATTCGCCGGCGAGATCTGCGCGGCTCTGCCTCTGGCCCGAACCACCGTGTCTCAGCACCTAGTGGCGCTGCGCAAACTTGGGCTGTTGCGCGCACAGGCCCAGGGGCTCACCTTAACGTACTGGCTCGACACGGTGGTCATGGGCGAACTGGTGCGCCAAGTGGGTGGCTTTTTGGCGGAACTGGCTTTCTGCCCGCTCTGCCGGAGTAAAACGGGCTGTGGCTGCGGCCCGTTGGGGGTTAAAATATGAGAAAGGACGCGTACAGCTGCTCCCCGCAACCCACTCGAAACTACCAGAAAAAAGCGCCTTGTGCTGTGCGTACAGCAACAGGGCCAATCTTTACTAAATTTCTTATATTATATCTTGACTATCAGTCTGTAATCTACCCGTTATGCTAGTTAGCGTCTCGGCGCCCAATACCAGTGCGATTGTAACGTCGTTTTGGGGTGCGACTTTGCAACTTCCACCTACGTGGGGGCACTTATTAGCGTCTTTTGCATGCAATGTTTTGCAACACGCAACCGCCCCCCGCTGAATTTGCGCCATCCGGCCCGACCGTGGAAATACTATAGATGCCGGCTGCTACTCTACGGGCCGCTGGCCCCGGGCCACCAGCAGCCGGTTGAGCGGCGTGCCCGCGCGCAACAACGGGCGCAGCTGGGCCCAGGTCAGGGTGACGGTATACGCATAGTTGGGCTCGTCTTCGGGCGCGGTCTGGTAGGTGGCTTGCCAGCCCGTGGGCGTTAGCGCAAAGCCTTCGTCGGGCAGCGGCAGCAGCTCCGCGTCCAGGCCTAACTCGGCCGCGAAAGCGGGGTCCCCGCGTCGGAGCTCGCGCGTGATCAGGCGCTGCACGGTGGCCGGCCCGCCGGGCCGCAGCAACGCCAGCAAGTCAATTGGCTGGCCCGTACGCAGATCGTACACGACGTTGTCCCAGCTGTGCTGCGCGTGGCGCAAGTCGACGACGCCCTCGACCGTGTACGTGCCGTAGGCCAGCAGGTCCTGCTCGTTGAGCGTGACGGCCAGCGACTGGTTGTAGACCGTGGCAAAGTCCTGCCGGCTGGCCACCTGGCCCAGGGGATGCCGCGCGCGTCGACGACGCGCGGGCCCCGGGCATTGCAGCCGCGCCAGGGCGGGGCGGAGCGTGTCGGGGCCGAGCAGGTGCAGGTAGGTGACTTCCACGTAGGCGCGGGCCGGCTCGCCGTGCGCGCTCAGGCCGCGGCCGCCGGCGGTGGTCTCGGTCAAGAGTTCGTAGCGCACGGCCCCGGTGTAGTCCTCGCGCAGGGCAAAAGGCTGCGACGGGGCCTGGGGGCTCGCCTTGCAGGTGCCGCTCAGCACCGGTCCGAGCGGCTGCGTGGCCCGCCACCGGGGCCACTGGCCCGGGTCTGCTTCTACTCCGAGCGTAAGGGGGCTAGCGGGCAAGAAGAGGCCCACCGGACGCAGCGTTTGCTCTTCGCCCGTGACCCAGTCGTAGCTGCGGCCAAACAAGTCGAGCTGGTGCCCCTTGGGCAGGCCGCTCAGGCGTCGAAACGAGAGCTCGACGAGCACCGGCCGGCCGGCTACCTGCCCGCGGTACCGGCGGTACTGCTCCTGCCCGGGGCGAGGCAGCGCCGCCGGCGCCGGGGGGGCAGCCGCCGTGCCCGCCCAGAGCAGGCTAGCGGCCAGGATGCAGCGCGGGAGAAGATAAGAGGCCACCATAGCGAAAGGGGCGAAGTTACGCCCGTGGCCTTTGGCCGCTGCGGATACCGAGCTGGGGTAGTCCCCGTACGGTCCGGGGCAAATGCTGCCGCGGATTAATTGTCTAGCGCGCCTGGTACGCCTCGGCTCCTTATGGGGCTAGACCGGGATGCAAATCCGATTTACGAAACGAGGGATTACCTCTTTACTCAACGCAGCGAATGAGCATGTTTTGGGTGTCGGCCACGTACAGCCGCCCGCGGGCGTCGACGGCCACCCCAAACGGAAACGCGAACCGAGCCGCGTCGCCGGTTCCGTCCTGGCTGCCCCACCCGAGCGGGTGCCCGGCCAGGGTGCTCACCTGCCCGTCGGGGGTTAGGTGCCGAATGGTCGAGTTCACGTAGTCCGCCACGTACAGGTGCCCCTGCCCGTCCACGGCGACGCCGCTCGGGGTCCGAAAGCGCGCGGCCGGTCCCAGCCCATCGGCGGAGCCCTTTTTTCGCGCCGCCCCGGCCAGGGTGCTCACCTCCCCCGCCGGCGTGATTTTGCGCACGGTCTGGTTGCCGTTGTCGGCCACGTAGAGCGCGCCGTCCGCGTCCACGGCCACGCCGGACGGGTGGAAAAAGCGGGCCTGCGCCCCGGGCCCCTCGCCGGCGCCCTTTTGGCCGGGAGAACCGGCCAGGGTCGTTACCGTCCCACTGGGCGAAATCCGTCGAATGGTGTGGTTGTACGTATCGGCCACGTACACCGTGCCGTCGGCCCCGACCGCGAGGCCGTGGGGGGCGTTGAACAGTGCCTGCGGGGCCGCCCCGTCCACCCGTCCGGCCCGACCGGCTTGGCCCGCCACGGTGCTGACGAGCCCGGCGGGGGTCACCTTGCGCAGGGTGTGGTTGCCGGCATCGGCGACGTACACGTTGCCCTGCGCGTCCAGGGCCAGGCCCTCGGGATGCGCAAAGCGGGCCGTGGCGCCCAGCCCGTCCGCCTGGCCCTTCTGCCCGAGCGCGCCGGCCAGGGTGGTAACCACGCCTGCGGCAGTGATCCGCCGAATGGCGTGGTTTTCGGTGTCGGCAACGTAGACCGCGCCGTCGGCCCCCACGACCACCCCGTGGGGGGACTTAAACCGGGCTGTCGGGCCCACGCCGTCGATGCTGCCGGCTTGCTTGGGGGCGCCGGCCAGGGTCGACACCGTGCCGGAATTTGCGGGCTGGCCACTCGCTGCCCAGGGCCGGGCGAGGAGCAGGCCCCAGAGGACTATATATCGGCAGTAAGCGAAGATGTTCGTCTCGGCGGGCGCGGGGGCCGTCCTGTATCGGATCATGGCGGACAAAGAAACGGCATCTAGGTGAATGACCTAGGTACGAGTGCCGGTCGGCCAAATAGTCGTGGTGGTTGCGGGCCTAGGCACGTGCCTCTCAAGGCCACGAGCTTAGTCTCCTAGACAGGCGTCCAACCCTGTTTCCTGCTATAGCCCGTGACCGACGAATTCAAAAAAGGGTCGAAATGTCACGTATCGGCAGTTCCCTACCCTTATGCAACCTCCCAGCGACACCAGCCAACCAAGGCTCTGCGCCCCGCCCACGTCTTGGCACCGATAGCTGAGCGGCCTTTGTAAGGCTTTTATTAAGGAATTAAATAAAGCACATTTTTAATTTGTTTTTATCAATAATATTTATACCTTTCCGGTCATTTCTTCTCAAGTTATTATCTACCGCATGAAGCATTGTTTACCCTTTCTTTTGGGGTGCGCCTGGCTTTGGCCACATGCCGCTGGGGCCTTTGACTCCAAAGCACACGACATCATCGAAGCCCAGGCCTACTTGAACATCCTGCGGGGCCACAGCAAGTATTTAAAGCCACCCTACTGCCAATCAGCGCTCTCGGGGGTTTCTATCGTCGACTCCTTAATCGCCTGGCACGCCATGGACCCGCCCAAGGAGGTGAAAAGGTACCAATGGCAGGTACTGGGGAATTTGCCCGAAGTCCGCTCCGGGGACATGGATTTTGTGTTAAACCGGCAGTTCAGCGACAACGGCCAGGCCTTTCATTTCATGGCCACGCCTGAAGACTTATCTCGGGATACAACAGTGCATCCCGTAGTCAAAGCGCCGCCACACTTGTTGCTCAGCGCTCTGGATCGGTGTCGCAATACGCTGACAGCCGTCTTCAAAAAACTAGTTACCAACAGCACCCAATCCGAGCGCATCGTCCAGCATAGTCAGTTGGTTAGCGATGATTTTTACGCTCTAATTCATAGCCTTGTTGATTCATACTCCCGGGCTCACGTGCAGCGCACAGCCGACGCCCGCCACATTCAATACCTCAAGCCCTGGACGCTGGTTACCGGCCGGATTGGCCGCACTTTTGCGCCATATCAGCACCAATTTCCTGATGAATTTGACGGGGAATACCTGTTGGGCAACCTTCCGAAGCCAGGCGTAGACGATACGCAAAAAGGGCATAAGAACGGCAAGAAGGACCGGCAATTGGGGCCCCTGCTGCATCCAGAAAAGAAATGGTATTCCCCAGGAGCTTATCAGCGGGACGCAAGCAAGCGGCAAATCATTGACTGCACGGACAGTAACAACTTAAACCCTTACCAGTACTCATCCGACTGCTTGTCTCCCTTGGGCCGAGCTGCCCAGGACGCGGTCGAGGATTTCGTGGTTACCACGTACTTCGAACTGAAAGCAAAAAGAGCCCGACAGACCCCCGCCGTGGTTAACCCGGAGATGATGTGGGAGAAATTTCAGGCGCGCCATTTCTCCGTCGACCCGGCTATCGACCTAGCCTCACTGGCTCTCGCTAGCACCACTGCCGGCCAAGCGCCGAACACGCAGATCTACCAGGAACGCCGCCCGGGCATACAAGTCGCCGTTTCGGGCAGCTATCCGCTGGGTATTGGCCTCGGAGCCTCGATTGATTTGCTACAGTTTCGGGCTTTTGCCTTAGGACCGGTGCTGGGAGTACGTCGCTTAGCCGGCCAGCCGGGCGCGGAAATTGACTACGGCGTGGGCTTCCGGGTGCCGCTATCCGAAGGATTCAGTTTTCGGGTGAATCCATTCGTGGTGCGCACAGACTTAGGCGATGGCGAGCGCCTGCCCATTGCCGAGGCCAGTTACCAACTGGAATATTATCCCAACATCCGGCATAAAAACGGCCAGCCGGTAAGCGCGGCCGTACCCCAATTTTTTCGCCTGGAGCTGCCCCGGTTCGTGTACTCCGAAGGCTACCACCGCAAGTTCTTGAGTTTGGGGGTCGGCTGGGATTTTGGGCAGTCAACGGGGGTACCTGTCTACGCTCAGAGCATGCGCAAGCGAATTCATGCCTGGGAGAACCGCACCAATCCGCAGGTACCTAGCATGCAAACCATCACCACCGCCCGGCTCGGCCGCACGAGCACCAAGATTTGGTGGATTTTTCAAGGCGCCTACGGAGCCCGGGGAACGGCCGGCAACTTCTCGCCTTTTTTGGGCGGCGAACTTGCCTGGGATCGCAACGGAGCCGGGGAGCGAACCGGCATGGGCTACGGCTTAATGGGTAAGGTTGCCTGGCAAAACATTGCCCGCGCCTATCACAATAGCGCTTTTCCCCTTATCCAGATCGGGCCGACCGTGCGCGTAAAACCTTTGGGGCTGCCCTTGCTGCTCGAGCCCCTGACGTATACGCGGGCCCTGAGCACGGGCACCCCGGCCCAGGACATCCCGCGCATTTATCGGCGGGAAGACGTGCAGGGGACCCTGGCCATCGCCTTGCCCGTGGGCAACGCCGAGTTCCTGGTGGAACTGCTGCGCTACTCCTACGGCGATAAGATTTTGCTGCAGCGGCGATGGATGCCGGCGGGTTTCCGCCTGGGTTACGCTTTTTAAAGTCGTGACATCTACCGGGGACTAGCGCTCCACAACTCGTTGCCATTCTACCTCTTTGCCTTTTTCTGCCATGGCTTTCTCTACCACCACCCCCGCGTACACTTTGTTCCTGGGCCTGGCATTAGTCAGCTGCACCCGCAGCATTCCGGGCATTCGCACCCACTACCCGGTTGACCCCTCGCGTCAAGGCTACGTGGACTTCCACAACCACATCACGATGAAACCTTTCGTGACCAAGGTGGAAATTCCTGCAACGACTCCCGAGCAAGCCGCCGCGGCCGCCTTGCTGCAGGCCGCCCGGCAAAGCCCCGATACCCTGGCCTGGTCCATGCGCAACACCCCGGGCGAGCTCCGTTTTAAAAAGGAAGGCGACTTCTCCGATTTCTCGGGTTATCGGCAGTCCAACTGGGGCGCGCTGGGAACCTATCGCCTGGTGTGCACCTCGCTGTACGCGTACGAGCGGGGCCTGGTCGACGATAAGCACTGGGGGAACCGTGTCTTTAAAAAGGCCGCGAGCAACTTTGGCATTAGCATGCCGAAGCCTCATGCCCGGCTGGTCCAAAACAAGTACCTAACGGCCTTCGACGAGCTTCAGGCCGAATACGCCTTTACCCAGCGGCAAGCCCGCACCGATCCCCAGCATCCTGAGCAGGGCCCGAAAATCGTGCTCGTTACTGCAGCCAAGGACATTCAGCAGCTGCAGCCCGGCCAGACGGGCGTCGTCTTCAGCATCGAAGGAGGGCACGCTCTCTTTGGCAATGGCCCGCGCCTGGAAAATCGCCTGCTGCTGCACAACACTACCCTGGCGGACGCGGAGGGGCTCCGGCAAAACATTGCAACCTTAAAGCGTTGGGAGCACCCCGTGCTGTTTGTGACGCTTTCGCACTTGATTTGGAACAAGCTCGCCGGCCACGGCAAGGGCACGGACATCGAAGGCGGCCTGGGGGTCGTTCTGCACAGCTTATTTGGCTCGCGCAAAGTCCGCGCCGGAGCGAACGCCATGCCCGCGACCGGCACTACCGGCATCTCTGGCTTTTCCCAAGATGATCCCCTGCCCCTAGCCGTGCCGTACGATAACGGCTTAACGGGCAGCATTTACAATGATCCCCGAGGACTGGGCAAACTGGTCATCGATTCTCTGCTGAGCCGCCACGGCGGCCGACGCATCTTGCTGGACATGCGCCACTCCGGCCTTAAAACCCGCCTCGAATACTACGCCCTCGTCGCCCAGCGACGAGTCGCGGGCGATACCATCCCCATTATGGTTTCCCACGCGGCCATGAGCGGCAAGAGCCTGCGCTTCGCCCTGGCCACGGCCCTGCGGCCGTTGGCCGACGATTACGCCGAGTTCAAGAACCCAGCGAAGTATTATAAAGAGCTTGAAGAATGGTACGCAGATGAAACGGGCACTCGCCTTGATTCAAATTCTCAACGCGTCAATCCTGGGTGGATGCGCGTTCCCTGGAAATTTGAGCGCTCCCCTTTTCTGCGCATAGCGCGAGCAGGCTTTATCATTGACGGGAAACCCCACTACTACCGGGATTTTTTCAAGCACCAACCCAATCGCCAGGATACGCTTTCCTACCTGCGAGTTGCAGAAATCCCCACAATCGGCCAGCGCCGGGCCGGCTTCTTTCAGCCCTCGAGTATCAATTTAGCCGACGATGAAATCGACATTATCTGCCGTTCCGGGGGCATCATTGGTTTAACCGTTGAACAGCGCGGCTTAGGTACCCGCTTGCCTCAGGCGCAAGCTCAAGCAGACAGTGTGCACCAGGCCCTGCGCGCGCGCTTGGCC
Organism: Hymenobacter arizonensis; assembly: GCF_900115775.1. GTDB lineage: Bacteria > Bacteroidota > Bacteroidia > Cytophagales > Hymenobacteraceae > Hymenobacter > Hymenobacter arizonensis. The sequence continues at coordinate 197,737 of NZ_FOXS01000003.1, read as the reverse complement.
TCGGAACGAGTGCCCCTGCCCAAGGGCGTTGACCAGAATGGCTTTATTAACCGCTTTTTGGCGGCGGCCCCATTCGTACGCAACCTCGCCCACCTGGTGCGCTCGGCCTCGCCCCAGAGCGACGTCTGGCGTCACATCGCCATCGGCACCGACTTTGACGGCATCGTCAACCCCATCGACTACTTCCACACTTCCGACCGGCTGCCCGAACTCGAGCAATTCGTGTTCGACCACTTCGATTTGTACGACGAGCTCTACCGCTTCGGCCTCGGTGCTGCCCTGGCCAACACCCCCTCGGGCCGGCCTTACTCCAAGCAGCAAGCCCTGCGGCAGTTGTTTTCGGAAAATGGCACCGCTTTTATCACCAAACACTACCCCGTTCGCTAAAATAGCAAGGTCCGGATCCGAAATCCGTTCCTTGCCCGGGTCCTATTTTCCACTTTTTTTACTCTCCCCGTGCCTGCTACCTGCCCCTTTGCCGCGCCCTTGTTTCCGGCTACTTTGATTCGGATAAGCCTAGCGTTACTGGGCAGCCTGCTGGTGCTCAGCTGCCGCTGCACCGACGTGACTCGCCCCCTGCAGCCGGGAACCCAAACGCCTGTTGACCTTAATATCCTCACCCACCGGGTGCTGCAAATCAGCGGCGACGGGCGAATTCTCCCCAAGCTCAAAGGGCTTACCCGGGAAAGCAAAAGGCGATTCGCTGGGAAATACGAGAGCAAGGAAACCACCGAAGGGGCCTACCTCCGGGAGATGTTCGCTGAATTGCGTCAGCGCCAGCCGCGGCACATCATTGTCTTATCCCACGGGGGCCTGGCCACGTTTAAAGCCGGCTTGAACCGCGCCGTGCGCGTCGAGCAAGATAACACGCTTAAGCTCTGGCGGCCGAACGCCGATACGGCATTTTTGTACCTCAACTGGAATGCGGGCTTTTTTTCCACCTACGGTGAACACCTGATCACCAACCAAGGGCAGGTACAACCCCTGCGTCGTCCGCTCTACGCCCTGTACGGACTGGGCATTTTAGCGCCCTTACACCTAGCCACCGACCTGGGCCGGGCCGCCGTAAAATTTCCACTTAACGCCCTGCAGTACGCTACCGAGCCGGCCCTGTTCTCTATTGGGCTGAACCGGCCGTCAAACTTTTACAAATTTGGCGGCACGCAGCGCAACAAGCAGGTTCATTCGGTCAACCTGATTAGCGAGCGCTTGCGGCAGGATTACCTAAACCACCGCGGCAGGACTGACTCTACCTTGCAAATTTCCATGGGGGAGAACCGCAGCAAGGGCGCTTTCTACTACCACGTGGTGCAGCCCGTGCTATGGCTTCCATCGCGCCTGGCTACCCTAGCGCTGGGCGAAGCCGTGGGTCGGCCCGCCTGGCGGTCCATGCTGCGGCGGACGCAGACCATGTTCCACCGGCCGGTAGCTGATGAATTCTCCGCGGTGCCGCTTGCCGCCCAGCCCTCGAAGCGACTCGTCGCCCAGGCGAGTCGTCGGGAGCGAAACACCCGCTATTTATCCCAGCCCGGCGTGGTATTGCAGTTTGTCGACAGTCTGGAAGCCTACCGCAAGTGGCGAACCCGGCAGGAACCGGCCGCCGCGCGGGCCGGCGCCACCGTGACCCTTATGGGCCACAGCATGGGGTGCATCGTCATGAAAAACATTTTGCAGGAATCGTTGCTGCAGCCCCGGGAGCGACGGTTGCAATGCGACCACATCGTGTTCATGGCTGCGGCGTGCTCGCTACAGGATTTTCGCTACGCCGTGGCTCCTTACCTGCAGCAGCACGCCCAGACCCGCTTTTATAACCTAACCTTGCACCCCTACCGGGAGATCACCGAGAACATGATCGGCGATTACACCATTCCCTCCCTGCTGCGGCTTCCCCTCGATGGCTCCCTACCAGTGATGATCGACCGGCTCTTTACCGACCCACTCACGCTCAACGAGCGCACCCTGGGTCGCTGGCATAATTTTGTGTTGGCGGCGGCCGACAGCACGTTCCTACCCGCCTCTATTCGGGGCCGGGTAACGATCAAAGCCTTCGGTTCCGGTTCGCGGCTCGAGCTAGGCCCTCAGATTCACGGGGACTTTGGCAGCCCCCGATTGGCGGAAAAGAACTGCGACGTTTTTTATCCCCACCGCTTCTGGACTCGAAAATTTCGGGAGGCGGAGTAAGACAGCGGCCTACCGCCCGGGCACGTTAGCCCGGGGCTGGGCCAGGGTTTCGACCAGGGTGTGAATCTTATACGGAACCGACTTCTGCTTCCAAACGGGATGGGCAAATCCCAACATGTGCATGTACTCGTGCGCGAAGTGGGCGGCCAGGGCCGCCGTATCCCGCTTCGCCGCGTAGACACTCAGTCACTGCGGGCACACCGCGGCTACGCCAGTACCCGCGCCGTCCAAGCCGATGGTTCCCTGTAATGAACCGGGTTCGCAGGCCTTCATCCAGAACGCGCCGTCCTCGGCCAGCGTAATCGTGCGCAGCCGCAGGTCCACTACCCGTCTTGCCCTCCTGCACTTCGTGAGCGGCCATAATTCGGGCATAAATCTGGGCAGGGCGCAGGTACTGAGCGTGCCGATACTCGTTGGCTTCCACCTCTTGCCGGAAGGCCTCGGAGTTCAGAACTCGCTCGAGCTTGCCCGCTGCGGCCCGCGCAAATCCTTCGTGCGCACCATACCTAATCAACTCGTGAATGACCACGCGCACTCGTTGATCGGACTCATTTCTCGGAGGACTACTAGTGTTCCTGGAACTGGTCGGCGATGGGGCCGGCGCTTGGGTATTGATTCCGAACTCAACCAGGCCTCTTCTAGGGGCTTGGTTATTATGCTCCCAAATTTTTGCTATACCAACTCCCCCACGACCTGCTTGAGCGCAGAGGTGCCTTGCCAACTGCGCAGATTGGTTTTGATCGCCTCCGCCGGCTCCCGGCCGCTACGACTGGTCAGCTCGGCGTACAGCTCCACTAGCTTCTTGGTGTTGCGCAAGGGCGCCGCGGGTAACTCCGGTAGCAGGTTGTTTAATACTTGCAATAGGGCGTCGTCCGTGGTCGCGTCGATGGCGCGGGCTTGCTGCAGGTTGTCAGCCAGGCGCTGCACCGGCACGAATTCGTGGGCCAGAAAGCGCCCGAGGATCGTGCCCAACGCGGCGGGGTCGAGCCGCCCCGTGGTGCAGGCCAAAAGGAAGACTTCCAAGGCCAGGGCCCGGCACGCCGGCACCTTGTGCATCAAACCCAGGGCTAGCAACAGGGTGGTAGGCTCCCGAAACCCGGGGCCGGGGCCGAGCAGCTCCTGCAGGGCCGCTTGCACCACGTCCCGCTCGGTGGACTCCAGCCCGTCGGCCCAGGCGGCGGGGCGCACCACGTGCCAGTGCAAGGGCGACGGGTTGTGGGGATTACGCTGGCCACGAAGCGGTAGTCGTGGGGTAGCACCCACCCGGCGTGGCCCATGGCCCGGAAGCGGGCGTGCTGGGAGTAGAGCAGCGGTGACGGGGGCGTCTGGCTCGTGTACTTGCTGGGAAATTGCAACACGGCGTATTGGTGCGGGCCCGTGGGCTTGCCGGGTATCCCCTGCGCCACCCGGACAAAGTTTGGGGCATGCAGGAGCAGGTAAAAACGGTCATGAAAAAGACCAGGCCGCTACCAGGGGAAGCTTGGGAAAAGCCGAAAAGAAACCCTGAAGGTAAACCACGCCCCTACTACCAGTTTGCAAAAAAGGCCGAACTAGGGGCGCTTACGTGATCAGGAGCTTCAACTGGCCCTTCCGCATTATTGCAGCAGGCCCCGGCGCGTACCGGCGGGCTGACCATCAACGCGCAGGCAGAAAAAATACAGTCCGGGGCGCTGGCCGGCGCCGTTCCAGTGCAGGGTGTGGGGGCCGGCGCCCAGCCGGCCCGGGTTCACCAGGGCGACGAGCCGGCCCAGGGCGTCGGTGACAAGCAATTCGACCTGCGCGGCGCGGGGCAGCTCGAAGCGCAGCTGCGTCGCGTCCGCAAACGGGTTGGGCCAGAGGCCCACCTCCCCGGCCCGCGCTTGCTCGCGGCGGGTGCCGGTGACCACGCCCGTGGCGGCGGCCAGGGCGATGTCGCGGGCCGCCAAGCCGGCGCCAATGGGGCCCACCAGCGTGGCCGCGCCGGTGCCCAGGTTCACGGTGTAGAGCGCGGTCGCCGCCGAGGTGCCGGTGTTGGCCACCAGATAGGCCAGGTTCACGCCCGTCCCGGTGCTGTAGATGTCCAGGTCCACGGTCGGCGCGGTGGCGTTCACGCTCAGGCCCGAGGCGCCGACCGTGGTCTGGAGCCCGTCGACGAGGGGCGAAAACGAGATGCCCTGCGTGTTGAGCACGTTGCGCGCCTCGTCGTAGGCGTAGAGCGTGGTACCGGCGGCCGAGCCCGGAAAGCTGTTGCTGTGGGCGATGGCCCCCACGCTCGGCGGGGTGGCGCTGCTGGCGTAGAACGTCGTCGCATCGGTGGCGACTAAGGCCCCGGTGGCGGGGTCGAGGCGGTAGTTGTTGCGGTTGGCGCCCACCACCCGGATGCGGTCGGTCAGCGGGTTGAAGTCCATCCCGAGGCTGCCCGTGCCCAAGGTCAGGCGCACGGCGGGCCCCGCGGCGGTGGCCACGCCCGTCACGGCGTTGAGCGAATACACCTGCGCGTTGGCCACTCCGGCCGCGGCCGCGGCATTGTAGCCGAGCGCGTAGAGCACGTTGTTGAGCGGGCGCACGTCCAGGCCCGCGAGCGTTTGCGCCGCGTCCACGCCCGTAATGCCCACCGCGCGGCGGATGGTGCCGGGCAGGGCCGTGTCAAACTCGATCAGGTTGGCGCCCGCCAGCGCGTAGGCCAGCTGGCCCGTCACGGGCGCGGGCGCCGGGGTGGTGAGGGCAATGTCGACAACTTCCTCGGCCGTGTTGTTACCCAACGCCCCCAGGGCAGTGGTCGCGCCCGTGGCCAGGTTCACCGTGTACAGGGCGGAGGCGAAGGTGAACGTCGCGAGCGAAAACGTGGAAATGGACAGGTAGGCCACGTTAAGCCCGGTCGTGGGGTTAAAGTAAATGTCGAGGGCCGCCCCGCCGCCGGCGTTCACGCCCAGGGTGCCAACCGTGTTGAGCGTGCCGGCGTTGGGCGGGTTCTGGAGCACGAGGCGGTTGGCCGCTTGGTCGAGGTTGTAGAGCGTCGTAACCGGGTTGCCCACGTAAGAATTGGTGTAGGCCGAAGCCGTGACGCGGGGCGTGCGTCCGGCATTGGCGTCGGTGCTGGCGTAGGCCAGGGGGCCGTCAGTACCCGCCAGGCCGCCGGTATTTGGGTCCAGGCGAAGGTTGGCGCCGTTGCCGGCCGTCACGCGCAACCGGTCGGCCACGGGGTTGAAGTCGAAGCCAAAGAGGCTGCGGCTGGTGCCCAAGGCCAGGGTTTGGGCGCTGCCCACCGCCGTGAGAGCGCCCGTCGCCGGGTTGAGCGTGTAGAGCTGCCCTTGCTGGCTGCTGGGCACGTAGCCCAGGGCGTACAACTGCCCGGTGGCGGGCCGCACGTCGAGGCCCACCAGGTCCTGCCCGCTGCCCAGGCCCGTGATGGTCACGGTGGCCGAGAAGGCGCCGGGCACCGTGGGCCGGAACGTGGCCAGGCGGTAGGTGAAGGCCTGGCCGCCCAACAAGGCGTACCCGGTTTGGGCCGCCGCGGGAAGCGTGCTAGCGCCAGCCAGCAGGGCGGCCAGGGTTAGGGTGCGAATAGGTTTGTTAAAGGGGGTAGTGGTTGCGGGCATATAAGTTAAGAGAGCATGAAACGAAAAGGATTAAGCAGTTATGGGTATTGACCTAATGAATAACGCATGGTGCCATAACTGGCCGCCGGCCTGGCTTGACCCGTTTGGGTGAAGGTAAGGCAGCCGGGGTGACCAGGAACCGGAATGGCTGGACCGTAAGGCATGCCTCGAAGTACATCACTCATATCTTCGGCATTATTTATCCATGGGGAGGTGTGAGTGGATAGCGCCCGGGTTTTGCGTTGCCTGCAGGGGCGGTGGAGCAGCCGAAAAATTTAAAACAAGGTTGTCCTTCACGAGAGCAGCGCCACTGATGCAACGACCGTTCCCGGGCCCGTGCTCTGCTTTATCTTATGTACCTGGCCCATACGGCCGCGCAGGAACTCAGCGAAGGTTTCGAAGGGCCGCGGCGCGCCGCCGAATTCATGGCCCGCGCCCCCGGCCGGGCAAACGCTTCCGCTCTACCAAGTACTAAGCGGTGGGTCGGCTCGCAGGGCCGCGCCGTTGGCGCGGCCCGTCAAGTGGCCTGCTACCGGCTTACTCCACCACCAAGCGGGCCGGGCGCTGCTCCCCGGCCCGCACCACGTAGATGCCGCGGGCCAGGCTCCGCGGCAGCGCGAGCACGGCCGAGCCGGCGGCATCCGTCACAAACCCGGCCACCACCCGGCCCAGGGCATCGAGCACCTGCCCGGCCATGCGGGGAGCGGCCCCGGCCACGGTCACGGACCCGCCCGCCGTCGGGTTCGGGTAGAGCGTCAAAACAGCCCCTTTGCCCGACTCGACGCTTGGACGCGTTGCCAGAACAGTATTGTCGGTGACCACCCCCAACACGGCTACTTGCACCCCGCTGGCGGCGGGCAGGGTGGTGGTCCCGAAGGTGGCGGCGGGCCACGCCAATGCCCCGACGTAGAGGCGGTTGCCGCTCAGGGCCACGGCGTTGGCTTGGTCGGCCCGCTCGCCCCCGCCGGTCAGCAGCCACTCCCAGGCGGGCGCGGCGCCGGCGGCCGGGTCGGTGGCCCGGGCCAGGAACACGTCGCCGTTGAAGTTCGCGCCCCGCCCGGGGCTGGGCAGGGCGCCAAACTGCACGTCGGCTGCGCCGTTCGCGTCCCCCGCCACGGCCTGGTTGACGGTGTACCCGGTCACGTACACGCCCCCGTTGCCCACGGCCAGGCCCAGGGCCACGTCCGCGTACGACCCGCCGCCGGCCAGCGCCCAGTCCCAATCGGCGGGGGCCGCCGAGCCGGCGTCCGTGAGGCGGGCCACGAAGGCATCCGGTTCCGTGCTCCGGCCCGTGCCCGGCAGCGGGCGCGTGCCAAACTGCACGTCATTGCCGCCGTTGGCGTCGCCGGCCGCGGCGCGGTTGCTTACCTGCCCGGCCACGTAGAGTTGATTGCCGTTGATGGCCACGGCATGGGCCTGGTCGCTGGCGGTGCCCCCGGCCTGCAACGCCCAATCCCAGTCCGTGGGGGCCGTGGTTCCGGGGTCGGTAAGGCGCGCCACGAACACGTCCGTTCCGTTGAAGCCCCCGATGCCGGGCAGGGGGTGAGAGCCAAATTGCACGTCGTCGCGGCCGTTGGCGTCGCCGGCCGCGGGGGTGTTGGTTACCGAGCCCACCGCGTAGACGGCGGTGCCGCGCAGGGCCAGGGCCGCGACCAAGTCCTCGGACGTGCCCCCGCCCTGCACGGCCCAGTCCCAACTCGGGGCCGTGCCCGCATCCGTGATGCGGGCCAGGAAGACGTCGCGCAAGGCGGAGGGGCCGATGCCCGGCAGCGGGTGCGCCCCGAACTGGACGTTCTCGCGGCCGTTGGCGTCGCCGGCCACCGCCGCGTTGACGGCAGTGCCGGCCACGTACACGCTGTTGCCGCTCACGGCCAGCGCCGAGGTCTGGTCCAGCGAAGTGCCCCCGCCCTGCAGGGCCCAGTCCCAACTTGGCGCCGCGGCGGTCCCCGCATCGGTGAGCCGGGCCACGAAGGCGTCCGTGCCGTTGCCCGAGCCGATGCCCGGCAACGGGTGGGCCCCGAAGCGCACGTCGGCCGTGCCCCCTGCCGCTCCCGGCGCGGCGTTGTTATTAACCTTCCCGCCCACGTACAAGACCGGACCGCGCACGGCCAGGGCCAGGGCTTGGTCATCGGATCGGCCGCCGCCCCGCACCACCCAGGCCCAGGCGCCCGCGCCCCCCGGCTCCCAGCGCGCCACGAACACGTCCTCGCCGCCCTGGGTTGTCAATTCCCAGGGGCCAAAGCGCACCTGGCCGCTGAAGTACCCCGCCACGTAGACCTGGCCGCCGCTGCCCACGGCGGTGGCCGTCACGCTGGCCGAGCCGTTTTCGGTTCGCGCGGTGCGCACGCGCTGCCACGCCCCACTGCTGCCGTTATCGGTCACGCTAGCAATGGTCAAGGTCAAATAATTGCTGGCTATCGGGGACCCGTCGGCCGCGCCGTAGGTGGTATACGCGCTGCCTGCGCCGCCCACGTAGAGGTCCGTGGCCGTGGCCGTCACCGCGTTGGCCTGCCCGGACAAGACCCCGCTGTCGGACAAAGCCCAGTCCCAGTCCGAAGCCGTCGTGCCCTGGTCCGTGAGCCGGGCCACGAACGAGTCGTTGTTGGCCGCACTGCCGCTACCGGGAAATGTTGTCGCGCCAAAGCGCACGCCGCTCGCCCCATCGGGGCGGTTGAGAAAGGCGTAGTTGCGGGTGTAGCCAACCACGTACACGGCCGTGCCGCGCACGGCCACGCCATTGGCCTGCTCGTCGTAGAAGCCGCCCGCCTGCCGGACCCAGGCCCAGTCGGCGGGCGGCGCATTTCCCGGGTCGCGCAGGCAGGCGGCGAACACGTCAGCGCTGGGGCTGGTGCTGAGGCCGGGCAGCGGGTGGCTGCCAAACTGCACGTCGTACCCCCCGTTCGGATCGTTCACCCGGGTGTACCCCACGCTCGCCCCCACCACGTAGAGGTTGCCGCCGCTCACGGCCAGGGCCGTGGCCTCGTCGTCGTCCACGCCCCCGGCGGGCACGGCCCACGCCCAGGTTGGGGCGGGACCCGTATCGTTGAGGCGGGCCACCAGCACATCGGGGTTGAACGCGACCCCGGAGCCCGGCAGCGGCAAGCTGCCCAGCTGCACATCGGCCGTGCCGTTGGCGTCGCCGGCCTGGGCCCTGTTGGTGGTGTAGCCGGCCAGGTACACGGTGCTCCCGCTCACGGCCACCGCATTAATCTCGTCGGCGTCGGTGCCGCCCCCGGCCAGGGCCCAATCCCAGTCCGTGGGGGATGCGGCGTCGGTGATTCGGGCCACGAAGAGGTCATAGTTCAAGCTTGGGCCGGTGCCGGGCAAGGGGTGGGAGCCAAACTGCACGTCGCTGCGGCCGTTGGCGTCGCCGGCCACGGCGGCATTTTGCACGGCCCCGGCCACGTACAGGCGGTCGCCGCTCAGGGCCAGGCCGCGGGCCCGGTCCTCGTTGATCCCGCCGGCTTGCCGGACCCAGTCCCAATCCGTGGGGTTCCCCGTGTCGGTGAGGCGCGCGACGAACACGTCGCCGTTGGCGCTCGGGCCCGTGCCGGGCAGGGGGCGGGAGCCGAACTGCACGTTATTGCCCCCGTTGGCGTCGCCGGCCACGGCGTAGTTGTTCACGTTGCCGGTGAGGTAGATGCGGTTGCCGCTCACCACCAAGCCCGTGGCCTGGTCAATGCTGGTGCCGCCCGCCCCCAGGGCCCAGGCCCAGGCGCCGGTGCTCGGTTCCCAGCGCGCCACGAACGCGTCCTGGGTGGCGTCGGCCCGGACCACGATGGGACCAAACCCCACCTGTCCGCTCAAATAGCCGGCCACGTACACCTGCCCGGCCGGGCCGACGGCCGTGGCCAGGACGGTGGCCGACCCACGGATCGTGGTGGAGTTATTGGCCAGGGCCGCCTGCCAAGTGGGCGTTTGGGCGCGGGTGAGCAGGGGGAATAAGAAGCAGAGTAGAAGCGTAAAAAGACGAAGCATAGCAATAGATGGGGTGAGATAAGTTCGGCGCGCGGACGGCCCCGAGTAAAGGTAGAGCTTCTATATAGGAAACGTTTAGGGCTGGACCTATTGCTAGCGCGTTTGACCGGGCGCTTCACAGGAGCGTGCACCCCGTTAACGGGGCGCACGCTCCTGGGCCATTTCGGGAAGCAAAGCCCTGCCCCTATGCCCTCCTTCTCTTTTTACCGCAGCAGCTCCACCCAGCCCTTGACCGTGCGCTCCACCGGCTCGCAGTCCGTGGAATAGCGCCACAGGTAATAGTACACGCCCGCCGCGGCTTGCTCGCCCGTCCAGAACGCACCGTAGGTAGTCGAGGCGTATACACTTTTCCCCCAGCGGTCAAACACCTGCAGCTGGCTGGTGCGCGGGTACTGGAGCCGTAACTCGAACACGTCATTAACCCGGTCCCCGTTCGGGGTAAACACGTTGGGGATTTGCTGAACCTGCATGGGTTCGGCGCGGAATTCCGTCGGGGCCGAATAGGCTCTGCACGTTCCCTGACTCAGCTTTAGCTGGTACCAGCCGGGCTGGGCAGGCTGATGCGTGGGCTGGGTGGAGACCACTTGCCACGGCTGGGCGGTGGTGGCGCGGTGCTGCCACTCGTAGGTCGTATTGCTCGGAGTCTGGCTGCTTAGCCGCAGCACCCCGGTCGGCTCCCCGCAGCGCTGGGTGGGGAGGGCGTTCACCACTGGTTGCGGCAGCGGCGTGATCGTCATCGCCACCGAGTCGGCCGCGCGACAGGCGCCGGTGCCCCGCTCGTAGCGCAGCACGTAGCGGCCGGGGCCCGGGGGCGTAAACCGGCCCTGGTCCGTCACCCCCGGCCCGCGCCAGCGTCCGCCGGCCGGGGTGGCTTGTAAGCTAAACACGGTATCCGTGCGGCAAAAGGTGCTGGGCCGGCTGAGCACGCGCACCGGCACGGGCCGCACGACTAGGCTCAGCGTGTCTTGCCCGCCGCAGGGGCCCGGCACGCGGTAGGTCAGCAGGTGCCGGCCCGGACCGGCCAGGGCGGATTGAAACGTGCTGGTGACCCCGGCAATGCCCGCTCCGGACCATGCCCCGCCGGGTTGGCTGGCCACCAGAGCCATGGTCGTATCGCGGGCGCAGCTCAGGGGCACGCGCGCGGTGAGGATGCGCACGGGAGCGGGCCGTACCACCACGCTCAGCGTGTCCTGCGAGCCGCAAGCAGTGTTTAGGGAATAGGTGAGGACGTGGCGACCGGGGCCGGCGGTGGCCGACTGAAACGTGCCGGTTTGGGGGTTGGCAATGCCCGTTCCCGACCACAGGCCGCCGGGCAGGGTGGCCGTCAAGTTAAAGGCCGTGTCGCGGGCGCAGCTGAGCGGCGGCAGGGCCAGTCGCGTGATGCGCGGGGCGGCCTGGACCGTGATGGTTAGCGTGTCGCGGTACGTGCACGTGGGGCCAGCGCTCAGGGCATAGGCAATCCGGTGCGTGCCGAGCCCGGCCAGAGCCGGGGTGAATACCCCACTGTTGCTAACCCCGGGTCCCGACCACGTGCCGCCCGTGGCCGTGGCTTGCAGCGCCAGGGCGGGGTCGCTCGCACAGAAGGGCCCGGCCGGTAAGATGGCCGGCGCCCACTGTACGAACGCCTGCCCGGCGTTGAGTGCGCCGCCGGAGGTGCGGCCCGGGGCGCTAAGTATGAAATTGTTCGAGTGGGCGTCGACTGCAACCCAGGTGCCCAGCCCGTCGGCGATCAGCGGCTGGGGCGCGAAGTAGCGCCGCTCGAGCTGCCACGCGTTGTTCTGGCGCCCGTAGCGGTACACCACGCCCGTCAATTGGCGGTCAAACGGATTGCTCACCAGCAGCACGTGCTCGTTCATGGCCACGGTGTAGCCGTAGCGCCCCGGCGTGGCGTCCGGGTTGAACATCGTTTGCCGCAGCTGCCAGCGGCCGGCCGTGCGCTCGTAGAGCCGCACCCCCAGGTTGGAATCCGAGCCCACGGCGGCCCGCTGCCCGTGCAGGGCGATGCTAAATCCGGCCCGGCTCCCGTTGGGGTAGACCTCGACCTGGGCCTGGCTCCAGGCCCCGGCGGCCGAGCGGTGGTAGAAATACGCCGCCGACTGGCCGAAGCTAAAGGCATCCAAGGCGCCAATCACCAGGTTGTCGCCGTCGATGGCCACGCTGTAGCCAAAGTCGTAGCCGATGTTCGTGCCCGCCGGGGGCGTTAAGGTGGCCACGAGGGCGAATTGGGTGTTCGTTTGGCGGTAGACGTAGGCGGCGTAGTTCTGCGTGCCGCTGTACCCGCAGCCCACGACCAGGTCCGGGCCGCTCTTGGCCAGGGACCAGCCGAAACCGCCCGTGTAGCTCGCGTTGGGGTTGGGAATGAGAGCCGATTGCACCCAGACGCTGCCCTGGCGGGTGTAGGCGTACACGGCGCCGATGGCCGCCGAGCCGGGGCGGGTGTAGTTACTGGCCGACACCAGGACCGTGTTCTCGTCGATAAAGACGTGGCTGCCGAAGGAATCCGCCACGCGGTCGCCGATCAGGGTTTGCCGGAACACCCACACCCCGCCCGTGTACTCGTAGATGTGCGCCCGGCCGACGGTGGAGGCCGTCACGTCCCAGTTGGCCCCGACGATGGCGAAGCGCTCGCTTACGCTGGTACGGTTGGCGTACAGGCTGCGCGTGGCCGGCGCAGGGGCGTCGAGGGGGAACAGGTCCGGGCAGGTGTTTTGGGCTTGGGTAAAGAGGGGGAGGAAAAGGAGGAATAGGTAGAGGTTTCGGAGCATAGAGAACGGGGTAGAGTATTTGTTAATAGGCTGATATTATTGCGGTTATACTTTATAATTGCTCGGATTAATTCCTTTTGTGGTTTACGTTTGTCCCGTTCCAAATGGGAACGCCTCGGGGCAAAAAAGAGGGGCCGGCCGTTGGCGCGGCCGACCCCTCCCGAACTGAGGAAATGTTCATCAATTCATTACGTAACACAAATGTACTCCACCTACCCCTCTGGGCAAGCGGCCGTTGGCGCGGACGCTGCCCACGTAGCGGCCCTGCGCGCGCAGCTCACGGCCCTCACCTTTGGCAACCCCTTGCTCAGCGCGGCCGAGCAGCTGCGGGCCAACCATGCCATTCACGAATGCGAAGATGCGGACCGGCTCGCGCGCTGGCTGGTCAACACCCGGCGGGAGCTCGCCCGGCGGGCGGAGGCGCGAGAGGTTTGTTTTTCGGAACCTAGCCCCGTCTGCTACGCGACGGGGGCGCAAAAGCAGCTTCTGCTCCGCCTGTTGCAGCAGCCCCACATCGGCCGGGCGGAGCGGACCCGGGTGCTGCTGGGGCTTAACCGGCTCACCCGCGCGGGGGCTACCGTGCTGCGGCGGCAACTCTCCGCCCCGCCCGGGCTGGCGGGGGTGGTGGACCGGCGGGTAGCCGCGGGGTTTAGTCCGGGTTTATCGCTCACCTATGCGGACTTGGTTCGCGGTTAAGGGCTCTCGTATGTACAAGAAGCAACTGAAGCGGGTGAAGTATGCCCGGCGGGTGGTGCAGCGGCAGCAGGGGTTGCTGGCGGATCTGGAGCTGGAAGGGGTGGTTGGTCTTTCCTTACACACCCTGACGAGGAGTGTGACGATTGGGGTTGGCAAGGACGTTTCTTCCCATGCGGCGGCTGCGTGTCGGGAAGCGTTGCGGGAGCGGCTGCAGCAGCTCAAGGCGGAAAAGGAGCTGCTTTGCTTGGACTGGCGGGAGAGTCGGGAGTCTAGGGCTAGAGATAAGGTCTTGGTGCAGGCGGCAAAGCGGGCAGAGGCCCAGAAGGATGGGCCTATCCCCAACCCTGGCGAGCTGGATGCTAACGCTGGCTTGTCATGAACCGGGCGGCTTGGATTGCGCAGCAGCGCGGGCGGAAGGCCGTGCTGTATGTGGTGCGCGTGTACACGGCGGGTGAGGCGTTCTATAAGGTGGGCGTGACATACAACATCTCTGCCCGCTGGTCGCGCATCACAACCCTCTACCGATGGCGCACTTTGGCCCGGTACAGTTCGTGGGACGCAGGTTCGGTGTTTGATCTTGAGCAGCGTTTGCACCGCGGCTTTGCCCATCTTTCCTACACGCCTTCGTCTGCCTTTGCGGGCCACACGGAGTGCTACACCGATGCCGCGCCGATTCTGAAAGCCCTGCCGCGGGAGACGTTCTTTCTCAAGCTTGCCACAGACATCTAGCGGTTATGGGAAAGTTCTCAAACACCGCGGAGTTCATCGCGAAAGCAAAAGTGGTACACGGAAATGATAGGTTCCAGTATCACGCCGTGGAGTACCGTAGTGCCATCACAAACGTCACCATTCATTGCCCAGAACATGGTCCTTTTCAACAAACGCCCAATTCTCACTTGACCGGGAGTGGTTGTGCCCGCTGCTCCTGGGTCCGTGTCTCAAAAGCCAATACACATGACACGGCCTACTTCATTGCTAAAGCGAAAGAGGTCCACCTCGATAAGTATCGCTACGAGCAGGCCCACTACCGGCAAACTAAACATTTAATTACGATTACCTGCCCAATACACGGACCCTTTCAACAATATCCGATCAATCATCTAAAAGGGCACGGCTGCGCTAAATGCGGGGTTAAAGTAACATCTAGCAAAAAGTTGAAGGGTCTAGAATACTTTTTAACCCAAGCGAAGGCGCTTTTTGGAGCCCGGTACGATTACAGCAAGGTGCAGCTGTGTAAGCTCTCCGAACCCATTACCATAATCTGCCCCATACACGGTGACTTTCTAAAACTTCCAAATGCCCACCTGCGCGGACAAGGCTGCCAAAAGTGCTCCGCCCGCGTCCACCGTGCTGCCAGCCGCTCAGGGTGGATGGAAGTGCAAAAGGGGCGCACTGCTCTGCTGTACGTCATTGAAATACGCAATGAGCAGGAGCGGTTCTTTAAGGTGGGTATCACCTTCGACCTTCGTAAACGCTTTCACAGCACCCGCATGCCCTATGCATGGCGAGTGGTGGCACGCTTGGCGAGCGATGATGCGACATTTATTTACTCCTTCGAAAAGCACGTACACCGGCAGCTTGTAAAATTTCGCTATCGTCCAAAGGTGGCATTTGGCGGCCACATGGAGTGCTACGCATTACTGGGCCCCATTTTCAAGCTTTTACCTAAAGATGCAATGGTTGAAAGCGAATGGATTGAGAAGAAGGAAATGATTAGTTCTTCTTTCCAGCAACTCGACTTGGTCATGCCAACCTCGTCAAATTTTGTAGCCGAATAATCGGTTAAGGTGCTGTTGCGGTTTGCGCTCGGGCCGGTGCAACCGGTGGCCTGTACCTGGTACTAACCGGCAAGCAGGGTGGCATCGGGAAGGAGACCGGCCTGGCGGGCGGCGCTGTCGCGCCAGCCGGTACTGAGGTGCCAGCTAACTTAATTGAGGATGCCACGATCGCAGTGGTAGCTAAGGGCATACTGAGACCTGATGAGCAGGTAATTGGTGGGCTGGGCGGCGTCCGCCGTGGCGCCGCTGGGGTTGCCGAGGGTGAGGTGCTCAGGGAGGATTTGGGCTGAAGGCGCTAGGGTTACAGCTTCCTTTTGACAGGATGCGAGCAATAAGCTGGCGGCGAGCGTGACCAGATGTAGTGAAAGTGGTTTATTCTGCATCGTGGAATGGGAATATGCTGCAAAGGTCTGCCATTTTAGCCATTGAGCAGCTTTAGCACATGAACCCTCATTGAGGCTGTTTATGGCGCGGAATAGACCTCCGTTCAAAACGAGAGATTAGCGTATCAGCAAGCATTCTAAAAATTACAGGCCTGATTTACATAACTTTCGCCTTAGACCACACTTAAAATGTATCCTTTTTAGAATACTTTCGTTATGTTTGTAGTAGCCACATAATAGCCCGGTGGTTGAAGCCATCGGGCATAGGCTTGCTGAGGTCTAGCACAGCAAAAGATGCTAGTATGTATTTAACCCTCATACGGATTTCAACCTATGAAAAGTAAGAAGTTGCAAGAAGGTCGTTATGGTTAGCTGAGCTAATTTCTAACGCATCCATCAATCACCCAATCCATAAATCCTATGCACAATGACAAAGCAAATTTTTAAACACCCCCTACTTTATGAACACCCGAACACCTCCAGAGGTCAAAGTATTGACGCTCGTTCACCAGTTTATCGAAATGTTGCCACCGGTAGACAAGGCTGAGATTTTAAGTGAGCTTGCTCTCGTTGAGAAAGTTCACATTCCAGGCACAAACTTTCAAATGGTCCCTACAGAACCTCATCTGTGGGCGCTTATCATCTCGGCGAATGGGCGCAATTGGTGCCTACTAGCATATTGGGATGCACAGCAAGCTGGTTCATCGTTCGTCTGCACGCACGTTTTTGCAAGAGGCAGCGGCTCTATCCCGGAAATCGAGATTGGCCGGGCGCTACGGTTTTACCAGCGGTACAAAAGTCAGGGGGGCGCTTGAGCCCCCCTACTTACCCTTTTCCCATCTAAAAATCTAAAACGAACCCATTTCAACAATGGCCAAAAAACCCGTTCAAGGCAGACCACTTGACGGAGAGCCAGAGCTCGCTGACCTCGGTAGCACGCTCCAGGATACCACAGATTCCCTAATCGGTGCCCCCGGCACTCCGCAGCGCAACGAGTACGAGGACTTACTCCAGCGCAAAATTGTCAGTGCCAAGCTGCGCGAATACCGCAAGCTGCATGACTTGACCCAAGAAGAATTGGGCGAACGCCTTGGCGTTCTGAAAAATCAAATTGCCAAGTTGGAACGTGATTCCAGCAACATTCGGCTTGGTACCCTATTCAAAGTATTTCGAGCATTAGGTGTCGGAGTAAAACTGCAGTTTGAAGCTCCGCCTATACCCCCGTCAAAATTGGCAAAGTTGGCGGTTTTCGCGCTACTCTTCTTCTCTACTTATTCAAATCCAAGCCCCGCTGCCGCAGCTGGGCTTGTTTGCTTTTTGGTATAGGGGAAAGCTGGGGTAAAACTTCAGCAAGAGGCTGACGGAGCAGCTGATGTTGCAGCTTACTCAGTAACTGGTTGGGTAAAACATCACCGTTCAGCCTTTGAATCAGATGAGCGATTAGGAGCCGAAGACTTTTTTCCTCAACTAAAGATGCAAGTTTTGGGAGGCCAAGAATTTGGTTGTCATTAGCTGAGCTTGGGATGAGCTTCTATTGGCTGTTATTTGATACAAACAGGCAAAGAAAATTTGCTTGAAACAGCGTAGCTTGCAGCTTACCTGGCTTTTGCTCAAGCCAGCGGTAACTGTTACTTCGAATACTCTTCTTTCATGGCGGAACTTGCTCAATTGCACGTCGGTGCTACTATAAATGGCATTTTGCCAGGGCAGTCCGTAATGATTCTGCAAGTGCAGTGGCACGGGACGGCAGCATTGGAACTCGTATACCGCGACGGGTTGGGTGGGGTAGGTAATCGGATACTATATGCAGAGGAAGCAGCGGAACTGGCGGTAGTAGAACCAGCGTCAGCCGAGGGCGGGCGCTGGGGGTTTGGAGCAGATGCTGGGGTGTTCAAACTGGTGTCGGAGGCCTACCGCATTCGGCTAGCGTATGTGTTTGACCCCATGATGGCGGTGCATACATCGTTGATAGAAGCGCTGCCGCACCAAATCACTGCCGTTTACGACAGCATGCTGCCGCGGCAGCCGTTGAAGTTTCTGCTTGCCGATGACCCCGGCGCAGGCAAAACCATCATGGCAGGGCTGCTGATTAAGGAGCTGGCTATCCGGGGCGACGTGCATCGGTGCCTAGTAGTGTGCCCGGGGGTGCTGGCTGAGCAGTGGCAGGAGGAGCTGTACTTGAAGTTTCAACTGCCATTCGAGATTCTTACCAACGACAAGGTGAACTCGGCGCGCACGGGCAACTGGTTTGCGGAAACCAACTTTGTGGTGGCACGACTGGATAAGCTGAGCCGCGACGAGGGGTTGCAGGCACAGCTGGAGGCCACGCGCTGGGACATGATAATCGTGGACGAGGCACACAAAATGTCGGCGTCCTTTTTCGGAGGCAAAGTGAAATATACCCGGCGCTATCAGCTGGGGCAGCTGCTGGGACGGCTCACGAGACACTTTCTGCTGATGACGGCGACGCCACATAACGGCAAGGACGAGGATTTTCAGCTGTTTATGGCCCTGTTGGACCAGGACCGTTTTGAGGGCCGGTTCCGCGACGGCACCCCGGATGTAGACGTATCGGACATGATGCGACGCTTGTTGAAAGAGCAGTTGGTGCGCTTTGATGGCCGGCCGCTGTTTCCGCAGCGCATTGCCGAAACGGTGGCTTACGAGCTGTCGGATGCTGAAAACCGGCTGTATGGGCAGGTGACTGATTACGTGCGCGACCAGTTCAACCGGGCCGATGAGCTGGAATCAGGTCGGCGCGGGTCAGTGGGATTTGCCTTGACTATTCTGCAGCGCCGGCTGGCTTCTTCACCGTTGGCCATCTATGAGTCGCTGCGGCGGCGGCGCGAAAAACTGACGCAGCGGCTGGACGATTACCGGACGACTGCGCGGGCTGGGGGGATAACGCCGACTGAACCGGTGACCTGGGCGCGGGCGCTGGACTCGGACGAGGATTTGGAGGATATGCTCGATGACACGCCCGGAGCCGAACAGGAGGAGCTGGAGAATGAGTTTGTGGACCGGGCGACGACTGCTAATACCATTCGGGAACTGGAGGCAGAACTGGCCAGTCTGGCGGGGCTGGAAAAGCTGGCGCTGGAAGTACGGCGCTCGGGCACCGACCGTAAGTGGGAGGAGCTGTCGCGCATACTCACCGATGAGCCGTTTCTGTTTGATGACCAGGGCCACCGGCGTAAGCTGGTGATTTTTACGGAACACCGCGACACGCTAAACTACTTAGTTCAGCGCATCGGGGCATTTCTAGGTAATCCGTCGGCGGTGGTGAGCATAGCCGGGGGCATGGCCCGCGACGAGCGACGGCGGGTGCAGGAGCTGTTTACGCAAAACGCACGGGTGGCCGTGCTGGTGGCCACTGATGCTGCCGGCGAGGGAATCAACCTGCAGCGGGCGCATTTGATGGTGAACTACGACCTGCCGTGGAACCCTAACCGCCTGGAACAGCGCTTTGGTCGTATTCACCGCATTGGCCAAACCGAAGTTTGCCGGCTCTGGAGCCTGGTGGCCCATCAGACTAGAGAAGGCGACGTATGGAAACGCCTGCTGGACAAGATTGAGCTGGAACGCGAAGCCCTAGACGGTAAGGTGTACGACGTGCTGGGTAGCGTGACATTTGAGAATAAGAGTCTGCGCGAATTGCTGGTGGAAGCTGTACGCTTCGGCAGTGACCCTGAACGCAAAGCCTATCTGGACCGGGTGCTGGATACTGCCCTGGACCGCCCCCACCTGGAAAGCCTGCTGCAAGAAAGAGCACTGCATACCACAGCCCTTTCGAAAGCCAACGTGCAGCACATCCGGGAGGAAATGGCGCGGGCGGAAGCCCGCAAGCTGCAGCCGCATTTTGTGGCTGACTTCTTCCTGGCGGCCCTGCGGCGACTGGGTGGTACGGTAGTAGAAAAAGAGCGGGGTCGCTACCAGGTGCTGCGGGTGCCGGTAGCCATTCGCCACCGGGGCCAACAGCTGGGTAGCGGGCGTGAGCCCGTGTTGGATTCCTACGAGCGAATCACCTTTTACAAAGACCTGGTGGCGGTGCAGGGCAAGCCATTGGCGGCGTTCGTGTGCCCCGGGCACCCGTTGCTTGATGCAGTAATTGACCTACTGTTGGAGCGCGAGCTTGATACGATGCAGCAAGGCGCGGTGCTGCTGGATGAGCGGCCCGATGCCGAAGCACGCCTACTTTTTTACTTGGAAACCACTGTGCAAGATGCCCATTCGCTGGGCGGCGGGCAGCTGCGGACGGTGAGCCGGGAACTGCGGTTTTTGGAGCTGGGAGCCGATGGGGAGCCCCGCCCGGCAGGCTACGCCCCTTACCTGGACTACCGCCCGGCCACAGCTGAGGAAGTAGTCCAACTGCGGCCGCGCTGGGAAACGCTGCCGGCCAGCCTGCGCGGAGCGGGCGGCGAAGAGCGGGTACGGTCTTTTGCCCTTACCTCCCTTGCCCGCGAGCAGCTGGAGCGCCTGCGAACCCACCGCCGCTACCTAGTGGAGAAAACGCGTAATGCTGTGCAAGAACGCCTAACGGCAGAAATTCGCCATTGGGATGCCCGCGCCCGGGACCTAAGTCAACAAGAGGAAGCTGGCAAACCTAACGCCCGCCTCAACTCCGGTGAAGCCCGAAAACGGGCCGACGACTTGCACGGGCGCTTACAAAAGCGACTGCTCGAATTGGATGAGGAATTGCAGCTCTCTTCGCGGCCGCCCGTGGTGGTAGGCGGAGCCTTGGTGCTGCCGGCCAGCTGGCTGGCCGATGTGGAAGCTACCGGTGACAAACCAGGTGGAACCAACGCTATGGCAGGCACTGAGGATGCCGGGACTAAACAGCAGACCGGCCCAATAAGCTTCCCGAGCGCGGAGGCCCGGGCGGCCGTGGAACAGGCTGCCATGAAGGCGGTGATGAAAATAGAACGGGCTCTGGGCAACGAGCCCCGCGACCGGAGTGCCGATAAGGTGGGTTATGACATTGAGAGTCGCGACGGGCAAACGGGCCTGCTGCGCTTTTTGGAAGTGAAGGGCCGCCATGCTGAGGCCTTGACGGTGACAGTGACCAAGAATGAAATCATACATGCTCTGAACGTGCCAGCGCAGTCGTGGCTGGTGCTGGCACTGGTGCGCGGACGACAAGTGAAAGTGCATTACGTGCAGGAAGCTTTCCGCTTCGAGCCGGACTTCTCGGTGACTTCTGTGAATTACAACTTGGCAGAATTGCTGGGACGGAGCACCTACACGGAAACGGTGGAATTGGGGGCGGAAGCAGAAACGTGACGTGACCCCTTAATAACCACACAAGCCCCACAGGGCCGGCCTCCTTTCCAGAAGCAAGGAAACCCATCATTTAAGAAATTACGCTGAGCGACTCCCCTACCGTGACCAAGAAACTAATTGAAACATCGATACCGCTTGACATCATTAACGACGAATCGGCTTATGACAAGATGCCGGGCATTGGGGCGCACCCGAAAGGGCTGCACCACTGGTGGGCACGGCTGCCACTGCCAGCGGCGCGGGCGGTACTATTTGCTTCAATCGTAGATGACCCATCGGCGCGGCCCGATGAATTTCCAACTCCGGAAGCCTGCCAGGAAGAACGGGACCGGCTATTTGGAATAATTCGGCGACTGTGCCAGAAGAAAATACACTTGCACCAAGAGGCATTTCGGGAGGCCAATGCTGAAATCAAACGGCAGTGTGGAAATGACTTACCTACCGTGCTGGACCCCTTTGCGGGCGGCGGCTCCATTCCGTTGGAAGCCATGCGGCTTGGACTGCCCGCCCTAGCCACTGACCTGAATCCGGTGGCAGTGCTGATAAATAAAGTGGCGCTTGAAATACTGCCCCGTTGGGCCAACCAGCCCCCACTGAATCCAGACAGTGCCCAACGCCCTGGGGCTCCTAAGCAATGGCACCGTGCCCGAGGAATGGCAGAAGACCTACGCTACTATGGCCGCCGAATAAATGAGGAGGTGAAGCGACGAATTGGCCAGCACTATCCTAAAGCACGAGTAGGCAACAAAGAATATAATGTTATTACTTGGTTGTGGGCACGCACTGTGCGTTGCCCTAACCCGGTCTGCAGCTGCCAAATGCCTTTGGTCCGTTCGTTCGTACTGAGCACCAAGCGGAGTCCTCGTCCCTACTCTGAACCTATTATTGAGCGAAGTGCTAATGGGAATACAATTACAGGGTACGTAGTGAAATATGGTGAACCGGCGGTAAAAAGCACAATAGCACGGAGGGGCGCTACCTGCATTGCTTGTGGGCAGTTTATGCCACTCAAAGACATTCGCCAATTCGGTTTAGATAACAATGGTTTTCAGAGCCAACTCTTGGCACTGGTAACAGACGTTGGTTCCGGTAACGGCAAACAATATTTAAGTCCAAATAAGGAGCAGGAGCAAATTGCTGCTAGCGTACCAAACTCATGGGAGCCAGATGTTGATTTGCCTGACAGCCCACGTTGGTTTAGTCCTCCGCTTTATGGACTGACTACATATGCTCAGTTATTTACAAAACGACAGCTTCTTTCTTTAAACACCCTCAATGAGGCAATAACCTCCGTAATTACAGAATTAAAAAATAGCGGGGCTCCCTCAGAATATTGTAAAGCATTACACTTTGCATTTACAGTAACTATAAATAGGCTTGCAGACTTTAACTGCTCACTTTCGAGTTGGAAGTCCAGCGGTGAACAACAAATGCACTTGTTCACTCGCCAGGCTATCCCTATGGTTTGGGATTATACAGAAGCAAACATCTTAGAGCCAAAGGCCATCTCTTGGCTTAACGCCATTGATATCACAGCTGAGTCAATAGAGACGGTTCTATCAGACATCAGTACTGCGCAGAATGCTAAACAACAGAATGCAGCTACGCACGAATTTGCCCAGCCGACTTATTTAATCAGCACTGACCCACCGTATTACGACAATATTGGATATTCCGACTTATCGGATTTCTTTTACGTGTGGTTACGCCATGGTTTGCAGGAACAATACCCTGACCTCTTACGCACGGTACTTGTACCCAAGATGGAAGAACTTGTTGCAGCAGAGGCTCGCTACGGCGGGAAGGCAGCAGCTAAAGAGCATTTCGAGACAGGTTTCCGAGCGGCCTTTGGCGCTTTTCGCAAAGGCATGGACCCCCGCTTTCCACTTACAGTGTACTATGCCTTCAAGCAAAGCGAAGATGCGGATGCCGACAATTCACCAAAGATTGGAGACGACCTGTTTGCGGAGGAAGCTGTAACTCTCACCACTGGCTGGGAAACTTTACTGGCAGGACTAGTTACGTCGGGATTTCAGATAACGGCTACTTGGCCGGTGAAGGCCAGCCAAAAATGGCGGATGGTGGCGATGGGCACCAACGCCTTGACCAGCTACATCGTATTGGCCTGCCGTCCGCGCCCCGAAGATGCGCCTACGGCCACCCGTCGTGAGTTTGCCCAACGGCTGCGGCGCGAGCTGCCAGCCGCTATTGAAATTTTACAGGCCAGCAACCTAGCCCCGGTGGACTTGGCGCAAGCCGCTATTGGGCCCGGTATTGCCATTTTCTCGCGCTATGCCCAAGTGCTGGAACAGAGCGGCAAACCGATGCGCATGAAAACTGCCCTGGCACTGGTGAACCAGGCGCTGGCTGAGGTGCTGGTTGAGCAGGAAGGTGACTTCGACGCTGAAACGCGTTGGGCACTGGCTTGGTACGCCGACCATCAGTTTGAAAGCGGCGATTTTGGCAAAGCCAATCAACTCGCGGGCTCCAAGAATACGGCCGTGAATGCGCTAACGCAGACCGGAATTGTGCGCAGTGGTGGCGGCCGGGTGAAGCTTCTAGCTCGCGAGGAGCTTGCGGCTGACTGGGACCCCACGCACGATTCGCGCACGGTGGTGTGGGAAATAACGCAGCACCTGATAAAACGCCTGCAAGCTAAGGGAGAAGAAGGTGCAGCCCGTCTCTACCGCTTGCTGGATGGGCGGGCCAGCGCGGCGCGCGAGCTGGCCTACGGCCTGTTTACGCTGTGCGAGCGCAAGGGCTGGAGCCAAGAGGCTTTGGCCTACAACTCCCTGGTACTGGCCTGGAACGGGATATTGGCGCAGTCGCAACAGCTACCAAAAGCGGAAGCTGGCGAGCAGGGACGGCTGGACTTGTAGCTTCGACTTTAGAACACCTGACCTGACAGCTACATACCCGGCCCCGGTTGCCCTTTACTCGCGAAGTACGTTGAGCGGAACCCTGGCTGATTCCTTACACTGATAATTGAAGTTTCTACCCGAATATGGCACTGACTGGACTAGATAGAGTTAATAAAGGCCTAGAGGCGCTGCGGCAAGGCCTGGGGCCGTTTGTAGCGCGGGAATTAGCCGTGGCGCTGGGAAGCCATTGGGAAGTGGCGGCGGTCTCGGCCCTCCCAACTACCCACCACGCCCGCACCAACCCCAAGCCGGCAACCGAATGGGACACCGGCTTGCTGCTGACGCTGATGCAGGCGCATTGGGCGACTGTGTTTAAGAAAACGCTGGGCCACAGCGAGCGGGCTTATTCGTCGCTGCTGCTGGATGCCCGCAACCGGGCAGCCCACCAGACCGGCAGCAACGGCTTTACGACCGATGAAGCCTACCGGGCCCTGGATGCCGCCGAGCAGCTGCTCCTAGCTGTGGCAGCTGGCGAGGAAGCTGCAGAAGCTGAAATGCAAAAGAGCGAGCTGATGCGGATTCGATTCGAGGAATCGGCACGGAAGAAAGTGCGGCGCCTGGAGGCAGCAGCCCCGGTGAGCGATGCCGCCGCAGGCGGCCTACCGTCGTGGAAAGAAGTATTGGCCCCTCATCCAGACGTTGCCTCTGGCAAGTTTCAGCAAGCTGAGTTTGCGGCCGACTTGTGGCAAGTATACCAAGGTGGGAGCAAAGCAGCTGAGTATAGTAAGCCAATAGACTTTTTCCAGCGCACACTACTCACAGGCGGCATCAAAGGACTGTTACTAAATGCCCTACGGCGTCTCAATGGCAAAGGCGGTGACCCAGTACTCAACTTACAAACCAACTTTGGGGGCGGTAAAACGCATTCGTTGCTAGCGCTTTACCACTTATGCAGTGGTGAAAATCTGAGTGTAGTGCATGACTTGGAAGAATTCTTTCGCACTGAGGCAGATGGCCTAATGCCACCGACCCGTGTAAATAAGGCCGTTGTGGTGGGCAACAGAATTTCACCAGGTGTGGCTCACCGTAAAAACGATGGCACAGTAGTGCATACACTCTGGGGTGAAATAGCTTGGCAGCTGGGTGGGAAACACGGCTATTCTCTGGTGGAAGAAAGCGACAAGGCTGGCACTAATCCAGGTGATGCTTTAGACGAGTTGTTTCGACAAACTGCTCCATGTTTAGTGTTGGTAGATGAGTGGGTATCATATGTAAGACAGTTACCTGAAACGCCGGGTGTACTACCCGGAGGTAGCTACGGTGCACATATGTCCTTCGCGCAGGCCTTGTGCGAAGCGGCCACAGCCGTACCCGAGGCACTGGTAGTGGTAAGCTTACCCGAGTCGGACATCGAACTGGGCGGCGAAGTGGGAAGGCGGGCTAAGGCTGAACTGAGCAACATTGTGAGCAGAATTGAGTCGCCATGGTCCGCAGCCACACCAGAGGAATCGTTTAAGATTGTGACACGCCGATTGTTTGCACCGCTAACACAGACGTCACAGTTTGCACAGCGCGACGTGGTGGCACGAGGCTTCTATGACCTGTACCAACAAAACCGAGGCGAGTTTCCAGCCGACACGCAACAGGTGGAATACCGTCAGCAATTGGCTGACTACTACCCTATTCATCCAGAGCTATTTACGCTACTGCATGACAACTGGGCCAGCATTCCCAGGTTTCAAAAGACTAGAGGCATTCTGCGGCTGATGGCTAAAATCATTCATTTGCTCTGGGCCAGTGAAGATTCTAGTCCTCTGATTTTACCAGGGCATATTCCAATGGATGATGCCGGCATACAGGAAGAGATGATGCGCTACCTGGATGAGCCATGGCGGGCAGTAATACACAAGGACGTGGACGGGGCCACTGCCCTACCCCGACTGATTGACAGGGAAAACCTAAACCTAGGCCGACTCTCGGCGACTCGCAAGGTGGCTCGGGCCCTATTTTTTGGGTCGGCGCCCATGGCCGGGGCCGGGCAACGGGGCCTGGATAAGCAGCGGTTGAAGTTGGGCAGTGTGGTGCCAGGGCAAAGCGTACCGGTATTCAATGACGCTCTGCGCTACCTTGTGGACCGGGCCACCTACGTGTATTGCCAGAACAACCACTACTGGTATTCGACGCAGAACAACGTGAACCGCACGGCGGAAGAGCGGGCGGGGCATATCGAAAAAGGTGATGTGGAAGACTATCTGAAGAGCCTTATTTTAGACCTTCTAAAAGCTGGCCAAGGTAAGTTGCGGCGCTTCTACATGATGCCGGCAAGTGGAGCGGATATACCCGACGACCAGGAAATGAAGCTGATAGTGCTGGCCTCGGACTATTCCCACGTCGCCCGCGAGCAAAACAGTTCGGCGCAACGAAAGGCCGAAGAACTAGTGCTACAATACCGTGGCTCGGGGTCACGAATGAATCGCAACACCCTAGTTTTCATGGCTCCGGACAAAGCTCGAATTCAGGAATTACACGGCGCGGTTAAAACTTACCTAGGGTGGGAGTCAGTTAAGCGCGACCAGATATTGCTTAATCTCGACCATTTCCAAAAAACTCAGGTTGAGCAACGGGTAGCTGCTGCTAAAGATGCGGTGAAATCACAGATTCCAACGGTTTTTGCGTGCTTGCTTAGCCCAACACAGGTACGAGGCAGCCGCGATGTGGAATGGATTGAAAGCCGCCTGAATGGCTCGGCACAGGATACACTGATAACGAGGGTAACAAACAAGCTAATCAATCAGTCGCAGGTTTACGACCAGTTTAATCCGACGGAATTGCGGATGCACCTGGACCAAGACATGCTGTGGCGGGGCAACAACCATGTTCCGCTAAAAACCTTAAAGGAGGATTTTGCCCAATACCTCTACTTGGCGCGGCTGCTCGAAGGCAATCTATTGGCAAAAGCCATTGAGCAAGGCTTACGCCTCGGCTCCTGGCAGCGCGACTCCTTTGCCTACGCTGACTCTTATGACGAGACTGCTGGACGCTACCGGGGCCTGGTGACGGGGGACACAAAAGGCGTGGAGCGCACCACTATTTCGATGGATGGGCCGGGGCTCCTGGTAAAATCAGAAGTAGCGGCACAGCAGCAGGCGCATGAGCGCGCTGAGGAGATAGAACGGCTACGCTTGCTGCGCGAGCAGCAAAGCGGAGAGGATGATAGCCAAGGCGGGCAGACGTATGGTGGTGCTGGCGGGGAAACCGGCCAACCTGGCGGTGGCGGGGATGACAACACAGCGAAGGATTCCGGGACAAAGCGTACCCGTTTCTACGCTGATGCTAATCTGGACGTGACGCGCTTTTTCCGCGATGCGGAGGCGCTGGAAAAGGAAATCATCAAGCACCTGCCGAAAGGCGCCACTGTGACGATGCACATCGAGGCCCGCAACGTCGACGGCTTTACGCTGGACCTACAGCGGGTACTGCAGGAGAATATGCGGACCCTGGGGCTGGGCAGCGCGGAATTTGAGGATTAAAGGCGAGGCCGGGCAGAGCATGAGTTGGCGCGGCATATGATACGATAACAACCACGCCGAATCGTTTTGAAGCTGCAACAGCAAACCTAAAGGTGAATCATTCTTTCCGTCTCCCACGCGCACTTCAGCCTTTCCCTTAGGACCGAACTTGTTTGGGTGCGCCGTGGGTCCTGGGTTTTTCCAAAAACAAAAAAGCCCACAACACCTTTTTGGCCGTCGGCGCCACGCTGCTGACCACCGGCTTGCTCTTCGAGCGAGAGGAGATGCCGAAATACCGCTAAGCGTCCGTGACTTGTTGTGAAAAAAGCCTTCCTGCGCAAGTAGAAAGGCTTTTTTACGCGAAGAAGATGTTTGGTTTTTGGTAAAAGTCCCCTGGCACGTTATGCTTCGATAAGCTCAGCATGACCAATAGTAAAAACCCAAACACACTCTAACAAAAACTTATTACGGATCCGCTTACTTTTTTAGGTCTTTTCCATTTGAGCCTTAATTTTTTCATGGCTCAATTCTTCAGATGGTGTTGACTTTATAAAGTCAATCGCAGTTTTTGTCCTAGCAAGCAAGTTCGCTTTTACCTCCCTTGCTTGGTTCACCTTTTCCAGTTCACCCGCAGCAGCTTTGATATAGGGAAGGGGAAATTCGCCAACGCCAGCTAACAGTTGGTCAGCATTATTTTTGAATTGCCCACCATTGTCTTGATCTTCAACTAATTTATATAAGGCTTCAAAGCTTTCTAATACGCCTTGTTTTTCTGAATCTGTCATCGTTACACGGCTAATTCGGTGGCTCCACGCAGGTCTATTTGCAGCCGGTCATACACGAGGGCAGCAATGAAAGCTTGTCCGGTGTAAGTCCCTTCCGAATTATCCTCGGCAAATAAGACATCAAAGCGTCCTTCCTCACTTTGGATGCCTTTATCTGAAATGGCTTCCAACTCTTGCAGGGTGATTTTGTCAGCGGGCAGAACAACATTGTCCAAATGCCAAGCATGGAGATAGCCTCTATCACTGGGGGCATCTATTGTGAGAATAGAGGGTCTGCTATCTAAGACGGTTTTTCCATCTTTTTTCAAGGTCAAGAAGCCCTCAATGGTTTTAATATCGCTCATGTCGGAAAGGTAGCCAGATTAGGTTAATTCCTTTACACTAATGAGCTTATTTTTAACTCGTACCCTAACTGGGCACTTACACCTAGCTCTACGGTTAATAGAGCCATATCAATGTAATTCAATTATTAAACTGAAGTGCTGCTTATTCCATTAACCCTATAGGGCTTACTGCTTACTTGCTTTAAGTGCGTAAATCTAGTATAGACTCTCATCTAGGAATCACGCGCATGGTACATTGTGTGGTCAACCTGATTTATAATTCTGCCGATGCACTCGTTAGTTGCCAGCTTCCCGGATCTTCACCATCTGACATTTCTACGCGAGAGACTGTGGGCCCGCCAACCATTGGGCCGGGCGGCCGTGATGGTTGGAACGGGCTTTAGTTTGAACGCAGATTCTAAGGTGGCTGGTGCACCTCCCTTTCCACTCTGGCGCGAGTTAACGGGTCTGTTGTTAGACCAACTGCGGCCCGCTTTAAATTCCGTAGATCGAAAAACAGCATTGGACCAAGCTGTTAGTGGATCTGGCTCGTTGACACTGGCGCTCGAATTTGAGGCAACCTTTGGCCGATCAGCGCTTGATGATCTAATTATCAACTGTGTGCCTGACCAAGACCATACACCTGGCTCAATGCATCAAGCGTTGCTTTCGCTACCGTGGGCTGATGTGTTCACGACTAATTACGACACGTTGCTGGAGCGAACACCTACCAGTGAACACAACCGCTATTATGATGTGGTAGTGCATCCAGCGGACCTGCCCAATACCACACAGCCTCGCATTGTCAAGCTTCACGGCAGCCTGCCAGCCTCTAAACCCTTTATTCTTACCGAAGAGGATTTTCGGCGCTACCCGAAAGCATTCGCCCCGTTTGTAAATACGGTGCAGCAGGCAATGATGGAAAATGACTTCGTGCTGCTAGGGTTTTCGGGTGATGACCCCAATTTTTTGGCTTGGCTAGGCTGGGTACGTGATGAGTTGGCCACACTTCGGGCACGTGTGTATCTGTGCGGCATCCTTGACCTTAGCTCGGCTCAACGTTTGGTGCTGAGGGAGCGGGGCGTAACGGCTATTGACTTAGGGTATCTATTTCCTAAAAATAGTTATCCAGACAATTCGCGGCAGCGCAATCAGGACGCCCTAGCTTGGCTACTATACTCGCTGGCTAACGGTGAGGGGGCAGGACAGGAGATACCATTGTTCTGGCCCTATTTCCCAACGCTCGTAACCGGTAAGCGCCAGAAGCTTGCCCTACCCCCACTTGAGGCTGTAACACAAGAGGCTTTTGTCTTTGAAGACAGGCGGCGCTCAAAGCATGCGCCGGTGATTGATGAGGCCACAAAGGAACCGAGTTTTACATCTGAGGCCGCCTCTGAAATTCAGGCAGTGCTTGCCCACTGGAAGCGGGCGCGGATGGTTTATCCAGGATGGGTTGCCCTACCGCGTGAAAACCGAGAAAGCTTGCAGAGACGTACGCAGCCTTGGCGTTACACCATAGAGAACTGGGCTCGGACGCTGGCGGGTGACCAGCGCCTCGAGCCACTTGCTGAGTTGGTCTGGCGCCTGGAGCGTGGAATGATGGTGATTGAATCTGAAATGTCTGAGCAGCTTTACCAAGCCACGCTGGAAGACACAGCTATTCCCCAGTCACCAGCGTTAAGAGAGCAGTGGGCGACTATTGCTTTTTACTACCTCAAGCATTTACGTTACGAGTTTACTCCTGCCGCCTTTGAGCAACTGCTGACCCTCACGGAGCCACTGGCTGCGATACAACCGCGTTATGCCGCTTGGCGCTGTTGGCAAGCCGCTCAACAGCGACTAGAGCAGCTTGACCAAGAGGGTGCCAGACGATGGCTGCGACGATGGCCGGATGTGGTAGACGATCCGGTGTGGGATTTACGGCGGGCTGGTCTGTGGGCAGAAGTCGGAGATCTCGATTTGGCCGAGCGTTATGCCTCCTTTGCCCTCAACATGGCCGTAAAGCGCCAGCCTAAGGGTAAGGTGCGCATCGATATGCTGGCTGTAGAGGCAGATGCGCGCCGGCGACTGACCCAAATCAGGGAAGCAAGCTGGTTGAAGCGCGATGGGCGGGAACCGGTCGAAGATCTCTGGAACGCGACTCGCCAAGAGCGAGACCGCGACCAATTATATCTAGCTTACCGCTGCGAAGCTTCCGCAGAGGTGGAGCACCTAGAAGACGTACTCAATACCGGGGTTCCAGAAGTAAAGCGCGCTATTTATCAGAGCATTAATCCCCATAGTGGCATGAGGGTACGCACTCGTACAAGTGGAGGGGGCTTTGAAGTCGGATGGCTGCAGCCAGCATTTGATGTGTTGGATTCTTTTGAAGTGCGCGGGCACCAATTTAGACTATCAAATCGCGGCTACACCTCGTTAAACGCCGCAAGTAGTTGGTTAGTAGATATTTACCCGTCCAGGGCTCTAGGTATCATTTTGCGAACCGCTAATGATAAGTTGTTAATGCGTTTTCTTGATAAAGCGACTGTGCTTTCTCTGAGTGAGGAGCAGCTGCACCCTCTGTTCGAGCAGTGTCTGCAATTGCTTGAGAGTCATTTTCCTCTTGCTTCTTCAGGATGCCAGCCGGGCTTCAACGAGGATAGCAACCTAACAAGCGCAGCTCTAGCCATGTTGGTTATTGGACGCACTTTATTTCGGCTACCGGAAGAACTGCGTAGCCGAGCTGTTAAAGCAGCACTAGCGGTGTGGGCACAATGGCCATACGAACTACTGCGCCGCCGCAATCTGCGCCTACGGGGAGAGCACTACAATGAGTTCACCCGTGGGATAGTGGCTGTAATGACGGCCGAAGATGTAGCGACTTACTTGACGCAACTTCTGACCGCAACGCCCATTTCCAGCTTCTCGCCAGGTCCTTTCAACGCGCTACCCGACCACTTATTCCCAACTATTCGTCCTGAAACAGAAGAAATGACGGCCGCGGTGCATTTCTGCCTGAGTCGAGTCGCTGCTTCCGACTTAAATATCCGGCAATCAGCACTACGTCGGCTGGATCGACTCCATGGACGGGGTTGGCTTACTCCTATGGAGCAAGCCCTCTACGGGGAATTGGTATGGCAGACAGCACCCCCTAGTGCCCTACCCAATCTCAACAACTGGTTTGCGTCCTTCCTCCTGCACGTGCCATCGCCTGCCGGTGTGGATGCAGCGGCCCTTTTAAAGCAAGACTTGGTGCGGAGGGCCGCTCATTTCCAGGATGCACTTACAATCGACATAAGTGAGGATAAATTTGGCCGGGGAGATGCTTTCGGCCGGTTTCTAACTGAAATTGCTCGTGCTACCAAGCCAGAGCCGGGCAACTTGACCGTGGGCGGAAACCATCGGCGAAGTTGGATTGAGTGGACTCCAGCAGAAGCAGAAATGCTGTTTGACTTGTTAGAGGCTTGGCTACACCGCAGTGAACAAGGTCTAATACAGCTGCGGCAAGTAGAGCGTGGGGAGTTGTTCCATTTCACTATTGACGAGGATAACTTCGACGAGGCAGGGCAAGTGTTACGGGAGGCTATAATTCCCAATCTACCCGCAGATGATGTCCCCTTATCGGAACGGGTATATGCACTGTTGCAAAAGATGATTCAGCTAGAACTGCGGGGACGCAGCGCTCTGCCGTTGCTAATCGACCGGTTGCCAACCGATAGCGAGGCGCTGCATTTTACAGCGACATCCATTCGACAAGCACTGATGCACCCCTCCGATTCCCAGATAGTAGGTGACGGCGTAGAAGGAGTGTGCCGCTGGGCCTATCGTTTTTATAATACTAAGTTGGGCACCCCACCACCAGAATCACTGCTATACGAGTTTACAGTACGTTTATCGATGACCGAGTTACCCAACCTGCTGGTTGTAGCTGATTGGACTGCCAACTTACTACTTGCTGACCCGCACATTATTTGGCCAACATACGCACAGGCCCTTGGTGATGCGCTGCGAGTACTCGCCGATGCAACGAAGCCCCCCTCTTGGATGGAGCGCAATCTAGCACGTACGCTCACGGCTCAGGAACGCATTTACCAACGTCCTCGCATTCGTGAAAAGGTGGCTAATATCGCTGCGCAGCTATCAAAACTCAACGAGCATACGCCTGTGTTGGGCATAGCATCTGTTCTAGAGCAATGGCGACAGCTAGCTACTTTAGATCCATTGCCGGAGGTTGGCAAAGCTTGGCAAAAAGGATTCAACCAGCTACCCATCGATGACGA
Source organism: Hymenobacter arizonensis (assembly GCF_900115775.1). Lineage (GTDB taxonomy): Bacteria > Bacteroidota > Bacteroidia > Cytophagales > Hymenobacteraceae > Hymenobacter > Hymenobacter arizonensis. Next base: position 165,361 of record NZ_FOXS01000003.1, on the reverse strand, counting down.
ATCCGAATAGTTTTCCCCTTTAGCTTTTTCAACCAGAGAGCAGGTCCGAATTGCAGAAGGATAGTTTTACACTCCTCGCTCGTGTTCCCGCTGGCAGTTGCCACAGTGATCGAGACCTTCACGCCCCGAATAAGGCACAGGGGTGCTGTGTGCAAAGCGTACCGCGCTACACTGATCGTTGTCGTGGTACACCAAACTTTCCCGGGTTGGAACAGCAGGTTGCAATGTACTTTTAAAGTCGGTTTCTAGGAATCTAATTGGAGTTGAGGTGGTCCAGCTAAGCTGGACACAATTGGGACGTGGTTTGGAGTTGGGATTCGAAGTGGTTGGGGGCTAAATAGCCCAGGGCCGAGTGGCGGCGTTCGGCGTTGTAGTAGGCGATGTAGTGGCTGATTTCGAGCCGGGCTTCGGCCAAGCCGGGGAAGCTGCCGCCGTCCAGCAGTTCGGTTTTGAGCCGACTCCAAAACGATTCGGCGTGCGCATTGTCGTAGCAGTTGCCGCGCCGGCTCATGCTTTGCCGGGCTTCGTGGCGGATGAGCAGGTCTTTGAAGCGGGTGGCCGTGTACTGGCTGCCTTGATCGGAGTGCACGACGAGTCCAGCCGCGGGCTGCCGCACGGACAAGGCCCGGCGCAAGGCCTCGCTGACCAGGTCTTCGGGCATGCTCTCGCGCAAATCCCAGCCGACGACCTTGCGCGAGCACCGGTCGAGCCACGTGGCCAGGTAGAGCCAGCCGCCGCCCTGTTTGGGCAGGTACGTGATGTCGCCCACCCAGACCCGGTTGGGGGCCGCGGGGGCCGGCTGGCCCAGCAAGCGGTTGGGCGCCGCCCACCGGGCGGGGTCGGAATCGGTGGTGCGCGGCACGAAGGAACGGGGCTGCTGGGCACGCAGGCCGTGCTGGGCCAGCGCGCGACGGATGCGCCCACGCCCCACTGCATGGCCTTCGGCGTGTACTTCCGCGCGCAACCGGCGCGTGCCGTAGCGCCGCCCGTGCCGGGCAAACGCCTGCCGCACGGCCACCTGCCAAGCGGGTTCGAGGGCCGGCGCTTGGGCCTGCTGCTGCCAGGCGTAGTAGGCGCTGGGGACCACGCGCAGCACCTGGCAGAGGCGGCGCACGGGCACCTGCCGGCGGCGCCGGGCGATGTACTGGTAAACGCTCACGGGGTCGGCTGGGCGAAGATGACCAAGGCTTTTTTTAAAATGTCGAGTTCCTGCTCGGCCCGCTTGAGGCGGGCGCGCAGGGCGCGCACTTCCGGGTCGCGCGCCACTTCCACGCTGCCCACTTCAGCCACGAGCTGGGCCTGCTGCCAGCGGTAAAGCAGCTTGGGGCTGATGCCCAGCTGCTGCGCGGCGGCTTGCGTGCTGCGGCTCTCGCTGGCCAGGCGCAGCGCCTCGGCCTTGAAAGCATCATCGTATTTGCGTCGTTTATTGGCCGACGCTCCGCTCTTTTTGGCTGTCATCACAGAAGAAATATACGTCCTTCTTCTGTCCGCCTAAACTAGACCACCTCACTTGGGAACAAGTCGGCAACAGACACCTTGCCCTTCACGGAGCGCCCTTCACCGGCGAAACCTAGGGAGTTGATGAGCGAGAGGTACATGGAAGCAAGAATAAACAGGGCCAAATAACTTAGTTAAAGTTATATCCCTTCCCACTCCACCAACAAAAAGTCTTCCACCCCCAGCCCCACCTTCAGCCCCGCCTCCAACCAGGCCAGCTGACTCGCCCGCACCCGATCCTGCTTTCGCCGCTTCAGCTCCATAAAAAGCACCCGATCCCCCTGCCAGGCGACCACATCCCAGCAGCCCGAGTAAGTGCTTCCATTCGCTACCGCTATTTGCTGCAGCAGGGCCAAAACGGATGGCTCCACAATTGGCACGTGCTGCTGCTCGCTAAGTGGCCCTTCTACCCACCCGGTAAAGCAGTTCGGCCGCATCGCCGGCGCCCCGTATGTTTCCACCCAGCGGGCTTCCCAGCCGGCGAGCCGCGCTAGTTCGTAAACGCAGAGCTCCGCGAACACCGGCCGGCCGCCGAAATCCAGCAAGGGTTTCCCGCCTAAGGTATTGGTAAGGGGTACTCCGGTCCAGGAACGGAGGGTGAGCTCAACCTTAGCAACTTCCAGTGCTTGCCCCTGCACCAGGAACTGCTCAGTACTTGTGGGCCGCAGCAGACACGGAAGAGAACGCAGATCCCCTACCACAGGCTTTCCTGGCTAATCTTCTTCCCCGTCCGGATTCATCATCTCCCGGATGTCATCCATCTCTGATTCGGAAGCCACATCGTCGTTACCGTTCGCGTAAGCAAACTTCTCGGCGTTTTCCGCAGCTTCTTGCTCTTGCTCCCAGCGCTCCCGGCGCTGCTGTTCATCAAGGGGGGACTTGTTCGGCATAGGTAAGGGAAATAGTGACGCTACAATGCTACAACCTTTTTGGCAGGCACAGCCTATTTAATCCCCTTCCAAAACCGTTTTTTTACTACGACACGTTTTGGCGCACCCACCCGGCACCTTTGCCAGCTCCTTGATTTACCCCGGAGCCCCATGTCAACTACTCCCACGCCTACGACCCAAGCCAAAGCCCTGCTAGCCGATTGGGAACCAGCCCATCCTCCGCTGCCGCCTGCCCTGCGCCAGGCCTTCCTCCAGCACGTAGCGGAAGTGCTGGGCTATAAAGATTCTACGCTGGACAGCGAGGACGTCCGCTACACGTTAGGGCAAGCAGATCAGCTAGGCCTTGGCTGGGCGAAGGCTTCTGGAACCGGCCGGGCCACTGCGCTGCTCACGGAAGTCCTGTCCCAACTCCCAGGTGTGCCCACCCCCACTGGCCGGCAGCTAGTCTCGTTTAGTTCGGACCCCAATGCCACGCTCGACATGGACGAGCTCACTCTGATCCTTGAGGGGCTGCAGCAACGGGTGGGCCCAGAATGGGAAATGATTTTCGGTCATAACGATACCCCCCGCCAACAGCCCGAGGTGCACCTGCTCGTGCTGCAAGCGTCCGATGCGCCAGATCAAACCCCCGCGGCATGAGAGTTTTCGTTGTCCCCGATGTGCACGGCCGCACCTGCTGGCAAGCGCCCGCGCAGCATTTTCTGGATACGCATTCCCCAGCCGATCACGTCGTTTTTCTGGGCGACTACGTGGACTCCTTCGAGGTATCCAATGAGCAGCAGTTAAACACCTTCACGGACATCATCGCCTTCAAAAAGGCTAATCCTGATCGGGTAATCTTGCTGCTGGGCAATCACTGCTTCCAATACTTGTACCTGAGCGTGGTAAAATGCTTCGGCTTTAACGAGGATTTGTATCCGGCCTTGCACCTGCTCTACAAGCTCCATATTGACTACTTCCAAGTGGCCTATCAACGGGGCCAGACCCTGTTCGTTCACGCGGGCATCAGTCAAGCCTGGCTCACGCTGCATGCGGAGAAAATCAGCCAGCGACAGCAGGCCCTGGAAGCTACGGCCCAGCCGGCACTCTTGGCCGACGTGCTCAACTCCTTGCTGCGCTCCCCAGGTGGCCCGGCGTTGCTGTGGGAAGTAGGCCCTGAGCACGGCGGCAGCGACCCGCTGGATGGGCCCGTTTGGGTCCGGCCAGCGGAACTCAAGGCCAACCTTCCTCCTGGACTTACTCAGGTGGTGGGTCATACCCCGGTAGCAGAAATCACGGAGGTAGGGGATGAAGCGACCGGGGCCCGCCTGATTTTGACGGATTGTCTTAGCAAAAAAGTCGATTTTTTAACCCTGGCTTTTTAGGGTGATGCAGTGGCTTTTATGCGTTTACATCGAGGCGCCCGCTAGCGGGTCACCCAGGCGCGGAATGTGCTCGACATAATTTTACAAACAACCACTATATTTATCTATTAAGGCAGATATGCGACAATTTAAATTAAGTCTTTCACAAGGCTCTACCCCTAACTCTGCAAAAAACAACTAGAAACCATCTTAGCCTTGTGGGCTTCCCTAACAAGCGCAGCCTCATTGCGCGATGAAAGGGCTGCTGTGGCACAAATGATCGTGCACGGACGAGCTGCGATTTCGATAGCCCAGCAGTATCAGAACTCAAAATTGAGCCCAGAAACGCTAATTATCGCTGCACATAGGGCCGTGGTTGGATTGCTGCATCAGTATCCTGATCAGCCGGCAAAAGCTAAAAAGCTGTTGGCCTTAACAATTCGAAACCCATGATCACGGCCATTGAGAACGGCTAGTTGCGGCATCAATTAAATCATCACTCCCTTACTTCACCTTCCTTACACTCTTCATGAACAGTGCTACCGATTTTGTAAATGCGCACACGTGCACGTTGCTCTCCATAAACAACGAGCAACGCGGCTTATTTGATGACCAGTCTTACGTTATTCCCGTCTACCAACGCCCCTTGGCTTGGAGCGAATACCAAATCCAACGCCTGCTCGACGGGTTCTGGACCGCGTTTCAAGCCCAAGAGCCCTATTTCATCGGTACGCTGCTGCTTATTCCGCGCAGCGGCAGCGAGTGGGAAGTAGTCGACGGTCAACAGCGATTGACCACGCTGCTCTTATTATGCCAGGTTGCTAAATGGCAGTATGGAGAAGAAGTGCTACCGGTAGAGTTGCGGCGGCAGGATTGGCTCAGAACCCAGGTGAGCAGCCAAGAGCAGCAGACGTGGTTAAATGAAGTGACGGCTAATCCGACCTTGCCAACGCGACCCGAAGGAACTATTCAAAACCCGTACCTGCGCAACGCCTTCTTTATCTATGATTGGTTCGAAGGGCAAGAAACCCAAACCGATGAGAACGGCCTGGGCTTTGAGCCCAAGGCCTTCTTTGATTTTTTAATGAAGGCCATTCATGTGGTTGTCATCAAAACAAATAGCGGCTTGGCGAAAGCCTTGGATATTTTCAACACCATCAACACCACCGGGCTGCCCTTAACCGGAGATGATCTGTTCAAAATCAAGCTCTACGACTACCTCACCCAGGCCAAGGGAATGTCGGATCAGCAAAAGCAGGACGTCTTGCAAGAAATAGACGGGTTTTACGCCAACATTGTAGCCCGCAACAAGGCCAATGGGCAGGATATTACAGGTCCGGACCAGATCCTGCGCGTCTATCAACGCATTCTCATCGAACGAGCGGGTTTGAGCCGGACGCTTCACGAGTGGGCACCCGACCGATTCTACGAGATGGTGTTTGAATCCGTCTTGCTCAACCGGTCCCAAGGATTTGATGCCGCCAGTATTCGCGCGGCACTTGGAGATAATCCGCTGCAAGATTTAAATCGACTGGTGGAGATGCGATTTGTCTGGGATGAAGGGTTTTCCCCTCGTCACGACCTTTGGTATAGTTTACAGAATTTAACCCGCTACGGGTGGCGCTTTGAATTCCTAGACTTGATCTATCTGTTTCGTTTTTACAGCCCGGACTTTGCTTCCATTCAGCCCAAGTTTGAGCTGTGGAAAGAATTGATGGTCAAATACTACATTGTAAAAACCCTGGAGTCGGCAAAAGTCGTCAACGCGGCTCGCACCCTAACCTACAATGTTATTCAGGAGATTCTCAAAGCCGATTCCACCCCGGATACCGTTTTGGCAGTGGTGCGGGAGGCCCTGCGCAATTACAACCAACAGTGGTTTCTCAATCACTGCCTAACCGGGGATGTATTTGAAAATGCCGCTCGTCGTAACCTCACGGCCCGGCTATCCGCGCTGCTCATGGAGGAGCCGGATTGGAAGAATGGCTGGAACACTGCTGAATTACGGGCCCGGGTGCTCGGCAACACACAGTTTGAAGTAGAGCACATCCATCCTCGCCATCCTTCGGCGGAGTTTCTTATCGCCGAACAATGGCCCACGGAACACCTTAACTCTCTGGGCAATCTAACGCTACTTGAGTGGGACGTTAATAGACTGGTGCTGAACTACCCACTGCGGACAAAACAACAAATTGGCTACCATAAATCTGACTTACAAGAAGTACAGCAGTTAATGCAGCACGAAGAGGGTTTTTGGTCCCTAGAGGCTTGCCAACAGCGAACGCAGCGCAAAGCACAAGCCTTGCATGATTTCATCTTCGGAGAAGCTACCTATAGTAACTAGAGAGGGCATGACCACCCGCGCCCACTTGCAACGCCAGCTAGCGCTCATCAGGCGCCTGCAGCAACTCAAACGGCCTTGCTCGTTTGCGGAGTTGCAGGCGTATTTGCTCGAGCAAACCACTTTGCGTGACGTCACTAGCAGCTACTCCAAGCGCACGTTTGAGCGGGACGTGCAGGCCATTGCTGAAGTTTTTGGAATCAGCATTTACTACGATGCTCGCCAGCGCGGCTATGCCATTGACCACAGCGAGCCGTTGTTGTCGGGCCAGGATCGCCTGCTTGATGCGATGGAGCTGCACGCTTTTTTGCAACTGCCCGCGGCGCTCGCGCCCTACGTTCAACTCGAGCCCCGCCGGCCGTTAGGACTAGAGTTTCTACGCCCCTTGCTCGGCGCGCTGCAGGCCAAGCAACTCGTGGCGTTCAGCTACTGCAAGTTTTGGGAGGACCAGCCGACCCGACGCGTGATCGGCCCCCTGCTGCTAAAGGAGTTCCGAGGCCGCTGGTACATGGTCGGCGTTAAAGCTAACACCAAGCAATTGCGCTGCTTTGGCTTGGACCGCATCAGCGACTTATCCGTGAGCAACCAACTCTGCACCCAGCCCGCAGACTTTGCGGCTGGCACGTACTACGAACACGCCTTTGGCATCACCCGCCCCGACGAAGGCGAACCGCAAGACATCGTACTGTCCCTCACCCCAACCCAGGGCCGCTACGTGCAGTCATTTCCCCTCCACAGCTCGCAGCAATTAATCAGCCAAACAGTAACGGAAACGCGCATCGGCTTGCGCGTTTTTGACACCCACGATCTGCGCATGGAACTCTTATCGATGGGTGAAGAAGTAAAGGTTCTAGCCCCCGCCGAACTCCGTGCGTGGCTGCACAACAGCTACGCCGCTGCCAGCAGCCTGTATTAATCTTACCACTATCCAACCCACCTTCACCCACCTTGTTTACCCTCTACCATTCATGACTTCCGCTGAAATTACTAGCCGCTACCAAAGCGTTATCAGGCGCAGTTTTGCCCGCCATATGGACTTGTTTCTCACGGCTCAATTCCTACGCTCGTCTAACCAGGATTTGTCGCAGGTCAGTGAGCGGGAATACGAGACGTTCCAGGCCACCCCGGAAGACTGGGCTCGCTACCTAGAATCGCACCAGGCAAAAAGCCTAACAAGCTCTTTTGGAAATTCCAGCACCGTACAAGCGTTGGATGAGAACATCAAAAGCTGGTGGAAAAACCTGGGTGATAGCAAAGCGAAATACCGGGATATTCACAGCCGCCGCTTCGGCATTCCTTCCGCCCAATTCAAAGCCTTATTCATCTCGGACTCGGAGCTTGCCTGTGCCTATTGTCAAATCACCGATGCCCAGTTCAAAACCCTTATTGACGCCAGACAAATTCAGACCAAGCGCTTACGGACTAGGGGTTCCACCTTTGAGATTGATTGCCGAGAACCTCACCTAGGCTACACAATAAACAATCTAGCCATCTGCTGTTACTGGTGCAACAACGCCAAGACCGACGAATTCACTGAGGATGAATTTCGACCGGTAGCTGAGGCACTAGGCCGAGTGTGGCAGCAACGCCTTTCCGCTCTTTCGGCTACTTGATAGCTCGGCTTTCCATGTTCTTTGCAACCGCTCCAAAATTGCCTGACCGCCCGGTGTATTCATGGTTAAATGAGCACCCCTAGCTTGTCCGGCATTATACGTGATGATATTGCGGTTGGAGCGCTGTGGCAATGGCCAAGCTGCCGCTTGCCGCGTGGCAACAAGCAGGGCATCTCCTTGCTGCGTCCGGGGGACCAGCACTTCTTTCACGTACTGACAAACCAATTTTTTTGACTCCAGCTCAATTTTTAGCGGGCTAAAGCTGCGGGAATGGTAGGGAAACATTTCTAAACAAGCAACATGCTGGCTAATGTGCTGCAGCGCCTCTGGCAATTTGATCACATTTAGTCGCATGAGCTCAGTAGCAATCGAGTGCAGTTTGGTTTGCCACCACTGCCCCCCTGCCGTCCAAGCAAACTGCGGGTCCAAGAAGAAGAAAGGGAAATCGTCCGACTCGTTCTGCTGCGACAAATTTCGCTTAATAGCCGACGCGTAAGCCGACGAATGCTGTAAAGCATAGTAATCCCCCACAGAAAAGCCCGGGTTAAGCATCAGGATAAATATGGATGCTTTAGATAAATTCCCAATAAATGGCTGAGGCAACAGTCCTAAGTGAAACTGCGTGCAGTCCGTATTACCAAAGTCGGCACTTGTGATAAAATTCTCATAGCTGCGATAAATCAGTGCCCGCCCTGGTTGGTTTGCCAATTGCTTGTCTTCAGGAAGTAGGCGCGGAAAACGAGTAGGCGAAAAGCGCTGCCAAGTGGTAATGAGTGGATGCATTCGGAGATTGAATGACGGTATATTTAAGCAGTGTGTTCCGCCACCAATGGCCAGCGCAGCTGCAGCTGCTGATAAAGCTGACGTGCTGTGTCGGTCGTCTTTTCGGCCAAGCCGGTATGAGCATCCAAGTTGTGAAAGTGGATCTCGTGCTGGCTCAAGGGCCATTTCCCAGTAGCAGTCCGCACGACGTAAACCAACTCAGCTTCGATGCGCTCGGCTACTTGCTTGTTAAACAAGGTTACCTGCTCGTCTTTGCTTGGATGCGCAAGGCCCCTTAAATAGAAGACATAGAGTTGAAGTCCTGTTTCGCCAAGCCATTTGTAACCATGGTAGCCGTTTTTACCTTCCAAATGGCGCATATGCCCCAGATTCAGCCGGCTGCTCATGCGAGTGCAGGTACACCCCACGTAATGCACCCCGGCAGCGTTGACGACCACGTAGATCTTGTACCCTTGGGAGGATGCCCGAGTGCCTTTAAAACCCGATTTCGCGCCAGTGGAGCGATGGGTTACAACTGGAGCATTCTCATTGTCATACGGAGACAAGTCAAACACGTCGGTGCCTGTATCGGGGCAAAATAAATCGAGAGACGAGGTCATGCAGTTTAGATTTTAAGAGCTAGAAATCTAAGTTTCTAATGAGCCGTTAACTCATATTTTTCCTACCCTCCCGTCAAATACCCATACATCCCCTCCTCCACCGGCACCCGCATTGCAAACCGCACCTTGACCACCGGCAGCCCATGCAACGTGGTCTCGACAAATTCCTCCGGCCGCACCTCGCCCATAAAGTAGAAATCCCCGCCCTCCCCGTTGTGCTTCTTCACAAACAAAGGGATGAATAACTCCGGCACTTCGCGCAGGGCCACGATCTCGGGACTCGTCAGCTTCCGCCGCGTCTTGGACATCCAATCGAAAATATGCGGCGATACAAACCCGTCCTCGTAGGCCGTGCTCGACGCAATATCCGCCTCCTTGTGGTAGTTGACAAATAAGGGAAGGGCCCCCTCTTTGAGCTTGTAGCCATACACGGTCGAGCTTTCGTCCTTGTCCCAGTTTAGGATGCGGCAGACGTCGCGCCGCGAGTATTTTTGATATAGGAAAAACCCACAAACTAGCCCGCTCTGCGCGCGAAACTCCTGGTAGCGAGTGCGGGCAAACTGCAGCGCATCTTCCAAAAACTTACGAAACACGCTATTCTTCAACATAGCCGCACACGAGGCCGTGAGCCGAAGCTCGTCATCTCCTTCCACCACGGGCCGGGGGGTGCCCACAAACTCAAAATTGAGGTTGCGAAGGCAAGACCGGTAAGTTGGCGGGGACAACTCCAGCCCGTAAGTAGCCAATATATGCTCTCTTACTTGCGCATAGCTCACCTCTTGCCGCAACAACAAGCCCAGCATCTCCACCTCCTCGATGCGCTTGGCGTTAGCCAGGTGCAGGGAGATGAGCGCTAACAGCTCCGCCTGGGCAGAACTCAACTTCTCCAGATTCTCCTGGCCCGCAACGAACGCGTAGTAGCTCCCCCAGGCTTCCACGTACTGGAAAGGGTCCCGTCCCCCGTGCGCGACGAAATCCCCCATCCAGGGCGGACGCCCGAGCTTGAACCGGAGCAGCTTGTAGTCCCGGACTAGCTCCTTTCTCCCATCTAATTTGGCCTCGTCGATGGCCGCGTAAATCCGCTCCTGGGCGATGCGATCAAAGTTGATGGTCGAGGCGCCCGGCAGCAAACTGCTCCCCGCGGCCAGCAGCTTGCGCAGGTTGTCCTTGTTGTAAGAGGTATCACCAAACAGGGCGATGGGAATCAGGTAGCTCGAGGCGTAGTTGCCGATAAAATCGATGACGGTCAAATACTCCTTGCCGGCCGCCTTGCGCAGGCCCCGCCCGAGTTGCTGCACAAACACGATGGCCGATTGGGTGGGCCGCAGCAAAATCACCTGGTTCAGGCGCGGGATGTCAATGCCCTCGTTGAAGATGTCCACCGTGAACACGTAATGCAGGCGCGTGGCCGGATCATCGCTTTCGAGCTGGGCAATGGCCGCCGCCCGGGTTTCTTCGCTACTGCCGCCGTGCAACGCTAGGGTGCGTAGCCCGGTTTGGTTGAAGGCTTCGCTCAACGCCTGGCTTTCCTCCACCGAGCGGCAGAAGACGAGTCCTCGCACTTGTCCGGAGTCACAGCCGTAAAACGCGGCCCGGTCCAGGATATGGCTTACCCGTTCCTGAGCCAGTAGCTGATTAAACCCCGCTTCCTGCTCTACTACCTGGCCGGCCACGGTCACGTCGGTGACGCCAAAGTACTGGAACGGGCAGAGCATGTCTTCTTCCAGGGCCCGCTGCAGGCAAATCTCGTAGGCAATGTTGTGATCAAACTGCTGGAAGATGTCGTAGCCGTCCGTGCGCTCCGGCGTGGCCGTCATGCCGAGCAGAAACGCCGGGGTGCAATGGGCGAGTAAGCGCTTATACCCGGCCGCCCCGGAACGATGCGTTTCGTCAACGACGATGTAATCGAAGTAGGTTGGCGGGAACAACGCCAGATGCTTGTCCTGCGACAAGGTCTGGATCGTGCAAAACAGAAAGTCGGCGTCAGTCTCCTTTCTCTCCCCCGAATAAATCCCCATTGTTCTACTGCTGCCAAACACGCGCTGGAAGGTGCGCAGGGCCGCTTTGGCAATCGTGGCGCGGTGCACCACAAACAACAAGCGCCGGGGCATTACCTGCCGGGCGTCGAAGGCCGAGAGGTACGTTTTGCCGGTGCCAGTTGCGGAAATCAGCAGCCCCTTGCGCTCGCCGGCCGCGCGCAGCTGGGCAATGCCCGCCAAGGCCTCGACTTGCATGGCGTTGGGGGAAATTACAGCATGTAATTCCACCAAACTCTTAGCCTTACTCAGCAATCGGGCCTGCGCTTGGTACACCTGCTCGTAAGCCAGGATAAAGGCCTCGTCCACGGCTACCCCGGCGGCAAACTCCTGAGCGAACGTGGCCCGCACGTCGCCAATGAGCTCGCCCGCGTTTAAACCGGCCACAAGCAAATTCCACTCTTTGTTGACCCGCAGCGCCCCCGCGGTCAAGTTGCTGCTGCCAATGAGCAGGTTATAGCCGTCACCTTGGTTGAATAGATACCCCTTGGCGTGGAAGTTACCCGTGGTGGCCATCCGCAGCTCGATGTTGGCAAACTGCCGCAGAGCCCGCAGCGCTTCGGGCTGGGTGAAGTTCTGGTACTGCGAGACCAGCACCCGCCCGCGGACTTGCCGTTGCTCGAGCTCCTGCAGCACGTGGAGCAGGGCGGCGATACCGCTCTTGGTGGCGAAGGCTACCGAAAACCAAAACTCAGAGCAGGCATTTAGCTGGCGGTGCACCACGCTGAGCACGGTCTTGCCCTGCGCCTTGTCGTTGCGCACGAGTTGGGGCACGAATTGGTCCTCGGCGGGGGTAGCCGCCTCGAGAAAGCCGCGGTGCAAGCCCGCTGCTAAAAGGTCTACATTCATGCTTGTAGCTTCTCCACCAGGGGCACATCGGCCGCTGCCCAGTCCAGGGTAGACAATTCTTCGGCCCGCAGCCATTTATACGCCTGGTGTTCGTGCAGCACTAATTCTGAATTTAGCGTCGTGCAATGCAGCCCGTGCATGGTAATGATAAAATCGGGGTACTCGTGCTCGACGGTGAGCAGGGGTCCCTCCACCTGAATATCGAGCGCTAGCTCCTCTTTGATTTCCCGGACCAGCGCCTGCTCCTGTGTTTCCCCGGCCTCGACTTTGCCGCCCGGAAATTCCCACTTATAGCCGATGTAGTCGTATTTACTAGCCCCCCGCTGGAGGCACAGAATCTCATCGCCGCGCTGAATAATGGCGGCAACTACTTCGTGGTGTTTTTTCATAAAGGCAGACCGTAACTAGGCAGCGAAGCTAGTGCACGGCAAAGGGACTGTGCTGGGAGAAGGCCCTGAGATCCCCCGAACTAGCCCTAACCCTTCTCGGTTCCAAGCGCACCTAAGATGTTGCCTGGCTAAAAGCTTGAGGACTCGGCTAAGACCACAGCAAGGTGTACCGCCAGTAGTGTTTTAAGGCTGAAAAGCCCTATTGCGGGCAAATAGCTCAACATTTCTTTTACGAGGTTGAAAAATCAATTACATTAGATGCCCTAAAGACATAATCACTTATATCATTCTTTTAATAGTACTAGCAGTTAAGCGAATTGCTACTTACCTAAACATTTTTACAAATTATAGAAATGGCAGCATGCCACTACTGTGGTGCCGCAGGCGCAAGTGAGCGCCGTGAAGTTCAGACCGGTCACTCAAAATATTACGGCAGCCGCAGCACCAGCTCCCGCTACAGTTACAGCATGCGCTCGGTTTGCGGGCCGTGCGCCAAGGAGGTGGACACCTCGTATTGGCGCCAACAAATTAGCAAGCACCGGCTAAGTGTAGCCGGCTTAATCCTGCTAGCGGGCTTCCTCGTGTTCTGCATTTTCGCTCGCTAAATGAAGAACTATTACGATTTACTGGGGGTGTCTCCAACGGCCTCCGAAGCGGAAATAAAACAAGCCTACCGGCGGCTCTCCATCAAGTTTCACCCCGACAAAAATGAGGGCGATGCCTACTTCGAGGAGATGTTCAAGCAAATCAACGAGGCCCAGGAAGTTTTGCTTGACCACACCAAACGAGGCGCCTACAATGCCAAGCTAAATAGCTTTGCGCAACAGCAAGCCCGGGTAGCGAGCGAGCAGGCCAGGCTACGTCGGGAGCGGGAGGAATTGCAACGCAAACAACGGGAACAAGAATTAACCGCTCAGCGCTTGAAGTCTCAGGAAGAAGCGCTTTGGCAACAACGGGCCGCGGCCACCAAACCAGCACCCGTCGTTACCACGCCCGTAACCACCCCGGCGCCCGTGCGCAAACCGCAGCGGCGGAAAGAGTCGCTGTCCGCAAAGGCCAGAAGATGGAAGCGATACAAAATCGCTTGGGGGATGATCAACCTCGGCTTGGCCCTCTACCTGTTTTTTGGCCCCAAGAAACTGCACTACTTCCGACCGCCGGGAACAGATGCGTACGTAGCCGCCGAGAAAGGAATTTTCTTGCGCGAGAAGCCCCAAAGCACGAGCAAGGCCTTGGCCAGCTTACCGGTTTACACCTATCTGAAAGTAGTATCCGACCATGGGCCTGTGGAAAGCTTAGGATTGCGAAAAGCCGCTTGGTACCAAGTCTCCACGGACTCGCTCCAGGGCTGGGTATGGTCTGGATACATCAATCGAATAAAGAAATAACTTTCCCTCTACCCTACCTCTATGCCCAAATTTGTTACTGGAAAAGAATTAGAAGAAGTCGTCTACGATATCCTCTTTGAGGCCAAGCAGAAGCTGCTCTTGGTTTCCCCCTACATCAAACTTGATGACTACTTCCGCAACATCCTCGACCGCCACGCTCATAACCCCGAGTTAGAAATGATTGTGGTCTTTGGCAAAAACGAGGGCAATATCACCCGCAGCGTCAGCCGCGCGGACCTGGAGTACTTCGCTAAGTTTCCGAACGTCACCCTCATCTACGCCCCGACCCTGCACGCCAAGTACTACGGCAACGAGGTAAAAGGCGTCGTTACTTCCATCAACCTTTACGACTACTCCTTTCGCAACAACATCGAGTTTGGGGTTTACAGCGAGAATGCTCCACTGATGGAGAAACTGCTGGAGGCCATGAATAAGAAGAGCTTGGAGGACGAATCCTTCGCGCAAGCCATGACGGTGGCCAACGCGCACGACGTGGTGTTTGCCAAACGTCCCGTATTCAAGATGAAAACCGGGCTGCTTTCTAAACTAGTTGGCGGCAAGGACTACCTAGAGCCCACCGTGGTAGTGGACGTGATGGACGAATTGCTGCACAACCGGCCGTATGCCAAAAGCCTTCTGGCCAATTTGCCCAAAGAAGTAGAGTTTAGCCAAACCCACGCGCAGGTCCGCCCGACGCGCCAAGAGGTAGAAGCAACGCGCCCAACTCTAAATCCGAGCCTTTTTCGAAAAGAGGAGCCTTACACGAGTTCCACTGCTTCGCGGCAGAACGATCGCTTCTCCGCTCCTAGCTCTTCCAACCAAGGTTACTGCATTCGGACCGGTACGGAAATCCCCTTTAACCCGGATCGCCCCTTCAGCTACGAGGCCTATAGAAAATGGGCCGAGTTTGGCAACGATGATTACCCCGAACGGTATTGCCACCGCACGGGTCGGGCCTCCCACGGGGATACGAGCAAACGCAATCCGATTTTGAATCGGTACTAGTCATGGCGCAACTCGAGGCTAGGTACGCCATTGAGGGAGTCGTGCGCTTTCTGTTTTGGTCGGAGCCGCAGCTACTGCTGCCTTGGTCGGGGTTCAACGTTTAGGTGCAGCAGCCTCTATTTCGTCCTGCATCTGCAATGGGGCCTATGTTTAGGCATTCTAACCTCCGCACCTAATGACAACCAGCGCGCATTTCACCGACCTCGCAGCCTTGATTCAATCCACCTTAGCCCCCGCGCACACCAGCCTCGACGTGGCCGTGGCCTGGTTTACGGACCCGGAGCTGTACCATGCGCTGGTGCAAAAGGCGAAAGCCCACGTCCGCGTGACCGTCGTAGTGCGGGCCGATGGGCTCAATTTTCCGGCCCCAGCCGCTGGCAACCTGGACTGGCAGCTACTCTTAGATGCCGGGGGCACCTTGTACGTCTCGCCCCATCATCCCCCGCTGCATCACAAGTTCTGCGTGATTGACGGACAGCGCGTGCTCTCCGGCTCTTACAATTGGACGCGGGCGGCCCGCAGCAACCAGGAAAACGTGTTGGTGTGCGACCAGCCCGAAGTGATCCGCGCCTTTGATCAGGAGTTTAAAGCATTACTAGTCCGCTCCACTAAGGTCACGGACTTGCCGGCGTTGATATCGACGGTGCCCCCCGCGCGGGATAGCGTGAGGCAAGAACAAGAAGTAGCGTCGCAACCGGAAGTGGAAGCTCAAGTGCTCCAAGAAACGCAACTCGAAAAGTCGCAATACGACCAGTTGGAAGACGCAGCCAATGCTGCCTTCTCCCAGCAACAGTACGCCTCTGCCCACGACTTGGCCGAACAAGCCCGCCTAGTAAACCCCACCCAGGCCCGGCCGTACGAAATTCTTGCCGGAATTCATTGGCGCAGCAAGCGCTACGCGGAATGCCTCGCCGTGATCGCCGAAGCCAAAGACGCCGGGGTGGCAAACCCGGTGCTGTGGAACCTGGCAGGGTTGGGTTGTCTTGACCTAGAGCGATTGCAAGACGCTCTCAACTACTTCAACCGCTGCATCGCCCACGAGGCATCAAACTCGATTTGGCACGTCAATAAATGTGCTGCACTGAGAGTGGCGCAACGGTCCATATCGCTACTGAAGGCTGCTTCGGATGGGCGCCAAGCAGTCAGTGCGGAAATTCTCCGCTATAAAGCCGAGAACGACAACGCCCGGCTCCTGCGCGCATACTTAGCTCAGGCCCACTTGCAGATGTCTTATGCCGATCGCCTCTCCAATGCGCAAGCAGCACTGGCCCTATTCGAGCAATCCCCCCCCGAGCAACGTGACCTCCACGACTGGGATGATATTCAGGCCATTTTCGAATTAGGAAGAGGGCAAAGCCAACCATAGTACCATCGTAGTATATTCGCCTTTTTGAAAACCAGCAAGGATTTTCCCTACTCGAATCATCCACTTCTACCCGCAACCCTGCTTTCTTCTACATGGGTAAACTCTACACCCTTCTACTGTTCCTACTCGCGCCCAACCTACAAGCTCACGCCCAAGCCCTAAGCTTGGATCAACTGCTGTACCTGCGCGGCAAGGACGTTGATGCCGTCAACTCCTACCTCTCGCCTAAGGGCTGGGTGTTCCACGATGCCGCCGAAGAATCCCAAAGCCAGTACGGCACCAGCACCTGGGCCCATACCAAGCAATTGTACAGTGGGCGGGCCAAGTCGTTTGTTAAGTTACTAGCGGCCGAAGGCTACTACAGTCAGGTTTCCTATCAGACGTCATCCAAGGTCTACTACGAAGCCATTCGCGCAAAAATACTGGCTTACAAAATGGTAAAAGTATCCGCCGTGGCCAAGGATGGTTACATCACGACGGTTTACCTGGGATCGAACTACCAGGTGGAAACGCGTTTGTCCACGGATTCCGACACTTCCCTCCCAGTATACAGCGTGCACGTAGCCAAAAAACTGCCACAAGGGTTCATGCCGGCGCCTCCGGAATCCACCGCCGAGGAAGAAACCGAAACAGAAGAAGAAACCGTATCGGAAGTCCAGCCAACCCTGGATCTGGCTGAATCTTCGCTGGCCAGTGAGGAAGTGTTAATGGATTCCCAAGTCCAGCACTACAAGTAGCTCGTCACCGGCACCCACGCGGCGGAGCCCCCAGCGTAGGACTTTATCTTCCTAGCCGAAGTAATCGGCTCTGCGAGTGAATTAATTACGAATGTGGATACCCCTAGCACGACCTATCGCCGACTAGACTCCGGAGACCGCGTGTTTGTCTTGAGCCGGCTGCTGGACGAAAACCACCGCTACTACCTCGTGTACGCGGGCGGCTATTACGGATACGTCGACAGCAACAGCCTCAAACGGTTCAGCCTGTAGCCCGCTTTTACTGGACCCGACGGGCCGTCAAAGCCGGCAAACAATTACATAAGCCCTTCCTCCCGTGGCTGTTTCTTCCCCCGGCATGGCCGCTTTTGTGTCCACCTTGGCCCTGCTAGTGCCGGTAATCTTAACAGCGCTGCTGGTTTGGAAGCTGGTTCCGTTTCGTTGGCTCAAGAGCGGGCTCATTACCTTCTGCGGAGCCTTCTGCGTATGGCAGCTGTACTATTGTTGGGAAGACGCGACGGGGCGGGCGGCGGAGCGCCACTACCAGCAGGTCAAGCAGGTGTTGGCGACTCCCCGGATGTGGATCGATAGCAGCCGCCTCAACGGGGAGCAGTCCATCATCGCCTTGTCGCTGCTGGGGGAAGGCCTGGTTAACTATTCGGTTCGCTTTCCAGCGCAGCGGGACGAAGCCCGGCAACTGACGGAAAACGCGCTGCTGGCCTTGATCAGCCCGGAAGGCTGCCCCTTCGAAAACATTCGCGACACCGTTGCCTGGCGCCGGCGGGATGACAACTTGTACCTGAGTCATTTGAATCTGCTGCTGGGTAGTTACACACAGCAGCTCAGGGCCGACCAAGCCAATCCTTACACCCAGCTCCACGCGCAGCTTTCCCGCCACTTAGCGGCCCGGTTGCAGGCCGCCCCCACCCGAAATGCTCCTTCCTACGGCACCACGCCCGACTCACTGTGGGTGGCCGATAATGCCGTGACCCTGCAGAGCCTCTTCCTGCGCGACGCCCTCTGCTCCACGGCGGGATCGGCTTCCTTGCAGCGACAGTGGATCCACTTTATCGACTCTACCGGCTCCACTGCCAAGGGCCTTCCCTTTTCGGAGCTGACCCGCCGACGCCCGCCCCGGGGGTGCGCCAATGCCTGGATTGGCAAATACGCCGCCGCGTATGCTCCGGCTTTTTCTGCCGACTTGTGGAAAAAACACAAGCAGGACTTTAAGTACAATCTCGGGGTAGCCAGTTTGTTCCGGGAATACCCTCCTGGGTACGATTTGCCCGCCGACTACGACTCCGGCCCCATGGTGCTCGGAGTAGGCGCCTCGGCCACCGGACTCGCCTTGGTAGGCGCGAAATACCAAGCCGACTATTACACCTATTACCAGCTAATCAACAGCATCAAAGTCGCCGAACTAGCCGCCAGGATGCTCACTTACTGCTCGCACAACGACGAGTGGACCCAGGCCAGTGGCGGCTGGCTGTCGCAGGCCATCCAGTTTAGTGCGACCGCCCGCATTTAGATTTATCGCTTCTACACTTTGGGGCAAAAGTCTACCTGAGCAATTCCCGAAAAGTGGTCACTTAAGCTAACAATCCACGATTGGGCTTCTGACCAAAAAAGTTCAGTTTGACAAATCTCATGTGGACGCCCAAGAGCGAATAAGATGAAGTAAACAGACCTGCCCCACCAAAAAGCGTCTGCAATAATTGCTTAAGTATTGTCCGTCGTAAATCCATAAATCTGGCCCCTTTGGACTACTTCATTGTACCGACCGCGGACGGTCGTAATACCGCTCAGTTAGCTTGCCTCGAGGATGGGGCCTTGAAACGCTTGGCACCTTTGGGAATGCCCTTTGGCGCCCTGACGGCCGTCAGCAACGGCTACGCGGTATCCTTGCCAACAAAGCGGGCAAACCACTCACGCGTGAGCCGCGCCATACTCAATGAAGAAGGCGTTCCTACTCGCCTACCCGACCTGGCGCTGCCCCCGCACCTGGTCACCCGTGGACTAGCGCTGCACGGTCCTTTTCTATACGTCGGCGGAGACTTTGACGAACGTGGACGGCCAGCAGTAGAAGTCAGGCCCGCCGCCGGTCGCTTCGACTTGCGGGTCGAGCAGCCAACCTGGGAGCCGCTGGAGTTGCCCATCCCGCCGGCCGCCGGCAAAGCCATCGACGACGTGCTGGTCGAGGGCGACGAACTCATCCTGGTTGACAACATTTTATTCCCCAAATACCTGTTCGTTTACCGCTTAGCGGCAGGGAACGCCCTGCCCCATTCCCCGCGCGTTATCGAACTGCCGTTCGCGCGGGTAAACGAACACATTCACAAGGGCCAAGTAAGCCCTGATTATGTGGCCTTGTACTCTACCAGCACGGGCATGGGCGGCACCGGGACCTACGTTTCGGTGCTGCGCCGCGGGGAGTACTCCCCCTGCTTGGAAGTAGCTTACGAAGAGGCCGCCGAGGAGTCGTGGACGCCCTGGACGCTTGCTTCGGGTACGGAGTTCCGATCGCTCCCTTTTGATATCGCGCTGCACGACCACACGCTCGTAATCGCCTGCCCGCAGGCCTTAGCCTGCATCGACTTGCGGGCCGTTGAGACAGCCGCCCTACCCGGTCCCCTTGATTCCCCGCACGCTACGATACCACCGAGCGAATTCCTGAGAATAGACCTGCGCGATGCCACTCCTGTGTCCGGGCTGCGCTGGCTGGACTTAGGGCCCGAGGAGGACCCCGACGCGGTACAGTTTGTGGGCCCCAACCGGCTGCTGCTTACTACTTCCGATAAGCAGGCAACGCAACAGGCTTGGCTGAAAGCAATTTGATTGCTAGCCCAGCCTAGATAGGCTTGCCCCGCGGCCTAGGGCTGCCCCCTGCTCCAATGCCCAAAGGGTGCCGCATCCACCTTACTGGCTAAAAAAGATTTTTTTGGACTTGCCCACGGCGTACCGAGCCCGGTACCTTTAACCTAAAATATTAAAATCGTAAAATTTTTAATACATAAATCTTCATATACTACACTTTCTTCAGTTCATGTTAAATCATCTACCTACTCTTTCCTGGACGCGCCTATTCCGACGCTGCCAGGCGCTGCTGCTCTTGCTGGCCCTGCTGAGCGGGGCGGCCACCACAGCCTTCGCGCAAGGTACGGCTCCCCCGGAGTGCGCGGCCGATGAGAAGTTTGCCAACACCTGGTACTTTGGTTTCAAGGCGGGGCTGGACTTCAACCAGGCCTCTAATGACTCCCTGCCCAAGGTGCTCACGAACGGGGCGATGGACGCTCCCGCCGGCTCGGGGGTGATGTCGGATAAGGACGGCAACATTCTCTTTTACAGCAACGGCGAAACCGTGTGGAACGGCGACGGCACCGTGATGACCAACGGCACGGGGCTGGCGGGCAGCCGCTTCACCACCGACGGCCCCCTGCCCATCAAGTTGCCGGGCCTACCGCTGCCGGGCCAACCGACGCGCTACCTGCTTTTCACCCTGAATAGCACCGTGGGCCTGAGCTACTCGGAAATAGAGATTCCCGCGGGCGGAGGGCTGGGCACCGTCATCGCCGCCACCAAAAACACGCCCCTGGCCCGCGGCACGGCGGAGAAGCTAACGGCCGTCTTCCACAAAAACAGCTGCGATACCTGGGTTATCGCGCACGGCTGGGGCGATGCCAAAACCGGCAACGACAACCGGGGCGATGCCTTTCTGGCCTACCGCGTGCGGCTATCAGCCGGCTATGTAGGTCCGGTCGTCATTGACGTGCCCATTATCTCAACCGTCGGCAGCCTGCACGCGCCGAGCGTGGCGGCCCTGGGCTACAAAGGCCAGATGAAGGTAACCCCCGACGGCCAACGGCTGGCCCTGGCCCGCTACAGCGAAGCGGTGGGCGACAGCAGCAGCACCGTCGAGCTGTTTGGGTTCGATACCGGCACGGGTAATGTATCCGTCAATCCACAAGTTCCGTTCGTGGTGGACAGCGGCGAAGGCAAATACTACGGGGTGAGTTTTTCGCCCGGTAGCTACCTCTACGCCACGGTGCGCAACGCGCCCAAGCTGTTGCAATTCGACATCAGCGGCACCGGCCCGGTAAACAGGGAAGTCATCCCGCTTAAGACAGCCGCTGACCTGGGCTCCATGCAGGCCGCGCCCGATGGCAAGATTTACGTGGCCCGCGACAATCAGCCCGCGCTGGGCTTTATTTCCTACCCGGACTCGCTGGGGGCCAAGGTCGGCTATGCCGAGGACAGCCTGCAGCTGCGTGGCGGCCTGAGTGGCCTGGGCCTGGTCAACTTCAACCAAAGCTCGCTGCTGCGCGTGGGACCTAGCGCGCAGATTACCGGGTGCCGGCAAATCACATTCCGGGCCCCGCCCATCGACTTTGATAATAAGCAGTATCTCTGGACGTTCGGCGATGGCACTACCTCCACCCAAGAGAATCCAGTTCATATTTATGCGACGCCCGGTAACTACACCGTGACGCTGCGCGTCACGGCCGACTGTTTTTGCCGTGAAAGCTCGGGCGGTATTCTGGTGCCGAATTCACCGATTCCGGGTAGCATTGCCGGCCCGCAGACGCTGTGCGCCGGCCAAGCGCCGGCCCTTCTCACCAGTGCCGCTGACGCTTCGAGCGATGGCGGTCTGCCGCTCGTGTACCAGTGGGAAACGTCGATGGATAACGCTACGTGGACCAACGCCCCCGGAGCCGCCACTGGGCCAACCTACCAGCCCGCGGCGAACCTGCCGGCCGGCACAACCTATTTCCGCCGGCGCGTTCAGCCGCTGCTGCCGGACCTGTCGGGCCCTTATTGCACACCCACCATCACTGCCTCGGCAGCCATCACCGTCCTCCCGGCCGTAACGGCCGGCACCATTGCTGCTGACCAAACTGTGTGCGCCGGAAGTATCGCTGCGCCGCTCACGAGTACAGTACCAGCTACAGGTGGAACGGGCACATTTGCCTATCAGTGGGAATCTTCAGCAGATAACAACAACTGGGTTGCCATCCCCGGTGCTACCGGAGCCGACTACACCCCCGGCCAGCTAACGGCCACCACGTACTTCCGCCGCCAGGTACTCTTCGGCACCTGCCCCGGTCCGCCTTCTAATACCGTAACAATAACCGTGGTGCCCGCGCTGACCCCCGGCAGCATTGCCGCAAACCAAACTCTTTGCGCTGGCATAGCTGCTTCTCCCCTCACCAGCGAAACTCCAGCCACGGGCGGCACGGGCAGCATCGACTACCAGTGGGAAACTTCATCTGATAACAGCACCTGGACGGCCATCGGTGGAGCCACCGGACCAACTTATGCGCCGGGCCAGTTGAATGCGACCACCTATTTACGGCGTCGAGCGAGCTCGGGTACTGCCTGCCAACCAGTCTTTTCCAATGTCGTCGCCATTACCGTGGCCCCAGCCCTAACGGCGGGCACCATTGGGGCTAACCAAACAGTATGTGTTGGAAGTCCCGCCGCACCGCTCACGAGCACGGCCGCGGCCACGGGCGGCACCGGTGCGTTTGCGTATCAATGGGAATTTTCACCCGATAACAGCACGTGGACGGCCATCGTCGGCGCTACGGGAGAAGCTTTTTCGCCCGGCGCGCTCACGATCACCTCTTACTTCCGGCGCCGGGCTACTTCGGGACCCTGCGGGCCGGAGTACTCGCCGTCCGTTGCCGTGACGGTGTTGCCAGTGCTGACGGCCGGCGCCATCGCGGCCAACCAAACCATCTGCGCAGGCACTGCGCCGGCCCCGCTCACCAGCACCAGCGAGGCCGGCGGCTCGGCCAATATCAGTTACCAGTGGGAATCCTCGCCGGACAATAATGCCTGGACGGCCATCGCCGGGGCCAACGGCGCGACGTATGCGCCGAGCTCGCTGACGGCGACCGCCTATTTCCGCCGGCAGGCCAGCTCGGGCACCGCCTGTGGCCCGGTCTTTTCCAATGTCGTCTCCATTACCGTGACGCCCGCCTTGGCGGCCGGTACCATTGCCGCTGATCAAACCGTGTGCGCGGGTAGTCCCGCCGCACCGCTCACCAGCACTACACCCGCCACCGGCGGTGCGGGCCCGTATGCCTACCAGTGGGAAGCTTCGGCAGACAACGCCACCTGGACGGCCATTGCCGGTGCCACCAGCTCCGACTACGCGCCCGGCTCGCCCTCGGCCACCACCTACTTCCGCCGCCAGGTGAGCGCGGGTGGCTGTTCCGCCACGTCTACCGCGATCACCGTGGTGGTGAACCCCCGGCCGGTTACGCCGACGCTGAGTGCCCAGTACAATGGCACGACCACCACGCTTACTTCCAGCGCCACCACGGGCAACCAATTCTATCAGAACGGGGTGGCCATTGTGGGCGCTACGGCGCAGACGTATGTGCTAACCGGGACGACGACGCAACTCGGCGCCTATACGGTGGTCACCACCAATGCCGCGGGCTGCGCCTCTTCGGCCTCGGCCCCGATCACGGTAACGTCCAGCGTCAAGCCGCTGGCCGGCACTAGCCTGAGCGTGTATCCCAACCCGACGCCGGACGGCCATCTGCGGGTCGAGCTGACGGGCTACCGCCAGCCCGTGGCGCTGACCGTGCTCAACACGCTGGGGCAAATGGTGTACACCGCCACGGTGCCTGCTGCCGCGGGCACCACGACCCAGGCCGTAAACCTGACTCGTTTGCCGGCAGGAGTCTATATTCTGCAGGCTAAAACCGCAGGGGGGTTGGACACCCGCCGCGTCGTCAAAGAATAGCGCTGGCAGCAGTTCCTCTTTCAAAAAAGGAACTTCCCGAAGTAGTACGTCTCGGAAGCCCCAGCCATGCTGGGGCTTCTTGCGTTACCAGGCGAGCATTAGTGCCCTTCCTTTTGTGGCGAGTCGCTGCAATTACTACGCTACCTGTTTACCCATCCAATTGCTTCTTTGCGCTGCACGATGGCGTGTGTCAAAACCAAGCGCGAGCAGCAGGCGTTGCGCAACCCGAGAGCTGTTTTGTCGCCTGCCTACTTAACGAGTTCTTGAAATCCCGCCGGCAGGTACTGGCGGGCAATGCGGCTTTCCGGCTGCCGGTCAAAGCAGTAGAGAGCCAACAAAAAGCCCCATTCCATCGGCTTTATCAATAGGTACAGCCCGTTGGCCACCGCCCGCACGTGCTTCCACTTCTCGACCGGAATTTGCAAGCCGTCGTAGCCGCGGCGCAGCACGCGCTGGAGCCGCGGCAGCCGCTCGCTTAACAGCTCCTCAAATGCATTGCACACCTGCAACTGCCGCGTGACGCGGATTAGGTGCCCGTGCCGGTGGCCCCACCGCAAAGGCTTGACCAAGCCGTGGCTGCCAAACCCGGCGATAGTGCAGATGTATTCGGTGTTCGGCGTGGACACGCACTGCTCGCACAGGCCCTGCGAAAACAAGCCATCCTTGCTTTGCAGAAAGGACTGCAGCAAGCTGTCCGGTTGCTGACCGGCCAAGAGCAGCACGGCTTGGCCAACGGTCACAAAAAATGGGAACGCAAGCAGGTGGGCCGCCCCGTTGGTATGCCCGAAATAAAAGCGGTGCAGGCGGTTGAGCACCGGGTGGAGAGAGGTACCTTCTGCTGCTTGCCGCAGGTTGTACGTGGTTTGGATGTAGAGTTGGGTGGCCAACAAAACGGTGGCGGGGCCCAGGGCAAAGGCGGGCAAGACGAACAGGGCAAAGAAAAACAGCGGCGAGAGCAGCAGCACGGCCCCGATGCCCGCAATGGGGAGGTAGTGCACGAACTGCGCCACGCACAGCAGCCCCCCCGCCGCCAGGGCCGGTGGAATGAGCACGAGGACAAGCGGGGCAACGCGCTCCTTTTTCGTGCGCGAAACAAAATACAGGCCGATGCTGGCCGCTAAAAACGCGAAGACCGAGAAGGCATGGCGCCAGTCCAGCAGCTCGGCCTCTTCCGTGAATAAGGTCAAAGACAGCCAGCCGAGCACGGGAGAAACCAGCAAGGCGAACTTTTCGAAGCCTTGCACCGGCAAGGGTTCGGCTCGGCTTTCGGATTGCAGCATCTTCCGGGCGCATTTTATTGCGGGGAGGCTAAACAACGCCGTGACTGCCAGCACGGCGGTCAATAAGCCCCAAGAAAGTGAGTCGTGCACGCGGAAATTGTTGAGTGATTAAGAAGCAGATGAAACACCTGCCAGCCGAGAAAGCAAAGGTATTGTAAAGTACTTTGAATAACAAAGTAAATAAAGGGACGGCGTCACTGCCTTTTTTACCAAGTGGATCTCGCAGTTGGCACACTTTCCCCGTAAGTTGCCCCCCTTATGCCCCTTCATTCCCTTTTGCGCGGCTCGTTGCTCCTAGCCTCGGTCCTTATGTCGAATTGCTCGCAGGGGCAAGCCCCGGCGGAAGCCCCCGCAGGGCCAGCCCTCCCCGCTCCTACTACCTCACCCCTGCCCGAACTGCTCGAAGGCGGCGGCGAGCAGGCCGTGCGGGCGGCCGTGCAGCAAGGCATTGTCATCCCCTGGGGCACACCCGTGCCGGCGCCCACGAGCCGGGTGGTCGTGCGGTTTGTGGTGGGTACGCTGGGCGAAGTGGACAAGGAGGAAATCGTGCAGGGCCTGAATCCCACCGTGGACGCCGCGGTGCTGGCATCCGTACGCGCCCTGCCCCTCTTTTGCCCGGTGCAGCGGGCGGGTAAGTACCAGCGCGTGCCGTACGTACTCGCAATTGAGGCGCCCGGGGTGGTCACCCCCGCCCAGCGCCGGGAGGCCGAAACGCGCTGGCGGCAAACCGCCCGGCGCCTTCCCGGCGAAGCCGACAGCACCTTTGTGCGGCGGGTGCTGCCCTTGTCCTACACCGACAACCTGCTGGCCTACGCGTGGCGGCCGAGCGCCTTTGGCAAACAATTGTTCTTCAGCCAGCGGGGCGGGGAAAATAACCAAGGTGGCACGGACCTGTACCTGCTCGACCCCTACCAGCCCGATACCTACGCGGTGCAAATCCTGCCCATCGAAACGATGGGCGACCTGACCGACTTGGCTGCCTTTTTCTTCGCGGACGCCACCGGCGACGGCCGCCCCGACCTGCTGGCACTGGCCGAATGCAGCCTGCGCGAAACGTTCGTGATCGAAGGCGAACGGATGACCGGGCGCGCGAACCAATACGAAACCCATGTCTGGCAGGATGCGGGGGTGGACAAGGCCGGCCGGCCCCGGTACCGGGAGGACCTGACGCCGCGTCCCTACCTCGACGGGCTGCCCAAGGCCGCCGAGGTGCGCCGGGCACTGGCCCGGCACGCCCGCAGCCGGCCGAGGGCTAAATGAGGTCATTTACGGTCGCCGTTACGGGGTACCTCTATACCCTGCTAACGGACTAAAAATGTGGGAAAGATCACCAGGGCCAGCAAAGCCATCATAATTAAGATTACCACGCGCGTTTCGCTCCTTGCTTTGCTTGCTACCACAATGAATACAATGAGATAGGTAATCGCGAACGGGATTAATTCGTCTTCCTACGCCCCCGTCAAATACCCATACATCCCCTCCTCCACCGGCGTGTCCATCGCAAATCGCACCTTCACTACCGGCAACCCATGGAGGATAGTTTCGATGAATTCCTCCGGCCGCACCTCGCCCATAAAGTAAAAGTCCCCGCCCTCTCCGTTGTGCTTTTTCACAAACAAGGGAATGAATAACTCAGGCTGCTCCCGCAGGGCCACAATCTCGGGACTCGTCAGCTTCCGCCGCGACTTGGACATCCAGTCGAAAATATGCGGCGATACAAACCCGTCCTCGTAGGCCGTGCTCGAGGCAATGTCCACCTCCTTGTGGTAGTTGACAAATAACGGAAGCACGTTACCCTTGAGCTTGTAGCCGTACACGGTGGAGCTCTCGTCCTTGTCCCAGTTTAAGAGGCGGCAAACGTCGCGTCGCGAGTATTTCTGATATAAGAAGAAGCCGCGGGCATAGACGCTCTGGGCGCGAAACTCCGCGTACCGGGCCCGGGCAAATTGCAGGATGTCCCGCAAAAAATCACAGAATACCTCATTCTCCAGCATATCCGAGAACGTGGTCGTGAAGTCAAGCACTTCATCTTCCTCGATAACCGGCCGGGGCGTGCCCACAAAGTCAAAGTTGATATTGCGCAGGCACGACTGATAAGTAGACCTAGAAAAGTCCAGACCATAAGTAGCCTGCAGGTGGGCCTTGATTTGCGCGAAGCTCAGCCTACCCTTTTCCAACAACAACCCTACTATCTCCACCTCCTCAATCCGCTTGGCGTTGGCCAGGTGCTGGGAGATGAGCGCTAATATTTCGACTTCGCCTGCACTTAACTCTTCTATTTCCTCCTGCCCGGCAACAAAGGCATAGTAGCTGCCCCACCCTTCCACGTACTGAAAGGGGTCGCGACCGCCGTGCGTTACGAAATCCATCATCCAAGGCATCCGACCCAGCTTAAACCGGAGCAGCTTGTAGTCCTGCACGAGCTCGCGCCGGCCGTTTAGCTTGGCCGCGTCAAGGGCCGCGTAGATGCGCTCCTGGGCAATGCGGTCAAAGTTGATTGTCGACGCCCCCGGCAACAAGCTGCTGCCCGCGGCCAACAGCTTGCGCAGGGCGTCCTTGTTGTAGGACGTGTCACCAAACAAGGCAATGGGGATGAGGTAGCTCGAGGCGTAGTTACCAATGAAATCAATAACGGTTAGGTACTCCTTACCGGCCGCCTTGCGCAGGCCCCGCCCGAGCTGCTGGACAAACACGATGGCCGACTGCGTAGGCCGCAGCAACATTACCTGGTTTAGACGGGGGATGTCAATGCCCTCATTGAAGATGTCGACTGTGAACAGGTAGTGCAGGCGAGTCGCCGGGTCATCGCTTTCCAGCTGGGCGATGGCCTGGGTGCGGGTCTCCTCGCCACTCCCGCCATGCAGCGCCAGCGTGCGCAATCCAGTCTGGTTGAATGCCCTCGATAACGCTTGGCTTTCTTCTACTGAACGGCAAAATACGAGGCCTCTGACTTCACCGGAGTCACAACCATAAAACGCGGCCCGGTCCAGGATATGCGCCACGCGTTCCTCCGCTAGCAATAGATTAAACCCTGCTTCTTCCTCCACCACGGCCCCGGCGACCGTTACGTCGGTGACGCCAAAGTACTGGAACGGGCAGAGCATATCCTCTTCCAGGGCCCGCTGCAACCGAATCTCGTAGGCGATGTTGTGGTCAAACTGCTGGAAGATGTCGTAGCCATCCGTGCGTTCCGGCGTGGCCGTCATGCCAAGCAGAAACGCTGGGCTGAAGTGGGCGAGCAGCCGCTTATACCCCGCCGCTCCCGAACGATGGGTTTCGTCGACAACGATGTAATCGAAGTAGGTTGCTGCGAACAGCGCCAGGTGGTGGTCCTGCGATAAGGTTTGGACCGTGCAAAACAGGAAATCGGCGGACAGGTCTTTGCTTTCCCCTGAATACAACCCCATCGTTCTGCTGTTCCCAAACACGCGCTGAAAGGTGCGCAGGGCCGCTTTGGCAATGGTGGCGCGGTGAACCACAAACAAGAGGTGCCGGGGCATGACCTGCCGGGCATCGAAGGCCGACAGGTAGGTTTTGCCCGTGCCGGTTGCGGAAATCAGCAGGGCCTTGCGCTCGCCCGCCGCGCGCAACTGGGCAATATTCCTTAATGCCTCCACTTGCATGGCGTTGGGGGAGATTACGGCGTGTAACTCCACCAAATTCTTGGCCCGGCTTAATAGTCGAGCTTGTGCTTGGTACACTTCCTCGTAGGCGAGAATAAACGCCTCGTCCACGGCTATCCCGGCGGCAAACTCCTGAGCGAACGTGGTACGCACGTCGCCGATGAGCTCGCCCGCGTTCAAGCCAGCCACGAGCAGATTCCACTCTTTGTTTACCCGCAGCGCTCCCGCCGTCAAGTTGCTGCTGCCAATAAGCAGGTTGTAGCCCTCACCTTGATTGAATAGATACCCCTTGGCGTGGAAGTTGCCCGTGGTGGCCATTCGCAACTCAATGTTGGCAAATTGCCGCAGGGCCCGCAGCGCTTCGGGTTGGGTGAAGTTCTGGTACTGCGAGACCAGCACCCGCCCGCGGACCTGCCGGCGCTCGAGCTCCTGCAGCACATGAAGCAGGGCGGCAATGCCGCTCTTGGTGGCGAAGGCCACCGAAAACCAGAACTCAGAGCAGGCCTGTAACTGGCGGTGCACCACGCTGAGCACGGTCTTGCCCTGCGCCTTGTCGTTGCGCACAAGCTGGGGCACGAATTGGTCCTCGGCGGGGGTAGTTGCCTCGAGAAAGCCGCGGTGCAAGCCCGCTGCTAGCAGGTCCTGGTTCATCCGCGCAGCTTCTCAACCAGGGGCACATCGGCTGCTGCCCAGTCTAGGGTTTGCAGTTGCTCAGTTCGAAGCCACTTAAAACCGGTGTGCTCGTGCAGGACCAACTCCTCGTTCAGCGCGGTGCATCGCAGGCCGTGCATGGTAATGATGAAATCCGGGTACTCGTGTTCGACAGTGAGCAAGTGACCGTCCACTTGAATGTCGATTGCTAGTTCCTCCTTGATTTCCCGAATTAGGGCTTGGGCCTGGGTCTCGCCTGACTCCACCTTGCCGCCCGGAAACTCCCACTTGTACGCGATGTACTCGTACTTACTGGCGCCTCGCTGAAGGCAAAGTATCTCTTCGCCGCGCTGAATAATAGCGGCTACCACTTCGTGGTGTTTTTTCATGAACCTAGGGTAGAACGGGCATTAACAGCCAGCGAAGCTAGTGAATAGGGATTTAGCCACCTAAAATGCAAGGGGTAACTATTGGTATCTACCCAACTTTTCAAAGCTTTGGTACACCCGGTATATGCTACCTTGAGGTGGTCTAGCTAAGCCGGACAGAATTAGGACGTGGTTTTGAATTGGGTTTCGAAGTGGTTAGGTGAGTGGTAGCCGAGCGCAGAATGACGCCGTTCCGCGTTGTAATAAGCGACGTGGTGGCTGATTTCGAGCCGGGCTTCGGCCAGGCCGGGAAA
This sequence comes from Hymenobacter arizonensis, assembly GCF_900115775.1. Classification (GTDB taxonomy): domain Bacteria; phylum Bacteroidota; class Bacteroidia; order Cytophagales; family Hymenobacteraceae; genus Hymenobacter; species Hymenobacter arizonensis. The sequence goes on along the minus strand of NZ_FOXS01000003.1, from coordinate 135,556 downwards.
GCTTCCACCGTCGAGCAATTCGGCTTTGAAGCGGCTCCAAAACGATTCGGCGTGGGTCGTACCCGGTAGGGCGTTGTCGTAGCAGGTGCCCCGCCGGCTCATGCTTTGCTGCGCGCCGTGTTTGGCCACCAAGTCTTTGAAGCGGGTGGCCGTGTATTGACTGCCCTGGTCGGAATGCACGACGAGCCCGGCCGGGGGCCGGCGCACGGCCAAGGCGCGCCGTAGCGCCTCGCTCACGAGGTCTTCGGGCATGGTGTCGCGTACGTCCCAGCCCACGATTTTGCGCGAGCAGCGGTCGAGCCACGCGGCCAGGTAAAGCCAGCCCCCGCCCTGGCGGGGTCGTACCCGGTAGGGCAGGTAGGTGATGTCGCCCACCCAGACCCGGTTGGGGGCCGCAGGGGCCGGCTGGCCCAGCAAGCGGTTCGGCGCGGCCCGCACGGCCGGGTCGGAGTCGGTCGTGCGCGGCACGAACGAACGAGGCTGCTGGGCGCGCAGGCCGTGCGCTATGAGCACGCGGCGGATGCGCCAGCGCCCCACGGCGTGGCCCTGGGCCTGCACTTCGGCGCGCAGCCGGCGCGTGCCGTAGCGCTGAATGTGGTAGGCAAACGCTTGGCGCACGGCGACTTGCCAGGCAGGTTTAGGAGCCGGTCGGCCCTGCTGCCGCTGCCAAGCGTAGTACGCGCTGGGCGCGACCTGCAGCACCTGGCAGAGCTGGCGTACCGGTGTCTTGCTGGCTCGTTGGGCAATGTGCTGGTAGGTGCTCACGGGGTCGGCTGGGCGAAGATGGCCAAGGCTTTTTTAAAATGTCGAGCTCCTGCTCCGCCCGCTTGAGGCGGGCCCGCAAGGCGCGCACCTCCGGGTCGCGGGCCACTTCCACGCTGCCCACCTCGGCCACCACCTGGGCTGCTACCAGCAGTAGAGCAACTTGGGGCTGATGCATGCCCAACTCACGGGCCGCGGCCTGCGTGCTGCGGCTTTCGCTGGCTAAGCGCAAGGCCTCGGCCTTAAACACTTCGTCGTATTTGCGTCGTTGGTCGGGCGACGACCCGCTCTTTTTTGCGGTCATAACAGAAGAAATATACGTCCTTCTTCTGTCCACCTTGCCTAGACCACCTCAGGCTACGCTTATATCCGCTTCAATGCTTTACGGGCATGCAGGTGGGGCAGCAGGGGGATTATCGCTTAGCAATAGGTTTAGAAAATAAGGCATTTCCGTGGACTTGGCGTAACCATTAAAGCTATGGTTGAACATTCCTTTCTTCTTGCAACGATAGAACCGGGCCTGAAAACTCTGGCCACCCGTACTTTTTGTACTGAGCATGGGTGCCACATAATGATGGTAGTCGTAATTTCTTCGGCCCAAAGTAGTAATGCCCAGACGACGATGCAAGGGAGCAAAAATCCAGAACTTATTGAGTACCTTATCGGTAGGATTATAGCCAATGACCACTCGACGATACTGCCCGTCGTTATCCGCTCTAGCTGGGGTACGGTCCAGGTAGTCGTCATATGTTTGGCCCGGCACAGCCGCCGCAACGCTCCCGATACGGATGTCGGGGTGAGTAGGCGTGCTATAATTTACCGCGTCTTTGCAGGCTTGTTGATAATAAAAGCGCGCTACATCATTGCCCGCCGCGTCTATAGTGGTGAGGTCCTGCCAGAATTTTAAATTACTGTCCTTCACTGACGCCACCTGGCCTCCCATGGTTGAGGTAACGTTCCACAGCGTGTTGCAACCGACCAGGGTGCCAAGGCTATGCGTAAGAATCCGGATGGGGTGAGCGTGTGAAATCTGATTAACTACCCCTCGTAAGGCCAAACCAACCAATTGGGCATTGGGTTGCGCGTAGAGGAAGAAAAATGGAACAGCCCCGCTTCTTCCATCCCAGTACACTTCTAGCACCTGATAGGGCCCGTTAGGCAATCCGTTCACGCGTAGCTGCTTCTCTACTTCCGTAAAGGAATCTTTGGCTTCTTCGGGTGTGTTATTAAAGCCATGAATCAGCACCACCAGCGTTGACTTAGCGCCCAGCTGGTCCAACTGCTTGTTGATCTTGGAGGCTGCCTCCTGCCGCAGCTTGAACTGCAACGCGGGCCAGGCTTCCAGCATGTCGGTCGGCGGCGTAATGCCATGCACGTCATACAGGTTTGTCAAATCTGACGGATGGTTTTTATAGTACCGCAGCAAATACCCTTGGCCGGTTCCTTTGGCTCCGAGAACCGCATCGGTGATGCCTGGGCCATTTGACGGGTAAAGGCTGCCGTCGCGATCGATATACAACTGCATGGGCCCCGAGTTAACTGGCTTCTGCGCGAGTGTACCAAAAACGACGGCCCGGCCACAGTTGGTTAGCAAGATACTGACCAGCAGCATGAGCCCTGCAATGGTCAGCTTACCAAACGCGGAACGAAAAGCAGTAAAATAGATCATCATATAGGTCTGTGTAGTTTGCGCTAAAACTAGCTTTTCGGACGTGATACTGTATCAGTGCAGGCACTGAATATTCTTCACGTACTTGGACCAGGGTGGCACGTCTCCAGCCTACTACCTCATACAGCAGGAGGCTAAAGACTCAATAATGCTTATCGGAGGCTTCACCAGGGAAGATCATTTCGTTCCCGCTGGGAAGCTTGAGAAGGCTTGTGTCTCAAATGAAGAGCCCCCGCCTCTGTTGAGACGCCAGGGCGGACACATTATTGCTGTTTTTGCTTTTCTGGCTCCAACTTAGCTGAACGAGAAAGAATGGTAAAGCCTAGACCTGCAGAAAACCAAATGTCTCCATGATATTGCCAGTTATTAAGGTTTCGGTTTGATACATAATCTTGGCCCACGAAAAAACCAAACTGCGTAATGTCCATCTCAAATACTACCCCTAGCGATGGAGTTAACGCTGGTCGGTCGGAATCATCATTGATTACTCCGTTGGTGCTTGCGCTAGTAAGGCTAACCGAAGTAATACCAAATCCAAAAAGAAGGTCAAAGTAGTTTTTGGAATGATGTCCCATACGCCCTTTCCACCCAATAGCGGGACCTAACGTTATATCTTTTGAAAAATCGAATGGTCGGAATCGGACTTTAACAGGGACAAGGGTTGAGCCAGCTGTAAATGCTAAAGCTGTACTGTACCGGCGCCTGGCATTGTTAGCAACATCATTACGCGACATTAGAAAGTATTTGTCATTGTAAAGGGCTGCTTCCGTGCTTTGACTGGTTGCATCAAAATCCCACATGTATATGACAACAGAATCAGCGCTGGGGCTATCATAGGCAATAGTAAAAACACGGCCCCCATCCGGAGATTCTACATAAGGCTCATTTTTGAATTTACCCATTGTATCACATGGTTTGAGCCTCGTGATATGTGTAAAGCTAAAATTGTATGGCCGTGAATCCTCTGGGTCGTCAAACCCCGACTGAGCGATGGCTGGTAGGCTCAGCACTAGGCCATACATAAGTACAAGGCGGCGAAAGTAGCATAGCAGTACACGTACCAACTGAGAGACTGTAAAAGAATGCCTGGAATATATCGAAGCCATGGGAACAGAAGCTTTGCGTGTCGACAAATGTCTAAGCCATTGCCCTCCAGCACATCAGTACTACCACTGATTCATAGAATTTGCAACTTTAGATAAGTGCAGCTTCCAACTGCTCCCATTATTAATGACCAACACACCCGCCGAGCTGCGCAGCTTCTCCAGCACTAGCGATCTGAAAGAGTTCACAGTTTGGTTATGCCTGCCCAGGTTTCAGCTCTCTACCCCATCTCCCACAACTCTTCCTAACAGGTAGTATGCGCCGGGGTGCGCCGCTGCTGCTGCCCGTGCCAGGGCGTGGTCGTTTTACCGGACGAAATCTTCACCCAGCGCCGTGGCCACCTGCACGCTGCCATTGCCCAAGCGTTGCTTCAGCGCGTCGAGTTGCTGCGTAAGCCGCGCGGCCCGCTCGCGGTTATCCGGCGCCAACAAACTCAGTTGCCCTTCTCCACCCTTGCCTTCGGCAACTCCCGCCAGCCCGGCCCAAACTCTGAGCGCGGGCATTGCCGGGAGGATACAGGGGAAAAACTGTATAGCATTACCCCCACCGCACCAGCTTTCTAGCTAGCCTGGCGCGGTAGTGATACCAGGAAACCTCGTCCCTAACTCAGCGCCGCCAGCCCCCCAGCAGTCAGCGCACCCACCAGCGTGTTCACGGCGTTAACCGCGTTATTACCCACGTACCCTCGGCGCTCGAGCGTGGCCCCGAGCACGGAGTCGGCCAGGTTGCCGGCCGTGCCCGCCACCAGCAGCCACCCAAATGCCGGCCCCCAGCCACTAGCCAGGCAGTACACCGCCGCCACCAGCGCACTGCCCGCCAGCCCCAGCAAGGTTCCCTCCAGGCTCACGACCCCGTTCTCGCCCCGGCGGTCGGGCCGGCCCGTGAGCACGTGGTAGTAGCGGCGGCCGTACACATTGCCCAGCTCCGAAGACAGCGTGTCGGCCGTAGCCGCGGCAAAGCTGCCGGCTACCAGCAGCGGGGCCAGCGGCGCCACCGCGGGAATTAGCCAAGCCAGCGTCCCGAGCAGGCCCGCGACGCCCGCGTTAGCCAGCACCTGCCCGGCCGTGCGCGGGCCGTGGTCCTGGTCTACCAGCCCCAGCTGCCGCTTTTCCGCCCGTTTCCAGGACGTGGCCCCCGAGCCCAGAACGAAGAAGAGGGTTATTAAGCCAACTCCCAACCAGCCACAGCCCAAAAACAAGAACAGGCCTACCGCGCCCCCGGTCCACACCCCGGCCCGCGTGAGCTTGGCGGTTTGCGCGCTGTACGCCATGCCCGCGCCGAGCAGCAATACCACGAAGCCCAAGTGTAACGGATCCTTCACGCCGCAAAAATACAGGCAGAAGCGGCCGACGTGACACGGGGCTGGCCGAGCCCAGTCGTCGGTCAACTCCCGTCACCCATTCCTAAAATAAGTGCTACTATTACGCTATTTATTTACCCTCGTTCTAGCACTCCCCATGGGATTAACCACTATTCGACTCCAGGCCCTGCTGTTGGCCACCGCCTGCTTGCCCTTCTGGATGCCCGGCGCCCAGGCCCAAAAAGCGCCGGCAGCCAAAGCCCGGGCGGCGAAGACCAGCACCTTTGCGTTGCCCTACGAAAAATTTGTGCTGGATAACGGCCTGGAAGTGATCCTGCACGAAGACCACTCCGACCCCATCGTGGCCTTCGCCACCATCGTGCACGTGGGCTCCAACCGCGAGAAGCCCGGCAAGACCGGCTTTGCGCACTTCTTCGAGCACATGTCGTTCAACGACTCGGAAAATGCCCCCGTGGGCGCCAACCGCAAGCTCATCGAGGAGTGGGGCGGCCAGCGCAACGGCGGCACCTGGAACGACGGCACCCAGTACTACGAAGTGGTGCCCAAGGACGCGTTCGACAAAATCATGTGGATCGACTCCGACCGGCTCGGGTACATGATCAAGACCGTGACTGCCGAGGCCCTGGCCCGCGAAATTCAGGTGGTGAAAAACGAGAAGCGCCAGAATTACGACAACGTGCCCTACGGCTTTACCAACGAAATCCTCCGCCGCAACCTTTACCCCGCCGACCACCCGTACAGCTGGACGGTTATTGGCTCGCTGCCCGACCTGCAAGCCGCCACGCTGGCCGACGTGCAGGAATTTTACCGCCAGTACTACGGGCCGAACAACGCCACGCTGGTCATCGCCGGCGACATCAACATCGCCGATACCAAAGCCAAGGTGCAGCGTTGGTTCGGCGAAATCAAGAAGGGCCCCGCCGTCAAGCCCCTGCCCCCCCGGCCCGCCGGCCTGACGCAGGTGAAGTCCCTGTACTACGAAGACAACTTCGCCCGCCTGCCCCAGTTGCAGCTGGTGTTCCCCACCATTCAACAGTACCACCGCGATACCTACGCCCTGGAAATCCTTGCTCAGCTTTTGGCCGGCAACCGAAGCGCTCCCCTGTACCAAATTCTTGTCGACGAAAAGAAGCTGGCGCCCGGGGTAAGCAGCTACCAGCTCAGCAGCGAGCTGGCTGGCGAATTCGTGCTCGGCGTGCGGGCCAATCCCAATGTGAGTTTACAGCAGGTGCACGCCGCCATCCAGCAAGGGTTCCAGCGCTTCGAAACCCAAGGCTTTTCCGACACGGAGCTTGCCCGGATCCGGGCCAAGGTGGAAACCGACCTCTACAGCGGGGTGGAGTCGGTGCTGAGCAAGGCCCTGCAAATGGGCCGCGACAATGAGTTTGCCGGCGACCCGGCCCACCTCACCAAAGCCGCTAAACTCACGCAGGCCGTGACCCGGGCCGACGTGCTGCGCGTCTACAACCAGTACCTGAAAAACAAGCCCTACGTGATGACCAGCGTGGTGCCCAAAGGCCAGCAGAACTTGGTGGTAGAGGGGGCGCAGCTCGCGCCCATCCAGCAGGAACAGGTGGTAGCCGGGGTGCAGAACGAAGCAGTCGGCCAAGGCGCCGAAGCCCAGTTCGAGAAAACCGTTACCAAAAACGACCGTTCCGAACCGGCTTTCCTCAAAACGCCCTTGTTCACGATGCCCGCCGTGTGGAACGCGTCCCTGACCAACGGCCTCAAGGTCTACGGCATTGACAACCGCGAAATTCCGCTGGTCACGTTTGACGTGACAATTCCCGGCGGCCATTACCTGGACCCGGTGGGCAAAGCCGGCGTCGCGGCGTTGATGGCCCAGATGCTGGCGCAAGGTACGGCCCGCAAAACCCCGGCCCAGTTGGAGGAGGCCATCGACTTATTGGGCGCCACCATCTCCGTCAACAGCACCACCGAAGAGATTCGGGTGCAGGCCCGCTGCTTGGCCCGCAACTTCGGGCCCACCCTGGCCCTGGTGCAGGAAATGCTGCTGCAACCCCGCTGGGACGCAGCGGAATTTGACCGACTGAAACGAGCCCTGGCCACCAACTTGAAAGGCCAGGAAGCGAACCCGGGAGCCGTGGCCAACCTGAACCTCATCCGGCTACTGTACGGCCCGAACCACATCCTGGGCACCCCGGCCAGCGGCACGCTGGAGTCGACCGCTGCCATCACCCTGGACGACTTGAAAGCGTACTACAACACTGCCGTATCGCCGTCGGGAGCGGCCTTCCACCTCGTGGGCGCCCTCGACCGGCAGCAAGTAGAAGCCGCCTTGCAGCCGTTGGCCACGCAGTGGGCCGCCAAACCCGTGGCGATGCCCTCGTACGCCATTCCCGCCCAAACCTTGGCGGGCAATGTGTACTTCATCGACGTGCCCGACGCCAAACAGTCGATGCTGTACGCGGGCCGGTTGGGGCTGGCCGGCCAGGACCCCGAGGTAACGAAAGCGACGTTTGCCAACGCCGTACTGGGCGGCGGTTCCAGCGGCCGCCTGACGCAGCTGCTGCGCATTGAAAAAGGCTACACCTACGGCGCTTTTTCCTCGGTGCAGGAGTTAAAGGAAAGGGCCCCGTTCGTGGTCTCCACCAGCGTGCGCGCCAATGTCACCGGGGCTTCGCTGCAACTCATCCGCCAGCTACTCACCGACTACGGCCCTACCTTCAAGGAAGCGGACGTTGAAATCGCCAAAAGTAAAATTCTCAAAGGCAATACCTTGGCCTACGAAAGCCAGGCCGCGAAACTGGGCATCCTGCGCCGGATGAGCAAATTCGGTAAGTCCCCCAAGTTTCTGGAAGAAGACCAGGCAAAACTGCTGCAGATGACCCTGGCGGATTTCAAGTCCACAATTGGCAGCTACATGCCGGAAAAAGAACTCGTGTACGTCGTCGTCGGCGATAAAGCCACGCAGTTTGAGGAAGTGAAGAAATTCGCCAATGGCAAGGTTGTGCTCCTGGCCCCCAACGGCACCCCGGTGAAATAAGTGGGTATTGAGTTAAAAACAGAAAAGCGGTTTCTATCTAGAAAGCCGCTTTTCTGTTTTTAGCCTTCCCTCTGGTGGCCCCCTTTAAGACGTTGAACCTCCCTACCCCACCTCCCACAACTCCTCCCAGCAAGTCGTGTACGCCGGGGTGCGCCGCTGCTGCTGCCCGTGCCAGGGCGTCGTCGACTTACCCGTTGGCATTCTGCTTCCCAGCGCCGTCGCCACCTGCACGCTGCCCTTGCCGAAGCGCTGATTCAGCGCGTCGAGCTTTTGCATGAGCCGCTCCACGCGTTCGCCACCATCCGGCGCGAACAAGCTCAGCTGCCCCTCCCCGCCTTTTTCAAAGCCGTCGAGAATCACTCCAGCTTTTTTATACACCACCCCCGGCTGCCAGAGCCGGCCGAGCAGGGCGCGGGCGAAGCGCACTAACTCGGGCGTGCTGCTGCTGGCCACGGGCAGGGTGGTCTGCGCCGAGCGCGTGTGCGGCGGCGGGGTGTTGCCAAACCGGTCCTGGCTGAGAAACACGGTCAATACACTCGCCACGGACCCCTGGCGCCGCAGCTTCTCAGCGGCCCGCGAAGCAAAGGCGGCCACGGCCCCAACGATGTCCTCGAACGCCGATAAGCTTTTGCCAAAGGTGCGGGTGCAGGCAATGCTTTGGCGCTTGAGCGTCCCGTCCTCGCTCGGCGACAAGGCTTGGCAGGGAAACCCCTGCAGCTCGCGCACGAGCCGGGCCCCCACGACCCCGCCCAAGTGCTGGCGGGCCATCGCCTCGGAGCATTGCGCTAGTCCAGCTGCGGTCGTGATGCCCAGCGCGTGCAGCTTGGTGGCGTACTGCCGACCAATGCCCCATACGTCTTCCACGGGTACTCGCGCCAGGGCCCAGGTCCGGCGCTCCGGGGAATCCAGCAGCAGGACACCCCCTAGCGAAGGGTCCTTCTTAGCCACCCGGTTGGCCAATTTAGCTAGCGTCTTGGTGGGGGCCAACCCGATGCAGGTCGGGATGTGGGTGCGCTTTTTGACCTCGGCCCGAATTTCCCGCGCGTAGCCGTCCAGACCCCAGCGCTCCATGCCGTGCAGGCTTAAAAACGCCTCGTCGATGGAGTAGATCTCCAGCTCGGGGGCCTTGCTGGCCAAGTGGCCCATGACGCGCCCGCTCATGTCGCCGTAGAGCGCGTAGTTCGAGGACAGGGCCTGCACGCCGTGAGCCTGAACCAGGTCTTTGACCTTGAACAACGGCTCGCCCATGGCAATCCCTAACGCCTTGGCCTCGGCCGAGCGCGAGACGATGCAGCCATCGTTGTTGGAGAGCACGACCACGGGCCGTCCTTCCAGCCGGGGCTGAAAAGCGCGCTCGCAGCTGACGTAGAAATTATTGCAGTCGACGAGTGCGAACATGGTGGTTGAGTTGGCCGTTGATCATTTCCGTCACGACGTGGGTCACCACGCCCCACACCTTCACGTGGTCTTTGCCGCGCACCTCGATGGCGGTGTGGGCGGGGTTGTCGGGTACGAGCCAGTAGGTGCTGCCGCGCTTTTCCAGGCGCTTGACCGTGAACTCCCCGTCCACGGCAGCCACAACTATATGCCCCACCTGGGGCTTGAGCGAGCAGTCGATGGCCAGCAGGGCCCCGTCGGGAATGTGCGAGGGCGGCCCGTCCATGCTCAGGCCGTTTACCCGGGCCAGGTAGGTATGGGTGGGATGCGGCAGCAGGATCTTGTTTAAGTCGATGGGCTGGCCCCGCTCGTCTTCGGCGGGACTAGGAAAGCCGGCCGGAATCAGGGTTTCGCACTCGATAAACCAGACGGGCTCGCGGATGATTTGCAGGATGTCAACGGTACACATAGGAGGACAGCAGATAAGAATGGACGTGCAAGTAACGGCAATTATACTAACAATGTTAGCACAATATTTCCCCAACTTAGTTAGTAACTAATATTACTAGTCATTCATAATGCGGCCAACTCTCAGGATAAGCTGTCTCTGAGTCGGCTGTTTTTGGCATTGCTCACCTCAGGTACAGCCAGCAGAAGGCCACCGCAGTCTTCAAATCAACTTGCTTTCCATCGACTAGCAGCGCCGATTTATCTGCTACCGACCACTTTCTAGTCCGATACTGGCAGGCCAAATACGTGACGGATCATCGATTTGCTTGAGGAATACGCGAGCACGAAGTATGGTCGTAGAGCTTGGCAAAAAGGGCACAGTGATATAAATTATACAACCGCTCAATTAAGAAGCATATGCGTCCCTTTGACTTCCCTTCGTAGCGCCTTCGACAGCTTCATCCCCTCAGTTAGCCCTTTCCCTGATGACCATTACGTTTGAACGGCGGACCGACCGCCCGGATGCCGCGGGGCGATGCGCCATCCACCTGCGGGCCTATTTTGAAGGTCAGCGGCTGCGCTTTGGTACCAAGGAGCACTGCCTGGCTTCGGAATGGGACGTTGAGCGTGCCCAGTTTCGGCGCACCTTCCCCGGCTTCCTGGAAGCCAATGACTATTTACAATCCTTACGCGACCGGTTGCATGCCCACTATCGGCAGCTGCGTGCTTCCGGGGCACTCATTACGCCGGAAGGGTTGAAAGCGGTGCTTAGGCCACCGGTGGTGACCAAGGCGACGCCTCCGGTAGTATGGTTGACGGACCTTTACAAAGACTATCAGACAGCGCTGCAGGCTCGGGGCAATCTGGTACCGTCCCTGGTGTCAGTGGCCACAACCTTAACTCACCTGAGCGATTTTGAAAAAGTACGGAAGCAACGCCTGCAGCTAAAGGATTACGACGTGGCCATGCATGACAAGTTTCTCGGCTATTTGCGAGGAACCCGGAAGCTAGCACAAAACTCGGTGTGCAAATCCGTAAAGCACGTAAAGGCATTTTTGCGCTATGTGCATGAAGACCTGCGGATGCCAGTGGCCGTAGAGCCCCGGCAGCTAAAGATCCAATGGGCAGAAGTCGAAAAAGTATACCTGACGGCCGCAGAGCTGGACTTGCTGGAAAACGCCACGCTGCCAAGCGCATTGGTGGGGACGCGGGACGCCTTTCTGTTCTGCTGTTACACTGGCCTGCGGCATTCGGATTTATCGGAGCTAAGCACGGCCAACGTGAAAATTTGGGACGGCAGTCGCATCCTGCGGCTGACGCAGACCAAAACGCGCACGGCCGTGAGCATTTACCTAACGCCCCCCGCGGCCGCCTTACTGGACCAATACCCTGGGCGACAGACCAAGCTGCTGCCAGTTACCTCCAATCAGGTTATGAACCGCAACGTGAAGCGAATTGCGGAGCTGGCTGGCCTGCGGGACCCAGTGGAAGTGGTAACTGTTGAGGCCGGCAAGGTGATGAAGCGTCAGCAACCTAAACACGAATTAATAAGCATGCACACAGCACGGCACACCTTCGCGGTGCTCTCGCTGCTACGGGGATTGCCGGTAGCCGTGCTGCAGAAAGTGATGGGGCACGCTAAGATTCAAACCACGATGGTATACGCGAAGGTCGTTGAAGACTTTCAGCACCACGAGATGCGACGGGTATGGGAGTCCGGGGCAGGTGTGGTCCCACGGGCATAAAGCCCTTAGCCATGGCTAGCCGGGTGTGCCTGGGCTCTTGGGCCACCACGCGCAGGCCCCAAACTTTTCTTGAAGAGAAAGACCTAAACCGAGAAAAACTTTGGGCGTTTCTGTGCCGGCTGTATCAGAAGTGATAAGGGGACAAGCCGGGGGACACTCTGGGGGACAAACCAGGGGAACAACATTCGGGCTTGTCCCCCAGAGTGTCCCCCGGAAAAGCAAAAACCCCATTTCCACGGTGGAAATGGGGTTTTATGTAGAGAGCGAGGGATTCGAACCCCCGGAGGTTTGACCCTCAACGGTTTTCAAGACCGCCGCAATCGACCACTCTGCCAGCTCTCTGGGTCAATCACACTTACGCTGTGTACGCAAATCAACAAAAAAGGCTTTTCCCAGCGCAGAAAAGCCTTTTGTAGAGAAGGGGGGATTCGAACCCCCGATACCGTTGCCGGTATAACGGTTTTCGAAACCGTCGCATTCGACCACTCTGCCACCTCTCTAACAGGCTCCCCGAGTGATTGGGGAGTGCAAAAGTAGGAAGGAATGCGGAATGCGGAATAAAGAATGAAGAATAGTTTGAAAAAATTCTTGTATTCGGCTCAAAAAGAAAGCCCTACGAAGCTGGCACTGGACACCATTAGCTTCTCACTGGGCGCCCCTCCTGTCGGGCCTTCTCGGCCAGTTGCTCCTTCAGCATCTGCTGGCGACGGCCCGTGACGGCATCCATGCTCACATTCACCTCGAAGCCGATAATCAACGTCATACACACAAATTCGAGCCACACCATAAAACCCACAAGGGCCCCAATAGAGCCGTAGAAAGTATTGTAGGAGTTAAAGATGCGGACGTAAAGCGTGAACAGAAACGACACCAAAAAGATGAGCAGCGTAGCCACAATCGCCCCCGCCGAGAGTAGCGGCCACTTGTCCTGCACTGGCGGCACGAAGTAATAAATCACGCAGGTGGTGCTCAAAAACAAGCCGACCAGCGAACCGTAACGAATGAGGGTAAGCACTAGGTCGGTGAACCGCTCGGGCACCACTTCATAGAACACCAACCAGTCCATGAGGTAGGTGCCGAAGAAGATACCCACAATGGCCAGCACCAGAATCAAGGACAGCACGAAGGTGAGCGCCGTGGCAATCATGCGCTTGCGCAAATAGCTGCGGTGCTTGAACCATGGATACTTTTTTTCGAAGGCATCGAGCAGCGCCATGATGCCATTGGAGCTGAGCACCAGGGCCGTCACGAAACCGAAGGAGAGCAAGCCCCCGTGCGGAATGTTCACGATGTCCTCGATGGTCGACGCTGTGGCGGCGTACAGCTCGCGCGGCATGAAGTCGCTCAGAAACTGCAGGATGTCCACGTTCAGGTTCGGTACAGGAATGTACGGAATGAGCGTAAACAGGAAAATGATGGTCGGAAACAGGGCCACCGTGAGGTTGAAAGCCATGTAGGCGGCGCGCTTTTCGAGGCTGTCGAGCCGCAGCTCGTGCATGATGCGGTCGAGCACATCGTAGAGCGACGCCTGGCCGCCGGGTAGCCGCAGCCGCTTCAGCCCCACAATCAGCCGGCGGTAGGACCGCTGCTTGCGCACATCGGGGAAGCGGGCACGACGAATGGCGGCGGGGGCTTTCAAAGGCGAGTGAGCAGTTAACAGTGGGCAGTCATCGACGAGGGGCAGCAGCTACCATAACAATGTTCTGCTCGCTGCTTGTTCGTTGCAAACTGGTTTTCTATTTTCGAAACGCAGCCGGGGCAGGCGCGTCGGGCGAAATCGTGCCGGGCGCAGGCAGCACTGGGCTGTCCACCTCGTCTTCGCCAAAGTACGGTGCCAGCCGCTCCTGAATGCTTTCGGGCATGGTGACGGGGCGGCCCGTGGTGGTTTTCACAAACACCATCAGCGTGTGGCCCTCGGTGAGCAGGTCGCCGACTTCGTTATAAATCTCATACTCAAACAACACCCGGGTGCCTTCGGGCGGCTGGCGCAGCAGCAGCCGCACCGTTAGCAGGTCATCGTAGCGTGCCGGGCGGCGGAAGCGGGTGCGGATTTCTCCCACCGGCATGCCCACGCCGTCGGCCTCCATGTCTTTGTAGTTGATGCCTAGCCGGCGGAAAGCTTCGGTGCGGGCTACTTCAAAATACGCTGCGTAGTTGCCATGATAGACGTAGCCCATCTGGTCGGTTTCGGCGTAGCGCACTCGGATTTGAACGTCGGAAGAATACATGGTTTTTTTGTCATGCTGAGCAGAGCGAAGCATCTTATCCTGTTCGCACCGTTAACAAACTTTTAAACCTGACAAAAGCAGCGGTGATAAGATGCTTCCTTCGTCAGCATGACAAACGTTACCGAATGCCGGCCCGGGTGAGTTCAGCTTGGTAGCGGCGGGCATTCAAAATGTGGTCCCGCTCGTTGGTAGCGAAGGCGTGGTAGCCGCTGAAGTCTTCCTTGGCGCAGAAATAGATATAATTATGCTGCTCCGGCTTCAGCACCGCGTCGATGCTGGCAATGCTGGGCAGGTTGATGGGGCCGGGCGGCAGGCCGGCGTACTTATAGGTGTTGTAGGGCGAGTCTTTTTTCAGGTGTACGTTCAGCACTCGCTTAATGGTGAAGTCGCGGTTGGCATATACTACCGTAGGGTCAGCCTGCAGTTTCATGCCTTTTTTCAGGCGGTTGAGGTACACGCCGGCTATGCGGGGCCGCTCGTCGGCGTGCTGCTGCTGCTCGGCCTCCACAATGCTGGCCAGCGTGCTCACCTGGGCCCGGGTGAGGTTGAGCTTTTCGCGCTGGGCGTCGCGGGCGGGTGTCCAGAACTTCTCGTACTCCTTCTTCATCCGCTCCATCAGGTTCGTGGCGGAGGTATTCCAATACAGTTCGTAGGTATTGGGGATGAACATGCTAAGCACGGTGGTGGTGTCGAAACCCAGGCTACGGGTGTAGCTGGGGCTGCTCAGCAGCGAGTCGATTTGAGTAGGCCGGGCATCGATTTGGTTCGAGAGCTTCTCGGCCAACTCGCCGCGTAGGCGCACGTTGGTGAAGGTGAGCTTAAGTGGCGATTGCAGGCCAGCCTTTAGCACGTTGACGAGCTGGCGGTTGGTGTAGCCTTCCTTCAGCTCGTAGCGGCCGGGCTTCACGTGCTCGGGGTACTTCATGAGCTTGGCTACGAAGTGCAAGGACAGCTTGTCGACCACCACTCCAGTTTCGTCGATGGTCTTCAGGGCTTTCTTCCAGTCCTCGCCCCGGCGAATGATGACGTGGGTCGGTTTGCCCTTAGTTTCGATATTGGCCGTAAAGAAAACCTGGTAGAAATAGTAGGAGAAGCACACCAGGCCGAGGGTGAAAATGACACTCACGGTGGCCCAGCGCCGACGGCGTTTCAGGGATTGGTCGCGGCGCTCGAGGATTGACTTTTGGGCAGGCTGGGACATGTGAAGCTGTAATGAATCGGGAGGGGCGGCACCAAAAGTACGAAAGGCCGCTAGCGTGAACCACAAGCTGCGCCGTAGTTGCTTCGTTTCGGCCGGACGTAGTACCTTGCCCGCGCCTTCGGCCCCGGCCGGCAAGCTTGTTGCTGCCCTAGCCCGTCAGTAGCCGACCTTCGCAAGCCGTAAGTTTTCAACTTCTCAACTCAGTATATGCCCGCCACGCTCCTTCGCATTCACCCCGAAAACCCACCTCATAGCCGTATCCAGCAAGCAGTTGAAGTACTACGCCGGGGCGGAGTGATTATTTACCCCACCGACACCGTCTATGGCATCGGCTGCGACGTAACCAATGCCAAGGCCGTCGAAAAAGTATGCCGCATCAAAAAGCTTTTCCCCGAGAAAGCTAACCTGAGCTTCATCTGCTCCGACCTGTCGCACATCTCCGACTACGCCCACGGCATCAGCACCTCCACCTACAAGGTCATTAAGAAAGCCCTGCCCGGGCCCTTCACTTTTATTTTCGAAGCCAGCCCCAAAGCGCCTCGCTTCGGCGGCGTGAAGCGCAAAACGGTTGGCATTCGGGTGCCCGACAACCAGATTATCCTGCAGTTGGTGAAAGAGCTGGGCAACCCCATCGTCAGCACCTCCGTGCGCGAGGATGAAAACACCCTCGAAGAATACGTAACCGACCCCGACCTGATTTTTGAAAAGTACCGCCTCCTAGTCGACCTCGTCATCGACGGCGGCTTCGGCGGCAATGTGCCCAGCACCATTGTCGATTGCACGAACGACGACTTCGACCTGATTCGCCAGGGCGCCGGCGACATCGAGCAATACTTGTAATTTCTGTGTCATTGCGAGCGCAGCGCGGCAATCCGTCCTGTTCTCCGCGACCAACACTTAAGTTGTGATACATAAAAAAAGTCCCGACGCCATCGCTGGTGCCGGGACTTTTCACATTCCAAGGCTGTTCGCGGAGAACAGGACGGATTGCCACGCTACGCTCGCAATGACACGTCAGGTTCTCTTGTGCTTCCAGCGGCGATGCGTCCAGAGGTACTGCTCGGGCCACCGCCGGATATCCTGTTCCAGGTGCCGCACAAAGGCGTCGGTTATGGGATATGAGTCGGTGGGCAAGGGAGAGTCGCCGTCGTAAAGCTCCGTCAGCACCATTTCGTAGTAGCCCCGCCGCAGCCGCCGGATGCTCACGTACACCACCGGGCACTTGAACTTGGCCGCAAGCCGGTCGGCGCTGGTGTAAAAGCCGGAGTCCTGGTTCATGAACGTAGTCCAGTAGGGCCGGTCTTCCGGCCCGGCCGCTTGGTCCGAGAGCAAGCTCACTACTCGTTTCTGACCGCGGCTTTGCACCATGTGGCGCAAAGTGTCGCGCATGGGCACGAGGCTGGCGCCCGTTCGGGTGCGCAGGTAGGTCATGAAGTATTCGAAAAACGGATTATTGAGCGGCTTGTAAATCCCGCTCACATCGGCCGACAGCCACAAGGCCCCCGAGGTGAGCACCCACTCCCAGTTGCCGGCGTGCGAGGAAAGCCCCAGCGCCATGCGGCCGGCCTGGAAATAGCGTTCCAGCACTTCGGGGTTACGCACGTTCACCCGCTGTTTGAGCTCGGCATCGGGCATCACGGCCAGCTTCAGCGTCTCCACCATCACTTGAGAAAAGTGCCGGTAGAACGCCTTGCCGATGCGCTCGATTTCAGCCGGAGATTTTTCGGGGAAAGAATTCTGCAGATTGGTTCGTACCACCTTCCACCGGTAGCGCACCACGTAGGCTAGCAGGAAGTAGATAATCTCCGCCTTTGCATAGAGCACGGGCCAAGGCAGGTGGGCCACGCGCAGCAGCACCCAACGCAGCGGCTCGTAATACCAAGGATAAGAGCGGGAAGTGAGCGGGGTATTTGCCTCGTTAACTGTACTGCTCATCGGGGCACGGCGGCGCCCGCCGGCGCGTATTCCGGAGAGTTTCGCTCACCAATGACCCGGTGGCCAGTAAGCAGCGTTTTATTGCCCGGCCCGCCATACACTTCTATAAACAAGGTAAAAGGCCCATCCGGCAGCGGGCCCAACGGCAACTGGCCCGCCACGGCGGTAGGACGCCCGCTTTGGGCATTGAGGACAGCGTCAGCATCGGCGGCCGAACCGTCGGGAGTGGTGAGGTGGTAATGCACGCGCAGGGGCTGGCCGGTGGGCGCGTTATGAAGCTCAGTATAAAAGAAGATATTTTCGGTGCCCCGGGCGTACACGTTGCCCGGCGTGCGCGTGAGCCGGTAGCCGCCCCGCGAAAAGTTATCGACGCCCACGCTACGAGCCGCGGGCCGGGCCAGCAGCACAATGTCACTGAAAAACGGCCCCGCTGGGGCCTCCAGCACCAGCGGCTTTTCTACTGTGGTTTCACCGTTGGCGGTGCGGTATTGGTCGCGCACGGTGCCGCGCACGGTGTATTTGCCATCGGGCAGCAGAATTCTCTTTAGGAAGCTTTGTGGGTTTTTGATGGCGATGGTGGTGTCGTTGAGCACCGGGGGCTTCAGTGTCACTACTTCGCGGTAGGCGGGCGTGCCGTCCGCTTTCAGCACTTCCAGCGTGACGATAGCCGCCGACTGAAACGATTTTGGCGCCCGCTGCCGGTAGGTGAGCGACTGCGTGGGCACCGTTACGTAGATTTCTACTTCAGCGCCCTTCTCCACCTTGTTTAGGTTGCGAAAACGGGCCACGTCTATCAGAATCTGGGGCGGGCCCGCGTAGGCCGCCAGATGCAGCAGCAGGGCAAAAACAACGAGAACTGGGCTTCTTAACATGGTAAGCAAAGGTAAGGAGGTGCAACTTGGCATATCTGGCAGATTTCGTTTGCTTTGGCTTGGGCTGCTGAAACATAATAGCAGGCTTAAGTGGACGCTAGGAGCAACTGCTGTCCTCCCAAAGCGACGGGCTTAGCCAAACAGTTGCAACTTTCAGCCCAAACCGCCCGCCACGCGCAGTTTCCTGCGCCACTCTATTCATCCCGTGATACTATTAACCGAGCTCCACTACCACCCCCCTGCCGCGCTATTCGCCGAATTACTTCGGGCCGACGGCATCCTGCTGGAAGCCCACGAGCACTACCGCAAGCAAACCTACCGCAACCGCTGCCTCATCCGAACGGCGCAGGGAGTGCAGCCGCTCACGGTGCCGGTCATCGATGGCAACCGGGCCGGGAAGGTCAGTATGTCAGCCATAGAAATTGATTACCGCCAGAACTGGATTCACCGCCACTGGCGCACCCTCCAAACCGCCTACGGAAACAGTCCGTACTTCGAATATTATGCGGACTACCTGCATGACATTTACATTCAAAAGCCTACCTTGCTTTTCGACCTGAACCTGCAATTCCTCCAGCTTTTGCTGCGCTGTTTCCGACTGACCCTGCCCCTGCACCTCACTGAGGAATACCTTCCTAATTACACCACGCAACCTTCTTCCGAGAAATTTGGTCTTACTGATAGTCAATCACTCATCGCCGACCGGCGCGACTGGTTGACACCCAAGACCAATTCAAAAGCGGTAGAACCTGACAGTCCGGCAGCCCATTCCCTGGTGCGGCCGTACCCCCAAGTGTTTGGCCCATCTTTTGAGCCTGGGCTAAGTGTTCTGGACCTGCTTTTCTCGCAGGGCCCGGCAGCCGGCGCTTATTTATAGTAAACTGCCTTTTTTAGGTAACCTGTATTTTTCCGCTGACGTTAGATTAAGTGCTTACGTGTCGTAACCGGCCCGAACCTTCGCCCGAGACTGCTTGTTTTCAAGCTACATCGGCCCAACCCGTTTTGCGTGTATTATTCCCGACGCGGGGCTATTTGATTTTTCACTACGTTTATTGGCATGGAAGCTAAATTCTCAAACCGCGTCAAAGAGGTTATTTCCCTCAGTCGGGAAGAGGCCATCCGTCTCGGCCACGACTATATCGGCACCGAGCACTTGCTGCTCGGCATGATTCGCGAGGCGGAGGGCACGGCCCTTGGCCTGCTGCGCAAGCTGGGCGTGAGCATCGACGAGCTTAAGTTCTCGTTGGAGCAGGCCACGCGCAACACCGCGACCCAGGGCACTAGCATCACCGGCTCGATTCCGCTCACGAAGCAGACCGAGAAGGTGTTGAAAATAACCTACTTGGAGGCGAAAATCTTCAAGTCCGAAATCATCGGCACCGAACACCTGCTGTTGTCTATTCTGCGGGACGAAGACAACATATCTTCTCAAATTCTTTCCAAGTTTAACGTGAACTACGAAACTGTGCGCGACTCGCTGGACTACCACGGCAATGCCTCGCCGAGCCCCAAAGCCGGCCCGGACACCGACGACGACGATAACGACAAGCTGTTCGGCTCGTCGGGCCCCGGTGGGCGCGGCAGCTCCGGCAGCGCAGCCGCCAAGAAGCCCGGCGAAAAATCGCGCACTCCGGTGCTCGACAACTTCGGCCGCGACCTCACCAAGCTGGCTGAAGACGATAAGCTCGACCCCATCGTAGGTCGTGAAAAAGAAATTGAGCGTGTGGCCCAAATCCTGAGCCGCCGCAAAAAGAACAACCCGATTCTAATCGGTGAGCCCGGCGTGGGTAAAACGGCCATTGCCGAAGGCCTCGCCCTGCGCATCATCCAGAAGAAAGTGAGCCGCGTGCTGTTCAACAAGCGCGTTGTTACGCTGGACCTGGCTTCGCTGGTAGCCGGCACCAAGTACCGCGGCCAGTTTGAGGAGCGCATGAAGGCCGTGATGAACGAGCTGGAGAAATCGCCCGACGTGATTCTGTTCATCGACGAGCTGCACACCATCGTGGGCGCCGGCGGTGCTTCGGGCTCGCTCGACGCTTCGAACATGTTCAAGCCGGCTTTGGCCCGCGGCGAGATTCAATGCATCGGCGCCACTACGCTGGATGAGTACCGCCAGTACATCGAGAAAGACGGCGCCCTGGCCCGTCGTTTCCAGATGGTGATGGTAGACCCCACCACGCCCGAGGAGACCATCGAAATCCTGCACAACATCAAGGACAAGTATCAGGACCACCACCACGTGGTGTACACCGACAAGGCCATTGAGCAGTGCGTATTGCTGTCGGACCGCTACATGAGCGACCGTTTCCTGCCGGACAAGGCCATCGACATTCTCGATGAGGCCGGTGCCCGCGTGCACATCAACAACATTGTGGTGCCCGAGGACATTCTCACGCTCGAAGAGCAGATTGAGAACATCAAAGGCGAAAAGAACCGCGTGGTGAAATCGCAGAAATACGAGGAAGCCGCCAAGCTCCGCGACACCGAGAAGAAGCTTCTGGACCAACTCGAAACCGCTAAGAAAAGCTGGGAAGAGGAGACCAAAAAGAAGCGCTACACGGTGAAAGAGGAGAACGTGGCCGAGGTTATCGCCATGATGACCGGCATCCCCGTTTCGCGCGTGGCCCAGAACGAAAGCCAGAAACTCCTCAACATGAACGAGGAGCTGCAGGGCAAAGTAATTGGCCAGGACAAAGCCATCAAGCAACTGGTGAAAGCCATTCAGCGCACTCGCGTGGGCCTGAAGGACCCCAAGAAGCCGATTGGTTCGTTCGTATTCCTCGGCCCAACTGGTGTAGGTAAGACGGAGTTGGCCAAAGTGCTTGCCACTTACCTCTTCGACAAAGAAGATGCGCTGGTGCGCGTCGACATGTCGGAATACATGGAGAAATTCAGCGTATCGCGCCTGGTTGGCGCGCCTCCCGGCTACGTGGGCTACGAAGAGGGCGGTCAGCTGACGGAGAAAATCCGCCGCAAGCCGTACTCGGTTATCCTGCTCGACGAGATTGAGAAGGCTCACCCGGACGTGTATAACCTGCTCCTGCAGGTGCTGGACGACGGTATCCTAACCGACGGTCTCGGCCGCAAGGTGGACTTCCGGAACACCATCATCATCATGACCTCGAACATCGGGGCACGTGACCTGCAGGACTTCGGCGCCGGCATCGGCTTCGGCACCAAGGCCCGCCAAGACAACATGGACGAGCTGACCAAGGGCACCATCACCAACGCCCTGAAGAAGACCTTCTCGCCCGAATTCCTGAACCGTTTGGATGACGTCATCGTCTTTAACTCGCTCGACAAGAAGGACATTCACAAAATCATCGACATCAGCCTCAGCAAGCTCCTTTCGCGGGTGCAGGCCCTAGGCTACCGTGTCGAGCTGACCGAAGCGGCCAAGGATTATGTGGCCGACAAAGGCTACGACCCGAAATACGGTGCTCGCCCGCTGAACCGCGCCATCCAGAAGTACATCGAAGACCCGATTGCTGAGGAAATCCTGAAAGCGCAGGTGGTGCACGGCGACGTGATCACCGCCGACTATGCGGAAGGTGCGGAAGAGCTGACTTTTGCGGTGAGCAAGAGCGGCGAAGCCCAGAACCTGGCGAGTGACGAGCGTCCGGCCGACAAGCCCGAAGCGCCCGACACGGACTCGAAGAAGTAATTCAGTTGTAGCACTTGCATTTGCAAGAGCAGTAAAGAAGAAGCCGGTTCCAGCAATGGAACCGGCTTTTTTTGTTGCTTATCTATTACCTTGAGTCTAGGTTTTGACCAATTTTAATCGATTTGAAACAATTCTAATTCTCATCATGAATTTTCTGCACAAGGCAATCTTGGCTGGAGTTAGTATGGCCCTGCTCAGTGGTAGCGCATTGGCGCAATTGGCACCGGTAGCGCCTATTAAGCCCAAAGTGTTTACCAATTTTGGCGTCACGCGCACCGACAATTACTATTGGCTAAACCAGCCTACCAATGCGGAAGTACTGAAGTATCTGAACGCGGAAAATGCTTATTTTGAGAAGCAGATGGCTGGTGCCCAGGCTACGCAAAAGAAGCTGGTTGCAGAAATAAAAGGGCGCATCAAGCAGGAAGATGCGTCGATGCCGTATCGCGACAATGGCTACTATTACTATACCCGCTTTGAGTTCGGCAGCGAATACCCCATTTACTGCCGCAAGAAGGGCGCCACCATTGAATCGGAAGAAGTCCTGCTAAACGGGGATGAAATGGGCACAGGCCGCCCCTATTTTCAAATTGGCGACTGGTCTGTGAGCGACAACAACCAGCTGTTGGCTTTCACCGCTGATACCGTTAGCCGGCGCCTCTACACGCTGCGGTTTAAGAACCTGCTCACGGGCCAACTCTTTCCGGAGCGCATTGCCAATACCGGGGGCGAAGTGGTGTGGGCCGCCGACAACAAGACGGTTTTCTACACTAAAAAAGATGTAACCACCCTGCTGCCCTACCAGGTATACCGGCACACGGTGGGCACTGACCCTAAAACCGATGCCGTGGTGTATGAGGAGCACGACAACACGTTCAACGTGCGTGTGAGCCGCTCGAAATCGCGGAAGTACGTGGCTATTGAGCTGACCAGTTCGTTGTCATCCGAATACCGTTACATCGATGCCCTGACCCCGACGGCTAAGTTCAACACGTTTTTGCGCCGGGAGAAAGACCACCTCTACCACGTAGAGCACCTGGGCGACAAGTTCTACGTGCGCACCAACTGGGAGGCGCCCAATTACCGCCTCATGGTGACGCCCGTAATCAATACTGCCAAAGCATCCTGGCGCGATGCCATTACCCGCCACCCCGAAATTTTCCTTGACAACTTCGCGCTTTTTCGTGAATACCTGGTGCTGAACGAGCGCAAAGGCGGCCTGCGCCAGCTACACGTAGTGAGCTTCAAAGACAAGCAGGAGCATTACCTCCCGTTTGAGGAGCCGGCTTACACGGCCACCATCGGCACCAACGCGGAACAAGACACTCCCCTGCTGCGCTACAACTACACCTCGCTGACCACGCCGGCCTCCATATTTGAATACGACATGAGCACGCGCACCAGCACCCTGCTCAAGGAGCAGCCGGTGCTAGGCGGCTTCAACAAGCGGGACTACGTGACGGAGCGCATTTTCGTAAAATCGCGTGACAATGTCTTCATTCCCATGTCCTTAGTGTACAAGAAGGGCACAAAGCTGGACGGCACGGCACCGCTGCTGCAGTATGCCTACGGCTCTTACGGCGCTTCGCAGGACCCCACGTTCAGCGCCGCTCGCCTGAGTTTGCTGAACCAGGGTTTCGTCTATGCGCTCTGCAATATTCGCGGAGGGCAGGAAATGGGGCGGCAGTGGTTTGAGAATGGTCGCATGCTAAATAAGAAGAACAGCTTCAACGACTTCATCGACTGTTCGCTCTACCTCACCAAGCCTCAGGAAGCCACGGTGGCGGGCAGCAAAGCCAAGCAGCAGTACACCGCCACCGATAAGCTCTTTGCTATGGGTGGCAGCGCCGGCGGCCTGCTCATGGGCGCGGTGCTGAACATGCGCCCCGACCTGTATAAGGGCGTGATTGCCGTCGTGCCGTTTGTCGATGTGGTTACGACGATGTCGGACCCCACCATACCGCTCACTACCAGCGAGTACGACCAGTGGGGCAACCCCGCCGATGAAGACTACTTCAACTACATGCTCTCGTACTCGCCCTACGACAACGTAAAGGCCCAGGCCTATCCCAATATGCTGGTCACGACCGGCCTCTACGATTCGCAGGTGCAGTACTATGAGCCGGCCAAGTGGGTAGCCAAGCTGCGCGCCCTGAAAACCGATAAGAACCAATTGCTGCTGCATACGGACATGAGCGCCGGCCACGGCGGGGCATCGGGCCGCTTTAAGTCCATTGATGATACGGCTCGGCAGTACGCGTTTATGCTCATGCTGCTGGGCAAGAACTTGTAAGCTATTCTCCATGCACTTGCTTCGTCTGTCATGCTGAGCTTGCGAAGCACCTTATCACGTACCCCCGACTCGTTGTGACGTGATAAGGTGCTTCGCAAGCTCAGCATGACAGACGATTTTTACTTACCCCTAACTTGACTTCGAAACGCTTTCGGAATATCGCGGCCATAATCTACCCGTAACCTACCTTTGGCCTCCCACTCCGCGCTTCATTCCCACCAGCGCGCTTACCCTGACTTATGCCCGACCCGCACGCTCACGCCCACCTGTCCAAAACCGAACTGCTGGCCCGCAAAAACGAAGAAGCCCTGCTCGGCGGCGGCCAGGCCCGCATCGACTCCCAACACAAAAAAGGCAAGCTCACCGCCCGCGAACGCATCGACCTGCTGATGGACGAAGGCTCATTCGAAGAAATTGGCAAGTTTGTGATGCACCGGGCCAAGGATTTCGGCCTTGATAAAGAGCACTACCTGGGCGATGGCGTGGTAACGGGCTACGGCACGGTCAACGGCCGGCTGGTGTACGTCTTCTCCCAGGACTTCACGGTTTTTGGCGGCTCGCTGAGCGAAACCCACGCCGAGAAAATCGTTAAAATCATGGACCTGGCCATGAAGAACGGCGCGCCCGTTATTGGCCTGAACGACTCGGGCGGCGCCCGCATCCAGGAAGGCGTGGTGAGCCTCGGTGGCTACGCCGACATCTTCTACAAAAACACCCTCGCCTCGGGGGTGGTGCCGCAGCTGTCGGCCATCATGGGGCCATGCGCGGGCGGCGCAGTGTACTCGCCTGCCATCACCGACTTTATTCTGATGGTGGAAAACACGAGCTATATGTTCGTGACTGGCCCCAACGTGGTGAAGACCGTGACCCATGAAGAGGTCACCAGCGAGGAGCTTGGTGGAGCCAGCACCCACTCGGCTAAAAGCGGCGTCACACACTTTAGCTGCGCCAACGAAGTAGCGTGCATCACGCACATTAAGCAACTGCTGAGCTACATGCCTCAGAACTGCGAAGAGACGGCCCCCGCCCAGCCTTACGAAGCCAACGGCGACGAAAGCCGCCCCGCGCTCGACCGCCTGATTCCGGACAACGCCAACCAGCCTTACGATATCCGCGAGGTAATCGAGGGCATCATTGACACCAATTCCTTCCTGGAGGTCCACCAGAACTTTGCCGAGAACATTGTGGTAGGCTTTGCCCGCTTGGCGGGTCGCAGCATCGGCATCGTGGGCAACCAGCCGGCCGTGTTGGCGGGCGTGCTCGACATCAACGCCAGCACCAAAGCGGCGCGCTTTGTGCGCTTCTGCGACTGCTTCAACATTCCGCTGCTGGTGCTTGAGGACGTGCCTGGCTTCCTGCCTGGTACCGACCAGGAGTGGCGTGGCATCATCACCAACGGCGCCAAGCTGCTGTACGCCTTCTGCGAAGCCACTGTGCCGCGCATCACCGTCATCACCCGCAAGGCCTACGGTGGCGCATATGATGTGATGAACTCCAAGCACATCGGCGCCGACATGAACTACGCCTGGCCCACCGCCGAAATCGCCGTGATGGGCGCCAAGGGCGCGGCTGAAATTATTTTCAAGCGCGAAATCGCCGCTGCCGACGACCCGGCGGCCAAATTGCAGGAGAAAGTAGACGAGTATCAGGAAAAATTTGCTACCCCCTACCGCGCAGCGCACCGCGGCTTCGTAGATGAGGTAATTCTGCCTTCGCAGACCCGGCAGAAGCTCATTCGGGCTTTCAAAATGCTTGAGAACAAGGTAGACGTGATGCCGCGCAAGAAGCACGGCAACATTCCGCTGTAATTTCTCGCACAGAGTTAGAGGAGTAAAAAGGAGTTTCACAGAGCTTTTTACTCTTTCTCGGCGATACTCCTTTTTACTCCTTCAACTCTGTGCGAAAAATCTTCTAAAATGCGTCCCGAGTCCTTCGAGTTTCTCCAAACCTACCTCAACAACCCCTCTCCTACCGGCTTTGAAAAAGAAGGCCAGAAATTGTGGCTGGAGTACATAAAACCGTACATCGACGAGTACTTCGTGGACACCTACGGCACGGTGGTAGGGGTGATTAATCCCAAGGCGAAATACAAAGTTGTCATTGAGGCTCACGCCGATGAAATTTCCTACTTCGTAAATTACATCACCAAAGAAGGCTACCTGTACCTGCGTCGCAACGGCGGCTCCGACCCCTTGGTGGCACCCAGCAAGCGGGTCAACATCTTCGGTGAAAAGGGCATTGTAAAAGCCGTGTTTGGGTGGCCCGCCATCCATGTGCGCAAGGTGGAGCAGGACAAAGCACCTACCATCGAAACCGTGTTTCTGGACTGTGGCGCAAGTAGTGCCGAGGAAGTGGCCGAAATGGGCGTGCACGTAGGTTCGGTTGTCACCTTTGAGGATGAATTCACGGTGCTGAACGATAAGTTCTACGTGGGTCGCGCCCTCGACAACCGCGTGGGCGGCTTCATGATAGCAGAAGTGGCCCGCATGCTGAAGGAGAACAAGAAAAAGCTGCCCTTTGGCCTCTACATCGTGAACGCCGTGCAGGAGGAAATCGGCCTGCGCGGCGCCGAAATGGTGGCCCACCGCATCAACCCCGACGTGGCCATTATCACGGACGTGACGCACGACAGCCAGTCGCCGATGTACGAGAAGAAAACGGCCGGCGATATTTCCTGCGGCAAAGGCCCGGTTATCACCTACGGCCCGGCCGTGCAAAACCACCTGCGCGACCTCATCATAGACACCGCGAAGCAGGCTGACATCCCCTTCCAGCGGGCCGCCGCCACCCGCGCTACCGGCACCGATACCGACGCCTTTGCCTATTCCGGCTCGGGTGTAGCCTCGGCTCTCATCTCGCTGCCGCTGAAGTACATGCACACCACGGTGGAGACGGTGCACAAAGACGACGTAGACAGCGTGACCCGCCTGATTTACGAGACGCTGCTTCGCATCGAAGACGGCCACGACTTCCGGTATTTCAAGTAAGCCGGTTGCTTTTTGTCATCCTGAGCGTAGCGAAGGACCTTATCACCGCTGAACAATTAATGTTTTTGCGTGATGAGGTCCTTCGCTGCGCTCAGGATGACAGTTTTTCAGGACGACTGCTCTAAGATGGAACTGCCACTCATTCCTTCTATTCCACTCACCGTGACCGACCAAATGGGCCGGCGCGTGGCGGTGCCCTTTCCGCCGCAGCGCATAGTCTCGCTGGTGCCTTCCCAAACGGAGCTGTTGTTTGATTTGGGCTTGGGCGAGAAGGTGGTTGGGCTTACCAAATTCTGCATTCACCCCGCCGATGCCCGCACAAAAGCTACGGTAGTTGGCGGCACCAAAAACTTCGATTTCGAAAAGATTGCCGCCCTCAAGCCCGACCTAATTCTTGGCAACAAAGAGGAGAACTATCAAATCGGAATCGAGCAATTAGCGGCCGACTACCCCGTGTGGCTGAGCGACATCAGCACCTTGCCCGAATCGTTGGACATGATTCGGCGCGTCGGCTTTATTGCCGGGGCCAAGGATAAAGCAGCCGCGCTGGCAGATGAGATTGACGCCTCCTTTTCGCAGCTAGCTTTCCCTGCAGCAGCAGTATCCGTAGCGTATTTCATTTGGAAGAAGCCCTACATGGTGGCCGCCACTGGCACCTTTATCGACGACCTACTGCACCGCTCCGGGTTCACCAACGCCTTCGCTGGCTTGGCGCGCTACCCGGAAGTGAGCGCCGAGCAACTTGCCGCGGCTGCTCCCCAGCGCATTTTTCTATCATCTGAGCCGTATCCGTTTGGTGAGAAGCACCTTGCGGAATTCCAGCAGCTTTGCCCCAGCGCACAGGTTGAGATTGTCGACGGCGAACTGTTCAGCTGGTATGGCAGTCGGCTGCGCGAATCAGCCGCTTACTTTATTCAGCTTCGCTTACAGTAAAGCCGCTTTTGGCCAGTTCTCTCCAGAACTGCGGATAAGACTTCTTCACTACCCCGGGCGACTCGATGGTGAGGCTTCCCAGCATGGCCAGCGGCGCAAAGGCCATGGCCATGCGGTGGTCGTGGTAGGTAGCCACCGATTGGTTGTTGACTATGAATCCGCTTGACTCAGCCCGGAAGCGTCCCTCGCCCATATCGCGCAGGTCGCCGCCAAACTTGGCCAGCTCCGTTTGCAGGGCCGCAATGCGGTCGGTTTCCTTGATGCGCAAGCTTTCCAGGCCCGTCATTTCCACGGGCAGGCCCCGAGCGGCGGCTATTACGGCCACGGTTTGCGCCAGGTCGGGGCAGTCGGTGA
The DNA here is from genome assembly GCF_900115775.1 of Hymenobacter arizonensis. Classification (GTDB taxonomy): domain Bacteria; phylum Bacteroidota; class Bacteroidia; order Cytophagales; family Hymenobacteraceae; genus Hymenobacter; species Hymenobacter arizonensis. The sequence goes on along the minus strand of NZ_FOXS01000003.1, from coordinate 107,654 downwards.
AATCAAACGCCAGTGCTCCGGAGGCTTCGGGCACGGGCTGCTGCCGCAGGTGAATGCCATCCGGCAAAAACGTCGTTTCTACACCAAAATGAGACATCATGCCCACAATGGCTTGGTCGCCTTGCAGCGACTCCTCACGCAGCCACGGCAGGGTAATCTCGGAGCCGGCGGGTGCCAGGGCCACCAGCGAGTACCAGTAGCTGGCCGCCGACCAGTCGGATTCCACCGTGTAGTCGGTAGGCTGGTAAGCATTGGGGCGCACCACAAACGTGTCGTCTTGGGCCGTATAGTCGGCCCCGAACATCTGCATGAGCGCCACTGTCATGTTGATGTAGGGGCGCGAGCCGATATGGCCGGTGAGCTGCAAGCGCAGCCCACCCGGCAGCCGCGGCCCCACCATGAGCAGCGCCGAGATGTATTGACTGCTGATGTCGCCGCGCACGGCTAGCGTCGTAGGTTCGGTAGTCGCGCCGGGGTCGGCAGCGAACCCGGCCAATTCCAGCGGCGGATAGCCTTCTTGTTTGAGGTAGCTGATGCTGGCACCCGCTTGGCGCAACGCATCGACCAGCACAGCAACAGGCCGCTCCTGCATGCGGGCGGTGCCGGTGAGCTGGCCGCGCCAGTTCGTGACGCTGAGGTAGGCCGTTAGGAAGCGCATGACGGTACCGGCGTCTTCGGCATCGAGCACGTTGGTGCTGGGGGCTGCGGCCAGCAGGCGGCGCATGAGTTGGGTGTCGTGTGCGTCGGAGAGGTTGCTGAGTGTGCCGCCACCGGCCAGGGCCTGCAGAATAAGGGCGCGGTTGGCTTCGCTTTTGGAAGCCGGGAGTTGGGCGGTGCCGCGGAGCGGGCTACCAGGCCAGGATAAGTGCATAAAGAAATGGACGCCCGCCTTAGCAGACGCCTGAATGTATTAAGCGTTATTTACGGACTGACGCACTTGGAAGCACTACAACCGGTGGTAGTACCGCAGCGATTCGGCAATCTCGGCCACAGTCACGGGCTGGTCAAACACGCCGTTGCCAATGCCATTGAGCAGGGTGCAATTGATGGTGCTGCCCGAATTTTTCTTGTCCTGAAGTGCCAGCTCGGCAATGGCCGCGGTTTCCAAGCTCACAAACGCCAGCTTGTCGAACACTGAGAACACGAAAGTTTCGATTTTGTCTAGGTCGTCGGCGCTCAACAGGCCGCGCTGCACCGACAGCCAACTTTCGCACACCAGGCCCGCGGCAACGGCTTCGCCGTGCAGGGCTTCGCGGCCGGGCTGGGTGAGCAGGTAGCTTTCCAGCGCGTGGCCTACGGTGTGGCCGAAGTTGAGCAGCTTGCGCGGGCCGCTTTCCAGGGGGTCTTGGGCTACGATGCGCTGCTTGAGCGCCACCGACTCGCGGATGATGCTGGTCCAGTCGTCGGTGAGCCAACCCAGGCGGCGGTGCTGGTTGAAGGCGTCAGCGTCGGCAATCAGCCAATGCTTGAGCACTTCGGCGTAGCCGGACTTTAGTTGCCGCGGGTCGAGCGTTTGCAGAAACTGCGGCTCGATAAACACTGCGGCCGGCGCCTGAAACACACCCAATTGATTTTTGTAGCCCTGAAAATCGACGCCGGTTTTGCCGCCCACGCTGGCATCTACCTGCGCCAGCAGCGTGGTGGGCACCTGCACGAAACGGATGCCGCGCTTATAGAGCGCCGCCGCAAAGCCGCCCAGGTCGGTAACCACGCCCCCGCCAATGTTCACCAGCACGGCGTGGCGGTCGGCGCGCTGCTCGGTAAGCGTAGCCCACACAGTGGCGCAACTTTCCAGCGTTTTGTATTCTTCACCGGCCGGAATCTGAATGAGGCAATAATCCGCTGGCAGGTGTTTTTCCAGCAGGGGCAGGCACAGCCGAGAGGTGTTGCTATCGGCCAGCACAAACACGCGGGTCACGGCCGGACGATACAGCAGCTCGGCAAGAGCCGGCAGGGCTTCGGGCCCGATTAAAACAGAACTATCCATGGGGCAAAAGTCAGGATAAATTTTTCAGTGGCTTTCTCCTAGGTCGAGCAACCATTGAGGGCTTGCGGCGGTCAGCAGTCTAGTGCAACCTGTTTCGCCCAGTTGGCTCCACCGTTCTGCTTCGCCACCTACTCGTTGCCTGGTGCACAAACTCTCCGCTACTCACTATCTTTTTTCTGCTATGAAACTTCATTTCCGCTCTTACCTGTGCATACTCATGGCTTCAGCTGGCCTTTTGGCGGGCTGTTCCAAAAGCCCGGTCACTCCCGAAGCCGCCAAGGCGGAGTTGCTAGTCGGGCACTGGGAGCTTACCCAAACTGACGGCGGCCCAACGGGCGGCATTCAGGCTGCCGCGCCCGACGAAAAGCACGAAATTGTGTTCACTAACAATAAAGCCACGTTTATACGCAACGGAGTTGCCACGGCCTCGCCGTCGTACACGCTATTTCAGGCCAACTCCTACGTCAATCGCTGCCCGCAAACCTTCCTGGCCTACGGCCGCCGGAGCGGGCAGGAGAAAGAGTTTATCGAGCGAATTACTTCAACCGAGCTGGTTATCGTGGAAGATTACGCCGACGGCCTCGGCTATTACTACAAGCGCCGCTAATCTTACCCTTTCTAATCATGCCACGCTTATTTCATCCTTATCTGCTTACCCTGTTGGTATCTGGTAGCGTGCTCAGCGGCTGCGAAAAAGAATCAGACTCTTTAACTGGGCTGGCAGGCACGTGGAAGCTCACCAACCGGGAATGCTTCTGCGCGCCCACCCCAGTGCCCAACGAAACGGTCACGTTCACCAACAGCGAATTCTCCTTTTATAAGGCCGGCCAGCTGTCAGCGAATGGTGCATACATCTTCACGGAGGGCAGTACCTGCGGAGGCTCAACCTTGATACCCGTGGCGCGCCTAACCTACGCCACTCCCAATCATTCGCCGACAGACGTAGTCGTGACAGTAGCCGGCAACACGCTGGTGCTGGATTATGGCATTGCCTGCGATGCCCCGCGAGAAACCTACAAGCGCACGAACACAAAGTAGTAATCTGCTGCATCCAAGCTCTTGCCACCCAAGTCCCCATGAAGCAACACCCCACCACCTTCCTGTTGCTCGCAGTAGTGGCCCTTGGGCTGGTAAGCTGTAAAAAAAACGCAGACCTCGCCACCGGGCTGGTCGGCACCTGGAAACTTACCAGTCGCGAGGAATGCTACTGCCCGGCCGGACAAGTGTACGATGAGACGGTCACCTTTACAGCCACCAGCTTCACCTTTTTTAAAGATGGCCTGGTAGTTAGCCAGGGAACCTATGCGCAGGGTACGGCTGCGCCGTGCGGCACCACCGCCCCCGTTCCGGTGCTAGCCCTCACCGACGTTGTAAGTCAGTCGCTAGAGGTTCCTTTCACGCTCGACAATCAGAAGCTAGTGCTCGACTACCGCAACCGCTGTATATCCGACTCTCCAGTCGACACTTACCAACGCGTGCCCTAGAACGTTGGCCTACAGCCCCGGGCCCAGGTGGGTCGGCCCATCCACGGGGCGCCCGTTGAGCACTTCGGTCTGCTTGCGAATGCTTTCGAGGTGAATCAGCTTGTAGAGCTCGCCCACGAATTTCTCGTTCACGTGCAGCCGCGAGGCCCACTCTTGGCGGGTGTGAAAGATTTCCTGCCAGCGGTCGAGCTGGAGAATCTTCACGTTGTTTTCCTTTTTGTATTCGGCCAGCTCTTCTACCAGCGCCATGCGGCGGGCCAAGGCTTCTACTATTTCGCGGTCGGCCACGTCCATTTTCTGGCGCAACTCCTCGGCGTGGTTCATAAACTCCGGCGAACTCTCGGAGGCGTTGCCGCGGTACTGCAGCGCATCCAGGATTTCGCCCAGGCGCACGGGCGTCACCTGCTGTTCGGCGTCGCTGAGGGCGTGGTCCGGGTCGGGGTGCGATTCGATGATGAGGCCATCGTAGTCCAGGTCCAGGGCTTTTTGGGCAATGGGCAGCAGCAGGTCGCGGCGGCCGCCAATGTGGCTCGGGTCGCAGATGAGCGGAATGTGCGGAAAGCGGGTTTTCAGCTCAATGGGCAAAATCCAGGTGGGCGCGTTGCGGTAGCGGCTGGGCGCAAACGTGCTGAATCCGCGGTGAATGGCCGCTAAATCGGTAATCCCGGCCCGCTCCATGCGCTCCAGCGCGCCGGCCCACAGGGCCACGTCGGGGTTCACGGGGTTTTTCACCATCACGGGCACGCCAGTGCCGGCCAGGGCATCGGCCAATTCCTGCACCGCAAACGGGTTGACGGTGGTGCGGGCCCCAATCCAGAGCACGTCGATACCGTGGCGCAGGGCTTCTTCCACATGCCGCGGCGTGGCTACCTCAATGGCAGTGGGCAGGCCGGTTTCGGCCTTCACGCGCTGCAGCCAGGGCAGCGCAATGGCTCCCATGCCTTCAAAAGAACCCGGCCGGGTGCGTGGCTTCCAGATGCCGGCCCGGAACAAATCGATTTTTCCCAGAGCCTTCAAGCCGTGGGCGGTGGCCATCACCTGCTCCTCGGTTTCGGCCGAGCACGGGCCAGCAATGAGAAGGGGCTGGCCTTTTTTGGCCAACATTCTGGTAAAGAACGTATCAGTAACGGGGAGCATTTTGCTAAGCAACAGATGAGGGCACGTTCCCGGCCCACGCCGAAAAGCTCGGCAAACGTAACTCGTTTCCTCGAAACGTTGTTTACCGGTTACCTTCGCCAGCCCTACTGGTTTCGCCCCATTCCCACCCTCCAGCCGTTTTTTATGTCACCCGCCTCCCCTACCCAGGCCCCGCCCATTTCTTTCGAAGACACCCGCGTGGCTTTTGCTTCTAAGTCCGATGTCCAACTGCGCAAGGTGTACGCCTTGTTTGCGGCCATGAACAACGGCACGCTCGTGAAAACCGGCAGCGGCCTCATGAAGTCGGCCTTGAAGTGGGGCCTGCCCGGCACCAAGTTCCTCATCAAGCACTCCATCTTCGAGCAGTTCTGCGGCGGCGAAACCATTGCCGAATGCCGCCCGGTAACTAACGAACTGGGCAAGTACAACATCGGCACCATCCTAGACTACTCGGTGGAAGGCGAAGGCAGCGACCGCAGCTACGACCACACCCGCGACGAAATCCTGGCCACTATCGACGAGGCCCACCGCTCCAAGCACATCCCGTTTTCGGTATTCAAGGTTACAGGCGTGGCCAACGTGGCCATCCTAGAGAAAATTCAGGCCGGCAAGCTCCTCACTCCCCAGGAGGAAGCCGCCCACGCCCGTGCCGTGGCGCGCGTCGACGCTCTGTGCGCCCGCGCCCACCAGCACGGTGTGCGCCTGTTCGTCGATGCCGAGGAAAGCTGGTTTCAGCACACCATCGACCTGCTGGCCTACGACATGATGGCCAAGTACAACCGCGAGACGGCCATTGTCTGGAACACCTACCAGCTCTACCGCCACGACCGCCTCGATGCCCTCAAAGCCGCCCACGACACCGCCGCGGAAGCAGGTTACTTCATAGGCGCCAAGCTCGTGCGCGGTGCCTACATGGAAAAAGAAGCCCGCGTAGCCAAACAACGCGGTTACGACAACCCCATCAACCCGACCAAAAACGCCACCGATGCCCTTTACGACGAGTCGTTGCAGTACTGCGTCGACCACATCGACCGCATCAGCATCTGCGCCGGCACACACAACGAAGCCAGCTCCCTGCTGCTCACCCAACTGATGCAGCAAGCCGGCCTGGCCCCCAACGACCCCCGGGTATGGTTTGCCCAGCTCTATGGCATGAGCGACAACCTCACCTACAACCTCGCCAACGCCGGCTACAACACCGCCAAGTACCTCCCCTACGGTCCCGTGGCGGCCGTGATGCCCTACCTCCTGCGCCGGGCCGATGAAAATACCGCCATTTCCGGCCAGAGCAGCCGCGAGTTTTTGCTCATCCAAAAAGAAATCCGCCGCCGCCAGGGGCGGTAGCTCGAGTTCGATTCGAGTAGTTTGATAAGTTGATTAACTGATAATAAAGGATAAGGCTTCGCTTGTCGAAGCCTTATCCTTTATTGTTTTCACAGCCGCGGCGTTGGCAATTATCAGGGATTTAACAGCCTCTTTTAAAGGCCAATTACGCAACGCACGGGTAGTCACCGACCAGCCCCTCCGATTTCGGAACGATTCTGGTAGGGCAACATCCAGTGGGGAATGAGTTATCCGGTTGAGGTGGCGCTGAGCAGCGGTGCCTTCCCGTTTAATTTCACTACTTTTCAGCCCCCAAAACGGTTTTCGTTCATTTGTTGCCCCGCCATGATTGGTCGCATACGCACTTATTTAATCCGCTATTCCCGTCAACAATCCGGAACAGTAAGCTACCTCACCTTGGTGCAGGAAGCCGAACTGGGGTTAAATCTGGAAATTTCACACGAAAAGTCACGCTTGAACGAAATGCTGGCTGAAATTTCCATGAGCGAATACGAAGAAGGGCGTCCGCCCCTGAGCTGCCTCGTCAAGGTGCAGGGCTCCAAAGGCCAGGGCGACAACTTTTACAAGCTGTGCGAGAAAATGGGCATGGGCGAGTGGCGCTCACTTAAGCAGAACGAAGATTTTTTGAAAGACCTCATCAGCGAATGCCGGGCGTTCTGGCGCGATGAAGCCAACTTTCAGAACTTCGCCTGAGCCGCTTACTAAGCCTTATTGGCTTCAATTTTCGCGCTTCGCTAGCGCTTCGGAGACAGTAGTGAAAAGTTAAGGAATAAGTTGGATGTAACCTCTACTGCGGTGGTCCCGTTAAGGACTCAACCAGCCGCTAGGTTGGCTATCCTTTCCACTTTTCAACTCCTTTCACCATGGACACCAAGAACGATCCAAACAACCCGCAAAATATCGGTACTGGCGCAGGCGCAAACTTTGGCACCCGTGCCACGGGCACTGGCCTCGGCAACAGCGTAGGCTCTAGCAACGAGGGCAGCAGCTACAACGCTACTCCCGGCAACGACAGCGGTTTGGGTACTACCAACTCCGGCGCTCCCGCCGTTAATCTTCCTACTAACTCGGTTGAAGGCGACGACTTCAGCGCAACTGCCAAAGGTGCTGCTATGGCTGGCACCCCCGGTGCAGTAGTTGGCCGCGCCGTTGACGGCGTACAAAACACTGCCGACCACGCGGCCCACGCCGTAACCGGTCAGCCTTACGATTCGAGCCGTGGCACGAACATGAGCGGCATGTTCCGCGACCGTGACAGCGCTGAGCGCGCTTATCAGTCGCTCTCCTCGCGTGGCTATTCGAAAGACGATGTGAACGTACTGATGTCGGACGATACCCGCAAAACTCACTTTGGCGATGACACTGCCCACACCGAGCTTGGCGACAAAGCCATGGAAGGTGCTGGCGTAGGTTCGGCCATTGGTGGCACGGCTGGTGCTATCATCGGCGCTATCGCAGCCATTGGTACTTCGGTAGCTCTGCCCGGCTTGGGCTTGGTTATCGCTGGTCCGTTGGCCGCTGCTTTGGCCGGCGCTGGTGCCGGTGGTCTCACGGGTGGCCTAGTAGGCGCCTTGGTAGGCTCGGGCATCCCCGAGGAGCACGCTGCTGAATACGAGCAAGGCATTAAAGAAGGCGGCATCGTGATGGGCGTGAAGCCCCGCAACGAAGAAGATGCTCGTTACTTCGAAGAGGAGTTCCGTCGTCACAACGGCGACAAGATTTACAAGTACTAATCTTGCTCCTAGGCTTCGGCCTGATAACTGAAAAAAGCCTTCCCCATTCGGGGAAGGCTTTTTTGTTGCAACTTCTCCCCACCCAAACTGGTCTGTATAATAGGAGCACAAGCGGCTCACTTATTCGGGCACTTATTTCACCCCCGGGGGCGTTTTTAACGTAAGCATTAAGCCTCCGGAAGTGCTTGCTGTGCTCCGTACATTTGATTTTCATACCTGTATCTATATTCTTGCTAATGTCCTCTCCCCGCTTGAAAGTCGGTTTGTATGCCTTTTTGGTGGCAGCCGTGTTTGTTCTGGCATCCTACCGGCTCATGCGCCGGGCCGACTCGGCCGTGCCGACCAAGGACCAGGTGCTGATTGGCACCATGCTACAAGGCCTCACCCAGGCTCATTACCAACCCGAAAAGATTGACGACAACTTTTCCAAGCGGGTATTCGGGCTCTACCTCAAGCACCTCGACTACCGCAAGCAGTTTCTGCTGGCTAGTGATGTGGAACAGCTGCGGCGCTACCAAACCGAAATCGACGACCAGTTGAAGAGCGGCTCGAGCGAATTTCTTAATCTCAGCACCAAGCTGATAACCGAGCGCACCAAGGAAATGCAAAGCCTCTACCGCGAGATTTTGGCCAAGCCCTTTGATTTCACGGTGGAAGAGACCTTCCAGACCGATTTTGAAAAAGCGCCCTTCCCGGCCAATAAAGCAGCCCAGCGCGAGATGTGGCGCAAGCTGCTGAAGTACGAAACGCTGAGCCGGGTTTCGGAAATGATAGAAGCGCAGGAAAAAGCCAAGGAAGCGAAGCCCAGCGCCGCTATTGCTGCTCCCAGCGCCGCCAACCCCGAGGCGCCTACGGCCGCCGAGCCCGTGCGCACGCCCGCCCAAATGGAAGCTGAGGCGCGCAAGCGTGTGTTGAAGTATTACGACGACCAGTTTACCGACCTAAGCGAGACCGACGCTAACGAGCGGCTGTCCACCTTCGCCAACACCATTGCCAACGCCTACGACCCGCACACCGAGTACTTCGCTCCCAAAGCTAAGGAAGATTTCGACTACGAAATGACCGGCCGCTTCGAGGGCATTGGTGCCACGCTGCGCGAGAAGGATGGCCTGATTTACGTCGATGAAATCATCCCGGGCTCGGCTTCTTCGCGCCAGGGCGACTTGAAAAAGGGCGATGCCATTATCCGGGTTGCGCAGGGCATGGCCGAGCCTGTCAGCATTGAAGGCTGGCGCACAGCCAAGGCCGTGACGCTGATTCGCGGCAAGAAAGGCTCGGAAGTGCGCCTCACGGTGAAGAAGCCCGATGGCAGCACCAAGGTGATTCCCATTATCCGTGATGTGGTGGTGGTAGACGAGAAATACGCGCAGTCGTCCATCATCACGGACAAGGGCCAGAAAATTGGTTACCTGCGCCTGCCCGGTTTCTATGCCGACTTCAACGACAACGGCGGCCGCAGCTCGTCGGACGACGTGAAGAAGGAATTGGCCAAGCTCAACGCCGAGGGCGTGAAGGGTGTGATTTTTGACCTGCGCTTCAACGGCGGCGGCTCGCTCACCGATGCGGTGTCGATGGCCGGCCTCTTTATGGAAAGTGGCCCCATGGTGCAGGTACGCGACGGCCAAGGCCGGACGCAGGTGCTGACCGATAACGACCCGCGCGTGCAGTACAGCGGCCCGCTGGTGGTGCTGGTGAACAAATACAGCGCCTCGGCCTCGGAGATTTTGGCCGCGGCCGTGCAGGACTATCGCCGCGGCGTGGTAATGGGCTCGACCAGCACCTACGGCAAAGGCACCGTGCAGCGCATCTTCGACCTCGACGAAGCCCTGCCCGCTGAGTTGAACAGCGTGAAGCCCATCGGCTCGCTGAAGCTCACTACCCAGAAATTCTACCGTGTGAACGGGGGCTCGACTCAATTCAAGGGCGTGGTATCGGACATCGTAATTCCGGACCTCTACTCCTACCTCGACCAAGGCGAGAAGGAGATGGACTACCCGCTGAAGTGGGATGAGATTCAGCCGGCTCGTTTCCGCCCCTGGAACAACCCGCCCGCTATCGACAAGCTGCGCGCCAACAGTAAGGCCCGCGTGGCCACCAACCCCAGCTTTAAAGTGATGGATGAAATGGTGAAGAGCATGCGCAAACGCAAGGACGAAACCACCGTTTCGCTCAAGCTGAGTGCCTACCGCGCCGAGCAGCAGCAAGCCAAAGCCATTTCGGACCGCTACGAGGCGGCCCAGAAAACCGCTACCGGCCTAGCCTTCTCTCCCCTAGTAGCTGATGTGCGCGCTGTGGGCGGCGACACCGTAAAGGTGAACCGCGCTTCGCGCTACACCAAAGCACTCAAGAAAGACATCACCATCGGCGAAGCCGTAGCCGTGATTCAGGATGAGATAAAATAAGCTCCGTACTGCCCACAGCCAAGCTTCTGGCTTGCTGGGCCATTACACGTAGCCTTCCTGCAAAGCCCCCGCTCCATTAGGTGCGGGGGCTTTTTTGGCACCTTTTTGGCGTGTCAACCTATTTAGCAAATCAACCCTCTTTGTCTAAAGAAGCATTTTTCACAATATGCAATATAATGTGCTAATTATAAGCACTATAATCGTTAGTAAAAATTGACAAAAAAGTTAGTAATTAGGCAACTAAAACCCTGCCTTAAGCTGTTTACTAACCATGAAGACTACAGAGGAAACCCGCATTATCCCGTTCGTTCCGCAGGTGGAGTCCAGCGGCGACGAGCAGCAGCAGAAGCTAGCTGATGAAACTTGGCGCAAGTCCATTCCAGCGCAGGTTTTCCTCAACTACTTCTTCGCTATCAACTATCACATTCAAGAGAACGACGACGTACTCGGCGGTCTCCAGAACTTGCCCTTTTTCCGCAGCCACACGGCCGAGCTGAATGACGCCGACGTGGCCGCGCTTACTAAGCTCCTACACACCAGCTGGAGCACGGAGTACGCCTTGCGCGCCACCGCCGAGTTGGGCGACGACAACTTCCTGCGCAACGCCCTGCATTGGACGTTCCCGCAGGCGTACCACGCCATCCTATCGGGCCTGCAGGCTTTCCTGTACACCACGGGGGTGCGCAGCAACAACAGCCAGCTGGTGCGCCGCGAGGTGGGCCGCTTGGTGGTGAAGAATGCTTACCCGCGTCCGGTGTCGTTCTACGCCGCCGGTTCGTACGGTGACTTCAGCATTCACCGCTTGCCGCTGGCGGGCTACAAAGCTGGGCTGCACATTGCCAGCAAGGAGATTGACGCCCAGGCACAAATTGGCCAGTTCCTGCGCACCACGCGCAAGATGAAGGCGCAGTGGACCCGTGCTCAGGTGCAGGCCAACCCGAACACGGCCATTCGCAGCCAGAAAACGGGCCGCCCGCTTGACAAGTGGACGGCCGCCCATTGGCAGCAGATTACCTGGCGCTTGGGCTACACCACTATCTTCGACCTGCTGGGCCGCCTGCGCATTTCGCAGACCAGCCGCGAGATTGAGCGCTACGTGGAAGCCGATATCGACTTTCGTCTGTTCCACGCTTCGTTGCTCAACATTGTGAGCTACCTCAACGGCGTGCACGAGACCTACGTGGCCAAGGCCCTGGGCTTGGAGCGTTACCGCCAGTTGGTGGCCGAGCTGCCCGTGCACTTGCAGGCAGGCTTCGTGGAGGACCGGTTGCGTACCCGCGTTGAGCCGGTGCTGGCGCCCACGCCGCCCACGGCCCCGGCCATTGCCGCTGATGCTCCGCAGTACCGCATGGCCGCTTAATGTCTGAACCGCGGATTTATCGGATTAGACAGATTTGTCGGATTTTGGGTATGTAAAAAAGCTGATTAAGCCGCTCCGTTTCGGAGCGGCTTTTTTCGTGCCGTACTTTTACACCTCACTTTTTACCCACCGCTGCTTTTTTGTATTGGTCCGGAGCCCAACGGCAATCGTCGTCGAAATCCGATGAATCCGACCAATCCGATAAATCCGCGGTTCAGACACACCATGCAGCACCTCAGCGAACAGGAAATACAGCGCCGCCAAAAACTCGAAGAACTGGAAAAGCTGGGCATTGAAGCGTATCCGTCGGAACTGTTCGACGTGACGTTTTATGCCAAGGAGATTCACGACAATTACCACCCCGAGCTGAACAACTTCCAGGAGGTGACGCTGGCCGGCCGGCTGATGTCGTCGCGGGTGATGGGCAAAGCGTCGTTTGCCGAGCTGATGGACACCTCCGGCCGCATTCAGCTGTACGTGAACCGCGACGAAATTTGCCCTGGCGAAGACAAGACGCTGTATAACGTCGTGTTCAAAAAGCTGCTGGACCTGGGCGACTTCATTGGCGTGAAAGGCCACGTATTTAAGACGCAGGTGGGCGAAACGTCCATTCATGTCACGGAGCTGAAGCTGCTGGCTAAGGCGCTGCGCCCGCTGCCCATCGTGAAAGAGAAAGTAGACGAGGCCACCGGCGAAAAAGTAACCTACGATGCCTTCACCGACCCCGAGCAGCGCTACCGCCAGCGCTACGTGGACCTGGTGGTGAACCCCAGCGTGCGCGACACCTTCATCAAGCGCACTCAGCTGGTGCAGTCGATGCGGAATTTTCTCAACGACAAGGGCTACTTGGAAGTGGAAACGCCCATTCTGCAGCCGCTGTACGGCGGCGCGGCGGCCCGGCCCTTCAAGACGCACCACAACACGCTCGACATGGAGCTGTACCTGCGCATTGCCAACGAGCTATACCTGAAGCGCCTCATTGTGGGCGGCTTCGATGGCGTGTACGAGTTCAGCAAGGACTTCCGCAACGAAGGCATGTCGCGCTTTCACAACCCGGAGTTCACGCAGATGGAGCTCTACGTGGCCTACAAGGACTACGCCTGGATGATGGACCTGGTGGAAGAAATGGTAGAGCGCGTGGCCACCACGCTGCACGGCCAGACGGAAGTGCAGGTGGGCGACAACCTCATCAACTTCCAGCGCCCCTGGCAGCGCTACACCATGTTTGAAGCCATCGAGAAGTACACCGGCAAAGCCATTGGCGAGATGGATGAGGCCCAGCTGCGCGAAACCGCGCAGGAGCTAAACGTGCACCTGGACCCCAGCATGGGCAAGGCCAAAATCATCGATGAAATCTTCGGCGAGCACGTGGAGCCCAAGCTGATTCAGCCCACTTTCATCACCGATTATCCGGTAGAGATGTCGCCGCTGGCCAAGAAGCACCGCGACCGTCCCGGCATGGTGGAGCGCTTTGAGGCCATCTGCAACGGTAAGGAAATCTGCAACGCTTTCTCGGAGCTTAACGACCCCATTGACCAGCGTAAGCGCTTCGAGGACCAGTTGGAACTGGGCAAGCGCGGCGACACCGAGGCCATGGTGCTCGACGAGGACTTCCTGCGCGCCCTGGAGTACGGCATGCCGCCCACGGCCGGCCTGGGCATCGGCATCGACCGCCTGAGCATGATTATGACTAATTCGCACTCCATCCAGGATGTGCTGTTCTTCCCGCAGATGAAGCCGGAGAACGTGCAGCAGGCCAAGGCGGAGAAAGAGAGCGAGAAGTAGCACTCAAAATCGTCTGTCATTTTAATCTTCTGTCATCCTGAGCGCAGCGAAGGACCTTATCACCATTGCGCCGTTTGTAATTACTGCAATACGTTCCGGCGTGATAAGGTCCTTCGCAAGCTCAGGATGACAGATATTTATGATGACAGACGATTGAGATGACAGGTGAGTGAGCACAGGCCCTGATAATCGAAAAGCCCCACACGAAATGTCGTGCGGGGCTTTTCTTTTTATAATCGTCTTACCCTTCAAACCGCTGTTATTACAAGAAGCTTGCGATGGACACGTCTGATTTTACTACTGAATTTTTTAACCTAACTCAGCAGAAGCTCCTACGGTCGGCAATTTTACTAGTAACACGTTTCGGCCTTCTTTCAAGGCGATTATGTGTGATTTTACGGAACGGAAACGGGCAGGTTACGCTGGCGTTAAAAATGCCAAAATTATGTTTCTACCCGGCCCGGTGCTAGCCGCGGGGCTGGTGGCGGGGCTCGTCGCCGAAACCGTCGTAGTCGGGGTCGTCGTTGAAGTCGTGGCCCGCCGATGTGTTACCGCTGAGGCCTTGTAGCAGGCGGTCGGCGGCTTCTTTGTCTTCGCTCACGGCGGCGCTGGGGTTGGTGTGGCCGGGCGCATCGGCCGAGCCTTGGCCCTGCACTTTGGCCAGCGTGTCTTTCACGAGCTTGCTGAGGTCGCCGCCCCACTTTGATGCCGATTCGCGCAGCTGAGCGCGGGTTTGGTCGCCGGTTTCGGGAGCCAGCAGCAGGCCGGCCACAATGCCAGCGGTGGCGCCAGCGATGAGCGAGAAAATGACTTTGCCGTTGTCGTCTTTCATGACATATAGTAAAATGGGGTTGTTCGAAGTACTTTATCTAACGGTAAAGTAAGCTAGTTGTTAGGCTGCGGCAATAAAACACCTATTCGGCTGATACGCGCCGGAAATTGTCAACAAAAAAGCCCCACACCTTGCGGTGCGGGGCTTTGTAGTAAGTGGGCTAAAAGCCAACTTACATATCGTTCAGCATTTTCGTGATTTCCGACTTGCCTTTGCCGAGCTTGCCCTGCAAGCGGCCTACTAGCTCATCGCCTTGGCCTTCAGCGTAGGTCAGGTCCTCGTCGGTGAGTTGGGCATACTGCTGCTTCAAACGACCTTTGATGTCGTTCCAGTCGCCTTTCAGGCTCAGGGTGCTGCCAGCGCCGGTCAGGCCGAGGTCTTCGAGTTTGCCAGCGTATTCTTTGAATTTAGCTTCGAGGTCGGAACCGAGTTTGGTGGCTTGCTCGCCGAGCTGGCCGCTGTATTTAGTAGCAACGCCTTTCCAGCTCTCGCGGGTGGCCGAACCTTTGTCGGGAGCCAATAGCATACCGGCAATGATGCCAGCGCCGGCACCGGCGATAGCGGCTAACAAAATTTTGCCGGCGTTGTTGTCTTCTTCGTGGTACGACATGGTAATGGTAATGAAGGGTGAATGGGGGTGAAAGATGTTCTAGAGGAGGCGCTGGGGTAAATTCAAAAATAGGGTTTTTGAGTTAGACCCGCGTTTGGTCTGGCAAGCTATACGGAGGCCAACGCCAGGGGTTGAGCTTAGCGGTAAATTTTCCGTAACATACCGAAGTAGCGGCGTTTGCTGGGCCCAGGGCCCACGCTACTTTCGGGGCCTCGGCGTAGATTCGCCGAATACTCCCTGCTTATGAAAACGCCCCGCTTTGTATTTGCCGCTTTGCTGCTGGCCCTGGGCTGCCAGCGCCAGGCCCCTCCCACGGATGCGGCAACGACCACTGCTGCGTGCATCGACCCCAGCAAAATCAACCCCGAAGGCATGTGCACCATGCAATACGAGCCGGTGTGCGGGTGCGATGGCAAAACCTACTCCAACTCCTGCGTAGCCAACAACGCCGGCGTGCTCACCTACACCAAAGGCCCCTGCCCGGAAGTCAAGCCGAAGTAAGTGCCTGCCTCAATGCCCGCCAAAGCCCGTTACCGCGACTTCTGCCGCATCGCGCCCGATGTGCCGGTGTATGCGCAGGCGTGGTATCTCGACGCCTGCGCTGCCGGCGGCCACTGGGACGTGGTGCTGGCCCACGACCACGACCGGGTGGTGGCAGCGCTGCCCTACTTCTACAAGCAGAAGGGCCCGTTTCGATACGTGACCATGCCGCCCTTTGTGAAGATGCTGGGGCCTTACCTGCTGCCCGAATACCGCGGCGTGCTGAAAAAGGAGCATGTGCTGCTGGAAGAGTTGCTGAAGCAGCTGCCCGACTTTGCGGCGTTCAAGCAGAACTTTTACCCCACCGTCACGAATTGGCTGCCCTTCTACTGGAATAAGTACCGGCAGACTACCTACTACACCTACCGCCTCAGCGGCCTGCAGGAGCTGGCGCGGGTAGAGGCCGGCATCAACCGCAACATCCGTCGCAACCTTCAGAAGGCGCAGCAGTTGGTGCGGGTGGTGCATGATTACTCGGCCCAGCGGTTTTACGAGCTCAATAAGATGAGCTTCGACCGCCAGGGACTGTCCATGCCGTATTCGTGGGCCCAGTTTGAGCGGCACGATGCGGCGCTGGCCGCCAACGGCGCCCGGCAGATGTTCTTTGCCGTGGACGAGCAGGAGCGGATTCACTCGGCCGCTTATCTCATTTGGGACAAACAAGCAGCCTACTATCACCTCTCGGGCGACGACCCAGCGCTGCGTGACAGCGGCGCGGGCATTCTGCTCATTTGGGAGGCTATTCGGTATGCCAGCGAAGTGCTGAAGTTGGACTGCTTCGATTTCGAAGGAAGCATGCTACCGGCCGTGGAGCGGATACGGGTGCAGTTTGGAGCGGTGCAGACTCCGTATTTTTTTGTTTGGAAATACAATTCGCGCGCTTTTGAGTTGCTGGAGAAGCTGAAGCCGTAACAGCAGCTACCAAAACGACCAACTCCCCTCCTTTTTTAAGGAGGGGATGCTAAGCCGCCAGGCTTTGCTGGGGTGGTTAGGTCGTTGAACGATGGTTGAACGAATTGCTTTTGAATCGTTCGGGTGTCGTTCTCACATCGTTCAACAAGTTCAACCACCCCCGTTCGAGCCGTTGGCTCGAACATCCCCTCCTTAAAAAAGGAGGGGAGTTTTTTCCTTTCCCTATTTTACCACTCTTATAAACAATGTCCGAAAAACGCTACGTCCTCAACCCCTCCCCTTTCATCGT
This sequence comes from Hymenobacter arizonensis, assembly GCF_900115775.1. Lineage (GTDB taxonomy): Bacteria > Bacteroidota > Bacteroidia > Cytophagales > Hymenobacteraceae > Hymenobacter > Hymenobacter arizonensis. The sequence continues at coordinate 91,239 of NZ_FOXS01000003.1, read as the reverse complement.
TCCTACCACCGACGGCAAGCTCATTGAAGAGCACGTGGGCGGGGCCAGCACCGGCACCTCGGCTTATAGCCTGGCCCACATGGTGGCGCCTCCGCATTGGAGCGAGCCCCACCAAACGCCGAGTTTTGATGAATTCACCATTGTGGTGCGTGGTCGCAAGCGGTTCGAAATCGATGGTGAGGTGGTGGAGCTGCAGGCTGGGCAGGCGCTGCTCATCAAGGCCGGGGCGCGGGTGCGCTACTCCAACCCGTTTGATGAGGAGTGCGAATACTGGTCGATTTGCGTGCCGGCCTTCAGCCCCGATACTGTGAACCGGGAAGCGGAATAGAACGCATGACTGGCGAAACCAACCTGAAGCAGCTGCTGGCCAACATGCACCCGGTGCTTAATGCCGGCGAATTTGTCTTCTGCACAGCTCCTCTGGATTCGGCTATCCGGGCCGCGGAAACGCTTGGCTCGTTTCGGGAAGCAGAGGGCCTCACGCTGATTTTAACCCGCGAGATAGCCGACGCGCACGGGTTGGCTTACGAGTATGTGGCGGCTTGGATTACGCTGAACGTGCATTCGTCCCTGGCCGCGGTGGGCCTGACAGCAGCCGTGGCCACGGCCCTAACTCGGGAAGGTATTAGCTGCAACGTGGTGGCAGCTTACTACCACGACCATCTGTTTGTGGCCCAGGCCGATGCTGAGCGGGCTTTGGCAGCCCTCCGTGCGTTGTTGGCTGAAGCGGCGGCGCCACTTGTTGGCCCGCACTAGGCACGTCCGGCCAATTTGCTTTCGACTTTAACCCAATACATTTAGCCCCATGGACCAACGCATCATCAACCTTTTCGACGAATACACGCACGCGCCGCTCACCCGCAAGGAATTTTTGGACCGGCTGGCGAAGCTGGCCGGTGGTACGGCCTTGGCCGTGGCGGCCCTTTCGGTGCTGGAGCCGGGCTATGCCCAGGCTGCTACCGTTGCGCCCGAGGCCGACGACTTGGAAGCCGAGGAAGTGAGTTGGATTGGCGATGGCGCGGCCATGCGCGGCTACTTAGTGCACCCCAAGGGCCGCAAGAAGCGCGGCGCCGTAGTGGTGATTCACGAAAACCGCGGCCTCACGCCGCACATCAAGGACGTAACGCGGCGCGTGGCACAGGCCGGCTACCTGGCTCTGGGGGTGGATGCGCTTTCGCCCTTCGGCGGCACGCCCACCGACGAAGACAAGGGCCGGGAACTCATTGGCCAGCTCGATAAAGCCAAAAACCTGAATAACTACCTGAAGGCGCTCGACTACCTCCGTGCCCGGCCCGACTGCAACGGCCGCACCGGCGCCGTGGGTTTCTGCTGGGGCGGTGCCATGGCCAACCAGCTGGCCGTGAACGACCCCAAGCTGGACGCCGCCGTGGCTTACTACGGCTCGCAACCCAAGGCCGAAGACGTGCCCAAAATTAAGTCGGCGGTGATGTTGCACTACGGCGGCCTCGACGAGCGGGTGAACGCTGGCATTCCGGCCTACGAAGCGGCCCTGAAAGCGGCCGGTACCAAGTACGAGCTGTACGTGTACGAGGGCGCAAACCACGCTTTCAACAACGACACTTCGCCGGCGCGCTACAATGCTGAAGTCGCCAAACTGGCCTGGGAACGAACGTTGCGCCTTTTCAAGGAAAAATTGAGATAACCGGGCAACCAAGCAGCAGTCGCGCAGCATCTTTGCGGCACTAACCCGGTATTCATGTCAAGTAAGAAGCTATCCGTTTTACTTGCTGCGTTGCTGCTTAAAGTCACAAGTAGCCTGGCGCAGGGAGCCCCCGCCCCCGCTCCACCGCCCGACCCTGACTATCAGGAAGTGAGAGTGGTCGTGCCGCGGGCAATTTCGCTGGTCACGGACGTGGCCAAGGTGCTGACGTCGCGCGATTCCAAAAAAGACAAAATTCAGGATTTGGTGGACCGGCGTCGGGCTCGTTCCGAAAAGCAGGATCAGAGCATTACCATCACCATCCCGAAGAATAAATTAACCCGCACCCTGGGGCTGGTGGATTAGCGAAGCAGATTGATTGCACCGGGCATGCGGCCCGGCAGAACGGTGTAGAGACGCGACAATTCGCGTCTCGGCGTTGAAGGATTCTTGAACGGCGCGGAGGCCGAAACGCGAAGTGTCGCGTCTCTACACCGCTCTTTAATCACCTTCGCGGCGAGCATGGCTTCAAGAAAAAGCCCCGCTGACCAATAGTCAGCGGGGCTTTTTATGTTTCCGGCGTGGAGCGTTGCTACTGCGCCTTGGGCGGCGTGGGCAGTGCCTTACGGGGCAGCTTCTGGTCGCGCATGGCAGCGTTGTACACAAACGAGGCCACTACTACGGACGCCTGCTTGAGGTCGTCGGCGATGAGGCGGTCGTAGGTGTCTTGGTTGGTGTGGTGGGTTTGGGGGAAGTAGTCGAGGCCATCCTGAATGAACTGGAAGCCGGGCAGCCCCACGGCGTCGAAGGCGATGTGGTCGGTGCTGCCGGTGTTGCGCAGCGTGACGGTGGCGGCGCCCAGGTCGTTGAAGGGCTTGAGCCATTCGCTGAAGATGGGGGCGATGGCTTCGTTGCCCTGCGCGAAGATGCCGCGGATTTTGCCGCCCCCGTTGTCCAGGTTGAAGTAGGCCGACAGCTTTTCGTGGGCAGGCAGCAGCTTCATGGTGGCGGGGTCGCCGAAGTTGTTTTTCACGTAGTTGCGCGAGCCGTGCAGGCCCTGCTCCTCCTCGCCCCACAGCGCAATGCGGATGGTGCGGCGCGGCTTCATGCCCGTGGCTTTGAGGATGCGGACGGCTTCCATCATCACGGCTACGCCGGCGGCGTTGTCGGTGGCGCCGGTGGCGGCGTGCCAGGAATCGATGTGGCCGCCGAGCATCACGACTTCGCTTTTCAGCTTGCGGTCGGTGCCGGGGATTTCGGCAATGACGTTGTAGCCCTTCAAGTCCTGGGTCTGGAAGCGGGTTTTAGTTTCCATCTCCACTTCCACCGGAATGCCGGCTTCCACCAAGCGAATCAGGCGCAGCTGGTCTTCGATGGTCATTTCAATTTCGGGCAGCACCGGCTTGGCATCGGCGGCGTAGGGCGCGCCGTTGGTGGTATTGAAGGTGCCGTAGATGCCGCCGCGGGCGCTGAGCACGGCCGCTGCCCCTTCGCTAATGAGCATGTCGGCGGTTTTGGTGCGGAGCTCGGCCAGGGCGCGGCGAGCGGCCAGGGCGGCAGCATCGGGCATGTTGGCGGCCGGGCGGGGCGCGGCGGGGTCGGCCATCTTTTGCAGGTCCTCGTCGGAGTAGCGGCGCAGGTCGGGCTCGGTGCTGGGCTTGGGCGGGGCGGGCACGTCCATCACCACAATTTTGCCGCGCAGCTGGCCTTTGTACTTGTCGAGGTCGGCGGCGGTGGCGGCGGTTTTCATCACCACCACGGGCATGCGGATGGCGCCGGGCGTGCTGGGCGTCCAGGCTTTGGGAGCGCCCACCATGGTGTGGTAGTAGGGCGCGGTCATGGCTACGTACGACTTCTCGATGTCCCAGCCGCGGCCGAATTCGCCCCAGGGCTCAATGTTGGCATTGGCGAGGCCGTACTGAGTAAGCTGCTTTTTGGCCCACTCGTTGGCGCGCTTCAGGCCATCGGAATTGGCGAGGCGCGGGCCGCTCACGTCGGTGAGATAGAAAGCGGTTTCCATCACCTTGGAGCGGTTCATGCCCTCGTCCCGGATTTTGGCGAGCGCGGCCGCGTCAATTTTTTCAGTGGATTGCGCGGCGGCGGGCGTTCCGCTGGCCCAGGCACCGGCCAGGGCAAGAAGCACTAGTTTGTTCATGGAGAAAAGCATTGCTGTGGGTTTGGATGCCTAAGGTAGGCAACGAACCGAGCCTTTGCCAGGGCCTGGCAGCGCATACGGGCAGGTTTTGGGGATGAATTAGGGAAACGGCGGCAGCCCAAATACAAAGCCCGTCTGTGGATTCGGGCTGTTGGTCGGTGCTTCTACCCTACTGGTCCGGCTTTGGGCAGTTGGGCTGATTTCGGGCCGATGGTTTGCAAATACCCTGGCAGAACAAGTCGATTCGTTCAGCGCCGGAAAGGCCAAATTATCTCAACCTCCCACCAACTTACTCTCGAATCATGAAATCCTTTTTGATGCCCCTGATGGCCGCTTTCGCCCTCACCGTAGGAACTGCCGCCGCCCAAACCACCACCCAAACAGCGCCTGCCTACGGCGCACAAGAAGGCCGCGGCTACGGCCGCAGCCAAGGCACGCCCGAAGAAATGGCCAGCCGCCAGAGCCAGCGCATGGCACAGGAGCTGAGCCTGAGCGCCGACCAAACCACCCGCGTACAGCAAATTTTGCTGGCCCGCACCCAGGAGATGCAGGCCATGCGCGGCCAGGGCCGCGACGCCACCAACCGCGACCAGATGCGCACGCAGATGGAAGCCAACCGCACCAAGTACGACACCCAGTTCAAAGAAGTACTGACCGCCGACCAGTACACGAAGTACACGGCCATGCAAGCCGACCGCATGAAGCGCGGCGGCGGCCCCGGCCGGGGCTACGGCCAGCGCGATGGCGTTGACAAAGTCAAAATCAAAGGCGACAAGGTAAAAATGAAGGGCTCCAAAGCCGACAAAGAAGCCGCCAAAGCCGCCCGGAAAGCCAGCAATTAAGCCTGCAAGCCGTGCACGCAAAAAAGCCGCTACCAACTGGTAGCGGCTTTTTTGCGTGCACTCTACCGCTGCAGCTTGCAGCCTAAGCGGGTGGCAGGCTGCGCGTAATGCCCAGCTCCAGCCCGCGCAGCTCGGCCAAGCCGCGCAGGCGGCCGATGGCGGAATAGCCCGGGTTGGTGTGCTTGTGCAGGTCGTCGAGCATTTGGTGGCCGTGGTCGGGGCGCATGGGCAGGCTGACCTGGCGCTGGCGCATGACGCCGACGAGCTCGCGCATTACGGCGTACATGTCCACGTCGCCCTCCAGGTGGTTGGCTTCGTAGAAGTTGCCGGCGGCATCGCGCTGGGTGCTGCGCAGGTGCAGGAAGTAAATGCGGTTGGCAAACTGGCGCACCATGCCGGGCAGGTCGTTGTCGGGGCGCACCCCGAAAGAGCCCGTGCAAAAGCACAAGCCGTTGCGGAGCGAGGGCACGGCCGCGGCCAGGGCCGCCACATCGGCGGCGGTGCTTACCACGCGGGGCAGGCCCAGAATGGGATACGGCGGGTCGTCGGGGTGGATGGCCAAGTTGATGCCCACTTCTTCGGCCACCGGCACGATGGCTTGCAGGAACAAAATCAGGTGCTCGCGCAGCTTGGCCGCGTCGATGCCCTGGTAGGCATCGAGGGCCTGCTGAAACTGTTCCAGGGTGAAGCTTTCTTCGCTGCCGGGCAGGCCCGCGATGATGTTGCGCTGCAGCTGCTGCCGGTCGGCGGCGCTCATGCTGGCCAGGCGGGCTTCGGCGTGGGCGAGCTCCGCGGCAGTGTAGTCGGCCGCGGCGTTGGGGCGCCGGAGCAGTTGCGTGTCGAAGACCACAAAAGCGGCTTTTTCGAAGCGCAGGGCTTTGGAACCGTCTTCTACCTCGTAGGCCAAATCGGTGCGGGTCCAGTCGAGGACGGGCATGAAGTTATAGGTGACGGTGCGGATGCCGCAGGCGGCCAGGTTGCGCAACGACTCCTGGTAGTTGGCGATGTGCTGCTGGTACGGGCCGGTGCGGGTTTTGATTTGCTCGTGCACGGGCACGCTTTCCACCACGCTCCAGGTGAGGCCGGCGGCGGCTACCTCAGCCTGGCGCTTCTGGATTTCAGCCACGGGCCACGCCACCCCGTTGGGAATGTGATGCAGGGCCGAAACCACGTCGGTAGCGCCGGCCTGGCGGATGTCGGCGAGGCTGACCGGGTCGTTGGGGCCGTACCAGCGCCAGCTTTGAATGAGGGGCATGGGGAAGTGCTTTGTCAGTTTCGCTTAAACGGGCGTGCTGAGTGCCCTAAAAAAGCGTTTCAACCGCACCGTGTGTTGCGGATATATTGGAGAAAATTGGTGTGTTTCCTGCGTTGGCAGACGTACCACAAACAAGCATAATATGCTTGGCCAATGCGAAGAAAGGAATTTTACACCCAGAGGTCCAACTCTGCTCGGTTATGCACGGCCCACAATTGCATTAACTACGCTTCTGAAAAAGCAAGGCCAATATTCGGGGCGTAGTGGTTCGGTCTTCATCATCGAACAACTCTCGGAATTCAACGCACTCCAGCCCACTGCTCTTAGCCGCCGCCATGTAGTCCGACGCGTGGTGGATGAAGGCGTCAATTTTAATTATTTCGGTTGCCGTCTCAAATCGGGCTTGGCTGCCTTGGTATTGTTTGAAAGGATGCAATTCGCCCACGTAAAAAAAGCCTCCTGGGCGCAGCGCCCGACTGGCTTGCTGAAACACAAAATCTAAATCCGAAATGTGCTCCAGAATCAGGCTACAGGTAATAAGGTTGACTGGAGAAGTCACGAAGCTCCATTCGGCAGTAATATCTGCCTGCTGAAACGCTACGTTGTGATTCGAAACCTTGGCCCTTGCAGCTTCCAGCATTGCTGCCGAGAAATCCACCGCAGTCACCTCAATTGCCCGGGTCGCTAACCAGCTGGTGTTTTTGCCGGTTCCGCAGCCTATTTCCAGCACGGTTGCGAAGGACAGCGGCGCCAGTAACTGGTGCAAGGCCGTGCCTTCAAGGTCGCGGGTTTTATTATTAACAGCGTCGTAAGTAGACGCCCACTTGTTGTATGCGGCTTGAACCTTCATGGCCCCAATATAGCCGGAGGCCAGAAAAGAATAAACAAGAAATACCGGGGCGTTATGCAATTGCTTTCGCTTCTTTTTCAATTACCAAAAGCGCGTTCATCGAAGCCATATGATTCAGCAAAGCGTAAATAAAGAGAATTACACCGGTCATTTCCAGCAGTTCTTCTACACAATACAACAGGTCATTGTAAATGTGCTCCAGCCCGTACTTTTTGTAGAAATAACCTTCGGCTAATTCCAGCCCAACGGCTCCGAAAACGAACATAAAGCCCGCCAGAATAATCAGGCTACGCGTTTTTTTCGGCAGCCGTATTACGAAGGGCAGGAAGAAGGCAACTATTATTACAAATGCAATAAAATAGGGTACGACCCACGCCCAATACAGGAGCCCAGACAAATCAGAAGCCAATTTGGGACGCACAATGTCGGCCACTACTTCATGTATTTGGGTGTTTTCGTCAATGGCCAGAAACACAAATACCAGGCTTAACAGAAACCATCGGGACTTTGCGTAATTATTTCCTTGATGCTTGCATATAATGTACAGCAGCAGCAATACTCCCGCAGCTCCTATTAAAAGAACCGAAGAGAAAAAGCTAGGGAAATTGCTCTCGTAATTGAAGTTGAAGAATTTATCGAAGTACCAGAAGGTTTTGGTTTGAACAGCGCTTGTGTGCTTCAGAACCATCGCCGCAATGTTGGCCAACAACAGCACAAATGTTATTCCCAGCAGCCATTTAGTAATCTGCAATGGAAATAGCGCAACGGGCGCTATCCCTTGCTTCTTAGTCGCGGTTCTGGTCAATGGCTCATCAACTTGGTACAAACTCTCCATGAATTAAGGGGTTAATGGTGGTTCCATTTAAATATGAAAATTCATATCTATGCCTTATACGCATAAACTCGGACAACCGCTGCACATCACATGAATATAGACAGATAATTACAAAACTCATAATAAATTGTTATGATTTCCCCATAATCAAACTCAACTCATGGTCGGTGCTATAGGTTTAAAACCAGCAGCAAAGCGGTTCAATGCAAAAAGCATCGCTCGTTAACGGAGCCATTTTGAACAGCAACACAGGGACCGCACGCATGTCAATCCTATTGTGAAAGCTCAGGATTAAGGCTGGCCTCCCAAGTGTTATGGTGAAAAATAGCCCCGCGAGGTATATGTATGCGCGGTGCTGGGTTTAGCTACGGCTGCCGGTTTCCTCCTTCACCCCCACCAACTTATCCGGCGTAATGGGCAGCTCGCGGACGCGCTTGCCCGTGGCGTGGTACACGGCGTTGGCCACGGCGGCGGCAAATCCTATCATGCCGATTTCGCCCAGGCCTTTGGCGCCCATGGGGTCGAGCAGCGGGTCGGGCCGGTCAATGAATTCGACGGTGATATCCGGCACGTCGGCGTTGACGGGCAGGTGGTACTCGGCCAGGTCGTGGTTCAGGAAGCGTCCGTAGCGGTGGTCGAGGCGGGCGTCTTCCATCAGGGCCATTCCTATTCCCCAGGTCACGGCGCCGTACACCTGGCTGCGGGCGGTTTTCAGGTTCATGAGCCGGCCGGCATCTACCACCGACACCACCCGGCTCACGCGCACCGCACCCGTGAGCGAGTGCACCTGCACTTCCACAAAACTGGCGCAAAACGACTTGCCCGAGTGCTTCTCCATCTCGGGCCCGCCCTTCGATTCCTTGGTGACTTCCAGCGAAGGCATCTGGTGGTGCTTCAGCACCTCGGCGTAGCTGACGCGGCTGGCGGCGCGGCCGGCCACTTGCAGGATGCCGTTTTCGGCCACGATATCCGCTGTTTTTATTCTACTCAAGGCTGATTTGGGCATTTGCCGGGCCAGGGCCAGCAGCTGCTGCTTCAGGGCCGTGCAGGCATCGTGCACGGCCGAGCCCACCGAGGCTGTGGTGTGCGAGCCCGCCTGAATGGGCGCCGGCGGCAGGGCCGAGTCGCCGAGCTCGAAGCGGATATTGGCGGGGGCCACGCCGCTGGCATCGGCGGCAATCTGGGTCATGATGGTGCCGGTGCCGGGGCCCGCGTCGGCGGTGGCGCTTTGCACCAGTAGGGTGCCGTCGGCCCGGAGCTGGGCTCGGGCGGTGGCGGGCCGCCGCTCGGCTTTGTAGATGCCGGAGGCCATGCCCCAGCCCACGAGGTATTCGCCTTCGCGCAGGGAGCGGGGCGCAGCCGGACGCTTGCTCCAGCCGAATAGTGCGGCGCCGCGCTCGTAGCAAGCGCGCAGGTGCTTGCTGCTCCAGGGCTGGTCTTTTTCGGGGTCGGTATCGGCGTAGTTTTTCAGGCGCAGGGCTAGCGGGTCCATGTTCAGGGCGTAGGCCAGCTCGTCCATCGCCGATTCGAGGGCGAAGGAACCGGTGGTTTCGCCGGGGCCGCGGGTCCAGCAGGGCGTGCTCAGGTCGAGCGGCACCAAGCGGTAGGTGGTGTTGATGTTGGGCGTGCGGTAGGCCGTTTTGGTGGGGTGCACAATGCGCTCAGCAAACTGCTCGTGCCGCGAAGTCATGCCGAAGGCTTCGTGAGTCACTCCTACCAGCGTGCCGTCGGGCAGGGCGCCCAGGCCCACTTTCTGGATGGACTGCGGCCGGTAGCCCACCATATTGAACTCGTGGTCGCGCCGGCCCATCACCTTCACGGGGCGCCCCACCACTTTGGCCCCCAGAATGGCGGCCATCTCGGGCGGCCATATGCGCGACGAGCCCCCAAACGCCCCGCCCACAAACGGCGAGTGAATGCGCACGTTGGCCTCGGGCAGCTGAAACATGCGCATCAGGTCTTCCTGGGCCAGTTTGGGGGCCTGGGTTTTGTTGTACACCGTCAGCCGGTCGCCCTGCCAGAGGGCAATGGCGGCGTGGGTTTCCAGGGGGTTGTGCACGTGCACCGGCGTGCGATATTCCTGCTCCACCTTCACCGGCGCCGAGCGGTAGGCATTGGCTTGGCCACGGGCGTGGTCTTTCTCCTTGGCGGGCACCAGGTTGGTGCCGAGGCTGGCGGCCAGGTTGGTTTGGTGGGCGGCCCGCTCGTATTCGGCCCGCACCAGCGTGGCGGCGTGCTGGGCGCGTTCCAGCGTATCGGCAATGGCTAGGGCAATGGGTTGGTTGCTGAAATGAATCTGGTCGTCGAAGAACAGGCGAAACTCCTGCCCTTCCACGCGTGGGTTTTTGTTGGTTTCGGCGGTTTGGTAGCCGGGCACCTTGGGCGAGTTTAGGTGCGATACGATGGCCAGCACACCCGGGGCCCGCTCGGCCGTCGCGGTATCGAGGCGCCGGATGCGGCCCCGGGCTATGGCGCTGGTCACCAGCACGCCATGCACGCAGCCGGCTACCGGGTGCTCGGCCGCGTAGCGAGCCTGCCCGGTCACTTTCAGGCGGCCATCTACACGGTTGAGGGGCTGGCCGGTGTGGGGCGCGGCGGTAAGGGGCTGGTTTTCCATAGCATACACAGTAAGAGACGTTAAGTCTTTACGGGGCAGGCAGGGAGGCGTTTCAAATGAGCTTTGCCATTGCTGGCGCGAGTCCTTGGCAGTGCATGACCAGACTGCCGCTGGCGCGGCAGTCTGGTCATGCACTGCCAAGGACTGCCCGTTCGTCGTTCTGATGCGAGGCACAGCCTCGCCCAATAGTTGGTCACGAGTTACGCTGCGCTAAACTCGCGCCAGTAGGAAGATTACAAATTGGGAACTAATAGATTTAAAGAATGAACGCACTGCAAGAAACCGTGAAGCAGATGTTTCGCAAAATGACTGGGGAAGGATGGGATGTTGACTCAACTTTGAAATGGGGCTTCTTTTTTATTGATGAAGACAAGAATAAGCTTTTGGAAGTATTTACTGAATTGGAGGAACACGCTTACAGTATCGTTGAACTTCATCAAGCAGATGACGGTGACTGGGTACTTCAGGTGTCCAAATTAGATGTACTTACACCCGAAAAGCTTCATAGGCGCAATCTTGCTTTTAATGACTTAGCTATCAAATGCGATGTTGAATATGATGGCTGGGATGTGGGGAAAGTAGAATAGCCCAACCCCACCCCCGCCCCCCTCGTCTAACAGGCTCAACCCTAACGCTGCCTTTTAGATGAGCCTCTGGCAAATCATCAAACGCCTCCTTCCCTTCGTGCGGCCTTACCGTCCGCTCGTCATTGCCACGCTGCTGCTCACACTAGTGGGCTCGCTGGCCGCCCAGGTTACGCCGTTTGTGCTGCGCTACACCGTGGATACGGTGCAAGCCATGCTCGACCGCGGCCAGGGCCTCGCCGGGGGTTGGGCACTGCTGGGCTGGGTTAGTGCCATCCTGCTGGGGAAGGAATTGGTGAACACCTTCATCACCTTCGGGCAGAAGTACTACGGCGAGAAAATCCGCATCAACATCTCCAGCACGCTCTCGCAGACGGCCGTGGGCAAGATTCTGAGTTACGGGCTGGGCTTTTTCTCCAACGAGGGCAACCAGACCGGCAAGCTCCAGACCCGCATCGACCGGGGCGTGGAGAGCCTGATGAAGCTGGTGCAAAACTTCTTCATCGACATCCTGCCGCTGTTTGCCAATGCCCTGGTGGCCCTGGTGGTCATGTTCGTGGCCAACTTGTGGGTGGGGCTGGTGGCGCTGGCCGTGCTGCCGGTGTACTTCTGGCTGAGCTACCGGCAGGCCGACCGTCTGCAGGGCGTGCGCCGCGGCCTGCGGGGCCTGCGCGAGGAGAAAAGCCACGGCATTGTGAGCATCATCGACTCCATTGTGGTCATCAAGAGCTTCGTGCGCGAGCGCTACGAAGACGCCAAGCAGAACGACACCCAGCAAAAACTGGTGAACGCGCAGCTGGTGACGCGCAAAACCAACTTCCGCTACGACGGCCTCAAAACCTTCGTCGAGCAGATTGGCGTGACCGTCATTATCGTCCTTACGGCCTATCTCGTGCTCGACCGCCAAATTTCCATCGGCGCCATCATGTTCCACATTCTGCTATTCAACAACGTGTCGGCGCCCATCCGGCAGCTCCACCGCATCTACGACGAGATGAACGAGGCCCTCACCTACTCCGAAGGCTTCTTCGCCATCCTCGACGCCGACGCGGCCGTGGAAGAAACCGGCCCGCTGCAGCCCGGCAACGTGCGCGGCACCTTCGACATCTGCAACGTCGACTTCACCTACCCCAGCGGCACGCGGGCGCTGGAAGACGTTTGCCTCACCATCGAGGAAGGCAAAACCACCGCCCTCGTCGGCCTCAGCGGCGCCGGCAAAAGCACCATCATCAACCTCCTCTGCAAGTTCTACGCCCCCGACCGCGGCCAAATGCTCCTCGACGGCCGCCCACTGGCCGACTACGACACCCAGGCCCTGCGCAAACGCATCGGCCTGGTGCTCCAGAAAAACCACATTTTCAAGGGCACCATCGAAGAAAACATCCGCTACGGCGACTTTGAAGCCACCCAGGCCGACATCGAAGCCGCCGCCAAACAAGCCTACCTGCACGACCAGATTCTGGACCTGCCCCGCCAGTACCAGTCCGATGCCCAGCAGCTCAGCGGTGGCCAGCAACAGCGCATCGCCATCGCCCGGCTCTTCCTCAAAAACCCGCCCATCATCTTCCTCGACGAGCCCACCGCCAGCCTCGACGCCATCGCCACCGAGCAAATCAAAAACTCGCTCGACGCCATCAAGCAGGGCCGTACGGTGGTCATCATCTCCCACAGCCTCGCCCAAATCGTGGATTCGGACTGCATTCACGTCATGAAAAAAGGCCGCTTGGTGGAGAGCGGCACGCACGATGAGCTGTACGCCCGGCAAGGGACTTACCGGGAGATATTTGATGCTTCGGCGCGCAGCTTAAATATTGAGAAGCTGGCCAAGACGATGGCCGATGATGGCGATGAGGTGTTGGATACGGCTTCATAATGCTGATGCATCATAGCGTTTGTCATTTCTTCATCAACCTACAAAGCTGTAACCGAGCGAGATTTTTGCGGCCTTCATTTAGTGGCTGCTCTGATGTTAGCTTTACCGCCGACGGGCCAGGTGGCCAGTTGTTATTTCTACCCACATGACTTTCTTTTCTTCCCAATGCGCCTCGGGCGTAGCGGTGCTGTTGGCTGGCACCATCTTAACCAGTAGTTGCGCCAGCAGCACGATGCTGCAATCGTTGCCCACCGGGGCCAAGGTTTATCTCAACGGGGAAGCCGTAGGTACCACTCCCTACCGTCACACCGATTCCAAAATTGTGGGCAGCACCACGTCCGTGCGGCTCGAAAAAGAAGGATATGAAACCTACAATACCGCTTTCTCGCGCGACGAGGAAGCCGACGTAGGTGCCATCGTAGGCGGTGTTTTTCTGCTCATCCCGTTTTTATGGACGATGAAGTACAAGCCAGAGCACTCGTACGAGTTAAAATCAATCATCCCTGGCGCACCAGCAATTTTCACGGCGCCCGCAGCACCAGTAGCGCCCGCTGCTGGCACCACGACCAAGTCGCGCGCCGAACGCCTGCGTGAGAACAAAAAGCTGTTCGATGAGAAAGTCCTCACTGAAGCCGAGTACGAAAAAGAAAAAAAACGCATCCTAGCCGAACCAGAATAATTTCCTACCGACCACTCCCGTCTGTCCCGATTCCCCTGCAGTTCCTCAAGTATGGTTGAGCGTCTGCAATCTCTCCGCGAAATCTTAGCTTCTGACCACTTGGACTGATAGGGCTGATAGGGTTGAGTAAACATCGACAACATTTACCTGCTCTCATGGGCGCAGTGGAAGCAGTACATCGAGTATTCTTACTAAGCATTACGTGCCAAATTGCCGCTTAAGGCGCGCCAGCAAATAAGCACCGCAGTTCAGCGGAAAGAGAAAGCCCAGCATAACCGCACGCTGGCCGGCTTCGTTAGGATAATCTTCATCCTAACCTTTCCACAACTATGGCAAACCATCCCAGAGCCGCCCTTATTACGGGTGCTACCAGTGGCATTGGCCGCGAATTGGCCAACTGCTTCGCTAAAGACCACTACAACCTCGTCATCATTGCCCGCGACCAGCAGCAACTGGAACGGACCGCCCAGGAGCTACGCGAGGAATTCGGCGTGAAAGTGCTGCCCCTCGCCAAAGACCTGTTCCGGCCCGAGGCACCGTTTGAAGTGTACGACGAAGTCCGGGACCGGGGCATCCGCATCGACGCGCTGGTGAACAACGCCGGCCAGGGCCAGTACGGCCTGTTTACCACCACCGACATCGGCCGTGAGCTCGACATCATTCAGCTCAACATCGGCGCCTACGTCACCTTCACCAAGCTCTTCCTCAAGGACATGGTGGACCGCAACGACGGCATGATTCTGCAGGTTTCCAGCATCGGCGGTGAACTGCCTGGCCCACTGCAAGCCGTGTACCACGGCACCAAGGCCTTCGTCACGTCCTTCACCGAAGCCGTGCGCGAGGAAGTGAAGGAGCACAACATCAAAATCACCTCGCTGCTGCCCGGAGTCACCGACACCGACTTCTTCCGCAAAGCCGACATGGAGCGCTCGAAACTGGTGCAAGGCAGCCGCGCCGACCCCGCCAAAGTGGCTCAGGACGGCTACGAAGCCCTGCTAGCTGGCAAAGACAAAGTCATCTCCGGCTTTATGAACAAGGTGCAGGTAGCCGTGAGCAACGTCATTCCCGATAGCATGGTGGCCGCTAACCTGCACAAGATGGGTGCGCCCGTGGACGGCGACGAGAGTGCGCACCAAGGCACGCGGTATTAGTTGTTAGGCAAGCTCGCTGGTGAAACCTCACCCCGGGCGGAACCTCACCCCTGCCGGGCACGGCCCCGGCCCCTCTCCAAAAGAGAGGAGAGCCTGACAATACCTGTCATTGCGAGCAGAGCGAAGCAATCCGTCCTGTTCTCAGCGACCAACTTAATAATGTGACAAAGCCCCGGTACTGTGCAGTACCGGGGCTTTTCGTTTCATTGAAGTGTGTGGTTTCGTCAGGACGGATTGCTTCGCTCTGCTCGCAATGACAGGCGTCAGGCTCCCCTCTCCGCGGGAGAGGGGCCGGGGGTGCCCGGCAGGGGTGAGGTTCCGCCAGGGGTGCAGTGCTACCAAGCAGGCCCGCCTAATGAAATGGGCACCTCGCCCCTTCATCTACCTGCACTTCCATCCTCGCGTCCTGCCCTACTACCAGCCGCACATGCTCCAGCACCACCCCACTTTTCGGGTAAGTCGGCATACGCTGCAGGCTGTAGCTCAGGTCCTGCGGGGGCACATCGTATTCCACTTCCCTCGTCAGAAAATTCACCGCCAGCTTCAACGATTCAATCGTAATCCACTCGCCGGCGCAGCGGTGGCCGGTACCGTAGTCGCCGCCACCCTGCGGAATAAGGTCAAACGGCGTGGGTTCCCGGTCGCGAAACCGCTCGGGGTAGAAGGTATCCGGGTCGGGCCAGAAACGGGCGTCGTGGTGGGTGCCGTAGATGTCGAGCAGCGTGAGCGTGCCCTTGGGGAATTTGTAGCCGTGCCATTCGAAGTCCTCCCGTACACGGGCGCCCAGAAATGGCCCGAACGGGAAGAAGCGCCGAACTTCCTGGGAGAAATAATGGTCGTAGCGGGGCACTGTGCGCAGCAGCTGCCGGTAGGCCGGATACTCGGCCAGGGCCTTTGCGGCAAAGGCGATGTAGTAGGTAATGGCCACAATGGGCCGTAGCAGGTTGATGATTTCAATGGCAGCCATCTGGTTGCTGAACGGCTCGCCGTCGGTGCCGCGAAACCAGGCTATGGCTTCGGCCGGTGAGCCTGGTGGCACGGTGGCATCGCCCCGACGCACCTCCTTGATGAAGTCCCGAATCCAGCGCTCAGAGCGGGTGCGGGCGCGCTTGCCCCGGCCGTGGCGTGGCCCCACGCCCCCGAAGGCATCCACCATCAGGGCAAAATCCTGGGCCCGCTGGCGCACGTCGGCTTCCGGCAAGGGCACGCCCACCCAGGCGCAGGCGGCCCGGCACAGGATATCCTGCGCCTCGGCGAAGAGCGTGACCTGGCGCTGCTGCTCCCATTCGTGGGCCGTAGCGCGCCATTCGTCTGCCATTATCTCCATGAGGTACTGAACGCTCTGCGGATTCATCATCGACATGAAGAGCTGCTTGCGCTGCTGGTGCTCGCGGCCGTCGTGGGTTTGCACGGCATCCTGGCCCATGAGAGTGGTTTGGATGCGGCGCGGCACGGCTCCGTTGCGCATGAAGCGCTCGGGGTTGTAGAACAGCTCGGCGGCCTCCGGGCCGTGCAGGCAAATAACTTTCTGCAGCAGCAGCCGGCTCTGGAAAATGTCGGTCTGGTAGCGCTGGCTGCGGTTGAGGATGAACGGAAAGCCTTCGCGCAGCACGTCCAGGGTGCTGTCGAAGCTGGTGTCGCGGGGAATAGTGGGCATAGCAGCTAAGAAAAAAGGGGCCAGCAAAGGCCCATGCTTACTATTTCCTACGGGTCCTTATGCCAATGGATGCACCCCAATCCGGCGGCCGTTGAGCTTAAAAATTCCAGCTATCAGCATGCAATATTCACGTTATCAATTACCTATGCCAAACTTACCGTTCAGGTCATTTTTCAACTGATTATTTACGACCACTCCGGGTTGCTGCTGCTAGAGCGGTTTCGCGGTCGGTGTAAAGTAGCGCGGACTTTTAGTCCGCGGACCGCCTGGTTGGGAGGGGTCGCGGACTAAAAGTCCGCGCTACAGTGCAGCATCTTCGAAACCGCTCTAAAATCTCTGCTTTGAGGCAGCACCTTTGCAGAAACCCGTATACCTACCTCCTACCTCATCGCCTCCCGCTTCGCTTTAGCTTCATCATGCGTCTTTTTGTGTATTCACCCCTAAGTGCGCCCGCCCGGCAGCATTTAGAAGCCCACCTGCCCGCCGACATCTCCGCTACTTTCAGCCACGACCTCTCCCCCGACCAGCAGCAGGAGGCCCTACAAGCCGCCGAGGTGCTGCTCGGCAATCCGCCACCCGCGTGGTTCGCCAATGCCCTGCCCAACCTCCGCTTCTGGCAAATCGATTCTTCCGGCTTCGAGCGCTACCGTCACCTGCAGTTAAGCATTCCGGTGGCCAATCTCGGCGACTTTTTCGCTTGGCCCTGTGCCGAAACCATGGTCGCGGGCCTACTCGCCCTCTACCGTCACCTCCCCGAGTTGGCCGTGCTGCAAACCCAGAAAAAATGGGTGGGCGGCGCCTACGTTCGCAACCGCGCCCAGCTGCTGCGCCGTCGGCGGGTGGTCATTCTCGGGGCCGGCGCCATAGGCCAGGCCGTGCGCCTGCAGCTCACGGGGTTTGAGTGCTACACCCAGCTGCTAGCCCGTACCGACCCGCAAGCACAATTACATTCTAAGGAAGAACTAAAAGCCGTGCTGCCCGACACCGACATTGTAGTCAACTGCCTTCCCGGTAGCGCCGAAGGCTTTTTCTCCGCTGATTTGGTAGCCGCCATGCGCCCCGGCAGCATCTACGCCAGTGTAGGCCGCGGCAACACCACCGACGAGCCGGCCCTCATCGCCGCCCTGCAATCCGGCCACCTGGGCGGGGCCGTGCTCGACGTAACCGCCACCGAGCCCATCCCCACCGAGAACTCGCTCTGGTCTCTGCCCAACGTATTGCTCACCCAGCACACCGGCGGCGGCCAGCCCTTCGAAGACGAAGGAAAAGTAGACGTGCTACTCCGCAACTTGAGCTTGTTCCAGAACGGCGAGCTGCTGGAGAATCTGGTCGAATTAAGCCGCGGGTATTAATCTTGAATGTTCAAAACCGCCTGTCATGCTGAGCTTGCGAAGCATCTTATCACGTTGCAGCGAATCGCTGCAACGTGATAAGATGCTTCGCAAGCTCAGCATGACAAGCGCAAATGGTTGGTCAGCCCAACTGAATTAATTGCCTCCGCTATTTCACAGCCGGCTTCCAAGCCTCCTTACCCACGAAAATCGTCTTGAGCTTGTATCGCTTAGCCTCCTTGGCCGTGAGCTGGTGCGACCAGGCAACTCGCGCCTTTGGGTTAGCACCGGGGCCCGATGATTTGTATTCCGCGAAATAAGCTGTCTTCTCGTTCTCGGGGTTCTTCCAGTTTTCCCAACCTGCTGGCACAATGTGGGCGCCCATCTCGGTGTTGAGGTACACCACCCGCGCATTGGGGCGCCAGGGCCGGCCCAGGTGCACCTTTTTGGCCAGCGTGGTATCGGCCGTCAGCTTGCAGTTGAGGAACACGAAGCCAAAAGGCTGCTGGGCCGTAGTCGAGGCCGCCGTGATGAAGGAATTTTTCTTGCTCTTGATGGTGCAACGGTCAAACACCGCCGTGCTGGCCCCAAAAATAAAGTCGGTAGTGCCCTCGATGTAGCAATCCTGGAAGTACTGGCGGCTGCCGTCGGTGGCCAGAAAAATCACGTCCTGGTTGCCAACCATGCGGCAGTTTTTGAAGGTCGCCCGGTCACCTTCCACATGCAGCGCAACCGCCTGTCCGGCGGTATAGCCGGCATTATTCTCGAAGGTGATATTTTCCGCCGCGAACTCGTTGGCCTGCACCAGCACCGAATACGAGTTGTAGGTATTGTGCCCAGCCACGTCACCGGTATGATCGTTGAAGGTGATGGTGGTTTGGTCCTTGTCCTCCCCCACTAGCCGCAGGCGGACTTTCAGCGTCGGCACCACCAGCTTTTCGCGATACGTGCCTTTTTTGATAAAGATGATAACTGGCTTCTGCGATTGGTCGGGCACGGCATTCACGGCTTCCTGCACGGTGCGGTAAGCCCCGGAGCCATCCAGAGCGACAACTAGGGCGCCGGCGGGCGGCGCTACCTGCGCCCACGATTCGCCGGTAGTTAGCAGGGCAACAAAGCCCGCGAGGAAGAATCGGCTCATGGGCTTAGTTCGCCTGCGGGTTCCAGCCGCGCAGCACGTTTTGGAGTGTGTATTGCTGGGCTTCGGCCTCGGTTAACTGATGCGACCACGGCACGCGCTGCTTGGGCGCGGCACCGGGCCCCTTGCTCTGGTACTCGGCGTAGTAGGCGGTCTGCTTGTTGGTTTCCTTGCCCCAATGGTCCCAGCCAGCAGGGCCAATTACGGGACCGAGTTGGCAGTTCAGGTACACAGTTTTGGCGTAGGGACGCCAGGGCCGGCCCAGCGCGAAACTGCCGGCCGGAGCATCGCCCGTGATGCGGCAGTTCCGAAACACATACCCAAACCGCGTGGTGTCGGGCGTCGAGGCCGCCGTGATGTACAGGCCGCCCTTTTTGCAGAAAATCTCGCAGTCCTCAAACCACGCCGTGCCCGAGCCGAAGATGAAATCGGTAGTCCCTTCGATGTAGCAGTTCTTATAAAATTGCCGGCTGCCGGGCCCGTAGGTATACAGCGTGTCCTGAAACCCCAGAAAACGGCAGTTCACAAACGCCGACCTATCGCCGGCCACCCATACCGCAACTGCCTGCCCCACCGGCCCCGACGAGTTTGCAAACGTCAGGTTCTCGGCCGAAAAATCATTGCCGTACAAATAGCAGCTCGACGAGCCCGACGTGCCCTTGTCCTCCCCAAAAATGTTCTTTTTCTGATTGTAGTCGTCGTAGGTCAGGATGGTTTTGTCGCGGTCCTCGCCAATCAGCTTCACGTATTGCTTGGTGCCCGCCAAAATAAGCTTCTCCTTGTAAGTCCCTTTTTTGATGAAGATGGTAGTCACCTTCTTCCGAAAATCGGGCACAGCATTTATGGCCTCCTGCACGGTGCGAAACTTACCGCTGCCATCCTGCGCCACCACAAAATCATAAGCCCCAGCACGGCCCAGCGCCAGCCAGCACAAGGCTAAAATCAACACAAGATGCTTCATAGTTTGTCGGGTAGTGTTCCGTAAACCTAGCGGGTAACTGCCCCGAAACCGCGTTTTTTCTGCGCAATCGATGCCGGCAACGTTGCCGACAGGCCGCTATCCGCAAGGTGAGCAAGAGTCGTTTTCCATTTCGTCTGTCATGCTGAGCTTGCGAAGCATCTTATCACGCCACAACGATTACAGCAGACGTGATAAGATGCTTCGCAAGCTCAGCATGATAGAAGCACAAAAAAGCCCGACCAACCGGCCGGGCTTTCTCTTTCAAAGATGTGCTGCACTTATTCCTGCGCGCCGGCCGCTTTGGTCATCACATCCACAATCTCAGCTGAGATGCCCGTGGTGCTGAAGCCGCCGTCGTGCATCAGGTTCTGCATGGTCACGTAGCGGGTTAGGTCCGAGAACAGCGAGATGCAGTAGTCGGCGCAGGCCTCGGCGGGAGCGTTGCCCAGCGGCGACATCATGTCGGCGAAGTTGTAGAACGCATCAAATCCGGTGATGCCGGTGCCAGCCGTGGTCTTAGTCGGCGACTGCGACACAGTGTTCACGCGCACCTTCTTCAGCTTGCCGAAACGCTGGCCGTAGCTGCGGGCAATGCTTTCGAGCATGGCCTTGGCCTGGGTCATGTCGGTGTAGTCGAGAAAGGCACGCTGGGCAGCGATGTAGCTCAAGGCCACAATGCTGCCCCACTCGTTCATGGCGTCCTGCTTCTCGGCCACGGCCATCATCTTATGAAACGACATGGCCGAAACGTCGATGGTTTGCTGGAAGAATTTGTAATCCAACTCGCCGTAGTGCTTCTTTTTGCGGATGTTGGCGCTCATGCCAATGCTGTGCAGCACAAAGTCAATCTTGCCGCCCAGCTGCTCCTGTGCTCCCGAAAACAGCGCCTCCAGCTCTTCCGTCGACGTAGCATCGGCCGGGATGATGGGCGCGTTGCACTCCTCGCTCAGCTTGTTGATTTCGCCCATGCGCATGGCCAGCGGCGCGTTGGTAAGCACAAAGCGGGCGCCTTCGGCGTGGGCCCGTTGGGCCACTTTCCAGGCAATGGATTGGTCGTTGAGGGCGCCGGAAATAATGCCGACTTTGCCGGCGAGGAGGTTACTGGGCATGGTGTTGTGGTGGAATGTGTAGTTGCAGCCTGTCATTGCGAGCGGAGCGAAGCAATCCGTCCTGGTCTCAGCGACTAGCCTTGAGATGCGACAAACCCAACCATTGGATTTGCACCGGCAAGTTAGCGGGCTCGTCTCAAATGGCTCGTCACATTATTAGGCTGGTCGCTGAGAATAGGACGGATTGCTTCGCTCCGCTCGCAATGACAAACGTTACGCCGCCGGAGCCACTTCGCCCCGTAGCGCCAGCAGCTCCCGCGCACTCTGGAACGCATTCTCGCTGGGCTTGGCCCCCGCAATCATGTGCGCGATTTCCTTGATGCGGTCGTCCTGGTTCAGCTCCCGGATGCGGCTCACCGTACGGTCGGCACGGTCCTCTTTGTACACAAAGTAGTGCACGTCGCCGGCGGCGGCCATTTGCGGAAGATGCGAAATAGCCACCAACTGGTGCTTCTGCGCCATCTGTTGCATCATACGGCCCACCTTCACGGCAATCTCGCCGGAAATACCCGTATCAATTTCGTCGAATACTATCGTGGGCAGCGCCGTTTTATCGGCCAGCATGTACTTGATGCACAGCATCAGGCGCGAAAACTCTCCGCCCGAAGCGGCTTTGCTCAGCGTCTGGGGCTGGGCGCCTTTGTTGGCGGTGAACAGAATGCTCACCACGTCGGTACCGCTGGTAGCAGGCGCCCCCACGCTGTGCTGCACCACAATGCGGGCGTGCGGCATGCCGAGGTCGGCCAGCAGCAAACCCAGCTGCTT
The DNA here is from genome assembly GCF_900115775.1 of Hymenobacter arizonensis. Lineage (GTDB taxonomy): Bacteria > Bacteroidota > Bacteroidia > Cytophagales > Hymenobacteraceae > Hymenobacter > Hymenobacter arizonensis. Next base: position 69,777 of record NZ_FOXS01000003.1, on the reverse strand, counting down.
TTCAAACGTCGGGAACGACTTGCGGCGGCTTTCCGAGAGCTTGGCAGCTTGCTTGGTAACGGCGGCTAGGGCAGCGTCCGAATCCTTGCGCAGGCGGGCTATTTCCTTATCGAGGCCCAACACCGAGCTTACTTTCTGGCGCAGCTCGTCGCGCACCGTAATGAGGCCCGGCAGGTCGCGGGCCTGGTGCTTGCGCTGCAGCGTGTAGAGCACGTTGAGGCGGTCCTGCAACTCTTCGGCGCGGGCGGGGTCGCCTTCGGTGCGGCGCTCGGCCACCTCCACCTCGTCGGCGATGTCGTGCAGCTCAATCAGGCAGCTTTCCAGGCGCTCACGCAGTTCCTTGAAGTTGTCGGCATAGGTGGCCACCTGGCCCAGCAGCACCGATGCTTCTTTCATGGTGCCAGTGGCGCAGCTCTCGCTGTCGCGCAGGCCGTGCAGGGCCTGGCTCAGCTTGTACTTAATTTCCTCGGCGTGCTCCAGCTGCTTTACTTCCTGCTCCAGCGCGTCCTGGTCTTCGGTGTCGAGGCGGGCTTCCTCCAGCTCGTTTAGCAAGAAGCTATTGTAATCGAGTTCCTTGCTGGCTTGCGCGGCTTGGCTTTCCAAGGTTTGCAAGTCGGCTTCCAACTTGCGGTACTGGCGGTAGGCGTTGCTGTAGTGGGTGCGTTGCGGCACCAAGCCGGCATATAGGTCCAGCAGGTTGAGCTGAAATACGGCATCGCCCAGCAGCAAAGTGTCGTGCTGTGAGTGAATGTCCATCAGATTGGCGCCTATTTTACGCAACGCATCCAGGGTCACTGGCGTGTCGTTCACAAAAGCACGCGACTTGCCGTTGGGGCTAATTTCCCGCCGCAGAATGCACTGCACATCATAGTCTAAATCTTCGGCTTCGAAGATGTCCTGCAGCTGATAATTAGCAATGTCAAACTGGCCTTCAATCACACATTTACGCTCCGTATCGAACAGCATGCGCGAGTCGGCGCGGTTGCCAAGCAGCAAGCCGATGGCACCCAACATAATAGATTTGCCGGCCCCGGTTTCACCCGTAATTATATTTAATAGCGGCGACGGACGCAGCTCCAGCTGCTCAATAAGAGCGTAATTCTTAATTCGTAAATCGACTAACATAAAGTTGTTGCGTCATGCAGAGCGCAGCGAAGCATCTCGCGTGCTTAAGTAATTCATCTCATTGAGTCACTACACACGCGAGATGCTTCGCTGCGCTCTGCATGACCGTTATGAATTCTTAACTCATAATTATTTAAGTACCGTTTGGTATTTGGCCGAATTCGTCGGGTCCACTTCCGTGAGCATGGTCACGAGCTGCTGCTTCTGCTGCTGGTCCTGACTGGTGCGGAATATGTTAGCAATCTCATCAGCTTTCGCATCGAAGAAAGCGCGCGCAAACAAGGTACCGGGGCGCGTGACCGCGGCGCGCTGAATTCCGCTCAGCGACGTCATCACCGATGCGCGGGCTTCGTCGGGCTTTTCAATAAACAGGTCCAAACCCTGGCGGTAATAACCATACAAGCCCGTGCGGAAAGACTCAAATTGCGGGTCGGTGATGTTGTCGAGCAGGAAGTGGCGCTCCCGTGAGCCCGTGCCGCGCCAGCCTTCGTCTTGTTCGCTGGTGCTGGTCTGGTTCGCGGAGTAGTTTACCACGTTGCGGGCCAGCTCGTAAAACTGCGTTCCCCCAAGGCGGGCATACGTGTCGCGGTCGATGCCGATGACCATATAGGCATAGTACCCCAGCAACGACGAGAGATTGGACACGAAGCTGTTGGGCGAGAAGTCCAGGGGATTCTGCGGCGAGTAGTTGAAGTTAAAACTCCGGTCGACCACGCTGATGACGTTGGTTTCGTAGCCGGTACCGTACACCGGGCGCGTCGAAATCAGGCGCATAGTGGAATTGTAAGTGCCGTTCTGGGGGATGGCCGTGATGCCGATGAAGACACGCAACCGAATCCGCTCCTCAGGCCTATAGGTTTGGGCAGAAAAAGAACGGGTGTTCAGGAAGTTGCGGATGTCGTTCTGCATCTGCGTCACGATGGTGGGGTCTGTGATGGTGACGTTTTGGGTCGTCACCTGCACTTCGGCCAGTAGCTCTTGGGCACGGGCCGCGGGCCCATCTGCTAGTAGCAGCAAGAGCATCGGCAGAAACGCGAGAAGTTTTCGCATCATGGGGCAGGGTTCAATTTGGCCATAATCAGGCTTACCAGTCCGCGGGCCACTTCGGCTTTGGACTGCAACTCAAAATTAACGATTTGGCCGGCGGCATCCAGCACGGTCACCTTGTTGGTGTCGTGGCCAAACCCCGCGCCCGCGTCGCGCAGGGAATTCAATACAATGAGGTCGAATTTCTTGCGGCGCAGCTTGTCCTGAGCGTGGGCCAGCTCGTTTGTAGTCTCCAACGCAAAACCTACAGCAAATTGTTCAGGTCGCTTGCGTTGGCCGAGGGTAGCTGCGATGTCCACGTTTTTCACCAGCTCCAGGGTGAGCGTTTCACCGGACTTTTTAATCTTATCCACCCCTACCTTGGCCGGCCGGTAGTCGGCTACCGCGGCGGCAAATACCCACACATCGGCCTCCAAAGCTACTTCTGAGGCTGCTGCATACATCTCCGCCGCCGTCTCCACCCGCACGGTGCGGATGCGCGGGCTGGCCGGGTCCGGCAAGTAGCTGGGGCCGCTGATGAGTGTCACTTCCGCGCCCTGGGCAGCAAAGGCTTCTGCTATGGCGTAGCCCATCTTGCCCGTCGAGCGGTTGCCGAGGAAACGGACAGGGTCGAGGGGCTCGTAAGTTGGGCCGGCGGTGAGAAGGATGTGCATTCTGGGAGATGAGAAGGATAAAACGTTTTGGGGCGGTGGGATTCGGCTAGGGCAACTCTGACGCGGGTAACCTCACCCCTGCCGGGCACGGCCCCGGCCCTGCCGGGTACGACCCCTCTCCAAAAAAGAGGGGAGCCACGGCGGCGCGGATGTAGACTTACGAAGACGTTCGTTAATCGTCAGGCTCCCCTCTCTTTTGGAGAGGGGTCGTACCCGGCAGGGCCGGGGCCGTGCCCGGCAGGGGTGAGGTTCACGCAGGTGAGCCAAATGCACGGCTCAGCAAATTCATCGCGCCCATGTTCCCCCAAAAAATCGTTCTAGCTCCACCACAATCTCCTCCGGTTCCAGCATGCGGCCGGGACCACTCAGCCCACTGGCCAGCTCGCCACTCGGCGAGTCGAACACGTGGTTGCCGAAAGAGCGCAGGCGCGTTAGATTCTGAGTGACGGCCGGGTGCGCAAACATATCCACGTCCATGGCTGGGGCCAGAAAAACCGGGCAGCGGGCCGATAAATACACGGCGCACAGCAGATTGGGGCACAAGCCATTGGCCAACTGGCCGATAGTATTGGCACTGGCGGGCGCAATCACCAAGGCGTCGGCCCACAGCCCCAGTTCTACGTGGTTGTGCCACTCCCCGGCGGCGGCATCACGCAAAAAGCCCGTCAGCACGGGCTTTTTAGAGAGAGTGCCCAGCGTGAGCGGCGTCACGAAAGCGGCAGCGGCTTCGGTCAGAATGACCTGCACCTCGGCCCCGGCTTTGACGAGTAGGCGGGTGAGCGGGGCGGCTTTGTAGGCAGCAATGCTGGCACTGACGCCCAACAGAATGCGGCGTCCGGAAAGGACCGTTGTAGGAAGCGGATTGCTGGATTCGGGCATTGCTATTCAGCTTGTGTGTAGCACAAAAGAACGTCATGCTGAGCTTGCCGAAGCATCTCTACCGCAATACTAAACTTAGTTAGCTGCTGCGATAGAGATGCTTCGGCAAGCTCAGCATGACGTTCTTTTATAATAGGACCCTCGAAGGAGGGTCAAACGCCCCTAGAACAGCTCGCGGGGTACTGGAATCTCTTCCGGCTCGGGCGTGGTGTACTGGATTTTGCCCTGCAGGAACTCCTCAATGGCGAGGCTAGTGGGCTTGGGCATGCGCTCGTACTGCTTGGAAACCTCGATTTGCTCGCGGTTCTCGAACACTTCTTCCAGGTTGTCGACGGTCGAAGCGAACTCGGCCAAACGGTCGTTCAGCTCTTCCTTCAGCTTTACCGACAGCTGGTTGGCGCGCTTGGAAATCACGGCGATGGCCTCGTACACGTTGCCGTTGTCGCCGGTGATGTCGGCCACGTTGCGCGTGATGATGGAGCTCGACGGGGTGTTAGGATTAGGTTTCATGGGCTGATATTAATTACAAATTAGTTAGAGGCCGACGCAGGAACGTCTTTCAACTTGACAATCTGGGCCTGGCTGACGTCGTACATTTCCTGGGCTGCCTTTATGTTTTTGCTACGGGGGTAGGCATCCAGAAATTGCTGATAAAAGCTTACCGCTTCCGAAAACCGCTCGCGCTGCTTGGACTCGATGCTTTCCTGAGCCCACGCATATTGGGCCGTTAGGCGAAGAAACGCGGCTTGCTCGGCAAAAATCGAGGCCGGATAATCTTGTTGAAAATTGGTGAGGGCCACCACGGCCGCCTGGTTGTAGCGGAGCTGATAGTACAGCTTAGCGCTTTCAAAAGCTTTGTTTTCCAGCTTCTTCTGCAGCTCCTGCGACATATTCTCCGTCTCAGCCCTGAACTTGCTTTCGGGGTAACGGTTCAGAAAATCCTGAATGGATTCGAGGGCCGACACGGTATTGGTTTGGTCGAGCTCAAAGCCAGGCGAGTCCAGAAACAGCGATTTTGAGTTCAGAAACGCCGATTCCTCGGCATACTCCGAGTTTGGGTAAGTGTCGTTGAACTGCTTGAAATAGAACGCACTCAGCACGTAGTTGCGCTGCTTGTAGTTCGTATTGGCAAAGTAGAACTGAGCCTTTTCGGCTTCGGGCCGGCCTTTCAGCAGCGGAATCAGGTCTTCGAGCAGGGTACCGGCCCGGAAGAAGTCACCCTTTTCGTAGTACGCAATGGCAGCTTCGTACTTTTTATTAACGTCGGGGCTCTTCAACAAACGTTGGTAGCTGCTGGCACAGGAGCCTAGTACGAGCGTACTAACAAGCAGAAAAAGAACCGTGAGGCGGGAAATCGGCATAAGGGGTGCAAAGGTAACGATTTGAGCCGGCGAAGACAAGCGGCGCAGCGCTTCGGGTTGGGCCGCCGGAACCAAGAGTGCCAGAAGAGGAGGAAAGGTTGCAGCTAAGGCCGCGGTGCTGGTTTGGTGGCAGGCTGCCTGGGCGGCAGCGCAATGGCCGCGGGCTTGGCGGGCGAACTCACCGGCTTCGGGGGCACTGGGAGCTTGGACGGGGTGGCTTTGGCAGGCACTTTGGCGGGGGGTGTTTTTGCTTTGGGATTCCGCTTGGCAGCCGGCGCAGCCTTCTTTTTGGGAGCAGGTCGCTTTTTGGGCCGGTCGTCGAACTGCTTGCCCAACACCTGGCGGCGGGTGGGCCGTTCCTTGGCCCGCCACTGAAAGCCTTTGAGACGCTCGTCGTCGGGCTTCAGCTCATGGGGCGGGAAGAATTTGGCTTCCGGATTGGTGAGCACTGTGATTTTGTTCAGCTTGCTATCCACGAACAGCATCCGCATGTTGGCCGACAGCACCCGGTTCATGCCCGTGGTGGCGGTGTCGTTGTCGAGAGCATAAAAGATGCTTTCCGCGTTGCCGAGCACGTCTACGCGCCGCAGCTTGTTCTCGCGGAAGTAGGCCATCATGTTGCGGCCCTTGGTTTGGTTAAAGTTCAAGAGTGTATCCTGGTCAACGGCAAAGGCGTTGGCATACAGCCGCATCTCATCGATGCGGCCCCGCTTCGAGCGAATCTGCATCGAATCGGCCGTGAGCTGGTTTTTGGCCTGCCACAGCACGGGGCCGCGATTGAGGTAAATGATGCTGTCTTGCCGGTCGTAGGTCAGCGAGTCGCAGATGCCCTGCAGGTTGCCCCGGAATATCTGCACCTTGGGGTAGGCATAGAGTACCGTGCGGGTGGTGGTTTGGCCGGGGCGGGCCTCCATGCTTATCAGCGTGTCGGCGGCCATATATAAGGTGTCCTTCTCGCTGATGTTGCGCACCACTGGCCGGCCGCCGTAGAGCTTGGTGCGGCCCAGGCCCCGCCAGTAGCGGCCCACATCGCCGCGCAGGGTCAGGTTGTCTTTTTTGGAAATCAGGCTCACGTGGCCGGTGGCCAAGCCATACTGTTTCACCTCATCGTACACCAGTTTGTCGCCGCCTAGCCGGTAGTTGGGCGTATCAATTTTGGCGTTCTTCTGAAAGTTCGATACCCGGGTAATGGTGTTATAATTCCCTCCCTCTGCATATAAGTCTCCATCCTTGCCTTTGATGCGCGTAGGCCCGTCGAAGTAGGCAATTTTCGAGATTGTATTATAGCGCAGCAGGTCGTTGTTCAGCTCAGAGTCGGGCGTGACGAGGTGCACGTTGTTCGTAAACACGAAGACCTTGGAATTGGTATCGTAGAAGCCTTGCTGGCTATCGAGGGTGTTTTGCGGGTCGGTGAGGTGGCCGGTTTCGGTGTAGGAAGCTGTTTTGCGATTGAGGTCGTAGACCAGACTGGGCGTGGTTAGGGTCATGCGGGTATCGCGCATCACCACGTTGCCTTCCATGCGGGCTGTTCGCTTGTCGCCGTCGTAAAAGCCTTTATCGCCTGTGATGGTCATGGTATCGCTCTGCAGCACGCGCACGTTGCTGAAGGCTTCCACCTGGTTGCGGTCGAGGTACTGGTAGGCTGAGTCGCAGTACAGGAACGTGTCTTCCTGCTGAAAGCTCACGTTGCCGAGCAGCTTGCGAATTTTGGCCCCGTTGAAATCGCCGCCCACCAGCGAGCCAGCCGTCAGCAGCTGAATGGGCGCGCCCTTTGCTGGGGCCTTGCTTGCCGCTCCCGGACGGGCAGGCGCCGGGCGGGCGGGCGCCGGAGCGGAGCGCTGCGCCTGCCCGAGCAACGGCAGCAGCACAATGAGCAGAAGAAAAAAGATGCGTGTTGAGGACATTCGGTGGTCAAAGGTACGGATGGGCCCCGCGCTAACGGCCATCTTTGCGGTGTAGTACCCAAAGGCATGCCGGCTTCACAAACTGGGCCGTCATGCAGAGCGCAGCGAAGCATCTCGCTCGCTTCGTTGTTTCGGTTGGGTTGCTACAGCACGCGAGATGCTTCGCTGCGCTCTGCATGACGTTGTTAATCGTCACCTTATTTACTATGCTCGATACCGTTCGCCGCTTCATTGAGGAGCACAACCTGTTTTCCATCGAAAACGACCCCATTCTGGTCACCGTGAGTGGGGGGCTGGATTCGGTGGTATTGTTAGACATTTTGCACCGGCTCGGGGTTCAAGTGGCGGTGGCGCACTGCCACTTCGGCCTGCGCGGCGAAGACGCCGACGCCGACGAGCAGTTCGTGCGCAAGCTGGCCAAGCAGTACGGTCTCCCCTACTTCGCCGAGTTTTTCCGGACCAAAGAATTTGCTGAGCAGGAAGGCATCTCGACCCAGATGGCGGCCCGCCTGCTGCGCTACCGCTGGTTTGAGCAGGTGCGCGCCACCCAGGGGCTGGCCTACATCGCCACGGCCCACCACCAGCGCGACCAGGCCGAAACCATGATTCTGAACCTGACCCACGGCACCGGCCTGGCTGGCCTGCACGGCATTCAGGTGAAAAACGGCTTTGTGGTGCGCCCGCTGCTGGGCGTGGGCCGCGAAGACCTGCACGACTACTTGGTGGAGCGCGGCCTGCGTTGGCGCGAAGACGACAGCAACGACAGCCCCGTGTACCAGCGCAACCTGCTGCGCCACGAGGTGCTGCCCGTGCTCCGCGAAATCAATCCCAACCTCGACCAGACCATGCACGGCACCGCCGAGCGCGTGGGCGGGGCCGAAGAAATTGTGCGCCGCTACGTGGAAGACACCACCGCCCTGGCCCGCCGCGACGATGCCGAAGTAACCTACCTCAACATCGCCACCCTGCAAAAAACCGCCGCCACGGCCCTGGTGCTGCACGAGATGCTGCGCCCCTTCGGCTTCTCCTGGCTGATGGTGAAGGACATTGTGGCGGCCTTCCCCGGCGAGTCGGGCCGGCGCTTTGACTCGCCCACGCACCGCCTGGTGAAGGACCGGGAGCACTTGGTTATCACGCCGCGGCGGCTCACGCAGTTCGGCACCTTCCAGCTGGCAGCCGGCCAAACCGACCTGCTGGCCGACGGCATGCGCCTGAAAGCCGAGCTGCACGACGACGCCAAGCACTTCATCATACCGCGCTCAAAAAGCACCGCTGCGATGGACGCCGACAAGCTCAAATTTCCGCTCACACTGCGTAAGTGGCAGGAAGGCGACTGGTTTATGCCCCTGGGCCTCAAGGGCAAGAAGCTGCTCAGCGACTTCCTCATCGACCAGAAAGTACCACTTAACCTCAAAGACGACGTGCGCGTGCTGACCTCCGCCGACGGCAAAATCTGCTGGGTGGTGGGCTGGCGCGTCGACGACCGATTTAAGGTGGAGGACACTACCGAGCGGGTGCTTACCGTACAACGGCTGTAGTCCGTGATATGGCCAGCTTTGGCAGCGGCCACTAAGCTGATAGCAAAAAGTCCGCTTCAGGGGCCTAAGCTTCTGCTGCCCGTACTTACTTTTGCCACGTAACCCCATCCCAACACCAACACCCTCTCCTATGAAAGTTACCGTAGTCGGAGCCGGCAACGTAGGCGCAACCTGCGCCGATGTGCTCGCCACCCGTGAAATTGCCAACGAAATTGTACTGGTCGACATCAAGGAAGGCATTGCCGAAGGCAAAGCACTCGATATCTGGCAGAAATCCCCAGTTATTGGTTACGATTCGCGCACGGTCGGCGTCACCAACGACTACGCCCGCACCGCTGGTTCGGAAGTGGTGGTTATCACTTCGGGCCTGCCCCGCAAGCCCGGCATGAGCCGCGACGACCTGATTTCGGTGAACGCCGGCATCGTGAAGTCGGTAACCGAGCAGGTGGTGGCCCACTCCCCCAACGCCATCATCATCGTGGTGAGCAACCCGCTCGACGTGATGACCTACCAGGCCCACCTCACTGCCAAGCTGCCCCGCGAAAAGGTATTCGGCATGGCCGGCATTCTGGACACGGCCCGCTACCGCGCCTTCTTGGCCGAGGCCCTGAACGTAAGCCCCAAAGACATTCAGGCGGTACTAATGGGTGGCCACGGCGACACCATGGTACCCCTGCCCCGCTACACCACCGTGGGCGGCATCCCCGTTACCGAACTCATCGGCAAAGCCGAGCTTGACGCCATTGTGCAGCGCACCGCCGTAGGCGGTGGCGAGCTGGTGAAGCTCATGGGTACGTCGGCTTGGTACGCGCCCGGCGCGGCCGCCGCTCAAATGGTAGAAGCCATCGTGCGCGACCAGCGCCGCGTGTTCCCCGTGTGCCTCGAGCTGCAAGGCGAGTACGGCATCAACGGTGTGTACCTCGGTGCCCCGGTTATCCTCGGCAAAAACGGCGTGGAGCGCGTGATTGAATTGCAGCTCAACGACGAGGAGAAGCAGATGCTCGAAACTTCGCGCGGCCACGTGAAAGAAGTAATGGACGCCCTGGACAAGATGGGCCAGCCTGCTTAAGGATTTGTCAGCCCAATAAAGAAGCCCCGCCGGTATTAACTGGCGGGGCTTTTTTGTGAATAGTTAAACTGTTAATTAATCCCTAATTCGCTGAAAGCGCGGTAGTGAGTCAGCAGCCGCTGCGGCAAATTGGTTGGCTCGGGGATAACTCGACTGAACTCGGAATTGGGCATCCCGCTGGCTGCCAGAAATAGGTGACACGGGTGCAGTACTTCACACAAGCCGTGACGCTGAGTTGTTGGAGTTAGCCTCAAGGCCTCTTCGAACTCCGTTGTAAGCGGCAGAGAGCCGGCATTGCAATTCGCCAGTCCTACTCTATGCTGCTCGTAGAATGCTTGTTGGGCTTCTTCATCCTGGAAAAACAGCTTGCCTAAAGAATAGTGGTAAGGCATGGCGCAGTCAGCCAGAAACAGGTGTAGCGTTGAGATGTAATTGTAGCCCAAGTCAATGGCTACCTCTCTTGATTGGGCAATTAGTGCCTGTAGTTCTGGCGATAAAGGGGCAACTGCTTTCTCACCAGTTATCAGTCGTTTAAGCTGTAGGCCATCAGTGGCCATACGTTCGGTTTCGTAAGCCGCCAGATTTGTTATCAAGGTTATTGCTGCGAGTAGCGTCAGCAGAGCCATGTATAGTTTCACAGAACCGTGTAGGTCGAACATCAGCGTTCCATAGAAACCCAGCGTGGCAATTGCCAACGACACAGCAACGCCACCAATAAGAATTATTGCCTGTTGCGCTTTACTTGTGTCTTGACTGCTGTACACACACATTCCCCCGGGCCAGAGTATGCTTCCTTTCTTTAGGTATATCTCCAACAGGCCGACCTGAATTCGCCATGAATTTTCGCTGTCGCCATAGGAACCCAGGTACATGGTTACCCTAGCCCGCGTAAATAGCAGTGCAGGCACAGCGTGCCCCAGTTCGTGCAGCAGAATTAGTATTGGCCATGCCAATATGCTAAATGCCAATGGCAGTCCCCAAGCATATACCAGCATATTATCTAAGTCTCTTTATTAGCCAACACTTATCGTAAAGCTAGGCAAAAACTTAGATAGCAAATAGCCTATTTTACTGCTGACTGGCGCGGAATAGCTTCTGCTTCTCTTCCTTAGACAGGCTCTCGTAGCCGGAGCGCGAAATCTTGTCGAGGATGTTATCAATCTCATCCTGCAGGGGCTGGCCGGCCACAGCGGGCTTCTTGCCACCGCTGGAGGCGGTGGCAGTAACGGGCTCGGGGCGGCGCGTACTGCTCACGCGCATGGCGGGCCGGCGGGCAAACAGCTTAGTAAAGAAATTGCCCACGGCCTGCACAGGGCGGCCCAGGTCGCGGCCAGCTTGCAGCTGCTTGATGAACAGAAAGCCAACCAGCGCACCGCCCAGGTGGGCAATTTCGCCGCCGGCATTGCCGCCGTTCACGCCCGCTAGCGAAATGAGCACAAGCACGGCCGCAATCCATTTTATCTTAACCGGGCCGATGAGAATCAGCGAAAAGGTGTAGTCGGGCAGTAGCGTGGCCGCGGCTACGATGATGGCCGTAACTGCCGCCGAGGCCCCAATCATGGGCGTGCCCACTCCGGGCTGAAACGCCGGAATAAGGTTAAAGCTGAGCAGGAAAATGGCCGCGCCAGCCAGCGCGCCCAGCACATAGAGGCTCACGAGGCGACGGTCGCCCAGGTACTCGCGCAGCAGTTGGCCAAACCAGTACAGGTTCAGCAAGTTGAACAGGATGTGGAAGAAGCCTTTGTGGGTGAAGGCATACGTCAGCAGCGTCCAGGGGTGGCGCAGCAGCTCGGGCAGCGCCGACGACAGCTCAAACTGCCGCATCACGGGCAAGAAGTAGCCACTGGCGCTGCTCACGGTGAGAACGGTGCGCAGCACAATAAGCACCGCAAACACCAGCACGTTCAGCAGGATGAGCTGCATGAGGGCGTTGTCGCGGCGGCTGAAAGCAGAGCGGATATCTTGAACGATGCTCATATCTCGAATTAAGCGAAAAAGACGAATTTTATCAATAGGCGGCTAAACCGCATCAATACCTTAATAGAAACGCTCGCGGCCACCTTCCCAGAACTTTACCAAAATGAACCCGACCAGCAGGCCGCCCAAGTGAGCAAAGTGGGCCACGCTGTCGCCGGGGGTGCGGTGCACGCCGGCATACAGTTCGTAGGCCGCGTAGAAGAACACAAAGTACTTGGCCTTGATGGGAAACGGGATAAACAGGAGAAATAATTCGGTGTTTGGAAACAAGTAGGCGAAGGCGAAAAGCAAGCCGAACAGTGCCCCGGAGGCGCCCAGCATGCCCACTTGGTAACTACGATTGATAAGGGTGTCGAGGGTGGTGTTGGCCGAGCTGATGTATTCCGTGTCGGTGGGGTTACGAGTCATGGCGGCCCCTACCTGCTCGTAGCCTTGCTGGTCGGGGAAATTCTGCCGGAAGAACTCGACGAAGTTGGCCCCGGACGGGTCCTGCCGAAACTCCTGCCGCGCTACTTCCATTTTGTTAATCTCATAGTAGCGCACGCCTTGGTAAAATATGCTGGCGCCAATGCCGCAAATCAGCCAAAAAACCAAAAAGCGCTGCGGCCCCCAACGCTGCTCCAGCAGCGGACCGAAGGAAATCAGGCCGAACATATTGAAAATAAGGTGCATCCAGCCGCCGTGCAGGAAAATGGCCGTAACGAATTGCCACGGAAAGAACATCGGCGAGCCGATGGGGTACAGGCTGCCTATCTGGGTGAGCAAAGGCAGAAAATAGGTTTGCGCCGCAAAGAAGAAGATGTTCGCAAATAGCAGAATACGAACGGTGGGGGTCAGGTTGAACATGAAGAAATTTAAAGCCCCAACCGGCAGCGGCAGGGCCGGCGTATGGTTGGAGAATCGGTGAACGAAGAGTCAGCGGAGCCGACAAAAACTAACGGCAGGCAGCTGGCGCCTTTATCTATAAGAAGGAGGCCCCAAAGAAGGTTACTTACGGAAAAAATCGGCCAACTGCTGCCCATCCAACAACACCAGGGTTTTGCGACCGTCGGGGGTGTAGCCGGGCACCTGGCAGGCAAAAAGCCGGTCGGCTAGGGCGCTGAGCTCCGACTCCGGCAACCTGGTAGCGGCCGTGCCAGCTGCCACGCGGCGGGCCAGGGCGCGGGCAAGGCTCTCGCTCTGGTCGAGCTTGAGGGGGCCAGAGGCAGTGCGGTACTGCTCAATCAGGCTTTCGAGCAGCTCCTTCTCGTCCTGGGCGGGCATGCTGGCCGGAATGGCTTCCACGGCAATGGTGTTGGGGCCGAACTCTACGAAGATGAAGCCCAAAGCATGAAGGGGCTCGGTGAGCTCGCGCAGCACCGCAAAATCGGCGGGGTTGAAGGTGACGGTGCGCGGGAAGAGCAGCGTTTGGGAAGTGCCCACGGCCCGGCTCAGCTCCTGGCGGTACTGCTCGTACAGAATCCGCTCGCGGGCGGCCTCCTGGTCGATGAGCAGCACGCCCGATTTCACCGGCACCAGCACGTAGCGCTGCTGTACTTGCAGGGCCCGGCTGCCCGTGCTGCTCTCCCGCTCCCGGGCGGGCGCAGCGCGGGCCGGCTGAGCATCGGGCAGGGTCAGGCCCAGGCTTAGGGTCAGGTCGTCGCCGCTCGCGGGGGCTGGCTCGGCCGAAGCTGCGGTCTCGAAGCTGCGCATGGTGGCGCTGTCGAGGGTGGGCTCATCCTTCACAGGTTGGCCCAGCTCACGGTAAAAGGCTTCGAGCTCGCGGCGGGCCTGCTCGGTGGGGCGCGGCGGAATCTGCCGCTCGTAGCCGTCGCGTCGGGTATCGGCGTTGAAGTTGGAAAAGCCTGAGGGGCCGGGCGGGGTGCGGGCCGCCGATGTCGAAGCCGCCAGGGCATCGGGGCGGTAGCCGTCGCTGCTCGCGGCGCGGGCGGCTGAGCTAGCGGCGGGCAGGTGGTCGTCGGCTTCGGTAGGTACCTGGCCGGTGCCTTTCCCGGTGCGCAGCGGGCGGATGGGTGCAAAGTTTACGTCGCCGTCGAAGTCGAGCGAGGGCGCAATATTGTGCAGGCCAAGGCTCTGCTTCACGGCAGCGCGCACTACGGCGTACACAGTTTTCTCGTCCTCGAACTTGATTTCCGTTTTGGTGGGATGCACGTTGATGTCGATGGCCTTGGGGTCGAGCTCCAGAAACAGCACGTAGAACGGGTGCGTGTCGCGGGCCAGCAGTCCCTCATAAGCCGCCAGCACGGCGTGGTTGAGATAGGCCGAGCGAATGAAGCGGTTGTTGACAAAGAAAAACTGGTCGCCCCGGCTTTTCTTCGACGACTCGGGCTTGCCCACGAAGCCCTTCACCGAGATGGAATGCGTGACTTCTTCGCAAGCCGCCAGCTGCTCCTTGTAGCCGTTGCCGAGCAGGGCCACGATGCGCTGGCTGAGCTTGCCGGCGGGTAGGCCAAATACCTCCAGGTCGTTCTGATAAAGCGAGAAGGCAATGTTAGGGTTGGCCAACGCCACGTGCTGAAACTCGTCGAGAATGTGCCGCATTTCCACGGCGTTGCTCTTAAGAAAATTGCGGCGCGCGGGCACGTTGAAAAACAGGTTTTTCACGGCAATGCTGGTGCCGTCGGGGCAGGCGGTGGGCTGCTGGCTTGTCACTTGCGAGCCTTCGACCAGCAGCAGGGTGCCGGTGTCGTGCTCGCGCTGCTTGGTGCGAATTTCGACCTGGGCCACGGCCGCGATGCTGGCAAGGGCTTCGCCCCGAAACCCAAGGGTGCGGATGCGAAATAAATCTTCGGTCGAGCGAATCTTGCTGGTAGCGTGGCGCTCCAGGCTCATGCGGGCATCGGTGGGCGACATGCCGGCGCCGTTGTCGACGACCTGCACGAGCTGTTTGCCTGCCTCTTTCACAATAAGTTGAACCTGGGTAGCCCCGGCATCGACAGCGTTCTCCAGCAGCTCCTTCACCACGGAGGCAGGGCGCTGCACTACCTCGCCAGCCGCAATCTGGTTGGCGAGGTATTCGGGAAGCAGGTGAATAATATCGGGCATAGGAAGAAGCGCACGCTGGAGCTTGCGCCAGGGAAAATCGAATGAGCTAACGGGCACGCAAACAAGCGAAAACGTGCCCGTCAATAAGCATAAAATGGCAGCGTTTTAAACCCACGCCGCGGTTTTCTGCGTACCTTTGCGGCTAAATAGCGGAATTGTAGCATGAAATTTTATGGCAACTGCCACAAGCATTTCACGCCGCAGCTGGCTACGTTTGGAACCTCCAAACGTAGCCGGCGGGTTCCGCTGCTACCCACGACAAAAGTACGGCCTTCGCGGCCCGTTTGCCCCTTGAATAAACCCACCACCCCCGCGGGGCTGATGCGCATCCCTCTCCAGCTTGGCTTGTTTGTCCTGCTGCTCGTGACGGGCCTGCTGCTGTCGTTTTCCGAAGTGCCAAAGCTGCCCGCCGACCCGCTGCCTTCCTCCGCCGCCGAAACGGCCTGGGTCGACAGCGTGTTCAACTCGCTCACGCCTGAGCAGCGCCTGGGCCAGCTGTTTATGGTGGCCGCGTATTCGAATAAGGACCGCGCCCACTTCAACCGCATCGAGCAGCTGGTGCGTAACCAAAGCATTGGCGGGGTGATGTTCTTGCAGGGTGGTCCCAAGCGCCAAGCCAACATGACCAACCGCCTGCAGGCCTCCGCCAAGGTGCCCCTGCTTATTGCCATGGACGCCGAGTGGGGACTCGATATGCGTCTTGACTCCTCGGCCCACTTCGCCAAGCAGATGACGCTGGGCGCCATGGACGACCCCAAATACGTGTACCTGATGGGCCGTGAAATTGCCCGCAAAATGCGGGCCCTGGGCGTGCACATCAGTTTCGCGCCGGTCATTGACGTGAACTCAAACCCCGGCAACCCGGTCATTGGCAACCGCTCGTTTGGAGAAGACCAGGAGCGAGTGGCTAAGCTGGGTGTTCAGTATATCAAAGGCTTGCAGGAAAACGGCGTAATGGCCGTAGCCAAGCACTTCCCCGGCCACGGCGACACCGATACCGACTCCCACGTGGCCCTGCCAGTCATCAACACCGACCTGGCCCGCCTGAGCAAAGTTGACCTGGTGCCATTTCAGCAGTCTTTCGAAGCCGGGGTGATGGGCGTGATGGTGGCCCACCTCTACATGCCGCTCTTTGACACGACCAACGCCAAGACCACGACCCTGTCGCGCGCGCTGGTGACGGACCTACTCAAGACCAAGATGGGCTTTAAGGGTCTGACGTTTACCGACGCGCTCAACATGAAGAGCGTGAGCAAGCTCTACAAAGACGGCGAGCTCGACGCCATGGCCTTGGCTGCCGGCAACGACGTGCTGCTGTTTTCGGAGGACGTGCCGGCCGCGCTGCTGCGCATCCGCGAAGCCGTGACGGCGGGCAAGCTCAACCAGGAAGATTTAGACTTCCGCATCAAGAAGATTTTGCGGGTGAAGCACTGGGCTGGTCTTTCGAAGTACAAGCCGGTGCGGACGGCCGCTTTACGTGACAGCCTCAACCAGCCTTTCTCGAAAGTGGTGGCCCAGTCGATTTTTGAGCACGCCGTAACGGTGGTGAAGAATGACGACAAGCTCCTCCCCTTCCAGCGGCTCGACACGCTGCGCATTGCAGCCATCACCATTGGCACGCAGGCCGAAGGGCCCTACGCCACCATCTTCAATAAGTACCAGCCGGGCCCCGTGTACGCCGTGGCCAACCGCTACGCCGACGACTCCACCTTTACCCGCATTCTTTCCCGCCTAGGCGGCTACAATGTGGTAGTGGTGAGCCTGCATAATATGAACAACACGCCCAGCCACAGCTACGGCATGGGCGACGGTGCCCTGCGGTTCATCAAACAGCTGCAGGCCAACCCACGCCTGAAAACGGTGGTGGTAGCCATGGGCAACGCCTACGGGTTGAAGTTTCTGGAAAACGCCCGCACCCTAGTGTGTGGCTACGAGGACCACTACGCCGCCCAGCTGGTGGTGCCGCAGGTGCTGTTTGGGGCGCTGCCGGCCCTGGGCAAGCTGCCCGTCACGGTGTCGCCCACGCTGAAAGTCACCACCGGCATTGCCACGCCCGACCTTAAGCGTCTGCGCTACGCCACGCCCGAAAGCCAGGGCCTGAGCTCGCGCGTGCTGGCCCAGATTGATAACATTGCCCTCGAAAGCCAGACCTACGCGGCCGCGCCGGGCTGCCAGGTGCTGGTCGCCAAAAACGGAACCGTAGTGTTTGACCAGAGCTACGGCTACTGCACCTACGACCAGTCGCAGCCCGTAACGAACAGCACGCTCTACGACTTGGCTTCCATCACTAAAGTTGCGGGCACGCTGCAGGCCGTGATGTACCTCAAAGACCAGGGCAAGCTGAACCTGGACGAGCGAGTGGCCACCTACCTGCCCGAGCTAAACCGCACCAACAAGCGCGAAATGACCGTGCGCGACGTGCTCATGCATCAAGCGGGCCTCAAGGTGGGCATTCCGACCTGGGAGCGCACTATCACCAGCAACGGGCTGAAGCCGACTTTCTACGCCAGCATTCGCTCCGACGACTTCCCCAACGAAGTAGTGCCCGGCGAATACAGCACCAAAGCCGCCGACGACTCGGTATGGGCCTGGACCATGCGCTCGAGCCTGCTGCCCAAAGTGAAGGGCAAGTACCCCACCGAGTATTCGGACCTGAGCTTTATTGTAATGAAGCGCTTGTGCGAAAAGATTCTGAAGCAGCCCATCGAGAGCTTCCTGCAGGAGAATTTTTACCGGCCGCTGGGCCTGGGCAGCATGACGTATAACCCGCTGCAGCGCTTCCCCAAAAGCTGCATCGCGCCCACTGAGAACGACACGTACTACCGCCGCGAGCAGCTGCAAGGCAGCGTGCACGACCAAACTGCCGCCCTGGTTGGCGGCGTGGGTGGCCACGCCGGCCTGTTCGCCACGGCCAACGACTTGGCCGTGCTCATGCAGATGAACTTGCAGAACGGCCGCTACGGCGGGTCCCGCTACTTCCAGACGCCGGTCGTAACGGAATTTGCGCGGCCCATGACGGGCGGGCGGCGCGGCCTGGGCTGGGACCACGGCGACCCCCGCAAGCCCACGGGCCCCACCAGCAACCTGTCGCCGGCCAGCACCTTTGGCCACACCGGCTTCACGGGCACCTGTGTGTGGATGGACCCTGAGAATGAGATTCTCTACGTCTTCCTGTCGAACCGGGTATACCCCGATGCTGGCAACAACAAGCTGCGCCAGTACAACATCCGCACGCGGATTCACGAGGTGATTTATAAGTCGTTGGCGGCGGGCACTCCAAGGAAGTAGGCCCACGCAACCTTTTAAGGTCCGCGTCCCTCATGGCGGTATCACCCATTCATTACCTCATGAGATTCGCACTTTTACTTCTGACGTTTGCCCTTCTGAGTGTGACCGCGGCTTCGGCCCAAACTACCTACCGCCTGGGCTTACGTGGTGGGGGCAACCGCGCAACCACGACGCTCGATGCCGCTAGCTCGGGAGCAAGTGGTCCCTTCAGCTATTCAACAGAGAAATCCAGTATCCTTGCCTGGCAGGCTGGAGCCGTACTCGAAATAGCCTTTCGTAATTTTTCCCTGCAATCTGCCATGTTGTTCTCGCAAAAAGGTGAGAGCTTAAACACCTCGAGCAATGTGGAGTACACAAATGCAACCTTTGGCATTATCAACAGCGGAAATAATACACGTAGCAGCAACCGGTACAATTGGCTGGAACTCCCTGTTAACGTAGTTTATCAAGTTAGCAACTTTCAACTTTTTGGGGGACCTTATGCGGCTTTGGGAGTCGGCGGCCAACGGCGCGGAACCACGCTTAGTTATCACCCAGCCATAAAGTATGCTCCTTACCATTTCAACGACAAGATTCGCTACGGGTCCGACACCTATAACTCACGCTTGGACGCAGGCCTAAATTTGGGTATTGGTTATCGGCGGGGACCCATGCAAGTACAAGTAGCCTATCAGTTGGGGCTGGTCAATCTCCATCCTTCCGAGCCGTACCTTCTCTATGACTATGGCCACGATTTCGCCCGCGACGCGGCTCACAACCGCGTGGTGCAGCTAACGGGCACCTATTTCTTCGATTTGTAATAGCTGTTTACAAAGCAACTCCTCGCTGATTGTGACGACTATAAAATAATGTGGCGCTAAGCACGTCACATACTTAGGCGGTTGCGCAACCAATAGGCCCCAACATCTCGGCCAAATTGCGGTTAAGCAGAACGCACGGCCCATTTCCGCGTTACTTGCTTTATGAACATCGGCATTGTTTGTTACCCCACGTTTGGCGGCTCCGGCGTGGTGGCCACGGAATTGGGCAAAGCCCTGGCCCAGCGCGGTCACCGGGTGCACTTTATTACCTACAGCCAGCCGGTGCGGCTCGACTTTTTCAACGAGAACCTCTTTTATCACGAGGTGTATGTGCCGGCGTATCCGCTCTTCCAGTTTCCACCCTACGAACTGGCGCTGACCAGCAAGATGGTTGACATTGTGCAGAATGAGAAGCTCGACGTGCTGCACGTGCACTACGCCATTCCGCACGCCTCGGCAGCCTTCATGGCCAAACAGATTCTGCGGGCCCGCGGCATTCAGATTCCGGTGGTGACCACGCTGCACGGCACCGATATTACACTGGTAGGCAAAGACGCCAGCTTTGAGCCGGTGGTCACCTTCAGCATCAACCAGAGCGACGGCGTTACGTCCGTTTCGGCCGATTTGCGGCGCGAAACCTACGAATACTTCGCCATTGAGAAAGAAATCGCCGTCATCCCCAACTTCATCGACCTGCAGCGTTTCAAAAAGCAGGAAAAAAGCCATTTCCGCGCCGCTATCGCGCCCGAAGGCGAGAAGTTACTGATTCATACCAGCAACTTCCGCACTGTGAAGCGCGTGGAAGACGTGCTGCGAATTTTTGTAGGTGTGCGCGAGCAGATTCCCGCCAAGCTCCTCCTCGTGGGCGACGGCCCCGACCGCAACCGAATGGAAAAGCTGGCCCGCGACCTCGACGTGCACCGCGACCTGCGTTTCCTGGGCAAGCTCGAAGCCGTAGAAGAAGTGCTAAGCGTGGGCGACCTGTTCCTGATGCCTTCCGAAAACGAGAGTTTCGGCCTCGCCGCCCTCGAAGCCATGGCCTGCGAAGTGCCCGTGGTGAGCACCAATGCCGGCGGCATTCCCGAGCTAAACGTGCACGGCGTAACCGGCATGATTAGCGAAATCGGCGACGTAGAGGACATGGTTAAAAATGCCCTCTACGTGCTCGACGATGAGAACCTACCCCGCTTTAAAGCTGCCGCTCGCGCCCGGGCTGAAGAGTTTGCGGTGGAGAAGATTGTGCCGCTGTATGAAGAGTGCTACCGGCAAGCGGCTGAGGCGGTTGCCGTAGCGGTATAAATAAAAACTCCCCTCCTCAGCCGAGGAGGGGATGTTCGAGCCAAGGGCTCGAACGGGGGTGGTTGAACTCGTTGAACGATGGGCGAACATCGCAGATGCGAGTCGTTCAACGACTTCAACCACCCCAGCTGGCGCTTTGCGCCAGCGTCCCCTCCTCAACTGAGGAGGGGAGTTTGTCGTTTTACTTTAGAATTAAAACAGGCCGGCGGCTTCGTTCTTTACCACGGCCAGCGCTTGGGCTGTAGGCTCGGCGCCGTCCATCATCAGGCCTTCGAGGATGCGTTTAGCTAGCTCCGTGCCGCGGGCCTGGCTGGGGTTTTGGATGCCGTGAAAGGCGCGGTTTACCATCGTCAGCACGTTTTCTTTGGCTTCCTTTACCGTGGTCCAGGCATCGCCGGAGATGTAGAGCTGCTGCGAGAGGTTGTGTTCGTATTCGGCCCGGATTTCCTGCTGCAGGAGGCGATGAAAGTCGGGAGCAGATTGGCCGGCGCTGCTTAGACGCACGAGGATATTGTTAGGCGAAATGCGCTCCAGAAATAGCACCACCCGCTCGTAGGCCTGCAAGCGCAGGGGCAGCGTGGTTTTGTTGCTTTCCAACCGCATCTCAATCAGGCGCCGCTGCTGCTCTTTTTGCAGAAACTGTCTAAAAAGCAAGTAAATCGACCCAGCAACAATGAGGGCAGGCAGTACGATTTTGAGCAGGTCGAAGAAATAAGCGGTAGAATCCATAAAGTCGAGGAAAAGCGGTGGAAGGCGATAAGGTAATTCGAACCTTGAAACGAAATGGTTGCCGGTTGGCGCGTGCAGGAGCAAAACCCGCCTCGCTGGCACCGGCCGCAAACTTACGCCGTGAACCACTGCCCCCCAACTGCTGTTTCTACTCCTGACGCTGTGCCGCGAGCTACTCCGGCAGCCGCTGTATCTTTGTCGTCCACCTAGTTCTAAAACGTCTTTCAATTATGGCTTCCGTTGCCACCCTCGCTCCCATTAGCCTCACCGACCGCGCTGTGGTCGAGGTGAAGAATATTATCCAGGAAAAGAACGTGCCCGCCGACTACGGCCTGCGCATTGGCGTGCAGGGCGGTGGCTGCTCGGGCATGAGCTACCTGCTCGGCTTCGACAAAGCCAAAGACGCCGACGAAATCTACGACCTCGACGGCCTGAAGCTCATCATGGATAAAAAGCATGCTATGTACGTTCTCGGCATGGAAGTCGACTTCCAGGACGGTCTCAACGCCCGCGGCTTTGTGTTCAACAATCCCCAGGCCAAGAGCACCTGCGGCTGCGGCTCGTCGTTTTCGGCTTAATCCGTATCGACTTATCGCGGATTTATCTGAATCCGCGACCTTGCTATTAATTAAAAGCCCTTGCCCTCCGGCGAGGGCTTTTTGCTTTGAGCGGCTGCCTTTATCGTGTTGCCGACCGCCAGGTAACGGGCGAAGACGTCTTGTTTATCGTGCTCAAACTGCAGCATCGCATCGGCTTGCTTGCGCACGCGGTCGGCTTGTTGCTGAAGTGTGGCCAACCGGTCTTCGCTGCTGGTGCGGCGCGCCACGGTTTCGATGGCCGTGAGCAAGCGCAGCAGCACCGCCACGTTGCCCTCTGCGCTGCTGCGAACCTGGTCGAACGCCAAACCTGTGTACGTGGCAAACGTGGGGCTTCGGGCCACCACGCGCACCCGCCCGCCTTCAGAACGCAGCGGCTCATTAAGCTTGCGGTCGGCCAGGAGGCTGAGCAGGGCGCCCAACTGGTCGACGCAGAGGATGGCCGTGGTTGTATCGTTGACGCCCGGCGAAAGGGCTTTCAGGGCAATGTCGACCAGCTGGCGGAAACCGAAGCCGAGGTCCTGGTCGATGGTGCGCAGGTCGCCGATGCCATAGGTCCCGCAGAGGCGCTGGCGCGTTTTTTCATCGGGGGTGCCGAAGGGTTGGCCATCGTAGCGGGCCACCGAAACCAGCGGGGCTTCCTGAGCCACAAAGCTGCCAATGCTGCGTTCCATGCGCACCACGCCGTTTATTTCGCGGGCGAAGTCCAGCAGGCCTTCGTTGTCGACGTCCTGCACGTAGCCGCTACGCAGGGCCAGAATGGCGTGCCACTGGTGGTCGGTTTCGCGCCAGTCGGTGGCCTCGGAGGCGGTGGCTTCTTGGCCCAACTGCTCCGGAAACAGGTTTTCCAGGGCGCCTTGGGTTTCGGCCGCGGCCCGGGCAATGATGGTGGACGCCTGGATGGACGACGCAATGTGGTGAATGAAGAAGATGAGCACCCCGATGCTCACCAGGGCCAACACCAGCCCGCCCGCCACGGCCAGCGAGGGAATGAACTTTCCTTCGTCGCCGCCCCGAATGGTGCGCAGCACAATTAGGCAGTACACGAAAATGCTCACGAAAAACCCCAGCACCAGCTGGTTGGCACGGTCGCCCATGAAGTTGCGTAGCACCCGCGGCGTGTACTGGCTCGACACCTGGGCCAAGGTGGCCAGCGTGAGCGAAAAAATGAGGCCCGCCACCGTAATCATGGAACTGGCAATGGCCGTGAGCATGCCCCGGGCACCGTCGGCCCCGGCCCCGAACAGCATGGGGTAGTCCTGTAGCCACTCGTGTTCGATGCTGTCGTCCAGCATCACCAAGCCGTAGGCCAAGCCCGACGCGGCCGTCACCATCAGCGTGGGCACAAACCACAGGCTGGAGTTGACGTTGGACCAAGCAAGCCGGAGTCTGTTCATGGAATAAGAGCTGTGGCGCTGGCTAATCGGGCAACTGTCGTGACTCGCCGCGTCGCTAGTTTGGCCGGTATACCAGGCTAAAGTGTACGCTAAAACCCAACGGCTGGCCCATTTGTAACTGACAGTAGGCCTTTTGCAAACTATTTGGGCATGCCTGATACCGGAGCTAGCGCCGACTGCGAGCCATTTGGTGCCTGCCTGAGCACGTTCAGCGTGCCGTCGGTTTCCAGAACCACCGCCGCCGCTTCCGTGAGCGAACTGATGCCCCGCTCCCGCAATCCGGCCAGAATTTCTCCTTCCGTTACCCGCTCGGTGCGCATGGCTTTGTGCTGGTACTGGCCCTGGTACACCAGCAAGGTCGGCTCGGCTTTCACGAGCTGGCTCACGGCTTTGTAGCGCACGGCCAGCCACGTAATGGCAAACTGCAGCCCGATGAGTAGCCCAAAAGCCAGGATGCCGTCGAGCAGCGGCACGCTTTTGTTGAGCAGCACCGTTGCCAGAACAGAGCCCATGGCCACCGTCACCACAAAGTCGAAAGCATTCATTTTTGACAAGGTGCGCTTGCCCGAAATGCGAAGCAGCAAAATGAGGCTGGCGTAGGCCAGCGTGCCAATGACGATGGTGCGAACCAAGCTGGTCCAGTTGGAGAAGAAGAATTGTTCCATAATTACATCAGCAAAGCGACCACCGCAGGGCAAGCCTCTGAAGAAGCCCTAAGTCATTAAGAAGGCAATGCCAGTAGGGCTCAGCCCAAACCTGGCATGACGATGCCACGGCAATGCGCCGATGGCCTTCTGTTTACGCCTGCCCGGTCACCCGGTTCAGCGCCGGTTTCTTCTGGCCTGGTAAAACACTTCGGTTTGAAACCTGCTTTGCGAGTAGAAGCAGTGGGGTCGTTAATCCTCACCCAAACTCAATAGTCACGGGCATTTACACAGCGGCTCGCAATGGCCTTATGCTCGCACTTGGCCTGTTGTGCCCACCCTACGCCTTACTTTGGTAACCGAAGCGAAGCACCCTCCACTCCCACCCTTGCCCTTTATGCCCAGAATCTCCCTCTCACTGCTTTTTGTTTTTGCTTGCGCCGGGGCCCACGGGCAGGCCTTTAAGCCGGCCGAAATAGCTGCCTGGAAGCAGCAAGCCAAGCAGGTTTCCATCACCCGCGACACGTATGGCGTGCCGCACATCTATGGTAAAACCGACGCCGATGCCGTGTTTGGCCTGCTCTACACCCAGTGCGAGGACGACTTTGACCGCGTCGAGATGAACTACCTCGACGCCATTGGCCGCCTGGCCGAAGTAGAGGGCGAAGCCGCGCTGTACCACGACTTGCGCGCCCGCCTGTTCATGGACTCCACCCAGGCCATCGCCATTTACAAGAAAACGCCGGCCGAGATGAAAAAACTGCTGGACGCCTTCGCGGCCGGCACCAACTACTACCTCGCCACCCACCCCACCGTGAAGCCCAAGCTGCTGCGCCGCTTCCAGCCCTGGATGCCGCTCATGTTCAGCGAAGGCAGCATTGGCGGCAACATCAGCGTGGTGAGCACCGAGCGGCTGAAGGCCTTTTACAGCCAGAAAAAGTCCAGCTCTTGGATAAACACCGACTTTGAAAAGCGCGAGCGGGAGCCCGTGGGCTCCAATGGATTTGCCATAGCGCCGGGCAAAAGCGCCAGCGGCAACGCCCTGCTGCTCATCAACCCGCACACCTCGTTCTACTTCCGCTCCGAAGTGCAGATGGTGAGCCAGCAGGGCCTGAACGCCTACGGCGCCGTGACCTGGGGGCAGTTCTTCGTGTACCAGGGCTTTAATGAAAACTGCGGGTGGATGCACACTTCCAGCCAGGCCGATTCCATGGACGAATACCTCGAAACCATTGAGAAAAAGGACGGCAAATTTTTCTATAAGTACGGCGACAAGTTGCCGCCAGTGAAGGTGGAGAAAGTATCTCTGCCCTACCGCGACGGCGACAAGATGTTGCGCCGGGAGTACACCATGTACCGCACCCACCACGGCCCCATTGTGGGCCAGAAAGCCGACAACCAGTGGGTGGCCGTGCGCATGATGAACGAGCCACTGGCGGCGCTGCAGCAGTCCTACCTGCGCACCAAAGCCACGGGCTACGCCAGTTTTCAGGAAGTGATGAAGCTTAACGGCAACGCTTCCAACAACACCGTGTTTGCTGACAGCAAGGGCAGCATAGCCTACTGGCACGGCAATTTCATGCCCCGGCGCGACGCCAAGTTTGACTGGAGCCAGCCCGTGGACGGCAGCAACCCCGCCACCGAATGGAAAGGCTTCCACGGCGTGAACGAGTTGGTGCAGGTGCACAACCCCGCCAGCGGCTTCATTCAGAACTGCAACTCTACGCCGTTTACGGTGGCCGGGGCCGCCAGTCCCGAACCGGCCAAATTCCCCAAATACATGGCGCCCGATGCCGAAAACTACCGGGGCCTGAACGCCGTGCGGGTGCTGAACAAAAAAGCCATTTTCACGCTCGACACCCTGATTGCGGCGGCCAATGACCCGCACCTCACCGCCTTCGACGACATGCTGCCCGCGCTGCTCACGGCCTACCAGCCCACCTCCGTTGAGAAAGCCAACGCGCCGGCTCTGGCCGAGGCCATTGGACTTCTAAAGGCCTGGAACCACAACTACAGCCAGACTTCTGTGGCCCAGACCGTGGCCATTTACTGGGCCGAGCGGCTACTGGCCAAAGCCCGGGCTCGCGTGCCGGCGGCCCAGCCGCAGCTGGACTACATCAGCTTCACCAAGTTTGCTTTGGCCGAAACCAGCCCGCAGGAAAAGGTAGCCGCCCTGACCGAAGCCCTGGATGACCTCACCCGCAGCTTCGGCACCTGGAAAACCGCCTGGGGCGACATAAACCGCTTCCAACGCCTCACCGGCAACATTCAGGAAAGCTTTGATGACCAGAAGCCCAGCTTGCCTGTGGCCTTTACCTCCTCGTCTTGGGGCTCGTTGGCCGCTTTTGGTGCTCGCGCCTACCCCGGCACCAAGAAGCGCTACGGCGCCGTAGGCAACAGCTTCGTAGCTGTGGTGGAATTTGGGCCGCGCATCAAAGCACGGTCAGTAGTGACGGGCGGCCAGGATAGCCGCCCTGGCTTGCCGCATTTCACCGACCAGGCCGAGCTTTACACCAATGGCCGCTTCAAAGAAGTGCGCTTTTACCCGGAAGACGTAAAGGCCAACGCCGAAAAGACGTATCACCCAGGCGAGTAAATCAGCGCTGCGTATGCAGGCTGATTCACACTAACTTTTAACCTAGCAGCACACCATGGACATTAAATATCTGTCGGATGAGAAGGGTAAAATCACCGGGGTTTTCATTTCGATTGAAGACTGGGAACGGCTTCAAAAGGAATACAAAATCGATGTAAAGGCCGCGGCTGATTCCAGGGCTAAGCTGCAGCAGTCGCTGACTGAAGCTATGAAAAAGGTGAAGCCGGAGGAAGACGAAGGGTGATATTTCTGTAGCTGCACGCGGGGGCACCTCACCCCCTGACCCCCTCTCCAAAAAGAGGGGCACCAGCTTTGCCCTGGCGTAAGATGTAAAAAGCCTGCTGAACAGCAGGCTTTTTATTTAATACTATTATCAAGGCATGACCGGTGCCACCTCTTTTTTGGAGAGGGGGTCAGGGGGTGAGGTGCCCGGTGCACAGGCAACGCCTACCGCCCAAAGTCGTCCTGCACGCGCACGATATCGTCTTCGTCCGAGGGCTGATTGGCATCCGTATGCTGCCAGATTTCGGCTAGCACGCCCCACTCTTTTAGGCCCACCAGGCGGTGGCGTTCGCCCTGTTGCAGCACGATGCGCTCGCCGACCTGATAGTTTTTCACTTCGCCTTGCTCGTCGGTGGTGCTGGTGGCCACGCCCACGGGGCCCTGCACTACCTGCCAGATTTCGGCCCGGCGGTGGTGGTACTGCCAGGAAAGGCGCTGGTGCGGGGCAACTAGCAGCATCTTAGGGCTCAGCTTGCCGGATATCCGCAGCTGGTCGACGGATAAACCGTTGAAATAAGTATCAGCGAACTGTTGGGCCTGGTCTTCGTCGATGACGAAAAAACCGCCCCAAGGACGCGTGGCGTCTTCTTTGGCAACGGTGAAACCTTGTTCTTTGAGCTGGGCTGCCACTATTTGAAACAGTGCTTCCTTTTGGGTGTCGGTGGTGGGCATAAAACCTTTATAAAGCGGGAAAAGTCAAAAGTAAGGAATGCAAATAAGTCCGACAGGAAAAACTGCTTCGCTTGAGCAGCCGGCACACAATGAAGCAAGCATCATGGTAGCCACTTGAGAATAGCTGCAAACTATTAAGCAGGCTCGATTCATTGGCTTCATTTTGCCAACAAGCCAGGGTCTGAGATGCAGAGGTGGCATTACCGAGCCGCAAGATGCCACATTTGCTTCCGCACTCACCAGCTGGTATCTGGCCTGCAGCGACGTAGCTCTGCAATTGATTTTAAACACGGCGTGCAATTGTCACATGGGGTTCGAATGCCCTACAACGCAATTAGCTTTAGTTAACCTTTTGACAAAGCGGGTAGTATAAAATAAGGGGCTATTATTTCACTTAATTATTTCGGTATGCATCAGCAACATCAGCAACTACTCGACGCCTTAAACGCCTGCATAGCCGCCTGCGAGCATTGTGCCACCGCCTGCCTACAGGAAGACCACGTGAAAATGATGGCCCGCTGCGTTGCCCTCGACCGCGACTGCTCCGACCTCTGTGCCCTGACTGCCCGCTTCGTGGCCCGTGGCTCGGAACACGCCTCCCACCTCATGCGCGAATGCGCCGAGCTCTGCAAGGCCTGCGGCGACGAATGCGCCAGCCACCAGCACCAGCACTGCCAAGAGTGCGCCGAAGCTTGCCGCCGCTGCGAGCAGGCCTGCCGTCAGGCCATGGCTGCCTAAATCAAGCTTGTACTTCAGAAGTTCTCTTGCTTCTGCAGGCAAGCTTATCGGGCATCTCTTTGCCCGCTTTCTCGACGGGCTGCGTGCCGCTTGCTCCATAAAAGCTCGCCAATAATCACCGCACTCAGCCTGCTTTTAGCACGGTAAGAGCCCTGAGCTTTTGCTCGCAGCCGCGGCAGCATTCGTAGCAGCTGGCACTAGCGCTTACCAATAAAACCAGCTTATGGACTTCTCAATCGCCTGGCAGAAACTAAACGAAATTGGCCGCGACCTAATGCGGGCGTTGCCCAATATTGCCATTGGGGTAGTCATATTCGTGGTGTTTGCGCTGCTGGCCCGCGGGGTGCGGGCGGTGGTACGGCGGATAACGCGCAGCAAAGGCAAAAACCATAGCTTGTCGCTGCTGCTGGGCCGGCTGGCCTACGTGGCCATGCTCATTCTGGGGTTGCTGGTCACGGTTACGATTATTCTGCCTGGCTTCACCCCGGCCAGCTTGGTAAGTGCGCTGGGCGTGGGCGGCATTGCCATTGGCTTTGCCTTCAAAGACATTTTTCAAAACTTCTTGGCTGGCATTCTGCTGTTGCTGACCGAGCCGTTCAAGATTGGCGACCAGATTAAATACAAGGACTTTGAAGGCACGGTCGAGTTCATCCAGACCCGCGCCACTACCATCAAAACCTATGACGGCCGGCGCGTGGTGATTCCCAACGCCGAACTATTTACCAATGCCGTGACGGTGAATACCGCCTACGACCAGCGCCGCCTGCAATACGACGTCGGCATTGGCTACGGCGACGACATTGCCCAGGCCCGCGCGCTGATGCTCGAAGCCATGCGCGAAACCGAAGGCGTGCTCCAAGACCCCGCCCCCGAAGCCCTAGTGATGGACCTGGCCGAGAGCTCCGTCAACATCCGGGCGCGCTGGTGGGTAAACCCGCCCCGCCAGGCCGATGTGCTCGATGCGCAAGACCGGGTGCTGGAAGCCATCAAGAACAAGCTTTCGTCCAATGGCATCGACCTGCCGTTTCCTACGCAGCAAATCCTGTTGCACGACCAAACCGAAGTCGTCGACGGCAACCGCAGCCGCCAGCGCGAAGGCTGGCCCGCCGGCAAAAGCAACGTGCCTCCCTCGCGCGCCGACGCTCAAGCCGAGGCCGAGGCCGAAGCACAAAACGCCAACGACCGAGAACCCCATACCTAAAGCGCGTGGCCAATAGCATTTCGGAAGCTTATTTCAAGAGGAAAAGAGCCCCAGCGCTTGCTACCTCTAAAGCAGTTAAAGCAGTTGAGCCCACCGAGGGCCGCAACGTTGTAAATAACGTTGCGGCCCTCGGTGGGCTCATTTTATTATAAACTGCCGGGCAGACTAAGGCGTCGCCCTCACTTCTTTCTTCACGCCTTCCAGCGTTTGCTTGGCGCCTTCCAGCTGCTGGCGCATGGCTTCGAGCTTCGATTTTTCAGCGTCAATCACAGCTTCCTGCTGCTTCACCTGGCCCTCTAACTCCTGCACCCGTTGGGCTTGAACCGCCACGGCGGGATTGGTCGAGTTGAGGTCGGCGGCAACCGACGAAGTGTCGCCAGTAGACTGGCAGCCGGTGCAAGCCAAGCCTAAGAGGAGTAGCAAGGCCGAGGCGCTTGGGAGGGTTTTCATGAGGGGTGAAACTAAGTGAAGTGCGGCAATGCCCTGTGAGGGGTTAGTTGGGAGCAAGGTAGTCCCTAGCCGGCTTTGGCCTGGGTTTTAATACCCCTTAAGTTTTGTTTGGCCCCGTCCAGCTGCTGCTTGAGGCCTTCAAGTTTCTGTTTTTCCGCGTCGGAAATGGCTTTTTGTTGGCGCATTTGCTGCTCCAGGGCCTGCACACGCTGGGCCTGCTCAGCTATTGCAGGATTGTTGGAATTTAAGTCTGATGTCAGGGAATTACCAATCGAACAACTACTGAGTACCGAACCAGTAAGCAACAACGAGGCAACAACTATATTTTTGATTTTCATGGCTTTAATAATTAATCGCACTATAAAACGAGACTACATTAAAGTACGGAGGTGGGAGCAGGTTGTTCAATTAATATTAGGTTAGAAGCCAATTGAAGCCTATTTGGACGGCAGACAAGGGTTGACTTCGGCCCCTTTTCCTGGCCAGTAGTTTGCGTTATAGCTAGAAGCTAAGCTGCGCTACCGGACATCACCTTAGCCTTGAGTCGGTGCTATTATTCATTGTTCTCGCTGAGCGGCTTAGCTGTGCGCCAACCCGAGCGAATAGTTTTCCAGCGCGTATTTATTAACCGAATCCGGTAGCCACGGCGTATAGCAGGTATTCACTTCAAAATCCCTGTGCAACCCACTCGCCATTATTTTTCCAATGCCGTGGGGTCCGTCGATTTTGTCCCCGACGCCTACGTGTACTTGCATTGGTCGGGCGCTCCACTGAGCAGCGCAGAATTTCGCGGGTTGTACATGCACGCCCGCAACCTCCTGAAACGGTACCGGTTGACGGCCATTCTGGCCGACCACCGCGACATGCCCGATGCGCCCGCCGATGCCGACCGGGAGTGGCTCCTGACCGAGTGGCTGCCCCAAACGGTGGCCGAAACGGGTTTCACGCGCTACGCGGTGCTGCCAACAGACGCCCCTCAACACCGCCTGCATACCAGCGGCGTAGTGCGCGACCTTGCCCGGCACGTTAACGTGTCGGTATTCGACGACCTCGACCAGGCCGCCGCTTGGATAAGCACCGCGCAGTAGCCGCGGTAAAACCTGAACGGTGCAACTTGCGGAGCCAACTTCCGCCCTGCTCCAATGAAGTTCCCCCTGTTACGCTGGCTGCGCTGGCGCTTCGACCTCTCGCACGACATGGCCGAGCCCGAAGCTATTCTGGCCGGTGTGGAAGAAGGTATTGCCTTCCGCGGCACCAATCTGTGGGTGCTCATCTTCGCCATTCTGGTGGCCTCGGTTGGGCTGAATGTCAATTCCACGGCCGTTATCATTGGCGCCATGCTGATTTCGCCGCTCATGGGCCCCATTGTGGGCATCGGGTTTGGCGCGGCCACCATGGAGGTCGCCATCATTCGGCGGGGCCTGAAAAACCTGGTCATCGCGGCTGGCATTAGCCTGGCGGTGTCGGCACTCTACTTCCGGCTCACGCCACTCACCGATGCCGGCTCTGAGCTGCTGGCCCGCACCTCGCCCACTACCTGGGATGTGCTCATTGCGCTGTTCGGCGGGGCAGCGGGGGCCGTGGGCCTCACCCGCCGCGCCCGGGGCAATGTGGTGCCGGGAGTGGCCATCGCCACGGCCCTGATGCCGCCGCTGTGCACGGCCGGCTACGGGCTGGCCACGGCGCACTGGGCCTACTTGTTTGGGGCGCTGTATTTGTTCTTCATCAATTGTGTGTTCATTACCCTGGCCACGTTTCTGGTTACGCGCATTCTGCCTTTTCCAGCGCATGCCTTCATCAGCAAGTCGCAGGCCCGCCGGGTGCAGCTCAGCATTTGGGCCGTGGCGCTGTTCACGGCGGTGCCCAGCGTGTACCTGGCCTCTAGCATTGTGCGCCGCACCACCTTCAACCACAACGCCCGGCAGTTTGTAGAAGAGCAGTTGAACTTACCGGCTTCTTTCGTGGTCACGCGCCGTATCGACCCCGACACCCGCACCATCAACGTGCTGATGGCCGGCCAGAACCTAACGCCCACGCAGCTACAAGCCGCCCGCAGCCGCCTGAGTGAATACCGCCTGCCCACCAACACGCAACTGACCATTCGCCAAGGCATCGCCGGCATCGACTCGGCCGATGCCCGAAGCCTGCGCAACAGCCTGCTCGACGACGTGAACAACCGCAACGAGCAAACCATGGCCGGCTACGATTCCCGGCTGGCGCAGCTCCAACAAATGCTGGCCGCGGCCGATAGCCCCCTGAGCACCGGCCTGCCCCCAGCGCCTGTACTCCTGCGCGAAGTCCAGATTGAGCACCCCAACGTGCGCCAACTCGGCCTGAGCCGCCTCCTGCAGCCCGCCACCGACTCCCTACGCGCCGATACCACCGTGGTGGTTTCGGTAAGCACCCGCCGCCCCCTGCCGCCCGCCGAGCAACAGCGCCTCGCGGAGTGGCTGCGCATCCGGGCCGGCGAAAAGCACCCGGTACAGCTGTTAGTTAAATAATTATCCTGCTTTAAATCGGCAGTTTTTGATAAATAATTTCGACTCTATTTCCGAAAGTACTTCAGTTGCTCTAACCTCCGCATGGCTCGCTCAGCATCATATTCACTTTTTTCCAATTGCTCAACTGAAGTGTAATTAATAAAGCGCATCTCGGCGATACCTGGGCCGTGGTCTACCAAATTGAACCCTCCGCAGGCGTTGCACCTCACAATAAGGAATACGGCGTCTGGAACATCGGTATTACGGGCTAAAACAACTGTTTCCAAAGCTGCCAAACAGCTGGAACAAGGCTGCCTGAGCGTGTCGATAACAAGTTCTGGCTTCCGGAAATAAGACGAAAACTTAATAAGCGAGCCCATTAAATTTCCATACAACCAACTGTTAAGCAGATATTTTATATCAACATCTACAATCTGCGCCAGCTCAAAAAATACTTCAGCTACAAATTCTGCTTCTTCAGTATCAAGACTCTTTCTTTCGACGCTTTTCAAATATGCTTTTAAATATTTTTTGCGTTGAGACAGGGAATAATTTTGTTCTATTAACTCTATCAAAGCTTGGGAACAATTAAAGAACAACTCGTCTAACCGCGTACACAAATCACTATCAGAAGGCATCAAGCCACGTAATTCAAACTCACTATTTGCAAATTTCCGCCTGGCTTGAAATGTTCGTAGTTGGCTAATCAATTGCTCACCCATATTGCGTTCGCTGTTCAAAAACTGGCCTATTTATTCTTTCCGGCTGCCATCACAAATTTCACCTCCCCGTTCGCCCTTACTCCCACCTCTCGCCACCCCGCCTTGCGGTAGAATGCCTCCGCCCGCGTGCCCGGCTCCGTGCCCAGCCACACGGGCTCATCGGTTTGGCTGAAATACCAGGCTAGCATGATGTTGTGCAGGGCGCGGCCTATTCCCTGCCGGTCAAAATCCGGGTGCACAAACAGCGCCCAGATATTACGCCCCCGCAAATCGACAACGGCAAAGCCCACGATGTGGCCTTCAACCTCCGCCACCCAGCCTTTGCCGCGGCGCGTCAGGTAATCCACATAATCCCCGTAGGTCACGGCGCCGGGCGTGTTCAGCACGTTCTCCTTCACCGACAAACGCACGTCTGACATCTTCGAAATATCAGCTACTTCAGCTTCTCTGATTAACATAGTTGCAACTATCCAGAATGTGAGCGGCGAGGAAGTTTCGCTAGTAGGTAAGCCAAGTCAAATGAACCAGCAGCGGAGCAAAGTAAGCCCTACTGCAGAAACCGCTACCTTCAGCGCCTATATTTCCGCTCTACCCGCATGCAGATTTACAATTTCTGGGCTCGAGAAACGGCTGCTTATGCCCCGGCAACTGGCGAGCATTACGACCTCGTGGCCTACGCTGGCAGCAACCTCAACCAGGCCGATGCAACAGCGCAGGCTCGCCAGAAGCTGCTAAGTCGCCAAGACCGCCTCGAAAGCGGCGAACGGCTAAACGAGTACCCTGCCGGCGCCAAGCCCCTGCGCGAAAAGCTGGAACAACGCCTCTACACCCCCGAAGGCAAGGAGATGGGCGCCATTACGCGTAACGCCTACGGGGCACTAGTCCTGAACACCAGCCGCCTGATGTTCGTCGACGTAGACCTAGTCGATTTGCGTCCCCGGCCCGAGCTAAGTGCCGGGCTTTTCACGGAGCTTTTGCGCTGGCTCCGCATCATTCCCACGCCGCCTCCAGTTCCTCCCATAGAGCCCTTGCCGCTGCTGGAAGCTAAGGTGCAGCGCTGGCTACAGCAGCACCCGGCGTGGCACTTCCGGCTCTACCGCACCCGGGCGGGCTACCGTCTGCTGGCCACGCACGCCGAAATACTTCCCACTGATGCTGTGGCCAACCAAGTGTTTACCGCCCTCGGAGCCGATGAGATTTATGCGCGCATGTGCCGGCTGCAAGCTTGCTACCGGGCCCGTCTCACACCCAAGCCCTGGCGCATAGGCCTGGCGCGCCCAACATACCTGTTCCCGTACCAGGACGCCGAACAGCTGACGGCGCAAGCAGACTGGGAATCGACTTACACTGCTCAAAGTGCTGATTTTTCGGTGTGCGAGTTCATCGGCGACTACGGCAGTGGCCAGGTATGCCCGGCCGCCAAAGACCTGCTGGCACTGCACGACGCAGCCTGCCTCGGCAGTCGCACGCTGGCCTAAGCAGCCGTGCCGCTTCAGTTATAAAAGCAGGCGCAGGGCGGCGGGCCGCTAGCTGAAATCATACGGGTACCCAATGCCTTGCAGGTCTTCCTCCAGCTGGGCCCAGTCCTCCAGCTCGTCCACAATACCCAGCACAGTGGCCTTGGTCAACGTCTCACCCCGGTAAATTTTGGCCACGGCCTCTACCTCACTGGGCGAGCGTTCGGTTTCGTCGCCGTAGTATTCGTCGGCCCACTCGGCGTAGGTTTCGGGGTTGCCATCGAGCATATACAGCAGCTCTTCGGAGCCGTCGTCCTCGTTTTCCACCACGCCGGTTTGCCAGCCGTGCTCAGGCGTGTACCACAAGCAAAACGTGGTGCCGATGGAATTGACCGGCTCACCGAAGATAAAATCATCGAAAACCTCAGGCAGACCGCGAGTGACTTTGGCTTTGTCGGGCTGGTCGTAGCCATCGAGGTAGCCGTTTATCACGCAGCCCTCCGGGCGAAACAGGATGAGCATCTGGTCGCCTTCGCCGTCGCTCATTTCCAGCACCTCTTCGCCTTCGCCCCAAGCGGCGTTGTAGGTGTAGTAGCGGTACTCTACATCCTGGGAGTTAATGGCATCGAGCACGGCCAGAGCCTTGCTGAGGCGTTGTAAAGATGCGGCGTCGGGCAGGGCACTGTATTCTTGGGTCGAAATCATGGCAAGAGAATAAGGTGTTTCGCCTAATACGACTTTATCATGTCGGCCGGCACCACCACCACAAAATCGGCGATGTTCACCTGTTCCTTGTCCAGCTGCTGCAGCTGCTCCTGGCTTACCACGCTCAGGGTGCGCACGCGCAGCTTGGGCGCATACTGGCGCAGGTAGGCCACAATGCCGTCGTGGTGGTCGGAGTGGTAGCTGCCGTTGAAGTGCAGCAGGGTTTGCCCCTCCTGCCGGCTCGTGCGAATGGAATGGGCCATGGTGGCATCGCGCAGGGCCTGGGCCTGAATGATGTTTTGAGCGCCCCCACCGTGGGCCTTGCTGTCGCCCCCGAACATAGCGGCCATGTTCTTGTAGCCCGGCAGCTCGTAGTCGACCTTCAGCGGCAGCGGCGCCAACAAGGGCCGGTCTGCCTTCGGCAGCTTATCGAGCGCCTTGAGACTGCCCCGCGCCACGGCGCTCACAAACGGCCGCGGGGCGTTGGTGGCAATCACCGAGAGTTTGTTCTCGTTCGCAAAAAGCAGCAGCGGGCGGTAGTCGGTGGCATAGTTAGGCCACGGGCGCGCCTGGCGCTCAAAAGCCGAATCGACCAAGGCGCCGGTCACGTACTGTGTCAGCAGCGTCTGCACGTCGCGCTCAAACATCTCCATGCCCAGCACCAGCTGGCCGGGTTTCTTCAGCTTCTGCAGGTCTTTGGCCACTTGCAGCTCCAGCCAGTGTGCCATCACGTCGTTGTGCTGCTCGCCAAAGAGCACCACATCAGCTTGGGCCAACTCAGCTAGCATCTGGTCGTAATCGGCGGGCTGACCGGTGGCGGTGAAGAGGCGGTAAGCAGGCCGGTCGCCGGTGAAGCCAGTTAGTAGGCACGCAATAAGAGCGAGGCAGAGAATACGGGGCATGGAATGGGTCTTTTTAAAACAGAACGTCATGCGAAACTTATCAAAATAGACAAGCTCCGCATGACGTTCAAAGTTCGCCGTGGCTGCTTATCCTTTATAAAACATCCACTTGCCCAGCTCTTTATACGTCACCTTCTTGCCGTACATGAGCACGCCCACTCGGTAAATCCGGGCCGCTACCCACACCGTGCCGATGAAGCCCAGAATGAGCAGGAAAATAGACAGCGCCAGCTGCCACATCGGCACGCCAAACGGCAGGCGAATGACCATGGCAATGGGCGAAGTGAAGGGTATCATCGACATCCAGAAAGCCACCGGGCCGTCGGGGTTGCGCAAAATCACCGACAGGCCCACGATGTAGCTCAAAATGAGCGGCATGGTAATCGGAAACATAAACTGCTGGGTATCGGTCTGGTCGTCCACCGCCGCGCCCACGGCCCCGAATAGCGCCCCGTAGAGCAGGTAGCCGCCCAGGAAGTAGATGATGAAGCCGAACAGAATGGTGCCAATGGGCAGGTTGCCCAACGTAGCGAAAACGT
This sequence comes from Hymenobacter arizonensis, assembly GCF_900115775.1. Lineage (GTDB taxonomy): Bacteria > Bacteroidota > Bacteroidia > Cytophagales > Hymenobacteraceae > Hymenobacter > Hymenobacter arizonensis. Next base: position 33,682 of record NZ_FOXS01000003.1, on the reverse strand, counting down.
TGAAGCGCCCGGCGGCATTCGCCGGGTTTGCCTGCTGGCTAACGTTCTGGTCAAACTTCTCGCCTGCGCTGCTGGCCTCTCCACTTTGCTGGTCCATGGGCGTTGCGTTGGTGTTAGTGGTAGCCGCAACTTCAGTTTTAGGCTTATCCTTACCCGCACTTGCCAGCAGCGGCAGCAACACCGACGACGCACCAAACGACAGCAGGCCCCACATCAGAAACTGCGTGAGGCCCACGGCGGCAATGCCCACAATTTTGCCCATCATCAGGTCAAACGGCTTCACCGACGACAGCATCACCTCCATAATCCGGCTCGACTTCTCCTCGCCTACCCCGCGCATAATCTGCACGCCGTAGATGAAAATGAAGAGGTAAATGGCCAATGCCAGCACGTAGGCCGTGCCCGAAGTAGCCAGGGCATTGCTATCGGCTTCCTTACCCGTGTCGTCGAGGCTAATGGTTTTCAGGCTCACTTTCGAGCGCAGCCGGTCGAGCTGGTCCTGCGAGAGGCCCGACTTCTGCATCTTCAAATCCGAGAAGGCCTTGTTCAGGGCGCTCTCCACGGCCAGCTGCTTTTTCAGGCTGATGTTGCCCTTGCCGTAGAACTGCACGTTGTCGGGCTTTTCCACGTCGAGGCCGGCGGGCAGGTACAGCAGGCCGTCGTGCTTGGCTTTTTGGAAGCCTTTCTTGGCTTCGGCGAGGGCGCCAGCGGCCGGCACGAAGGTTAGCTGCGGCGTGCTCACCAGGCGGCTCGCTATGTTGAGGCCGCTTTCATCGCGCACTTCCACCACATCGGTGCTGTCGTCCGACTTGGCTATTTGAAACATGAAGGCGCCGAAGGCCGCAATAAGCAGCGGCACCGCCAGGGTAAGCACAATGAAGGCTTTTTTGCGAACACGGGTCAGGTATTCGCGTTGGGCTACGAGTAAGAATTTTGAGGCCATAATGGTTGGAGGTTAAGTAGGAATTAGCAATCAGTACGTCATGCTGAACGGAGCCGAAGCATCTCGCCTGGGTTGCTATTCCTTTTTCGTACGATTGAATTACTAGTGCACGCGAGATGCTTCGACTGCGCTCAGCATGACGTGCTAGACTTTAAACGGTCTCCTCCACCAGCGTTTCCGGCATGGTTTCGCGCACGCGCCGAATGAAAATCTCGTTGATGCTCGGAATCAACTCCCGGAAAGAATCCACCTCCACGTTGTTGATGAGGTAGCGCAGCAGGTCGTTGGGGCGCACACCGGCGTGCAGCTGCACGCGGGCATAGAAATGGCCGTTTTCGCGCTCGGTCTGCTCCACCACTTCAAAGTCGGGGTGCACCACTATCAGCTTGCCCTTGCCCTCTACGGCGTAGGTGTTGGTCTTGAACTGGTCGCGGATAAGGCCAACGGGGCCGTCCAGCACCTTGCGCGAGCGGTTTATCAGGGCAATGCTGTCGCAGAGCTCTTCCACCGACTCCATGCGGTGCGTCGAGAAAATGATGGTAGCGCCCTGCTTGCGCAGCTCCAGAATTTCGTCTTTAATCAGGTTGGCATTAATTGGGTCGAAGCCCGAGAACGGCTCATCGAGGATAATCAGGCTGGGCTGGTGCATCACCGTGGCAATGAACTGCACCTTCTGCTGCATGCCCTTGCTGAGGTCTTCTACGTTCTTATTGGCCCACTCCTTTATCTCAAACCGATTGAGCCACTGCTTAATGCGCTGGGTGGCATCGGAACGAGTCAGGCCGCGCAGCTGGGCGAGGTAGAGCAGCTGCTCGCCCACTTTCATCTTCTTATAGAGCCCCCGTTCCTCGGGCAGGTAGCCAATCTGGGCAATGTGACTGGGATTCAGCCGCTCGCCGCGGAAACGGATTTCGCCCTCATCCGCCGCCGTAATCTGGGTAATGATGCGGATGAGCGAGGTTTTGCCCGCCCCATTGGGGCCGAGCAACCCAAATATGCTGCCCTCTGGAATGGAGAGGCTGACGCCGCTCAGGGCAACGTGCGCGGCGTAGGCCTTGCGCACATCAATGGCTTCGAGAATTGGTTTCACAGAAAAGAGGAGTTGGTTTAATGGTAAATGTAGAAATATCCGAGCGGTATGGAATACCAGCAGGTTCAATTAGTTGGCTCGTCCAATTCGGCCAGATTGGCTTCCAGGCGGTCGAGGTGCTGGCCGTAGAGGCGCTGCACGTACCAGCGCGTGCCGTACACGGCCAGCAGCTGCAGCAGCACCCCAAACACAAGAAACACCCCGCCCACAATGAACAGCAGCTTCCATCGAAACGGGGTGGGCCGTGCCAGCTCCCTCCCCACAAAATAGCCAAAATTCAGTAGCATTACTGCTGGACCCGCAGCCAGCGTGAGGCGGTAGTAGAAGCGCAGCATTGCCCGCAGCCCTGCGGCCAACTGCTTCAAGTGCCCGCGCACGTTGCCCTCTACCAGCCGCATGCGGTTCAGCATCACCAGCATCCGGTAATAGTAGTACAGCAGGCCCAAGCCCAATGCCAGCATTATCACGGCGTAGACGCGGTAAATGAGCGTTTCGACCATGAAAAATGCGAAGGGCGAAACCACCACCAACATGGCCGTAAACCCCGTTTCCCAAAGGGCGCTGCGGCGCATCTTATCCACTAGGCCGGGCCGATTGGCTAAGAGCGTTTCCAGCTGAACAGAATTTATAGGCGCTACGGGCTCCGGCGGGTTTAGCCAGCTTTGGCGCAAGTCTTCGAGTTGCATAACAAGTAGGATTTAGCGGGTGGTAACGGGCAACAGCTGGCGCAGCTTTTCCTGCACCCGGTGCATTTTCACCCGCACGTTGTTTTGGGTAATGCCCAGAATCTCGGCCATTTCTTCATAAGGCCGGTCTTCGAGGTAAAGCAGCACAAAGGCCTTATCAACCTCCGACAGCTGGTCGATGGCCTGGTAGAGCGCCGCCCGGTCCTCAGCATCGGGGCCAGCCTCTGGAGCCTGAGCCACGGCCAGCGCCTCAGCACACAGCTCCCCCGACACGGGGCGGCGGGTGCGCTGGCGCAGGTTCGAGATGGCCACGTTCAGGGCAATGCGGTAGAGCCAGGTGCTGAGCTTGGCGCCCGGCTGCGGTACGTAGCGCGGCCACGCCCGCCACAGCTGCAGCACCATTTCCTGAAACAGGTCCTGCCGGTCGTCGGAGTCCTGGCAATAGAGCCGGGCCACGCGGCGCAGCAGCGGCTGGTACTCGTTTAGCGCAGCAACAAATTCAGCAGATGGGGCGGCAGACATACGAGGCTGTGATTTCGGGCAGTTAATCGCCAAGCCGAACCCAGGCATTACAGCGTTGGTCAAAAAAATATTGCGAAAATATTTTTTTCAGGTGTGGGTGTAATGCCCACCAAAGATGGACGATAGATGACCCAAAGCTATTCTTCTCACCTGCATCTGCATCATGAAAAACCCAAATACTATTGTCGGTATTGCTTTCGGCCTGGGGAGTCTTTCTCAAATCGTGCTCGGCAACTATTTCGCAGCGCTAGCAACGGGCCTGTTTGCCGGCGCCATGCTTCTGTCAGACACATTCTATGGCTCGCCTGCTGCCCGTGTTACCGTAGTGCCTCTTTCCACCTGGCGCCGCTTTACCTGCTTCTTGCTGCTAGGTGCCTCCATTGCACTTTTTAGCTATGACATTGGCCGTGCTTTACACCAAGCCACCCACAAGTCGACCGCTAAAGCCTCACTCAAATAATCAATTCAAACCCATCATCCATCTCACCTTTTTTCTGTAAAAAATGCGCCTTCTTAAACTCTCCCTAGCTGCTGCTCTGCTATTAGCTAGCCCATTGGCCCAGGCCCAAAAGGCAGCGAAAGCTCCCAAAACGACAGCTGCCCCTACGGCAACTAAAGCACTGCTTTGGGAAATTTCGGGCAACAAGCTCGCCAAGCCGTCCTACGTGTTTGGCACCATTCACCTGCTCTGCGCCGACGACCTAAAGGTGAGCGAGGCGGTAAAGACGGCCGTTGCCAACTCCCAACAAGTAGCGCTGGAACTGGACATGGACAGCCCCACCATGGCCCAGGAAATGCAAAGCATGATGATGCTGCCCACCGGCCAAACCGTGCAGGGCTGCATGACCAAGGAGGAGTACGCGGCCGTGAGCGACTATTACACCAACGAGTTGAAGATGCCCTTTGCCCAAATGGGTGGGATGAAGCCCTTCATTCTGTCCACGCTGCTCTACCCCAAGATGCTGGGTTGCCCAATGGGCAGCTACGAGATGACGCTGGTGGAAATGGCCAAGGCCAAGCAAATGGAGGTAATCGGCCTCGAAACAGTAGCCGAGCAACTCGGCATATTCGACAAGATTCCGTGCGAAAAACAAGCTCGTCTATTATCTGATATGGTTGCGAAGCGTGGCGAAGCCCAGCAGGAATTCCGGGCCCTGCTCCAGTTGTATCAGGCCCAGGACGTAGAAGGCCTTTTAAAAATGTCGATGAACAGTAAATTCGGCATGGAGGAGTATGAAGACATGCTCCTTACCAGCCGCAACAAGCGCTGGATACCACTGATTGCACAGCAAGCGGCCAGCAAACCGACCTTTTTTGCGGTTGGTGCGGCCCACCTGGGCGGACCGAGTGGCGTATTGGCATTGCTCCGGCAGCAAGGATACCAGGTGAAGCCGGTGTTCTAGACCCACAAAACTTCTAAAGAAGCTCGAAGGCTCAGACCCTTCAAGACAGCAAAAAGCCCGCCTTCATAACTGGAAGGCGGGCTTTTTAGTGATTGAGCGCTGGGTTTGTTCAACGCGCGGACTCTCAGAGTCCATGCTACATTTCGCCTTACGCGAAATACTCCTTCACTTTTTCGAAGAAGCCTTTCTCGTTTTTGCCGGGGTGCGGCGTGAAGTTATCCGAGTCGCGCAGCTTCTCCAGTAGCTCGCGCTCCTGGCTGCTCACATGCTTGGGCGTCCACACATTCAGATGAATGAGTTGGTCGCCACGGCCGTAACCATTGATGTCCTTGATGCCCTTGCCGCGCAGGCGCAGGATTTTGCCGGGCTGGGTGCCCGGGTCCACCTTGATTTTCACCTTGCCTTCAATGGTCGGCACCTCCAGGTTGGCACCCAGAGCGGCGTCTACGAAGGAGATGTACTGCTCGAACATGATGTTGTTGCCGTCGCGCTTCAGGAATTCGTGCGGCTCTTCTTCAATCTGAATGAGCAGGTCGCCGGGCACGCCGCCGCGCTCCGGGAAGTTGCCTTTGCCGCTCATACTCAGCTGCATGTCGTTGGCCACGCCCGCAGGGATATTGATGGGAATCACTTCCTCGTGCAGCTGGCGGCCGTCGCCTTTGCACACGTCGCAGGTAGCGGTCACGGTTTTGCCCTCGCCGTTGCAGGTGGGGCAAGTGCTGCTGCTCACCATCTGGCCGAGCATGGTATTCACCACGCGCTTGGTCTGGCCCTGGCCCTGGCAAGTCTGGCAGGTTTTGAGCTCGGTGCCGTTTTTGGCGCCGGTGCCGCTGCAAGGCTGGCAGGCCACGTAGCGCTTCACCTTGATTTTCTTCTCAACGCCGTTGGCAATTTCCTCCAAGTCGAGCTTCAGCTTGATGCGCAGGTTCGAGCCCTTGCGCTGGCGCCGCCCGCCGCCCTGGCGCCCGCCAAAGAAGCCCTCGAAGCCGCCGCCACCACCGAAGATGTCGCCGAACTGCGAGAAGATGTCTTCCATGTTCTGCGGTCCGCCGCCATTGCCGCCCATGCCCTGGTGGCCGTAGCGGTCGTAGCGCGCGCGCTTATCGGCGTTGCTCAGCACCTCGTACGCCTCGGCCGCTTCCTTAAACTTGTCCTCAGCCGTGGGGTCGTCGGGGTTTTTGTCGGGGTGGTACTTGATGGCCATTTTGCGGTAGGCCGACTTGATTTCGTCAGCCGCCGCATTTTTGGCGATACCTAATATCTCGTAATAATCGCGCTTAGTTGCCATCGTTTTCTAAAAAATTATCCAGGGCAGAGTCTGCAAAGTTACTACTGCCCAAGCACCACTTTAGCGTGGCGAATAACCTTGTCACCTAAATAGTAACCTTTCTCTACCTCGTCCACTATTTTTCCTACCAAGTCCTCGCTGGGCGCCGGAATTTGCGTAATGGCCTCGTGCAGTTCGGCGTCGAAGTCGCCGCCCTGCGCGTCCATGGCTGTCAAACCCTTCTGCTGCAGCGTTTTGTTCAGCTTGTTCTGAATAATTTCGATGCTCTCACGCACGGCGTTGGCATCGGTGGTTTCGCGGGTAGCATTGCGGGCGCGCTCAAAGTCGTCGAGCACGGGCAGCAAGGCCGTCATCAGTTCCTGGTTGGCGGTTTTGAACAGTTCAATCCGCTCCTTGGTGGTGCGGCGCTTGTAATTCTCAAATTCCGCGGCCAAGCGCAGGTACTTATCCTTCAACTCCGCCAGCTCCGCGTCGGTGCGGGTGCCTTCGGCAGCAGGAGCAGCCGTGGGCTCAGCGGCAGTATCGGTGGTGCCACCTTCAACGTCGGCCATTTCGCCAGCTGCGTGCGCTTGGTCAGCGGTCAAGTTGTCGTCCTGGGGCAGGTTATTATCGTCAGCCATTTTGGGAAAGATTCGTCGGAATGGGTTTTTCACGGGGTTAGCCGGTTAGTCACCCTTTGGGCGCAATTCACTTGCCAAAGGGGTGCGGGCTGCCATAGTGGCACAGACTTTTATTAGGTTCAGTATAGCTCTAAATCAGCGCGGCAGCGTGCAACACAGTTAGAACGCCATAAAAAATGTCCCCAATTCGGCTTTGAATTGGGGACATCAAATCAAGCAATTGGAGTTCCTCGGCCTATTCTTCGCCGTCTTCCTCACCGAAGCCCTGGCGCACCGGCGCGGCATTACGCCGATTTTCCTCCAGCGCCTTCCAAATCATGTCCTTCAGCGGCACAATGTTCTTGTTCGTTAAGCTGGAGATGAAGATGGACGGAATATCGGACGGCAAGGTCTCCCGAATTTCAGCTTCCAGCTCCTCATCAATCATATCGGACTTGGTGATGGCCAGCAGGCGCTTCTTTTCCAGCAGCTCGGGGTTGAACTGCTCTAGCTCTCCCAGCAGCACCTGGTACTCCGCCGCAATGTCGGGGCTGTCGCAGCTTATCATAAAGAGCAGCGTAGAATTGCGCTCGATGTGGCGCAGGAAGCGCGTGCCGAGCCCTTTACCTTCGGCCGCGCCCTCAATAATACCCGGAATGTCGGCCATCACGAAGGACTTGTAGTCGCGGTAGGCCACCACGCCCAAGTTGGGCACCAAGGTCGTGAAGGCATAGTCGGCAATCTTAGGCTTGGCCGCCGATACTACCGACAGCAGCGTGCTCTTGCCCGCGTTCGGGAAGCCCACTAGGCCCACGTCGGCCAGGAGCTTCAGCTCCAGAATAATGATGGCCTCAATGGCCGGCTCGCCGGGCTGAGCGTAGGTTGGAGCTTGGTTGATGGAGTTCTTGAAATGGTCGTTGCCCCAGCCGCCGCGTCCGCCGGGCACCAAGATGAGCCGCTGGCCGTGCTCCGTAATTTCGAGCAAATGGGTACCGTCCGGGTCGCGGGCCACAGTGCCTAGGGGCACTTGTAGCACAATGTCCTCGCCCTGGGCGCCGCTGCGTAGGTTTTCGCCCCCACCCTCGCCATCTTTGGCGAAGACGTGCTTTTGGTACTGCAAGTGCAGCAGGGTCCAGAGTTGGGAGTTGCCCTCTAGGATGATGTGACCGCCGCGGCCGCCATCGCCGCCGTCGGGGCCGCCGTTGGGCAGGCCCTTGGCCCGGAAAAAGTGGTGCGAGCCCGCCCCGCCTTTGCCCGAACGGCAGATGAGCTTAACGTAGTCGATAAAGTTATTAGAAGCCACAGGAATGGAGAATTAGGGGTAAAAGAACTGTCATCCTGAGCACAGCGCAGGACCTCTCGGCGTTAGGGCTAGCTACAGAACGTGCGTTCCGGAGCCGGTTGTTCTAACGTGAAAAGGTCCTGCGCTGTGCTCAGGATGACAGTCGTGTTAAAAACGTGAACTATGCTTGAACCTCGCGGGCAGCCTCAGTGGGGCTTTCGGGCGTGGCAGGCTTATTCTGGTCTATTATAGTGCAGATTTGGTCAAAAATAGTTTCAATCTGCCCAATGCCGTTGAGGGCGTGAAACTTGTTCTGAGCGGCGTAGTAGCCGGCCACCTGCGCCGTTTCGGTGTTATATACCGTTACGCGGCGGCGAATTTTGCTTTCGTCCTGGTCGTCGGGGCGGCCGCTGGTTTTGCCGCGCTCCAGCAGGCGAGTCACCAGTTCCTCCTCGTCTACTTCCAGCGCAATCATGCAATTGATGCCGCTGTCGTGCTGTTCCAGCAGCTGGTCGAGGCTAGCAGCCTGGGGCACCGTGCGCGGGAAGCCATCAAAAATAAAACCACCAGCGGTGGCCTTGTTGGCTTGCAGCGCACTGTCTATCATGCCAATTACTACGGCATCGGGCACCAGCAAGCCTTCGTCCATGAGCTTTTTGGCGGTCAGGCCTAGCTCCGTGCCTTGGGCTATCTGAGCGCGAAGCAGGTCGCCGGTGCTCAGGTGCACGAGGTTGTACTTGGTGATGAGTTTCTGGCTTTGGGTTCCTTTACCGGCACCGGGCGGGCCGAACAGCACGATATTCAACATGAATAGAGAAGTTGCGCGAGGGGAAAGAGTAAGGTGGGTTTGGGCAAGTTAATCAATCGGTAACAAAGGCTCACTACACGGCCACGTATACGTCGGGCAGGTTGCGGCCCAGGCCGTCGTAGTCGAGGCCGTAGCCTACTACGAAGTCGTTGGGGATTTCCAGGGCCACGTAGCGCAAGTCAATTTTGTGACGCAAGCTCTCCGGCTTGAAAAACAGCGTCGCTATCTCGACCGAGGCCGGACCATTGGCCTGCAATTTGGGCACCAGGTGGTGCATGGTGGTGCCAGTATCAACAATGTCTTCGACGATGATGAGGTGGCGGCCCTGCACTTCTTCGCGCAGCCCCATGATTTCCTGCACCACGCCGCTGCTGCCCGTGCCCTCATACGAGGCCACCCGGATAAAGACTATCTCGCAAGGCTCGGTAATGTGCTTAAGCAGGTCGGAGGCGAACATAAATGCCCCCGTCAGGACTACTACAAACAGGGGCTCGCGGCCGGCGTAGTCGGCATTGAGGCGGGCAGCCAGGGCCGTTACGGCCTCATCCAGTTGAGCGACCGATAAATATGGTCGGAAAGCTTTTTTGTGGATGGTGATGTGGGAGTGACCCATGCGGCGCGGGAAGAATGAGGCACAAAGCTACTGTCTGAACCACGGATTCATGCGGATTATGCGGATTTCACGGATTTTGTAGACGCTGTGTCCACACAAACTATGATTCTAACTATGATAAGCAACAAAGGCCACTCTTTAGAAGAGTGGCCTTTGTTGCTTATTGTTCTTATTCTATTGAGCCGAATACAAAATCCGTGAAATCCGCAAAATCCGCATGAATCCGTGGTTCAGAAAACTACTTCACCTCGCGCAATACCGTGTAAATCACACGGGCTGCTGAGGGAGCAAACGTATCGGCGTAGCGCACGTGTGGCCGGGCAACTACTTCGGTGCGCTCGTTTTCCACCTTCACTGGGGCCATACCGCGCTCGCCGCCACGCTCCGCAATGTGCGGAGCGATAACCAGCGACACAATGCTCATCAGTTTGATGAGGATGTTCATGCTGGGGCCGGAGGTGTCCTTGAACGGGTCGCCCACCGTGTCGCCAGTCACGGAAGCTTTGTGGGCATCCGAGCCTTTGTACTGCATCACGCCGTTCACCAGAACGCCTTTTTCAAATGATTTCTTAGCGTTGTCCCAGGCGCCGCCGGCATTGCTCTGGAACATGGCCATGAGCACACCGCTCACCGTGACCCCGGCCAGCAGACCGCCCAGCACCTCGGGCGACGAAGCGTTGGAGAACAACCCGCGGCAGCCAAAACCCACGATGATGGGCGTGAGCAAAGCAATGGCCCCCGGCAAAATCATTTCCCTAATAGCCGCCTGCGTGCTGATGGCAACGCACTTTTCGTACTCTGGCCGGCCCGTGCCTTCCATAATACCCGGAATCTCGCGGAACTGCCGGCGCACTTCCTGCACCATGGCCATGGCCGCCCGGCCCACCGCCGCAATCGCCAACGACGAGAAGATAAAGGGAATCATGGCTCCAATGAATACACCCGCCAGCACAGGCGCCTTGCTGATGTCAATGGAAGTGATATTAGCCGTGCCCATGAACGCGGCGAACAAGGCCAGCGAAGTCAGAGCCGCCGACGCAATGGCGAAGCCTTTGCCCGTGGCAGCGGTGGTGTTGCCCACGGCATCCAGAATATCAGTCCGCTCCCGCACTTCTTTGGGCAGTTCGCACATTTCGGCGATACCGCCCGCGTTGTCAGCAATAGGACCAAATGCGTCAATAGCCAATTGCATAGCGGTGGTGGCCATCATGCCCGCCGCTGCAATGGCTACACCGTAGAGGCCCGCCGCTTCGTAGCTCAGCACAATGCCCGCGGCCAGCACAATGATGGGAAGCACCGTGCTTTCCATGCCCACTGCCAAACCGCCAATAACGGTGGTAGCGTGGCCGGTGCTGCTTTGCTGCACAATGCTGTTTACCGGGCGCTTGCCCATGGCAGTATAATACTCCGTGATAATGCTCATGAGCGTACCGACTATCAAGCCCACAACCACAGCCCAGAAAACCCCCATCGCCGTGAACGACACGCCCCGGATGGTGAAGCTCCCCGAGGGCAGAATCCACATAATAAGAAAGTAAGAAGCAATAGCTGATACCACCACGGAGATATAATTCCCCGTGTTTAGGGCAGTCTGCACATTGCCGCCTTCTTTCACCCGGACGCACAGAATCCCAATCAGCGAGGCGATGATGCCCATGCCCGCAATGGCCATAGGCAAAAAAATCGGCGAAAGCCCACCAAACTGGTCGTTGGTGACTGTGACCTCCCGGCCCAGCACCATGGTTGCCAGAATAGTCGCCACGTAGGAGCCGAACAAGTCGGCGCCCATGCCGGCCACGTCGCCCACGTTGTCGCCCACGTTGTCGGCAATGGTGGCGGGGTTGCGGGGGTCATCCTCCGGGATACCGGCTTCTACTTTGCCCACGAGGTCGGCTCCCACGTCGGCCGCTTTGGTATAGATGCCGCCGCCTACCCGGGCAAAGAGAGCAATGCTTTCGGCCCCGAGCGAAAAGCCGGTGAGAACCTCCAGAGCCTTCACCATCTCCTCGCCATTGGCAAGGCCGCTGGGCACAAACATCTTATAGAACACAATAAACAGAGAGCCCAGGCCCAACACCGCCAGCCCGGCCACGCCCATGCCCATCACGGAACCGCCCGAAAACGACACGTTCAAGGCCGTGCTCAGGCTGGTCTTTGCCGCTTGCGCAGTCCGGACGTTGGCCTTTGTGGCAATTTTCATCCCAATAAAGCCTGCCAGCGCCGAGAACACTGCACCAATCAAAAAGGCAATGACAATGACGGGGCTAGAGTTGCCGCTGGTAGTACCCAAGTAAAAAAGAAAAGCCCCTGCAATCAACCCAAACAGGGCCAACACCTTATACTCCGCTTTGAGAAATGCAATGGCGCCATCGGCGATGTAGCCCGCAATGGTGGTCATGCGTTCGTCACCAGCATTTTGCTTGGATACCCAACCGGCGCGCAGCCAAGTATACAGCAACGCAAAGAGTCCCAACGCGGGCACTGCGTAAAGATATGGGGTCATAAGATGCAAGGAAGATTAGGTGAAGAAAAGTGTGATGGACAAGCAAGGGTGCCAAAGATATACGGATACACTACAATTCTTGCATCAAAACCTGATAAAGCGCTAGCATACTGGCAATGTCGCGTTTATCAACCAGTTCATCGGGCGAATGCACATGGTCTTCAGGTGCTCCAATGAAGCACCAATCCCAGGGCGCAGCGGCGTGCTGTAGCTCTTTGGCGTCGGAGCCGCCACTGCCTTCTACTTCCAATTGATGCGGAATGCCCGACTGAGCAGCAATGGTCCGGATGCGGTCTACATAAACCCGGCGGGGAATCAAGGAATCCCGCAGCGAAATGGCGCATCCCTGCCCCGCATGCACCCCCTCGGTTACCCAGGTGATGTCGGAAATCAGCGCTTGGCGCACGCCATAGGTGTCATGAATGTACTTTGCCAGGTAAGCCACCGAGCCGCCGCCGTGTTCTTCCCAGCAGGAAAAGGCCACGATGCCGTGCTCCAGTGTTTCGCACAGACGCAGGGCATTCCAAACGCCCAGCCGGTTGTCGAGGTAGCAACTTTGAACCGTGGTGTCGGTTTCGCGGAAGTCGCAGTAGAACGTGAGCTCCGTGCCACGGTCAATGTCGCGGTGGAACGCATAGCCCAGTTCGCCGGTTTCTTCGTCTATGGTCAACGTGCAGTCTATATCCCCTTGCGAATCGTGCCCTACCAAGCGGTAACCGGCTTCGGCTTGGGGCCCACCTATGCGCACCAGTTGCCGGCCATAGCGCACCGTGAATCCAATGCTGTCCAAGTGGGCAAAAATGGCGGTGCGGGGCTGTCCAAACACCAGCAGTATACAGTCTTGAAACCGCTCGTCGGCGATGATAGTGGGTTGGTGCTGCCAATTGGCCTGCTCACGCTGCACATAATCAAGCACAAAACGAGTCAGGGCCACTTCATTGCCGGCGGGAGCCGGCACGCGGCAAAGGGAGTGCAACAGTTGCATATACAAAGGGGATTACTCCCAAAGCTAGGCCAAAGTCCGTACTTTAGCAGGCCCGTTTACCCTACCCTGATTTTGGACGGGACACGGTTCGGGTCCTCTTTCGAATTTCTACCTATGCTGCGTTCGCTGGTTTGTATCTGCTTGGGGCTGCTATTCTTGCCGCTACTTAGCATGGCCCAGAAGCCCGATACAATGCGCATTCCGCCCCCCATGAAGACGGTGGCGCTCGACTCTGTGGGGGTGCTACCCTCGGCCATCGACACCAAAGGATGGCTGCTGCTGGACAAGGATATTCAGTTGGAACTAGACGGTGCCGTTTACAACATCTACAATTTCAAGTACGAGAAGGCCGAAAAGCAGTTCCGCTCCTTGCGGCGCCGCTACCCCAATCACCCCATGCCCTACTTCCTGCTGGGCCTGAGCACTTGGTGGAAAATTGTACCCACCAACATCCAGACACAGCAGTACGACAAGCTCTTTTTCGCCTACATGGACACGGCTGTTACGAAAGCCCAAAAGCTCTACGACGCCGATAACAACAATTACGAAGCAAGTTTTTTCCTTTCGGCCGCCTACGGCTTTAGTGCTCGCATGCACGGCGAGCGCCACGACTGGCGCAAAGCCACCGTTAATTCCCGGCGTTCGCTCAATTATTTAAAGAAAAGCCAGGAAGCCAACAGCCTCAGCCCGGAATTTCAGTTCGGCCAGGCCCTGCTCAACTACTACGCCGTCTGGATAAGCGAAAACTATCCCCTGCTCAAACCAGTGCTGCTGTTCTTCCCCAGAGGAGATAAGAAACTGGGTTTGCAACAGCTCCGCAACGTGGCCACCAACGGTTTCTACACCGCTACCGAGGCCCGTGTCTACCTCATGCGCATTCTAAAAAATGAGGAAAACAACGCCGAAGAAGCGCTACCAGTAGCCAAATACCTAGCCACCACCTACCCCGATAACGGCTACTTTCAACGCTTCTACGCCCACCTCGCCTACGACCAGGGCGACTTTGCCGACTGCGAACGAGTGAGCCGCGAAATCCTCGATAAGATAAGCAAAGGCATGCCCGGCTACGAAGGCGTCAGCGGACGCTACGCCAGCTACTTCTTGGGTTACCTAATGCAGAACCGCTACCGCGACTTCGCCAAAGCCAAGGACTACTTCCAGCGCTGCATCGTGTTTTCTGAGAGCACTGGGGACACTTCCGGCGGGTTCTATTTGTATGCTAACATGAATCTTGCCCGCCTGGCAGTAAAGGACAAGGATGCCGTGGCAGCGAAACGCTATTACGAGGTAGTTGCTGATAAAGCAGAGCGGAAGTCAGAACAATACAAAGAGGCCAAAGCTTGGCTAAAAATAAAACGAAAGGCCTGACATGCTAGAACTAAAAGACCTGTTATTAACGCCACTCTATCTAGGCTTTTTTTATCTGGTTGCTTATGGAGTTAGAGGACGATTTACTAATATCTATACGCGCCGCTATTTCATTCCTGCACTCACAGTTAAGTTCGTAGGCGCCATTGCATTAGGATTGGTTTATGCCTATTATTATGAGGGCGGTGATACATTTAACTACTACTATCACGTTAAGCTTATTCACGAAGCTTTCGCTTTTTCATTCGAAGCAGGCATGAAGCTGATGCTGACTAGTGGTGGCACTTATGACCCGGAAACAGCTCGTTTTACCACCTATATGTATTGGTACCAGGCCGGCTCTGCCGAGTACCTTCTTTCGCGTCTTGCAGCTGCTATCGGATTTCTTTGTTTCAATACCTATATGATTATTGCACTGTTTTTTGCAATAATCAGCTTTACTGGCATGTGGGCAATGTATATAACGTTTGTTAAAATACGTCCACAACTGTACAAAGAACTTGCAATAGCAACGTTTTTTATTCCTTCAGTATTTTTCTGGGGGTCAGGTCTTATGAAAGACCCTATTTGCTTAGGCGCTTTGGGTTGGCTTTTTTACGCCTTCTACAAAGGTGCTATTCAGAAACGCAGCCTCATTACTTCCTCTTTTCTTGGATTAGGAGCGGCTTATGCATTGATTCTCTTAAAAATCTATATCCTGCTATGCTTTTTACCAGCAGCTCTTCTTTGGATTTTTAATGAAAATAGTGCCCGGATTAAAAACGGGACGGTGCGGATTCTGGCCAAGCCTATCTTATTAAGCATAGGTGCATTCCTGGCTTTCTTTGCTGCCACAAACCTGACCAAGGGAGATGAGCACTACGATATCGACAGGATTGGGGAGCGAAGCAAAATCGTGTCGGAATACTTGTATGAAACTGGAGTGAAGCAGAACGGTTCGGCCTATAATCTGGGCGAACAAGATGGCACCCTATTAGGCATGGTGAAACTGGTACCGCAAGCTATTGTGGTATCGCTCTATCGTCCTTTTATCTGGGAAGTTCGCAACCCTGTTATGCTTCTGTCATCAATAGAAGCCCTGGTTTTTATCTTTTTTACGCTGCGCATTATCGTGCGTTCAGGCCTGGTAAAAACTTTGTCACTGATAGCGCGCACCCCATCCCTAACACTGTGCTTTATTTTCGCACTGGCTTTTTCGGGTACGGTGGGGGTCGTGTCGGCTAATTTTGGTACACTTGTGCGCTACAAGATTCCCATGATTCCTTTCTATGTAGCGGGTCTCTATATAACACAGAGCATGAGCGTAGCGCGTCGGAAAGCGACGGCTCCTGCCAGAGGCCATCTTGTACCAGCCTAAGGAAAGCTTAGTATTTTCAGATTACCGGGCCCGGTGTCGATTACGCAGATACTCCGCCAAGGTAGGATGAGACCAGAGCCGCGAGGTGCCGACTGGGGCTGGTTGCAGTTGCAATGTGCCATCCAGGGCTTCGCGCACTGCCTGGATGAGCAGGGGTAGACCAGCAGCAAGCTGCAACAGAGGGTAGGTGGTGAAGTTATCCTCCTTAGTGGGATAAATGAGCGCTTGATGCACAATGCCCCCGGTGTCAATTCCAGCGTCAACCAAGTGAATACTGACCCCACAGTGGGCCTCATCGTTATTTGCTAAAGCCCAGTAGCCCCCGTGCACTCCTCGGTACAAGGGGGTAATTCCGGCGTGGGTGTTCAGGAAAGGGCACGAAACTGCCTGAAGCACTTTTTTAGCGATAATGCGCGTCCCATTCACCACTACTACATCGGGCTGCATGCGTTGCAGCTCTGCAATGCACTCGGGCGAATTGACTGAGGCTACCCGCGTGAGGTGAGACTCAGGCAGTGGGTCGGCCACTAAGCCGTGCGCCGCTCTAATAGCTTGCTGCCGGGCCTGCGAAGCAGCTTCCAGTGGCTTTGCCACCAACAGCTTAAACATAATTTGTCCGGCTACTGTGGCCCAGCCCAGCTTCTCGACCCGGCGCTTGAGCAGCTGCTGTTGGCTAACGGGCTCTTCGACGATGATGCTGTGGACGCCGAATGCACGGTCGAGGGCGTGAAACAAAATATCTGTGGAAGGCCCGGGGCCAGCTAAGATAACGATGCGGGGGGAAGACATGCGGTAAAAAGAAGGGTTATGCAGGGGGCACCGAAGTCAGCAAGCTCTCGGCAACTTCGCTCATGGTCAGGCTTTGCATGTTGTAGCGCTGCTGCAGCTGGCGATAGTGTTCGGCAATACGGCGCAGCACGGCCATGTTCTGAGACAGATTTGCCCCAAAATTATGGGGATGCCACCACAAGTGAAACAGCAATCCGTGGCGGGCTGCGTGCTCCATGCCGGCCAGAATACGGCGCAGGCGCAGGCTCTCAAGGCTGCGCAGGCGCCCTGACCAAGGCCGCAGAAACCGGCTGGCGGGAATGTTGAATGGCAACGACCTTGCCACTTCGGCCAGCGAATGGCAGTGGTGGCCCGATAGATTGACATAGGCATCGAGCAGCCGTGCACCGCGCTTGTACAGGCTTTGTTGCTCTTCGCTGCGCTCCTTATAAATCCACGACTGCTCGTTGCCGCGGTAGCTAGTGATGCCCAGTTCCCGGCACACCACTAGGTACTCTGGGTTGTACTGGTTGCGCGGAAAAACCAAGCTTTGTAGCGTTACACCCACCGCGGCGGCTACCTGAGCCGCTGCCCGCATGTCGTGCCGGAACTGGTTCAGCGTCTGGCCCCGCTCCAGGCAATAGTAGTGGCAAAATGTGTGCGAGGCGATTTCCTGCCCAGCCGTAGCGCGAATATTTTCCAGAAGTGACCGCCCAAAATGGTATGGGTCCTGTGCCTCATCCTCCCCCACTTCGTCAAGCACCTCGTAGGGCGACAGGTAAAGGTCGGCATAGGTGGGCCTCACTGCAGGCAGGCCCTTGAGCATTTCCTCCTTAGACCCAAAGAATAATAAACCTACCGTAGCCCAGGTGGCATGTAGGCTGAACTCCGCAAAAAGGGCCAGCATGGCAGGAATGGCCTGCCGTACTCCTAGCAGATTCGCTCCGTATTGCGCAATGGTCTGCTGGTCCCGAACCCCCCAATTGATTTCAAAATCCAGGGAAATGACAAAGGTACCCGGCTGCTTTGGTGACGATTTAGAGGTTAAATTTTTCATATAAAAACTTTATAGCGTGAATATTATAGAACCATAGAGTAATACTAATCCCCAAAGTTAGCTGAATAATCGCAGCAAGTTGGGCGTGTTGGCTATCACAGAGCAGCGGCCCACGATGGTTGGCCGGGCTGCAACTTCCTGGCGGGTCCGCTCTTCCTGGCTGGTAAGCGGCTAGCACAATACCCCGTACCAGTCCTCGTCAGTAGGGTACACGAAGTTGTTGACGCCACGCTGCACCATTTCCGTGTTCATGCCCACTGGCGATGCCAGCACTAGCATTCCTAACGCCACGTACTGCAAGGCCTGAAAGGCGCACTTGCCCCTGGCCCAGGGGTCGTCCACTAGGTCGTCCATTAGTGGCATCAGCCCTAGATGAAACTGGAGTAGGTCAGCAATCTCGGTTTCCTTGCGCCAGGCGGAGTAACGCAGGTTCCGCAAGTCGGGCTAGGCTGGGGGCTCGTTAGCGATGACTTAGATAACAAACCCATGTCTTTCCGCTCTAGGCGCTCCAGCACCGGCCACATCAGGTATAAGTGCCGGAACATAGTGTGAGTGCCCGTCCAGCCAATCACCGGCGTGCCGGGCGCGGTTTAGTCGCGCACTTGGTTATGCACGTACTCGGTGTCGAGCGTTGTCAGGTTAGGTTAATGAAGGTGCAGGAATTGAACTACAGGGCATAGTCGGCCCGGTAGGCATTGCTACAGTTTACCTTGTGCCTGGACATGCTGCCTAATGAACTCTTTCTCCATGGCTAAGTCGTCGCCCACGCTGGGCGTCACCAGCACTGGCAACCCGATGGCTCAATATTCGCCAATCTTGATGGCCGAGCAGAACAGCTGACAGGGCGTGGGCCGGACAGTCGTAAAAGCAAAATCGGCCGCCGTCAGGTAAGCTGGTACCTCGGTGGTGTAGGGCCGTCGTAACGAAGCTACGCCCCTCTCCCAGCCCGACGGCCGCCAGCGTCGGGTGCATCTCTTCCAGCGGATTCTATGTGAACACCACCAGCCGCTGCTAAAAATCTTCCCGTTCTCAGTTAGAGGAAGGAGTAGTGTTGAAGCGCAGGTTCTTCACGTAGGCATTGTACGTTAGGTGCTGTGCAACATATTCCTTTACGCCCGCATATTTTCTGCATAATTCCTCATAGTGTTCGTGGCAGTAGACCAGCTTGGCGTGCAGGGAGGTTACGTCTGAGGGCTTAAAAGTGAGTGAGAGTTCCTCGTTTTTGTTTATTTCCTTAACGCTGTCAAATGCTCCATTTATTACCAGCCTGCCAGAAATCAGTGCATCGAAATACTTAACGTGCACTACATGTTGAGAAAAGGCGTTTTCCTTGTCGGGGCACACTATTACCTGCGCAAGGCTTTGGTAGGTAGCCATCTCGGCGTAAGGTATATTCTTTATGAAGTGAATTGCGTTGGCGGCTGGGAGCTGTTGCGCCAGCTTGACGCAGTAATCCTTGTAGGGCCCTTCGCCAATCATTATCAGCTTGCTGGCGGGTTTATCACGGTGAAGCAGGCCAAACGCCTTTATAAGGTCGTCCATGCCGCCGGTTTGCTTGTAGGTCCCAATAAAAAGCACCACGAAATCCTGCTCGGTTAGGCCGAGGCGCTGCTTCAACTCACGCTGCAGTACCGCGTCGGGCTGTCGTTTCAATGCATCCTCCCCGACTAAGTAAGGTATGACAAAGCTTTGCTTGCCCTCTAGCCGATGCCGCTGCTCATAGTACTTTTGCATTGAGCTGCTGCCATAGATAAGGCCCGCTGCCCCTTCAAATACTTTCTGGTCAAGGTTGTTTACCAGAAAAAGTTTCCAGCGATGCACCAAACGCTGATAGCTGTTGGTGGCAATGCTTTGCAGGTATAATTGCTCAATGGGAACAATGCCGTGTATATCGTTAATGTACGACTGGATGATACCCGTAGCTTTCAGTAGGTGGCCAATTGTATTATCCAGGTAATCAAAAAAGCAAACCGGCATACTACCCACGCCCGCGCGCTCGATAGCAGCTTCAATTTTGCTAAAGAGTGGACGGAACTGCTGGTATACTACACTTGCGGGAAGCAGTGCCAATAGGCCTTGCATCCGGCGCTTCTCTTTAAAATCGTAGCCAATATGAACATGCTGAATAGCAGGATGAAAGGACTTATAGTCTTCAGCATTTGAAAGAAATACTACTTCGTGGCCCTGCGCTGCCAGTGAGTTGAGCATACCGTACATCCGCACGTTTTCTCCTACTTCTTTCTTAAAATCGCGGAGCGTGAAAAAAAAGTATTTCATCATTATTACTTCATCAAGCCTTTCTGCTTCATTTGCCGAATGGACTCCTCGTAGCTGCCACCTTGCACCTCTTGTTGTTCCACCCAAGCCGCGAACTTCCGGATGCCCTCAGTGAAAGATACTTCCGGGCGGAAGCCGAGACCTGCGCTAATTTTTTCCAGCGAGGCCACGTTATGCCGAATATCGCCAATGCGATAATTGCCCGTGATTTCTATCTCCGTATCTGCTCCGTACAGCGTGCGCAGTTGCTCCGCTACTTCCTGCACGGTGGTGGCTACGCCGGAGCCCACATTGTACACATCCTGGGACACTGTCTGGGATTCAATACCCAGCATAGTGGCCTTCACTACATCGCCTACATATACAAAATCGCGCGTTTCCTGGCCATCTTCAAAGATGTTGATGCGCTTGCCGCCACTGCGAATGAGGGTGGAAAAAATGGAGAGAATGCCGGTGTAAGGGTTTTTGAGCGACTGCCCGGGCCCATATACGTTTTGATAGCGGAAGGCAAGCGCGGGTATACCAATAGACTGGCACACATTGAGCACAAGTTGCTCCTGGCTCAGCTTCGTAATGCCATATACCGAGGAAGGGTGCAGCTTCGAGTCTTCATCGGTAGGCAATACCCGCAAGGGCTCGTCGCACTCAGGGCACCGTGGCTCAAAGTTGCCAAGCGATAAATCCTGCTCCTTGCGGCTGGATGGGTACTGCACCTGGTGCTCGTCGCAGGTATACTTACCCTCTCCATAGATAGCCCGTGAGGAGGCAATTATTACCTTTTCTACTTTGTGCTGGGTATTCACTAGCGCATCAAGCAGGAGGGCCGTGCCCGAAATATTATGCTCGGCATACCGGTGCACCTCATACATGGATTGACCAGTGCCCGTCTCAGCCGCATAGTGCACCACTATATTAGCGTCCTGCAGCGCTTCTTCCCAATCGGCCTTGTTGCGCACATCGCCTTTGATAAAGCGGATGCCCTCCTGCTCAGGAAAAGTATAATCTGAACCATGAATCTGCGGCGATAAATTATCAAGTACAATAACGCCGTAGCCGTGCTCGATCAGATTTTGAGAGAGATGGGTGCCGATAAAGCCCGCACCACCTGTTATAAGAACTTTCTTCATGAATTAGTATTTCTCGAAAGAGAGAATTTTTTGCTTGAATAGGAAGTAGCACCTATACTACGCTAATCTATTAGCTACAAGCATATTTCAATACCTGTAGCCGTATTGCTTAGCAATTATAAGGCTAATGGGTTGCCAAAACAATTGTGCTTCTCTGTAAGGCGTTTTTGCATCAAAGAGCCAACATCCCATAGTTAGCAATCAACAAACTCTGGACTCGCGTTAGTTGAGCCAACCGGACAGGGCCAAGAGTCGTGGCGCAAATATACTTCAATAAAAATGCTCGTCTTGCCGCAATAAGCGGCCCAGCTAAGCTACTGTAAGGCTGGTACGCCAAAAAAATGCGTGTAAGCTTGGCGCGACAGCTCAATCGAGCGATGCCGCTCGGCTAGGTGGCGCACCTGCTGGCGGTAGCCGGGTTGCGCCATTTGCTGGGCCACGTTGGCCAAGGCCTCAGACACCGTACTGGGCCGGTCTAGGTTGAAGATTGCCCCACCGCCTTCCCTCTTAATAATGTCGCTGTCGTCGCCTATACCTTCAGGAAGCAGCACGGGCAGGCCACTGGCCCAGTACTCTCCTATTTTAATGGCTGAGCAGAATAGCCGACAGGGCGCGGGCTTGATGGTAGCAAACGCGAAGTCGGCAGCCGACAAGTAATCGGGCACTTCCTGGTGAGCGGCTTTGGTTACAAATGTCTGCCCGGCTGACACTCCAGCCGCTGCCAGCTTGGCCTGTACTTCGTCCAAAGGGTCCGGCGTAAGAATAACCAGGCGAAAATCAGCGCCGAAAAAATCGGCCGCTGTCCGAAACACCTGAAACGCCTCTTCGTCGTAGTAGATGCTACCGAACTTACCCACGTACACGCCCACCACGTCGGTACCGGCCCAGCCCAGGCTCTCACGCACCCGCTGTCGGGCGGCCCCGTTGTAAGCAAACTGCCCAGCATCGACCGAGCAAGGCACGGTGGCAATGCGCTGAGCCGGTACTCCTTCAGCTATTAATTGCTGCCGATAGTTTTCGGCCACCGGCATCAGCCCCAAGGCAAGCTGCTTCTGCTTAGTTTCCCAGTGCCGTTGAAACAGGTAGCGCGGGTCGTAGCTGCGCCACACCCCCGACTCCAGCATGTAGTCAGCGTGCGGCTCAAACGACTCTACGTAGAAGGGCAGCTTGGTTTTCTGCCACACCAGATAAGCCAGTGCTCCTGCAGGAGCACCCCGCGCCAGGAGGAAGTCAGGTTTGAACTCCTCGACCTGCCGAATTAGCGTCCGCGGAAAGCGGGTAAAATCCTCTATTTTGTTTACTAATACGTTGCGGCTGGGTCGCGAGCGCAAGGGCTCAAACGTGATTTTTGACACCTCAAATCCCGGCTCAAACAATAACTCGGCCTGGGCATCGGCACCGCGCTCAATGGTGACCAGAAGAATGGCCGTCACATCGGTTCGCTCCTGCAGCAAGCGCAGGTGTGGAAATACCGTTGATGTGGTCAGGCCATCGTTCAGACCCCAATAACTCAAAAACAAAATGCGCATAGGTAGAATAGAAACGCAGTAAAAGCACGATTCATTGTGCGTAACGTGCCCCGTGAGAGCAGCCTGGTATCAGGTACGTGCTTTTTTTAGCCAGCCGACTGCCCGCTGGCCCACAGCGCAGCGCAGTAGCAGCACGGCCGCCTGAGTGGGAGTCAAATAGGGAGCCGCTTGGCGGGCAAAGCGCAATGCCACCCTTCGATTGTCATCGGTATATGCGTGAATGGCGCAGAGGTAGTACACCCGGCCAACAAGCACGCCACGTTGGACAGGCGTGAGCACCACGCGCTGCAACATCCACTCCAGGGCCAATTGCAGGCGCTGCACCAGAGCCATATTATCGGAGCGCATGGAACGCTGGTCGTGGTCATTCATGGTGAGGGTGACAGCGTCGACGAGGTACACTCGGTCATGCTGGGTGTTTTCAAGCATAAACATCCAGTCTTCCACAGCGGCGTAGCGGCGGTCCTCCTCGAAAAGGTGTAGCGATGGGTTGTGGCGCAGCACACAGATGTTGCAGGCCAAAGCATTGCCTCGCACGAAGGTATCCAATCCATACCACCCTTCGGACAGGCCGGCAGAATCGCTGGGAGATATTTCTCCGTCGCGGTCAAAATCGTATTTGGAGGCAATAAAGTTAGGTTGGTTCAGTTCTTGGATTTTGCGGTGCAGCGTGGCGAGGTGCTGGTGATGAAACCGGTCATCGGAATCTAAAAACAGTACGTATTCCCCTTGCGCACGGGCAAAGCCGTAATTACGAGCCGCGCCTCGCTCGCCGTTGGCTTTGGGGAGGTATCGTAAGCGATGGTCGGCATGTGACTTCACCACGGCAGCGGTGTTGTCCTGGCTGCCATCGTCTACTACCAGAATTTCAAACTCAGTAAACGACTGCGTAAGTACTGATTGCAGCGTCATACCAATGAGATGAGCGCGGTTGTAAGTAGGAATGATTACGCTAAAAAATATCACAGTGCAAAGCTCAATTGAAAACGCATAATAATTTTGGGCCCTATCATAATCCGCGGTGTCAAGAATCCCGACGAAAATTCGTTACCCCTGTGCCTTCAAAGAGCCAGCCGAATAATGAGTACTCAAATTAGTGGAACTACGGCGGCGAGCCGTGGCGTTGCCTGTCTTCAACCACATTTAATTTTCAAATACAATATCCATGTAAAGCTAGGCGGTTGTTCCGCTTAGTTACTCAGAGTGCTGGTAAACAACTTTTACTGCCTCAGAAAAGCCTATTCTAAGGCAACCAGCTGATTCAGCACGCAATTTCAATCTACCAAGACACGTCAAGCTAAGTACTGTATTACCACCCGTGTAGTATATAATACTATAAGTGTTAACAATACCAAGGTTGCACTGCGTACAGCCACCAGCCACCAAGAAATATTTAGCATATATAAGATATTCATGTCAATACAAAAAGTAACAGCTAAGCTGCCCAAGCCGAAAAGAATCATACCTAAATTAATGTCATCAGCATAGACACCTATCCCTAGACTAAATGCCCTAACGACTACCAGCAATACAACACCCCATAGGGCCAAACGCTGCTTTCGCAAAACAGCATAAATTGGGCTAGTCGCATAAGAAGCTAGTCTAAAGAGATAATAACACCCTAGATAAGTAGTAAAAATGCCAGCAGCTTCCCATCGTGAGCCAAAGACAAAGCCGAAAATCCAATCTCCGTATACTGTTATAATACCAAAGGGAACCAGCCCGACATAAAATAATTTATTATACAGGCTTATGCACAATTTAGGAAGGCGATTAGGCTCGTGCTCATAGGTCTCTGTAACTTTTTGTAAGAACACCGGCGAAATAGCTGCTCCCACCAAGCCCAGGGGTAATTCAAGCAAGCTGGTGGAGAAGGCATAAAATCCCACATTTGTCGGGCCAAAGGCGCCAGTCATTACTAATACGGGGAGTTGTAGAGCCAAGGTGTTGAGATAACCCCCTGTCGCTACATAAAGTGGGTATTCTCGGTACTCGTATCCCACGGCCCAAATTCTGGTCCATGAAAATGAGCTCGTCAACGTGCGTATTTGTCGGTTTATTCCACTGAAATAAACTACACCCGTCCCCATAACTTTGGTAAATACTTCCCCCAACAGCAGCCCTGTAGCGCTCCCATGTAGCAGAAAGCCAGCCGCCAGGGTGAGACTCCGCCCAGCCAAGGAAGTAATCACGTTTATGCCTGCCTGCTTGCGAAACTCCTTAGTCCGGACATAACATGCATTCATTATCAGCATCAAGTTGTACACAAAAGCGGTAGCTGGAACTGCATATATCCAGTTGCCAAGCGCCTCCACTTGAAGCCAGCGCAACAGACTGTCTTGCAACAGCATGAAGGCTAATGATACAATTCCAAAATTGGCAGTAGCCAACAATACACTTAATTGCACTAGGGCACGGAACTTCTCTTCTTTCCGTGGAAGCAAAAAGGCAGATGGATAAGCCAGTGTCGAAATCATAGTCAAATTCGACACTAACCCATTGAAGACGGCGAACAAGCCATATGCAGCCGGCGCGTACAGTCGCGACATAACGGGCGATAGCATCAGGCCAACAACCGTAGTAACTGTTGTGGCGGAAAGCATCAAGGCAAAGTTTTGGGTAAATGAGCCCCGTTGCCGTAATGCTTGCGCAATACGGCGTACTATGCCTTGAATACTTTTTAGCACCTATTCGTGATAGTTGTAAACTTTATGCCCGCCTTTAAGCAAATACGCATCTCGCCGGAAAAGCTCTACGTCGGCGGTCATCATATCCTTAACTAAAGAGGCAAGGTCATGCTTAGGAACCCAGCCTAGTTTGGTTTTGGCCTTGGTTGGGTCACCAATAAGCAGTTCTACTTCGGTTGGCCGAAAGTAACGAGGGTCTATTTCAAGAACCACGTCACCGGGCTGTACCTTGGCGTCGGGGTTAGCGCAGCTTACCACATGGCCTTTTTCATTAACACCTTCGCCCGTAAAATCAACCTCTATGCCCACTTCGGCAAAAGCCATTTTCACAAAGTCACGCACGGTGGTTGTCACACCAGTGGCAATCACGAAGTCTTCTGGCTCATCTTGCTGCAAAATGCGCCACATAGCCTCTACATAGTCTTGAGCATGGCCCCAGTCACGCTTGGCATCTATATTACCTAGGAACACTTTGTTCTGCAGCCCCAGTGCAATGCGCGCCACGCCTCGAGTGATTTTTCGAGTCACGAAGGTTTCACCACGCAACGGGCTTTCGTGATTAAACAGAATACCATTGCAAGCAAACATGCCATAGGCCTCGCGGTAGTTCACCGTAATCCAGTAGGCATACATTTTAGCAACAGCGTACGGTGAGCGAGGATAAAACGGGGTTGTTTCGCTCTGGGGCACCTGCTGAACTAGCCCATAGAGTTCGGAAGTGCTGGCTTGGTAGATACGCGTTTTCTTTTCCAATCCCAGAATGCGAATAGCTTCCAGCAAGCGCAGTGTTCCAATACCATCAGCATTGGCCGTGTACTCAGGCGTGTCAAACGACACCTTTACATGGGACATAGCGCCGAGGTTATAAATCTCATCGGGCTGTACCTCCTGAATGATACGAATTAGGTTGGTTGAATCATTTAGGTCACCGTAATGCAGTTTGAAGCGCACGTTGGTTTCGTGCGGGTCTTGGTAGAGATGGTCAATACGGTCGGTATTAAACAGCGACGAGCGGCGTTTGAGGCCGTGCACCTCATACCCTTTGCTTAACAGCAATTCAGCCAGATATGCACCATCCTGACCAGTAATCCCAGTTACAAGAGCAACTTTCATAGATAATTATGTTTCAAAAAGACCTCGTTATCAGCCTCTAATTTAAGCTTACAATTCACAAAAGTAAGGCAAACCTACCAATGGTTTTCAATACTCTTCTCAAACAATGCTCATATCGGCAAGAATGACTTTTACGATTCGGTTAGCATTGGCTGAAGAGCCAAACTTTTGCCGCTCTAAACCAACTGTGAATGAGTGCATGGCATGTATGTACTTAGCATATTCAGAATAAGGCATCTGGGTCAAAAAATCGGCTAGACTAGCATCTGTGGCAAATTTTCGACGGTCAATGAAGCATTCGGCTGGCACAAAGCTCTGTATATCAGGCTCGCCAAGGTATACTGGCACGCAACCCGCGAAAATACAGTCAAATATTTTTTCAGATATATAGCCCATTGCCCTTGTATTCTCATAGCAAATCACAAAACGGAATGACCGTATAACTTTCAGTTTATCGAGCGGTGGCACTGGACCCAGATTTAACGACTCCACTATCCGACGACGACGAGCCCCTACCACATCTACTAAGCGCTCAGTGACTACAGACGGCAATAATCGTTGCAACACACCTAGTCCTCTGAAAGTACCGTAGGAATCAGAAGCAACACCTCTGCTATAAAAAGCAAATTGTTGCGGCATATTCTTCCCAAACCAACGTAAGGAGCGATAGCGAGTGTACAATAAAGAACCGGAGCGTGACTTAGGACGCGTAAACTGAAACATACCAGCCATCAAGACTAGTAACTTGCGTTGATTAAATTCCTCTTCCGTTACGTGCTGAAACGGAGGGTATCCATCAAGGTCAATAGCAAAATAGTGATGAATGTATTTGTTTCCATCAGCTAGTGAATAATCGTAGGTGAAGACCCGGTCAAAGACAGCATGATTTTCCTTTTTCCATACCTCAGGGTAATATGTCTCAGGTTCGTTGAGCAACAAATAAAGCCGCTGACTGGGGCTTCGCCGATACGTTTGAAAAAAATCAACCACATCGAGCCCTATGACTAAGCTTGATTCTTCAGGTGGATGAATATCTTGGGTAGCCAGTTCGACGCCATGTTCAGCGAGTTGTCGGCGAAGCTCAGCAAACATATACCCGTAATTCTTTACGCCTTTAATAGGTAAATCCGAAAAGATACGATTTTGTAAAAAATCTGATTCATTTAAAACAACTAATGTAGCTTTCATTCGCATTTGTTCAAAATTCACATTCTTTTTTAAAAGTCAAACTGTCGATTAAACATTATTTAATCAAAATATAATTATATAAATCAACTATTTATTCTAATTTTTAGCCAATAGCCAATGCTACCAAGATAATAGCGGTAGTTGCCTGTTGTACGAGCTAAGACAAGGAATATTTTAACTCCATCTAATATATTTCCTTTCTCCAAGTAATGTGCTCCCAATGTTGCAAAACTTTCAATCTTGGCTAACTCATTAATTTGAGTTGCTTTCCACAAACCGCGCCTGTGCAGTTCAAGACCAATTCTCTCCCTAACTATAAGCACATAGTCGTGGAAACGTTTCACGTTTTGACTTGTACTAGTGGGATGTACACGCACTAACGCAAGTGATTCAGGGTTTCTATCGTAGCAAAAATGTCCTCCAAAAAGGGCACAACGAACCCAGTACTCCCAATCCTCTGCCGACCTTAAATCTTCAGCAAAAAAGCCTGCTTTATGCAGTAAACCTGCTCGGGTTAGCGGTGCATTCACTACCATTAAGTTCTTCTCGACCACAGCATTTATCAGACACTCCCCTTGTCCTTCCGCAAAGCTCATCCAACGCTGGTCTTTCATATCCATTGACTGGCTCAACCGTGCGGGCTGCTCATGAAGGAAATAGCGGACATCGCTATAAACCAAATCAACTTCTGGGCGAGACTCCAGAAAAGACACTTGTATTTCCAGTTTGCGTGGGGTCAATAAGTCATCAGCATCTAAAAACTGGACATACAACCCGTTTGCAATTGTGAGGCCTTTGTTGCGGGCAGCTGACATGCCGCAGTTAGTCTGGTAGTGGTACCGAAATCGAGAATCGCGCTGAGCGTAAGCCTCCCCGATTGAACGAGAATTATCCGTCGATCCATCATCGATGATTATGCATTCCCAATCTTTATACGTCTGCGCC
This sequence comes from Hymenobacter arizonensis, assembly GCF_900115775.1. Taxonomy (GTDB): domain Bacteria; phylum Bacteroidota; class Bacteroidia; order Cytophagales; family Hymenobacteraceae; genus Hymenobacter; species Hymenobacter arizonensis. The sequence goes on along the minus strand of NZ_FOXS01000003.1, from coordinate 5,544 downwards.
AACATCGAATCCAAGGTTTGGGGCAGAAGCCAGCCATAGTTATAACAAGGAATAATTATAGTTACCACTTCAAATTATTAAGTGCCAAGCGTTAAGGTGTGTGATTTGATAGAAAGCTACCATGCTACTTATCATGCACACCTTTGTAAAGGCTTACAGCCTATCTCGTTCTGATTAGCCTCAAAGGTAATTAAAAATGAAGTACACGCTCTTTAGGGATAACCGACGGGCTCCTAATTGCTTCAATCCTGCAAAAAGAAGACGCCACACGTTCTGCCGGCTAAGATATAAGTATCGGTCAACGGTATCATAGTAGTCGGCATCTTTATATTTACCTACCTGCTCTAAACTCAATAGCATGGTGCGCCGAATAGACGATGCTATAATGGATTTTTGTGCTGGATATAACTCCATAAGGTCAACCTTTGCCTCTACTGCTTGCTTAAGGTTTTGGCCATCTGATTCGGATACTGATGAGCTGTGCTGCCGATATGCCGCCACCACACAATCCAATCCGACTAATGTAAACCCGCTTAACAACATTTTTAACCATAAATGATAATCTTCTGCATTCTGGACTAGTTGGTTTTCGCTAAACCCTCCTACTGATAGTACCGCACTGCGTTTGGTCAAGACAGTTAGGATAGGAATGCGGTTGGTATTTAAAAATAGTGCTAATCCCTCTTCACCATGAAATGTCCTAGGCACGGTTCTCAACCGAGGCAGAAAGTAATCTTGAATAGCAGTGGGGTCAAAAGCATCGCTGAAGATGTATGAGTCCGCGAAAACCAAGTCTACTTGCCACTTTTCTATTTCTTGAACCTGCAACAGCAGTTTACCAGGAAGCCATACATCATCAGAGTCCAGAAAGGCAATATACTCGCCCGTGGAACTAGCGATGCCATTATTACGAGCCCGGCCCTGGCGACTATTCTCTTGATATAGATACTTGATGCGTGGGTCTTGTATGCTATAACCTTTTACAATATCGCAGGTATTGTCAGTGGACCCATCATCGACCACAATTAACTCCCAATTAGAATAAGTTTGTGCTAGTACACTTACAATGGACTCTGCAATAAAATTTGCAGCATTGTAAGCGGGCATTATGATAGAAACCAGAGCGCTCATGTAAACAGATTCAGGCCGATTCAAAATTTTAGTCTCTGGTAATATTCATTCAGCTTGATAGCCAAACGAACTAACCCGTACTGCGTTACCGAGGTAAGCTTTTTATTTTCAGCTATTAACATGTCATTCTGTTTACTGATATCCAGCACAATGTCGGGCACTGTGCTTTCCCAAATTTGCTTCATCTCATCTTGATAGTTACTAAAAGATGTAGCGCTTACTCCACCTAGGTCATACTTAACTAAAGGTGTATCTAAGTAGACAAAAGATTTGCTCCTGATTAAGCTCGTTAAGTATAACCAATAATCCGACGCTAAACGATACTGCTCAGGATAAAAGCCTAACTCACCAAACAGGCTAGTTTTTATTAAAGACGCTTGGTGATTTAAAGTATTATTTTTAAAGAATAAAATACTTAGTTCAGAAGGCATTTTTTTTACAGCTTTATTCTGCGTTTCAATCGAAGAGTTAAACATATAAATATCTCCATAAATGATATCGGCTGTTGGATAACGCGTAATCGCATCCATGCAAAGGTTTATCGTATCCTCATCGTATAACTCATCGCCACTATTCAAAAACATGCAATACTTTCCCTTAGCATGCCTAATCCCTTTATTCATAGCGTTATAAATGCCACTATCCTTTTCGCTCACCCAATAACTAATTCTGTCACTACTCTCCTCCAGCAACTTAACACTGCCATCCGTTGAGCCGCCATCGACAACGATATACTCGGTACTAAACGATTGCTTAATTACGCTATCTAGCGTTCTCTTTAAGCCCTCAAGATTGTTTAGGTTGACAGTTATTATAGAAATATTCACTCTGCAAAAATGTTAGCTCGTTAAACAAATGAAAGCTACCAAAATCATACATACGGAGCCTACTTATGCAAGTAATATAAAAAGATGGATTTGTGCAAATTAGTTTGCCAATCAACTCTTCTTAATAATTTATGAATTGGATGACCGTGCTAAATGCATACTGTTCTCTTTATTCTTAGGTATAAGAAGTTACAGTCTTATTTACCTTCATTTATTGGTTCGATAAAAGGCCGCCAAAAGTCAGGGTCGTATTTCTCCCACGCATGTGTGGCCATTGGCAATACATCTTCATTTAGAGCATATAGTACTCTAGGGTTGACCTCAAATGCAAAACGAGTTGCATCGTCAACAGAACCTATTTTGAACCACGGAAAAAAGGTCGGCACAATGGTGGCCCAATAACAGTCTTCATATAGGGGCGTGTCCCAAGGCAGTGCTTCATCATAAGTTTGCGTGCGGCGATGATACTCATGCTTCACTATCCGCAATAGTTCTATTGAGTGCCGGGCAGCCTCTTTAAGCACATTATAGGAAATATGGTGACCACTAAAGATTTCCATTGCATACCGAACTCTCAAAAACGACTTCACCTTTCTTAATGAAAATCCTCCATTGCCAACTCCTTTAATCGGGCTTTCTGGGGTGGCAGTGCCAAAACCCTCAAACCATGGAGCACCAATGTAGTCGTATTTCTTATCAATGAAATAGTCTAACTTGTCTGCAAAAACGAATACATCAAGTTGACAAATCAATATGTAATCATACTGTACAAAATTTTTATAAAACTCTAGGCCAAGCAGAAGCTTATTGTAGCCTTCAAGACCTGTAAAATATTCGTCCGAAAAATTCAAAACTTGAATACTACTTTTTGATTTTCCACACTGATAATATGCCTCAGCATCTATGCCATTGTGCGTGACAAACACAATATCATATGAACCCAAAACTTCGAAGGTGCGACGCAACGACAACTTCTCAGAAGGTGATAACTCAAAGTATTGCTTATATGTTGGAATAATAATAGCAAGATTATGCTTCATTACAAGGGTGCTTGTTTTAATCTTCTTGCTGTATAGGCTGATTAAAAGGTGACTGTAATTACGTGCCAAGCATAGCGTAGTTACAAGCTAAACTTTTATCCATGTACGGCGGAACTGGCCGCCATATGGAATTCTATTAAGTATGTTTATACCCTTTCAATACGTTCATACTGAATAGTTAAATCTAAAATCGCATCATTTTCCTTACTACTTGCTTTGTTTAACCAAAGCTTTGAATAATAAAAGATAAAACTTGGCATCCTGTTATTAAATAATTTACCAAAAGTAGATCTATCATAGACCAGTTTAAAAATTCTCAATTTTTCATCAGAATTATATTTAGCATCTCTCACCATAATTTCATAGAGCTCATTAGGCTTTTTTATATGTGTCAATAGATGAGTATGGAACGTTTTCAAAGTATTGCCATCTAAATTTAATGGTAACTCAGCTAAAGAACCTATCACACTACTAAGGGAAACCCATGACCAAAATCCCTTTGCATCTGTATCATTCGCAGCAAAATCAATAAGTTCATCTATAGAGAACACAACTTCGCCATCCCGTAAACCTGTTAATAAAAATGCCACTTGCGGCGCTATAGTGTAAGCATATTGATAAGCAAAGCGCATTCCCGTGTACAATTTATGCATATTGTAAACGCCCAAAGAGATGCATAGAAGGTTCCCGAAATCATCAAGTCCTTCTATGACTCCTTTTGCGCCTACAACAGCATAAGTCGCTTTTCTTTCACTTGCCATCAAACTTTTGAAATTTATAAAAGAAGCATCCGACCATTGCTTGATGTTATCAAAAACAAGTTCTACTGCGTTAGCATAAGGATAATCATCGTCTCCTAATACCCACAACCATTTAGTATCACATGCTTCAAAGCATTTGATAAAGTTGCCAGCCATGCCAACGTTAGTTTTGTTTCTCACAAAACTCACTCCAGGGTGGCTAAAATCATTCATTATGTCACTTACTGGCACACTAGAGCAGTTATCGAACACGACCACCTTAACTTCCGGAATAAGTTGAGGCAACAACTTTTCTAAAAGCTTTTTAACACTTTTACTTCTGTTGTAAGTGGGTATGGCAATCGTTAGCAAGATCCTATGTTATTTAAAATATACGTTAATAACTTGATAATAAGTTACATTATTTTTGATTCAACTGAATCAAATAGTATCTTAAGAGCACCTAAAAATTTATCATCAATGAAGGTGCAGCTACTTAAAATATACTTCAGAATTCAGCTTAATTGAAATTAGCTAAACTGCTCATCTATTAGGACTGCACTTGTCGCAAATACTGGCGAATAACTTCGACCATGTAGTCGTAGTGCTCCTCGTGGAGCCCGGGCCACACGCCCAGCCAGAACGAGCGGTTCATGACCGTGTCGGTGTTCGAGAGGTCGCCTACCACGCGGTGCGCGATGTGGCGGTAGGCGGGCTGGCGCAGCAGGTTGCCGGCGAAGAGCAGGCGGGTGCCAATCTTGTGGTCCTCCAGGTGCTGCACCAGGGCCTGGCGGCTGATGGGGCTGTCGTCGCGCAGCGTGAGCAGGAAGCCGAACCAGCTGGGCTCGGAATTGGGCGTCGCTTCGGGCAGGACGAAGTGCTCTTCAAACTGCTTCATTTTGCTGAGCAACAAGGCGTGGTTTTCGCGGCGGCGCTGCACAAAAAAGTCCGCTTTGGTGAGCTGGCTCAGGCCGATGGCCGCCTGCATGTCGGTCACCTTCAGGTTGAAGCCGATGTGCGAGTAGGTGTACTTGTGGTCGTAGCCGTGGGGCAGCTCGCCCAGCTGCTGGCAGAAGCGCTTGTTGCACGTGTTGTCCTTGCCCGGCTCGCAGTAGCAGTCGCGCCCCCAGTCGCGGAAGCTCTCGGCTATCTTTTTCAGCCGGATGTTGTTGATGAGCACGGCCCCGCCCTCGCCCATGGTGATGTGGTGGGCCGGGTAGAAGGAGAGCGTGGCCAGGTCGCCGAAGGTGCCCGTCTTCTGCCCGTTGTAGGTGGCCCCGAGCGAGTCACAGTCGTCCTCAATCACCCACAGGTTGTGCTTCTGGGCCACGCGCATCACCTCGGCCAGGTTAAACGGGTTGCCCAGGGTGTGGGCCATCATGATGGCCTTGGTCTTGGGCGTGACGGCCTGCTCGAGCAGCTCCGCCTTGATGTTGTAGCCGGGAATGTCGACGTCGACGAACACCGGCACGCAGCCGAACTGAATCAGCGGGTTGACGGTGGTCGGAAAGCCCGCCGCCACCGTGATGACCTCGTCGCCGGGCTTGAGGGCGCGCTCGCCCAGCTTGGGCGAGGTCAGGGTGTAGAAGGCCACCAGGTTGGCCGAAGAGCCCGAATTGACCACCAGCGCCGACTTGCACCCCATCCACTTGGCCAGCTTCTGCTCGAACTTGGGGCCGAAGCGGCCCGTCGTCAGCCAGCCGTCGAGCGTCGCGTCCACCCCGTAGAGCAGGTCCTCCGCGTCCAGCACCTTGCCCGTCACCGGGATGTAGTCCACCCCCGGCACGATGACCTTGGTCACGTTTG
>NZ_FOXS01000013.1 GCF_900115775.1 Hymenobacter arizonensis | reverse complement strand
ACGGTATAGGTGGGCAGCGCCGCCGCATCCACGGGCTTAAACAGCTGCTGCGCGAACAGGTACAGCCCGTTTTTCCAGACCTTGAAGTCGTGCCCGCCGGCTTCGAGGTAGTACACGTGCGGCACGTTGTGCTCGTAGAGATAGTCGTGCGTGCGCTGGCTGATGGGCAGCAGGCCGTCGGCGTCGCCGCACGAAATCCAGAGCAGCTTGAGCTGCTTCTTGGCTTTGGCTACGTCGGGCACCAGCTGCTCGGGCAGCCTGGTGTTGGGCGCCGACGAAAAGCCACCCACCCAGGCAAATTTATCCAGGTTGCCCAGCCCGAAGTTTAGCGACTGGCCGCCGCCCATCGACAGCCCGGCAACGGCCCGGTTCTCGCGGTTGGTGAGGGCCGGATAGCGCTTTTCGATATAAGGGATGAGGTCGGTGAGCAGGTCTTTTTCGAAGTTGGCAAAAGCAGCCACTTTATCCGGGCCATAGATATTGCCAATGGGCCGGTCGTCTTTGATGGCCCGGCCGTTGGGCATCACCACCAGCATGGGCTGGAGCTGGCCGGCCGCGTACAGATTATCCAGAATCACCTGCGGGCGCCCGCCCTTAAGCCATTCCTTTTCGTCGCCCCCGATGCCGTGCAGCAAATACAGCACCGGGTACTTCTTCTTTTTGGAATAGCCCGGCGGCGTGTACACCAGCGCCTTGCGGACCGTGCCCACCGTTTTCGAGGTATAGCTGATGCTGTCCAGGCGACCGGTGGCGCTGCCCGCAACGGGCTGGTCGAAGCCCGTGGGCGCTTCCATCACGGCTTTCTGAGCTGAGGCGTTGCTTGCGCTCAGCAAAGCGACGCTCAACAGGACGGGAAATGCGTTTTTCATAGCTTCAGGTAGGTTCATCAACTAATTATCAAGCGGCGACTACTCGTTGCAGTCCGGGCAGCGGACCTTGTTCATTGGCCCGGCCAAGCAGGCCGGGCCTAGGGCTGCACCACGAAGCCACCTTGGGCGGGCAGCGTCACGCTAAGGGTTTTGCCGCCCACCGCCCGGGTACTGAAGCTGCGGTTGGTAGCGCCATCGGTGATGAGGGTGCCGCTGGCCAGGCCGAGCTTGCTGAGGTCGAGTGAAATGGTTTTGGGCGCGTCGGTGGCGTTGATGCCGGCCACGTACCATTTGCCGTTGGGCGCCTGGCGGGCCAGCACCGCGTACTCGCCGGGGAAGCCATCGAGCAGCTTCACGTCGGCCCAGCGCGGCGGCAGTTTTTTCACGAAGTCCTGCACATAGGCAGGCTGCGCGGCCATGCCTTCGGGCACCTCGGCGTAGTGCTGAATGCCCGACTGAAACACGACCGACAAGGCCAGCTCAAAGGCGTTGGAGGTGCGGCGCTGCTTGCCGTTGATTTCCGAAAACGCCATCGGCGTGAAGTCCATCGGCCCCACGGCGTTGCGGGTGAAGGGCAGCGTGGCGCAGTGCGTGGCCTCCTGGTCGGTGTTGCGCTGGTCGAAGGTCAGGAACTCGAAGCCCTTCACGGCCTCCACCGTCATCAGGTTGGGGTAGGTGCGGTTCCAGCCGCGGGGCAGGGTAGCTCCGTGGAAATTCACCAGCAGACCGGCCTGGGCGGCGTCGGTCATCAGGTCCTGGTAGTAGTTCATGAACGACTGCCCGTCGCCGCCGAAAAAGTCGACTTTGATGCCCGCCACCCCCATCTGCTTGATGCGGGCGAACTCCTTGCGGCGGCTATCGGCGTCAAACAGCACCTTGGTGGGCGTTTGGGGCGCCTCGTTCCAGTTGCCATTGGAGTTGTACCACACCAGCAGGCTCACGTTTTTGGAGCGGGCGTACTGCGCCAGCTCGGCCGTTTTCTCGTAGCCTATTTGCGTGTCCCACAGCGCATCGACCAGGCAGTAGCGCCAGCCCATGGCGGCCGAGTAGTCAATAAAGCGGCGCTGCACGTCGTAGGTCGTGTTCTTGTCGCCCATCAGCACCCACGACCACGACGACTTGCCGGGCGCCTCCATGTTCACGGGCGTGGTGGCAGGGGCGCTCAGGTCGGTGGTCAACGTCGATTCCACGATGGGCGCCAGCGAACTGCCCACCACGATAACGCGCCAGGGCGAGCGCCACGGCAGGCGGCTTTCGGGCAGCAGCGGCGCGTCGGGCGTGGTCCGCTCGGGGGCTTGCGGAAAGGCGATGCGGTAGTCGGCATCGGGCGACTCGTGGGCCAGGTGGGTGCCGGCGTAGCTGCGGCCCATGCCGGCCTCGGTGAGCAGCACCCAGCGCCCGCCCGTCTCAAACAGGGCCGGAAACGACCAGCCCTGCCCAATGGTAGACGGCGTGCCGGCCGCAATGCCGCGCTGGTAGTTCTCCTCGTACGAGGGCTGCGTATTGGCAAAGCCGGTCTGGGCTTTGGCGTGCGGGTGCAGCCAGCCCTTGGCGCCCGCCGGCAGGTGGAAGCTGGTTTGCTCAGCTGTGATGCGCTGCACATCGGCACTTTTGCCTTCGATGAGGTACTGAAATGCCACCCCGTCGTTCGACACCTGAAACACTACACTCAGCGTGGGTTGCCCTGCGCTGCCGGCGAAGTGCACCACCCGGCGGTTGGCTCGGTAGCGGCAGTTCGCGCGCTTATCGGTGGCCAGCTGGTAGTTGTCGGTCACGGAGGTCACCTTGTCGGCCTTCGTCAGCTTGAGACCCTGCGAAAGGTCGGCGCTAGCCAGCTGCAGTCCCAGGCGCGAGGGGCGCAGCAGCTCGGCGGCGCGGTAGCGTACGGCGTAGGTGGGCTGGCCCTGGGCATCAACGTCCACGCTCACCTGCACCGCCCCATCGGGGCTGCCAACAACTACGGGCCCGGCGGCCTGGGAAGTGGTAACAGCAAGCATCAACGCGCAAAAAAGTAAGGGGAAACGCATGAAAATTGGGGAATAGCTGAAGAAGCTGCTTTGAAAATCAACGAAAACAGGCCGTCATGCGCAGCCGCAGTCGAACCTCCGGTTCGACTGCGGCTGCGCTCGCCGCTTGATGCGCGGAATGCTCCGCATGATGGCCTGTTTTTGCCGTTTGTTTTATGACAGTATTATTTCTTATACATGGGGTCGTTACCCTCGTACTTCAGCCACTTGAAAGAGGCCGTGTTGGTGGTGGGCTGCCCCGATGAGGTGGCATACATTCCGAACACGCAGCCGATGAAGCCGCCCGCCACTTGCGTGCTCAGGAACTTGCCATCCACCTTGTCTTTGAGCATGGTCCAGGACTTGCCACCCTCCGAAAACTGGAAGTTGTAAGCATCGGCCTGCGCCTGAATGCGCAGCTGCACGCTGCCCGTGGCCGATTTCAGCGGCGCCTGGGCCAGCAGTTCGGGCTGCTTCGCGTCGGCGGTGCTCTTGAAGAGCTGCAGCATGGGCTTGCCGCCTTCTACCGACTTGCAGAGGTAGTAGAAGTGCTTCTCGTCTTGGAAGATGGCCAAGCCGGCCTTTTCGTTTGCGGCTTTCGGCGCGAAAGTCAACTCCGTTTCGGTGGTGCAGTTTAGGTGCTGCTGCCGCTTGCCAACAAAGGCCGGGTTGCCAGTTTCGGCGCAGGTCTCGGGCTTGAGCTTCAGGGTGAGCCCCTTGGCTTTGCTCAGGGAGAAGTTGGTGCTGTCCACGGTGCGCAGAAACAGCAGCGCAGGGTCCAGCTGTTTCTCGAAAGTGAGGGTATAGCCGAAATTGCCGTTCTGAGGCCGGGCGCCGGGCTGCTTCACCTCCGGGAAATTGGCTTTGTAGCTGTACTGCACCCCGTTGGGGCCGGGCACCATCACCGGCCACTCGTCCTTCCATTCCACGGGCACGATGAACGTTTCGCGGCCAGTGTTGTAGAAATTGTCCTCGTAGGGCCGCACGGCCAGGAAAATGGCGTAGGTCTTGCCATCCGGGCCCTCCACAAACTGCGCGTGCCCAGCCGAAGTGATGGGGTCTTTGCGGTCCTTCGGCAGCTCGCGCTGGGAGAGGATGGGGTTCTTCTCGTAAGGCACAAACGGCCCCAGCGGCTCCTTGCTGCGGAATACCACCTCCGTGTGGTTCACCGAGGTGCCGCCCTCGGCCGCATAGAGGTAATACCAGTTGTTGCGCTTCATCAGGTGCGGGCCCTCTATCCAGACTGGCTTTTTGCTCAGGTCCACTCCCCCATTCACCACAATTTTCGCCTCGCCCACGGTTTGCAGGGTTTCCGGGTTCATCTCGATGATTTTGATGGAGCGGTGGCCGTCATACAGCGGCTTGTTGTCGGGCGGGTCGCTGTTGTAAATGACGTAGGCTTTGTCGCCCTCGAAATACAGCGAAGGGTCGATGCCGCGCACCTGGGGCAGGAAAGTTGGGTCGCTCCAGGGCCCGGCCGGGTTCTTAGCCGTCACCACAAAGTTGCCCTTGTGGTCAATCAGCGTGCACGTGACGTAATACGTGCCGTTGTGGTACTCAATAGCGGGCGCAAACAGGCCCCGCGTCATCCGGTCGCCCAGGAAGTTCATCTGCGAGGGCCGGCTGATGACGTTGCCCACCTGCTTCCAGTTCTTGAGGTCGCGGCTGTGCATCACCGGGATGCCCGGAAAGTAGGAAAACGTGGAATTCACCAGGTAATAATCGGCCCCTACTTTCACGATACTGGGGTCAGGATAAAAGCCATTGAGGATGGGATTGACCAACTCAATCGATTGTGCAAACACCCCCAAAACAGGCAGCAGCGACGCCATTGTGAAGGATAGAAGTAGTCTGAGCTGTTTGATTTTCATATTGTTGGGGAAAGTGCTTTTCAAGGGGTGCGTTTTATTTCTTAGTGTCGCTATGGGCTAAATCAGATTTAGAGGGCTATTTCAGCAGGCGCACATCGTACACGCCGCCCGCTGTGGACTCCGCTGCCGCCTGGAATTTCACAGTGAGCACCGTTGGCGCATTTGCTTGCCGGAAGGCTTCCGGCAGCTGGTATTCCACGTCGTAGAAATCGCCCGTCTGATTGCCTTCCGTCTGCACTTTTGCCAACAGCTTCCCATTCACCAGAATGTTAAACTGGCGGTTCTTATCGCCGCCCGCGTAGGTCACGCGGAGCGTGCGGGCGTCGCGCTTAGCATTGCGGAGGTTGTAGCTGAACCAGCCCTTGGCGTGCCGCCAATGCCGGTCGCGGTGGATACCCGTTTCGGTCTGCTCGCCCTGGAAGCCATGGTCCGACTCGGGCTGCTGCTCGCCGGGGGTCACCTGGTCCACGGTGCGGGCGGCAAGCGCCCGTTTTTCTGCGTCTTTGCGCCGCAGCTCTTCCTTGCGCGCCGCCAGGCCGGTGGGCGTGGTCACGGGCCAGTACACCATGTAGCGGGCATCATGAACCTGATAGAACGGCACCAGCTTCACGTTGCGGTACTGCTCGGCATCAATCAGGCCGGCAGCCGTGAAGGTGAGCGGCTGGCCAGCCACGGGCTTGATGCCCTCGGCAACGTTCTGGCTGGTGGTCACCAGCACGGGAGCTTCCTCAATGGGATAAAGCCGGCCGCCAGCCACGTGCGCCATGCGGGCACCGTCGGCGCGCAGGCCCTTCAATTCGGTGGTATCTGTCACGGCGGCCAGCACCACCGGGCCGTGCACAAACGACACCCAGGAGGACTTATCCGGCATATACTCGGCTGTGGTGGTCATGGGCAGGGCCACGGTCACCACATCGCCCGAGCGCCACTTGCGGTTTAGCGTGAGGTAGCCCGGCGAGGTAGTGCTGGCCGCCACCGGCTTGCCATTGACCTGCACCTGCAGCTGGCCCGCGGGCACCCAGCGCGGCTGCCGAATGCTGAGCGCAAAGGTGCGCGGCTTTTTCAGGCTCAGCTTCAACTGCGTGCGCTCCTCTGCGGGAAACGTCGTCTGTTGGGTTAGGGTCAGCCCCTGCTCGGCCCAGGTGAGCGTGGAAGGAATAAACAGATTCACCAGCATTTCCTGCTGCCCGCGGTGCGCGTACACCAGCTCGCCATACTTGCCGTGGTTTTCCAGGCCCGAGCCCACGCAGCACCAGAAGCCTTCCTGAGGCTGCGAGTACACGCGGTAGTGCCGGGGACGCATCGGGGTGAAGTACACGAAGCCCCCCTGCTCCGGGTGTTGCGAGGAGAGTATGTGGTTGTAGGTCGCCCGCTCGTAGTAGTCCAGGTACTTGGTCGCGCCGTTGGCCATGTACAAGTCCTTGCTGAGCTTGAGCATATTGTAGGTATTGCACGTCTCCGGCCCTTCCGTGCTCTCCAGCATGGAGGCAAAGCTGCTGGTCGGGTTGAAGTGCTCGCTCACACTGTTGCCCCCAATGGAAACCGTCCGGTTTTCCACCACGGTTTTCCAGAAAAAATCCGCGGCGCTGGCCCAGGCCGGGTCGCCGCCCACTGCGGCCACCCGCTCAAAGCCGATAACCTTCGGAATCTGGGTGTTGGCGTGCATGCCGTTGAGCACATCCTTGCCAGCCAGCAGGGGCTGTAATACCGCCTGGTGCGAAAAGCGCTGGGCCAGCGTCAGGTACTTCTTTTCGCCGGTGATAGCGGCCACGTCGGCGAATATCTCATTCAGGCCGCCGTGCTCGCTGCGCATCATGTCCTGCAGTTGCGCGTCACTGAGTTTGGCCGTCAGGTCTACAAACCAATCCGTGAGCTTGATGAGCATGCCGCGGGCTTTCTCGCTGCCGGCCACCGTGTAGGCGTCGCGCAGGCCGGCGTAGGTTTTGTGCAGGTTGTAGAGGGGCACCCACTTATCGTTCAGCCCAAAACCATTGGCCTTGATGTTGCCGGCCTTCACCTGAGCCCACATGGCCAGGCCGCCGGGTACGCCGCCCAGGTAGCCGTTCCCGCTTTTCTGTTGGCAGGCTTCCAGCTGGTCAATAAAGTAATTGAGCCGCTGCTGCACCTGCTCGTTGCCGGTCGCGGCCTGCATGTAGGCCAGGGCCGAGAGGTAGTGCCCACCCATGTGGCCATCCAGGCCGGTGTTTTCCCAGTTGCCGTAGCGCTCGGCTTTGGGCGGCAGGCCCGCGGAGGCCAGGTAAGGCGCCAGCAGGCGGTCGGGGTTGAGGGCCATTATGTAGGCCAGGTCGGTCTGCTGGGCCTCCCGAAAGGGACCGTCGAGCAAGCGCACCGCCGATACCGGAAAGCCTTGCAAACCCACCGTCTGCCCCGAGCCTAGGGCAGGTGCCAGCCACATGGCCAAAAGCAAAAACTTCTCTTTTTTCATCACTATTGCTGAATTGAGTACTTACTAGGAGCTTAACGCCGGCCCAGACTACTCTTTTCGCTTTTAGGCTTTGAAGTGACGTTCGCCGGCGGACCAAGGTAAGTAGCGGGCAGCGCGCCCGTGCTCACCACCAGCTTTTCGAGCACCACGCCGGGGTCTACGCGCCAGAACTTGAGCACGTGCGTGCCGGCCGCGGCCACGTTGTGCTGCGAGGTTTTCAGAATGATGCTCTCGGCTACTGCTTGCTGCCAAGGCCGGTTGCCATTTTCCGGAGCCAGGCCGGTGTGCAGGTTCACGAGCTGCGGGGCCTCGTCGTCGATGGACACGGCGTAACGCAGGCCGGTGGTATTAGTGAAGTCCAGTGTCGGGGCCAGGTAGGCGCTCACCGTCACGGGGCCGGCCTGAGTCAGCGTGATGCGGTACTGCAGATGCGGACTGCTGCCGCCCGGCGCGGCAGTAGGCGCGGCCGTGACCGGAAAAGTCGTGACGGCGCCGGCGGTCCGGCCCAGGTCGGGCAGGAGCTGCCAAGTGATGGGGCCGGCGTTCACGGCCTGCGTGTACTGCTCGGCTTCGAGCGAAACGTAAGCGGCGGTTTCAGCAGCGGCAGGCTTGGCTGCGGCAACCGGGGCCGCGGCGGTGCCGGCCTGCAAGGTCGTTACCTCGGGCATTTTGTTCGCCTCCGGCTGCTGCCAGTAAGTGTAGCCGATGTGCGTCTGGTCCATCATGTGGTTCCATTTGCCGCCGGCCACCGCATGGTAGCGCTTGGTAATCTCCGCGTCGTTTGCGTACAGAGCCTTGGCTTTTTCGGCCAGCGCATTGGTGGTAGCCTGACCCGTTTTGGCTGCCTCGCGGTTCTGGGCCACGGTGTAGTACAGCTCGTTGAGGTTGGCACAGGCCTGCACGGGGTGCAGCACTACCTGATAGTAGGCGTCGCGGCTGGCGGCGGGAATCTTCTGGTTGATGGCCTCGGCCCGGGCCAGGAGCTGGTTGTATTCGGCCACCACCGTGGCCCACTCGCCGGTGGCCAGGCTGTAAGTGTTGGCGTCGAGCAATTCGGGCTTGCGGCGGGCGTTGTACTTGGCGTATTTCGCCAAGATGTCGCCGATTTCAGCAGCGTACGTCGGGCCAAACTGCTGGGCAGCCCAGCGCTGCGTGTAAGCCGCCACGCCGGTAGCCGGAATGCGGTCAGGGTTCCAGGCGTAGTCGAGGAAGAAGCTGATGGGCAGTTCCATGGGCTTAAGGTCGCCCACGTTCACTATCCAAATCTCGTTGGCTTTGTACTCGTGCGCCAAGTGCATCTGCTCCCAAATTCGCGGCAGCGGGTTCGTGTTCAGCCATTTGTAGTTGCGCGGGCCGCCCACGTAGTCGAAGTGGTAGTAGATGCCGTAGCCACCCTTGCGGGGCTTCTCCCCCACTTTGGGCAGCTTGCGGATGTTGCCCCAGTTGTCGTCGCAGAGCAGCAGGGTCACGTCGTCGGGCACGCGCATGCCCTTGTCGTAGTAGTCCTGCACTTCCTTGTAGAGGGCCCACAGCTGCGGGGTTTGGTCGGCGGGCTTGCGGGTTTCTTCGGCCAGAATCTGGCGTTGGTCGGCCACAATTTTTTCGAGCAGGGCAATGTTGCTGCCCTCGCTCATGGGCTCGTCACCGTCGCCGCGCATACCCACGGTCACGATGCTTTCCTTGGTGCCCATGTTCCGGATGCCCTGCCGCCAGAAGTCCTGGAGCAGCTTGGCATTGGTCTGGTAGTTCCAGGCCCCGGAGCCAAAACGTTTCCACTCCTGCTGCGAGCGCACCATGGGCTCGTGGTGGGAGGTGCCCATCACCACGCCGTACTCGTCGGCCAGCACCGGGCTCTGCTTGTCGTCGTCGTTGAAGGCGTTGCCCCACATCGCGGGCCACAGGTAGTTGCCGCGCAGGCGCAGAATCAGCTCAAACACGTGGACGTACATCTTGGAGTTGATGCCGCCGAACTTCTCCTTGGCCCAGCCCGAGAGCGCCGGCGCTTCGTCGTTGAGGAAAATGCCGCGGTACTTCACGGCGGGCTCGCCCAGGGTGTAGCGGGCGGGTGCCACGTAAAGTGCGCTTTGGGGCTGCACCGGCACGTCGGCCCACCAGTACCACGGCGACACGCCAATCTGGCCCGAGAGGTCGTAAATTCCGAAGATGGTGCCGCGCTTGTCGCTGCCGGCAATTACCAGGGCGCGCTCTACGCCGGGCATGGGCTTTTCCACCACCTGCCGCACAAAGGTTTCCCACCGCCCGGCCACGCCCTTGGCATCGAGCTTTTTGTCTTTAATCAGCTGGTCAATCAGCGGGCTTTTGCCGATGGTACCGATGAGGACGACCTCCTGCCCTGCCGGCTTGGTGGTGGCGAAAGCGGGCGCAACCTTAGTCACGCGCTGCACATCGGCCTGCAGGTCCTTGGCAGCGCGCAGCACCCCCGGCCAGTCGCTGGCACTGACATAGATGGGCGCGGTCTTGCCCGCCGCAGCCAGCGTGAAGTCGCCTTTGCCCTTCTTGAACGCGACAGTAGTCGCGCCGACCGGCAAGGTTGTTTGAGCCAGCGCGCCGACGGTATTAAGCAGAACTGCCAAGGGCAGCAGCAATAGGCGGAAGGATATCGTTTTCATAGCGTAGAATGTATTGGCCAGCTTAATAATCAAGCTCGTCATGCAGAGCGCAGCGAAGCATCTCGCGTGCTTGAGTAATCATTTACTACCCCACGCGAGATGCTTCGCTGCGCTCTGCATGACCGTGGTTTTGCTCGAACTTTGCTACTTCCTTGAAAGTCGTTGCGGTTTCTTCTCAAGCCTTACTTGGCCGCCTGCAACACCGCTTTGACTGCAGGCTTCGGCTGCAGATTGCGGTCAAACAGCAAAGGGTAGCTGGTGCGGCCCCGAATGGGCCAGTCGTTCAGCCAGGAGTCGGCGTCCGAGACGCCCCAGAGGGTAATCCGGTCGATAACGTTGCGGTGCTTGCGAAACAGGGCAAATAGGTCGGCGTAGCGCTTGGTCAGCTGCTGCTGCACCGAGTCGGGCAGGCCAGTGGTGTACACGTTGTATTTGGCGTCGGCGCTGAAGGTTTCGGCGATGTCGGCGCCTTGGCGGCGGCTGGGGTTGGGCAGCACGTCGATGTCCAGCTCCGTGAAGTTGACCTTGCAGCCCAGTTGCGAGAAGGCCACAATGCTAGCCTCCACTTGGTCCAGGCTGGGCTTGGTGAGGCCGTAATGGCCCTGCATCCCAATGGCATCTACCTTGATGCCCTTCGCCTGCAGGCTCTTCACTAGTTTGATGACGCCCGCCCGCTTTTCGGGGCGGTATAGGCTGTAGTCGTTGTAGTAAAGCTGCGCTTTGGGGTCGGCCTTGCGGGCGTACTCAAAGGCCTTGGCGGCAAAATCCTCGCCGAGGATTTCCAGCCACTTGGTTTTGCGCAGGTCGCCCTGCTGGTCGTCAATGGCTTCGTTCACCACATCCCAACCCGCAATTTTGCCCTTGTAGCGCCCCACCACCCTGTTGATGTGCTCTTCCAGCCGCTTCAGCAGCACTTCTCGGCTGGCGGGTTTGCCTTCCGCGTCCTCAAACACCCACTTGGGCGTTTGCTGGTGCCACATCAGGGTATGGCCGATGGTGAACATCTTGTTTTGCTGCCCAAAGGCCACGTAGTCGTCGGCCGGCTTGAAGTTGTACTGGGTGGGCTGCGGATGCACAGCCTCCCACTTCAGCAGGTTCTCCGGGCTGATGGTGTTAAACTGTTGCTTAACCAGGTCCATCGACTTGGGGTCGCGGCCGCTAACCTGGCGGTTGCTGAGGGCCACGCCCACGTAAAAATCCTTCTTGAAAGCATCTTTCAAGGGCTGGTCTGCCTTCGGGCCGAAACCTAGGCCAAGGCCGGCCAGCGTGAGGTATGCGAGGGCTTTCTGAGGCTTCATCATCGGTTCTAACTGAGGGGGCAGCCGGGCACCAGCCACAGCCGCCTCGGCGAATACTTATTTTAATTCCAGCACCACCACCGACTTCGGCGGCAGCTCCACGGCCAGCTTGTCGCCGCGCTTTTTGGCCCCGGAGAAAACAGCCAGCTTCACGTTGTTGGGCTTGTCAAACGTGTTGTAATCGTTGATTTTGGCCGAGGTCAAAATCCGGCCGGTCACGTTTTTCCAGCTCACGCCAGCCAGGGCCGTTTCCAGCTTGAGGGCTTTGTTCGGGTCCAGGTTTACCAGGGAGATGTGCACCGCGCCCTTGGCATCCTTGGAGGCCGAGGCGTTCAGGGCCGGTATTTTATCGTTGCCCACGGCGTAGTCCGGGCTGCTGAATTGCAGCGGCAGGTACTGCGCGTCCTGGTGCACCTGGTAGAGGTCAAAAAGGTGGTAGGTGGGCGTGAGCAGCATTTTGTCCTTTTCCGTTAGGATGACGGCCTGCAGCACGTTCACGGCCTGGGCGAGATTGGCGCCGCGCACCCGGTCGCAGTGGTTGTTGAAGATGTTGAGCGTGGTGCCGGCCACCAGGGCGTCGCGCAGGGTGTTTTGCTGGTACAGGAAGCCGGGGTTGGTGCCGGGCTCCACATCGGTCCACACGCCCCATTCGTCTACGAGCAACGCCACCTTCTTGTCCTTATCGTACTTGTCCATGATGGCGGCGTGTTTGGTCACCACGGCCTCCATCTTCAGGCAGTTTTTCAGGGTGTTGAAGTACTGCGCCTCGTCAAAATTCGTCGCCGAACCCTTGCTGCCGGTCCAGCTGCCGGTGGGCAGCGTGTACTGGTGCAGGGTGAGGCCCCACATCTGGTTCAGCGGGATGTTCTTCATGCACGTTTCCGTCCAGTGGGCATCGTCGCCGTTGGCGCCGCTCACAATTTTCTTCAGCCCCGGCGAGGCCGGGTAGTTGTGGGCGAACGTGGCGTAGCGCTTGTACACGTCGGTGTAATACTCGGCGGTCATGTTGCCGCCGCAGCCCCAGCTTTCGTTGCCGATGCCCCACCACGTCACCTTGTATGGTTCCGGGTGGCCGTTTTTGCGGCGTTCCAGCACCAGCGGGGTATCGTCGTTGGAGTTGAGGTATTCCATCCAGCCCGCCATTTCCTGCACCGTGCCACTGCCCACGTTGGCGGCCAGGTAGGGCTCGGTGCCGAGCAGGTTGCAGAGCTCCAGAAACTCATGAGTTCCGAAGCTGTTGTCTTCTAAATTATTGCCCCACCACATGTTCAGCATTTTGGGCCGCTGGGCCGTAGGGCCCACGCCATCGCGCCAGTGGTAGGTGTCGGCGAAGCAGCCGCCGGGCCAACGCAGGTTGGGCACCTTGATTTTCTTCAGGGCCTCCACAATATCCATGCGGATGCGGCCCTGCTGTGGGGCCTTCGAATCTTTATCGGCCCAAAAGCCGCCGTAAATGCAGCGGCCCAGGTGCTCGGCAAAGTGCCCGTAGATGTGCTTGCTGATTTGCAGCTTGGGGTCGCCGGCCTGCACGGTCATTTGCACGGTTTGGCTTGCGCCTTCCTTCGGTTGGGCCGAGGCAGCAGTTGAAACAGCGAAGCTTAAAGTGGCTACCGCCGCCAGGCGTTTGGGAAAGTTCATGGTCATAAGGTCAATGGTGAGTGAGGTTTGGCCTCCAAGCTGGTGCCTTGGCACCAGCCGACGGCAAAACGACGTTCCGGCCTGCAAGCACAGTGGCTCGCGTGAAGTTTGGCCCGCTCACCAACGGGCCTATCTTCGTGCCGGAACGCCGGAGCCGCCGCCTGCCAACGGGTTCACTCGAACCCGGGGCAGTCGGCAAAACATCCCCAGCTGGCCGCCTTGCTATTCCCACCACTTGGCGGCCGGCCAGTTCTGTTTTTGGGTTAACTCTTCGCAGAGTTTAATCTTCAGACCGTTGTGCTGTGCGTAATCAAAGCAGCCCTGCCGCTTCGTTGCAGCGAAGGGGTTTCACTCGTGGCAGAGCCGCTTCGACTACACGCAGCACAACGGTCTTTTTTGCTGATTGTCGCTTAGATGTACTGGTTGATAATGGCTTCCAGCCACTCCTGCTTGCCGCTCTTGGGCGTGGGCTCACCCGATTTGTGGGCAATGGTGCGCAGGTCTTCCAGGGTCAGGCCGCCGCGCTCGAACTCGGCACCCTGGCCGGAATCGAACGAGGCGTAGCGCTCCGTGCGAAACTTCTTGTAAGGCGACTTTTCCAGGATGTCATTCGCCACCACCAGGGCGCGGGCGAAGGTGTCCATGCCACTGATGTGGGCCACGAAAATATCTTCCAGGTCCGTCGAGTTACGGCGCGTTTTGGCGTCGAAGTTGATGCCGCCAGGCGAGATGCCACCATGCTCCAGAATGATGAGCATGCACTCCGTCAACTCATTGATATTGTTGGGAAACTGGTCGGTATCCCAGCCGTTCTGGTAGTCGCCGCGGTTGGCGTCCATCGAGCCCAACATGTTATTGTCAGCGGCTATTTGCAACTCGTGCTGGAAGGTGTGGCCCGCCAGCGTAGCGTGGTTCGTTTCCAGGTTCAGCATGAAGTCCTTTTCCAAGCCGTATTCTTTCAGGAAGCCAATGACCGTGGCCGCGTCGAAGTCGTACTGGTGCTTGGTGGGTTCGGCCGGTTTGGGCTCGATGAAGAACTTGCCCTTGAAGCCCTGCTGGCGGGCGTAGTCGCGGGCAATGCTCAAGAAGCGGCCCATGTGGTCGAGCTCCCGCTTCATGCTAGTGTTGAGCAGGGTCATGTAGCCCTCGCGGCCGCCCCAGAAAGTGTAGCCTTCGCCGCCCAGCGCGATGGTCGCGTCGATGGCATTCTTGACCTGCGTAGCGGCGTGGGCCACTACCTGGAAGTCGGGGTTGGTGCTGGCGCCGTTCATGTAGCGCGGGTGCGAAAACACGTTGGCCGTGCCCCAGAGCAGCTTCACACCGCTGTCCTGCTGGTGCTGCTTGGCGTAGTCGACGATGGTTTGGAGGTTGCGCTCGTACTCGGCCAGCGAGTCGCCTTCCTCCACCAGGTCAATGTCGTGGAAGCAGTAGTAGGGCGTGCCGAGCTTGGTGAAAAACTCAAACGCGGCGTCCATCTTGTCCTTGGCGCGGCCGATGATTTCGTGGTGCGAGTCCCAGGCAAACTGCTTGGTACCGGGGCCGAACGGGTCGCCGCCAGTGCCGGTGAAGGTGTGCCAGTACGACACGGCGAAGCGCAGGTGCTCCTTCATCGTCTTGCCGCCAACCACGCGGTTTTCGTCGTACCATTTAAAGGAAAGCGGGTTGTCCGACTCGCGACCCTCGAAGCGAATGGTATCGATACCCGTGAAAAATTCAGTCTTGGAAAGCGTGTTGCTAGACATAGGAAGGGGTTGTGATGGAGTTGGGAATAAGGTGAGATAAAGCGTTTTGCCAGCGGCCGTAAGCGGCTTGGTATTGTTCGCGGAGCTGGTCGTTGGGCTCCACGGTGAGAATGCGTTCGAGGCCGCCGAAGGCTTCGGCCGGGCTGGCGTACACGCCCGCGCCGATGCCCGCGCCGCGTGCCGCGCCCTGGGCGGCGTCGGTGTTGTAGAGCTCCAGCTCCACGTTGCCGCTGTTCACGAAAGCTTCGCGGAACACCGGGCTCAGGAACATGTTGGCGTTGCCGGCGCGCACCTTGCGCACCTGCACGCCGCTGGCCCGCATGATGTCCATGCCGTAGTTCAGGGCGAACACAATGCCCTCCTGGGCGGCGCGCAGCACGTGGGCCTGGCTGTGAATGTTAAAGTTGAGGCCGCGCAGTTCGGCGTCGGCCGGGCGGTTTTCCAGAATGCGCTCCACGCCGTTGCCGAAGGGCAGAAACACGAGGCCCTCCGCTCCTACCGGCGCTTGGGCGGCCAGTTGGTTCATGCGGTCGTAGGGCAGCTCGCCCACAATTTTGCGCAGCCAGCTGTTGAGGATGCCGGTGCCGTTCAGGCACATCAGCACGCCGTTGCGGGGCTGCGCGGGCGTGCTGTTCACGTGCACGAAGGAGTTGACCCGCGAGCGGGGGTCGGGCGTGTTGGTTTCGTTGATGCCATAAACCACGCCACTAGTGCCGCCCGTGGCCGCCACCTCGCCGGGGTTCAGCACATTCAGCGAGAAGGCGTTGTTGGGCTGGTCGCCGGCCCGGTAGCTGATACTTGTGCCAGCCGTAAGTCCCAATTCCGCCGCGGCCTCAACGCTGAGATGACCCTGCACCGAGAACGTGTCCACCACCTCAGGCAGCAAGTCGGCGCTGATGCCGTAGTAGTCGAGCAGCTCCTGGGCAATGGCCTGCTGCTTAAAATTCCAGAACACGCCCTCCGACAAGCCGGAAACGGTGGTTTGCAGCTGCCCGCTCAGCTTGAAGGCAATGTAGTCGCCGGGCAGCTGAATTTTGTGAATCTGGGCGTACACCTCAGGCTCGTTTTCGCGCACCCACTTGAGCTTGGAAGCCGTGAAGTTGCCGGGCGAGTTCAGGAAGTTGCTCAGGCAATATTCTTCGCCCAGCTCCTCAAATGCCTGGTTGCCGTACTCCACGGCCCGGCTGTCGCACCAGATTATGGCGGGGCGCAGCACCTGGCCGGCCTTGTCTACCAGCACCAGTCCGTGCATTTGGTAGGTTATGCCGATGCCGGCAATTAGCGAGGTGTCGAAGCCGTATTCGGCCTTGAGCTCGGCGGTGGCGTTCACCACTTCCTGCCACCAGCGCTCGGGGCGCTGCTCGGCCCAGTCGGGCTGGGCCACGGTTATTTCCATCTCCTTTTTGGGAGAGGTGGCCGCGGCCACGCACTTGCCGGTGCTGATGTCCAGCAGCGAGGCTTTTATTGAAGAGCTACCGATGTCGTAGCCGAGGAGGTATTTCATGGAGCAGATTTAGAGCCGGCCCGTGGCTGGCGACAGCGCGGGCTCGGTAGTAAAAGGGGAAGCGGGCAGGCCTTCTTTGTTGTAGAGGTTGGCGCCCTCCGGGTTGTCGGCCCAGGCGTAGCGCACCACGGTGGGGTTCGGCACCTGGTCGTTCCAAACCACCACTTTGTTGCCCTCAATTTTGGCCTGGGCCCACACAAACTTTTTGTCCGGGCCGGCCACGGCAAAGCCTTTCAACGGTCCCCCGCCTTTGGCCGTGAGTCCGCCGCCCACGTCCGAAAACTTAAGCGCGACTTGTTTGCCGGTTACTTGCATGCCTTGGTAGAGGGGGCCGGAAGAAACTATTTTGGAATCGCCGTAGGCAACTTTTTGGGCAGCCAGCGCCAGGCGGTGGCCAGGCGTTTGCTTGTCCAGCGGGTGGATGTCGTTCCACTCGCCCGCGTCTGTAATTACGGCCATGCCCGTATTGGGTACGGCCAGGGTGCGGCGCTGCGCGTCGCGCACTCCCGCCCAGCCGCTCTCGCCGGGCTCGGGCTTGGCGGCCATAAAGTTGGCCAGCTGCACGTAGAGAAACGGCAGCTTGGGCTGGCCAAACAGCTGGCGCCAGTCGGCAATCAGGCCGGTCATTAGCGCCTGGTATTCCTGCGGCCGGCCGGTATTGCTCTCGCCCTGGTACCAGAGCACACCCTTGATGGCGTAGGGCAGTACCGGCGCTATCATGCCGTTGAAGAGGCCACCGGGCGTGAACTGAAACGAGGTGGTGCCGGGCGTGGGCGGCATAGTGGCGCCCAGCTTGTATTGCCAGGGTCCGCGCAGGTCGATGGTCTGGCCTCCGGCCGTGAGTTCGTATTTCTTTTCAGGAGTGAAGCCGCCGCGCCCGGTGTTGCTGATGAGGCGGACCACCACCACGTTTTTGCCGGGCTTGAGCACGCCAGCCTTCACCTCGTACTTGCGGGGCGGGTACTGGTAGCCGGTACTGCCCACCAGCTGGCCGTTGATGTAGGTAGAATCGGCATCGACGAGCGTGCCCAGCTCCAGGCGTGCGGGCTGGCCGGCCAGCTTGGCGGGCACGTCCACTTCTTTCCGAAACCACACCACGCCATTCACCGGCCCCAGCGGGGTGGCGTTGGCCCAGTAGCCCGGCACCTGCATGGTGGCCCAGCTGCTGGCGTCGTAGGCCGGTGCCGACCATTTTACCTGGCCGCGCGCCTCCCCTTGGTCGGCCTGATACAACTGCTTGTACCAGTCGGACACCGCGGCGCTTTCGCGCTGGCGAATGCCTGCCACCATGGCGCTGTCGCGGTACTTGGCGGCTTGCTGCTCGACGGTTGGGAACTGCTTCAGGGCGTCGGCGCTCAGCCAGGCTTCGGCCGGCGAGCCGCCCACAGCATCCTTGATGATGCCCACGGGAACCTGGTACTTGGCGTTAATTTCCTTGGCAAAGAAGTAGGCCACGCCCGAAAACTTCAACACCGTTTGCGGGTCGGCCGCAATCCACTTGCCGCCGGTCACGTCCTGCTGAGGGCGCTGCAAGTTGTAAGTCAGCGGCACCTCGTACTGCCGAATCTGGGGGTTGGCCGCCTTGGCAATTACCTCGGGGTACTTGTCGGTGAGGCGGCTCATGGGCGTTTCCATATTCGACTGGCCAGAGCACAGCCACACGTCGCCGACCAGAATATTTTTCACGGTCAGCTGGTTGCTGCCCTTCACGTTCATCTCATAAGGCCCGCCGGCTTTCAGCCGCGGCAGCTTCACGCGCCACTGTCCGTCGGCGCCGGTGTTGGCTTTGTAGGTTTTGCCCAGGAAGGCCACGGTCACGGCTTCGCCGGGTTTGGCCCAGCCCCACACGTTCACGTCGGCGTCGCGCTGCAGCACCATGCCGTCGCTCACCAGGCGCGGCAGGCGCACTTGGGCGGTGACTTCGCGAGCCGCGGAGCAGCTCAGGAGCAGAACAAAGGCAAACGCGCTAGCTTTC
Organism: Hymenobacter arizonensis; assembly: GCF_900115775.1. Classification (GTDB taxonomy): domain Bacteria; phylum Bacteroidota; class Bacteroidia; order Cytophagales; family Hymenobacteraceae; genus Hymenobacter; species Hymenobacter arizonensis. The sequence goes on along the minus strand of NZ_FOXS01000013.1, from coordinate 21,040 downwards.
ATTGACATAGCAGATGGGTAGAGGCAATAAGGGGCAAAATGGGTACCCTCTCATAAATAAGGCCCGGTTTCAGAGCGAAACCGGGCCTTATTTATGTTCCTGAAATCAGGGCTTTAGTAGCCCATATTCTGGGTGATTTTACCGCTGGTGCGGTCCATTTCCTGCTGCGGAATTGGCTGCAGCACGGGGTAGGCTTTGATGTTAGCGGCCGAGTTGGAGCCATCTTCATTAGTCACGCCAAGCACAGGCGATGGCTTTCATGAAACCAAGGCGAGCACGTACTCCCTCCCATGCTCCATCAGCTTGCCGTACATACCACTGGGACATGCCCTTTTCTACCCAGCAAAGAATTCATTAAGGCACCAAGGAGTAAAGAGACTGGCCACTCGCATTGAACAGCCAATCTCTGTTCCTCATCGCCTATTGATAGCTTGGGTTCTGATAAGCAGCTTTTACATCTGCTGATACGTCCAAACGCTCCATCTGAGTCTGCGGAATAGGACGCAGGTAGTGAAACGGTTGGATGGTGCGCGTAACGGTTGCGGGGGTATGGTCCCCGTAGTTATTGCCTCCAATACGGTAGGTATTAGCCAGCTCATTCCATTTTTGAGTGCGCACCAGGTCAAACCACCGGTAACCTTCAGCATAGTATTCGCGCGAACGTTCTGCCAGGATGTAGTTGATGTCTATCGTGGTCGGAGTAGCCGCAATCATCGCAGCGCTGTTATCCTGCACTTTGGCCACGTTACCGTTATTGTCGAAACGCCACTTACCGGCCCGGGCACGAATTACATTAATCAAGTCCCGGGCGGTTTGACCAGATTTGGGGGTTGCTCCTTTTACAGCGGCTTCTGCCGCCACAAAGTACAGCTCCGAGAACTTGGCGATGTTGAACGGCCGCGTACTGCCGGCGTTCGGCTGTCCTAAGCCCCCAGCGTTGTCGGTACGGTAGGGGCCAAGCTTCCAAAGGCCCGGATAAACAATCCGGCTTATCCCAAGCGGGGAAATCACATAGTCTGCTCTGCCGGGTAGTGTGCCTGCGCCTATATTGCTTGCACCTGCTCCGCTAGGGTAGGTAATAGCAGTAGCCGGTTCTGTATCCAGAAAAGTCAGGATGGCACTACCCGGGGTAACTGGCAGGTTGTTGGCGTTATATAAGGTGGCGTTAGTAACTCCTGCCTTGGGCCAGTTGCCACGGTAAACGGTGGTGAAAGTCCCATCGTAACGAGAATCAAGTGTTTTATCAGCAAAGGTGTTCACGATGGCGCCAATGGTCGGAGCCATGCGGTTCCAAGGACGGCCCAACGCCTGAGCGGCTTCCCGCTGAACCGAAGATACCGCACCCGTTCCATTGGCATTCGTGGCGCTCCGGATGTTGGTATAGTTCCAGGTCATCATCCAGCCGGCAAAGTTGTCGGGGGAACCGCCACTACCAAAGGTCAGGCTGCCGCCATTGTAGAGCTCGCTGGTTTCGGTATGGTCCGCGAACATCAGCATTTCCGTGTTGCGGTCGTTCGTTCCCACGTGTACATCGTAGTACGTTGGCTGCAGGCGGAACGGGCCCGGGCTGTCGATACCGGCGGTGGCGACATCATACGCCTGCTGATAATAATACTGGGCGGTGCGGCCGGCTGGGTCTGTTCTCGGTGCCGGCGGATAAGTCGGAATGTTGTTTGGGTTTTCCAGCCACCAGGCATAGGTCAGGTAGGCTTTGGCCAGATAAAGGCGGGCCAGCGTTTTGGTTGCGCCCCCTATCACCCGTGGGTTTGCTGGCAAATCGGTAACGGCTCGCAGCAAGTCCGGAAAAATGGCTTTGGTATAGACCTCGGGTACCGTATTGCGGACCGAGGTTCTGACAGCATTGGTGTTGAACTCCAGCTCTCCCGAGCCCAAATCCAGGGGCACCCCGCCAAAGGTTTGGACCAGCAGGAAGTAATCGAAGGCGCGGAAAAATCTCGCCTCAGCAATCAAAGCCGGAGAAATGGTACCGACTGCGGTGGCGTTCTTAATGATGCCGTTGGCCGTGTTGATATTGGGAAAAGCAGTATTCCACAACACATCTGCCCGGCTATTATTAGCGTTAAGCGCCGCTCTGCCGGAGAGGTCCATGGTCAGAAAGTTCTCGTCAGCATCCCGGCCGTAGGTTACCTCATCGGTGCCGGTCAGCGTAGCGTTGTAGTAGTAAGCGTTTCCGAAGATGTAGCGCAAATGCGAGTACATGGAAGTCAACCCACCGTTAACGCCTCGTTCTGTTTGAAAGAAGCCCGGCTCGTAAATACTGCGGGGCTCTTCATCTAGGAGCTTCGAGCAGCCAGGTGCGGTCAAGGAAATGACGGCTGCGCCAACTAAGAATTGTTTATTGAAACGTTTCATTTTCGTTTTTCTTAAAAGGTGAGGTTCAGCCCTACGATGTAGGAGCGGGTTGCCGGGGCGTTGGTACCCAGCGTCAGGATGCGACGCAGATTTTGGCCCAGGGGTACGGCCGCATTTTCGTCGCCAAACGAGTTAGTCTCCGGGTCCATGCCTGACTCTTTGTTGTAGGGTGAGAACAGCACGAAGGGGTTCTGCGCCGTGGCGTATAGCCGCAGTCGGCTAACGCCGGCACCCTTCAACCACGCCATATTGTCGAAGTTATAACCGAGCGAAATGGTGCGCACCTTCAGGTAGGAAGCATCGAAATAGCCAAGCGTAGAGCCGTATTTTGGGTTGTCGCCGCTCGCGATGCCACCTGGTTTTGGGTATCTGGCATCCGTATTTTCCGGCGTCCAGTAATCCACTTTTACGTTCCCGCGACGACCATTCAGCAGGTTGAGGTAGCCCGACGAACCGTAAAGCGTGCTGTTGAGCAGGCCGCCGTTCTGGAAGGCTCCTACGAGGGACAGGTCAAAGCCTTTGTACGCCACCCGGGTGTTAAGACCTCCTAGAAAGTTGGGGTTTACATCCAGAGCCTGACGGTCTTGGGGGCCAATGGGCCGGGTGGGGGTACCGTCCGCGTTGAACGTGCCGGTATATTTCACCTTAATCATACCCACGTTTCCGCCGGGCTCAAGAATGTTTAAATACGGGTCTTCTCTCTGCCACAAACCTATTCTTTCGTAATCATAAACTACGTTGATGGGTTTGCCCACAAACCACCAGTTTCCTTCATCAGCTTGTTGTTCGCCCGCCAGCGACGTAATCTTATTGCGGTTGGCATACACGTTGAAGCCCGCTTCCCACGTCCAGCCGTTGAGATTGTCCAAAATTACTCCGTTCAAAGAAAGCTCTATTCCTTTGTTTTGAGTAGAGCCAATATTGGTCGTGATGCTACCCACGCCGGAGGTCGGAGGCAATCCCAACCCAAGCAGAAGGTCTTCGGTGTTGGTAACGTAGTACTCCACCGTACCGGAAAGACGGTTTTTCAGGACCGCGAAATCCAACGCGTAGTTCCACGTTTTAGAGAATTCCCAACCCAAGGTAGGATTGGGCAGCTCGTTCACAAATAGTCCCGTCTGGTAGCCGGTAGGGCCAAAGTTATAGGGCCGGGTAGCCAAACGGCCCAGGGTAGCGTAGGGGTTAACGGCTTGGTTCGACGTTATCCCGTAGCCTACCCGCAGTTTCAACATATCTACGGCCGTAACCCCTTGCATGAACCCTTCTTTGGCGATATTCCAGCCGGCTGACACCGCAGGGTAAGTCTTCCACTTGTTTCCTGTGGCAAGGCGGGAAGAGCCGTCCGCACGGACTGTAGCGGATAGCAGGTACCGGTCATCGTAGGAGTACATCACGCGTCCCATGTAGGACAACAAACCGAATTTAGAATACTGCTGGGCGTTGGGGTCCACCAGAATGTCGGTGGTCGCCAGCCCGAGGTTGTAGAACTGGAAAGCATCGGCAGGAATGTCCCGGCCCGAAATCTGCGACCGGTTGAAAGTGTTGCTTGAGGCAGAATACAAGGCCAAGGCATTGATATTGTGCTTTCCGCCTAAGGTGCGGTCGTAGGACAGAATGTTTTCAATGGTGTAGTCCGTGGTAAGCGAGTTACTGGTGGATGCCGAAGAAAGAGTAGTCGGGTTGACCGCGTTGATGCCCTGCCCCGTGTAGCTGCCACCCTGGCCCTGCCGATAGTTTACGCCCAGGTTGACCCGGTATTTCAACCCATCTACTCCTGGCATCTTGAATTCTCCGAAAAGGGAGTTGTAGCTGGCAAAGTTTCTCGACTGATTCAGCCATTTGTCTTTGTTAGCCTCTATCACTTCTTTGGTAGCTACCCACTGCTCGTCCAACGGCATTCTGATGGTTCGTTTCAGCGTCCCATCTGGGTTATACGGATTGGCGATTGGTGATGAGGTCAAGGCACCATACACCCCTATGTTAGAGCCTTCCGACAAGCTATAGGTATTGTTGGTGGTGAAACCCAAACGGACATATTTACCAACGCCTTGGTCAAGCGAGCCACGTACAGAATAACGGGTGTACTGCTGAGTAGGAATTACGCCTTCTTCCTGGTAATAACCCGCGTTGAAATTGTAACGCCCGCTCTCCGTCCCACCGGTAAGGCCTACGTTGTGGTTGGATTGAATGCCGGTTCTGTACAACAGCTTCTGCCAATCGGTATCGACGTCATCGGCTTCATCCAAGGAGTTGGTATACACGCCTGCTGCTTTACGGAGCGCCGCAAACTCAGCCCCATTCATCATGGGGAATGGGGCAAAAAGGGTTTTCGCGCCCACAAACCCATCGTATGTCAATTGGGCCTTTTGCCCTCTGTTCCCGCCTTTGGTGGTTATCAGGACAACGCCATTGGCTCCCCGAGACCCGTAGATGGCCGTGGCTGATGCATCTTTCAAGATGTCGACGCTCTGGATATCGTTGGGGTTGATGTCACCAATTGAACCTGGGAAAGGAATCCCATCCAGCACTATCAAGGGGTCATTACTGGCCGTGAGGGACCGTGTCCCGCGTATCCGGATTTGCGTGGCGGCACCGGGCTGGGAGGAAGTTTGTGCAAACTGCACACCCGGCAGACGGCCTTGCAAAGCCTGCGTGATATTAGCCGATGGCACTTCGCGCAATGCCTCACCACTAATAGAAGCAACCGAACCTGTCACTGCTTCGGCCCTTTGCGTGCCGTAGCCCACTACCACTACCTCGTCGAGCTGCTTGTTATTAGCAGCCAGCGTGATGTTTAAATCAGTTCCAGAAGCGGTTGCCTCCTGACTTACAAAACCAACTGAGCTGAATACCAATGTGCTACCAGCGGGGGCCGACAATGTAAATCCTCCGTCAATGCCGGTTGATATCCCGTTGGTGGTGCCTTTTTGTAGAACCGTAACACCGGGTATGCCTTCGCCTTTGGCGTCGACTACCCGTCCAGAAACCGCTTGTGTGGCTTGCGCCATCACTTGCGTGACCGGTAATAACAGACTAGCTATGGGCAGTCCTGTAGCCACTAATAGCGGCAAACTCAGGCTTAAGGCCCTCTTCTGTAATGCTGTGTGCATGAGGTGTGGGATTTTGTGGTGGATAGTAAAAAGGTTAAAAGCCTATGGAATTGCCGCCGTCGACGGGAAGCGAGACGCCGGTGATGTAGCGCGCGCCCTCCGAGGCCAGGAACACGGCCGCGTGGCCGATGTCGGAAGGCTTGCCGAATGCGCCCATGGGCGTGCGGCGCATGGCGCGGTCGCGGCGGTCGGGGTCGGAGTTCATGGCCTTGCGGCTCATCTCGGTTTCGATGAAGCCGGGGGCAATGGCGTTCACGCGCACGTTGTGGCAGGAGAACTCCGAGGCCAGCACCTTCACCATGCCCTCCACCGCCGACTTGGAGGCCGCGTAGGCCACCACGCGGTCGATGCCGTAGTAGGCGGCCATCGAAGAAATCATGAGGATGGTGCCCTTGCGGCGGGCCACCATGCGTGCCGCGCAAGCCCGCGTCAGGGCAAATACCGAGTGCAGGTTGGTATGCAGAATGCGGCTGAACTCTTCATCGGTCACCTCCAGAGCGGGCTTTTTGAGGTTGATGCCGGCGTTGTTCACCAGAATATCCAGAGGGCCGTAGGTGGCTTCAATCTGCGCTACCAAGCCGTCGATGGAGGCCAAATCCGTAATGTCGTTGACGATGTATTGGGCGGACTCGCCCATGCCTTCCACGGCATCGCGGAGCACTTCTTCGCGGCGGCCAGTGATAACCACCGTGGCGCCGGCCGCCGTCATGCAGCGGGCAATTTCGAGGCCGATGCCCGTGCCGCCGCCCGTAACTAGGGCCAGCTTGCCTTCGAGCGAGAAGACGTTAGCCGGCTGCGGATGTTCGGCGACTGCAGCGCCGTTAGAGTATGATTGGTGTTCCATATCGGGGATAGTTGCAGCGAAAAATTATTTCAGTTGATAGAGGTCGACCAGGCTTTTGACTTCGGCCAGGGTGCGGGTGGGCGGCGTGAAGGGCGCCGGAATGGGCTGGCGGGCGTAGGTCTGGAAGTAGAGCACGCAGGCATCGCGCCACCACAGGGCTTCCTGCCGCTGAATCTTGAGGCGGGCCGTCACATCGTTGAAAAGGGCAGGGTCCACGGCGGGCTTCACGCTGGCCCAGCGCTGCTGCATCCACGTCACGGAGTCGGCGCCGGTGTAGTAGCGGGTCACCAGCTCGTGCCAGAGGGTGCGGCCGGTGGGCAGCGGCTGCTGCCAGCCCACGTGGTGGAACCAGAGCAGGTAGTTGGGCGGGCAGGTTTTGGGGTCGCCCCACTGCGCCTGCACGCCCGGCGAGTACAGGGCCAGAGCGTTGCTGCCGGTGGCCGTGCGGTTGAAACCCAGGCCCATGGAGTCGGCTTTGTGGTAGTACACCGACGTCCAGTCGGGCCGGCCGGCTTTGGCCAGCCAGGGCTGGGGGCCGTAGTGAATGCTTTCGCCCATGATGTGGTGCAGGCCCAGCGGCGTGGTGTAGCGCACGTAGATGTCGCGTGACTTCGTCATCACGTCCACAATGGTGGCCACGGCCGCGGGCTGGTTAGTCAGGGTCATTTTGGCCCACTCCGTGGCGATGCCAGCCGAAGTCAGGCTGTGGTCCCAGGCCAGGCGGCCGAAGGCGTACCAGTTGGCCTGGCCCATGGGGTGGCCGGTCCAGTTGCGGTCGGAGCCGATGTTGGCCACGCCGGCAATGCCGCTGACGCGGTGCTGGTCGACGGTGCCGTCCACCACCTTGGCCACCGTCGAGCCGGCTCCCTTGGTTTGAGTATCCGAATCGAGGCACTCTTTGAACATGGGCGCCAGGTACACCAAGTGCGTGGCAAAGCCCAGGTACTCCTGCGTAATCTGCACTTCGAGCACCAGCGGCGTTTTAGGCATAGCCCCAAACAGCGGGTGGAAGGGCTCGCGGGCCTGGAAGTCAATCGGGCCGTTCTTCACCTGCACCAGCACCTTGGGCGAGAACTTGCCATCGAGCGGCTTGAACTCCTCGTAGGCTTCCCGGAACCGGTCGCCGTTGCTGTTGGCCTTGTACACGAAGGCGCGCCACATCACAATGCCGTCGTGAGTGCCCAGGGCCTCGGCCAGCATGTTGGCGCCGTCGGCGTGGTTGCGGCCGTAGTCCTGCGGGCCGGGCTCGCCTTCGGAGTTGGCCTTCACCAGAAAGCCGCCGAAGTCGGGAATGGTCTTATAAATCTCGGCGGTGCGGGCCGCCCACCACTGCTTCACCTGCGGGTCGAGCGGGTCGGAGGTTTTCAGGCCGCCAATAACTTTGGGCGCCGCCCAAAACACCGACAAATACACCCGGATGCCGTAGGGACGAAACACGCCCGCCAGCGCTTTCACCTTCTGCAAATATTCCGGCGTGAGGTAGCGGGCGCTGGCATTCACGTTGTTAATGGCCACGCCATTGATGCCAATGGAAGCGTTGGCTCGGGCGTAGTCGGTGTAGCGCGGGTCAAGGTTCTCGGGCAGCTCGTACCATTTCCAGATGGAGGAACCGGCGTAGCCGCGCTCCACGGTGCCGTTGGGGTTGTCCCAGTGATTCAGCATGCGGTATTGAATGCGCGGGCTGCTGGCCGTGGCCAGGTTAGCCACGGGCTGCCGCGTTTGCAGCTGCCGCAGCAGGGCAAACACGCCGTAGAGCACGCCGGCCTCGCTCCTACCGGTCACCACCAGATTGCGGCCCTGAGTGAGAATGCGGTAGCCGTCGCGGCTGGCGTCGGAACTACCGGGAACGTTTGCAGTCGGGCTTACCAAAAGCAGAATGCCGCGCTTGGTACTGCCGGCCTCCGCCTTGGCCACCACCGGCACCGGCTGCCCCAACAGGCCCTGCAAGCCGCGCTGCAACTCAGCAGCGGCCGTTTTCAGCACCGCGGAGCTGCCATCGGCGGCAATGTATTGGGTCGCCTGCCGGTAGGCGTTGCGCTGGGCCACGTCCGATATCAGGTCGTACTTCAGCCACAGCCGATAGCCGTCGTCGGCCCGGGTGCGGGGCGCGGCGGCGACAAATACCAACAATAGCAAAAGAGACCGGAGCAACATGGGTGGGATTTGGGAGGCGGAGAGTATTAAGAGTATTGCGGGGCTTCGGCGTGGCGCCTGGGTGGCGGGGCTTCCGCGGCCAGCCCGCGCCGGATGCCGTATTCCAGGCCGCGCAGCTCAGCCAGCCCGCGCAGGCGGCCGATGGCTGAGTAGCCGGGGTAGGTTTTCTTCTTGAGGTCGTCGAGCATCTGGTGCCCGTGGTCGGGGCGCATGGGCAGGGCGTGGCCGCCGAACTCGGCGCGGCGCTGCTCTTCTAGCACCAGCTCGCGCACCACGGCGTACATGTCCACGTCGCCTTCGAGGTGGTCGGCTTCGTGGAAATTGCGCGGGTTGTCCTCGCGCTTGGTGGCGCGCAGGTGCACGAAATGAATGCGCGGCCCAAACCGGCGGGCAATGGCCGCCAAGTCGTTATCGGCCCGTACACCCAACGAGCCCGTGCAGAACGTGAGGCCGTTGGCCGGCACGTCGCAGGCGGCCATCAGTTGGGCAATGTCGGCTTCGGTGCTTACCACGCGGGGCAGGCCCAGCAGCGGGTAAGGCGGGTCGTCGGGGTGAATGCAGAGGCCGATGCCTAGCTCTTCGGCCACGGGCGCCACTTCGCTAATGAAGTAGTGTAGGTTCTCGCGCAGGGCCGCAGCGTCGATGGCCGCGTATTCATTCAGCAAGGTCTGAAAGCCGGCTAGCTCAAATGCTTCTTCGGAGCCGGGCAAACCCAGGAGCACCGTGTTGGTGAGCGCGGCCACTTCCACGGCGCTCATGGCGGCGAACTGCTCGTGGGCGGCTGCCGCTACCGACACTTCGTAATCGTTTGCGGCGCCGGGGCGCTTCAGAATGCAGAGGTCGAACAGCGCGAAGTCCTGCCACACAAAGCGCAGGGCCAGCGAGCCGTCGGGCATTTCGTAGTGCAGGTTGGTGCGCGACCAGTCCAGCACCGGCATGAAGTTGTAGCACACCGTGCGGATGCCGCAGGCCGCCAGGTTGCGCAGCGACTCTTTGTAGTTGGCTATATACAGCTCGCGCGAGGGCCGGCCTTTTTTGATGTCTTCGTGCACCGGCAGGCTTTCCACCACCGCCCAGTGCAGGGGGGTGTGCGTGGCGTTGTCGGCTTCGATGAGCTGCTGGCGGGCCTGGATTTCGCTCACGGGCCACACTGCGCCCACGGGCAGCTGGTGCAGGGCCGTAACCACTCCCGTGCACCCGGCCTGCCGGATGTCGAAAAGCGAAACGGGGTCGTGCGGACCGAACCAACGCATGGTGTGTAGCATAAGACTCTTCGGCAGAATACAATTTATCTATACCAGTAGCCCCCTGGTTGCGTAGTATACCCGAAAAGCTTCCGGAAACGCATTTGCTGGACTTCGTACCGAAAGTACACCTTGTTACCGTAATGTCAACACCCAAAAAACACCCTTAACAACTTGTTTTCGCATAAAAACTATCGGTAACGTTTCCGGAATCGTTCCCGATAGATATCTTTGTTATGCGATGCCCTAAAAAAAAATTTGTGCATTACCTTTGAACAACTAGACAAAGCGGAGGCAGCAACCGGTATCGAGCAAGGCCTTTTTCCACAAAAAGTACAAACCAAGATGATAACCTGCGTTAAATGCAAGCTGAGTAGCTCGGTTCTAAAGGCGGGCTTCGTGCGGGGCCGCCAACGCTTTCTTTGCAAAACCTGCGACTACCACTTCACGGAAGAAAAGCCCGCCGGCCAACTCACCGAGCGCCGACGCAGCCAAACCACCATCGGCGACGTGGCCAAGGCCGTGGGCGTGGCCTCGTCCACGGTATCGCGGGCGCTGAACGGGCACACCGACATCAGCCCCGTGACGCGCCAGGCCATCCTGGACGTAGCCCGCCAAATGGACTACCACCCCAACCTGCTGGCCCAAAGCCTAAAAAGCCGCGAGACGCACACGCTGGGCGTTATCATCCCAGACATTGAGCGGCCTTTTTTTGCCACCGTCGTGAGCGGCATTCAGTCGGTGGCTTCCGAGGCGGGCTACCGGGTAATGATTTGTCAATCAAAGGAATCGTACGAAACGGAGGTGAGCAACGTGCAGGCCCTGGTGGCCAGCCGCGTCGACGGCCTGCTCATCTGCCACTCCCGCGAAACCGAGAACTTCGACCACGTTAAGCCCGCCGCCTGCCGGGGCGTGCCCGTGGTGCATTTCGACCGCGTGAGCAATGAAGTGGACAGCGCCAAAGTGATTCTGGACGACTGGAATGGCGCGTTCAACGTCACCGAGCACCTGATTCAGCAAGGCGCCCGCCGCATTGCCATCCTCGCCGGTCCGGAATCCTTGCTTATTTCCCGCAATCGATTGGCGGGCTACCAACACGCGCTAAAGCGGTATAATCTGCCGCTGCGCCCCGAATACGAGGTTCACATTGAGTTCCGCACCGAGGAAGCCGTGGCGGCGCTCGACAAGTGGCTGGCCCTGCCCGAGCCGCCCGATGCCATCTTCGCCATCAACTACACCAACGCCTTCGACCTGCTGGTGGCCCTCAAAAAACGCGGCCTGCGCGTGCCCGACGACATTGCCGTGGTCGGCTTCGGCGACGAGTTCATGGCTTCCATGATAGAGCCCGGCCTCACCACCGTCAACCTCCACCCCTACCGCATTGGTCAGCAAGCCGCGCGACTGTTCTTGGAGCAAGTCCGCCAGAAGGAAGATTTCCAGCCCCGCACCTTCGTCATCACCGGCGAGCTGGTGATTCGCGGCTCCTCGCTGAAGGGCAAGGGCGAGCTGTTCAGCTTATCCATTTAAATAAGTGGGCGAACCAACCTGCTGCCCTCACTTGATTCTTGCTTGGCCAAGGCCGCTCGATGCTGAGGGCCTAGGGGCTTAAGCGGAGAATTACAGAGCCGAACAAACGCTGCACGTTCGCAGTCGGCTGACACGAAATTTTAGCTGCCGTGGCCCAAAGCCACTTAATGCAAGTTGGTCCTCCCCCTATTCACTGGCTTCCGTAAAATGGCTTCTCGTCGTACCCCAAGGAAAGAATTAAGCGACGTCACTACTCCTGTTTCCATGGCCGATTTGGCCCGGGAGTTGGGCGTGTCGATGACCACGATTTCGCGGGCGTTGAGCGACCACCACAGCATCGGTCCGGCCACCAAGCAGGCGGTGCTCAAGCTGGCCAAGAAGCTGAACTACCAGCCCAACCACCTGGCGGCGGCCCTGCGCAAGGGCAAGAGCAAGCTGCTGGGCGTGATTGTGCCCTACATCGAGGGGCGCTTTTTTGCCTCGGCGGTGCACGGCATCGAAACGGCGGCCAGCAAGGCGGGCTTCAGCGTCATTATCTGCCAGTCGAGCGAAGACGTGGTGCAAGAGCGCAAAAACCTCGAAACCCTGCTCAGTGCGCAAGTGGCCGGCATTTTAGTATCGGTGTCGCACACCACCCTGGATTTTCGGCACTTCGAGAAGGTGCGCAAGTACGGCGTGCCGCTGGTTTTCTTCGACCGCATTCTGGAGGGCAACAACGTGAACGCCGTGCTGCTCAACGACCGCGAAGGCGCCTACCAGGCCACGCGCCACCTATTGGAGCAGGGCTGCCGCCGCGTGGCCCACTTTGCCGGCCTGCAGCACCTGAACATCTACAAGAACCGCCGCCAAGGCTACCTCGACGCCCTGCAGAGCTACGGCATTGCTCCGGATGACGACCTGATGACAGACTGCGACATGACCCTGGAGGGCGGCGCCGCCTGCATGGCCGAGCTCCTGAAGCTGCCTTCGCCGCCCGACGCCGTGTTTGCACCCGGCGACCCCGCCGTATTGGGGGCGCTGCAACTGCTGAAAAGCCGCGGCATCCGCGTGCCGCAGGACGTGGCCCTGGCCGGCTTCAGCAACGAGGCCCTGACGCTGGTGGCCGAGCCCATGATTACCTCCGTCGACCAGCGCACCGAGGAGATGGGCCAAGCCGCGTTCCGACTATTTACCGAGCTGCTGGCGGCCGAGGGAATGTCGTTTTCGCAGCGCCAGGTGGTGCTGCAGCCGCAGCTGGTGGTGCGGGCGTCGTCGCTGCGCAAGCAGACTGCCTAAGGGCAATGTTAAGCAAGTAGGAGTAAACAGATTCGATAAGACCAACCTTCTGACCACGGCCAGGTGTTCTACTCAGCCAGTAGTTGAAACGATGACAAACAGCCATGCTGTGATTCAAGCAAAATCAATCATTACTAATTGATTCTACTTGTTTCATACGCGGCAATAGCACCAAAAGCGAGGTGAGTGGAGTGACTGAAAGGTTAGAACTAATTTGACATTCAACTGTCTATTTGCTGTTACTCGTAGCTTCTCTTAAAATTTAATTTGTGTGAAATCTGCTGCTCTACCAAACTATTCTTCCTGGCCGGATGCTGCCCTTCTGGAGGCAGTGCAGGCGAGCGATGAAAGAGCTTTTGCAGAAATATATAAACGTTATAGCTACCAACTTTTTACCGTGGCGTACGGAAAGTTGAAAAGCAAAGAAGCGGCCGAAGAACTGGTCCAGGACTTGTTTGAAAACCTTTGGAACAAACGCAGCAGCGCCCAAATTCTGCAGCTGAGTCCCTACTTGTTCTCGGCTATTCGCTACCGCATCATCAACTACATCAAATCCGAGAAAGTCCGGACGAGCTACGAGCTTTTCTGCCGCCTCAACCTGAGCGATGTTGACGCCGGCACCGAGGCCACGGTGGCGCTCAATGAGCTGAACGAGGCGCTTGCCGCGGGCATGCAGAACCTGTCCGGAAAGACCCAGGAAGTCTTTCGGCTGAGCCGGTTGGAGCAGTACACCATTCCCCAAATCTCGGTGCGCGTGAACCTGTCAGAGAAAACGGTGGAGTATCACCTTCGGAAATCGCTCAAGCTCATGCGTTCCTATCTGCGCAATTTTCTGCTGACGGCCTGGCCTTTGTTATTTTTTATTAGATAGACAAGCATCAGATAATAAGCTACTTGATGTCGCGAAATGCTGAAGCATGCGGCGCGAAAAAAAATAAATTCGGTTTGGTTGAGGGTAAACGGCGACTTGGGTGACTTCCTGGTATCCAGCCAGCCCAACTCCCTGCCCCGTGACGGAACCCGAATTTCACAAACTGCTGCAACGCTACCTCAACGGCCGGTGCACGCCCGAGGAGCAAGCGGTAGTCGAACGCTGGTACGACCGGCTGGAACAAGCGGAAGGCCCCCTCCTGCGCAGCTACGACAAGGAAGAAGTGGAGCAAGCCATCTGGGCGCGGCTCATGAGCCGTCGCGCGGCCGAACCCGAGCCTCGGGTGGTGGCCATGTGGCCAGCGGCGCCGTATCGCTGGGCGGCGGTACTGGCCCTGCTCGCCTTCGGCATCGGATGGCTGGTGCTTGGCACCGGCCGGTTCCGGGCGCCCTCCCGGCAAAACACGGTTGCCACCACGGATGGGGGCTGGACGCGCCGCAGCAACCCGACCCAACAGGTGCAGACTTTCCGCCTGCCCGACAGCAGCCGCATCAGCCTGCACCCGGGCAGTAGCCTGCGCTACACCACGGCCTTTGCGGGCCCCCGGCGAGAAGTGCACCTGGACGGCGAGGCCTACTTTCAGGTAAGCAAAAACCCCCAGCGCCCGTTCCTGGTGTTCACCAAGCAAGTCGTGACGACTGTGCTCGGCACCAGCTTCCGGGTGAAAGCCTACGCCGGCAGCAAAGACGCTTCGGTGGCGGTGCGGGAAGGAAAAGTGGCCGTGCAGGCACGCGAAGGCGCGCAGCTCGACGCCTCGCCCACGCACCCGGCTACCACCGGGGTGGTGCTGCTGCCCAACCAGCAAGTGGTGTACTCCGCGGCCCGGCAGCGCTTGAAAAAGGAGCTGGTGGACCGCCCGGTGATGCTGGCGCCGCAGGCCTTGGAGTTTGAAGACCGGCCCGTGGTTGAAGTGCTAACCGCGCTGGAAAAAGCTTACGGAGTAGACATCGTGTACGACAAAGCCAAGCTGGCCAAGTGCACGGTCAGCATCACCTTCTACGACGAGCCCCTATTTGAAAAGCTGGGCTTGCTGTGCAAGTCGTTGGGTGCCTACTACAGCCTTGCCGACGCCAGCATCCTCATTCACAGCACTGGCTGCCAGAGTCAAATCGGCGAATAGCTGAGACAATTCACTTATTAACAGAACATTGTGCGGCAACCGCATCAACAATAAAGAGGCAACCCCCACACAATCGATTGCAGAAAGCCTGACCGCTTTTTCCCTTTCTCAGATTCCCACAAACTACTCTACTTAACCCATGAGAAAAACAGTACAATTCCCGCCGCCTTTCTGGTCCAGGGTGAAAGTTCTAATGCTGCAAACAGCAATGGTGAGTTTGCCGGCAGCGGCAAGCGCGCATTTCGATGCGACAAACGCGAATGCCGCGCGACTGGTAATGTCGCAAGGCGTGCTTGAGCAAAAAATCACCTTACGGGTAGAGGCGAAAACGATTAAGGAGACGCTCAGCCAAATTGCGAAGCAGGCCAACATCCGATTCGTTTACAGCCAACAGCTGGTGGGGGCCGACCGCAAGGTGACCATCAATGCCCAGGACGCCTCTTTGCTTGCGGTGCTGGACGAGGTATTGTCGCCGCTCAAAATCCAGTACGAAGTAGATAATAAGCGCGTGGTGCTGCGCGCACCTTCTGAGTCCCTTTCCACAATCGATTCCGGTAGACAGGACGTCACGGTTTCCGGGCGGGTGGTGGATGCCAGAGGGGAAGGTATGCCGGGCGTGACCGTGGTAGTGAAGGGCACTTCTACCGGCACCGGCACCAGTCTGGATGGCAGCTTCACGCTGCAGGCCCCCGAAAACAGCGTGCTGGTCTTCAGCTTTGTGGGCTACGCGCGCCAGGAAGTGCCCGTGACCGGGGCCACCAGCGACCTACGCGTAACGCTGACCGAAGACAAGCAGGCCCTGAACGAGGTGGTGGTGATTGGCTACGGCACGGCGCGCAAAAGCGACCTGACGGGTTCGGTGGCTTCCGTAAGCGGCGCCCAGCTGACGCAGGTAGCTACTTCGGACCCCGTGCAGGCGCTGCAAGGCCGCGTGGCCGGCGTGGAGGTGACCTCCAACAGCGGGCAGCCCGGCTCGGGCACCCGCATCCGGGTGCGCGGCGTGGGCACCATCAACAACAGCGACCCGCTGTACGTGGTGGACGGCATCCAGACCAGCGACATTGGCTTTTTGCTGCCCGCCGACATCGAATCGACGGAAATTTTGAAAGATGCTTCCGCGACGGCCATCTACGGCTCGCGCGGGGCCAACGGTGTGGTGCTCATCACCACCAAGCACGGCAAGGCCGGCGCCACGCAGTTCAACCTGTCGGGCTACACGGGCTTCCAGCAGATTCGGCGCACGCTGCCCCTTACCACCGCCGCCCAGTACGCGACGCTTGTGACGGAGGCTTACACCAACGCCGGGAGGGCGCTGCCCGACTTCGCCCCGCAGCTGCAAAACGCCATTGCAACCAACGCCGAGGGCGTTGATTACCAGGATTTGGTCACGCAGAAGGGCCTCATTACCAACTACAGCCTGTCGGCTTCGGGCGGCACCGAGCAGAATCGCTACTTGGTGAGCGGCAGCTACTTTCAGCAGGACGGCATCATCAAGAATTCGGGCTTTAAGAAGTTCGTGATTCGGGTGAATGACGACATCGTGCTCACCAAGCGCATCAAGGCAGGCGTGGCGGCTACGTTTACCAACAACAACCAGACGGGCAGCGGCGATGGCCAGGGAGGAGCGCAGCCCTACCTGGTGTTGCAGTACGCCCTGCAAACCAACCCGATTCTCAACCCGTTCGGCCCCAACGGCACTTACAACGAAGACGTTATCACGCGCAATGCGCTGAACGTGCCGCGCTACCTTGACGAGCAGAAGTACAATAAGACGCAAAACAACAACCTATTCAGCAGCAGCTACCTGGATATTGAGCTGATCAAAGGCCTGTCGTTCCGCTCCACGTTTGGCATCAACTACTTCAACAACCACCCCAAAGTATACCAGCCGCAGTACTACATCGGCCCGGTAGACCAGCGGGCCCAGAGCGCGCTCATCGAGACGCGCAACGAGAACATCTCGTGGGTGTGGTCGAATTACGCCAACTACACTAAGACCTTTGCCGACAACAGCTCCTTTTCGGCCACCCTCGGCCAGGAAGCCCAGCGCGGCTACGGCAACGGCATCTCCATCACGGCCTTCAATGTGCCGGCCGATGCCTCGCTGCAATACGCTTCGGCCTCGCGCAGCACCTCAAACGTGGTGCGCAGCAGCCAGTACGACGGCAGCTTGCTCTCCTACTTCGGCCGCGCCAACTATAATTTCCGCGACCGTTACCTCGTGACGGGCACCCTGCGCCTGGACCAGACCTCGAAGTTTTTGGGACCCGTGCGCAAGGGGTACTTCCCGTCGGTGGGTGCGGCCTGGAACATCTCCAACGAGAACTTCCTCAAGGACGTGAGCTACCTGTCGGTGCTGAAGCTGCGGGCTAGCTACGGCCAGGTGGGCAACCAGAACGCGGCCCCCAACTATGGCTATGCCTCGGTGGCCAGCAACAACCAGACTTATTCCTTCAACGGCGTGCCCGCCCCCGGCCTGGCCATCAGCCAGATTAACAACCCCGACCTGAAGTGGGAAACGGCCGTCACTACCGACGTGGGCCTGGATGCCGAGTTGTTCAACAACCACCTGTCGTTGACGGCCGACTATTTTGAGCGCCGCACCCAGGATATGATTGCCCTGCTGCCGGTGCCCGACTATGTGGGCCAGGCCCCCGCCAGCGCCAACGTGGGCGCCCTGCGCAACCGCGGCCTGGAGTTGGCCCTGAACTACCGCAACGAGGTGGGCAAGCTGCAGTACAACGTAGGCGTCAACTTCACCAAAATCAACAACGTGGTGACCAGCCTGGGCGGCGGCAACCCCATTGCCAGCGGCAACGTGCTCACCCAAATCGGCAACACCACCCTCACCGATGTGGGCCGCGAAATAGCCTTTTTCTACGGCCTGCAGGCCCAGGGCATCTTTCGGAACCAGGGCGAGATTGACACCTACACCAACGCCGACGGGACGAAGGTGCAGCCTAATGCGCAGCCCGGTGATGTGCGGTACCAGGACACCAACGGCGACGGTGTAATCACGGCCGCCGACAATACCTACCTCGGCAGCGGCACCCCCGACTTTAGCTACGGTGCCTCGCTTAACCTGAGCTACTCAGGCTTCGACTTCAAGGTGTTGCTCTACGGGGTGCAGGGCGCCGAAGCCCTGAATGGCGCGGCCTTCAACCTGAATAAGTCGGCCGACTTCGTGGGCGTGTGGAGCAACTTCTACGCGAGCCGCATGGACCGCTGGACGCCCAGCAACCCCAACAGCAACCAGCCCCGCGTAACCTCAACCGACGCCAACGGCAACGACCGCATCAGCAGCCGCTACGTGGAAGATGCCAGCTACCTGCGCGCCCGCAACATGGAGCTGGGCTACACGCTGTCCCAGAGTTTGCTGGGCAAGGCCAAGCTGACCGGCGCCCGGGTGTTTGTCTCGGTCGATAACGTGTTCACGCTCACCAAATACACGGGCTACGACCCCGAAATATCGACCGCAGCTTTCTACAACAGCCCCCTGGCCTACGGCGTGGACTACGGCAACTACCCGCAGGCGCGCACCTACCGCCTGGGCTTCAACCTGCAGTTCTAATCAATTATGTCCTACCTAACTTATATGAAACCCACCCGCGCCGCCGTAATGCTCGGCCTGCTGCTAACCACCGCCCTGGCTCCGGGCTGCACCGACTTTCTGGACAAGGAGCCCCTGGGCACCACGACCCAGGAAAACCTTTTCAAAGACCCGACCAATGCCGTGCAGGCCATCAACGCCGTGTACGACGTGGCCGCCTGGGACCAGGGCCCCAAGTGGGGCGACCCCACCGGCCAGTACGTGGCCCAGACCTACGAATGGATGTTTGGCGACCTGATGAGCGATGATTCCGAAAAGGGGGGCGGCGGGCCCAGCGACTTCCTGTCCCTGATTGAGCTCAAAAGCTGGAACATTCCGCCTTCAAACCCGCCCGTGACCACGCTGTGGGTGCACAGCTTTACGGGCATTGCGCGGGCCAATACGGTAATTAACAACATCGACTCGGGCACCATCGACGGGGCCCTGAAAGCGCGCCTGAAGGGCGAAGCCCTGTTCCTGCGGGCCTATTTCTACTTTAACCTGGTGAAGGGCTTCGGGGGCGTGCCTTTGTTCGAGAAAAGCGTGACGCCCACCGAGGCACCCAACGTGACCCGAGCTACCATTGCCCAGACCTACGCTTTCATTGAGAAAGACCTGAAGGCTGCCGCCGACCTGCTGCCCGAAAAAAGCGGCTACCCCGCCGCCGATAACGGCCGGGCCACCAAGGGCGCCGCCAACGGCTACCTGGCCCGCGTCATTATGTACCAGTTGGGCACCGTGAATGGCAACAACCACACCTGGCAGGAAGTGTACGACATCACAAGCACTGTCATCAACTCGAACCAGTACAGCCTGCTGGCCAACTATGCGGCCATTCACCAGGAAATTGGCGAGAACAGCAGCGAGTCGCTGTTCGAGATTCAATTTGCCACTTCCAACGACGGCTACGGCCCCATCTCGGTGGGCACGACCAGCAATATTTTTCAGAACAACCGCCGGACGTTTGGCTACGGGTTCAATAACCCCACGCAGAACCTGGTCGATGAGTTTGAGCCCAACGACCCGCGCCTCGAAGTCACCGTCATCAAGAACAACGACATCGTGCTGGGCATCCTCAACCCCGTCGACCTCACGCAGAATGCCACGGGCTACTTCAACCGCAAGGCGGCCATTATCGCCCCCAACGCCCCAGAATCGGGCCCGCAGAACATCCGCAAAATGCGCTACGCCGACATTCTGTTGATGAAAGCCGAAGCTGCGGCACGGCTCAACCGGGGCACCGAAGCAGTGGCGCTCGTAAACCAGGTACGGCAGCGGGCCCGCAACTCCACCCGGCCGCCCGGCACCACGCTGGGCTCGCTGGCCTACGCACCGGCCAACACCCCTGCCGGAACGTTGCCGGACCTGGCCACCGGCTTGTCGGGCCAGGCCCTGCTCGACGCCATCTGGCACGAGCGCCGGGTCGAGTTCGGACAGGAGTCGCTTCGCCTCTGGGACCTGATTCGCACGGGCCGCTACATGGGCACCCTGCCCGCCGACGTCCGGGCGCGGGCCCTGTCGCACGTGGCTACCGAAACCTCGGTGAACCCTACGCCGCTGTTGCCCATTTCCCTCAACGACGCACAATCCTGGAAGGTGCCCCAAAACCCCGGCTATTGATTTCCAGCAGCTTCAAAACAAGACTGGCTCACTGCTTTCTCCAAGGCAGTGAGCCGCTTTTGTTTTGGGTACGCAACCCACATGAGCGTCCAGCCGCTCTGGGCACCACTTTTTCACAAGCCATGAGAACTGTATTCTCCATTATCCTGGGTATTGCCTTGCTCAGCGCTAATATCGCTTCTGCCCAAAAAACAGCGATGGAAGCACCCCAGGGCTTCGACCAGCCCGTTGCGGGCAGCGCCACCGGTCGCCTGGACAGCATCAGCTATACCTCGAAAACGGTGGGCACGGTGCGCAAGGCGCTGGTGTACACGCCGCCGGGCTATTCCAAAAAGAAGAAGTACCCGGTGCTGTATTTGCTGCACGGCATCGGCGGCGACGAAAAGGAATGGCTCAAGGGCGGGCGCCCGCAGGTGATTCTGGATAACCTCTACGCGGCCGGCCAGCTCCAGCCCATGCTGGTGGTGATGCCCAACGGCCGGGCCATGCAAGACGACCGCGCCGTGGGCAATATCTACGGGCCCGACAAGGTGGCTGCTTTTGCCAACTTCGAGAAAGACCTGCTCACCGACCTCATTCCCTACGTCGAGAAGCACTATCCGGCCCTCACCAACCGCGAGAACCGGGCCCTGGCCGGCCTGTCGATGGGCGGGGGGCAGTCGCTGAACTTCGGGCTGGGCAACCTCGATAAATTTGCCTGGGTAGGGGGCTTCTCGTCGGCCCCGAACACCAGGCTGCCCGAGCAGCTGGTGCCCGACCCCGCCAAAGCCAAAAAGCTCCTGAAGCTGCTCTGGCTTTCGTGCGGCGACGCCGACGGCCTGCTGCCCATCAGCCAGCGCACGCACGACTACCTCTACGAGCACAACGTGCCGCACGTGTACTACCTCGAAGCGGGTGGGCACGACTTCAAGGTCTGGAAAAACGGGCTGTACCTGTTCGCGCAGCAGCTGTTTAAGCCCGTGGATGCGGCGGCGCTGCCCACCTATACCGTGCTAGGCGCCCGGGCCAGCACCAACGTGCGCAATGCTAAATACCCCCAGATACTGCCCGACAACCGGGCCGTGTTTCACCTCAAAGCCCCCGGCGTGCAGCAGGTGCAGCTGGACCTGGTGCGCAAGTACGACCTGGTGAAGGACAGCAGCGGCACCTGGACCGTGACCACCGACACGCTGAGCCGGGGCCTGCACTACTACTCCCTGCTGCTCGACGGCTTGCCCGTTGCCGACCCCGCCAGCGACACCTTCTACGGCATG
>NZ_FOXS01000001.1 GCF_900115775.1 Hymenobacter arizonensis | reverse complement strand
ATCCAATTCCAATAAATCTTTAACCACGAAGTGATGCCACTCTATGGTCTTATGCGGTATTAATCCGCCTTTCGGCGGGCTATCCCCCAGAACTGGGTAGGTTGGTTACGCGTTACGCACCCGTGCGCCACTATTCTTATTGCTAAGAACCGTTCGACTTGCATGTATTAGGCCTGCCGCTAGCGTTCATCCTGAGCCAAGATCAAACTCTCCATTGTAAAATATTCCTACACCCGTGCGAACACGGGCTGATGTCGAGTGCGAATCCGACTCGTATATAACGAGTTCATCTTCTATGTTACGCTCGGTTGTCAACCTGCTAAAAACAGGTCTTACCAATTTGTCTTTTCCAAACATTCAAAGAACGTGTGCCAACCCCAGTTGGGTCAACAGTGCCAATACTTCCGTAGTTGTATCAGTATGGTATGCGGCTAGCTTCTTCTGTTGTTCATTCTGCCCTGCCGGACCGAGCTAATAACATCTATAAGCAAGCATTTCGTTCACCTCCTTTCTACTTTTTTGCTTCCGTTTGAAGCGCTGTTTTCAATTGGGAGTGCAAAGGTAAGAAGACTTTTTGATTTGACAAGTTTCTCAACTTTTTATTTTTCAAAAGAATTTTTAATTCCGTTTGAAAAATCAACTGCTGTAGCTGAGCTAGGGGTAAACCTTGGTGCCAACTCTTTCGTTCATTCCTTTTCAGATTTTTCTTCCGATTGAAGCTTCTTTCTGATTGGGGGTGCAAAGGTAGAGAGGATTTCTATCCCTGCAAGGGGGCGCGATAAATTTTGTCTTTCGTTTCTGGCTGTTCTGAGTCTAAAGATTTGGCAGGTACTAACTGAAACGGGGAAGAGAGATTGAGCATGTACTTGTAATTAGTTGGTGCTCTTTTGAAAAACTGTTGCCTAGCCATTGTCTAAATGCTAGTAGCCAACGTGAGGAGGTGTGCGTGCGGCATTCAAATAATTTTTTGAAACAAAACTGGCCATCTGAGAAAGTTAGAAGTGTTGGGCTGTTTGTGCAGTTGTTGAGGAGGCTGGATGCATAAGGAAGCAACTTTGCTCCTGGTATCCTAAGGCGTAAGATGTAAGGATTGATTGTGTGCTTATAAAGTGTGGGTATATGAAGTCAGGTCGGGGCTCTTTGTAGCTTGCATTGATGAAACGAAAAAGCAACGGCAACTTTTGGGTGCATGAATTCCTACCTAAGGCAGCTATTGTTCTTGCACTGGCCGCATTACTCACGCTAATGGAGAGGTGTGGGGTGATTAACCGCTGGTAGCATACGGAACGGTCGTCCTACTAGGGAGCCAGTGTTGGGTACACATTTTTAAGGGCAAGGAGCAGACAAGAGTATACAGTGGGTGGGTAGCATTAGTGTTTTTATTGTAACCTCTTCTTTCGGAATTATCAATATTATGCTGAAGAGCATCCTAAGCATAGCCTTGGTACTTCAGGACTGTTGAATGCGGTCCTTTTTGCTATATATAGTAACAGAGCTTGTGCCAGATGACTGGACGGCCTATGATTTACCCAAAGGGCTAGAGGGGGACTCTGACCGACGAGACTGTGACAGGGAAGCCCTGCAATGCAGGCGGGGTTGCCGCATGAGGTAGCATTTGGGAGCAGACGAGGGCGATAAGCAAAGGGTGCGTTGTGCTGGTAGTAGCACTAGCTACGGTTTGAAAGCAGTTTGCGAGGAAGGGAAGCTAATATGGGAAATGACACAGTGGTCAGGTTAGCATTTGGGCAATAATTCTTTGCTCTGTGTCTAAAGCACTGTTATGGTAATTATCTATTTAACAGCAATATACGTTTAATAAGAAGCTAATTTAAACTTTATTTATAAAAAGTGTGAAAAAAATTGTTGTAAAAACAAAAAAGGGTGTATCATTGTAAACATTTACAGATTAACCATAACTTTTGACATGAAAACTGCATTAGACATGGCGCACGAAGCGTACGCCGCACGCAAACAGGCAGAGCGCCAAGCACAAATGCTGCAATTGCGGCAAGAAATGATGGCTTCGCTTTCCCGGCAGGGAGGTTCGGGCCGTGGGCAGAGTGCTTATAATAAGAGAGCGGCTACGGGTATGCAACACACTCATACGGCTTAACTATTGAGTATATAATTATACCCAATAGTTAAGTAGGCGCTATAAGCGGATGGTTGAAGTGTTGAAGAGGCCTTTGACTCTTTATATATGTTGTGTCGGCCGGGCGTGAGCTTAGCATTGGTAAGCTGGCCCAACTGGAGGAAGCTTGAGGGGTATGGACTGGAATGATTAGTCCCGGTAGTTGAGAGCGGGTTTACGGTCTCCTAGCAGTGGCTTGTAAACGTAACTTCCTACATCCTGCTTGAACTCAGTAGTTGCTTTTGCAAGCAATGCTGGGTCCGTAAGTAGGTCGATAACTGTGAGAGCCATGGTTTTGGCCGCGACAAGCATGCCTTTGGTGCCGATTTCCTGCCCACTGCAGGCAACGGCCTGCCAACTATGAGCAGGGGTACCGGGAATCCAAGTGGCAGCAAGCAGCCCTACGGTGGGCACTACATAGCTAACGTCGCCCACGTCGGTGCTACCACCGCCATCGACCGTGGCGAACGTTGCGATAGTGGAAGCGCTTTCAACAGCGGGCGCGGGGAAGCCCAGCGAAGCTTGTAGCTTTTTGCCAAAATCAAGCTCCTGAGGGCTGTAGGCGACGCCGCCTACGCGCTCGAGGTTGCGCTGTACTGCCATGGCGAGGGTCTCGTTGAGGAGGAGGTCGTGGGTGCCGCCGATGATTTCATAATCCATGGTGGTGCCGGTGCCGAGGGCTGCGCCTTCGGCTGCTTTCACAACGCGCGCAAATACTTCCTTAACATTGTCGCGATTGGGGTGGCGGATGTAGTAGTAGACTTCGGCGAAGTCGGGAACTACATTGGGCGCTTTGCCGCCGTTGGTGATGACGTAATGAATGCGGGTTTCCTGCGGAATGTGCTCCCTCATCATGTTCACCATGTGGTTGAGGGCCTCTACGCCGTCTAGGGCACTGCGGCCGCGCTCAGGAGAAGCAGCTGCGTGGGAGGCTACGCCGTGAAAACGAAATTTGGCGGAACTGTTGGCCAGGTAGTTATTCATCATGGCGCGGTTCTCGTTGCCGGGGTGCCAGTGCACCACGGCGTCGACGTCGCGGAAGAGGCCGGCGCGTACCATGTACACTTTGCCACTGCCGCCTTCCTCGGCTGGCGTGCCGTATACCTTAATAGTGCCTTTGAGCTTCCCTTGTTTGATGAGCTTTTGAAGTTCGATGCCGGCGGCCACGCTGGCTGCACCGAAGAGGTTGTGGCCGCAGCCGTGGCCGGCATCAAGGCCCGGGACGGACTTCTTTTCGGCTCCGGCTTGCTGAGACAGGCCGGGTAGGGCATCATACTCGGCCAAGATTCCAATTACGGGTTTGCCGCTGCCGTAGGTGGCGACGAAGGCGGTGGGAATGTCGGCTACGCCGGCCTGAACGGAGAAGCCGTTGTCGCGCAAGGATTTTTGGAGAAGGGCCGAGCTTTTGGTTTCCTTGTAGCCGACTTCGGCAAAGCCCCAGATGCGGAGAGCTATTTGGCGATAGTCGGCGTAGCGGGCCTGAAGGTCTTGCACGGCCTGGCTTTTCAGGGCCTCGACATCGGCAGCGGGAGGCAGGGCTGGCTGGGATGCCAGCAGTCCGGCGCTTAAGAGGCAGAGCAGGGAGTACTTTTTCATGTTGGAAACCAGGGTATGAAACGGGGGGAATTTGCCAGAGCCGGGTACGGCCGAAATTAGCATTGGTAGCGGCACAATCTTTCAGGACTGCAAACACTCCTATTATATAACTAGGAATTAGGAATGGAGGAGTCTGACGCCGGTGTACATACAAAGAGGTAAGATAGCCGGCAGCGCTGTGCTGTGGTAAGGCAATACATTGAAAAAGCCCTGCTTTATTCACCGCCTTGGGAACGGTGAATAAAGCAGGGCTTTTCTTATAACGACAGGTGGCTTGCGCCTGCCAATCTCCGATTATCGGCCGAACACCAGCTTCTGGGTTAAAACATTATTATCGGTGACGAGCCGTAGCACATATAGGCCATGGCTCAGGCCTTGGGCTTCGAGGGTAAAGCGCTGGGTGGTGCCCGCTTCGCTTTGACCGGTGTAGAGCTGCCGGACGAGCTTGCCCTGCAAATCGTAGATGGCTAAGCTGGCTTTGCCCGTGCTGGCTAGGTTGAACTGAACCGTGGCCTGGTGGGTGAAGGGGTTGGGGTAAGCCAGAAGCTCGGTGGCTTGGCTGCCCAGGCCTTTGGAGGAAGCTATTTGCTCGGTGAGAATGGGCTGGGTTGGAACGAAGGGGATGAGTACGTCGCCGGGTATGGGCTCTTGGCGAGTGCCATCGGGCTGGCGCCAGGCCACGGCTAGGTAGCCCGGGCCCCAGCCTTGTTTGTGCAGGGCTTCGATGTAGTAACGCGTGCCGGCCTGCAGCTGGATGGTGGCCGACTGCTGGCTGGGGTAGCGGGCGAAGTCGCGGTTGGAGGCGGTCCAAGTGTTGCACGTGGCAATGCGTACCTTCTTGGCCGGGTCGGCGTCGGTGCTCAGGTAGAGTTCGGCTTCGTCGTCGCCTACTATCCAGAAGGTGTGAGGACCGGACCGGGGCGGGCAGAGGTAGCCACGGACCCGTGCTGCGTAATTGGCTTCGTTAAGCGCGGGAGCTTCAAACTGGGTGATAGCGGCGCTGCTGCTCGGAGTAGTTGAGGTGGGAATGGTACCAATTGCTGTGCCGGATACATTGCGCCAATGTTCACGCAGCAGGCTGCCCGTGCCTTCGCAAGCAACTGTGGTGGGCGGGGTAGTGGGCGCAACGACAAAAGGAGAGAGCTGACTGCCTGGGATAGGCTCTTGGCGGGTACCGTTGGGCAATTGCCAAGCCACGGCCAAGTAGCCCGGGCCCCAGCCTTGTTTGTGCAGGGCTTCGATGTAGTAGCGCTGTCCGGTTACCAGCTGAATGGGAGCTGACTGCTGGCTGGCCATACGGGTAAAGTCGCGGTTGTTGGCCGTCCAGCCGGCGCAGGAGGCGATGCGGACTTTCTTGGTAGGGTCGGCATCGGTGCTCAGGTAGAGCTCGGCGGCGTCGTCGCCCACTATCGAGAAGGTGTATGCACCCGTGGCGGGGGCGCAGATGTAGCCCCGCACCCGGGCCGCGTAGTTGTAGGCCGTTTGGCTAGAAGCTTCAAACTGAGTGATGGCGGCGGAGCTGGTGGCGGGCAGGCTGAGCGGAATGCTGGCGATGGTGGTGCCAGACACGTTATCCCATTGCTCGCGCAGGAGCGTGCCAGTAGCTGAGCAGGCTACTTGGGGCGGAGCGGCCGTGCCGATGAAGAAAGATGGCGTGGTGGTGAGCTCGATGCCTTGGCCCGGCTGCGAGGTTTTGGTGCCGTTGAGGGAGTAATCCCACTCGTAGCGCTCCACGGTGCCCACATTGGTAGCAGCTGGGAAGCTATAGGTGGCATTGGCCTCTTCAACGTTGTCGATTAGGGCCTTGGCCCACAATACATATATGTACTGGCCGTCTTTGCGAAAAGCAGCTCCGTCGATGTTGCTGGGGAGGGCAAGGGCGGTGGTGCGGGCGGCATCGTAGTAGTAGCCGTAGAGGAGTTTGGAAGTGGTGGAGAAGGCGCGGCCTAGCTGGAGGATTTTGGTGGAGCCGGGCCCGTCGCGCTTAAGGTTTTCGTAGAGGCCCATCAGGCCAATTTCTTCGCCGCCTGACACAGAAGTGCCCGGGGCAGGCGCGTTTACGGTTTCGCCAATTTGGTACAGGTAGAATTGCTTGATATCATGCTTCTGGGTGAGCACCAAGGCCTTGATGCCAAAGTTGCGCTGCCGCTCGTCAGAGCTAGTGCGGTCGCCGGAAGTGCGGCGGCTGACGTTGGATTCGCTCAGCGTCAGCAGTTTCTTGGGGTGGGTGGTGCCGTTGTAGCCATACTTGTCGAGCACGGCCACCATTTCGTCTTTGTATTGAATGACTCTGTTGGCCGAATAGTCAGAAGTGCGGGTGTAGCGGAAACCGCCCAAGTCGTTGTCCCATTTGTGTAGCGCATAGTTGGGATAGGCGTGGTAGCTGAGCACGTCGAAGTAAGCGCCGCCCTTGCGGGAATATTCGGGGGTGACAGCGCCTTCGTTGGGGTTGTCGGTGTAGCGCATCAGGGCATCCACGTACTCTGGGTAACCCACGCTGGTCGATACGTAGGCCTCGGGGTGGTACTTCTTAACCACCTCGTAGGTGATGCGCAGCATGCGGATGTAGTGGTAGAACGGGGCCCGGGTGTTCAACTGCTCGTCGGGGGTAGGGGCACGGGTAAGCCAAGCGGCGGCGCTAGCGCCGTTGGCAAAGTCGGGCTCGTTGAGTACCTCCCAGAAACGAACCTTGTCGCCGTAGTTGAGCAGCAATTTGTAAACGTAGATGGCGTAGTAATTGGTCGGATTGACGGTGCCATCGCTGTTCCAGATAGGAGCGTATAGATTGGCAAACAATTTTGAAGAGACGGCCTTGTCAGAATAAGTATTCCAGTCGCGGTGCGAATCGGAAGGTCCTTCGATGAAGCAGGTCAGTTCCTTCATGCCCAGTTTATTAACGTAGTTGTCAAACTCGTTGACGCGAATTTTGTAGCCGAACGCTTCAACAAACCACTCGGGCAGGGTAGGGCGCACCGAGTGGCCGCCCGTTGCCTGCAGCAAACCAGCGAGGGCTTCATCAGTCCAAGTGGTACCATAGTAGCCGAGGTTAGCGCCGTACTGGTAGTTTTCGGTGTATGGCCGCACGTATTCGTCGGCGGTTTGGGCCAGGGCCGAAGGCCCGGCAAGACACAGCCAACAAAGGGCAATGAAGGTTAGCTTTTGGAAGAGGTGTTTCATGCGCTAATAATGATGAGTGAGGTAAGTGAATAGATTATGAATCGAAAAGAATTAAACTAATTGCATATTAAAATGTATTATGCTATTGTTCGACTGTCTCTGATTCGCTACTTGAACTTATGAAGAAACCTTGTGAAGTCGTCGTAAAACTTTAAATTTCCTTGGAATATTATATGATAAGCCATTTATTATATCTTTTGTACAAAATAGGATGAAGAAAATATAACAGCTAAATCTTGCCGTGAATTTGGACAAAGGAGGCAGGGCCTAGGCAGGTTCAACAGCCAGTTAACACAGGCTATTGGGCATATAAAATTGCGAGGGATGTATGCCGGGCGCAGGGCAGCAAGGGTTGACTCACGGCTTGCCCGTACCCCGCTTCGGCTTTTTGCGTAACCTCAAGAGTTGATAACCTTTTCAGTTCGCATGAAAATTGTTCTTACGCTTGCCCTTCTGCTGGCCACAATCAGTTGTTCTTCGCCGTCGGCGCAATCGATGGACGCCGGCGGAGTGCCAACAGCGCCCGTGCCCACCGGCGAGCCAGGCTATGTGAACGGGGTGCTGCCCCTGGACCTAAGCACCATAGTGTACCAGCAAAACAACGTGAATGGACCGCCCACTGAGCTGTTTTTCCCGAAGGATAAGGACCCCACCAACACGTTTAATCCCGGCCACGGGCTGCTGCTGAATGAGCACACCATTGTGATTGACTTTCCGCCGCAGTGGGACACCAAGAACCTAAAGCTGCGTATTCTGGACGGCAAGGGCGAATTTGACCCCGGGCAGCGTTATTACGCTGTGGCTCGTGGCAGCGGAGGCGCCGAGAAGCTGGTGCACACCTTTACGGGCAAGCGCTACAACGAAGTGGAAACCGTGGAGCTACCCCGCGATGTGGTGTACGAGCGGCTGGTGCTGCGCGGGCCGAAAAACGCGCAGCCTGCCAAGCTTGAGATTGTGGGCGACTACCGGCCGTTTAAGCCGGTTAAGTACCAGCGGCCGCGAGCCCCGCTGGCCGATTTCACGGGGACCAATGCCTTCCCCTGGAATTTCAATATGCCCGACGGCGGCTCCATTAGCGAAGCGAAATATGGAGCCATGCGCGACGTGTTTGGGGGCGTGCTGCGCATGTACATAGAGCTGGAAAAGTTTGTCCCGGCAGTGGGGCAGCACCAGTTCCGGTACTGGAATCTGGACAAGGTGGCCGGCCGGGCCCGTGCCGATAGGAAGGAATTGATGCTCACGTTTGTGCATGCCACCAAGCCAGAAATGGAGACCTGGCCCAAAAACAGCTACGAGGGCAAGGAGTTTCTCGACGTGGATGCGTCACCCCACAACTTTACCGCCGACTACATGCAGGAGGCGGCCTACAAACCCTCGGGCGAAGCGGCCTACCAAATGGCGGCTCGCTATGGGTTCAACAAAAGCATTCCGGATGCCAACCTGAAGCTATATACCGTGCCGGAATACCCCAACGCGCCGGTGGCCCAGCCCCGCAAGGGCCTAGGCTACGTGCGCTATTACGAGGCGCACAACGAGCTCGACAAAGACTGGAAAGGCCTGAGCCACTACATGAGCGGCTGGAAAATGGGCCTGCACCAGTCGGTGGTGTACGACGGGGCTCAGGGGCGCCTGGGACCTACCTGCGGCATCAAAACCGCCGACCCCAGCGCCATTGTGCTGAATGCTGGCCTAGCCAAAGCCACGCCCGATGCCTTCCGGGGCATGATAGACTGCTGGAAAAAAACGCGCGGCTACAAGCCAGACGGCACCCTCGACATTCCGCTGGACCAGTGGAACTACCACCAGTATGCCACCGACGGCGGCGGGGCCCAGCACAACGGCAAGCAGACTCGGGGCATTGCCCCAGAGAACAGCCGGTTGGGGGCAGCAGCCAAGCGTATGGTCGATTTCTCGAATATCTACGGCGGGGGCAAGCCCGTGGTGATTACTGAAACCGGCTACGACGTGCACCCGCAGTCGCCGCTGGCGGCGGTCCGGGCCAGTGATTTGACTGCTTACCCCAAGCGCGAGCTGATTCCGCAGGCCCGCATTCACCTAACGCAAGGGGTGTGGTCGTTGCGAACGCTGCTGGAGGTAGCGGCCCACGGCATCGACGGCATTGCGTGGTACCAAGCGTTCGACGATAATGGCAAGGTGCCTTATATATACCAGTCCTGCGGCATGCTGAACTCGGACAACACCCGCCGGCCGGCGGCTGATTTTCTGATGCAGACCCAGGCGCTGATGGGCAAATACAAGTTTCAGGAAAGAAAGAGTGAGAACCCGCGGGTTGATATCTGGGCTGATGGGATGGAGCGCATGGCGGTGCTATGGCTGCCGGTGGAAGATGATAAGAAAAGCACGTATGCGCTGACTCTTGAATCGAAGGGAGTATACTTTACCCCGGTGGTAGGGGCCGACCGGATGGCCCAGGCCAAGCTGACGACGAAGAACGGCGCGGCGGCCGTGCCGCTTAGTGAGCTGCCCGTGTTTGTGCCATTGGCGGGTGTTGCGGCTACCAGCGGCCCAGCGCAGCCCCAGGCTGCCAAGAAGAAATGAGGCGGTAAGACTTTTGGATGGCGCCGCAGTGCTCTTGCTGCACCGCGGCCAGTAGCTTTACCCGCCTGCCAGCTCGAAGGTGGCGCGGGATTCCCACTGCTGCCCGTTGTGGCGAAAGAGCGTGAAGGTGCGCACCTCGAAGGTGGCCTCGTAGGTGCGAGCGGCAAAGAGCTGGCGCAGTTCCGGAACCTGGGCGGGGGGCAGGTCGCGGGTGGCCAGGGTAAGGTGGGGCGTAAATGGTCGGCTTTCAGGCTTGACGTCGGGCAGCTGGGTGCGGCACCACTCCATGAGGGCCGCGTGGAATTGCTTTGCAGAGGCGGGCTCACTCACATGTACGAAAAGCGTGCGATTGCCGAACCAGGCAAAATTGCTGAGCCCGACCCGGAAGGACGGCTGTGTTGCGGCGAAAGCAGCAAGCGAGGCTGTGCAGCGGGCTTCAAAGTCGTCGTCGGCCCGCAGCGGGGGCACTAGGGTGATATGGGGCGGCAGGCGCACAGCATTGCGGCTGCCGGTAAGGCGATGCACCTCCTGCTTTAGCGCCCAGGTTTCGGAAAACACGGGCTCGAGTGGGAGGAGCGCAACCAGGTAGAGCGTCTTCATTACTGGTAACTATGATGGACAAGGCTTCTTACGAGAAGACTTAAGCCACCGGCGGCCTATTGACTTTGCTTTGCTGAATAGCAAATTCCATGACTTAGGAGCAGGATAGTTGGTAGCACATAGCTTGCTAGTCAGCATAAAGCAGACTTCGAGCAGGTATGTTGTCGCGCAAAGTCACGAAACCTCACGGCCAGGATTTCAAAGTAACGAGGAGAGAGGGAGGGATTGCTCTGACAATTGCAGACTCATCAAAGAACGAAGCATAAATCATTAGTATCAGGTAGATAATGGTTATTAAACCATAAATTATAGACATAACAAGTAAAATAATTAAAATAATTATTGGAAAAATGTTGATTTAGGTAATTAGTGTTGTTAACTTAGGGTACTCTAAAGAAAAACTATAGTCTTCTGTGTGCAACAGTTCAGCTATGGTTCATGACCTCGCGTGCCGACCAAGACTATGGGCGGAGTAACGGACAAAAGCACTGACAAATGACCCGAATAAGTCGGGCGAAGCTTAGTGTCGATTGCAGAGTGCGTCTTAATGCTTGCGCCCGAAAATGCTTCAGGGCCAGCGCAGGTAGACCCCAAATAACATCACCATGTATGGGCTTTTCATAGCTGTCAGCTATGAAACAGGGCTTTTTTGCCCTGCGATTTTAGCGCTGTGAGCGCCGGGGCACTGTGTGTGCACCCCAGGCCAACTGCTGTCTGGCAGGGTTTATCCCCAATTCAATTTTTTACCCTTTTCACTTTCACTTATGTAATCATGAGAATTACACGCCTCACACCTAATCTTTCGCAAAGCGGATGTTGCCCGGTCCCAGTCAGGACATATACTTCCGCGCTGCCCCTGAGGGCCAGTATTGCCTCCAGAGGGATTAAAGTGGCCACGAGCTGGCTGCACTTTCTGCTATTTGTGTTCACGGTATTATCATTCTCTGGTTCAGCACTAGCACAGACAAGTACATTCAATCTGCCACCGGCCGACCGCTGTACTTCCAAGGACCTGGTGGTAGAATCGGCGTCTGTGGCGGGGCCAGGGTGCCCCACCTGTGCACCCGGTACCCCAATCACGGCGCCGCTGACCATAGCCATTAACAACAAAACGGGCTCAATACGAACCTCTTTTGCCTTTTTTGGTACCATAACCCGAACAACAAGCGCGGGTGTAACCACTACTGAAAGCATTACGGGTTGCGTAGGTCCTGTGCCCGCCAACACAATTACATCTTTTACGTCGGGCACCCCCACCGGAGGTACCCTTCAACCCATTACCTATGTATGTGGCCAAACCTTGACCCTAACTGACCTCTACCTGGCCTGGACTGACGCCTCCGATGGTGCAGCCCGGCAATGCCCACTCGACCCATCTAAAATTGCCCCCAAATGCGGAACCGCTCCTTCTATTTTAATTAAAACCCCGCTGACCGCTTCGTTGAGCGCTGCTCCAACTTGCACGGGAGGCAGCATCACGGTTAGTGCCAGTGGCGGTACTGGTCCTTATGAGTACAGCATCAACGGAGGCTCGTCTTATCAGAACAACGCCACTTTCAGTGGTCTTTCGGCCGGTAGTTACAGCGTAATCGTTCGGGATGCCTCGAGCCCAACGCGCTGCACTTACACTGCCGGGCCTATTGTCCTGACGCCTCTGCCCACGCCCGCTGCTCCTACTGTGAGCGTGAGTGCGGCTACCTGCACCGCGGGTTCGGTGGCCACCATCACCTCAAGCACTGCGGGCCTGGAGTTTAGCCTCGACGGTGGGGCGTATGCTGGTTACCCTGCGGGCGGCTATGCCAACCTAAGCGCCGGGCCGCATACGCTTAGGGCTCGGAGCACCGACGGCTGCATCTCGGGCCCTACATCCTTCACTATCCAGGGCAAATTGCCCTCGCCCGGCGTACCGGCAGCTACCGTGGTGCAGCCCACCTGCGTTTCGGGCAGCGGCACCGTGAACGTGACTTCGCCCGTGAGCGGGGTGGTCTACACGCTGACCAGCGGCGGCACGACCCTGACGGCGGTTAGCGGCGTGTTCAGCAATGTGGCTCCGGGTTCCTATACCCTGACGGCTACCCTTGGGATCTGTTCTACTAGTGCGCCCAGCCCCATTGTGGTGAACCCGCAGCCCGGCACTCCTGCCACGCCAGCAGCTACGGTGGTGCAGCCTACGTGCTCAGTGGCCACCGGCACAGTAAACATTACCTCTCCGGCTTCCGGAGTAACCTACACCCTGACTGGGCCGAGCCCGGCTACTACCGTCCGCACTGCTAGCACGAACCCTTATAGCTTCGCCAATCTGGCCCCCGGCACCTACAGCCTGACGGCCAGCAATGCTGCCGGCTGTGTAGCCGGACCGGTTAGCGTGGTGGTGAACCCGCAACCCGTAACTCCAGCCACTCCAGCCGCAACCGTAGTGCAACCAACCTGCCTGTCGGGCAGTGGCACTGTGACGGTGACTTCGCCCGTGAGCGGGGTGACCTACACGCTGACCAGCGGCGGCCCCACTCTAACGGCTGTAAACGGCGTGTTTAGCAACGTGGCTCCCGGGTCTTATACCCTGACAGCTACGGTAGGAGCCTGCTCGGCCAGCGCGCCCAGCCCAATTGTGGTGAACCCGCAGCCCGGCACTCCTGCCGTGCCTGTAGCCACGGTGGTGCAGCCTACATGCACGGTAGCCACCGGCACTATTAGCGTCAGTGAGCCCATTGCCGGCTACACGTATACCCTGACTGGACCGAGCCCGGCTACTACCGCCCGCACCGCTAGCGCAGCCCCCTATAGCTTCGCTAATCTGGCCCCCGGCACTTACAGCCTGACGGCTACCACCGCAGCCGGCTGTGTATCCGGCGCACGCAGCGTAGTGGTGAGCCCCGAGCTGGCGACCCCCGGCGCGCCTACTGCTACCGTTGTGCAGCCCACGTGCGTTACCCCAACAGGGACCATCAACGTAACTAGCCCCAACAACACCTACACGTATACCCTCACCGGCACCGCTCCTGTGCGGGCATCCATTACCAGCACTACTGGTATCTTCAGCGGGGTGGCCAGTGGTGTGTATAACCTCACCGCTACCCTCGGCAGCTGCACATCGGGCGGTACTTCCGTAACCGTTAATGGCACGCCCAGTGACTGCTTTGGCAAGTTCTGCACCCTTACGCAGGGCGGTTACGGCAATGCCAACGGCCGGTTCTGCGGCGGTCCCCGCCGTACCGACTTGGTTAACTCACTCCTGGCTCAGGGCTCGCTCACCATTGGTTTTGGCTCCCGTACCATCACCTTCCTGAGCAACCAGGCCGACTGCATCATCGCCCACCTGCCTGCTGGCGGAACGGCCAGCGCCTTCCCCAGCAGCTTAGGCAACCAGAACGGCTGCACCGGCAACCTGACATCGGTACTCGACAGCAGAACCGACCGCTTCAACAACGTGCTCATTGGCCAGACCCTGACCCTGAGCCTGAACACCCGCCTCGACGCCAACCTGGGCGGGGTGCAGTTGACCCCAACAATGGTTACCTATGGGGCTACCTCCTGCGGCAACGATGCCCAGCCCATCCTCACCGACGTAGTCACGCGCACCATACCGCAGTCGGTTATCACTTACCTCAACGCTACTGGAGGTGCCACCGTGGCCAACCTGCTGAACCTTGCTAACCAAGCTCTGAGCGGTGCCAGTGGCCTGCCCAGCCACAGCGATATCAACGCTGCAGTGAGCGCCATCAACGAACTCTTCGACAACTGCCGCTTCACTGGCCAGCCCCCGGTGTGCAATGTTATGCCTCCAATGGGCACGGTGGCGCAGCCCACTTGCGCCGTAGCCACCGGCACGATTAGCGTTACGGCGCCCATTGCCGGCTACACCTACACGCTGACCGGCCCCAGCCCCGCTACCACTACGCGCACTGCCGCCGCGGCACCCTTCAGCTTCGCCAACCTGGCCCCTGGCGATTACCGCCTGACGGCTACCAATGCCGCTCGCTGCACCTCGCCGCCCACTATACTCACTGTGAATCCGCAGCCGGTTACGCCTGCTACTCCGCAGTTCACTATCACGCAGCCAACCTGCACGGTGGCAACTGGCTCGCTGTCCGTTAACAACCCCGTAGCCGGCTACACTTACACCCTGACTGGCACCTTGCCTGCGCGGGCACCGGTATCAAACACCACGGGCATATTCCCGAATTTGCCCGGCGGCTCGCAGTACTCGCTTACTGCAACCCTGGGGGCTTGCACTTCCCTCCCCGCAAACATCCAAATCCAGCCACAGCCCATCACGCCAACTGCTCCAGCAGGCACGGTGGTGCAGCCAACCTGCACGGTGGCAACGGGTACCGTGAACGTGACTTCGCCAGTAGGAGGCTTTGCGTACTACCTCACCGGCACCAACCCGGTACGGGCCGCAGTTAGCAACACCACGGGTATTTTCACCAGTGTAGAGCCCGGCATCTACAGCCTGACGCGGCTCAGCACTGCCGGCCCTGGCCCTGCTTGCATGTCGCCCGGCACGCCAATAACCGTGAATCCCGCGCCCATTTGCCCCATCCAAGGGTGCACGCTGGGTTACTGGAAAAACCACACCGACCGCTGGTGCAATACTTATAGCACCACTACGCTCTACGGCTCGGTGTTCACCAGCGCCCCCAGCCAAGTTCGGAGCCTCAACCTACTGGAGGCCCTCAACCTGGGCGGTGGCGGCATCGAGAACCTGGCCCGGCAATCGGTAGCAGCGCTGCTGAACATCTGCAGCAACGATGTGAACTACAACCCGATGTACGAAGGCAACACTGCGAAACTCATCGTCGATGTAAACGCTGCTTATATGAATGCCACTGCTGGCTCGCTGGCTAGCACGCTGGATTCCTACAACAACGCGGGCTGCCCCATGGGCGGTACCTCGGCCACCACGGCCAGCCTGACCTTGGGCGATGGCAGCGCAGCTGAAAGAGCCATGGGCATCTACCCGAACCCCTTCTCGTATCAGGCTTCGGTAGAGTTCACGCTCGGCAAATCAGAGCGCTACAACCTGCAAGTGCTGGATATGAGCGGCCGTGTGGTGAGCAAAGTGGCCACCGGCGTGGCCGAGGCTGGAACGGCCTACCGCTTCCAGATTGAAGGCCGCGATTTGGCCGAAGGTGTGTACATGGTTCGTCTGATTACCGACAAGTCGATTCAGACGCAGCGCTTGGTGCTGAAGAAATAGCCAAGCCAGGGTGAACAAAAAGACCGGCAGCTGCCAAGCTGCCGGTCTTTTTGTGTGAATACTTTGGGCCAGTTACCTGAAGCTTACGACAGACGTCGCAACCCCATTACCCCAATGATGATGAGGCTGGTAAAGAACAAGTGTTGAAGCGTAAACGGCTGCTTCAGCACGAGGGAGTCAACTACCATCAGGCCGACTACCGCCAGTGCCATCCACGCAGCATAGGCCGTGGCCGTGGGAATCTGGCGCATGGCCATCGAGAGGAAAATGACATTGCCGAGCCCGAAGGCGATGTAGGCCAGCAGGGGAATAATGGGCGCGAGGGTGGAAGGCTCCGATAGCGAGTTTACCCAATCCACTTCCTTGATTTTCTGCATATTCAGGGCTTTCAAACTATAGGTCCAGCAGACCTCCAACAGCGAAGCCACGAATAAGTAAAACCAATGCATAAGTACGCGTACTAGAAAAGGAAAGAGCGGCTTAGGCCGAAACTCTTGAGGGATTGGTGTCGGTGGTCACGACTGGTGTGCTGCCGGGGCCGCGTCGCTTGGCCAGGGTGCGCAGACGGCGCCCCAGCACCGGCAAAAACAGCTGGTAGCGCCGGTAAAATGGATAGCGCCGCTGCAGCTCCCGGTCATCGAAGCGCTTCACCGAAAACACGTGCTGCATGAAATAGTCCTTGGGAAAGGCGTAGTAGAGGCCCCACTTATCCGGCTTGTGGCCGGGCAGGTAAGCGGTGCCAAACATCCAGTCCCAGAACGCGAACTTAGTCGAGAAATTGGCGTGGTATACTTCCTGGTGGTCGGCGTGGTGCCAGAGGTGCATCTCGGGGCCGTTGAAGAAATACTGCAGCCGCCCGGATTTCACGTCGACGTTCGAGTGAATCCAGATGCCCCACACCGCATCAATCAGCGCCTTGATGGGCACCACCACCGGGTCGGCCCCCAGCAAAATGATGGGCGCAAACTCTATGGTTTGGTTGATGAGGATTTCGACGGCGTGGGAGCGGGAGCCCGCCAGCCAGTCGACCTGCTTGCCGGAGTGGTGCGCCTCGTGGGTGCGCCACAGCACGGGGCTGTGGTGCTGCCAGCGGTGAAACCAGTAGATGTAGAAGTCGTGGGTAATCAGGAAAAACAGCACCTGCACCCACACCGGCCAGCCGGTGACGAAGTTCAGCTTCGAAAACGAAAAGTGCTGGTCGAGGGGCAGGATGATGTAGTCGAAGATGATAATCTTCAGGAAGAAGCTTTGCACGAGGGTGTAGAGCACCAAATCGGTCCAGAAGCCCTCGCGGAAAAACGGCAGTCCCTTGCGGTAGGGAAAGCGCCGCTCCAGCATAATGACCACGACCACCCAGCTTAGCAGGATGGCCGTGGTGACGATTTCGACTTGTTTCATATCCTCAGCCAGCTAGTTGCCAAAACATTCCTTGTTTCAGACGCCCTCAGCCGCGTTTTGTTTTTCAGAAGCTGCAATTTTATCGGCCGGGGCCCTAGGCACCCACCGACGACTGCTCGCGCCGGAGCCGGCGGCGCGGCTCCAGTTCGCTGTCGTACACCTTCTTGATGCCGTCGCCGAAGCCGGCTTCCACGTCGCGGATGTCGCGCACGAGCTTGGCCATGCCACCGGGCTCCACCGAAGCGGCATGGTCGGAGCCCCACATGGCGCGGTCCAGGGTGAAGTGGCGCTCCACAAAGCAGGCACCCAGGGCTACTGCCGCCACGGTGGTGGCCAAGCCGGTTTCGTGGCCCGAGTAGCCAATGGGCGTGGTGGGGAACATGGCTTGCAGGGCGGGCACCATGCGCAGGTTCAGCTCCTGGGGCGGGCAGGGGTAGGAGGAAGTGGAGTGGGCAATCATCAGGTCCTGATGTCCGACCCATTCCACGGCCTGGTTGATTTCGTTCAGCGTCGACATGCCGGTGCTGAGCATAAGCGGCCGGCCGGTGGCGCGCACGCGGTCGAGCAGGGGCCGGTCGGTGAGGGAAGCGGAGGCCATTTTGTAGAGCACGGGCTTAAACTGCTCCATGAAATCGACGGAGGGCTCGTCCCAGCAGGAGGCAAACCAGTCCACGCCCAAGGCCCGGCAATAGTCGTCGATGGCGGTGTATTCTTCGATGCCGAACTCGGTGCGGCGCTTGTAGTCGATGTAGGTCATGCGGCCCCAGGGGGTGTCGCGCTCCTTTTCCCACTGGTCTTTGGGCACGCACAGCTCGGGGGTACGCTTCTGAAACTTCACGGCATCGCAGCCGGCGCGCACGGCCTCGGCAATGAGCTGCTTGGCCAGGTCCAGCGACCCGTTGTGGTTGATGCCGATTTCGGCGATGATGTAGGCGGGGTGACCGGCTCCGATGAAGCGGTTCTTTCCGATTTCGACAGCATTCATAATGCGTAGGGTTAAGGCGTTCGGGGTGGGTGGGTTGAGGGAAAGGAGTACTGGCCGGGGCGGCTAGTACTGGCTGCGGAGCAGTTGGCGCTCGATAAAAACTCGTTGGCGCCCCGCGTTGTCGGGGCTCTTGCTGGCGATGATGAGTTCGGCCAGCTCCCGGAAACAGCCGTGGCCGCCGGGAGTAGTGCAGTGGTAGTGGGCCACGTGGCGGGCAAAGTCGGTGGCATCGGCCGGGCAAGCCGCCAGCCCCACCAGGCTCATAATTTCCACGTCGTTGGTGTCGTCGCCAATGAAAGCGACTTCAGCCGGAGTAAGTTGTAAGCGGGTAAGAATTTCCTGCAGGCAGGCGGCCTTGTCTTTCACGCCCAGGTGCAGCTCGGTGATGCGCAGCTTGTGGGCGCGCTTCACCACTGAGGGCGAAGTTTCGCCGGTAATGATGCCCGTGGCGATGCCCTGGTTGCGCAAGCGCTCCACGCCCATGCCGTCGCGAATGGAAAACTGTTTCATTTCCTCGCCGTGGGCGGAGTAATACACCCCGTTGTCGGTCAGGACGCCGTCCGAATCGGTGAGCACCAGCTTGATGTGGCGGGCCTTGGCTTGAATGAGGGCAGTTTCCATAGGTAGCAGGGTGAGAGTTGAATAAACAGCAAAAGTGACTGTTTAGCTTATAGAGGACTCTAGATGTAAGTTTATGAAATAGTTACGAAATAGATTGTCCCTTTATTCAACCGAAATCAGATGGCTGTCCACCCCCCATCAACGACCAAGTTGGCCCCGGTCATATAAGCGGAAGCATCGGAAGCTAGAAATACCACAGCCCCTTGATAATCCGTTGCTGCGGCCATGCGACCCAGCGGCGTCTTGGCGCTGTACTGTTGAACAAAAAAATTATCCTGATTATTTTCCACGCCGCCCGGCGACAGCGTGTTTACCCGCACGCCGCGCTTGCCCCAATACGCCGCCAAATAGCGCGTGAAGCTGATAACGGCGCCCTTCGTGGCGGGGTAGGAGGGTGACTTGTAGAAGGTCTGCTCGCCCTGAGCGTTGATGTAGATGCTTTGGTCGGGTCCCACGATGCCGTAGGTGCTGGCCACGTTGATGATGCTGCCGTGGCCCTGCTCGGCCATGGGCGTGCCCAGCACCTGCGCCGCCAGGAAAACCCCCGTCACGTTCACCTCAAGGGATTTCTGCCAGGTATCGAGCGGGAAGTTCTCGAACTTAGATAAGTCGGCCGCCAGCGCAGGGTTCTCGAACATGTCGTTGATGGCAGCATTATTGACCAGCACATCGATGTGGCCGAACTGCGCCAGAATCTGGTCGCGCGCTGCTGTGAGTGATTCTTTGCTAATCACATTCACGGAAAGCGGCAAGTGCGGGCCGCCAGGTAGCTCGCTTGCTACTGCGGCACAGGCTTCGGCGTTGAGGTCGGCTACTACGACGTTGGCGCCAGCCGCGGCGAGGGCGGCGCAGTGCTGGCGGCCAATGAGCCCGCAGGCGCCGGTGACGATGGCGGTTTTGTTGGTTAGGGAGAAAAGGTCCATGTATGGGGACGTTCAAACGGGCGCCTCACCCCCTAGCCCCCTCTCCGAAAAGGAGGGGGGGAACTAGACTTCTAGTTGTTTATAGTCTAGAAGTAGTGAGAACAGCGACTCGTTTATGAAAATGCTAAAACTAGAAGCTAGTCCCCCCTCTCCTTTTCGGAGAGGGGGCTAGGGGGTGAGGCGCCCGTCAGAACGACCTACTTCGCCTTCACCGGCGCCGCATTCGTCACCTTGCGGAACACCGCTTCCACAGGTTCGCCCAGCAGGCGGCTGGCCACGTCACCGGCTTCAATGGCCTCTTTCAGCAACGGCAGCACGTCGCGATAAGCATCGAGAGTGTGGGCCACGTCGGCATCGGAGTGCGAGAAGCACATGTTGTGGAAGCCGCCCCACATAATGCCGCGCTTGAACAGCTCCTGCTGCATGAAGGCCTTAATCTCCATGGGGTTGCCGGCCGAAGCATCGAAGGTTACTATCGTGCGGCAGTCGTAGCCGTAGCACTTGGTGTACTGGGTCAGGCCCAACTCGGCGGCGATTTCGTTGTAGCCGTCCTTGAGCTTTTTGCCTTGCTCGGCGAGGCGGGCGGGCACGTTCTGCTCGCGCATTTCGGCGATGGTGGCCATGGCGGCGGCCATGCTCAGGGCTTCGCCTCCGAAGGTGGTGAAGAAGAAAACGTCTTGCTCAAAGAGCTCCATCACGTCGCGGCGGCCAGTGAGCAGGGCAATGGGCATGCCGTTGGCGAAGGCTTTGGAGTACACGGCCAGGTCGGGCGTGATGCCGAAGTACTCCTGCGCGCCACCCACGGCGATGCGGAAGCCGGTCCACATCTCATCGAAGATGAGCAGCGTACCGTTGGCCTTGCACAGGGCGGCTACCTCGTGCAGGAAGTTGTCTTTGGGCGCGTCGAAGATGAAGGGCTCCAGAATGACGCAGGCCACATCCTCGTCCAGCAGGGCTTTCAGCGAGTCGAGGTTGTTGTACTCGAAGGCAGCAGTCAGCTCCTTTATTTCCTTCGGAATGCCTTTGTCGCGGCTAGTGGTGCCGATGTACCAGTCGTGCCAGCCGTGGTAGCCGCAGCACAGCACCTTGCCGCGCCCGGTGAAGGCGCGGGCCACCCGTACTGCCGCCGAGCACACATCGGCACCGGTCTTGCTGATGCGGATGCTTTCAGCATTGGGAATGATTTCGTGAATAAGCTCCGAGAGCTGCACTTCCAGCTCGTGCATCATCGAGAAAGTGATGCCGTCCTGCAGCTGGGCCCGGATGGCATCATCGACGCGCGGGTAAGCATAGCCCAGCGAGATGGGGCCGATGCCCATCTGGTAGTCGATGTACTTATTGCCGTCTACGTCCCAGATGTGGGCGCCTGAGCCGCGCTTCACGTACTTCGGCGACACGCCTTTAGTGTACTGGCCGGGGCCTTTGGCGAGCGTTTGCGTCACGGGCGTCATGATTTTTTGCGCGCGGGCATACAGCTCATCCGACTTCGTGATGTCGGGATAATTCTCGTTGAAGGAAACGGTGTTGGGCATGGCTATTTTGTCATCCTGAGCGCAGCGAAGGACCTTATCACCTTCGCGCAGCATGTGTTAGTAATTCTGACGAAAGCAGCCGTGATAAGATGCTTGCTTCGTCAACATGACAGACGATTTTGTTACTCGGCAAATTGATTTTCCAGCACGGCGGGTCCGGCTGAAATAGTAGCGCCCGACTCGCCCAGCGCTTCGGCAACGCGGCGGGCAATGTGCTGACCGGTAAAGCCTTCGTGCTCCAGCACGGCGCTCAGGCGGCCGGGGCGGTACCACCGCTCTTCCAGGGCCAGGGGCAGCACCCGAGTTGTGAGCTGGTTGCGCAGCAGCACCTCAGCCAGAATAGAATACAGCCCGCCGGTGATGAAATGGTCTTCCACTGTCACGATGAGCGAGCCGCGGCGCACTACCTCAAGCAGCGCTGCTTCGTCTATCGGCTTGAGACTGCGTAGGTTGATGAGACCCACGGATTTGCCCTGGGCCTGCAGCAGCTCGCGGGCTACTAGGGTTTGCTCGAAGAGCATGCCGTAGGTGAGAATGGTTACGTCGGTGCCTTCGGCCACGATTTCGGCCTTGCCCATTTCGAACGGGGCGTGCTCGTAGGTGGCGGGGCGGGTGTTGATGCGCACGTAAGCCGGAGCGGGCGAGGCCCAGATGGCGGGCAGCATGGCGAGCATGTCGGCTTCGTCGGCTGGGGCAAATACCGTCATGCCGGGGATGCCGCGCATCAAGCTTACGTCCTCAATGGCCTGGTGGGTGGGGCCGTTGCCATCAGATAGGAAGCCGGGCACGAAGCCGCTCAGCTTCACGGGCAGCTGGCCAATGCCCACGTCG
This sequence comes from Hymenobacter arizonensis, assembly GCF_900115775.1. GTDB lineage: Bacteria > Bacteroidota > Bacteroidia > Cytophagales > Hymenobacteraceae > Hymenobacter > Hymenobacter arizonensis. The sequence continues at coordinate 1,535,053 of NZ_FOXS01000001.1, read as the reverse complement.
GTGCGGATGAATTCGAAGGCCCGCAGCGTGAGGAAGGTGGCCAAGGCGTGCACCACCGGCACGCGGCCGCGCAGGGCCAGCCCGGCCGCGGCGCCAATGAGGGTTTGCTCAGTAATGCCGGTGTCGATGAAGCGCGGGCCCAGCACGGCGGGCAGGTTGCGGATGAGGGCGCGGTTTTCGGCCGTCATCACCACCAGTCGCTCATCGGCGAGGGCGGTTTCTTTGATGAGTTCTTCGTAGGTCATAGAGTGTAGCGTTAAAACTTCTGTCATCCTGAGCTTGCGAAGGACCTTATCACGTTCGCATCAGCTATGAATACTGCGAGGCGTGCTGGCGTAATAAGGTCCTTCGCAAGCTCAGGATGACAAATGGGAATAGGTCAGCGTACCGTGAGCGTTTCGCTGGTCAGCGTGGTGGCTTCCTGGCTGTGCAGCTCGCGCAGTAGCTCTTCCACTTCCTCGCTAGAGAAATTGCAGAACCAGCGGTCGGCGCGGGCCTCGATGCTGGGGAGGCCGCGGCCGCGCACCGTGTCGCAAATGATGACGGAGGGCTTGGTGTCGGAGAAGGGCAGGGCCGAGAAAGCAGCTTCCAACTGCTCGAAATCGTGGCCGTCGATGCGGCGGACTTCGCAGCCGAAGGCTTCGAACTTGGGTGCCAGGGGCTCGAGCGGAATCAGGTCTTCGGTAGCTACGTTGGCCTGGAAGTGGTTGCGGTCGACTACCAGCGTGAGGTTGTTGACTTTATGGGCGCTGGCTACGAGTAGCGACTCCCACACCGTGCCTTCGTTCAATTCGCCGTCGCCGGTAATGACGATGACCTTGTTGTCCTGACCGCGCATGCGGCAGTCCATGGCCACGCCCAGGGCCACGCTGGGCAGGTGGCCCAGGGAGCCGGAGTGAAACTCCACGCCGGGCACGTTGCGGTTGGGGTGCCAGTAAATGTGGTCGTCGGTGCTCAGGTGCTGGTTCAGCCGGTCCTTATCGAGGAAGCCCAGTTCCACGAAGGTGCCGTAGAGGGCCGGCACGTCGTGCCCCTTCGAGAGAAACAGGTAATCGCGCGTGGGGTCGGTGAGGTTGTCGGGGCGCACGTTCAGGCAGTCGGCGTAGAGGTATACCAGCAGGTCGGCGCAGGAGAGGGAGGCGCCCGTGAAGCAACCGCCATCGGTGCTGAGGCGCACAATGTGCTCGCGCACGCGCAGGGCCAGTTGTTGGAGGTGCTCTTTTTGCTCTAGTTTCATAGGTTGGGGAATGGTCAGTTGCCAGTTCAAGCTGTTTAGTTGATTAAGTAAATCATCTTGAATGTCATGCAGAGCGCAGCGAAGCATCTCGCGTGCTTAAGTAATTAGCTACCCCAAGCGAGATGCTTCGCTGCGCTCTGCATGACATTCAAGATGACAACTAAATTTTACGAGTTTGAGAAGGGTCGACGGTTTTCAATTCGTCGAGGTGGTTACGGTACCAGTTTACTCCGGCATAGCGGGCATTGAGCTGCGCAATGTCGGGCCGCTTGTTGAGTAGTGTCAGAATGTCGTCGAGGCCGAACGCTGGGTTGCTCGCGTAGAGCGCCTCGTAAACGGCATTGATGAAGTCATAGTCTTCGGGGTAGTCAATGGTCCAGCGGTGGCTCATGGAGTAGTCCTGGCCGGTGTCCCAGGCCACGTTGCCGAGGCGGAAGCGGTCGGAGTTTTCCCAGAAAAAGGGCGTGGTGTGCTCACGCTCCAGCGGGCGGCGGGCTTCGCGCCAGGCAGTTTCCAGAGCCGTAAAGGGCATTACTTCTACGTCGTTGCCATCGGGGAAAGTGGCGGGGTGCAGGTTGCTCACGAAGTCGTAGCGGTCGGCGAAGTGCAGGTAGTAGCCCACTACTTCGTCAATAATAGCCGGGTCGATGAGCGGGCAGTCGGATGGGATTTTCAGCACCACATCGGCGCCGTAGTGGCGGGCGGCTTGGTAGTGGCGGTCGAGCAAGTCGAGGGCATCGCCGCGGAAGCATTCCAGGCCGTGAGCGGCGCAGCACTCGGCTACGGCATCATCAGCAGCGTCGGTGGTTGTGGCTACCACCACAGTGCCAGCCAGATGGGCGCGCTGTACTCGCTCTACCATGCGCACCAGTAGGGGCTGGCCGGCCAGGGGCAGCAGTATCTTTCCCGGCAGGCGGGATGAACCCATGCGGGCCTGCACAACAGTCAGGATACTTGGTAAGTGCATGATTTAGAGAATTCTGATTTCCAGTTTAGTACTAGGAGGTATACGATTGGTATTAGGAAGTTTAAACAACCTTGTTCGGCACAAAGCTTCGTTGGGATATCCAGTTCATTGCACTGCAAACGAACTGTCGGCTTCCGTAGAAGTGGCGAAGGCCTCGGGCTGATACTGGCGCAGGAAGGCGGGGCCACTGCCTCCAAAGCGGCTAAAGCTGCGGCAAATGGCGGCGATGCGCCGGGCTGAGGTACCGCCATTCTGCCAGGGCTGCTTGCGCTTTAGGTCTTCGACATCGAAGTAGGAGTGCACCGGCTTGCCCAGGCCCAGGCCCACGTACACCACGGTGGAGTACTGCGTAATTAGCTCCGAGCAATTGGCAATCATGTGGTCGGTGTTGCCTTCGGTATAAATCATGGTGTCAGCCGGGGCGTTGGCTCTGATTTCGGCCACGGCGCGGTCCATTTTCTCATTGGGGTGCAGCTTGAAGAGCAGGGGCCGGCCGGCCGCAATGCGCACGCACTCCCGAATAAACTTGGGGCGGTTTTCGGGGGTGAAGGTTTCGCGCAGGTCGGAGGTGGCCACCATCACGTAGCCGTGGTGCGGAAAGTCGTTGTGGCGCAGCTGCTCCACGTTGTCGAAGTTGGGGATGCCCGTTACGATGAGCTTGTCGCGGTCGACGCCCACGTAGGCAAAATGCTCTTTGTACCCTTCCGAGGCCACGCAGTAGATGTCGCAGCAGTTGGCCAGGCCATTGAGCGCCGTGCCAATGGCTAGAATGGGCATCCAGTTGAGCTTGCGGACGAGGCGGGCCCACCAGTTGAGCGGGTCGGTCATGCCTTCCTGCACGAAGATGGTTTTGGTGCGGCGCACCAGCGGCCAGGGCACTATCACGTCGGAGCAGCACACCACCAGGTCGTAGGTGTTGCCGAATTGCCGGGCCTCAAAATCGTTGTTGAGGCCGTGCTCGGCCAGGTATTTATCGGCCTTGGCCTTGATGGCGCCGGTGACAATGGTTTTGTCGAGCCCGCCGGTTTTTAGCAGAAACTCATAGAAGGGGCGCTGCCAGCCGTCGTAATAGAGCTGGCTGAAGTAAGGGTCAAATTCGTCTTCCAGCAGCTGTGCAATCTGGTGCATCTGCGTGGTTTGGTTGGGCGAACCAATGAGAAAGAGAACCTTTTTTCGAGACATGCAGAAAAGAGAGAAGCGGGCAGACAATGGAGTTGGCAGCCACTGGTTATCAGGCCGGCCAACACGGCTTTGCTAGCAGCCAGCAGCTCGCCACCAAGCACGCAGCGCAAGCCAATGGTCTTGCTGGTAGCAGGGTTGCGGCTGAGGCGGAAACCAAAGCGTATGGGCAAGGTACTGAACAGCCGGCGAAGTAAGCAAACGGCCCTGGCCAGGGCAAAGCGCCTGCATTAAGCAATTGAGAAGGTTCTCACACCCTTAGCCGGCCGTATCAATAAACAAATAGATTTTATCAATTAATGCTCATTGCTAAGGAGAAAGCCAAGGTTTGGGAAGCAGGGCAGAAGCCGGCCTAGGATGCCGCCGCTGGCCTGGCCCCAAAGCCAAGCGCGCGCGTACCCAGCCACAACGTTTCACTCGGCATTATACTTTAGCCTAGGGCAATTTTGGGACGGCGTTCAGGTCGGATTTTGCTCCGGCTGAATTACGGGGAGGCTGAGGGAAGCAATGGTGCCGCGGCCGGGGCGAGACACCAGCTCGAAGTGCCCGCCCAGAAGCGCCGCACGGTTGTAGAGGCCGGCCAAGCCAATGCCCTGGGCGCTGCCTACCGCGGTGGCTACGTTGAAGCCGCCACCGTCGTCCTCCATGCTGATGTGCACGTGGTTGTCTTCGTAGGCCACGTGCAGGGTGGCTTCCTCGGCGCGGGAGTGCTTTATCACGTTGTTCAGCAGCTCCTGCACCATGCGGTAGATGGCCACCGTGAGCACCTGCGGCAGGGGGCGCTCCAGGCCGGTGAGGTAGAGGCTGAGGAGCAGCTTGGCGGGCGCCACGCTTTTGGCCAGCTTTTGCAGGGCCACGGCCAAGCCAAAATCTTCAAGAATGCCCGGGGTGAGCTCAAACGAGACCGTGCGCGTGGCTTTGATGGCGGTTTCCAGCAGCTCCAGCGCCTCGGTAGTGGTGGCGGCAGTGGGCGCGCTGCCGTGTTTCTCCAGGTGCAGCTTGGTGGCGTAGAGCAGCTGCCCCACGCCGTTGTGCAGGGCTTCGGCAATGCGCTTGCGCTCCACTTCCTGGGCCATGAGTATCATGCGGAAGGTTTCGGCCTGCTGCTGGGCTTTAAACGAGGCCGCAGTGGCGTGCAGGCGGTTGCGCTCCGTCACGTCGCGCAGCAGGAGCAGGCCGCCGGACTTGTCGGCGGCCTTGGGGTTGGGCAGCGGAATAGCCGTCAGCTCAAAATCGCGCGGGGGGCCATCGAGGGAAAAAGCTTGCTGGAAGCGGGGCCGGCGAGTGCCCGCGTCCAGCAGGTGCTCTACAATGTGGCCGGGCGGCGAGTCGCGACTAAACGGCAGGCAGGCAAACACATCCTGGCCCAGCGCCTCGGCTTCGGGGCGGCCGGTGAGGGCTTGCATGGCCCGGTTCCAGGCGGTGAGGCGGCCGGCATGGTCGAAGGCCGCCACGCAGTCTACGTGGTGGTCGAGCAGGCTTTTGGTAAACTTTTGCTCCTCGCACAGCTGGGCCTTCGCTTGCTCAGATTCGGTGACGTCGATAGAAAACAGGACGCCCTGCTGGCTGTGCTCGTCAAAGAAGCCGTGGTTCTGAAAATGCACGCGCTGCTGCGGCGTATCGGTGCTGCCCAGAAAGCTGACGGGCTGGCCGCTCAGCATGCGCTGCATGGGCTCGGTGAGCGCCGGAAAGGCCTCGTACACGGTGCGGCCCTGCAGGGAGTTGTCGGGCAGGGAGAGGCGGTGCAGGCCGGCCCCGGTCAGCTCCAGGCACTCGCCCGCGGCCGAGAGGCGCATAAACACCACGGGCAGGTTCTGCAGAAACTCCTGAAACTGGCGGTTGCGGTAGCGCAGGGCTTCTTCGGCCAGGCAGCGCTCGGTCACGTCCCGCACTAGCCCAACCAGGCACTCGGGCCGGCCCTGGGCATCGTACTGCACCTTGGCGTGCGCGGCCAGGTAGTGCACCGAGCCGTCGGGCCAGAGCACGCGGTGCTCAATGTCGAGCGGCAGGCCGTGGCGAATGGTGGCCTGCAGGGCCTGCTGCATGAGCACGACGTCGGTGGGGTGCACGGCATCCTGCAGCACGGCAAACGACGTGGGGCTGGGGTCATGGGGCCGCCCGAAGCAGGCCTGGGCCTGGGCGTCCCACTCCAGGGCGTTGGTGGCAAAGGCCCACACCCACACCCCGGTGCCGGAAGCGGCCAGGGCCAGGTTCAGGCGGTCGTCGCTGCGCTGCCGGCGCTCTACTTCCTCGCTCAGAGGCGTTATGTCCATCACGGCCAGCTGCACGGCGGGGGCGCCGGCCAGGTTGGTGCCCACCACGCCATCCACGTGCGCCACCAAGCGGGAGCCGGCGGCCGTTTGCAACACAAACTCGGCGGCATGGCGCTGCCGGGTGCTCAGCACCGTGCCGAAGAACTCCAGGAAGGCGTCGCGGCTCTCGGGGCTCACAAACAGCAACAGGCGCCGGCCGCTCAGCTGCCCGGCCGTGGTGCCCAGCAAGCGGCCGGCGCGTTCGTTGAGCTGGGCAATGGTGCCATCGGTCCCAACGGTGAACAGGGCCGCTGGGGCAAAGTCGTAGAGGGCGGCAAACTGGGCCCGCGCCGCTTCGGCCTGGGCCCGCGCCGCTTCGGCCTGGGCCCGCGCCGCTTCGGCCGCCAGATGGGTGGCGGCCAGCTGCTCGTTCTGCATTTCCAGCTCTAGCTGGTGCAGCTGCAGCGCCTCAATTAGTCGTTGCTCTTCGGCGAAGGTGCCGGGCGGGGCCGGGGTGCTGGGGGCTGATGGGTTGGGCATGGCAAGCGAAGAGCAAAGGCCCGTTACTTAATCAAGCCATCGGCTAGCGCGATTTTGACCAAGGCGGCCGTATTCTTGGCCTGCGTCTTCTCCAGAATGTTCTGGCGGTGGGTTTCCACGGTGCGCTTGCTGGTAAACAGCTGGTCGGCGATTTCGGCGTTGGTCAGGCCTTCGGCAATCAATTGCAGCACTTCCATCTCGCGCTTCGACAGCAGCTGGCTGCGCACCGCGCTGGCCGGGGTGACGTTGGCGTTCCAGTCCAGCACCTTGCGCAGCATGCCCAAGCCAATCTCGGAGCACAGAAACAGTTTGCCGTCCATCACCATGCGGATGGCGTGAATGATTTCGTCTTTGCCGGTGCTTTTGAGCAGGTAGCCGCTGGCGCCCGCGTCCAGCATGCGGCCAATGTAGAGCTCCTCGATGAGCATGGACAAGGCCAGTATCCGCACCTCCGGGTACTCCTCGCGCAGGCGCAGCGTGGTCTCGTAGCCGTCCATAACGGGCATGTTGACGTCGATGAGCACCAGGTCGGTTGGGGTGTCGGGCAGCTGGTCGAGCAGCTCCTGGCCATTGCCGGCCGTACCCACTACCTGCACGGCCGCTTCCCGTTCCAATAACGACCGAATGCCGTCCCGCACAATGGGATGGTCATCGACTAAAAAGATACGAATCATGGCGGTACAGATTAAGAGTAGCAGAAACCAGCACTGTCTCAAGAAGAGCGCCGAATTCTTCTTTAAACGTTAAGTACGCGGGCTTAACCCTCTTATTTGGGTTGATATCAGTACTTAACCAATGGGAAATCAGTAATGAACAATTCTAGTTAAGTATTTCACGCGCCAAGCCTACGTATGCTGGCTTCGAGCTAGTTCAATAAAGCTGGGCCGGGTTTGGCTTACTCGTCCTCGTCGGGCAGGGCCTGCCAGAAGGCCAACACCGAAGGCGAAAGGCGAGCCGCCAAAAACTCGGTCAGGGAGAAGCCACGCCCCTCCAGCAGAAACCGCTTGAAATCGGGAATTGCGCGGGCCGAGGCCAACCCGCGCGACTCGGCGTGGGCACGGCGCGCGGCCGACAAGGTGGCCAGCCACGCCGCAAAGTCAGCCGGGGTAGCTGCCAGGTGGCGGGCCTCGCGGTAGTAGAGGTAGGTAGTGAAGGCAATGTCGCCCAAGGCGCCATGTGGCATGGCGAAGTCCGGGTTTGTGTTCATCGGAAACCAAAAACCATAGATTCTGCCCCGACTCAGGACCCGGCCGGGGAGTTCCACAGTGGAACTGTTACAAAGTTCCATTGGGTTTTCGCGCAGTTTATCCCACCAAATACGGGTTGTGAATGAGACGTTTACTGATATTGGCTGCGCATAAGTCGCCGCAAGGCCAACGCAAACGCCGTAGGCCAACCTACTTGTTTAGCACCCGAATGCTGGTTCGCCGGTTCAGGGCGCGGTTGGTAGGCGTGGTGTTGGGCACCAGGAAGCTCTGGGGGCCATAGCCCCGCGTTTGCAAGCGGGCAGCGGGCACGCCCATGCGGGTCAGGGCCTGCATGGTGGCGCGTGCCCGTTCGGCGCTGATTTGGTAGTTGAACACCATGCGCCCGGTGCTGTCGGTGTAGCTCCCAATGAGGAGTTGGGCGCGCGGGAAGGCTTTGAGCAAGCGGGCCAGATTGCCGAGTTGCTCCGCCGACTCGGGCAGGAGCGTGGCCGTGCCGGGCTCGAAGCCAATGCGGTCCAACACAATCCAGCGCCTGCTGGGGCCGATGGTATCGAGTAAAGAGGCCGACCCCAGCAGCCGGTAGAGCCGTCTCTCCGTCGAGTTAGCCCCTGCCAACAAGCGAGTGCCATCGGGCAGTGTGATAACGGTTTCGGGGCCCGTGTTGTAAATAAATACGTCGCGCGAGGCATCGTAGCTGCCAGCAGCAGATGCCAATGCCGATGTACGGCTTGCCCCCCGGGCCGTCAGTTTGCCCGCCGGGGCCGTCGCCTTGTTTGGAGTATTGGGGCCGGTGGCATTGTCAGGGCCCGGGGCTTGGTCTGCCGCCAATGGGTTGTCAGCGGTTTGTGTTTGCCCAATAAAGCTGCGGGCCAAAAAATACCCTGCGCCCATGGCCAGCAGCAGAAGCAAGCCCCAGCGCCAGTTTTGCCGCAGCAGCTCCCAGCCCGGCGCCGAGGACAACTTTGCCGCCCGCGCCGGCCGAGGCGATGAAGCCGGAGCAGCACCAACGGGAGCGGAACTGACGGGCGACGGTGGCAACGCAGGCTTAGCCGGGGGCGGGGTTTGAGCCGCAGGCATGGGCTTGGCGGGCGGAGTGGGTGCAGCCGTCACCGTCGGCGCTGCGGGCGCTGGCACCTCCGGAGGCCTAGCAGCTACTGGCGGCGCAGGGGCCTTGGCCGGCGACGCTGGCGCGACAACTGGTGCCACAGGCTTTGGGGTCAGTGGCACTGCTTCCTTCGCCTCCACTGGCGGCGCTTTAGGCGGCGAGTCTGGTTGCGCTAATGGCGCGGCAACGGGCTTTGCCATCGGTGCCGGCTCTGGCTTAGCTTCAGCTGTGGCAGGGTACGTATCGCCCAGCAGCACGGGAGCAGGCCGGGTGAATTGATTGGCCGATGATGTTGGGGCCGGCATCGCTGGCTGCGCAGGCTTCACAGTTGGTGGCGCAGTAACGACTGGAGCAGGTGGTGCTGGCGGGGGCGAAGCCGGTGGCTCTGGCACAACCGCTGCTGGCACGGGCGCAGGTGGCGCGGGCAGCGGAGCAGCCACTACTATGGGCGCGGGCACCGTCTCTTCCTTAGCCACTGCTATAGGCTTGGCCGGCGGTGTCGGGTCAGGTAGCGAGGCCGGGGAAGCCACCGGCGCTGGCACTATCAGTGGCTCAGTAGTCACCTCGGGCTGCGATGCGGCTACCGGCTTTGCTGTTGGAGTTGGCACCGCCGCGGGCGCGGGAGGCCTTGCCTCGGGCTGCGCGGGCGTAGGGGCCACCGCAGGCTGGGGCCGCGCATCGGCAAGCGGGGCAGCAGGTGCTGAAGGCGCTGGCGTAGGTTTGGGCGGTACAGCAAGCTCGGGGCTGGGCTTCGCAACAGGCGCTGGCTTTGCTTCGGTTGGCGGCGGTGGGGCTGGCTTAGCGGTATTGGTCTGCGTAGCGGCTGCTGGCATAGGGGCCGGGCCGGGCTGGGGGCGAAGGGCAGTTTGAATGGCATCCTTCAGCACGGCCGAGCCGATTATGTCCTTCTGCCGACGCAGCCAGTTGGCGAGCTCAAGCGGAGAAAACTCGTTTTCAACGGCTGTCTTCTCCATTTCCCGCAAAATGGTTTTGGCTGCCATGTGCACGAATGTCCGGCTGGCGCTGGGCTGAATTCCAATTTGCGCGGCTATCTGGCTGACGATGCTGCTGTAAGTAGGGCCCAGCAACTCAACTAAGGGGTTGGCCCCAGGCTCGACATCGGGGGCTTTTTCAGCGGAGCCAGCTGCGGGGTTCTGGGCCGCCGAGTCGGCGGGTTGCACCACCAGGTTGTAGAGCGCCGCTGGCGTGAGACCATACTCTAGCTGGGTTAATAAGCCTTTGAGCAGCAGGGGAGTTGCTTTGTTCAGCGCGGCGAGAGTGCTGGGCTCGGGCTCGCCCACCAAGGTGCCTAGCTCGGCAACGAGGCTGCTGGTAAACCAGGCTTTCACCGTATCGACTAAACCATTATTCATAAGTGGAACCAGTTGGATGCCAACGGCCGCAAACCCGGGAAGTGGGTTGCCGCTGCCGTCGACGGTACCTCGGTGCTGCGGTGCCGTCAGGAGTATAAACTATTGCGGCACCTATACGTGTACTCTTGAAAATTAAAAGTGTTAAAAAATGTGGTTAATGTGTTGTGGGGCAGCTGGGTATAAACAATCAAAATGGCTACTCTTCTAAATAGTGAGCCAGTCCCCGCGCCACTGCTGATTCTCAACCAAGGTGCCCACCGCTCAAAAAGCGTGGCTTGGGTAATCCATTCTGCTTTGAGCGGAAAAAGGTTCGGGATTTTATAGTAAGCTCCCGCTTAAGACTTTGTTATCATTTGATAATTAGCGCAAAGAGTACATGAGTATTAGCCTCTAAACAAGCCAGCCGTTTGAATGGCAAGACTTCAATTTAAGTAATCAACTGCTCCCAAACGGTTCCGGTTTTGAAGTGGCCGCCACGCCAAGCTTGGTTGTAGAGCTTACTTTTGGGGTTGCTATGAATGACCCGGAAATCCGCGCCCTGCTCTACCCGCTGCTCACCGGCGGCGTGTACGTCGACGAGCTGCCCACCGGTACCACCCGCGCCGATGTCGTGCACATCACGCCCGATTTCATGCACGGCTACGAGGTGAAGGGCGACGGCGACACCCTGCAGCGCGTGGCCAACCAACTCCGCTGCTACGGCGAGGTCTACGACTTCGTAACGTTCATCGTCACTGAAAAACACCTGCCCAAGGTGCTGCCGCTGCTGCCCGAATGGGTGGGCGTGCAAGTGGCCACTGCCGACGGCCTGCGCCTGCACCGCGCGGCTGGCTACAACGCCACCGTGGAGCGCGCGCCCCTCGCCGCCCTGCTGCTGCTAGAAGAAGTGAAGCAGTTTCTGCTGGCCCGGGGCCTGGCCGGCGCCAGCACCCTGCGCAGCCGCGAGGTGGGCCACTACCTGCGCACCACGCACACGGTGCCGCTTTCCAGCCTGGCCCAGTACGTGCGCGACCGCCTCATTGCCCGCCTGCCCGAGCGCCTGCTCATGCGGGCCGAGCGCAAAGCCGAGCGCGAGCGCCTGCCGCCGCGCAAGAAAAAGGCAAAGCGCAAAAAGCCAGCGCCCCGCAAAAAAGCCCGGGCCGTTTAGCTGGCCGTCACCGCCAGCGCCGCAAGGGGCAGCTACTTCTTTTTCAATGCCGCTGCCACGGCTTGATTCAAAAGAGGCGCCATCACCCGGTAGCCGGCCAGGTTGGGGTGTACACCGTCCTCCCCATAGGCTTTCTTCAGGCCTAGGGTTTCGTCGGCCAAAGCGCTGTGTAAGTCGAGGTAGACTATTTTCTGCTGGGTGGCGTAGGCTTTGATTTGCTGGTTGAGGGCCATGATGTGCGGGGCGGGCTGCAGGCCCTTGCGCCACCAGAAGTCCGTGGCGGGCGTCACCGAGCCCAGCACCACCCGGATGCCGTGGACCCGTGCCAGCTCGGCCATGGTCATGATGTTGTTCAGGGTAGCCTGCTGGTTGTAAGGCCCGCCGTTCTCCGCAATGTCATTGATGCCGCCCAGGATGACCACCACGGCGGGGCGCAGGTCGATGACATCGGCCCGGAAGCGCACCAGAAGCTTGCCGGTGGTTTGGCCGCTGATGCCGCGCCCAACATAGGCGTAAGGCTTTCCGCCAAAAAAGGCCGAATCGGCTTTCACCCAGCCCTCGGTGATGGAGTTGCCGATGATAACCACGCGGGGCACGCCGGGCGTGGGCGGCGGCAGGCGCTGGTTGGCCGCGGCGTAGCGCTGCAGGTAGGCCCAGTCGTTGCGCAGCAGGTATTCCTGCTGGGTGCGGTAGGCTTCGTCGGCGGCTTTTTTGGCAGCCTCGGGGGTGGGCTGCTGGGCGTGGGCCGCCAGCGGCAGGAGGGTTGCGGCCCACGCCAACAAGCAGATGGGCGGTAGTTTCAGATACAAACTCATGCTGCTAGTACGCCAAGCGGGCTTAGTTCACCACAAAGGTCATAATGGAATGGGCTGCCGACGTGCTTTTGGCTCCCTGGCCGGCCAACCTCAGTTGGAACTCCAGCGGCTGGTCGGTTTGGTTCATCACCACCACGGCCACACTGCCGTCGGGGTTGCGGAAGGCCGTCGTTTGCAGCGCGTCGCGGTTGGCCGAGCTAATGATGCGCTTGGCCCCCGGGCGAATGAACTTCGAAAAGTGGCCGATGTAATAGTAGGCGTTGGTGTAAATCAGCTTCCCGGTCTTCGTATCGCCAATGATGGGGGCGTAACAGAAGTTGCCCACGTGGTTGGGCCCGCCGGTTTCGTCGAGCAGCACGTTCCAGTCGGTCCAGCCCACGGTGCCGGCGTTGAAATCGCCTATCATCGACATGCCGTACTTCTCGCCCAGGTCCCAGCGGTCAACCTTGGCGAATTCAAATTTCTCCAGGCAGCCTTCGGTAAAGAGCAGGTTTTTATCGGGGTAGGCTTCGTGCACGCGCTTCACGTTGTCGAACTGCATGGCGCTGCCGGTCCAGGTTTCGTACCAGTGGTAGCCGATGCCCCACACGTACTTGGCGGCCTGCGGGTCGTCGAGCACGGCGCTGGCGCGCTGGTACAGCAGGTCGCGGTTGTGGTCCCAGGCAATGAGCTTGCGGCTGCCCAGCCCGGCCTTTTGCAGGGTGGGGCCCAGGTAGCTTTTGATGAAGTCCCGCTCTTCTTCGCCCGTGAAAATGCAGGATTCCCACTTCTGAGTAGCCATGGGCTCGTTCTGCACCGTGAGGCCCCACACCGGAATGCCCTGCTGCTCGTAGGCCCGGATGAACTTCACAAAATAGTCGGCCCAGGCCTGGCGGTACTGCGGCATCAGCTTGCCGCCGCGCAGCATGGTGCCGCTGTCCTTCATCCAGCCCGGGGGGCTCCAGGGGCTGGCGTAAAGCGTGAGCCGGCCACCCGCCGCGGCCTGGGCCTGCTTGATAAACGGAATGCGAAACTGCTCGTCGTGCTTCACACTGAAGCTTTTCAGGGCTTCGTCCTTCTCGGCCACGTAGGTATAGCTGCCGCTGGCAAAGTCCGAGCTGTGAATGCTGGTGCGGGCCAGCGTGTAGCCAATGCCGGCCGTGGGGCTGTAGTAGGCCCGCAGCAACTCCTGCTGTTGGGGCTTGGGCAGCTTGGCAAAGGTTTCGGCGGCGGCATCGGTCAGCGCCCCACCAATACCCAGCATGGTCTGAAACGTGTGGCCGGGGTCGACGAATACGCACACCTGCGTTTCCAACGGTTGCTCGGCGGCCTGAAACGTCAGGTCGCCGGCGGCCGAAAGGCGTAGGTTTGTGTTGGCTGCCGTGGCGTAGATTTTCGCTGTTTTGCCCTTCGCGGAGTAGGGCGTGGGACTGGCGGTTTTTGCGGCTTTTTGGGCCGAGGCCGTGCCCAGCCCGAGGGCCGACAGCAACAGCAGGGAAAGGGAGAAACTGGTCATGAAAGTGAGGCTGAGCTGAGCAAATGTAGGCGCCTTGTTTTCAACTAATTTTCCTCAAAATCATTGATTTCAGCCGCCTGATGCTCGTTATGCCCGTGTTCATACACTTACCGCACAACCGCCGGCTGGGTGATACGCCCACCCAGCCACCCCAGGCTTTGTTATTGACCGCTTGCCAACTGCTGTTAAAAAACAATCAGAAAACCAGCGAAAAAGCCATAACACGGACGCTTAAACCACCCTACCATACGAAAGTGCCCACCGCGCCCCCAGCCAGCCGCGCCCCCGCCGCTTTGCCCCGGAACCGGAGGTTGAACACTTGCGGCTGGGCGGCGGTATTCAGCACCACCAGCACCGTTTGGCCATTGGGGGTCCGAAAGGCCACGTTGGGCAGCGTTTGCGGGCCGTTGGAGGCGATGCGCCTGCTGCCCGGCCGCACAAACTTGCTGGCGTGCGCAATGATGTAATACGCCGGGTTGCGCGTTACCGTGTTGCCGGCCAGAGTCAGGGCGCCCAGGCATTCGGTGCAGCCGCCGGGGGTGTGCGGGTTTTGCTGAGGGTCGGCGGCCAGGTTCCACTCCAGCACGGTGCGGGCCCAGTGGCGGGTGGCCCCGATGATGAGATTGTTGGTGTGCCAAGCCAAGTCGGTCGGAAACTTGCCGGGCGCTCCAATCCATTGCTCGGTGAAATAAAGATTCTTGTCGGGGTGCGCGTCGTGCACCTGGCTCAGGGCCTCGATGGAGCCCGCGTAGAGGTGAAAAGCCGAGCCGTCGACGTATTGCCGGGCCTCCTGGTCGTTGAGGATGGCAATGGGGTAATCGGGCCGGTCGGCATTGTGGTCGTAGGCAATAATTTTGGTGTCCAGCTTCTCTGCCCGGAAAGCTGGCCCCAGGCTGTGTTTAATGAACTCGGCCTGCTGCTCGGCCGGCATGAGCAGGCTCGGGTTGTTGCCAGGGTGCAAGGGCTCGTTTTGAATGGTGATGGCGTCGATGCGCACACCCTCGGCCCGCATTTCCTGGATGTAACGCACGAGATACCGCGCGTAAGCATCGTAAAACTCAGGTTTCAGACTGCCGCCCTTGGAGTTTTCGTTGGTTTTCATCCACGCGGGCGGCGACCACGGCGAAGCCATGATGTCGAGGCGGGGAGCAATGGCCAAAATCTCCCGCAGCACCGGTAGCAGGTGCTCGCGGTCAGGCGCGAGGCTGAACCGGGCCAGCGTGGGGTCGGTTTGTCCGGCCGGCAGGTCGTCGTAGCTGAACACCCGCTCATCGAGGTCGGAAGCGCCAATGCTCAGGCGCAGGTAGCTCACGCCAATGTTGGAACCGTCGGTGCCGAAGAGCTCCTGCAGCAGCCGGGCGCGCTCCGGGGCTCCCATGCGGTGCAGAAGCAGGGCGCTGCCGCCCGTGAGGCAGTACCCAAACCCATCGATTTCCTGGAAGATTTTGGTGTCGTCAACCGCAATGGTGGGCTGGTTATTGGTGGACGCGCCGAACCGCAGCAGTCCCGCTTGCCGTTGGAATAAAGCCGATTTATCGGGGGTGGTAAGCCATAGCGTGGCCGAAGTGGCGGTTTTGGCTGCCGCTTGGCGGCGCCCGGGCTGTTGGGCGTGGGCGGCCAGGTGGGCCAGCAGCAAGGCGGCCAGCAGCCAGCGGTGGAAGGAGGGAGGCATAGGCCGGCGATAAAAAGGGCCGCTATGGTGTTGCAGCCGTCCCGAAGGTATTGCGGCCATTCGTATTGGCGCGTGGTTGGTGCCGGTTTGCGGGCTGGTTGGGGCGCGAACCACAGTGCAGGCGCTGCCGCCAGCCCGGCCAAAAACGCAAAAAGCCCCGGTGCGGGTGCACCGGGGCTTTGCTGTAGAGAGAGGACTCGAACCTCTAATTGTACTAGCGAGATAGGCTAGCGCGTCTGCCAGTTCCGCCACCCCACAAGGTTTGTTGATGTAAATGTAGTCAATCCTTTCGCCGAATGAAAGCGAAAAGCTGAATTTACCTTGCGTTAACAATCTGTTTATGAGGAATTTTACTGCAAACGATTGTTGCTCTCAAACCGCCCACACCTAACTGCTTTGCAGCAGCTCCACATCGCTTGCTCAGCGCCGTCTCCTTTACCTTTGAGGGAATAAATAGTTAAAATAGTGAGTGAAAATCTCATTCGCAAAATCATCCATTTGGACATGGATGCATTTTACGCCTCGGTAGAACAGCGAGATAACCCGGACCTGCGCGGCAAGCCCGTGGCCGTGGGCGGTGCCCGCGAGCGGGGCGTGGTGGCGGCGGCCAGCTACGAGGCCCGGCAATTTGGCGTGCGGTCGGCCATGCCGTCGACCACGGCGCTGCGCAAATGCCCGGAGCTGGTGTTCGTGCCGCCCCGCTTCAACGTGTACAAGGAAGTGTCGCGACAGATTCGCGCCATCTTCGCCGAGTACACGCCGCTCATCGAGCCCGTGTCCTTGGACGAGGCCTACCTCGACGTGACGCACAACCTCAAGGAAATAGCGTCGGCCACCCAGATTGCCAGGGAGATTCGGGCAAAAATCCTCGCCGAAACCAATCTGACGGCCTCAGCCGGCATTTCCTACAATAAGTTTCTGGCCAAGCTGGCGTCCGACTACCGCAAGCCCAACGGGCAGTTTGTGGTGCGGCCCGAGCAGGGGCTGGCCTTTGTGGAAGGCCTGGCGGTGGGGCAGTTTCACGGGGTGGGCCCGGTCACGGCCGCCAAGATGAACCAGCTCGGCATCTTTACCGGGGCCGATTTGCGGGGGCAAACCGCCGAGTTTCTGCAGCAGCAGTTTGGCAAGGCGGGGCGCTACTACTTTGCCATTGCCCGCGCCCAGGACCACCGCCCCGTGGTGGCCGACCGCCTGCGGAAGTCGGTGGGTTCCGAGACCACCTTCGCCCAGGATTTAACCCTGTTTCCGGACCTGCTCGACGGCTTGCGGCCCTCCATTGAGGAAGTGTGGGAGTACTGCCAGCGCACCAGCATTCTGGGCCGCACCATCACGCTGAAGGTGAAATACGCCGACTTCCACCAGATAACGCGCAGCCGCAGCAGCGTGAGCCCCATTCCGAGCCAGGCCGTGCTGGAGCGCATTTGCCGGGAATTGGTCGAGTCGCTGTTTCCGCTAGCCAAGGGCGTGCGGCTACTGGGCGTGTCGCTCTCCAACCTAACCAACGGGCAGGAGGCTGCCGGCCGCCAGCTCACGCTGAGCTTTTGAACCGGCCCGCCCGCTAGAGGTAGGAAGATGGATAGGGCAAGCTCGTCGGGATAGAAGCAGGGTTGGCCGATATGCGGAGGCTGCTATTGAACAAGGGAGTAATTTGAGGTGTCTATCAAGGTGAGTAGCGGCTGCGCCGGGGTCGTTGCTTGGCCTTGGCTGGTTTCTATTGGCGGCAACTGTTACCTTCCGCAACCCTATCGGTTACATTTCGACTTTAACCTAATATTTGGTGTGATTCTGGATATGTAAGCCGTATGCTTGCGACCCGAAGCTCGCCGCCCACCCCGCCGGCCTTGCAGACTTCGCGGCTTCCACCTTTCCTCTAAACTTTCTTCGCATGCAAGCTTCTCGATTTAAGGTAAGTTTATACGCTTCGCTGGCCTTGCTGGGGCTGGCGTCTTATTCCGTTTATCAGGGCACGCCCCCGCGCAATCAGGTGCTGCTCGGCACCATGCTGCAGGGCCTGAGCGTGGCGCACTACCAGCCCGAGAAGCTGGACGACCAGTTCTCGCAGCGCGTGTTCGACCTCTATCTCAAGCGGATAGACGTGAACAAGCAGTTTCTGCTGGCCCCCGAGGTAGCCCAGCTCCGGCAGTTCCAAACCAAAATCGACGACCAGCTAAAAAACGGCACCCAAGAATTTCTGGACGTTACCAGCCAGATTCTGGCCAAGCGCACGCTGGAAATTCAGTCCCTGTACCGCCAGATTCTGGCCCAACCCTTTGATTTCACGGTGCAGGAAACCTGGGAAACCGACGCCGAGAAAGCTACTTACGCCCCCAGCGCTGCCGCCCAGCGCGAGCAGTGGCGCAAGCAGCTCAAGTACCAGACCCTGGCCCAGCTCTCGGAGCTGATGGACGAGGAGGCCCGCAAAAAGGACAAGCCCCTGGCCGCTACCAAAGCCGGTGCCACCCCCGCTACCACCATGGAGCGCGCCCGCACGCCCGCCGAGCTGGAGGCCGAAGCCCGCAAGCGCGTGCTGAAGTACTACGACGAGTATTTCGCCGACCAAATGAAAACCGACGCCGATGACCGTCTGGCCGCCTTCGCCAACGTCATAGCCAACACCTACGACCCGCACACCGAATACTTTGCGCCCATTGCCCGCGACAACTTTGACATTCAGATGTCGGGCCGCCTGGAGGGCACGGGCGCCTTGCTGCAGGAAGACGCCGGCCAGCTTAAAGTGAGCGACATCGTGGTTGGGTCGGCCTCGTTCCGGCAGGGCGAGCTGAAAGTGGGCGACATTATTCTGCGCGTAGCCCAGGGCGCCGCCGAGCCGGTGAGCGTGGAAGGCATGCGCTTCGAGAAGGCCGTGAAGCTGATTCGCGGGCCCAAGGGCACCGAAGTGCGCCTCACGGTGCGCAAGCCCGACGGCGCCACCGCCGTTATTCCCATCATCCGCGACGTGGTAGTGATTGAGGAAACCTACGCGCAGTCGGCCATCATCAAGCGCGATGGCCGCAACTACGGCTACATTCACCTGCCCAGCTTCTACGCCGACTTTGGTGGCAAAGGCGGCCGCAGCAGCGCTGCCGACGTGAAAGCCGAGCTCGCCAAGCTGAGCAAGGAAAACGTGGCCGGCGTGATTCTCGACCTGCGCTACAACGGCGGCGGCTCGCTGCAGGACGCCGTAGAAATGGGCGGCCTGTTTGTGCCCAGCGGCCCCATGGTGCAGGTGAAACCCAGCCGCGGCCCCGCCCAGGCCCTCAACGACAAAGACCCCCAGGTGCAGTACGGCGGCCCGCTGGTGGTGATGGTGAACAAGTACAGCGCCTCGGCCTCCGAGATTTTGGCGGCAGCCATGCAGGACTACCGCCGCGGCGTGGTGGTGGGCAGCACCACCTACGGCAAGGGCACGGTGCAGCAGGTATTCGACCTCGACCGGGCTGTTTCAGCAGAGTTTAAGGGGCTGATGCCGCTGGGCTCGCTCAAGCTCACGCTGCAAAAGTTCTACCGCGTGAACGGGGGCTCGACCCAGTTTAAAGGCGTGGTGCCCGACATTACCCTGCCCGATGCACTGGCCGCCGTTGCCAAAGGCGAGCAGGAAATGGAGTACCCGCTGAAGTGGGATGAAATTGCCTCAGCCAAATTCGAGCCCACCAACACGCGCCCGGATATTGAAAAGCTACGGGCCGCCAGCGCCGCCCGCGTAGCCGCCAGCCCCGGCTTCCGCCTCATCACCGACGCCTCGGCCCGGGCCGCGGAGCGCCGCAAGCAAACCAGCCTGTCGCTGAACCTGGCCGCCTACCGCACCACCCAGCAGCAGGCCCGCGACGCCAACAAGCAGCAAACCGCCGCCCAAAACGCCCTGCCTGCCCTGGACGTAAATCGGCTCACGGCCGATGCCAGCGCTGCCGGCACCGACTCGGTGGCGACCAAGCGGGTGGCGCGCTTCCTCAAGCCCCTGCGCAAAGACGCGGCCCTGGCCGAAGCTGTAGCCGTGATTGGCGACGCGCTGTAGCAGCACCAGCAGTACCATCAAACAGCCCCCGTCGCTACCCAGCGGCGGGGGCTGTTTGATGGTACTGGTGCTTGCCTAAACCCCTGCAGGTCGCTGGTGTGGTACTAGTGAGCGGCCAAGTGGTTATCTTCTCATTTGTATGCTCATGCTGAAATCGGCAGCATCTCGCTCGCGCCGACTGTCATGCTGAGCTTGCGAAGCATCTTCTCGCTAATGAACAAGTAGTTGAAGCGTGATAAGATGCTTCCTGCGTCAGCATGACAAACGGTTAGGTGACTGCAGCGAGTGAGCTGTTTGGCTACTATGACCCACGGTTCGTTTCGCTCTTGCCCGCCAGCGAGGCAGCAGGCGCAATCTGCTCCGTTGTACCCTGCTATTTGCATTGATTTACAGCAAAACCGGTGCGCAAAATGAGGCACTTGCAGGCCAAAAAGGCATACGTTGCCTCGCAATCTGCGTATGGACTGGCACCTCCACTATGTGTCGCGCTTATTATTCGCCGCATGCCTGCTCCCACCGCTGCTTCTTCCGCTTCGCCTGCCAACCTCTACGATGTTTTTCCGCAGGATGCCCTGCTGAGCGGAATTTTTGAAGCGTCGCTTACGGCCATAGCCTTGTACCAGCCCGTTTGGGACGCTACGAGCAGCAGCATTGTTGATTTTAACATTCTAATGTTCAACGCGGCGGCTCAGCGGATACTCAGCCAGCCCGAGCGCCCTACTGCTTCCTACCTCCAGCTGTTTCCGCATACGGCGGAGAGCGGCGTTTTTGCTTTTCATTGCGAAGCCTTCAAAAGCGGGCAGCGAACCCGCATGGACGTCAACTACCAGGCCGACGGCCTGGATAATTATTTCCGGCTGTCGGCCCTGCGCGTGGGCGAGGGCTTGTTGGTGAGCTTCACCGATTCGGCCGGGGAAAGCCGCAGCCAGGTGGAAGTGGCCCTGCGCGAAAGCCAGGCCCGCGAGCGCGCTGCCCTGGCCGAAGCCGAGCGCCAGCGCAGCTCGCTGCACAACACGTTTATGCAGGCGCCAGCCATGATATGCATCTTCGCGGGGCCAGAGCACGTGTTTGAGCTCGTCAATCCGCAGTACCAACAGCTGGTGGGCGACCGGCCGTTGCTGGGGCGGGCCATTCGGGAGGCCATGCCGGAGCTGGCGGGTCAGCCCGTTTTCGGCCTGCTCGACGAGGTGTACCAGACCGGGGAGAGCTTCCGAGCCAACGAAATGCTGGTGCAGCTCGACCACGCCAATGCCGGAGCTACAGAGTTCGAAAAGCGCTACTACAACTTTATCTACCAGGCCCGAACCGGGGCGAGTGGGGCGCCCGACGGCATTATGGTGTTTGCCTACGAAGTGACCGAGCAGGTACTGGCGCGGCAAAAAGTAGCACAGAGCGAAAAACTGTCACTTATTTCCAACCAGGAGTTGGCTGCGGCCAACGAAGAGCTGCAAGTCGCCAACGAGGAAATCCGGGCCAGCAACCAAGACCTGTTCATCACGCAAATGGCGCTGCGCGAGCTAAACCACGAGCTGGAAGCGCGCGTGGCCGACCGCACCACCCGCCTGGAGCGCGCCCAAAGCGAAACGGAGCGGCAGCGCTCGCGTCTCGAGCGGTTTTTTATGCAGGCCCCGGCCGGTATTTGCATCCTCGACGGCCCGGATTTGCGGTTTGAGCTGGTGAACCCGGCCTTCCAGGCCCTGTTTCCGAGCCGCCGGTTGCAGGGGCGACCCATACTGGACGCAATGCCCGAGATTGCAGAGCACGTGGTATACCAGTCGCTTCGAAAAGTGTATAAGCTGGGCATCACTCACGAGGAGTTCGACATGCTGATTCCCTTGCAGAACCCCCAAACCGGGCGTTTGGAAGAGCGGTACTTCAACTACACCCAGCAGGCCCGCTTCGATGAAAACGGACAGATTGACGGCATCATGGTGTTTGCCTTCGAAGTGACCGAGCAGCTGCAAACTCGCCAGCGCAACCAGGCCCTGCAAGCCGAGGCCCTGCACGCCGCCGAGCAGCTGGTGCGCCAGCGCGAAACCCTGCACCAGGTGTTTGAGCAAACCCCGGCGCTGGTGTTCATTGCCCGGGGCCCCAATCACTTCATCGACTACGTGAACCCGGCTTACCAATCGCTCTTCCCCGACCGGGTGCTGGTGGGCAAGCCCACGGCCGAAGCCATTCCGGAATCGGTGGAGGGCGGCTTCGTGGCCTTGCTCGACCAGGTGTTTGCCACCAACAAGCCTTATTTTGGCAGCGAAGTGCTGGCCAATGGCCACGCCGCCGCCGGGGACTCCCGGCCCCGCTACCTGAATTTTACCTACCAGGCCTACCAGGAAAACGGCGTGACGGTGGGCGTGTCTTCGTTTGCCTTTGATGTGACCGAGCAGGTGCAGGCCCGCCAGCAGGCCGAAGCCTTGCAGGCCGAGGTAAGCCGGCGCGATGCGCAGCTGCAGGACCTGTTTGAGCAGGCACCGGTGGCCATTGCCGTGTTTCGCGGGCCCACGTTCATCATCGAGCTAGCCAATCCGGGCATGCGCGAGCTGTGGGGGGAGGCGCCCATTGAGGCCCTGGGCAAGCCGCTGCTCGAAGCCATGCCCGAGCTGCAGGGCCAAGGCTTCGACACCCTGCTCCGGCAGGTGCTGAACACCGGCGAAACCTACAGCGCCCAGGAGCAGCCCATGCAGCTGCTGCGCTACGGCCAGCTCGAAACCATCGTGCTCGATTTTGTGTACCAGCCCCTGCGCGAAAGCAACGGCACCATTACGGGCGTGGCGGTGGTGGCCACCGAAGTAAGCGAGCAGATGGCCGCCCGGGAGCTGTTGGCCCGGGCCAATACCGAGCTGCTTGCCGCCAACCAGGCCGTGAGCACCCGCAACGAGGAGCTGGCCACCGCCAACGCCCAGCTGGTGCGCACCAACCAGGACCTCGACAACTTCGTGTACGCCGCCTCGCACGACCTCAAGCAGCCCATCAACAACCTGGCTGGGCTCATTGAGGAAATTCGCGTTGGCACCGTGTTCAACGACCCGGAAGAGGGAAGCATGCTGATGCCAATGGTCGACGACGCCCTGCGCCAGCTCGCCACCACTATCGACGACCTTGCCGCCGTGGGCCAAGCCCAGCGCATGCCCAACCTGCCCGCCGAAACCGTGGCCCTCGACGAGCTAACCCAGGAAGTGCTTCAAACGCTGCAGCCTCAGGTGCAGGCCGCCCGCGCCCGCGTCACCACCGACTTTGCGGCCCGCCCCACCATCACCTACGCCCGGGTGAACCTGCGCACCATCTTGCTCAACCTGCTGAGCAACGCCCTCAAATATTCTGACCCTGCCCGGCCGGCCCGCGTGCACCTGTCGTTGTGGGTGGAGGAAGGCCGCCCCGTGCTGCTGGTGGAAGACAACGGCCTGGGCTTCGACGTGCAGCGGCACCGCAGCGAGCTGTTTCACCTCTTCCGCCGCTTCCACGACCACACCGAGGGCACGGGCGTGGGCCTCTACCTCGTCAACCGCATTGTGCAGAGCAACGGCGGCCGCGTGGAAGTGGAAAGCGAAATAGGGGAGGGCACCACGTTTCGGGTGTATTTGTAGCGGCAGAAGCAGCTAGACAACTGAGCGTTTTAACGGGCCCTGCCCACGCCAGCCGCATTTCTACCGGAGCTTGCCCTGCTTGTTGAGCGTTGCTAATAGCACGGGGTTGTTGCGCCGGTCTTCAATGGTTACGCCTTGCAGTGGACCGGGGTACCCCAGCTTCAGGGAAATTCTGTTGCCCGTGGTCCAATCAAGGTCCATGGTGATGGAATGGTCGCAGGACGAGCTGGAGTAGCCCGGCTTGAAAAAGCCGTAATAAATGACTTTTTTATCGACCGTGACCGCAAAAGGCGTTCTGTCTCCCAGCGCTTTCGTTTTCTGAACGGCAGGGTCCGCTAATTTGAATTGATAACTGGTTTTGGCGTACTCCAGAATCTCTTGGTTTTGGATGATGGCGGCGTCTTCCAACACTGCGGAGGAAGCGTCTATTTCGCACTTTCCAGCCGTGAGCTGATACGACTTGAGCAGATAGACCTCAACCGTTTCTCCGGAATTGGAGTTATCCTTTTTGCACGACACGCAGGCGGCCGCCATTGCCAGAATGAGTACGAGCTTTGTCATAGTTGAGTATCTTGATTATCAGGTTCGATAAAGATAAACAACTCGCCTAAACCGTATACACAGCTAGCGCCAGCTAGGCGAAATGTGCCTCGCACCAGCTACTATCAATACCTCAAGTTTCTTCATGAAAGCCTTCATCTTCGACCTCAACGGGACCATGATTCACGACATGGAATACCACACCCGCGCTTGGCAATACCTATTTAACAACGACTTGGGTGGCAATTTTACCTGGGAGGAAGTGAAGCCGCAGATGTACGGCAAGAACCAGGAAGTGCTGGTGCGCATGTTCGGCGCCGACCGGTTTACGACCGCCGAAATGGACCGGCTTTCGCTGGAAAAAGAGCGGCGCTACCAGCACGAGTTTCTGCCGCACCTGGCACTGCTGCCGGGGTTGCAGGAGTTTCTGGAAGCCGCGCACCAGCAGGGCATTCCCATGGCCATTGGGTCGGCGGCCATTCCGTTCAATATCAATTTCGTGCTCGATAACCTAAAAATCCGGCACTACTTCCAGGCCATTGTCAGTGCCGACGACGTGGAGCTGAGCAAGCCGCACCCCGAAACTTTCCTGAAGGCAGCCGCGCAGCTCGGCGTAGCGCCCGCCGACTGCATCGTGTTCGAAGACGTGCCCAAAGGCGCCGAAGCCGCCCACAATGCGGGCATGAAAGCCGTGGTGCTTACCACCACCCACGAGGAGGCAGAGTTCGAGGCCTTGCCCAACGTGCTGCACTTCGCCCCGGACTTCACGGATGCGTTTTTCAAAACGTTGGTGTAGGTTCACGTGGCACTGCTGGGTGCTCGGTTGCTGTGTTACGGCAGCACCTGCATCCGCACCGCGGAGGGGTGCTGAGCATCGTGGTAGAGCTTAATGGTGGCTTTCTTAAAATCCTTGGCATCGGCCGTGGCGATGGGTACGAACTGCTGCGGATTGCGGTCGACAAGCGGAAACCAGGTGCTTTGCATCTGCACCATGAGTCGGTGGCCTTGCTTGAAAGTGTGCAGCACATCGGGCAGCTCGTACGTCACTTTGGTGGGCTCGTTGGGCTTGAAAGGCTCGGGTTTCTCGAAGCTGTTGCGGAAGCGGCCGCGCATGACCTCGGCGCGCACCAGGCGCTGGGTGCCGTCGGGCTGCTCGTCGATGACTTTCACGATGAAGTCGGCATCGGTGCCGGAGGTGCTCACGAAGAGGTCGGCGGTGAGCGGGCCGGCCAGGGTCAGGTCCTGCGGCAGCGTTTCGGTATGGAAGGTGAGTACATCGGAGCGCTTAGCGGCGAATCGCTGGTCCTCAATCATGTACTCGTTGTTGCGCTCGCCGTGCACGCCGCTGGTGTAAGGCACCGGTTTAGCAGGGTCGCTGACGTATTGGGTCGGCTTCGGTGTTGTGGTGGGGGATGTGAACGCCAAGCGGCCGGATTCCTGAAAATACACCGTCCGGGGCTCGGCGGGCGCGGGTGGCCAAGCCGGGTAGGTTTTCCATTCGTTGGTGCCGGTGTTGAACACCGTGGCTTCGGCCGGATTAAAGGTGCCTTTGTCTTTCAAATAGAAGTTGAAAAACGGCGTTTCCAGCGTTTCGCGGAAGGTTTGGGCGGTGTTGCTGCCGAAGCGCAGGGGCCCAAAGGTGCTCCAGTCGGGCCGGGCCCAGGCGCCGTGGGTCCAGGGGCCCATCACGAGGTGGTTGGTGGCGCCGGGGTTCTGCTTTTCAATGGCCTTGTAGGTATTCAGGGCGCCAAATAGGTCCTCGGCATCGAACCAGCCGCCTACTACTAGCACGGCGGGTTTTACGCCGGTGAGGGCCGGGCGAATGTTGCGCGTCTGCCAATAGACGTCGTAGTTCTCGTGCTCCAGATACTCGTTCCAGATACGGCCCCGATTGTTAAAGTACTTGGTTCCGTTGGCGTTTTTGAGGGGGCCCAGCTCCAGAAAAAACTTGTAGGCGTCCTTGGTTTCGAACTTGAACAGCTCCTTGTATTCGGCCACCGGCTGGGAGCGCGGCACATCGAAGTAGTTCAGGAAACCGAAGTTGTCGAGCAGGAAAAACGCGCCTTTGTGGCGGGCATCGTCGCCCATAAACTCATCTGTGACTGGCGCCTGGGGCGACACCGCTTTCAGGGCCGGGTGGGCGTTGGGCAGCGCGGCGGAGGCGTAGAAGCCGGGGTAGGAAATCCCTATCAGGCCCACCCGGCCATTGTTTCCGGCAATGTTCTGCAGCAGCCACTCGATGGTGTCGTAGGTGTCAGTGCTTTCGTCGTGAGGTGGCTTGGCACTGGCCGGCTGGTTTGGGGCGAGGGCCGGCGTCATTTCCTCAAACTGGCCCTCGCTCAGGTAGCGGCCGCGCACGTCCTGGTGCACAAAAATGTACTTCTCCCGCGAAAGCTCCTGGCTGGGCCCCGGCCCGCGCCGGCGGTACTTGTCCTCGCCATAGGGCCCGGCCGAGTAGGGCGTGCGCTGCATTAAAAACGGGTAGGGAGTGGCTGCAGACGCATCTTTGGGCACGTAAATTACTGTGTGCAGCTTCACGCCGTCGCGCATGGCAACCTGGCGCTCCAGCTTAGTGTAATTCTCTCGCACAAAGGTGGAATCCGGGGCGCGCGACTGGGAGTAGGCGGCGGGCGCTGCCGCGAGCAGGGCCACGAGTAAAGAGCCGGTGAGGATTGGGTTAGTCATGCAGAAAACAGGGTGGAAAGTTGGAGTGAGGCGGAGGCGGCAAAGTAAAGCAAGCGGCCGTTAAGCATCTTTGGCGCGCCATGGGAAGTCCGTCAGTGCACCTTGCAGCTTGTGTAGTAGAGCCTGCAAGCGGTATTAGAACGGTGTAGAGACGCAATATTTTGCGTCTTGGCGTACGCGCCTTTTTGGGTGCTTGAGGTGAATATCGTTCGGGCATCGTTCAACGCCGAGACGCAAAATATTGCGTCTCTACACCGTTCTTATTGTTCTTCTGCGGGGGCTGGCACCGGTCACCGTCCCATGCGCACTGTTGTATCAAGGCGCTGGGTGAGCAGGAAGCGGCGGTATTCCTGGCGCAGGCTGGCTTCT
Source organism: Hymenobacter arizonensis (assembly GCF_900115775.1). Classification (GTDB taxonomy): domain Bacteria; phylum Bacteroidota; class Bacteroidia; order Cytophagales; family Hymenobacteraceae; genus Hymenobacter; species Hymenobacter arizonensis. Next base: position 1,508,873 of record NZ_FOXS01000001.1, on the reverse strand, counting down.
TCGCGGCGTTGTTGTTCTTTCTGGAAAAACCGCACCTTGTACTTCTCGCCGGGCGCCGTGCGGCTGAGGTTGATGTAAGTGAGCTTGCGGTTGGCGTTGCGGGTGGTTTCGCCCTCCTGAATGCGCTCAACGCGCTTGCTGTTGTTGCCAAAAAGGGCCTGCAGGGGCTTGAGGCCAATGAACACGTTGGTGCGGCCGTCCAGGCCGTAGCGGCCGCTCACGGCCAGGCTGCTGAGGTTGCTGTTCAGGCGCAGGTCGGGGATGAGCACCTGGCCGTTGGCCAGAATGAATTCGCTGCTAACGGGCTCGAAGAACAGGTGGCTCGTGCGTTCAGATTTCATAAACTTGAGCGCCTCCATCAGGGCCTCCACGTTCAGCAGCTCGAGGTTGCGAAACTCGGTTTTCAGGTAGCCGGCCGTTTGCAGCAAATCGGGCAGGAATTTGGGGCCGAGGTCGGTGCGCAAGTCCGCCACGCCGCGCAGGGTGCCCCGGATGTTGTCGCCGCCCAATACGTTGAGGCCCATGGCAGTGGCGGTAGCAAACAGCGCCGGCAGTTGAATATCTTCCAAACGAACCTGCGCCTGGGTGGGGTGGTGGGCGCGGTTGGTGGTGCTCACCATCAGGCCGCGCAGGCTGATGCGCCCTTCTAGGGCGTTGAGGGTGCACTGGTCGAGGCGGGCCTCGCCTTCGAGCAGGTGCGATACCAGGCGGAGCTTGCTGCCTTTGATGGCGGCGTAGCGCACCTCGTCGGCCTCCACGCGCAGCACCGCGCTAAGGACGCCGTTGGTGAGCATCGATTGGTCTTGCGGCGTTTGTTGCCGCTGGGCGCGGCGGGTGGCCTGGCGCTGCACCCGCGCCACGGTGCGGGCGGTGGGCACCGAGTCGGGGGGAGTAGTGAGGCTGGCCACTAGGGCCAGCAGGCGTTGCAGGTCGAGGGTGGCGTAGCGCAGGGTTACGTCGGCGTCGGCGGCGGTCAGGCGCAGGTTTTCTACCTGGGCGGTGGCGGTGGCCTCGCCCTTGCCGCCTTCGGGAGTCAGAAATCGCAGGAAGGGCACGCGCAGGCTGGCGCCCGCCTTTTCCAGCCGGAGCCGCACGTTGGTAAGGCTTTCGTCTTCGGGCAGCTGCACCTTGTCGATGTCGACGCTCACCCGGCCGTTGGCGGCCAGCAGCAAGTCGCGCAGGGCCGGGCTAGCCGCCCCCGGCGTCCGGGCCGGCGTCCGGGCCGGCTGCTCGGGGCGGGTGAAGCGGGCCAGGAATTGTTCATAATTAAGCGTGGCGAAGCGCACCGCCACCTGGTACTCCACGGGTGCCACGTCGTTGTCGGGGTCGGTGGGCCACTCCACGTTGCCCCGCACATTGCCGCCCCACACCCGGCCGGCCAGGTTGCGGAGCTGCACCCGCTGGCCGTTGTGGCGCACGGTCACGGCCAGGTTGTTGAGCGTGTCGCTGGACAGCAGCAGGCGTTGGCAGCGCAAGCTCACGTCGAGGAGCAGGCCGGGCGGAATGAGCTGGCTGCCCAGCGTGGCGGCCAGTTGGGCCCTGTCGCGCGGCGACTTGCCGGGCAGCGGCACGCTGGTGGGGGAGAAGTCGGGGCCGCTGGTACGCGGGATGGGCCGCAGGAGCGTTCGCAGCCGGTCGGTTCGGAGCTCGTCGACCGCAAAGCTGCCGTTGATGGTGGCCGTGGGGTGCTGGTCGGTGAGGTATTCGTAGAGGTAGGTGGTGGTGGCCGAAGCCTGGAACCGCATGTCGTTGAGCACGCCCGAGGCATCGGACAGCCGCACGAGGCTGTCGCGCAGCCCCACCGTTACGTTGAGGCCCGAGATGTCGGCCCCGCGCACAGGCACGAAAAGCGAAGCGTTGCGCAGCGTAACAGTCCCGCGAATGGCCATGTTGCGCTGCAGCGGCAGCGGGTCAAACCGGCCCGCCATGGGCGGCAACAGGCCGTGCAGCCGCAGGTTGACATCGGCCACGCCCTGGCGGGCCCGCCAGTGCCCGGGCGCAATGAGGGCCGCTATTTCGCGCAGCTCGGTGCGCCCCTGAAAGTGACCGGTGAGGAAAGGCCGGGTAAAGTCGCGCAGGGTGAGGGCAATGTTGAGCTCACCGGCCGGGGAGTAGATGCGGCAGTGCTGAAGCGTGAGCACCGTCGAGGTGATGTTGTGGTCCGGGCCGTTGTCGTAGGTGCCCTCTAGGTCCCAGCGGCTGATGCGCTGGTCGGGCTGGGGCCACTGCAGGCTGGCATTGCGCAGCTTAAACGTCAGCACGTTGCGCGGGGTGATGGTGGGGCCGCTGAGGCCCGTGATGCGGTAGCGAATGTGCGCCCGGCTGGGGCTGGTGGCGCCGTCCAGGTGGGGCTCGAGGCGCGGGGGCAGGGCGGCGCGCAGCACGTCGGTGAGGGGCTGGTAGCCCACAAACTGCAGCTGCAGGATGGTGCCAACGGGCTGCTGAGGGTCTACCCGGTGGGTGCCGCTCACCCGAATAGTGTCGCCGTTGAGGGTGGCGCGGGTGTTCCAGAGCAAGCCTTCGCGGTTTTTGAAGGTGTAGCGGTAGTTGACCCAGGCCTGCACCGGCCTCCGCTCAAACAGGGTGCCGGTGCGGGTGCGCAGGTAGCTCAGCTGCCCGTCCAGGGTGCCGGTCACGCGCAGCACGCCGCGCTGCAGGCGGGCCTTCAGGCGGGCTTGCCGCACCTCGGCCCCAAAGGCACTGCGCGAATACCCGTTGTGCGAGCTCATGCGGAAGTTGTTGACCAGCAGCTGGTCCAGCACCAGGTTGAGGGCAGGCGGGGAGCCCGTGCCCTTGCGGCGCTTGCCGCGCAGGCCCCAGGCGTGGCCCAGGGAGTCGACCCGCTCCTGAAAATCAACATCGGTAACCACCAGCCTGGTGACGTGGACTTTGCCCCGCAGCAAGCTAGTCAGCTGCAGGCGCATGTCGGCCCGGCCAACGCTCAGCACCGGCACCTGCTGCCGGAAGGACGTATCGGTGAGGCTGATGTTCTGAATGGAGGCCGTGAGGTGCGGGAAGTCGCGCCACGGCGAGAATTCTACTTCGAAAGGCCCCAGCACCAGCTCGGAGTTGTGCGTCAGGCCCTCGCGCACGGTTTGGGCAATGCGTTTGCGCCCGTACTCGCTGCCAAACAGCCACACTGCCACACCTATCCCCACCACGCCCAGCAGCAGCACCGATGCCAGTAGCCGACGGACGGGGAATGATTTCATAGAGGGAAGCTGCAGAATATGCTACCTGAACGCAGGTGTAACACAAAAAAGCAATGGAAGGTAGATGGGTTGAAGCTAAAGCGCCGGCCATAACCCCAGCCGTATGCAAAGCTATAACTACGCAAAAGCCCCGAGCAGGGCTGCTCGGGGCTTTTGTAGACTGCTCATTTATGTTCACTTTATAATTTGTCTGTCATGCTGAGCTTGCGAAGCACCTTATCACATTTTAACGATTTGTTCTGCCCTGATAAGATGCTTCTTGCGTCAGCATGACAGCTGATTGCAATGACGGACAATGAAGGGCCATAGCCAAGCCAAGGCGAACTAGCGCCCGCCGCTGGCCCCAGCGGCTGCGGGCTTGAGTTGGGTTAGCAACTCCCGCACGGCGGTATCGAGCTGCACATCGCGCCCGGTATAGCTTTCGCCGATGGGGCGGGTCACGGCCACGTCTACCGGGCGGGGGTTCATTTCCATCACCTTGCCGTCGCTGGTGGCGCGGATGGTGCTGAACGGCAGGCGCAGGCTGGAGCCATCGAGCAGGGTAGCGGCCGAGGTGAAGATAATCCAGCCCGAGGTGGGCTCGCCTACTACTTTGCCCAGCTTCTCCGCCCGGTAGCCTTCGGTGAAGTCCTCGGCGTCGGAGAGGGAATGTTGGTTGGTGACGAGCACCGTGGGCAGCTCCAGGGCGCGCTGGCCCAGGGCCGAGCGCGCGGGCTGGGGAATGGGCTGGCTGCGGGTGGCCATGCTCAGGTAGCTGCGGCGCGAGAGTACGTCGATGGCGTACACGTTCACGAAGCCACCGTTGTTGTTGCGCACGTCCACTACCACGCCGTCGCGGCTCATGTTTTCGGCGTCGAGGTCGAGGTAAAGCTGGGCCAGCGCCCCGGCCGACATATCAAACATGTGCACGTAGCCCAGGCGGCCGCCGCTGACTTTGGCCACGTAAGCGCGCCGTTCCTCTACCCACTGGCGGTAGTCGAGGGCTTTTTCGGTCTCGCGGCTTAGAGGGCGTACTACCACGTCGCGCTCAGCCAGAGCAGGGGCGGCGGGCGCGGCGTCTTTCGGTTTGCGCTTGCTGGTTTTCGCTGCCGCTACCGGAGCGGCGGCGGTGCCCACGCGCATGGTCACGCGGCGGCCTACTTTGTATTGCAGCAGTTCATCGAGGTTGGTGCCCGGCGTGATGGCGCGGCCATCTACGGCCAGGAGCACGTTGCCGGGGCGGATGCCCGCCAGGGCCGCCGCACTCAGGGGCAGCACGGTGCTCACGCGCAGGCGTCCGTTCTGCTCGTATTCGGGCGCGTCGAAGCGCAGGCCCAGCCGGCCAGTGGCGGCGGGTACTGCACCAGCGGCCGGGGCCGGCGGGTTCGCGCCGGAGTGTGAAGCGTTAAGCTCGCCAATCATGAGATTGGTGAGGCGGCGGGCTTCATCGGGGGTGCGGGCGCCGGCAATGAGCGGAGCGTACAGGTCGTGCTGGGTTGCCCAATTAGCTTGGTTGAAAGAGGGCTCGTTGAAGAAATCGCGCAGCAGGCCCCACGACTGCTCAAACACGACCATCTTCTCCTTTTCGAAGTCCACGTCCATCTCGGCCGACACGGCCAGGGCTCGCGCCGTGCCTTTGCCGGCCTCCACCGGCACTACCCGAATGACGCCCTGGTCGAGGTAATAGATTTCCTTGCTGTCGGGCGAAAACTGCGCGTCGCGCTTGGCGCCAACGGTGGAGGTGAGCTGGCGCACCACGGCCGGCTCCTTGCTCAGCTCATCGAGCGGAAAAATGTAGAGGTTGGATTGGTTGGCTGAATACGCAGTCAACAGCAGCCACTTGCCGTCGGGGCTGATGCTGTGCGAGCCTACGTTCACGCCCACAGGCAGCAAGCTCAGCCGCCGCCGTATGTCTTCAAACACCACGTTCACGGGAGGCTTTACGGCCTTGGCGGGTTGGCCAGTGGCCAGGCTCGGAACAGGTTTTTTACCGGCGCGCAGCGTGTCAGTAGGGCCGCCGGGCAGCACCGGCGGGCGGGTCGTTGTGGCCGGCTTTATGGACGGCGTCGCGGGGCTGGGGCCGGGTTGGTCCTTAAATAACTCGCGGAACTGGTCTTCGCGGAAACGCGGCGTGCGCGGTAGCAGGTCGATGCGGGCCACTTGGGCGTCCTCGGTGCGCTGGCCGGTGTCGAAGAGCAAGAACTTGCCATCGGGGCTCCACGAAACCGTGTTGGTGTTGGTATTGGCCACGAAGCTTGCCGCGCGAGCGGGGCCACCCGCTACAGGCACCACGCTCACGTTGGTGAAGCCGCGGGCGCCCTTGGGCAGAAACGCCAGCCAACGGCCATCGGGCGACCACGCAAAGCTGCGCTCGGCCCGGAGCGGGGCCCGGCCGAAAATACCTTTGGCTAGAGACTTCTCCTCGTTCTTGGCTATGTCCAGCACCCGCAGCTCGGCGGCGTCGCGCTCAAAGGCGAGCTGCTTGCCATCGGGCGAAAACGTGGGCGCTGCATCGTTGAGGGCCGAGTTGGTGAGGCGGATTTCCTTGCCCGTGGCGAAGGTATAGCTGTAGATATGCGACGGGCCGTCACGCTCCGACACGTACACCAGCCGGCGGCTGTCGGGTGCCCAGGCCAGGTCGGTTTCGGGGGCGGTGGTCTGCGAAATGCGGGTGGCCTCGCCACCATCAGTCGCTGAGGCGGCAAACACTTCGCCGTGCACTACAAAAGCCACTTTGGTGCCATCGGGCGAGAGGGCGAGCTTCTGCAGGCGGTCGGTAAAGCGTATGCGCTCCACGGCGGTCCCGGAAGGTGCTCCGCGCCGCTGAATGGCCACTTCGCGCACTTGCCCGTTGTCGGTGTCCAGGGTCCAGAGCTTGAAGTTGCGTTCAAAGGTAATGAGCTTGCCATCGGCTGAAATGCTGGGCCAGAGCACGCGGCCATCGGTGAAGGAGGTGACGGCTTTGGGCACCGACTTGTCGCCGTTCGCGCCCAGCACCCAGATGTTTTCGTGGCCGTTTTGGTCCGACATGTAGAAAATGCGCTGGCCACCCTGGCCCCACATGGGCCACAGCGCCCGGGAGCCGCCGCCCGTGAGGGCCTCGTAGGTGGGCACGCCGTTGGGGCCCTCGCGCCGCAGCGTGATTTCCGACTCGTCTAAGTGGCTGTGGCCGTGGCGCCACCACTGGCGGTCGCCGTTGCCGCGGGAGCTGAAGGCTAGGGTTTTGCCATCGGGGCTGGGCGCGGCAAAGAATTCGTTCGCATAGCGGTCGGCGCTCACCGGCGTAGGTGTGCCCCCAGTGGCTGGCACCCGGTAGATGTCGTTCATGCTGGCGATGTCGCGGCTGGTGGATGAGAAATACAGCCACTTCCCATCAGCGGACCAGTTGTCGAGCTGGTCGGGCGCATCGTCGAAAGTGATGCGACGCAGCTCGCCGGTTTCCAGGGTCAGCACGTAGATGTCGCCGTTGCCGGTGCGGGTCGAGATGAAGGCCAGGGAGCGGCCATCGGGGGAGTAGAGCGGGCGGCTTTCGGTTGCCGGGTGGGCCACCAGCAAACGCGCTTCGCCGCCTGCTATTGGGCTGGTCCAGATATCACCGCCCGACACAAACGCCAACTCGGTGCGGTTGGGTGAAATGGCTGGCTCTGAGAAATACGGCACCGGGGCCGGGGCCGCTTGGGCCGGGGCGGGCATTCCGAATCCGGCAGCCACGGGCAGCACTCCCCAGAATACAGGGGTCATCCATGCCTTCCGGGTTGAAGGGGAAAACTTGAAAGCAGGCATTGATTAGAGGCAGTTAGGTAAACGTTATTTCATATAGTGGACACGGGCCATCACTCAGCTAAGGTAGGCCGGAGTGCACGCATCCTGTATTTTATGTGAGTTTAATTTGGTGGGGTATTGGGAGGACTGAAAACGGAATGGCCCCGCGGCGTTTGAAACCGCGGGGCCATTCCGTTTTGAGAAAGTAACATCTGGCAATTGCCTTGACGGTGATGCTGAGAGTAACCGAACTGCAGGTCGCTCCCTTCATGTAGCGCGTCTGTCATGGTAACACGTCTGTCATGCTGAGCCTGCGAAGCACCTTATCACCAATGAACAAGTCGTTGAAGCGTGATAAGATGCTTCGCAAGCTCAGCATGACAGACGATTAGGATTACTACCCCACGCGAGATGCTTCGACAAGCTCAGCATGACGTGCTTTCTTCAGTGTGTTGTTTCGAGCAGACTATTGCTCCTCCACTTCACTCACAGCGTCGGCGTGGGTAGTGGCTTCGTAGGTGTCGGCGTATTTAAAATCGTCAAGCCAATAAGCAGAGCTTACCACTTCAAACGTAATTGAATTCGCTTCGGTATTGACCGTATTTAATTCCCAAAGCATAGACGCTGCTTCAGTGAATTTATCGCCTTCCAATTGCGTGGTGAATAGCCGATTTACTAGTGCCTTGTCATCCATGCCCTGGGCCAAGAGCCGCATCAGCGGAGCCGCGGGTGAGTCTGTCAGAATAGAAATATCCTCCGGATTTTCAGCGGTGCACTTAACTTGAAACTGTACGGCTTGCGTGCGGGGAAAAGTGCCGTTGTAGGCAGTGTGCAACAATTCGGTGGCTTTGTAAAAGCCTTTGTGCAGCGGCAATTCCGGGTTTTCTTCCCAGAGTTTTTCCGTGAGCATTTGATGCCCCAAATTCTCTATTTGACCCGCATTTAATTCCTCGGGAAATAAATAGGTCAACACTATTTCGGCGGCTTCGCGGGGCTCCATGTCGGTGAACGACATGAGGCACATTTCTTTTAATTCGGCCTCCTTTATTTCGTCTGGATTATCATAATTCATCTTCTTTAGAAGCTCTTTATAATCCGTGTTCTGCCAGGAGTTTGGCAATTCTGATAATGAGGTAAAGGATAAGCGCTCGACAGTGAACTTATGCATGGTAATGGGCTAACAGTAGGTTTCAGGGAATTTGCTGAGTTGCTGGGTGGATGCACCCGCAACAGCTGCGTTTACGCGCAAAGCCAGCAAACAACCGGAATAGACATGTAGAGACGCGTATTCGCGTCTTGGCGTTGAACGATGACGTCGAATCAATTCGAACGGCGCGGACGACGAGACGCGAATACGCTTATGCGCTTATCGGCAGGGTAAACAGAAAGCAGCTGCCCTTTTCGGGCTGGCTTTCTACCCATAGCTGGCCGCCCTGCGCGCTGATGAACTCCCGCGAGATGCTCAGGCCCAGGCCCGAGCTGCCGCCCTGGGCGGTGTGGCTGGGGCCGTCGGCGAAGCGCTGGAAGATGCGCTTGTGGTATTCGGCCGGGATGCCGGGGCCGCAGTCTTCCACGCTCACGCGCACAACTTCGCCCCATGGCACCACCCGAATGACCAGCGGGGCGCCCGTGGGCGAGTAGCGAATGGCGTTGGAAAGCAGGTTGATGAGCACCCAGGAGGTTTTTTCTACGTCGCCGTGGATACTCGGTAGACCGTCGGGCAGCTGCACGTCGAGCTGGAGCTGCTTGTCGTGGAGCTGGGGGTGCACGGTTTGGAGGGCGTAGCGGATGACCTCACCCAGCTCCATGTCTTTGGGGTTGAGCTTGATGCCAGCGCCGGCATCCAGGCGCGCCACGTCGATGAGCTGGCCCACCATGTTGAGCAGGCGCTGGGTTTCCTCGGCGATGCCGGTGGCCAGGCGCTGGCGCCCGGCGGCGTCGGTCCGTTCGTTTTGCAGCAGCATCAGGCTGAGCTTGATGCTGGCCAGGGGCGTTTTCAGCTCGTGCGAAATGGTGGCCAGGAACGACGATTTCAGCTCGTCGAGCTTCTTGAAATCGGAGACGTTTCGCAGGCAGAAGATGTGGCCGGCCGGGCTGGAGGGGGCACCCGGGCGGTGGCGGGTGTTTTCGATGGGGCTAATGCTGAGCTGAAAATGCGGGGAGCTGCCTTTGTGCGGAAAGTCAAACACGGGGTCGGGTACGTCGTCGTTGGCGAGGTTGGCTTCGGCCAGGGGCACCAGCAGCTCGCGAAACTTCTCGTGCTTGGCCGCTACGGTTTCCGCCGATTTGCCCACGAGGTCGGTGGGGGAGAGGCCGAGCAGGTCGCAGGCCACGGGGTTGGCCAATACGATGGTTTTTTGCTCGTCGAGCAGCAGGAGGCCTTCGTCTAGGCTTCTAACCAGGCTGTCCATGCGGATGCGCTCGGTGAAGAGCTCGGCCAGGATGGCGTGTCGCTCGTCCTGCGCCTGGCTCAGCACGTGGTTGACGGCCGCGGCGATGGTGCCCACTTCGTCGTGCCGGCCCACGCCTACGCGGTTGGTGGGGCCGGGGCCAGCCACCTGCTCCATGTCGGCGGTGAGGCGGTAGAGGGGGCGCACCACAATGCGCGGTAGCCGCACCATCATGGTGATGCCCACGGCGGTGCCGGCGCCCAGGAAGGCCAGCACGGTGCTGCGCGCCATGTTGAAGTCGGACGGCTCCAGGGTGTGCCCGCCTTCTTCAAGGTAATTGATGGTGAAATGGGCCGCGCCGCCCAGGCCCAGCAACAGCAGGAGCAGCAGGAAGATGCTGAGGCGGATTTTGAGTTTTAGGGACATGGTTGTTCAGACGACGGAACCTCACCCCCTAACCCCCTCTCCCGTGGAGAGGGGTGACTAGTTTCTAGTTTTAGAAAGTAGTGTTTTGAAGGTTTCGGAGAGAGAATGGCTGGATAGTGGCTAGAACTAGAGGCTAGTTCCCCCCTCTCCACGGGAGAGGGGGTTAGGGGGTGAGGTTCACGCGGGGCGGATTACTCCAGCCCGTACTCCTGCAGCTTGCGGTAGAGCGTGGTGAGGCCGATGCCCAACCGTTTGGCTACGTCGGGCTTGTTGCCTTCCAGCTCGCCCATCAGCTTGCCAATGTGGCGGGCTTCCAGGGCGCGCAGGCTTTCGTCGGCGGCGTCGGCGCCGGGCTTGGGGGGGCGGCCCAGGGCGTGGAATTCGTCGGGGAGGAAGTCGGCGGCCAGGGGTTCGCCGGCGGGGGCGAGGATGGCGGCGCGCTCGAGCACGTTTTTCAGCTCGCGCACATTGCCGGGCCAGGGGTAGCGTTGCAGCAATCTCAGGCAGTCGGATTCGAGGCCGGGGAGGCGCTTGCTGAGCTTGGCGGCGAAGTACTGCAGGAAGTGGTGGGCCAGGGGCGGCACGTCGGCGGGCCGGTCCTTGAGGGGCGGCACGTGGATGGTGAACACCGAGAGGCGGTAGTACAAATCGGGGCGGAAACGGCCTTCGGTGGCTTCCTGCTTGAGGTTGCGGTTGGTGGCGGCCACCAGGCGCACGTTCACCTTGGTGGGCTTGGTGTCGCCGAGCTTGGTGAACTGCTGCAGCTCGAGCACCCGCAGGAACTTGGCCTGCACGTTAAGCTCCAGCTCGCCGATTTCGTCTAAGAACAACGTGCCGCCGTTGGCTTCTTCCAGCAGGCCTTTCTTGTCGGTAAGGGCGCCGGTGAAGGCGCCTTTCTTATACCCAAACAGCTCCGATTCGAGCAAATCTTTGGGGAAGGCGCTGCAATTTACCGCCACGAAATTCTTGCCCTTCCGCCCGCTGGCCTGGTGAATGGCCTGGGCAAAGAGCTCCTTGCCGCTGCCGGTAGGCCCTTCCAGCAGCACGGTGCTGTCGGTGGGGGCTACTTGCTGGGCCAGTTTCTGCACCCGCTTCAGCTCCGCCGATTCGCCTATCATGGCCTCGAAGGTGTACTGCTGGCCCACGCGGCGCTCCAGCTCGGCCACGCGCTTGCGGAGGCGCGCTTTCTCGGCGGCGCGGTCGACCACTACCACCAGCTGCTGCTCAAAATCGCCCTTGGTGAGGTAGTCGAACGCGCCGAGCTTCATGGCCTTCACGCCGTCGGGGATGGTGCCGTAGGCGGTGAGCAGCACCACTTCGGCTTCGGGGGCGGCGGCTTTGTAACGCGGGAGCAGGTCCACGCCGTGGCCATCGGGCAGCTTCACGTCCGATATCACGAGCAGGATGTCGTCGGCGTGTTGCTGCAGCAGCTCTAGGCCGCGGTGGGCGTCGGGCGCTTGCAGCACGGTGTAGCCTTCCAGCTCCAGTACCTGGGCCAGCAGCTGGCGCAAGCGCGCTTCGTCGTCGATGATGAGCAGGGTACCGGTGGGCATCTTTTAGAAGGTAGAAAGGATTAATTCTTGGTGTGTTATTAGAACCTGTGGCCCTGCAGCATCAAAAGTATCTGCTTGGATAAGAAGTAGCAGTCGAGTGGCGCGTTTACCTTTCCGCCATGCCTACTAAAGAAAGCCGTGAGTTGTATCTATTGGAGAGGTTTCTTCCTGAGCTATTCTCGGATACTTACATCTTGTCCCAGCCGGCACCGCCTTTGCCCGATGCTATAGTTCAGGTAAGTGGGAAGAAGATTGGAATTGAAATGACGGCGCTCATACTAGATGAACAGTCGAGAGAGCGGGAAGCAAAACAAGACGCTATTCTAAATGAAGCACAAAAGCTGTTTGAGAAACAGCTTCACTTGCCGCTGCACGTCACTGTTGATTTTTCAGAATCAGGTAATTGGAAAAATCTTGAGCGAAAGCAGGTTGCGGGGCTACTTGCCGATGTTGTTAAACGATGCGTGTTAGCCGTGAAAGACCTTCCCGAAAGTCAAACTGAATTCACAATTCGAACAGAGGCGTTTGTTCATCCTTGCATTCACAGTGTCAGTATCTTCTTCTTAAGTCGGCTTACCGTTCCTTGCTGGACGCCAATCACAACTTTTTGGGTGCCTGATGCTCCCTTAGAGAAGATTCAGGAAATTATTAACAGGAAAAGTAAGAATGTAAATGGCTACTTGACCGGTTGTGATGAAGTGTGGCTTTTGATGCTAGAAACGGGTAGTCCTTCGTCTTACTATGACCATTTTGAAAAGCTACAAGAAGTCGCATTTGACAGTGGTTTTGCACGCACCTTAATTGGTCGAATTTCAAAAGGAGAATTGGTGACCTTACAAACAAAACGTGCTCTATAAAATCATTAAGCACTAACTCGAATCTCATTCTTAATATGCTCCACAAACTGGCCAAACTCCGGTTCGGCTTCGACGTTTTCGTGCCAGGCGAGGCCCATTTCGGCTAGGTTGTATTGGTGCTGGGGGCTGATGGTGGCGCCCGGCACGAGGGCCCCGGCCGCGTCGTGCTCGTAGCCGAGGAGCCAGAGGCGGTCGGCCAGGGCGGTGGTGGTCACTATGTCGTGCGAGACGATGATGACGGTGTTCAGCTCGTCCATGGTCGTGACTTCGACGATGATGCGTTTCACCTCGTCAATCATGGCCACGTCGAGGCCGGAGAAGGGCTCATCGAGCAGGATGAGGTGCTCGGAGCAGAGCAGCTGCTGGGCGATGGCCGCCCGCTGGCGCTGGCCGCCCGAGAGGTGGGCTGGGTACTTTTTGTGGTGCGGCGCGAGGCAGAACCGCTCCAGGTAGGACTCGACGTGCTGGCGGGCAACTTCGGGGGCGTGCTTGCGCTCGGCAGCCACCAGCAGGTTGTCGTAGAGCGTGCGGTGGTCGAACAGCGGGTAGCGTTGCTGCACGAAGCCCACCATGCCGGGCCGCGCGGGTTGCTGGGCTAGGCCCACTTCCACGGTGCCGGCGCTGGGCGGAATCAGCCCGGCCATGATGCGGCAAAGGACCGACTTGCCGATGCCCGAGCGGCCGTAGAAACCCACGACTTGGCCCTGGTGCATTTTGGGGCGGGTGATGTCGAGGATTTGGGCGTTGATGTCGCGCAGGACCAGCTCGTTGTTGAAGGACATGGAGACGCCGTTCAGGGTGAGGACGGGGTCTTTGTAGGCGTGGGTGTGGGTGGTCATGAGCGGGTGGGCGCCTCACCCCCCGGCCCCCTCTCCGAAAAGGAGAGGGGGAGCCACGGAGGCTTGGGTTAGCCGTTGAATTGATTGAAAAAATTCTGAATGATAAGTGGTCAGGCTCCCCCTCTCCTATTCGGAGAGGGGGCCGGGGGGTGAGGCGAACGTCAGGCGGTTCCTAAAGAGGAGTAAGGGAAAAACACCCTTCTCAATAGCACAAACACATAGTCCTGCGCGGCGCCAGTGGCCAGAATCACCAGCTGAATGGCCAGCACGCCATCCAGGTGCAAATACCGGTTTTGCTTATACAGCAGCAGGCCGATTCCGCCCTCTGACTGATACAGCGTTTCGACCAGCGTAATCATGGTCCAGATGATGGCGAAGTTTTGGCGCACCACTTCCAGCATTTCGTCGAGCTTGCCCAGCACCACCACTTCCCAGAAGCTGCGCCACTCGCCCATGCCCAGGGTGCGGGCGTGGTCCATTTCCTCTTGCGTGGTGGTCAAAATCACGCTCGTCATGCCCGTGACCAGGTACACCGTGGCGCCGAAAATGAGCACCGAAAGCTTCACCTGGTGCCCGGAGCTCACCATCAGGGCCATGAAAAAGGTGAGACCAGTGAGGGTGAGGTAGCGCATCTTGGAGGCCGCGTAGGCAATGGGCCGGAAGAAGGGCAGCGCCGTGAGGTAGGAGATGCCCAGCGCCAGCACCGTGGCAATGGCCAGGGCCTGCAGCGCCGTGGTCATGCTGGCCCACAGCTCCTGAATGAGGCCTTGGGTGGTGATGAGGTCGCCCAGCGAGCGAAAGACTTCGCCCAGGCTGGGGAACAGCTGCATGGGGTAGAATAGCCACACCAGCAGCAGGAGGGCCACCTGGCCGGCCACCATGGTGGTGAACAACAGGCGCGGCGGTTGGGCGTTGGGGGCGAAGAGCGTTTTCATTGGGAACGAAGAAAGGCGGTCAAACTCCCCTCCTCAGACGAGGAGGGGACGTCAAACCGCAGGTTTGACTGGGGTGGTTGACTCGTTGAACGTCTTGTTTGCGGGGCGTTTGGGTAGTCGTTTGGCAGTCGTTCGGGTATCGTTCAACGAATCCAACCACCCCCGTTCGAGCCGTTGGCTCGAACATCCCCTCCTTATCCAAGGAGGGGAGTTGTCGTTCTAGTTGCCCAGCACAATCTCTACTCGGCGATTCTTCGCTTTGCCGTCAACCGTAATGTTGCTGGCCACGGGCACGGTGGCGCCGTGGGCGTACACCTGCACGCGGCCTTCGGGGAAGGCGCTGCTGCTTTTGGCTTGCAGCCATTGCTGCACGGCCATGGCGCGGTCTTCGGAGAGTTGCTGGTTGGCTTGGGGGTCGCCGGTGTTGTCGGTGTGGCCGTGCACGGCTACTTTGAGGCGACCGGCTACCACCAGGTCGTCGAAGAGTTGGTTGAGTTGGCGCTCGGCGGCGGGGGTGAAGGTGCTCTTGCCGCTGGTGAACTCGATGTTCCAGGCGCGCTTGCTCACGCTGCGGCGGATTTCATCGTCGGCGGCAAACTGCTGGGTTTCGGCCGGGGCCACGGTTTTGCCTTTGTACTGGGCCTGCAGGCTCTTCAGGGGCGTGAGGTCCAGCATCTCGTCGAGGGGCACGTAGCTGGGCAGCTCCTTGGGGTAGAGCCGGCTTTGCACGTCGCCGAAGGTTTTGTACACGGCGGCGTAGATGTTGGTGCCGCCTTCATCCAGGCCAAACAGGTTGAGGTTGTCGCTGAAGTTGAAGGCTTTGCTGCCGCCCAGCTCCACTACTTCGCCGTTGCGGTCGGCTTCACTCACGCCCTTGTAGTACTTCAGCCAGTAGGCGCCGGGCTTATCCTGGTCGCCGTACACGGTCGCCGAAATGTCGGCGGCGCGGGCCAGGGCTTCGGGGTGCGATTTTACTTGGTCGCCGGCCACGGCAAAGGCCGTCATCAGGCCCAGCACTTGCTTGGGGTGGGCATCGTACCAGCGCTTGGTCGTCACCATGATGTTGGGCATCTGGTTGGAGTAATCCTTGGTCGACACGATGTTGACGAGGCCGCCGCGCTGCTTGGCAATGTTCACGTCGCCGGGCGTCCAGGTGGCCACGGCGTCGGCCACCACGTCGGTTTTCACGCCGGTGTTCTTGCCATTCAGCACCTTGGTGCGCTCTTCGGGCTTGCCAAGGATGTACTTTTCGGCAGCCACCAGGAAGTCGGAGGCGGCCATGAAGTTCACGGCGTCGGGGTCGTAGGTGGTTTCGTCGGGGTTTACTTTCAGGCCGTTGTCGGCGCACCATTTTAGGGCAATGTTCTGGTCGCCGTCGCGCAAGTAGCAGGCTATGGTTTTGCCCAGGGCTACTTTGGGGTTGTCGAGCCATTCTTTGGGGGCCATCAGCTTGTCTTCGCCAAAGGATTTGCCCACCGAGTAGGGGATGATTTGCAGGCTGGTGCCAGCCTTCTGCAGCTGCGTTTGTACGGCCGAGAAGGCGGGCAGGCCGTCGCCCATGATGCTCACAATCAGGCCCGGCGTTTCGGGGTTGTTTTGTAGGTCGAGGGCGTTTTTCACCAGGTCTGCCTGCATTTTGCTCACGTCGTCCTGGCGCACAATCTGCAGGTCGAGGCCATTGGCGGCCATGCTGGAGCCGGTGGTGGTGCGGGGGCCGCCGTTGGCCAGCATGCCGGCCATCTGGCTGTTCCAGGCCATCACCTCCCACACGACTTTGGTGCCCTTGTCGGCGGGCGCGGTGCCGGGCATCGGCGCCAGCGGTACCACGATGTTGGCGCGGTTGCTGCCGGTAGCCGCGGGCAGTTCAATCGAATTGAGTAGGACTGACTGCGTTTCGGCTTTTTTGAATACGATTCCGCTGGCTATCAATTTATTGATGCCGAAGTAAAGGGCGGCTACGATAAGCAGGCCGATTACGATTTTACCACGTGTTGTCATTTCAGTGAAGAATTAAGGAATGATGGCGCAGGGCTTTGCCCTGTGCCGATTATTGACCGGCCTCTGGCCGGCTGACGGTGAGCGAGGCTACCGAAAGGCATTCGGGTCGTCCGGAGGTGCGGGCCGCAGGCCCGCGCCATCGTGTTGCCTTGGCTCGCCCAGCATGCTCACCAAGCAGCAGGCCAGCAACAGGCTAATCAAGCAGGCTAGAATAGGCATCATCGGAAGCTTTCTTAGTGGCGGCGTAAGACTGTTGCGCCTGCGGCTTTTCATTAAGCACGGCGTTGAAATCGCCGTTTTGGTACTTGGTGAGCAGGCGCTGGCCCTTCTCGCTCATCACGCCGTTCTGGATATCCATCTCCTTCACGAACTCCTGCGAGTAGCGCATGGCCTGCTTGATTTGGCCGAGCCGCTGGGCCATGTCCTGGGCCACGCGGTCGGTGGCGAGGTCGAAGAAGTACTTCTTGTCGGGGTCGCCGCGCAGGATGTTCATGGCGGCGCGCATGCCGGAGCTGGTGCGTTTCACTAGCTCGTATTCGTCTTTCAAGAGGTTTACTTTGAATTTGCTGCCGTCAATCTGGCGCAGGGCGGCTTTCAGAATCTGGCGCATCACCACGCTCACGTTGGCCGTGGTGGTGGCCATGGGCTGCAGACGGCGGTTGTAGTCTTCAAGCTGGGCGGCACGGCTGGCGTAGCTCTCGGCCATGTCCTTCTCGCCCTGGCGGGTGGCGGAGCTGGCCAGGGCCAGATATTCCTTCATCTGGGTGGTGTTGGCGGCCAGCTTGCGCTTCACCAGCTCGTGGGCACCTTCGATGTTGGTCACTTCGGCGTCCATCTTCCGGGCTTCCTGCTCGGTGTTTTTGATGTAGTCTTGCATGATGCCGATGGGGTCGGTGTTGACGAAAATGCCCGCCATGGTGCGCAGCACGCGCTGCCCGGCATACCACAGCCCGGCGTGAATGCGCTTGTTCGTGACCAGCAAAAACAGCACAAACAGCATCCCCAGCCCAATGCCCAGCTTCACGCTGTTGAAGACCATGTCGACCAAAAAGGGCAAAATCACGCCCCAGTAGTACACGGCGGTGCCTATCAAGCCAACCAGCACCACGCGGCCGGCCACCTTTTCGGGCTTCTGCCACTTGGGCAGCCCGGTGTCGTTGTCAGAAGAAGTAAGTAGCGTATTCATGGCATTAAGCGGTTTGAGAATTGGTGGAAGGAGAGGGGTTGAGGAAGTTTTGGGCGGCCTGGCGGTGGGCCTGTAGCTCGGCCGCCGCGGCGGCATTGGCTAGCTCGTAGGAGGCCAGGGCGGCCTGGGTCTTTTGCCGCTCGGCCTGCGCCTGCTGCTGGATTTCGCGCAGCTGCTGGCTTTTGCCGGTTAGCTGCTGGGTGAGGCTTGCTACTTCGGCTTGCAGTTGGTTTTCGCGCTGTTGTAGTAGCGCCAGCGGACCGGGTGGAGCTTTGGCATCGGGCGTTTCGCCTAGCTTTTCGCGGTGGCGCTGCAGCACCTTGGCGCGGTCGTCGGCCAGCTTGTGAGCCAGCTGCTCGGCCGAGGCCAGCAGCGTGGGGCGGTCTACTCCAGTAAGGGCGTTGAAGGCGTTGAAGGCCGTCTGGTAGAGCAGGGGGCCGGTGAGGCCACTGCTGGCCATGCTGCCCACCATCTTGGTATAGGTGCCGAAGTCCTTGCCGTCGCCGGCTAGCAGGCTGGCGATGTGGTCGAGGTGGCGCTGTTCGGCCTGCGTGACGATTGTCGCCGACCCGGCCGAGTCCTTTGCGGCGCCTGCGGCTGGCTGGGCCGGAAGCGGCTGCGGTGCCGGAATAGCAGCTTCGGCCGGGGCCTGTCCATCGTCTTCGATGAAAAAGCCCTTGGCGACTTTGGTGAGGTTGTTAAGGATATCCATGGCAGCGTGTGTTTGGTGACTTCCACGCTATGCCAATACCAGTGCCGTTTCCGTAATTAATTTTCGGATGCTGTGTCTATTGATTGATATTGAGAGTATTAAACAAAAAATCCCCGCCGAGCACGGGGCTCAGCGGGGATGAATTTTTCCAAAATGGAAAGGCTAATTTTTCATTTCAATAATGGTAGAGCATGTAGAACGTCATGCTGAGCATAGCCGAAGCATCTCGCTCGCGCCGCCTGTCATGCTGACGAAGGAAGCATCTTATCGCCTCTGAATGACCGTTGTGGTGTGAGAAGGTGCTTCGCAAGCTCAGCATGACAGACGATTGTAATTGCTGCGGCACGCGAGATGCTTCGGCTGCGCTCAGCATGACGTTCAAAAAGAAGCGTCGACTCAACTACAATTTTAGCAAGCTGAAAAGCCCAGCAGAATGCCCACTTCTCTGAGCCTACTACGCCACAGCCGTCTGCGGCATCCGGCGCAGCAGCCACTGAAACAGCTTTTCCGCGTCATCTTGATGGAATAGCTCAGTACCGGAATTCATGGTAGCCGCCGAGCCGCAGGCCACGCCCAGGCGCACGGCCTCGCGCACGGGGCGGCCCTGGCAGAGGGCGAACACCATGCCGGCCACCATGCTATCGCCGGCCCCCACGGTGCTGCGTTTCTTCACGCAGGGCGCCGCAATGTGCTCCTCCTCGTCCTTGGTGACGAGGTAGGCGCCGTTGGCTCCCAGTGATACTACCACGATTTCACATTTGCCCGCGTTAATAATGGTGCGGGCAGCATCGGCGGCCGATTCGGTGTCTAGCGATTCGGCCCCCACCAGGCGGCTCAGTTCGCCCAGGTTGGGCTTTAGCAGGAACACCCCTTCGTTCACGGCGCTTTGCAGAGCCTTGTCCGAGGTGTCGACAATGAGCTTGGCACCCACGCTGCGGGCCCAGTGGGCAATCCGGCCCATGAACTCGGGCTCCATGCCGGGGGGCAAGCTGCCGCTGGCCACCAGCACATCGGGAACGGGGTTTAGTCCGGCCAGGGTGGCCAAAAGCTGGTCCTGCTCTTCTTCGAGGAGCAATCTGCCGGGCATGCCGAAGCGGTACTGCTGGTTGTTGGAAGCATCTACTACGATGAAGTTTTCGCGGGTCCAGCCTTCGGTACGCACCGGCTGAATGGCAACGCCCTCGTCGGTCAGCAGCTGTTGCAGGATTTCACCGGGAGGGCCGCCAGCGGTGAACACGGCCTTCGAATCGATGCCCAGACGCTTAAGCGCGCGCGCCACATTGATACCGCCGCCACCGGCTTCAAACTTGGGGGTTGAGCAGCGGATTTTATGGTCCGGCACTATCTGGGGAGCCACAGTGCTCTTGTCGATGGCCGGATTGAGGGTGAGGGTGACAACGTTTTTCATTGCAGAGAGTGCGTAGGTTTCGATTGTCTTAACGGAAGGCGTGCACCTCACGATGCCATAAATCAGTATTTTCTGGCTTGTCCGGCCACCTAGCGCAACACTATTGCACCAAAATCATGGCCGAGCTGGCGGGCACCTGCAAGGCCGCGCCGGCCTGCTCTACCCGGCCAATGCCTTTTTCCTTGAGCTGGTCGCCGCATAGCACCACTGTGTACTTGCCATCGGGAATGGGCACGTTCACCGGCGTGCGGTTGCCGTTGAATATCACCACAATGTTCTGCCAGGCATCGCCGCCGGCGTGGTCTTTCAAACGATAGGCTATGGTGCCGGCGGGCACGTTGGGCAGAAACTCCAAGTGCCGCTGCACCAGCTCCGTGGTGGGCAGGCGGAAGGCTGGGTGCGCGGCCCGCAGCGCAATCAGCCGGCGATAAAAGTCATACACCGACTGGTACCGGGCCTTACGGCCCCAGTCGAGCTGGTTCACGCTGTCGGGCTGGTTGTAGGAATTGTGTGAGCCGCCCTTGGTGCGCAGAAACTCATCGCCCACTGGCAAAAACGGCACTCCCTGCGACGTGAAAACAATAGTGTTGCTCAGCAAATCCATCTTAATCAGCTCTTCCTCCGAAGCCCCGGGGTTGGCTACTTTGAGCTTATCCCAGAGCACCCGGTCGTCATGGCAGGCCACGTAGTTGATGGCTTGCGATGGCGAGGACGCCCAGGGTGCTTTGGAGTAATTCACCTTTGCGTAGTCGAGTTGCGGGTGCTGGGTGGCGGCCACAATGCCAAACTTCACGCTTTCTTCCAGGCCGGGGTGGCCGCTGGCGAAGCCCGGCTCGGTCTGGTGGGCGTAGTGGCCCTTCACGCCGTCGCGCAGCTCGTCGCCGAAGGCCGCAATGCGCGGCAGCTTGCCCACGTTGGCTTTCACGGCGCGACGGGCTTCGGGCAGGGGCGAGGGGCCGGCGGTCCAGCCTTCGCCGTACACGAAAATGGAATGGTCCTGCAGGTCGAGCGCCACCCGCACGGCACGCATGGTTTCGATGTCGAGGATGCCCATCAGGTCGAAACGGAAGCCGTCGGCGTGGTACTCTTTGGCCCAGTACGCCACCGATTCCACAATGAGCTTGCGCACCATGGGCCGCTCCGAGGCCACCTCGTTACCGCAGGCCGCGGCATCAGACAGGCTGCCGTCGGGCTTGTGGCGGTAATAGTAGCCGGGCACCAACTGCTCGAAGCTGCTACGGGCCGCGTCGGCGGTGTGGTTATACACCACGTCGAGCACCACGCGCAGGCCCTGGCTGTGCAGGTTGCCCACCATTTGCTTGAACTCCCGGATGCGGGCGGCCGGGTCGGCAGCATCAGTGGCGTAGGTGCCTTCGGGCACGGAGTAGTGCAGCGGGTCGTAGCCCCAGTTGTAGCGGTTGGCGCTGGCGGGCAGGCTCTCGTCGATACTTGCAAAGTCGTTGGTGGGCAGCAGGTGCACATGGGTGAGGCCCAGTTCCACCAGGTGTTCGAGGCTGGTGGTCACGCCGCCCGGGCCGCGCGTGCCGAGCTGGGCCGCGCCCAGGTACTTACCCTTCTGCCGAATGCCCGACTGCGGGTGCATGCTCAGGTCGCGCAGGTGCACTTCGCCAATCACGATGTCGGTGAGCTGCTTCAGGGCTGGACGCAGGTCGTCGGCCCAGCCGGGCGGGCTCACCGTAGCAGGATTGAGCACGGCGCCGCGCTGGCCGTTCACGCCCACGGCGTGCACATAGGGGTCGGCCACTTCGGCCCTTTTCTTACCCTTAATCGTAGCCTGCACGGTGTAAAAGCCGGTGGCGCCGGCCGGCAGCGCGTAAGTCCAGGTGCCACCTTCGGCCTTCGTCATAGGGTAGTCGGCCTTCGCGGTGCCCCCCGTGCCAGTAGCGTACAGGCGCAGCTGCAGGGCCTCGGCCGTGGGGGCCCACACGCGCAGGGTGGCCTGAGCGCCGCGCCAGGTCAGGCCGAGGTCGGGGCCGTTGTAGGTCGGGTACTTGGTGAAGTCGGGGAGGGGCTGGGCCGGGGCGGTGGGAGCAGCGGAAAAAAGCACAAGCAGCAGCAAAAGCGGACGAATCATACTCGCAAGTTCAGACTTAAGACAGAATGAACGGCTAACTCCCCTCCTCAGCTGAGGAGGGGATGTTCGAGCCAAAGGCTCGAACGGGGGTGGTTGACCTCGTTGAACGACACCCGAACAATACTAGCACGATTCTACAGCGAGTTGTTCCACCATCGTTCAACGAGTTCAACCACCCCAGCTGGCGCTTCGCGCCAGCGTCCCCTCCTTAGCTAAGGAGGGGAGTTTGATGTTCAATCTCCAGCTTCGTCCCGACCGATAAATCGCCCCTCGCCGTCGATACAATTCCCCTCACAGTCGGTTTGGCCTGTACTTGGCCCTCTCCATTGGTTAAGTTTGTTTAGACTCTTTCCCATAACATGGCTGCACTTCCGCCCCGTCCTTACCTCACACCGCTCATTCACGTGCTGGTGTGGGGGCTGTTCGGACTCACTTTTTTGCTGTTCCAGCCTCTCACGGGCCGGCTCGTCATGCCCCCGGAATTCTGGTTGAAGCAGGGCCTGATGTTCTGCGTGTGGGTAGTTTCCTTCTACCTCACCGCCAAGGTCAGCGTGCCGAAGCTGCTTTTCCAGGGACGCACCGGCTGGTTTGTGCTAACTCTGGTAGGCACCACCTTGGCCGTGGTGCTCATCAGCCGTTTCCTGGAATCAGCCCTGAACCTACCCGAGCTGCTGGACAAAGCCTTCGAAGCCGCGGCAGGCCGGCCCCGCCTCCTGCGCCAGACCGGGCCGCGGTTCGATTCCATGGGCCTGCTCATCTCCATGTTTGTGCAGGGCATTGCCACCAGCATCACGGTGGTGCAGAAGTGGCAGAAAGACGCTCAGATACGCCAGAGCCTCGAGCAGCAGCGCGTCAGCTCCGAGCTGTCGGTGCTCAAGGCCCAGATTAATCCGCACTTCTTCTTCAACACCCTTAACAACATCTACGCCCTCACGCTGCTCGACGGCGAGGAGGCCCGCACCGCCATTCACCGGCTCTCGCGCATGATGCGCTACGTGCTCTACGACACCGCCGGCGGCTTCACCCTGCTCAGCCAGGAGGTGGCCTTCGTGCAGGACTACATCACCTTGATGCAGCTCCGGCTCGATGACCGGGTAACCGTCACCTTCGAGCGCCCCGACCCCCTGCGCGACGTGCCCGTGGCGCCCATGCTGCTCTTGCCCTTTCTCGAAAATGCGTTCAAGCACGGCGTGGCCGCCACCCAGGCCAGCCACATCTACATTGCCCTGCGCCAGCCCGCCCCCCAGACCATAGAGCTGGAAGTGCGCAACACCCGCCTAATGCTACCCTCCACCGACCTCACGGGCAGCAACGGCATCGGCTTGGCCAACACCAGGCGGCGCCTCGATTTGCTGTATCCCGGTCGCTTCAACCTGATGGTCGACGACCACACGCCCACCAACGAGTTTCTGGTGCACCTAACCTTACAAGTCGCATGAGCAGCCTGCCGCCTCTCAAATGCATTGCCGTTGACGACGAGCCCCTGGCCTTAGGCCTGGTGGCCTCGTTTGTCCAGAAAACGCCATTTCTGGAGCTGGTGGGCCGATTTGGCAGTGCCGTCGAAGCCCTTAAGTACCTCCACGAGAACCCCGGCACCGTCGATTTGGCCTTCCTCGATATTCAGATGCAGGAGCTCACCGGCCTGGAGTTGGCCCGGGTGCTGGGCCCCAGCGGCCCACGGGTCGTTTTCACCACCGCTTTCAGCCAGTATGCAGTGGAAGGCTACCGCGTCGATGCCCTCGATTACCTGGTCAAGCCCTTCAACTACGAAGAATTCCTGCGGGCCGCAGGCAAAGCCCGCGCCTACGCCGAGCTCACGGCAAACCATGCTCACTCGCCCGCTTCAAACGGCCCGGAGGAAGAAGAGTACCTATTCCTGAAAGCCGACTACCAACTGGTGCGGGTGGCACTCAGCGACATCCTATATGTGGAGGGGCTGAAAGACTACGTTAAAGTCCACCTCAAAAGCACGCCCCGGGCCTTGCTCTCTCTCATGAGCCTCAAGGCCATGGAAGAGAAGCTGCCTGTCCGCCGCTTCATGCGCATCCACCGCTCGTTTATCGTAGCGCTCGATAAAATCGAAGCCGTGCGCCGCCTCACCGTGCAGATTGGGGCCGTCACCATTCCGGTGGGCGACCAGTACAAGGATGCCTTCATCCAGTTTCTGAGTCGCTGGACCTAAAAACCACCGAGGGCAAGCAGGCAGGTACAGGGCACCGGGCTCGGTAAGTCAGGTAAATGAAAGTGCGCGCCCACCAAGTCCAAGCGCTGGCTGCTAATGCAGTCGGGTGGGCAAGGTGTGCCCTTTTCTCGGAGCCGTAGCGGCGGCTGTAGGTTATAAAACCCTTGGCGCAATAAAACGGGCTGGCTATACGATATATAGTGAGAAACCAGAGCGCACCTTCCCTTTTATATTCAAAATGGCTGTTGTTCTGATTGTTGAGGTAAACGGGAGTGCCTTGCCGCTTCAATCGACCTGCGAAATAATGGACCAATGGAATGGATTCCAGGGGCATGAGTATTAAATATTCAGATTTGCTGTTATTATACTCCTCCGCGGTGTGCTCTTCAAGGTGATTGTTAATCAAAGCATAAGATGCATTTCCGATTTTGATAATATTTAAACAATGGTAAGTGTATTGCCAGGAGTAAGATAGATAGTAATTTCGCACGTTTTAATTTTGCAATGACTCTCTTTTTTAATCTTTCTACCACCTAAAACCACATGACGAAACTTCTTACAATTCAATTTAAGGTTGGTAGGATAGCAATACTGTCAGCCTTATTCGCCGCACTTTCGTTCTCGGGCTTTGGCCAAACCATAGCCCCGGGCTTGGTCATAAGCCAGGTGTACACAGCAGGAGGCCTTAATAACGCCTTGTTTCAGCATGACTTCATCGAGTTGTTCAACAACTCGGCATCCGCAATCAATGCTTCGTCTTACACGGTGCAGTATGCTGCTGCTGCAGGCACTACGTGGACCAAGTTCAACATTCCGTCCAACACGACCATTCCGCCCTACGGCTACTTCCTGATTCGAGCTGGCTCAAGTGGTGCCAGCGGCGCGCTGTTTCAATTTGATGACGATGTCAGTACCAACCTAGCGACTGCCGCGGGTAAAATTGCCCTTGTGCAGGGCAACGCTACCCTAAGCGGGCAGCAGGATACCCCCAGTCGTAACGCCAGCGTCGTTGACTTTGTAGGGTACGGCACTACTGCGAATGCCTTTGAGGGCACTGGTCCGACACCCGTTCCTTCTATTATAAACTCAGTGGCGCGCCAAGGAGGTGGCCTCGTGGATACCGACGACAACGCAGACGATTTTCAAACGCAGACTCCCGACCCGCGGAGCTCTGCCATTGTCACCTTTTACACCAAGGCCACCGGCGTACTCAACCAGCTTGCCACCTTTGGCAAAAATGCCAATGGTAGTGGGGCGGCGCCCAGCAGCTTCTCGGCTCCCAACCAGCTGTTCTTTGTGAGCGGCACCGCTCGCACCATTTCCGCCGACTGGACCGTTTCGGGCCCCCAATCCAAAGCCGTGTTGCAGCCCAATGCCTCTTTTATAGTGCCAGCTACGGCTAAGTATTCAGGTACCCTCGACCTAGGCAGCGCAGCCACGCTGGTTCAGAGCAATCCGACTCCCGAAGTTTTGAAGCTTGACGTGGTGAGTGCCACCAGCACTGTTGAATTCAACCAAACTGCCACTTTCACCGTGCCGGCCCTGGGCGCGCCTGGCTACGGCAACCTCACCCTACGCAATGCCACCAAGCAGTTCGACGATACCACTACGGTGGTGCGCGGCAACCTGCTGGTGGGCGGCGCGGGCCTCACCACCACTCTAGCCGGAAACACCACCCTAACTTCTATCGTCAGCCTGGGCGGCAACTTCACCCTGGCGGGCACTGTGACTTTTAACCCTCTGACAGCCAACGACCGGTTTTCCCTAGTGGCTACCAGCCTCGGTGCCGGCGCCCCTCAGGTGCTGAACGGCGGCGGCAACGTCATCAAGCTGTTTCGCTTATCAACAGCTACAAACCAGAGGGGCGTGACCCTGGCCGACAACAACAATCTGGAACTAGGTAGCGGCTCCGGAGGTGGTTACAATCTGGGTAATAATTCCGTTCTGACCTTGGGCAAAAACACCACGCTGAGCTTTCCCGTTGGGGCCACCGCAACGGTGGGCGGAAACGGCACGCTTGCCGTCGACCCGACCACCAATTTGTCGTTCACCAAGACCAACACCGGCGCAGTGGGCACATTACGCCTGACCCCCAGCAGCTCGCAGCTCAATAATCTGACGTTGAACACTACCAGCAGCACTAGCATTCTTACACTAGGTTCTGACCTCACTGTAAGCGGAACTCTCACGGTGAATAACGGCGTCCTTGCGGTTGGCAGCACCACTACTGGGTCCGTACTAAACATCAACGGCCCCCTTGTTACGACGAGTACGGGTTTTATTCGCGGGAATACGACTGGCGATTTGCGCATTGGTGGTAGTGGTGCCCTGGGCTTGCTCTATGTCAATGGTGGCAACAATGCTCCCTTCCGCAACTTCACCCTTA
Source organism: Hymenobacter arizonensis (assembly GCF_900115775.1). Classification (GTDB taxonomy): domain Bacteria; phylum Bacteroidota; class Bacteroidia; order Cytophagales; family Hymenobacteraceae; genus Hymenobacter; species Hymenobacter arizonensis. Next base: position 1,482,953 of record NZ_FOXS01000001.1, on the reverse strand, counting down.
ACCGCCCCGGTGCCACTCTAACGACAGTCAATACCATGACGGTGAACAATGCCTTTCTGGTCGAAAACGGCATCTTTAACATTGGCGGAGGCGCCAACCTCATCCTGAATGGCACTGTGAGTGCCATTGGTAATGGCCAGCTAAGCGGCGTTAGCACTTCGGGCCTTGTCATTGGGCCATCAACGACTTCCAGCCCCGTGGGCAGCATATCATTCTCCAGCACCGCCGGCGTACTCGGAACCTTGACCTTGAATCGGATTGGTCAAACCCTGACGGTAGTAGGCAGCCCCCTGGATGTAACCACTACGAACCTCTCGGCCGGTACCTTGGCGTTGGGCAATGATGTAGCCCTCACCATTCGGGGAGTTCTCACTGTGCCCGACCAGCTTATTGCCATGTTTGCTGGCACGCCCACTTCCAGCCTCAACTTCGTTGGCAGCGGGGCGATTGGCTCCTTGGCCTTTGCCCCTGGGCAAAACACGTTGCTGTCGCTCACGATGAACCGTCCCCTTAGCACTACTAATCCTAATTCTGGCCCTCCAACGGTGCAGCTCACCACCGACTTGCGGGTAAATAGCCTGACTCTTACGAACGGCCGCATTTTTGTGCAAAATGCCCATAAGCTGGAGGTACTGCCTGGTGGCAGCCTCACAGGCGGAGGAGACAACAGCTATTCAAACACGCTTACGCTGCCGGCCGTAACCAATACTGCTACTCCCAGCATTCAAGTGTCTTTTCCCCTCGGCGTAAACATGCAATACCGCCCGCTGGTGTTCACCGTCACCGACGCCGTGCCAGGAACGGCGAGCTATACCGCCCGTCAAGTCGAAGCACCCTCGCCACAGCGGACTTTGCCGCCTACGCTGCTGCGTGTGTCGCAGATTCGCTACTACAATGTAGTTAGGGAAAACTCTAATACGGGCTCTGGTATTACTAGCAGCGTTTTGGATAAGGCCGTAATTCAGCTCAGCTACAATGTCTCCGACCGTGTCACGACTGGTAACGCCAGCTTGCTTCGCGTTGCTATGGCTGACCCCGCCGATGACTCTCGTTGGAAAGACATTGGGAGCACTGGCGGTCTCGGCACCACTGTTACCTCGCAGTCATTCCCGGCTGGTCCGCTAGGCGACTTCACCCTGGCCACCGATATCACTACCTCGCCTAACGTTAACCCCCTGCCTGTAGAGTTAGTGCGCTTCACGGCCACCCGCCAGGCTGGCGGCGTGCAACTGGCCTGGGGCACCGCTACCGAAAAGAACAGCGACTATTTCGACGTGCAGCGCAGCCTCGACGGCCAAACGTTTGTGCCCGTAGCGCGCATGGCGGCCAATGGCACTAGCAGCCAGCCCCACAACTACGCCGCCTTGGATGCCAAAGCCCCCGCCAGCCGCCTCTACTACCGCCTGCGTCAGGTTGACCTGGACGGCACCGTGGCTTTCTCCCCAGTAGTAAGCGTGTCCGGTACCGGCGCTCCGCTTGAGCTAGCGCTGTATCCTAACCCCACCACCGACCGCATCACCATTGCGGTGCCTGCTGCCAGCTGCCGCACCTACCGCGTACTCAACACCCTGGGCCAAGTAGTTGACCACGGCGATGCTGCCACCGCCGACCCCGTCGTAGCGGTACACCGCCTGCCAGCCGGCACCTACATCCTGGAGCTACGCACGGCCGCAGGCCGCCAGATGCGCCGCTTTGTGAAGAACGATTAAGAATAGGAGACTCTAGACTTCGACAGATTGCAAGTCAGCATAACAAAGAAGCCCCCGCAACAGCAGGGGCTTCTTTGTTATAAAACCAACTGTTTTCAAACAAGAAAAGCCACTCGCAGGAGTGGCTTTTCTTCTTGTGTTCTTGCAGTGAGTCGTCTACAAAATCCGTGGAATCCGAAAAATCCGCATGAATCCGTGGTTTAGACAGAGAAGCTTTCGCCGCAGCCGCACTCACGCGAAGCGTTGGGGTTGTTAAACTGAAAACCCTTGCCGTTGAGCCCGTCGGAGAAATCCAGCTCGGTGCCAGCCAGGTAGAGGAAGCTCTTCATGTCAACCACTACGCGCACGCCTTTATCTTCAAACTCCTGGTCCATGGGGCGCACTTCGTTGTCGAAGTCCAGCTTGTAGCTCAGGCCAGAGCAGCCGCCACCTGCCACCGAGGCGCGCAGGCGGTAAGTGTCGTCGAGGTGCGCATCGGTCATCAGACGCGTCACTTTCTCTTTGGCTTTATCGGATACAGTAATCATATCGGTAGGGGCAGAGGCAAGTTCTACTCGTAATATCAGGAATGCGTGTGCAATTTAGACAAATTATAAACAAGCGAAATATTTTCTTTGTTCACTTGCCCATCTCAAACAGCGCAACTCGTTAGGAGCTTGGATTCAGCACCACGCTAAATACCGTGATGGCGTTCAGGTCGCGACCAAAGTAGAGCTTGTCCAAGGCCTCGTAAGCATTGTGAGCCCGGAAGTAGGAGGTTTGCAGCTCCTTATCGCCGCGGGTGCGCCACTGCAGGGTGAAGGAGCTTTCGTTGTCACGGTAGCGGCGCACGTAGTCCTGCATTTTGCGGAGGCAGTCCACCTCGTCGTGTCCGGTTTCGTAGCGGAACAGGAAGCTCTGGTGGTGCCGCGGGTTCACGGTAATCAGGTCGAGGCGCGTTTGCCCTTCCAACTGCCGGTACTCAAAGCGCAGGTTGCCGGGCTCCATGCCTAAGTGCTGCTCAATCTCGCGTTGCAAGCGGGCAACTTCGTATTCGTCGGTCATCTAATGACGGAGGATGTGGAATAAAAAACGTCATCCTGAGCGTAGCGAAGGACCTTATCACATCAGAACGACAATCGTTCGACAGTAATAAGGTCCTTCGCTACGCTCAGGATGACAGAATTATAACCGGATTAGTGGTGCGAAAGCTCCAGGGCAGGCATGCCGTTTTTCACGCGGTAGTCCGAGATAGCTGACTTGATGGCATCTTCAGCGAGTACCGAGCAGTGAATCTTAACGGGCGGCAGGGCAAGCTCTTCCACAATCTCCATGTTGTCGATGGCTAGGGCCTCGTCAACGGTTTTGCCTTTCAGCCACTCTGTAGCGAGCGATGAAGAAGCAATGGCCGAGCCGCAACCGAAGGTCTTAAACTTGGCGTCGGTGATGGTGTTGGTGGCTTCGTCTACCTCAATTTGCAGGCGCATTACGTCGCCGCACTCAGGAGCGCCCACGAGGCCGGTGCCTACGTTCTTTTTGCTTTTGTCCAGCGTGCCCACGTTGCGGGGATTGCTGTAGTGGTCAATTACTTTATCGGAGTAAGCCATGGCTTTTTTGGAGTTATAAGTTAAAAGTTATGAGTTACGAGTTAAAAATTGGAGCCATGAGGGCAAAACTGCCAACTCATAACTCATAACTTTTAACTCATAACTTTTTAGTGTTCTGCCCACTCGATTTTGCTCAAGTCGACACCTTCCTTGAACATCTCCCACAGGGGCGACATTTCGCGGAGCTTGGTTACGGCCTCTTTTACGTGGCCGATGGCGTAGTCAATTTGCTCGTCGGTGGTGAAACGGCTCAGGCCGAAACGCAACGAGGAGTGAGCCAGGTCGTCGCTCAGGCCCAAAGCCTTAAGTACGTAGCTAGGCTCCAAAGAGGCCGAAGTACAGGCCGAACCGGACGAAACGGCCAGGTCTTTCACGCCCATCATGAGGCCTTCGCCTTCCACGTATTTGAAGCTGATGTTGGTAACGTGGGGGAGGCGGTGCTCGCGCGAGCCGTTCACGTAGCTTTCTTCCAGCGTCAGGAGCTCGCGCTCGAGGCGGTCACGCATGGCGCTCAGGCGTGCTGTGTCGGCTTCCATTTCCAGCATAGCCAGCTCACAGGCCTTGCCCAGGCCCACAATGCCGGGTACGTTGAGGGTACCCGAGCGCATGCCGCGCTCGTGGCCGCCACCGTCCATCTGGGCGGTAACCTTTACCCGCGGGTTCTTACGACGCACGTACAGCGCGCCGACGCCCTTGGGGCCGTACATTTTGTGGGCTGTGAAAGCCATGATGTCGATGCCATCGGCAATCACATCTACTGGAATCTTACCCACGGCCTGGGTGCCGTCCGTCATGAACAGGGCGCCGTGCTTGTGAGCAATCTTGGCAATCTCGCGGATGGGCTGAATGGTGCCCGTCTCGTTGTTGCCGTACATGATGGTAACGAGGATGGTCTCGGGCGTCATGGCCGCTTCCAACTCTTCCAGGCTGATGAGGCCTTCTTCGTTTACGGGCAGGTAGGTAACGCGGCCGCCGAGCTTCTCGATGTGCTTGCAGGTGTCGAGCACGGCTTTGTGCTCGGTGGTGGCGGTGATGACGTGGTTGCCTTTCTGGCTGTACATCTCAAACACGCCCTTGATGCCCAGGTTGTCCGACTCGGTAGCGCCCGAAGTGAAAATGATTTCCTTGGGGTCGCAGCCGATGAGCTTGGCAATCTGGTCACGCGAATAGTCAACGGCTTCTTCGGCCGCCCAGCCAAAGGGGTGGTTGCGGGAAGCAGCGTTGCCGAATACTTCGGTCAGGTAAGGCATCATGGCCTCCAGCACCCGGGGGTCAAGGGGCGTGGTGGCGTTGTTGTCGAGGTAAATGGGGAGCTTAAGCATTGCGCGCAGCGGTAAAGCAAGGTGGTAAACCAGCGAATAACTGGACCCCTGTAGAACACAGTTGCAGGGTAATCAGTTTTCTTTGGCCCCACAAAAGTAGATACAATCTAAATAAGGAAATGCGTGGACGTCCGGCAACGGTTCTAATTGCTCGATAAAACGACCTTTTTGCACCGGTTAGCGCCCTTTCGCCCTTTTCTTTTCGCTCCTCATGCTTACTAATCTCGAACACCTCGGCCTGGCCGTGAACGACCTGGAGGCCGCCACTGCTCTCTACACCACGCTGCTAGGGGTGGCACCCTACAAGAAAGAACACGTGGTCAGCGAAGCGGTCGACACGGTTTTTTTCCAAATAGGGGGCTCCAAAATTGAGCTGCTGGCCGGCACCTCGCCCGAAAGCGCCATCACCAAGTTCTTGGCGAAGAAACCGGAAGGAATTCACCACGTCGCGTTTGAGGTCGATGACATCCGGGCCGAGATGGCGCGGCTGAAAGGGGAGGGGTTTGTGCTGCTGAACGAGGAGCCCAAGCGCGGCGCCGATAATAAGCTCGTGTGCTTTGTGCACCCGAAGAGCGCCGCCGGCGTATTAGTGGAGCTCTGCCAGAGCATTAAGTAGCGTGAACTTTTAGTCCGCGAGGAACCAGCTTTCATCACCACTTACTCGCGGACTAAAAGTCCGCGCTACATCACATGAACCGTTTTCAGCAAGAAGTAGATGCCGCCGTAGATGCCCTGCTACTGCAGCAAGTCATTTTGTACCCCACCGACACGGTCTGGGGTCTGGGCTGTGATGCCGAAGCGCCGCCCGCCGTGAAGCAGCTTTACAAGCTGAAGAACCGGCCCGAGGGCCAGCCAAGCATCGTGCTGGTGGCCGATTTGGCCATGCTCCGGCGCTACGCCGCGCAGGCGCCCGACGAGTTGGAAGAGCTGCTGGAAAACGAAACCCGGCCCACCACCTACATCTTGCCGGCCAGCCGTGCCATAGCGCCTGGCCTGGTGGCGCCCGATGGCACCGTGGGCCTGCGCGTGGTTAAGGACGAATTTTGCTTTAAAGTGGTGCGGCGCTTAGGTCACGGCCTGGTCTCTACCTCGGCCAATAAAGCCGGTGAGCCGGCTCCCGGCGTGTACACTGAGATTGATGCCGCCATCCTGCGCGGGGCCGACCACGTGGTGAACTGGCGGCAGGAAGACGCTACCCGGGTCGCGCCGTCGCGCGTGGTGCGGCTGGGCGAGGGCGGTAAGTTGGAAGTGGTGCGCGAGTAACTCCCGCGCCACTCAGTAGCGCACGCGCAGCTCCATAGTCGTGCTCATCGACGGGAAGCGTTTCCAATGATTGGCGGCGCCGTAGCGGTAGAGGTGCGTGGCGAAGGCCGGCATGAGCAGGGGCAGGGCCAGCTGCTTGCCGTGGCGAGAGTGGCTCACCCATTCTACCGTCACGGCTACGGCGTTGTCGTCCACAAATAAGTTGGTGTCGCGCAGGTTCACCTGCACGCGGCGGGCGCCTTTTCCCACAATTTGCTTGTAAATAGGTTGCTGCAACAGCGGGGCGCTGGGTTCGCCATTGCGCAGCTGGTACACGTTGATGCGCAGCTGCACGGTGTCGAAATCGTTGGCGGAGAGCACAAATTCAAATTTCTCCAGCCAGGCGCCGCGCCGGGGTAGCTGAAATACCCTTCCAATTTCGGAACCGACGTTCAGGCCCGGCTACGTGCCCAGCGCAAAATTGGTTTGCAGGTTGGTGCGGTAGCGGTGGGTGCCGATGCGCGCCGAATCGAGCCCCCTAGCCCGCACGGCTACGTCGGCCAGGCTGACCGAGGCTTGGGGCAAAGCCACCGTGACCGGCGCTGGCGGCAGGGCCACCAGCGACCAAGTGCGGCTGGCGTAGCCCAGCAGGGCAAAACGCAGCGAGTCGGTGGGCGTTACGGTGGCCGGCAGGCTCAGGCGGAAGCTGCCGTGCTCGTCGGCCACTGTCCCAACGCCTTGGCCCACCACGCCAACGGTGGCATACCCCAGCGGCTGGCCAGCGGCGTCGGTGATGAGCCCCGCGAGCAAGCGGGGTGCCGTGGCTTGCGCAGCAGCCGGGCGCGCGGGCCAGGCCGCCAATACCAGCAGCAGCGGAACAACGCCGACAGCACGCGCCGCCGTGGCACTAGCCGGCTGCAGGCGGCGCTTGTACCAGCGCACGGTGCGCGTAATGAAGATGGTGCCGATGATGGTGGGGGCAATCCAGCCAGCCAGTCCGGCCCACTGCGGCGCGTCCGTCGGCAGCCACCGGCCGAGGTTTACCACCACAAAAGCCGTAAACGTGGCGATGTACGAGCCGCCCAGGCGGATAAAGTGGCGGAAAATCCACGGCGTGGGCGTGCTAACTGGTCTGGGACGCAAGCCGTGCACGGTGTCGAGGCCGGCAAATAAGCAGATAAGCACGCCGAAGAAGCCAAAAAGTACCGCCTGTAGCCACACACCGGCCGCTAGCATCAGCAGGCCAACCACGGAGGTAACGGCCGCTAGCACCACATCACTGGTCAGCAGCGTCGCGCTGTGGCGGCGAGCTGCCCGCCAGCCACTGAAGCTCAGGTAAAAGCTCAGCACCGCTACCCCCGTCAGCATCAAACGGCCAATGGTGAGCGGCTGCAGCAGGCAGAGCACCACGGCGGTAGTGGCCACGGTTATCATGCAGTAGACGTAGAGGCGACCGGCTCGCACGTGGGTGTTGCCGCCCTTGCGGCCCAGCATGGGCACCAGGCCGGCAAACAGGGAGGTGGCGCCGGCAGCAATGTGCAGGCCCAGCACCATGCGCACGGGCAGAGCAGTGGCGGCGAGGGCGAAGAAGGGGGCGGGGAGCAAGGCTAGCAGCATGGCAACGGGGCTTTTGAGCGGAACGATGTAAAAGTGTCGCCGACAGGCCCGCGGCCCAACTGGCAGTTGCCGAACCGTCGGATAAGCCCGACGGGATGTTGGAATAAGCTGCCGGCCCGTTGCCGGGGCTTTGGTTGGTGGTATGGTTGCTAGCGGGCGGTTTCCGACCTTTGCGGCCATGAAGACGCCCCAACTGCCCGAACTGCCCATCTTCCGTACCATCGCCGAAGCTGCGGCCGAGCTGCAGCAGCCGGCCTATGTTATTGGCGGCTACGTGCGGGATTTGGCCCTGGGCCGCGACAGCAAGGACATCGACGTGGTAACAGTGGGCGACGGCATTGCCCTGGCGCAGGGCGTGGGCGCCAAGCTGCCGGGCCGCGGCCGGGTCACGGTGTTCAAGAACTTCGGCACGGCCATGCTGCCCACCAAAGAGGCCGGCGAGATTGAATTTGTGGGGGCCCGCAAAGAGAGCTACCGCGCCGACAGCCGCAAGCCCGAAGTGGAAGCCGGCACCTTAGAGGAAGACCTGGCCCGCCGCGATTTCACCATCAATGCCCTCGGCCTGAGCCTGAATGCTGACGACTTCGGCGCCCTCGTCGACCGCTACGACGGCATGAAGGACCTGGCCAGCAAAACTATCCGCACGCCGCTGGGGCCCGACGTCACTTTTTCCGACGACCCGCTGCGCATGATGCGCGCCATCCGCTTTGCCAGCCAGCTCAACTTCGACATTGAGCCTGACACTTTCGACGCCATCATTCGGAATAAGGACCGGATAAAGATTGTGTCGCAGGAGCGGATTACAGTCGAGCTCAACAAGATTATCGAGTCGCCCACGCCCAGCTACGGCTTTAAGCTACTATTTCAAACGGGGCTGCTGCACCTCATTTTCCCCAAGATGGCGCTGCTCCACGGCGTGGAAAAAGTGGGTACCCACGCCCACAAGGACAATTTCTACCACACGCTGCAGGTGCTGGATAATGTGGCCGCGGCTGGCGGCGACCTTTGGCTGCGCTGGGCCGCCGTGCTGCACGACATCGCCAAGCCCGCCACCAAGCGCTATGACCAGCGCGTGGGCTGGACCTTCCACGGCCACGAAGACAAGGGCGCGCGCTGGGTACCGGGCATTTTTGCCGAGCTCAAATTGCCGCAGGGCGAAGAAATGCGCATGGTGCAGAAACTGGTGCGCCTGCACCTGCGCCCCATTGCGCTGGTGAAGGAAACCGTGACCGATTCGGCCATCCGCCGCTTGCTGTTTGAGGCCGGCGAGGACATCGACCGCCTCATGCTGCTGTGCCGGGCCGACATTACCAGCAAGGACCACCAGCGTAAGGAGCGCTACCTCCGCAACTTCGGGCAGGTGGAAGAGAAGCTAAAGGAAGTGGAGGATAAGGACCACCTGCGCAGCTTCCGCCCGGTTATTACCGGTGAAATCATCATGGAGACCTTCGGCCTGAAGCCCTCACGCGCGGTGGGCGAGCTGAAGGAAGCCGTGATGGAAGCCATTCTGGAAGGCACCATCAAAAACGAGATGGACGAGGCCCTGGCCTTCCTGCTGCGGCAGGGAGCGGCCAAAGGACTCTCGCCCGCAGCCGCCGGCTCCGGGTCCGACGGTTCTACCGGGGCCACCGCAACGGCAGGCGCGGCTCAGGAGCGTCCGCGTCCCTGAGCCTTAGGGCTGCGGGCAGAGGCGAGCAAGGGCCTGGCGGAGTACGGCGGGGCCATCGGGGCGGTATAGGAAACCATGGCCACCTTTGGGCACGGCCTGCAGCTCCCAGCCCGGCGCCTGGGCACGATGGGCCGCGTGCGCGGCTTGCACGGCAGCGTAGGGGTAAAGCGTGTCGTCTTCGGCGCTGAACTGGAGGCAGGGTTTGCCCTGGCCCAAGCGGCCAATGCTGGCACCCAGCGGCAGCTCCGGAGCCGGCGACAGCGCATAGAAACCGCAAAAGGCGTCGGGCCGCTGGCTGGCAAACCACAGCGCGGCGCTGCCGCCGTTGCTCATGCCGCCTAGCACGGGGCCGCGCGGGTCGGTGCGGTAGCGCGCCTGCACTTCCCGCACCACCGCCACAATCTGGGCAAAGGCAGCTGGCTGCTTCACCCAGCCAAAAGATTGGCGGCCAAACGGGTAAACCACTAGCGCGTTTGAGGGAGCGGCGGCAAAAATAGGTTCTTCCACCACGTCTGGGTCGGTGTGCCCGAACTGCGGGGTGCTCACTATGCCGCCGTGCAGGTACACCACCACGGGCGCCGGCTTGGCTGGGGAGTAGCCGGCGGGCACGCGCACCAGGTAGGGCATCCGCACGGTGTCGTTGGGCACTGTGCTGAAATAAAGCGCGTATCCCGGTTGAGCAGCGGCCATTTTTCCGCGCTTGCGCTCGGAGCTGGCTGGTGAAGGAAGCGCGCGAGCCTGCGTTTCGCGCAGCCAGCGTGCCTGGGCAGCGTTGGCCGCCGCCGCTTGCTCTGCCAATGCCAGCCGCATCGCGGCCAGCCAGCGGGGCCACGCGGCCTCGGCCTGGAGGGGAGCCAGGGCCGGGTCTTGGCTCACGTTATCAAGGTCTTTAGGCGTCATGCGCAAGGGCCGGTGGCGGCTGAGCTGGCCCAGCCAGCGCCAGGCCAGGGCCCGTCGGGCCGGGCAGGCCGCTGCTGCCGTAGCAGCACCAAAAAGCTCGAATTCGTTGGCGCGGGTACTGTCGCGCGCAAATGCCTGCTCGAACAGGGCCGCGGCACTGCACGGATTTTGGGCCTGCAGCTGGGCGCCGCCTTGCTCCATCAGATGCTCGTAGGTGGTGGAAGTTCCAGCCTGCGCCTGCGCCGAGGCTGCCCGCCCCGCTAGCAGGGCATACGTTATTCCCAGTAGTAACAATGGTTTCATAACTCGATTTGGTGTGGTGCTACGCCACGGTTGATGCAAACTTTGCGCCTGCGGTTGCCCGGAAGGAAGCAGTTGTTTTGCCTCGCCGGTGCTGCCTTATTGCGCTCTGAGACAGGCCCAAAAACAAAATGGACGAAGCCCTGACCTCCCTGTTGCAGCAGGGGCAGCCAAATGACTTCGTCCGGAAGGAGGCATAGTTCACTCACCAAACTAGGCCTGTCTTCTTTTTCTGTTTTATTGAGTGAGCGCGATTAGGATATACGGCAATGTTTCCATTTAGGGCCAAGTAAAAGGGGGAATAGCTACAGCCCACGACCGACAAGTAAACTTGTAATTGAATGCTAGAAAGGCCGGGCAGGCCGGGATTGGCCTTTTAACTAGGTAACAAGTCCTATGGATGCACTTAGGCAGACTGCGGTTGCCTCGCGCCTTGGGTATTGTTGATAATTACAGCCGTTTCACGCTGGAAGGGCCGGTAGCCTCCACGCGAGAGGTGCTGGGCTGGCCGCTGTAGGCAATCTGGCTGGCACCCACGGCATCGCCCTTAATGCTCTCCGTGACGTGGAGGCGGGCCTTGCACACGCCGGCCAGGTCGACGGTGGCGGTGCGGGCCTGCAGGTTGGCGGCGGCGAGCTCGCAAGCACCGGCAGCGTCGAGGTCGAGGGTGTTGACCGAGCCACTGGCCGTGGTGCGGCAGGCGCCGGCCTGCTCAATTTTCAGGGTGCCGTAGCTGCCGTTGAGGCGCAGGTGGCTGGCGCCTGCCTGCTCCACTTCCAGGCGCTCCTGGCGGTCGAAGCCGCCGAGGTCGGCCTGCACGCTGCCGGCCAGCTCGAGCTTCTCAATCGAGGGCATTTCCACCCGAATGAGGACCTTTTCCTCGCCGCGTTTCCAGTTGCGGCCAAAAAACGAGGTGTTGCGGGGGCGGATTTCCAACGTGTTGCCGCTGCGGTTCACCCGCAAGTCTTTAATAATGTCTTCGTCGCCCCCGGCTTCCACTTTGAAGGCATTGCCCTTGCGCACTACCACGCGGTAGCCACCCACCACCAGCACTTTGTTGAAGCCCTGCTCTTCGAAGGTGCGGCGGGCGCTGCCGTAGCTCTCGAAGTCGGTGTTGAAGGAAGGTGCGCCGCCGTAGTTGAGCCGAAGGCCGCTGCCGCTGCTACGGTCCTCGTCGTCGCCATCGTCCGAGCTGCTGTCGTCGTCATTGTCATTAATATCAATGTTGATATTCACATCGTCGTTGTCCTCGGTGGTGGTCGAGCCGGCGGTGTCGGTATCGGCGCAGGCTATGCACTCGAGCTTGTTGCCGCGCAGACGGTAGCGGTGCTGTTCGGGGTTGCTGGGGCGGCGGTTGTTTACAAAGTGCTCGTCGCGGAGCATTCTGTTGGCAAAACGCTCGCTCAGGCGGAAGGTCCGGTCGCGGGGCAGGCGCAGGGTTACCGTCATTTCCTGGTTGCGGTACTTGGCTCCGGGCAGGAAGGAGAAGTGGTCGTCGAGCACCAGCGAAGAGTCGCCGCTGGCGCGCACCGTGTAGTCAATCGAGGTAAGAGCGTTGCGACGGGCTTCGTCTTCGCTGGGGCCTTTCGAACCCAGCAGGCGCAGTACTTCCACTGTCCGGCCGCTGTCGGCAGAGGCAAGGCGCACGTTCACCCGCTGAGCCCCGTCGCGGTCTACCCGGCGGCCTTCAAGCATAATTACCGGGGTGGTGATGGCCGGATAGCGCTCCAGTTGCTCTACTTCAGCATCGTATTGGTACTCGCGGCTCTGCTGAGCCACGGCCATGGTTACTCCCACAATGCTGAGCAGCCACAGGCCCAGCAGCGACAAACTTGCAGTGCGGGACAACAGCGAGCGGCGCAGCAGCAGGTTCAGGCCACTAAGGAATAACGATAGCGCAGGGATGCCAAAGGCGAAGAAGCCCGCAATAATGCCCCATACGGGAATGCCATTGAGCATTACGTGGGCAGGAGCATCTCCCATGTGAATGTGCTCAGAGTTGGGAATCAGACCGATGCCGGCGCCCAAGAGAATGGCCAGCGTGAGGAGCAGCGAAAAGCCCGTAATCGTGAGCAGCACCCCGGCTACTATCCGAATGGCCGAGCCGGCAAAGTCAACTAGTGGGCGCAGGCCCCGGGCAGCATCTTCTACAAACGCCCCCACCGGCCGGTTGGTGGTGGTGGGGGCATCGCTAAAAGCCGAGTTGCGCAGGCTGCTGTCAAAGCCTTCCAGGGTCACGGCGTCGCCGCGCATCCGCATCTTGTCCGAAACCGTTTTGGCTTCGGGCAAGACTATCCAGAGGATGATGTAGAGAATGAGGGTGAAACCTCCGGCAAACAAGCCGGCGAGCAGCAGCACCCGCACTAAGGTTACGTCGATGTTGAAGTAAGCCGCCAGGCCCGAAGACACGCCTGCAACTTTGGCGGTGCCAGTGTCGCGAAACAGCTTGCGGCCGGCCAGCGGCCCCTGGTTCAGCATGGCCTCGTTGGGAGCGGGCGCGTCGTAGCGCTTGGGCAGCACTATCCAGAGGATGATGTAGGCTAGGAAAGCCCAGCCCCCGAAGCCGGAAAACCGAAACTGGCCGCGCCCGAAGTCTTCGAACATATGGAACAAACCCGGTAGCAGGAACACGAGCACAATCCAGCCCAGCCGCACCCAGATGGGGTTGATGGCGAAGTACTGCGCGATGCCGGCCGCTACCCCAGCCACGCGGCGGTGGGCCATGTCGCGGTAGAGGCGGCGGGGCTCCGTGGCCGCGGTGGCCGCGTCGCTAGCAAAAGCACCTTCCGGGCCAAAAGGACCCTTGCGGCCAAAAGCGCCTTCCGGGCCAAACGTGCCTTGGGGGCCAAAGGGCCCGTTGGGGCCGAAAGTGCTGCCCGAGGCAGTGGCCTGGGCGGTTTCTTCCACGTCTTCGGCGTCGAGGTCGTCGGCGGCGAAGTCGCTCACCCGGCCCATCTTGGCAGTCATGGCTTCAACGTCGGCCAAGGTGATGACCTGTTTGATGGAAGAAGTACGGGCCGAGAAAAGCTCGGCGATGCGCCCCTCAATGTCCGCGACGATGTCTTCGTGGCCGCGGTAGCTGGCAAAGTGCGCCTTTACCTCGGTCAGGTAGCGGCTGAGCACCTCATAACCGTCCTCCTCGATGTGAAAGATAATTCCTTGCAGATTGATGCTGATGTTCTTTTTCATGACAAAAGGCTGAAAATCGGCCGTTTAAATTCTGGTGAGTGAAGAAGGAAAAAGACGGCTAAATCAAGCAGTAGGCTTCGTCGGGGCACTGTGCCGGATGATGCCCACCGACGCGGCCATTTCCTCCCAGGTATCGCGCAGTTCGGCCAGAAATTCGCGGCCGGCATCGGTCAGGGTGTAGTATTTGCGGGGCGGGCCGCTGGTGCTCTCCTTCCAGACGTAGTCCAGCAAGGCAGCATTCTTGAGGCGGGTTAGCAGTGGGTAGAGCGTGCCCTCCACCACTATCATGCGGGCCGAAGTCAACTCCTCCAGCATGTCGGAGGCGTAAGCTTCGCCGCGGGCGATGATTTCCAGGATGCAGAATTCAAGGATTCCCTTGCGCATCTGAACCTGGGTGTTCTCGAGTTTCATGGGCGTTACGAATAGCTAGTGGGTGAGAAACAGTACAAATGTATGGTAGGTACTTTGTAACGCAAGGTACTGGATGAATAATTCCATCTTTAGCAATTAAGTATTTCGCTAGTCACTGATTATCAGTGATAAAATTTTTATAGAAACTTCGTCTTCTTGCTACCTTCACATGGGCCGGGCCTTCCAGCTGAGGCCAAACTGCTCGATGCAGGGACTCGAGAAGGAGAAGAGAGTATAGAAAGTCTCACTTATTGACCCGCTTCTCTTGAGCGTCCAATTCCATTTTAACCCCGACTTTCAGCATGGTTCAGCTAGCGCCCGCCGCTTTGGCTCGAAATTGGTGGGTCCGACGCACTTTAATGAATTAACTTGCGTTCCGTCAGCGAAATTCTTACCCGCTTTCTTACATATGCTCCAACTCTCCTCTGCCGCTCGTGGGCTGTTTTTTCTGGGTGCTACCGTAGCCCTGGCATTGCCAGCCACCGCTCAGTCTACCAAAACACCCAAGTACAGCAACGAATTTTTGAACATTGGCGTGGGAGCCCGCGCGCTCGGAATGGGCAAGGTGCAGGTGAGCTTGGCCGACAACGCGACCGCCGGCTACTGGAACCCGGCGGGTCTCACCAACCAAACCCACAAATACGACGGTGTGCTGATGCACTCCGAGCTGTTTGCCGGTGTGGTGAAAAACGACTTCGGCGCCTTTTCCATGCCCCTCGATGACAAAAGCGCCATTGGGGTGAGCGTGATGCGCTTGGGCGTCGACAACATTGCCGACACCCGCAACCTCATCAACGAATACGGCTACATCGACTACAGCAAGATTGAGCTGTTCTCGGTGGCCGACTACGCCTTGCTGCTGTCGTACGCCCGCAAGCTGGGCAACGTGGAAGGCCTAAGCGTGGGCGCCAACGGCAAAATCATTTACCGCAACATTGGCAAGTTTGCCAGCGGCTACGGCTTTGGCATCGATGCCGGCGTGCAGTACAACCACAAGGGCTGGAACCTGGGCCTGATGGCGCGCGACATCACCACCACCTTCACGCAGTGGAACATCAACGCCGAGGAATACACCAAGGGCATCAACAACACCATTGCCAACGGCCCCGACGCCATTCCCACCAACAGTGCCGAAATCACGCTGCCGCGCCTGGTGCTGGGTGCCGGGCGCCGCTTTGAGCTGCCCAAGCAGTTCTCGGCCCTGGTAGCCGTCGACCTGGAAGCCACTACTGATGGCCAGCGCAATACCCCCATTTCCACCAAAGCCGTGAGCGTGGACCCCCGCATCGGCGTAGAGTTTGGCTACAAAGACTTGGTTTTTCTGCGCGGCGGCGCCGGCAACTACCAGAAGATTCAGAACTTCTCGGCCAACAGCAGCGGCACTTTCGACAGCAACTGGAAGGGCCAGTACAGCGTGGGCGCCGGTGTGGCGGTCAGCGGCCTACGCGTCGACCTGGCGTTGTCGCGCCTGGCCGTAGAAAAGTTGGGAAGCTCTTCGCAAACCAATTCGCTGATTGTATCGCTCGGCTACGGCTTCAAATAATAAAAATCGCCCCTGTGCCGTGCGCAGGCCTGCTTTAGGGTAGCTTACTGGCTACCTAATCCTACTAATAGATATACTCTACCGATTGTATGGAAAAGAATGTTACTCGTAAAATGAGGGAGTTGAGATGGGCGCTGTTGCTGCTGTTTGGCCTGTTTAGTGCAGCGGCCCAGGCGCAGTCGGGCCCCTACGGCAACGAATGGATAGTGCCCAGCCAGCAATACTATAAAGTGCAGGTAACCCGGGACGGCATCCACCGCCTGAGCTTCCAGTACCTGACCCAGGCCGGCCTTAGCAACATAGACCCCAGCCGCCTGCAGCTTTGGCGCCGGGGCCGTCAGGTGGCCGTCTTCCAAGGCGGAGCTCCCACTGTGTTCGACACCAACACTTACCTGGAGTTTTACGGGCAGCGAAACGACGGCCAGCTCGATGGAAATCTATACAAGAACACCACCGACCAGCCTCATCAATTATATAGCTTTTACACCGACACGGCCGCTTATTTCCTTACCTACCCGGGGGCCACGGCCCCAGCCGCCAAGCGAATGGCACAGCCGGTAGCAGCCGGTGGCACTCCGCACGCCTGGCGCTTGGCCACTAGTCTTAAGCTGGAAACCAACCTTGTGAGCGACGCCGCGCGTGGCTCAACTTTTTTGCCATGGGTAGAGCCCGGCGAGGGCTACTTCTCATTACTCTTGGCGGCAGTCTCGACAACCACAACTGATTCGGTGCTGCGAGCAGTGGTGTCGACGACCGGGGCCACCGCTCCCCGCCTTGAGGTCGGCATAGTAGGGGGCACGTTTGCGCCCCACAACATTGAGTTGTTGGTGCTTAATACTACCACCAACGTCTATCGTTCGCTGGACCGCTACGTTTTTACGAATTACAACAAGGCTGGTGGCAAATACATCTTGCAGCCGGGCGAAGTTGGGCCTAATGGCTTGGTAACCATTCGCTATTCGGCCAGCACAACCGGCACAGGTACGTCGTCCGATTACTATCGCCGGAGCTTCATACGGGTAGTCGCCCCGCAGGCCAACCGCTGGCTGGGGCCGCGCCGACAGCTGGCTTTCGCCAGCGATTCTCTGCTAGGTGGTCCGGCTACTTTCGAGGTCGATAGCATTCCGGCTTCCGTGGTCGGCTACGACATTCACGACCCTTGGAATGTGCAGCGCATTGCGCCCACTGCCGCTACTACACTGGGGGCGCTGGGGCGCCGATTTGTTTTCCCAAGTGCTACCGCGGGCCAGTCGCGCCGACTGCTGCTTGCCGATACGCAGCTGCCATTCGTGCCCCTACCGGCTAGGCCGGTGCGCTTTCGAGCCATAAATGCGGCAACAGTCAACTTCGCCATTGTGTCGCACCGCCAACTCTACGGTCCGGCTCTGGATGGCACCACTCCAGTAACCAACGCAGCTCGGGAGTACGCCAAGTACCGCGCATCAACAGCCGGGGGAAGCTACGATACGCTGTTGGTTACGGCTTCCCAGCTGTACGACCAGTTTCACTACGGCGAACGGTCGTGGCTGGCCTTGCGTCACTTCGGCCTGTGGCTGGCCGCGGGCAACCCCAACAACCCCGACCGGTACCTGCTGCTGCTCGGGAAAGGCATTGTGCCCTCAGAGCCGCTGATTGCTGGCAGTAATCGTAATAATCTCTTTACAGCCACTACCGCTCGCGGCACTGGTGAGCGCGGCGTTGACCTGATACCGACTAGTACCCGGGCGGTATCGGACAACATGATTACGGCTGATTTTCAGAACAACGATTTTATTCCCAAGCTGCGAACCGGCCGCTTGACCGTTGTTGCACCGCAGCAAATCATGAATTACCTGGGCAAGCTGCGCACGCACGACGCCTTGGGTCCCGAGCCATGGCGCAAAAATGTATTGCACCTAGTGGGAGGGATAAATGCAGGTGAGATGGCTTGGTTCAGGAGCATTATGGACCGCAACAAGCAGCTGGTAGAACGGCCGCTGTTTGGAGGCCGTGTTTCCTCAGAATACCGGACCAACGTGTTGCCCGTTAGCCTCAACATATCCTCTTACTTGAACGAAGGGCTCTCGCTCATCACTTACTTTGGCCACGGGTCAAACAACCGGTTCAGTCTTGATTTTGGCGTGCCCTCTGACCCCACCAACAACTACAATAACATTGGGCGATACCCCATCTTTTTCTTGAATGGGTGCGAAGGAATCCATTCGTACACTGCTGCTCCCACAATTTTGGAGGACTGGCTGTTTACCCCGCAGAAGGGAGCAATAGGAGCCTTGGGCGAGTACGGGTTGAGCTACCCCGACCGCCTGGAAATAGCTGCGGATACCATCTACAAGCTCATGTTTAGCAATCCGCAAACTTATGGGAAGCCCATAACTGCGGTGTATGCCGATGCCGTAAGACGGCTGCAAAGCACTCCCTACTTCACCGATGACATTGGCATGGAGCAACTGCTGGGCACAGGCTGGCACGGCGACCCTACGCTGGCTTTGTTTGCACCAGAACGTCCCGATTTTATTGCCAGCGCCGCCACTATGTCCGTGACGCCCGCCCCGGGGCAGGGCCCAGTTAAAGCCTCTTCTACAGAGTTTGTGCTCAACGTTGGGGTTTCCAACCCCGGCAAGGTGACCTTCGACCCGCTTGAAATCAGGATAACCCGCACCTATTCGGCTAGCTCGGGGCGAACGCCTCAGGTTTACTCCTTGTATACCCAACGGCAGGCATGGCGGCGCGATACCACTTATGCTTTTACCCTGCCCAATACCCTGGCCGAAGCGGGTGTGAGCACTTTCAGGGTCGACCTAGACCCCAACAACCGCATAGCTGAGTTGAGCGAAACCAACAACACCGCCCAAATTGACTTCACCTTCCTGCAAGGCGGCCTCACCGTTGTAAACCCCACCGAATTCGAAATTGTAAATAATGCCCAGCCACGGCTGGTGGTGCAGAACAACGACCGCAACGGGTTGCAGCGGGGCTACGATTTTGAGTTGGACACGGTGCCCACCTTCAACAGTGGAATTCGGGTAGTGGCGCCCCTTATCACTTCTGGAGTGATAGCCGAATGGCGGCCTGTGCTGCCCACTGTAGCCTCGCGCGACAGCGTGGTTTGGTACTGGCGTTCACGTTTTCATACGCCGGCTGTGGGCGAAGACGGTACTTGGGTCACTTCCTCATTCCGGGTTATTCCCACCAGCCCCGGTGGCTGGTCACAGAGCCACCATGGCCAGTTCAAGCGCACGACCCGCACGGGTGTCGACGTGAGTGCACCGAGCGGAGCATGGGCCTTTGCCTCCAACCGGATTCCGCTGGTGATGCGCACCCGCGGCGGCGGGGTGGTGCGGTCAGCGCCGCAGTTCAGCACCTTGATTGGAGCCGGAATCTACCTGCAGTCGGCCGGTGCGCCCCCCACGGTAAGCGGCTGCGGCGTGAGGTCGCCCAACTTGTTGGTGGCCGTGTACGAGCCCGGTGGCTTGGCCCCCGTCGACATGCCTGCAACGTACCAGCGTTGCGGAAGCGCACCCAACTATTTCTATTACTTCTCGGCCAGCGACCCCGTAGGCGGGGCCGCGCTTGATACCCTGGATAACCTGAACTATAACAGCGCGCGTCAGCAGGAGTTGGCCGCTTTCCTGGCTGCGGTGCCGGCTGGTTCCTACGTTGCCGTAGTTTCGGCCAACCGCTTGCGCTATTCCTTGCTGCCTGCGGCCCTCAAAGCGTCGTTGCGAACCTTGCTGGGCTCGCAGCTGATTACCCAGCTGGCCGATGGTGAGCCGCTGGCCTTGGTAGGCCAAAAGCTAACGGCTAGCACCGGCCGCCTCGTGCGGGAAACCGGACCCGACCGCACCCTCACCGTTGCGGCTTACGACCAGACCATTGAGCTGCGCGACAGCCTGCAGCAGCGAGCTACTGCCGGCCGGATAGTATCGCCACGCATTGGCCCTGCCAAAGAATGGCTGAGCCTATATTCCACCATTCGCACCTTAACTCCCACTGCCCAGCGCACCCTCAGCGTAGTGGCCATTGATGCGACGGGCCGCGAAACAGTGGTGCTGCCTACCGTTACTTCCTCAGCGCAGGCGCTGTCTACTGTATCGGCCACGCAATACCCTTACCTCCGTTTGGAGCTGGCCCTCGCCGACTCCGTGACCCGTGTGCCGCCGCAATTGCGCCAGTGGCTTGTAACCTACCGCGGCCTGCCCGAAGGCGTGGTGCGGCGCGACTCAGTGCCGGCCACTACTTACGCAGCGGCCAACCTGTTTCGCCAGGCAACTACAGGAACTGGCATCATCAGCTTCCCGGTAAAGTTTCAGAACGTATCGAATGAGGCCTTCCTGGCGCCGTTGAAAGCCCGGGTGCAGCTTCGCAACACGGGCACAAACACGGTTGTAAACACTCAGGAACTTACACTTACCAGCCCCCCGCTAGCCGCCGGGGCCATGGCTACTTTCAATGTTCAAATTGACATGAAAGGCCGCTTTGGGACGTTTGCCATTGAGGTTTTCGTAAACCCTCAGCTCCAGCCCGAGCAGCTGTACACCAACAATGAGCTGCTGCTGGAGCCCTTCACCGTCAATGATAACAATGTACCCCCGACCTTGGACGTAGCGTTTGATGGTCGCCACATTCTCAACGGCGACCTGGTTTCGCCAATGCCGGTCATCAACATTCAACTCAGCGACGAAGACAAGCTGCGCCACATTTCCGACCGTTCGGTGTTCACTGTGACGCTGATTAGGCCGGGCTCATCCACGCCAACAGCCGTCGACCTCAACGGCTCAAACATTAACTTCACCGTGGACAAGACCAATGGCAGTGTGGCCAAGCTCGAATACCGCCCCGGCCTCAGCGCTCCGCTGCCCGATGGCATGTACACGCTGCGGGTACAGGGTCGCGACCCCAGCAACGCCAGCGCTGGCTCTCAGGATTTTCAGGTGAAATTTGAGGTAGTTAACGCTTCCAAAATCACCAACGTTTATCCTTACCCAAACCCCGTGGTGAGCAAGGCCCGCTTCGTGTTCACGGTGACCGGCCAGGAGCTGCCGCGCAACATGAAAATTCAGATTATGACCATCACCGGCCGGGTGGTGCGCGAGATTTTCATGAACGAGCTGGGCCCCCTGCACATTGGCAACAATATCACCGATTATGCCTGGGATGGCACTGACTCCTACGGCGACCGCCTGGCCAACGGCACCTATCTCTACCGCGTGTCGCTCGACGACCCGAACGGGCAGTTTGGCCGCCGCGAAACAGCGGGCGATACCGCCTTTAAAAACGATTGGGGCAAGCTGGTGCTGATGCGCTAATCAGCCGTTTCTTAAATTAAAAAGCCCCGACTCTGCTAAGAAGTCGGGGCTTTTTTATGGGTGAGAATGAGAGGTTTTGAGGTGTATGCGCCGGTCCGACCGCCCTAGGCGGTCCGACCCGTTGTCGTTGCCCCGGTCTCGTTTCCGCTTCAATCGGTCGGACCGCCTAGGACGGTCGGACCTTCACATACAATTAAGTTGGCCTTCTTGTAACGACAGCAATCCTAGCGCCGCTGCAGGGTCACGAAGCTGAATGCGTAGGCGTGCTGCTCATCTACTTCGTGCCGCTCGCGGCTGATTTCCTGCCACTCGCTGGGAGGAGGAGTTGGGAAAAAGGCGTCGCCCTCAAAGTTATGGTGCACTTCGGTGAGGTAGATGATGTCGGCCGTGGGCAGGGCCTGCTGGTAGATTTCGCCGCCCCCAATCACGCATACTTCTTCGTCCAGCTCGTGGGCCCGGGCCAGTGCTGCCGGCACCGAGGCGGCGGTTTCGCAGCCGGGAGCCGTCCAATCAGCCTGGCGGGTCACCACAATGTTGGGGCGCTTGGGCAGGGCTTTGCCAAGGCTGTCGTAGGTGCGGCGGCCCATCACCACGGGGTGGCCCACGGTGAGGCACTTAAAGTGCTGAAGGTCGGCCGGAAGCCGGCCCCAAGGGAGCTCTCCATTCAAGCCAATCACTCCATTTTCGGCCACGGCCACAACGAAGAAAACCATAGTATCAGGTGGTATTTATGAGGTAAGAAAGGGAAAGTTGCTGCTTAAGGAATTAGCATCAAGTGCCTACCCGGGTAGGCACTACGCAGGCAGCTTGAAGCCCAGCAGAAGCTCCTTTACCGGAAGCCGCTTCTTGCCTTCTAGCTGCACATCGAGGAGGTCCAGCCAGCCGTCGGCGGCGGCTACGCGCAGGTGGTGTTTGCCGTCGGAAGCCCAGGTGCCGGGGGCAGGCAACTGTTCTGCCGCGGCATCTGCAGGTAGGGTTTGCGCCCGGAAAATCTTCAGAGTGCGCCCATCGGGCAGGGTAGCAAAAGCGGTGGGAGTAGGGGAGAGGCCGCGGACCCAGTTTACCAGTTCTGTGGCGGGCCGAGTAAAATCGAGGCGGCCGGTTTCCTTTTGAATCTTGGGGGCTGGCCGCAGGTTGTCGCGTTGCTCCTGTGGAGTGCTGGGGGCATTGCCGGCCGCAATGGCCTCTACTGAGCGCCGAGCCAGGGCTGCACCGGCCGTCTTAAGCTTGTCGTACAGGCTGCCAAAATCGTCTTCTGGCGCGATTGGCATGCGGTCTTGCAAAATGAGGTCGCCAGTGTCAATCTCATGGCGCAGAAAAAACGAGGTAACGCCCGTTTCGGTGTCGCCGTGCATCAGGGCCCAGTTGATGGGCGCCGCGCCTCGGTACTGGGGCAGCAGCGAAGCATGAATGTTGATGGAACCCAGCCGGGGCATGTTCCACACCGCTTCGGGCAGCATACGAAAAGCCACCACCACCTGCAAATCAGCCCCAAAGCTTTTCAACTCTGCCTGGAAATCTTGCGACTTCAGGTTGGTAGGCTGTAGCACCGGCACGCCGTGGGCTTCGGCCGCTACTTTCACTGCTGAAGCTTGCAGCTTGCGCCCGCGGCCAGCCGGCCGGTCGGGTGCCGTAACCACGGCAACCACGCGCCCTCCAGGCCACTCCAGCAGACTTTCCAGGGTAGGCACCGCAAAATCGGGCGTGCCCATAAAAACGATATTCAGCATTCTGTTTTTAAGTTGTACTTTATTCTTTATCCCTTACCGGAGCTATTCAAGCAGGTCGACGACTGACTGCCTACAGCCAGCAATAAATGCTACCGCTCGGGATACAGCAAATACTTGCGCCGCAAGGTTTTGAATTTGCCCAGGCCGGGCTCCCAGGAAGCGCGGATTTCGGCTTCTGACTTTCCGGCTATCACCTGCTCGCGCAGTGCTTTGGTGCCCGAGAGCTGCTCGAAATACTTGCCGAAAAAATTCGCCTTGTCGGTACTTTGCTTATAGAAGTCGAGCAGGTATTTCAGGACCAATCCCGACGATTCGCGGGTTGGCGCATCGGTCAGGCTGAGGCCGTAGCACTGCTTGCCGTTGAGTGGCGGGGTAGGCGAGCCTGCGTTAGGCTTGGGCGTGAAAGAGAAAGGCCGCGAGGATGGCTGCGAAGGGCTACCAATAACTTCGAACGGCGTAGAGGTACCACGGCCCACACTCACGTTGGTGCCTTCGAACAAGCAAATGCTGGGATAGAGCCGCACCGACTGGTAGGTAGGCAGGTTGGGAGAGGGGCGCACGGGCAGGGGGTAGGCCGTGGCGTGGGTGTAGCCGGTGGCCATGGGCACCACAGTAAGCTGGCAGGTTTTGCCGCCGGCCAGCCATTTCTCGCCGTTTATCATGTTGGCCAGCTCGCCCACCGTGAGGCCATGGGCAATGGGCAACGGGTCGAGGCCAACGAAAGACTGGTGTGCGGGCTCCAGAATGGGGCCGTCCACGAGGTCGCCGTTGGGGTTAGGGCGGTCGAGCACCAGCACGGGCTTATTGAGCTCGGCCGCCGCCTCCATTACGTAGTGCATCGTGCTGATGAAGGTGTAAAAACGCGCGCCCACGTCCTGAATGTCGAACACCAGCACGTCCACATCGGCCAGCATTTCCGGGGTGGGCTTTTTGGTTTTGCCGTACACCGAGCGCACAGCTACGCCGCTGCGGGCATCGCGGCCATCCTTGATGGTGGCCCCGTCGGCTTCTTCACCCCGAAAGCCGTGCTCGGGCGCAAAAATAGCCGTCACGTTGACCCCCCGGGCCCGTAGGGTATCTACCAAAAAGGCATTGCCCACGCGCGAGGTCTGGTTAATAACCAGGCCCACGCGCTTGTTTTTGAGCTGGGGCAGGTAGTTGTCCAGCCGCTCCGCCCCGACAATAACGCGCCCTGTGGGTGGCGTTTGGTCCGCCGCAGAGCGCGCTTGGGCAGTGTCAGCCGGTGGGGTGGCCGCTGTGGTGGCCGGGGCGCTCGAAGTGCCGCAGGTGGGCAGCGCCAGCAGGAGCGACAAAATGGATTTTGCGGAAATACCGAGCATAAACGGGGTTGGAAAAGGCTAAATAAGCAGTGCTGGCGGGTGCTGCGCCAGAGAAGCTAAGCGGCAACGTGCCCGATACCGGTTGAAAACGTAGCTTTACGGTCAAATAATGAATGTCGCCCGCTACATTTCTCAGAAGATTGACGGAGGAGCCGATTCCGGTTCGTTCACCTCGTCGGTCACAAAAATAGCCATCATCAGCATTGCCATGGGTTTGGCGGTGATGGTAGTGTCGTTTGCCATCCTGCAAGGTTTTCGCAACGAGATTCAAAATAAGATTTTCTCGTTTGGCTCGCACCTGCAAATCTCGCGCTACGACACCAACAATTCGTTAGAGGTGGCTCCCATTGGCAGCCCTCGGCTGGTAAAGCAGCTGCACGAGTTTCCGGAAGTAAAGTCCACGCAGCCCTTTGCCGTCAAAACGGCCATCATCAAAACCAAGGACGAAGTGCTGGGCGTGGTGCTAAAAGGCATCTCCGAAACCGACGGGCCCTCGCCCATGCGCGAGAACCTGAAGAACGGGAAATTCCTCAGCTTCCCCGACTCGGCCGCCAGCGACGACGTGCTGGTATCGCGCAAGGTGGCCGACAAGCTGCGCCTGGTTGTCGGCGACAAAGCCTTGTTCTACTTCATTCAGAACCCGCCGCGCATTCGCCAGTTTCGGGTTAGCGGAATCTATTCCACGGGTCTCGACGAGTTTGACGAAGTGTATGTCATCGGTGACATTCGGCAAATTCGCGAGCTGAATTCGCCCGCCTGGCCCGACTCCCTCATTGGGGGCATGGAAGTGGTGCTGAAAGACTTTACCACCCTGGACCGCACGGCCGACGCGTTCTACGAAAACCTGCCCTACGACCTCAAAATCGATAAAATTACCGACCAATACGCCCAGCTATTCGACTGGCTGCAGCTGCTTAACCGCAACGTCATCATCTTTCTGCTGCTGATAATTTTTGTGGCCACCTTCAACATGGTCGCCACCATTTTTATCATGATTCTGGAGCGCACCAACATGATTGGCATTCTGAAAGCGCTGGGCGCCACGGATAATCAGATTCGCCGGATGTTCTTTTTCCGAGGGCTTTCACTCACGGTGCGGGGCATGCTCATTGGAAATGTAATTGCCGTGGGTTTCTGTGCTTTGCAATACTACTTCCACATCATTCCGCTCGACCCCGAGAACTACTATATGGACCGGGTGCCGATTTCCTGGGACCCTAAAATGTTGATTATTCTCAACGTTGCCACGTTTGCAGCCTCTCTGCTGGCCGTGCTGATTCCCACCTACCTCATTGCGCGGATTAAGCCAGTGGTGGCTATCAAGTTCGATTGATGTCTGAACCACGGATTCGTGCGGATTTTTCGGATTGCACGGATTCTGTAGATGGTT
Organism: Hymenobacter arizonensis; assembly: GCF_900115775.1. Taxonomy (GTDB): domain Bacteria; phylum Bacteroidota; class Bacteroidia; order Cytophagales; family Hymenobacteraceae; genus Hymenobacter; species Hymenobacter arizonensis. The sequence continues at coordinate 1,457,699 of NZ_FOXS01000001.1, read as the reverse complement.
GATTTTAATGCGTTAAAAGCAAAAGGGCCACTCATTTGAGTGGCCCTTTCTGTTGTCCAGTAATGCTGCTCGCTGATGCAAGAGAAACTCTAGTGTTGTCTACAAAATCCGTGCAATCCGAAAAATCCGGAGGAATCCGTGGTTCAGATAAGCTGGCATTGCAGCACAATATTGGGGTCGGGGCACAGCGAGGCCCAGGCTTCCCGCTCGCTGGGCCGGGCCACCCCGGGAAAATCGCCCACGCGTCCTTGCATGTCGGCAATTAGCTGAAAATGCAGGTGCGGCGGCCAGTCGCCATTTTCCGGATACGGGCCCACGGAGGCGAATGCCTGACCTTTCACTAACTCTTGGCCCACCCGCAGCGCTGTCCATTCCAGGCGGCTAAGGTGGCCGTAGAGGCTGTAGAAAGTGGTGCCGTCCAGTTCGTGCTGCAGAATTACGGTGATGCCGTAGTCGCCGTAGGTGGCGTTATCGGCCAGGCTGTGAACCCGGGCCGCCAGCGGCGCCAAAACGGGGGTGCCAGCAGCCATCCAAACATCGACGCCCAAATGCAGGGAGCGCGCTTCTTCCTGGGCACCGGGGCCAAAATGCTGGCTGCGGCGATAGATAACCCGGTTTTCCAGGTAGCCACCAACGCCAATGCGGGCGTTTTTCTCGGCCAGCATGGCATTTACCACTGTTTCGAAAGCAGCCGTGTCGCGTAGGTCGGCGTGGCAAATCATGGGGTTGTTGTCGGTCAAATCGAGGCGAACAACGTCGGAGCCGTTCAGGTCGACGGGCAAAACGGGACCAAACTCGGTTTGGTGCTGGCGCAGGAGGGAGGCGAGTGGCAAGGGTTGAGGGGCGATAATCGAAAGGGAAATTGAACCTTGAAAATGCGGCGGGGCTCATTCAACAGTTTCCCGGAGTTAGCTGTTAGATGGCAGCCGCGGCGGCAAGTTACCTTTGCGGCCGAAGCCGGGCCACTCGTGCAACGGGTGCCGGTTAAATTTTTGTCATTTATAAAGTTCGGGAACCTGAAAGGCTGCGTTTATACGTAAAATTCCCACACCACCATTCCCCCGCATGAGTTACCAAACGCTGACCGTAGTTGAGCTGACCCAGGAAACCGCCGATTCCGTTACCATTCACTTAGAGCGACCCGACCGGGCGGCCATTTCTTGTCGGCCGGGCCAGTTCCTCACGCTCATTCTGCCCTGCGGCCCGGGTGGCAAAAAAGAGCGCCGCGCCTACTCCCTCAGCAGCACACCGCACGAGGCCCCGCGCCTATCCGTGACGGTGAAGCGCGTGACGGGCGGCCTAGTAAGCAACTACTTACTAGACACGGTGAAGGTTGGTCAGCAGCTGGAAGTGATGGAGCCCTTGGGCAACTTCACCCTCAGCCCCAGTCCCAAAGCAGCCCGCTCACTGGTACTCATTGGGGCCGGCTCGGGCATCACCCCGCTCATGTCCATGCTCAAAGCCGTGCTGAAGACCGAGCCCAATAGCCACGTGCTGCTGATATATGGCAACCGCAACGAGGAATCGGTGATTTTCCAGAAGCAGCTCGCCGAGCTGGAGGCCTCCTCCGGCGGCCACTTGCAGGTAGAGCACGTGTTTAGCCAACCCCTGAACCCGGGTGGCGCCCACCGCCACAGCGGCCGCCTCAACCGCACCATGATGCTGCGCATTCTGGAGCAGCGCCACCAGTTTCCGGCCGAGCAGGCCGAGTACTTCATGTGCGGCCCCGAAGGCCTGATGGTGGAGGCCCGCGCCGCCCTCGACTTGCTGAACGTGCCCGAGTCCCGGATTCGCCGCGAAAGCTTCGTGGCCAGCGGCGACACGGCCGAGGCCATTGCCGGCCCGCCCAGCGGCCACGGCGACGTATCGACCAGCCCCGCCGACGACACCAAGGCCACCCGCAGCGTGACGCTTCAGTACGAAGGCAGTGAATACATCATCGAGGTGCCGACTGGCAAAACCATTCTCGAAACGGCCTTGGACCAGGACATCGACTTGCCGTATTCCTGCCAGGCCGGCCTTTGCACCGCCTGCCGCGGCAAGTGCCTCAGCGGCAAGGTGCATTTGGATGAGCGCGAAGGACTTTCCGATTCCGAAATGAAGCAAGGCTACATCCTGACTTGCGTGGGCCACCCCATGACCGACGACGTGGTGATTGAAATCGGATAGGCAACTGAGTTAAGAGTTAAAAGCAGGAGGGAGGTGAGCCTGTGGCACACAGCAAGGGCGCCTTTACCCTAACCCATAACTTTTAACTTATTTTCCGTCCGGCGCATGGTTTGCTTCGTAAAGCAAAGGCTGTGGCCAAGGCACCTGTTACCCGAGTTCCTTCTACTACTATTGTATTATGACGTTAATTGCTGAACCTACTGCCGAGTCGGCTACCGATACCAGCCGGCCGCCGCGCCAGTATCTGCCCGAGGATTTCATTGTAACCGACTGGGCCGCTATCGAGCCCTTTTTTCAGGAGCTGCAAGACCGGCCGGTGTACACCCCGGCCGAGCTGGAGCGCTGGCTGCTCGACCGTTCCGAACTGGAATCGGTGCTCAGCGAGGACCTGGCGTGGCGCTACATTCGCATGACCTGCGACACGCAGGATGGCACCCGGGCCGAAGCCTTCCAGTACTTCGTGAACGAGGTAGAGCCCCAAGTGGCGCCCTACGACCACGCCCTGAATGAAAAGATGCTGGCCTCGCCGCACCTGGCCGGGCTCGACGAGCGGCGCTACGGGGTGTTTCTGCGTTCGGTGCGCCGGGCATCGGAGATTTATCGGGTTGAGAACATACCGCTCAAAACCGAAATCAGCACCAAGCAGCAGCAGTACGCCGCCACGGTGGGCGCTATGAACGTGACCCTAGACGGCCAGGAGCTAACGCTGCCCCAGGCTGCCGACCGCCTCAAAAACCCCGACCGGGCCGTGCGTGAAACGGCCTGGCGCGCCATTCAGGCGCGCCGCCTGCAGGATTCCAAACCACTCGACCAACTCTTCACTGAGCTTGTGGGCCTGCGCAACCAAGTGGCCCTAAATGCCGGTTTCAGCAATTTCCGCGACTACATGTTTGCCGCCCTGGGCCGGTTCGACTATACCCCGCAGGACTGCTTTGACTTCCACCGCGCCATTCGCGAGACGGTGGTGCCGCTCATCGATGACTTCGACCTGGAGCGTCGGCAAGACCTCAACCTGCCTGCCCTGCGCCCCTGGGACCTCGACGTGGACCCCAGCGGGCAGCCCCCGCTGCTGCCCTTCGGCACGGGCGAGGAGCTGCTGGAAAAAACCATCACCGTTTTCCATAACCTGGATTCCTACCTGGGCGACTGCCTGCGCACCATGCGCCAGATGGGCCACCTCGACCTGGAAAGCCGCAAAGGCAAAGCCCCTGGTGGCTACAACTACCCGCTGGACGAAACGGGCGTGCCCTTCATCTTCATGAACGCCACCAGCAGCCTGCGCGACGTGGTAACCATGCTGCACGAAGGCGGCCACGCTGTGCATTCCTTCCTCACCCGCGGCCTGCCGTTGGGCGCCGACAAGCACCCACCGTCCGAAGTAGCCGAGTTGGCCTCAATGAGCATGGAGCTTATGAGCATGGACCAGTGGCACGTGTTCTTCCCGGACGCCGAGGACCTGCGCCGGGCCAAGAAAACCCACCTCGAAAGCGTGCTCGAAACTTTCCCCTGGGTAGCTACGGTAGACAAGTTTCAGCACTGGATTTACGAAAACCCCAACCACACTGAGGCCGAGCGCCATGCGTGCTGGGTGGAGATTTTCGACCAGTTCAACCAGCGCACCGTGGACTGGAATGGCCTGGAAAACTTCAAGCCTTTCCTGTGGCAGAAGCAGCTGCACCTCTACGAAGTGCCGTTCTACTACATTGAATACGCCATGGCCCAGCTCGGCGCCATTGCCGTATGGCGCAACTACCGCCAGAACCCCGCCGAGGGCCTGGCTGCTTACAAGCGTGCGCTGGCCCTGGGCTACACCGCCCCCATTGGGCAGATTTACGCCGCCGCGGGCATCCGCTTCGACTTCAGCACCGATTACCTGCGCACCCTGGCCGACTTCGTGCGAGAGGAAATGGCCGCGCTGTAGTCGAGCTGTTCATCCTGTTTTAGGCAAAAGAGCCCCCGCGTATAGAAACGCGGGGGCTCTTTTGCTTTTACATATTACCACATCTCAAAACCATTTCTTCTAAACAAGTGAGCGTCACCAGAGGGCTTTCTGCGTTGTCGGACGAGCCTTGCTGCACCAAATTATAGCTGATGGACAGCACCTGTCCTTCTCTTTGCTTGGGCAAATACGCTCGCCAAACTTTGCCCGACGGACGCAAACGCTTGCCATTGGTTAACTCCAGCGTGGTATGCTCGGTGGGGCAAGCGGCCGTTCTGCCGTAGCAAAGCCGCACAGTAGCAGCCGTGGCACACGACCCTTTAGGGCTAATGTCTTCTTTGGAAGCGCAACCGGCCATCCCAGCAACGACAGCCAATTTAAAAAGGGTCAACAACTTAGAAGAGAAGCGATTTCGCATAGCGTTAGGTGCTTGAAGTGTGGGTGCTTTTGCGGTTGACCGGTTCATTAGTTCAGGGGTTGCATCACGTTCAAAAGAAAAGGGCCGGCATGTCTGCCGGCCCTTAGTGCTATGCTTGAGGTATGAGGTTATTGAGCGCCGAGCGTGAATAAAGGCAAGGGCTTGATTTGAGCATATTTGCCGCCCAACGATTGCAGTTCGGCTTGGTGCAGCTTCAGGTAGTTGTTGTACTGCTGAGCGGCGCGGTCGTACTGCACGCGGAAGCCAACTACCCCCGCGTCGAGTTGCTGCAGACCTTCCACGAAGTTGCGAGCGTTTTCAGTAGGGGCGTTGCCGTCGGGCGCCGCCACGGGCAGGAGCACCCGAAACAGGGAGTCCTGGGCTGCGTCGTACTGGTCAATCAGGTCGGAGCTGGCCATGGTTTGCTGGGTGTAGCGGCGAACTTTGAGGCGAGTATTGGCCTTTTCCAGGCCCTGCAGCTGCGCAGTATTGGCACCGGGCTGGCTTTTGAGCTCGCGCAGGAGCAAGCCCGTAACGCCAATTTTCTGGTCGTCGCTCTCAGTCATGTTGCGCCATTTGAGGTCCACGGAATCGCGGAGCACGTCAAATTGGGTTTTTACTGCAGCCTTGGAGGCCGGGTCCATCACAGCGCTTTTGCTGCTGTCGCGCTTGCATGAGGCCGCGCAGGCCGTGAGAATCAGCAGAACAACAACTGCGGACTTAACGGTAGGAATCAAAGAGGTAGCCATCAAGGGTAAACACAAATGGGTGAAACAGCGGGTGCAATAACTCTACACGGGCTTGAATTGCTCAAAAAGCTGGCGGCAGTCGTGGCAATAGTGCACGGCCCGGCACAACGTAGCCCCAAACGGCGTACGGAGCTCTGTATTGTTGCCGTTGCAGTTGGGGCACTCGGCGTACTCCAGAAAATCAAGGTCAAGCACCTGGTTGCCAAGTACCGGCGGGGGCGACAGCTTGTGCTGGCGCAGGGCCTGCCGGCCGGCTTCGGTGAGCATGTCGGAGGTCCAGGCCTCGCGCATGCTGATGTTGACTTCAACTGCTGGCACGCCGTGGGCTAATAAGGTGCGCTCTACGTCACGCTTCATGTAGTCCATGGCCGGGCAACCAGCGAAAGTGGGCGTGAGTTCCACGGTCACCTTGCCCGTGTGCTCATCCTGCTCTACCCGGCGCACCACGCCCAGATCGATGAGCGAGATGGTCGGTATTTCCGGGTCCTTCACGGCTTGCAGCCAGTCCATTATCTGGCTTTTGGCTACTAGCTGATGGCTATTGGCGTGGTTCTGCATGATGATTTTATAAGTCAAGCTAACAGCCATCAGCTAGTAGCCAAAAGCTCAATAAAGGCTACCAGTCGGCCGTAGGGTCCAGGCGAAAGACCTCGGCCATTTCGTCCAGCAGGGGCTGCAGGTGCTCGGTGTGCTGCCCGTAGCGGCCGCCGGCTACCGGCGTCAGGGCCAGAATGTCTGGTACTTCGAGAGCCGTTTGGGACAGGACTTTGGTGATGCTTTCCAGCCAGCGGCTGCGCAATTCGTCCTCGCCAATGAATAAACCAGAGCTAATGATTTCCGCTTCTGCCTCCGTTTTTTCGAAGATGCCAAGTGCGTAGGGCAGCGTGAAGTTCAAGGCGTTCTGCATGCGCTCGATGGCTTCTTCAGTGGCCGTGCCGAGGCGCTTCATCCAAGTGTTGGCGTGCAGGGCGTGGTACTTCAACTCGCCGCGGAGCTTGCGGGCCACCTGGGCCAGCGGCTCGTAGCTGCTGGTAGCCAACGCCTCGAAGCGCAACAGCTCGGCGTGGTCGAACAGAAAGTGACGCGTCAGGCTGAAGTCGTACTCCCCAATGGGCAGCTCCACCAGCTGACAGCAGTGAAACTGCGGCGCGTTGCGCGTAAAAGCCACCGTGTCAGGCTCGGCTTCGCCCAGCTCGTGCAGCAGGGTGTAGAGAGCCAGGCTGTGGCCCAGCTTATCCTGCGCCATGCTCGAAAAGGCAATGTCTTCTTCCAGAATGGGGCCCAAGCCGTTCCATTCGGAGTTGCGGTGGCCCAGAATGAGTTGGTCGTCGGCGAGGCGGTATAAAAGGTCGAGTTTGGGGTCCATGTACTTATTGATTTTCGGCCTTAAACTTTTCAATCCGGTCCTGCACCTTGTAGGAGATGGCGTCGCGGTATTTTTTCTCGGGCGTGGTGGTCCAGATGTCGCGGTCCTCGTCGTCGGAGCGCAGAATGTCGGCCGAGCGGGCAGCCCACACATTCACTACCGGGCGCTGCTCGCCAAACACGGCTTTGGCTACTTGCAGGGCATCGGCCGGGGAGCTGGCGCGCACCTTGCCCACGTGCTGATGGGCTTTGCCGCGCTTTTTGAGATGGAAAATATCGTAGTCTTCCTCGCCCGCCGCGTAGGCAGCTTCTTCACCAGCAGTGTCGTCGGTGTAGCGAGAATCAGGGGCTGGGGCGGCGCTGCTCTTTGCCAGCAAAGGCAAGGTATCGTAGGCCGATTCGGTATCCCCTACGTAGTCCGTTAGGGTGATGGCGGCGGTGGGCACCACCCACAGGCCTGTGCAGGCAAAGCGGCGGCTAAACTGCTCTTTAGCAAACAGAAAAGCCACGTCGGCCTCCGGGGCATGCACCGGTCCCACGTACACAAACGGAGCTCCCTCTTTTTTCTGATGAAAAACCTCGTAGGTACCAAATTGGTCGAGGGCTTCCTTGGCCACTGCCGGAGCGGGGGCGTCGGGCAGGCCCAGCCGGTTCATGCGCGGGTCGTGCGATTGTATCATCTTACACTTAACAATTATCATTTAACAATTATCAGTTGAACAGCTCGTTTACCAACGAGCTGTTCAACTGATTCAACATTTGGCGTTCATATCAATTGATATTCAGAGGTCAAAAAACCTGTTAAATGTTAATTGATACATGTTAAATGATTAAGCTAACGGGCGCACGTATTGCGTTTTGGGCGTGAGCAGGGCGCGGCGCACCCAGGCGCCGTTTTCCTCGGCGGCGCGGCGCACAGCAATGCGCTCGGCGTTGCAGGGACCGTCGCCGTTAATCACGCGCTTGAAGTCTTCCCAGTCGGGCTCGGTGAATTCCCACTGGCCTGTTTCCTCATTTTTGCGCAGGTTGGCATCGGGCAGCGTCAGGCCAATTTCCCAGATTTTGGGCACGTACATGTCCAGGAACTGGTTGCGGCACTCGTCGTTCGACGCCATTTTTACCTTCCAGCGCATCAGGATTTCGGTGTGTACCGACATCTTATCCGAAGGGCCGAAAAAGGTCATGATGGCGGGCCACCAGCGGTTGAGGGCTGCCTGCATCATTTCGCGCTGAATGGGCGTGCCCGTGGCCATGTGCACCACAGCATCGTGCCCGTACTTCAGGTGAAACGCTTCCTCGGCACAAATCCGGTCGAGGGCGCGGCAGTAGGGACCGTAGCTACCCTTGGCGTTGGCGAGCTGGTTGACAATGGCACCGGCATCAATCAGCCAGGAAATAACGTTCGAGTCGGCCCAGGTAGGAGTGGGGTAGTTGAAAACGTTGGAGTACTTGCTCTTGCCGTTGATGAGGTCGGTAAGCATCTGCTCGCGGGTTTTGCCCAGGGTTTCCGCCGCCGAGTACAGCAATTGCGCGTGGCCTACTTCGTCCTGCACCTTGGCCATCTGAGCCATTTTGCGGCGGAAGCCGGGTGCACGGGTAATCCAGGTGCCCTCGGGCAGCGAGCCGATGATTTCGGAGTGCGCGTGCTGCTCAATCATGCGGGTGAGCTGCTTGCGGTAGAGGGCCGGCATCCAGTCGCCGGGCTCAATCTTCTCGCCCCGGGCAATGCGGGCCTCAAATTCGGCCAGCAGGATGGGGTCTTCGTTTTCAAGGCCGGTAACGGCGGTGGTCGGGAGGTCGTGGGTGCTGGCGGAACCGTACATGAGTGGTGGGATTTTAAGGTTAAGAGCTAGAGAGGGCAGCTGCTACTGCAGCCCGCGATACGTTATTTATTGGTCAGTAGCCCGCCCAGCAACTGCTCGGCTAAGCGGTGGGCGATGTCATCGGGCGACAGTTTCCCGTCGGGGCGGTACCAGGCCGGCAGCCAGTTGAGGCTGGCTAGCAAGGTGAGAGCGGCAAAAGCGGCGTCGGGGGCATGCAATTCGTTCGCTGCAATGCCGCGCTGTATCAGTTCGCGAAAGGAGGCTTCATAGCGGTCACGCAAGGCCAGGAACTCGGTGCGAGCAGGCTCACTTAAGTGCCGCCACTCGTGCAGAAATACAGCCGAGGCTGCGCTGTCGCGGGTAAGCACTCGCACGTGCGCTTCAATGGCCAGCCGCAACTGAGTAGCAATGGGGGCAGCAGTATCCAGCGTAGCGGCCGCAAAGCCGGCGAAAAAATCTTCGGCCAAGCCAAAGCACACACGGTGCAAAATTTCTTCTTTCGACTTGATGTGGGAGTACAAGCTGCCCGCTTCCAAACCCAGCTCGGTGGCCAGCTCGCGCATGCTGGTGGCCGCAAAGCCGCGCGCCCGGAAAAGGGCCGTCGCAGTACGGTCAATCTGAGCTTTGCGCGAACGGATAGGAGCAGCAGTAGCCATAATTCAAAACAAAGATATACTTACTAACGAGCGTTAGCAAGTTAAAGTTGCGATTAGCACAGCCTAGGGTAAAAGAGTAGGTGTTGAGGTTCATTGAATTGAGATGAAGGCCTTCGAAGGCCAACGAAGGATTGATGGTTTAGGCCGCTGATGGCGCGGGGGTGTGCCCCGTGCCTACTATACGCGGGCCTCCGGCCCGTAACGTCCGAACGACTCGCGCTAGACTCGTTCAACGACTGCCGGCCAGAGGCCGGCGAATAAACGGCACGGGAAACAGCCCCGCGCCATCAATGCCCAGCTGCGTAACATCAGGGTGTAACAAGCTCAAGTCCTGATGCTGAAATCCCAGGATAAGTGTCTCATTTGTTTATGGGCGTACTTTTACGCTTCAACCAGTGCTAGTGGGGCTATCATAACAGCTGTCTGATTCTGCTCTGCACAGCAGGGCTTACTACCCAGCTCAATACGCTGGCGACTATCAAATACTAACTTCTGTCTTCAAAATGTCTGAACTCACGCCCCTCAACGCCATTGGCGAATTTGCTCTTATTCGCCGTCTGCAGGAAGGAATCAGTGTGCGCCAGCCCAGCACGGTGTTGGGCATTGGCGACGACGCGGCCATTATAGCCCCCACGCCCGGCAAAGAGCTGGTGATGACCACCGACTTGCTGGTCGAAGGCATTCATTTTGACCTGGCTTTTAGTCCGTTGCGCCACCTAGGTTATAAGGCCGTGGCCGTGAACGTGTCGGATGTGGCCGCCATGAACGCCCTGCCCACGCAGCTGGTGGTGGGCGTATCGGCCGGCGCGCGCTTCACGGTGGAAGCCATTGAGGAGCTGTACGCTGGCATGCGTTTGGCTTGTGAGGCCTACAATGTAGACTTAGTAGGCGGCGACATGACAGCTAGCCGCGGCGGCCTTACTCTGGCCATAACCGTGCTGGGCGAGGCGCCCGCCGGTGAAGCAGTGCGCCGCAGCGGCGGCAAGCCCACTGATTTGCTGTGCGTGAGCGGCGACCTTGGCGGGGCCTTCCTGGGTCTGCAGGTGTTGGAGCGCGAAAAGCAAGCTTTCTTAGCCGACCCTGAAACGCAGCCCGAACTGGCCAACTACGAGTACGTGGTGCAGCGCCAGCTGCGGCCCGAGGCCCGGCTCGACATTGTTCACGAGTTGCGGGAGCGGGGCATCCAGCCCAGCAGCATGATTGATATTTCCGACGGGCTGGCCTCGGAAGTCTTGCACCTGTGCACGGCCAGCGGCACCGGTGCCCGGGTTTTCACCGAATTCCTGCCCTTGGCTAATCCCACCCTGGAGGCGGCGGCTGAGTTTAACCTCGACCCTATTACCTGCGCTTTGAACGGCGGCGAGGACTACGAACTGCTGTTTACGGTGCCCGTGACGGACCACGAAAAGCTGAAAAACCACCCCGATATCACCATCATCGGGCACCTCACAGCCAAGGACGATGGCGCCAACCTGGTGACTAAAGCTGGTCAGGCTGTGCCGCTTCAGGCACAGGGTTGGACGAGCTTTTAGCCTGACTCATCGAGAAGGGTCAACCTTGCTTTAAGCGCTGCCGTTACGAGAGCCAATTAGAAATTGCTATGTATGGCACGCTAATTGTTTTTCGCTGCCATACGTGGAAAGTTCCTCTCAACTTAAATATTTCAGTCATGAATAAGCTCGCATATTTCTTCAGCCTGATTGTGCTGCTCGGTACCATGTTTAGCTCGTCTTCGGCCCAGGCCCAGGACAGAAAGGGCTGGAGCCCGCAAGCCAAAGGCGCCGTAATTGGCGGCCTGGGCGGGGCGGCCGCTGGTGCCATCATCAACAAGCGGAACCGCCCCGTGGGTGGCCTGGTAGGTGGCGTGGTGGGTGGCGGCGTAGGCTACGCCATTGGCAAGAACACCGATAACAAGCGCAAGGAGCGCGCCCGCATTGCAGCTGCTAACCAAGCCGCTGCCAACCGTGCTGCCGCCAACCGCGCGGCTATTGCCCGCAACAACGGCGCTGCCAATCGTGCAACGCCCGCCAACGCTTCTTACAACAGCCTCGCTGCTACTCCCGCGGCCGGTGCGTTGGCTCTTAGCGCTCAGGATGCTGCAGCGCCCATGGTTTCGAACTCGGCCTATTTGCCCAACAATGCCTACGGCGACCCTTCGCACCCCTACGCTACTTCGGAGTACCGTCGTAAGAGCTGGTAATTGTTCCAATCAATTAAAATCTAAACCCTGAGCGCATTCGCTCGGGGTTTAGCCATTTTGGCCCCTTACCATAGGGGTGAAATTGGCGCCCACATTTACTTCTTCTCAACCAACACCTCTTTCACTTTTTATGAAAGCCCTCCTGTATAGTTTGCTCGTTGCCGCTACGCTTACCTCCTGCTCAAAAGCGGATGAAGCCGTCAACATCCAAAGCCTGAACCAAGAGTTTATCGGCGCCTGGAACAGCAAGGACTCTGGTAAAATAAACGGCTTCCTGGCCGATGATGTGAGCTTTGTGCAAGGCAGCGCCCATTGGAAAGGCAAAGGCGAAGTGTCGCAGAAATGGGTGAACGAGACGCTGCCCACCATCGGCAATTTGAAAACCAGCGTGGTGAGCTCGTCGACCGACGCCAACACGGCTTATGAAGCCGGCACCTTCGCCGTCGACGTGCTGCCCGAGGCCCCCGGCGAGCCCCGCGGCTACGGCGAAGGCAACTATATTTTCCTCTGGAAAAAGAGCGACGACAAGACCTGGAAACTCAGCTACGCGCAATTGGAAGACCTGCCAGTGCAGCGTCGTTAACAGTACCGAATCAATAGCGGCATTATTATAAAAAAAAAGGTCCTGCCGAACTCGGCAGGACCTTTTTTTTTATGTGCTGGCCAAGCGAGGTTGTCGCTGGTCGTGGTTACGCTAACGCGCTAAACCCAAAGAATCGCGCCAGGCCACATCGGCGTTGTTGTGGGTGCGCCAGTAGTCGAGCATGATGCTACGGCGGCGCGTGGCGCGGGTAGTGAGCAGGCGCGGCTGGGGGGTGCCGGGGCCGTCGAGATAAGTTTCTTCCCACCCTAAAATGCGATGCGGAAAGGCCTGCTCAAAGTAAATGCTTAACGTGTGCTGCTTGTGGCCGGCGTAGGCAATGGTGTACGCCTGGGAAGGGGTGCCGCCAGCGGACTGCTGGTTGGAAGGAGCGGGGCGCAGGCTGGCCGTGGCCGCTTCGGGGCGCAGGGGCAGGTGCTGCAGGCGGGCAAAGGCAGTGCTGGGCACCAACTTAATATTGCCAATGGGCAGGCCAGTTGGGTTCAGGCGAATGCGATTCCAGAGCTCGTCTTCGAGCAGCGTAGTTTCCAGCTTGGTTTCGTTGTCGCCTTCGCTTTCGAAGTACGATTTCTGGGAAATGTTGTAGCCTTTGGGGCCCAGGTTGAGTTGGGTGAAGACGTGGCCGCACCATTCCTGCACCGACAGGCTCACCTTGGGAGTATGCGGGTCCTTGGCCAGGTCGAGCGGCGTGAACGTGGACGTGACGATGGAGTAGGGGTAGACGCCGGTGTTGAATTTCTTGTTGAAGTTCAGCTTAAGCACGGGCAGGCGGTCGGCTGGATTAGCGGCGGGGTTGTCCAGCTTCACCTGTTTCTTGCGGGAGAAATCTTCGGTTACGAATACCAGCACGGCCTCGCCCTTGTGCAGCTCACCGTAGCGGGCCTGGGTCAGGTCGTAGCTCGTGAGCTCGGCTTTACCCTGGAACCAGTAGCTGCCGAACTCCGGTGGGAGCGGGGCGGCTTGCGCTGGTGGCGTGTCGGTGTTGGGTGTTGAGGAGCACTGCGCACCAATTAGGAGCACGGCGGGTATCAGGAGCAAAGAACCGGAGCGCATGAACATAATTGGAGTGTTATCGGCTGCTGTAGAGATGCGAACCGAAGGTCGGCGTAGCCAAGTGTCGCGTCTCGGCATCGTTCAGTTAATCTTCGGGGTAGGGGACGAAAACGAATTTCGTGAACTCCTCATCAAGCACGAACAGGCAGCAGAACTCGTCGGCGTCTTTGTAAGTAGCCTGGAAACCCTCGACGCCTTCTTCGCTGATGATGCCTTGCTGCACAAACAATTCAAGGTAGCTGGCGAAAACGTGCCACTCCAGGTTGAGCTCATCGGCATTTACCAGCAGGCCGCCCAAGGGCACTTCCTGCTTGGCAAAAACGAAGATGGGGTATTTGCTGAAGTCGCCCTTGCGGATTTGGGAAGAAGCTTCGAGCAGGGTATCAGACACGACGACAAAATCCTTGGTGATGGTGCCGAGGTATTTGCCGTTGAGTTCGGGGTCGTTGAAGTAGTCCATGTGGGGTAAGTGAACTCGTTATTTCACCTGTCATCCTTAGCTTGCGAAGGACCTTATCATGTCCTAACCGCGAGAGGTTTCAGGTTTGTAAAAAAAGCCAATGCGGATTGTCATTAGCAATTAAAGTGTCTTTTTTAGCCCGAGTCCAGCCTTTCAATTCTTTCTCGCGCGTTATCGCGGCTGTGATATCAGAGTACACTTCAACGTGCACCAGATTGTAGCAGAAGTAACGCCCTGCGAAGGTTTGAGTTGAGCCCCGATTGGCGTAGTGCTGGGCCATGCGGTCGGCAATATTATTTGTGACACCAATGTATAACACCGACTTGCCTGGATTAGTGGTGATGTACACGTAATAAGGCATGGCGGGACTCGATTAATTATTTGTCATCCTGAGCTTGCGAAGGACCTTATCACGTTCGCGCCGTTTGGAATTTACTGCAATACGTTCCGGCGTGATAAGGTCCTTCGCAAGCTCAGGATGACAAAAGGTTTATTTCAACTCCAGCGCTACCACGTTCTCCACATGGTGGGTGTGTGGGAACATATCCACTGGCTGCACGCGCGTAACTTTATAGGCAGCATCCAATAATTCCAGGTCACGCGCCTGGGTGGCGGGGTTGCAGCTGATGTACACGATGCGAGGGGCACGCAGCTCAAGGAGGCGGGCTACTACGTCGGGGTGCATGCCGGCGCGGGGCGGGTCGGTGATGAGGACGTCGGGGCGGCCGTGGCGGGCTGTGAACTCGGCGGTGAGCACGTCCTTCATGTCGCCGGCGAAGAACTCGGTGTTGGTGATGTTGTTGATTTCGGCGTTAACGTGGGCGTCGGCCACAGCTTGTTCAACATATTCCACGCCGATGACTTTGCGGGCCTGGCCCGACACGAAGCTAGCAATGGTGCCGGCGCCGGTGTAGAGGTCGTATACCAATTCATTGCCGGTAAGCTCGGCGAACTCACGGGCCACTTTGTAGAGTTGGTGGGCACCTTCGGAGTTGGTTTGGTAGAAGGACTTGGGACCGATGCGGAAGCGCAGGCCTTCCATCCCTTCCTCGATGTAGGGCTTGCCGTGGTAGGTTACCACGTCGAGGTCATGGAAGGTTTCGTTGCCCTTGTTATTGAGCACGTAGTTGAGCGAGGTGATGCCGGGAAACTTCGCAATGAGGGCATCGAGCAGGGTTTCGATGGCTTCGTCGGCGTGGTAGCACTGCAGAATCACCATGATTTCGCCGGTGCTTTGGGCCGTGCGAATGATGAGATTGCGCAGCAGGCCGGTCTGGCGCACGAGGTTGTTGAAGGGCAGCTTGTGCTCGTGGGCATAGTCGCGCACGAACAGGCGGATTTCGTTGCTGGGCTCGGCCTGCAGGTGGCAGTGCTGCACGTCGATAATCTTATCGAAGCGCGCGGGCGTGTGGAAACCCAGCACCTCGCGGTTGTACTGCGTGGTGTCGTCGTTTATCTGCTCGGTGGTAAGCCAGCCGTTGTCGCTGAAGGTGTATTCCAGCTTGTTGCGGTAGTAGGTGCGCTGGGGCGATGGCAGGATAAAGGGAATCTCGGGCAAGGTCACTTTGCCGATGCGAGTGAGCTGGTCAATCACCTGCTGCTGCTTGTAGCGCAGCTGAGCGTCGTAGGTGAGGTGCTGCCATTTGCAGCCGCCGCAGGTGCCAAAGTGCTGGCAAAACGGCGTGGTGCGCTCTTCGGAGTAGGAGTGAAACTTGACGGGAACGGCTTCTAGAAAGCTCTTCTTTGCTTTGGTGACGCGGAGGTCGACCACATCGCCGGGGGCCACTTGCGAGACGAAGATGACGAGGTTTTCGACGCGGACGAGGCATTTACCTTCGGCCACCATGTCCTGAATTTTAACGTTGCGGAGTAACTCGGCGGGAATATTTTTTGCTCTGCTCATAGAACTACAAAACTACTGTCTGAACCACGGATTCATGCGGATTTAGCGGATTGCACGGATTTTGTAATTGGCGCGGTTTCCTTGCTCGCCATGCAAAATGAAAAAGGCCACTCATGCGAGTGGCCTTTTTTGGGTTTAACGCTTGATATAACCTTAGTATAAGCGTCCACAAAATCCGTGCAATCCGAAAAATCCGCACAAATCCGTGGTCCTACTTCACAATCTCGAACCAGTTTTTGAGGTTGGTGCCGTTGGGGAGTTTCAGCAGGTAGAAGTAAGAGCCGGCCGGAGTCTTGTCATCGCCGCCCCAGTTATTCTGGTAGTTGGCGGTGCTGTAAATCTCGCGCCCCCAACGGTTGAACACGGTGAACGTGTTGCCAGGGTAGAGCTGAATGTTGTCAATGACAAGCACATCGTTCTGGCGGTCGCCGTTCGGGGTAATGATGTTGTAGGTTTTGGTTAGGCCCTCGAAACGCACCGTGGCTTCGTTGGAGTTAGAATTCATGTTCAGCGGGGTGCCATTGATAAAGGCAATTACCCGGAAATTCTGTTCAAGACCAACACCCGTAGCCGTTGCGTTGGCATCGGTATTGGAGATGGTAGCTTGAAGGGTAGTGCCCGGCACGCGTCGAACTTCCGTTGCAGCACCGACATCGGCACGACGTACGATTATGTATTCCGATACTTGGGAGCCGACGTAGGCGTTCCAGGTGAGCGTGATGCTGCCTTGGTCGCGGCCGCCGGTGCCGGGCACGGCGGTTGCTACGAGGCGCACGGTTTGCACTACGCTGCTCGATAGGCGCGTGCCGCAGCCGTTGGTAAGGTCAAGGCGGTACTCGTAGGTGTTGGCGTCGGCGTTCACGCTGTTGTTATCGGTGTAGGTAGTAGCGGAAGCGGGCGCCTGGCCCACCATAACGAAGGTTCCCGTGCCAGCCACCCGCCGCATGATTTGCACTTGGTTGGGGGTGTTGGCGCTGTTGGGCGCGCGCATGGTGAGGACAATGCGGTTATCGCTGCTTATGTCAACTGAGCCTAAGGTCAGGGCCACGCTGGGGCTGTCGAACAAAACGGCGCGGGTGGCTACCGGGCTGGGGCATAGCGCTGGGCTGGCGCTGATTTCGGAGGCACTCACGCTGTAAGGGCCCGTCGGGTTGAACTGAACCGTTACCTGGCTGCTGCTGCCACCGGCCGTAACAGTGCCGCCCACCACCGTCCACTGGTAGGTGGCGCCTGCGGTAGGGTTGGCAATGGCGTAGGCCTGCGGGGTAGCTGTGTTGCACACGAAGCCCGAACCGGAAATAGTGGGCAAGGCCGGCGTGGGGGCTACCGTGAAAGGCATGGTGATGGCCGGCCCGGTGCAACCCGTGGCCGATGTTTCGCGCACCGTGAGGGTGTAGGTGCCGGGCGCCGGAATAGTGGCCAGGGTGCGGGTGCTGCCGGTGCCCGCGAGTGGAATATTATTTGAAGCGGCGCTGGTCAGCTGGAACACGTAGGTGGCGCCGGCCAGGCCGCCGGGCAGCGAGAAGGTGACGGGGCCGCTGCTCTGGCACACGCTGGTGGGGCCAGTGATGGCCCGCGCCTGCGGCGAGGGATTAATCAGCACCTTCAGGGTATCGGATACGCCACGGCAGATGCCGCCGGCCGGGTTGCTGGTTTCGGTTACTACAATTTTGACGACGGTGGGCACAGTTACAGGCGCCCAGTTCACGGTCACGGTGTTTTGAGCCGTACTCACCTGCGTGCCCCCAATGATTTCCCAGGCATAGCTGGAGCCGTTGGTGAAAATGCCGCTGCGGTAGGTATAAGGCCCATCGGCCTGGCAAACCGACTGCGGCAGGGGTACCACCGCCGTGATATCGCCGGGGCCCGTGGGCCGCACGGTTTGCAGGCGTTGGTTGATGATGACGGGCAGCGTGGTGGTATCGGAAGAGCAGCCCTGGGCGTTGAGGCGGAACACTTTAACCGAAGCACTGTTGGAGGCAGCTCCCCAGTTCACGGTGATGGCGGAAGTGCCCTGACCGCTGGCAATGGTGCCGCCGCTAACCAGCCAAGTGTAGGCGGTGGCAGCCGGCGTTGGCACTGCATAGGCAATGCCCGTAACGGTAGGGCATACCGAGACAGGGCCTGTGATGGCCTCAGGCGCCGGGCGGGGGTTCACGGTTACTACTACGGTGGAGGTAGCGGTGCAGCCAGCGGCGTTGGTGGCCGTCAGGGTGTAGGTGATTGTGGTGGGGGCGTTCGCTGAGTTCGGCAGCGTTACGGTGGGCTGGGCAGCGGTGGGGCTGCTCAGGCCAGTGGCCGGGCTCCAGCTGTAGGTATAGCCAGCCAAAGCCGGAGTGCCCAACGGGGCCGAAGCAACACCCTGGCAGGCGGTGAGGGCTGGCCCCGCGTTGGCAATAGCTTCGGGGCTCACTGTCAGGCGAATGGTTTGGGAGCTGGTGCAAATGGCATTTGCCGACACCGTGAGGGTGTACACCGCAACGATGGGAGCGCCGGTGGAATTAGGCAGCGTCACGGTGGGGTTCGCTACGTTGGGGTTGCTCAGGCCGGTGGCGGGGCTCCAGGTATAGGTGTAGCCGGGTTGGGCCGGTGACCCCAGCGTGGTGGCTATGCCTGGGCAGATGGTCCGGTCCGGTCCGGGGGCGGCCGTGGGCGGGGGCGTGACGGTCACGGTCACGCTGCTCGAGATGTTGCAGGTGCCATCGGTACCCACCACGGTGTAAGTGGTGGTGGCAGTGGGCGTAACCGTAAGGGTGGTGCTGGTCGAGCTTTGCCCGCCACCGCTCCAGGTGTAAGTGAGGCCGGGAATGCCCGCCACCGTAAGTGTAGAGGAAGCGCCGAGGCAAATGGTCGGGGCGCTGGCCGTCACGGTGAGAGCGGGCAGAGGCCGGATGTCTACGGTTTTAACTATCGAATCGGTGGGGCAGCCGCGCGAGGAGATGCCTTTCAGCACCAGGGTGCCGGTGGTGTTGGCGCTGGCCCAGGTTACTTGCACGGCACTGGTGCCTTGGCCACCGGTGATGGTGCCGCCCACCACGCGCCAGTTATAAGATGCCGGAACGGGGCCGCTGGCAGTATAAGTGCGCGAGGTGGCCGGGTCGCAGACCGTAGCCGGCCCGTCGATGGCATTGGGGCCCAATGCGCGGGTGACGGTGATGCGAAAAATGTCAGAAGCGAGGCGACCGCCGCAGCCGTTGTCCTTCACGGTCACGCCCAGGTCGTAGGGGGTGGCGCGGGCATTGCCGCAGGTTGAGTTGAACACAAACGTGCCCGTGACGGTGCCCGTGCCCGAAGCCGTGGCCGTACCCGTGAGGTTGCCGGGCGTCACGGTGCCCGTGCTGCCATTGAACGTGCTGTTGAACGGCCCCGGGCCGTCGAGCAGGGCACTGTTCACGGTCATCACCAGCGGGTTGTTGCTGGCCTGCGTGGCGGTGATGGGAATGCTTAGCGACTGCCCTTCCTCAATGGTGTAGCTGCGGGGCGTGACCACGGCCGGGGGCAGCAGGGGAGGCGGGGTAGGCGGACAGGTCGAGACCACGAGCTGCAAGTCGCGGCGGGTGGTGCCAATGAGAACTTCCCGGCCGTTGATATTGCGGTACTCCGACACGTCGACGGCCACTACGTACAGGCCATTGGCAGTGGCGCCGTACCGGGCCACGCCGGTACTGGCATTGATGGTGGCAAAGTTGCCGGCGCCTGCCCCAAACGGATTGATGGCGCTATAGGCCGAGTTGTAGGCAACCGGCGGCGGCAAGGGCGGCATGCTATTGACGTTGGTGCGCTGCCCGTAGGGGCTGCCGAAAGAATACACCAGCCGGTCACCGTCGGCGTCAAAAGCGTTGTTGAGCGTGATGGTGGTATCGTTTTGGCACACAATGGCTACGGCAGTGTCCGAGAACACGGGCGAGCTATTGGGAATCAGCGGCGGGGCCATGCTCACGAATAGCGTGAGAGGAGTGTTGCCGGGGTCTCGGATGTTGGTAACCGTGTTGTTGCGCGCCTGCACCGAGTACACGGCGTAGTAGCCGTCGAACGACACGGGCAGGTTGACGACTTGCACGTACTTCAATAGGTAGAACGGCTGATTCGGACCTATCACCGCGCAGCCCGCTGGCACCGGCGGAAGCACCGGCTGGGGGTTTGCCACCCCTTGCCGTGGGGCCGTATAAGTTCCGATGCGGCTGCCCGTGGTTTGGTTGTAAATCTCAACCTGAGCAAAGTTTGGATACGCAGCAATGCCGTTTGGATTGCCAACCGTGTACAAGCCGTTGCTGTAAATGGTAACGGTGATTTCGTAGCGGAACGGGTTGCCCGCGGGGCCGTTGGCATCGAGGTAGCGGTAGTTCATCTCGCCTCCCAGCAAGTGGGTAGCCTGCGCTGGGCGTGCCCCCAGCACCAGTAGTGCCAGCAGCATTATCAACCCAAAAGAACGCCGGAGTAGGAGTGTTGACATATATTAATAGAAAGAGGGGTAGTTTAGTAAGAAGCTAACGCACTGAGGCATGTGGAGGCCCGAGCAGGCCGGCCAGTTTTTTCCTGAGTCGCTAAGGAAAGGGATTTGCTAAGAGAATAATGATGCAAAAGCTTCCCGGGGCAAAGTTGGTACTTGGTGGTAGGTCAACTCCGGCCCCCGGCAAGAGTGGCTAGTCGCGCACCACGCGGCGCATGGCCGTCTGGCCTTGGGCATCGCGCAGGCGCAGCACGTACACGCCAGGGGCCAAAGAACTTAGGTCGAGCTCCGCATCGGCGGTGGGCGCCAGGCGCAGAGCGGTGCGCAGCACGGTGGCCCCAAGCAGGTTCTGCACTTCGGCGGTGTAGCGGCCGGCGGCTTTGGCGTCGGGCAAGCTCAGGAAAAGACGGCCGTCGTGGGTGGGGTTGGGGAAGAGGCTGAGGCCGGGCAAAGCCTGGGCCTCGCGGGTGGCCAGGGGCTGCACGCGCAGCTGGTAGTCTTCCACCTCGGCATTGAGGAGATTCACAATGCAGGGGGAAGTAAAGTTGTTGCTGGCCACACTTGTTATCCGCATGCGGGTGTTCAGAGGGGTAGTTCCGGTGGGCGCAAAGAAGTTGGCCGTGAACGTGGCCGAGTTAGGCCCGTTGGTTGTCGTGCCATCGGCCACTAGCTCCCATGAATCGAAAATGCCGTTGGTGTTCCAGTCAACCCACACCGACGTGCGGTGCACAATGGACAAGTTGGTCACCACCGTAAGGTTAATCTGCCCGCCCGAAGCGACGATAATGGGCTGCGCCGCGTAGCTGGCGTAGCCACCGGTGGCGTTGCCGGTTGTGTTGGTATAGGCCGGCACGGCATTGGAAACCCGCACGGATGTCATCCAGAAGGGGCTGGCTTGCAGCATGCCGCCGGGCCCAATGCCCCCCGTGCCATTCGAAGGGCAATAATTCAGGCAGGGAATCGAAACAACCACGGCATTGAGGCGGGTGATGCTGGCCGTGCCGTAGGTGTTGGTGGCCGACAGGGTCACGTTATAGGTGCCCGAAGCCGAGTACTGGTGCGTGGGGTTTTGGAGGGTGCTGGTGCCGCCGTCGCCAAAGTCCCACAGCCACGAGGTAGGCAGGTTGGTGGTGAGGTCGGTGAACTGCACGGGGTTCACGCAGCCGCCGGGCACGTAGTTGGTGCTGAAGTTGATGCTGGGCGGCATGGTGTTGGGCCGCGCCACCACCGTGTAGTCCTCGGCCTGGCCGCTCACGGGGTTGGAGCAGGGACCGGGGTTGTTGCCAATGGCGTCGGCAATTACCCGCAGCCGCAGGGGCTGGTGGAGCACGGTGCCGGTGGGCAGGTTCAGGTTGGTGGTGGCGCCGGGGCTGGCCACGTTCGAGCCCTGATAAATCAGCTCGTCGGCGGCCAGCGTGCCGTCGTTATTCTTGTCCAGATACACCCGAATGTCGTGCGGGTTAACCCCGCCCGTGTTGATGGTCATCGGATAGCTCACGCCGGCAATCAGCTCGGTGCGTTGGGTGCAGGTAAAATCCTGGTAGCCGGCGCTGCCATCGGCCGAGGTGCTGTTGATGGTGTTCAGCTCGAACCGAGTGATGCCGTAGTTAGCGAAGTAGTTGACGGTCTGGGGCGTGCAACTGGCTGCTACGGGAACGTTGGCGTTGTACACAATGCTAGTGGCCGCACTCGTGTTTGTGCCCGCCGAGTTGGTGGCGCGAAGCGTAACGGCATACGTACCGGCCGTGGTGTAGCAGTGGTTGGGGTTTTGCGCGGTGCTGGTGGTGCCGTCGCCGAAGGTCCAGAGCCAGGCCGTGGGCAGGTTCTGGCTGGCATCGGTGAACTGCACGCAGCCCGTGCAGGTGATGGTGGCGTTGGTGGTGAAGGCCGCCATGGGCGGGCTGGCGTTGGCCGAAAGGGTTACGCCATAATCCTCGTGCTGCGAGTACAGGGGCGTTGAGCAAGGCGTGGGCACCAAGCCATTGGCGAAATCGGCGGCCACGCGCATGCGCAGCCGGGTGCCAAGGGTGGCGGTGGCCGGCGCCGTAATGGTGCCGGTGTGCTGAATCAGGTTGTCGGAGCTAAAAACCAGCTCATTGTTGCCAGTGAAGGCGCCGTCGTTGTTGAAGTCTATCCACACCCGCACGTTTTCCGTCGTGTTGGGATTGGTGCGCACGCTGATGGCGTAGCTCTGGCCTATCACCAGGGCGGCGTTGTCGGTGCAGCTGTTGTCCTGGTAGCCCTCGCTCTGGCCCACCGAGGTTTTGTTGATGAGGTTGTTGCCCACCGTTACGTTCAGGATGCCCATGTTGAAGGTAGCCGCCTGTGTGCTACTGGCCCGGCCCGGCGTGCAGGTAGCCGCAATTGGACAGGTAGCAGTGCCCTGGGCAACTGCCTGCTGTACTGTGCCCAGCGTCATCAGAATGGCCACCATTCCCGGCGCAAAGCGGGACCAAGAACGTAAGAGTGGGGTCATACAATATTCAAAAGGAGAAGGGTAGAATTCAGTGGATAAATGTAAGCAGAAAAACAGGACGCTGTCGTCAGAATCAGCTGTTAATGACTTTTAATCATCCTTTTATTCAGGATTTTCATTTGAATAACTCGATTTCTCTTTTCCTTATTCGGCGGGGCTTTTGTGGAATGGAAGGGGTCGGGTTCCGTTAGAGCGCCGCTCTAAATCGCGATGCCCGGCCGTAAGTTTGCCTTCCTACTTTCCCCTGCTACCTCCCAGCAGCATTACTGGAACTGCTATTTTTTAAGGCTATGCCATCCCCAATTGTTCTCATCACCGGCGGCACGTCCGGCATCGGCCGGGCATGTGCGCTGGCATTCGGCCGCGCGGGCTACCAGGTGGCCTTCACCGGTCGCGACGAAGCCAAGCTGGCCGACACTGCCCAGGCGCTGGCAGCTGCGGGCATTACCAACCTGCCCGTGCGGGCCGATGTAGGTGACGAAGCTGCCGCCGAGCGCGCCATCAGCGAGACCGTGGCCCGCTTTGGAGGTATCAATGTATTGATAAACAACGCCGGTATTTCCATGCGGGCCCGCTTTCAGGACGCGGAGCTCGACGTTATCAAGCGGCTCATGCAAACCAACTTTTTCGGCACTGTCTTTACCACCAAATTTGCCCTGCCGCACCTGCTGGCCACCAAAGGCAGCATTGTGGGCATTAGCAGCATTGCCGGCTACCGGGGCCTGCCGGGCCGCACCGGCTACTCGGCCTCCAAGTTTGCTATGAATGGTTTTCTCGAAGCCCTCCGCACGGAATTGCTCGACCAGGGCGTGCACGTGCTCACCGCCGCGCCGGGCTTCACGTCCTCCAACATCCGCCAAGTAGCCCTGGCTGCCGATGGCTCGGCGCAGGGCGAGTCGCCACGCGACGAAGGCGCCATGATGAGCAGCGAGGCCGTAGCTGCTGAAATACTGAAGGCCGTGCAGCAGCGCCGGCGCTCCCTCGTGCTCACGGGCCAGGGCAAATTCACGGTTTTTATGAATAAGCTGATGCCGGGGCTTATGGATAAGCTGGTGCTGAACCACTTTCGCAAAGAGGAGAAAGGGGTGTTGTAGCATCCATTTCGCACAGAGTTAAAAGAGGTAAGGGGAGTTTCACGGAGAAGCATTGGCTCCGTGAAACTCCCCTTACCTCTTTTAACTCTGTGCGAAAACCCTACAGCGCCGACTTCTGTGCTAGCTTCACGGCCTCGTACATATCCACAATGCCTCCTGTCACTGACAGCGTTGAGAAGTCAGCCTTCTTGTCGGTGCCGGGCACCTGCACTTGCGTGCGGTGTACCTGGGCTGATTGCATGATGATGCGCTTCAAATCGGCGGCACTCAGCTTGGGGAAATACGACTTAAGCACCGCGGCTACGCCGGCCGTGACAGGCGAGGCCATGCTGGTGCCGCTTTCGTTGCCAAAGGTGCTGCCGGGCAGCGTGTTGAAGATGGCCACGCCGGGGGCAAATACATCTACCGCCTTCTTGCTGTAGTTCGAGAAGTTGGCGGGTAACTGGGCGTTGATGCGCGGGCCGGAAGCGCCCACCGTGAGCAGGTTGGGCACGGCGGTGTTGTTCATGTAGAACGACGCCGGATAGTTGTTGGTAACATCGAGGTTGGCGTTTTCATTGCCGGCGGCGTGCACCAGCAGCACGTTTTTGCTGGCAGCGTATTTGAAGGCCGCTTCCACAGCCTGGCGCTGCGGCGAAAATTCCTTGCCAAAGCTCATGTTGATAATCTGCGCACCATTGTCCACGGCGTAGCGGATGGCATTGGCTACGTCCTTGTCGCGCTCGTCGCCATCGGGCACGGCCCGCACGGTCATGATGCGCACGGGGTTAGGCGCAATGCCCATAACGCCAAGGTTGTTGTCGCGCACGGCCGCGATGATGCCCGACACGTGGGTGCCATGCGTGGGGTCGGGGCCTTGGATGTCGTTGTTGCCGTAGTAGCGCTGGGTCAGGTCATTAGGGTTGTCCTTCACGATGTCGGCGCGCGGGTCGAAGCTCAGGTTGAGCGAGTTTTCGAGCATGCTGCGCTCTTGCTTCACGCCTTCGTTCAGCTGCTTCAGCAGGTCGTCGGCATCGCTGGCACCCGTCTGGCGCATCATGTCGAGCATGCCGCCCACGGCGCGCTGCAAGTTGGGGTCATCGGTTTTGGCATTGCGCAGGGCCGTGGTGTCAAGGGTGGTAACGCCCAGGGCCTGCTTCATGTTGTCAACCATCATGGTGAGCGGCCCGGCCATGCCTTCTACTTGTTGGAAGCGCTCAGTTTCCTCAGCCAGGCGGGTTTTGTAGGTTTTCTCCGCTTTCACATAAAGGGCATAGTCTGCCTTTTCGGTGGGCTTTACCGTGGCGGCGGTTTTGCCTTTAAAGCGCTTGCGGCCTGCGGCTACTATGCGGGTCACTTCCAGGGTTTCGGCGTTGATATTGCGGCCATCGGGGCCACCCAGAAAGTTCCAGCCGTGCACGTCGTCGATGTAGCCGTTCTTGTCGTCGTCGATGCCGTTACCCGGGATTTCCTTGGTGTTGGTCCAAAGCATGCCTTTCAGGTCGACGTGGGCAGTATCGATGCCCGAGTCAATCACCGCCACAATGACCGGGCCAGGGGTGCGGTTTTTCAGGAGCTCCTCGTAGGTGCGGGTGGCGCCCACGCCGGGCACTTTGTCAAGCCGGGGGTCTTTCAGATACCATTGGGATGTGCTTAAGTCGCCCACCGGCGCCGGGGTGGCAACAGGAGTCGGCTTCGATTCGGGCTCGGTAATAACCTCCGGCGCGGGCGTGCTGATGGCGGTAGTTGCCGCAGTGGTAGTGGCCTGGGGCCGGCGGGCGCAAGAGGAGAGTAGCGTAGCAGCCAGCAGCACTGGCAGGGTTACGCGGGAAAAGATTGGCGTCATAGAATGGGGAAACGCCGCATCGAGCGGCTTGAGCATGAACTAACCAGTATCCGGGCCTATGGGTTCTGGTCGGGGTAAAGACGTGCCCACGCGATGGGATGTTGCGCCTGGGCCGTGGTAGTTCCAATTCCAAACTCTTTATTTGGTTTATACCTCACAAGCCCAACCTGCCATGAGCCGCTTAACTGGTGTTTTTGGTTTACTAATCTGGCTGCTGCCTCATTTTGGTTGGGCAACAGCTCAAGCGCCAGATTTATTGGTTTATCATGGTGACACCTTGCGCCTCCATTCAAACCCATTAGAATCGTGGCTTGAGAAATTGCCCGCACGTCCGACAGAACTTAACTTTTCAACCGCCTGCTGGCGAGGTTACGAGGCCACTTGGCTGCTGGAAGACGACCAACTTTTTCTGCTTAATGTGACCGTATGCGGTGAGAAGCCCCGTTCGGTAATTGACTTGAGGCGTTGGTTTACGCTTGATAGGCAAGGCCGTGTGCCCGCTGTTTGGGTATCGGGCAACTTAGATGTAGTGCTGGGAGAATTACTCCGCTACGAGCAAATGGGGTATGCATCAATCTATCAAAAGGATTGGCTCTTGACATTCGAAGTGGGTCGTTTAGTTAAGCAGCAGACATTTGATAATACAGCCTGTCAGGAAGCGGGCCCGCCGGGGGGAGGAGCCGAATTCTTTAATAGGCTTCATCAATCCATTAAATGGGCAAGTGTACCCAAGCAAAAAGCATCTGCCCAAAAGCGAGTATTCGTACAGTTTACTCCTGATAGCACCGGGCGTAGTTGTAGCGTAGTACTGGTAAAAAGCTGTGGCCTCCCCTATGATTCGCTTGCTTTGGCAGCGGCCCGTATAGTGGCTGCTACCGATTGGGGAGCATGTTATCGTTTCGGCAGGTGGCAATCTTTTGCCTGGATTGCTCCAGTAGTCTTTACTGAAAAGAACCGTCGGCGCAATTGGGCCATTCGCCCAGCGGGTGTGCGGTAACTTCACGGCCCGAATCCTGTTTCTTCGCTCATGCGTTTCAACCTCCGCTCCGCTGCTCGCTACCTCGCGGCATTTGCTGTCCTCAACTCTGCCGCCTTCACCGAATCGAAGGCCCAAACGCCCAAGACCTACACTTCCTCGGAAATCCTGTTGGGCCTGAAGAAGCTCAACGTCCTCGGCTCGGTCCTCTACATCGCCGCTCACCCCGACGACGAAAACACCCGCCTCATTGCCTACCTGGCCAATGAGCGCCTGCTCGAAACCGGCTACCTGAGCTGCACCCGCGGCGACGGTGGCCAGAACCTCATCGGCCCCGAGCTGCGCGAAGGCCTCGGCGTCATCCGCACGCAGGAGCTGCTCGCGGCCCGGCGCACCGACGGCGGCCAGCAGTTCTTCACCCGCGCCAACGACTTCGGCTTCTCGAAAACCCCAGAGGAAACCTTCCGCATCTGGGACAAGGAACAGGTGCTCGCCGACATGGTGTGGGTTATCCGCCAGCGTCGGCCCGATGTGCTCATCACCCGCTTCCCCACCGATGGCCGCGGCGGCCACGGCCACCACACCGCCAGCGCCATCCTCGCCGCCGAAGCCTTCGACGCCGCCGGCGACCCCAAGCGCTTCCCCGAGCAGCTTAAGTATGTGCAGGCCTGGCAGCCCAAACGCTTGTTTTGGAACTCTGGCAGCTTTTTCGTGAAGCCCGGCGAAAATATGGACGGCTACCTCAAGCTCGACGCCGGCGGCTACAACCCGCTGCTGGGCCAGAGCTACGGCGAAATCGCGGCCCGCAGCCGCTCCAACCACCGCAGCCAGGGCTTCGGCTCGGCGGCTACGCGGGGCGAGGCGCTGGAGTATTTCCAGCCGCTGAAAGGCACGCCAGCCAAGACGGATTTATTCGAAGGAATTGACCAGACTTGGAAACGCGTGTCCGGTGGCACAGCCATCGAAAATGCGGTAGGTGAGCTGATTCGTAAGTATGACGCCAGTAACCCAAGCGCCAGTGTGGCGGGGTTGTTTAAGCTGAATGAGTTGGTGAAACAGCTACTTCAAGCGAAGCAAACTCCTTCTAAAACCCCGGATGTTGGGGCAACGAGGGAACAGAAAATGATTCTAATCGAGAAGTCGCGTGAGGTGCAAAAACTAATTGCTGCTTGCCTCGGCTTGAGCATAACAGCAACTGCTGCGGAACCTTTAGTGGTAGCAGGACAAAAAATGAGTGTTGCAATAGTAGTGCTGAACCGTTCGCAGAAAGAAATTACTCTCAAACGGGTAAGCGGTTTTATGACAATGTTTGATACCGTGATGCAGAAGCCACTGCTTACTGGGAAAGCAATAAGTTTTACTGCAGGTCTCACTATTAATAAAAAAGTGGGTACCTCCCAGCCATACTGGTTGAGGCTGCCCAGCAGCGTTGGTATGTATCAGTTGCCGGATTCTGTACTGGTCGCAGAAATTATGAGCAAGAGCATGAGCACCTCTGCTTCTTCTAATGGAGTGCCTCAAAAGCCAAGTATTCAGGTCAGCAGGAACTTTCTCAAACCGACCAGGCAAGAGCTTATAGGTATGCCAGAGAATGAGTCTAACGCCTCTGTTCTAGCCTCTATGGAAGTGGAGGGCCAGCAGTACTCCCTATACGTCCCGGTTCTATACAAGCACACCGACCCCGTCCTTGGCGAGTTGTACCAGCCCCTGGCCGTGGTGCCACCTGTAATGGTGAACCTGCCGCCCGCTCGCTCCTACGTCTTCGCCGACAACAAGCCCAAGACCGTGCCCGTCACCCTCCGCGCCGGGCGCGCCGGGGTGAGTGGCAACTTGGCCCTCGCCCTGCCCGCCGGCTGGAAGAGCGAGCCCGCCACCGTGCCCTTCACCCTCGCCAATAAAGACCAGGAGCTGACTGTGGACTTCCAGGTGCAGCCCAGCGCCACCGCCGCTTCCGGTCACTCCGAGCTGCGCGCCACCGCCACGGTAGAAGGTCAGAAGTATTCGCGCGGCATCCAACCCATAGTCTACCCGCACATCCCCACGCAGTTTCTCTTTCCTGAGGCCGTGTCTCCGCTGGTGAAAGTCGACCTCAAGCGGCGCGGCCAGAACGTGGCCTACCTCATGGGCGCTGGCGACGAAGTGCCCGACGCCCTGCGCCAAATCGGCTACAACGTGACCATGGTGAACCCGCTAGAGCTCACCGCCGCCAACCTCAAGAAATTCGATGCCCTCGTGGTCGGCATCCGGGCCTACAATACCGTGGACCGCCTCAAGTCCCAGCAGCCCGAAATCCTCAAATACATCGAGCAGGGTGGCAATGTCATCGTGCAGTACGTGGTAGCCCGCGGCACCGTGTTGCCCGAAATCGGCCCGTACCCCATGAAGCTGAGCAGCGACCGGGTGACCGTGGAAGACGCCCCAGTCACTTTCCTCAAGCCCCAGCACCCGCTGCTCAACTTCCCCAACAAAATCACCGAGCAGGACTTCAAAGGCTGGGTGCAGGAGCAAGGCCTCTACTACCCCAGCTCCTGGGACCCCAAGTACCAAACCATTATCAGCAGTGGCGACCCCGGCGAGAAACCCAAGGAAAGCGCCATTCTGGTGGCTGACTACGGCAAAGGACACTACATCTACACGGGCCTGTCGCTGTTTCGGGAGCTGCCGGCCGGTGTCCCCGGTGCGTTTCGGTTGATAACGAACATGATTTCCTACGGGAAGGAAAAGGTGCAATAGGTTGACGTCCTCCGCGCCGGAACCTCACCCCCGGCCCCTCTCCAAAAGAGAGGGGAGCCACGGCGGCTCGGATTTTAAGCCCTTTTCCTGTTTTCTAATTTTACCTTGCAGGTCGTTTGAGCATTCATTTGCTTAAATGACCTTCGCATTTTTTACAAAAGCTCATTCTGGCCAAGCCGTGCCGCCGTGGCTCCCCTCTCTTTTGGAGAGGGGCCGGGGGTGAGGTTCCGGCGCGGAGGGCGACCTACATTATTCCGTGCTCACAGTAGAAAAAATCGGCGGCACCTCCATGACCGCCTTCGCCGACGTCCTCGACAACATCATCTTCCACAACCGGAAAGGCCAGGACTTATACAACCGCATTTTCGTCGTCTCGGCCTACGCCAACGTCACCAACTGGCTGCTGGAGAACAAGAAAACCGGCGCTCCCGGCGTCTACCACCGCATCACCCAGCACCAGGAGTTTCGGCAGGCGCTGCAGGAAGTAGCCACCCAACTGCAGGAGTTGAACAAGGCCTACGAACCCCTGGGCCTCGACTTGGCTGTGGCCGATGCCTTCATTCAGCAGCGCATCAACCAGGCCCAAACATACTTGGAAAGCCTCACCAACGTGCTGGCCTCGGGCTACGTCAACAGCGCTAATATTCTGCAGGCAGCCCGCGAAATTCTGGCCTCGATAGGGGAGTCGCATTCGGCGTTCAACTCCGTCAACATCCTGCAAAACCGCGGCGTAAATGCCACCCTGGTCGACCTCAGCGGCTTCGACGACGCCCAGGCCCTCACCATCGACGAACGCATCAGGCAGACCTTCGCCGGCATCGACTTTGCCAACACCATCTGCATCGCTACCGGCTACACCAAGGGCACCGAAGGCATCATGCGCGAGTTCGACCGCGGCTATTCCGAGGTCACATTCAGCAAGATAGCCGTGGCCGTGCACCCCGAAGAGGCCATTATTCACAAAGAATACCACCTCTGCTCCGCCGACCCCAACCTTGTGGGCCTGGATAACTGCCGCCCCGTGGGCTTCACCAACTACGACGTGGCCGACCAGCTCGCCGACGTGGGCATGGAGGCCATTCACCCCAAGGCCTCGAAGCCGCTCGAAATCAATGCCATCAACCTGCGCATCAAGAACACCTTCGAGCCCGAGCACCCCGGCACGCTCATCACCCGCGACTACGTGTCGGCCCGCAAGCACATCGAAGTCATCACCGGCACCGATAAAGTCGTGCTCATTGACATTCACGACCCTTTGATGGTAGGCACGGCCGGTTTCGACCTGCAGCTGATGCAGACGTTCTTCGACTCCAATGTCAGTTACATTTTCAAAGCCACCAGCGCCAATAGCATCACGCTGCTCATCTGGGAAAAGGACCTGCAACCCGAACTGGTAGCTGCCCTGGAAGCCAAGTACGAAATGGTGACCATCGAAAACGCAGCCCTGGTCTGCCTCATCGGCTCCAACATTGACGAGCCCGGCCTGCTGGCCCGGGCCGCAGGGGCCCTGGCCGAAGCGGGAATTAATATTCGGAGTGCTGGGTTTGCGCTGCGCAAGGTCAACATTCAGTTTATTGTTGGCCGTGAAGAGTACAAGCCCGCCATTGTGGCTTTAAATTCGGCCATGAGCTGATTTGAGCCCTCTTGTCCCACCGCGTCAACCTAACCCCCTATCCCGTGGAGAGGAGGGATTAGCTTCTAATTCTAGTTTTTAGAGCTAAAACTAGGACTAGTTCCCCCTCTCCACGGGAGAGGGGATTAGGGGCCGTGCCCGGCAGGGGTGAGGTTAACGCGGTGGGCGACCACGCCAGAACTTATTCCCGAATGACATTACGCCAGTTTCTCCTGTTCACGGCCGTAACCGTGCCGGCCTGCGGGCTGTGTATACTGTTTCTCGACCAGCCGCTGGCGCTGTTCATTCGGGCTAATTTCGGCTGGCTGGCCCCGTTTTTTGGCGAGCTGACTTCCGCAGCCGATGCCGTTCACGATGTGCTGATGACCCGCCTGCTGGGCATCCCGTTTTTTTTCTTGCTGCTCGGGGCAGCCTTTGTGGTGGGCCGCTACGTGCTCCGACGCCCGCAGGCTACTCTGTTTCTGATTCTGCTGCTAACGCACGAGTTCAGCATGGTGACGGCCAAGGTGCTGAAAGGGGTAGTGCACCGCCTCCGGCCCGAGGTCCTGTTCGATTCGGGCTACGCGGGCACGGGTCTGTGGCAGCCCGGGCCGCACAACGATTCCTTTCCTTCGACGCACACCGCCGTTTATTTCAGCTTATTCTGGCCGCTGGCGGTGGCCTTCCCGCGCTGGCAGAAGCCGTTGCTGGTGCTGCCCGTGCTCATTGGTCTGGGCCGCATGGTGCTGGGAGCCCACTACCTGGGTGATGTATGGGCCTCCATCTGGCTGGTGGTGGCCTTTACTTTCCTGTTTGGCTTGCTGGGGGTGCCCCGCAACGTGCTAGAGGCCCCTGTCTTGCACCAGGACCCTGCAGAAGAGGAAGTGCCTGTTTTGCAAAAGTAGAGCCCGGCTAGAGTTAGCGAGCAGGCTCAACCCTGCCAGGATTTTGCCGTTCAGAGGGCCACCGACACGCGCCAGTGGCCCTTTTTATGCGAACAGCTTTTTTTCTATTTGCCGGCCTTATGCTGCTGGCCAGCACGTGCCTCATGGGCCAATCTGCGCCCGTTGCCAACCCCAAGCTGTTGATTCTGGGCCACGCCGGCTCGGGCTTTTTCACACCCATCAGCCCCTTCAACTTCCGGCCGCCCAGCAGCTGGCGCGGGGTGCAGCACGCCCTGGACCTGGGCGCCGACGGTGTAGAAGTCGACCTCCAGCTCAGCCAGGACAGCGTAGTGATACTCTACCACGACCAGAGACTGGAGAACAATAGCACCGGCCGCGGCTGCGTGAGCGAACACAGCGCCGCCCAGCTGGTGCAGCTGCGCTACCGCGGGGGCTGGCCCTACGACTGGTTCCACAAGGAGCAACCCATCACTTTCGACACCTTGCTGGCCCGCTTTAGCCGTCGCCCCACCTTCCCCCGCCTCCACCTCGACCTGCACGAAGACGACCAGTGCCTGCCGCCGGCCCAGCAAGCAGCCCGCTCGTCTGTCCTAATTCGCCAGCTAGCCCGCAGTCTGCGTCGTTATCAGGTGCCCTTGCAACAAGTATCGCTCGTGACGCAGGAGCCCACCACTGTACGCTTGGCGCGGGCTGAGATGCCCACCCTGCCCATCGGGTTGGAAGTAACGGCCGATGACATAACCCCGGGCCTTGGCCAAGCCAAAGCCGAGCACGTGAAAACGCTGGTGCTGGACGCCGGCCGTGCCACCCCACAACACATGGCCCAGGCCCGGGCGGCCGGCATGTCGGTGGTGTTGTTCGGTGGCCGTTCTCCCAAGAGCATCAGAAAAACTCTGACCTTGCAGCCCGACGAAATGGAAGTAGACAATGTGAGGCGCCTCTTGATTTTGCAGGGACGGCGGAAGTAAGAGGCGCGCAGGCTGCACAAGTAGCGCGAACTTTGTAGTTCGCGTGCCCGAACGACACCCGAACGATTTACAAACGACACTCGAACGATTTGCAAACGGCGCGGGGACGCGAACTACAAAGTTCGCGCTACTGTACGCGAACAGCGCTAAGCGGTAATAACCATCCCCGCTACTACCTTCGCTCCGGCCTCCAGATGGGGGCTGGTAACCTGCTTTCCGAATGAAAACAACTCTTTACCACGCCGCTACCTGCGCGTTGCTGAGCGTGCTGTGCGCTACTGGCGCTGCCGCCCAAACCCTGCCCGCCCCCGTGGCCATCACCGATGCCGAGGCCACTGCTCGTGCCGTAGCCGACACCCTCTACATCCACGAGCGCTACACCAAAACGGAATATCAGATTCCCATGCGTGACGGCGTCAAGCTCTACACCGTGGTGTACGCGCCCAAGGATGCCGACAAAGTGCGCTACCCCGTCATGCTGAACCGGACGCCCTACTCGGTAGGGCCCTACGGTCCGGAGCGCTACAAAACCAACATCAGCCCGAGCAGCACCATGCTGCACGAGGGCTACATCTTCGCGTTTCAGGACGTACGAGGCCGCTACATGTCGGAAGGCCAGTTTGTGGATATGCGCCCGCAAAAAACCAAGTATGCCGGCAAAACCGACATTGACGAAAGCACCGACACCTTCGACACCATTGAATACTTGGTGAAGAAAGGGCCCAAGAACAACGGCCGCGTAGGCCAGTGGGGCATTTCATACCCCGGCTTCTACACTTCCACGGGCCTGCTCAGCCGCCACCCGGCCCTGAAAGCCGCCTCGCCCCAGGCGCCCATCGCCGACTGGTTTTGGGATGACTTCCACCACAACGGCGCGTTTTTCCTGCCCCACGCTTTCAACTTCATGGCCAGCTTCGGCCTGCCGCGCCCGCAGCCCACGGCTGCCAGGAACCCCGCCTTCAAGCACGGCACCCCCGATGGCTACGACTTCTTCATGCGCCTCGGCCCCCTAAAAAATGCCGACGCCAACTACTTCAAAGGCCAGGTCGGCTTCTGGAACGAACTGACCCAGCACCCCGACTACGACGCCTTCTGGGAAGCTCGCAACCTGCGCCCTCACCTGAAAAACATCAAAGCCGCCGTACTCACGGTGGGCGGTTTCAACGACGCTGAAGACCTCTTCGGTGCCCTGAAAACCTACGAAACCATCGAAAAGCAGAACCCCCGCATTGCCAACCGCCTCGTGATGGGCCCCTGGATACACGGCGGCTGGGCCCGCGGCACCGGCGAAATGCTCGGTAACGTGCACTACGGCCCGTCGCCGTCCTACTGGTACCAGCAAAACGTGGAGGCGCCCTTCTTCAAATCGTACCTGAAAGACGACAAGCCCGGCGCCAGCAAGCTGGCCGAAGCCTACGTGTTTGAAAGCGGCACCAACCAGTGGCGCACTTTTGATGCTTGGCCCCCCAAAGCCGCCAAGGACCGGACCCTGTACTTCCAGCCCAATGGCAAAATCGGCTTCGAGCAGCCGGCTAGCGGCTCTGAGTTCGACCAATTCCTGAGCGACCCAGCCCACCCCGTGCCATTCACCGAAGCCACTGCCACCGGCATGACTCGCGAGTACATGACCGACGACCAGCGCTTCGCGAGCCGCCGCCCCGACGTGCTCACCTACCAAACCGACGCTCTTACCGAAGACCTCACCCTGGCCGGCCCCATCGAGGCGCTGCTGCAAGTAGCCACTACCGGCTCCGACGCCGACTGGGTCGTGAAAATCATCGACGTATACCCCAACGACACGCCCGACAACCCGCGCACCCAGCCCCACGTGCGCCTCGCCGGCTACCAGCAAATGGTGCGCTCCGAAGTAATGCGCGGCCGCTTCCGCAACAGCTTCGCCAAGCCCGAGCCCTTCACGCCCGGCCAGGTCACGCCCGTGCCCTTCACCGTGCAGGACCTCATGCACACGTTTAAAAAAGGCCACCGCCTCATGGTGCAGGTGCAAAGCACCTGGTTCCCGCTCGTCGACCGCAACCCGCAGAAGTACGTCGACAACATCTACCAAGCGGAAGAAAACGACTTCCAAATCGCTACACACCGCTTGTACCATTCACCTGCTAGTGCTTCGAAGCTGGTTGTGAAGGTGCTATAGATGAAACGAACAAAGCTTATGCCGTTGCGCCGTTCCGCCCGCCCTAGGCGGGCCGACCGGTTGCCGTAGAAGCAGGTCCGCGTGCCCTTCAACCGGTCGGCCCGCCTAGAGCGGGCGGAACGGCGCAACAATTAGGACGTCACTTATTTTCTGAACAATATTTTCAAGAGGCGACCGCAAGGTCGCCTCTTTGCATTCCCAGCCAGTACGCTGCAGCCAGTGTGGAGGGTGTGGGTCTTTATAATAGGGTGTGGGTCTTTATAATGGAATAGCTAGAAGGAAGACCTATCCCATTTATAACTAAAAAATATGTAGATTATACAAGCTGCAGGCGCTGTCGGCACGATAGCAACTGTAAGATTCAGGGCAACCAAGGGGCCCGGTGTGACACACTCCCTTGGCTAGCAAGCCAATTAACCGCTCGCCTTTCCATATAAATCGTTACACCTAACCCCTTTAAAGCCATGAACGACCAGACCGCATTAATTACCGGAGCATCTAGTGGCATCGGCTTCGAGCTGGCCCGGTGCTTCGCCCGCGACGATTATCGGGTAGTATTAGTGGCCCGCCACCTCGACGAGCTTCGGGAAGCCGCCCGCCTACTGCACCAGGAGTTTGAGGAGGTTGACATCGTGCTCCTGCCTTTCGACCTAAGCCTGCCCGATTCCCCAGCCAAACTCTACGCCGAAACCACCTTGCGCGGCCTGCAGATTGACGCCCTGGTCAACGACGCCGGCTTTGGCGAAACCGGCTACTTCTCTGACACCGACATGGACACCGAACTGGCCATGATACAAGTGAACGTGACCGCACTGGTGCACCTCACCAAGCTCTACATGCGCGATATGATGGACCGCAACGTCGGCCGCATTTTGCAGGTTGGGTCACTGTCCTCCTTCACGCCTAGTCCCTGCCAGGCCGTGTACGCCGCCACCAAAGCCTTCGTACTCAGCTTCGCCGAAGCCGTGCAGCACGAGTTGAAGCAGCAAAAATCGGCCGTTACAATGACCGTGCTGTGCCCGCCACCTACCGATACCAACTTCTTTCACGTGGCCCACGCCGAGAACACCCGCGCCGCCAAAAATACCGCCTCGGCCCGGGCAGTGGCCGAGGAGGGATACGACACCCTAATGGAAGGCGGCGCACGCTGCCTGCCCACCATGGCTGCCAAGATGAATTTTTTCACCAGCCTAGTGCTGCCCGATTCCATGCTGGCAACCCTCATGAACAACCAACTGCACCCCGTGGAGCGGTAAGCCCGTAAGGGTAATCTCTGAAATCAGCAAAAAGGCCGCAGCACCAGTGCTGCGGCCTTTTTTAGGCAAATCGAATAGGATGTCTCTTTACGGCAAAACCAGTCTGAGAACAACTACTAGGCCTTACTTACCAGCCTTTTTGGCTTCTGCCATAAGGTCTTCGTTCATCTTCACGTACTCGCCGTTGGGAGGCGTAGAGGCAAGCGCACCTTTCTTCGAAGCCTCCGCGGCCTTCATAGCGCCGGCGTAGTCCTTCATTTTCAGGCGCATTTTGGCTTCCGAGTGCAGGTTCCAGAACTTGGCATCGGTGGCGTTGGCTTTTTCCATCCAGGCCACGGCCTGCTTCATATCCTTGTTGTTTTCGGCGTAGTACACGGCCGCAGCGGCGAGGTCTCCGGGAGCGGGGCTGGCGTTCTTGGTGATTTTCTCGTCAATCTGGGCCATCACTTTGCTGTCGACGTCAGCGGTGATTTTGAATTTGGCGCCGGTGTTGCCCCACTCCATCGCCACGTTGGCGGTGCCGGGGGTGAGGTCGGTGAAGTTGATGGTGAAGCTCTCCACTTTGCTGGCCACTTTGTAGGGCTTCACGGTGAGGCGGGCCACGTCTTGGTCTTCTTTGAAGCCTTCCACGTCGGCGCCCTGCTTCAGGCTCTTGTTCAGCACCACCGTCCACTCATTAGCGCGGGGAATGGTGTAGATGCCGTATTCGCCGGCGGGTACTTTTTTGCCGTCAATGGTCACGTCATCCGTGAACTTGATGCTGGTAGTGGCGTTAGCGCCCGTGCGCCAGCGCTGGCCCAAAGGCGCCAGGGGAGACTTGTCGCCGAAAGCAGCACGTCCTTTCAAGCTGGGACGCGAGTACACAATGGTGACATCAGTAAGGCCCACGCGCTGCGTGATGGTGCTAGCGGGGCTGGCCGCAGGCGTCCGAATTTGGGCCTGGGCGGCAGGAGCCGCCACCAGCGTAACAGCCGTAGCCAGCGTAGCAGTAAGATTTAGCAAAAGCTTGCTCATCAGGGTTGAAGAAAATTGGTGAGGTGATTGTGGGCCAAAAATACGAAACCCGCGCTTGGGGCGCGGGTTTGTGCGATAGAAGGTGCTTATAAAAGTTATTTCACCACTTCTTAAATGTCATGCTGAGCTTGCCGAAGCATCTTTACCTCAAAACTAACCTACCTCTATTAGTGACACAGTAGAGATGCTTCAGCAAGCTGAGCATGACGTCCGTCTTTTATAAATACTAGCTCAACTCAAACTGCAGCTTTAGCAGATTCGCATATAGCCCGTTCTCGTTGTCGGCCAACTCCTCGTGCGAGCCTTGCTCTACAATGCGGCCACCGTCAATCACCAGAATTTTATCGACTTTGCGAATCGTGCTCAAGCGGTGGGCAATGATGATGGAAGTGCGGTTTTTCATCAGCTCATCCATGGCGCCCTGCACCAGCTTTTCCGACTCTGAATCGAGGGCCGAAGTAGCTTCGTCGAGCAGCAGAATGGCCGGGTTTTTCAGGATGGCGCGGGCTATGGCCACGCGCTGGCGCTGCCCGCCCGAGAGCTTCACGCCCCGTTCGCCCACTACTGTGTCGAGGCCTTCGGGGAAGGACTCGATGAACTGCCAGGCATTAGCCTTACGAGCGGCCAAGGTGATTTCAATGTCGGTAGCATCGATTTTACCATAGGCAATGTTCTCCCGGATGGTGCCGCCGAAGAGCAGCGTTTCCTGGGGCACAATGCCCACGTGGCGGCGCAGCTCGGTGAGGTCGTAACTGCCGATGGGGCGGCCGTCGATGAGAATCTGGCCGCCGCTGAGCTCATAGAACTGCATCAGCAGCGAGACAATGGTGCTTTTGCCGGCACCGCTGGGGCCGACCAGCGCAATTTTCTCGCCAGATGAAATGTCAAACGAAATGTCCTGCAACACCGGCAAATCGGGGCGGGTGGGGTAGCGGAACGCTACGTTGCGGTACTCAATGTTGCCCCGCACGGCCAGCGGCGCCTGCCCGGCCGGCAGCGCGAGGTGAGTAGGCTCACTTGGCTCTTCCAGAATTTCCAGGATGCGCTCCGAAGCGCCCAGTGTGCTTTGCACCTTGCCGTACAACTCGCCCAGCCCGGCTACCGAAGCACCGATGAAGATGGTGTACAAGGCAAACGACGTGAGGTCACCAATGGAGAGTTGCCCCGTCTGGGCCAGCGATGCTGCCCGCCACAGCACCAGAATAATGCCGCCGAACAAGCCAATGATGACAAACGAGACGAAAGCCCCACGGTACAAATTGCTTTTCATGGCCGCTTTCACCGTGTTGGTAAGGGAAGCCGTGTAGCGCCGCGTCTCAAACTGCTCGTTGGTGAAGGCTTTCACGGTGTTGATGCCCTGTAGCGTTTCTTCCACTACCACGTTGGCCTTGGCCAGCTCGTCCTGCGTGATTTTGGCCAGCACCCGAATTTTCTTGCCGAACACGATGGCCAGCACCACAATAGGAGGGAAGGTGGCCAGCATGAACAGCGACAGCTTCACCGACACCACCATGATGAACACAATGCCGGTGAGCAGCGTGAGTATCTGGCGCACCAGCTCGGCCAACGACAGCGAGAAGCTGTCCTGAATCACGGCCACGTCGGAAGTAATGCGCGAGGTGATGGCACCCACGCGGTTCTTCTCAAAGAAGGGCACCGGCAGCGACACAAATTTGGCATAGAGCGCCTGCCGAATGTCGCGCACGGTAAACTCGCTGACCTGCGTAAAAAACCAGATGCGCCCAAACGAGAAGATGCCCTGCAGCAAAATCACTCCGAATAAGCCCATGGCAATCTGGTTGATGCTGACGGCAATGCCGCCGGGCAGCAGCACCGCCCGGCCATTGGCTGCATCCACGAGCTTGCCAATTATCCACGGAAAAGCCATAACCGTGGAGCTGCTCAAGAGCAGCATCACCATGCCGATAATGAACTTGGTGCGGTAAGGCAGCGTGAAGCGGAAAATCCGCATGCCACGCTGAAAGGTTTCTTTGGTAAGCTTGGGTTTGGGGGCGTCCGACGCACTGTCGCCGCCGCTGGTATTCAATCCGCTACGGGCCATTTAAATAATAAAAGCAGGACCGGGCGCTGGCCAGGTCCCCACGGAAGATAAGATTAACGTTTCTGCTTGTTCAGCGGTTGGCGGCGGTTTTGCTCCACCGTCATTTCGCCGGCTCCACCAAAGGGTACGGGCAGCTGGATAAGCACCGGCAAGGGCCGCCCGCGCCGCATGGCCGGCTGCCAACCCGTGAGCAGCGGCACCACGCGCAGGGCCTCGGCGTCGCACTCGGGCGAGAGCGACTGCGCCACCACGGGGTTGCTCACCGTGCCGTCGGCGTTCACCGTGGCCGTCACCAGCACGGTGCCGCTTACTTGCTTGGCGCGCGCCGCCTCCGGGTAATTGATGTGTTGAAGAAAGAACAAGCCAAGGGCCTGCTCGCCGCCTGGGTACACCGGGGCCCGGTCGGGCCGGTTGGCGGGGGAGTTGGCCTGCACCTGCATGTTGCCGGGGCGCAGCACAATGGGCTGCTGCCCCATGGCCGGCGCCGGCTGCTGGGCCATAGCCACCGGAGCCGCGGCCAGCAGCAGCACAAACAATAAAATAGTATTGGTCATCAGATAGTAAGAAGCTATTAAATCAAAGGGTATATCCGCTCAGGCCGAGCGTTCGGCGGAGTGGCACAAACCACCCGCTAATAGTGGCAACGTTTAGGTCGGCAATTTACGCTAACTGCCAAGGCAAAAAATCTGAGCTCACTCAGGATTTTTGTTGAGAATACTCATGGCTAAACCGCGGCCTGGGCCAACGGGTTCACGCCGCGGGGCCGAGAAATGGCCAACAGCCCAAGGAATACCAGCGCGCCGTTGACTAGCAGAATCTCAAAACCAAATTTATAGCCATTCAACCATTCTACCGAGTTGGCATTCAGGATGTAAGTGAAGACGGGCGCCGCAATGCAGACGGGCAGTACGGCGCGGTCGCGCAGGCCGCGGCTGGTAAGAATTCCGAACGAGAACAAGCCCAGCAGCGGCCCATAGGTATAGCCCGCGGCCTTAAACACGGCTGTAATCAGGCTCTGGTCGTTGAGCAGTTTAAAAATCAGGATAATCACAATTAGCACCGCCGAAAAGCCCAGGTGGGTGAGCTGCCGCAACCGCGTCTGCCGCTTTTCGTCGTACTGCTTAATGTCGAGGAAATCGACGCAGAACGAAGTGGTAAGGGCTGTCAGAGCCGAGTCGGCCGAGGCGTAGGTCACGGCAATAATGCCCAGGATAAAGATGATGCCGGCAAACAGGGTGAAGTGCGAGGTGGCCAGGAGCGGAAATACGTTGTCGCCCACAATTTTGCCGGTGGCGCTTACGGGCAGGGCAATGCCCTTGGCGGCGGCAAACTGGTAGAGCAGCACGCCCAGCGTGAGAAACAGCATGTTGACAAACACAATGACGATGCTGAACCAGAACATGTTTTTCTGGGCGTCCTGCAGCGAGCGGCAGCTCAGGTTTTTCTGCATCAAGTCTTGGTCAAGGCCCGTCATCACGATGGTGATGAAGGCACCCGAAGCGAACTGCTTCCAGAAGAACTTGTCGTCGCGGAAGTCGGAGAAGTAGATGCGCGACATGTCGCTGGACTTTACCGTGTCCACCATCTGCGCAAAGCCCAGGTTCAGCTCCGACGAAATGAGGTAGATGCTCACGCCCACACACAGCAGCATGGCCATGGTCTGGAAGGTATCGGTCCACAAAATGGTTTTGAGGCCGCCCCGGAACGTGTAGAGGTAAATCAGCATAATGCTGACAATGACCGTAACGTAGAACGGCACGCCCATTTCCTCGAACACCGCCAGCTGCAGCACTCCAGCCACCAGGTACAGCCGGAAAGCCGAGCCCACCGCCCGCGAAATCAGGAAGAACAGGGCCCCGGTTTTGTAGCTCCAGTACCCAAACCGCTGCTCCAGATACGTGTAGATGGACACCAGCCGCAGGCGGTAGTACAGCGGCATCAGCACGGTGCCAATCACTACGTATCCCACCAGGTAGCCAAATACCACCGCCATGTAGCTCCAGCCCTGGCTCTCCACCATGCCCGGCACCGAGATGAACGTGACGCCCGAGAGCGAGGTGCCAATCATGGCAAAGGCCACCATGTACCACGGCGCGTTGCGGTTGGCCACAAAGAAACTTTCGCTCGTAGCCCCTCTCGATGTGAGGATGGCAATAATGATGAGAACGGCGAAGTAGCCCGCTACGAGGCTTAGAACGAGGGTGGGGGACATTATATAGTAGCTGTTAGCTAATGGCTGTTGGCTGTTAGCTTTTATGGCCACAACCCAGCATCAGGGAGCAAAGCTAACAGGTAGCGCTCAGCGTAGCCGTTGCTCAACCCCGCGGGGTTTGTATTCCGCCCTGCAAAAACCCAACAGCTACCAGCCATTAGCTAATGGCTCAATAAAAAGCTAGTCCCAGTCCTGCCAGCGCAGCACCTCGCCCACGGCAGGGGCGTGCAGTTCGCCACGCAGCATGCCGCCCGAGGCTACGTCGGTGAGCTGCCGCAGGGGCTCCGACGCCGGCTCGTCCGACAAACTGAACGTACCGTAGTGCATGGGAACCACGTGGCCGGCCCGCAGCACGTTGGCCGCCTTGGCGGCCTCGTGCGGGTTGACGTGGCTTTTGGCCATCATGTAGGCCGGCTTATAGGCGCCAATCGGCATCAGCACAACGTCGACGGGGCCAAATAGCTTTTCAATGGCCTCAAAATGGTCGCCGTACGAGGTGTCGCCGGCGAAGTAGATGAGCTTGTCGGCCGCTTTGGCTCGAATGAGAAAACTGCCCCAGAGCACGCGGTTCGTATCGGCCAAGCCACGGCGGTGCCAGTGGGAGGCAGGCAGATAATAAATATCTACCGGTGGTTCATCAGGTACCGTCCAGCCCATGGCCTCCCAATCAAATTGGTATTGCTGCCACCATCCAGCTTCCTGAACGTGGAAAACAGACGGTATCATGGACCGCAGCAATGTCTTCATCTGCAGCGGGGCCAAAATTTCCATGGCTGGATTTTGCTGAGCCAGCAGCTTCACGGATTTTTCGTCTAAATGGTCCCGGTGGCCGTGGCTTAGCAGGAGAAAATCGAT
This sequence comes from Hymenobacter arizonensis, assembly GCF_900115775.1. Lineage (GTDB taxonomy): Bacteria > Bacteroidota > Bacteroidia > Cytophagales > Hymenobacteraceae > Hymenobacter > Hymenobacter arizonensis. The sequence continues at coordinate 1,415,773 of NZ_FOXS01000001.1, read as the reverse complement.
GTTGATTAGGTCTTCGGGGCGGCAGGGCAGGGGGTGGCGACGCTGCAGGCCCACAGACGAAAAAAGGACGGGGTCGAACAGAAACGTAGTGGCCTCAATTCGAAGCAAAAAAGTGGAGTGGCCCAACCAAACCAGACCATCCTCGGTACTTTTAAGAAACGCCGTGCAGTCCACTACGGCCGGCGCCCAGGTGTCCCGCTTCTTTTCATCTTTCTGCGGATTCGTCGAGAGCTGCCATTTCAGCAAGTTGCCAAGATTTGGCTCAAACAGTTCCTCGCCATTGGCAAAGGCGTTGCCGAAGAGCTTGTTGCCTTTGTAGCCCGGCCGCACCGTGGGCAAAGATTCGTTGCGGAGATAAGAGACGTTGGCCATGTATGGGTTTAAAAAGATGCCCGGTTACGCGAGCAACCGGGCAGCTGGCTTGGGGAAACCAAACCGCACAGAAATAAATTAGTTGCCCGCCTGGCTGGCCAGCCAGGCGTCACGCAGGGCCTTCTGCCGAGCTGTTAGCCCCGCCTTCTCAACCGTCTCAACTGGTTTTAGCTGCATCACAGGCTCTTCGCTGAGAGCTAGCTGAGCCGTTTTCTCCAGGCCGCCGGTCGTTCTGAATTTTACCGGCACCACATCGGCGGGCGTATGCTTGCGCAGCACGGCCTCCAGGTCGCTGGCACGCTTAAGCTCCTTGCCATCCAGGCTCACCAGCTGGTCGCCCCGGTCGATGCCGGCCTGGTACAAGCCCGTGCCGATGCGTGTGTTGTCGGCCACCACCGCTCGGCCTTCCTGGTCAAACTCAATCTGGCGAGCCAGCGCGTTGACCGAAGACCGAACCGGAACCAGGGCCAGGCCCGCCCCGAGCAGGCTTTCGCCGAAGCTGGGCAGCTCATAGCCATACACGTGCTGCCGAAAAAACTTGCCCGCAAACGCCGTGTCCTTGCTCACCTCGCCCAATACCCGCTGCAAATCCTTCACGGTGTAAGGGTTGGTGGGCGCATAGTCTGCCTGCTTCTTGCCGAATTGCTGCCACAGGGCCTGCATGTACTTGTCGAGGGAAGTCTTGTGGTTTTGGCGCAGCTGTAAGTCGAGCACCAGCGCAATGCCCGCGCCGTGGTCGTAGTACGACAGGTAGTTGTTGGCTGAGTTCATGGGGTCAATGCTCGCCGCGGCATCGATAAAAGCAGCCTGACGGCTCATGTCAATGGCCGAGGCCTTGCGGGGGCCGGGGCTAAGCTGGTGCAGGTTCACCCAGCGGCTGAGGTCGCCCAAAAACTCCTCGTCCGAAATGAGCTTGGCCCGGCGCAGGGCCAGCCGGCTCAGATAGCTCGTGAAGCCTTCGGCAAACCACAGGGCATCACTCATGTTGGCCCGCTGGAAATCAAAGGGCTCCAGGTCGCGGGGGCGGAGGCGCTCCACGTTCCAGGCATGGATGAACTCGTGCGCGGCGGTGCCTAGGTTGCGCGTGCCGGCGTCTTCGCGCAGCGGGCGCGGGCTGGTCAGCGACGTCGAGTTGCGGTGTTCCATGCCGTCGCTGATGGCTTGGGGCAGATAGTTGGCAATGAATGTGTAGCGCCCAAAATCAAAGGCCGGCAGCTCGCCAAAAATGGCTTTTTCCTCTTTCACCACTTGCTGCACCTTCTTGGCGTAGGCGTCTAGCTCGGCTCCTGTGCCTTGGTGCAGCACGGCCAGCTCTATGGTCTGCTTGCCTTCCTGCCAGGTGCGCACCTGCTGGTCGCCCAGCGACACCGGGCTGTCCATCAGGTATTGCATGTTTGGGGCCGTGAAGGTATTCGGCTCGGCTCCCGGGCGCAGCTGCGTGGCCACTTTCCAGGTAGCAGGGAGGTCAAATTTTACCTCGGCCGGCCGGCTTTCCAGGCCAGTAGCGTAGCAGAGCGTGGCCGGAATGTTGAGGTGGGCATGCTGCTCGTCGATGCCCGAATAGGTGCCATCCGTGCGGTCGGCGTAAAGCGTGTAGCTGAACACCACGGTGCCATCGGCGCCCGGGGTCACGTCCCAGCCGTATTGGTCGGGTCGGTTGAGGGGCAGGCGTTGGTTGCGGCCATCGGTGGCCACCACGTAGTACACGTTTTTGGAAAACTCGTGCAGGGCGTAGCGCCCGGGCGAGCTGCGCGCCATGCGCACCCGAAGCGGCCCTTGGGGCAGCCCCGCGAACGTGACCGTCACCCGGGCCTCGTGGTGGACTGCATTGGGGAAAGACAGGGCGTAGCGAACGGCCGGCCCGGCATCAGCACGGGCTTGCCCCCACACCGGGTTTCCTCCCAACGCAACAATTAATAAAAAACCAGCGGTAACGAATTGATTCATAGAATAGGGGTAGCAAAGCCGGGACTCACCATCGGCGCCAAGCGCTTATTCTGCAAAGGTGCGTACGATTTGCAACAGAAGATGGCGTTTTAGCGAGCAATAAGCTACAATTAACCAAGCCCAGCCCAGCTTAGTAGACAACAGCAGAGCAAGGAATTAAGCAGCAACCCCGTCAACCAGCACTGCGGCTTCCATGGCGCCGCCAAAAAAAGTACTGCTCTTGTTCACGCGCATCCCCAGCCGTGCCAACGCCGGATGCAGCGCGGGCAGCTCCTTCGCCTGCAGGCCCGTGGTAAGCCGAAAAAACGTGTACATCATCCGAAGCAATACCCAGCGCCACCCACTTTGGGCGGGTCGAAAATCAGCCAGTAGCCACGTTCCTCCCGGCCGTAGCGCCGCTCGTAGCTGCGCCAGTGCCGGGCCTATTTCATCGGCGGCAATGCAATCAAGCACAAAAAAGGTGATGACAGCGTCAAATATTTCATCAGAGCCGAGCGCCTCTTGGGTCCCGTGCCTGAACTCGACTTGCGCTGTGGCAGCTGGAAAATCGCGGCTCAGCAAGGCCCGGGCCCGGGCTAGCATGTTGGGGGACGCCTCCAGGTAAAGCACCATGGCCCCGGGCCGGCTCCGTAACACTTCGGCCAGCACCCAGCCCGTGCCGCCGCCCAGGATGAGCACCCGCGGAGCTCCGGCTGGCAGGCCGGCCAGCGCGGCCTCTTGCACTTTCTTCAGTGAAGGCCCAAACACGGCGCCGGCCAAAAAATCGTAGCACCACGCCACCCGGTCGAAACCAGTGGGGGCGTTAGGGCCCACTGAGGGGGAGGAAGGGCGCGCAACGGGGTCGGGCATACCAAAATGCAGCGAATACAGAAAATAAATAGCGTGGCAAGTAACTGAAAAACAATTGGCGGTGCCGCCTGGGCCCGCAAAACAGCGAAAAAAACGGCGCGGGTGTTGCGCAGCTGCAAATTGGCGCTGTATCTTTGCACCATCAAAAGGCCGCACTTCCTAACGGGGAGAGCGGCTTTTTGCCCACTGCATGCGCTTGTGGCGAAATTGGTAGACGCGCTGTCTTCAGGCGGCAGTTCCGCAAGGTGTGGGAGTTCGAGTCTCCCCGAGCGCACGTTTTTAAAAAGCCAGCCCAAGAGGGCTGGCTTTTTTCGTTATTGCGTACCAAGAGCCTCTCTCGGCACATAGCCATTAATGGCTTGCCGAAGCATCTCGCTTGCCAGCGTGCCTATGAACCGTTTTACTTCCCGTTTGCTGGCACTGGCTGGCCTGCTCACCGTCGAAATTGTGCTGGGAGTAGTGCTCTTTGTGGCCGCGTTTGCCGTTTTTTTCTACCTCACTCGGGTTGTATTTGTTAATAATTCGCTGGCGCTTGACGACTGGGCCGGCGGCCTCATGGACGACCTGCGGCAAGCCCACCCCTGGATGACGGGGCCCGTGCGCTTCGTTACTTTTTTTGCGGCGCTGCCGTTTCTGTTGCCCGCGGGCATCATTACCCCACTGCTGCTGCGCCGGGCGGGCTACCGGCGCGAGGCCATGGAGCTGGTGTTGGCCATGCTGGGCGGCATCATCCTCAACCAGCTACTCAAGACGTACTTCGGGCGCCCCCGACCCAGCAACGCCCTGCTCCAAACCCTTGGTCTGAGCTTCCCCAGCGGCCACGCCATGCTGGGCATGACGTTCTACGGCTGCCTGGCCTGGTTTCTGGCTCGGCACTTCAACCGGCCGGGTTGGGTGGCGCCGCTACTAATCTGGGTGCTGCTGATTGGCCTCACGCGGGTTTATTTGCACGCCCACTACGCCACCGACGTACTGGCTGGCTTCGCGGGCGGGGCTGCCTGGTTAGTGGCCTGCCGGCTGGGCATCAAGCTTTTCTGGAAAGAGGAGAAGGAGATACTAGGCGACTAAAGCAAAGCTCGCTCGTGGTGCGGCACACAGGTTTGCTCGGGATTACCAGCCTACCTACTGATTTACTTCGCTACAAGCTAAAGCTTCACCTGCACCCGCAGAGCCAGCAAGCCCTTCACGCCCTGCAGCTCGCCTAGTTCCAGCTCTTCTACCTCGGGTTCCAGCAGGCCCCGGTCCTGCAAATAATCGATGTATTCGTAGTACTCCACGGCCTCCCGGCTTTGGGCATACACCAGGGAAATGGTGCCGGGCTGCGTCAGCCGCTCGTCGGTGCCCAGCACGGTGGCCTTGTCGATACGCTTCTTAATGATTTCGTAGCGAATGTTATAGGCGCCGTCTACGTCGAACTGGCGCTCGTCTTGCCGGAAGCGGATGCTCAGCGACTGCCCATGAATCAAAATGAGCTGCGTGGTTTCGAGGGGAACCGGTAGGGTTTCCTTCAGCGCGGCGGTGCGACGCGTAATCTCCACCATGGTCAGCAGCTGCCACAAACGCAGGTTTTTGAGAAACACCAGGTCAAAGGGCTTGTTTTCGACCAGCGCCGCGCCCACGTAGATGTTGTATTCCACGCCGTCGGTTTTGTAGCGCTGGAAGTAGTGCGGGAACATCTGCTGGGCCTTTTCTTCCTCTTCGTCCAAGTAGTCGCCCACGGCTTCGTTCAGCATCGTTACGCTGATTTCGAAGTCTTTGCGGCGCTTGTAAAGGATTCCGAGCTTGGGGTCGATGCCGTCCCAATACTTGGTGATAACCGGCCGCATCTCGGGCGTGTGGGTAGCGAGGTATTCAAACAGCGGCTCGATTTCCCTGCTTAACGAGTCGTAGATATTGGCCTCATCGCCCGACAGGATGCCGTCTTTCAGCCGCCGCAAGTTCTTGGTCACGTAGAACTTGAGCTCGTCGAGAATGGGTAGATGCTGGTATTCCGATGCTTTTTTGAGCACCTTGTTGGCCAGGGTGAGGTGCTCAATCAGGTCTTGCTGAATGGCTTCGTTGCGGGCCGTGCTGCTGCCGCGAATATCGCAGGAGCCGTGCAGCGGGTACACGTCCTCGAACACGATGGCCTCCATCTCGGCCGTGCGGTTGCCGGAGTCGAGCTGCGTGAGCAGGTTGCGGGCCGCGTCCATGAAGCGCCATTCCATGGTGGGGTGAATGGCGGTAAATTTCTCCCGAACAATGGCGTGAACTCGGGTTTGCAGGTCTTCGGCATTGCGTTTCACGGCCACCGCAAACAGGGGCAGAAACTGCGCTACTTTGTCCAGCTCAAACTCGTCGAGGCTGCCTGCTTTGGGCGTGCCCAGCTCTAGCAGGCCCACCGTGTCGTTGCCGTAGGGCAGCAGGGCCAAAATAGCTGAGTTAATCCCCAGCCCCATTATCTGGCGGCGCAGGTCTTCGGGAATGTCGGCGGTAGCCACGTTCTTCAGCACCAGGGGCTCCCGCTCATGCAGCAGTCGGTCGTAAATCTGCCGAAAGCTGCTGTCGGCCGACTGGTGCTGTACTTGTTTGGTGAGGAAGCTGTGGTTGATTTTGCGGCCAAAGTCCACAAAAGCCCGTTTTTTCTCGTCGTAGGCGGCGATGCCCAACTGCAGGGCCGGCTCGGCAAACAGCACCCGCAGCTTCTCCTGAATCTGCTCGAAGCGGGCGGGCGTCTGCAGCACGTCGCGCTCCAGCAGGTCGTACTTAAGCTCCGACAGGATTTCCTGCTCGGTCACGTCCATCAGCTGAATGATGTTGAAACCTTCCAGCTCGAAGTGTTCGGACGGCAGCAGCTCCTGCCACAGCTCCACACGGTGGCGGTTGTGAACCAGCGTGTCCATCTGCTCGGGGGTGAGCACGGGCGGCTCGCCCACCAGCTTCACCGTCACAAAATCCGAGTTGAAGTCGATGCCATAGTGCCGGTAAAGACCAATCTGATAGTCCGGCACCGTGAAGATGATAGTGCCCAGCGGGGGCAGCTGGGCCCCGTACACGCGGTGCAGAATCAGGTGGTAGGCCATCAGCCCCATCTGCTTTTCCATCGCCTCCATGTCGATGTTCAGCGGCTGCTTGATGGTGCGGTCCTTGTGCAGCATCACCTCCTCAAAGAGACGGGTGGAGTAGAAGCTGCGCCGCTGAAACGGCCCAATTACCCCGGTAATGTCGGCTGAGGACGCCGCCGGCGGGAACACCGCAAGCATCAGGGTTTCAATCAGGTCGCAGTTGCAGTCGAGCACCGTGTGGTCGGTGAGCGGGCCTCGGCACCAATCCGCTTCCGCTACTTGCGCGCCAATGGCGCGGGCCAGCAGCGCCACGCCCGCGTTGCTGTCCCGCTCCCGCTCCTGCCAATACGAAATCAGCGGCTCCAGGCTGAGCGTGGAGCGGAACGGAAAATGCGAAACAGGGGCGGTTTTGCGGGGCGCAGGCACCGGAGCAGCCACTGGAGATATAGGTTCGGCAGGCATATAAGCGAAAAACACAAATTTCCGGCCAGTCGTTGCAGCCCGGCAAGCACTATACGAGGATGGCTGGCCACCCGGCTATTTAACAACCTCGATGGTAGGCCGTTGCTTTAAGTCGATGACGGCCACGCTGTCGAGCGCAGTGCCGTTTCGGGAGGCGTATTTGGTAAAAGCTGTTTTCTGGTTATTGGTGTAGCAGGTGCAGCATTTTTTGCCTTCAAAGCTGCCGTCAAGCTGCACGCTATCGATGAGCAGTGCGGTGGTGGGCACAGGCTTGCTGCGCGGCCTCTGTACGAGGTATTGTACCTCGTAGCGATATGCGTTGAGCTTGCTGGTACCAATCTGACCAAATGGCGTGGTGTTGTTCAGCTGAATGTTGTCGCGGGCCCGTGCCGCAGTCCGAATCAGCGTCACCGATTCCGGCTTGTTAGTCGCCGAAAAGCGCTTCGGCGCCCGCGTGATGATGATGGTGTCGAGTTCAGCAGTGCTGAAAGCTTGCGAAAAGCTGATGTTAACAGCATCGGCTTCGTCGTCCTGGCAGGGGGGACACACCTCGTTGGCGCAGCAGCCGCTCAGCAACCAAGCCAGGCTCAGGCAGAGAAGGGTTGGGAAACGGAAAGAGAGAAAGTAGGCCATAGCGCGGGCAAAGGTAAGGCCCGTAGCACCCACCTTACCGGGGCAAGGCAGGGCGCTACGGGCCACTCATTGTTATTAGGGGGTAGCACCAGAGGCACCGGCGCGGTTTAGCGGCTACCCGTCACCACCGACGACGAAGGCAACGTCGGGTTCTCAACCGTGCCGCCTGCCATCAGCAGGGGGCGCAGACGGGCCGTGGCCGTATCGAGCTGGGGCCGAATTTGGGCCATGGCGCCGCGCAGAGCGATGATGTCGGCCAGGCGCGGGGCCGTGGTTTGCGAGTATCCGTGATACATGGCCACTTTCACGGCCGAAGTGCCGTTGCCCACATAGGAGCCCAGCAGGTTTCCGTTTGCGTCGCTCACCTGCACTTCGGCCTGCAGGCTGGTTTTGTACCATTCCAGTGGGATGCCAAATACGGCTGGCAAGAGAAAAGTGAGCACCTGCACGCCTTGCAGGCCGCGGCCCGTGCGCAGGGTGCGCACCTTCTTAACCACAAGCTTGGCGTAGCCAAACGTTGCCGTGTCGGTTGGCTCGGTTAGGTTGGTCTGGCACTCCTGCTGGAACAGCTTGAGGGGGTCTTCGGGCAGGGCGCCGTCGTTCATGGCGAGCGGGCCTTGGTCGGCTAGAATCTCCAGAGCCGGCAGGCGGTTTGCAATGGCGGCCGAAGGAGTGCCTTTCATCATGGACTTTACCGACACGCAAGCCGGAGCCACCAGCAGAGCCGGGGCAAGAGCCAATATGGCGAGTTGACGAGTAAATTTCATAGATGTAAGTTAATAATAATGAGGAAAAAGTAAATGAAAAACCTGAATGTTGCTAATTAGCTAACAGTGCTCGGAAATGAAGAGCTAAGTTAGCCAAGGCAGCGGGCAGGCAGGTTTATTTTTCGGTGAATGCACAAAAATTGCCTCCCACCGACGCCGAATATTGCGTTGTGGGAGGCGAAAATTAGGGAGCTAAAGCGGGGTTAAAAAGTCCGGTTTTGGAAGCGCGCGGTTCGCTTGCTCAAACCCTTTACGTGTAGAGGTAGGTAGGTTTTTTAACGTTCAACAAAAAAGCCTGAAAGGCTGGGGCAAGGTCATTAGCCTCGCCCCAGTTTGTGCCTTAATGGGCGCTGCCAGCCAGCTGTTGGGGGGCTTCTACCTCGGTGGGGTCGGGGCCCTGGTAGTCGTCAATAAATTCGCCTTCCCAGCGGGCCACTACTGCCGACGCCAGGCAGTTGCCCAGTACGTTCACGGCGGTGCGGGCCATGTCCATGAGGGCATCAATGCCCAGGATGATAAACACGGGCCAGGCCGGTAGGCTGAACGAGGCCACCGTAGCAAGCAGAATAACCAGCGAAGCGCGGGGCACGCCGGCCACGCCTTTGCTGGTGAGCATGAGGGTGAATACCATGAGCAGCTGCTGGCCAAAAGTGAAGGGCACGCCGGCCGCCTGGGCCACAAATACGGCTGCCAGCGAAAGGTAGAGCGTGGTGCCGTCGAGGTTGAAGGAGTAGCCAGTGGGCATCACGAAGGCCACAATGCGGCGCGGCACGCCAATGCTCTCCATGGCTTCCATGGCGCGCGGCAAAGCTGCTTCCGACGAGGTGGTGGCGAAGGCAATGCTCACCGGCTCGGCCACGGCTGCCAGAAAGCGGCGCAGCGGGATGCGTGCTATTAACGCCACCGGCAGCAGTATCAGAATGGCAAATGCAATGAGGGCCCCGTAGAGGGTCAGGAGTAGCTGCAGGGCGTTTAGCAAGGGCGCAAAGCCCATTTTGCCCACCGTGTAGGCCAGGGCGCCGCCCACCCCGAGGGGGGCAAAGAACATCACCACGTTGGTGAACTTGAACATCACTTCCGAGAGGCTTTCGCAGAACTCCAGCATCACGCGGCGGGGGCGCTCGGGTGTGAGGGCCAGGCCAATGGCGAACAAGATGGCAAAAATTACCACCTGCAGCACCTGGCCTTCCGCCACCGACTTGGCGATGTTTTCGGGGAAGATGTGCAGGATGATGTCGGCCGCCGACTGCGGGGCCACTGCGGCCAGCTCTTCTTCCTTCACGCCGGCCTGGCTGATGCCCACGCCGGCCTTGGTGAGGTTGATGGCCGCCAAGCCAATGAACAAGGCAAAGGTGGTGACTATCTCGAAGTAAATAAGTGCTTTGAGACCCATGCGGCCCACCTGTTTCAGGTTGGCGTGGCCAGCAATGCCCACCACCAGCGTAGCAAATACAAGCGGGGCGATGATGGTTTTGACCAAGCGCAGGAAAGCGTCGCTCAGCACCTTGAAGTTCATGGCAACATTCGGGGCATCGTGCCCAAGCTCGATGCCGACGAGCATGCTGTACACAATCCAGAGGGTGAGGGAGCGGCGGGGGGCCACCGCAGCGGCCAACGCGACCAGTGCCACCCAGCGTGCTGCTACGGGAACCGCCGCGGGAAATGCCAGTATATTATTGGCTGTCAGGACAGTGAGTAGGATGCCAATCGCTACTAAGACAACCGCAACGAGGAATAAACGAGATTTCGTCATGCAACTAAAAAGGCCGAGGGAATGGAATGAGGGCATAAAGAACGGCATTCTTCCGCCAGCAAACCTGTGCGGCCCTTATTGCAGGTTGCCCGGCTCCCGAAAAACGCCACAATGAGTAGCTCTTCGGACCGTTTAGGACCATTGTACGGCCTGCCCAAGGCGGCCCACAGGGCCACGGCACGGGTTGTCCAAACTTTTGGCTGCATCTTCGGCGCCCGCCCTTGCTTTCCCCTTATGCCCATCTGGACCCTGACTGCCCAGCAGCTGCACCTCAACTACGTCTGGAAAATAGCCCGCAACGCCAGCGCCACCAAAACCAACCTGCTGCTGCGCATAGCCGGCCAGGGCCAACAAGGCATAGGCGAGGCCGCCCCCAACGTGCGGTACGGCGAATCGCCGGAGCTACTGACGCAACAGTTTGCCGCCTTGCAGGCCAGTGGCTTGGCCGAAGTAACCTCGCTGGCAGCGCTGGATGCTCTACTGGCAGAGCAGCCCACCGCCCACGCCCTGCGCTTTGGCCTGGAGGCCGCCCTGGTGCAATGGCTGGCGGCCTGCGCCGGGCAGCCGGTGTGGCAGTGGCTGGGCGTGCCAGCACCGGCCCGCCGCGTGCCCACTGCGTTTTCGCTGCCCATTATGGAGCCAGAGGAAGTAGCCGGCTTCCTTCGCCAGCAGAACGCGGCACGGTTTGAGGTTCTTAAAATCAAGGTAAATCAAGCCGCGGGCCTCGGCTTGCTGGCCGAAGTAGCCCGGGCCCTGCCCAACCACGCTTTGCTGGTAGACGGCAACGAGGCCTGGCCCGATGCCGACGCTGTACTGCAGTTTCTAGAACAGGCGGCGACGCTGCCCGGCCTGCGGCTGCGCTTTCTGGAGCAGCCCTTGCCCGCGGCCCTGGCCGATGACTACCGCTACCTGCGCCCGCGCAGCTCGGTGCCGCTTCTGGCCGATGAGTCGGTGACGGATACCGCCGATTTTGCAGCCATCGCGCAGCAGTTTCACGGCGTGAACGTGAAGCTGATGAAAGCCGGCGGCTTTCGGCGCGGCATCGACTTGCTGCGGCAAACGCGGGCCCACGGCCTCACGCCCATGCTCGGCTGCATGGTGGAAACCAGCGTGGGCATTGCCGCGGCGCTCCACATCAGCGCGCTGGCGGATGTGCACGACCTCGACGGCTTTCTGATTGTGAAGGACGAGCCGTTTGGGGTGGTAGGGGAGGAGGCAGGGCAGCTTTGCCTGCGGGAGGAAAAAGCCGGATAACGGGGTTTATAACATAAAAAAAGCCAAACCTCCATGCTGGGGTTTGGCTTTTTGATTGAGCGTTATAACGTTGCTCAGGAGTCGTTTTTGCAGAGAGCTTTATTTCGGCGCTTTCATTTGCGCATCAAGCTGGGCCAGTTGAGCGTCGATGTCCTTGGTGTCGGGCATGTCGGTGCGGCCTTGGCTGAGGAGGTTGACTTTTTGCGTCAGCAGCTCCACTTTCTTGTTAAGGAAGTTCATTTGTACGGCCGGGTCAACGAACGTCGTGCCCCGCTCTACATAGGTGTTGAACTTGCCGCTGGGCCCGTTGGGTGCCTCGCCCCGCGCTGCTGCTGCGCTGCCGGGCGTGGCAAATACCACCCCGCCATCGGCCCGCACGTAGTCGCCTTCGCGCAGGGTTAGCTTTTTGCCCTTGGGATGGACTTTATCGGCGGGCATTTCCACGATGCCGCTCTTGTAGTTGATTTTGACGCCGCCAGCTAGCTTCACGTTTTGGGTCAGGGGAGTAATCTGGCTGCCTTCGCGGCGCACTACTTCGCCGTCCTTGAACACGAACTGTGTGCGGGCGGTGGTCTTCACGGGGAAGCCCCCGTCCTGGGCCGCTACGGGGCGAGGGGCGGTAGCCAGGCAAGCAACGGCGAGCAACCCAAAGAGAATGCGTTTCATATAGCGGGGAAATGGAGAATGAATCTGCGAGAATACGGGTTTTTAGCTAATTTGATGAGCTACCGCTCAGGCAACAATAATTTAATTCAAAATAAACGGGAACAATGTTGCAACATTAAATGTATGTACATAAATTTGCATCCGATTCCACATCATCCCATGCGCATCGAAGACGAAATCAAGCAGCCCATTTTCAAAGACGAGCACCAGAAAGCTTACATAAACCTGGTGTACACCGCGGGCTGGCTCCAACTCCGTCAGGCCGCGGCGTTCAAGACGTTTGGCTTGACTTTACCGCAGTTTAACATCCTGCGCATTTTGCGCGGCCAGCACCCCTTGCCCGCTACCGTAGCCCTGCTCATTGAGCGGATGCTGGACAAAACGAGCAATGCTTCCCGTATAGTAGACCGCCTGGAAGAGAAGAAGTTAGTGACGCGCACCGTTTGCCCCGCCAACCGCCGCGCCGTCGACATTCGCATCACCAAAGCCGGCCTCGACCTGCTTGAGCGCATTGAGGAAGCCGGCGTTACGCAAAGCAGTGGAGTCACTCAGCTCAACGCCACCGAATTGCACCAACTTAACACCCTGCTCGACAAAATCAGGTCGGTGGAGTAATCGGTTTTTCACTTCCGGATGCCTTCATCCGCCCAACACGTTTTTCCCTTGCGGCCCATCCGCTGCCTTCTTTTTTAACAACTCCCTTTTTTAAATTTCTTTTTCAGATGAAAAAAATCCTGTTGCCCGCCCTGTTCGCAGTTGCCATACTTGGTGCTGCTCCTGTTGCTTCGGCGCAAAAAATGAACAGCGAGAAAATGGCTGCCAACTCGGCGGCCTACAAGGTTCAGCCGCAGCTGAGCACCCTGGGCTGGGAAGGCAAAGCCGTAACTCACGGCCACAACGGCACCATGAACTTCACCGAAGGCCAACTGCTGGTGAAAGGCAACGCCGTAGTGGGTGGCACCGTGATTGTGGACATGAAGAGCATGAAGGCCACCGACATCACCGATACCGAGAGCCACGGCAAATTTGTGGGTCACATGACCAGCGAAGATTTCTTTGGCGTAGAGAAAAACCCAACCTCGACCTTCAAAATTGTGAGCGTGGCCCCCATCAAAGGTGCCGCCAAGGATGCTGACAACGCCACCATCACCGGCGACATGACCATCAAGGGCGTGACGCAGCGCATCAGCTTCCCCGCCAAAGTGGGCGTAAAGCAAGGTGTGGCCGCCGCCACGGGCAAAGTGACCATCGACCGCACCAAGTTTGGCCTGAAGTACGGCTCGAAGTCGTTCTTCGACAGCCTCGGCGACAAAGCCATCAACGACACCTTCGACCTGACTTTCAACGTCATCGCCAAGAATTCGTAATTTCGGCACCGTCCGCTTTGCCGGATGTTGTGGCCTGGAATACCAGTAGCCGAAAAAGCCCGCCAGTTATGGCGGGCTTTTTTTATTCCGGAACAGTGAAGGTTCTGGGCAGCTCGAACTTGAGGTGGCGGCTCTTGCTGCGCGCGTGCAAGGCCTCAAGCAGCTCATCGAGCTCGGGTTTGTATTCGACCCACAGGTCTTCGTGCAGGTGTTTGAGTACCAAGGCCGGCAACCGCGCTGCCAGCCGGGCCGTGGCATTGAAAAAGCCGTCGTACACGCTGTCGAACTGCCCGGAATAGTTGTCGGTGCACTGCCGGAGAACGTAAAGCAGCAAGTCGACTTCCAATTGCTTGTTTTTGGTGATGCGGCGGGCCCGGGCGGCCTCTTGCACGCTGGCCCGCAGGGCTTTTACCAGGCTGCGATTGAGCAGGCGGCCCGATACTGCTAGGTTGAACAGCTCGTGGATGCGGTCGGCGGCCTCTTCCTGGATTTGGGCGAGCGTCACGTCGGCCACCAGCTCGTAGCGGTAGGTTTCGTAGAGCTCGGCGTCGCGGCGCACGGCCCGCAGGAGCAGCGCTTCCTTCTCGGCTTCGGACAAACGCTTGAGGGCTTTTTTAAAATCGGGGGAGGGGACGGGCATTTAGTGACGGGAGCTAATGGAAACGCGTAACAGCTTGGGTTATTCGAAAGCAAAGGGTAATAGTTGTTATGGGGACTGAAAACTACAGCGTGCGTCAACGAGCCAGCTTGCTACCGAACTATTTCGTTCCCTGAAATGCATCGGCTAGGCATGAGCTCACTGTTCCGATAACCTGCTAAAATCGCCCAAACGCAAGGAAACGATTTGACTACAATTTCAGTTATTATCAGCTGCCCCACGCGGGCTTTCCTGCGTAAATTTGCCTTATGAACACTCGCCCGCAAATTGATTACGATGAGGAGGTATTGCTGCTCGAAGAAGAAGTCGAGCTACGCAACCTCGTTGTGTACAACGACGAGGTCAATACCTTCGACCACGTCATCAAAACCCTGATTGACGTGTGTGGCCACCAGCCCGAGCAGGCCGAGCAATGCACGCTGCTCATCCACTACAAAGGGCAGTGCGCGGTTAAAATTGGCACTTACGAGGAATTGGAGCCGCTTTGCACCGCCATCCACGACCGCGGCATTTCGGCCGATGTCGTTTAAATAAGCTGTTAGCTCGTAGCTATTGGCTGTTTGCTTTTCGGTCATTTATTGGTTGACCTCCAGCGGCAGTTCCCAGAGCCAACAGCCAACAGCTATAAGCCAATAGCTGATACTGAATGGAATTTCCTTCTAAACTGATTGAAAACGCAGTGGGCGAGTTGTCTCGCCTGCCCGGCATTGGGCGCAAGACGGCGTTGCGCCTGGCCCTGCACCTGCTCAAAGCCGAGATGGACACCACCGCCTCCCTGGCCGAAGCGTTGGCCAAAATGCGGTTTGAAATCACTTATTGCCGCACCTGCCACAGCATTTCCGACGCCGAGGAGTGCGGCATCTGTGCCAACAAGCTGCGCGACCACAGCCTGGTGTGCGTGGTATCGGATGTGCGCGACGTTATTGCCATTGAGAATACGGGCCAGTACAAAGGCGTGTACCACGTGCTGGGCGGCGTTATCTCCCCCATTGAAGGCGTAGGGCCTTCTGATTTGCACATCGACTCCTTGGTGGAGCGCGCCAGCATTGAAGACTCGGAAATCCGCGAGGTAATTCTTGCCATCAGCCCCACCATGGAGGGCGACACGACGGCCTTTTACCTGTCGCGCCGTCTGCGCGACCTGCCCAACGTGCACATCAGCACCATTGCCCGCGGCATTCCCATGGGCGGCGAACTGGAATACGCCGACGAAATCACGCTGGGCCGCAGCATTGTTGAGCGCCTGCGCCAGGCGCGGTAGGGCGGGAGAAAAGCCCAATCTAGTTACGCTTAATCAGACTTAACCTATTAGTAATACAAGCCCATGGCACTGCTACAGTGGCCATGGGCTTGTCGCTTTTTATGTCTTCGGTGTTGGATTGCTTAAATGTATAACCATGTCGCCACGCAATGGCGGGCAAGGTCTTAATTTCGTCACTGTGGTGAAGCTCTCCGTCGTTATTGTCAACTATAACGTCTGCTATTTTCTGGAGCAGGCGCTGCTATCCGTTCGGCGGGCGGTAGAAAAGCTCGGCCAGCCGGTGGAGGTGTTTGTGGTCGACAACAACTCGGTAGATGGCTCGGTGGCCATGGTGAAAGAACGGTTTCCGGAAGTGGTCCTGATTGCCAACCGCGACAATCCGGGTTTCTCCAAGGCCAACAACCAAGCCCTGCGGCGCGCCACCGGCGAGTATCAGCTCCTGCTGAACCCCGACACGGTGGTGGAGGAAGACACCTTCCGGGCCTGCTGCGAGTTTATGGACGCGCACCCCAACTGCGGGGGGCTGGGTGTGAAAATGCTCGACGGCCAGGGCCAGTTTCTGCCCGAGAGCAAGCGGGCCCTGCCCACACCCGCGGTGGCCTTCTACAAGATGTTTGGCTTGGCGAAACTCATGCCCAAGTCGCGCACCTTTGGCCGCTACCACCTCGGCTACCTCAGCCCCGAAGAAACCCACGAAGTAGAGGTGCTCAGCGGCGCTTTTATGCTGCTGCGCAAGGAAGCGCTCGACCAGGTTGGCCTGCTCGACGAAGACTATTTCATGTACGGCGAGGACATCGACCTCTCGTACCGCCTCACCCGGGGCGGCTGGAAAAACTACTACTACCCCGGCACCCGCATCATTCATTACAAGGGCGAAAGCACGAAGCGCACCAGCGTAAATTTTGTGTTTGTGTTCTACCGGGCCATGGTGGTTTTCGCCCGGAAGCACTTCGCGCCGGGCCGGGCCGGGCTGTTTTCGCTGCTCATAAACGCGGCAATCTGGCTGCGGGCCGGCGCGGCTTTGCTCGAGCGCCTGGCGGTGCGGGTGGCCCCGCTGCTGCTCGACGCCACCCTGATTTGGGTGGGCATGTATTTCCTGAAATCGTACTGGGAGAACAACCACAAGTTTGTGCCCGGCGACTACCCGCCGCAATACATGGCCGTGGCCGTGCCCGCCTACATTCTCGTCTGGCTGACGTCGGCCTACCTGAGTGGCGCCTACGACCCGCCCGTGAAAACGTCCCGGGTGGTGCGGGGTATTTTTGTGGGAACGCTCCTGATTTCGGCCGCGTCTAACTTTCTCGATGCCTGGCGCTTTTCCAAGGCCCTGATAATATTGGGTAGCGCCTGGGCCGTGGCGGCCGTGGTGGGGCGGCAGCTGCTGGCCCACTTCATGAAGTACCGCGACCTGCGCCTGAGCGAGCGCCGCCAAAAGAACATTGCCATTGTGGGCTCGGGGCCCGAAAGCCGCCGCGTGCGCCACCTGCTGGAAGCGGCCGGGGTGAAGGCCCGCGTAATCGGCTACGTGAGCATGGCACCCAAAGCCGTTGCCGTGGAAATGGCGTACGCCTCTCCCTTCGGCTACGCCGCTGCCGAACCGCTCGAAGAGCCGCTGGGCGAGCTGCGCCAGTTGGCCGATATTATCCGCCTGTATGCTTTGGATGAGCTGATTTTCTGCGGCAAAGACCTGCCGGCGAGCCAAATCATCGCCCTCATGCTCAGCTTGCCCGCCGAACCGCGGGTGGCCTACAAAATCCTGCCCGAAGACAGCCAGTACATCATCGGCAGCAGCAGCAAAGACCGGCCCGGCGACTACTACACCCTCGACATTGCCCTGAACCTGTACCAACCCCGGCAGGCCCGCGCCAAGCGCCTGCTCGATGTGCTGACCAGTGTGGGCCTGCTGGTGCTGGCGCCGTTGCTGATTTGGTTTCAGCCTACTAAGGCTGGGTTTCTGAAAAACTGCTTTTCTGTACTGGTCGGGAGCCGCACGTGGGTCGGGCTGCGCCACATGGCGGGGTCGGCCCGGGCGGTGCCCGCGGTGCTGTCGCCCGCCGATGCCGCCGTGTCGGGCACGCCGCTCACCGAAGTCACATTGCGCCGATTGGAGCTACTTTACGCCAAGGATTACGAACCCAGCATGGACCTGAGCGTGCTCTGGCGCTGCTGGCGGCGCTTGGGGTAATTCCATCTTCGTCCGCAGGCCGGCGTAACTTTGTACCCTCATTCCCCCTCCCGCTCCTCATGTCCAATACCGCTACCCTCGCGACCACTTCGCCGCTCTCCGACCGCGTGCAGGCAATGAATGAATCGGCGACCATCGCCATGGCCAAAAAATGCCGCGAGCTCATTGCCAAGGGCTTCGATGTTATTAACCTCAGCTTCGGCGAGCCTGATTTTCAGACGCCGCAGTACATCAAGGACGCCGCCAAAAAAGCCTTGGACGACGGCTACACCTTCTACACGCCCGTGCCCGGTATTCCGGAGCTGCGCCAGGCCATTTGCGACAAGTTTAAGCGCGACAACCAGCTGGAATACCTGCCCACCCAGATTGTGGTGAGCACCGGCGCCAAGCAGTCGCTGGCTAATGCCGTGCTCAGCCTCGTAAATCCGGGGGATGAGGTTATCGTGTTTTCGCCCTATTGGGTGAGCTACGAGGAGATGGTGAAGCTGGCCGAGGGCACCACTGTTCCGCTGGTGGGCACCCTCGAAAACGACTACAAAGTGACGGCCGAGCAGCTCGAGGCGGCCATCACGGAGCGCACCAAGCTCGTCATGTATTCGTCGCCCTGCAACCCGACGGGGTCGGTGTTTAGCCGCGAGGAGCTGGGCGCCATTGCTGCCGTTTTGGCCCGCCACCCCCACGTGTACGCCTTGGCCGATGAGATTTACGAGTACATCAACTTCGTGGGCGAGCACGTGAGCCTGGCCCAGTTTCCGGAGGTGAAAGACCGGGTGATTACCGTGAACGGCTTCTCGAAAGGCTACGCCATGACGGGCTGGCGCCTCGGCTACCTGGCCGCGCGCCCGGACATTGCCTCCGCCTGTGACAAGATGCAGAGCCAGATTACCTCGGGCACCTGCTCCATCGCCCAACGCGCCGGGGTTGCCGCCCTGAACGGTGGCCGTGCCTCGGCCGATGAGATGGTGGCCGCTTACCGCCGCCGCCGCGACCTGGTGCTGGACATTGTGAAGGACATTCCCGGGCTGAAAACGCCTATCCCAAGCGGCGCTTTTTACATCTTCCCGGAAGTATCGGCCTTTTTCGGTCGCACCGCCCCCGGTGGCAGCACCATCAACAACGCGACCGATTTAGCCATGTACCTACTGAACGATGCCTTGGTGTCGGCGGTATCGGGCGAAGCATTTGGCGCGCCCGACTGCATCCGCTTCAGCACCGCAGCAGCCGATGAGAAACTCGTGGAGGCATTCCGGCGGGTGAAGGAGAGCCTGGCTAAGCTCTAAAAACCCGCACGCCAAGCCGCGTTCCTACATTTGCAAAATGTCTGTTGATTCCCTGCATACCCTTTTTGATAATTTTAACAACCTGCGCGTCCTAATCATCGGCGATGTGATGGTCGATGCCTACGTATGGGGCCGTTCCACGCGGCTTTCGCCGGAGGCGCCGGTGCCCATTGTGCATGTGGCCCGCACCGAGCAGCGCCTCGGCGGTGCCGCCAACGTGGCTCTGAATGTGCAGGCCCTGGGCGCCACGCCGCTACTCTGCGCCGTAATCGGCACCGACACCGGCGGCGACCAGCTGCTGCAATTGCTGCACGAGCGGCACCTGTCGTCGGATGGCATTATTCGCAGCGCGTATCGGCCCACCACCGTTAAGCAGCGCATTATTGCTCACGGCCAGCAGCTACTGCGCATCGATTCCGAGGTAGAAACCGACATATCTGCGTCGGAAGGGGCGGAGCTACTGGCCGCTTACGACGACCTCTTGGCCCGCGCCGACGTGGTCGTATTCGAGGACTACGACAAGGGTGTGCTCAACGAGGCAATCATCACCGAGTGCATTGCGCGGGCCCGCCGGCGCGGCATTCCCACGGTGGTGGACCCCAAGAAGAAGAATTTCCTGGCTTACCGCCATTGCACCCTCTTCAAGCCCAACCTGAAGGAGCTGCGCGAAGGACTCAAGCTCGAATTCGGTGACCCCGACTCGGACCGCCCCGGCTTTGAGGCTGCCGTGACGCGCCTGCGCGAAGTGCTTGAGCCTGAAACGGTACTAGTCACGCTCTCAGAGTATGGGGTTTTTGCTCAGCGTGATGGACAAAAGACTTATTTGCCGGCCCATTTGCGCAAGATTTCTGATGTATCCGGAGCCGGGGATACTGTGATTAGCATCGCGGCGCTGTGCGTGGCGCTAGACTGCCCGCCGGCTTTCACGGCCGCCCTAGCCAACTTGGGCGGCGGGCTGGTTTGCGAGCAGGTGGGCGTGGTGCCGGTAGAGAAGCAGCTGCTGCTTCAGGAAGCAATTGACGCAGAATTGTAGTCAAAACCACATTGCGTCTAAAGAAAGACGGCCCCGTAAGTATATCCGGGGCCGACTTGCGTTTCAGGAGCTGCTTGGAGCTTAAGCCTTCTTCAGGAATTCAGTTTTGAGCACCATCGTGCTGCCTCCGGCGCGGCCCTCAATCTCGCCTGCGCTGTTGGTTAGGCGGATGTTTTTGACCATCGTGCCGCGCTTCAAGATGAGGGAGGAGCCTTTGACTTTAAGGTCTTTGATGAGGGTGACCGAGTCGCCTTCAGCGAGCAGAGTTCCGTTGCTGTCTTTAACGTCCATGAGTGGAAAGGGGAGGTGGTTGGATAAGGAGCCCGAAACTAGCTGCGGAAAAGCAGCAGATACGCCAGGAAAAGCACCGGCGACAGGCTGCCAAGGGAAATTAGGACCACCATAAAGGTTTCCATGCCCGTGCGTTCCGGTTTCTTCAGGAACCAGCGCCACATGAAAAACAGAAGGCCCAGTAGCAGAGCCAGCGTGATGTAAAAGGTAGAGCCGAATGAAGAAGCCATAATGATTGTTGTTTCAGGCGCAAATAGGGGTACCAATCGCCTTAAAGGAGACAGGATAAGCATACGTACGGTAATGCTGAGCGGAGCCGAACCGAAGGTCGCCGTAGGCAAGCCTCTCGCTCGCTTCGTTATTAAACGTCTGTCATGCTGAGCCTGCGAAGCATCTTCTCACGCTTCAACGATTCGTCTCGCGGGGATAAGGTGCTTGCTTCGTGCCTCAGCATGACAGACGATTGGGTTACTACCCCAAGAGAGATGCTTGCCTACGGCGACCTTCGGTTCGGCTCAACATGACCGTACGAATAGCTTTTTCTTCAGAGCTAATAGCACGATAATAAAGGGTTAACCCTCACTGCAATGGCGCGATTATTACCCGCGCCAGGCCTTCACCGTGTCCACAAACACGCGCACGTTGTCCGGATTGGTGTCCGGGTACACGCCGTGGCCAAGGTTGGCAATGTGGGGGCCGCCGGCAAACTTGCGAAGCATGGTTTCGGTAGCGGCTTTCACCTGCTCGGGCGTGCCGTAGAGGGCGCAGGGGTCGAGGTTGCCTTGCAGGGTTTTGTTGCCGGCTTGCAGGCGCACCTGAGCGGGGTCCTGGTTCCAGTCGAGGCCGATGGTGCGGCAGGAGGTGGCGGCGAAATCTTCGACGGCCCACCAGGCGCCTTTGGCAAACACCGTGACGGGCACCAACGGGGCCAGGGCCTCGGTGATTTCGGTGATGTAGCGCGTCGAGAACTCGCGGTAGTGGTCAGGCGGCAAAATGCCGGCCCAGGAGTCGAACACTTGCACCACCTGCGCACCCGCGGCCACCTGGGCCTTCAGGTAAGCAATGGTAGTAGCCGTGATTTTGGCTAGCAGCTGGTGGGCTAGCGCAGGCTCGCGGTAGAGCATGCCGCGGGCTTTCGAGAAGGTTTTGGAGCCGTGGCCTTCCACCATGTAGGCCAGAATAGTCCAGGGAGCGCCGGCGAAGCCGATGAGGGGCACGCGGCCATTCAACGCTTTTTTGGTGATTCGCAGGGCTTCGAGCACGTAGCCGAGGCCTTCCTCGGGGTCAGGAATGCGGAGCTTCTCCACGTCGGCAGCCGACTTGATGACATTGGGAAACAGCGGGCCGCGGGCTTCTACCATTTCGTAGGGCAGGCCCATGGCATCGGGCACCACCAGAATGTCGGAGAAGATGATGGCAGCGTCCACGTCCAGCGCATCGATGGGCTGGATGGTGACTTCGGCGGCCAGGGCGGGGGTTTCCACCAGCTCTTTGAAGCCGGAGAGGCGGCCACGCAGGGCGCGGTATTCGGGAAGGATGCGGCCGGCTTGGCGCATCAGCCACACGGGCGTGCGCTCGGTGGCTTCGCCGCGAGCGGCGCGAAGGAAAAGGTCGTTTTTCAGCATAGACGGGGGCAAAGGTACGACCGGTCTCATTTCGCTGTTAGCTAATAGCTGCCGGCTGCTAGCCCGTACTAGACGGTGAGCTAACAGCCAGCAGCTATTAGCTAACAGCTAAAACGTTACCCGGCGCGGCGCTTCTCGTCTTCGGCCCCGCCGCTGCGGCGGCGTGTGGGGGCCAGCTTGTCGTTGCCAAAACGGTAGCTAAAGGTCAGGTTTGCGAAGCGCGTATCGCGGCGCAGGTAGAAACGCTCCACGTAGTTATCGTAGGTGGAAGTAACGCGCCCGATTTGCGTGAAAAAGATGTCATTCACAGACAGTTTTATCGTGGCTTTGCGCTCCCAGAGGCTTTTTTGCACGCCGGCGCTCACATCGCCATTCGGCCGCGACACAAAGAAACCATCCACTTGCCGCGACTGGTAGCGGCCGTTCAGCTCGGCGCTCCAGCCCTTGCCGAAGGTGAAGGTGTGGTTCGACGTCAGGCTCACGGTCACGCCGCCTTGGTCGAGGTTGGTGCCAGCTACTTCGCCGTTGAAGCGGTTGTAGTAGAGCACGGCGTTGTTGTAGGTCTTCCACCACTTGGTGATGTCCACGGGGGCCGTCAGGGTGAGGGCGTAGTAGTGCTGCAGGTCGAGGTTGCGGAAGGTCGAGACCACCGTGCTGTCGGTTTCGGGCTGCACCGTGTTGATGATGGGGTCGCTGGTGCGGCTGTAGCTCAGGCCGGCGCTGTACTTCTGCTTGAAAGTATGCGTCAGCTCGACGTTGTAGCTGGTTTGGGGCAGCAGCTCGGGGTTGCCACCGCCCGAGGTGGTGCGGTCGATAAGCTGACGGAAGGGGTTGAGCTGCTGATAGCCTGGCCGGTCAATACGCCGGCTCAGGGAGAGGTCCAGCTCGTGGGTTTCGCTCAGCTTGCGCTTGACGGCCGCGCTCGGGAACAGCTGGAAGTAGTTGCGCGTGAAATCTTTGTATTCCACTTCGCGGTCCTGTTTGCCCACGGCCTTGGTTTGCTCGCCGCGCAGGCCCGCCTGCAGCGTGAGTTTGGGTAGGCTGTAGTTCAGGTTGACGTAGCCCGCGTTGATGTTTTCGTCGTAGCGGAAGCGGTTCGAGCGGTTTAAATCCAGCAAGGCATCGTTGAAGAATTTCAGGTCGTTGTCAGCCGTCACCAGGCTGGATTTCGCTCCCAGCTCCAACCGCAGCTGCTTGTTCAGGGCCTGGGTGTAATCGGCTTTTACCGACTGAATGGTCAGCCGGCCGTCCTGGTCGAGGCTGTTGGCTTCGGTTGGCTCATTCGCAAAAAAGGTGTTGAGCCGTTGGGCCCGGCGGGTGCGGTAGGTGGCGTAGTCGGCATCGGCGGTGAGTTCCTGCGAGCCAAAGGTGTTGGTGAAGGTGTGCCGAAAGTTGAGGTTGCCGGACAGGTTATCCAGCCGGTTCCGGCTGTTGTTGGTGGAGTTGTAGCGCAGTTCCCGGCCGCGTTCCAAGTCGTTCAATGCCGTCCGGTTGGTGCCGTCGGTGGAGTTTTGGTTGTCTAGACCGTTTAAGACAGCCCCAATCGTGGTTTTTTCTGACAGGTTATAATCCAGCCCGCCGCGCCAGCTGTGCGACTGCAGATTGACCGGGTTGATGTTTTCCTGGTCGGAAGTGCTTGTCAAAGCTCGCCCGGTGGCGGTGGGCCGGGCATAAAAATCCCGGTGAATGTTCAGCAGGTTCAGAAAAGCACGGTCGGCGTAGTTGTAGGAGCCGAACAGGTTGATGTTTTTCTGGCGGTGGTTCACGCTCAGGCCACCGGTATACCGGTTGAACTCCCCGCGGCCGTAGGTGAGATTCACGGTGCCGTTGGTGCCCAAGCGCTGGTCTTTTTTGAGGTTGATGGCAATGATGCCGGCGCCGCCCTGGGCGTCGTACTTGGCCGGCGGGTTGGTAATGAGCTCAATGCTCTTGAGCTGCTCGGCGGGCAGGGCGCGCAGGTAGTCGGCCAGCTCGGAGCCGGTCATGGGCTGGCGCTTGCCGTCGATGAGCACCAGCAAGCCTTGACGGCCGCGCAGGGCCAGGTTGTCGTTGCCGTCCACGGTCACGCCGGGGGAGCGGCGCAGCACATCCAGCGAGGTATTGCCGGCCGCCAGGGTCGAGCCCTCCACGTTGACGATGGTGCGGTCGGCTTCGCGCTCATACAGCGGCTTCTGACCCATCACCTGCACTTCTTTTAGCTGGGTAGCGGCATTGGTCGCCAGGGCCAGGGCAGGCAGTTCTATGCTTTGCCCGGCCACTTCAAACGGCTGCGACCATTGCCGCACAAAGCCCACCTGTGCGGCCGAAACCAAGTAGCGCCCCAAGGCGGCCCGCTCAAACTGAAACGCGCCTTTCACGTCGCTAAATTCGGTTTTGACTACCGTGGAATCGGCCGCGCGGTGCAGCGTGACGGTAGCAAATTCGATGGGACTGCTGGTGGCGCTCTGCACCGTGCCGCGCACGTTCGCTTGTGCTTGTGCCTCCTGGGTAGCAGTAAATAAGCCGGCTGCCAGCAGCAGGACGGCCGCATGGCGGAAAGTGAGGGAATGGTTCATAAAGAATGGTATTGCAGAAAAAAGGTGAGAAAGAGCTTGGAACGCAGAAAAAAGGAGACTGAAGAATAGGGTTATTAGTGGTGAATGCAGATGCAATTCCAAAGATTATGATATGTCATTAAGGTTGCTTCGAGCCGGCGTATTGTCTAAAATAAATTAGCTGATTCAACCCATTATGAAGAGCTTAGCTAACCGCGGGGGCGCAGTTGAGCGCAATGCGCTCGAGCAATTGTTGGAGCATGGCCAGTTCGTCCTCTTTGATGCCGGAGAGGGCAGTGGCCCGGTTTTCGAGGACGATGGGGTGCACGGCGTCAAGCATTTGCTGCCCGGCTTCGGTAACGCGGAGTTGGGTACGGCGGCCGTCGTGGGGTAGGGGCACGGCCGAAAGCAAGCCGCGCTTGGTGAGCAGCGCCAGCATGCGGGCCACCGAGGCCTGGTCTTTGAAGACCCGCTCAGCGATTTCTTGTTGGGTCAGGTCGTCGTACTCCAGCAGCACGCGCAACACCAGCCACTGGTCGATGGTGATGTCCAGCCCCGCCCGGTCGATGTTGGCCTGGGCCAGCCGGCGGTAACTGCGGATGGCTTTGTCGAGCGAGTAGAAGAGGATGGAGTTCAGCATGACCCCACGAAGGTACTGAGGTTTTATGATATGTCATAAAGATGGGTAGGTGTGAGAGGTATTCTATTTGTTAGGATTTTGAAAACACGTTATGCCGCCGACAGAATCATCTCGCCCGGGGGAACCTCACCCCCTGACCCCCTCTCCAAAAAAGAGGGGGCACCTGACGAAGTGTAGCATGGACTCTGCTAGTCCGTGCGTCGTCGGGTCCGCGCTACACCAAGCATGGAACCGGTGCCCCCTCTTTTTTGGAGAGGGGGTCAGGGGGTGAGGTTCCCCCGGGCGGATGAGATGTTGAGGTCCGCGCTGCATAACAGCTACTTCCCGAATTGCCGCAGATTATACGTGAAGCTCAACAGGAAGTACTGCTGCAAGATGCGGCTGCGAACGTCTTCCACGTAGGTTTCGGTGGTGTTGCGGACCACGCTGCGGTTCTGGTTCAGCAGGTCGTAGGCCTGGAGCTTGAGCTCCCCTTGCTTGTTGGCGAAGAACTGCCGGGCCAGCCCGACATTCCAGAGCACGATGCGTTGGTTGAAGCCGGCGGCGCGGCCGGTGTTGTTGCTGTACCACACGTCGGAAGTGAGCACGAAGCGGGCGGACAACTGGTAAAACACGTCGGCGGTTACGGTTTGGGTGAGGAAGGCGGCGTTCTGCTCGCTGAGGCGGGAATAAGTGGCGTTTTGGTAGGTGACGTTGGCGCTGATGCCGAATTCCAACTTCTCGTTGAAGGCAGAATTGGCGCTGGCGCCTTGGCCCAGACTCCAGGTGCGGCCGGTGTTGGGCAGGCCGTTTACCAGGCTGGGGGTTTTGACAAAACTGGCGTTAGTGGTCAGGTTGAGATTGATTTTGTGGGTGGCCAGGCGCTGGCCCAGCGACAGGTAGCCGGTGAGGCTGTAGAAGCCATCGGCATTCACGGGCCGGGTGGTTTGCACGCCGCGAGCGTTGAAGTCCGTGGCCGAAACAATGCGGTCGTCCACACGGCTGCCGTTCAGCAGGCCAAACACGCTGCGGTTGGTGCCAGCGTCGAACTGCGAGTAAGAGGCAACGAGCGACTGCACGTATTCGGGACGCAGGTTGGGGTTGCCGGTTTGCACGCTCAGCGGGTTGGAGTTGTCGCGCACGGGCTGCAACTGGGTGGCGGTGGGCGCGTTCAGCCGGGTGCGGTAGTTGAGGCGCAGCGAGCGGTTGCGGGTGCCGGTGTAGTTGAACAAGGCATTGGGCAGGAGGCTGGTGAAGCGGCGTAGGATGGTAGTGTCGGCCGTAAGATTGCGCACCCGCAGGTCGGCCTGCTGCCCATCCAGGCCCACGCCAATGGTGTAGCGCAGGCGGCGCTTTTGCAGCGTGAGGCCGGCTCGGTTGGCCTGAAACAAGCTGGTAAAATTGTTGCTGAGGCTGGGGTTTCGCAAGTCGTACTGGCCGCTGGTCTCGTTGAAATCAGTGGTCAGGCGGCTGCCGTTGTTGCGCGCATCGGTGAAGCTGTAGTGCGCTTCCAGCTTGTTGCGCAAAGACAGCGGCTCGGTGTAAGACAGGCTCACGGTGTTGTTGCGCACCGGCGTGAACTGTTCGATGCGCTGGTTGAGGTCCTGGGTGATGGGCGTGCCGCGGGCGTCGAAAAACGTGTTGGTGGCGCGGTTGAACGCATTGCCGTCCTGGTTGCTCAGGGTGGAGTTGAGGTTGGCCGAGAACGTGCGTCCCGGGCGCGCAAAGCGGCGCATGAGCAGCGCGTTGCCGCCGCCGTTGGGGTTGCTGGTGTTGCCTTCGTAGCGGTTTTGGCCCTGGTTGAGCAGGCGGCCGGCAGAGCTGGACTGCTGCCGGTTCTGGCGGCTCTGGTCGTTGGTTTGCCACCAGGCGTAGGGCGTAAGCCGCACCGAAGTCAGCGAATCGAGCATGTAGTCGAGCCGCATATTGAAACGGTGGCTGGTGGTGGTGCTGCGGGTGAGCAGGCTTTGGTCGGTGATGAGGGAGGGGCCGGTTTCGCGGCCATTGAGTGGGATGCCGGCCACGTTTTCGCGCCGCAGCTGCTGGTCGGTGGTCACGGTGGCGCGGCTGGCGAGGTAGCTGGTGGCTACTTCGGTGCGCTTGCCCCAGGCGTCGCGGTAGTTCAGGCCCACCGCGCCCGATTCGGTGATGCTGGAGGGTTGGTTGTTGCTTGAGCTGGGTCCGTTCTGGCGCCCGCCGCTCATCATTTGAATCCGGCCTCCGCCTCCGGGCCCGCCCATGCTCGGCCCAAAGTCGCCGGAAGAAGGCCCGCCATTGTCCGAAAAGCCTTGCTGGTTGAGGTTGTTAGCTTGGGCCAATACCGAAATCTGGCGGCCGTTGTTGAAGCGGTTCAGGCCGAGGCGGGCCTGGTAGCGGCCATCGGTGCCCACGCCCACGCCGTTGGCGCCGAAGTAGCCCTTGCGCTTGTCGCGCTTCGTGACGAGGTTGAGGGTACGCTGGCGGTTGCCGTCGTCGATGCCGTTGAAGGCCGACTGGTCGCTCTGCTGGTCGTAGAGCTGCACTTTGTCGATGATGTCGGCCGGCAAGTTCTTGGTGGCCATTTTGGGGTCGTCGCCGAAGAAAGGCTTGCCGTCGACCAGCACGCGGTTCACAGCTTGGCCCTGGGCCCGGATGCTGCCGTCGCGGTCTACCTCCACGCCCGGCAGCTTTTTCAGCAGCGACTCCACGGCAGCGTTCGGCTGGGTTTTGAAGGCCTTGGCATTGAAGTCGATGGTGTCGCCGCGCACGGTCACGGGCGCACGTTCTTGCGTCACCACCACCTCGCCCAGCTTTTGGGAGAGCACGCCGAGGCGCAGGGGGCCCAGGTCGGGGGTGGGGTTGGCGGCGGTTACGGCCACGGGCACCAATTGGGCGCGGTAGCCGAGGGCCGTTACCAGCACCCGGTAGTTGCCGGGAGCCACGTTGCGGAGGGCAAATTGCCCGTCGCCGTCCGTAATGCCAAACATGACGTAGCTGGAATCTTTGGCCAGCGTGAGCGTAACGGAAGCTTCGCGGATGGCCTTGCCGGTGGTCGAGTCGGCCAGGGTACCGCGCACGGTGCCCTGGCCCGGTCGGGTAGGGGCCTGCGCCCGGCTGGCCACAGCCAAGCCGAGCAGCAAGCTCAATAGCAGAAAAAGACGCATCGGTACAGTTAGTTGCGGTTGCCGCGCAGGCCACCCTCCATCATCTTTTGGCGGAAGTCGGCCAATGCTTTTTCACGGGCGTCCTTCATTTCGGCGGCCGTTACTTTTTGCGCGGTGGAGTTGGGCTGCACCTCGGCTTGAGGCACGGCTTTCAGGTCCAGTTTGGTGGCGCGGTATTGCTCCTGCTCGCTTTCGAGGGCCAGTACCACGCCTTTTTCGGGCGTCAGGTCGCGCACTGGCGAGTAGGTGAAGGGCAGGTCGGTGGTGAACCACACGGTGTAGGTTTCCTTTTTATAGGGCACCGTGGCCTTGCGGCAGGTGTAGCCGGCAATTTTCTTGGTTTTGCTGGTCACCGTCCAGTTGATGGGTGCGGAAATCGGCGCGTCGGAACGGTAGGTAGTGGGGTTGTCGTCCTTTTTCACCGTGAGCACGGTGGTGGTAGTGCGGTTGGCCAGGTCGAGGTAGGTGGCTTCCTCAAAGGGCCGGGCAAAGTTGGTGACCTGGGGCGCGCTGGCGGGGCTGTCGCCGGTACTATTCATGCTCACGGTGCGCATGGTCATGCCGCCACCTTCGCGCTGTTCTTTGGCTGCGGTGCCGGCAAAGGTGAGAGTGAGCCCAAACGAGCGGGTTTCGGGGATGTCCGTAGGGAATTCGGGGCTGCCCGGCTTGATGGCCTGGCCGTTTACTATGATGCGCACTTGGCTCAGGTCCACGCGCTGGGTGGCTTCGTAGTTGATGCGGCCGCTGGTTTGGGCCAGGGCGCCGCCGGCTGCCAGCAGGCCCGCCGCGAAGGTTAGTACTAGGTTTTTTACAGCGTTTTTCATGGTGCTGAAGGGTAGTAAAATTGAACGCTACAAAGCACCGGCATTCTTTTGTAAAGTATTGTTATTCTGTGTTAAATAGTGTTAACGCCGCCAAATGAGCAGGTGAGGGACGTACTTTTGTTTGGCCAAACTAGTCCAGTTGTTTTGTTATGAAACGTCGCATTCGCTCCATCTTCTGGCTTATGGTGGTGTGCATGATGGGCATCAATGGCTTCCAGGGCTATTGGCTCTATAATACCTATCAGCTCACGGCCAGCCAGTTTGCCCGTACGGCCCGTGAGGCCTTGTCCAGCGTGGTGCAGCGCCAGCAGCTAGACTTAGCGCGCCAGTTCGTCGACCGCGACCACCGCACCAAAGGCCGCATTGTTGTCTTTCAGAACAGCACCGAGGGTGGCCAATTCGACCGAGTGGTGATGCAGCAGCGAACGGGTTCGGACACTGCTAAAGGGCAGCGCCAGAATGTGTTAATTCAGCGCGAGATAACTGAAGCCTCGGCGCCCATTACCTTCGGGCCGGGCGGGGTCAGTGAAATCAGGGTCCACAAGGTGCAAATGCCCGATTCGGTCGTTTCTCGGCTCAAGGCGGGCGTGGCCGATACCATGGTGCGCAAGCTATCCAAGTTGCTGATTAGAAACTGGGCGGGAGGGAAGCCCGTCGACATGCTCCAAATGACCACCGACTACCATCACGAGCTGCGCCTACGGGGCGCCGATGCTTCGTTTGTGCTCGACACCTTGGGCATTCCGATTCGGAGCACCGAGCCACGCTCGGCAATGCTGGAAAAAATGCCGGTGCGGGCAGGGTTTAGCTTGGTAACCCCGCCGGTTTCGCTCGACCCTTTCCGGGATTTGTATGTGCGCGCCGCGTTCCAACCGCCCACTTCCTACATCCTACGCCAAATGGGGGGCTTGCTGACCGGCTCGGTGCTATTACTGGCCCTCACCACGGGCTGCTTCTGGCTGATGCTGAGCACCATCTTGAAGCAGAAGAAGCTGTCGGATGTCAAAAACGACTTCATCAACAACATGACCCACGAGCTGAAAACGCCCCTGGCCACAGTGTCGGCGGCGGTTGAGGCCTTGCAAAATTTCGGAGCCTTGAATGACCCGGTCAAGACCCAGACCTATCTGAGCATTTCGCGCACGGAGCTGCAGCGCCTTTCCGATTTGGTCGAAAAGGTGCTCAATATTGCCGTGGATGAACGGCAGCAACTTGAGCTGACTCCTGAGTCGGTGCGGCCAGCGGAACTGGTGGCCGAAATTGTGGCTCGCCACCAGCTGCAAGCGTCCAAGCCGGTGAAGTTTGACATTGAAGTCGGGCCCGCCGCCTCGGTGCTGTTCGACCGCCTGCACATGGGCAACGTCATCAACAACCTTATCGACAACGCCATTAAATACTCCCGCGAGGCCGTGACCATCACCATCCGGGGGCGACAGGAGGCCACCGGCTGGCACCTCAGCGTGGCCGACGATGGCCCAGGAATCGAGCCGGGATACCAGGAGGCCATTTTCGACCGGTTTTTCCGCGTGCCCACCGGCAACCTGCACAATGTCAAGGGCTTTGGCCTGGGTTTGTATTACGTACGGCAAGTAGTGGAGCGTCACGGCGGCCACATCGATGTGCGCAGCGGGCTAGGCCGCGGCAGTGAGTTTTCGCTGTGGATTCCGCAGGGGTAAGCTCAGTGTTTCAATACAAAGTCGAGATGTCTCGGTCCCTTGCTTGATTCGCAACATGCTCGACATGACGGTTCTTTTTAGCCTTTACCTATGCCCACCATTCTACTCATCGAAGACGAGCCCTCGCTCGGCCTTATTGTCAAAGACAGCCTGGAAAGCCGCGGCTTCACCGTGCAGTATGCGGCCGATGGCGAGGCCGGCCTACAGTTGTTCCAGCTGCGGTGCCCCGACATCGTGGTGGCCGATGTGATGATGCCCAAGCTGGATGGTTTTTCAATGGCCGAGCAAATCCGGAGGGAAAACGCCACCGTGCCCATCCTCTTTCTCACCGCGCGCTCGCAACCCGCTGATGTGGTGCGCGGCTTTGAGCTGGGTGGCAACGATTACCTCAAAAAGCCCTTCAGCATGGATGAGCTGATTGTGCGCATCAAGGCCCTGCTTTCCCGGCAGCCCGCCGCAGCGCCAGTGTCTGTTGGCCCGCTCGCCATCGGCCGCTACCAGTTCGACCACCCCAAGCAGAAACTACGCTTCGGGAGCCACGAAGAAGCCCTCACGAACCGCGAAGCCGAACTACTCAAGCGCCTCTACGACCAGCGCAACCAGGTGCTGGAACGCACCGCCGTGCTGCGCGAGCTCTGGGGAGATGACTCATTTTTCAACGGCCGCAGCCTCGATGTTTTCATCACCCGCCTGCGCCGCTGCCTCAAAGAAGACCCGCAGGTTCAAATCGTGAACATCCGCGGCATCGGCTACAAGCTGATTCTGTAGTAGGGGCTGAAGAACGATGTAGAAACGCCACACTTGGCGTCTCAGCGTCCGCGCCACTAGCGAATTGTTGCGACATCGTTCAACGCCGAGACGCCAAGTGTGGCGCCACTACAGCAGCTACTAGCGCGTCAGGCCGGGAAACAGGGCGGCAATAGCCGTGGCGAAGAAATTAACACCAATAGCTAGGGTAATAAACCCGATGATGCGTGCCATAGCGGCCATGCCTGGTTTGCCCAGCACGCGGGTAAGCCGCAGCGAGAACAGCAGGATAATAAAAGCAGCCAGTGCCACCAGTGTGAAGCCGGCAATGGTCATGGCCTTGTCCACGTAAGTAGGCCGAATCAGGCCGATGCAGATGGCCATGGAGCCCGGACCCGAGAGCATGGGCATGGCCAGCGGTGTAAAGCTGATGTCGTCCTTGTGCTTGCTCTCTTCTAGAGCGGCGGGGCCTACCCGGTCGCGGTTGGCGCCGGGGGTAAGCAATTCGAAGGCCGAGCGCATGAGTAGGATGCCGCCCGCAATGCGCAAATGCTGAATGTTGATGCCGAAAAAATTCAGAATGTACTGCCCGCCGAAGAAGGCCACACTCAGAATGGCCACCATGTAAACGCAGGCCCGGAGGGCCGTTTTGGCGCGGTCCGATGCCCGGTCATCGGCCGTCAGGGTCAGGAAAACCGGCATCGCCCCGAAGGGATTAACGATGGAAAACAGAGTGGTGAAGGTGGCGAGCAGAACTTCCATAGGTCGCAAAGGTAGGGGAAGGTCCGGGGTGGAGGGAAAAGACTTATTTTGCCGCTGCAACGGCGGAGTTTACTGCTTTTCCGTATTAATCCTGTCTAATTCCCGCTCTCTTACATGATTCCAGACTCTCCCGCCGGGGGCCCCTCGTCCGGTCCCGATGACGACCGACCCATTCTCGAAACGCCTTTGGTGGGCATCATCATGGGCTCGAAATCGGATTTACGAATTATGTCGACGGCCGCCGACATGCTCCGTCAGTTCGGCGTCACCTACGAAATCACCCTGGTATCGCCGCACCGCACGCCCCACCGCATGGTGGAATATGCCGAAAATGCCCGCAAGCGCGGCCTGCGCGTGCTCATTGCCGGCGGGGGCGGGGCGGCCCACCTGCCGGGCATGGTGGCGGCCTTCACCACCCTGCCCGTAATTGGGGTGCCCATCAATAGCACCATTTCCATTCAGGGGCTCGATTCAATTTTGAGCATGATTCAGATGCCCAACGGCGTGCCCGTGGCCACCGTCGGCATCGATAGCGCGGCCAATGCCGCCGTGCTGGCCATCCAAATGCTGGCGCTGAACAACGCCCGGCTGGCCGATGCGTTGGAGAAGTTCCGCATCTCGCTCAAAGACCGGGTGATGCGGACCATCGAGGAATTGCGTAAGGGAGGATTTCAGGATGATGTCTAATTTCTTTGCCTGTCGTCCATGTCTGACCCTTATGCTTTGTTAATTACCATCGGCCATTGGATAGTCTGGATAGTGGGCGGCCTGACCATTCTGGCCACCCTGCTGCCGATACTGCGCCAAACGGCGTGGTGGATTCGGGCCTGCGATTTTCCCCGTCTGCAGATTGTGGCCGGCCTGGCCCTGAGTTTGATAGCAGAGCTATTTTTGCCCGAAGAGCCCAGCCTGGCCAGCGACATCTTTGTGGTAAGCCTGGCCGCGGCCCTGCTCTACCAGGCTGCCCGCATTTGGCCCTACACGCCGCTGCACAGCCGGCAGGTGCTCGACGCCAGCCGCCCCGACGATGACCACGACAACCACATCAGCCTGATGGTGGCCAACGTGCTGATGTACAACCGCGACGCCTCGCGCCTGCTGGGCCACATCAAAAACCTGCAGCCCGACATTGTGCTGGCCGTCGAAACCGACGACTGGTGGCTGAGCCAGCTCGAGCGCATCGAAAAGGATTTTCCCTACACCTGCCACGCCCCGCTGCCGAACACCTACGGCATGCTGGTGTTTTCGCGGTTACCGTTGCAAAAACCTCAGATTCGGTACATCCTCGACAAGGAAATCCCATCCTTTCATGGCTGCGTGAAGCTGCCCAGCGGCGTGTCGGTAAACCTGCACTTCCTGCACCCCAAGCCGCCCGCGCCGCAGGAGTCCAAGACCAGTGCCCGCCGCGACGCCGAGCTGCTGGTGGTGGGCAAGGTAATACAAGGCCACAAAGGTCGCCCCACCATCGTGGCCGGCGACCTCAACGACGTGGCGTGGTCGCACACGTCCGAGCTGTTTCGGCGGCTTTCGCGCCTGCTCGACCCGCGCGTGGGCCGCGGGCTGCTGCCCACCTTCCACGCCGACCACCGCCTGCTGCGCTGGCCCCTCGACCACGTGTTTCACTCGGCGCATTTTCGGCTGCAGCGCCTGGAGCGGCTCACGCACATCGGCTCCGACCATTTTCCCATCTACATCCGCCTCAGCTACGAGCCCAGCGGCTGGCAAGACCAGGAGCAGCAGCTCGAAGCCGCCGATGCCGACGACCACGAAGAAATTGAAGAGAAAATTGTGGAAGGCGTAACTGAAGCCGCCGACCCAAATGCCGACTAAACCACTTCGGATAACGCCCACAAAAAAGGTCATGCCGCAAAGCATGACCTTTTTTGTGGGCGTTGCGGATTTTTAACGGCTTGCCGACTTCGGGCCGCGCTTGGCAGTCACCAACTCGACGGGCGTGAAGCTGCCAGCCTGTGTAACCCGTCCCGTGGCGTTGACATAAGTGGGCCGAATTTGCATGGTGAGGCGGCGCCCGCTGCCAGTGAAGTCGGCCAGGCCGGCAGCAAAAGCAGCGGGCGTGCTGCCTGCTACCAAGCTTTGCGGCACGTTCATGTCCACGTCCACGGGCAGGGTCACAATGGAACTGGACTCCAGTAGCGCGCTGGTGCCGGTCACGCCTTTGGTGAGCTCCTTGCCATCAAGCATCAGCTGGTAATCGAGCTGCTTAAGCTGCAGGTTTATCAGGCTGGGGTTGCGGGCATACACGCGCATGCGCAGGCGCAAGGGCAGAGCATTGGCCTTTAGTGCGGTTTGCAGCTTGGTTTGCTGGTCGGAGCTGAGGTCGGTGGCCTGGCGCACAAACAAGATGTCCTGCTCGCCTAGCTTGGCCTCATCCACGAAGTTGAGTCGGTACTGAACCTGGTCGTAAGCCAGGTTTTCCTGCGCCTCTACGGGGAGGTTGCTTTTCTTTGAGTTGGGCGACTCTTTCACTTGCTCGCTCAAGCTACACTGCGTGGTGCCAGCAAGCAGCAGGCCTAAGGTCAGAATACGAAGAGGGGATAAGTAGGGAGTAAATTTCATATGTAAAATCTATAGGTGGGCAGGCGGATAGTAGAAAGGCCAGAGGGCCGCCCGGGCCCTCTTACGAGAATGAGTTAATGCTGGGCTAAAATTAACTCTTCGCATCGCTACCATTGGGCTTTTGCCCAAAGCGGAGTTAGGCATGCAAAACAGACTGGCTGGTTTTCAGCCGGCAAAGCACAAAAAAAGGCTGGAAGCAGTGCGCTTCCAGCCTTTCTGTATTTAAGCAGCAACCAAATTATTTGCCGTCTACTTCTTCGTAGTCAACGTCGGTCACGTGGTCGCCCTGGGGCTGGCCGTTGCCGTTCTGGCTCTGACCGTCGCCGCCGGGGAAGCCCCCGCCGGGCTGGCCTTGGCCATCGCCGGCACCGCCAGCGGCGTACATCTCTTGCGAGGCCGCCTGCCAAGCCGCGTTGATGGCCTCCATGGCCGAGTCAATGCGAGCGAGGTCCTTGCTTTCGTGCGCCGATTTGAGGTCGGCCAGCGCGCCTTCGATGGCGGTTTTGTTGCCACCGCTCAGCTTGTCGCCGTACTCCTTCAACTGCTTCTCCGTCTGGAAAATCATCGAGTCGGCAGCGTTCACCTTGCTGATGCGCTCGGTTTCAGCCTTGTCCGACTCGGCGTTGGCGGCCGCTTCGTCGCGCATGCGCTTGATGTCGTCCTCGCTCAAGCCGCTGCTGGCTTCGATGCGGATTTTCTGCTCTTTGCCCGTGCCTTTATCCTTGGCGGTTACGTTCAGGATGCCGTTGGCGTCGATGTCGAAAATTACCTCAATTTGCGGTACGCCACGGGGTGCGGGCGGGATGCTGTCGAGGTGGAATTTGCCGATGGTGCGGTTCTGGTTGGCCAGCGGACGTTCGCCTTGCAGCACGTGGATTTCAACCGAAGGCTGGTTGTCCGAAGCCGTCGAGAAAGTCTCCGATTTCTTGGTTGGGATAGTCGTGTTCGACTCGATGAGCTTGGTCATCACGCCGCCCATTGTCTCAATGCCCAGCGAAAGCGGGGTCACGTCGAGCAGCAGCACGTCTTTCACTTCGCCGGTGAGCACACCGCCTTGGATAGCAGCGCCAATGGCCACAACTTCGTCGGGGTTCACGCCTTTCGAAGGCTTCTTGCCGAAGAATTTCTCCACTTCCTCCTGAATGCGGGGAATGCGGGTCGAACCACCCACGAGGATAACCTCGTTGATGTCCGAAGTCGACAAGCCAGCGTCTTGCAGGGCCTTTTTCACGGGCTCCATCGAGCGACGCACGAGGTCGTCGGCGAGCTGCTCGAACTTGGCGCGGCTCAGTTTTACCACCAAGTGCTTGGGGCCCGAGGCCGTAGCGGTGATGTAGGGAAGGTTTACTTCGGTTTCGGTCGAGCTGGACAGCTCCACTTTGGCTTTTTCAGCAGCTTCTTTCAAGCGCTGCAGGGCCATGGGGTCGTTGCGCAGGTCGAGGCCTTCGTTGTCCGACTTAAACTGGTCGGCCAGGAAGTTGATGATAACCTGGTCGAAGTCGTCGCCGCCGAGGTGGGTATCACCGTTAGTGCTCAGTACTTCAAACACGCCGTCGCCCAGTTCGAGGATGGAGATATCGAACGTACCACCACCAAGGTCGTACACGGCAATTTTTTGGTCTTTGTGCTTCTTGTCGAGGCCATAAGCCAAGGCAGCAGCCGTGGGCTCGTTGATGATGCGCTTCACATCGAGGCCCGCAATGGCACCGGCTTCTTTGGTGGCCTGGCGCTGGGCATCGTTGAAGTAAGCAGGCACCGTGATTACGGCTTCGGTAACAGTAGTACCGAGGTAGTCTTCAGCGGTCTGCTTCATTTTTTGCAGCACCATCGCCGAAATTTCCTGCGGCGTGTAGTTGCGGTCACCGATTTTCACCGCCACCGTGTTGTTCGAACCGGGGGTGAGGTCGTAGGCCACGTACTTGCTTTCGTTCTGCACTTCGGAGAAGTTGCGGCCCATAAAGCGCTTGATGCTGGCAATGGTATTCTTCGGGTTGGTCACGGCCTGGCGCTTGGCAGGGTCGCCCACCTTGCGCTCGCCCTTGCCCCCGTCGAGAAACGCGACGATGCTGGGGGTGGTGCGGCGGCCTTCGCTGTTGGGAATAACAACGGGTTCGTTGCCTTCCATTACGGACACGCACGAGTTGGTAGTGCCGAGGTCAATGCCGATTATTTTGCCCATGTTGGGATGTTTTTTATAGTTAGGTAAGGATTGTCAGGTCTAAGCAGCTTTTGCAGCCGTTACCCGGGGATTACAAGCAACGTACCAGCGTGCTTTTGGTGACAGATTGTCACCGAACTGGCGCGCCCTGGCTGGGCGACCGACTTGCTGACTTGATTTGATGCTGTAGAGGTGACTTTTCCTGACATTTCTATCACACAGAGCTCACGGAATTTGAGATAAAACCTTGTGCAACTCTGTGCGCTCTGTTTTATGAGCTCAGTGCGAAAACGTTTTATACCGAACGCCGTGGGTTGGTAGAACCTTTCGCAGGCGGAGCTGCTGGCGACTCTTTGCTTCCCTTCACGGCCACTTTCCGGTTCGCCGGGTTCTTCGTCGCCGAAAACTTCGCCTTCAGCTTGCGCGACTCTTCCAGTGTCAGCTCGCGCCACTGGCCGGGGGCTAATTCGCCGAGGTCCATTTCATCGATGGTCACGCGGATGAGGCGCAGGCAAGGCAGGCCCACGGCAGCGCACATCTTGCGCACCTGACGGTTCATGCCCTGCGAAATGGTGATGGCGAGCCAGCTGGTGGGAATGCTGGCCCGGAAGCGAATGGGCGTGCTGCGCTCCCAGAGCTCGGCTGGTTCGGGTAGTACCTCGGCCCGGGCGGGGGCGGTCAGGCCTTCTTTAATCTTGACGCCACGCCGCAGTTTGTCCAGCGCTTCTTCCGAAACAGTGCCTTCGACCTGGGCCCAATACGTTTTGGGTACTTTAAACTTGGGGTCGCTGAGGCGGTGCTGCAGGGCTTTGTCGTCGGTGAGCAGGAGCAGGCCCTCACTGTCAAAATCAAGCCGGCCCACGGGGTAGATGCCCGGTACGGGCACGAAATCCTTGAGCGTGGCGCGGCCATGCTCGTCGGTGAACTGGGTAAGGACTTCGTAGGGCTTGTTGAGGAGGATGTAGCGCATATCAGGGGAAAAAGGCAGCGCACGTAGCGTGAACTTTGCAGTTCGCGCTACGTGCGCCGTTGGAAATAATTGAACGACCCGTTCGTGTTTCCGGCGGGGACGCGAATTGCAAAGTTCGCGCTACGTGCGCTACTCCCACCAGCGGGCGCTGGGCAACTCGGCTCCCAAAGTAACCGGTTCGCCGAGGCGCGGCGTGGTGATGGGCTGCTGTAAACGGGCAGCCTCGGCCGTGGCGCGGTTGATGGGGTCGTTCCAGGCGTGGTTGGCCTCGGTATAGGCGCCCCAATGCACAGGCAACATCATCTGGCTGCGGAGGTCACGGGCGGCCTGCACGCTCTGCTCGGGCAGCATGTGTATTTGCGACCATTGCTGGTCGTACTGCCCGCATTCCATCAAGGTCAGGTCGAAAGGACCGTAGGTAGCCCCAATGGTGCTGAAGTGGGGGCCGTAGCCACCGTCGCCACTATAGAAGAGGCGCTTGGTGGCCGACTTCATTACCCAGGAGCTCCAAAGCGTGGAATTACGGTTGGTGAGCCCGCGGCCGGAAAAGTGGCGGCTGGGCGTGCATATCAGCGTGAGGCCATCGACGGTGGCTTCGTTGCCCCAATTCATTTCCGTAATGCGCTCCGGGGCCACGCCCCAGGCCCGCAGGTGGGGGCCAATGCCAAGCGGCACGTAGAACCGGGCCACTTTGTCCTTGATGCGCCGAATGGTGGCGTAGTCGAGGTGGTCGTAGTGGTCGTGCGAAATCAGCACGGCGTCGATGGGTGGCAGCTGGTCGGGGCCGATGGGCAGGCTGGGGTTGTAGCGGTTGGGCGTGGCCCATTTCACGGGGCCCATCTCGATGCTCAGCATGGGGTCGAGCAGGATGTTTTTGCCGGCCAGCTCCACCAAGCTGGCCGAATGCCCGAACCAGGTGACGCGCACTGTCTCCGGCGTTTTGCGCGTGATGCTGAGCGAGTCGAGCGGCAGCATGGGCAGCGGGCCTGCCGGCTTGGCGTCGGGGTCTTTGCGGAAGAGGAATTTCCACATCATCGAGAAAAAGTTGCCGTCCGTGGATAGCGACGTTGGCACCAGGTTCACAAACTCACCATCTCGGTAATGGCCTGATTTCGCATAAACTGCCTGCTCGGCCTTGCTGGGCTTGCCCCCAAACTGCGGGCTGAGGCCGGTGAAAGCTACTGCTGCGATTAGCAAGACGCCAATGATGCTGCCAGATGCCATGAGTAAGGTTTTCAAAGGGTTGCTCATTAATTACGCGGCTACTTTGCCGTGGGCCAGCGCCACGATGTCGCGCACTTCCAGCACCGGTTTGGGGTAGCCATCTTGCACGGCCTTAATCATGGCCAATCCTACTTCCTGCATAGTGGAAACGTAGCTGGACGCCACCCGCCGGGCTATCGGATACAGCCAGCTAAAGTATTTATACATACTGAGCACGTTGCGCTGGCCGGGCGTGGCACGCATGAAACCCGGTCGGAACATGTAAGCCGCCGGGAATGGCAGGCGCAACAATTCGTTTTCGGTGCGGCCTTTGGTGCGGGCCCAGTGACTGCGGCTTTGCTCGGTACTGTCGGTGCCCACGCCGGTCACGTAGCAAAAAGTCAGGTCAGAGTTGAGGCGCAGCAGGGTGTGAGCTACGGTTATGGTGGTGTCGTAGGTGATGCGCTCGTACTCCTCCTTGCTCACGCCCAGCGAAGAAATGCCGGCGCAATAAAAACAAGCATTGTAGCCCCCGAGCTGGCTTTCGATGGCTTCTAAATGCTGGAAGTCGCCGTGCAGTATTTCCTTCAGCTTGGGATGCGTGTAGCCGCTGGCCTTGCGGTTGAGGAGCAGTACGGCTTCCACGTCGGGGTTGCGCAGGCACTCGAGCAGGACGCCTTCGCCCACCATGCCGGTCGCCCCGGTAATTATGGCTTTGATTTTCATGAGGTGACACGGGGAAATTTGCCCGTGCCTGAGTAGGGACGCTTTTGCGGCGGTTCTACTTTGAATGGGGTTGGATTTGTACCGCTTCTTTCACGAATTGCCTGTCATGCTGAGCCAGCGAAGCACCTTATCACGGTGAACGATTGGTCCTGGCGTGATAAGGTGCTTCGCAGACTCAGCATCACAGGAGGCGCTTCGATAAGTTTACACGCTACCCGAATACTTCCTTACGGCCCATTCCACTGTGAGAAAAGCCAGAATCACGAAGAAAATCCACTTCAGATTTATCAAATCCTTCAGCTCCTCTTCGGCTGTTATAACCGGTTTGTAATTTGCCTTCAGAATATCCTCGGCCAGCTTGTCGAACTGTGCCGGGTAGTAGAGCCGCGAGCCGCTGCGGCGTGATAGCTGAGCCAATAGGTTGTGGTCGGCACGCGACTCCAGGGCTTCCAATGGCTGCGATTGCACCAGCAGCTCGCCAGCATCTTGCTGGGGCTGGCCGCCCAGCGTGGCTAGAGCCTGGTAGCGGTAGAGGCCGGTGGGCAGCGGGCCCAGGCGCAGGGGCGAGCCATCTTCAGCGTTGGCAAACGAGAATCGGCGGACCTGCTTCTTTTCGTCGGTGAGAGTGAGGTCGATTTTTTGGTTATACAGGCGCTCAAATACGGCGTTGTAGGTTTCGGCGCCCAACGTCACGTCGTCCTGGGTGCCGAAGCTTTCCTGCGTGGGGTACACGTCGAGGCGCTTTTTGTTGGCGTTCTGGGTAAGCAACTGCAGCGTGCGGATAACAAGTCGGTCGTACGCTTCGGGCTTGTCGTCGTGCTCCACGGCTTCGCTCAGGCGCCACTGCCAGCTGCCGTCGGTGAGCAAGGTGCCCTGGCGACGCTCGGCCGGGCCCCCAAAAACCAGTAGGGGCTTTTGCGTGGCTACCCGGCCCACCTGCTGCCACAAAGCAGCTTCAGCGCCCGCGCCGAGGCGATAATCACCAAATGGCACGGCCCCGGGCGGGTAAGAGGCGTAGCGGCGCGTCGATTCCTCGTCGGTGGCAAAGCGGGCGAAGGCCGGATTGGGCAGGGGCGTCACCTCATCGGTCTGCGAGCCGCGCGCTTGAATGGTGAGGCCCGTGCCGAGCTGGTTGTAGGCGCCCAGGTCCGATTGCGCCCCAATCACATACAGCGCCGGCGTGCGTTTGGCTTTCACCTGGGCCAGAATCTCGTTGCCCAAGCCGCCCTGGGCCGGGAGCTGGTGCAGAATGGCCACGTCGAAGTCGGCATCGGCGCGCAGGGGGGCCACCCCCGGCAGCGCCAGCGTGAGGTCGAAGTTGTCGTTGGCCACGATGGCAGCGCGCAAAGCCTTCAAATCGGGGTGCGGTGCGGCCCCGGCCAGCAGCACGCGCAGCTTGCCTTTTACTATTTCAATGAAAGCCGTGCGAGCGTTGTTAAGCTCCGTAAATTCGCCGGGCTGGGGCACCACGCGCACTTCGTAGCGCCGCTTGCCCGGCGCCGGCGCCGTGATTTGAAAATTGGTTTTCACCCGGCGCCGTCCGGCGGGCAGGGCCACGCGGCGGGTGTCGAGCACGCGTGTTCCCTCGCGGAGTTCCACGGTGGCCGTGCTGCCGGCATAGCCTTCAAACCCCAGCTCGGCTTCAAGCGGAAATTTGTTGCCGCTGAAGGCCACGCGGTTGTAGGTGAGGCCGGTGAGGCGCAGGTCGCGCTTGGGCACGGTGTCGCCCACCGCCACGCTGTAGATGGGAAAGTTGTAGTCGGAATAGGAAGGGCTGCGGCCTTGGTTTACCAGGCCGTCGCTGAGGAGCACCACGCCGGCCAGGTTCCGGTCGTTATAATCCTCGCGGGTGCCAGTCAAAAGCCGGTCGATGTCGGTGGTGGCAGCGCCGAAGCGCAGTGAATCGAGTCGGGCCGGACGGCCTGGAGTAGGAGTGAGGGTGCGGGTTTCGACGGTGAAGCCTTTGCCACGCAGGGTTTCGGCCAGGCCAGCCAAGCCGGTAGTGGCCTGACTGAGCACGGCTTTAGGCGTGAACAGCTCAACGGATTGCGAGTTGTCGACGGCCAGCACCACGGTAGGCTGCTCGGTGCGCGTGGTGGTGGTTTTGATGAACGGCGCCAGCAGCAGGTAGCACAGAAAGCTGATTACCACAAAGCGCAAAGCCGCTAGCGCGTAGTTCAGGTTTTTGCTCCAGGGCGCTTTGGCCGAGTATTGCAGAGCGGCGTAGCCCGCCCCCACGGCTAGGCAAAGCAGAATGAGCCAGGGAGAATATTGAGTGGTCAGCAAAAGGCGGAAAATAACAACGAGTGCCTGCTGCTTATG
Organism: Hymenobacter arizonensis; assembly: GCF_900115775.1. GTDB lineage: Bacteria > Bacteroidota > Bacteroidia > Cytophagales > Hymenobacteraceae > Hymenobacter > Hymenobacter arizonensis. The sequence goes on along the minus strand of NZ_FOXS01000001.1, from coordinate 1,374,065 downwards.
AAGCAGGAGCGTCTAGTTCGGTAAGGGCTTGCGCAACTGAAAATACAGGTAGCGCGCTGTCCCGAAACCCTTTGGGGTCGCGAGTGATGATGGCAGTGATGGGAGGATGAGCAAGCGCAACAAAGTGCTGAATCCCGTCCTCAAAATCGCCGAAATTGCTAGCCAGCGCTTGGCGAATGACAGAAGCATCGACGGGTAAAATTTCCACTAGTTGCTCCAGCCGCAGCAACAGCTGCCGGGCCTGCGTTGCCGAGGTTTGCCGTCGCATAATGTATTCGATGTTAGCAAAGGATAAGCTGGCCACATAAAACCGGGCCTCTCCCGTTGCACCGGCCTGCATGAGCTCGGCGGCGTCGGCGCCAAATGGTTCGCGCCGCGCTAGGTAATCAATGAGTACGTTTGTGTCGAGCAGGTACTTTTTCATCGATACTTTTTCTGCAGAGCGTCGCCCAGAGCCGCTTTGTAGTCGAAGTCGGAAGGCAGGGAAATACAGCCAGCCAGGGCCTCTATTTCAGGTGACAAAGCGCGCCGTTTGCGTGCAGGCGCAGCCACTACTGGTCGCAGCAACTCGGCTACCAGCACCGATAAATCGGTGCCCGTTCGCCGGGCATACTCCTGGGCCTGCATTGCTAAATCGTCGTCGAGGTTGAAGGTGAGCGTTGACATAAGCAATAAGTTACACGCGGCAAGTTAAGTCGGCCGGCTATTGCTAACGGTTCAGCACTGTAACCAGTTCGGGACTATTAAAGATGCTGACCGGCGAAATTACGGTTTCTGCGAGCGGCAGGCGCTTGCCGTAGCGCTCCTTCATTTTGGCTTGCACAGCGGGGTGGCTCAAATCAAATTCGCGCAGCTGTTGCAGCCTGCCGATTCTGCGATTCAGGCCTCGCTCGAACACTTTCCAGATTAATTCGGAGCAGTAGATTCGGTCATCAGACCAGCCAAAGTAGAGGTCGTAGTTGTGGCCCAGCATGGGCTGGCCAGCAGCTTTCAGGCGCTTTATGGCAGCGGGCGTCAGAGCTGTTTCGGCATCGTACAACCTTTTAACCACGAAATGACCTCCCTTGCCACGGGCTATCCAACTAGACAGCGGCGTCAGTTTTACGGGTTGCACGGCTTCAAATACCTGCCACTCGCCGTTCTGCTTGTAAACAATGCCACAGTGGCTGTAAGGCGAATGCGTGGCGAGCTGGATGGCTTGGCTTTGCGCCGATAGTGAGGTATGGAATATTAGGTCGCCGTCGCGAAGCTGGGGCGCAATTTGGGAGGTGGCGATTTTAGCTGCTTGGTGGCTTTGGTAGGGGAGTAGCTTGCGGTGCAGGCGCGGGTAGGTGGCGAAGGCGAGTCCGGCAGGGAAAAGAAAGAGGAGATGCCAGCGGTTCCGCAAAATTTATAATTGTATGTTTCGTGTCAAGAATCCAGTTTTTGCTCATATGACACAAAGTGTTAACCAGCTAGATACTTTCAATTCGGAATTAGGTAAGTCAATAGAGCAGCTCTATGAGGTGTTTGCGAAATACCCACTGAACCTTAGTATGGATGGTAGTCCATTATTTGAAGAGAAAATTGCGCAATGGAACCGGCTTGTTGCGGCCAATCCACTTCGCGAACTTTCCGTTGATGACCTTCGAATCTATCATTTCAAGACGATGACTACGTGGGGAGAGGTCAACGATTTTAAACATTTTCTCCCCCGCATATTTGAGCTGCTTGCTGAGCTACCAATAGATTTTGACGAATGGGTAGCCTTGAATAAGCTTAACTATGGAAAGTATACGTCTTGGCCAATACCCGAACAGGTGGCTGTGCAGCGTTTCCTAATGGCATTTTGGAAAAAGCTTCTCCAAGAGCCATCGGATATTACAGATGCTTATTTTGAGGGCTATTTCCCTGCTATAGTCAACGTCTATCCTCATTTTGAACAGCTACTGAATGCTTGGTTAGAAGCCAGTAACAAACACTCAACCCAACGTTTGGCTGAATACGTTTTTAGAAATGAGGATGAGGTGCTGAAAGGCAGGCTAACTGGTTATGAAGAAATGCCTCATCAGGGAAAGCTATTCCTTAAATGGTTACGCAAGCCCGCAGTCTTACAAAAATTAAAGCAGGCCACATCATCAGAATCACATCCTTACCTAAACCTGGAGTTGATTCCAATTTTACAGCAGCTTGAGAAGCCATTGTAATTGACGCAGCCTGCTATAGTAGTTGATTCTCTACTTTATGTCAGCATGCCGCCATCCACCTGCAGCACCTGCCCGCTGATGTAACTCGAATCGTCCGATGCCAGAAACGCCGTGGCCTTGGCCACATCCTCCGGCGTTCCACCGCGCTTGAGCGGAATGGCCTTGCGCCACTCGTCTACCTGCTTGGGGTCCAGCGCATCGGTCATTTCGGTTTCGATGAAGCCGGGGGCAATGGCGTTGCAGCGAATGTTGCGCGAGCCCAACTCCAGCGCCACCGATTTGGTGAAGCCGATGATGCCGGCCTTGCTGGCGGCATAGTTGGCCTGCCCGGCGTTGCCTTTGATGCCGACCACGCTGGTCATGTTGATGATGGAGCCAGCTTTGGCGCGCATCATGGGCTTGGTTGCGGCTTTGGTGAGGTTGAATACGGACTTGAGGTTCACGTTCATTACCTGGTCCCACTGCTGCTCGCTCATGCGCATGAGCAGGCCGTCCTGGGTGATGCCGGCGTTGTTGACGAGGATGTCGAGCTTGCCAAAATCGGCCAGTACGTCCTCAATTAGTTTCTCGGCTTGAGCGTAGTCGGAGGCATCGGAACGGTAGCCTTTGGCTTTGGTGCCGTGAGCCGACAGCTCGGTTTCCAGGGCCTGGCCCTTTTCGACGGAGGAGAGGTAGGTGAAAGCCACTTGGGCGCCCAGTTGGGCGAAATGTGCCGCGATGGCGCGGCCAATTCCTTTGGAAGCGCCCGTTACGAGGGCCACTTTTCCGGTCAGCGTTTGAGTCATGGGGCGAAGGTAGCGGATGATGGCTATTAGCCGTTAGCTGCTAGCTGTTGGCTTTCGTGGGTAGCTTGCGGTGCCAAAAGGCTGCTTACCGACAGCGCTAACAGCTATACGCTACTAGCCAACAGCTAATGAACCACGATATCTGCATCCTCGGCGCCGGGCCCGGCGGAGCCACGGCGGCCCTGCACCTGGCCAATGCCGGCCAACGCTGCCTGCTTCTGGACCGCGCCGCTTTTCCGCGCGATAAAATCTGCGGCGATGCCCTTAGCGGCAAGGTGCTGAGCGAGCTAAAGCGCATCGACGAAAAGCTGACTGGGCTACTAGCCGCCGCTCCCATGCAGGTGCCCAGTTGGGGCATCGACTTCTTTGCCCCCAACGGCCGCCAACTCGGCATTCCCTTCAAGCCCAAGTTCGACAAAGCCACCGACCGTGCCGCCGGCCACGTGGCCAAGCGCATCGATTTCGACAATTTTCTGGTAGAAGAAGTACGCCAGCGCCCGGAAATCGACTTCCGCGAAAACGTGGACGTGGCCCGCACCGAACGCACGGCCACCGGCTGGCAGTTGCTCGATAAAGCCGGCCAGGAAATAGCCACCTGCCGCATCCTGCTGGTTGCCAACGGCGCCCAATCGGAATTTGCCCGCAAAGTAGCCGGCCATGCCCTAGAGCCCGACCACCACTGCGCCGGCCTCCGCACCTACTACGACAAGGTAACCGGCCTGAGCCCAGATAACTTCATCGAGCTGCACTTTATTAAAGATTTTCTGCCCGGCTACCTCTGGGTTTTTCCGCTGCCCAATGGCCAGGCCAATGTGGGCGTGGGCATGCTGTCGAAAACCGTAGCGGCTAAAAAAATCAACCTGCGTCAGCGGCTCGATGAGATTCTAGCTACCCATCCCACGCTGGCCCCGCGCTTCGCGCAGGCCGAGCGGCTGGGTCCGGTGCGGGGTTTCGGGCTTCCGTTGGGCTCGAAGCGGCGGCCCTTGTCGGGCGCCAACTACATGCTGCTCGGCGATGCTGGTTCCCTCATCGACCCCTTCAGCGGAGAGGGTATTTCGCACGCCATGGTCAGCGGCCGGCACGCGGCCATTTGGGCTGCACAGGCCGTGGGTAAAGACGATTACAGTCCTGAGTTTTTAAAAAATTACGACAAAGCCGTGTACAACCGGCTGGGGCAGGAGCTGCGCCTGAGCCGTGTGATGCAGCGCTTGCTCAACTTCCCCAGCCTGTTCAACATCGTGGCCAACCGCGCCGTGAATAACCCCACGCTAGCCGAAACGCTGTCTGCCATGTTCATGGATTTGGACTTGCGGGAGCGGCTGCGCCAGCCCAGCTTTTATTTCAAGCTGCTTTTTGGCGGGAAGTAAAAGCTGGGTTGACACTGCACCTAACGAGGGCTAGCGCTTAGTAGCTGCCGGCCGCGTAGCACCCTTGGCAGCAGGTTTTTTGGCGGGCTCTTTCTCGTTGCCCACGTATTTGCGCAGGCTCTTGGCCGCATCGGGGTTGAGCTTGGTGGCCATTTCCAAGTCGTGGCGAGCCTCGGCCAGCTTTTCAAAAGACGAATAGCTAATGCCGCGGTACTCCCAGGCATCGGCGTATGCGGAATCGAGCTGAATGGCTTTCGTGAAGTCGCCCACGGCCGACTTGTACTGGTACATCTGCATTTTGGCCACGCCGCGCCCAAAGAAAGCGTCCTTGTCATCGGGGCGGTACTTGAGGGCGCCAGCAAAATCGGAGGTAGCCGCCTTGTACTGTTTCAGCATCAGACGGTTAACGCCTCGATTGTAGAAAATGTCGGGGTTGGCTCTTTGGTAGCGCAGGGCGGCCGTGTAGTCGGGCAGTGCTTCCTTGTATTGCTTGAGGTAACTCTTAGCTTTAGCGCGTTGCAGCAGGGCGGCGCCGTCTTTGGGGTTGGCTTTAACTGCCGCCTCGGCCGTTTCCAGCATGGAGCGGTACTCGGCCACCGACATTTTTTTCTCCTTAGCGCGCTCGGCAGAGGCTGCGGCGGCACTTGGCGCAGCTACCAAGGCCGAAGCAGTAGTTGGCGTGGTTGCGGGACGGGCCGCCTCCGTGATGGGCGCATCAACGGGCGCGCCGGTGACGGTGGGCGGCGGGGCTACTGCATTGGTGCTGGCATTGCTGAGGCTGGCATCGGGGGCCGTGGCAGCGGCGCCCGTCGTGTCGGGGCGCAGGGCTCCCGTCGCAACCGGCGCCTCCATGGGCTGACTAGTGACCGCAGGCTTCTCTTTTTCAGAGGCCGTGCTGGCGCAGTTGCTAAGAAAAGCCAGTAGCCCCAGGGCTGCCAGCGGCATGCGGAAATGTGAGTTCATAAAGTCAAATGGATGAGGGCGCAGACAGGTTCTGCCCGGACCAGGGACTTATACGGAGGCAAATCAAGATTGGCTGCTGACTGGCCAGCCGCCCCTGGGGGCCGGGGCAAGTTAGACCGTCGCGGCAGGAATAGCGGCGCGGTACGGGGGCGCGGCTATCTTTGCGGCACAATGGGTGGGTCCCCCAGCCGGGCCCGGTGTACTTTTTCCTCCAGAGCAGTTTATGGCATTGCAATTTGATTTGGTCGTGGTCGGCAGTGGCCCCGGCGGGTACGTGGCCGCCATCCGGGCGTCGCAATTGGGTCTGAAAGTGGGCGTTATCGAGCGCGAATCGTTGGGTGGCATCTGCCTCAACTGGGGCTGCATCCCGACGAAAGCGCTGCTCAAGTCGGCCCAGGTTTTCGAATACCTTAACCACGCCAGCGATTACGGCCTGAAAGCCGAAGGCGTAGGTTTCGATTTCACCGCTGTCATCAACCGCAGCCGCGGCGTGGCCGACGGCATGAGCAAGGGCATCAACTTCCTGTTCAAAAAGAATAAGATTGAGACCGTGATGGGCACCGGCAAAGTGCTGGCCCCCGGCAAAGTAGAAGTAACTAAGGCCGACGGCAGCAAGGAAACGGTCGAAGCCAAGAGCATCATCCTGGCCACCGGCGCCCGCTCGCGCGAGCTGCCCACCATGCCTGTCGACAACAAGAAAATCATCGGCTACCGCAAGGCCATGGTAATGGAGCAGCTGCCCAAGCGCATGGTAGTGGTGGGCTCGGGCGCCATCGGCGTCGAGTTTGCCTACTTCTATCGCACCATGGGCACGGAGGTGACGGTGGTGGAGTTCCTGCCCCGCATTGTGCCCGTGGAGGACGAAGAGATTTCGCGCCAGATGGAGAAGTCGTTCCGCAAAATCGGCGTGAACGTGCTCACCAGCGCCGAAGTAACCAAAGTGGACACCAGCGGCGAAGGCTGCAAAGTGACCGTGAAAACCGCCAAAGGCGAGCAGGTAATTGAGTGCGACGTGGTGCTGAGCGCCGTGGGCGTGACCACCAACCTCGAAAACCTCGGCCTCGAAGAGTTGGGCATCAAGGTAGAGCGCGGCCGCATCATTGTCGACGACTACTACCAGACCAACGTGCCCGGCATCTACGCCATCGGCGACATCGTGCCCGGCCCCGCGCTGGCCCACGTGGCCTCGGCCGAAGGCATCATTTGCGTGGAGAAAATTGCCGGCCACCACCCCGAGCCCCTCAACTACCAGAACATCCCCGGCTGCACCTACGCCTCGCCCGAAATTGCCAGCGTGGGCTACACCGAAGCCGAAGCCAAGGAAAAAGGCTACGACGTGCTGGTGGGCAAGTTCCCGTTCTCAGCCTCTGGCAAAGCCAGCGCTGCCGGCGTGAAAGACGGCTTCGTGAAAGTCATCTTCGACAAGAAATACGGCGAGTGGCTCGGTGCCCACATGATAGGCGCGAACGTGACCGAGATGATTGCCGAAGTGGTAGTGGCCCGCAAGCTCGAAACCACCGGCATGGAAATTATCAAGTCGGTGCACCCGCACCCCACCATGTCGGAAGCTATTATGGAAGCGGCAGCAGCAGCGTACGGCGAGGTGATTCACTTGTAGGATTTCAAGTTGTAGAATTGAAAGGGCCCGGCTGATTCAGCTGGGCCTTTTTGTTTTGACGGACTTCTTCATCCGTTACCTTGCCGCACTAAATGCTCTTTTAAGATGGATTCTTCTGATAATATTCTGCTTTACCAAGCAAGTGATGGGCAAACCCAACTGGAAGTGCAGCTCGACCAAGAGACTGTGTGGTTGACGCAGGCGCAGATGGTGCAGCTATTCGATGTCTCAAAAAAGACTGTTAGTGAACACATTCAGAATGTTTTCCGAGAAGGTGAATTGGCATCGGAAGCAGTTGTCCGGAAATCCCGGACAACTGCTTCCGATGCCAAGAGCTATTTGGTGCAGCACTACAACCTTGACGTAATTATTTCAGTGGGTTACCGCGTTAAATCCATGCGTGGTACGCACTTCCGGCAATGGGCTACCAACGTCCTTCGCCAATACCTCGTGCAAGGCTTTGCCCTAAACGAAAAACGACTGCGCGAAAGCGCCCGCCAGCTAGCCGACCTCAAGCGGCTCGTGCAGCTACAAGGCGAGGTCGCTGAAAATCAGGAGCTAACTTCTGACCAATCGGAGGCATTGCTGCGCGTGCTCGGTGATTATGCCCGGGCCCTTGATGTGCTCGACCAATACGACCACCAGCGTTTGCGGATTCGTGGCACGGCCACGGAAGAACCGTTTGAGCTGACTTATGAAGCCGGATTGGAAGCGGTAGACAGCTTGCGCAAGCAGTTTGGTGGCAGCCCTCTGTTTGGACGAGAAAAAGATGCGTCGTTTCAGAGTTCGGTGCGCACTATCTATCAAAGCTTCGACGGGGAAGACCTGTACCCAAGCGTGGAAGAGAAAGCTGCCAACTTGCTCTATTTCGTAGTGAAAAATCACTCCTTTTCAGATGGAAATAAACGCATCGCCGCTTTCCTGTTCGTTTGGTTCCTTGACCGGAACAAGTGTCTGTACCACGCTGATGGCTCGCGGCGACTAGCTGATAACGCGTTAGTGGCGCTCACCCTGCTTATTGCCGAGAGCAAGCCGGAAGACAAAGCCACCATGGTAACGCTGGTAGTGAATTTAATCAATCAGGACAACTAGTCCTGAATCGGCACCAGCGGTACTTCCGTTTCAGCAGGCACTGGCTTGGGCTTGCGGCTCACCAGCCAAACGCCCAGGAAAATCAGCACTGCCTGCCCAGCCTTGCCCCAGGTGAGGTGGTCTTTGCCCAGGCCCACGGCAATGAGCACGGCCAGCACCGGCTGCAAGTAGATATACACACCCAGCAGGGCAGGGGAGGCGTACTTCAGCGCCCAGTTGTTGAGCAGGTAAGCCAGGATGGTTAGGAAGACCACCATGTAGCCGATTTCCAGCCAGATGTACAGCGGGAAGTGCGCGTAATCGGCCGTCAGCGCTTCGCGCCAGCCAAAGGGCACAGCAATGACAGCCCCTACCAGAAAGATGCGCGACAGCACGGTGAAGGCGTGGTACTTGCGCATCAGCGGTTGCACCAGCACCAGGTATAGCCCGAAAACGGTGGCATTCATCAGAATGAAGATATTGCCCAGCGTGGCGTGCGGGTAGATAGCAGCTTGGGCGTTGCGGCTAAGAATGAGCAGAGCCGCCCCGAATGCGCCCACGGCAATGCCGAGCACCCGCGGTAGCGTGATTTTTTCGCTCAGTAAAAAAGCCGAGGCGATGACTACGATGATGGGGGCAATGGTTTGCAGCAAGGAGGCGCTGATGGGCGAAGTCAGGTTGAGGCCCGAGAAAAACAGCAGCTGATTGACGCCAATGCCGCAGACACCGCAGGCAACGGCCCGCAGGTTGTCGGCCCGGCCAATGAGTTTATCCTGATGCGCTACCAAAAGCTTGGCGATGCTGAAAAACAGCACCGCTCCCAGTATGCGCAACGTGACGATGCCAAACGGCCCCATGTAGCGCGGCATCACATCTTTCGACAGGCTGTAATTGGCGGCGTAGATGAGAGCGACAAAAAAAAGGGCCGCGTGAACGCGAAACTGGTTACGCATGAGTTAGGCGAAGGCTATAGCGCGAAGTAGCGCGAACTTTGTAGTTCGCGTCCCCGCGCCGGATGAGTAGGTTCTAACGGCGCGGGGACGCGAACTACAAAGTTCGCGCTACTTCGCCCTTTCCCATGAACTCTCTTTTCCCTGACGACGAACCCGCCGCTTCAACCCCGCAACCCGGCCCCGGGCCGGATGCCCCGCTGGCCGAACGCCAGCGCCCCCGCCGCCTGGCCGACTACGCCGGCCAGCACCACCTGGTGGGCGAAAACGGCGTGTTGCGCCGGTATCTGAACTCGGGCCGACTGCCCAGCCTCATTCTGTGGGGCCCTCCCGGTGTGGGCAAAACCACGCTGGCACACTTGCTGGCCACGGAATTGAAACAGCCCTTTTCGGCCCTGTCTGCCATCAACGCCGGGGTGAAAGACGTGCGCGATGTTATTGAGAAAGCCAAGCGGCAGCGCGGCACCGTGTTGTTTATAGATGAGATTCACCGCTTCAGCAAGGCCCAGCAGGACGCGCTGCTGGGGGCAGTGGAGCAAGGCACCGTCACGCTGATTGGCGCCACCACCGAAAATCCTTCCTTTGAAGTGATTCCGGCTTTGCTCTCGCGCTGCCAGGTGTACGTGCTGGAGCCGCTGAGCGCGGAAACCCTGCGCGAGCTGGTGGCCAAAGCGTTGAAAGAAGACGAGGCGCTGAAACAGAAAAAAGTGAAGCTGGCCGAAGACCACGCCCTGCTGGCCCTCAGTGGCGGCGATGCCCGCAAGCTGCTCAACCTGCTGGAAATAGTGGTGCAAAGCACGCCGGCAGATAAAAAAGGCGTGGTAACCGTTACCGATGCCGTGGTGCAGCAAGTGGCCCAGCGCCCGTTGGCCAAGTACGACAAGGGCGGCGAGATGCACTACGACGTCATCTCGGCCTTTATTAAAAGCATCCGTGGCTCCGACCCCAACGCCGCGCTCTACTACCTGGCCGTGATGCTGGAAGGGGGCGAGGACGTGAAGTTTATTGCCCGGCGCATGCTCATTCTGGCCAGCGAGGACATTGGCAACGCCAACCCCAACGCCCTGATGCTGGCCACCAGCTGCTTTCAAGCCTGCACGGTCATCGGCCTGCCCGAATCGGATTTGATATTGGCCCAGACTGTGGTGTACCTAGCTACTTCCGTGAAAAGCAATGCATCCTACCTGGCCATCCGCGCGGCCCAGGCCGAGGTGAAGGCTAACGGCGTGTACCCGGTGCCCGTGCCGCTGCGCAACGCCCCTACGCGCCTGCTGAAGCAGTTGGGCTACGGCAAGGAATACGCCTACTCGCACAACGGCGAGGGCAACTTTGAGGAACAGGAGTTTCTGCCCGATGCGCTGAGCGGCACCCGCTTCTACGAGCCCGGCCGCAATGCCAGCGAGCAAAAGATTCAGGAGCGGCTGCGCAGTTGGTGGGGCGAGAAATACGGCTATTAACCACAGATTGAACAGATTTCAACCGACAAAGGCCGGTTTTAGTGGTTGAGTACAGGGTTTGGCAGAGATGTAATGAATCGTAAAACTAAACGATATAACCGCTTGTAACTTGCCGGCTGATTGTGGGCAGGCAGCTGGCAAAGCCAAGTGTGCGCCGAGCCACAAAAAATCCGTTTTAATCCGTCAAAATCCGTTAAATCTGTGGTCCTATGAGGCAATTTTTTAAATATGTGCTCGCCACCATCGTGGGCCTGGTAGCGTTTAGCTTCCTGGGCTTCATCTTGCTGGCAGCCATCGTCGGAGCTGCTAAGAGCGCCGGCGAGCGCAAGGAAACCGCCGCCAACTCGGTGCTGGAGCTCAAGCTCAACGAACCCCTGACTGAGCGCGGGCGCGATGGCCGCTTCAGCCTCAACAGCAACACGTCTACGGGCTTGGTGGGCCTGAAAGAGGCCATTCGCCGGGCCAAGGGCGATGACGACATCAAGGGCATTCTGCTCAACCTCGACATTGTGCAGGGCGGCATGGCCTCGCTGGAAGAAGTGCGTGACGAACTGCTCAACTTCAAGAAGTCGGGCAAATTTGTGGTGGCCTACCACGAAATCTGCTCCGAGAAAAGCTTCTACCTGTCGTCGGTGGCCGATGAGATTTACCTGCACCCACAGGGCACGCTGGAGTTCAACGGCCTGAGCACGGAGGTGATGTTCTACAAGCGGCTGTTCGAGAAGGCCGGCATCGAGCCCTACATCTTCCGGGTGGGTTCTTTCAAGAGCGCCGTCGAGCCGTTTTTCCGCGAGAGCTTCTCCGACTCGGCCCGCTACCAGACCGTGTCGTTCCTGAACTCCATCAACGGGCACATGATTTCGCAGGTCGCGGCGGCCCGTGGCATTCCGGCGGCACGCCTCAAAGTCATCTCCGACTCGATGCTGGTGCGCAACGCGCCCGATGCCCTGCGCCTGAACATGGTTACCAAGCTCGGCTATTTCGACCAGGTGCAGGACTACATGCGGCGCAAGCTGGGCGTGGCTAAGGACAAAAAGCCCAGCGTGGTAAGCCTGAGCGACTACAGCGACAACAAGGACAATGAGAACGAAGGCAAAACCAGCGGCAACCGCATTGCCGTAATTTACGCCGAGGGCGACATCGTGACCGGCAATGGCTCGGATGACAACATCGGCAGCACCAAATTTGCCGAGGCCATCCGCAAGGCCCGGCTCGACGACAAGGTGAAGGCCGTGGTACTGCGCATCAACTCGCCGGGCGGCTCGTCGCTGGCGTCGGACATCATCTACCGCGAAGTGCTGCTTACTAAAAAGGTGAAGCCCATCATCGCGTCGATGTCCGACGTGGCGGCTTCGGGCGGCTACTACATTGCCATGGCTTGCGACACCATTGTGGCCCACCCCAACAGCATTACGGGCTCCATTGGGGTGTTTGGCGTGCTGCCCAACATCCAGCCCCTGCTCGCCGACAAGCTCGGCATTACCGTGGACCGCGTCACAACGGGCAAGTTCTCCGACCTGCCTACCATTACGCGCAGCCTGACAGAGTTTGAGAAGCGCACCCTGCAGCGTGAGGTCGATAATATCTACTCCGATTTCACCACCAAAGCTGCCCGGGGCCGCAAAATGCCCGTCGAGCGCCTGCGTCGGCTGGCCTCCGGCCGCGTCTGGAGCGGCCTCGAAGCCAAGCAAAACGGCTTGGTCGACGTGCTCGGCGACTACAACGATGCCCTCCGAATTGCAGCCTCGCGCGCCAAGCTCAAGACCGACGACTACCGCGTGCAGCGCCTGCCGCGCCGCAAATCGGGCTTCGAAAACCTGCTCTCCATGTTTAGCGGCGACGACGACAACGCCGAGGTGAAGGCCAAGGCCATGAAAGCCGAACTTGGGCCGCTTTACCCGGTTTATCAGCAGTATCAGCAGCTGATGACCATGCGCGGTGTGCAGGCCAAGCTGCCTTACGAGCTTGAGATTAAATAACTTCAACCATCATCTGTCATCCTGAGCGGAGCGAAGGACCTTGCCCTGTTTGAACCAGTCGTTCGAGCGTGGCAAGGCCGTTCGCTTCGCTCAGGATGACAAGTTTTCAACCATATTCAAATGCTGGACCACCTCCACGAAGCCACCGCCTACATCCAGTCCCAATCCAATAGTTTCCTGCCCCAGGCCGGCATCATTCTCGGCACGGGGCTGGGTGCGCTGGCCAAGGAGGTGGAGGTGGAGTACGAAATCAACTACGCCGATATTCCGCACTTTCCGCTTTCTACCGTGGAAAGCCATGCCGGCCGGCTACTGCTGGGCCGGCTGGGCGGCAAAAAGGTAGCGGTGCTGCAAGGCCGTTTTCACTACTACGAGGGCTACACCATGCAACAGGTGGTGATGCCGGTGCGCGTGCTCAAGCTATTGGGCATCAGCCAGCTGCTGGTGAGCAACGCGGCCGGTGGCCTCAACCCCGACTTTAATCTGGCCGATTTGATGCTGATTGACGACCACATCAACCTGCAGCCTACCAACCCGCTCATCGGGGCCAATCTCGACGAGTTGGGCCCGCGCTTCCCCGACATGTTTGCGCCCTACGACGCCGACCTGCTGGCCCGCGCCGAAGCCGCAGCCCAGGAGTTGGGCCAGACTGCCAGCACCCGCCGCGGCGTGTACGTGAGCGTGCCCGGTCCCATGCTGGAAACCCCGGCCGAATACCGCTACCTGCGCACCATTGGGGCCGATGCCGTGGGCATGAGCACGGTGCCCGAGGTGATTGCCGCCCGCCACCTGGGCCTGCCCGTGCTGGCCGTCTCGGTCATCACTGACTTGTGCGCGCCTGGCCACCTCAAGCCGGTGGTGCTGGCCGATATTTTTGCCGCCGCTGGCCAAGCTGAGCCTCGCCTCACTGCTCTTATCCGGGCCGTGGTTGCCGGGTTGTAGACGTAATCGGAAAGCTTGCTGCAATCAATACCAAAAAGGCCCACTGCAGTATGCAGCGGGCTTTTTTAAAATATGGTGCTTGCATATCAATAACTATCCAAGAGGCGGGCCGGCCGGATATCGTTAACCGTTAGCGTTCTAGCATTAGCCGGTCGGACCGCCTAGAGCGGTCGGACCGGAGCATACGGGTGCTTACGGCTGCGCTGCAAACACCAGCTCTTCGGTTTGATTGGTTTTGTTGGTGAAGCTGTAGCGTAAGGAAGAAGCCGTGAGAGCAACGAGCTTATATTGCTTATCGTCGCCTTTGTGGTCGGTTATGTGCAGCACGGTGTTGTTGCTCATGAGCATCCAGGTGCCGTTGTAGGTGGTGGTGGTGCCCAGCATGATTTGCAGGTAGGTGCCATCGTCCCGAAACTTCAAAGAATACCGGTCCTTAATGCCGGAGCCGTTGCTGGTTACTTGGCCATTTTGCAGAATCTGGTCCAGGCGCCAGCTGCCGTGGGTGAGGTGCTGTGCCTCCACCGCTTGGGTTTGCGGTTGGGCATCGTCGTTCTTCTGGCAGCTGCCGAGCGCCAGGCCCGAGGCAAGGAACAGAATCAAGAAAAAGCGTAATCGGTAAAAATTCATAAGGCGAGAAATAATAAATGGAATGGCTACCAGCCGGAGTCATTGGCAGGGCAATAGGTTGCAAAGCGAAATAAATCAGGCGCTAGCGAATAATTCGGGTGGCACGGGTCGGGCTCAGCACCGAGAAGATGCCGACTCCCCCCTGCACGTTGCTGAAGATGGCCGAAGGCTGGGCAAAGGGGTTGCCGTTGGCGTTGCGGGCATCGCGCACCGACTGCCGGAAGCGGTAGAACGCAGCATCGGTGTGGTACAGGGTGGCCGTCACGGTGTCGCCTTTGGAGAAGCGGTAGCTGGTGCCCAGCACAAAGCGCTGGCCGTTGAGCAGCCGGTCTTCGAAGGAGTTATCGGTTTCGGGGCGCTTGAGCAAGGCGCCCTTGGCCGGGTCGCCGCGGTGCAGCTGCAGGCGGTAGCAGTCGTTCGGGGTAGGGGGGTCGAGAAAGCTGGTGAGGAAGTAAGCCTTCCGCTCCGAACCGCTCTTGTCGTTGAACTTGTACTCGACCGAATCGATGGGAATGGGCGCCAGCATGGTGGTGGTGCCCGTCACGCGCCGGCCTTGGGTGTCGCTCACCTCCAGCTTAAATACGTCGCCGGCGCGGGCTACCAGGGTGTCGCGCCCAATGTGGGTATAGAACTTGATGCCGGAAACCGTGTCCGTAAGGGCTTGGTAATTGGGCTGAAAAGCGAGGGGCACCACCGTGCCATTGGGCAGGGTGAGGCGCACCGTGACGTTGCTGGGGAGCTGTGGCACCACTGCGCCCAGGTAGGGCACCGTGGTGGTAACCGTCAGGCTGGGCCGCTTGCCCGCCTCCAGGTAGCACTCCACCGCCAGCTCGGCCGAGTAGCTGGGCAGCTCCACGTCGATGTCTTGTTCCAGATTACAGCCCGTCAGGCCAAGCCATAAGCTCGCAACTCCCAACAGCCCAATCCACTTACTTAATAGCGACATAAAACGATTAGATGCAATGTGTTAAAAACCTCTGCTCCGGCGGCCGTCCACGTTGTTCGTTTCGTGGCATCAGGAGAACACCAGATTAAAAACGGAAGTTGTAAGTGAGCGAGGGAATGATGGGAAACAGCGACGCCTGCCGCGCCTGAAAGCCGGTAGTGCGGCCCGAGGGCCGGTCGCGCACGGTATCAAAAAACACGAAGTAGGCGTTGCGCCGGTTGTAGGCGTTGTAAATGCTCAGGGTCAGGTCCTGGTTGCGTTGCGTGCCGATTTTGTACACCGCGCCGAGGTCCAGGCGGTGGTAGGGAATGAGGCGGTAGGAGTTGCGGTCGGGGTAAATCGGCACCGGGCGCGGGTCGATGCCCACGCTGGAGCCCGGAATATCCTGCACGCCAAAGCGGCCCAGCGGCAGCGTGGTGAGGTTGCCGGAAGTGTAGATAAAGCTGGCCGTGAGGTTGATGCGGGCGTTGAGCTGGTGCAGCACCACCACCGTCAGATTGTGCCGGCGGTCGTAGTTGGGGTGGAAGTCGCGGCCGTTATTGATGCCGTTGGTGCCCCGCTGGGGCTGAAAATTGCGCCAGCTCCAGGCCAGCGTGTAGCCTATCCAGCCGGTGGTTTTGCCGGTTTTCTTTTCCAGGTACAGCTCGTTGCCGTAGCTCCAGCTTTTGCCAAAGATGAATTCAGCGTCCAGTTCGGGGTTTACGAAAAGCTGGGCGCCGTCGCGAAAGTCAACCTGGTTTTGGCCCCACTTGTAGTACACCTCGTTGGTGAGGAGGTAGTCGCCTTTGCCCAGCAAAAAGCTCGCACCTGAGCTCAGCTGCTGCGAGCGCTGCGGCTTCACCGAGAGGCGCGACGGGTACCAGATGTCGGTCGGCAGCGAGGCGCCCGAGTTCGTGACCAAGTGCACGTACTGGTACATCATGGCGTAGCTGGCCTTCAGCGAGGTGCGGTCGTTGATGGAGTAGCGTCCCGAGGCCCGGGGCTCGATGCCGCCGTACTGGTTACTGCCGCTGCGGAAGCCGGAGAGGCGCAGGCCGCCTTCCAGTTGGAGCTTGTCGGACGCTTTGTAGTTATCGGACGCGTAGAGGGCGCCGTCCAGGCCAAAGTAATTGATGTCGGACCCGAAGTTGATGCGGCCGTCGCCGGAGTTGGCGTCCAGGCGGCCCACGCCAAACTTGTGCTGGGTGAGCTGGGCGCCGGCCTTCATCACGTGCCGGTCG
Organism: Hymenobacter arizonensis; assembly: GCF_900115775.1. Taxonomy (GTDB): domain Bacteria; phylum Bacteroidota; class Bacteroidia; order Cytophagales; family Hymenobacteraceae; genus Hymenobacter; species Hymenobacter arizonensis. The sequence goes on along the minus strand of NZ_FOXS01000001.1, from coordinate 1,357,954 downwards.
TTGGGGGTGTATTCGAAGTCGGTGCGGGCGCTGTAGTCGGTGATGCGTGAGCCCAGGCCAAAGCTGAACTGGTCGAGCTTGTTGGTGAGGTCGTACTTGTAATCCGAAACCGAGACCGATGTATTAGAGAAAAGTTTCGGTGAGAATACGTGGTTCCAGCGCAGCGAGCCAACGGTATTGCCCCAGCTAAAGTCGAAATTGAAGCCGCCCGCGCTGTTGAACCCAAACGTGTCGCGCCCCAGATAACCCGTCAGAAACAAATGGTCTTTGTCGCTCAGCGAGTAGTTGGCCTTGGCGTTGAAGTCGTAGAAGTAGTAGTCAGGAATGGGGCTGTAGTCTTCCTTGTTCTTATTGGCCTCGTTGATGGCACGCGTGAAAACGTCGAAATACGTGCGGCGTCCCGACACGATAAAGGAGCCTTTGCCCTTGTTGATGGGCCCTTCGTAGGTCAGGCGCGACGATATCAGCCCCACGCCGCCCGTGGCCACGTAGTTTTGCCGGTCGCCTTCGCGCAGCTTCACGTCGACCACCGAGGACAGCCGGCCGCCGAACTCTGCCGGAAATCCCGATTTGTAGAGGTCGACGCTTTGCACGGCGTCGGAGTTGAATACCGAGAACAAGCCAAACAAGTGCGTGGGATTATAAACCAAGGTGTTGTCGAGCAGCACCAGGTTCTGGTCCGACGAGCCCCCGCGCACAAACAGCCCGCTGGTGCCTTCGCCACCGCTTTGAATGCCCGGCTTCAACTGCAAAGTTTTCAGGATATCTACTTCCCCAAAAAGAGCCGGCAGCAGCTTGGCCTCGCGAATGGTAAGGCGCTCCACGCCCATTTGAGTCGTTTTGAGCTTTTCCTGCAGCGTGGCTGTGCCTTCCACCACCACTTCGTCGAGCTCGTTGTTGCTCTCTTCCAGCGCAAAGCTCAGGCGCTGGTCGCGGGTCAGGTTGATGTCGCGGGTAAGCGACTGGTAGCCAATAAACGCCACGGCTAGCTGATGCCGGCCCGCGGGCAATGCCAGCGAAAATCGCCCGAGCGAGTCGGCGGCCGTGCCCGTGTTCAGTGCCGGCACCGCCACACTAGCGCCCGGCAGGGTTTCGCCGCGGGGCCCGCGCACCGTGCCGCTGATGGTAAACCGGGAAGCCTGCTGCGACCAGGCCAAGTGCGGCCAGCCAAGTCCAATAAATAATAGCAATAAAAAGTAACGCGCGGCAGAACTAGGAAGCATACGGTAACAGGCAGTTAAAGCGCAAAGGTAACGCTTAACCCAACGCCCGGCCCGGCCCGATAGTTTGTGTGGCTGCGCCGGCTCGCTCACTAGCTCAGGCCTCGGCCACCGTTATGCTTTGCTCATATAAGGTTGGAGCGCCTGCGCAATCTGCGCGGCTGGCACTACCCCGGCCTGCCGCCAGACCGGCTTGCCCTGGTGGAACAGGATGAGCGTGGGAATGCTCTGCACCCGGTACTGCTGCGCCACGGCCGCGTTGCGGTCCACATCAATTTTAACGACGCGGAGCTTGCCGCCGTGCTGGGCCGCTACTTGCTCCAGAATGGGCGCCATGGTTTTGCAGGGGCCGCACCAGGTAGCATAAAAGTCGACGAGCACGGGCATGCCGGGACTGTTGATGAGTTCGGGAAAGGATTTGCGAGGCACGGTATTAAATGTAGAAGATGAATAATGGAAGCTGCCGGGGCACCATGAGGCAACCGAAGTCGGCGCCCTATTCAACGAAAAAGCCTGGCGTTCGGCCAGGCTTTTAAGGGGTTTGGTACTGAAAATTTTAGTTAGCGGTTGACAACCGTTACGTCATTAGCAACTTCAGGAAATACAAAACGCCCACCTACGGCCTTCACGCCTTTTACCCGGCACTCCCAGGTGTAGCGGCCGGGAGTGGCTGCGGCTGCTTCGCCTTTTTCAGACTTGAAGTAGTCGGGGTCCGAAGGGTCAGTGGGGAAAAGGACATCTACGCCTGTTTGGCCTTTAGCAAGCTCCTTTACTAAATAAAAGTCTTGCCCGGTGCGCTCGCTGTGCACAATAAAGGTGGCAGAATAAGGACCAAGCTGCCCGTATTTATCCAGGATGCCAAGTTTAATTTGAGCGTTGGTGCTGACCATCCACGTCTGAGCGTGCGCTTTCGGGGCTGCGCTTAGCAGCAGCAGAGCCACGAGGGCGCCCGTAACCCGACCGGCTAGCGAGCGTTGCTTGGGGGCATAAAAAGAGGGTACTGATGTCATCATGGGGTGGAAAAGGGTAAATGTGATGTTCTATAAAGAGTTATTAAAACAATGTAATTGAGCTCAATGCCGGCCAAGTTAGTGCGTGGAGAATGAAATGGCAACTTGCCTTGACCTTGCGTTGTTTATATTTTAATTAAATCCTCCCTCAGGTCTGCTCACTTCAGCTTATGGCACGGCGGCGCACCCGGTCCCTGGCAGGGCCACCACTTCCTATTCCTGCGCCTGCGGGACCCCAATGCGGCTTGTGCGAGCGGGAAGTTCAGTTTACCTCCCGGCATCATTTGGTGCCGCGCGAAGAGGGCGGCCGCCACGGCCCCACCGTGGACTTGTGCCAACCTTGCCACAGCAGCGTGCACCGCTTTTTGAGCAACCGCGAACTAGCCAGGCGCTACCCGTCGGTAGAAGCACTGCGTGACGCCGAAGAACTCCAAACCTACCTGCGCTGGATTCGGCGGCAGCGCGTGGAGCGCATCGTGAACCGCCGCGGCAAGAAGTAAACGAGCGCTACTGCACGGCGCAGCTGGTTTCGTCGCCCATTATGCCCACTAAGTGCACGGTGCTGTTACCGCCCGCCCCGGGCCGCACCCGAATCTGAGTTCCGATGCGGTCCTTGAGGTCGGAAACGTGGGAGATGATGCCAATCATTTTGCCCGAATGCTGCAGGCGCTCGAGCGCATCAAGCGCTGTGTTCAGTGCCTCGGGGTCGAGCGTGCCAAAGCCCTCGTCGATAAACAGCGACTCGATACGGGCTTTGTGCCCAGCCAACTCACTCAAGCCCAGGGCCAGCGCCAGGCTCACCAGGAAGCTTTCGCCGCCCGAGAGCGAGGCCATGGGCCGCACCGTGTCGGCCTGGTCGTGGTCGATGATTTGCAGCTCGAGATTGCGGTGGGGCGTTTTGAGGATGGTGTAGCGGCCGGTGAGCTGGCGCAGGCGCAGGTTGGCCAGCCGGGCCAGGTGCGTGAGGGTCAGGCCCTGGGCAAACTGGCTGAACTTGTCGCCCCGCGCCGAGCCGATTTGCTCGCTCAGGTCCTGCCAGCGCTGCTCTTCCAGCTGGCGCTGCTGCAACTCGCGCAGGCCGTCGGCTTGTTGCTGGCGGGCATCGTCATCTTGTTTCAGCTGGTTGCCCACGGCGCCCAGCTTCTGCTGCAGAATGTCATCGGCGGCCGAAAGGGTGTTGAGCTGCGTGGTGAGCTCCGCGGCGGTGTGCGGGGTAAGGCCGGCTTCGGCGTGGTGATTCAGCTCGGCGGTGAGGTCGGCGAGGCGGCGGGTGGCGGCGGCCTGGGCAGTGAGATGGTCTTGGCGGCGCTGGTGCAGGCGCTCGGCCTCGGCTGCGGGGAGGAGCAGGGCCTGGGCCTCGGCTGCGGTGGCAATGCCGGCTTCGGCGAGGGCCGCGAGCAGCTCGGTTTGGCGGTTGGCGTGGGCCGTGGCATGCTGAGTGAGCTGAGTTTGCAGCGAGGTGTGGGCGTTCTGCTTGATGGCGAGTTCCTGCTGCTGGCGCGCAAGCTGGCTTTGGGCTCGGGTCGCATCATCGGCTAGCTGCTGAGTGGCCAGGCGCAGTTGTTCGGCTTCGGCGCTGGGGTTGGCACCGGCATAGCAAGCCTGCCGGGCCGCCTGTTGTTGCTCCAGGGCCTGCTGCTCGGCTTCGAGTGCCGACGCAGCGGCTACGAGTTGCGCCTTGTTGCGGGCCAACTCTTCGGCGCGGGCGTTGTGCGCGCTTTTCTTTTCCAGCAGGTTTTTGCCGAGTCGGTCTAGGGCTTTTACTTGGGCTTCATACGTATCGGCCCGTTCGCGCAGGGTGGCCAGAATGCCATCATACGGCGGCCGGGCGGGCAGTGTGAGCTGGTGAGGCCGCAGGAAGTCCCGCACGGTTTGCTGGAAAATAGCGGCTTGCTCGTTCCACTCAACCAGTTCCTCTTCCAACTGGGTTAGCTGGAGCGCTATGCTGCTTTGCCGCTCCTGCAGGCGCGGAATCTCGTTTTGGGCGGCAACGGCGGCTTCTCCGGCTCGCGTGTACTTGTCGCGCAATTCCGTCAGCTTCTCGTCGAGCACGGCCAGGCGGCGGCGGTCAGCGGCGGCCGTGGCTTGCTGCGTGGTGGCGTCGGCCAGCAGGGTACGGATGGAAGCTGGGTTGGTGGGTTGGGCGGGGGCTGGCACCAGGGCAGCTGCCAGCGTCGCCACTTGCTGCCGGGCCGTCTCGGCTGTGGCTACGGCTTCTTGCCGCAGCTGATGGCGCTGGCGCTGCTCAGTTTGGTGGCGGGTGCAGGTGGAAGTGGCACGGCGCAACTCCTCATCTAGCGCGGTGAGCACCTGCTGCTGGCGGGCCACACGCTGCTCCTGCTCGTCGGCCTCAGCCGCAAAGTCGGCCGCGAAGGCGTGTTCCAGCGCGCCGCAAAGCGGGCAGGGCTGGCCGGGCTGCAGGTGCTGGCGATGGGCGTTGAGGTCGGCCAGGGCTTGCTGGGCGCGCAGCTCGCGGCGATAGCTTTCCAGCAGCTGCTGCCCGTCGGTGCGGCGGGTTTCGAGATGGGAAACGGTAGTTTCCGCCGCCGCCAGGGCAGGGGCTTCCTGGTCGATTTGAGCGGTCAGCGCTTCAACGCGGGCCTGCTGTTCGTGCACTGCCTCTGCCTTGGGTAGGAGCAGCTGCAGGCCTTGCTGATAGGTAGTAAGCTCGTCGGCGCGCTGGGCCATGGCGGCAGCAGTGGTGCCGTTCAGCAGGGCGTCGCGCTCGGTGCGGCAGGGCTGGCCTTCGTCCTTGATGGCCTGCTGGCGGGCCAGGGCATCCTTTTCAAGCTCGCGCTGACGGGTCAGGTCGGCCTCGGCTTCGCTTTGGCTTTTGCGCAACTCGGTGCGCCGGGCCTCCCGCGTGGCAATTTCCTTTTGGGCACCCTGCAGGTCGATGATTTCGCGGTTCAATTCCAGAACCTGGTCTTTCAAGTCTATCTCCGCGCTGTGGTCAATGAGCCAGCGCTTGAGTATGTCATCATGGTTCTGGAGGGCTTCAATATCTGCCGCTTCCTGGCTCAGGGCGGCTTCCGCTTCCTTATTTGTATGCTGAACTTGGGCGTGAACTTCCCGTTTTTGGGTAAGCTGGCGTTCGGCCGCGGCAATCTCGGCATCCTGCTGTTGGGCCTTGCTGAGCACGGGCCGCAGGCGGTTTTCCTCCACCAGCGCGGTGGCGTGTGCGGCTGTGGCTACGCCGTGGGCGGCCTCGGCGGCTGTGGTGGCCTGGGCCAGTAGGGGCAGCGACTGCTCCAACTCGCGCAGCTGGGTGGTATCGCGGTCCAGCTCTTGCTGCGCGGCGGCTACCAGCGCCAAAGGCTTGGCCAGGGCAGCTGCGCGGGTGTGTCCATCGAGGCGCGCAAAGTCGGGTTGCAGGGTTTCATCGTCCCTACCAAGCTTTTCTAGTTCCCGGGCGGTGTCGCGCAGCTGCTTATCGAGCTGGTCCAGAATGGTGCGCCAGGTCAGGCAGATGGTTAAGTCTTGCTGCTCTTCGTAGTGTTGCTCGGCTTGTTGGTGCAGCACATCGAGCTGGGCTTCCAGGTCGGCGCGCTCTTCTTCCGTCAGTAGCCGGGTAGCGTCCAGCTTGGCGCGCAGCAGCTTGGTTTTTAGCTCTTCTTCTTTGGCTTTCTCGAACGCCGCCACCGACAGCCGTGAGTAGATGCCCACGTTGGTCATTTTCTCCAACAGGGCGCTGCGCTCTTTCTCGGGTGCGTGCAGGAAGCGCGCAAACTTGCCCTGGCTTAGCAGCACCGACTGCTCGAACTGGCCAAAGTCAAGGCCCGACAACTCGCCCACGCGCTTCGGCACCGCCTCCTTGCCGCTGATTACGGCCACGTTGGAGGGGCTCATTACCAAGGTCATGGCGTCGGCGTTGAGGCTGCCTTTGTCTTCGCCGCGCACTTTGCGCTTCACCTCCCAGCGCGAGCGGTAGCGCACGCGGTCCACCACGCCGGTGTCAGGGTTGGTTTCGTGCACTTCAAATTCTACTTCCGAAAAAGCATCCTTGGCGTGGCGGCTCACCATTTCGCCCACCTGGCGGTCGTGGCGCGGCACCCGGCCGTAGAGGCCCACCGAAATGGCATCGAGCAACGTGCTTTTGCCCGCGCCCGTGGGGCCGGTGATGGCAAACAGCCCCGTATCCGCCAGGGGCGTGGCGTCGAAGCGAATCAGAAACGGACCGGGGAGCGAGTTAAGGTTAGCGAAGCGGACGCTGATAATTTTCATGCGAAGACTTTTCCCATCAATACATCCCGAAGGTACGGCAGCAGGGGAGGAAGCCAGCCTAAAAAAGCAACAAAGGCGCTTTGGGTTCCCGCGCTGTTCACTAATCTGGGAACTGCTCTACAACCGACCAGTAGGCCGCCCCGGCCAACATGCAGGCACATAGTATTGCAGCCAATGGCCGTATAAAGCTGTTTACTCAATAAAACCCACGCCTATGAATTATATACGACGCGGAGCCGGCAAGCCCTTGTTGCTCCTGCATGGCATTGGCGGTAGCTGGCGGTCCTGGCAAACCATTCTCGATGACTTGGTAAAGGAGCGGGAGGTTATTGCCATAGACCTGCCCGGTTTCGGCAACACGCCGCCGCTCCCGGGGCCGGTCACAATTGGCACCCTGGCCGATGCCGTGACGGCATTTTTGACAGCGCAGAACTTGTTGGGCATCGACGCGGTGGGCAGCTCTATGGGCGCCCGGCTGGTGCTGGAGCTGGCCCGGCGTGGGGGAGTGCTGGGCACGGTGGTGTCATTAAACCCCGGCGGCTTCTGGAGAGGCTGGGAAATTCCTGTTTTTTATCACAGCGTGGCCGTGTCTACTAAGCTGGTGCGGGCGCTGCAGCCCGCCATGCCCTTCCTCACCGGTAATGCGGGCACCCGCACCTTGTTGTTTGCCCAGTTCTCGGCGCACCCGTGGCAGGTGCCGGCGCCGGTGGCCCTCGACGAAATGCGCAGCTTCGCGCATTCCCCGTCGTTTGATGAGCTGCTGTGGAACCTGGCTTATGGGGAAGAACAGCAAGGCGTCCCAAAGGGCATTATCACCAGTCCGCTGGTAATTGGCTGGGGCCGGCAAGACCGGGTGTGCTTCCCGCGTCAGGCACCCCGGGCCCTTGAAAAATTCCCCGACGCCAGCCTGTATTGGTTCGAGCAATGCGGCCACTTTCCGCAGTGGGACCAACCGGCCGAAACTACCCGGTTGATATTGGCAGCCACCTCCGGGCAGTCCTTCCTCGACGCTGATATTGCCCGCCATGCAGGTGCTGCGGCCCCAACAAAACGGGTTTCGCCGGTAGCAATGGCCGCAGGAGTAGCTGGCTTGGTGCTTGGCGGAATCTGGCTGCTGACGCGAAAACCGGCTGGCGCTGCTTAGTTCTGGTTGGCATAACGTCTGTCATGCTGAGCCTGCGAAGCATCCTCTCACCTCCCAGCAATTCGTTCGAACGTTAAAGGATGCTTCGCAGGCTCAGCATGACAGGCGATTTATTTTTTGGATAGGCTCTTAAGTATTTAATAAATAGTCCATAAAGTCCTCCAGCTATTCGCCAGCCTCGCCCCAAGCCTGCGGGTCGGCTTCCGCCAGTAGTTGCCGCAGCTCGCCAAACGTGGCCTTGAGGGTAGCCGCGCGCTCGGGCGGCAGGCCCGCCACGCGGCGGCCAAATACTTCTTCCACGGTCAACTCGTGCAGCAGGGCCAGCGGGATGGCGTTTTCGGCCAGGTCGGGCACTTCGGTGGCGCGCTGGTGGCGCACGCCGCGGGGGGCCACTACATGCGCCTTTTGCAGCTGCAGCACGGCTTGAATGCGGCGCTGCACTTCGGCGGGTGTTTCGTCGGAGCGCACCAGTACGTCGGCCCAGGCCACGAGCTGGAAAGCCGAGTTATCGAAAGCCAGAATATCGGCTTCTACCTCCTCCAGCGTGCCGTGGAAGCGCTGCAGGCGCCGCGTTACCGGCACGGGCAGGGCCGTGATGGTGGGCGCGCCCGCACCCTTAAACTCCAGCAATAGCACCTGTTGCTTGTCGTTGGCCTCGGTGAACGACAGGGGCACCGGCGAGCCCGAGTAGCGGATGTGCGCCCGCCCGCCCACTACCTGGGGCCGGTGCAGGTGGCCCAGCGCCACGTAGTCGAACGCGGTCGGGAAGTGCTCGGCGCCCACCAAACCCAGGCCGCCGATGTGCACGTCGCGCTCGGCGCCTTCGCGGGCTTCGCCGCCGGCGGCGTAGAGGTGGCCGGTGGCGAGCACAGGCACGTCCTGCTCGCGCTGGCGCATTACGGCGGCGCAATTGGCCAGGGCGGCGTAGTGCCCGGCAATGCTTTGGCGAATCCGGATTTGGCGGTCGTCGAGGGTTTCGCCGGCTACGGCCAGCCGAATGTCGCGGTCGCGCAGAAACGGAACCGCACACACCACCAGCCCCGGCCGGCCATTGGCGGCGTTGAGGTGCAGCACCTGCTCGGTGGGGTCGGTGGGTACGCCGCCCACCACGTGGATGCGCAGCTGCCGCAGCAACTGCCGCGAGGCGTTGAGCATGGTGGGGGAGTCATGGTTGCCGCCCACCACCACAATGTCGCGGCAGCCGGTGCCTTGCATCTTCACCAAAAAGGTATAATACAGCTCCTGTGCCGTGTAGGACGGCGTTTGGGTGTCGAAAATGTCGCCGGCAATTACGAGCACCTCAATGCCCTGGGCTTTCACCGTCAGCAGCAGCCACTCGAGGAAAGCCTGTTGCTCAGTGGTGCGTTCCTGGCCCGTGAGGAAGTGTTGGCCGAGGTGCCAGTCGGCGGTGTGAAGGACGCGCATAGGGTAGAGATAATTACGAAGATACCCAAGCAGCGGGGAAGGAGAAAAGTGCTGGCAAGCCTGATTTTAAGCTTCTGGGAATTTGAATTTAAGAATTTTGCAATATGGTTTGCTTAACTAACTATAGTTGCAACTATGGCTTTTTCTGCACCTGCTGAAGCAAATTCTTTAAAATAGTGGCATCCTTCGGGTCTTCGGTGTGAAGGTTTCCACTTTCCAGGCCCTGCTCAAGTTCGGTAATAAGGTTGCGAGTTACCTCCTTTTGCTTTTTGGCATAGTACAGACTGTCTTTCTTGCTTAAAACGTTGCCAAATCTGCTGGACCATATTTGGGTTTGAGGAGGAAATTCACCACCCAATGAATTAGTGTCATTCTGCTCGATAACATTTACCGAAAAGTCGCTAAGCAAGATGAAATAGCCGCTGAAATGACTTTGGACGCTGTCTTTTCCTAGGATGTAATGTGTGTGCTTGATTTTATATGTTTCGCTGCCGGTTTCTTTTTGCCCGTATGATACAGTTGTGAAGGATTCCGAATAATCACTGAATGCCAACGGTTCGTAGCTGCCCGGGTGAATGGCATTGTTTCTAATCCATGTCGACACGGCCTCTTTCGCTTTGGCCTGATTGGTTTGATAGTGCTTCTCTTCCGCCAGCGAAAGGCCTCGGTCACAACTGCATAAAGCAAGTAGAAAAAAGACGAGCAATGCTTTGGTCATTTCACTCGAAAAGAAAAAAGGTGTTTGGTGCACATGCTGGAAATAGACAGCGAAATTTAGATTGTCTGCAAAAAAATAGCGTCAGAAATCTCATATTGATGCCTGACGCTATTCGTACAATTAGCTACCAATACTAATGCACCGCCTGCTTCTGAAACTCTGTAATGGCCTCGCCTAAGTCCAGAACCTCCGTGCCGGGCAGGGCGCTTTGCACAATGCTGGCGCCCGCTGCCGAGCGGTAGCCACCGGCGCAATGCACCAGGATGGGCTTGTCGGTTGGAATCTCCCGGGCCCGTTCGCGCAGCTCGGGCAGCGGAATAACCAGGGCATTTTCGAACACCGGCACCTTGGCCTCGGCATGGTTGCGGATGTCCACAATGGTGAAGGTTTCGGGGTGTTGGCGCACTGCCTCTACATCGACGGCGGGAGAGCTGGCGGGCAGCTGCAGCGGCGCCAGCAGGGCGCCTTTGATGTTGCCTTCGTATCCGATTTTAGCGGTTTTGCGCACCACGGTATCCAGTGCAATCTGCGTGTCGGCCAGCAGGTAATACTTCTCGGTGGGGCCCACTACCGAGCCCAGCCAGGTCTCGAACTTGCCACCGTCCTGCAGGTTGATGGCGCCGGGCAGGTGGCCGGCGCGGAACTTGGCGGCGGGGCGGGTGTCGATTACGAGCACACCGGGCTCCAGCGCGGCGGCGCTGCTGGGGTGCGGCACAGCCCGGATGCTGTTTTCGAAGCTGGGCGCGCCTTGCTTGTTCAGCTTCACGTCGTGGCCGAAGTACTTGGGCACGAAGGGCTGGTCTTCCAAAAGAACTTTGATAAACTCCTCCTGCGACATGGGCTGCAGGGCGTAGTTGGTTTTTAGCTCCTTGGCAATGGTGCTGTCGAGGTCGGTGCTGGTGGTTTTGCCGCAGAGCGAGCCGGGGCCGTGGGCGGGATACACCCGCGTGGTGCCGGGCAGGGTCATGAGCTTGTTGCGGGTGCTGCGGTAGAGTTCGGCAGCCAGCTCTTCGCGCTTGTGCCCGCCAATGGCCTCGTCCTCGCGCAGGTCGGGGCGGCCCACGTCGCCCACAAACAGCGTGTCGCCGGTGAACACGGCGCGGCTCTGGGCGAGGTCGTCCATGAGCAGAATGCTGATGCTGTCGGGCGAGTGGCCGGGGGTGTTGATGGCGTGCAGCTCAAAATTGCCAATCTTGATGCGGTCGCCGTCGTCGAACGTTTTGTGGGTGTATTTGGCGCCTACCAGCTTGCTGCAGTAGATGTCGGCCTCGGTTTCTTCGGCAATTTCCAGGTGCGACGACACAAAATCGGCGTGCGGGTGGGTTTCAATCACCGCAATGATGTCGGCCTCGTGCTCGTCGGCAAAATCGTAGTAGGGCTGCGGGTCGCGGGCCGGGTCGATGATGGCGACCTGGCGGCCACAGCGCACGGCGTAGCTGGCGTGGGCCAGGCCCTTGTCGTAAAACTGTTGGATTTGCACGGCCGAGGCCGTGCTACTGGGGAGGGGAGGCATGGGGTAGGGGGGTAAATGGCGAAATCTAGAGCCGGGTGGCTACGCCAAATATAAGCAAGCCGCCGAATGAAGGGTTTGGTTGAGCTTAACCCCGAAACACAAAAAAGCCCCAGCCGGTAGGGCTGAGGCTTTGGAAAGTACAAGGGGGCAGAAAAGGCGTTAGGCCTTGGCTTTGCCTTTCATTTTGCTGCCGTCTTTCGTTTTGCCATGGCCGTGGTGCTCAGCTTTCATCTTATCCATCTTGGCGTATTGCTCGGCGGTCAGGATGGTTTTGAGCTGGGTCTGGTAGCGGTCGTGGGCGGCTTTCATGTCGGCGCGGCCGGCCTGCTTGTCGTTGCCGTATTTGGCTTTGAAAGCAGCAGTTTCCTGGTGGCGGGCCAGCATGAGCTGCTCTACGCGGGCTTCCTGGTCGGCGGTGAGGCCGAGCTCCTTGGCCATTTTGCCGGCTTTGTGGTCGGCTTTCTGCTCCGGCGATTTTTTGCTTTTCGCCTTGGCGTAGGTTTTGGCAGGAGCGGTTTGGGCGAAGCTGGTGCCGGCGGTGGTCAGGGCCAGGGCGGCGAGCAGAATCAGGGTCTTTTTCATAATAGAGGGTATAGCGAAAAGAGATGCAGTGGGAACCGGCCGGATGGGGCCGGTTGTAAGGGCCCTATTGCAATGGGCGGGCCAAATTTTTGGGGCGACGATTCTACAGCGTTTGATAATTAGACCCTGTTTGGAAAGGTGCAAAAGGGCCGGTCATGCCGAGCGCAGCCGAGGCATCTCGCGTGCAGCAGTAATCATAATCGTTGAACGACGCGAGCGAGATGCCTCGGCTGCGCTCGGCATGACGACCTTTGAAGGAGGAAATTCAACTTGCCGGAAGCTATTGGTTACCTCTCCGGCCGCGGCCGCCTTGCCGCTGCTCGCGCATCTGCTCGCGGCGGTCGTCTTTCATCTGGTCGAATTTGGTGAACTGTTCCGGGGTGAGCACGGCGCGGATTTGCTCTTCGTATTTGGTCTGGGAGGCTTTCAGCTGTTGGGCCATGCCTTGGCGGCTGCCAGCAGTGCCGGCCTTGTCGCGGAAGGTCAGCATTTCCTGGCGCTGGGCCAGCAAGATGGGTTGCAGCTTGGCTTGCTGGTCGGCGCTCAGGCCAAGCTCTTTGGCGAGGTATAGTGCGCGGCGCTCGGCCTGTTGCTCGGGGTTGGGCTGGGGGCGGGTGCTGGCTGGGGCTGTGGAGGCAGGGCCAGCGCTGGCGGGCGCTTGCGCGAAAGCTGTGGTGGCATTGGCAGCCAGGGCGGCCAGCAGAACAAGGGTTTTCTTCATGGTGGAGGCGAGGGGTGAAGCGATGATTTGCTGGCTTGGATGCTGACGGGCGGCTCGGGTTTAATCGAAGCGGGGCATTCGTGCGCGGCCTGCGGTTGGGTCAAAAAGCGCGAGCGGAGCGAATTTGCTGCCTATATTTCGGCCCCGCCGCTGCCGCTGCCATCAATTTTCCCTGATAGCGGTGCCCGGCGGTTCCGTTTTAAGGCTACTTTTATTTCACACTTCTTCTTTCCTCAACCCTAACAAATGGCAAGTATTTTCGCCAAAAAACCCCTAGGTGTGCTTCTCGGTGAAGCCAATGCCACCGGGCACGGTACCCTGAAACGAACGTTGGGCGCGGGCAACCTCGTGGCCCTGGGCGTCGGCGCCATCATTGGTGCGGGCCTGTTTGTGCGCACCGCCGCCGCCGCCGCGCAGGCGTCGGGCCCGGGCGTTACGCTGGCTTTCATAGTGGCCGCTATCGGCTGCGTGTTTGCGGGCTTGTGCTACGCCGAGTTCGCCGCCATGATTCCCATCGCCGGTTCGGCCTACACCTACGCCTACACGACCATGGGCGAGTTTGTGGCCTGGATTATCGGTTGGGCCCTTATTATGGAATACGCCCTGGGTGCGGCCACCGTCAGCATTGCCTGGAGCGAATACCTTAACAAGCTCTTAGAGGTTTTTGGCACAAGTATACCGTATAGTCTCAGCCATTCGCCCTTCGAGAGCGCGGTGGTAAACGGCGTGACTGAGCACGGTATCATCAACCTGCCGGCGCTGCTGGTTATTGTGGCCCTGAGCTTGCTGCTCGTGAAAGGCACGCAGGAATCGGCGCTTTTCAACGCTGTTGTAGTAATCCTGAAGGTGGTTATCGTATTGGTATTCATTGCAGTGGGCTGGCAGTTTATCGACCCCGCCAACCACACGCCTTACCTGATTCCGGAGAATGCTGAGCCTGTTAAGAACGCCGCTGGCGACGTGGTTCGGGAATACACGGAGTGGAACAAGCACGGCGTGGGCGGTATCCTGGGCGGTGCGGCCATTGTATTCTTTGCCTTCATCGGTTTTGATGCGGTGAGCACGGCCGCGCAGGAAGCCAAAAACCCCAAGCGCGACATGCCCATCGGCATCCTCGGCTCGCTGGCTATTTGCACCTTTCTCTACATCTTGTTCGGTCACGTGCTGACCGGTGTGGCCAACTGGCGCGAATTTGCCGACCCAGCGTTGGGCGGCGAAGCTTCGGTAACCTACGCCATCAAGGCGCACATGCCCGGCTACGAGTGGATGGGCACGGCCGTAACGGTTGCCATTTTGCTCGGTTTCTCCTCGGTAATCCTCGTGATGCTCATGGGCCAGAGCCGCGTGTTCTTCTCCATGGCCAAAGACGGCCTAATGCCAAAAGCATTCTCCGAATTGCACCCCCGTTTCAATACGCCTTACAAATCCAACCTGATTCTGATGGTGTTTGTGGGCCTGTTCGCGGCCTTCGTACCCGGCTCCCTGGCTGGCGACTTGACCTCGTTCGGCACCCTGCTGGCCTTCGTGCTGGTGAGCCTGGGCGTGTGGATTATGCGCCGTTCCGACCCGGACCAGCCCCGTCCGTTCCGCTCGCCGCTCTCGTCGCCCAGCTTCCCGTTTGTACCGGTGATGGGCGCCCTTGTCTGCCTGCTCCTCATTGTCGCCCTCGATTCCTTCACCCTGAAGGTGGCCATGGGCTGGATGCTGCTCGGCTTCATTGTGTACTTCCTCTATAGCAAGCGCAACTCGCTGCTGCAGAAAGGCATTGTGGTAGTGCCCAAGGAGATGGACGAGCAAGCCTTCATCGAGCCTGACAAGGACAACTTGTAGTGCTTCGCAAGCAGCTACGGCTGCTGAATACAAAAGCCCCGTCGGTGACATCCGGCGGGGCTTTTTGCTGTAAAACGGGGAATGAGAAAGAAGTGATTTAGCCCAAAGCCGGGGCCGTTAGCGGTGGGTTGAGGCGGCGCAGGGGTTGCCATTGCCGATACGTGAGGCTACGCCACAGCCATTCCACGGGGCCAAACTGAAAGCGCCGCAGCCACCAGCGGCAGGCCAGCAGCTGCCCCGCGATGATGGCGAAGCCCAAGGGCCACAGCAGGGTAGGGCCCACCCGGCCCAACCACGCCAGCCCCACGCCAGTAAACAGGAAAGTGGCTATCACGCTCTGAGTCAGGTAGCAGGTGAGGGCCATGCGGCCCAGCGGAGCCAGCTGGCGCAGCACGCGGCCCGACCGCTTTTGCCAGGCTAAGGCAAACAATGCGGCATAGGCCAAGGCCAAGGGCCCCACGCCCAGCGCGTAGAGCAGGGCGTGGGCCAACCCCAAGGTTTCCCCGTTGTCGTAGGCACTGCCAGCGTTGAGGTAAGCATTAAGCAAGTTGACGGGCAGGCCCAATGCAAGGCCCCAAATAGCTACCCGCCGAAGCAGTGGCAAGTGGGCTTCGAGGTTATTAAAAATCTGGTGGCGGCCTATCCACAGTCCCAGCAGAAACATGGAAAGCACCTTGCATACCCGCCACTGAAAAAGCAGATTGCCAAAGCGGAAGAAAAAGCCGGCCTGCAGGCTACGCAAGAAAAGTCCCCAGTCGGAGTTCGCCATTCCCTGGTAAAAAGTTTTGATTCCCAAAGGAGTAATCAAGGCTTGGCCGATGGCATAAAACGGCAATCCGATGGTGAGCGGCACGGGTGCGTTCCATCCGCCTGCCAGCCAAAAAATGGCCCACAGCGGCACTGGCAAGAGCAGCAAGGCTGCGGCCCAGCGCAGAAGCGCCTTATCGGAAATTCCCCGGAGCCGTACCAGCAGCAAGCCCGTCAAGGCATAGAAGGCCAAAATATCGCCGCTCCAAATGAGCAGCAAATGCGCCACCCCAATGCCCAGCAACACCCATAGGCGCCGCCGATACGTCTGCAACCGGGTGTCGCCGCGGGCCTGCGACCGGTGCAGCTGTACGGCGAAACCAATGCCGAACAGCAGCGAAAACAAGGAGTAAAACTTGCCATCGACCAAGGCACGAATAAGAAATGCGGCGGCGGGGTCGGTAGCGGCGGTGGGTAAGCTGGCGGGTGACGGGGCTTCCGGGTCACCCCATAGCGAGAAGCCAGTAAAAAGATTGGCGAGGCAAACGCCTATCAAAGCGAATCCACGCAGGGAATCGAGCAATGTGGAACGGTCGGATTCTTCAAGAGGAGCCGCCGAACGAACAAGAGTGTTTTCCATTTAAAGGATGAATTCGGGGTACCAAATGATGTTAGGGCCCAATACTAACTCTTTAAATGTAAGAAAAATCTTGTTATAACACCAATCTTTAGGCTCAATGGTCGATTATTAATCAATCCATTGGCATATTTAACATTCAATAAACAACAGGAATCGACTGCCTGTGACAAAGTGGCAATTAGTGCTATTTATGAAGCTGTTAAGGAAGTCATCCGCTCGTCATTATGAGCGCAGCCGAGGAATTTCGCTCGAGTCGTTGCACGAGGCCCGAACGGTGCGAGCAAGATTCCCCGGCTGCGCTCGGAATGACGAACAGTCACTCATTACCTCCTAAACAGGCTCTATTTCTTCTAGAACGTACTAGTAGTAAATATCCAGTGCACTATTGTTTGATGCTCGCCTATTTCGCGCTGGCGGCCTTCACCTCACTTTGCAGCTTGAGTACCCGGTCGCCATTGTCTTGCACAATGACCAAGGCCGGGTCTTCGGGCGAGCCGTTGCGATGAATTTCTGAACCCTTTATGGTGCGGGCAATGGGCTCTTTGTGCATCGATTCGATTTTGCCGGTGGCCGTGCCAGTGCCGTACTTCCAGGTGACTTTGGTGCCTTTGCGCATGGGGTGGAGGGGGTTAGATATGAACCGGCCGGTGGTGTGTTCGGGCCGTTGCCATATTATTACTGGCATTTGTACAGAACCGTTGCCGCGCCGTGGCTTGCGGAACTACATTTGATGGCCGGCCCTGGGGCGACATCGTTTTTGGCCGAACTTTTAAGGTTTTATAACTTCTTTTTGCATGAAGCTTTCTATTCGGCAAGTGCCGTTTCTATCGGTGCTGGGCTTACTAGTTCAGGCGGCGCAGGCCCAGCCCGGCACCTACCCGCGCAACGGCGTATTTGACCAGCGAACGGGCACTTTCGCCTTCACCCACGCCACCCTGTTCACCGATTACAAAACCCGCATTAGCGATGCCACGCTGGTGGTGCAGGACGGCAAAGTGCTGGCCTCTGGCCCCGCGGGTTCGGTGAAAATCCCGGCCGGGGCCGTGGTGCAGGACCTGCGCGGCAAGTTCATCTACCCCGGTTTTGTGGACGTGTACACCAGCTATGGCGTGCCTGAAATAAAGCCGGCAGAGCGCCAGGGCCGCCGCGTGCCCCCGCAGTTTGAAAGCCAGAAAACGGGCGCCTTCAACTGGAACCAGGCCATTCACCCCGAGGTGAACGCGGCCGAACAGTTCAAGATTAACGCCGAGCAAGCCACCGCCTACCGGGCCCTGGGCTTCGGGGCCGTGCTCACGCAGCAGGCCGATGGCATCATGCGCGGCACGGCTGCCCTGGTGAGTTTGAACACCAACCGCAAGGAAAACGAGGTGATACTGCTGGAAAAAGCGGCCTCGGGGTTGTCGTTCGACAAGGGCAGCAGCACCCAGGACTACCCGGGCTCGCTGATGGGCAGCATTTCCCTGCTTCGCCAAACTTACCTCGATGCGCAATGGAACCAGCGCAACCCCCGCCGTGAGCAGAACCTCTCGCTGCAGGCCCTGACCCAGCAGAAAGCGCTGCCCACCATATTTCAAGTGAGCGACAAGCTTTCGGCCCTCCGGGCCGATAAAGTAGGGGACGAGGCCGGCCAGCAATACATCATCAAAGGCCGCGGCGACGAATACCAGCGCCTCAACGATTTGAAAGCCACTGGCGCCACTTTCGTGCTGGCCCTCAACTTCCCCGATGCCTACAATGTGGAGGACGTGTACGACGCCCTACGCATTCCGCTCGAGGATTTGAAACACTGGGAGTTGGCCCCCGCCAACGCCGCCCGCCTCAGCCAGGCCGGCGTGCCGTTTGTGCTCACCGCCGCCGACCTCAAGGACAAGAAGAAGTTTCTGCCCAACCTGCGCAAAGCTGCCCAATACGGCCTGAGCGAAACCGCCGCCCTACAAGCCCTGACCGATGCCCCTGCCCGCCTGCTCCGCGCCCAGGACCGCATCGGCGCCCTGAAACCGGGCATGGAAGCCAACTTCATCGTGTGCTCGGCCCGCTTCCTGGCCGATGACAACGTGCTGCTCGATAACTGGGTGCAGGGCGAACGCTACCAGCTAAGCACCGTGCCCGCCGACTACCGCGGCGTGTATAGCCTAAAAATAGGCGACCAGCCCGAGGGCCGCTTCCTGATTCAGGGCAAGCCCGAAGCGCCGGAGCTGAAAATTGTGCCCACCGCCGGCGACACCATCCGCGGCAACGTGACCGTGACCAGCGACTTGGCCACGGTGGTGTTCAACCCGAGCGACAAGCAAAAGAGCAAAGCCGCTAAGGGCGCTGCTGTGACGCCAGCAGCTCCCGCGGGCTCGGTGCGCCTCAGCGGCTACTACACCCAGGAGGGCCGCGTATTCCAGGGCGATGGCCTGCTGGCCGATGGCACGCCCGTGAAATGGCGCGCCGCCCGCCTGGAAGAAGCCAGCCGCGCCGCCAAGCGAGACTCGGCCAAGGTGACGCCGCCGCCAGTGGTGGGCAACGTCATTTTCCCCTTTGCCGCCTACGGCCGGGCCGAAATGCCCAGCCAGCAAACCACCCTGATTAAAAATGCAACGGTGTGGACCAGCGACGCCGCCGGCAAGCTCGAAAACACCGATGTGCTGCTGGTAAATGGCAAAATCTCGAAAATAGGGAAGGGGCTGACGCTGCCCAAGGGCGGCCGAACCATCGACGGCACCGGCAAGCACCTCTCGCCGGGCATTATCGACGAACACTCCCACATTGCCGTGGCCGGGGGCGTGAACGAAGGCACCCAGGCCGTAACCAGTGAGGTGAGCGTGGCCGATGTAGTCGATAACGAGGACGTGGGCATCTACCGCGACCTGGCGGGCGGTGTAGTGGCCGCGCAGCTGCTGCACGGCTCGGCCAACCCCATAGGCGGGCAGTCGGCGCTGGTGAAAATGCGTTGGGGCGCCACGCCCGAGGCCATGAAAATTGCTGGCGCACCAGGCTTTATCAAATTCGCCCTGGGCGAAAACGTGAAGCAAAGCAACTGGGGCGAGCTGAACGTGCTGCGCTTCCCACAGACACGCATGGGCACCGAGCAGGTGTTCGTGGATGCGTTCACCCGCGCCAAGGAGTACCAGAAAGACCTTGCCGCTTACAACAAGCTCGGCAAAGCCAAGCAGAACAAAACCGAAGGCCCACGCCGCGACCTGGAGCTTGATGCACTGGTTGAAATTCTGAACCGCCAGCGCTTCATCACCTGCCACAGCTACGTGCAGAGCGAAATCAACATGCTGCTGGGCGTAGCCGACCGGATGGGATTCAAGGTGAACACCTTCACGCACATCCTTGAAGGCTACAAGGTGGCCGACAAAATGAAGGCCCACGGGGTAAACGCCAGCACTTTCTCGGACTGGTGGGCTTACAAAAACGAAGTGCGCGACGCCATTCCCTACAACGCGGCCATCATGACGCGGGCCGGCCTGAACGTGGCCATCAATTCCGACGACGCCGAAATGAGTCGCCGCCTCAACCAAGAAGCGGCCAAAACCGTGAAATACGGCGGCCTCTCCGAGGAAGAAGCCCTGCGCCTGGTCACCATCAACCCGGCCAAAATGCTGCACCTCGACGCCAAGATGGGTTCCATCAAAGAAGGCAAGGACGCCGACGTGGTGCTCTGGACCGATAACCCGCTGAGCGTTTACGCCCGCCCGGAATACACCTTCGTCGATGGTCGCGAGATGTTCAGCCTCACGGCCGACGCTGCCCTCCGGGCCGATATCCAGAAGGAGCGGCAGCGCATTGTGCAGGCCATGCTGGCCGCCAAAAAAGGAGGCGCGCCTACCCAGGCAGCTTCCAGCAAACCGCAGGGCCTATGGCACTGCGACACCATTGGGCAAGAAAAAGAACTAGCCGACTAACCTCACCCCCTGACCCCTGCCGGGCACGGCCCCTCTCCAAAAAAGAGGGGGCACCGGAAATGCTTTCATCGGAATCGTCTTCACGAACCGGTGCCCCCTCTTTTTTGGAGAGGGGCCGTGCCCGGCAGGGGTCAGGGGGTGAGGTTCCCGTCCGCGCCGCTTGCGCCCATCACCAGTAAATAATTCACTATGCGCCTTATTCTAACCCTCGCCTTCGCTAGTATCACCTGCGCCGCTCTGGCCCAGGTGCCCACGCCCGCGCCGCCCCAGGCCAAGCCGGTACTCATTACAGGTGCCACGCTGCACGTGGGCAATGGCACAGTGGTGCCCAACGCCGCCCTTGCCTTCGACAAAGGCCGCTTAACCTATGCCGGGCCAGCGGCCGGCTTCAGCGCCGACCGAGCCGGCTATGAGACCATCGATGCGGCCGGCCAAGACCTGTACCCGGGCCTGATAGTGCCCAATACCACGCTGGGTTTGACCGAAGTAGAGTCCATCCGGGCCACGGTAGATGAGCGGGAAGTGGGCACGATGAACCCCAACGTGCGTGCCCTGATTGCCTACAACACCGATTCGGACATTCTGCCCACCGTGCGCACCAACGGCGTGCTACTGGCCCAAACCACGCCCCGCGGCGGCCTGCTGGCTGGCCAGAGCAGCGTAGTGCAGCTCGACGCCTGGAACTGGCAGGACGCCGTGGTGCGCGCCGACGACGGCCAGCACCTCATCTGGCCCCAGATGGTGTTTCGCCTCAGTCCTAACGAAGACGCTGCCGTGCTCGACCGTCGGCAGAAAGCCCGCGAAAGCCAGCTGCGCGACCTGGAACAGCTTTTCGGCGAAGCCAGTGCCTACCGCCAGCTGCCCGCCAGCCGTAAGGAAAACCTACGCCTCGCCGCCCTGGCTGGTATTTTCGACGGCTCCAAAACGCTGTACCTGCACGCCGACTATGGCAAGGAAATCATCGAAGCCGTGCGTTTTGCCCGCCGCATGGGCGCGCAGAAGGTGGCTGTGGTCGGCGCCCGCGACGCCTGGATGGTGCTCGACTTCCTGAAGCAAAACGACATCAGTGTGGTCGTATCGCGGATTCACGCGCTGCCCCGGCGCGACGCCGACGACTACGACCAGCCCTACAAGCTGCCCGCGCAGCTGCAGGCCGCAGGCATTCGCTTTTGCCTCGACTACCAGGGCGACCAGGAAACGGCGGGTTCGCGCAACCTGGCGTTCGTAGCGGGCACGGCTGCCGGCTTCGGCCTCACCAAGGAGCAGGCCTTGACGGCCGTTACGCTCAGCACGGCCCAGATTATGGGCATCGATAAGGACTACGGAACCCTGGAAGTGGGCAAAAGCGCCACGCTCGTGCTCAGCAAAGGCGACCTGCTGGACATGCGCACCAATGCCGTTTCCCGCGCCTTTATCAACGGCCGCACCATCTCGCTGGAGAGCAAGCAAACGTATCTGGAGAAGAAGTTTCGGAGCAAATACGGGCTGTAGCAACCACCCCGGTAATGGAACGGTAGCGGGAGATTTCACCTTTCCCGCCGTTCTTTTGCACTATTCACCCACGCGCGCTCCCTTCCTGCGCGCCCCCACTGATGTTTCGACTGCTTTCTCTGTTCCTGCTGCTTCCCCTGTTCGCCCACGCCCAAGTGTCCTTCGTGCCCGATGAGCGCGCTTATTACGGCCTGATTAACCGCGGCAGCGGCCGAAGCCTCGACATTGCCAGCGCCAGCACCGCCAGCGGGGGGCCGGCCGTGCAGTGGGAGTTTACGCACGCGGCCAGCCAGCAATGGCGCTTTGTGCCGCTGCGGGCCGGCAGCGAGTACTACCGCATCGAAGCGCGCCACAGCAGCCAGTGCCTCACCATCAGCAAGGCCGGTGAGAACATGGCCTTGGTGCAGCGGCCCTTCCAGGGCAGCGCCGAGCAGCAGTGGCGCTTGGTGCAGGCGGGGCCGGCTGGCAGCTACCAACTTGAGAACAAAAGCGAAAACCGCTGCGCCGCCCTAGCCGCAGCCGATAAATTCAACGGCACGCCCGTGCTGGCCCAGAAGGGCAACGGCCGGGCCAGCCAGCAGTGGCGCCTGTTTTTGCTGCGGATGAACGTGCTGGAAGGCCCATCGCCTTTCGGCCCGCCGCAGCCCTTGGCTGGGGCAATCAACACCACGGGCAATGAGCTGCACCCGGTGCTGAGCCCGGACGGCAACACGCTGTACTTCGCCCGCACCAAGTTTGCGGGCAACACCGAAGGCAACACCGATTCCGGCGACGCCTGGATGAGCCAAAGCGCCGACCAGGGCAAAACCTGGGGCCCGCCCACCCGCCTCGACGCCATCAATACCCAGCAGAACAACGAAGTAGTAGCCGCCGTGGGCGCCCAGGGGCAAACGCTATTCCTGCGTGGCACCTACGAGGCCGGTGCTTCGCGCGACGAGGGCATGAGTAAAGTCAGCCGCTCGGTGGCCACCAGCGGAGCCGCTAAAAATGTGCGGATTGACGGGGTTCGCATTGCTAACTACTACACGGCCGTGCCAGGCTCAGGCTTCTTCCTAAGCCAGGACGAGAAGATACTTCTGCTCTCCCTGGAACGGGGCGACTCAGAAGGCGGCAACGACATTTACCTGAGCCGCCCCGATGGCAACGGCGGTTACGGCGAGCCAGCTTCTTTAGGGCCAATCCTCAACTCGCCCGGTTTCGATTTTGCGCCTTGGCTGGCTCCGGACGGAAAAACTCTCTATTTCGCTTCCTACGGCCACATGGGCTACGGCTCGGCCGACATTTTTGTGAGCCAGCGCCTCGACGAGAGCTGGACCAAATGGAGCGAGCCCCGCAACCTCGGGCCTGCCGTGAACGGCCCCGGCTTCAACGCTTATTTCACCCTAACGCCCGACGGCAAAACGGCCTATTTCTCGTCGTCGGCCACTGCCAATGCCACCAAAGACATCTGGCGCACAGGTCGTGCCACTCCGGCCGATTCGCTGCCGGCTGCGCCCGTAGCCGCAGTCACAGAAGCTTCGCCGCGCGCTTTTGTGAGCGGCCGCGTGCTGGATGCCCGCACCAAGCAGCCGGTGCCGGGCGCTATTGTGAAGGCCAACTTGCAGGCCAACGCGGGTGGAGTGCAGTTCAACGCCACCAGCCGGGCCGACAACACGGGCGGTTACCAGATGTCGCTGCTGCCCGGCAAGTACTACCTCTCGGCCACGGGCGGCGGCTTCCTCACGGTGGGCGACACGCTCATCGCCAGCGGCTCGCCCCGCCGCGACTTGCTGCTGCTGCCCGCGGCCGTGGGCGCCAAAGTCGACTTGCCCAGCATCATCTTCGCCCAGGGCAAAGCCGGCCTGCTGAATTCCTCCTACACTGAGCTGAACCGCCTCGCCATTGCCCTGCAAGCCAGCCCGAATGTTGAAGTTCGCCTCGAAGGCCACACCGACAACGTGGGCCCCGCCGACAAAAACCAGCAGCTCTCGGAAGACCGGGTGGCCGAGGTAAAGCGCTACCTCGTGGGGCGGGGCGTCGACGAAAAGCGCATTACCACCGTGGGTTTCGGCGGCTCCAAGCCCAAGTTTCCGAACGAGCGGGAGGAAACCCGCCGCCTCAACCGGCGCGTGGAGCTGGTGATTGTGAAGTAGCTACCTCGTTAGGAATAGGTGCTAACGAGTTGTTTGGGAACGGCCTTTGGGCTTACGCCAAATGAACCCATCCAGCACGTAGTGCGTGGCCTGGGGCAGGGCCAGTAGCGGCACCAGCCACATCAGCAGCAAGGGGCTGGCTACGGTGGGCAGCGCCTGAAACCAGCTGAATGCCGACCCGTGTTCGCGCCACACCAGTCCGTCCCACAGGCCTTCTTCGAGGTAGGCAAATACCACTACTACTGCCAGGAACACGGCCAAGCCGTACTTGCCAGCCCACGCGCCCCGGCGGGTGGGTGCGGGTGTCTGAGTTGTCGAAACGCCCCCGTTCCAGACCAGGGCCAAGTACGGAATGCCGTGCGACACCACGTTGAGCAGGGTAAACGCCAGGTCGCCGTTGAACCAAACAATGCCCGCGTACCACGAAATCAAAGTGCCGCCCATCAGCAGGTTGCGCGGGAGGTTGAAGACTCGGGTTCGGTGCCAAATGAGCATTTCCCTGATGGCATAGGCCGCAATCAGACCGGCGTAGGCTGCGGTGGCCAACTGCCGGCCCAGCGGCCAGTTGTACTGTACGAACTCACCATCAACAAACCAATTAAAGTTGCGCCCCGGCGATAGGTGCCAGAACAGCAGCGGGTAGAGGGTGGCGTAGTAAATCAGGGCCGTGGCCAGCCATCGGCCGGGCGCTAGGGCTTCGTGCCGGCCGTACAAGCGTAGAAACCCATACTGCTGCCGGATAAAATGGAAAACGGCCAAGTAAGCCAGCGCCCGCCAAAACGCCATGCTGCCCAGGCTGTGCATCGCAACACCTGCTGCGTAGCAGCCCAAGGGCACCACCCACAGCAAGGTGCGCCGTTGCTGCCGGCGAAGCGGGTCGAAGTAGGTTTGGAACAGCGTGCCGTACACGTGGGCCACGTCAATCAGCACTACCAGGGCTACCCAGGCCAGCAGCGGCATCTGGGCCGTGCTGCGGTAGGGCGCGGGCAGGGCCAGCACCAGCAGCAGCGCCAGAAACGGCGGTGCCAGTATCAGCAGGCCATCGTAGCGGGCCGAGCGAATCCAGGGTTGGCGGGCAAGCATGTGCATCAGCTTATGCTACTGGCCGTTGCCAAAATCTCCCGGGCCGCCCGAATGCCCTGGTAAAAGCCTTCTTCAAAAATTGAAATGCCGCTGTAATCCGTGTGCGCAAAGAAAATGCGGTTGCGCAGCGGTTGGTGCGCGGCGGCCCGCGCCGGTCCCCACAGCAGGCCAGGGGTAGGGGCCACCATGCCGTGGCCCCACACCCATAAGTCGGCTTGTTGGATGTGCTTGGTTACGCCGGGGTGGTAGGTCTCCAACTCCGCGACCACGCGGGGCAGCCACTCGGC
Organism: Hymenobacter arizonensis; assembly: GCF_900115775.1. Lineage (GTDB taxonomy): Bacteria > Bacteroidota > Bacteroidia > Cytophagales > Hymenobacteraceae > Hymenobacter > Hymenobacter arizonensis. The sequence continues at coordinate 1,333,291 of NZ_FOXS01000001.1, read as the reverse complement.
ATAGGTGGTTTGGTAGGCGCGGCGGCGGGCTGGGCCGGATGCTTCCTCGGTCAGGGGCCAGTACAGGGTGATGACTTTGGAGCGGCCATCCTCTTGCTGCAAGGCCTGCTGCGTGGCATTGATGTAGCCGAGGGAGGCACTGCCGTAGCGCACGTTGTCCCAACTCAGGGGGCGGCCGGGTCCCTGGGGCAGGCCTTCTACAGTGAGGTTGGCAATGAGCCAGGGGGCGTGGTGCAGCGCGCCGGGTGGGAGCAGGGCATGGCCGGGCACAGTCGCCAGCAGCCGGTGCGCAATATGCTGGGGCGTTGCCAGCAACACTTGCCGGGCCCGCACGCGGGTGCTTTGCCGGGTGGCCACATCGTAGAGAAGGGCCTCGATGCCGGTGGCGGTTTCGCGTAGGTCGTAGGCGAGCGTGCCGGTTTGTAGGGGAGCGGTGGCTTGCTTGCGCAGGTGCTCCACTAAGAAGTTGTTGCCCTGAGGCCAGGTTAGAACATCGGCGCCGGTGGCGTTGTGGGCGCGGCCCTTGCGACTGGCAAAGTAGTGCAGGCCCGCCCAGGCTGATACCTGGGTAGCAGTAGCGCCGTAGTCGTCGCGGCAGGCATAGTCTAGGTACCAGCGCAGGGCGAGCGCCGTGAAGTTTTCCCGGACCAGGTAGTCGGCAAAGGAAATCTGGTCGAGCTGGCGGTATTCATTATCCGCCGAAGCGTGGTCGAGCGGAATACAAAAGGCCTCGCGACCATCACGCCCGCGGGCTGCTTTCAGGTCTTCTATTAGCTTAAAAAACCGCGCAAACTGCTGCTGGTCGGTGGTTGAGAGGCCCACGGCCGGTACCAGGCCTTCCTGCCAATGCCCGCTGATGTTGAGCCGCTCTTCGGGGTCGTGGCACAGGTGATAGTCGCTGTAGATGGGAAGGCCGCTGGGGGCATAGCCAGTGAGGGTGCCGATTTCCTGCAGAAAATCCAGCAGCTCGCGGTTGCGCACATCGGGCACGGGCAAGTAGTGGGCACCCCACGGATAGGCAGAAGTGGCGTTGTGCCCAGCCGCGGAGTTGCCGCCGGTGTGGCTGGCTAGCTCAACCAGCAGAGTATTTGGCTGCCCGTGGCGGTGCAGCCAGCGCCGGGCCGCGAGCCCCGCTACCCCGCCTCCAACGATGAGCACCTCCGTTTCTACTGTGCGGCTGGGAGCCGGGATGCGGCTGGGGTCGCGCAGCAGGTGCCCGGTAGCGGCATCAGGCCCCCAAAGCTGACCTTTGATATGCGCCAGGGGGCTGCCCGGCGCGCAACCGGGCAGCGCTGGCAAGAGCATGGCGCCAGTTAGCGCAGCGCCGGTCTGGCGCAAAAAGGTGCGGCGGGTTTTCAATAGTTCGTTAATAATGAATGGCGTGTTTACTATAGAATAGCCTCACGATGAGCGTAGCTGTAATTATTATAGCTTCGTTGGATTCCCGTCTGTCATGCTGAGCCTGCGAAGCTTTCACGTTATGACGATTCGTTCAGCGGCGATAAGATGCTTCGCAGGCTCAGCATGACAGACGATTTAACAACTGGTGAATTAATGCACATAAGGGCCCCAGTCCTCTTCGAAATAGCGCACTAAGGCTTGGTTATTCAGTTGATTCACTTCGGTGGGCACTTCGCTCATATCAGGCGGGAAGCGCAGCATGTCGTGAATGGTAGCGGGCGTGATGTAGCGGAGCCCCGCCGGTAGGGGGCCCGCATCGCCGCGCCAGTGGGTGTCGGGCCCGGCCAGCACAAAGCCCCATTCGCCGAAGGAGGGGACATACAAATGGTAGGGAATAGTGTGCAGCCCCACGGCCGCCAGCGTGTGCGCCACGCACCAAAAGGACTGCCGCGCCAAGTAGGGGGAGGTGCTTTGGACCACCATGCGCCCACCGGGAGCCAAGCGCTTGGCCAGCGCCGTGTAGAAAGCCGCCGAGTAGAGCTTGCCAATAGAGTAGTTGCCAGGGTCCGGAAAATCAACGATAATTGCGTCGTAGCGAGCGGTGTCTTCGCGCACCCACTGGTAAGCATCGGCGTTCAAAACCTGAACTTTGGGTGAGAGCAGTGACTTTTTGTTCAGGCCCAGCAGCAGCTCATTGTGTTGGAAAAGCTGGGTCATGCCGGGGTCGAGGTCGACCAGGCGAATGCTGGTGAGGCGCGAGTACTTCAGCAGCTCGCGCACGGCCAGACCATCGCCGCCGCCCAGCACCAGCACCCGCCGGGCCTGGGGCAGTGCCTGCAGCAGCGGGTGCACCAAGGCCTCGTGGTAGCGGTACTCATCGGCTGAGCTGAACTGCAGGTTGCCGTTGAGGAACAGGCGCAACTCCCGCGGATTGCGGGTAAGCACTATGCGCTGATACGGCGTTGACTTTGAATAAATGACCTGGTCCTGAAAAGCCAGGGTTTCGGTGTGCGCCAGCAACTCGTTTGCAAACACAAACAGTACACCCAGTCCGCCCAGAGCCACCACGATGCCAGTGGTAAAACGTCGGCGGTACGGCCGCGTTTCGGGGAACCGGGCAAGCACCACGCCGGCCACCGCCAAGTTGAGCGCGCCAAACAGGAGAGACGTACGAATAAGTCCGAGCTGAGGCACCAGCACTAGCGGAAAGATGAGCGAAGCCAGTAGTGCGCCAATGTAATCGAAGGTGAACACCCGCGCCACCAAGTCCTTGAAGGGAAATCGGTGCTCCAGAATGCGCATCAAAAGCGGAATTTCCAGCCCAACCAGTACACCGGTAAGACCAACCAGCGTGTAAAGCAGCAGCCGGAACGACGCCACGTACTCAAACGACAAAAACAGCACCGGTGCCATGCAGCCGCCCACCACGCCCACTAGAATTTCGAGGCGGATAAACCAACGCAGCAACTGCCCGTCCAGAAACTTAGACAGCCACGAGCCGATGCCCATGGCAAACAGATAAGCCCCGATGATGGTCGAAAACTGCGTCACCGAGTCGCCCAGCAGATAGGAGGCCAACGTGCCGGCAATCAGCTCATAAATAAGCCCGCAGGTGGCGATGACGGCTACTGCCACCAGCAGCAGCCCGGGCGGCTGGGGCGCCGGGTGGGCAGGTTCTTCCTGTAGGGCCGGTGGCGCAACCAGCAAGCCGGACTCACCCATGAATAGCCGCGCTGATGATGAGGGCCATGGAAATCATAAACGCGGCGCCCAATATGGCCAGGGCGTTGTTGTGGTCTTCCATAATCTCCTTGCGCAAGGTGCCTGGTGTTAGCTTATTAAACACGTAAAAGCTCACCACCAAGATGATAATGCCGAGCAGCGAGTAGATAATGGAAGCCGTGATGGCCTTAACGTTAAGGTATTCCATGAGCGAGGAAACGGGTTACTTGTGATAAAACCGGGCGTGGCCGGAAGAGCCGCGGCGGCCAGCGGTGTTGCCGAGGGTTTCGGTGCTTTCGTTGTCGTCGCCAAGCAGGCGGCGGCCGGTGAGGCTGCCCCAGGCAAACCAGGCCATTGGCAAAAGGAGCAGCGAGTAGAACAACAGCATGCGGCCGGAAGAGAAAATGCGGCGAATCATTAGGAGAGATTAGCTATAAATCGAAGGGGGAGCCGGGAAGTCGCTGGCGCCCCAGCGGCTGCTTTCGTGCGAAATGCGCCGGAACCACTGCACAGCGGGAAAAGCAAGCAGCAATACGGCTGCGATAAAGAAATTGGACGGTAGTACCGGCTGCTCCGTCACACCCACCGTGATGGACAATGGCTGCATGTTGGGGGTCTGCAGGTTTTCGGAAATGGGGTAAAGGTTGAGGTGGTAGCGCCCGGCCGGTACCCCCGACAGCACGGCCCCTGTCTCGAAGCCGCCTTCGGTCCAGCTTTCGCCGCTTTCGGTGCCGTGGTAGTACTCTATGGTTTTGGTAAACTCGAAGCCCTGGCCGGTTTCCTCATTCACCAGGCTCACCGGCAGTTCCATCCATTGGTTGTCGACGTCGACACGCAAGTCGAAGGCCAGCGCCGTGGGACCGTTCACCTGAAAGGACGTGCTGACCAGCACCTTGCTCGACCCAGGAGTGCCCGTTGTGTCGGGCTGGGTTGTCAGGGTTTGCTGCAGAATGGCGTGGCTGGGCCGCCACACCATCAAGGCAATTTGCAGTAAGAAAAGGGCAGCCAGGGCACAAGCCGTAAGGGTACGTACGTGGCCCCAATCCTGCACCGGATTGGGCTGTACTGCACCCACGCCCCGGCGCCACGGCAGAATATCAGCGCTCAGGCCAAAGGCCGATGCTACTTCCGTGGCCTCTAGGTGCTGGGCATGGTACCAGTCGCGACGCTTGGCTTGCTGTTCCTGCACCAGCATCAGCGGCGGCAGGACGTACTCGGAAATATTGACGTTTTTCTCGCTTTCAATGTCCCAATCAAACTCGCCCTCCGCATACAACACCCTCGATTGGTAGCGGTTGTAGAGATGAAATTTGCCTTCGGGTAGTTGAATGCTGTTCATCTGCGGGTTGTAGCCTCGTTTGGCGGGCCGCACCAGCATCCAGTGGCCATCGTACTGGGCCAGTTGCGCATAATCGTTGGTGTCGGGCTGATAAAGCTGGTATTCAACCCAGGTTGCTGAATTGGTGGCTTCACGCCTTTGCACAAACCCCACAACCCGACAGGCCCGGCCTTGTAGCTGGCCCAGTGTGCCCACCGGAATCAAACGGGCCTCAGCCGGTGCGTTACCATACTTGCCCACCACGCGGGGGGGGCCTTCGTCTTCGTATTCAAAATACGTATGGCACTTGGCGCAGGCGTAATAGGAGCTGCCTCTCACATCGTAATACGTGATGCTGGCTTGGCACTCGGGGCAGGTGAGCTGGGCCGATTCGGGCGCGGGATTCTTGGCCTTGCTCATCGGCGCACCTCGGTTTTGCTGTGCTCGATGCCCTCGAAGAAAGTTAGGGTCGCCTCATAAATCCCTCGCACAGCTGCCGAATTGTCGCGCCGAAAATTCGACAGGAACACATCGAACGTGGCTAGCCCGTACTCCGGCCAAGTATGAATGCTCAGGTGCGACTCCGTGAGGGCCAGAACAGCTGTGAAGCCGCCAGCGCCGGTTTCATCGCCCGCAAACACGTGGTATGCTTCGCCAACTTTCTCTAAGTGAAACGCCTGCACTTGCGCATCAAAGAAAAGGCGGCAGGCGTCGGCGTCGCGCAGGGCTGGGGCGGGCGCGGCAAAAGTGGCCAAAATGTGTAGGCCGGGAGTGTAAGGGAGCATGAGTTGGGCGGGCGCGGGGTATCGCGTCGGCAAGATAGGTGAAGCCGAGGTTAAGCGCTACCTTGTGAGCCGCAGTGCAGATGAAAAAGCTTTCTGTGCTGCCATTAACGGCTGCTCTGAGTCGAAATCCGCCAGGGAGCCGTACCTAACGCAACGCCAAAATTTCCGCGTGGAACTGGTGATTGTCAAGTAGGATTCCATCGCGCAGCCGCTGGCCAGCGTAGGGAAAAGTATCAAGTAACCAAGCCTGGCTTGGAATAGCCGTACCCGCATGTCTTTTATTGACCGCCCCGCCCCGTTTGATGCGATTCGCATGACTGCGACCATCCTCTCTGAAAGAACCATTCCCGGTCTGCCCTCGGCCTCCGGCATCGAGCTGATTGGCCCGGTGGCCTACGTCATCAGCGACGATGCCCCGTTTATCTACCTGCTCGACTCGGCCACGCTGGCCGTGCTGGCCCAGGTGCGGCTGTTCGAAAGCTCCGAGTTTGGCACCGGCCGCATTCCCAAAGGCACCAAGCCCGACCTCGAAGCCCTCACGGCGCTCACCTGGCCCACCGGACAGGCGGGAGTGCTGGCGCTGGGCTCGGGCAGCACCCCGGCACGCGAGAAGGGCTGGTTTGTGCCCGTGTCGGGCAGCGAGCCCGTGCAAGTGGCGCTGGGGCCGCTCTATGAACTGCTGCGGGCCCGGCTAGGCGCCGGCGCGGTTCTCAACCTGGAAGCTGCGGCCACTACCGCTTCCGAACTGCTTCTGTTTCAGCGCACCGTGGGCCAAGTAGATGGCGCTCTGCAATTTCGGCTGCCGCTGTCGGCTACCCTGCAGTTTCTGACGGGTAGGGGCACGGCTCCGAAGGTGTCGGCGCCGCTGCGCTTTCCAGTTCCTTACATTGGCAACCGGCCAGCGGGCTTCTCGGGCGCTACGTTTGTGCAGGGCCGGCTTTTCGTCACCGCCTCGGTAGAGGATACCGACGACGCCGTGCTCGACGGAGCCGTGTTGGGTTCCTTTCTGGGCCTGGTCGATAGCAACGACAACACCGCCACTTTTGCTCGCCTCACCTGGCCTGGGGGGCGCCCGTACCTGGGCAAAGTCGAGGGCCTGGCCGTGCGCCGCACCCTGGGCCCCCGCCGTTGGGAGCTCCTGCTCGTGACCGACGACGATGCCGGCGGTAGCACGGCGCTCATGGCCGAGCTCGTTCTTACCTAAGCAGCTATCCGGCCCGAAGATTCGCTTGGCTGGAGCAGTGCGATTTTAGCTCTGTGCTGCGTAGCAATAGCCAAGTGAAAGCCGCAAGCGGAGTGAGCCAGGAGCTTTTTGGTGCGCTACATACTTCTTAAAAGAATAGCTGCTTTTGGCGCATGGGTGTGTAAATTTGTTGGCCGCCTGGCAGGCCCGTTCTCCCGCATCTACCCACCTCTTTTTATGAATTCGCTGCCACTCGCCAAAGAGACGCTTTATTTCCAAAGCGCTGTTGGCAAGCTGTATTACCACCCCAGCGGATTTGTGCGCTTGGCTTGGAGCGCCGAGCCGGCGTCGCTGGAGCTGATAAAGTCGTTTTATGAACAGGTGCTGGCGTTGCTACTGAATTCGAATGCCCGCAAAATCCTGTCGGAACACGGCGGGCGCGCGCCCCTCACCGGCTCGGCGCAGCAATGGATTATCGAAAGCTGGTTGCCCCGGGCCATGAGCCAGGCCCGCACCCGCCACTGTGCCATTGTGGAAGGGGCAAATCCTCTCCACCGGCTTTCCACGCAATCGGTGCTGTCCGTGGCACCTTCCGATTTCATTTCCCAGCGCTTCTCCACGAATGAAGCTGCTGAGCAATGGTTAGTGAAAATTGCTATTTAGAGATAGCCACCATATTGCGCGGATGGTAGGCGAGATATGTACAGGTGGCGCGCTGCACATCTGCTTTTTTTGCGACTAAGCTGTTATGAACGGTGATTCCTGGAAACCAGATGGTGGCCAGCAGAGGCGGTATGTTTTTAAGTAGAATTTTCTGCCTTAAAGAGGTAGAAGTTTGCATCCCACTCGTTTGAAATACCGTAAGGAGTCGTTGCCATTATAGCAACCTATCCGATACCGATAATTGATTCGAGCCATTGCCTACCAACGATATCCTGCGTGAGCGGGTAGCCCAACGCCTGTATAAAGAATTGGAGACTCTGGCTGAATATGCAGCCAACCAGCAGCCTATCGCTAGCCGGGCAAATGCAGATGAGCCTGCCGATAGCACCCAACCGTCAGATAACGAAGTTTACAGACAGTACATTCTTGCGCTCGCCAATGCCGTGCTGATGGCCAGTCCGGCGCTTTTCGACGCGCATGCGCTTCAAGTAAGCCAGCAGCAGGGCCGCCAAGCCACCATAGAGCAGATAGCCGCCGTGCGCAAGGCCGTGCTCCTACGCTTGAGCGTGGGCGAGTATGTGGTAGTGGCCAGCACGTTGAGCGCAGCCACCATAGCGCTCACCGCAGCTGCGGAGCCCGAGCCCGTTTCGAGTGAACACGACGAACCTTCGGCAGGAGTTGGCCGGTTTGACGGTATCACCAAAAAATATTTGAGCCTGCTCCTGGCTTCCAACCGCGTTGGGGCCCAGCGCCTGGTGCTCGAGGAAGCCGAGAGCGGCACCGATGTGCGCGACCTCTACCTGCACGTGCTGCAGCCCGCCCAGCGCGAGGTCGGCAACCTCTGGCATAGCAGCACCATCACCGTGGCCCAGGAGCATTACTGCACCGCCGCCACTGCCAGTCTGATGGCCCAACTGCAGCCATACTTCCAACGCACGCCGCGCAACGGCCACCGCTTGCTGGCCGCCTGCGTAGCCGGCGACCTGCACACCCTGGGCCTTCAAATGGTGGCCGATTTTCTGGAATACGAAGGGTGGGAAGTTTGCTACCTGGGCGCCAGCACGCCCCTGGACAGCATACGCCGCATGGCCGCCGAACAAGGAGTGGACCTGCTGCTCACGGCAGCTTCCATGCCGCACCATGTGCCCCTGCTGAGCGAATTGGTGGCCGCGCTGCGGCGCGATGCCATTACGCGGCACGTGAAGGTGCTGGTCGGAGGCCGGCCCTTTGCCCAGGATGCCGCCTTGTGGGAAAGCACCGGCGCCGACGCCTGGGCCAGCAACGCCGAAGAAGCCGTGGCCGTGGTGCAGGGCCTGTTTGCGCAGGAGAAGAAGCCCGCACAGGCAAGTTCAGCCATCACTGCTTAATAAGGCCGCTTCAAAGCCGCACTGGGTCAACAACTGCACCGCCCACTAACCAGCACGGTGCCGGCCGGCCTATGGATTGGTAAAGTCGCTGACCACCTGCAGAAACATGGGCGAAGGCACCTCCGCTGTTTGGCCGGTGGGGGCGAGCCGGCCGGTTGCCTGGTCCACGCGAAACGTCACCACGTTGTTGGAGTTTTGGTTGGCCACGAGCAGCAGGCTCCCGGAAGGGTCGAGGGTGAAGTTGCGCGGCGTTTTTCCTTGCGTTTCAACGTGCTGGGTCAGCGTAAGGGCACCGGAGGCTTCATCGATGGCAAACACGGCTATGCTATTGTGCCCGCGGTTCGACGCGTACAGAAACCGGCCGTTGGGCGAAACGTGGATGTCGGCGCAGGAGTTAGTCCCCTCGTAGCCCGTGGGCAGCGCCGATACCGTCTGCAGCTCACGAAACTGCCCCGCCGCCGCCTCATATTCCAGCGCCGTAACCGTTGAATTCAGCTCGTTGATGAGGTAGGCGCGCTTGCCGTTGGGGTGAAAAGTGAGGTGGCGGGGGCCTGCGCCGGGGCGGGCCACAAAAGCGGGCTCAGCCATTTGGGTGAGCTGACCCGGGCCCGCATTCAGCCGGTATCGGTACACGCGGTCGGTGCCTAGGTCCACAGCGAAAGCATAGGCATTGGCAGGGTCCGCAATGATGCAGTGGGCGTGCGGGCCGTCCTGGTTTTTATGCGGGCCCTTGCCTTCGTGCTGACCCGTGGAGGAGGGCGGGGCCAGTGTGCCATCGGCCAGCAGGGGCAGCACGGCCACGTTGCCCCCCATATAATTGGCAACCAGCGCCGATTTGCCGCCTTGGTCGAGGCTGATGTAGCAGGGTGAGGCCCCCTTCGAAGGCTGTTCGTTGAGCAGGGTCAGGTTGCCCGTGCGCCGGTCCACGGCGTAGGAGCTCACGCTTCCGCTCTTCTCCCCCCGAAATGTTTGGGTTTCGTTGACGGCGTACAAAAAACGCTGCCCTTTCGACAAGGTCAGGTAAGTTGGGTTAGGGCCGCCGCGCTGGGCACTCACGCGCGTAAGGGCGCCGGTAGCAGGAGAGAGGCGGTAAAGGAAAATCGTGTTTTCCTCTGCCGAAGCCACGTTGGTTCCCACGTATACCAAGTAGTCCTGCGCCTTCGAGCTGCTCGCTGGCTTTGCGCAACCCAGCAGCGAAGCCGCTGCAAGCAGGCCAATGCTGTTTGTTATTAATGGAGAGGGCACGCGAGCGAAGAAAACCGGCATAGAAGCAGAGATGAGAGCTGAGCTACAAAAGTGCGATAATTCCTTTGCCTTTATTAAGCACAGGCAGTACAACTTCATAAGGCGTAGAATCGGGTATATTGCGATTTATAATGCAAACATGCTATGATTTCTGAGAATGATTCTGTTCATGCGGCGGCGTCTGCTTCCGGCTCCGAAGCCAACGCACGTACGCTTTTGCAACAAAACCGCATAGCCTACGCGGTGGCCGAAGTGGCCGCCACCGCCGACCTGCACCCGGGAGTCACCATCATTCACAACATCCTGACCGACTCCGTGGAATATATGTCGCGCCAGGGCACGGTGCTGCTGCAAACCACGCTGCCGGCGTTGCGCGCCATGGGGCCCGACTATCATAAGGTCTTCTTCAACCCCACCGATGTTGCGGATTACCTGCCCAAAATTCTGAAGATGGTGGGCTCATCCGACCCCTCGGCCGTGGTCAGTTTTTTTCAGCAGGTGCGCACCACGCAAAGCGCCGAATACTCCTGGTATTTTTCGATAACCCGGGTGCTACTGCGCGATACCGACGGCTCGCCGCTGCTGCTGATTACGACGGCTTGCCCCATCGACCCCCTGCACCACGTCACGCACAAGGTGAGCCGGCTGCTCGAGGAAAACAACTTCCTACGCCAGCACTCTGCCAGTTTTAGCACGCTCACGGCCCGGGAGCGGGAGGTACTTCGCCGGCTGGCCCTGGGCTTAAGTGCCCCCGAGATTGCCGAAGAACTGTTCTTGTCGGCTGCTACCGTAGAAACCCACCGCCGCAACCTACGCCGGAAATTGGGCATTCGCACCTCCTATGAGTTGACCGAATACGCCCGCGCCTTTGACCTGATATAGGTTGCGCTAACTTCAATATGTTTAGATTAAAATAAGAATCATTATACGACGACGAGCAAGAATACCCGATTCAGGGTATTGCTTATCCGTCGGGGGTTGCAGTGCGCCAGGCTAGTTCAAGGCAAATACCGAAAAGTGGGTATTGTGAGAGGAAGGCCAAGGGAGAAGCTTTGTGGTTCGAAATCGGCCAAATAAATAGGCCCTGGCTATGCAGTATACGCGCTTTCACTCCTAAAAGTCCATTTACTGCGTGCCACGAAGCTATTCCTGCCAATAGCTGAACAGAGTTGCGAAGGCTTTTGGGTTGATTTCCACCCTCCCATAAGCCCAACCTTCAAACATGCTGCTCAATCAAGCAGTCCGACAAGTCAGCCATACTGATTCGGCCTTCCACTTAGCCAGGCAAAGCCACTAATTCACTCCTCATTTTTTGTAACACCTTATTCCTGCTATATGCATACACCTGTACTTACGCGTTGGCCTCGGCCTCTTCTATTTGCAATGCTGTTGTTGGGGGCCCGCACCGGGTCCGGCCAGGGCTGGACTGGACTGGCCCACAGCAACTACGGCGGCACCAACAACCTTTACATCAATCCGGCTACCTTGGCCGATTCCCGGCATGGGTTCTACTTGAATTTAGGCGCCGCTAATGTCAATTTTTACAACACCTACCTGCAGCTGGAGCTGCCTGCGCCCGCCAGGGAGTTCATCAACGGCAACCGCCAAATTGAAAAGGAATACCTAAAGGAGCAGCTCAACGGCGATGCTAAGTTTGCCAGCATCACGGGCGAAGGGCGTTTGCCGTCTTTCATGTTGTCGCTGGGCCCCAATCAGGGCATAGCCTTCACTAACCGGGTGCGCGCCTTCGTTCAGGCAAACAACGTGAGCGAAAACCTGGCGCGCCTGGCCTACAATGGGTTCGATGATGTCAACCGCTTGGGTTTGAATCAGCTGTCGACGGACAACAACTTCAACTTTAGCGGCGGCTCCCACCACGAGTTTGCCCTGTCGTACGGCCGCACGCTCACCCCCAATACGGAGCACTTTCTCAAGGTTGGGGGCACAGTGAAGTATCTGGTGGGGTTGGGCGGGGCCTTTCTGCTGAACGAAGGCACCGAGTACCACGTGTACGACGACAACAGCGTGGAGCTCCGCGACCGCAAGCTGAGCTACGCTTTTACAAATCCGGACTTTTACGACCAGCCCAACTTTGGGGCGGGCACGCCCTACGGCAGCCAGCGCCTGGGCAGTGGCTTTGGCTTCGACCTGGGAGTAATGTATGAGTGGCGGCCCAAATACGACAAGTACCAGTACCACATGGATGGCAAGGACTGGACCGACCCTTCCCGAAACAAGTACCGCATGCGGGTTGGCCTGGCTCTCACCGATGTAGGCGCCATTCGCTACGGCAACGACCAATACGTGCGGCAAGCCCGAATCGCAAACAACGGTGTGGTCAAAATCAACACGGATGACGTCGATATCGACGACGTCAACGACATTTCGCCCACCTTCGACCGCCTGATTGGCCTGAGCGAGCAAACCACCCGCTTCACCAGCTACCTGCCCACCACGCTGCGCCTGACCGGCGACTACCGGCTGGTAAACCACATCTTTGCCGGCCTGATGTGGACGCAGAACCTGCTGCCCGCCAACACCATTGGGCAGCGCAGCCTCAGCAGCTTGGCCCTCACGCCCCGCATCGAGTTTGCCCGCGCCGAAATAGCCACTCCGATTATGCTGGCCAACAACTACCGCAAGCTGCAGTTGGGGGCCATGGTCCGGCTGGGGCCCCTGATTGTGGGTTCCGATAACCTGGGGGGCCTCATGGGTCTCACCACCACTACCGGCGCCGACCTCTACTTTGGCCTTTCCCTGGCCATTCAGAAGAAGCGCCACAAAGACAAAGACAACGACCAGGTTAGCAACAAGCTCGATAAATGCCCTAAAGTGAAGGGAAGCTGGGAATACAAAGGCTGCCCGGCCCCAGTAGTGCCCGCTACTATCGCGCCCGACGCTGCACCTGATACCACAACCCCCGCGCCCGCTGCCACTCCGGCATCTGACACGGTGCCGGCCGCAGCCCCGGCCACCACGCCCGCCGCTGCTCCCGACAAAGACGGCGATGGCGTGCCCGACGCTGAGGATAAATGCCCCGATACACCTGGTACCGCCGAGAATGGTGGCTGCCCCAAAGCCAATTAAGCGTAAACAGCAACTCGCCAAGCGAGCCGGCAGCTGCCTGAGCTCACCATCGGGCGTTGAGCCGTTGGCATTAAGTATTGGTTTAAAAGAAAAGCCTCTGCTTGGCGCGCAGAGGCTTTTCTTTTGGGCTAAGAGGAAAAGAAAAAGCCTCAAAAGCTGCATCTGCAAAACAGATAATCAGCTTTTGAGGCTTGCTTTTTAGTAGGGGAGTTAACCACTACGAGTACCCAGAGCCGGAGTCGAACCGGCACACCTTGCGGTATTGGTGTTTGAGACCAACGCGTCTACCGGTTCCGCCATCTGGGCAATTCAGAACGTTTCCGCTCTGCCGGTATCAGGAGCGGGCTGCAAAGGTAGCAACTTGCTGCTGTATGCGCAACAAATACCGCTTTTTTAGGTAGTACGTGCGGATTTGCTGGAGGGCGGCGGGCCGGTGGTCGCTCGGTAGGCCCTCATAGCCAGCGAGTATGGGTTGGATGCCCGCATCCAGCGTGTCGGCCAGGGCCTGCACATCGGCCGCAACTTGGGCCACTGTATCGGCATTGGGGTCGGTTTCGAGGTCCATGAGCTGCTCGTTGAGGTCCATCATGTCCATCAGGAAATCGGGCGGGAGCTGCTCTTGCTTGCCTTCTTCCAACAGGCCGTGCTGGCGCAGGATGTAGGCCATGCGCTTGTCAGAGTCGCTCAGCGTGCGGTAGGCATCGGTGTTGAGGGTGGCCTGCTGCAGCATGTCGGCCTGGTTTTCGGCTGAGGAAGTGGCGTGAAAGTCGGGGTGGGTTTCGCGGCTTTTGGCGTAGTAAAGGCGCTTTAGGGCAGCTTCGTCGGGCTGGAAAGACTCGGGCAGGCCGTAGAAGGCGAAATAGTCGGTGGGCATGGGCAGGTAAGGCAGCGGGAATTCAAGAATAACCTAGTACGGCTACAACACCTGAGCGACCGAAAAGGCCACGGGCGGTGCGGCAAACAGCCGCTTGGTGGCCGGCCACACCTCGCCAAAAAGAGCCGATTTACGATAGGCGTCGAGCGCGGCCGCATCGTCCCAATGGCTGTAGGTGCAATACACGGCGGGGTTGTCGGCGTCTTGCCACAACTCGAGGTGGCGGCAGCCGGGCTGCTGGCGAATGCGGGCTTCAGAGTCCCGAAAAATGGTCAAAAACTCAGCCGTTCGGGCCGGGTCGAAAGTCATGCGAACGATGCGAAACAACATGCAGCAAGAAGGAAATAGTGCAGGAACGAAGGTACGGTTCGGCTTTAGCACGGTTTGGTTTCAGCCATAAGCGGGCATTCTTACGTATTGACTGATTCTTAACTGTTCTTTCTCTATTTTTTTTAGTTTCAATTTTATGACTCGCACTTCCCCCTTCTCCCCCAAAGCACTGGCCTGGCTTTTCGTTCCTGCTCTGGCTGGCAGCCTGCTCTTGAGCTCGTGCAGCAGCGAGCCCACTGCCACCGAAGCTGACAAAACCGCCACCGTGGTTCCTAGCGACGTTAACGAGGCTTCGGACAGCTCCGCAACTATGTCTGCCGATACCATGGCGACTGACCAAGGCATGCGCTAACAATGCTACTTATCTGCCAATAAAAAAAGGCGGTCGGATGGGGTAGCGTGAGCCAGAAAGCTCAAGCATTCCCAAAAGCCTTCCTCTACGGTAGCAAAAGCCCAGCTTCTTAACGGAAGCTGGGCTTTTTGTTTGGGGTTGCCTACAGCGAGTGCTTACCCAAGATGCGTGACTTACAAGGGTAATAAGCACGACCAGATATCTAAGCCCAGCTACAAAAAATATAAGATGAATGCACTAACTCAGGCATGCACCTTTAGGGCAGCTGAACACATTATAATAATTTCGTAATCAATAACATAGGAGGTAGGTGCTAAACACTTAAGGGCTATATATTAAACCTATAAGTGCAAGATAAAAATATAATAGTGCCAACTAACAACAAGCGCCACCGTACAGCCTGCCCAACGCCAAACAGCGCCCATATTTCCAACTCACCGCTTTCATGAAATCTTCTCAAATCAAGCCCGCAGCACTACGCTTGCTGCTGGCCCCAGCCCTCATGGGCGGGTTGTTGCTAACGAGCTGCAATAGCCCATCATCTACCACCGAAACCGAGCAAACGGCTACCAACGTGCCCGCCGAAGGCAGCGATGCCAACGGCGGAACCGGTTCCGTGAAACCCACCGGCGAAAAACCAGCCTGGGGCCCAAACCTAAAGCCTGAGATGCAGGCGGTTATCGAGCAGCTCAAAAGCTTCGAGCCCAAGCCATTGGCTGAGCTGACCCCAGCCCAGGCCCGCAAGCAAGCCGGCCCCACCGAAGCCGCCATGAAGCAAATGCGGGCCAGCAACATCACCATGCCGCCCATGAACTGCGACACGATGAGCCAAACCCTGATGCCCGGAGTGAAGGCCCGCATCTACACGCCCCAGGGCGGCACGGCGCCCTACCCGGTGGTGGTGTATTACCACGGCGGCGGCTGGGTAATTGCCAACCTCGACACCTACGGTCCTTCGGCCCAGGCGCTTTGCGAGCAAACCGGCGCTGTAGTAGTGTCGGTGGCTTACCGCCAGGCTCCTGAGAACAAATTTCCCACCGCCCACGACGACTCGTTTGGTGCCTACCAGTGGGTGTTGAAAAACGCTGCCAGCATCAAGGGCGACCCCAACCGCGTGGCCGTGGCCGGCGAGAGTGCCGGCGGCAACCTGGCCTGCGCCGTGAGCATGATGGCGCGCGACAAAAAAGTAGCTCTGCCCAAATACCAGCTGCTAGTGTACCCCATCGCGGGCTCGGCCACGAATACGCCTTCTTACCAGAGCAACACCGAAACCATGCCCCTGAATAAGGCCGGAATGGAATGGTTCTTCAAGCACTACCTGCGCACGGCCGCCGATGGCAAAGACCCACGCATCAACCTGGTAGCCGCTAACCTGAAGGGCTTGCCGCCCACTACCATCATCGCCGCCGAGTACGACCCGCTACTGAGTGAGGGTAAAACGCTGGCCGACAACTTGGAAACTGCCGGCGTGAAAGTCAACTACAAGCTCTACGACGGCACCACCCACGAGTTCTTCGGCATGGCCGCCGTAGTGCCCGAGGCTAAGGATGCACAAGGCGTCGCTGCAAGCGACCTGAAAGGCGCCCTAAAATAATTTGTAGTAAGATTTAGCACTGGCAAAAAGAACGTCATGCTGAGCTTGCCGAAGCATCTCTACCGCGTTACTAAACCAAGAAGATTAGTAGCGCGGTAGAGATGCTTCGGCAAGCTCAGCATGACGTTCCTTGTTATTACTGGTATCGGAAGTCAGTTATTCTACTTGAAACCGCACGTCTATCTGCGAATCAAAATGCAGCCCCAATAGCTCCGAAGCGTTGCCCTGGCAAATGCCCAGACACAAGCAGTTTTGGCTGTTGAACACGGCCACGGCCTCGCCGGGAGGGGCGGCAGAAAAATGCGGGTGCACTTCCTTCACTACATCGCGGCCGAAGTGCACGGCAAAGCCCCGGCCGTGGCCCACGGCGTCGACGGCGGTGCGGGAAATGTTGGTGACCAGGTTGCCGTAGTGGTCTACGTGGGCCACGTGGCCGGTAATGCGGTGGTCCTGCAGGCGCAGCTGCCGGTTGTTGAGCTGGTGGAAGGTGGTAATGAGCGGGCCCAGGCTGGAGAGTACCTCGCCCTGGGCCAGGGTCACGGCAGCGGGCAGCAGCACATCGCGGGTAGGCGAGGAGGTGACGGCTGCCGGTAGGGCCACTAATTCTTCGGGGGCACTATTGGTGAGCAGGGCAATAATGCCGTTGTCGGCCGCCACGAAATAATGGCCTTGGTAAAGCGCTGCCTGCCAACCCGGTTCGGGGCCGGCGCCGTGGTCGTCGACGCCAATTACGTGCACCGTGCCCAGGGGGAAATCCCGAAATACCGATTGGAGAACGTGAACGGCGTGCGCGATGTTGAAGGGTTCGACGCCGTGGCTGATATCCACCACGGTGGTAGCGGGAGCCAGTTGCAACAGCCGCGCTTTTAGCGCCGCCACGTAGTGGTCGCGGTAGCCAAAATCTGTCAGCAGTGTTATCAACCCCATGCCCTCGTTCCGTAGTTTTTCGTAGTATTGTTCATTCACTCGAACCGGGGCAAAAGTAGCCGGTTTAGGGTGAAAACGGGCCTTTTTTTGTTACCCTACTTCTTTTCCCCCTCTCTTCCCACTTGGTCGAAAAAATCATCATCCTCGAAAACATGTCCTTGGTCGATTTCCTTGGCCCGGACAATCAGAACATTCGCCAGCTGGCTGCGGCCTTTCCCGGGTCGAAAATCATCAGCCGAGGCAATGAAATAAAAATCCAGGGCCAGACGGAAGTCATTGCCCGCATCAACGACCTGCTCTCCTCGCTCATCGAGCACTACCACCAGTACGGTCAGATTACCGACAAAACTGTGAATCAATACCTTTCTGCCACCAGCGAGGAGGCCGAAGGCCGCGTGCTGGCCGCTTCGCCCGACGTTATTCTGTTTGGCGCCAAAGGCGGAGTCATCAAAGCCAAAACGCCCAACCAGCAAAAGCTGGTGGATGCCGTAATGGCCCACGACCTCACCTTCACCCTGGGTCCGGCCGGTACCGGCAAAACCTACATCTCGGTGGCCCTGGCCGTGCGGGCGCTTAAGAACAAAGAGGTGAAGAAAATCATCATCTCGCGCCCCGTGGTGGAGGCTGGCGAAAGCCTCGGTTTCCTGCCTGGCGACATGAAGGAGAAGGTAGACCCCTACCTGCGGCCCATTTATGATGCCCTGGAAGACATGATTCCGGCCGAAAAGTTGAAGTTTTTCCAGGAAAATAAAATCATTGAAATTGCCCCGCTGGCTTACATGCGCGGCCGCACGCTGAACAACGCCTTTGTGCTCCTCGATGAAGCTCAGAACACCACGCCTTCGCAGCTCAAGATGTTCCTGACCCGCATGGGCCCCACGGCCAAGGTGATGGTGAACGGCGACCGCAGCCAGATTGACTTGCCCACCCGCCAGAAGTCGGGCCTGATGCAGGCGCTGGATATTCTGAAGAACGTGCAAGGCATCGGCTACGTCGAAATGACGTCCGAAGACGTGGTGCGTCACCGCTTGGTGAAGGAAATCGTGGAAGCCTACGACAAGTTCGACACCGACGAAATGAGCCGCCAAGCCCAGCAAAGCGGCCAGCGCCGCGATGAGCGCCACGAACGCCGCCTGCTGGAATTGCAGCAGCAACAGTCCGAAGTTCCCGTTGCTGAGCTGCCCGTGAATCAGGAGCAGCCCTTGTAATCTCAACTGCTGTTGATTTCAACGTCTGTCATCCTGAGCGGAGCGAAGGACCTTATCACGGCTGAACAGTTATCGTTCAGGGGTGATAAGGTCCTTCGCTCCGCTCAGGATGACAGTTTTTTAGCCAGTCCACTATGTCCGCCACTGCCTACCGCGTCACCGACCTGCGTGACCTCGATGCTGCTTTCACCATCCGCGAAAAAGTCTTTCAGGAAGAACAAGGAGTGCCCGCATCCAAAGAGCACGACGTGCACGACCGCACCGACGCCCGCCACTACCTGGCCCGCGCCGCCGATGGCACGCCCGCCGGCGCCGCCCGCTGGCGCGAAACCGAGAACGGCGTGAAGCTGGAACGCTTCGCCGTGCTTGCCGACTTCCGCAATCAGGAAATCGGTGCCGCCCTGCTTCACGCCGTGCTAGCGGATGTAGAAACTGAACTCCCCGACGCCGAAGTTTACCTGAACGCGCAATTGCGCGCCATTCCGTTCTACGAGCGGCACGGTTTCAAGAAGGAGGGAGAGATGTTCGAGGAAGCTAATATTCAGCATTACAAGATGGTGCTGGCGTAGGGTTTGAGTGCTGGGATGCTTCTGGCGGGAAACCTCACCCCCGGCCCTACCGGGTACGACCCCTCTCCCGCGGAGAGGGGAGCTACGGCACAAGAACCAAAATGCTTGTTCAATCAAAAGCCCCAGTGCGAGAGCAGCGGGGCTTTTGGTTTTCTGATTAACTCGTCAGACTCCCCTCTCCGCGGGAGAGGGGTCGTACCCGGTAGGGCCGGGGGTGAGGTTCCCCGCATGCAGCTAGAATCCGCTCTGTTAGACCGTTATAGCACGGATAAACTACCCCAGTAGCGCCGGCCGCTGCGTGATTTCATGATAGCAGATGTGCGCCCGGCTGAAATAATGAAACACCATGCTCTTGCGCGTCTGTGCCTTGTCGTAATGGGGCTCGCCGCCGTGCATCAGATTGGCGTGCCAAATAAAAACGTCGCCTTTCTGGGCCAGGAAAATTTGTTTTTCGATGCCGGCCTCTGCAATCTTGCGGGCGATGGTTGCTTCATACTCGGTGTATTCTTTGTCGCCGTTGAGCCAAGTGCTGCCTTCGTTGGCGTAGTCGGCGTTGAGGTAATAGGGCAGCTTATGGCTACCGGGGTAGTAGTGCAGGGGGCCGTTGTTTGGAGTAATGTCTTCGAGGGCCACCCAGGCCGCCGCCATGCCACCAAGAGGAAAGGTGCTCATGTGAATGCTGTCGGAGTGGGTTCGTTGCTCACTGCCCGTAAGGAAGTTAATGCTCTGAAAGAGGGTGGTTTCGTGGCCGAGCAAGGCGGCTATCAGCGTGCGCAAAGGGCCTTCACCGGCCTGACGAATGCTGGCCGATTGCCGGAAAGCAAACATGAACTTGTTGCGGTAGCGTAAGTCAATCTGCCTGGTAGCAATGAGGTTGGCCAGTTCCTGATTAATGGTGTCCACTGCCTCCGTACCGAAGAAGCCGGAAAGCACGGCAAAGCCGTTGTCTTCAAACGCCAACAGGCTGGCCTTGCTGGCTGCCGGAAGTGCCTGAAAAGCCGCGCAGCTCGCCAACCGTTCGGCCAGGGGTGGTACGGGCGGCAGGCCGGCCGTGGGAGAAAGATGCGCAAAATCGCGGCTGCTGATGGGGGAGAAGTAGCGCTTGTTCAGCCCCAGCCGCTGGTAGAGCGGCAGGTTGTGCGCCAGCTTCCGGCGCTGAAACACGTTGTAGAGCGAGTAGCTGAGCTTTAGGCGGCGCAGTAAGGAGAGCATGGGTAGGCGTTTTCGAAGCGCCAAGATAAGGTCTGGGGTAGCCAGGGGCAGGAAAGGACTGTGTTTTATAGGCACGAGGCGCTACATTGCCAGTTAATCACTCTCCTCGCTTCTGCCATTCATGATAACCTGGGCCACTTTTCCCTTTGTGCGGTATACCCCCGCGCTGATTTTAGGGGTAGTGGCTTACCTATACCTGGGTGATGGCTGGCCCGAACTCTGGCCCTTCACGGCAACACTAGCCGTCCTGGCCGTGCTTCTGGTGTTCTGGAGCGTGCGCCAGCGCAGTCCCGCCGCCCCCGACGCAGCCGGCACCCTGGCCCTACTAGCCATATTTGCGCTGGGGGCCACGCTAACGCAGCGGGCCACCGAAAGCCGCCGAGCTGACCACCTGTTTCGCTTTGCTGAGGGAGTTGAAGCCTACCAAGCTGTGGTAGACGACTACGTGGTGGTGCGCACCGCTACCTACGCCACCACGTTGCGAGTGCAGGCTGTGCGGGTAGCCGGCCGCTGGCGCCAGGCCACGGGCGGCGTGCGCGTGTCGCTGCCCCGGGTGGCCGGCATTGCCCAGCCCCGCTACGGGGAGGTGTGGCTAATCCGCGGGCACCCCGACCCCAGCAAAGGCCCGCTCAACCCCGGCGAGTTTGACTACCGCCGGTACCTGGAGTACCGGCAAGTGTATCATCAGCAATACATTCACCCCGACCAGTACCGGGTGCTGCGCATGCAGTCGCCCAATATTCTGGTGGCGCTCAGCATGCGGGCCGCCGAGCAGCTCGATGGAGTTTTTCGCCACTACATCACAGCCAAGCGCGAGTATACCATTGCATCGGCGCTGGTACTGGGCATTAAGGACGACGTTGATACTGAAACCAAGCAGGCCTATACCAACACCGGCACCACCCACATTATGGCGGTTTCGGGCCTGCAGGTGGGGTTGTTGTTTGCGGCCATGACGTGGCTATTAAAGCGCTTTTTTGGCCGGGTGCGGGGCTTTAAGATTTGGTCGGCGCTGCTGGGCCTGGCAATTATCTGGAGCTATGCCTTTGTCACGGGCCTGTCGGCCTCGGTGCTACGGGCCACGGTGATGTGCACGTTCGTCATTCTGGGGCGCGCTACCGGGCGGCAGGACATGATATTCAACACGCTGGGCGCAGCCGCGTTTGTGCTGCTCGTCTACAATCCATTTATCGTGGCCGATGTTGGGTTTCAGCTGTCGTTTCTAGCGGTGCTGAGCATCGTGTACCTGCAGCCGCGCATTGCGGGCCTGCTTGATGTAGAGGGATATTTCTACGCCCGGCGTCGGCCCTGGCAGCCCAAGGTTGTGCAGTGGACGTGGCGGCGCACCGGCTGGTTTTTAGACCTGGTTTGGAAAGCCACAGCGTTGACCCTGGCGGCTCAGGTGGCTACTTTCGGTTTGGGCCTGTACTATTTTCATCAGTTTCCGCTAAGCTTTTTATTGTCTAACCTGGGGGCAGTGCCAATCTCAACCGGAGCCGTGTACGTGGGCTTGGCCCTACTCGTCCTCAAAGGCTTTGCTGTGTTGCTGAGTGCCGTGGTGCCCGCCGCAGCATGGTGGTTCGACTTGCTGCCCCGCACGGTGGCGTATGTTTTCGAATGGATGGTGTGGGCTTTTAACGAATACATCTTCTGGGTGAGCCGCGTGATGTCGGGGTCGGTTATTCGCGAAGTGCACGTGACGGCCCTGCAAACCGTGCTGCTCTTCGGCGTGATTGGGGTGCTGCTGGCTTGGGCCAACACCCGGCGCCTGGGGTGGCTGAGTTGGGCGGCTGGCTTGCTGGTGCTATATGCCGGCACGCGGGTCGCCGAGGCCCGCACCGTGGCGCCCACCGAAGAGTTTATCGTGTACAGCATTCCGCGCCGCTCGGCGGTGGGGTTCTGGCAGGGCGCGGCGGCCGAGTTTGTCACGCCCGATTCCGTTGCCCTCAACGAAACCGAGCGCACCTACCGGCTGCTGCCCGGCCTCATACTGCGTCAGGCCACCCACCCCACGTATTCGGTGGGCTGGCGCAACAGCCACATTCCCGTGCAGCGCCTCGCCGACCCCGACAGCGCCAACCAGGGCCTGTTCCTGAAGCCTGGCCCCGTGGTGCTGGCCCAGTGGCGCGGCCTGCGCATCGGCTTCGTTTCCAACCGCATTTCATCAGCCACGCAGCCAACGCCCGTCGATGTGCTGGTGCTGCGTCGCAACGCCCGCCTCAAGCCCGAAACCGTGGCCGCGGTATTTGGCCCGCAAGCGCAGGTAGTTTTCGACTCGTCCTGCAAAATATGGTACGTGGCCCGGCAAGATTCCAGCCTGCGCGCCCACGGGTTTCGCACTTGGGACGTCACAGCTCAAGGCGCATTTCGCTGCCGTCCGCCCAAGGCGCTGCAGTAGGCTTGCGCCCAACCGGGCCGTGAATGCCTGGCTCAGCACTTCCTCCTGAAGCCCCGGTAGGGCTGCGGAAGCTGATTTGCTTTCTAATAAAGCGTATATGCCAGTGGCCGACCACTTTCGGGGGCGCTGCGCGTCCATTGGTCGAGTAAAATAATCCCCCCGCGAGTTTTTTGCGTTAATTGTCCCAACAGATGCCACCAAATTCCCTTGGTGCATCTCTTAGAATCAACCATCCGCCCGCGCTGTTACTGTCCAATATGGAAAACCTTCTCACTCCCGAACTCGAAGCCCTCCGCTACATTCGCTACGAAGCACAGGACCGCATTGGCTACATCACCCTGAACCGGCCAGACAAGCGCAACGCCCTGAACGCCGACGTAGTAACGGAGCTGAAGAAGGCTTTTGACTTTGCCGAAGACGACGAATCGGTGAAGGTGATTGTGCTGCGGTCCGCAGGTGACGTGTTCTGCGCCGGCGCCGACCTGGCCTACATTCAGGACCTGCAAGGCTTCGGCTACACCGACAACCTGGAAGACAGCACCCACCTCATGCAGCTCTTCCACCAGATATACACCCTGAAAAAGGTGGTAATTGGCCAGGTGCAGGGCCATGCCTTGGCCGGGGGCTGCGGTCTGGCTGCCATCTGCGACCTAACCTTTGCCGTGCCCGAAGCCAAGTTTGGCTACACCGAGGTAAAAATTGGTTTTATCCCGGCCATTGTCAGCGTGTTCTTGCTGCGCAAAATAGGGGAGGCCCGCACCAAGCAGCTGTTGCTCAGCGGCGACGTGGTGTCGGCTCAAACGGCTCTCGACATGGGACTTATCACCTTCCTGTCTACCAAAGAAGAACTGGCCGATACCGTGAATGCCTACGCCCAGCGCTTGTGCCGCGAAAACTCGGGGCAGAGCATGGAGGTAACCAAAGAAATGCTGGCCCGCCTGCCCGAAATGGCCCTGGAAGAAGGCCTGCGCTACGCCGCCCAAAGCAACGCCGAAGCCCGTGGCTCCGAAGACTGCCGCAAGGGCATTGCCGCCTTCCTGAGCAAAGAGAAAATCAGCTGGTAATCCAAAAAGCTGTTTATTAGTAGCCCCAATAGCCAGGAACGCCGTTCCGCTCCCGAAATTTGTGGGAAGCGGAACGGCGTTCCGCCTTCAATTCGAACAACACTTTCCCTGGCGTGGTTACTTCAGCATGACAATTCTGGCCGCAATTGGTATCACCGTCGCCACATTCGCCTTCATGGAATTTTGGGCTTGGTTCATGCACAAATTTGTGCAGCACGGCCCTTTGTGGTTTTTGCATCGCTCGCACCACGTGCGTCATCCGCACCCAGTAGAACGGAACGACCTGTTTTTTCTGATTTACGGAGGAATTTCGGCCGCTTTATTTATTACCGGAGAGAATGGCGCGCACTGGTGGTATTGGGTGGGCGTGGGCATCGCTGCCTACGGCACGGTTTATTTCTTTGTGCACGACGTGCTGATTCACGGCCGGCTGCGGTTCTGGAAAAAATCGCAGAATACCTACCTGCGGGCCCTCAACATGGCCCACAAGACTCATCACAAAACCACAGGCCGCGATGGCTCAGCCGAATTCGGCCTCCTGTGGGTGTCGCCGAAATACTTTGAGCTAGCGCGCAAGCAAGCCGAAAGCCGAAAAAATAAGATTACAAGTACCGATTTAAGTCGGTAATTATAATTATTTCAAACAATTATTTAAAATTCCATTTATACATTTTTACTTATCGTTTTTAGTTAAATTATGGGCAACTTCTCCATCAGCGACTTAGAGCAGCTTTCGGGCATCAAAGCGCATACAATTCGGATGTGGGAACAGCGCTACAGCCTGCTGCGCCCCGTACGAACCGCCACCAACATCCGGCTGTATTGCGACGATGACCTGCGCCGCCTGCTCAACGTGGCCACGCTGTGCAACCGGGGCCGGCGCATTTCGCAGGTTGCCCGCCTCAGCGATGAAGAGCTGGCCAGCGCCGTGATTGCCTGCAGCGACGATGCCCACGACCACGCCGCCCAAGTCAACGCACTGCTCGCTGCCATGCTCGGCATGGACGAGCCCGCCCTTAGCCAATTGCTCGAAGATTCTACCCAACAGCTCGGCTTCGAGAAAATGATGCTGCATGTGGCTTATCCGCTTTTGCAGCGCATTGGCCTCATGTGGCTGGCTGGCACCATGAACCTGGCGCAGGAACACCTGCTCTCGCACCTGCTGCGCCAAAAACTGCTCGCCGCCACCGATGCCCTGCCTCCCATCAAGCTGGCCGGGGCGCCCCGCTGGCTGTTGTTTTTGCCGGAGCATGAGCTGCACGAGTTGGCCCTGCTGTTCATGAACTACGCCCTGCGGGCGCGCGGCCAGCACACTTTGTACTTGGGCCAGAACATGCCCATCAAGGAACTGGGCTCGGTTTGCGAGACTTATCGGCCTGAAGCGCTGGTAACGGTCCTCACCACCCAGCCCGACCGCTCGCGCATTGGGGAGTTTGCCGAACAGCTGCAGCAGCTGTGCCCCGCCGGCCAGGTGGTGCTCTACGGCAACCTGGCCCGCCAGGAGGGGCTGGTATTGCCCCCTAATTTTGTGGCGCCCCCGCTGATGACTGATTTTTTGGCGTTGATAACCGAAAAAAATCTGGCGCCGCTCGCAGCTTGAACAAGGGCATTCGGAACAATCCGATTGCCGTTCGAGCCCGTAAATGTAGCCGTTCTTCGAGGTAATCCAGCCCTTGGCCGATTGGTTGGCTAGTGGAATAGCCGCGCCTGCTACTTTGACGCGATGACGAGCAGCTTTTACTGCCTCCTACCCAAAAATCTTTGGCTGGCGGTGGCCGAAATCCGAATCAACTCGTATATTTGTTTAACAATCGGCCACGAAAAGCTAAACAGCATGACTTCGCTAGAATTCACCTCGCAAGTGCAGAAAATTTCGCTCACCCTCCGGCCCGCCGCCATGAATTTGACGCGAGACGCTGATGACGCCAAGGATTTGGTGCAGGAAACCCTCCTGAAAGCCCTCCTTAATAAAGATAAGTTTAAAGCTGGTACCAACCTGAAGGCGTGGTTGTATACCATCATGCGCAACACCTTCATCAACAACTACAATAAGATTACCAAGCGCAGCTCCAACATCGATTCGACGGAGTATTTTCAGTATTTCAACACCGACCAGAATTACATCACGCACAACGGCGCCACGTCGGACTTCGTGGTGCGCGACATCAACGAAGCCATTGCCGGCTTGGGTACCGACTACCGCACGCCGTTCATGATGTACTACATCGGCTACAAGTACATGGAGATTGCCGAAAAGCTGCAAATCCCCATCGGTACCGTAAAAAACCGCATTCACATTGCCCGCAAGGAGCTCAAGTCGGCCCTGCAGGTGTATGCCCCGGTAGGCGCATCGGCCGGTGATGTAAGCGAAACGATTGAGGACTAGCGAATTTGCCTATAATACCTTGGCCGCCGGCCTTGCTGCTGCAACTTTGTGGCGCGGGGCCGGCGGCCTCTTTGTGAGTTGTCGGGTTGGCTGCGTCCACCTTTGCGCAACACACAGCGTGCGCGCTGCTAACCGAAGCCCGACGCTGCCAAGCATCTTTGCCACGCAGGAATTTCAATCAGTTGGCTGACTTTCTTGTTAAAGGTGCTCGGATGCGGGGCCCCTGTTCAGCTCAACCCGCTTTTTAAACTCTATTTTACCGACTACCCAGCAATCCACCTTGCAAAACAATAAATCGAAACAAGCCATCGTCATCGGAGCCGGTTTTGCTGGCTTGGCAGCTGCTACCACTTTGGCGCAGGCCGGCTGGCGCGTTACTCTACTCGAAAAAAACGAAGGTCCCGGTGGCCGGGCCCGGGTGTTCCACGCCCAGGGCTTCACCTTCGACATGGGCCCGAGTTGGTACTGGATGCCTGATGTGTTTGAAAAATACTTTGCCCGGTTCGGTAAGAAGGTAGCTGACTACTACGAACTGGAGCGGCTTGACCCTTCGTACCAGGTGATTTTCAAGGGCCCCGAGGCCGTGGACATCCCGGCCAAGATGAGTGAGTTGCGGGCCCTATTCGAGCGCTACGAGCCAGGCAGCGCCGCTCGCCTCGACGAATTCCTCAAGCAGGCTGCTTATAAGTACGAGGTGGGCATCAACCGCCTAGTGTATGCGCCCAGCCGCTCGGTATTTGAATTCGCCGACCCCAAGCTGCTTGTCGACATGGTGCGGATGGACGTGCTGCAGAGCATGCACAAGCACGTGCGCCGTTTCTTCAAAGACCCCCGGCTCTTGGAATTGGTCGAGTTTCCCATCCTGTTCCTTGGCGCTACGTCCGAAAATACCCCCGCGCTGTATTCACTAATGAACTACGCCGACTTGGCGCTGGGCACCTGGTATCCAAAAGGAGGGATGCACAAAATAGTGGAAGGCATGGTGCGCCTAGCCGAAGAAAACGGCGTGCAAATTCGCTACAACGAGGAAGTGCAGGAAATTGTGGTTGAAAACGGCCGCAGCACCGGTGTGCGCACAGCCAATGGCTTCGTTGCCTCCGATGCTGTGATAGCAGGCGCCGACTACCACCACATCGAGCAGGAAGTGCTGAAACCCGAGCACCGCCACTACGATGAGAAGTACTGGGATTCGCGCACCATGGCGCCGTCGTCGCTGCTGTTCTACCTCGGCGTGAACAAGAAGCTCGACAAGCTACGCCACCACAACCTGTTCTTCGACGAAGACCTCACCCAGCACGCCCGCGAGATTTACGAGCACCCGCAGTGGCCAAGCAAGCCCCTGTACTACGCCTCGGTGCCCAGCAAAACCGACCCCACGGTAGCGCCCGAAGGCCAGGAAAACATATTCCTGCTCATTCCCGTGGCCCCCGACCTGACCGACGACGAAGCCACCCGCGAGCGCTACTACGACCTGCTGATGGACCGCCTCGAACAGCACTGCGGCCACAGCATTCGCGATGCGGTGGTGTTTAAGCGCAGCTACGCCCACCGCGACTTTGTAGCTGACTACCACAGCTACAAAGGCAATGCCTACGGTTTAGCTAACACGCTCAAGCAAACGGCGATTTTGAAGCCCACGCTCAAGAGCAAAAAAGTAAGTAATTTGTATTTCACGGGTCAGCTTACCGTGCCGGGACCGGGCGTGCCGCCTTCGCTTATTTCCGGCCAGGTTGTGGCGGGCGAAGTCATGAAAGAAATTAAAAACTGATAACCACCTGAACGTCATGCAGAGCGCAGCCAAGCATCTCGCTCGGATTACTAACTCAACGAAGCGAGCGAGATGCTTCGCTACGCTTTGCATGACGTTCTGTATATAGCACATGGACCACGTTAAACTATTCACCGACACCAGCCTGGCGTGCAGCAAGCTCATCACGGGGCGCTACAGCACCTCGTTTACGCTGGGCATTCGCACGCTCGACCCCAAGCTGCACCTGCCAGTGTATGCCGTGTATGGTTTCGTGCGCTGGGCCGATGAAATAGTAGACACGTTCCATAATCATGACAAGGCCGCGCTGCTGGCCGACTTCCGCCGCCAAACCTACGAGGCGCTCGAAACCGGCCTCAGCTTCAACCCGGTACTGCATTCGTTTCAGCATGTGGTGCGGCAGTACGGCATCGACCACGAGTTTATTGAAGCCTTTCTGCACAGCATGGCCCTCGATTTGGAAGACCAGAACTACCATTCCGGCCTGTATAATGAGTACATCTACGGCTCGGCCGAGGTAGTGGGGCTGATGTGCCTGCGCATCTTCTGCGACGGCGACGATGCCATGTTTGAGCGGCTGCGCGAGCCGGCCCGGCGGCTGGGCTCGGCCTTTCAAAAGGTGAACTTCTTGCGCGACATCCGCTCCGACTACGAGGAGCGCGGCCGCGTTTATTTTCCGGGGGTGGTGTACCAGCATTTCAACGACGCCACCAAGAGCGAAATTGAAGCCGATATCAAAGCCGATTTTGAGGCGGCCTACGAGGGCATTGTGCAGCTGCCGCGTTGCGCCAAGCTGGGCGTTTACCTGGCGTATGTCTATTACCTCAAGCTGTTTTATAAGATAAAGAAGTTGCCCGCGGCCCGGATTTTGGGCGAGCGGGTGCGGGTGCCCGACAACACCAAACTGCTCCTGTTGCTGGGCTCGTATTTCCGGTATCGACTATCGCGCATCTGAGGCATTTTTTGAGCACGGCTTTTGTAAAGTGGAAAACAAAATGTTTTCGTGCTCCGTAATTTTGCCAATATGAAGATTCTCAGTGTGCTGTTTCTGTCTGGTATTGTAAGTGTTGGCTCCGGGGCGTCGGGGGCTGACCTACGCATGGCCGAAAACGCAGCCCGCCTCGCAACAGCTGCCGAGGTTGCGGCTGCTGCACCCGGCCCTCAGCCTTTTCTTGTTTCTTCTTTCACCTCCGCCAATACCAACGTGCCTTCTCCCTACGACCCCTCCAACCTGCGCCGCCACTACGAGCAAGCCGCCGCCGACAAAGCCGCCGGCGAAAAATTTTACAAGCTCCTGGCCGATTACAAAGACCGCGACGCATTGGTGCTGGGCTACAAAGGCGCGGCGGAAGCCATTCGGGCCCGCGATGCATCCATGTTCAACAAGATGAGCTACGTGCAAGACGCGGCGCGCACCTTTGAGCAAGCGGTAAGCCTCGACCCGCAAAATCCGGAAATTCGTTTTCTGCGTTTTTCCGTGGAAAGCAACCTGCCCGCCTTCCTCGGCCTAAGTAAGCACGTGGACGAAGACAAGGAAATGCTGCTCAATGCCGCACTCAAACACCCCAAGTCGGGCCTCGACCCCGAAGCTTTTCGCACCGTGCGTCACTTTTTGGTTGAGCGTGGCCACGTGAGCGACGAGGAGGCCCAGCGCTTGAAGAAAGTGGCCGAGTAGGCTGTCTGCGCTTCTTTGCCTAGCACAAGATGAGTAAGGCTTGGCTGCAATTGGAAGCTGAGCTTGAGCTTTAAGTTGACTTATAGCAAAGCCGCAACTACCGGCTTTCACGACTCAGACTTTTGTTTATGAGTGCGGCTCTTCTATGCCCGGTCCGCACGCCTCAATGAAGCGTCAGTTGTTGAGTCGGTTTAAATCGGCAATATTCCTGCTACCGAAACGCTAGCTTCAATAGCTATTTGTAAGCAGGAATAACCAAAAACTATGTGGGAAAAAAAGTATTCGACAAACTGAATTGAGCTCAATTTGCGTATTTTCGGGTGCCAGGCCCAAATTTTACAACCTTGCGGGTAGGTTACTGGTTACCTTGGCCTATGCCGAAAATGTCGCTCAGCGTCCGAATCGACCCCAACTCCGGCTTTTGCTTTGGCGTGATATACGCCATTCAAATGGCTGAAGACTTGCTTGATGAGCAGGGCTACCTGTACTGCTTAGGAGATATCGTGCACAACGATGAAGAAGTGCAGCGCCTGGAAGCCCGCGGCCTGCGCATTATCTGCCACGAACGGCTAGCCGAGTTGCGTAATGAAGCCGTGCTCATTCGGGCCCACGGCGAGCCCCCGGCTACCTATCAAATGGCCATGGAGAACAACCTGACCCTGATTGATGCCAGCTGCCCGGTGGTGCTCAAGCTCCAAAACCGCATCAAGTCCAGCTACGACAAGAAGGAAAAGATTTTCATTTACGGCAAACACGGCCACGCCGAAGTGCTGGGCTTGCTGGGCCAAACCAGCGGCAACGCCGTCGTGTTCGAAAACCTCGATGAGCTATTGGGCCACGAGCTGCCCGAAAACATTACCCTCTACAGCCAAACCACTAAAAGCACCAATAGCTTTTACAACATCAAGAACCAGCTGGAAGGGCGCGGCTACCAGGTGAACGCCAACGACACCATTTGCCGGCAGGTGAGCAACCGCGACAAGGACCTGCGCCGTTTTGCTGCGCAATTCGACCAGATTGTGTTTGTGTCGGGCACTAAAAGCTCCAACGGCAAGGTGCTCTACCAGGTATGCCTGGAAACCAACCCGCAAACCCATTTCATCTCCAACGTGGCCGAAATCCAGCCCGAGTGGTTCGGGCCGGGTCAGTCGGTGGGCATTTGCGGGGCCACCAGCACCCCCATGTGGCTGATGGAGCAGGTGCGCGACCGGCTTTTGGCTCTGTAGCCAGCGCTGCGCCCAATACCTTTTTTGGTTTACAACACCGTATAAGTCGTTTCCTCGTTCTACTGCATGCCTGCTACCGCCTTCCACCAATCGCCCAATGCACCAGCGCCACGCCGTGTGGCGCCCACGCCGCTGGGAATGAAAGGGGTGGCCGTGGCCGCAACCGTCTTCGTGGCTTGGACGGCCCTGCTCACGTTTCTGCTGGCGTTTTATGAACCCAACTGGCGGAGTCCGGTGCCCTACCTGCTAGTGTTGGTGCAGATGCATTTTTACACCGGGCTTTTCATCACGGCCCACGACGCCATGCACGGATTGGTGAGCACTAACAAGCGCTTGAACAACACCATCGGTACCATCGCTGCCGGACTATTTGCCTACAACTGGTTTCCCGGCCAACTGCCCAAGCACCACGCGCATCACCGCCACGTGGGCACCGACGACGACCCCGACTACCACGATGGCAAGCACCCCGGCTTCTTGCCCTGGTTCCTGCGGTTTGCCTGGAACTATGTGACCTGGTGGCAAATAGCCCTCATGGCTGCTACGTACAACGTGCTGAAGCTCTGGTTTCCGCAGGCCAATGTCATTGCTTTCTGGATGGTGCCGGCCCTGCTGGCCACGCTGCAGCTGTTCTTCTTCGGCACCTACCTGCCGCACCGCGGCGAGCACGAGCCGGAGAACAAGCACAAGTCGCGCAGCCAGTTTCGGCACCACGTATGGGCCTTTGTGAGCTGCTACTTTTTCGGCTACCATTACGAGCACCACGACCAGCCCTATTTGCCGTGGTGGCGCCTGTGGCAGGCCAAGTAGTCTGAACCACGGATTCCTCCGGATTTTTCGGATTGCACGGATTTTGTGAACGATTATATCAAGCGTTAAAAGCAAAAAGGCCACTCGCATGAGTGGCCTTTTTTCATATAATGTATCGAACAAGTAACCCGCGCCGACTACAAAATCCGTGCAATCCGAAAAATCCGGAGGAATCCGTGGTCCAGACTAGTGGACCGCATTGGTTTTCTTGCAGCAGTCGGGCAGGCGGTTGTAGGCGCGGGCGTCGGCTACTTGGTCATCGGCGTCGTAACCCGTTTTCTGGACGGCGGAGCGCAGGGCGGCGGGATTTGTTTTTTCGGGGCGGTAAGTCACCGTCAGCATCTGGGTGGGTACATCGAGCACCGCGCTTTGCACGCCTTTCTCGTAGGCCATGCTTTTTTCGATGCGGGTCTTGCACATATCGCACACGGCCGAAGTCTTGAACTGCGCGGTGGCCGGAGCTGCGGCGCTGGTCGATTTGGTGGGTGCGGCCGGAGCTGTTTGCGCTTGCACATTTGAGAAACTCAACAAGGCAAACAGCGGGAGGGTGAGGAGCAATTTCATGGCAAAGGGTTAGGGGGTAAGCTTGTTATGACAGCTATAACAAAATTGCTGCCGTAAAAAATCAAGAAAAGCACCAAAAGGCTGGCTTGCTACTCTATGCGGTAGCGGAGGCCCATATAAGTGAGGCGTCCATAAACGGGCCCCCACACCATGGCCGCGTCAAAGTCGGGCCCGAAGGGCGCGGCGGCCCCCTCAATGGGGTTGGCCTGCCGGTAGTTGGTCAGGTTCTCCACGCCGGCATAAAGGTCTAGTCGCTTGAAGCCGCGGGTTATTTGGGCGTTGAGCAAAGCGTAGCGCGGGGCCGTAGCGAGGACGAATTCTTGCCCGCTGCCATGCATATGCATGCTGTTGATGGGAGCCAGGGGGCGCTGTCCGTACCACTGCACCGTGAAGTCGCCCCTCCATTTGTCGAAGGCGCTGGCGTAACCCAGGTTCACGAAGGCGCGGTTTGTGGGAGTGAGGGGCTTGGGCAACAGCTCGCCTTCGTAGGTGGTGCGCACGTCGAGGTACTTGTAGGCGCCCTTCACTTGCAAGCCCTTCAGGGGCTCAATTTGCACCTCGCCTTGCAGGCTGCGGGCAAACGAGCGGCCGTTGGGGGCAAGGTTGTCGATGTAGACCACGCGCGAAGCTGTGTACATATCCGCCACCACCTGGTTGTCGAACTCCGTGTGGTAGTAGTCGACCACGAAGGTAGCAAGGTGGCCCAGCAGCGTGAAGTACTGCGTGGCGCTGCCGCCCATGTTCCAGGCCCGTTCGGGCCGCAGCTGGTTGCCAATAACGAACTGGCGGGCGCTAGCCAGCAGCGATGCGTTATCGGCGATGGGGTTGGCTACGCGAAAGCCGCGGCCGGCCGCCACACGCATCACCGTGTTCTTAGCGGCGTCGTATTTCAGGTTGAAGCGCGGCGTGACCTGCCAGCCGTAGAGGTTGTGATTGTCGGCGCGCAGGCCTGCCACCACAGTCAGGTTGCGGCTATTCTGGTAGGTGTATTCGGCAAAGGCCCCGGGCACCAGCTCGCGCCGGTTGCGGTGCTCTCTGGCATAAGTCTCGGCTGGGATTTCAGTAGAGTAGCGGTACCCGTCGCGAAAAACCTCGTGGTAGTCATCGTAGAGGAAGCTCAGGCCGGCGCGGTACACGTGCGACGTATTGCCCAGTACGCTTTGGAAAAGCAGCGTGCCTAAGCCGGTGCGCTGGGTGCCATCGTAGGTGCGTGGGCCGCTGGCGGAGAGCGAGGAGGAGTAGCCCGGGGTGTAGGCCGAGGTAAAGTCATGGTCGGTGCCGCTCAGCAGCAAGCCCAAGCTTTGAAAGGGCCGGGTGGGCCATGTGTAGGAAGTTTTGGCGTAGCCCGTGTAGCGGGTGGTGCCCTGCGTGGTGCCGTAGTTCTGGAAATACGCATCGCTGCCCGTGTCGCGAAAGCCGAGCTGGCCGCCTTGGCGGGTTTCGCGCAGAGCCCCCAGGCCTACTTCACTCACAATGCCGGTGCCCGACAAGTATTTCCATTTGTTGAATGCATTGAACTGCGTGACCAGGGGCAGGTCCAGAAACGTGTCGCCGTTGCGGTCGACGCGGTTGCCCAGATGGTCGGAGTGCAGCAGCAGTACCGTGCTCCACTTCTGATTGATGCGGGCCGACGCATTCAGGTTAACATCGAATTTGCCAAGGTCGTTGCCGTACACGTTGAACAGCAACTGGTCGGTTTTGTCGGGTTCCTTTAGCTTCACGTTTACCTGGCCCGAGATGGCTTCGTAGCCGTTTACCACCGAGCCCGTGCCCTTGATGATTTCAATGTTTTCAATCCATGGGCCGGCCAGGTAGCCGAGGCGGTAAGGGGAGGCCAGCCCGCGCAGGGCCGGCTGGTTGTCCACGGTCAGCAGCGAGTAGCTGCCGTCGAGGCCCAGCAGCTGAATTTGCTTGGCCCCAGATACGGCGTCGGAGGTCGTGACCTCCACCGAGGCGTTGGTTTCGAAGCTCTCGGCCAAGTTGCAGCAGGCCGATTTGGTCAGGTCGCTCGCTGAAATCACCTGCACGTTGGCCGGCGTGATGGACGAGTAGGCCGGCCCGCGGGCCGTCACCGTTACCTCCCCCAGCTCCTGACCGCCACGGAGTGCCACCCGCAGGTAGGGCGAGCCCGTAACCGGCACCACCAGCGTATCGGCTCGGAAGCCCAAGGCCTGCACCACCAATCGGGAAGCTGCCCGGGCGGGTCGCACCAGCATAAAACGGCCGGCGGCATCCGATACTGCAGTGGTTGTGGGCGCGGTGGCATCCGCATCGTCGAGCAACCAACGCACGATGGCGCCGGGAAGGGGAGTGGCTTTGCCGGCTTCTGTGATTTCGCCCCGAACCGGGGCGATGGCTGCCGACTGTGCCTTCGCCAAGCCAGGCCGAAGCCACGCCAGCAGAAAGGCACAAAGTATAAGGAGCGAACAATCTCCACGGGTAAATATCATATTGTTTGTAGGTTAGGCTCCTTTGAAATAACGCCTCAACAGGCGCCAGCTTGCCCCATTATTTCTAAGGACAGAGCATTTCAAAACAGCCTAGACCACCAGCTTGCAACAAAACGCGAGTAGCGCCCGCCCTGCCAGTGGTGGCGAAGAATCGGCCGCAAACCAAGAACAGGTCCCAAACTGCACGGCTACGGCTGGCGCCTGCGGGAGCCACCCCGTAGCCGGTTCCCAAACTGCGAGCAGAGGCGCGGGTAGCAGCACTTTGCCTGCCAGGGCGTGCGCAGGCATCGGCACCTTGTGCAGGTGAGTGCTGAAGTCACAGCAGTCGTCGTCTTCTGCCACTACCGAGACAGAAGCATCGGTGGCTGCGCAGCCGGACAAAGCAGCCTGGCCCGTCACCGAAACTGCCACCTGACTGCTGCCGCTCATCCGGCACGTTTGCCGCTGCACCGTCAGGCCCACCGATGCTATGAGCACCAGCGTAGCCAGCAGCAAGCTGACGAAGCGACGGAACAACGAATGGGTTTGCATTGCGATTGCAAAGGTAAGGATGGGAGAGGAGGGGAGCCGTGTACAATCGTGTTCCAAAGTCACAACATCCCGCCATGCCTATGGCAAAGTGCTCAGGGAGCCTGCCGGTTTAGAGCGGCCGTTGCGATGGTGAATTTTCCATGCCAGCTGGTTCGAATATGGTAGAACGGCTATTTTGGTTAGCTCAAAAACCGGGTTTTTATTGAGATGAGGGCACTATTTCTTTTGTGGTAGGAAATGGTAAATCGTGGTTGGTTTTTAAATGGCTTCCCGTACATTTGCTAATACCGTCCCTGTTTCCCTTGGCGGTCTGTGCCCATGAACCTGCTGTCCGGCGAATATGAATGCAAGCTCGACCCGAAAGGGCGGCTTGTGCTGCCGGCCAAAGTGAAGGGAAATCTGCCGGAAGAGTCGGGCAACCAACTGGTGCTGGTGCGCGGCTTCGAGCCGTGCCTGGTGCTGTACCCCCGGGCCGCTTGGCGCGTCATTCACGAAAAGGTGATGGCCCTCGACGAATTCAACGAAGAGTACCGCCAGTTTCAGCGCAATTTCTTCCGGGGAATGACTGAAGTGGAACTTGACTCAATCAGTCGTTTCATGCTACCACGTAGCATGTTAAGGTATGCAGGCATTGAGAAAGAAGCCATCATCGTGGGCCTTGGCAACCGGTGCGAAATCTGGGACCCCAGCCGCTACGATGACTACCTCATCAAAGACCAGCAGAGCTTTAGCAAGTTGGCACAAAAGTTTTTGTCGGTTGAAACCCCGCCCCTCGGCGGCCCCATGGCGTGAGCGAATACACCAACGATACCGCCTACCACCGCCCGGTGATGCTGGCCCAGTGCCTGGCCGCCCTCGACCTGCAGCCTGACGGCCGCTACGTCGACGTCACGTTTGGTGGGGGAGGGCACTCGGCGCGCATCCTCGAGAAGCTGACCACCGGCCACCTCTACAGTTTCGACCAGGATGCCGATGCCGAAGCTGAGGCAGAAAAGTTAACTCGGCCCCAGTTTACTTTTGTAAAGGCTAATTTTCGAGACTTAACGTCTGAATTGCAGCAGATTGGCGCTTTGCCAGTTGATGGACTGTTGGCCGACTTGGGCGTAAGTTCGCATCAGTTCGATACCCCGGAACGTGGCTTTTCGACCCGGTTCGACGGGCCGCTCGACATGCGCATGGACCCTGACGGTCCCCTAACCGCCGCCGATATTCTCAACGATTACAAGGAAGCCGACCTGCACCGCATCTTCGGCATGTACGGGGAGGTAACCAACGCCCGGACCCTGGCTCAGACCATCGGGGCCGCCCGCCGGGGTCGTCGGTTGGAAACCATTGCCGAACTCAAGCAGGCCATTCAGCCCTGCACCCCCCGCGGCAAAGAGAACAAGTACCTGGCCCAGGTTTTCCAGGCCCTCCGCATCGAGGTGAATCAGGAGATGCAGGCCCTGCAGGAGATGCTACTGCAAACCGCCGAAGTGCTCCGGCCCGGCGGGCGACTGGTGGTGATGAGCTACCATTCGCTGGAAGACCGGCTGGTGAAGAATTTTATTGCCAAGGGCAAATTTTTTGGCTCGGTTGAAAAAGACTTCTTTGGCAATGAAAGCAAGCCATTTGAGGCCGTGAACCGCAAGCCCGAAGAGGCCGATGCCGCCGAAGTGGCGCTGAATAGCCGGGCCCGAAGTGCTAAATTGCGTGTTGCCATTCGCAATTAATATTAGGAAAGGAGACTGGAGCCAATGAGTAATTCCCTATCACAATACGCTTTACCAACACTTGCTTCAAGGCCTACTTGTGCATTGGGGCGTGGCTTGGGGAATGCACTGCCTTGGCCGGCTTTGTCGATTTATGTCTTTTCACTGCTGATTGTCGACTGAAAATGGCCACCAACACAATCAGACCCACCGATGCCCCACGCCGGGCCAATGTACCCCGCGAAGTAGCCGCGCCGGCACCCGTGGCGCTGCCCGAAGCGGAAGTAGTGGAGGCCCCCGAGCCGGAGCCAGAACCGGCGCCAGTCCGCGAAAAGCGCCCTCGCAAGCCCAAGGCCGAGCCCCGGCCCCGCAGTTCCTGGAGCCTTTTTTCGCTGCTGGACCGAGTTACGAGCGTAGATGGACTGTTTCGCGAAGGCTTGCCGGTGCGCTACCTGCCGCACCTGCTGTTTGTGATGCTGCTCACGCTGCTCTACATCGGCAACACGCACTATGGCAACCGCATGAACCGCAGCATTCACCGTCTCAAGCAGGAGACGGAAGACCTGCGCGCCGACTACACCACCCTGAAATCGGACTATATGGAGGCCAGCAAACAGAGCGAAGTGGCCCGCAAAGTAGCGGCCTTCGGGCTGGTGGAAAGCTCTTCGCCGCCTTTCCGCATCTCCGTGCCGGCCGGCCGCCTGGATGCGGCTGAGCTGGAGCTAATGCCCGTGCTGACTGCTGATACCCTAGCGGCCCGGGCCGCCCGCGACTCGGCCGCCGCGATACAAAAGGATATTCTGGCCGGCCGCCGCCGTGCGGCACCAAGCACCGATGATGGCCCCGAAATTATAGCCCCGCCCCAGCCGCTGGACGGCGACACCACCGCAGTTATGCCAGCAGCACCTGTTCGGCGGGCTGCCCCGGTAAGCAACCCAACAAAATCAGCAGCAACGCGGAGCAGCACTACGGCTAAGCTCAACAATAATACCAAGGCACAAAAAGGTACTACCACGCCCAAAGCTAAGGCCGCAGGCAAGCAGACCGTTAAAGGAAAATCCCGATGAAAGGCAACGTTAAGAAGTCCATTGTGACGCGGGTGCGGCTGGCCTTTCTGGGGGTAGCCGTGTTCTCGTGTGCCATTTTTTGGAAAGCCACCAAGATTCAATACCAGGAGGGCGCCAAATGGCGTGCTTTGGAGCAGGAACGCCGCATCAGTTACCACCCGGTGCCCGCCACGCGGGGCAATATATACTCTGATAACGAGAGTATTATGGCAACCTCGCTGCCGTTTTATCGGGTGGCCTGGGACCCGGGCGTGGTCGATGATGCCGTGTTTCGGGCGGGCGTGGATTCGTTGGCCTGGCATCTTTCGCACTTCTTTGGCGACCGCAGTGTGCAGGAGTACCGCCGCCGGCTGATGAATGCCCGCGACCCCAAGCGGCCCACGGTGCGCTACATCCGACTCAATTCCCGCCAAATCAACTTCCAGGAGAAGAAAATGCTGGCCAATTGGCCTATTTTCCGGGCCAAGCGTAACCGCGGCGGCGCCATTTTTGAGAAGGTCGACAAGCGCTTTCGTCCCTTTGGCGGCCTGGCGCAGCGCACCATTGGCTTCGTGAACGAGGACAAGCACGGCGCCGGACTAGAGTACACCTTCGAGCAAAGCCTGGCGGGCAAGGCCGGCGAGGCCCTGTTTGAGCGGGTGCCCGGCGGCATCAAGCCCGTGTATGACGGCACCGAAATCAAGCCCCAACCCGGCTACGATGTCAAGACCACGCTCGACATCAACCTGCAGGACGTAGCCGAAAATGCGCTTTACAAATCTTTGGTCGATAACAACGCCCAGTACGGCTGCGTGATTCTGATGGAAGTGGCTACCGGCGAAATTAAGGCCGTGGCCAACCTGGGCAAAGCGTCGGACGGTTCCTATAAGGAGGACTACAACTACGCTTTTGCCGACCAGGGCCGCACCGAGCCGGGCTCTACCTTCAAGCTGGCGTCGATGATGGCCTTGCTGGAGGCGCGGCCAAATATCGAGCTCGACGACATCGTGGACACCGGCAACGGCCGCATGGCCATTGGCGGAGCCGTAAAAACCGATTCGCACGGCTATGGCCGCATCACAGTGCAGCAGGTATTCGAGAAGTCTTCCAACATCGGGGTGGCCCGGCTGGTGCACGAAAACTTCGTGAAGAACCCCAACGAGTACTACGACCAGCTCAAGAAATTCGGGCTGGACAAGCCGTTGGGCTTTCAGATGACCGGCGAAGCCAAGCCCTACGTGAAAGACCCTCAGGACCGTACCTGGAGCCGCACTTCGCTCACCACCATGAGCATTGGCTACGAGCTCAAGCTGGCGCCGCTGCAAACGCTGGCCCTGTACAACGCCATCGCCAACGGCGGCGTGAAACTGCAGCCGCTCATCGTGAAGGAAATCAAGCAGGCCGACCAAGTCTTGCAGCGCAACGAAACGGTGGTGCTGAACCCTAAAATCTGCTCCGATGCCACCTTGGCCAAGGTGAAAGCCATGATGGAGGGCGTGGTGTCGCATGGCACGGCGCGCAGCATTCAGCCCAAGGATTACACCATTGCCGGCAAGACCGGCACGGCCTGGAAGTTCAAGAACGGCCAGTACACCAAGACTTATTCCACAAGCTTCTGCGGCTATTTCCCGGCCGATAAGCCCAAGTACAGCTGCATTGTAGTCGTCGATTCGCCCCGCAACGGCCGCATCTACGGCGCTGACGTGGCCGCCCCGGTATTCCGCGAGGTAGCCGACAAGTGCATGGCCCGCGATATGCTCAGCCAGCGCCCGCTGCTGGCCAAGGCCCGCCTCAACAAGAGCCGCGTGCCCATGGTGCGCGCTGGCATGCAGGACGAACTGGCCCTCGTGTGCCAGAAGCTGGGCCTGGCTGGCAACACCCAGGCAACCGGGGGCGAGGAGTGGGTACGGGCTGCTTCCGACACTGCGTTCCATGCCCGTACCGTGGCCCTGGTAGTGAATCCGGTGCGTCCCGGTCGGGTGCCGCTGGTAAAAGGGTTGACGTTGCGCGATGCCCTGTTTCTGCTTGAAAACCGAGGACTGCACGTGCGGGCAATGGGAACGGGCCGCGTGCGCGAGCAGTCGCTGGAAGTAGGAAGCTCCATCAATCGGGGCGACATCATCACGCTCACGCTGGCTGAAACCGGTCCCCGCCTGACGGCTCCCAAGGCCCTGCCCGAACCTGAGCACACCAAAGTTGCCGAGAACAAGCTCCTGGTTCCAGCTGATGCTGAGCCGGTTGCCAAGCCTGCCGCAGGCAGTGCCAAGGCCAAAGCAGCGCCAAGTAAGACCAAGCCGACTCCGGCTACAACCAAAGCCACGGCTGAAAAAACTACAGACGCCGCCGACAAGAAGGCCGCTGCCAAGGCTAAGGCTGCCCCCAGCAAAGACCCCGCTAAGGATTCCAAAAGGGCGGCTACTCCCAACAACCCCAAAACTCCGGTTCGCCGCACCTAATAGCTTCGCTTGCCCGGCTGCTTTTGTTTGATGGGCAGCCGATTACTTTCCTCATGATTTCCCTTCCCCTCTTTTCCCTACTTACAGATGTAAACGTGCTGGCCCAGCACGGGCCCACCGACGTGCCCATCACGGCCCTCACCCTCGATTCGCGGGAAGCGGGGCCGGGGGTGGCATTCTGCGCCCTGCGCGGCACGGCTACCGACGGCCACAAGTTTATTGCCGGCGCAGTAGCGCAGGGCCTGGCCGCGGTGGTGTGCGAAGAACTGCCCACGGAGCTAAATCCGGCTACGGCCTACGTGCTGGTAGAAAACAGCGGCGCGGCGCTGGCTCACATGGCTGCTGCGTTCTACGGACATCCCTCGCGACAGCTGAAGCTGATTGGCGTGACGGGCACGAATGGCAAAACTTCCTGTGCCACGCTTTTGCACAAGCTGTTGCGCGAACTGGGATACCATGCCGGCCTGCTAAGTACGGTACAAAACCAGATTGACGAGGAAGTCATTCCTTCCACCCACACCACGCCCGACGCCATTCGCCTCAATGCCCTGCTGGCGCGCATGGTGGCGGCCGGCTGCACCCACGCCTGCATGGAAGTGAGCAGCCACGCCGTCGCCCAGCACCGCGTCACGGGCCTGCGCTTTGTAGGGGGCGTGTTCACCAACCTCACCCACGACCACCTCGACTACCACGGCACCTTTGACAACTACCTGAAAGCTAAAAAAGGCTTTTTTGACGCGCTGCCCAAAACCGCTTTCGCCCTCACCAATGCCGACGACAAGCGCGGCCCGGTGATGCTGCAAAACACCGCCGCCCGCCGCGAAACTTACTCCTTGCGCGGGGCTGCCACGTTCCGAGCCAAGCTCATTGCCAACGAAGTACACGGCCTGCACCTCGAAATCGACGACCGCGAAATCCTGTTTCGCCTCATCGGCGTGTTCAACGCCTACAACCTGCTGGCCGTGTACGGCGCGGCCGTGCTGCTGGGCGAGGACCCCACCGAGGTGCTCACCATCCTCTCGGGCTTGACCACAGCGCCGGGCCGTTTCGAGCCCGTGGTGTCGCCTACCCAGCGCGTGACCGGCATTGTGGACTATGCCCACACGCCCGACGCCCTGGAAAACGTGCTGCAAACCCTGCACGAAATCCGCCAGCCCACCCAGCAGATTATTACGGTAGTAGGGTGCGGCGGCAACCGCGACGCAGCCAAGCGCCCCATCATGGCCAACCTGGCCGCGCGCCTCTCTAATAAAGTCATCCTCACCGCCGACAACCCGCGGTTCGAGGACCCCAACGACATACTGGCCCAAATGCAGGCCGGCGTGACAGCGCCCGATGCGGCCAAGGTGCGCACGGTAGTCGACCGCCGCGAGGCCATTCGGGCCGCCGTGGAGTTGGCCGGGCCCAACGACATTGTGCTAGTGGCGGGCAAGGGCCACGAGACCTACCAGGAAATTCGCGGCGTGAAAGCGCCGTTCGACGACAAATTGATTTTAACCGAAGTTTTTGCTGCCCTAAATAAATAGAAACGTCATGCAGAGCGCAGCGAAGCATCTCGCTCGGGGCAGTAATCCAATCGACTGGATTAGTGAA
Source organism: Hymenobacter arizonensis (assembly GCF_900115775.1). Classification (GTDB taxonomy): domain Bacteria; phylum Bacteroidota; class Bacteroidia; order Cytophagales; family Hymenobacteraceae; genus Hymenobacter; species Hymenobacter arizonensis. The sequence goes on along the minus strand of NZ_FOXS01000001.1, from coordinate 1,291,796 downwards.
AGCACGCGAGATGCTTCGCTACGCTCTGCATGACATTCTAACCGTACCTGAATGCTTTATTACCTTTTTCGTTACTTAAACGAGCATTACAATCTGCCCGGCATCGGGGTGTTTCAGTACACCACCTTTCGTGCGGGGTTGGCTGTGGTCATTTCCTTGCTCATTGCCCTCACCTTTGGCCACCGCCTTATTAAGATTCTGCAGCGCAAGCAGATTGGCGAAAGCGTGCGCGACCTGGGCCTGCAGGGCCAAAACGAGAAGAAAGGCACCCCGACCATGGGCGGCCTTATCATCATTCTGGCCATTCTGGTACCGGTGCTGTTGCTGGCCCGGTTGCGCAACATCTACATCATCCTGATGCTGCTGAGCACCGTTTGGCTGGGGCTGATTGGGTTTTTGGACGACTATATTAAGGTCTTTCGCAAGAACAAAGAGGGCTTGAGCGGGCGGTTTAAAGTGCTGGGTCAGGTGGGCTTGGGTATTACGGTGGGCTGGGTGCTATTTTATAGCAACGAGATAACCATCCGCGAGTACCTGCAGCCCAACGGGACGTTTTCTACCGTCAATGCCACCAAGTTCTACAAAGACGTGCATCTGATGATTACCACGGTGCCCTTTATGAAGGACAATGAGCTGAACTACGCCAACTTGTTCGCCACGGCCGGCACCATTTTCAACGGGCTCTACGGCTTCCTCTATATTCCCATCGTCATCTTTCTGGTGACGGCCATCAGCAACGGCGCCAACCTGACGGACGGCCTCGACGGCCTGGCGGCGGGTACTTCGGCCATTATCGGCATCACGCTGGCCATTTTCGCCTTTGTGAGCGGCAACGCGCTACTGGCTGATTACCTGGATGTCATGTTCATTCCTGACTCCGGCGAGCTAGTTATTTTCTGTACGGCCTTTGTAGGAGCCTGCATCGGTTTCCTGTGGTACAACTCCTATCCAGCGCAGGTTTTCATGGGCGACACGGGTTCGCTTACCCTGGGCGGCATCATCACGGTGCTGGCCTTGGTGGTACGCAAGGAGCTGCTGATTCCCATTCTGTGCGGCGTGTTCATCATTGAAAACCTGTCGGTTGTGGTGCAGGTGAGCTGGTTTAAATACACCAAGCGCAAGTACGGCGAAGGTCGCCGTTTGCTGCGCATGTCGCCGCTACACCACCACTACCAGAAGCTGGGCTACCACGAATCCAAAATCGTCTCGCGCTTTTGGATTGTCGGCATCATGCTGGCTGTCATTACCTTGGTTACCTTAAAGCTGCGCTAAACAGCGCTTGTCATCCTGAGCGGAGCGAAGGACCTTATCACGGTCGCACTGCCTGGATTTTCAACTCGAACGTGATAAGATGCTTCGTGCCTCAGCATGACAGATAAAAAGAATATTGTAATCCTCGGAGCAGCCGAAAGTGGGGTAGGAGCGGCGCTGTTGGCGCAGGCTAAAGGCCACTCCGTGTTTGTGTCCGACCGCGGCGCCATCCTGCCCGTCTACAAGGATAAGCTCACCCAGGCCGGCATTACCTTCGAAGAAAACCAGCACACCCTCGACAAAATTCTGGCTGCCGATGAGGTAATCAAAAGCCCGGGTATTCCCGAAAAGGCTCCGGTCATCCAGGCTTTGCGGGAAAAAGGCACTTCCATCGTTTCTGAAATTGAGTTTGCTGGGCGGTACACCCAAGCCAAGAGCATTTGCATAACGGGCACCAACGGCAAAACCACCACCACGCTGCTCACCTACCACCTGCTGAAAAGCGCCGGCCTGAACGTGGGTCTGGCCGGCAATGTGGGTTATAGCTTGGCCGAGCAGGTAATAGCCGATAAGCACGATTACTACGTGCTGGAGTTAAGCAGCTTCCAACTCGACGATATGCACGACTTCCGTCCCTGGGTGGCCGTGCTGCTCAACATCACCCCCGACCACCTCGACCGCTACGAGTACTCGCTGGAGAAATACGCGCAAGCCAAGCTCCGCATAACCCGCAACGTTAGCTGTTGCTTCATCTACAACGCGGCCGACCCCGAAACCAACAAAGCCGTAGCAGCCTCTGAGTTTCAGAGAAACGCGCTGGCTTTCGACAAGGAGTTCGATAGCGGCAACGCCGGCGAAAACCTGGCCGGCTGGTACGGGCCCGATGGTACGCTACGGCTGCACCTGCCCAGCTACCCCGAAAGCACGGTTGATGTGGTGCGGGTGGCGCAGTCGCCGCTCATCGGCCAGCACAACCAGCAGAACATGGCCGCTGCCGTGCTCGCCGCCCGCATAGCCGGCCTGAGCACCGAGCAAATAGAAGCCGGCCTGGCCACCTTCCAAAACGCTGACCACCGCCTGCAGCTAGTTGGTGAAATCAATGGTGTCCGCTTCATCAACGACAGCAAGGCCACCAATGTGGAAGCAGCCTGGTACGCCCTCGACGGTATTCAGCAGCCCATCGTCTGGATTGCGGGCGGCACCGACAAAGGCAACAATTACAATAGCCTGTTGGGCTTGGCCGCGTCCCGTGTGAAAGCCCTCGTGTGCCTGGGCGTCGACAATGCAAAGCTTCACGATGCTTTCGTCGAGATAGTGCCTCATGTGGAGGAAACCCAACGCATGACTGACGCCGTAGCCCGCGCCGCGGCCCTTGCGGAATCTGGCGACGTGGTGCTGCTCTCGCCCTGCTGCGCCAGCTTCGACCTATTCAAAAACTACGAAGACCGGGGCCGGCAATTTGCCGCCGCCGTGTCGGAATTATGTAATGAGGGTGGGAGGATGGGGGGGTAAAAGTTTGCCGCTTCTATCTCGACCATACTACAAACTCATACCCCCACACCCTCATACCCTCACCTCATGGAACCCAGACAAAACCTGTTGCAACGCAGCCTCAAGGGCGACCCCATTCTGTGGGCCATCGTGCTGCTGTTCTCTTTTATCAGTATTGCGGTGGTGTATTCGGCTACCGGCACGCTGGCTTACAAGAAAATGGACGGCAACACCGAACATTTTCTCTTTAAGCACACCGCCCTGATTCTCGTGGGGCTGGGCTTTATGTGGCTGGCCCACCGCATTGATTACCGCTACTACTCCCGCCTGGCGTTGTACGCCCTGCTGATTTCGGTGCCGCTGCTGCTGTTCACCTACCTCATGGGCTCGAACATCAACGAGGCGTCGCGTTGGCTCACCATTCCGGTTATTAACCAAACCTTTCAGCCTTCTGACTTGGCCAAGCTGGCCCTGATTTCGCACTTGGCCAGCATGCTTAGCCGCCGTCAGCAGCACCTCGACGACTTCTGGACCACGCTGTTTCCGGTAATGCTGTGGGTCGGCATTATCTGCGGACTTATCATCCTGAGTAATGCCTCGACGGCGCTGCTGCTGTTCGCTACCTGCCTGCTGCTGATGTTCATCGGCCGCGTGCCGCTTCGCCAAATGGCCGTGATGATTGCCATCGGGGCCGTAGTGGGCGGGGCCGGTCTGGCCACGGGTCAGCGCGGCAAAACGGTTATCTCACGCGTTACCAACCATTTCGACAGCGCCAGCGACCCCAATAAAAAAGTGCCCTTCCAGTTGGAGCACAGCTACATTGCCATTGCCACGGGCGGTGTCACGGGCAAGGGCCCGGGCAAAAGCACCGAACGCAACATCTTACCGCACCCGTATTCCGACTTTATCTACGCCATCATCATCGAAGAATACGGCCTGATTGGCGGCGCCGTGGTGCTGTTCCTTTACCTAGCGTTTCTCTATCGAGGGCTCAAAACCGTGATGAATAGCTACGGCGCTTTCGGCGGCTTGCTTTCGGCGGGGCTTAGCTTCAGCCTCGTGCTGCAGGCCCTCGTGAACATGGGCGTGGCCGTGGGGCTGGGCCCCATTACCGGCCTGCCGCTGCCCCTGCTGAGCATGGGCGGCACCTCACTTATTTTCACTGGCATCAGCATCGGCATCATTCTGGCGGTCAGTCGTGGTGAGCGCGAGGTGCGCCCCATGACCGGCGAACCCGACGACGCGGCACGTATCCCCAGCAAGCGCGCCGCGTATGCTTAATGCTTAAACGGTCCTGCTGAGCTTGTCGAAGCAGGACGTTCTCCTACACATGACCAATCCTCTTCGCGTCATCATCAGCGGTGGCGGCACCGGCGGGCACATTTTTCCGGCCGTGGCCATTGCCAACGAGCTGCGCCGCCGCCTGCCCGATACCGAAATCCTATTTGTGGGCGCCAACGGCCGCATGGAAATGACCCGCGTGCCCGATGCCGGCTACAAGATTGTGGGCCTCGACATCACCGGCCTGCAACGCCGCCTCACCCCGCAAAACCTGATGTTTCCGGTGCGGGTGTTCCGCTCGGTGCGCAAAGCTGGCCGCTTGATTGAAGAATTCCGGCCCGATGCCGTGGTAGGGGTGGGAGGCTATGCCTCGGCTCCGGTGCTGTTGGCTGCCACGTCGCGGGCCATTCCCTCGCTTATTCAGGAACAGAATTCCTACGCCGGCTTGGTCAACAAATTGCTGGGCCGCCGTGTGGGTCGCATTTGCGTGGCTTACGATGGCATGGAGAAGTTCTTTCCTAAAGAAAAAATCGTGCTCACTGGCAATCCCGTGCGTACGGAAATTGCCGATGGCGACCGCGCCGAAGCTCTCCGGTTTTTCGGCTTAAACCCTGATAAGAAAACACTGCTCGTAATAGGCGGCAGCTTGGGCGCTCGCACCCTCAACCTGGCCACCGCCGCGGCCCTGCAACAACTCCGCGACGCGGGTGTGCAGCTGCTTTGGCAAACCGGCAAGCTGTATTTCCCCGAAGCCGAACGGCTCGCCGGTCCTTACCAAGCCGATAACCTACACGCGCTCGAATTCATCAAACGCATGGATTTGGCTTACGCAGCGGCCGATGTTGTTATTAGTCGCGCCGGCGCCCTTTCCGTCTCGGAGCTGTGCCTGACCGGGAAGGCCAGCATTCTGGTGCCTTCGCCCAACGTGGCCGAAGACCACCAAACCAAAAATGCGCTCTCGCTGGCGAGCAAAGGCGCTGCGGTACTCATCACCGACGAGCACGCCCAGGCCCGCCTCTACGACGAAGCCCTCCGCCTGCTCGGCGACACTGAGCGGCAGCAGCAGCTCAGCACGCGGGTGCGGGAGCTGGCCCGGCCTAATGCTACTGCCATGATTGTGGATGAGCTTTTGCAATTAATTAAAAAGTAAAGATGAATAATTAATAAGCCCTGCGGTAACCGCACGCTGCGGCTGCGTCAACCCATTTTTAATTAATAATTCATAAATTTTAATTCGAGTTTTGAAGCAATTCCCCTACGTTTTCTTTCTTGGTATTGGCGGCATTGGCATGTCGGCGTTGGCGCGTTGGTTTCGGGCAAATGGCCATCAAGTAAGTGGGTATGATAAAACCGAAACGCCCCTTACACAGGCTTTGGTAACTGAGGGTATTGCCGTGCATTACGCCGACGCCGTAGAAAACATCCCGCTGGAGATTCGCGAGAACCGCCTCGAAACATTAGTAGTACTAACGCCCGCCATTCCAGCTGAGAGCGTGGAATGGGCATGGCTGCGCACCGAAGGCTACGACATTCGCAAGCGTAGTCAGGTGCTGGGCGTGCTCACGCAGGGCCGCTACACTATAGCGGTGGCGGGCACCCACGGCAAAACCACCACCAGCAGCATGGTGGCGCACTTGCTGCACCACGCCGGCCTCGACGCTGGTGCTTTCCTGGGCGGTATTGCCGTGAACCTGGGCAGCAACCTGCTGCTGCCAAAGACACTGGAAGCGCCCATAGTGGTAGAGGCTGATGAATACGACCGCAGCTTCCTGACGCTGTTTCCTGACGTAGCCATCGTGACCAGTACCGATGCTGACCACCTGGACATTTACGGCGACCAAAACGCATTAATAGAATCGTTCCGCCAATTTGTCGGTCAAATAAAACCCGGCGGCACGCTATTAATTAATCATACCGCTGACCCCAGCGTGGCAGCCGCGGCCCCGGCCGGCACTACTGTTATTCGCTACGGACTTTCGGCTGAGCAGGGGCCGGAGCTTTACGCCCACGATATTTCGGCCGAAGGGCACCAGTTTCATTTCGACTTGCGCGGCCCACAGGGTACGGTAGCCAACTTAGAATTGGCAGTGCCCGGCTACCACAATGTAGAAAACATGCTGGCGGCGGCAGCAGTGGCGCAAATTCACGGCATTAATTCTGAAAAATTACGTGCGGCCGTAGCAGCTTATCGCGGCGTGAAAAGACGCTTTGAATTTGTAGTTACTGCTGGCAAAAACGTTTATCTGGACGATTATGCCCATCATCCACGCGAAATAGAGGCTTTCCTGCGTTCCGTTCGCACCTTATATCCGGGTAAACGGCTGCGGGTTATTTTTCAACCTCATCTTTTCACCCGTACGCGGGACTTCGCAGAGGGCTTTTCCAAGAGCTTAAGTATTGCAGATGAGGTATTTTTGTTGGATATTTACCCAGCCCGCGAGAAGCCGTTGCCGGGTGTTACCTCCGAAATAATTCTGGCCAACATCACGGCTCTCATTAAAGCCATACTAACCAAAGAGCAAGTTCTGGCCGCCGCCCAAGCCGATGACACATTTGATGTTTTGGCAACAGTGGGAGCAGGGGATATTGACACCTTGGTACCGCAATTAAAATTGATTTTAACCGAGCGTTGGAAATAATAAAATCAATTCGAAAGCAAACTTCAAACAGAGAGAAACGCTGTATTTCAAAAGAACACCGCAGCGTTTTATAATTCACCCCAATACCCTTTCCGCTTTTGGACCGCACCGTTAGAAACTTACTTGTAGCCGCTGCTTGCCTCCTGGTGCTGGGCGGGCTGGGCGTATTTGCTGCTTTGCGCCAGGCCAGCCGCCCGGTAGGCGCAGTTTCCGTCAACATCGCCAACGAATTCGATAACTACTTCATCAGCGAGCGGGGCGTAACGGCCTTGCTCACCAAAGGCGGCGCCGAACCCGTGGTGGGTACCCTACCCGAAGGCCCCCGCTTGCAAGAGTTGGAAGCCCGGGTGCGGGCGCATCCATTTGTACGCGAAGCTCAGGTTTACCGCGACCTGGCTGGCAACCTGCACGCCGATATTCGCCAAAACCGGCCCATTGCTCGCCTCACCCACCCCGACACCCGCCTCGATACCTACGTGGACGCCGAGGGGCATACCCTGCCCCTTTCGCCCTTGTTTACGGCCCGGGTGGCCACTGTGGCGCGGCCCAATGGAGCCAGCTTGCCAAGTGCATTTTTCCGGGACAGTACCGGGCGCCGCTACCTCGAGTTCTTGCGCTACGTGGACGAGCACGAGTTCTGGAAAGCGCAGGTATCGGAAGTATTTATCGAACCGGGCGGCAAGCTCTCCTTCACGCAGCAAGTAGGCGACCAACGTGTAGAATTCGGGATGCCCGAAAATATTTCCGAGAAATTCGCCAAGCTTATGGTATTTTACCGGCAAATTCCGTCAGTTTTGGGGTGGGACACCTACCACCGCGTAAACGTCGAATACAAAAACCAAATTATCTGCGAATAGTAATTCGCTGAAAAATAGACCGTAAGGTCCCCAATCTCTCAATTCCCAACCCCAGCTTTCTTCACGCTCGCCAGCACCGCTCCTATGCAACAAGACAAAATCGTCGTCGGGCTCGACATTGGCACTACAAAAATCTGCGCCTTGGTAGGCCGCAAAAACGAATTCGGTAAACTCGAAATCCTCGGCATGGGCAAAGCTGTCTCCGAAGGCGTTTCGCGGGGCATTGTGCTCAATATTGACAAAACCGTCGACGCAATAAAACGGGCCATTCGGCAAGCCGAAGAACAGTCCGGAATTAGCATTGGATTGGTAAACGTGGGCATTGCGGGCCAGCACATCAAGAGCCTGCAGCACAACGGCAGCATCACGCGCAACTCGCACGACACCATCGGGCCCGACGACGTGAACCGCCTCACGCAGGACATGTACCGCCTCGTGACCCAACCCGGCTCGCAAATCATTCACGTGATGCCGCAGGACTACAAGGTGGACTATGAGGAAGGCATCGCCGACCCCGTGGGCTACGAAGGCGTGCGTTTGGAAGGCAACTTTCACATCATCACGGCTCAGAGCACGGCCATTAACAACATCAACAAGTGCGTGACCAAAGCCGGGCTGGAAATTGCCGACCTGATTTTGGAACCGCTGGCGAGCAGCATGTCCATCCTCTCCGAAGAGGAGAAGGAAGCTGGCGTAGCCCTGATTGACATCGGAGGTGGCACGACTGACCTAGCCGTATTCAAGGATGGCATCATCCGCCACGCGGCGGTATTGCCGTTTGGTGGCAACATCATCACGCAGGACATCAAGGCTGGCTGCAACGTGGCTCCTGGCCAGGCTGAGCAGCTGAAAGTGAAATTCGGCAAAGCCATTGCTGAGGAAGCTTCTGATTATGAAATCGTGAGCATTCCCGGCTTGCCCAACCGTCCGCCCAAGGAAGTGTCGCTGAAGAACCTGGCGTACATCATTGAGGCCCGCATGTCGGAAATCATGGAGCTGGTGTATGCCGAAATCTACCGCATGGGCCTGCACGACAAGCTGTCGGCCGGCATCGTGCTCACGGGCGGCGGCTCGCAGCTGCAGAACCTGGAGCAGCTCACCGAGTACATCACCGGTTTGGATACCCGCATTGGCTACCCCAACCAGCATCTCGGCAAAAGCCGCATTGAGGCGGTGAAATCGCCGATGTACGCTACCACGGTGGGCCTCGTGCTGTCGGGCTACCACTCGCTGGACGAGCGGAACAACTCGCGGGCACCCTACGAGCAAGAGGAGCAGATTATTCCTTCCTATTACGCTCCGCAGGCAGCCGCACCGGCGCCCGCTCCAACTCCTACTTCCGTGGCCGTAGAAACCCGGGCTTCGGTGCCCGCCGCTCCTGCGCCCGCGCCTCAGCCGGCCAAACCCAAGGAGCCCGGCGCGGCTAGTCGCTTCTTCAAAGACATCATCACCCGCACCAAAGGGCTGTTGATTGACGATTACGACGATAAATCTTATTAATAATCCGCCCGTTGATTGTTGGCTGCTGCTTGGTGATTAGTGAGTAATTTGCTCGCTAATCACCAAGCAGCAGCCAACTATTAGCAGTCAACCTATCGACTTTATGAATTACAAATTCGACATTCCTGCCCAGAGCAAGTCAATCATCAAGGTGATTGGGGTGGGGGGCGGTGGCTCCAATGCCGTGAAGCACATGCACAAGCAGGGCATCAAGGACGTGGAGTTTATTATCTGCAACACTGACCACCAGGCGCTGCAAAGCTCCACGGTGCCCAACAAGCTTCAGATTGGGGTTGACCTGACCGAAGGCCTGGGTGCTGGGGCCAAGCCCGAGCGCGGCCGCCAAGCTGCTATAGAGAGCAAGGAGCAGATTCGCGAGCTGCTGAACCATGGCACCAAGATGCTGTTCATCACGGCCGGAATGGGCGGGGGAACTGGCACGGGTGCCGCCCCGGTAATTGCGCAGGTTGCGCAGGAGCTAGGCATCCTGACGGTGGGCATTGTGACGGCGCCGTTCCTGTTCGAAGGCAAGAAAAAGCGCTTGCAGGCTGAACTGGGCATCAAAGAGCTCAGCGAGCACTGCGACACGGTACTGGTGATTCTCAACGACAAGCTGCCGCAGATTTACGGCAACCTGACCATGAGCGCAGCCTTCGCCAAGGCCGATACCGTCTTGACCACGGCTGCCAAGTCCATCGCTGAAATCATTACGGTGACTGCGGATGTGAACGTCGACTTTGAAGACGTGAAAACGGTGATGAAGGACAGTGGTGCCGCCGTAATGGGCAGCAGCATGACCGAAGGCGAAAACCGCGCCCGTCGCGCCGCCGAGGAAGCGTTGAACTCGCCGCTGCTCAATAACACCGACATTCAGGGTGCGCAGAAGATTCTGCTTTCCATCATGTCGGGCGCTGAGCACGAGCTGGAAATGGACGAACTGACGGAAATCACGGAATACATCCAGGAGAAAGCCGGCCAGGACGCGGAAATGATTTTCGGCCACGGCATTGATGATACGTTGGGTCAGAACATCCGCGTAACGGTGATTGCTACTGGCTTTGCACGTGATGCGCATTCTATTAATACGCCTGGGGCCCCAAGCAGCAGCAACGCAACGGAGTCTGCTCCGGTTGCAGCAGCGCCCATCGAAGCAACTCCTGCGCCTGTAGCACCGTCTGCTCCATTCGTGCCCAGCTTCGGCAGTTCGACTCCGGAGCCAGCCCGGGTTACGTTTGACCTTAATGGTCCTTCGGCGCACAATGCGCCTCCATTGGCCGGTATTCCAGCTAGTGCTCCTACGGAGCCTGTATTAACCTCTAACGCAACTTCAGCGCCAGCTCCAACCCCGGAGAACCGTACGCGCCCTGCAATGGATGCTCAGGCTTTGGAGCGCCGTCGGCGCTTGCAGGAGCTAAGCAATGGCTTGCCACCTGAAGCGGTGAGCCAGTACGATACGCCGGCGTATCTGCGCCGTCAGGTGAAACTGGAGAATGTGGAGCCTAGCTCAGCACAGAATATCTCGCGGTTCAATTTATCGGATGATAATGAATTGCTGGGAGATAACCGGTTTTTGCATGACAATGTTGACTAGGTAATTCGAGTAATTACCATACAAAAAAGCGCCGCTGCTGAGACTCTCAGCAGCGGCGCTTTTTTGTATGGTAATGGTTTGGGTAGTGCTGATGACAGAGACATCAAAATATTCATTTGGAAAACGTTATTTCAAATGAATGAAAAAGCGTTGAGCCAAGAATTCTACTTGCTTAGATAGTTAAGTATTAGTTAAGGAAAGACTTTATAAGTCTATGTATGCGTACCCAATTTTGCTCAAATCGGTCTTTAATTGTTCGAAATCGTCAATGCTGGGGTTGAGCTGTACTACAACTTCTTTAGTTAATGGCTTTAAATCATAAATGTGCTTCACCAGCTCTAATTCCAGCTGGTAGCCGTCAAATTGCTCTTCATAATATTCCGTGGCCCATTCCCAATATGTTGTTGGCTTGCCGTCAAAAATATATAGTAAGTCAGCGCTTCCGTCGTTGTATAAACTTTTAGGGAATTTAATAGCTCCGATGTGCCAAGTTTTATCTTCCACCTTTCTCCAAATGCAAAAGGTCGTCCCTATTGATTTGACTGGCTCTCCCAAAATAAATTCCTTGAATTCATTTGGAATGGTATCAATTACACCTTCCCAAATTTGCTGTTCCATTACAATCTTTTCATGTCCAAAAAAATTGCTAACCTTTTCTTTAAAAGTAATGGGGTGAATTTTCTTTTCAGACCAATTGCACATTTCGCTTTCGTGTGCTTGTCCATTAATTATTGAACCGTGTAGGCTGAATAAAACTTGAAATTCATCACCTGAGCCATTACGCATTTGAAAACACTCTTCTTGTTTGCTCGTGTCCCACGCGTTGCTGTAAGAATAGTAACGGTTTTCCCATTCTCTGCAAATTATAGCATCGAGTGTTGCCAATGATTTACAAAGTCGTTGGAGTGCCTCAATATTGGGAAGTGCTGCTAAATGTTGTGTAGAAATTTCTGTCATATCTGTATTTAATTGTAATTATTGCTCAAACTTGAATTACAAATTCGGTTAGGAGCGATAAATCAACTTTGATACGCAATTAATAGCTCAATTGATATTCAACAAAATGGAATTATAGTGTTATGTGAACTTCTGTACAGCACTCGCCATTGTGCTTTTAGCTGGCTTGAGCCACTTGCTCAGTGGTATTTCCACCAGCTTGTAAAGGCCATAGGATACCAATTGCACCGCAAGCAACTGCAGTAGCCAAAAACCTGGTAGCGACTCATATACCCAAAAGGACAGAGGCCCGGCGTGGATTAAGTAGAAGGAATAAGAGCTAAGCCCCAGCTTTTGAAATAATTTACCGCTGAGCAGCTGCCGGAACTTGGAGTGTTCGCTTAGTAGTCCGGCGAATAATAGCCCGGCGGCGGCTGGCAAGCCCACAAGGTTTAGCACCAAGGTAAGTGGGTGGTCGGGGTTGTGGTATTGAGCTTGTGTGAGGCCTAAGGCAACCGTGACGGCAAAGTAGAGCCATACGCCGCCAACGGTGCGCCACATACCTGCTGGCGAGCCCAGGCGTCCCGATTGGTAGCGCCCGGCCAACCAGACGCCCACAAAGAACTCCAGGCTATGCCCAAAAAACGTGTAGCTGAGCATAAATGGGTGGGACCCGAAAAGACCGTGCAGGCTCAGCGGGGCTAGCAGCGCTACCAGACCAGTGCCAAGGCCCAGCAGTATGAGAGGCTGTAGCCACAGCGGCAGCCCACGGCGCTGTAGGCCCAGTACAAATGGAGCAGCCAGGTAGAAGCACTCAAACAATGTGAGGGACCAGGCTTGGCCGATGCCGGTGAACTTATAGTCATCGAAGAAGCTGCGCAGCAACGTGAGATTGAGCGCTACTATGCCTGGGGTGACCTGTGGAGATTGCCAACGCCAAAGCAGGGCAAATGTGGCCAGCGTAAGCAACGCATACAACGGATAGATGCGGGCCAGGCGCCCCAGCAAATAGTGTCGCCACCCGCTTTTGGGGCGAAAATTGGCAGTGCCGGAATCGTAGCGCAGGGCGATGAGGAAGCCGCTTAACAGCAACAGCAGTGGCAGGCCGTGCGACTCATCGACCAAATACTGAACGGCCCGCGCAATGCCAGGCGGCGGGATAGGACCCATGGGGTAGTGGTTGCAGAATACCAGCCAGGCGGCAATGGCCCGCAGGCCCGTGAGGGCGGGGAGGTAGCCGCCAGAAGCCGATGCGCCGGGAGTGGCAGTGGTAGCTGCTGAGGCAGAGAGTTCGGCAGCGGGCATGAGTTAGCGCGGAAAGGCGGAAAGTTCGAAAGAGTGCTTAAAAGCAAGAACGTCATGCTGAGCGGAGCCGAAGCATCTCTCCTGGTGCACTAAAATTAATTAGTTGCGCGGTTGAGATGCTTCGGCTCCGCTCAGCATGACGTTCTGGTTGGCTTGTAGCTAGCGAGAAGCCGTTGATTTAGCCCAGGGTGTGGTACACTGCCTGTACGTCCTCGTCGTCTTCAAATTTTTCAATGATGGTCATTATCTCCTCCAACTGCTCGTCGTTGAGGGAGACTGTGGTGTTGGGCACGCGCTGCAGGTTGACGCTGACCACGTGGCGGCCCTGGGCTTCGAGGGCTTTCTGCATCTGGCCGAAGTCGGTGAACGCGGTTTCGACCACGATGTACTTGTGCTCGGCGCCGTGCTCATCTTCTTCGGTGGTTTCGTACACGTCTTCGGCGCCGAAGTCGATGAGTTCCAACTCCATCTCGTCGCGGTCGAGGCCTTCGGCGGCTAGCTTGAATACGCCCTTGCGGGTGAAGGTGTAATCGGAAGAGCCGGCGGTGCCCAGAGTGCCCTCGTTTCGGTTGAAAATGAGGCGCACATTGGACACGGTGCGGGTGGGGTTGTCGGTGGCGGTTTCGATGACCACTGCCACGCCGTGGGGCAGGTAGCCTTCGTACACCACTTCCTGGTAGTCCTTCTCTTCTTTGCTGCTGGCGCGCTTGATGGCGGCTTCCACCCGGTCTTTGGGCATGTTCACGCCTTTGGCGTTCTGCATGGCGGCGCGCAGGCGGGCGTTGGTGTCGGGGTTGGGGCCGTTTTCTTTCACAGCCATCACAATTTCCTTACCGATGCGGGTAAAGTCTTTCGACATTTTATCCCACCGCTTCATTTTGCGGCCTTTGCGAAATTCGAATGCGCGTCCCATTTACAATAAACAATTAGCAATTAACAATGAACAGCCGCGGCGCATTCTCCTGAGAAGCTGCCGAAACGGGCTGCAAGTTAGCCAGAAGGGGCGGGGGGAGCCAAATGCGGTGAAACCGCGGCGCTAGGTGCGGGCTTTTTTGGCTGGTTTAGGTCGAGGGGCTTTTGGTACGGGAGTGGCCTTTGCGTCGGCTGCCACCAGCTCATACACACCTTTGTTGCCGCTGGGATAGCCGATGATGTTAATGGTGAGGCGTTTGGTGGCGGGCTCGAACCGAAACGTGCCGCGTTGCACGTCGGCCCCTTTGAGGTCGGTGAAGGCAAAGCGAATGCTGTCGCCGATGAGCGTGAAGCGCCCGGACTGGTTGAAGTAGTGCGGGCCGCTGGGAGACACAATGCTCAGGTGCTTTTCGTAGGTCCCGTCGGGACGCAAAATGAGGGAGCCGCCCACGCCGCGCACTTCGGTCGGGGGCTCGCTGCTGGTGTTATCGTACACGGTGTAGGCCGTGTAGTGGTAGGTGTTGTAAAAAGAGGGAAGTGGCGAAGGCGTTTGAGCGGGTACGGCGAAAGGAAGACACGTGAGCAGCGCGAAGGTGCTGGAGCGGCGAAGAAGCATGGGAGCAGAGGTGAACGGCGGAAAATCGTTAGGCTTGCACAAGGTAAAACCGTACCACCTTTGTGAACGGCCTCTGCGGCAAGAACCGCGATGGATTTCAAAACCAGATTAATATTTAGCCAATGATATTCCTTCGCGACCTTATCCGACCCGCTGCGGAATTGCCCGAGGCTGACGTGTGCTTAGTAGGTCTGCCTCTCGATTTCGGCACCGTGCTGGAAGGCGGCCGGGCGGGCGCAGCCCACGCCCCCGATGCCATACGCCGGGAGTTGCGCCGCTACCACAAAACCTATAACCTGGAGCAGGACGTGAGCCTGGAGCACCTGCGCATTGCCGATGCCGGGAACCTGGATTTGCGGCAGCCGGACCATAGGAGCAACCACGACCACATCCGCGAGCGACTGGGCCAGCTGCTGCGGCAATATCCACGCGTAGTCGTACTGGGAGGCTCGCACGATGGCACGTACTCCACGGTGCGCGGGCTGTTCGATGCCAGTGGCAGGCAGGCGGTGGGCGGCATCAACCTCGACGCGCACGCCGACGTGAAGGACAAGCCCGAAATCAGCAGCGGCACGCCGTTTGGCAAGCTCTTGCGCGAAGGCTTTGTGGAGGGAACGGGGTTTACCGAAATCGGCTTGCACTCCAACCTCAACACCAAGGAAGACATCGACTTTCTTCACGGGCTAGACGCGCACATCGTGCCACTGGCCCATGTGCAGAAAGACGGGGTGGAGCTTTACCTCGCCCGTGCGCTCAGCCGGGCAGCCAAGCATAAGGCTGCTTTCGTGAGCTTTGATATTGATGGCTGCGCCGAAGCTTTTGCGCCCGCTGTATCGGCGCCGAGTGCCGATGGCTTTACGCCGCGGCAAGCGGTGGAGGCCGCCTGGCTGGCCGGCAAAACCGAGGCAGTTCGCCTATTTGAAGTAGTCGAACTGAACCCCGTTTTTGACCGTGACAACCAAACGGCTCGTTTAGCGGCTACCGTCATAACCGCTTATCTGACAGGAGTTGCTGCCCGATGAAGGAACCGACGGATGCAGGGTCTCAGCTACCTACACCGCGGCGGTAGGGCCGCACTGGCGCGTAGGGCCCGGGTTTGGTTTTTCCGCGGCGGCGGCCACCGGTAAAGAACCAGGCCGCGCCCGCTGCCAGAATGCTCGCGCCAATCACAGCGGCTTGCAGCGGCAGCTTGTCTTTGGGAGCGGGGGGCAGGTGCTCTATGCCGTTGCTGTCGGTGCGGGCGGGCTCTTGCACGTAGCGGCCGTGGGACGGAACGGGGTAGTTGTTGGCCAACTCACGCAGGCCGTTGGCAGCTTCCGGGCCGGTTATGACTGGCCCATGACCGCAGCCAATGGCTTTGGGCTCCAGGTCGGCCAGGGTTTGCACCGACTGGCGGGCGGCTTCCCAGTCGTAGTTGAACGGCGTGCCGGCGCGGCTGATTTTGGGCTTGCCCAGCAGCACGGCCGGGATAGAGTCGTGGTGGCAGGTGGCGAAGGCATCGCCGCCGATTAGCGTGCGGTCGGCTTCGCGAAAGAAGGCGAGTTGGCCAGGGGCGTGGCCGGGTACGTGCAGCCAGCGCCAGTTCATCAAGTGCGGCACGGCCGGGTCGTCGGTGCTCAGGCCTTGCACCCGCTCAGCCAGGTTAGGCAGCTGGGTTGGGAAAAAGCGGCTCATGAAGGCCAGCGAACCGCCCACGGTAGGGTCGCGGGGCGGGTACTGGGCTTTGCCGGTGAGGTAGGGCAGCTCCAGCGGGTGGGCCACCACGGGTACTTTCCAGTGGTCGGCCAGCTCCTTGGCCGAGCCGAGGTGGTCGAGGTGGCCGTGGGTGAGCAGAATAGCCTCGGGGTGGCTGCCGGGATAAAAGAGCTTGTCGGCGGCGGCAATGATGGTTTTGGCACTGCCGGGGAGGCCGGTGTCAATCAGCACCCATTCGCCGGGGGTGCCGGTTTCGACAAAGTAAACGTTGACAAAGCGCTGAATGCGGAGTTGGGTGACGCCGGCGGCTACAGTATCCATAGGTAGTGGGGTTGGTGAAGAAGCGGAAAGAAAGCATACGGCACCCGGCCAAAAGTGGGCACCAGCACCGTCAGTAAAAAAAATACGAGTGTGTTTGTAACGAATCTAAAATGTGCCGGTAACCTTCCCACTCGCCACCATTTGAGTAGTGCGGGTTTCGCTCATCGTAAACAACTTTTTAAATCTTACTCCCCATGAAAACCCTTTTTTCTGCACTCGCTTTCGCTTGTCTTTCTCTTTCGGCCGCTGCCCAAACCAGTTCCGAGCCTTCGTTTAAAATGAACTGCGAGGAGGGCAGCTGGTATAGCGGCAAATCCGATAACAAGCGCTTTTGCGAAACCCGCGACCTGACCATGGCCGCGCCTGCGGGCCAGCCCCTCACCATTGACGGCGGCACCAACGGCGGCATCACCGTGCACGGCTGGTCGGGGACCAACATCCGGGTTCGGGCCAAGGTCCAGAGCCGGGCCAGTTCGGAAGCTGAGGCGCAAGAGCTGGTGAAAAACGTGTCCATCAGCAGCGCCAACAACACCCTGCGCGCCGAGTCGAGCACCAAAGACGAGCGGTATAGCGTGAGCTACGAGGTGTTTGTGCCGCGCCAAACTGCCCTGGCGCTAAACACCATGAACGGCGGCATCAGCCTCGATAATCTGCAGTCCGACATCAATTTCAAAGCCATTAACGGCGGCGTGAGCCTTGCCAGCCTGGGCGGAAACGTGACGGGCCAAACGGTGAACGGTGGCCTCAGCATTACGCTCTCGGGCAACAAGTGGGAAGGCAAAGGCCTCGACGTGGAAACCACCAACGGCGGCATCACCTGGAAGCTGCCGCAGGATTACTCGGCGCAATTATTCACCAGCACCAATATGGGCAACATCCGGGCAGGATTCCCGGTCACGAAAAGCGGCTTTATGCGCAAAGAGCTGTCTACCAGCCTCGGCAAGGGCGGCGCTCCCGTAAAGGCCGTGACCACCAATGGTGGCGTGAGCCTGGTGCAAGGCCGCGACTAGCGGGGCAACCGGCGTAATAGGCCATAAATAGGCCATAAAAAGAGAGCCTCGTGCTGCGCTAATGCGGCACGAGGCTCTCTTTTTATGGCCTTGTCGACATCAGCAGGCGCAGCTAAAATCGGGGTAGTCGGCGTAACCCGGAGCCTGTTTGTCGTCGATGCGAATCAGATGGTCGAGTCGAATTTCTTCGCCTGATTTCAGGCGCATGTACTCCACTTTGTCGCGGATGAAAAGAGTTTCAATTACGCCCGAACCAAGGCAGAGCTGGCGCAGGTCGTTGAAGTACTGCAGGTCGACCCGGCGGCGCTGGGTGGCGGCAGCCTCTAGCTCGTCGTAGAAGTTGCAGTCGATGGGTTGGTAGTCGGCACTCATTGGAGTTCTCGGTAAAGGAGCAAAAGGAATGTCTCCGTTAGCAACGGCGGGGCCTGGCGGTGGGTTCGCTGCGCAGGGGCCTCAATTCGGTTCGTTGGTAGAGGAACGCCGGAAATCGGGGTTGTAGTAAATGCCCAGCTGCAGCGTGTGGTTGTACTCAAATACGGTCCCGTTGCCCTGCGCCAAGAGCTGGTGGAGGTAGCCCGCCTCGATGGCCAGTGCTTTGGTGAATTGGTAGCCGAAAGCGCCGTAAGCGCGGTTTTGGTCGAAAATATTGCGGGTCACGTTCTTCCCGTAGTTGATGAACACCTCGTTGGAAACCGCCAGGTAGGGCGTTCTGGGTTGAATTCCTTCCGAGGGTCGTACCAGAGCCATTGCTGCCCGAACCTGGTAGCGGGTGCGGTTCAGGTAAGTGTAGTCGGTTTCGAGTGGGCGCCGCAGCCAGCGCTGCTCAAGGCGGAAGCGGTGGGCAACCTGAAAGGGCCCATACGTGCTTTTAAGCAACAGCTGCTGGTAGAGGCGGTGCTCGGGAAATTTCTCGGCTACCGGGAAGTCGCCGTAGGGGTGGGTGAGGGCGTAGGCGTAGCCGCCCGTCAGCATCACTTGGTCGCTGAGGTTAAAATTGAGGCCGAGGCGGGCAAATTCCTGAAGCGGCGACTTGAGCCCATCGGCGCGGCGTAGCTGGGCTTCGGTGTGCAAACCCCACCGGTTGGTGAGCTGGGCATCGCTAAAAAACATCAACCAGGCGTTGAAATTAGGGTCGGAGATGCGCGAGGATGGGATATCCTGGGCGGCCGCTTGGGGCGAAGCCAGCAAAAGCGAAAGCAATAACACGGCGCTAAGTAGTAAGCCGCTGGTGGGTTTAGGCATCAACAAGTGAACAAGGGCAAGAAGGTGGGGGAGATGCTATGTTACGTAAATGTTACGTGAAAGCTGCATTTTCAGGCTTTAAAAGCCGATTCCTTTTAACAAGCCAAGCTTTCGAGGCACCGAATGGTACACTATAGATGGTTCGCTTCTGGTGCCCTAGCCAGATTAAATGAAGTCCTGAGCTTATAGAGGGAAGCGGCATATTGAGGCCGTGCTTAGTTAGGCCTTCTGCACCGTTTTCCTAACTTGCCATCCCACCCAAACCCACCCAATTCCCATGCCCTCGTCCATCCCCACCGAAACCGCTACGCCCGAACTCAACCTCGAAGCCAACTCCCTGGCCCAAGCCACCGGCACCAAGTTTAAGGGCAATGCCAAGCGCCCGATGTTCTACGAGTTCAAGCCCGAGGAAACCGTGAAAGCGGCTCACGGCACCACGCTGCGCTGCAAAACCTGGGAGGCCGAAGCGGCGCTGCGCATGCTGGAAAACAACCTGGACCCAGCCGTGAGCCTGGTCTATGACGAGCTGATTGTGTACGGTGGGGCCGGCCGCGCCGCCCGCAACTGGAAGGAATATCAAACCATTGTAAAGACCTTAAAGGAGCTGGAGGCCGACGAAACCATGCTGGTGCAGTCGGGCAAAGCCGTGGGCGTGCTCAAAACCTGGGCCCACGCGCCCCGCGTGCTCATCGCCAACAGCAACATCGTGCCCGCCTGGAGCACCCAGGAATATTTCGACGAGCTCGACCGCATGGGCCTGATGATGTACGGCCAAATGACGGCCGGCTCCTGGATTTACATCGCCACTCAGGGCATACTGCAGGGCACCTACGAAACCTTTGCGGCCATGGCCGACCAGCACTTTGGCGGCAGCCTGCGCGGCACCATCACCGTGACGGCGGGCCTGGGCGGCATGAGCGGCGCCCAGCCGCTGGCTGTGACCATGAACGACGGCGTCTGCCTGGTAGTGGAGCCCATTGATGAGCGGGTGAAGCAGAAAGTGCGCGAAGGCTACGTAGACGAGCAAGCCCGCGACCTCGCCCACGCTCTGGAGCTGTGCGAGCAAGCCAAAGCCACCGGCACGCCGCTCTCGGTGGGCCTCACCGGCAACGCCGCAACGGTGCTACCCGAACTGCTGGAACGCGGCTTTCAGGCCGACATCGTGACCGACCAAACCTCGGCCCACGACCTGATGGACTACCTACCCGAAGGCGAGATAGGGAAGGTGCTGGCCCTGCGCGCCGCCAACCCCGAGGAGTTTAAGAAACAGGCCCTGCAGTCCATCGTGAAGCACGTGGAGGCCATTTTGGAGATGCAGCGCCGCGGCACCATTGCCGTGGACTACGGCAACAACCTGCGCGGCCAGGCTGAAAAAGGCGGCCTGCAGGTGCGCGACGAGCACGGCCAGTTCCTGTACCCTGGCTTCGTGCCCGGCTACATTCGCCCGCTGTTTTGCGAGGGCAAAGGGCCATTCCGGTGGTGCGCCCTCAGCGGCGACCCGCAGGACATTCTGCGCATCGACCGCGCCCTGCTCGAAACCTTTCCCGAGAATAAAATGCTGGCCCGCTGGATAGAAAAGGCCCAGGCCAAGGTGCCGTTCATCGGGCTGCCGGCCCGCGTGTGCTGGCTGGGCTACGGTGAGCGGGAGCGGTTCGGCCTCGTCATCAACGACCTCGTGGCGCGGGGCGAAGTATCGGCCCCCATTGTCATCGGCCGCGACCACCTCGACTGCGGCTCGGTGGCCTCGCCCAACCGCGAAACCGAAGGCATGAAAGACGGCTCCGACGCCGTGGCCGACTGGCCCCTGCTCAACGCCCTGGCCAACTGCGCCAGCGGCGCCGACTGGGTGAGCCTGCACAACGGCGGCGGCGTGGGCATCGGCAATTCCACCCACTCCGGCATGGTGATAGTGGCCACCGGCACCCCCGAAAAAGCCGAACGCCTCAAGCGCGTGCTCACCACCGACCCCGGCATGGGCATCTTCCGCCACGCCGACGCGGGCTATGAGCTGGCGCAGGACGTGGCGCGGGAGCGCGGGGCCAAGATTCCGGGGCAGCAGTGAGTTCAGACTGCAACTGCCTGCTACTTTGCAGCAATTCAACATCTACAAGTTCTACCATGAAGTACCTGCTGTACTTGGCCCCTGTGTTGCTGTGCCTGACCGCCTGCCAGGGCGGCCCAACTGCTCCTGTTTCTGCCGAAGTTGCAGCCCCGGAATCAGCAAAAAAGGAGCAGGTAAAAGCAGCGCCGGCCAATACCGACAAGGTGGCTAACCCGGAGTACATAGAGTGGGACATGCTAACGGTCAACGGCAAGCCTCATCAGGCGATTACCACCAAGCAGCTAAGGAGCCAGCTGGGCCAGCCCGACAGCATTGCAAAAGGAGCCGTTGAGTGCGGCGGCGAGCTGGAAACGCTAGACGGCCCAAACGGCGATTTCTGGTACTATGGCAAAACGATGTACGAGGTGAATGGCACCCAGGCTGTTTTGGCCAATTTTGATGTTACAAGAGGAAAATTTCAGGGTCAGCTGGGGAAACTGAAGCTAGACCAAAATACCACGCTGGAGGATGTTCGCCGATTCTACCCAGTATCGGCCAAAGAGGCGGATAAGCCGTCTACTGGCCGGCTGGGGGAAGAAATGAGTTTACCTTTCTATCATAAAGGCGTGCAAATGGACGCGTCATTATATCTCCTTTTCAGGAAGGGACGATTGCAGAAAGTGGAGTTCTTCTATCCTTGCTAAACCGTTGGGGCTACGCACATTACTTGCACATCAATGGCTGGCGCATGAGTAACTACATTCCGCTTATTATAGTCCTGGCGCTGGCTGCATTTGTTGCATTTTGGTGCTTGATTGCCAAAGGCTTATCGTTGATTGGTTGGCAGCGGTTGGCCACTGATTTTCAGGTGGCTGGATTACCGCCAGGGCGCCGATTCCGGCTAGGGCAGGCCAGCGTAGGGGGCGTTCGTTACCAAAGCGCCATCACAGCAAGTGCTACGCCCGAGGGAATGGCGTTGGCTACGAGCTTTCTGTTTCGAGTAGGGCCCCCGCCCTTGCTGATTCCATGGTCGGCGTTTGGTGTATTTCAACCCAAAAAGGTGTTGTGGACGACTTCTTACACCACAACTATCCAGTTGAGCAGCGGCGGCAGCCTAGCGTTTAGCTTCTCCGGCAATGACCTTGTTGCGGCGGCGCAGCCTTGGCTTCGCAACTGACTACGCTAAGGCCAGCGCGTTCAGCAAACTGCTGGTTTGCACAAAAGCTCACTCCTCAAAGGCTGCCTGCAGCTTCAGAGTTGCCCCTGCGTCTTGTTTCCCACGTACTTCCGGCGCGCAGAGGCGTATAAGCGCTGACCAAACTCTGTCCATCCATGCCCCAGCCCAAACGCCCCACCGTGCCCGCCACTTTCGATGCCAACGACCGGCTGCGCTGGGTAGAGCAAATGGCCCGCCTCATGGACAGCCAGTTTCGACTGCCGGGTACCCGGTTCCGCTTTGGCCTCGACCCATTGCTGGGCCTGTTTCCGGTGGTGGGCGACCTGACGTCGCTGGCCGTGTCGGGCGCTTTGGTCATGACCATGATGCGCCACGGAGCCAGTGGCGCGGTGGTCGTGCGCATGGCCATCAACATCCTTCTCGATGCCGTTATCGGGTCTATTCCGTTGCTGGGCAACGTTTTTGACTTCGCCTACAAAGCCAATAACCGCAACGTGGCCCTGCTGCGCCGTCACTACGCCGAAGGCAAGCACCAGGGCAGCGGCAAAGGGCTGGTGGTGCTGCTGTTGCTATTCCTGCTTGGGGTCTTTGGCCTGGTGGCGTGGGGCGGCATTGCGCTGGTGCGCTGGCTGTGGCACTACTTCGATGCGGCGCCGGTCCTGACCGCTTAGTTGGGGCGGCTGCTTGGCTTTGATTATTAAGTAGAAAGAATCAGGTTGGGGCTTACTGGCCGTTTGAGGCTGCAAGAGGCACTTTGAGCGTGAAATTGACGTTTAGCGGACCAGCTTGGCTCAGGGGCTTTTAGCTGACTTACCGGCGGTTGCCGAAACTACCCCGCCTGCGAATCGTAAAGCAGTTCCGGCAGGAGGCCGTGAAATTGAAACGTAGATGAGCGAGCAAAATCAAGCGAACATGAGTTCGGCCTGGGCCCAAGCCAGCGGAACCAAGGCACCTGTTCCGGGTGCCAAGCGTCCGATTACGGCCGGTAGCCTCAAAATATTTTTGTTGGTGGTGACGTGTGGGCTGCTGCTGGGCAGCGCTTTGGCCTTTTTGTTTCGGCCATCGAGCGACCAAACCCTAGCCGGCGCAACGGAAACCGAGCAGCTGAATGATGACGGCAGCGTTCGGGCTACTCCGGTTGCAAACCGGTACCAGCCCGAGATGGAAGTGGCGGTGCCGGTGGCCCGGCAGCCCGGCTCCGGCAACCGCTACCAGGTAGTTACGGAAAAAGCTTATTTCCTCGATTCGCCCCAGCAGTCAACTCCCATTGGCCCATACCTCCGCCGGGGCAACATGTTTTATGCGGAAGAGGAGCAAAACGGCTTTGTGCAAACGACCTACGTGCAGCCCAATGGCGTGCGCGGCACTGGGTGGGTGAAAAAGCAGAGCCTGAGCCAAGTAAATGAAGAACAGGGCACCCAAGCCGATGTTGAGACTGCTGCTGCCACGGCCGCCGCTGCGAAAGCCAGCGCCCTCGCCGCAACCCGCGCGAAACGGAGCGCTGCCAAAAAGGCCACCAACAAGTCGAACGCAGCGCGCAATGAGGCCCGCAAACAGGAATCGGGCACCCGCGTGGGCGGTTGGCTGCGCAAGGCCCGCGACTTGGTTCGGCCACGTAACAAGCAGAACGACAAATCGCGCAAGCAGAAACCCTGCAAGTGCTCATCGAAAGCGGCCGACTTCACTATAATAGGGCCCCGGGCCATACCTGCTTAGCCTGCTGGCCTAGGTTCGCGGCCGGTGCCGTGCCGGGAGCAGCGCACTTTGCTGGCTATAATTGGCCAAGTGAGAAAGGGCCGTGCCGAAAAAGCCAGCGCTGACTGCTCGGGCTGCATGGACGGAATTCAGAAACTACTTGCCGGATTTACAGTAAAAGGCACACACGCGTAGCAACTGAAAACGGCCATGAGCAAGCTAAATCAATTCACCGCAAGCCTGCCCCAGCCTTGTGCGGCCAAGGCAGGAGAAAAGCCGAATGATTCTCGACGCTGGGTGGGGAGAACGGCCGTGCCGATTGTGGCCTGGGGGCTGCTTGCCCTATTTCTGTTGCCCGCGTGCTCCGAAGACAGCCCCCGCCGCCCCGACTCTGAGATGGTGGTAGACCCGCCCAGCACTGCCGCTGATGCCAGTGCAACGGCGCCACCCCGCGAGGACGTAATCGAAAATGCCGACCAGCCCACCGGCCCGCTCACTGGCGCTGGCCGGCACTACCGGGTGGCAGTGGGCACGGCTTATTTCTTCGACTCCCCCCAGCAATCAACCCCGAACGGCCGATACCTGCGCCGCGGCGACGAGTTTTATGGGGAAGGCGAAACCAATGGCTTCGTAAAAACCGGATTCAAAGCGCCGAACGGAGCCCAAAGCACCGGCTGGCTGAAAGCGCAGGAGCTAACCCGGCTGGGTGCTGGCCCCGCTACGCCCGCTCCAGTGCGGAAGCCAAGCCCGGTTGCCGCGCCACCAGCGCCCACCCCAACTACCGAAGCAAGCCCAGCGGCCAGCGAGCCGACAGCGGCGCCCGTGCCCGCCAACGCCCAAACGGCAGTGGTGAAAGTGGCTCGGTCCTACTTCTACAACTCGCCCGACCTGAGCTTGCCCCGCCTGGCCCATTGCGTGCGCGGCGATAAAGTGCGACTAGGGGAGAGCCGCGGCGAGGCCGTTTACGTCACCTTCACCAACTGGCAAAAGGTGACCAGCACCGGCTGGATGAGAAAAGACGCGCTGGATATCAACCCGTAACGACCTGGCTTGGTGCGTAAGAGGGAGGTTGTGCCAAGGTTAGCTTATTTTGGGGCTCGTTGGGCATGGCGCATGCTTTCAACGGGGTCGGCGCTGCCTTTCCAGGGTGCCGATTATCTCCGTCTTTATCGTTGCAGCGCACGCGGTAGCTGCTGTTCTACTTTCATGAAGCACTTTAAGGTCTTAGGCCTGGCGGTTCTCACTTTTAGCTGTGCACACGGCCCCCAGCCAAACGCCCAACACACCACCTCCGCGCCGCAAAGCACAGTTGGCGCCCGGCCCGTGGTTGCCCTGGTCGAGCCGCTGGCCTTGTTTGATGAGGCCCGCCAGCGGTCTATTCCGGTGGCTGTGTACCAGCCTCGGCGCCGTTCCAAAGCTCCGCTCAAAGCCGCCATTTTCAGCCACGGCTACGGCGGCCAGCACACCGGGTATTCCTTTCTGGCGCAAAACCTGGTGGCGCACGGGTACTTGGTGGCCAGCATTCAGCACGAGCTGCCCACCGATGCGCCCCTGCCCATGACCGGCAACGTGCGCGAAACCCGCCTCCCCAACTGGGAGCGCGGCGTGCAAAACATCCTATTTGTGCGGCAGGAGCTCCAAAAAAAATACCCCAAAGTCGACTTTAGCCAACTGTTGTTGGTGGGGCATTCCAACGGCGGCGACATGGCCATGCTGCTGGCCGAAAAGCACCCAGAGCTAGTGCAGCAAATTATTTCGCTCGACAACCGCCGGGTGCCTTTCCCACGGGCCCGCCAGCCGCGGGTGCTTTCCCTGCGCTCGAGCGACCAAGTAGCCGATGATGGCGTGCTGCCCACACCGGCCGAGCAACAGCTCTACGGCACCACCATTGTCACCCTGCCCAATACCATTCACAACGACATGTGGGACGGGGCTACCGAGGCGCAGAAGCAGGAAATGAACAGCATCATTTCACGCTTTTTGGAGAAATAACCGCCGAGGCGGACCGTTGTAGGCTGCACTTCAAACGAGGGTTCTAAGCTGCTTGAGTTTCGGCTCCGGTCTGGCGCCATTCGTGCTGCATGATGCTCATCTCTACCGACGACCAATACTCGTCTTGGTAGCGCACCACGTGGCGCAGCGTGCCTATGTGATGGAACCCGCAACGCTGGTAGCAGCGAATGGCCGGGGAGTTAAAGTCGTACACCCCCAGGGAGATGCGGCGCAGCCCCAGCTTTTCAAATCCTATTTTCAACAGGGCTTTCACCATGGCCTGGCCGTAGCCGCGGCAGCGCAGGGCTTCATCGCCCACCAGCACGCTGGAAATGCGGCCCGTGCTGTCGTTCCAGTTGAGGTGGGCCAGCGAAATTTGACCCACTACATCGCCCGTGGCAGCATCAAGTGCTTTGTACGCAAATACTTCTGACTTTCGTGGCTGGTTGGCGTGTTGCAGGTACTGGTGCAGCTGCTCCGTGGTGAGCGGATAAGTAAACATGGGGTCCGACCACTCTTTGAGCAGTCGTTCGTTGTCGACCCAGCTAATGAGTTGCGGGAAGTCGTTTTCGGTAAGAGGCTTAAGGAGTACCATGGTGGCGTGGCCCGTGGGTGCGGGCAGGCAGTAGCAGGCAAAAAGGGGAGATAACCGGCTGACCTAAAAGGTGCAGCACGGTAGCGCGGTGAGCCCAAGCACTAAGGTGCGAATTTGCCCGCGGGATGGAATGGAGGAAAAGAGCAAGAAAAAGGCTGGCGAGGCACCGCAAACAGTGGCACGGCACAGGCTTTTGACAGACGAGGCCTTCTAACGACTGTTGAGTCTAAACAGACGGCTTTTAAGCTAACTTTCCGTGTTTACCGACCCAAACTCAGTAATTGGCGCAAATTCTATGGGCACTATACCGCCTTGGGCTGTGGACGCGAGAAAGCGTGCTCGTCGTGGGAAGCGGCCAGGGCTGGCCCTTCGAGCAGCGCGCGGGTGCGGGGCAGGCTGCCGGGGTACTCGCGCTGCAGAAACGTGACCAGCTGCTCGCGCACAGCGCAGCGCAGCTCCCACACCGAGCTGGCATCGGCGGCGCTGACCAGGGCGCGCACTTCCAGGGTGCGTTCCTTCGCATCGGTTACGTGCATCACGCACACGCGCTTGTCCCAGAGCGGATGGGCTTCGGCAATCCGCTGGAGTTCGGCCCGCAGGGCATCGACGGGCACGGTGTAGTCGGTTTGCAGGTACACGGCGCCGGTGAGCTTGGAGCTGTTGCGGGTCCAGTTCTGGAAGGGCTTTTCGATGAAGTAATTGAGCGGCAGCACCAGCCGGCGCTCGTCCCAGATGCTGAGCACGACGTAGGTGAAGGTGATTTCCTCGACCCGGCCCCACTCGCCCTCCACCACCAGCACGTCGTCGATGCGGATGGGCTGGGTGAAGGCTATCTGAAAGCCCGCCAGCAGGTTGCCAATGGAGCGCTGGGCCGCAAAGCCCACAATAACGCTGGCAATGCCGGCCGAGGTAAGCAGGCCCGTGCCCAGGCGGCGCACCGTGGCAAAGCTCATGAGCACCAGCCCCACGGCCACCAGCGCAATCAGCGAGACGGCTAGTTTCTTCACAAACTGCAGCTGGGTGAACAGCTTGCGCACTCGCAGGTTGTCGCCGCTGCCCAGCTGATACCGCTGCAGCAGCAGGTCCTGAAATACGTCCAGCGTTTGAATGAGGCCCCAGGCAAAGGAGAGTATCAGCACCATCTCCACCACGCGCCGCAGCACCTCAAACGCCTTGGGATGCAGGGGCACCAGCGGCAGCACCAGCGACACGGCCAAAATCGGGAAAAATATTGCGCTGGCTGTACTCAGGTGCTGCACCACCGACCGCGCCAGGGTCGAGTCTTCGCGCCGGCCGTAAGCCCGCAGGCCGGCAAAGATGACCAGCTTGGCCACCAGCCCAATGGCCAGGCCGCCCAACAGGATGCCCAGGGTGGTAAAAATCTCAGGAAAATGCTCTAGGAGGTGGTCAAATTGTTCTTTCATACCAATTGCCGCACGGGTGGCGTGGGCACAACACAGGTGAATGAAGTGTACCCCCGGCGGCCCCGAAAGGTTAGGTGCCCGTGCGGCCAACGGCAGCCCCGCGCAGCCGCCGGCCCCGGGATTCGCCTTATTGCAGGCCGAAAGGCACTAAAAGCAGCTGCCTGAAGTTTGAGGCGTCCAATCAAATGATTTTACTTCTGCACATGCGGCAATTTGTTACGCTTCGCGCGCTTTGGGTTTTAGGCGCTTGGCTGGGTGTTTTTGGGGTGCAGTCGCTTCATGCTCAGCGCTTCGCGGCAATTGGCGACTATGGCCATGCCAGTAATTCGGAAGAGCAGGTGGCGGAGCTGGTGAAAAGCTGGAAGCCCGAATTTGTCATCACCCTCGGCGACAATAACTACGAGCAGGGCGCGGCCAGCACCATCGACGAAAACATTGGCCGCTACTACCACGAGTTTATTGGGGCCTACCGCGGGCGCTACGGCAGTGGCGCTGCCACCAACCGCTTCTTTCCCTCGCTCGGCAACCACGACACCTATACCCGCCACGGGCAGCCCTACCTCGACTACTTCTCGCTGCCCGGCAACGAGCGGTACTACGACTATGTGCGCGGCGATGTGCATTTCTTCGTGCTCAACAGCGACCCCTCCGAGCGCGACGGCACCGGCAGCACTTCCCGGCAGGCCCAGTGGCTGAAGGCCGAAATGGCGGCCTCCCGCTCGCGCTGGAAAATCGTGTATTTCCACCATCCGCCGTACTCATCGGGCACCCACGGCAGCAGCCCCAACATGCGTTGGCCTTTCCGCGAGTGGGGGGCCTCGCTGGTACTGGCCGGGCACGACCACCACTACGAGCGGTTGGTGGTAGATGGCCTCACTTACTGCGTCAACGGCCTGGGCGGGCGGAGCATCTACGGCACCACCGTGGCCTTGCCGGGCAGCCAGGTGCGCTACAACGCCGACTACGGCGCTCAGCTCATCGAAGCCAGCGCCGACAGCCTGCGGCTCCGCTTCATCACGCACACCGGCAAGCTGGTCGATGCGTTTACGCTGCACCAGGGCCTGAGCCCCGAGCCTCAGCTGCTGGCGGTGCTGCCCACGCCCTTTGTCGAAAAGGCCACCCTCGAATTCTCGCTGCCTACCGCCGATGAAGCCACCATCCGCCTGCTCGATGCGGCTGGCCGAGAGGTGGCCGTGTTGCACAAGGGGGCCCTGCGCGCCGGCCACCACCAGCTGCAATGGTCACGCGGAGGGCTGGCGTCGGGTACCTATTTCGTGCAGCTGCTGAGTGGCCACTTCAAACCCGTGATGCGAACAGTGGTGCTGTAGCAGCGGCCAGGACTGGGGCCTCAGCGCTTGTAAGAACGCGCCGTGCGGTGCACTTCCCGCCGCCTCGGGTCAGTTCCCTTCCGCAGACCAACCTCAGCGGCCAATCTCACGTTTGAGCCTCATCATTTTCATATTTCTATTTGATGAAGCTCTTCTTTTCCCTCGCGCTGTCCGGGACGCTGTTCTTGGCCCCGGGGCCTTCGGCCGTTGCCCAGCAGGCTCCTTCTCCCTACCGCACCGACCTTTTGAAGGACGGTGCCATCACTACTGGCCTCACGGCGCTGAGCGTAACCGGGCTGTTGCTGGTACAGAAAAAAAGCGGCCTGACCGATGCCGAATTGGCTGCGCTCGACCGCAACGACGTGCCCAAGATTGACCGCTTTGCCGCGGGCAAGTACAGCGACCGCGCCCAGCTGCTCAGCGACGTGCTCTGCTACCCTACGTTCCTGGTGGCGCCGGGCCTGCTGGCCCTCAACCCCAACGTGCGGGGCCGCTACGGGCAAGTGCTGGGCCTCTACCTCCAAACCATGCTCGCCGCCGATGCCGCCTTCACCATGACGGTGGGCACCGTGTACCGCTACCGCCCCTACCTGTACGGGCCCGAAGGCGGTAGCGGACGCAACGGCAAGATTGCCACTAACTCATTTTTTGCCGGCCACGTGGCCCATACCGGTGCGGCTACCTTCTTTGCCGCCAAAGTGTTTCACGACTTCAACCCCGACTCACCTGCCGAGCCCTACGTGTGGGGCGCTGCGGCCCTGCTGCCGGCCGCCGTGGGCTACTACCGCATCGAAGCCGGCAAGCACTTCCTCACCGATGTGATGGTGGGCTACGCCGTGGGCGCTACGGCGGGCATAGTAGTGCCCCAGCTGCACAAAGTAGCCGGGCGTGCGGGCGTATCGGTAATACCCCTGCAGGGCGTGAACGTGAACGGTCATTCGTACAGCGGCTTGTCCTTTAGCAAACAGCTGTAGCCGGAACTGCCTGCCAGATACCATTCATATAGCAAAGGCCACAACAAACATTTGCTTGTTGTGGCCTTTGCTATTTTGATTAGCTAGCGCATCAAATGCCAGAAATGCCGTTACGATTAATTACCGGGGCATCTTGGTTTTTGTTTTGGTCGCTTTGCGGGTTTTCCGATTGGTGTCGGTACCTGGCGCACCTTTTATCTCCTGTCCTACTTTGCTGGTAGGGTCAATAGGCTGCGAAGTAGTGCCAGCAGTGCGGTTGCCGGTGGGCGTGCGGGGGGTAGTGGTGCCGGGAGCAACAGGAGCGGTATCAGTATCCGTGTTAGCCGCACCATTGCCCGTAGCTCCGCTAATTTGTTGGCCGGTTTTGCTGGTTGGGTCTACCGGAGCTTCGGTGGTGCCGGCTGTGCGGTTGCCGGTAGGCGTATTGGGCGTCGTGGTCTGCGCTTGGGCGTTGATGCCAAAAGCGAGCGAAAGGGCCAAAGCTGGCAGCAGGTGCTTTATCATGAGATAATACGTTGAGTGGAAATAAGGAAAGGAAGCAGCGTGGTGCTTTTCTAAAAGGAGTAGTGGGTGTACGCGGCTGAGGTAAGGAGGTTAGCCACGTTTGATAAAGTCTAAGAGGACGAATGTGTACCAGTCCTCGTTCTTTTATAGTCAGCCTGCTGCTTCGGGCGTGGCCTATTAATTCACTCAGGTGCTCTAAGCGCATGGCTAGGTTGATTGCTATTCCGGTGCAAACCCTTCCGCTTGATGAATTTCTTAGCTGCAGCGTTGCACTTTTTTGTGCGGGTTTAGCTGTGGATAATTGGCTAGTTAAGACGAGCTGCATGCTGGCCCTTGCCCATACATATCTGAGCCGTATCAAGGAAAGCATGCCAGCCAGCGTGTTTCCAAAGAGACACTCTGCTTAGCTGACTAGTGCTATTCGCGGCATCAGTTATATAATGAGGACTAGTCGCTTAAATGCTCTACAACCGCTCGCCGCAGCGCCAGCAAAACTCAGCGTCGGGCCGGTGGCCGGCAGCCTGGCATACGTGGCAGACGGCCAGCTTAAATGCTGGTTCTGGCTGTGCCGGGCCGCGTGGCGCCACCATCTGGGCCGATACAATGCCCGTGGGCACGGCAATG
Source organism: Hymenobacter arizonensis (assembly GCF_900115775.1). Lineage (GTDB taxonomy): Bacteria > Bacteroidota > Bacteroidia > Cytophagales > Hymenobacteraceae > Hymenobacter > Hymenobacter arizonensis. The sequence goes on along the minus strand of NZ_FOXS01000001.1, from coordinate 1,260,795 downwards.
ATGGCATAGCCCAATATCATAAGGAGCGAAGCCAGCGTTTGGCCCAGAATGGTGACGGGCGAGATGTCGCCGTAGCCGACCGTCGTGACGGTGACCACGGCCCAGTACACACTTTTGGGGATGCTGGTAAAGCCGTTTTGCCCGCCTTCCACCACGTACATCAGCGTGCCCACCACAATGGTCATAGTGAGCACCGATGTGAGAAAGACCATGATTTTGTAGCGGCTGGCTTTGAGCGCATTCGTAATGAATTCGCCTTCGCCCACAAACTGACCCAGCTTGAAAATGCGGAACATGCGCAGCAGCCGCAGCGTCCGGATGGCCAGCAAGTACTGGCTGCCCGTGAGAACCAGCGCGGCCAGGGCCGGTATGGTGGCCAGAAAGTCAATTATCCCGAGCCAGCTGAGAGCATAGGCCACTGGCCGCCGCACCACCAGCAGCCGCGCCAGGTATTCCAGCAGAAATGCAATGGTAAAGGCCCATTCCAGCCCTCTTAGCAGGGCCCCGTACTGGCTGCTAATGGACCGCACGCTGTCCAGCATCACGGTGCCCACACTCAGCACGATTATAGCCAGCAGCAATACGTCGAAGGCCATGCCGGCCCGGGTGTCCGATTCGAATATGATGCGGTAGCCGGTGCGTTTCCATCCGGGGGCCGTGTCGCGGGGCTGTAAATCCATGAAGGCTCTATACTGGGGTGGGGGCAGCCAAGTGAAGAATTGGGAAGTAAGATGGGCCGACTACCTGGCCACCGTGCCCAGCACGGCGCTGCTTTCCAGCATGCGTACGCCTTTGGTTTGCATGTCGGCCCGGGCCGCCTCGAAACCCTCGGCGCTAATGGCCCGCGTGGCATCGGTAATCACGAAGGCCGCAAAGCCTGCGGCCTGGGCATCGAGCGCCGAAAAATACACGCAATAGTCGCCGGCCAGGCCCACTAGGTATACGTCGGTTACGCCGCGGCCGCGCAGGTAGTCGGTGAGGCCGGTGGCTTTGCGGTGGCCATTGTCATAAAAGGCGCTGTAGGAATCGATGTCGGGCGCCATGCCTTTGCGGAAAATGGCTTCCACCCGCCGGGTGTCCAGGGACGGGTGCAGGGCAGCGCCGGGCGTTTCCTGCACGCAGTGGTCGGGCCATAGCGTCTGGGGCAGGCCGTGCAGGTCGATGTGGTCGAAGGGCGCGCGGCCGGCGTGGCTGCTGGCAAAGCTCTCGTGGCCGTCCGGGTGCCAGTCCTGCGAGGCTACCACTAGGTCGAACTGCGGCTGCAAGGCATTGACCAGCGGAATAATGGCATCGCCGTCGGGCACGGCCAACCGGCCACCAGGCACAAAATCGTTTTGGATATCGATGAGCAAAAGGGCTTTCATGGGGCCAAGGTCGGGGAGGAGCCGGAAAAACCAAGTAAGTCGCGGCGAGTTACGTCTACGTTGCTGTCCATAAAGTCTCCAACTTCCTCCCCATGCCCGACCTTCAAAATCAGATTGCCTTGGTTACCGGTGCCACGTCCGGCATTGGCAAAGTCACGGCCACCGAGCTAGCCAAAAGCGGTGCCCACGTAATTATCCTGGCCCGTAACCCCGAAAAAGCCACGGCCACGCAGCGCGAGATAAAAGCCGCGGCCGGCCACGACCGAGTCGATGTCCTCCTGGCCGACCTCTCCGATTTCGAGCAGGTGCGCCAGGCCGCCGCCGATTTCAACGCCCGCTACCCCCGCCTCGACGTGCTGGTAAACAACGCCGGCCTCATTTTCGGTAGCCAGCGCCAGCTTTCCGCCGATGGCAACGAGCTGGGCTTGGCCACCAACCATCTGGGCCCGTTCCTGCTCACGGCGCTGCTCTTCGAGAAGCTGCGCGCCAGCCCCGCGGCCCGGGTCGTCAACGTATCCTCAATGGCCTACCGGTTTGCCAAGCCCAACCTCACCGACATTCAATCGGCGCAGAGCTACGGGGCCATGCGCGTGTACGGCAACACCAAGCTCTACAATATCATGTTCACGCAGGAGCTGGCCCGCCGCCTGCGCGCCCACGGCATTGCCAATGTCAGCACCAATGCCCTGCACCCGGGCGTGGTGGCCAGCAGCTTCGGCGAAAGTGCCGGCGGCTGGCTGAGCAAGCTGGCCCAGTTGGGCCGGCCGTTCATGATTTCGGTGGAGAAAGGCGCCGAAACCAGCCTGTTTCTGGCCAACGCGCCTGAAATGGCCACCATCAGCGGCGGCTTCTTCGACAAGAAGAAGGCCGTGCCCGTGCAGCACCCGTTCAATACCTCAGACCACGCCCGGCAGCTCTGGAAGCTAAGTGAACAGCTTACCGGTACGCAGTTTTTGGCGTAATTGGCGGGCTGGTTCCTCACTCTGCTTTCTCCGTGGCCCATGCCCAACGCTCCGCTTGACCTTGCCGCCTACGTTGCCCGCGTAGGCTACCGCGGCCCCCTCACGCACTCCCTCGAAACGCTGGTGGGCCTGCACCGGGCGCAGGCTTTCCGCATTCCTTTCGAAAACCTCGACATCCACCTCAACCGCCCCATTGGCCTCGAGCCAGCCAGCCTGGTCCAAAAGCTGGTGCACGAGCAGCGCGGCGGCTATTGCTACGAGGCCAACGGGTTGTTTCGGCTGGTGCTGCAGGAGCTGGGCTTCGCCGTGACCTGCCTGGTGGGCCGCAACCTGTTGGCCGGGCCTCCCTTACGCCCCCGTGCCCACCAGGTGCTGCTGGTAGAGGTGGAAGGCCAGCCCTGGCTGGCCGACCTGGGGTTTGGGGCCAACGGGCTCATCGAGCCCATTCCGCTGGAAGCGGGGCCCGAGCATCAGCAGTTCTTTGACCGCTACCGGCTGCAGGCCGCTCCCCAGCACAACTACCACCTGCAGCTACAGATGCAGGGCCAGTGGCAAAGCCTCTACACGTTCACGCTCGATGAGGCCCAGCCCAGCGACTTCCAAATGATGAACTTCTACTACTCGCAAGCTCCCGACTCGCCTTTCCGCAAGCAGCGCATCACCACGCTGGCCACTCCGGACGGCCGCATCAGCCTCATCGACCGCGAGTTGAAAATACGGCGGGCCGACGGCAGCACCAGCACCACGCCAGTAACCAGCGACGCGGCTTATGAGCAAACCCTGGCCACTCACTTTGGCATTCGGCTGCCGGCCGCGCTGCCTATTTAGCTGGCTTTGGGTCCGCGGCTTGCAGCACGCTCACCCACTGGGCTTCGGTTTTGGGCTTTTGGGTGTCGGCGGTAGTTTTCAGGGCGGCGGCCAGGGGCGGAGCGGCAGACTGCAACGTTTTTAGGTTTAGTTTGACGGGGGCGAGCCGTGCCTCCGGGCTGAGCAGGTAGTACGTCGACTTGTCCTCAATTTCGTCGGTGCGGCGGTCCTGGCTGTACGCTCCATAGTAGTCCGCTTTTTTCACCGTCTTGACGTAGTGTTTCAGCAGCGTGTAGCTGCCCTCGTGCAGTACTTCCACATAATCGGGGCGGTGGTGCTGCTGTGGGGCTTCCCGGAAGCGCCGGAACTCGCGCTGCCGCGCCGGTCCGCGCGCCGAGGCCGGTTCCTGAAGCACAAAGCGCACCACCTGGTGGTCGTCGAGCAGGAGGGAGTCTTTGGGGTGCTTGGCGTCCAGCATCAGCAGGCGGTGTTGCAGCACGTCGTATTTCAAGGGTACCGGGGCCAGGGGCATGCCGTTGTTCAGGGTCAGCAAAGCGGTTAGCCAGCGGCTATCGGCATAGGGTGAACCCACCACGCCTAAGCTGGTGGCCCCTTCTACTCGCAATGACGAGCCAGAGGCTATAGTAGCCATATTGGCCTGAACAGTAGCGGCATCCTTGCCCAGGCTGCCAGCCTGCCCATAGGCAGTGCCGGCCGCCAGAAACAAGAAGGCCGACAGCGGCAAAAAGCGAATGTTCATCAGTGAAAAGAGCCTAATATCAGAAATCGCAGAATCAATGTACTGCTTATTTCTGAATAGGCCGAGCTGCCAGCCAATGCCGCACTGACTGGCGCTTAGGCAAGGTGGCTACTCGGCTTTTGTAGGGCGCGCCACTCGTCTTCTAGAATGCCCATTTCGATGAGGCTCCAGTAGCCATCGCCGTGGCGTACCACGTCGCGCATCACGCCTTCCTGCTTAAATCCAGATTTCAAGTAGCAGTTGATGGCCGCGTGGTTAAAGTCATATACTCCCAGGCTGATGCGGTGCAATTTCAGGTCTTCGAACCCGATGCGCAGCAGGGCCTTCACCATGCCCTGGCAGATGCCGCGGCGGCGCTCGGTGGTGTTGCCCACCAGCACGCGGGTGAGACGCCCGGCGCGGTCGCGCTGGCTGATGCCGCCCAGGGAAATGTGCCCCACCGTGACGCCCGTTTTGGAATCAACGGCTTTGTAAATGAACACGCTGGGGTCGGCCAAATTGTTGGAACCTTCAATGTACCATTCGAGCCCCGCCCTGGTGAGCGGAAACGAAAACATCGAGCCGCTCCATTCTTTCATTAGCCGCTCATCGGCAACCCATTCTATCAGCTGGTCGAAGTCGGCGGGGGTGAAGGGTTCCAATGCAATCATATAAAGCGCGTAGTGCGGAGAACAAGGCCGAAAATAAGCCCGCAAGGTAAGGCGCGCACCAGCCTACCTAGCTAACTATCTACCGTAGGAGTATGTTAACGCCATTCTTTCCCTATTCATCCCCTTCCTTTCATGAACTTATCCAATAACACCATCTTGCTCACGGGCGGCGCTTCCGGCATAGGCCTGGCGCTGGCGGCCCGCTTCCTGCAGGCCGGCAGCCAGGTCATTGTCTGTGGCCGCCGCGCCGATAAGCTGGCCGAGGCGCAGCAGCAATATCCGGCCCTCATCACCCACGTCTGCGACCTCGCCAATGCCGCCGACCGCGTCGAGCTTATCCGATGGGCCACGGCGACTTTTCCAGCCCTGAATGTGCTGGTGAACAACGCCGGCGTACAAAACCGCATCCAACTGGCCGACGACGCCGAGGAGTGGGACGTTCGCCGTCAGGAGCTTGTAATCAACGTGGAAGCGCCCATGCACCTGGCCACGCTGGCCATTCCGCATCTGCGCCAGCAGCCGCAGTCCTATATCATCAACGTTACCTCGGGCTTGTCCTTTGCGCCAGCGGCCTTCGCGCCCATTTACAGCGCCACCAAGGCGGCTCTGCATTCGTTCACGCTGTCGCTGCGCCACCAGTTGGCACCTACGGGCATTGCGGTGCTCGAAATTGTGCCCCCGGCTGTGGACACCGACCTGGGTGGCCCCGGCCTGCACACCTTCGGCGTGCCCGTCGACGACTTTGCCGATTCCGTAATGGCCCGCCTCGCCGCTGGCGAGCAGGAGGTCGGCTACGGCACTTCGGAAGCGGCCCGGCTGGCATCGCGCGCCGAACTGGACGAGCGGTTTCGACAGATGAATAACCACTAAAGCAACCTGAGTAAGCTTTAACTAAGCTTGCGCCATCACTGCGCTAATACAAAAACAGGCCGTTGGGCCGAGCACTGCGCTCGGCCCAACGGCCTGTTTGGTAACACTAAGATAAGACCCGAGTCGAGGGACGATTGTCCCACAAAACGTGCTTATGAGTTAGTCGTCGTTGTCAGCGTCACTTCGATGTTGCCGCGGGTGGCGCGCGAGTAGGGGCACACCTCGTGGGCTTTGGCTACCAGCGCTTCGGCCTGCTGCTGGTCGAGGTTGGGGATGTTCACGATAAGGTCAACGGCCAGGCCGAAGTTCTCACCGTCTTTGCCGAAGCTTACATCGGCCTCCACAGTGCTGCCGGTGATGGGCATTTTGCTCAGGCGAGCCACCAGGTTCAGGGCGCCGTCGAAGCAGGCCGAGTAGCCGGCGGCGAATAGCTGCTCGGGGTTGGTGGTGTTTGGTTTGCCGGGGCCGCCCATTTCTTTGGGCGTGCTCAGGGGCAGGTCAATTACGTTGTCGGAAGAGATGGCGCGGCCGTCGCGGCCCCCGGTGGTTTTGGCTTTGGCGGTGTACAGGCGTTGAATGCTCATTGGGCTTGGTAAGGGTAAAAGGGTAATGCAGGTAAAGTGAAAACGTCTAATTTTTAAGTCAATAGGGTGACCAGTTGCTGGAGCTGGGTGCGCAGAACTGCCAGTTCGGGTGGAGCCATCTGCAGGCGTTCGGCTACCTGCTCCGGAATTTGCTGGGCGTTACGCTCCAGGCCGCGGCCCGCATCGGTCAGCGTAACCACCACCGACCGTTCATCGCGCGGGTCGCGCTGCCGGCTTAGCCACTGGCGCTGTTCCATGCGCTTAAGCAGGGGCGTAAGGGTACCGGAATCAAGCAGTAGCTTCTCGCCCAGCTGCTTCACCGACAGCGTATTGTGCTCCCATAACACCAGCAGCACTAGATACTGAGGGTACGTCACGTCCAACTGCTCCAGTAAGGGTTGGTAAGTTTTCGTGATGAGCCGCGAGAGGGCATACACCGAGAAGCACAGCTGATTATCCAGCTTGAGCAAGGGGTTTGGCGCACTTTCCGGAATCTTATCCATGATGGTGAAACTATAATTAGTTGCGTAAGTTTTAATTGTGTACAATCAATTAATAAATAAAACTAACCAGCTGCTGATAGACAGCTGATTAGTTTTATTCGACTGTGGTTTCAATAGCTTGTCGCAGGCTAACTAGAGCGAATTAGCCCGCCAGCTGCAACACCCGCTGGCTGCGCTCGCGCACGGCTGCCGTGAGGGCAGGGTCGGTGGCCATGCGCTCGCCAAAGGAAGGCACCAGCTCGCGCAAGCGCGCCTGCCACTCGGGAGTAGCCACGCGCTCCGAGAAGCACTTCTGCACCAAATCGAACATGATGGCCACGGCCGTGCTGGCCCCCGGCGAGGCCCCAAGGAGCGCCGCCACCGAGCCATCGGCTGAAGTCACCATCTCGGTGCCGAACTCGAGTACGCCGCCCACCTTTTTATCTTTTTTGATGACCTGCACGCGCTTGCCCGCCACTTCCAACTGCCAATCGGCTGGGTTGGCTTTGGGGTAGTATTCGCGGAGCACGGCCGTGCGCTCCTGCGGCGATTGCAGCACCTGGCCAATGAGGTAGCGCGTCAGGCCAAGGTTGCGGGCGCCAGCGTAGAGCAGCGGCCGAATGTTGCCCACTTCGATGGAGCGGAACAAATCGGTGTAAGAGCCCTTCTTCAGAAACTTGGTGGTGAAGCCCGCGTAGGGCCCAAACAGCAGCTCTTTCTGGCCGTTTATTTGGCGCGTGTCGAGGTGGGGCATCGACATGGGCGGCGAACCCAAAGCCGGTTTGCCGTAGACCTTGGCTTGGTGCTGAGCAATGACCTCGGGGTTACGGCACTTCAGCCACTGCCCGCTCACGGGGAAGCCGCCGTAGCCGTTGGCCTCGGGAATATTCGTTTTGTCGAGCAGAGGCAGCGTGCCGCCCCCGGCCCCGATAAACACAAAGCGCGCCCGCACAATGCGGTCCTGGCGGGTGGCCAGGTCTTTAACTTTTATGCGCCAGATGCCATCGGCCTTGCGCCGGAAGTCCTCCACCTCGTGGCCCAGGTGAAACTCCACACCGGGCTGCTCCTTCAAATGCTTGAACAGGCAGCGGGTTAGCGAGCCAAAGTTAACATCGGTGCCAATAGGCATGTGGGTGGCGGCCACGGGCTCGGTGGCATCGCGGCCGTCCATCACCAGCGGAATCCAGTTGGCAATCTGGGCGGGGTCCTCGCTGAACTCCATGCCTTTGAACAGGGGCGAGTGTAGCAGCGACTCGTAGCGCTTGCGCAGGTAGTTCACGTTGTCGGCGCCCCACACAAAGCTCATGTGCGGAATGCTCTGAATAAACGTGGTGGGGTCGGGCAGCTTGCCCTCATGCACCAGGGAGGCCCAAAACTGCTTGCTCATCTCAAACTGCTCGGCAATCTTGTCGGCTTTCGAAATGTCGATGCTGCCATCGGGGCGCTCCGGCGTGTAGTTGAGCTCGCAGAAGGCCGAGTGCCCGGTGCCGGCGTTGTTCCAGGCGTCGGAGCTTTCGGCGGCCACCGCGTCGAGGCGCTCATACACAGCAATGGTCAGGTTGGGGTCAAGGGATTTGAGCAGCACGCCCAGCGTAGCACTCATAATGCCCGCGCCGATGAGGACAACATCAGTCACGGGTTTGGCGGGATTTTGGTCCGTTGGGGTCATAGAAAAATTAAGGGAAAGGCCGCAGGCAATACGGAGGCCAGCCGTGCAGGGCTGTTTGTTCCTGAAAAAAACCAGTAGCTACCTTGCGAAGGTGAACGGTAAAACTCCCCTCCTCAGACGAGGAGGGGATGCTGGCGCAAAGTGCCAGCTGGGGTGGTTGAACTCGTTGAACGAAGAAAGAACGATTCTACTGCGAGTCGTTCGGGTGTCGTTCAACGAGTTCAACCACCCCCGTTCGAGCCGTTGGCTCGAACATCCCCTCCTTACTAAGGAGGGGAGTTTGACCGTTCTGTATTGCTTTCCCATCCCACCCATGCCCGACCTCGAACTGCCGCTGCTGCCCCTTCCCACCCGCGTCGACCCCGCCAATACCGCCGCTCCGCGGCTCCTCATCATCTACACGGGCGGCACCGTAGGCATGGCCGTGAACCGCAAAGGCGAGCTGGTGCCCATGCAGTTCCGGCGCCTCGACCGCAAGATGCCCGAGCTGGCCCGGCTGCCGTTTCAGCTGTCCCTGCTCAGCCTGCCCGAGCCCATCGACAGCAGCAACGTGACGCCCGCCGACTGGCTGTTTCTGGCCCAGCTCATTGGCCGTCACTACGCCGATTTCGACGGGTTTGTGGTGCTGCACGGCACCGACACCATGGCATACTCCGCCGCAGCGCTCAGCTACGTGCTTGAGCACCTAGGCAAACCGGTGGTGTTCACCGGGGCGCAGGTACCGGTGGGCGCCAACCGTTCCGATGCGCAGCGCAACATCATCACGGCCCTGGAAATTGCAGCCGCCCGGCACCCGCGGGCCCACACGGTGCGCGTGCCCGAGGTGTCTGTGTTTTTCAACGACATTCTAATTCGCGGCACCCGGGCCAAAAAAGTGGAAAGCCAGCAGTTTGCCGCTTTCAGAAGCGAGAACTACCCGCCGCTGGCCCGGGCGGGCATTGGCCTGGATTTCGACGACAAAAGCATCCGCCTGCTGCCCGGTGCCCGCCTCCAGGTGCATACCAACCTCGAAACCGGCGTGGCCGTGCTGCGCTTGTTTCCGGGCATCACTGAGGCCGTGGTATCGGCCATTCTGGGCGTTGCCGGCCTGCGAGGCTGCGTGCTCGAAACCTACGGCTCGGGCAATGCGCCCACGGCTCCGTGGTTTTTGCAGTGCCTGGCCGCGGCCCGCGCCCGCGGCGTGTGGCTGCTAAACGTGAGCCAGTGCGAGGAAGGCCGCGTGGTGCAGGGCAAATACGAAACCAGCGCCCATTTCGCGGACTTGGGCATCATCGGCGGCGACGACATCACGACCGAAGCGGCCGTTACCAAGCTCATGTTTGTGCTCGGTCTCGGGCTGGGGGAGGAGCGTACCCGGCAGCTGCTCACTCAGGACCTGCGCGGCGAAATCACGCTGTAAATCAATGAGCAATGAATAATGAGCATTGAGCAATAAGCCGCCCGCGTTAATTGTTCATTCCACATTGCTCAATGCTCATTGTTGCGCCCTATCTTTGCGCCACCAACCACCATCCTTGAGGGGTGTCCGAGTGGTCGAAGGAGCACGCCTGGAAAGTGTGTATGGCTCAAAAGGTCATCGTGGGTTCGAATCCCATCCCCTCAGCAAAAAGCCCGTTTCATCTTATGAAACGGGCTTTTTTATTGGGTTTTGTAACCAATGTTTAGGGTTTATTCAGCTTGTACCGTGGTCACACTTATTTCTGTGCGTGCCGTGTCGGCGGGCCGCGCAAAGGTGACCGACTGGTTGCGGCTGGCGCCCGGTGCCAACCCTCCAAAGCGGCCTTTGGTAGCGCCGACAACTTGGCTTTGCGCGTTGTAATAGGTCATCGTGTAGGTGCCTTCTGTGATTTCGGCTATCGTGGCGCGATTGGTAAATGTGAAAGTGTAGCCTTCGGGCCGCACCTGCACCTGGCTGGCCACCAAGCTGCGCAAGTTGCGCAGCTCGTAGCGCAGCAGCTCACGCACCAGGCGGGCATGCTCGGGGCTGTGCAGGCCTTGCTCGCGGTAGGCCGCGGGGCTGTCGATGACCGGGTTGCCGGTCTGGGCAAAAGCAGAAGTTGAGAAAGTCAACCCCATCAAAATGAGCAAATAGCGCATCGTAGGCAGAAATAAATCTAATTATTGTTCTGCTAAGGTAGGTTCGCAATCAGGCTGTGGAGCTTATATGTGATTGAAGCTGGGGCGTGGCCGCGGTGTTATCGCTGTGCTACGCCGCAACGCAAGCGCCCAAAACCCGTTACCTTGCCCGGCGTATTCGCACCAATTTGCGCCCTTGCTCATGGCCCCCACCACACCTGTCACGGCTGCTACCAGCGCCGTTGAAAAAGACAACAAGCGCATCACCCGCGGCTGGACCTTCTACGACTGGGCCAACTCGGTTTATCCGCTGGTCATTACTTCCAGCGTGTTTCCAATTTATTGGGGCACGCAGGCCGTCGATGCCCAAGGCAAAGACATCGTTAACTTTCTGGGCTACACGTTACCAGGCTCGTCCTTGCTGACTTATGCCATTTCGTTTGCCTTCTTGCTGATTGCCATTGTCAGTCCGTTTCTGACTTCGCTGGCCGATTACTCCGGCCGTAAGAAGCTGTTTCTGCAGGTGTTTTGCTACCTGGGCGCCACTGCCTGCGCCGGCCTGTTCTTCTTCACCAAAGGCACGCTGGTGCCTTCCACGTTTGTTTTCATCGCGGCTACGGTGGGCTTTTCGGGCAGCATTGTGTTCTATAATTCTTACCTGCCGGAAATCAGCTCGGAGGAAAAATTTGATTCATTATCAGCTCGCGGGTTTTCCATGGGCTACATCGGCTCGGTTATTCTGCTGGTGCTGTGCCTGGTGCTCATTGAGGGCCACGAACACTTCGGGCTGGAAAAAGCATTTGCCACCCGTCTCAGCTTTCTGCTTACGGGCATTTGGTGGGCCGGCTTCGCCCAAATTCCCTTTGCCACCCTGCCCGCCGACCCCGGCCGGCCCGCCGGCAGCACCAACGACAGCAGTTGGGTACTGAACGGTTTTCGGGAGCTGGGCAAGGTGTGGGCCGAACTCGAGCACCAGCCCAACCTGAAGCGCTTTTTGCTGGCCTATTTCACCTACAATATGGGCGTGCAAACCGTGATGTACGTGGCCACAATTTTCGGCGACAAAGTCCTCAACTTGGAGACGCAGGCATTGATTATCACCATCCTGCTGCTGCAGATTGTGGGCATTTTGGGGGCGTATCTGTTTGCCAAGCTCTCGGAGCGCATCGGCAACACCCGGGCCCTGAGCTGGGCCGTGTTCATCTGGATGCTGATATGCGTGGCCGGCTACTTTGTGCAAAAGGGCTGGTCATTTTTTGCGCTGGCTGCCGTTATCGGTCTCACCATGGGCGCCGTGCAGAGCCTGTCGCGCAGCACCTACTCCAAGATTATGCCCGAGAACAGCCCCAACAACGCGGCTTACTTCAGCTTTTTCGACGTGGTCGAAAAGCTGGGCATCGTTATCGGGACGCTCTCCTTCGGGGTTATCGCGCAAATAACCGGCTCGATGCGCAACAGCATTCTTTCGCTGATTGTGTTCTTTATCCTCGGGCTGGGCTTTCTGCTTACGCTGCGCGGCAAAAAACTGCGCGATACCACCGGCGCCGATGCCAGCACCGTGCCCGGCCCGCCGCCCGCTTCGCCCGTGACCAGCACCCCCGCTACGGCAAAGTAATTCGGGCGGCTTAGCGTCTCCTTCACTGCTCTTCTACGGCGCATGCCACCGCATGTGCTCCCATCCACCAAACCCACCTCATGCACACCTCCTCCCTCCAGCAAAATATCCTCGCCGAGCTCGACCACGAACTGGCCAACACCCGCAAAATGCTCGAACGCGTGCCTTTCGAACAGGCCGACTTCAAGCCCCACCCCAAGAGCATGTCGCTGTGGCAGCTGGCAACCCATGTTGTGAACCTGCTGGCTTTCAAAACCTTGTTTGTTCAAGCCAATTCCCGCGACTTCCTCGACCCCAATGCCCCCAAGCCCGGCCCCACGCCCACGTCTAAGGAGGAATTACTAAGCCGTTTCGACGAGTACAGCACCATCCTGATTGAGGCGCTGCACAGCAGCAACGACGAAAAACTCACCAACCACTTCCAGCTGCATCGCGGCGACCAGATTCTAATGGACCGCCCCAAAGGCGCCGCCTTGCGCATCATGGGCCTGAACCACAGCATCCATCACCGGGGCCAGCTCTCGGTGTACCTGCGCTTGCTCGACATTCCGGTGCCCGGTTTCTACGGTCCCAGCGCCGATGAAGCCGGCGGATTTTAGGGCCATAGCGAGCCTGCTGTCATTGCGAGGCGGAGCCGTGGCAATCCGTCCTGTAAGAGCCCGACAGTTCAATGAAACGACAAGCCCCGGTACTGCGCAGTACCGGGGCTTGTCATGTTATTAAGTTCGTCCCTGAGACCAGGACGGATTGCCACAGCTCCGCCTCGCAATGACGGACGCTTTGCCGCTACTTTTTCTCGAATACCTGCTTGCCTCCCACCCAGGTTTCCAGCACGCTGGCATTGCGCAGCTGCTCGTTGGGGGCCGCCAGCAAGTCCGTGCCCATCAGCACGAAATCGGCGAGCATGCCGGGCTTGATTTGACCTTTGCGCTTCTCCTCAAAGCCCGCGTGGGCGGCCCAGGTGGTCATGCCGCGCAGGGCATCGGGGCGCGAAATGGCGTTTTCCATCTGGTAGCCGCCTTTGGGAAAGTTCTTGGCATCTTGCCGGGCCACGGCAGAGTGGAAGCCATACAGCGGGTTGATGTCCTCAACGGGAAAGTCGGAGCCCAACGCCAGCTGCCCGTACTGCTTCAGCAGCTCGGCGTAGGCATATGCTGTTTTGGCGCGCTCGGCCCCCAGGCGCTCACCGGCCCAGTACATATCGGAAGTGGCGTGAGTGGGCTGCACTGAGGGCACAATGCCAAACTGCCCAAACTTGGGCATGTCGGCCGGCGTCACCACCTGCGCGTGCTCAATGCGCCAGCGCCGGTCTTTCTGACCTTTCAACGCCTCGCCGTAGATGTTGAGGATGATGCGGTTGGCCGAGTCACCGATGGCGTGGGTGTTCATCTGGAACTTCGAGGCGGCCAGTTCCTTCGCCAAAGCGCGGTATTCTTTTTCGGTGGAGAGCAGGAAGCCGGTTTCCTTGGGCTTATCGGCATAGGGCTCTACCAGGCAGGCGCCGCGGGAGCCCAGGGCCCCGTCGGCGTACACTTTAAAGGAGCTGACCGCCAGCTGGTCGGTGAGAATGGGGCCGTTTTTGAGGTAATAGTCTTTGTTGGCGGCCGTGGGGTTGAGCATGGCATACAGCCGCAGGTGCAGCTTGCCTTGCTGCTGCAGGTCGGCCATTTGCTCGATGTTGGCTCGGTCGAGGCCGGCGTCGGCTACGCTGGTCAGGCCCACGGCGAGGCAGTTTTGTTGGCCTTGCAGCAGTAGCTGAGCGGCTTCGGCAGGGGTAGGCTCTGGGATTTTATTGCTGACCAGTCGGGTGGCATTGTCTACGAGTAAGCCCGTGAGCCGGCCCTGCGCATCGCGCGCAATGGTGCCGCCGCTGATGGGCGTGGCCGCCGTGACCCCGGCCAGGTCCAGCGCCTTTTGGTTGACGAGCGCCGCATGCCCGTCCACGCGAATTATCAGGACGGGAACGTCAGGAAACAGGCGGTCCAGTGCTTCCTTCGTCGGAAACTGCTTGGTGGGCCAGTCGTTCTGGTCCCAGCCGCGGCCCAGCAGCCACGCCGCCTGCGGAAACTTCTGGCGGTGTGCTTGCAACTTCTCGAGTACGTCTTCCCAGGAAGTGGTACCCACCAAGTCGGCGGAGCTCAGCCCCAGCGAGTACCGGTAGAAGTGGCAGTGCGCATCATAAAAGCCAGGGTAGATGAACTGGCCTTTAGCGTCTACTTCCTTGGCTGCGTCAAACCGGGATTTGAGGTCAGCTGATGTACCAACCGCCACAAACTTGCCATCTTTTACTGCAAAGGCCTCGGCTTTCGCAAAAGTGGAATCTACAGTGTAGACCGTGGCATTGGTAACGAGCAAATCCACTGACTCACGTGAGCCTTGGCAACTGGCCAAGGCGCTCATCGCCAGTAGCGCCACTCCCAACTTTTGCCCCAACGGCTTGGTAAAATTCATCATAGGTAACGAAGTGATTTTAAATTTCAAACAAGAACGTCATGCTGAGCTTGCCAAAGCATCCTCACCGCAATACTAATTGAGTTTAGTAGTGCAGTAAAGATGCTTCGGCAAGCTCAGCATGACGTTATCTAGCTATTTGCTGAAGGGCCCGGTGGGCTATTCGAAGCGCATGTGCTTCACCGACTCGCCCGAGTTTTGCAGCTCCTGCAGCGACTCGATGCCGATTTGCAAGTGGCGCTTCACAAACTCAGTGGTCACTTTGGAGTCCGACTCCGACGTTTTCACGCCCTCGGGCGTCATGGGGTTGTCGCTCACCAGCAGCAGGGCGCCATGCGGGATGTCGTTCATGAAACCTACCACAAAAATGGTAGCCGTTTCCATGTCGACGGCCATGGCGCGCACGCGGCGCAGGTAGTCCTTGAACTCCGCATCGTGCTCCCACACGCGGCGGTTGGTGGTGTACACGGTGCCGGTGAAGTAGTCGAGCTCGTGCTTTTTAATCATCGACGACACGGCGCGCTGTAGGCGGAAAGAGGGCAGAGCCGGAATTTCCTTGGGCAGGTAGTCGTCGGAAGTACCGTCGCCGCGGATGGCCGCGATGGGCAGCACCAGGTCGCCGAGCTTGGTTTTTTTTAGGCCGCCGCACTTACCCAAAAACAGGGCGGCTTTGGGCTTGATGGCCGAGAGCAAATCCATTACCGTGGCCGCCATGGGCGAGCCCATGCCGAAGTTGATGATGGTGATGCCATTGGCCGTGGCGGTTTGCATGGGCTTGTCGAGGCCGCGCACTTCGCAGTCGAACTGCGCCGCAAACATGTGCACGTAGTTGCTGAAGTTGGTGAGCAGGATGTACTGCCCAAAGTCGCTCAAGGGCACGCCCGTGTAGCGGGGCAGCCAGTTATTGACAATTTCTTCTTTGGTCTTCATAAAGGGTAAATGAGTGTTTGAGCGACTGAGTGAATGATGGAGAAAGGACGCAAAACCCGATGCCACTCAGTCGCTCAGCTACTCAGTCACTCGATTTGGCCCCGTACCTTTGGAGGTGATGCAAGCCCTGGACCTGCCGCCTTTCGAGGCCAAACTTACACAATCGGCCACGAATCAACCGCTCATCTGGGATGGGCTCCGGCGCAAGCATGTGGTGCTCACCCCCGAAGAGTGGGTGCGGCAGCACGTGGTGCACTACCTCGCCAACCACCTCGGCTACCCGCGCGGTCTGCTGGCCCTGGAGCGCGGCCTGCGCTACAACCAGCGCCACAAGCGCACCGACCTGCTGGCCCTCGGCCCCGAAGGCAAGCCCCTGCTACTGGTCGAATGCAAAGCGCCCTCCGTGGCCATCGACGCGGCAGTGGCCCGGCAGGCCACCACGTACAACCAGACCATTGGAGCGCCGCTGCTGCTGCTCACCAACGGCCTGGTGCATTACTGCTGGCGGGTCAACTTTGAAACCCGCACCAACGAGCGGCTGGAAGAGATTCCTAGCTATGCCGCTGCGGTGCTGCTGTAGTCGCAGGCATAGGCGTGTAGCGCGAACTTTGTAGTTCGCGTCCCCGCGCCATCTGAGTTCGTCCACTGTCGCGGGGACGCGAACTACAAAGTTCGCGCTACATACACGCCGGAACCGCGCTAGCTTACGGTGGGCGGGCTGGGGTTGGTGATGGGCGCACCGCCCGACAACTGGCTCACCATGTCGTCAAGGATGGATTTGCTGTAGCCAATGCGGTTGGCGTACTCCATGCATAGGCCGTACTCGCGGGCGTCTATCTGGCCATCCTGCAGCATCATTTGCACCAGCGTTTGCAGCTCCAGGGTGCGCTGGATTCCTTCAGATGGCACGATGAAGCTGAGCACGCCCAGGTTGTCGGCAATCGGCATTACCTGGTCGGCGGTCAGGCCCAGTTTGGTACCAATTTGGAGCAAAAAGTCTCCTTCGTCCTTGCTCAAGTCGCCATCAGCGGCGGCTATCAAAACCAGGTTCTGGAAGAAGCCCAGCTTCTTCTGTGGGGTATTTAGTACGTCTTCGAGTGAATGAGCCTCTTGCATCTTCTTGGGTGGGTAAGTCAGTGAGAAAAGCGCCTTAGAAAGGCGGCTTCTTTGAACGGCGCCTCACCCGGAAGGTTATTGCCCGGCAAACTGGAATCTTGCGGGGCTGCTGGTATGGCCCCATTGCGTGTGCAAGAGTGAAGACTACTTATAAAGCCGGTTATCGAGCAGGCCATTCACGTAAAACTGCACGCAGGCCCGCAGCTCATCGCCGTATTTCTGCACCAGGGCGGGGTCTGGGTTAGCCACTGGCTGGTTCGGGATGAAATACGGCTGGTAGGGGTAAAGCTTCACTGTGTTGTCTCCTTTTAGCTCGGTCACGAAATCGGAGTGCACCAGGAAATAGGAATCGTCGTCGTGGAACAAGGCCCGCCCCGGACTGGCCGCATCAAACACCGAAGCGCCGAAGGGCAGCAGCGCCTTCTGCTCGGTGTGCAGGCCCAGCACGTCCAGCACCGACGCCGGAATGTCGGCTTGTTGGGTGATGCGCGTTGGGTTGGCCGTGGGCAGCGCGTGGCCCGGGCTAAACAGCAGCAGCGGCGTTTTGTGGTCGCCCAGGGAGTTGTAGTAGTTTGGCCGGTCAGTTTGCGAGGTGTGGTCGCCGGTGAGCACAAATAGCGTGTTGCTGAACCAAGGTGCCTGGCGGGCGGCCTGGAAGAAACGCCGCAGCGCAAAATCGGAATAGGCAATGGTGGGGTGAATGGGCAGCGTGCCCTTCGGGAACTTGCCCTTGTATTGGGCCGGTATCGTGAACGGGTCGTGGGCGCTCAGCGTGAATAGCGTAGCAAAAAAAGGTTGTTTGGTGGTGCCCAATTGCTGGTTGAAGTATTGCAGGTAGGGTTCGTCGAAAATCCCCCAGTGCCCGTCATAGTCGGGGCTAGCCGCGCCGCCAGGGTATTCATTTAGGCCATAGTAGCGCTGCATGCCCGCAATGCCGGAAAAAATATCGAAGCCCATGGTGCCGTTGGCCCCGGCGTGGTAAATGGCCGTGGTGTAGCCGTGGCGCCCCAGCATGTCGCCCAGCCCGTGCAGCTCCGCCGTCTGGAAGCTGGACGTGATGAAGGGCTCCTCCATCAGCGAAGGCAGGCCGGCGAGCACCGCCGGCAGCGCCTCAATGGAGCGGCGGCCGTTGGCATAGTTGGCCCGCATAAGCAACGACCCAGGCGCCGTGGCCAACGAATCAAAAAATGGCGTGTAGCCGCCCTGGCCGCCGTTGTCGACACCGGTATATTCCGAGGCCAGGCTTTCGAGCAGCAGCACCACCACGTTGAGCGGGACTGCCGGAGCTGGCCGCTGCGCCAGCGGCACCGCCCCCAGGTTGGCTAGCACGGCCGCATCGGTGGGGAAGTAGTTTTTGCGCTCCACCTTGGCTTCGTCCAACGATTTGAGCACGGTGAAGGTGCTGTTCAGGGCCAAGTGGCCCAGCACGGCGGGCTGCTGGTCAAACGCCGCACCGGTGCGCAGCGGCTTTAGCTGCCAGCCCCCGCGCAGGCCCAGCACCACCAAGCCCACCAGCAGGATAATCTCGATGCCGCGCAGCACCCATTGCTTGCGGGTTGCCGCGGCCCGTTCCTCGGCCGGGGTGGGCATGGGGCAGAGCCGCCACAGCAAGTACACCATGCCCCCCAGCGGAATTAGCAAGTACCAATAGTGCTCCACAATCTGGCCCGACTGCCGCGCAATGTCGCCCCCTACCGTCGTGAACTCGTTGCTCAGGCGCCGGCCAATAAACTTGAAGTATTCCCAATCGATAACGTTGAGCAGGAAACCGGGAAAGTTGACCAGCACAAAGAGCCAGCGCAGCCCCCGTTGCCCACGCCGCGCCGATACCGGTATTACCACCGAAAGCAGCACCAGCAGCAGGTTGAGCCACAGCAGGGCCGCAATATCAAAGCGCAGCCCGTGCACAAACGCCAGGAGCACCGCGCCGGCATCTATGCCTCCGAATGTGCTGAAGTTGAGCAAGTAAAAGCCCAGCCGCAACAGCGTGTACACCCCCAGCAGCAAGGCAAATCGACGCATCAACAGACGGATGGCAGGCGAAGGAAGCATCAATTGAGAATTAATAATTGGCAATTAATAACTGATGTTATGCATTGGGTGAAGTACCACCAAAGGTGTAGCGCTACTGCCCACTGCTTAACCGCAATCAAGAATTTAAAGAACATGCTCAACACATAAAGGCCTTCCCAACTGATAGTTGAGAAGGCCCTCTTAATTAATGACTGTTAGTCAATCTAAACAGCGGCCAGTTCGAGCACGGTTTCAACGTTCACGAGGGGCAGGCCCCATGCGTCGGCTACGCCTTTGTACACTACTTCGCCGTGCACCACGTTCAGGCCGAGGCGCAGGGCCTCGTCGCGGCGGCAGGCTTCCTGCCAGCCTTGGTTGGCCAGTTTCACGGCGTAGGGCAGGGTGGCGTTAGTCAGGGCCAGGGTGCTGGTGTAGGGCACCGCGCCGGGCATGTTGGCTACGCAGTAGTGCACCACGTCGTCGATGATGAAGGTCGGGTTTTCGTGGGTGGTGGGGTGGCAGGTTTCGATGCAACCGCCTTGGTCCACGGCCACGTCAACTACCACCGTGCCGGGACGCATGCTCTTCAGCATGTCGCGGGTGATGAGGTGCGGCGCCTTGGCACCGGGAATCAACACCGCGCCCACAATCAGGTCGGAAGTTTTGATGGCTTCGCGGATGTTGTACTCGTTCGAGTACTGCGTCACCACGTTTTTGGGCATGAAGTCGTCGAGCTCGCGCAAGCGGTTCAGGCTGATGTCCATGATGGTAACCTGCGCGCCGAGGCCTGCAGCTACTTTGGCAGCCTGCGTGCCTACTACGCCGCCGCCCAGTACCAGCACGTTGGCCGGCTTCACACCAGGTACGCCGCCCAGCAGAATGCCGCGGCCTTTCAGGGGCTTCTCCAGGTACTTGGCACCTTCCTGCGGAGCCATGCGGCCAGCTACTTCGCTCATCGGAATGAGCAGGGGCAGGGCGCGGTTGCTGAGCTCCACGGTCTCGTAAGCGAGGCAGATGGCCTTGCGCTCAATCATGGCGTGGGTCAGCTCTTCGCCGCTGGCGAAGTGGAAGTAGGTGAAGAGCAGCTGATTTTCTTTGATGAGGGGATACTCTTCGGCAATAGGCTCTTTAACCTTAATAATCATCTCGGCCTGCTCATACACATCGGCGATGGTGGGGAGCATGGTAGCGCCGGCCGTGGTGTACTCGTCGTCGGAAAAGCCGCTGCCTTCGCCGGCGGTATTTTGCACGAGGAGTGTGTGGCCGTGCTTGCGCAATTCGGCGACGCCGGCGGGCGTGAGGCCCACGCGGTTTTCATTGTTTTTAATTTCCTTAGGAACGCCGATTATCATGAGCGGAGTGGTGGGAGTGAAGGTTGAGGCTGAGGTGAGAATTCGTGGCGTAAAGATAAGGGGCCGCCGCCCCTCAGGCATTGCAAAATACTTTGGCATTGCGCCGCCACGCCTAAACCACCCCGCAAGGATTAGCGTTCGGCTAACAGCCCGGCCATATCCAGCGCCCGGGTATACATCTGCACGCTGCCATCGGGGGCGATGGGCCACTGGGCCTGCGGCCGGTCCCAGTACAATTCCACACCGTTGCCGTCGGGGTCGTCCAAATAAATGGCTTCCGAAACGCCGTGGTCAGCCGAGCCCGTGATGGGGTAGTTGGCCGCCGCCAGTTGTCGGAGGGCCTGGGCTAAATCGGCCCGCGTGGGGTAGAGAATGGCCGTGTGGTAGAGCCCTGCGCCGTGCTTGCGAGCAGGCGGGCCGCCGAGGCTGTTCCAGGTATTCAAACCAATGTGGTGGTGGTAGCCACCCGCCGAAATAAAAGCCGCTTGGTTGCCAAAGCGCTGCATGACTTTAAAGCCCAAAATGTCGCGGTAAAACGCCAGGGATTTCTCCAGGTCCGTGACCTGCAGGTGGATGTGGCCAATGCGCGTTTGGGCGGGCACTTCATAATCAGGGCCTGCGTGCTGAGGCGGGTGCGAGGCTGCGTCTTCCATATGAACAGTGGGTAAAGTAGTTAGAGAACGGGGTGTGAGGTAGCAACTTTTAAATTCACCAGATTTTTGAAAAAACTGGCCGTGGTCTGTTTCGTTGAGGGGGTAAGGCTTCTACAGCTTACCCAAGAAAAAAGGTCTCACCTAAATGGCAAGACCTTCGTTCGTTCAACAAAAAAAACGTGAATACAAAGACCGTTTTTTCTGTAATGTTCTACAGGACTAGAGATTACTGCGCCGCCTCAAAGATTAGCCTCGGTTTCGCTGCTTGGGCGTCGTAGAGAAACAGTTTGTTACCTTCTAATTCGTACCGGGCAGTCTGAGCCAGCGCCGATAAATAGCGGTTGGACAGGAAAGGACTGGCGCAGCTGCTCTGCATGGTGCCCATCTGAGAAAGCGAGAGCTGTTTGGTAGCAGTAGTCAACGCAAAACGAGCCGAGATGGCATCACAGGCCGCCAAGCCCACTGCGCGGTTGTCGATGCGTTTGAGTTGGATGTAGGAATCGTAGTCGTAGCTAAAGCTGGAAACCATGACCGGCGTCTCGTCCACTTGTTTCAGCATCCAGCGCGTTTCCAGCAGTTCGTACTGGGGCTTTGCCTCGTTTGCCGCTTTGCCACAGCCACCGAGAGCGGCAGCCATGCCCAAACCCAGGATGGCACACAAACTATAGGTTCTCATCCGCTTTAGGGTCAGAAAAGCCATGGGTAAAAAGGAGTTGGGCTCCAGGTCTCCTTACTTAAACGGAACGGCCGTGCTGCTTTCCTTCACCATACTGTTACCGCTAAGGTCGCGCACTATGTTAGCCTTCAGCGTGATTTTTGCGTCGCCGCTCAGGTCGTTTGAGGAGATGGTTACGGCGTCGCTCATCTGGCCCAGCTGGCGCTGGCTGTAAATGAGGTCGACGGTGGCGCTTTGGCCCGGCGCAATGGGTGTAGGAGGCGTCTTGTAGCCTACGCAGTAACAGCCCGAGGTGAGTGAGCCCAGCACCAGCGGCGTCTTGCCAGTGTTCTTTACGGTGAAGCGGGCGGTGGGCTGCTGGCCGGCTTCCATCTTGCCGAAGTCGTGGGTGGTTTTGTCTACCACCATGCGCGGCGACTGCGCCAGCTGAGCGGCCGTCAGCGTGGGCTTGATTTCGTCTTTGGTCAGCACCGAGCCTTTGATGGTGAGCACCTTGCTGGGCTCGGTGGCGTTGCTGGTTACGGTCACGGTTTTGTTGAACACGCCGGGTCGGCCGGCGCTGCTGTACATGGCCTTGATGATGCCGGTTTTGCCGGGCAGCACGGGCGTCTTGGTCCAGTCGGGGGTGGTGCAGCCGCAGCTGGCCTGCACGTTGGCAATGACCACGGGCTGGTTGCCGGTATTTTTAAATTTGAATTCGTGGGTCGCCATTGTGCCCTCGGGCACATTGCCGAAGTCGTGGTTGTCGGATTCAAATTGCATCACGCCCTGAGCGTGTGCGCTGATGCCAAGTGCCAGCAGGCAGAGGGTAAGTAACTGTTTCATAATCTTGCGAGTTGAACTGATAACCCAGGCGTGCACAGCTTCGTGCCCCTTAATTACGTTTAACAATAAAAGCGGCCGAATGATAATGGCCCTGCTCGCGAGTGTCCGACTGGCCAGGGCATTAGCCCCCAAATATACGCCGAAACCCCTCGCCCAAATCCCGCGCACGGCCTACCCGCTCCCGATTCCGTATTTTTGCACCGCGGCCCTGCCGCATCGTCCTTCCTGTTTTATCCCACCCTTCCCTTTTGTTTACTATGCCCGCTGCCGAAACCGCTGTGCCCGCGCTATCCACACCCCTTTCCAAAGTCGATTTCCTCGATGACTACCGCTTGGCTTGGGAAAGCCGCCTGGCGTCCTTAGCTGGCCGCAAGGAAGTATTTATGGGCAAAGCCAAGTTCGGCATCTTCGGCGATGGCAAAGAGGTGCCGCAGCTGGCTATGGCCCGCGCCTTCCAAAACGGAGATTTCCGCTCGGGCTACTACCGCGACCAGACCTTCATGGTGGCCATCGGCCAGCTCACCTGGCAGCAGTACTTCGCCCAGCTCTACGCCAACCCCGATGCCGAAGCCGAGCCCGCTACCGCCGGCCGCGCCATGAACGGCCACTTCGCCACGCGCATGCTCGACGAAGACGGCAACCTCATCGACCTCACCCAAACCAAAAACTCCTCGGCCGACGTGTCGCCCACCGGCTCGCAGATGCCGCGCCTGCTGGGCATGGCCTACGCCTCAAAGCTGTTCCGCCAAAACCCCGAGCTGCATTCGCTCACCACGCTGTCGAACAACGGCAACGAGGTGGCTTTCGGCACCATTGGCAACGCGAGCACCTCGGAGGGCATGTTCTTCGAGACCCTCAATGCCGCTGGCGTGCTGCAAGTGCCCATGCTGGTGAGCGTGTGGGACGACCACTACGGCATCTCAGTACCCGCCGAATACCAGACCACCAAGCAGAGCATTTCGGAAATCATGTCCGGCCTGCAGCGCGAGGGCGAAGGCCTGCAAGGCTTCGAGATTTTTGTGGTGCGCGGCTGGGACTACCCGAGCCTAGTAGACACCTACCAGCGGGCCGCCGCCATGTGCCGCGAGCAGCACGTGCCCGTGCTCATCCACGTCACCGAGCTCACGCAGCCCCAGGGCCACAGCACCAGCGGTTCGCACGAGCGCTACAAGAGCAAAGACCGGCTGAGCTGGGAGGAAGCCCACGACTGCCTGCATAAGCTGCGCGAGTGGCTGCTGGCCGAAGGCCACGCCTCCGAAGGCGAGCTCGACGAAATTGAGAAAACCGCCGCCGCCACCATCAAGACGGCCCGCACCGCGGCTTGGTCGGCTTTCTTCGATGCCATCAAAGCCGAGCGCGACGAAGCCGTGGTCTTGCTAGACAAGCTGGTGGCTGATACCGGCACCGAAAATACCCTGCACGAAATGGTGGGGCAGCTGAAAGCAAACCCCACGCCCATTCGGGCCGACATTGTGAGGACCATGCGCCGCGCCCTGCGCCACGTGCGCAACGAGAAGCGCAGCGCCGGCCGCCGCGCCGTGCAGCGCCACCTAGAGCAGCTGCTGGCCGAAAACGCTGACCGCTACAACTCCAACCTCTTCAGCCAAAGCGAACTCGCCGTTGGCAACATCGAAGAAGTGCCCGCCACCTTCGCAGCCGATGCTCCGCAGGTTGACGCCCGCGAAGTGCTGCAGGCCTGCTTCGATGCCAATTTCCAGCGCGACCCCAGCATCTTCGCCATCGGCGAAGACGTGGGCAAGATTGGCGACGTGAACCAGGCCTTCGCTGGCCTGCAGGACAAGTTTGGCGAGCTGCGCGTGACTGATACCGGCATCCGCGAGTGCACCATTGTGGGGCAGGGGATAGGCGCCGCCCTCCGTGGCCTGCGCCCCATCACTGAAATACAGTACCTCGACTACCTGCTCTACGCCGTTCAGATACTGAGCGACGACCTGGCTTGCCTGCAGTACCGCACCAAGGGCGGCCAAAAGGCTCCGCTGATTGTGCGCACCCGCGGCCACCGCCTCGAAGGCATCTGGCACTCGGGCTCGCCCATGGGTATGATTCTGAGCAGTCTCCGCGGCATGCATGTGTGCGTGCCCCGCAACATGACCCAGGCCGCTGGCTTCTATAATACCCTATTGCGCAGCGACGAGCCCGCCTTGGTGGTGGAATGCCTGAACGGCTACCGCCTGAAGGAGCGGATTCCGAGCAACGTGGGCGAATTCACCCTGCCGCTGGGCCGCCCCGAAGTGCTACAGGCCGGCACCGATGTAACGGTGGTAACCTACGGCTCGATGTGCCGCATTGTGATGGAAGCTGCCAAACAGCTGGCCGAAGTTGGCATTTCGGTGGAAGTCATCGACGTGCAAACCCTGCTGCCCTTCGATACCGACCACCTGATTGTGGACAGCGTGCAGAAAACCAACCGCGTGCTATTTGCCGATGAGGACGTGCCCGGCGGCGGTACTGCTTTCATGATGCAGCACGTGCTCGACGAGCAGCAGGCCTACCGCTTCCTCGATGCGCAGCCACTCTGCCTCTCGGCACAGCCCCACCGCCCGGCTTACAGCTCCGACGGCGACTACTTCAGCAAGCCCAATACCGAAGACGTGTTCGACACGATATACGAGCTGATGAGCGAGGCTGAGCCCGAGCGTTTCCCCGAAATCTATTAAGGCAAGTAAAATGCTGGGCCGGTACTACTGGCCCAGCGTTACTTCGCTGGTGGTGACCTTGTTGCTCTGGTGCAAAGCGCGGTCCATGATGCTAATTTCAGCCCGAAAGACCTGACCCGATTTAAAGATTACCCCATCAAGGGAGATGGGCAGCTTGTAGCGTAGCGTGCCCCGGATGGGGCCGGGCTTCGCATCGGGGTTGAGGTTTTTTTCGAGGCGGGGATATGTTCCGTCGTACTCGCCCGGAACACCGCCCGGATTGTAAGCCACAAACCGGCCATTGCTCTCCTGCAAATAAAGCTGAATGAAGTAGTTGTAGCTGAAACCGCGTCCGCTGGGGCCGCCCGTTCGGCTGTTGTAGGGAGCATTCCTGATATCATTGGACGATAAGCCCAGGTCGCCGTCGCCATCCTTGTAGTTCACGGCAAACTTGAGGGTATCGGTCGCCAGGTTGCCTCCCCCGGGACGGTTGCGCCCTACTGTA
Organism: Hymenobacter arizonensis; assembly: GCF_900115775.1. GTDB lineage: Bacteria > Bacteroidota > Bacteroidia > Cytophagales > Hymenobacteraceae > Hymenobacter > Hymenobacter arizonensis. The sequence goes on along the minus strand of NZ_FOXS01000001.1, from coordinate 1,235,778 downwards.
AGTTCATTGAACTCAATTTCGGGCACAATGTCATAATCAGGTGCACTGATGCAGCCATTGAGGCCCGCGGCGGTTAAGCAAACAAGGGCAGTCGCGCTCAGGGGACGAAACAGGTTCATACGTACAGGAAGTGAGAAGTCAGAAGCACAACGGCCTAAGTGGGCCTAAAGTACATTTTTTCCAACGAATAGCAGGCTCGGTTGGTTCTACTTGCTTTACTAACTACGCCGCCCGGCCATGAGTTTTCGTTCCGATTTTCTGCAGCAGCTGCCGCACCTAACAGCAGCCACTTTTGAGGCGGCAGCGCTGGCCTTGTTTCGCCACCAGGCAATTCATTGTCCGCCCTACGCCGAGTACCTGGCCACGCTAGGTCGTACCCGACAGGGCCGCACCCAGTTGGGCAGTATTCCTACCGTGTCCCGCTTGGTCGATATTCCGTTTCTGCCCATAGAGTTTTTCAAGTCCCACGAGGTACGCACCGAGCCGCCGGAGTGGGCGCCGGAGGAGGAGTTTCTCAGCAGTGGAACCACGCTGCAGCAGCGCAGCCGCCACCTGGTGCGCGACCCGGCGCTGTACCGCGAAAACGCGGCCCGCATTTTTGAGCACTCCTACGGGCCGCTCACTGGCTGGACGTTTTTAGCCCTGCTGCCCTCGTACCTGGAGCAGGGGCAGTCGTCGTTGGTGGCCATGGTCGACTATTTTGCCCAGCAATCGGGCCAGACGCAGCCAGCTTTTTTCTTGCACGACCACGCCGCGCTGCGCGCAGCCCTGCGCCGAGCCAAGCAAGAGCCAAACCGCCGCGTGATGCTCATTGGCGTGAGCTATGCCCTGCTGGACTTCGCGGCCGCCACTGGGCCCGCGCCCGAGCTGCAGGGCCTCACCGTGCTCGAAACCGGTGGCATGAAGGGCCGCCGCCGCGAAATGATTCGCGAGGAGCTGCATCAGGAATTACAGCTAGCCTTTGGGCCAGCCGGCATTCACTCCGAGTATGGCATGACGGAGCTGCTCAGCCAGGCCTATTCCCTGGGCGATGGCCGATTCCATTGCCCCGCCCCGCTGCGCGTGCTCCTGCGCGAGCCCTCCGACCCCTTCTCCGTGGCAGATTACCGGCCCGATGGTGCCATCAACGTCATCGACTTGGCCAACGTCGATTCCTGCGCTTTCATCGAAACCAAAGACCTGGCCCGCATGCACCCAGATGGTGGGTTCGAGGTGCTGGGGCGCATGGATAATTCGGATGTGCGCGGGTGTAATCAGCTGGTGTAGCTAACGAGCTGTCATTGCGAGCACAGCGAAGCAATCCGTCTTGTAAAAACCAGACATTTTCTTAAGCGACAAGCCCTACCGGGTACAACCCCGGCACTGCGCAGTGCCGGGGTTGTACCCGGTAGGGCTTTGTCACATTATTAGGTTGGTCGCTGAGAGCAGGACGGATTGCTTCGCTCCGCTCGCAATGACAGGATGAATTACTTCCCCGCAAACGCCTTCGCGTCGCCTTCCGAAATGGTGTCGTCGCTCATTATCACCAAGCGCTCCACCACGTTGCGCAACTCGCGGATATTGCCGCGCCAGTCCAGCCCTTTGAGGTACTGTAAGGCCACCGCATCTATCTTCTTGGGTTTGTTGCCGTAGTCGGCGGCGATGTCGTTGAGGAACTTCTGAATCAGGTCGGGGATGTCTTCGCGGCGGTCGTTGAGGGGCGGCACCTGAATCAGAATAACCGAGAGGCGGTGGTAGAGGTCTTCGCGGAAATTCTTGTCGGCGATTTCCTGCATCAGGTCTTTGTTGGTAGCGGCGAGCACGCGCACATTCACCGAAATCTCTTTTTCGCCGCCCACGCGGGTGATTTTGCTTTCCTGAAGCGCGCGCAGCACTTTGGCTTGGGCCGAAAGGCTCATGTCGCCGATTTCGTCGAGGAAGAGCGTGCCGCCGTCGGCTTGCTCGAACTTGCCGATGCGCTGCTTCACGGCAGAGGTGAACGAGCCTTTTTCATGCCCGAAAAGCTCACTCTCAATCAGCTCCGAGGGGATGGCGGCGCAGTTTACTTCCACCATGGGGCCCTGGGCGCGCTGGCTGAGCTCGTGCAGCTGGCGGGCCACCATCTCCTTACCGGCACCGTTGGGACCGGTGATGAGTACGCGGGCGTCGGTAGGGGCCACCTTTTCTATGGCCTTGCGTACGGCACCTAGTGCCGACGATGCGCCCACCATCTCGGAGCCTTTGGCTACGGATAGCTTCTTTTTGAGCGTTTTGGTTTCGGTCACCAGCTTGGTGCGGTCGAGGGCGTTGCGCACGGTTACCAGCAGGCGATTGAGGTCTGGCGGCTTGGAGAGGAAGTCGTAGGCGCCTTTTTTGGTGGCTTCCACGGCGGTGTCGATGCTGCCGTGGGCCGATACCATGATGAACGCGGCGTCGGTGCCCATAGCCTGGGCGCGGGTCAGGACTTCGAGGCCGTCCATTTTCGGCATTTTGATGTCGCAGAGTACTACGTCGTATTTCTGCTGAATGAGCATGTCGAGGCCGGCCGGGCCGTCTTCGGCCTGGTCGACGGTGTAGTTTTCAAACTCAAGTATTTCTTTGAGCGTGTGCCGGATGGCACGTTCGTCGTCGATAATGAGGATGCGGGGCATGGAAACGGGCTTGGTGAGTCGAGGCCGAAAGTAACGAAAAGCAACGCGACCGTAGCGGTTTCTCGCAATTCGCGAACGCAAAACGTGGCGGCAATTACGCTTTAGCCGTATTGAGCCCTGCACGGGAATAATCCTTTCCGGAGGCTTCTATCTTCGCTAAAGCGCCGGCCATGGCCATGGGTAAAGCCTTGTTTCGGCTCTTTCTGAAAACCATCGCGCGGCTACGCTTGTCCCAGTAAAAAATTTAGCTGATTCGACTTACTACATGAAAAGTACCCTCTCTCGATACTTGCTTCTGTCAACGGCCCTGGCCGGAAGCATAACCTTGCTGGCTCTCAAAGCTGAAGACAAAGTGGTGGCCGATGCCGACAACGCCGGGCTGAAGCTGCCCGCTGGCTTTGGCGCGCTGGTGGCTGCCGAAACCGGCGGCCGCGCCCGGCACATCACCGTGACGCCCCAGGGCCTGATTTACGTGAAGCTGAACCGGCCCAACGCCGCCGGCAAAGGCATCCTGATGCTGCGCCCCACCGCCAACGGCAAAGCCGAAGTAGCGGGGGCAATCGGCAGCTACGGCGGCACGGGCATCTACAGCACTGCGGATTACCTGTACGCGTCCTCCGATGAAGACGTGTACCGCTACAAGCTCAACAGCAAGGGCGAGGTGGCGAATCCGGCGCAGTCCGAAAAAATCGTGTCGGGCCTTATCAACCGTCGCCAGCATGAGAGCAAGTCCATTACCTTGGACAAAGAGGGCAACATCTACGTTAACATCGGCGCCTACGCCAATGCCTGTCAAGTGAACGACCGCCAGAAAGGCTCCAAGGGCAGACCCGACTGCCCCATTCTGGATTCGGCCGGCGGCATCTGGCAGTTCCGGGCCGACAAGCTAAACCAGCGCTACGCTAACGGCACACGTTACGCCACCGGCCTGCGCAACGTAGTTGGCCTCGACTGGAACGCCCAGGCCAATCAGCTGTTTGTGATGCAGCACGGCCGCGACCAACTCAGCGATAATTGGCCCGAGCTGTTCACCACCAAGCAGTCGGCCGAGCTGCCCGCCGAGTGCATGTACGCCCTCAAAAAAGGCGACAACGCCGGCTGGCCCTACCTCTACTACGACCCCGCGCAGCGCAAGAAAATGCAGAACCCCGAGTACGGCGGCGATGGCAAGAAAGAAGCAACGGGCAACTACCTGGAGCCCGCCGCTGCCTACCCGGCCCACACCGCTCCCAACGCGCTGCTGTTCTACACGGGCACCATGTTCCCCGAGAAGTACCGCAACGGCGCGTTCATCGCCTTCCACGGCTCCTGGAACCGCGCCCCCGAGCCGCAAAAGGGTTACTATGTAGTGTTTCAGCCGTTCAAGGATGGCAAGCCTTTTGGTGACTACGAGGTGTTTGCCGACAACTTTGCGGGCTCGCCTGAGAAGGCCGCCGCTGGCCGCCCCGACCACAAGCCCTGCGGCCTGGCCCAGGGCACCGATGGCTCGCTCTACGTGTCTGATGACAAGAAAGGCACGATTTATCGCATTGTCTACGCTAAGAAGTAACCAGTTTTAATGAAGCAGTTTCTCATCCTCTTGGGGGCCCTGGCTTGGTTTATCGAGCCGGCCGCTGCCCAAAAGAAACCCGCGCCCAAAGCCAAATCAACCACCCCGGCTAAAGCCTCGGCAGCGGCCAAGCCCGCGGCGGCGCTGTCACCCGCCGCGCTGGCTCCCGGCAAAGCGGTCTACAGCCAATACTGCCTCACCTGCCACCAAGCCGATGGCGGGGGAGTAGACCGCATGAACGCTCCCCTCAACCAAACTTCTTGGGTGCTGGGCGAAAAACCCCGCTTGGTAAAAGTGCTGCTCAATGGTATGCAAGGTGTCGAAATCGATGGCGAACAGTACGCTAACGTAATGCCCGCTTTCGACTACCTCACCGACCAGCAGATTGCCGACGTGCTGACTTATGTGCGCAACAGCTTTGGCAACAAGGCCAGCGCTGTGAGTAGCGCTGAAGTGAAGGCTGTGCGGGCGACGAATAAAAAATAGAACAGTCGGAAGACCACAATAAAAAACGGCCGCCCTTGCAAGGGCGGCCGTTTTTTATTGTGGTGATGGGTCTATAAGCCGGGTTTTGTGCGCGCCCGAGGGCACGTCCCCACCATTTATCTAGGCCAGTCCTCGCGGAAAGGCTCCATCAACCTACCCGCTGGCGCCGGACGAGCCGCCCGGTGCCGATGCAGCCGAAGCTGCGCCGGCGTACCAGCTTATTTGGTCTTTCAACCCCTGAGGTTTACCCAGCCGGGACGGTCACCCGCCCGCTGGTGCGCTCTTACCGCACCTTTTCACCCTTACCGGCCGCCCGAAGGCGACGTAGGCGGTAGTTTTCTGTGGCACTGGCTGTCCTGGTTTGCATTATGCGCGCCAGTCCTTCCCGTTAGGAAGCAGGGTGCTCTGCGTTGCCCGGACTTTCCTCGTCGCCCGAAAGCGCCGCGGTGGGGCGACCCATCACTGCATGCAAAGGTACTCAGCGTTTAGGGCTGACTGTTTCTGATGCGTAAAAGTTCTCTTAAATCTTCAAGATAATTATCGGTCACTTCTTTTTTGAATTTACTGAGACTTTCTAGGCCTTGGATAGAGGCTTGCAAAAGCACATCGTGTCGTTTCCCCAGAGTTGCTATAGCCGCAATAGCGGCATCTTGCGATGCAACACCAACAGGAATAGATATAACTGCTTGCGAAAGCAAATCAACGAAATTTAAATTGTTGCCAGATGCAATTAAGCAGCGCATTGTATCTGGTTGCATTAGCATTTCAATTGCTTTTTCAGAAACTTAGTACGTGCCCCTGGCATGGGCGATTCCCATGAGTTCACTAAACAATTTTAGGAGGTTGATATCTGCTTCCACTCCAGCAGCTTTGTTTAGCCTTGTTTCTGAGGAGGCTTTTATTCGATACTCTTTAAGAGAAAGCCAAATTCCAATAGAAGTAGAAAGTATTCCAATCACCACTGCAAGCGGGACACATACCTCTTTTATAAGAATACCCAGTGTTTGAAGTTGCTCCATAAAGACACTGTTGGCTCTAGTCAAATAATCACTTCCCCTCCCACACATTATCCTGCGGGTAACTATCCGACACCAGTGTGCTGCCAAGCATCACAAGCTTCACTGGTTGCTTGGTGGACACGGGCACGGTGACCGACGTAGCGCCCGTTTCCCACACGGCAATGGTGCGATGAATTTTCTGGGTTGAATTGTCAGCGAAGGTCACCGTTAGGTCGACGGGGACGGGCTTGCTGCCTTTGGCTTGCACCACGATGTCGTAGCCGGCGCCGGTTTTGTTCACGTTGGCAATGGCCAGGTCCGGGTAGCCAGCATCGAAAAACCAGCGCTGCCAAAACCAGTTGAGGTTGCGGTCGGCTCCGGCATTCATGCTGTTGAAGAAGTCGTAGGGCATGGGGTGCTTGCCGTTCCAGTTGCGGATATAGGTGTGCAGCGCCTTGGTAAACAGCTCGTCGCCGAGCAAATCCTTCACGTAGAGGTAGCCCATGGCGGGCTTAGGGTAGGAGTTCAGGAAAAACGGTATGCCGCTCTGCTGGGTGCTGAGCGTGACGATGGGCGCGTCGCTCTCCGTGGCGGCGCTGGCAGCGTAGCGGGCCACACCGTAGTCGTCTACTATGGTGGGGTCGATTATCGGCGAAATCAGCCACTCGCCGATGGTAGCCCAGCCCTCGTCCATCCAGCCGTACTTCGTTTCGTTGATGCCCATGTAGAAGGGGAACATCGTGTGGAAGATTTCGTGGTCGGTCAGCTCAATGGCGTCTTTGCGTGTCTCGGTGGGGTTGTCGTTCACCATCATGGGGTACTCCATCTGGTCGAGGCCGTCGAACACGGTTTCGTGGGCGTAGGGGAAGGGCCATTTGGGGAAGGTGTAGCTCATGGCTTCCACCGTTTTGCGGGCGAAGTGAATGACTTCCTCGTAGTCTTTGTGCTCGGGCTTGTACACGGCATCGACGCGGGTGCGGCGCTTGGTGGCGGGGTCTACCACGAGGCTCGTTGATTGCCACACGTAGTGGTCGGCCGTGGCGAAAACGAAGTCCGTAACGTTTTGCGCCTCAAAACGCCAGGTGTTTTGAGCATTGGGCGCGGTGATGTCGCGACGCTTGGCATCTTCGGCTGAAATGATGGCGGCTACGGCATCCTTGCGCTCGGCATCCTGCAGGCGCTTGGCGTATTTCTTGGTAAGCACTTGGCTGGCGTTTTTGAGGTCGCCGGTGGCCCACACCACAAAATCCTTGGGCACGGTGATGGCCGCCTTGAAGTTGCAGAAGTCGTTGTAGAACTCCTGGTCGCCAGTGTAGGGCTGCTTGTTCCAGCCATCGATGTCGTCGTACACGGCAATGCGCGGAAAGAAATAGGCCACGAACGCCGCCCCCGGCTCCACCTCGCCGGTGCGCTGGTGCGAGCCTTTGTTGAGTGTGTAGGCGTAGGTTACCTGCACATTGGCGGCCTGCCGCGAGCCGAGTGCCCGACGCAGCGGCACCGTCATGTTGGTGGCTTGAATGGCCAGCTTCTTTACATCGAATACTTCCCCGTTGATGGTCAGGGCCGAAATGGTCATGCCCTCGCCCACGTCTTCGGGAGAGAAATTGCGAGTGCGCGGCGCGCCCTTTTGGTAGATGTTGGTGTAGAGCTTGAACCAGATTTGGCGCAGCGAATCGGGGCTGTTGTTCTGGTAGGTGATGGCCGCGGTGCCGGCCACAAGCCGGGTAGTCGGGTCGAAGCTGACGGTGAGGTTGTAGTCGGCGGTGTTCTGCCAGTAGTTGGGGCCTGGCAGACCGCTCTCGGCGCGGGTGCCTTTGGTGAAAGTAGCCTGGAGGTTGCGCGGGATGGGCAGCGGTTGCTGCGCTAGGGTCGCAAAGCTGAGGAATAAAGAAGCGAGCAGTAAGGGCAGGCGCATGAAAGATGAAGTGAATAAGGATTATAAAGCCAAGACACAAGAACGTCATGCCGAGCGCAGCCGAGGCATCTCGCGTGCAGCAGTATTCCCAATCAGTGGGTTCACTACAACACGCAAGATGCCTCGGCTACGCTCGGCATGACGCTGTTTCTGCTATTTACGCCAGGGCCATGCCCCAAGAAGTTATTTCAGCCGCACCAGCGTGGCGCCGAAGCCAAACTTCTCCTTGCGGGCGTCCTCGAAGAACTTGATGTCCTTATTCCGGCTGAGCTGGCGATGTATTTCCTTGCGAAGCACCCCATTGCCCATGCCGTGAATGAACACGATTTCGTGCATATTGGTAGCCAACGCGCGGCTCAACGCGTCCTCAAACGCATCGAGCTGAATGCGCAGGATGGCCGTGTTCGACAGCTCTTCGGTGTTGTCGGAGCGCAGGGCCTCCAGGTGCAGGTCGAACTCGTGGGACGGAGCTACTACGGGCGCGGCGGGAGCCGGAGCGGCGGCCGCAACCACTGCGGCGGGCTTGGCCGGAGCATCACCGGTCAGTTGGGCTTTTAAAGCCGCAGCATCAACACCAGCGGGCTTGGCGGGAGCGGCAACTGGGGCGGGGGCTTCCTGCGTCAGCTGCTCGGGCGCGATAGCCGCGGCGGCTTTCTCATCCAGCTGAAACAAGTAAGCATCCTTTTGGATAACCGGCGCCGGGCGAATGCTGGAGTAGAAGGTGCTGGCCTTGAAGCCTTGGCGCTTGGTGAGCAGCTCGTAGGCCGCCTCACCGTTGTGGCGGTGGGGAAGGAGCTGGAAAATCACGGCGGGCCAGGTCTCAAAATCCTTCATGTGCAGGAAGGACAGGGGCTTGGTGCTGGCCTTGGGGCCGAGCTTGTCGGCGGCCAGGGCGCGGTAGGGCCGGTCGCTGGTTTCCTCGCCGTAGGTGTAGAGCACGTCGGCCTCGGTGTTGTTGATGAGCGTGACGGCCAGCAGCTCGGGCGACTGGTGCACCAGGGCCAGAAACAGCCCCTTGGCCGCCGCGGCTTGCTTGCCTGCGGGAGCTGCGGTGCCTCCCACTTTGGCCACTCCCGCACCCTTGGAGGCTACGGCGGCCAGGGCCTCCTGCAGCGAGGGCTGAGCAGACTTGGTGGCCGCTGGCTGGGAGGGCCGCTGGCTGCGGTCTTTTTTGCTGGCGTTTGCGTTTTTGCCGGGCACCTGGCCCACGCGGTAGTCTGGCGCCGTGCGGTCGAAGTTGTTGCCTTCTTCCTGGGCCACCACCACTACTTCGCGGCGCAGCACGGGAATGGTAAAATCATTGTCGATGGCTACTTCCACCAACTCGCTGTCGAGCAGGCGGGTAACAATTCCTTCTTCGGTGCCGGTGAGCAGGCGTACTCTATCTCCTACGTTCATAATATCACGGATTGTCGCTGGCTAGCGCTGTTTTTCTTACGTCAGAAACAGCGTTTCTGGCCGCGTGGGTTCTGCAAAAGTACGGTTCAGCAGGGGGCGGCGGGTTTACCCTGATTTTCGGCCGCCCTGCGCTCTACATATAGAGCCCGTGAAATCGAAAACCGTTGCGCCCATTGTATTGCAGCGCCGGCGCGGGCAAGTGGAAGATGCTAAGGGTATAAAACACCTTTTTCAGGAGCGGGCTCCGGGTAGGAATGCGCCGCAAATCCACATCCAGCGACAAAAAATACTGGCGGTAGGAGTTCAGGCCCAGCGCCCGGTTGGCAGCGTCGTCGTTGTACACCATTTCCTGCCCGCTGTAGCCAATGGCCGGCTGCAGCCAGCGGGGCCAGCGGTTGCCGGGCTTGAGAAACGCGCCCACGTCGGTGCACAGCCAGTAGGTCTGGCCGTTGTAGTCTTTGAGCCAGCGTTCGGGCACGCTGCGACCCAGCACGTTGGGGCGCTGCCGGGCGTAGGGCGTGAGGTGAAAGGACCACTTGGGCATGATGCGCACGTCGTGCCAAGCCAGCTGCTGGGCCAGCAGCGCCGCCGAGCCCAGGAAATTAGCCGCCAGGTCGGTGGCCGAGGCGCCATAAGCGGGGTCACGCGCATCGAGCAGCTCCAGAGGGCTTTGGATGGCAAACCCCACAAAGGAGCCGTACCAAATGGATTTCTTTTCGCTCAGGCCCGCCCACCGGAGCATATCGACGGCGCCGCGGCTGATTTGGAAAGCTCCCCAGAAGTGGCCGGCCTTGTCGAGCTGCTTCCACTCGGGCCAGTCGTTGAACCAGCGCATGGACGCCCGCTCGCCGGTGTACCACGAGGTGGTGAGCCCTGTGTAGATAATGCCGTAGCCGACGGCCGAGCCGCCCACCAGCAGGCGCAGTCGGCGCTGGCGCTGTGCCACCGAATCGGGAGGCACCGCCGCGGCCTGAGACGCAGGTACTTGCGCGGCCACGGAGTCGGGAGAGGGCAAGGCTTGGGCAGCGCTGCGAATGGGCGCGCCCGGTAGAAAAAAAAGAGTTGCTGCCGCCGCTAAATACCACTGCCGCAGCACCAAAATAAAGCGGGAAGAAGGCATTATGAGAGCACAAATGGGCAGCAAAGGTACGGCGCAACCCAACTGCTGGCGGCGAGCAGACAGTATCTTGCAGCTTGCTTTCCCGTAGAGCCAGTGGCGTTCCCACCCGCCGGTGCTACACGTTCCCACCATTCACTCCCACCAACCCATTTTCAATGCAAACATTTCGACGCTTAACAGGCCTGCTGCTAACGCTGCTGGCCTGGACGACCCAGGCGCAAGTGGTCACAACCCAACCGGTGTTCTTCTCCGAAACCACACCGGTAACCATCACTTTCGACGCCAGCCAGGGCAACTCCGCCCTGAGAGACTTTACTGGCCCGGTCTACATCTGGACCGGTACCGTGACCAACCTGAGTGCCAACAACACCACGTGGCGCAACGTGAAGAGCCCTACTTTTAACCAAGCCGACCCCGCTGCGCTAATGACGCGCGACGCGACCAACCCCAACCTTTACCGCATCACTTTCACGCCCCGCACCTTTTACCCGGTGCCCGCCAACGAAACGATACTGCGGCTGGGCATGATTTTCAAGAATGCCGATGGTTCGATAGTCGGCCGTGCCACTGATGGCGGCGATATTTTCATCGACGTGTACCAGGGCGGTGCGGCCGTGCGCATCACCAACCCCGCCCGCTCGACCAACCCGCAGTTTGTGGCCCCGAACGTGGCCCTGCCCGTGGCGGGCGAGAGTGCACAAGCTGCCAACCTGGTCCTGACCCTAAACGGCACCCAAATTGCGCAGGCCACTAACGCCACCACCATCAGCGGCAGCGCTACGCCTACTTTGGCTGGCCGCAATGTGCTGAAGCTGACGGCCGGCACTGGTGCCACGGCCGTGTCCGACTCAGTTATTCTCATTGTGCGCCCCACCGTCACGGTGGCGGCTTTGCCCGCTGGGGCACAGGAAGGCATTACCTACCTGCCCGGCGGCACCTCGGTTATTCTGGCCCTCACTGCCCCAAACAAGCAGTTTGTGTACGCCGTGGGCCAGTTCAACAACTTCCAGGCCGATGCCTCGGGTTTCATGAACAAAACCCCTGATAACAACATGTGGTGGGTGCAGCTCAATGGCCTCACGCCCGGCCAGGAATACGCCTATCAGTACCTGATTGACGGCACCATCCGCGTGGCCGACCCCTTCACGGAAAAGGTGCTGGACCCCAACAACGACCGGTTCATTCCCGCCGTCACCTACCCCGGCCTGACCTATCCGGCTGGCCAGACGGGCATCATGTCAACGTTCCAAACCAACCAGACGGCCTATCAGTGGCAGACTAACAACTTCACGCGCCCAGCCAAAGCTGACCTCGTGATTTATGAGCTGCACCTGCGCGACTTCATCGAGCGCCACGACTTTCAAACCCTTCGCGACACCCTCAACTACATCCAGCGCCTGGGCATCAACTGCATCGAGCTAATGCCGGTGAACGAGTTTGAGGGCAACGACAGCTGGGGCTACAACCCCAGCTTCTACTTTGCCGTGGACAAATACTACGGCACCAAGAATGCCTTCAAAGCCTTCATCGACGAAGCCCACCGCCGCGGCATCGCCGTGGTCATCGACATGGTGCTGAACCACTCCTTCGGCCAAAGCCCCATGGTGCAGATGTACTCCAACGGCGGCGAACCCACGGCCGATAACCCCTGGTTTAACCGTGTGGCCCGTCACCCCTTCAACGTCGGCTACGACATGAACCATGAAAGTCCCTTCACACGCGCTTTCAGCAAGAAGGTGATGGATTTCTGGGTGAATGAGTTTCGCGTCGACGGCTACCGCTTCGACCTGAGCAAGGGCTTCACCCAAGTGAACACCGGCAACGACGTGGGTGCCTGGGGTCGCTACGACCAGTCGCGTATCAACATCTGGAACGACTACAATACCCACATGCAAAACACGCGCTCCGGTACTTACGTCATGCTGGAGCACTTTGCCGAAAACAGCGAAGAACTGGTGCTGTCCAACGCCGGCATGATGCTTTGGGGCAACATGCACGGCGCCTACGCAAATGCCATCAAGGGCGCTACCGGCAGCTCCAATTTCGCGGGTGCTTACCACGTGGACCGCGGTTGGCAGCAGCCCAACCTGATTTCCTACATGGAAAGCCACGACGAGCCACGACTTGTATACGAAGCGCTCACCGCTGGCTTGTCCAACACCTCGGGCTACAACGTCCGCAATCTGCCCACGGCCCTGTCCCGTATGGAGATGAGCGCAGCTTTCTTCCTGCCCATTCCCGGCCCCAAGCTGATATGGCAGTTTGGCGAGTTTGGCTACGACATCGACATCAACCTGAACGGCCGCACCGGCGCCAAGCCCATTCTGTGGATTCCTTACCTACAGGACGCCAACCGCCGCCGTGTGCGCGATACCTATACCAACCTCATCGCCCTGCGCAAGCTCCCCGGCTACAACAATGCCGCCTTCACCTACCAGCTGGGCGGTCAGTCGAAGTCGATGCACCTCACCAGCCCCACACTCAACGTGACGATAGTAGGCAATTTCGGCGTCTTTGGTGACCAGATTAACCCGCAGTTTCAGCAAGCCGGCAAGTGGTACAACTACCTCACCGGCGACAGCATCACGGTGGCTAACCCCAACGCCTTGCTGACGCTGAATGCCGGCGATTACGCAGTTTACACCAACACGCGCATTCGCCGCGTTGCCCTGGCTACGCGCGGCAGCCAGCAGCAAAATACCTTCCGCCTCAGTGCTGCGCCCAACCCGGCCAGCAACAGCACCACCGTACGCTACGAATTGCCCGTGGCCGGTACCGTGCAGTTGTCGGTGCGCAACGTGCTGGGCCAAACGGTGCTCACGCTGCCTGCCGTGAAGCAAGCCGCCGGCTCACGCAGCCAAGAGCTGCCGCTGGGCAAGCTCGCGCCGGGTGTGTACTTGGTGCATCTTCGCGCCGATAGCCGCCAGCAGGTGCTGCGCCTGGTAGTAGAATAAAGAACTCGAAGCCGACCACCGGCCATAAAAAAGCCCGCCTGTGTATCAGGCGGGCTTTTTTGTGGCCGGTTGGTTAGCGGCCTTCTTCGTGGTACCCCACCAAGTCGTCGATGGGGGAGCGGATGATTTTGCCCACTTCCATGCCGTGCCCGCGGGCCACTTGGGTCAGTACGTCGCGGAAATTATAGCCTACCGAGCCCACGCAGTTGAAAGAGTAGTCCTGGTAGCTGGGGTAGTGCACCACCAGGTTCTTAAAGAACGTTTCGAAGCCTTCGAGCACGATTTCGCGGCAGTAGCTCACGTTGTTGTGGTCGTAGGTGAATTTGGCGAAGCTGGCCAGGAAGCGGTTGGGCAGCGGCTGGTTGTAGAGCCGGTCCAGAATGTCGTTGCGGGAGCCGAGCTTGTAGGTTTCCTTAAAGGATTCCTGCAGGCCATCGGGGAGGAGGCCGCGGAGGTAGTCGCGCAGCAGCCGCTTGCCGAAGTACGACCCCGAGCCTTCATCGCCCAGGAAGTAACCCAGCGAATCGACATTGTAAGTGATTTTTTCACCGTCGTAAATGCAGGAGTTCGTTCCCGTACCCAAGATGGCGGCAAAGCCGGGCTTGCGGCCCAGCAGGGCGCGGGCCGCGGCTAACAAATCTTCGGTGACGGTAGCAGTAGAATTGGGAAACAGCTCACGCAGTGCGGCGGCAATTACTTCCGCTTTTTGGGGCGAAGAAACACCTGCACCGTAGAAGTGAACTTCTTTGACTTCTTCCCGCTGCAAGGTGTCGGGCAGGTTTTTGCTAAGCGAAGCCGTAATGGCTGCAGTATCCACAAAGTCAGGGTTGTAGCCTTCCGTATTAAAGTATACCCGGTTTTGGGTGTCATCGAGCAGGCACCAGCTGCATTTGGTGGAGCCACCGTCGGCAATTAGAATCATATCAAACAGGTTGTGTTAGAGGGGATGGCGAAAGTAGCAACTAGCGCGAGAACCGTGCTTACGTAATAAATGCAAGCAGAGAAGGGAACATTCGCTTATTCATTTGCGGTGTGGTACTTAAGTATGAATTTTATTGCTTATTTAAGTATATTTACCAAGCTTGTTACCGGCCCCTCAAAAGTTTGGTAGAAAGCACAACAGTATTTTTTATTCCCACCCTTTACAGTAAAAACTGTCATGAAAAAACTGTTTACTCTTGCAGCAGCCGGTGCTATGGCTATTGGAACTCTCAATGCGCAGGCTCAAATAACCGTTGACGGCGTGCTAAACGCGAATGAAATCGGAACGGCTACCACCGGCCGATACGTGCTGGTGGGCAAATACACCAACCCCCGTGGTTTTGGAGATTGGGGCTTGCTGAGCGTTTACGCTGCCAACACTGCTGACAAGCTATACTTCTTCATTGCTGGTACCGTTCAAAACGAGATTAGGAGCGCTACAGACTCTGACATTAATGCGCTGCAACTTTACATCGACCGCCCCGGCGTAGATGGCGCCTCCGCCTCTCCAACTGCACTGCCTAAACCTGCGGCAAGCATTGGTACTTCGTTTTCAGGCATGGAGGCCAAAATGGACCTAGCGCCCGACTTGGCTGTGGCCATAAAAGGCAACGGTACTGCTAACCAGTTCCAGGTAGATGCCATTTCGTACACGTCGGCAACCGTAGCATTCGACCGGGTGCTCACCACCACAGCTGGCCCGTTGGCAAACACAGGCACGGCCCTTACGCTGGCCGCAACAGGCACAGCCGCTCCGTTCGCGGCTTTGGCTAATGCTCGCATGGCTTACCGCAATTCCACTGACGGCAAGGTAACCAGCAACCCTGGCTACCGCGCCACAGCCACCGATGCTGGATACGGCGAGGCTGGCTCCTATGGTTGGGAAATTGAGTTTGACCGCCGTGAAATGGGCCTGACCACCAACGGCCCTGTTGTTAACATCTTCGTGCTTCAAAACAACCGTGGTGGCGATTATTTGTCTTCCGACTTTATTCCGCAGACAACTACTCCGCTTACTACCAACAGCGGCAACCCAGCCAACGCTAACACGGTCGATTTTGCTACCATTGCTGGCACGCAATCAGCCGCCATCACGCTGGCCACAGTAGCGGCCAGCACCCGTGCCGCCAACGAAGCAGCTATCGCCATGGGCGTGTATCCAAACCCCGCCAATGGCACCGCCACGGTGGCCTATAACGTGGGCAACCGCTCCGAAAAAGTAAACATCGTGCTGACTGACTTGGTAGGCCGTCAGGTACAAGTGCTCTCGTCTGGTCTGGAGTCGGCCGGCGTGAAAAGTAAAACCGTGACTACTGCCGAGGTAGCGGCCGGCACGTACCTCGTGCGCGTGCAGGTTGGCGACAAAGTAGCCACTCGTAAAGTGGTGCTGCTGTAAAACGTATAGCTCGGCTCAAAAGGAAAGGTCCCGCATCACTTACGATGCGGGACCTTTCCTTTTGAGCCGAGCTATACGTTGAGTACCCAAGGAAGAGGAATTGTATACAAGCCCAATGTGGTGACTAACTTAGGTGTAGTAATTGCTTTCTCCACAAGCCACTTATTAAAAAAGGCCCCCATCCTGTTCAATGGATGGGGGCCTTTTTTAATTCTTCTCAATTGCTGGTATTGAAGCCAGCTTATTGCAAAGTATAAGTTAAGTTATTAAGATTAAACTTAAGAGTATACATGCCGGTCGTTGGTATCACAATGTTAGGACCATCGAGAACAAGAGTACCTGTCCCACCGCTGTTACGAGCATTAGCACCGTAGTTAGTGGCTACGTTGTTTACATTCCATTGCGCGTTTTTGCGAAACTTGAATTCGCCAGCATTCAGCGTGCGAGTCAAGTCATAAGTTCTGGTATCGCAGTTGTAAGTCAGAGGCACATCCGTGTTCCAATCGACGCCTGCGGTCCCAATGATGGACCATACATCAGCATTAGGGGGCAAGCACACTGTGTAAGCCGTTACAGTCATTGGTACCGGGGCCGACACGAAAGTTTGCGCATCAGTGCCTACTACGGCGGCCACACGCACAAATACCGAGGTTGCAACACCGGGGGTTATGCCCAGATTGATGAGGCCCGAATTGAGCTCTCCAACTGTTACTGATTTGGTGGAGCCTGTGCCTGCTTCAATGTTGAAAGGGTAGCCGAAACCAGTGGCCGACTTGGCTACTTGAAGCCGATAGGTAACGGCTGGGGCTGTGGGGCGGTCGGTGCCACTAATGGCAAATGAACTCACGGGCGTCCACGTAAAAGCCGCGGCGTTTTGAGCGCTGTTTGCTTGGGTTAGCACAACGGTGCTTGTCGAGGTGCTGAGGGTAATGGCATTGGAGGGCGCAATCGTGACCTTGTCCTCATCTTTTTCGCAAGATGCAAGGGTAGTCACTGCCAACAAGCCTGCTACCACTTGGGTAAGCCAGTTCTTCATGATTCGTTTTGATTAGTGATTACAAGAAAATTCTTACTTCTCATTCCATGCTGTTACACTCGCGGCGTTGCGGCCTGCGGGTGAACGAGGCCAGTAGCAACCCAGGCAGATTTACGATAGGTTGATACAAGCATACAAACGGGTGAAAGATGTAGTTCTTGAAATGTATGATTTAAAGGCAAATGAGGATGGGCCGTGGCGTACGGCCCATCCTGCTAAGGTATTTTAGTACCCCGGGTTCTGCCGAAGGTTGGAATTAGCCGTGAGGTCAGACGACGGAATTGGGAAAATCGTCCGGAAAGGTTCCACTGCGCGCCCTGCAGCCACCCCGCCCTTCCAAGGCCAGAGGTAGGTTGCTTCTACAAAGCGGTTGTAGCGGATAAGGTCGGTGCGACGCGTAGCCTCCCAATGCAACTCCCGAGCGCGCTCGTCGAGAATGAACTCCGGGGTCATCTGCGCATTGGTGATGGCGCTGCCTGCCGCGTTCCGGAAAGCCCGGGCCCGAATCTGGTTCACATAGCCCAGCGCGATAGCGCGGTCGGCGTTGCCGCGGGCAGCTGCTTCGGCATAAATCAACATCATGTCGGACAAGCGCAGCATCGGAAAGTCAACTCCGGAGAAGTTCAGCGAACCGCCCAAGCCCGTACCGTTCGAAGTGATGTTGCGGTACTTAATCACGCCCAGTCCTTGTGTGAACTGGCTGAGGTCGCTGATAGCAAGGGTCTGGCCAGGAGCCCAGAACCGGCCGCGGGTGTCACGAACCGTATCACCGCCTGCCAAGAAAAACTTCTCAACTAAAGCACTGGTGGTGCGCAAGCCACCCCAACCGGTAGATTGGCCCACGTAGCGCTGCCACGCGCCGTCGGCACCGCTGGTAGCGCCGTTGACGAGGAAAGTGGTGCCACCGAAGCTCTGAACGCGCGTGATGTCGAAAATTACCGGCCAAATGATTTCATTGGCGGCGGGGGGCAGGTTGTTGTCAGCTAAGAAGTTGCGACCATAAGCCGAAGAAGCGGCACTGGCAGTTGTCGACAGCGAGTAGCCCGAATCAATTACCTTCTTGGCTTCTTCAGCAGCCTTGGCAAACTCGGGAGTTCCCGTGTACACCCCAGCGTTCAAGTACATGCGAGCCAAGTAGCCGTGTGCGGCAGCTTGGTCGACACGGCCATACTCGTTGGTGCGGGCCGGCGCCAGCTCGGTGCTGATGGCCTGCAATTCAGACACCACGTAATCGTAGAGCTGCTTGCGGGTGTAGTAGGGGGGGCGCGACGCACCTACGGCATCGTTCTCCGTCACAAAAGGACCGTTGCCAAACAGGTCGATGATGTGCGAGTAAGCCACTGCCCGCAAAAAGCGCGCTTCAGCCCGAAACAGCTTGCCCTGCGCCTGCTCACCACTGCCCAAGCGGCTGCTGAGCTTATCGTCCGTTGCCTCGCGAATGAATTCGTTGCAGATAGCAATTTCGTAATAGGACCGGTTGTAGAGACCACGGAGCAGGGGGCCGTTGGCATCCCAGTTCATGTTGTGCCACTCTTGCACACCCGGGTCGTTCCAGGCAATTACCGCCTCATCAGTGGTCAGTTCCTGCGCACTCCAGTACTGACGGATGTAGTCCGAAGTACCTGCGTCGATGCCCCGAATGTCGCCCGAGCCGGGACCGGATGGGCCGGTGAGGGCAAATCCGCCGTACAGTTTGGCAAGCACCTGCTTGTAACCGTTCAGGTCGACGTACACTTTATCTGGCGTGAGCTCAAACTTGGGTGTCTGGTCCAGGTCTTTCATGCAAGACGTGGTGAGGCCAAGCAAAGCCGTGCTCAGGGTGAGGGCCGTGAGCCCTCGGTATAAAGAATTTTTCATATACGGTGGGAATTAAAAGCCGAGAGCAAGGCCAAGGGTATAAGTCCGGGCCCGGGGATAAAAACTGTTATCAATACCAAAAGTCGCTTGACCACTGAGGGCGTCAACAGAAGCAATTTCAGGGTCAACACCCTTGTACTTCGTAAGCACAAAGGCATTCTGAACGTTGCCAGTCACGCGCAACGTGGAAGCACCCAGTACTTTGCCAACATTGTAGCCGAGCGATATGTTCTCGCAGCGCAGGAACGAAGCGTTCTGTACGTAGTAATCCGAGAACAACTGCTGGCGCGTGAAGCCGGTGTTGAGCACGTCGGGGTTCAGGTTGCTAACAAAGTTGGTCGAGCCCTGGGCATTGGCAAAGTTGCCGAGGCCGGCCGCGTTGGCGTTGTACACGTAGTTGCCTACGTTGCCGCGTAAGGTAAAGGCAAAAGTGAATTTTTCGTAAACCACGTTCGAGCTAAAGCCTAAGGTTACCAGCGGGGCGGGCTGCTTGTAGTAGTAGTCACCAACATCCGCGTTAGCGGCGTTGCGTTCGCTGTTCACATACAGTCCCTGAACGGGCCGTCCATCGGGGCCATATACTTGGCGGCGAACATAGAACGTGCCGACGGGCTGGCCCACAGCGTTGATTTGAATGAAGTTGCCAGTGCCACCAGGAATGGAACCAACATTGTATCCAGGAAAACCTTCCTGCTGAGACCCTAAGTCGGTGATTTTGTTAACATTGTAGGCACCGTTCAGGTTCACATCCCAGGTAAGATTCTCGCTGCGGAAAACGCCATAGTTTAAGCCTAGCTCAACGCCACGGTTGCGCAACGAGCCAATGTTGGCGTTCAAGCGGTTGGTGAGGTTAGAACCAGCCGACTGGTCTACTTCGGCGAGCAGGTCGCTTGCCGTGCGCTGGTACACGTCCAGGGTGGCCGTGAGGCGGTTATCCAGGAAGCCGAGGTCAACACCAGCGTTGTAGGTGTTCGTGGTTTCCCAGGTCAGCACCGAGTTGTAGCCTTGAGGGCTGTAGGTAATGCCAGGAATAGTATTGCCGTTGCCAAAAGGGTACTGCGAAGTAGAAGAACCCACTACGTAACGCGGTTGCGTGTCGTAAGCACCGCCAATGTCCTGCTGGCCCGTGCGGCCGTAGCCGGCCCGAAGCTTCAGTTCCGATAGCGTGTTATTGTCTTTCAGGAACTCTTCGTTCTTAACGCGCCAGGCCAAGCCCAGAGCCGGGAATACACCGCTGCGGAAACCTTTGCGGAAACGCGAGGTTTGGTCATTACGCACGGTGGCAGTCACCAGGTATTTGTCCTGTACGTTCATCGTGGCACGGCCGAAAAAGGATATCAGCACGTTCTTGTCGTAGAAACCTGGCAAGCTCAGCGTTTCGCCGCGGGTAACGAGGGTGTCCCGGTTTGAGCGGTAGTCCAAGAAGTTAGGCCCTTGGTTGATAAACGACTGGTAGGCGTGGCCAGCCTGCACGTCGAACTTTGTGCCGCCAAACTGCTTGCCATAAGCTAAGTAGGCTTCCAGCAATTTCATGTCTCTATCCTGTGCGTACTGGGTGAACCGGCCGCTCAGGCCTGGGTCGGGGGAAACTTCGTAGTTGCCAAAGTCATTCGGTGAGATGACGTTGTTGCCACGTCCGCGCGATGCGTCAAGGCCGAGGTTCAGGTTGGCACGCAGGCCTTCAACGCCATGCACCTTGTAGTCGAACTGCACGTTGCCGATGAGGCGCTTCACGTTGCTGGTGTTGTTCGAGTTGTTAAGGGCTGCTACGGGGTTGGCAGGGGCATTGCCCAGGGGAGCCCCGGTGGTGGGGTTCAGGAACTGGGAATAACCACCAAATCGCGTAAATCGAGCTTCGTTGGAACGCACGGGCTGAGTAGGGTCGTAAAGCGCAGCCCCTGCCACGGTGCCGTAGTCAACGAAACGGTTGTCAATAACGCTACCTTTAGCGTTGATGTCGATGCGCAGCCGGTCGTTCAGAAGCGTAGGCGTGAGGCTAACCGAGCCTGTGTTACGCTTCAGCTGGTTGGTGATGACAATACCTTCTTGGTACAGGTTGCCATAAGACACGCGAAACGGCACCTTGGCCACGCTGCCAATGAGGCTCACCGTGTTGTCGAAAGTAGCAGCAGTTCGGAAAATCTCATTCTGCCAGTTGGTGTTGGCAGTACCCAATGAAGCAATCTGTGAAGGCGAGCCAAACTGGTTAATCTGCCGACGGAATTCATCGGTCGAGAGCGTCTCGTAGCGACGCGCCACTGTTGAAACGCCCGTTTGCGAGTTTAATTCTACGCGCAGCTTTTCTCCCTGAAGGCCGCGCTTGGTGGTGATGAGAATAACCCAGCCCGAAGCCCGGTTGCCATAAATGGCCGTAGCCGAGGCATCCTTAAGCACGGTGAACGTCTCAATGTCGTTGGGGTTAATCAGCGACAGCGGATTCGAAGCACCACTGATGGTGGTTTTGTCTACTGGCACACCATCAATTACATACAATGGGTCGCTGTTGGCGTTAAGCGACGAGTTACCGCGAATCCGGATAACGTTGGCGGCACCTGGTGCACCACCGCCCGTCGTGATGCTTACACCGGCCACTTTGCCTTGAATCAGCTGCTCAGGGGTAGTAACCTGGCCTTGCACAAACTCCCTAGAGTCAACTGTGGCCACGGCCCCGGTCACGTCCTGCCGACGCTGCGTGCCGTACCCCACTACCACTGCTTCGGACAGTTGAGTAGCGTTTTCCACGAGTGCAGCGGAGGTTTCGGTGTTTTGGCCGGCCACCACCGTCACCGGACGGCGAACGGTGTTGTAGCCCACAAACGAGATAACCAAGGTCTGGGCACCGGCTGGCACGTTCTGAATGCTGTAAGTGCCATCTACGTTGGACGAGCTGCCCAATGAGGTACCCTCAATGAGCACTGTTGCACCTGGGATGCCTTCGTTCTTACTGTCGGTAACCCGACCGCTAACGGAGCCTGTTTGGGCATAGGCCCCCGAGGGGAATCCTAGACCGGCGAATAATAGCAGAAACAGTAGTTTCGCTAGATAAGGGTGTTTCATGGGAAACGGGATTTGGTGAGAATTGTGAGTGGTGGGAGAAATAAAAAAAATGGGAAACGGCGTGCAAGTTACCTATACAATAGCATTTAAGCCTGTTTTGTAGGGATTTTTGTCTTGTTCTGAAGTCATTTGAGCATAGCGTGCGGCAGTAACGGCGAGGCTGCTAAGCAGGTTGTTGGCATTAATTGATTTTAATACATCTATAGGTAGGAAGACATGGGCTACTGAAAACCCAAGGCTGTGTAAGCAAGCAGTTGTTACAGGAGAGTGTCTGAACCTAATTGGACAGCATTGGCAATCTGTGTGCAATCGTTTGCAGGACAATGCGTAGTAGGCAACAGGCCCATTTTTCAAGCTTATATGTAGTGCGACTTAGCTAAGCTATGACAAACTCAGCCTAACAGCAATAGCTCAAGATGCAAACCGCTAAGCGTTAAACTTGGTTAAATTTAACGATTAAATAATCAAGGAGTTGACGTTGGTTTGAGCGGGATTTTTGATAAAGCAAGCATGTTCAAAAATCGTTACGAGGGGTGTTGTGGGGGTGAAATCATTAAAGTTTTCGAGTAGGTGTAGCATCTCTTATGAATCGAATTTCTCCGCAAATTATCTTCAAGCTGTATGTGCTGATATTTTAATAATATACTGATATACAGAATATTGTGAAAAAAACACTAAAATTTTATTGTTCATTTCATAGCACTCGGGCTGAGTCTTAGATGGCTGTTTGGCTCGCTCTGTATTTAAGCTCCAACCAAAGCTCTAAAAAAGAGGAGTCATAGGGCAGCCCAATGGTACTGTTGCTGCCAGGGCATCAAGCCAAATACCTTGCAGGGCCAATCTATCATCGTTACTTTTGGCTTTTCCTTAGAAGATGAAAAAGCGCCTACTGCTCATTCTTTTGCTCTGCGTGGCCAACTCAGCCATCGTACTCGCGCAAAGCCGCTCTAGTGCGCGGAATTCTGCTTCCAGAAACCGCGCACCAGCCGATGGTGCCAGAGGCCCGCAAGGGCGCCTGAACGATGATGGACAGCCCGAGGTATTTGTTGGAAAAATCAAGCTGAACAAGCCTGTAATCGTTTATTACGAACAGGCGGCGCCCGGCAAAGCAGTGCAGCAACTTATTATGGCCGAGGAAAACCTGGGCTTGCTCAAAACGCTGGACCTGGAGGAGCTCATCAACCGGCGCGAAGTGTTTGTTGATGGCCTGAGCAACCGCCCTCTGCCCGGGAGCGACCAGACCAAATACCGTTTGCTCGGCACCAGCGCCGTAGCCGAGGACACGCGCCGCCCAGCCGGCGACGGCCGCAGTTTCTACTCCCGCCTGAAAGTGCCGGCATCTGGCGTTCTGTACGTAGTGCGCGAGTCAGCTGAAGAATACCGGCATTTCGTGAAGGGACCGCAGAAAAAAGGCTCTTTTCTGGATTTCCAAATCAATGGCCTTCCAGGCATCGATTCCGTAAGGGCCGTGTACACGCTGCGTAAAATGGATTCGGCGGAGCAGGGTACTGGCGCAACAATTCGGTAGAGGTAGTAAGAGTGAAGGCAATCTGGATTCTGCGCTTGGCAATCATTCTTGCCATGCTAGCTGGCCCCGCCACCGCCCAAACGGTGCTGAAGATTACCCGCGTGCCTGCCAACACCCCGCCGGACGACACCCTTTTTGTGGCCGGCTCCTTCAATATATGGAACCCTCACAATCCGGCTTACAGCCTGATTAAAACCCCGGACGGCACTTACCAAATAACCCTGCCTGCCTCGCTGGGTCCAGTCGAGTACAAGTTCACCCGGGGCAGCTGGGAGAAAGCCGAAACCGGCCTCGACAAGCAGCCCCTGCCCAACCGCCGGGCCAACCTGCAGCAGGCAGCGGTCATCACCCACGAAGTGCTGGCCTGGAGCGAGGCGGGCGCGGCCCCCACGAAGAAGCACACCGCCACGCCGCAGGTACACACGCTCAGCGACAACTTCCGCATTCCGCAGCTGGGCCGCACGCGGCGGGTGCTGGTGTATTTGCCTGCCGACTACAGTGCCAAGCCCCAAAAGCGCTACCCCGTGCTGTACATGCACGACGGCCAGAACGTGTTCGACGACGCCACCAGCTACAGCGGTGAGTGGGGCGTGGACGAGACCCTCGACAGCCTGCGGGCCACCGGCCAGGACCCCGTCAGCTGTATCGTCGTCGCCGTCGACAACGACAGCCAGCACCGTTCCGATGAGTACATCCCCTGGCGCAATGCCGAAATAAAGGCCGGTGGCCAGGGCAGCGCCTACGTCGATTTTCTCGCCCTCACCCTCAAGCCCTACATCGACGCCAAGTACCGTACCCGGCCCGACGCCGCGCATACCGGCATTGCGGGTTCTAGTCTGGGCGGACTGATATCGGTGTATGCAGCCCTAAAGTACCCACGCGTGTACGGTCGGGTAGGGGCTTTTTCGCCGGCCTTCTGGGTTTGCAACGACTCCCTGAAGGCTTTCGCCAAAACGCACCGCCCGGCTTCCAGCACCCGGTTTTACTTCGTGTGCGGCCCCGAAGAATCAGAAACCATGCTTCCGCTTACCGCAGCCTGGCGCGACAACCTGCGCGCCCAGGGCGTGCCGGCCTCCAACCTGTCGTTGCGCGCGCCTGCCGATGGT
Source organism: Hymenobacter arizonensis (assembly GCF_900115775.1). Classification (GTDB taxonomy): domain Bacteria; phylum Bacteroidota; class Bacteroidia; order Cytophagales; family Hymenobacteraceae; genus Hymenobacter; species Hymenobacter arizonensis. Next base: position 1,211,767 of record NZ_FOXS01000001.1, on the reverse strand, counting down.
CAGCACCGCGAGTGGTTCTGGCGGCGGGAGTTTCCGGCGGCTTACCGGTTTATGTTTCGCCCAGCGGCCGAGGGAGTAAAAACAACCCGGTAAATTTCATAAATGGCAGAGGAGTACTTTTGCAATAATGCTGATGATAATAAGCAACTGCTACGAAGCTTGCAGTGTTATTTTAAGGCCGTTGCTGCTATTTTAACAAAGTTGCTTTATCTTTGCGACGCGTTTCAGAAAAGCGCTTTCCCAAAAATGACCTTACATCGTACTTCCCAGGCTTGGTGGTGGCAGCTCCGAAACATCGGACCGGACTGCCTGTGCGCCTAGTGAAGTCACCTTTGATTTTGCCTTTGACCACAAAAGCCCGGCCGCAAGCCGGGCTTTTTGCATTTTATTCCAGCTAAGGCCATTTGTTGGTCTTCCTCGTTCAACCCACGCTTCCCAGTGTCTTACCAACTTACCACTGCCCACCGCCGCCTGCTAGCCGACACCGTGACTCCGGTGGGGCTATACCTGCGCCTGCGCGACCAGTACCCCAACTGCCTCCTGCTGGAAAGTGCCGACTACCACGGCCAGCAAAATGCTTTTAGCTACCTGGCCTGCGAGCCCTTGGCCACGTTTGAGTTGCGGCGGGGCGGCGAGTTGCGCCAGTCCTTTCCCGATGGCCAAGTGACCACCCAGCAGCTTCACGAGCCGCGCCAGGCCCTGGCAGAGCTGCGGAAATTTGCTGCCGCTTTCGTGCCCGATGCCGCAGCGGCCAAAATGCCCTTCATTAGCACTGGTCTGTTTGGGTATATGGGCTATGAAGCGGTGCAGAGCTTTGAAGATGTGACCTTCAACGCGGCCAAGATTCCTGCCGGCAATGTGCCGCTCATCCGCTACGGCGTGTATCGCTACGTTATTGCCTTTAACCACTTCCGTCAGGAGCTATTCCTGTTTGAGCACGGTGTGGCCGGCCACGAAACCGAGAACAACGGTCTCGACCGCCTCGAGAACTTGGTGCGCAACCCCAGCGTGCCCGTGTTCAGCTTCGCCACGGTGGGAGAGGAGTCCAGCAACCAAACCGACACCGAGTTTCTGGCGCGCCTCACCCAAGGCCAGGCGCACTGCATGCGCGGCGACGTGTTCCAGATTGTGCTCTCGCGCCGTTTTCAGCAAGGTTTCTCGGGCGATGAGTTCAACGTGTATCGGGCGCTACGCTCTATCAACCCTTCGCCCTACCTGTTCTACTTCGACTACGGCGACTACAAAATCTTCGGGTCCTCGCCCGAGGCTCAGGTGCTGGTGCAGGGCCGCGAAGCCAGCCTGTATCCCATTGCCGGCACCTACCGCCGCACCGGCGACGACGCCGCCGATGCCGCCGCCGCCCAGCGCCTGGCCGCCGACCCCAAGGAGAATGCCGAGCACGTGATGCTGGTGGACCTGGCCCGCAACGACCTGGCCCGCCACGGCACCGAAGTGAAAGTGCGGACCCTGCGCGAAATTCAGTTCTATTCGCACGTCATTCACTTGGTTAGCCACGTCACGGCCCAGCTGGACGCGGGTACCGACACTTTGCAAGTGGTGGCCGATACCTTTCCGGCCGGCACGCTCTCGGGCGCCCCCAAGCACCGCGCCCTGCAGCTGATTGACGGGCTGGAGCCCACAGCCCGCGGCTATTACGGCGGCTGCATCGGCCACCTGGGCTTCGATGGCAACTTCAACCACGCCATCATGATTCGCTCGTTTTTGAGCACCGGCAACCAGCTTTATTTCCAGGCTGGCGCCGGTGTGGTGGCTGCTTCCAGCGTGCAATCTGAACTGGAAGAGGTGCACCACAAGTTGGGCGCCCTACGGGCAGCGCTTAAAGCAGCTACTGATGTTTATTAGTACAAGGAACGTTATGGAAACGTTATGTCGAGCGCAGCCGAGACATCTCGCGTGCTGCAGCAATTCAATCATTCAACGACGCACGCGAGATGTCTCGGCTGCGCTCGACATGACGTTCTTTTTATTTTAAGTCTATGAAAATCCTCGTTCTCGACAACTACGATTCTTTCACCTACAACCTGGTGCACCTGCTGCGTGAGTTGGGCCACGGCGCCAACCTAACCGTGACCCGTAACGACCAGATGCCACTCGAGGCTGTGGCCGCTTACGACGCCATCATGCTTTCGCCCGGCCCTGGAATTCCGGCCGAAGCCGGCTTAATGCCGCAAATCATCAAGACCTATGCGCCCACCAAGCGGATTCTGGGCGTGTGCCTGGGGCATCAGGGCTTGGCCGAAAGCTTTGGCGCTACGCTCTATAACATGCCCGCAGTGCTGCATGGTGTTGCCAATGAGGCGGAAGTAACGGCCCCGGACGAGCGGCTTTTCGCCGGCCTGCCGCCGCGATTTCAGGTGGGCCGCTACCACTCCTGGGCCGTTCGTCCCGAAACCATGCCCACCGAGCTGGAAACCACGGCCCGCGACGCCAACGGCGAGGTACTGGCCTTTCGTCATCGGCAGTTCGATGTGCGCGGTGTGCAGTTTCATCCTGAGAGTATTTTGACCGAGCACGGCCACAAAATGCTGGAAAATTGGTTGAGTTAAACAACTGCATAAAATGGGCGTCATGCTGAGCGCAGTCGAAGCATCTCGCTCGCATCGTTGAACCAGAGGTCAGCGCAGCTAACGATTAGGTTACTACTACACGCGAGATGCTTCGGCTGCCCTCAGCATGACGTTCTAAAAAACAAGCGTTTTGAAACACATCCTCAACAAGTTATTTGACCACCAGCCCCTGACCCTGGCCGAGGCGCACGCCGCCATGCGGCAGCTGGGCGAGGGCGGCGCCAACCCCGCCGAAACGGCCGCCTTCCTGGCCGTGTACCGGATGCGGCCCATCACGGTGGCGGAATTGGCGGGCTTCCGCCAGGCCCTGCTCGACCTGAGCCGCGACCCTCAGCTGGGTACCAACGAGGTGCTAGACATTGTAGGCACGGGTGGCGACGGCAAAGACACCATCAACATCTCCACGCTAGCTTGCTTTGTAGTGGCCGGCGCGGGTGTGCAGGTGGCCAAGCACGGCAACTTTGGGGTGTCGTCGGTGTGTGGGGCCTCAAATGTGCTGGCGCATTTTGGCTACGACTTCGAAGCCAGCACCGACCAGTTGCGTCGGCAGCTGGAGCGGGCGGGCATCTGCTTTTTACACGCGCCGGCCTTTCATCCGGCCATGCGCCACGCCGGGCCCATTCGGCGGGAATTGGGTTTGCGTACCTTCTTCAATATTCTGGGGCCGTTGGTGAACCCGGCCCGCCCGGCGGCCCAACTGCTGGGCGTCTTCAGCCTTGAGCTGCAGCGGCTATACCATTATCTCATGCAGCCTACGGGCACACGCTACGCCGTGGTGCACGCCCTGGATGGCTACGATGAGCTGGCCCTGACCGGTCCCGCCAAAGTTGTTTCCTCCCAAACCGGCGAGCAAATGATAACTGCCGAAACGCTGGGGTTAGCCGCCTGCGCGGCCGCCGACCTGGCTGGTGGCAGCACTGTGGCCGCCTCGGCAGGCATTTTTAAGCAAGTGCTCGACGGTGGCGCCACGCCCGCCCAGCGCAACGTAGTAACCGCGAACGCCGCCCTGGCTTTGCAATGCGCCCGCCCGGCGCTGAGCTGGGACGACGCCCTGGCCCAAAGCCGCGAATCGCTGGATACGGGCGCTGCCCGGCGCGCCTTCGAAACGATGCTCGCGACTCAATAAATCAATCGGTAGTACCGACAACCAATAATTGACCACCATACGCCCCATGTCTCAGCCCACCATCCTGCAAACCATCGTCGCGCACAAGCGCAAAGAGGTAGCTACCCGCCGCGAGCTGGTGCCCGTTAAGCTGCTTGAAACCAGCCTGTACTTCAAGTCCAAGCCGCTTTCGTTGCGGCAGTACCTGCTCCGTGAAAATGGCAGTGGCCTCGTTGCGGAGTTCAAGCGCAAGTCGCCTTCCAAGGGCTGGATTAATCAATACGCACCCGTGGAGCGCACTACGCTGGGCTACATGCAGGCCGGCGCTGCTGCACTCTCTATTCTGACTGATGCTGAGTTTTTTGGCGGCAAAAACGAGGACCTGTCTACTGCTCGTCGCTTCAATTTCTGCCCCATTCTGCGCAAGGACTTTGTGGTAGATGAATATCAGATTCTCGAAGCCAAGAGCATTGGCGCTGATGCCGTGCTACTGATTGCCGCAGTGCTCACGCCCGAAGAAATCAAAACACTGGGCAGCCTGGCGCGCTCGTTTGGTATGGAAGTGCTGCTCGAGGTGCACGATGGCGACGAGCTGGCCCGCTCCATTAGTGCCGATGCGGTGGATTTGGTGGGGGTCAACAACCGCAACCTGCACGATTTCAGCCTAAGCCTCGACACCTCGTTGGACCTGGCTGCGGCCATTCCCAATGAGTTTGTGAAAGTATCGGAAAGCGGCATCTCCAGCGCTGCGGCCATTGGCACACTGCGCGAGGCGGGCTACCGGGGCTTTTTGCTTGGCGAAGCTTTTATGCGAAACGCCCGCCCAGAGCGTGCCTGCGCGGCCCTGGTACAGGAAATCGCGGCTTTGCCCAAGCCGGTTCTCGTTTCCTAGTCAGCAATAAGCCATGAAAACGCCCCGACACTTACCTGCTGATGTTGCCCTGGCCGCTGGCTTGCCCGTGGCGGTTGGTCAGCCGCAGCCAGCTGGTGCAACTGAGCTAGCGTCGCGGCTTTTGGTGAAAGTGTGCGGCATGCGCGATGCAGCAGCCCTGGCTGGCGTTGCCGAACTAGGCCCGGACTTTTTAGGCTTCATTTTCGCCCCGGCTTCTCCGCGCTACGTGGGGGAGGCGCTGGCTCCCGAGCGGGTGCAGGCACTGCCCGCGAACATCTGGAAAGTGGGCGTTTTCGTGAACGAAACCACCGAAAAGATTATAGCTATTGCCGCCCGGTTTGGGCTCGGGGCCGCACAGCTCCACGGCCAGGAAACGCCCGCACAATGCGAAGAATTAAATGACGCCGGGTTGCTTGTTATGAAGGCTTTTGCGGTGGGCAAAGCGGTTGATTTTGCGGCTTTGTTGCCTTACGTACCGCATTGCGACTTCTTTCTTTTCGACACCAAGGGCGCAGCTTCGGGCGGCAACGGAGCCGTTTTCGACTGGGATTTGTTAAAGGGCTACAATCTGCCAGTGCCCTACTTCCTGGCTGGTGGGCTGGGGCTTGAACATGCCGCTGAGCTTGCGGCTTTGCGACTCCCCGGCCTGGTTGGGGTCGATTTGAATAGCGGCTTTGAAACCGCACCCGGAATAAAAGACGCCGGCCGAGTAAAGCAGATGCTTGCCACGTTGCACAAGCAACGACAGGCTAAGCGCAGCGAGCCGGAGGCCGGGACACTTTAACTGAAACATCATCTTGCCATGACCACATCCTATCAGCAACCCACTGCCCGCGGCTACTACGGCGAATTCGGCGGCGCCTTCATTCCCGAAATGCTCTACCCCAACGTGGAAGAGCTACGCACGCGCTACCTGGAAATTCTGGCTGACCCGGATTTTCAAATCGACCTACAGCACCTACTGCGCGACTACGTGGGCCGGCCTACGCCGCTCTTCGAAGCCAAGCGCCTCTCGGAGCGCTACGGCACGCGGGTATTCCTGAAGCGCGAGGACCTTTGCCACACCGGCGCCCACAAAATCAACAACACCGTGGGCCAGATTCTGCTGGCGCAGCGGCTGGGCAAGAAGCGCATCATTGCCGAAACCGGGGCCGGCCAGCACGGCGTGGCCACGGCCACTGTCTGCGCCCTGATGGGCCTGCCTTGCGTGGTATATATGGGTGCTGTTGACATTGAGCGCCAAGCTCCTAACGTAGCGCGGATGCGTTTGCTGGGCGCCGAAGTGCGCCGCGCCGAAAGCGGCAGCCAAACGCTGAAAGACGCCACCAACGAGGCCATCCGCGACTGGATTGCCAACCCCGTGGATACGCACTACATCATTGGCTCGGTAGTGGGGCCGCACCCGTACCCGGATTTGGTAGCGCGCTTGCAGGCGGTTATCAGCGAGGAAATGCGGGCCCAGTTGCTGGAGAAAACCGGCACCGAGCTGCCCAATTTTGTGGTGGCCTGCGTGGGAGGTGGTTCCAATGCGGCCGGCGCGTTCTATCATTTCCTGGACGAGCCTTCCGTGCGCTTGATTGCCGTGGAGGCGGCCGGGCACGGCATCAATACTGGTCATTCGGCGGCAACGTCGGTGCTGGGCACACCGGGCATCATCCACGGCAGCCGTACGCTGCTCATGCAGGACGAGCACGGCCAAATCACGGAGCCTTATTCGCTCAGCGCGGGCCTGGACTACCCAGGCATTGGGCCGTTGCACGCCCACCTGGGTGCTTCGGGCCGGGCGGAGTTCATCTCCATAACCGATGATGAGGCCCTGAAGGCCGTGAGTGAGTGCAGCCGCCTGGAAGGAATCATTCCGGCGCTGGAAACGGCTCATGCCTTATCTGCTCTTGGCCAACTCGGCGCGGGCCCCGACGATGTAGTGGTAGTCAACCTCTCGGGCCGCGGCGACAAAGACCTGGAGACCTACCTGAAAAACATGGACAAACTCATTTAATCTTTTCACCGCAGAAGACGCAGAGGTTTTCGCAGAAGAGCGCAGAGGTCGTTTTTCTGCGCTCTTCTGCGAAAACCTCTGCGTCTTCTGCGGTAAATATTCATGAACAACCGAATAAAAGACGCCTTCGCGAGCAAGCAAAACCTGCTCAACATGTATTACACTGCCGGCTTCCCTAGCCTGCATGACACCCTGCCGCTGGCCAAAGCCCTAGTGGCTGCAGGCGCCGACATCCTAGAAATCGGGATGCCCTTTTCTGACCCGCTGGCCGACGGCCCGGTCATTCAGCGCAGTAGCTCGGCCGCCCTGGCAAATGGCATGAACCTACCCGTGCTATTTGGGCAGCTGCAGGAGCTGCGTGCCGCCGTGCCTGAAACACCGGTGCTGCTCATGGGCTACCTCAATCCGGTGCTGCAATTTGGCATGGAAGCTTTCCTAAAAAAAGCCGCCGAAGTGGGCGTCGATGGCCTGATTTTGCCCGACTTGCCTTTGGATGAGTACGAAGAAATGTACCACCCCATGTTCCAGAAATACGGGTTGAAGGCTGTCTTCCTCATCACGCCACAAACCTCAGAAGAGCGTATTCGCCGGCTCGACGCCCTGTCCGATGCCTTTCTCTACCTGGTGTCGGGGCCGGGCACTACCGGGGGCACTACGCTGCCCGATGTAGACGCGCAGCGGGAATACTTCCAGCGCATCACGGCCATGAACCTGAAGAATCCGCGTCTCATCGGCTTCGGCATTGCGGATAAAAGTGGCTTCGACAATGCCTGCGAGCACGCCGACGGCGCCATTATTGGCTCAGCTTTGATTCGGGCGCTGCAAGACACCGACGACGCCCCAGCCACGGCGGCCAACTTTGTGCAAGGCATTAAGCAAGCATAACCACTTCAAAAAACACTCAGACCGTCATGCTGAGCTTGTCGAAGCATCTCTACCGCTTCGTTGAGTCAATAGAGTTAGCACTGAGGTAGAGATGCTTCGACAAGCTCAGCATGACGGTCTTTTTTCTCTTCAAATCCGTGATAATTCAACTTGAAAATGCTGCCGTGGTCCCCGGCATCACCGAGCACCTGAAGCAACAGGGCTACAAAGCCACCGAAGTCAACACCCAGCACGCGCATTACCTGGTTGCCATTGGCAAGAAGGACTTAGATATCCGCACCATCGGCCAGTTGCCCGGCGTGCGCGACGTGCACCGCGTATCGGACGACTACAAGCTGGTGAGCCGCAAGTGGCGAGTGAAACCTACCGTGCTCGACCTCGGCGACGGCGTGACGATAGGCGAAGGCACCCTGGCGCTGTGCGCCGGCCCTTGCAGCATTGAAAGCGAAGCCCAAATGGAAAAGGTGATGAACCACCTGGTGGAAAACGGCGTGCGTCTGATGCGCGGCGGCGTGTTCAAGCCCCGCTCGTCGCCGTACTCGTTCCGCGGCCTGGGCATGGAAGGGTTGCGGCTGTTTCACAGCATGGCCCGCGAGCGCGGCATCAAAATCGTGACGGAGGTAATGCAGGTGTCGCAGGTAGAGGAAATGCACGATTTTGTCGATGTGTTTCAGGTGGGGGCCCGCAACACGCAGAACTTCAACTTGCTCGATGCCCTGGGCGGCGTTGACAAGCCAGTGATGATAAAGCGCGGCATTTCGGGCACTATCGAAGAGCTGCTGTCTTCGGCCGAGTACGTATTTTCGGGTGGTAATGAGAAACTGATTCTATGCGAGCGGGGCATCCGCACTTTTGAAACGGCCAGCCGCAATACCCTGGACCTGAATGCCGTGCCTATTCTGAAAGAGAAAAGCCACCTTCCGGTAATTGTCGACCCATCGCACGGCATCGGCATTCGCGAGTACGTGCCCGCCATGGCCTTGGCCGGGGTGCTGGCCGGCGCCGACGGCATCGTGTACGAAACCCACGAAACACCCGAAACGGCTGCTTCCGATGGCCAGCAGACTTTGAATTTTGATGAGTCGGCGAAGCTGGTTCGCAACCTACGGCGCGTGTTCCAGCTGCGGGGAGAGCTGGAGTAGACGTATTTAGCTGTTATCCGGAAAGTGAGTGGACCGTCATGCAGAGCGTAGCGAAGCATCTCTACCGCAATACTAAAATCAATTAGTTGCGCGGTAAAGATGCTTCGCTACGCTCTGCATGACCGTCTTTTTTAATATTCTTACCTCTTTGATAAGCTCTTAGCGGTTCAGCTTACTTAATTATTTAATTTTAGCTGTGCTTGTATTTTCAAAAACGCTTCTTAAATTCGTTCCACTCATGCGCCACCAACTCGTCAATTGCACTGCGTTCCTAATGATTTGCCCCAAAAAGGGCAAGGGAGGGCTGCATTTGGCGAACAGGAAGAACAAGGCATGAGGCCGAAACTTCACTAGAAACCTTCAAAAGCCCGAATCCGCCAGGATATCGGGCTTTTTTTTCGCCTAACTGCAATGTTTACCAAGCTCAACCCCGCCACCGCCCACAGCCAGGACCAACTGGTTTGGAAAGTTTTGTTTGACCGCCAAACGGCGCTGCTGCACCGGCGCGCTGCGCCTGCCTTCGCACAGGGCCTGGCCAAGCTGGGCTTGCGGCGCGAGGCCATCCCCGACATCGCCGAGCTCAGCGCCACGGTGTTTGAGCACACGGGTTGGACACTGGCCCCGGTTGGGCGGCCTTTCGAGCCAGGCGCATTCTTCGAATTGCTGGCCGAGCGGCGCTTCCCGATTGTAACGCGCATCCGGCCGATGCATGCCTTCGATTTCAGCCCGCAGCCGGACCTGTTTCACGACCTGTTTGGGCACGTGCCCATGCTGCTCGACGAGGGCTTGGCTGATTTCCTGCACATGCTGGGCCAGGCCTACTGCGCTCAGCCAGTAGGCTCGCCGGCGCGGGAGCAGTTGTGGGCGCTGTATTTCTTCACGGCCGAGTTTGGCCTGGTGCAGCACGAGGGGCAGCCGCGCTTGTACGGAGCGGGCCTGTTGTCGTCGGCCGGTGAAATCCACCACTGCGTGAATGAGAACACGCCGCGGGTGGTGTTCGACCTGGCCACGGTGCTGCGCACGCCCGTTACTGGCGAGCGCTACCAGCAGCAGTATTTTGTGTTGCCTGCCTGGGAGCAGCTCACCGAGTGCGTGGCTGAGCTGGCGGGCCTGCTGGCCATGGCTTAGCAGTAGCGCAAACGCATTGGGCAACAGCCGGCTGTGGAGCGTAGCTTCGTGCCGTGCTATTCGAATTCAGAGCCTATAGTTCGTTGCTGTTGCCGTTTGTAGTGCCCGGCCTGGTGCTGGCGGCGCACCTGGCCGTGCGCGCGGCCCGCACCAGCACCCTGGCCGACGGCCTGCTGGGCTTGCTGCTCTTGCTGAACGTGCTGCCCGTGGCGCAGTGGATGCTGGGCTTTGCCGGGTGGTACGACAGCCACGACGCCTATTCCACGTTCATGTTCTACATGCCGTGGCAGCCGTGGCTGGCCTGGGGGCCCGTGTTCTACCTGTACTTCCGCAGCCTCACCAATCAGGAGTTTTCGTTGCGTCGCCACTGGTGGCACTTGCTGCCGTGGCTGCTCTACGTGGCAGCGCACCTAGGCGCGGCACTACACGACGTGCTCTGGCAGCAGGGCATTCAGGGAATGAAGCTCCCTTACCACTTTGGCACCAAAGGCGTTGCGGTGGCGGCTTTGGAAAGTTTGGACTTGATTCCTTCCGTGCTCGGCTATGTCTCCATGCTGGGCTATGGCATTGCCACGCTGCGTCGCTACCGGCGTTATCGGCGCTACCTCGACGACCATTTTTCGGATACAACGCGGCTGCGCTTTCTCGGCTTGCGCGATTTGCTGCTGGCCGCCCTACTGGCCTTGGTGGTGTGGGTAGGCTTCGAGACCTTGGATGCCGCAATTGGGCCCCTCGGCTACACCGATTCCTGGTATGCGTACCTGGCCAATGGAGTTCTGATTTACTACTTGAGCATAGTAGGCATTCAGGCTAACTACGCCGCCACCGTGCCCCTGCGTTTCGAAGATGAAGCCGGTGCGGTGACTGACGCACAGCCGACGCCCGTGCAAGAAGCCCTGCTTTTTGAGAAAGCAGAAAATGTATCTCCTGAGTCAGCGTCAGCGCCACCGAAAATCAGGCGTGAGGTTGCTGCTCAGCCCGCCGAAAGCTTCGCTACCGAGATAACATTTGAGGCACGGCCCGCAGCATTGGCTCCGGAGCTGCTGCCGTGGCGCGACAAACTGCTTCACCTAATGGAGGTGGAACAGCCCTGGCTGGAGCCCGAGTTGACCCTGGCCGAGTTGGCGCACCGGCTCCGGACCAATACCTCGTTGCTGTCGCACGTCATCAACACCGGCTGCGGACAGAACTTCAACGATTTTGTGAACCGGTACCGGGTGGCCGAGGCAGAGCGCAAGCTGCAGGATGCTCGGTTTGGACATTATTCGCTGGTAGGCATTGCCTTAGAATGTGGCTTTAACTCGAAGTCCACCTTCAATCGGGTTTTCAAAAAACTTACCGGCCGCACGCCGGGGGAGGTAGCCAGGCCCAAATCATAAGCTGGGACGCCCCAAGGCGTAAGTTGAAGCGCAGGCCCGGGAGGGGCGGGGGACTTTTGGGCATCGTTTCACAAACCCCACAAGCCTCCTGCTCCCATGAAAAACGCAACCACCTCACTAGCCGCTTGGCGCGGCCCAGCCGCCGACCTAGGGCTGTTCATTTTTCGCCTGCACCTGGGCGTAATAATGGTGCTGTCCGGCGAACCCAAGCTGGTTCCGAACGACTGGTTTATCAACCAAGTGGCCGACCTGGGGTTTGTTTGGCCCACGCCAGTGCTGTGGGCATGGTTGGCGGCCTGGGGCGAATTCATTGGCGGCTTCCTGCTGCTACTGGGGTTGGCTACACGCTGGGCCGCTTTTCAACTGGCCTTTCAGTTTTTTGTCATCGCCTTTTTGTGGTACGATAAGCCAGATTTCTTCACGGGCGTTTACGTGCAGCAGGAATTGTTCTGGGGATTCGTGCTGCTCATAGCCACCGGGGCGGGCCGCTGGTCGCTGGATAGCTGGCTGCAGGGCCGCAACTTGCTGACGCCGGTGCGCAAAGCAATAGCCACCAAAGTCGCGGTAGGAACTGCGGCAGTGGTTCTGGTTGGGGTATTGGCCACTTCGCCGGCAGTAGCCGGCCTGGTGATGGGCCCAATTCATTCTGACTTATTTATTGAGCCGGGCAAGCAGTTTGTGCTGGGTGGCGGCCAGCGCGGGGCCTTCAAAGTAGCGGCGATAAACAAAAGCAAGGTGGCCATTGAAATCAAGGAGCGGCCTCTGGGCGGCGGCATCTTTGGCAGAGCCACGCTTGCGCCGGGCCAAAAAGGCGTCATCCGCTTTGCCGCAGGGTCGACGGCCGTTCTTCTCAACCCCAGCACCAGCCGAGCCAACCTAGACGTCAAAATAACGGGCGACACCAACCTGAGTATGACCTACGAACCCCTGAAATGAATGCTGATTGCCGGTGATGTCAACCCCTTTTTTTCTGCAATAAAAAAGCCATCCTTATACAAGGATGGCTTTTTGGGTATTCTGTGGAATAAGCAGCTAGGCTTTGACCTTGAATTTGGTGCGCAGGTAGGTGAGCGACTGGGCGTGGGCTTTGGCCGCGTATTCCTTGTTGAACTTGGGGTTGGAAGGGTTCGCGAAGGCGTGGTCGGCGTTGTAGCTCTCAATGGTGACCTTTTTGCCGGCGGCCGTCATGTTCTTCTTGAATTCGGCAGCTACTTCCGGGTTAATCCATTTGTCCTGAGTCGCGAAAATGCCCAGCACATCCGTGTTCAGAGTTTTGAGTTTGGCCACGTCCTTTTCGGGCATGCCGTAATACATCACGCAGGCCACGCTCTGCTTGCCGCCCAGCAAGGCCTGCTGTAGGCTCCAGCCGCCGCCAAAGCACCAGCCAATGCTGGCAAATTGGGCCTTGGGGCCGGCGTAAGCTTGCGCTCCTTTGAGGATGGCCACGGCGCGCTCCGACTTCACTTCGCCCATATACTTGCCGGCCTCTTCGGGCGTGGTGGCTACTTTGCCATCGTACAAATCCACGGCGATGACGTTGACGCCGGGCATTTCGGCAGCGAAAGTGGCGGCTTCCTTCTTGATGTAGTCGTTCAGGCCCCACCACTCGTGAATCACGAAGAGGTACTTGTTGCTGGGCGTTGCGCTCTTTATTTCGAAGCCGCGGCCGGTGCTGCCGTCGGCCGTTTTGAATTCGATGTTCTGGCCTTCGCCCTTGAACTCGAAGGGCAGAGGAGCATCGTGACCACCAGAGAAGTCTTTGTCGGCCGCCAGCATCGCAAAAGATTCCGTGGCCGAGGCCGATAAGTTGCCGGCCGGACGGGCGCAGCAGCTGGCCATTTTTTGGGCCGATGCCGAGAAGGTAAGGCTCAGGAGGGCCACACCAAGGGTAAGTAATTTATTCATTCGGATGTGAGTTGGAAAAATGATAAAGTCGCTTGCCGGCTGCTTTTGCAGTACCGGGGCGCTCATCAAAACACTCACCCCTCGTTTTGTTTTGTCGGCGCGTCGGCGAAGCCCGTTTTCACGCGCGCCCGCAGCTCGGTGAGCAGCGCAAACAAGCCCACGTAAGTGCGGTTGAGGTAAATGAAATGCGCCGAACCGCGCGGCTCCCGCTGCTTTTTTAGCTCGGGGTCAGCCATCAGGTCGTCGCCGAGGGCGTAGAGACTTTGCATGTAGGCGGGGTCGCCGAAGTCGAAGTTGGCCTGGCGGAAGGGGCGGCCCACCAGTTCCAGCGATACCCGCAGCGTGCGCAGGTACAGCGCCCGCATGGCGGCGGGGTCGGTGGGGCGCAGCACGGTAGCTTCGACGAGCAGCGCTTCGAGCCGGGCTTCGTCGGCGAAAGTTTCGGGCGCTAGTAGGGCGGTGAACATGGCCAGCACATCAACGGGCACTTCCTTCACGCAACCAAAGTCGAGCACGCCCACTGTGCCGCCGCCGTCGGCGCGGAGCAGAAAGTTGCCGGGGTGCGGGTCGGCGTGCACTTTGTGCAGGGTGTTGAGCTGAAATTGATAAAAATCCCACAGCGTTTGGCCCAACTGGTCGCGCACTTCCTGGCTGGGGTTGGTGGCCAGGAATTCTTTGAGGTGCTGGCCGGGCAGCCAGTCCATGGTCAGGATGCGGGCCGACGACAGCGCGGGGTAGTAAGCCGGAAACTGCAGGTGCGGAATGTGGGCGCAGCTGGCGGCCATCTCCTGGCCGCGGCGCAGTTCCAGCGCGTAGTCAGTTTCTTCCAGCAGGCGGGCTTCCACTTCCTCCAGGTAGGGCCGCACCTGGCTTTCGTTGAGGCCCATCACGCGCAGGGCAATGGGCTTCACCAGGTTGATGTCGGACTTAATGCTGGCGGCGACGCCCGGGTACTGCACTTTCACGGCCAGCTGAACGCCGTTTTTGCGCGCCAGGTGTACCTGGCCAATGCTGGCGGCTTGCCGTGCTTCGGGCTCAAACTCATCAAATAAGCCGAAAGGCGACTGCCCAAACGCGTCGCGGAAGGCCTTCACCACCAGCGGGCCCGAAAGCGGCGGCGTCTGGTACTGGGCTTTGGCAAACTGGTCGGCGTAGGCGGTGGGCAGGAGGTTTTTCTCCATGGCCATCATCTGCGCCACTTTCAGTACGGAGCCCTTCATTTCGCTCAGGGCGCCGTAGAGTTCGGCGGCATTGGCGGCGTGCAGGTCCTCGGTGGTCGACTCGGCGCCCACGGCCCGCTTGGCGTAGTGCTTCACGTAGTTGGCGCCCACGCTGATGCCGGTTTTGGCAAAGCGGGCGGCCCGGGCCACTTTGGTGGTGGGCAGGGAAGTTTGGGGTTCGTCCATTAAGTCAGGGAGAGGGGTAGCTGAAAAACAGCACGTCATGCTGAGCACAGCCGATGACGTGCTGTTGCTCGCTTGCCTGCTGATAATCAGCGTTAGCGGCGCACCAGAAAGCGCACGAAATCAAAAGCCGAATCCAGGGTATTGCGGCCCACAAGGTCGAAGCTCAAGGTGACAGCCTTTTCCACCGCGGCATCGGTACGTTCAAAATTCACGGTGTCGTCCTTAGCAAAAAAGCCCAGCACAAACAGCGCCTGCTGCCAGAAGAAGCGCGGGTAGCCCTCCTGCACCACGGGGCGGTTGGCGATTTCGCCACTTACCCGGCCGTCGGCCAATAAGTCGCTCACAAACATTTCAAAGTCCTGGCGGAAGTCGTCGAGCACGCGGGGCGAAAGGGCGGGTACGCGGCTCAGCGAGCGGCGCAAGCTCATGAGGGCGTAGGAACGGTTTTGCTTGAGAATTTCGAGCAGCGTATAGTAAAAAGCAAGCAGCTTCTCGCGGCTGCCGTAGCCTTCCCACACCGGCTCAGCGGCCGCAGTGGTGCGCGCCTGACGCCCAAAATCGGCCCACAGCTCGCGGTCGATGGCTTCGAAATTGGGGTAGAATTTGTAAAACTCCTGCTCGGCGATGCCCAGCTGCTGAGTCAGCTTAAACACCGATTGCGGCGGGTGTCCTTCGTTGAGCACGAAGTTGAGATAAGCTTGTTTGATGCGGTCCTTTTCCATAGACTCACAACCGCTTCAGGGCACCAACGGTTCGGCTGTTGTAGCGCGAACTTTGCAGTTCGCGTGTCCGAACGACAGACGTATGGCGCGGGAACGCGAACTACAAAGTTCGCGCTACTAGCTTGCTGCGATGCGAGCGGCCCGGATGGCCTCCACGGCGCGGTCGCGGGCGTACTTATGCTCGACAATGGGGGCAACGTAGGCGCTACTGACCACTTCCGGCACCCAGCGCTTTACGTACTTTAGCTCGGGGTCGACCTGCGCCAGCTGGCTTTCCGGGCTATACACCCGAAACCAGGGGGCGGATATGGCGCCGGTGCCGGCCATCCACTGCCAGTTGCCCACGTTGTTGGCTAACTCGTAGTCTAGCAGCTTATCAGCAAAATATTTCTCGCCCAAGCGCCAGTCGATAAATAGGTGCTTGACGAGAAAGCCCGCCACGGTCATGCGCACGCGGTTGGGGAGGTAGCCGGTGGCGTTTAGCTCGCGCATGCCGGCATCCACGAGGGGGTAGCCGGTGCGGCCCTCGCACCAAGCCCGGAACTCGTCCTCGTTGTTGCGGTAGGGCACGTGCCGCATTTTGGGGTCGTAGGCTTCGGTGGCGGTGTTGGGGTAGTGCCAGAGCAGCATCATGAAAAAGTCGCGCCAAATAATTTCGGCCATCAGCTTCGGGTTCAGGGCTTTGGCTTGGCGCATCACCTGCCGTACGCTGAGGGTGCCGAAACGCAGCTGCACCGAGATGCGGGAGGTGCCGTTTTGCAGGGCGGGGGTGTTGCGGGTTTTGTGGTAGTTGCGGACTACGTCCTCGGCGGGCAGGTCGGCGGTGGGCACGTATTGTTCGAGGCGCTCGAAGCCCATGCTGGCCAGGGTGGGGCGGGAGCCTGCTTGCGCCTCGGGCAGGCGATGGAGGCGTTCAGCAGTGAAAGCTTCCTGCGAGCCAAAAGGCAGCAGCAGGTCGTCGGTGAGCTTGGCCAGGTAGCTTTTGTGGTAGGCCCCGAAAACCTTGGGTACTGTGCCCGACTTGGTCATAATGTCATCTTTGGCGAAGATGACCTGGTCTTTGTAAAGCAGGAAGTCGACGCTGTGCTTGTGCAGCATCTGGCCCACGGCGGTGTCGCGCTCCCGAGCGTAGGGCTCGTAGTCTTCGTTGGAGTGCACGGCCGCGATGTCGTACTCCTGCACCAGTGCTTCCAGCACCTCCACGGGCTTGCCGTAGCGCGCCAGAAAAGTGCCTCCGGCGGCTTCAGTGGCCCGAGCCAGTTTTTCTACTTCGTCAAAGATGTAGGTCAGCCGAGCGTCGGCCTTGTTGGGAAGGTAGTCGAGAATGTCCCGGTCGTAGATGAACAGGGGTACCACCGGTAACCCGCTGGCCAGGGCAGCCGCTAGCCCGGCATTGTCGTGAAGGCGAATGTCGCGCCGGTGCCAAAAGAGGCAGATTTTCATGGCGTGCAATTTATAAGTAGAAAGCTGGTGGCAGTCTGAAAGGAGCGCAGCGACTGTGACTGCCAACCACGACAACGAGGGCAGTCTCGCGAATTTCATTCGCTTAAGACTGCCGCCAGTGGCTGTTTTTTATCTAATTACTTCAGTTTTCCCATGCCGCCATCCACGGCCAATACCTGTCCGGTCACAAACGCGCTGTGGTCGGAAAGTAGGAACGAGGCCGTATAAGCCAGGTCCTCGGGCTGGCCGATGCGCTGCAGCGGATGACGTTTGCCGCCAGCTTCCACTTTCTCGGGCGTGTTGAGCAGGGCCGCTGCCAGGGGCGTGTTGGTGAGCGAAGGCGCAATGCAGTTTACCCGCACCCCGCTGGGCGCGTACTCTGCCGCCAAGGCCCGGGTGAGGCCTTCTACCGCTGCTTTGGCCGTGGCAATGCTGGTGTGAAAACTCATGCCCGTATCGGCCGCTACAGTGCTGAACAAGACCACGGACGCCCCGCCTTCGGCCTTTTTCAAACGCTTGATGGTGGCCTGCAGCACCCGCACGGCCCCCAGCACATTCAGGTCGAAGTCGGCCTGAAAATCTTCGGTAGGAATGCGCTCAAAAGGCCGCAGCTTGATGCTGCCGGGGAAGTAAGCCACTCCGTGCAGGACATCCGGCAATCCATCGAAAGCAGCCCCAACCGGCTGGGTAGCATCGTATTCTACGTGCGTAGTGCCTAACTCCTGAAGCTCCGGCGACAGGTGCCGCGAAGCAGTGAACAAGTTTACCTGCAGCTTGCTCAGCAGCTGGGCCGTGGCTAGGCCAATGCCCGATGATGCGCCAATGAGAAGGATATTTTTGTCAGTGAAATCCATGCGGAGGAAGCTTAGCAGTAAGAATGCTTTGCTAACCCATGCACTAGCGGAAAGTTTGGCGAATTGCTTGGTAACTGGACCAGGATGGTCTTAAGCCGGGGCACGGCTGGGTTCAGGTCTTGAATAAGCCAGGACCGTTTTGCTAACAAAAAATTGACTTCTTTTTCCAACATGATTTTTGCTCTATTTTAGTATTTGCGAAGCTGAATATCAGCCTGAAATGCCGTAGCCGCGCAGGGGGTGAGCTGACTGCAAACGTTTGCGGGAGCCTTGTTCCGCAGCCTTTGCCGTAGTTTCGCCGTATGCGCGGCTATTCCACCACTCCTTTCTATGAACATAACTAAACTCCTTGTTGCCAACCGGGGCGAAATTGCAATTCGCGTGATGCGCGCGGCCACCGAGCTGAATATCCCCACCGTGGCCGTCTACACCTATGAAGACCGGTACTCGCTGCACCGCTACAAAGCCGATGAAGCCTATCAGATTGGGCGCGACGACGAACCCCTGAAGCCCTACCTAGACATCGAAGGCCTCATCCGAATTGCGAAAGCCAATGGTGCCAACGCCATTCACCCCGGCTATGGCTTCCTGAGTGAAAATGCCACCCTCTCGCGCCGCTGCGCCGAAGAAGGCATTGTGTTCGTAGGCCCTCGCCCCGAAGTGATGGAGGCCCTCGGCGACAAGGTGCGAGCCAAGGAAGTGGCCCAGCGCTGCCAGGTGCCCCAAATTGAAAGCAGCGAGGCCGACCTGGTTGACTTCGAAACCGCCAAAACCGAAGCCAACCGCATTGGCTACCCCGTGATGCTGAAGGCGGCCAGCGGCGGTGGCGGCCGCGGCATGCGCATCATCCGCGACAACGACCAGTTGGAGAAAGGCTTTTTTGAGGCGCGCAACGAGGCCCTGAACGCCTTCGGCGACGACACCGTGTTCCTGGAGAAGTACGTGGAGCGCCCCAAGCACATCGAAGTGCAACTTGTGGGCGACCAGCACGGCAACCTCGTGCACCTCTACGAGCGCGACTGCTCGGTACAGCGCCGCTTCCAGAAAGTGGTGGAAGTGGCGCCTGCCATGAACCTGCCCGACCACCAGCGCCATCTGCTGTATGAGTACGCCCTGCGCATCGGCCGGGCCGTGGGCTACGACAACGTGGGCACCGTAGAATTCCTGGTTAACCCCGAGCAGGACCGCATCTACTTCATCGAAGTAAACCCCCGCATTCAGGTAGAGCACACCGTAACTGAGATGATTACGGGCGTGGACTTGATTAAAACCCAGATTTACATTGCGGCTGGCTACAACCTGAAAGACCCCGAAATTGGCCTGGGGCCCGATGTCAAGCCCCTACGGGCCGGCTACGCCATTCAGTGCCGGGTGACCACAGAAGACCCCGAAAACGATTTCAAGCCCGACTACGGCACCATTGTGGCCTACCGGGCGGCGGGCGGCTTCGGTATCCGGCTCGACGAGGGCTCGGTGTACCAGGGCGTGGTGGTGTCGCCATTCTTCGATTCCATGCTGGTGAAGGTATCGGCCCACGCGCCCACGCTGCACGGCGCGGCCCAGAAAATGCTGCGCAGCCTCGACGAATTCCGGGTGCGCGGCGTGCAAACCAACATCCAGTTCCTGAAGAACATCATTGGCAACAAGGACTTTCAGTCGGGCCAAGCCAACGTGGACTTCATCAAGGACACCCCGTCGCTGTTCAAGTTTGAATTTCGGCAGGACCGCGCCACGCGCATGCTCAGCTTCATTGGCGAAGTGGTGGTGAACGGCAACCCCGACGTCAAAAATCTGCTCGACCCCCGCCACAGCCCCCGCCAGCCCCGCCTACCGCACTCCGACCACACGGCGCCCGCGCCCGGCACCAAGCAAAAGCTGCACGAGCTAGGCCCCGACGGCTTCTCGAAGTGGCTGCGCGACGAGCCCCTGATTCACTACACCGACACCACCTTGCGCGATGCCCACCAGAGCCTGCTCGCCACCCGCATGCGCACCTGGGACATGCTGAAAGTGGCCGGGCCCTATGCCCAGCAGCACCCCCAAACCTTCAGCCTCGAAGTATGGGGCGGCGCCACGTTTGACGTGGCCCTGCGCTTCCTGCACGAAGACCCCTGGGAGCGGCTGGCCAAGCTCCGCGAAGCCGTCCCGAACATTCTGCTGCAAATGCTGATTCGCGGGGCCAACGGCGTGGGCTACAAGGCCTATCCCGACAACCTGACCGAACGATTCGTAGAGCAGGCCGCCGAAACTGGCGTCGACATCTTCCGCATTTTCGACTCGCTGAACTGGCTTAAAGGAATGGAAGCCTGCATTGGCTTTGTGCGCAACAAAACCGACCGGTTGGCTGAAGCCTGCATCTGCTACACCGGCGATATCCTCGACCCGAACCGCACCAAATACACCCTCGATTACTACTTGAAGCTGGCCAAGCAGCTGGAAGACGCCGGCGCGCACATCCTCTGCATCAAGGACATGGCAGGTCTGTTGAAGCCCTACGCTGCCACTGAGCTGATTGCCGGCCTGCGCGACACCGTGAAGCTGCCCATTCACCTGCACACCCACGACACTTCGTCGCTACAGGCCGCTACTTACATGAAGGCTGTCGAAGCCGGCGTTAACGTTATCGACGTAGCCTTGGGCGCCTTATCGGGCCTCACCTCCCAGCCCAACTTCAATTCGGTGGTGGAAATGCTGCGCGGCACACCTCGGCACCGCGAGTTCAACCAGCAGTCGCTGAACGAGTTCAGCAACTACTGGGAAGGCGTGCGCGAAATGTATTATCCCTTCGAGTCGGGTCTGAAGGCGGGCACTTCGGAGGTGTTTCAGCACGAAATTCCAGGCGGGCAGTATTCCAACCTGCGACCGCAGGCCTCGTCGCTGGGCTTGCTCGATAAGTTTGAGGAAGTGAAGCAGCGCTTCGCCGACGTGAACGACATGTTCGGCGACATCGTGAAGGTGACGCCCAGCAGCAAGGTGGTCGGCGACATGGCCCTCTTTATGGTGTCCAACGGCCTCACGCCCGCCGATGTCATGGAGAAAGGCGAGACCCTGAACTTCCCTGAGTCGGTGCGTGAACTGTTCCGCGGCGACATTGGTCAGCCCGAAGGCGGCTGGCCCGAGGAGCTGCAAAGACTGATTCTGAAAAATGAAACTCCCTTTACCGACCGGCCCAACGAGCATCTGGCGCCCATCGACTTCAAGAAAGAGTGGAAGGGCTTCCAGGTGAAATACCCCGGTGCGAAGTTCACCGACATGCTGTCGTCGCTGCTCTACCCCAAGGTGTTCGATGAGTATTGGGCCCACCGCATCAAGTATGGCGACGTGAGCAAGGCGCCGACCTCGGTGTTTTTCTATGGCCTACAGCCCGGCGAGGAAACCATTATCGAAATCGCCAAGGGCAAGTCGGTTATTGTGCGCCTGGAGTCGGTAGGCACGCTCAACGAGGAGGGCTGCCGCACCATCTTCTTCACCCTCAACGGCCAAACCCGCAACCTGCAGGTGCGCGACCAGTCGGTGGCCGTCACCAAAATCAGCAACGCCAAGGCCGACAAGGCCAACCCCCGCCAGGTGGGTGCCCCGCTGCAAGGCATGCTGAGCAAGGTGCTGGTGAAGCCCGGCCAGAAAGCCGCCAAAAACACGCCGCTCTTCGTCATCGAAGCCATGAAAATGGAAACCACCATCACCGCTCCCAAGGACATTGTGGTCGACAGCATTACTCTCACCGAAGGCAGCCGCGTCTCGGCCGATGACTTGGTGCTGACATTAAGTTAAATGCAACAAAGGATGAGGAACAATCAATATAGCGTCACTATATTGTAAGCGTTATTTATAAATCCTCACCCAACTTCTGCCATGCGATTCTACTTATTGTGCTTAATTGGTTTTAATTTCACTGTGCTGCCCTTGGCCGCCCAGACCGTAGTGTTGCCTACTTCCGCCGGTGGAAAAGCCTCTACCATTAGCGATAAGCCGGATAATGCACTTGTATTGGCAGACAAAGTCCGGAATGTGACTGAGATTGGTCTCAGTGGATACGATGCAGTTGCTTTTGACATGCGTCCGCGCCTGACGCGGGGGACGCCGTTCTTGGTGCCAGGCTGGGCGATGGGCGAGGTGTTATTGGGTAACCAAGACCAGCCGATAGAAGGTGTGCTCAAGTTTGACATACACAACCAGCAGTTGCGAGCCATGCGGCCCCAGGGCGACTCTCTCATCTTGGCATCCCATGCGATAAAAACATTTATGCTGCGCCCCACCGGACCAGACGGCAAACCTGTAGAACGGCGTTTTGACCAAGTGCCAAGCGGTTTGGTACCAAGTTTGGGTGTGGCTTTTGCTGAAAATTTATCAACCGGCAACGAAGTCAGCTTGCTTAAACTTCAGTGGAAAACAATTCTCAAAGGACAAGTTGAATCCACTTATAACAGCAACAAGCCTACTGACTCCTATCAGATTAACAGTCAGTATTACTTGCGTTGGGCTGATGGCAGTATGACGCCGGTGAAACCAACGTCAAACAGCATTCTGGCTGCCCTAGCAATGCGGCAGGCCGCTGCCGCTGCGGTCGAAGCGCAGAATAAAAGCAAGGCCCGGACTGATGCAGAACTGGCAGCCATCGTGCGCCGTGTGAATGACAAAAGTACTACCAAACAGTAGCTTGCCTACTGTTAGGGTTTAATACAACTTCATTTACCAATCCTAATAGTAAGTAGAGGTCAAAATAAGAAGCTGGCCCCGCCGCGACAGTATTGCACTGTTGCGGCGGGGCCGATTTATGTACGTATAGGGGTCTATTTCCCCAACTTGAAGGCCATGCCCGCGCCAAGTGTCGCGGTGCCGCTGGCCGTGCCACCCAGCACCCGGCCGGCGTTCACATCGAGGCGCAGCAGGGAAATGGGGCGCCAGTACAATCCCGCCGTGGCACCCGTGTTTAACTGTCCTCGGCCAATGCCGTAGCCTTCAACAAAGAAGCCGGTTTTGTCGCTGATAGGGCCGTTCAGGGCCAGTGTGCCTATAAACTGGCCTTTTTCAATGTCGGCCACCCTCAGGCCGGGTTGGCTGAAACCGAAGTTAGCTTCCAGCCCGTACCGCTCCCCAATCTGTTGGCTAACCAGCAGGCGCCCGCTGGGGGCCAGGCCTTTCACAGCGAGCTCTTTGCTGCCCGTGCCGGGCAGCGGCGACTCTACCAAAATGGCCACTTGGGTGCGGGTGTCGTAATTTGGGGAAATCATGAACTTGGAGCCCACAACCAGCGGGGCCCAGCCCGCCGCCATTTCAAACCGCTCGCCTTCGCCGGTGCTGATGCGCTGCTGGTACCGGTTCAAGTAAGGCTGAGTCACCCGCAACTCCATGCTATTGAAGAAACCAATGCGCAGAGTAGCGCCGCTGTTCAGCAAACTTTCTCCTGTTGCCGGGGCTACCCGCTGCGCTCCAGCTTCGAGCTGGAAGCGGCCGGCCCGCAGCACCTGCGCGGTGATGGTTTGCCCGGGACGGTCGGCGCGAATGTTTCGCACGAAAGGAGCATCAACGTTGGGGTTGTTTTCTTCCGGCGTGTTTTGGGCCAGGGTGAGGCCGGGGCTGCCCAAGAGAGCAGCGACGGCCAGCAGAGTGGTCTTGCGCATCCACCACAGACCCCCGCCGCTACGGCAAGGTTCATATTTGGTTGCTTTTTAGTGAAATTTCTTTAAATAATTCAGGATTTATTTCAGATAATGCCACCGGTTTGACAATTAGCTCAGCCGTGTGTACAATTGTACTGCTTATGAAAACACGCTTCTTTCTCCTTGCTTTGAGCCTGCTGTTGCTGGCTACGGGCCGCTCGTTGGCCCAGCCCGTGCTTCCGCTATACACTGGTACCATTCCCAATTCCATCGCCGGCAATGTGCAGGAAACCAGCACCACGCTGGCTAATGGCGGTATCCGCATTTCCAATGTGGTGCAGCCAACTCTTACGGTGTTTGTGCCCGCTCCCGGCACGGCCAATGGCACATCGGTAATTGTTTGCCCTGGAGGTGGTTACACCCGCCTTTCCATCGACTCAGAAGGCTACGAAGTGGCCAAGCGCCTCAACGAAATGGGCGTAACCGCCTTCGTGCTTAAGTATCGATTGCCCAACGATGAGTCGCAGCCCGACAAAGCCATTGCCCCGCTGCTCGATGCTCAGCAAGCCCTGCGCCTGGTTCGGCAGCAAGCTGCGAAGTACAGGCTCAACCCCGAGCGCATTGGCCTCATGGGTTTTTCGGCCGGGGGGCACCTGGCCGCCTCAGCCGGCACCCAGTTTGCGCGGCCGGTGGGGGCCAACCCGGGCCCGGTTTCGGTGCGACCAGCCTTTCTGGTATTGATGTACGGCGTCATCAGCTTCAACGACAGCCTGCAGCACCCCGGCTCCCGCCAGAATTTGTTGGGCAAAAGCCCATCAGCGGCGCTGGTTCGGCAGTATTCCAACGAATTGCAGGTGACGGCCCAAACCCCGCCCACTTTCCTGGTTCATGCCCAAGACGATAAAACCGTGTCCGTGCAAAACAGCATTGTGTTCTACCAGGCCTGCCTGCGCCACAACGTACCGGCCGAAATGCACCTCTACCCCAAAGGAGGCCACGGCTTTGGCCTGAACAATAAAACCACTAAAGACGACTGGACCGAACGCTTGAAGAACTGGCTCGACGCCAACGGCTGGCTAGCGCAGTAGGCGAGTGGCACGTGCCAGTACACGTAAGGTAAGCTTTCGGGTTCGAGGTTAAGAACCTATCCCAAAGCAATAAAAAATAAAACCGTCATGCCGAGCGCAGCCGAGGCATCTCGCATGGGATAGTAACTCAATCGAATGGAATACTGCCGCACGCGAGATGCCTCGGCTGCGCTCGGCATGACGACCTAGTGGGATAGGTTCTAAGTTTGTGCGGCTAGCACCGTGGCCCGGCTGCCGCTGGTGTTTGCCTTCGTCGTCCAATATTTCCTGCAATGAAAAGAATCCTGCTTACCCTGGCTCTGGCCTCGCTCACCCTGGCCTCTTCCGCTCAAAAACGCAAGACCCCCAAACGCAAGGCAGGCGCGCAGGTATCGGCAGTGACGGTGGCGCGGGTAATAAACGCCTTGGCTGCCGACGACATGCAGGGCCGCGGCACCGGCCAGCCCGGCGGCCTGAAAGCCGCGCAATTCCTGGCCGCGGAGTTTCAGCGCATCGGGCTGCAGCCGTTGCCGGGGGCAACGGGTTTCGAACAGGTGTTTTCGGTGTACGATTCACCCGTAACTGCCGTGAGCGCCAGCTTAAATGGTACGGCCATGCCGGCTAGTCAAGTGCTACTTTTCTCCAGCCAACCCGTGGTGGAGTGGACCAACCAAACCCCCGCCGTGGAGGTGCTCACCATTGGTCCCGATGAGAAACCCATGCAATTCGCGGGGCGCATTATGCGGCCCACGCAAAACCTGCTGGTGCTGCTCGACCCCGCTCACGCCGAAGTATTCAAGCGCTTGCAAAGCGTCAATCGCCAACCTCGTTTCCGCACCGCCGAAGCCGGCAATGCCTATTCCAGCGTGGTGCTGATGGCGCCCGCGGGCGCCACTCCGCAGGCCAAGCCGGCCAAGTTTGAGGTCAAGGGTAAAACCGAGCAACGCGTGGTGGAACTGCGCAATGTAGTTGGCATGCTGCCCGGCTCCGACCCCGCCCGAGCGCAGGAAAACGTAGTTTTCTCGGGCCATTACGACCATCTGGGCATCATCAAGCCCAACGTGGCCGGCGATTCCATCGCCAATGGTGCCGATGATGATGCCAGCGGAACCACTGCCGTTGTGGCCCTAGCCGAGTACTTCAAGCAGGTGAAGAACAATGCCCGTCCGCTCATCTTCACGGCGTTTGCGGCCGAAGAAGTAGGTGGATTTGGCGCTCGGCATTTCTCCCAGCAACTCGACCCCAACCAGGTGGTGGCCATGTTCAACATCGAGATGATAGGCAAAGAAGCCAAGTTTGGCCCCAATACCGCCTTCATCACGGGGTTCGAAAAGTCAGATTTCGGCCCGTTGCTGCAAGCCAACCTGCAAGGCAGCAAGTTCCGCTTCGAGCCCGACCCTTACCTCGAGCAAAACCTCTTCTACCGTTCCGACAACGCCACCCTGGCCAAACTCGGCGTGCCAGCCCACACCATTAGCAGCGACCAAATCCCGGATGACAAGCTCTACCACACCGTCGACGACGAGGTGGAAAGCCTGAACCTGGTCAACATGACGGCTATTATTCAAGCAATTGCCGAAAGTGCGCGCGGCATTGTAGCCGGGCAGCAAACGCCGTCGCGCATCGCCCCGGAGCCCGCCAATGGCAAGTAAGTAGCGCCGCAAGGCTGGTTTGCGCCGCCCAGTTTATCAATAGCGACAAATGAAGCAGCACTAGCTAAACAGCTAGCTGCTTCGCGGCAGCTGCTTTCGCCTGCATCAGTGTATCGTGAATTTCGCTGAACAAAGGGCGAGCAGCCACAGTGGGCTGCACACATTGTTTTTGCAGCTCCCACAGCGCCGCCATGGCAGGCTCGGAGGCTGCCGAAGCAGTACAATGAGTCAGTAACTCTTCGAGCAGGCAGCCAAAAGCGCGGGTTTCGATTCGCTGCAAGGCTTGGCTGGTTGTCGCTTCGTCAGGCGAAAAAAAGCAGGCCGCACCAAAATCACCCAGCAGGGCCTTGCCCGTATCCATTGTGAGGATGTTATGGGCATACAAGTCACCGTGTAAAATGCCCCGGGCGTGGAGGTGCTGAGTGGCGGCGGCAATATCCAATGCAGTGCGCAGGGCAGTTTCTAGGGTGAAAGACGTGCCCGGTGCGTACACGTCCCGCGTGCATGTAGCCAGGCTGGGCGGGCCCGCAAGATTGCGAAAATGCGAGCTGATGAGCTCCAGCACCAGCCCTTCGGCCTGGGCCGGGTGTTGAACTATTTTGCCTTTCACGGCAATCAGGTTGGGGTGAGTGCCCGCACCGATGCAGGCCGCCATTTCGCTGTGCGGCAGGCCGTCGCTGGTCAAGGCTCCTTTGAAAAGCTTTACGGCAACTTCGGCCACGGCCTCATCAGCGCGCTGCCATTTCGCTTGGTAAATAACCCCCGAAGCCCCTTCGCCCAGCTGCTGCTCTATGACGAGCTGCTCCCAGTTAACAATATCAATGACCTGACTCTCCGTTACAGCCGCCTCAGCCTGTGCACCAAACGGATTGCCGGCATAGGCCAGCCAGGCCAGCCGGGGCATGGCCAGCAGCCATGCCGGCAGCTCTGTCAGCTGGTTGGCGGCTATGCGCAGCAGCTCCAGGTTGACACAGGCGGCCAGTTGCTCAGGCAGCTCGCGCAGCTGGTTGCCCGCCAGCATTAGCTTTTGTAGCTGCGTGCAGGTGCCTATCTCAGCGGGGAGTTCATTGAGTTGGTTATCGGTCAGAATCAGCCAGCGCAGGGCCGGGGTGAGCGCCGCTGCGGGCAGCGTGCGAATCTGGTTGGCCTTGAAGCCTACCATACTGAGCTGCGGGCACTGCCCCAGCACCGCAGGCACGGCGGTAAAGCGGTTGTCGGAACAAAACAGCACGCGCAACTTGTGCAGCCGCCCTAGGTCGTCGGGCAAAGTAGAAAGGGCATTGCCTGAGAGGTTGAGTACCTCTAGGGTGTCGGCTAAGTCAAAAATCTCGCGGGGAAATTCGGTCAGGCCAGCGGCCAAATCGAGCCGACTAATGCCGGCCAGCTCGCCGGCGCGCAATTGTTCGAGGGTGTGCATGGCGCAAAGTTCGGCAGAGCAAGCTGAAGGTCGCTTCCAATAATGGCATAAGAATTACACAGCGCGATGGCTAAAAATCGAGCTGGGAGCTGATTATTAAGCTCAACAACAGCCACGATTGCCAAAACCTAGCGGTTGCCAGTGCGTATTTTTTGATAGTCCACACCTCATTCTTTCCTTTTTCTTATGCCAAATCCCTCTCCATTGCAGTTGAGCCATGAGCTGCGCGAAGGCGTTTCGTCCGACCTTACTCGGCGCCGCTGGATTATCGGCCTCTCGCTATTCGGTACGGCCATGGGTCAAATAGTGAGCCTCTACCAAACCGGCATCATCAAGCACTTGCCCGACCCACCGCCCCACAGCCTTTTTAATGCCGACAAAGTAGATGCGTCGACCTACGCCTACAAGCGCATGGCCACCCCCGATGCCCTGCTCATGGTAGTGAATTACGGCATCACGGCCGCGCTGGCCAGCGCCGGTGGAGAACACCGCGCCATCCAAAGCCCGTTGTTGCCCGTCGCGATGGGTGTGAAAACGCTGATTGATACCGGCACAGCCGTTAAATTAGGTCAGGAAGAATGGCAGGAAAACAAAGCGTTATGCGCTTATTGCCAAGTTGCCACTATTGCCTCAATTGCCTCTGTAGTGCTGGCTGCCCCAGAATTAATAAAAGCAGTAAAACAGTTATTTGGTCGCCGCACGCAACCAGCTATTGCAAATAATTAATTTACCAATCTGTAATTAATAATCCGGACTTTTCGCGAGCTTAAGGAGGTTGCGAAAGCCCGGTTTATTAGTTTAAAACATTTAAATAGTTAGGACACTCGTGCTGTGAAAAAAGTGACATGAGTGTTGATGCAATCATCTTTATTTATACTGGTCAGGAAGTGGTTTGCGAGAGCGGGGTAGAGACGCAACATTTTGCGTCTCCGGGACCGCGCCGTTGAGGTGTGCTAGTCAAGTCGTTCAACAGTCGTTCAACGACGAGACGCAAGATATTGCGTCGCTATCTCCGCCAGCCGATTTCCGCATGCCACTTCGCGATGAGTATAATTACACCGTTACCACTTCTCCGGTACCGAAATAATATATTACCCCACGCACTTCAGAGTAGCCTAACTCCTCAAACAACGTAGCGTAATTACGCAGCAGCCGCTTGTGTTTTTCATGCGGCGGGGGCAACCGGAAATCCATCAGTGTTACGCGGCCGCCAATGCGGTTGTGCTCTTCCAGCGACGGGTCGAGCACCACGCGGTCGGGTTTGTAGTCGCGCAACTTCACGCCACCAACAAGGATTTCGCGTTCAGTTTCCACACTCAGGTGCGGGGCGAAGTAGGGGGCCAAGCGCGGGTCAGTCACCAGCTTTTCCAGGCTTTCCACCAGTGCTGGTCGTTCGCGGGCGGCCAATATTCCCTCAGCTACGAGCTGGCTGGCTACCCGGCCCACATCGGAAGCCTTAAGTAGGCGGCGCAGGGCATAATGTAGCTTACGATTCCACTCGCCCTGGGCCTGTTGCTCATCGAAGTCAAAAAGCGTTGTGGCGTGGCGCCGCAGCTTGAGCCGGTCTTCCCAGGGCGCAGCGGCCAGATTAGTCAGGTCGAAGCTATTAGCTGTTGATGCCCTGGAAGTATTCTTTTTTGCTGCCAGAGAGCCCTTTGAAACCACAAAAGACACCTGGTCTTCCTGCCATTCGCCACGGCCTAGTAGGTAGCCGTGCAGCAGGTCGGCCACGTTGCGTGCCGCCGAGATAGGAGCGGTTGCCTCAGCGTCTTCCGAAGCCTTGGTGCTCTTCTTTTCGTCGGGCCGCTTGCTGATAACATATAGCCGGTGGCGTGGCCTCGTAAACGCTACGTACAGCGTATTCAGGCCTTCCAGGAAGGTTTTTTCCCGCTCTTCGTCGTACTGCGGGGCCAGCGCCGTTTGCTGAATGCCCTTACTCAGGCTAACTACTGCCACCTCCGGCATGGCGTCCAGGGGTTTCTCGTGCGCTTCCAGATGCCCCCAGAGTAATGTGCCGCGGTGAGGTTCCAAGCTCCAGTCGGCAAAGGGCACAATGACCACTCCATACGCCAATCCCTTGGCCTTGTGCACCGTGGTGATGGTGATGGCCTCGCGCCCGCCCGGCGCATTAATGCTGATGCGGCCCTTGCGCTCCTCCCAATGCGTGAGGAAGTTGCCCAGGTTATTGCCAAATTTCA
Source organism: Hymenobacter arizonensis (assembly GCF_900115775.1). Classification (GTDB taxonomy): domain Bacteria; phylum Bacteroidota; class Bacteroidia; order Cytophagales; family Hymenobacteraceae; genus Hymenobacter; species Hymenobacter arizonensis. Next base: position 1,182,385 of record NZ_FOXS01000001.1, on the reverse strand, counting down.
GGCTGTATTCCAGCGTCAAATCCAGGAAGCGGAATAGGTAGTCGCTCTCGCCGTTGCGGCCCAGCAAGCCAAACAGGTTCAGCAGCCGCTCGGCCAATTCATAAAGCCCCAGGTTGCCGGTTTCGTCTTCCCGCACATCGTAGCCCAGGGCGCGCAGCTCGTCAAAGAATGGCTTGCCGTGGTGCTCATTCGCGATTTGGGCAATGTGCCGGGCGCGGGTCGGAGTAGGAGCGAGGCCCCGCACCACTTTGTCTACCAAAAGCAATGCTTCGGCCCGCGCCAGCGTATCGGCCGGCTGGTGCAGCACCCGCAGAATGCCCACGAGCAGGTTCACCACTTCCGCAAATTCCAGCGCCAGCGAATCGGCCGAAATAATAGGATAGCCCCGTTCCTTCAGGAACTTGGCTATAATCTTACTGGCGTAGCGAGTCCGGCACAGCACCGAAATGTCACTAAGGGCGTAACCGTCGCGCAAGGCCTGCTCCACCAGCTGCAGGGTCAGGTAGCAGGTGCTTTCGTCGTAGTTCAACACCGCTTCGGGCACGTGGCCGGGGAGGGGCTCGCTGGTGTAGGTGCCCGCGCTGGCGTCGTAGCGCATGGCGGGGGCATCTTTCTGAGTAAAAAGCAGCTCCACATGACCCTGTTGCGCCTCGCTCAACGACGTTGGTACCTGTTGCCCAAAAGCATGGTCGTAAATGCCGCCCACCAAGCCCAGCACCGCGTGCCGCTGGCTAATGGCCTCAAAAAACGTGTTGTTGAAGTCGACAATTTCCCGCGCCGAGCGGTAGTTCACTTGCAATGCCTTGGCCTCGAGCTTACCATTAAACGACTCGTAGCGGTGCCGCAGCAGCTCGCGCATTTCTTCCTCCTTGGCTTTTGCTACCAGCGCCTCGGTATTGCCCTGGTGCAGGCGCAGAATCTGCTCCATCTCGCCCCCGCGCCACCGGTAAATGGCCTGCTTGGCATCGCCCACCGCCAGGCTGGAATGACCATTGGCCAGGGTGTTTTCTACCAGCGGTAACAGGTTGTTCCACTGCAGCACCGAAGTGTCCTGAAACTCGTCAATCAGAATATGCTCGTACCGCTCGCCCAGCCGCTCATATAAAAACGGCACTGGTTCGGTGAGCACAATGCTGGCAATGCGCCGGTTAAATTCCGAAATCAGCACCACGTTGCGCTCCATGCTGATTTGCTCCACAATCTTATTTAATTCACTTAGCAGCGAGGCATGAAATAAATACGGCTGCATAGCCGACAGCAAGCCGTAATTAGGCAGATACTTCGTGCGCAATTCATCCAGCGTGGCCACCAATTGACTGAGCGGCTCTCGCACTAAATCCACGCGTGCTTTGTCAACCGGCGATTTAATTTTCCCACCGTACCATTTGTCCTCGGCCAGTGTTTTGCGCACGTAGCTATTGGGGCCGGCATCGGGCTGTAGCAACGCCACGCCCTTTTGCACATACTGGCCAATGCCGGTTTTGCCGTAATACAAATCATCCACGCTCACATTCGCATCGGCCAGCACCGCGGCTCCCAGCTCCTGCGTTTGCGCAAAAGCAGTTTCAATCTCCGTGCGCCGCGCCCTGATTTCGCGGTCCAGCCGCCGGAAATCAGCCAGGGACAATTTGCCCAGCTGGGCCACTGCCTCCTGCACCGTTTCATTAAACAGCACCTTGCCAAAAGTGGCCAGTTCTTCTGGCAGGCGGCTCCAGCTTTTGCCTTCTTCGGCTTGGCCCAGCGCATATTCCGCCAGCGTCTGCGAGAGCAGCTTGGTATTGGGGTCGCGGTTTACCTTGTCGAGCAACGTGGCCACGGCGCTTTGCAGCACACTATCGGTATCCAGTTCTACTTCAAACGTGGCCGGCAGGCCCAATTCCCGCGTGAAAGCCGTCACAATGCGCTGTACAAAGGAGTCGATGGTACTCACTGCAAAATCGGCGTAGTGGTACAGCACCAGCCGAAACGTTTCGGTAGCGCGCCGTTGCACTTCCCGCTGCCGTTCCTCAGGCGTGCGGGCGTGCGGTGGTAGGTGCCCGCCTGCACCCAGTTCCGCCGCTACCTCGGCCAGCAGCCCATCTACTTTGCCGGTTTCCGGATACGCAAAGCGCCGCAAAGCCCCCACAATCCGCTCCTTCATTTCCCCCGCCGCATCGTTGGTGAACGTGATGGCCAGAATGCGCTTGAAATAGGAGGGGTCATCTGCTCCTAAGGCCAGCACGAGGTATTCTTTAGTAAGCTGATAGGTCTTGCCCGAGCCGGCAGAAGAGGAGTAAATGCGGAATGAAGCAGGCACTGTTTTCTATTTAATACGTTTCAGAATTAATAACACTTGATAATTATCTAACAGTAGACCAGCAAGGTTATTATCAATAATACATAGCCTAGCTACGAAATTATTGGGGTTATTACTTTGGTAAGTAATAACCATCAAATCATTAGATGAATTGCCAAGTAGCTTCATGAATGAATCGCTTACAAGACAAGTGTTTTCTGATTTGTAATTACAGGTTAATTCATCACCCGGCCAACGTTTCATTGCATCATTGTCAGTGACTTTTTTAAAAGTGGCTTGCCCGACCAGGTTTGATATTTTACCATAACCATCCTTTTCATTGAGCTTTTCGGGAAAACTCAATGAGTTGCTTTCGATGCTGAAGTTATCACCAATGTAGCGCTGTCTGATTTTATGAAAATCTTTGAGGCTGCTTTTCACCGTCCCTAGTTCCAGCTTTGTATTCTTGACGCTAATAACTTTCCACACTCCTTGATGTCCATTAGAACTGCTTTGAAAAGATGTAAGCAGTACTAATTGGAACAGTAATACGAAGGGCATAGACATGCATAATTATCTATTTTGAATGTTACAAAGCTCAAATAGAACTCAGTTCGGCCTCAACCACTCCACCATCTCGGGCGTCACCCGCACCGGCCGGCCGCTCTTGGGGTCCAGCAACACCCAGGTAGTTTCTGCCTCGCACAGCAGCACATTATCAGCAACGCGGGTAATTGTGGTTAAGCGGAGCGAAGTAGCCCCACTGGTTTCGCCAACCCAAGTGGTGGCCCGCAGCGTTTCATCCAAAAAGGCGGACTGCTTGTAGCGAATGCGGTGTTCGCGCACTACCCATATGTACGCTTCGTGTTTTTCTGGTGGGCAAATACTTAACCAGTGGGCCCCAGCTACGTCCTGCACCCAGCGCACATACTCCACATTATTAGCGTGTCCAAGCGCATCTATAGCGCTTGCTGGAACCTGAAATTCATGCGAGAAAGTGTTGGCTGGAACGTCTGACATAGCTATTGGGTAGGGAAGGAGCGGGCAAAGGTCGGCATCCATTCAAAAAAATAGCTATCGACTTGGTGGTTTAGAATTTCTGCCTATCTTTGACGCAACCTAAGAAACCAAGCCACGGTGGCCCAAAAGCTTAGGGAAACCACAACACAACCACCATGCCCACCGGAACGGTAAAATTCTTTAATGAGACCAAAGGCTTTGGTTTCATCAAAAACGACGAAACTGGCGAAGACATTTTCGTACACATCAGCGACCTGCAAGTAAGCTCGATTCGCGAAAACGACAAAGTTCAATTTGAAGTAGCTCAGGGCAAAAAAGGCCCGAATGCTGTTAAAGTATCGCTGGTTTAGTCCTGCCTTAGCTTTGTATTAAGAAAGCCTGCCTTTGGTGGGCTTTTTTTTGTGCCCTTTAGTTTCTCTGTCCTGAAAGAAGAAGTTACGTCATACTCAATGAGTAAGCATTCACAGCTTCCGCGTAAGCTGTAAAACCGTAGCCTTCTGAACTTGCCGCGCATATCCGGCTATGGAATTATTTCGTCAGCAATATGCTTGAGGCAACTCAGCAACACGCACAATAAGTGCTTGTATGCTGAGACGCTCGAAATCATTTCCCGTACACCTTAGCTATTGCGATTTAAAGTCCGTACCTTTGCACCCGCATTTGAGGACGGCCCTAAGTCCGCGCAAGCCTAGAAGAGGCAATACGCATTGGCCGCATAGTTTTTTGGTTGTTTTTCCCGCCTGATTGTGACAAGGTAGAAGGAGGGGAAACGTCGCTGAGTACGGCTGTTTTCGGAGCGAGTCTCTTACCCCTTTACCAATTCCACATTCATGGAAGCTGAAAAAATTGTAGTTCGTTTTGACGAACTGAACCTCTCTGAGGAAGTACAACGCGCCATCACCGAGATGGGCTACGAAGAAGCTTCGGCCATTCAGGCTGCTGCTATCCCCGTGCTGCTCGCGGGCAAAGATGTTATCGGCCAGGCCCAGACGGGTACCGGCAAAACCGCTGCTTTCTCCATTCCCGCCATCGACGGCGTGGATGCCGACAGCCGCGACGTACAAGTATTGGTGCTCTGCCCCACCCGCGAGCTCGCGGTACAGGTGTCGGGCGAAATCCAGAAGCTCGGCAAATACAAGCGTGGTTTGATGGTGGTGCCTATCTACGGTGGCAGCCCCTATGACCGTCAGCTCCGCGCCCTGGAGCGTGGTGTGCAGATTGTTATCGGCACGCCTGGCCGCATCATGGACCACATCGAGCGTGGCACCCTGAAGCTGGAGAACACCACCAAAATCATTCTTGATGAAGCCGACGAAATGCTCGACATGGGCTTCCGCGACGACATCGAGTTCATTCTGAGCAAGATGCCGAAGGAGCGCCAGACGGTGTTCTTCTCGGCCACGATGAGCAAGCCCATCATGGAGCTCACCAAGAAGTACCAGCGCGACCCGCAGGTAGTAAAGGTGAACCACCAGACGATGACGGTGACCAACATCGAGCAGAGCTACTACGAAGTTCGTGGTCCCCAGAAAAAGGACGTGCTAACCCGTTTGCTCGATATGTACAACCTGAAGTCGACCATCGTTTTCGCCAACACCAAGCGCATGGTGGACGAAATCGTAGCTGACTTGCAAGCCAAAGGCTATTTCGCCGAAGGCCTGCACGGCGACATGGGCCAGCAGCAGCGTCAGAATACTCTCGACAAGTTCCGCAAGACGACCATTGAAGTGCTGGTAGCTACCGACGTAGCTGCCCGTGGTATCGACGTGGACAACGTGGAAGCCGTAGTGAACTACGACCTGCCCGCCGACGAAGAATACTACGTGCACCGCATCGGCCGCACCGGCCGCGCTGGCAAGTCAGGCAAAGCCTTCACGTTTGTGAGCGGCCGCGACATCTATAAGCTGCGCGACATCATGCGCTTCACCAAGGCTCAGATTAAACTGGAGCAGGTACCGTCGTTTGCCGACGTATCGGAGGTGAAAACCACGCTGTTCCTGAACCAAATCAAGGAGATTATCGAGAAAGGCAACCTTGATAAGTACGTGGGCCGCGTGCAGCGCCTGCTCGACCAGGGTGAAGAAATCACGTCGCTCGACATCGCTGCGGCGCTGTTGAAGATGACCATGAAGGAGGACAAGAGTGCTCAGCAGAGCCTCGATGCCAGCAAGGCAGCCGGTACGGCTCGCCCCGGCTACACGCGTCTGTTCGTAACCATGGGCAAGAAAGACCGGATTCACCCCCGCGACATCGTGGACCTGATTGCCGAGTCGAGCAACCTGACCGGTGCCAAAGTAGGCGACATCGCCCTCTACGACAAGTTCAGCTTTGTGGAAGTACCATCGGAATACGCCGACGAGATTGTGGGCAAGCTGGGCCGCACCAGCATCCAGGGCACGCCCGTAAGCTTCAGCATTGCCACTCCGGTTCAGGAGGGCGCAGCTAAAGAAGAAGGCTTCAGCCGGACCGGTGGTTCGGGTGGTGGTCCCGGCGGCTTCGGGGGCGACCGCGAGCGTCGTCCGTTCAGCGGCGGCGAGCGTCGTGAGGGCGGCTACGGCGGTGGCTACAAAGGTGGCAACCGCGGTGGCAGCAGCTACGGTGGCGGCGAGCGCCGCGAAGGCGGCTACGGCGGTGGCTACAAAGGCAACCGCGACGGTGGCGACCGCCCCAGCTACGGCAACAAGCCTGCATATGGCAACCGCGAAGGCGGCAGCGGCTACGGCAACAAGCCCAGCTACGGCGCCAACAAAGGCAGCTACGGCGACAAGCCCAGCTATGGCAACAAGCCCAGCTACGGCACGCCCCGCGAGTACGAAACGCCTCGCGCTCCCCGTGCTCCCCGCAACGAAAGCTTCGATGAGTAGACCTTATTTATGTAGGTGACTCTGGATTATCCAGCTGAAGTGAGTCGTTAGGTGAAAATATGTTAGGTTAAAACAAAAAAGCCGCCCGATTTGAGCGGCTTTTTTGTTTTAAGTGCATTAAGTTAAATGTATGTGGGGTGTTAATAGAGTGGGTGTGCACATGTAACCGTACTGCCAGTCCGACCGCCCTAGGCGGTCCGACCAGTTGTCGTAACAACTAATCGGGTCTTCTTCAACCGGTCGGACCGCCTAGGGCGGTCGGACCGGAGCAGGCGATTATTCATGTTTAGCCTAAAGCAAAAGGAGCCGCTCAATTTGAGCGGCTCCTTTTGCTTTTGCATACAGAGTGTTAACTCTTTGTGTGGTGTTGTTACGCGGTTTTCAGTGACTTAATGGTGCTAAGAGCCTCTTGAACGCCTTGGTACTGCTTTTCAATCACCGATTTTACGGGCGAAGGCAAGTCCTGCGCTTTCAGGGCCGTTTGGTAGGCTTTCACGGCGTAGTCCTCGCCGCGCTCGCACTCGTTGAGTACGGCATTATTGTTTTTGCTGGTCAGGGCAGCTTTCAGGTCTATCCAGGCCCGGTGTACGGTGGCGGTAACTGAACCGCTTTCGTCGGGCTTGAGGTTCAGCTTGAACATCTGGTCCTCGATTTCGGTGATGTACTCGGAGCGCTGGGCAGCGTATTTCTTAAAGGTGTCTTTCAAGCGCGCGTCCTCAACGTCGGTCATGGCGTCGGCATAGCCTTTTTGGCCATCTTTGAGAGTTTCAACCAATTCGTTGAGCAGGGCTTGGGTGGCTTTGGCTTCCATCGGGAATAGTGTTTAGTTGGGAAAGGGAATGTGTTTGTGTTCTCTAATACTGCCAAAACCGGAGTCGGGTTGTGGTGGCCATAGCCAGCCTTGGCTCATGGCTAACGGCCGCGGGTTGCCAAATGGGATGGCACCGTACTAATAGGGGAGCCGAACCGAGAAGCCGGTGGTAACGAAATAAACCGGCCCCGCACTGGTAAGGCCGGTTCCGAGCGCAAGGTCCAGTTGAAGGTTGTCTTTTAAGAGCCAGAGTATACCGGCGTCAGTTTCATTGCCAGGCCGGCTGCCAGAGGTCTTAATGCCAAAAAACTCACCGTAAACCGATAGCCGCTGACTCAATCTGGCCGCCAGCTTTGCCGCATACTTATGCTCGGTCGCGTTTTGCAGCCAGCCATAGCCGTAGGTGTACGTCAGAGATATATTGTCGGTCAGAGAGTTGGTAAGGCCGAGGCGAAGACGGGCTTCGGGGTTGGCCGGGCGCAGAATTTCGGCACCGATGGGCAGGGTAACTCCGCCGGTCAGGGCAACTTCAGGCAACAGCCCGGTCTCCTCCCACAAACTAAAGCGCGCCCCGATTTCAGGGGGGCCTACCCCGCGGCTACGCGGGCGGCTGCCCTCTGGCAGTGAATCCTGAATGGCGCTGCCCACGCGCAGTTCCAGTCGGTCGAGCAAGCCATAGCGCATCACCAACGACGGATAATTGAATGACCGCACTGCCTCATCGCGCTGGTACCGCAGACCGGATTCTAGCTGGAGGGTATGCTTTGGAATAACGTTTGTTCCAGTGGTCTGGTCGGGGCGCCCCGTGCTGATGGGCCCCGGGTCGCGGCGTTGGCCGAAGCTGTGTTCAGCCAACGACAGCAGCAAAGCAGAGGTAAACAGAAACCGGGGTAGGGCCGCTAGGGCAACCAAGTTTGGGGTCATGTTGCGTGCTTTAGCGGTTGGCGGAGCCGGTATTTACGAACCAGCGGTTCCCATTGCCCGCCCCGCCAAATAGCCAGTAGTCCAGGCTGCCTGAAAATTGAAGCCACCCGTAATGCCGTCGATATCCAGCACCTCACCGGCAAAAAATAAGCCCGGCACCCGGCGGCTTTGCATGGTTTTTAAATCGATTTCATCTAGCGAAATGCCACCACACGTCACAAACTCTTCCTTGTAGGTGGTTTTGCCACGCACGGCCAGCGGATAGCGAAGCAATAACTCCAGCAGGCGGTTTTGTGCCTTGGCGGGCAGGTCGCTCCAGCGCGTGTCGGCCCCAATGCCGGCTTGCTCGGTCAGGTTGCGCCAGAGGCGTTGGGGCAACCCAAACTGGGGGTTGACGGCGACAGTTTTTTTGCCGTTTTCCTGTCGGAACTGCTGCAGCCAGAGCCGCAGGGTTTCTTCGGTGAAGGTAGGAATCCAGTTTACCAGGGCCGTGCCCACGTAGCCTAAGTCGTTGAGCCGACGAGCGCCCCAGGCCGAGAGCTTGAGCACGGCCGGGCCGCTCACGCCCCAGTGGGTCACGAGCAAGGGGCCTTCGTATTGCAGCTTTTCGCCGGCCAGCACCACGCGCACCTGGGGCACGCTCACGCCCATGAGCTCGTTTAGGGGCGAGTTGGGAACATTGAAAGTGAACAGCGACGGCACTGGCTCTGCCACGCTGTGGCCCAGGGCGCGCAGCCAGTCGTAGTTGGCGCTTTTCGGATTGCCGCCACTGGCAATGAGCACGCGCGAGGCCCGCAGGGCGCCGCCGAGTTGAGCAGCTCCACTGCCGCTAAGTTTCAGGTCGAAGCCGCCCTCGGCTAAGGGCCGAACCTCGTCAACGCCGGTGTTGAGGCAGATGCGGACCCCGGCCTGGCGGGCCGCTTGCTCCAGGGCCTGGGCAATGGTTTCGCTCGAATCGGTGGTGGGAAACATGCGGCCATCGGCTTCGGTCTTTAGCTGCACGCCCCGCTTGGCAAACCACGCCACGGTTTCGGCCACGCCAAACTGCTGGAATGCCGATTTGAGCTGTTTGCTGCCCCGCGGGTAGTGCGCCACTAGTTGGGCTGGTGTTTCGCAGGCATGGGTTACGTTGCAGCGCCCGCCGCCCGAAATCCGGACTTTGCCCAGCAGCTTGCCCGTTTTTTCTAACAATACGACCTGGAGAGCGGGGTTGGCTTCAGCACAGGCAATGGCACCGAAAAAGCCGGCTGCGCCACCGCCAAGCACGGCTATTAGGGGTTTGGCTGTGTCAGTTTTCACCACACAAAGGTACGGCTGCAACTGCGGCCTCGACTAAAAGGACAGCATACATTCTAGTCACTGGCTTGTGCAGCGGCTTTGCTTCAATCTATCTCCTCTGTAAACCCGAACAGCCTCTTAGCAATGCTCCAGGGCCATTAGCACATCGTCGTGCTGAAATTTATATGGTAGAATGCTCCGCACCAAGCTGCTATCAACTATTTTCCCACTCAGGCCGGCTTCCTCTTTAAAGCTCGGGGATTCCAGTTTTAAGTACTGCGCCGCTGCTGGGTAAAACTCACGCCGCAGCGGGTGTTGCGCGGCGCACACGTTGAAGGTGTGCCCCCAGGCATCGTGCTCAATAATGGCCGATAGCACTCCCACCGCATCGGTCAGGTGAAGCAGGTTGACCGGGGCGTTGCCATTGGCCAGGTCGCGGCGACCGGCCAAGAAGCGGCCGGGAGCCCGTTCGGGCCCGATGAGGCCCCCCAAGCGTACTACTGTGCTTTTCCATTGGCCGTAGCGCGGCACAAAATGCCCCTCGGCGCGCAGCACGTCGGAGGCAGCATCGCGGGTGCTCAGGGCGTCGCTTTCGCGCATGGTCCGGGGCTCGTCGGGGTACACACTGGTGGAGCTCACGAAGATGACGTGCTTAGTGCCCGCGGCTGCCACTGCCCGGTGCACAGGACGCAGCAAGGAAGGGTAGGCCCCAGCCGAGGATGCGCGCGGAGGTACGTTTAGCACCAGCACGTCGGCCGCGTGCAGCAGGCGTTTGAGTAAGGCGTCGGCAGGGGAGCCAAAATCGGAGCCAAGCCGCAGCAAATGCGACTCGATGCCGGCGGCTTCCATGGTCGGAATTTGCTCGGGAGTGGTGGTAGTGCCCAGCACGCGGTACTTCGACGCGGCCAAGGACCGCGCCAGGGCCATGCCCAGCCATCCGCATCCAAGCACCAAAACGGTTGGGGTATCCGCTCCCGATGCTGCGCTCGTGGAGCCCCCGGAACTGGAACTATTCATGAAAATAAAGTAATTTATCTCTTTCGAAACACGAAGGTGCAAAAAAAATAGTTACCACTATATTTAACCGAAAGAAATGTTGCTGCGTGCAGCAGTGAGCGAGAAAATATTCAAACCGTCAGTCTTGTACCTTCGGGGCGCGGACTAAACCGCAATTCCCACCACTACACTTGTTTTTGCATGAATACTCCGTACACCCAGCCCATGCTGCGCGACAACGCTTTGGCCGGCAAAACCATCATCGTAACGGGCGGCGGCACCGGCCTCGGCCGTGCCATGACCACCTACTTTTTGCAGCTTGGTGCCAACGTGACCATAACCAGCCGCAAGCTGGAAGTGTTGGAAAAAACTGCGGAGGAGCTGCGCGAGCAAACCGGCGGCAAGGTGTTGGCCATTGCTTGCGACGTGCGCAAGTACGACGAAGTAGAAGCCATGCTGGACCGCACCATCCAGGAGTTCGGGGGGGTGGATGTGCTGTTGAACAACGCGGCCGGTAATTTTATTAGCCCCACCGAGCGCCTCTCCCACAAGGCGTTTGATGTGATTGTGGACATCGTGCTGCGCGGTTCTTACAATTGCACCCTTGCGGTAGGCAAGCGTTGGATAGCCGACAAAAAGCCCGGTACCATCCTCAATATTGTCACTACCTATGCCTCGGTAGGGTCTGCTTTTGTGGTGCCTTCGGCAGCGGCAAAGGCGGGTGTGCTGGCCATGACCCGTTCGCTGGCAGTGGAATGGGCCAAATACGGTATTCGCTCCAACGCCATTGCGCCCGGCCCGTTCCCCACAGAAGGTGCGTGGAGCCGTCTCTTCCCCGAGCCGCTGGCCAGCAAACTCGACCCCGCCGCCAGCGTGCCGCTCAAGCGAGTGGGCCAGTACCAAGAGCTAGCCAACTTGGCGGCGTATTTGGTGTCCGATTTCTCTTCCTACGTCAACGGCGAGGTGGTCACAATTGACGGTGGTGAGTGGCTGAACGGTGCCGGAGAATTCAACAAACTAGAAATGCTTACTCCTGATATGTGGGACCAAATAGAAAAAACCATGCGCCGTTAAGTCGCAAGTGTTGTCTGTTTAATTAATGGTATTAATTAATCAAATAAAAAGGCCGTTCATTTGAGCGGCCTTTTTATTTGCATTTGTAACACGAAACAATTAATAATTAAGTTGTCTCTAATTATTATTTGTTTGCAAGGAAATAAATTGATAATTATAATTTGTATCCCTTGTAATCCTTGGTAAATTCTTCCAATGGAATAGGCTGATTGGCAATAACGTCGCTGAATTCAAACTTCTCAAACAGGCCCTTATCGTCATCTACCTGCACCATGGTTGGGAGGTAGGTTTTAGGGTCGACACAGATGGTAGTACGGCGACCGTAGCAGTTTGGTACCAGTAGTACCTTGCCCTCGGGAATCTTCTCTCCAATTGTTAAGCCGTTACGTTCAATAACACGAAATTCGCCGCAGCCGAAACGCTCTGCAACGCTACTTATCGTCTCATTTTTCCCCGCCTTATAATTCACGTACCGAAATTGCGGGTAGTCGGAGCGAAGCACATGGCTGGTGCGGCCCAGCAAAAGGGTGTCGCCGGTGTAGCGGAACGAGCGGCTGAAGGAATTGTCCTGGCGCAGGGGAGTGGTGTGCAACAAGTCGGTAATGGTGCCAAAACCAGCCTGTAGAGCCGTGTGGTGCTGGCTGCCGCGCATGAGCTTGCCTTTGGGGTCCAAGCTCAGGGTCACGTACGGGAAACTGGCGGGGTACACCCAGGCATCGCCGTTGTTCTGGCCAGCCAGCCACAATACTTCTACTCCTTTTTGGTTTTTGATGTAAATCCGCAAAGGGTTGTAGGTGAGCTTCATGATGCTGCGCGCTTGGTTGATATTACCACCAATGCGCTCCTGCGCCTTCACGGTGCAGCGCAACGTTTTCAGGTTCTCAATAGCTGCGCTCATGCGCGAGGTTAATTGCTCGGTAGTGGGTGGTGGGGAGCTAGGAGCGGTGGCGGCAACCAGGCTCAGAGCAGCCAAGGGAACTATTTTTTTTGCAAACGAACGATAAGGAGCTGGCAGCGCTACCATAAAAATTTGAATCGAATGAAGTGAATAATGCCCGCTAATTGACAGGCCGTAAATAATTAGTTTAAGCTAATGTGGGGAAAACGCGAAGCAGTGCTATCGAAAATAAATAGCTCGTCAATTTCCACGGCCTGTAAGTAATTATAAAGGGGAAACTGCTCCACTACGGCTTGCACAGCCGCGGCATCGTCGCCGTTGATGGTGACCCAGCCCCGGCTTCGGTCACTGCTGATGGCGTAGACCTCCACTATTTTTTCATTTATCATGCGGTTAATAAAATCACGGTGACTTGGAATAAGAGCAATGAACTCCTCATCGTAATCATCGGGTAGGCGGAGGGAAACGACAAACGTAGGCATAAAATAGAATAGACAAAGTTGGCACTCTAACACCAGTAATTTCCCGAAAGTTAACGCGGGAATGGGCATGAGGTCTATTTTTTGTTGAGCGTAATCTTAAGCAGTGAGCAGTGTGTTTACTAACTGGTTGAACTGGGGCGCTCAGGGTTGTTAAAGGATAATAGAAAACTTAGAATAATGAAAAAGCCCCAGCGTTAGCCAGGGCTTTCGTTCATGGAGTTCAGTATCGAACTGCAGACTCGTAGATGAGCAAGCTACTAAGAGTGGCCAAGCTCCGCTACACTGGGTTGACTTGTATCTCCCAGAGCCGGCATGGCTATCAAATCGGGGGTTGCCTTTGCATCTGAAGCGCTAGTTGCCGTGCCCTGGCTCGTTTTCTCCCATTCCTTATAGCGAACAATTTCATCCTGGAACTTGCCAGCAAACCAGCTGATTAGGCTCAAGTCATCGAGAAAGCCGATTACGGGGATGAAATCAGGAATCAAGTCGATGGGAGAGAGCACGTAAAGCAACACAGCAAGGCCAGTGACAATAGTGCTGGTCGATACCTCGCGGTAGCTGCCGTTGATGTAATTCTTCACCATGCGGACCAAGGTCAGGGCCGTCTTGAAAAGCTGTTGAAACTTGTTATCGGTGCTTTTTTTGTCGGCTAGTTTCTCCGCTACTTCGTTTAGCGTAGTAATAACCTTGAAAGGCCGGCCCAATAGCTTGGTGGAACGGCCAATAAATACGTTAAATAGGGCATTCTTCGAGAGCCGAAGGCCCATTTCAGACAGAGAAGACATAAAATGAGGGTAAGGGGTGATGGGCTGCCTTTACGCGGAACCATAACCTTGCGTTGTTCTCATTATGGCTACAAACCGTGCCATGCCCGCGACTTATTTCTCGAATAGCGGAGTGGTGCCACCAACCCAGTCTTTGTCCTTGTTAAAGTCGACGCCTATCATTTCGCCGCGGCTCAAGCGGCCGAGGCCCGTGAGGAGCTGTGGCCGAGGCTCACCAGTGGGCCAGATATATAGCAAACGGATTTCACATTTAACCAAGCCATTTGTCGACTGCACCACGGGTTCGTACGATACCTTGCGCTGCAATAAGTAATTCTGCTTGTCGGGCAATGCGTCTAAGTCTGCAGCGGTAACATGCAGCCGCACGCCGGCTCCGGCAAACGAGAATAGGGGCTTGAGTACGTAGTTGTGCAAGTCTTCAGGATACTCCGACAACTCGTGCAAATAGTAGCTTGGTGGTACGAAAGGACCCTGAAGCAGCGGCAAAGTGTACTTACTAATTCGAAAAAACCAATTAGGATGTCCAACCCATTTTACATCAACATCCTCGGTTAAATTAAATGATAAATTCAACTCCGGATGACGAGCTAGCTCATCAAAAATAACGCGGTTATAAATCCGTTTTATTTTAATTAACTCACCATTTTTCTCGTAAAATAACTCCCGGGCTTTGCGCTGAATTTTAGTCAGACAAATGGCATCTACTCCCCAAAGTTTTTTTGACAGAAAAAAGTCAATTCGGGTCTTCTGCTTTTCAGGAAATAATTCGAGTAAAATGACTTGCTCTGCCGGTTCGCCGCCCAGAATAAATTGGCGCATCAGTTCCTGATAGCCCTCGTAATCAATTGAATCAAGAAAAGGGGTGACAGTATCTGCAATGGGGTAATGCTGTTTAAAAACAGTTGGGAGCCAGGACTGAAAAGCATACAAGGAAGGGAATCCCTGCATTTCAATTAGCTGCGGTTCTAGCTCACCGGCGGCGTCCCGGCACACTGCAAAATCAAAGGTTAAAAACTCAGGCCGCTCGTCTTCGTGGGGCACCCGCTGGTGAGCAGGAATAGAGGCTTCGGTTAATTCCTTGAAGTTTGGCTGTTCAATTACCTTAATGATGCTTTCGCCTGCAGCAATCAATTTGTCGCGCAGCACGGCCGGAATGAAAACCGGCGTTTCGGCCACCCGGAAGTCGAGCTGGCCGGGCAGCTGACGTTCAATGTCAGCCAGCATTTCCTGGTAGGTGGCCGGGCTGAACGCGGCGTTGAATCGTTGGCGGTGTTCAGGAATCATAAGGCAAGAGTTGGCCAAAGCGGCGGGGAGTTAGGCGGCGGTGAGCTGACCCATGTGGGCCAGGGCGCGGCGCAGAAAAGTAGGCACGATGACCGACTCGGTGCGCTCGATGGTGTTGGGGTCGGCCAGCAGGTGCACCATTTCCTCGTACTTCTCTTCGCCGTAGGTGGTCACCACCTGCTGCTTACGCTCGTCAGTAAGCATGTAGCGGAGCATGCCTTCGCCGTCGGCTTCGGGGTGGAACTGAGTTCCCAGGACTTCGGGCGTAAAGCGAATGGCCATTATGGCGCGGGGCAGCGGTACGTGGGGCCGGTCTTTTTCCAGGCACAGGACTTCGGCGCCCAGCTCTTCGAGGCGGCTTGCATTGAGGTTGGTGAGCTGGTAATCGCGCGAATCAACGATGTAGAACGGCTCGGGCAGGCCGTGCAGCACGGGTTCGTCGAGGCCAGCAGGGGTGAGGTGCACGGGCAGCACTCCAAACGAGGTAGACTTGCGCCGGCTGATTTCACCCACACCCAAGTGCCGGCTTACCAATTGAAACGAATGGCAAATCAGCAGCAGGTGTTTTTTCTGCTCATGAGCCTGATTGTGGGCCAACAGTGCATCAATAAAGGCGAAGTAGCGGGGCTCCCAGGCCTCCCCAGATTCGAGGGGACTGCCGGGGCCGCCCGACGAAATGTACAGGTCGTAGTCCAGGCCGGGCACCTCGTTATTGGCCCGCACATTAAACGTGTCAACGGCAAACGGAACCCCGTTTTCTACGCTGCCCCGGCTCAGCAGCTGCCGAATGCAGCGCATGCCTTCGTTCGGCGCGTTGTTATACATATCAAGAATGGCAATGCGAATAGCCTCCATAGAGTATCAAAGTAAGCAGCCGGCAGCACCGGCATATAAATAAAAGCCAGGCAGTAGCCCGGCCAAAAAAAGAAGCAACGCCCCCGGTTAGGTGGGCGTTGCAAAGACAAATATAATTGATTTACAGCCCGTGGGCAGTTTCGCTCAGAATGTAGTCGACCACTTTGCTCAGGTCGCCGGTTTCGCGGAATACCTTAAGTTGGCGGTCGGCGCCGGTGCCCATCTCCAGCATCTTCAATACGTATTCTACTTCGTGACGGCTGCCTAAATCGTCAACAACATCGTCGACGAAGTCCAGCAGCTCCAAAATCAGCTGCCGGGTGGGCACTTCTTCCTGCTTGCCAAAATCTATCATGCGCCCGTCGAGCCCGTAGCGGGCGGCGCGCCACTTGTTCTCCTTGATGAGGGCGCTGCGGTAGACGCGGAAATTGAGGTTCTGCGATTTGAGCTTATAGATTTTTGCGACCAGCGCCTGCATCACGGCGGCCACGGCCACGGTTTCGTCGGCGCGCATCATCATGTCGCAGATGCGGTATTCGATGGTGTCGAAGAAGGGGTGGAGGCGGATGTCCCACCATATTTTTTTGCCGTTGTCGATGCAGCCGGTCTTGATGAGCAACTGCAAAAATTCGTCGTAGTCGCTGGCACTGTGGAAGTAGCCCGGAATGCCCGTGCGCGGAAACCGCTCAAACACCTTGGTGCGGAACGACTTGTAGCCCGTTTCGCGGCCTTCCCAAAACGGCGAGTTGGTGCTGAGCGCAAACAAGTGCGGCAGAAAATACCGCAGCGTGTTCATCATGTACACCCCAATTTCCCGGTTTTCGATGCCCACGTGCACGTGCATGCCGAAAACGAGGTTGGACCGGGCCGCTTCCTGCAGCTCCTCCACAATCTTATCGTAGCGGACGTCGGGCGTGATGGGCTGGTCTTGCCACCTCGAAAAAGGATGGGTGCCGGCGGCGCCTATTTTCAAGCCCTGCTTGTCGGCCAGCTCCATTACCTGGCGCCGGAGGTGAAATACCTCCGTGCGGGCTTCTTCGATGTTGTGGCAGATATTGGTGCCGACCTCAACCACGGCCTGGTGCATTTCGGCTTTCACCTGCTCGTGGAGCGTGACTCGGCCCCCCTCCACAATTTGCGAAAGGTGCGAGCGCAGCTCCCGGGTTTCGGGGTCAATGGTTTGAAATTCTTCCTCGATGCCGAGGGTAAACACGGGCATGGCCATAAACGGAGTGGTATAAACGAGGAATGAATAGGCCCCAAGGCCCGGCGTGTAAGCGCACGCCGGGCCCGGCCGCTAGCAATTCGATGCGGAATACGCCTTATTCGGATTTCTTGGCCGCAGGTTTTTTGGCAGCGGCTTTGGGGGCTGCTTCTTTTTTGGGCGCAGCTGCTTTGGCAGCAGCGGGCTTAGCCGCGGCAGCAGCTTTAGGAGCCGCCTTTTTCTTGGGAGTTGGGGTTGGTACGTCGGCTACCGTAAAGTGGGTTTCGGCGCTCTTGGCGCGGTGCGGGTGCACGAAGGTGCCCCAGGTCAGGTTGTCTTGGCCGGGCTTTTGGGCTTGGGCGCGGGCAATAGCCATGTTAGCGGCAGCTTCTACCACCCACTCAAAGTTTTTCTCGCCCACGGAGTTGATGTCGGCATCGGGGGCGGGGTTGCCAAAGTCGATGGCCAGCGGAATGCCGTCGCGCACGGCAAATTCTACCGTGTTGAAGTCGTAGCCCAAGCCGGCGTTCAGCTTCAGCACGTAGTCCTTCATGGTGGCGAGCAGTTTCTCGCCGGCTTCGCCCGTCGTTTTCATCTCGGTGGCGTAGCGCAGGTGCGGCTCGTTGCGGGGCTCGTAGGGCATGATGAGTACTTCGGTGCCGCCGATGCAGTAGCAGCGGAAGTAGTCGGTGAAGTCCACGGCTTCCTGGAATAGCATCACCAGCTGGCCGGTTTCAGCGTAGGCGCGGAAAAAGTCGTCGGGAGAATCCAGCTTGTACACGCTTTTCCATCCGCCGCCGGAGTGCGGCTTCATGTAGGCGGGGAAGCCGATGTGCTCGAAGGCCGCGTCCCAATCCATCATCGAGAGGTTGCGGAAGCTGCGCTCGCTGGTGTCGGTGGGCCGCTCTTTGCTGGGCAGGAGCAGGGTTTTGGGCACGGGCACGCCCAGGCGCACGGCCAGCGCGTTGTTGAAGAACTTCTCGTCGGCCGACCACCAGAAGGGGTTGTTGATGACGGCTGTGCCCATCAGGGCCGCATTTTTTAGGTAAGCCCGGTAAAACGGCACGTCCTGCGAAATGCGGTCGATGATGACGGCGTAGTCCGGGGCCACGTGCTGTTCGACTTGGTCAATTTTCACAAACTCGGCCATGATGCCGGCCGGAGCTTTCTGGTTGACGCGGTCGATAAATGCTTGCGGGAAAGTGTTTTCTTGTCCGAAAAGGATGCCAATTTTTTTCATAGTTGCGGGTGTCTTGGTGTTTGGTAATAAAGAAGAGAATGAAGGGAGAGCAGGGGCGTCATGCTAAGCGGAGCCGAAGCAACCTTACCGCGTCACTACCTATTAAGTAGTGTAGTGGTGGGGAAGTGCTCTGGCTCCGCTTCAAATCACGGTTTCAAGGGGGGTATTATATTGTATTCAGGTACTGCGGAAACATCTCGCGCCACACCGGCCAGTCGTGGTCACCGTGGGGCTTCACGTCCAAGGTATGACGAATGCCTTTATCGTGCAGTATTTGAGAGATATTAAAGGTTGAATGCCGGCAGAAGTCGTGCTCCGCCGTGCCGAGAATGATGTTCATCCATTGGAAATGCTCGCTCTGCGCGCCGGGCAGGTACTCGGGCGGGTTGTTGTAGTACACGTTGTCGTCGTGGTAGCCGTCCAGGAACTGGCGGATGTCGAAGGCGGCGCCCATTGTAAATACATGGGCGACCTGGTTGGGATGACGGAGGGCGAAATTCAGCGCGTGGTAGCCGCCGAAGCTGCAGCCAGCTACTCCAATCTTGTCCACGTTGCATTCCTGCTGCAGCATCGGCACTAGTTCATCGCTCAGAAACTGGTCGTAAAACACATGGTTCTTCACCCGGATGGCCGGCTCCAGGTGCTTGGCATACCAGGAAAAACGGTCTATGCTATCGATGCAAAATAGCTTTACGCGGCCGGCCTCAATCAAGGGCCGGGCGGCTTCAATGAGCTTAAAGTCACGGGCTTCGTTGTCGTGCCCCCCGGAGGTGGGGAAAATCACGACGGGATATCCCCACGTGCCGAAAACCAGCATGTCGATGTCTTGGCCGAGGTGGTGCGAGTAAAATCGCCGGTGTTGTTCGTGCACAGTTTTGGGGGCTAAGAAGGCGGAAGTGTATTTTCAAGCTGCACGGCAAACTAGTTAAAAATAACCGCCCAGCCACAATTGGCCTATTTTAATCTGAATGGGGGCTAACTCCCGCGGCCTGCGTTACTTTGTCTTTATGCTTCCCGACACTCTCCACTCTCCTGCGTCTCCCGCCGGCACCCGGCTTCACCGGGAGGTGCTGGCTTCTAGTTTCTTGAAGCGCGACGTGGAGCTGAGCATCCTGCTGCCTCCCGCCGAAGCCGAGGCCCGCAGCAGCTACCCCGTTTTGTATCTGAACGACGGGCAGGACCTGGAGCGGCTGAATTTTCAGGTCACGCTTGATAATCTGTACGCCCACCACGCAGTGCAGCCCTTTGTAGTGGTGGCTATGCACGCCAACGAGCAGCGGGTGCAGGAGTACGGCACCGCCGCCCACGCCGACTACAACGGCCGTGGTAGCCTGGCTGGGGCCTATTCGCAGTTTGTATTGGAGGAGCTGCTGCCGTTTGCGCAAGCCCACTACCAGGCTTCGGCCGACCCCGCACAGGCGGTGATGGCTGGTTTTTCGCTTGGCGGCTTGTCGGCTTTTGATTTGGTCTGGCACCACCCAGAAGTGTTTGCGCGGGCGGGGGTGTTTTCGGGGTCTTTTTGGTGGCGTCAGCGCGCAGTGGGCGCTGGCTACACGCCCGCCGACCGCATCATGCACGGGCTTGTTCGAGTAGGTGAGCTGCACCCCAGCCACCGGTTCTGGCTGCAAAGCGGCACCCTAGACGAACGCAGCGACCGCAACGAAAACGGCGTCATCGACTCTATCGAAGACTGCCTTGACTTAATTGAGGAACTAGTAAAAAAGGGCCTCGATGCCCAGCACTCGTTGCGCTACGTGCAGGTGGAAGGCGGCCACCACCACCCCAATACCTGGGGCCGCGTCATGCACGATTTCCTGCTGTGGGCTTTTGGGCAGGAGGGAAGCGCCGCCTTAATGCCTGCCCCATTGCCCATTGTGCGCCTGCAGTTCGACCCCACTCTGGCGCCGGCCATTCTCTCGGCTACGGCGGCAGCGGCTGAAGAACCGGTCCACGAGCCGCTTGAGTTGCCTAATGCCCCGAGCCATTTGGCGCCACACACGGCGGACCTGATGGCTCCCTCACTTTCAACCCCACCCTCGCACATGCCCATTGCCCGCCCCGCCGAAGGAGATTTTCTTCCTTACGCCGTTACTTATATCAACCAGATTCCCGAAGGCGCCGACCCGCGGGAAGTATTGCGGGGCATTGCGCAGGAATTCCACGCCATCTTCCATAACCTAAGCGAAGCGCAAACCGAAAAAGGCTACGCCGAAGGCAAGTGGACCCTGAAGGAAATGCTCCAGCATCAGATAGATACGGAGCGCATTTTTGCATACCGCGCCATGCGGTTCGCACGCGGCGACAGCCAGGACCTGCCCGGTTTCGACCAGGATGACTATGTGGTGCAAAGCGGTGCCAATGCCCGCACCATGGCCAGCCTGCTGGCCGAGTACGATGCTACCCGTGCCGCAACCCAAGCCCTATTCGACAGCTTCACCGACGAGCAACTCGACCGGCGTGGCACGGCCAATGGCGGCCCCACCACGGTACGGGCGCTACTTTTCATCGTTCCCGGCCACGAGCTGCACCACCTTCATGTTCTCCGCGAGCGGTACCTGCCCATTCTGTAGGATTTCACGAAATTTTCTACCTTCGCCGGGCACAACACGCTGGCGGGGCTACGCGTTAAAATCCTCACCAACTTAGACCCTACTTAAACTTCTTTTCAATCATGGCCAAAGCACAAGACGCCCGCAAAGAGAAAAAGAAAGAGCCCGTTAAATCCTTGAAGGAGAAAAAAATAGAAAAAGAAGAAAAGAAAGTAGCTCGCGCCCGCAAGCAGGAGTAATCTGAACCGCGGATTCGGCGGATTTTTCGGATTGCACGGATTTTGTGGACGATTATCGTACATCGTTAAGACAAAGAAGGCCACTCATTCGAGTGGCCTTCTTTGTTGCTTTTTATTTCTGTAGTAGAAGTTCTCTAGTAGAAGTAGTTCGTGCCAACTACAAAATCCGTGGAATCCCAAAAATCCGCCGAATCCGTGGTTCAGACAGGCCTACAAGGTATAATACGGCTCCTTCTCTTTGTCGTGGTGGCGGATGTACCCGTGCAGCACCAGTTTAATAAGCGTCTGAAAGGCCCGGCGCTTGCCAAAGTTTACCAACTTCATAAACTGCGCCAGTGTAATGCGCGGGTGGGTTTTCAGGTAATCGAGCACGGCCAGCTCTTGCTTGTTGAGTGGAAGCTTTTCGAAGCGGGACTCGGGTTGCTGGCGTTCCAGTAGTTTCTCGGTGAGGCCGCTGGTTTGCACGCTGGCGTCGCGCACGCGCACGTAGCCGCGCCAGTCGTCGGGGGCTACCTGGGCGCGGTGGGGTTTGTTGCGGCTTTCGGGCACGGTCACTATCAGCACCGTGCGGCCTTCTTCCTCCAACTCCTCGAAACGGAGGGAGGTGAGCGGCGGCTCGATGTAGTGCTGGGCAGCTTCGCGGAGCACGAATAGCTCCTCCTCGGCGTCGCGCACACCAATCACGCGGCCGGCATCGTCGACGCCCACCAGCACCAGTCCGCCGCGGGTATTGGCCAGCGAAACCAGGGTGCGCGAGATTCGGTGCGGGTGGGTGGTCTTCTGTTTGAATTCCAACTCCTCGCCTTCGCCGCGGGCAATCAGCTCAAATAAATCCATGGCGCAGTATACGGCAGCCAATAAAAAATGCCGCCCCCGATAATCAGGGGCGGCATTTTCAGCAATTGATTTCGGTGGGCGAAACGCCCAACCGGAGAGCTGCCTTAGAAAGGCAGGTCGTTGTCGTCGTCGCTGGCGATGGGAGCGGCGGGCTGGGCACGCAGCGTGGGGTTCTGGTTCTGAGCAGCGGGGCGGGGAGCCGCTTGCTGCTGCTGGCCACCACCGTAGCCACCGGCATTGCCACCTGCCGAGGCGGGCTCAATCTTCCAGGCTTCCAGGTTGGTAAAGTACAGCATCTGACCGTTTTTGTTGAAGCCACGGCCGCGCAGGTTGAAAGTAACCTTCACCTCGTCGCCCATTTTGAAGGGGTCGATGAGGCTGGTTTTGTCCTGGACCATCTGGAACTTAATATGCTCGGGATACTGGCCGTCCTGGACCTCGAGCACGAACTCACGCTTGCGGAATTTCTCGCTTACCTGCTGTTCGTCAAATATTTCGTGCAGCCGGCCGGTTACGTCGTATGCCATAAAAGTAAGGTGTTTGGGGATTAGAAAACTTGAGGGTCAAACCTACGAAAAAAAACACGAGCCGGCCACTGCCCGTTCCCGCCAGCTACCTTTGAAGCCATAATTCTCAACATTTTTCTTCCTTCATGTTCGCTCTCGCAATCCACGGAGGGGCCGGCACCATTGCCCGCGCTTCGCTTAATCCCGCCGACGAAATGCGCTACCGCGCCGCCCTCGAAGCCGCCCTTAACACCGGTTACGACCTGCTCCGCGACGGTGCCTCGGCCTTCGATTGTGTGGAAGCCGCCGTACGCAGCCTCGAAGATTGTCCCTTGTTCAACGCTGGCCGCGGTGCGGTGTTTACCCACGAGGGCCACCACGAGATGGACGCCGCTATTATGGCCGGGCACACCCGCCTGGCCGGGGCCGTGGCCGGGGTGCGGCAGGTGCAAAATCCCATCCGCGCCGCCCGCCTCGTGATGGAGAAAACCGAGCACGTGCTGCTAGCCTACCCCGGCGCCGACGAGCTGGCCCGCGAGCACGGCCTGCCGCTGCAGCCCGCCGAATATTTTTTCACCCAGCACCGCCACGACCAACTGCAGGAAGCCCTGCGCGAAGGCCGCATGCGCCTCGACCACAGCCAGGCCCAGGATACCGATACAGCCGCGCCCCTCGATGAGCCCGAAATGTTCTCGGAAGTGCCCGTTACTGCCGACCCCAACTGGAAAAAGGGAACCGTGGGCGCCGTAGCCCGCGACGTGCATGGGCACCTAGCCGCCGCCACCAGCACCGGCGGCATGACCAACAAGCGTTACGCCCGCATCGGCGACACGCCCATCATCGGGGCCGGCACCTGGGCCGATACGCGCTGCGCCATCAGCTGCACCGGGCACGGCGAATACTTCATTCGCGCCGTGGCCGCCTATGACGTCGCGTGTTTGATGGAGTATAAAAACCTTTCCTTAGAAGAAGCCTGCCGGATTGTGGTGCACGACAAGCTGGCCCCCGATGGCGGCGAAGGCGGCCTGATTGGTATCGACGCGGCGGGAAATGTGACCTTGCCTTTCAATTCGGAGGGGATGTACCGGGGGAGCCGCTCTGAGGGAGGCGAGGCGATGGTGGCTATTTACAAGTTCTCTTGAGGGATACCTTTTTTGGTTGAGTTCTTAAAAAAGAACGTTCAGTCGGGTGTGGCGTCGCCTGCCGCGGGACCTCACCCCCGGCCCCTCTCCCGCGGAGAGGGGAGCCACGGCACAAGCACGAAGTAGCTTATCACGCAGAAAGCCTCACTGCAAACTGCAGTGAGGCTTTCTGTTTAATCGTCAGGCTCCCCTCTCTTTTGGAGAGGGGCCGGGGGTGAGGTTCCACACGCAAGGTTTCGCTTAGCATAACCGAGCTATTTGCTGCTACCAAACGTGGTGCACCAGCGGCTTGATTTTGCGGTCGTAAATCTCCCGCACCTTTTGCATCTGCTCAGCCGAAAGGGCCGGCAGTTCGGCCGCTTGCAGGTTCGAGAGAATCTGCTCGGGGCTGGAGGCTCCCGGAATCACGCAGCTCACTTCGTCGAACATCAACACCCACCGCAAGGCCAAGGCCGCCAATTGGGGCTGTTCAGGAAAAGCAGCTTTCAGTTCTTCTACTGCTTCAAGGCCCGTGGCGTAGTCTACGCCCGAGAAGGTTTCGCCTTTGTCAAACGCTTCGCCGTTGCGGTTGAAGTTGCGGTGGTCGTCGGCCGAAAAGCTGGTTTGGGCCGAGAACTTGCCCGTCAGCAGGCCGCTGGCCAGGGGCACGCGCACTATCAGGCCGATGTCGCGGCGGGCGGCTTCTTTGAAAAGCAATTCCGGCGGACGCTGGCGGAACATATTAAATATGAGTTGCACGGTGGTTACGTTGGGAAATTCAATGGCCTTCAGGCCTTCTTCCACTTTCTCGACGCTGACGCCCAGGTGCAGGATTTTGCCTTCCTCGCGCAGCTGGTCAAATAGCTCGAATATCTCGGGGCGGTAATAGACATCTGTGGGCGGGCAGTGCAGCTGCACCAGGTCGAGGGTTTCGAGCTGCATGTTGCGCAGGCTGTCTTCCACAAATTGGCGAAGGGCTGCCGGCTGGTAGGCATCGGCTACGTGGGGCTGCAGGCGGCGGCCACATTTAGTGGCCACGTAGATGCGCTCGGACCGGGAACGGACGAGCCGGCCCACGGCCTTTTCGCTCTCGCCGTCGCCGTACACATCGGCGGTGTCGATGAAGTTGATGCCGGCATCGGCCGCGGCGTTCAGGATTTGGTCGGCATTGGCGTGGCTGAAGGGCTCGCCCCATTTGCCGCCCACCTGCCATGTGCCCAGGCTAATTTCAGAAACAGAAAATCCGGTTTTACCCAGCTTGCGGTAGTTCATAAAAAACGGAGCTATATAATAAGGAGTGGAATGACGGGCATCGTGCCCCCGGCCCAGGGATACTGAGCGTGAAAGTAGCGTACGCATGCCGTGACTTAGGGTCGCAAAAAAGCCCACTTACCGAAGAAATAAGTGGGCTTGCGCAGCAATACCAGGTGGTGCTTCTGCTTACTTGGATTAGTAGCTATGCCACCGTGGAGCGAACGGCCGCCTCGTGAGAAAGGGCGTGCGCGGCTTGCGCTTCTTTGCTCACGTAGAATTTCCGGGCTTGCATGTCGTACACGTTGCCCTTGGCCAGCACGTGCATGGTCACGTTCTCAACGGAAAGCACCGTTCCTTTTTTGGCAGCGGCGGCGTTATTGTGCTGGATGGTGTGGCCATCCATGATAATAACCAGGTTCGAGCCGATGGTTTCTACCAAGTTGCCCTGGGTGATGAGCACGCCGGTGTCTTCGCCCAAGCCAATGCCGATAAGTTTGGGGTGCAGCGCTACCGACTCGATGAGGCGGCCAAAGCGGCCGCGCTTGACAAAGTGCGAATCGATAACGGCGGCTGGCAACAAGCTCAAACCAACCCCAATTTTAACCGCGCCCTTCAGCAGCGCATCGGGCACCGAGCCTCCCCGAATCATAATGTGCGACATAGCCATGGCCCCGGCGCTGGTGCCGGCAATCACGAAGTGAGGCTCGGCGTAGTAGCGCTGGGTCATGCGGTCGAGAAAATCCGACTCGCCAAACATTTCGCGTAGCCGCGACTGGTTGCCTCCCGAGAACATGAGGACGTCGGCGGCCATGAGGCGCTCCAAGTATTCGGGCTGGCGGGCGTCTTCGGGTGTGCGGATGTCCATGATGCCCACATTGTGGCAATTGAGCATGGCGAAGGACCCCGTATAGATAGGACCAACTTCTGCCGGAATCATGGATGCCGTGGTGATGACTTCGATGCGCGGGTCGGCTTTGCCCGTTTCAAGCACGATGCGCTTGAGAATGCCCAACTCAAAAAAGTTGAGGTAGTACTTGCGGCGGGTGCGGGGGTTGGGGTAGGTGCCTTTGTCTTCGTTGCCGCCAACGGCGATGAGCTTGCCAAGAGGGATGATGCTTTTCAACGGATATCTATTGTTACTGAGAAATTCTTTTCAAAGGTCGCCGCAGCGACCAACGGAGCCATGCCCCGCACAAAGTTCGGGCCGGACGGCCGGTTGTGCCTCACACCACCAACGCATCGAGCGTACCCGTGGCCACGGAGTGGTAATTGGGCCGCGCTTCTGCGTAAATTTTTCGAGCCCGGGCCGGTCCGTCGGGCGTGGCCAGCAAGGCCCGATACAGCGGCACCAGAAATTTCCGTCGGCCCACGTGCCGCAAGAAATTTTCGAGTGCTTCGTCGGCCGCCGCATATCCGGCTAGCAAGGTATGCGGAAACCAGGCGGTGAGAATTTCGGCGTTGCCCGAAGTGGTGAATTCAAACGCGGCGTCAAGCTGGGCGAGCTCCCCGGCCGAGAGCGTGGGCGGCAGGCCGTGCAGGAAGTGCACCCACTCGTGGCTGCTCCATTCGGAAGTGCCGGGCTGGAGCTCGGCGGGGGAGGTTCCGCTTTGCAGCTGGGCCAGCGCTTGGTCCACGGCTGCGAAGCGGTGCGAGGCAATGGCCGGGGCATTGGCGGGTAGGCCGGGGCCGTCGACCCAGTCGCTCAGCTGCAGGCGCCCTTCGAGCCCGGGCTCCTTGTTGAGCAGTTCGGTGCGGAGGTAGTCGAGGAAGGTGGCCGTGTCCATGGCCTGAAAACTGAACCGGGCGAAGTACTCCTTAATGAAGGTGTCGAGACGGGGCCGACCGACGAGCGCTTCAAGTGCCAGTAGGAGGGAGCAGCCTTTCTCGTAAGTAATTTCAGTCAAGCCCTCGTCGGGGTCGCGGCCGGCTAGCTGCAGGCGCAAGTGGGTGTCGGGGCTGCCCGCTCCGATTTCGGCAATGGTGTGGTGCAAGGCATCGCGCCCGAGTACCTGCAGCATGTCGGCGTACTCGCGACCATACAAATGTTCCATGATGCGCCGCTCGAAATACACCGTGAATCCCTCGTTTAGCCAGAAATCATTCCACGTTCCATTTGTAACGAGGTTGCCCGACCAGGAGTGAGCCAGCTCGTGGGCAATCAAACTGGTCAGGCTTCGGTCACCAGCTAGAATGGTTGGAGTTACAAATGTTAATCGTGGGTTTTCCATTCCACCAAAGGGAAAGCTGGGGGGCAGCACTAGCAAGTCGTACTGTTCCCATCGGTACGGACCATAGAGCTGCTCGGCGGCGGCCACCATTTTTTCCAGGTCGGCAAACTCGTGGGTAGCCGTGGGCAGTGTGGCCGGCTCGGCGTAGATGCCGGTGCGGTGGCTGAGCTGGGCGAACTCCAGGTCGCCCACTGCCAGCGCCATCAGGTAGGCCGGGATGGGCTGGGTCATCCGGAAGTGGTACGCGCCGGAGTCATTTCGCTGCTGCGGGTTTTCGGCGCTCATCAGGGCCAGCAGGTGAGGGGGGACGCGCACGCTGGCCTCGTAGGTAAAGCGGATGCCCGGGGAGTCCTGACAGGGCAGCCAGGTGCGCGCCAGGATGGCTTGCGACTGCGTGAA
Organism: Hymenobacter arizonensis; assembly: GCF_900115775.1. GTDB lineage: Bacteria > Bacteroidota > Bacteroidia > Cytophagales > Hymenobacteraceae > Hymenobacter > Hymenobacter arizonensis. The sequence goes on along the minus strand of NZ_FOXS01000001.1, from coordinate 1,155,262 downwards.
GAGGAAGGGCTGGGTACCGGCCGTCTGGGCCGGTGCCAGCCACTGCAGCGCGGCCGCGGTGGGAGCGGTGCGGTAGTGAATGCGTAGGGCCGTGGTGTCGAGCGCCAGCGCCACGTGCAGGGCCTGCCCCAGCGTGGCGCTGGCGGCGCCCAAGAAGAAGTCGGCAGGCGTTGGGTGGCCGGCCGCGTCCAGGCGCTCCACGGCCTCGATGGTGAGGTCCCTGGTATCGAATACCACCTCGCTGCCAGCCTCGGGGTTTGCCAGCTGCCAGGTGGCGCTGCCGGCCAGGGTGTGGTGGTCGAAGTCAACGGTAAGGGCGAGGGCCAGGTGTTGCACTCGCACCGGGCTGCCACTGGCGGCGCTGTGCGGGTCGGCGGGGAGGGCGACCGAAGGAGAGGGAGGAGTCATAGGCAGAGACAACAAAAAATTGTGGGATTCAGAGAGCTTGAAAAAAATAATCGATGCAGGTCTTGTCAGACCGGCGGGCGGGTAGTCAGCCACACGTTGCCGAGGCCCCAGCGTCCGCAACCACTTAGTTATTTGGGTCTCAACAGCGGAAAAGGCGTAGGACGGTGGCTGTATTGAAGAGCCGCAGCCTAGGAAACAGCCGCCAACACCGGTAGTTGGCCGGGTAAGGGTACGAACGTTGGCACGATTAAGGCCGTTATGAAAGACAAGCTCTGCCTTGTGGTTGCGTACTTTGCATCAGGACTGCCCCCGGGCGGCCGGCGCAACCCCGCTTCCCGCATGGCAGTACAATGCCCGGCTTGCGGGAAACACCCCAGGCCCTTGTCCTTACTTGCTTTGCTTTCTTCGATGTCTTTTCTGATTCGTTTTACTTCTTTGCTGTGGGTGCTACTTCTGGTAGCGCTTGGCAGTGCCACGCTCCAGTCCTGCGGGTCTGACCAAGGCTCCGGGACTGGTAAGAGTGGCGGCGGGCTGTTCTCTTCGGATGCCGGTCCTCAGCCGCGCCTCGACAGCACGTACATCATCAACACCCTGCGGGCCGACCCAAACTTCAAGCCCCAGCTGCTTGCGGCACGGCGCTTTTACCGAGACCGCAACTACCAGTTGGCTTGGTTTAAAAACCATAACCCCGTACCGCAGGTCCAAACTTTGCAAGAAATTATTGCTAAAGCAAACGATGAAGGGTTGGACCCTAAAGACTACCAGACTAAGGACTTTAAGAAGCTATTTGATGACTTGGAAGCGGCTCGGTCCGATACCGCACGGCGCAATGCGCTCGAACGCCAGATTGACGTAGCCCTCACGGGTACCTACATGAAGTGGGGCTCTGATTTCTATCGGGGCATCGCGAACCCGCGCGATTCCAAGAACACCGCGTGGCAGGTAAAGCCCAATAAGATTAAGCTTCACAAGGCCTTGTTGACCTTCTTGGGAGAGCGTAAAAGCCGGTATAACTACTACGAATTTGCGCCCCTTCATCCCGAATACGCCAACCTGCGCAAGGCCCTTGCGGCCTATCGTGAGCAGGAGCGCGCCGGTGGCTGGCCGGTGCTGCCCGCTAATCTAAAGCTGCGCCCGGGGCAGTCATCGCCCGCCGTGGCGGCCTTGCGGCAGCGCCTGCTGGGCGGGGCTGGCAGCCCGGGCAGTGAGCAGCCCGCCACCCCGCCCACGGCCATGCCCGTGTCGCTACGAGACAGTGCCGGCCGTGGTGCGGCTGCCCCTGCGCCCGTCGATGAGCTGTATGGCCCCGAACTGGTAGAAGCCGTTAAAGCCTTCCAGAGCGACGCTGGCCTCAAGCCGGACGGCATCATCAGCGGCGAGACGTTGGCGGCCCTGAACGTGCCCATTGGTACCCGCATCGACCAGATTATTCTCAACATGGAACGGTGGCGCTGGCTCCCCAAGCGCTTCGAGCCAAACTACCTGCTGGTGAATATTCCGGAGTATACCCTGCACGTAGTGGAGGAAAACAAGGAGGTTTTCTCGATGCCAGTCATCGTTGGCAAAGCGCTAAACGAGACTCCCGTGTTCAGCGATAAGGTGGAATATGTGGTGCTGGCGCCCTACTGGAACGTGCCGTTTAGCATCATCGAAAACGAACTTCGCGACAAGCTGGTGGCCAACCCCGACTACCTCGACCGGCTCGATATGGAGGTGGTAAAAGGGTGGGGCGCCAAGGCCAAACCAGTAGACCCCTCCTCGATTGACTGGGCTGGCGTGACGAAGGAGAACTTCAAATACACCCTGCGCCGCCGGCCGGGCCCCAAGAATGACCTGGGCGACGTGAAGTTTATCTTCCCTAACTCCAACGATATTTACCTCCACGACACGCCCCACGACGAGCTGTTTTCCCAAACCAATCGGAGTTTTAGCCACGGCTGCGTGCGGGTGAAAGAACCCATTAAATTGGCTACTTACCTACTCCGCAACAAGCCCGGCTGGGACCAGCAAACCATCCTCGACACCATCTCCCGGCGCCGTGAAAAGTACATTACCCTTAAGGAGAAACTACCCGTTTACCTGGTGTACTTCACCGCGTGGGCCGATGCCGATGGGCACCCCCGCTTCCGGAAAGACATCTACAGCCACGACAAAGCGCTAGCTCGCGAATACTTCAATTAAGATTCTACGCGTAAAACCTGAGGCCACTTCCTGTTTAGTCGCCGGCCCTACCAGAAGAAATTTTGACATATTAGAGCCCGGCAACTTCGCAGTTGCCGGGCTCTTTTTTAATGTCATAATGATAACGGCACAAGCAATAACTACACTAAACAGATTGATTACAATTATAAACGGTGCGTAGGGCATATCCATAGTTGCTTACAAGTAGCTTACAAATGTGATGAACAAATGTAATGTAAAGATTTTAACTATTGCAAGTATTCGTAAATAAATTTTTGTAAATATTTTTTGCCCTCGAAAAATAAACGGTACATTTGTAATTCAATATATTTGTAATGGTCGAGCGTATTCGGACGCTGCTAGAAGTCCGGCAACTTACTCCTACTCAGTTTGCCGATGCCATTGGCATCGCTCGGCCCATCGTAAGCCATATTTTGTCGGGCCGTAACAAGCCCAGTTTGGAGGTAGTGCAGCGCATTTTGGCCGCCATGCCGGACTTATCAATGCCCTGGCTGCTCAACGGTACTGGGCCCATGCTGGCCGGTGCCGCGCAAGCGGTTGAGCCAGTGGTTTCGCCCTCGGCTCTCCCTATACCAATAAAGGAAGCAGAGGCCGAAGAAGTGCCAGCGCCCAACCCGCTGCCAGCTGCTCCAAGTGTACCAGATGCCCCCGCAATTGCCGCTCAGGGCCGTCGCCGTTCCACGCCGCCTGCTGCAGTGGCCCCACCGGCTAAGGTTCCGGCGGCCCCGCCAAGGCCGGCACTAAAGCGCTTTGCCCCGACAACGCCAAAACCGGCGGGTGCCCAGGCCGTTGCGCCCCCGGAGGTCAGCACTTCACCCGTTCCGGAGCCCGTTCCGCAGCCCGTAGCGGCGGCGGCCGAGCCCCCGGCTCCAGCAGTGGTTCAGCCAGTAGAGCCGGTGCCTCCTCCAGCGCCGGTTTCACCGGCACCTGTAGTGCCTACAATAGCAGATGGCAGCGCCACTGCCGCGGCTCTATTTGCCCGGGCCGAAAAACCCATTCGGCGAATTGTGATATTTTATCGCGATGGGTCTTTTGCGGATTATCAGCCCGAGTAGCAAGTCGGGAGCAGAGAAGCTTTGTAATTAACGGGGACCGGCCCCTCTTTGCTGTGCCCAACCCAAGGGTGGCCCAGGCCGGTGCGAGCTTCTGACTCCTTCGCTCTCACCCGTTAAGTAAGCTTGGGCTAAGCTGGCACGCTGGTCCCTCACGGGCAAAAGCTCCACCAAAGCAGGCCTCCAATTCAAAAACTGTGTGCTACGAAAAAGGTCATGCTAAACATGCGGCTAGCCAAATGCAGGCATCTTCCCAGAGGGAGCATAGCTACATTGTTTGTTATTATAGTGCAGTTTGTCAGCTTGCCATCCTATGTATGTCTGGCAAGCTGAAATGGCTAAAAAAACGAGCTTATACATAGTTTCATAATATTGTTTTTATTTAAGTCTTACTAACTTTTGTGGTTGGAAGTAGCCTCATTATATTTGAGGGTTTATCGTATCCATAAATTACTGTCAATCATTAATATAATAAAGACTAACGTAAGTGATGAGTGAATGATAAATGGACCCTTCTTCAGGGGGTTTTGCTTACATATTTTCAGTGCATTCGCTAATGATGTTGTCGCTGCTGGCAGAGGGCACAAGTAGCCATGACACTGACAGGTGCTAATGAAATAAGCCAAGCAAGAGACGGGTTAAGTTCTACTGGCTTATAAGCTGTGAAACGGAGTATGCTAAGTTGTTGAGCGGGGCAAACGCAGCTAAAACGGGGACTGAAGCGTAAGTCGACAGAGAAAATGGCCGAGTTATTTTGCTTGACAATGCTACGGGTTTGGGACTCTTTGGAGGAGATAAGCCAGCGGGTCTGAAAGACGAAGGGATGATAAGATGCTGTTTACAATTGACAATTGTAAACAGTTGTTTGGCCCGCATGGCTGCTTAGGTCGGAGTGCTTTTCGATTACAACCCTGAGTAGTGCAACCCGGTGATTACAACTCCGAGGCTTGGTCCGGCAGGTTGGTTGTTCAATTGGCGGCGGGAGGTTACCTTCGCGGTATGAAACTGCTCCGCACTAATCTCTGGTTGGCCGCTGCCGCGGCATTGTTCCTTACCGCCTCCTGCACCCAGGCTCCCAACGCTGAGGAGGACCCGTCTGCTGACGCTGCTTACAAACGCGCTAACCGCCCTGAAGGGTACCGCGAGGCACAGCGCTCCAACGTAACCCGTCAATAGTTGTGTGATGGCCGGCCGATTTGCCTGAACCGGGGCTGTCTGCTTGTTGCTAGAAATAAAGAAAGCCCCCGCCAAAATCTGGCGGGGGCTTTCTTTATTAAAAACTCTTCCGGTGTGCAGCGGGCTACCAGTCGCTACGCACCACTAGTGAGCTACCGGGCAACGGAGGTGCCTGCAAAAACAGGAATGGGCACGGGCTCGTTGTTGAAGCTGGGCAGGGTGATGCCGGCCAGCAGGTCCTGCTCCAGTAAGTCGGCCCAGGTGCGGAGGTAAAGCACCACGTCGTCGCGCTGGTTGTGGCGCAGGGCGTCGCGGCGCTCGAAGGGAATAGCCGCCCGGATGGTGGGGTCGGAGATGCGCTCGAGGTGAGAGAGGTCGGCACGGGTGAAACCCAGCGCTATCATCTCGTCGATGGTTTGGTCGATGGGTAGGCCGCTGGTGGGGCAGTAGTCGATAAGCTGCCGCTCCCAGTCGCCGTAGCGCTGCATGGCGCGGGCGTGAATTTCGGCCTTGGTCAGGCGCGTGACGGTTTGGGCGAGGTGGCCGCAGTTGCAGCTACCCATGTGGCCCCACTGGTAGGGCGCTTGGGTGGCGAGGCGCTGGGCCGTGTCGCGCAGGGCTTGGATAACGGGGAGCGTGGACTGAGCCATGGATTAGAATGGGGTAAAGTATTCGCGGGTAAGCACGTAATCTGCCTTAAAAAGCAAAACGACCCGAAAAAGGTTTTCCGGGTCGTTTATCAATTACGCTAAAAAAGCTCTTTAGAAAGAGCTACGGCGCGGGCCACCCGAATCGGGGCGGGAAGGCCGACGGGCGCCGTCGCGACGACCACCACCGGTGCCGCCGCTGCTAGCGCCGCTGCCACCAGTATTAACCCGGGCGCCACCGCTCCCGAAGCGACGGTTGGTATCGGAGCTGCCAGTGCCCGCGCCGGCAGGAGCCGGGGCACGGTGGCTGCTGCCGTTGCTGCCCCCGGAGCGGCCACTGCTTTGGCCACCGCCAGAACGGCCGCCACCGTTACCGCCTTCGCGTGGGCCGGAGCGGGCCGGACGACCAGCCGGACCCTTGGGCCGGATGATGCGCTCGTTGCCGTGCAGCATCACGGGCTTGATGCGGCCCGATACGAAGGGATGCTCGGCTTCAACGTCAATCTGACGGCTGATGAGCTTCTGAATGTCCTGCAGGTAGGCGCGCTCCTCGTCTTCCACGAAGGAAAAAGCGGTGCCAAACGCGCCAGCTCGGCCAGTGCGGCCAATGCGGTGCACGTAGGTTTCGGGCTCGTTCGGGATTTCGTAGTTGATAACGTGGGTCAGCTCGTCGACGTCGATGCCGCGAGCGGCAATGTCGGTGGCGACCAGCACGCGGGTGCTGCCAGCTTTAAAGTTCGACAGTGCCCGCTGGCGGTGATTCTGCGACTTGTTGCCGTGAATGGCTTCGGCCGGAATCTGGTTTGCGGCCAGTGCCTTCACCACTTTATCGGCGCCGTGCTTGGTACGGGTGAACACGAGGACGCGCTTAATGCCTTTGTCCTGCAGGATGTGGCGGAGCAGGGCGGGCTTGTCGTTGTTTTCAACCAGAAACACCGATTGGGTAACGGTGTCGGCGGTACTGCTGACGGGCGTTACGGCCACGCGCACCGGGTTGGGGCGCAGGATGGTGCTGGCCAACTCCTGAATCTGGCCGGGCATGGTGGCCGAGAAGAACAAGGTCTGGCGCTTGGTGGGCAGCTTGGGCAGGATGCGCTTGATATCGTTGATGAAGCCCATGTCGAGCATGCGGTCGGCTTCGTCGAGCACGAACACTTCGATTTGGCGCAGGTCCACGAAGCCCTGGTTCATGAGGTCGAGCAGGCGGCCGGGAGTGGCGATGAGTACTTCTACGCCGCGCTTGAGCTGCGCCACCTGCGAACCCTGGCTTACGCCGCCGAAGATTACGGTGTGGCGAATCTGGCTCAGGTGGCGGCCGTAGGCGCCGAAGCTTTCGTTGATTTGAATAGCCAGCTCGCGGGTAGGCGTGAGCACGAGGCAGCGAATGGCGCGCGGGGCGTGGTTCGAAACTTGGGCCGTGCGGTGCAATACCTGGAGGATGGGCACGGTGAAGGCCGCCGTTTTGCCGGTGCCGGTTTGGGCCACGCCGAGGAGGTCTTTGCCTTCGAGAACGTGGGGAATGGCTTGCTCCTGGATGGGAGTGGGGGTGGTGTATCCTTCCTCTTTAAGGGCTTTGAGGATGGGGTCAATCAGATTTAAATCGTCAAACGTCATGTGTGTTGTTTGGTACGGGGTACTTTGTTATGGTGCTGGCGGACAGTGGTCCGGGCAAGTAGTGGGGTGAGCCTATGGTATTAGCATAGGCTGGCATGGCCACGCCGGACTGCGCCAGGCGTGGGCGGGGCTGACGGCTCGTCGGAGGCCATCATTTTCCCTGAAGAAGAGAAGTTGGAGTGAGGTGCGCTTACTTGCGGAGGCAGCCGAGGCGCGGGGCTTGCCCGGCGCGGCCGGGCGGCGGGCTGCTCCGACGGCGGCCCTGGGTTTTGCAAAGATACGACATATGTAGGCGTCCGGCACGCGAACAGTAGCGGGGGCAGTAGCGCGGACTTTGCAGTCCGCGTCTGCAGCGGATACCCGAACCAGCCACGAACGGCGCGGGGACGCGGACTGCAAAGTCCGCGCTACTGCCCTAACATTGTGGAGTCCATCTCACGGCGTTACAGCAGTAAGTGAATTCTAACCCCATAATGCCGGCAGCAAACCGCCCTACTACCATCTTATTCGACTTAGATGACACCCTGTTCGACCATACGGCGACGGCCCGCGCGGCGCTTCTTGCCACGGCTGGCCCGCTGAACTTCTTTCAGGGAGTCGATTTCGAAGGATTCTATCAGCTTTATAGCGACTTGCTCGAAGAATATCATCGGCAGGCACTGGCGGGGCTGTGCACGTTTGATGAAGCACGGCACCTGCGGTACGAAAGGCTGCTGGCGCCGTATTGGCCAGCAGCCACGGCCGATGAATTTGCGGAGTTTGTGCGGGTCAACCAAGCCAACTACCCGCTGCTCCGCCAACCAGTGGCCGGCGCACTGGCCCTGCTACAGGCGTTGAAACCTAATTACCGCATCGGAGTGGTGACCAATAACCGCACGGCGGAGCAGGTAGAAAAGCTGGAGTTCCTGCAAATGACTGACTTGGTCGATGCGCTCATCACATCGGAAGATGTAGGAGTGGCTAAGCCCAACCCGCGCATCTTTCAGGCGGCGCTGGAGCGGCTGGCGGCGCGGCCTGAAGAAACGGTGCTGGTGGGCGACAATTGGCATGCCGATGTGCTGGGGGCCTTGGCGGTGGGTATCCGGCCACTGTGGCTGAATAGGATAGGTGCGGTTAAGGCGTTGGCGCATGTGGAGGAAATTACCAGTTTGGAGCCCTTGGGGGATGTGCTGCGCGTTATTGCTAATGAATAATTGCCCGTTGCATTAGCCCAGCCCGGGGAACCTCACCCCCGGCCCCTCTCCAAAAAAGAGGGGAGCCACGGTGGCGGAGATGTAGCGCGGACTTTTAGTCCGCGTAAAATTTACCGGCACTCGTAAAGCTCGCGGACTAAAAGTCCGCGCTACTAATCGTCAGTCTCCCCTCTCCGCGGGACAGGGGTTGGGGGTGAGGTTCCCGGAACTGGGCTGACGCTTGGGCTACTTTTGCGTGAGAAATAAGCTTCGGTATCTCCCCAGCCCAGCCCGGAAGCCAACCATCCACTTATTCCCACAGTAAGCAATGGTCAAACAGCCGCAGAGTTCTATTAACATCTGTTTTTTCAAAACGAGTACCAATTCCTCATCTCTTCCCACCATGCAAATCATCGAGCGCAGCCGCGTTTTCAACGGCCATTATAAAGTCAACCAACTAATTGTGCAGGATGGCGACAAGCAGCTCAAGCGCGAGCAGTTTGCGCCAGGTAAGGCCGTGGCCGCGCTGGTGTATGACACAGCCCGGCAGGTGTACGTTCTCACCCGGCAGTTTCGCATCGGGCCCGAAGCGGAAATCCTGGAAATAGCCGCCGGCATGATAGACGGCGACGAAGCCCCCGAAACCGCCGTGCGCCGCGAGATTCACGAGGAACTGGGCTACGAGGTCGACAAACTGGAAAAAATTGTGGACATGTGGCCTTCACCGGGCACCAGCTCCGAACTTATCACCGTGTACTACGCCGAGGTAAGCGACAAAACCGGCGAGGGCGGCGGGCTGGCCGAGGAGAACGAGAATATCGAGATGGTAGAGCTCAGCTGGAAGGCGCTAGTTTCTGAGCCGCTTCAGGATGCGAAGACGGTGCTGGCGGTGCAGTGGGTGCGGCTGCGTAAGTAGTAGCTCAATAAATTCTTGGATACGCTAGGGGCGCCACGACACCATCGTCTCAGCGTGAAGCAGCAGCGCCTCCGCCAGAGGGCTCACCGGCAAATCCACCATGCGGACACCATACCGGACTTCGTCTCCCGTTTTCACTTCGCGGCTGCCGATGCTGATGACCCGGCGCAGGCGTTCGGCATTGGACCAGTCGCGCAGGGCCACGGCATTGCCGAAGGCGAAAGCGGTGGCGGGGATGCCGTAGCCCAGTAGCAGGGGGCCGCTGTCGACATCGCCGGGGGTGATGGCGAAGCTGCCGGGCCGTTCCTTATACAACTGCACCACGCCCAGGTTGGTGCTGAAGTGTTCTTTGTAGAGGCGGTATTGCTCGGCAGCGTAAGCGGGGTTGAAGCGGTAGAGGAAATAGATGCTCCAGCCGAGCATGGAACCGCGGGGTTCCTCGGCGTCGTGCTGGGAAGTGCGGGGGCGGGATACGAGCAAGCCCGAACTCGCATCGGTGAGGTGCTGGCGGGCGTAGGCAACCCACTGGGTGCAATACTGGCGGTAGGGGCTGCCGGTGAGCTGGCTGTGTAAGCCCAGCGAGGCCAGTGCGACGGTGTTGTCGGGAATCCAGGTTAGGCCGGGGTACGATTCCAGGCAGTGGGAAGGACTGCGGAGGTAGCGCCCGTGCAGAATGCGGGAAAGTGTGTCGTGCAGACCGGCGTAGTGCGAAGCGGGATTGAGCAGGCGGTGACAGCCAAACATCAAATTAAGATGGCCCAGGTAGAGCACAGAGCTCGCAGTGTCGAGGCGAGACGGGGGCGAGCTGGCTGTGCGTGAAAAGGCGCTGATGTCATTGGTCAGGACTTTTTGAATGGCCAACTCGGTGTACTGCGCAGCCTCGCGCCGGAAGGAGGAGTCTTGCTCTGCCATGTTGGTGAAGGCGTACACCGCGAACGACAGAGAGAACAGCGCCCACTCGGGGTTTAGCTCGCTCAGCTTCGCGAGGTCGGACGAATCGGTTAAGGATGTGCTGATTATCCGTTTTAGGTAGTTGGCTTTGCGGCGCAGCTCCGGTTGGGCGGGGTAGTGATAGGTGGGCGAGCTGAACATTACCCATAATGCCCCTAACACCAGCATAAATAGGAGAGCCACTCTGCGTTTCATGCTGCTTATATGGTTGCGGGTGGCGGGTTATTGTATAAATCGTGTTGGGGCTGCCCAGGTTGTTGGCGCTCAGAAGCCCTAGGTGCCGAACCGTGCCATGCAGCGGTGCGTTGAAGTGTAAAAAAGGTTTTCTACATTTGCATAAGTACAAAAAATAAGGGGCCGGGCACGTGGCCCAACCCCTTACCACTACTTGAGGTAGTGACCGAGCAGCAGGAGGATAACATCCTTGGCCACTCCGCTCACAAACCCCAGCAGAATTGGTTTCCACCAATCGTGCAGTAGTTGTTTCGCACGTTCCCGTTTCATCTTCGACAGAAGTTAGGGTATACGTTCCACCCACTTCTTGAAGCCCCGGTTGTTCCACCAGCCGGGGCTTCGCTTTTTACAAGCGACGCTTTGGCGGGAGACTACCGTGCGATATACCAAAGATAATAACTAAACCCAATAGCATTAACAAGGGCCACCATATTTACTAAATTAATTAGTAAATATGGTGGCCCTTGTTGTCAAGTTGCTATCAGTAAGCTCGCTGCAGTTTGAATTTAAGTGGTTATTGAGCCACAGGCAGCGCTAAGATGTAGTCAAATGTCTGGTACAGCTTGGCGTCGCGGATGCTCACGTTCAATTCCTGGGCGTCCATTTTGGGGAAGGGGATGGCGCGCTGGGCCTGGTAGAGGTCGCGGCCGAAGAAGCGGCCGGTGCCGGGCGCCAGGGTTTGGGCGAATACTTCCTTGCCGTCTTTGGCGGTCACGGTGAGGGTGAGGTTGGACAGTTCGGTGTTTTGGGGGCCCTGGCGGTGAATGGTGACCACCAAAGTGCCGCCGGGCGGAATGGCGGCAAGGCGGCGCTGGTAGGTGGTATCGGCCCAGTCCTTGAGCTTGCGCAGGGCTTCGACTTCGGTGAGCATGTCATTATAGGAACGGTAGCCGACGCGGGTGAAAGAACCGTCGACCTCCTGGTCTTCGTCGGTGTTTTTGGTTACGTTCTTCACGTAGGGCGACACGGCGTCTTTTTGGGCAAACGTGTAGCGGGGCCGGCCTTTGGCAGCCTTGCCGGTGGGCTGGGCCATGGCAGTGCCCGCCAGTACACTCAGGACGCCAACGGCGAGAAGATTACGAACCAGACGAGGAAAAGTGGGCATAGGTGAGATTGAACTAAAGAGGTAAATGGAAATGTAAGTCGGTCTATTAATTAATAAGCCTACAAAGAAACTACCTACCGCCTGAAACAAGGCGGAAAAGACCCGAAAACTTAGAAATTATATACTTAGGCCCCGAGTCTTTATATAAGCGTAATGCGAACGTAACCAACAGGACACGGCAGCGGCCGAATTTTGGGAACAGGATAAAACCATCATTCACCTATCGAATTGCCATGTATTTTCCCGCGTTGGTTTCGGGGCTACGTCGCCTGGGGCGTTGGCTCGTGTACGAACTGTTTCAGCTGGCGCTGTGGGTTGCGTTTGGGCTGCACACCTTGGTCAGCTTGCGCTCGGCGTTTGGGGGCGGGGGCGAGTTGGGCGCCGCGCGGCGGCCGGGCCCGGCTATTCGGCCGCGCCGGTCGGCGGGGCCTTCGCGCGGGGCGCGGTTCTCACACCCGGCCGCGGCATGAGCAAAAATCATTTCGCATTGCCCGAAACAGATAATATGGCCCCAGAGCGGGTCCCAAAGCTAAAAATTCCCCGCAAGCGCCGCGTGCAGGTGGCCGTGATTAGCGACGTGCACTTGGGCACCTACGGCTGCCACGCCAAGGAACTGCTGCGCTACCTCAAGAGCATTCGGCCGCAGGTGCTGGTGCTCAACGGAGACATCGTGGACATCTGGCAATTCAGCAAAAACTACTGGCCGCCGGCCCACATGCGGGTGGTGCGCTACCTGGCCGGCCTGGCTGCCAAGGGCACCAAAATCCATTACCTGACCGGCAACCACGACGAGCTGCTGCGCAAGTTTGCGGGCCTGCGGCTGGGGCAGTTTCGGCTCGACAACAAGCTGGTGCTCGACCTGCCCCACGGCCGCACCTGGCTGTTTCACGGCGATGTATTTGACGTGACCATGCGGCACTCGCGCTGGCTGGCCAAACTGGGCGGGCACGGCTACGACTTGCTAATTCTTATCAACCGGTCGGTGAATTATCTGCTTGACAAGCTGGGCCGGCCCCGTGTGGCGCTGTCCAAGCTGGTGAAGGAGCGGGTGAAAAGCGCCGTGGCCGCCGTGAGCAACTTCGAGGAAACCGCCGCCACCATTGCCGCCGACGAAGGCTACCGCTACGTGGCCTGCGGGCACATTCACCAACCCGAAATCAAAACCCTGAGCACGGAGAAAGGCGACGTCATTTACCTGAACTCCGGCGACTGGGTCGAGAACCTGACCGCTCTGGAGTACACGCTCGAAGCTGGTTGGCAACTGTATTACTACAACGACGACCCGCGCATGCTGCAAACCCCCGAAGCCGAAGCCGCCGATGCAGCTGAGGAGCTGGCCGACGCCAATCCGGCCGCTTTGCTGGAAGGGCTGCTGGCCGAATTCAAGATTAGATAAGCTGGTCATTGTGCGCACAATGACGTAGAACGAGTTTCCCCGAATCAATGCCCCGAATACTTTACGCCATCCAAGGCACCGGCAACGGCCACCTTACCCGCGCCCTCGACGTGGTGCCGCTGCTGCAGGCCCGCTGCAGCCAGCTCGATATTCTGGTGAGCGGCCCGCCCGCCGACCTGCCGCTGCCCTTCGAGGTGAGGTACCGTGCCCAGGGCATGGGCTTTTTGTTTGGCAAAAAGGGCGGCATCAACTTCGTTAAAACCTTTTGGCAGTTCAACTCAGCCAAGTTTGTGAGTGAAATACGGCACCTGGCCGTGGAGAGCTACGACTTGGTCATCAGCGACTTTGAGCCGGTATCGAGTTGGGCCTGCAAGCTGCGCGAGGTGCCCTGCGTGGCCCTCAGCCACCAGAGCGCCGTGCTGCACGCCAGCGCGCCCCGGCCAGATGAGGAAGACCCAGCCGGCCGGGCGGTGCTAAAGCACTATGCGCCCAGCACGGCGCAGTATGGGTTTCACTTTCAAGCGTATGCGCCCGGCATTTTCACGCCCGTTATTCGGCAGCAGGTGCGAGAGTTGAGCCCGGTGAATGAGGGGCACTACACGGTGTATTTGCCAGCGTTTGAGGAGGAGATTCTGGTGGAGCGGCTGCAGCATCTGAGTCGCCGCGTGCAATGGGAAGTGTTCAGCAAGCACAGCAAAGACGCCGCTACTTACGGCAACGTGAAGGTGTGGCCCGTGAATGGTCCGGCGTTTCTTGACAGCATGAGCCGCTCGGCGGGTGTGCTGTGCGGCGCAGGTTTTGAGACCCCGGCCGAAGCCTTGCACCTCGGCAAGAAGCTGCTGGTGATGCCCATGAAGCAGCAGTACGAGCAGCAGTGCAACGCCGCGGCATTGGAGAAGATGGGCGTACCGGTTATCAAGAGTCTGAAAGACAAAAACCTGGATAAAGTCGACCAGTGGCTGCACCACGACGGCACAGTGGCAGTGGACTACCAGGACCAGACCGCCGCCGTAATTGACCAGCTGCTGCGGGAGCAATTGCAGCGGAAGAAGGTTGTTAAAGCTCGGGCCCGGTAAGCCTACCTCCTGTCATGCTGAGCTTGCGAAGCATCTTATCGCCGCTGCACAATTCGTTTGAGCGTGAGAAGATGCTTCGCAAGCTCAGCATGACAGACGGTTGAATTTACTGTTTGTTGCGGTTGAGATGCATGGCTACGTTGAGATTCGATTTTCTCCATTCAGAAAAACAGCTAGCCTAGTACGATAGCCAGAGCCGCATACAATGCTTAATTAGAATCGTATTCCATTATAAAATCAGCTATTTCCGCGCCCCGCGCATGATTAAACTACCGCCTCAGCTTACCGACCCGCTGCCCGCAGCCTTTTATCCGAACTCGGCGCCGCTGCCTTTTTCACGTGCCGATTTTGGGCCCGATTTTCACTGGGGAGCCGCCGCGGCCGCGTATCAAACCGAGGGCGCGTGGCAGCACCAGGGCAAGGGACCCAGCATTTGGGATGATTTCACGCGCCGCAAGGGCACCATTCGGCGCAACGAGCACGGTCGCGTGGCCGCCGACTTTTACAACCGCTACGAAACCGACCTGGACCTCGCCCAGGGCATGGGCCTGACCGATTTCCGGTTCTCTGCCGCTTGGTCGCGAGTGTTGCCCGAGGGCGTTGGCGCCGTAAACCGCCGCGGCCTCGATTTCTACGACCGGCTGGTAGACGCCTGTCTGGAGCGTGATTTGAGCCCTTGGCTCACGCTCTACCACTGGGATTTGCCCAGCGCCCTGCAGGCCCGTGGCGGCTGGACCAGCCGCAACATTGTGGGCTGGTTCTCGGAGTACGCCCAAATTATGGCCCGCCGCCTCGGCGACCGGGTGCAAAACTGGGCGGTGCTCAACGAGCCCATGGTATTTGTAGGCGCCGGCCACCTGCTGGGCGTGCACGCCCCCGGCCGACGGCATCTGGGAGCCTTCCTGTCGGCGGCGCACCATGCCACGCTGGCCCAGGCGGAGGGAGGCCGGGCCCTGCGCGCCATACTGCCGGACTCGGCTAGCATCGGCACCACGTTTTCCTGTTCTTACCTCACACCGCACCGGCCCGGCAACGGGAATGATGAAGCCGCCACTCGCCGCGCCGATGCGCTGCTCAACCGCTTTTTTGTGGAGCCCACCCTGGGCCTGGGCTACCCGGTGGCGGAGCTACCCGCGTTGCGCTGGCTGCTGGAGCGTTATATAAAGCCCGGCGACGAGCAGCGCATGAAGTTCGATTTTGACTTTTGGGGGGTGCAGAATTACACCCGCGAAGTGGTGCGGTTCTCGCCCTGGCTGCCGCTGCAATGGGCCACGCTGGTGCCCGCCAAGCAGCGCGGGGTGCCCTACACCGACATGGGCTGGGAGGTTTTTCCTGAGTCGATTTTCCAAATGTTAAAACAGTTTGGAGCTTATCCAAATGCACCAAGATTGGTGGTAACTGAAAGTGGTTCAGCGTTCCCAGATGTGTCAACCAATGGGCGAGTGCATGATTCGGCCCGCCGGGCTTATCTGCAGGCTGCTATTGGACAGGTGCTGCGAGCCCAGCGCGAGGGCGTGGATGTGGGCGGGTATTTCTCCTGGAGCCTGACCGATAACTTTGAATGGGCCGAAGGCTATGGCCCTCGGTTTGGGCTGATTCATGTTGACTATGAAACCCAGGAAAGGATAGTGAAGGACTCGGGGCTGTGGTACCGGGATTTCTTGGGCGGGCAGGTTGTGAGAGCAGGCAATGAAGCGCATCAGACGATATCGGAACCTTCGCAACCTACTAAATTTTAAGCGCAGATTAATACGCCTTCTGAAGATGTAGAGACGTGACACTTGGCTACGCGGACCTGCGGTTCGCGTCTCGGCGTTGAATGATAACCACGCTATTTAACCTAATTGCGCGGACGCCGAGACGCGAACCGCAGGTCGGCGTAGCCAAGTGTCGCGTCTCTACAGTCTTGTTCTATTTCCTTGCAAAATGCTGCTGCGATAGCTGCCGCGGCTGCTCAAGATGCAGGCCGGTTGTATCATTAAGCGCCTGCATGAAGGCGATGAGGTTGCGCTTCTCGATTGGGGTAAGGTGTAGCTTATCGGCGGGCAGGGTTTGGGTAGGGACGGATAGGCCGAGCCCTACGCCGCCGCCTTCGTTGTAGAAGTCTACTACTTGTTCTAGGGTTTGGTAGGCGCCGTTGTGCATGTAGGGGGCCGTGAGGGCTACGTTGCGCAGGGTGGGGGTTTTGAACGCGTTTTGAAGCGACGGCAGTTTGGTGTGGGCGTAGCGGCCAGGGTCGGAGTCTAGGCGGCGGGCGGCGGGGGTGGTGGGTACGCCCAGGACTTCGGCTTCGGAATCGGTGAAACTGGGGGGCACAGTGCCGTTGAGCAGTGGCAGGAAATGGCAGGTGGCGCAGCGGCCTTTGCCTATGAACAGGTTGAAGCCGGCTATTTCGCTGGGTGAAAGGGCTGCTGGGTTGCCGCGCATGGCTTGGTCGAAGCGTGAGTTGAGGCGCACGAGGCTGCGCTCGTAGGCGGCCAGGGCGTTTTGGATGTGAACGGCTTCCATCTCTTTTTCAGCCTGCGGAAAGGCCTGGCGAAACATGGCCACGTAGGCGGGCTCCTTGCGGAAGCGCACAGCGGCGGCGGGCAGCGAGCCGTGCATTTCATTGCGGTTGCCAATCACGTCGAGGCTTTGGTTTTCGAGGGTGCTGGCGCGCAGGTCGTAGAACTGCCCGGCCTGCAGGGCGGCGTTGTAGAGGGTGGGGGTGTTGCGGCGGGCGGCGCTGCCACTCAAGGTGGCGTTCACGGCCAGGCCATCGGTGAAGGCGCGGCTGGGCTGGTGGCAGCTGGCGCAGGAGCGGGTGCCGGTGCCCGATAGATTGGGGTCGAAAAACAGCTTGCGGCCCAGCGCCACCTTGGCCGAATTGGTAAACCATTGGGTGTTGCCGGTGTAGAAATCGGGGTTGAAAGCGGCCGAATCGAACAGGGTGGCGGCGTCGCCGCGGAAGCTGCGCAGCTCCGTGAAAGGCGCAACACCGATTTGGCGCTGATAGGCCAGCAGGGCGCGGCCCAGCGGGTTGGCGTGACGCGTGATGAATTCGTAGCGGTCGAAACGAGCGAAATCAACTGGCTGGCGCAGGTAGGCCACGGCCGCGTCAAGCTGCTGGCGCAGCTGTTCATGCGCCGGCCGGTGGGCGGCAGTAGTGGGCGCGTAGAGGTGCAGCGGGCCCTGCATGGCTACCAGGGCCGCGGTGGCCTCGGGCAAGGCAGTGCCTACCGCTGGCGTATCAAACCCGCTAATCCCCAGCGCCACAATGCGAAACGTTTCCTGCCGCAGCGCATCAAACACGTGCGAGTCGGTGAATTCCTGCACGGCCCAAGTATCGGTGAGGCTGCGGAGCTGGCGGCGCAGCTGGCTTACGGCTTCGCGCAGCTCGCGGCGGCCAGCGGCATCGGGGGCGGGGTAGAGCAAGGTTTCGATGACTTGCAGGCCGCCGGGCTCGAACTGCCGGGTTTCCTCTACTTCAATTTCTGGAACCGGGGCGCCGTTTACGAGGCGGCTGGAGCTGGGCAGGAAGTATTCGCTGAAGGCTTCTACCTGCTTGTAGGCCAGGCGGCAGCGCACGAAGGCAGTGCGCAAGGAATCAATGGAAGAGGTGGGCCGGATGGCGAGGGGAAGCAGCTCGCGGTCGACCAGAGTGATGAGGCGGACTAGGTCGGCGCTTACGAGGGCTTTGACTTGGTCTGGCCGGTGCGTTTCGGCGGCGGCGGGGCGGCTGGGGGAAGTGCTGCAGCCCGCGAGCATCAGCAGGCAGGTGAGGGCGGCCAAGGCCACGCGGCTCGCCGTGGTTTTAGATAAAAGCATGAAAAGAGGCAGGGCGCTAAAAACCAAGCAGCCTTCTACCCAAATGGAGTAGAAGGCTGCGGTATTTATTCACTAGAAATTACTTGGCGATGCCGCGCACAACGACCACCTGGCCGCCTTCGCGGCTGGTGTTGAGGGCGTTGCCCGAGCCGTCGGGGTCGCGGAAGCTGGGGTCTTGCCAGGTGTGGGGGTGAATGTTGACCAAGAAGGTGTTGGGCGTGTTCACGATGTCGCTGATGTCAATCATGGCCCCGTACTCCCAGGAGCTGAGGTTGTTGCTATTCACCGTGTTGTA
Source organism: Hymenobacter arizonensis (assembly GCF_900115775.1). Taxonomy (GTDB): domain Bacteria; phylum Bacteroidota; class Bacteroidia; order Cytophagales; family Hymenobacteraceae; genus Hymenobacter; species Hymenobacter arizonensis. Next base: position 1,137,211 of record NZ_FOXS01000001.1, on the reverse strand, counting down.
CTTGGCATTGAAGCTGGCTTCGTTGCGGCGGTGGTTCATTTCCAGCATGGGCAGGGCCCGGGAGGTGGGGGCGGCAATGCTGTGCTGCCAAATGCGGCCGTCGTGCTTGGTGGCCAGGTAAAACGAGTCGCCGTCTTCCTGAATGTAGACGTAATTATCTGTCACGCAGATGTTGTCGGGATTCACGATGTAGTTGCCGGGGTCGGTGCCGCCGTCTACTACCACGCTCAGCTTGCCCTTGAGCGGGTCGCCGTCGTTGAGGTGCAGGCGGTAGATGCGGCCCCACATGGTTTTGCCGGTCACGGGCGTCACCTTGTCGTTCTGGCTCACGCCGGTGGCGGTGAAGTAGATTTCGCGGCCCCGGGCGGGGCTGCCTTTGCGGTAGTCCACGTCTTCGACGCGGGCCAGCTGCAGGGCGTTGAGGCTCACCGACTGGGCGGCGATTTGGGCGCCGGTGAGGGTTTTGGCGTTGGGCACTTCCACAAACTCCACGTCGTAGTCGGTGCCGGCGGTCATGTCGGTTTCTACGGGGTTGCCGTTGGTGCGGCGCAGCATGTAGAGCTTGCCGTTGTCGAGGTCGCCGGGCGTGTCGGAGATGTAGGCCAGCACCTGGCCGTTGGTGTCGTCTTCGCCGATGATGATGACGGTTTTGCCGGGATATGTGCCTTTGGGCAGCGGCACGGCGTTTTCCATGCTGGCTTTGCCCAGGGCGGGCTTGCGGCGAGCGGTACTCGATTTGTTGGCCGCGCCAATGGGGTCGATGGCGTGTACCATGCTCTCAGCACCGCTTTCGCCGGCGGTCAGAAAGATTGGGGCGGGAAAGCCGTGCTCCTCGGGGGTGGCCAGCGTGGCCGAGCACAGGCGGGTGAGGCCGCCGTTGTAGTCGAGCAGGTACTCGCCTTTCACGGGCTTGAAGGTTTTGTCGAGGTACACCCGCGACACCGACTGCTGGATTTCGTGGTTGTTAATCAGGATGAAGCCTTCGCCGGCGGGGTTTTTCAGCAGGCCCGCGCCATCGGGCTGGGCGCCGAAGCGGAAGGCCGGCGACTCGCTCAGCACGTCTTCCGACCCAATGAGCGGCAGTATTTCCAGCGACTCGAAGCCGGGCATGGTTTTCACCAACGAAGGCGTGACCGAATGCGCCTTCAGCTCTACGCTGGAAGCCGGGGTAGCGGGGCTGTCGTTATCGTTGCAGCCGGTGAGGGCGGCCGTGAGGGCCAGGCTGCCAAACAGCAGGCGGGATGGGGTAATGTGGTGTGCCATTAAGGATTTTGGTGAGGTAAAAACCGTGGCACAAAAGTCCTGGGGGCACATTACGGCCGTATTACTGACCGATTAAGACGCCGTCACAGTATCGTGACGGGAGTGTAACGCAGCTGGTGATTGAATTAACCTAGCCTTAATTCTGTGGATGAGCTTAGGCATCGGCACATCAGTTATTGTCTGATGTGTTGAGAGGGTCTGTCCTGCTGAGCGGAGCGAAGCATCTTATCAGGTTCGTGCGGTTCGTTGTGACGTGATAAGATGCTTCGCTCCGCTCAGCAGGACAAACGCCTTACACAGCGGATACTTTGGTTACTAAGCAGCGTCAAAAACAACCTACTTCAACAAGTCCCGGTAACTCATGAACTTCTCAATCAGCTGCTCGGGGTGCTGCTCGTCGAATTCGCCGAAGCCTAGCAGCAGGGCAGGGGCGGGCTGCACAAATCGGAGGGCTTCTTTCACGGCATCGAGGTACCAGCTCAGGCGCTCCCGGTCGTCGGCTGCGGCGGTTACCTCGGCGTCCCAACGCAGCGCTTCGGGGGCTTTGCGCACCAAGAAGGGCAATACGAATGGGATGTAGAGGCTGAAAACCGGGTTTTCGGCGGCGGTCAGGCGGGAGTCGGGCCACACGTTGTATTCGGCGAAGGAAGCCGGCGGCACCACCGCAAACGGGGTTTTCTCCAGCGTCATTTCCCCAAACATTTCGATACGGTTGGGGTGGGAGTAGAACTGCGCAAATGCCGTGTACCACACCGATACTCCCGCCGGATTGATGAGCTGATAGGGGTGGAAGGTGCTGGCGAGGCTGAACCCGCCGTGCGCGCCAATTACGAGTTTGTAGAGTTCGCCAAACTTGTCGAAGTCAGTGGATTGCTGGTAGGGATTGTTGGTGAAGCCGTAGAGATAGAAGCTGGCAAAATCATTCAGGGTTGGTCCGGCGGGGACGGCAGTGGGGGCGGTGTCAGGCACAGGAAGCAGCTTTTGAAGCAGAGGTAATTCAACAGATAAACTGTTTTTCAATACGCAAACCTATTTCGGGTTGGCTGAAAAATTCACGCTCGGGCTGCTTCGGTGCTACATTCGGCTCTTCGCTGTTTTCGTTTCGCTGCATGCTGCTTACCATCTCCACTACCTACCAGCCCGCTACCGACCTGGGCTATTTGCTCCATAAAAATCCGGCCCGCCTGCAGAGCCTGGAAGTAGCCGGCGGCCAAGCGCACGTTTTTTACCCGGAAGCCACGGCCGAGCGCTGCACCGCCGCGCTCCTGCTCGACCTCGACCCCGTGGGCTTGGTGCGCGGCCGGGCCGGGGCCTCCGGCGAAGGCTTAGCACTGGAGCAATACGTGAACGACCGGCCCTACGTGGCCTCGTCCTTTCTGAGCGCGGCCTTGAGCAAAGCCTTCGGTACTGCCATGAACGGCACCTGCAAAGACCGCCCAAACCTGCCCGCCGTAGCCCTGCCGCTGGCCGTGAAAGTGGCCGTAGTATCGGCGCCGGGCCCCGACTGGCCGCGCCGCCTCTTCGAGCCGCTGGGCTACGAGGTGGAAATCGAAACCACGCCGCTCGACCCTACCGTACCGGAGTGGGGCGACAGCCGCTACTACACCCTGCACCTGCGCCACGACGGCCTGCGCCTGCAAGACGTGCTGACGCACCTCTACGTGCTGCTGCCGGTGCTCGATAACGACAAGCACTACTTCATCGGCGAAAATGAGGCGGAGAAACTGCTGCATCGCGGCGGCGACTGGCTGCCGCAGCACCCGGAACGTGGGTTCATTACGCGGCGATACTTGCGATACCTGGCGGCGTACGTGAACCCCACGCTGGAGCGGCTGCTGGAAGGTGAGGTGGTGGAGAAATCCTTTGCCGAGCCCACGGGAACCTCACCCCCTGACCCCCTCTCCAAAAAAGAGGGGGCACCGGTCCTGCCTCTTTTAAACTCGTCAGGCTCCCCCTCTTTTTTGGAGAGGGGGCTGGGGGGTGAGGTCCCGATGGAGGGCGACCGCAAAATCTCCCTCCACGACCAGCGCCTGCAGCAAGTAGCCCACGAAATCTACCAACTCGCCCCTAAGCGCGTGCTCGACCTGGGCTGCGGCGAAGGCAAACTGCTGCGCTTGCTCATGCGCCAGCCCAAAATCGAGTACATCCTCGGGATGGACGTGTCGCACCAGGCTCTTACCCGCGCCGCCCAGCGCCTGCATCTCGACGAAATGCCTCCGCGCCAGCGCGCCCGCATCGACCTTATCCAGGGCTCGCTGCTCTATCGTGACGACCGCCTCGCCGGCTTCGACGCGGCGGCTCTGGTCGAAGTCATCGAACACCTCGATGAGAATCGCCTCGCTGCCCTCGAAGCCGTGGTGTTTGGGCAGGCACGCCCGCCGCACGTCTTCGTAACCAGCCCCAACGCCGATTATAACCAACTCTTCGAGAAGCTAAACGCCGGCGAATTCCGCCACGACGACCACCGCTTTGAATGGTCGCGCGCCGAGTTCGCTGCCTGGGCTGCAGGCGTGGCAGAGCGGCATGGGTATCAAGTGCGACTGGTGGGAATGGGAGAGGATGTGGAAGGTGTGGGCGCACCTTCGCAGATGGCTGTGTTTGGGTTGGAAAACAATTAATGAATACACCCTAGATAAACATCTGCAAATGCTTGTCTTGCTTTTCCTTGCAATTCAATCGAGCATAATTCTGATACATAAAGTCCGTAAGGTTCAACTTTGACCATTGAGTCTCTAGTATGGTCGCCTGCGTGTTCTGAAGTGCCTTTATTAAAAAATGTATATCGTAAGGTCGCCCACATTTCAAACCCAAGTTCCATATCAGAATCTGGTTCATAACCTGAGTTCTCTCCTGATTTGACCATCTTGGTAATGAGATGTAAAGTGGATTTAAAATGCATAGAGGCTACATGAGCGGCTAAATCTGCGAGTTGTATCCCTTTAATAACTCGTGAGTCTTGTTCCAATATGAAGCTACTATCAGTGAAATTTTGAGCATCAATAGCATCTTGAGCTTTTTGCCGAGACATAAAATGACCCTGGTCAAAGTAAATATCATTCGGGTCTTTGAGGTTATTGTGTACAATGAATGTCTTAATTGCTTTGATGCATTCGAATCCTAGTTTTTCTCTCTGGTCGCTAGGAATAACAACTACTCCCAACTTGCACTGGTGAATAAGAAGCTGTTTAAGGCCTTCTCTGACTTTTATTTTGTTCGGGTCTTTTGAATAAGAAGCACCACTTTTGTGCTCAAATTCAGTTTTGTCGTAGCCGTGTTTTTCGATGATGTTATCTATCTCATTTGATAAATCAATCTCAGTGTAAACACATGCTCCGATGATGAATCCTGCTTCGTTGTGTACACTGTCATCAACATAAAAATGACCCATTATTATCTAGATTTTAGTTAGAACTACTATTAGATTGAACTGGATTTGTTATGGGTGCAGCATTCTAATTATGCTCGACATACTTTAGAAAAAAGATTTCTTTCCAATGCCCCAAGATACCCTCAAGGTCCCCGAACTCTCCCTTATCCTCCTCATCGGCAGCACGGGCGCGGGCAAGTCCACGTTTGCGCGGCGCTTGTTCAAGCCCACGGAAATCGTGTCGTCGGATGCCTGCCGGGGCTTGGTGGCCGACGATGAAAACGACCAATCGGCCAGCAAGGATGCCTTTGAACTGCTGCATTACATGGTAGCCAAGCGCCTGAAGCGCGGGTTGCTCACCGTGGTCGATGCCACCAACGTGCAGGAGGAGGCCCGCAAGCCCCTGGTGGCCCTGGCCCGGCAGTATCACGTGCTGCCCGTGGCGGTGGTGCTCGACGTGCCCGATGCCGTGGCCTACGAGCGCAACGCCCTGCGCCCCGAGCGGCGCGGCATGGGCCCGCACGTGGTGGCCCGCCACCGCCAGCTGTTGCGCAAAAGCTTGCGCAACCTCAAGCAGGAGGGGTTTCGGCACATCCACGTCCTGCGCGGGGTGGAGGAAGTCGACGCCATCCAGGGCATTCTCCGCGACCGGCTTTATAATAACCGCAAGGAAGAAACCGGCCCCTTCGACATCATCGGCGACGTGCACGGCTGCTACGAAGAGCTGCGCGCGCTGCTGGAGAAACTAGGGTATCAGGTGATGGAGGAGCCGATGGCGGACGTGCGGGATTTGGGCGTGCGGGTGGTAGCGCCGTTGGTCGCCCAGCCGCAAACCTCACCCCCCGGCCCCCTCTCCCGCGGAGAGGGGGAGCCGGTTATGCCCCTTGCGGAATCGTCAGGCTCCCCCTCTCCGCGGGAGAGGGGGCCGGGGGGTGAGGTTCCGGCGGGTGAGCCCACGCGCCGCAAAGCCGTCTTCCTCGGCGACCTGGTCGACCGCGGCCCCGCCTCCCCGCAAGTCCTGCGCTTGGTTATGAGCATGGTGCGCGACGGCACGGCCCTCTGCGTGCCCGGCAACCACGACATCAAACTCCTGCGTCACCTCAACGGCAAAAAAGTCACCATCAACCACGGCCTGGCCGAAACCTTGGCCCAGCTCGAACCCGAGCCCGAAGCCTTCAAAAGCGAGGTGCGGCGCTTCCTCGATGCCTTGGTGAGCCACTACGTGCTCGACGGTGGCAAGCTGGTCGTGGCCCACGCCGGCCTCACCGAGGACATGCACGGCCGCGGCTCGGGCGCCGTGCGGGCCTTCGCGCTGTTTGGCGAAAGCACCGGCGAGATTGACGAATTCGGCCTCCCCGTGCGCTACGAATGGGCCCGCGAGTACCGGGGCCGCGCCCTGGTCGCCTTCGGCCACACGCCCGTGCCCGATGCCGAATGGCTCAACAACACCATCGACCTCGATACCGGCTGCGTGTTCGGCGGCCGCCTTACCGCCCTGCGCTACCCCGAGCGCGAACTGGTGGACGTGCCCGCCGCACAGGTCTACTGCGAGCCCGTGCGCCCGCTCAACTACCGCGCCCTCCAGCTGCAAGCCCAAAACCAGACTAGCCCAACTACTGACAACGAGCAACTAACAACCGCCCAACACCAGCACGATGACCTGCTCGACATTCGCGACGTCACGGGCAAGCAGTTCATCGAGACCCGGCTGATGCGCGGCGTCACCATTCGCGAAGACAACGCCGTGGCCGCCCTCGAGGTGATGTCGCGCTTTGCCCTACACCCCAAGTGGCTGCTGTACCTGCCGCCCACCATGTCGCCCACCGAAACCTCGGCCCTGCCCGACCTTCTCGAACACCCCGCCGAAGCCTTCGACTACTACAAGCGCCTCGGCGTGGAGCGCGTGGTGTGCGAAGAAAAGCACATGGGCAGCCGCGTGGTGGTGGTTTTAGGCCGCGACGAAGCCGCCATCCAGCGCCGCCTCGGCCTCGTGGGCGAGGGCATTGGCAAGTGTTACACCCGCACCGGCCGCAACTTCTTCACCGACGCCGCCCTCGAAACCGCCTTCCTCGCTCGCCTGCGCGACGCCCTGAGCACGGCCGGGTTCTGGGAGAAATTCGACACCGACTGGGTCTGCCTCGATGCCGAGCTGCTGCCTTGGTCGGCCAAAGCTCAGGAGCTGGTGAAAAACCAGTACGCCGCCGTGGCTGCCGCCGCCAACGCCGCCCTGCCCCAGGTCGAAGCCGCCCTCACCGAAGCCGCCGCCCGCAACCTCGATGGCGCCGAAGCCCTGCTGGCCCGCACGACAGCCCGCCGCCAAGCCGCCGCCCACTACGCCGACGCCTACCGCCGCTACTGCTGGCCCGTCAATTCGTTGGATGACCTCAAGCTGGCGCCCTTCCACCTGCTCGCCACCGAAGGCCGCACCTACTTCGACCGCGACCACGCCTGGCACATGGAAACCCTGCGCACCCTGGCCCTGGCCGATTCTACCGAACACGGCCCAAGCCTGCTCCGCGCCACGCCCTACCGCGTCGTCCCCCTCCACGACCCTGCCGAAGTAGAAGCCGCCATCCAATGGTGGACCGACCTTACTGCCGCTGGGGGCGAAGGTATGGTGGTGAAGCCCTACGATTTCGTGCCCCAGGGCAAAAGCGGCCTGCTCCAGCCCGCCCTCAAGTGCCGGGGCCGCGAATACCTGCGCATCATCTACGGCCCCGATTACCTGCTGCCCGGCAACCTCGACCGCCTCCGTCAGCGCAACGTGAAAGCCAAGCGCAACCTGGCCTTGCGCGAGTTCGCGCTAGGAGTGGAGGGCCTGGAACGCTTCGTGGCCGGCCAGCCCCTGCGCCGCGTGCATCAGTGCGTCTTCGGCGTGCTCGCCCTGGAAAGCGAAGCGGTAGACCCGCGGCTGTAATAATTGGGTCGGATTTTACGGGTTTTAATTATACTCATCGCGAAGTGGAATGCGGAAATCGGCCGGCGGAGGTAGAGACGCAAAATATTGCGTCTCGTCGTTGAACGACTGTAATAGAACGTCTTAACGGCGCGGTCCCGGAGACGCAAAATATTGCGTCTCTACCCCGTTCTCGCAAACCACTTCGTGACCAATATAATAGGGCATTATTGCCTAGCATTTGTTTAGTACTTATTATTTCTCCTCCATGAAGCGGCTTCACTTTCTAATTTTTACAATTCTCTTTAGCGTTTGGATGGGTAGGGGGAGTGCTGCAGCTACTGTTCTAGTTACGCGGCCTGCTTACATGGAACTCAAGGTTTACCATATTAAAACCAGCCGGCAGGAAGCGTTAATAGATAGTTTCCTGCAGCGACAATACATGCCGGCGATGCGCACCGCAGGTATTGCCGAAATTGGCGTGTTTAAACCAATTGGTAATGACACGGCCGCCGATAGAAGAATCTACGTCTTAACTCCTTACGCATCCTTAAAGCAGTGGGAGAAAGTAGGCAAGGAAACTGCGGCAAAACTGCTGGCTGCTGGCGGCGCCTACGTGAATGCGGCGTATAAAAACCCCGCTTATACCCGTCTGGAAACAGTGTTCATCAAGCCCTTCGAGGAGATGACAAGTTTGGCATCTCCAAAGCTCGACGCACCCAAAAACGAGCGGGTGTATGAGTTGCGCAGCTACGAGGGAGCCAGCGAGAAAATATTCCGCAACAAGGTGCAGATGTTCAACGCAGGCGGAGAAATTAAACTGTTCTCCCGGCTAGGTTTCAATGCCATTTTCTACGGCGAAGTTGTCTTTGGTTCGAAAATGCCAAACCTGATGTACATGACTTCTTTCGCCAACATGTCCGCCCGGGAAGCCCACTGGAAAGCCTTCGGCAGCGACGCCGAATGGAAGAAGCTGTCCGCACTGCCCGAATACCAAAACAACGTGTCGCACATCGACATCACCTTCCTGCGGCCGACTGATTATTCGGCGCTGTAAATAAATAGAGTTGCGCTACCACAATTACTTCTTATAAATCACCCGTCTCGGGGTTTACTATGCCCACAAACACTATTTTGGTAGTTGGCGGCAACGGCATCATCGGCCGCAACGCGGTTAGCTACCTGCACTCCACTGGCCAGTGGAATGTCATCGTTACCTCGTCTTCGCCCCTTGACTATGAGACGCCCGCCCGGTATGTGCAGCTCGATTTGCTGGACGAGCAGGCCGTAGCCCAACAGGCCGAGCAGCTGCGGGAAGTCACCCACGTGATTTATGCAGCCTACATCGAGGGCAAAACCCTGGCTGCCCAAACGCAGGTAAACCTGGCGCTGCTGCGCAACTTAGTAACGGGCCTGGAAGAAGTGGCCCCCGGCTTCCGCCACCTCACCTTCATTCAGGGCGGCAAGGCCTACGGCGCCCACCTGGGCCGCTACAAAACGCCCGCGCTGGAAACCGACCCGCGCCACTTTCCGCCCAACTTCTACTACAGCCAAGAGGACTTCCTGCGCGAACAATCCGCGGCCAAGGCCTGGAGCTGGACGGCCGTGCGGCCCGACATCGTGGTGGGGTTTGCGGTGGGCAACCCCATGAACCTGGCCAACCTGATTGCGGTGTACGCCAGCTTGTGTAAGGAGCTGAACGTGCCCTTCCGCTTTCCCGGCAGCCTGCAGGCCTACCACGTGCTGGTGAACGTGACCGATGCCACCGTGCTGGCCCAAGCGATGGAATGGGTGGCCACCCACGAAGAGTGCCGCGAGGAAATCTACAACGTGACCAACGGCGACGTCTTCCGCTGGAGCCAGCTGTGGCCCCGGTTCGCGGAGTACTTCGGGGTAGCGTACGCCGAGCCCATCACCTTTCCGCTCAAAGATTACATGGAAGACAAAGCCGAGCTGTGGCAGCAGATGGTGCAACGGCACGGCCTCAAGCCCCACACGCTGGATGAGCTGGCCCAGTGGCCCTTCGGCGACTTCATCTTCAACGTGGAAGCCGATGCCTTTTTCGACGTGAACAAGCTGCGCCGCGCTGGCTTCCACGAAATGCACCTCGACAGCTTCACTTCCTTCCGCAATCAGTTTGAGCACCTGAAAGCCGAAAAAATCATTCCGTAGCCCGCGGCTCGGCTACTGGCTCTGTCGCTCCCCCGCGCTCTTATCCCGCGCACCCTTAAACTCCGAGCCTTCGCGCCACTTCGGAAACGTGGTTTCGCTGGCCAGGCGCTGGCCGACGCGGAAGTAGAGCTGGGCATCTTCGGCCACGCCGGTGAGGTCCCAGGTGGGGTCCATCTGGTCGGCGGGCTTGTGGTACATGTTGGTGGTGTAATTCTGGCGCTTTTCGGCGATGTATTCCTTGCCTTGGGTGCGGTGCTCAAAGCCGCCGCTGGCGTAGAGCGAGGGCACCCCCACGTGGGCGAAATTGAAGTGGTCGGAGCGGTAGAACATGCCGGTTTCGGGCGTTTGGTCGGGGAGGACGTACCGGTCCTGCTCCTTGGCGGCGGCGCGGGCGTAGTCCTCCAGCTCCGACTGCCCGTAGCCGATGACGGTGAGGTCCTTCATGCGGCCGTAGGGCCAGAGCATGTCCATGTTGAGGTCGGCCACGGTTTTGGCCAGCGGAAATGGCGGGTGCTGGGCATAGTAGGCCGAGCCCAGCAGCCCCTGCTCTTCGCCGGTCACGGCCAGAAACACGATGCTGCGAGCGGGTTTCTCCTTGGCCGTTTGAAAGGATTTGGCGATGCTAAGCAGGGCGGCCAGGCCGGTGCCATCGTCCACAGCGCCGTTGTAGATAGAGTCGCCGGCAATGGTTTTGCCCACGCCGAAATGGTCCCAGTGGGCCGAGTAAATGATGTATTCACCGGCGCGGGTGGTGCCGGGTAGCACGGCCAGTACGTTTTTGGAGGTCTGACGGCGGAGCTTGTTTTGGAGACTGGTACTCATGCTCAGGCCCAAGGCCTGGGGACGGAAGCCGCGCTGGTTGGCTGCGGCGTAGAGGGCGTCGTAGTTCTGGCCGGCAGCCGTGAAAAGGCGTTTGGCGGCGTCGAGCGTCAGCCAGCCTTCCACGGCGCACTTGCTGGCGCCGCGGTCGGGTGTTTGGGGGCGCAGCTTGGGGCCCACGGCGCCGCTTAGCACCACGCTCCAGGGGTAGGCGGCGGGCTTGGTGTCGTGGATGATGAGGATGCCGGCGGCGCCGTGGCGGGCGGCTTCCTCGTATTTGTAGGTCCAGCGGCCGTAGTAGGTCATGGCCTTGCCTTTGAAGAGGGTGGAATCCTGGACGGCATTGCCGGGGTCGTTCACGAGCACCACCACGGTTTTGCCCTTCACATCGAGGCCGGCGTAGTCGTCCCAACCGTATTCGGGGGCCACCACGCCGTGGCCGGCAAACACCAGCGGCGAGTTGCTAACGGCCACGGTGGGCTGCTCGCGCTGCGTAAACACCACGTAATCGGTCTTGTACTGCAAGGTCAGCTTCTGGCCCTTGCCGGTAATCTGCATCGTTTGGGCGGGCGTAACGCTGATTTCCACCATCGGCACCGACTGGAAGTAGCTGCCGTTCGGCGCGGGCTGCAAACCGAGCTGCTTGAACTGCGCCGCCAGGTAATTCGTGATGCGCTCTTCGCCCACCGTAAACGGCTTGCGGCCCTGCATCTCATCCGACGACACCGCCTGGAGGTAGGCCCCCAGCTCAGCGGCTTTAATTGTGTTGGTCGTGTCGGTGGTCGCCCCCGGGGTATCTGAGGCAGCGGCAGTGGCTGCAGTAGCCGTTGTTTCGGAAGTGCTGTTGGATTGGCAGCCAACGAGGGACAAGGCCAGCGCACCGGCCGGCAATAGCCGCGACGTAAACGCACGCAAAGGAGTGACGAGGGACATAAGCAAAGAGGATGACCGTGAAGGCGGTGTTCTTAATCGGCTCAAGGTAGGTAGCTGCCACTAATTGACGCACCACTTGGGCCTATTTAGGGAACATTTTTGACCCACAACCAGCCGCGCTCCACCAGCCAAGTGGGTAGCCATCTGGACCTTCAGGGAAACCGGGTCAAACAATGCAGGCAATTCGGCAGCCCGGCGACCTAATTAATTCAGGCAGCTTCAAATGACTTTACTCGCCAGCTCGCCATTTTCTTAGCTGGCCGCGAGTACCAGGATAATGGCCTTCAACTCCACCTCGGTGTAGGCCCGCATTTCTTCTTTGGTGCGCAGCACCTTAATGTTCCGGATTTTTTGCGGGTCGAGCTGCTTCATCTGCGGCGCCGTAATCGGAATGCCATTCAACAAAATCAGGACGTTGTAGTAGTTATCAGCTGGGTTGCTATGGTCTACCACGGCATTAACCTTGGCCGTTTCTACTTTCACAGGGGCGGGAAATGCGGGAGGCGAGGCTGCGGTGGTGGGGACGGAGGCGCCGGCCGGGACGGGGCCGCTGCTCGCCAGGGCTTTTTCAAAATCGGCCACTTGCTGGCTGAACAGCTGCCGCCCGAGCTGTGGCGTTTGCTCGCGCAGCAGCTGTTTCACCTGCGCTTCGGGGGCGTGGGCCAGCAGGTATTCCAGCAGCGCACCGCCCACGGCGTACAGCTGCTTTTCGGAGAATGCGTTGGGTTGCTCCCACATTTTCCACACGTCTACGGGGCCGTTAGAGTATTGCTGGGCCGTCTGCAAACGGTTGGCACCGCTTTGGTCAAAGCACACGGCGATGCCCTCGCTGATGAGGCGTTTCTGCTGGGTGGGGCGCAGGCCGAAGTGCATCAGCTGGTGCGCTATTTCGTGGCCTCGAGTTTGGCCCCGCATTACATGGATGGTAAGGAGCTCGGGCTGGGTAAAGCCCAGCTCCTGGCCGGTCACCTGAAGCGCGTCGGCGCGGTTGTCCCACACGTAAAAATCGACCTTGCGCGGCAGCGTAGCCTGAAAAAAGCGGTTGTTGGTTTCGTAGGCCTGCTCGTGAATGGCCGCGAAGGCTTCTGGCGAGCTCAGGTTTTTGGGCGCCTGAAAGTGAAAGCGAAAATGAGTTGTTTCCAGGGTTTGCCACTTGGTGGCCAGCTCCTGGGCGCGCAACATGCCGAGCCGCTTGTTGGCGTAAGCAGTGGCATTGCGGGTGGCGTTGGTTGCTACGGCGGCTTCCGAGGCGGCCTTGGCGCGGGCATAGTCCTGCAAGCCGTAGTAGCACGTGCCCAGAAGGGCTTGGCTCCACGCTTTCACGTCGGGGGCAGCACTGGCCGACGCCGCGCTCTGGGTGAGGCACGGAATGGCCGCTTGGAACTCGTCTTTCTCGGCGTAGGCCCGGCCCACAATGCTGCGCACGGTGGGCTGGTCGCCGCCTGCCCGCAACTCCTGTTCGCCGCGCGCAATGGTGGCATCGAGCTGCCCGGCTGCATAAAGTTTAATCAACTCTTCCTGAACCGACTGGCTCCGGACTGGCGTGGTAGCGATGAAAAGAATCAACAGCGCAGCAAAGCAAATGCGAGATTTCATGCAGAGTAAAGAAGAGGTGTCAATGGAGCGAGAGCGGGGCAGGGGACTGCTCGGTGATTGGGGGCGATGAAGCGGGTGGTGGTGCGCAAGCCAGAAAGTGAGCTACGAAAATAACGCGGCGCGGCGGCTCCCGCTACTTTTGTGGCTCACCGACTGGTGACGGCGCTTGCTAATCTTTTTTCTCTATGCTCACCCGCATTCAAACGGCTCTCGCTGAGCTAGAAACGGCCCACGGAATCCGCATTCTCTACGCCTGCGAATCGGGCAGCCGCGCCTGGGGTTTCCCATCACCCGATTCAGATTACGATGTGCGCTTCATATACTGCCACCCCGCCGACTGGTACCTAACCCTGGATGAAGGCCCCGACACGCTCAACTTCCCGGTTGACGACGAGCTGGACCTGGCCGGCTGGGAGCTGCGCAAAACCCTGCGCCTGCTCCGCGCCTCCAACGCCTCCGTGTTTGAGTGGCTGCAGTCGCCGGTGGTGTACCACGAAGCCCTTGATTTTCGCCGGCGATTAGCGCCGCTGTTACCCAATGCCTTCAACCTGAAAGCGGGCCTGCACCACTACCTAGGCCAGCTCCGGCGCGGAGTTGAGGAAGATGTAGCGGGAGAACAGGTGCGGTTGAAACGGCTGTTTTACGCCCTGCGCTCGGCCCTGGCGGCCCGCTGGATTCGGGAGCGCCACGCCTTGCCACCTATGGAGTTTGAACCGTTGCGGGCTTTGCTGCCCCAGGCGCTGACCGGGGAAGTTGATGGCTTGCTGCTCCGCAAAGCCACGGCCGATGAGAAAACGGTGGTAGCAAAGCCAGCAGCGCTGGCAGCGTTTCTGCAGGAGGAATTTGCAGCGGGGCAGGCAGCACGAGAAAGTGTGCCGGTGGCCCGGGGCGCAGCCATTGGCGAAGAGTTGAACGAGCTGTTTCGGGAGCTGCTTAAGTAGCGCGGACTTTTAGTCCGCGAGTGAGCCAGGGAAGTATCAGCCGCGGACTAAAAGTCCGCGCTACTTTCGCGCATGACCATTGCCGACCTGCGCCGCCACGGCCTTATTCTCTTCGAAGCCGTGAGCGGCAGCCGCGCCTACGGCACCAACCTGCCGCATTCCGATACCGATTTGAAAGGCGTTTTCATCCTGCCCGAAGACCAGTTTTACGGGCTCGACTACGTGCCGCAGGTGGCCAACGAAACCAACGACGAAGTGTTCTACGAGCTGCGCCGCTTCGTGGAGCTTTTGCTGAAAAACAACCCTACGGTGCTGGAATTGCTCGGTACTCCGGCCGACTGCATCGTCTACAAACACCCGCTTTTCGACCAATTCCAAGCTACAGATTTCCTTTCGAAACTCTGCCGCCAAAGCTTCGCTGAATACGCCGTAGCCCAAATTCGCAAAGCCAAAGGCCTGAACAAGAAAATCAACCACCCCGAGCCGCCGGCCCGCAAGTCGGTGCTGGATTTCTGCTACGTCACGGCCGGTGCCGGGGCACAGCCAGTGGCGGCGTGGCTAGCGCGCAAAGGGCTGGAAGCCTCCCAGTGCGGCCTGGCCAACGTGCCCCACCTGACCGACTTGTACGCCCTTTTTGTCGATGCGACCCCCGGCCGGCAGCACGGCTACCGCGGCCTCGTGCGCGACCCCGAAACCTCGCAGGATGTTCTGTTATCGGCCGTGCCGAAAGGGGAGGAGCCGGTGGCATATCTGTCGTTCAACCGCAACGGCTACAGCACCTACTGCCGCGTGTTTCGGGAGTACTGGGAATGGGTGGCTAAACGCAACACCGAGCGTTACGAAAACACCGTGCAGCACGGCAAAAACTACGACGCCAAAAACATGCTGCACGTCTTTCGGCTGCTGCAAATGGCCGAAGAAATTGCCGCCACCGGCGAACTCAACGTGCGGCGCCCCAATCGGGAATTTCTGCTGCAAATTCGGCGGGGCGAGTTTGAGTACGACGAGCTAGTGGCCGAAGCCGAGCAGCTGGTGGAGCGCGTGGAGGCGGCGTTTGCCGGGTCGGGGTTGCGGGAAGCACCTGATAAGGAGCATGCTGAACAGCTGCTGCGCCAGGTACGCAAGGCCTTTTATGCGATGCATTAGCCGAATTAGCACGGTCGTTCCCTGAGGTATTTGGGTCTTCGTCCGATACTTCAGTGGCCCTGCTTCTGGCGCCGCTGCCTACTGTTTGGGCACCAGCTTCACGCCCGTGTACATCTGCGGGTTGTTCACGGAGGCGATGGGCTCGATGTTCCAACGCTTGTCGTATTTGCTGACGTTGGCCAGCTGGAGCAGGGTGGTGTAGTCGGGCGTGAGAGCGTGCTTGGTTTTGATGAAATAGCTGTTTACATGCAGCGTGGCTGGGTCGTAGCTGACCACCAGGGCCGTCGTGTCGCGCCAGTAGGTGTAAAGGGCTTCGGTACCACCCATGGACGATTCACGCGGGGTGCGGTCGTGGTCGGGCCGGATTGTTTGGCCGGTGAGGGGCCGGGCTATTTGGTCGGCATTCATGCCCAGCAGCGCGGGCACGTCGAACGCCCGGTCCACTTTCGAGGACGATGAAATGGGTGATGAAGTGCCAGGTGTTTCGGAAGCGGGCTGTTCGGTTGCAGCGCAGCTCATCAGCAGGGCTAGTGGTAAAAGGTAGGCGTAGCGCATGGTCAGGGATAAGATTAAACTAAGGTGAACAGCACTGCTACGGATGAGCCTAACAAAAGGCTGAGTAGCATGTGCTGAATTATTATAAAAAGTAAATATCGTATTTATTTTATAATAATTGCGTTGTCTGGCATTGGCCGCTGCCAGATTCACCCGAGGAAAGGAGTAAAAGAGGGTTGCCAAGGCAGCAAAAGAGCGCGCCGCGGCCTCATATCAGCTAGCAAAGCGCAAGGGCACAGAATTAATATGCTTAGCCCGGCACCGTCAGGCCTGCTGCGGCCAGCTGGCTTTGCCATTCAGACTGCAGAACCGACATGAGAATTTTATCGTGAAACTCCTTATTCCGGAAGCAAGCTTTCCGCAAGCGGCCTTCCACCACAAACCCCGCCTTCGCATAAGCCTTCAGCCCGCCCACGTTGGGCTCCGACACCGTGAGCATGATTCTGTTGAGGCCGTGCACCGCAAAGCCCAGCGCCAAAACCTGCCGCGTGACTTCGGTGCCGATGCCCCGGCCCCAGTAGGCTTTCTCGCCAAGCAGAATAAAATATTCTCCCGATTGGTTGACCTGCGAAAGGCTGGATATGCCGGCGTAGCCAATCAACTCGTTGGTTTCTTGCAGGTAAATGCCCAGGTTGATGCTCTTTTTGTCCTGCAGCGTAGCGGCATACCAGTGGTCAATATCCTCCTCGGTGCGGAGGGTGGCGAAAACAGACATGGAATATTCGATGACTTGCTTGTCGCGCAACCACCGGTAGAAGCAAACCACGTTTTCCGGAAGCAGAGGGACAAGGGTAATCATAGGGCAGGGGAGGTTTTTGCAAAGATGCAGTGCGCTCCCAGTGCATCAAGCATTGCCCGAGGCGCTCGGGCCGAGCAGCCGCTGGGTGTGCTCATCGGGCCGCCCCTGATAAAACTTGTCGAGAACCTGTTGGAAGACCGGATGGGCCTGGGGCAAGGCCGCAAATAAGGTCATGCACGACTTCAGCTTCATGTCGTCGGGGCTGCCCAGGATGCGGGTGGCGTTGTTATCGGCCAGCGCCAGCAGCGCCTCGCTGATGCTAACCAGCCGGGGCCCCAACACGGGGTGCTGGGCGTAGGCCTGAGCTTCTGGCTGGCCCTCAATGCCGTAGTGCTGGGCCGTGGAGCTGACGCCCAGCCCTCGGAGCTGCGGGAAGATGTACCACATCCAGTGGCTTTGCTTGCGGCCCCGTTGAATTTCGGCTAAGGCCACCGGGTAGGAGGTGGCCTGGGCGTCGATGAATCGCTGCAGAGAGGTTTCTTGGCTCATAGCGCTTCTACGGCGGGAGCCGACAAAAAGGCGAACGCAGCGGAGCAGGCCCCAAACAGCGCTTTGGCGGAAACGAAAAGCCAAGGTTTGGCCTTCTCCGTTTAATACGGATTCTTACCCGAGTTATGACTTCTTCCTACCAACCCGATATTCTCGGCCCCGATTTTGAGCAGCAAGTTCTGCCGCAGCTACCCGACTACGAAGGGCCGGTGCACAGCACGCTGGTGCGGCGGCGGCCCACCCGCCCGGCTTCCCGGGCCGTGCTGTACGTGCACGGGTTCAACGACTACTTCTTTCAGCGCGAAATGGCCGAGCGCTACCACGAGCACGGCTACCATTTTTACGCCCTTGACCTGCGCAAGTACGGCCGCTCCTGGCAGCCGCACCAGCGCCCCAACAACGTGCGCGACCTGCGCGAGTACTTCGCCGACCTGGACGCAGCCCTGGCCGTGGTGCGGGCCGAAGGCTACCGCGCGGTGCTGCTGAGTGGCCACTCCACCGGCGGGCTGGTCACGGCGCTTTATGCCCGCGAGGGCCAAGGCCGGGCCGCCGTGTCGGCGCTGTTCCTCAACAGCCCGTTCCTGGCCATGCACTTGCCCCGCGGGGTCCGGCATCTGGCCATGTCGCTGGCTGCCATGGGCCGCTTTGCCCCCGACGTAGTCATTCCGGGCACCCGCCTCACCACCTACGGCGAAAGCCTGCACCGGCAGCACCGCGGCGAGTGGGACTACCACCTGCCCTGGAAGCCCGTGGAAGTGTTCCCCGTGAACGTGGGCTGGCTCGGGGCCATTGCCGAAGGCCACCGGCGCATCCGGCGCGGCCTGGGCCTGCAAATTCCCGTGCTGGTGCTGCACGCCGACCGCACGGTGCAGGCCCGGGGCTGGAGCGAAGAGTACTTCCAGGCCGATGGCGTGCTCAACGTGCGCGACATGCAAATGCTGGCTCCCGGTTTGGGAACGCACGTCACCGTTCGGGCCATCGCCGGCGGCATGCACGACCTGATGCTCTCGCGCCAGCCAGCGCGGGAGCAAGCCTACCGCGAGCTATTTGCCTGGCTGGCCACCAGTCTGGGTGAATAATGCGCGGTGGGTTTAGGCAGGGATTAGGGCTTTGATTTCGGTGTAGATGCGATGGGTTTCCACTACGGGAAGGCCCAAGTCGGCTCCGTAAGCCAGAAGGGCGCCGGCAAACAGCTCCAGCTCGGTCTGGGGCTTGCCGGACTGAACATCTAGCTGCAGCGACGTGGGGGTGTGGTAGGGAAAGGTGGCGGCTTTTTGAAAGGTTTGGTCGACGATTTCGGCCGGCAGCGCGATGTTTTTGGCGCGGGCAATGGCCGCTATTTCCAGCATCAGGCGCCGGGCTCGCTCGCGTAGCTCCGGCTCTTCGAGCACCTGCCCAATGGGCTTGTTGTACCGAGCGGACACCAGACCGAAGCTGGCGATGAAGAAGAACTTGGTCCAGATGGCCGGAAAGGCATCTGGTTGGTATTCAATGTTAATTCCGGCTTCGGCCAGCAGCGAAACCACAGGGCGTGGGTCAAAATCGGGGTGCTGAGGGTCTTGCCCGGCGATGATTTTGCCCGGGTTGCCTTTGTGCTCCACCACGGCCTTTTCCTTGATGTGGGAGGCCACGTACACACAGGCCGGCAAGATGATGGCCTGGGGAATAATCCGGCGGATGCGGTCGTAAATGTCCACCCCGTTCATCAGGGGCAGCAGGACCGCGCCGGCAGCAAGCCGGGGCTGCAGCTCCCGGCACACCGCCTCTAAGTCGTATTCCTTCACGCAGATAAGCAGCAGGTCGGCTTCGCCAAGCGCCGAGACGCTGTCCAGGAGCGTGGCTGGCCTGACCTTGCTCTGGGCATGCTCGGCCGAGAGCAAGGTCAGGCCTTCGGCTTGCACGGTGGCATAGGTGGCGCCCCGGGCCACGAAGGTGACCCTGGCAGCCGGGTTGTTGGCGTAGTGCTGCGCTAGCTTGAAGCCAAAATACCCGCCTACACCGCCTAGTCCTACGACGGCTATGTCAGTAGCTTCTATCATTGTTTTTACTCTTATACTCATCGCGAAATGTTGCGTCTCGTCGTTGAACGACGTGAATGGGACAACTCAACGGCGCGGTCCCGGAGACGCAAGATGTTGCGTCTCTACCCTGTTCTCGCAAACCTAGTATAACAACTCACCAAAACCATCTACTACGCCACGGGCCGCCGAGGGTGGGAGCCTCAGCGCCCCGGCGCGGGGCAATGGAAAAGCCGGAACCGCCAGGGCACCGCCGAGCCGGTGTTCAGGGGGCTCATTTATCACCACAGCTTGCGCTGGCGCAACGTGCGAGGCCACAGGGGCGCCCGCAAAACCATGCTGCTCAAAATCAACAGTTAAGGTTGCTGAGTGCAGGGCGCTTCAAGTTGTCTTCATCCTGTTTCGGTAATGGTCAGGTGGCAGTTGGGGCTACTTTTGCCCGGCCGGGTTATTTTTCTGGACTTGCCGGGGTGGCGCGGAAGCGGGCCACAACGGTGGTGCCGTCGCGCAGCTCCAGGGCCTCATCGGTCACGTAGTAGGACTTCACCGTGGCCATGGCCTGCACAAAGCGGGTTTCGCCAGCGGCGGCCGGCTCGGGGCACATCATGCGGGTGGTACCCAGGGGCGAAAATTTTACCTGGCCGCCGCCCGTCAGCTCGAAGGAGCCGGTGAGGCGGTTGCAGCCCGTGGAACCGGTTACGCGGCTCGGCGGGAAGAAAAGCAGGTGCGCTTCGCTGGCGTCGCCGGTGGGCGCGACAGGCTGGCCTGCGGCCTCCGTCAAGGCCCAGCGGTGCGCAAACAGCTTCTCGCTGCCCCCGCCCGGCGGCTCCGCTGCGGGAGAAGCCGGGTCGGCGCTCGGCTGAGCCGCCGAATTTGCGGTGGGGTTGGTGGCCTGGCAGGCTGCGGCCAGCAGCGCGGTGTTCAGTAGAAGGATTTTGGTCAGCATGAGGGAAAGAAGGTTAAGGCTTGATGGGTTGAGGTATGATAAACTGGTCAGGGATTGGTTTGCGAGAACGGGGTAGAGACGCAACATTTTGCGTCTCCGGCTCCGCGCCGTTGAGTTGTTCCAGTCAAGTCGTTCAACAGCCGTTCAACGACGAGACGCAACCTGTTGCGTCGCTACCTCCGATAGTAGATTTTCGCATGCCACTGCGCGATGAGTATAAGTCAGCGCATTAATCAAATTTTCTAAAAACAAGCGTGTTAACCCGGTTTTCCAGCGTCAGGCGGCGGTTTTCGAGCCGGTAGGTGAAGGCCTGGCCGGAGAGGGCGGCCCGAAACTTTTGCTCGAAGGCCAGGGCCGGACAGGCAAGCATGGTGCCACGCATGGTGCCGAACCGCAGGCCGGCCCGCTCCGGCGAGAGCGAGCCGCTGAAATCGTTGCAGCCGCTGAACCCCAGGACTTCCTCGCGGGTCAGGTTCAGCTCCAGGTACGGCTTGCGCTGGGCAAACTGCGCGGCGGTCACGGCTTGCCCGTCAATGAATTCCAGGGCCCAGAGGTCGTGCAGGCGGTAGTCGCCGAGGTAGCGGCCGCAGCCGGCAAATTCGCGGCTGGCCGGCTCGGCGGCTGTCCGGGCCTGCACCGTGACGGTGTAGGGCAGCACCTCACCCGACATGGCATTCGGGCAGGGGCGCTGCGCGATGGTCACGGTCAGCTCACCGGCGGGGGTGAGGGCGCGGTAGCGCAGCACATTGGCGTCTTGGGCCTGGCTGGCGGTGGGGAGGGGCACTACCAGGGAGTCGCCGCTGGCCACGGTGCGAAAACGCAGGGCCTCTTGATTGGTTAGTTCCAGCGACCAGAACGGCTCGCTGCCCATCGCTACGAACTCAACGCCGCGGAGGCGCAGCGCGTCCCAGGGATTTGGGGGCTCGGTAGTTTCCGGGACGTGCGGTCCGCTGCTGGGGCCAGCGGCCGGAGGCGCGGTGCTTTCCGGCCGTGCCGCGGTGCAGGCACTCAGCCATAAGCTCAGGGCAAATAAAAGTGCGTACAGCTGCATAAACCGGCTTGTAAGCGGATGGTGGTGGTGCAGAGGTGCGCCGACGGTTTACTTATGGGCGAAGCAGGCCGTTGAGGTCAATCTGGTCCAGGTAGGGCTGCAAATGCACGGGGTCGTGGAAAGCGCGCAGGATTTCGAAATCGGAAGGGTTTTTAAAATGGATTTCGACAAACAACGCTCCGGTCTGATACAGCTTCACCAGCCCCGTTCCCTCGGCTGGCCGTGCGGCTAGGTAGTAGCCGTGCTCCCAAATGTAGAGGAGCTGCGCCGCGGGCGGGAGCTGGTTGAAGTCTTCGAGGAATGGCATGGCCGTACTGGCAAACCCGCTCGCCAACACCTGGCTGCTTCGTCTTCACTGGCTTGCGTTGCCCGAGGCACGGACGGCCAGCATTGTTATCCGCCTCGAAGGTCCGGCCGGCGCGCAGCAGCTCAAGAGCCAGCCCAAACGGTCGAGCGTTTTGCTTTCGATAAAACTACGCGGCTTGCTTACCTGCCACAAACTGCCCGTTGGGCAAACGCGTCACATTTCCTAAAATGTAACAGCAAGTAGCTACCAGCACGCCCCGGCACAGCGGCGGTTTTTAGGAAGACGCGGCGACTTGGGCCTGGTACTCGGAGGGGGTGCTGCCGGTGAGCTTCACGAAAGCGCGGAAGAAGGTGGTCCGGTTGCCAAAGCCCGCCTCCAGGGCCAGCCCCTCCAACGTCAGCTGGCGCCAGTCGAGCTGGGCCATGCGCTCCTTGATGTAGTTCACCCGCTGGCGGTTGATGAAATCGCTGAAGTTCATCCGGTATTCTTGGTTGATGAAGGCCGACAGGTGATGCGGCGGAATAGCGGTTTCCTCGGCCAAGTCCTTGATGCCGTACCCCTTGCGTCGGAAGGGCTGCTGCAGCATGTGCGCCTCAATTCGGGCGCGGTACTCCTGCTTCTTCTCCTCGCTCAGGCTATAGGCCCGGCTTGCGTCTTCTGGTTTAGCAGGGGCAGGGAGGGGCAGTAGCAACGCCTCGTCGCCGGAGAGCTGCGGGCTACGTATGCCATACAGCACCTGTGGCCGCAGCAGCAGCAGGGTGGAGGCCGTGAGTAGGTAGAGGCCCAACACGCACACGGTGAAAATGGTGGTGTAGGCCGTGCTGAACGGCAGCAGCATGGCCAGCAGCACCGGCGGGTAGAGGAGGGTGTTGAGCCCCGTGAACACCCACAGCCAGCGCACTAGGGCGTGGTTTTCCGGTGCCGGGCCTTGCGCCCTGTCTGGCCAAACCGCCACAGCAGCCGCCACTGGAGCAGTACGTAGCTAGTGCCAAGGACGAACTTCAGTACGGGGTGGTAGTAGCCGGGCAGCAGGCCTTCCTGCTGCTTCGTGACGCCGGCAATGTCGACTAGCAGCAGCTGTAGGTACTCATGCTTGTAGGCGGCGCTGTGGAGCAGAAAGGGCAGCAGCTCCAGCGCATGCAGGCCAAACGGAACAAAATGCAGCCAGTCGAGGCGGCGAAACCGGGCTTCCTGCTGCAGCACCGCCCGCACGTAGAGGTAGGCGCAGGGCGCCACCAAGTAGTGCAGCGGCATGTTGAGCCGGAACAGGTGCGGCACCAGGAAGATGGAGTGGTTGATGAGCAGCGCGCTGGTGAGGGCAAACAGAGCCACGCTGAACAGGGACACGCTCAGCAGGCGGCTGGCGTGGCGCGGCACCGGGTTGACGAACGCCAGAATGAAGCTCACCAGCGTACCAATGAAGGCACTCAGGAACATGAGCAGCGTCAGCGGCTCGGCGTAGGGCATCATGGGTAGTGATGGTATCATACGGACTCGACGGTAGAGCAGCAAGTATCCGGCAGACCGTTTGCGAA
The DNA here is from genome assembly GCF_900115775.1 of Hymenobacter arizonensis. Classification (GTDB taxonomy): domain Bacteria; phylum Bacteroidota; class Bacteroidia; order Cytophagales; family Hymenobacteraceae; genus Hymenobacter; species Hymenobacter arizonensis. The sequence continues at coordinate 1,114,378 of NZ_FOXS01000001.1, read as the reverse complement.
CCAGGACCCAGCAGGCGGCAGTACACTCTCCTATAAAGCACAGGCACTGCAAGATAAATGTTTTGCGCCAGCTGTTTTTGTCTGGCCTTTTTTCCAAAAGAAGGACCTGCCAAAGCGCTATCTGAAACAGCCCGAGCCGTGGCCAGTAGCGGCAGGGCCGGCCACCTCGCCGACAGCGCCGGGGCCATCACCGGCCTCAAAACGGCCGCCTAGCGGTGGTTTGCTGTCACATTTTACAAAGTGCAACAGGTTGGCCGGCTCCCGGCTTGGTGCCCGGACCGGCCCCGTTTACTATTGCGAACGAGCCTTTCGGGCCAGCTAGCGGCGCGGCGGCAGCCGGGCTGGTTCGGCGCCACTTTTTCGGAATGGGGCACTCGGCTGGCCCTCCCCGGGGCCGTCGTCTTTTCACTTACCGTCCAATCATCTTCCGCCATGACCACCCGATTGAAGCTCTTTTTGTTGGCCACGCTCCCCCTGTGGCTGGGAGTGTTTTCCCCGGCCGCGCAGGCGCAATCTCGCGATTCGCTGCTGCGGGTATATGACACCCGAACCATTTATGGCTACGGCGACAAGTACATCATGGGCGGCAAGCAGCTGCCCTTCCGCAAGCTGAAAACCGAGTTTGCCCCCGGTGTAACCAGCGACCTCTACCAGCAGGGCCGGCACGACCGGGCCGTGAGCCGGCTGCTGAGCGTGGGGGCCGTGGCGGCGCTGGTGGGCAGCGCGGTGCTGCGCAAAAACGAGCAGTTCGGCGGCATTGCCCTGCTGGTGGTCGGCGTCGGCCTCAACATCGGCAGCCTCCGGTTCAGTAAGAAATCAACCGAGCTGGTCGACCGGGCTTTGTGGTTGCGCAACAAGGACGTCTTGTTCGGCAGCCGCTAGGGTAGTCTTCCGGCCCGTGGCCCTTCCGTTCTCATCTGCTTATGCCCCGCCGGGGTTCCTCCCGCATAAAGCGCTATGAAAGAATTGTTTCAGCTTCTCTTCCTCGCGGGCTTGCTGCTGGCCCGCATGCCCTCGGCCACTGCGCAGGCGACCGATGGCGGGCCGGTGGCTACTACCGAAGCGGGCCAGGTGCGCGGGCAGCGCTTGGACGGCGTCCTTGTTTTCAAGAGCATTCCCTACGCGGCCCCGCCCGTGGGGGAGCTGCGCTTTGCCGCCCCGGCGCCGCACCAGCCTTGGGCGGGCGTGCGCGATGCTACCAAGAGCGGCCCAACCGCGCCGTACAACCGCCCACCGGCCGGAGTGATGGACGACCGGCCTGCTTTCGCGGAGGGCTGGGTAAAGGGCGACGACTACCTGACCACCAACATTTGGACGCCCGCCCTGGACGGCCCCGCCCGGCCCGTGCTGGTGTTCATTCACGGGGGCGCATTTGCGCTGGGCGCCAGCGACGTGCCGCTCTACAACGGCACTGGCTTTGCGCAAAAGGGCGCCGTACTGGTGTCGCTGAATTACCGGCTGGGCATTGAGGGCTTTCTGAAAATCAAGGGCGTGCCGTCCAATCTGGGCATCCGCGACCAGCTGGCGGCCCTGCGCTGGGTGCAGGCCAACATTGCCCGCTTCGGGGGCGACCCGGCCAACGTAACCGTCTTCGGGGAATCGGCCGGGGCCATGAGCGTGGCCACGCTGCTGGCCAGCCCGGCCGCCAAGGGCTTGTTCCGGCGGGCCATTCTGATGAGCGGCTCGGGGCAGTCGGTGCTCAGCGGCGAGCAGGCCGACCGCATCGCCGCCAAGTACGCCAAGGTACTCCGAATCAAGAACACCGCCGAAGCCTACCGCCGCCTCACGCCGGAGCAGTTGCTGGCCGCCCAGCAGAAAGTCACTCCCAAAATGGTGAAGCTCGACACCGAGCAGTACGCCGACCCGGGCTCGGGCACGGCGCTTTTCTTTCCGGTGCTGGACGGCGACATCGTGCCCGCCATGCCCCTGGCAGGCGTGCAGCAAGGGGCCGGCAGCACCGTCGACCTGATGGTGGGCTATAATTCCGACGAAGCCAACTACTTTTTGGTGCCCACCGGGCTGCTGAAGAAAATCAAGTCCAACTTCGTGCTCAACCTGGCCTTGAAGCGGTTCCACCCCGCGCCGGCGGCCCTGGTTACGGTGTACAAGCAGGCGTACCCCACCAAAAACCTGGGCGAGTTGCTGTCTGCAATAGCCACGGCGTATCAGTTTCAGGTGCCTTCGGTGCACCTGGCCGACGCCCACGCCCGCCAGCCCGGCCGCACCTACATGTATGAGTTTGCCTGGCCCTCGTCGTTGGCCGGCAGCACCTACGGCGCTTACCACGGGCTGGGCTTGCCCTTCGTGTTCAACCAGCTCGCCTTGGTGACGGGGCCCCAGGGCATGCTGGGCCCGAGCGGCGGCCCCGCCGAGCTGGCCGAAAAGATGCAAAGCGCCTGGGTGCAGTTTGCCAAAACCGGCAGCCCCGGCTGGGCGCCCTACACTGTCGGCGAGCGCCAGACCATGCTGCTCAACACCAGCTCGGAGCTGCAAACCAACCCCCACGCCAAGGAGCTCCGGGCCTGGGAAGGCGTGCGGTAGGAGTAAGGCCATGCACACGGCCTTGCCGGCCGGACGCACCGCCTTTCTGCTGCCCCCCAGCGCGCGCAAACACTTTTCCGGTCAACCGCAGGGCTGGCAACCGGATGCTCTGCGAAACAGACGGCGATACCATCAAGCCGCTTATACCATGAAGAAGAATCTGCTTTTCCTGCTGCTGTCGCTACTGCTCATCGGCCCCTGGTCGGCCCGCGCCCAATCATCTGCCCGCCCGCGCATTGGCCTGACGCTGAGCGGCGGCGGGGCGCGCGGGTTGGCCCACATCGGCCTGCTCAAAGCCCTGGATTCGGCTCAGGTGCACGTTGACTACGTGACGGGCACGAGCATGGGAGCGATTGTTGGCTCGCTGTACGCGGCAGGCTATTCCGGCGCGGAGATTGAGCGGGTAGCCGGCCAGCTGGATTGGGACGCCCTGCTGACCAACGCCGCCCAGCTGCGCACGGTAACGCTGCCGGAAAAAGACGATTTCGGCCGCTACTTGGTAGAGCTGCCGTTCGTGAAGGGGAAATTTCAGCTCGCCACTGGCGTCATCGAGTCGGAGGAATTGTGGCTGAAGCTGAGCGAGCTGTTCTTTCCCTATTACAAAACCAAGGATTTCCGACGGTTTGAGCGCGAGTTTCGGTGCGTGGCCACCGACGTTATTTCCGGCGAACCGGTGGTGCTGCGAGAAGGTGAAATCGTGGCGGCCATTCGGGCGAGCATGGCCATTCCGTCGTTTTTTACGCCCGTGCAATACAATGGGCGGCGGCTGGTAGACGGCGGCATCGTGCGCAATTTTCCGGTGTCGGAAGTCAAGGCCATGGGCGCGGGCGTGGTTATCGGCAGCAACGTATCGGCCGGTGCCTACACCGACGCCAACCTGCGCAGCCCCGTGGATGTGCTGCTGCAAATCTCTTCCTTTAAGGACAATGCGGACTTCATCGTCCAAAAGCAGCTGTGCACGGTGTATGTCGACTACCCGCTGGGCGACTACAGCAGCGGAAGCTTTTCGGCCGCCGCCCCCATAACGCGCTTGGGCCTGACGCAGGGCCGGGCCGTGTTTCCGCACCTGAAAGCCCTGAACGATTCGCTGGATGTGCGGTACGGAAGGCGGCCCGCCGCCCCCCCGGCCCCGCGGGCCGATTCCGTGTACGTTGCAGAATACCAGGTGCGTGGCCTGGAGCCCGCCTTGGTGCCGGCGCTGGTGCAGCAAATGCAGTTCCGTCCGAACCAGTATTACACGGCCCCGCAGCTTTCCACGGCCATCCGCAACGCGTTTGGCACGCGCACTTTCCGCAAAATCACCTATTCGCTCCAATCCCTGTCCGATTCGACGGCCCGCGTGGTGTTCGACGTGGAGCGCAGCCCCCGCACGCGGGTGGGGCTGGGCCTGCACTACAACTCCTTCACCGGCATCGGACTGATTACCAGCGTGGCGGCCCAGGACCTGCTGCTGCCCCATTCCACCAGCCAGGCGGCGGTCAACATCGGGGAAAACCCGCGCCTGCGCCTCAAGCACACGCAGTACCTGGGCGCTAGCAGAACCGTGGTGGCCCGCCTGCTCGCGCAAGGCGAGCGGGTCAGCATCACCACCTACACGCCCCGCTTTGCCAAGGCGGGCCTCTACACCCAAAGCTACCTGGTGGCCAACGCGCAGCTGCTCAAGCTGCTGGGGCGCAACCGGGGAATGGGGCTGGGTACCCGCTACGAATACGGGCGCTTCAACCCCGAAATCACGTCGCGGCTGCAGATAGACGGCCGGCTGCGCCTGCTCAACAGCTACCTGCTGTTCGAGGAAAACACGCTGAATGCCGTGGCCTACCCCAGCTCAGGGCGTCGGGTGGAGGCGGAAGCCGGAGCCGTCTACAACCAGCGCGCGGCCTTCGAGGTCTTGCAGGGCGACGTGGTGGTGGGCACCGAGGCATCGCCCGATTTCTCGTTCCGCCCCTACGGCCGCTACCGGCTGAACGTGGAGCAGTACCTGCCCCTGACCAAGCGCGCCACCCTGCTCCTGCAGCTGCAAGCCGGCGTAAATCAGCGGTATCGGCAAGCCATTGCCAACGACTTCGTGGTGGGCGGGCTCAGCAGCGTCATCCGCAACCAGCTGACGTTTGCCGGCCTGCCCGAGGCGTCCTTGTTCGTGAGCAGCGCCGCGGCCGGCCTGGTGGGCTACCAATACGCTCTCACGCCGCGCATCTACCTCACGGGCAAAGCCAATGCCTTGTACCACGGCTTCCTCGACGGCAACACCAACATTCAGCCGGCCGGGGTGATTTACGGCGGCGCGCTCACGGTCGGCATCAACTCATTCCTGGGCCCCATCGATACCAGCGTGATGTACTCGAATGTGTCGAAAAAGCTTTTGCCGTATTTCAACATCGGCTTTCCTTTCGGCTACCGCTAAGTGCCGGCCAAGCGGCTTTCTGCTCGAATCCTCGTTTTGCTGAGCAGACCTTTTCGCGTAAGCTTTCCGCCGCCGCCCGCAGTGCGCACCGGGCCCGGAACCTTGTGCTAAGGCTGGGCAAGGGCCCGCAAACCCGGAGCCGACGACGTGTTGCCAAGCGTACTACGGCAACCCTAGCGCGCTAAAGCGTAATCTGCAGGCGTGAGGCGAAACGTATACCGCGACACGTTTTTCCCCAAAGGCTCTTCCTGGTACTGCGAAATAGCCAACACGTTGCGGGCGGGCGCGCACTGGTTGCGGAGCTGCTGGGCCTGGGGGCAGTAGTGCAGCACGCGTTTGCCATCCGCGAAAGCCAAGACGACGGAGTCGCCTCGAAAATAGAGTTCCGGATATGCAAACCCTCCAAAGTCGCCGGTCTCTGCCCGTTCCACCTGCTGGCCGGTGCCTACCGCGAGCCGGAGCGGCGGCTGCCCCCGTTTGCTGGTATTATAGACGATGAGCGTCACGTCAAGCCCCGAGTGATTGGCAATGACAAAGACACCCTGTTTTAGCTCGTCAATTTCTTTTTGGCAAGCTTGCAGCGAGAGCAGCAGCGAGGCCGCGAGCACGGCGCGTCGGAAGAAAGTGTTTTTCATTTTTCGGCAAGAGCCGCGTTTTACCCGGCGCAGCCAAGATATAGGGAAAAGTGCCTTATTATAAACCCGATTCGAGGCTGTTGCAGCTTCTGTGTAGCCCAACAGGCCCAGGAAAAAGCCTCCGGCAGCTCCCGAAAGCAGTAAGGTAGCGTCGGGTAGTGTCGTTAAGGACGAAAAGCAGGAGGGAAGGTAGTGACGCGCTGGGGTAGCTGGAAAGTCTATTGAAGCACCTCTTTGGCTGCTATGAAAACGGTTGCGGCGCGGCTTCCTGGCAGCGGCTTGTGAGCTGTACGGTGTGGGGGAAGGCGGAGCGCAGCAGGCAGCGCGTTTCGGCTCGCAGGGCGTCGAGTTCGGTACGGTACCGGGCAAACCAACGCCGCTCCGCTGGGCAGTCCTTTGATGAAAGTCATGGCGGGGGCTTGACGTTGCGCATGCCGGTTGCTGGCTGCCGCCCGGTCCTTTGCCAGTTGTGAAATCGCCCTATTTATGAACAAACCCTAACACCAACTGCAAGCCACACTGGACGCTGACTGATGCCCCCGGGCCTACGGCTGGCCAAGTCCTCCTACCAACGCGTATTTATGGACTATTACCTAACCCCCGTAGCCGACGTGGCCGCCGCGCTGGCCACCACCCCGGCCGGCCTCGACGCGGCCACGGCCGGGCAGCGGCTGGCCGAGCACGGCCCCAACCAGCTGGCCAACGCGCAGCAGAAAACCATCGGGCAATTGGTGCTGCACCAGCTAGCCGACGTGATGATACTGGTGCTGCTGGCCGCCGCCGGGGTGTCGGTGCTCATCGGCGAAGCCAAGTCGGCCTACGTTATTCTGGCCATTGTGGGGCTGAATGCCGTCATCGGCTTCGTGCAGGAGTACCGGGCCGATAAGGCCCTGGAGGCCCTGCAAAAGATGGCCGCCAGCCACGCCCAGGTGCTGCGCGACGGCCAGCCGCGGGCCATCCTCACCGCCGAGCTGGTGCCCGGCGACGTGGTGCTGCTCGAAGCCGGCAACGTCATTCCGGCCGACGTGCGCTTCCTCGAAGCCTTTGCCCTGAAGGTGGACGAGTCATCGCTGACCGGCGAGTCCGGCAACGTGGAGAAAACCGTGGCCGCCCTGCCGCCCGGCGACTACCCGCTGGGCGACCGGCTGAACCTGGGCTACAAGGGCACGTCGGTGACCAACGGCCGGGCCACGGCCTACGTGGTGGCTACCGGCATGCGCACCGAACTGGGCCAGATTGCCACCCTCATTCAGACCGCCGAAGTGGTGACGCCCCTGCAAAAGCGGCTGGGCACGCTGGGCAAGCGCCTGTCGGTGGGGGTGCTGGTAATAGCGGCCCTGTTTTTCGGGGTGGGCTGGCTGCGGGGCGAGCCCTGGGAGAACCTGCTGCTGGTATCCATTTCGCTGGCCATTGCGGCCTTGCCCGAGGCCCTGCCGGCGCTGGTGACCGTGTCGTTGGCCCTGGGCGCGGGCCGGCTCATGAAAAGCCACGCGCTGATTCGCAAGCTGCCGGCCGTGGAAACGCTGGGCTCGGTCACCTACATCTGCACCGACAAAACCGGCACCCTCACCCTCAACCAGATGACGGTGCAGGACCTCTACGAAGTGCCCGCCGTGGTCCTCGCCGGCCTGGCCGACCGCAACGCCCTGCTCACGGCCCTGGCCCTGAACACCGACGCGACCTGCGGCCCCGAAAACCAGTGGCTCGGCGACTCCACCGAAGTAGCCCTGGCCCGGTACGCGGCCGAGAAAGACTACGCCCGCCCCGCCCTGGAAACGCAGTTTCCGCGCCTGGCCGAACTGCCCTTTGACTCGGAGCGCCGCTGCATGACTACCCTGCACCAAACCCAGCAGGGCGTGCTGGTGCTGACCAAAGGAGCCGCCGGCGCCCTGTATCAGCAGCTCACGGCCGGCCAGCAAAGCAGCCTAGCCGACCTCACCCGGCGCGTGGATGCGCAGGCCGCGCAGGGCTACCGCGTGCTGGCCTACGGCGCTAAAATGCTACCCGAAATGCCCCCCGACCTTACGCCCGCCGCTATCGAAACCGACCTCACCTTCCTGGGTTTCGCCAGCCTAATGGACCCGCCCCGCGAGGAGGCGCGCCAGGCCGTGGCCGAATGCAAGACGGCCGGCATCATCCCCGTCATGATTACCGGCGACCACAAGCTCACGGCCCAGGCCATTGCCGAAAAGCTGGGTATCATTTCCTCCCCGGAAGAGCTGGTGCTCACCGGCCCCGAGCTGACGGCCCTGGACGAGCCCGCCTTCGCCGCCGTGGTAGAGAAAGTGCGGGTGTACGCCCGCGTCGACCCGGCCCAGAAGCTGCGCATCATCAGCGCCCTGCAGGCCCGGCACCAGTTCGTGGCCATGACCGGCGACGGCGTGAATGACGCCCCGGCCCTGAAAAACGCCGACATCGGCATTGCCATGGGCATCAACGGCACGGAGGTGGCCAAGGAAGCGGCGGCGCTTATTCTGCTCGACGACAACTTTGCCACCATCGTCAAGGCGGTCAAGCACGGCCGCCGCATCTACGACAACATCATCAAGTTTATCCGCTACCTGCTGGCCGGCAGCGTGGGGGAAATCACGGCCCTGTTCTGCGCGCCGTTTTTTGGGCTGCCCATCCCGCTGCTGGCCATTCATATTCTGTGGATTAACCTCATCACCGACGGCCTGCCCGGCCTGGCCCTGGCCTACGAGCCCGCCGAAAAGCGCAGCATGCAGCGCCCGCCCATCGACCCGCGCCAAACCATCTTTGCCGACGGCGTGGGCTGGTTTATCCTGGGCATCGGCCTGCTGATTGGGGCCCTCACCATCGGCACCCAGACCTGGGCCATCGGGCAGGGCCTGCCGCACTGGCAAACGATGACATTCACGGTGTTGTGCTTCAGTCAGCTAGGCCTGTCGCTGGCCATCCGCTCGCGCCGCGAGTCGATTTTCAGCCTTGGCCTGCTCTCCAATAAAACGATGCTGGGAGCCGTGCTGCTCACCGTGGGGTTACACCTGACCATTCTGTACGTGCCGTTCTGCAACACGCTGTTCAGTACCCAGCCGCTCACCGTAGCCGAGCTGGGCATCGCCGTGGCCATAGCCAGCGTGGTATTCTGGGCGGTGGAAATCCAAAAACTCATCTTCCGGCGGCGCGGCGCGACCCCGGCGCGGGTGGCGGCGCCAGCTGCCCGCCCATCCGGGGCGGCCGTGGCGGGCCATGCCGGGTAGGGGCGCCGGGTTCCTGCTTTTTCACCGCCTTACATCCCCGCCCCCATGCCCGTTGCTGTGCTCTTACGTCCGTTGCTGCGTCCCTTTGCGCAATTCTTTCGCCACGAAGCCGCGGGGGGCATTCTGTTGCTGGCCAGCGCGGCGCTGGCCCTGGTGCTAGCCAACACCAGCTGGGGGCCGGCCCGGTACTTTCCGGCCCTCTGGAACGAGCACCTGCGCATCACCATCCACCATCTGGTGCTCGACCACACGCTGCTGCACTGGATAAACGACGGGCTGATGACCCTGTTTTTTCTGATGGTGGGCCTGGAAATCAAGCGCGAGGTGCTGGGCGGCGAGCTCACCTCCCTGCACCAGGCCGCCCTGCCGCTGGCCGGGGCCGTGGGCGGCATGCTGGTGCCGGCGCTGCTCTTCACCCTTTTCAACCAGGGCACGCCCACGGCCGGGGGGTGGGGCATTCCCATGGCCACCGACATTGCCTTCGCCCTAGCCGTGCTGCAATTGCTGGGGCCGCGCGTGCCGCTGGGCCTCAAGGTATTTCTCACGGCCCTGGCCATTATCGATGACCTTGGGGCCGTGGTGGTTATTGCGGGCTTTTACACCAGAACCCTGCACCTGACTTACTTGTACTTGGCCCTCGGCACCTGGGGCCTGCTGCTGGCCTTTAATTACCTGCGCCTGCGCAGCCTGTGGGCCTACCTGCCCCTGGGCGTGCTGCTGACTTATTTCATGCTGGAATCCGGCATTCACACCACGCTGGCCGGGGTGCTGCTGGCGGCGGCTATTCCGTTTCGCGCCGCTTGCGCGCGGCCCGCCATGCTGCAGCGCCTGCACCACCGCCTCACGGGCCTGCGTACCGATACTGGGCTGCCCGACGCCGACCCGCACGACATCAGCGCGGAGCTGGAGGCACTGGGGCGCCGCAGCAGCTCCCCGGCCCAGCGCCTGGAAAGCCAGTTGCACGTGGTGGTGGCCTTCGTGGTTATCCCCCTGTTTGCCTTCGCCAACAGCAGTTTAGTGATTACGCCGGCCGCCGTGCGCGGCCTGCTCTCGCCGCTGGGCCTGGGCATTGTGGTGGGGCTGGTGGTGGGCAAGCCGCTGGGCATCGGGGCGTTGGCGTGGCTGAGCGTGCGCCTGGGCTGGGCGACGCTGCCCCCGGGCGTGAGCTGGCGGCAGGTGTGGGGCGTGGGGCTGCTGGCCGGCATCGGGTTCACCATGTCCATCTTCATTACGCTGCTGGCCCTGGGCCCGAACTCGCCCGCGACCGACACGGCCAAGCTGGCGGTGCTGGTGGCCTCGGTCGGGGCCAGCGGGCTGGGCTACGCGCTGCTGCGCAGCACGCTGGCGGCCCCGGCTACCCACCTCCCCGCTGGGTTGGCGCCGCCCGCCTTGCCGGCATATTCCCCGCGGCTCCGGCCACCCGCGGTACCCAGCAAAGCGGCCTAAGCACCCCGGCGGGGGCCGGCAGTGCCGACTGCTTTGGGCAACCGTCCCGCTACCGGGCAGCTGTTTTCCTTTCCACCCTTCATCCTCCACCGCTGATGCTGCTCAACACCCACCTTCCCATCGGCTATGTCGTCAAACACATTCGGGCGGACGTGGTGCGGGTGCTGCTTATTTCCATCTTTTTCCACTTGCTGAAGCTGGTGCTCGGGGCCTACCTGCCGCTGATTCCGCTGCAGCTGCCCACGATTCTAGGTAGCCTGATTTCCCTCCTGCTGGCCTTCAAAACCAGCCAGTCCTACGACCGGTGGTGGGAGGCGCGCAAAATCTGGGGCGGCATCGTCAACGACTCCCGTACGCTGGTGCTGCAGGTGCGCACGTTTCTGCCCGATGCCTACCGGCAGCGGGTGGGGCCGGGGGCTCCGCTCGCAGTGCTGGCCTACCGCCAGATGGCCTGGTGCTACTCCCTGGGGCAGGCGCTGCGCGGGCAGGACGCGGCCGCTGGGCTGGAAACCTATCTTTCGGCCGCCGAAGGGGCCACGCTTACGTCGCAGGTCCACAAGCCGCTGGCCCTGCTGGCCGGGCACGCCGACCAGCTCCGCGACCTCTACCAGCACGGGGCCCTCAACGCCTACCAGCAGGTGCAGCTCGATGCCACGCTGGCGCGCCTGACCGACGCCATGGGCCAGGCCGAGCGCATCAAAACCACCGTGTTTCCCGTCAGCTACCGGCTGCTGGTGTACTGCTTCATCTACCTGTTTCTGGGCACGCTCTCCCTGGGGTTGGTGAAGGCCATCGGGCTGTGGGAAATTCCCGTGCTGCTGACCATTTCCTCGTCCTTTTTCCTGCTGGAGAGGACGGCCCGCTACCTGCAGGACCCCTTCAGCAACAAGCCTACTGATACACCCGTCACGGCCATTGCCCGCACCGTGGAAAGCAGCCTCCGGCAGCTGCTGGGAGAAGCCGTGCCGCCCCAGCAACTGCCCGCCGAGAGCTTTTACTTACTATAAGAATAACCGACCATGGCGCCGGAAGCTGGGGGCCGCCGCTCAGTTTAAGGGGCTGAGCTTTATCAAAGGCTCACCAACGAGCCTAGCCCGCGCGGGGGGAGCAGCCTACCAGCGGGCCCGGCGCAGCTTCTCGGGTTCCAGGACCCGGATGGTGTTCGGCGTCAGCTCAATAAAACCGTCGTGCTTGAACTCGTTGAGCGTGCGGCTCAACGACTCAGGGGCGGTACCCACCATGGCGGCCATGTCGTCGCGGGTGAGCTGGATGGCGCTGTTGTTGGCCTCGCCGGCCTGCTCGTGCAGCTGCACCAGCGTGTCGGCCACGCGGCGGCGGATGGAGTTGTAGGCCATGGCCAGCAGCAGCTCGGCCTGCCCGCTTACCTGGCCGGCCAGTAGGCGCACAAACTGCTGGCCCACGTCGGGGTTGCGCAGCAGCAGCGCCGTGAAATCCTCCTTCGGAATGTAGAGCAGCTCGGACTCGTCCACAGCAATGGCGGAGTCGCGGTGGGGGGTGTTTTGCAGCAGGGGCAGATAGCCGAAAAACTCGCCGGGACCGTGCAGGCCCACAATCAGCTCCTTGCCGCCGGCGGTGGTTTTCACGGTTTTCACCCGCCCGCTTTGCACGAAGTACAGCCGCGTCGACTCGTCGCCTTCCAGGTAAATGTCCTGCTTCTTGCGCAGCAGGTGGGCTTTGCGGTCCCGCGAGAGGCTGGCCAGGTCGCCGACCTGCTGGGCCTCGTCCAGAAACTTGTTGAGCTGCTCCCCGCTCAGGCTGGGCTCCGGCTTGAGCTGCTGGAAGCGGCTGAGGCGCCCGCTCACGGCGCTGAGCAAGTCCGCCTTATCGAAGGGCTTGCTCAGGTAGTCGTCGGCGCCCAGGGCCATGCCGCGGCGGCGGTCGGCCTGCTCGGTTTTGGCCGTCAGGAAGATGAAGGGCACCCCCAGCAGCTGCGGATGCTGGTTGAAAATCTGGAGCACGCCGTAGCCGTCGAGCACGGGCATCATGATGTCGCAGATAACCAGGTCGGGCCGCGTGGCCAGGGCTAATTGCACGCCTAGCTCCCCGTTTTCGGCCGTTTGCACGGCGTAGCCGGCCAGCTCCAGCAGCTGGGCGGTGTTGTCGCGGATAATCTGGTGGTCTTCAATGAGCAGGATAAGAGGCATAGCGGAAGGAATGATAAGGAGGGTAGGCGTAACGAGCTTCGTTCTGGCGGGGGGCCTCACCCCCTGACCCCTGCCGGGCACGGCCCCTCTCCAAAAAAGAGGGGGCACCGGTTCTGCTCGTTTCGGAATCGTCAGGCTCCCCCTCTTTTTTGGAGAGGGGCCGGGGGGTGAGGTCCCCCGTTAGCACGGCAACGAAGCGAGAGAGATGCTCCGACTTTGCGGACGCAGATGGAGCATGACGTTCTTCACCGCCCCTAATCGGGCGTGGTAAGGGGCAGCGCAATAGTAACGGTGGTGCCCTGGCCGGGCGCGCTTTGTAGGTTGATGGTGCCGCCCATCAGCTCCAGGTATTTGGCGATGATGTAGAGGCCCAGCCCGGTACCGGGCTCGGTGATGACGCTGGGGGCCCGGAAAAACTGCTCGAACAGGTGGGCCTGGTCTTCCGGGGAAATGCCAATGCCCTGGTCCTGCACGGTTATCGTGAGCTCTTTCAACTCGCAGCCGGCCCGCACCGTGACGACCGAGTTTTCGCCGGAGTACTTTAGGGCGTTGGAGAGCAGGTTCATGAGGATTTTGCGCAGCAGGGAGGCATCCAGCCGCACCGGGATGGGGCACTCCACCTGCCAGTCGATGGTCTGGCCGGCCTTGAGCAGGCTGTGCATGTCGGCCACGGTATCGCGCACCAACTCGTCGAGGTTGAGGTTGGCGGGGTTGGCCTCCATCTTGCCTTCCTCGAGGCGGCCCACCGACAGGAATTCTTCCAGAATGGTGTTCAGGTGCTGCACCGAGGTGCGGATGTGGTCCACGTACTTCAGGCGCTGGCTTTGCTGGTGGCCGCCGGGAAACTCCTCAATCAGGTCGGCCGAGGAGAGCACGGCCGTGAGCGGGGTGCGAAACTCGTGGGAGGCCATGCTCACGAAGCGCGACTTGAGCTCGCCGAGCTGCTGCTCGGCCTGCAGGGCCAGGGCCAGCTCGTCGCCCCTTTTTTCGAGCTGCTCCAGGGTCAGCAGCAGGGCGTTGGTGCGGTCGATTACGCGCTGCTCCAGTTCGGCGTTGAGGCGGGCCACGCGCTGGTGCTGGGTGCGCAACTCCTGCTCGGCGGCCTGCTTGGCGCTTAGGTCCAGGATGTAGGCCACCACGTAGAGCTCCTCATCTAAATGAAAATAGCTCAGGCTGGCCTCCACCGGGAACACGGAGCCGTCGCGGCGCTGGCCTTGCAGGGGGCGGTCGTGGCCCATGTTGCGCACCTGCGGGTCGGCGTTGTAGGAGGCGCGCAGCTGGGCGTGGTGGCGGCCGGCGGCCTGGGGCACCAGCAGCTCAATGGGCAGGCCCAGCAGCTCGGCCGGAGCATAGCCAAAGAGCTGCCCGGCCCGCGCATTCACCGACACCATGCGGCCGGGCTGGTCGCAGACGATGATGCCCAGCGTGGCGTTGGTGAACACGGCCTCGAAGCGGCGCACGCTGTGGGCCAGGGCCCGCTCGGCCTGCTGCAGGCGGTTGTGCTCGGTGAGGCCCACCAGCAGCAGGGCCCGGCCGCCCACCTCGCAGTAGGTCAGCTTGACGTGGGCCCGGAACGGCTCGCCCACGTGGCGGCGAATGTCGGCTTCCAGCTCGTGGTGGCCCGCGCGCCGGGTCTGGTCGTAGAGCTGCTGCCACTGGTCGGGCGTCCAGGGCGGCACGCGCAGCGAGTGGTTGGGGTCGGCGAGCAGGGCTTCTTCCGAAGGGTAGCCCAGCAGCTGCACCCCGGCCGGGTTGACGTGGGTGAACCACCCCAGGCCGGGGTCGTAAATCCCCGCCATCTCGCCGGAATGGGCATAAAGGAAGTTAGCCATAATGGCTGAGTAGGCAACGGGAAGCATAGGCTTGGGAATGGATACACCGCATGGCGGTCCCCAGGGAACAGCAGGCCTGCGCGGACTTATACAACCGGATTTGACAAACGTCAAGCTGGCTCCCTGATATGCATCATACGGACCGGCGGGGGCTTCCGGTAATTTTACAGCTACTTATTCCGTCGAGCTTCCGGCCCGCCACGGTGCAGCTTACCATTTCCCCGGTCCATGTTCCCCACCGCCATTCTCCCCTTGCTGCCCGCCCACCCGGCCATGCTCCTCGTGCTGCTGCCCACCGTGGGTGCCGGCGTTCAGCAGGATACGCTACTCTCGCGTAACGCCACGAACGTGCTGCTGAAAGACCTGCAAGCAGCGCTGGGCCCGGCTATCCGGGTGCTCAAGGTGGATGCGGCCACCCACCCCGGCGTAGTAAAGGCCTTCGACGGCCGGGGCGTGCCCGCCTTCGTGCTCCTGCGCGACGGCGAGGAACTGTGGCGTCAGCAGGGCCTGCCCGAAGGCGCGCTCATGGCCGCGCTACTGCTGTGCAAGCTGGAGGAGGCAGGGCAGCCCTGATGTGGAGCGCCTCACCCCCCCGGCCCCCTCTCCGAAGAGGAGGAGCCAGTCGTAGTATATTGAATAATATATATTAATGCTGGTTTTGACAAAAGATAACCGCTAAATCGTTCGGCACCCCCTCTCCTTTTCGGAGAGGGGGCCGGGGGGTGAGGCCCCACGCCAGAACAGTCATTCCCTTACCCGCACCATCCCTTGAAACCCCATGCGCCTGACCATCGAACGAGAATCCGAGAAAGTCTATCCGGATATGAAGCGGGTTATTGCCCGCTATTTTTTTTACGGCGAGGAGCGTGCCCGGCAGGTTATTGGCCGCGTGATGGCCCTGAGCGAACAGGAAGTGTTCGGCACCATCTCGCCCATCCTGCAGGAGTATTCCAAGCGCCACCGCAACATTACGCGGGTGCTCAGCCGCAACTGCGCCCGCCTGCAACCCTTGTTTGCCGGCCTAGGGCTGGATTTTGAGCAGCTGCCGCCCTACCGCAAGCTGCTGCTGGGCAGCTACTTCACCCACGAGTACTCCATCGAGTCGGCGGCCTTTTTCAACCCCTCCATCGTAGAAGACCCCGACCAGTCGGAGCTGCAGGAAGGCGAAAAGCGCGTCATCATCAGCTTTCGGGCCGTGGGCGAGGGGCACATTTCGTCTATCGTATTTCGGCGGGCGGTGCTGGATAAGGATGCCAACATCCACGTGCTGCCGGCCGGCAACTACATCGACGAGGCCGACACCGTGCGCAGCGCCGAGTACCGCAAGGCCGACTTCTTTGCCCAGCCCTTCGCCGCCACGCTTAACCCGCAGGTAGTGGCCGAAATTGCCCCCCAGCTGGCCGACCGGTTCGAGTTCAACCTGCTGCAAAAAATCGTGCTCGAAGCCCAGGCCGCCCAGCCCGACGACGCCCTACGCCCGGCCTACGACCAGCTGCTCTGGCTGGCCGAAGCCTACTACGACCTCACGTTTTCGCTCGACACCGACCTATCGGACCGGGTTATTTTCCCGGTGTCCGATTTCGAGCGCCGGGGCATGGAGGATGCCCGCTTCGTGCGCTTCGTGGAGGACGATGGCCGGGTGGTGTACTACGCCACCTACACCGCCTACGACGGCGCGACCATTGCGCCCAAGCTGCTGCGCACCGAGGACTTCATCAGCTTTAGGGTGATGCCCCTGCACGGGGCCGGGGCACACAACAAGAACCTGGCGCTGTTTCCGCGCAAAATCGGGGGGCGCTTCGTGATGATGTCGCGCATTGATGGCTGGAGCAACTACCTCATGTACTCCGACAACCTCAACATCTGGCAGGCGCCCGTCCAGATTCAGGAGCCCATCAGCACCTGGGAGTTCATCCAGATTGGCAACTGCGGCTCGCCCATCGAAACCGAGCACGGCTGGCTCATCATCACCCACGGCGTGGGCCCCATGCGCCGCTACTGTCTGGGCGTAAGCTTGTTGGACTTGAACGACCCGGCCATCGAAATCGGCCGCCTCAGCGAACCCCTGCTCATCCCCAACAAGGAGGAGCGCGAAGGCTACGTGCCCAACGTACTGTATTCCTGCGGCTCCATCATCCACGAGGGCAAGCTGGTCATTCCCTACGGCCTGTCCGATTACTGCTCCTCCTTCGTGACGGTGGATTTGGCGTCCCTGCTGGCCAAGCTGCTGGATAAGTGTTCGGCTGTGTAGCGGGCGGGCGCCTCACCCCCCGGCCCCTCTCCGAAAAGGAGAGGGGGTGCCAGGCGTCTGCTTTCGTTGGGGCAAGACCGGATAAGTGCTCGGCTGTGTAGGATACCCTATAAACCCTCATGCTACGCAGTCCGTGGTGATGGCGCGGGGCTGTGCCCCGTGCCGACCATTAGCGGGCCTCTGGCCAGCAACGTCAGAACGATTTGCATTGGAGTCGTTAAAGAGTCGTTCGGGAATCGTTCAATGACCGTCGGCCAGTGGCTGACAAATAGTAGACACGGGGCACAGCCCCGCGTCATCAACGACCCACTGCGTTACGTCAGATAAACCCTCTGAAAATGGACCGGCCGGCTGAGCAAATCTAAGTCGGTCCGTTTTCAGAGGGTTTATATCAGCTCCTTGTACACCGCCAGATAATCCGCCGCCATTTTCTCCTGCGAGAAGTTGGCGCTGGCCCAGGCCCGGCAGGCGGCCCGGCTGATGCTGCCTATCTGCTGCACGGCTTCCACGGCCTGCCCCACATTATCCACCAGAAAGCCGGTTTGCGCTTCCTGTATCAGCTCGGGCATAGCTCCCTTGTTGAAGGCAATGACCGGCGTGCCGCAGAGCTGGGCTTCGGCCACGCTCAGGCCAAAGGGCTCGGCGAAACGAATGGGGTGGAGCAGCGCCAGGGCTTGCCCCAGCAGTTGGTTGCGCTGCGCCGGCCCGGCCGGTCCCAGGAACACAATGTCGTCGCTCAACAGCGGTTCCACTTGCTCGCGGAAGTAGGCCGCATCCTGCACGATGCCCGCGATGAGCAGGCGCTTACCGCTGCGCCGGGCAATGTCAATGGCCTCGGCCGTGCCCTTGTCGGGGTGGATGCGGCCGAAAAACAGCAGGTAGTCGTCGGGTTTCTCGGTGTAGACGAAGTCGTTCACCCGCAAGCCGTTGTAGACGGTGGCGGCGTAGGGCAGGCGCGGGCTGCGGTCGGCGTGGCTGATGGACACGTAGGCCGTCGAGGTGGCGTACTTCTCGTACACGGCCAGAATTTTTTCCGATGAAAAGCCGTGAATGGTGGTCACCATCGGCGTCGGAATCAGCCGCGAGTAGGTGAGGGGCAGGAAGTCGAAGTGGTTATGAATGAGGTCGAACTCGGCGGCCCGCTCCATCAGGTGGCTGATGTGCAGGCACTCTACCACTTTGGCGTCCTGGGTGCGGTCTTCTTCGTAGCCCTGCGCCACCACGGCCGCCAGCGTGCCGGCCGTGTGCGAGTCGGCGGTGGCAAACAGCGTCACGTCTACGCCCAGCGCCACCAGGCCCTCGGCCACGTTCGAGGCCATCTGTTCCCAGGGGCCGTAGTGGTGAGGTGGCGTACGCCAGGCCACCGGGGCGAGCACGGCCACTTTCATACGGTGGCAGCCACTGCGGCCGGCTCGGCGGCTTGTGCCGACTGGTCGTATTCGTGCTCCAGCTCCAGGGCTTTCAATACCGTAAGGTGGGAAATGAGGTAGGCCAGGGTGCTTTCGGCGCCCTGGTTGCGGTTGAGGCCGTTTTCCTGGAGGCCATCACAGCAGCCCTTGGTTTCGGGGTCGTAGAGGGGCACGCGCAGCAGGTTCTCGCCCAGAAACCACTGGTAGCTGGCAAACATGCGCTCAATAAACGCGGGCTCGTGGGTGGTGCGGTAGGCCTGAAAGTACACCAGCACCATGGCCATGGTTTCGATGGCCTGCTGGTCGAACACCGGCAGCTCGCCGCCCTGGTGGTACCAGCCCTGATTGCCCACCGGGTTCAGAAAACCGTGGCGGAAGCTTAGCTCATCCAGAAACTCCAGCGCTTCCAGCGCCACCTCGCGGGCCGGGGCGTGACCCGTGATTTCGTGGGCGTGCAGCAAAGCCAGGGGCAGAATGGCGTTGTCGTAGGTCAGCTTTTCCTCGAACCAGTGCCAGTCGGCGGTGCGGTGGGCGGCGTAGGCGCTCAGCAGCCGCGTTGTGAGCTGGGTCAGCTCCTCCACCAGGGCCTCGTCGTCGGGGTGGGCCTTGAGGTAGTAGGCCACCCCAATCATGGTATTGGCAATGCCGCGCAGGTGGTGCAGCGCCCCAAAGTGGGGCACCGAGCGGGCCAGCAGCTCGCCGGCAAACTCCCGGTACGAGTTGTTAGGGGCGCGGTGAATGAGGTAGCCCAAGGCCCACACGGTGCGCCCAAACGAGTCTTCGGAGCCCACTTCATCCAGGTATTCCCTTCTGAAGCTCAGAAAGTTGCGGAAGTTGCCGTCGTCGCACTGCACGTAGTGCAAATAGCTCAGGTAAATGGGCAGCAAGTCCAGCGCCTCCTGGCTGTTGTGCTGCTGGTAGGCCATCAGGGCCATGATGAGGGCGCGGGAATTGTCGTCGAGGCAGTAGCCTTCCTTGAGGTTGGGAATGCCGTACTTGGCGTGCTGCACGATGCCCGTGTCGTCGGTGAGGCGGCGCACGTGGGCCAGGCTGAACTCGGGAATGATTTCGGGGTCGACCAGCGGGCGGGGCGGCAGCGCGGCGCCTGTTGCAGTCTGGGCGCTGGCGGCTTCCAGCACGGCCAGAAACTCGGCCCCGATTTTGGGCCAGCGCAGGTGCAGTCCGTACTCGTAGGCCTCATGTTGCAGGGCGGCCAGCGTGTCGGGGTTCGTGAGCAGGTCGTTCACGGTATCGGCCAGCGCGTCGGCATCCTTGAAGGGAAACAGGCGGCCCCGGCCCTCAGCCAGCAGCTCCTGCGCGTGCCAGTAGGGCGTAGACACGACGGCCGCGCCCGCGCCCACGGCATACGACAAGGTGCCGCTGGTAATCTGGGCCTCGTTGGTGTAGGGCGTGATGTAGATGGCGGCGGCCGTGAGGTAGTTCATCAGCTCGGCTTCCTCTACAAACTTGTTGATAAACACCAAGTGCTTATCAACTTGCAGCTCTAGGGCCAGGCGCTTGAGCTGCTCGCGGTACTCCTCGCCCGAGCGGCGCACCACGCCGGGGTGGGTGTTGCCGAGCACCACGTACACCACGTCGGGGTGCTCGGCCACAATGGCCGGCAGGGCCCGAATCACCGTTTCCAGGCCCTTGTTGCGGCTCAGCAGCCCGAAGCTGAACAGCACCCGCCGGTTGCGAAACGGCGCCAGCGTAAGCAGCGGGTTGACCCTAGGCGCTTCCAAATCGGGCACGCCGTGCTCGATGAGCTGGATTTTCTCGGGCGCGATGTCGTAGATATCGGTCAGGAAATCAATGCCCCGGCGGCTCATCACGATGAGGCGGGCCGAGCGGCGGGCAATTTCCTGAATAATGATTTTCTGGGTGTGCGAGGGCTCGCGAAGAATGGTGTGCAGCACCGTCACGAGCGGCTTCTCGAGCCGGTGGAGCAGCGGCAGCAGGTAGATGCCGCTCTCGCCGCCGAAGATGCCAAACTCGTGTTCCAGCAAGCACACGTCGGCGTCGCTGGTGTTGAGGTAGGTGGCGGCCCGGATGTAATCCTTTTGGTCTTCCTGGCGGATAACGACTTTTACCTCGTCGCCATAGTCGTACTGGTCGTCGTCGTCCGAGTCGTTCAGGGCCACGCCGAATCCGCTTTCCGGCCCCGTCTGCCCCTGCCGGGCGAGGTTGAGGGCAATGGCGCGCACCACGTTCTGGTTGAAGGTGGCCAGGCCGCACTCGCGGGGCAGGTAGGTGGAGATATAGGCGACTTTCATGGGAAAGGGAGGGTTGGGATGAGTATTCTATAAAAGCCGTCATGCTGAGCGCAGTCGAAGCATCTTACCGCTTCGGTGGACGGCCCAGGCGAAGCGGTAGAGATGCTTCGACTGCGCTCAGCATGACCGTCATTTCTATTTGGGCATTTGGGCAACCCTTATTCCAGGTAGTAGTGGCGCAGGCGGTTCAGGTCGTTGTCGAGCTCATACACCAGCGGCACGCCGCAGGGAATGTCGAGCTGGGTGACTTCGGCGTCGGTCAGGTGGTCGATGTACTGCACCAGGGCTCGCAGGCTGTTGCCGTGGGCGCACACCAGCACGCGCTGGTTGCTGCGGATGGCGCCCATAATCTGCTCGGTCCAGTAGGGCAGCACGCGGGCCAGGGTCTGACTCAGGTTCTCGGTCAGGGGCAGCTCGCGGGCCGTCAGGTGCTGGTAGCGGGCGTCGTGGCCGGGGAAGCGCGGGTCATCGCGGGTGAGGGCCGGGGGCGCCTCGTGCGGGTCGCGCCGCCACCGCTGCACCTGCTCCGCCCCAAACTGAAGGCTGCTATCGGCCTTGTTCAGGCCCTGCAGCGCCCCGTAGAACCGCTCGTTCAGCCGCCACGACTTCTGCACCGGCAGCCAGAGCAGGTCCATTTCCTCCAGCGTGATATCCAGGGTTTTGATGGCCCGCTTCAGCACCGAGGTAAAGCCGATATCGAACCCGTAGCCGTGCCGGCGCAGCAGCTGGCCCGCGCGGACGGCTTGCTGCCGGCCCTGCTCCGATAGGTCCACGTCCGTCCAGCCGGTGAAGCGGTTTTCCTGGTTCCACACACTCTGGCCGTGGCGCAGCAGTACTATTTTTTGCATTAATGTAGAGAAGATTGACAGCGAACCCGCCGCGCGTTATGCCGGGTGACTAAGCGAAGCTGTTTAGAAAGTCAGCTTTTCCAGGCGTTTGTCATCCTGAGCGCAGCGAAGGACCTTATGACGCTTGAATCACTAGTGCGCAGACGTGATAAGGTCCTTCGCTGCGCTCAGGATGACAGGGTTTTTGACTTCCTAAACAGCTTCAGCAGGTAAGCCGCCTTCCTGCAAAGTACCGGCCAGCCACCGGCCCCTCCCTTGTTGAAAATCAAGCCCACGAAATGACTTTCATCAAAGGCGGAGGGGGCAGGGGGCCGTACTCTTGCCAGGAGCTTGCTCTGCTGCTGCCGGGGCGGCTACCCGGTAGTGTTTGCGCGCGGCGCCCTGCGCGCCCCGCTTCCCGTACGTGCGGGTGCACGGCGGCTGGTTTTCAGTGACTTGCCGGGGGCTCACTTCACTTTCTGATGACCTACCAATGCCGGATTTAACCGCATTATTTGCCCACCAGGCGCAGGCCAGTGCCCACGTCCAGTTCGTGTTCAACCTGACGGCGGGCCGGGTAGCGTTCGTCAATGACGCCTATGGGCGGGTGCTGCACGGGGAGCCCGAGCAGGTAAATGCCGAGCTGCCTGCGCTGCTGGCCCGCTTGCATCCCGATGACCAACCCCAGCTGGCCGAATACTGGGCGCAGTGGAGCCGGGGAGGGCGACCGGCCGAGGTCGAGTTTCGCCTGCGCCACCCCGAAGACCAGGACCAGTGGTTTCGGCTCACGCCGTACTATGAGCAGGATGCCGAGGGCGCCGTCTGGCTGCTGGGCTCGCTGCGCGACATCAGCGTGACCAAGCGCTACCAGGCCAATGCCGACCTGTTCAACAGCCGCAAGAACGCCACCCTCGAAATCCTGTCCCACGACCTGAGCGGGGCTTTCATCATGGTGCAGCAAATCGCGGAGTTTCTGCGGGAAGAAGT
The DNA here is from genome assembly GCF_900115775.1 of Hymenobacter arizonensis. Classification (GTDB taxonomy): domain Bacteria; phylum Bacteroidota; class Bacteroidia; order Cytophagales; family Hymenobacteraceae; genus Hymenobacter; species Hymenobacter arizonensis. Next base: position 1,092,390 of record NZ_FOXS01000001.1, on the reverse strand, counting down.
GCAGGCGCCGGCCAACCCCCAGGTGACCGTCATGCTGCGCGAGCTGGAAGCCACCAGCCGCGACAGCGTGAAAATGATTCGCGACTTCATCAACATCGAGTTTCTGACCTCGGCCAACAGCGACCTGAAGCGCGACCGGGTGGACGTGGGCGCGGTGCTGCGCGAGCCCCTGGACCAGCTCACCACCAAGTCCTTTGCCCACCACTTCGCCTACTCGCTGCCCGCGGCGCCGCTCTACGCCAACCTGGACGTCAACAAGTTCACGCAGGTGCTGCTCAACTTGGTGAGCAACGCCCTGAAGTTCACCCCCGATGACGGCCACATCAGCGTGGTCGTCGAGCCGGGCCCTGGCAGCGTGCGCATCCTCGTCCAAGACGATGGCGTCGGCATTCCGCTGGCCCTGCAGCCGGTGCTGTTTGAGCCCTTCACCAAAGCCCGGCGGTCCGGCCTGCGGGGGGAGCCCAGCACCGGCCTGGGCCTGGTCTTGTGCAAAACCATTGTGGAGTGGCACCGGGGGACGCTGGAGATGGTCAGCGCCGAGGGGCAAGGCACCACGTTCACTATTGAAATTCCGCAATCCGACGGCCTGGAGAGCCCAATCCTGAAGCCCCAGGTCGAATTATACGGGTGAGCATTATTCTTGATGTGCCCGTTTTCTGGTACAAGAATTTGGAATACGAGACCCTGCAGGTGTTTTAATTTTTGGCAGTCGTCTCAGTGCCCGGCACTAACCCAGCGGCTGACGAAGAATGGGCGGGCAACTGGTCGCCGAGCATCAGGGCCGGCGCGCTTCAAAATGCACTTCCGGGTACGCCGGGCTCTGGGCGCGGTAAGCTTAGGTGATGGAGGCTGATGAAACCAGTGGAACAGGCCTGAGGCAAGCTGGCGCCACTGCCGCGCCAAGCCCACCAGCCTCGAACCTGCGCTAACGCACCCGCCCCACCTGCTCCAGCGAGTCGGCCGTGGCGCGGGCTTTTTGCTTGGCCTGGCGGCGGAAGTAGCCGCGCAGCAGGAAGTTGTGTTGCAGGGCCGTCATGCTCTGGTTGAGCTTGGCGGTGCTTTGGGCCACGTTGCCCACGGTCTGGCGCAGCTGCCGGGCGGCCGTGGTGTCGGTGAGCAGGGCCTGGGCGGGCCCGCCGCCGGCTTGCACCTGACGCTGCAGGCCGTTGAGGGTGGCGGCCAGGGTATCGGAGGTGCTGGCCAGCTGCCGGGCGGCGTGCCCGAGCTGGCCGGCGAAGACCTCATCGGTGAGCAGGTAGCCCAGCGGGCCCTGGCCCCGGCGCACGCCCTGGGTGAGCTGGCGCACGTCGGCGGCGGCCCCGTTGAGCTGGGCCGAGGCGGCGGCGGCATTGCGGGCACTTCGGCTGATGTCGGCCGGCAGCTGCTCGTCGCTAAGTAACTGCCAGATGGCCTTGCTGTCGTTGAGCTTGTCCGTGACTTCGCGCAGGCCGGTGGTGATGCCCACCAGGTTTTTGTTGGAAACGTCCAGCGTGGCCAGCATGGCGTCGAGGCTGGCCTGCTCGTGGGTGGCCAGCACGTCGCCGGCCTGCACCACCGGGGCGGGGGCGGGGCCAGCGGTGATGTTGATGATGGTGTTGCCCACCAGCCCGTCGGTGCCGATGCTGGCCACCGCGTTGCGGCGCACGAAGGGCTGTGCCTCCTGGTTCAGATTCATTTCCACGCGCACGGTGGTGTCGCTCAAAATGCTGATTTTCTTCACCGTGCCCACCGTAATGCCCCCCAGCCGCACGTTGTTGCCGGGAAGCAGGCCGGCCACGTTGCGGAAGTCGGCCTGCACCGGCAGGCTTTTTTGAAACAGATTCTGCTGACTACCCAGCAGGTAGAGGATAAGGAGCAGGCAGCCCACCCCCACCACCACGAACAGGCCGAGGCGTACTTGATTGCTGGTGGAATTACTAGGCATGGCGAGGGAATGAAAAAGGGAGGATGATGGTTGGGGCAGGCCCGCCCGTCTCTACTTGAAAAAATCGTTGACCCGGGGGTCTGCGTGCTTAGCCAGTTCGGCATAGGTGCCCTGGGCGTAGCAGCGGCCGTCGGCGAGCAAGGCCACCCGGTCGGCCGAGCCGCGCACGCTGTCCATGTCGTGGGAGATGATGAAAGCAGCCGTCCGGTATTTGAGCTGCACCTCGCGGATGAGGCTGGTGATTTCGCGGGCCGTGATAGGGTCGAGGCCCGTGGTGGGCTCATCGTAGAGAATGATTTCGGGGCGCAGGATGAGAGTGCGGGCCAGGGCGATGCGCTTGCGCTGCCCGCCCGAGAGCTCGGCCGGCATCTTGTCGATGGTATTGGCCAGGCCCACGTCTTCCAGGGCCTGCTGCACCAGGTCCTTTTCCTCGCCCCGGCGGTGGGCCAGCCACTGCCGGCGCAGCGGAAACAGCAGGTTCTCGCGCACGGTCATCGAGTCGTAGAGGGCGTTGCTCTGGAACAGGAAGCCCAACTTGGCCCGCAGCTGGTCCATGGCTTCGTGGTCGAGGGTACTGATGTCCTGCCCCAGCACCGTGATGCGGCCGGTATCGGGCCGCAGCAGGCCGATGATGCACTTAACCAGCACCGACTTGCCCGAACCGGACTTGCCCAGCACCACCACGTTTTCGCCCCGGTGCAGGTCCAGGGAAAAATCCTGGAGCACGTGGTTGTCGCCAAACGACTTGGTCAGGTGCTCCAGCGTGAGCACCACCTCGGCAGGGCCGGTGGGGGCTGGCGGGGCAGTAGGTTGAAGGTTGGTTTCGGGCGGCATGGGGCGTGTTAGTTGAAGCCCAGCAGGCCGGTAATCTGCACGGCCAGCAAGTCGAGAATGAAGATGAGCAGCGACGAGACCACCACGGCCGAGTTGGCCGCCGCGCCCACGCCGGCCGTGCCTTTCTCGGCGTAATATCCTTTGTAGCAGCCGATAAGGCCCACGGCAAAGCCAAAGAAGAAGGTCTTAAAGAAGGCCGGCAGAACGTCGGCGAAAGTCAAGCCGCTGAGGATGTTGTTGGTGAAGAGCGCCAGCGTGGTCACGCCCTTGGTGTTGATGCCCACGTAGGAGGCGTAGAGCCCAATGACATCGGCCAGTACCGTGAGCAGGGGCAGCATGAGGGTGGTGGCCAGCACCCGCGTGACGACCAAGTACTTGAAGGGGTTGGTGCCCGAGACTTCCATGGCGTCAATCTGCTCGGTCACCCGCATCGAGCCCAGCTCGGCGCCCATGCTGGAGCCAATTTTGCCCGAGAAAATCAGGGCCGTGATAATCGGCCCCATTTCCCGGATGATGGTCAGCCCCACCATGGTCGGAATCCAGGCTTCGGCCCCGAACTGGGCCATGGTAGGCCGGCTTTGCAACGTGAGCACCAGCCCCATGATGAAGCCCGTGATGCCCACCATCGGCAGGGACTGGTAGCCCACCACGTAGCACTGGTAGAGCAGCTCGCGTACCTCGTAGCGCGGCCGGAATCCCTCGCGGAAGAACCGCCCGGCGAACTGCGCAATGGCACCGGTTTCGGCAAGAAAGGGGCTGTTAAACAACGGAGTAGGGCTTGAAGGGAAGGCCGCTTCAGGGAGGGGCCGGCTACAAAGGACTGGCCTTCGGCGGGCATCTGACATGCCCAATGTCAGGCTCCGTCCATGACTTTCGTCAAGGGCGCGCCACCGGGCCGGGCGTACTCTTGTGGTGGGTGCTAGCAGCATGACTGTTCTTTTGCAAAGGGCTCTTCCCTTACTGCCCCTACACCGCATGAGCGCCGAAACAAAGCTGCTCGCTATCAAAGTCCTCCACCCGCTGGTGGGGGCTTTTTTGGAGCCATCATCGGTTACGTGCTGTGCGGGGTTACCAGCCGCCTGAGCTGGCATACCTGGGCGGCCAGCGCGCTGGTGGTGGGGGAGGGCGGGGTGCGGTCCTTCCGGGGCCCCGGCCCGCTGACCCTGCTGGCTCGCCGCTACGTCCGCTTCGGGGTGCAGCGGCCGGACGGATATTTTTCTTTTCCTTGTGTCCCCCTAATGCTATGCTGACTGATATTCTGGGCTTTCTGGTGTGCGCCGCCGTCATTATTTATAGCGGCACCAAGCTGTCGGTATACGGCGACCAGCTGGCCTCCCTCACCGGCCTGAGCCGGGCCTGGCTGGGCCTCGTGCTGATGGCTTCCGTCACCTCCATGCCCGAGCTGCTGACCGGCTACAGCGCCGCCTCGCTGGTGGGTGCGCCCGATTTGGCCGTGGGCAACGTGCTGGGCAGCTGCCTGTTCAATATTCTCATCATTGCTTTGGTCGATTTGCTGGCCCCGCGCCGCGCCGTGGCCGCTCCGGCCAGCCGGGAGCATCTGGTCACGGCCGCCTTCGGGGTGCTGATGCTGGGCGTGGTGGGGGTAGCGTTTTTGCAGCCCGCCGCCTTTGGGCAAGTGGGCTGGCTGGGCGGCTACAGCCTGGCCCTGACGGGCCTTTACCTGGTGGCTATGTACACCGTGTTTCGCTACGGCCAGCAAATGGCCCCCGCCCTGAGCGCGGCCCCCGCCGACGGCCCCGCGCCGGACGAGAGCATCACCGCCCCGGCTCCGGTGGGCGGGGGGCTGCGGACGGTGCTGGGGCGCTTTGGCCTGCACGCGCTGGTGGTGATGGGCAGCGCCCTGGCCCTGCCGTATTTCAGCGAGCACCTGGCCGCAGCCAGCGGACTGGGCCAGAGCTTCTTCGGCACCTTCGCACTGGCCCTCACCACCTCACTGCCCGAGCTGGTGGTGTCGCTGGCCGCCGTGCGCCTGGGCAGCCTCGACATGGCCCTCGGCAACCTGTTGGGCAGCAACCTGTGCAACCTGTTCGTGCTGGCCGCCGTCGACGCGACCTACACCCCCGGCCCGCTGCTGGCCCATGCCAATGCCAGCCACCTGCTCACGCTGCTCGGGGCCATCGTGGTTACGGCCATCAGCCTGGTGGGCCTGGTCACGCGCCCCACCCGCACCAGCCGCTGGGCGCCCGATACGGTGGGCATCGTGGTGGTGTACGGACTGATGGCGGTGCTGCTGTATCAGAACCGGTAGGGGCCCCTGTTGTAAGTTAAAAGTTTGAAATACAGATTTTTGTTGGGTGCTGAAAGCTCTCGTTTCATGGGCGCTGCCGCCGCACCGCCTTCCACCCCTCCACCCAGCCCACGCCCGCCAGCGCGGCCAGCGCGCACCCGCCCAGCGCCGCCAGCGGCACCGGCGCGAAGCCGAACAGCCGCTGCGCCGCCGGCACCAGCAGCGTGGTGAGCAGCAGGGCCAGCGTGAGGGCCAGCATCAGCCAGAGGATGCGGTTGGGCACGCGCAGGGTTTGCAGCACCGACTGCGTGAACGAGCGGTTGACCAGCGTGAGTAGCAAATTGCTAAGTACCAGCGTAGCGAAGGTGAGCGTGCGGACCACCGGCAGGGGCGCGCCCTGCCGCATGAAATAGTAGTACACGCCCAGCACCGCCGCCGCAATGCCCAGGCCCTGCACGACACTGCGGCCCAGCTCGGCCCCGGCCAGGAAGGTGGCCGTGAGTGGGCGCGGGGGCTGGCGCATTTGGCCGGCCTCGGCCGGCTCGTTTTCGAAGGCAATGGAGCAGGTGGGGCCCATTACCAGCTCCAGGAAGATGATGTGCACGGGCGAAAACAGGTTGGCAAACTGCCAGCCGGCCAGCAGCGGCACGGCCACCGTGAGCACAATGGGGATGTGGATGGAAACGACGTAGAACACCGCCTTTTTAAAGTTCTGGTAAATGCGGCGCCCCTGGGCAATGGCCGTGACCATGCCGGCCAGGTCGTCATCCACGAGCACCAGGGAGGCCGCTTGCCGGGCCACTTCGGTGCCGCGCCGGCCCATGGCCACCCCGATGTGGGCGGCCTTGAGGGCGGGGCCGTCGTTGACGCCGTCGCCAGTCATGGCCACTACTTCGCCGCGGGCTTTGAGGGCTTCCACCACCTTCAGCTTGGCCTCCGGAAACATGCGGGCGAAGACGGCCGTGGTGGCCGCCAGCGGCTGCAGGTCGACGTCCGATAAGGCCATGACTTGCTGGCCGGTGAGCAGGGTGTCGGCCCCCGGCAGGCCCACCTGGCGGGCAATGGCCTGGGCCGTTTCGGGGAAGTCGCCGGTTATCATCTTGACCTGGATGCCGGCGGCGAGAAAGTCCTGAATAACGGCCGCCGCGTTGGCCTTGGGTGGGTTTTCGAGGGCCACCAGACCCAGGAACTCCCAGGCAAAATCGTCCTGCGCGGCCGGGAAATCGGGGCCGGGAGCAGCGGCCCGCGCCACGCCCAGCACCCGGTACCCCTGCGCCGACAGCGCTTGCGCCACCCGCCGAATTTCGGCAGCCACGGCTGGGGTAGGGCGGCACACGGCCAGCACATGCTCCACCGCCCCCTTGCCGGCCACCAAGGTTTCGCCGTTTACCTGGCGCACGTGCGTCATCATGGGTGGGGTGCCGGCCAGCGGGTACTCGTGCAGCATGGGCGCGGGCGCAGCGGCGGCAGCCGGCGCGGCAGCCATAAAGGCGGCTACAATGGCCTTTTCCATGGCGTCGAAGGGCTCGGTTTCGCTGGCCCAGCGGGCGTAGGCCAGCACGGGGGTGGCAGAAGGCAGGAGCGGGCCGGGCACTGGCACGAGGCGGGCGGCGGCCCCGTCGTAGAGCTGGGCCACGCGCATGCCTTCCTGGGTGAGCGTGCCGGTTTTGTCGGCGCAGATGACGGTGGCCGAGCCCAGGCTTTCCACGGTTTGGGGCTGCCTGGTCAGCACGCCCAGCCGGCTCAGGCGGGCCGCGCCCAAGGCCATAAAGGAGCTGAAGGCCACTGGAATCTCTTCGGGCAAGATGGACATGGCCAGCGTGAGGCCGAAGAGCAGGGCCGTCACCCAGTTGCCGGAGTGGGCGTAGTTGACGCCCCACACCAGGGAAAAGGCGCCGGCCCCCACCCAGGCCATGCGCAGCACAAACCGGCTCACCTGCCGCTGCAAGGGCGTCTTTTCGGTGTCGATGGCCTCAAGGCTCTGCCCGATGCGCCCGAGCTTGGTGTCCCCGCCCACGGCCGTGACCGTCAGCCAGACGCTGCCCGCGGCGGTGCTGGTGCCCGCAAAAACGGGGTCGCCCACGGCCTTGGCCACCGGTACGGCCTCGCCGGTGAGGATGGCCTCGTCCACCGAGAAGTCGCTGCCTTCGGTCACGGTGCCGTCGGCGGGCAGGCGGCCGCCTTCTTCCACCAGCACGGCGTCGCCCACCACCAGGTCCGCTACCGGCACGGGGCCGACCACGCCGTTGCGGCGCACTTGGGCCCGGGGCTGGGTCAGTTCGCGCAGGGCCCCCAAGGCGCGGTCGCTGCGGATTTCCTGATACACCGAGATGCCCGCCACCGCCAGCAGCGCCACCCCGAGGGTCAGGGCCTCGGCCCCTTCACCCAGCGCGATGTACACCGCGCAGGCCGCCAGCAGCAGCCCAAACATGGGCTCCGTCACTACTCCGCGCAGCGTGGCCAGCAGCCCCGAGTGGGCATTGGTGGTGAGTACGTTGCGGCCGTGCGCGGCGCGGGCGGCAGTTACGGCTTCATCGGTGAGGCCCGGCGCGGGGGCAGTCGAGGAGGAGGCCATCAGGCAGGCGCGGCTAGGTGGTTTGTGCCCGGATGGCGCGGATGATGCGGTCGGCGGCCTGGTCGCTGTACACCCCGTAGCCGTTCACCAGCGTGCCTTTCAGCTTAAACTTAGCGGAGGAAATGGCATAAACCACGGCTTCATCGGCGGGGTCGGTGGGGCCCTCGAAGCGGAAGTGCTGGTCTACCACAAACTCATCGGGGGCCAGCTGAATGGCCGAGCGCTGACTAGCCCGGTAGGCCCCGTGCAGGTTGAAATCTTCGGTATAGCCCTCTTTTTTGAGGTGGGCCAGCGTTTCCAAAAGCGTGGGGAGCGTGTGCATCATGGCGTGAAGGGCAAGGTAAAATAGGGGAACGTTACACCGACTCATTTTCAGGCCTGCCCAAACCACTCCCCGGGGCAGCGCGACGAGCGGTGCTCCGGCAATTCAGGAGGCCGGCGTGAGGCCGGACAGCACGGTGTTGGCATAGCCGGCGGCGGTGGCAAAGCCGGGCGTTTCTGTAACGGGCACCGGGGCGGCGGTGGGCAGCACCAGCACGGGCACGGGGCAGCTTTCCAGCAGTTGGGCCGTGACGCTGCGGTGAAACAGGTCGCCGAGGTAGCTGCGCTGGCGGGCCAGTACCACTACCAGGTCGGCGCGCGTATCCAGAGCGGCGGCCAGTATGCCTTGCGCGTAGTGCGCGTGCTGGTAGCCGCGCAGCTCCGGCACGGGCAGGCCCTGAACCAGGCCGCTGGCCTGCACGGCCCGCAGCGCGAGGGCGCAGCCCTCGTCATCCTCCACGCCGCTCGACACGTGGGCCACGATGACCTCCACGCCGGGCCGGGCCAGCAGCGGGCGCAGGGCTTCGGCTTCTGGGCCCAGGGCAAATGACTCCCGGTCGGCGGCAATGAGGATTCGGCGGGGCAGGTACTCGACCGGGGCCGCGGGCGACACCACCAGCAGCGGGAAGTTGCCGGCCCGCAGAATCTCTACGCAAGAGGTAAGCAGGTCGGCGGCCGGGCGGTCCTCATCGGCCTGGCTGAGCACGAACAGGGCCGGTTGGTAGCGGTAAGCCAAATCCTGGGCCACAGCGGGCAGCAGGTCGGTGGCCACTTCCACGGTCGCGGTGGTGAGCAAGCCTTCGGCCTGCTGGTAGAGAATGGCGGCCGTATCGGTCTGGCGGGCCAGCTCCTGCTGGTGGTAGCCCTGGGCCACCAAGTCGTTGGGGTCAAACAGCGAAGCGCGGTTGACGTGCAGCAGCACCAAACGCCCTCCCACGGCCTGGGCCAGGAGGTCGGCGTACTGAACGGCGCGGCGGGCGGGCGGGTAAAAGCCCGCGAAGACGATAAGGGAAATAGCCATCAGTTAAGGAGTTTGGGGGTGAAAGGGTCGTGAGCAGCAGGGTAGAGCGAGCTGTTTACTCCCGCGCCGTTTCTTGGGTGGCCAGCAGCAGCACTGGCACCGCGGTATGCCGTAGCACTTCGTCGATAACACTGCCGCCAAATAGCTTGCTTACCCAGCCGTGGCCGGGGTCGAGCAGCACCAGCACGTCGGCCGCCAGCTCCTTCACGGCCTGCCGCAGGCCGGCTGCCGGCTCGTCGGCCACCACCCGGTAGGGGCTGCTGCCCGCCAGGGCCGGGGTGAGGCCGCACTCCTGCGCGGCCGTGAGGCCGTGGCGGCCGGCGTTCGGCTCATCGGGCCGGGCGACAGTGGTGGGCACCACGGCGGCCGCCAGCGCCGCCAGCAGCGGGGCAAGGGCCAGGGCTTCGGGCGTGAGGGTAAAGTACTGGTCGCGCACGCCCAGGGCCAGGCAGCGGGGTGGGCGCAGGGCGGCCGCCGGCAAGTGTTGGGGCACCAGCAGCAGCGGATAGCCCGTGTCGTGGGCCAGCGGCAGGGCGCGGTTGCTCAGCCATTCGTCCAGCATTCCATTGGTGGCCGTGAGCCCGGCAACAACCAGCAGCGGCTGGTGCTGGGCCAGGGCTTCCTCCACGGCCTCGTCCCAGGACTGCGCCACGGTGGCGGCGGTGGTGGGCCCGGGCATGGCGGCGGCCACTGCTTCAAGGGCCTGACGCTCCTGAAGCACGTAGCGGGCATTGGCGGCGCGCATCACCTCGCCAATGCGCGCGGTAGTGGGCGCCGTGGGGTACACGTGGAGCAGATGCACCTCGGCCCCCAGCGGGGCGGCCAGCACGGCGGCGTAGGCGCGGGCCCGCTCGGCGGCGGGCGAGGAATCGGTGAGGACGAGCAGGCTGGGCTTCATGGCGTGGCGGAGTTAAGTGGGGTGGGACTGGTGCGTGGCGTTTGTGAATTGAGTGGGAAAAGCCAGTCATGCTTCGACTGCGGCTGCGCCTTCGCTCAGCATGACTGTTCCCGAAGGCTCTTTTATCACTCCTAATGACTGAGCGCGGCCCGGATGGTCAGGAACTCGGTCAGGTTGGTTTGGTCGATGATGCCGCGCAGCTGCTGGTTTTCCAGCACGGGGAAAAAGGCGTTGGGCTGGCGCAGGGCGCGGGCGTACACCGTGGTCAGGCTGTCACCAATTTCTACCGTTTCAAACTCGCGGCTCATCACCTCCTGCACGGGGGTGGTCAGGCGGTTGTCGCGCAGGGCGGCCATGAGCAAGGGGCGGGTGAGCACGCCCACGGCCTGGCCCGCCGGGTCGAGCACGAGCAAATCTTGGTCGGAGCCGGCCAGCAAGGTGTTGGCTGCCTGTTGCATGGTGTCGGTGGGGGCCAGGGTGAGGTAATTAGTCAGCATGGCGTGGCCCGCGGTGTAGTCGCGTAGCAGCTCGCGGTGCTGCACCGATACGTTTTCGGTGTGGGCCCCGAAGTACACGAAGATGCCGATGAGCACCAGAAACGGGGCATTAAACAAGCCGTAGAACACGAAGCCCACGGCAATGAGCTTGCCCAGCCCCGCCGCAATGGCCGTGGCCCGGGGCCGGCCCAGGCGCATGGCCAGCAGGGCGCGCAGCACCCGCCCGCCATCCATCGGAAAGGCCGGAATGGCGTTGAACACCACCAGCATCACGTTCACCCAGAACAGGGCCGTGAGAAAGCCCAGCCCCACGGTGCCGTGGCTCAGGCCGATGCCTTCAAACGCCCCCAGCGGGGCAACAAACGGGTAGAGAACCAGGGCAATGGCCACGTTCACGGCCGGGCCGGCCAGGGCCACCAGCAATTCCTGCCGGGGCTTTTCGGGCATGCGCTCCAGTGTGGCCAGCCCGCCGATGGGCAGCAGCGTGATGGAGCGCGTGCCGATGCCGAAGCGCCGCGCCATGAGCGAGTGGCCCAGCTCGTGCAGCACCACGCATGCAAACAGTGCCAGCACGAAGCCGACCGACGTGAGCACGGCTCCCGAGTCGCTGCCCCGGCGCACCTCGGCAAACACGAGGAAGCCCAGCAGCAGCAGGAAGGTCCAGTGCAGAAAGATGCGGATGCCGGCCAGGCGGCCGATTAACAAGGAGTTTTTCATAAGCAGCAGCAGGAATCGCCGGAGGGCTTTTTTTCAACCCGACCGGCCCCCAAGGGACGTAGGTAAAAGTCCGTTCCGGCCACCTGCTTCGGCATGACGAGAATTCCTGGAACAGTTGATATTTGTCAAAGGCGCCCAGCCCATCGGCTTGCGCGGCCCAACTCGTCGAAAACCAAAAATCCCCGACTTCCGGCAAACCGAAAATCGGGGACTAGAAATAGCCCGTTCGGGCCTAGCGGCGCGGCAGCAGTACCGGCTGCAGCTGCGGGCGGCGGGTGCGCTGGCGCAACGCGAACAGGCTGCCGATGAATAAAGCGGAAAACAACAATGTGGGAATCAGCATACAAAAGGGAATAGGGACCAGTAAAGGCCGGGGTGGAAAAAAATATAGAAACAATAGTGCGGCGCGCTTAACTCATGGCCGGCATCCAGTCGGGCTGGTCGGGGGCGTCGGCGGGCAGCAGGAGCACCGGCACGGGGCAGCCGCGCAGGACTTCAGCCGTGACGCTGCGATGAAACAGCCGCCCCAAAAAGCTGCGGGGCCGGGCAATGAGCACCAGTAAATCGGCCTGGGCGTCGGCTACCGCCCGCAGCACCGCGGCGGCCGGGTCGTGGCCGGCATCGCCGCAGAGTTCCAGCGGCGCGGGCACCGGTAGTAGCTCGCGCAGCGACCCGCCCAGCCGCTCGGGCACCGGCTGCTCAAACCCGCTCGCAATATGCCGGACGTGGACAACCGAAAAAGCCGCTGGCCAACTCGCCAGTAGCGGGGCCAGGGCCAGGGAGGCCGCACTCAGGGCAAAGTACTCGGCATCGACGGCCACCAGCACGCGGCGCGGCAGGGCCGGCGGCGGGCCGGTTTCGGGTACCAGCAACAGCGGATGATGGGTAGCCCGCAGCACGGGCAGCAGGTGGTTGCGCAGCAGGTAGTCGGCCAGCCCCTGCTCGGCGCTCAGGCTCATGGCCAGCAGCAGGGGCTGGAAGCGGTCGATGGCCTCTTGCACGGCATAGGGCATTGGGGCGGCCAGCACCGTGGCCTCGGCGGCCGGCAGGCGTTCGGCCAGGGCCTGCAGGGCCTCGTCGGCGTCGGATTGCAGTTGGGGCAGGTAGGGCACCGGGGCAAACGCCATTTCAGACAACAGCATCGGGTCCTGGTACACGTGGACCAGCTCCAGCTGCACGCCCAGTGGCCCGCCCAGCACGGCCGCGTAGCGGGCCGCCTGCTCAGCGGCGGCGGAGTGGTTGACCAAAACGACAAAGGCAGGGTTCATGGCAAGTAGTTAGGCGAAAGGAGGGGCCAGCGCGGCACCGCGCCCGGCTGCGCTGTTAATGATTTACATCAGCCAACAGCTCAAGGCTTTCGGCAGGCTGCGATTCTGGGGCCGCCGGAGTTCGCACCTGCAGGTGGTTGTTCACGTCGCGGGCGCCAACTTCGTAAGCATCGGCGGCGGCTTGCTGGCGCTCGGGCCAGGTGTCCACGGTGCCGGTGAGGGTGGCGCGGCCGTGGCTTACCTGCACTTCAATGTCCTGGTCGTGCAGGCTGGCCGACCAGAAATGGCGCTGCCGGATGCGGCCGGCCAGGGCGTGGTCGGGGTTGGGGCCGCCGGCATGCGCGGCCGAACCGGTGCCGGGCCCGGCAAGGCCCGGTTGCGCCACCCGGTTGGTCAGGGCCAGCACGCCGCTGGCGCCGGCGGCTACGTCGCCCACCCGCTCGCGCTCAAACGCACTGCCCACCAGCCCCTGCACGGTGGCCTGGCCTTGGTGCACGCTCACTACGAAGTGGAAATGGCCCACGTAGGGGTCGCGGGCCAGCGCGGCTAGAATGGTCTGGCGGATGTCGGCATCTGGCACCAGGCGCTTCGGCCTTATCTTCAGTAGGTTGTGCACGTCGTGTACGCCCACTACGTGGCGGGCATCGCGCTCCGCTTCCAGCCGGGCACGCAGGTTGCTCACCGTGCCGGCCAGCGTCACCACGCCCTCGTGGGCCTGCACCAGGGTTTCGGAGCAGCGCACCCGCGGGTTGTGGTAGATGGTTCCGCGCACGGCCTTCACGATGGCCTCGTTGGCGCGGGGAGCAAACTTTTCGCCTCGCAGCTCGCTGCCGAGCGCCCAGTAGGCCACGAGCAAGTCGTGGGCATCCACGCGGGCGGCCCCGGTCTGGTAGGCAATGGCCACAATGTGGTCCTTCTCGGTGGCCGTGCCCACCGTGCCCAACAGATGTACCACCTGCTCGTGGGTCTGAACCTCCACCAGGGCGCTGTTCACGCGAATGTCCCAGTCGAGCAGCTCCCGGATTTGGGTGGTGATTTCGGCGTCAGAATTCACGATTTCTCCTTTTTGTATCGTCAGTCGCTCGGTAACGAAGGTGGTGACGCCCCGCACGCCCTGCAGCACGCGCAGCACCAGCTGCCGCTCGGCCCACGACTGCACCATGCCCGTGAGCGTAACCACGCCCCCGGCCACGGTGCAGTGCACGGCGTAGTCGGCGGTGGCGGGGTCGTCGGCCAGCGCGCCGCATACGTCGCGCTGTATGTCTGCGTCGGGCAGGTCGAGGGTTTGCACGGCCACGGTGCTGGTTACGCCGCGTACGCCGCGCACGGCCAGGGCAATTTCCTCGGCCCGCTGCCGGGCCAGCAAATTGTCGGTAAAGCCAGTCAGCGTGACCAGTCCCTCGTGTGTGGCCACGTCCAGCGCGTGCTCGTTCAGGCCCTTTTGGGTGGTGAAAAGGCGTTCGATGGCCGTGGTGATGTCGGCATCGGCCATGGTTTCACTCGGGGCGGCGGTTGCGGTCAGGATATAAGGCGTTTTCATGAGCTGGATGGGATGGGAAGGTGGAAAGGGGAGGGTGCGCGGTAGCTTTCGGGGTAGCGCAGCGCATAGCCCTGGCTGGCCGGGGGTGGCGAATGGATGTCCGCCGGAGAAGCAAGGCTCCAGGTCGCCTGGCAGGGTTTTTACAAAAGTCTGCCAGAGCCGTCCCGGGCCCCATGACGAGAATTGCGGCATCGCGTGACATTCGTCAACTGCCGCACAGGTGTCGGCTACGCCGCCCCTTGCTGCCAGCCGCCGTAGCCGCCGAGCTGGACAACACAGCGAGGAAGTAGTGCACGAGGCCGACAAGGTGCTGATTAGCGCGGCGATAGCTGAGCCGTCTACGATGCCGGGCCAAACAGGCCCCGCCGAATCACCGTGTCGCGGCCGTACACATCGGGCAGGAAACGCAGGCGGCCGTTTTCGGCGGTGCAGGTGGCGTAGCGGATGTAAATAGCAATGGGCCGACCAGGCGCAACTCACGCGGGCGGGGCTGGCGGGCGCACTCCTCGTCGGAGGGCAGCCGGGCGGTATTGCCCTCGCGGCGCAAGAGGTAGGTGGCCAGCAGCAAGGGGTTTTCCAGGCGCACGCAGCCGTGGCTGAGGGCCCGGGCCGGCTGGGCAAAATACTGGCGCAGCGGCGTGTCGTGCACGTACACCGAATAAGGGTTCGCGAAACGAAACACGATGTTGCCCAAGGCGTTCTCGCAGCCCGCCGACTGCCGAATGGTATAGCCAAAGCTTTGGGCCGTGACCGCGGCCCAGTTCACGCCAGTGGCGTTCACCAGCCGACCCTGGCCGTCGTAGAGGGCGTAGTTGTGGCGGGCCAGGTAGCCCGCATCTTTTTTGAGGCGGGGCAGTATTTCCTTCGTGGCAATGGAGCGGGGCACGTGCCAGTCGGGGGCCAGGGTGAAGTGCGTGAGGCGGCTGCTGAGCGTGGGCGTGCGGGTACCGGGCGCGCCCACCACGACTCGGTGGCGGCGCACCACCGAGTCGTGGGCCACCACCAGCAGCTCGTAGGCCGGCACGTTTATCAGTACGTAGCTGGAGTCGGCCAGCGGCTCCCAGCGCCAGCGCTCCAGGTTCACGGCGGCCTGCTCAAACTGCCGTTGCCGGAGCGCGGCCGAATCCGGTGCAGCCGGCTGGGCCAGCCACCGGGCCAGGGCCGCTTGCAGCAGCCGGTACTCGCGGTTGGTTGGGGCGTTGGCCAGCAGCGCGGCGGGCACCGCGTGGCGGTTCAGGGCCGCCCGCAGCAGGGCGGCCGGCTGCCCGGCCGCGCCGGCCGCTTTTTCCTTTGCCGTCGGGGTGTACGGATGCAGGCGCCCGCGCCCCAGGTCGCGGCCGAAGCGCAGCGCCGCCTGGCTCAGGGCCACGTCCAGCCGGGCGCGTTGGCCGGCCTGCAGGAGGGGCAGCGTTGGTTGCTGGAGCGAGTCGCGCAGGGCCTGGAGGCCGGCCACGTCGTAGTCGGCCGGGCGCAGGCCGTGCTCGGGGGCGCGGGCCAGCAGCGCCAGCGTGGCGTGGGCATCAGGATTGAGGCTACCCGTGGGCAGCGTCCAGGCCACGGCGTAGGTGCTGTCGTAAAAGGCCCGCACCGCCTCTTCTCCGGCCGGCACAGCCCGGAGCTGCTGCCGAATCAGGAGGCTCACAGGCTCCGGTTCTGGCGCCACCCCCACCAAGGGGCGCGCGGACGCTACTGCCGGCACTTGGCCCGGGGCCGTGCCGCACCCTGCCCCAGCCAAACCCAGGCTTACGCACAAGGCGCCCGCCAGGCGTGACCGAATAAAATGCAGTAGCATCGACCAAGTAAAAAGGGACATAGCGGGGTGGTTGATGTAAAAAAGCTCCTCGCCAACTAGCCCGGCTCACGCGGTACCCAGCCTTGAATTGAGCCCAACTCCGGCAGGGTGCAAGGTTCGGCGCCTGCCGCCGCGAATGGCATGACAGATATTACCCGAACCCGTGATTTTTACCCGTCCTCAATCACCAGCCACGCCCCAGACACGACCTCGGGGCATGGTTGGGCGGCAAAGCGCGGCGTACTTGAGGGAGTTGCCAGGTGGGGAATTATGCGGCAGCTCCCAGGTAGACGCGAAAAGTAGCGCCTTCGCCCACCCGGCTTTCCACCTCGATGCGGCCGCCGTTGGCCTGCACCAGGCGGTTGACGAGGTAGAGGCCCACGCCGGTCCCCTCCGTGTGGTCATGGAAGCGGCGGAACAGCTGGAACGGGTCGGGGCCCAGCGCCGCGGCATCGAAGCCCAGGCCGTTGTCCTGCACCCACAGCACGGGCTGGCCGGCATCAAGCCATAGCGAAACGTGCACCCGGGCCGGACGGGCGGGGTCGGCGTACTTGAGGGCGTTGCTGAGCAGGTTCAGCACAATGGTGCGCAGCGGGGCGCGGGGGTAGGAAACCACCGGCTGGGCTTCAAAATCGACCGTGACGCGGGCCTGAGCGGCGCGCACCTGGGGCTCCAGCACCTGCAGCACATCGGCCACCAGCTCTTCCAGGGCCAGGGACTCGGGGGGCGCGTGGGTGGCCGGCTGCATCTGCCCCAGGGCGGCCAGGTCGTCGAGGGTGGTGGTGAGCTGGCGCAGGTTGCTGTCAATCATGGGCAGGAGCACCTGTTTCTCGGCCGGGTCGGTGAAAGTGACGCCGCGCTGCAGCTCCTCGAAGAGGCCGGCCAGGTTGAGCACGGGCAGCTTCAAATCGTGGCTGGCCGCGTACACGAAGCTGTCCAGGTCGGCGTTGGTACGGGTCAGGCGGGTGTTGCTGTAGCTCAGGGCCGCGTTGGCCAGCTCGGTGTCGACGTGGGTCACCTGCAGGGTGGCGTAGGCCAGGGCCAGCTCCCGGCCCAGCTTTTCGAGCAGCTGCCGGGCCCGCACCGACTCGCTCACGTCCGTGGCCACCACCGTGATGCCGGTGCGCCGCCCTTCGTGGTCCACCAGGGGCTGGTAAACAAAGTTCCAGTACACGGTATCGCGCTGGCCGGCGCGGTCCAGCGTGGAGGGCAGCTCGCGGGCGACGTAGGGCACGCCGGTGGCCAGCACCCCATCCAGCAGCTCCTCAAAGCCTTGCCCGGCCGCTTCGGGCAAGGCTTCGAACAGCGGCTTGCCCAGCACCTGGTCGGCCGTGCGGCCCCAGATGGCGCACACGGCCGGGTTGGCCAACTCTATCACGTAGCGCGGGCCCCGGAAAATAGCCACCGCCACCTGCTCGCGCACCCGCACTTGTTCGGTTACGTCGAAGGCGCACACGGCCACGCCCACCACGGCGCCGTTTTTGCGGAAGGCCTGGTAGGTGAAATCAAAAAATCGCTCGCGCGGGCCGTGCGGGCCCACGTCGTGCAGCGGCATCTCCTGGCCGTGGTAGGGCTCGCCGGTCTGGTACACCCGGTCGAGCAGTGCGCCAAAGCCCTGGGCCTCAGCTTCGGGCAGGGCCTCGGCCAGCGCGCTGTCCTGCAGTGCCCGGCCGGGGTACAGGCGCTGGTAGGCGGCGTTGAAGTAGTCGTAGCGGTGCTCCGGCCCGCGCAGGATGCAGATGAGGGCGGGCGTCTGGTCGAAAACCGTGGCAATGGCCGTGCGCTGCTGCTCCGACTCGCGCAGGGCCGTTTGCAGCTGGCTGGTGCGCTCGCCCACGCGGGTTTCCAGCTGGCGGTTTAGGGCGCGCAGGGCCTTCTGGGCTAGGTGCAGTTCGGTAACGTGGCTTCTGATGTCGGTGTTGGCCGCGGTCAGGTGCGTGTTGGCCCGGGCCAGCTGCCGGTTGGCTTCCGAGAGCTGCTCAATGGTGGCGTCCAGCTCCGCGTTCGTCACATGCAGCTCTTCATTGGTTGTGGCCAGCTGCGCGTTGGCCACGGCCAGCTGCTGCGCGGTAGCGGCAGACGTGGCCACGGTCCGGGCGCGGGCGTTTACGTGGTCACTCACGTTGTAGGCAAACAGCAGCAGGCCCGAAACCGGGTCGAGCGGCGCGGTGCGCACGGCCTGGGCGATAAACGTGAAGTACACCGGGCCCCGCGGGCTGGGGTGCACCGCGTCGAGGTACGCTATTTCTTCGAGCGAATGACAAATAGCACCGGTGCGGTACACTTCGTCGAGCAGCCCGAAAAAGGCTTGCTCGCGAAGCTCGGGCAGCGCGTCGCGCAGCAGCAACCCCGCCAGCAGCCGGTTGCCAAAAAGCTTTCGAAACAGTTGATTGGCCACCGTGACCATGTGGTCGGGCCCCGACAGGCTGGCCACACAAGCCGGCGAGTCCCGCAGCAGCGCGTCGAGGCGCTGGCGTTGCGCCGCGGCTTCGGCGCGGGGTATGGGGTTGGCAGGAACTGTCAGAAAATCAGGGCTTAGCTGGCCCACACGGGTCAGGCAGGAAAGGTACGCATTTCGCCCCGGTAACCGGCCAGCGGGCTCAGGCCAGCTTCTTTTTCCGGAACTGCAAATCGCCGCTCAGCGCCTCGTGCCCCAGAATGGAGGCGTGCACCACGCGGGCCTGCTCGCCGGCGTTGGCGGCTTTCTGAAAAAACAGCTCGGCCACGGCCGGCTCCTTGTTTGCCGCGTAGTGCTGGCCCAGGTTTTGGAGCAGCATGCTGGTTTCTTCCAAGCCCCGCATGGACTGGTAGAGTAGGCTTTCCACCGACTGCGTGACTTCGCCCAGCAGGGCGCTGACCGTGTAGGCGTGCCCCGTGTGGCAGCGGTAGCGAATGAGCTTGCCCTCAATGAGCTGGGTGAGAGCCCCGTGGCAGTCCGGGCAGGTGAAGGGCGTGAGCTTGCCCTTGTCGATGATGCCCAGCTCGAACCCGCCGCCCTGCTTGGCAATGGTGAGCTCGATGCGCAGCAGGTCGAGCTGCGCGGCGGGCAGGTGGGGCTTGCCGGGGGCCCGTTCCGTGGTCAGGCGCACGAGCAGGCTGCCTAATTCGGCCAGTGGCACCAGGTAGTCGGGCTTCACGAATTCCAGGGCGTTGGTGGGCATAGACGGCTGCTCGGCGTCGTGGGGGTCCTGCACCACGGCCAGGCCGCCCATGCGCTGCACGCTCCACAGGCCGGAGGTGCCGTCGTCGAGGTAGCCGGTGAGAATCACTCCAATCACGCGGGGCCCATAGGTGTAGGCCGCCGAGCGAAACAGCGCGTCAATGGAGGGCCGGAACCGATTTTCTTTGGGCCCGCGCGTCACCAGCACCGTGTTGCCTTCGAGCAGCAGGTGGTGGTCGGGCTGGGCCACGTAAATCACGCCCGGCTCAATGGTTTCGCCGTTTTGCGGGTGCCGAGCCTTCAGCGCCGATACCGAGCTCAGCAGCTGCGGCAGGATGCTGGGCGAGTCGGGGGCCACGTGCTGCACTATAAAGATGGGCGCTGGAAAGTCAGCAGGCAGCGTTTTGACGAGCTCCAGCAGGGCCGAGACCCCCCCGGCCGAGGCTCCGATAACAACGATGTCCCGGCGGTGGCGTCGGGTTGGGCGGGTAGTGGGCGTGGGCATAAAAACCAGTTAAGATGAAGCCAGGGCAAGCTGGTGCGTAGCCTTACGCAAACCAGTCGCTTACCGGCGCATTCTCACCGTTCATACCGCAAATGGGAGATGCTCTACTTGCAACCTCTGCCGCCGACTGGGGCTCTTGCTCGCAAAAAAAGCTTTTTTTCAAGTCTGCTTAAACCAAAAAACCACGGCCAATTGGCCGTGGTTTTTTGGTGTGAAGTGCGTAGCTGGCGTCGCGCCGGTTACTCAATTACCACGCGCTTGGTGACGGATGAGGTTCCCGTTTGCAGGCGCAGCAGGTACACGCCGGTGGCCAGCTCAGCTGTTGGCACCGCAAAGCGGGCGCCGCTCGGGGGCAAGGCGGCTGACTGCCGGTGCACCACCTGGCCCAGGGCATTCAGCAGCTCGGCCTCGACGCGGCTAGCGTTGGCTACCGCGGGCACCGTCACCGTGAAGCTGGTGCGGGCCGGGTTGGGGTACACCGTTACCTGGGCCGCGCCCAGGGCACCCTGGGTGGCCAGGGCCGTAGCTGGCCGCAGCACGATGGCGAAACGCCCATCGGCCGCCGTGGGCGTGGCCAGTGTGAAAGCGTAGCGCGTGCCAGTCGCCAGGGGAAGCAGCGTGCCGTCGGCGGCATCGCGCAGGTACACGGCCGTGGTGCCGAAGTTGGCCAGGTCGGCCGCATCGAAGGTGAAGCTGCCCGCAGCAGGCACGGCCAGCGACAGCGGCAGCACCACCTCGGCGGTGCCGGCCAGCGGAGCCAGGCCCTGAATGGCGAGCTGGGTGTTCAGGACCAGCGACGCCAAGTTCAGGCCGGTCGAGTTGGGGAGCTTGACCGCATCGTACTCAGCATCGATGCCGGCCGTGGCTCCCGCTTGCAGGTAGAGGTAGGTCTCGTCGGACAGGCCCGCCCCGGCCACGCGCAGGCGCAATTGCGGGCGGGCATCGGCGGTTGAGCGGCCAAAGGCGTTCTGAGGGCCAAAAGTGGTGATGCGGTTGGCATTGGTCAAGTTCACGGCACCGGCCGTGCCGGCCGTTGCGACCTGCACGAAGTAGCCGGAGCCCGCCTCAATCAGCGGCGAGGCGCCCCCGATGCCGTTGAGGTACGCGCGGTAAGCGCCCGCGTATTGGCCCGTGCTCTGAAACACGTACATGGCCGCGCCAACCCCGGGGCGCTGGGCCGCCGCGACGGTGCTCCAGTCGAGGGGCGAGGGGTAGGGGTTGCCCAGCAGCTGCCAGCCAAAATCGTCGCTGGCGCTGGTGCGCGCCAGGGTGCCCGAGCTTTGGGCTCCCGTGTTGAACGTGCCCGTGAAGCGCACGGGGGTGGCGGTGGCCGGGGCGTTCACGGTATAGCCGCGGTTGGGCTGCATGGGCTCGCTCAGGCTAGCGGGCGAAAACCACCCCTTGTCAAAGTTGCTGTAGTTCGAAGTCGTCGTTGCAATGCGGTCCTGGTCATAGCCCAACACCGTGGGGAAGGGCGTAACCGCGCTGGGCGTAGCGCTGGTATTATACGCCGGGTTCACCACGGGCGAGAAGCCGCCCGTGCGCAGGCTGTCGAAGGCCACCGCCTGTACCGGCGAGCTAAAGTGGCGGTAAGCCGGCCCGGTGGTGACGCCGCCGGTAAGGGCGCGCTGCATCGAAGCCGTGGTGCCATTGACGACGCCGCCCGTGTTGTCGACCAGGGCAGTGCCCGCGGCCGACGAGCGGAGCAGCAGGCGGCGGGTGCCCAGCGTCAGGTTGCCGCGCTGCAGGCGCACGACCTGGGCCACGCTAACCGGGTTGGTGAGGGTGAGGGCCGCGCCGTTGTTCACGGTGAGGGTGCGCACGCTCCGGGGCATGAGCGCGCCCGTCGACTGGTTGCTGCGCCCGGCAAACACGTAGTTGGCGTCGGTGCTGAGCGAGATGGCGGGCAAGCCCGTGAGCAGGAAAGCGCCCGAGCCTGTATTTGTGATGCCCGCAGTATTCGTTTCGATGAGCGTAGCGCCGGCACTCAGCACAAAGCGGCCGGGGCCCTGGATGTAGTAGCTAACGGCATCGGTCGTGACCGAGCCTCCGTTTTGCACCGTCATCACGCCCAATACGTTGAGGTTGTCGTTGAGCGTCGCAGCGCCGGTGCTGGTCACCGTCACGTTGAAGTAGGTGCCGCCAATGGCCTGCGGCGTGCTCACCACCAGGTTGGTGAGGGCCTGGGCGCACAGCGTAAAGTCGCCATTACCGGCCTGCCCGTTGTAGGGGAACACGCGCACGTAATATGTCTGGCCGGCCACCAGGTTGGTCAGGAGCAGGTTTTCGTCGCCAGGCCCAACTTCGTCGGTGCAGCCCACGCTGCTCAGGCTGCCGCAGCTCCCGCTGAATAATTCCAGCACGGCATCAAACGAGCTGCTGGCCGTGAGGGAATAGATGGAGCCCGTGGCCACGAAGCGGTACCACACGTCATTGGCCGAGGAGCTGGTGGCCCCGCTGCACGCGCTGGGCGGCTGCGACTGCGTGGCCGAGAGCACGTTGCCGCTGATGGAGTTGCAGCCCACCCCGGCCGTGAGCGCCACCGCCGAGGTGCACTCGTCGTTGGCCGGCTGGGTGTTGAAGGTCAGTGTTTCGACTGCGCTGAAGCTGGGCGTGCTGCAATTGCTGGCGATGCTCACCGTGTAGGTCGTGCCTATTGTGAGGCCCGTGAGCGTGAGCGGCGAGCCCGTTATCGTTTGCGTAGTGGTGGCCGGCGAGGTCGTGACGGTGTAGCTCACCGGCCCCGAGGTGCTGGGCGTGAACGAGAGAATGGCCGAGGTAGCCGAAGCCGATGTCAGGCGCAGGTCGGTGGGGGCGTTGCACACGGCCGGGGCGGTGGTGCTAAACGACGTGCTGACTGCGGCCGACAGGCCGTCGGCGCCGCAGTTGCCCTGCACAAACACCGTGTACGTGGTGCCCGCCGTGAGGCCGGTGAGGGTGGCGGTAGTGCCCGTCACCGTTTGGCTGGTGGTGGCGGGCTCGGTGCGGATGGTGTAGCTGGCCGCGCTGCCGGCAAAGCTCAGGCTCGCCGAATTGAGCGTCACGTTGCTGATGGCCAGGCTGCTCGGGGCCGCGCAAGCCGCAGATGTCGTGATGGCAAAGTTGCTGTTCGAAATATCGAAGAAGTAGTTGTCGGCGGCCTCTACCATGATGCGGGCCGTGGTAGTGGCCACGTTGGGCAGCGTCACGGCTTCCGAACCATCGTTGGCGGTGCCGCTTAGCAGCAGGGTGGGGTAGGTGAGGCCGCCGTCGGTGCTGAGGCGAATGTTCACAGTGGCGCAGTTCACGCCGTTGGCGGTGGTGCCGGCAACGTCCCAGGTAATGGCCTGGCTGCTGCCCCCAGCCAGGCTGAGGCTGGCCGCGTTGGGGTAGGTGACGAGGAACGGCCCGGCGGTGCTGGTGCTGCTCAGCGTGACCACGCCGCTGCTGTTCACCCCGCCAATGGTGCCCTGGCTGCCGTTGTTCTGGTCGCGCACCGTCACGCGGAAGCGCAGCGGGCGCGTCACCGTGGGCAGGCGCTCGCCGAAGACGGTGGTGTTGGCCACCAGGCTGCTCAGGCGCGGGAAGTAGCGCGTGGGGTCGGCCGTGGGGGTGAAGGAGCGAAACAGCGGAATGGCTAACCCGTCAACTTGCGCATCGGTGGGCGAGCCGCCCGCGACCACGCGGTCGAATTGCTCCCAGCAGTAGCTCAGGGTACCGTTGTCGGGGTCGAAGGCGCTGGCCGTGAGCTTGAAGGGCGTGCCAATGGGCAAGGTTTTGCCGCTGGCTGGCAGCGTGATGAGGGGGGGCGAGTTGCCGGTGGCAGCCGTTGCGGCGCAGCTGGTGGTGGCCAGGTAGGCCTGAATCTCGTCGTAGCTGGCCACGTGGAAATACGCGTCCGAGTTGGGCTGCAGGTTGTTGGCCGGGCCGCAAATGCCCGCGTAGGCCATGATGGTCGAGCCCGAGCCGGGCTCGAAAGCCGTGCTCGTGTTGCGGTTGCCGCCGCCGCAGCTGCCCGACACCCCGTTGAAGGTGTGGTTGGCACCGAACTGGTGCCCCAGCTCATGGGCCACGTAGTCGATGTCGAAGGCATCGCCCACGGGCGACGAAGTGCCGGTTGTGCCCCGGGCTTTTTGGTTGGCGCGGCACACCACGCCCAGGCCCGCCACCCCGCCGCTGGCCGTGCTAAACACGTGCCCAATGTCGTAGTTGGCCGACCCAATCAGGGCATCGATGTTGGTTTGGTTTTGGGCCAGCAGAGCGTTGTTGGTATTGGCGTTGGTGTAGGGGTCGGTGGCGGCGTCGGCATACACCAGCGTTTCAGTGTTGGGCACGAGCACCAGGCGCACGGCCAATTCTTTCTCGTACACGCCCACCACGCGGTTCACCGACGTGACAATGCCTGCAAAGGCCCCGCTCACGGTGCCGCCCTGAAAGGCCGTGTATTCGCCGGTAGCGGCCATCGCCAGCCGGTAGGTGCGCAGCACCGGCCCACTGGTGCGCAGGGCCGCGCCAGCGGGTGCCGCGGTGCGGGCAGCCCCGCCGGTAGTTTCTTCTACCTCACACGCGAAGCTGCGGCCCGGCATGGCTTGCTTCCAGAAGCTGAGGTAGTGCTTGGTGTCGGTTTTCGCGGCGGGGTCGATGAAGAAGCTGCCGGTTTTGGCCGACAGCACTTGGGCGTGGAAGCCCCGCGGCGTCAGGTCGAGTCGTATCGTTGCCCCAGCATCGTCGAGGCCCACGCCTACGTAAGTCTTGATTGCGGGAAACTTCGCCGCCAGGGCGGGCGCCATTATGGGCGCTTCCCGCACCTCAAAGCGGCCGTTGGTGCCGTCGGGTAGGGGCAAAACGAGTACCAGCGGTTTGCCGACGTTCCTGCCTTCGAGTGGCGCCGTGGCCAAGGCCGTCCGTAGGCCCGATTCGTTAAGCGTGAGGGAACGAGCAGCCGTTAGGGCCGCTGCTAACGGCGAGGTGGTAGCCGCCCGCCGCGCCGCCGCGTCATCGCTAAAAAAACCTGCCGAGACAGGTTCCTTCTGCGCTTGGGCCGTGAAGGTCAGCAGCACTCCCAGCATTCCCAGCAAGTGCCGGGGCCTGGGGGGGGTAGACGCTGCCTCCCGTAGGTAGTCGGCCACGTAGCGTAAGTAGTAATTTATCATGAGGGAAACTGTCTGTGAATAAGGAATGGATGTGGTCAAATATACGGCTGAGCTAGTACCAAATACAGGCATGTTAGTCCCTATTTATACTGGTCAGGAAGTGGTTTGCGAGAATGAGGTAGAGACGCAACATTTTGCGTCTCCGGGACCACGCCGTTGAGGTGTGCTATTCACGTCGTTCAACGACGAGACGCAACAGATTGCGTCTCTACCTCCGCCAGCCGATTTTCGCATGCCACTTCGCGATGCGTATATGTTAGCTATTGGAATAGTCTGGCGGGAGCGGACAGTGCAATGTCTCACACTTCCTGCCCATGAGGCATTTTAGCTGCATCGCCGCTCAGCTCGGGCTTTCTGGCTCCCCTCGAAACTGCAAATCACAGTGCTGAATCAGGTGTTCGGTTTAGCCAGACCACCTCATTCGGTAGTTTCGT
This sequence comes from Hymenobacter arizonensis, assembly GCF_900115775.1. Classification (GTDB taxonomy): domain Bacteria; phylum Bacteroidota; class Bacteroidia; order Cytophagales; family Hymenobacteraceae; genus Hymenobacter; species Hymenobacter arizonensis. The sequence continues at coordinate 1,067,524 of NZ_FOXS01000001.1, read as the reverse complement.
CCCATGGTAATTCAGAAACAGCTTCTGCTGCCGGCGATGGCCCGCGGCTTTCACCTCATCACCGACCACGTGCTGCGCGAGCTGCCCGAACTACGGCAGTGGAGGGCCGGCCTGCTGCACGTCTTTATCCAGCACACCTCGGCCAGTGTGTGCCTCAACGAGAACGCCGACCCGACGGTGCGCCACGACTTCGAGCAGTTTTTCAACCGCGCCGCCCCTGAAAAGGCGCCCTATTTCCACCACACCGCCGAGGGCCCCGACGACATGCCCGCCCACCTGAAAGCGGCCCTGCTGGGGAGCAGCGTCACCATTCCCGTCGTGGGCGGCCAGCTGGCCCTGGGCACCTGGCAGGGCATTTACCTCGGTGAGCACCGCAACCACGGCGGGCGCCGCTCGCTGGTCCTCACCTTGATGGGCGAGTAGGCCCCCCGTGAAGCAACAGGAGGGAAAGACCGGGCTAGAGCCTTAAAACGGGCCGCGTGAGAACCCGACCGGTATATTTGCTTTCTCCGTCCGGGCTGCTCTTAGGTTGTCATTCGTGCTGCCATACCTCTTCCAGCGCTTGGCCGCCTACCTTTGATATGTATATGAAAGAACTTCTGAAAAAGCTGCTGAAAACCCTACCCATTGCCTTTACCAAAAATCAGCAGTACGACCGGGACACGCAGCGAGTGATGCAAAAGGTGCTGCACCCCCAGGCCAACTGCGTGGACGTGGGCTGCCACAAAGGCGAGGTGCTGGCCCTCATGCTTCGCTACGCACCCCAAGGACAGCACTTTGGTTTTGAGCCCATTCCGGCGTTGTTCGAGGGCCTTAAAACGACGTTTGCGAACCACCCGAATTGCCATTTTTACCAACTCGGACTCAGTGACGCCCCGGGCGAAAGCACTTTCAATTACGTGGTGAGCAACCCGGCCTACAGCGGGTTTGTGAAGCGCAAGTACGACCGCGCCCACGAAGAAGACATGCTCATCACCGTGCGCAAAGAGCGCATGGACCAGGTGCTGCCCGCTGGCACACGCGTAGACCTCATCAAAATCGACGTAGAAGGCGCCGAACTGCAAGTGCTGCAGGGCGCCACGGCCATCATCAAAGCCAGCCGGCCAATTATTGTGTTTGAGCACGGCCTAGGCGCTTCCGACTACTACGGCACCCGCCCGGAGCAGATTTACGACCTGCTGACCAGCGCGGACCTCAACATGCGAGTGTCGACCATGGCGCGGTGGCGGACCGGAAAGCCGGCCTTTTCGCGGTCGGAACTGGTGCAGCAATTTGAGAAGGGCTTGAATTATTACTTCATTGCCTACCCGGCCGAGAAGCTGGCGAACTGATAAGGCTCATTTAACCAGGGCATGCTGCCCCGCTGCCCGCTACGGCAGCGGAATGCGGTAAGTAACCTCAGTAGCGCCGCCAAACACGCCAAACCCGTTCGCAATGTTAGAAAACAGCGGCGCGGGCTCGGCAAAGGGGTTGCCGTTGGTGTCGAGGTAGCGGCGCTTGGCGAGCAGAAAGCGGTAGGCATCCGGGGTGAGGGTGCTCACGGTCACTTCCATAAAGGCGGGCGTGGGGCAGGGCGCACCGGCAGGGCCCGCGCAGAATTCCTTGTTGTAAACGACGTTGGACGTGAAGGTGAACTGCTGCCCGTTGACGTTGGTGTCGGCATAGGGCGAGATGTCGAAATCGTCGGCGAAGGAGCGCGAAAGCTGGAAGCGGCCCACCTCAATGGTGTTTTCGCGGCTCGTAATGTCCAGGTCGACCGGGCGCCAGGCCCCGTGGCGGCCCTGCGCATCGACCAGCCGGGCGGTGGCCAGGTAATAATCGGTGGTGGCGGCGTTGTCCTGAATTGTGACCGAAAGGCGGGCCGGAACCAGGCTGCTGGTGCCAGAGCCCGGCAGCTGGGGCCGCGGGGCGAGACTGGCGTTGACAATCACCGCGGGGAAGGGCATGGTGAGCGTGCTGGCCACCTCGGGCAGGCCCGGCACCGTGGCTTGCAGTGAGTAGGTCTGGCCCGGCTGCACCAGCTGGCTCCGCCGCGGCCGGTAGTAGCCCGGGCCATTAAAGAAACTGCTGTTGGCCGCCGTGACGGCCTGAAACGTTTCCACCGGCCGGCCGGCTTGGTCAGCAATGCGGATAATCGCATCGGCACGGCCCAGTTCGCCCTGACGGCTGAAAATCTGCTGGCTGGCGCCGGCGTACAGCCAGCCCTCGGTGCGGTTGTTGAGCGTGTCGCCGGTCGGCTCATTACGCAGTAAGTACAACACCGAGGCGCGCGGCTCATGCGATGGGGTAGGCACGGCGATGTTGGTTTCGCAGCTGGCCAGCGCGGCGGCAGTCAGCAGCAGAACAGGGAAGAAGTGGTTTTTCATTGGGTGGGTAGCTTTACCGTCATGTCGAGCGCAGCCGAGACATTTCGCGTGCTTGAGTAATCCAATCGTAAGAATTACTGCTGCACGCGAGATGTCTCGGCTGCGCTCGACATGACGTTGTTCTGACTCGGCATCGCGCTGTCTGGTGAATAAGCTGGCTGGTGAATAATTAAAACCGGAAGCTTTTGCTGAAAGAAGGGATGATGGGGAATACTGACAGCTGCTTGTAGCCGGGCTCTTCCGTCACGTTGCCGCTGGCGTCCTTTTTGCCCACGCTCAGATAGAGGTAGTAGGGGTTGCGGCGGCTGTAGGCGTTGTAGAGGCTGAAGCTGTTCACGACTTCGCCCCACTTCTTTTTCTTGGTTTTGCTCAGGTCCAGGTCCATGCGGTGGTAGGCGGCCATGCGGAAGCTGTTGCGCGTGCCGTAGTCCTGGTAGGTGCCCAGAAAGGAGTTGGGGTTGTTGCTGAGCGCGAAGCGGCCCTGGGCCAGCGTGGTGGCGTTGCCGGTGCCGTACACCCAGGTGCCCGACAGGGTCAGGTTATCGCGGAGCTTGTGGATGACGACCAGCGAGGCGTCGTGGCGGCGGTCGTACTTGTAGGGGAACAGGCGGCCCTCGTTCAGCTCCGGGAAGCGGCGCGTGCTCCAGGCCAGCGTGTAGCCCAGCCAGCCGGTGGTGCGGCCCGATTTTTTCTGCAAAAACAGCTCGCCACCGTAGGCCCAGCCATTGCCGCTGGTCACTTTGTCTTCCCAGTTGCTGTCGGTGGTTCCCAGGAAGTTGGCGCCTTCCTGGTACTCAATCAGGTTGCGCATGGGCTTGTAGTAGGTCTCGAAGCTCAGCTCAAAATACTCGTCCCGGAAGCGCAGGTTGCGGGCCGCGCCCAGGGCAAACTGCTGGGCCTGCTGCGGCTTGATGCGGGCCGTGGCGGGCACCCACAAGTCGGTGGGCAGGCCGATGCCGCTGTTGGTGAGCAGGTGAATAAACTGCGTGGTGCGAGCGTAAGAGGCTTTTAGCGACCAGTCTTCGGTGAGCAGGTAGCGGGCGGCCAGGCGCGGCTCCAGCGAGGGGTACAGCTTTTTCTCCATGGCGAAGCCGTTGAGGCGCAGGCCGGCGTTCACCTTCAGCCGCTCGCTGATGCGGTAGTCGTCTTCCACGTACAGGCCGGCCTCGTTGCCCAGCTGCCGGCTCACGGTCTTGATTTGGCTGCTTACGTCGCCGGTGTTGTTGTCGCTTTGCAGGGCGCCGGGCCGAAACTGGTGCCGGATAAACTGCCCGCCGAAACGGATGTAGTGGTTGGGGTTGGGCGCGTACTCAAAGTCCGACTTCAGGCTGAAATCCCGGATATTGGACAGGTACTGCAGGCTAAACTGGTCGGTGCGCAGCTCGGTGCCCGCGCGGTAGCGGGTGGTTTCGGCGGTGCCCACGTCGAGCTGGTACTGGCTGTAGGTGAGGTGGGTGTTCACAAACAGGCGGTCGTTGATGATGCGGTTCCAGCGCAAGGCGGCCGTCAGGTTGCCCCAGCCCAGCTCCGAGCTGCTGCGCTTGGAGTCCTCGCCTTCTTCCCGGCTGGTGCGGATGTAGAACTCATCCAGCCCCGAATACGCGCTGAGGTAAAGGCGGTCGCGGGAGCTGACTTTCCAGTTGAGCTTGCCGTTCAGGTCGTAGAAATAATAGCCCAGGGTGCCGTCCTGCCCTTCCTGGGCCCGAAACTGGGAGTTGATTATCGGCCGGGCCAGCAGGTCGATGTAGGTGCGGCGGCCTGAGACGATGAACGAGGCCACGTCCTTTTTAATGGGCCCTTCCAGCGTGAGCCTGGACGCCACCAGCCCAATGGCACCCTCGCCGTGAAACTGCTGCATGTTGCCCTCCTTCATCGTAATGTCGAGCACCGATGACAGCCGTCCGCCGTAGCGCGCCGGAAAACCTCCTTTTATCAACTCCACGTTATTCAAAGCATCGGCATTAAAAACCGAGAAAAAGCCGAACAGGTGGGCCGCGTTGTACACCGGCGCGCCGTCAAGCAGAATCAGGTTTTGGTCGGGCGAGCCGCCGCGCACGTACAGGCCGCTTTGGCCTTCGCTGCCGCTTTGCACGCCGGGCAGCAGCTGCATCACCTTCAGCACGTCGGTTTCGCCGAACAGCCGGGGCAGGCTTTTTATCTGCGCGATGGGCACGCTGATGGTGCCCATGCGGGTGCTTTGGTTGATTTGCTCTTCGCGGCTGCCCACCACTTCCACGTCGGCCAGCGCGCTGCTGGCGGCCTGCAGGCCGAAGTCGTGGCGCACGTTGCCCGTGGCGGTTGTGGTCCAGCGGGCCTGCTCATAGCCCAGATAGGAGAGCAGCAGGCGCACCGAATCGGCGGCAGGCAGCGTGAGCGAGTAGAAGCCGTAGGTGTTGGTGGCAGTGCCCAGGCCGGTGCCCGGCTGCACCACGGCCACCCCAATCAGGTTTTCGCCGGTGGCCGCGTCACGCACATAGCCGCTGAAGGTGACCTTGTTGGGCCGGGCCGGGGCAGGTTTTTTGCGAATGATAATTTGCTGGTCGAGCAGCGTGTAGGTGAGGCCCTGCGCAGCGAGCACGGCATCGAGCACGCTCTTAACGGTCTGAGCGCCGGCCGGCGCTTTCACTGGCGCAGCAGCCGACACCACGTCGCTGCTGTAGCCAAAGGTGAGCCGCGTCTGCTGCGTGATTTCGGCCAGCACGCTGCCCAGCGTGCCGTTCGGGTTGCTTAGGCGGATGGTCTGAGCCAGGGGCGAAGCTTGGGCAGACTGTGCCCGTACCTGCTCTGGAAAGCTGGCCAAACAACCCAATAAAAAGACAAAGCGGAGCAGCCTGCCCACTGCGGTAGTGGTAGTAAACATGTTAAACAATTGATGTTATAAGTTTAGTGACGACGCTGGCGCTACTGGCAGCCGCCGCCTTCAAGGGTAGTAAATCCAGGTTGGGAAACGGCCTTGGTATCGAAGGTGAGGGCCAGGGTTTGCAGCACTTTGTCGAGTGGCTGGCGCTCAAAGGTTCCCGTGAAGTGGCAGGCGCCTAGCGCCGGAGCCTGCAGGCGCAGGTCGCGGTGGTAGTGCCGGGCCAGGGTGGCCACTACTTCCTGCACCGGCGCGTTGCGGAAGGTGAGCACGCCGGTTTTCCAGGCCAGGAAATTCAGGTCGCTGGTCGAGTCACGCCGCACCTGCTGGATGGCCGGGTCGTACGCCCCCGTCCAGCCTTTGGTGAGCAGCACTTCCTGGCCGGTCTGGCCGGGGCGAGCCAGCTTCACGCGGCCCGTTACCACGCTCACCTGCACGCCCTTCGCCGCAGGGGCCGTTACGTTGAAGGAGGTACCCAGCACCGTGGTTTCGGTGCCGTTGGCCTTGATGACGAACGGCTGGTGCTGCTGCAGGTGCACCACTTCAAAATAGGCCTCGCCCTCTAATGTCACTTCGCGGCGCTCTTCGGCAAAGGCAGTGGGGTAGGAGAGTTTGCTGCCTTCGTTCAGCCAGACCCGGGTGCCATCGGGCAAGGTGAGGGTTTTTTGCTGCTGGCCTTGAGTCTGCTGCGTTACCAGCGTGGGCTGTTGCTGCCAGTAGTAGGCCCCCGTACCCACGCCCAGGGTGAGCAGCACCGAAGCGGCAATGCGCAAGCCCCATTGCTGCCATTGCGGCCGGAGGGCCGGCGCCAGCTCGGGCGTTATCTCGCGGTTGACGTGCACGCCCACAAACGGGCTTTCGCGGCGCATGCCGACCTGCACGCGCTGCCACAACGCTTCCGAATCGGGCTGGGCCTGGGAGAAATCTTGGGGCGACTGCGCCCACACCCGTTCCAAGTGCTCGAACAGGCGATGATTGCGGGCGTCGGCCTGCCGCCAGGCCTGCACCTGCTGCTGCTCGGCAGCGGTGCATTCGCCCGCCAGGTATTTGGTCAGCAAGTCCCAGTCGGCCTCGGTGTTCATGCGTGCGGGGTGGCTAAGGGAGTAAGTTTAAAGCGGATGAATCGGAAGGAGGCGAGAAGTGCGGCAGCTTTAGCAAGTAGCGGGTTAAAGCACCTTTACTCCGGGTTCTATAGCTAAGGCGACAAAAGCAGCTGTTACCCCTAAAGACACTCCAAAAAAAATTAGTTGAGCATAGCCCTTTGAGGCAGGCGTGGCTTCACTGGCCTGGCTTTTACCCCAGAAGTGGTACTATCAATCCCCAGATTATCAGCATTTCATAGCCCTGTAGCCGGGTGCGGAGCTTTCGCAAGGCAATCCCCATCTGGGCTTCCACAGTTTTCACCGAAAGCCCGAGCTGCGTGGCAATTTCCTGATAGCTGAGCTCCGCGTTGCGGCTGAGCCTGAAAATAAGCCGGCACTTTTCGGGCAGCTCGTCCACGGCCTGGCCAATGGCTTCGGTCAGCTCTTGTGCTTGCAGGTGCGTATCGGCCTGGGTAGGCGTGGCTAAGTACTCGGGCAGTTCGCTCTCGGGCACTTGCCGGGCGTATTGGCTTTTCAGGTAGTCCAGCGCGCGGTGCTTCACGGCCGCGTATAGGTAACTCTTGAGCGAAGCGGTAATGGCCAGCTCCCGGCGCCGCTCCCAGAGGTAGAGCAGCACGTCCTGCACGAGGTCCTCGGCCAGCGCCGGCAGCTGCACATACTTCAGTGCAAACCGAAACAGCTCAACATGGTAGCGCCTGAACACCGCCGCAAACGCCTGCTCCTGGCCCTGCTGGAGCAGGAGCAGGAGTTCCGCGTCCGGGTAATCAAAGGTTTCTGATAGCATCGATTTTTAGCGAAGCCGTTCGCGCTGGCTCAACGGGGCCAATCAAGCGAACAAAGATTAGGCAGCTTTTGCAAAAAAGTGTAAGCCCGTTCGCCGATGTTTGCTGGCTCAGTTACGAAATACTCCATTCGCGGGGTTGGCCCCTTACACCTCCTGCCCGCTGTTGGCGTGGATGCCTGCGTAAGCAGGCTGTGGGTGTTCACGGCCGCGTTGTAGCCGCGAGTTAAGTACCTTCATCTACTTGGCCGCGTCCTAAGCTGCACCGATGGCATTGGCCAGTTGCTGGGTGTAGCGCGGTCCTTTTTGTCGGCACTGTTGCGAAGCCTGATGGCGCGTTTTATGCGCCACTTGAATCGAGTTTGACAGGCCGTAAGTGCTATGAGTAGATACACTCAGAGTTGAAAAGAGAGAAGCTTATTCCAGGTCGACATCGGGCGACAGCATGGTCTTGCCTCGAGTGGTCGGTAGGTTCGCGAACACCACCTCGGGCGCCTCACCAAGTTTGCTGTCGGCAGTTTCAATGGCGTTGCCCACCTTCCAATTCTACTAAAGAAAAGACTCGCTTCTAGTAGCGAATGATAATTTGTGCCCTGGCGAGGCGCGAGCGGGGACAGCAATTATTGGTTAGCTTGGGAAAGGCCCCGCACCCGGGGTGTTCCCGCTCAATGCAGGACAACACTAGACTTCAAATCTGTCCCCTGAGCTGTCCCCTAAAGATTCGATAAATGGAAAAGGCCCTGTAAGTGAGATACTTACAGGGCCTTTTCTTGCAAACTGGCGGTCTGGACGGGACTCGAACCCGCGACCTCCGCCGTGACAGGGCGGCATTCTAACCAACTGAACTACCAAACCGTTTGCCTCAGTAGAAAAACCGTGTGTTTTTCCGTTTTGGTGTTACAAAGGTAGGGGATAAAAACAACGGCCTGCAAGCCTGGGGGCAAAGTTTTTCTCAAAATGGGTGCTTGGGAAAGGTTGTTCGTTGTTTTTCAGGCTCATTAATTTTTGTGGGTTGCCGCTGCGATGGATGTTTTACCTTTGCCATCCGCCCGGCGAAGGACCTTTTCTGGCGGGGAGGGCCTAGATTCGTGCTTCTCCCAGTCGGCATCGTCTGTTTGTCGTGCTATTCCTCCGTCTTTCCATCCGAAAATATTCTGTAGTCCATGCTCCTCGATTTTGAACAACCCATTGCTGCCCTCGAAGGCAAACTCCTCGAAATGCAAAAGCTGGCCGAGGAGAGTGACGTCGATGTGTCCGAGGCCGTGGTGGCCCTGCAAGCCAAAATCAAAGCGCTCAAAAAAGAAACTTACGCCAACCTCACCCGCTGGCAGCGCGTGCAGCTCTCGCGTCACCCCGAACGGCCGTACACCCTGGATTACATCGAAGGCATGGCCAGCAAGTTTGTCGAGTTGCACGGCGACCGCACCGTGGGCGACGACAAAGCCATGGTCGGTGGCTTTGGTGAGATTGATGGCCAGACGGTCATGTTCATCGGGCAGCAGAAGGGCCACAACACCAAGCAGCGTCAGTATCGCAATTTTGGCATGCCTAACCCCGAAGGCTACCGCAAGGCCCTGCGCCTGATGAAGCTGGCCGAGAAATTCAACGTGCCCGTCGTCACACTCATCGACACGCCCGGTGCCTTCCCCGGCCTGGAGGCCGAAGAGCGGGGACAGGGCGAGGCCATTGCCCGCAACCTCAAGGAAATGTTTATGCTGAAGGTGCCGGTCATTTGCGTCATCATTGGCGAGGGCGCCTCGGGCGGGGCCTTGGGCATTGCCATTGGCGACCGGGTGCTGATGCTGGAAAACACCTGGTATTCGGTGATTTCGCCGGAGTCGTGCAGCAGCATTCTGTGGCGTTCCTGGGATTATAAGGAGCAAGCCGCGGAGGCGTTGAAGCTCACGGCCATCGACATGCAGAAAGCTGGCCTGGTGGATGGCATCGTGAAGGAGCCCCTTGGTGGAGCTCACACGGCGCCCGAGCAAATGATTGATACGTTGAAGAACACGCTGCTGAAAACGCTGAAGGAGTTAGCTGCTATTCCAGCAACTGAGCGCATCAGCCAGCGCATTGACAAATTCTCGGCCATGGGCGTAGTGGTGGAGTAGTCATTTATCAATTAACAATTACCATTTAACAAGCACTTTATCTGCGGCTTGCGAGGAATGAATAATTGCTTTTAAGTCCATTGTTAAATGTTAAATGACAACTGTTAAATGAAAATCCATACCCTCGACACCGGCTTGTTTAAACTTGATGGCGGCGCCATGTTTGGTGTGGTGCCCAAGAGCATGTGGCAGAAGCTCAACCCGCCCGATGCGAATAACATGTGTACTTGGGCCATGCGCTGCCTGTTGATAGAAGACGGTAGCCGGCTGCTGCTTATCGACAACGGCATCGGCGATAAACAGGACGAGAAGTTTCGGGGACATTTTTACCTGCACGGCGACGACACGCTGGAAAAGTCATTGCGCAAGCTGGGCTTCACAAGCACCGACATTAGCGATGTTTTTCTGACGCACTTGCACTTCGACCACTGCGGCGGTTCGGTACTGCGCCAACCCAATGGGACCCTGCAATTGGCCTTCCCCAATGCCACTTATTGGAGCAATGAGGTACACTGGGACTGGGCCGTGACGCCCAACCCTCGCGAAAAGGCTAGTTTTTTGAAAGAAAATATCCTGCCGATTCAGGAAAGCGGGCAGTTGAAGTTTGTGGACGTTCAAGCTGGCGTTCCCGCGGCGTTGCCGCAATTCCGCGAAATCATCATGGCCGATGGTCATACCGAAAAAATGATGGTGCCCGTGATGGAGTACAAAGGCCGCACGCTGGCTTTCATGGCCGATTTGCTGCCCAGCGTAGGCCACATTCCGCTGCCTTATGTGATGGGATATGACATGCGCCCGCTCATTACATTGAGCGAAAAAGAAGCTGTGTTGCGCCGGGCCGCCGATGAAAACTGGGTACTGCTGCTCGAGCACGACCCTATCAACGAAGCCTGCACGGTGCAGCACACGGAGAAGGGCGTGCGCTTGGGCGAAACCCTGCGCCTGGCCGATTTGTAAGCCAGTCCGTAGTTGCTGAGACTGGTTTTGCGTATCGTTCAGCGAAGCGTCCGGTTAGTATTGTTGCGATATTGGCACGAAGCACTTCCTGAGGGGTTATTCATCAAAAACAAACACCATGGCCCAACTGGGGTTGGCTTTATCGGGAGGGGGCGCGCGGGGCATTGCGCATTTGGGTGTGCTGGCCGCTCTCGACGAACTGCAGCTGCCAGTGGGGCAGCTGGCTGGGGTGAGTTCCGGTGCCATTGCCAGCGTGTTTTATGCGGCGGGCTTTCCGCCCCGGGAAATTCTGAAGCTGCTGCTGGGCACCAACCTGTTTCGGCTGACGCGGCCGGCTTTTAGTCGATTTGGCTTGCTGCATCTCGATGCAGTGGCGGAGCTAATAGCCCGCCAGTTGGGTGCCAAAGCGAATTTTGAGGACCTGGCTCTGCCGCTCACGCTTGTCGCCACCGACCTGATGGCGGGGGAGTCGGTCTATTTTAACACGGGGCCGTTGTTGCCGCCACTGCTGGCTTCCTCAGCCGTGCCCATTGTGTACCGGCCCGTAGAGTACCAGGGGCGGCAACTCGTGGACGGCGGCTTGCTCAACAACCTGCCCATTGAGCCCCTGCTGAACCAGGACGGCATCCGGGTGGTGGGGGTCAACTGCAACCCCATCAATCCCGCCGCTCATATCCCCAACTTTCGCCGCCTGATTGAGCGGACCCTGCACTTGGCCATCAACGCTAATACCACTTCGCGCAAAACCCAGTGCCACCTGTTGTTAGAGCCCCCCGAACTGCGTAATTATCGGCCCCTGGGCTACAAGCACGGGGCGGTGCTATTCGATATTGGCTACCAATACACGCTTGGGCAGGCTGCCGCTCTTCAAGCCCTACTTTAACATTGGGCGTGTCAGCTTGACCGCAACTTGCCATCTTTGTACCCTGTCCGTTTTCATTAGCGGCAGCATCACCTACATCTTACTCCACTAGCCTTCCCAAATGCCCGCCCGCAAAACTTCCACAACCTGGTACTACATCGCCAAATTCGTTTTCTGGGTGGCCGGCTGGAAATTGGGCGAAATCCATAATCCCGAAATCAAGAAAAGCATGATGATTGCGGCCCCGCATACCAGCAACTGGGACCTCATCATGGCCCGGGCCGCCTTCTACCTGATGGACGTGGACGTGCGTTTCACTGTCAAGAAAGAATGGACCGAACACTGGCTGCTCGGCGGCATGGTGCGGGCCGTGGGCGCCCTGCCCGTAGACCGCAGCAAGAACAATAGCCTCGTGGATGGCATGGTGAAGCTGTTTGACCAATACGAAGAGTTGGTGATTCTCATCACCCCGGAGGGCACGCGGGCCTACCAGCCGCGCTGGCGTAAGGGCTACTATTTTGCTGCCTTGGGTGCGGGCGTTCCCATCCGTTTGGGCTACCTCGACTACAAGCAAAAAGAAGCCGGCATTGGCGAAGCAGTGTACCCAACGGGCGACTACGAGGCCGACGAAGCCAAAATCAAAGCCTACTACCGCACCAAAACCGGGCGCTTCCCGGAGAAGGGCGTGCGCTAGCCGCGTATTCGGCCTTATCTTCCTGCTATGGAAAAGGTATACACCCTGCTTTGGATACTTATTGGTATCGGGGTTTTCGTGTTTCGCTTGATAGCGAAAGCGCGCGAAAACACCGCGCGGGAAAGCCAGGAACGGCCCCGCCGCCCCGGCAATGTGGCGCCGGAACTCCCCACCGCTACTTTCCAGGAATTGCTGAAACAGATGCAATCCCGAAACGCCGGGGAGCCAAGTACCGAAGCGCCAGTGCCCGCCCCGCGCCCCGCCGAAACGCTGCCCCAACCCACGGCTCCACGCACGCCAGGTGGCCGCAAAATGCCCCGGGAAACTGCCCGGCCCGCGCGCTCGCAAGAGCGCACCACTGTGCGCCAGGTATCATTGGAAGCCCCGGCCACGGCCCGCCCGCACACTCATTTGGGTCCGCCCATTCGTCGTTCGGCGGCTTTGCCCCGGGCTTCGTCCGAAACCCCGGCGTTACGTAACCGGCAGCCCACCGATGCGCCCGCTGTTTCTCCGCTAAACGAAACGGTGCGCCAAATGCTCGCGCGTCCCGAAAGCGCACGCGCCGCTTTTATTCTTGGCGAAATCTTTCAGCGCAAGTACTAGCCGCGGATAGTGGTTAAAGGGCGCTAGATAGTTTATTGGCTGCTTAAGCGCTTGTTTTAGTTCTGAGTAAGGGCATAAGCCACCAGGTTGGCGCCCATGCGCAGGGCCGCATCGTGGGCGGCCGGCGTGTCTTCGGGGTAGGTGCCGATGTCCTCCCAGCCGTTGCCGAGGTCGCACTCGTAGCTATAAAAGCACACCAGGCGGTCCTTGTAGAGCAAGCCAAAGCCCTGAGCTCGTTTGCCTTCGTGCTCGTGCACCTTGGGCAAGCCCCGCGGAAAGGAAAACTTTTGGTGGTAGACAGGGTGGGAAAAGGGGAGTTCCACAAACTCCAACTCGGGAAACACCTTCTTCATTTCGGGGCGTATGAATTTATCCAGCCCGTAGTTGTCGTCGATGTGCAGGAAGCCGCCGCCAATGAGGTAACGCCGCAGGTTCTTGGCCTCCGAGGCCGTGAAGGTCACGTTGCCGTGGCCCGTCATGTGGATGAAGGGGTAGGTGAGCAGTTCGGGGGCGTCGAGCTCCACGGTGGCCTCCTCGGGGGCAATGTTGGTTTTCAGCGTCTGGTTGCAGAACTGAATGAGGTTGGGCAAGGATGTTTTGTTGGCATACCAGTCGCCCCCGCCACCGTAGTGCAGCTTGGCAATCTTGAAGCTATAGTTGGGGCCGGCAGCGGTGAGGGACAGCAGCAGGAACGCCGATAAAAGCAGGTTTTTAAGCATGTTTTCAGAATGGCAGGGCTGGCCTGCTCTTTTTACAAAGTAAGCCTTGCCCCGTAAAGTTCAGGCCTGTCGCAGAGACTCGCCGCGTTGGAGGAAGTTGCAAGCGGCGATTTGTGCCATCTTGCCCTTACTTCGTGTCAGGGTTTCGGTTCAACTCCGCTGCGACGACCTAATAAAATGGCGAGCGAAAAGCTAATCCAGTTCCTGCAAAGTACCGGCCGCATTGCTCCGCAGCAAGCTCGGGAAATCGCCGGCAGTTTTGCGAGCTTGCGCGTCGGGAAGAATGATTTTTTCCTGCGAGCCGGTAAAATCAGCGACGAGTACTTTTTTCTGGACACTGGTTTTATGCGGGCTTTTGCCCACAACCCAGCAGGCGACGAAGTTACCACCGCCTTTTATGGCGGCGGCCAGGTAGTGTTCGAAGTTTCGTCGTTTTTCAATCGGATTCCCTCGCAGGAGAATATGCAGGCCCTCACCGATTGCACGGGATGGTTCATCACCTTCCAGGAGCTGAATGGCTTGTTTCATTCGCGGGAGGAGTTCCGCGAGTTTGGGCGGTCGCTGCTGGTGAAAGGCTACGCAGGGCTCAAAAGTCGCATGCTGGCCATGATTACTGAATCGGCTACGGAGCGTTACGAGCGCCTTTTGAAAGAGAACCCGGAAGTGGTGCAACACGCACCACTCAAAAGCATTGCTTCATACCTAGGCATCACCGACAGCTCATTGAGCCGCATTCGGGCTGGTTCGAAGAATAGTGCGCTGAAATGATTTCTTGTCATTTGACAAGTGAGTCTTGTGTGTACTCCTTTTCCTTTGCGTGGCAACTCATTCAATGCCCCACGCCATGGAAAACCTACCCGCTTACATTGGTATCACTTTCGTGTTCACCACAGGCTTGACGGTTTGGCTTTTCTACCGAGCCGCTCATGAGTCCCGGCGGGTGCTCGGATTGGTGCTGCTGTGGCTACTGGTTCAGGGCGTGGCTGGCTTGAGCGGGTTTTATACGGCCACGAATACGCTGCCGCCTTTCTTCTTGCTGATGGTGGGGCTGCCGATGCTGGCCATTGCGACGCTCTTTATTACTACGCGGGGACAGGCATTTTTGAAGGGGCTTCGCATTGAAGTTTTGATGCTGCTCCATATAGTTCGGGTGCCGGTAGAACTAGTTTTATACTGGCTGTACCTGCACGGCGCGGTGCCGGAGCTCATGACCTTTGAGGGCCGCAACTGGGACATTCTCTCAGGCCTGAGCGCACCGGCTGTGTTTTACTTTGGCTTTGTCAATAAGCGGTTGGGACGCAAGGCCTTGCTGGCCTGGAATTTCATTTGTCTGGGCTTGCTGGTAGCCATTGTGGTGAACGCAGTGCTGTCGGCACCTTCTCCGTTTCAACAGTTTGCTTTCTCGCAGCCAAACGTAGCTATCCAATACTTCCCTTTCGTCTGGCTGCCCGCTTGCGTGGTTCCGCTGGCTTTGATGGCCCACTTAGTCTCTATCCGGCAACTGCTGCATGATGCTGTTGTTCCGAATAAAGCACAATGGGCCAATAGTCATGTGGCATCGGTGACCAACTAGCCAGCCGCACGTGCTGTCTACTGGTCATAGGTTGTTGGATAGTCTTCAGGCATGTGTCCACAAGCTATAGGTGCGATACTGCGGCACGCTCACAGCAGCTTAGGTCGAAAGCAGTACCTCAAGTTTGCTTGGCTAGTGAATGTTGCGGCGGGCAAGCTAGAGTCACAACAAGTTATTCGTTTTTGTTGCCTCGTGACTAGAGGATAGGCTAATTAAAAGTATTTTTTTCGCGGATATTGAAGGCAAAACCCTAAGCTTGTATGGTAAGCCTAAAATTGGGTTGACTTCCAGAATGAGCACAAAACTTCAGAAAATCATAAGGTATTATGAGGCTGAACGCGGTTTATTAACCGCGCAGTTGGCGGAATGCATAGCTGAGGATGATTACGGCACAGCGCGCCGACTCTCAAAAGGAGTGACGCTTGTCAACCAACGGCTGCAAACCCTGCTCAACTTGCACGACGGCCGACACGATGAAAATGAGCGAGTCATTCGGTTGCTACAAATGCTTGAAGAAAGCATGGGCTCCCAAACGAGTATAGGCAGCCAGAAATTCTATGCTGAGCAAATTTTAGCAGTTCAGAAGCAACTTGTTGAGTTTGAGCGTCCACCAGTTAAGCCGTCTGCCTCCCCGAAGGCAACCGCGTTGAATGACGCCTTGCGTAGGCTACTGGACAAACAGATTGAATCATTCACATTCGTTTTTAATCAGGCCGAGCGATTCAATATCGTGGTAAATAGAGTTAGAAGGACCGTAATGATTACGCTACCTGAAGTAAAGCGTCATGCCGAAAATTATCTGTTGACCAAAAAGCAAATAAGAAATATCAAATCGCTAGGCTTTAGGCTCTACGACAACGGTGATAAATTCATTCTATTCTTGCCCTATACCACAATTCTCGATGCAAGTTCAGTGCAACATGTCTTGCTTCGAATTGCATTTGAAATATTTTATTTCAAAGAATTTACTGGTCAATCCCGCATCAAATATTGGGAAATATGATAAGTGCTACTGTCGAAACCCGCCTCTTGAGTTTAGTAGATATTTTACACAGTTGTGAAGCAAATAAGAACATCAACTAAATAGTACATTATTCTTACTGTCCACGTGAAGAAAAAATTACTATCACTGCTAGCTACCTAACTAGGTGAACCGTAAATGCCGCTGCCAATGCCGCCGTCTCCGTCCGCAGGCGCGATTCGCCTAGTGTAACAGGCCGAATGCCGCGGCTCAACGCCAAGGCAATTTCTGCTGGCGTAAAATCACCCTCCGGCCCAATAAGCACGCAGCAGCCCGCTCCAGCCGCTGCCACCTGCGTTAGCGCTGTGCGCTCGCCTTCCTCTAAGTGGGCAATGAATGTGGTTTCGGGAGTTGCATCAGCCACAAAAGCCGCGTAATCGGTCATTTCATCCAACTGCGGCAGCCACGCCTGGCCCGACTGCTTCATGGCACTGATGGCAATTTTCTCTAGCCGCTCCAGTTTCAGCTCCCGTCGCTCGGAGCGGGCACTGCGCAGGAAGGTAATTCGTTCCACGCCGACCTCCACGGCTTTTTCTACGAACCACTCCATGCGGTCGAGGTTTTTGGTGGGTGCCACGGCCACGTGCGTGAAGTAGGAGCGGGGCGCCACCGTTTCGTGGTGGCCAATGCGCAGCTGGCAGCGCTTGGGGTTGGCATCGGCTACTGCAGCCGCGTAGCGGCCGCCCCGGCCGTCGAGCAGCTCCACGGCATCGCCGACCCCGAGGCGCAGCACGCGCACGGCATGCTTGCTTTCGTCTTCGGGCAAGGTGAAAGTGGGGCCGTTGAGGTCGGGAGCATAAAAGGTGTGCATGGGGCAAAGAACGGCATTGAACCGCCATGCTGGGCTGCTGAAACTGCGGCTTGGCTCTTTAGCTAAGCTTCGTAATCAATCAGCGGTTGTCACAACTCCTCTATTGGCCTCGTCGTAACCTAAGTTCCACATCACTTCCTTTCCACACTTTTCATGAAACCTACCCTCAAAAAACTGCAGGACCAAGTTATGGTCATCACCGGCGCCTCGTCGGGCATTGGCCTCGTTACTGCTCGCCTGGCCGCTAAGGAAGGCACGCGCCTGGTGCTGGCCGCTCGCACCGAAGATGCCCTGCGCCGGCTAACCGATGAAATCAACCAGGCTGGCGGCCAAGCCATCTACGTGGTGGCCGACGTAAGCCAGCAAGACGATGTACGCCACATTTCGCAAGCTGCCATCGAGCGCTTTGGCGGCTTCGATACCTGGGTCAACGATGCCGGCGTGTCCATTTACGGCAAAGTAGAAGAAACACCCGTTGAGGACATGCGCAAGTTGTTCGATACCAACGTGTGGGGCTTGGTTTACGGCTCGCTCGAGGCCGCTAAGCATCTGCGGATGCGCGGTGGTGCCATTGTTAACATCGGCAGCATCCTGTCCGAAACTACGGCCATTCACCAAACCATCTACAGCGCCAGCAAGCACGCCGTGAAGGGCTTTACCGACGGCCTGCGCATGGAGTTGGAACTGGAGGAAGCGCCCATTCATGTGTCGCTGGTGAAACCGGCCGCCATTGATACGCCTTATACGGTTAACGCGAAGAACTACATGGACCACGAGCTGCAGCACGCGCCGCCCGCGTATGCGCCCGACCTCGTTGCCGAGACCATTCTGCATTGTGCCGAAACTGGCCAGCGTGAAGTAACCGTAGGCGGTGGTGGCAAGATGATTAACGCCATGAACCACTACGCCCCCGGCCTCACCGATTTGTTTATGGAGAAAGTATTCTCCAAGCAAACCAAGTCGGACCGCCCCGCCGGACCCCGCAGCAACAACGGCCTCGACCACGGCAATGCCCGCCTGAAAGAGCGCGGCAACTACCCTGGCCACACCCGTGAAACCAGCGTCTATACTTCGGCTACCACGCACCCATTGGTAACGGCTGCGGTTATCGCCGGCGCTGGGGTCGGCCTGGCTGCCTGGCTCGGGCGCTCGAATTCGGGCAAGGCCAGTACTCCTAAGGCCAGTAAGGAGAGTATCACCAGCACCAATGGCAATAGCGATGCTGCCAACATTAGCCAGCCCAAAGTAGGCATAAGCACGAGTACAGCCAGCTAGAAAGTTCATATAATTAGCTAAATGAATTAAGCAAAAAGGCCCGCTTGCATTATTGCTAGCGGGCCTTTTTGCTTAATCTCAGCCGGGATAATGCAACTGTAGCCTCGGTAGCTATTATTATCTGATGCGCCGGCCAGTACTTCTGAGTTACAACATGCCCTCAATTTTCCCATCGTTATAAAATCTGAATAATTACTTGCATATTACAATGGCCTGCTGTTGACTGATGACGTGGCTTGACTTCCCGGTTTCTAATGGCTGAATTAAGTCATTTGTAGCATTCAGGATTAATTCATTTCACTATGAAAAGGCGCAAATTTCTGCTCTCCATAGCTACCGGAGTTCCGGCTGTTGCGGCCTCTCCATTTCACCTCAAAGCCGCGGCGCCTGGCAAGGGCTTTAAGGTAGCCGCCGGAGAGGGGCGCATTCATGGGCATATTAGGCTTAAGGGCGTCAACGCGAATATTTTGGACCTGAAAATATCGGGCAAAGACACGGCCGGAGGCTTGGCTATTTTTGAGCAAATCAGCCAATCCCCTAATCGAGGAACGCCTTTGCATATTCACTCTACTCAGGACGAGGTGTTTTATGTATTGGAAGGCGAATACTACTTTCAGGTTGGAGAGGAAAAATATAAGCTGCGGACAGGGGATAGTATTTTCCTGCCTCGGAACATCCCGCACGCTTGGACGCAAGTTTCTCAAAAAGGCAAAATGACGGTAACGGTCCAACCCGCCGGGAAGCTGGAGGAATTTTTTGTGGCTCTAGCGTCCTTGACCAAAGAGCTTACACCCACCGAAATGACTCAGATTTTTGCGGCCCACGACATGCGGATAGTAGGGCCACCCCTGGCCGTCGATTAGTAGTTTACGGGTTCTAAAGCAACGTTTTTACGAAGGTGCCCAACACAACAAAGCCCCGCCGACCTGATAGGCAGCGGGGCTTTGTTGTGTTGGGCTGGTGTTGCTTAAGCTACCGTTGCTTCAGCAGCTACTTTAACTTTGGGGGCGCCGGCCAAGATTTCCTCGTTGGCATAGTCGGCGAACTTCTTGAAGTTCTCCACGAATTTATCGGCCAGGCTGGAGGCCGTTTTGTCGTAGGCGGCTTTGTCGGCCCAGGTGTTGCGGGGGTCCAGGATTTCGCTGGGCACGCCGGGCACGGCGCCGGGCACTTCCACGCCAAAAATGGGGTGCTTGATGAATTTTACTTGGTCGAGCTGGCCGTTGAGGGCAGCCGTAATCATGGCGCGGGTGTAGGGTAGTTTCATGCGCGAGCCTACGCCGTAGCTACCGCCAGTCCAGCCGGTGTTGATGAGCCACACGTTGATGTCGGGGTTCTCGTCCATTTTCTGGCCCAGCATCTCGGCGTACTTGGTGGGGTGCAGGGGCAGGAACACGGCGCCGAAGCAAGCCGAGAACGTGGTCTGCGGCTCCGTCACGCCCATTTCGGTACCAGCCACCTTGGCGGTGTAGCCCGACATGAAGAGGTACATGGCGTGGCTCTTGTCGAGCTTGCTGATGGGAGGCAGCACGCCGAAGGCATCGGCCGTTAGGAAGAAAATGTTCTTCGGCGCATCGGCCACCGAGGGCTCAATGGCGTTGTCGATGAAGTTGATGGGATAGGCAGTGCGGGTGTTTTCCGTTACCGACTTGTTGGCGTAGTCCACGGTGTGGGTGCCGGGGATGAAGCGGGTGTTCTCCACGATGGAGCCAAAGCGGATGGCATCCCAAATCTGGGGCTCCTTCTCCTTGCTCAGGTCAATCACCTTGGCGTAGCAGCCGCCCTCAAAGTTGAAGATACCGGCTTCGGGCGTCCAGCCGTGCTCGTCGTCGCCGATGAGGCCACGATTGGGGTCGGCCGAAAGGGTGGTTTTGCCGGTGCCCGAGAGGCCGAAGAAAATGGCGGTGTCGCCGCTTTCGCCCACGTTGGCCGAGCAGTGCATGGGCAGGGTGCTTTGCTCGTGCGGGAGCAGGTAGTTCAGCACGCCAAAGATGCCTTTCTTCATCTCGCCAGCGTAGCCGGTGCCGCCAATCAGAATCATCTTCTTGGTGAAGTTGAGGATGGCAAAGTTGGGCTGGCGGGTACCGTCTACGGCCGGGTCGGCTTCGAAGCCGGGGGCGCAGATGATGCTGAAGTCGGGCGTCCAGGTAGTGTCCGCGCCTTCTTCGGGGCGCAGGAACATGTTGTAGCAAAACAGGTTGTGCCAGGCCTGCTCGTTCACGATGCGCAGCTTGAGCTGGTAGTCGGGATTGGCGCCGGCGTAGGCTTCGCGCACGTACAGTTCTTTGTCGGCCAGGTAAGCCACCATCTTCTGGTGCAGCTGGTCGAACTTGTCGGCGTCGAAGGGAATGTTGATGTCGCCCCACCACACGCTGTCTTCGGTGTTTGCATCCTTCACCACAAACCGGTCTTTGGGCGAGCGGCCGGTGAATTTACCGGTGTCGGCCATCAGTGCGCCCGTATCGGTGAGGTGGCCTTCGCCGTTGCGCAGCGCGTGCTCAATCAGCTCGGCCGGGGTCAGGTTGAGGTGTACGGTAGCCATTTCGTTGAAGCCAAGTGGCTGCAAACGATTGTGGTGCGTGTTAGCAAGGGTGGAGGCTTCTTGCATGGTGAGAAAAGTGTTGGGTGGGAGTTTTCGTGAGTGAGGGGACAAAGGTAGAATTATTCAGCTTGTTGCAAGTGAAACAATTCGTTCCTTTAACGGGACAAATTAAACCTTGTCTACCTGATTCGTTATTTTTGAGCGGCAAAGACGGTGCTACGCCCCTAAAAAGGCTGTAAAAATTTAACCGTTGGCCCTGCTGAGGTTTCCTTTGTCCCTACTTTAGTCCAAGACCATGCCTACCGAAATCGCCCGTTTCAACGGCATATACGGCGACAGCAAAGCGCAGATTTCACACGACTATCTCCAGAGTCAGCTCATCGTGCCCCGGCAACGCCTCACCAACTGGGGGTTGAAGCCGCATCTGCACGAAAATCTGTTTCAGCTATTTTTTCTTGAAGCCGGCCAGGCCTCGTTCGAAGCTGCCGAGCCCATTGACCTGAAAACGCCCTGCCTCGTCATCATCCCGGCCAACACCGTGCACGGCTTCACGTTCAGCCCCCAGGTAAAGGGCCGCACGCTCACCCTGGCCGAGGCTTTGCTCGACACCATTCTGCAAGCGACGCCCGGCGTGCTGGTCGAGCTTAACTCCGTGCACATCCTGTCTGATTTTAATTCCGAAGTACGCTTCGCCGATTTGCTCGCGCTCGAGCAGCAGATTCATGAGGAAATCTACTCCGAGCTGCCCGGCAAGCAGCTTGCGCTGAATGGCTACTTCAAACTGCTTTTCGTGAAGATATTTCGGCTGTTGCAACACAACCGCGGCAAAGAGGAGAGCCCCAACCGCGCGCTGCACTACTTCCGCGAGTTCCAAAAAGCCATTGAGCGCACAGCGCCATTCGAGAAAAAGATATCACAATTTGCTCAGGAGCTGCGAATTACCCAAGTGCACTTAAATCGTATTTGCCAGGCTGTGAAAGGCAAGACGGCGCAGCAGATTGTGCAGGCCCACACCATCCGCAAAGCCCACAACTACCTGCTGTATACGTCGCTCTCGGTGGCTGAAATTGCCTACGAGCTGCAGTTCGTCGACCCGGGCTACTTCACCCGATTTTTCCGAAAGCAAACAGGCCTCTCGCCCGGCGCCTACCGCGCCAAGGCTTACCGCAGCGACGCCCCGCCCAAGTTGCCCAAGCCAGTCGTGGCCGAGTGGAAAAACTTGCCCCAAACTTCATAGTGCCGAAACTTTCCTAGATTTACCGTCCCCGCATTGCGCTGGGGGCCATCCTTCTTTTCATTTTCCCACACCTAACCTTCCCTAATGCAACCAGCCTCTGCTCTACGCGAGCAACCACTTAAGTCGGAATCCACGAGCCATCCGCGCGGCTTGTACGTCCTGTTCGCCACCGAAATGTGGGAGCGGTTCAGCTACTACGGCATGCGGGCCCTGCTGTCGCTGTACATGCTCAAGGCCCTCCTCATGAACAAGGAGATGTCGTCGCTCATCTATGGCAACTACACCTCGCTCGTGTACCTCACGCCCTTGCTCGGCGGCTACATGGCCGACCGCTATTGGGGCAACCGCCGCTCCATTCTGGTGGGCGGCTTGCTGATGGCCGTGGGTCAGTTCAGCCTCTTCTTCTCTGCTTCCATGTACTCGGCAGGCCAAACCGCCGTGCCGCAGGCCCAATTGCTGTTCTTCTTCCTGGGCCTGGGTTGCTTGATTTTCGGCAACGGATTCTTCAAGCCGAATATCTCCTCGATGGTAGGCTCGCTTTATCCAAAGGGCGATTCCCGCGTCGACGCAGCCTACACCATTTTCTACATGGGCATCAACCTAGGCGCGTTTTTCTCGCCGCTGGTGTGCGGCACACTCGGCGATACCGGCAACCCCGCCGACTTTAAATGGGGCTTCCTGGCTGCCGGCATCGGCATGCTTATCGGCAGCCTCACCTTCGAGCTGCTGAAACACAAGTACGTAGTAACTGCCGATGGTGCTCCCCTCGGCGCCCGTCCCGAGCGGAACGCGCCCGAGCAACTCGTAGCCAAAAACGAAGTAGTGCCAGTGCAAACAGATGCGCCGGTTCGCGCTGAAACCATCGCCCAGCCCGTTCCCAAGAGCTATGCCAACAAAGTGCCCATGCTGCTGGGCCTGTTTATGATTGTGTACGCCGCCATTGCCTGGATTATGAACCACGACTGGATTGGCGCACTGGTGTTCTCCGCTATGATTGTAGCTCCGATAACCATCCTCACCGATACTTCCCTGACTTCCCGCGAAAAGCAGAAAATCTACGTCATTTTCATCCTCAGCTTCTTCGTAATCTTCTTCTGGGGCACGTTTGAGCAGGCTGGTGCCTCGCTCACCTTCTTCGCTGATGAGCAAACCGACCGCACGCTGGGCTCCACAGTAGTGCCCGCGTCGTACTTTCAGTCGGCTAACGCTTTGTTTATTATCGTGTTCGCTCCCGTCTTCGCCGTGTTGTGGACCTGGATGGGCAAGCGCGGCATCGAGCCTTCATCGCCCCTGAAAATGGCCTTCAGCCTTATGCTGATGGCCGTAGGCTACCTCATCATCGCCTTCGGCGTGAAGGGCGTTGACGCTTCGACTAAGGTGAGCATGTTCTGGCTCATCACCATGTACCTCATGCACACGTTCGCCGAGTTGTGCTTGTCGCCCATTGGCTTGGCCCTGGTAAACAAGCTAGCCCCCGCTCGCTTTGCCTCGCTGCTGATGGCCGTATGGTTCCTGGCCACTGCTGCCGGCAACAAGCTGGCCGGCGTGCTGTCGGGCCTGTATCCTCCCGGCCCCGGCGAATTCGCTAAAGCCGCTAAAGAAGGCATCAACCTGCCCGGCATCCTCAACGGCACCACGCAGGCCACAGCCGATATTACTGCCAAACTGGCCTCGCTGGAACTGACCTCCAACTGGCCTTCTTTCCTCGGTTTCCAAATCACCAGCCTCTACGACTTCTTTATGATTTTCGTGGGCATGTCGGCTGTGGCTTCAGTTATCCTGTTTGTGATTTATAAGCGCCTTTTTACCATGATGGAGGAACCTGTCGCTGCGGCATAACTTTCCGGTTTTACTGAAAAAGCCCCCGGCACTAATTGTGTCGGGGGCTTTTTTGTGGGCGTTGCGGCCCAGGCGGGGAACCTCACCCCCTGACCCCCTCTCCAAAAAAGAGGGGGCACCGGTCATGCTTTAGGATAATAGTGTTAATTAAAGAAGCCTGCTAAACAGCAGGCTTTTTACTTTTAGCAGTATATGACAGCGCAAAGCCGGTGCCCCCTCTTTTTTGGAGAGGGGGTCAGGGGGTGAGGTTCACGTCAGGGACCCAACCCACAAAAAAGCCCCGCTGGCATCGCCAACGGGGCTTTCATTGCTAACAGCAAGGGCTGCAAGCGGCTTGACTTACATCATGCCGCCCATGCCACCCATACCGCCCATGCCACCGTCGCCGCCATGGCCATTGCCGCCATCCTTAGGCTCGGGCTCGTCCGAAATCACAGCCTCGGTCGTCAGCAGCAAGCCGGCGATAGAAGCAGCGTTTTCGAGGGCGAGACGCGTTACTTTGGTGGGGTCGATGATACCAGCGGCCACCAGGTTTTCGTAGCGGTCTTCGCGGGCGTTGTAGCCGTAGTCACCGCTGCCTTCGCGCACCTTCTGCACTACTACCGAGCCTTCGCCACCGGCGTTCTGCACGATGCAGCGCAGGGGCGACTCGAGCGCCGTACGGATGATGTTCACGCCGGTGCGCTCGTCAGCGTTGTGGGTGTCCACAGCGGCCAACGACTCAATAGCGCGCACGAGGGCCACGCCACCGCCGGGTACCACGCCTTCCTCAACGGCGGCGCGGGTGGCGTGCAGGGCATCGTCAACCCGGTCTTTCTTCTCTTTCATTTCCACCTCGGTGCTGGCGCCGATGTAGAGAATAGCCACACCGCCGCTCAACTTAGCGAGGCGCTCCTGCAGTTTCTCCTTGTCGTAGTCCGACGTGGTGGTTTCCATCTGAGCCTTAATCTGCGAGATGCGGCTCTGGATGTTCTCCTTCTCGCCTTTGCCGTTGACGATGGTGGTGTTGTCCTTGTCGATGATGATTTTCTCGGCCGTGCCCAGGTACTCCAGGGTCGCGTTTTCGAGCTTGTAGCCCTGCTCTTCGCTGATAACGGTACCGCCCGTAAGGGTAGCAATGTCTTCCAGCATGGCCTTGCGACGGTCGCCGAAGCCAGGAGCCTTTACGGCCGCGATTTTCAGCGAGCCGCGCAGCTTGTTCACCACCAGGGTAGCAAGGGCTTCGCCGTCCACATCTTCCGAGATGATGACGAGGGGCTTGCCGGTCTGAAGCACTTGCTCGAGCACGGGCAGCAGCTCCTTCATGGTGCTCACCTTCTTGTCGTAGATGAGAACGTAAGGCGAGTCGAACTCAACCTCCATTTTCTCGGGGTTGGTCACGAAGTAAGGGGAGAGGTAACCGCGGTCAAACTGCATGCCTTCCACCGTTTTAACTTCGGTTTCGGTGCCACGCGCTTCTTCTACCGTGATAACGCCTTCTTTGCCCACTTTCTCCATGGCATCGGCAATCATCTTACCGATTTCGGCGTCGTTGTTGGCCGAGATGGTACCAACTTGGGCGATTTCAGCCGAGTTTTCGATTTTCTTCGACTGGGCTTTCAGGTTGGCAACAACGGCGATAACTGCCTTGTCGATGCCGCGCTTCAAGTCCATAGGGTTAGCACCGGCGGCCACGTTCTTCGAGCCAGCGGTGTAGATGGCCTGGGCCAGTACGGTGGCAGTAGTGGTGCCGTCGCCAGCCTGGTCGGCCGTCTTCGAAGCCACTTCCTTCACGAGCTGGGCGCCCATGTTCTCAATGGGGTCGCGCAGCTCAATTTCCTTGGCCACGGTCACGCCGTCCTTGGTAATGGAGGGCGCGCCAAATTTCTTGTCGATGATGACGTTGCGGCCCTTCGGACCGAGGGTCACTTTTACGGCGTTGGCCAGTTTGTTCACACCGGCTTGCAAGCGGGCGCGGCCTTCGGTATCGAATTGGATGTTCTTAGCCATTTCTGGGTGATGTAGTAATTAAGTAATGTGGTGTTTTGGAGTTTTCGCGATGAAGCCTGTGGCTTACAACACGGCGAAAATGTCCGACTCGCGCATGATGAGCAGGTCCTCGCCATCGACGGTGATTTCGGTGCCGGCATACTTGCCATACAACACCTGGTCGCCTACCTGCACTTGGGGCTTGATGAGGGAGCCGCTGTCAGCGGTTTTGCCTTCGCCCACGGCCACTACCTCACCGCGCTGCGGCTTCTCCTTGGCAGTGTCAGGAATGATGATGCCGGACTTGGTTTTCTCCTCGGCGGCGGCGGCGCGAACAATGACGCGGTCGGCCAGCGGTTTCATGCTAAGTGCCATTCTGTGTGTGTTTGGATTGAATTGGATGAAAAATCAGGGTGTACGCCCCAGTGACACTTCCCGTGCCAGCCCCATAAACCTGACAAAATGGGCAGTTTTGGAACTAAAGCGTGGCAGAGTTGGCCGATGGCAGTGGCCCGTGCGTCAGCGAAGCAGCGGCAGCTGAACTGTAAAATCTTATCCAATAGCTCGTCATGCCGAGCGGAGCCGAGGCATCTCGCGTGCGTCAGTAATCCATCTTACTCCAACGATTCGAGCGAGATGCCTCGGCTCCACTCGGCATGACGACCTATTGGTAAATGGCTGTTGATATGGGTACTTAGCAGGGTAAAAGACTTCATGAACCGCGCAACAACGAAAAAAGCCGGTGGCCCTGTAAGGAGCCACCGGCTTTAACGGTACTTAAGTAAAATGCGCGTTGCGTTTATTATTTGTTGCCGCTAGGGGTCGTGCTGGAGTTGGGCTGGTCCGGATTGGTAGCCGGAGCACCACCGGGGGCCGGAGCAGCGCCAGCAGGGGCGCTAGCACCACCGGGGGCTGCTGCGCCGGGAGCCGGTGCCGAAGTGCCCGGGGCGGCAGTTCCTGGTGCGGGAGCAGGCGCGGGCAGGCGGGTCTCCAAGGCACGTTGCTGGTTGACGCTGCGAGTGGGACCACCCGTGTTAGTATTGAGCATGTGCGTGCCGAGCGACAGCACCACCAAGCCAATGGCGAAGCCCCAGGTCAGTTTCTCCAGCAAATCGCCGGTCCGCTTCACGCCCATCATGCTGGCGGCGCCACCGGCGCTGAACTGGCTGGAGAGTCCGCCACCCTTGGGGTTTTGGGCCAGCACCACCAGGGCCAGCAAAAAGCACACGAGAAGAATTAGAACGATGATAGCAGTGTACATGAGGAACAAAAGAAACTGAAAGGCGAATTACGCCGGGGGTTGCAAAGATTGTATTTGGGCCGCAAAGTACGCCATTTTTTCCGGCTGTTTCACCATTAGCTTCTCATAAATCTCAATGGCTCGGGCAGTTTTGCCCTGTCGGACGAAGATGCGCGCCAGGCTTTCGGAGGCCAAATCGGATTCGGCGCGGGTGCTGCGCATGCTGAGGTCGGCTTGCACACCGGAGGGCGGCGGCAGCATAGCCGGCCGCGTGAGGCGGGGTTGGCGACGCAGGAAGTTATTGATAAGGTCGAGCGACGAAGGCACCGCCGGTGGCGGCGGGCAGTGCGTGGCCCAGTGGTTGAGCAGCAGCGGGTCGGGCTCAAAAAAGGCGCCGGCCGGGGGCAGGGGCGTGGCTGGTGGCTGGGCTACAGCCGCTTGCGTAGCAGCCGCATCTGCCGCTTCGGCTTTATTGGTGAGCAGGTCAAGCAACTGCATGGAAAAGCCCAGCCGGCTGCTTTCGCCGAAAGCATAACCGATGGCGTCGTCGCCGGTGAAGGCCGCCGGCGTGAAAACCGGGTCGGTGGCAGAGCTCGTGCCATAAAGGGCCGAAACTTCCGGCAGCGGGTCCAGGCTACCTAAGCTGCGGGTAACCGCCGAAGCAGCCCATTCATCAACCAGGCCGGGCAACTCATAGGTTGGCACGGCGGGCGGAGGAGGCTCAGCCAAGCCAAACTCAAACCGAGCTTCTCCGACCTCTACAGGCGGGCGCACGGCCGGTGCCTGCGCTGGCAATAAGTCCTCCTCTGCTTCAGGCTCTAATTCAATTACCTCCTGGTCTTCCGGAAAAACATTAGACTCGCCCTCGATTGCTGGGATATCAATACCCTCAACCTCAAGCAGCAGGGCCACATCAGTTTCCGAAGGGCTTGGCGCTAATTCCGCTTGCGGTTGTTCTATCGGTGGTTCAACTATTGGTAATTCTTCTATTAGCGGCTCGTCTACGGGCGGCTCTTGGGTCGGCAATTCTTCAACCAACGACTCCTCAACTGGCGGCTCCTCGGCCTGCGGCTCTTGTATCAGCGGAGCAGGAGGAGCGGTTTCATCAAGCACAGGCGGGCTGGCCGGTGCTTGTTCCTGAACTGGTGCTGCCTCTTCTATGGGCAGGGGCGTTGCTGGGATAACCTCGACGATGGGCAGCGAAACTGCGCTCTCGGGCTCGGGCTCGGAGTGCACAGTGGTAGTTTCCGAAGAGCCTTCTTGGGGGATGGGGGCTGCCGCTGCTACAGGCACTTCCATCTCGGTATCGACAAGCAGGAGGGGCGAAGGCGTTGCCAGCACGGCTGGCACTACTTCAACAGGAGCTTGCTCAATGAAGGGCTCTTCCGGGGCTGTTGCGGGCTCGACGTGCTCGATGAGGCGACGCAGCAGGGTGCGGTCGGCGGCGTAGGTGGCGGCCCGGCGCAGGCGCTGGCCGGCCAACATGGTGCCTTGGTCGTGGGCAGCTTTGGCTAGCAGCAGGTGCGCCGTTTGGCAATACGGGAAGGCTTGGGCCAATTGTTCCAACTCGCGCACTTCGGCCGGGCCAATGGCCGAGGTGTGGTCCAAAACATGCAGAAGCGTGGCGCGAGTCACGGGAGAAAAGACGGCTTTAAAGAGGAGCAGCTTTAGAATTAATTCCCTAAAACCTGCGCTGCGAACGGATTAACGGGGCGCAACATTACGCTAATTTACGCAATTGTGCCCGCAGCAACGGCTGAGTTTATTTAAAAAACCAGCGATTTCCCGGCCGAATTTCGCCCAAATTAGCCCGCAACTGATTCGGCCGTTACCAGTTAGCCACTGACTTATTAAAAATGTCGGTTATGATTTTGGTGGTGGTGGTGCGCACCGCATTGGGGTCGCTGTTGATAGTAGCGATGTTGCGACTGCCCGGGAAGTCATCGAAGTTCTGGAAGAGCTGTTCGAAGCTTTGCTTGTCGTCCTTGGTATTAGTGAACCGGATGCTGACTTGAATGGTCAGGCGGTTGGAGCCCGCTTGGTCCACACCGTTCACTTGCTGGATGGCGGCGGGCGCAAAATCGTAAGCCACGATATTACCCTCAAATTGCAGGTCGCCGTCGCGTGGCACCATTTTCAGATTGGTATTCTGCTGGAAGTAATCCTTTAAATCTTCCGTAAACCGCTGCGTTAGAAACGCCGGCCCTTGGGGCGAGTTGTTCTGAATGGTGCCAATGGAGATGGTGCGGATAGAGGGGTCAATGTTGGTGCCATTGAACGAGTAAATGCCGCAGCCACTCATCAATAGGCTGATGGCCATTAGCTGGTAGCTGATGGCTTTCCTGCCAAATATGCTTAAAAAGCTGACAGCTAACAGCTTACAGCTATCATCTAATTTAAACCTGCTCCAAGTCATATTGCTTTAGTTTACGGTACAGCGTGCGTTCCGAAATGCCCAGGTCGTGCGCGGCGTACTTGCGCTTGTTATTGTGCTTTTTCAACGCCTTCAGAATCATTTCCCGTTCCTTCACATCCAGCGAAAGCGTTTCTTCTTCGGTTTCGTGCGGGATGTCTTCCACGGGAGCCTCTTCATCGTCGTATTCTGACGCAGGCTCGCTTTTATAAGAGCTGGGCGCGGCAGGCAGGAAGTATTCGGACGCTTGGCCACCTTCAAACGTGCTGGAGGGCGCAGTATTGTTGAAGAGGTGGCTGTTTTGGCGCAGCAGTTCCTGGGCTTCGTGCGGCCGCTGGCCGGTGGCCAGCTCCAATACCATTTTCTTCAGGTCCGTCATGTCGCGGCGCATGTCGAACAGGATTTTGTAGAGCAGGTCGCGTTCCGAGTAGCCGGCGGTGGCGGTATCGGGGGCACCCTGGCCCAGCAGCATGGGCAGGCGGCTCACCTGGTCCTGCGGCAGGTAGGGGGCGAGGCGGCGGGCGTCGAGCTCGCGCTCGGTTTCGAGCACCGATATCTGCTCGGCAATGTTCTTGAGCTGGCGGATGTTGCCGGGGAAGCGGAAGCGCGTGAGCGCCTGCACCGCGTCGGGCAGCAGGGTGATGGGCCGGGTGCGGTACCGCTCGGCCGAATCGGAAGCAAACTTGCGAAATAGCAGGTAAATGTCCTCGCCGCGGTCGCGCAGGGGCGGCACCGTGATGGGCACCGTGTTGAGGCGGTAGTACAGGTCTTCGCGGAAGGTGCCAGCCTGCACACGGTCAAGCAGGTTTACGTTGGTGGCAGCTACCACGCGCACGTCGGTTTTCTGCACCTTGCTGCTGCCCACCCGGATGAACTCACCGTTCTCCAGCACGCGCAGCAGGCGGGCCTGGGTGCCCAGCGGCATCTCACCGATTTCGTCCAAAAAAATGGTGCCGCCGTTGGTCACCTCAAAGTAGCCCTTGCGGGCTTCGTTGGCGCCCGTGAACGAGCCTTTTTCATGACCAAACAACTCCGAATCGATGGTGCCTTCCGGAATCGCGCCGCAGTTGATGGCAATGAACTGCCCGTGCTTGCGAGGCGACAAGGCGTGGATAATCTTGGAAAACGACTCCTTGCCCGACCCGCTTTCGCCGGTGATGAGCACCGTCATGTCAGTCGGCGCGACTTGCGCGGCCACCTGAATGGCGTAGTTCAGCGCCGGCGCATTGCCGATGATGCCAAACCGGAGTTTAATTGATTGAATTTCTTGCGTAGTCAAGGCTGCAGTGTAGGCTTTAACGGGTGGGCTTAATCTGGGTATATCTGCCGATTAAATTGTGGATAATCGGGTACGTACTTAACAGTAATTGTGTCTCCTATATGGTGAACGCTCTCCGTACTCACACCAGAGTAGGTTATTCCTTTTATACGAAACTCATACTCCCAATACCTGCGTCTATAAGGTGATTTGATTACTGCTTTGGTGAACTTAGTGGTTGAAGCAAGTAATTCTTCACGGTAGCCAATGTAAATCAAACATCCAATGAAGCCAGCAATCGCTAAATAAGAGGACAATGAAAAAAAGGGAGGAGGCTTTTTCTTCGGCTTTTCTCTGTTCCAAATCGTCTTCTGAACCTTCCGCTTAGCCATAGCTGCTCAAACAGCCTCGCCCAGCATGGTGCTAGCGGTAGCGCTGTGCACTAACACATTCACGTAGTCGCCTTTCTTGAAGTTTTGCTTTGGGAAAATGACAACCTGGTTCTGGCTGTTACGGCCACTCAAATGCTCTTTTGAGCGCTTCGAAAAGTTCTCAACCAATACTTGGTGCACGCGACCTACGCCGCGTTGGTTGCGCTCGGCGCTGTGAATCTGCTGCAGGTCAATGATTTCCTGCAGGCGGCGCTTTTTCACTTCCAGCGGAATGTCGTCGGTTAGCTTGCGCGCGGCTAGTGTGCCGGGGCGCTCCGAGTAGAAGAACATGTACGCCATGTCGTACTTCACAAACTGCATCAGGCTCAGGGTATCCTGGTGTTCCTCCTCGGTCTCGGTGCAGAAGCCCGAAATCATGTCGGAGCTGATGGCACAATCATCGCCCAGAATGCGGCGGATGGCTAGCACCCGTTCCTCGTACCAGGGCCGGTCGTAGGTGCGGTTCATGAGGGCCAGCACGCGCGAGTTGCCACTTTGGGCGGGCAGGTGGATGAACTTACAGATGTTGTCGTAGCGTGCCATGGTGTGGAGCACTTCGTCGGTGATGTCTTTGGGGTGCGAGGTGGAGAAGCGCACGCGCAGGTCGGGGCTCACAAGGGCCACTTTTTCCAGGAGGTGCGCGAAGTTGACGTGCTCGGTGCCATCAGCCGAAGCCCACTTGTAGCTGTCCACGTTCTGACCCAGCAGGGTCACTTCCTTGTAGCCGGCCGCGACCAGGTCGGCGGCTTCACGCAAAATGCTGTGGGCGTCGCGGCTGCGCTCGCGACCGCGGGTGAAGGGCACCACGCAGAACGAGCACATGTTGTCGCAGCCGCGCATGATGCTGATGAAGGCCGACACACCGTTGGAGTTCAGGCGCACCGGCGTGATGTCGGCGTAGGTTTCTTCGCGGCTGAGCAGCACGTTCACACCCTTCTGGCCGCCGTCTACCTGGCTGATGAGTTGGGGGAGGTCGCGGTAAGCATCGGGGCCTACCACGAGGTCAACAATTTTCTCTTCTTCCAAAAACTTGCTTTTCAGGCGCTCGGCCATGCAGCCGAGCACGCCCACCAGCAGGCCGGGGTTGCGCTTTTTGTGCGAGTTGATTTGCGAGAGGCGCATGCGCACCGTCTGCTCGGCTTTTTCCCGGATGGAGCAGGTGTTGAGCAACACCAGGTCGGCGCTGGCCAGGTCGTCGGTGGTATCAAAACCCTCGTTGAATAGTATGCTCGACACGATTTCCGAGTCCGAGAAATTCATCTGACAGCCGTAGCTCTCGATGTAGAGCTTGCGCTGACGCCCGGTGCGGGTAGCCGCACTCACGCGCATCTCGCCACCCGGCGTAGCCTCGGGAGTAGGCGTCTCTTTATCTAAAAAATCAAGGGTTAACAGGGCTTGGGACATAATAGAAGCGCGTTTCGGCGGAACACAAAGATAGGTTAGACTAAGCTAAAATGACAGAATGGCAGAGCGGCTTCGGGGAGTAGCGAGGCAAACTCCCCTCCTCAGATGAGGAGAGGACGCAGCCGCGAAGCGGCTGCTGGGGTGGTTGAAGTCGTTGAACGACATCCGAACGATTCTACCACAAGACATTCGGATGTCGTTAGCTACGCCAACCTTCGTTTCAACGAGTGCAACCACCCCCGTCCGAGCCTGCGGCTCGAACATCCCCTCCTTAAAAAAGGATGGGAGTTTTCGTTCAACTTTCGGCAATGCTGGTTCCTAATACCTCTAACAGGGCCTTTGCTTTAAGCAAGCACTCATCGTATTCTCGCTCGGGGTCGGAGTCGAAGGTGATGGCGGAGCCTACTTGGAAGCTGAGGTAGCCGGTATCGCGACGGTACTGCAGGCTGCGAATGACCACGTTGAAGTCGAAGTCGCCGTTGGGCCACACATAACCGATGCTGCCGCTGTAGAGGCCGCGCCGGCTGCTTTCATACTGCTCGATGAGTTGCATAGCGCGAATTTTTGGCGCACCGGTCATCGAGCCCATTGGGAAAGTGGCGCGGAGCACATCTTCCAGGCGGGTGTCGGGGGCGAGGTCAGCGGCGACCGTTGAAATCATTTGCCAGAGGTGTCGGAAGGGGTAGAGGCCAAAAAGCTCGGGCACGCGTACGGTGCCTGTCTCGGCCACGCGAGCGAGGTCGTTGCGGACCAAATCTACTATCATCAGGTTTTCGGCGCGCTCCTTTTCATCGTGCAGCAGGGTTTGGCGCTGCTGCTCGTCTTCGGCTGGGGTGGCACCTCGGCGAATGGTGCCTTTGATGGGCTGGGAAATAATTTGGGAGCCGTGACGCGATAAAAACCGTTCGGGTGAGGCACAAAGCAGGTAGTGGTCGTGCCAGCGGACAAAGCCCGCAAACGGCGCGGGCGAGGCCTCCATGAGGCGCCAGAAAACATCGGCCGGGGCCAATTCTACGTTTTCGGCAAAAAACTCTTGGCACAAATTGAGTTCGTACACTTCCCCGTTTAGAATGTCTTCCCGAATGGCTTCCACGGCCAGCAAGTAATCGGCTTTAGCCAGTCGGGGGCGCAGGGTGGGTACTACCGGTGCAGGAGCGGCTTGCAATGCGTGCATTAGAATCTGCTCCATCACCCCCAACGTCTGCCCATGTATTTCTACATCATCAGCGCGCCAGCAGAGCCAAGTGCTCGGCTTGAAAAAGTGAAGCTTAGGCCAGTTAAATCCATCGAAGTTCTCACTGGTAAGCGCCTCAATGTCGTTTTTTATATCGTAGCTAATAAAGACGCAATGCATCCCTGCTTCGGCTGTTTGGCTGTGCAGCTGGCTCAGGTCGGCGAGGGCATTAAGGGTTGCCGCCGTAGCCGGAGCTACTGCTAAAATTCGTTCGAAAGGGCTATGCGGGTAAGCCAGGCCGTTAGGCTCGAAATAGGCGCAATAAGGAAACCCTGCTGCCCAGCTTAAGGCCCGGGCGCGAAAATCACCCGGTAATTCAGCTAGCGGAAATCGGAGGCAGGCAGAAGCAGAAGAGGAAACAGACACTGGCAATAAGTGAAAAGACAGATACACTGGTAAACAGTCAGCAGTGCGAAACTCTTATTTCAGCTCCCGCAGGGCGAGATTGGCTTTGGCATCGGTGCTGTTCTTATACTCGTGCCAGGGGTAGCGCAACGCTTTCTGAAAATAGATGCGGGCCAGCGCAGGGTTTCTCGCTTCCTGGGCCATGTAACCCAGCTGCAAGGCGGCTTGCGGAGCAAAATAATACGGCGCGGCATCGCCCGACACGGCCAGCGTGCGTTCATAGGCGAGCTTGGCAGAGTCAAGCACGCCCAAGCCTTGGTAGGCGCGGGCCCGGCGGTAGGGCTCTTCAATCCGGTCGCGCAGGAGGGTGGCCGGGGTTGGCTGGAAGCTGCGGAGCGTGGCCAGGGCCGCCCGGTTGTAGCCCCCGTCAATTTGCAGGCGGGCGCGGGTCAGGAGGGGGTGCAGGGCCTGGGCCTGGTGGTAGTAGTGTTGGGCGTAGTTGTCTTCCTCTACATCGGTGGGGCCGGGCTGGTTGATTTGCTCGCGGTACCGGGCCAGCGTGGCGGCAGGCTGCCCGCTCAGCCAAGCCGCCAGATACAGTTTAAAGGCGGCGTCTTTGCGGTAATGCTGGCCCTTGTTCTCGCGCAAAAAGGTCAGGTTTTCTCGCTCCGAATTGGTGTAGTCACCTTTATAAAGCAGCAAATCGGCTGCCATGTGGTGCAGGTGGGCCACTGGCAGGTAGTCGGCGCCGGTGGGGCGGCTGCGGTAGGCCGCCAGGGCCGCCTCGCCGTGGCGCTGCCGCTTTTGTACGCTGATTAGTAAGTAAGCAAACAGCAGGTTGTCGGGCTGTTGCGTGTGCAGGCGCTCAACCAAGCGCAGGGCCTCTTCCGGCTTTTTGTAGTAGCTCTCCCGAATTAAGGTGAGGTAAATCAGGCTTTCGGTTTGAAAGTCGTTGGGCTGAGAAGCTGCCAGCGTGAGGTTTTTCAACCCCACGCCCACATCAGCGCTCAGGCCCAGCAGGGTTAGGAGCCAGTGGTAGCCTTCCGGCAAGGAGCCCACCGCAAACTGACATATGCCCAAGGTCTTGCGAGCTGGCGCAAACGACGGATACCGCTTAACTACCGCCTGCATCTGATGAAACCCGCTACGCAAGTGAAACCCACCCGCTACCAAGTGGCGGAAAATCAGCTGGCTTAGGCCCAGTTGCAGGGTGATTTCGGCCCGGGCGTAGTCGCGCATGGCACTGGCCGGGGCCCGGCTCAGGGCCGATAGGCGGGCATCCTGGGCATTGGTTAGGGCCGTGTAGCGGCTGGCATCCTGCGTAATCATGAGCTCTGCGAAATCGGCGCAGTTGGCCACCAGCACGGGCGAGGGGGCCGCGGGAGTGGCGGCTAGTTCCGCACGAAGCAATTCGCGCGCTGCACCTAGGCGCAGCTTCATTACTTCGGCGTAGGCCCGGCGGCTGGCAGCCGTTAGCTGGGTGCCGCTGGCCTCGGCAATAGCCACTTGCTCCGGCTGAATGACCCCCTGGAGAGGCGCGGGAGGAGCAAAGGCCGACATAGCCAATAAACCACCTGCACATAGCATGGCCCGCTGCCAGCGCCCAAGGGCCGGCGTCCGCTTAAGAGAAGGCGTGCGTGCTGCAGTTTCAGCCACAATTGCAATTAGCTATTCAACAAAAAAAGGAACGACACCGGGTCGTTCCTTTTTCACGATTTCAATCGGTAAGCCTGGGGTTTGGACTAGCCAAAAGCCTTGCTTAGACGGCGCGGGCTTCCACGTCGGCCAAAATCCGGCCGCAGTGCTCGCACACGATGATTTTCTTGTGGGAGATGATGTCGGCCTGGCGCTGTGGGGGCACCGTGTTGAAGCAGCCGCCGCAGGCGTCGCGCCGCACCAGCACCACGGCCAGGCCGTTGCGCACGTTGCCGCGGATGCGAGTGTAGGCCGTCAGCAGGCGTTCTTCCACTGGCTTGGTGGCTTCTTCGCGCTGGGTCATGATGCCGCGCTCTTCTTCCTCGTTTTCAGAAACGATGGTTTCGAGCTCGCTCTTCTTGTTGTCGAGGTCTTTGCGACGCTCGTCCAGCTTCGACTTAGTACCGCTGATTTCGGCGTTTTTCACGTCAATCTGATACTGGGCCTCTTTGATTTTCTTGTCGGCAATCTGGATTTCCAGACGCTGCAATTCAATTTCCTTGGCAATGGCTTCGAACTCGCGGTTGTTGCGGACGTTCTGCTGCTGCTCGTCGTACTTCTTGATGAGCGACTCGGCGTCCTTGCTGGCTTGCTTGCGGCTCTTGATGAAGTCGTTCAGGCCCTGAATTTCTTCGTCAAACTTCTTGACACGAACTTCATAGCCAGCAATTTCATCTTCCAGGTCCTGCACTTCTTCGGGCAAATCGCCACGAACGCGCCGGATTTCATCGAGCTGCGAGTCGAGGTGCTGCAAGGTGAGCAGGGCTTCGAGCTTGGCGGCTACGGGAACGTCGGCGTGAGCCACGGCGGCACTATTAGCAGTCATATTGAACGGGGTTCGTAGGGGTTTCAGCGATTAAGACCGCAAAAGTACGTCCAAATCCGGCCGTTAGCAAATCCCTGAACACCTCGTAGGTGAACTGCTCGCTCTCAAAATGGCCCACATCGCAGAGCATGAGTCGGCCTTCCGCCCCAAAAAACTCGTGGTACTTCACGTCGCCGGTCACGTAGGCATCGGCCCCGGCCGCCCGCGCGGCCCCAATAAGAAAGGCGCCCGCACCGCCGCAGATGGCTACGGTTTTTATGTCCTCCTCAAAGGGCGTGTGCTTTACCACGGGTACCAGTAGCTGCTGTTTTAGCATGGCTCGGAACGCGGCGGGCGGCATGGGAGCGGGGAGTTCGCCCACCATACCCGCCCCAACATCTTGGTAGGTGTTTTCTAGCTTAATCAATTCGTAAGCGACTTCTTCATAGGGATGCGCCGTGCGCAGCGCCCGCAGCACGGCCGCTTGCCGGTGCAGGGGCAGCAGCACTTCTATGCGCAGCTCGGGCACGGTTTCGGGCAGGTTTTGGGTGCCAATGGCTGGGGTGGTGCCGGCGCCGGGCGTGAAGGTCCCGGTGCCTTCGGCCCGAAAGCTGCACTCCGAATATTGCCCAACCTGGCCGGCCCCGGCCGCATAGAGGGCGGCCAGCACGCGGCCGGCTACGTCGGCCTGCTGGTCTTCGGGGCGGTGGGGCACGTAGGTGATTAGCCGGGCCAGGGTGCCGCTTTGCGGAGCCAGCACGTGCGTATTGAGGAGGCCCAGCTTCTCGGCTAATTTGTCGTTTACGCCGCCGCGCACGTTGTCGAGGTTGGTATGGGCGGCGTAGATGGCCACGTCGTTTTTGAGTGCCGCGATGATGGTTTGCTCGACTTCATTGGCGCCGGTGAGCCGCTTGAGGGGTCGAAAAATGACCGGGTGGTGGCACACTACCACATTGCAGCCACGGGCCAGCGCTTCGGCAACTACCGCGGGCGTGCAGTCGAGCGCAATGAGCACGCCTTTTATTTCGGCTTGGGGGTCACCGCATTGCAGGCCGGCGTTGTCATAGCTTTCCTGGTAAGCGAGGGGGGCGGCGGCTTCCAGCAAGCGGGCCAAATCTTGAACGGTGGGGCTTTTCATTTAACAATTAACATTTATCATTTAACAGGAGGACAACCGATGGATTGCGGAATTAGGGCTAAGGCATCAGGAAGACAGGATGCGACGGGTCTGCCAGTCGATGTAAAGAGCTAAAGGTTAATTGATAAAGGGCAAAAGACTGCCAAGCTCGGCGACGTACCGGGCCACATTGGCTTCCAAATGAGCACGGCGATATTGCATGAGGTAGCGCGGATGGTCGAGCACGATGATGCGGTCGAAAAGGCCCAACTCGTCGTTCAACCGCTTTAGGTAAGTGCCGTTGCGTTTTCCTAGGCTCACGGCTACGTCAGTGCGCAAGCCGAGCTCTGCTACCTGTAGCTTTAGGGAAAGCTGCATGTCGGGCCAAAGGGCTTTGGTGAGGGCTGTGGAGTCGTAATAGTTGTAGTTCAGCCCTTGCTTCAGCAAAACCAGGGGGTATATCGAACTCAGGTAGAAATGCTGGTAAAACATTTCCGGGCCGCCCAGCGCGGTCACTACGCGGTAAACGAACTGAGTCGACAGCTCGGGCCGCT
Source organism: Hymenobacter arizonensis (assembly GCF_900115775.1). GTDB lineage: Bacteria > Bacteroidota > Bacteroidia > Cytophagales > Hymenobacteraceae > Hymenobacter > Hymenobacter arizonensis. The sequence goes on along the minus strand of NZ_FOXS01000001.1, from coordinate 1,029,709 downwards.
GTCGGGGCAAGTCGTGCGGGATGCCACAGAACTCAGTGAGCGCAGCGGGGTCGGTGAAGGCCACGCCGGTGCGGCCCATACCCAGCCGGCCGGGGTTGATGCCCAGCAAGGTTACGCGAGGGGCGTTATCGGCGTAGAATTTTTTGCCAAACTGCTCGAATAGCTCCTGCACTGCTGGTTCGCGGAATGGGCTTAGCGCCTCCACTCCTTCGGGTAGGTTTGCGGGCAGGGGGAAGGTGGTGAGAAAGCGAAATAGCTGTTGGGCGAGGTCGGGCATCAATTTATAATAGCGACTGGGTGGATGAGGCTGTCGCGAAGCCGCAACCAACGGCAGCACAACAATAGCCACCGCACCTGGCCCCATACGCAGGTGGCGGAGCGGCGGACTAAAGGCTGCGGCCGTGCCGATGGTGTGAGATGAATAGACTCCGTCAAGTTAAAAACGGAACACAGCTTTCCATAGGGCTCAGATATTCCTAGTTCAACCAGCGTTCTGAGGTGCCCGACGCCGCCGGGCGACGACTTGTCTCCAGTGACCAAATGCCGCTTACTGAACAAGCCAGAACAGGCTCAACTTGCTAAAGTTTTTACAGTTGAGCTTGTGCTATGTGTCTCAAAATTAGGACGTAAGGGTTATTACTTAATTGCGTGCGGGTTAATACTCAAATCGGGCCAGAGCCAAAGCGATGAGTTGAAAGCCAGCGTAAGGGGAGGAGGTTATCTACCCTTTTAATCCCTTTCCACTTTTTATGAAAAACCAACTAACTGCTCCGCTGGCCGAAGCGGACGCACCCGCACGCTTGCTCACCAAACCGGTGGCACGGCGCTCGTTTTTGCGCTACACGGGCACTGGCCTCGCCCTTGGGGGCCTCATGCTGGCGGGGTGCGACAACGACGACCCCGAAATTGACCCCAACGCCAACCGCCTCGACGTGGGCTCGGGCGACACCGGCATCCTGAACTACGCCTACGCGCTGGAGCAGTTGGAAGCCGCCTTTTACACGCAGGTGGTGGCCGGCGGCGCGGGCTCATACTTCGCCACCGCTTCGGCGGCTGAAAAAGCCATTCTCACCGACCTGCGCGACCACGAAGTCATTCACCGTGAGTTTTTTAAGGCGGCTTTGGGTAGTGCAGCTATCAAGCAATTGGAGGTAGATTTTAGCAGCATCGATTTTAACTTGCGTGCCGCTGCTACGGGAGCTACCCGCATGGGCGTGCTCGACGCCGCCAAGGCATTTGAAGACTTGGGCGTAGCCGCCTACAACGGAGCAGGACGCTTCATCAGCAGCAACGACAACCTCGTGCTGGCCGGCAAAATCGTGTCGGTAGAAGCCCGGCACGCCGCCCTCATTCGGGAGTTGCTCACGCCTAACACGTTTGTGGCCGACGACGTGGTGGAAATCAGCGGTCCAAACGCGCGCGGCACCGAGCGTTCGAAGCGCCCGCAAGTCGTGCTCGAAACCGCCAATAATTTCCTGGCCGCCGGCTCTAAGCTCAGCGCAAACAGCTTCGTATAGGGCTGCCGCCGGTTTTTCTCCTAACTTCTACTCCCCGCTATATCATGGATTTTTTTCAATTAGTCGACGACATCGCCAAAGTCGACCCCGAAGTATACGACCGGTTCGATTCGCGCCGCGCGGCGTTCCGCAACTTTCTGGGCTTCGGCAAGAAAGTAACCGCCAGTGCCCTGCCCTTGGCCATGAGCACCTTATTTACCAAAGCCTACGGCCAAACCGCCACCTTGCCTCCGCTGGTGGTTGAAACCCTAAACTTGGCCCTGCAGCTGGAGTACCTCGAAAAGTATTTCTACCAAACGGTGCTGGCGTCGAACATCCTCAACGCTGAGCAAACCCGGGCGTTTGAGATTATTCTCAACGACGAAAACTTGCACATCAATACCCTGCGCGGGGCGCTAGGCACCGCCGCCATTGCCGACCCCACCCGCGCCGGCTTTGACTACACGGGTTCGCAGGGCGGCCGGCGGGCTGCGCTTTTCCCCTCACTGGGCAACACCTTCACCAACACGGGCGAATTCCTGCTGGTAGCCAAAAACTTTGTGGACACCGGCGTGCGGGCCTACAAAGGCGGCGCCCCCAACTTAAACACGAGCACCACCAAAGACCTGCTGGAAGTGGCCCTCAACATTCACTCGGTAGAGGCCCGGCACTCTTCGCGCATCCGCTCTTTTTTGCGCGGCGGCGTGCAAAGCGTGACGGCTCCCAAAAGCTGGATTACGCCCGATGAAACGACGGCCACGCCGCTGCCCAACAACGGCGTGCCCAACGCGCCGGCTTCGGTAGGCCCATACCTGGCGGGCAACCCCGCCACCGGCGCTACGCCATCAGCGGCTTTTCCGGCTGAAAACAACACCGCGCAAGGAGCGCCCAGTGTGAACGTGCAGGGCCTGACGCCCACGGGTGGCTCGGCCACGGCAGGTGCCGAAGCTTTTGACGAACCGCTGGATGCAGCTACAGTGAAGGCCATTGCCAAGAACTTCGCCGCCAACCCCGCGGCACTGTTTAACTAAGCTTAGCTGTGTTAGCCTGAAGAAGGGCAGCCCCGACCGGGCTGCCCTTTTTTTAGTGCCTATGGGAAGCCGCAGCGTCTCGCCAGCGTTTGGTAGCCATGGCTTTTGCGTAGCCGGCCCAGCCTGAGGCGTACTTTTACGGGCCCTTGCCTTGGCTCTTTGCCCCGTATGCAGTCCGTTTTGGCTTTCTTATTGTTGCCCTTTTCCTGGCTCTATGCGGCAGTGTTGGCTGTTCGCAACTGGCTTTATGACGTTGGGTGGAAGCGGTCCGAAGCCTTCGCTGTGCCGCTGCTCAACGTGGGAAACCTGCGGGTGGGCGGCACTGGCAAAACCCCGCACGTAGCCTGGTTGGTGGAAGAGCTGCTCCGCCAGGGGCAGCGGCCGGCCATATTGAGCAGGGGCTACGGCCGCAGCACCCGCGGCCCGCGGCTGGCTGGCCCCACCGATTCGGCCGCAACGGTGGGCGATGAGCCGTGGTACTACTTTCAGCAGTTTGCCACGCAGCTCGTGCCGGTGGCCGTGGCCGAGGCTCGCCGGCTGGGAGTGCAGCTGCTGCTGCAAGCTCACCCGGAAACCACCGTCGTTGTGCTCGATGATGCTTACCAGCACCGTGCCGTGCGCCCCGCGCTCAACGTGCTGCTCACGGAGCTAGCTCGGCCTTTTTACTCCGACCACGTGCTGCCGGCCGGCCGCTTGCGCGAAAGCCGCCACGGCGCGCACCGGGCCGATGTACTCATTGTCACCAAATGTCCGCCCGACTTGTCGGCCGCCTCCCAGGCCGAAGCAGCGCAGCGCATTCGGCGCTATAGCCGCTCCGCGGCGCCCATCCTTTTTTCCGCTTACGGCTACGGGCAGCCGCAGGCACTGCCGGCCGAGCCCGCTGCGGGGCCCGCCCAATTGGCCGCGGGCAGCTCGGGCAGGGGCACGCGCCTGCCAGCACTCCTGCTCACCGGCATTGCGCAGCCTGGCCCGCTGCAGGAGTACCTCGAAAGCCAGGGTTACGCCATTCAGCACCACGCCGTTTTTCCCGACCACCACAGCTTCCGGCCCGCCGATTTAGTAGCCTTGCGAGCGCATTGGCAGCCGGGCTGGCCTATTTTTACCACTGAAAAGGACGCAACCCGTTTGCTGGCCCCCGAACTGCGGGACGCCCGGGCGGGCTTGCCCTTCTATACCATTCCGGTGCGGGTGGCGTTTCTGGGCAATGGTAGCGCGGCTATGCAGCAGCTTCTGCCCAACTGGCCAGTACCAGAAAATTGATTTTTACATTGACTCAGCCGGGCTTTTTGTGCGCCACGGTTTATATACTACCCGTTTGAAGGCTCTGCAACGAGGATTTTTGATGGTTTGGCCGCGGCTCCGGGCTTTGGTCGGACTACTGGTGCTGGTTGGCTGGATGGCCGCACCCCGCGCCGCAGCTCAGGTGCTCGACGATTCTACCAAGGTGCTGTACGGTCCGAAAACCACGCGCATCATTTACGAAGCAGAAATACTGCGCGATTCAACCTCGGGCACGCCCCTCGATACCACGCTCACGCGCTGGCCACAGACGCGGTTCTGGTTTCACGACACCACGTTTCAGCAAGACTTAGGCGCGGTGGGCACGGCTTCGCGCCCCTTGCTTTATCGGCCCAACTTGCAGCTCGGAGCCCGGTTTGGGCGCAATGTGTTTGATAAGTACGCTCGCGACCCCACCACCGTGCCCTACTACGACACGCGGTCGCCGTACTCGTTTTTTCGGGTGCTGCAGTCCGGTGCGGGCGAGCAGGTTTTTGAGTTCAGCTACAGCCGGAGCCTGCGTAAAAACTTCAGCGTGGGCGTGGCTTACGAGCGAATTGCCTCCAATAAAATTCTGGGCCTAGGCTCGGGCTCCCCCCGTGGTGGCTTGGTTGAGCATTCCAACCTGTTATTTTCTAGCCGGTTTCAGACCGATAACGAGCGGTATCACCTGCTTTTCAACTTCACTAATGTACGCCACCGCGGCGTCGAGCAGGGAGGAATATGGCCGGTGCCGCCCGTGGGGACGGCCCCCGGCCAGGAAACCCCCAATGACTTGTTTACTTACGAGCGCGAGCGGGTTTACCTAAACAGTGCCGTGAACACTGAAGACCGCGACCAGGTGTATTTCACCCAAACTTACCGCCTACTGGGGCGTGGGCTCACCGTATACCACACCTTCGACGCCAAGCGCCAATACAACAATTACTCCGACTTGGGGCTGCAGCAACCCGGCGCGCTCGTTTTTTACTCAAAAACGCCGGCGTATAACGTAAACGCAAGTATCGACCGGGCCGAGTTTCGGCAGGTCGAAAACACAGTTGGAGTACTGGGGCGCACCGACGCCGTGGAGTACCGCCTGTACGCCCGCGACCGCAGCGCGAGCCTCACCTCCAAGCGGGCCGATTCCACAAGCGTAATTGGTAATCCAAATATCATCCTGACGGAGGCGGCCGAGCGGCGCAATTTCAACCAGGTGTTTTTTGGCGGCACCGCTGCTTTTAATTACCGTACTATTTACGCGGTAGAAACGGCTGGCGAAATTTTAGGGTACTCATTCATTGGGCGCTACACTGCTTTTCCGGAATATTGGTTGCGCGCATCCGTCCGCACTGGCCCGCTTTCGGGCGAGTTCTTGAATAGCTCGTATTCGCCCACGCTCACCCAGCAGCAGTTTGTGGGCAACCATTACGAATGGAACCACCTGCCCGGCAGTGACAGCGACTTTGAGAATACTAATACCACGCAACTCACCGGCCGCCTGCGCCTAAAGCTGCCCTCGCTGGGGCGCCTTACTCAGCAGCGGTTTGAGGGCAGTGTGAGCTGGGTGAACATCGATAATCTGGTGTATTACGGCACCGACGCCAAACCCGTGCAGGAGGCGGATGTTGCTCGTACCCTTTTTATTGTAAAAGCCCGGCACCAAGTCCGCTTTGGGCGGGTAAACTTCGACAACGAAGCTACTTACACCGAGGGCGGCGACGTAAACGGCATTCGCATTCCTGCGCTCGTAACGAATACGCGCGTGTTTTACGAGAGCTATATATTCCGCAAAGCGCTGTTTAGCCAGGTCGGCGCCGAAATGTATTACCAGTCCAGGTATCGGGCATTTAACTACAACCCCAGCACCCAGCAATTTTACCAGCAAGACAACTTCACCATTCGGAATTACCCGATAGTAGACGTGTTTTTCTCAGCCGATATAAAGGCAGTGACGGTGTACTTAAAAGTGGCCCACGTGAACCAGGGAATTATGTACGATGGGTATTTCACAACCCCTTATTACACCGGTTATCCGCGCCGTTTTGTATTAGGGCTGAAGTGGGATTTCTTTAATTAGAAAATAATAGATGAAAGAGAAAACCATCCTAAAATTAAAGCTGAATACCGACCCGCGCTGGGTAGATATTGCAGGGAAAAATATCGAAGATATTTTAGTTGACCACGCCTGGTGTGAGCAGAAAGCAGCAAGCACCGGCATCAGCATGATTATTCATTATCCGGAGAAAACCCGTCTCGTTGATGAGCTCACCGACTTGGTGGCCGAGGAGTGGAGCCACTTCGAAAGAGTGCTGCTAGAGCTGCGAAAACGCGGTTTTGAGCTGGGGCGGCCCCGTAAAGATGAGTACGTGGTGCAGCTGCTGGCTCACGTGCGCAAAGGCGGTGCCCGCGAGCGCCAGCTCATGGACCAGCTACTAGTTTCCGCCTTAATTGAGGCCCGCAGCTGCGAGCGTTTTAAATTGCTCTGGCAGAATATTGCCGACCAGGAGTTGAGTAAATTCTACTATGAATTAATGGTTTCGGAAGCCGCGCATTTTGTGAGCTATGTTGATTTAGCGAAAGAATATTGCGACCCCAAATTAGTAGATGAGCGGCTGCAGGAGTTGTTGAAAATCGAGGGCGAAATAATAATTAATTTGCCAGTTCGGGACGACCGAATCCATTGAGCGCAAAGGGTCGCTAAGTTAATAAAAACAAGTCTCGCTAAGTCCGATTCATAATTGACTTAGCGAGACTTCCTTTTTAAACTTAGCGGCACTTTGCGCGCTATTCGGCAGGCAGAATCGTTCCGCTCACTTCGCCAAAGCCAATTCGGATGCCTTCTTTTTCGGCGTAGCCGCGCATGGTCACCGTGTCGCCGTCGAGCAGGAATTTACGCTCGGAGCCATCGGCCAAGGGCACGGGGCGGGTGCCGCGCCAGGCCAGTTCCAGCATCGAGCCCAAAGAGTCGGGCGTAGTGCCGCTGATGGTACCGGACGCGTAGAGGTCGCCGGCTTCGAGGTTGCAGCCGTTGGAAGCGTGGTGGGTGAGCTGCTGGGCCATGCTCCAGTACATCAGCCCGAAATTGGAACGACTGATGGTGGTTTCGCTGCCCTCGAGGGGGGTAAGGGCTACCTGCAGGTTGATGTTGAAGTTGTGTTCGCCACTGTGGTCCAGGTAGGGCAGGGGCGTGGGCTCCTGCACGGGGCCCGCCATGCGGAAAGGCTCCAGAGCATCGAGCGTGACCACCCACGGGGCCATGCTGCTACCAAAATTTTTGCCGAGGAAGGGGCCCAGGGGCACGTATTCCCAGCTTTGCAGGTCGCGGGCACTCCAGTCGTTGAAGAGGCAGAGGCCGAAAATGTGGTCTTCGGCATCGGCAATGGGTACTGTACTGCCCAGGGCGGTGCCTGTGCCCACCACAAAAGCCATTTCCAGCTCAAAATCGAGTTGGCGGCTGGGTCCGAAAGTGGGCGCTGTCTCGTCGGGGGCCTTGCGCTGGCCGTTGGGGCGCTTGATGGGGGTGCCCGATACCACAATGCTGCTGGTGCGGCCGTGGTAGCCAATGGGCAGGTGACGCCAGTTGGGCAGCAAGGCATTGGCCGGGTCGCGAAACATGGTGCCCACGTTGGTGGCGTGCTCAATGCTGCTATAAAAATCGGTGTAGTTGCTGGGCTTCACGGGTCGGAGCATGCGCACTTCGGTTTGGCGCAAGAGGCAGCTGCGCACGGCTTCTTCGTTGTCGCGCAGCTCGGGGGCGTCGTGGCGCAGCAGCTCGCTCACGCGCTGGCGCACAGCGCGCCATGCGGGACGGCCTAGCCGCAGAAAAGCGTTGAGGGAGCGGCGGCGAAACACCTTGGGCTGGGCATCGCCCAACTCGGTTAAGTCCTCAAAAAAGCCGTACTGGCTGGCGGCATACAGGTCGAGCACGTAGCCCCCGATGGCCACGGCCAGGCGTGGGCCGCGCTCGTCGGTTTCGAATACTCCAAAGGGCAGGTTTTGGATGGGGAAGTCGTTGCCGGGCGGAATGTCAATCCAGGAGCGAAGGGAAGGCGAGTTGGGGGAGGTGGCCATGGGGCGTCGGGGTGGGGTGTGCGGGCAAAAGTAGGGCAATGGGCCGCTAGTGCGCTGTTCTGCTTTGTTTGGTGCCCGTTTTTTCTAACATTGCTGCCTCCACTATCACTGGATTTCGCATGATTCATCCCGATACCGAGCTGCGCTTTATCAGCCCCGAAATCGGCTTTGGGGTGGTCGCCACCAAGCTTATTCCCAAGGGCACCATCACCTGGGTTTTCGATTCGCTGGACCAGATTATTGCCCCGCAGAGTTTGGAAAAGATGCACCCGCTGCAAAAAGCATTTCTTAACAAGTATTGCTACCGCGACCACCGCGGCGACTACGTGCTCTGTGGCGACCACGCCCGTTTTGTGAACCACAGCTTTCGCTCAAGCTGCCTGAGCACTGCCTACGACTGCGAATTGGCCGTGCGCGACATTATGCCCGGCGAAGAGCTGACCGATGACTACGGCTACCTCAACCCCAGCGAACCCTTCGACTGCGCGCTCGAGCCGGGGTGTGCCCGCACTCAGGTGCTGCCCGACGATTTACCGAATTTCCATGCCGAGTGGGACGCGCAACTGGAGGAGGTTTTTCGGCATTTCAATAAGGTGCCCCAGCCCTTGCTCTGCCTGCTGCCCCCCGCGCACCGGGCCCGCATGCAGGCCGTAGCGGCTGGCTCGACCCCCATGGATTCTATTCTGAACTGTTACTACGACCCCGGGCAGGAACGGAAATAAGCAGCCCGGCGGCAGGCCCAATGACCGGAAAAGAGGGGAATTAGAAAGCGAATTGTGTAGAATCCTGAGAAGGACATAAAAAATTAATTTGCAATTTTTCAAGTTAAGAAAAAGTCTAAACAAGCTCTAACTACTGCGAACAATATCGATTGAAACGACATATCAATCCAGTTTTTGCCGTTGTCGCAGCTTCCGCTGAACGACTAGATTATTCTAGGTTTTGAATAAAATTCGGGCGTGTAATGAGCATTTCTCGAAAATGCGCTTTTACATTTGTCCCACAATTCCTTCCGACCAAAGGGTTGTTTTTATACAGAGGCGTGGAGAGACAGGCTCGACGAAACGCCGGCAACCAACGGGGCACCCGCCCCGAAACGGTGCCAAGTCCTGACCATATAAAAACAAAAGCCATGGACTTTTATCGTCCCCTCCCAAATTCATTGACCACCCCACTGACTGCCAGCCAGGGTTGTTGTTGTGCGCCGAGCGCTCCCGCCTGTATGCGGCGGGCCGGTCGGGGCTGTTGAGCTAGGTCAGCTTTTACTTTCCTTACCGGCCTTGTGACTGCCGCTGCTAAGTAGCAGCGGGGTCGCTCACGCTTGCCTTAGTCGTTTTGCGGCTGTGGGTCAGCGTGTTCGTGTCTGCCAAAAGGCGGACGCTGGTTATACTTCTCTTCCGGGTAAATCTGCGGTCTTGGGCCGGGCGCCGTTGTGCACAAACGGCAGGCCTGCCCGGCTGCGGATTGCTGCAATGGTCGCCTTCTACCTCGTGTGCAGGGGAAGCGGCTGAATGCCAGCGGCCCATCCATGCCTCCCTCATTCTTCTGGGCTCCGCCGCGCCGCCGCTAACCAGAGCGACTGGGTGCGTGGGCCCGCCACCCCCAACTTTCAAATCTGATGAAACCAACTACGCTTCGGCGGGTGCTCCTTTTCCTGTTGTGGGGAGGGGCCACCATCACCAGTTATGCCCAGTCGGAAAGCGGACCGCAAGTGAGCGGCACCGTGACCGACGCCTCCAGTCATACGCCTTTGCCGGGTGTGACCGTGATGGCCAAGGGTAGCAGCGCTGGCACCACTACCGACGCCAACGGCCAGTTCACACTGCCCGTGTCGGCGGGCTCCGCACTCATTTTCAGCTACGTGGGCTACGCCAAAAAGGAAGTGCAGGCCGGCAGCACGCCGCTTGCCATCGACCTCGCCCCCGATTTGCAGCAGCTTTCCGAAGTGGTGGTGACGGGCTACAGCGAGCAAAACCGCAAAACGCTCACCAGCGCCATCAGCTCGGTGAAGGGCGACGCGCTGAAGGACATTCCGGCCGCCAGCCCCGACCAGCTCTTGCAGGGCAAGGCCCCCGGCGTGCAGGTATCGGCCAACTCGGGCGTGCCGGGTGGCGGCATCTTCATCCGCATCCGGGGCAGCAACTCCGTGAATGCCAGCAACGATCCGCTTTACGTGGTCGATGGGGTGTTCATCAACAACACCAACCTCATTGCCACCGGGCTAGGCAACCAGGTATCGGCCAACCCGCTGGCCGACTTAAACCCACAGGATATTGAGAGCATTGAGATTCTGAAGGATGCCAACGCCACGGCCATCTATGGCTCGCGGGGCGCCAACGGCGTGGTGCTCATCACGACCAAGCGCGGTAAAGCCGGCGACAAAACCAGCATCACCTTTAATACCTATCACGCGCTGTCGAAGGCGGCGAAGCAGTACAACCTGGTGACCGGCCCGGAGCTGGCCGCCCTGGAAAATGAGCGGTTTTTGAACGATGGCGGCAACCCTGCTCAGCTGCCTTTCCGGTCCGCTGCCGCGGGTGGCCGCGGCCTACCGGAAGAACAGCAGACCTACGACCGTCTCAGCGACGTTTTCCGCACGGCCCAAACGCACAGCTACGAGCTGTCGGCGGCCGGGGGCTCGGCCAAAACGCAGTTTTACATCGGGGCGGGGTATTTCAGCCAGGAATCCATCGCCCGGCCCAGTGCCTTCAACCGCTTTAGCCTGCGTGTGAACCTGGATAATTCGGTGACCGACAAGCTGCGCATCGGCACCAGCACGGCGCTGGCCCGCACCCACCGCAATGTGAGCAGCAACGACAACAACCCCGTGGGCGTCATTAACTCGGCCCTGTTTCCGCGCACCAACCTGCCGATTTATAACCCTGATGGCAGCTACGCCAAATACGGTTCGTTTGATAACCACTTGGCCCTCATTAATAACCTAAACAACGATGCCGTGGGCACGCGCGTCATCTCCAACGTGTACGGGCAGTATGCGCTTCTGAAAAACCTGACCCTGCGCAGCAGCTGGAGCATCGACTTCAACGACATGTATGAGAACAACTTCAACAACACCCTGATACTGGCCGGGCAGCCCCGGGGCACGGCCTCCTCGTTCCTGTCGCGCGACATTACCCTACTCAATGAGCAGACGCTGAACTACAACGTCAACTTCGGCGAAAACCACTCGCTGCAAGCCCTGGTGGGAAATACGCTGCAGCAAAACACCTTTCAGCGGACCAGCCTAGCGGGCCAGCAATTTCCTGGTAATGACCTGACCACCATAGCGTCGGCCGCTACCCAAACGGGTTCTTCGTCGCGCTCGCAGGCCGGGCTGGTGTCGTTTTTCGGCAAAGCCACTTACTCCTTCAAGGAACGCTACACCGCCGATGTGAGCGTGCGGGCCGATGCTTCGTCGCGCTTTGGGGCCGATAACCGCTGGGGCTACTTCCCGGCCGTGGGCCTGGGCTGGCGCCTCGGCGAAGAAAGCTTTGTTCAGGACTTAAATATTTTCCAGGAGCTAAAGCTGCGCGGCAGTATCGGCCGCACGGGCAATCAGGCTGGCATCAGTGACTTCGCATCCTTGGGCCTGGTGCAGGGCGGGGCCAACTACCTCGACCTGCCGGGCACCGCCCCGCTGCAGCTAGCCAACCCGAACCTGAGTTGGGAATCGACCCAGCAGTGGAACGTGGGCCTCGACGCGGCCGTGCTGCAGAACCACTTGGTGCTAGAGCTTAATTATTACGATAAGTACACCTCGGGCCTGCTGCTGAACGTGCCGGTGCCGCGCAAAACCGGCTTCTCCTCGGTGGTAGAAAACTTCGGCGCCGTGAGTAACAAAGGCATAGAGGTGCAGCTCACGGCCAACTGGCTGCCCAAAACCACGGCCGTGCAGTGGAGCACCAGCTTCAACGTGGCCCGCAACGTGAACAAGATTGAAAAGCTGGCGGCCCCCATCACCACGGGTTCGCGCGATATTTTCCGCTTGGAAGAAGGCGCCCCGCTCTACTCGTTCTGGCTGTATAAGCAGACCGGCGTGAGCCGCGAAAACGGCGACGCCCAGTACGAAGACGTGAACGGCGACGGCCGCATCACCGTGGCCGACCGCAAGCTGGTGGGCAATGCCTGGCCCAACTATTTCGGGGGCGTAACCAACTCGGTTAATTACAAAGGCCTGGATTTTGGCTTCACGCTCAACTTCGAGCAGGGGGCAAAAATCATGAACATGAACCGCTTTTTCCTGGTGCACGGCGGCACGCAAAGCAATATTGGCTACCTGAGCGAGCAGCTGCAGCGCTGGCAGAAGCCCGGTGATGTCACCGACATCCCGCGCCTGACCTCGGTGGCATCGAGCAATAACTACGGCGGCGTGGTGCAGAACCTGAGCGACCGGTACCTGGAAGATGGCTCTTTCCTGCGCGTGCGCACCCTCACGCTCGGCTACAGCCTGCCCAAGGAAACCATAGCCAGCGTGCACCTAAGCTCACTGCGCGTGTACGTGCAGGCCGCCAACCTCTTCACCTTCACGCCCTACTCGGGCCTCGACCCGGAAGTGAACTCTCAAAGCGGCGTGAGCAACACTAAAAACTTCGACTGGGCCACCGTGCCCCAGCCGCGCACCGTGCAGGTGGGCGTCACCGTCGGACTTTAATCCCAGCAATCAAGATGAAACAGACCATCACCCGCCTGCTTTTCGCCTCGCACCTAGCTGCGGCTTCCCTCAGCCTCACGTCCTGCGACAACCTGCTGGAGCCCACGCCCGCCCAGCAGCTCCCGGCCGATAAAGCAATAACCGACGCCGGCAGCGCCCGCGCCGCCGCCATTGGCGCCTACGACCAAGTGCAGGCCTACTACCGCCTCAATTGGCCCGTGCTCGGCTTCCTGCCCGGCGAAAACGTACGATTCAACGGCACGCTGAACCAGTTTTTGCAGATTGACCAAAACCAGCTTAGCGCCGACAATGTGCTCATCACCGAAGCCTGGACGCAGATGTACCAGGCCGTGAACAGCGCCAATAACCTGATTGCGGCCCTGCCCGGTATCAGCGACCCGCTGCTGCCCGCCGCCGAGAAAAACCAGCTCCTGGGCGAAGTCCATTTCCTGCGGGCCCTGGTTTACTTCGACCTCGGCCGCGGCTGGGGAGGCGTGCCCTTGGTGCTCACACCCACCCGCACCAAGGAAAACGGGCAGGGCCTCCGCCGCAGCACCCTCGCCCAAACCTATGACCAGGTGCTGGCCGACCTCACCCAGGCCGAAACCTTGCTGCCCGATGGCGCCACCCGCAACCGCGCCGTGAAAGCCACGGCCCGCGCCCTGCGTGCCCGCCTGCACCTCTACCGCCAGCAGTGGGCCCCCGCCGAAACCTATGCCACGCAGGTGATTGCCAGCAGCAACTACCGGCTGGTTACGCCCTACCGCGCTTTCTCCACAGCGCCCTTCCTCAGCCAGGAATCGGTGTTTGAGCTCTCCTTCAGCAACTCCGACGCCAACACCATGTGGAACAACTGGTTTCCCAGCGCGTTGGGCGGGCAGTTCAACTTCCAGCCCGTGCCCGCGGCCATAGCGCAGCTGAACGACCCCGCCGTGGGCGGCACCCGCTCGGCCCTGCTGGCCTCCACGGTAATTGCCGGCGCCAACGTAACATACGGCAACCTCTACAGCCGCTCGGCCCAACGCGACGACCCCAGCTACGTGCTGCGCCTAGCTGAGCAATACCTAATCCGCGCCGAGGCCCGCGCCCGCCTGGGTAAACTGACCGACGCCATCGCCGACCTGAACGCGGTGCGCGCCCGGGCCGGCCTGTCCCCAACCGCTGCTACTACCGCCGACCAGCTGCTGCTGGCCATTGAGAACGAGCGAAAAATCGAGTTTGCCTTCGAATCCGACCGCTGGTTCGACCTCGTGCGCAGTGGGCGCGCCGGCGAAGTGCTCGGTGTCACGGACCAGCGCCGCTGGCTGTTCCCCATTCCTTTTAATGACCTGGTTGCGGACCGCGACTTGGAGCAGAACCCGGGGTATTAAAATGGTTTTGCTCACACACGGGAACCTCACCCCCTGACCCCTGCCGGGCACGGCCCCTCTCCCAAAAAGAGGGGGCACCTGACGAAGTGCGGGCGTGGACTCAGCGAGTCCGCGCCCGCACGAACCTAACTACGCGGGACTCGGAGAGTCCACGCTACAACAAGCGCAGAACCGGTGCCCCTCTTTTTGGGAGAGGGGCCGTGCCCGGCAGGGGTCAGGGGGTGAGGTTCCCTAGGCTGACTCCCCTCAATAAAATCAAAAAACCAACTCCCCATGTTCAAAACGCATCACTCAGTCGCTCTCTTAGCCTTAGGCCTTAGCCTAAGCACGCCGGCTGTGGCCCAAACCAACTACTATTTCCCCACAGCCCAAGCCAACAGCTTCGATAGCAAAGTGCCCACTCCGGAGCAATTTCTAGGGTACCCCATCGGCTCGCACTACACCCGCACCGACCAAATAGTAGCCTACCTGCGCGAACTGGACCGCGTGTCGGACCGCGTGAGCCTGCGGGTGCTCGGCACCACGTTTGAGCAGCGGCCCCAGGTGGTGGCCACCATCACCACACCCCAGAACCAGCAGAACCTGGCGGGGCTGCAGCAGGCCCGCCGCGCGCTGGTCGACCCCAAGCTGGCGGCGCCCGACTACCGCAAGCTGCCCGTGGTGGTGAGTTTGAATTTTGGGGTGCACGGCAATGAAAGCTCTTCATCAGAAGCGGCCCTCTTGTTGGCTTATTACCTCACCGCCTCTACCAGCCCTGAAACCCAGCAGTGGCTGGAGCAATCCGTCATCACCATCGACCCGCTGGAAAACCCCGACGGCCGGGACCGCGCCTCGCACTGGTTCGACCAAAACAAGTCGTGGCCTAACGTAACGGACCCGCTCGACCGGGAGCACACCGAGGCCTGGCCCGGTGGCCGCACCAACCACTTCTACACCGACCTCAACCGCGACTGGCTGCCCCTCACGCAGCCCGAAAGCCGCGCGCGCATGGCTTTCTTCCACGAGTGGTACCCCAACGTGATGATAGACTTTCACGAAATGGGCACCAACGGCACCTATTACTTCGAGCCCTCCAAACCATTAAGCACCGAAAACGACCTCATTCCGCGGGCTACCTACGAGGTGCTAAACGTGCACCTAGCCAAGTACTTCGCCAAAGCCCTCGACAACTTGGGCTCCCTGTACTGGACCAAGGAGCAGTTCGACAATCTTTCGCCCATTTACGGCTCGACTTATCCGGATTTTCAGGGCGGCGTGGGCGTGACTTTCGAAGTAGGCAGCTCGCGCGGTCTGGCCCAGGAAGGCACCAACGGCGTGGTGACTTTTCCCTTCACCATTCGCAACCACGTGGCCACGGGCCTGGCTACCGTGCGCGGGGCCGTAGAGGAAAAAGAGCTTTATCTACGCCATCAGCGCGATTTCTTCTCCTCGGCTTTGACCGATGCGCGGAAGTTTGCGACTAAAGCCTACGTCTTCGGCAACGCTCAGGATGAAACGCTGACCAACAAGTTTTTGGAGCTGCTGCTGCAGCACAAGATTCAGGTGCACGAGCTGGGCCAGAACGTAACCCTCGACAAGCAACGCTTTGAGAAGGGCAAGGCCTACGTGGTGCCCACCAATCAGCCACAGTACCGCATAGTGAACTCGCTGTTTGAAGAGCTGACTACCTTTCACGACAGCGTGTTTTACGACGTCACGGGCTGGAGTCAGGCCCACGCCTATGGCTTGGCGGTATCAAAGCAAAAGAATGCCAGCCTGGTGCAGGGCGCGGCGGTTCAGGCTCCCAAAACGCTGGCCGGCACCGTGCGCGGTGGCCAAAGCAGCTATGCCTACCTCTTGCCCTGGTCCGACTTCAACGCTCCCCGCGCCCTTACCGCGCTACAGCGGGCCGGCCTCGTGGCGAAAGTCAGCTTTAAGCCCTTCAGCGCGGGCACTGCCGAGAGCCGCACCGACTTTGGTTATGGCACGCTGGTAATTCCGGTGGCCACTCAGCAACTCCCAGCCGACTCAGTATTTCAAATTGTAAGCCGCGTGAGCCGCCAAAATCAGGTTGCGTTTACCAGCGTGGGCACGGGCTTCAGCCTAAGTGGCATCGATTTGGGCTCTAACAACGTGCGCACCGTGCCCGAAACCAAAGCCGCAATCTTAGTAGGACAAGGCACCAATGCTTCGGAAGTCGGTGAGGCTTGGTTTGTGACCAGCCAGCAGCTTGGGTTGCCTCTGAGCCGGATTGAGGTTGGCAACTTTGGGCGGGCGTCTTTGGGCCGCTACACCAGCATTGTGCTGGTTGGAGGCAACTACGCTTCCCTGGACAAAGCCGCCGTGGACAAGCTGCGCCGCTGGGTGCAGGAGGGCGGCACGCTCATCACCCTGAAAAACGCCTCCGAATGGGCCGTTAAGCAGGGCATCGTAAAAGAGAAGCTGCTAACCCCGGCCAATGCCGGTTGGGCCGATACCACCGCTACTGCCAAAGGCAAGCCCGCCGCCCCGCGCCGGGCCGACTTCGTGGCACAAGAGCAGGAGGGAACCCGCGCCATTGCCGGCTCCATCTACCTGGCTGATATTGACATCACCAACCCCATCGGCTTCGGGCTCACAAGCCGGCGCCTCTACGTGTTCCGCAACGGCACCACATTTCTGAAGCCCAGCCGCAACCCCTACGCCACCGTGGTGCAATACAACGCCAAGCCCTTAGTTAGCGGCTATGTCTCGCAGGCAAACCTGCGGCAAATCAGCAACTCCGCCGCGGTCGTAGTTAGCAAGGCCGGAGCCGGCCGTGTAGTGCTCTTTGCCGATGACCCCAACTTCCGACACTACTGGCACGGTACTTCCCGCCTGTTCACCAATGCCTTGCTGCTGGGCTCGTTGGTGAATTTGCCCGAAGGACCTGCTGCAATTTCAGCTGAAGAAGAGTAGTTGGTAGGTTAGTAGTAAATCTAATAGTCTGTCATGCTGAGCCTGCGAAGCACCTTATCACCGCTGAACAAGTCGTTAAGGCGTAATAAGGTGCTTCGCAGGCTCAGCATGACAGACAATAGGGAGTGAACCATTCCATCCCCGCCTTAAAAAAAAATGTCCCCGCCACAAGCGTCCTCCTATAGGAGAAGACGCTTGTGGCGGGGACATTTATCGTGAAGCTATGCTACTACCTAGCTTCTACCGCTGTAATCTCGGGCACGGCTTTCTTCACCGTGTCTTCCAAGCCGGCCCGGGTCATGGTCGACATGGGGCAGGCACCGCAGGCGCCTTGCCATTCCAGCTGAAGCACGCCTTCGGGCGTGATGTTGGCTACGCGCACGTTGCCGCCATCGGTGGCCAGGTAGGGGCGCAGGGTGTCCAGCGCCGCCTCAACGCGAGGCATGAGCGGATGGTCGAAAACAGGGGCGGAGGTTGACGTTTCCACAGACATTATGGATTCATTTGCACGACGGCCGTTTTGGGGGCCACGTTGTTTCGAATACTAACTTGACGGGCCACTGCCTCGGCCAGGTCAGAGAAAAGGCGGCCGACTACCGACTCGGGGTCCAGCACAGCAGGCTGACCTTGGTCACCGTTTTCGCGGATGCTCTGTACCAGCGGCAACTGGCCCAGCAGCGGCACATCGTGCTGGGTAGCTAAACGCTGGCCGCCATTTTCTCCAAAAATAAAGTATTTATTGTCGGGGAGCTCGGCCGGCGTAAACCAGGCCATGTTTTCAACAATGCCCAGCACAGGTACGTTGATTTGGGGCTGGCGGAACATTTGCAGGCCTTTCTGGGCATCGGCCAGCGCCACTTTCTGCGGCGTAGTCACGATAACAGCCCCGGTCACCGGCACGGTTTGAACCAGCGTGAGATGAATGTCGGAAGTACCGGGCGGCAAGTCGAGCAGCAGGTAGTCCAGCTCGCCCCAGTCGACTTCGGTAATGAATTGCTTCAGCGCCGACGAGGCCATAGGACCGCGCCACACAATGGCCGATTCGGCCGGGGCCAGAAAGCCAATGCTCATCAGCTTCACACCATATTTCTCGATGGGCCGGATGAGGTTTTTACCATTTGGGCCCTGAAAGACGTGCGGAGCTTCGTTCTCAACACCAAACATGACGGGCATACTCGGGCCCGAGATGTCGGCATCTACCAAGCCCACCTTGGCACCGGTGGCCGCTAGTGCTACCGCCAAGTTGGACGTAACCGTGCTTTTGCCCACACCGCCCTTGCCCGAAGCAATGGCGATGATATTTTTTACGCCGGGCAGCAGGTCGCCGCGGTTGTTGCGCAGGGTGGTCACACGCGAAGTCATGGTAATTACCACGTTCGCATTCTTGTCCACCATGGTGTGAATGGCGCGCTCGCAGGCATCGTGAATCAGCTGCTTCAGCGGGCAGGCAGGCGTGGTGAGAACTACTGTAAACGCGACGGTCAGGCCGTCAATCTCAATGTTCTCAATCATATTGAGCGTCACGAGGTCCTGGCCCAGGTCGGGCTCTTCCACGTAGCTCAGGGCTTTGAGAACGGCTTCTTTGGTTATGGTCATGTTGCAAGCAGCGCGCCCGGAAATGGCGCAGTGCAAAGATAACCCCGGAAGCGTTGGCCGGGTTCGGCTAGCGTTGATATTGCTTTTTTATGAACTCATCTAAATAATTGCAATAAATCCAGTTTTGCACCCCATCTTTACCCTGTCATTGTAGTCATCAATTCTTATAACATTTGCGTTTTATCTCTACTCTTTTTTTACTCCTTCCTTATATGCAGCACGTTGACAAAAATCCTAGCATAAGCCACGAAGAACTGAGCTGTCTTATTGATATGTTTGCGGAGGAGGAACAATTAGTCATATTCGAGCTTGTGGTGCCCGTAGGGGCCAAAGTTCCGGCTCCGCGCCAGCACGTGGAAATGGCCAAGCTGGTCGTTTCTCAGACTTCTATAACAAGCACCGTACCCACCAAAGCCGCTGCACCGCTTCGGGTTAATAACACAGCTATGGGGGCAGCGTGGTGCGTCACCGCCACACTAACTGCCCCCCAATCGGCCCGCCAGCGCTAGGGCTGCAGGGTTTTATAGCTAGGTTGCATTATTTCAGGTATTGCATCTGACGCGAGGCTAATAAACCGGTCGGCACGCTGAGTTCGCCAGTGTGCGGGTCGATTAGCCCGTTGCGCTCGTCTTCGATGTTAGTGGCCTGGGTGTACACATCGCCGGCAATGGGGCGGCTGCGCAGTTCCTGCTTGAATGCGCGGATACTGTTCGTGCGGGATTCTGCGTCTTGCGGTCCCCCGTAATCGGGGAAGCCGAAGCCGCCCCATTCGCTAACCACCAGGGGCACTTGGCGCCGGTAGAAGAACGGGTCGCCTACCACGAGCGGAAACGCGGCTGTGCCGTCCATTTCGCCGCCTACCAGGCGGTCGAGCAGCTCTTGCCAGCGGGTGAGGTCCGGCGTGTAGAGGTGGGCCGTTAGCAAGTCCGACTTCATCCGGCCCCGGGAGGAAATATGGTGCCAGCCATCATTGTCTACCACCAGAAATTGCGGATACGAAATCTGCATAAAGTGGTACATGTCAATGATGTACTGCCGGGTTTCCGGATTGGTGGCAATGTCCTGAGCGCCCCAGTCTTCGTTATACAAGCTCCAGATGATAATGGAAGGGTGGGTTTCGCTCAGGGTTACGAGCCGTAGTAACTCGGCGCGGTGGTTTTCGCGGCTGCGGGGCGTGGAGCTGTGCGGACTGGGCACTTCCACCCACAGCAGCAGGCCCAGCTCGTCGGCCAGGTTATAGATGCGCGGGTCGACCCCCGCAATGTGCACGCGCACCAGGTTGCAACCCAGCGCCTTCATGGCGTGCATGTGGCGCTGCATCTCCTCAAACGTAGCCTGGCCGGGCTGGTACAGAATGCCGTCGAGGTAAACCGCCTCGTTGTTCAGGTACACGTAGCGCCCACGGGATTCAATCTTGCGCAGGCCAAATAGGGTCTCAATCTGCGCTTCGTAGCCGTCGCTGTCGATGAGCTGGGCAACCAGCCGGTAGCGGTGCGGGGCTTCCGGCGACCACAGCTCGGCGCTGGGTACCTCCAGCACCAAGCGCTGCTGCCATTGCCCGGGCTCCAGGTACAACGGGAAGTCAGAAGTTGCCAGCGGAGCTGTCCGGTCAGGAGTTTGCGGGTCGTATACCTGCAGGCGAATAGTGTAGTGGCCCGGGTCGTGAATGCGCAGCGTCATATTGAAGCGCACCAGCTGGTCTTCTACAATACTGACGACGCCCACACGCGAGCGCAGGCGATTGCGCTCTACCACTTCCAGCCACACGCTGCGCACGGCCCCGGTGTAGGTTTGGTACCAAATGCCGCCGCGCTTGTACACGTGCGATTCCTGCTTGCCACGGGGCGTTTCGGCATCCATGGTGTCGGCAATGCGCACGGTGAGACGGTTTACCAAGTGCAGGTTGCTTTCGTCCAGCTCGTAGGTAAATGAGGTGTATTCGCCGAAATGCACGTCTTCGCCCTCAATGGTTTTGAGTTGCTGCCCATTCAGCCACACCCGGGTTTCGTAGCCACAGGCCCCAAACGTGAGCTGCATCATGGAACGGGCCTGGGGCTCATCCAACTCGGGCAGGTTGAATTCCCGCTCGTACCACACCACTACTTGGTCGTGCCAGGCGGCGGTGCCTTGCTGGCCGCGGGCCTGGGCGAGGTGCTCTTCCACCGAGCCAGGCCACTGGGCCGTGTGCTCGTAATTGTGGCCCATCGCCCATTCTTCACTTAGTCCTACATCAGCATCGTCGTGGGCAAAACGCCAGGTGCCATCCAGCAGCACGTGGTTGTTCATGCGCAGCACCGCTCGGGGCAGGGGGTTAGCAACAGGCTCTTCTGTCTGGACCTCTTCGGTGAGAATAGCGGTGGATGAGTAGTTGGATGAATGCAGGTCTTCCATGCGGAGCGAGGGAGGGTGAAAGAGGCAGATTTGCTTTGAACGTTTCAAAGCTCGGCTTGAAAGTATCTAACGGTCAGAAGGCCTGGAATGATGCAGCAAGCCCAAATTGTGCCCCGATTAAATCCCTCTTTCGCAAAAAAAAACAGCCGCTCCTTTCCGTCGCGGCTGCTTAATTATCCCGGTGAGCCGGCTAGGGTTGATAAGCCATGGCCAACCCCGCGCCACCCCCCGCCACGTAAGTTGGCACGAGCAGCATTTTTTGCGCTACACGCTGGGGCATTAGTTTCGTAAGGGCGGGGTAGATGTGCCAAACCGTTTCGGCCGACAAAAACCCAACGGCCGCCCCGGCCAGCACATCGGTGGCCCAGTGCTTATTGCCGAGCACGCGCATGGTGCCGGTGGCGGCGGCCACGGCGTAGCCGCTCACGCTTAGCCACGGGTACTGGCGCCCGTACTGCTCATGCAGCAGCGTGGCCGTCAGAAATGCCTGGGAGGTGTGCGACGACGGGAACGAAGTCAGGTCGCGGGCATTGTTGGGCCGGGCTTCGGCCGTAATGCGCTTCATATTGCTCACCACGGTGCCGTCCAGCTCATGGGCGAGCAAGTAGATGATGGTGAAGCCAGCCGCGGTGCGCGTGCCCTTGTGGCCGGTAGCCATCATGGCATAAGCAGCCGCGAGGGGGGCATGGCGGGTATAGTCATCCAGCCCCCTGGCGTTAAATTTGGGGAATAGCTTTAGCGTGTTACTCTGCATGTCCTGTTTGGCTTGGCAAAGACTGGCGCTGTACACGGGGCTGTGGGCTAAAATGCCCACGCCCAGCGCAACCGATGGTACCACTATCCGCAATGCCGCCGACCGAACATGCTGCTTATGGGCAATAATTTTTAAAGAATCGGCTGTCGAGAGTGGTATATATACCTGCGCCTTAGCTGGTTGTACAAATGAGATGAAAACACAACAAAAAACTAACAAGAATAAAACGTTGCGCATATGCATAAATTATAACCAGGCCATGATTGCGGCCATGAAAGTTATGCATTTGTTGGAAACAATTCAGCATTAACGAGTGATTATTGCAAAATAAATAATATTGCTACGCAAAGCGGCCTCAACCCATGATTAGCACAAATCATGGGTTGAGGCCGCTTTGCGTTAGCTCACTAAATGGAAATTCCTACAGTGGTGCGAGGCGCTCGCACCGAGATTGAATTACTTCCAAAATCATTTTATTGAAGTCGTCAAGCATGAAATCAGCCCACAGTTTGCTGTAGCCATTCAGGTTGGTAGTGACCCGATAGGTGCAGGTGAGGGTGACCAAGCTGCGCTCGGCGGCCAGTTCCTGAATTCCGTAGCTGCCCCGAACCACATCGAAATACTGCCCGCCTACGAGTACGTGTTCGTCGAGGGTGCGCGGGGGAATTGAGTGCGGATTTACTTTGATGTCGTAGGCAAACCCTTGCCCGGGGTTCCAGGCGGTTATGTGTTCTTGAAAGTAGAGGCCTTTCTCCCAGCGAATGTGGCGGATGCCGCCCACTCCGGCGCTATCCAAGCGGCCGTCCAAGGGCCTGGGAACGCCAATGAGATGCACAAAATGGGGTTTAATCTCGCGGGGCTGAATGTGGCGCACGCTCTGAATGTTTTGCCACACCACAGCGCGCGAAGCAACAATTTCCTGCGTTGTAGTCACCGTATAAAATTGGTCGGTGGCGGAAGCTTGTTCCTCCACCAAGCCGGCCATGAACGGTAGCAGGAAAATCAGCGAAACGTAGAGGGGCTTATTAGGAACATCGCGCTGACTGACACGGCGCGAGAAAAACGCGCCCAGGCTACCCAATATTACAAATGGACCAAAAATGACAACCAAGCATATCAGGCCCTCAAAGCCGGAAATGAAGCTTATGGTGAACAAGGTAAAGGTCATCAGCCACGGTGCCACCAGGTGCCACAGGTAGTTGCTGAGCTGCTCGCGGCTGGAATACAACGCCGGAATAGCGCCAAGCACCACCGGAAGCACAAAAATGTAAGCAATTGAAACTGCCCGATGTGAACTGCTTGCAACAGCCATGGCGCAGAGGCCATAAAGCACTCCCGCGACTAGGCCAATAAGCAAAGTGCGGAGGCGGGAAGGGGTCGTAAACCAGTTGGTGGGCACGAAAAGAGCGAGCTAAGAATAGGCCGGCTAAGGTAAGACCCGCCGGGACCCTTAGGTTTTCTGCTTCTTCTTCTTAGCTGCCGGAAACAGAATGTTGTTCAAAATCAGTCGGTAGCCCGGGGAGTTGGGGTGGAGCGCCAAGTCGGTGGGGTCTTCCCCAACCAAATGCTGGTAATCTTCGGGGTCGTGGCCGCCGTAGAAAGTCCAGGTGCCCTTGCCGAGGGTGCCGTGAATGTAGCGCGCCTCCCCTGTTTGCTTGGTGTCGCCCATCACCACCACATCGGACTTGATGAGGCGCTTACGAAACGCCGTGGTTTGGCCCATAAACCCGTGGATGGTTTTCTCGTGGTTTTGGCACAGCATGGTGGGAACCGGGTCGTACTTAGCGGAGAAGGTGAACAGCGAGAAGTAGTCGTTTTGCTCCCCTAAGCCGCGCTCGCCGGGCTGCATATCGATGTTTGAGTATTCGTACTCAAAAGGGTTGCGCACCAGTTGAAAGTTTTCGAAGGCTAGGCTGCGGTTGAAGTTGAGTTTGGATTGGGCCGCGGGGTCGGCGGGGTCGCCGTCGTACATGCTTTCAACCATGTCGACGCCCAAGCCGGCCAAGGCGATGTCGTAGCTGTCGGTAGCCGAGCACATGGCAAACATGAAGCCGCCGCCCGCAATGAACTCCTGCATCTTCACGGTCACGGAGCCTTTCATCTGGCTCACCTTGGCAAAGCCGTTGCGCTTCGCGGTGGCTTCGGCATCGCGCTGCTGCTGCTGGTACCAGGGGTAGTTGCGGTAAGAGGAATAAAACTTGCCGTACTGGCCCGTGAAATCTTCGTGGTGCAAGTGCAGCCAGTCGTATTTGGGGAGCTGGCCGGCCAGCACTTCGTCGTCATAAATCTGCGTGTAGGGAATTTCGGCGTAGGCCAGCACCATAGTCACGGCATCGTCCCAGGGCTGTTTGCCCTTGGGGGTGTACACCGCAATTTTGGGCACTTTCTCCAGCTTCATCACGTCCATGTTGGCGTTGGGGTCGGCTATTTCCTGAAGAATGCTGGTATACTGGGCCTCGCTGATTACCTGAAAGGTGACCCCACGTACGGCGAGCTCATTTTCGGCCCCGGCGGTAGACTCGAACGCGAATGCACCGCCCCGGTAGTTTAGCAGCCAGTCGACGGGTACTTCGCGCTGGAGCAACCAAAAAGCAACCCCGTAAGCTTTTAAACACTCTTTTTGGGTGTTATCCATAGGGATGAACACGTGGTTGGCACGGACGGCCAAAGGTGCCGCCACCCCGGTCACGGCCACTAGCAGAGAGAAGAGAAGACGCTTGAGCAACATGATTTTTGAGAGAAAGAAACGCATAAACCCAACGGGGTTGCGGCGCCGGTGGTTCAAGTTAAGCCCCGGTCGCCGAACTTTGAAACCGGTGGCGCGAAGCTTTGGCTTCGCGTTTGGCCCCAATTATCACTTCAACGGCCGTTCAACGCCGCGAAGCCATGGCTTCGCACCACTTTCCAACCCATGAGCCCTTTCGAAAACGTCCGCGAAGCGTTCCGTTCCATTCGCGCCAATTTGCTGCGCACCATCCTCACGGCGCTTATCCTGAGTATCGGCTTGTTTGCCTTGGTGGGCATTCTGACCGGCATCGATGCCATGAAAAACTCCCTTTCCGAGACCTTTGCCAGCCTCGGGGCCAACTCCTTCGACATCCGCGCCAAGGGCTACAGCAACAGGGGGCGGCGCGGAGGCGTGCAGGCCAAGCAGTACGCGCCCGTTAACTATCTGGAGGCTAAGCAATATAAAAAGGCCATGGGCGATGATGCTCAGGTAGGCGTTTCCGCCTTCATCGCGGGAGCCGTGGAGATGAAAGCCAACGGCACCAAAACCAACCCCAACATGCAGGTGGTGGCCGGTGATGAAAACTACCTCAAGATTCAGGGGTACAACCTGGCCAGCGGCCGCAGTTTTTCGCAGGCCGAGCTCACCAACGGCGCCAACGTTATGATAGTAGGCGAGGAGATTCGCCTGAAGCTTTTTCCCAAGCAAAGCCCGGTTGGCCAATACGTGTCGGCCTTAGGGCGGCGCTTCCAAATAATTGGCCTACTCGAAAAAAGCGGGAGCAGCATGGGTGGCGGCGGCGCCGACCGCCTGGCTCTGCTGCCGCTCGAAACCGGCAACCAAATGCCCCGGCAGCGCGCCCTCACCTACGACATCAAGACCGCAACCGACGAGCAAGGCACCCTCAACTTCTTAATAGGCCAAGCCACCGGTGTGATGCGGGCCGTGCGACACGACAAACTGGGCCAGGAAGACAGCTTCGTGGTGGAGAGCAGCGAGTCGCTGGCTTCTGACCTCGACGCAATTTCGGGCAAGGTGAAAGTTGGCGGCAGTATTATGGCGTTTATCACGCTGCTGGGCGCCAGCATCGCCCTCATGAACATCATGCTGGTTTCGGTGACGGAGCGCACCCGTGAAATTGGTATCCGTAAGGCACTGGGGGCTACGGCCGTTCAGATTCGGCAGCAGTTTCTCATCGAGGCCATCGTAATCTGCTTGTTGGGTGGCACGTTGGGCATCGTGCTCGGTGTGCTCGGCGGCAACGGCGTGGCCAAGTTCGTGGGCTCCGGCTCGTTCTTGGTGCCGTGGGTGTGGATGATTGCAGGCCTAATTATCTGCGTGGGAGTAGGGCTGGCATCGGGCTATTACCCCGCCAGCAAAGCTGCTGCGTTGGACCCAATTGATTCGTTACGGTACGAGTAACAAAACCCCTTCTATAACGGGCCCCGGCGCGAACTATCAGACTTGGTAGTAGCGCCGGGGCCCGTTTCGTTTGTGGAGTAGATAGGCAGGATGCAAGGCTATTTTTTATACATTTGCACAAGTACTCATTTGTACAAACGCCATGGCTGTCCCCGTTCCCGTTCCCATCGACCAGCGCTTTGCTCAACTTATTAAACAGTTTGGCTTAACGAAAAACAGCTTTGCCATGTCGTTGGGCAAAACGGCAAGCGTGGTGCAACACCTTATTGACGGCCGCAATAAGCCAGGTTACGACCTTCTATGTAAGGTTTTTGAGATTTACCCAAATGTATCAAGGGACTGGCTGCTGCTGGGCCGTGGTCCCATGTTGGTAAGCGGCGAGCCTGTCGTTAAGCATATGTCTCAGGTCGCTCTGCCCGCGCCGGAACCAGCCCTTGAGTCCATTGATTTGGAGGAAATCGAAGTGCCACCGCATCGTCGGTCCGGTCCTGGCGTAGCGGGTACTCGCCTGCAGCCAGCCGAAATTGCCGCCACGTTGGCGCTGGCCGCGGCAGCGGCGCAGCCTGCTCGGGCAACGGCTACTGTCCCCGAAGTGGCGCCGTTTGCCGAACCTGCTCCGAAGCCAGTGGCCGTGCCCGAGGCAGCAGCTTACTCGGCCGCTACTACCACGTCCGCTCCAGCTTTTGAGCCGCAGATTGTCACTCCCGCCCCGGCACCAGTGGCTCCGGAACCTGCCCCAAGTGCGGCTGCACTACCGGTAAGCGCCCCGGCAGCTCCCGTTCAGGCAGCTGTAGCGGCCGTGCCAGCACCAGGCCCCGAAACGTATGTGGCTGCGGCGCTACATGCCCAGCACCTCCAGCACCAACTGGCCCTTTCCGAAATGCGCAATCAGCACCTGCTCGAGCAGCAGCAAATGCTGCGTGAGATGCTGGCCATGGCCCGGCAAGCCATGGTTTAGGCCAGCACGCCCATTTCTTCGGCTTCCATCAGTCCCAAAGCGCTGACGCCAGTCAGGCGCAGGGTTTTCATTTCGCCCACCAACAGCGGGTCATATTTTGCGGCCACCCGGATGTAATTGGGCGTAAAACCCTCCATGCGGCCATCAGTTACATCATCTTCAAACAGCACGTCGGTTTCCAAGCCCAGGTGCTGCTCGTAAAAAAAGCGCTTTTTCTTTTCCGATAAACTGCGCAGCTGCGTGGTGCGTTCGTGCCGCACCCTGTCCTGCACCCGGCCGGGCAGGGTGGGGGCCAGCGTATCGGGGCGTTCCGAGTAGGGGAATACGTGGAGGTAGCTGATGGGCAGCTCGTTGAGGAAGTTGTACGTGTCGAGGAAGTCGGCGTCGGTTTCGCCGGGGAATCCAACAATCACATCGACGCCAATGCAGGCGTGCGGCATCAATTCCTTGATGCGGGCCACCCGGCTGGCGTAGAGGGCCCGGCGGTAGCGCCGGCGCATCAGGCCCAGTATTTTGTCGGAGCCGCTTTGCAGCGGAATGTGGAAGTGCGGCATGAAGCGCGCCGAGTCGGCCACGGTGTCCAGAATATCGTCGGTGAGCAGGTTGGGCTCGCAGCTGCTGATGCGGAACCGGCGAATGCCCGTGACATCATCCAGCGCCCGCACCAGCTGGGTAAAATCTTCGCGACGCTCG
Organism: Hymenobacter arizonensis; assembly: GCF_900115775.1. Classification (GTDB taxonomy): domain Bacteria; phylum Bacteroidota; class Bacteroidia; order Cytophagales; family Hymenobacteraceae; genus Hymenobacter; species Hymenobacter arizonensis. The sequence continues at coordinate 1,002,372 of NZ_FOXS01000001.1, read as the reverse complement.
CGCTCGGGCCCCTGCAGGCCAAAGTCGCCGAGGTTGACCCCGGTCAGCACTATTTCTTTCACCCCGGTTTCGGCTAGCTTTTCCACGCGCTCTACTACGCTGGCTATGCTGCCTGAGCGGCTGCTGCCCCGCGCCAGCGGAATGGTACAGAACGAACAGGAGTAGTCGCAGCCGTCCTGCACTTTCAGGAATGTGCGGGTACGGTCGCCGTACGAATGAGCCGCATGAAACTCGGTGGCTTCCGAAATAGGAGAGGCGTGTACCTGCCCGGGCTGGCCCGGCGCCGGCTTTTTGAAATCAGCCAGAATGTCGACCAGCTGAAACTTCTCGGCCGCGCCAAGCACTGCGCTCACTCCCGGTATCGTAGCAATTTCCTGAGGTTTGAGCTGTGCGTAGCACCCCACAATAGCTACAAAAGCCTCGGGGTTGTGCTTCAAGGCCTGCTGCACCACTTTCCGGCACTTGCGGTCGGCGTGGTCGGTGACGGAGCAGGTATTAATAACGTATAAATCGGCCCCGGCTTCGAAGGGTATTTTCTGAAAGCCCTTCTCTTCGAACTGGCGGCCAATGGCCGAAGTTTCAGAGAAGTTCAGCTTGCAGCCGAGGGTATAAAACGCAACAGATTGGGGGGTAGGCATAGTCCCGCAAAGGTACGAACGAAGCCGATGGCGAAAGAAAGCCACTTGTGGGGCCGGGGCCCGAGTAGGAGAGAGCCCTTAAGGTAAGGCTTACCATTCAAGCGGTAAAACTTTCGATTACTCTCTACTTCTTCGAAAAATCATCCAGCGTAATCTGCTGCATGGCTTGACCCAACTGAAGCTGGGCATTGGTCACGTTTGCGTCGCGCCCGACCACATGCCGGCTCACATTGTCGAAAGTTAAGGTGCCAGCGGGCGACACGGCGCCGAAACCATTATTATAACAATAATAGGCGAAGGAGATAGGATTGGCGGCCAGCAGGTCGCGGCTCCACACGAAGCTGGTGGCCGGCAAGCCCAGTTGCTGCAAAAGCGTGGCGGCTACGTCTGTCTGTGAGCCTATGGTGCTCACCACGCGCCCCCGCGCCTCGGGCCGCAACGCGCCTCCGGCCAGCAGAAGCGGAATGCGGAATTTCTCGGGACTGCTATTTTCTGAGTTGCCCGGCAGGTGGTGGCCATGGTCGGCCACCAAAACCAGCAGCGTATTGGCATACCACGGCTGTTTTTTGGCTTCCTGCAGAAATTTCCCCAAGGCAAAGTCTGTGTAGTAAACCGAATTGCGAAACAGCTGCTCTTCGGAATTGCCCGGAAATTTGGTTTTGATGGGCACTTCGAAAGGCTCGTGGCTACTCAGCGTGAAGGCCGTAATGAAAAACGGTTGGGGTTGTTGCCGGGCATCGGCCAGGATGCGGTCGAAGAGCGTGCCATCGTGAGCACCCCACTTTGAGTTTTGCTCGGCCAAAGAGAAATCAGTGCGTTCGGTGATTTTTTCATAACCGGCCGTTTGCAGGTAGCCCCGCATGTTGGCAAAGGCGAGCTCGCCCCCGTAGTAATAGTGCGAGCTGTAGCCCGCTGTTGCCAGCGAGCGGTTTAGGTGGGGGAGGTGCTCGTTTTTTCTCGGAAACTTGATGATACTGGTGGTGGGCTGGTTGGGGTAGCCCGAGAGCAACGAAACCAAGCCTTTCTGGCTACGGTCGCCAGCCGCGTAGATGTTCGTAAATAAGATGCCTGTGCGCGCCAAGCTGTCCAGGCTGGGGGTAACGCCGGGCTCTCCGCCCACGCAGCCCACCAGCTTGGAAGTGAAGCTTTCGAGAATAATAAACAACACATTGGGCCGGGAGGTAGTGAGCACCGAGGCCGTAGGGGCAGGCGTAACCGGGGCGGCTACCGCCCGCGGGTAAATAGCTGATACCAGCCGCCGCGCCGTGCTGTCGGGCATGAAGGCGGGGGGCATCTGCTCGCCGGAGCGCAGGATAAGGGCGCTTACTAAGTTCCAGGGCGCATTTAGGGCCGAGTGATTGGCAAAGGCAATGCGGGAAAAGTAAACGTCGCTTTGGTTAACCGGAATCTGTTGGGTGCCCCCGCGCAAGGGTATTATAAGAAGGGCCGCGTACAGCACCGACGCCAGGGCCGCACGCCCGCGACCAAACCACGCAGGCAGCGGAGGCAGCGTGCCAACCACCAGCCTGTACAAACCCCAGCTGGCGGCCAGCAGCCCCACAAAAAGCCCCACCAGCAGCGCCAGCGGCGCACTGCCGGCCGAAGCCATCATTTCCTTGGGGGAGTTTAGGTACTGCAGCGGCGTGTCGTCGAGCCGGAACCCCCAGGTTCGGTACAACTCCAGGTCAACGGTTATTAATAGCGTCAAAAGAATGCCTACTACTATTGAGTAGCTCTTTATGACGCCCCGCAGTGGAAAGCGCGGCAACAGGCTACCTATTATAAAGGCTACGAATGGTAGCAGGCACACATAGGCCGCAACGGAGGCGTCGAGGCGCAGACCGTAGGCAAACGTGCCGAGAACGGTGCGGACGGGTAATTGTGCTGTTGCTCCATTGTGATACGCCAGAAAAAAAGCACGTCCCAGAAAAAAAAACAGGAGCCAAAAAAGGAAGTAGCGCGGTTGAAACGCGAAGCGGTTTTTCACCTTACAAAGATAGAGGCCCTGCATAAGTGACCAGAAAAATGAGAAAACAGTTTGTTTATCACATAAGTGTTGCTAATTTTAAAAAAGGGGGTCAACTATAGGGCACTATTGCTCAAAAGTTAACTTTAAACATAAAACCACCTTTATTTTTGAGGTAGTGGTGACGAGAAACTGATTCGTGTTTTATCTTTGCCATCACAAAAGCAACCCAGTCGTTTAGATTATACCCCGTTCGGTTACCCCCTCATGGCAATTCTCCGCTTCAAAGCATTAGAACTCGTCAATCAGCGTACTCCCATTACAGTAGTTCCCGCTGCTGCGCGTCGTTCCGATAGCTTTGGACAAAACGTGTTCAACCTGGAAGCCATGCGGGCGACCATGCCTGGCGACTACTTCAAAAAACTGCAGTCGGCCATTAAGCAAGGCGCTACCGTGGAGCACAACGTAGCCGATGCGGTAGCCTCTGCTATGAAAACCTGGGCCATGGCCAAAGGTGCTACGCACTATACGCACTGGTTTCAGCCGCTCACCGGCTCGACGGCTGAAAAGCACGATTCGTTCTTTGACTTGAATTCGGACGGACGTCCGATTGAAAACTTCAAAGGCTCGGCGCTGGTGCAGCAAGAGCCCGATGCCTCTTCGTTTCCGAATGGTGGCATCCGCAACACGTTTGAGGCCCGCGGCTACACCGCCTGGGACCCCACTTCGCCTGCCTTCATCATCGAAACAGTAGGTGCCAAAACGCTTTGCATTCCGACGATTTTTGTGGCCTACACCGGCGAGGCGCTTGACTACAAAGCCCCGTTGCTGAAGTCGCTGGCCGTGCTCGAAAGAGCCGCCTTGGATGTTTGCCAATATTTCGACAAAGACGTTAGCCGCGTAAACACCACCCTGGGCATCGAGCAGGAATATTTCCTGGTTGATAAGGCGCTGTACGATGCGCGCCCGGACCTAGTAATGACCGGCCGCACGTTGTTTGGCCACGCGCCGGCCAAAGGCCAGCAGCTCGACGACCACTATTTCGGCTCGATTCCGGCCCGTGTGCACGGGTTTATGCTTGAGTTCGAGGAAGAAGCCAACATGCTCGGCATTCCGCTGCGCACTCGCCACAACGAGGTAGCCCCCAACCAGTTTGAGTGCGCGCCCACGTTTGAAGATGCCAACCTGGCCATCGACCACAACCAGCTGTTGATGGACGTGATGGACCGTGTAGCTGAGCGCCACAACTTTAAGGTGCTACTGCACGAGAAGCCTTATGCCGGCGTGAACGGCAGCGGCAAGCACAACAACTGGGCATTGAGCACCGACACCGGTGTCAACCTGCTCGCTCCTGGCCGTCGCCCCAAAGAGAACCTGCAGTTCCTGGCCTTCTTTATCACCACCATTCAGGCCGTGCACCGCTACGCCGACTTGCTGCGCGCCAGCATCGCCTCGGCTTCGAACGACCACCGCCTGGGGGCCAACGAAGCACCTCCGGCCATCGTTTCGGTATTCGTGGGCTCGATGCTTGACTCCGTGCTCGACGAGTTGGAGCGCACTGCTAAGCTGCCGCTTGACAAAGGCGACAACATCTACCTCAAGCTCGGCATCGACAAGATTCCAGCCATTCTGCTCGACAATACCGACCGCAACCGGACTTCGCCTTTTGCCTTCACCGGCAACAAGTTTGAATTCCGCGCCGTAGGCTCTTCGGCCAACTGCTCGTCGTCGATGACGGTGCTCAACACCATTGTGGCCGACCAGCTCATTGACTTCAAGGAAGCAGTTGATTCCCTCATCGACCAAGGGAAGAAGAAGGAAGTAGCCATTGTGGAGGTGCTGCGCGAGTACGTCATTAGCTCCAAAGCCATCCGCTTTGAAGGCAACGGCTACTCCGAGGAGTGGAAGCAGGAAGCTGAGCGCCGTGGCCTCAGCAACATCGCCACCACGCCCCAAGCCCTCGACGCGTTGGTGCGTGAAGACGCCGCCGAGCTTTTTGCCCGCCACGGCATTTTCTCGGAAGTGGAGCTGCACGCCCGCCACGAAATATTGCTGGAAGAATACCAGAAGAAAATTCAGATTGAAAGCCGCGTGCTGGGCGACTTGGCCGTAAACCACGTCATCCCAACCGCGCTGGCCTACCAGACCAAGCTGGTGAACAACGTGCGCGGCCTGCGCGAGTTGGGCCTCGACGATGAGCACAGCCAGGTAACGGTTGACATGATTAAGAACATTTCGCGTTACGTCGCCACCATCAAAACCAATGTGGATGAGATGACGGAGGCGCGTAAGCAAGCCAATAAAATCGGAGACGCCCGCGAGTTAGCGGTGACGTACTGCGAAAAGATTAAACCAAAATTCGACCCCATTCGCCGCGCTGTAGACAAGCTCGAGCGCATGGTGGCCGACGAGGACTGGCCCCTGGTGAAATATCGCGAACTTTTGTTCAGCCGATAAATCAGGGGACGGAATCGGGTCCGGTGTTGGGTGGGAATTCTCGCCGCGCCCCGGTTTTGAAAGAGCCATCTCAGGTGAGGTGGCTTTTTTTGGAGAACGACCGCAAACGTTTGCGGAAACTTGCTTCCTTGTTAGCGGGCTATTCAGGCCCCGGCTTTATGCTGGGCCGGACGATGGGCCTGCCGTACTTTCCTCTTTTTGAAGCTTTTTAGCCCCTTTGCTATGCTTAGCTGTCTCGGCGGCGGGGGCTGCGAGTAGCAGTGGTAGGCGGGGCGTCACGCCTTGCTCGTCGTCGAGGATTTCGACGCTGCTACCGGGGTCGGGCACCAGTATTTTCCAGGTGGCGCTGCGTAGCTCGTCTAGTTTCGCAAGGGCTTCGCCCACGGTTGCGTTGGCCTTTATCTTGTCAAACAGGCCCGTTTGGTTGCCCACCATGATAAGCTTTTCCACCACGAAAGGCATTACCCAGCCCACTACGTTGGAGGCGAGTGCGCCGCGTAGCCCCAGGCGCACCAGTAGGGCCACCGTCATGCGTTCGACGAGGATGATGCGGGCGGCTGGCAGGGCTTTGTCGGCCAGGAAGTCGGCCACCAGCTTGAGGTTGCCTTTTTCCACTTCGGCTCGCAACACGTCCTGCACGCTGTCGAGGGCGCGGGCGGCCAGCTGCCTGAACAGGCGGCCCGTTTGCCAAGCCGCTAAGCCGGTGAAGCGGGCGGCGCCAACTAAAGCAGGAATAAATTGGGGTTTTCTCACGTGGAAGTGGCTTTAAACGGCATCATTTGTGACGGCAAAGGAACGTGCCCGCGGCCATTAGAGTTTACTATAGTGGTTAGCCTTGGGTGTGTGCATTGCTTAATGCCTTATTTTTGCACCCGGGCCGTTGCTGCTTGTCTCTTATATGTCTGATTTGTTGCTGGATATAAATTTACAACACCTGCCCGATGATTATTTCGGTGGCGAGTGGCACGTTGCCACCCGCGTATTGAATCGAAACGACCCCGGCAGCCCCATGGCGCTAGCCACCCGCCTGGTTCTTGCGCCGGGCCAAATGGAGACACAGGTAGCCCCTGCTGGCCCCAACCACACCGGCAAGTGGGCCGTGATGCGCGATGAGCTCATGAACCGCCCTTACCTCAGCTTCGAGCTGCCCAACGAAGCCACCCGTGCCCTGGTGACGCGGCTGCGCCGCTCGGCCGATGGCCTGCGCAGCGAGCTAAATCTGTACTTCGCATCGGGCATGGAAATGCAGCTCGACCGCAGTTAATTTCTCCCAGACGACTTTTAAGCACTTTTGTTCGTGAGTATTTTGCCTTCTAACACGGCGCTGCCTGCGTCGGCTCTGCCAGCCGCTTATCAAAACGGCCATGTTGGGCCCGAGCAGTTTATGTTTCTGGCCGATGTGATTCCGCAGCTGGTTTGGATTACCGACCCAGCCGGTTTCCACACTTACTTCAACCAGCGCTGGATTGATTTTACGGGCTACAACCTAGCCGACAGCGTGGGGCCGGACATGTGGAATAACCTCCTGCACCCCGACGACCAGGCGCGCGCCCGCCAAGTGTGGGGCCATTCGCTGGCCACTGGCGTAGACTACAGCATCGAATACCGCTTTAAAGCCAAAGACGGCTCTTACCGCTGGTTTTTGGGTCAGGCCCTGCCGCGCCGTGACGAGGATGGCCAGATTGTGGCCTGGTTCGGCACGTGTACCGACATTCAGGAGCAGCGCCAGATGCGCGAGCAACTCGAGGTGGCTTACTCCGATTTGGAAGCCAAGGTAATGTTCCGCACGCTCGATTTGGAGCGTGAGATACTGGACCTAAAGCGGCGCTTGCAGGAAAACCAGGCCTAGAACGACTCTTAATAAGATGAATAAAGCGGCTCTTCGGAGCCGTTTTTCGTTTAGGCTACTTCATCAGTAGCACAGGGTAGGTACCCAATGCCATTTTATTCATGAACGCCATCATCATCCAACAGCCTGGCGGCCCCGAGGTATTGCAGCTGCGCCAGCAGCCAAAACCAAGTTGCGCTCCTCACCAAGTTCTTATAAAAGTGCACGCCGCGGGAATAAACCGCCCCGACGTGCTGATGAGACAAGGCAAATATGCCGCCAGTGGCGACGTGACGGGCTTGGTGCCTGGCCTGGAGCTGGCCGGCATAGTGGAAGCTTGTGGTGCTGACGCAGCTCGTTGGAAACCCGGCGATGCCGTGTGTGCTCTGCTGCCCGCGGGTGGCTACGCCGAATATGCCGTGGTGGATGCGCGACACTGCCTTCCCGTGCCGAGGGGCGTGAAAATGGTGGAAGCCGCGGCGCTGCCCGAAACGGTGTTTACCGTGTGGCACAATGTGTTTCAGCGGGGAGCGCTACAAGCCGGTGAAACGTTGCTGGTGCACGGTGGCAGCAGCGGCATCGGCACCACGGCTATTCAATTGGCCAAAAGTCTGGGCTGCCGGGTGGCCGTTACGGCCGGCGATGATGCCAAGTGCGAGGCCTGCCGGCAGCTGGGTGCCGACTGGGCCATAAACTACAAAACTGAGGACTTTGAAGATGTTTTGCGAGCGGAGGGCGTGGACGTAGTACTCGACATGGTAGGCGGGGAGTACACGGCCAAGAATCTGCGTTTGCTGAAAGACGATGGGCGGCTCGTTTTCATCAATGCCATGCAGGGAGCCGCAGCCGAATTCAATGCCCTTGAGGTGATGCGTCGCCGACTTCACATCACCGGGAGCACCCTGCGGCCCCGTTCCGACGATTTTAAAGCCGCATTGGCTGCCGAAGTCGAAAAGCACGTGTGGCCACTGCTGACCGCGAACAAATTTTGGCCTGTCATTTACACGACGTTTCCGTTGGCCGAGGCAATGGCCGCGCACCAGCTGATGGAAAGCAGCGCCCACGTCGGCAAAATTGTGCTGAGAGTGGCCGAATGAATCACGCAAAAGAAAGGTCCCGCTGCCATTGGCAGCGGGACCTTTCTTTTGAGGCAAGTTGCTATTCGCTACTTAGGCCCGCTTCCATTTAATGGTGCAGCCGATGGCTTTGGTAGAATTGGTAGAGGCGGGCTTGCCGGCCATGATTTCGGTCATGGCATTCTCTACGTATTTTGTCTTCACCATCTTAGCATCTTCGGAGTTGTCATCGATGGCGCCGATGTACGACACCACAAAGTCGTCGCCCTGACGCTTGAGTACATACAGATGGGGGGTGCGGGTAGCCCCGTAGGCTTTGGCTACCTGCTGCGTTTCGTCAATCAGGTAAGGGAAAGCGTATTTTTTGGTCTTCATGGCTTCGAAGGAGTCGCCGGGCGCTACGGCGGGGTCGTTCGGATTGATGGCCACTACGGGGTAGCCCTGCGGGGCATACTTTTGGTTGAGCTGGATAATCCGGTTCTCGTAGGCTTTGGCGTAGGGGCAGGTGTTGCAAGTAAACACCACGATGTAGCCCTTCGCCTCCTTGTTGTCGGCCAGGGAAACCATCTTGCCGTCGATGTTTTTGAGCTTAAAGTCAGCAGCTTTATCACCTACCTGATATCCATCGGCCAGGGGGCGAAACATGAAGCTGCTCAGCAGCAGGGCAAAGCAGAGGGTCAGGAGCGGAAGGGCCTTTTTCATGGGGTAAGGAGTTAAAGATTACAGGATTGATTTACAGAAATTTTTGGAGGGCGGCGGTGAGCTCGGCTTTGCTGAGCTCTTGCTCGAATGTAGCTCGTTTTTTGGTTTTGTTATTGAGAATCAAAGTGAAAGGCAGCGAGCCCGACCATTTGGGGTCAACTTTTTCAAGCCAGGAATTGGGGTCTGGCTCGTTGAGAAGCACTACTTCGGATTTTAAGCCCCGCTGCTTCACAAAAGGCTTTACTTTTTTGTCCAGTTGGGAGGCGTAGTCCAGGCTGACCAGCAACACTTTTACTTTTTTGTTGGCGTTCGCGGAGCGGACTTGCTCGAAGTTGGGCAGCTCCTTCACGCAGGGCCCGCACCAGGTAGCCCAGAAATTGATAACGTAAGTGGTATCAGTGGCCCGGGCGAGGCGCTGCTGCAGCTCGGGAAACTTGATGACTGCTACTTGCTGGCCAAAGCCGGGAGTGGCTAGCAAAAGGCCACAGCCAAGCAAAACGGTTTTCACGGATATCATAAGCGACGATTGGGCCTGTTGGAAAGCGGGCGCGGGACCATAACGTGGCAAACAGCGCCAGTAGTGCAAGCTAACCTGCCCGCTGCGATGAAAGACAGCCAGGCCGCGAAGAAGTTGCGGGGCAAATAGGTGAGGGCCCACCCGGAAGCGCTTTACCTTTGTGCTACGGGGCAACTTTCACCCCTCGACCATAGTTTTTGGTTTATGAATAAGACGTATTGCCCCAGCCTGACCGAATACAAGCGCCGCGTAGCTCGAGTGGTGAACATTGGCGAAGTGGCGCTGGGTGGAAACAACCCTATCCGGGTGCAGAGCATGACCACCGTCGACACCATGGACACCATGGGCTCGGTAGAGCAGACGCTGCGCATGGTAGCGGCTGGCTGTGAGTACGTGCGCATCACGGCGCCCAGCATGAAGGAGGCCCAAAACCTTTTGGAAATCAAGAAAGAGCTGCGCAAGCGCGGCTGCAACGTGCCGGTTATTGCCGACATTCACTTCACTCCCAACGCTGCCGAACTGGCCGCCCGCATTGTGGAGAAGGTGCGGGTGAACCCCGGCAACTACGCAGATAAAAAGAAGTTCGAAGAAATTGAATACACCGACAGCACGTATGCGGCCGAGGTGGAGCGCATTCGGGAGCGGTTTCGGCCGCTGGTGAAAATTTGCAAGCAGTACGGCACGGCCATGCGCATCGGCACAAACCATGGTTCGTTATCGGACCGTATTTTGAGCCGGTATGGTGACACTCCATTGGGCATGGTGGAGTCGGCGCTGGAATTCCTGCGGCTGTGTGAGGAGGAAAACTACTACGACGTGGTGCTGAGCATGAAGGCCAGCAACACCCAAGTGATGGTGCAGGCCTACCGCATGCTGGTGCAAAAGCTGGACGAAGAAGGCCTGCAGCCTTACCCGCTGCACCTGGGCGTGACCGAAGCCGGCGAAGCCGAAGACGGCCGCATTAAGTCGGCGGTGGGTATCGGCACGCTGCTGGAAGACGGCCTGGGCGATACCGTGCGCGTGAGCCTCACGGAGGCGCCCGAAGCTGAAGCGCCCGTGGCTAGAATGCTGATTGACCGCTATACCAACCGCGCCGAGCTGGCCCAGCCGATTGCGCCGCTGGTGGGCGAAATGCCAATCAATCCGTTCCAGTACATCCGTCGCGTGACCCGCGAGGTGGCCAACCTAGGCGGGCAGAACGTACCCCGCGTCATCACAGACCTGTCGCGCCTGCCCAACCTGGAGTATGCCGACTTGCGGGCGGCCGGGCAGCTGTACTCGCCCTTTCTCGACAAATTCCAGATGTCGGACCTAGGTGCCGATTACATCTATACTGGCCAGCGGCCCGCACCGTTCATGCTGCCCAATGGCCTGAAGGAATTGGTGGATTACACCGCCTGGCGCGATGCCGGGCACCGCGAGGAGCACTTTCCTGTATTCACGCCGGCTGAGTACGCCGTGACGGCCGTGCGCCATCCGGAGCTGAATTTCGTTTTTCAGAACCTGGCTTCGCTCACGGGCCCCGTCCTCGATAAGCTGCGCGCCGACAGCACGGTCGTCGTCATTCTCTACTCTGATAATGAGCACGCCATGCCGGAAATCCGGCGAGCCTTCTTCGAATTGATGAGTGCTGGCGTGACCTGTCCCGTGGTTATCAACCGTCAGTACCCGGACCTTACTCCCGAGGAAACTCAGCTTTACGCCGCCACCGATGGCGGCGGGCTCTTGCTCGACGGCCTGGGCGACGGCATCGTGCTCAGCACTGAGCTGCTGCCCGAGCGCAGCAAAGAAGAGTGGCTGACCACCCTCGATGGCCTCAATCAGCTGTCATTCGGCATCTTGCAGGCGGCCCGCACGCGCATGAGCAAAACCGAATACATCAGCTGCCCCAGCTGCGGCCGGACGCTGTTCGACTTGCAGGAAACCACGGCTATGATTCGCAAGCGCACGGACCACCTCAAAGGGGTGAAAATTGGCATTATGGGCTGCATTGTGAACGGCCCAGGCGAAATGGCCGATGCCGATTACGGCTACGTGGGCGTGGGCAAGGGCAAAATTGCCCTTTATCGCGGGCAGGAAGTCATCAAGAAAGCTGTGCCCGAAGAAGCTGCCGTGGATGAGTTGATTGAGCTGATGCGGGAGGATGGTCGCTGGATTGAGAAGGAAGTTATGGAAGAGCCGGTGGGGGTGTAGGCCCAAACTGGATGTTGGTTGCGGTTGGGAATGAGAGGGCTCTGCAGTTAATGCGCTTCTCAATTTTGACGGGGCGGTTTAGGCTGGAGTAAGCTCACCGTTAATTCGTATGGAAACAAAACCGGGCCCGCCTACTTAAGGCGGGCCCGGTTTTGTGTTCGAAAAGCCGGGTTTTGTATAGGTCCACGCCTGACGTGTTGCCGGAGCTTTGTGGTGTTCAAAAGCACATACCATTTGCTAATCACACCACACAATGAGTACTATTAAACGAATAGCCCTGGGTAGCCAAGGCCTGGAAGTATCGGCCGAGGGCCTAGGGTGCATGGGCATGTCGGGCTTCACCGGCGGCACCATTTACGGAGCCACCGACGACACCGAAAGCATTGCCACCATCCATCGCGCCCTGGAACTGGGCGTGACCCTGCTCGATACGGCCGACGTGTATGGCCCTCTGCATAATGAGCAACTGGTAGGCCGGGCCATTGCTGGCAAGCGCAATCAATTTACCATCGCCACCAAGTTCGGCTTCGAACTGGACGACTCCGAAGCGCCCACTTGGAACTACGCTTACAACGGCCGTCCTGAGTACGTGCGCAAAGCCATCGAACGCTCATTGCGCAACCTCGGCACCGACTATGTTGACCTCTACTACCTGCACCGCCTCGACCCTAGCACCCCGATTGAGGACACAGTGGGCGCCATGAGTCGGCTGGTGGAAGAAGGCAAAGTGCGCTATCTAGGCCTGAGCGAGGTGCCGGTGGACATCCTGCGTCGGGCCCACGCGGTGCACCCCATCACGGCTTTACAAACCGAATATTCCCTCTTCGACCGGGGCGTGGAGGAAAACGGGGTGCTGGCCGCCACCCGCGAGTTGGGCATTGGCTTTGTGGGCTATTCGCCCCTTGGGCGAGGCTTTTTGTCGGGCGAGATTAAGTCACCCGATGACTTCGAATCCACCGATTCGCGGCGTATGTTCCCCCGCTACCAAGGCGAAAACTTCTACAAAAATCTGGAGCTGGTAGAGCAGCTAAGGATTTTGGCCGAGGCCAAGGGCGTGACTGCCGCGCAGTTGGCCTTGGCCTGGGTATTGGCCCAGGGCGTGGTGGCAATCCCTGGCACCAAGCGCCGCAATTATCTTGAGGCCAATGTAGCCGCTGCCAGCCTGACGCTAACCCCAGCCGAGTTGGCTGAATTAGAAGCTATTTTGCCTGTGGGCAGCGTGGCGGGTGCCGCCTATCCGGTCGGTATGTAAAACTGGCAAGGTCGGCCTTAATGCCGGCCTAAATGCCGGCTGGCTGCCGCACGCCTTCTTCGTCAATCGGTTTCCCTATGAAGCACCCTGCCAAAGATTTTCGCGTGCTACCAACCGTAACCGACTATACCCGGTTCTATGGCCTGCCCGCGCCTACTCACCCGCTGCTCACGCTCATCGACCTGACCAAGGCCCGTGAGCAAGCACAGGGCAAGGATTTGCCGGAACTGCTGGACCCGGTGGTGCCCCAGCTCTACACCATTTTTCTCAAGCGCAACCTCAACGGCCCGCTCTACTACGGGCACCAGTCCTACGACTTCCGCGAGGGCGTGTTGGGCTTTTCGGCTCCTGGCCAGGTGTTTCAAGTCGATGCCTCGCTGGACACCTCGCAGGTTAGTGGCTGGATGCTGGTGTTTCACCCCGACCTGCTGCTTCGCTACCCGTTGGGTAAAAAAATAGCCAACTACGGTTTCTTCGCCTACGAAGTGCACGAAGCCCTGCACCTCTCGGCCCAGGAGGAAAGCCTGCTCGACGCCTTGCTTCACGGCCTGCGCACCGAGGCTGAGCGGCCCATCGACGCCTTCAGCCAAGACGTGCTGGTTTCGCAGCTGGAGGTGCTGCTCAACTACGCCAACCGTTTCTATCACCGCCAGTTCCTTACCCGGCGCGTGGCCGAGCACGACCTGCTGGCCCGTTTTGAATTAATACTACGGGGCTATTTTGCCCAGGAAGGGCAACTACCCCTGCCCACAGTGCAGTACTTCGCCGATGCCTTGCACGTGTCGCCCGCCTACCTCAGCGACATGCTGCGCAGCCTTACCGGCCAAACCAGCCAGCAGCACATCCATCACGCCCTTATTGAGAAAGCCAAGCATTTGCTGCTCAGTACCTCGCTTGCTATCAACGAAACGGCCTTTCAACTCGGGTTTGAGTACCCGCAATATTTCAGCCGTCTTTTCAAAAGCAAGACCGGCCTGAGCCCGGCTGCATTCCGATTTTCAGCCCATTGAGTGGCATTTACAGCAGTTTGGAAGACCTATGGTGTGACCAGGAGTGTCAGCTCTACCGCTGTGGCAATCCTCAGTGTTCGCCGCTGTGCGCGACTTAAGATGCCACCTGTACCAACACATGCTGCAGGCAACCCGAGGGATTGGACCAAGTGGTCCCGTCGCGTGAGTTGCTACTGCCTCCGCATTTCATTCCAGCCTTTCAGCTTTACTAACCCCTTCTTATGAACCTTACATCATACCGCACCCTGGGCCGCTCCGGTCTCATTGTCAGTCCGCTCAGCCTGGGCACCATGACGTTTGGCACGCCGCGTTGGGGCTCGCCCGATACAGTGTCGAAAGCCATTTTCAATGCTTATGTGGAGGCAGGCGGCAACTTCATTGACACGGCCGATGTGTATGCGGGCGGGCGTAGTGAAGAGTTGGTCGGGCACTACATGGCCGAGCAGCGCCTGCGCGATACCCTGGTGCTGGCCACCAAGTTTGGCTTTTGTGCCCAGCCGGGCAGCCCCCACGCTGGAGGCAACGGGCGCAAGCACATATATCAGGCGCTGGAAGGCTCGTTGCGCCGGCTCAAAACGGACTACATCGACCTGTATTGGCTGCACGTTTGGGATACGGTGACCCCCGTGGAAGAGGTCCTGCAAACGCTCGGCGACCTCGTGCGGGCGGGCAAAATCCGTTACTTCGGCTTCTCCGACATGCCGGCCTGGTACGTGACCAAAGCCGCCGCCCTGGCCCAGGCCCACGCCGTACCCGGCCCTATTGCCATGCAGCTCGAATACTCGCTGGTGGCGCGCCGTATCGAAAGCGAATACGTGCCCGCTGCCCAGGATTTGGGGCTGGGAATTACGCCTTGGAGCCCCCTGGCGGCGGGTTTTCTGGCTGGAAAATACGAGAGAGCAGGGGAAGGCGCGGCCAGCGGTGCGGGCCGGCTTACGGGCCCCAATCCGTTTGGCAACCGGAAATTCACTGAGAAAAACTGGCAGATTCTGGACGCCCTGCGCGTGGTGGCGGCACAGCTGGGGCGGCCGCTGGCGCAAGTGGCCCTGGCCTGGGTGTCGGCGCAGCCTAGCATCACTTCGCCTATTGTGGGAGCCAGCCAGCTCGAGCAACTGCACGACAACCTCGGCTCGCTTGATGTGCAGCTTAGCGCCGAGCAACTCCGAACGCTGGACGATGCCAGCATCGAAGACCCATTCCAAGACCGGCTTTGGAGCCTGATGAAAGGGCCTGTTTTTGGTGGCGCAAGCGTGCTGGGCTGGCGTTAGCAAAGCCATTATCACAAGCAAAACCGGCGCGCTGCTTCCTTCATATTCGAAGCTGAAATTTGAACCTCATCCGGAGAAGCATCACTTACACTTCTCCTTGCGGCGCGTGTCGATGATGTGCGCAATTTTCCAGCCATCGGCCAGCTTCACCAGTTGAAACGAGTTGTAGCCGCAGTGACTGAAGGTGTCGCCATTGTAGAACTCGTAGGGCGTCCAGACGCTGGCCAGGTAGGCGTCAATCAAGACTTTGTCGAAGGTGATGCGCTCGTCCCACACTTTGGGGTGAGGCGTGCCCACCGCTTTTAGGAAACCATTGATGTTCTCAATTTGGAGGGCAGGAGCTTGGCCGGCTTTGCTGCCGATGGAGTGAAATACCGCGGCCGGTGCCAAGGTACGGCGCACCATGGTGCTGTCGCCGCGGCGCATGCCATCGAAGAAAGCATTGATGGTTTTCTGAACCTCGGCGGTTTCAGGGGAAGCGCTTTGCGCGTGGGCGGCGAGGCTGGCGCCAATCAGCAGGCAGCAAAGCAGTGGAGTAATGGTTTTTATCATAACAGTGAATGGTATGGGCTAAGGGCAATAGCCTGGGCCAAAAGTTGCGCCGGCGCTGGAATGGCTGCTCGCCTTAGTGCTGCATATTTGGAAATTCGGAAAAACGCCATGCTTATCTGGCGTCCGCGCAGCCGAAACATCTCTACCGCTTCGTTAGCGTAATTCAACGAAGCGGTAGAGATGCTTCGATAAGCTCAGCATGACGTGCTATTTGTGAACTAAGCGAATTTCAAACAAGCTCTTAGCTTTGCCGGCTCATGAAAGTAAGCACTACCCAACCCGAACTAGTGAGCCAGCTTGAGGCCGATGGCTTTGCCATCGTGGCCGGCCTCTATGAGCCAACTGAAGTGGCGGCCTTGCTTCGCTGTATCGAAACTGCGTCGGGCAGTGGGCCTAATTTTCGGCGCAGCCAGGAGTTGTTTGCCATTCGGAACGTGGTGGGCGAGGTGCCGGACTTGTGGCCGCTACTCGATACGGCAGCCCTCCGAACGCTGCTAGGGCAGCTTTTTCCAGATGGCTGCCACCTCGTCAAGTCCATCTACTTCGATAAGCCGGCGCTGTCGAACTGGCTGGTGGCCTGGCACCAGGACCTCATGATAAACGTGGACCGGCGGGCCGATGCCCAGGGATTTGGCCCCTGGACCAGCAAGCCGGAAGGGGTATCGGTGCAGCCGCCCGTGGCAGTGCTCCAGAATGTGTGCACCATCCGGATTCACCTCGACGATTGTGACGCCAGCAACGGGGCCCTTAAAGTTGTGGCTGGCTCCCACCAGCACGGAGTGTTGCTGCCAGCCGCCTTGCCTGGGCTAACACCCACGGCGGTAGCCTGTGCAGTGCCGGCTGGCGGGGCCATGCTCATGCGGCCACTGCTGCTGCACGCTTCAAATCGAAGCACCAGCCACCGGCCCCGGCGCGTGGTGCACCTGGAATTTGCATCGGTAGAGCTGCCCGAGGAAATACAATGGAGAGAGCGACGGGTGATGTAGGAGAAGCGCTGAAAAGCCAAGCTGCTGAGGTCTTTTTCCGGCTTTTCATCATGCGTGTTACAAGGTTGAATTGAACTTGACTTACAGGCCAGATGAGCTTAAAATCAAGAAGTTGAATAATGATTTTGCAGATGCATTTCAGTGAAAATGAATGCGAAAATTCTTGGCAAAAGCAAATCATTCTAGCCTGCACTTTGTTACTTTACTGAACCAAAACACCACCCGCCATGAACGGTAAAAACCTTTTTAACTTCGGTCCGGTCCTCGGTTATTACTTCCGCGGCAAGGACCCTAACCGCAAGACCAACTTCAACATGAAGACCATGCACTTCATCAATAAGCTTAGCTTGGCGATGTTCCTGGTGTGCTTGATGGTAATGTTGGTACGTTACGTATTCTAATTGCTGAGATGAATATTGAGGATTTTCGGGACTATTGCATGGCCAAGCCTGGCGTGACGGAGGAGACTCCCTTTGGTCCCGAAACGCTCGTTTTTAAGGTGGGGGGTAAGATTTTCGCCCTCACCGACATCGATACCTTCGGCAGCATTAACCTAAAGTGTGACCCCGAGCGCGCCGTTGAGTTGCGCGAAGCCCACGACTACGTGCTGCCCGGCTACCACATGAACAAGAAGCACTGGAACACGGTGCTCATCGGAACCGGCGCTCCGGTAGGCCAGCTTCGCGAGTTGATAGACCACTCCTATGAGTTGGTGCTAGCGTCGCTGCCAAAGGCGGTGCGAGTGATGCTCTAGCTGTCAGTAGCTTCTGTTTGATAGAAAGAAAAGCCTCGCCATTATTTTGGCGAGGCTTTCTGCTTTTTTACAAATTCTAAACAGCTCATTAGAGCTTGATTCGATATGCTGAGCACGGTGAAATTGCGTTCGGTGCAGTCAAACGTGTTTTCTTAACCCGCCAACCACTGCTGCTGTCGTGCTGAGCTAGTGAAGCAACCTACTATGCCACGACGATTCGTCCAAACGTGATAGGATACTTCGCCGGCTCAGCATGACAGGAGTGGTGGTTCAGCTTGACTACTGGCCCACCAGAAAAACAGCATTGCCGAACAACAGCTTGCCGCCTTGCCAGAAGGCGCGGAATAGCGGGTTGTCGCCGAGGTACACAATCTCGCCGCGGCCGAACTCCTGAGTGCCTACTACGAAGGTATCGTTCAGCTCCTTACGGGCCTTGGCGCCGATGAAGCCGGCCGAATAGCTGTCTTTTTTGATGACGCCGACATTCCAACCGCCCTTTTCCATGAAGCGGTAGTTCAGCGGGGTGCGAACTAGGGCGAAGTAGGTGTCGCCGTAGCCGAAGGCCAGCGGGTGCGTGTTGTCGAGCTGCACGCGGTAGACGCTGCCTTGCACGGCCTCGCCGGCTTCTTCGCGGTCGGTATCGCCGTAGCGGCGGAGCAATTTATATGGGTTGGCCTTAGCCTCTTTTTTGATGGCAACGGAGTCAACTGCTTTGGCTTTGAGGAGGAAGTCTTTTTTGGTGGAGAGGAATTTGGCGGCGCCTTCCAGGGCGATGAGCTTGCCGCCGTCACGCACCCAGGACTTCAAGCTTTCCAGGGCCTTGTCGGGGTAGATGTCGGCATAGTTGCCATTGGGCAGAATCAGGACGTCGTATTTCTGCATAGCCACGCGGCTGAGGTAGTCGCTGCCGAGCACGGTGATGGGGTAGCCGAGCTGCTGCTCGAAGAAATGCCACACTTCCCCGAAGGCCGTGGCATCGACACCCGGCCCGGCAACCACGGCCACGTTGGGCTGCTTCACAAAGCGCACCGTGCCCGAGCCTAAGTCGCGGCCCGATGTGGAGAAGCCCGATTTTACGGCCGTTACCACCGTGCCGGCGGAGTCGGCCTGGGCGCGCACCAGCTGGTCAAAGAGCGGGCCCATGGCCTCGTTTCCCGTCCGGGTGATGACGAGGGTGCCGGGGGCGTATTTCTGCCCTTCGGCTTCAAATTCTTTGCTGGCGTAGCGCACTTTCACTTTTTGCTGCAACAAACGGCTGAGGAAGCGCACGTCCTGCAGGCTGTTCCAGCGGGCCAAGTAGGCGTAGGGGCGCTCATTGGGGGCGGCCGCGCTGCCGCGCACCATGGCGGGGTTGGGCGTGGCGCCGGATGCGTCGAGGCGCCCGGCCAGGGCGTAGGCTTTCACGCCGAAAGCGTAGGGCAAGGCCCATGAAGTAATGTCGTAGGTAAGGGAGTCTTCCAGCTGCGGGCGGGGCTCAAACAGCACCTTCACCAGCGTGGATTTGGGTTGGTACATGCTCACCACCACGTCGCGCGGCTCAATTTGGACGCTTTCGGTTTTGCCGGAAGTGTAGTTGTAGCCGCGGGTTTTGGTGCGCTTGGCAGCGAAGCCGTAGCTGATTTGCTGGCGGTCGAGGTACTGCGTAAAGTTGCGCAGCTGGCCGGGGTCGTTGCCGGCCGAAACGACGTAGGTTTTGAATTCGCCCTGGGGCTTGGTTTTGGCGTTGGTGAAGTACGCTTGGAACTCGCGTAGCAGGTCGTCGTGGCGCTCGGCGGTGGCCTGAATGGTGGCGCGGCTGGCGGAATGGTGGTGGGCTATGCGCTGGCTCAGAGTGAGCGTATCGCCGTCCTGGCGGGCATAAGCCACGCCGGCGGGGCCGCCGCCGCCTTGCTCATAGGTCATGCCGATGGCGCCGTTAAAGGTGGGCCAGGTATCGCCGTAGGTGGGGGCAAACAAGTCGTAGGTCTCGCGGGTGAAGTACAGCCAGTTGTTCTTGTCGAAAGCTACCTTGTTGTAGTCGCCCAGAATGTCCTGAAACTTGCGCTGCCAGGGCGTAATGTCGGCGTGGAAGGGCTTAGCAGCGGGGGAGAAATAGTAGGTGTTGTTCGGCCCCATCTCGTGGAAGTCGGCGTGCACGGCGGGCAGCCACTGGTTGTAGAGCACAATGCGCTGCTTCGATTCGGTCTGAGTCTGCCAGGCCCAGTCGCGGTTCAGGTCGAAATAGTAGTGGTTGTAGCGGCCACCGGGCCAGGGCTGGTGGTGCTCCCAGGAATCGGGATTAGCATTGGTCGATTGGTTGTGCACGCGGTTGTACCAGTTGGCGTAGCGGTCGCGGCCGTCGGGGTTCACGCAGGGGTCCACGATGACGACGGTGTTCTTGAGCCAGTCCTGCATCTGCTGGTCTTGCGGGTTAGACAGGTCGTAGAGCACTTGCATTACAGCCTCGGAGGACACGGCTTCGTCGCCGTGCACGTTGTAGCTCAGCCAGCACACGGCGGGTTGCTGGCGTTGGCCGGAGCCGGCTTCCAGGCCGGCGAGCTTGAGGTTGTTGTGGCGCACGTCTTCGAGGCGGCCGAAATTCTCGGTGCTGGCTACCTGCACTACTTCCAGCGGGCGCTTTTCGTAGGTGCTGCCGTAGGGCACCAGCTTCATGCGGCTAGGAGTGTGGGCCACCACGTGGTCTACATACCGCAAAATATCGGCGTGCGTGGTGAAGCGGGAGCCCAGCTTGTAGCCCAGAAATTGGTCTGGTGTGAGCAGCGGGCCGTTTGTTGGGCCTGACTCACTTTGAGCCTGACTTGCGAAAGGAAGCGTGAGGCTGAGCAGCCAAAAACCCACAAGGCACAAAGCACGAAGCGGGCGGTGGTTGCCAAAAAGTACGGAATTCATCAAAATGAGTGTGTGCGTGAGAAATTGAAATATTGCCGCCTGCACACAAAGATGCAATGCTGAACCTATCAAAGGCAGGCCTGCAGAATACTAGTGCTTCACGGATAAAGCGTGCGCATGAAACATGCAAACCGACAATATTCGGCCATGACCCAGGCCCTAATAAATTCTTGCCGCAAGCCTTTCTGACGGGTAAAGCTGCACGAAACATGCAACACCATAACTGCGTTGCAGCTAAAAGAATAAGCGAAAATTCGTACCTACTCCAGCCTTTGCCATGGACTCCCCGAAACACAATCCCGATGCCGCGCTTTCCCAGCTCGTGCGCTACGTTCTGACCATTGGCAACATGCAGGGGCCCGACTCCATTGCGCAAGTGCGCGAGCAGCTCACCGGACTGGGCTTCGTGGTTGACCGGCTAGAGGAGGGCGAAGCTGAAATTGCCTCAACCCACAGCAACGGCCCAGGCCTGGATGCTATCCGCGTAGCCCTCGAAGCCGGCGGCTTTCAATTATTGGAAGCGGATACCAACGTAGGGTAAGGACTGGTATGGGTTAAAATAATAGGGCCCGCGGCGAAAGCTGCGGGCCCTGTTTTATTCAAAAGCTAAGGTCGTTTACACCACCACGTTCACCATGCGGCCGGGCACCACAATCACCTTCTTCGCGGCTTTGCCTTCGCCAAACCGCGTTAGGAAATCGGAACCCAAAACAGCGGTTTCAATCTCCGAAGCCGTGGCCGCGGCAGCAAACTGCAACTGCTCGCGCACCTTGCCGTTGATGGCAATGGGATACGTCACGGTGTCTTCCACCAGGTATTCCTCGCGAAACTCGGGGTAGCCCGCGCTGCTGATGCTGCCGGCCTCGTGACCAAGCTCCTGCCATAGCTCCTCAGCCAGGTGGGGCGCGTAGGGGGAGAGCAACAGAACGAGCGGCTCCAGGACGGCGCGCTTGTGGCAGTTGAGGGCGGTCAGCTCGTTCACGGTAATCATGAACATGCTGACCGAGGTGTTGAAGCTGAACTTCTCAATATCCTCCTTCACCTTCTGAATGGCCCGGTGCAGGGCCTTCAATTCGACCGGGTTGGCGGGCTCGTCGGTCACAGCAAGGGGGCCATCTTCGGGGTGGAAGAGGCGCCAGAACTTCTTGAGGAAAGTACCCACGCCGCTGATGCCGTTAGTGTTCCAGGGCTTGTACTGCTCTAGCGGGCCGAGGAACATCTCGTAGAGGCGCAGGGCGTCGGCGCCATATTTGCCAATTAGAACGTCGGGGCTTACGACGTTGTACTTGGATTTCGACATCTTCTCGATTTCCACACCGCACACATAAGTGCCGTTGTCTTCAAGGATAAATTCGGCACCCTCGTATTCATCGCGCCATTTCTTGAAGGCGTCAATGTCAAGTACATCGTTTTCCACGATGTTCACATCAGCGTGAATAGGAGTGAGAAGCGGACTGCCGAATAGAGCACTCGCAGTAGACCCACTATTACCAACTGGCTTTGCAAGCTTACCGACTATTTCTCTCAAACGAGTACGAACAACTCCTTTTTTATCTTTTAGTACTTCGTATGGATTCTCGTTCGAAGAAAGTTGCTCGTAGATGCCTTTTGATACAAAAACTAAAGGACCGTTCGCCTTTTGTGATTTGCCGATTTCATCGGGCTGGGAATAAGTTAAATTCAAACGGTACACAAAATTCGAGCGCCCTAGAATCATGCCTTGGTTAATCAGCTTCTGGAAAGGCTCGTTGCCGCTCACGAGGCCTAAGTCTTTCAAAAACAGATACCAGAAGCGGGCGTAGAGCAAGTGGCCGGTGGCGTGCTCGGCCCCGCCCATGTAGAGGTCTACGGTGCCCCAGTACTGCTCGGCTTCCTCAGATACAAAGCGGGCTTCGTTGGTCGGGTCCATGTAGCGGAGGTAGTACCACGACGAGCCCGCCCAGCCGGGCATGGTGCTCAACTCGTAGGGGTACTGGTCGCGGTAGAGCCAGTTTTGCGCACGGCCGAGGGGCGGCTCACCGGTTTCGGTGGGCTTGTACTCGTCGATTTCAGGCAGCACCAGCGGCAAGTCGCTTTCGGCGATGCCGTAGGCGGTGCCGTCCTTGTAGTAAATCGGAATGGGCTCGCCCCAGTAGCGCTGGCGGCCGAAAATGGAATCGCGCAGGCGGAAATTGACCTTGCCGCGGCCCAGGCCTTTCTCTTCGAGGAAGGCGATGAGCTTGGTGGTGGCCTCCTTATAGGTTAGGCCGTTGATGATGCCGGAGTTGATGTAGCGGCCCTCCTTGGTGGGGTCGGCTTGCTTTTCGAGGCCCTGTTGGGCGTCGGAAATGGCCGGGATGGGCAGGCCAAAATGCTGAGCAAACACGTAGTCACGCTGGTCGCCGCTGGGCACGGCCATCACGGCGCCGGTGCCGTAGCCGGCCAGCACGTAGTCGGCCAGCCAGATTTGCACAGGCTCGTTGTTCACCGGGTTCAGGCCGTAGGCGCCGGTGAAGACGCCGGATACGGTCTTGGTATCGGCCATGCGGTCGCGTTCCGAGCGGCGCTTGGTGGCGGCGATGTACTCGTCGACGGCAGCGCGCTGCTCGGGTGTGGTCAGCGTATCCACCAGCTCGTGCTCGGGGGCCAGCACCAGGAACGTGGCGCCGTAAATGGTGTCCACTCGCGTGGTGTAGACCTTGATTTGGGCGTTTTCGTGGTCTTTGACTGGGAAAGTGACTTCGGCGCCAATGCTGCGGCCTATCCAGTTGCGCTGCATTTCCTTCACCGCATCGGGCCAGTCGATAGTGTCGAGGCCTTGCAGGAGGCGGTCGGCGTAGGCCGTAATGCGCAGGTTCCACTGGGGCATGAGGCGGCGCTCGACGGGGTAGCCGCCGCGCTCCGACACGCCGTCTTTCACCTCGTCGTTGCTGAGCACGGTGCCCAGGCCGGCGCACCAGTTCACGTAAGTGTCTTGCTGGTAGGCCAGGCGGTAGGGGTGCACGGCCGCCAGCTTCTGGTGCTCGTTGAAGAGCTGCCACTGGCCGGCAGTGAACACCTGGCGCTCATCGGCATCGCCGGCGGCGTTAATGCCTTCGCTGCCGCGCTCAGCAAAGCGGGCGGTGAGCGCGGTCAGCGGCTCGGCGCGGTCGGTGTCGAGGTTGTACCAGGAATTGAACAGCTTGAGGAAAATCCACTGCGTCCACTTGTAGTAGCTGGCATCGGAGGTGCGGATTTCGCGTTCCCAGTCATAGCTGAAGCCCAGGCTGCTGAGCTGCTTGATGTAGGTATCGATGTTTTTCTCCGTGGTCAGGGCCGGGTGCTGGCCGGTCTGAATGGCGTACTGCTCGGCAGGCAGGCCGAAGGAGTCGAAGCCCATGGGATGCAGCACGTTGAAGCCCTGCAGGCGCTTGTAGCGCGTTACGATGTCGGATGCAATGTAGCCCAGCGGGTGCCCCACGTGCAGGCCCGCCCCGGAGGGGTAGGGGAACATGTCGAGCACGTAGTACTTGGGCTTGTCGGAATGATTCTGTGCTCGGAAAGTGCTGTGGGCCTTCCAGTGGGCTTGCCACTTCTTTTCGATTTCTTCGGGGCGGTATGCGGGCATCTTCGGCGGAGTTTATTCGAGGGCAAAGGTAGGAGGTAGCGGAAGTAGCGCGAACTTTGTAGTTCGCGTCCCCGCGCCGTTCAGCAGATTCGAACGGCGCGGGGACGCGAACTACAAAGTTCGCGCTACAGTCGTGCGGCTTTTCGTTCGTTGTTATGGCCCGCATCCCCAAAGAACTAGTCGACCACATCATCCAAACCGCCGACATTGTCGAAGTAGTCGGCGACTTCGTGCAGCTCAAGCGCAAAGGCCAGAATTTGTGGGCGCCCTGCCCGTTTCACAACGAAAAGTCCCCGTCGTTCTCCGTCAACCCAGCTAAGTCGCTCTACAAGTGCTTTGGCTGCGGCAAGGCGGGCGGAGTGGTGCAGTTTGTGATGGACGTGGAAGGCACCAGCTACGTCGAGGCTCTGAAATACCTGGCCAAGAAATACGCCATTGAGATAGAGGAAGAGGAAAAAACGCCTCAGCAGCAGTTGGAGCAGAACGAGCGGGACTCGCAGTTCATCGTTTCAGACTGGGCCAAAAACCACTACCACAAGCTCCTGTTGAACTCCGAGGAGGGCATGAGCATCGGCTACGGTTACCTCAAAGAGCGGGGCCTGAACCTGACCACCATTCAGCAGTTCGAGCTGGGCTATTCGCTCGATAGCTGGGACGACCTGCTGAAAGCCGCTGAAACGGCCGGCTACGAGAAGAAATATCTGGAAAAAACCGGACTCGTCGTCACCAAAACCGACGACCAGGGCCAGGACACCGGGCGGCGCTACGACCGGTTCCGGGGCCGCGTGATGTTTCCCATCCACAACATCAGCGGCCGGGTGGTTGGCTTCGGGGCGCGCACCCTGAAGCGCGACGATAAGATGGCGAAGTACCTCAACTCGCCGGAGTCGGACATCTACCACAAGTCGGATGTGCTGTATGGCCTGTTTCAGGCCCGGCAGGCCATCCGGACGCAGGAGGTGTGCTACCTCGTGGAAGGCTACCTCGACGTGCTCAGTCTCTACCAGGGCGGCATCAAAAACGTAGTGGCATCGTCGGGCACCTCACTCACCGAAGGCCAGATACGCCTCATTAAGCGGTATTCCGACAACGTGACGGTGCTGTACGACGGCGACGCGGCCGGCATTAAAGCGTCGCTGCGCGGCACCGATTTGCTGCTCGAAGGCGGCCTGAACGTGCGCGTGGTGCTCTTCCCCGACGGCGACGACCCCGACAGCTACATCCGTAAAGTCGGCGACAAGCGCTTCACCGACTACATCGAGAACCAGAGCCAGGACTTTATCAGCTTCAAAACCACGCTGGTGGCCCGCGAGGCCAGCAACGACCCAGTGAAGAAGGCCGAGGCCATCCGCGACGTGCTGCACAGCATTGCCAAGGTGCCCGACGCCATCAAGCGGCAGGTGTTTTTGCAGCAGACCTCGGCCACGTTCGGCATCGACGAGCAGGTGCTCATCACCGAATACAACAAGCTGGTAAAGTCTCCCGCGGCCAAGCAAAGCAGCGGCGGCAACGCCGGGAACTACGGCAACGGCGCCGGCAGCGCCAACACCGGCTACCCGCCCAGCAGTAACAATAGCAGTCGCCAGGCCCCAGCCGCCCGCCCCATGTCGGACGAGGAAGAGGCCGAAATGCTGATGTATGGCGGCCACGAAGCCACCGTGGAAATACTTGGTGTCGGCGTCAGCTACCAGTCCACGCCGTCGGAGGCCGAGCAGGAAGACCTGCCCGACATGCTCAAGGTGTGCGAGCGGGAAGTGCTGCGGCTGCTGGTGTTATACTCCTCACTCGAAGTAGAAACCGAAGTCAGCGTGGCCGCTTACCTGCTCAATCAGCTGGAGGAGGCGCCCTTCAAAACGCCGCTCTTTGCCGAGATGTGGGAAATCTGTCGCCAAGAACTGCTGGCCGGCCGCTTTCCCGACGCCCGCCTGCTGGCCCAAAACGAGCGGGCCGACATCCGCAGTCTCATCACCGACCTGGCCACGGAGCGCTACGAGCTTAGCCCTAACTGGCGCACCAAAGAAATCTACGTTTTCAACGAAGTCGACATGCCCAAGCTGGCCTGCGACAACGCCGTGCTCCGCCTCAACAAGGTGCATGTCCAGCGAGAGCTGGACCGTGCCATGGAGCGCCTGCGCCTGCCCGGCCTTGACGACGCGGAGATGTTTGAGATTCTGGGCCAAATCAAAAACCTCAAGCAGCTCGACAATCAGCTTGCCGGTATGCTGGGCACTGTGATTCCGCGCGGGGCGTAGCGGTGCCTATTATTGTGCTCGCTTTCGGGTAGAACACCAGTGGCTGTCCCCATGAATCAATGTTAAAGCGCGTCCATTTTACCCGCCTCATCCTGGCTGTGACCATTGCGGTTTCGAGCTTGGTTATCGGCATGGCGGGCTTCGTCTACATTGAAGGATTCAACCTGATTGATGCCTTCTACATGACGGTCATCACCGTCTCGACGGTGGGTTTCAGCGAGTTGCACCCGTTGTCGAACGCGGGCCGGTTGTTCGTTTCCTTCTTTATTCTCTACAACCTCGTGGTGGTGGCCTACCTTGTATCGGTGCTGTCATCGTTTATTTTCGACGGGGAGCTACGCAAAATCTTCAGAATGATTCGGACCGACCAGGAAATCAAACACTTTAAAGGTCATGTCATTGTGTGTGGCTTTGGCCGAAACGGGCGCCGCGCCTATCAGGAGCTTCGAGCCAATGGGGCCCAGGTAGTGGTAGTGGAGGTCGACAAAGAGCTGATGCAGCGCACTACCGAAGGCACCACCGGCGAGGACTACAGCGGCGATGGTTTGCCGGGCGGACTAATCATTACCGTGTGTGGCGATGCCACCATGGACCTCGTGCTTCATCAGGCTGGAGTGGAGCGGGCTTCGGCACTCATCACGGCGCTGCCTAAGGATGCTGACAACGTGTTTGTTGCGCTCTCCGCCCGAGCCCTCAATCCCCGCCTCAAAATCATTGCCCGCGCTTCTCAAAAAACGTCGGAAAGCAAGCTTTTGTCGGCCGGGGCCGACTCAGTGGTGATGCCCGATGAGATTGGCGGTTCGCACATGGCCAAGTTGGTGGTTCGGCCGGAAGTCATCCGTTTTCTCGACCTCATCACCAACCTTAGCTCTGACAAACTGCGTTTGGAGGAAATCAACTACGACCAACTACGACAAGAGTTTAAGAGCATCAGCTTGCGCGAAATGGACGTTTGCTCTACTTCGGGAGCTACCGTCATTGGCTTGCGGCAAGCCAGCGGCGCCCTTACCATGAGCCCATCGGTAGACTACGTGCCCGTACCCGGCGACGTGCTGCTTTTGCTCGGCAACGAGGAGCAGATGGACCGGTTTGAAGTTCGATTTCGGCAGCTGTAAGCACTGCTCTTGGGCACTAAGCGCGAGTTTTGGAGTTGCTACTTCGGGGCGCTTCCTACCTTTGTGCCCTCCATGCACATTCTGCAACTCATCCCTCGCGTTCCGTTTCCACTTACCACTGGGGGAGCCATTGCCATGCATGACGTTGCGGCGGGCCTGGTGCAGGCAGGCCACCGCGTCACGATGCTGGCCATCAACACGCCCAAGCACCACCAGCCGGCTGATGCTCTCGACCACCTGGGTCCCAATTTTCGATTGGTGACGGTGGACATCGACACGGATATTTCGCCGCGCCGGGCTCTGAAAAACCTGCTTTTTAGTCGACAGCCCTACATCGCAGAGCGGTTCATCAGCTCCTTGGTCGGGGAGAAGCTCGTTGAGCTCCTGCGCACCGAGAAAATTGATTTGGTGCAAATGGAAGGCACGTTCGTGGCCTGGTACGCCGAGTACCTGGGCCGCCAGCACAGCGCCGAGCTGACCGTTCCTCCGCTGGTTTTGCGCGCCCACAACCTCGAATACACCATCTGGAAGATGCTGGCCGGGCGCGAGGCCAACCCCATCAAGCGTTTCCTGCTGCGCACCATGGCCCGCCGGCTCGAAGTGTTTGAGCGCCGCCACCTGCTCCAGTTTGATGCCGTGGCGGCCATCACGCCCGATGATGTCGAGCGCCTGCGCGGCATCGGTTGCCCCGAGCCGGTGGAGTTTATTCCGGCAGGAGTGGAGCTGGCCCGCTTTCAGCCCGACCCCGCCGTCACGCCCAAGCCGCGCACTCTCTTCATGATAGGCTCTTTGAACTGGCTGCCCAACCTGGAAGGCGTGGAGTGGCTGCTGCGTGAGGTGTGGCCCACGTTCCACGCCGAAATGCCCGACGTGGAGCTGCACATTGCGGGCAGCGGCACCCCCGACAGCCTACTGGCACCCCGCACCGACAACGTCATCGTGCACGGCTTTGTGAAGTCGGCCCCCGCCTTCATGCAGCAGTACGACCTGATGGTGGTGCCGCTGCTGAGCGGAGGCGGCATGCGCATCAAAATCATTGAAGGCATGACCTTAGGCAAGCCGGTCCTGAGCACCCGCCTCGGCGCCGAAGGCATTGCCGTGCGCGACGGGCACGACATCGTGCTGCGCGACTCGGTCGAAGAATGGCTGACCGCCCTGCGCGCCTGGGCCCGCGGCGAGCTGCCGACCACTCAGATTGGCCTGGCTGCCAAACGCACCGTCCTCGAGCTTTATGATAATGGCCAAGTGGTGCAGCGGTTTGTTGGTTTGTATGAACAGCTCCTCGCGCCCGTCGCTGCCAGTACCTCAGCCCCTTTGCCGCGCGCATGAAGCTGCTCGTACTCCTTTCGCGCTTTCCATTTCCCCTCGATAAAGGGGATAAGCTGCGGGCCTATCATCAGTTGCGCTTCCTGGCAGCGCACCACGAAGTCTGCCTTTTTGCCCTTTCCGACGAAGCTGTTTCTCCCGAAGCCGAGGCCTTAGTTAGTCCGTTGTGCCGCGGCGGCCTGGTAGTGCACCGGCTCCGCCGGCCCCGCATAGCCAGCAACATGACGTGGGCGCTGCTCGCTGGGCGACCGCTGCAAGTGGGGTATTTTCATGATGCGCACGCCCAGCACAAGATAGATGCGCTGTTGCAAAGCTTCAAGCCTGACCATGTGTACTGCCAGCTTATTCGGATGGCGGAATACCTACGTTCGCACGCCGGCCAGCGCAACATGACCCTGGACTACATGGACGTCTTCTCGGCCGGCATGGCGCGCCGCGCAACGCAGGCCCCGCGGTGGCAGCGGCGGGTGTTCGCCCTCGAAGCCAAGCGCCTACAAGCCTACGAAACCGAAGCATTTGGGTGGTTTCAGCACCACACCATTATCAGCGACCAAGACCGGCAGCTAATTCAACATCCCTGCCGCGACCAGATTCAGATAGTGTTGAATGGCATCGATACCGATTTTTTTAAACCCCAGCCCGACACCCCAAAGAAGTACGATGTGCTGTTTTGCGGCAACATGGGCTACCACCCCAACATAGACGCGGCATGTTTTCTGGCCGAAGAAATCATGCCGTTGGTGCGCCAGGTGCTGCCAGATGCCCGGCTGCTAGTGGCCGGCACCACCCCCGCGGCACGGGTGCTCGCATTGGCTTCGGCCCATACCGAAGTAAGCGGCTGGGTGCCCGATATCCGGGAAGCTTACGCCGCGTCGCGGGTTTTTGTGGCAGCTATGCGCGTGGGTACCGGCTTGCAAAACAAGCTGCTTGAGGCCATGGCCATGCGCCTGCCATGCGTGACCACGCCCCTCGCCAATAATGCCCTCGGCGGTACCCATGGGCAGGAATTGAGCGTGGTAGCGGCCGACGCTTCAGTCTTGGCAGAGGCCATTACGATGCTTCTGAGCGATGCCGTTGCCGCCGACAAACTGGCCCACCACGGCCACGAATTTGTGAAAGAGCACTTCACTTGGCCGGGTGCCACTGCCCGCCTAGAGGCGTTGTTCTGCTAGCGGCCGCATCGCGGGCTAACTTTGCAGCGGCCCTCGTTGTTATGGCCCGAAATACCCCACCCATGCTTGATACCATCGAATCCGCCATTGCCGATATCCGCGCTGGCAAGGTAGTTATTGTCGTCGACGACGAAGACCGCGAAAACGAGGGCGACTTTATCTGCGCCGCCCAGTGCGCCACGCCCGAAATCATCAATTTCATGGCCACCCACGGCCGCGGCTTGGTGTGCGCCTCGCTGCCCGAGCAGCGCTGCGAAGAGCTTGGGCTCGACCTGATGGTGGGCCACAACACGGCCCTGCACGCCACGCCGTTCACGGTGTCGGTCGATTTGCTGAAGAACGGCGTGACCACCGGCATCTCGGCCTCCGACCGCAGCAAGACCATTCTGGCCCTCATCGACCCCAGCACCAAGCCCGAAGAGCTGGGCAAGCCCGGGCATATCTTCCCGCTTAAAGCCCGCAAAGAAGGCGTGCTGCGCCGGGCTGGTCACACCGAAGCCGCCGTGGACCTGGCCCGCCTGGCCGGGTTTGAGCCGGCCGGTGTACTGGTCGAAATTCTGAAGGAAGACGGCGAGATGGCCCGCCTGCCCGATTTGGAAATAGTAGCCAAGAAGTGGGACCTGAAACTGGTTTCGGTGCAGGACCTCATCAAATATCGTCTGGCGCACGAAAGCCTGATTCACCGCGACATTTCGGTGAAGATGCCCACCGAATGGGGCGATTTTGACTTGTACGCCTACACCCAGCGCAGCAACAACGTGCAGCACCTGGCCCTGGTGAAGGGCGACATCAGCGGTCCGGAGCCGGTGCTGGTGCGCGTGCACAGCTCCTGCGTCACGGGCGACATCTTCGGTTCGTGCCGCTGCGACTGCGGCCCCCAGCTCCACCAGGCCATGCGCCAGATTGAGAAAGAAGGTCGTGGCGTAATCGTCTACATGAACCAGGAAGGCCGCGGCATTGGCCTAATCAACAAGCTCAAGGCCTACAAGCTGCAGGAGCAGGGCCGCGACACCGTGCAAGCCAACGAAGACCTGGGTTTCAAAAGCGACGAGCGCGACTACGGCGTGGGCGCCCAAATCCTGCGCGACCTTGGCATCACCGAGATGCGTCTGCTCACCAACAACCCCCGCAAGCGCACCGGCCTCGTTGGCTACGGCCTAACCATTGTGGACACGCTTCCCATCGAAATCAATTCCAACCCTCACAACGAGGCCTACCTCGTTACCAAGCGCGACAAGATGGGGCATGAGATTATGCGCAAAGTGCCCACCGACGCCTCGGAAGTAGCGTAAGCAACACCCCAGTAGACGAAACCCGATAATACTCCTATATTGGGAGTATTATCGGGTTTTTTTCTACACCATTATGAAACGCTGGTTTTTGGTGGGCCTGTGGCTGGCGGGCGGCAGCGCAGCCTGCGCCCAGCCGAGCATGGGCACTCGGCAAGACTTTAAGCTCAGCCAGCTGGTACTCACCAGTGGCGACACGCTGGCAGGCCCCCTTTCGATGCGCACCGCGCCCGACATGGTGTACGTAACCCAGCCCGATGGCAGTGTGCGCCCGTACGTGGCCGCGCAGGTGGTGGCCTTTGCGGTGCAGGGCCAAGTAGCAGTGCCGCAGCGCAACCGCCGCACTGCCGCCACTTACGACCCCAGCACCATCCGGCTTTTCCGCACCCTGACCTGGCAGTCTGAGCGCATGGACCTGCGCCCCGAGCCTACTTTTTTTGAGCAGATAAGCGAAGGACCGGTGCTGTTGCTGCGCCGCCAATCCACGGTGCGGGTATTGGGGGGCATGCACGATACCGCTCCCGTGCCCGTGCTCACTCCGTCCGGAGGCCGCACGCCTCCCCAAAACCCGATGCCCGCCGCGCAACGGTCTGTGAGCTACTTGGCCAAGCAGGAGTTCTGGGACAATTTTTATCTGGCCTGGCCAACGGGCGAAATACGTCCGCTTCGCAACAACAAGAAGGACTTGCTGGAAGCATTTCCGCAGCAAGCCAAGCAGCTGCAAGTCTTCGCTAAAGCCCAGGGCATAGGCTACTCGACAGCTGCCGAGCTGCGCGAACTGGTGAATTATGCCAATTCGCTGGCAAGCACAAGCAGCCGCTAAATGCCACGCACTGGTATTCGGCGGCTGCACAAGCCCAAATTAGGACTGGGCCGGCGGCTGAGCTAGCTGCTGTCGTAGTATAGTGAGCAGGGACTGCGCAGCATATTCCACGTTCAGGGCGCGGCCGCGGTCCAGCACATACTCTTTGCTGATGGTTTGGGTGGCGTCGGCGTAGGCCAGGCACACGGTGCCTACCTTTTTGGTGTCGGTAGCGCCGCCTGGGCCGGCAATGCCGCTCGTGGCCACGGCTACATCCACGCCCAGGCGGCGTCGGGCACCCTCGGCCATTTCGCGCACGGTGGCTTCGCTCACCGCCCCGTATTGCGCCAGCGTATCGGTTTTAACGCCCAGCTCTTCCTGCTTGATGTCGTTGTGGTAGGCCACGATGCTGCCCCGAAAATAGCCTGAGCTGCCCGGCACGCTAGTGAGCCGGTGTGCTACCAGGCCCCCGGTGCAGCTTTCGGCGGTGCCTATGGTTAGGTTCCGGGCCAGCAGCAGCTTGCCAATGGCTGCTTCCAGCGTAGTCTCTTCTTCAGCAAAAATGTACTCGCCAATGCGCTCCTGAAGGGCGGGCAGCAGGGCCAGCATGCGGCCGCGCAGGTCGGGTAGCCCGTCGTCGGAGCCGGTGAGGCGCAGGCGCACGGCCCCAAAACTGGGCAGATAGGCCAGCTTGATGTTGGTGGGCAGGGCTTCTTCCCAATCGGCGATTTTTGCAGCCAGGAACGACTCGCCCAGGCCGGCTGTCATCACCACTACGTGCTCAATGGGTGCGATGTGAAACTGGGCCTGCAAACGCGGCAGCACGTGGTCGGTCATCAGGCGCTTCATTTCGAATGGCACGCCCGGCATGCTCACGAACACCGTGCCTTGGTCGTTGAACCACATGCCCGGGGCGGTGCCCACGGCATTGTGCAGCACTTCGCAATTGGCAGGCACCATGGCCTGCTGGCGATTCACGTCGAGCATGGGGCGCTGGAAGCGCCGGAATATTTCTTCCACGTGGTGCAGTGTGGGCTCGTGCATCACCAGCTCTGAGCCGAAGTAGCGGGCCAGCACGTGCTTGGTCAGGTCGTCCTTAGTGGGGCCCAGGCCGCCGGTGATAAGCACCACTTGGGCACGTTGGCGGGCTTGGTCGAGCGCAGCCACAATCTCATCGGCCCGGTCCGACACAGAAGAAATCTGCCGCACCCGCAGGCCTATTTTACCCAGCTCCTGGCCCATAAAGGCGGAGTTGGTATCCACCACCTGGCCGTAAAGTAGCTCATCGCCAATGGTCATGATTTCCACATCGGGGGGCGCCGTGAAGGCCGGAGTAAAAGCAGCAGGGTAGTGACCCGGGGTGGGAGTAGGCATACTGAGGAGTTAAAAATAGGTTTGGCCGCAAAATTGTCTGCAATTTGCATAAGCGACGGTCCAAGGACAGCCATAGGGGCTATCCGGTTTTCCCGTCGCAGCTGTTTATTTCATGTTTACTCGCATTGCCAGCGCCCTGCTGGTAGCCGGCCTCCTGGCCTCGACGGCGCCCGCCGCTCACGCTCAAACTACCGCCGCCAAAAAAGCCGCCGCTCAAAAAGCTGCAAATCAGAAAGCTGCCGCCCAAAAAGCCGCTGCTACCAAAGCGGCTGCCACTAAAACAGCGGCTGCTAAAGCGGCCGCCGACAAAGCTGCCGCTGAAAAAGAAGCCGCTGCCGTTCCGCCTCCCGCACCGCTCACCGAGGCCCAGGCCAGCGCTGGGGTTAAGGAGGCTCTTAACAAAGGCATCATCAAGGCCGTGCAGTTTGCCTCCGAGCCCGATGGTTTTAATACCAACGATGACATTCACATTCCCTTCCCGGAAGATGCCATTTTGATGAAAACCACCCTGAGCAAGTTTCCGGGCATGAATACCCTCATTGCCACCTTCGAAACCCAGCTCAACCGGGCGGCCGAAGCCGCTGCACCCAAGGCCAAGGATATTTTCCTGAACGCCTTGGCCAACATCAGCATCACCGATGCCCTGAGCCTCGTTACCAGCAGCTCGACTGATGCCGCCACGCAGTTTCTGCGCCGGGCCACCGAGGCACAGCTGATAGCCACCTTCCGCCCCGACATCAGCGCTGCCATCGACCAGGTGGGTGCCGGTGCTGCCTACGCGAAGATGACCAACCAGTACAACCGCATTCCGCTCATGACGCCCGTGCAGACCGACCTAACCGCCTACACCACGCAGAAAGCCGTGGACGGCTTGTTCATTCTACTGGCCAACGAGGAGAGCAAAATTCGCAAAAACCCCGCAGCTCGCACTACCGACATTCTCAAGCAGGTGTTCGGCCGCAAGTAGACCACGCAGATTTTCGTGTACAAAAAAGCCCTTGCTGGATTACCAGCAAGGGCTTTTTTGTGGTCAACTATTTAAAATATTGGATTAGTAATCGTCGCTGTCGAAGCTGCTGCCACGGCGGCTACCGCGGCCGCTGGCATAGCCTTCGTCGGCATCGTCGTCATCGTCGTCGGCAAACTCGTCTTCATCATCGTCGAGGCTGGTGAAGGCGCCGCGGTCGGCGTTTTCGGCGCGCTCGGCTTCCACAAACTCTTCCTCCGTCATGTTGGCCAGGTCTAGAGCTTCGTCGTGCGAAGAGCCGGTGTCGGTCCACATCAGGTAGTCGGCGTATTTGGCCGAAAGGCGGTCTTCGGAGCTGCCAAGAGCGGCGGCGCCCCCTTTGGCGGCATATGTATCCAGGTTGTCGTCGTCGTCGAGCAGGTCGTCGTCCAGGTCGTCGTCATCAATCATGGCCAGGGCGGATTAAGTTGAGGTGAATAATTGTATTGGAGTGGCCGCGAAGATACGGGCCGGGCAATTTTTCGGCTGACTATTTAGCTGAATTTTATGCTGAAAAAGTAAGCTCAAGCTTAGCGTTGGCCTTGTTTGAGTCAGAACGTACGCCTTATTTCCACCAATAAATTAAGAAGTTGTGGCGGCGCTACAGCCCTAATCTTTGGCAGGAATTCTCTGAAAATCGGTCACCAATAATTGCTCATCACAAAACGCGTATTCAGCCGGCACGTTCGAGCTTAGCAGCAGGGTGCGGCCTTGGCGCGTGGCCTGCACGTGCTCTTGGTACCATGCCACACCGGTCGCGTCGAGGTTGGTGGTGGGCTCATCCAGCAGCAGCAGGGGCGCCTGGGCATACAAGGCCAGCGCCAGCTTTAGGCGCTGCTTCATGCCTGATGAAAACTCGCGTACCAGTCGGTGGCGAGCCTTCTCAAGGTACATCAGGTCAATCAGCCCGTCGAGAGACATTCCGGGGCGCAGCGCTTTAAAGCGGGTGTGGAAGTGCAGCAGCTCTACCAGCGTTAGCTCCTCTAGCAGCTCCAAGTATGGGGCCGCGTAGGCCAGGTGCTGCGGCACGTCTTCGACCGCTACCGAGCGGCCCGCCAAGGTGTAGAGCAGGTTACCTTCCGTGGGCAATAGCTGGCCTGAAATGGTATTGAGGAGCGTGCTTTTGCCAGCGCCGTTAGGGCCCAGCACCGCCGTAGCACTCCCGGGCACAAAGGCCCGCGTGAGCCCCCGGAAAATCCAGTCGCGCTGGAAGCGCTTGCCCAAGCCGGTGGCGTCAATGTGCAAAATGCTCGACGTTGGTTAGTAGGTGCGGCTAGTGTGCCCAGGGCCCAAACGAACCCAATGCCAGCGACTCAGTCGTTAAAAAACAGGTGCAAATAGTGACCGTTAAAGAAGGGCTAGCCCAAGATTAATCTCCGTCGGATTCTTCGGAGCTGCGCTCGCGCTTGGGACCTTTGATGATGCCGCGGGTGGCCGCCCGCACAAACTCCACTGCTTGGTCGCGCTCTATCGAAGGCACAATTTCAGCCTCGATGCGCGCCAGGGCATCGTGGGTGTTCATGCCGCCCAGGAAAAGCAAGCGGTACATGTTGTGCAGGTTGGTCACTTGCTCTTCGCTAAAGCCGCGGCGGCGAAGACCTACGGAGTTCACGCCCGCGTAGCTCAGCGGCTCCCGCGCCGCTTTCACGAAAGGCGGCACGTCTTTGCGCACCAGCGACCCCCCGCCCAAAAAGGCGTGTGCCCCAATGCTCACAAACTGATGGATAGCCGACGTGCCTCCCAAAATGGCCCAGTCGCCCACAGTTACGTGGCCGGCAATCTGCACCGAGTTCGAAATCACGCAGTAGTTGCCAATGATGCAGTCGTGCGCCACGTGCACATACGCCTGAAGCAGGCAGTGGCTGCCCACCACGGTGCGGCCCCGGTCTATGGTGCCCCGGTTCACGGTCACGCATTCGCGCAACACCGTGTAGTCACCGATTTCGGCGGTGGTGTGTTCGCCAGCAAATTTTAAGTCCTGAGGCACTGCACTCACCACCGCGCCCGGAAACACCTGGCAGTGCCGCCCAATACGGGCGCCGTTCATGATGGTCACGTTTGGCCCAATCCAAGTGCCCTCTCCAATTTCAACGTCCGCCGCAATGGTCGTAAACGGTTCAACGGTTACGCCCGGCGCGAGGCGAGCATCAGGATGGATGTGAGCGAGGGGAGAAATCATGTACTCGGGTGTCATGTATCATTTAACATTTAACAGGCGGCTGCGACTGCGTAAAATCAAGTCAGGGCAGCGGTTGTTAAATGATAACTGTTAATTGTTAAATGAATTAAGCGTCTTTGCGGACAATTGCGGCGCTCATTTCAGCGTCCATTACCACTTTGCCATTCACAAAAGCCTGGCCCCGCATTTTAGCAATGCCCCGCTTAATTGGTGCTAACAACTGGCAATGGAATAGGATTGTGTCGCCGGGCAATACTTTTTTGCGGAAGCGGCAGTTTTCGATGCCCAGGAAATATTGCCAGTAGTTCTCGGGGTCGGGTACGGTATTCATGACCAGGATGCCGCCGGTCTGGGCCATGGCCTCTACTTGCAGCACGCCCGGCATGACGGGGTTGCCGGGAAAGTGGCCCTGGAAAAAGGGCTCGTTCATGGTCACGTTCTTCACCGACGTCACCATTTGGTCGTCGAGGTGAATGATTTTGTCAATCAGCAAAAAGGGGTAGCGATGGGGCAGCACCTGCATAATGCGGTTGATGTCCATCACCGGCTCGCGGTTCATGTCGTACACCGGCACGGGGTTGCTGCGGGCTTCGAGCATCTTTTTCTTGATGCGCTTGGCGAAGGCCACGTTGGCTGCGTGCCCGGGGCGGGCCGCCAGAATCTGGCCCTTGAGCGGGCGGCCTACCAGGGCGAGGTCGCCCACAAGGTCGAGCAGCTTGTGGCGGGCCGGCTCGTTTTTGTGGCGCAGGTCCACGTTGTTAAGAATGCCTTCTTTCTTGACCGAAACGCGGGGCTTGCCCAGCATCTTAGCCAAGTCGTTGAGCTCCTCGTCCGTCACCACGCGGTCGACCACCACAATGGCGTTGCTGAGGTCGCCGCCGCGGATGAGGTTGTTCTTGTAGAGCATTTCCAGTTCGTGCAAGAAGCAGAACGTGCGCGAAGAGGCTATTTCTTCGCCAAACAGGCCAATGTCCGTGAGGGTGGCGTGCTGCGAGCCAAGCACCGGCGAGTTGTAGTCCACCATCACCGTGAGGCGGTAGTCGGAGAGGGGCAGGGCCGCAATCTCCACGCCGCGGGCATTGTCGACGTATCGAATGCTTTCGGGAATCTCATAGTAGTTGCGTAGCGCATTCTGCTCCTGCAGCCCCACCGTTTCGAGGGCCTTGATGAACTCAGCCGAGGAACCGTCCATAATGGGCGGCTCGGGGCCGGAGAGCTGAATGAGCACGTTGTCAAGCTGCATGCCCACCAACGCCGCCAGGGTGTGCTCCACGGTATTAATGCGGGCGCCGTTTTGCTCGATGGTGGTGCCCCGGCTGAGGTCGACCACGTTGTCCACGTCGGCATCGACAATGGGCTGGCCGGGCATATCAACGCGCTGAAACTTATAGCCATGGCCCACCGGCGCGGGGCAAAACGTCATGGTGGCTTCTACGCCCGTGTGCAGTCCGATGCCGCGCACCGTGACGGGCGCCTTGATGGTGTGTTGCTTGTCGTTCATTAGTTAGCTTTTAGCTATTGGCTGTTAGCTGTTAGCCTTTTCTTCGAGCAGTTGAGGTCAGGATAATTGAACGGGGCTAACAGCTAACGGCTAATAGCTAACGGCTCAAACCTAGCTGCAAAGCTAGGGCTTTTCCGTCGTGCTTTTAGCCTTCTCCAGGCGCTCTACGCGCTGCTCCAGTTCGGGCAGGCGGCGAAAAACGATTTGGGCGCGTTGGTTTTGCTTGAAATCGAAGGCCGTGGAGCCCTGTAGAATCAGGCCTTCCTGCTTCACGTTCTTGCCTACACCCGACTGGGCCGTGACGGTGGTTTTGTTGGCCAGCGTGACGTGGCCGGCCATTCCGACCTGCCCCGCCAGCACGCAGTGGTCGCCAATCTTGGCCGAGCCGGCGATGCCCGTTTGCGAGGCAATGACGGTGTGCTGACCAATTTCCACGTTGTGGGCCAGCTGCACAAGGTTGTCGATTTTGCTGCCGCGGCCCACGCGCGTAGAGCCCAGCGTGGCGCAGTCGACGGTGGCGTTAGCCCCAATGCTCACGTAGTCTTCCAGCACCACGTTGCCAATCTGCGGAATGGCCTTGTAGGAGCCATCGGGCTGGGGCGCGAAGCCGAAGCCATCGGAGCCCACCACCGCGCCAGCCTTCACAACGCAATACTGCCCAATTACGGTGTCGGGATATATTTTGGCCCCAGCGTGAATGATGCTGCCGTTGCCAATCGTTACCCGGTCGCCGATGTAGGCGTGCGGAAAAACGAGGACGTTTTCGCCCAGCTTGCAGTTTTCGCCGATATAGGAAAAGGCGCCCCGGTAGTGTCCAGCGCCAATTTCGGAGCTTTCGCCGATAAAGGAAGGCTGTTCGACGCCGCGCTTGCCGGTGCGCGTGGCCTGAGCATAAAACTCCAGCAACTGGCTGAACGCGGAGTAGGGATTTTCAACCCGAATGAGGGTGGGCTTGATAGCCGAGCGCAGTTCCTGCGTCTTGGCTACGATGACGGCGGAAGCGCCGGTTTCGTACAGAAAGGACTCGTATTTATTGTTAGACAGGAAGGTGAGGGAACCGGCCTGCGCTTCTTCGATTTTGGCTAAGCTGGAAATGCGCTGGGTAGCGTCGCCTTCCACGGTGCCGCCGAGAACTTCGGCGATTTGCTGAACAGTAAATTCCATAGCGGGCAAAATTAGTGCCTGGCGATTGAAGGCAGCACGTCAAACTCCCCTCCTTACCAAGAAGGAGATGCCAAACCGCAGGTTTGGCTGGGGTGGTTGGATCGTTGAACGATGAGCGAACGATTCAAGCGCGAGTCGTTCGCTCATCGTTCAACGATTCAACCACCCCAGCAAAACCTGCGGCTCGAACATCCCCTCCTTCGTAAGGAGGGGAGTTTGACGTGCTGCCATTTTAAAACATGGCGCTACTATACAATCTCCTTGGGGTAGCAGATGTAAAACTTCTCAACCCGCTGGCTCAGGGCCCGGATATTGGGCAAGTCCGAGGCTTCCATCACGTTCACCACATCACCTTTTTTGGTTAGAATCTCAATGGGCTCCTGGCTCTCAGCGTTGTAGGCGCTGTTACTGAGGCGGCCGGATATCATCAGCAGGGCTGCTTCGGCGGGGGGCAAGCTGAATTTTTCCTCAATCAACTCTTGGATGCCCAGGCGAAATTCCTCGTCGAAGGGCTCGGGTGCGAGCACAATTTTTAGCAGGTTGCGGTGCAGGATGCTTTTGGCGAGGTAGCTGAGCACCTTGTCGGGGTGGCCGGCCCAGTTCTTTATGGCCGACCAGAAGTCGTGGTCGTCGAGCTCCACAAAGTGGCTAAGGATTTTGTCGTCGCGCTCAAAATCATCTAGGCTTACGGCGCGGCCCAGGAAATAGCCCAGGCAGCTGTTGGCGGGCACATCCACGCCTTGGCGAGCCAAGTCGCGGGCCCGCTGCACCACCCGAATCACCATCTGCTCGGCACTGGTCACGGTTTTGTGAAGGTAAACCTGCCAGTACATCAGCCGGCGGCTGACCAGGAAATTCTCGACCGAGTACACAGCTTTTTCTTCCAGTACCAACCGCTCCTCGTGCACGCGCAGCATTTTGATGAGGCGGTCGGCGCCGGGCCGGCCTTCTTCCACGCCGGTGTAAAAGGAGTCGCGGTTGAGGTAGTCGAGCCGGTCCATGTCGAGCTGGCTGCTGACCAGCTGATGGAAAAAAGGGCGCTTGTAGGTGCCGCGAAACATCTCAATGGCCAGCGTCAGGCGGCCCTCAAACTCTACGTTGAGGCGCTGCATCAGGAACAGCGAGAGCTGCTCGTGCGGCACATCCTGGAAGATGGCGGTTTCCAGGGCGTGGGAGAGGGGGCCGTGGCCCACGTCGTGCAGCAGGATAGCCGCCAGGGCAGCTTCGCCCTCGGCCGCCGAAATCTTCACGCCCTTGTCTTTGAGGGTGCGTAGGGCCAACGACATGAGGTGCATGGCGCCTAGCGCGTGATGAAAGCGCGTGTGCAGCGCCCCGGGGTACACAAAGCCGGTGAGGCCAAGCTGCTGAATGCGCCGCAGCCGCTGGAAATAACGATGCTCGATGAGGTCAAACAGCAGCTCCGTGGGAATGGTGACGAAGCCGTACACCGGGTCGTTAAAAATTTTCTTTTTATTCATATAGAGCGTTAGCTATAGGCTAACGGGGCGAAGAACCAGGACTTCGTGGTACAAAAGAACGACGCCAAGGTGGAGTTTATGCCATTGGCACGGGGCTGGCTGCTGTTTCGCGCAACCGAACGGAACGGATATGAGACCTTTGGTGTGCTGCGGTCTTCACCGTTCAGCTAACCGCAATTCAATAACCAAACTGCCTCGTTTACGGTAAAGCTTTAAGGTTTGGCCGGCGACCAGGGCACTAGGGTGCCTGTTCTGCCGTTCAGTCCCTACGCCGGAGCCGAAACGCCTGGCAAAATTCACCCACGGACGCCTCGTGCGGCCGTATTTCTGATTCGCCACCATTTTCTTGGCGCTTTACTATGCAACAAACTACAATTCTTTGGGCCGACGATGAAATCGACTTGCTCAAGCCCCATTTGTTATTTCTAAAGGAAAAAGGCTACGACGTAACGCCCGTGAACAGCGGCGCCGATGCCATCGAGGAAATTCAGGAAAAGAGCTACGACCTGGTGTTTCTCGACGAGAACATGCCCGGCCTGACCGGCCTGCAAACCCTGACCGAAATCAAGGCCATCCGCCCCACGGTGCCGGTGGTGATGATTACTAAGAGCGAGGAAGAGCACATCATGGAATCGGCCATCGGCGCTAAAATCGCCGATTACCTCATTAAGCCGGTAAACCCGAGCCAGATTCTGCTGTCGGTGAAGAAGGTGCTTGATAACAAGCGCCTCGTGAGCGAAGCTACCAACAGCGGCTACCAGCGCGATTTCCGCCAGCTGGGCATGCAGCTTTCCGACCGCCTGTCGCCCGCCGAGTGGGCCGATGTGTACAAGAAGCTGGTGTATTGGGAGCTCGAAATCAACGAAACCGAAGGCAAAAGCATGGCTGAGGTGTTCAACATGCAGAAGGACGAGGCCAATACCTACTTCGGCCGCTTCATCACGGAGAGCTACGAGGACTGGGTGAACGGCGACGACAAGGACGCGCCCCTCATGTCGCACCAGCTGTTTAAAGACCGGGTGTTCCCCACGCTGAAGGCTACCGGCGACACGCCCGTGTACTTCGTACTGATTGACAACCTGCGCTACGACCAGTGGAAGGTATTGGAGCCCATTATCACCGAAATGTTCACCGTGGACAGCGAGGAGATGTACTACGCCATTCTGCCCACCACCACGGCCTACGCACGGAATGCCATCTTCTCGGGCATGATGCCTTCGGAAATTCAGAAAAAGTACCCGAACCTGTGGGTGACCGACGACGACGACGAAGGCAAAAACCTGCACGAGGCCGAGTTCATGGAAATCAATTTCCAGAAGAACAACCAGAAGGTGAAGCACAGCTACCACAAGGTGACCAACCTGCAGGCCGGCAAGGACTTGCTGGGCAAGATGAGCAACCTGCACAACAACTACAAGTGCAATGTCATCGTGTACAACTTCGTGGACATGCTCTCGCATGCCCGCACCGACATGGCCATGATTCGCGAGCTCGCCGCCGATGAGTCGGCCTACCGCAGCATCACTCGCTCTTGGTTCCTGCACTCGCCGCTGTATGAGATGCTGCAAACCATTGCCGAGAAAAAGGGCAAGCTCATCATCACCACCGACCACGGCACCATCCGCTGCAAGCGCCCCTACAAGATTGTGGGCGACCGCAACACCAACACCAACCTGCGATACAAGCACGGCAAAAACCTGGGCTTCGACGACTCGCGCGACGTGTACGTTGTGCGCAAGCCGGAAAGCATTTTCCTGCCGCGTGAGAACGTGAGCACAGCCTATGTTTTCACAATTGGGGACTACTTCTTTGCGTATCCCAACAACTACAACTACTACGTGAACTACTACAAGGACACGTTCCAGCACGGCGGCATTTCGCTGGAGGAATGCATCATTCCTTATGTGACGCTGACGGCCAAAGGTTAAGCGCAAGGTTTCGCGAAGTAAAAAAGGAAGTCTCGCAAAGTCTGGCATACCGTCAGACTTTGCGAGACTTCCTTTTTTACTTCGCGAAACCTTGCGCTACAGCTTATCCAGCGCTGCCTTTAGCCGCGGTAGCGCTGCCTGAATTGACTCCACCGTTTCTGCACCCACGGACGCGCGGAACCATGGCTCTGATGCGGGCGAGCCGAATGCGCTGAAAGGTACCAGCGCCAAATTAGCCTCAGCTATTAAGTATGAGGTCAGTTCGGCAGTGGTGGCTAGCATGGTGCCATCGGGCGCAGTGCGGCCAAGCACGTCAATCTTAATGGTGAGGTAGATGGCGCCGGCCGGGGCTACCGCATCCACGGGGTAGCCCTGTGTCTGCAGTTCTTTGAGGCCATCGAATAAGGCCTGCAGCGAAGCCTGCAGCTTGGTTTTCATGTCGGCGATAAATCCGTCGACGGCTGCTACTTCGGGCAGGAAATGAGCGGTGGCCACCTGCTCAGCTTTGGGCGCCCAAGCGCCCACGTGGCCCAGGATGGATTTCATTTTGTCGATGATGGCCGTAGGGCCGAAGCTGTAGCCCACCCGCACGCCGGTGGCGGCAAAGCACTTGGAAATGCCATCAATGTAGATGACGTAAGGCCGCAGCTCCGGGCGCAGACTCACGGGGTCGAAGTGTTGGGTTTCGCCGAAGGTGAGCAGCCAGTAAATCTGGTCGTAAAGAACGTAGAGCGGTTTTTCGTCAGCGCTCCGGCGCTTGTTTTCGGCCAGCACCAAGTCACAGATTTCTTCCAGGCCAGCCTTGGTAAAGACCGTGCCAGTGGGGTTCAGCGGAGAGCATAAGGCCAGCAAGGTGGCACCCGGCAGGTGCGGCGCCAGGTCGGCAGCAGTGGGCATGAAGTTGTTTTCCGGCTGAGTAGGCACCGCTACCTGCGTGGCACCGGTGAGGTGGCAGTAGTGGTTGTTGTTCCAGCTTGGCAGGGGGAATACTACCCGGTCGCCGGGGTCGACCAGGGCGCGGTACGTAGCGTAGATGAGTGGGCGAGAGCCGCCGGCCACCAGAATGTCGTTCGGGCCATAGTCGAGGCCCTGACGTATTTTCAGAAACTTGGAAACGGCATCCCGCAATTCGCCCATGCCCGCCGCAGGAGGGTAGTTGGTGAGGCCTTGCTGATAGGCTTTCGTGATGCCCGAGTTCAGCTCAGTTGGAATGGGGAAAATCTTGGGGTCGAAGTCCCCAATGGTCAGGTTGCAGATGTTGGCGCCCTGCCGCACCTGCTCACTGACCTGGTTGCCAATTCGAATAATTTCGGAGCCGCTAAGGCCGGCCGCCATCTTTGAAACTTGCATGAGAAAACAGAAAAAGAATGCCACACCGGCCCGCGAAGGTATTTCAGCGCGAGCATATTGCCCGCACCGGGTGGCGCACTGCAGCTCTCCTTGAGGTTCACTAGGAGAGTGGGCAAGCGTGCAGCATGGCCAGTCATTGAGAACAAACCACGCCTAGGATTGCCATTTAGCCAAGGAAACCCTGCCCGAGAAGTACTGCCTGGCTCTATTGCCCGCCGGCGCGCCGGAGCTCATCATCGGCGCCCACGGTGCGCTTGCGCGTGGCGGCTACCTTGCTGTTGCCGAAGCGGTAAGTCAGGGCGGCTGTCACTACCCGGCTGTCCTGCGCAAAACGGGAGGTTTCGGAAAAGTTGGCATAATCCGATGTCGACCCAATGATGTTGGTGTAAAAGATATCCGTCACATTGAGACGAAACGAACCTTGCTTGTTCCATAGGCTTTTCTGCAGGCTCGCCCCCACTTGGCCACGTGCGCGGGCATCTTCAAACCCCCAGATTTCGCGCGACTGAAAATTCCCGTTCAGCTCAGCGGACCACCCGCGGGGCAGGCTGAAGTTGTTATTGGCCGAGAATAAAAAGGCCGGCCGGCTACGGTCAAGCTTGGTTTCTGCCAGTTCGCCCTGGAAGCGCGAGTAGTAAAACACCGCATTGCTGTAGAGCGTCCACCATTTGGTGGGTTCGAGCGGAGCGGTGAGGCTGAGCGCATAATAGTGCTGGGTGCTTAGGTTCACGTCGCGGTTCACTACCAGGCGGCCGCCATCGGGGGAGGGCTGCACCACGTTCACAATGGGCTGGTCGGTTTGGGCGTAGGCCAGGGAGGTAATAAACTTCTGCCGGTACGTATGCGTCAGCTCAACATTGTAGCTGGTTTGGGCCACCAGATTGGGGTTGCCTGAGCGGTAGGAGGTGATGTCGAAATAGCTGCGTAGCGGGTTGACCTGGGCATAGCTGGGGCGGTCGATGCGGCGCGCTACTGTTGCCCCTAAAGCATGCCGCTCGTTTAGGGCGCGCTGCAGCGAAGCGCTTGGAAAAAGCTGCATATAATTTCGCCGGA
Source organism: Hymenobacter arizonensis (assembly GCF_900115775.1). Taxonomy (GTDB): domain Bacteria; phylum Bacteroidota; class Bacteroidia; order Cytophagales; family Hymenobacteraceae; genus Hymenobacter; species Hymenobacter arizonensis. The sequence goes on along the minus strand of NZ_FOXS01000001.1, from coordinate 957,709 downwards.
ACGGCACAGCGCCTTCAACATCGGCCCGGGTATTGGTTTGTTCGGCACGCAAGCCCGCTTGCAGGGCTGTTTTGGCGCGCACGCCCCGCATGCTGATGTAGGCAGCGTTTACGTTTTCCTCGTACCAAAAAGGACCGGAAATAGCACCGTCTCGCATGCTGGTGCCGTTGACCAAGCGCGTAAACTCCACGTTGTTGTCGGAGACTATTCTGGTCACTTTCAGGCCCATGTCCAGGCGGGCCCGTTGGGGCAGCGGCTGGCTAAAATCGGCCTTCAGAGCCTGAATAACGAGCGAGCTTTGTTGGTCTCCAGTGAGCGTGCTATTAGGGAAGGCGGGAACTTCAAAAACTGTCCGTAGCTCCTGCTGACGGGTGATGTCGTATCGACCAAAATCAGCATCTGCTGTGATAAACTTGGCGTTGGCCGAGTCAGCAAAGGAGTGACGAAAGTTGAGATTCAGCGTGCCGTTGGGCCGGTTGATGTCTTGTTCAACTCGGGAGGAATAGCGACCGGAAACTTCGCGCACTTCATTATAAAATAGCGTTTTGTTATCCGTATTGGCTTCTGTAAAGCTATGCAGCACGGTGCCTGAGACTCCCAGCAGCGTCCGCTCCGTCAGTGTTAAATCGAGCCCTGCCTTGGCGCTGTGGGAGCGCAAATGGGAGCGCTGCTCGTTGGCAATTACACTGCTGGCCAAGGGCAACTGGGAGGTAGCCGAGTATTGCCGGGCAAAGTCTTGCAGCACGAACCCCCGGCGGTCGGCATAAGCGTAGTTGCCGTAGACGTTGGTTTTTTTGCTGCGGTGATTCAGAGCCAGCCCGCTCGTGAATTTGCCATACACCCCACGGCCGTAGCCCATGTTAACGCTGCCGTTGGTGCCGTGGCGCTGGTCTTTTTTGAGGTTGATGGCGATGATGCCGGCGCCACCTTGCGCATCATATTGAGCCGGTGGATTAGTAATGAGCTCGACGCTCTGAAGCTGCTCGGCGGGCAGGGCGCGCAGAAAGTCGGCAAGTTCCCTGCCTGTTAGTGGAGTGCGCTTGCCATCAATAACAACCAACAGGCCCTGTCGCCCGCGCAGGCTAATGTTCTCGGAAACGTCCATCGTAACGGCAGGGGCGCGACCCAGCACATCCAGAGCGGTGGCTCCGGAAGAGAGCGGACTGTCGGCCACGTTTATCACAATGCGGTCGCCCTTGTGCTCAAACAGGGGCTTACGCGCCGTCACGACCACGTCTTTGAGCGTGGTGGCTTGGCTGGGCACCAACTGAATGCCGGGCAGGGTCAATCCAGTCGGCGGGAGCTCAAACTTGGGACTCCAGTAACGGTTAAAACCCACCTGTGCCACCGAGACGAGGTAAGTGCCGCTCCCCGCTGCATCGAGCCGGAAGGTGCCTTGTGCGTCGCTGAATTCCGTTTTCACCACCGATGAGTCAGTAGCCAAATGCAGGGTAACGGTTGCTAGCTCGATGGGCCCGCCGGTGCTTTTGGCTACGGCACCAGTCACGCTGGCATGCTGCTGAGCCCAAATGCTTTGCGGAGCTAGTAGCACAAGGCTAGGTAGCAACCACCGTATGCAGAGGGAGGGCACGAGCCCGCACCGAGCCGGGTCAAAATTGAACATGTAGCGGTAGCTGGTAGAGGTCGGAAGTGCAATTGCAAAGCGGGTAGATACCGGTTGCTTCGCTGAAGGTAATACTAAAAAAGGCGGGCGCTGGCGACTAATGTACCCTCTTTTAAGTGAACACGTTAGCCCATGCAGCGGAACGTAAAGGTGGAGTATAGCCGTCGATAATCCAAAACGGAAGGTGCTTTTGCCGCTTAGCAGGTAAATTTGCCACATGCTACCCATTACCATTCAGGTTCCTGTTTTAGCCAGCTTGCCCGCCGCCGCTCGTCAGGTAGAGGCGGCTATCGCCGAGTCGGGGTGCACGGTGGTGGCCTTTGAGGGCGAGATGGGAGCGGGCAAAACCACGCTCATTCGGGAGCTGGCGCGCACTCTGGGCGTGGCCGACGATGTGAGCAGCCCCACCTTCGCCCTGGTCAACGAGTACCGCGACGGGCGCGACCGGCCCGTGTACCACTTTGACTTTTACCGCATCGATTCCATCAACGAAGCCGAGCGAATAGGCGCCGCAGAGTACTTCGATTCCGGGTATCTTTGCCTAGTAGAATGGCCAGCCCGCGTGGCTGAGTTACTACCGGAGCCCCGACTCGAAGTGCGCCTCGACGTACTAAGTGCCGAAGCCCGGAGCATTCAAATAACAGTTATTACCTAATACCCAACCTTAATATTTGCTGATTAGCGCTTGGGGAAGCATGGCCGTTTCCGGCTGCATTCTCGCTGATTAATAACTGTTACCTGAAAACATGGCCGAACAGCTTCCATCTGGTTTTGAGTCACTGGCCACGAGCCGCGCCTATTTCACCCAGGAGTCGATGCTGGCCGTGGAAACGCGCAAGCGCAAACTCTTTATCGGGTTGCCCCGTGAAACCTCGCTCCAAGAAAACCGGATTGGCCTGACGCCGGAAGCCGTGCAGCACCTCGTCACCGAAGGCCACGAAGTCCTCATCGAGGCCGGTGCCGGGGAGCCCAGCAAATACGCCGACCATGCGTATTCCGAAGCCGGCGCCCAGATTGCTTACTCGGCCGAGGAAGTGTTTAAAGCCGATGTGCTGCTAAAAGTAGCCCCGCCCACGCTTGATGAGATAGAGCTGCTACACCCGGGTCAAACCCTGATTTCGGCCCTGCAAATGGGCTCCATGACACAGGAGTACATCTCGGCCCTGGCCCGCAAAAAAATCAATGCCATCGGCTTTGAGCTCATGAAGGACCCCAGCGGCGCGCGCCCCGTGGTGCGGGCCATGAGTGAAATTGCCGGTTCCACGGTCATGCTCATTGCGGCCGAATACCTGGCCCGCTCCAACGAGGGCAAGGGCATTATTCTGGGGGGCATCACGGGTGTGCCGCCGTCGCAGGTGGTCATTTTGGGCGCTGGCACGGTGGCCGAGTACGCCGCGCGCGCGGCCACCGGCCTGGGCGCCGAAGTGAAAATCTTCGACAACCACCTCTACAAGCTGCGCCGCCTCAAGCACAACCTGGGCATGCAGCTCTACACCAGCACGCTCGACACGTTTGCCCTCAGCCAGCAAATTCGCCGCGCCGATGTAGTGATTGGTGCCCTCACTGTAGAAGACGGCCGGATTCCCTTCATGGTGTCAGAAGAGATGGTGGCCAGTATGGCGTCTGGCTCCGTTATCATCGACGTGAGCATTGACCAGGGCGGCTGTTTCGAAACCAGCGAGATGACCAGCCACAGCAGCCCCGTTTTCCGCAAGTACGACGTGGTGCACTACTGCGTGCCCAATATTGCTTCCCGCGTGCCCCGCACCGCGACCAACGCGCTAAGTAACATATTCACGCCCATTTTGCAGGAAATCAGCCAGCACGGCGGCATCAACGAAGTGCTGTTCACAAACGAGCATTTCCGGAGTGGCGTGTACATCTACCGCGGCTCGCTAACGAATGCCATGATTGCGAAGAAGTTTAACCTGCGCTACAAGGAATTGGGGCTGCTGATTGCGGTTCGGAATTAAGTAATAAGCAGCGTTCAAGAATTAGGAGAGCAATCGTTAGTCTTTCATTATCACCGTGCAAGAACAACCTGTTGCCTTAACCTCCCGGCCGCTGCTTGAATTTACGGCGGCCGAGGCCTGCGACGCTATGAATCGCTCGTTTGAGGAGTATTTCGTGCCGCTGGTGTTCGATGCGGCCAGTTTCGAGCGCCGCTTTCGGGGTGAAAATTTGGATGCCGAAGCCAGTAAGCTGTGGTTTCGGGGGGACGAGCTAATTGGGTTGGTGCTGATAGCACGCCGGGGCTGGACCAGCCGGGTAGCCGCCATGGGCTTGGTGATAGGAGAACGCGGGAAAGGTTACGGAAAGGTGATGCTGCAAGCAGCCGTTGTGGAAGCCACCGCCCGCGGCGACAACAACTTGCTGCTGGAAGTTTTCACGCCGAATGAGCGCGCCCGCCGCCTGTATGAGGCCACTGGCTTTCGCAACACCCGGCTGCTCACTACCTTCAATTGTCCCGCTGACCGCGCCGGCAACGTCCCGGCCGCCCTCGCGGAGCTTGACCCGCGCGAGGTGGCGCGGATGCTGATTAAAGAAGTTGACACCGAACTACCCTGGATGGTTTCGTCCGAAACCCTGGCGGCCGTGGCGCCCCCCGTGCGCGCATTTCACCTGGAGGGCAAAGCATTCGCTATTGTGCGGGCCGACCCGCACCGAACCATATTGCTGACCCTGGTGGTGCCAAAAGAATTCCGACGGCAGGGGTGGGGCTCCCGACTGCTGCAACTGTTGGAAGCCACTTATGCTCACCGCGGCTTTATGGCGCATTCGGTGCTGGAAGGGCCAGGCTATCATTTCTTGGAGGCCCGGGGCTGGCAGCCGCAAGCCCTTACCCTCTACGAAATGGTGCTACCACTTATGGCCTCCCAGCCCGAGCTTTAGTGCAGGGCCGTGCTGGGCTAGCCAACTATCAACAAGGTTTTCCAAGCGTCAGCGAGGCGGCCTTCGGCCAGAAACTGCCGGGCCAATAGCAGCAGTTCTTGCTTTAGCATTTGAGGGTCTTGCTGGTGTTTGTTGAGCACGTAGGCCAGCATGGGCTCGTTTTTAAAAGCTTCAATTTGCTCGGGGGTGGGTAAGGCTTCGCGCTCGATGTTGGCTAGTCGGCCCAACTCGTTGCCCGTGAGCACGTCGCTGTTGCGGATGTGCTCAGGCAATCCATCGATGCCGATGCCGATGTGGCGGTTGGGCTTGGGTACCTCGAAGAGGCTGGCGCCACTGGCGCGGCAGTACCAGTCGCCGCCCAGGCGGGCCACGGCGTCGAGCTTGAAGGGGTCGATGCCGGTGGCATCGGGCAGAAGGATGTCTTGGCGGAAATGGGCCCGCACCACCCGGCAGATGATGAGATTGCCAGCGCCGTTGTTCTGGCCCAACTCAATTACCTGCTCCACCACGCACTCGAACGCGGCCGGCGCCTCGGCCACGCGAGGCGGCCGCACCAGCTCCGAAGCCAGCTCGGTGAGGCCGGCTTTGGTGAATTCATTAACGCCTTTTTCGTACTCGGTGCTGGCCAGGGACATTTGCTCCACCAGCGCGAAGTCGCAGATGTTGATGACGACTTCGGGCACTTCCCGCACGTTTTGCAGCGTGTGCTTCTGGGTATTGTCCCGCACCCGGTTGGCCGGCGAGAACACCAGTATGGGCGGGTTGGAGCTGAAGGCGTTAAAGAAACTATAGGGACTCAGGTTCACGCGTCCTTCGGCGTCTATGGTGCTGGCAAACGCCACGGGGCGGGGCGCCACGGCGCCCACCATGAAGGGGTGCCACTCGCTGGGCTTGAGGTCCGATGGGGTAAGGGAATGAAATTCGTGCTTGGGAGATGGCATAAAGAAGGGTGATGCGCCGTTGGGTTGACTTGCGTGGCCAAAGCTAGAGCCATTTTGGTGCTCGGGACCTCGGACTTGCAAGGCTCATTCCTAAACGGCTGCCTCCTAGCTTTAGTCCCATGAAAAAGCTGTTTTGGTGGCTTGCGCTCGCCACGTTAACTACTCCCGCTCTCGGTGCGCCTGGTTTGGCGGTCATAGGAGTAGCGGATACCGTCCGCCTCCGCCAGCACCTGCAGGTGCTGACTACCACGCCGCAGCCCCGCAACTACCAGCATCCGATAGTGCTTGATACGGTGGCAGCTTACGTTTCACGCCAACTTCACGCAGCCGGAGCGCGCGTGGCGCAGCAGCCTTACACTGTAAACGGCCAAACCTATCGCAACGTGCTGGGCTCTTTTGGTCCAGAAGCCGGGCCGCGCCTGGTGGTGGGTGCCCATTACGACGTGTGCGGCGACCAGCCCGGCGCCGACGATAACGGGACTGGCGTGGCGGCGCTGCTGGAGCTGGCCCGGCTGCTCGGGCAGCAGCCCAGCTTGCCATACCGCATAGATTTAGTGGCCTACACCTTGGAGGAACCGCCATTTTTCCGGACCAAAAACATGGGCAGCTACGTGCACGCCGCTAGTCTGCATGCCGCCGGTGTGCCGGTGCGCGGCATGGTGGCCCTCGAAATGTTGGGCTATTTCGACGACCGTAAAGGCTCGCAGGATTACCCCTTTGGGCCACTGAAATTCATCTATGGCAGCCGGGGCAACTATGTGACCGTGGCGCAAAAAATAGGCAATGGCCGCTTTGGACGCCAGTTTGCCCGTCGCTACAAAAACGCAGCCAGGCTGCCTGTTCGTCGGTTCAAGGCCCCGGCCTGGCTGCCCGGCATCGATTTTTCCGACCATCTCAACTACTGGAAGTTTGGCTACCCGGCCGTGCTGCTCACCGACACTGCTTTTTATCGCAACAAGAGCTACCACGAAACCACCGACACCCTCGCCCGCCTGGACATGCGCCGCCTGGGGCTGGCTGTAGACGCCCTGCTGGCTACGGTGCTGGCCGATTAATAAGCAGTCCGGTTCAGCTGGTTTATTTGCTAAACTGGTATATGTTTGCTCAATAGCTGTAGCTTTATGAAGCTTACACCCTTAATTTCAACTCATGGCCAGTCCTGCCTGCCCCAAGTGCGAATCAGCAGAAGCCACCAAAAGTGGCGTGGTGAACAATCGGCAGCGGTTTAAGTGCAAAAACTGCGGCTACCACTACACGGTGGCCAAAATGGGCCGCGAAGTAGATAGCTACTACGTAATTAAGGCCTTACAGCTATACATAGAAGGCGTGAGCTACCGCGAGATAGAGCGCCTGCTGGGCGTGAGCCACGTGAGCGTGATGAACTGGGTGAAGAAATACGGCGTGCGGGCCCCGCGGCAGACCGAATACCACCCCACTTATAAAATATTTAACCAGAGCGAATTGGCGGCGTTTTTTCAAGTGCCTGGCAATTTGAAAGGGGCTGGCATGGTGGTTACGGAGTTAGGCGACAAGTTTATGGTTATTCGCTGGGAGCGATTCCGGGCGGGGTAGCCAGTTGAAAGAAGCAGGGAGGCTATAGGTATTAGCAAAAGTATAGTGCCAAGGTAGCAATGCGCACTTGGGGGCTGCTACTTAGCCGGCGCAACATTCAGTAGGCCGCAAGCCTGCCGTGAATGGTGCTATTTCATCCTTCTCTCCTCACTTCTTTCATCACTTATGAGAATTCCCCGCTACGCTGTGGCCCTAAGCGGCCTAATGTTGGCCGGTGCTGGTGCCTCATTTGGTCAGGTGACTCCCACCACGCCTCCGGCGCCAGTGGGAACACCTCCACCAGTGGCAGACCCAGTTCCGGCACCCACTACCACGCCCGTCCCCGCCGGAACCAACCCGTTACCATCGGGCCAGCAAACGCCATCGGCACCGGTAGCTCCGGCTGCGGGCAGCGCCGCCACGCCAGCGCCAACCGAGTCGATTCCCTATGGTGCGGGTATGAAGGTGAATATCTCGCCCGATGGCTCGAAGTATTTGCGGTTTCTCACGTGGCACCAAATCTGGACGCGCTACAGCCAGAACAACACCGGTACGGAGCGGGCTCCTGGCAAACTGCAAGACGACCAAGTGGACTTTGCCATCCGGCGCTCGCGACTGATTGTGCTGGCCCAGCTGAATCCTCGGTTCATGATTTACACCCACATTGGTATCAACAACCAGACGGCCGTGAGTGGGGGCGTGTTGCCGACTACCGACGCTAAAAAGCCCCAGCTTTTTATTCACGAAGCAGTGGTTGAGTTCAAGGTTAACAAATACTTGAGTCTGGGTTCTGGCATGCACTATCAGAACGGGCTTTCGCGCCTCACGCGGGCCAGCACGCTCAACTTCCTAACGCTGGATGCGCCGCTCACCAACTGGCCCACCATAGAGGCCATCGACCAGTTTGCGCGGGGTATTGGGGCCTATGCTAAGGGCAGGGTGGCCAAGCTTGACTATGCTTTTAGCGTGAATGAGTCGTTCCTAACCAACCAGACTGGCGCCTTAAGCAATGCACTTGGCTTGGGTGCTACTCCGGTTACGACAACGGTGACAACCGGTACGCCTCCTAACCAAGTTACCACCAGCACCACCACTAGCACCGGCAACAATATTGCTCAGTACAACCCGCAGGGTACCAATCATATTTACCAAGGCTACGTCAGTTGGGAGTTTTTGGAGCAGGAATCGAACCTGCTTCCCTTTAACGTAGGTAGCTACCTCGGGACTAAGCGGGTATTCAACCTAGGCGGTGGGTTTTTCTATAACAAAGACGGCATGGTTTCCCGTGAAAACACAGTGACTGTGCAAGGTGCCGCATTCACCCCGGCTCAGATTGCGGCCATTCCCACGCGCAAGCACGACATCGGTCTGTGGTCGCTGGATGCCTTCTTCGATACCCCCATCAACAAGGAAACCGGCACCGCATTCACCATTTATGGGGTGTACTACAACTTCGACATGGGGCCCAACCACGTGCGCTTTATTGGGGCCTCAAACCCCGGCTACGGCACCAACGCTCGTCGTGGCAATGCCGTGCCACATTCCGGCACGGGCCAGATAGGCTTTGTTGAAACCGGCTACCTGTTGCCCAAAAGCCTGCTGGGTCCCAAAATGCGCGTGCAGCCTTATGCGTCTTACCTCCTTGCCGGCTACGAGGGCCTACGCACCAGCACGGGCGAGCAGAAAAACGTGAACATCGCGGACGTGGGCGCCAACTTCTTCATCGACGGTCACAACGCCAAGTTCACGCTGAACTACCGCCACCGGCCCGACTTCACTGACGTGAACAATGTGAAGTACCGTCCCGAGGTCACCTTGCAAACTCAGATTTTTCTGTAGGCTGCGGCCCTGCTTGTTCTCTTTTAACCCTTTCATCTTACCCACTCTTATGGAACAAAGTGTTTCACCCCCGTACGGTGCTCCGGTTGATACCGAGGTTGCTCACGACAATAACACCACGCCGACCGGTAAAATCTGGCAGGTGATAACGGCCTCCTCGGTGGGCACGGTTATCGAGTGGTACGACTTCTACATTTTTGGCTCGCTGGCCACCATCATCGGGCCGGTGCTGTTTGGCTCGAAGGGCAAAATTGAAGACACGCTGCTGGGCGCGCTGGCGGTGTTTGGGGCGGGCTTTGTGGTTCGTCCATTCGGGGCCGTGTTTTTCGGCCGTATTGGCGACATGATTGGCCGCAAGTACACCTTCTTGCTCACGCTGCTCATCATGGGCGGGGCCACGTTCGTTACCGGCCTCATTCCGAGCTACGATAAAATTGGGCTGGCAGCCCCCGCCATTGTGGTGGTGCTGCGCCTGCTGCAGGGCCTGGCGCTGGGCGGGGAGTACGGCGGGGCTACGACGTACGTAGCCGAATACTCGCCCGACCATAAGCGGGGTTACTATACCAGCTTTATTCAGATTACGGCCACGGCCGGCTTGTTTCTGTCGGTACTCGTGATTTTGGCCACTCGCAAGATTGTGGGCGAAGATGCCTTCAAGGAGTGGGGCTGGCGCCTGCCTTTCCTGCTGTCGGGCGCGCTGATTGTGGCTTCGTATTACATCCGCCGCAAGCTGGCCGAGTCGCCACTGTTTGCCAAAGCCAAGGCTGAGGGCAAAACCAGCACCAACCCGCTGCGCGAATCCTTCGTGAACCCCGTTAACCGCCGCCTGGTGCTCATCGCTTTGTTTGGCGCTACCATGGGCCAGGGCGTGGTATGGTACACCGGCCAGTTCTACGCCTACTCGTTCATGCTCTCCACCCTTAAGATGAGCATTGTGGATGCCGCCATTGTGCTCTGTTCGGCCCTCGCTTTGGCCACGCCTTTCTTCGTGTACTTCGGCAGCCTCTCGGACCGCATCGGGCGGAAGAAAATCATCATGACGGGCCTGCTTTGCGGTGCAATCTTCACCGTGCCCATCTTCTACGGGCTGAAGCAGTATGCCGGCCCGCTCACGGAAAAAACGGCTGCCATTCCCGCAACAGTCGATGCCGCTGGCGCAGCCGTGGCCGCGGTGCCCGCCGTGATGCAGTCGGCCTCGCCACAAATGCTGCCCATGATTCTGCTGACGTTCTGCCTGGTGCTGTTCGTGACCATGGCCTACGGTCCCATTGCGGCTTACCTAGTCGAGCTGTTTCCCACCAAGGTGCGCTACACCTCGCTTTCGCTGCCTTATCACATTGGCAACGGCGTGTTTGGGGGCTTTGTGCCGTTCATCGCTACTTCGCTCACCGTGTGGGCCGCCACGCAGCCCGAGGGCACGTTCACGAAAAGCTACAGCATTTACATGGGCTTGATTTATCCCGTCGCAATTGCGCTGATATGCTTTTTCATTGGCTCCATCTACATGAAAGATGTGCGCAACGTGAAGCTCATGGATGATAATCCATCGACTAGCTGAGGGCTGGCTAGCAGCCATAAATCGTGAAAAAAGCCGCTGGTCCTTCGGGCCAGCGGCTTTTCCGTTAAATTGGAGGGCTACTGCAACCACCGCCGTGGCCCCGCCACGCTTTCCCAGCTCACTTGCCCATGCCCAACCCCACCCGCCCCGAAGATGCTGAGATGCGACGCGGGCAGCGGCTCCTGTTTGTTTCGATATTGTTTGGGGCGATGCTTTGCTTTCCGCTGCTGGGCGTGTTCGACCAGGAAAAGCGGGTGGGCGGCTTGCCCTTGCTGTATGTGTACATTCTGGCGATGTGGATATTGATTGTAGCCGTGACCGGCTACCTGGTGCGGAAAACGGATTGATTGTCCATCGCCATCGATTAACTGCTCGCTGACCCCATGTCCAAGCTGCTTGTCATTGCTTTTTCGTTTGGCTACCTGGCCTTGCTCTTTGGCGTCGCCTACGCCGCGGAGCGCCGCTCGGAAGCGCACAAAAGCCTGGTGAGCAACCCGTACATCTACGCCCTGAGCATGGCCGTGTACTGCACCGCCTGGACGTATTATGGCAGTGTGGGGCGGGCGGCGCACCACGGCCTCGAGTTCGTGAGCATCTACCTCGGGCCAACCTTGCTGGCGCCGGTGTGGTGGCTGGTGCTGCGCAAAATTATTCGGGTGTGCCGGCAGCAGCGGCTAACCTCCATTGCCGACTTCATCTCAGCACGCTACGGCAAAAGTGCTGCTTTGGGGGCGCTGGTAACGGTGGTGTGCGTGCTGGGCGTGGTGCCCTACATTGCCCTGCAAATCAAAGCCATTGCGGCTTCGTTTGTGACCATGACTGGCAGCGCCGCCGGGGGAGAAGGGCCCGCCGCGGCCACGGCGCTGTATACCACCGGGGCGCTAGCGGTTTTCACCATCCTGTTTGGGGTGCGCTCGGTAGAGGCTACGGAGCGGCACGAAGGTATTGTGCTGGCCGTGGCAGTAGAGAGCGTGCTGAAGCTGGTAGCGTTTCTGGTGCTGGGCTTGTTTGTCACGTTTGGCTTGTTTGGCGGCTTCACCGATTTGTTTGACCAGGCCGCGGCAGTGCCGGCCCTGCGGCAGCTGTTTACCCTGCACGGCGCCGGCGTGACTGGCAGCGGCTGGCTTACGCTGCTCGTGCTTAGCATGTCGGCGGTGCTGCTGTTGCCGCGGCAGTTTCAGGTGTCGGTGGTCGAAAACGTCGACGAAGACCACCTGCGCAAGGCCATGTGGCTCTTCCCGCTCTACCTCATTATTATCAACATTTTTGTGCTGCCCATCGCCTTTGGCGGCATGCTGCGGCTGGGCAGCAGCGGCATCGACGCCGACACCTTTGTGCTGGCTTTGCCGCTGGCGGCGGGGCATTCGTGGCTGGCGCTGCTCACGTACCTGGGTGGTATTTCGGCGGCCAGCAGCATGATTATCGTCGAAACCATTGCCCTGAGCGTGATGATGAGCAACCACTTGCTCATGCCGTTGCTGGTGCGGGTGCCCGCGGCGCAGCCCTCGCTCCAAACCCGTTGGTTTGCCTACCTGGGGCGGGTGGCGCTGCAAAGCCGCCGCCTGGCCGTGGTGGCGGTGCTGCTGCTGGCCTACGGCTACTATGCCGAAGTGGGCAAGCAGCTGCCGCTCGTGAACACGGGCTTGGTCTCTTTTGCAGCAGTGGCGCAGTTTGTGCCGGCCGTGCTGGGTGGCCTCTACTGGAAAGGCGGCACCCGGCACGGGGCCACGGCGGGGCTGCTAGCGGGCTTTGGGGTGTGGTTTTATACCCTCGTGTTGCCCACTATGGTAGGCCCCGGCATGCTACCCGCGTCCATTCTTACCGAAGGAGTAGGCGGCATCGCAATACTGCGCCCCTTTGCCCTGTTTGGCCTGGAAGGCCTCGATTATCTTTCTCACGGCTTGTTTTGGAGCTGGTTTTTCAACATTGGGCTCTACGTGGGCATTTCGCTGGCCCAGCCGCCTACCGCCCTCGAGCTGCGGCAGGCCGATGTGTTTGTTGATGTATTTCAGCGCCGCAGCCTGGCCGAGGAAGTGGCCGGCTGGCAGGGCCTCACGCCCTTCCCCGACGTGCGGGCCCTACTACATGGCTTCCTGGGGAAAAAGCGTACCAACCAAGCCCTGCGAACCTTCGCCACGCGGTTTCCCGACGCCCTGCCGCTCCCAACCGATGGGCCCCCTGCGGCGGTTCTGCCGCTTCCAGCTGCGATGCTGCAGCCCGCTACCTCTGCCGACCCGCGCCTGCTTACCTACGCCGAAAAACTGTTGGCTGGCAGCCTGGGGCCGGCTTCGGCGCGCATGCTGGTGGCGTCGGTGGCGGGGGAGGAGCAAATCAATTATGACAACGTGGTGGGCATTCTTCGCGAAAGCCAACAGCTGCTCGAAGCCAACCGCCAACTGCAGAAACAGTCGCGCCAGCTGCAGCGCCTCACCGACGAATTGCGCGTTGCCTACGACCAGCTGCAGGCCCTGGACCACCGCAAAGACGAATTCCTCTACACCGTCACGCACGAGTTGCGCACGCCGCTCACCAGCATCCGGGCGCTGGCCGAAATCCTGGCCGACAACCCCGAGCTGGAAGAGGACGAGCGGCAGCGCTTTCAGCACACCATCAGCCGCGAGGCCGAACGCCTGACCCGCCTCATCTCCCTGGTGCTCGACCTGGAGAAGTTTGAGTCGGGCCAAGCCACGCTGGAGCGCAGCCCCGTGCCCATGGCCGAGCTGCTCGACGAGGCCGTGGAAGCCGTGGGCCAGCTGCTGCGCGACAAGCATATTGCGCTGGAAGTGTCTGTGCCGCCGGCCCTGCCCGCCCTGCCCGCCGACCGCGACCGGCTGATGCAGGTGCTGGTCAACCTCCTGTCTAACTCCATTAAAGCCTGCCGGCCTGATGGTTCCGGGCGCATTCATCTATCCATCACCTATGCCGAGCCGACTCTGCGCGAGCACCCCGATTCACCCGCTCATGTCATCACGATAGTCATCGCTGACAACGGCAAAGGCATTGCCTTGGGCGACCAGCACCACATTTTCGAGAAGTTTTTCCAAGCCCGAAACCAAACAACTCGCAAGCCCGAAGGGACCGGCCTCGGGCTGGCGATAACCAAAAAAATCGTTGACCTGCACCACGGCCGCATGTGGGTGGAAAGCCAGCCCGACCAAGGCGCTACCTTCTTTGTGGAGCTGCCCGTGGTGGGCATGCCCGAACTCGTCAGCTAATGTCCTTCCCTCTATCTGCATGCTACCCCTAAACTATGAAAGTTCCTCATATCCTAATCGTTGACGATGAGCCCAATATTGTGATGTCACTGGAATTCCTGATGCGCAAAAATGGCTACCAGGTGGGCATCGCCCGCAACGGCACCGAGGCCATGGCGGCCATCGAGCAGACGCCCTATGACCTGGTGTTGCTCGATATTATGATGCCCGACGTCGACGGTTACCAGGTGTGCCGGGTCCTGCGCCAGCGCCCCGACAGGGCGGGCACCAAGGTTATTTTCCTGTCGGCCAAGAGCCGGGAGCCCGATATCCGGAAAGGGTATGAAGTTGGGGCCGATTTGTATATTCCCAAACCCTTTAGCACCCGGCAGCTCATGGAGAAAGTCCGGGAGCTGCTGGGAGTAGCCGCTTAGCGCCGCCACGTAATATGCCCATGATGCTCTCTCCACCTCCTCCCAATCCCACCCGCCATGAAACCTGCTTGCTCCTACGCCGCCACCCACGCGGCGAGTTTGGCCGACCCCGCCGCTTTCTGGCTGGCTCAAGCCCACCACCTGCAGTGGGATAAGCTCCCCACTAAAGCCCTGACCCAGGACAAGAACGGCTTCTACCGCTGGTTTGCCGATGGCGAGCTGAATACCTCGTTTCTCTGCCTCGACTACCACGTGCAGCACGGCCGTAGTGAGCAGCCCGCCCTGATTTATGACTCGCCGGTTACCAACACTCTGCGCACCTACACCTACGCCGAGCTCCTGGACCTGACGGCCCGGTTTGCGGGCGGCCTACGGGCCATAGGCGTTGCCCAGGGCGACCGGGTTATCATCTACATGCCCAACCTGCCCGAGGCGGTGGTGGCCATGCTGGCCTGTGCGCGCATAGGGGCGGTGCACTCGGTGGTGTTCGGAGGGTTTGCGCCCCACGAGCTGGCCCTGCGCATCGACGATGCCGAGCCGCGGGTTATCATTTGTGCTTCGGGAGGCATGGAGTTCGACCGCGTCATTCCCTATAAGCCCCTGGTGGACGAAGCCATGGCGCAAGCCACTCATCAGCCGGCGCACGTTGTGGTGCTGCAGCGCGACTTCGTAACCGCCAACCTGCAGCCCGGCCGCGACCTGGATTATCAGGAGCTGCTCCGTGCCGCGCCCGTTGCCGCGGTGCCGCTGCCGGGTACCCATCCGCTGTATATTCTGTACACCAGCGGCACTACCGGTCGGCCCAAGGGCGTGCTGCGCGACCACGGCGGGCATGCCGTGGCCCTGCGCTTTAGCATGGAGGCCGTCTACGGCTTAGCCCCCGGTGAAACGATGTTTGCGGGTTCCGACATTGGCTGGGCGGTGGGGCATTCCTATATCGTGTACGGGCCATTAATACAGGGATGTACGTCGGTGCTGTTTGAGGGCAAGCCCGTACGCACGCCCGACGCGGGCACGTTTTGGCGTTTGGTGGCGCAGCACCAGGTGCAGGTAATGTTCACGGCGCCCACGGCCATCCGGGCCATTAAGAAGGAAGACCCCGACGGCTTGCTGGCCCGGCAGCACGACTTGAGTAGCCTGCGCCAACTCTTCGTGGCAGGCGAGCGTTGCGACCCCGCCACGTATACCTGGGCCGAAAATGTGCTGCAAGTGCCGATAGTGGACCACTGGTGGCAAACCGAATCGGGCTGGCCCATGCTCGCCACCCTGGTCGGGCTGGAGGGCATGCCGCCGCCCCGCGCCGGCAGCGCCGGCTTCCCGGTGCCCGGCTACGACGTGCAGATTGTGGACGAAGAAGGGGCGCCCGTGCCTACCGGCACCACCGGGCTGGTGGTGGTGAAGCTGCCCTTGCCGCCCGGCTGTTTCCCCACGCTCTGGCGCGACGATGCCCGCTTCAAGGAAGGGTACCTAAGCACGTTTCCGGGCTACTACTTTAGTGGCGATGGCGGATATCGTGACCAGGACGGCTACTGCTACATCATGGGGCGGGTCGATGATGTCATCAACGTGGCCGGCCACCGCATGAGCACCGGCGAAATGGAGGAGATTCTGGCCGCGCACCCCGCCGTGGCCGAATGCGCTGTGCTGGGTATTGCCGACGCGCTTCGTGGCCAGGTTCCTGTGGGGCTGGTGGTCCTGAAAGACGGCCAGGCAATAGGAGAGGAGCAAATCGAGCGCGAGCTCGTAAGCAGCGTTCGCACTCAAATTGGCGCCTTAGCCTGCTTCCGGGCGGTGGTAATAGTAAAACGCCTGCCCAAAACCCGCTCCGGCAAAATTCTTCGCAAAACCCTGCGCCAGCTAGCCGACGGCGAGGCGTTTGGCATTCCCTCTACCATCGACGACCCGCTTATTCTCGATGAAATCAGCACGGCATTACAGCGCCGCGCCCTCGGTACTGCTTTCGAAACTTCTGTTTAACAACCCGCCCGCTCCGACGTGGGCGAGCAAATCACATTCTGCACCCTTCACAACTCCTTACCATGACTGATACCATTCCAACGCACGCCCGGGTCCGCAACCTCGACGAGTACCACGCGGCTTACCAGCAATCGGTAGAAGACCCCGACGCCTTTTGGGCCGCCGCGGCCGAGCCCTTCACCTGGCGGCGCAAGTGGGACAGTGTGCGCGGGGGCCAGTTCTCACCCGAGGGCCAAAGCACCTGGTTCGACGGGTCAACCCTCAACATCACCGAAAACTGTCTTGACCGCCATTTGGAACAGCGGGCCAATAAGCTGGCCATCATCTTCGAGCCCAATGACCCGCGCACCCGCCACCTGCGCCTGACGTACCGCGAGCTGCACACTCAAGTGTGCGAAATGGCCAACGTGCTCAAGAAAAACGGCGTAAAAAAAGGCGACCGGGTGGTGCTCTACCTGCCCATGATTCCGCAGCTGGCCATTGCCGTGCTGGCCTGCGCCCGCATTGGGGCCGTGCACGGCGTTATATTCGCCGGCTTCTCAGCTTCCGCCATTGCCGACCGCATTATCGATGCTGAAGCTTCTTTCGTTATCACGGCCGATGCGCTGGAGCGCGGCGCCAAGCAAATTCCGGTAAAGAGTGTGGTCGACGAGGCCCTGGCGCAGTGCCCCTCGGTGCGCCGCGTGCTAGTGGTGGAGCACACCGGCTGGCCCGTGGAAATGGTGGCTGACCGCGACGTGTGGTTTCACGAGGAGGTGATGGAAGTAGACAAAACCTGCCCCGCCGAGGAAATGGCGGCCGAAGACCCGCTCTTCATTCTCTATACCAGCGGCAGCACCGGCAAGCCCAAGGGCGTAGTGCACAGCCAGGCCGGCTACATGGTATGGGCCGATTACACCTTCCGCAATGTGTTTCAGGTAGAGGAAAACGACGTGTACTGGTGCACCGCCGACATCGGCTGGGTCACGGGCCACACCTATGGCCTGTATGGCCCGCTGCTGGCGGGCAGCACCACGCTCATGTTTGAAGGCGTGCCCACGTTCCCCTCGCCGGGCCGCTTCTGGGAGGTAATTGACAAGCACCACGTTACCATTTTCTATACGGCGCCCACGGCCATCCGCTCGCTCATGGCCGCGCCCATTGACCACGTGCTGGCCTACTCGCTCAGCAGCCTGCGCATCCTGGGGTCGGTGGGCGAGCCCATCAACGAGGAAGCCTGGCACTGGTACCACCAGCACGTAGGCAAGGGCCGTTGCCCTATTGTGGATACGTGGTGGCAAACCGAAACCGGTGGCATCATGATTTCAGCCATGGCCAATATCACGCCCTCGGTGCCAGCCCGTGCCGGCCTGCCGCTGCCCGGCGTGCAGCCCGTATTGCTGAACCAAGACGGCACCGAAATCGAAGGCAACGACCAAGAGGGTTACCTCGCCATTAAGGGCAGCTGGCCGGGCATCATCCGCACTACCTGGGGCGACCACGAGCGCGCCCGACAGACCTATTTTCAGCCGTACCCTGGCTATTATTTCACCGGCGACGGCGCCCGGCGCGATGAAAAAGGCCTCTATCGCATCATCGGCCGCGTCGATGACGTTATCAACGTGAGCGGCCACCGCTTTGGAACCGCCGAAATCGAAAGTGCCATCAACGAGAGCGAATTCGTAGTGGAAAGCGCCGTAGTGGGCTACCCGCACGACGTGAAAGGCCAGGGCATCTACGCCTACGTTATTTGCCAAAACGGGCTGCCCACCACCGACCTCGAAATCCAAATGGCCGAGGCCAGCATCATCGAAGCCGTAGTAGCCCACATCGGCCGCATTGCCAAGCCCGACAAAATTCAGCTGGTTTCGGGCCTGCCCAAAACCCGCTCGGGTAAAATCATGCGCCGCATCCTGCGCAAAGTGGCCGAAGGCGAAACCACCAACCTAGGCGACGTAACCACTCTGCTCGACCCGCTGGTAGTAGATGAGATTCTGGCTGGTAAAAAGTAAAGAAAAATACCCCAATTGATTGTCAAAATCGGCTGTCATGCTGAGCTTGCGAAGCATCTCCTCACGTTCCATCGAAATCGTTGTGGCGTGAAAAGACGCTTCGCAAGCTCAGCATGACAGCCGATTTGGTTTTTGGCACGAGCCCAGTCTTACAAGCGGGTGTCAATTAGCAGCCGTTGGCTTATGAGAGTTACCCAAACACCTTCACCCGCTCGCCTTTGTGCTTGGTGCGCAGGTGCAGCCGGATAATCTGCTGGATATCCTTATTATCGTTGTATGGCTTGATGGCATCCCGAAAATCAGCCAGCTTGCGGGCTGAGAACGTCTCGTCGACATACCCAAAGCCGCGGTAGCTGCCGTTCTCCACCAGCACAATGGTTTTCTCCAGCTCGGTGCGGCCAGGTCCTATCACCACGAAGGTGTCGTGCTCGTAGCTGATGCTATCAATAGCCTCGTCCACGCGCAGGTTGTAGGTTTCCGGGGGCTCCAGGCCCATGCAGGCGCCCTGGCAGCGGTGCACCTGATAGTCGAAGCAGGCCCCTTGCGTTTTGTAGAGGCCACACATCTTCTGGCAAAGGTTGTACTTAGCCACTTTGTGGTACAGGAAACCCTGTGCCTTAAACTGGTTACCCAACGCAATAATGGGGATTTCAGCGTTGCGGGCATCGGCCCGGCCGTAGGCCAGGCGCTTGTAGCCCTGCTCGTCGATGCGGAGGTAAATGCCCGCCGGAAATACCGAGCGCCGCTGCTGGCGGTTGTAAGCTGGCTTGAAATGCTTGATGAGGTGCGACTCATAAAGCAATGCCACCAGTTCCGAGCCCGTAAGCTCCCAGGTAATGTCGGCGATGCTGTTCTTAAACTCCAGGCTCTTGCGCGACTTCACATCCACGGCAAAGTGCTGCTGAATGCGCTTGTAAATGTTAATGCTCTTGCCCACATAAATCACTTCGCCGGCCTCGTTGTGGAAGTAGTACACGCCCGTGGCCTGGGGGAGGCTAGCCACCAGCGCCGGCGATACCAGCGGCGGAATCAGAGCCGTGCGAATAGCTTCCTGCACCGCCGCTACGCGCTTGGGCGAGGGCGCCTTGGTGCCATCGGGCCGGCGGCCGGCCGGAGCCAGCGCGTCCACGCGGGCCAGGGTGTCGGCCGGGGGAAGGCCGTTTTGCACCGCCTCACTGTCCTGGGTAATTTTCAGGAGGCGCCCAAACAGCACCGCCGTGGCGTGCGCGTCGCCGGCGGCGCGGTGACGGTTTTCCAGCGGAATGCCGATGTTCTGGCACAGCTTGCCCAGGCTGTAGCTCGGCTGGCCCGGAATGAGCGAGCGGCTCAGGCGCACCGTGCACAAGGTTTTGCGCGAGTAGTTGTAGCCAAGGTCGGCAAATTCCTTTTTCAGAAACGAGTAGTCGAACCGCACGTTGTGGGCCACGAATACGCAGCCTTCGGTCATCTCTACCACCTTGCGCGCCACCTCGTGGAACTTGGGCGCATCGCTTACCATGTCGTTGGTGATGCCCGTGAGCTGCGTGATGAACGGCGGAATGGCCCGCCCCGGGTTCAGCAGCGTCGCGTACTCGTCCACGATTTTCTCGCCGTCATGGATGTAGATAGCTATTTCGGTGATGCGGTCCTGAGTGGGCTGTCCGCCGGTCGTCTCAAGGTCAATTATGGCGTACAAATCGCGGCGCGGAAAAGGTGGTCGGTAGGAAGACTAACAAACTTAGCCAGGCAGAAGGTTGCACATGAAAAAAGGCAGCCCATAAGGACTGCCTTTTTTAGAGCTTATTAGTTCATTGTCAAGGATTAGCTGGAATATTTTAGTCTGCCAGAAATCCTTTTGCTAACTTACTTAATGCTGCCTTTTTGCTGGGTAATCCAGTTTTTGGCTTCCAGTACCTGGCTGTGCTGCTGCTCAAGCACCGTTTTGGCTTGGGCTGGCAGGTTAGAAGCTTGCAGCGCCGTTTCGTAAGCTTGCAGCGCTACTGAGTCGCCGGTTTCGCACTCGCCGAGAATGGCAGAATCGCTTTGGCCGGTAATGGCCGATTTCAGGTTAATCCAGCCGCGGTGTACGGCAGCGGCGGCGTCGGTGAGAGCACCTTCTACCGTGCCGTTATCTTCCGTGCTAATGCCGAACTGGCTGGCGTGCTGCGAAAGCTCCGAGGCGAACTTGGCGCGCTGCTGCGACAAGCGGCTCAGCTCCGATTTCAATTGGGGATTGGTAACACCTTCGGCGGCTTCCTGGTAGCCTTTTGCACCAGTTTTGTTGATTTCAACAAGGTCATTGTAAGCGCGGGCGGTGGTTTCAGTGGTCGTAGCCATTGTAGGGAAAGATAAGTTGTGTGGAAGGAAAGGTTTGGTAAGCTATACTGTTTAGCCGACCCGGGGGTTGCGCTAAGGCCAACGCCGCGCGCTAGATGCGCTTGAGCATGTGCCAGGCCTTGCCAAAAAAGCCGGGCTTGTCGTCCGACTTGTCTTTCTTGGTGTCTTCGCCGTCGGTCACATCGCCCAGCAAAAAGCCCCAGGGCTCGGTGGCCTTGTTCGAATCGAACACCACCTTGAGCACGGCCACCAGCGGAATGCTCAGAATCATGCCCGGCGTGCCCCATAGCTCGCCGCCCAAAATCAGGGCCACAATGGCCGCCATGGGGTTAATGCTCACTTTGGAGCCCGTAATCATGGGTGTAATGAAGTTGCCCTCCAAAAACTGCACAAACACAAACACCCCCACCACGGCCGCGGCTTTGCCCGGCGAGCCGGTTTCTACCAGCGTAATCAGGGCCGGAATGGTTGCCCCCACCAAGATGCCGATGTAGGGAATCACCGCCAGCACTGAAGCGAAAATGGCAAAGAAGATGGCAAACTTTACGCCCAGCAGCAGCAGCCCAATGCCGTTGAGTACGGCCACAATCACAATCACCATCAGCAGCCCGGTGATATACGCCTGCACCACCGTCTGAATGCTGTCCATGGTGTGCAGCACCGCCGTGCGCTTGTCCGGCGACACAAACCGGAACATGAACTGGCGCATGTGGTCGCGGTAATACAAAAAGCAGAAGATGTAAATCGGAATCAGCGTGAGCACGCTCAGCACGCCGGCCGTGGTGCTGAGCGTGCTGCCCAGAAACCCACCCGCCGATTTTTTGGCTGAGCTCAGCGACGAGTCAATTATCTCGTCCTTGCTCATGATGCGCATTCCCAATCGGTCGTGCAGCCACTGCTGGCCTTGGTCCATAAATACCACCAGCTTTTGCTGAATGAGCGGCAACTCCGCTTTCAGGTCCATAATTTGGGCGCCAAACACTACCCCCAGGCCCACAATGCCGCCCACGAGCAAAAGAATGGCCGTGATAATGGCTAATATTCGGGGCCAACCTCGGTCTTCCAGTTTGCTCACCATGGGGAGCAGCAGGGTTGAGAGGAGGGCCGCAAAAAACAAGGGCAGCAAAATACCGTCGAGCTTGTGCAGCACATACACCAGCAGCGAGAGGCCAATTAATAAAAACGTGTAGTGAATTACGGGAGCCAGCCGGGCCTCGGGCACGCTTCCGCTTTGCTGACTGACATTGGAGTGCGGTGTGCCACGGTTGGCGAGGGGAGGAAACATGCGAAGGGGAGGAGAAGAAGTTAATTAACTGAACACTGCGCCAGGCGTGAACCTGGGGCCTTAAGATGATGTTGAAAACTAAATAAATTAGCGGGAGTGTGCTAACTGAGCTGGCATAAATTCTTGGCCTGCCACTAATTTTTGCGTTATTTTACCTGAATTCTTGAGAACAGTTGCCCCATGAACGACGAACTACTGACTGACGCCCTGGAAGTGGCGCCAAAAGTCCCCGACCACGGCTATACCGAAGACAGCATCCGCTCGCTCGATTGGCGCGAGCACATCCGCCTCCGGCCGGGCATGTACATCGGCAAACTCGGGGATGGCTCTGCTTACGACGACGGCATCTACGTATTGGTGAAAGAAGTGGTCGATAACTGCATCGACGAACACGTGATGGGCCACGGCCGCACCATCGATATCAAGATTTCCGACTCCCGGGTACAGGTGCGCGACTACGGCCGCGGCATCCCCCTGGGCAAGGTGGTCGACGTGGTGAGCAAAATAAACACCGGCGGCAAGTACGACTCCAAGGTATTTCAGAAGTCGGTGGGCCTCAACGGCGTAGGTACCAAGGCCGTGAACGCCCTGAGTGGCTACTTCCTCGTGCAAAGCGTGCGCGAAGGCGTGATGAAGGCGGCCGAGTTTGCCCAAGGCAAACTCGTGAGCGACCCGAAGCCCCAGAAAACTAGCCAGCGCAACGGCACCCTCGTCACGTTCCAGCCCGACGATACCATTTTCAAGAACTACCGCTTCATTCCGGAGTACTTGGAAAACCAAATCTGGAACTACGTCTACCTAAATGCCGGCCTGACCATCAACTTCAACGGCCAGAAGTACTATTCCGAAAACGGCCTGCTCGATTTGCTGGCCCGCAAGGCCGATGTGGAAAGTTTGCGCTACCCCATCATCCACCTTAAAGCGCCGGACATTGAGATGGCCATGACGCACGGCAACGACTACGGCGAGG
Organism: Hymenobacter arizonensis; assembly: GCF_900115775.1. Classification (GTDB taxonomy): domain Bacteria; phylum Bacteroidota; class Bacteroidia; order Cytophagales; family Hymenobacteraceae; genus Hymenobacter; species Hymenobacter arizonensis. The sequence continues at coordinate 935,137 of NZ_FOXS01000001.1, read as the reverse complement.
AGTACTACTCCTTCGTAAATGGCCAGTATACCACCCAAGGTGGCACGCACTTAGCAGCGTTCCGCGAAGCCGTGGTGAAGGCCGTGCGCGAGTTTTACAAAAAGGACTACGACGCCGCCGATATCCGGGCCAGCATCATCGCCGCCATTTCGGTGCGCGTGCAAGAGCCCGTATTTGAGAGCCAGACCAAAACCAAGCTCGGCAGCGTGAACATGGGCGAAGACGGTCCCACCGTCCGCGGCTTCATCGTCGACTTTGTCAAAGAGCACCTCGATAATTACCTGCATAAAAACCCGGCCGTTAAGGAAGCGCTGGAGAAGCGCATTCAGCAAAGCGAGCGGGAGCGCAAGGACATGGCCGGCGTGAAGAAGCTCGCCAACCAGCGTGCCAAAAAAGCCAATCTCCACAACCGCAAACTGCGCGACTGCCGCTTTCACTTGGGTGAGAACGCCAAAGGCGGCGCTGAAAAAGAGTTGCTTACCACTCTTTTTATCACCGAAGGCGATTCCGCCTCGGGCAGCATCACCAAGAGCCGCAACGTGGAGTTGGAGGCCGTGTTCAGCCTGCGTGGCAAGCCTCTGAACTGCTTCGGACTAAAGAAGAAAATCGTGTACGAGAACGAGGAACTCAACCTCTTGCAGCACGCCCTCAACATCGAAGAAGGCATTGAGCACCTGCGCTACAACCGCGTGGTGGTGGCCACCGATGCCGATGTCGACGGCATGCACATTCGCCTGCTGCTGCTCACCTTCTTCCTGCAGTTTTTCCCCGACCTGGTGCGCAACGGCCACGTCTTTATTCTCGAAACGCCGCTCTTCCGCGTGCGCAACAAGAAAGAAACCATTTACTGCTACAATGAGCAGGAAAAGCAGGCTGCCATGCGCAAGCTGGGCAAGAACCCCGAAATCACCCGCTTTAAAGGTTTGGGCGAGATTTCGCCCGAAGAGTTCGGCAAGTTTATCGGCGAAAACATTAAGCTTGAGCCGGTTATTCTGCAGTCCGACCGCAGCATTCAGCAGGTGCTGACTTATTACATGGGCAAAAACACCCCCGACCGCCAGAACTTCATCATCGACAACCTGCGCCTGGAAAAAGACTTGATTACGAGCGACGTATTGCCCGTCGCTGAACTAGTCGAATCAGAGGCTGCTTAACTTCAGTTCCTCGTAAAATATCCAGGAGCTTTCTTTATTTGAAACTGCCCCGCTTGGCAACTGCCGAGCGGGGCAGTTTCTGTTTAAAAACAGAGCAGGCAATTCAGGCAATCGCGGCCAAAAGCTTTTAATTGACATACGAAATTAGAATAAGCCACAAGCAAGAAACTCGCCTTGTAAGAATTACATATATTACCTGCTTAAGCTAATGAGTTAAGAATAACTGCGTCCTTAACGTCAGTACCTTTATGTGCTGAATAGTTATTTTAATGCAGAAAATTAAAAGGCAGTTTCGCCGGGTTCTGGTCTTGGTTGCAGCATCAGCTGTGTGGCAAATGAAACTGCTTGCCGCGCAAGCTCCCGCGACAGCTTTGGCTCAGGCACAGGCTTCGCTTTCCGTTGACACACGGACTGTAAACCTGCCCGCTCTAGAGCAGGCTCAACAACGCCGTATTGATAGCTTAAGGACATTGGTTGAAGCCAACCTGACCCCCGATAAGGCGCGGGTTGTGCTACTCACTGAATTAGCGCGCGCACTCAAGCTCAGGCAGGTTAAAGAAGCCCGCCCCGTGTTGGAAGAAGCCGTACGGCTGGCCCGCCAGCTTGAACGCCACGATTTGATGGCCGAAACCCTGTTGGATTTGGCCGACCACCACATCAGTCTCGCCAATTACCGCTTAGCCGAACGGTATTTACAGGATGCACAGCGCGAATTTGCTATCACGAACGACTTGGGAGGCGAAGTGCGGTGCCTGGGCCGGCTCGCTCTCGTAGCCGACCAGCAGGGCCAGTACGCGGCCAGCTTGGCTTATTGCTACCAAGGCATGGCCAAGGCTACCACCAGCAACACCCGCCGCTTTCATACCAGTCTAAAGATTCAGGCCGGTAACACGTTCATCAAGCTCGGCGATTATGAGCATGCAGACGAGTACTTGCACGAAGCATTGGCCGTAGCCCAACACCACGATTACCCGGACCGCATTAACCTGGCCTTGGGAGGCCTCGGCGATGTGGCCCGCCGCCAAAAGCTCTGGGCCATGGCCCGGCGCTACTATTTGCAAAGCATGGCGGTAAGCCAGCGCTTGGGGCTCGCGCCAGAAGTTCTGGCCATGCAGCTCAACTTAGCCGAACTGGATGAGCGACAGGGCAACTATGCTGCTGCATTAGCTCTGGGTCACCCGGTATTGCGGCAATCCGTAGCGGTGGGGCAATTGCTGGCCATACCGCGGGCGCTTGGGCTGCTAGCGTGGGCCTCGCTTCGGCTGGGCCGGCCCGACAGTGCCATCCATTACGGGAAGCGTAGCCTGCGCGCCAGCCAAGCCGTTCGTTCAAAGGAAGGTGCACGAGCTGCTAACGAGGTGCTGGCTTTGGCTTACGCCGCGCGTAAGGATTTTGCGCAGGCCTACACCGCTTCAAGTGGCCGCAAGGCCTATAACGACAGCCTTCTCAACGAAGCCACCACCAACCGAACGGCAGCGCTGCGCCTCAACTTCGAGCTGGGCCAGCAGCAGAACCAAATCAAGCTCCTTACTCAGCAAGCCCGTTTGCAAGCCCAGCAACGCGAGCTCGACCGCCTCCGGCAGCAAACCCAACTCATTGGGTTTGTCGGCATCAGCCTGCTGGCCCTTCTCCTGGCTGGGTTTTTCTTTTGGCGCTTCCGCCAGCGCCAAGCCGCGCGCGAAACGGCCTTGCGCACCGCCTTGGCGGCCGACTTGCGCGACGATGTCGGTACGCTTCTCCGGCAAATCAGCCTGCAAAGCAATTTGCTGCAGGAAGGCTTGGCCGATGCCGCGGGCCAGCGCCTCCAAATCAACCGCCTTTCCGATGCCAGTCGCACCGCCGTGCGCCAGCTCAACGACGTGGTCTGGAGCCTCGATGCCCAGAACGATTACCTGACCGACCTGCTCACCCGGATGCGGGATTACGGCCACGAAGTGCTCTGCCCACGCACCATTGAGCTGGACTTCACCTTGCCCACCGACTTGCCCGTTTACCGCCTGCACGCCCGCTTGCGCCGCAACCTGTACCTGATTTACAAGGAAAGCCTGCAAAACATCCTCAAACATGCACAGGCCGTTTCGCGCGTCACGGTATGCGTGCGCTTAGAGGGCCCGCAGCTAATTCTGGATATTGTTGATAACGGCCAGCGCGGGGCCAATGGCCCATCGGCAGCCTCCGGCCGCAACCAAAAAGGGCTAGCAACAATTCACGAGCGGGCAACCGCCATTGGCGGGGCGGCCACCATGGGCCCGGTGCTGGCAGCCAACGGCACCGTAACCGGGTATGGGGTGCGGGTAGCAGTGCCCTTGCCTCAACAATTGGCTCAGGGCAGTCCCCAAGCTGCCACCACTCGCAGTGTTACCAAAAAAGGTTAGTTATCGAAATAAATGAATATTTTTAATTTTGAATTAAGCAAGCTACCTCTTTTTGCTTTGCATCTTATGTGCCCAGACACTCAAAACGATGCATCATTACAGCGCCGATAAAATTGAATATTAACCGCAATTCCTCTGTGAAAGCCTGCATTGCATTGCTAGAAATGCGATTACCGAATTGTTAAGGTTTTGCTGTCTATTATTTTTTCCGTAGGTTTGAACCGCCGCCTAGGGGTAGACTAGTCGGCACATTCCACGGAAAAGCCCGGGCCCTTGGCTCGGGCTTTTTTCGTTTTGGGTAATATGTGCTAATTGATGAGCTTTTTGCTACTAGTAGGCTTGTGCTTTTGGCTATTACTTTTAGCTTGCAATTGACCAAAATATTGCCTTAATTTGGGGCATAGGCTTGTTTTCGGTTTGTGTCCGTGCCGAATGCAACGCTCGCTTCGCTAAAAATCTTGGGAACTTTCCGCCTTCCTAAGGAATTGTAATTTATTGCGCTCCGCGCGCATTCCGGTATTTTTGACGGCAGTTCGCCGACTTCTTTCGTTTTCCCCGTGGCTACTCTCGATACTCCCGCTTCCGAACTTCCCGACCAAAATTTCCTGCAGTCGGGCGATTCGGTGGATTTTGACCTTTCCGCCTTCTCGCCCGCTGCCGATGCCGACACGGAAGAAGCTCCCAGTTTTGCCGCTGAGGCAGCTGCCCAACAAGCGGAAGCAGCCGACGAATTGGTGACTTCTGACGCGGCCACCACTGCGGCTGAGGTTGCGGCGGACTTGTTCGGGGCAACCCCTACGGTGCACCTCGCAATTGATACTGTGCCCGAGCCCGAAACCGAGGAAGAGCCCAAGTTCGCCCCCGGCGAAACCATTCACGACGTTGCCACAGTGAAGGGCATGTACCAGAACTGGTTTCTGGACTACGCATCGTACGTAATTCTGGAGCGGGCCGTACCAGCCATTGAAGACGGCCTGAAGCCAGTGCAGCGGCGCATTCTGCATGCCATGAAGGAGATGGACGATGGCCGCTTCAACAAGGTGGCGAACGTCATCGGCCAGACCATGCAGTACCACCCCCACGGTGATGCCAGCATAGGTGATGCTATAGTGAACCTGGGCCAGAAAGACTTGCTTATCGAAACCCAGGGCAACTGGGGTGACGTGCGCACCGGCGACGGCGCCGCCGCAGCTCGCTACATTGAAGCGCGCCTTTCCAAGTTTGCCATCGACGTGGTGTTCAACCCCGACACTACCGAGTGGCAGCTTAGCTACGACGGCCGCAAGCGCGAGCCCACCACGCTGCCCGTAAAATTCCCGCTACTGCTCGCGCAGGGCGTCGAAGGCATTGCTGTGGGCTTGAGCACCAAGATTATGCCCCACAACTTCCGCGAGTTGTGCAAGGCCAGCATTGACGTGCTGCGGGGCCGCGAAGTGCAGCTGTTTCCGGACTTTTCGACGGGCGGCTTGTGCGACGTCACCAACTACAACTCGGGCATGCGCGGGGCCAAAATTCGCCTTCGTGCCACCATCGAGAAGGTTGATAAGACTCTGTTGGTGATTCGCGACATTCCCTACGGCTCCACGACTACGGCGCTGATGGAAAGCATCGTGAAGGCCTCGGAAGCCAACAAAATCAAGATTAAGAAGGTGGTCGACAACACGGCCGCCGACGTGGAAATTCAGGTGCAGCTGCCGACTGGCGTCTCGCCCGACTTGACCATGGATGCGCTGTACGCTTTCACCGACTGCGAAATCAGCATCTCGCCCAACACCTGCGTCATCATCGACGATAAGCCCCGCTTTGTGGGTGTGGAGGACGTGCTGCGCCAAAGCACCAAGGCTACGGTGCGCCTGCTGGAGCGCGAGCTGGAAATCCGCCAGGACGAGCTGTGGGAGAAGTGGCACAACGCCTCGCTGGAGAAGATATTCATCGAGAACCGCATTTACCGCAAAATTGAGGAGTGCGAGACTTGGCCCGAAATTCTGGAGACCATCGACAAGGGTCTGAAGAAATTCGTGCGCATCGAAGGGGAGAAGGCCAAGGCCGACGACCAGCGCATCCTGCTCCGCCGCCCCATTACGGAAGATGACCTCACGCGCCTGACCGAAATCCGCATCAAGCGCATCTCGAAGTTCGACGGGTTTAAAGCCGACGAGTACATTCAGCGCCTAGAAGCCGAACTGGCCGAGGTAGCCGACCACCTCGCCAACCTGACCCGCTACGCCATCAATTACTTCGAGGGCCTGCTGAAAAAATACGGCGCAGGCCGCGAGCGCAAAACCCAGCTCCGCACTTTCGACGTGGTGACGGCCCAGAAAGTGGCCGTGGCCAACCAGAAGCTCTACGTGAACTACCAGGATGGTTTTGTAGGCTACGGCCTGAAAAAGGACGAGAATGCGGTTACCATCTGCGACTGCTCCGACTTGGACGACATCATTGCCATCCGGCGCGATGGCACGTTCACTGTAACTAAAATTGCTGAGAAAACCTTTGTGGGTAAGGACATTCTGCATGTTGGCGTTTATAATAAAAACGACGACCGGCTGGTGTACAACATGGTGTACCTCGATGGTGCCTCAGGCATCAGCTTCGCCAAGCGCTTCTTGGTGTCGGGCATCACCCGCGACAAAACCTACGACCTCACCAAGGGCACTAAGGGCACCAAAACCCTTTACCTCACGGCTAACCCCAATTCCGAGTCCGAAATCGTGAGCATTCAGCTCAGCGATAAGGCCCCTGCGCGGGTAAAGCAGTTTGACTTCGACTTTGCCGAATTGGCCATCAAGGGCAAGGGCTCTATGGGCAACATCGTCACCAAGCAGCCCATCAAAAAAATCACCCAAAAAACGTTGGGCGACTCCACCTTGGGTGGCCGCGAAATCTTCTTTGACAGCGTAGTGGGCCGCCTCAACACGGCTGGTCACGGCCGCTACCTGGGCACCTTCGACACCGAGAATACGGTGTTGGTGGTGTTCAAAGACGGCAGCTACGAACTGACCGCGCCCAACCCGACTAACCACTACGATGTGCCCAACATCCTGCTCCTGCGCAAGCACGAGCCGGAAACGGTGTTGTCGGCGGTGTACATGGACGGCGAAACCAAGCTTCACTACGTGAAGCGTTTCAAAATCGAAACCAGCACCCTCGAAAAACGCTTCACCTTCATCTCCGAAACCAAGGGCTCGAAGCTATTGGCCGTCACGGCTAACCCCGAGCCGGTGGCGGAACTGAAAGTTCAGAAAGACAAGAAAGCCGATAAGGAGACCGAGAAAATCAGCTTGCACGAATTTATTGACGTGAAGGGCTGGAAGGCCATGGGCAACAAGCTCAACTACTTCAAAATTCACGCCTTGGCCATGCTCACCGACGAAGGCCCCGAGCCCCAACGCCGCGAAGTGCCGAAAAAGCGGGTGGCCGTGGCGCTGCCCAAGGCAAGTGAAAATGCCGGCGCTGCCACGGCCGTCGAACGACCGGAGTCTGCTGGCTCCGTCGATGTTACTGCCGAGGAAGTAGCCCAGGCGCGCGAGTTGCTGAAGCGGCCCAAGGCGCAGCTAGGCCTTTTTTAGGAAATACAAGCGTGCGTGCCGCGGGCTAGAGTCTGCTTACTCAGGAGTTCATGGGTATGCGGATTCCGACCCGCGGCCCGCACGTTTCAGCTGATAGGCAAGGCGCTTAGCCCGCCCCTGCGGCTAGACTAAGCTTGAATTTAACGGGCCAGCCAGGCGTTTACACTAGTGCCGTGTTTCTTTGCCGCTATGCGTGTTTTCTTTTCACTGCGGGGGCGCCTTGCTTCTTCACCTAAGCTGTGGCGAAGGTGGCTGCTTGGAGTATGCCTGCTGGGTGGTATGGGAGGGAACCACGCATCAGGGCAAGCACATCCTCACAGGCTCAAGCCCATTGTCTCAACAGTGCACCGGGCGCCCGCAACTTCTGTCCCCGACTCGCCCGAAGTACGGATGATGCTGTTGCAAGCTTCTACTCTCGCAAATGCGTTCAAAGAATCCGAAGCCCTGGCGGTATATCAGGAAATCATCAAGAAAGCGCCAAACCACTATTTGGCCTTGTGCCAGGCTACCGCGCTAAGCGTGAAAATAGGGCGGCGCTATTCCGACGAAACCCGAAAAGCCGCATACTTCGATGCCGCCCGCCAATACGCTGACCGGGCTTTGCTTTTGCAGCCAGAAGGCGGAGAAAGCAACTACGCCGTTGCTTTGGCATTATTCAATCAGGCTACTTTATACAATGCTGGCGCCCGCTTGGTGGCCTTCCGCGACTTGCGCTCGCACGTGTACCTGGCTGCGCAGCGTCGCCCCAGTGACCCCGAGGCGTGGCAGTTGCTAGGCCGCTGGCAATACCGGGTAGCGCACTACAACGTGTTGGAGCGGCTTTATAGTAAGCTAACGCTTGGTGGCGTGCCCAACGGCGGCGACAGCCGCACCGCCCTCGAATCCATGGAAACAGCACACGGCCTGGCTCATCAAAACCTGCAGATTAGTTACGATTTGGCCAGAATGTGCAACTACCAGGGGCGCCGCCGCCGGGCCATCGAGGTATTAAAGGAAGCTGTCAAAATTCCAGCCATCACCAGCGAGGACTTGGTGCTGAGCCGCCTGTGCCGCCAAATGCTGCCCGTCTTAGTTCGTGCCGATGCCCGCCGGCAGAGACGGCTGGCCCGTAGCTCACCACCTGCTGCCCAACCAGAGCAGGAGGCAACCCGCCCGCCGGTGGAGGCTAGCAAAAAACCTGAGTAGCGCAGCTGGCACCATTTGAGGTGGTGCGTGTTCTAGCTGGTGAATTGTTGGGCATCCCAAAACGGCTCGCGTCGTACGTTCTTTCTTTGTAGCGATTTGCTGCCTCTTTAATGTCACCTTCTCGCTTTACAGCCTTTGCTTCGTTGCCACTGCTGGCTTTGGCGGCGGTTGGCTGCTCTACCGAGCCCAGCCAGCGCCCCGATACGTTGGTAGACCTGGCCACGGTGCAGAGTGGTCCGCGCGTGCAGGCCGATGAATTGAACGGGGCCATTGCCAGCAAGCCCCGCAATACCGCTTTGCTGGCCCGGCGGGCCACGCTACGGCTGGCTGCCGGCCAGCCCAACGCCGCGCTGGCCGATGTTGCTGCTGCCCTCGAGATTGATGATGCCGATGGCAGCCTGTATTATTTGCAGGCCCGGACGTATCGGGCGCTAGGCCAGTTGCCCGCGGCTTTGGCTGCCGCGCGTCAGGCCGCTCAGTACGGTTTTTCGGGGCCTGAGCTGCCTTTGCTGGTGGGCGAAACGCACTTAGCGGCTCGTAACTATACCGCCGCCCTCGACAACCTTGACCGTACCCTCCGTCTCGACCCCGACCAGCCCGCCGCCCTTTTCTATAAAGGCCTTGCCTACGCTGCTACCTCGGACACTTCCACCGCCGTGCAGTACCTGCAGGATGCGCTGGCGCGCGACCCCCGTCAGCCTGAAATTCTGCACCAGCTGGCTTTTCTGCTTAACGCCTGGCGCGTGCCCGCCGATGCGGCTCGCTACGCTGCCCTGGGCATGAAGCTCGATACCACGTCGGGCTTGTTGAGCTACGACTACGGCCGTCAGCTGGAGCTGCGCGGCCGCCCCGACAGCGCCCTGTGGTACTACCGCCGGGCCCTGGCGCTGGACACCACCGTGTACCGGGCCGACTACCGCTTGGGCATGGCCGCTGCGAGGGAACGGCGCCCGGCTGCCGTCATTGAGCACCTGCAGCGTGCCCTGCGCCGCAATCCGCGCCTTCCGCAGGCTCGTGCTTTGTTGGCAGAAGCGCTGGAATCCCAAAACCGCCTACCCGAAGCCCTGGTTCAGTTCCGGCGCCTGGTGGCCGAAAATCCCGGCAATACGCACTGGACGTTTAAAGTCTGGAAAACCAACGAGCGAGTGCAAGCCCTGCTTCCCGACAGCCTCCGAACGGCGCCCCGCTACTACTACCGCCGTCCCGCGGCTCCGGCGCGTCCCGAGCCAATCAGCCCCATTTCCTCACTCAGGCCCAGCGCGGGCTAGCCCAGCAGGCGCCCGGCTAAAAGAATGCCGGATAAGTAAAAAATCCACAATTCCACCTTCTTCATTCTTAATTCCTCAGAGAGCGAAGCGTAACTTGCGCCCTGCTCTGCCCCACGGGCACCTTTTACCCCCTTTTATGCTCAATATTACCCTCCCCGACGGCTCGGTTCGTCAGGTCGAGCCCGGCTCCACCGGCCACGCCTTGGCCAACAGCATCAGCGAAGGCTTGGCGCGCAACGCCTTGGCCGTGCGCGTCAACGGCGAAGTCCGCGACTTGCACCGTCCTCTCACCGAAGATGCCAAAGTCGAAATTCTGACCTGGAACGACGAGGCTGGCAAAGCGACCTATTGGCACTCTTCGGCTCACCTCATGGCCGAAGCCCTCGAAACCCTGTACCCGGGCGTGAAGCTGGCCATTGGCCCCGCCGTTGAAAACGGCTTCTACTACGATGTAGACTTAGGGGAGGGGCGCAGCATTTCCAGCGAAGATTTCCCTGAAATCGAGAAAAAAATGCTGGAGCTAGCTAAAACCAAAAGCCGCTTCATCCGCCAGGAAATTTCTAAAGCCGATGCCATTGCCTACTTCCAGGAGAAGCAGGACCCCTACAAGCTCGAGTTGCTTGAGAACCTCGAAGACGGCCAAATTACCTTCTACACCCAGGGTGGTTTCACGGACCTTTGCCGCGGCCCACACATTCCCGATACCAGTTCTATCAAGGCAGCCAAGCTTATGAATGTGGCCGGTGCCTACTGGCGCGGCGATGAAAAGAACAAGCAGCTCACCCGCCTCTACGGCATTACGTTCCAGAAAGCCAAAGACCTCACCGAGTACCTCGAGCGCCTGGAAGAAGCCAAACGCCGCGACCACCGCAAGCTAGGCAAGGAGCTGAAGCTGTTTGCCTTCTCGGAGAAAGTAGGAGCGGGGCTGCCCTTGTGGCTGCCCAAAGGCACGGCCCTGCGGGAGCGCCTGGAGCAATTCCTGCGCAAAGCCCAAGTGAAAGCCGGCTACCAGCCCGTCGTTACGCCGCACATTGGTGCCAAAGAATTGTACGTGACCAGCGGCCACTACGAGAAGTACGGCGCCGATTCCTTCCAGCCCATTAAAACGCCTAACCCCGGCGAGGAATTCTTCCTCAAGCCGATGAACTGCCCGCACCACTGCGAAATATATAAAACCGAGCCCCGCAGCTACCGCGACCTGCCCGTGCGCTACGCCGAGTTCGGTACAGTATACCGTTACGAGCAATCGGGCGAGCTGCACGGCCTGACGCGCGTACGGGGCTTCACCCAGGACGACGCCCACATCTTCTGCCGGCCCGACCAAGTAAAGGAGGAGTTTAAGAAGGTAATTGACTTGGTGCTGTACGTCTTCAAAAACCTTGGTTTTGAAAACTACACGGCCCAAATCAGCCTGCGCGACCCCGAGAACAAAACTAAGTACATTGGCTCCGATGAGAACTGGGCTTTGGCCGAAGCGGCCATTCAGGAGGCTGCCGCTGAAAAAGGCCTGCCCACGGTAACCGAATTGGGCGAAGCAGCCTTCTACGGGCCCAAGCTGGACTTCATGGTGCGCGACGCCCTCGGCCGCCGCTGGCAGCTTGGCACTATTCAGGTCGACTACAACCTGCCCGAGCGTTTCGACCTCGAGTACGTTGCTTCCGACAACTCCCGCCAGCGCCCCGTAATGTTGCACCGCGCCCCATTCGGTTCCCTGGAGCGCTTTGTGGCCGTACTTATCGAGCACTGCGCTGGCAATTTCCCGCTTTGGCTCACCCCCGAGCAGTTCATTGTACTGCCTATTTCGGATAAGTACATCGACTATGCCAACGAGGTGAAAGCGCAACTCGAGCAGCGTGAGCTGCGCGGCACGGTAGATGCCCGCGACGAACGCATTGGTCGCAAAATCCGCGATGCGGAAATGAGCAAAATTCCTTACCTCTTGGTAGTTGGTGAGAAAGAAGCTCAGGACAACATCATCTCCGTGCGTAAGCACGGCGAAGGTGACCTTGGGTCCATGCCGCTAGATGCGTTCGTGAAGAGCGTGCAAAGCCAGGTGGTAGAAGCCATGTAAACCGCAAACGTTGAGCTTCAAGCCACAAACGCCTTAATTATGTGCGCAAACACCCTTTTGTTAGGCTGTTAGAGTCAATAGTTTGCGGCTTGTGTCTTGAAGCTTATAGCTTTCCTTGCGTTTACCAAGATAAATACCGATATTTGCCCCCTGATTGCCAGGCCCTAACCGGCCTAAACCGCCCAGAATCTCATTTCCCGCCACTTTTTTAGGAGGAGGACCAAACCATAGCAGCCCCGAACCGTCGGTACGTGCCCCGCCAGCAGGTGGAAGAGCCGTTCAAAATCAACCAAAAAATCCTGGCCCGCGAAGTGCGCCTGGTAGGCGACAACGTCGAACAAGGCGTTTACCCAACCGACCAAGCCCGCAAAATGGCCCAGGACCAGAATCTTGACCTCGTTGAGATTTCGCCCACGGCCACGCCGCCCGTTTGCCGTGTCATCGACTACTCGAAATTTAAGTACGAGCAGAAGAAGAAAACCCGCGAGCTGAAGGCCAAACAAACCAAAGTTGTTCTCAAAGAGATTCGCTTCGGTCCCAACACCGATGAGCACGACTTTGCCTTTAAGGTGAAGCACGCCCAGGAGTTTTTGCGCGAAGGTGCTAAAATCAAGAGCTACGTGCACTTTGTGGGTCGTAGCATCGTGTTTAAAGAGCGTGGCGAAATTCTGCTGCTCAAGTTTGCCCAGGCCCTTGAGGACCTTGCCAAAGTAGAGCAGCTGCCCAAGCTCGAAGGCAAGCGCATGTTCCTTTACCTTGCTCCCAAAGCTGCTGCCGTTGCCAAGCCAGCCAACAAGCCAGCTGCTCCGGACGCGAAGGCTGAGAAGAAGGCAGCTAAGCCCGCTGAAGCGAAAGAAAAGACCTCCGAAGAAGCACCGGCAACCACCGACGCCGCCGCTGACAACGAATAGATTTTACCGGTTGAAGATGGCTTCCCGACCCCCGGTCAGTGAGCAATCAACAATCAACAACCAACCCTCCAACCCTATTACAATGCCAAAAGTAAAGACGAAATCCGGTGCCAAGAAGCGCTTCGCGCTCACCGGAACGGGCAAGGTGAAGCGGAAGCACGCCTTCAAATCACACATTCTGACCAAGAAGACCACTAAGCAAAAGCGTAACCTGACCAAAACCGGTTTGGTGAGCAGCGCCGACATGAACCGCGTGCGTCAGATGCTTAACTTTTAATTAGTAATCAAAAATAGCAATTGAGAACTGTGCCTAATGCACTTATTCTTTTTCGCTAATTATTAATTACCAATTACCCATCACTAATTAATACACCAGGCTTCCGGCCGCAATTGTAAGCTTCAGCAGACGCTGGGCGCCGGCTGCCAAAAACTCCTCAGGTTATGCCAAGAAGTGTCAACCACGTGGCCTCGCGCCACCGTCGTAAGAAAATCATGCGTTTGGCGAAAGGCTACTATGGCCGTCGCAAAAACGTGTGGACCGTAGCCAAGAACGCCGTTGAAAAAGGCCTCTTGTACGCCTACCGCGACCGTAAAGTAAAGAAGCGCGAGTTCCGTGCTCTCTGGATTCAGCGTATCAACGCCGGTGCTCGTGAGCACGGTTTGTCTTACTCGCAATTGATGGGTGGCTTGAAAAAGGCTGGCATCGAGCTGAACCGCAAAGTTCTGGCCGACTTGGCTTTGAACCACCCAGCAGCCTTCCAGGGCATCGTTGAGAAAATCAAGTAATTGCCCCTGTGAGCTAATAACCAAGAAAACGCTGGCCCTTGGGTTCAGCGTTTTCTTGTTTTTGGTGCTTCAAGCCCAATTAGCAACTCGTGTTGGCAACCGGTGATTTCCCCGCAGGCGCTTTCATTCTCCTCAGTGGGCGTGGATTGCCTAAAACAAAAAAACCGCCTCGACATATAGCCGAAACGGTTTCTGAAGTAGCGGGGACGAGAGTTGAACTCGTGACCTCAGGGTTATGAATCCTGTGCTCTAACCAACTGAGCTACCCCGCCGGGTTTTTTGTGGGTGCAAAGGTAACGCTGCAAATAACCCCGAAGCAAGGCTCAGGGGTAAAAAACACTGTATTTCTTCTGTGTGGCCGGTTTTAAACGCTAGTTTAAAAAGGCCCCTTCGTCTTAATTATTATGGCCCTGCCTGATACCCAAACCAAAACGCGTTTTGTAGTTGAATTTCCAATCAACGCTTCGCCCAAAATTCTTTTTCCTTACTTGGCTACGGCCTCGGGACTTTCGCAGTGGTTTTGTGATGATGTCCGCTACGTAGAAGGGCAGCGCCTTAATTTTATCTGGGACCAGGAAAACCATTACGCTGAGATTTCGGGCCAGCGCCTCAACCGTGGAGTACGCTTTGTTTTTCTGGACGAGTTGCGCCAGTCGGTTACGGATGCCAATTACTTGGAGTTTACGCTGGATTCCTCGCAGGTGACAGACGAGGTTTATTTGCGCGTGATTGATTACTCCAGCACGCACGATGCCAGCGAGCAGCAGGAAATGTGGGAGGGCCTTGTGGCCAAGCTGCGCGAGCAGGTAGGAGGGTAAGAACAACGAAAAGCGACTTTACCGGGCAGTCATGCTTGCGGTACTTTTTTCCACGGACTTGCGTTTCATCGTTGGCGTGCAATACCAGCACGCTGCTTCACCCTATGCTCAAAAAGCTCGATAAGCTTATTCTAAAGGCCTTTGCCGGGCCCTTCTTGCTCACGTTTGCGGTTGTGCAGTTTATTCTGCTCACGCACACGCTGCTCAAGTACCTCGACGACATCATCGGCAAGGACCTGGGCACGGGCGTGCTGCTGCAGCTGCTTTTCTATTTCAGTGTGCTGATTGTGCCGGTCTCATTGCCGCTGGCCGTGCTGTTATCGTCGCTGATGACTTACGGTAACCTGGGCGAGCATCATGAACTGACGGCCATTAAGGCGTCAGGCATTGCGCTTACCCGGATTTTGCGGCCGGTGCTGCTGCTAACGGTGGGGTTAGCCGTTGGGGCCTTTTGGTTCAACGAAACCATTGTGCCCCGCGCCAACCTCAAAGCGTATAGCTTGCTCTGGGATGTGCGCCAGCAAAAACTGGCCTTGGACATTCGTGAAGGTGTATTCTACAACGGCATTCCCGGCTACACTATTAAAGTAGACAAGAAGTCGGGGGAGAATGGCGACCGGCTGCACGGCGTTATCATTTATGACCACACCCAGAAGTCGGGCAATGCTACCGTAATGCTCGCCGATTCGGGCCGCATGTTTACCCGTTTCAACGGCGGGTACCTGGGCCTGGAGCTATTCCACGGCAATATGTACGTGGAGCAGCCCGATGTTCAGAATCGTGCCGGCTCCACTTTCATTCGGCAGGGTTTCGACCACAACCTGGTTACGTTCTCGTTGGCTTCCTTCGACCTGGGCCGCACCAAGGAGGACTTGTTCAAGGAAAACCGCATGATGCTGAACATTGCTCAACTGCATACGGCCACCGACTCGGTGCAAAAAAAGCTGAACAACGAGCAGGCTCAACTGACGCGGCAAACCAACGCCTACTACACCTTCCTGCGTTTCGACACCACTGGCCGGGCGGCAAATCAACGGGTGGCCAGCATTAAAGTGCCGGTTTCCCGGCTGGCGCCTGCTTCGGCCCCCATTATGCAGCAGGCTTCCAACCGCGCCAGTAACCTCAAAGCCTTTGCCAGTTCAACATCTGACCGCCTCAACGAATACGCCCGCAATTCGGCCTTGTTCCGCATTGAGGTGTACCGTAAATACTCGCAATCGGTCGCTGTGCTGCTGATGTTTTTGATTGGCGCACCGCTGGGGTCCATTATCAAGAAAGGGGGATTGGGCGTGCCCATCTTGGTATCCATCCTCTTTTTCATCGTGTACTACGTGCTCAGCATCATGGGCGAGAAGTATGGCCGCGAGTTCGTGATGCCGGTGGGCATTGGCATGTGGATGTCCAACTTGGTGCTGCTGCCTGCGGGCTTGTTTTTCCTGTACCAAGCATACAACGACTCGGGCCTGCTGGAAATGGATTTCTGGCGGCGTTTGCCGCAGCGACTGGGAATACCGAGCCTGCGCAAAATAACCGAGCCGGCGGTGGAAGAGTAGGGGCCAGGCCTTCGAAACTACTTCTCGAAAAATCCGCCAACGCGCTTTTATCCTGTTTTTAAATTACGTACCTTTGCGGCACCCCAATGTGTGGGGTATTCATCAACATTTTTTTCATCTTTAAATCTAAGACGGGGTAACACCTATCAACCGATGATTTTAACCACCGAAGCAAAACAGGCCATCTTCGAAAAGAACAGCCTGCAAAAAGTTAAAACCGATACCGGTTCGGCCGAGGCTCAGATTGGCCTCTTCACCCACCGCATCAACCACCTCACCGAGCATCTTAAGGCTAACAAGAAGGACCACAGCACTCGCTTGGGCCTGCTGAAGCTGGTAGGTAAGCGCCGCCGCATGTTGGACTACCTGCAGCACCGCGAAATCAACCGCTACCGTGCCATCATTAAGGAGCTGGGCATCCGTAAGTAAGTCCAGAGTCTGAGAGTAGGGAGCCTTCCAACGAAGGTTCCCTACTCTTTTTTTGTTCGGGTCGGTTTTGCGCCGAGGCTGACCCGGGCACTGTTTTGTATCGGCGCGCTGTTGCTGTGTTTACCTGAGTAACGAATGTTCTGTGTGGCACTCGTTTTTGGCTGCTCGCCCGCTGTCGCTTTTCTAAGCAAATCCTGCTGATGTCCCAACCCAACGCCATTATCAAATCCCTAGCGCTGCCCGACGGCCGCGTTATCACCATCGAAACCGGTAAGCTGGCCAAATTCGCCGATGGTGCGGTTGTAGTTCGCCTCGGCGACACGATGCTGCTCGCCACCGTAGTATCTGCCCCCAGCCAGCGCGAAGGCGTTGACTTCCTGCCGCTCTCGGTTGACTACCAAGAGAAATTCGGCTCGGCCGGCAAGATTCCCGGTTCCTTTCAGCGCCGCGAAGGCCGCCTGAGCGACCACGAAATCCTGGTCTGCCGCCTCGTTGACCGCATCCTGCGGCCGATGTTCCCCAAAGACTACCACTACGAAGTGCAGGTGATGATTACGCTCATCTCTGCCGACAAAGAAGTACAGCCCGATGCCTTGGCCGCTTTGGCTGCTTCGGCTGCACTATCAATTTCTGATATTCCGTTTGCTGGCCCTATCTCCGAAGTGCGCGTGGCGCGCATCGACGGCCAGTTCCACATCAACCCCAAAACCTCGGACCTGGAGCGCGCCGACATGGACCTGATGGTAGGCGCTACCGCCGATTCCGTGGCCATGGTGGAAGGTGCCATGAAGGAAGTGAGCGAAGAGGAAATGGTGGCTGCCATTGCCTTCGGCCACGAAGCCATCAAGGCCCAGTGCCAGCTGCAGAAAGAGCTAGCCGAGGCTGTTGGGCGCACGCCGGAATCAGCTCCCCGTGAGTATCCGAAGTATGAGGAAAACGACGCGCTGAAGAAGCTTATTCAGGAAGGTGTTTACCAGGGTGCCTACGATGTGGCCCGCGCTGGCAACACCAGCAAAGCCGGCCGCAAGGAAGGCTTCTCAGGTGTGAAAAAGGCCTTCTTGGACAAGCTCATTGCTGAGCAGCCTGAGTTGGATATGAAGATGTTCAGCCGCTACTATGGTTCGGCTGAGAAGAAGGCTATCCGCGACATGATGGTGAAGGAGCGGGTGCGTCTCGACGGCCGTCAGCTCACCGAAATCCGCCCCATCTGGTCGGAAATCAACTACCTGCCCGGCGCGCACGGCTCGGCTATTTTCACCCGTGGTGAAACCCAGAGCTTGACCACGGCCACGCTCGGCACCAAGCTCGATGAGCAAATCGTAGACCAGCCACTGACCAAGGGCTACTCGAAGTTCATGCTGCACTACAACTTCCCCGGTTTCTCTACCGGTGAGGTGAAGCCAAACCGTGGTGCTGGCCGCCGCGAAATTGGTCACGGTAACCTAGCTCTGCGTTCGCTACGCCAAGTGCTGCCGCCCGAGGAGGAAAACCCCTACACCATTCGTATCGTGTCGGACATTCTGGAGTCGAACGGCTCTAGCTCGATGGCTACCGTTTGCGCTGGTTCGTTGGCGCTGATGGACGCCGGTGTGAAGATTTCGGCCGCAGTGGCTGGCATCGCCATGGGGCTTGTGCAAGACAAAGAAACCGGTGAGTACGCCGTACTGAGCGACATTCTCGGCGACGAGGACCACCTCGGCGACATGGACTTCAAAGTGACCGGCACTGAGAAAGGCATTTGCGCTTGTCAGATGGACATCAAAATCCAGGGCTTGAGCAATGAGATTCTGACGGCTGCTTTGCACCAGGCCCGCGAAGGCCGGTTGCACATCCTGCGTGAAATGGCGAAGACCATTGCTGCTCCGGCGGCCGAGCTGAAGCCTCATACACCTCGCTCGCACAAGATGTTGATTGACAAAGAGTTCATTGGCGCGGTAATCGGGCCAGGTGGCAAAGTCATTCAGCAAATCCAGAAGGATACCAACGCTACGGTTATCATCGAGGAGAAGGACGAGAAGGGCCACGTGAGCATCTATGCTTCCAACCAGGAAGATATGCAGGGCGCCATCGACCGCATCCGGGCCATTGCGGCCCAGCCGGAAGTGGGCGAGACTTACAAAGGCAAAGTGCGCAGCATTCAGCCCTACGGTGCTTTCGTGGAAATCATGCCGGGCAAAGACGGCCTGTTGCACATCTCGGAGGTGACGCACGAGCGGATTCAAACCTTGGAAGGGTTGCTGGAAGTGGGCCAGGACATCGACGTGAAACTGGTGGAAATCGACAAGAAAACCGGCAAGTACCGGCTCTCGCGCAAGGTGTTGCTGCCGAAGCCCGAAGCAGCAGCGGCCAGCAACGGCGAAGCTAAAGCGTAGCTATAGTCCACAGTCCCGAACTAATGTCAGAGGGAGCCTGTTGGCCTCCTCTGACTACGGGGCTAGCCGGGCGGCTTTTTCTTACGTATAAATCCCATCAGATATCGTTCTTACCTAGTCCCATGAGACAGCTAAAAATTAGTAAGCAGATTACCAACCGCGAGAGCCAGTCGCTGGATAAATACCTCCAGGAGATTGGTAAGGTTGATTTGCTCACGCCCGACGAGGAGGTAACGCTCGCGCAGCGTATCCGCGACGGAGACCAGCAAGCGCTGGAGAAATTGACCAAAGCCAACCTGCGTTTCGTGGTGTCGGTAGCCAAGCAGTATCAGAACCAGGGACTATCCCTGGGTGACCTCATCAACGAGGGCAACCTCGGTCTTATTAAAGCCGCCAAGCGTTTTGACGAAACCCGCGGTTTTAAGTTCATCTCCTACGCTGTGTGGTGGATTCGTCAGTCCATTCTGCAGGCTTTGGCCGAGCAGAGCCGCATTGTGCGTTTGCCCCTGAACCGGGTGGGTTCGCTGAACAAAATCAGCAAATCCTTCTCGGAACTCGAGCAGAAGTTTGAGCGCGAGCCTTCGCCGGAAGAAATCGCCGAAGTGCTCGAACTGACTACCTCGGAAGTGGTGGACACTTTGAAGATTAGCGGCCGCCACGTATCCGTGGATGCGCCTTTTGTGCAGGGCGAAGAAAACCGTTTGCTCGACGTACTCGAAAACGAGGACGAAGAGTCGCCGGACATGGCCCTGATGAACGACTCGCTTCGCAAGGAGGTGCAGCGCGCCCTGAGCACGCTCACCAAGCGCGAGGCCGATGTTATCACGCTGTACTTCGGGTTGAACGGCGAAGCTGCTTTGACCTTGGAGGAAATTGGCGAGAAATTCAACCTGACCCGCGAGCGGGTGCGTCAGATTAAAGAGAAGGCCATTCGTCGCCTGCGCCACACTTCGCGCTCGAAAGCGCTGAAGCCTTATCTCGGCTAATCAATTAGTTTTGCAGAATGAAAAACCCCGACCGTCAGGTTGGGGTTTTTTGTAAAGCCTAGTGCTTGTTTACGGTTGCTGAACCCCGCCTTGCTAAGTGGGCTCAGCGCACCGTTCCTTACCCTTCCTCGTTCAACGATATGCGCAGCAACGGCTGCGCGCACAGCCAACCCCAATGTCTGAACACATCAAATGCCTGATTATCGGCTCCGGCCCAGCCGGTTATACTGCTGCCATCTACGCTGCCCGGGCCAACATGGCGCCCGTTATGTACATGGGCCTGCAGCCCGGTGGTCAGCTCACGATTACCAATGACGTAGAGAACTTCCCCGGTTATGCCGATGGCGTAAACGGTCCGCAGATGATGGAAGACTTGAAGAAGCAGGCGGCTCGCTTCGGCACAGACATCCGCTACGGTATTGCCACGGCGGTTGATTTTTCGGTGACGCCACGTAAAGTGACTATCGACGAGACACTGGAACTCACGGCCGATACCGTGATTATAGCAACGGGTGCTTCGGCCAAGTGGCTTGGCTTGCCCTCGGAAGCCCGCCTGAACGGCTCCGGGGTTTCGGCCTGCGCCGTGTGCGACGGCTTCTTCTACCGTGGCCAGGAAGTGGCCATAGTAGGCGCCGGTGACACTGCCGCAGAGGAAGCCACCTACTTGGCTAACTTGTGTAGCAAGGTGACCATGATAGTGCGCAAGAGCGAAATGAAGGCTTCGAAGATTATGCAGCAGCGCGTGCTGGACAACCCCAAAATTGAGGTGCTGTTCAACACCGTAACCGATGAGATTTTGGGCGAGCATTCGGTAGAAGGAGTCCGCGTGAAAAATCTGCTGACCCACGAAACCCAGGAAATTCAGCTCACGGGCTTCTTTGTGGCCATCGGCCACGAGCCCAACTCCAAGATTTTCCAGCCATACCTGCACCACGACGAGCAGGGCTACCTCAAGACTATCCCCGGCACCAGCAAGACGAACGTCGATGGCGTATTCGCCTGCGGCGACGTGCAGGACTACACGTATCGCCAGGCTGTGACGGCCGCTGGTACGGGCTGCATGGCGGCTCTGGATGCCGAACGTTATTTAGCCGCCCTGGGCGTACACTAAAACCCTTGCATTGACGTGTTAGAAAAGACGAGCTTTGTGGTTCGTCTTTTTTGACTGCTTTGTTTAGAACATATGGCACGGGTTGGGCTCTTTTGTCCTTGCCCCGTGGCCTTTTTTCTGCTTGCCTTTGACTTTTCTGAAAACAACTTACTGGCGTCCGACATGGACGCTGCTGGCACTATTGCTGCTGCTGGCGGGATTACACCCAGCCCAGGCGCAACGCCGCAAGCCGACGCCGCGCACCAAAGCCCAGGCTGGGAGCACCGGCGGCAACTCCGACTTTTTCCGCATCAGAACGCCGAGAATGCGGTACGTGCGCCCCGATACAACCACGGTTATTGAAACCGAGGAACTGCCCGACGACAACTCCGACGCTGCGAAATCCATCTTTTTTAACCCTGCCAAGAAGCTGAGCATCGTCAGCGAAGACACTTCTAAGCTTAACCTTGGCGGGCAGGAAATTGTGGAGATGTCGGAGGAAGTGCTCATCGACTCCTCGTGGGTGAAAGTAGCGGGTTATTATTCCATTTGGGATACGCGGAGCGTGAACCCTTACCGGGTGGACGGCCGCAGCTACCGCGACTCGCTTAAACTAAAACTGACCGACCCGCCCCGGCAGCGCTTCGCTAGTATGCCGCTGGTGAGCACGCCTATTACCTCGGGTTTTGCTTTCCGTGGCTACCGCTGGCACTACGGCATGGACCTGGACCTGGAAACCGGCGACTCGGTAAAAACTGTTTTCGATGGGGTGGTGCGCATCAACGCCTGGGACGGAGGTGGCTATGGCAACTATATTCTGGTGCGGCACTACAATGGCCTGGAAACGATTTACGGTCACATGAGCAAAGCTCTAGTGCCCGTAGGCACGTTCGTGAAGGCCGGTCAGCTCATTGGCTACGGGGGCAGCACGGGGCGTAGCACGGGCTCACACCTGCACTTTGAAGTGCGTTACCAAGGCAACCCCATCAACCCGGCGCTGGTGTACGACTTTCCGGACTATAAGCTCCGCAAGGACAATTTCACAATTACCTCGGAGCTGTTCAACTACTACAGCCGGGCGTTGAACCATCATCGCAGCAGTGGTGGAGGGGGAGGCGGAAGCCGGCCTTCCAAAGCGCGGCAGGTGGTGACGCACAAAGTGCGCTCGGGGGACACGCTTTCCGAAGTAGCCCAAAAGTACGGGGTAGGCCTAAGTACTTTGAAAAAGTTGAATCCAGGCGTCAAAACCCTGCAGCCTGGGCGGAAGCTTCGGGTTAAGTAAGCTCAGGCTGTGTTATTCTTTCTCCGATTGCACCCGATGTGCGCCACTCGCTATTGCTTTAATCTGTGATAAAGCTCGATATTCTGGCGCTGGGCGCCCACCCCGACGACGTGGAAATGTCGTGCTCTGGCACGTTGGCGGCCGCGGCTGCGGCAGGTAAAAAAATAGGGGTCGTCGACTTCACGCGGGGGGAGCTGGGCACGCGCGGGACTCCTGCTATTCGGGCAGCTGAGGCGGCCGCGGCCAGTGTGGTACTGGGGTTGAGCGCACGCGAAAACCTGGGCTTGCCCGATGGCTTTTTTCGCAACGACCGAGAGCACCAGCTACCGCTCATTGCCGCCATTCGCCGCTACCAGCCCGAGGTGGTGCTCTGCAATGCCATTCACGACCGGCATCCCGACCACGGGCGTGGCGCACAGCTGGCTACCGATGCTTGTTTTTTGGCCGGCCTGCGCATGATTGAGACTTTGGGTGATGATGGCCTGCCGCAGGCACCGTGGCGGCCTAAAAACGTGTATCACTACATTCAGGACCGTGCCATTGCGCCGGCGTTTGTGGTTGACATCAGCGCGCATTGGGCCACCAAGTGGGCCAGCATTCAGGCCTACGGCACTCAGTTTTTTAACCCGAATAGCGACGGTCCGGCTACGTACTTATCAAGCGAGGAGTTCTCCAAGTTTATGGAAGCTCGCGCCCGCGAGTTTGGCCACATGATAGGAGTGGAGTTTGGCGAAGGCTTCACGGTGCACCGGCCCGTGGGTGTGCGCGAGGTGACTGAGCTACTTTAAGAGGACTATAAGAGGCCAGTGGTCGAGTTCGGAACAAAGCGGAAGTTTTTCCCGTTACTGCGGAAAATATTCCCATCTTTGGGAATGCATTCTTCGCCCACGCTCATGGCTGCTGCCGCTCACCCCTCCGCCGTTTACTCCCCAGCCTTGTTGGGGCTGCAAGCCACCGTGGCCGATTCTTTCGCGCTGGTGATGTACGCGCGTACCGGAGTGCTGGCCAAAACCGCTTTCGATGTAGCTGCTTTGCTGCAGCTGACTGCCGATGAGTTGGCCGACCTGCTGCACACCACCACAAAGACGCTGCGCACCTACCGCGAAGGCAAGAAGCGCCTGGCGCCCGCTGCCAGCGAGCAGGTGCTGAAGCTGCTGGCTTTGGCTCGTCAGGGTGAAGAAGTATTTGGTTCCGTACCTGCCTTCCGCCGTTGGCTGGATAAGCCCGCTTATGGCCTCGACAACCAGCCCCCGTTGTCGCTTTTGGAAACCAGCGGCGGCATCGACTTGGTGGCCGACGAAGTGGACCGCATTGCCCACGGCGACTTCGCCTAAGCTGCGAACGTGGAAATCTACCGTATTTGCCTAGCGAAGTACGCCGGCGAACTGGTGGCCTCTGGTAACCCCGGCCGCTGGAACCTGCGCGGACAGTTGGTTATTTACGCCGCTGGCAGCCGCGCTCTAGCCTGCCTCGAAAACGTGGTGCACCGCAGCGGCGAAGGCCTGAACAGCCTTTTTAAAGTTATCCGCATCGAGGTTCCTGATGCTCTGGCAATAGAGGAATTAACTCTAGAGCAAATGCCCGAAGAGTGGCAGCTGCCGCGCCACTACGCCCGCTGCCAGCCGCTAGGCGCCGCGTGGTACCAGCGGCAAGCGGCTGCTGTGCTGCGGGTGCCGTCCTCTATCATTTCTCACGAGCACAATTATGTGCTCAACACTCGCCATCCGGATTTTGGGCAGATTCGCATTGCGGGTTGGGAGGACTTTGCCTTTGACCCGCGGATTAAGCAGGAGGACATGAATTAGTTAAAGTGATGCTGCGCTATGCAGATCAGCCTCATTTGAGTAGATGAGCATGGTACCGAGGCTCAACGGACTTGGTAACATTTGCCGATAAGGAGAAGCAGCACCAAACAAATAGTACTGAAGCTACTGCGGTTATCGCAGCACGGCGAATTGTGGCTACAGCCCAGACAGGCCAACTATCAAAGGCGACGACGGACAACAGCAGCAAGTGCAGTGGTAACAAATATCTGATTTCCATGCTCATAGGCAATACAGCCAAGCAGGGTAAAAGCAGCGAACCCAACACGAGTCCTTGCCGCATGGTAGGACGGAAACGAAATGCCGCAAGTACTACCCAAAACCAAAGCGTATAATTGAGGCCTTGCAGCCACTGTGATGGTTCCCAGCGCTTAATGTACGGGGTGGGATGGGTGATGTCAAGTCCGGCAAATATGTGGCGGACATAGCTACTTGCTATTACTCGCGGATGCCGAAGTGTGACCTGCAGATAGTGCCATGTTGATGTAAAATCGTTTAGGTTCTCGGCAAGCATCAAGTCAGCACCTTTGGCATCGAGAAAAGTCATCTGACCCGAGGGCAGTTGCCAGCCTATTGCTGTCTCACATTTTATATTGAGCAAGCCCCACTTTAACTTCTCTAAGTAGAGGTTTTGGATATTCAAAGTGGGCGATACGGCTAACACAAGGGGGGTATTGGCATTAAAATGACGGCGGTTAATAAGCCATTGCGGCGCCAATATCAGTCCGGCTCCTAACGATAACACCAGCAGCCGGGGCCACCATAACTGCCGCGGGCTAAGAAAAACTAGCAGCAAAACTGTCGGCACAGAAGCCAGATAAATCGAGCGAATATTCACTGCCAACGCCAAGGCAACCCCAGCCAGAAAAGCTGCCCGGAGGCCCCTCTGCTGAACTTGCCAGAGGGAAGCAACCAGAGCGATGAGGGCCGGAAAATCTGAGAGTGAAAAATTGAAGTAACCCCGCCAGAAAATGAACCCTAGTGCTGCGAACAAGCATCGCCGCGCAAGTGTAAGTGGCACTGTGTGAGTAGTAACCTGCCACAAACGAGGAGCAAGGAAACCGAAAAAGAATGCCGCTAGCCCTACGTTAAAGCATTTTACTACCGTGATGGCCTCAACCTGCAAAGCCTTGCGAACAGCTAAGCACAGAAAATTTACCAGCGGATAGCTGTAACCACGCAGAGAATCATCGTAGGCCAGTAGCTCAAAACGGCCGAGGTGATAAAAACGGTGGCCAAGTTGCCAGTAGTCTTCGGCGTCGTAGTATAATTTGATGTACTCGGAAGTAAACAAATAGGCTACATAGGCGGCCGCCACTGCTGCAATTAGCACAGCTTCTTGCCGCCGGGAAAATTGGTTGGTAGATGCATCCAACGCGGTTGCAAAAGACATTAGGCTATGGTAATTGTGAAAGCAAAACAAGCCAACCTGCGGTTGAATTCGCGGTTGGCTTGTTTTGCCTTATACTGATGCTGTCAATCTCTCGGCGAATGAATTACCGCGCGCCCAGCCGGTTCCGACGCCACCCCGAGGTTTCTGCACCCGCTGCTTCTCCAGTTGCTACGGCAGCCTTCGGTTTCTTCTCGCTGAAGAGCATTGCACCTAATGCGGCCGCTACTTTTGCGGTCGCTGCATCCGGGGCGGTTGGTGCCAGCGTTGTGGGCGTGAAATGGTCGCGGATGAAGTTCGTGTCGAAGTTGCCGCTTACGAAGGCGGGGTGCGTGAGCACGTAGGTGCCAAAGGGCAGCGTGGTCTCGATGCCGGTGATTTTATATTCCTCAATGGCGCGCAGCATGCGGGCAATGGCCTCGGCGCGGTCGGCCCCGAAGGTCACCAGCTTGGCAATCATGGGGTCGTAGTAAATCGGGATATCCATGCCCTGCTCAAAGCCGTCGTCGACGCGCACGCCGGGGCCCTGGGGGCGCACGTAGGTGCTGAGAGTACCGATGTCGGGCAGGAAGTTGTTTTGTGGGTCTTCGGCGTACACGCGCAGCTCCAGGGCGTGGCCGGTGATGGTGAGGTCTTCCTGAGCGAAGGCCAGGGGCTGGCCCTGGGCTACTTTGATTTGTTCCTTCACCAGGTCGAGGCCCGTGATTTGCTCCGTGACGGGGTGCTCTACCTGAAGGCGGGTGTTCATCTCCAGGAAGTAGAAGTTGTGCTTATCGTCGAGCAAGAACTCTACGGTGCCGGCGCCGGTGTAGTTGCAGGCGCGGGCCACGTCTACGGCGCATTGGCCCATTTGGGCGCGCAACTCGGGCGTGAGCACCGACGACGGAGCTTCCTCAATCACCTTCTGGTGGCGGCGCTGAATGCTGCACTCGCGCTCGAAGAGGTGCACGATGTTGCCGTGTTCGTCGCCCAACACCTGAATCTCGATGTGGCGGGGGCCAGTCACAAACTTTTCGATGAATACGGCACCATCACCAAAAGCTGATATGGCCTCGTTGATGGCTAGCTGCATCTGCTCCTCAAACTCGCCGGCGTGGTTGACGATGCGCATGCCTTTGCCGCCTCCGCCCGCCGAGGCTTTGATGAGAATGGGAAAGCCTACTTCCTCGGCAATCTGCTTAGCGGCAGCCACGTCGGAGATGGCCTCGTCGGTGCCGGGCACCAGCGGAATGTTGTAGGCTTTCACGGCCTGCTTGGCCGAGAGCTTGTCGCCCATTATTTCCATGGCCTCGGGCGAGGGGCCCACGAAGATGAGCCCAGCTTCGCGCACGGCGCGGGCAAAGCCAGCATTCTCAGAAAGGAAACCATAGCCGGGGTGAATGGCATCAACGCCCAGCTCTTTGCACACTTCCAAAATCTTGTCGCCTCGCAGATAGCTTTGGGCCGAGGCAGGCGGACCGACGCACACCGCCTCGTCGGCGTAGCGGACGTGCAGGGCGTTGCGGTCGGCTTCGGAATAAATGGCCACGGTGGCAATGCCCATTTCTTTGGCAGAGCGGAGGACACGAAGGGCAATTTCGCCCCGGTTGGCAACGAGCAGCTTGGAGATTTTCTTCATGAGGGGACTCCAGCATGTAGCTGAAGAGGAGTTGAGCAGTGGGTGGGAAGCAGTTGGAACGAAGGAATTTTCAGCGGGAAGCTGGAGTTGTGGCGCAAAGAAAGTTGGAAACTGACGGCTTACGTTAAACATCGGACACGTTACGCCGTTATTAAGCCCAAATTATGTACAACGGCGGCCCAGGGCTACCTTTGTGATTGGGCTTGCTGTGTGTGAGATACTCGCGCATGGTGTGGCCGCTACTCTGCTTTTACAACCACCCTATTCCCCGTCTTTTCAGTGGATATTTTCGACCGGATTTCGGCCAACCGCGGCCCCTTGGGCTCGCAATCGCATTACGCCCACGGTTATTTTGCTTTCCCCAAGTTGGAGGGTCAAATCCATCCCCGCATGCAGTTTCGCGGCAAGGAGGTTCTGACCTGGAGCCTGAATAACTACCTCGGCCTGGCCAATCATCCCGAAGTGCGGCAAGCCGATATCGACGGGGCCTCGGAGTACGGCATGGCCTATCCCATGGGCGCGCGCATCATGAGCGGCAACTCGACCCTGCACGAGCAGCTGGAAAACGAGTTGGCCGACTTCGTGCAAAAGCCCGGCGCCTTGCTGCTCAACTTCGGCTACCAGGGCGTGGTGAGCATCATCGACGCGCTGGTGAGCCGGCACGATGCCATTGTGTACGACGCCGAGTCGCACGCCTGCATCATCGACGGCGTGCGCCTGCACCAGGGCAAGCGGTTTGTGTTCCCTCACAACAACATCGAGAACCTGGAGAAGCAGCTCGAGCGCGCCAAGCGCCTAACCGACGAAACCGGTGGCGGCATCCTGGTAATTACGGAGGGCATGTTCGGCATGTCGGGCAATTTGGGCAAGCTGCGCGAAATCGTCGAACTAAAGAAAAAATACGACTTCCGCCTCTTCGTTGACGATGCTCATGGTTTTGGCACGCTGGGGGTCACCGGAGCCGGAACAGCTGAACATTTGGGCTGCTCAGAGGGCGTAGACCTAATTTTTTACACGTTTGCTAAGAGCATGGCCAGCATCGGTGCGTTCGTAGCCGGACAAGAAAGCGTGATTGAATATTTGCGATACAACATGCGTAGCCAGATTTTTGCTAAATCGCTGCCCATGCCGTTAGTAATTGGCGCACTGAAGCGCCTGGAGCTGATTCGCAACCATCCGGAATACCGTGAAAAGCTCTGGACCATTGTGCGGGCCCTGCAAGGGGGACTGAAAGAAAAGGGCTTCAACCTTGGCACCACCGAATCGCCGGTTACGCCGGTGCTGCTAAACGGCGAACTGTCCGAAGCAACGGCGCTAACCTTCGATTTGCGTGAGAATCACGGCATTTTCTGCTCTATAGTGGTGTATCCGGTGGTACCGAAGGGCGTGATTATGCTGCGCCTAATCCCCACGGCCATGCACACGCTCGAAGACGTGCAAGAAACGATTGTGGCTTTTGAGGCCATGGGCGAGAAGCTTGCAAAAGGGCTTTACAACAAAACGCCTGCTCCCTTCCAAACTGCCTAAAAATGCCGCTGAGGCACTTAGCGCCGGTGACCCGCAAGGGTTGCCGGCGCTTTTGTTTTGGTACTATGCTAAGAGCGGGGGCGAGAGGTGGCTGCGTGGAAATGGCCTTTTTTTTGAGAAAATCGGCCTCCAAAAGCAGGGGAGGGGGTTTTGGAAAAAAAGTGGAAAACTTGCTTGCATTTGAAATCCCTGTATATTAGGGCCGGCTTAACAGCAAAACCAATTCATTTTTCACCCCAAACCCCAAACCCCCGATGAACAATTTCGGCAAACTGAAGGACCTCGTGATGTCGCTCGAAGACGACTTTTCGAAATTTTACGACAAGCAGAATGCTGCTGCCGGCACCCGCGTGCGCAAAGGCATGCAGGAGCTGAAGACGATGGCCCAGGAGTTCCGCACCGAAGTGCAGAACACCAAGAACGCCGGTGCTGCCGGTGCTGCTAAAGCCGCTCCCGCTGCTAAGAAAGCCGCTCCTGCTGCTGCCAAGAAGGCTCCTGCTGCTAAGAAGAAGTAATCCTAAGCCACTTAGGCTGTCGGGCTTTGCGAAGCCCTTTGAATAAGTGGCCTGGCTAACGCCAATGAAAAGGCCCCGCTGCATGCAGCGGGGCCTTTTTACTTTTTGAATATACGAGTTTGAAGCAAGCTGGCTCTTCCGAACCAATCTAGCAGCCTATTCTAACTCAATCAGGAAATAGTTCTTCTTGCCTTTTTGCGCCACCAGGTATTTCCCAGCCAGCAGTGGCAGGGCCGCGACCGCAGCTTCGGGGGAAGCTACTTTTTCGCGGTTGATGCTCACCCCGCCGGCCTGAATCATCTTTTTGGCTTCGCCTTTCGAAGGGAAGATTTTGTGCATGGTGCTGTCGCTAAGCAGCGTGACTGCATTGAGTCCTTCCACCTCAGAGCGCATGACGTGGATGTGCGGGACGCCAGCAAACACATCGAGCAGGGTGGCTTCGTCTAGTGACTGCAAAGCGGCTAGGTCGCCTTTGCCAAACAGTACTTCCGAGGCGGCAATGGCGGCTTCGGTGGCTTCGGCGGAGTGCACGCGGGTGGTGACGTCGCGGGCCAGCGCTTTTTGCAGCACGCGCAGGTGCGGCGCCTGGGCGTGTTCGGCTTCCAGGGCCAAGATTTCGTCCTCGGTGAGCAGGGTGAACACGCGAATGAGGCGCGGGGCGTCAGCGTCGGCGGCGTTGAAGAAGAACTGATAGAACTGGTAGGGCGAAGTCAGGGAAGCGTCGAGCCACACGGTGCCCGTTTCCGACTTGCCGTACTTCGTGCCGTCGGCCTTGGTGATGAGCTGGCCGGTGAGGGCGTAGGCTTTGGCTTCGGTGCCTTCTGCGTTGGAGATGCGGCGAATCAGCTCCGTGCCCGTGGTGATGTTACCCCACTGGTCGGAGGCCCCCATTTGCAGGGTGCAGCCCAGGGTTTTGTTAAGATGCACGAAATCGTAGCCCTGCAGCAGCTGGTAGCTGAACTCGGTGTAGCTGAGGCCTTCGGCGCCGCTGTCCTCGTTGCCGCTGATGCGGCGCTTCACCGAGTCTTTGGCCATCATGTAATTCACGGTAAGGTGCTTGCCTACTTCGCGCAGAAACTGCAGGAAGCCGAACTCCTTAAACCAGTCGTAATTGTTGACCACCAGTGCTCCGGTGGGGCCTTCGGAAAAGTTCAGGAACTTCTCCAACTGCGCCCGAATGCCGTCTTGGTTCCGCCGCAGGGTCACTTCGTCGAGCAGGTTGCGCTCGGCCGATTTGCCGCTGGGGTCGCCAATCATGCCCGTGGCGCCGCCCACCAAAGCCACGGGTCGGTGGCCAGCGCGCTGCAAGTGCACCAGCAGCATAATAGTGGCCAGGTTGCCAATGTGCAGCGATGCTGCCGTAGGGTCGAAGCCGATATAGCCGGTGATGGGAGCATTAGCCGCTAAGTGTTCGGCGGTGCCGGGCACGGCGTCGTGGTACATGCCGCGCCAGGTCAGTTCTTGAATTAAATCCAATGCGTGAAGGAGTAAATGAGTGAATGGGCGAACAAAGTGAAGAATTCACCCGCCAACGTGACCCCAAAGGTACTAGGCGGTTTTACCTTTGCCAGCGTGGAGAAACGGGCCGCCCGTCCTTCCACCCATTGACCCAATCGCGCATTCACCCATTGATACTAGAAGCCGACGTCCTTCTCAAGCAGCTGCAGCAGCGCCAGTTTCAGCCCGTGTATTTCCTGCAGGGCGAAGAACCCTACTATATAGATGCCGTAGCCGACCTGATTGAGAAAAATGCGCTGGCTGAGCACGAGCGCAGCTTCAACCAAGTGGTGCTGTATGGCAAGGACGTGGACGTGACCGGCATATTGGGCCAAGCCAAGCGGTTTCCGATGATGGCCGAACGCTCGGTGGTGATTGTGAAGGAGGCGCAGTCTGTGGCCGATTTGGAGCAGGAGCGGAGCTGGCCCTTTCTGGAAGCGTACCTAAAAAATCCGCTGTCTAGCACCGTGCTGGTCTTTTGCTACAAGCACAAGACCCTGGACAGCCGCAAGAAACTGGGCAAGCTGCTGAGCGGCAAAGACTCGCCAGCCGTGCTTATGACTAGCAAAAAGCTCTACGACAACCAGGTGCCGCAGTGGCTTACGGCCAATGTGCGCAGCCGGGGCCAGCAGATTACGGGGCAGGCCACGGCCATGTTGGCCGAGTACATCGGGGCCGACCTCGGCCGGCTGGCCAATGAGGTAGACAAGCTGGTGCTGAACCTCAAACCTGGGCAGCCCATCGACGAGGAATTAGTGCAGCAGCTGGTGGGCATCAGCAAGGACTACAACATTTTTGAGCTGCAAAAAGCCCTGGTGCAGCGCGACATACTTAAGGCCAACCGCATCCTGGGCTACTTCGCGGCCAACCCTAAGGCCAACCCGCTCATTCCCAATCTGACCTTGCTGTTCGGCTTTTTCAGCAAGCTCTTGGTACTGCACCAGGCGGGCCCCAACCCTGCCGATGGCGAGTTCAAAAAGCTGGGTATCATGAACAGCTTTGCCCAAAAGGAATACCAGCAGGCCCTGCGCGTGTACCCGGTGGAGCGCGTGGTGGGCATCATTCACCTTATTCGGAGGGCCGATGCGCAGAGTAAGGGCATTGAGAGTGGCTCGATGGACGACGGCGAGATTCTGCGGGAGCTGGTGTGGCTGATTCTGCACCAAGTACCGGAAGGCGTGCTGGGGTAGTCGGAGCAGCGAGTGGGTCTGGGCCTGGCGTACTTAAACTGGGCCCTACAAAAGGGGCAATGGAGAAGGCATTTCGGCGTTGCTTAGCAACCTACGGCCATTTTTCGCTACTTTTGGCTACTTCCCGGGCCCGATTCGGCCCCCATGCAAGGTATTTTCATGAAGCTATTTCCCCAGCTGGCGCTGGCCGCGGCCCTGAGTGCCGCGGCGCCAATGGCAGCCCACGCCCAGCAAACCCAAGTTTTCGCCGCCGACGAGCGGTTCTTTCAGGAGGGATTAGAACTGTTTGACCGCGGCCAGTACGGCGCGGCCAAGCAGGCATTTCGGCAATACCTGGCCTTGGAACCCGTGCACACCAGCCAAGCCAGCCCCATCCCGACGGACCGCACCGCCGATGCCGAGTACTACTACGCCGTGAGCGGCCTGTACCTGTTGCATCCCGATGCGGAAGGGCTGATTTTGGCCTTTGCCGAGCAGCATCCGGCGCATCCGCGCTCTGCGGTCGCCTATTTCGAGCTGGGCAAATTCTACTTCGACCAGAAAAACTACGAGGCGTCCATTCGCTACCTGCAAAAGGTAGCACCCGACAACCTCAGCAACGAGCAGCGAGCCGAGTCCGACTTCAAGCTGGCGTACAGCTATTTTGAGCAAAAAGACTACGAGAAAGCCCGCTTGCTGTTTGACCGCAGCAAACAGGTGCCCAGCCAGTTTAAATACTCCAGTTCGTACTACGCTGGCTACCTGGCCTACCGGGCCGGCGACTTTGCCGGCGCTCGCACCGACTTGGCCGTAGCCGAGCAGAACGACGCTTATAAGCCCGTAGTACCCGCTATTCTCTCCCAGATTTATTACCGGGAGGGCGACTACGATGGCCTCATCAGCTACGCGACGGCCGCGCTGAAAAACACGCCACCGCCCCAAAACTCTGCCGAAATTCAGCTGCTGGTGGGGGACGCATTTTACCAGAAAGAAAACTACAAGGAAGCGGCCGAGTATTTCGACCGCTACGCCGCCATTCAGAAAGGCAAAATCGAGCCGAAGCTGCAGTACAAAATTGGCTTCGCCAATTACAAGATGGGCGACTTCAAGGGGGCTATTGCTGGCTTGCGCAACGTGGCCGTGCAGCGCGATTCCCTGGGGCAGAACGCCGCTTACCATTTGGGCTTGAGCTACGTGCAGGCCAATCAAAAGCCGCAGGCGGTAACGGCCTTTGAAGCGGCGCGGCAGGGCTCCTTTGACAAACAGATTACGGAAAATGCCACGCTCAAGCTTGGGCAAGTGCAGTACGAGCAGGGCAACCTGCCGGAGGTAATTGCGGTGCTGCGCGACTTCAGCAAGAAGTTTCCCCGCTCAGCCAATCAGCCTACGGTGGATGAATTGTTGAGCACCAGCTTTCTGGCCTCTACCGACTTCTCGCAAGCGCTGGCTTACCTCGAAGGCCTCGACGAACGCAGTGAGAAGCTGAACGCGACTTACCAGCGCGTGGCGTACTCGCAGGCGGCTACGCTTTACAACAACGGCAACTACGGCGCGGCCCTGCCGCTACTGGACAAGTCGTTGAAATATCCTTCCGACGACGCGTTGCGGGCGGCAGCGCAGGTGCTGCGCGGCGAAATCTACAGCGTAGGCCAGCAGTACCCCGACGCCATCAAGGCCTATACGGCGGCGGAGCGCTCGACCCGGCGCGGTGGGGTGAGCGCCGAGGAAACAGAATTTGAGCAGAAAGCCCGCTACGGGCTAGGCTACGCCTACTACAACACCAAGCAATACGACCGCGCCCGGCCGCAGTTTCAGGCGTACGTGAGCGACAAATCGGCCAAGCCCTCGGACCCCAACTACCACGACGCTACCCTGCGCCTGGCAGATACTTATTACGTTGCGAAAAGCTACCCGCAAGCGCTGGAGCTCTACGACAAGGTAATAACGGCTAACGCCGCCGATAAGGACTTCGCTTATTATCAAAAGGGCCGAACCTTGGGCCTGATGGGCCGGCGCGACGAAGCCACTAATACCCTGGCGTCGCTGCTGAAAACCAACCCGAATTCCCGCTATGCCGAGGAGGCCGTGTTTCAGCAGGCACAACTGTCCTTTGAAGCGGGCGAGTATCAGCCCGCCGCAACAGGCTTCTCGCGCCTCATTGATAACCGGCCCAACAGTCCGCTCTTGCCCCAGGCCCTGCAAAAGCGCGGGGTGTCGTACGCCAACCTGCAGCAGCAGGAAAAAGCCGTGGCCGATTTCCAGCGGGTACTCACAAATTTTCCCCGCAGTGAAGCCGCTTCGCAGGCTCTCTACAGCATGCAGGAAAGCTTGGCGGCGCTGGGCCGGACCGAGGAGTTTGATGCTGCACTGGCTTCTTTTAAAGCGCAAAACCCGGACAGCAAGGCTACGGAAAGTGTCGAGTTCGAAGCGGCTAAGTCTTTGTATCTAGCTGAGAAATATAAGCCTGCCATCATACGTCTGGAGTCGTACTTGAAGCAGTATCCGCAAACGGCCTTGGGGCCCGACGCTCGTTTCTTCCTGGCTGACTCCTACCTGAAAACCGGCGACAAACAGCAAGGCCTGACCCGCCTGCGCGAGGTGGTGACGGAAGGCAAGAGCGAGTTCCTCAACCGCGCCGTGGGCCGTTTGGCCGACCTGGAGTTTGAGCATAAGAACTACTCGGAATCGGCGAAGTACTACGAGCGACTGCGTACCTCCAGCACCAACCGGCGCGAAGTAGCCAACGCCACCCTGGGCCAGATGCGCAGCCTGTATGAAAGCGGCGACTACCCCGGCACCCGCCGCGTGGCCGAAGACTTACGCACGCAAGCCGGCGCCACGGCCAATGCTACCAACGCTGCATTGCTTTACATGGGCAAAGCCAGCTACCGGGCCGGTAGCCTCGACCAAGCCGTCACGGAACTGGCCGCCGCTGCTGCCGCTGCACCCAACGACGTGAACGGGGCCGAAGCTCAGTATTACCTGGCCGAGACGCTTTTTAAGCAGAAGAAAAACGAAGAAGCTATCGCAGCCGCTCTGAAGGTAAACTCTAGCTTCAGCAGCTACACGTTGTGGCAGGGCCGGGCTTTTCTGCTGGTAGCCGACGCCTACGCCGCGCAAGGCGACAATTTCCAGGCGCGGGGCACGCTCAACTCCATCATCGACAATAATTTCCCGGTGGCCGAAATTGTGGCCGGAGCCAAGCAGCGCCTCAAAGCCCTGGGGGCTGACCAGCCCGACGAAACTCCGGAGCCCGCCGCGCCCAAAACTGCCCCCACGAAAGCCCCTGCCAAAACCCCCGCCGCCCCAGCTCCAGGCAAGGCGGCTCCTACGCCGGCCCCCACCAAAGGTAAAGCCGCTGCGCCCCGCACCAATGTGCAGGGCAATTCCATTGCGCCCACCGAGGCCGACTCCCAGCGCTAAGTTCAGCGTAGTTTCTCAATGAATAATCGATTGCTGATGAAGCGTTTGTCCTTAGTAAAATATAAGCCGCTGGTGCGCCAAGGCTCTAGTGCGGTGGCTGGGTTGGTATTGGTCGCCGCTTTGGTAGGAGGCGTTGCGCCCACTGCTGTGGCCCAGCCCACCAAGCCCCGCACCACGGGTAAGATTGAAGAAGCCGAAATCGAGATTGTGAAGGAGCGGGTAAACCAGCTGCCTGAAGCCACGCGCAACTTCGATAAAATCAAGCTGCCGGAGCCACCCCCAACCGAACGGAAAGTCGCTTACACTTTTCCCGATTTCCGCTTGCCAGCCGACCGCCTGAACCCCTCGGTAAAGGTGCTGACCATCCGCAGCGAAGAGCTTACGCCCCTTACCGGCAACTTCTTGAAAGCGGGCTTGGGTAACTACGGTACGTTTTACGGTCGCGGTTATTTCCACAGCACCCGCAACACCGACCATTCTTACGGACTCGACATCAAGCACGTCAGTTCCCAGACGGGGCCGGTTGATGGTAAAAATTCAGGGGTTTCCGAGTCCAGTGCCCGCCTGATGGGCGAGCTGTACCGGGGCACGGCTGCATTTGGCGCCGCGCTGGACTTTGGCCGCGAGCGGTACAACTTCTACGGCTACGAACGGGCCGCCAACCAGCCCGAACCCACTGTGCGGCCGGAAACGGAAAGCATCAAGCAAATATTCAAGCGCTTTGGTGTGAAAGCCTATGCGCACAACCGCGCCCCCGACCAGGTGCTGACGTACGATGCCAGCCTGGGCTACCGCTATTGGGGCGACATGTTTGACGCGCAGGAAAACAACGTGATGGTAAATGCCAAAGTGGGCTACGCCCTGGGCGATGCCAGCCGCATCACCGTGACCACCGACGCCTCCTTTATTTCGGAGAAGGACATTGCCCCCGGCAATCGGCCGCAACCCGCACCCGATAACACCCAGACGCGCAATCGCACCTTTATTCAGGCAACGCCGGCTTATGAGTTCATCAAGAAGCGAATAGCCTTCACCGTGGGCGCTACCCTGGGCTATTCGTCGGACACCACCACCAACGTAAGCCGGGGCGTGGTGTATCCGGCTGTGCGGCTGGGCTATACTGTTGAGCCCGAGAAGTTCATGCTGTATGCGGGTCTGGGCGGTGCCCTGCAGCGCGTGACTCGCTACGACCTGAGCACCGAAAACCCATGGCTCAACCGCGGCCTGAACGTGGCCGATACTCACCGCGGCCCCACCATCTATGCCGGCTTTACTTCCACGCCCGCCCGCGGCCTTGAGCTTAACGCCCGCGCCACCTACGCCCGCGACCGCAACCTGTATTTCTACCTAAACAACCCCGTCGACCCCACCAAGTTCGACCTGGTATATGACCAGAATGCGACCGGTGTTTTGAACATTCACGGCGAGGTACTTTACAGCGCAGCTGAGAAATTCCGTCTCGGCTCGCGAATTGATTTCAACAAATACGCCTTGCGCAATCTGCCGCAGCCCTTTCACCGTCCCGAGTTCCAAGGCACGGTGTTCGGTACTTACAACGTGTTCGACAAGCTGATGCTGGGCCTGGAGGGCTATTTCTACGCCGCGAGCTACGGTATTAGCTACCGGCCGGCGTCGAACCCGGGCGAGGCGCGGGTGCCGGATTTTTATCGCGCCACCGACCCCATTGTCGATTTAAACCTGCGGGCCGATTACCGCATTACGCCAAAAATATCCATCTTTGTAATGGGTAATAACCTCGCCAATCGTTCGTACCAGCGCTTCTACGGTTATCCGGTGAAGGGCGTCAACGTGATTGGTGGGGCTACTTATATGTTTTAGGAAGGTCTGCTTGTTGAATGCTGAGTGACGTGTGCGTTATTCAGGCTTCTGACATTCAGACGCTTCGCTAAGCATATAGCTCAACATTGATTATATAAAACCGATATGCTGCACTTAGCCGACCACATCCGCCCCCTGCTCCGCGACCACGACTGTGTGATAATTCCGGACTTTGGGGGACTTGTGGCCGATGTGTCGCCGGCTCGTGCCCAGCCCGGCCGGCAAGCGCTGAGTCCGCCAACCAAGCTCGTGGCCTTTAACCAGGCCCTGACCCGCAACGACGGCTTGCTGGTAGATGCGTTGAGCCAGCACCTGGGGGTGTCGATTGCGCAGGCCCGGGAAGCCGTGCGTACCGCCGTGGCCGGTTTGCAGCGCGAATTGGAGGAAACCAATCGGACCGAATTGCCGGGCGTTGGAATCTTTCGCCGGGCCGTGGGCCGCGGCCTAGCTTTTGAATACACGGGTACCGATAACTTGCTGGCTTCGGCCTTTGGTTTGCCAGAGCTGGCCGCCCGCCCTGTGCGCGCTACGGATTCGCGCGCCAAGAGCCCGCAACCTGCTTTGCGTGGGGCCGCCACCCGCCGTTCGCGGTGGGCGCGCTTGGTACCAGGAGGGCTGGTGGCTGCAGCCGTGGGCCTGGTTTTGCTGGTCAACTACCAGATAGGGGCCCTGCCCACGACCTGGCAGAAGCAACTGCCGCAGCTGGAGTGGGCACAGGCGCGCCCAGCGCCGGCCATTACCGAGGTGCAACAAGCTACGTTGGGTCAGCATGACTTTGTAGGGCATGGCAGCCCCGCGGCCACCGAAGGCATGACTCCATTGGAAACGCCTGCCACTACGCCTGTTCCGCAGGTTGAGACGCAGCCTGCTGCCGTAGTTCCTGAAGAAACCAGTGCAGCTATTAAGCCGGAAGCCCTTGTGGCAGCACCTGCCACAGTCGCTACTGAGCCAGCGGTGGCATTTACAACCGAGAAGCCTGCGGCGTCCTCGCCCATTGAAGCTGCACCGGTTGCAGCCACCAAGCCGGCGGCAGCTACCGCTCCGGCCGTAGCTAAGGCAGTAGTGGCTGCCAAAACCGCTAAGCCTGCTGAAGTAAGCTCGACTACAATTAAAAATCGGACCGGTCGTTATTATGTCATTGCTGGTGCTTATCGCAGCCTGAATGGCGCGGAAAAGGGCCGTCAGACCTTGGCTCGCACCGGACATGCCTCTTATATCATTCTGCCGCACCCCGGCAGCCGGCTGTTTCGTCTCACGGCTGGTGATTACCCCGACCTGGCTTCGGCCCAACGTGAGGCCCAGCGCCTGCGCATCACCACGCGTTGCGATTACAATACTTTGAAATTTTAACCCCTAGCATGTCCGCATTCCTCTTGCAAATTGCCGCTGCTGCGGCCGATACTGTAAATACCGCTGTTTCCGATGCTCCGATAGTTCAGTCCGACGTCCCAGTTATTGACTTAATCCTGCGCGGGGGCTTGATAATGGTTCCCCTGCTGGCGCTCTCCCTGGTTTCGGTTTACATTATTATTGAGCGCTACTTCACCATTCGCCGCGCCGCCGGCAACCCAGAGTCGTTCATGAACGGCATCCGTTCGCTGATGGTGAAAGGCGACTTGGCCGGGGCCAAATTGCTTTGCGCCCAAACGGCTTCGCCACTGGCCCGAATGGTAGAAAAAGGCCTTCGCCGCATCGGCCTGCCCCTGAAAGAGATTGAAACCAGCGTTGAAAACGTCGGCAAGATTGAAATTGCCCGCCTCGAAAAGAACATCAGCATCCTCGGCATCATTGCTGGCATTGCGCCCATGCTGGGTTTCGTTGGTACTATCATCGGGGTTATCAAGATTTTCTACTCCATTGCGGCTACGAAAGAGTTCGGCATTCCGCAGGTAGCCGACGGCTTGTATGTGAAGTTGGTTACCTCCGCAACGGGTCTGATAGTGGGTATCATTGCCCACGTGGGCTACCACTGGCTGAGCATCTTGGTAGAGCGCATGGTGTTCCGGATGGAAAACTCGGCTATCGAGTTCATGGACATTCTTCAGGACAACTAAAATGGGTGCTGAATTTATTAATGTGCTGAAGTGCTGATGCTATTATTTGTCAGCCTTCAGCACATTTGCACATCAAGCCCCTAGCACATCAACCAATGAATCTTTCCCGCCGCCGTCGCCTCACGTCACACGTCGAGACTGGGGCCATGAACGACATCATGTTCTTTCTGATGTTGTTCTTCCTGATTGCCTCCACGCTGGTAAACCCCAACGTTATCAAGCTTCTGTTGCCCAATGCCCGCTCGAGCAAGCAGGTGATGAAGCAGCCCATTACCGTTTCGGTGGATGCAGCAGGTACCTATTTCGTCAATAAGAAGCCTGTCAATCCCGCTTCGGTAGAGCCGGAGTTGGTGGCGCTGATTGGCACCGTACCCACCACGGAACAGCCCACCGTGGTGCTGCGCGTAGACAACTCGCTGAATGTGCAGAAGCTGGTTGACATTCTGGAAATCGGCAACCGCCTAAAGTTGAAGATGGTGATGGCCACCCAGGCCCAGCAAGCAGCTGGCAAATAACAACAAGAGGCTAAGGCCCTAAGAGAAGCTGCTTCGTTGCGCTCGGCATAAAGTTCTTGTTGTAGCCAAATGTGCGTTTCTATTGGGTTTTGAACTCCCTGCGTTCTGCATCGTTACTTCTTAATAGCATCAAAATTCCATCACCTCAGTACCCCAAGATGGCTATTGATTATCCAGAACCGCACCGCCGCGAGGGCCTGATTGGAACCTTAATTCTCCACGGGCTGCTGCTGCTGTTCTTCATGTTTACCTTTTTCAAAGGTCCCAATCCGCCGCTGGCGGCTCTGGGCGGCGATGGCGTGGAGCTGAACTACGGTATCGACGAGGCCGGGTCTGGCGACGTGCAGAGCATGGCCACGGCCAACAACTCGCCCAACCGTGTAGATAGCCGCCCGCCTATTGCAAGCCCCGACCCGCAGCCTCGCCCCGTGGCCGCCGCTACGCCCGACCCCACGCCGCCCGCTCAGGAGAAGATAATCACCAGCGACGCCGAGGAAAGCCCGGTATCGGAAGCTCCAGTTGAGACACCGGCCCCGCGCAAGGAAGAAGTGAAAGTGGCGCCCAAGCCTGCCCGCAAAGTAGCCGCCGCGTATTCGCCCAATGGCAACGCCACTGGCGGCGGCAACGGCGTGAATGGTACCAGCAATACCCCCACGGGCAACAACAACGGCGACCGGCCCGGTACTGTGGGCGACCAAGGCGACCCCAACGGCTCGCTAGATGCCAAAGCCCTGTACGGTGCACCTGGTAGCGGTGGCAGCGGCAGCAGCCCCGGCAGCGGGGGCCTGGAAATGAGCGGATGGCGTTTCGAAAGCACGCCGGTGGTGGAAGCCATTGACAACAACTCGGGCGTGATTCGATTCAGAATTAGAATCTCGTCTGATGGCGAAGTAGAGTCGGTGTCCAAAGTATCGGGCAACGTATCCAGTGCTCAGGAGAAACTCTGCCGCGACAAGCTGCTTGATGCCAATTTTATCAAGACCAACAGCGCTGCGGGGGGAGCTACCGGATTTTATACTTTTAGATTCACCGTACGATAATCTCACTGAGAACCAGTCTGAGCCCCGTGGTCTGCCAAGCAGTCCGCGGGGCTTTTTGCTGAGTTGAGGCCGGAGAGCCGTTAATTTGTGGATTCCAATCTCATACAATCCCTGTAGCCTTGACCTATTCTGAAACGCTGGCCTACCTCTACGAGCAGTTGCCCATGTTCCAGCGGGTGGGCGCA
Organism: Hymenobacter arizonensis; assembly: GCF_900115775.1. GTDB lineage: Bacteria > Bacteroidota > Bacteroidia > Cytophagales > Hymenobacteraceae > Hymenobacter > Hymenobacter arizonensis. Next base: position 894,693 of record NZ_FOXS01000001.1, on the reverse strand, counting down.
GCAGGTTTCAAAAAAGGGCTGGGCAACACCCTAGCGCTGGCAGAGGCCCTGGGCAATCCGGAGCGGGAGTTTCGCAGTGTGCACGTGGCCGGCACCAATGGCAAGGGCAGCAGCTCGCATCTGCTGGCGGCGGTGTTGCAGGCGGCGGGCTACAAGGTGGGGTTGTATACCTCGCCGCATCTGCGTGAATTTACCGAACGCATTCGCGTGAATGGCCAGGAACTAGCACCTGACTATCTGGTGGCGTGGGTAGCCCGCTGGCGGCCGTTGTTTGAGCAAGTGCAGCCTTCGTTTTTCGAGATGTGCGTGGCCCTGGCATATAACTACTTTGCCGAGCAGCGCGTGGACATTGCCATTGTGGAGGTTGGCCTGGGCGGCCGCCTTGACTCCACTAATATCATCACCCCGCTGGTTTCGCTCATCACCAACATCAGCCTCGACCACCAAGCGCTGCTGGGCAACACGCTGCCTGAAATAGCGGGTGAGAAAGCTGGCATTATCAAAGCTGGAGTGCCGGTAGTAGTTAGCCAAACCCAGCCGGAAGTAGCTGAGGTTTTTAAGCGCGAGGCCGCGGGCAAGCTGGCTCACTTGGTTTTTGCTGACCAGATATATGAGACTAAGTTTACCGCCGAGCCTGAGCCCGAAACGGGCCTGCGCCCCTTGGTCGTGACGCAGCACGGCCGGCCGTATTTGCCAAATGCAGAACTGGGCCTCCCAGGTGACTACCAGCAGTTTAACCTGCCCGGCGTGCTAGCTACCCTGGACGAGCTTCGGGCCCAAGGTTTTCACATCACGGATGCTGCGGTGCGTACTGGTCTGCGGCAGGTAAGCCAGCTCACCGGCTTGCGCGGGCGCTGGAGCATTATTGGGCGGCAGCCGCTGGTGGTGTGCGACACGGGCCATAACACCGCCGGCCTGCGGCTGGTGATGGCGCAGTTGCAGCGGTTGGAGTATAAGCGCCTCCATATGGTGGTAGGGGCAGTGCAGGACAAAGACGTTGCGGCCATGTTGGAGCTGCTGCCGGCAGCGGCCACCTACTATTTTTGTGCAGCCAATATTCCCCGGGCCTTGCCTGCTCAGGACTTAGCCCAACAAGCCTTAGCGTTGGGCTTGAGTGGCATGGCTTACGGCTCGGTAGCGGCAGCTGTGGCGGCTGCGCGCGCTGCCGCGGAACCCCGGGACGTCGTGTTTATCGGCGGAAGCACCTTTGTGGTGGCAGAAGTCGAGGAGTTGTTTGCTCCGGCGCGCCCCGCTTAAATCTTTACTTTTTCATTTCATCCGACCTTCCCTTTGCCTCGCGTCAAACTGCACCGTTTTACGGACAACGCCACCCGCCCCGACATCATTGAACCCGGCAAGCCCGAATACGAGCAGCTCGGCGGCCGGTGGCGCACCGATTTTTTCAAAGCGCCGCATCCGCTGACCCTGGAAGTAGGCTGTGGCAAGGGGGAGTACACCGTGGGCCTGGCGCAGCGCCACCCCAGCCGAAACTTTTTGGGGCTCGACATCAAGGGCGAGCGCATCTGGCGGGGCAGCACCCGCGCCGCCGAGATGGGACTGACCAACGTAGGCTTCGTGCGGATGCGCGCCGAAGCCTTGGCTGCGCAATTCGGCCCCGGCGAGCTAGATGAAATCTGGATTACGTTTCCCGACCCCCGGCCTCGTGACCGGGACATCAAGCGTCGACTCACGTCCCCGCGTTTCCTGGCCTTGTATGAGCAGCTATTAACCGCTGGTGGCCTGCTGCATCTTAAAACCGACAACGAAGGCTTGTTTGAGTATACGCTGGAAACCCTGGCTGCCCGCCCCGGAGCCCGGGTGGAGCGGTTCACGCGGGACCTTTACGCTGAAACCGGGGAGGAATTCACCGAAGCTCAAGCTATTCAAACCAACTTCGAAGGAAAATACCGGGCGGTAGGCGTGCCCATCAAGTACGTGCAGTTTCGGCTGAGCTAATGTTTTAGTTGTCCGTTGGTGGTTGTCCGTTGTCAGAGGTTTTGTACCTGCTTTTACTGACAACGGACAACTACCAACGGACAACTAATTACTCCGTTTCCAGGGCTTCGAATACTGCTTCGAGCTGGTCAAAATCGCGCAAGCCGGGTTTTACTTCGTCGCCGGAAGGGAACACCAAGCCCGCTAATGGAAGCTGGGTGGCCAGGTGCCGGGCAAGGTCGGGCAGTAGGCCGGGGCCCAACCATAGGGGGTGATGTTGGCCAATTGCAAAGAGCTTATCCAGGGTTTCGGTGGTGAGGGGTTCGGTTATCTCGATTACCAGGCCTGCCGAAGAGTGGGGCAGATACCCCGCAATGCCAACCGAGCCAATGGCTAGTTCGACGTAGGCAGGTGGGGCAATTTCAGCGAGCTCCGCTACCGAGCGGGGCTGGCGCAGGAGCACGGCATCAAGCGCGCATTCGGCGGCTATAGCGTTGATTTCAGGGGCGGTGAGCTGGTCGAATTCACCTATTAGTTCAACTCCGGCCACCCAGCCGGTTAGCTCCTTCACGGCCTTGGTGTCGAGGAAACCGGGAATGGCGGGGTCCAGAATAAAGGTGAGTTTATCGGCACCCATTCCGGCGCAATAGCGGGCATCGGAGAGGTTGTTGATGCCGCGGATGAGGAGAGGGAGCAGGTGAGGCACTAAAGGGGCAATTAGTAATGAGCAGTTAACAATGAGCCCCTGCCTGTGAACGAAACAATGCGTTTCAGGCCAGGGGCTGGTGCAAAAGTAGAGCCGGCGAGCGGGCTGGGCGGCATTTGGGTAGCGCGCGCCCGCTGTATCTTCGCCGCCATGAACTCAACTCGCCGCGCCACCTTGCTGGCCCCGTCGTTTCTGGCTGCCGACCTCGCCAATTTGCAAGCCGAAACCGAACGGCTCGCGACCAGCGCCGCCGATTGGCTGCACTTTGATGTGATGGACGGCCGTTTCGTGCCCAACATCTCCTTCGGCTTGCCGGTGCTGCAGGCCGTGGCGCGCTACGCCAAGCAGCCGCTCGACGTGCATTTGATGATAGAGGAGCCGCAGCATTATCTCTCGGCTTTCCGCGACGCCGGGGCCACCAACATTACGGTGCATTACGAAGCCTGCCAGCACCTGCACCGCGTGGTGCAGCAGATTAAGCAGCTGGGCTGCAAGGCGGGCGTGGCCCTGAACCCGCACACGCCCGTGGCGCTGCTCGAAGACATTGCCGCCGACCTGGACGTGGTGCTGGTGATGTCGGTTAACCCGGGTTTTGGAGGACAAGCCTTCATCCCGAACACCCTGAAAAAGGTGGCCATGCTGAAAGAGCTGCTGCTTGATGCCGGCTCCGATGCCCTGATTGAGATTGACGGTGGCGTGAGCCTGGCCAACGCGGGGCCACTCGTAGAAGCCGGTGCCGATGTGCTGGTGGCCGGCAACTTTGTATTCAGCGCCGCTGAGGGCCCGGTTGCTACCCTGGCCAGCATGCGCGACTACTTGGCGGGGCTGGAGCTGAACACAGCCGACGCCTCAACCACCCGCCGGGGGCAATAGCTGCTATTGACGCCCGTTATCTGAGCATCGTGAAAAAAAAGGTTACGCCGAGAGATTCAGCACTGCGGGAGAAAGGCCAGGGACGCCGGATTCGGGTGGGAGCCGGTGGCTTGGTGCTGCTGCTGTTGGCCGCGGGGCAGGTACAGGCGCAAGAGCCGGTGCCCGCGCCGGTGCAAGTGCCGGGCACTGCGGTGATAACCGTGACGGGAACCTTGCGCGAGGCCAACGGCCAGCCGCTGGAGCTGGCGGCGGTGGGAGTGGAGGGCCAGCCCGGCGGGGACAACACCACTGCCGAAGGTGTATTCAGGCTGCAGGTGCGGGTGCCGGAAGCGGGCCAAAACATGGTGCTTATCATCCGCCGCCTGGGGTATTTGCCTTTACGGGTGCCCCTGAGGTTGCCCGCCGACGCCGCGGCGCCCTTGCAGCTGACGATGCGCCTTGATACCAAAGCCTTGGGAGGAGTGAAAGTAACCGGTCGGTCGGACCAGGCCGACACCCGCGAGCAAGTGAGCATTACGCGAATAGACCCGCGTTCGGCCAAGGAGATTCCTTCGCCCTTTGGTGATTTCAACGCCATTCTCAAAACGCTCCCGGGCGTGGTCTCGAACAACGAGTTGAGCAGCACCTACAACGTGCGCGGCGGCAACTACGACGAAAACCTCGTCTACGTCAATGGCTTCGAGATTTACCGGCCTTTCCTCGTCACCGCGGCCCAGCAGGAGGGACTGAGCTTCATCAACCCCGACTTGGTGAAGCAGGTGGAATTTAGCAGCGGGGGCTGGCAGCCGAAGTATGGCGACAAGCTGGCCTCCGTGCTGAGTGTCGACTACAAGACGCCCGAGAAATTTGCAGCTTCGCTCACGGGCAGCCTGGTTGGCGGCGCAGCGCATGCCGAAGCGCGTTCGGCCAACGGCCGCGTGAGCTACCTGGCCGGCGTTCGTTATAAGAATGCCCAGTACGTGCTGAATGCGTTGCGGCAGGCCCAGGGCGGCTACAACCCGACCTTTTACGATGCGCAGGCGTTTGTGAACATTGGGCTGGGCAAGAAGGAGGACATGCAGCGCACCACATTGGGCCTGCTGGGGGTGGTGGCGCACAACAACTACCGGTTTTCGCCCGAAACCGGCCAAGCCACTTTCTCGACCGGTCTCAACCAGTTTACGCGGGTATTCATTGCCTACGACGGCCGCGAGCGGATGCAGTTCGACACCTACCAGAGCGGCCTGAACCTGAAGCACGACTTCTCGCCCAACCTGCAAATGGAGCTGCTGGGCTCGGCCCTGCTGTCGCGCGAGCTGGAATACCGCGACGTGGAAGCCGCTTATTCCTTTGCCGAAATAAACCGCGACCCGACCTCGCCGGATTTCAACCAGGCGGTGCGGCAGCGCGACATCGGTTCGCAGTTCAAGAACTCGCGCAACAACCTTACGGCTCAGATTTATACCGCCGAAACCCGCGGCCGCTGGACGCCCGACGGGGCGCATACCGTGCGCTGGGGCGCCAAAATTGGCCGAGAGCGAATCAGCGACGTCCTCGACGAGTACAGCTTTGCCGACTCGGCCGACTTCGTGCCCGACGAGCGGCGCCTGCGGCTGCGCTCCGACCTGCGCCTGCTAAGCACGCGCAGCCAGGGCTTTGTGCAAGACACCTGGGCGCTGGACTCGATGCGCACCGTCAGCTACGGGGTGCGGGCGCATTACTGGACCACCAACGGCCAACTCGTGTTCAGCCCGCGGGTGCAGTACTCGCAAATCAGCCGGCGCCACCCCAACCGCTCGTTCAAGGCCGCGGTGGGCGTGTACTATCAGCCGCCATTCTACCGCGAGCTGCGCGACCAGCAAACCACTCAGCTTGGCGTGCAGCAAGGCTTTCTAAATCCAGCGCTGCGGGCTCAGAAGTCATACCACTTCATTGCGGGCAAGGAAATCAGCTTCGAGCAGTTTGGCCGGCCTTTTAAGTTCTCGGGCGAAGCCTACTACAAGTACCTGACCGACGTGGTGCCTTACGACGTGGACAATGTGCGGCTGCGCTACTTCGCTAAAAACAACGCCACCGCATATGCCGCCGGTTTCGATGCCCGCGTGAGCGGGGAGTTTGTAAAAGGGGCTGAATCGTGGTTTAGCCTGGGCCTGCTTACCACCCGTGAGAATGTGGTGGGGGATTCGATTAGCATCTTCAACGCCAATGGCAACCAAACCAGCCGCCAGGCCAAGGAATACATTCGGCGCCCCCAGGACCAGCGCCTTAACGTGGGCGTGTTTTTCCAGGACCATATGCCCAATAATCCCTCGGTGCGCGGCTATGTAAACATTGTGTACGGGACTGGCCTGCCGTTTACACCCCCCAACCAGCCCGATTTGCGCGGTACCAACGCGTTGGAGACCAGTTATAAACGTGTGGATTTGGGCTTTTCGAAAGTGGTGGGCCTTAAGAATAACAATGCCCCCAAGGCCCACTTCTACAGCTTCGAGAGCCTCTGGATGGGGCTGGAAATCCTGAACGTGTTTGCAGCCAATAACGTGGGTGGCTATAGCTACCTGCAGGACGTGAACGGCGTGACTTATTCGGTGCCGAGCTACCTCTCACAGCGGGTGGTGAATCTGCGGGTAATTGCTCGGTTTTAGGCCAGTACCTTATTTTTTGCCCAAGGCAATTTCATCTCTAGATGGAGAAGCCTGTGGTTCACTAATAATTCGGTACTGCTGGTAAAACTTGTTTTGGAACACCTCTTTCGGGTCGTAGCGTTGCTTTAGGGCCACAAACTTCTGGAATTGCGGATATACCCGGGCCAATTGAGCCGGCTCGGCGTGTAGCCGATATGGCAGGTAGTAAGTGCCGCCCAGGTGCTCGGCATCGGCAATGAGCTCCTGAGTTAGCGCGACCATGTCGGCTTCATCGGCCGCAGTGGTTCCCTGATTAAAGAAGAGGACAAAGCCGAAAACTTCTTCCCGCGCGTAGGGCAAAAAAGTGTCGGTATCCGCGTAAACGTTGCGCAGCGTCACGTTCAGCAAGTCGGCTTTATGCTGCGGAATTCGCCGTTGAAGCGCCAGTCGGAAGGCGTTGTACTGCTGGGCAGGAATAAAGTATTCGTGCAGCACATCGGTTTGACCGGCAGTACGGTTGAGGTAGAACGCGGGGCTTTCGTTCATGATTTCGTTGCGGGAGTACTCATTGCCAACTTGCGTTTGGCTGAAAGACTGTTCCAGGTCCCAGCGCAGCTGCTTGCCGTACTCGTTGTGCTTGGAGCCCAGAAAAACGGCCCGTTTGAATGCCGTTAGCCCGGGTTCGGGAAGCGGATACTGGGGCGGCGCTGCTCGCTGGGTAGTGAAGTAGTTCAGCGTTGCTTCTTCCAGGAAGTTGGTTGGCGTCACATTGAGCCGGCCATAAGCCAGGTGCACCTGCGGGTTGGCATCGATGTGGCGCTGGTATTCCTGCAAGTAATGACCAGCGTCCATTTTTACTCTTTGGTAGCGATAAACTTTATTTGCGTGGGTCTGAAGTTGCGCTTCCAGGATAATTCCAAATAGCCCGTAGCCGCCCAGGACTAATGCAAACAGCTCCTGGTTTTGCTGGCGGCTGCACCTGAGCAGCTGGCCATCGGCGAGGAGCACCAGCACCGATTGCACAGTGGCCGCAATGGGCGGCTGGTTGGGTTGCCAACCGTGGCAGTTCACGCTCAGCGAGCCGCCCACCGTAAAAGCATTATCCGACTGCATGGTGGCCACGGCGCGGCCGTAGCGGTTCAGGTAGGGAATGACGTCGGCCCAGGTTGCACCGGCGCCCACCGTGAGCAGGTTGGTTGCCGTGTCCAGGCGCATGTGCTTGAAGGGCCGCATGTCGAGGCGAATGCCGCCCGGTGCGAGGGTGTGCCCGCCCATGCTATGCTGCGAGCCCGCAATGGCGACCGACAGGCTTTTCGTGCGGGCCAACTCTATCAGCTGGCGCAACTGCAGCAACGCCGCCGCCGAATCAGTTTCGACCGCTATGGTATGCATGCGGGTGGGGTTGAGCCCACTGATGTCGTTGGCCAGGCGCGGGCTCGCGGCGGTCGTCGATTGCTTATCGCGCAAGTGGGCTTGCCATAAGTGCGAGGCGGGCCGAACGGCCACGGATGCCACAAGTCCACAGCTTGCTAGCAAGCTGCCAAGAATGATTTTTTTCAGGGCCATGTCGTTCACCTTTGGGTTCATATTGAATGACCCAAAGGTGGAAGTCTGGCAGGGGCTATTTCCTGACAAATGTCATATTCGTCAGCTGTTGCGAAGCCTATATCAGCTTCCCCCGCAGCCGGCTCAGGGTTTCCGGGGCCATGCCCAAGTGGGAAGCAATGTGCTGTACGGCCACCCGCTGAAACACCGTTGGAAAGTCCCGTAACAGCAATTCGTAGCGCTCGGCCGCCGTGCGAGAGCGCAGGTGCAGGGCACGCTGCTCGCTGAGTACATAATACTTCTCCAGGAGCAGCCGGCCGATGTAATTAAATTCCGGGAAGTCGCGGTACAGAAGCTGCAACTGCTCGTAAGAAATCGAGTACACTACGGCCGGCTCCAACAGCTCCAGGCATTCTTCGGAGGGCTGCTGCGTGAAAAAGCTGAGAATGGAAATCACAAAATCGCCGGCCTGCATAAACCACGACGAGACTTCGCGGCCGTGCACCAGTGTGTAGCCGCGCACCAGCCCGGTCTCGATAAAATATATACGCCGGGCTATTTTTCCGGGCTGCAGCAGCGAGTGGCGAGCCGGCAGCTCTTCGCGCAACGTGCTGGCTGCAAGGGCCTCCGCTAGAGCGTCGCTGAGGGGCTGCAAGGTGTTCAAAAACGTAATGAAATTGCTCATACGGCGCGAATTTGTTGGTAAATATTGCAGCACGTTGCCATTTCTTTTCGATTAGCCCCAAACCTTTGCCATAGGTTACTGGTATGAAATTCCGAAACGAAATAGGCGTTCCGCTTATGGCCCTTTGAATTTCTGTTCTACCTTTGCTCCACATATGAACCGATTGGCTTCCCTGTTTTGCTCTGATGCAACTGCCGCGCTGGCTATTGGCGTGGCCGCAGGCAATGCTGTAGTTGTGGGTGCCCACCATCGCCACCACCATCTGTGGGAGGCCGGGTTGTGTGCCGGGTGCTAAGCTAGCACCGGCCTCCCGCGCCTCCACCGCCGCGCTCCGGGGTGTGTTTGCGCCGGGCTTCTCTCTTTCAAATTTGGGCAATTTCACCACCGGGCAATCTTGCCGGGGTCGAAGTACTGGTTGCTGCCAAGGCAGCCGCGCCCGCCTCTTACCCACTTCATGCTACGTTTAGCCATTCAAAAGTCCGGTCGCCTGAGCGAGGATTCCCTCACCCTCATTCGCGAATGCGGCATCAACTTCATCAGCAGCTCCTACAAGCTGAAGACCGAAGCCACCAATTTTCCGCTCGAAATACTGTTTTTGCGCGACGATGATATTCCGGGGTACGTGCAGGATGGAGTGGCCGATTTGGGCATCGTGGGCCAGAATGTGCTGGTAGAAGCGGGCCTGCCGCAGTTGGAAGTTGAAGCCCTGGGCTTCAGCAAATGCCGCCTGAGCCTGGCTGTGCCCCGCGCCGATGCCTACGCTTCCATAGCCGCTTTGCAGGGCAAGAACATCGCTACTTCTTACCCCAACATTCTGGGCCGCTACCTGGCCGAAAACGGCGTGCAGTCCAACTTGCACACCATCAGCGGCTCGGTGGAGATAGCGCCTAGCATCGGCCTGGCTGAGGCTATTTGCGACATTGTGAGCAGCGGCTCAACCCTGCTCGGCAATGGCCTGCGCGAAGTTGAAACAGTATTTCGCTCAGAAGCCGTTCTCATTGCCCAGCCCAACCTGACGGCCGAGCAAACCGAGCTGCTCGAGCAGCTTCAGTTTCGCATGCAGGCCGTGCGGCGCGCTAAGCGCAGCAAGTATATTGTGCTGAATGCGCCCGTTACGGCGCTGGAAGAAGTGCGGCGGTTGCTGCCTGGCATCAAGTCGCCCACCGTGACGCCGCTGGCCGAGGCCGGTTGGGTATCGGTGCAGTCGGTGGTGCAGGAAGACGAGTTCTGGCACATCACCAGCCAGCTCAAGGCCGTTGGCGCCGAGGGCATCCTTGTATTGCCCATCGAAAAGATGATTGCCTAGCCGCTTCGCCATGCAAGTCTATTCCTATCCCGACCCCGGCACCTGGCCCGCGCTGCAACTGCGCCCCGCCGCTGCCGAAGCGCCCCAGGTAGCCGCCCGCGTGCGCTCTATATTTGAACAGGTGCGCGAGCGGGGCGATGCTGCCCTGCTATCCTTAGCCACCGAGCTCGATAAAGCTACCCTTACCAGTTTACTGGTCTCGGAAGCTGAGTTTGCGGCCGCCGCTGCTCAAGTGCCGGCCGAGTTGCAGGCCGCCATCCGGCAGGCCAAAACCAACATTGAAACTTTCCACCGCGCTCAGCGCGAGCCGGAGCTGCAGGTAGAAACCATGCCCGGCGTGGCGTGCTCGCGCCGGGCCGTGCCCGTGCAGCGTGTGGGCTTGTACGTGCCTGGGGGCACAGCTCCCTTGTTTAGCACCTTGCTGATGCTGGGGGTGCCGGCCCGGCTGGCGGGCTGCCCCGAGGTGGTGGTGTGCACGCCGCCCCAGCCCGATGGCTCCGTGAGCCCGGTTATTCTGTTTGTGGCGCAGCTGCTCGGCATCGACAAAGTGGTGAAGGCGGGTGGGGCGCAGGCTGTGGCCGCGCTGGCCATTGGTACGGTGGCGGTGCCCGCGGTTGATAAAATTTTTGGGCCCGGCAACCGCTACGTGACCGCGGCGAAGCAGCTAGCAGCAGCCGAATTTGGCGTGGCCATCGACATGCCCGCTGGTCCGTCGGAGGTGCTTGTTATTGCTGATGGCAGCGCCAATCCGGCGTTTGTAGCCGCCGATTTGTTGTCGCAGGCTGAGCACGGTCCCGATTCGCAAGTGGTACTGCTCAGCGACAGCCCGACCATTATTGAGCAAGTGAAAGCCGAGCTTGACCGCCAGCTGGCATCGCTGCCCCGGCGCGACGTGGCGGCGCAGGCCCTCGCCAACAGCCGGGCCGTGCTGCTAGCCGATGCCGTCACGATGCTGGCTTTCTCCAATCAGTACGCCCCAGAGCACCTGATTCTGGCTACTGATAATGCTGAAACCCTGGCCGTGCAGGTAGTAAATGCTGGTTCCGTATTCCTGGGGCACCTGACGCCTGAAGCTGTGGGTGATTACGCCTCAGGCACCAATCACACTTTGCCTACCAGCGGCTACGCCCGCCAGTACAGCGGGGTGTCGCTCGATTCTTTCGTAAAGAAAATCACCTTCCAGCGGCTTTCGCCGGTGGGGCTGCAGGCCCTAGGCCCGCTGGTAGAAACCATGGCCGATGCCGAAGGCCTTGCCGCCCACGCCCGGGCCGTGACCCTGCGCCTAGAGGCATTGGCTGCCAGACCAGCTCCGAAAGCTGAGCAGTCCGCCCCGGCTGCCGATAACCCGTATGCTGGTCTAATTCGGCCAAGCGTGGAGCGTATGCAGCCGTATTCGTCGGCCCGCGACGAGTTTGAAGGCATGGCACCGGTCATGCTCGATGCTAACGAGAACAGCCTTGGCTCCGTGGGCCCAGACGATTTCAGCCGCTACCCCGACCCGCACCAACGGGCCATCAAAACCGATTTGGCGCGTTTGAAGGGAGTGGAGCCCGCCAATATTTTCCTGGGCAATGGTTCGGACGAAGCCATTGATTTGCTGGTGCGCCTCACCTGCACGCCTGGCAAAGACAGTATAGTGGTGTGCCCGCCTACCTACGGTATGTACGAAGTGGCTGCCAACCTTAATGATGTTAAGGTTGAGCGGCTGCCGCTCACCGCTGATTTTCAGCTGCCGGCCAATGCCGCGGAAGTACTGGCAGCTTCCTCAGCTAAGGTGGTATTCCTGTGCTCGCCCAACAATCCTACCGGCAACTTGCTGGCCGAAGCTGCATTGGAAACAATCTTGCGCACTTTCCGGGGAATTGTAGTGGTGGATGAAGCCTACGCTGATTTCGCAGCCGCGCCGAGCTGGACCACGCGCCTGGCTGAATTCCCGCGCTTGGTGGTGCTGCAAACCTTCTCCAAAGCCTGGGGACTTGCCGGACTGCGCTTGGGCGTAGCCTACGCCGCGCCGAAGCTGATAGAGTACTTCAATAAAATCAAGCCGCCTTATAACATCTCGGCCGCCACGCAGCAGCACGCTCTGGTAGCCTTGGCCGACGCCCCGCGTCTCCCCGAGCTGCAGGCCGAACTGTTGAGCGGCCGGGCTCTGCTGGCGGAGGAGTTGCCGGCGCTTCCCATTGTGGAGCACGTTTTTCCTTCCGATGCCAACTTCCTGCTGGTTCGTTTTAATGTCGACGCCACGGGTTTGTATGACCAACTCCGCGCCCGCGGCATTGTGGTCCGCAACCGCACCAACCAGCCCGGCTGCGCCGGCTGCCTGCGCCTGACCGTTGGCACTGCCGACGAAAACGTCCAGCTGCTGCAAGCCCTTGCGGAAATAGGAGCCGAGCTACCTGCTGCAGTAGCTGCCCGCTAAAAATCAACTTACCCATCGATAATTGCCCCGAATTTGAAAAAGGCCCTGTTTATTGACCGCGACGGCACCATTCTGGTGGAACCTCAGCCCAGCCAGCAAGTTGACAGCCTGGAAAAGTTTGCCTTTCTGCCCGGTTGCATCAGCGCCCTGGCTCGCATTGCCCGCGACTTGCCTGAGTACGAACTCGTGCTGGTAACCAACCAAGACGGCCTGGGCACAGACAGCTTCCCGGAAGACACGTTTTGGCCGCCGCATAAACTCATGCAGGAAATCCTGGCCGGCGAAGGCATTCATTTCGTTGCCGAACACATCGACCGCAGCTTTCCGCACGAGGGACTGCCCACGCGCAAGCCCGGCACCGGCTTGCTGGGCCGCTACCTCGACCCAGCCCATGAATACGACTTGGCCAACTCCTATGTGATTGGCGACCGCCTCACCGATGTAGAGTTAGCCGTGAACCTCGGCAGCCAAGCCATCCTGATAGGGGAGCAGCCCGACGACCGCGCCGCACTCACCACCACCAGCTGGGACGCTATCTACCATCACCTGCGCTTCCCGGCCCGCATCGCTGTAATTGAACGGAACACCAACGAGACTCAGATTGGCATTCGCCTTAACCTCGACGGAACTGGCCAAACGGACATTCACACCGGGCTCGGTTTCTTCGACCACATGCTGGAACAGCTTGGTCGTCACAGCGGTGTTGACTTACACATAAGTGTAAAAGGCGATTTACGCATTGATGAACATCACACTGTAGAAGACACTGCCCTCGCACTGGGCACGGCCTTCTCGCAGGCGCTGGGTGATAAGCGCGGGCTGGCTCGTTACGGCTTTTTACTGCCCATGGACGAGGCCTTGGCACAAGCTGCCATTGACTTTTCGGGCCGCCCTTGGTTGGTGTGGAATGCCGAGTTTCGGCGTGAGCGGGTAGGTGATTTACCTACTGAATTGTTCTTTCACTTCTTCAAATCGTTCACGGACAATTCGCGCGCTACCCTTAATATTTCTTGCACCGGCGACAATGAGCACCATAAGATAGAAGCCATATTTAAGGCAGTTGCCAAGGCTATTAAAATGGCGTTGCAACGTGACGAATCATTGGCCATACCCAGCACCAAGGGTATTTTGTAAAATTCGAGTTTATACAAATGGGTAATAATATATTGCGCCAAAAGGTTAAATAAACACGATTCAGATGGAAATTGCAGTCGTAGATTACAAAGGAGGAAATGTGCAGTCAGTGCTCTTTGCACTGGAGCGCTTAGGAGCACAAGCTACTCTAACAGCTGACCCGGAGACGTTGCGCAAGGCCGACAAGGTACTGTTCCCCGGTGAGGGCGAAGCTTCATCTGCTATGGAAGCCTTGCGTGCAGCGGGCCTCGACCTGGTTTTGCCGACCCTGACTCAGCCGTTCCTTGGTATTTGCCTGGGCATGCAGCTGCTGGGCCAGCACAGCGAAGAAAACGACACTTCTATGCTGGGCTTGCTTCCTTTCAAAGTGCAACGGTTCGTGCCGGATGCGACGCATAAAGTGCCGCATATGGGCTGGAACAACCTTCAAGCCTTGCAAGGGCCGTTGTTTGCGGGCCTCACCGACGCCGACCATGTGTACTTTGTGCACAGCTACTATGCGCCGGTGGGGGCTTACACCACGGCGCAGGCCTCGCACCCGGCCCCGTTTAGCGCGGCGGTGCAACACGGCAATTTTCACGGCGTGCAGTTTCACACTGAGAAAAGCGGCGAGGCCGGCACCCGCATTCTTGCCAATTTTCTGAACCTGTAGTCTCCTTTTTCGACTTTATTTAAGCTGTTTTCTGTGGAAATTATTCCCGCAATCGACCTTGTCAAGGGGCAGTGCGTCCGCCTGAGTGCTGGCGACTTCTCGCGCCAAACCACTTATGACGCCGACCCCGTGGCCGTGGCCCAGCGGTTTGCCGATGCCGGTATCCGGCGCCTGCATTTGGTAGATTTGGATGGGGCCCGGGCCGGCCGGCCGGTTAATTTGGGGATTCTAGAGTCCATTGCCCGCCAAACCAACCTTGACATTGACGCAGGCGGCGGCATACAAACTGTCGAAGCATTAACCCAGGTGCTCAATGCCGGGGCAGCGCACGTCACGGCCGGAAGCCTAGCCGTGCGGGAGCCTGCTACGGTAGGGGCTTGGCTGGCCAAGTACGGTCCCGAGACTATTTTCCTGGGCGCTGATTTTAAAGACAAGCATATCATGATAAATGCTTGGGCCGACGCCAGTACGCTCACCCTCGCCAACTTTATTACCGATTACCTGCAAGCCGGAGGCACGACGTTCATTTGTACCGACGTAAGCAAAGACGGGCTACTGCAGGGGCCGTCGTTGGCTATTTACAAAACCCTGGTGCAGCAGTTCCCGACGGCCAAGTTCATTGCCAGTGGGGGCGTCACGACCATTGCTGATGTCGAAGCGCTGGCTGAAGCCGGCATGCACGGGGCCATTATTGGCAAGGCCATCTACGAAGGCACCATTTCGTTGCCCGAGCTTAAGCCATTTATATAGCCTAGTGTAAATGCCACTGCCTGCAATGGCTATAAGAACATTGCCGGTGGTGCGAAGCGCTTGAGGAACTTTTGCCAACACGCGACGACCTGTCGTCCCCAAAATCCAACTAATCCGTCAAATCCGATAAATCCGTGGTCAAGAAAAGACTTATTCCCTGCCTCGACGTTCGCGATGGTCGCACGGTGAAAGGCATTCAGTTCGAAGGCCTGCGCGATGCCGGCGACCCCATTGCCCTGGCCGCGCGCTACGCCCGCGAAGGCGCCGATGAGCTGGTGTTTCTGGACATTACCGCCACCAACCAGCGCCGCCAGCCCCTCACCGAGCTGGTGCGCGATGTGGCCCGGGTGCTGGACATTCCGTTTACCGTGGGCGGCGGCATCAGCACCGTGGCCGATGTGGAAGCGCTGCTGCTGAGCGGCGCAGATAAGGTTTCCATCAACTCCGCTGCCCTTGCCCGCCCGGAGCTGATTCGCGACCTGGCCCGGCGTTTTGGCTCGCAGTGTGTGGTGGTGGCCGTGGACGCGCGGTTGGTCGACAACGAGTGGCAGGTCATGACCCGTGCTGGCACCGTTGCTACCGGGCGCGAGGCCGTGGCCTGGTGCCGCGAAGCCGCCGAACTGGGCGCGGGCGAGCTACTGCTCACGTCCATGAGCCACGACGGCACCAAGTCGGGCTTTGCCCTGGAGCTGACTCGCGCGGTGAGCGATGCCGTGCCCGTGCCCGTAATCGCTTCGGGTGGCGCGGGGCAGCCCTCCGACTTTACCGCCGTGTTTCAGGCCGGCGGGGCGGATGCCGCCTTGGCGGCCAGCATTTTCCACTTCAACGAAACGGCTTTGCCCGCACTCAAGCAATACCTGCACGCCGAAGGAATTCCCGTCCGGTTGTAGCTCTTATCAGCTTGTTGCTGAGCCAAGTTGAAACTCGCCGGTCAATCAATTTTGCCCGCTTGCCCTAATATTCCCTCGCCATGACTCCTGCTTTTTCTGTTGCCACCGAGCTGCGTTTCGACCCGGCTACCGGCCTTCTACCCGCCATTATTCAGGACGCTGATACCGGACAGGTGCTCATGCTGGGCTACATGAATGCCGAAGCCTGGGACCTAACCCAACGGGATGGCCGGGTCACGTTTTTCTCACGCTCTAAAAACAGGCTCTGGGTTAAGGGCGAAAGCAGCGGGAACTTCCTGACGGTACGCAGCGTGCACGTCGACTGTGACGCTGACACGCTTCTCATCCGGGCCACGCCGGCCGGGCCCACCTGCCACCGCGGTACCGTGAGCTGCTTTGAGCAGCCGGAGCAGGCGCATGCCCCGGCCGCGCCCATTGGCTTTCTTGCCGATTTGGAGCGCCTGATTGTGGAGCGGCACCAGTTTCCTGAGCGCGCGCCTACTTCGTACACCGTTTCCTTGTTCAAGAAAGGCATGCCCAAAATTGCCCAGAAAGTGGGAGAGGAGGCCGTAGAAACAGTGATTGATGCAGTGGGCGGCAACCGGGAGGGACTGCCGGGCGAAGTAGCTGATTTGCTTTACCACTTATTGGTGCTGCTTGTTGCGGCCGGCGTGCCAATGTCGGAAGTAATTGACGTGCTGCAGGAACGTCATCGCTTGCCCAACACCCGTCACCTGACCGAGGGCAAGTAAGCAGAAGCTCAGCAGGCTTTAAGCGCCAGCTTCTGCCCAATCTATTCCTTGCCGCAGCCAGGCCTGGGTGGCCGCTTCGGGCGAGCCGGGGAGCGGCTGTTGGTCGTAGTGCCAGGCCGCCAGCGGGGGCAAGCTCATGAGAATGGACTTGGTGCGGCCCCCGGTTTCGAGGCCGAAGTGAGTGCCGCGGTGTAGCGCACATTCATGTTCGAAAGGGCACCATTGGGCTTTCCGGGTGCTACACCACGCTCAAGCCCGTGGCATAGTAGGCGGGGGCGGGCATGAGCAACTGCCGGGCGGCGGCCTCGCTCATCTGGCCCCAAACGGCAGAGTAGATGACACCCCCTTTCTCCAGCACTGCTCCTTGGTTGATTACGCGGGTGCGGCCGCCGCCACGGCCGGCGTGCGTCCAGGCATCTTCCTTAAAGCGGCCCTGGCCATCGGCCTGTTCCAGTTCGTGGCAAAGCCAATCCTGGAAGCGGCGCATCCAGGCCGTAACGGTGGCGCCGGTCGTGTTTTCGGAGATGGCGGAGGCAGGTACGCTGAGCAGCAGGGGCAGAGAGTGAATGGTAAACGACAAAACAGCGCAGCAGACAGGCAATGACTACCCAGCGACCTGCCATGGAGCAGGTTGGGAACCGGGCAAATCAGGAAAAGAAGCGAGGCCGCTGGGTGTATTAATCAGAGGATGGGCGTTAGCCCCGGGGCCATTGGAGCTGAAACTCGGACAGCTTTTGCTCGTGGTTCCGGTGCTCATCCGATGACTCCTGAGCGGGCACTACTAGCACGGGAACCGGGCTAGTGCTAATAACCTGAGCCGTTACGCTGCGATGAAAAAGCTGCCCGAAATAGCTCCGACGACGAGCCGGGAGCACCACCAAGTCGGCCTTCATATCGGCAGCAGCGTTG
This sequence comes from Hymenobacter arizonensis, assembly GCF_900115775.1. Taxonomy (GTDB): domain Bacteria; phylum Bacteroidota; class Bacteroidia; order Cytophagales; family Hymenobacteraceae; genus Hymenobacter; species Hymenobacter arizonensis. The sequence goes on along the minus strand of NZ_FOXS01000001.1, from coordinate 877,534 downwards.
AGGATGCCCTGGGCCGGATTGGCATGCTGGTAGCCGCGCAGGCGGGCCTTGGGCAGGTTGGTGAGCAGGCCGCTGTGTTCTACTACGCGCAGGGCGCTGGTGCACCCCCGGTCATCTTCCACCGGCGACACGTGCAGCACAGTGGGTTCGACTTCGCGGTTGCCGAGCAGGTGACGGACACAGCCAGCCGACTCGGTCAGCATAAACTCCTCGCAGTCGGCCGCAATGAGCAGGCGTTTGGGCAAGGCCGGGGCCCCACTGCCGGCCGGAACAATCAGCACGGGGAACTGGCTGGCGCGCAGCAGCTGCAGGGCCGATGCGTTGATGCTGTCCGAGTATTCCGAACCGGGGGTTGGGCGACCGAGCACGAAAAGAGCGGGCTGATAGCGCTTGGCAAGGTCTTCCACCACATCGGGCTGCAAGTCGGGGGCCTGCTCGACTACGGTAGCAGCCCGCAGTTGCTGTGCCAGCTGCATGAGCTGGGCGCCGGTTGCCTCTTCTTCGGCTACCGTGGGTTGGCGTCGGGCTGCCCCCGGAAAAAGGTAAGGGTTCATGTGAAAAGCCCGGTCTACGTGCAGCAGCACGAGGTCGTAGCCAAGGGTGCTGGCCAGAGCATCGGCATAACTCACAGCCTGTTGCGCAGCCGGGTAGAAGTTCGTGAGGACGATGAGCGTCAGTTTCATGGCGGGAATTTGAGGAGGAAGAATGAGTAACAAGAGGTGAAGTAAGGGCTTTACGGGCTCTTGCCTTTTGTCACTCAACTACCTGGGTGTGGTTATCAACCTCGACCACGCCGCAAACGCGCCGGGCGATGTCGGTGGCCCGGGCGCGCGCAGAAGCGGAAGTAACGCGGCCCGAAAGGTGTGCCCGGCCGTTGCGCACACTCACCGAAAGGCGGCATTGGGCCAGTACGGCATCGCTGGCCAAGGCGGCGGCCATACGCTGGTGCAGCTCGGCATCGCTGATGCCCAGCGGGCGAATGCTGATTTTGTTGACTACGTTTTGCACCCCCTGCACGGCCAGGGCCATTTCTGCGGCTTTTTCCTGCGATTGTAAGGTGTCGGTGGAGCCTACCAGCTCTACCGTGCCGTTGTGGCAAACCACGCGGCTCAGGTTGCTGCAAACGCCTTTTTTGAGCAGCAGGAGTTCTACAGCCGCGGTCAGGTCGGCATCGGCGCAGCGAAGGGGAGCGGCAAAGGTTTCTTTATGGATAGAATCGGGGTAATTGACGTGGGGTCTCATAGCAGCATAGCATTAAAAGTTGGGTTTGGATACCACCGGCTTTGGCCGGAGTGGGTAGTATGAAAATACAACTTATTACTTTAATAATAGGGCGAGCCCAATCGGCTCGCGTTGTTTATTAGAGCACTGCAAAATTGCTGATACTGTCCCTGTCTGCGCCTTGACGCCCCTCATGCGCCCGTATGATTTTTGTCATTTCGGCATTCAGGCCGGCACTGCAAGCGCGGGGCGTATTGAGCCGCCAAAAGTGGTATTGGTAAAACTAGTTGCCGATTCTTTGACTTACGGCGCTCCTAATCCCAGACCATACTCCATCTGCACCACTACGCCGGAGTTTCTGTATGAAGCCATAAGTTTTCCCTGCCTACTGCGGAAAAATATGCCCGATTTACGCCCCGGCATCCAGAGCGAAGCCGATATCAAATCCGTGGTCGATACCTTTTACGAGAAGGTCAATCTTTTACGAGAAGGTCAATGCCGACCATTTGCTTGCGCCGGTGTTCAACAACTTCGCGCACGTCGACTGGCCCGCGCATCTACCGCGCCTGTACAATTTCTGGAGCGGAATTTTGTTGCACACCTCGCGCTATCACGGGTGGCCCATTTCCAAGCATATACACTACGACATAGCTATTGGCACGGCGCCCGAATCCTAAAGCCGAAACTTAAGAGAGTTTTACAAGGCTGGCAGTATAGAACTCAATACTAAGCACATCTGCTTACTGCAGCCTGAACGCTTACGCAAAGCCAATTGCTAAAAAAGGGCCCCCATCACAACTCTGGTGATGGGGGCCCTTTTTGTAACTATTCACATCTATCCAAAATTGAAAGAGGGTATTAGCTCTTTAGCTGACGCTTTATTTTTTGGAGCAAGGCAATGGCAATGGCAATATCATCCTCGTCGACAATCGTTAGGGTGGTATTAACGCCAGGGCCACTCATTTGAAGTTGATAAGTCATTACATTACTTGACAGGTTTTCTATGGGGGGTGATGTTTGCAGAACCGGTGCAACTGCAGGTGCTTGCACCGAGCTATGAAGTTGTTCGGGTCTCACCGCAGGTTCAGGTTGATTTCTTACCTCTCGCGGGGCCTCAGGGTTAATCTGTTCAGACGAATCGTGCAACCCAAACAGACTCGCTATTGCGTCGTGGCTGTTGTGCCTGGGTAATGCTGAGGCCGTCGGTTTCACATTAACTTGGGATGTAACGGGTGTTGCTTCATTTTCTAAAGCTGCCATTTCTTCACCAAATTGCTCTTGGGTGTCCAAATCGCTCATTCCTGAAGTTCCGTTGTGTTCAGGCCGCTGAGCTTCTGAATTCTGAAAGCCAGAACTACGGAATGTATTTACATTGGGAGCGGGGCTTGCCAATTCGCGCCGAGGGTTGGGTCGATTGGCGAGAGCATCAATATCGGCTACTATGTTCCGCTCATCCAAGAGCCCAACCATTCGACACCCTTCAATAAAGGCTTTGGCGACACCCTGTGCATTTATTTCCTCCACTCCAAATTCCCGAATCAGCATCACGTCGAGCATCTGCACCGGCAGTTCTCGTGACCGAAACTTACGGCAAATTTGAGTAAACAGGGGTGGAGTCAAAAACGCTTCCCGGTGAAATATGAGCTCCTCCTGTTTGTCGTAGGCGTGTTTGATTCTTTTAAAAAGAGTAGTGGTCGTAAGCAAGTCTCTTTTGCTTGTGAGCAAACCAAACTTCACTGCTGAACCTATAATCGCTTTAAACGACCCACTGACCTTACGATTCAGTTTTCTGGCTGCAGTTTCGATGGCACATTTTCCTCCTGTGTCATCTACTATCTCACTGAGTTCCCAAGCCCCTGCATAAGTCGTTCTGGGATAGTCTATAAGTTTCGGCATGTTGTCAGTACAAGATTATTCCACTCGCAACACAGCTTTACGAGGGCACAGAATTGAAGTTACAAATAAAGTACATAAAAGCACATCGGCGTAGATAATTATGTACTTTTTAGTGCTTATACAGATTAACGCGAAACTTCAATACTGCTTTTATACTCACAGATTTTGTTTTACAACAAGTAGTATACTGTTGAATTGGGTGGACATTATGGCATAAGAAGATTATTAGTATTAGGGGGAAACTTAAGCAGCAAAAGAGTCTTTTGTTGCTTAAGCTAAGTTTGGTTCTGTGTGATATGTTGGTGATGATGAAACTCTTAATAATGAATATGCTCTTGGCACAAATCATGCATCAATATTGGATTGCATTTAAGACTCATGCTATATTAAGTACAAATTAGTATATAAAGTGCTCCAATTTTTGTACTTTTTTTTATCGATTTAAGAGAATCTCTTGCCCCTAAGTAGTACAATAGGGTAGAGGCAAGCTTAAGGAATACGACTATCTAAGTTTGGCAGAAGACTGAAGTGTATAAAAAAGAAGAAATTAACTTTTTATAACCCAGCGCAACGGCTGAAAGAGCCCAGACAAACGTCGCGTGCAAAAGGTGGAGCAGGCGTTCGATTGCAATGACCAAAACTCAGAGCGTCCAATTCGCATCGAGGTTAGGCTGAGAATGTAACAGACCGATGCTCTATAACACAGCCGGCACGTTTAACGCATTCATGTTTATACAAGCAATGGGGCAAGAAGTCTTTGCTGCGAATCAACTGAGCTATGGGATGACCGACAAGGTGCACTGTGGAACCATACGCAATAAGTGCAGGCGTTGAGTTGACAACTCTATGTGGCCTGTATTGACAAGTACCAACTGCCGCGTTGTTACCATAGCCCAACGCTGGCTGGTAGATAGAACAATGAAGTGGCTTAATTGCTTTCACCGGCTGGCATTCACTTATAGGCGCCTAACTAGTTGTGATGCCGCTTAGCTGCTGATTCCGAATTTAGCTATGACGCATCAATTCGCTGATGTTTACTAGAACCCAACCATATTCATATTGCCATTTTGAGATTTGGCATTATCAAAGTGATGTCTTAGCCAGTAGATAACAAATTCAAGAGCTCCAGATAACCTAATTCAATTTGTCTTATAATTTATATTATGTTAAGTAGTCTGTTGGGAATGTGCGTATCCATAAAAAAAGCCCACCCACAGCGTGGATGGGCTCTCCCCTTCAGACTTGATTATGGATGTTATTTAGTCAGGGACTTTAACTTGGCGTTCAAACGCTCCGAATCAGCATTGCGACCAAGGCGGAAGTAAACCTTCTGCAGCGACGTAAGCGTGTTCCGGTCATCGGGCTGCAACTGCAGAGCCTTTTCGAAGTAAGGAACTGAAGCTTCAAAATATTTCTTGCCTTCAGCCTCAAACTTCTTACCCGAAACCTGGTAGGTCTTCAAGTCCATCTTGCTGGCTTTGGTATATGAATCTGCCGCCCGGTTGTAATTGTAGACGCCCAAGTTAAACTGAGCATCAAAGTTATTTGGGTCGAGTTCTACAGCTTTGCGATAATCAGCCAAAGCCAAATCGCTCTTCTTTTGCTGGTCGTACATCGAACCGCGAACAGCGTACAGGTTCGAATTGCTGGGGTCTGCCTCAATAGCTTTATTGATTTTGCCCAGCGCTTCTTCACCACGGCCACTAGCCAGCGCTACATTTAAGTCTTCAAGCATGAACGCCTTATTGTTTGGGTAAGCAGCCAATGCTTGTTTTAACACCTTAGCAGCTTCAGCATTGTCGTTCTGCAGTTTAGCCATTTGCAACAAACGGGTATACAGCGTCACAGACTTGTAATTCATGCCCAGCAACTGGTCGTAGCTAGCTTTTGCGCCCGCATAATCCTGCTTGGCTTCCGAGGCGTAAGCAGAATAAAGCACAGCTGTCGTGTCCTGAGGCTTAATGGTCGAAGCTAACTTATAGCTGGCAATGGCCTTGTCATACTCCTTGGCGTTGTAGCTAGCCACTGCTTCGTTGAAAGCAGCACCGTAAAGGTTATCCATTTTGGCAACCGCCTGCTTGCCAAACTCGCCGGTTTTGCTGTCAAGCTCAATGGCCTTGTTGTACGACTCAAAAGCCTTCTGCAAACCTTCACCCGGCTGCAGCTGCTTGCCATAGATTGGGCTTTCCATCATGCCCTGATAAATTTCGCCCCGAGTGTACCAGGTTTTGGCCTTGCCACTCGTCTTATCGTTCACGATGGCTTTGTCAATATCGGTGCGGGCTTTGTCGAGCAGACCCGAACGCTGGTTTAGAATGGCATTGGTGACGGCCGCGTTTTGCGCCAAAACCACCGAAGGCAGGCCAGCGACTAGCACGGTGGCTGCGGCAATCGTCAAAAAAGTCTTCTTCATAAAATCGGGAATGTGCCTTCATCAGACAGTTACAGCGCTCGATTGAGGCCCTAACTTATCCAACTCCGACGAGAAAGAGTGAAAAATGGTAAGCAAAGTTGGTAAAATTCAAGTGCAAAAACGAAGGTATCTGCGCTTGAGTTCGCCAAAAATAAACGGGGCGGCCCAAATGGACCGCCCCGCTCCTATTCAGCAATTATGCCAAATCTTCGACATCGGCGTCGTCATCGGCTTCAACATCGTCATCATCCAGGCTTAAGGCCTGAGTGTCAGATGCAATTCCGTTAGCCTCCGCTAGCTCATCACCCTCGGCAGCAACTACCAAAGAGGAGTCAAGTTCAGCTTCCTCTTTATCCTCGGCTGCCACTTTGGCTACGGAAGAAATTTCGTCGTTGCCACCAATTTTAATCAGGCGAACGCCCTGGGTAGCCCTGCCAATGGTACGCAGGTCACTCATGCGCAGACGGATGGTGATACCTGACTTATTGATAATCATCAAGTCATCGGTATCGTTCACGTCTTTGATGGCCACTAGGTTGCCAGTCTTGTCCGTGAGCTTCATGGCCCGTACACCTTTGCCGCCACGGTTGGTCACGCGGTACTCGTCGAGCGGGCTGCGCTTGCCGTATCCGTTGTCGCTAACCACCAGCAACTCCTGCGAAGGGTCTGACACGCAAACCATGCCCACGACACGGTCGCCGGGAGTATCTGACAACGAGATGCCACGCACCCCAGCCGCCGAGCGGCCCATGGAACGAACCTTCGACTCGTTGAAGCGGACGGCCCGACCAGAACGCAGCGCCAACACCACTTCAGAGTTAGGCGCGAGCAGCTGCACGTCCAAAATGCGGTCGCCTTCGTTAATGGTGATGGCATTAATGCCCGCAGTACGAGGCCGCGAGTACGCTTCCAGAGGCGTTTTTTTCACGGTGCCCTGCTCGGTGCAGAACATCAGGAAGGTATTCTCCAGGTAGTCCGGGTCTTTCAGGCCGCGCACGTTGAGTACCGAACGCACCTTGTCTTCACGCGGAATTTCAATGAGGTTTTGGATAGGCAAACCTTTGGTGGCCTTCCCTCCTTCCGGTACTTCGTACACTTTGAGCCAGAATACCCGACCCAATTCCGTGAAGAACAGCAGGTACTCGTGCGTGGTGGCCACGAACAAGTGCTCCGTAAAGTCGTCTTTCTTGGATATGGCACCGCGCGAACCAGCGCCACCGCGCCCTTGGGCACGGTACTCGTCAAGGTTGGTGCGCTTGATGTAGCCTTCGCGGCTGATAGTGATAACCATTGCCTCGTCGGCAATCATGTCTTCGGTCGAGAAGTCGCCACCAACGTAGTTGATTTCAGTGCGACGGGCATCGCCGTAGCGCTCCCGAATGTCTTCGAGCTCCGTTTTGATGATGCCCCGCTGCAACACGTCCGACGCCAACACGGCGTTGAGGTGGTCAATCAGGCGCATCAGGTCTTCGTACTCGGCTACAATCTTGTCGCGCTCGAGGCCAGTGAGGCGCTGCAGGCGCATGTCAAGAATGGCGCGGGCCTGCACTTCGCTCAAGGCGAAACGCGAGATGAGCTGCCCACGGGCCACTTCAGGGTCACGCGAGCCCCGGATGAGGGCAATAACCTCATCGAGGTGGTCGAGCGCAATAAGCAAGCCCTCCAGGATGTGCGCGCGCTTCTGAGCTTCAGCCAGCTCGTATTTGGTACGGCGAATGATAACCTCGGCCCGATGCTCTACAAAGTACTGAATGAGCTGCTGCAGGTTCAGCGTCATGGGGCGGCCTTTTACCAGGCACACGTTGTTGACGCCGAAGGAGCTTTGCAGCTGGGTGTACTTGTACAGGTTGTTGAGCACCACGCTAGGCATGGCATCGCGCTTCAGGTCGTAAACGATGCGCATGCCGTCACGGTCCGACTCATCGCGCATGTCCGAGATGCCCTCAATCTTCTTGTCGTTGATGAGCACAGCCGTCTTTTCAATCATCGACGCCTTGTTCACCATGTAGGGAATTTCGGTGACGACGATTTGCTCCTTGCCCGTTTTGCTGGTTTCGAACGTGGCTTTGGCCCGCATTACCACCCGGCCGCGGCCCGTATGAAACGCCTGCTTCACGCCCTCGTAGCCGTAGATGATGCCACCGGTCGGGAAGTCCGGCGCCGTCACGTACTGCATCAGCTCGTCGACAGTGATGTCGGGGTTGTCGAGGTAAGCAATGATGCCGTTGACGACTTCCGTGAGGTTGTGTGGCGCCATGTTGGTGGCCATGCCCACGGCAATGCCCGACGTGCCGTTCACCAACAGGTTGGGGAACTTGGCAGGCATCACGCTGGGCTCTTCCAGCGAGTCGTCGAAGTTGGGCTGAAAGTCAACGGTGTCCTTGTCCAGGTCGTTGAGCATTTCGTCGGCCAGGCGCTTGAGACGAGCCTCGGTATAACGCATGGCAGCCGGCGAGTCGCCATCGACCGAGCCAAAGTTACCCTGGCCATCGACCAACGGATAGCGCAGGCTCCAGTCCTGGGCCATGCGCACCATGGTGTCGTACACGGAAGTATCGCCGTGTGGGTGGTATTTACCCAGCACTTCGCCCACAATACGGGCTGATTTTTTATACGATTTGTTGTAGCCTACGCCCAGCTCGCTCATGCCGTAGAGCACCCGGCGGTGCACCGGTTTCAGGCCGTCGCGAACATCGGGCAAGGCCCGGGAGATAATAACCGACATCGAGTAGTCGATGTATGCGCCCCGCATCTCGTCTTCGATGTTTATCGGAATGATTTTTTCGCCTTCCGCCATTTAGGGGGTTGATAGGCGGCTTTTAAATACCCAAATAAGGGGGATTTTAGCCGCAGGGTGAATGGTTCTTTATACGCGTGCGAAGTTACAACAAAAAGGCCGCAACGGCAAGCGCTGCGGCCTTTTTTGGGGTCATGAAACCGTTCTGGTTATACCATTAAAGATGGGGCATGAAATCAGCCTTATTTGACGCTTGGCGCAGCTATATTTATGTATGCCACACCCCTACGCCAAACGCGAAATCCCACACTGCCTTTACCACAACATAAGTGTGGCGTAACCGGACCGCAAGGCTTACTTCAACGACTTGCTTTTGTCGTTGGTGTGCGTGCCCGACTTCGGGTTATACGTTTTGATTTTCTCGCCGATAGATGGATTCTGCTTTTTAAACAGCGGTTGGCCTCGGTACTTGTTGCCGCTGTGCAAGTGCACTTTGCGCACATGGCACGTTTCAATGGGGCAAGTGCGGCAGCTGGTAACTGCCAACAGCAGTACACACGGAATCAGGCGGAGGAGCAACTTCATGGCACAAAGGTAACGGGTGTGACTAGCGACGAGCCCACTACAGGGGCCGGGGCCTCCCCTTTTTTAGTCCACACCATCCCACTCAGCCAAGAAACGGGCCACGTAGGTTTCCATAAAACGGTGCCGTTCTTCGGCTACTTGCCGCGCTCCCTCGGTGTTAAGCCGGTCTTTAAGGTGCAGCAGCTTCTCATAGAAATGGTTGAGCGTAGGCGCGGCGTTTTTCTGATAGCTGGCGAAGCTGTCATGCGCCACTGGCGCCACAGCCGGGTCGTGCAGCGGCCGGCCCTTATGCCCACCATAGGCGAAAGCCCGGGCAATGCCGATGGCGCCAATGGCATCTAGCCGGTCGGCATCCTGTACTAACGCAGCTTCTATAGAAGTAACCGGCGTGGCCACCCCCAAGCCCTTGAAGGACACTTCCCGGATAACGGTTTCCACGCGAGCTATTAACGTTTCGTCGGCGCCCAGGCTACGGAGCCATTCGCGGGCGGCGCGGGGGCCGGCCTCGTAGTCACCGTCGTGAAACTTCCAGTCGGCAATGTCATGCAGCAACGCGGCTAACTCCGTTACCTCAGCATCGGCTTCGGCGGCTCCGACGGCTAACCGGCGGGCCATTAACCACACCCGACGAATATGAGCCCAGTCGTGGCCACTGCCCTCGTCGGCGAATTTCTGTTCAATAAACTGAGCGGTGGCGGTGATAAAATTCACGGTGATGAGGGGTGTTGATGGGTGGCATGCCCGTAGGCAGAGATGTAAGCGGCACGCGAATACAAGCAGCGTGCCCTGGCCAAAAAGAAGCGGCAGCTACCCAAGGTAACGGCCGCCTCCTAGGTGTGCAAAAGTAGCCTAACGCTGCACTTGCTTCAAAAGTCCCTTATTTTCCTGCGTTACAACGGAGTTCACCGCTTAAGTTTTAGGACTTCCGAGCCGGCCAGCAGATAGGCGCCAGTGCCATACACCTCCCAGCTCTCGGCCGAAAAGTCGCGGCGAGGGTCGGCGCCAATGGGCTGCACCCAGCCCACGCGCCCCTCAGGTGATACCACTTTGCTCAGGGCCACCCAGGCTTTTTGCACGGCGGGCAGGTAGGTGGCCCGGTCCAGCAAGCCTGCGTTGATGCCCCAGGCCAAGGCATAGGTATCGAACCCTGAGCCCGAAGTTTCCCCGCCCGGATACGCGGCCGGGTCGAGCAGGCTGGAACGCCACAGGCCGTCGGGCTGCTGCAGTTGTACGAGGCGAGCACTCATTTCCCGGAGCGTCCGGACATAGAACTCCCGAGTGGGGTGGTCTTTGGGCAATTCCTGGAGCACCTGCACGAGGCCACCCATCACCCACCCGTTGCCCCGGCTCCAGAAGATGCGTTGCCCGTTGCTCTCCTTTTTGCCCGCACCCGACTCGCTGGGCAAATAGGCTGCATCCCGTGCAAACAAGTGCTCCTCGGGACTATACAAGCGCCGGTAGGTTTGCTGGTACAGCGTGTCACTCAGCACGAGGTAGGCTGGCTGTTTTTCTATCTGGCTCAGCTTTGCCAGCACGGGCGGGCCCATGAAAAGCGCATCGCACCACCACCATGCAATGCCGTTGTGCTGCACTTCCGGGCCGGGCTCGGTGCGGAATTTCTCCACCACGGCCAGCGTCGGGGCCACCATGCGCCGGTCCTTTATTAGACGGTACAGGTTGAGATAAGTCTGGCAGATAACCAGGTCGTCGGCGTGGTCGTAGCGCGGGCCCGGGCGCCACTGGGTGCGTTCGCCCATGGCCAGCATCGAATCCAGGACCCACGGCGATTTGGTGGCTTGGTAGGCCGCAAACACCCCGGAGTAGAAAGCGCCGTTGGTCCAGTCGGTGGCTTTGTGCTTGGGGTGCGCCAGCTGCCATTTGGTGGCAAGGAGAAGTTGCTGCTTTATGTACTTGGGTTTGAAAAAGGCTTTATCAGGCCCGCTTAGCACCTGCGCCTGACTGGTTGAACTGTGGCCGAGGGCCAGCAGCAGGCCGCACGCAAATGGACGAAAGAGGCAAAAAGAAAGTGCTGGCATGAGCAAGGCAAGGGGAATAGGCAGAACTTTGGGGCACACAGAACACCACAACCCTACGTGGCAAAGTAGCGGGCTGAAGATGCAATAGTAGGCTTTAAGCTGTTAAGGCCAAATTCATTTTAAGCCTTGCTTTAAACGCCAAATGCCCACAGCCAGCAAACAGGAAAACTCTTTCGCGACATCTACCCTTGCCGTTACATTTGAATCAGGCATTCAAATCAGTCCTTCATGGAACAGCAATACTCAAGCAGAAGCAGGCGGCTATTGGCGGTATTGCTGTTCAGTGGCGGTGCCACATTGATACCTGGTGCTGTCCATGCGCAGGAAGCTTTAGGACTGGGTTGGGCGCGCAACAACGTGAACGGGGCCGTATTCCGCAAAAACTCAGTGGTGACGCACCGAAACGAACAATACACAGCGTATTATGACTCAGTCGGGTACGTGATGCTGGCCAAGCGCCACTTGCCGACAGGCCCTTGGCAGGTGCAGCGTACGCGCTACCAAGGCAAAGTGCGCGATGCACACAACGTCATCAGCCTGGCAGTGGACGGCGCGGGCTATGTGCACCTTGCTTTCGACCACCACGGCAGCCCCTTGCGCTATGCCCGCGGCGTGCAGGCGGGTTCCCTAGAACTCACGGACCAATTGCCCATGACCGGTCAGCAGGAGAAAAACGTGACCTACCCCGAGTTTCACCGCTTCCCCAACGGCGACCTGCTATTTATGTATCGTGACGGCAGTTCTGGCAATGGCAACCTAGTGCTCAACCGCTACCACCCCCAAACCAAACAATGGGCCCGCCTACACTCGGTGCTGATTGACGGCGAGGGCCAACGCAACGCCTATTGGCAGGCCTGCATCGATGCCCAGGGCACCATCCACGTGTCGTGGGTGTGGCGAGAGTCGCCCGACGTGGCCTCCAACCACGATATGGCCTATGCCCGCTCGCTCGACGGCGGTACCACCTGGCAAAAAAGCACCGGCGAAAAGTACGCCTTGCCCATTACCATGCAAACGGCTGAGTACGCCTGCCGCATACCCCAGCGCAGCGAGCTAATCAACCAAACGTCCATCACCGCTGATGCGGCGGGCACGCCCTACATTGCCTCCTACTGGCGCCCGGCCGGTGCCCAGGTGCCGCAGTACCAACTCATCTACCTAGCCGGCCAGCGGTGGCAAACAGCCCAGGTCAGCCAACGCACCACGCCCTTCAGCCTGAGCGGAGCAGGCACCAAGCGAATACCGATAGCCAGACCTCAGGTACTGGTGAGGCAACAGCGCGGCCGGTCAACCCTTTACCTGTTGTTCCGCGACGCCGAGCGCGGAGACCGGGCCTCAGTAGCGCAATGCGCAGACTTAACCCAAAACAAATGGCAGGTAACCGACCTCACTCCTGGCACCGTGGGAAGCTGGGAACCCAGCTACGACCCCGAGCGCTGGCAGCGTGACGGCATCCTTAGCCTTTTTGTGCAACGCACGGGGCAGGGCGACGGCGAAACGCTGGAGCAGTTGGCTGCGCAGCCAGTGTACATACTGGAGTGGAAGCCAAAAGCCATTTCGAAGCACAAAAGCCAGCGGCTAGCCACTGGCAGCAGCGAACATTAGGTAGTATTCCCCCCTTAATCCAGCACGTGCTGCAGCTACTGAAAAGTGCTATTGCTTTTTGAACAGCAACAGAGGTACATACAAGCATTGTTAATTCCATACACTCTTTATTGTAGTCACAGTTTTGATAAAAAAACTGTGTATCACAATTACGCTTCTTACAAAAATCAAGTGTAATTTGAAAAATAGTTAAAAAAGGAATGTGGTAAATCGAGCAAGATTCACTTTCTTCGCTTACTGATATTTACTACACCCATAATGTCCAATTACTTTTTTTATTCAATTTCAATACTGTTGGCTCTGCTTGGCCGACCTCAATCAGCAGCGGCTTGCGTACAGGACACCGCCAGCATTGCAGTATTAGATACAACCTGGCAATTCAAGCCAACTAAACCAATAACGGAGTCCCAACCCTTTTACAAAAACAAGCTGTTTTGTGCGTCGATTGTACCGGCCATCCTCATCACGTATGGGGCCAGCACCATCAACAGCCACGGTATTTACAGCTCTTATGCCGCGCGGGCAGATGTACAGCGCACTTTCAACACCACCCGCACCCGAATTGACGACTACCTTCAGTTTGCTCCTTACCTTGAAATTGGCGCTGTGCTGGTGGCAGGAGTCAACTCGCGTGACGACCGACTGAACCTTGGCCTAGTGGTGCTAAAGAGTGAGCTAATTATGCTCTCATCGGTTTACCTGGTGAAAACCCTGACCGGTTTGGAACGCCCCGATGAGTCGGCCCGCAACTCCTTCCCCTCGGGGCATACAGCGCAAGCATTCTTAGCCGCCACCATTGTGCACACCGAATTTCGCGACAAAAGCCAGTGGTACGGCGTGGGCGCCTACGCCATGGCCTCCACGGTGGGTGTTTGCCGCATGATAAACAACAAGCACTGGCAGAGCGACGTGGTAGCTGGCGCCGGCTTTGGCATCCTGTCGGCTCACCTGGCCTACCTCTCCCACCGCAGCCGCTGGGGCCGCAAGCCCATTGGCCGCGACGTGGGCGTGTTGCCCCTGTGGAGCCCCGCCGGCGGCACTGGCCTGAGCCTGACCTGGCAGCCTAAGTAACCAGTTTTACTGCTAAGCCAAGAGTAGCCTCTAGCCCTCTACAGGCAGCGCCACTTTCTTGGCGTTTAGGGTGGCGCCAGCGCTTGCGGCAACTACCAATGCCACCGCCAACCATTGCGTGGGCAACAGGTGCTCACCCAGGAACAGCAGCCCGCACAAGGCTGCCAGCACCGGCCCCAAGCTCATCAGAATGCTGAAGGTGCGCCCGGGCAGCTTGCGCAGCGCGTTCATCTCCAAGCTAAACGGGATTGCGCTCGACAACAGTGCCAACAGCAGACCCGATGCAAATAAGCCCGGAGTGAGCTGACTCAGCCCGCCCCCGACTAGGGTAAACGGCAGCACGGTTAGGGTAGCAAAAACCATCCCGGTAGCCACCGCTCCACTTCCCGGCAGCACCTGCGACACGCGCCCGCCTAGCACAATGTAGCCCGCCCAGCAGGCACCGGCCAGCAGCGCCAGCAAAGCCCCAAGCATGTCCAGCCCCTGCCCATTCCAGGGAGCAATGAGGCCAATGCCCCCGGCGGCCAGCACTACCCACAGAAAATCAAGCGCGCGCCGTGAGCTACTCACCGCAAGCAGCAGCGGGCCCACAAACTCCAGCGTGACGCATAGCCCGAGTGGAACGCGCGCCAAGGCAAGGTAAAACAGCACATTCATGGCACCCAAGGTCATGCCATACGGCACCACAGCCCGCCACTGAGCGCCTGACATTGCGGCAATTCTCGGCCGGAACGCCAGCAGCAGCATCACCGCGGATAAGCCAATCCGTAAGCTAGCCGCCCCGGTGGGTCCCACCGCTGGAAACAAGCCCTTGGCCATGGCAGCGCCGGCCTGTACGCTCAGCGAGGCCAGTAGCACTGACGGGACCGGAGGCAACGCGCCCAGGCGAAATTTGCTCATAAGAGAGGCCCGCACAGGCCGGCTAAAGATTGTCCGTAACGAAACAGACCCCAAAAAATCGCCACCGTTACCGGCACTGCGACTTTTGGGGTCTGTAATTCCTAAAGAGCCTCCTGCCGGAAGATAAGCGCAGCAGGTTACTGCTGAAATCTGCTTAACCATTACCGTGAACACAGGGCCTCTAAAAAAAGAATACTAAGAATAGGCAAACTTAAGCAGTGTTTCACCCCGGAACAGGCACACTTGGAGAATTGGTGCCTAATTGGCATCTCGCTTCTTTAAAGCTATAAAGGCCGCCTGGGCAGCCACGTGTCGTTCCGCGGGGCGTGACATGAGGTAGTGCCGAGTAGTGTTAATGCCGGCGTGGCCCACGGATTCCTAGATGCTGACGATGTCAATGCAGCCTTTGTACGATAGGGGCTCGAAGGTGTAGCGCGCCGTGTTGCAGGAGAGCGTCTTCCACAGCGGGAAACTGGATTGGATACGCTGCAGGCCGATGCACCACACCACGGTCACCAGGCACTTCAAGCCCGCGGCCCGAGCAATTATCTTAATTCATGCGTTCATGGAACGGTCCAGTCCGGCCGAGTTTAGAAGGCCCGGGTTATTCCACTCCCATATAGCTGCTGATTCAGCCGTTTATCCTGGCCGTAGACGTCTTCATAAAAGCGAAGCCGGCCACCCACTACCGCGCAGGTGGCGTAGCGCACGTGCAGTGCCACCGGCCGCTTCAGAAAGAAGTGGCGGGGCCGGGGCTCCATTTCGCACTGGGCTTCAGTAGGTAAGTTGGCGCGGGCAGCGTCGGGGCCCAGCAGGTAGGTGGCCAGCTGCACGGGGTGCTGCAGCTGCAGGCAGCTGCGGCCCAGGGCCCGGTAAGCCTGCTCAAACCGCTGAGGGTCGGGCCCGTCGTTGAGGTACACGCCGTAGGGGTTGGCAAAGGGGAAAATGACGTTGCCGAGCAGATTGCCGCAGCCCGGGCTTTGGCGGATGGTATAGGGAAAGTTCTGCGCCGTTACGGCCGACCAGTCCACGTCCGCGCCGCGCAACTCGTGGCCGTGGGCGTCGAAGAGGCGGTAATTGTTATCGGCCAGGAAGTCGTGCTCGGAGGGTGTGTGGGCACTGGCATGCAGGTACGGCAGTATCTGCCCAGTGGCAATGCGGCGCGGAACCCGCCACTCCGGGGCGATGGTGAAGGAGGTGAGCCGGCTGCTGAGCGTGGGCGTGGGATTGGCGGGCCGGCCAATGACCAGGCGGTGCGTTTGCAGCACCCGGCCGTGGCGCACCACTTCCAGCTGGTAGGCTGGCAGGTTCACCAGCACGTAGTCGGCGTCGGGGATAGCCTCCCAACGCCAGCGCTCCAGCGTCACGGCCATTTGCCGGGCCCGGCGGCTACGTTGCGCGGCATCAACTCCCACGGGGTGCCGGCGCCACCGGGCCAGGGCCTGCTGCAGCTGCTGGTACTCCCGCTGCTGGGGCTGGCACTGCAACAGGGCCTGGGCAAAGTCCGGCGCCGCCAATGCGCGCGCCAGCCAGGCCGCCGGGGCAAACGGCACCCCGGCTTTTTCGAGCGGAGAGGGCGTAAAGGCCCGCAGCCGCCCCCGACGCAGGTGCACCGCAAACGTAAGCAGCCCATCGGTGAGCAGCACGTCATACCGGGCCAGCTGCGCCGTCTGGCGCACCACTGCCTGCGGCTGGGTTAGCGAGTCGGCCACGGCCTGCAGCGCCCCCACATGGTAGAGGCTGGGGAGCAGCCCAAAGTCTTCGGCGCGGGCGAGCAATGCCAGGGCCGCGCGAGCCGACTGGGACGGTTGTTGGGCCACACTCCAGGCTGGGACGTAAGCCCGACGACGGTAAAACATCCGGCTCTGCTGGCTCTGGGCCAATGGCGAAACCTTCGCCAGCGTATCGGCCAGCAGGGCACGAATGCGTTCGGTCGCTGCCGCGGGGACAACCTGAGCGGGGACGGAAGCCGAAATCGGGCCGGCATCGGGGCCGGCTGCCGACAGCGACAGCAGGGCGAAAGTGAGCAGGACAAATGGGAGTTGCATTGTCGGCGAGAAAAACAAACTAGATTTAGGAGAAGAGGGGCGCAACAGGGCGGGCGCGTTCGGCTGCCATTCTGGCCAAGGCGACCAGCGCCGGGCCAGCTGCAGGCCGCCGTAGGCGTAGGCGTAGCCGTTTTGGCTCAGGCCCGGCACCGCGGAGATGCCCGTGCCGGGCAGCTTTTGGTAGAAATGGAGCACGACCACGCCGGTGGCGGCGCCCACCGCGCAGCCGATGAGCGAGCCGGTAAAGTCCTGGGCGGGGGCATTCGCAGCATCGTAGCCGGAGCTGACGCGGTGCAGGCGCGGTACCACCAGGCCCACCGTGGCACTCAAGGCGTACCCTACCACGTTGTCGGTGAGAAAGTGCTTGCCGGCCCGGATACGGAAGTCAGCCATCACGGCCGGTACGGCAGCCGTGGTGCACATCGTTTCCAGGTAGAGGCCAGCCACCTGGCCATAGCGGCCGTGCACCTGGGGGCGAAAGCCAGCAGGGCCGGCACCAGCGCCACGGTGCCGTAGTACAGCGCGTCGCTGGTTGACTGCGCCGTTTCGCTGTAGTAGCCGGCGGAGAAGCGGTCGATGGCGGAGATGTTTTCACGTTTCAGGGCCGCCAGGTTGGCTTCGCTGGCTACGTGCTTGTGCCGCACCAGCGTGAGCCCCGTGACGCTCAGGGCGGCTAGGCCCATCGTGATGGGCGCTTCCTTCCACTGCAAACCGGGTGCCGTAGGGCGAAGGGGCCTGCTGGGCGTATGCAGCGGTGCCGCCGGCCAGTCCCCATCCCCAAACCAGCACAACGGCTAAAAAACACTTCATGTACCAAGAGAATAAGGCAGTGGTGCGGCGCCCGAGGAGTTACATACGCCACCAGCAAGAGTCAGCTGATGACCTTGCCCAAAACTGGAATTACTCGCCCGGCTCATGGCGCTCATCGGCCACGAATTGCCCGAAAGGCAGCCGCTTGGGCCGGGCCGCCGTGTTTGCGTCCAACTCGACGGCACCGGCCGAGCTGGGCACACTGCAGTCGATGATGGAGTCAATCAAATCCTGGGCTTCCACCCTGGTTGCAAACTCGACGCGCAGGTCAGCTTCGGCCCGCGTGGCTCGGATGCTTACCGCTGGCATGTGGCCTGGTGCTTCCACTAGCTCCAGGCTCACAATGTGGTCCACGTTGAGGTGGGGCGAATTTTTCTCATTGCCAAAGGATACAAACGACATGGTACTGGGAGCAAAATGATGAAAGAAATAAGGCGCCTTAGCAGCTGAAAACTGGGCCCATTGCTGCTCCTCACCGCCACGCCGTGAAGCCGCCGGTTCCTCAGCCACTCAGGGCCGGGCAGCTAGTTATCGAAGAGCTAAAAACCGAGGCAAGTTCCGGCGAAAGGCTGCGCATCGCCCTGCCGTACGTCGTGTTTTTCCCTGATTTATGTCATGCTGCCGGTGAGCCGGGGGCGGTAATCTTGCGGGGCAAACGCCCGATGACCTACGGCCTCGCCCAGGCCGGCAAGGTCAACCATCTGCTTTGTTAACTCGTGCTCATGCATCCCGCCCGATACAAAACGGCACTTTTGAGCACGGCAGCCTTGGTTTTGAGTAACCTGCGGGCCGGTTTGTTCAAGTGTTTTAACGCTTTAGCGGGGCTCCTCGCGCCTGGGCAACCTGACAAAAGTCATGGATGGCAGCCGGCATTGTCATGGCAGGGCCACGGGGCGGGGCGGACTTTTGCCCCAAGCATCCCTCCTCTCCGCCCCAACCGCCATGACTGCCCACACCCAAAGCCAGCTTGAAGCCCTTAATGCCTGCATTGCCGCCTGCGAGCACTGCGTCACCGCCTGCCTGCAAGAGCCAGACGTGCAAATGATGGCCCGCTGCATCACGCTTGCCCGCGACTGCGCCGACGTGTGCGCCCTCACCGCTCGCCTCGTGGCCCGCGGCTCGGCCCACGCCGCCAGCCTGCTGAAGGCTTGCGCCGAAACCTGCCAGGCCTGCGCCGAAGAGTGCGCCAAGCACGAGCACCGCCACTGCCAGGAGTGCGTCGAGGCCTGCCGCCGCTGCGCTTAATCCCACTGGTCGGCCGCTTTCCAACGAACCAACGCAATAGCGCCCCGAAAGGCGCTGCCTCGCCCCAACCCCTTCCAACCACCTGGGCGTGCTGCAGGCTACCCCAAGCATCAACCGCGAAGTGCCCGCCAGCCATGAACTCCCCGTCTAGCCCGGCGGGGCGCGGTCAGCCCCACGCCGCCCCCGCCGAAGCTTGCTCCACTTGGCCCCTAAGCGCCGACACCCGGCAGAATGCGCAGGAAGCAGACGCCAGCATGGCGCGGGAGGGCGAGTGTGAATACGCGCCAACGAGTTTCACAAGTCCTGCTTTGCCCGCTGCTAAAAGCAAGTATTTCCTGCCTTAACCAACGCTCGGCCTCACTGGCTGCCACCTTTTCCACCTTTACTTTTCTTGCCATGAGGCCCTCCCTTGTTGTCCTGACCGACTTTTTCGCCGTCACCAACCGCGCCCTCTCCTACGCGGCCGGGCTGGCCGTGCCGCTTAACGCGCAGCTGGTGCTGCTACACGCGCGCTACGACGGCCTGCCCGTGCCGGAGGGATTCGGCGACCGCCACAGCCCGCAGGGCGAGTGGAAAACCGACCAGGCCCTGCTGCGCCTCGCCGCCGGGCAAACCGTGCCCACGGAAGTAGAGGTGGCGCCCGCCTTCCTGCCCGAGGCCGTGAACGAGGCTGTGCGCCGGCACCATCCGCTGTTTCTGGTGCTGGCCCGCCCCCATGCCGACCCCGACGACACCGAGCAGCTGGCCAGCGTGGTGATGGACTTGCTGCGCCACGCGCCCCACCCGCTGCTGCTGGTGCCGGCCGCGGGCTGGGACGCCTTCCCGCCGCGACGCCTGCTGCTGGCCGTTGACGGGGCTCCCTTCACCTTCAACGACCAGGACCACCAGGAGGTGCTCAGCCGGCTGCTGTTCGCCACCAAGGCCACCCTCGACGTGGTGCACGTGACTGACGACGAGCAGGCCCGACCCGACAAGGACGCCGTGTTGGAAACCGTGCGGGACAACGACCTGGTCAGCCTCTTCGCCGAAAGCCAGTTGCACGAAGTGTACAGCCCGACGGTGGCGGGCGGCGTGCTCGAAGAAGCGGCCCGCCAGGAAGCCGATATGCTGGTGGTAGTAGTACGCCGCCACACCTTGTTTGGCAGTCTGTTTCACCGCAGTGTCACGGCCCAGCTCATCCAGGAAAGCGCTATTCCCGTCCTGCTGCTGCCAGCCGAAGACTAAGCAGGCGCCAGGGTTGTCTGTTGATTTCACCTACCTTTTTTCTCTCCTCCGCTATGAAACCATCCATTGTCGTGCTGGTCAATCAGTCAGAAACGGCGGAGCACGCGGCGCACTACGCAGCCGCGCTAGGTGCCCCGCTGCACGCGCACGTGGCCTTGCTGCACTTGCACCACGACCCCATGCTGCTGGCCCCCGACTCAGCCCTGGTGACGGCGGCCCAAACCGACCGCAGCTACGCCGAGGTGGCCGCCGACATGGCGGCGCTGGCGCAGGAGCTGCCAGGCGCTGCCGAAGCCACGGTATCGGTATTGCCCATGGCGGAAGCGGTGGCTGAAGCCGTGCTCCGGCACCAGCCGCTGCTGCTGGCCATGGGCCTGAGCCCTGAGCACGATGTGCTGGACCACCTGCTGCGCAACCACGTGCTGCCGGTGCTCCGGGCAACGCACCTGCCGCTGCTGCTGGTACCCCAAGCAGCTGCCCGGCCGGCCGCACCGCGCCGCGTGTTGCTGGCCCTGGATGCCGAGCTATATACCCTTAGCACGGCGAGCCGGGAGCTGGCGCCGCTGCTGGCCGCCTGGCAAGCTGCTTACACGGTTACGCACGTGATGCTCGACGAGAAGTCGGCCTACCAGCGGCGGCGCATGGCCATGGCCGATGTGCGGGCCAGCGGCCTGCTGCCGCCCGATGCGCCGCTCTGGGTGTACCAGGAGCGGGACGTCGCGCCCGCCGCCGGCATTCTCCAAGCCCTGGCCGACACCCAGGCCGACCTGCTGGTGCTGATAGCGCGGCCCCGCAGCTTCCTGAAGGGGCTGTTTCACCGCAGCGTGACGACCCAGCTACTGGAGCGCTGCCCGGTGCCGGTGCTGGTGCTGCCCGTGGCGGCCGCCGCAGAGCCCGTCGCCTTGTCGCGTCCCATTACCGATGCGGCCAGCTGGACCGCCGGCGCTTTGGCGGGCCTGAGCCCGGCGAACTAAACCCAGCGCTGAGTTTGCCTGATTCCTATTTTTCATCTGGGTGCTAAACAACCCGATTTATTACTTCGCCATGATAACTCCCGTCCTTATGTTCTCGGTTCTGCTGGTAACTGCGTTGGCTTTATTCAGTTCCTACTCGCGCGCCACGCGCTTTCAGCCGCCGCTCAGCCGGTAAATCCACCCGAAACTGCACCCATCCCCAGCTTTCGTTGCCGTAACCGCACCTTCGCCCTCCATCTAACTGCTACCCTGTTGCAGCACCCGGCTCGACCAACCCCACCCCTGCCGGCTCAGGCTGCTGCCCGCGACGAGCGCCGCTTTCTGGCCGGCCCCACTACCCGCCGGCGCGAGTTGCGCTTTCTGTGGACGGTGTTGCGCGAGTTCATGGGCGGGTTTCGGGTGCTCCACTTCGTGGGACCGTGCGTCACGGTGTTCGGCTCGGCGCGGGTAACCGAAGACTCGCCCTTTTACGCCCTGGCCCGGCAGCTAGGCACGGGCCTGAGCCGGCAGGGCTTCACGGTGCTCACCGGCGGCGGGCCCGGCATCATGGAAGCGGCCAACCGCGGCGCCCAAGAGGCCGGCGGGCCGTCCATCGGCTGCAACATCGTGCTGCCCACCGAACAGCACCCCAACCCTTACCTGGACCGCTGGCTGACCTGCCGGTATTTCTTTGTGCGCAAGGTGCTGCTGGTGAAATACTCCTACGCCTTCGTGATTATGCCTGGGGGCCTGGGCACGCTCGACGAGCTGTTTGAAGCCCTCACCCTCATCCAAAGCAAAAAGATTCTGGACTTCCCCGTGGTAGTGGTGGGCCGCGAATATTGGGAGTCGCTGACGGCGCTACTGGCCGACATGCAGCGCCACGGCATGGTGGACACCGCCGACTTGCAGCTGCTCACTTACACCGACTCGGTGGAGGAAGCGCTGGCCCACATCGAGCGGCACGCCGTGGTCAAGTACCGGTTGGCGGCGAAGCGCCCGCCGCGGCGCTGGTGGTGGCTGGGGGAGTAAGGCCACCGTTATTTTTAACTCTTCCCAACCAACATGACCACCTTTGTTAGCGGCTGCTCCGGCCGTACTTTTCCCGAAAACGAGCAAGTGAGCGGCCTGCTTGTGCGCCAGCCCATTCTCGACCTGATTCAGCTGGACTACCCCAACTTTCAGCCCGACGATTCGCTGGCCGTCACTGAACTGAACGAGTACCGCCGCCGCTACCTGGAAAACTTCCTCGTGCGCGAAGTCGGGGAGCTGTCGGAGCTGGAAGAAACCGTGCTCAGCAACGTGCACGAGCGCCGCACCCTCACCGACAAGGTAGAAGAGCCAGCGCTGCCCCTGACCCTGGGCCAGCGCTGGGCCGACGGCATTGCCAGCTTCGGGGGCAGCTGGACCTTTATCCTGCTGTTTTTCGGCATCATCCTGGGCTGGATTCTGCTGAACGTGGCGCTGCTGCGCCGGCCGGGCTTCGACCCCTACCCATTCATCCTGCTCAACCTGCTGCTGTCCTGCCTGGCCGCGCTACAGGCCCCGGTGATTATGATGAGCCAGAACCGCCAGGAAGAAAAAGACCGGGAGCGCGCCAAAAAGGACTACATGATAAACCTGAAGGCCGAGCTGGAGCTCCGCATCATGCACGAAAAGCTCGACCACCTGACTCAGCAGCACGCCCTGGCCACCCAGCAGGTAGCGGAGGTGCTACAGGCCGTGCTGGGCCAGCCAGACAAGCGCCGCTAACGCCGGGCAACTGTCATCCGGTTGTGGCGGGCCGGCCACTCAGACAGGAAAATGTCGAAGGTGGGCCGGTAGGAATGGGACTATTTCCGGGCCAGAATCTTGAGCGGGCAGCGCCGGTTAAACAGCAACAGCACGATGCCTTCGGCCCAAACCAGGCCGCTGGCTACCCAGGTGCAGGCCGTTATTTTATCAGCCACGCCACTGTATGCCACGTAGCCGATGGCAGCCACAAAAAAAGGTCCACACGCTCGTGTGGACCTTTATTATTAGCAATATCTTATCCTAGGCAGTCACTCGCAAACCGCGTTAGATGCCTTCGAACAGCACGGCTTTGTCCAGATAATCCGGCACCGTTACGTTGGGCCAGCCCTGCTCCTGGCGCAGCGTCTGGGCCAGGGCTTCGGCCGCCCGGGGCTCGCCGTGCACGATGAAGGTGTGCTTGGGCGGCTGCTCGAAATTGCCCAGCCAGCGCAGCAGCTCCTGCCGGTCGGCGTGCGCCGAGAGGCCGCCGAGGTGCTCGACGTGGCAGCGCACGGGCACCAGCTCGCCGAACATCTTGATTTCGGTTTCGCCCTCCTGCAGGCGGTGGCCCCGGGTGCCCTCGGCCTGGTAGCCGATGAGCAGCAGCGTGTCGGCGGGGCGGGGCAGACGGTGGAACAGGTGGTGCACGATGCGCCCGCCGGTGCACATGCCGCTGGATGAGATGATGATGGCCTGCCCAGTGCGCTGGTTCAGGCCTTTGGACTCGCGGGATTCGGTCACGAACTTCACCCCGGGAAAGTCGAACACGTTGCCGTGCCCGAGGCGGTGGGCCGTGGGATGGCGCGGGTACAGGTCCGACACGCGAATGCCCATGGGGCTGTCGACGAACACCGGCACCTGGGGCACGCGGCCTTCCTTAATGAGCTTTTTGAGGTAGTAGAGCAGCGTTTGGGTGCGACCCACGGCGAAGGCGGCGATGAGCAGCACGCCGCCCCGGTCCAGGGCCTCGTTTACCACGCGGGCCACTTCGGCCTCGGGGTCGTCCACGCGCAGGTTGCGGTCGCCGTAGGTGGACTCGACCAGCAGCACGTCGGCCTGGGTGACGGGGGCCGGGTCGTGCATTACCGGGTTGTCGTAGCGGCCCAAATCGCCGCTGAACACCAGCTGCTTGCGCTGGCGCTCGCCCTGCACGGCCAGTTCCACGCTGGCCGAGCCCAGGATGTGGCCGGCTTCGCGGAAGGTGAGGGTAAGGGCGCCGTCGAGCAGGGCAAGCGGGGCGTTGTAGGCCACGCTTTCCACCAGGGGCAGCATGCGTTCCACGTCTTGCTGGGTGTAAAGGGCCTCGGCGGGGTTGTGCTTGGAGTAGCCTTTTTTGTTGGCAAAAGCAGCCTCTTCTTCCTGGAGCTTGGCCGAATCGAGCAGCATGATACTGAGCAGGTCGGCGGTGGGCTCGGTGCAGAAGATGCGGCCCCGGAAGCCGTCGCGTACCAGCTTGGGCAAGTAGCCGCTGTGGTCGATGTGGGCGTGGGTGAGAATGACGATGTCCACGTCGGCGGGCGTGAGCGGTAGCTCCTCGCGGTTGCGCAGTCGCAGCTCCTTCAGGCCCTGAAACAGGCCGCAGTCCACCATAATCTGGTGCCGGGCCGCGGGGCCGCCGTCGAGCGTGAGCAAGTATTTGGAGCCGGTGACGCAGTGGGCAGCGCCGAGAAATTGCAGACTAACGTCCATGCGGGGAGGGTGTGAATGGGGAGGGTGGAAATGCAGTACAAGACTACGGTCCAGCTCAACGCATCCCCATGACAAAAATCAAGGCCCCCGCCAACATTCGTCAGGCCCAACGAAGGGGTAGAGATGCTTCGACCAGCTCAGCACGACCTTTCTTATTTCTTATAAAAGCGAGGTCTTGTTCAAACAGGCTTTAAGCCCTGGCCCTACGGCCTAAGCCAATTAGTTACTGATGTTACGCAGGCCAAGGTGATGGCGCGGGGCTGTGCCCCGTGCCTAGTATTTGTCGGCCTCTGGCCGACGGTCGTTAATCGATTCCAGAACGATTTTAGGGCCAATTATTCTGGCGTTGCGGGCCAGAAGCCCGCAAATTGCAGACGTGGGGCACAGCCCCGCGCCATCACCTGCCTGCGTAACATCGGTCAGCTATTGAGCGGCTTGCGTCTCCACAAAATCCAGCAGCAGCTCCAGCAGCTCGGGGCGGATGGTGGGCTTGGGCCCGAGACGAGTTGAGGAATTCAGCGAGCTGCTTTGCAGCAAGGCGTGCAAGTCCGCTGCTTGCGCAACGCGGGAGCCCATGCTCCAATCGGCAAAGCTGCGTTCGACGCAATTCCCTTCCCCGAGCACCTGGCATTGATGGTGCCGTGGGTCGGATAGGATGTGCTCGTAGTAGAGCTTTCGCACGTCGGCTTCCTCGCCCTCCAGTATTTGGAGGAAGCGGCCGTCGGGCGAGTGCAGCAGCAGCCCCGTGACGTGCACTTGCCGGTTGTAGGTGCGGGACCACTCGAGCAGCGCCACCAGTTCGGCGTCGGAGAACGGCGCAACGGCGCGGCTTTGATAGATGAGGTGATAAAGGCCCATAGAAACGGCAAGGAAAATGTATCCCCCACACGAGTGCTGTGGGCAAGCGCCTGGCCCGAAGGAAACTGGCAGCAGGAACCTCGACCCTAGGCCGGGTTCTACGTGCTTCCTAACGAAGTTAACAGAGAATAGATACCCCGTGTGGCATAAGCAGCTTGCCAATTAGCTCAACTGCCAAGGGTGTGGGCTGGAATCCCTGTTCCTTCTCCTGCGGAAACAAGTAGGGCACCGTTCATAAGACCAATTTCTATTGGGCGACTACGCTTGCGGAGCTGAGCTTAAAGACCTTCCTCAAAGGCGGTAATGCTGAGCGCAGCCGAAGCATCTCTACCACGCAACTAGAGCCGTTTCGGAGTCATAGGGCTGTAGCGCGAACTTTGTAGTTCGCGTCCCCGGCGGAAACCCGAACGTCTGTAATGGCGCGTGGACGCGAACTACAGAGTTCGCGCTACAGCCCGACTGCACACCGACGCCGAAACCGCGCTAATCTCAATCAATTGGGTTAGTTGCGCGGTAAAGATGCTTCGACAAGCCAACCATGACCGTTCTCTTAAAACTATCGGGACAGGCTCTTACTCAACAGCAGCGGCACGATAGTTTCGCCCTCGGGCAAGCCGCCCTGCCGCAGCAGCTCCACGCCTTGCCGCATGAGCACGAAGCAGGGCAATTCGGTGGTGTGGAAGCTGTGCACGACGCTGGGGTGGCTCACTTCGTCCACCGTCAGCACCCGGATAGCCGCGCCCAGCTCCTGCTGCAAGGCAGCCAGCGCCGCCAGGGTGGCAGCCCGCACCTGCGGGGCCGTGCCGACGGGCGGCAGCAGCACTAGCAGCATCGCGGCATCGGCGGGCGGTAGCGACGAATGGTGAGGAACGGGCATTGGACCTGGGGTAAACTAGTGGCAGCAAATGTACCGGGCGAGGGCAGCGGCTCGTATGATGCCCATCAGGCAGCGAACTGACAATTGTCAGGTTCGGGCGCATTAATGCCGACCTTGCGGGGCGGCCTTGCTATTGCCAAGCTATTAACATTATTGTGGCGGCTTATTCTTTTCCCATGCGACCAAGCCCTTCCTCCAGCGTCCTCACCGATTTGCTGTATACCCAAGCCAAGGAATTCTTCGGGATTTACGACCCGGTCCAGGGCTGGTTCACGCAAGTGAACCCGGCCGGCGTGCGCCTGCTGGGATACCCCTCGGAAGACGTGTTTCTGGCGGACCCCGACCACTCGCTGCGCAAGCCCCCGTGGAGCGCCGTGCAGTGGCAGGACCTGTGCGAGCAGGCCCGGCGCGAAGGCCACCAAGCCGTGGAGGCCGAAATCCGGCGCCACACCGGCGAGGCCTTCAGCGCCTACCTGGAGCTGACCTACTTCGAGGACGGCGACCAGCCGTTCTTCCTGATTCATATCAGCAAGCAAAGCCGCCTGCAGCAGGCCGAGCGCGAGCTGGCCCACAGCGTGCGGCGCTTCGAGGCGGTGTTCACCAACGCCACCATCGGCATCATCGTGTGCAACCGGGCCGGCGACATCGTGTCGGCCAATGAGCTGGCCGGGCAGCAGTTTGGCTACCCGCCGGCCGAGCTGCTGGGCCGGCGCATCGAGGTACTGGTGCCCAACGCGGCCGGCCGGCACCACCAGCAGCTGCGCGAAAGCTTCAATGCCCACCCGCAGGTGCGCGGCATGGGCCACAACCGCGTGTTGCGCGGCCAGCGCCAGGACGGCACCGACTTTCCGGTGGAAGTGAGTTTGAGCTACTTCCACCTCGACGAGGAGCTGTACGTGGTGGCCTACGTGCTCGACATCACCGCCAAACACAACGCCGAGCTAGAACTATCGGCTCAGCAGGAGCGGGTGGCCCGCCTCAACGCCGACCTGGAGCAGAAAGTAGCCGACCGCACCCACGCCCTGATGAACACCCTGGAGCAGCTCGAGCAGCGCAGCCGGGAGCTAACGACGGCCCTGGCGGCCGAGCAGGAGTTGGGCGAGATGAAATCGCGCTTCGTGAGCATGGCCTCGCACGAATTCCGCACGCCCCTGACCGGCGTGCTCACTTCGGCCGAGCTGATTGCCGACTACGCCCAGGGCCCGCAAAAGGACAAGCAGCTCAAGCACGTGGACCGCATCCGCTCCTCGGTGAAGCAGCTGAACAACATTCTCGAGGAGTTTTTGTCGGTGGGCCGCATCGAGGAAGGCCGCGTGGAAGCCACGCCGGCCACCCTGAACATGGAGGCGCTGCTGGGCGAAACGGTGGCCGACGTACAGGCGCTGCTCAAAACCGGCCAGCGCATCGAGTGCGCGGCCGAGTGCGCCGGCCTCATTCGGCTGGACGCCTCGCTGCTGCGCAAAATCCTGGTCAACCTGCTGTCGAATGCCATCAAGTATTCCGGCGAAAACACTATTGTCCACGTCCGCGCCACCTGCCACAACCGGCAGCTCACGCTCAGCGTGGAGGACCAGGGCGTGGGCATTTCCCAGGAAGACCAGGAGCACCTGTTCGAGCGGTTTTTCCGGGCCCGCAACGTGAGCACCGTGCCCGGCACCGGCCTCGGGCTTTACATTATTGCCAAGTATTTGGAGCTGATGGGGGGCACCATCGCCCTGCGCAGCACCCTGGACGTGGGCACCACCGTCACCATCACCATTCCCTATGAAAACCATTCTGCTGATTGAAGACGACGTCGTTATCCGCGAAAACACGGCCGAGCTGCTCGAAATGGCTGGCTTCGCGGTGCTCACGGCCGAAAACGGCCAGCTGGGCGTGGCGCTGGCCCTGGCCACCAAGCCCGATTTGGTTATCTGCGACATCATGATGCCCGTGCTCGACGGCTACGGCGTGCTCCAGATTTTCAACCAGAACGCCCAGCTGGCCGGCGTGCCGTTCATCTTTCTGAGCGCCAAAACCGAGCGCATCGACCTGCGCCGCGGCATGGCCCTGGGCGCCGACGACTACCTGACCAAGCCCTTCGACAAAGCCGAGCTGCTGAGCGCCATCGCCGGCCGCCTCAACCGCTTCCAGCACCTCAAGCCCGAATACGACGCCACGACGCAAGGCCTGGGCGAGTTTCTGGACGATGCCCGCGCCGTGGGCAACTTGCACAGCTTGTCGGCCGACCGGAAAGTGCACGCCATTCGCAAGAAGCAGGACGTGTACCTCGAAGGCGACGAGCCCACGCGGGTGTACTTCGTGCAGGCCGGCCGGGTGAAAACCGTGAAAACCACCGACGGCGGCAAGGAGCTGATTACCGGCCTTTACGGCCCCGGCGAGTTCTTCGGCTACCTGCCCGTGCTCGACCACACGCCCCACACCGATTCGGCTGTGGCCGTGGAGGAATCGGAGCTGGTGTACATCCCGCAGGACGACTTTACTCAGCTCCTGCTGCGCAACCCCGAGGTGGGCCAGCAGTTCATCCGCCTGCTGGCGGGCCGCGTGAGCGAGCGGGAATCGCAGCTGCTGGCCATGGCCTACAGCTCCATCCGCCGCCGCGTAGCCGATACCCTGCTGCGCCTGCACGAGCAGGCCGGGCCGGAGGGCAGCATTCAGCTCTCGCGCGACGACATGGCCGCCATGGTCGGCACCGCGCCCGAGTCGCTGATTCGCACCCTGAGCGAGTTCAAAGCCGACGGGCTGATTGAGCTGGCGCCCAAGAACATCCGGGTGCTGGAGCCTGAGAAGCTGCGCCGGGCCCGCTGGTAGCCGAAGCTTCGTTTGCCGCTTCCGAGGCCGACGGGGGCTGACAAAGCTCATGCCGGCGGGTGAGGTTCGTCATGCCAGCGGCGAGAAGCGGCCGGTAGTTTTGGGCCATCCAAAGGCGGCAGTGCGGACGGTTTTCTGAATAGTACGGAATGCCGCTTGCCCTGCCGCCGCTACTCACCGGCTCATGACGCAAGAATTACAATTCGACCTGGAAAATAACGCGAGGGAATGGCTGGCGTTGTCGCGGTCCATTTCCTCGGCGGAGCGGGTGTCGTTCGGCAACGTGCACGACCGTTTTTTTACGCGCTACGGCCCGAACTTCATGGCCCACGTGTACCGCACGGCCATCGAGGAAGTGCTGCCGACCTTGCCGGGCGATGCCCGCAGCCAGCTGCTGGATGCTTTCCAGCAGGCCCTGGACGAGGCCATTCAGAAGCAGGCCTACGCCCTCCCTACGCTGTCGGACTGTGCGTCCTGCCACTCCCACAAGTTCTGACGGCGCTCGTTCGTCCTCAACGCAATTACTCCACCCCTTCCCAATGACCTTGACCTACCCACCCCTAAAATCCGGCAGCCTGCTGGCAGGCAGCCACCCCGCCGCTGGCGAACAAAAAGCCCTGGTACTGCTGGAGAAAAACGGCCAGAAGGTCATCTACAAAACCTTCGCAACGGGCGAAATCATGCCCACCCACCACGCTTCCGTCGACGTGTTGGTGACGGTGCTGACCGGCCGACTCATCATCACCCAGGAAGAAGTACCGACGGAAGTAACGGCCGGTGACTACGTCATCATTCCCACTGGCGCGCCGCATTCGCTGCACTGCCTGGAAGCCGCCCGGATTCTGATTTACCGGTAGTTTCCCTTTCTGGATAGAGCTGGAGGGCGTCTAAGCAAGCGTGATAGCTGCGGACCCGATTTCTTGCCCACCTTCAAAGTATTCGGCACCCTGAAAACAGCATATTTGGTGTTTTCATCGGCTTTAAAGCGCTTTTTTAGAGCAATTTCCACATCAGGGCACTTGGCAAGCAGTAGCGCGAACTCTGTAGTTCGCGTGCCAGAACGAGCTAGCGGCGCGGGGACGCGAACTACAAAGTTCGCGCTACAAAAAGCAGCTTGCACACCAAATTGGGAACCGCATCTACGCAGTTAATTGTGCCCTTTTAAACGGCAGCGCTATTAGCCCAGGTTATATCAGAGAGAGCGGGTTGCGTTCGCGCAAGCGGTGCTCAAACAGCGTGGCAATGCTGCGGGCGCGCACCCTGGCTTCTTCCGCCTTAGGGCCAGCGAACAGCTCATCTACCGTTGCCTCAAACAAGGCCAGCCAGCGCTGAAAGTGGTCAGCCCCGATGGGCAGCGGCAGGTGCTTGGGAAAGGGCCGGCCGTGGTAGCGCGTGGTGCCCAGCAGCAGGCTGCTCCAGAAATCGTACATCACGGGCAGGTGGTGGGGCCAGTCGACGTGGGCGAAGTCGTTGAAAATCGGGCCCAGCAGCGCATCATCCACAACTTTGGCATAAAACCCATCGACGAGCAGCCGGATGTCAGCCTCGGAAGTGATGTCGGGCAGGGAGTTGGTCATGATTATTAAAGAAGCTGCGGGTTGGCTTTGCGCAACGCCAGTTCAAAGATGCGGCTTTGGAACATTAGCGGGGCTGAAATGAATCATCCGAGAGACTGACGTTCATCAGTTTTTCGCCAAGCCGCAAACCGGAGCTTTGAGGCTGCCAACCCCCTGCCCGCCCGTGACCACCACCGCTGCTCCCGAAACTACCACCCGCGTTGCCTGCACTCACTGCGGCGATGACTGCCCCGACGAGCCCATTGCGCTAAGCGGCCAGCCCGAGCTGCATTTCTGCTGCCAGGGCTGCAAGGCCGTGTACGAACTGCTGGACGCCAGTAACCTGTGCACCTACTACCGCCTCGACGAACAGCCCGGCCAGCGCGTAAAAACGGTGGAGCTGCCCGGCCGCTTCGACTACCTCGACCTGGAATCGGTGCAAAGCCAGCTGCTCGCCTTCCGCTCCCCTACCCTGGCCAGGCTCACGCTCACCATCCCGCAGATGCACTGCGCCTCCTGCATCTGGCTGCTGGAGAACCTATTCAAGCTGAACGCGGGCATCCGGGAGTCGCGGGTGAATTTTCTGCGCAAAGAGCTGACGGTAAGCTACCAGCCGGCCACCACCAGCCTGAAAGAAGTAGTGACCTTGCTGGCCGCCATCAACTACGAGCCCCAGATTACGCTGGCCGAACTGGGCGCCCAGCCCCACGCCGCCAGCCGCACGCTGTACTACCAGCTGGGCGTGGCGGCCTTCGGCTTCGGCAACGTGATGCTGCTGGCCTTTCCCGACTACTTTTCCTTTACTGAGGGGCTGCACACTGCCTTCGGGCGGTTTTTTGGCGGCTTGAGCTTGCTGCTGGCCTTGCCGGTACTGCTGGTAAGTGCGCGCAGCTTCTACCAATCGGCCTGGCAGGGGCTGCGGCAGCGCTACATCAACCTTGATTTTCCCATCAGCCTCGGTCTCACGGCCCTGTTTGTGACCAGCGTGTTCGACGTGCTAACGCAGCGCGGGCCGGGTTACTTCGACTCGTTCACGGGTTTGGTCTTCTTCATGCTCATCGGCAAATGGGTGCAGCAGCACAGCTACGACGCCCTGCGCTTCGACCGCGACTTCACCTCCTACTTTCCGGTGGCTGTCACGCTGCTTACCAAAGCCGGCGAGCAGTCGGTGTCGGTGAAGGAGCTGCAGGCCGGCCAGCGAATCCGGGTACGGCACCAGGAAATTATTCCGGCCGATGCCGTGCTACTGCGTGGGGTGGGTTTGATTGACTACAGCTTCGTGTCGGGCGAGAGCGTGCCCGTGGCCAAGGCCGTGGGCGAGGTGGTGTATGCGGGCGGGCGGCAGGTGGGCGAATCCGTGGAGCTGGAGGTGGTGCGCGAAGTGTCGCAGGGCTACCTCACCCAGCTCTGGAACAACCCCGCGTTCGAAAAGGAAGCCCGGCCCACCCTCGAAACCTACGCCAACCACGTCGGCCGATACTTCGTGGCCCTGACGCTGACGCTGGCCATCGGCTCGGTGCTGTACTGGTACCCCAAGGACCCGCAGATGGCTTTGCGCGCCTTTACATCGGTGCTGATTATTGCCTGCCCTTGCGCGCTGTCGCTGGCCACGCCCTTCGCCATGGGCGCCGCGCTGCGGGTGCTGGGCCGCCGCCAGCTCTACCTGAAAAATGCCGCCGTCATCGAAACCCTGAGCCGGGCCGATACGCTGGTCTTTGACAAAACCGGTACGCTCACCGACGCCCATCGCGCCGTTGTCAGCTTCTGCGGCCCGGCCCTATCCAGTGAGGATGCGCAACGTGTGGCGGCACTCGTCGGGCAATCCACGCACCCACTGAGCCAGCGGCTAGCGCTGCATTTGGGGCCTTCTGCTTTTAGAATTGACGAGTACACTGAAATCCCCGGCCAGGGCATTAGCGGTGTGGTTGCGGGCACGTCGGTCCGCGTGGGCTCAGCTGCTTTTATTGGTGCTGATGTCCCCAGCGAAGCTTCGGAAGAACGTAGCTCCAAAGTGTACGTTGCCCTAGATGGACAGCCCTGCGGGCACTATGCCATCCAAAGTGATTACCGCGAGAACCTGCCGACGCTACTGAAGAACCTCGGCCAGCGCTACCGCCTGGCGCTGCTTACGGGCGATAACGACGCGGACATCATCCGACTGCGCCAACTGTTCGGGGCCGAAGCAGAGCTGCGGTTTCAGCAGTCGCCGCTCGAAAAGCTAGCCTTTGTAGAAGCGCTGCAGCAGCAGGGCCGGCGGGTGGTGATGGTGGGTGATGGCCTCAACGACGCCGGCGCCCTGCAACGGGCCGACGTCGGCATTGCCCTCACCGAGACGCTCACCAACTTTTCCCCCGCCTGCGATGCCATTCTGGAAGCCAGCAGTTTCGGCCGGCTGGCCACCATTCTGCGCTTCGCCCGCGACTGCCGCTTCATCGTGCTGGCCACCTTCGGGCTCTCCTTCTGCTACAACGGCATTGGCCTGAGTTTGGCGGTGCAGGGCCTGCTCACGCCCATTGCCTCGGCCATCCTCATGCCCATCAGCTCGCTCAGCGTGATGGCGTTTGCCACCCTGCTTGTGCGCTACGCCGCCCACCGCCGCCAGCTTTAAAATAACCCTGACATGACCATTATTTTCCTGCTTATCGGCATCAGCCTGATAGTCGCGCTGCTTTTTCTCGGTGCCTTTCTGTGGGCCGTGCGCTCGGGCCAGTACGAGGACACTTACACGCCCGCCGTGCGGATGCTGTTCGATGAAACGGACGATACCGAAACCAAAGGCTCATAAAGAGACCCAGTCACCTGACATCAATCAGCCGCGCGGCTGACGTTCGTCATCTTTTCAGATATGCCCTTGGGGGACCTTTGAAGCAGTTAAAACACTCTTCTCAGGCCATGCAAGCTGAACTAGAATTACCCACTACTGGGACGCAGCCGCTCCTGGTGGCCCCGCCGCCCGCGCGGGGGATTGAAACCTTCTTCTACGACAACAAGATTGTCCGCGACTTTGGCATTGCCACCGTCATCTGGGGAATTATTGGGATGCTGGTCGGGGTGCTGGCCGCCTTTCAGCTGGCCCGGCCCGAGGTGAACCTGGGCAACGCTTACACCACCTTCGGCCGCATCCGGCCGCTGCACACCAACGCCGTGATTTTCGCCTTTGTAGGCAACGGCATTTTCACGGGGGTGTACTACTCGCTGCAGCGCCTGTGCAAGACGCGCATGTTCTCCGATGTGCTCAGCAAGGTGCACTTCTGGGGCTGGCAGCTCATCATCGTTTCGGCAGTGATTTCGCTGCCGCTGGGCCTGACCACTTCCAAGGAATATGCCGAGCTGGAGTGGCCCATCGACATTGCCATCACGCTAGTGTGGGTGGTGTTTGGCTGGAACATGTTCGGCACCATTGCCCGGCGGCGCGAGCGGCACCTGTACGTGGGTATCTGGTTCTACATCGCCACCTTCCTCACCGTAGCCGTGCTGCACATTGTAAACTCGGCGGCTCTGCCGGTGAGCTTCATGAAAAGCTATTCGGCCTACGCCGGCGTGCAGGACGCGCTGGTGCAGTGGTGGTACGGCCACAACGCCGTGGCCTTCTTCCTGACCACGCCCTACCTGGGCATGATGTACTACTTCCTGCCCAAGGCAGCAGAGCGGCCGGTGTACTCCTACCGTCTGAGCATCATTCACTTCTGGTCGCTGATTTTCATTTACATCTGGGCCGGCCCCCACCATCTGCTCTACACCGCCCTGCCCGACTGGGCCCAAAGCCTGGGCGTGGCCTTCAGCATCATGCTGATTGCACCGAGCTGGGGCGGCATGATTAACGGCCTGCTGACCCTGCGCGGCGCCTGGGACAAGGTGCGCACCGAGCCCGTGCTCAAGTTCTTCGTCGTAGCCATTACGGCCTACGGTATGGCCACCTTCGAAGGCCCCATGCTGGCTTTGAAGAACGTGAATGCCCTGGCCCACTTTACCGACTGGATTGTAGCCCACGTGCACGTAGGGGCCCTGGGCTGGAACGGCTTCCTGACCTTCGGCATGCTCTACTGGCTCTGGCCGCGCCTCTACAAAACGCCGCTGCACTCCACTAAACTGGCCAACACCCACTTCTGGCTGGGCACCTTCGGCATCCTGTTCTACGCCATTCCGATGTACTGGTCGGGCTTCACGCAGGGGCTGATGTGGAAGCAGTTCAACGCCGAGGGCATGCTGCAATACCCCAATTTCCTGGAAACCGTGCTGCAGCTCGTGCCCATGTACTACCTGCGCGGCATCGGCGGGGTGCTCTACCTGAGCGGCGTGTTCCTGATGATGTACAACCTGTACAAAACGGCCAAAAGCGGTACGCTGCTAGTCAACGAAAAAGCCGAAGCGCCCGCCCTCCTACCCGCCGCCGAGGACCCGCACGCCACCGGTGGCCACTGGCACCGCTGGATTGAGCGCCGCCCCTTTCAGTTAGCCGTGGGCGCTACAGTGGCCATCCTCATTGGCGGCATTATCGAGATGGTGCCGATGTTCTTGGTGAAGAGCAACGTGCCCACCATCGCCTCGGTGAAGCCTTACACCTCGCTGGAATTGCAGGGCCGCGACCTCTACATCAAGGAAGGCTGCTCGAACTGCCACACCCAGATGGTGCGGCCCTTCCGCTCCGAAACCGAGCGCTACGGCGAGTACAGCAAGGCCGGTGAGTTTGTATATGACCGGCCCTTCCTCTGGGGCAGCAAGCGCACCGGGCCCGACTTGCACCGCCTGGGCGGCAAATACCCGCACTCCTGGCACTACAACCACATGATGGACCCCACCAGCATGTCGCCCGGCTCCATCATGCCGCCCTACCCGTGGCTGCTCGACAACGAAATCGACTACACGGACCTGCCGGCTAAAATCCGGGTGCTCCAACAGTTGGGCACCCCCTACCCCGCCGGCTACGACCAACAAGCCGTGGCCGACGCGCAAAAGCAAGCCCAGGGCATTGTGGCCGACCTGAAGAAGGAAGATATCGAGGTGAAATCCGACCGGGAAATCGTGGCCTTGATTGCCTACCTCCAGCGCCTGGGCACCGACATCAAAGTGAAGCCCGAGCAGGCCGCGGCCTCTGCCGAAGCCGCCGCGCAGTAGCGTGGACTCTGCGAGTCCGCGCGTGAACGAAACTCCCGCAACCCACCATACGCGGACTCGCAGAGTCCACGCTACAACCTCCTCACCATGTACAAAGAAGTTCTGCAGTCCATCACGGGCATTTCGATTTACCCGCTCATCTCCTTCGTCATCTTCTTTCTCTTTTTCCTGGCCCTGCTGGTGTACGTGCTGGTTGCCAACCGCCAGCACATCAACGCCATGAGCATGCTGCCCCTGCTGGAAGACGAGCCACTGACGCCTAACTCCAACCCCTCATGTTAGCGCCCATGAAACCCATCCGATTAGCGTTGCTGACTGCGGCCGGCCTGGTGCTGCGCGGCGTGGCCCGCGCCCAAACCCCGGAAGCCACCGCGCCAGCTAAAGCCGCCGGCATGAGCGAGCAGGAAGTGCTGTTCTGGCTATTAATGGGGTTGCTGGGGCTGCTGCTGGGCGCGCTGCTGCTGGTGGGCATCACCATCGTGGTGCAGATGAAGCCGCAGCTTCGCCAGCTCTACGACCTGCCCACGGTGCACAACACCTGGAGCGGCAAGGTGCTGGGCCTGCTGGTGGGCGACGCGACGCTGGTGCGCGGCGAGTACAAGGACGAGATGCTCGACCACGACTACGACGGCATCCACGAGTTCGACAACGACTTGCCGCCGTGGTGGAAGTACGGGTTTGGCTTCACCATCGTGTTTGCTTTCGTCTACGTGGGCTACTACCACCTTACCACGAAAGGCCAGTTGCAAGTGGCTGAGTACGAAACCGAGATGCGTCAGGCGGCCCTGCTCGTCTCGGCTGGTTCCGACGACCCCACCAAACTCACCACCTACCTGGCCCTGACCACCGCGGCCGACCTGGGCGAAGGCAAGTCCATCTACACCACCAACTGCGCCCCCTGCCACGGGGCCAACGCCGAGGGCAAAGTCGGCCCCAACCTGACCGACGAATACTGGCTGCACGGCGGCGAGGTGAACCACGTGTACAAAACCATCAAGTACGGCATTCCGAGCAAAGGCATGGTGGCCTGGAAAGGCAAGCTCTCGGGCAAGCAGATTCTGCAGGTCACGTCCTACGCGCTGAGTTTGCAAGGTTCAAATCCCGCGAATGCCAAGCCGCCCCAGGGCGAAAAAGAAGTTCCTGGCGGAAAGCCGGTGGCCGGGCTCTAGCGCTGGCACCTCACCCCCGACCCCTCTCCCGCGGAGAGGGGAGCCTCGGCAGCTCTTGAAAAGAAAAACGTTCGCATTCGAACTGGATACTGCCTTCGTCTGGCTCCCCCTCTCTTTTGGAGAGGGGGCCGGGGGGTGAGGTTCTCCGTCAGCACGTTCCCCTAACATCTTCCCATCATGGCCTCCACCCAATTCAAGCCCGACGACGCGTACCGCGACTCCATCTCCACGGTGGATGCGGCGGGTAAGCGGGTGTGGCTCTACCCCAAGAAACCCGCCGGCCGGCTCTACCGCGCCCGCAAATGGCTGAGCTACGGGTTCCTGGCCGTGCTCTTTGCCGGGCCCTGGCTGCGGCTCAATGGCCTGCCGCTGCTGATGCTGAACCTGCCGGCCCGGAAGTTCATCATCTTGGGCCAAATATTCTGGCCCCAGGACTTCTTCATTCTGCTGCTGGCGTCGCTCACGTTTTTGGTGTTCATCATCCTGTTCACGGTGGTGTACGGGCGCGTGTTCTGCGGCTGGGTGTGCCCGCAGACCATCTTCCTGGAAATGGTTTTCCGCCGCATCGAGTACTGGCTGGAGGGCGACGCGCCCCAGCAAAAGGCGCTCGACCGGCGCGAGTTGGACTGGGACAAACTCTGGCGCAAAACCACCAAGCACGCCCTGTTTCTGGCCGTCTCGTTTTTCATTGCCAACACCTTCCTGGCCTACATCATCGGCTCGGATGAACTGGTGGCCATCATCACCGACCCGCTGACGGCCCACCTGGGCGGGCTGGCGGCCATGGTGGTTTTCACGGGCGTGTTCTACGCGGTGTTTGCGCGGTTTCGGGAGCAGGTCTGCACCATTGTGTGCCCCTACGGCCGCCTGCAGGGCGTGCTGCTCGACCAGGACAGCCTGGTGGTGGCCTACGATTACAAGCGGGGCGAGCCGCGCGAGAAGCTGCACAAAAACAAGGTGCGTACCGAAGGCGACTGCATCGACTGCCACCAGTGCGTGCAAGTCTGCCCCACGGGCATCGACATCCGCAACGGTGCCACCCAAATGGAGTGCACCAACTGCACAGCCTGCATCGACGCCTGCAACTCCATCATGGACCTAGTGAAGCTGCCGCAGGGCCTCATTCGCCACGCTTCGGAAAACGGCATTGCCAACGGCACCAAGTTCCGGTTTACGGGCCGCGTGAAGGCACTCTCGGGCGGGCTCGTGCTGCTGCTGGCCGTGCTCACGGGCCTGCTCGTGTCGCGCTCCAACGTGGAAGCCACCGTGTTGCGCACCCCCGGGCAGCTCTACCAGAAAACCGACCACGGCACCATCACCAACCTCTACAACATCTCGGTCATCAACAAGACCAACCGCCGCTACCCCATCACCCTGCGCATCCTCGAACCGGCGCAAGGCCAAATTTCCCTCATCGGCACCACTGGCCTGAAGCTACCCGCGCAGGGCATAACCGAAGGTGTCTTTTTCGCTGAATTGCCCCGCACGGCCCTGCACCGCACCAACCAGAAAATCCGCATCGGCCTGTTCAGCGGTGGCGAACTGATTTCGGAAACCAGCACCAAGTTTCTGGGGCCGTCGCAGTAGCTGGCGCGCCTCATAATGCAATATGTCTTTTGCACAAAAGGCGGTCATACTAAGCGCAGCCGACGGAACCTCACCCCCTGACCCCCTCTCCAAAAAAGAGGGGGAACCGGTCCGGCGCGGGCGTCAGGCTCCCCTCTCTTTTGGAGAGGGGTCGTACCCGGCAGGGCCGGGGGTGAGGTTCCGTCGGCTGCGCTCAATACTCAATATGACCGTTCTAAAATTTAATAAACTGATGTCCAACCCGGCCATTTTCCCTCCCAAACGCAGCCCTTGGCCTTATGCCATCGTCGCCGTCTTCGTGCTGTTTGCTGCCTATATCGGCTCCATGGTCTACCAGGCCATGCAGACTGATGTGAACCTGGTCAGCGCCGACTACTACCAGCAGGAGCTGGCCCACCAGCAGCGCATGGACGCAGTGGCCCGGACGGCCGCCCTGGCCACTCCGGTGCAGCTGCGCCACGAGGCTGCCAGTCGGCGCCTGACGCTGGAGCTGCCGGCCGCTCTGGCTGGGCAAACGGTGCAGGGCCAGGTTCATTTCTTCCGCCCCTCCGATAAAGCTCTGGATTTCAAGCTGCCACTGCAGCCAGCAGCCGACCGGCGGCAGGTTGTTAATACCAGCAAAATGGCGCCCGGCTTGTGGCGCGTCCAGCTGGATTTTACGGTGGGCGGGCAGGCCTACTTCCTCGAACAAGACCTTACGCTTAATTAAACCATGCTCTGGGCCGGATTCCTGTTTGGGTTGCTGGGCAGCTTCCACTGCGTGGGCATGTGCGGGGCCATTGCCCTGGCGCTGCCCGGCGGCATGGATAAGGCGACGTCGTCGCTGCGCTACGGCGGTGGCCGCCTGCTCTACAACCTGGGCCGAATCACAACCTACGCCACGCTGGGGGCAGCGGCCGGCCTGGTGGGCCAGGGGCTGCGCCTGGCCGGGGTGCAGCAGGGCTTGTCCATTGCCTCGGGCGTGCTGATTCTGCTGCTGGTGGCGGTGCCGGAGCGCTACACCAGCCGCCTAGCCGGCTGGCTCGGGCTGACCCGGCCGCTGGCCTGGGTGAAAAACACGCTGGGCCGCTTGTTTCAACAGCCCACGCTGCCCGCCCTGTATGCTACTGGCCTGCTCAACGGCCTGCTGCCCTGCGGCCTGGTGTACCTGGCCCTGGCCGGGGCGCTGAGCGCGTCGGGCGTGTGGGGCGCGGCGGCTTACATGGCCTGCTTCGGCCTGGGCACGCTGCCGCTCATGTTCGGGCTGTCGCTGAGCGGGCGGCTGGTGCCCCTGGCCTGGCGCACCCGCATGCGGCAGGCCGTGCCCTACGCGGCCTCGGTGCTGGCGGTGCTCTTCATCGTGCGCGGCCTGGGGCTGGGCATTCCCTACCTGAGCCCGCAACTGGGGCCTGCCGCTGCCAAAACCACCGCCGCCTATCCGGCCACGGTGCACGACTGCCACTAACTCATCAACCCTTCGCAATCACCCATTCTTTGGCCTTCTGCCCGCCTTTGCCCATGAAAACTATCCTTGTTCCCATCGACCACACCGCCTCCGCCGAGCACACCCTGGCCTACGCCAACAAGCTGGCCGTGCGCTGGCCGGCCGAAGTGGTGCTGCTGTATTGCCACCAGCTCAATGCCGCGGCGGGTGAGCCGGCCACTGCGTTGCTGGCGCAGGAGCAGCGCCTACGCGGGCTGGTGGAACGCCTGCGCTACCAGCAGCTCACCCGCCAAAACGGCCGCCGCATCCAGTACCGCTACCGGGTGCTGGCTGGCTGCCTGCACGACCACGTGCAGGCCGAAGCCACTGCCTGCGCGGCCGACCTAATGGTAATGGGCCTCGAGCACATCGACTGCGGCCAGGAAGTAGCGCCCGGCAACCATGCGGCCACTATCACGGCGCTGGTCAGCTGCCCGGTGCTGGTGGTGCCGGCCGGGCGGCGGTCCTTGCCCAACCGCTTGGTTTTCTCCGCCGATTTTGATGCACTGAATCTGCATCTGCTGCCCCGGCTTTCGGGCCTGGCCAGTGCCTTTCCCGCGCCGCTGGATTTGGTGCAGTTCTACCCGCACGCGGCCCGCGCCCGTCGGCGGCAGCTCAAGCAGGCCCTGGGCCGGGCCGCGTCTCAGCTCACTTGGCCCACCATCACCGAGCACCTGGTGGAAGACGAGGCCCCGCTCGAAGGCGTGAGCGAGTACTGCGCCCGTACCCAGGCCCAGTTGCTCATTATTGCCCCGACCGATACGGCGCAGCTGCTGCGCTACTTCGACCTGTGCTACACCCAAACGCAGGCCTACCACACCCAAATCCCGGTGCTGGTGCTGCGGGCCACCGAGCAACCGGCGGCGGACACCTGCTGCGAACACTGCCACGAACGGTTGGCGCAGGAAGCCGCCGCCGCCCGACTCGCCGCCTACCGCGCCGTTGTTTGGGCCTGAAACAGAGGCGCAGTCCGGTACCGGCACTGGCCCTAAGCGAAGCCCGACTCACTCTTAACTCTACTACTGATATGACTACCGCTAATGAAATGATTGCCCCGCCCCGCACCCGCGTGGAAAACTGGATGCGCAGCTTTCAGGACTGGCTTTGCTACCGGCTGGAGCTAGCCGACGGCAGCGGCGTGAAGTTCACTGAGACGCCCTGGGAACACGCCGGCGGCGGGGGCGGCCGCACGCGGGTGCTGCTGCAGGGCGACATACTGGAAAAAGGCGGCGTCGCCTTCTCGGCCGTGTGGGGCGGGCTCACGGAGCAAGCCGCCCAATCCCTGCTCCTGCCCGACCGCCGCTACTTCGCCACCGGCGTGAGCGTGGTGCAGCACCCGCGCAGCCCCATGGTGCCCATTTCGCACATGAACGTGCGCTACTTCGAGGCCGGCAACGGCGAAGCATGGTTCGGCGGCGGGCTCGACCTGACCCCGATTTACGTCGACGAAGCGCAGGCTCGCTGGTTCCACGAGCAGATTCGGGCCGTGTGCGACCGCCACGACCCCAGCTACTACCCGCGCTTCAAGAAGTGGGCCGACGAGTATTTCTACCTGCCCCACCGGCAGGAGACCCGCGGCGTCGGCGGCATCTTTTTCGACCGACTCACCGTGGGCCAGGACGGCTCGTTCGAGGAGCTGTTCGCTTTCGTGCAGGACGTGGGCGAGGTGTACGGCCGAGCCTACGCCGCCATCATGCGCCAAAACCAGGACCTGCCGTTCACGGAACGCGAGAAACAATGGCAGCAGGTGCGCCGCAGCCGCTACGCCGAATTCAACCTGGCCATAGACCGCGGCACCCGCTTCGGCCTCGAAACCGGCGGCCGCACCGAAAGCATCCTCATGAGCCTGCCGCCTCAGGCCGAATGGCACTACAACTACGCCGTCGAGCCCGGCTCCCCGGAAGCCGCCACGCAGCAGTGGCTGCGCCAGGGCATCGAGTGGGCGCCTGTGTCCGAAGTAGTGGCCTAGGGCTTATTTAAAAAGAACGTCGCCTAACAGAACGCTGCACAACAAACGTCATGCTGGGCGCAGCCGAACCGAAGGTCGCCGTAGGCAAGCATCTTTACCGCGCCGGCTGTCATGCTGAGCCTGCGAAGCACCTTATCACCGCTGACCAAGTCGTTGAGGCGTGACAAGATGCTTCGCAGGCTCAGCATGACGGACGATTTGCAGCTATTGCGGACGAAGCGGGCCAGATGCTTGCCTACGGCGACCTTCGGTTCGGCTGCGCTCAGCATGACGTTCTATTACATGACGTTCTGGTTTTTCCAATTGTCCACCTGAATAAACCCGCGGCGCCTTTCCAACCTCCATTCCCTCTTTTCTTATGCGCCTCCCCTCTTGCCTCTTCGCTGCTGCACTTGCCTTGTTGCTGGCAGCCTGCAACACCAAAAACCCCAACGGCATGCCCGGCGAGACGGCCGCCCCAGCCTCGGTGCAAGCCCTGCCCGCCACCGCTCCCAAGCCGGACTCGGCTGCCGCGCGCACCGAAAACGCGGTGATGCCCACCGACACGTCGGTGGCCGGGGCCTGGCTGCTGCTGGAAGGCGCCCTGCGCGGCCACGATGCCCAGGTGCTCAACCAACTCATCGACCCAGAATTTGGCCTCTGGATTCTGGAGCAGCCCGGCGCGCTGCCGCTGGTGACGCGGGTGGTGGAAGCCGGGGCTTTTCGCCGCGCCGACCAAAACCGTCTCTTGTTTTCGCTGGATAAACAACTGATGACCTGCCCGCAGCTACAGGTTTTAAAGCAGCTGCCCGCAGCTGACTGCGCCCTGCAAACCAAGCAGAACGCAGGCTTTGCCCAGCAGGGGTGCTTCTCCGGCCCCGCCACCGCGTTTCGCGCCCTCGACTTCTGGCCGAGCGCCACCGTGAAGGGCGCCACTGCAGCGCAGGGCAAGGCCGCCCAGGGCCGCACCGTGCGTTCGGTGCTGCAAACCCGCACGGGCTTCCGGTTTCACTTCGCCAAGTCGGCCGGAGCCGGTGGGCGCTGGCGCCTCATTTTCATGGACCTGCGCCAGCCTTGCAGCGCCTAAAGATTCGGGCCTAGTCGGTTTGGAAGGCGTTTTCGACCCGACTAGGCCCATCTGACGGCGCGCAGCCGAAGCGTGACGTTATTTCACTGATTTGCCCTACGTCAGCCGGCTGGCGCTCTAAATCGAACAGCTCGCTGAGGAGCTCCACCAGCTGACCGGGCTCGCCCCGCTTGCAGGCAGCTTTGAGTTGCAGCACGGGCTGCTTGAGCAGCTTTTGCATCAGGGACCTGATTATTTCGTCCACCATCACAGCTTCGGCGGGAGACATCCGCTTGCCGAAGCGCTTCATTTCGTCCTGCCGCAGCTGCTCCAGGGCGTTTTTCAGATTCTGAAGGGTGGGCGAAACCTCCATCTCCTCGCTCCAGTCGTGCAGGCCAGCCATGCTTTCGGCGATGATGACCCGCACCTGCGGCACGGCCGCCAGCCGGCGCTCCAGGGCCGCAGAGGCTTTGCTTTGGATACCATCGAGGGAGTACAGCAGCACGCCCGGCACTGTTTCGATGGCGGCGGCAATGCTGTGGGGCATGGACTGGTCCACGAAGTATTTGTGGCTGAGCACGGCTTGGCTATCGAGGAGCAGCGGCGTGATGATGGGCGCCGCCGACACCGAAGAGATGACGACGTCGGCGTCCTGAATGCCCCGGGCGAGGTCCAGCTTGTCACCTCCTGATATATAGCATCAGCCCTCCTGATTAAAAAGCCTTGCCGGCGGGCCTCGGAAAATCCCGGAAAATAAGCTGGCTAATTCAGTGGGCCGGGTTGATGAAAATCGGCCAATCCCATAACGAACGTCATGGTGCGTGGGCCTGCGGCGACGGAACCTTGCGGAGCCTGATTCCGGGCCAGCCGCCTTTATTTTCCGCCTGCTTACCATGATAGTTACCGTCTTTAGCACCCTGGCCTTCGAGCGCCCCTTTTTGGAAAAGGCCAACGCCGGCCGCCACGAGCTGCGGTTTCTTGAAGTCAGCCTCAACCCCGGCACCGTGGCCCTGGCCCTGGGTTCGGAAGCCGTGTGCGTGTTCTCCCCCGATGACATTTCAGCCCCGATACTTGAGCAGCTGCACGCCCACGGGGTGCGCGCCGTAGCAGTGCGGGCTGCCGGCACCGACAACGTGGACCTTGCTGCCGCTCATCGCCTGGGTCTGCGCGTGGCCAATGTGCCCGAGTACTCGCCCTACGCCATTGCCGAGCACGCCGTGACCCTGATGCTGGCCCTGTGCCGGCACCTGCGCCAGGCCGACCAGCAGCTGCGGGCCAACGACTTCCGCCTCGACCAGCTCATTGGCTTCGACCTGCACGGCAAGACCGTGGGCATCGTGGGCGTGGGGCGCATCGGGGCCGTGGTGGCGCGCATTCTGCACGGCTTCGGC
The DNA here is from genome assembly GCF_900115775.1 of Hymenobacter arizonensis. Classification (GTDB taxonomy): domain Bacteria; phylum Bacteroidota; class Bacteroidia; order Cytophagales; family Hymenobacteraceae; genus Hymenobacter; species Hymenobacter arizonensis. The sequence goes on along the minus strand of NZ_FOXS01000001.1, from coordinate 833,488 downwards.
TGCCAGCTGCTGGGCGTGGACGTGCAGCCCAACCCCGAGCTGAGCGCGCAGTACGGCCTGCGCTACGTGACCCTGCCCGAACTCTGCGCCCAGGCCGACATCATCAGCGTCCACACGCCGCTTACCGCGCAAACGCAGCACCTGCTCGACGACCAAGTGCTGGGCCAGATGAAGCGCGGCGTGCTGCTGGTGAACACCGGGCGCGGCGGCGTGCTCGACACCGCCGCCGCCCTGCGCGCCCTCGATTCGGGCCAGCTCGGCTACCTCGGGCTCGACGTGTACGAGCACGAAAAAGGCCTCTTCTTCGGCAACCACAGCACCGAGCCGCTGCGCGATGCCACCTACGCCCAGCTGCTCACTTACCCCAACGTGCTGCTCACCGGCCACCAGGCCTACCTGACCCGCGAGGCCCTCACCAACATCGCCGATGCCACCGCGGCCAGCTTCGATGCCTGGGCCCGTCACCAGTCCGCGCCGCACGAACTGTAAGCCCCGCTGCCAACTGCTTACGACTCTTCCTCTTATTCTGCATGCAACCGTACCACCTTATTTATCAGAGCCAGTGGATGGCGCCAATGGACGCGGCCGCCCTCGACGGCCTGCTCCACCAGTGCCGCATCTATAACCAGCGGCACGACATCACCGGCGTGCTGCTGCACACGCCCGAAGGCCGGTTCCTGCAAGTGCTGGAAGGAGCCCGGGCCACCGTCCGGCACCTCTATTACCACGGCATCCTGTCGGATGCGCGCCACCACCACTGCCAGGTGCTCGGCGAAGGGTCGTGGCCCCAGCGCAGCTTCGCCGCCTGGTCCATGGGCTTCCGGCACGCCCAGCCCCACGACCTGCGCACCCTGCTCGGCGAAGCCGCCCCGAATAACCTGGGGCTGCTGACTCGCCCCTACCCCCGGCCTCAGCTGTTGGGCCTGGTGATGGATTTCATCGCCAATGACCGCATCCCGACCTGGCAGGAGCAATAGGCAGCCACCGGAGGGGCGGTAAGCACGCAGGGTCAGGCCCTGAGCGTTACCCTCCCTGCCATTCATTGCTTCACGGGGCTTGACGAATGTCATCCTTAAGAAGGACAAACGTCAATGCAGCGCAGTGGATGAGGACACAACCTTTGCTAAACCCCAAACGCGCAGCGCCGAGCTTGGCCTGCGGCTTCATTACCACTGTTTAATCCCCTCACCATGACCTACGAAACCCCAAAAAAATCTACCGGCAAAGTATTGCTCACTGCCCTGGCCGGCGCCGGTGTAGGCGCGGTAGTCGGAATCCTGCTCTATTCTAAGAAAGGCGTTGAGCGCCGCGAGCATTTCCGCAACTTCCGCACGGACCAGCGCCTGCGCCTTAAAGGCGACTGGAACCAACTCAAAGGCAAGCTGCAGGAGGCCTACACTCACCTCACCGAGGACGACCTGACTTACGTGGAAGGCAAAGGCCACGAACTGGTGAGCCGCCTGCAAGCCAAGCTAGGCAAGCGCAAGCGCCAAATTGTGAAGCTGTTGAACGACCTGTAGGTTTTCCCGCTTCGTCCACCCATCGTGCCCGCCAATGGCTTGCAGCATCGGACCCGCGTGGTCCTGCTGCCCAGTGGCGGGCACGCTGCATGTCGGCTCATTTGCCTGGCAGTAGCCGCCGCTATCACTGCCACCCCCCTCGCCTGGCCAACCTACTGCTGGTAGCCGCAACCATCACTTGTCATGCCCGAACTCGTTCTTACCACCCCGTACGCTACCCAACATGCCCCCGAGCTGGCGGGGCTTCTGACCGAGCTAACTGCCCTGCGCGCCAACATGGTGGACCTGGCCGGGCAGTCGGCTGACCAGCTGCAAGCCGTGCACCCCAACTTCGAGCGGAGTGCCCGCAACCTGCTGCACTACCTGGCCCTGCGCCAGCACGACCGACGCGGCCTGCAAAGCCGGCTGGCCGTGCTGGGGCTGTCCTCCCTGGGCCGGGCCGAAGCCCACGCCCTGGCCACCGTGGACGCCGTGCTCGCGGCGGTGCAGGCCTTGGCCAACCCCGACGAAGCGGCCCCTGCCCTCGCGGACGAGCTGGCCCCGGACTTTGCCGACGGCCCCCGCCTGCTGGCGGAGCACAGCGACGCCTGCCTGGGCGCGGCCCCGCCCACCCGCGACGTGCGCATCATGGTGACCATGCCCAGCGAAGCCGCCACCAGCTACGAGTTGGTTCGCGACCTGCTGCAACAAGGCATGGACTGCATGCGCATCAACTGCGCCCACGACGACGAGGCGGCCTGGACCCAAATGATGGCCCACCTGCGCCAGGCCGAGCAGGAGCTGGGCAAAACCTGCCGCGTGAGCATGGACCTGGCCGGGCCCAAACTGCGCACGCAGGGCCTGCCGCCCGGCCAAGCGGTGCTGCGCGTGAAGCCGACGCGCGACCCCAGCGGCCAGGTGCTGGCCCCGGCCCGCCTCTGGCTGACTTCGCAGGAGCAGCCGCAGCCCGCCCCGGCAGCCGCCGCGGCCAGCCTAAGCTTCCCGGCCACCTGGCTCGGGGAACTGACGGCGGACACGCGCGTGCCGTTCGTAGATGCGCGCGGTGCCCAGCGGCAGCTGACGGTGCGGAGCGTGAGCCCGGCCGGCTGCTGGGCCGAGCTGCGCCAAACGGCTTACCTCACCCCGAAGACCACCTTTCGGGGGCCGAAAACGGATGCCACCGTCGCGCAGCTCCCCGAGAAGCCGTCGTTTCTGCTGCTGCGCCCCGGCGATGCGCTACGCGTTACGGCCCGGCCCCTGGCCGACTTAGAAGCAGCCGATGGCTCCGCCATTATCGGCTGCACGCTGCCCGAGGCACTGGCTTGCGTGAAGGCGGGCGAGCAAATCTGGTTTGATGACGGCAAAATCGGGGGCGTGGTGGAGGCCGTGGAAGCCGGCACCCTGCACGTGCGCATCACCCAGGCCCACGCCGAAGGCGAAAAGCTGCGCAACGACAAAGGCATCAACCTGCCCGACACCCGGCTGGACCTGCCGGCCCTCACGGCCAAAGACTTGCAGGACTTGGCTTTCATTGCGCAGCACGCCGATTTGGTGGCGCTGTCCTTCGTCAATTCCCCCGCCGATGTGGCGCTGCTCCACCAGCACCTGGCCCGGCTCACGGACCGCGACTTGCCCATCGTCCTCAAAATTGAAACCAAGCGGGGCTTCGACGACCTGCCGGCCCTGCTGCTCGCCGCCATGGAGGCAGGCAGCTGCGGGGTGATGATTGCCCGCGGCGACCTGGCCGTGGAATGCGGCTTCGAGCGTATGGCCGAGGTGCAAGAGGAGATGCTCTGGCTCTGTGAAGCCGCCCACGTGCCCGTCATCTGGGCCACGCAGGTGCTGGAGAGCCTGGCCCAGGGCGGGCGGCCGTCGCGCGCCGAAATCACGGATGCCGCCATGGGTGACCGGGCCGAGTGCGTGATGCTCAACAAGGGCCCCCGCATGGTCGATGCCGTGCGCATTCTGGGCGATATCATGCAGCGCATGCAGGCGCATCAGCACAAGAAAAGCGCCATGCTCCGGCACCTGCACGTGGCCCGGCGGTGGTCGAAAAACGGCGGGGAGCAGCTATAAGGTGGACCTGGCACCGGTTGACGGCTTCTGCTGAGACGAACGGGGCTGGTCACCGGGATGGCTGGGGCCTGCGTGGCCACCGGCAAGAGTTCCAGCTCCGCCCTTTTTACGGCCGCTAAAATTACCCACGTGGCTAGAGCGCCGCAAGGCAGGCCGGAAGCGGCCAAAAGCGTCCGAAACATGGTCGCGTAGATGGATGCGGAGAACTTTAGTCAGCGCCCCAACCCCGAAGCCTGCCCAGTGAAATGCCCCTGAGAATTGCCATGCCAAACACTGTCCGGATGAACTGGAAGTATAATAAAGCTTAGCTACTGGGGTAAGGTTGAAACACGTAAAGGGGCGATAAATCTTCGTTGAAGTGGTGCACCGTTGGAAAGGACAAGCAGCAGTCCAAGCTGGAAGGCCGGCCGTCGAGTTGAGCGCGCCCCAGCGGAATGGTATCTGGCCCATAGAGCAAGCAGGCTCCCGGTCCGAAGCCACGCGGCTTAATGGCATCCCTCCTTAAGCTGGCTCTGAGCCAACTTCCAACTCATGCCTTACCCCTTGCCTGCGCCCGCTACCGTTCCGCCGCAGGAGCTGCTGGAAGCCCTTACGGATATATCGCTGACCGGCGTCGTGCTTTACACCCCGGCACTAAGCCCGGCCGGCGAGGTGGTGGATTTTGATTTCGCCTTTCTCAACCCTTCGGCGCAGCGGATGCTCGGATTGCCGGCCTGGCGCACACCTACCGACAGCAGTTTCCGGATTCGCTCGACAACGGGGCTTTTGCTTTTCTGCGCGACACGTTTCTGTCCGGGCAGCCGGGCTAGTACGAGGTGAACTACCAGTCCGACGGCTACGATAATTACTTCCGGGTGGCGGGCCGGCGCGTGGGCACCGGGCTGCTGGTGAGCTTCACCGACACGGCCGACCAGCCCCGCACCTCCGTTGAAGTGGCCTTGCGCAAAAGCCAGGCGTGCGAGAGGGCCGCCCGCGCCGAAGCCGAGAGTCGGCGTGGGGAACTGCAACGCATTTTCGAGCAGGCTCCGGCGGCCGTGGCCGTGTTCCGCGCCCCCGCTTCGTAGTGGAGTGGGCAAACCCGGCCGTGTGCGCCATGTGGGGCCGCACCCCGGCCCAGGCCTAGGGCACGCCCTTGTTTGAATTGCTGCCCGAGGCGGCTGGCCAGGGCTTTGAAGAGCTGCTGAACGGGGTACTCACCACCGGGATAGCGAACGTGGCCCACGAGCTGCCTTCGTTTATTGACCGTGCCGGCCAGCGCGACACCGTGTACTGGAATTTTGTGTCCGCCCCCCTGCGCGAACCCGACGGCCGGGTCACGGGCATCACGGTAGTGGCCACTGAAGTAACCGAGCAGGTGCAGGGCCGGCAGCAAATCCAGCAGCTGAACGCGGAACTGGCCACCATGTTGGGCACCGCCCCGGAGTCCCTGAGCCGCACCCTGAACGAGTTTAAGCACGAAGGCCTGATTGAGTTGCCCCCCAACACCATCCGCGTGCTGGAACCCGAGAAGCTGCGCCGGGCTCATTGGTAGGGCGGTTTATGACTTATTTGGGGCCTGCGCGACGCCGGCCGAAGTTGACAAAGCTCATCCCCAAAGGATGAGCTTTTGCATTTCCAGGGGGTAGCGAGGCCGGTACTTTTGGCTCAGCCCGTCCCCGAAGCCACCTTGCGGCCCTCCTCCCCGCTTTCCTTTCCCGCCGCCCCCATGCGCTCTTTCCCGAAATCCCTCCTGGTGCTGGCTGCAGCCCTCGGGCCGGGGCTGGCGGCACAGGCCCAGGTCATGCCGTCGGCCCACGTGCCGCCGCTGCCCTTCATGGCCCTGCAACAGCGGTATCCGCTGGCCCGGAACGTGAAATGGAAGCGCACCCAGGGCTGGTACCAGGCCAGCTACACGCAAAACCAGGCCCACCTCCTGGTGCGGTTCGACCGGAACGGGGCCGTGCAGGCCACGGGCTACGACGTGGCCTCCGACGCGCTGCCGCTGCCAGTGCAGCGCGCCTTGGCTGAGCGCTTTGCGGACCGAAAAATCTGCCAGGCCGCCGCCATCACCAACGCCTACACCCAGGTCCTCACCTACGAAATGGCCACCTGCGAAAGCCATATCAGCTACACCATCATCCTGACTCCCAGCGGCGCAAGAGTCCCCCGCGTTCGCCGGAAAGGGTAGGCAGCGCACCGCCGCCGGGGCAACGCAAACACCAGGCAGAATCCCCTTACTCAGCTTGGCGACTCTGTGCCATCCTCTGTCGGCAGCCGCCCCCTGGGTGTGAAGGCATCACTCCCGCTGTTCTACCAATACCTTCACCCCACGAATACTCTGAATTCCCCCGCTGGTGTCACCGCCGAGCCTGGCCTAGCGCGGATGCTGACTACCTATCCTGGCAAGCTCACGAGCACAGCGGAAGTACCGGCAGGGCTTGAAAGTCGGCTTGTTAATGATGTAACCGACCACTTGGATATCATGAGGATGGTCGAGGTCCGATTGGCTGCCGTGAACTAGGAATGGTTGAGCGGTTTCACCGAATACCTTGAAACCTTCTACGAGTCAGAAAGAGTCGAGCGCTATATCGGCGCGATACGGCTCCTAGTAGCTCGATACAGCAACGAAACCGAACCTAGCCAAGCTTAGCGCCTAAACAAGCAATGTGTGAGAATCCGATTCGAAAGAGTTGGTTTCTCACATCTTTCGTCCTCCTCTACACCCTCCCGGGAGCCGTTAACGCCCCGCTTAGCTCCCCCATTCCAGATGCCTCAACCCCTCGAACGTGCGGCCCGCGCTACTGACCGGCCACTCACCGACCCCAATCACGACCACTTCCAGCGAGCCCCCTTTGCCAAGCGCATTGCGGAAACCCTGATTTCCCGCCAGAGCTCTGATAGCATCGTCGTTGGGCTGTACGGCAAATGGGGTGAAGGCAAAAGCACCGTGCTCAACTTCATTCGCCAGTCCCTCGCCGAGGCCCCGGACACGGTTGCTGTCCTCAATTTCAACCCGTGGCGCTTCTCTGACGAAACCCAACTCCTTGTCAACTTCTTTGGCGAACTGGCCACAATCATCGGCCAAAACTTGCTTAATGACAAGCAGCGGGCACTTAAGGGATTCGGTTCATACGTCGTACCCTTGATACCCTCCCTCTCGCTGGGACCGGTATCCGCCGACGTCAGCAAGAGCCTAGAAGGCCTGTTGAAAATGGCTCAGCCCGAGGTTGATGAGCAGCGTGCCCGCATCGAACAACTCATTGTCGAGTCGGGCAAGCGGGTCGTGGTCATCATTGATGACATTGACCGCCTAGAGAAAACGCAGATTCAAGCCGTTTTCCGCTTGGTGAAGCTCACGGCCGACTTCAAGCAGACCGCCTACTTGCTGGCCTTTGACGACGCAATGGTGGCGCGGGCAATCGGAGAAGTTTTCGCTTCTGACACCGAGGGCGAGGCAGGCAGCCGGACGTTGCTGGCAGGTCAGAATTTCTTGGAGAAGATTATTCAGGTGCCCCTGCGCCTGCCCCCAGCCCGAGCCGATGCCTTGCTGGACTTCTGCTATAAACGAGTGGACGAGGCCTTGCTTGAAGTGGGCAGCAAAATCACCGACACAGAAGGCTAACGCATCAGCAGCGCGCTCCGAAACGCCGTGCTTCCCCGTCTTCCGACCCCCCGGTTGGCGGTGCGCTACGCCAACGCCTTCAGCCTCCCCCCTGCTAAAGGGCGAAGTCAACACGGTGGATTTCCTCCTGGTCGAAGTGATGAACGTCTTCTACCCCGACCTCCACCAGTTCGTAGCCCGCCACGAGGCCCTGTTGACGGGCAGCACCCGCGATGATTCGGGACAAGTGTTCACGTTTCAAGGCAATGACCGGGACAAGGGAAAAAAACGGTCATTGACATAGCCCTCGACCGCTATGATTCCAAAGACGAGCGGAGCGGGGCCCTAGCCCTGTTGTGCGCCTTGTTTCCACGAGTCCGGAAATTCACCGGCCACACGAGTATGTTTGACCCCGGCAGCGGCCCTCACCGGTTGACGACGAAGGAGCTCACGAGCCACCAGCACATCGCCGCGTCCACGCATTTCGGCCGTTACTTCGCGTACACCGTCCTAGCTGGAGACGTCTCCGACCAAGACTTCGCTGCCTACACCTCCATGCCGTATGCCGAGCAGCTCCGGGTCACGAAGGGTCTGATTGGGCAACTGGGCATGAATACTTTTTTGCAAAAAATCAGCCTTCGGAGTGCAGGGCTCGATTCTGAACAGGCCGCCTCGTTGTGGCAGGTGGTGAGTACCATCAGCCCGGACCTGAGCTTGGAGGCTTCCGGCGGGGTGTTCATTCAGCCCAATAGCGAGGTCACTCAGGCGAGTTTGCTTATGCTGCAGCTGTTGGGTTGCTTGGCCAAGTCGTAAAGATTCTCGATGCTTCTCCTCCAAGTGAGCGAGGGCGGGACTTTTGCATTGGCTGCAGAGCTCACGAAAAGAGGACTCGCGCACCGCGAACCCGTCCTGAAGCGCTCGCAAAATGGAGATACCGACGAAGCGGACGCCCTGTTCTCGCTGCTGGAATGGGAGGAATCCGGGCACCTCTTGCCCCATGCTTTGTTGCAACGAGCCCTGCGCGAAGCCGGCAACCAGCCGCTCTACATCACCCATCCGGAAGGCGCCTGCAAGCTCATGCACCGGTACTGGCGCCTCTCGCGCACGGAGCGCCCGTTGGCCGACTACGTATTCCCCTTTCTCGAAGCAAACCCCCACGAGGTCCACGTCCTGCTTGAACTGTGTTCCCCCAATGCTTCGGTGAATGGCGGGCCTCGGTACCGTGCGGGGCTTGAGGAGTCAACCGTGGAGATGTTGGCAACCTCGCTGGGCCCGAAGCTTTACGAGATGGCCCGGCAGCTCCATGGACCGGAACCAGTAGACCACTATCCCGGCGACCCACATGACTCTACGCCACCTACGCCCGAGGACCGGCTGCGGCAATTCATATACCTGTACGAACAACGCAACAAGCCAAGCATTTCTGAGGAAGTCATCGAGGAATAGCCCCTGTAGTTGGGGCGCTTCTCCTTCATCGGGCAAATAAGTTGGACGATAACCTCGACTTTTCTGACCATGCCTTAAGAATGTCCCATCACTTTCCCAGACCCCATGCAACTGTGCCCCAGCCACTGTTCGTCGCGCAAGGGTGACAAATACGTGCTCAACCAAGAGCCGAACGAGGGAGACTATTTTGGCCGTAGCTTGCCTGTCCAAAGCTCACATTTCTCTCCAATTAATTCCAACCACGTGTAGCGCTTGCGACGTGCCCCCGTTTCCATGCGCACCCTTCTTTTGCTGGCCTTGCTGTGGCTGGCGGCCGCGCACGCTGTGCCGGCCCAGACCACGCCCGCCCACCGCTACGGGGAAGCCGACCCCGGCTCGCTGCGCCGGGTGCTCGACACCCAGCGCGCCGACACGGCCCGCCTGCGCACGCTGTTGCACCTGCATGATGTGGGGGGTGCCGGGTAGGTGACCGATTATGAGCAGCAATTCAAGGAAGTTGTGCAGCTCACGCGCCGCCTGCGCCGGCCTGAGGACCGCGCCTATCGGCTCAGTTATGCGGGCTATCAGTTCGTCACCTATTTCACTGCCCGCCCCAGCCCGGAGTCCGCCGGGGGGCTCGACAGCCTGCGGGCGGCCGTGGCGGCTTTTGACCGCTTAGGCCGCCCCGTCCCGACCTTGTTGGCCACGGTTGCCGGGGCGTTTAAGGTCCTCAAGCAGCCGGAGGCGCGGCGGGCCTACTTCCAAGCCAAGGCGGCCCAATACAAGGCCCGTGGGGCGCGGGAGAACTTGTCGTATTGTCACTTTGTGTTGGACGGACCATTCGTGCGGCGGGGCGACTACAACCAGGGCATCAGCCACTTTCTGCGCGCGGCCGACCTGGCCAGCACGTACGACCGGTATTACCAGGTAAACCACCTCATGGTGGCGGGCTACTACTACTCGGAATGGGGCAACCCGGCCAAGGCGCTGCACTACCTGCGGCAGGCGCTGGCCGTATGGGAACCGCTGCCCGCGCGCGACGGCTTCAAGAACAACTCTTACACCTACCGGGCCATGGCCGCGGCGTACCGCCAGCTGCGCGACTACCCCGCCGCCCTGCGCTACGCCAATTTGTCGTTGGTCGGCGTCCCCGCTGACACCACCCGCAGCTACGCCGCGGGCAGCAGCGCCGGGGAGCGAGAGCCGACCGACCTGAACCGCTTGTGCGAGGAGTATCTGCGCCTGGCCAATCAGGGCCTGCGGGCTAAAGACAAGAGCTTCAACGCCGCGCTTACCACCGACTTCTCCTTGGACATGCCACCCGTAACGATGGTCGGGGCAGATGTGGGTCGGGTGCTGCTGAACCTGTTCACCAACGCCTTATACGCCGTGCGCCAGCGCCAGCAGCAAGGAGAGCCAAGCTACCAGCCCCAGGTGGGCCTGCGCACGCTCGTGCTCAACCAGCAGGTGCAGATTCTAGTCACCGACAACGGCACGGGCATGAGTGCAGCGGTGCAGAGCAAAATATTCCAGCCCTTTTTCACCACCAAGCCCACGGGCGAGGGCACGGGCCTGGGCCTCTCGTTGAGCCACGACATCATTGCCCAGGGCAATGGCGGCAGCCTCACCGTTGAGAGCCAGGAAGGCCAGGGCACCGCTTTCACTATCTCCCTGCCCTCCGCAATAGTTCCGCTTCAAGTATAGCTCTTGGCGCTTCCTTTCGAAACGGACATTCGCTGCATATCGCCGGTGACGAAGTTGTCAGCGAGTTTTTCGGCCATGAAAATGAGATGCGAAAAATAATGGTCGCAGTGTGACGGTCGATTCTACCGGAAATGACAGTTGATGTGGCAGTCAGAATAAAAAAAGGGCCTCTACGCGCTGTAGAGGCCCTTTTTTTCGCGTCTTGAGCCTCCTGCCGGGATCGAACCAGCGACCTACTGATTACAAGTCAGTTGCTCTACCAGCTGAGCTAAGGAGGCGTTGAGGTGGCACAAAAGTACGCAGCCGAACCGTTTTTGCCAGCTTCATGGGCTTTTTTTATCATAAAAAGGCCCGACATAAGTAATGCCGGGCCTTGATACTGGGGATAATCCCCTGAAAATGACAGCGACTAGCTGCGAATCATTTTCAACTGTTTTCTCAGCGTTTCAATGCGCTTCTGACCTTCGGCGATGCGGCCTTCGTACTCCTGACGCAGCTGGGCCGCATTTTTGGAGCGGGCAAAGAAAGCAAGGTTGGTTTGCAGAGTCGAGTGGTCGTTTTCGAGCTCGTTGATTTCCTTGCGTAACGCCATTTCCTTGCGGGTGAGCTGCTGCTGGGCCTGCGGACGCGCTTTGAGACGGCCCACTTCTACCTGGAACAACAGCTCGGCACGGTCTGCGTAGCCGAGGCCGGGCACGTGGTCGAGGTACTTGCCTAAGTGGGCCAGTAGCTGCTCTTCGCTGCGGTCGGAAGTGCCTCGGCCGGCCTCGGCGTCGGTTCCATCAAATTCGGCAACCCAGCCAGCCAACAATTCGCGGAAGCCTTCCAGCGTACCGGGGATTTCGGGCGTAAGGGCATTGACCTGCTCAGCGATGCGGTCGAGGTGCGCCACCTGCTCGGTTGAGGACTGCTGCACTTTCTCTTCGCGCTGGCGGGCCTCCTGCTTGGGACGCTCAAATACGGCGTCGCAAGCGGCTCGGAAACGGTGCCAGAGCTTATCGGCTAGCTTGTCGGGCACGCGGCCCACGTCTTTCCACTCCTTCTGCACCCGAATAACCACCTGCCGTGCGGCATCGCCATCGGGGTTGTTGGCGGCTTCCTCAGCTTGCTCGATGAGAGCAATTTTGGCTTTTACGTTGGCCGATTTCTCGTTGTCGAGCGACTTGAAGAACTCGTTCTTGCGGTTGAAGAAAGCCTTGTAGGCGGCCCAATACTGCTTGTTGAGGGCATCGGCCTGGGCGCGGGGCACCAATCCGGCGGCTTCCCATTCGGCTTTGATTTCCTGGAGCTCGTCGGTTTTGGAGCGCCACAGGTTCACACGGTCTGAGTCGAAGGTAGCGAAGGGCAGCACCCGCTCGAGCAGGGCCTGCTTCACCACTAAGTTGGCCTTCTCCTGGGTCGAGCGCTGGTCTACAAACTCTTTGCGGCGCTGGTGCAGCACGTCGGAAGCCGCGATGAAACGTTGCCACAAGGGCTCGCGCTGGTCGTTGGGTACGGGCCCGATGTGCTTCCAATCCTCGTGCAGCTTGGTAAGCTCATCGAGGGCTTTGTTGATACCTGGTACCTGGGCCAGGGCCTCGGCGCGCTTGATGAGGGCCTCCTTGGCCTCCAGGTTGCGGCGACGGTCCAGGTCCTTCATCTCCAAGAACCGGCCCTGCTTGCTGTAGTAGATGTCCAGCAGGCCGTGGTAAGTATCCCATATGGCCTGGCTGTCGGCCTGGGGCACGGCTCCGGTGGATTTCCATTCGGCCTGCAGGGCTTTCAGCTTGGCCGAACTGTCTTTGGTTTCGGCCGCTTCCACAATGGCGCGGAGTTGGTCGAGCAGCTCTTTTTTCTTGGTGAGGTTGTCGCCGCGGCTGGCATCTTCGGCCTTGGCATCCTTCGCCCGGCTTTCGCGGAACTCTTGGATGGCTTTGTTCAGCTCCTGCTGGCCCTCGGGCTGCTGGAACGCAAACGCTTCAGCACCTTCACCGCCTTCGGCAAATTTTTGACGAGCGGCGCTGCGGGCCAGGCCTACGTTGGCTTCGTACTGACGAATGAGGTCCTGAATCTGCTTGCGGTTGCTACGTGCCTCGGGGCCGCGCAACAAGCTCACCAGGTAGGTGGCTTGGGCTGGTAGGTCGAGGGCAGTGAAGTCGGGCACAGCCAATTCGGGAGCGGGGGCCTGACCTTCCTGGCCTTCTTCCGTCAGCACTACGTCGCTTTCGGTGGCTGGGGTAGCGTTCAGGGGTGTTTCTTCTGAAGTAGACAGCATGGCCACTGGCTCGGAAGCCGCGTCTAGCTCCTCGGCATTGTGCAGAGCTACGACGGGTAGCTCGGGGCCCTGGTCTTCTACGGAAGAGCCTTGTTCTTCAGCTGAGCTGCCACCTACCGGCGGGGCAAACAGCGCTTCCGGGTCAGGCATGGGCGTAGGATTTGCCGCGGCGACGTTCTCATCGGCTGGCAGGGCCTCCGGGTTGGGCGTGGGCACTTCTTCGCCTTGCGCGGTTCCCTGGTCGCCGTAGTGCGCCAGCGCACGGGCTTGCGGGGCCGACACGGGGTGGCCATCCACCGCGGTGGGGTTGGGAACATGCTGAGCTGTTTCGGCGGCAGCACCGGCTTCGGGCGTGCCTTCGGCGGGGGCCAAGGCGCTTTCCGAAGCGGCTACGGTGGCTTCTGCACTGGGCTCGGCCGTGCCAGCACCGGCGGGTTCGGTGGCGGGAAGCTCGGGGGTGCCCTGGGCCGGCGTTTCGGCCTGGCCTTCGGCAGGCATTGGAGCGGGAGTGGCAGGAGTAGCGGGTGCGCCCGGCGCCTCATTGCCTTGAATTTCGGCGAGGCGCCGTTGCAGGATAGTCATGCGGTCCTCAGCAGACGGGTCGGCGCCGCCGGCGAGGGGGGCGGTGGGGTTTTCTTCAGCAGCCATAAATCTTCGTAAAAGCCAGCCCGACTAAGGGAGCCAGAGGAGAGAGCAAAAAGGAATTGGAATATAACAAAAAATGACCCGTGGGCCGTATCAGTTCAGTCGGGGGTCTACCGGATAGTTGGCCAGCACCTTGAAACGCCCACCTTTCTCCCGCAAAATTTCCCGCCAGAAGGCATCTGATGCCAAAGTAAACACTTTCCCGGCGCTTGCGGGGTGCCGTATCCAACTCTGCCCCTGCATTTCGCCCGCCAATTGGCCCGCCGACCACCCCGAATAGCCCGCGAACAGACGAACATCTTCGCCGGACACTGCCCCGCTGCCAATCAGGCCCAGCAGAAGCTCAAAATCGCCGCCCCAGTACACGTCCTGCCCCAAATCGGTGGCTCCGGGCAGGTCGGCCCGGCGGTGCAGGTAATGCAGGGTATCGGGCTCGACGGGGCCGCCCACGTAAATGGGCAGGTCGTTGGCGGCAGTGCAGGCCTGGGGCGGCAACTCAAGGACATCGCCCAGCGTGAGCGATGTGAGCCGGTTGAGAACCAAGCCAAAAGACCCTTCTTCGGGTTCGTCGCGGCAGAGAAGAATAACGCTGCGCTCGAAGTTGGGGTCGCCAAGAAAAGGCTGAGAGATAAGCAGAGTACCTGGACGCATGTCGTTTTCTTAACAGTGGATGCCTACGGTGTATGGCAGGTATACGGCAATTGCGAAGGCAGAGGCGAGGAATAGAGGTTGAAGATGAACTGCCTTTCAGATGTTAGTACCTTGCAGCCAAATCGCCGTTAGGCCTCTCAAAACAGGAAAGCCCACGGGTGGTTGAAGTGAAGCTGCTGCCAAAATGTTGGCAGGCTAGCCTTACTTAGACGCGGCGCCCCGCCAGCCGCGGCATCTTAAATATATCAGCAAAATGGAAATTTGCCGCCACGAGCCGATAATGAAAATTTACTCATGATTGACCCGCAACTCGCCGACCTGCGCAAAACTTACGCGCAGCGCACCCTAGCCGAAGCCGACGTGCTGCCCGATGCTATGCACCAGTTTCGGCAGTGGATGGATGAAGCCCTCGCCGCTCAGCTCGACGAGCCGACGGCCTTCACCCTAAGCACGGTGTCGGGCACGGGCCAGCCCTCCTCGCGGGTGGTGCTGCTGAAAGGGCTGCCGGATGATGCCGGTTTCCTGTTCTACACAAACTACGACTCGCGCAAGGGCCAGGAGCTGGCTGCGCAGCCCCTGGCTGCCCTCAACTTTTTCTGGCCCGGGCTGGAGCGCCAAGTGCGGGTGGAGGGCCGGATTGAAAAGGCCCCGGAAGAAATGTCGACTGAATATTTCCAGAGCCGCCCCCGCAGCAGCCAGCTCGGCGCCTGGGCTTCGCCGCAAAGCCAGATTATTGGCAGCCGCGAAGAGCTAGAGGCCCGCGAAGCCGCCATTGCCACTGAGTTCGGCGCTCAGAACCCGCTTCCGCGCCCAGCGCATTGGGGCGGATTCATTCTGCGACCGCACCGGCTGGAGTTTTGGCAGGGGCGCCCCAGCCGCCTGCACGACCGCATTGTGTACGAGTTGCAAGGAAGCGCGTGGCACCGCAGCCGCCTGGCCCCGTAAGCAGGCCAAATACTGAGCATAGCGGAAACAGGCAGCCCTGTTTCTATTCAATTGCTTGCCATCGCCCCACCGATAAACTAACTATTAAAGCTTTCTGAGTGGCTGAAATTCAACCCTTGCGCGGCTGGCGCTACAGCCCTGCGCTGAGCGCCGATATTGATTCTTATGTTTCGCCGCTGTTTGACGTGGTATCTGCCAAGCAGCGCGAGGCCCTCTACCGCAATCCGCTTAATTCAATTCATCTATCCGTACCGCGGGCCGACGACCCGGCCGCAGCGGCGCTGGAGCGGCTGCGGCAATGGCAGGCCGATGGGGTACTGCGGCAAGACGAGCTGCCTGGTATTTATGCGTACTACCAGTATTTCCGGTTGCCTGGGAGTGCCCGCGAGTATTGCCGGAAAGGCTTTATGTGCCACATCAAGGCCTATGACTGGGACGAGGAAGTAGTACTGCGGCACGAAAACACCCTGCCGGCATCTGTGAACGACCGGGCCGAGCTGTTAGCCCGCACGCAGTTCCAGACCAGCGCCACGCACGGCCTGTACCGCGACGAGGACTTCGAACTGGAGCAGTACCTAGACGAGGCCATGCGCTCGCCACTGCTCGAAACCGAGGAAGACTACCAGGGCGCCCGCGACGTACTGGCCGTGATTCAGGACGCGGCCATTATTCAGCGGTTTCAGGCCATCATCGGGGCCCGGCAAATAATTCTGGCCGACGGCCATCACCGGTACGAAGGCTCCCTCTCCTACCGCCACGCGCGCCGCGCCGCTGCGCCAGCCGCCACCGGCCAGGAGCCCTGGAACTACCACCTCATGTACCTGACCAACTCGGCCGCTGACGACCTGCGCATACTGGCGACCCACCGCCTGCTGCTGGAAATGCCCGGCAACCTCAGCGACGCCGAGCTGCTGGCTCGGCTCGAACCCTACTTTACGGTGCTGCCCAAGGAAGATGCCAACGACCTGCCCGAAATAATTGCGGGCAAGCCGTGGGCCTTTGGGGTGTACATCGGCGGGCAGGCTTACAAAATCCGCCTGCGGCCGGAGGCCCACGCCCTCCTCGACTGGGATACCACCGCCGAAGTAAAGGCCCTGGACTTGACGGTGCTGCATTTTTTCGTGATAGAAAAAGCGCTGGGCATCGTGGGCCCGGATGCGCAGCGGGCCTGGCCGGGGGTGGCTTACGTGCGCAACTTTGCCGAGTGCCTGCAGCGCGTGGACCGGGGCGAAGCCCGCGCCGCCTTCTTCGTGAACGAGGTGAGCATGGCGGAAGTAGAAGCCGTGTGCCACTCCGGGGCCGTGATGCCGCCCAAATCGACCTTTTTCTACCCCAAAACCATCGGCGGCTTCCTCTTCAGCAGCATCGCCAACGAGGAAGCCGGCAATCTTTTTGCCGAGCATTTTCAAGCCCCACTTTCGTGAAAATTGTTTTAGCCTCCAATTCTCCCCGGCGCCGCCAGCTCCTCACCGCCCTGGGCCTGCCCTATGAAGTACGGCTGCGGGAAGTCGACGAGACCTTTCCCGAGCACCTGCGCCGGGCGGAGGTAGCCGAGTACCTCGCCGCCCACAAAGCCGCGGCCTACGCCGACGACCTGGCGCCCGACGAAGTAGTGCTGACCGCCGACACCATAGTGTGCCTCGACGACGACGTGCTGAACAAACCCGCCGACGTAGCCGAGGCTACCGCCATGCTTACCCGCCTGCAAGGGCGGGCCCACGACGTGTTCACGGGCGTGTGCCTGCGCTGCGGCGACGGCCGCGAGGTGGTGTTCTCGGACCAGACCACGGTGCATTTCCGGCCGCTCAGTTCCACGGAAATTGCGCACTACATCGCCACGGCTCAGCCCTTCGACAAGGCCGGCGCCTACGGGGCGCAGGATTGGCTGGGCATGGTGGGCATTGCGCGGCTCGAAGGCTCCTACTTCACCGTGATGGGCCTGCCCACGCACCGGGTGTGGGAGGAGCTTGCCAAGCTGGGGGCGTTGCCGGGTTCACCGGCCAGCGCGTAGCCAAGCGCTGTTTTAGCACTGCACTTATGCGCTTTCTCTTACTGCTGGGCTCGCTGTGCTTATTGGGTGCCTCAGGTTATTTGGCGGGCATTTTTTTGCCCACTTCTTATGAGAGCTTAGCCAGGTTAGGGGCCGTTCCCTACCACGAATACGTGCCTGATGGGCCCAGTTTTTTGCAACTCTCCCTCACGCCGAGTCGATACGCAGCCTTCCGGGCTGCAGTCAACATCCTGCTGGCGGGCAGCACAATAAGCTTTATGCTGCTGTTACTGCAGCCAGCTTATAGGAATGAATTTCGACGGTTGCGCCTGGAAACACGCCGGGGTTTAATGGCATTACGAAGCACGGTAAATCAGCTTTCGGTAACTCAATCTATATTAGCAGGGGGAGCGCTACTGGCTATTTCGCTGGCGCGGCTGGGCTGGCTGTTTCTCGACCCCATGAGTCCGGACGAAATAACGTCATATGACGCCTTCGTTCATCAGGGCGCGGCGGCCGTGACCAGCTTCTACCCCATCCCGAACAACCACGTTTTCTATAATTTTCTTTGCTGGGTGGCAGCGAAGGTCGTGCCAGGTAAGGTGTTGCTTATCATGCGACTGCCATCTTTAATAGTGGCTACGGCAGGCACCGCTCTGAGCTATGCGCTGCTAACCCGGTTTCTTAACTTCCGGGTAGCCAGCTTGGTCATAGCCCTTTTCGGCTTTTCCACGCTCACCGTGCTTTATGCTGCGTCGGGCCGGGGATATTTTGTGCAGATGGTGTGCATAGAACTGGCTTTCTTCGCTGTGTTGGGAATAGCAACGAAGCCGGACTATTGGCGGCTTAGTTGGGCAACGTTTGTTCTGAGCAGCGTGGTGGGCCTTTACACCATTCCAACTTTTGCAGCACCGCTGGTGTCGCTGGGAATACTGTTACTAGCTGTGAGCGTGCAGTTTCCAGCGCATGCTCGGGCCAGGTATTACGCGAGCCTGTTGAGTGCTGGAGCCATTATTATAGTTACTGCCGGAGTTCTTTACATGCCGGTTGGCGCAGTATCGGGTTGGGACCGGCTTCTTACCAACCGCTACCTAGCACCCCATTCCTTCGCTGAATTTTGGACCTTAAGTCGGGCCCACCTATACGAAACGGCAGCCATGTTGCTGGGTCCCGTTCGGCCGGGGCTGGTTTGCAGCGCAATTTTGCTGGCACTCACGCCGCTGGTGTTGCTACGGCAGCGGGCGTTACTCCCCAAGCATTGGCTGGCCTGGGGAGCATGGCTGATGGTGGTAACCCCGGTGGCGCTCACAGTGGCACAGCGCATGTTTTTTCCGGGCCGAACGCTGATGTACACGACCTATTTTCTGTTTGTGCTAGCAGCTCTTGGAGCCGACCATCTGGCTAACCGCTGGCCCCGACAGTGGATGAGCAAAGCACCTATAGCCTTTTTATTGGTGTTGACTGGTTGGCGGGCAATTGAGCTTCTTAGAAACTGGGACTCGCTGCGCAACAGCCGCGAGCAAAACGAGCTGGTGGCCCATGCTTACCAGTGGCTCCAGACTCAGCCCCGCGGCGCCGTTTTGCTGAGCGGCTCCTACCATAGTCTGATGTTTCATCACTTTGGCCTGACCGATGGCCACCCGTTGCCCCTCCATTTCAAGCGCGAGCCTGACAGCCGCTACCTGTTGTTGCCCCAGGGCTCACCTGCTCGACCCACTTGGGCCTCGGCCCTGCCCTACCACCTGGCTTATCAGGACGCCTTGGTACAGATTTATATGCTTGGCACTTCGCAGCGCAATTAGTGTCAGCTTCGATTTTTGCCACATAGGGCACTGGCATTCACAGGTAAATTCTGTGCGCTGTCCTTCATTTTCAACCGTTGGCCGGTACTTGGCTATCCATTATGCTTACTGCTACCTCACCCGCTAACCCGCGCATTACTTATCGATTTCTAGCGCTCTTGAGTACGGGGCTGCTGGCCCTGTGCGCCGGCTATGCGGCCATAGTGCTACACAGCGCACCCTGGGCCGAGGCCAGTCAGCTCGATGCTATTTTCCCATTCTACAAATGGCGAACGCGCCTGTTCTCACCGGCTGAATACGCTACGGCCAAACAGCTCATGTTAGCCGGGGCAGCTTTGATGGCGGCCCTGTTCGGAGCCCTGGCTCTGGGGCAAAGCGGCCGAGCCGAACTTACGGCTTGGGGCCGGGAACTGCGCGCGGCTCCCCGCTTCTGGGCCCCTTGGGCATCCCTGACCCAGAGCCAGCGACGCTGGGCAGGCGGCGCCTTGGCAGCGCTCACGTTGCTGCGACTAATGCTGAGCTCACCCGCCGTGAACGCGGAGTACGACGACGCGGCTTCTTACACCCTCTTTGTGAGCAAAGGGCTTATCGCTGTCAGCTCCTACTATCCCATCCCAAACAATCATGTGTTCTCGAACACGCTGAGTTGGTTGTTCTATCAGTTGCACTCAGATTTCTGGTGGACCATGCGCCTGCCCGTCGTGCTGGCCGCCACTGCCACCACGGCCCTAATGTTTGTGGGCCTGCTTCGGCACCAAGTCAGGTTTTGGCCGGCCATAATGGCTGTCGGGCTGTTTAGCCTGGCGCAGCTCAGCGTTTATCATGCCGCCGTTGGACGGGGCTACTGGCTGCTGACCGGGCTGGCAATGGTGGTGTTCTTTTGTACGCTGGCGCTGCAAGCTGGAAATGCAGTTCCACGCCTGGCCTGGACGGGCCTGGTTGTCGCGGGGGTGCTGGGGACTTATACCGTGCCCACATTTGCTATGGTACTCGGTTCTGCCTTCACGTGGTTAGGGCTGCACTGGTGGCAACATTTTGGGAGATTAGGCCGGCTGGCAGCAGCCGGCGCGGCCGTGGTAGCCGGCACGCTGCTTCTCTACACTCCCTTGTTGTTTATTTCGGGCCCGGCCATGTTGTTTTCCAACGGCTTTGTAGCCTCCCATCCCATAGCGGAGTTTCTGAAGGGCCTGCCCTTGTACCTGTGGCAGACGGAGGGATTTCTGGCTGGCCAGATGAAAGTGGGTGGTTTGCTAACGCTCGCCACGCTGGCGGCTGTGGCCTACTTATGGCGCCGGGGCCGGGCAGGACAGTTGCCGCCAGCACTCGCCACGCCGTGGCAACGGCTGGTCCCGGTAACCCTTTGGTTTATGCTGTTTCCTTACGCCATGGTGGTTTCGCAGCGGGTGTTTCCTCCCGGGCGCACGCTGCTCTACAAAGCCTTTTTCTTGTTTGTGCTGGTGGCCCTGGTGGTGGAGTGGCTGCTGCAAACACGGGCCATGCACGGGAAACGCTGGTTGCGCCCTGCCCTCGGGCTGGCCTTTCTGCTGTGGTGCACCTACCAATTTACCAGCCTGTGGCGCGACAACCGTCGGCCCAGCCAGAACAACGCCCAATTTCATGCGGCTTTTGCTTGGCTAGCTACCCAACCCATCGGCCCGGTATTGGTGCCTGAACCGACGCACTACATCTTTCTTGGCATGTATTTCCTTTCCGAGCGGGCCGGTCAGCCCTGGAAGTTGGATGGCCGTCCCCTGCCCGGCAAAGCCTATTCGTACGTGGTGGCTTTCCCGAACCTGCGCGGCTATTTCCAGCCGGTGTTTACCCAACTGCCCGCCTACCGCAACCCGGAAGTTGATATTTACCGCGTGCCCACGCCCGCACCGCTAGCCGATGCCAATGGCCTGCCGCCCTATTACCACTTAGCTGACTAGGCCAGCTATGGCAAGTCTCATAACCACGCTTCAGCCTGCGGTTTGATGGATTAATGACCGCGCGACAGGAGCGCAATACCGGCCACAATCAGCAGCAGACCTCCGGCCTGCTGCACTGTAAGTATCTCGCGCAGCAACACAAGACCCAGCACGGCCGTGAGCAACACTGAGCCACCTACTATCACCGGCGTGCCCACTGATGAATTGACCCCGCGCTGGAAAACCACAAAAGTCAGTATCTCCGCCAGGCCCACGCCCAGGCCCGCCAGCACGGCCAGCGTCAGGCCTTTGCTGGAAACGGCCAGCGGCTGTCCCTGCAGCTTCAGGCGCAGCAGCCACACCGCCCCCAGTGCCGCCGCCACCAGCTGTAGCACAACGGCTCCCACGGCTGGCGACACATGGTTTGACGCCAGCTTGATAAAGAAGTTGTAGAAGGCTAGGCACAGGGCCGTGAGCAGGGCAAGCGGCAGCCAATTCATGGGCTTGGGTTTGATTATTTACACAAGGCAACCTCCCACCAGCTGGCAAGGATATGCCAGGAGCTAAACGAGTTTATAATTTCGATACTCACCGAGCCGGTAGCCAGTCAGCTTCTCAATGGCCTGCTTTACCTGTTCTTTCAAGCCGTAGCGATTGCGCGACATATCGTGCGCATACGTCCAGTTTTGAGCGCGGATGCGGGCCTCCATCACAGATGGGTGCCGGCCCCGGAACTGTACCAGCGAATCAATCTGGCTGTAATCGAATTCCTCGGCCGCGGCCACATGCTGGGCCACCCACTCGTCGGAATGCCACAGCTTATTAAACGTCTGCTGCTTGCGCTGCATAGCAGCCGGAGGCTTCACCCAGCCGTAGTGGTGCACGGTGGCGGCCACTAGCTTCACGCGCAGCTTCTGATTATTGGCCTTGCGGAAGCCTTGCGCGTCGCGGTAAGAATAAACCCCGATGCCCGGTCGCACCACCCGGATTTCACGGCGGTACCAGCGCTTGGAATCGCCCACGTAGTCGTAGGAAGCGTAGAAATGCCGGTAGTTCAGCAGCAAGCCGTCTACGGTGGGGTCGTGGTGCCAGCGCGCCATATCTGCGCGCAGGGCCGGGTAGTCGCCTTCATGCAGCACCTCATCGGCTTGCAGGTAGATGGCCCAATCGGCATCGGCGGGCACGGCGGCTAGGGCCTTGTCGGTCTCCACGGCCAGCACCCGGCCACCCTCGCGCAGGCTGTTGTCCCACACGGTTTCGACAATGCGGATTTTAGGCGAGTCGATGCTGCTGATTAAAGCCAAGGTATCGTCATCGGACTTGCCTACTGCCACCACCACTTCATCGCACAGCGGAAGCAACGATTGGATGCTTTCCACCACCGGGTAATCGTAGGTAATGGCGTTGCGAACGAAGGTGAAGCCAACAACTTTCATAAAAGCTTAGTCATTAATTGTAGCTGTTCTAAGCATAAGGACTGATTTTTTCAACTGAAATAACCCGCTTTATATCTCTTAAACGCACCCCTTGGAGAGGCAGATTAATTCCGGCTAATGCTAGCCAAAGTGGATACTCGTAGCGTATTCCCCAGTAAAGCAGAACCCCACATACCACTAAGGCCTCCAGAATAATAACTAATGCGGGCTTTAATCTCAGAGAGAATAAGGCAATGTCCAGCACAAGGGTCAGGATTAAAAAGCCTACCCAGAAAAGCAAACCGAATGAAAGCGCGAATAGTAGCGGGGCGAATAACCCTCCAAATATTTTCGTTATAATGGACGCTTCTTCGTGAAACAGTACATAGAAAAATCCAGTCAGGCAAAAAACTGCAAGTAGGCGCAGGCAATGTGTTAGATTGGTATATGCAACTCGCAGCAGTAGAGCCTTTTTCATCTCAGCTGGTCTTTCAAAAGCTCCATCTCCACCACGGGCGACACCTTTTCATAGAGCACGCGGTAGGCGGCCGTGGTGATGGGCATGTGCACCTTCAGCTTCTTATTAAGCTCAAAAATGCTCTTCACGGCGTAGTAGCCCTCGGCTACCATGTTCATCTCCAGCTGCGCTGATTTCACGGAGTAGCCGCGACCTACCATGCTGCCAAAGGTGCGGTTGCGGGAGAACTGTGAGTAGGCCGTTACGAGCAGGTCGCCGAGGTAGGCCGAGGCCGAAAGGTCGCGCGGCTGGGGGTTGATGGCCTGCAGGAACCGGCGTATCTCCTGCACCGCGTTGCTCACCAGCACCGCCAGGAAATTGTCGCCGTAGCCCACGCCGTGGGCCACGCCGCCGGTGAGGGCAATGATGTTTTTCATCACGGCGCAGTACTCAATGCCGTCGAGGTCGGCGGCAGGATGGGCGCGCACGTAGCGGTTGCGCAGCAGCCCGCAAAACTCCAGCGCCAGCTCGGAATCGGGCGAGCCGATGGTGAGGTAGCTCTGCTTTTCCAGGGCCACTTCCTCGGCATGACACGGCCCGGCAATGACGCCCAGCTGGTGGCGACCCAGCTTAAAACGGTCGGCCACGTAGTCCGTCACCAGCTGGTTCTTGCCCGGAATCATGCCTTTGATGGCGGAAATAACCCGCTTATGCTTGAGGGCATCGCGGTCCAGCTTGTCGAGCACGGGCTGCACGAAGGCGGCCGGCACGGCCAGCACCAACCAATCGGCTTCCTCCACAGCATCTTCCAGGTCGGTGGTGGGGAACACGCGGTGCAGGTCGAACTGCACGGCCGACAGGTAGCGCGGGTTATGGCGGGTGCGCAGCAGGTGCTGCACGTCGTCTTTCGAGCGCAGCCACCAATCGACACGGGCCCCGTTTTCGCTGAGAATTTTGGTGAGTGCCGTGGCCCATGAGCCGCCGCCGAGCATAGCTATTTTTTCCAAGAGAGCAAAGCTGGTGAGTAATTCGCCGCAAGAACGCGAAAACCCTCTCCACTTTTTCGGCCGGGCACTTTTATGTTGGTTAGAACGACGAGCGGCGGTGCCCGCGCAACGGCAGCGCCATGGTTGCGCGGGCAACGGTGGACGCAGTAGCTCAGGCGGCTCAGGCTAGCAGCAAATCTGCTGCGTCGAGTGCTAGTAGCTCCCAGAAGCCGCAACAAAAAATCCCCTCTTTGGAGAAAGAGGGGATTTTTCACGCTTCGGTATTCGCTTTCTATTTGCCTTCTTCCGGCTCTTCCTTCAGCGCTTCCTTGTTAAGGCTCTTGGCATCTTTAATGTCGACGAGGGCGCCATCCTTGAGCGTTTTGGCTACGGCGCGGAACGGGCCGCTCACCACCTGCGCCCCGGAGGGTACGCCGCTCAGTATCTCAATATTCTGGAAGTCGCTGATGCCGGTTTTCACGGGCGTAAGAACGGCTTTGCCATCTTTGATTACAAACACCACTTCCTGAATCTGTGGCTTGGGCGCGCCGGCTGTTACTGCCGTGGCGGTGCCATTGCCCCGGTTGGAGCCCACGCGCGGGCCGTCTTTGCTCTCGCTTTTCAGAGAAGCGGAGTCGGAACGGGTGGTGACGGCGGCGAGCGGCACGCTCAGCGCGCCAGCTTTGCGCTCGGTAATAATGTCGACCGAAGCCGTCATGCCCGGGCGGAAAGGCACTATTGTTTTGCCGGCCACTACGCGCTGCAGGTGGCGGTAGCTTTCAGGCAGTAGACGGATGCGAACTTCAAACTCAGTCACGGCCTCGGCAGTCAGGGCGTCTTTGGCGGTGTTGGCAATGTTGGTCACCAGGCCTTGGAATTTCTCGGCGCGGCTGCTGTAGGCGTCCACATCCACCTCTACCGAGTCGCCGATGCTCACGTTGTTTACGTCGTTCTCGTTCACGTTCACCCGCACCTCCATGTTGTTGAGGTTGGCAATGCGCATGATTTCGGTGCCGGCCATTTGGGTAGTGCCTACCACCCGCTCGCCTTTCTTCACGTTCAGCTTGCTCACCGTGCCGCTCACGGGCGCGTAGATGGTGGTTTTGTCGAGGTTGCGGCGGGCTTCCTCCAGCGAGGCATTGGCGGCGCTCACGGTGCTTTGCGAGGCCCGGATTTGCTGGCGGGCGCTGTTTATTTCTTCCTGTGAGGCATTGTAAGCGGCCTGGCTGGCTTCGTAGTCGGACTGCGAAATCACCTTTTGCTTATACAGCGAGGCATTACGGCGGTAGGTCAGCTCGGTTTGCTTGGCGCTGGCCAGCAGCTGCTGCAGGCGGGCCTGGGCCTGGCCCACGTTGGCGCGCTGCGTGCCCACCTGGGCATTTTGCATGGCCACCTGGGCCTGGTAGTTGTCGGGCCGAATGCGCAGTAGCAACTGGCCTTTGCGCACCGAGTCGCCTTCTTCCACATACAGCTCGATGATTTCGCCGGACACGTCGGGCGAAATTTTCACTTCTGTTTCGGGCTGCAGCTTCCCCGAGGCGCTCACTTTCTCCACAATGTTGGCCGGGCCGGCTTTGGCCACCAGCACTTCTACGCCAGCAGGCTTGCCAATCCAGCCTTGTTTTTTTGCCACGGTGTAGCCCACCAGCAGCACCAGCACCAAACCACCCAGAATGTACAGTAATCGATTATTTTTCATAAGTAAGCTGCAGGCTGTGAGCTACAGGCTGCAAGAAGTTGAGGAAGTAAAATGAGAGGATTTGGCCTAAGCCAACAGCGCGCAGCCCGGGGCCGACGGCTTGCCGCTTATAAAGCCAGGGGCTTGCCTTGGTAGAAATCCAACACTTTGCGCCGGAAGAAAAACTCATACTTCGCCTGAATCATGTCCGACTCGGCAGCCGTGAGGTTGTTGCGGGCAATGTTAAAATCGGTGCCGTTGAGCAGGCCGTTGTTGAAGCGAATCTCGGCGTTGCGGAAAGCCAGGTTGAGGGCCTCTACCTGGCGGGAGCTGGCGGCGAAGCGCCGCTGGGCCGCCACGGCGTCAGCGTAGCTCTGCTGAATGGTCTGGCGCAGCTGCAAGCGGGTCTGCTCCGACCGCAGCTCGGCCTGCTGGATGTTGACCTGGGCCCGCTGCACGCCCACGCGGGTCTGCAGGCCATTCAGAATGGGAATGTTCAGGCTGAGCTGCACGAACTCGCCGCGGTTGTCGGCCAGCTGGTCGAAGAACTTGTAGGGCAGGCTCTCGAAGCTAGTGGCGGGGGTGAGAAGGACAAAGGGCGAGGGCGAGAAGCCCGTGGGCGAGGAAGGGTCCCGCTGCAAAACGTCGACCTGGTTGAGTCCCGTCGAGGTGCGGATTTGCTGGGTGCGCACCGACGAAAAACCAGTTTGCACACCACCAGCCAAGGACAGGCGCGGGTAATAAGCGCCGCGGGCAATGTCGATGCCGCGGCGGGCACTTTCCACGCGCAGCTCGGCCGCCTTGATTTCGGGCAGGTTCTGGCGGGCCAGCTCAAAGGTGGCATTGGGGTCGAGGCCGTCGGTGGCCGTCGTGGTGAAGGCAGTGGGGTCGGGCAGGGCCGGTACCTCCACCCGGAACTGGGAGGCCGTGGCGGGGTCCAGGTTGAGGAGTTGCACCAAGGTGAGCTGGGCCAGGTCGCGCTGGTTCTGAGCCGTCACCAGGGTGCGTTCCTCGCCGGCTAGCTGGGCCCGGCTGTCGAGCACGTTGCCCTCGGCCACGGCGCCGGCTTTCAGCAGCTTTTCACTGCGCGACACCTGCTCGCGCACGGTGCTCATGCGGGCTTCCGACGCTCGAATCAGCTCCTCGGAGAGTAGCAGCTGCAGGTAGGCCGAAGCCACGTCGAGCGAGAGGTCGTTGCGGGCTTTGTCGATGTCGACGCGGCTGGCCTGGGCATCGAGCTGCCCCTGCCGCACGGCATTGCGCAGCTGAAACCCCGAAAACAACGTCACCTGCCCGCTGGCCGTGAAGTTGTTGGTGCGCACGTTCAGCTGCTGAAACTGGTTGGTGAACGGGTCGCGGTTGGTGCCAAAGTTGAACCCCTGCGTGCCGTTGAGGCCCGCCGTGGGCAGCAGAGCGGCGCGGTTGAGCCGCTGCGTGGCTTCCTGCTGCTGGGCCGTTAGCTCGCTTTGGCGAACGGTGAGGTTGTTCTTCAGCGCATAGTCCACGGCCCGCTGCAGCGTCCAGGGGCCGGTGGCGGCTTGTTGCTGGCCCAGTGCCGTTGGGGGCACGCCCTGGGCCCGGGCTGGCGGGGCCGGGGCTAGCGTGAGCAGGGCGCCAACGAGCCCGGCCAGGGCCAGCGGCCGCTGGCTAAGCGCAGTAGTAATATTCCCTTGTTTCATTTCGCAGAAAAGGTTTAGTGTATTTGTAGAGGCAGGTAGCGTGAGCGGAAGTTGGCTGGGCGACGCAGCATAGCTATTCCAGGGTAGGAATGTGCGTGATGCGCTGCACCCAGCTTAGCTGGCGCAAGTAAGTGAGGGTTATTTCTTTGATGGGGCTGTCCATCTCGATGAACTGCCTGGCCGCGTCGTTACGCCCCTTGCGGCTCACAAACATGGTGGCAATGTTGCATTGGTCGTGGGCAATCACCGAGGCAATGAAGGCAATGGAGCCGGGCACATCGTTGGCATCGATGATGAGCGTATGCAGCGCGCCCGAAAAGTCGGACGGAAAGCCGTCGACTTCCACAATGCGGATGACGCCGCCGCCCCGGCTCTGCCCAATCACCTCCACGCGGTGCCCGGTGTGGGCATCGAGCAGGTTGAGCTTAATCGTATTGGGGTGCATGGTGGAGGCATTGCCCACGCTCTGAAACGTGTATTTCAAGCCCGCCTCCGACGCGTGGTCGAACGCCGTGCGGATGCGGGTGTCATCGGCCGCGTAGCCCAGCAGTCCGGCCACAATGGCGCGGTCCGAACCGTGGCCTTCGTAGGTGCGGGCAAACGAGTTGTAGAAAGTGACCACCGCCTCGGTGGGCACCGCCCCCAGAATGCGGATGGCGGCCCGGGCAATGCGGACCACGCCAGCGGTGTGCGACGAGCTGGGGCCAATCATCACAGGGCCAATCATATCAAAAATGCTGGATTTCTCGGCCATAGGCTTGCGCCGTGCTAGTGGTTAGGGGCCTAAAAGTAGCGCATCTGAGCCATACTAAGCGCTTGAGCCTGGTCGGGAAACAACTTAAAATGACACCTGGCGAGCAAAGCGAAGGACCCGCAGCCGGCTAGATTCAACCAAAGATGCTGCTTAACTCTACAAGGTTGCACATTGTTCGTGCAGGCCCGTAAAAGGGGTTTGCAACGCCAGGAATTTGGCGATATTTGCCGCGGCCCCACCCAGGCCTTTCCCTCCCACCTCACCCCTGTCCTTCATGTCCACCCCTCCCACCCTGGACGAATTTTCTCCGGCCGTACTCACCCAGCTCCGACGCCTTCAGGAACGATACGCCCCCGACGGCCAGGACCTGGCCGCTTACCTCGAAGGCCTGTACCACGCCAAATACATTAACTACTGGGACTACATCGAGCTCGACACGCTCCTGTCCCTGCAGCGCCCGCTCACGAACCTGCCCGATGAGCGCATCTTCATCATGTACCACCAGATTTCGGAGCTGTACTTCAAGCTCTGTCTGTGTGAATACGAGCAGATTGGCGACCTAGCCCACCCCACCCTGGGCGAAGTAGTGCTGCGCCTGGGCCGCATCAACCGCTATTTCGACAACCTCATCGACTCGTTCGATGTGATGGTGGACGGCATGGACAAGGAGCAGTTTCTGGACTTCCGCATGGCGCTGATGCCCGCCTCGGGCTTCCAGTCGGTGCAGTACCGCATGATAGAAATTTCCAGCACAAGCCTCGAAAACCTGACCGACAAAGTCAAGCGCCAGGCGTTGGGCGAAGCCTCGGCCCACGACTACGACCAGATGCTGGGCTGCATTTACTGGAAAGCCGGCGCGACCATTGAAGAAAGCGGCGCCAAAGCCCTGACCCTAATCGAGTTTGAGCGTAAATATACCGCCGACCTCTTGCGTCATGCCGAGTCCTTCCGCAACCGCAACGTGTGGGCCGTGGTGCAGCGCCTGCCCGAGGAAGACCGCAACCACCCCCGCCTGCTGCGCGCCATGCGTCAGCTCGACATCAGCGTGAACGTCAACTGGCCCCTCATGCACTTTAAGTCGGCAGTGCGCTACCTGCAGCGCAACCCCACCGACGTAGCAGCTACCGGCGGCACCAACTGGCGCAACTACCTGCCGCCCAAGTTTCAGCGCCGCATTTTCTACCCGCAGCTCTGGAGCGCGCAGGAGCTCGAAGACTGGGGTAAAGGCTGGGTTGAGCAGGTGCTGGAAGAAGGTGTGAAGAGCTAAGGCCCAACAAAATTTCCGGAGCTAAGCACCGCAGCTAATACAAAAGAGGCAGGCATCCGTATGGAAGCCTGCCTCTTTTGTATTAGCTGCCCCTCACTTCACGACAATGAACGAAGACGACCAAAAATTTATCGACTCCACTCTTGAGCGTGTGCGTTCGCTCCACAACAACATCAGCAACATGTGGGACGCCGAAGCAGTCGCGGCTTTCTACTACAGCGTGCTCACCAGCACCATTGCCCGTAACGGGCCTGAAGTAAGCCGGCCCCTGCTCGATGTGTTGGCCCAAGTATATGAGAGCACGGCCAAGTCTCACGTAGACCTGGGCCGGTTGACTACGGGCCTGAACTTTGGCAAAGAAGACCAAGCGTTGAGCGCACAGCAAGAGGCTGAATAAGTATTTGCCCTGGCTTAAGAATTTGTAGAACGGTGTAGAGACGCCACACTTGGCGTCTCGGCGTTGAACGTTTGGCGTTAGAACAGTTTATAAGCTAGCGTTAATCGGCTCTTAAGAAGATACGTCCCAACGGCGCACGCCGAGACGCCAAGTGTGGCGTCTCTACACCACCGGTTCAATAGTCGCATAAAAGCACATTAAACTGCGCCCTACTCCGGCGCCATGCGGGAGTTTTTCTGGGTTTCGCTCATGCGCCAATACACGAGCAGAGACAGGAAAGAACACACCGTGACATACCAGTAGAACCACTCCTCTACGCCCTGGTTTTTCGCGAAAAGGGCAACGTATTCGGCCGTGCCACCGAAGATGGCCACCGTGAGGGCAAACGGCAGGCCCACGCCCAGGGCACGGATTTCCGTAGGGAACAGCTCGGCTTTCACCACCGCACTGATGGAAGTATAACCGCTCACCACAAACAGGGCGGCCACCAGCAGGCCTGCCGCCACCCAGGCATCCTGGGTTTGGGCCAGTAGGCGTAGCAGTGGCACCGTGCCCAGCGTGGCGCCTATGCCAAACATCAACAAGACCGGCCGCCGGCCCACCCGGTCCGAGAGCGCGCCCAGCAAGGGCTGGAAGAGCAGCGCCACGGCCATCACGCTAAAGGATATCAACGTGGCCATTTCCTTGGTAAAGCCGGAGGTGTTGACCAGGAACTTCTGCGCGTAGGTGGTGAACGTGTAAAAGGCCAGGGTGCCGCCGAGCGTGAGCCCCACCACCGTCATCACCGCTCGTGGGTGCTGCATGAGGCGGCGCATTTGGCCGGGCGGCGCCGGGGCTTGCTCTACCCCGGCCGCCCGGGCCGCGACTAGCCCGTGCTGCTGCTCTTCAAAGGCGGCGGTTTCGCCCATGTGCGTGCGCAGATATAAGGCTCCAATGGCGGCCACGGCCCCAATCACAAAGGGAATGCGCCAGCCCCACTCGCCAAGCTCGGCGGGCGTAAGCACCCGTTGCAATCCCAGCTGCACCACCAAGGCCAGCAGCTGCCCGCCCATGAGCGTGAGGTACTGAAAGCTGGACCAGAACCCGCGGTGCCGGGCGCCGGCCATCTCGCTGAGGTAAGTAGCCGAAGTGCCGTACTCGCCTCCCACGCTGATGCCCTGAATTAAGCGGGCGAGTAGCAGCAGGGCCGGTGCCGCAACCCCAATGCGAGCAAACCCCGGCGTGGCGGCAATCAACAACGAGCCTCCGGCCATGAGGCGCACCGAGAGCAGCAGGGCAGCCTTGCGGCCGTGCCGGTCGGCGTAGGCGCCCAGCATCCAGGCTCCGAGTGGGCGCATCAGAAAGCCGACGGCGAAAATGGCCGCCGTGTTCAGGAGCTGTGCCGTGGGGCTACCCTTGGGAAAAAACACCGGCGCGAAATACAGGGCAAACGCGGAGTAGGCATACCAATCGTACCACTCTACCAGGTTGCCAATCGAACCGCTGACGATGGAACGCAAGCGAGAAATGGGGCGTGCGGAAGGAGGAGAAATCATGCGGCAAAGAGAGTGGAAAGAATGCGTGTTGAAGGCTTGAGCCAGATTCAGACTTAGTATTTAAGCCAAGCTTATCTGTTTAGTATATGCGCCTTTCGGTTCAGACGCATTCTTCCTACCTGATGTTGCCCGCCAGTTTTTATGCGGGAACTAAGCCACAACCAAGGGCCTTAACTTTGCGAATTCAAGATGCTGGAAAGCACATCAACCTAAAGGATAGCCACCTTTCATATTATACAAATGTTAAAACAAGAGTTGGAGGTATTATTAACTCCAGAAGTAGCTTTTGATGAATTATCCCGTTACGAGGCCATATTGCAGCAGGCAGGGTTAAAACCGGGGGAAGCTGATTTTGTGCACTTACGCCGGCGTTCAATTGATGCCCGGGGCCGGCAGCCTTTGGTTCGGCTGCGTGCCGATGTATATACAACGCCCGCACCAAGCGACCTGTTTGGACCATGGTTTATTTATCCAAATGTGAAAGGAAATGCGGCCCGGGTTCTCATAATTGGAGCTGGTCCAGCCGGGTTGTTCGCGGCCTTGCGCTGCATTGAGCTTGGTTTAAAACCTATAGTGTTGGAGCGGGGGCTGGACGTACGCGCCCGGCGCCGTGACCTTGCGGCCATCAATAAAGAGCAATTGGTAAACCCCGATTCTAATTACTGTTTCGGTGAAGGCGGGGCCGGTACATATTCCGATGGCAAACTTTATACCCGCGCCACCAAGCGCGGCGATGTGGGCCGCGTGCTGCGTCGCTTGGTGCAGCACGGCGCTACCCCCGACATTCTGGTAGACGCCCACCCGCACATCGGCACCAACAAACTCCCGGCCGTGGTGCAGGCCCTGCGCGAAGCCATAATAGAAGCCGGCGGGGAAGTGCGCTTCGACACGCGCGTGACCGACTTGATTTTGGAGCGCGACCACCTGCGCGGCGTAGTCACGGCCAAAGGCGAGGCCCTGGAAGCCGAAGCCACCATCCTGGCAACCGGCCACTCGGCCCGCGACATCTACGAGCTGCTGCATCGGCGCGGGGTGCTCATCGAGGCCAAGCCCTTTGCCCTGGGTGTCCGGGTAGAACACCCGCAGGCCCTCATCGACCAGGCCCAGTACCGGCGCCCCGAACGCGGCCTGCTGCCGGCTGCCTCTTATGCGCTGGTGCACCAGACGGAAGTGCGCGGCGAGCAGCGCGGCGTGTTTTCGTTTTGCATGTGCCCGGGCGGGTTCATAGTGCCGGCGGCCACGGCCCCGGGCGAGGTGGTGGTGAACGGCATGTCGCCGAGCCGGCGCGACTCTCGCTTTGCCAACTCCGGCATAGTGGCGGCCGTGGAGCTGGCCGACATGAACGTAAAAGAGTACGGGCCCTTGGCCGGCCTGTATTTCCAGCAGGAGATTGAGCAGCTGGCCTGCCGCGCGGCGGGCGGCACCCAGCGGGCCCCGGCGCAGCTCTTGGGCGACTTTCTCAAGAACAAGCGTTCAACTGACCTGCTCGAAACTTCTTACCAGCCCGGCCTGGTATCAACCCGCATGGACGACGTGCTCGGGCCCATACTGGCCGAGCGCCTGCGCCAGGGCTTCCGCGACTTCGGCCGCAAGATTCCCGGCTATGCCACCAACGCCGCCCAGATTGTGGGCGTGGAAAGCCGGACCTCGGCTCCCGTGCGCATCCCCCGCGACAAAGTCACCCTGCAGCACCCGGTGGTGCGGGGGCTTTTCCCCTGCGGCGAAGGCGCGGGCTACGCCGGCGGCATCGTGTCGGCGGCCATGGACGGTGAACGCTGCGCGGAAGCAGTGCTGGCTATCCGGAATTAGCGCCGGGCTTTTACCTGTGCTCTGGGGTTTTTCGTATCTGCAGGAAGTAATCGTTTGTTTCAGCATCATCTCAGGCGGTGGGCCAACTGCCCGCCGCTACTTACTCCTATGAAAAAGACCCTCGTTCTCGGCGCTTCCGACAATCCGGACCGCTACTCGTTTCGCGCAGCCCACATGTTGAAAAACCATGGCCACGAAGTGGTGCCCGTGGGCCTACGCAAGGGCCAAGTGGCGGGCCTGGACATCCACACCGACCGCCCCCAGGCCGATGACATTGATACCGTCACGCTCTACGTGGGCACCCGCAACCAGCCCGTTTGGTACGACTACATCCTGGACTTGAAGCCCAAACGCATCTTGTTTAATCCGGGCACCGAGAACCCGGAACTTGAGCGCCTGGCTCACGAGCGCGGCATTCAAACCGAGGAAGCCTGTACCCTAGTGCTGCTCTCGATTGGGCAGTATTAGGCAATGGCGTTTTATGCGCCAATAACAAGTTTATTGAGTCTTTAGACCGAAAAAGGCCCGCATACTTTGCGGGCCTTTTTCGGTCTATCCTATATTATATGAGCGTGTTTGGGAATTCGAAGAAACGTCATGCTGAGCTTGTCGAAGCAGCTCTACCGCTTCGTTAGTGCCATTCAACGGAGCGGTAGAACTGCTTCGACAAGCTCAGCATGACGTGCTATTTACGAATCAAGCAAAATCCGAACACGCTCTGAGGCTACGCGGATTGCCTCGACTTTAATATTGCACTGCGAAGGGTGCGTAAGGAGTCCTTGTTGTGTGCTGCGGCCTGTTCGCTACGGCCAATAGAAACAGGTTGAGAAACCTTAAAAGTTAAATCGCAGTTGCTCGCCCTGTTTTTTATAGTCCAAGGCTGGCGGAAGCATTGACTTGGGCCCGCATTCGTGGGCACCTTGCTTCCGGAGCCAAGCCAAAGCGGGTTCCTCTTCTTTAAACCAACCTACCCGGGCGCCCCAGGCTGGCCAGGCACTCAGCGGGTCGAGGCTGGGCTGTTGCAGGCCCTGCCACATGGAGGGCGCCACCACCATCGCAATGCACGGAAATAGCCCCAACTGGGCCCGAACCCTTGGAAAGTAGTCTTCCTCCAGCCACTCGTGCAGTGCGGCTGGCTGCTCCTGCGGACTCACCCGTCCGTCGAGCAGCCAGTACCGACAGCGCCGCCGCAGAGCTGCCGCGAGCAGCACTTCACAGGTTTTGGTTATCTCTTCAGCCGTTAGGGCCCGCCGTGTGCGGCCACGCAACAGCGAGGAACCATCTCTACACGAGACCGGAAAAAAAGTAAGAGTAGACAATGGAGCGTGCATCATAGGGCGGGTACTGGGCTAAAATTCACAATCAACCCGCCAAAGAAACACTATTTCCTCTTTATATCATATTATTAATATGAAAATAATTTCTTTCGCTTATACTTTGAGGAGATGCATAATGAATAGCATAAGCAGTCAGCGCTTTTATTTCGAAATTATAGATTGACAACCAGCAATTTAATAAGCAGTCGCATTAGATAACCTGCAAACTAGTTCGTTAGCAATGCACCAAATATTATTACTTCTTCATATTCCATTCAGCGCCCGGCAATACAGAAATCGGCACTAAACTCCCTGGCTTCCATTCATTGCGAGCAGTCCGGACCCGTATCATGGTTTCGGGAAGGACAATTTCCAGCTCATAATAGCTTCCATAAAATCGAACAGCTTTCACTGTGCCAAGCAGGGTGCCGCGAGACTGGGGGCCGAGCACAAACTGCTCGGGCCGAACCAGCAGCACGGTTTCGGCAGCCTTGCGCTTAACTACCGGTGCCAGGGCCTGGCGGTCGGCCCCGCGCACAATATTATAGTCGCCGAATAAAGCCGCAGTGTATTCATCCACGGGTTGCTGATAGACTTGCTCGGGCGGGCCCTGCTGCACAATGCGGCCCTGGCGCATCACCATTATTTCATCAGCCCACGACAAGGTGTCGGCCGGGTCGTGCGAAACCAGCAGGCAGGTTATGCCCAGGCGCTGGCCCAGGTCCTCTATGATGCCCTGCAGGATGCGCTTGTGCACGCGGTCCAGGTTGGAAAACGGCTCGTCAAGCAGCAACAGCCGGGGCGACCCCAGCAGCAGGCGCGCCAGGGCCACCCGTTGCTGCTCGCCGCCGGAGAGTTGGTCGGTGCGGCGCTCGGCCAGGTGGCTGATGTGGCACAGCTCGTAAAGAGCTTGGGCCTCGGCGGCGGGGCGCTTGTTGGCGTAGCGCAGCACCTGCTCGACGCGCAGTGAATGCGGCAGGGCCGAATTTTGGGTGAGGTAGGCCACGCCGGGGTGGTCGGGCACTAGGATGTCGGCGGGCCCACGCACGCGGCTGCCGTTGGCGTGCACCTCTCCGGCGCTGGGCTGAATGAGGCCGGCTATTACCTGCAGCAAAGTGCTTTTGCCAGTGCCTGACTCGCCGGCCAGCGCAACCTTTTGGCCGGCCTGCTGGGTGAAGCTCACGTTCTGCAGCACTACCGTTTCCCGTTCCGTTAGGCTGATACCTGAAACCGTGAGCAAATCCATGCGGGGCTGAATGAGAAGCGGGCGGCAAAGGCTGCCGCCAATTGGTGGGAAGGCTGGTTTTGCCCGACCGGGAGTGCAAGCTACGCAAGCCGGGCGCTTGCGGCTGGCGCGGGAGGAGCATTAGCAGAGTGCGAACCTGGCAGTGTGGCGTGGCCCGCCCGCTCCGTTGGGGCGAGTGGGTCTGTCGATTTTGGCAGCTATGCCCATCACAATCATGCACGTTGCAAACAGAATTATGGGGGTATAGCACCCGCGGGCCGGGCATTCTAATTCTGCATGTTTTGTTGGTGATTATGTACCGAGGCCGGTTCGCGTGAGCCGTTCCTTTGTGCTGCCCATTGGGTTGGCTGGCGCCGAGCCGGCTTGTTCCCTTTCTGTATAAATAGAGTTACCTGCAATATGTCACCCTCTCCCGAAACCACAACCCTCGACATTGAAGGCATGACCTGCGCCTCGTGCGCCTCCTTCGTGCAAAAGTCGCTGGCCCGCACGCCCGGTGTGCAAAGCGCCGTGGTGAACTACGCCACTGAAAAAGCAACCATTGAGTACCTGCCCGACCTGGCCACGCCCGCCGCGCTTAAAGAAGCCGTGGTGCAGGCCGGCTACGGCGTAGTGGAACAGGCGCCGGACACCAGCGCCGCCGAGCGTACCGAAGAAATAGACCGCCAAAAAGCCCTGGCTTACCAAAGCATCAAGCGGCGCTTTTGGGTAGCCGCGGTGCTGGCGGCCGTCATCATGCCCCTGAGCATGCTCATGCTTTGGCCCGCCCTGATGGCTCAGGTAAACATGCAGTGGCTGAACTACGGTCTGCTCCTGCTCACCCTGCCGGTGCTGCTGTTTAGCGGCCGGGAGTTCTACGTGTCGGCCTGGAACAGCTTCCGGCACCGCACCGCCAACATGGACACCCTGATTGCCATCGGCACCGGCGCGGCCTTTTTGTATAGCGTGGCGGCAACCGTGGTGCCGGGGTTCTTCACCAGCCGTGGCCTCATGCCTGAAGTATACTACGACACCACCGCCACCATCATCGCCCTCATCTTGCTGGGCAAGGTGCTGGAACTGCGCGCCAAAACCCGAACCTCGGCGGCCATTAGGGCCTTAATGGGCCTGCAAAGCAAAACCGCTCGCGTGGTGCGTCCCAACGGCGAGGAAGTTGACCTGCCCATCGAGCAGGTGCAGTTGGGCGACGTCATTCTGGTGCGCCCCGGCGAAAAAGTGGCCACCGATGGGCACATCATTGAAGGCCAGTCGGCCATTGACGAAGCCATGCTAACAGGCGAAAGCCTGCCTGTCGACAAAAAAACCGGCGACCCGGTGTTCGGGGCCACCCTCAACAAAACCGGCTCTTTCCGCTTCCGCGTAACCAAGGTGGGCGCTGACACCATGCTCGCCCAGATTGTGCGGCTGGTGGAAGACGCCCAAGGCAGCCGGGCGCCCATTCAGCGCCTGGCCGATAAAGTCAGCGCCGTATTTGTGCCCACGGTGGTGGTCATTGCCTTGCTCACGTTTGCCGTGTGGTTTGCCGTATCGCCGGCCGAAACCCGCCTGCCGCTGGCGCTGGTCAATTTTGTGGCGGTGCTCATCATTGCCTGCCCCTGCGCGCTGGGGCTCGCCACCCCCACCGCCATCATGGTGGGCACGGGCAAGGGCGCCGAGCACGGCGTGCTCATCCGCAATGCCGAAGCGCTGGAAAAGGCTTACCAAGTGAATACCGTGCTGCTTGACAAAACCGGTACCATCACCCGCGGCGAACCTGCTGTGACTGAGTTTCTGTCCAGTCCCGGTCACGACCTTTCTCACTTAATAGCACTGGTCGCCGCCGTGGAGCGCAGCTCCGAGCATCCGCTGGCCGAAGCAGTAGTGCGCTATGCCGAGGCCCAGGGAATTAGCGCTCTACCCGCCACCGGATTCCGCGCCATTGAGGGCAAAGGCGCAGCCGCCGACGTGGCGGGCCAGCCGGTGCTGGTAGGCAACCGCCGCCTGCTAGCCGACGAAGGCATTAGCCTGCCCTCCGAGCTAAACGCGCAGGCCGAGCGACTCCTGGCGCAAGCCCAAACCGTGCTTTATGTAGCCGTCGGGGGCCAGGCTGTCGGCTTGGTTGCCGTAGCCGATACGGTGCGCGACACTTCGGCGGCGGCCATCCAGCGCCTGCAGGCGCTGGGCCTGGAAGTGGTGATGATGACCGGCGACAACCCGCAAACGGCTGCCCGGGTGGCGCAGCAAGTGGGCATCAAGCGCTACTTCGCCGAGGTGCTGCCGCAGGACAAAGCCGGCAAGGTGCAGGAGCTGCAGGCCGAAGGCCGCGTGGTGGCCATGGTGGGTGACGGCATCAACGACGCCCCGGCGCTGGCCCAGGCCGACATCGGCCTTGCCATTGGCTCGGGCACGGACGTGGCCATGGAGGCGGCCGGCATCACACTCATGCGTTCCGACCTGCACGGCGTGGTGACGGCCATCGACTTGTCGCGCCAAACCATGCGCACCATCCGGCAAAACCTGTTCTTTGCCTTCGTATATAATACGCTGGGCATTCCGATTGCGGCCGGCGTGCTCTACCCCTTCTTCGGCGTGCTGCTTTCGCCCATGCTCGCAGCCGGGGCCATGGCGCTGAGCTCGGTATCGGTGCTCACCAACTCGTTGCGGCTGCGGGGGTTCCGGCCCGCGGCCTACATCAAATAATACGAGTCAGCTTTCACCGGCGCAGGCACTTCTTCTTCCTGCAACAGCTGCTTGAGGTTGATTTCTATGGTGCGGGCAATAGACGTAACGGGCGTGTCGGTAGGCCGGTTGCTGAATGGGTCTTGCAGGTAGCGGGCGGTGCGCTCCAGCAGGAAATAGGTGCTAGCGATGGCCAACAGCAGCGGAACTTCCCACAGCCCCATGGTCTCGACCAGCCCCAGCGAGAGGGTGCCCAAGAAGAGGTAGATAAACAGGTACACCAGCAGGCGGTAGCTGGAGGGAAACACCGTGCTGTTAATGCGTTCGGCCCGGCCCTGGGCATCAACCAGCCGCACCAGAGTAGAGTCTAGCTGCACTTGCTGGAAGGCATTGAGGGCTTTGGCCTGAAAGAGTCCCTTTATCTGGCGGGCGTGCAACGCTATCAGGGCCAGGGGCTTATTGTTGTGCCGCAGGACGTAGGCCAGCTCCTTCTCAGTTAAAAACTCGGCAAGGTTGGCGGCCCCGTCCTGGCCTCGCAACGACTGGCCCAAGCTGTAGCACCAGGCTATCTGGCGGTAGGCCAATAGCTTTAGCGCATTTTCGGGAGCCCCTCTCTCCAGCTCATCTTCCTGAACAAAGCTGGCTACCTGCACTACAAGCGAGCGGGAGTCGTTCACAATAGCGCCCCACACTTTGCGCGCTTCCCACCACCGGTCATATGACTGGCTAATTTTGAAGGCCAGCAGCAAGGAAATCGAGCCCCCCAGCACCGTAGGCAGCTGCAGCGGTATCTGGGGCAGCCACCCAGCATAAAACATTTTCAGCAGCTGAAAGGCAACGGATATGAGTAATACCCGAATGGTATCGGGCATAATATCTTTCACGATATAACGAAAGGGTAGTTTGGTATTGAGCAGCATAAGGGCGATAAACCAGGAAGTATACACTCTGCATACGCAACACTGGGTCACTCGGTAGGAAATTCTACACGGACGGACCGCCCAGAGCCGGGGCCGGCTGGGTGAAAACAGAGGAATTTTTTTGGCGGCTCAGGCAACCCTCTTCCCTACTTTCGCATCTGACGCGCTAACTCACCATTGTTTCTGCACTTTGCCAACCCTTACCGTGACAACCGAAGCCGACCTCATCGCTGCGTGTGTGCGGGGCGAGCACCGGGCCCAGCGCCAGCTCTACGACCAACTGGCCGGGCTGATGCTGACCGTGTGCCGCCGCTACCTCAAGCGCCGCGAAGATGCCGAAGAAGCCCTGCTGCTGGGGTTTGCCAAGATGTTTCGGGCCCTGCCCAACTACCGCTTCGAAGGCAGCTTCGAGGGCTGGGTGCGCCGCATCATGGTCAACGAAGCCCTGATGCAGCTGCGCCAGCGCGAAATGATGACCGTGTCGTTTGAGGATTTTCCCCAGCCCGAAAACCTGGCCACTACCGCTGCCACCGCCGACACCCAGCTCCAAGCCGAAGACCTGATGGGCTTGTTGGCCGGGCTGCCCGCCGGCTACCGCACGGTGTTCAACCTGTATGCCCTGGAAGGCTACGGCCACCAGGAAATAGCCGAGCTACTGGGCATCTCGGAAGGCACCAGCAAGTCGCAGTTGAGCAAGGCCCGCGCCATGCTCCAGCGCCGGATTCAATTTTCCGCCATTGCCAGTAACTGATATCATGTCACTCGAAAATATAGACGACTTATTCCGCGATAAACTGGACGGCCATTCCTCGCCGCCCGGCGATGCGCTGTGGGCCCGGCTCCAGGCCGGGCCGCCCGCTGAGCCCACTCCGGCAGCAACCGACGAGCGCCTTGACCGGCTATTTAAGCAAGGGCTGAATGCCCATGCCACGCCGCCCAGCCGCGAGCTGTGGGAGCGCCTCGAAGACGAGCACCTGCGCCCCCGCAAGCGCCGGGCCGCTGCCTGGTGGCCCATGGCCCTGGCCGCCGCGCTGGCCCTGCTGCTGGTAGCGGGCGGCGCCGGCCTGTGGCTGGGCTTTCCTTCAGGCAACTCATCCCGCGGGACCATTGCCACTCAGCAAAACCCCACCCCACGCAACCAATCGGTGGCACCTAAGCTGCAGACCGGAACCGCCCCAGAAACGAACTTCTCAAATGCTGCCGAGCAGCCCGCCACGGTAGCCGCCACGTTGCCAGAGCAACCCAAAACCGCTGCTGAGAACACCAATCAAAAAATTTCTACCTCCGAGGCAACCCGCTCCCGCAGCCTCGCATCTACCACACCAAAGGCCAGGATGTCAGCCCCCGGGCAGTCGCCTCGCCACTTGTCAGGAACCAACCGGCAGCCGGACGCGGCTACCGCAAAAGCTCCCCTCGTGGCCCGCACGGCTGCCCGGTCTGCCACCCGCCCGGCCCCAATTAGGCCAGCCGCTGCTGACGAGCCGCGGCCCACTGCCCCACCCGTAGTGGCCAGCCTCCCCAAACCTGCCACGGCGGCGGAAAACGTCCCCGCTCCGGCAGTGCCCGCCCCCAGCCTGGCCACCACCGGCGAGCTCATTACCGTAGACGTGCGCAGCGGCAGCCAGCCAGCAGTTCAACCCTCCAAAATTGCCAACCTGGCTGCCACGGTGGCAGCCACCGCCGATGCTCCCGAAGAACGGCGGCGGCTGGGGGGCCGCCTTCTGCAGCAGGCCGGCCACCTGGTGCGCGGCGAGCGGGTGAGCCTGGCCGAGGTAACCGGCCTTCCCGAAAACGTGACCGTGCGTGCCACCGTAGGCGGCCGCACCCTCACCAAGTCCATTCAACTCTAATTTTTTTATTCCTAGAAATCATGCAACGCGCTTTTCTCTCCTTTTTTCTGTTGCTCTTGGTGCTGGGCGCTGGGCTAAACGCAGCCCAGGCCTCCCGCTTGAGCAGCCGCTCTTTCGTTAAAGACACCATTGTCATCAAGCTGCCCAACCAGGCCACCATCACCATGGTGGTTCGCGACGCCGCCCAGCTGCGCCAGATGAAGAACTACCAGCTCGACTCGCTCACCTCGCGCCTAGCCGGCTACATCATGCAGGCTGAAGCGGCCGCCAAAACCGCCACCACCGACCGGGTGACCATGCAGTTTTACCCCGACAAAGACCAGCCCGGCAAAAACCTGCCCGAGCAAATCCGCATCACTACCCACAGAAAGCAGCCTAAAAGCAGCGCGGTGGTTGTCCTCCTGAACAAAAAATTCGGCATCGACGTGACGACCGACGACGACGGCGATACCAACATCCGGAAATCTAACCCCAAAACCAAGGAGCAACGTGCTGCCGCGCGTGATTCGGCCCGCTTGCGCCAAATCGAAAACAAACGCACTTCTTCTGACCTGACTTTGGACCTGGGGCTGAATGCCCTCGTGAACCAGAAGAACATCAGCGCTACGCCGGGCCAGTCGGAAGCAGCGGACCTGCGCACCGAAGGCTCGCGCTACGTCAACATCGGCCTGGACTGGAACACCCGCCTCGGCGGCAAGCGCAGCCCCATGAGCCTCACCTTCGGCCCCCACTTCGCTTTCAACAACTACATGCTGAGCGGTAATAACAAGTGGGTGAGCCAGGACGGAATCACCAGCGTGGTACGCGAAACTGACGGCCGCCAGTACCAAAAGAGCAAGCTCGGCACCTCCTCCGTCAACCTGCCCGTAATGCTGCGCATGCAACTGCGCGACAAGCACTATAAAAACACCTTTGCCGTGGGCGCCGGCGGCTTTGTGGGCTACCGCATCAAGTCCTGGACCAAGCTGAAGTACACCACTGAAGGCAACACCATTAAGGACAAAGAAGAGGGCAGCTACAACATGGAGAACTTCCTCTATGGCGTGCAGGGCACCATTGGCTACGGCAGCCTGGAGCTCTTTGCCAAGTACAATATGAACAGCCTGTTCAAAACCAACGCCGGTCCCGACACCCAAGTATTGAGCTTCGGCGTGCGGCTGTTCGGAAACTAACGAGGCCTGCTGCTAAAAGCGAAAGTCCCGACTCTGTGTAGAGCCGGGACTTTTTGCTGCATAGCGTTGACACTATCAGGAAAGCACTGCTAAGAGTCGAACGCTTGATAACTGCGGCTTGCTACTGATTTCTAAAAAAATTATCGAGCAAAATGGCGGCCGAGATGGCTACGTTCAGGCTTTCGGCCCCACCGCTGGTGCCTCGCGGAATGTGCAGGCGCCGGGTGAGGCAGCCCTCCACCGCCGGGGTTAGGCCGTGCGACTCGCTGCCCATCACCAGCACGCCGCTGGGGCGCAGGGTGAGGCGGTGCACGTTGTCGCCCTCCAAATCGGCCCCGAAAATGCCCGTGCCCGGGGCCAACGTGGGCAGCCACGCGGTCAGGTCGCGCTCCCATAGCTGCACCCGTGCAAAGGCGCCCATGGTGGCCGAAACGGTTTTGGGCGAGTACGGGTCGGCGCAGCCCGGGCTGAGGACTACGCCGGGCAGCCCGTACCAATCGGCGAGGCGCAGCAGGGTACCGAGGTTGCCGGGGTCGCGAACTTCGTCGAGGGCGAGCAACAAACCGGATTGCGGCAGCGTTGGAGACAACGCTTTCTCCTGGGGGAGGCGGGCCACTGCCAGCGCGGTGTTGTTGGTGGCCAGCGTACCCAATTGCGTCAATTCATACTCGGTGGCAATCACCAGGGCAAGGCGCTCGGGCAGCTGCGCACGGTTTTGGGAAGCAAACTCGGCCGTGACCAGCACATGTTCGGTTTCCAGGTCGGAACTTAGCAGCTCCAACACGCTTTTGCCGCCTTCCACCAGGAACGCCCCGTGGCGTTGCCGATACTTCTTTTGGTGCAGCGACTGCACGTATTTGCTAAGTGCTTTTGAAACCATTGTTGTCTAAGAATTCCTCGAAGCTACGGCCTGGTGGCCGACTACGCTGGCCCATGGGCCCGGTGTTGGCGCTGGCGCTGCTGGCGGCATGCTCGCCGTTTAAGCTCCTACGGCCTGGAGAGCGCCTGCTCAGCCGCGTCGAAATTAAGGGAGTGGAACAGGCCGACAAAGAACGGCTCACTGCCCTTGCCCAGCAAAAACCCAACACCCGGTTTCCGCTGCCCAAGCTGGCCATCTACCAGTTGGGCTATAATTTCTACGACTCGGTGCGCATTAAAGAAAAGATGCGGACCATCCAAACCGAGTACGATACCCGCATTCAAGCGGCCAGCACCGACTCGGCCAAGCTGGGCAAGCTGCTGGCCCGGCGCGAGCGCAAGCTCAACCGCAAGCAGCTGGCCCTGGATAAGGGCAACGCCATCATGCGCCTGGGCGAGGCGCCGGTGGTCTACGACACCCTGCTCACGCGGCGCTCCGTGGAGCAGATGACGACGTTTCTGCATTCGCAAGGGTTTTTCCGAGCCGCGGTGGCGGCCACCGACACGGCCCGCTACCACCGCGGCCTGGTAAAGCGGGTGCTGCAAGGAGTTGGCTCCATCTTTCCGAGCACGCCCGACTCGGCAGACTTGGCCAAGCGGTACCGCCGCGTGACGGTGACCTACAACGTGGTCGAAAACAAGCCTTTTTTGAACCGCCTGCAGCCCCCCAGCATTGCCGACTCCGGGGTGGCCGCCGTGGTGAGTGCCGCCCAAAATGGGTCGGTGCTCAAAGAAAACGAGCGCTACAACGAGGAGTTGATTGGGCAGGAACGCACCCGCCT
The DNA here is from genome assembly GCF_900115775.1 of Hymenobacter arizonensis. Lineage (GTDB taxonomy): Bacteria > Bacteroidota > Bacteroidia > Cytophagales > Hymenobacteraceae > Hymenobacter > Hymenobacter arizonensis. Next base: position 790,168 of record NZ_FOXS01000001.1, on the reverse strand, counting down.
CGAAACCCTGCTCAAAAATGCCGGCTACTTCGATTTTCGGCAGCAGTTCATCACCTTCGAGGCCGACACCAGCTTCGAAACCTACACCGTGCGCCTGCGCACCCTTATTGCCAACCCGGCCCCCGGCCAGGGGCACCGTGTGTATACTTTGCGGCAGGTTCGCTTCGTGACCGATGCCGGCGTGAACCGCACCTTGCGGGCCTCTACGCTCGATACCCTACGCCGGGCGGGCGCCCCGGGGGTTCGACGCATCCGGCCCGAGCTTGGGATTCGGACCGATACCACCGTTACCGATTCGGTGCGCTTTGCAGCATACGTACAGAAGTACAGCACCCGCCTGCTGGCCCGCAAAGTGCTGGTGCGCCCCGGTCAGCGCTACAACCTGGACCGCACCATGCAAACCCAGCGCCTGCTGGCCGACCTGGACATGTTCCGGTTCAACAACCTCAACTATCGTAAAATAGCCGACCCACCCTCGGCCGACAGCGTGGGCATCAACCCCACCAAGGGCGAGCTCATTGCCGTTATCAACGCCTCGCCCGCGCCCAAGTTCACGGAAACCAGCGAAGTTGGCGGCACCTACGTGGCGTACCTGCCCGGGCCTTTCGTCAACCTTCGTTTGAAAACGCGCAACCCCTTCGGCGGCGCCGAGGTGCTGGAGCTGGGCGTGCGGGCAGGCTTAGAAGGTCAGCTCAGCCGCGTAGCCGGCGGCGTTAGCGAAACCACGGAGGCCGTCTACACCACCCAGCTCGGCGCCACGGCGTCGCTGGTGCTGCCCCAGTTTCTGGTTCCGTTCAACAGCAACCGTTTCCTGTCGCGCTATAACCCCAAAACCCGCTTCACGCTTTCCGAAACCTTCGTCAGCCGTCCCGAATACACCCGCTCAAATTTTGAGTTTGCCTTCGACTACATCTGGCAGAAATCGGCGTTTCACCAATATGTCTTCTCTCCGGTGGTCGTCACGTTTGTCAACACCCTTAAGACTAGCGACCTGTTTCGTGAACGGCTCGATTCGCTGCGCATCAACCAGGGCTCACCACTTTTTCGCTCATTTGTTAAGCTGATTGAGCCCAGCTTTAGCTTCACCTCACTCTACAACTCCAACGACTTCAACCAGACCCGCGACGCGCATTACCTGCGGCTGTTTGCCGAAATTGGAGGCCTCACGCGCGGCTTGTACCGGGAAGCCCTGCTGCGGCAAACAGGCCTGAACGTGTACGACTTCGCCCGCCTCAGCGTCGACTACCGCCGCTACCACCACCTTACGCCCAAAACCTTTTTTGTGTGGCGCCTCAACGGTGGCGTGGTGCACGCCCTCACGCGCACCCCGGAGCCAGATGGCAGCAATTCTCAGTTCGTCATTCCCTACGACAAGTCGTTTTTTGCGGGTGGCTCCACCAGCCTGCGCGCCTGGCAGCCCCGCCGCCTGGGCCCCGGCGGCTTTACCCCGCTGCGCACCACGCGGCAGGGCGAAGTGGTGCGGGACTTCCTCACCGAGCAGCCCGGCGAGCTGTTGCTGGAAGGCAGCGCCGAATACCGCTTTCCCATCTACAGCTTTGTAAAAGGGGCTTTCTTCACCGATTTTGGCAACGTGTGGGGCCTGCAGGAAATCAAAAACGAAAGGGGGCAATACCTGCGCCCCGGCGCTCAGTTTCAGGCAAATACTTTCTACAAGCAAATCGCCGTAGGGTCGGGCTTTGGCGTTCGTTTCGACTTCACCTTCCTGATTCTGCGCCTCGACGTGGCCACCAAAGTCTATGACCCCACCGCTCCCGATGGCCAGAAATGGGCGCTGCGCAACTTCGACACCAGCGCCAACCCCATAGCCTTCAACCTCGGCATCGGCTATCCTTTCTAAACCGCGCCGCCAAGCGAAAGGCCCGCCCGCTGTTCCTAAATACAGCGGGCGGGCCCTTTCGCTTAAGCTCTGTTCTTAATACCCGAGTAGCTCTTCGAGGGCGTCGGCTACCTTGGCAGCGCTGGGCAGCATTTGCTTTTCCAGCTCCACGTTCAGGGCAATGGCCGGCAAATTGGCGGCTCCAAGGGTAAAGACCGGCGCGTCGAGCTCCTGGAAGCAATGGCGCTGAATGCGACCCGCCAGACTTTCGGCAAAGCTGTTCATCAGAGGCTCCTCGGTGAGAACGAGCACCTTGCCGTGGCGGCGGGTGGCAGCGGTTACGGCATCAAAGTCGAGCGGGTTGAGCGTGCGCAAATCAAGGATTTCAACTTGGCCGGGAAAGTTTCGGCTGGCGGTTTTAGTCCAGTGCACGCCCATGCCGTAGGTCACCACCAGCGCCGTATCGCCCTGCCGCAGCTTTTCGGGGTCGGCGGCCTGGGACACGGCGGCTTTGCCTAGTGGCACCACGTAGCCCGCGGCGGGCTCCAGTGTCTTGGCATCTTCGGTGCCCGGCACCTTGCTCCAGTACAGGCCTTTGTGCTCCAGCATAATCACCGGATTGGGGTCGAGGAATGCCGCGCGCATGAGGCCCTTCATGTCGGCCGCGTTGCTTGGGTACACCACTTTGATGCCCCGAATGGTGAGCAGCGTGCTCTCAATGGAGCCCGAGTGGTAAGGCCCGCCGCCGCCGTAGGCCCCAATGGGCACCCGAATCAGGGCCGGAATGGGAAACTTACCCATGGTGAGGTAGCAGGATTTCGACAGCTCTTCTACCAGCTGGTTGAGGGCCGGCCAGATGTAATCGGCAAACTGAATTTCGACTATGGGCCGGGCGCCCACCGCCGCCATGCCGGCCGTGCTGCCCACAATGTAGGCCTCCTGAATGGGCGTGTTGAACACGCGCGAGTCGCCGTACTTTTTAGCCAGCAGCGCCGCTTCCCGAAACACGCCGCCCAGCTCGCCACCCACGTCCTGCCCGTAGAACAAGGCCTCAGGGAACTCCCGCAAAATATCGTCGACGGCATGCAGGGCCGCATCCACCATCAGGGCTTTGTCGGCCCCGGCGGGGCTGCGCTCGCCGCGTTCTTCGGTCACGGCTGGCGGGGCAAACTCATGGTCGGCAAAGGTGGCGGGGTCAGGGTTGGGCGCAGCGAGGGCTTCCTTCCAATCGGCGCGCACCGTGGCCTGGGCTTCGGTGGCCAGCGCAGCCAGTTCGGCTTCGTTAAACCCGCTTTGCAGCAGTAACTGGTGCAGGCGCGGCAGCGGGTCCTGCTCCTGGTGGGTGGCCAGGTCGTTGCGGTACCATTCGCGGCGCACGCCACTGGTGTGGTGGCCCAGCAGCGGGCATTTGGCGTGCACGAGCACTGGCCCGCGGCGGGCCCGCACGTGCGCAAAAGCTTCCACCAATCCGTGGTGCGACGACCGGAAATCGGCCCCATCCACCTGCAGGCGCAGCAGGCCTGGGAAGCCCGCCGCAAACTCGTAGGCATTCATGGCCCGCATTTCGCGGCCGGTGGCCGAGATGCCCCAGTCGTTGTCCTGCACCAGGTACACTATGGGCAGTTGGTGCAGCACGGCCATTTGCAGAGCCTCGGCTACTTCACCTTCCGTCATGGCGCCGTCACCAATGGAACACAGCGACAGCGAGCCATTAGCGCGCAGCGCCGCGCACTTGGCCTTGAAGGCGTCGCTGCTCGCCGCCAGCTGCTCGCCACCTACCGACTCGAGGTACTTAATGGCATGCGCCATGCCTGTAGCGGGTATGGCCTGCATGCCAGTAGCCGAGCTTTGGTGAGGAATGACCGGAATGCCTGCCCGACGTAGCGAGGGGTGCGAGTAATAGGTACGGCCCCCGCTAAACGGGTCATCGGCTTTGGCCAACAGCTGCAGCATCAGCTCGTAGGGGCGCAGGCCCAGGCCCAGCAGCAGGGCATCGTCGCGATAGTAAGGGGCGGCGTAGTCGTTTTCGGTAAGCAAAAAAGCGGCGGCCAGCTGCACAGCCTCGTGCCCGCGGGCGGTGGCGTGTACGTAGCGCGAGGCCGTGGCTTTCTCTTCTTCGTAGAGCGTGGCCATGGCGGCGGCGGTGTGCATCAGGCGGAAGGCGCGGCGCAGAAGCTCGGCATCGAGGCCGGGGGCAGGAAGGGCGGCCGGGGCCGTGAAAGCCGCGGCGGCAGCGGCCGCAGCAGCCGTCACACGGGTAGAAGCCAGGTTGGCGGTATCGGAAACAGCGAATTCGGACATCGGTGGCGTGGGAAGTTAGGCTACAAAAGTACGCTCTACCCGGCACCCTATCTTTGGGGCGGCAACGAGGCCTATTCTTCCGACTCGGCCGCTGCCATCCCTCTGCGAATTATTCTGCGTCCTCTGCGGTGAAATGCTAACGTCCTCTACTTCCTCCCCCACCACGCGCCCCGAAATCCAAACCTGGTTGGCCGATTTTCAATTGCGCTTGTGCCAGCAGCTCGAAGCCGCCGATGCCGGCCCAGCCCACTTCCTCACCGATGCGTGGGAACGCGAAGGCGGCGGGGGCGGCCGCTCCAAAGTACTGGAACACGGCCGCATCCTCGAAAAAGGCGGGGTTGGTTTTTCGGCCGTATGGGGGCAGATGAGCGAGGCCGCGGCCCGGCAGCTGCACATGCCCGACCCCTCTTTTTATGCCACCGGCGTGAGCGTGGTACTGCACCCGCGCAGCCCACGCGTGCCCATCATCCACATGAACGTGCGCTATTTTGAGGCCGGCAACGGCGAAGCCTGGTTCGGAGGCGGCATCGATTTGACGCCTATTTACGTGGACGAGGCCCAGGCCCGCCGCTTCCACGAGCGGCTGCGCGCCGTGTGCGACCAACACAATCTGGCGTACTACCCCAAGTTTACCCGCTGGGCCGACGATTATTTTTTCTTGCCCCACCGCCAGGAAACCCGCGGCGTGGGCGGCATCTTCTTCGACCGACTCACCGTGGGGAAAGACGGCTCGGCCGAGGAGCTGTTTCGCTTTGTGCAAGACGTGGCCGAGCTATTCGGCCCCTTCTATACCGAGCTTATGGCCGAAAACCACGCCCTCCCCTTCGCCGAGCGCGAGGAATCCTGGCAGAGCCTGCGCCGCGCTCGCTACGCGGAGTTCAACCTGGCGTTTGACCGCGGCACCCGCTTCGGCCTCGAAACCGGCGGCCGAACCGAGTCCATTCTCATGAGCCTGCCCCCGCGCACTGGCTGGGCCTACAACCCCGCCGCCCCAGCCCCAGGCACGCCCGAGGCCAACACCCTGGCCTGGCTGCGAAAAGGCGTAGACTGGCTCGCCCATGCTTGAAGCCGTTAAAACGCTTGACCGGCAGCTGCTGCTGGCCGTCAACCGCGCCCACACGCCGCTGCTGGATAAGGTGATGGGCTTTGCCTCCGACCGCAACGTTTGGATACCAGCCTATGTGCTCCTCATTGCGGCCCTCATCTACCTGTTTCGGCGCCGGGCTCTGCTGGTGCTGCCTTTGGTGATAGCGGCCGTGGCCCTGGCCGACAGCATTACCAGCCGCTTGTTCAAGCCTTTTTTTGCCCGCCCTCGCCCCTGCCACGAGTCCGTGCTGGCGACCTACCTGCATTTGCCCGATGGGTGTGGTGGGCAATTTGGGTTCTTGTCCTCACACGCGGCCAACTCATTTGCATTAGCAGTTTTTCTGTCCGTGGTGCTTCCCGCAGGCCGGTATAGGTTGCTAAAATGGACCGTCTTTTCGTGGGCTCTCTTATTATCCTATAGTCGAATGTATCTTGGCGCCCACTATCCTACCGATGTTCTGGGGGGGGCTGCTCTGGGCAGCTTGCTGGGTTGGGCCGCCGCCGCGGCCTACCGGCGCTGGGCCCCGCGCTTGTGGCCCTCCCACGTCTAGACTGTTTTCCACATGAATGACGTAGCGCGCCACTTCTTTTTTCTGCTTTGCAGCACCCGCAGCCTGGGCAACAGCGAGCAGTTGGCATATTGCGCCGCATACCCGTTGCCTCCCCAAACCAAACAACGGTGGCTGCACCTGCGCGACTTCTCCCTGCCGGAGTTCATCGACATGCGGCACCACGGCTCCTTCCCGGTGCCCACCGGCAACGTGCAGAAGCTGCTGGATGCCACCCTCGAAGCTACCGACCTGGTGCTCGCCGCTCCGTTGCTCTGGTACAGCCTGCCCGCCGCCGCCAAGCACTACCTCGATTATTGGTACGCCTGGATGCGCACACCCAACTTGGAGTTCAGGGAAAAAATGCAGGGCAAAACTTTGTGGGCCATTATCGTAAGCAGCGGCAGCCAAGCCGATGCTGCTCCCCTGGAGGCCTCCCTGATGCTGACGGCCCAGGCCATGGGCATGCACTGGGGCGGGCTACTCTATGGCACCGGCTCGCGCCCAAACGATATTCAGCAAGATGCAAAGGCCCTGCAGCGGGCCCGTACTTTCTTTCAGGGCGCCCCGGCCTAACTTAAGCCCATTTGCTTCTCCGGTTTCGGCTGCCATCCTAAACCAAAAAGCCCCGTTGAGAGCTCAACGGGGCTTTTTTTGTGGCTACTTAGCGGGCTTTCGGTTGCCGGTGTGGCCGTCGCCTCTATCGCCCTGGCCGGGCTTGCTGGTCTTTTTGGAGTTGTGTTTATCGTCTTGCGACAAGGATTTATTCAAATCGACCGAATCGGTAATTCGTCCTTTTTCATCGCGGCGGATGTATCGTTTGTCGCCCTCGTTGGGCTCGATTAATTCTCGTTTCGACATGGCGGTAAATGCGTTACGTGAGGGTTCCTCTTTCTACGCAGCTACCGCCTTCAGGTTCCTCGCTTATTTACCCAGCAGCTTGGCCACGTACTTTCCTACAATGTCAAACTCCAGGTTTACGGTTTCGCCCGCGCGCAGCTGCTGAAAGCTGGTGTGCTCGTAGGTGTAGGGAATGATGGCCACGGTGAAGCCTTCGTCGGTGCTCTCGAAGCAGGTCAGGCTGGTGCCGTTCACGCAAATAGAACCTTTCTCCACGGTGAGTCGGCCGGGGCCAGGCGCGTGGCCAAACCGAAACAGCCAGGAGCCGTCCTGGTCGGTCACGCTCAGGCAGGTGGCCGTGGCGTCGACGTGGCCTTGCACAATGTGGCCATCGAAGCGGCCGTTGGCGGCCAGGCAGCGCTCCAGGTTCACGTGGCGGCCAAGCTGCCACTGGTTCAGGTTGGTGACGCGCATGGTTTCGTCGATGGCCGTGACCACGTGCGTGCCGGCGGCGGGGTTCACGGCCACCACGGTCAGGCACACACCGTCGTGCGCCACGCTTTGGTCAATTTTCAACTCGGCGGCAAAGGGCGAGGCCACCGTGAAATGGCGGTTGCTGCCCTGATTGTCAACGGCTACTATGGTGCCCAGGGCTTCAATAATTCCAGTAAACATGAAACGCGGATTTGGTCAGATTTGGCAGATGCCATTGATTTTATGCAAAGAACGGCACCCTGCGCCAGGGTGCCGTTCTTAAACTTGGCAGCGCTATAACCGCGCGGCGGGCCGAAAAGATTAACGCTCGCTTTTATCCAGTGCTTTCCAGTCAAACTCCCCGCCTTCGCGGCGGCGGAGAAACACGGTTTGGTCGTCTTTTTGGGTTTTGCCAAAGGTGAGGTCGGCGCGGCAGTCGATGCACTTCACCGAGGTGTACTTGAATTTATCCTGCGCCACGCGGCTGGTCAGGTCCAGATTATCCGAGCCGCAAAGGCCGCAATTGGGCACGTCGGGGAAGCTAAGCCGGTCATACTCAGCCACGGTTTCATGGAAATTATTGCCCTGCACCGTGAAGTGAAACTGGCGGCGCCCGATGCGCTTGGAAATCATCATTTGCAACATGTACTGCAAGAAAATGGTAGTGAATTGATGCTTTAAAATTACAAAATATAGCCCTCAAAAACAAGCTGATATACAGCGCTGCGGGCATAAAAAAAGGCGCCGTGCAGCGCCTTTTTTTATGCCTTGAAAAGGAGGTTATTGCTGCGTGAACTTCACCGTGCGACGGGCGTCGCGGGTGCTTACTTCGCACGTGTAATTGCCCTTGGCCAACCGGCCCAGCTGCAGGCCCGCGGTGCTGCTGGCAGTGGCTGCAACCTGCTGGGTAGCTACCACGGCCCCACGGGCATCGAGCACCCGCACGCGCAGGGGCTTACCACGGAGCACCGAGGGCAAGGCTAGCGTGACGGCTCCGTCGCCGGTGGGATTAGGGAATAAGCTCAGCGCATCACCATCCAAGTCCTTGTTGTTTTTCGAGCTTAGTGGCGCATTGGGGTTTAGGGCGTTGTAGGCCGTAACAAAGTTGGGAATGCCGTAGCCCAAAGCGGGGCTTGGCGTGTTGGCCTGAGAGGCCGTGTTGCGCAAAGCGGTAATCACTTGCTGAGCCGTCAGCGTGGGATTGGCCTGCCAGAAGCCCGCGGCCATGCCGGCCAGAATGGGACAGGCAAATGAAGTACCGTTGCCACGGTATGCGGCCCCGTTGGGGGAAAGAACAGCGGCAGCCCGGCCCATGGCCATCAGTGTCGGCTTGATGCGGCCATCGGAGGTGGGGCCGAACGAACTAAAGCTGGCGTGGTTACCTAAAGAGTCTACTGCGCCTACCGACATAATGGAGTCGGCATCGGCGGGTGCCGAGATGTAGCGCCAGGAGCTACTGCCTTCATTGCCGGCCGCATTCACCACCAGAATACCCACGTGCGCGGCAATGGTAGCCGCCCGCGAGCTGATGGCCGTACGGCCGTTCATGTCGGCGTAGGTATAAGAAACCGAAGGAGAATCGAACGTGGTGTAGCCCAACGACGAGCTAATGATGTCGACTCCCACCGAATCGGCGTATTCGGCTGCGGCCAGCCAGTTGGCTTCTTCAATGGGATGCTCGGAGCTAACATCCTCCGTAATGCAGAGATGATAAGTTGCTTTGGGGGCGCTGCCGATGTATTTGCCCGACTCGTTGGCGGCCATGGCCGACAGGCAGTTGGTGCCGTGGCCGCTGCGCAGAAACACGCTGGTGCCGCCGTCGACAAAGTTGCGGGTGCCCGCCAGCCGCTGCTCCTGGAACAGCGGCTGCAAGGCAGAAATCTGGTCAACGCCGGGGAAACCAGCATCAAAAACGGCAATCTGCATGCCTTCGCCGCGGAAGCCGGCATCGTGCATGGCCAAGGCGCCAATTTGCTCGTTCTGGCGGTAAGCGGGCCCGTATTGGGCACGCGTGGCCAGGGTGCCGCGGGCGGCTGCGGGCGGCACTTGCGTGGGGGCCGCCGTGGGGCTCACATCCCGGAAACTGCGGTTGAGCGTAGCTGCGCTGCGCACCGGGGCCAGCGCCATGACGCGAACCAGGGTAGCCGAGTCGCAGGACACGACAGCCGCATTAAACCAGCGCGAGGTGTAGTGAATCTGGGTGCCGGCCACGCCGCGCACCTGCGCCACGTAGGCGGGGTTCACGGGCAAGTCGCGCGGCAATACGGCAATGCCCTGCCGGTTTCGGCGGGCCACCGAGCGGGCCGACAAAAACTCTTGGGGCTGGGCTACCGAATACGGCGAACCGGCTTTGTCCCGGAAGTACACCAAATGGCGGCGCACCGTGCCCTGCGCCGAGACCGGCGCGGCCGCCACTAAGTTAACCAGGCCAGCAACGGCCAAAAATACCAAGCTTTTTATTGAGGAAGGCACCATGGCAAAGAGTAAGCTGGAACTAGTGGATAGTGGATTGCGCATTGCGGTATACTTGCCATTGATACTCAGGGGAAATCTTTGTTAAGCCCAAGATTAATGCCTAACAACCAACGCTACCATAAAGCATAACCTCCCAAGGCATCAACCGCCAATTGACCTGTTTCTGTTCAAATAGATGCACCCCTAGCGGGGGCCGTGGTCAATCAGCGTTTCGCGGCGCGTGAAACCCGAGACGTACGCCCGAGGCGGGTACACCTGAATGCCGCCCGCCCCTACGTAAGTATAGGGCAGGAAATACACGCGCCGCCGAAACACAGGGCCCACTCCTTTGGCAAACACCTGCCGGTAGCTGGCCTGCTTCACCAGGCTGTTTTCGGCCGCGGCCCCGGTATTGGCGGTAGTCACCGTGACGGGGTACGACTGCGCCGGCACACCGCCCGACGCCGCCAGGGTAAAGGGCAGCCCGATGGCGCTATACTGCCGGGTTTCGGCCGTGATAGTGTCGTTGAAGTTGTTGTTGAAGGCGTTGAAATTCCACGAGCGGCCTTCCCGCACCGGAAATATCAGCTCCACGGAGCGCGCGTTGTTGCGGTTCAGGGTCACAAACTGTTCGTTGGCGCTGAGCACGAAAACGCTGTCGTCGCGGAAAGCGGCCGTGGTCCCCACCCGTTTTGAGCGCACCATGCGGTAGGCTTTTTTGCCCGCTGCATCCGTCAAAATCTCCGTGATGGTCTCCTTCAGTTGGTAGGTGCTGTCGCGCGGCACGCTAGCTATGAGCTGCGAGCCGCCTACACCGCCAGAAGCCCGGCTCCAGGTAGTGTCCACTACGGCGTAGGTCCAGTAGTTGCCCACCGCAATGGGGTAATAGTCCACGCCGGTTTCGGGCGCGGGCATCGACTCGTTTTTGCATCCTGCCGCACCCACGGCCAGCCCGCCCGCCAAAAGGGCCACGCTGGTGCGGCGGGCGAAGTGTTTAACCAGGAATGCGGCTGAAATGAGATGCATAAAAAGGGTAGATGAAAGCAGGAAAGCGCTTAGATGCCGGCCTCTGCGGCCGCAAAAGGTAAGGGGAATTCGCCGATTACGTGGCGCTCAATCCAGCCGCCGCCCAGCACGTCGTTGCCGTCGTAGAACACGGCCGCCTGCCCGGGCGTGATGGCGTGCACGGGCTCCTCAAAATAAACACGGATTTTTCCGTCCAGTTCTTCCAGAAAAGCCGGCGCGCCGTCGTGGTTGTAGCGCACCTTCACCACGGCGGGCACCAGGCCCTGGCCCGCCAGGCTGGCCTGCTTGCCCATGTTCAGCTTGCCAACCACCGTGGCCGTACTGGCCAGCTCGTCGTAATTGCCGAGCACCACCTCGTTGGTATCGGGCCGAATTTCGAGCACGAACGCGGGATAACCCAAGGCTACGCCCAGGCCTTTGCGCTGCCCAATGGTGTAGAACGGGTAGCCCTCGTGCTTGCCGATAACGCGCCCGTTTTTGGTCACGAAGTTGCCGCCGGCCACCCGCGCCTCCAGGCCCGGCACGCGCCGCCGCAGGAAGCCCCGGTAGTCGTTGTCGGGGATGAAGCAGATTTCGTAGCTCTCCGGCTTGTTCACCAGTTCGTTGAAGCCCCGGCGGCGGGCTTCGTCATAAATCTCGGTTTTGCGCATGCCGCCCAGCGGGAACAGCGTGCGGCTCAGGCTCTCCTGGCTCACGCCCCACAGGGCATAGCTTTGGTCTTTGTTTTCGTCTAGGCCTTTGCTTACCACAAAGCGGCCAGTATCTGCATCCTTGCGAATGTTGGCATAGTGGCCGGTGGCGATGTACTGGCAGCCCAGTTGGTCAGCGCGGCGCAGCAGCGCATCCCACTTGATGTGGGTATTGCAGAGCACGCAGGGATTAGGGGTGCGGCCGGCGAGGTACTCGTCGGTGAAATTGTCGATAACGAAATCACCGAACTCGTCGCGAATGTCGATGATGTAGTGCGGAAAGCCGAGCTGCACGGCAATGTCGCGGGCGTCGTTGATGCTGTCGAGCGAGCAGCAGCCGGTTTCTTTTTTGGAACCGCCCGCGCTGGCGTAGTCCCAGGTTTTCATGGTCATTCCAACCACTTCGTAGCCTTGTTCGTGTAGCAGCACGGCGGCTACGCTAGAGTCGATTCCGCCGCTCATGGCAACGAGTACTCTTCCTTTTACTTCGGTATTCATAGGTAATGTAATTCACCCGGGACTTGAATGGTCCAGGCTAAATAAGGTCCTGCCCTTGCCCCATTCGGCCCTGATTGGGACTTTCCTGCGGCTTTTTCCGCACGTTGCGCGGCAGTGCAAGTGCCCCGTGCCGTGGCAGCTGAGCTAAAGCAGCTTCGCGTTTTTTCAGCAGCGCGGAGCGGCATAAGAAGCGTTGCCAAACTGCTAGTTGCGGGGCCAACTTTAAAACCTGGCCCACCAGCGCGGGGTACTTGCGCTACAAAACTACGGACGGCAGCGTTTCGTTCTTGGTTATGCTCCAAAATCCTGCGTCACCGGCTTGGCACAAAACTCTAATTATCAGCATTAAGCTCACTTTTAGCCCTCTACTTTCCCAGAAAAGTTTTAATAAGGCACAGTAGAAATTTACCCTCTGTGCCGAGCCAGCCACATATGCTGCACTACGGCCAGCTTAGCGTGTCGCAGCCCGGCTACCACTTCACGGGGCCCGAAACCTGTTTGCTGCAGAGAATGATTTTGCGGGAGACGCATCGTTATAGCCAAGTCAGCGTACAAGATGTCCATGCTCAACCTCCTCACTACCGAGGTCCACCCTTGGCGCGCTGAGGATTGGGCCCAGGCTCTACTCACTACCTCGCCCCTACCTCGCCAACGCTACGAGCGCCAGCTGCTAGCCCGCTATCAGCACGGAGAGCTAACGGCTGAACAGGTTCGGGGACTGCTCGAAGCGAGTCAATACCACATACTCTACCGGAGTCACGCCACGCATCCCACCACGGAAGTACAGCTTCAGGCATTGCTCCGCAAGTGCCGCCCTTACAACGCCGCACACGGAATTACGGGCTTGCTGCTCCACAGCAATGGCTTATTTGTGCAGGTGCTGGAAGGGCCCGAGGCCGCCGTGTGTAACCTATACGCCCGCATTAAGCAAGACGTCCGCCACTCGCAGGTAGTCACCGTGAGCGAAGGCAAAGGGCCGGCCCGGCGCTTCGGCCACTGGGATATGGGCTTTGGGCGCGTGGCTTGCGCTGCGGTAGTGCGAGCCTTCGACACCGTGCTGGCGCAAGACCTCCCCCCCGGTACCCAGCCCGACGATACGCTTCTGCAAGCGCTGCTAAACGCGTTTGACGTAGAAGAGGGAGCCGCATAAATAGAACGGCTTGCTCGTGTCGAATACGCCCACAGTTTTGGGCTTGTATCCGATTACTTCCCGCGGCCTTCCACGATGATTTTAAGGGTGTAGAGCAGCACCCGGAAATCCATGGCCAGGCTCATATTCTCGATGTAGAGAATGTCAAACTTCAGGCGCTCAACCATCTGGGCTACGGTTTCGGCGTAGCCGTATTTTACCTGGCCCAGCGAGGTAAGGCCCGGGCGCACGCGGTGCAAATGCCGGTAATGAGGGGCGATTTTCACGATTTGGTCGATGAAATACTGCCGTTCGGGCCGGGGTCCCACAATGCTCATGTCGCCTTTAAGCACATTCCAGAACTGAGGCAGCTCGTCGAGGCGCACTTTGCGCATGAAGCGGCCCCACTTGGTGATGCGCGGGTCGTGGTCGGAGCTGAGAGCAGGGCCGGCCTTCTCCGCGTCGACGTACATGGAGCGGAACTTGATGATGCGGAACGGGTGGCCGTTTTTGCCAATCCGCACCTGCCGGTAGAACACCGGGCCCGGCGATGACAGCTTCACCATCAGGGCTGTAAAAGCATACACCCAGCTGGCCAGCACCATAAACAAGGCCGAACCCAACACGTCGATACCCCGCTTCACAACCACCTGCCACACGGGCAGCAAGTCCTGCTTGATTTCGATGAGTGGCGTCCCAAACAAGTGGTTCACCTTCACCGAGCCCAGCAGCATTTGGTAGAGGTCGGGTAGGATGCTCACTCGGGCGGGCGTGCCCTCCAGCAAGGCCAGCAGCTCCTGAATTAGCTGGTGCTCGCGGGGCTCAATGGCAATCACAATTTGCTCGATTTTCAGGGCGCGCACCAGGGCCGGCACCCGCTGAAGCGAACCCCGGGCCGGCAGCTGCGCTGCCAGTTCGGGGTCGATGGTGTCGCCCACAGGAGTGAACCCCACCATTTTCAGGCCCAGGTGATGGCTCGTACGGGACAGCTCATGGAAAGTATTCAACGCCAGTGCGTTTGAGCCAATCAGCAGCGTTGGGAAAGATATTCGCTTCTTTCTAATCTGGCGCTGCACACTGCTAACGGCCAAAGTCCGCAGCACCGCCGTTATAAAGAAATGCAGCAGGAAGTACGCCGTAATCGTCTTATAATAAAGCCGATAATTGATAACTCCTTCGTCATCGAGGAGCAGGGCAAAGAAAATTACCACGACTCCCAGCACCGAAACGCGGGCCAGCCTAATGATTTCAGCAAGGCGCGACTTGCGGAAAATGTCGCGGTATTCGCCGATGAGAACGTACAGAACCGTCCAGAAAATGGCAACTGCCAGGGCCGAATAAGTCAGGTCGAACAGGGCTGCCTCCGTGAAGCGGTAGCCCGTCATTTCATTGAGCAAGTACTTGCGCAACAGGAAGAAACACATCCAAGCCAACAAAGCTGCCCCAAAATCGGCAGCCACGAGCTTGGCGTATTGAAAGCGGCGAATCAGCAGCAAAGCGACGGGTTGGGTAGTATTTTAGCGGCCGGTAGATGAAAACCGCGCCGGGCAAAGGTAGGAACGAAGGGCAGTGTGCAGTTATCGATTTGCAGGAACGCGCTGCGCGCGAACAACTATTGGTTGGCAATGAGCTGATTTATATTTGACTTTTTCCGTGCTAATCACTTGTCCTGCTTCACCCAAACGCGTGTCTACTGTTGGCTTAACTGCTGGTCGAAACGGCAGCCGGCAGCTCATCGATAAATGGCAATTACGACTTGACTTACACTGATACATATCGCCACCAGGGCCAGCGCAGGGCACTGGTGCGCGAGCTGCGCCAGCGCGGCATTCACGACGAGCGGGTGCTGGCAGCCCTCGCGGCTGTGCCGCGGCATCTGTTTTTTGAACCGGCTTTTGAAGCCCATGCCTACCAGGACAAGGCCTTCCCCATTGGTGAAGGCCAGACCATTTCGCAGCCCTATACGGTGGCCTACCAAACCCAGCTGCTGGGCGTGCAGCCCACCGACCACGTGCTGGAGGTAGGCACCGGCTCGGGCTACCAATGCGCGGTGCTGCTGAAGCTCACGCCGCACGTCGAGAGCATAGAATTCAACGAAGTATTGTTTGCCCGCACCCGGCACTTTCTGGCCGCGCTGGGGGCGCACGGTGCCGCCCTGCATTGCGGCGATGGCTCCCTGGGTCTGCCCGAACGCGCCCCCTTTGATGGCATCCTGGTTACGGCCGGCGCACCGGGCCTGCCGCCGGCCTTGCTACGCCAGCTGAGGGTGGGCGGGCGGCTTGTAATTCCGGTAGGCGACAACCAGACCCAACGCATGGTGCGCGTGACACGCGAAGGCCCCGAGTCGTTTGTGCGGGAAGAGTTTGAGGTGTTTCGGTTCGTGCCACTTTTGGGCGCAAGCGGCTGGCGGCAGTAGCTCCTAGCTAAAACAACAATCAGCCGCGCCGGAGTTTACAAAGAGACTCAAGCCTAACGGCGACGTTTTCACCACCAAGATTAGTAGTAAACGCTACCCAAGGGACAAACGCTCACTAAAACTCCTAGCTCGCGCTCAGGACTTTCTTGATACCTCGAAAATTTCCGCAGGAGGCAAGCCTTACCTTTGCACGGGCATTGCAAGGCCCTTTCTGCAAGCAAATTTTTACTGCTCACTCTTTTCGCTGATGCGCAAGCAAAAACCTGTCGCCAATTCGTTCGTCATCATGACCGAGCTGGTGCTCCCCAACGATACCAATACCCTGAACAACCTCATGGGTGGGCGCATGATGCACCTCATGGACATTGCCGCGGCCATCTCGGCCCAGAAGCACTCCAACCGCATCGTGGTCACGGCGTCGGTCGATAACGTGTCGTTTCGCGACAGCATTCGGCTGGGCAACGTGGTTACGCTGCAGGCGCAGGTAACCCGGGCTTTCAGCTCGAGCATGGAGGTTCATATCGACGTGTGGGCCGAAGACATTCCGAGCGGCACCAAGATGAAGACCAACGAAGCCTTTTTCACCTTCGTGGCCGTCGACCAAGCCGGGCGGCCCATCGACGTGCCCGAAGCCATTCCGGAAACAGACGAGGAAATCCGCCTCTATGATGGGGCCCTGCGCCGCCGTCAGCTTCGCCTTGTGCTGGCCGGCCGCATGCAGCCAGCCGAAGCCCAGGAGCTAAAAGCCTTGTTTGCATTGGAATAGCCGGTCTTTCGCGCTACTTTTAGCTAATTGCTTCCCCGCACCCACCGGTCTTCATTCCTTTTCCCTGGCCATGTCTGCCGAAAAGCTAGCTTTCCTGCAAAACTTCTATACTGACGTCACGCTCTATGTGCCGGCAGAAGCACCCGCTTCAGCGGCTGCCACTCCGGTAGCGACCACTGAGGCACCCACGCCCGCCCCACCTAAGGCCCTTGCACCAGCGGTGGCCACAGCTCCCGCTGAACCGGCACCTGTCCGGATTCCGCAACCTTCCAAGAGCTACAGCCATCCTTCCGCAGGACTGGAAAGGCTTTCAGCTGGCTTCAACCAACCGCCCGCCTTTCCCGAGCCGCCCGTGGTGCCAGCTGCCCGCGTAGTGCCTCCAGCCATTCTGGCGGCAGAAGTTGCCCCCGTAGCGGCGCCCGCCGTGCCCCCGGTTATGCTCACCCAGTTCACCACGCTGGGCAACAACCCCGAGGGGGTGGTGCTGTTGTTTCGGTTGCCCAAGGAGCAGTTCCTTAAACTGCACCGCAACGTATTTCTCAACAAAATGCTCCAGGCCCTGGGCTTGGTTATGGCCGATGTAGTGCTGGTGAATGTGGAGGCCGAACTGCCGGTAGCGCTGGCCAACCTGCGTCGGGAACTGGCAGCCACGCACATAGTGGCCTTCGGCAAGAACCTGCTCGACGCCACCATTCGCAATACCCAGATTTACGAACCCGTCCAGTTCCCAACGCTTGGCCTCTCCTATCTGTCCTCCGCTACGGTCGACTTGGTCGAGTACGACGTGAGCCTCAAGAAGCGCCTCTGGCCGGGCCTCAAGGCCATGTTCTTACAGCACCAATAGCAAGCTTGGCTGTGCGAACAGTGGGCAGCGTAATGCATTAATCGAACGGATGTAGAGACGCAATATTTTGCGTCTAGGCGTTGAACGAAACCCGAACAATGTTTACCTAACGGCGCCGATGCCGAGACACCAAGTGTGACGTCTCTACACTTGTTCGGCAATAGTACCGCTTATTTGCCTGCCTGCATTCCTATGTAAAAGCAAACGGGCCCGGCTTCTAAAAGCCGGGCCCGTTTGCTTTAAACTTAAATAACCTATTTCAGCACCTCGGCCAATTTAGCAGCCAGAGCTTCACCGCGCAGGTTCTTAGCGATGATTTTCCCTTTGGGGTCAATCAGGTAAGATGCAGGAATAGACTTCACGCCGTAGGCTGCCCCGCCCACGCTGTTCCAGCCCGCCAAGTCTGAGACGTGGTGCCAGGTCAGGCCGTCGGCGGCAATGGCTTTCTCCCACTTGCCTTTGTCCTGGTCCAGTGACACGGAATAGATGGTGAAGCCTTTGTTTTTAAACTGATTGTAAGCCTTTACCACATTTGGGTTTTCCTGGCGGCAGGGACCGCACCAGCTAGCCCAGAAGTCGAGCAGCACGTACTTGCCACGCAGGCTGCTCAGGGCGAGCGTACCACCCTCGGGCTTAGGGAGGTTAATTTCGGGAGCCGTGGCCCCGGCCGCCGTGGCCCGCATGGGCTCCAGGCGAGCCGTCAGCTCCTTGGTGAAGGGCGAGTTCGGGTTGGCTTTACGCTGCACGGTAGCCACGGAGTCAACAAACTGAAACTCCTCTTCGGGATTGAGGAAGGCCCCGACCGCAAACCCTCCCACCACGGTGGTTACATTCCGGCGAATCAGCGATTTAATCTTGTTGTTGTTACGGCCCTGAATCACGTAAAATTGCTTTTCGATGTCCTTCATTTCCTCGGCTTTTCCGGCTTGGCCGGCGGCATTATAGCGCTGCCCCAAGCTTTCCATTTCGCCCTTTGTGCCCTGCATTACCTGCGTGAGCTGGCGCAGTACTTCGGCGTCCTTGCTGCCCTTCACGGTGTAAGTCACGGGCAGGCTTTTGGCATCGCCGCTGACCTGCACCTTGGTCTTGTTGTCGAGCATCAGCAGCACTTGGTTGGCGTCGTCAACTTTCAGCTGGAAGATGCCGGGCGTAGCACTGCTGCCCTTGAGCGTGAAGCTGCCCGAAGCATCGGTTTGGGCCTGACCTTTCTCCACAAACTGATTTGAAACCAGCTCCGACAGGCGCACCACGGTGCCAGCGGGCGCATTCTTGAGTTGGCCCGAAACCTCGTATCCATCGGCCGCATCGGCGTTTTGGCAGGAGTTGGCCATGGTCAGCACAGTGGCAGCCAGGAAAACAGATTTAATCATGTTGGAGGGTTGAAGCATACGCTGAAGCTTGTGCGTAAAAATAGCCAACGCAGGCCATAAAGAATATTGTTCCAAGGCACAGAGCCGGTAGCCTCGTGAAAGCAGAACCGCGCAGCAACGCCGCCCTTCGGTGGTGCTGCTGCACGGTCCTGAAAACGCTTTGCAGCCTTATCCGTCCAGCGCTGTACGCAGCAACTGGTTGGCCAGTTTGGGGTCGGCCTTGCCACCGGTCAACTTCATTAGCTCGCCCATGAACATGCCCGTGAGCGACTTTTTGCCGGCGCGGTACTCCGCTACTTTGGCGGGATTGGCGGCCAGCACTTGCTGCACCAAGCCAGCCAGCTCGCCATTATCAGCCTGCGTCAGCAAGCCCAGGCTCTCGGCCGCACCGGTGGCGTTGGCCTGCGGGTGCTCAAGCAAGTGCGGGAAAAGCTGCTTGGAAGCTACTGAGTAATTGAGCTTACCCGCATCAATGAGGTCAATAATGCCGGCCAGCTGAGCGGGGTCGAGGGGGAAGTCGGCCATGGTCAGGGCCCGCTCGTTGAGGTAAGACTTCACCGGACCCATCACCCAGTTAGCCGCGGCCTTGGCGTTGGGGGTCAGGCGCGAAAGGTCATCGAAGAACAGGGCCACTTCTTTCTGGTCGACCAGCACCGAGGCGTCGTAGTCGTTCAGGCCCAGCTCGCCGGTGAAGCGGGCGTAGAGCTGCTGCGGCAGGGCCGGCAGCTCGGCGGCCACGCGGTGCAGCCATTCGTCGGAAATAACCAGCGGGGGCAAGTCCGGCTCGGGGAAGTAGCGGTAGTCGTTGAGGGTTTCCTTGCTGCGCTGGCCGTTGGTGGTGCCGCTGGCGGCGTCAAAGCCGCGGGTTTCGCTGTCTACTTCCTCGCCGGCTTCGATGATGGCAATTTGCCGCTCGACTTCGTAGGCAATGGCGCGCTGCACGTTGCGGAAGGAGTTCATGTTTTTCACCTCCACCTTCATGCCGAACTTGTCGGCCCCCTTCAGCATCACCGAGATGTTGGCGTCGCAGCGCAACGAACCTTCCTCCATGTTGCCGTCGCAGATGCCGAGGTACTCCACCAGCTTCTTGATTTCGATGAGGTAGGCGTAGGCTTCCTCGCCGGTACGGATGTCGGGCTCGCTCACAATCTCGATGAGGGGCACGCCGGCACGGTTCAGGTCGACGAGGGTTTCAGTTTCGCCGGCCAGGTGCATGCTCTTGCCCGCGTCCTCCTCCATGTGAATGCGGGTAACGCCGATTTTCTTCACCGTGCCATCGCCGAGGCGCACGTCGACGTGGCCGTCGTGGCAAATCGGGGTTTTGTCCTGCGTAATTTGGTAGCCCTTGGGCAGGTCGGGATAAAAGTAGTTTTTGCGGGCAAACAGGTTGTCGCGCCGAATCTGGCAGTTGGTGGCCAGGCCCATTTTCATGGCAAACTCCACGGCTGTGCGGTTCACCTTAGGCAGGGTACCGGGGTGGCCGAGTGTAATGACCGAGAGGTTGGTGTTGGGCGCTACACCGTACTCGTTTTCGTCCGACGAATACATTTTGCTGTGGGTCAGCAGCTGAGCATGTACTTCAAGGCCGATAACGGGCTGGTATTTGGCAAGAATGGCTTCGTCCATATCAAAAAAGCGGGGTACTAAGGGCTATTTGCCCCTAAAGGTAACGCCTATAAGGAAGGTGGGCACACGCATACGTGGCCAGCAACCGCCATGGGCACCTCAGGTACGTTGGCCGCGGACCTGCACTGCGGCCTATTCGTCAAATTTTTCCTTATAATCCGACCTCAGCGGTCCCGAAATGGAATCGGACGTCTCATCATCGACCGGTCAAGGGATTGGCCGCCAGGTAAGTTTAAGGTGTAGAAAATGGGCACCACAAAATTGCTTTTTACCACCTGGCCATCGAGCCGGGCCGGCACAAACTGCCGCTTGAGCTTGGCCACGGCGCGCAAGGCAGCGTTGTTCAAAAAATGCGAGTTGGACTTCACTATCTCCGCACCGGTTACCCGCCCATCTTCGCCCACTTGCAGCTCTACCAGCACTTCAAGCTTCCAGCTTTTATTCACCATTTGCATCGCTTTCAGACTCTCGCGACGCATCTCCAGAGCTTCATTGGAGTTTAGCAGAATGCCCGTCGTAAGCTCTCGCATTAGGCCGGCTTGGCCGCCGGGATAAAGCGGCAGTTGCTCGTAACCGAAATAAGGCACCTGCGAACCATCTGGCGCGTAGCAAACTCCCACGCCCCCGCGGCCGTTCTCGTACTTCTCGCGGCGCCTCAGCGAGCCATCGGGGTAGTAAGTCAGCAGTTCGCCGTGGCGCTGGCCGCCCACATAGTCTTCCTTGGAGCGCATGGTCCCGTCTTCGTACCAGTTGGTAATTGTGCCGAACACCGTGCCCCGCTCCACATTGCTATAGGGCACATATTGCTTCAGCTTACCCGAGGGGTAATAAATCCGGCTCACGCCAGCCACGCTGTCGCGAAAGGTGGTCTCGGCACAGTAAGCCGTAGAATCTTCAGGTGTAGACCGTTTAAAGTCGGCCGTAAAAAAGACGGCAGGTTTCGACACTTGCAGCGCTTGGGCCTGGCTGGCGAGAGGCCCAGTTAGCAGCAAACCCACGGCAAGTAGTTGATTTCTCATGCGGATATGGCGGGTTGCCGGTTGGTTAGGGTAACTTCAATCGGAACTAGCGTCCATCAATTCTTTTTAGCCAGCCCAGCACCACTGGTAACAACACTTTTTGAATGTACGCTAACAGCTCCTTATTTGTAGTACTGGAGGTACAAACCTATTGTTTCGCAACTGCTTAAATGAAGTCAGTATCCAGTTGCTTTGGAGCTAAGTGCTACACGCCATGCTTTAATATTCGAAGCAGTGCCCTATGCAGCCCCACTTTCTCATCCTACTCCATGCGAAACAAGTAGGGCATCGTAAACGAAACCGCCACTGGTTTCCCGTCCTGCGTGCCGGGAACAAAGGATTTTAGCTGCTTTACCGCCTGCAAAACTGTTGCATCAAGCGACGGAAACACGCCTTGCACTAACTTGACATTCGCTACTTCGCCGGTGGCAGTCACCACAAAGCTTACGATGACACGACCCTCGGCCTTGGCTTTGCGGGCATCACGCGGATAGTTAACATTCCTCATCACGGCCTTGATAAGGGCTTCGAAGCCCCCATTGCCCTCAGGATAAACCGGCATGGTCTCAAATTTGAAAAAGGCGGTGGGCTGGCCATCTTCCAGGAAGCATTCGCCTTTTCCGGCGTGGGCAGCGTCCATTATCTGACGGCGTTTGAGTTGTCCGTTGGCGTAGTAGAGCCGAAACTCACCCACTTGTTTATTGTGGCTGTACTCCGTGTGGTAGCTTACTTGCCCGTTTGGGAAGAAAATCTCATCTGGCCCATTGCGAATCTGCTTGCGGATGTGCTCGTACGTGGTTCTGTAGCTCAGCTTCCCATCCATTATATACGCACTCACCATGCCCCCGATACTGTCGGCATATGTCGTTTCGCGGCGCGAATGCGCTCCGAGTTCCGAAGGCAGGATTACTCCAGTTGAGTCCAGAAATTCAATTTTAGAAGGAGGAATTACCTGCTGCGCCGCGGCTGGCGCAACCGCGCAGCCAAAGCATAAGCTTGTCGCAACAAAAAAAGCGTAGAGTTTAATCATAGTAAAACTTCAGCGCAGCCACATACTAGTTCGAAAAGGGCAGCCAGTTAGTAGGGATTGCTCATCCCCCGCCCTTCGTTTCTGAAAGGAGTCGGCTCAGCGGTGATTGTATAGGTAATGGGAACAGTGAGATGAACCGCCACCGGTTCGCCATCGACTTTTCCGGGCGTTACACCGGTCAGCTTTTTAACTGCTGCAATAGTGGCCGCGTCCAAGGCATCAGATACGCCTTTCACAATCTTGATATTTTCAACCTGGCCACTTGCGGCAACAGTAAAAGCCACGAATACTCGCCCCTGGGTTTGCGCCCGCAGAGCTTCTGCGGGGTAGCGCACATTCATTTGGATAGCCCTTACAAAAGCTTCGGTGCCGCCGCCTTTGTAGCTGGGCATGACTTCGTAGGGGAAATAGGCTACCACACTCCCATCGGGTGCAAAGCATTCGCCGGTTTTGCGTTGGTCTGCTTCGTAGGTTTCCTTTCGCTTCAGCTTGCCTTCTGGGTAATACACCAGTAATTCTCCCTGCCGCTTGTTGCCCACAAAATCTATCTTGGTTCGGACATTCCCATTGTCATAAAATGTGGTGTGGGGCCCCAGCATTATCTGGTGCTTTATGTCGGCATAAGGCGTGCTTTCCTTGAGGTTGCCAGCCGCATCATACAGCCGTACGCTTCCAGACAAGCTATCCCGAAAAACCTCCTCTTTTCGGAACTTAGCGCCCTCCGGGCCCGGCAGAACCGCACCACCTGGTGCCAAGTAGGTCACCGTCCGATACGGATAAGCAGGAGCCGTTTGCGCAGCACCTACGCAAACGGCTCCCAACCAAATTCCTACACAAACCAGTGTGGTTTTCATCGTAGCGCAGTTAGGCAAGCACACTGGTCACCACTGCCTCAGCCTTGGCAATAGCAGCGCCCAAGCCGGCCACATTCTTACCGCCCGCCGTGGCGAAAAACGGCTGGCCGCCGCCGCCACCCTGGATTTCCTTGGCCAGCTCACGCACCATGATGGTAGCGTTCAGCTTGCCGGCTTTGGCAATCTCATCGTCCAGCATCACGGCTAGCTGGGGCTTACCGTCGATTTCGGCGCCGAGCACGGCCACCAAGTTGGGCACCACCTGGCGTAGGTCGTAGGCCAGTTTCTTGAGGCCTTCGGCGCTGCTGGCTTGCACCTGAGCGGCCAGGAAGTTGACGCCGTTCACTGCTTTTACCTGGGCGGCCAGCTGAACTTTTTGCTGGTTCAGGCTTTGCTGCTCAAATTGCTCCAGCTGCTTGCGCAGGGCGGCAATTTCCTCGCTCTGCTTTTCGATGCTGCTGATTAGGTGCTGAGGGTTGCCCAGCGTTTCGCGCACTTGCGCCAGCAAGTCAAGCTGCTGGTCGATGTAGGCTTCGGCCCCAACGCCCGTAGTGGCTTCGATGCGGCGCACGCCGGCCCCCACGGCACTTTCAGCGGTGATTTTGAGATAGCCAATGCGGCCGGTGTTGGGCACGTGCAGGCCGCCGCACAATTCTACCGAAAAGTTTTTATCGAAGGTGATAACACGCACGAATTCGCCGTATTTCTCGCCGAACAGTGCCATAGCGCCCAACTCTTTGGCCTCGGCAATGGGCACGTTGCGGCGCTCGTCGAGCGCAATTTGCTGGCGAATCCGCTCGTTCACGATGCGCTCAATCTGGCGCAGCTGGTCGTCGGTTACTTTGGTGAAGTGCGAGAAGTCGAAGCGCAGCAGCTTCTCATTCACCAGCGAGCCTTTCTGCTGCACGTGGCTGCCCAGCACTTCGCGCAAGGCAGCCTGCACTAAGTGCGTGGCCGAGTGGTTTTGCCGAATTTGGGTGCGGCGGGCCACATCGGGAATGGCCAGGAAATCAGCGTTCAAGTCCTCAGGCAAGTGCAGCAACGTGTGCACAATCAGGTCGTTTTCCTTTTTCGTATCAATTACGCGCACCTTCGACAGCGGCGATTCCAGGTAACCCGTATCGCCGATTTGTCCGCCGCTTTCGGCGTAGAACGGGGTTTGGTCGAGCACTACCTGATACTCGGTTTTGCCTTTGGCGGTGGTTTTGCGGTAGCGCAGAATGCGCGCCGGGGCCTCGTCGAGGTCGTAGCCCACGAAAGCGGGCTGCTCATCGGAATCTGCCACAATGGTCCAGTCCGACTGCTCGGTTTCCTGGGCGTTGCGGCTGCGGTTCTTCTGCTGCGCCAGCTCCTTTTGGAAGCCTTCCTCATCCACTGTCAAGCCTTTTTCGCGGGCGATGAGTGCCGTAAGGTCCAGCGGGAAGCCGAAGGTGTCGGACAGTTCGAAGGCGGTTTTGCCGTCGATGCGGTCGCCGTTGGCGCGGGCAGTTTCTTCGAGGGCATCGAGGCGGCGCAGGCCGGTTTCGAGGGTTTTGAGGAAGGCGATTTCTTCTTCCTCAATCACGCGCTGCACGAAAGCCGTCTGGGCTTTCAGCTCCGGGAAAATGTTGCGCATCTGGTCGGCCAGCACGGGCACCAACTTGAAGAGGAAGGGCTGCTTTTGGTTGAGCGACGAGAAAGCGTAGCGCACGGCCCGGCGCAGAATACGGCGGATAACGTAGCCGGCCTTCACGTTGCTCGGCAGCTGGCCGTCGGCAATGGTAAAGGCAATGGTGCGGATATGGTCGGCAATAACCCGAATGGCGATGTCCGTTTTCTCGTTTTCGGTAGTCGGCTGGTCAGTCACGGTGGCCGGAGCCGTGCCGTGGTACTCCACTCCTACTTCCTTGGCGATAAACTGAATGAGGGGCTGAAAAACGTCGGTGTCATAGTTCGACTTCACGCCCGACACGGCCATCATGAGGCGTTCGAAGCCCATGCCGGTGTCCACGTGCTGCGCGGGCAGCTTCACCAGGCTTTTGTCGGCCAGGCGCTGGAACTCCATAAATACGTTGTTCCAGACTTCCACTACCTGGGGGTGGTCGGCGTTCACCAGCTCGCGGCCCGACTTGGCGGCGCGCTCCTCTTCGGAGCGCAGGTCGATGTGAATTTCGGTGCAGGGGCCGCAGGGGCCGGTGTCGCCCATCTCCCAGAAGTTGTCCTTCTTGTTGCCAGGCAAAATCCGGTCGTCGGTAGTGTATTGGAGCCACAGGTTCTGCGTTTCGGAGTCGGCAGCCAGCTTATCGCCTTCATCACCTTCGAAATAGGTAACGTAGAGCCGGTCCTTGTCGAGCTTGTATACTTCGGTGAGCAGCTCCCAGGCCCAGGCAATGGCGTCTTTCTTAAAATAGTCGCCAAACGACCAGTTGCCGAGCATCTCGAACATGGTGTGGTGGTAGGTGTCGTAGCCCACTTCCTCCAGGTCGTTGTGCTTGCCGCTCACGCGTAGGCACTTTTGGGTGTCGGCAATGCGCTTGTAGGGCGCCGGCTTGTTGCCCAGAAAATAGTCCTTAAACGGGGCCATGCCGCTGTTGATGAACAGCAGCGTGGGGTCGTCTTTCACCACGATGGGAGCCGAGGGCACAATGTGATGGCCCTTGGAGGCGAAGAAATCAAGGAATTGCTGACGAACAGCGGAAGCAGTAGGAAGCGACATAAACAAGAGGGGCTACGCAGCCAAAATAGCGGCGAATGCAGTTTTTTTAGGTACTTTTCGGCTGAAAAGCAAAGGTAGCCATATGCCCTATAAAGAGCGCAGCATTGAGAAACAGTACTTCACCATAGGCGAAGTGGCCGCCCAGTTCAAGGTGGCCGAGTCGCTGGTGCGCTTCTGGGAGACTGAATTCGACGAATTGCGCCCCCGCCGCAGCAAGAAGGGCAACCGCCTCTACACGCCTCAGGACATTGAAATATTCCGCACCATCTACCATTTGGTGAAGGAGCGCGGCTACACCATCCCCGGCGCTCGCGACATGCTCAAGCAAAAAGGCCCGCAGCTCAAGGAAAAGATTGACGTGGTGCAGAGCCTGGAAAAGGTTCGGTCTTTTTTACTCATGCTCCGCAAGGAAGTAGAAGCTGCCGGCAAGGCTGAGCCAGAGGTCTAACCCGCCACGGTTAAGCACAAGCTCGCCAAGTTGGTACTTGCCCGAAAGTCTGCTGCAAATCCACAGCTCTAATACAAAACACTCTACCAAGTAGAATTCGCTGCGCTCGTCGCAAGCTGAAGCTTACGCTCCATGGCCGACGAAGCCCTTTTTCACGAACTCGCGCTAACCCTTCTGCCTGGCATCGGCCCGCAGCTTACGCGGCAGCTGATGAGCTACGGCGGTGCCGCCAAAACCGTGCTTACCATGCCGCCCGGGAAGCTGCGCCGCATTCCCGGCGTGGGCGATGCCACTATTAAAATCCTGACCGGGCCGGAGCGCGAAAATGCCTTTCGCCGGGCCGAATCAGGCCTGAAGAAAGCCGAGAAAGATGGGGTAGAAATACTGTTCTACACTAGTAAGCGCTACCCCAGCCGCCTCAAGCTCATTCCCGATGCGCCGGCCATCCTATACTACCAAGGCACGGCCGACCTGAACGCTCCCAAAACCATTGCACTGGTCGGCACGCGCAAAGCCACCGAATACGGTCGCGAGCAAACCGAGCGCATCATTCATGGTTTATTGCCGCATCGGCCTTTGGTAGTTAGCGGCCTGGCCTATGGCATCGACATCATGGCCCACCGCGCCGCTTTGCAGGAAGGACTCGAAACGGTCGGCGTCATGGCTACGGGTCTGGACATCATCTACCCGCCCACGCACCGCAAAACGGCTGAAAAGATGCGCGAGCAAGGCGGCCTCATTACAGAATTCGCCTTTGGCACTCAGCCCGACCGCTACAACTTCCCGGCCCGCAACCGCATTATCGCGGGCCTGTGCGATGGCACGGTGGTCGTGGAAGCTGCCATAAAAGGCGGAGCCCTCATCACCGCCGAGCTGGCCCTGAGCTACAACCGCGACGTGCTGGCCGTGCCCGGCAACCTAAGCTCACCAGCTTCAGAGGGCTGCAACGCGCTTATCAAAAGCAACAAGGCTGCTCTCTACGCCGAACCGAAAGACCTGGAGCAGCTGCTGAACTGGGACGAAGCCCTGCACCAGTCGGACAAGTTTAAGCCGGCTCCCTCCTACTCGGCCGATGATTTTACGGCGGATGAGTTTGCAATTATTACGGTGTTGGCGGCTGCCCCGGGCCGGGAAGCGCAAATAGACGACCTTGCTTGGAAAGCACAGCTTCCTATTCACGCCGTGGCCTCTCTGCTGCTTGCGCTGGAGTTTCGGGGCGTGGTGCGGGCATTGCCGGGCAAGAAGTTTCTCTTAATCTGAACCACGGATTCATGCGGATTATTCGAATTTCACGGATTTTGTGGCCGGCGCGATGAGACAGTTGCTTCACAACGGCACGCTGTTGCCGGCCAATACATTCCGCTTGGAGTTGCCCAACCGAGGGCTCGCATTCGGCGACGGATTTTTCGAGACGCTAGTGTTTGCTGAAAACAACCTGCGCTTGGCTGCCGACCACTTTGCACGTATGCAGCAGGCAGCGGCGGCACTTTACCTTGCACTGCCTGAAGCTCTGGCCACGCACCACGCACTAGAAGCTACGCTTACCGGGTTAGTTAAGGCCAACCAATTGCCGGCTGCACGCCTGCGCCTGCAGCTGTGGCGCACTGGCGGTGGGCGCTACACGCCAACTGGTGATGCCGCCGAATGGCTGGCCACCGCCGAAGCCTTTGTGCCCGATGACACGCACATTGCCAAGGCTGATTTCGCGCTTGAAACGCACGCTATTCACTCGCCACTTAGTTTCTGCAAGGGGCCGCAGGCGTGGCTCTACGTGCGCGCCGCCCACGAGCGGCAACGGCGCGGGCTGGATGAAATTATCCTTTGCGACGCTGCCGGGCATGTGGCAGAAGCGGGTGCAGCGGCTATTTTTTGGCTGAAAGACGGGGTGCTGTTTACGCCCGCGTTAGAAAGTGGCTGCGTGGCGGGCGTGCAACGTGCGCAGGTACTGCGTGCGGCGAGAGCAGCCAGTATCAGGTGCCACGAGGGCTTATTCAAACAAGAAGTTCTTTTAGCTGCGGATGCGGTCTTTACCGCGAATGTGGCCTCTGTGAGAGCCGTACGTGCCATTGGCAATACATCATTTGCGCAGCCTAGCTTGGCGTTTTTATAACAAGGCGGTGATAATCCCGCGGCCACTTATGATAATAGAACGGGTGGCCTTGGCCTCATATTTGGGTGGTGGCCCGGCATGATTAGGGTAGTGTTTGCTACTGCTGCCCTGCCCCTCTTTCAGAGGTACAAACCGATGGTAGATGGTAACGGTATCGACTTCAAGTTTGGGTTGGGCAGCATCCCCTTCGTCCGTTACATCGGTTATGTCCATGACGTCGGTGCTGTCGGTGCTGGCGGTAGCGGAGTCGGTGATGTCAATATTCTCGAGGCTGTCGGCACTGACACTGGTGCTGCTGGCAATGATGGTGCGGCTAGTGCTATCGGTGCGCGGCTGGGCGGGTTTGAAGCGCAGTTTCCATGCCACCCGCTGCAACTCAGCGTCGAGGGCCATTACAGCTTTGATGGGTGGTGAATTAGTACTCAAATCCCGCCGCGTGATGGAAATACCACTTACTCGTCCATCGGGCTGCACGGTTAGGCGGGCGTAGATAGTACCGCCCAGGCCAGCCTGAAGCGCCAGCGTGGGGTAGCTGATAAAGTGCCGTAGGTACTGAGTGAAAACTTCCGCCGCATCCGTTCGCTCGGCCGAATCGGTCAGTTGCCAGAAGCGCGGCAGCAAAGGCATCATGCCCGCAGGCGCGGCCGGCGGCGGAACGGCCTGCGCTGTTTTGGCGGTTTTGCCGCGGGGCGAGGGCGTGGTGCGCCGTTGGGCGCTGGCCTCGCAGGCGAGCCCCATTCCCAGCACGAACAAAATAAAACAAGCCAGCCAGCGATACATCACTTAATCCTTCAATAAAAAGCCTTCGCCGCTAAGCCGCGGGCAGAGAGAGCCAGCCGCACTAGACCGCTACGGGCGCTTTGATGGGCGGCCACGGCTCATAGTTTTCCAGCTTAAAATCCTCAAACTGGAAAGCAAAAATATCCATAACATCGGGATTAATGCGCATCTGTGGTAGCGTGCGGGGCTCGCGCTCCAGTTGCAGGCGGGCTTGCTCGAGGTGGTTGCTGTAGAGATGCGTGTCGCCGCCGGTCCAGATGAATTCGCCGGGCTGCAGGCCGGTCACCTGGGCCACCATGAGCGTGAGCAGCGCGTAGCTGGCAATGTTGAAGGGCACACCCAGAAACACGTCGGCCGAGCGCTGGTAGAGCTGGCAGGAAAGCTTGCCATCGGCCACGTAAAACTGGAACAGGGCGTGGCATGCTGGCAACTTCATAGCGGGCAAGTCAGCAACGTTCCAAGCAGAAACTACCATTCGGCGTGAATCAGGCTGCGTCTTGATTTGCTGAATAATTTGGCTGATTTGGTCGATATGACCCCCATTGCCGTCTGGCCAGCTTCGCCACTGGTAACCATAAACTGGCCCAAGCTCACCGTTTGCATCAGCCCATTCGTTCCAAATTGTTACGCCATTATTTTGCAGATATTTAATATTTGTATCACCTTTTAGAAACCACAAAAGCTCGTGGATAATACTTTTCAGATGCACTTTTTTGGTTGTAACCAAGGGAAATCCTTTAGTTAAATCAAATCTCATCTGGTGACCAAAAATTGACATCGTGCATGTGCCGGTTCGGTCGGTTTTGAGGGTACCGTGGTCAAGAATCTGGTGAAGCAAGTCGAGGTATTGGCGCATAACGAGGCGGAATAACCCTTTTACAGGGTGATAGACGGCGGGAATTAGTTGACTCAACAACGCGCCAAGTCAATAAACAAAAGTAGCCAAAGCGGGCGGCAGTTTGCCGCCCCGCCCCGGCTACTTAGTGAACAAATAGCGGAGACCATTGGCAGCCTGACCAAAAGCAAAAAGGGAGGCCGCAGCAGTGCTGCGGCCTCCCTTTAAGAGGAACTCGTGTTGAAGGCTAGATTAGTCCATCAACATGATGCGGGCAAACTGGCTCTGGCTGCCGGTTACCAAACGCACCACGTACATGCCCGTGGCCAAGCGGCCCTTGCTGAAGCTGTAGTCGCGGCGTTCGCCGGCATCGCCTGTGCCTTCAGCCACTACCGATACCAGGGCGCCTTGCATGTTCAACACTTCCAAGCGGTACGAACCGGCTTTGGTGAGTGTGAACGACAGGTTGGTATTAGATGCGGTGGGGTTGGGCGAAGCCATCAGCTGCAGTTCGTTGGTGCCGCCGTCGGCCACTACCAGAGCAGACTCGATAGCCTTGGCCTGGGGCGTGGTGCACTTGCCAATGGTGGCCCGGCCATCAGCGAGGAGCTGACCAGCTTCGGTAACATCTACGCACATGGGCTTGCCTTTAAAGCATACCTCCACTTTTTTGGCGTTTGCAGGGCCGCACTTCACGTCAACTACCTCAATGGTTACGTTGGCGGTCCGGGTGCACTCGTTGTTGTTCTTCACGGTTACAGTGAAGGTGAAGGTGCCAGCTTTGGTAGGCGTGAACACGGGGTTGGCAATAGTGGCATTGCTCAGGCCAGCAGCCGGGGTCCAGGTGAAGGACGTGAAGGCGGGGTCAGCCGAGATATTGCTAGCCGTCAAGGTCACCGTCTGAGCGCCGTAGCCCAGGTAGATGGTTTTGGCAGCAGCGCCAGGGAAGCCTGCAGTAGCGGGCGACACCGTGATGGTGGGCGCCGAGCAAGCGTACACGGGAGGAAGGTCGAAAGCTTCCTCTTGGTCAGAGCGGTTGGTGCTCAGGCCTTGCTTGGCGCTGAAGCCCAGGCCACGCTTGGCAAATGCACGCCAGATGAGCTCCTGGTTAGCACCACCGTTGTTCTGGCGGTCGGCCAACAGAATGGCATCGCGACCATCCACGAAACCGGGGCGGCAGGGCTGCAGCTTCATGCCGTCGATTACCAATTGCATGGCGAGGTTGTTGCCGCCGGTGCCGTTGTAGAGGTCGGCTTTGAAGCCGTACTTGTCAATGAGGCTCCAAGTCATGTCCCAGAGCATCGTCGACCATACGAAGCCAATGCCGTGGGGCTGGGTGATGGCGGGGTTGTTGGTAGCAGCGTACGTGAAGCTGTTGATACCAAAGTCGGTGCTGTAAGGAGCAGGGCGAATGCCGTTGCCGTCGGTGCTTTGGCCCTGCACATAAGTACCAATGCCGCGCTTCTTGGCGCCAGTGTCGCCGGGCTTCATGGTCATCACCAGGCCCAACCAGTCGCTCCAGCCTTCGCCCATTTGTTCGGCGTTGTTCAAGCAGGCCGCTTGCAGGCGACCACCCGTGAGGCGGTTCGAAACGCCGTGGCCGTATTCGTGGGCAATGATGCCGTTGTCGAAGTCACCGTCGAGTTCGGGCTTGCCATCGTCTTTGAGTGCGATGGTAACCTCCTGGCCGGCGTTCATCTGGTTGCGAATGGCTAAGCCCGTTACGTCGCTCACCATCACGACTGGAATCGTTACGGGAACGGTAGGAACACCGCCCAGGGCAATGGGAGCACCGGGAGCATTGTTAATAATAACAACGGCAGTAGCACCTGCCTTTTGGGCAGCTTCTGCCTTTTCGGTGAAGGGGCAAGTGCCCCGGTACACGACGGCAATTTTGCCTTCAATTTCAGCAATGTTGGCAAAAGTGCCGCAGCCCTCTTGTGGATTAGCACCCGTGCCCTGGGCAATGACGAGCGTGCCCGTGAGCGAAGCCGAGGTCAGCTGCTTGCCCCAGCCGGCCTGCGTGGATGGATAGGTACCGGCAATGGTTGCAGGCGCCGTCACGCGGAACATGTCCGGGTCGGCCGGGCTGCTCCACAGGTACATCTGCATGCGGGGCGCGCCGCCATCGGCAGGAGTCGCGAAGTTGGCGTTGTTGCGGGTAGTCGGGATGTTCCGGCTGTCCTGCGATTCGGCCAGCACGGGGTCGCTCTGGGCGCCTCCTTTTTCAAAGTTGTCGTACTGGAAGTTGCCGCTGATTTCATCAAAGCCATACTGGTACCATACATCGTGAATGATGTTGCTCCAGTAAAACAGGTTGGCCGTGGCCGCGTCGCGGTTCACAACGGGCTGCTTGGTGAGGTCCAGCGGGAAGTTGAAATTCAGGTCAGCACCGCCATCGGGGCTGTAGTTCAGGTTGAAGTTGTTGTTGTTGTTAGGGTCTTCGTAGGCGAAGACGTTGTTGCCGCGGGTCCGGGTCTCATCGCCAAATGGCGTGTAGTGCCAGCCCCTGGGCGAGGCTTTTGCATCGGCTTTGGAGGTCTCAACCACCGACCGCTCACCATGGCTGGGGCTTTCCAACGGCGAGTCAAACACGCTGTAAGAATTAGCGCCCGTGATGCTGGCGATAACGCGGGAGAAGTCAAAGGCTTTCACTTCTGCCTTGGCGGCGTGGGCATGGCCGTCGTGCATGGCCACTCCGCCAGGGCCGTTGTTGTCGAATTGGCAGTGCGTTACCAGGTTGTCCTTCTCCAGGAATTCGCCGGTAGCGGCATCCACACGGATGTTCCACCAGTTTTGGGCGTCCAGCTCGTAGATGGACACTTCGTAGGCCAGGCGCAGGCTGCCGTCGGCCATGGGCTGGTACACAAGCTTGCTCGTGATGGGCTCCAGCGAGATACCGCCTTTGGAGAATACTGTAGCATCGCCAGTGCCTTCGGCGCGCTTCTCAACCGTGAGGGCTTTGGGGGACAGGTTGAGGTGCTTGGCAGCAGCCGCCACAGCGGCCTGAGCCGACATTTTGGAGCCCTTGGCTTTTACTTTTTTACCCGCCTGCTTTTCGAAACGGTTGCCTACCTGCACGACTTCGTCGTTTTTGGTCAGGCTCATGTTGGTAACGGCGTTGTGAATCTCGATGCCCTGGTACCGCTGCTGCAGGTACAGGTGCCGGAGGCCGCTTTTTTTGGAGCTGCTTTCGCTGCTCAGTACCAGGTCTGCAATGTCTTCATCGGAGAGTTGCAGGGCCTGCTTTTTACCCTTGAGGTGTTCGAGTGCGGCACGAGGTACGGCTGCGTTCTTGGCAGCGGGTGAGCCTTGGCTAAATGCCGCATTTCCCGAGGAGATGAGGGCTGCCGTCAGCATAAGACGAGCGACCCGAGGTAGTTGTTTTCTCATTAAAATGGAATGAATGTGTAGTGGAAGTGCCCTAAAATTAGGAATTCCATTATAAAATACCCCAAAATGCACGACCCACATAAACGCAACGCATTATGGTACTTTTTATATGTTAACTTCAATATCGTTCCCTATTCAACGTGAGGCTGGATTCCGCACAACGAAAATTTCACTGTATAAAATTATGGCATTGCGGAAACCACCATGTGCACATGGGCCCGTATAGGCGCATTTTGGTCGATAACTAGCCCAATATCACCTACCTAATGCTCAGCTTAAAGAAGCTCTTGAAAATTTAAGACACTTACAAGGCAACCAGCATCTAGATGCCGTTTTATGAGTTATTGAAGAATCATTTATAATATGCCCCAAATAATGGCAATAACTTTTTCACCGAATTGTTATAATCAATCATTAATCCTCTAACTGTATAAAATACAATCATCTACTTACCAGCACTTTAATATCGACTCATAACAACACGTCAGTGCGGTGTGGCATTTCGTGAGAGTTGCCACCAGTATTCTCAGTGGCTAACAACCTTTCCCATTCGCGTCGAGGGATAACCCTCACCCCGGAATTCAGTGGCACAAAAAAGCCAGCACACAACAGCCCCGACCAATAAGGGGCCGGGGCTGTTGTGTGCTGGCTTAACTTAAAAAGGGAGGTGTGCTTGCGCCGCCTATAGTTTCACGGTAGCGGGGGTTTTCACAGCGGGCTTCACGCTGGCGGTCTTGCCTTCTTTCTTCATGCAGCAGGAGCTGCCAGCGGCCATGGCTTTGGAGCAGGACTCCTTCTTGCCTTTTTTACCGTCTTTGTCGTGGCCATCGTGGGCAAAAGCGGTGCTGCCGGCGAAGGCAAACAAGGCGAGGGCGAGCAGGGTCTTTTTCATGATAATTACCGTGATGTGATGATAGCTGGTTTGTAGGGTCTAATATACGACGGCAAGGTTAACGCTCCTTGAATGCGCGTGGGTCAGCTATTTCAGCTTCTGTTCCATCAGGGCGATGACTTCGGCGCTGCCATTTTCCCGGGCCAGGGCCAAGGCGTCTTTGCCGTCCTCGTCTTTGGCGCGGACATCGGCGCCGTTGGCCAGCAGCACCTCCACCATCGCCTTGTTGCCTTTGCTGGCGGCGGCCATCAGCGCCGTAGACTTGAAGGCATCGGCCTGGTTTACCTGGGCCTTGTGCTTGAGGAGAAGCTTCACCAGGTCGAGGCTGTTGTTGGAAGCAGCTGTGATGAGGTAGGTGGTCGCGAAGCCCGGCACTATTTCAATGGGGGCGTTAGGGTTGGCGCCGGCGCTGAGCAGCGTTTCGGCGGCGGCAGCGTTGTTTTTCAGGACGGCCTTCGACAAGTCCCGACTTGGCGTTTGGGCGTGGGCGGAGGAGATGAAGCAGCAAAGGGCGGCAGTAAAGAATAGAGCTCTTTTCATATGATAAAAAATGCTTTCGGTTGAAACCAACCACAAAGATGGGTGGCTCATGCCCTGCTTTCGCACATATTATAGGCCCACTGCTATAATTATAAGTCCTTGTAAAAAAAATAACATGGACTGGCCCGCTCCCACCCGGCGCTCACAACGGCGCGGGTGCGCGCCCGGTTGCCGAAACAATTGCCAAAATCGAGGCGTTGCTGATACCGGCGACGCCCCATGGCCCGGAACTGTTCCGAGGTCCAGTGGTTCGCCGCCGAATCAATACGGCAGACCCCTATGTCTGCCCCCCTTCCCTCCATGCCCCTTCGTCGCCTCGCTCACCTCACCCTGTTCCTGCTGGGCCTTATCACGGTCTTGAGCATCTACTCGACTGCCCAGCTGCGGTTCAACTACAACTTCAACGATTTCTACCCCGCCGGCGACCCCGACCTGGAGTATTACCAAGCCTACACCCAGCGCTTTGGCAACGACAACGACTACGTGCTGCTGGGCCTGGAAGCCCCGGCCGGCAAAACAGTATTTGACCCCGGCTTCCTCGCCCAGGTCGACACCCTGACCCAGCTGGCCCGGCGGCAGCGGCACGTGCTCAGCATCACCTCGCCCACCACCCTGGCCAATCCGGTGGTGGAAGGCCTGGGTGTTTTCAGCCTCCCCTACCTGCACCCCAACGAGCCTGAGCGCCGCGCCGACGACTCCACGCTCATCTATCGCACACCTGGCCTGGTGGGCAACGTCTTCAGTCCTGATGCTCGCGCCGTGGCCCTGGTGCTGCAAATCACGCCGGACCTGGAAAAGCCGCCCGGCGATTCCCTCTTTGCCGCACTGCGGGCGGGCTTGGCGCGCGCGGGACTGCCCGACGAGCGGGTGCACTTTGCCGGCAAGCTGGTGGCGCAATCGGTATTTGTCGACCGCCTGAAGTGGGAACTGGTCGTGTTCATGTCGCTTTCCGTGATACTGGTAACGGGCTTGCTCTGGCTCACCTTCCGCACGTGGTGGGGTGTGGTGCTGCCGCTGATAGTGGTGCTGGGGGCCATACTCTGGGGCCTGGGCGTGATGTCGGCCTTTGGCGTAAGCATTGATTTGATGACGGCCCTGCTCCCGCTCATGCTCTTTGTGGTGGGCATGTCCGACACCATTCACATCATCAGCCGCTACGTGAGCGAGCTGGGCTACGGCGCGGGTAAGAAGGAAGCGCTGTGGACTACTATAAAGGAGTCAGGCTTTGGGTCGGGCCTGTCGGCGCTCACCACCAGCCTGGGCTTCTTTACGCTGATGACCTCGACCATTCGGCCTATCCATAACTTCGGGTTGTTCACGGGGGTCGCCATTATTCTGGCTTTCATCCTCAGCTTCACGCTGCTGCCGGCCATGCTGGTGCTGCTAGGCAAGCCCCAGCTGCGCGAGCCGCGCCGCCAGGGCCACAGCTGGGACGGCGTGCTGGGGCGGCTATTTCGCCTGGTGCTGGTGCGGCGGCGGCTCATTTTTGTAATGAGCGGGCTGGTGCTGGCCACGGCCATCGGGTTTTCGACGCGGGTCCGCATCAACTCTTCCCTGCTGGATGACCTGTCGAAAAGCGACCCCGTGCGCCAGGACTTCTTCTTCTTTGAGCGCCAGTTTGCCGGCGTGCGGCCCTTCGAGATGGAGCTGAAGCCAGCGCCCGGCCGCGACATTTACGACCTGGCGGTGCTGCAGGAAACCGAAAAGATTGAAGACTACCTGCAACACACCTACGGCCTGCGCTTCGCGGCCTCGCCGGTCACGCTAGTAAAGTCGGTACGCAAGGCTCTGAATGGCGGAGGGCTGGCCGAATACCGCTTGCCCACCGACAGCCTGGAGCTACAGCGACTGCGCAGCAAGCTCAAGCTATTCCGCAAAAAGCCCGAGTTCAGCGCCCTGGCCCTCCCCGATGCCTCAGCCGGCCGCCTCACCGGCCGCATGGCCGACGTGGGCAGCGTGCGCGCCGGCGCTCTCAACAATGAGCTGCGCCAGCACCTGCGCGCCACCCTCGACACCACGGTGCTCACCACCCGCCTCACGGGCTCTTCCAACCTCATCGACAAAAACAACGAAAACCTTACGCTGAACATGATTCAGGGCATGGCCATCGATGTACTGATGGTGATGGTGATTGTGCTGGCGCTGTTCAAATCCCTGCGCATGACGCTTGTAGTGCTCATTCCCAACCTGCTACCCATCGTTATTGTGGCGGGCGTGATGGGCATGGCCGGCGTGAGCATGAAAGTGAGCACCAGCATCATCTTCACCATTGCCTTCGGCATTGCCGTTGATGACACTATTCACTTCATCTCCAAGCTGCGGCTCACGCTTGCGAAAGAACCCGACATATTTAAGGCCGTGCGCCGGACCTACTTGCTGGCCGGCAAAGCCGTTATCACAACTTCTCTGATACTAGTAGGCGGCTTTTCGACACTGCTCTTCTCGAAATTCGACGGCACGTTCTACGTGGGCCTGCTCATTGGCTTAACGCTGCTGTTCGGCGTTATAGCCGAGCTTACGTTGCTGCCCTTGCTGATTCTGTATTTCTACAAGCGGCCAAAAGTGAAAGAATCTCTGGCCGATGCATTAGTGGTGGAAGGCCGGTCTTGAACGCCCCTTTTGCAGCGTGAGGGCTGTGGGTGAAAAGGACAACGGTGCGGCGCAGTTTGCCGTTAGAAATTACACTTGTGCCTGAATAAAAGGAATTCGTGCAAAAAGCCGAGCTCAATCATTCAGGCATGAGTGTACCGAAAAACCCCCACTCAACACTTACCTCATGAGCCAAGAGACACAGGGAAAGGATTTCTACGACAGCGTGCTGCAGTTCTATGACCAAGCAGCCCAATTTTCCAAGCTGGACCCCGGAATCATTGCGCAAATCCGAGCGTGCAATAGCATCTACAAGGTCAATTTTCCGGTGGAGGTAGACGGCCACATTCAAGTGTTCGAAGGCATTCGGGTGCAGCACAGCCATCACAAGCTGCCCAGTAAAGGCGGCATCCGCTTCAGCACTTACGTCGACGAAGAGGAAGTGAAAGCCCTGGCTACGCTCATGACGTTTAAGTGTGCTTTGGTCGATGTGCCATTCGGCGGGGCCAAAGGCGGGGTAAAAATCAACCCGCGCACCAGTTCGGTGCAAACCCTGGAACGCGTGACGCGGCGCTACGCCAGCGAGCTCATCAAGAAAAATCTCATTGGCCCGGGCGTAGACGTACCCGCCCCCGACTACGGCACCAGCAGCCGCGAAATGGCCTGGATTGCCGACACCTACCTCACCTTTAAGTACGGCGATACCAGTGCCCTGGGCTGCGTCACGGGCAAGCCGGTGGGCCAGGGCGGCATCCGCGGACGCACCGAGGCTACGGGCCTGGGCGTGTTTTTCGGCCTGCGCGAGCTCTTTGCCGACACCGACATGCTGAAGCCGTTGGGCCTGAGCAGCGGCATGAGCGGCAAGCGTATCATTGTGCAGGGGCTCGGCAACGTGGGCTACCACGCCGCGCACTTCTGCCAGCAAGAAGGCGCCCTGATTACCGGCATTGCCGAACGCGAGGGTGGCA
This sequence comes from Hymenobacter arizonensis, assembly GCF_900115775.1. GTDB lineage: Bacteria > Bacteroidota > Bacteroidia > Cytophagales > Hymenobacteraceae > Hymenobacter > Hymenobacter arizonensis. The sequence continues at coordinate 752,111 of NZ_FOXS01000001.1, read as the reverse complement.
TTTTTAACCCCGACGGACTGGACGTGGAAGCCGTAATGAAGCACCGCACCGAAAGCGGCTCCATTCTCAACTACCCCGGGGCGAAAAACCTGGAAGACACCTTGGCGCTGCTCGAATACGAGTGCGACGTGCTGCTGCCGGCGGCCCTCGAAAATCAGATTCACGAAGGCAACGCGGCCAACATCAAAGCCAAAGTGATTGCGGAAGGCGCCAACGGTCCGGTTACCAAAGGCGCGGAAAAAATCTTGCTCGAGCGTGGCATCGTGGTTCTGCCCGACTTGTACCTCAACGCCGGCGGTGTGACGGTGTCTTATTTCGAGTGGCTGAAAAACCTGTCCAACGTGCGGTTTGGCCGCATGGGCAAGCGCGCCGAAGAAGCGTCGCTGCAGCGGCTGGTCACCACCATCGAGCAGACTACCGGCAAAAGCATCAGCGCCCAGGAACGCGAGCTCATCGTGCGTGGGTCCGACGAAATTGGACTGGTACGGTCGGGGCTGGAAGACACGATGATTGTGGCGTACCACGAAATCAGAGCGGTGATGAACCAGATAAAAGGGATTCAGGACCTACGTACCGCGGCCTTCTACAGCGCCATCGAGAAGGTGGGCGTCAGCTACCAGTCACTGGGTATATTCCCGTAGGCCGCGCGAGTTGCCTTGCTTAGTAATGCTGAGCGGGCGAAGCCTCTTCTTACGCCACCTGATTCTGTCAGTGGCGCGAAAAGGTTTCGCTCGCTCAGCATTTGCTTTTTAGCTTCAGCATCAGGCATGAGAACTGCCTATGCAGCGCTTCGTATGGCCGCAATGCGCTAATTTTATAAAAAGTATCAAAACCAATTCTCAATCCCCTCCAGTGGCAAACCGTCTCTTACTATTTTTCATCCTGGCAATCGCAAGCTTGTTTTCGGCTTCCTGCACCAAGGACTACGTGAAGATTGATGAAAAACTCATCACCAATTACATCAGCGACCAGAAGATTGCCGATGCCCAGCGCATAGGCTCGGGCTTGTATTATGTACCGGTTTCGCCCGCTCCCACCGGCACGCGGGCCACGGTGGGCAAAACCGTTTCGGTGCTGTACACGGGCATGCTGCTCAACGGCAAGGTATTCGATTCTACGTCGTCGCGGCAAAATCAGCCTTTCGAATTCGTCATTGGCCGCGGCGAGGTTATCAAGGGCTGGGACCAAGGCATTGCGCTGATGCGCAAGGGCGAAAAGGCCATTTTGCTAATTCCATCAGCGCTGGGCTATGGCGACCGGGGTACTGGCCCCATTCCGGCCAATTCTGTACTGCGCTTCGATGTAGAACTGGTTGACGTGAAATAGCCACTTGATATTAATACTGAAAGACAGCCGCATAACAGCGGCTGTCTTTTTTTGTACACAGCCCATTAGGGTCGATGGTCAGTATGGTCAGGCCCGAACTGAAACGTTGTTCGCTGGAACTGACTTGACCTTTATACTGTAGTTTTGAAAAAAATCAGAAGCTTATGACATATCCTTTCTTCTCTAATTTGAACCGCTTGTTATTACTGACTTTCCTAGTCGCCAGCGGTTTGTTTACTACCGCTTGCCAAAAGGACGCTCCTGAGCCCAAGGACTATAGTGGCATCGACGACGAAATCATCACAAAATATCTGGCTGAAAAGAACATCACAACTGCACAAAAGCAGCCTTCCGGGTTCTACTTTATTCCCGTAACTAGCAATCCGAACGGGGTGAAGGTCACGCCAGGCTCCACGGTGTCGGTGCTCTATACTGGCCGGCTACTCGACGCTTCCGGCACCGTTTTCGCGACGTCGAGCCAAAATAATACCCCCAGCAGCTTTATAGTAGGTGCACGCCAGGTGATTCCTGGGTTTGAGGCTGGCGTTGCGCTAATGAAAATAGGCGACAAAGCCGAATTCATTATTCCTTCGGCTTTGGCCTACGGTCCAGCAAGCCAAGGAGGAGTTCCGGCAAACTCAGTAGTGCGGTTTGAAGTTGAGGTAGTTGACCAAAAATTGTATGATGACTCCCTAATTGTCCAACATCTGGTAAACAAAAACATCACCAATGCGCAACGACAGCCCTCTGGACTTCACTTCGTTCCCGTGACTACCAACCCCAATGCTGTGCCCGCTACAGCCGGTAAGACAGTTTCGGTATTGTACACCGGACAGCTCCTGGACGGAACCGTTTTTGATGCCACTTCGCGCCGCGGCAACGTTCCCCTCGAATTTATAGTTGGTAGGGCGCAAGTAATTGCTGGCTTTGACGAGGGCATCGCCCTTATGAAAAAGGGCGAAAAAGCCACACTGTTTATCCCTTCGGCACTTGCTTATGGGACCCAGGGCGCCGGTGCGACTATCCAGCCCAACACGGTGTTACGATTTGATGTAGAATTAGTAGACGTAAAATAGCTACTTGCTTGGTTAGTGAAAGACAGCCGCTCTACAGCGGCTGTCTTTTTTTATGCCTCTTAAGCAGCATTCGAAGTCGGCAACCAAATGCACCAGTGCAAGTGGGCACACCCTAACAGAACGAAGACCTATTGAACACCCGCCTTAATGCGCGCCAGCAGCGCCGCGTGGTGCGGCGCCCGATTCAATATCTGCTCGTTGCCGAGCAGCACCAGTTGCTGCCGCGCCCGCGTGAGGGCCACGTTGAGCTTGCGGTCGACCTGGCCTGTTTCGTCCGGCGATACCATAAGTTCCAACTGGTGCTCATGGTGGCAGCAGAAGCTCACGATGATGACCTCGCGCTGGCTGCCCTGGTACCGCTCCACAGTGTCGACGCTTACCTGGGCCAGAGCGGGCAGTTCTAGTTGGGTAGCCAGCTGAGCCAAGCGCGCGCGAATTCTGGCCGCTTGGTTGCGGTAGCTAGCAATAATGCCCAACGTGGTTTCGGGGTTGAAGAGTTGGCCGTAGCCTTGGGCGATGTAAGCAGCAGCACGGGCCGCCAGCTCGGCTTCCTCAGCCGATTCCTTCATCGACAAATCTTCGGCCATGCGCCGGGTGGGCACGAACACCACGCGTTGCGAGCGCAACGAAGTAGCATAGGCATCGGCCGGCGCCGGCCAGGCGGCGCGGTCCAACGGGGCGGCCTGCCAGAGCTGGGGGCAGCGGAGCTGGTTTTCGTAGAAATCCTGGTTGACGAGTGCGGCCAGGTCCTGGTGCATGCGGTACTGGTCGGCCAGCGTGCCGTGGGCGTGCGGCCACCGGGCTTCGGCGCGCCGAAACAGGCGTTCGAAATAAGAGTTACGCAGATTGGTGAGGCCAAGCTCGTCGCGCAGCAAATCGGCGCATTCGGCGGCCACGGCGCTGGTTTCGGACTCCTGCGCCACCACGGCCGGCAGCTGGCGGTGGTCGCCGATGAGAATAAACTTCCGCACCTTGGAAAGCAGCGCCAGCATGGGCGACTCCAGCACCTGGCTAGCCTCGTCGACCACTGCTACGTCGAACTGCTTAAGCATGAACAGCTCGGGCTTGCCGAGCAGGCTGGCCACCGTGCCCACGTAGAACGGGCAGGTACCCAGCCGGTCGCGCACGGCCTGGCGGTTGGTGCAGTCGCGCAGCATGTTATCCAGCAGGTACGGCCGGTATACCGGTGCCGTGCCCAGCCGCGACCCTACCCGAATAAAAGGCAGGCCGGCATCAACCAGCTGCTCGCAGATTTCGTCGACGGCGCGGTTGGTATAGGCCGCCAGCAGCACCTGCTTGTCTTGCCGATAGAGGTTGACGGCCAGCTCCCGGAGCACAGCTCGGGTCTTGCCGGTGCCGGGAGGGCCGCAGAGCACAAACCAATCGGGCGCGGCCAGAGCGCGTGCTACTACGTCGGAGGCGGTAATGGCCGGGCCCGCCGCGGCCGACCACCCCTCCGGCTCTCGCGGGCCAGTGCGGGCCAGCAAGCGCCGCCGCCGCTCCGGCGCCAAACACAAAAAGGACGACAGCCCAGCCCACTCCCGCCGAAACGTGTCGTAGGTATCGGGCTCCAGGGCCCAGTGCGAGTGCCCCAGCAGGTAGCGCGGCGCCATGCGGCGGTTGCGCACACTGAGCACCACCTGGCCGTCGGCCCCGAGGTCTTCGGCCAGCACTACTTTCACCACCTGCGCATCCAGCACGGAAAGAGTCTGGAAGGCGAGCTGCGGGGTGGCTGGTTGCGCTTCAGCCTCCTTCGGGGCGCGGCGGCGTGGGTAGAGAATGAGGGTGTCGCCGGCCCGGAAGTTTACCTCACGCCCATTGGCAGGGCGCTGAAAAACGAGGTGCGGCCCCAGGCCGTCGCGGGCATCGTCGGGGGCATTGCTGTGGTCTTCGAGGAGCACTAGGTCATCGAGCAAACTGAAGTTTTGGTGCTTGCGGGCCTGGGGCAGCAGCCAGAGGCCGGCCTGCCCGCCGGCGTCGCCGGGGCGGGCTTCGTCGCCGAGCAGGGTCAGGCGCATTTCACGGGCCGTGAAGCGGGCCAGCTCCAGGCAGTAAGCGCGTTCTACGGGGTCGGCGGCAGCCCAGGCGTTGGCAACTTTTTCGGCCTTGCTCTTGCCAAATGAGGGCAGAGCCGCGAGGTTGGGCTGCAGCACAGGCGCTAGCAGGTGGGCAGTTTGGCGGGGACCGGTGGCGCGGGCCAGCTGCAGCTCGGTGCCCACCAGCTGATTCCGGGCCGAGAGCAGGCGGTCAATCAGTTCCTGGTCCTGGTCGACGCGACGCACGGCGGGCTGGCCCATAGCCGCGTTGGAGTACAGGATGCTGGTGCGGCCGCGACCGGCGGTTTCGCCATCGGCACCAAACACCGATTCCAGCAGCAGGCGGTAGAGCTGGGCCTGCGCGGCGTGGTTGCTCCACGGCTCGCCAAAAGGTACTTTGGTGGAGCTTTTTAATTCCACCAGGTCGTAGCCGGTGCTGCTTTCGTGGAGCAGGTCGAGGCGGCCCTGCAGGCCGTAGGTGGCTGATAAAAAGGTGGGTTCGAGGAAACAGTCGGCTAGGTGCAGCGGCTCCTGCTGGTAGCCCGTGCGGCTCTGGGCTACGAAGCCTTGCTCGCGGGTTTCGCGCAGGGTGCGGTGGTGGCGGCGCAGGTCGTTGAGCAGTTCAGGTACACCGGTGCGGGTTTGAAACTCCGGCAGAGTGCTCAAGGCCAGTGGCGAAGTGCGGAAAAGGCGTTTACGCAGAAAGTCTTCTAAGTTAAATTCTTGTTCGACCTCACCTCCTGCATGCCCGGTGTTCAACTCTTCAAGAACCACAGAAGGATGAAAGGCACTGCTGCCACCGCTGCTTTCACTGACAGCCACCAGTTGCTTTTCAAGTCGAATCCGGGCGGCTTCGCTTTTAGTTTTTCCCTCGGCTTGCCTGGCGGCGAAGCTTACTTCCTCATCCAACAGTAGGTTCACCAGGTTTCCCAGCACCAGAGGGCGCGAGGTTTCATCGGGCAAAAACGCGTTTAGCAAGGCCCATTCGGGGATAGTGCCGTCGCGTTGGGCGCATTCAGCCACGGTGGTCACGCTCACCAAGTAGTCGGGCTCGAGCACCACGCGGCGCGGGCGCACGCTGCCATCGGGCAGCAGTACCGGCCCCACCAAATGCAGCGTGGGATGCAAGGCCGCCGCTAAAGAAAGTACATTTTCGTAGGCGGGCGGTAGTATGAGGCGGAACGGAGCGCTAGGACGGCCGTCGGCGGGAGTGACCATCTCTACGGTCAGCTCGCCGGTGGCTTCGCTGGCATGCAGCACGTTTACGCGCCAGGGCTGCCCAGCGGCTGCCACGCTGACGTCGGGAGCCTGAGCCGCAACGGCACTAGGTGCCGCTGCGGTTGTGGCGTTTGGCTGTGCGGACACCGGGCCATCGTACAGCGTGCCGGTGAGGTATAGCACCAGGGCCGCCACGGCTGCAAAACCGCTTGCCACTTCGGCCGGCGTACCGGCGTAGCTTTCGTGCACCACAAGGTTGGCGGCCAGGCGTAGGGCTTGCAGCTGGCTGCGCAAAGCGGCGGGCAAGCTGCGCTCGTAGGCTACCAGGCCAATGGCTTGGTTAAGGTTCACGAAGGGTGCCTCCTGCCGCTTGCACTCGTCGCGCAGCACCGTTTCGAGCAGCTTGCGCAGCTTGGGCAGCTGGTCGGCGGGCGCAGCGGCCGGGTCGGTGGCCAAGGCCGCAAGCCGAGGATAGTAACGAGTGGGCATTGGGGGCAGAAATCAGCGGAAGAACCTATAAAAGTAACGGATTCCGAGCCACATTTCTCGGCTGTGGAGCCGTTAGCGGGCGGCCGTGAAGCCTTGCGGAGCCATTAATTTGCCCCCACGGTACATATTTATGTAGAGGGTGACCGGCGTGGGTTTGCCGGCCCAGCTAACTTTGTACACGTCCAGCAGGCCCACGTTGTCGACTTCGGCGCGGCGGGTTCTGAAGGCGCAGCAGCTGGCCTGGCGCTCGTAGGTGATGGGCTGGCCCTGCGGGCCTTTCAGGGCATTCAGGTAGCGCAGCTGGTTGCGGGCACCGGCTGTGCGGCCACCGCCTACCCGCACCGGGTTCTCGGCGGTGTAGCCATAGGTTTCGTCGTCGCTGACTTCGTTTACCACAAAGGGCAGCACTGCCGTACTCGTGTTCGCGTTAGTTACCGCCGCACTGGTAGACGTTCCGTACAAAGTGGGCGTTTTGCCACTGTTGACACAACCGCCCGCAACTATTCCAAGAGCTCCAAAAAGGAGCCACGTATTTTTATTCATAACCACTAAATTGATGATGACTGCCTCTCTGCACCCTATCCTTTCGATGCCACAAAGAACGCAGACGCACGCCAAACGGCACTTTTTTCTTCTGCTGGCTCTGATTGGAGCCCTCTGCAGTTCGCCGCTCAGCGCCGCTTTTGCTCAAACCGACACCGCCGCGCCCGACTCCCGACTGCCCGGCCTGCTCCGCGAGCGGGCGGTGCTCACCCGCCGCTACGCCGAGGCCAGTGCCCAGCGACACAGCCTGTTCGGCAACAAGCCTTCCAAAAAAGACCTGCAGGAAGTGGTTGATGCGCTGCAAGGAATTGTCGACAAAGACCAGCAGATTGTGGACATCCTCAACGAAACCGCCCGCAGGGCCCAGACCACCTCCGTACGGCTGGCCGCTACCACCACCCACCTGGAAAGCACCGGCCGCGACGACCGCAACCTCACCGCCCAACGCCTCTCCGAGCTCCAAAACGAGACCGAAAACCTACGGCAGCGCGAGAAAGCAAACATTGCCCGTCAGCGCGACCTCCAGGCCGAAGTGAAGGAAGTGAAAGAAGGCCAGTTTGTGCGCGATGCCCTCATTGCCGGACTATCCATCCTCAGCGTGGGCCTTATAGTGGCTTTGAGCCGCCGCAAACCAGCCCCACGAGCACGGAAATAGCCGACCTTTGTGCTTATGCCCACCACCTTCCCTTTTCAGGTAGCCCCGCTGCCGCTCCCCACTCCTCCCGAGCGCCAGCTGGCCATTTTCGCCGATGTGGGCGGGCTGGAGGAGTACTATGTGCTGTTTCAGAACTACGGTTTCGGGGGCACGGCCGAGTCGTGGGTTGAGCACATCGAAACCATTATCGAAGAGCACCAGCCCGAGTTGCTGGAGGAACTGGAGTTTGAAGAAGGCGGCCACACATTTGTGGCGTACGCCCCTAGCCAGGCTGTAGCAGAACGCTTTCTAGCCTGTGTGCTGCCGTTTTTCGGCACCTTGCCCCGGCTACAGAAATACCTGAGTCAAGCGGACCCGGGGGATTTTTTCGCTTGATTAAACTCTAGTACGCCTCTCGTTGATTAAAGCTGATGATAAATCCACGCTTTTATATCGGCATAACACCTTGGCCTGCTTACCAAATGCTGAGCTTGGCTAAGGTTGGGCTCTTGGTGTCTGCGGGATGCATAATTGGTTGTCGTCAGCAACCCACTCAAATTTTGACTTATGCCCAAGGCAAGCGCCTGAGCGCGGAATATTTATCTAACCACAAACCTGGTAAGGCGCCCGCATATTGGGTAGGTCCCTCCACGACCTACATTCATCTGCGTCAGGTAAAACCAGCCAAAGATGCCATTATTGTGGGGCATGTTGATGTGCAGGAAGAAAACGGAACGATGCGGCCTTGGCCTAGCGCAATTATCTCCATTGACCAAAAACATACCTTCGCCAATGAAAATGGTGATTATGCGCGGGTAATATCTCCTGGCCTTCACACCATGCGCGTTGGCTGGATAGGCATGCTTTGGTCGGAAGCACCTCCGCTGCGGGTTCAGGCGGGAGATTCCATCAGAGTTGATTTTCAGCTTTTACCCGAATTCAGACCTTTACATTGATTAAGTAAAAGTCAATTAAGTAAACTCACTTTTCCTGCCTATTTCGGCCACTCATTTCTCGTTTTCGTTGTTACCACGTCAACGAAATCAATCCGTATTCTTTTGTCAGAAGTATTCACCCCCACCGACCCTTACGCCCTCGAAAAAGAGCTGCGCCACACCCAGGCCCTCATGCAGCTGGAGCAAAAGGAAGACCTGGAGCAATTCAAGATTAAAAATGCCAAGGCCAGCATTGCCGAGCGCCAACAGCGCGGCCTGACTTGGTACCCCGTTACCATCACCAAGGAAGACATCGGCTTTGGCGGCAAAGTCGTGCTCGAGCTTGAGCGGCCCGCCGGCCAGCAAGGCCTGCACTTGTTTCAGGTAGGCAAAAACGCTTCGCTTTTCGGCAACATTCCCGGCCGTTCGGCCACCGACCGGCCTACCCTAAGCGGCGTCATCACTAGCGTGCGGCGCAACAAGCTGCTGCTGGCTACCACCAAGGAAGACCTGCCCGATTGGGTGCTCGACGGCGGCAAGCTGGGCATCGACCTCACCTTCGACGAGGTGAGCTACCGCGAGATGGACTATGCCCTGGGCAAGGTCATGGGCGCCTACGGCGACCGGCTGGCCGAGCTTCGCGACGTTGTTCTCGGGGCCAAAGAAGCCCGGTTCCGCGAGGAAAAGCCCGACGACCTGTTCTACCCCAGCCCGCTGAACGAATCGCAGCTGGCCGCCGTGCGCCACGTAATGGCTGCGCAGGACGTGGCCATTATCCACGGCCCGCCCGGCACGGGAAAAACCACCACGCTGGTGCAGGCCATTATGGAAACCATCCGGCGCGAGCGGCGGGTGCTGGTGTGCGCCCCCAGCAACACGGCCGTGGACCTGCTCACCGAAAAGCTGGCCGAGCGTGGCGTGAACGTCATCCGCATGGGCAACCCCAGCCGGGTGTCTGACCTGCTTTTGGAGCACACGCTCGATGCGCAGGTAATGGCTCACAAGAGCTACAACGAGATGCGCTCGATGCGCCAGACGGCCGACCAATACCGGGAAACCGCCAGCAAATACGTGCGCAACTTCGGCTACGAAGAGCAGCAGCAACGCAAGATGCTGAAAGAGGAAGCGCGTATGCTATTTCAGCAGGCCGACGACCTGGAGCGCTACATCACCGAAGACCTGTTGGAATCGGTGCAAGTGATAACCTGCACGCTGGTAGGGGCTTCAAACCGCAACATTCGCCACCTGACCTACGAAACGGTGTTCATCGACGAGGCGGCCCAGGCCCTGGAGCCGGGCTGCTGGATTCCGATTTCCAAAGCCAAGCGTGTAGTGCTGGCCGGCGACCACCACCAGCTGCCGCCCACCGTGAAGAGCGAAAAAGCGGCCCGCGACGGCCTCCGCGAAACGCTGTTCGAGAAGTGCATCAAGCGCCAGCCGGCCACGGCCCGCATGCTCACGGTGCAGTACCGCATGCACGAGCAGATTATGGAGTTCAGCTCGGAGCAGTTTTACGAAGGCAAGCTGGAAGCGCACCACACCGTGCGCCACGCCGACCTGGCCGACTACGACTTGCGCTTTGCTCTCGACCTTCCCGTAGAGTTTCTGGACACTGCCGGCTTTGGCTTCCAGGAAATCACCATCCCGGAAAGCCGCTCCACCGCCAACCCGGAGGAAGGTGACCTGCTCATCAAGCGCTTAGCACAACTCCTCGAACCTTACGACCAGGCCGACCACGAAGAAGACCTGCTCACCATCGGTGTTATTGCCCCCTATCGCGCCCAAATCAACTATTTGAAGGACGCCATCGAGGAAAACGACGAGCTTAACGGTCTCATGGCCCACCGCATGCTCAGTGTGGGCACCGTGGATTCGTTTCAGGGCCAGGAGCGCGACATCATCGCCATTTCCCTCACCCGCAGCAACAACCACGGTGAAATCGGTTTTCTCTCCGATATCCGCCGCATGAACGTTGGCATGACCCGGGCGCGGCGCAAGCTGCTGCTCGTGGGCGACTCATCGACGCTGAGCTCTAATCCGTTCTTTAAGGAGATGCTGGCTTATGTGGAGAGGATTGGCGGTTATCGCACGGCGTGGGAAATGCAGGATTAAAGTGACCTTAGAACAAAAACTCCCCTCCTTAACAAGGAGGGGATGTTGTCGCGCCAGCGACAACGGGGGTGGTTGCGGTCGTTGAACGATGGGCGAACGACTTGTTCACGTATCGTTCAACGAGGTCAACCACCCCCGTCCGAGCCGTTGGCTCGAACATCCCCTCCTCAGCTGAGGAGGGGAGTTTTTTTGTACTGGCTTTCTACTTCAAGTCAATCACCGATACCGTATGCGGGGCATCAGACTTCGTATTCACGAAATTCTTATCCGGCTTGTCGAAGTTGGCTACATACAGGCGGTTGCCTTTCAGCAATACCTCAGCGGGCTGGTCGAGCAGGCCGCCGGCGCCATCGGTATCGCCATTCTGGGCGATGGTGGTAACCTGATTGCCATTGCGCAAGTCGACCATTTCAATGGCGTTTTCGCGGGAGTTGCAGAGGTATAGCTTATCGCTGCTGCGGTCGATAATGAGGCCATCGACGCAGGGTATCTGCTTGCCCTGGAGCGCGAGCACTTCCTGCTTGGCGAAGCTGCCGTCGGGTCTGAGCGAAATTTTATACAGCGTGCCATCGCCGAAAGAGCCGGTGTACAGGTTACCCTGGCTGTCGTAGTCCAGGCCATCGGCGCCGTTGTCGAGGCCGGTCTCGTTCACTTTGGTGGTGAAGAAGGCCAGCACGTGCGGGTCCTTGGTTTTGGGCTTGAGGTGCACCACGCCTTGGTTGAGCTCGGCCAGCGAGAAGCGCATTATAGCGCTGCCCTTGTCGTTGTCAGGCAGGTCCCACTGGCTGTCGGTCACGTAGAGGGTGTTGCCTTTCCAGGCCACGGCATTGGCCAGGGCGAAGCCGTCGGCTACAGTCTCAATCTTGCCGGGCTTGCCGTTGGTCACCTGCACGCGCATGAGGCGCGATTTGTGGTTCTTGTCGTTTTCGTACTGGTTTTCGGCGTAGTACAGGTGGCCATCGGGGCCGAAGGCCAGGTCCATGGGAGCTCCTTTCTTAGTGCTAGGCTCTACGGGCAAGTTGGTGGCGTAGGGCCGGATGGTGGTCCCCACGATTTCCATGAGGGAGGCCGGCTGGCTGTTATCGGCCAGGTTGGGCACCGATAAAATGATGTTGCCATTCGGCGCCAGGGCCATGCCATCGGGCGTGTTGTGGGCTTCATCGAGCGAGAACAGCAAGGTGGGATTACCCACGGGCACACTGGCTTCTGGGGCCGAAGCCCGCGCAGCGGTGACGGAATCGGAAGTGACCACAGCCTCTTTGGCTACTGCCTCGGCTTCGGTTTTGGGTTCATTGGCTTGGCAGCTGGCCAGCAGGGCGCCGCTTAGGAGGAGCAAAAACAGCTTTGACATGGGTAGAATGCAGATAAGTTGACAATCAGGCAGAAACACTTCTGCAGCGCAGACATAACGCGAGCCTTGGAATTGAGTTGCCCTCTGGCGCACTGTTCAGCCTAAGAAAACGGAACTGCATGTGGCCCTGGCTCCACTTTTTGCGTACCTATCTTGCCTGAAATTTACTTCTTCACCCAACCCAATGGCCGGCCCCGTCGGCTGCCCCTTCCATTATGGCTGCAATCAGCGAGAACAAAGTTGTCACCATCACCTACGACCTCAGCGTGACCGACGAAAACCAGGAAAAAGTGCTGGTTGAATCGGCCGAAGCCGATGCACCCATGGTGTTTCTTTTTGGCCACAGCGGCCTGCCCGAGGAATTTGAAGCTCAGCTCAACGGCAAAGCTGCCGGCGACGACTTTCAATTCAGCCTCACCCCCGACCAGGCCTACGGCGACTACGACGAGCAGGCGCTGGTAGAAATTCCCAAAGAAGTTTTCCTCATCGACGGCAAGCTGGACGATGAAATGCTACAGGAAGGCAACTTCCTGCCCATGGCCGACAACGAAGGCAACCACATGCAAGCCAAGGTGGTAAGCATCGGCGATTCGGTCGTTAAGATGGACTTCAACCACCCGCTGGCGGGCATGGTAATGCACTTCGCCGGCAAAGTGCAGGACGTGCGCGATGCCTCGGCCGAGGAGCTGGCCCACGGCCACGTGCACGGCGCGGGCGGCCACCAGCACTAGCGTTTGTTGGGGTCCAGGAACAAACCTGTAGCCCAACTACAATAAGCAGAACGTCATGCTGAGCGGAGCCGAAGCATCTCGCGTGCAGTAGTAATCCATTCGATTGAGTTACTGCTGCACGCGAGATGCTTCGGCTCCGCTCAGCATGACGTTCTTTTTCTTTTGAAACTATATCAATAACCCCGCTACGTGCGCTTGCAGCTGCGGAAAGAACTCTCGGAAATCCGCTTCATAAGCGGCATAGTTTACCCGCAGCTCTGCCACGGCGGTTTCCATGCCGGAGCCCGGCGAGGCGCGCCGGCTTAGGCCACTTAGGGCACGGGTGATGCTGTCGAGGTCGGCGTAGCTCAGCAGCCAGTTGTGCTGGGTCATGTAGGGCAGAAAGTGTTGCACGCGGGACGGCATTTCGGCGTGGCGGGCCGTGAGCAGGGCGTAGATGCGTTGCGCGAAATCGGCCAGGTGCTCGGTGGTAAATTCTGGGAAATGCCGGGCCAGAAAATGGTCGAGAAACATGTCGGATATCACCCCGGCGTATTTGCCGTAGCCCGCGGCGCGCAGACGCTGGGTGGCGCGGCGCACCACGGGGTGCTGGTCGGTGAAGGTATCGATGGCGCGGTGCAGCCGGATGCCGGTTTGCACGGCCACGGGGTAATTTTCGAGCTGCTTGCCCGGCACCGAGTCGGCAATAAAATTACCGAGCAGCACATCGGCGTAGGCAGGAGAATCGGGCGGGCCGGAAAGGAACAGGTGAGCGAGAAAATTCATGGGTACGATGGTAGGCAGAGCCTGCGGAAATCACAACAGTAAGAAACAAGTACTGGCGGGGGCCGTAAACCAAATGCTTTCCAATCTCCTCATTTCCCTAAACACCCCATTCCCATGGCCGACCAAGTTGCCGTAAGCCACGACGTAACCAAACTCGTCGACAAAATTAAGGACATCAAGATTGCCATGATGACCACCATCGAGAACGGCCAAGAGCTGCACTCGCGCCCCATGTACACCACCAAGCCCGAAGAAGACGGCACGCTGTGGTTCTTCACAGAGCTGGACTCGCAGAAAGTAGACGAGGTACAGCAGGACCGTCACATCAACCTGGGCTATTCCAAGCCCGAGGACAACCTGTACGTGGCCATCACTGGCACGGCCAAGGTGGTGACCGACCGCGCCAAAATTAAGGAGCTGTGGAGCGAGGCCATCCGCGGCTGGTTTCCCGATGGCTCGGATGACCCGAACATTGCGCTTTTGAAAGTGACCATTGACAAGGGCGAGTTCTGGGATTCGCCCAACGCGACCTTGCTGCGGGCCTACACCTACCTGAAGGCGGTAATTACCGGCGAGCGCGACCAGCCAAGCGCCGACCGCCAGTCAGTAGTCATTCCGAAGTAAATTCCTCGCAATCACATTGCGTAAAAAAGGTCGGAAGCAATTCCGGCCTTTTTTTGTTGAATGAAACCCGCTGGCTGCTCTTATGGCGCTGGCCCACGTTCTGGCATGCCGCATACCACCCTCTCTGTCTTCACGCTCAAGCCCGGCAACCGGCGCTGGGGCCTGGCCCAAATGGGCACTTCGCCTCCCACCCTGCAGCGCGTGCCGGGCCTCCAATTTTATAAGCTGATGGGCAGCGGCGCCAACAACGGCTTCGGCTTTTGGCCCAATCTGGACCGTTACGGTTTCGTGAGCGTGTGGGACGATGCTGCGGCGGCCGCCTCGTTTTTCGACCAGCACCCGCTCTGGGCCACCTACCAGGAGCGCAGCGCCGAAATGTGGTCGGTAGACTTAGCACCGCTGAAAGCCCAGGGCCTGTGGGATGGGAAAACACCGTTTGACTACCCTCCTGCCCAGTTGCAGGTCGATACTGGCCCGATGGCCGTGCTCACCCGCGCCAGCATTCGCCTGCGGAAAACGCCCCGCTTCTGGCAATTTGTGGAGCCCACCAGCGCAGCCCTGGCCGATGCCGTGGGCGTGCGCGCCGCTATTGGCCTGGGCGAGCTGCCCTTGGTGCGGCAGGCCACGTTCAGCGTGTGGGAGTCGGCGCAGGCTATGCAGACGTACGCCTACCGCGACGTGCGCCACCGGGAGGTAATCAAACTCACGCGCAGCGAAAAATGGTACGGTGAGGAGCTGTTTGCCCGTTTTCAGGTAGTGGGCAGCCGCGGCACGCTCAACGGCCAGGACCCGCTGGCGGGACTTTTGCTGCCCCGCCCGGCTCAAAGTCGGTAGCGCTTCATCCAGCTTTGGGTATTGGCCGTGGCGGCGGCATCGGGGTTGGGCCTGACGGTGATGCCCCGCCGTTTCTGGCTGAATTTATCGGCTGAATTACTATGCCAGGTAATGCCGGCGATGGCCGCACTCGCGGCGGGCAGCACCAGTTGGTTTTGGCCTGCGCCTTCGTAGAGATGCACCCTGATGCGGCTCTTCAGTCGACCCGTCAGCTCAAATACATCATTTCCGGCCAGGCCATAAATAGCCAGGCTGGAAGTACGCCGGCGGTTATAGGTGCGCTCCATTATCAGGCTATCGGCCTGATTAGGCCTCTGGGCAAACATTTTTACCCGCAGCAAGCCCGGTCCTGGCTCGCTGAGCACAAACCGTTCGGCTTTATCGGTGCCCACCAGCAGAGCCCTTTTGGCCAGCAGTTGGTAATACCACTGGGCTACCTGGGGTAGTTGGTCACGCCGCGCACGCAGCATTGGCGCAAACCGCTTGGCCACAGCGGCCCTGGTTTCGGGCGGGCCGGCTGTCAGGGCTTGGGCAATGGTCGCATCGGTCAGCCGCCGGCGCAGCGAGTCGGCCACTTCCCGGAAGTCTTCGGACTGGAGGGTAGCCAGCAACGTGCGGTCAAGCTCACGAGCGGTGAGGGTAAGGCCATTGACGGCCTGGGCACTGAGGCTCGCCTGAAAGCTTTGGTACTTGGGGACAAACCACGAGACGACGCGGGTAATAGCGCCGTCGTTGAACAGGAAAAAGGCCTGGTCGCGGTCGCGGGGAATGGGACGGTAGCTTACCTGGCCCGCCTGCTCGAAGCTGGCCCAGCGCCATTGGTCTTCGCGCCGGCTCCAGTCGCCCAGCCACATGTCGAGGAGCCGGGCCCGCAGGTAGGCGCGGGCCTCCACTCGGGCGCTGGGGCGCTGGTGGATGTCGGCCAGCATGCGGCCCGTGTTCACCACCAGCGGCGAGTGGCCAAAGCTGGCTACGTCGGTTTGGTTGCCATCGGGCCGCTCTTCCAGCAAATACAGGTCGTTGGCGTAGGCTTTGCGGAACGTACCCAGGCCGGGGTCATCGCCCACATACACCAGCCGGGGATTGGTGTGGTAAACGCCTGCCACCTCGGCCAGCTGCGCGGCCACGTACGCACCGTAGGGCTGCGCCACGCTGGTTTGGTCCTTCATAAGGCCGCCCAGCAGCTTGCGCTTCCAGCCAGCGGGCAAGGCCACGCTGGCGTCTTTGTCGACGGACCGCAGCACAAAATCTTTGCCATTGGCGGCCCGCAGGCGCAGGGTGCGGGTTTGGTAGCTGCCACCTGCCTGCAGCGGGTGCAGGCCCCCGGGCAGCGCCGTGGCCAGCCGGAGCACGGGCACGGTAACGGGCGTGGCCCAAATGTCGCGGTAGTGCTTGCCCCAGAAAAACTCCCATGCGGCACTGCGGTCATATTCGGGGCCGGCCGGCCGCACCACCGTGGTCGAATCGGGCGCCCACTGGGCGGGCACTCGTACGGGGGCCGTCTGGCCCGTGCAGCCGGCCGGCACCGTCGCCAAGGCACAATACAAACATAGCAGGATGTACGGGGCGAAGGCAGCTAAGCGAGGCATAAACGAAAAATCTTCAGGGCCACAGCGCCCCAAGGCGGGCCACGAACTCGGAGAGTGCGGTGCGTATACTGCAAACGGCGGGGCAACGGTTGTAAATACCCGCCCTGAGTTGACCCGACCTTTGCGGCGGGTTTGCGTTAAAGGCTTATTCTTGCCCTCCTGCCTTTCCCTGAATGCCTCATTCTTTTGCTCTCCTGCCCCCCTCCCGTTTACCTCTGTTCATATTAAGCCTGGGGTTGGCAGTGAGTGGCTGTGCCCGCCGCAATTTCTTTCAGCCCGACGCCCGCATCGGCCCCGGCAGCGCCCAGGCCCTTCCCCCGGGAGCCGACAGCGTTTTGGTCGTGGCCGGCCGGCAATACAACCGCCATTCCAAGCTGCACGACGTGTTTTGGGGCCGGCACTACCGCGAGGTGTGGGCGGCCCCGGTCAAGGTTCCGGTACTGAACCTGCGGACTGCGGCCCCCGGCGGGCTGAAAGCCGGCAAGTCCGGCGGTGGCTTTCAAAGCATCAGCATGACGCTGGAAGGCAGCAAAAAGCGCGAATACGCCCTGCGCGCCCTCGACAAAGACCCCAGCAAAGTCCTTCCTAAGTTTTTGCAAGGCAGCTTTTTGCTGAACGCCGTGCGCGACGCGACCTCGGCAGCCAATCCTTACGGCGCGCTCACGGTGCCGCCTCTGGCCCAGGCAGCGGGGGTGCCCCATACGCGGCCCCGCCTGGTGTATGTGCGCACCGACGAAACGAGCCTGGGCTCCGCGTCGGAGCGGTTTCAGGGCAAAATGGCCATGGTCGAAGAAAAGTACGAGGCCCTGGCTTCGCAAACTCCTGACTTGTCGGGAGTCACCAACTTCGTGGGCGGCGAGGGCCTGCTGAAAAGAGTTTATGCCAACGCTTCTCATACCATTGATGAGCAGTCCTTCCTGCGAGCCCGCCTGCTCGACGTGTGGCTCGGCGACTGGGACCGGCACGAAGGCCAGTGGGATTGGGCCGAGTTTAAAGCGCCGGATGGCCGCGTACGCTACCGCGCCATTCCCAAAGACCGGGACCAGGTTTATTTCCGGTTCAACGATGGGTTTGTGCCCTGGCTGGTCAGCCTCCCGTTCCTCATGCCCCGCTTCCAAACTTTCAAGCCTGCCTATGGCAACGTGGCGGGCCTCGTGGAGCAGGGACGCTTCATCGACCAGCGCGGCCTGGCGCAAATGACCCGCGCCGATTTCCGCCGCATGGCCCTGGACCTGCAGCGCCGCCTCCCCGACTCGCTTATTGAGCGGGCCATGCGCCGCATGCCCCCCGCCGTGTATGCGCTGGAAGGCCCCACCATTGGCGGCATTCTCAAGGTACGCCGCGAGTCGCTGCCTAAGGCCGCCGACAAGTTTTACCTGACGCTGGCCCGCGAGCCCGTGGTGGGCGGCACCAACGAGCCCGAACGCTTTGTGGTGAACCGCTACGCCGACTCCACCACGGTTCGGATTTTTTCGCGGGCGCTGATGCAGCTCACGCGCACCGATTCGCTGCTGTTTCGGCGCACCTACTACGCTGCCGAAACCCGCGAGCTGACCCTGGAGGCCCTCGGCGGCAACGATGTTTTTGAAGTAGAAACAACCGGTTCGGGCAAGCTCATGCCGCTGCAGCTCTACGGTGGTGCAGGCCAGGACCAGCTGCGCCTGACCGGCAGCAGCCGTCGCCTCAAAACCTACGACGAGGCATCGGACATGACCACAGCCAATGGCCCCCGCCCGCAGGAGCCCCGCAAAAACCGGCTGGGCTACGACCAAACCATCGGCACCAAAGGCCGCTAGCCGGAAAGAGCTGAACAGTTGGCCTTTTTTGGCTCCCTGTCGTTGTAGTCTCGTCAGTGCCGTTTTTCTTATAATTAATGCAGTCGCGTTCCCCTTACCATTCTCTTTTATTGACCGCACTCGCCGGGCTGGGCATAGGGTCGGGCTGCGTGCGCAAGCAATTTTTCCAACCCGATGCCCGGCCCGATGCGGTGCTGACCCAACCCCTGCCTGCCGCTGCCGACAGCGTGCGCGGCGTCACGGCCGGGCGCCATTATGCTCGCCACGGCCGCTTGTATCAAGCATTAGTGGGCCGGCACTACCGGAGCTCGTGGGCAGTGCCCATCACGGTGCCGGTGCTGCGCCTGCCCAGTGTCCGGCCCGGAGGGCTGACCCCCGGCAAGGTGGGCGGCGGCTTCAACAGCACCAGCCTGAGCCTGAGCACCCCGAACGGCTCCGCGTATATGCTGCGCACTGTTGATAAAGACCCCATTCGGGCCACGCCAAAGCTGCTGCGCGGCACATTTCTGGTGAATGCTCTCCGCGATAATATCTCGGCCACGCAGCCCTACGGCCCTTTGGTGGTTCAGCCGTTGGCCCAGGCCGTGGGCGTACCCCGGGCCGCGCCCCGGCTGTTTTATGTGCGTCCCGACGACCCCAATTTTCAATCAGACTCCTTGCGCCTTTTTCGGGGCCAGCTCGCGTATCTCGAAGAACGATATGCCGTTGCGCCGGCCGCTTCTGGTGCCGCCGGCAAAGTAGTAGGCAGCAAGCCAGCTTTCGCTGCAGTAGTGGCCACTCCCGACCAGCAGTTCGACCAGCGCGCCCTGCTCCGGGCCCGGCTGCTCGATGCGTGGCTCGGCGACTGGGACCGGCACCCCGGCCAGTGGAACTGGAACGTGCGCCCCCAGCCCGAGTCGGGGGCCAGCATTTCTCCTTTGCCCAAAGACCGGGACATGGTTTTTTACCGCCTTGATGACGGCGTGCTGGGCTGGCTGGTCGGGCACCTGGCCATTCCCCACTGGACCACGTTTCGGGCCCGTTACCCCAAGCTCGCCCACCTCATGTCTAACGGCCACTACCTCGACACCCGCGGCCTCAATCAACTCAGCCGGGCCGAGTATAAAGCCGAGGCGCTAGCCATGCAGCAGCTCCTGCCCGATGCCGTCATTAGCACGGCCGTGCACCGCATCCCGTCCGCAGCCTTTGCCTTGGAAGGGCCAGGCATCATTGCCGCTTTGCAAGCTAGGCGCGACAATCTCCCGGCTTTTGCCGATGGCTTTTACCAACACCTCGCCCGCCGCCCCATGGTGGCAGGCACCGCCCTGCCCGAGCGGTTTGTGGTTCATCGCTACTCCGATTCAACGGTGGTAGCCGTGTACCCGGCGCAAGCGGCCATTAGCCAGCAAAATGCCTTTTTCCATCGCACCTTCTTTCCTGCCGAGACTAAGGAAATTCAGCTCGAAGGCCTGGGTGGCGACGACGTGTTCACCATTGAACAACACGGCCAGAAAACCGTGAGCCGGCCCGTCCTTCGCATCTACGGCGGCCCCGATGCCGACGAGCTGCAGGGCAGCAAGTACGGGCGGGGTGTGCATTTCAGCCAAGGCAGTGCCCGCGCCAAGGATGCATTCGATAAGTCCCCTAAAGAGTAGCCAGCCCTCCTGTCGCAGTACTACAGGAATGACGTTCGTTAAAAGTTGGGTTTAAAAATCGAATAGGTAACTCGTGCTCCCGGGTAGCTACATCACCTTCCTTTTAAAAACCACCTGCTAGGGCTGCTCTATCAAGCGTTTAGCCTGGGTCAGCCAGTCCTCGTCCAACCCAAGCGGCACATCGGGCGCTACGCCGACGGCTTCATACGATACTTGATTAGGTAAGCGCATCGTCGTGCTCGTCAGCACAAAGCCCAAGCAGGGCGTAGGTACGGAAAAAACATTGCCGTAGCCCACGTAGCCGCCCGAATTCTCGCCTACCAGCGTCGTTTTGGCGGAATGCTTGGCCCAGAACAGGAGCGTTTCACAGGAACTAGCGCACCCACGGTCGTATAAAATCACGACCCGATTTGGCCGAGCAGCCACCCCAGTAAAGGTCTTGAGCAAGGCCGTTGGGTCTGCCAGGAACTGGCCGATAGGGGCTTGCTGCAACCACCTCAAGGTACTGCGAACATGCTGCAGCGCCGCAGCCCCATAGCTCACGGAATCGCGTTGCATGCCCCGGTAGTGTTCGGCAAGCCGTTGCACGTTGTCCGGGGTCACGTAGTATTCTTCTAGTTGGTCGTCTTGGAATGGAGCCGTGAACATAAAGGGAACCAACCCCGCCACGTTGCCGTCTGAGCCGCCCCCGTTACCCCGCACGTCTATGATTAAGTTCTGGGGCGAGGCAGCTGCCACTTTCTGGTACACCGAATATAATTGCGCGTGCAACCCGCCATTAAAAGAGGGAATCCGCAAGTAGGCGGTAGCCGGCGTCAGCGCTCGATAAGCGAGTGTGTCCGTTATCCGCGGTGGTGCTGCCGGCACGCCAAGTTTCTGCCAACTAGTGCCCCGTAGGTAGCCTTGCACCTGGCGGATTTCCCCCAAGTAGCTAGCAGAATGATTTCGGTTGTACTGGATAATGCGGTACCTTGAGCCATGCGGCAGCTGTTTCAACTCCAGCTTTACTTGGCCTACCGCCCACAGGGGCGTGCGCGACTGCACAACGACCCCTACGAAATCCCGAAACCTGGTGCGAGCGGGCTGAATTTGAATCTGGTAAGTGCTGTCGGTGGTCTGGTAACGGCCTTCTATGGCAGCGAGTGGATAAGAGCGTACTGGCTGCAAGCGGACAGTTTCCGTTTGTTGATACACCGCGCTGGCCAGAAACCGTCGCACGGCGAGCGAATCTTTGTCATTTACTGCCACCCCAGCAGAACCAGCGATAGTAGTGTGCTGGTCGCGAAAGAATTCAACGTAAGCGACCAATATGGGCAGGCAGCGTGTCGGGGTCGACTGCAAGGAGGCACCTTGGCGCAATCGTCGTTTAAGTCGCTCGTAAGCGGGGCGGGTTTGAGCGGTAACGTCGCGCGGATAAGCCGGCAGGTTGCGCTCCAAATAGCTAACCACAAAATCGAAGTCCTGCACGCAACCACAACTCGGTGCTACGGCTGGCAGCGCCCACCCGGGCAATGCGAACAACAGTAATAAGAGACTTAGAATTGAAAATGAAAGCTTTTGGGATGGATGCCTCATCTCAGGATAGCAAGATTCTAGGTTAACGGAGCACCGCCACTCGGCCCTGCAACAGTTACGAAGTAAACTAGCTAAACTTTATTGAGCTCGCTTTGGCAAACCGGATTGTCGAGGTGCTACTCGCCTTTACACCTGCTCCAACATTTTCAGAACCAGCCGCTCCACCGGCGATAGCAAATCTCCGGGAGCCGCTTCGGCGTCATGCTTGCGGAGGTATTCAATCAGCTGCCCCGATTTGAACAACTCCACTACCTGCGGGTGAATGTAGTATTTCGAGCACACCGTTGGGGTATTTCCCAAGCCGGTAGCCACTTCCTTCACCGCCTTTTTCACCACTTTTTCGGGCTCCAAATCCGGCTCTACGTCCAGCACGGCTTCCAGGCATTTCACCATTTTCACGGTGCCGCCCCAGGTGCGGAAATCCTTCGCCGATAGGGCCATGCCCGTATGGCGCTGTAAGTACTCGTTCACATCGCCCGACTCCAGTGCGTGGCGCTGCCCGTCGGTCGAGTAATACTGAAACAGGTGCTGGCCCGGTATCTCCTTGCACTTGCGCACCAGCCGGGCTAGGCGGGCATCGTGCAAGGTCACGTCGTGCGGCACCCCTTTTTTGCCCACGAAGCTAAAATTCACATCGGCCCCCTCTATGGCCACGTGCTTGTCGCGCAGGGTAGTGAGGCCGTAGCTCTTGTTCTTTTTGGCATATTCCTTATTGCCCACCCGAATGAAGGACTGGTCCATGAGCGTGAGCACCAGGGCCACCACTTTTTCGCGGTCCAGCGCCGGGCGGGTCAGGTCTTTGTTGAGCTGGGCCCGCAGGTCCGCCAGCTTTTCGCCGAAGGAGCGCAGGCGCGAGAACTTGGTCAGGCTGCGCATTTCGTCCCAGGCCGGGTGGTAGCGGTACTGCTTGCGGCCCAGGCTGTCGCGCCCGGTCACCTGCAAGTGGGCCGTGGGCGAGGCCGAAATCCAGACATCGGTCCAGGCGGGCGGAATCACGAAGCTGCTGATGCGCTCCAACGTTTCAGCATCCGTAATTTTCTGCCCTTGGGCGTCATGGAAGGTAAATTTGCCCGTGCGGGTGGCCTTGCGGGTAATGCCCGGGCCTTGGTCGGTGGCGTAGCGCAAGCCCGCCATTTGGGCCTGGCGGGCGGGGTCTTTATACACAATATGGGCCTCCTCTTGCGGCAGAAGAGCTTTTTTACGGGTTTTGGGGCGGGGCGCGGTGGTAGTAGGCATAGGTGGAGCAAAGCAACCCGAATTTTCAGGCATGGCCATTCTACGCAAGCACGGCGCTGGCGGCCAACCTTGGCGGTTGCGGGCTGCAAGCCGTAGGTTTGCCACATGAAGCTGCTCGACGCCCTTTCTACCTTCACCGAATGGACCGACCACCTCCTCACGCGCTCCACGGCGCGCGCGGGCTTGCTGCGCCCGCTGCAGCTCGATGCCTACCGCAGCTACGGCACGGCCGCCCGGTTCTACATCAAAGGGCGCCTGCTGGCCGACCGCGGCCTCACGGCCCAAGCCGCAACTGACTCGCGCTGGCGCAATTTCCGAAGCATGGTGCGCCGCTTCAATAGCCGCGAAGTAGCCGGGGCCGACCTCGTGGCCGAGCTGCCCGATGGCAGCCAGCACCTCGTCACGACTGACGACGAGGGCTACTTCACGCTCATCATTGAGCCCCAGGCCCTGCCCGAGCCGGTGGCCTACCTCTGGTACCCGGTGCCGGTGAAGGTTTCGCGACTGCCCCGGCAGTTTCGGCCCCCGCTGCCGCTGGTGCAAGCGTCGGCGCTGGTGCTGGTGCCACCGCCCACGGCCGAGTTCGGCGTCATCAGCGACCTCGACGACACCGTTTTCGAAACCAGCGCCACCAACGTGCTGAAAATGCTCGGCCGCACGCTCTTCAGCAACGCCCACTCCCGACTCCCCTACGTGGGAGTGGCCGACTTCTACCGCCGCCTGCAGCGTGGCCGCACCAATCGGCCCGACAACCCGTTTTTCTACGTGAGCAGCAGCCCCTGGAACCTCTACGACATGCTCGATGAGTTCATGGGCATCCACGAGATGCCCCCCGGCCCGCTCCTGCTCCGCGATTTGGGCATTTCCCGTCCCAAAAATTCTCCGCCGCCCGGCGTGGTGGGCTCGGCGGCCGTTCACTTTGCGCACAAGCTGCACGAAATCAACGACGTGCTTGGCGCTTATCCCAATCTATCTTTCGTGCTCCTCGGCGACAGCGGCCAGGAAGATGCCCGCATCTACCGGGAAGTGGTGCGGCAGCACCCCGGCCGCATTCTGGCCATCTACATCCGCGACGTGCAGGTGCCAGCCCGCGCCCTGCTGGTAGGCCCTATCACCAAAGAGCTGCACACCGAAGGCGTGCCCATGCTGCTGGTGCCCGACTATGCCACTGCCGCCGCCCACGCCGCCAGCCTTGGGCTGATTGTGAACGAGCCCATTCCTGAACAACCGGTGGAGACGATTATTGAGAAAGCCAGCGAGTAAGCGTCGGCAGTTCCGAGAGCTTCTTATTGGCTATTGGTGTGGTCGGCCGCAACCACCCACTTCCCGTCAATTTGCCGCATCACCAGCAGGAAGTGCCCTTGCACATCGCCGGCCACGGGCCGGGCTAGGTGCCACCGGCCAATTACCTGGGCCGCATTGGGGTTGAGCACCGTCACGCGCAGGCCACTGAAATCGAGCTGGCCCATGGCCGCCGCATCCGGGTAACCCTTCTTGTAGTTGTCCAGCGTTTGCTGCCAGCCATAGGTTGGCCCCTTCCGGCCGAGAAACACCAGCGAGTCCGACTTCCAATATCCTTCCATAAAACCTGGGATGTCGCCCCTATTCCAGGCAGCAGTTTGGGTGGTGAGCACTTGCCGAATAGCTGCTGCAGCGGTAGCCTCCGAAGCTTGCCCCGCCCCACCCGGCTGCGAGCCGGCCGCACACCCGCCCAGGCTAAGCGCAAGGCCTCCCAGCAAGGTTTTCATAACTAAAGGCTGAAGGATGCTCATGGCTAATGGTTCAGAAGAGTGTTGACGTAAGAGGTGCCGCCCAGGCGGCGCATGTTGCGCAGTACGCGTTGCTGCTTAGCCCGCGCCACCGGCCCCGGGTTGGAAGCCCTAAACCGCAGTGGGTTGGGTAGCACGCCCGCCAGCAGGGCCGCTTCGGCGGGCGTGACCTTGCTGGCCGATTTGCCAAAGTAACGCTGGCTGGCCGCCTCCACCCCAAAGGTGCAGTCGCCCATCTCGGCCACGCTCAAATACATTTCCATGATGCGCCGCTTGTTCCACAAAAACTCGATGAGTACGGTGAAATACGCTTCGGCCACTTTGCGCACGTAGCTGCGCCCGTGCCACAGAAACACGTTTTTGGCTACTTGCTGCGAAATAGTGCTGCCACCCACAATGCGGGTGCCGTCGCCGTTCCAGTTACGCTTAGCTGCTTTGGCCATGGCATCGAAGTCGAACCCGCGATGAATGAGAAAGCGCTGGTCTTCGGCCGCCACCAAGGCCAGCGGCACGGCCGGCGCCACCTCGTCCAAGGTCCGGAATCGGTAGCTAATTTGCCGGGAGTCTTCCTGGATGCCGTAGTAGCCCTTGCCGATGGGCGCGTGGGCTCGCCGCTCCAGCATGAGCCAGGTGGCGGGCGGCGCCACCCACCGATAAATCAACACCCACGCCACCGAAGCCAAAAACAGCGCCGTGCCCACCTGCAGCAGCAGCCGGATGGCTTTTTTGAGCAAAACTGAGGCGTTGGGAAGTAGCGGGGTAGCGGCCATTGGGGCAAAAGTAGGGCGAGGGGCGGTGTTTCGCTATTCACTCCTACCTTTCGCCTGCTTCCGCGGCCGTTTGGCTGGGCGTTTCTGTGCTTTCCATCGGGCGCAGTTAAACCCAATCAACGGTCTCGTTTGTTGAGGCCTTAGTTCTCTTCTTTCGTTTCGCCTGCCATGCCGCGCATGTTACCGCTGTTTCCGCTCAACCTGGTGGTTTTTCCCGGGGAAAAACTCAACCTGCACATCTTTGAGCCCCGCTACCGCCAGCTGGTACGCGAGTGCATTGAGCAAAATATCACCTTCGGCATCCCGCCCTACCTCGACGATTCCCTGAGCGAGCTGGGCACCGAGATGCGCCTGCTCAGCGTAGAGCAGACGTACTCAAGCGGCGAGCTCGACATCAAGACGAAGGCCGTGGGCGTGTTTCGCATCAACAAATTTTACCGCCAGGCCCCCGGCAAGCTCTACGCCGGCGGCCAGGTTGAAGACGTGGTGCAGGACGAAGTACCCGACCCGGTGCTGCGCGAAATCATTGCCAAACAGGTGCGGCAGCTCTACGAAGCCCTCGGCCTGCGCAAGCTGTTGCTGGAACTGGCCCCCGATTACTGCATTTTCGATGTGGCCCACCACATCGGCTTCAGCACCGAGCAGGAATATCAGCTCCTGGCCACTACCAGCGAACTCGAACGCCAGGAAATGGTGCGCGACCACCTCGACACCATCCTCCCGGTAGTGCTAGAAACCGAACGCCTCAAAGAACGAGTACGCCTAAATGGCCATTTCAAAAACCTGACTCCGCCTAATTTCTGAACCACGGATTCATGCGGATTTTTCGGATTTCGCGGATTTTGTAGACGCCACAAAAGTTTCAAATCTGAACCACATGCTTTGGCATTAATAGCAAAAAAGGCCACTCTGTCGAGTGGCCTTTTGCAATTTAAAAATTTGGGTGAACCGTCTACAAAATCCGCGAAATCCGAAAAATCCGCATGAATCCGTGGTTCAGATTAGTTCTTAAGCCCAGCCGGCACACCCTGCGGGAAGTCGGCAGTAATTTCCTGCTCCAGCAACGCAATGCGGTTGCCGGGGTCAGGGTGAGTGCTCATGAACTCTGGTGTGGAGCTACGGCCACCCGCCTGCGCCAGAATATTCATTACCTCAATCATGGCGCGGGGGTCGTAGCCGGCCTGGGGTGTGAAATCCACGGCCAGCTTGTCGGCCTCCAGCTCATCGTTGCGGCTGAAGCGCATGCTCACTACCTTGGCAATGGCTGCGGCAATGGCGGCCTTGGCAATCGAGCTGCCCGGGCTGTTGGGGTCATAAGAGGCAATGGTTGCCGCGCCGGCCAGGCCCTGCGTTAGGTTAGACTTGGCTACCTGCGCCGCTGAGTGGCGGCCCACCACGTGGCCAATCTCATGCGCCAGCACGCCGGCTAGCTGGGCCTCGGTCTTAAGGTTTTTCAGCAGGCCTTCAGTAATGAAAATCTGGCCGCCGGGCAGGGCGAAGGCGTTGATGGTCTTATCGTCGGCCAGCAGGTGAAACTGAAATTTGTAGGGCGTTTGACTGGCTTTGGTGCTGGCAATGAGTTTTTGCCCCACTTGCTGCACGGCCGCCCGGGCCTGGGCATTGGTGCTGACGCCGCCGTACTGAGCGGCCATGGAGGGAGCGGCCTGAAGCCCAAGAGCTATTTCCTGGTCGGCGCTCATGCTCACGTGCTGGGTTTCGCCGGTTATCTCGTTTTTCGAGGTGTTGAAGTAGTAACCAAAAAGGGACACCGCCGCCACAATAATGGCAATGATGAAGCGGAGATTGAGTTGCATGGAAGGAAAAGGGAATGGTGAAGTGAAAAAGGCACGGCCCCTAGCCGTAGCCACCGGGTTTTGCCCAATGGCCTTTTAACGCGCCCTTTTCTTTCTGGTTATCCCAATTCTGCCCGCGGGCTACTGCAGGCCCGCGAAGGCGGTCACGGCCGTATCCACATTCAGCCAGCGCGAGCGGTAGCCCGCTTCTTCTGGTCCGTGCAGGTACATCACGCTTCCGCCCTTTATCGCCTTCACAATGGCCGTGGTTTCGGCCACCGGCAAGGCCGGGCAGCCCTGGCTCCGGCCCAGGCGGCCGTGCGATTTCACAAAGTCCTGGCACACGTATTCGGCCCCGTGCACCACCACTGCCCGGCTCTCGGCATTGGTGTTGAAGCCTGGGTCGAGGCCAATGAGCCGGAGCGAGAGGCCGTGCTTGCCGGTGTAGGTAGTGGCTGCGGTGCGATAGAACCCCAGGCTGCTCATTTCCGACCCGTTTTTGTTAGAAAAAGCCACGGGCACGTCGGCTCCGCTGGCCTTGCCGTGGGCTACCAGGGTGTGAAACAACACCTTGCCTTGCTCCACATTAATCACCCACAGGCGCTTCTGCTTGCTGGGACGGCTAAAATCCAGGAGGGTGAGCACTGGCGGGGCACTGGTGCGCTTGCCTGCCGGCCGCAGGTTATAGTAGCCCACCAGCCCTTTCCGAAACACAGAAAGCGGCAGGCCATCGGCGCTTAGGCCGAGCTTTATATACAGTTGAGCCGCCTTCTGCTCGAAAGCGGTTTGATAGTATGCCCGTTGCGCTGCTGGTGGCAGCGCGTTGACCGCGGCTGCCGGAGCCCGTTGCGCTGCCAAGTGCCCAACAGGCGACAAAACGGCCAAAAGCACGCCGACCTTAAAAAACTTCCCAAACATTGATGACATCAACTCCTTTATTCGGTTTTGAACATTTCTAGGTTAGCCTTATACACAAGTACCCCAAATTTAGTGCTTAGTTTCGCTTGTTAACCGAGAACGCTGCTTCGGTTACCCTTATTTTATTCTGATGTTCATTTCTTCTTCGCCTTTCCAACGGTCTCGTTTTCTGGTTCTGCTTGCACTTAGCAGCCTCATGATGGGCTGTGGCCACTCCCTGCGCGAGCTTCCGGACTTCGATGCCAAGACCTGGCGCAGCGACCCTTACGCCTGCCGCAACATGCGCAGCAGCGCCGTGCCAGCCCTGGTCAGCGCCAAGGAGGAACTCTACGAGGCGCGCGCCAACGACGTTACGGCCCTGCTGGGGCCTCCCGATGAAGAAGAGCTTCGTGCCGGCACCGAAAAGGTGTATTACTACTACCTGGAGCCCGGCACCCATTGCGAAGGCCGCCGGGCCCGCTCCGGGGCGCCATGCTTAAGCATCCGCTTCGGCCCCATCGGCACCGTCACCGAAGTCCTGATTGACCCACTCACTCCCCGCAGCAACTAATAAAAAAGGCCCGCCAATCATTTGGCGGGCCTTTTTTTGGCGTTAAGCGGTGCGGGTACTAGCCCAGGCCAGGGCCGGGGGCCGTAGCCGAATGGTCGTTGTCATGCTGCAATTGGCTGAGCTGCGAAGGGGTAAGCACGCGGCTGCAAGCCTCTTCGTACTGAGCCTCCAACTCAGCAATTTTGGCGGTGCGGGTGGCCGGGTCGTTGCGGTACTCGCGGTTGATTTGCTTCAGGCCCACCAAGCGGGTCCGGTTTAGCGGCAACAGATGCAAAAACTGCCCTTCGTTGAGGTGCAGCCGGTTCGTCATTTCCCGGGTCATAATAAGAGCATCATCGCCCGCCGCCTTGCTTATCGAAGCAGTGCTGAACGCGGGGTGCTCCGACATGCGGTCGGCCATTTGGGCATGGGCGGAAAACGAGCCCAAAGTGAGAAACAAGCCTAAAAGAGTAAATATGATTTTATACATAAAAACCAAGAGTATGGGGTGAAGATTCTTGCAGTTCAGGTGCTAATTGTTCGAAAGGTAATGGTTAGTTTCTCTTTCTTCTAACTTTTATTATAAAAATTTATTTTTCGATATATTCAAAAAAGAAGCAGCAAGCACATTAGTCCTTGCTGCTTCCCATGAATTACTGCGGTACGAAGGCCTAGTCTAGGCTGGCCACGGGCTGGTGGTCGGGACTCTTAAAATACTGCATGGCAACCAGTGAGGTGATTACCCCAGTCATGGAGCCAAGCAAGATAATACCTAGTCCGCCGATAAGAATACCAAGGTCGGCTCCGAACAGGTCGCGGGCTTGAATGCGTTCTACCGAGCCCATCACGCCATCGCTAAGGCCACCGATTAGCCAGAAGAAGCCCGCCAGCAATACCGAAGCCACAATGGCCGTGACCACGCCAGTGCCATATCCCTGCAGATAGGACATTTTGTTGCCGCGCGATTTTTTGAAGCGCCTGATGGCCATCACTACACCCACAATCAATATCAGGATATCGAGTGTGCCAGCCTCAATTTTGTCAAGGAAGCCGGCCAGTGCAGCAATTCCTGTGTACGCCATCAATGCTACGGCCGTGATTATGCCCATTCGCATGCCGTTGTTTTCTGGTGTTATTGAATGGTCAGCCATGCCCGAAGGTTGTTTTAAAGTGAGAAATAACCGGCCAAGCTGGCCGTTTCGCTTTTTATACTTGCTCTTCTGCTCAGAAGTTATATAAAATGTGTTTTTTCATTGGTGCATCAACTTTTTTCGCGAATTACCATGGCACTAATTCGTCAGTTAGTCAGTTATTTTCATCCGAACCGGGCCTACTTTTTGCGGTCCGGATATTAGCCCGCGCGCTATTGCGTAATTTTGCGGCTCAGCGCGTACCTGCGCGCTTTTTTGTTTGCTATTATTTTCTGACTGAATGATTTCCACCACCAATGTGAGCCTGCGCTACGGCAAGCGCATCCTGTTTGAAGACGTTACCGCTAAATTCTTGCCCGGCAACTGCTACGGCCTTATTGGCGCCAATGGGGCAGGCAAATCCACGTTTCTGAAGATTCTCTCCGGCGAGCTTGAGCCCAACACGGGCTCAGTGGAGATGCCCGCCGGCCAGCGCTTGGCTGTTCTTAAGCAGAACCAGTTTGCCTACGACGAACAGCCCGTGCTCCAAACCGTGATTCAGGGCCACCAGCGCCTGTATGCGGTGATGACGGAGAAGGACGCCCTCTACGCCAAAGCTGATTTTAGCGACGCCGACGGTGAGCGCGCTGCCGAGCTCGAAGGCGAGTTTGCCGACCTGGAAGGGTGGAATGCTGAGTACGAAGCGGCCGAGCTGCTCTCCGGCCTTGGCATTGTGGAAGACAAGCACCATTCGCTGATGGCCGACCTCGGCGCTAGCGAAAAAGTGCGCGTGCTGCTGGCCCAGGCCCTGTTTGGCAACCCCGACGTGCTACTGCTGGACGAACCCACCAACAACCTCGACGCCGAGAGCGTACTCTGGCTCGAAAATTTCCTCGACAGCTTCCAGAACACGGTGATTGTAGTGAGCCACGACCGCCACTTCCTCGATGCCGTGTGCAACTACATGGCCGACCTGGACTTCGGCAAAATTACGATGTACCCCGGCAACTACTCGTTCTGGTACGAAAGCAGCCAGCTCGTGCTGCGCCAGCGCCAGGACGCCAACAAGAAAACCGAAGACCGCCGCAAGGAACTCGAAGAATTTGTGCGCCGCTTCTCGGCCAACGCTTCGAAGTCGAAGCAGGCTACTAGCCGCCAGAAGCTGCTGCAAAAGCTGACCCTGGAAGACATCAAGCCCAGCTCGCGTCGCTATCCTTACATCGCCTTCAAGTCGGAGCGTGAGCCCGGCAACCAGCTGCTCAGCGTGGACAACCTGAGCGCTAAAGTCGACGGCCAGACGGTGTTCAAGAACGTGAGCTTCACGCTCGACAAGAAAGACAAGGTGGCCATTGTGGGCCGCGACGACCGCGCCGCTTCCCTCCTCTTCGACATCTTATTCAATGAAGCCAAGCCCGCCACGGGGGAGGTGAAATGGGGCACTACTATTACGCCCAGCTACTTTCCGAAGGAAAACAACCGTTATTTCGAGTCGGGCGAGCTAAACCTGGTGGACTGGCTCCGTCAGTATTCGGTTGATAAAGATGAAAGCTTTGTGCGCGGCTGGCT
This sequence comes from Hymenobacter arizonensis, assembly GCF_900115775.1. Classification (GTDB taxonomy): domain Bacteria; phylum Bacteroidota; class Bacteroidia; order Cytophagales; family Hymenobacteraceae; genus Hymenobacter; species Hymenobacter arizonensis. Next base: position 721,132 of record NZ_FOXS01000001.1, on the reverse strand, counting down.
AGGCCGTATGCTTTTTTCCGGCGAAGAATCGCAGAAGAAGAGCAACGTACTCAGCGGAGGCGAAAAAGTGCGCTGCATGCTGTCTAAGATGATGCTGGAGGGTGGCAACGTGCAAGTGCTCGACGACCCAACCAACCATTTGGACCTGGAAAGCATCACGGCGCTGAACAACGCCTTGCGCGACTATCCCGGCTCGCTGTTGTTTGCCTCACACGACCTGCAGTTCATCGACACGGTGGCCAACCGCATCATCGAGCTCACACCCGAAGGCATCATCGACCGCCGCATGAACTACGAAGAGTACCTGGCCGACGAGACGCTCAAAATGCAGCGTCAGAAAATGTATAAAATGGCTTAATGCTGCGATAAACGAGGAGTGACTGATGAAGCATTAACGTTTGCTTATACTTCGGTCATTCCTCGTTTTTCATTCCTCATTTTTCAACCTCTTCTTTCTATGAAACGCCATCTGCTTCCCCTGCTGCTTCTTGCTGGCGTGGCTTGCTTGCCTGCCCACCGCGCTCAAGCGCAGGAAAAGCCGGTGCTGAACTCGGCTCCGCCCGCTGCTCCACCTGTTCAACCGCGCCCGGCCGAAACCACGCCTGTACCCGCCCCAACACCCCAGGAACCAGTCACGCAGCCCGAACCCCAGCCCCAGCCCGAGGCTGAACCTGTTCCGCGGTTTCCACAGCCTACCCGGGACGCTCCGTCGGGCTTGGATTTCCCCAACCGGGGCACGGTAAAAAGTGGTGAAAATGGCCCGGAGCTGACCAAGAAGTTCATTTATACCAACTTTGGGTTGGGTTTTGCATCGAATGGTGGCCTGAACCAGTTCAATGCTAGTGCCGCTCCGGCATTAGGCTTCCGTATTACTGATAAGTTTGCCATAGGCCCCGGCATCTCGTATGCCTACAGCAGCTTTAGTTTGAACAACAACGCTCGGAACGCCGGCTTAGCGCTGAATCGGCAGGGCGATAGCAGCATCAAGTCCAGCAGCTTGGGGTTGAAAGCCTTCGCGCAATATATCGTGTATAAGGAGTTTTTTGTGCACGCCGAATATGAGGTTACCAACGCTGAAATCATTGATTTTGAGCCAAACAATGGCTACTTCAAAGCCAAGCGCACAGTAACCACTCCGCTGGCCGGCGTGGGCTACCGCCAGTACGTGGGCGACAAAGCAGCGCTCGACATTGTGGGTCTCTACAATTTTGACAGCACCATTTACTCCCTGTATCCTAGCTTGGTGCTACGCTTCAGCTTCCTCTACAACATCGGTAAATAAGCAGACCTGCCAAAAGCTAAAAAGCCGCCCTGATTGCTCAGGGCGGCTTTTTAGCTTTTGATTAATCCAGAGGGTGTATTGCTACACTGCGCTTCGGCCACTGATGACACGCAGCAGGATGGCGATGATTGCAATTACGAGCAAGGTGTGGATGATGCCGCCCGTAAAGAAGCCACCAAAGAAGCTGATTGCCCAAATGATTACAAGAATGACGGCGATGATATACAGGAGGTTACCCATGGCTAAAGAAAGTGAAGGAGGTGAAAGAAAAGAGAAGTGTCTCTGCGGCATTGTACGCACCGTGTTCTGAAAAGGATATAATAAATCAAAAAATGTTTTCAACAATGCAAACAAAAAGAGCAGTTGAGTACGACGCCGTAGCTTTGCAGCAGCGTGCCATACGGCCGCTCTTTCCCACCCTTCCCTACTTTTCCCGCTAGTTATGAACGTAGCCGTTATTGGTTCCGGTACCATGGGCAATGGCATTGCCCACGTCTTCGCACAGCACGGTTTCACCGTTGCGCTTATCGACATCAACCAGCCGGCGCTGGACCGTGCCATGGGCACTATCACCAAAAACCTGGACCGCCAGGTGGCCAAAGCCGCGTTGAGCGAAGATGACAAAACGGCTACCCTGGGCCGCCTCACCACTTTCACTTCGCTGGAAGAAGGCGTGGCCGGCGCTGGCCTGGTAGTAGAAGCCGCCACCGAAAACGTAGAGCTGAAGCTGCAAATCTTCCGCGACCTGGACCAGTACGCGCCCGCCGATGCCATCCTGGCGTCGAACACTTCGTCTATCTCCATCACCAAAATCGCGGCCGTTACCAAGCGTCCCCAGCAGGTGATTGGCATGCACTTCATGAACCCCGTGCCGGTGATGAAGCTGGTGGAGGTTATCCGCGGCTATGCCACGTCCGATGCCGTTACCAACCAGGTAATGGATTTGTCGCGCCAGCTGGGCAAAACGCCTACCGAGGTCAACGACTACCCAGGCTTTGTGGCCAACCGCATTTTGATGCCCATGATAAACGAGGCCATCATTAGCCTGTTTGAAGGCGTGGCCGGTGTGGAGGAAATCGACACGGTGATGAAGCTGGGCATGGCCCACCCCATGGGGCCCCTGCAGCTAGCCGACTTCATTGGCCTGGACGTGTGCCTGGCCATTCTGCGCGTGCTGCACGAAGGCCTGGGCAACCCCAAATACGCGCCCTGCCCGCTGCTCGTGAATATGGTGATGGCGGGCCGCCTGGGCGCTAAGTCCGGCGAGGGCTTCTACCAATACACGGCCGGCTCCAAAGAATTGGTGGTAGCGGAGCGGTTCCGCCGGTAGCTCTCGCTACTTAAATCGCTTATTAAACCGTCAGGCTGCGCGCAGCCTGACGGTTTTTTTTGTTCGCTGGAGCTATTAGAATAACCTGCACGATACCATGCGCGTTGTTGTTCAAACGAAGAAACAATCCCAATCTATATGGAACATGCAACGTTCGGTGCCGGCTGCTTTTGGTGCGTCGAGGCCGTCTTTCAAAATTTAAAAGGTGTCGAGAAAGTGGTGTCTGGCTACGCCGGTGGCCGCATCGCCAACCCGACTTACAAAGAAGTGTGCAGCGGCCTCACGGGCCACAACGAGGTTATCGACATCACCTTCGACCCCGCCGTTATCAGCTACAAAGAGCTGCTCGAAATATTCTGGAAAACCCACGACCCGACCACCCTCAACCGCCAGGGCAACGACGTGGGCACTCAGTACCGCTCGGGTATTTATTACCACAGCGACGAGCAGAAGCAGCTTGCCGAGGAATACAAGCAGAAGCTCAACGATGGCCAGGCTTTCCCAAACCCCGTGGTGACCGAGATTCTGCCCGCGCCTACCTTCTACCCCGCCGAGAACTACCACCAGAACTACTACAACCAGCACGGCCACGAGCCCTACTGCCAGTTTGTAGCCAAGCCCAAGGTGGACAAGGTGAAAGCCCTGTTCGGGGAGAAGCTAAAGGCTGTCTAAACCACGGATTCGACGGATTTTTCGGATTGCTCGGATTTTGTAGTAATCACCAACGACTTCAACTACAGAAATTAAAAGCAGCAAAGAAGGCCACTCGAATGAGTGGCCTTCTTTGCTCTAACAGCGCACGGTAATCGTCTACAAAATCCGTGCAATCCGATAAATCCGCGGTTCAGACAGACACGCCAAAATCCCGCAGAGCGTCATTCAGCGACGTTTTCAGGTCAGTGCTGGGCTTGCGCTGGCCGATAATCAGGGCGCAAGGCACCTGGTATTCGCCAGCCGGAAACTGCTTGGGAATCGAGCCGGGGATAACCACCGAGCGCGGCGGCACATACCCGCGGTATTCCTTGGGCTCGCTGCCCGTTACGTCGATGATTTTGGTGCTGCCTGTGATGGTGACGCCCGCGCCAATCACGGCTTCCTTGCCAATGCGGCAGCCCTCCACCAGAATGCTGCGCGAGCCGATGAAGGCGCCGTCTTCAATAATTACGGGAGCTGCCTGCACCGGCTCGAGCACGCCGCCCAAGCCCACGCCGCCGCTTAGGTGCACGCCTTTGCCTACTTGGGCACACGAACCTACGGTAGCCCAGGTGTCGACCATGGTGCCCTCACCCACATAAGCGCCAATGTTGACGTAGCTGGGCATGAGAATAACGCCAGGGGCCAGGAACGCACCGTAGCGCGCCGTGGCAGGCGGCACCACGCGCACCTGCTGGCCGGCGTAGTCGGTTTTGAGGCGCATTTTGTCGTGGTACTCAAAGGGACCCACCGACTCGGTGTGCATTTGCTGCAGGGGGAAATACAGGATGACGGCTTTTTTCACCCAGTCGTTTACCTGCCAGTCTTCGCCGTCGGCGGTGGGCTGGGCTACGCGCAGGCGGCCTTTGTCCAGCTCTTCGATGACGTGGGCAATGGCGGCTTGGGTTTCGGGATTTTGGAGCAGGGCCCGGTCGGACCAGGCTTGCTCGATGAGGGTTTGAAGTTCTGACATGCGAGGAAAAATAAGCATCTGGCGAGGCCGCTGAAAAATGCCAGCGCCCCTTAGAAGCGGCAAAACTACCATCTTTGGGCTGTGCTTGGCTCTGGTTCTTCTCAATTAGTGGTGCTGCTGGCTTCCGTCCTCAAACCGGTTGATGATACCCGCATGCGGGGCAAGTTTGCCAAAACCCTTCTTAGCCGGGCTCATACGCAGATTCATGTGGCGGGCCAGGGCGCCAAAGGCTACGAAACCTACCCCGACCGGGGCGGCCAACGCATTTATCAGCACAGCATTTTTAGGGGAGCAAGGATGAGCTTGGGGCGGCTGGCGGCCCAGTGGCGTTACTGGCGGCTACTGCAGCGCCTGGCCCCCAGCCTGGTAATAGTGCATGCCCCGGAGCTACTGCCCCTCACCATGCTCTGGCAAAAGCTGGGCCCGGGCCGCAAGTTCATCTACGACATCCGCGAAAATTACGCGCTCAACATCTCTACCCAGCAGGTATACCGGGGGCTCACCCGCCGTTGGCTGGCCGCGGGGCTGCGCTGGGTCGAGGGCCAGGCCGCCCACCAAGCGGCGGCCATCATTCTGGCCGAGGCGAGCTATGCCGACGAGCTTCCTTTTGTGCCCACCCTGCCCAGTGACCGCGTGTTAGTATTGGAAAACAAGTACCAGCCAGCACCGGGCGAAACCATGCCAGACACGCCCGGCAGAATCCCTACCGCTACCGAAACCCTGCACTTGCTTTACTCAGGCACTATTTCAGAGCTCAACGGGGTTTGGGAGGCCATTGAACTCACCCAGCAGCTACACACAGCTTGGCCGGGCGGCGCCCACCTCACCATTGTGGGCTTTTGCCAGCAGCCGCCTTTGCTTCGGCAAATCCAGGAAAAGGTGGCCCGGCATGCAGACTGGCTCACGCTGGTGGGGGGAGGCAACATGGTGCCGCACGCCCGCATCGTGGCCGAAATAAACCGCTCTCATCTCGGGCTGCTGCCCTACCGGCCCCACCCCAGCACGGAACGCTGCCGACCCACCAAGCTGTTTGAATACCTGGCGCACGGGCTACCGGTTATTTCTTCTCCCAATGTGCTGTGGCGCGAGCTGCTGGTAAAACATCAAGCCGGTTTCCAGCTTGACTTTACAGCTTCTATCGACGGTGCCGTCTTGGCCGAGCAATTGCAACAGGCCAACTTTTATCCCGATGGCATGCCCACAGACGTACTTTGGGAAAATGAAGGCAAAAAATTGTGGCTTTTGCTAGATTCTTTGCGTTAACCTGCCACCTTTGCCCCCCGTTTTGCGTCAACTGCGGAGTTTTGTTTTGACCCCCGGCTCGCTGCTCTCAGCATTTCACATTCAGAAATCCTACACCCTTTTCCGTCATCCATGGCAACTTTACGTCAATCTTATATTGCCGGTGTCGGCCACTACGTGCCCAGTCGGGTGGTAAAAAACGCCGAGCTTGAGCCCCTGCTGAACACCTCCGACGCCTGGATTCAGGAGCGGACCGGCATTCAGGAGCGGCGCTGGTTTGAGGAGGGCAAGGACACGACGGCCAACATGGGCGCCAACGCCGCCCGCAAAGCCCTCGAGATGGCCGGCGTTGCGGCCAACGACGTGCAGCTGATTGTCTTCGCCACGCTTTCCCCCGATTATTTCTTTCCGGGCTCCGGCGTGCTGTTGCAGCGCGAATTGGGCATTAACAACAACGCCCCCGCGCTCGACGTGCGCAACCAGTGCTCGGGCTTCATCTATGCCCTCTCGGTGGCCGACCAGTTTGTGCGCACCGGCATGTACGACACGGTGCTGGTGGTAGGCTCTGAAATCCACTCTTCCGGCCTCGACAAGTCGCCAAACGGCCGGGGGGTGTCCGTCATTTTTGGCGATGGCGCGGGCGCCGTGGTGCTGCGGCCCAGCACCGAGGAAGGCCAGGGCATCCTCAGCACGCACCTGCACTCGCAGGGCGAGCACGCCGAGGAGCTCATCGTAAAGGAGCCTAGCTCTAACCGCGAAGAGCGTCTGCAGTACATTCTGGACAATCCCCAGGACCTGTTCCCCATCATGAACGGTCAAAACGTGTTCAAGCACGCCGTGGTCCGCTTCCCACAGGTAATCAAGGAGGCGCTAGACCAGAACGGCTTCCAGCCCACCGACATCGACATGCTCATTCCCCACCAAGCCAACCTGCGCATCACGCAGTACGTGCAGCAGAAAATGGGCTTGTCCGACGACAAAGTGTTCAGCAACATTCAGCGCTACGGCAACACCACGGCCGCTTCGGTGCCCATTGCCCTGAGCGAAGCCGTCCAGGAGGGCAAAATCAAGCGCGGCGACTTGGTATGCCTGGCAGCCTTTGGCAGCGGCTTCACGTGGGCCAGCGCGCTGATTAAGTGGTAGTTTTGTTCATGCCACTTATCAATTAACGTTTAACACTCAGTCATTTGCAATTCCGTTTCTGACTTTTGAATCGGTCAGCGGACTGTTAATTGATAAGTGTTAATTGTTAAATGACTCCATGCCCAGTCACACCGAAGAAAATTACCTTAAAGCCATATATAAGCTGGCCGAAGCAGAGCCTGATAATGCCGGCGTGAGCACCAACCGCATAGCCGGCGCTCTGGATACCCGCGCGGCCTCGGTCACGGACATGCTGCGCCGCCTCGCCGACAAAGGCCTGCTGGCCTACGAGCGCTACCGCGGGGTGCAGCTGACTGCGGAGGGCAAGCAAGTGGCTCTGCTCACCATTCGCAAGCACCGGCTGTGGGAGGTATTTCTGGTGCAGCACCTGGGCTTCAACTGGGACGAAGTGCACGAGGTGGCCGAGGAGCTAGAGCACGTGCAGTCGCCGCTACTTATGCGGCGCCTCGATGCCTTCCTGGGTCACCCCGCGCTCGACCCGCACGGCGACCCCATTCCCGCCGAAGACGGGGCCATGCGCCGCCCTACCCACCGCCTGCTAGCCGACATGACTGTGGGGGAGCGCGGCACTCTGGCAGCCGTCAAAAACACTACCGCGCCCTTCTTGCAGTACCTCGACAAGGTGGGCCTGCAGCTCGGCTCGCTGGTTGAAGTACTCGATAAGGTGCCTTTTGATAATTCATTTGAAATCAGAATAAACCGCGAGCGCACAACTTTGATTTCAGCGGAAGTAAGCGGCAATTTGTTTGTAACTGAATAACTCTTTCGCGGCTTTCTTATCCAAGTATCGTGCGCTCAGCTTAACTCGAACAACTCCGTGGTCCAGACAATTTTTTCCGACACCATTGTCGCATTGTCCACGCCACCGGGCGCGGGCGCGCTGGCCGTAATTCGCCTCTCTGGCCCGGCCGCTATCAGCATCACCGCTTCAGTTTTTTCGCGCAAAAGCCTGGCCGAAGCCGGGGGCCACACGCTTCATTACGGCACCATCCGCGACCCGGCAAGTAGCGACATCCTCGACGAGGTGGTAGTGGCCCTGTACCGCAACCCGCGCTCCTTCACCCGCGAAGACGTGGTTGAAATCAGCTGCCATGGCTCCGACTACGTGGTGCGCCAGGTGCTGGCCCTGATGCTCCGGCAAGGGGCCCGCCTGGCCGAGGCCGGCGAGTTTACCAAGCGCGCTTTCCTCAACGGCGCCCTCGACCTAGCCCAGGCCGAGGCAGTGGCCGACCTTATTGCCTCCGACTCGGCCCTGAGCCACCGCGTGGCCTTGAACCAGCTGCGCGGAGGCTTCTCGCAGGAGCTGCGCGACTTGCGGGCTCGCCTCATCAAGTTTGCCGCGCTGCTGGAGTTGGAGCTGGATTTTGGCGAAGAAGACGTGGAATTTGCCGACCGCACCGGCCTAGCTCGGCTGCTGGCCGAAGTGCGCGGAGTAGTGGCGGGCTTGCTTCGCTCCTTTGAGTTAGGCAACGTCATCAAAAACGGCATTACTGCCGTGATTGCCGGCCGGCCCAACGCTGGCAAATCTACTTTGCTCAATGCCTTGCTCCGCGAGGAGCGCGCCATCGTATCGGCCATCCCAGGCACTACCCGCGACTTTATTGAGGACGAAGTCAGCATCGATGGCTTGCGGTTTCGCTTCGTGGACACGGCCGGGCTGCGCGACAACCCCGCCGATGAGGTAGAAGCCATCGGAGTAAAGCGGACCCGGCAGCGGGTGCGCCAGGCCGCCCTGCTTCTCTACCTCTTCGACCTGACCGAGATGACACCCGCTGATGTGCAGGCCGAAATTCAGGAGCTCACTACTGGCCTGGAGTTGCCAGTGTTAGCTGTTGGCAACAAAACCGACCTGGCCTCGCCCGAAATTCAGAACGCATTTGCTGCCGAGTTCAACGCCACCATTCCTACTTCGCAAGCCACAGTCCCACTGGTGCTGCTGGCGGCTGGCCGTAACCAAGGATTAGAAGACTTACAGTCGGCCTTACTGACGCAAGTGCGCGGGTCTGCGCTCGAAAACACGGCCTCGGCCACCATTGTGACCAACGTGCGCCATGCCCGCGCGCTGGAAACCGCCGCTTTGCACCTCGCCGCCGTACAAGCAGGGCTCGACACCGGCCGCGGCACCGAGCTACTGGCTGCCGACCTTCGCCACGCCCTCGCGGCCCTGGGCGAAATCACCGGCGACATTTCCTCCGAAGACCTCCTCACAAGCATCTTTACCGAGTTCTGCATCGGCAAATAATCACGGCCAATACCTATTCCAAAACCCAAACCCGTAAAATCGACGCAAACGTTGCCAAAGGTTCCTATGGCAGTTTTAGCGCTTTTTTGCAAAACTTCCGGGCAAATACTTTTGTAGTGATTGCACGCCGAAGGGCGTAAATATTTCCCGGCTTAGGCCTTATGCCTTAGTTTCGCATTCCATTCTCTCTCATACTCCTCCCGCCCATGGCAGAAACTGCTGAACTTATCCTCGACGGCAAATCTATTACCTTGCCCGTCATTGAAGGCTCCGAACACGAAAAAGCGTTTGATATCGGCAAGCTGCGCGACCAAACCGGCTACGTTACCCTCGACTCGGGCTACAAGAACACCGGTGCTACCAAAAGCGCCATCACCTTCCTCGACGGCGAAGAAGGCATTCTTCGCTACCGCGGCTACCCAATCGAGCAGTTGGCCGAGAAGTCGAGCTTCCTCGAAGTGGCCTACCTGCTGATTTACGGCGCGCTGCCTACCAAAGAGGAGTTTGACAAATTCCAGTACCGCATCACCCAGCACACCCTCGTGCACGAGGACATCCGCAAGATTCTCGACGGTTTCCCGTCGTCGGCCCACCCCATGGGCATCTTGTCGTCGCTGATTTGCTCGCTGACTGCGTTTTACCCCAAGAGCATTGCCCCCGAAATCAGCAAAGAGGAACTCGACCTGAACGTCGTGCGCCTGATAGCCAAGATTTCGACCATTGCTGCCTGGAGCTACAAAAACTCGGTGGGTCACCCGCTCATCTACCCGCGCAACGACCTCGACTACTGCGCCAACTTCCTGTACATGATGTTCAGCTTCCCTACGGAGAAGTATGAAATCAACCCCACCATAGTAAGCGCCCTCAACAAGCTGCTCATCCTGCACGCCGACCACGAGCAAAACTGCTCGACCAGCACGGTGCGCCTGGTGGGCTCGGCCAACGCCAGCCTCTACGGCTCGGTATCGGCCGGCATCAACGCCCTGTGGGGCCCCCTACACGGCGGTGCCAACCAGGAGGTGATTGAAATGCTGGAAGCCATTGAGGCCGATGGCGGCGACACCAGCAAGTGGATTGACAAGGCCAAAGACAAGAACGACACGTTCCGCCTCATGGGCTTTGGCCACCGCGTGTACAAGAACTTCGACCCCCGCGCCACCATCATCAAGAAGGCGGCCGACGAAGTGCTGCAAGCCCTGGGCCTGCAGGATAGCCCCCTGCTGAAAATTGCGCAGGAGCTGGAGCAAGCCGCCCTCACTGACCAGTACTTCATCGAGCGCAAGCTGTATCCGAACGTGGACTTCTACTCCGGCATCATCTACAAAGCCTTGGGCATTCCGACTGAGATGTTCACGGTGATGTTTGCCCTAGGCCGCCTGCCCGGCTGGATTGCCCAGTGGAAAGAAATGCGCGAGAACAAGGAGCCCATCGGCCGTCCCCGCCAGATTTACACCGGCGAGTTGGAGCGCGACTATACTCCCATTGCTGAGCGCGCCTAAGCTTTAACCGCTTTAGTGCTCAAACAAAAAGCCCGCTCTATGGAGCGGGCTTTTTCGTGTCCGGTTGAGTAGGTGGGAAGGGCTCCCTCCCTCCTACTTCCTCCCTCCTACTTCAGGCGGTGCGCGGTAAAGTTGGAACGCAGAGATTGGTAGGCTACCAGCTGCTGGGGCTTGAGCAAGTACATCAGGTCGCTTTCGTAGCGCTGCTGCGCCCAGGACAGCTGGGTGTCGCGCTCTTCGGCGCTGGCACCATTCAGGAGAATCTCCAGGTCGCGGCGCTCAGTGAGCATGTTGAGGTGAAGCTGCTTCACCGCGAGGTATTGCGCTTCGTTGAAGTGGATGCGGTCGGCCAGTGCCCGGGTGAGCGTAGTAGCGCGGCTCATCATAGCCTGAGAGTATGAGCCATCGCCAGGACCTTTAGCGTTAGCAGCTGGGGAAATGCTAACGCCCGCAGCGATGCAAGTGGCCAAGAACAAATTTTTCATGGGTATGGGGGTTGGTTGTGAATAGATGAGTGAAAGCGCCAAGTGGTTAGTGTTTGACTGGACCAAACGTAAGCACAATTTATTTTTGAACGAAAAATATTTTTTTTGGCACTTTTTTCACTAACAGATTTTCCATGCCACCGCTAAAAAACTGATTTACAAATTTATAACTCATTTAAAAAAACTAAGTCCTTAAGCAAAAAAATAGCCCGCCAACGGGCGAGCCATATTTATTTGTAGCCAAAATCCTACTAAAACTTTACTTACCTAAAGCCTTACTTTAAGTAAAACAGCCATCAAAAGCGGATTTATTTGCCAGCTAAAGTTTGACTTTACACGGTGATTTTTCCCTAGAATGAATATGCCGGCCTACCACACTATAACAATAGTTAGTTCTAATTATACAACAGGCTTTTAAGTGGCGTTTGGCTTCGGCAGTACTGAGCAGCTTATGCCTGCATTCCATAGCAGCCGAGTGCACATAGCGAAACTTGTGAGTGTTGGCCAGTCATCTTTCGGTCGCAGTTTCACTGGCGAATACCGAAGGATAAACCTGAGCAATGTCTGTCTGTATCAATTGGTAGCAGCGCTAAACGGCCAAAAACCATGCACACTAGCCTCAAAGTGGAATCATGCTAGCGGCACGAACCAAAGGTGAACGGGCGCCAAGACGCAAAATACTGCGTCTTGGCGCCCGTTTGGTTCAATGCCAATGCTTGTGTACGTTCCCCTACAAAATGCGAAGCTCGATGCGCCGGTTGAGTTGGCGATGTGCTTCTGTATCGTTTGCCGCTAGGGGGTTGCGGTCACCGTAGCCCTTGGAGCGAAGGCGGGCAGGCGGGATGCCATGGCTTGAGAGATAGGTTACAACCGCCTCGGCCCGCTTCTCCGAAAGCTGCAGGTTGGCTTCTGGCGTGCCCACGTTGTCGGTATAGCCCGACACCTGAATCTGAACGTCTTTATACTGGCGCAAGAACTCAATCAGGCGGTTTAGTTCCGTGCGTGAATTCGGCTTTAGGTCGTACTTATTGGTATCGAAGAATAGGTTATTGAGCACCATGCTCCGCCCTGAACGGACAGGCTCCAGGTAAATATCGAGGGAAAGCGGGTCGAAGTTCTGCTGGTTGGAATAATCAAAGCTGAGGCTCTTGAGCAGGTATTTATCAGCCGAGGCGTACATCGCGTATTGGTGGCCTTCGTTGAGAACCACCGTGTAGTCGCCATACTCGGGGTCGGAGGTCACGAACTGGGTCAGCACGTCGGTATCCACGTCGTAAAGCTTGACCTCGGCTTTGAGGGGCTTCTTGGTAATGGCATCGAACACCCGGCCCTGGGTATAGGTGCTGGTTTCGCGGGCTTTCACCACCGGTGGCACCACAAAGCTGAACAGCTCTACTGGCCGCTCACGAGTCAGACGCGAGCCCGCGGCGGGCTCGTCGGTGGCCCGGCTGCGGGAGCAAAAGCCTTTTAGGTTATCGGATGTGATGAACAGCGACGCCTCGTTTTCGAAGGTGTTGAGTGGATAACCCAAGTTGCGAGGTTCGCTCCATTTGTTAGCCAAGGTTCGCTCGCACCGGAACACGTCGAGGCCGCCCATGCCCACCAAGCCATCGGTTACATAGTACAGGGTGGTACCGCTGGCGTGAATAAACGGCGCCATGTCTTTGCCGGGGGTGTTCACGGGCGTACCCAGGTTCTGGGCCGGGCTCCAGCTGCCATCGGGCTGCAGGTTAGTCACGTAAATGTCTTCCTGGCCCTGGCCACCGCGGCGGGTAGATGTGAAGTAAAGCGTACGCCCATCGGCCGAAAGCGAGGGCTGCGAGTCCCATTCTGTGGAGTTAACGTTGATACCCAGATTCACGGGGGCGCTCCAGTTGTTGCCCGTACGGCGCGAGATGTACAAATCGCAGTTACCGATGGCTTTGGGGCGGTCGCAGGAGGCGAACACCAGAGTTTTGCCATCCCCGGAAATGGTACCGGCGCCTTCGTTGTAGCTGGTGTTGATGGCCGGCGAAATGGGCACCGGCGCGCCCAAAGAACCATCTTTATTCTGGCGACTCACAAACAGGTCCTCGCCGCTACTGGCCGCCGGACGGCCGGTAAACAGCAGGAAGCGGTTGTCGGCGGTGAGGGCCGGAAAATACTGAAACTTAAAGCTGTTCATGGGCGACGGCAGCGGCACCGGCGCCTCGCCCACAGGGTTTTTGATGGCTTCCAGGGCAAACTCGCAGGTGCGCAGTTGGCGCTCCGACTTGGCCAGGTTTTTCTGCGCTTTGGGCGCCACTTTCAGAAGCTGCTTGTAGGCATCCAGCGCGGTTTGGTACTCGCCGTAGCTAAGGGCTAAGTCGCCCAGCAACTGGTACTCCGAGGCGTGGGAAGCATCAGCGGGTACTTTGCTCAGGCCGTCACGGTAAGCGGCCATGGAGCCGCGGTTGTTCCCGATGGCTTTCAGCAGCGAACCTTTCATCAGGAAAGCTTCCCCAAACGAAGGAAACTTCTCGTTGAGCTGGTTCAGGGTCTCAATGGCTTTGATGAAGTCCCGGTCCTTGGTTTGCTGCTGCGCTTTTTCGAGCAAGCTGCGGGCCTTGGTGTTGGTGGGCGTTTGAACCTTCACGGGCATCTGACACCAGGCCGAGCCCGCCGTGGCCAGCCACAACAGAAACACTGTTCCGAGGCGCAGAGCCCCCCACACTATAAAACCACGCATAGGACAGGCTACGGGATGTCAAGATATTTGTGAGTTTGCAGCGACACCTGCCAGCGCGGGTGCTGCTTCACGTACTCCACCAGCTCGGGCGTCATGCGCGCGGCGCGGCTCCATTCCGGCTGCAGATACAGCCGCGTGGCAGCCGGAACCTGTGCCGCGTGCTCCTCGGCCCAGGTAAAATCGTGGCTATTGAACACCACCACCTTCAACTCGTGGGCAGCAGCCAGCACGTCGGGCAAAGGAGCTTTGAATTTCTTGGGAGAAAGGCAAATCCAATCCCAAGTACCCGACAGCGGGTGCGCGCCCGAGGTTTCGAGCCAGGTGCGGCAGCCCGCAGCTTGCAGGGCGGCCGTGAGGGGGCCGCAATCGTGCATGAGCGGCTCACCGCCGGTAATCACCACATCACGACCAGGATAGGCCAGCACGGCGTCAACTAACTGCGCGATGGACTGCCGCGGGTGAGCATCGGCATCCCACGACTCCTTCACGTCGCACCACACGCAGCCCACATCGCAGCCGCCCAGCCGAATAAAATAGGCGGCGCGGCCGGTGTTGTACCCTTCGCCCTGAATGGTATAGAACTGCTCCATCACAGGGAGCATGGTGCCGGTAGCGGGTGCCGAGACGGCACCGTTTGGTACAACTAATTCTGAAGAAAGTAGAGTCACTGGAATCATAACGTAATGCGTCCGAAAGCTAGGCTTTCTGAACGTTGGGACAGGAACACACCGTTCCCTATGCCGAACTTTAAAAGTACGGCTTTGGTATAGGTTAACCAAATATTTATAAAATCAACCTTATGCTTTTGGGTATATTTCACCCTTTGCAGCGCGCAGGGTATTAAGCAAAAGCATGGCGATGGTCATGGGGCCCACGCCGCCCGGCACGGGCGTAATAGCAGAGGCCAGGGGGGCAACCTCGGCAAAATTCACATCGCCTTTTAGGGTATAGCCGCTTTTCTTAGAAGCGTCGGCCACGCGGGTTGTGCCCACGTCAATTACAACTGCGCCCGGCCGTACCATGTCGGCCGTCACGAACTCAGGACGGCCAATGGCGGCCACTACAATGTCGGCCGTCCGGCAGATTTCAGCCAGGTTCTGGGTGCGCGAATGACATAAAGTAACCGTGCAGTTGGCGGTATCCAAATTCTTCGCCAGCAGTATGCTAACTGGCGTACCCACAATATTGGAACGCCCGATAACTACGCAGTGCTTACCACTGGTTTTGATGCCCTGGCGGCTTAGCAGCTCGACTATGCCAGAGGGCGTAGCGGGCAGCAGTGCCGGCAAGCCAGCCACCATGCGGCCGATGTTCATGGGGTGAAAACCATCGACGTCCTTCTCCGGCCGGATGGCCTCGATGACCTTCTCGGGGTTGATGTGCGCCGGCAGCGGCAGCTGCACAATGAAGCCGTCAATCTCGGGGTCGCGGTTGAGCTCGTCGACCTTGGCCAGCAGGTCAGCTTCGGTGATGTCGTCTTCGTAACGCAACAATGTGGAGTTGAACCCGACCCGCTCACAAGCCAGCACCTTGTTGCGCACGTACGTTTCAGAGCCTCCGTCGTGCCCGACTAGGATGGCCGCTAGGTGTGGCACCTTCTTGCCGGCCGCCTTTATTTCGGCAACAGAAATGGCGATTTCGGCTTTAATGTCTTCGGCGGTTTGCTTGCCGTCGATGAGGTTGTTGGTGGTGGTGGTTGGGCTCATAAGAATTCGTTGGTCGTCTTAAGCGGAGGGAAAGACCTTGTCGCGTCCGCGCCGCTAATAAGTTAGTGATTCTGACGAAAGCCGCCGTGATAAGGGGCTTCCTATGTCAGCATGACAGCAAAAAAAACGCGGCCCTTGAGGAGCCGCGTTTCAGAATTAATCAATTTTCAAAACTGCCAGGAAGGCTTCTTGTGGGATTTCGACAGAGCCCACGGAGCGCATCCGCTTTTTGCCTTCTTTCTGCTTTTCGAGCAGTTTGCGCTTCCGGCTGATGTCGCCGCCGTAGCACTTGGCAATTACGTTTTTGCGGAGAGCCTTTACGGTTTCGCGGGCAATGATTTTTTGCCCAATCGACGCCTGAATGGCGATGTCGAACATCTGGCGGGGCAGCAGTTCGCGGAGCTTCTCGCAGAGGCGCTTGCCCCACTCGTAACTCTTGGAGCGGTGCACGATAGCCGACAAGGCGTCGACCTTCTCACCGTTCAGCATCACGTCGAGCTTCACCATGTCGGACTCGCGGAAGCCAATCAGCTCGTAGTCGAGCGAGGCGTATCCGCGGCTGATGGACTTGAGCTTGTCGAAGAAGTCAAACACGATTTCGGACAGCGGCAGTTCAAAGCTCATTTCCACCCGCTCGCTGGTCAGGTAGCTCTGGCCTTTGATGATGCCGCGCTTGTCCATGCACAGCGTAATGATGGCGCCAACGTACTCCGAAGCCGTGATAATCTGAGCCTTGATATAAGGCTCTTCAATGGTCTTAATCAAGTTGGGCTCCGGCATTTCGGAGGGCGCGTTGATGGTCAGCAGCTGGTCTTTGGTGCCGGTGGCGTGGAACTGCACGCTGGGCACCGTGGTGATGACCGTCATGTTGAACTCGCGCTCGAGGCGCTCTTGCACAATTTCCATGTGCAGCATGCCCAGGAAGCCGCAGCGGAAACCGAAGCCGAGGGCCACCGACGTTTCGGGCTCCCACACCAACGAAGCGTCGTTGAGCTGCAACTTCTCCATGCTGGAGCGCAACTCTTCGTACTCGGTGGTATCGACGGGGTAAATGCCGGCGAATACCATGGGCTTCACATCGGCGAAGCCCTGAATGGCTTCCGGTGTGGGGCGATGTACGTGGGTGATGGTGTCGCCCACCTTCACTTCGCGCGCTTCCTTGATGCCGGAAATAAGGTAGCCCACGTTGCCCGCGTGCATTTCCTGGCGCGGCTCCTGGTTGAGGCCCAGAATGCCAATTTCGTCGGCGCCGTATTCCTTGCCCGTGGCCATGAAACGAAGCTTGTCGCCCTTTTTCATGGTTCCGTTCTTGATACGGAACAGGACTTCAATGCCGCGGTAGGAGTTAAAGACCGAATCAAAAATTAGGGCCTGCAGCGGTCCGTCGGGGTCGCCCTTGGGAGCGGGTACCCGCTCGATAATGGCGTTCAGAATGGCTTCGATGCCGATGCCTGCTTTGCCCGAAGCATGGATAATGTCTTCCGGCTTGCAGCCAATGAGGTCCACGATTTCGTCGGTCACCTCCTCCGGCATGGCGTGCGGGAGGTCGATTTTGTTGAGCACCGGAATGATTTCCAGGTCGGCCCCGATAGCGAGGTAGAGGTTGGAAATGGTCTGGGCTTCGATGCCCTGCGAAGCGTCGACGATGAGCAGGGCGCCCTCGCAGGCCGCGATGCTGCGGCTTACTTCGTAGCTGAAGTCGACGTGGCCGGGGGTGTCAATCAGATTGAGCGTGTAAATCTCCCCTTTGTAGGGAAACTGCATCTGGATGGCGTGGCTCTTGATGGTGATGCCACGCTCGCGCTCCAAGTCCATGTTGTCGAGCAGCTGGGCCTGCATGTCGCGCTTGGCCACGGTGCTGGTAAACTCCAACAGTCGGTCGGCCAAGGTGCTCTTACCGTGGTCGATGTGAGCAATGATGCAAAAGTTACGAATATTCTTCACAGAGGGCAGTTTTTCAGTCCGCGAAGGTACGAACTGCCGGGCGCAAAAGCCAGCCGGGCAGCATTTGGCTACCGTATAGCTCAACTGGTTTTATAAGAATAAGGTGCTTAGTTTTGCTATTTATCATATTTGAGCGCGATTTTATCTCAACCGCCTATGCAACCGGAAACCGCTACTCTCCCCTCCGATACCCACGAAACTGACAGGCACAAATTCCTAATCTCGGCGCTGAATGGCACGGCGCTGTACGTACTGGCTTATTACGTGGTGTGGGGCGTGCACCAAATGGCCAAAGTGGGCCTGTCGCAGGTCTACAGCTTGCGCGGCAACTGGGACCCCAGCCGCGTGGTGTACACCATGGTCGACAGCGAATGGTGGCCGCTAGCCATTATTGCGGTTTACGGCATAGGGCCACTGGTGTGCCTGCTACTGGGCGTTGTGGCATTTTTGTGGTTTTGGAAGCGCCAGCGGGCCCACCGCGGGCAGTTGAAGCTGTTGTTGCTGTGGGTCGCTTTTCATAGCTGCAACGCCGTGTTTGGCGCCATGCTGGCCGATACCTTCACCCAGTCCGGCTTCTGGTACGTGCCCGATTGGTTGTTTCGGATGGGCAATGTGGTGAATGCGCTGGTGGGCATACTGTTTGGGCTGGTGCAACTGGCGGTGGGCTACTTTGGGTCCATTGCATTTCTGCAGGCGCACGACTCTCGCACGGTGATGCGTTTTTCCAATCGCCGCTTCATGGTGATTTTCACCCTGATGGTGCCGTGGGTGGCGGGTGGCGTTTTCATCACGCTCACCAAGCTGCCTTACTTCTCCCTGCAGGAGTCGCTGCATCTGATGATGATGGGCTTGCTGGTGGCCCCCATGGCATTGGGCTGTCTGAATGAGACCTTCTCCGATACCGTTCGCCGGCCCTTGCCCACGCACGTATCGTGGGGCTTGGTGGGCCTTGCGGTTTTGCTGGCAGTGGCCTGGCGCCTGGCTCTGAGCCCGCCGGTCACGTTTGGATACGCCGGGTAAAACCGGTTGGGGTTTGGTGGCGGTTGTAGTATCGTCGCAATGTTGGGCAGTATTGTATCAAACATGGGCGGGGAGCAAACCCGACGGCCGCTACGCCGTTGTGTTAGGAGACCTTTTCTCCTAAACCCCTTAGAAAACCATGGGAATTACCCTAGCACAAGCGCAGACAGCCCTGGAAGCTGCCCACCAGAAAGCCGTCGAAATGAACGTCAAGATGAACATTGCCGTGGTGGACGCGGGCGCCAACTTGGTGGCTTTCATCCGCATGGACGATGCCTGGCTCGGCTCGCTCGACATTTCCATTAAGAAGGCTAAGACGGCCCGTTTTTTTGACATGCCCACGGGCGCCATCGGCGGCCTGTCGCAGCCTGGCGGCTCGCTCTACAACATTGAGCACTCCAACGGCGGGCTCATCACCTTTCCCGGCGGCATTCCCATCATGGGCGACGGCGGCAAAGTAATGGGCGCCATTGGCGTATCGGGCAGCACCGTGGAGGATGACCACGCCGTGGCAGAAGCTGGTGTACAAGCCATCGAAGGCAAATAAGCCTGTTTTGAACTGGTAATAACAACGTCATGCTGGCCTCGTCCGGCATGACGTTGGTTTTTATATCTCATTCACTTTTAAAACCCCAGCATCATGGCCGACAATAGAGGCGTTGTGTACCTGGGCCCCGGCAAAGTCGAGGTTCAAAGCATTGATTTTCCCGAACTGAAAAACCCTAAGGGCAAGAAAATCACCCACGGGGTTATTCTGAAGGTGGTTTCGACCAACATCTGTGGGTCGGACCAACACATGGTACGCGGCCGGACCACCGCCCCGGCTGGCCTGGTGCTTGGCCACGAAATCACAGGCGAGGTAATAGAAGCCGGCGAGGATGTGGAATTCCTCAAAAAGGGCGACTTGGTATCGGTGCCATTCAACGTGGCTTGCGGCCGCTGCCGCACATGCAAAGAAATGAAAACCGGCATCTGCCTGACCGTGAACGAAGGCCGCGCAGGTGGCGCCTACGGCTACGTCGACATGGGCGGCTGGGTCGGTGGCCAGGCCGAATACGTAATGGTGCCTTACGCCGATTTCAACCTGCTCAAGTTCCCGAACAAGGACCAGGCAATGGAGAAAATCCGCGACCTGACCATGTTGAGCGACATCTTCCCCACGGGCTTTCACGGCGCCGTGAAGGCAGGTGTGGGCCCCGGCACTACGGTGTATGTAGCCGGTGCGGGCCCGGTGGGCTTGGCCGCGGCGGCTTCGGCGCAGCTGCTGGGTGCGGCCGTGGTGATTGTAGGCGACATGAACAAGGCTCGCCTGGCGCACGCCCGCTCCTTCGGCTGTGAAACGGTGGACTTGACGCTTGATGCGACGCTTACCGAGCAAATCACCCAGATTCTGGGCGTGCCTGAAATTGACTGCGCCATCGACTGCGTGGGCTTCGAGGCCAGCGGCCACGGCACTGATTCCAAGAAGGAAGTGCCCGCGGCGGTACTCAACTCGCTCATGGAAATCACCCGCGCGGGCGGCTCCATTGGCATTCCGGGCCTGTATGTAACGGACGACCCGGGCTCCAAAGATGAATCGGCGCAGAAAGGAAATCTTTCCATTCGCTTCGGCTTGGGCTGGGCCAAGAGCCACTCTTTCCACACCGGCCAGACGCCGGTGATGAGCTACAACCGCCAGCTCATGCAGGCCATTCTTTACGACAAAGTGCAGATTGCCAAAGCCGTGAACGTGGAGATTATCACCCTCGACCAAGCCCCCGAAGGCTACGCGGAGTTTGATAGTGGCGTGGCGAAGAAGTTCGTCATCAACCCACACAACATGATACCGGACGTGAAGGCCAAAGCCAAGGAAAAGGCTACCGCCTAAACTTCGGTTAGTTGAACGAAAGAGCCGGAGCGCCTGACAGGCACTCCGGCTCTTTCATTTTTAAGCAGTTCGTTTTTGCTTGCTGAAGCTGCAACAAGAACCCGCCCGGCCCTTAGCGGCGCTTGGAAATCTTATTAAAGGTTATGTTCTTCTGCAAAGTGGATTTGAAGCGCGCATCGTCGACGGCACTCTTTGCGCGGTGCTTGGTGGCGCGGCCTTGTACTCGCTCCCGCCACATCCGCCACGAGGAGGCTTTCATTTCCTGACGCATGAGTTTGATAACGTTGGCTTCTGATAAGCCAAACTGCAACTCGATGGCTTCGAACGGGGTGCGGTCTTCCCACGCCATTTCGATGATGCGGTCAATGTCTTCCGGCGTTAGGGTTCGTTCTTCCATATCTATTAAATTTTTGCTGCGCTTTGCGCCCTTGGCATAGTAGAACAGGCGAAATTGATTTGTGGCCACTGGTAGGACGAGAGAAAATTTTACAGGATGAGAAATGCGGTTCCACTTAGCCGAAGCGACGGGCTTTGGTGCAACCAAGTGTGGTGCATAGAGCCTCACTTTGGCAACTTAACCGCCCGCTATGCTGCCTTTTTTCGTTCGCTTGCTGACCTCGCTACCTCTATTGTCGCTGATGGCGACCACGCCTGTTCCGCCCACGCGCATCGTGGATTCGGTTACCGGAAATCCGATTCCCTATGGTTCGGCGGGGATAAAAAATAAGCCCATTGGGACTGTGGCGGACAGTTTGGGGCGCTTCAGTACCGAACGTCTCCAAGGCGCGGCGCTGACAGATACGCTGGTGGTATCCTGCGTGGGGTACCTATCTCAAAAAGTGGCGGTAGCTGATTTGGCCAAGCTCAGCGAAATAAGGCTGGAACCTCAAGTGCAGGCGCTGACTGAAGTGGTGGTGCGGGGTGCCGGATGGAAACGCCACTCCATCGGCCGCAACGGGGCATGGGGGCTCACCTACTACAATTTTCACCTCGCTACCGACCAGATGCCCGCCAGCAAGCTGGGCCGGGAAGTAGGCACCATTTTGCATATGAAAGCTAACAGCTTTGTGGAAGACGCCCACTTTTACATTGGCCGCAACAATTTTAAAAACTTGAAATTTCGGCTGAACGTCCGCGCCCTCAATTCAGAGGACCATCCATCCGTTGCACTCCTTACTCGTGACGTCATTTTCAGTGTTCCTAACCAAGCCAGCGGGTGGCAGCACATCGATTTAAGGGCCTATGATATCAACGTTGGGGTCCATGCCCGGGTGGCCGTAACGCTAGAATGGTTGGATGGCGCCCCTGACAATCAAGCGGAATGGAGCGCACTGCTGGTACCGGCGGCACTATCAGCCACGCACCGCATGGTTTTCCGCGATAAGTCCGAAGACCAGTGGAAAGTCCAGCCCCTCAACCTGAGCCTGTATGTGACGGTACTAAGCCCCAACTGAGCACGCAACTCCAACAAAGGAAGGAAACCTGAAAAGCCCCGGCGCCAACGTGCCGGGGCTTCTTTCGTACCTTCACCCCGTCAAATTCCCACTCGCTACTCCCCTGCTCATGCAAGCTCCTGTTGCGCCCTACAAGCCCAAAAATCACGTTCGTATTGTAACTGCTGCCGCGCTGTTTGACGGCCACGACGCGGCCATCAACATCATGCGCCGCATTATTCAGAGCAGCGGCGCCGAGGTTATTCACCTGGGCCACAACCGCTCGGTGCAGGAAATCGTGGATTGCGCCATTCAGGAAGATGCCCAGGCCATTGCCATCACCAGCTACCAGGGCGGGCACAACGAGTACTTCAAGTACATGCACGACCTGCTTAAGGAGCGCGGCGCCGGTCACATCAAAATCTTCGGTGGCGGCGGCGGCGTGATTTTGCCTACGGAGATTGCCGAGCTGATGGGCTATGGCATTACGCGCATTTATTCGCCCGACGATGGCCGCGCCATGGGCCTTCAGGGCATGATAAATAACCTGCTGGAGCACGCCGACTTCCCTACGGGCCAGAACCTGAACGGTGAGGCCGGCCACGTAAAAGAGAAAGACGCCCGTAGCATTGGCCGCTTGATTTCGGCAGCTGAGAACTTCCCCGAGGAGTTTGAGCGGGTGAAAGACCAGTTGGTGCAGGAGTTTCAGCAGAGTGAGGCTAATCAGAATCAGGAGTTGAGCGCCAAGCACTCCGCTCCCATTCTCGGCATTACGGGCACGGGCGGCGCGGGCAAGTCGTCGCTGGTGGATGAGTTGGTGCGGCGCTTTTTGATGGACTTCCCGGACAAGACCATCGCCATTATCTCCGTGGACCCCAGCAAGCGCAAGACCGGCGGCGCCCTGCTTGGCGACCGGATTCGGATGAACTCCATCAACTCGCCGCGGGTGTACATGCGCAGCCTAGCCACGCGCCAGAGCAACCTGGCTTTGAGCAAGTATGTGCAGGACGCGGTAGACGTGGTGAAGGCCGCCAACTACGACCTGATTATCCTCGAAACCTCCGGCATCGGCCAGTCTGATACCGAAATCATCGAGCACTCCGACGCCAGCTTGTATGTGATGACGCCCGAGTACGGCGCGGCTACGCAGCTGGAGAAAATCGACATGCTCGATTTTGCCGACGTCATTGCCCTCAACAAGTTTGACAAGCGCGGTGCCCTCGACGCCCTGCGCGACGTGCGCAAGCAGTACCAGCGCAACCACGGCCTGTGGGACCAGCCCACGGACGAAATGCCCGTGTTCGGCACCATTGCCTCGCAGTTCAACGACCCAGGCATGAACCGCCTCTACCGGGCTGTGCTGAAGATGCTGGAAACTAAAACCGGCGCCACCTTCGCTTCCAGCCTCGAAACCACGGTGGAGGATTCGGAGAAGATTTACATTATCCCGCCGCACCGCACCCGCTACCTCTCGGAGATTGCCGAAACCAACCGCGCCTACGACCAGCGGGTGCGCGAGCAGGCCCAGATTGCGGAAATAGCCGGCGCATTTGCCAAGCTCGAAGAGCACTACCGCGCCGAGAAAAAAGACGGCGACAGCACTGTAGAGGAGTTCAGCAAGAACAAGCAAACCCAGCTCCGCCGCCTCGATGCCGACAGCCAGGCCATTCTGGAGAACTGGGAAAATACTCTTCAGAATTACCGCAACCCGGAGTACGTGTACTCGGTGCGCGGCAAGGAAATCCGGGTGCAGACGCACAGCAAGTCGCTGTCGGGCAACATGATTCCGAAGGTGGCCACGCCGCGCTACACCGGCTGGGGCGACCGCCTGCGCTGGGCCATGCAGGAGAACTTCCCCGGCGAATTCCCCTACACGGCCGGCGTGTTCCCCTTCAAGCGCGAGGGCGAAGACCCCACCCGCATGTTTGCCGGCGAGGGCGGACCGGAGCGCACCAACCGCCGCTTCCACTACGTGAGCATGGGCCTGCCCGCCAAGCGCCTGAGCACGGCCTTCGACTCTGTGACGCTCTACGGCGAAGACCCAGACCTGCGGCCCGACATCTACGGTAAAATCGGCAACGCCGGCGTGAGCATCGCCTGCCTCGACGACGCCAAGAAGCTCTACTCCGGCTTCAACCTGGCCAACCCCAGCACGTCGGTATCGATGACCATCAATGGCCCGGCGGCGCATCTGGCTGCGTTTTTCATGAACGCCGCCATCGACCAGCAGTGCGAGCTGTACATCAAGGAAAACGGGCTGGAAGCGGAAGTCGACGCTAAAATCGACCAGATTTACGCGGAGAAAAACCTCACCCGCCCTCGCTACCAGGGCGAGCTGCCCGACGGCAACGACGGCCTCGGCTTGATGCTGCTCGGCGTGACCGGCGACCAGGTGCTGCCCGCCGACGTGTACGAAACCATTAAGGCCCGCACGCTGACGCAGGTGCGCGGCACCGTGCAGGCCGACATTCTGAAGGAGGACCAGGCCCAGAACACCTGCATTTTCAGCACCGAGTTTGCCCTGCGCCTGATGGGCGACGTGCAGGAGTACTTCATCCAGCAGAAGGTTAGAAACTTCTACTCGGTGTCGATTTCGGGCTACCACATTGCCGAGGCAGGTGCCAACCCGATTACGCAGCTGGCCCTCACGCTCTCCAACGGCTTCACGTTCGTGGAGTACTACGTGAGCCGCGGCATGAGCGTGAACGACTTTGCGCCCAACCTGAGCTTCTTCTTCTCCAACGGCATCGACCCGGAGTACGCCGTGATTGGGCGGGTGGCGCGCCGCATCTGGGCCAAGGCCATGAAGCTGAAGTACAACGCCGACGCCCGCAGCCAGATGTTGAAGTACCACATCCAGACCTCGGGCCGCAGCCTGCACGCCCAGGAAATCGACTTCAACGACATCCGCACCACGTTGCAGGCGCTGTATGCCATCTACGACAACTGCAACTCCCTGCATACCAACGCCTACGACGAAGCCATTACCACGCCTACTGAGGAGTCGGTGCGCCGCGCCATGGCCATTCAGCTCATCATCAACCGCGAGCTGGGCCTGGCCAAAAACGAAAACCCGCTGCAAGGCTCCTTCATCATCGAGGAACTGACCGACCTGGTGGAAGAGGCGGTGCTGCTCGAATTCGACCGCATCACGGAGCGCGGCGGCGTGCTCGGGGCCATGGAAACCATGTACCAGCGCGGCAAAATCCAGGAGGAAAGCATGCACTACGAGATGCTGAAGCACACCGGCGAGTACCCCATCATCGGCGTGAATACCTTCCTCTCGTCTAAGGGCTCGCCCACGGTGGTGCCGGCCGAAGTCATCCGCGCCACGGAGGAGGAAAAGCAGTACCAAATCGACATGCTCACCCTGCTGCACCAGCGCAACGCCGACCAGGCCCCGGCGCGCCTCAAGCAGCTCCAGCAAGTGGCTGTGGCCAACGGCAACCTGTTTGCCGAGCTGATGGAAACGGTGAAATACTGCTCGCTCGGGCAGATTACGAATGCGCTGTTTGAGGTCGGCGGGCAGTACCGGCGCAATATGTAATTCTATATTTTGTCCCACTCGAAAGAGGTGCTACCTTGCTGAGGTGGCACCTCTTTTTCATTTCATCCTAGCTCAAATCCATGTCTACTGAAGCATTAGATACATTAAAATCAGCTAATAAATTTGATAACGTCAACAAAGAATTCATAAAACAAATTGATGGATTAAGAGACACTTTCCCGGTCGTCATGCTTTTCGTTACAGCTAGCAATGCTAATGCAAGCAAAGCACTGTTGGATTTTGTTAATTCGAATGGGATAGAAGAAAAAAATGAGAATAATGAAGAGTATTATATTTTTTCATCAGAAGATAGTCACAAGTACAGTATTTTAAAAAGAAATTCCGAGAATGCATCAGTAGCATCTACCATAATTCCAAGTAGTTTACTCGTCTCTTTGGTAAGTCAATTCGATTCCTTTATTGGAAAACTTATCAAGGAAATTTTCCAAGTAAAACCCGAAATATTAAGCTCAAGCGAAAAGAGCTTAACTTTTGCTCGGCTCCTTGAATTGAAGTCAATTGAAGAAGCTAGGGAATCCCTAATTGAGAAAGAAGTAGAAACAATCCTAAGGGACAGTCATACTGAACATTTCATCTGGCTTGAAAGCAAACTTGGAATTCCGATGAGGAAAGATTTACCAATCTGGCAAGATTTCATCGAGTTAACAGAACGCAGAAATTTGTTTGTCCATTCAGATGGAATTGTTTCTAATCAATACTTATCTGTTTGCAGGCAGAATAATGTCAAGCTCAAAAAGCCACTCAAACCAGGTGATAAGCTAGTAGTAAATTCAGAATATTTTGAATCTGCTTATAAGTGCCTTTATGAGTTATCTGTTAAATTGACGCAAGTAGTGTGGCGAAAAATCCTTCCTACTGACCTTGAGAAGGCCGATAATAGCCTAAATGAAATTTGCTATGACTTATTGCAGCAGAAGCATTTCAATATTTCTGATGTGTTGCTAGATTTTGCCACTACAACATTGAAAAAGCATTACAATGAAGAGAGCAAGAATACATTATTTGTTAATAAAGCTCTATCCTACAAATTAGGTGGAAACCAGAAAGCCTGTAATGAATTAGTTTCAAGTAAAGACTGGAGTGCTTGTAGTGACAAGTTTAAAATTGCAAAAGAAGCGCTTTTAGGCAACCATGAAAACGTTGCTCAAATCATGAAAAAGCTTGGAAGCGAAGGTGATATAGACAAAGCTTCTTATAAGATGTGGCCATTATTTAACGATTTTCGTGAAACTGACCTTTTCCTAGAAACATACAAAGAGTTGTTTAATGAAGACTATTTAGTGGTTGAAGCTCCCAAGAAAATGTTTGAAGTGATTCTTAGTCAAGCTGCTGAGGTCGGAAAGCAAAAGGACAAATATGAGACTGAGGTCAAGCAGCAACAAGGAGAATAAATATCATAATTATATGAAGCCTAAACTCGTGACTGGCTATGACGTGGAGGTTGGGCCTCCACTGCCGCAACGCGGCAAGAAAGCGTAAGGCTGGGTACAGGCCTTATGCGGGTCGTTCTGATGCGAGGCGCAGCCTCGCTCGATGGCCAGTCACGAGTTACGGCTGCG
This sequence comes from Hymenobacter arizonensis, assembly GCF_900115775.1. GTDB lineage: Bacteria > Bacteroidota > Bacteroidia > Cytophagales > Hymenobacteraceae > Hymenobacter > Hymenobacter arizonensis. The sequence goes on along the minus strand of NZ_FOXS01000001.1, from coordinate 694,418 downwards.
CCTAAACTCGCGCCAGTTGCCGCTACCGCTGCTGTTGCGCCTCCAGTTCCAGCAGCGCTTGCAGAAAGGCCAGGGTCACGGGCCCGGGCTGACCCGAGCCCAGGACGACGTCATCAATCTGCACCACCGGCAGCACCCGCTTGGTGGTGCTGGTCAGGAAGGCTTCCTTGGCTTGATACACCTCGGCCAGGGTCACCGGGCCTTCGATTATGCGAGCGGGCGGCGCGGATAGGGTCAACAGATTGTGGCGCGTGATGCCTGCCAGCACGTCGATGGCGGGGGTCACGACTGTATTGTCGTGTTTTACCACGAAAAAATTCGCCCGCGGCGCCTCCGTCACCACGCCCTGGTGGTGGTAGAGCACGTCGTCGGCGCCCTGCGCTTTCATCTGCTTTAGCAGCCGGATGCCCGTGGCGTAGTTAATGGTTTTGGCCGATGGAAGCTCGCGCAGGAAGTCGTGGATGATGAGCTTAATGCCCTTTGCGACTTGCTCGGGCGTGGGCAGCGCTAGTGGCTGCTGAGTCAGTAGCAGGTTGGGTTTGCCGGGCTCGTAGCCATTGGCCGAGTAGCCGCCGGTCAGGACCATTTTGATGCCGGATAAGGGGAGGTTGTTGCGTTGAATCAGCTCCTCAATTACTCCTGCCAATGCCGGGCGCTCCAGGGGCACGGTTAGTTCCAGGAGTTGCGCCGAGCGGTAGAAACGGTCGAGGTAAGCGTCGAGAAACAACGGCTCCCGAGCATGCACCTTGAAGAAATCGAACACGCCGTAGCCGCGCAGAATGGCCAGGTCGCTGACGTGCAGAAACGCTTGGTCGAGGGGCGTGAATTGGCCGTGAATGTAGGCGTAGAGCGGCGAGCTAGCGGGCATGATGTTGCTTTAAAATCTTCAGCACTTTGTCCAGGGGTAAGGCTTCGATGCGCTGCTTGCCCTGCATCGTTTCGGCTCGGAACATGGAGTTAATGATGGCTTCTTCGGTGGCTTCTATCACAGCCAGAAACAGCGGCGACACTGCCTCGTTGGTTAGCATGGTAGTCGTTTGGGTCGCGGCTGTGGGCGCGTAGGGCACGAACCCGCCAGCATGAGTGGAGAAGGCGACGACGTAATCTCCGCTGCCGTTGGCGGCAATGCCGCCAGTTTTGGCCAGGCCCATCATAGCGCGTTTGGCCAGCCGCTCCAGGTTGCGGGCCTCGAGCGGGGCATCGGTGGCCACTACTATCATGCAGGAACCATCGGCGGGGTCGGGAAGGTGCTGGCTCAGGTAAAACTGCTTCAATGCCTGGCCGACTGGGGCCCCGTTTATCTGGAGGACGCCGCCAAAATTCGTTTGCACCAACACGCCCACGGTGTAGCCGCCTAATGCAGCTGGCACCACGCGTGAGGCAGTGCCGATGCCTCCCTTGAAGCCAAAGCACACCGTGCCCGTGCCGGCTCCGACATTGCCCTCGGCCACTGGCCCGGCCTGGGCCTGCTCGATGGCTGCCAGCACGTGCGCGGCCGTCACGTGACGGCCGCGGATGTCGTTGAGTCCGCCGTCGTTGGTCTCCCCCACCAAGGCGTTCACCGATTGCACCTTTTCATTGCCGGGTTGACGCAGCACGTAGTCCACCACAGCGTTCAGGGCCGTGCCCACGCCCAGGGTGTTAGTCAGTACAATTGGGGTTTCCAGCACGCCGAGCTCCTGTACCTGCGTGCTGCCCGCCAGCTTGCCAAAGCCGTTGCCCACGTAGACCGCGGCAGGCACTTTCTGCTGAAACACGTTGCCCGGGTGCGGCACAATGGCCGTGACGCCAGTTCGCACAGCCTCGCCTTGTATTAGGGTGGTGTGCCCCACGCGTACGCCGGCCACGTCGGTAATGGCGTTGAGTGGGCCAGTTGGCAGCACCCCAATGCGGATGCCGTACTCGCGGGCACGCTTGCGCTCCTGGCTTCGAGCCTGAAAACTTAGGCTTATCAGCAGCAGCACGAGTAGGAGTTGTTTCATGCGCGGATTGAGTAGCACGTTTATGGATTAAAGGTATCGGGCTTCAAGGTAAATGATAGTAGGCCACGGCGAAAAAGCCATGAGCAGAAGTGCCTGCTAACAATCCCCCCGTTTCAGGCGCGAAAAACTTGAACAAGACATATATCCCCGTCCTTTGCCGGCCCATGAAGCACCTACTTGACATAGCCAGCTGGAACCGGCGCGAGCATTTCACTTTCTTCTCCGCATTTGAGGAGCCTTTTTTCGGCCTGGTGGCCACCGTTGACTGCACCCGCGCTCTGGCTGAAGCCAAGCGACTCGGCGTGCCGTTTTTCTTGTACTACCTCCACGCGGCCTTGCAAGCGGTGAACGAGGTAGAGGCCTTTCGCTACCGCATCGAGGACGGGCAGGTGTACTGCTACGACCGCATTCACGCCTCGGCTACCATTGGCCGGGCCGACAACACGTTTGGGTTCTCCTTCATCGAGCACCACAACGAGCTGGCGGACTTTATACAGGCTGCCACTGCCGAAATCGCGGCCGTACAGGCCAGCCAGGGCCTGCGCCTAAACGAAACCACCAGCCGGCCCGATGTCATTCACTTCTCGGCCGTGCCGTGGGTGCGCTTCACGGGCCTGAGCCACGCCCGCAGCTTCAGCCACCCCGACAGCTGCCCCAAGATTTCGGTGGGCCAGACCTATATGGAGGGCGGGGCTACGCTCATGCCGGTTTCCATCAATATTCACCACGGCCTGGCCGATGGCTACCACGTGGGGTTGTTTCTGGCCGCGTTTCAGGAGCGGTTGGGCTAAGCACCTTTAAGACAGTTTGCTGGTGATGCTGACTTGGGCAGCGCCACGCTTTGCGCCGAGTGGCTGATGAATACGAGCCACAGGGCCGAACGACAGATAGCCGAGTAGTCGCTTGCATGCTTGTAGAGGCACCAATTTGTCGAGCTGGCTAGACGCCGCGTGCGCTCCACTCATTATGAGGATTGGACTGAAAACCAATGAGGTGTTACTAACATCAGTCACGGAGCTTGGCACTTGCCGGGCCGGTAAAGCTGCGAAATATTAGTAACCCTAAGGACTTTACCCGCGTTTGGCAAAGGGTATCATTACCTATCCTTGTGAAGTACGTAGCAATAGCATTGCTAGGCGGTGGCCTGCTGCTGGTCGCGTACCTGGCGCAAAGGGCACCTATCACAAAGCAACAACTCCACGCTCCCATGAACGACTCCAATTCTAACCCCCAGGCGGCCAACGACACCACGGCCAACGATTCATCCCAAGAGGAAGTTAACGTCCAAGCCACTGCGCAACACGAGCAGGAAGGTGAAAACAATCCGCTCAAACGGTTTCAGGACTTGGTGAACTCGCCAGCTACGCCCGATGGGCACAAAGTAGTAGCGGCAGTGGCAGCCGCCAGCACGGTTACTGTAACTGCGGTGGCTAATTGGTTGATAAAAGCAACCAAAAAGTAGTCTGCTGACAAGTTGCGCTCTGGACGGCTAGCTACTCTGCTAAAAGCAGTTAGGGCCGCTCGTTTCAGGGCAGCAAGTAGAGGCGGGTAGAACCCTTTGCTTATGGCTGAGGCATGTTTCGTTATACCCTGATTTGTATTGGCTAAAGCAAGCTCGTTTAGCCAACGCGGCATGCCATTCCTACATGGTTCAAGCACGGCTTCCTATAGAGGTTAGAGGAATGGTAGCCTGTGCATTATTGCTCGGCGTTGAACAGGTCTGTAACGACTGAAGCTGAGCTTGGCTTTAGCCTGAAGTGAGAAGTTTCCGCCTTGGCAACTTGCTTTGAAGCAGCTTCAGGTGCCTTAAAAGCGCTTTGGTATGCGCCTTCTTTATCAAATGTCGCTTTGCCGTATTTGCTGATACCAGCAGTAAGCTTGTACGTTCTTCTGCTGTTCGGCTTGGCTAAACCACCTCTGCCCCGGTAGCTGCGGAAGAAACCGGCAGACTGTTTACCAACCTTCCGACCCGTTAGGTAGTTACCCAAAAGTTAAAGCGAGCAGCACGGGTCTAAATCGGGCTGAGTTGTGGCTTAGTCATCGATTCAGATAAACCCAGACGCCTCTGCGATAAGGAGCAAGTCTTGCGAGTTTTTGGTTGAGAGCTTTTGGGTTTGACTCTCGGTGAGGAAATTAAGGTAATTCAGGAGCAACGTATGCCGACAAGAATTTGCACTAGCAGCCGGGCCGCCATTATCCTAACGCTGCTGGGGCTGCTGGCTCCCCACTTGGGTTGGGCGCAGGTGCGACACATCCTCAGCGGCCTGGTGCGCGGCACCGATGGCACGGCGCTGCCGGGGGCCACGGTAGCTGTGCCCTCCCTGGGCCTGGGCACGGCCACCGATGAGCTGGGCCGGTACCGCCTGGAGATACCGACCGGGTCCCAAGAGGTTACAGTGTCCTTTGTGGGCTACTTGCCGCAAACCTTCCGCGTGAACATGGGCCGTAACCAGCAGCGCGACCTGGCACTGGCCCCCAGCGACAACGAGTTGAGCGAAGTGGTGGTGCAGGGACAGCAAACCTTGCAGGAAAAGCTCGAAACCACGCAGATGGGCGTCGAGCGCCTCACGGTGCGGGAAGCCAAGCTACTGCCGGCCCTGTTCGGCGAGGTCGATATCCTCAAAACGCTGCAGCTCAAGCCTGGTGTGCAAAGCGGCGGCGAAGGCAGCAGCGGTCTGTTCGTGCGCGGCGGCTCGGCCGACCAGAACCTGGTACTGCTCGACAACGCACTGGTATACAACCCTAACCACTTGTTCGGGCTGTTTTCGGTGTTCAACTCCGATGCGGTGCAGTCGGTAGACTTGTATAAATCGGGCTTTCCGGCGCAGTTTGGCGGGCGCCTTTCCTCCGTGATTGACGTGAAGATGCGTGAAGGCAGCCGCGAGAAGTTTACGGTGAACGGCGGCATTGGGCTTATTGCTTCGCGCCTGAGCCTGGAAGGGCCCATTAACAATGGCAAAGGCTCGTTCCTTGTGAGCGGACGGCGCACCTACTTCGACATTTTTACCCGCGCCCTCAACCGGGCTAATGCCTCTGACGAAAGCTGGCGGCCTATCCCCGACTACTATTTTCACGATTTCAACGCCAAGGCCAACTACACCTTGGGCGAGAAAGACCAGGTATTTGCTACCGCTTACTTGGGGCGCGACGTATTCGGGTTCAACTCGTTTGGCAACCTGTCGGCCAACTTTTCCTGGGGCAATACCCTGGGCACACTGCGCTGGCAGCACACGTTCTCGCCCCAGCTCACGGCCAATACCCAGGTGGGCGTGACCAGCTACCGCTACAAGCTAGGCAGTGCCTTTGACATTGCCTCCTTTGGTCTGACCTCCACCATTCGAGACTACAACGCCCGCGTTGATTTTGACTATGCCCCGCACCCGGCGCACCAGGTCCGCTTCGGGGGCAGCGTCACGCATCACACCTTTGGCGTGGGCCGCCTGCAGGTGGAAACGGGCGACAATTCTCTGAACATCGACGACGACATTTCCTACCCCGCATTGGAAGGAGGCCTCTACGCCAGCGACAGCTGGAAGGTGAGCGACAAGCTGCAGGCCGAGGTGGGGCTGCGCCTGAGCGGCTTCAGCAGCGAGGGGCGCGTGTATGGCGGGATAGAGCCCCGGGCGGCGGTGCGCTACTCGCTCTCGGACAATCTGGCGTTAAAGGCCAACTACGCCTTGATGTACCAATACGCCCACCTCGTGAGCAACACGGGGGCCTCGCTGCCGACTGATATTTGGTACCCCACCCGCCTGAGTGTGAAGCCGCAACGCTCGCAGCAGGTAAGCACGGGATTTAGCCTGCTGCTGTTTGGCGGCAAGTTTTTGCTCACAGATGAGGTGTACTACAAGTGGGCTGCCAACCAGGTGGACTTCCGCGACGGGGCCCAGATTTTTGCCAACCCCAACCTCGACCAGGAGTTTCTGTTCGGCCGGGGCTGGAGCTACGGCAACGAGCTGTACCTGGAAAAGAAGGAAGGCAAAACCACCGGCTGGATAGGCTACACGCTGGCCTGGGCGTGGCGGCGGTTTCCGCCCCAGCGCGGCACCGACGGCATCAACGACGGCCGCGATTACTACCCCAGCTACGACCGTCGCCACAACCTCAACGTGGTGGTGCTCCACCAACTGAATACCCGCCTCAGTCTGACGTCCAGCTTTGTGTACACCAGCGGCGCGCCGGCCACGCTGCCGGCCGGCCGCTTTCCGCTGCAAAACGTGCCGGGGGGCGACCTGCTGGCCGTGCCCGTGTACCCCGACCGCAACACCTACCGCCTCATCCCCTACCACCGCCTCGACCTGGGCGTGGTGTGGAAACTCCGGCCCGTGCGCTTCGGCACCGAGCGCGACCTCACCTTCAGCGTGTACAACGCCTACGACCGGCGCAACGCCTACTTCGTGTACTTCGAAGTGTCGCGCGACCAGACAACCGACGTAATCAATGGCTTCACGGCGCAGCAAGTGTCTCTGTTCCCCATCATTCCGTCGGTTACCTACAACTTCAAATTCTAATCCTGACCGCATGAAAGCCAAACAGCTAGTCGCCGCCATTGGCTTGGGAAGCCTGCTGCTTGCCGCCGCCGGGTGCAACCTGGAAAAGGAAGTCGACGTCGTCCTGCCCGCCTACACGCCCGAGCTCGTGGTGGAGTGCTACTTGCAGGCGGGCCAGGTGCCGCGCCTCACGGTGGTGGAGTCCGGCGCGTACCTGCCCACACGGGTGGACACCGGCCAGCCCACCATCACGCTGCCGACGGCCACCACGCCCACGCTGGGGCTAGGCCTGCCCAACGGCATCACCATTCAGCTGCCCGTAGACGTTACGGCCCGTCTCACGCTGCCCAGCGGCCAAGTGGTGCCCCTGCGGTTCGCGCCGGGCATCGACCCGGTTACGCGCAAGGTATTCACTCACATCGGCACCACGCCCTTGGCGATGCAGCCCGGGCAGCGGTTCGCTCTGGACGTGCGCGACACCCGCGGCCACAACGTCACGGGCACGGCTAGCGTGCCTACTTTCATTCCGATTGACACGGTGCGCTACGGGTTCAACGGCCTGAGCGGCGGCGACCGACGGGCCAATGTGGTTACCCGCTGGACCGACCCGGCTGCTACGGCTAATTTCTACTACTTGCTCCTGAACAACTCCCGCGAGCCCAACGACGACGCGGGCGACTACTTGCTCAACGACCAGCTGTTCAACGGGCAGACCTACACGGCCCTGACCACCTTCCGCTTCATGCCCGGCGACACCATGACCGCCACGCTCTTCCACATGGAGCCTCAGTATTACAACTTCCTGCAGAGTGTGGAAGGGGCCGTCCGGGCCAACGGCAACCCTTTCGCGCAGCCGGCCCGCATCCGCAGCACGGTGCAGGGCGGCCTCGGCGTGTTCACGGTGCTCGTGAGCGACCGCCGGACGGTGATATTGGAGTAGCCCAGGAAGCTCGCCGCAGCTGCCGGGGCCGCCGAATCTTACTTGGTCCGTGGCAGCTGCGGCGAGAAAAGAGTTACGGCCGGTCGATGCGGTAGAGGCGGCCCTGGTCCGTGATGGCGTAGAGGGCGCCATCAGTGCCCTGGGTTACGTCCCGAAAGCGCTGGGCTTCGCTGGCCAGCAGCCGCTCTTCCCCCACCACTTGGTTGTTGTCGATGACCAGGCGAATAATGTGCGTGCCGCTAAGGGCGCCGATAAACAGGTTATTTTGCCATTCCGGCACCCGGTTGCCCGCGTAAAAAGTCATGCCGCTCGGCGACACCACGGGGTCCCAGTAGTAGACGGGTTGCGTCAGGCCGGTGCCTTGCTGAATGCCGCTGCCTATGGGCTGGCCGCCGTATTCGATGCCGTAACTAACGGTCGGCCAGCCGTAGTTGGCACCCGCCTGGATGCGGTTGAGTTCATCGCCTCCCCGGGGGCCGTGTTCGCTTTGCCAGACCTCCCCCGTTACCGGATGGATGGCCAGGCCCTGCGGGTTGCGGTGGCCGATGGAATATAGTTCGGGCCGGGCACCCGCCTGCGTAAACACGGGGTTGCCGGGGGCGGGTTGCCCGTCTCGGGTGATGCGCATGAGCTTGCCCAAGCCGGAAGCCACCGACTGCGCCTGAGGCCGCGTGGCCAAATCCGAACGTTCGCCGGTGCTCACCACCAGGTGACCCGTGCGGTCGAACACCACCCGGCCCCCGTAGTGCAGCGTGCCCCCGTACGCAGGGTCGGCTCGGTAAATAACAGTAGCGCCTTCGATGGTGCGCTCGTTATCGGCCAGCCGGCCCTTGGCTATGGCCGTTAGGTTGCCGCCCGGGCGGGCTTCCGCGAACGACCAGTACACCATGCGGTTGGTAGCAAAATCGGGGTCGAGGCACACGCCTAGCAGGCCGCCCTGCCCACCCGCATTCACCGCCGGCAAGCCCGTAATGGGCTCGCTGACCGCGCCGGAGGAAGTTACAATCCGCATCCGGCCGGTTTTTTCGGTTACCAGCAAGCGGCCGCCGGGCAGTGTCACGACGCCCCAGGGGCTGCTTAGCGAAGAGGCAATAACCGCCGAGCGGTAGCTGCTGGCGGGCGTCGTGACACTGCCAACACGGGTCTGGCCCGCAAAAGCCGGACGATAATCCGCATTGGGGGCGTTGGTTTCCACCGGGGCCCCGGTTGGGGCGGGCGTAGTCGTTGTATCAGGCACCGCTGGCGCATCGCGGGTGCACGAGAGCACGGCCGCAGAGCAACCAAGGAGGAGAAGGAGGTGCTGTTTCATAGAGTTTGTGTTGGTAGGAGGATGAGGGTGTGCGCGGCTGAGATACGCCTCTGGCAGAAGCAGTGGCTTACAGATAGCGAAGGGGCTTAGTGTTTAGTTCCAAGCTGTTGCTTTTATGGAGGAGCAGTTGAAAGTGGCTGATGGTGGCCAAATCAGTTGGGAAAGTCTAAGAGGTTGTTTAAGTTAATTCCGATGGCGCGGGGCTGTGCCCCGCGCAAGTTGGGGGGTGTCAGGCGGTCTTATTCAACGACCACAGGCCAGAGGCTTGCTAATAGCCCGTCACGGGGCACAGCTCCGCGCCATCACAATTAGCTTAAACAGCCTTTAAGAATGAGCAAACCGGTATTTCAACCAGACCACGTCGTCATCCAGGCGCTGCACTTCGGTCAGGTTTAGCCGCGTTGCTGGGCCTTTGGTTAGGTAGTCGCTGACCTCAAAGGTGGTCGGCGACTTGGGGGTGCCGTCGGCAATGGGCAGCAGCAACAGGCTCAGCTCATCGATGAGTCCGGCGTTCAGCAGTGAGCCGTTTAGGTGGCCGCCGCCTTCCAGCATGAGGGTTTCAATGGGAAACAACTCGGCGAGCTGTTGCAGGGCCGATGCAAAGTCGACCTCGGTCTTGCCAGCAAACAAGTAGGAAATGTTTTGCCGCTGCAGGTAGTAGAGGTATTCGTCGCTGACTTGCTCGGTCAGGACTTCAATAAGGTGGTCGCCTCCCGTCTCGTTGCTGTCCCAGCCCAGCTTGCCGTGGGCATCGACGGCAATGGCAAAGGAAGTGGCGTTCTTGTCCCCGATGAAGGGTTCGCGGGCAATGGGGTGTGGGACCGCGCGCAACTCTGGCTGTACGCCATCGGAGAAGTCGCGCTCCATAGTAATGCGTCCGCACATCCAGGCTTGGCTGGTGAACGTGACGTGGTACTTCTCAAAATAACCGGCGAAAGTGCGGGTCAACTCCTCGTCCTGCCAGTTGGAAGAGAGGATTTTGCCGTCCACTGAGGACATCATGTGGCAGATGATATAGGGTCGTTTCATGCGCCGTTATACGGCCTGGACAGCCGTGCGGCGAAAGCAGCGGCAAGGCAACGGAAGCGGTATGCAGTAACCGGCAAGCGTTATCTTTCGCCCCGACCCTGCGCATCTGCTCAAGATGCTGGGTTATGGCGTTGCCGCTCACCCTTACTCCTCTCTTCTTATGTCCATCACATCCCAAGCGGAGTTCATCGGGCTCCAACGTATTAGCCAGGCCGTTGGCATCACGCTTCGTAAAATGCGGGAATACGCTCGTCCGGGCATGAACACCCAGGAATTGGACGAGTACGGCGGGGGCTTGCTGGCCGAGCTGGGCGCCAAATCAGCCCCGAAGCTTACCTATGGCTTTCCCGGCTGGACGTGCATCAGCGTCAACAACGAGGTGGCGCATGGCATTCCGTCGCCGCTGCGAACGCTGCAGGAAGGCGACCTGGTCAACATCGATGTGTCGGCGGAGCTGAACGGCTACTGGGCCGATAACGGCGGTTCGTTTGTGCTGGGCGCCGACGTGCACCACCACCAGCCCCTGGTTGATGCCTCCCGGCAAATCCTGCGCACGGCCCTCGACCAGATTAAAGGCGGGGTGCGCATTGCCGAAATCGGACGCCTGATTCAAAGCGAAGCCCGCAAGGCTGGCTATCAGGTTATCCGGAATCTGGTGGGGCACGGCGTGGGGCGCAGCCTGCACGAAGAGCCGAAGGAAATCCCCTGTTTCTACGACCCCTACAACCGGAAGCGCTTCCAGAAGAATTCGGTGGTGGCCGTCGAAACCTTCATCTCCACCCGCGCCAAAATTGCCCATCAAACCAGCGACGGCTGGACGTTGGTGACCAAGGACGGCAGCTTCGTGGCCCAGCACGAGCACACCATTGTGATTACCGACGGCCGGCCCATCATCCTCACGGAAGCCAACAACATCTGGGCGTAGGTGAAAGCCAAAGCAGCTGAGCGAAACGTTGAAATCAGCGTTTCGCTCAGCTGCTAGCCGTATGCGTCAGGTTCTTTATTTCTTCACCACCCGAATACTCACGCGCCGGTTGAGCGACCGGTTGACGGGGGTGTTGTTGGGCATCACGAAGTAGCGGGGGCCATAGCCCTTGGCTTGCAGGCGGATGGGGTTTACGCCGCGCTTGGCCAAGGCGAGCATGGCCGTGTGGGCGCGCTCATCGCTCAACCGGTAGTTGAGTTCGGCATCGCCGGTGCTATCGGTGTAGCCGCCAATCTTGACCATGGAATTCGGGAAGGAATTTAGAATCACCGCCATGTTGCCGAGCTGCTCCGCCGACTCGGGCGTAAGCACGGCCTTGCCCGCTTCGAAGTTGACGCGGTCGAAGTTAATCCAACCCTTGGTGCGGTTCACCGAATCGACTTCCTCCGAGGAGCTCAGGAAAGTATACAGGCGGTTTTCGGTAGAGTTGGAGCCCACTTGCTGGCGGGTGCCGTTGGGCAGGGTGAGCGTAATGGGCTGGCCGGTGTCGTAGATGTAGCGGTCGCTGGCTTTGTCGTAGCGGCCCGCCTGCATCACGGGTGCCGGCGAGGCTTCCCGGCTGGCCGTGCTTGGTGCGGCCGAACGGCTCGCGTCGGCGTCGGGGCCAACGGGGCCGGTGCTGCCACTGCCGGTTCGGGAGCCGGGGGTCAGGCCGGCCAGGCGCTGGCTGCCGCCCGTGGCCGTGGTCTCGTCCTGAATGAAAGCTTCATCAGATAATTTTTTGCTGGCTTGCCCGGTGCCGAAAATATACCCCAGACACACTGCCAGCAGAATCAGCGCGCCCCACTGCCACCGAAAGGACGAAGAATCGGCCGGGGCGGGCTCGGCGGCTTGGGGGGCCCAGGGGGCAGCCGCCTGCAGGGCTGGCACGCCCGCGATGGGCTGCCGGACCACCGCGCGCTCGGGCTCAACCTCGGGCACCTGACGCGCGCCGGGCGGCGACACCAAGGCGGATTCGATGGCATCTTTCAGCAGGGCCGACCCAACGGTGGAGCTCTGCTCGCGCAGCCACCCCGCGAGCTCGGTGGGGCCAAACTCGTTTTCCGCAGCGGTTTTGCCCAGCACGCCCAGCACAGCCGTGGCCACTGCCTGCAGGAGTGCGCCGCTGGCCGAGGGCCGAATGCTGGTGCCCACGGCAATCTGGCTGACGTTGGCCCGATAGGAATCGCCGAGCAGGTCGGGCAGCAGGTTAGTGCCCGACTCGCTCCAGACCGTGTTATGGGCGGTGGCCAGCTGTTTGAGAACATCGGCGGCGTGGGCGGCCTGCCCCAGCTCAAACAGAACCTCGGGCGCAAACCCGCGGTCCAGTCTGTTCAACAAGCCTTTTAAGACCAGCGGCACCGATTTGTTAGTGGCTTTTCGTACGTTGGGCTCCGTCTCGTCGACCTGGATGCTGAGCTGCGCGATTACATTACTGGTAAAGCACGCTTTGACCGTTTCAACGACGTCGTTTTTCATAACTATAGAGTGATAATAACGGCCAACGAACCATTGCGCCGCACACACAGGGTAAAGAAAGAATTAGGCAGCTGCTTGCCAGGCAGTAATTCCGCTTCCTACCATACGTGCACGCCTGGAGCAGGGAGGCCGGTTTTGAATATATAATTTTCTAATTTTCGCGCAAGATTATTACAAGAATAATACACGAATCGGGATTCGGACCTTATACTCTAATTTACGCTTTAGGATGCTGAGTTGCTACTGATGCTAATTGCCAACAAGAAGATTCCACGGTTTTCGCTGCCTAAATAGTAGGTAGGCAACTCTATGATTGGCTACGCTACGTTCGTCCTTTCGGCCGTTTCGCCTCTTGGCGGGTAGCCAGATGAACCCGGCAGGCTAAACTAAATCGAACTCCTGGACCTGTAGAAATCGCAGGATGTAGAAACCGCGGAATGAGCCGAGCGTGCACCCACTAAACATACACCATCGGAAAGGCGGCTTGGCCCGCAGGCCCTGCACCATGTTAATTTCCCACTAGCTGCCCCCGCGTAGAGGCCCCGAAAAGTGTCTGCTTTGAAAAAATACTCCTGGTTGAAGATGAAGTAAGCTTAGTCTCTTTTATCCGCCAGGGCATAGAAAGCGAGGGCTATGAGTTGGAAGTGGCTTACGATGGCCAGATGGGGCAGCGGCTGTTTGAATTTTCATCGGTGGCCTCTACCTCTGCACCACCGCGTTTCTGCCGCTGGGGTTGCCTGCCAGCGACGCCTTTTGGGCTCCCCCTGCCCAGGATTGGACCGCCCGCCAGATTTGGTCGGGCCAGAATGTAAAATCTGACCACGCCTTATGAAGGCGAGGCGCATTCCTGTAGTATAGTTATTCCCCCTCGGCGCTAACTGCTTCAGCCAGTTATCAGCCTATTTGGCCGCCGGATACCAGTTGCGCAGCCGCACGTCAATTTTCTTGTTGGCTGTGTTCACCGTTTTCTTGAAGGCGCCTACGTCGCTCAGGCCGCTTTGGCCGCGGTAGTGGTACGGGTACACAATGCCCGGCTTAAAGGCCAATACTCCCTGCGCGGCCTGGTTCACGTCCATAGTATAAGGCAGGTTCATGCACACAAACGCCACGTCGATGCCCTTGAGGGCGCGCATCTCGGCAATGTCTTCGGTGTCGCCGGACAGGTATACGGTTTTACCGCCCAGGGTCAGCACATAGCCGTTGCCCCGGCCTTTGGGGTGTCGGGCGTCGGCCGCTTCGGGCAGGTTGTACATCGGAATGGCCGAAACCACCATGCCCAACGTGTCGAGCCGCTGACCATTGTTGAGGATGCGCACCTGCGCTTTATACTCCGCCGGCAGCTCATTGGCCACGGCTTGGGGCACCACCATCAGGGCCTTGCCCACGGAGAGGCCCGCCAGCGTCTTGGGGTCCATATGGTCGCCGTGAATGTCGGTGATAAGGATAACATCGGGTGCGGCCAGCCCGGCGTAGGCCTCCGCACCGCCGTAGGGGTCCACGTAAATGGTTTTGCCGTTCCAGGTAAATACCACGCTGCCGTGCGTGATGGGCTGCATCGTGAGAGGACCTTTTTTGGTGGCAATTTGGTCGGCGGCCGCGCGTGGCGCGGCGGCAGTAGAGGTGGTTTGGGCCTGCGCCGGAATTGCAAAAGCAGCTAGCACAGCCGCGAGAAGAAGGGTCGATTTCATCAGTTTACTGCCTGTTAATTAAACGTTTTTACCAGCTGTTTCCAGCAGCATGCCTCCCCATAAGTGGAGCCGCCGAAAACCGTGACCATAACCCAGTCGCCCCGCACAAGTTCAGCCCTGCTACCAACCATGCGCAATGGCGGCACCAGCGCAACCCGCGTGGCCCAGATGCGCTGGCAGGCAAGTTCGGGCTTCATGCCCAACTTCTTCAATACTCTGGGCAAGCGGGGAAGGTTGGCCAGGTGCGGAAGCAGGAGGCTCAATTCCATAAGGGCAAGCGAGTACGGCCACCTGCCGGCAACCAAGTCGGCAAACTCCCGGTACAACCGGGTTGCTTGGAACCAGTGCGCTGTTATGCACTGACTTTCCTGCGTTACTACTCCTTCCTCTATGTCTGACTCTGCCAATCCCCTGTTGCCCGACGAAGAATCGGAGCGCCTGCGCAGCTTGCGGGCCCACGACGTGCTGCCAACCCTTATCGAGCCCCTGTTCGATGAGTTCGTGGCCCTGACGGCTCAGGTGTTTAGTCTGCCCATTTCCCTTATCGCAGTGGTCGAAGAAAGCGAGGTGCTCTACCCCGCCAACTTTGGTATGCCCGGCAACGACCGCCAGCCCCGCATGGAGGCCCTATGCGCCACGGCCGTTGAGAAGGCCCGCGCCGTGGTTTACCACGACCTGGCCGTCGAAACCAGTGCCACGCTCCCGACCGAAGCGCTCCACGCGGCCGAAAGCAACGAACTGCGCTTTTATGCCGGGGCCCTGCTGCGCCTGCCCGACCAGCGCCCCCTGGGCACGCTCTGCATCATCGACCGCCAGCCCCGCACCTTCAGCGCCGCCGAGCAGCAGGGCCTAGACCACCTGGCCGCGCTGGTGAGCCAAGCCATTGGCGTGCGCCTTGCCTGCCAGGCCCAGCCCCCGGCCGGCTTAGAGCGCTGGGAGCAGCTGCGCACCCATCTTCACGACGAGCTGCGCGAGCTCACGGCCCTGGTGCGCTACCTCTTCACCCGAAACGGCGTGCAGATTCCCGTGCCCGCCGACTTGCTGGCCCAGGTAGAGCGCCGCCTGCTCGACATGAGCCGTTATCTAAAGGAACAGCAGTGCTAAATCCCGCGCTTACGAGGGGTGCGAGTCAACGTCGTTTGTCCGAGCGCCATCAGGTACTATTCTTTATAGGACAACCTGGTTCCCTGATTGAGTCACGGAGTAAACGGCAGCGGATTCTAGCATGTAAAGCTCTAACCCTGATGTAAATGCAAGACTGGAAGAACCCGCATTACTTGCAAAAGGGCAATTGTCGACAACAGCACGCTTACCAAGTTCTGGAAGAGCTTGCGGTTTGGTCTAGGCTACTCCCCTTCGACCCGGTATTGGCTGGCACCATTCCACTAGCTGTTGATGTGCCAGACAGTGATTTAGATATCATCTGCGAAGTGAGTCTCTCAAGCCAAGCTAGCTTCACAATCTTGCTACAAAACCTCTACGGCCACTTAGACAATTTTCACATAAAACACACTACAAGTAGAGGTTATGAGTCCATTGTGAGCAGTTTTCGCTACGACGGTGTAGCAATAGAAGTATTTGGCCAGGCCCTTCCCACGAATCAGCAATACGCCTTCCGCCATTTGGTAGTGGAAGCAGCCATTTTGGAGGTAGGCGGCGAAGCTTGGCGCACGGCAATACACCGCCTCAAGCAGCAAGGATTGAAAACTGAGCCCGCGTTTGCGCGCCTGCTCAACTTACCGGGCGACCCTTACGAAGCTTTGTTAGCCTTAGAAGGGTTGTCTCCTTCTGAGCTAGCGGCACAGTTGGCTCAGTGTCCACTTTCGCCAACAGGATATTAAGAATTCAGGTCAGGACAGCCAAGTGAGAATAATCTGCTTAGCCACTCATCGAGCTAGCGCGTGTGGACCGTGTAAATAAGGAAGTCATGCAGAGCGCAAACAACTACTTATTCGCTCACTGTTCACACGCACCTGTTAGTGTAGCCAAGATTACGATTCGCTCGCTCTTGCAGTAAGCAGGCACGTACCCAGCCAGTCCTCCCCAATTCATTAGTTTTGTTGAGTGCCCGCTTCCATGATGGGTGCTCTCCCTTGGTGAAGTGTTTTTTTGTTCTGTGTTGCCTTCTGCTCAGTGCCTTGCCAGCTTATGCAGTGTCCAAAGAAGCATCCACCGACAGCTTATTAACGGAGTTAAACCAAGCCCTGACGCACAAAGGAGAATACGATGGGCAACGCTTTAACCGCATTGCAGTGCTCACGGCCGATTTTGCGGCGTCGGAAGTAAACGACAACACGAAGTTCGACCTAGGCTTGCGCATCTATGAGGAATACAAGGCGTTCAAGTACGATTCGGCATTCGTGTACAGCCAGAAAATAGCCCTGCTGGCCGAGCAACTCCAAGACCCACAGAAAGTTGAGCTAGCCAAGCTGAAGCTGGCTTTCGTGCTGCTCTCCTCCGGGCTGTTCAAAGAAACCTTCGACGTTCTGGAGCGCCTGAGCCCCAGCCAGCTCACCGCCGCCGACCGGTACAGCTACTATTTTCTGAAAGCCCGCGCCTACAGCGACCTGGGCGCTTTCAACGGCGACTTGACCTACCGCCCCATCTATAACCGCCGGGCGCTGGCGTACGCCGATACCGCCCTGCAATTTAGCCGGCCGGGCACCTACGACTACTTGTCTGTGCAGGCGTTTCGGGCCCAGAAAACCAACAACCTGGCGGGTGGGACGGCCGTGTTCAAGCAAATCCGGCGCCTGCCGCACCTCACCCTGCACCAACTGGCCGTGAGCGCCAGCACCACGGCCTACCTCTACGAGCTGGCGGGCCAGCCCGAAAAGGCTTTGGAGCTGCTGCTAATCTCGGCCATTGCCGACCTGAAATCGGCGACCAAGGAAACAACCGCCATTTACAAGGTTTCCGACTACTGCTACCGGCGGGGCGATTTGAAAAACGCCTACGCCTTCATCAAAGAAGCCCGCGAAGCGGCCACGTTTTACAACGCCCGGCAGCGCCAGATTGCAATGAGCCAGCTCTCCTCCGTGATTGAAGGACAGAAAATCAACATCATTGAACAACAGCGCAAGTCCTTGCAAACCTTTGCCATCATCATGTCGGCGCTTGCGGTGGTGGTCATTGGGTTTGCAGTGGTTAGCTTCCGGCAGCTGCGGCAGCTGCGTCGGGCGGGCCGGCTCATTGCGGCCACCAACGGGGAGCTGCGCGAGCGCAACGACGAGTTGCGCCAGCTTGTTCAGGGCCTGAACGAAGCCAACAAGATTAAGGAAGAATACATCGGGTATTACTTCCACAACAACTCCCAATACATCGACAAGCTGGAGTCGCTGAAAAAGCGGGTCGACGGCCTGCTCGGTAGCAAGCAATACGCCGCCGTGCAGAAGCTGGCCGACGGCATCAACATCAAGACCGAGCGCAACGAGCTGCTCAAGGGGTTCGACACGGTTTTCCTGCGGCTGTTTCCTCAGTTCATTGCCCAGTTCAACGCCCTGTTTCGCGAAGAAGACCGCATCCGCCTGCCCGACGACCAGCTCCTGACCACGGAGCTGCGCATCTTCGCCCTCATCCGGCTCGGCATCGACGACAGCGAGCAAATCAGCCGGATGCTGGGTTACTCCATCAACACGATTTACACCTACAAAACCCGGGTCAAGAACCGGTCCCTCCTGCCCAACGAGGAGTTCGAAGCGCGCATCCAAGCCATTCAGGCGGTTTGATAAATGCCTCCCATGGCGGTGCATCTTGTGCCTATTTACGCTGTGTTATAATCGGACTCGGAAGTAGAGCTGAAACGCTCACGATGCGCCTGGCGCCAAAGGCACGGCGCCGGTTGGCACACTGCCTGAACTGTGACAATCAATGAAGGTTTTGGGGTGACAGGCAGCAGGCCTGGGTCACTGTTTTTGGCAAATATTACGCCCCGCTCAGCCATATTGACTTCATATTTCGACGCATAATTCTTATCATAACTATCTATAATTCATGGTAATAATGGGCTTATTGGTTAATATTTTTCATACTCCGCTTTGACAAGTATGCCTGCGCGGGCAGGACCCATACTTTTGCTGATAACAGCGCCGCAAACGATTGATGGAAGCCGCCATAATCGCGAACATCGGGTTCCGGCAGCCGTTACGACACCACGCATTCTTCTCTAAAATCCCGCCCATGCTGCCTCGTTTGCTGCCGCTTTTTCGCTTCCCTTTTCTCCCGAGCAAAGCGCTGATTCAATCTTCGCCCCTGCCCACCCACGGCATAAACTTCCTGCTGGTGCTGCTACTGCTGGCGGCTGGTTACGGCGCCTGGGCGCAGGCTCCTACCGCCCTCACGGCCCGTCTGGACAAGGTGAGTCTGACGTTTGCCCTAGGGCCCACTGGCCAGCCCACTTACTCCATCACTTACGGCGGCAAGCCTGCCATCAACCCTTCGCGGCTGGGAGTTGCCTTCGCCGATGGCCAGGGCTTCGATGGGCCATTAACCGTGGTGAGCAGCGAAACCAAGGACGTGGACGAAACCTGGCAGCCGGTGTGGGGCGAGGTGAAAAACATTCGCAACCACTACCAGCAGCTCACGGTGCACTTGCGCCAGCCAACACCCAACGGCCGCCTGCTAGACGTGGTGTTTCGGGTGTTTGCCGACGGCGTGGGCTTTCGCTACGAGTTTCCCCGGCAGCCCAACTTGGCGTATTTCACAGTGCAGGACGAGCAAACGGAGTTCAACCTGCCCGCCAACCACAAAGCTTTCTGGATTCCAGGCGACTATGATTCCAACGAGTACGCCTACACCACCAGCCGGGTGAGCGAGGTGAATACCACGCCCATTGAGGCCATTCAGCTGAAAGCCGCCCCCCTCCGAATACAGACGCCATTGATGTTGAAGTCGGACGACGGGCTGTACCTCAACATTCACGAGGCGGCGCTGGTCAACTACCCGGCCCTGATGCTGGACGTGAACCCCCAAACCTTCGGCCTGCGGAGCCACCTCGTGCCCGGCGCCACCGGCGCCAAGGCCTACCTGCAAACGCCCGAGCACACGCCCTGGCGCACGGTGGTGGTAGCCGACAACGCCCCCGCCATCCTGGCCTCCAAGCTGATTCTGAACCTGAACGAGCCGAGCACCATTGCCGAAACGGGTTGGATTCAGCCCCAAAAATTCGTAGGCGTGTGGTGGGAAATGCACGTCAACAAAGCCAGCTGGAACTACTCCGACGCCAGCAACCTCAAGCTCCGCGGCACCGACTGGGCCGCCCTCAAGCCCAACGGCCGCCACGGCGCCAACACCGCCAACGTGAAGCGCTACATCGACTTTGCCGCCCAGCACGGCCTGCAAAGCGTGCTGGTTGAAGGCTGGAACGTGGGCTGGGAAGACTGGGCCGGCAACTGGAAAGAGGAAGTATTTGACTTCGTGACGCCCTACCCAGACTTCGACGTGCAGGAGCTGCAGCGCTACGCCGCCAGCAAAAACGTGAAGCTGATGATGCACCACGAAACTTCGGCTTCGGTCACCAACTACGAGCGGCGCATGGACGCCGCCTACCGCTTCATGAAGCAGTACGGCTACGACGCGGCCAAAACCGGCTACGTGGGCCGCATCGTGCCGCGCGGCGAGCACCACGACGGGCAGTGGATGGTGAATCACTACGTGCACGTAGCCGACCAAATGGCTCAAAACCAACTCATGGTGGACATGCACGAATCCGTGCGCCCCACTGGCCTGCACCGCACCTACCCCAACTGGCTGGCCAACGAAGCCGCCCGCGGCAACGAGTTCAACGCCTGGAGCACCGGCAACCCGCCCGAGCATGAAACCATCCTGCCCTTCACCCGCCTCATGGGCGGCCCCATGGACTACACGCCCGGCATCTTCCAAATCAAGCTCGAAAGCTGGAACCCCGCCCAGAACAAGGGCCGGCAGGTGCACACCACCCTGGCCAAGCAGCTGGCCCTGTACGTGACCATGTACTCGCCCCTGCAAATGGCCGCCGACCTGCCCGAAGCCTACGAGCAGCGCCTCGACGCCTTCCAGTTCATCAAGGACGTGCCCGTGGATTGGGACGACACCCGCATTCTGGCCGCCGAGCCCGGCGACTACCTCACCATCGCCCGCAAAGCCAAGGGCAAGGACGAGTGGTACCTCGGCGCCATCACCGACGAGCAGGCCCGCCGGCAGCCCGTGCAGCTGGACTTCCTCACGCCCGGCACGCGCTACGCAGCCACCATCTACGCAGACGGCAAAGGGGCTGATTGGGAGAAGAACCCCACGGCCTATCAGATTCGGAAGGTCACGGTGACCAGCAAGTCGGCGCTGCAGCTGCAGCTCGCAGCCGGCGGCGGCGCGGCTGTGAGCTTCAAGCCTTTGAAAAAATAATGCGTCGGCCCGCTTTTGCGGCCCGCTTAGTCTTCCTTGAACGAGTTTATTCGTCTTATTATGAGCAATAATAGCCTGGTGCTGTTGCTGGCCGCCACGCTGCTGGGTGGCTGTAAAAAAGAGTTGCCAACGGTCGTGGTCCCGGTTGTCGTCCCGCCAACTACCGGCACGCCTACGCCGCCTCAGTACGGCACGCCCTTCGCCGGCGTACCCAACCGCGAAGACGCTGTGATGTACCAGGTAAACATGCGGGCTTTTAGCCAGGCCGGTAATTTTACGGGCGTCACGGCCCGGCTCGATTCCATTCGGGCCCTGGGCGTGAACGTGCTGTATTTGATGCCCATTTACCCGGTTGGCAGCCCGGTCACTTACGCAAGCGGCCCCGCCGCCGGCCCCCACCCCGCGTTCAATTCGCCCTACGCCGTGAAGGACTACCGCGCGGTAGGCGCAGAATTCGGCACCCTGGCCGACTTGCGCACGCTGGTCGACGGCGCGCACGCCCGCGGCATGGCCGTGATGCTGGACTGGGTGGCTAACCACACCGCCTGGGACCATCCCTGGGTGAGCACCCACCCGGAGTGGTACCAGAAGAACGCGGCGGGTGCCATCGTGCCCCCTTCCAACAACGGCACCACCTACAACGACGTGGCTCAACTGAATTTCACAGTGCCAGCCATGCGCCTGGAGATGATTTCGGCCCTCAAATCCTGGGTTTACACCGCCAACGTCGACGGCTTCCGCTTCGACTACGCCGACTTCCAGCCCGCTGATTTTTGGAAGCAGGCCACTGACACCCTGCGCAACGTGCGGACCCACAAGCTGCTGTTGCTGGCCGAAAGCACCCGCAGCGCCAACTTTGCCGCAGGCTTCGACTACAACTTTGGCTTCAACTTCTACGGCGGCATCTACAACGTGTACCGCAACGGCCAGCCTGCCACGGCGTTCGACGCCCTCAACACTAGCGAATACGTGGGCGCTACGGGCACCCAGGGCGTGGTGCGCTACACCACCAACCACGACGTAAACGGCTCGGATGGCACGCCCCACACCTTGTTTGGGGGCGAGGCGGGCGCCATGTCGGCCTTCGTCATCGCGGCCTTATATAAAGGAGTGCCGATGGTGTACAACGGCCAGGAAGCCGGCATGACCCAGGCCATTCCCTTCCCCTTCACCTCGGTGAAAGTGGCCTGGGGCGCCAACCCCGGCGTGACGCGGGCCTACAAGCAGCTGCTAGCCGCCCGCGCTGCCAGCGCGGCACTGCGCGTGGGCACGCCCACCCCCTACAGCACCGCCAACGTGTGCGCCTTCACCAAAACGGCCGGCGCCGAGCAAGCCCTCGTGCTGGTGAACGTGCGCAACTCGCCCACGACCTACCCGGTGCCCGCCGCCCTGGTCGGCACTACTTGGACCAACGCCCTGCAGAGTGGCTCCGTCGCGGTGGGCACATCGGTGTCGCTGCCGGCTTATGGCTACCTCGTGCTGAAGAAGTAGAAGGAGCAGCGGAAAGCCGCAGGCGGCGGTTTCTGCTGGCCCTGTTAGCACCGGCCCCATGCCCCTGATTGGTGCACGGGACCGGTGCTTTTGGTTGGTTAATCGTCCTACCCTTTCAGGTGGCGCTAGGTATGTACATACGCAGGGGCAACAGCTTGTTATGGCGTTTTTCTACGACTCATTAACATTATATCTGGTTGCTGCTGAACAGGGAGTTAGCGAAGGAATACATCGGAAAAATATATAGTGAATACGCGGTATAAAACGGGTCGATTTATTGCATCGATGAGCGGGAGCCACTTACCTTTACCCTGTTTTATCGCTATACTTTGTTTTCGTGCAAACTCTTACTTTACCTGCTCTTTATAACCGGGCCGCAAAGGTCCAGCAAAACCTGATTCTTCGCCACGACCTGCCGGCCAATGCCCAGCGCGTGGTGCTGGAGTCCCGGCGCGTGGAGAGCGTGCTGGGCGTGTGGTACGTGGGGATACTCACCTGGGAAATGCACCGAGTGGTAACGAATTTCAACGAACGCACGTGGACCTCCGAGCAGCAGGTAGAGATAACCCCCTACACCCGGAACCTCGGTGTATCGGCGGTAGACTGGCGGCACGAGGCCTTGGCCTAAATTCGGAGCTGTGGGGCCGTTAGGCCTCACTTCGGCCCGATGTTTTCAACTACCAGTTCCTGGCCCGCTGCGCCCTTAATGGCCGCCGTGACAACCAAGTGCCCCCCGCGCTGGCGAAAGCGCAACAGGGCGTAGTGCATCTGATTGACGAGCGGGCCCACGCGCAGGGCGTTGGGTTCGCCGGTGTTGTGAGTAGCAGGGTGCGTCAGGCCACTGGAGGTAATCTCATAGACCGGGTAGGCCACGCCGGGCACGCGCAGCCGGGAAATCTCGCCGATGTGTCGGTCGCCGCTGAGCAGCACCACACCCTTGGCCTGCGTGCGGGCCAGCAGGGCCAATAGCCGCTGCCGGGCCGCAGGAAAGTTGGCCCATTTCTCAAAGGCGTGCTCCTGCGGCAGGAACTGAATGCCCCCGGCAATGATGTGGGCGTCGGCGGTGCTGCCCTGCAGGTGCTGCTCCAGCCACTGCCACTGCTCCTCGCCCAGCACGTCGCCGGTGGCGTTAGGCTGGTAGCGCTGCTGCGCGTCGCGCGAGAGGGTATCCTGGAAATAGCGGCCGTCGAGCAGCAGCACTTTCACGGTTTTCTTGCCCACGGCGTACTCGTAGGCGGTGTAGAGGCCCTCTTGCTGGCGCCGGGCACTGGCCGCGGGCTCCTGCAAAAAATCCAGGGCTGCTTGCTGGCTCTGACGCTTGAATGGGTAGGTTTTGTTGCCGTCGTTGCGGCCGTAGTCGTGGTCGTCCCAGGTGCCAATGATGGTGGGAATCTGCGCCCGAAACTGGGCGTAGCCCGGTAGGTTGAACTGCGTATCGTACTGCCGGCGCAGCACGGCCATGTCGTCGGTGTCGCCGTACACGTTATCGCCGAGCCATAGCCAGACGTCCGGCTGGTCGCGGGCAATCACGGGCCAGAGTGGCTGCGGCAAATCCACGCGGTTGCACGAGCCGAACGCTAGCGTCAGCTCTTTTTGGGCCTGGGCCTGCGCTGCCGGGCCCCACAGCCATAACCAGCTGAGCAGCGCGAGCAACAGAGATTTTTTCATCCTGCAAATATGGGCGAGCGGCCGCCGGCATTCTTCAGTACAGACAAGATGGTTAGGGTCGGAAAAGTATCGGCAATGGGATGTTTTACTATGCAGCCAGCTGCCTTACTCGTACTATGCAAAGGTTGGTGACGGCTACTAAGCGGGATAGTTCCCTTCCTACTGCCCCCCTTGCCAAAGGACGTCTTGGCCTATGTAAGCACTATGAAGGGGGCCGTGTAGCCGAAATTTAGCTGAGCGCCCAGGACATAGCATAGTTGGGGTAGCAGGCTTTGCGCCGTCTGCCATGCTGAGCCAGCGAAGCATCTTATTGCTGCAGAACAATTCGTTAGGGCATGATAAGGTGCTTCGCCAGCTCAGCATGACAGACGAATGATAGAAATAATCACAACCCAAAACAGGCTCGACTCTGGCCTTTTTCAGGTTAGGATATAATTTTGGTAGCATGAAGAGCAGCTTTTGGTTTGGCGTATTGGCTCTGCTGTTGGCGGGCCCCGGGCAAGCCCAATCCCTGACGGGCGTATGGCAGGGCGTGGAGGCCGACACCGGCGAGGAAGAAGACTACTGGCCGGCGGTACTTCGCCTGCAAAAGAGCAAGAGCGATGCGCTCTTTGGAGTGCTCTACCAAGAGGTAGGCGGCAATCCGGATGTATCCGTCACATTCCAGGTGCGGGGCACCCAAACGGGGGCCGCGATGCGACTGGAGCATCTGCGGAAGCTCAACGAAACCGGGCGCACTCCCACCAGCCACTGGTGCGATGGCGCCATCTCGTTTACCTACGACGCCAAGCTGGAGAAGCTAACCGGCCGGGCCACCTACCGCCCCGTGGGCACCTGCGACCTGGGCACCTTCACGTTTTACCGCATTAAGCTCAAATCGGCGGCTACCGTGAAAGCCGGAGCCCAAACCACCATCCGGGTGTCGGGCCGCAACGTAATGTGGTACGCCGACGCCGAGAGGAAAGAACTAGTGGCCACCGGCAACACGTACCCCACCAGGCTTCGCAAAACCACCACCTTCTACCTCACCCAGGGCTACTACCCCACCAACGAGAGCCCGGTGGTGCCCATCACCATTCAGGTAACGGGCAAGGCACCGGCTCTTAAGCCAGCGCCTCCCAAAGCGGTGCCGAATCCGCCTCGCCCCGCGCCGCCCGTTGCCGCCCGACCAGATACCGCAAAGCCGGCACGTCCGGCACCTATTATCGCTCCTACCCCGGTGGTACTGCCCACCGTGCTTTTCAAGCTGGGCACGGCTGAGCTCTTGGCGGAAGCGCTGCCCGCGCTCGACCAGCTGGCCACTGAGCTCAAAGCCCGGCCCACTTTGAAGCTGCGCGTGGCCGGGCACACCGATAAGATTGGAGAACCCCAGAAAAATCTGGTTTTGTCGGAGCAACGAGCCGAGGCGTTGAAAACCTACCTAGTGAATGCAGGAATTGTCGCTGACCGGATTGTCACCGTTGGCTACGGCGATGCGCGCCCGCTCTACCCCTCGCCCGATGCCCGCAACCGCCGCGTAGAAGTTGAAGAGGTGAAATAAACCGCCTTACTTCGCCAAGGGCTTGGCCGCGGTGTTTGCCCTTGTGATGTTGACAACTCAATAAGCCCATCCTTTCATGAACTACCCCCGCAGGCTGCTAGCGCTGGCCGCTGCTTACTCTCTCTTGTTCGTTGCTGGGGCACACGCCCAAGCTGGCGGCCCCTGGAACAACAAGCAGTGCGCCGTGGTGCTGACCTACGACGATGCCATCGACGTGGACCTCGACAACGCCGTGCCCGCGCTCGACTCCCTGCAGCTGCGCGGCACGTTCTACCTGATTGGGTCGTCGCCGGTGGTGGCGCGCCGGCTTCCGGAATGGCGACAGGCCGCCAAGCGTGGGCACGAATTGGGCAATCACGCCTTGTTTCACCCCTGCGACGGCAGCCTGCCGGGCCGCAGCTTCGTCACGCCCGACAACGACCTGAGTAAGTACACCGTCAGCCGGGCCGTGAGCGAGATTCGCACCAACAACACCCTTCTCACGGCCATCGATGGCAAGACCAAGCGCACGTTTGCCTACCCCTGCGGCGACCTGAAAATTGGGAACGTGGCCTTTTACGACCAGCTGCAAAATGATTTCGTGGCTGCGCGGGGCGTGAGCGCGGGCCTGCAGACGCCCGCGCAGGTCAACCTGGCCAACATCAACAGCTACATGATAAACGGCCAGTCGGCCGAGTACCTAATCGACTTGGTGAAGAAGGCCCAACAGTCGCGCACGTTACTGGTGTTTCTGTTTCACGGCGTGGGGGGCGGCCACGGTCTGAACGTAGACCTGCAGGCGCATCGCCAGTTGCTCCGCTACCTCAAGGCCCACGAAAAGGACATTTGGGTGGCCCCAATGGTGGAAGTGGCTG
This sequence comes from Hymenobacter arizonensis, assembly GCF_900115775.1. Taxonomy (GTDB): domain Bacteria; phylum Bacteroidota; class Bacteroidia; order Cytophagales; family Hymenobacteraceae; genus Hymenobacter; species Hymenobacter arizonensis. The sequence continues at coordinate 668,606 of NZ_FOXS01000001.1, read as the reverse complement.
AAAACATTCGGGGGCTTCGGCAACCTGCAGTGAAGTAAGACTAGACGCACTGCCCTGCGCAGCTTCAGCAGCATAGCATGCCTGCCGGTCCGACGCCCTAGGCGTCCGACCGGTTATTGCCAGCACATCCGTGCCCAAAGGCCTAATAACAACCGGTCGGACGCCTAGGATGTCGGACCAGGGGCGAAACTGTAGTGCTTTGTCATATCACAAGCACAAGCTGGGTATTGCTTTACTTTTGAGCAAATACGGTAACCCCTGATTTATCTGTTTGTGAAAAAGTTACTCCTAGCTGCTGCCATAGTCTGCAGCCACGCCGCATTGGCGCAAAAACTCACGGCCACCGAGCGCAAAATTGTGGCTTCGGTGCAGCAAAACATGCCGCAGTCGGAGAAGCTGCTGGAGCAGGTGGTCAACATCAACAGCGGTACGCTTAACGTGAAAGGAGTGCGGGAAGTCGGCACCGTTTTTCAGAAAGAGTTCGACGCCATTGGCTTCAAAACCGAGTGGGTGTCTATGCCTGAAACCATGCAGCGGGCCGGCCACCTCGTGGCCCAGCGCAAGGGCAAAAAGGGCAAGAAGCTCTTCCTGATTGGCCACCTCGACACGGTGTTTGAGCTGGACATGCCTTTCACCAAGTTCACCCGCCTGAATGACTCCACGGCCACCGGCCAGGGCGTGAACGACATGAAGGGCGGCAACGTGGTGATACTGGCCGCCCTGCAGGCTCTGCACGCCAACGGCCTCATGAAAGACGCCAATATCACCGCCTATTTCACTGGCGACGAAGAGCGCGGCGGCAAGGGCCCCGAAAGCCGCGCCGACTTTATTGCTCGCGCCAAGCAGGCCGAAGTAGCCTTAGCCTTCGAAACCGCCACCAACCTGCACACCGTAGCCACGGCCCGGCGCGGCTCTAGCACCTGGCTGCTGAAAACCTACGGCACGGCCGCCCACTCCTCGGGCGTTTTCAAGCCAGCTGTGGGCGATGGGGCCATTTACGAAGCCGCCCGCATTCTCAACTCCTTCCGCGAAACCTTGAGCCAGGAGCAATACCTCACCTTCAACCCCGGCCTGATGGTGGGGGGCTCCGAAGTGAGCTACGACGAAGCCAAGGCTCGCGGCGAAGTGGTGGGCAAAACCAACATCATTGCACCCGGTGCTACCGTAACCGGCGACTTGCGCTTCCTAACCGAAACCCAAAAAGAGGCCGCCCGCGAAAAAATGCGCGCCATTGTGGTCCAAAGCCTTAACAAGACCCGGGCCGAAATCACTTTCACCGACGGCCTGCCCGGCATGGCCCCCACGCCCGGCAACCAAAAGCTGGCCGCCCTCGCCGACCAGGTAAGCCGCGACCTGGGCTACGGCGCCGTGGCGGCCGGCGACCCCGGCTCGCGCGGCGGCGGCGACATTTCCTACGTGGCCCAATACGTCGATTGCCTCGACGGCCTGGGCGTGTCGGGCAAGGGCGCCCACGCGGCCGGCGAAACCATCAACCTTAAGGAATTTCCGCTGCTGGTGCAGCGGGCGGCCCTCATGATTTACCGCCTCACCCTGTAAGTAGTTGCGCTACTTCCGCCGCAGGTGTTTCACTTAATGCTTCCATGTCTCCCCAAACAGAGCCATCAACCCACCGCCATTTCCTCATTCACAAGCCCTACGGCTACCTCAGCCAGTTTATTGGCGAGGCCAAAAAGAAAAAGCTGGGCGAATTCCATGACTTTCCCGAGGGCATCATGGCCATAGGCCGACTCGACGAAGACAGCGAAGGCCTCCTCCTGCTCACCACCGATGGCCGCATGAGCGAATTGGTGCGCAGCAAAAAGATTGAGAAGGAATACTACGCCCAGGTCGACGGTCTGATTGAAGACGCTGCCATTAACCAACTCCAAACCGGCGTCGAGATTGGCATTCACAACGTGCGCTACCTGACCACGCCCTGCACGGCGCGCCGCCTGGACCCCGCCCCTGCCTTTGCCCCGCGCACCCGCAAAATTCGCGACGACCGCCACGGCCCCACCAGTTGGGTTTCCATCACCCTTACCGAAGGCAAATACCGACAGGTCAGGAAAATGACGGCGGCCGTGGGCTTTCCCACCCTGCGACTAATTCGGGTTCGAGTAGGTGATATTTGGCTCGGTGATTTAGCGCCGGGTGCGGTGCGGGAGGTAGCAGGCTTTGGAATGTAGCGCGGACTCTGCGAGTCCGCGTGACGGGCGCGCAATCTTCCCGACCCCAATGCGGACTCGACCACACGCCGACGCGGACTCGCAGAGTCCGCGCTACGGGCTACTTCAGCGCTACTGGCTTCGAGCTTGGTTTTTGCTCATCCAGCGGCTTCACATTGTCGTAGTAATACCGTTCAATCAGCTTCTGGTAGGGGTCTACGCCGGCTTTGGCAGGTTTCTCATTCACCACGAAATGAAACGTGGTTTCGGGCTTGGTGAGCTTCACTTTTTTGAGGAACAGCGGCTTCCCGCGCACATCCCAGGCTTCGCCCAGTGACTTATCGGGTCCGAAAATGCCGAGGTCGATGTAGTCGGCCATGGCGATAGACTTTTCGTTGCCCAGGCTGTCGGCCCGTAGCTTTTCGGCCTTGATGGTGAGGCTGACGTCGAACTTGCCATCGGGGCGCGGGGTGTAGGTAGCGGTTTTGAGCTCGTTTTTGTAGAGCGTGATGGTCTCGAACATGTCGTGCAGCAAATACTGCAGCGAATCGGGCGTGGCCTGGTGCAGGTAGGTCATCAGGTCGGCCGAGTTGGGGTACGGGCGGGTCTGGTAACGGTTTTTAGTGATGAATGCCCGCAGGGCACCGTTCAGTTTATCCTCGCCGATGTAGTCCTGCAGGGCGTAGAACACCATGCCACCCTTGTAGTAATGAATGTAGGGCTGCGACTCGCAGAGCATGAGCGGCTGCTCCTTCTTGCGCTCCTGGCGTCGGCCCCGCAGGTAGTTGTCGAGCTCGCGGCGCATGAATTGCTGCATCTTTTCGGGCGTGAACTCGTGCTTGGCCGTCATGATGGCGGAGTATTCGGCCAACGATTCTACCAGCATGCTGCTGCCCTGCACGTTGGCGCCCACCAGCTGGTGGCCCCACCACTGGTGGGCCAGCTCGTGGTTGGTGATGAAGAAGGCCAAATCGGGCTTGGTCGGGTCGCGGAGGTCGTCGATAAAACCGGCGCCTTCCGAAAACGGCACCGTGTTGGGGAAACTCTGGGCAAAGGACTTATAGCGCGGAAACTCCAGCACCCGAATCTGTCGGTACTGGTAGGGGCCAAAGGCGGCCGTGTAGTACGGCAAGGCCTTGCGCAAGGCCTCGGCCATGCGCTTCACGTTGTAGGCGTGCTTGGGGTCGTGGTAGATTTCGATGGCCACGGGCGGGCCGCCAGCGGGGTTTTGCCAGCTTTCGCGGTGCACCTGGTAGCGGGCCGAGAGCACCGAAATCATGGGCAGCATGGGCTGGTCCATCTGGTAGCGGAAGTAGCGGCGGCCGTTTTGCAGCCACTCCTTTTGAAGGTAGCCGGGCGTGATGGCAATCTGGTCGGGGTCGGTGCTGACGGTGGCCTGGTAGCGCACGTAGTCAAACTCAGGGCCGAACTCGCACTCGGAGCGGCCGCGCGGGTCGTTGAGCGGGAGGGCGCGCTCCTTGGGCTTGAGGCCGTTGCGCTTGCGCACGTCGTCGTCTTCCATCTCGGCACCCCGCAGGTAGCCTATGCGCAGGCCGGGGTCGTCGAGGAAAGTGCCGTTGGCCGTGAGCCGGTCTTCGGGCGAGATGGAGGCCCAGTTGAACACGCCGTTGTCTTTGAGGCGCGAGGTAAAGCCGTTGGCCCAGTACGATACATCGTATTGCAGGTCGAGCGAGTCGCCGGGCGCCAGGGGCTGGGCCAGGCGGTAGAGGCGCACGCCGGCCACGGGGTCGTCCGTTAGCACCTTGGCGGCCCGACTCAGGCTGAGCTGGTTCCGGACGCTGCGACTGGGGTTGTAGTTGATGAAAAGGGTATCAATGCCCCGGCTGGCCTTGTTACGCAGCGTGTAGGCGCCGTGCATACGGTAGCCGCGCGGGCTGGCCGTGGGGTACAGGTCGGCGTTTAGGGTTACGGCCACCATTCTGGGCTGCAGTAGGTTTTCGTAGCGCTTGTACTGACGCTCGGCATTGGCCTGGCGGGCCTCCAGGGCCTTGGGCGTCACAAATTCGTTGATGATGTTGGCGTTATAGAACACCCAGCCACCGGCCACAAACAGCACCACCAGCCCCGCGGCCAGGGCCGGCCGCATGCCCGCCCCGCGCAGCCGCTGCCCAAACAGCCGGCCACGGGCGCGCAGGTCGGTATCGTTGCCGCGCACCCAGAGCAGGCCCGTGAGCAGCACCAACACCAGCGCCCCGGCCAGGTAATATGCGTTGATGGCCAGCAGCGGCGCTACCAGGTGCCCATAGCCGTTCATGTCGGAATAGGTGTAGGGCACGGCGGCCCCAAACTTCAGCAGCCCATGGTGCAGGCCCAGCGCATCGGCCAGCAGAAACACCACGCCGTAGTACACCATCATGATGGCGTGGCCCACGTACTTGTGGTTCACCACCGTTTGCACGGTCATGGCTAGGGCACAGAGCACCGTCAAATTGGCCAGTTGCAAGGCGAAGTCCTTGAAATAGAGTAGAGGCTCGACCAAGGCGGGCGCCCGGTAAAGCTGAATGGCAATGCCCACGCCGTCCATCACCAGGGTGAGCACCACCTGCACAGCCAGCAGCGCCAGCAGCTTGCTCAGAAACGGCACCCAGGTCGAAAACGGCAACGCATCGAATACCAGTTGCAGCTTGGTGTCCCGCTCTCGCCACACCAGCTCGCCGGCGTAAATAATAACAATGAGCAGCGAAAACAGCGTGTAATTGCTGTTCAGCATGTTCAAAATCAGGTAGGTTACTGGCATCTGAATGCCGCGCGTGTCCTGATACGTGTAGTAGGCATTGAAGAGTACAAACACGATACCTAGCAAGGCCAGCACCCGAAACGGCCAGGCCCGCACCACGTTCAGAAACTGCACCTTCGTCAACTGCCGCAGCTGCCACATTGCTAGTCCGTTGCCAAACTGTTGGGGCGACCTACGCAGCCCTACCGCGCCGGTTGGTATCGGTGCTAAATCAGCAGCTTGCTTTTTCACCCGGGTCTTGGCCTGGCCCAACCGGAAAAACGCGCAAGCCGCGAACAGGATTACCAAGCCCACGCCGGCCCAGGTTATTCGGTTTTGCAGCAATTCGCCACCAAGAAAATTCGCCAGCTTGCTGTTGCGCTCAGCCACCGTCCAGTAGTTGGCATCTATGTTTTTGGCCACCAGTCCAAACGGGTCGAGCTGCGAAAAAAGGTGGTCGCTGCTCACCCGGCTCGAAAACGTGAGCGAAACCTGGTAGAGCACAAATAGCACAATGCCACCCAGATACACCACCAGCGGCGAGCGAAACAGCAGGTACGCCGCAAAGAAGATGCAGCCCGCAAAAAAGGCATTTACCCAAGCCCCGGCCACCAGCGGCGCCAACAGCGCCAGCGGCATCACTGGGCCCAGCTTTTCGGCGTCGACCCAGGGCATGAGCATGCCCAGCAGCGCGCCCACCGAAATGCCGCTCATAATGAACCAAATGGCCAGCAGCGACCCCAGAAACCGCCCGCTCAAATAAGCGGGTTTGGTCAGCTGCGTGGTGTACACGAGGCCCGTCATGCCCTCCTTGTCGTCGCGGTAGATGGGCGTGCCTAGGATGGCCGCCGTCACAAACATGCCCAAAATAGAGGCAATGAAGTGCAGCTGCGCCAGCGCATCGGGCGAATTGACGTGCACCTTGGCGCTGGCAAAGCCGAAGTCGTTTACTGTCTGCGACAAAAACCCAAACAGCGCAAATACGCCGAAGTACAGATAGGTGCTGGGCTGCGTGAAGCGGTAGCGCAGTTCGAAAGCGAAAATGTGTGCGAACATGGTTTTCAATTGACAATGAGTAATGAAGAATGAGCAATGGACTTATTGCTCGCGTACCCTCCGCCCTCCTCCCATTGCTCACTGCTCATTGTTCATTGCCAATTGCTTCCGTGCCAGGCTATGGAAATACACGTCTTCCAGTGTGGCCTCGGCGGGCTGGAACTGCCCGTTGATGGGCTGCTCGCTAAACACCCGCACGATGGGCTGGCCGGCAACCAGCTTCGAGGAAATCACCTCATAGTCGGATTTCAGCTGTGCCAGGGCCACTTTTTCCGTTTTGGTGCGGTAAACTTTGCCTCGGATTTCACCAATCACGTCATTGGGCGAGCCCGTGGCCACCACTTCGCCGCCCGCAATGATGGCCATGTTGGGGCACAGCTCGGTCACATCTTCTACAATATGGGTGCTGAGAATCACCACCACGTTCTCCCCTATCTCGCTCAGCAAATCCAGGAAGCGGTTGCGCTCGGTGGGGTCGAGGCCGGCCGTGGGCTCGTCCACGATGATGAGCTGCGGCGAGCCCAGCAGCGCCACCGCAATGCCGAAGCGCTGCCGCATGCCGCCCGAGTAGCCGCCCACGGCTTTCTTGCGGGCCGCCCACAAGTTGGTTTGGTGCAGCAGGCTTTCCACCGCCAGCTTGCGTTCCTGGTTGTCGCGAATGCCCTTGAGGCCGGCAAAATAATCGAGCAGCACCTCGGCCGAAATGCTGGGGTAAAGGCCGAATTCCTGGGGCAGGTAGCCCAGCACCCGACGTACAGCGTCCTTTTGCGTCAGCACGTCGATTTCGCCCAGCATGATGCCGCCGCTGTCGGGCTCCTGCAGGGTGGCAATGGTGCGCATCAGCGAGCTTTTGCCGGCGCCGTTGGGGCCCAGCAGCCCAAACATGCCACTCGGAATGGTGAGCGAAACGTTGTGGAGCGCACGCACGCCATTGGCGTACGTTTTGGAGAGGTTACTGATGCGTAGAGTCATGATGCAGAAGAAGATGGTGATTAATAAGAAATGTATTAACTTTTTTTGATATTATGTCATATTACCATTGATTATGAGTTAAGTGAATATTAATTTACGCTGCATGCATAACATTTTTGGCTTGATTTTCGTATCTTTGCACAGTAATCACCATTAAGGCTTTTTTGCCCTTAGAAATGAAAAAGACCACCGCATTATCGTTTTCCTCGCTGCTTTTACTGGGCGGCGTAAGCTACTTAGCTGCCAAAGTGGCCGACCTGGACCTGACCTTCTTCTTCCACGGCGACGACGACCAGCATTTATACTGCTAAGCATTATTCTATCGGCTAACCCCGTTTTAGCGCAATTATTTTAGGTAAGAGCCCGGCCCATTGGCCGGGCTTTTTGTTGTGGGTTCGGCCATTACGGCGGTTGCAGCGGTTCGGCGCGGCTTTTGGAACTTCGCCCCGGCAACGGCGTAATCCATTGAGCAATTCTTTCACCCGCTGCCGGACCACGTTTCGGACTGAAACCGCCGCAGCTTTACCTACACACACCTGCCCATGAACCTCGATTCCCACCAGGCTCAAGTGAGCTACATCATCGGCCGCGACCTGGCCCGCAACTTTGCCCAGCAGGGCCTCGACCTTGACATCGATACCCTGGCCGGCGCCCTAAAAGAAGGCTTGCAGGGCCAGCCCAGCCGCCTCACCCAAGAGCAAATGCAGGCCGCTATGCAGCAGCTGCAGGAGCAGATGGGCGGTGCCGAAGACGACGACCAAACCCAAGACCCCAATTCCATGAGCAACAACAAAGCCGAAGGCGAAGCCTTCCTCGCCCAAAACGCCAGCAAGTCGGGCGTGACCACCCTGCCCAGCGGCTTGCAGTACGAAGTACTGACCCAGGGCACGGGCAAAACCCCCACGCTGGGTTCGTCGGTGACGACGCACTACCACGGCACCCTCATTAACGGCACCGTGTTCGACAGCAGCTACCAGCGCGGCCAGCCCGCCACCTTCCCCGTCAACGGCGTGATTGCCGGCTGGACAGAAGCTCTGCAGCTGATGCCCGAAGGCTCGAAGTACCGCCTCTACATTCCCTCGGACCTGGCCTACGGCAAGCGGGGCGCAGGCCGCGACATCCCTGGCGACACGGCCCTCATCTTCGATGTGGAGCTGATTAAAGTAAATAACTAAGGCGCCGTGGGGGTGGAAAATCCATTCACATCTTCTACCCCCACCCGCCCTGGTGCGCCCACTTGGTCGCGCACCACTAGCACAATGGCTGTTTCTGAGCACATGAACGACCTCGAAGCCCAGCCACCCGCTGACCCCACCCCACCCGTGGCCCCGGAACAACCTTCCGGGGCCGCTTTGGTATCGGCACCTTTCTATGAGCCCGGGCCGCCTCCCAAAATGGCGCCGCCCGAACCGCCACCTCCGCTGCCCACCATGCAAAGCGAAGACGGGCGCGTGGTGCTCACCGACACCACACTCACCGTGCGCGGCCGCTCGTTTCTGCTGCTGGAGCTGGAGCGGGCCGAGCTCACGCCGGTGCGCTGGATACTGTGGTATCTGCTGGGCAGCATCGGCCTGGCCAGCGTGATGATTGCCTTTTTGCAAAACTGGCTGCGCACAGGGCCTGCCATGATAGGCATGACCCTGACCGCGCTGCTGCTCGCCTACGGGCACCGCGGCACCAACCGCCTGCGCCTGCACCGACTGGGGCGCGAAATGGTCAACTTTGCCCTGCCCGGCGACACCGCGGGCTGGCAGCGCCTCACGGCAGAGGTAAACCGCCGCATTTTTCGCGTCCACGACTGGGCCGCCCGCGAGGCGGCTTATGTGCTGGCTGCCGCCGACGAGGCCACCCGCCAGGCCGCCGAAGCCGCCCAAGCCGCTGCTCAGGCCGAAGCCGAAGGCCTGCAGCCGGATAATTAACTCAACAATTCGCTATTGCTCAGTGAGTAGCCCGCACAGCAGGCCGCGCCCAACGTCACACTCGAAGAGTTGGCTCCTACCTTCGCGCGCCAAATTTTAATAACAGCACTGGCCCGGCTACTTACAGTTGCTAATTCTTCATGGACTCTAAACATTCGCATACCGCCGTTTCGGGGGCGGGACTGCTGATTGCCCTCGGCATTATTTACGGCGACATCGGGACCTCGCCGCTCTATGTGATGAAAGCCATAGTGCCCGGGCTGATTGACCCGCGGCTGGTGTACGGAGGCATTTCCTGCGTGCTGTGGACCCTCACACTGCAAACTACAGTCAAGTACGTGCTGCTGACGCTGAATGCGGATAACAACGGCGAGGGCGGCATTTTCTCGCTTTTTGCCTTGGTGCGCCGCCGCGGGGCGTGGCTGTCGGCCGTGGCCATTATCGGGGGCGCGGCCCTGCTAGCCGATGGCGTTATTACCCCGCCTATTTCGGTGTCGTCGGCCATTGAAGGCCTGCAGGCCGTGTACCCCAGCATCCCGACGGTGCCCATCGTTATTGCCATTCTGCTGGGGCTTTTCTTCATGCAGAGCTTTGGTACTCAGATTGTGGGCAAGGCCTTTGGCCCCATGATGCTGGTGTGGTTTTCCATGCTGGCCATATTGGGTATAAAAGGAGTTGCCATGCACCCCGAGATACTCAGGGCCATAAACCCCGTGTACGCCTACGAGCTACTGGTGCAGTACCCGGGCGGCTTCTGGCTGCTGGGGGCGGTGTTTCTGTGCACCACCGGCGCCGAGGCCCTGTACTCGGACCTGGGCCATTGCGGCAAGGGCAACATTCGCGTGAGCTGGATATTTGTGAAGACCTGCCTGCTGCTCAACTACTTCGGGCAGGGCGGCTGGCTGATTGCCCACCAGGGCGAGCAGCTGGACGGGCGCAATCCCTTTTATGAGCTGATGCCGCCGTGGTTTCTGCTCATTGGGGTGGGCATTGCCACCATTGCGGCCATCATTGCTTCGCAGGCGCTTATCACGGGCTCGTTTACGCTAGTAGCCGAGGCCATACGGCTCAATATGTGGCCCAAAGTGAAGCTCAACTACCCTACCGATGTGAAGGGGCAGCTTTTCGTGCCCAGCATGAACCGGCTGCTGCTGTTGGGCTGCGTGGGCGTGGTGCTGTATTTCCAGAAGTCGGAAAACATGGAGGCGGCCTACGGCCTAGCCATCACCCTCACCATGATGATGACCACCATTCTGCTCACCATGTGGCTGCGGGCCAAGCGGGTAGCCACGCCGCTGGTGTATGGTTTTGCCATCATCTATGGCATCATTGAGAGCTCGTTTCTTGTTGCCAACCTCATCAAGTTTCCGCACGGGGGCTGGGTGTCGCTGGCCATTGGGGTGGCCCTTATTGGTGTGATGTACGTGTGGCTGAAAGCATTCTACATCAAGCGCCGCCTCACCGAATTTGTCCGCCTCGAACCCTACGTGGACGCTCTCAAGCAGCTCAGCGACGATGAATCCATTCCCAAATACGCGACCCACTTGGTGTTCTTGACCTCGGCCGAGCGCAACTCCGAGATTGAGCAGAAAATCATCTACTCCATCTTCCAGAAGCGCCCCAAGCGGGCCGACATCTACTGGTTCATCCACGTCGAAACCACCGACGAGCCCTACACCATGGAGTACAAGGTTACCGAAGTGGCCAAGGACGACGTGTTCCGCATCAACTTTCGGCTAGGATTCCGGGTGCAGCAGCGCATCAACCTTTACTTCCGCAAGGTGATTGAGGACCTAGTGCGCAACAAGGAAGTGGACATTACCTCGCGTTACGAGTCGCTGAGCAAGCAGCACGTCACCGGAGACTTCCGATTTGTAGTGCTGCAAAAGTTTCTGAGCGTTGAGAACGACTTCCCCACCCTGGAAAAGCTCGTGATGCAGGCGTACTTCTACATCCGGCAGTTCATTGCTTCGGAAGACCAATACTTCGGCCTCGATACTTCTTCAGTGAAAGTAGAGAAAGTGCCGCTAGTAATTGCGCCGGTGCGCGAGGTGGCGCTGAAGCGCATTATCTGACCTGCTGACTTGGTGTTTAAATCATTCATAAGGTTGTTTCTGAGTAAAAAGAACGTCATGTCGAGCGCAGCCGAGACATCTCGCTCGCATCGTCCTCATGATTTAGTTACTACCCCACGCGAGATGTCTCGGCTGCGCTCGACATGACGTTCTTTTCACTCAGGAACAAGTCTACTATAAATACAAAAGGCCCCGTACAGCTTTGTACGGGGCCTTTTGTTTTACCCTAACTTAGAAGCTGGGCTAACCAAGCTAGCGAATCAAGCCGCTATTTTGTTGAGCCGAGCCAGCGGGCCAGCACGCGCTGCTGCGCAGCGCTGGGACTGGCTACGGGCTGAATTGTGTACTTCCGGTCGGGGTCAGCTACGGCTTTGAGGGCGATGTCGCGGGTGAGGCCGTCGCGGCGCACCTGTAGCTTAACATCCGTGCCTACCGGGCTGCCGAGCAGCTGCTTGATGGACTCCTCATTGGGGGCCGTGCCGTTGACAAGCAGCACTTCGTCGTTCACGTTGAGGCCGCTGTTCCAGGCGGCGCCGTCGCGCTTCACACCCACTACCACAATGCGGCCCGCGCGGTTGGCAAATGATGCGCCGAGGGTGCCGTTTTCGTTGAGGGGCGCCACGCTTAGCGTGAGGCCGGCGTAGCCGAGGGCAGTCGCATAGTCCAGGGTTTTGGTGCCGTACACACTGGTTTGAAAGAAATCGTCGTAGCGACGGCCGGCCACGGTAGCCACGGCATCCTGAAACTCCTTATCGGTGAAGCCGCGGTTCGCTTTCTTATAATATGTATCGTAGAGGAAGCGGAACACGTCGTCGAGGTGCTTCTCGCCTTTGGTAGCTTCGGCAATGTTCAGGTCGAGCATCGCACCAATAAGGTCGCCCTTGGAGTAGTAGCTGATTTCGCTGTTGCTCGAATTTTCATTCTGGCGATACCCCTTAATCCAGGCATCAAAGCTCGATTCGGCGGCCGACTGTACGCGGTTGCCGGGCGTGTTCTCTACCTGCGTAATGGCGTTGCTGAGCTTGGCTAGGTACGTTTCCTGCGAGATAAAGCCTGCGCGTTTGTTGATAAGGCGGGCGTAGTACGACGTCATGCCCTCGCTCACCCACAGCATGTTGGTGTAGTTCTCCTGGTCGTAGTTAAACGGCCCCAGGGCCACCGGCCGGATGCGCTTCACGTTCCAGAGGTGGAAGTACTCGTGCGCCGCCAGGTCCAGAAACGACTGGTAGCCGGCTTCGGTGCCGTAGGTAGTGCGGCTCACTTCCAGCGTGGTGGAGTTGAGGTGTTCGAGGCCGCCGCCGCCGCGCTCCAGGTTGTGCACAATGAAAAGGTAGCGGTCGAGCGGGTTCTGGCCTACCACGCGGTGGGCTTCCTCGCACACCTTTTTCAGGTCGGCCGTGAGCTTGGTGTCGTCGGCGGTGTAGGTGCCGTACATGGCTACCTGGTGGGGCGTGCCGTTAACGCTGAATTCCAACACCTTGTGGTTGCCAATTTCAATAGGCGAGTCGGCCAGCTCGTCGTAGCTGGCGGCCTTGTAGGTAAACTTGCCCGGGGCGGGCTTGAGCGCCGTGCTCACCTTGGTCCAGCCCGCGGCGGGCTCCACCACCACGGTGCTGCCCAGCATCTTGTTGTCGGCGGGGTACATGAACACGCTGGTGCCGTTGAGGTAGCCGTGGTCGGCGTCGACAAACGAGGTCCGCACAGTCAGTTCATAGGCATACACCTTGTAGCTCACCTGAAAATCGGCCTGCTTGGGATGGCGCACCCGCCAGGTATTCTTGTTAAGTTTTTCCACGGCCAGGGCCTGGCCGCCGGTGGTGCGGGCCTGGAAGCCTTCCACGTTTTTGGCAAACTCCCGCACCAGGTAGGAGCCCGGCGCCCACACCGGAATTTTGACGTCGGTATACTCAGCAGGGAAGCCGCCGAGGTCCATTTTCACTTCAAAGTAATGGGTCTGGGGTGCGGGCATGGCCAGCGTGTAGCGGAGCGTGGGCACCACTGCAGTGGCCGTGGCCGCGGCGGGCAATGCACTGGCCAGCAGCACAGCCAAGGTAGCCTGACAGAAAAACGATTTTGAATTTTTGAGCATTAGCACTGTTTTAGGATGTATCAAGGTCACAAAGTAAGTCCTTGGGGTTGGCACCAACCTAGCAGTTAGCTGCGCCGTTAGGAGCGAACGGACGTATAGAACGCACCGGCACCATTTTCCATTTTCATTATGCGTTTTCTCTGGCTGATTTTCGTGGTACTGATACTGGCCATGGTGGGGCTTCTGCCCCGCCTGAAGTCATCGGAGCCCAAGGCAGCTCAGGAGGCGGCCCATGTCAGCCACTCCGCGGCTACCGACGATAGCCGCTTGGAGGCCGTGTTTACCTCGACACGGGAGGCTAGTGAGCTGGTGGGCGAAGCATCCCAGCGCGACAGCATTGTGCGCTATGCCATGCAGCAGCTCGGCACCAACTACTGCTATGCCGGCAACACGCCCGAAACGGGCTTCGACTGCTCGGGGTTTGTGCAGTTCGTGTACAGCCGTTTCGGCATTGCCATGCCCCACTCCACGGCCTTGCTTATTAGCGTGGGGCAGCCTGTGCCCCGCTCCGATGCCCGGCCCGGCGACATCGTGGTGTTCACCGGCACCGACAAAGCAGCTACTACCCCGGGGCACGCGGGCATCATCACCACGGCCGGCCCCAGCGGGCCCATACGGTTTGTGCACTCATCTTCGGCCCGCCGCGAGTCGGGGGTGAAAGTGAGTCAGGTGGAGGGCACTGACTACGAACGCCGCTTCATGCAAGTGCGGCGCGTGGTTGGGCCGGGTGCTCCGGCCGTGGCGCGCACGGGCCCCGCAGCTCGAAAAGCATCGCCGGTAGCGGCCTTGCCCACCCTGCCCGTAGCCGTGGAAGCAGATGATGCTCCGGCGGCTGCTCCACCCAAAGTGCTGCCCCGCCGCAAGAGTGTTGCCCGAAAGAGCACGGCCACTGTGGCCAAGAAGAAAGTCGTCGCTCAAAAGAAAACGGTTGCGAAAAAGAAGCCTGCCCCCACGGTACGGCGCAAGGCGTCCGCCAAAAGCAGCGCTCCGGTCAAGAAGCGAGCAACGAGGTAAACAGCTCTTTTGGGGATAGCAGGCAGGTCAGGATTAGGACTTGAGCGCTTGGCGACCATTAGCTACAAGTAAACTATCAACCTTTCCAACCCTCTTATCAAACCCCTTAAACGAAGCGATGCCCGGTTCGCCTCTGCCGGCCCACTAAAGGGCGGCTGGGCTAACCGGGCATCTAATCCTTCAAATCTTACCGAGCGGCGAAACTGGGGTACAGTTCCGGCGTCCACTGCTGAGAGTAAGACCTGGCCGAATGTGGGAAGCCTTAGGAGCTACCCCACGAAGCTGTTGTTAGGCGCGTACTGCGGTGAAGCGTACGACATTCGACAGGCTGGGCAGGATTTGTTTGGGACTACTAGACATTTTGTACCTCCTTTCTTTACGTTCGACATAACCCCCCTCGCGCGGCCCAGCACCTTAGGGCTGCTTGGGAGGGGCCGTAGCACTCACTACTGGACGGTAAAGTTAATAGCCGATACTAAGGTTCAAAGTCGGGGGACTTAATTTTTCACAAATCGGCCCCCATGGTAGCTTGAAGCCTGATTTACAGACCTATTTTTTTTGCAATTTTCATCCTGCCAGGGCATCCTTCCGTATCAGCACGCAACTTGGCCGTAAACTTGCCAAAGTGCCTTTGCCGCACTGGCCCATGGCTTGCCAATAATTGCCCTTACTTTTTAATCAAACTCCTCCCTTCCTTCCGAGATGAAAAAAACCCTGCTCTTACTTGTTGCCATCGTTTTGGGAGTTGCCGGCATGGCTTCGGCCCAAACCATGTCTCCGCTCGGAGTCTGGACGCCGGCCGACAAGAAAGCGACGTTTGAGATTTTTCAGTGCGGCAGCAAGCTGTGCGGAAGAATCATGAGCTTGGCCACTCCGGACGACCCGGATACCGGAAAACCCAAAACCGATACGCAAAACCCCGACCCCAAGCTTCGCACCCGTCCGCGGCTGGGGCTGGTGTTTATGGAAGACTTCACCTACGACGAGGGCAACAAGTGGGACGATGGCAAAATCTACGACCCCGAAACGGGCAAGTCGTATTCGTGCTACATGAAAATGCAGAACGCCAACACCATGGAAGTGAAAGGCTACATCGGCTTCTCGCTCATCGGCAAATCCCAAACCTGGACCCGCGTAAAATAGCCGCAGCCGTCGACACAAAACCAAACGGCAGGCCGGCTTCTGATGGAGGCCGGCCCTTTGTTTACAGCCTGCTAGGAACTGGCCTGAAGTGTGCAGGAGCTGCCGCTATATCAGAAGCCTAAAGAAGCCCGGGGTGCAGTTGAGCAGCTTCCTGAGCAAGCGTATTCTTGTGCTTACCGGGTGCTGAAAAGGTCCATCGCCAGCGAGGCGCTCAGAAACTATTTGCCCAGCCGGGTGTTTTGACTTCAATAACTTTCCACGTTTTGTTCGATTTTATTCAAAACCTTTTCCGTTCCAAAGACGGGGTTCCGGGCTCTTGGCAAGCCGTGAAACTGTCGCCCGCCCAGGCGCAGCGGCACGCGCGCTGGGTAGAGCAGCAGGTATACCTGAACTGGCTGGGGCCTTACTTCAAGGCATACCACCTGCGGAAAGGCGGGGCGGCGGGCTCGCGTGGTTTTCAGGTGCAGCTGATGCAGGAAAGCGGCCGCCAGGGCGCCATGCTGTTGTTTGACCAGAGCATTGGCCCCGGTAACTTTCGGCACTTCTACGAACACCTCGGCGAGCGCCTGCTCACGATGGGCTACCACCGGGCCTGCGCCGACCAGTGCACCCGCCAGCACGGCTCGCACCGGGAGCTCACGCTCAAGCAGCTCTTCAAGCCCGACCCCACCGACTGCCCCAAAACCGGCCATTGCAACCAGCGCTTCGGCCTGGTCACGGTAGACCTTGTGGCCATCAACGAGCAACCGGTGTTTATCCGGGTTTCCAGCAACGCCGTGCTCCAAGAAGGGTTCACTCCTGCTCGCTCGTTCGACGACCTGCTGAAGGCCCTGCTGGACGCTCCGCCTGCCGACGACGCCATTGAAGCCCGCATTCAGGAATACCACGACGTATTCTAAAAACTAGCGGGCTGCAAACTTATCCAGTTTACTAAGAACAACAAAGCCGCTCCTTGGCAAGGAGCGGCTTTGTTGTTCTTCACGAATAGGCATTTATTCTCGCACAAAGCGGCCGTGACCCACCAACTCCCCTCCTGTGCTTAGCAGTCGCAGATAGTAGAGGCCCGGAGCCAGCAAACGGGTGTCGACTTGCGGTTGGGTGGTGCCGATGGCCTGCCGCAGCACTACGCGCCCGGTAGCGTCCAACGCTTCGGCCCTGACACTGAAGGCGGGCAAGGCTGCCAGCCACAGCTCTTCGCGGCAAGGGTTGGGGAAAAGTGTAAGCGGCAGCAGGCCGGCGCCGGCACGGGTGGCCAGCAGGGTGTTGTCGCGCAGGGGCGTAACACTGCGGTCGAGCAGCCATTGGTCGGGGTCGACGGCCACGCTGGCCACGGTGCCGTTCACGGCCAGCTGAAACGTTTCGGAAGCCTGGCCTTGGCGCAGGCGCACGGTTTGGGTGGTGCCGTTGGTGAAGGTGAGGCGGTAGTCCACATCGGTTTCAAAAAACGGCGTGAAAGTGGGCTGCGACACCGTTTCGTCTACCCGCAGCACCACATTGCTGCCGCCCTGGTTCCAGCGCACTTCAAAAGCGGGGTAGCCGCGCCCCCGAAACCACTGCTCGAAGAAGTAGCCGAGTGGCCGCCCAGCCTCGGCCTCGAAAATGGCCTGCAGGTCGGCGGTGCGGGCCGTGGAGCCGCGAAACTGGTTTTGAAAGGTCCGCAGTGCCCGGAAAAACTTGGTATCGTCGTTGAGGAGGTAGCGCAGCATGTGCACCACGCCCGCTCCCTTTTTGTAGCTGAGGGAGTAATCGAAAATACGATTGACGCTGGTGGTGTCGGCCACATACACGCTGCCGGAGTTGAGCAAGGCGAGACGGTGCGCTTCATTCATCCACCCCCGAGCGTTGGCTGGCGTATCAAAGGCCTGCAGCGCAAGGTATTCGCCGTAGGAAGCGAAGCCTTCGTTCAACCAAATATCCTCCCAGCTGGCGCAGGTCACGTTGTCGCCAAACCACTGGTGAAACAGCTCGTGCGCCGTGAGGGTGAAGCTGAAGCCGTCTTGCGTGGTCATGGTCTGGTGCTCCATGCCGCCGAAAAGGGGCGCGTTGGCGTGGCCGTACTTCTCGTCGGCAAATGGGTAGAGGCCGGCCAGGGACGAGAAGTTCTCAATGAAGCCAGGCGTCAGGTCGATGCGCGTTTTCCAGTAGTCGAGGTAGGTTTGATTGTAAACGTAGTTGACGATGGGAATGCGAGGCCCGCCCGCCGGGTTGGCGTAGTTCACGTATTCCTGGTAGGGCGCCACCGCCACCGAAATCAGGTAGTAGGCAATCGGATGCCGGGATTTCCACTCGTACCGAACCTTGTTGCCAGCCACGGGCACGGTGCGCACCAGCACGCCGTTGGAAGCCACTTTGTTGGGCAGCGTGGTGGTCACCCACACATCGGAAGAGTCGGCCTTGTCGGTGAGCACCTGCTTGCACGGAAACCACTCGTGCGCCGAAAACGGCTCGGAGAGCGACCAAGTCACGTTATAAGGAAAGGTGGGCGCGCCGTTATAAGTATCAATGTTCACGGAGCTGCGGTTGCTGAGGCCATTGCCGATGGCTGCCGAGTTACCGCTGGGGGCCGTGCCGTGGTAGTAAATGCGGGCATCGACGAGGGAGTTTGCAGCGGCCGGTTGGGCCAGGCTGGCGGTGGCATCGGGCCCGGCGCGCCGCACGCCCGGCGAGCGCCGCCCGTTCACGACTACTGAGTCGATGCGCAGCGTGGCCACGTTGGCGCCCGAGCCCGTGGGTGCCTGGTACAGCTCAAAGGCCAGCGAGTCGAGGGCCTGGCTGCCCACCCGAACGCGCATCCAAACCGAGCCGGATACATTGAGCGAGGTGTTTTCCAGCGCCAGGTCCAGCTTGTAGTACTTCACGTCGTACCGCTCCATCTTGGCGCGGTGCGTGACCGAAGCGGTGGCCGGGCGCTGGGCGGCCTGCCCGTGAGCGGCCGCACACAGGCGCCCGCCCTCTAACTCGGCCTGCGTGAGGGAGCGCGCATACGTGGCGGGGGCTGCTGCGGGCTGCTGAGCTCGCACCGGCGAAGAGGCTAGCAGTAAGCTACAGCTTAGCAGCGCGTAAAGAATATGACGCATAGGGATTAGTGCAGTGTCAACAATTTATTTCTAACCCAGGTTAGACATTCGGGATTCAGAAATCCGAAGGTAGACCGGGCATCGCCCAAAACGCTGCCTGCCTAAGGGCGCCGGGCCATTTGGAAACGCTCAGCCAAGGCTATAAGTTGACTGCTGCATCCGTATATTTCGGCTTAATCTGGAATAATTACGCTTTTTCCTCTACCCGATGCCATTTCGCCTTTTTCCCCTGCGTCCGGCGTGGCCAGCAGTGCTGCTGTTTTTGTGCACCTGGCTGCTGTTGGCCGGGCCAGCACAAGCCACCCACATTGTAGGGGGCGAAATGGAACTGGTGCATAACACCGGCGACTCGTACACCCTGATACTTAATCTGTATTTTGATGCTGCAAACGGCAGCCCCAGCGCCCTCGACGCCGACCTGACGGCCAGCATCTTCGAGAAAGGCTCCAACCAGCGCGTGACTAACGTGCTGCTTCCCCTCACCGCCAACACCTTCGTCAACTACACCAACCCGGCCTGCGCCAAGCCCACGCTCAGCACGCGGCGCTTGGTTTACAGCAAAAACATTACCCTGCCACCCGGCACCTACAACAACCCGCAGGGCTATTACGTGGCCGTGGAGCGCTGCTGCCGCAACAACAGCATCAACAACATCGTGTCGCCCAACAGCGCCGCCCAAACTTTTTACCTGGAGTTTCCGGCTGTAGTGCGGCGCGGGCAGCCTTTCATCGACTCGACGCCCCGCATTTTCCCGCCGCTGGCCGATTATGCCTGCCGCGACGAACTGTTTTACTACGACTTTGGCGGGCAGGACGCCGACGGCGACTCTCTGGTGTACGACTTGGTGACGCCGCTCAACGGCAGTTCCAACTCCAACGTGCCCAAGCCCGCCGCCGCATCTGCGGCGCCCTATTCACTAATTACCTGGCTGCCGCCCGCGCCCACCATTCCGGGTGTGCCCACTCGCCCCCCCCTGAGCACGCTCAATCAGATTCCGGGCTCCCCCACCCTGAACATCGACCGAAACACGGGCCGCCTCACGGTGCGCCCCACCGACATGGGCTTGTTTGTGTTTGGGGTGCGCTGCTCGGAGTACCGCAACGGCGAGAAAATTGGCGAAGCCCGCCGCGACTTCCAGCTCATGGTGCTCAATTGCCCCACCAACGCCAAGCCCAGTATGGTGCTGCTGCCGACCCCCAATAGCGCGGCCCCCTACCGGCCGGGGCGCGACACCCTGCGCCTGGTGCAGGGCGGCAATCGCTGCGTGCGCGTGCGCTTCACCGACCCCGACCCCAACTCGCGTTTGTCGCTGTCGCTGAGTGCAGTTAACTTCACGGGCCTCATGCCCAGCTTTACCACTGCCACAAGCGGTGCGGTGCGCACCCCCGGCGCGCCCGATACCCTTACGGCCACGCTGTGCTTCCCGGAATGCATCAATACCCAGGGCCGCGTCTTTCTGTTGGATGTGGTGGTGGGCGACGACGGTTGCAGCCTGCCCAAGCGCGACACAGTGCGGGTGGCCTTCACTGCTTCGCCGCCCGCCAACTCGTTGCCCACGCTGGTGAGCACGGCGGGGCCTCCCCTGCCGCTGCGTGTGCGGGTGGGCGATTTGATAACCTTTGATGTGACAGGCACCGACCCCGACAACGACCCCATACAGCTGGAGATGAGCGGGCAGGGCTTCAACCCAACCAACCTGGGTGCCACCTTGTCGCAGGGTACGGTGGGCAACCAGCAGCGCGGGCGCTTCACGTGGCGCGTCGACTGCCGGGCCGTGGGCCCCGACTCGGTGCGCAACTTCCAGTTTACGGCCGCAACCTCGCCGTGTAACACCCGGCAGGCCGTCACTATTACGGTGCCCATTATTGTTCGCTACGACAACCGCCCGCCTACCCTGGCCTCAACCCTGCCGCGGGTAGTGCAGCCCAATACCATCCCGCTGGTGGAGCTGCCCTTAGGCCAGACTTACACCGCCACTTTCACCGGAGCCGACGTAGACCGCGACGGCCTGACCCTATCCGCTACCGGCTCCACGGAAGATGGCTCCGAAGGCTTTGACCTGGCCGCCGCTGGCATGCGCTTTAGCGCGCAAAACGGCGTCGGAGTAGCCACTGGCACCTTTCAGTGGGACGTGAGCTGCGCCGCTGCCAACCTGCGTCGCAACTTGGTCGTGACCTTCCGGCTCGTGGATGCCACGTGCCGGCCCCTGCCGCAGGAGCAGCGGGTGCGCCTGCTGGTGAAAAACCCCGATACCCTGGCGGTGAAGCTCTACAACATCATCACCCCCAACCGGGACGGGAAGAACGATGAATTTCGGCTGCCCGACCTGCCGCCAAACTTTTGCGAATCGCAGTTCAAGAGCGTTCAGGTTTTCACGCGCTGGGGCCAGCAGGTTTTCAGCTCAACCGACCGGGAGTTCCGGTGGCCGGGCGAGGGCAGCGCGGGCGTGTATTATTACTTCGTGACCTACACCGACGGCCGACGCTTCCGGGGCTGGCTCGAAGTGGTTCGGTAGCCCTGCTTGCCCTGTGCAGGGCTTAGTACATGAACAGGAACACCGCAAACAGCACTATCCAGAGCACGTCGATAAAGTGCCAGTAGGTTGCCAACAGCTTGAGGTGGCGGCGGTGGTAGGGGTTGCGGATGAACACCAAGGTCCGCACCGCGTCGCGGTCGGCGTGAACTACGCGCAGCATTATTACCAGCAAAAACAGCATGCCGCCTACCAAGTGCACCACGTGCAGCGCCGAAATCAGGTAGATGAACTGGCCACTGCTGCTGCTGGCCACACCCTGGAAGGGCACGCCGTTCGTCATAAGCTCGCGCCAGCCTAGGATTTGCAGCCCCGAAAACACGCTGCCCATGAGAAGCGTAGCGCCCAGGCAACGGGCAAGGCCGCCCAAATCGTCCTGCGCGTACAAGCGCTGCGCATGCGCAATAATGTAGCTACTGACCACCAGCACAATGGTACTCAACGAGAAGTAGCGCGGCAGCGAGTACAGGCCTGTAGGCGCCCCACTCCGAAGCCGGGTGGCCACGTACGCCACCACCAGTATCAAGAACATTACCGTGATACTGAGCAACGCAAAGTATAGCGCTACCAGCACGGGGGGCATGCCCTCAATGCGGCCAAAAGGCGAGGAGCGGTGCCGGGCCCCAACCTGGTTTTCGTGTTCGTGTTCGGATTTCATCGGGTGGGTAGAGTTTACACCCTTGCAAACTAAACGGAGCAGAATTAGTTGCACTTCCGCCCCGGTTTACCCGAGGAAAATGCTACCGAAAAAACGAGCCGATTTTGCCAAGCACGGCATTAAGCGTGATTTTGGGCGTGCGCTGCACCCCAAAGGTCACGTAGGTTTTGCCGGCCACCCGCAAATCGAGCACCCAGCCCAGCTGTCGGGCCAAGTCGTTGATTTGCTGCATGGGGTCGGGCCCGGGCGGCTTGGGGGCCTTTGGCGCGCCCGGCGGCTTGGGCGGGCCCGCCGTGAGCTGGTCGAGCACTTGCTGGCTGGGAATGTTCAGAATGAGGTAAGTGCCCGCAGCGGCAAGCTGCAGGGCATGGCCGTTCCAGGTGATGACCAGCTGGGCCTCAATTTCGAGGCTACTAGGCACCGGCTTCGGGAGGGCTAGGCGGCAGCTGGTGGATGGGCTGCGGGGCAGCAGCTCCGCTTGGTTGCTGCTCGCCGCGGGTCCGGATGCGGAGCGAGCCGTTTAGTTTCCAGGTGGCCGCGGGGGCGTGGGGGTTTTGCGGGTTGGGCACCTGCAGTTCCATTTGTTCGAAGGCGCAGCTAAGCTCAACACCGCCCGAGAGCTTGCCGAGCAGCGAGGCGGCCATGTCGGCCCAGTTGGAAGAGGAAGAATCAGCCATGGTTGCTGTTGGGTATGGAAGGACGGAGTTCCGGGCTTGCCCCGGATGGCCGCAAAGTACGACCTTGCCCCTGCTAACGCAACGAAACGACTTGGGTTGCCAGCTATGGTGGCTACACGGCCCAGCTTGTACCTTGCTGCATCTTGTCTTTTTTGCTCCTTCGCCATGCGCGTTCCCCTCTCCTTCCCGGTTTTTGTGGTGGCTGTTTTCAGCCTGGCTAGCCAGTCCGCCCGGGCGCAGGCCCTGCCCGATTCGGCGCGGCTGCCACGCCCGGCCGCCGTTTCGCAGCTCGCTTTCGAGAAGACCACCCGTTGCGCGCAGCCCTTTGGCATGCACGAAGGACAGTTTTTTGAATATCAACTGCTTGATGGCCGGGGCAAGCCGGCGGGCACCTGGCGCTATCGGGTGGTAAAAATCAAACAGGATTCTGTGGCCGTTAAAAAGAAAAAGCCCGTGGCCATCACAACGGTTTTGCTGAAAAGCGGCCTCTACGACCTCTCCAACCGCGTGCTGGCCCAGCAAGACCTCACCCACTTTTGCCGCAACGACACCACCTTCACCGACGGCCTTGCTTACATCAACTACGAAAGCCTGAAATCTTTTCGGGGCCGCCGGCTAGCGTACCAAGCTACCCCGCTGGCCTGGCCCACCCAGCCTACTGCTGGCACCAGCCTGGCCGAGGGCGGCGTCGCCATTCAGGTGAGCAGTCCGTCGGTGGCCATCGCCAAGGTGCGCACGGTGGTTCGGCAACGTACCGTCATGCCCGGCACCACGCTTATCACTGTGCCCGCCGGCACGTTCAGCTGCTACACGGTGGAGGGCCAACAGGAAGCCTCCACCGCCGCCCGCGCCGACCTGGTCTTTAGAAACAACGGGCGAGAGGTGTGTTATTACGACCCCGCCGTGGGCATTGTGAAAACCGAGCTTTACGACAAGAACCGCAAGCTGGTGCAAACCAAGGTGCTCACCAAACACTAGCCTTCAGTTTTGGCCTCAGCGGCCCGCCTCCTTGCGCGATGTTTATATACTCTAGATAACGGCCCAACCGGTCTCACCCTCCGGGCCCCGCAGCAAGCTAAAGCCTTCGGCTTGCCCTAGCACTGTGACGGCCGTCTGGGCATTCAAGGCGCCACCGGCTGGCGCTGAGGCGATGGGGTGGGTGCGCAGCTCGGTGGCTGCGGGCAGCACCAAGCGGCGCAGCGGAGTGCCCGCAGCGGCTACCACGGCCTGCGTTGCCACGTAGCCAATCTCGCCGCTGGGAGTTTGCACCCGCAACGACGTGCCCTGCTGGCCCACCACCAGCAACGGCATTTGCTTGGTGAGGCGGGCACCCGCGTTCGATGCCTTCCCCTTTTCCGTGCCGGGCACTGATCGCAACAGCGCATCGGCGCGCAGCCGCACGAACTCGCCCCGGCGGTCGGGCCCGGTGGGAAGCGTGGTTGCCTCTGCCGGGCGGCGCACAAACGGAAACGGGTCGACGGCTCCCTGACCGCTACGGTAAATGCCAAAGTGCAGGTGAGGCACCGTGCCGCGGGCATTGCCCGTGTTGCCAACCAGCCCGAGCGTGTCGCCGGCCTGTACGCGCTGGCCGGGCGTCACCAGCTGCTTGTCGAGGTGCGCATAGTAGATGTGATTGCCGCGCTGGCCATCAGCCAGCCACACCACCCGCCCACCAATGGGGGTTTCGCCGGTGCGGGTGATGAGCCCCGAAGTAGCCGCCACCACCGGCGTGCCGCGCGAGGCAAAAATGTCGATGCCCTCGTGCCGGCGGGCGCCGGCGTCGCGGGCGGCCCCCCAAAAGCTACCCACTGCGGCATCGTTGCGGCCCAGCACGGGAAACACGCTCAGGCTGGGCTCCCGGTTCACGCGCAAGGTGTAGCGGCCCGTGGCCAGCAGCTCGGGCTGCACCCGCAGCAGGTGCTGGCCGTCGGATTCGGCCTGGTAGCGGAAGTCCAGCACCAGGGTATCGGCGCTGGCCAGGGGAGCCGGTGTGCGGCCAGGCACAACTTCAAAGGCATCGAGAAAGACCCGCACGGCGGCTCCGGCGCCCAACGAGAGGCTAACGTGCACCTGCTCGCCGGCGCGCACGGCGTAGCGGTAGCTGGCCGCACTGGGCCGCTCGGGCCGGAAATAGCCGGTTTCGGCAAAGGGTAAAGTCACCACCAGCGAGTCACGCAGGGCTTGCTCGGCGGCCTTAAGCCACGCCCTGCCCGCGGGGCCGCGGTCGAGGCCAGCCTGCTGCAATTGCCGGGCATAAGCCTGGTGCGGAGTCGACTTTTGGAAAAGCGCTTTCAGGCTTTGCTGCTTGCTGCAGCCGCTCAGCACCAGCACGGCCCCGAGCAGCAGGGGCCAAGAATATCCCGGGAGCGGCCGCTTCACCAGCCGCTGAAAAATAGCATCCATCATATAAAGCATGGTTGTGAAACAATGAATAAGCAGGACGGGTTCGCTAGCTATCGAACGCCGGCCCCAACGCGCCTGGCAACGGCGCACGTGCGCCAGGGCTGGGCTGCTACCTTTATGGCCCAGTTCTTACCCCTCCTCCTCCCGCCATGAAGCTCATCGAATGCCCCCGCGACGCCATGCAGGGCCTGCCCGATTTCATTCCGACCGCCACCAAAACCGAGTACCTCAACACGCTGCTGCAGGTCGGCTTCGACACCCTGGACTTCGGTTCCTTTGTTTCGCCCAAAGCCATTCCGCAGCTGCGCGATACCGCCGAAGTGCTGGCGGGCCTGGACCTGAGCAGCACCCCCACCAAGCTGCTGGCCATAGTGGCGAACCTGCGCGGCGCCGAAACGGCGCTTCAGCACCCCGAAATCAGCTATTTGGGCTTCCCGCTGTCGGTGTCGGCCACCTTCCAGCGGCGCAACACCAACCAGTCGACGGCCGAAGCCCTGGCCGATGTGGCCGCCATGCACGAACAGTGCGAACGCAGCGGCAAAACCTTGGTCACTTACCTATCGATGGGCTTTGGCAACCCCTACGGCGACGCCTGGAGCCCGGAAATTGTGACCGATTTCACCGAGCAGCTGGCCGCACTAGGAGTTCGTATTGTGGCGCTTTCAGACACCATTGGGGCCTCCACGGCTGCTACTATCACGCCGTTGTTCTCGGCCCTCATTCCGGCATTTCCCGCCATTGAGTTCGGGGCGCACCTGCACACCACCCCTACAACCTGGCACGAAAAAGTTGCGGCAGCTTACGAGGGCGGCTGTCGTCGTTTCGATGGTGCCATTGGCGGCATTGGCGGCTGTCCCATGGCCGCCGATGAGCTCACGGGTAATATGGCCACTGAAAACCTGCTCCGTTTCATGGCCGAGCAGGGCCAGGACTCCGGGCTAGACATGGCGGCTTTTGCCCGGGCACAGGCTGCGGCAGCCAGCGTTTTTGCTTTCCACTAATGCCGAGCCTCATGCCTGCCACCGTCGACATCTTCATCCCCTGCTTCGTCGACCAGCTCTACCCCGCCACGGCCATGAACATGGTGAAGGTATTGGAGCGGGTTAGCGTGCAAGTGAATTACAATCCCAACCAAACCTGCTGCGGGCAGCCGGCCTACAACGCCGG
This sequence comes from Hymenobacter arizonensis, assembly GCF_900115775.1. Classification (GTDB taxonomy): domain Bacteria; phylum Bacteroidota; class Bacteroidia; order Cytophagales; family Hymenobacteraceae; genus Hymenobacter; species Hymenobacter arizonensis. Next base: position 642,921 of record NZ_FOXS01000001.1, on the reverse strand, counting down.
CTACCACCCGCAAAGCCGGGCCGTGGCCGATAAATTCCTGCAGGACTTTGCAGCCCCGCCGGCCGCGGCAGCCCAAAACACCCTCCCCCGCTATATCGTCAGCCCCTCGGCTTCGTGCGTGGGCATGGTGCGCAACAGCTACAACGAGCTTTTTGCGGGCACGCCGGAACACGGCGCCTGCCAAAAGGTGCAGGCCCGCACCTACGAGCTGACCGAATTTCTGGTGGACGTGCTAGGCATAACGACCATACCCGGCGCCCGTCTGGTGGGCAAATACACATACCATGACTCTTGCTCGGCGCTGCGCGAGTGTGGCATTCGGGCCGCACCGCGCCAGCTGCTTGATGCCGTCTCCGGGCTCGAACGCCTCGAAATGGCCGAAACCACCACCTGCTGCGGATTCGGCGGCACATTTGCAGTAAAGTTTGAAGCCATTTCGGTGGCCATGGCCCAGCAAAAAGTGGAGCATGCCCTCGAAACGGGCGCCGACTACCTCGTAAGCACCGACGTGAGCTGCCTCATGCATCTAGAGGCCTACATCAAAAAGGAAAAGCTACCACTCAAGTGCCTGCACATTGCCGATGTGTTGGCAAGCGGCTGGTAAGCGGCTGGTAAGCGGCTGGTGAGCAATAGGCATAAAAAGGACGTCTTTCTGAGCGGAGCCCCACCATTTGACGTGTGGTACTAACCCACTCGTCTGTCATGCTGAGCCTGCGAAGCATCTTATCACGTCTCAACGATTCGTTCTGCAGAGATAAGATGCTTCGCAGGCTCAGCATGGCAGACGAGTGGATTTAATACCCCACGCGAGATGCCTCGGCTCCGCTCGGCATGACGTTCTGTTTGCCTTTAAGAGCGCTGATTTATCAGTTGCCGCTCCATTAGTTAGCTATGACCAAACGGGTGCTCTGGGCCCCGCTACGCACAATGTAGATTCCAGCTGGGAGCCCGGCTACGGGCAGGGTGGCAGTTCCGTTAGCGCCCACGGCAACAGTCTCCACCAATTGCCCACGCACGTTGAATAGCTGGATGCTGGCACGGTCAGCACCTTTCACGGCTACCGTGGTGCCGGCCACCGCCGGGTTGGGCAGCACCTGCAGGGAGTTAGCTACCGAATTAGCCGCCGAGTTGACCGAAAGAGTGACAACGGGCGAATAGGTTGTTTTCTCATCCAGGTCGACCTGGCGCAGGCGGTAGTAGACCGTGTTGGTTGCGTAGCGTGCCAGGTTCTGGTCGGTGTATTGGTAGGTCTGGAGGCGCGCGCTGTTGCCGTAGCCAGATACCAGGTTCAGGGCGGTGAAGGTTTGGCCGTCGCGGCTGCTCTCGACTGCGAAATATGCGTTGTTCTTTTCCGTTGCGGTGCTCCAGCGCAGCAGTGCGGCAGTGCCCTGCTGCTCGGCTGTGAAGCTCACCAGCGTCACGGGCAGCGGCGCAAATACTCCTGTCTCGAGGGCTCCGATGTTGCCAGCAGCAGACATGGGCGGCGTGGGGTTGCCGGCAAAGTCCCGGGGACCGTGGCTCAGGTTGAACTCCGCCTGCAGGTTGAGGCCGGCGCCCCGGGCGGGCGAGGTTGGCAAAGGCTGGTAGGTGGATGTAGCGCTCGGCAGCTCGGGGTCGGCATAGATGCCGGTGGCGCGGCCGTTGGCTAGCTTCTCCTGGCCGGTGGCGTTGCGCCAGCTGGCAAGGTCGGTATATGTGGTGCCATTCCACTGAACAGACAGCGCCCGCGAATCGCTCCAATACAGGTTACCCTGCAGGCGTACACCAGTTGAAGTACGACTTGTAACAACAGGCAATCCATCACTCGTTTTCAGCACATTGTTGCGGAGCGAAACCTCACTGATGCCGTCGCTGAGAATGCTCACCGCGCGGGGGTACGAACCGTTGGCGGGGCGGCTCAGCAGCACGGTGTTGTTGTGGATGACGGCCCGCTGAATGCCGCCATTTGAACCCGTCGACCAGATGGCGATGGCGCCTTGGTGGTCGCGGCGGGCGTCGTTTTTGCTCACGTTGTAGCGCACAATAAGGTCCGTCATGGGCGGGGCACCGGGGTACTGAGCCAGCAAATAGCCAGGGCCGCCGTTGTCGTGCGAGTAGTTGTATTGCAGCACCGAGTTGGTGCAGCCCCCGTCCAGGTCAAACCCGCCGCCATCGATGGCAGTGCCGGAGCTGTTGTGGTGCGACTCGCATTTCTGAATCACGAGGTTGTTGCAGCACCAGCCCCAGATGCCCACCGGGCCGCCATCGGTGCAGGCATTCAGCCAGCCGTTGTTGTAGGCTTCGCAGTTCTCAACGAGCGCGCCGTCGATGCCCGAGAGCACGATGCCGCTGCCCGTGTGCTTGTTGGGCATGTCGGCACGGCCCGAGTTTTCATAGGCTTTAATATTGCCTACGTACCAGTTGCGGTGAGCCGCCAGGTCTTGCGAAGCCGAGGTCAGGCCGTTTTCACCATTCGCGAAAACTTGGGAGTTGGTGATGCGAACATCGGTGTAGCCGCTTTTGCCCTTCCAACTACTGATAGTAATACCCGTTTTTTGGTAGCCGCTCACGTTCAAGCTGTCCAGGCGCAAGTGCCGCAGGTTGGTATTTGGCGTATCCAAGTAGAACACAACGCCCGAAGCAGCATTTGTGAGGCGGCCACTGCCCTCAAAATTGAGGCGACGAAGTTCGATGCCAGCATTGTTTTCGGCGAAGAACCCAAAAGCCGTTCCGCTGGAAATGGTAGCCCGGCCTGCCCCGTACGTGCTAACTACAAGGGGTAGGTTAGGTGTACCAAAACTCGCCGCCTGCAAGTAGATGCTCCCGTTAAAAGTTTGACCAGCCTCAAACAGTATTTTATCGCCTGGCCGGAACGTTGCTGAGTTTACCCGGCTTATCGAGCGCCAAGCAGTCGTAATAGAAGTACCCGCATTGGTATCGTTTCCCCGAGCGCTGATATAATAGGTTGCGGCACTAGAGGGGTAAACAAGTGCAAATACAAAAAGTGAGAAAAGTATAATTTTTGTCATAATCTAACTCTTGTGTAAATTCAATACACAAAGCTACAATAGAGCCGTTAGATTAAAATATCAACATTTAAGCAGCTTTTTTATAATAATTCAAGACATTTAACTTCATAAAGTTTAAAATTGAATTTCTACTAGGCAAACTTACATAATTGAACCTTTTCATAATAAGTGCAAAAACAGAACACCATTTCATTTTCATACTTATTGGCAACTATCAACTTTATTCTAATAGATATAATATTTTAAATTTCATATTTATAATCACAATCAATTGTTTAACAATTAGTTATACATCTGAGACCAATCGTATTAGTTGACTATCTAACTTCTCTTGGTTCAGCTCATTCAGAACCCTCACGCAAATGCTTGCCAGCACAAATGAAGAAGCCCCGGCAGGCTGGCCTACAAGGGAGCCAGCCCACCGGGGCTTCTGTGTTGATATGCTTCGGGCGTGTACCCTGCCTGGGTTGCGGGCGGTGCCTAAAGTAATTTCCCGATGCGAGCCTTGAGACCCGGCGTGGCCTCGAGCAGCGGCAGGCGCACGGCGCTGCCGCATACACCCAACGCTTCGAGCGCTGCTTTTACGCCCACCGGGTTGGCCTCTTCGTACATGAGCGGATTGAGCGGCAGCAGGTAGAACAGCTCGCGGCGGGCAGCGGCAAAGTCACCGGCCAGGGCCGCACGGGTCATGGTACCAAAACGATGTGGGAAGGCATTGGCCAGCACTGAAATGATGCCCTCGGCACCACAGGCGATGAGGGCGGGCGTGAGCATGTCGTCGCCGGAAAGCAGCATGAAATCGGCTGGCTTGCCCGCAGCAATGGCCATGCACTGCTCCATGTTGCCGCTGGCTTCCTTAATACCGATGATGTTGGGGTGCTGGGCCAGGCGCAGGGTAGTGTCAGCAGTGATGTTGGAAGCGGTGCGGCCGGGCACATTATATAGTATCACGGGCACCGGGCTGGCGTCGGCCAGGCGTTGGTAGTGGGCCACGAGGCCGGCCTGGGTGGGCTTGTTGTAGGCGGGGCTGGCCGAAAGCACAGCCGCAATGCCGGTGAGGTCGGTGCTGCGCAATAGGTCTACGGCGGCGGCGGTGTCATTGCTGCCAATGCCGTACACCAAGGGCAGCCGGCCGGCCACGTGTTCTTTGGCCACGCGCAGGAGCTCGGCTTTTTCATCGGCCGTGGTGGTGGGCGACTCGCCGGTGGTGCCGTTCACCACGAGGTATTCCACGCCGCCTTCTATGCAGAAGTCAAGCAAGCGGCGCCACCCGGGGTAGTCCACTGCAAAATCGGGGGTGAAGGGCGTGACCAGGGCCACGCCCGTACCATGAAAAGCAGGAAGACGGGTGCCAGAGTTGTTCATGCAAAAGGATGGGGTTAGTTTTGTACAAAGGTAGGGGCGCGTCGCACGCGCCCGGCGCAATGCCCACGCTGCACTTCTCCAATTTTATAGCTGCCCCGCCCGGCGGACGCGTGCGACGCGGCCCACTCCCCATGAAATTTACTTCTGCTTCCCTCCTTCTGGTGGCCCTTGCCGTGGCTGCCTGCGATTCCAAAACCGCCACCACCGGCGAAGCGGCCGTTAGCTCCGCCACCGTTGAAGCCATTGCCGGCACCGACCCCGCCGAGGCCGGCACCTCGGGCACCCGCGCCACCGCACTCGACGAAGCCAACGCCACGCCCGCGCCCGACCCCAGCACCATTCCGGTTGCCAACACCCGCAATGCAACCGCTATTCTGGCCCGCCCGCAAGTGCCCATCTTGTGCTACCACCAAATTCGCGACTGGACAGCCAAAGACTCGAAAGGCGCTAAGGACTACATCATTCCAGTGGCTCAGTTCAAGGCCCAGATGAAGATGCTGGCCGATTCCGGCTACCACACTGTGCTGCCCGACCAGCTCTACGCCTACCTCACCACGGGCGCCCCGCTGCCGAGCAAGCCCATCATGCTCACCTTCGACGATACCGACCTCGACCAATTCACGGTGGCCCGCCCCACGCTGGAGCAGTACGGCTACAAGGCCGTGTACTTTGTGATGACCGTGAGCATTGGTCGCCCCCGCTACATGACCAAAGCCCACATTAAGCAGCTCGCCGACGAGGGCAACGTCATCGGTTCGCACACCTGGGACCACCACAACGTGAAGAAGTACCAGGGACAAGACTGGGTGACTCAAATCGAGAAACCCACCAAAACGCTGGAAGACATCACGGGCAAGAAAATCAAATACTTCGCCTACCCCTTCGGCCTCTGGAACCCGGAAGCTTTCCCGGAGCTGAAGTCGCGTGGGTTTGTAGCGGCATTCAGCCTAGCCGAAAAGCGCGACCAGAACGACCCGCTATTCACCATTCGGCGCATCATCGCCAGCGGCTACTGGACCCCCAAGACGCTGCGCAACAACATTGTGCAGTCGTTTTAGCATTGGGTTAAGACAGCATCGTTCTTAATCGAGCACGAAAAAGGCTCCGTCCTACTGGGACGGAGCCTTTTTCGTGCTTGCTCCTTAGCAGGCTAGCGTCGGTCAGCTAGCGCTTTTCCCAGCGCTGGGTAAACTCCTGCTTGCTGCAATACATCCACCCCTTGGAAACCGGGTTGATGATAACCACCTCGGCGGGGCGTTCGTCGTCGGGGGGCGTCATGCCTAGTTCAAGCTCGTATTCCTGGCCATGGCGGAAGCCGGCATAGCCGTCCATGCCGCGAAATGTGTACTTCTTTTTCTGAAATTCCATGTCGCAAAGGTAGGGGCGCCTGACGAACCTTTTCTCCCCTTCTCACTGAATATGGGCATGGTGAAGGTCCGCTTCCAAGCCATTTTGGATGAGGAAATCATAACAATAACCGGCTCCAAAGCTGTTTGTCAGTAACAGCACGAGAAGCAAGGCTCCGCTTCACCCAAGGCAAGCGGCCACTTCTGATTTCAGGCTGCCGAAGCTGAATTGGCTGGCCTACTGGCCATGCCCGGCTGAGCAGAACGGATGCCGCAGAGCCTGATGCTGCTAGCCCTAGAATTCGGCTAAATGCTCTTCTCTACCGTAAGCTTAAGCATTAACCATCTGTCCAGCGCACTATGCCAAGAACCGTAATCGTCTCCAACCGCCTGCCCATTAAAGTCCAACGTACCGAAGACAACCTCACTTTTCAGTCCAGCGAAGGCGGACTGGCTACGGGGTTGGGCTCCATCTACCGGGCCGATGGCAATGTGTGGGTGGGCTGGCCGGGGCTCTACGTGCAGGACGAATCGGAGGAAGAATACGTGCGGGCCCAACTGGCCGAAGACAGCATGGCGCCGGTGTTCCTGACCGAGTCCGAAATCCGGGACTACTACGAAGGCTTCAGCAACGGCACCCTTTGGCCCACCTTCCACTACTTCGCGCAATTGGCCGTGTACGACGATGCCCTTTGGCAGGCCTACGTTGCGGTAAATGAGAAATTCTGCAAGGCCGTGCTGGCCCAAACCGGCCCCGAGGACACCATTTGGGTGCACGACTACCAGCTGCTGCTGCTGCCCGAAATGCTGCGCAAGGCGCGGCCCAACGCCACCATCGGCTTCTTCCTGCACATTCCGTTTCCTTCCTACGAATTGATTCGGGTGCTGCCCTGGCGCGATGAACTGCTGCGCGGCATGCTCGGGGCCGACCTCATCGGCTTCCACACCTTTGGCTACATGCGCCATTTTCTCAGCGCGGTGTCGCAGTTGCTGGGCCTGGCCAACCACAACGGCCAGATTGAGACTCCCACCCGCACGGTGCTGGTCGACGCCTTCCCCATGGGCATCGACCACGCCCGCTATGCCGAAGTGGCGGCGTCGGCCGCGGCCCAGGCCCACGTGAGCGAATACCGCGAGGCCCTGCGCGAGGTGCGCGTGATTCTGTCAATCGACCGGCTCGACTACACCAAGGGCATTGCCCAGCGCCTGCGCGCCTTCGAACTGCTCCTCCAACGCTACCCCGAGTGGCGCTCGCAAGTGAGCCTGCTGATGGTGGTGGTGCCCTCGCGCGACCAAGTGGCGCAGTACGCATCTCTTAAAGAGGAAATTGACGAGCTGGTGGGCCGCATCAATGCCCAATACCGCACCATCAGCTGGAACCCGGTGCACTACTTCTACCGCTCCTTCCCGCTCGATGAGTTGGCGGCGCTCTACAGCATGGCCGAGGTAGCCATGGTGACACCCATGCGCGACGGCATGAACCTGGTGGCCAAGGAGTTTGTGGCGAGCAAAGCTGACCAGCGTGGGGTGCTCATTCTCAGTGAGCGGGCTGGGGCGGCGCGGGAGCTTTCCGATGCCCTCATTGTTAACCCCACCGACACCGGCCAGCTGGCCGAAGCCCTGCATGAGGCCCTGGTGATGCCCGAGGAAGAGCAGATTACCCGCATGGCCAACATGCAAGCGCTGGTGCGCCAATACGACATCTTTGCCTGGACCAAGCTGTTTATGGACCGGTTGGCCTATGCCAAAACTCAACAGCTCTCGCTGGCTACTTCCATGCTGTCGCCTACGGTTGTGCAGAAGCTGGAGCAAGCCTACCAGCAGTCTCAACGCCGCCTGTTATTGTTCGACTACGACGGCACGCTGGCTCCCTTCCACAGCAACCCCCAGCGCGCCCAGCCCGACCAGGAACTGCGCCTGCTGCTGCGAGCCCTCAGCGACAACCCCCAAAATCGGGTGGTCATCATCAGCGGGCGCGACCGCGAGACGCTGGAAAAGTGGCTGGGCCACCTGCCCATTGACTTCATTGCCGAGCACGGCGTGTGGCTGCGGTCGGCCGGCGACGAGTGGAGCCTGTTCCAGGAGCTGCGGGCCGATTGGAAGCGCGACATCCGGCCGGTGCTGGACTTGTACGTGAGCCGGACTGCGGGCTCCTTCATCGAGGAGAAAGACTACTCGCTTGTCTGGCACTACCGCCGCGCCGATGCCGAGTTGGCCGCCGGCCGTGCACGTGAGCTCACGAGCCACCTCACCTTTATGGCTTCCAACACCGACTTGCAGGTGCTGGAAGGCAATAAAGTGGTTGAAATCAAGAACGCCGGCATCAACAAGGGCACGGCGGCGGCGCGTTGGGTCAGCACCCACCACCCCGACTTTATTCTGGCCCTGGGCGACGACCGCACCGACGAAGACACGTTCCGCGCTCTGCCCGCCGATGCTTACACCGTGAAGGTGGGCAGTGCGCCGCGCTCCCTGGCCCGTTTCCACGTGGCCGGCACCACCGAGGTGCGCAACTTGCTGCGGAAGCTACTATAAGGAGTACCGCCGATGTCACTGCCGCCTACTGCCGGGCCAGGCGCAGGCTGCTTTCCCGACCCGTGCGCCGCACGTGCAGCACCGCTGGGCTGGGCGGCTGCTGTCTCGTTGGCACGTTGCGCACAGGCTGCACGTCGCCTGCCACATGGGCTTGGCGGGGCGACTTGGCGACTGACGAAGGCCGCTGCGGACGGCCACTAGCCCCCGTAACTCCCTGTACGGGGCCGGTATACACGGCAAGCTGGGGCGGCTCTTGCGCCAGTACTTGGGGTTGCAGCACCAAGGTGGCGTTGCCCTCCAGTGTGTATACGGGGCGGTTGTTGGTGGTGGAGTCCTGGCGGTATTCCACCACCCGGGCATAATAGGTAATACTCGGCTGTAGGGTGGGCAGCAGGGCCGCGCTGGCGGTACCGTTGGCCACCACCAGCGTTCCGTCGCTTAGCACTTTACCTTCCGGATACACCGTGCCATCCACGGGAAAGGCTGTGCTGCAGCCATTGGGCTTGAGCAGGAGCAGACGATGGGAGCCGTTGCCGTTGGCCCAGCTGATATGGGCGTGGGCCGAATCAGTAGCGCTGGCATCGAGTTGGGAAGCATTGCGTTCGGGCGCAAAAAGGTTGTGTGCTGGCCACTTACGCGCCTTATCAACCCAGTTCCACCCCAGGGCTTTGAGCTCGTGCCAGAATTGAGTAGTGTTGTTGTCAGTGTTCAGCAGAATGGCCCAGGTGTAGCCCCCGGCCGAACGCATCACCAGGGTAGAAGTACCATCGAGCAGGCCAGTGTGCCACCAGTTGTGGCCATCTACCATCCAACCCTTGCTGTACCAAGGCGTAAGGGCCGAGGGGGTAGTCATGCTTTTCAACGTGGCCGGCGCCAGCAAGTCGGGCCGGGTGTCGGAGCCGTCGGCCGCGAGAATCAGCCGCACTAGGTCGCGGGCCGAGAACATCCAGCCGCCGTGTGCGTTCATGGCTTCTACCTGAAATCCGCCGTAGGCTGCTGGCACTTTCAGGCCAGTGTTGTAGCACGAAATCATATTCGACCGGCTGAGGTAGTCGCTTTCGCGTTCGCGCCGGGCGGTGGGCAGGTTTTGGGCAAGGTGGGCTTCGAGCACGCCGCTGGGCTCGAGCACGTTTTGGCGCACCCAAGTGCCATAGAGCTGGTGCGTGACGGCTTCCACCACTTTCCCCAACACCAAATAGCCAATGTTTGAGTACGCAAACCGGGTGCCTGGGGCGTAGTTGAGGCCTTGCCGAAGCATGTACCGGATGATGGTGGAATCGCCCACGGGGTTGGGCACGCGCATCACCTTGGCCACGTGGGTGGGGAAATCGATGGGGTCGCAGCCGCCGTAGCCGTCGCAGCCAATGTCACGGTCCCAGCCCCCGGTGTGCTCCAGCAGTTGCTGCACGGTCACCTCGTGCAAGCGCAGGTCTTTAATCTCTTTGTTATAAGCGGCGCCTTTGAGGTAGCCAGTCGGGCCGAATACTTTGTGAGAAAGCGTAAGCTTGCCTTGCTCCACCAGCTTCATAACAGCCAGCGCGGTCACGCTCTTCGAGATGCTGGCCACCCGCATCAGGTGGTAGGGCTGCAGCGGCACGGTGCGGTCCACGTCGGCGTAGCCAAAAGCACGGTCATACACCAGCTGCCCGTCCTTTGATAGCGCGACCGAAGCCCCCAATACCTTCCAGCGCCGCATGAAATCCTGCATCGATTCGTCGCAGTGTGCCAGCTCGGGCACCGCAATTCCCGTTTGGGCCATGCTGGTAAAGCATAGCAGCCCCAGAAGAAGAGTAATTAATGCTTTCACCTAGAATAAATAGATAAGTCAAAACACCGTTAGTAGCTATTAATTAGCTGAGCGGTTGACTAAGCAAATTTATTGCATTACCCTAAGTTTAAAAAATTGAACGTTTCCTAAATTTTTATGATTATTCCGATTTAAACAAGATGAATGCTATATACTCCAAATGTTATTTGACCCTACTCATCAAGCCATTTAATTGATTTACAGATAATTAAAATCATTCTGGATTTCGCTTCCTTCTCAACCAAAGAGTTTGATTCAGTAAATTTTATTTTTAGCAGGTAATTATATTATTTGCCGACAACCTTCTAGCAAAGCATCGCTAGACTGCTCAACTATTTGGAGTCTTTCAACATTTGCTTCAACAACCTTAAGTTATACCTATAGCCTACTTATTTTGAGCGCATTGCTGCCATTTTCCGAGGCAAATACGACCGCATTTAGGCGCAAAAAAGAGCCCCTCGCTTGGGCAAGGGGCTCTTGGCTTAAGTGGCAGCCTTAGCGTGGCTACAGCCACGAGGCAGTAGACACTTGAAACGGCTTACACAAACCCGGGCCGGTCCAGCTTTTTGGCAATGCGATACGCGGCGTTCATCAGCCCAACGTGGCTGTAGGCCTGAGGGAAATTGCCCCATTGCGACCCGGTTTTGGCATCTACATCTTCGCTAAGCAAGCCAAGGTGGTTGGTGTAGCCGATTAGCTTCTCAAACTCCCGGATGGCATCGTCGACACGGCCGACTACAGCCAGTGCTTCCACGTACCAGAAGGAGCAGATGAGGAAAGTGGTTTCGGGCGTGCCAAAGTCGTCGGCGTGGCGGTAGCGGTAAAACAGACCTTCTTTGGTTTTTAAGTCTTTCTCCAAGGCTTCGAGGTGCCGGCGCGCCCGCTCAGAATGCGGGTCGAGGTAGCCCATGAGGATGAGCTGCAGAGTGCTGGCATCAAGGTGAGGCGAGCCAATGGCGTTGGTGTAGGCTCCTAGCTCAGGGCTATAGCACTGCTCGATGCGGCGGGCTGCCTCTTCGTTCAGCTCGGTCGCAAGCGACTCCATGGCGGTGTTGCCAAGGGTGCGGGCCACCTTGCGGGCGGCGTGACTGCCAGCCCAATGAAAGAGATACGTGTAGCAGTGGTACTGAGCCAGGTTTCGGAACTCCCACAGGCCCGCGTCGGGCATGTCCATGGTGGCCTTTATCAGCCCCAGTGCCTCGTACATGAGGGCTTCGGGGTTGGTCCGTTCGGGGTCGACAAAGCGCTGGTCGACGTAGAGCGGCAGCAGCGCCACCAGCACCTGCCCGTACACGTCGTTTTGCACATGGGTGTAGGCATCGTTGCCAATGCGCACGGGCTGGTTGCCCATGTAGCCTTCCAAATCAAGCTCCTGCTCTACCAGCTCCGAGGCGCCACTGATGCCGTACAGAGGCTGGTACTTGCCCTTAATTTTCGACGAAATGTTGGCGATGTAGTGAAAATACCGCTCCATTTCCTCGAAGTGACCAATGTTGTTGAACGCCGTGAGGATGTAATACGTGTCGCGCATCCAGCAGTAGCGGTAGTCCCAGTTGCGGGTGCTGCCGGGGGCCTCGGGCAGGCTCGTGGTGCTGGCCGCAATAATTGCACCGGTGTCCTCGTACTGGTGCACCTTCAGGGCCAGGGCCGAGCGGATGACTTGCTCCTGGTGAAAGTTGCCAATGCTCATATTTTTCACCCACTTGCGCCAGTACTCAATGGTGCTGCGCAGAAACCGTTCGGCCGTGCTCTCCAACGGAGCTTCCAGCGGAGCGCCATAGGTCAGCACCAGGTACTTGGGCTCGTTGAGGGCAAAGTCCTCTTCATCCAGCACGTACGTGAGCGGAATGTTGGTGGTGAGGCGGATTTCCTCTTCCAGCCCGAGGTAGGCAATGTGGTTGGAGCTGCGGCGGCGGCTCAGCTCCTTGCTGCCGTATTCGCCCACGGGGTTGCAGGTTACCCGCACGCGGGGAGCGCCTTCCAGCGGCTCCAGCTTGCGGATAAACATGAGGGGCTTGTAGTAGCGCTCGTATTGCGAGAAGCGCGGGGCAAAGTCCGTCACGCGGTAGCGGCCGTCGTCGGTTGTAATTTCGGTGCACAGCACATTGGTATTTTCCAGGTAGTACTGCTCAGAGCTGAAGTTGGCACCAGCGGCCGGCAGGATACTGCATTCGCCCCCTTTACGGGAATCGAGCAGGCTGCCAAACACAAAGCTGCTATCGAAGCGCGGCCAGCAGAGCCAGGCCACCGACGTGTCTTTTCGGATGAGGGCGAGGAAGGCACAGTTGCCCACCAGGCCCATCTCATAGATGTGTTTTGTGGGAGTGGGCGAAGGCAGCAAGGTTTCAGCAGTCATATATTTCAAGTAAGTACGCGGGTTGGGCCCAGCCGTTTGGCTGCCGGGTATCAAGCAAAAAGACCCGGCAGCCACCTGCCGGGTCTTTTTGGTTACATAGAAATACGCCGGAATGCGGCCGAGGTTACTGCTTTGCTTTAGGGGGCAGTCCCGCCCGGCAACCCGAAGGTGCCTGACGCGACTGCATTAGTTGACGCCCGCCGCCTTCAACTGGCTGTAGCCACCCACGTTGGTGACCGTGCCAATGCCTTGTGCCTGCATGAGCTGGGCAGCTTGGCCGCTGCGGTTGCCAGAGGCGCAATAGAGCACGTAGCGCGCATCAGGGTCGAGCAAGCTCAATTGCTGGTGAAAGTTTGGCGAACGGAAGTCTAAATTTTGGGCACGCTCCAGGTGCCCGGCGGCAAATTCCTCGGGCGTGCGCACATCAAGCACCAAGGCCTGCGGGTCGGCCAGCAGCTGAGTGGCGGTAGCGATGTCTACAGCGGGCAGCGGCGAGCTCACCTTCGCCCCCGATTTGATGCCGGAGCCTTTGGCGGCTGGGTCCTGAACAATGGTAGCTGATTGGTGCACCACCACCACAAAAGGATAATCGCCCTTCATCTGGCTGTAGATGGTGGCCTCATAATCTGGGCCTTTGAACCGAACGGCCTCGCAGCCGGCACAGGTCACGGGCTGAGCTTCGAGCTTTTGGCTTTTGAGTTCGCTGCGCAACTGCCGCACGCAGGAAGCCTGCGTGGTCTTAAGTACTACGTCCTGGCCGGGGCGCTGCGGGCGCACCGTGAGCCGGGACAGGGCCAGCGCCCCTCCTGCTGCCACAGCGGGAGTCCAAAACGCCTCGCGCGAACCGGCCGCAGGGGCATTAAATGTCCACCCGGAGGACAGGTGCTGTGTCACGACTTGCGGCGCAGAGAGAGCCGTAGCCTCAGCTCCTATGGCTAGCAACTCCGACAAACTCAAGCACTGGCCTTGCACAGCAAGCGGAGCCGCAGCACGCAACAAAAAGAGAAACAATAGTATTGTTATTCGCATGGATGGGAAAAATAGAGGAACAATATCGGTATTTAAGTCCGGTACACAAAAATGCAGCCGAAAATATTCCTCAATATTTCCTTTAAAACAAAACATAATCCAGCCCTTTCCGCTGCACAGAAGCATGTGCAGCGGAAAGGGCTGGATTTAGCACCTACTTAGGCAATAGGCTCCTAATTTGTGAGGGTGAGGCGGGTAGATTTCAGTCCGCACCGAACCACATAAACCCCCGGCGCCAAGCCATCGGCCGGCAGTCCGGCTATCCCATCGGCTGCTACCAGGGCGCTGGCAAGCAGGCGGCCCTGCGCGTCGAAGAGGTGGGCCTGAGTAGCCGGCTCGCCTTGCACGCGCACCACGTTGCCGGGCTGGGCCGGATTGGGCCACACGTGCAGCCGGGTTTCTCTGGCCGCCAAGCGGGCCGAAAGTGTGCGGACTGGCGAATAAGTGGATTTACCGTCGGTGTCGACTTGGCGCAGGCGGTAGTACACCGTATTGGCTGCGTAGCGCGTCACATTCTGGTCGGCGTACTGGTAGTGTTGGGCCCGGGAGCTGTTGCCTTGGCCATGCACTTGGTGCAGGGCCGTGAACGTTTGGCCGTTAGTGCTGCTTTCCACAACGAAGTAGGCGTTGTCTTTTTCGGTAGCGGTGGTCCAGCGCAGCATAGCGCCGTTGCCATCCTGCTCGGCAGTAAAGGCAGTAAGCTCCACGGGCAGCGGCGCAGCAACCGAGGTCAGGTTTCCTTCAAAGGCGCCGATGTTGCCGCGAGCTGGGGCTTGCACCGTGGGGTTGCCAATGAAGTCGCGGGGCCCGGGACTGATGCTGAACTCTGCCTGCAAGTTGAGGCCAGCAGCCTTAACCGGCGACGTAGCCAAAGGGGCAGCAGTTGCGGAACGAGCAAGCAAGGGGTCGGCATTGAGGCCGGTGGCATTGCCGTTGGCGAGCTGTTCCTGGCCGGTAGCGGCGCGCCAGGTCTGCAAATCGGGGAAGGCGGTTCCGCCCCATTCTACTGTTAGGGGAGCATCGGCGCTCCAGTAGCAGTTGCCCTCCAGGCGCAGGCCGGCGGCCGAAAGCGTTGTTAAAACAGGCAAGCCACCGCTGGTTTGCAACACGTTGTTGCGCAATGTGATGTCGGAGATTCCGCCGCTCATGATGTACACGGCCCTCGGCCGCGTGCCGTTGGCGGGTGGGCTCATTAGCACGGTGTTGTTGTGGAAGCTGGCGCGCGCAATGCCGCCGTTGGCTCCTGACGACCATACGGCCAGGGCACCTTGGTTGTGCCCGCGGGCGTCGTTTTCGCTGATGTTGTAGCGCACGATGAGGTCGTGCATGGGGGCCGCGTCGGGAAACTGCGCCAGCAGATACCCCGCGCCCTGGTTGTCGTGCGAGTAGTTGTACTGCATTACCGAATTGGTGCAACCTCCGTCCAGGTCAAAACCGCCGCCGTCGATGCCAGTGCCCGACTGGTTGTGATGCGACTCGCAGAGTTGAATCACGAGGTTGTTGCAGGCCCAGCCCCAAATGCCAACCGGCCCACCCGCCGTATTGCCGTTGAGCCACCCATTATTATAAGCCTTGCAGCGCTCGACGATTACGCCGTCGATGCCGGCCAGCACGATGCCGTTGCCGGTGTGCGTATGGGTGATGTTGGCCCGGCCGGAGTTGTCGTACGCTTCACAGTTGCCCACGTACCAGTTGTGGTGGGCTTGCCCTTGCAAAGGAAAAAACTGATACGAGCTCAGCCCGGCTTCACCATTGGCGTGGAAGCGGCTGTTAGTAATGCGCACGTCGCTAAAGCCGCTGGTGCCGTTCCAGCTGCCTATCAAAGCACCCGACTTCTGGTAGCCGCTCACGTCCAGGCTGTCCATACGCAGGTGCTGCAGGTGGGTATTGGCTTGGTCGAGGTAGAACGTGACACCTGAGGTAGTATTTATCATCCGGCCAGCGCCGACAAAAGCCAAACGACGGAGCTCAATGCCAGCCGTGTTATAAGCATGAAACCCAAATGAGTTGCCGCTAGCTATGGTGGCGCGCCCGGCCCCATATGAGCTAAAAACGATGGGTTGCGCGGGCGTTCCTTGGCTTGTGTGGGTCAGTGAAATACCACCAGCAAACGTCTCGCCTCCTTCAAACAAGATTTTGTCCCCGGGCTGAAACGTCGTGGCATTCACTTTAGCTATGGTGCGCCAAGCCGTCGCTACAGACGTGCCGGCCTGCGAGTCACTACCGCCAGTACTTATATAGAAAGTTGAAGCCTTTGAAGGACGACCAGCAACCACAGCAATAAATAGTAAGAGTATAATTTTTAATTTCATGTAGCATCATTAAAAAGTGACGCTACAAAACTAATTCATCCGACCTTTATTAAAATATCAACATTAGGTCAGTCTTTTTATAATAAAACAAGAACTTTTCAGGTTAAATATTCAATTCTTGAGCTGGCATTCTTTTCAGAATAAAATTGTATTCTCAAAAAATGAATACAAAAACCAAATTTGCTTTGGCCCGTGAGGAGGAGAAGCCAGCTTGTAGGTTTTGTAAATAAAAGTTGCCAAGGCGATGCCCCGCGCACTTACTCTAATCTCAGGTACTAAAGTTTTCCTTCTAACCTTAGTGACGCAAGCCAAGGTCGAAGTAGGGCAATATCCGGCAAATAAATCAGGAGATTACCCTTTGGGATTGATAAGAGTAACCTGTACGTCAGTCGCTGGTTCTGTACTCTGGGAGAGGGGAAAATTGCTCCTCAAATCTTGGCCTACGGAGTGGTGCAGTGGCAAAGAAGTAATGTTTACCGGTGCGTAGCTGTCGTAAACGACAGCTCGTATCTCAGGGTATTGAGAAGCAACCCGACGCGCCAGCACGTTGGGACCAGGAGCGTTGGCTGGCAAAGTTGCCAAAAGCAGTACTGGCTTCCGGTGCAGTTCGAACTGCTGCGCTGCCTGCAGGCGCATGCTCGAGTACTCATCACTGCCCTCTTCCCCTGTTGGGTGGTCAGCTACCATCCAATCAAAGTACGCCCCCCCAGGGCAATAGTCAGCTACCGCATCTAGGCGGGGCGGTGTCCAAAGCCATACAATATTGTGTACGTTCTCTGCTCCGAACGCAGTAATCATATCACGCCAGGCGCGGCGGTAGTCTACCGGTGATTTTGTTGCAAAGAGGGGGCGTAACATGATTGGCCGGGTGGCTCCTCGCTTAAACTGCCGTGCGATGTACTGCCATTGCTTCACACTGTAAGCCTGCGCTGGCACGGGCCAGGTCAGCAACGGCACTTCGTTTGCCCGCAGCTGGCGCAAGGCCTCTGGAGGACCGTGTAGTAAACTACTGGCATCCACAACAAAGGGCTTAATGTCGTTACCCTTGTAAGTGGACAACACTGACCCTGTCGCCACAGCGGCAGGTGCATTCGGCGCCAAGTCCAGCCCGGTATGCACGGCGAGGCCGCCACTTTTCGCCCAGGCTATTTGGGTTATCGGCTTGATAACATCCGTCAGCATAAGCAACTGTAGTAGGGCCACTGTGCCCCCTACACCCAGCGACAAACCAACGGCAGACTGCCGCAATCCCCCGCCCACAATCCGAGCGATTGCCGCGTACTGACGATTTAGCCAAAGCACCAAGGGGCGATAAGGCGCAGAAGCCATGTCGCGCACAAAATTACGGAGGGCATCGTGCTGCCCCATGACGGCGGCAGCTAGTAGAATGGCCGCTAGCAACAGCGACAGCGCCACCATCAGGTGGGTATAGGTGGTGAGGGACTGCATGCGACCCACCTTGCAGGCGCCGAGCAGCAACACGGCGGCCAGTAAGTTGGGCAGCGATACGCGCCACTCGTTGGGCAGCCGTCCTTCGTCTTTGGGTGTTGGGATATAAGGCACTCGCACCTGGAACAAGGCATAAACAAAGCCCAAGGTGTATACCCACCACGTGCCAACCCGCAAAAAGCCCCCTACCAGGTGCAGGCCACGTTCGTGGGGTTCGCGCAGCCACTGCTGCGCGTAGCACCGAATAAGCAAGCTAATGCCCCACAGCGGAATCATGTGGATGGCAAATTCCTGCAAGGGCACATACCATGGAAACTTTGCCAGCAGCAAAGACGCTATAGGCACCGCGATGTCTATAAGCGTGACCACGCCCGAAAAGAAATACAAAGGCAACGTGAGGTAATGCAAGCGCTGCGGCCACGTAAAGCGGCTCCACAGCTTGGGATATACCCGCAGCAGCAGGTCGAAGGCGCCCCTTGCCCACTTCAACTGCTGGGCATAGAATGCGCCCAGCGAAGACGGTACCAATCCGCGACTGAGCACCTTGGGTACGTACACAGACTTCCAACCCTCGGCGTGCAGGCGCATGGCGGTGTGCATGTCTTCGGTGAGACCGGCCGCATGCCCTCCAATAGAGTCGAGCGCCTCACGGCGGAAGGTGCAGTTGGCACCTATGGCTTGCACCGTGCCGTAGCCATTCATGCCCATCATGAGGGGGCCGTAGAAATGGTAGGTTTGCTCGGCTGCGCCTTGGGCTACGAGACTTTCTTCCTGATTGCCGTAGGCCTGCACCACTTGCACAAAGCCTATTTTCTCATCTTCAAAAAAAGGAATTACCTGGTCCAGAAAATCAGGTGCCAACACGTGGTCGGGGTCGAGCACCACGCAGAGCTCTCCGGTGGCCTGCCGGAGCGCATTGTTGATGTTTCCTGCTTTGGCGTTTGTTTTTTCCTGACGTGTGACATGAATCACGCCTAGCCGCTCGCACTCGCGCCGCAGCAAGGGGTCGTTGCCTTCATCGCACAGGTAACTAGTGTGCGGATAAGTCAGTGCTTGCATGGACTCAAGCGTGCGCACAATCATGTCGTGGGGCTCCCCGGGGCAAGCAGTTGTCAGCACATCCACAGTGCGCAGGCTAACCCACTCCGGGGCAGGTGCTACAGGCTCTTGCACCTGAACGTAATGCGCCCACTCGTGCAGCATACGCAGCATTTTGAAGCCCAATGATACAGCCAGGAGCCAAAACAAAGGTGCGTACCCAATATGCTCGGGGTCAATAAACCATACCAAAAAATAGAGCATGGCCGCTAGCCCTAAGCCCACCAGCACACGCATAGCCCGTACGCCCGCCACCAGCCTAAACCCTACTGAATAAGCAGCAGTATTATCAACTGGAATACTTACCAATTGGGGTTTAGTGCTCTTCTTCTTTTTTATGGGCTGATTAGGACTACTATAAACGAGCATAACAAAATAATTCTCCGGAAACCTAGAATCACTCTAACGACCAACTTCTATAATCGTTCCGTATAACGAATCATTGCAAGACTTTTACTTTTCCCCTCTTGTCACTTAATATAAGATACCGCAACTTGTTTTGACCTTCTTAATTAAACAATAATTATTCGTTATTAAATACTTAAATATAAAAGTATTTTCAATAATCAAATACCATAACTCCTTAATGTTCAATTCAATAAAAATCATAAATACTATTATTTCTCAAAAATTGAGAACAACTCTATTTCGACTTTGTATCCTGCTGCCATTAGCGAGTTGCGGAGGTTCAACCACTAGCACACCCGACGAGGCAACAAAGGCTACTGTGCGAGTAGTAAAAACGTCACAAGGGTTCCATCTGGAACGCAATGGGAAACCTTATAGACTTCGCGGCGGGGGCGGCACCCAATACTATGACCGTCTTAAAGAGGCAGGCGGTAACACAGTCCGACTGTGGAGTGCCGAGTATGCAGATGCCCTGCTAGATGAAGCTCATCGTAACGGCCTCACCGTCATGCTTGGCCTCTGGCTCGAGCCTGAAGGCAAGAGCATTGATTACTATGACCGCACTTCCGTGCAAGGCCAGCTTCAACGGCTGCGAGAGCAAGTGCTGCGGTTCCGCAACCATCCAGCGCTGCTAATGTGGAATGTGGGCAATGAACTTGACCTAGCGAAGCCGAACCCTGAACTGTACAGCGCAATCAACGAAGTGGCCTTAATGATTCGTGAGCTCGACCCCTACCACCCTATCACTACCTCTTTGACCTACCCTGCCTCGGCGTCTTACGTGGCACGCTGGGCCCCGGCAATTGACATTGTCTCCATTAATTCTTACGCTGGTCTAAGCGACTTGCCTACCAAAATCCGCGAAACTACTTGGACAGGCCCCTACATCGTCACAGAATTCGGACCAATGGGTTACTGGGAAGCAAAAAAAAGCCCTTGGGGCGCTCCGCGAGAGCAAAGTAGTGCGCAAAAAGCAGCATTCACTGCTACTCGTTACCGCCAAACGGTTATTAAAGACTCGGCTCGCTGCCTTGGGTCTTACGTGTTTTTTTGGGGCAGAAAGTTTGAAAAAACTAACTCATGGTTTAGCATATTCAATGAGGAGGGCGAAAAAACTTTGCTTGTTGATAGCATGCAATATTTATGGTCAGGCAGGCGGCCCGCCAATTGTGCTCCCTCAGTTGTTAGGCTAGAGCTGGCCGGTATGCGCGATGGAAATTTTCCACGGCTACGCCCCAACACCAACTACACATTAACGGCAATTGCCACCGACCCGGAAGGCGACGCCTTGACTGCAGTATGGGAACTATGGCCTGAGCTCGCGCCTGAGTCCAGTGCGGAAGAAAGAACGGAAGCCCTCTCAGGCTACATTAGCACTGCCACGGTGCGAGGAGCCACCTTACGCACACCCATAAAGCCCGGCGCATACCGCTTGCTCCTGACGGTGCACGATGGACACGGGGGCATAGGAACTGCCAACATTCCTTTTTTCTGCGGGTCAGAAGCCGACCTCTAAAACACTGGTTTATTTAGTAAAAAGCTCAACGACGCGCTTACTACCCAAACAGCTGGCCCTGGCTGCCTGTGTTAACTACCGGCTCTGGTGCATCTAAAGGGCCTTCAGCTGCTGCCTCAACTGGCGCGGGTAGCAAGGCCATCAACTCGGTTTCAGAGACGATAGGCACTTTGAAGCCCAGCGCTTTCTCTCGCTTGGCCGGGCCCATGTTGTCACCAGCCACCAAGTAGCTCAGCTTCTTGCTGATGGAGCCCGTAATCTTGCCACCGTTGGAAATGATAAGCTGCTGGAGCTCGTCGCGGCTGTGCTGCTCAAAAACCCCGGAAATAACGAACGTGAGGCCCGCCAAGCGGTCGGAAGCTGGTACGGGTGCTTCGCCGGTCACGGCTAGCTGCACCCCGGCTTGGCGCAGGCGCTCAATAATTTCTATGTTTTCGGGCTGACGGAACCAGTGGGCAGCGGCCACGGCTATCACCCCTCCTACTTCTGGTACGGCAGCCATTTCTTCGGCGGAGGCTGCCATCAGCGCATCAATGGTGCGGTAGTGGGCCGCTAGCTTCTGGGCTACGGTTTCGCCTACATAGCGAATCCCAAGGCCGAAGAGCACCCGGGGAAAAGTTACCTGCTTGCTGGCCTCGATGCCGGCGAGCAGGTTGTCGATGCTCTTTTGGCCCATGCGTTCCAGGGTCACCAGTTCGGTGCGGCGGGCAGGCAGGTCATAGATGTCGGCGGGCGTATTTACTAATCCCAGGTCGAAGAAGCGGCCCACCGTTTCGGCGCCCAGGCCGTCAATGTTGAGGGCTTTGCGCGACACGTAGTGCTCCAACCGAGCCTTGAGCTGGGGTGGGCAGCCACGCTCGTTGGGGCAGCGGAAATGAGCCTCGCCCTCGGGGCGCACTAGCGCGGTGCTACATGCCGGGCAGACGGTGGGGTACTCAATGGGAATGGCTTCAGCCGAGCGTGCACTCAGGTCGACTCCAGTGATTTTGGGGATGATTTCGCCGCCCTTTTCCACGTACACCATGTCGCCGAGGCGGAGGTCGAGCAACTCAATCTGGTTGGCATTGTGCAAGGTGGCGCGCTTTACCACTGTGCCGGCCAGCGGAACAGGCGTGAGCATGGCCACTGGCGTCACCGCTCCGGTTCGGCCCACGTTGTAGATAACCTCGTTGAGGCGGGTGCGGGCGGCTTCGGCGGGGTACTTGTAAGCTATGGCCCAGCGGGGGCTTTTGGCAGTGTAGCCCAACTGGTCTTGCTGCCGCAGGTCGTCAACTTTGATAACGATGCCATCGGTGGCGACGGGCAACTCAAACCGCTGCTTGGCCCACTGATGCACAAAATCAAGAACTTCAGCAATGTTGGCACAGCGGCGCCAGGTGTCGGACACCGGCAGGCCGTAACGCGTCAGGGCTTCGAGGGCGGCGCTGTGGCTGGGGAAGTGCCGGCCCGGGGTGAGCAGCGAATAGGCGTAAAAGCGCAGCTTGCGGGCGGCGACCAGTGTAGAATTTTGCAGCTTAAGCGTGCCACTGGCCGCGTTGCGCGGGTTGGCGAGCAACGGTTCTCCGTTTTGCTCGCGCTCAGCATTGAGTTCGTCGAACACGGGCAGCGGCATAAAGACTTCGCCGCGCACTTCGAAGTCCTCGGGGCGGTCCAAGCCAGCGCGCAGGGCCAGCGGCAGCGTGCGGATGGTGCGCACGTTGGCCGTTACAACGTCGCCGCGAGTGCCGTCGCCGCGGGTCACACCCTGGGTTAGCTCGCCGTGCTCGTAGCGCAGGCTCATGGCTACGCCGTCTATCTTCAATTCGCAGACGTAGCTGTAGGGCGCACCTTCCAGGCCGCGCTGCACTCGCTCGTCGAACTCCCGCAAGTCGTCCTCGGAGTAGGTGTTGCCTAAGCTGAGCATGGGAAAGCGATGAGCCGCCGTGGGAAACTGCTTGGTAATGGTGCCCCCTACCCGCCGCGTGGGCGAGTTGGGCAGAGCCAAGTCGGGGTACTCGGTTTCAAGCTGCTGCAGCTCAGCCAGCAGCTGGTCAAACTCCTGGTCGGAGACTTCCGAGATATCGAGCTGGTAGTATTGGTGGTTGAGGTGGTGCAGCCGCTCGGTGAGGGCCTGAATGCGTTGCTGAACGGCGGAAGAATCGGACATGAGCAGAGAGCCGGAAGCGGCCAGGCGGGTCGTGGTAACTAATGGCGCAAGCTACGCTAGCGTTTTAAAAAGAGTTTTGAAACCAAAAAGGCCACCTCAGCAGGCGGCCTTTTCATCAACTTCAGAATCAGTGCCTAATGTTTATTCCTGCACTAGTACGCCGTCGGCCATAAAAGTAAGCTGTTGCTCATCTTTAGTGATAGCGGCTACTTCTTTCT
Organism: Hymenobacter arizonensis; assembly: GCF_900115775.1. GTDB lineage: Bacteria > Bacteroidota > Bacteroidia > Cytophagales > Hymenobacteraceae > Hymenobacter > Hymenobacter arizonensis. Next base: position 620,328 of record NZ_FOXS01000001.1, on the reverse strand, counting down.
CCGACTTACCGGCGTCGCGCAGGTAGTGCTGCTGGTCGGCGGCGGTCACCGTGCTGCGGTGGGCCCAGCCACTCACCACCACGTTGCGGCCGCTGAGGTCCTTTGGCACAAAAAACGCGTAGTCCTTGAAGCGCACGCGCATCTCCTTGCCATCGGCGGTGGTCAGGGTCATCCAGCAGCCCTTGGCCTGGCATACGGCTTTGGCCTTGCCCATCAGCTTAACCTGGGCCGAGTCGCGGTCGCCGAGGGCGGTGCTCAGAGCGCTCATTGGCAGAGCGCCGGCGGGGGTGATGGCTGCGCCGTAGGTCTGGCCGGGGCCGGCGGCGGGCACGCGGGTGCTGGGCCCCTCGCCTTCTTCGCCTTCTTCTACCGCCTCAGGAGCAGTGGTGTTTTCTTCACTACCGGGGGGCACTTCGGCATTGTGCCCATTCACTTCAACCTGAGCCTCTTCTACAGGCAGCACGGGGTTGATGGGCGCCGATGGCACGAAGCGAATGTAGAGCAAAATGGCAACCAGTACGCCAAGGAAGGAAAGGAAAAACTTCATAACTCAAAGAGGTAAAATGTATGCTTGAATTTAAAAAACACCAACCGATAAAGCAAGTGGGCAGCTCATCGATTTTGAGCGCTAACTAACAAGTTAGTGATTAATAACCACAGCTTTGCGCAGCTTACGCACGTATGCCATCCGGCGCTCGGCCCCGCCTGCACCAATGTAATCGAAGCCGACGATGGAAGGGTCTTCGCGGAGGGCAGCCCAGGTTTTGGTGTCCAGCTCAGCGGGCTGCACGGCGTCGGCAGGCACGGCGGGCTGGCTAAAGCGGCCATCGGCAAAGAAGTTGTTCATGCCTTGCAGAATGGCAATTTCCTTTTCCCGGACGGTGGCGGCCTGCGGGTCGCTCAGGGCTTTTTCGCTGAGCAGGGCGCGGGCCGGCAGCACCTCGTGGCGCAGGGTGTCGCCGGTGCTGCTGGTCACAATAAAGTGCGCTTGAGCGGTGAGCACGCGGGGCCCGCGTAGCTGCAAAATGAAGTTGTCCTTGGTTTTGGGGTCCGAGAAGGAATGGGTGCGGCTCACGGTGTTGAGCACGGTTTTGGTTCCTACCCGGGTGCGGTCGCCGGCCACTGGCGGCTTGTAGGTAGAACGTGGGTCGACGGTGGAGTTGCTGACTTCGCGCTCGGTGCTCACGCAGGACGAGAGCTGCAACGAAAGGCTGGCCGCGACCAAGGCCAAGCCAGCGAGTTTAATAGAAGAGGATTTCATGATGGGGAAGCACAAGCAACAAGGAAGTTGCCGCACGAAGGTAAGGTGGGAAAAGCACGCATACTTACATGCTTCCAGGCAAGTATAGAAAGTCGTGCTCGCAATCATCGTTTTTTACGAAAAAGCCTGAGCAATGGGTTTGCCCTAGTGCCTGCTCGCTGCTAGAACAGGCCTATTTCCAGGCCCAGCACCAACCGGGGCAGTTCGGGCCAATTGGCGTAGCTGCTGCCGAAAACGGGCGTTAGCCGGTAGCGGCCCACCAGCGCGTACCGGTCGGCCCCGAGGCGGGCGCCGACGCTGCCCGTCCAACGCCGCAGGTACGGCAGGCCGCGCTCAGTTGTTTGAACGGAACGAATGCCCGGGGCGGGCTCGTCTTCGGTTACGCGGTTGGTGCCTACCACCCAGCCGCCGCCAGCCAGCAGGTCGAGGTAATTGCCAATGGTGTTGCCACGGCGGCCGGCGTTCAGGCGCAGGCTGGCTTCGGAATAGAGCTGGTGCAGCCCGAGGCTCTCGCGGCGGTGCAGGTCGGGCGTGGGCACAATTTTCTGACCATTCTGCGCCAGCTCGTAACGAATGTAAGAATAGCCAAGGTCGAGGTTGAGCGCCAGGGTCTGGGTGAAGCGAAACTTCAGGCGTCCGCCCACGCGCAAATCGGAGGAGCCCACGCCGTAGCGCACCCCGGCCCCGGTGCCAGCCGGCCCCGCCACCAACCCGTAGCCGGCGTAGAGATGGCCAAAATAGCTGCGGTTGGCGCCAAACATGGTTTTCACCGTGTCGTCGGCTACGTTGGCTTGCACCAGCACTTGTTGGGCGGCAGCCAGTTGGGGCAACGTGGCCAAACCAGCGGCAGCCAGAATAACACCAGCCAGCTTTTTGGGCAAACGCACGCAGCGAGAATAAAGGCTGGGAGTAGCTGTGTATGAATTCATTATTCCGAATACGTCCCGGTATAGCCTTTAAAGTACACCTTTAGCACATCGCCGCTCTGCAGCAGGCGGCGCGGCACTTGCACCACCAAGCGCTGGGTCACAGCGCGGGTCTCGTAGCGGCGGAGCACGCCGCGGCGGTCGGCCAGGTTCCAATACAGATAGGCCGGGTAGTGCGGCTCAGGCAAAGGAGCCAGGGGCGGGCTGCCGCCCGGGGCCGGCTGCTCGCGGCCCACGGGTGGCACAGGGGTTGCGGCCGAGGCCTTGGGGTCGGTTAGCTCCGCGGCTACCTGGGCCGCAGCTTCGCCCTGCTCCACCATCAACGGAAGCATCTCGGCGGGGCGCAAGGCGGCTTCGGAGCGAATGACAATGGCAATTAGGCTGTCGTGCGGCACAAAATCGAAAGTAGGCGTGAGCGCAACGGCCGGCTTGAGAGCGGGCTTGGGGGCAAAATGCTGGTAGCGCGGCCGCCCATACCCGTGGGCATAATCGAAATAAGGGAAAAGCTCAGCCGATTTTTCCATGCCCTTAAACAGTTGCATGGCCGTCAGCTGGCGGTTCTTTTGCCAGAGGCACGCGGCAAACCCTGCCACCAGCGGCGCCGAAAACGAGGTACCCTCCAGCCGCTCGTAACCCTTGGGCGTGGTGGTGAGCACTATGCCAAAGGCCGCCAGGTTGGGTTTGGCGCGGCGGTCGGCGGTCGGGCCATAGGAGCTGAATTCGGCATGCAAGCCCGTTTCGGGGTCGAGCCCGCCAATGGCCAGTACGGAGTCGGCATCGGCGGGCGTGCCGATACGTACCCAGTCGTTGTCGCCGTCGTTGCCGGCAGCACTCACCACCAATATGCCTTTGCGGGCGGCCAGGTTGGCCGCGCGGGAAATGAGGCTGCGGCGGCCGTTCATCTGTTCCGGAAAATAGCGCTGCTCGGTGTAGGCCAGCGAGGAATTGATAATATCAACCCCCAACTTGTCGGCCCATTCCACGGCGGCCAGCCAGGCTTCTTCTTCGGCGTAACGCTCCCGGCCCAGCTGCTCGGTGCGGGCCAGCAGATACTCGGCCGCAGGCGCCAGGCCCAAGGCCGGGCCGGGCACACCGCCCAGGCCAGCAGGCAAGCGGCCAGCAAGGCAGCCCATCACCTCGATGCCATGGCTGCCGGTTTGGTAAACGTCTTCGCGATTTTTCAAGAAATCATGGGTGGCCACGATGCGCTTGCTCTTCACCAGCTCCTGAAAGGCGGGGTGTTCGGGCAGGCCGCGGAAGCCAACGTCGAACACTGCAATGCGGAGCCCGCGGCCATCCAGGCCATCGGTGCGCAGGGCCGCGCCGTCGAGGTGAGCCGTTTGGCGGCGGGCCAGTAAGTAGTCATTGGCCGAGATAGGTTTGGTCGGCGGCACCACTGGTTGATGCTCTGCCAAGCCTCCCAGCCGGCGCGATGCCACCGAGCCAGCGGCCTGGGGCCAAGCCTCTACTGCCGTCACCCCGGGCAAGGTGCGCAGCTTGGTCGCTTGCGCTGGTGTGGCCCGGCACGCCACGGCATTGAACCAGCGGCTGATTAGCGTCACAGTATCGACCGTAGCTGTTACACCAGCCAGATAATCGGCACGCACCGGCAGGTCGCTAACCTCGTAGGCCGGGAGGTGCTGGCGCGCGCGCCGCGCCTGAGCCTGGGGAGTGAAGTAGCGGACCGGGTCGAACCGGACGCCGTTCTTGTCACTTAGCCTCACCCAGTAGCGGGCCGTTTGGGCGGCATGGCTGCCACTGCTTTGCGCAGTGGCCTGCGTTGCCAAGCCTGGCAGCAGCCCCAGCCCCCACAGTATGCACAGCCAATAGTTGTTCAAAATTCTGAATATTTCGCTAAAACCTTACTCCTAACCGTTCTCGCGATTGCTAATAAGCCGCTGGTTCTTCTGGCGGTTCTCAGCTTTCGCGGCGTACCAGAAGTCCCAAAACAAGCCTTGCAGCCCTGTTGTTGCCAGCCGCAAGCTGCTACAACCCGTACTTGCTGAGCAGGTAGATGAGCGAGGCCATGCTGGCGCCGCCCAGCTCCAATTCGCGGCGGTTCACTTTATCGAAGGTGTCGGCGGCGGTGTGGTGAATGTCGAAGTAGCGCTGGGAGTCGCAGTCGTAGCCAATAAGTGCTTTGGGCTTTACGGCTTCCTTTAACGGGCCAATGTCGGTGCCACCGTGCCCTACCGTGATGCTGGAGGCATGGTAGGGGCGTAGCAGCGGGCCCCACTTGGCCAGCTTGGCCACCACGGCCGGCTCGGCCTCTACGTTAAAGCCGCGGGGCGTGAAGCCTCCTCCATCCGACTCGATGGCCGCGAGGTGGTTCTCGTTGTTTGCGGCTGCCAGCCGGGCGTATTCAATGCCACCGCGGTTGCCATTTTCCTCGTTCATGAAGAGCACGGCGCGCACGGTGCGCTCGGGTTTAAAACCAGTAGCGCGTAGCAGACGCAGGGCTTCCATGCTCTGAACCACGCCTGTTCCGTCGTCGTGGGCACCTTCAGAAAGGTCCCAGGAGTCGAGGTGGCCGCCCACGGTGATAATTTCATTAGGCAGCTTTGAGCCCTTAATTTCCCCCACCACGTTGAAGCTTTTTTCATCGGGCAGGGTCTTGCAGGCCATTTCCAACTCAAACTGCAGGTCGGGGCTGGCTTTGAGCAGCAAGCTCAGGCGTTCGGCGGCCAGGGTGCTGAGGGCTGCCCCGGGCACTTTGGGCACGGCAGGGTCGTAGGCCATCATGCCGGTGTGCGGGTTGTCGTCGCGGGCGCTGGTAAGCGAACGTACCAACGCGCCCACGGCCCCGCGCTTGGCGGCCTCAATGGCTCCGCTGCGGCGCTGGTCGCCGGCCCGGCCGTAGGCCATGCCGGGTTCAATGAGGGCATCGTCGAAGGGGCGGTTGAAGAATACGAACTTGCCCTTTACAGCGGCGTCGGGTAGGCTCCGCAATTCGTCGAAGCTTTTCACTTCTACTACCCCGGCCTTCAATTTGCCGTCGGTGCCCACCGAGCCGCCCAGGGCGCACACCGCCACCTTGATGCTTTTGTCTTTATTTCCCACAATTTCGCCTCGCTCTCTGGGTCCGCGCACCCAGTGCGGCACCATCACCTCCTGCAGGTAAACCCGTTCGAAGCCGGCTTTTTCCATGGTGAGCTTGCCCCACTCCACAGCCTGCTGGGCCTGCGGTGAGCCCGCCAACCGGCCCCCAATGGTGCCGGTGAGGTAGCGCAGGTTTTCGTAGCTCTGGCCGCGCAGCAGGGCCTCATCAAAAATTTTGCGGAGGGCCAGGGAGTCGGCTTGGTCCACCCGGTTGGTGGCAACGGCTTTTTCGGTGCTCGCTTTGGTCGTTTTAGTGGCACGCTGCGCCTGAGCCGGCGCCAGGCCAGCCAGCACGGCCAAGGCTGCCAGGGCAGAACGGCGACCCCAAGCGGCAGAATTGATACGATTCATAGAGTAAAAGTTGATGCTCCAAACAAGGGGCTTGACACGAAAGTACGCGGCCCTGCGCAGCTAGCGCTTGTTGGCGTAGACAGCATCACGAGTTCGAAATCAAAATCGTATCCGAACGCCACATAACGGCAACGAGTATAACTTAAATCGCTACTTTGAAAACAGCCCAGCCATAAGCTGATTAGCAATTTATTAAGCGTCTCATTCTATGAAGTCCGCATTTAGCGTGCGCCGTATTGTGTCATCTTCACTGTGGGCGTGCCGTTGCCCTCAATACGAACCTCAAACAAGTAACTATACTCCTCGTCTTTGATTTCGCTGAGCGGCGCTTGGGCTCCCAGGGCGGCTACCAGCGGCAGCAAGGTGTTGGAATGGCCCACTACCACCACGGTTTTGCCCGCGTAGTCTCGCCGGATTTGCTCGGCCAGCGTGGCTTGCTGGCGGGGGTCGTACACCTGTGGCGTGAGCTTGGTGGCTTCGGCCAGGGGCGCCAGCGTGGCGCGGGTGCGCTTGGTGTCGGTGGTAAAGAGCGCGGCGGGCTTGGCGCGGCGCAGCTGCTGGTGCAGGGCACGGGCACGGGCTTCACCGGCGGGCGTGAGCAAGGGGTCGGCCAGGCCGGGGGTCAGGTCTTTCTCGGCGTGGCGCACGATGTAAACCTTAGTGACGGGTGGTTTGGCCGCGGGCACGGCCGCAGCGACGGCCAGCAGACCGACCAGAAAAAATATCCAACTAAAACCAAGAGTACGCATGAGCAAGCCGAACTAAGTGAAATTATCGCAAGGTCGAAAAACCAAGCGGCGCGTTGCAGGCCTAGGGGTTGGCCGGGCCGTAGTCTTCCGACGACACGGGCTGCGGCGGGTTGGCCACGGCGTTGGCTTCGGGCAGGGGCATGCCCCAGGCGGCGCTCATGGTTTCGAGGCCACGGTAGGCAGTGAGGTCGAACTGGCAGGGCACTACCGACAGGTAATTATTGGCCAGGGCCCACTCGTCGGTGTCGGTGCCGTGGTCTAGGTTTACGAACGAGCCAATCAGCCAGAAGTACGGGCGGCGGTACGGGTCCTGGCGCTCATCGAACTCTTCCTGCCACTTGCCTTGCGCCTGCCGCGCTAAGCGAATGCCCGCAATTCCTTGGGGCGAGTTTTTGGGAATGTTCACGTTCAGGGCCGTTCCGGCGGGGATGCCTTGGTCGAGGGCATGGCGGCAAATCTGGGTGACCCACTCGGCTACGTGCGAGAAATCGGCCTGCACGCCGTATTCGCACAGCGAAAAGCCAATGGACGGCAACCCTTCAATCGCAGCTTCAATAGCTGCCGACATCGTGCCCGAATACAGCACGTTTACCGAGGCATTGGACCCGTGGTTGATGCCCGAAACCACCAAATCGGGCGTGCGGTCCTTCAGGATGTGGTGCTTGGCAATTTTCACGCAGTCGGCCGGGGTGCCCGAGCACTGGTAGGCTTCCACATCGGGTCCAAAAACCGGGTTTTTCTCGATGCGCAGCGGCTCGCCGATGGTGATTGCGTGCCCCATGCCCGACTGCGGCGAATCGGGGGCTACTACCACAACTTCGGCGCCCAGGGCCTGTACAATGCTGACCAGGTGGCGAATGCCGGGAGCGGTGATACCATCGTCGTTGGAAACCAGAATAAGCGGGCGAGAAGCTGTCATGAAAGCGAAGGAAAGTAGGGACGAAGTTGAAGCCGGACACAAAGGTAGGCTCCTCGCCTACCGCTTTCCGCCCCGAATTGTTTCGCTGCCCTCGCGGCTTCGTTTTGGCCGCGCTTGCGTAATTAGGGCTCTCAAATCATCATTCACCTTCTTTAGCCTCCATGAAGCTTACCAACCGCTACCGTTACCACGACCTGGGTTTATTGCTGTTGCGCGTCGGCATCGGCGTCATGTTTATGGTGCATGGTTACCCTAAGCTGGTGGGCGGTCCCGCGGCATGGGCGGGCGTAGGCGGCGTTATGGACACGGTGGGGCTGGGCTTCGCGCCGGCATTTTGGGGTTTTCTGGCGGCGATAGCTGAGTTTGGCGGCGGGCTACTGCTGGCCCTGGGGCTGTGGTTCCGGCTAGCGTGCCTGGGATTGCTCTTTACCATGATAATGGCCACTGTGATGCACGTGAGCAAGGGCGACGGGTTTAGCGGCTACTCGCACTCGCTGGAATCGGCATTTGTGTTTCTGGGGCTGATTTTTGCTGGCCCGGGCCGGTATAGCCTCGATGAGCGGCTGTATGGCAGCCGGTTGCGGTAGTTTGTAAGGAGCAGGAGCTAAGAATTATCTTCCTTGATGAGGCTGGGGTGTTTGCGCTTTTGCGTGGACGGGGGTTGTCAGGCTTACTGAATTGGGGAATGGCTTATATAACTAGACATGCGCGACCCGTACTCGCAGCGCGGACGGCACAACCACCCCAGCCACTGCTAGCGCGGCGGCGTCCCCTCCTTGATAAGGAGGGGAGTGTGTTCTTTTGCACCCATGCTTCTAATTCTTTTTGCTTCGCTGATGGCCCTCTCTCCTACCCCACCCGCCCCTGCTCCGGAATGGCGCACTCCGTTTGAGGCTGGCGGGGGCAACACCACGGCCACTTACGCCGAGTGTGTTGCCTATTATCAAAAACTGACGGCCGCGTACCCCAAACAACTGCACATGGCCGAAGCTGGCCCTACTGATTCGGGCCAGCCGCTGCAAGAGGTGGTGCTTTCATCCGATGGCGACGCCGACCCCACCAGCACCCGGCAAAAGAACCGCCGTGTGCTCTTCATTCAGAATGGTATTCACCCCGGCGAACCCGAAGGCATCGACGCCAGCATGATGCTGGCTCGCGACCTGGTGCAGCAGCCCAAGCTCCGGAAGCTGCTCGACGGCGTGACGATAGTGCTGGTGCCTGTATACAACGTGGACGGCATGCTCAACCGTAACTCTACCACCCGGGTAAACCAGAACGGACCCGCGGCCTACGGCTTCCGCGGCAACGCCCGCCACCTCGACCTGAACCGTGACTACATCAAGCAGGACTCACGCAATGCCCGCTCGTTTGCGGCGCTGTTTCAGAAGTGGCAGCCTGATATTTTCGTCGAAACCCACACCTCCAACGGCGCCGACTACCAGTACACCATGACGCTCATTGCCACCCAGCACAGCAAGCTGGCCCCGGCGCTGGGCGCCTATCTGCAAGGGCAGCTGCTGCCAGCCCTGTACAGAGGCATGGAAAAGAAAAAGTGGCCCATGACGCCCTACGTCGACTTTGAGGGCCAAACGCCCGAAAGCGGCCTGCGAGCTTTCCTGGAAACGCCGCGCTACTCCACGGGTTATGCGGCGCTGTTCAACACCATCGGCTTTATGCCCGAGACCCACATGCTTAAGGCCTTCGCGCCCCGCGTACATTCAACCTACGACTTCCTGCAAACCATGCTGGAAACCGTGGGCCAGCAATCGGCGGCCCTGGCCGCAGCGCGGGCCGCGGCCAGCACGGCCCTGGCGGCCCAAACCACGTTCCCACTGGCCTGGGCCCTCGACGAAAGCCAGCACGAAACCGTGCAGTTCCGTGGCTACGAAGGCAAAACCAAGCCCAGCGAAGTAAGCGGCCAGCCGCGCCTGTACTACGACCGCGCCGCGCCCTACACCCGGCCCGTGAAGCATTTCAATACTTACAAAGCCACTACCACAGCCCGCCGGCCCAATGCGTACCTTATTCCGCAGGCATGGGGCGAAGTGGCCGACATCCTGCGCCGCAACGGGGCCACGCTTGTGCCCTTGAAGCAAGATGTAACCGTGCCAGTGGAGGTGTATTACCTGGAGGACTACAAAACCAGCCCGCGGGCTTATGAGGGCCACTACCTCCACACCCAGGTGAAAGTGCGACCCGTGACGGAAACCGTGGCCTACCACAAAGGCGACCTGCTGGTGTACCTGAATGACAAGGCTCCCATCCGCTACCTCGTCGAAACGCTGGAGCCCCAGGCAACGGACTCCTTCTTTGCCTGGGGATTTTTCGACAGCGTGCTACAGCAAAAAGAGCATTTCTCGGACTACGTGTTCGAAGACCTGGCCGCCGACCTGCTACGCCGCGACCCCCAGCTGCGCGAACGGCTGGAGAAACTGAAGAAGCAGGACGCGGCCTTTGCTGGCAACGGCGCCGCTCAGCTGGAATGGGTGTATTTAAACTCGCCGCACCACGAGGCGGGCTTCAACCGCTACCCGGTGGCACGATGGCTGGGCGAAGGCACGCTCCCAGCTAAATAAAAGCTTCAGAAAACCCCGTTTTGCGCCTCTGCAGACAGGCAGTTGCGCGGCCAATCGCCGCCTAACTTATTTGCCCTTGCAGCCAGCCCACAGCCGCGGCTTCGTCGGTGAAGGTGCGGAGCTCAAAGGGATGAATGGGGGCGTAAGCGGCCGCCATAATATCGCGCAGGTCGTCGTCGGCGCGCAGGTGGTCGGCTCGGACGGGCGCCACCAGGAACGCCAGCCGCAGGTTGGCCGGGCGCACCAGCGCGGCTGCACGGGGCAGCCAGTTGGTAGTAACCCAGTGGGCGGCCTCGGCAGTGGTAGTGGGACGGCGGCGCACATCAAACAGCCAATAAGGCGTGCCCTGCGCTTCGGGGGCCTGCAGCACTGCCTCATACTCGGCCCGCTCAGTACTATTGGAATGAGAGGTTAGCCAGCGCGCCGTGAATACATCAAGGTCGGGGCAGTAGTCGAATTGAAAAGTAGACGAAGGGGACATAGGGGAAAAGCGTGGCGTCAAAACTACAATACTGGCTTCTATCTAGACTACTGATGTCAGCATGAAAATCGTGCACACCGCCCGGAAATAAACTTATAATACTCTGCTGTTGGACAAAGCCTTATATTCAGGAAAGCCGAGTCTACAACCCCCGGTATTCTTTAAGCTATGCAACAAAAAAGCCCACTGATTAGCGGGCTTTCTTGTTACAATTTTTCGGTGTACATCTTAGGCCACGCGTTTACATAACGCGTGGCCCTTTGCGACTTAGCGCCGGCGGCGCGGCTTCTCGTCCTCTTCCTCGTCGTCGTCTTCGCCAAAGGTTGGCATAGTGAACATCGACGACAATAGGTCCTTGAACTGCGCGCCCGACGTGAGGCGATTGCGCGAAATCAGGCTGTGCTCGGCAAGGCCGTGCAGCAGGAACTCCATCAGGAAGTAAGTGTGCTCGGGCGTTTCCTTGGGGTGCAACTCGGTCACGATGTCGCGCAGGCCGGGCACTTGGTCCAAGGCTTTGCGGTAGTCCTCGACACTGGTGTCGTGCAACAGGTCCAGCGTGTTGCCGTTACCAAACCACTCCTGCACCGTTTTGTAGGGCGAAGGGCGGTTTTTGAGCTTTTTGGACTTGTCGGGGTCGGGGAAGAACTGCAGGAACAGCGTGCGAACGGCTTTGCCCATGAGCTTCTCGGCCACAATGCCGGCTCCCTCCTGCTCGCCTTCGTACACCAGCTCTACCTTGCCCGTGATGGCGGGCACGGCCGAGATGAAGTCGCCGATGCGAACGTAGGTGTTCTTCTCGCCATTGACCAGAGCGCGGCGCTCGGCCCCGGCAATTACCTGCTCGTAGGCCGAGATGGTGAGGCGGGCCGACACGCCCGACTTGGCATCCACAAACTCGGAGCCGCGGGCTTCCACTGCCACTTGCTCCACCAGGTCATGCACCACTTCGTTGCTGGTCACCATGCCTTTCTGCTCGTCCTTGATGCGGGCTTCCTGCTTGGTGATGCGCTTGCCAATTTCGATGCTCTTGGGGTAGTGCGTGATAATCTGCGCGTCAATCCGGTCCTTGAGCGGCGTCACGATGCTGCCGCGGTTGGTGTAGTCCTCGGGGTTGGCCGTGAATACGAACTGGATATCGAGTGGCAGCCGCACCTTGAAACCGCGAATCTGGATGTCGCCTTCCTGCAGGATGTTGAACAGCGACACCTGAATGCGGGCCTGTAAGTCGGGCAATTCGTTAATCACGAAAATGCCGCGATGCGCCCGGGGAATCAGGCCGAAGTGAATCACCCGCTCGTCGGAATAAGGCAGCTTGAGGGTAGCGGCTTTGATGGGGTCGGCGTCGCCAATGAGGTCAGCTACCGACACGTCGGGCGTAGCCAGCTTCTCAGTGTAGCGGTCGTCGCGGTGCATCCACGCTACGGGCGTGTCGTCGCCGTGTTCGGCAATGAGGTTTTTAGCAAAAACGGACAGCGGCTGCAGCGGGTCGTCGTTGAGCTCAGCACCGGCCACTACGGGCATGTACTCGTCGAGTAGGTTGATGAGCAGGCGGGCAATGCGGGTTTTGGCCTGGCCGCGCAGGCCGAGCAGGTTGATGTGGTGCCCGGCCAGAATGGCGCGCTGCAGGTCCGGAATCACGGTTTCGTCGTAGCCGAAAATGCCGGGGAATACTTCCTCTTTGTTTTTGAGCTTGGTAATCAGGTTTTCCCGGAGTTCGGCTTTCACGCTACGGGACTTATAACCGCTGGCGCGAAGCTGGCCTAGGGTTCGGATGGTTTCGTGCTTCATAAAGGGAGTTGGTGGGAAACTGGCTTCCCAAGGTCTTTAACCGTGAAAGGCGCACTCAGGTTCAGGTAATAGGCTCAAGGAGGTTTCGGGAGCCGGCAACAGCGTCCAGTGGGCTTGGCCAGGGGTGTCGATACCCGTGAAGGCAGTAACACACGGTTTGATGCAATTAAGGCACTACTGCCAAACCTCCCCAATAATAGGGAGGCCAAGATGATTATATCCAAAAACAAACCAGTAAATTCATATCAAGCTTTGGCCGCTGACTCATCTCTTATTAACCTGTATTCTGCAACGTCATGAAGAAAAGTTTACGCATCCTGGGATATGTGGTGGGGCTGCTGGTGCTCGCCGTGGCTGGTTTTGCCACGTATGTTGCGGCGCGGGGCATTCCCAACTACGACCTACAGCCGGCGCCTTTGGCGGCAATAGAAGCCACGCCGGGCCGGGTTGAGCTGGGCGAAAAGCTCGTGCTGGCGTCCTGCGCCGACTGCCACCGCAACGCCAAGACCAACTCGCTGTCGGGGCAGCAGTTAATGGACCTGACGCCTGATTTCGGCAAAGTCTATTCCGCTAACATCACGCAGGACAAAACCCACGGCATCGGCAACTGGAGCGATGCGCAACTAGTGAGCCTGCTGCGCACCGGCGTGGGCCCCAACGGCCGCTTCCGCGTCATCATGCCCAACTTCGTGCATATGTCGGACGAGGACATGGCCAGCGTAGTAGCCTTTCTGCGCTCCGACAATGCTCTGGTGCGCGCAACCCCCACGCCCTCGCACGCGCAAGAGCCCTCCTTCCTGCTGAAAGCCCTCACCAACACCGTGATGAAGCCCACGCCCGCTCCCACGGCCCCCATTGCTGCCCCGCCAGCCACCAACGCCGTAGCCTACGGCAACTACTTGGTGGTGGGCCGCTACAAGTGCTACGAGTGCCACTCCAAAGATTTCGGAACCAACAATTCGCTAGAGCCCGCCCGGTCCGAGGGCTACCTGGGCGGCGGCAATGCGCTGCTGAATATGCAAGGCGAGACGGTGCTCTCGCGCAACATCACCAGCGAGCCCGAAACCGGCATTGGCGACTGGACGGAAGCACAATTTGCCCAGGCCGTAAAGTTCGGCATGACGCCCCACGGCCCGCTGGCCTACCCCATGCCCAAGTATTCGCGCCTGACCGATGAGGAAGTCCACGCCCTATACGCCTACCTGCAGACCGTTCCCAAAATCAAAAACGCCACCCCGGAGGATGGCGTAGTTGCGGTGCGCTAGCACACCATTGCTTTCGGATTAACTCGCTGAGCCGGTGGCTCGCGGCGGGCCTATAAGGTTTTGCGGCGGTTTTTCTTGTAGTCTTCAAACACCAAGTGGCCCAAACCTTTCAGGCCCGAGTAGTAAGCCTTGCCCTGGTTCACCTCCGTGAATTCCTCCACGAACTTCTGCAAATAGGGGTCGGAGGTAATCATGAACGTGGTGATGGGGATTTTCACGCGGCGCGCGGCCGCAGCCAAGTTCAGCGTCTTGTTCACCACCTTGCGGTCGAGGCCAAAAGAGTTTTTGTAGTAGCCGTTGCCTTCTTTTAGGCAAGTAGGCTTGCCGTCGGTAATCATGAAAATCTGCTTGTTGGGCGTCTTGCGCTTGCGGAGCAGGTCCATGGCCAATTCCAGGCCAGCCACGGTGTTGGTGTGGTAAGGGCCCACCTGCAGGTACGGCAAGTCCTTCACCTCAATCTGCCAGGCGTCGTTGCCGAACACGATGACGTCGAGGAAGTCCTTGGGGTACTTCTGCTTCACCAGCTCGGCCAGGGCCATGGCCACTTTCTTGGCCGGCGTGATGCGGTCTTCGCCGTAGAGAATCATGGAGTGCGAGATGTCTATCATCAGGACGGTACTGGTCTGGCTTTTGTGCTCGTTTTCGCGCACTTCCAGGTCGCCCTCGGTCAGCATGAAGTTGTCGCCTTCCATGCCGTGGTTGAGCTGGGCGTTGCGGATGGACTCCGTCATCTGGATAGACTCCAGCGAGTCGCCGAACCGGAACTCGCGCAGGTCGGTGCTTTGCTCGTCGCCCTGCCCGGTGTGGGGCGTGCGGTGGTTGCCGGTGCTGCTTTTTTTCAGCTTGCCGAAAATCTCTTCCAGCGCCGATTTGCGGATGCCCTGCTCGGTTTTGGGGGTAATCTTAAACTCGCCCTTCTCCTGCTCGTTTTCATCGATGTAACCCTTCTTCTTCAGGTCATCGATGAAATTGCCCATGCCGTAGTTGTCGTCGGTGAGGCCGTACTGCTTGTCGAGCTCATTGAGCCACTGCAGGGCCTCGCCCACGTCGCCAGAGGTGATGGTAACCAGCTGCATAAACAGCTTGAATAGCGACTCAAAGCCCTTTTCGGGCTGGTCTTCGGGAACAAAATCGCGGAATCGGAAGCCAACGGCCATAATATCAGTGAACAGTTATCGGGTAGCAAGTAACAATGCCCGGGCTTATAATAGCGGTACTTATTGGCCGGTTGCTGTGCCCGAAAACAACAGTGAGGGGGGCAATGTTCAATTGTGCAGCTTGTGTGCTACGCTTTGGCATGCCACGTGGCTTACACAGCATAGCACCCCTTCATAACCAAGCCCATACTTCGTACAAACCCCATGAAAGCTATTTGGAACAACACCGTCGTGGCAGAGAGCAACGACACGGTAGTGGTCGAAAACAACCACTACTTCCCCGCCGACTCTATCAAGAGAGAGTTTTTCGAGGACAGCATTGCCCACACCTCCTGCCCCTGGAAAGGCCAAGCCAGCTACTACTCCCTGCGTGTGAACGGCGAGCAAAACAAAGATGCCGCCTGGTACTACCCCGAGCCCAAAGACGCCGCCCAGGAAATTAAAGGCCGCGTGGCGTTCTGGAAAGGCGTGAAAGTCATTTAACAGTTAGCATTTAACAATTAACAGCCGTTCTAACTGCGCCATCTGGCCAGTCGGAACGGCTGTTAATTGTTAAATGCTAACTGTTAAATGACTTAGCTAATCCACTTGAACTTGTATTCGAGCTTGGGCACGGGCATACGGTCGGCTACGCGGCGCAGGCGGTTGGGCAGGGCCATGATGTAGTCACGGGCCTTTTCAGCCTGGCCGTTGAGGTCGGTGATGTGCTCGATTTTCCAGTCCTTGATGAGGGAGTCGAGGATGTCGGTGTAGTCGGAGCTGGTGTACACGCCGATGCGCTGAGCGGCGTCGGTGAAGTGGCCGAAGGTCTTGCCCATTTCAATGCCCATTTCGCGCATGTAGTGAGCGGGCATCACAATTTTCTTGCGCATCATGTCTTCGAAGGCCAGCATCATTTCGCTGGGGTCGACTTCGAAAATTTTGCTTACAAACGTCTTGTAGACGCGGGCGTGGCGGTTCTCATCGCCGGCAATCATGCCGCAGATTTTTGAGAGCTGGTCTTCGCCGGCGGTGCGGGCCAGCTGGCCCACGCGGCGGTGCGAAATGTTGGTGGCCTGCTCCTGGTAGCTGGTGTACACGAAAGCGCGGTACGGGTCGTGCGCGGTGCCGAGGTCGAAGCCGTCGTTGATGAGGTACTGGGTGCTCACTTCAAACTCGCGCATGTTCACGCGGCCCGAGAGGTAGAGGTAGCGGTTGAGCAAATCGCCGTGGCGGTTTTCTTCGGCGGTCCAGCCCCGAATCCACTGGGCCCAGCCGTTGTCAGGGTCGCGGTTCAGGTCGTCGAGCTCGTGGAACCAGGCTTCGTAGTTCGGCAGGGCTTCCTCGGTGATGGTGTCGCCGATGAGCACGGCTAGCAGGTCGTAGCTCAGGCTTCCGGCCTTTTCACGCAGCTCTTTTACCTGGTCAAAAAACGAATCGAGGCGCGAGTCGGGCAGGAAGTCGGCGGGCTGCCAGCTGTCTTCCACACTCTTGAGGAAGGAGCTCATGTTGTCTTTCAAAAAGCCCTCCATGTGTTGGAGAACTTCGGCGCGGGAAGTCATGGTGGAAGAGAGCATAAGATGGGGCAGGTAAGCGTGAATAATGTAAGAAGAACCGCTTTTGCCGGGGCAAAGGTCCGCGGTGAGAGCACTGGCTTGGGTATAAAATTATGGCATTACTGGAATGCAGAATTTCTATCCTACTGCCTAGGTTTACGCAAGCCGCGGGCCGTGGGTAGTCGAGCTTGATTTCTCAACGAATCACGACGCGATAATAATGCAGGGAAGTGTCGGCCGCCAGCGCCCGCACGGGCACGAGTATGAGTGCCGGTTGCCCGCCTGCATCAAAGTAAAAACGACGGTTTAGCCAGTAGGCAGATTCGCCGGTCAGCAGCCACTGGGTATTAGGAGCATTGCGCGCTATTTGACGCAGGCTGGCTATGGATTGCGGAGTACCACCAAGTGCCTGAAAAAGATGCGCCTGCGAGGGGTCATGCGACTGCCATCCCGAGAGCATCACAACGGGCCCCGGCCCAAGAGAATAGGTTTTAAATGGAGATAAACTTTTCAGTAAATCACTAGTACCAGCCAACACCCGAATGCGCGCTCGGTTGCCCACGGGCAAAGAGTTTTCTGCAATCTCACGCAACGCTAACTCGTGTTGTTTTTGCTCCTTTTGTAGTACTTGGTATCGGTGCAAATTTTTTACTCCGTAAAGTGCCACAATCAGCACGGCGAGCCCCGCTCCTACCCAGCGAGAAGCTAGCGACTTTGGCAGGAAAAAATCAGCTTTTTGGGTGAGGTTATCTTGGGTGGATTTTGCACCATCTGAAGCAAGAAAGTGAACTGCTCGGCACCAGAAAACCAGGTTGGTTATCAACCAAAAATCAAAAATGGGCAAGGCTATTCGAGGCGGCAGTTTGAGCAACCCAGCAAAGACAAAAAGTATCCCTCCAAACCCGATTTGAGTTAGCCAAAAACCAGTAGTCGCCTGTCTCTGGCGCAGCACCCCGAATATGATTGCAGCCAGTGCCAACAGTATGGGAAAATAATCGCGCGCCACCAGCCCCGCCCGCAGCCGCAGCTTGGCCGGCAGCGTTCGACCCAAAAAATCAGTTGAATTAAACTTATAGGCTCGCTGCACAAACGCAGTGTTTACCAGCGTAGCGTCGCCCAGCAGCCACTGCTCTACGGCGGCTGTGCCAAGGCTGTCGGCGGTAGTGCGCGGCACGGGGCGCAGCTGGTCAAAATCGAGGATGCGGGCCAGGTAGTTGTCACGCTGCCGCATCTGCGATTCGGCATCGGTTTGCAGGGCGCTTAACATCACTGTGGCTAGGCCCAAACCTAGTGCCGCGGTGCAAAGGATTGGCACCAGACGCCGCCAGTTGTCAGCTAGGAGCAGCGCCGCCGGCACAGACAGGCCAAACCCGAACAACGCAAGGCTGGGGCGTATGAGCCAGGCGGCGCCTATCCCGGCCACCCCCAGCATAAGTGCGCTGCGATTGGCGGGCCGCTGCGCTACAAACAACAGCACCGCGCCGGCCAGCAGAATGCTCACTCGGACGTGGCTAAACCACAACCAATGCTCGAGCCAAGCCAGAAAATAGAAGGCCACCAATGCCAGCACCAACGCCCTCGGCTTTAGGTAAGGCCGCAGCAGCTTATCGAGCACCGCAAAGGTGAGCGTGGTGGCCACTGCCAATAAGCTTGCAGTCAGCAGCCCCAGCCACGGCACGTGGGGCGCAGCCGTGTAGGCAGCAGCCAGCGCGTGCCCGTAGCCGTGGAAAAACAGCGGCAGCGAGACCACCGGCTTCAGCGCCAACACCCCCGAGAATAGCCAGGCAAACGAGGTATCGTCGCTGGTTTCGTAGTAGCTGCCCAGGGTAGCCACCGTGGCCAGCACCAGCGCCAACGGTAGTACCACCACGCGGCCCAGAACAGCTAAACGAGAATGGCTTGGCACGGTGGCAGCAATGTTTGGCTCCCGGCTTTGAAACCTCGGGAGCGGGAAGGCTTAGAAAAAGCCGATAGATAAAAAAATCACGAGCAAAATCCCCTTGAAAATAAGCTCCTCAAGCATTCCGGGAAAATTGCAGCGCCACGCGACTTGCGGCAGCCAAAGTTAGGTCCAGCAGCGCGGGGCGGCTCGTGTGGCGCAAGATGTTGAAAAGCAATTGTGCCTCGGCAAAGCGGTGGCGGCGCATAGCCTGGCGCATTTCCCAGCGTGCACGCGTGGCCAAGGCCTGGCGCTCATCGGCAGTGCGCACTTGGGCCAGGGCTTTTTCGCACACGCGAATGGTGGAAGCCAGGTATGGGTCGTGCTGCTGGTAGGCGCGGCTGCTCATGCTGCGCGGGTGCTTGCGCTTGCGGGTGGTCACGGCGTCGAGGTACAGAAACTGCCAATTGCGGCTGGCTCGCACCCAGAAGTCGAAGTCCTCGTAGGCCAGCGTTTCGTCGTAGCCGTTCAACTCAGCCAAGCAAGCACGGCGCATCATCATAGTAGGCGTGCTGATGAAGTAGCGCCGCAATACATCGGCAAAAACCCAACCGCTGGCTGGAGCCGGCGTGAGCGCGCGACCAGTACCGGGCCGGTGGTGCTGGCCCAGCAAGGTGCCGTCTTCGGTAATTAGTTCGGCGTTGGTATACACTACGCCAACCTGGGAATCGGTGGCCTTAAAGGCGGCAACTTGCTGCGCTACCCGTTCGGGCAGCAGCACGTCGTCGGTGGCAAAATCGATAACAAACTCGCCGTGGCTTTGCCAAAAGGCGGTGTTGAAGGCCCGGCAATTCCCTACGTTTTGGGGGAGCAGCAATAGGTGCCACTCCAGATGCTGAGCCGCGTATTCACGCAGAATGTCGGGGCTGCCGTCGGTGCTGGCATCGTCCACGAGCCAAACTTCCAGGTGCGGATACGTCTGGCTGAGAATGGAATCCAGCGCCTCTCGCAGGAAGGGGGCGTGGTTGTGGCATAGCGCCACAATGGTGACCGTGGCCGCACCCGCCGAAGCTACTGGCATGGAAAAGGGAATATTGGGCATGATACTACAGCAGCAAATGAAGCAAAAAAAAGCCCTTGGCTCTTCACTTTCCGTTCTTCATTCTGGCCTGAAAAGCCACGCAGGCCACTAGCTGCAAGCCGTAACAAGCAGCGTGGGCAAGTACTGCGCCCTCGAGGCCAAACCTAGGCAGCAACACCGCAAGCAGGGCGGCAAAAACAAGAGCAGCGCAGCCTTGCACGGCGATGTAAGTTCCGGTACGGGCCTTTACTTTGAGTTGAAAAAGGAATACCCAACTCAGAAACTTGGCCCAGTCACCAATTAGCTGGGGCGCCAGGAAATCGCGAGCACCCAGTTGCTGGGGGGCAAATAGCAATGGCAGTAGCCAGTCGCGACAGGCAAATATCAGCCACAGTCCCACTGCCAGCACGGGCGCCAGCAGCCCCAACACTCCGTACAGGTAGTGTCGTGAGGCCCGAGGCTGACCAGCCAGTGCCGACAACCGCGGATAAAACACGCTGCTCATCACAGCCGCAAACACCATGGTGTAGTTGTCGGACAGCTTGGCTACTACCTGCCACAAATCGGTGCGGGCGGCTCCATAAGTAGCGAGTAAGTAGTCGCGTAATACATAGTCCACGGCTTTGCCAAAGAGCAGCGTGCTCACGGCCATTAGCAAAAATTGGCTGAGGTGACGCAGGGCCACGAAGCTAATGGGGCCAGATGCCCGCAGGTGCCGCAGCAGCCCGGCGCGCGCAGCCAGACCCAGAGCGAGTAGCACCGTGAGCCCCTGCGCCAGCAAATACGACAGCATTACTATGTGCAAGGGAAGCTGGCGCAACAAGGCTGTTGCCGCAACGCCAGTGCCCAGCACCGCGAGTGCTACCGACAAGCCTATATAGGCCCGCAGCCGGCCGGCCGCCAGGAGTGCTGCACCGATCAAGCCCTGGCCAGTAAGCAACGCAATACCGGTCATGAATACGCCCAGGCTGCCCCAGCCCCAGCCTAACAGGCCTTGAGTTGCAAGCACCGCGCCACCAAGCAGTAGGACGGCAGCATTTAAAGCTGCAGCCGCGCCCAGCCAAAGGCGATAACGGGCACTGCCCGGCTGTAGCGGCGCGAGGTACTTTACTAGGCCCACCTGCACCCCCTCACTGGGTAAGGTAGTGAGCAGAGCCATTAGACTCTGAAACTGCGCAAACAAGGTGAGCCCACCCGCTGGAGCATACACCGCAAACAGCTTATTTAGAATCAGGGCACCTGCCGCCCGGGCCCCCACTGCCACGCCTGCGCCCAAGGACCCGCGCACAAAGCTCCGCCACACCGGGGCTGGAGCAGGCGGTTGTGTGGGGGGCGTTGTTAGGGAGCCAAAGGTCACGAAGGGAATAGGAGAAAGGATTTATCGGGCGTAAAGAACGTCATGCCGGGTGGTCTCAGCGCCGGCTAGTTGCAGCTGTCCGTCCTGCCTGGCTCCCTTCAACCAATTTCCTTCTCCCAGCTCAGGCGCAAGCCGGCCACGCCGCCCAGATGCCGCTTGAAGCGCAGCAAAGAAGCATTAGGCCCTGAGTCAAGAGTGGAAGTACCCAAGTCGAGCACGCGCATGTCGCTGGCTTTGGCAAAGGCGTGCAGGCCTTCATTAAGCATCACCACTGGGCTAAAGGCGTTGCAACGCAGCGGACTGGCCGGATAGAAATTATAAAGCACCTGCTCGTGCACCCGAATAGCCACCGTGAGAGCCGCCCAGTCGCCGTTTGGCTGGCGCACTGAGAACAGAAAATGTTCGCGTGGGAAACGGCGAAAGAGCTCCTGCACCCGCTCCAGCGGGAGCGAAAGCTCCTGCCCCCGCTCCTGCCGGCAGGCCTGTATGAACGCGTAAGCAGCCGGCAGCAAAAAGGGCGGCTCCTGCTCGAAATGCAGGCCGTGGCGGCGGCACTTCTGCAGCCGGCGCCGCTCCGAAGGGTGCAGGCTGCTTTCGTAAGTGCGCTTTGGGTCGAGGTGGTAGTTCTGCTCGGCCAGCGTGACGCGGTAGTGGCGCTGCCGCAGGGTTTCGGCTAGCACGGCGGCCCCGGCCGGGTCGTAGGCAAAGGGGTAGCTGCGCAGGTGAAGGGCATGAATGCCGCGCTGGTGCAAGGCCTTATCAGCCTCATTCAACAAGGCGTGCACTTGGCTGGTGCTCAGGCCCGGGGCCAGCTGCACGGCTCCGAAAGGTGCCTGCGCGGGGCTGCGGGCCGTGCCCTGCTCCGGCGCCAGCGCCAAGTGCAGTTGGGCCACCGTGCGGCCAGCCTCTAGGTCTTCGAGGTAGCAGCTGAGCACCGGCCCGCCGTCCGGCTGCAAAGCCTGGTGGGCCGGCTGCAGGTAAAGAAACGACTCGAACGCCAGCGGCAGGCGGGGCAGCGCGGGCCCCTCGGGTCCGCTTTCGACAACCCAAACCTGACCCGCGTGGCGGTGCGTGCCGGTTTCAGGAGTAGCTAAGGAATCCGTACTTTTCAAACCTAATTTTCGTGCCTTACAGGGCAAAGTACGGCACAGAATGGGCGGCTTGCTAGCGCAGGGTGGTGCAGGCACCTCGTTCGCCCCCAAATGCCACCTTGCATCGGCCTTCACGTATCATTGCCGTGCTTTGGGGCCCTGGCCCCTCCTTCCCCATTTATTCTCGTGGCATGAATTCGACCAACTCCGTTCCCCATACCCCCCCAGACTTGGACCAGGACGATGACGACGATGACCTCAATTCGGCTTATGGTGTCACGGACCGCGAGGCCACGCAGCAGGCCCGCCAGCAAACCGAAACCCTTGGCCAGCGGCCCGGCGCGCTCGTCATTCGCGAGGGTGCCCTCAAGCCCCGCATGTTTCTTTATTCCTACGACGACACTACTTTGGCGGAGGCCGAGTTCAGCAGCTATGATGATTTGTGGGCCAGTTTCGAGGCCCAACCCGAGCGCAAGCACTGGATAGACGTGCGCGGCTACGGCGACCTGGCCCTGATGGAGCGCATCATGCAGGACTTCGATTTGCACCCCCTGCAGATGGAAGACGTGCTAGGCGACTACCAGCGAGCCAAGGTTGATGTGTTTGGCGACAACCGCCTGTTTTTGGTGTCGCGCATGACTGACTTCACCGCTGAGCTGGATATTGACGACGACCAGCTCTCCATCTTCACGGGCCCCAACTACGTGCTCACCTTCCAGGACGACTACGAGGACTGTCTCGACTCGCTCCGCAACCGCCTCCGCGGCAACTTCAGCACCACCAAGCGCAAGCCCTCGCTGTACCTAGCCTACGCCCTCACCGATGTAGTCATCGACCATTATTTCCCCACCATGGCGGCCATCGGCGACTACATCGAAGGCCTGGAAGACCGGATTTTCTCCGAGCGGCGGGAGCGGCGCATGCTCAACCGCATTCTGCGCATCAAGAAGGACATAGTGCGCTTTCGGCGCCTGGTGTACCCCGAGCGCGACAAAATCAGTGAGATACTGCGGCTGCCCGAGGAGGTGATGCCCGAGGAAGTGAAAGTCTACTTCAAAGACGCCTACGACCACGCCATGCAGGCCCTCGACCTAGCCGAGAGCTACCGGGAAAACATCACCAGCCTCACCGAACTCTTTCTGTCGGACCAAAGCAACCGCATGAACGAGGTGATGAAGGTGCTTACCATCATCAGCGCCATTTTTATTCCGCTGAGCTTTGTGGCTGGTCTCTACGGTATGAACTTCCAGCGCGAGGGCCCACCCGAGGGGCCCAATCCGCTCAACATGCCCGAGCTCTACCACCCGTGGGGCTACCCCGGAGTTCTGGCGCTAATGACCCTGATGGTCGTTGGTCAACTTTATTATTTCTGGCGCAAAGGATGGCTCTCGAAGCAGCGGTAAACAATTGTCATTTAACAGTTATCATTTAACAATTAACAATTAACAATGAAGACGAAGCGTATCACTACTCATTGTTGAATGATAATTGTTAACTGTTAATTGTTAAATGATTTTTCACTTGCTCTACGCGCTGGGCTACTGTGCCTTCCACTAAAGTGTAAGGGATGCCATAAAAGTCAAGCTGCATCAGTATCATGCCGTGCTGGAAGCTGCGCAGAGCCTCGGGCCCACGCCAGCCGTCTTGCTCGAAGGGCACGGTGGGCGCGCACACAAACGTGTGGGCGTAGCGCTGGCCGCACACTGCCGCCATGGCTTGCAGTATGGGGTCGCAGCGATGGAAATAGTAGTAGGAATACAGTGCCGTAGTGGCCGCGTTGGTGTCGCAAAAAAGCACTTGGTTGGCTTCAGCGGCGGCCGCATCTTCCAGCTCAGCGTGGCGGCGGGCAATGTAGAGCAGGTCTTCGTAGTCCAGGTTGCCGCTTTTCTGCTCGTGCAGCGTGCGGCCGTATTCTGGTACCCAAACGGTATTGCAGGCCTTGGACAGGGCCTCGCATAAAGTTGATTTGCCGCTGCTTTCAGCCCCCAGAAACACCACCCGCGGCACCTGGGCGGGCGGTACCGCGCCCAGGTGGGCCGCAACCAACGGATGTAGATATTGGGCAAGCCCGGCTGCATCTGCCCGCAACTGCGTGCCCGAAACCGGCACTTGCTGGCGGGCATTATCCACGGCGACATGGGCAACTCCAAGATGCTGAGCAAAGCCGGGGCCATAGCCTTCGCTGCTGAAAACAACATCAACCACAATGCCCTGGCTAGCCAGCCAGCGGTGCACAAATTCCCGGTGCACTTCATCCGGGGCTGCGTCAGGCGGCACGCCATCGGCTTCAGCGGTTAGGGCGAATACCCGCAAGCGGGTCGAGCCTATGCAGATGCCAGCAGACAGTTCATCGCCCCGGTACAGCTCCTTAATCCAACCGGCACGCACGGCCGCTGGCATAGTAGGCGAATCGGGGCTGGCATAAACCAGGACCACCAGCTCCGCAACCTGAGCCGCAGCCGTTTCGAGCAGCAGCTGATGGCCCTTGTGCAGTGGCCAGAACTTACCAACGACCAAGCCAGTGGGAAGCATTTCCATCAAAAAAGTATTGGGAGTTTAGTAGGACTAATGTCCAAAACATATTGAGTTGAGCACAGCGGCCGAGAGCTTATAGTCAAAGCAACAACAGCTACGTGGCGCCTCGGAGTGATAGGCTTGCTACGGGAGCGTCACCTTGAGCTCGGTGCGCCGCAGCTCCCGTCCCACCACGCGCACCAAGTGGTAGGTGTCAGTGGTGGCATCGTGGCTCAGGGCCACGCCGGAACCGGTGCTGGGCACGGGGTCGCCGCCGAGCAGGCGCCCCTTGCCATCGTAAAGAAATACGTGGCCCGGGCCAGGCTCGGTCACAGCCACTAGCTGACGCCCTTTCCCGAAGTCGAAGAATTGCACAGGCTTGGTGCCCGAGGTCACGAAGCGCTGGGTTAGCAGCGGGGTCTTTTGATTAGGCAAGTACACGTCGAGCTGATTGCCGTCTTCCCGGGTCACCACGAAAGACCGGCCCTTGGGTTCGGGCACGAGGCGGAAGCGGGCGGTCCGGCTCCAGGTAGCCACGCGGGTGCGGCTCACGATGTCGCCGCTCAGGTTGAAGGCAATCAACTCGCCGTGCTGGTTCACTAGGGTGAGGCGGGTGCGGCTTAAGGTGCTGGCGGTCTGCACCACTACATCGCCCGCCAGCCGCCCACCCATGCTCAGGGGGAAGCCCGGCAGCAGGCTGCCTAGTGGGTCGAAAGCATACACGTAGCCATTCTGCAGGGGGGCCAAGACTATGTCGCGGCCGTTCACGTTGAAAAAAGCCGGCTTGCCCGCCAGCGGGAAGTCGAGGCGCTTGGGCTGCCAGCCGGGGTACAGGCGGCCCCGGGCGTCGAGCAGCAGCAGGTCGTTGCCAGCCGTCACGACCAGCAGGCGAGCGGGCACTTTGGTTCCGATGGCGGGTATGGCCAGCAGGGCGGCTACGCGCAAGGTATCGGGCAGGTTCAGGGGAAAGGGCAGCACTTCGGCGCCCTCATTGCCCAGCAGGTGCAGACGGTTGGCGGCGCCCAGCAGCAAGCCTCCTGCCACGCCGCCGCCGCTGGGCAGCAAGCTCACGCCCCGGGCAAGCCCCGCCAGCGTATCGGACCAAAGCACGGTGTTGTCGGGGCTCACGTAGTGCATGGCCCCCACCGAGTCCTGCACCACCACGGCCGGAATGCGGGTGCCCAGAGCGGGCAGCAGCGTGGGCTGCCCCACCAGCTCGTGGTTGAAGGTGAGCACCCGGCCGTTGGCGGCGCGCCCCCCGGGCA
Source organism: Hymenobacter arizonensis (assembly GCF_900115775.1). Taxonomy (GTDB): domain Bacteria; phylum Bacteroidota; class Bacteroidia; order Cytophagales; family Hymenobacteraceae; genus Hymenobacter; species Hymenobacter arizonensis. Next base: position 595,034 of record NZ_FOXS01000001.1, on the reverse strand, counting down.
TGGTAGAAGCCGGGCCCAAGGCCGGATGCCGGAGCAGCAGCTGGGTAAAGTATTGGGCGCTGGGGTCCGCCTCGTTTTCATCAGGCACCAGCTGCATGGCTACCTGCGGGAAGCGCTTAAACAGGGCTTCGTTGCGCAGCAGGCCTGCCCGGCGTTCTTCGGTGAGCGCCCCGAGCAGGGCATTCCAGCTGTTGCGGGTATCTATGAAAATGCTTAGCCGGGCTCTCGGCAGGGTTTCCTGCAAAAACGAGACTTGCGCCGGAGTCTGGGCCCAGGTGCGCCGCGCCACCACATCGGCCAGATAGCCATTGAGCGTCAACTCGTCGGAGAACACCAGGTAATCGCCCACCAGCACGCCCGCGGCGGGCCGGGCTTCCACGGCGTAGGGTTGGGCGGGGGCCAGCAGCGGCCCTAGCACCATGGATTCCGGAAAGCCCACGGGGTGAATTTGATAAGCCCCTACCCTGGTGAAGGCGGGCGAGTTGCCATAAACGCGGCGCAGGCGGGCCAGCCACTGCTGGGTGCGGGCGGGCGTGGGGCAATGCACAAAAGCCAGGCGCCCGGGCTTGCTACCGGCCGTAGTAGTGGCCAGGTAGGCAATGGCCATTTCGCCGCCAAAGGTGGCGCGCAAGCTATCGAGCGCCGCGGTGCGCCCCTCCAAATCGGCCGCGGAACCACCGGGCTGGGGCCAGGTGCGGCTAGGGTTTGCGGCTAAGTGCAGCAGCATGGCCGTGCGGGTGCTCAGCCAGGGGGCAAGGCCCAGCGGCACGGCGCGCTGCCCTTGCAGGCGCTGCTGCATGGTACCCCTGGCGGTTTCGGGGTTCGAAAACCCTTGCAGCTGCGCCCGGTTGCCGGCCAGCCTCACCCCTAGCAAACCCTCCGAAACCATGCCCGCCAGTTGGTCGAACTGCCCGTGGGCATCGGGCCGAAACAGCACGTCCAGAAACTGGGGAAGCCGGCGGTAGTTCACCATCAGGGTGGCATCAACGCCACTCACCCGCAGCAAGTCAGTAGGCCCGAAGGAGGTCATCACCGTGGGGGCATCGGGGTGGGCTGTGCGGCGCACCACGGCCTCCACCAGCCCGGCGTTGGTGCTTAGCAGCAGGTGGTTGCGGTAGTTGAGCACTGTGAGGCTGGTTTCGCTGTTGCGCTCGGTGAGCACCGTTAGCTCGTGGGCCTCGTAGTTGCGGGTGCTGAGGCGGTAGCGGGCGTCGCGGCCCAGGGTTTCGAGCAGGCCGCGCACCTGCCGGTACTCGCTCACGCGGGTCAGCGGAATTTGGTAGAGCACGTCGAACACGCCCGGGCCGGTTACGTGCACGGAGGTTATTACCAGCTTGCGGCCCAGCAAGGTCATCACACCGCTACGGCGGCGGACCGTGCGGCCGGTCAGGCTGTCGGCCAGCGCCAGGTGCCCGGCCGACTGCTGGAAGTAGCGCACCGCCGTAAGGTTGTCCCAGAGGCCGGTTTCCTGCAGGTGGCGCACTAGGGCGGGGTGGTCATGGGTGCTCAGCACCAGCACCGCATCGTTGGGCACCAGGGCATACGGGTCTACGGGTACGGCCGCCAGGGTACGCCGGTAGTAGACGTAAGTCGCCAGCGTGAGCAACAGAAATAGCGCCGTTAACAACGCCAGGAGCTTACGGGACATGCGAAAGGAAGCGGATGACGGACGGCGAAAGTACGGCCGAATGCCGGGATGGGCGAATCAGAACAGTTGTGATGCTGCTTTCGCTTTCCGCGCAACGTTGACATAGCGTAGCTGGCTCTGGCAGCCCGTTTTTCATAGCGCCTACCGGTTGCGCTTGTTTATGGAAAGTTGTTCGCTCTACGAATTTGCGGCGAGCGCAGCACCTATTCAGCGCCGGGCCCTCTCTTCCGACCTCACAGATTGCGTGGCGGCAGGAAGAATATCACCTTATCGGTGGCGATGGCAACCGCAACAGCGGTGCTTATGCCAACTCAGTACGGCTCGGGTTTGAAATATCAAACCCCTTCAGCCCAGCCTCAATTACCCCTACTCTTACTGAGCAGGCTTTTCTTATTCTATCTTCCGGCCAAAATACCCTCACTTCAGATTTGCATGTCCGAACCTCAACCCCCATCCACTCAGCCCCATTTCCAACGGGCCATCACTCTCTTCGATGCCATTATGCTGGTGACCGGCAGCATGATAGGCTCGGGCATTTTCATTGTTTCGGCCGACATTGCCCGGCAGGTGGGCAGCTCCGGCTGGCTGCTGGTGGTGTGGCTGCTCACCGGCTTCATCACCATGGCGGGGGCCATCAGCTACGGCGAGTTGGCCAGCATGTTCCCCAAAGTGGGCGGGCAGTACGTGTACCTGCGCGAGGCCTTTGGCCGCCTCACCGCCTTTCTCTACGGCTGGTCGCTTTTCCTCGTCATTCAAACCGGCGTGATAGCCGCCGTGGCCGTAGCCTTCGCCAAGTTCACCGGCGTGCTGATTCCTTTTTTCAGCGTTAAAAACTTGTTGTTTCAGGTTGGCAGCTTCGAGTTTAGCAGCGTGCAGTTGCTGGCCATCGTGCTCATCGTCGGCATCACCGCGCTCAACGCCCAGGGCGTGCGCACCGGCAAGCTCATTCAGAACGTGCTGGGCAGCACCAAGCTGATTGCGCTGGGCTTGCTCATCGTGTTTGGGGTGGCCCTGGGGCTGAACCACGAAGCCATTCAGGTCAACTTCGCCGACCTCTGGAGCGCTACCCGCCACCCGGCCCCCGGCGTGGGCGCAGCCATCATCCCCATCAGCGGCAGCGCACTCGTCATCGCCATCGGCATGGCCATGACCGGTTCGCTGTTCTCCTCCGACTCCTGGAACAACATTGGCTTTGCCGGCGAGGAAATCCAGAACCCCGAGCGCACGCTGGTACGCAGCATGGCCATCGGCACGGCCATCGTCACGGCCCTCTACATTCTCATAAACGTGGTGTACCTGTTGGTGCTGCCCCTCAATGGCTCGCCCGACGCCACCACCGTGGCCGGCCGCGGCATCATGTATGCCACCGACGACCGGGTTGCCACCGCCGTAGCCGAGTCGGTGCTCGGGCCGGCGGGTGCCTACGTGCTGGCGGTGCTCATCATGCTCAGCACCTTTGGGGCAAACAACGGCATCATTCTCAGCGGTGCCCGCGCCTACTTTGCCATGGCCAAAGACGGCTTGTTTTTCCCCGGCCTTGCCCGCCTCAACCGCGCTGGCGTTCCCGGCCGCGCCTTGTGGGCTCAGTGCCTATGGGCCAGCCTGCTCTGCCTGAGCGGCTCCTATGGCCAGCTGCTCAACTACGTCATGTTCTCGGTTATTCTGTTTTACGTGGTCACCATCATTGGCATCTTTGTGCTGCGCCGCACCCGGCCCGAGGCCCCGCGCCCCTACCGTGCCTGGGGCTACCCAGTGGTGCCAGGCCTCTACATTTTGTTGGCCAGCACCTTCTGCATTATTCTCCTGATTGCGCCCGATACGGCCGAGTTTTCACGGCGCGGCCTCGGGCTCGTGGCCCTGGGCCTGCCGGTGTACTTCCTGTTTGGCCGTCGGTTCGGCAATCGCACGCAAGGGTAAGCACGCACTACATCGTGCCGAGCTTCTTGACGGCCGGTTCTCTACAGCACAAAAAAAAGGCCTCCAATAGGAGGCCTTTTTTAATGAATAGCTTAATAATTAATAGCGTCAAGTTGGGCAACGGCCGATGGCTTAGCGACGCTTGCGGCCCGACTTAGCGCGGGGCGTTAGGGTCACGTTCACAGGGCGGGAACCGCTGACGTGAACCACCTCGTCGTCGTAGCCGCCATAGCCGAAAATCAGGCTGTGGTCGTTGCCGCCGGGTACTTCCAGCGCGTAGCTGCCATTGGCGTCGGTGCTGGTGCCTTTGCTGCTGCCTTTCAGCAAGACGGTGGCGCCCACCATGGGCCGGCCGCTCTCGTCCAGAATGCGGCCGGTTAGGGTAACGTTGGAGGGGGCAGCGGGCTCGGGAGCCGAAGGCGCTACCTCTGCTACTTCAGGCTCGGGCGCCTGCACGGGAGCCGCCGTGGGGGTTACCAGGGCCACGGTGCTCACCGGCGCCGTGATTTTGGCACTAGCCGCAGCCTTATCCGACGATTTGGAGGTTGTTTCCTCGGTTTGTTTGGCAGCAGCCACCGTTGCGGATTTTAGACCTGCCGCAATGCTGTCGGCCGAGGTGGGGGCTGTGGCTGTGGCCGTTACGGCCGCATCATCGAGCAGGAACGAAGGCGTAGCCGACGCCATGCCCCCGCCGCTGCCCTTCGGCAACATCAGGTAGCCAACCACCAGCGCCAAAACCACCGCCACCAGCACGTACGTCAGCCGGTTGTTGCCGCCCGAAACTACATCCTCGTCCTGGGCATCCAGGTTGGGGTCGTAAGGCTGTTCTTCTACTTTGGGTAAATTTTCTTGACTCATAATTTTAACTTTTAAAGTGATTGGAGAAGATGTTAGAAATTCATTAAGAATCAGCCGATAATTCAATCCACTATCCCTGATATGGCTCGCAAGTTAAGCTTTTGTCGGGTTATCCATGCAAGTACTTGTTTTTTTTCTTAACCAACTGAGAAAGTGTAGCCCCAACCTCATTACGGCTTGCACTTGCAACCTCGTTTTAAGCTAATGAGACACTAAAATTACTTATTTGCAAAATGCAATTTCTACACCTCTTCCGATGCGGTTATTTTCGCATCCTACTTAGGGCCGGGCACTTACTGGCCGCTACGCTCAGCCCGTCAAAGAGCAGTTGAGCACGGTGCTGCTTCAACCCATAAAAAAAGCGGGACCGACGCTGAGCAGTTGGCTCGGGCGTCGGCCCCGCACGGGGCAATCTGTTAAGGCGTCAGCTCAGGCGTTAGTCGCTGATGGTTTCGTTGTTGCCAGCGGGCGTTGGTTTGCCACTGGGCTCATCCTCGCCAAATTCCTGGTGGCGGGTCCGAATGTTGTGGTCCAGCTCGTAGGTGCCTTCGGCCTCAAAGCCGGGGCCCTGGGCTTGTTCGCCGGCGCTGGAGTGGTCGTTGCCGCCCTGAGGCTCCAGCTCTGAGCCGCCAATGTGGAGGTTTTCGAGCTGGTCCTTCTGGTTGCTGCGCTGGTCGTAGCCATTGGCGCCAGTATTGCGAGCCGCCGTAGGGTCGTTGCTGGACTTGTTATTGCTCTGGTCCTGGTCGTACTCCTTTTGCTTTTCCAGCTCTTCGTTTTTGGGGAAGTTCTTGTTCTCTGTAATCTTGGCGTTTTCGCCTTCGTCGGAGTCGGTACCGTTGCCGAAAATATCGTCGAGTATCATAAGCGGGTGGGGTAAGGTAAATGTGGAAAGGGATGCGCGAGGCACTGGTCTTATTAGACTTACGCAGGGGCTCACCATACGTTGCTGGGTGTGAAGGCGCGCACTAGCCAAGCCCCAGACGACTAACAACTCAATTAATCAGACGCTCTGCTTGTTAACCACTGCTTAGCCGGTAAGGTTGTGTTGCGGTAGCCGCTGCCCGCTGCAGCAAAAGAAAGCCGAGCCACTGGTGAGTGGCTCGGCTTTCTTGCTGTGGTGGTCCCGTTAAGGTATTCCGTCTATTTGCGGTTGTTCAGGCTCCAGTCGTAGGGGTAGTAGTCAACGGTGTAGGTTGCGGGGATGGTTTTGCCCTCCCGGAACTGATTGACGTAGGCCACCCCAGTTTTGCCGCTGGCTTTGAAGTCGGCCTCGTACCACTTGAAAATCTGGGAAATTAACACCTTGCGGCTCTTGTCGTCGACCCGGATGAAGGTGGGGTCTTGCAACACTTTTTGCGCCTGAATGGTCAGCTGCGTGTCGAGAGAATTGGGCAGGTAGGCCGCCCGATTGAGCTTGGGGCAGCCTTTGGCGCCGCACACCAGCGCGAAGTGAACCCGTGGGTCGTTGTAAGGCTCGCGCAGCTTTTTGGCTTCAAGGTCGTTGAGGGTAAGCTTCTCCCCGGCTACGCTCACCAGGTTCTTATCGAAAAAGCCGGGCACTTTCTCCACCGATTCGAGCGGGAAGCGGGCCACTACTTCGCCAATCACCAGCAGGTTGTAGGCGTTCAGGTAAAAGGCCTTGCGGTCGTCGGGTTGGGCAGCAGCGGCATCGTAGCTCGCCACCCGCTTCAGCAGACCTTGCAGCTCCAGGGGGTTGCGCTTGATGGCGCCGTAGTTAACGTTGCCGTCGGCATCCACAAACTTGGCTAGGAAAGCCGAAGTGGCAGCGGGCAACGTAGGTGGCGCGGCGGTAGCAGCGGCAGCGGGAATTAGGAACAGGCCCGCCGCAACGGCCAAACCGGTAATGAGCCGGCGCGAAAAATTAAGTACCATCATTATGAAGGGTATCGGTATTGAAGGAAAAAAATAACAACAGCAAAGTTGTCAGGTTGACACCATTTCTAGTCAATCATTAGGCCACAAACGTAGGAGGCGGGCCCGGCGCCTTCTGCCCCGGCCCCACTTACATTTGACGGGAAGCCCCTTTCATTCTTACAGCTGTCTAAGCAAATGCACCTGGTTATCATCGGCAATGGCATTACGGGCGTGACGTGTGCGGTAGCAGTGCGCCGACTACAACCGGACGCGCAAATCACCATTATTTCTTCCGAAAGCGCGCATCACTATTCCCGCACGGCGCTCATGTACGTGTACATGGGCCACTTGCGCCCCCAGGACATCAAGCCGTACGAAGACTGGTTCTGGGCCGAAAACCGCCTGACCCTGGTGCACGCTACCGCTACCGCCCTCAACACCGTTAAAAACCAGCTGACGCTGGACAACGGCACCACTCTTACCTACGACCACCTGCTGCTGGCCACTGGCTCGGAAAGCAAACGCTACAACTGGCCCGGGCAGGACCTGGCCGGCGTGCAGGGCCTTTATGGCCTGCCCGACCTGGAGGCCATGACCCGCGACACCCACGGCATCGGCCGGGGCGTGGTGGTGGGCGGCGGCCTTATTGGCGTCGAGCTGGCCGAAATGCTGCACTCCCGCGGCATCGACCCTCTGGTGCTGGTGCGCGATTCGCGCTACTGGGCCGGCGTGCTGCCACCCGAAGAAGCCAACCTGGTAGACCGCCAGTTTGAAGAAAACCACGTGCCGGTGCGCTACAACACCGAGCTGCGCGAAATCCTGGGCGATGCCAACGGCCGCGTGCGGGCCGTGGTGACCACCGCTGGCGAAGAAATTGCCTGCCAGTGGGTGGGCCTGGCCACCGGCGTAGCGCCCAACCTCGCCCTGGCCACAACCTCCAACGTGGAAACCGACCGGGGCATTCTTGTCGATGAGCATTTGCGCACCAACGTACCCAACGTGTACGCGGCCGGCGACTGTGCCCAACACCGCCAGCCCGGGGCCGGCGAAGTGGCCATTGAGCAGTTGTGGTACACGGGCCGCATGCAGGGCGAAACCGTGGCCCACACCATTTGCGGGCAGCCCACGCCCTACCGCCGCGGCGTGTGGTTCAACTCGGCCAAGTTCTTTAACCTCGAATACCAGACCTACGGGCAGGCCCCGGCGGGCCCCACTCCTGGCCTGGATAGTTTTTACTGGGAACATCCATCCGGTCGGGTGGCGTTACGCATTTATTTCCGCGCCGAGGCACCCGCCGCCGTGGTGGGCTTCAATAACCTGGGCCTACGCCTGCGGCAGGCCGTCTGCGAGCAATGGATTCAGCAAGCGACGCCCGTGGCCACTGTAATGGCTCACCTGGGCGCGGCTAATTTTGACCCGGAGTTCTTTCCGCAGCACGAACGGGCCATTATAGCGGCCTTCAACCAGCAGTTTCCTCAGTATTCCGTAACGCTGAAGCAGAAAAAAGGCCTTTTTGCCCGCTTCACTCACTAGCATTTTTCCCGTGGACTTATCCAAACTTTACCGCCCCTCGGCCCTCAATAGCTTCCAATTCATCGCCCTCACGGGCCTTCTGATGAGTGCCGGGGCGCATTTGATTCTGCATTTTTTTGTAGACCGCATGCCCGCAGGCTTCAACTGGCTGTACGTGTGCTGGACGGTTTTTTACCTCATCGGCACGCTCATTAACCTGTTTGGCAAGCCCGATGAGCCGCACGACCATCATCACCATCATTAAAGTTGGTATTCAAAAGGGCAGAGGCATCTCGTTCTGGCGGGCGCCTCACCCCCCGGCCCCCTCTCCGAAAAAGAGAGGGGAGCCTGACGACGCATGAACAAAATCGTTCGGCTCCCCCTCTCTTTTTCGGAGAGGGGGCCGGGGGGTGAGGCGCCCCGCCAGAACGAGGTGCCTGATTTCTCTACTTTAGCACGAAACACAATTACCAGCCGCATCCCCATGACCCCAACGCTCGCTACGCCTCCCCTGCCCACTTCCTCGCCAGCCGAAAAGCTAACCCTGGCGGTGGTGGCTGGCGGCTTACTGGCCCTCCTGCTCGGGCTGGCCGATGGCGACGCCGGCCGCCAGCAAACCTGGCTCTACCTGGCTCTGGGCCTAGTAAGCGCCGGCACGCTGGCCTGGAGCTGGCTGAAATTCGGCAGCAAGCCGGCCGGGGTGCAGCAGAACAACCTGTGGCTGCGCAGCAGCACCGGGCGCGGCGGCGTGGCCTGGGTGACCGGCATTGTGCTCACCGGCTTCTACGTGGTGCTGTATTGGTACAGCAGCGATAACGGCCAGGGCAACTTTGGCCCGCTCAACAACCTCGTGCACGGCCTCGATAGCTTCAGCCAGTGGCTGCGCGCCCGCCCCGCCGACCAATGGTTTCTCTACGGCACGTTCTACACGCTGGCCATCCTGCTCATGGGCGGGCGCGTGCTCTGGAAATACCGGCACTCGCGCTACCACCTCATTCGCACCGTTTCGGTAATGTTCTTCCAGTTGGGATTTGCCTACATCATCCCAGGGCTGCTGCAGTTCTTCCAGCAGCCGGAATTTTACTTCAGCTACTTCTGGCCGCTGAAGTACGATTACCTGTTTCCCGGCACGGTCACGTCATTGGTGCAAAATGGCGGCCTGGGCGTATTTATGGTGTTTTGGGGCGCGGTGATGTCGTTGCTGGCTACGCCGGTGCTCACCTATTTCTACGGCAAGCGCTGGTACTGCTCGTGGGTGTGCGGCTGCGGCGGCCTGGCCGAAACCGCCGGCGACCCGTACCGCCACCTCTCCGACAAAAGCCGCGAGGCCTGGCGCTGGGAAGTCCGACTCATCTACCCCATACTGGCCCTCATCATCGCCATCACGGTGCTGCTCTGGGTGAACTTTGCCACGGGCAGCACCCTGCTCGGCGAGGTGGGCGACGTGGCCGCTAAATGGTACGGCTTTGCCATTGGGGCCGTGTTTTCGGGCGTGATAGGCGTGGGCTTTTACCCCATCCTGGGCAACCGCGTGTGGTGCCGCTTTGGCTGCCCCATGGCCGCTTACCTGGGCCTCTTGCAAAAGCACTTCTCCCGCTTCCGCATCACCACCAACGGCGGCCAGTGCATCTCGTGCGGCAACTGCTCCAATGTGTGCGAAATGGGTATCGACGTGAAGCAGTACGCCCAACGCGGCGAGCCCATCATCCGGGCCTCCTGCGTGGGCTGCGGCATGTGTAGCACCGCCTGCCCCCGTGGCGTGCTCAACCTGGAAAACGGCCCGCGTGAGGGCCGCTACCAAGGCTCGCAGCTGATTCACGCCGATTCACTGCGAATCTTAAGCTAGTAAGAACCTAGCTTTTGGCGCTGAATCTGGGGCCGTTAGGCGAGCGGCAGCGGCCAAAGTTGCGTATACGCCACTTTGCCCCCTCAACTTCGCCCATGCTACAAGATACCGACTCCAACAATAAAGGCTCTTTTTCCACGGGCCCGGCGGGCGTATTCGCCGCTGTGGAACACCGCGGCCAGCAGCTCACCGTGGTTAAGCTGCAGGAAACTTCGGTGCGCCAGCCGGCGGCCCTGGAGCCCTTTCTGCGCGAGCGCCTGGGCCTGCCCGCCGACGCCCTGCTGCTAGTGCTGCCCAGCGAGGGCGCGCCTCTGCTGGGCCAAGGTCCGGCTGAGCAGCTTTATAACGACTTTCTTTCTACGAACACGGCCGCCGTGGTGGAACAGCCGTGGCAACCGCTGACCTAACTCTGGGGCCTGTTCCTATTTATGGGTGGCCGTCGAGGCTCTTCTCCTGGTGAGAGGCGAAGTAGTGGGCCAGTACCCTCGCTCCTACCAGCCAGCGCACGACCGAAGTAAGGAAAACTAAAATGGGCCCGGATTGCCGGGAGCCCATATAAGGCACCTGGCCCAACCAAACCAAGCAAGTAGTTGGCTGCGCGCTATTTCTTACCCACAACCTTCTTGAACAGCAGCACTAATTTTTCAACCACGAAGCCAATTACTAAACCGGCCAGCGCACAGGCCAGCGCCTTCAAAACCCAGGCCACTGCCGGAATATGGGCTAATGCTTCTTCCAGATTGTGCAGCAGATGACTGGTGAAAGGTATGCCGTGGCCAATGATTTCAGCCCCCACCCACAGCATGGCGGCCGTGCCCACGTAACTTAAAATCGTCAGAAAGCGCGGCATAAACTTGACGATGCCGCGCCCCAGCTTCTGAGCTGCGGGGTGGAAGTGGTCCTGGGCCAGGTGGACACCAAAGTCGTCGGCTTTCACAATCAGGCCCACAAACCCATACACGGCCACGGTAATAAAAACAGCCACCGCCAGCATGACGGCAATCTGGTTGACCAGTGGCTGTTCAGTGACCTGGCTATAAGCAATGGCCATGATTTCGGCCGACAGAATGATGTCGGTTCGAACGGCCCCTGCTACTCGTTGCTTCTCTAGCTCCTCCGGCGTAATTACCTCTACCTGCTCGCTTTCAGCGTCTACCTCGTGGGATGTACTAAACAGCGAGTGCACTTTTTCATACCCTTCGAAGCATAAATACGCCCCGCCTATCATTAGAATTGGCGTAATGGCCCACGGGGCGAAATACCCGAGCACCAAGGCCGCCGGCGTCAGGATAAACAGCTTATTGATTAGGGATTTTTTGGCTATCTGATAAATGATAGAAAGCTCCCGGGAGGGGTCGAGGCCTACGACGTACTTGGGCGTCACTGCCGTATCGTCGATTACAATGCCGGACACTTTACCGGTGGTTTTGGCCACCTGCGCCGGCACGTCGTCCAAGCTGGCCGCGCTTGCTTTTACCAAAGCGGAGATGTCATCCAATAGCGCAAAAAAACCTGAAGCCATGTGCTGTATGTTCGTAAATTAATTTCTAAGGGCGAGGCTTTATGCCTCTCCGGTTGGGCGCAAGTTATAGCGGTATCAAGGCCGGGTTCTTCGCTTCCTGTTGCTGGCAGGGCGGGTTAGGCGCCATGGTTCACGCAGCTCAGCGGGTTCTGACCGCTCATCCAACGGCTAGCTTCGTATCGGGTTGCATACTACTGGCGCTTGCTGAGTTCGGGCCTCGTACTTGGGCGCAGCGTGGTGCCAGCACCATGCGAGCGTCCTCCCTGAGGAAGTGTTCCGCTACCACAGGGTGAATGGGCAAATCAGTTGCTGGACAACGCATGCTTTCTTGGGTTAGGAAATGGTAATAAGAATGCCCCTAGTAAAGGGTTGATTCGAGTTATGGCGGCAGTTCGGGGGCATAGCGCCCCGCCGCTTGATGGAACAAGCTAACGTCATTGCCCTGGCTGGTTAACCGCCGCCGTAGCAGATGCTGGTCACTAGGTGCGGGGTCTAGTAAATGGCCATCTTTGCGCTGATTCCGATGCGCCGTAAATTAATTACCACTCGCCAACTATGTTCCTCACCGCGTCGCGCCGCCAGCTGCTCTTTCCCCTCATTCGCCGCTACGCGCTGCAAGGCGTCGTGTGGGGCGTGGTGTATTCGCTGCTGCGTTTCGGCCTGCTAAAGCAGGAGTTGGGCTTGCTGGTACGCCATGCGTTCATCGGGCTGGGCGTTGGATTGCTGGTTGGCTTAGGCGAAGCGTTTGTCATCGGCAGCAACTTTCGCTATAAGTCATTCCTGTTTCTGCTGCTCGTTCGCACGGTGCTCTACACCACGGTAGCAGCCCTGTGGCTACTATTAGCAGCGAGCTTGAAATGCCTGTTATTTCAACAGTTAAGCTTTGAGGCAGTGTTCCAGCAGTACGTGCTGCACGGCACCTTTGCCCTGGATGTCGGAGCCTCGCTGCTGGTGTGCCTGCTCATCATCGCGCTGCAGCAAATCAGTTCCTTGCACGGCCCTGGCCAGCTGTTCAACTTAGTTCGTGGCAAGTATCATAGGCCGCAGGAAGTGGACCGTATTTTTATGTTCGTCGACGTAAAATCTTCCACGACGATTGCCGAGGAGCTGGGCAACCTGCAATACAGCCAGTTCATTCAGGACTTCTTCCTGGATTTAACGGACGGCATTGTGCTCACCAAGGCCGAGGTGTACCAGTACGTCGGCGACGAAGTTGTACTCACGTGGTCCCTGCCAATTGGGCTGAGCAAAGCGCAGTGCGTGCGGTGTTTTTTCCTGATGCAGCGCAGCATCGAAGCCCGCAAAGACAGTTACTTGCGGCAGTACGGGCATTACCCGCACTTCAAAGCGGGTTTGCACGGCGGGCGCGTGGTAGCGACCTGGGTGGGCGAGGTGAAGCGCGAAATCGTGTACCACGGCGACGTGTTGAACACCACAGCCCGGATTCAGAGCCTGTGCAACGAGTTGGGACAAGACCTGCTTATCTCCGAGGAATTATTGACCCAACTGCCGCCTTTATCGGGCGTTGTGGCCACATTCGTTTCTACACTGAATTTGCGGGGCCGGCAGCAAGCAATCAGCCTGCACGGCTTGACGCGCGAACTACGGCCAGCGGAGAAAGTGTACACCTAACGGGAGTCGTAGGATACTGCCGCTAAGTTGCTATAGGGAAAGGCGGGGCAGCCGCCCGGAGTGTCCTGTGAAATAATTTCTGCCTATTGCTGACCGCTACGATTGGCTGACTCAGCCAGGGACTTGCTTACGGATTCTGCTGAGGCTTTGGGGAGTAACGCCAATGTACGAAGCCAGGTAAGCCAGGGGAATCCGATTGGCCAGCGTGGGGAACAGCGTTAAAAAAGCCTCGTATTTGGTGCGCGCATCTTGCTGGACGAGCGGGCTGAGGCGGTCCACCTTCGCTAACAAAGCCCGGGTAATCAGAATGCTTTCGGCTTGCGACCAGTTCGTAATCGTCTGGCTCAGGGCTTGCCACCGGCTCGCTTTGAAGACCAGCAGCTGCACCTCCGTCACGGCCTGGATATACTCGGCCGACGGCAGGTGGTACTGATAGCTGGGTAGGTCCACCACGAAGTGCCCTTCTTCAATGAAGTATTTGGTCAAGTCCCGCCCGTCTTTGTCATAATAACAGACGCGCAAAATGCCGCTCACCACGAAGCCGATTTCGCGGGCCACCCGGCCGGCTTCGGCAAAGTAGGCGCCGGCCGGGTAGTGCTTCTCTTCCGCCTGACTGCTGATGAGGGCGAGCTGTTGGGGCGTGAAGGCGGCTACTTGCAAGAGCAGGTTCTCGAGGGCTGGATGCGTCATGGGGCCGGGGCGCTGGGAGGAGTAAGTTGCTGAGCAGCATCTTGCTGGACGCGAGTCATGGCGGCCTGCATGTAAGGCAACCAGCGATATCGGATAAAGAGCGCCAGAAAGGGCCGGACCAGCACGTTTTTGGGTACAAACGTATAGCGCCACCGAATGGTCGTTTGCCCCGCCTGCTCCGACCACCACCATTCGCCCACCGCGTACTTGGCCACGTATTTGGCTCCCAAGGTGAATTCGGACACCCGATAGGCAAAGTAACGGCCCGGTTCGTAGTGGGTGATTTCCTCGCGGGCCGAATCGCCGGAGGCAAAGAATACCCGACGCGACTGGCCCACCGCGTTCCAGGGGGTGACGACGCTCGTGCCGGTAATGGCGGGAATGCCTCGCCCGGCCTGAAAAATCTGTTGCAGGGGTATCGGCACCACCCGCAGGAAAGAGGCTAAGGGGTCTTGGCCAACGTGTGTTTCCACCGTCGCGGATAGCCCCTTGGGAGAGGCTTGCGCATAGCTGGTGAACGCAACAGGGAGGGCAGCGAATAAAGAGAACCAGGAGAGCATAGGGCGTTACGTTTAGAGATAAGTGCCGCAAAGCTCCCCCAAGGTGAACGGGTACTTTTTACCATATGGTAAAAAGTAATTCAACCTAGTACGGGGTGGGTACCATCGGCCGCGGGAGGTAGAACGCGTTTTTATGTTCGTGGTGGAGAGATATCCTGCTCGCGCTAAGAAACGACCGGGACAGCCGCCCGGAGCGGTTCGCCATCCGGCAGGCCGCTCACTTCGCGGTTGCGGTCCACCCAATAGGCCAGCAGCACTATCACCCAAAATAGCTGCCCCGACCACCCCAATGCCTCCACCGAAGCGGGCGGCGGGCCGAAGAGGCCGCCCACGTGTATCAGCACCAGGAATGCCACCAGCCCCAGCAGGCCGTAGCGGCCCACGCCATTGCGGGCCGTGGTGCGCCGCGTATAAAGCCATAAGCCCGCACCCAGCAGCGCGAATTCGACCACCTGCGTCAGCGCAATCTGGTTCCAGAGCCCAAACCCGAACATCGGCGACGGGCCGGGATACAGCGGCAAATCGGGGGTGTGCACCACCAAATCGAGCAGCCAGTGGCTGGGCACGAGCAGGCCCACCAGCAGCGCCCCTTTTGCGTTGCGCTTTACCAACCAATAAATCAGACCTAGCAACAGGCCCGCTACCAGCTCGCCCACCAAGCTGTGCGTGAAGGGGTAATACACGAATTCAAACGCGTTGGTGGCCGTGGCCTGCGGCACGATGTTCACGCGCTCCACGCCCAGCAGTAGCAGTGTGGGCCACACCAAGTCGGCCAGTTGAGCGGCCAGAAAGAAGGTGCCTAATGACACCTGGGGTTGCAGCTTCTTGGCGCCAAAGCCGACGCCGAAATGTCCGAGAAACATAGGATTAGGGTTGAGAAAAGTGATGTGAAAGCAGCGTACAATGGTTCAGGCAGGCGGTAGCTCAGGGCTTGTGTTCCTTGCAGCGCGTTGCAGCCCCGATGGCCAGCACCCTGAGCGGCGGCATCAGTATTTAATTCTTCAGGAACCACTCTGCCGTGGTCCGAATGCCCTCTTCGTAAGGGGTCGGCGTGAAGTCGAAAGTTTGGTTGAAGCGCGTGGAGTCCAGCACGTACCCGTTTTCGTCCTGGTATATCACTTCGTGCGCTTCCTTCATAAAGGGAACGAACAGTCCCATCACCCCAAATAACCACTTGGGCAGCACCTGCACCTTTTCGTTGCCCTGCATGTATTGCGCCGCCAGGGCGCTAAATTCCTGCCCGGTCAGCGTCGGCGAGGCCACGGGCAGTATCCAGGTTTGGTTGAAGGCCTCGGGGTGCTGAGCCAGCACGTAGAGGGCCCGGCCGATGTCCGGCGTGAAGGTGTAGGTGCGCGGCACGCGCGCATTCACTAGCCACTGCGGGGTTTGCTTCTTTTTCAGGCGGCTGAACACCAGCGAGCCGGACCAGCTTTTCTCAACCACGCCCGGCCCGTAAAAATCGGAGGCTTTGGCGATGATGGCCGGCAGCCCGCCACTGCGGCGCTCGGCCAGCAGCAGGCTTTCGATTTCGACCAGAATCCGGCCTTTTTCACTCACCGGCCGCGTCGGCGTGGCTTCCGTAATCGCGCCCTCCACGCGGCCGTAGGTGTAGAGGCTGTCGAGAAAAATCAGCTGGGCCTGCGTGGCTTTGCAGGCGGCAATGACGTTGCGCATAATCACGGGCCAGTCGCGCCGCCACACCTTCGCGCTGTATTCCAGGCCCACGAGCAGGTACACGATGGCGGAGCCGTCCACGGCCAGCCGGGTCTGTTCGGCGTCCAGAAAATCGGCCGACCGGGTTTCGGTTCCGGCCACCGGCTTGGGGTGGCGCGAAACCAACCGGATGTTTTCGCCGTGCTGTTGCAGCACCGGCAGCAGCTGCGTCGTGATGGTGCCGTTGGCACCCAGGATGGTGTGGAGTCTCATGCGGTTTCGAGAGGTAAGTGACGATGCAAAATTCCGCCGCTCCACCAGCCCAAAACGATAACAAACGCTAAGAAATGCGGCGCCGCCGGTATCTTCCCCGGTCCCTTTATCTACTGCCATATCACTGCCTGCTCTTTCATGCTGCCCTCCCTCCCCGAATCGGCCCTGCGCCTGCGCCAGCACCTCACCCAGTTTGCTCCCCTGAGCGACGACGATTGGAACTTGCTGGAGCCGCACCTGCGCCTGGTGCCTCTGGCCCGGCACGCCGTATTTGCCGAGCAGGGCCGGGTCGCGGCCGACGTGGGGTTTGTGCTCGAAGGCATGTTCCGGCAGTATTATACCAAAGACGGCGAGGAGCGCACCAGTTACTTCTTCTTCGAAGAACAGCTAATGGGCGCCTACTTCAGCAGCCTGACCGGCCGGCCCTCGCTGGTCACCATCGAAGCCCTGAGCACGGGCTGCTGCCTGACGTTTCCCTACGCGGTGCTGGCCGACTTATTTGACCAGCGCATGGCCTGGCAACAGTTCGGCCGGCGGTTTGCCGAATACCTGGCCGTGGGCCTGGAAGAACGCATGGTGAGCCTGCTGCTGCTCAGCCCCGCCGAGCGCTACGAGGCCCTGCTGGTCAGCGGCAACCCCAATATTCTCGCGCGGGTGCCCCAGCACTACATCGCCAACTTTCTGGGCGTAACGCCCGTGAGTTTGAGTCGCATTCGCAACCGCACCTCGCGGGGGCAGTAGGGCCGTCATTTCTTAGCGTTTGTTATCGTTTGGGCGCGTGGGCCGCCCGGTCTTTTGTGATGTTCTGGTTCTCTTCGGCCGGAACCCCAAAGTCCCTGCCCATGAACGTCCTCATCACCGGCGGCACCGGCCTCGTCGGCACCCGCCTTTCCGGCGTGCTCACCGAAGCCGGCCACCGCGTGGCCCATGTGAGCCGCACGCTGGCGCCCGGGAGCCCCTGCCGCACGTTTCAGTGGGACCCCGCCGCCGGCACCATCGACCCGGCCGCCGTGCCCTTCGCCGATGCGGTGGTGAACCTGGCCGGGGCCAACGTGGGCGAGGGCCAATGGACCGCCGCCCGCAAACAGGAGCTCCTGGCCAGCCGCGTCGACGGCCTGGCTCTGCTGCGCCGCGAGCTGGCCAAACCCGGGCACCGCGTCCGCACCGTGGTTTCGGCCTCGGCCATTGGCCTCTACGGCAATACCGGCGACGCGCTGGTAACGGAAGACACGCTGCCGGTCGGCCACGACCTGCTGGCCGACCTAACGCAGGCCTGGGAGCAGGCCGCTGTGCCCCTCGCCGCCCTGGGCCTACGGGTGGTCGTGCCGCGCATTGGGGTGGTGCTGAGCCTGGCGGGCGGGGCCCTGCCGGCCCTAGCCGGCCCGGTGAAGCTCGGATTTGGGGCGCCCCTGGGCAGCGGCCAGCAGTGGCTGTCCTGGATTCACATTGATGACCTGTGCCGCCTCTTGCTCGCTATGCTAACCGATGATATCTGGCAGGGCGCCTACAACGCGGTGGCTCCCAACCCGGCCACCAACGCCGCCTTCACCACGGCGCTGGCCGAGGTGCTGCACCGCCCCTTGCTGCTGCCCAATATTCCCGCCTTCATCCTCCAGTTGGCCATGGGCGAGCAGAGCGAAATGGTGTTGACCGGCAAACGCGTGAGCGCGGCCAAGGTGCTGGCTCAGGGCTTTGCCTTCGAGTTCCCCGGGCTGCGCGAGGCCTTGCAGGCGCTTTACGCTACGGCCCCGCAACCAGCCAAGTCCCTGGTGTATGGTGCCGAAAGCGCGCGGTCTGAATAGCTGACTGCATTGCTTTAAATTGCCCCGCCCGGACCGCTGCCGGGCAAGTAGCCTTTCTTTTTTCTAGCACCTCTCGCCCATGGTCACCGCGTACTATCCTGCTGAAATAGCCCACGCGCTGCGGGAGCGCTGGGTCCAAACCGAGGGCAGCCCGCTGCCTGAGCACGCCGTGCTGACCCAATTCCTGTCCATCATTTACCAGGCCAGCCTGCTGCGGGAGGAAGCCCGGCCCGTGGAATGCCACGTCGTGCTCGCCACGTCGGCGCAGCTGACGGCGGCTCCCGGGCCGCTCGCCACCGGCCCCCATGTGGTGGCTTTTGGCACGCCCCGGCCCTGGAACGAACAGGAAATCCGGCGGCTTAGCCCGGCCGTGGCGCGCCCCGCCACGCTGCTCGCCGTCCGGCAGACCGAGGCCGGCGAGTTGGTGCTGTGGGGCCTGCTGGTGACGGACATGCCCTGGGACCGGCTCCCCGGCAGCCCCGCGCCCACCGCCGAGGAAGTGCCCCCGGTGCTGGTGGTGCACGTGCAGGGCCCGGGCCTGCTGACCTGTTACTGCGGAGCCACCCGCGTGCTGACGCTGCGCGCGGGCCGCATCGACGGCCACGGCTTTTTGCAGTTCCCCACCGCCTGGAGCCGGGGGCGCTTCGGGGAAATGGTGGCCGCCAACCCCCAGTTGGGCCCGGCCGAACTCAACCTCATTGCCATGCTCGGGCACCATGTGCAGCGCCGGGCCGTGGCGCGGGTGCGGGCCGGGGGCCACGGCGGGCTGTTGGTGTTTGTGCCGCCGGGGGCCGTGGCCGAGCTGCTGGCGCCCGGCGGACTGCTGCGCCCCAAATACCCCACCCAGGAGCTGGGCAGGGAAGGGCGGTGCAGCCAGCTCATCCACGCCATTATTGCGCGGCAACAGGCATTGGGCGATGTGAGCTGGCCCTATTATCAACAAGCCCGCGACCCCGAGCTCCGCGCCCTGGCGGTGGCCCTCGACCACTTCGCCGACCTAATGGCCGACCTGATGGCCGTAGACGGGGCGCTGGTGCTGACTCAAAACCTGGAAATAGTAGGCTTCGGCGTTGAGATTCGGGCGCCGCACATTGCGCTGGACCACGTCCATCGGGCCCTGGACCTGGAAGGCGAGCACCTGCAGGCCGAGCTCGCCGACCAGGGCGGCACCCGCCACCGGGCGGCCTACCGGCTCTGCGCGGCGGCCCCCGCGTGCCTGGCCGTAGCCGTCTCCCAGGACGGCGGCGTGCAGCTGGTCCATCAAAATGCTGGCCGGATTATATTCTGGAGCCAGCTGGCTTAATCTGCCGGTATCAATGGCCCGGGCATTACTCGTGTAATAGGTGGCCAGCTCTTTTAATAAAGGCTTGCTTGTTCCCGTTACACGGCGGGCCAGGACGGAAAACATACAAGCAGGTTACGCCATGTACAGCCCGTGCAACGGATATACCGCGTGGCGTTAAGTATGTGACGTGAACTGTAATGACGTTTGCGTTGCGTAGGAAGAGCCGTTCCCGTGGGTGTCGAGGCTGTTGTAGCTCTGCCACGTGACGGAGAGTTGTTGCATGCGAGAAACTACGTTGTCCGGTGCTTATCGGTAGAGGAAAGGCTCGGTGCGGCTCCACAGGTGCCGACAGGAAAAGGGTAAAAAGTTAAAACGTGGTGTTCAGCGAAACGGTCAGAATCGCAAAACAAGGGTATCAACAATGCTTCGGCTCACGGTCGTTTGTTACCTTTTCAAAGGCGCGTCGGCGCATCTCCAACCCAGCAAACAGGGAGGCCCCCGCCCCAGCACGCCGGCCAATTACTCGGCGTAGAGGGTGTGGAGCATCGTTTGTCCGACCGCGTGCAGGCTTTTCCGGTCGATGAGGCCCAGGTTGTCGGCGGTGGCGTGGTGGTAGGCGGGAAACACGGCCCCGGAAAAATCGTGGTGATAAACGTCCACCGTCGGCACGCCCGCCTGGTTGGTGTAGACGTGGTCGTCGGTGATGGCCGTCGTGGTGTCGTAGCGAAAGAAATCGGAGTACCCGAGCCGGTGGGCCGCAGCCCAGATTTTGTCGAGCACGAAGCCGGCTCGTGCGCGCGAGACGCCTTCGCGGGTAAAGACGGCGCCCTTCGCCCCCACCATGTCGAGCAGCACGCCGTACTCGGCCTTATAATTCTTGGGCAGCAGGTTTTTGGCCCAGTACTGCGAGCCCAGGCACCAGGAATCGGTGCCGCTGCCTTCGAGTTGGTTTTTCAGGTCGGCCTGCGTGGCGGTGTCGTGGCCCCAGTCTTCGGCGTCGAAGAGAATGAAGTCGACGCCCACGTTGGGCGAGAGGCTGTCGGGCTGCTGGCTGAGCACACGGGCCATTTCCAGGGCCACGGCCACGGCGCTGGCCCCGTCGGAAGCACCGTCCATGGGGGCGTTTTTCTTCTCCTTGTCGTTGTCGGCGAAGGGGCGGGTGTCCCAGTGGCCGAAGATGGCCACCCGGCGGGCGGCCTGCGGCTGGTACTGCACAATAATGTTGCGCGCCTTGATGTAGGTGCCGTCGAAGGTCATGGCCTCAAACGGCTGTTCCATCACCTTCAGGCCGTAGCTTTTGAACTTGGCCACCAGCCAGTTGCCGGTTGCCACATGCGCTTTGGAATTAGGCACGCGCGGCCCGAAGGCTACTTGCTTGGCGGTGAAAGCATAGGCTGAATCGGCGTTAAACGCCGGCGAGGTGGGCCGCGGCTCTTCGGTTGGAGCGCGGGCTGCCTTTTCTGAGGCCTGGTTTTGACAGCCACTAAGTAACAGGATGAGAACAAGTCCTGCGAGGCCGATGCAATTAGTCATGTACTATTTGATAAAAGACAGAGTTTGCGAGCCCTGGCGGGCACCAACGGTTCAGGTACTCACTCCTTGCAAAGTACTATGCCGGCGCTAGGTCGTGCAAAAGTGCTTCAGGGATGAACTCCAAGGCCTTGCTTATAAAGCTGGTTATGTTCAGCGAAACTAAGTAGCAGGCAAAACAGCAGTTGTATACTGGCTTTCATAAAGCAAATATTACCTGCAAGAGCTTGGGTGCATAGCGGCAAGATGAGAACGGTTCAGACGAAGTGCGCATAGAGGTGTATTTCTATGGGAAGTTCAACTCTATGTCCTTTTTTCATACTGAATACAGGCTCACCAGTTCAACTAACCAGTTGAGGTGCAACTTTTTTACAACCCGATGGCCACTACTCATCGTGCTTAAATAATGGATGACATAAATCATGCGCCCCAGCAAGTTTCCTCATTTCGATAGCAAGCGTTGAAGCGGACTTTTGCGGGCTACCATTCACGCCCCTGCCGGGGCCCAAAGGACAAGTTTTTTAATCCAAAGCGGGGCGCCTGCCGTAAAGCATCTGTCAGCCAATGCGCTGAACCTGACCCGGAAACGGGTAAAAAAGAAATTGCAGTGGCCCAACGAGCAGCCCTGCACAGGGCCCGACAGCAGACCACACGGTGCTGCGGAGCAACTTGACGGCGGGCAAAACGTGAACGGGAACCAGACCCAGTAATCGAATGGCTATGAGCGCAGTAGGAGAAGCAACCAAACCCAAAACCAAACCTTTGCAATTGTCGGCCGATGAGGCCGTGGCCTGGCACAGCCTGCCCGCCGACGACGTGCTGGAGCACCTGCAGGTGTCGCCCGAGCAGGGCCTGAGCGATGCCGAGGTAGCCGAGCGGCAAGCCCAAGCGGGCCTCAACCAGATGACGCCCAAAGCCCAGCAAAGCGCCCTGCTCCGCTTCCTGCTGCAGTTCCATCAGCCGCTGATTTACATTTTGCTGGCGGCCACGGTGGTCACCATATTTCTGAAAGAGTACACCGACGCCATTGTCATTTTCGCGGTGGTGTTCGTCAACGCCGTCATCGGCTACGTGCAGGAATCGAAGGCACTGGCGGCCATCGATGCGCTGGCCAAGAGCATGACGGCCCACGCCCAGGTGATTCGCAACGGGCACCGACAGGAAATCGACGCCCGGCAGCTGGTGCCCGGCGACGTAGTGTTGGTGCAGTCGGGTGACCGGTTTCCGGCCGACGTGCGCCTGGTGCGGGCCCGTGACCTGAAAGTGGACGAATCGGCGCTGACCGGCGAGTCGGTGGCGGTGGAAAAAAACCAGGAGCCCGTGCCCGCCGACCACGGCCTGGCCGACCGCCTGTGCCTGGGATACGCCTCCACATCCGTCACCTACGGACAGGCCCGGGGCGTAGTAATCGCCACCGGCGACCGCACCGAAGTCGGCAAAATTCAGCAGTCCATCGCTGGGGCCGACGACCTGGAAACGCCACTCACTCGCAAAATCAAACAGTTCAGCCACTTGCTGCTGTGGGTGATTCTGGCCCTGTGCGTGGTGGTGTTTCTGATAGGCCTGTGGCGCGGCGAAAGCCTCGCCGACACGTTTATGGTGGCCGTGGCGCTGGCCGTGGGCGCCATTCCGGAGGGCCTGCCGGTGGCCGTCACCATCATGCTGGCGCTGGGCGTGTCGAAAATGGCAGCCCGCCGCGCCATTGTGCGCAAGCTGGTGGCCGTGGAAACGCTGGGCAGCACCAGCGTCATCTGTTCCGATAAAACCGGCACCCTCACCGAAAACCAGATGACCGTGCAGCGGCTGGCCGCCGGCGGCCACACCTACGAGGTGAATGGCCTGGGCTACCGGCCCGAAGGCGATATCCTGCTCGATGGACAGGCCGCCGACTTGGCCACCAACCAGGCGCTGGCGCGGTGCCTGCAAGCCGGCTTGCTGTGCAACGACAGCGCGGTAGCCGAAAAAGAAGGCAAATGGACCGCCGAAGGCGACCCCACCGAAGCGGCCCTGGTGGTAACGGCCGGCAAAGGGGGCCTGCAGCGCGCCGAGCTAGAGCAGGACTGCCCGCGCCTCGACGCCATTCCCTTTGAGTCGGAATACCAGTACATGGCCACGCTGCACGGCGGCGAGCAGCCCATCATCTACCTGAAAGGCTCCGTTGAAGCCTTGCTCGAACGCTGCGACCACGCAATGCTGGCCGATGGCACGCTGGCCGACGTAGACCCCGCCGCCATTATGCAGCAGGTGGAGCAGATGGCCAGCGACGGCCTGCGCGTGCTGGCCTTTGCCACCGTCGATGCGCCCGCCGGCCTCACGGCCATCGACCACGGCAACACCGGCAGCGGCTTGGTGTTTCTGGGCCTGCAGGCCATGATAGACCCGCCCCGGCAGGAAGCGGTGGAGGCCGTGCACCTGTGCCAGGTTGCGGGCATCGCCGTGAAGATGATAACCGGCGACCACGCCCTCACGGCGGCAGCCATAGCCGGGCAAGTGGGCCTGCTGGGGCGGGAGGAAAACGGCAGGCTGGTGGCCATAACCGGCAAGGAGTTGGAGAAGATGAGCGACGAGGAGCTGACCGAAGTGGCCAACAGCACCGCCGTGTTTGCCCGCGTGTCGCCCGACCAGAAGCTACGCCTCGTGAAGGCCCTGCAGGCCAACGACCGGGTGGTGGCCATGACCGGCGACGGCGTGAACGACGGCCCCGCGCTGAAGCAAGCCAACATCGGCATCGCCATGGGCATCACCGGCACCGACGTGGCCAAGGACGCAGCCGACATGGTGCTCACCGACGACAATTTCTCCTCCATCGAGGGCGCCGTGGAAGAAGGACGGGGCGTGTTCGACAACCTCACCAAGTTCATCGTCTGGACACTGCCCACCAACCTAGGCGAGGCCCTCACCATCCTGGCCGCCATTGCATTTGGCACGCAGCTGCCCGTGCAGCCCATCCACATTCTCTGGATTAACATGACCACGGCCGTGCTGCTGGGCCTCACCCTGGCGTTCGAGCCCAAGGAGCCCGGCATCATGGACCGCCCGCCCCGCCCCGCCGACCAACCCATCCTCACTTTTGAGCTTACCATGCGCACACTGCTGGTGGGTGTGCTGATGCTGGCGGCCACCTTTGGCCTATTCGTGTACGAGCGGCGCCTGGGCGCTTCGCTGGCCGAAGCCCAGACCGTGGCCACCACCGTGCTTGTGGTGATGGAGGTTTTTTACCTCTTTAGCTGCCGCTCGCTGGTGCGGCCGGTCAAGGAAATCGGCTTCTTTTCGAACCTCTGGATTTACTACGGCATTGCCGCCATGTTATTCCTGCAGGCTCTGTTCGTTTACTTGCCGTTCATGAACAACCTGTTCAGCACCAGCCCACTCGGAGGCGTGCAGCTGCTGCGCATCTTCGGAGCCGGACTGACCTTGCTCATTATTGTGAGCATAGAAAAGCACTTCCGCTTCCGCGCCAACAGTCGGGCCAGCGTTGCGACCAAAGAGGCCGCTAGCGCGGCCGATTAGCGGCTTGGGGGAGTGTGCCGGTCCGACGCCCTAGGCGTCCGACCGGTTGTTGCGAGAACAATACTCTCGGCCCAAACTACCCAGAGTCCTCATTACAACCGGTCGGACGCCTAGGGCGTCGGACCAGGGCTAGCGACCTGTCTACTGCCGCCGCAACTCCTGCAGCTTCAGGTGCAGCTCTATCATGCGCGTGTCCTCGTCGCTCCAAATGAAATTTCGAATGTTATCAACCCGAATGGTGGCGAGGCCATCGTGCTCCCCGTATTCGGTATAGCAGTTCAGGAGCACGTGTTCGTCGGTGAATTGCTGGATGCGGCCGTACAGGTCGGGCCCTACCTGCGTGGCCAGAAACACCAGCTGCTGCGCTTCCATGGCACGGGCCAGCAGCAGCGGAATGGTCAGGTATTCCTGCTCCATGAAGGCGGGCGACTTGATGCCCGCATACACTTTGTCCAGGTTGTCTTCCTTGAGCTCGATGTTGCGGATGTATCGGTCGTCGAAATCTATCTGGAAAATATCTTCCATGTTGAAGGACTGCACCCCGGTCGGCATACCGTCGCGGTTGATGACGCGCAGCATCACCATCTCATCGCTGAAATTGACCACGTAGCCCACCGAAAACCTGCCGTCCGACGAGTTGCTTCGAACGCCCAGCATGCGTTTTTCGGCTTGGGCGCGCTTCAGGATTTCAACAAACAGACTGGACATAGCAACAGAGGAAACAAGGTAAGGCCAAACGCAACAGGGCGTTAGCTCGATATAAGCTGAGCAATTGCCCGGCAATATTACAATGGCGCAAATGTTCCTCCTGGTCCTACCCTACGGCCTGGCCCATTACTGCAGAAACCCTAGCAGCGCCCGGTGGAACTGCGCCGCCGCTTCCAGGTGCGGGATGTGGCCTACTTTCTCCAGCTCCATCAGCTTGGCGCCCTTAATCTGGGCGGCGGTGCGGCGGCCCAGGGCTGGGTATTGGCCCATTTGGGCCAGCACTTTGGGGTCTTTTATCAGGCCCTTGCCCACTACCGTGCGGTCTTGCTGCCCAATGACGAGCAGCGTGGGCGCCGTGATGCGACTGAACTCGTAGCTAACCGGCTGCTGGTAAATCATCTCAAAGGTGAGGGCATTGGCGCGGGCCACTTTGGCGAAGTCGGGGCTACGGGTTTGGGCAGCCAGGGGGAGCAGCCATTGGTCGTGGGCAGCCGGGTAGCCGTTGGGGTAATAGGTGGCGTGGTACTTCCGAATGCTGGCTTCGGTGCTTTTCAGCTCCCCGGCCTCGGCCTGGTCCACGCTTTGAAACGGTACGCCCACGCGGTAATCCTCCAGGCCGATGGGGTTTTCGAGCACGAGTTTTTCGGTGGCTTCCGGGTACATCAGCGCGAAGCGGGTGGCCAACATGCCGCCCATGCTATGCCCCACAATGACGGCCTTTTTCACGCCGAGCGTGTCGAGCAGCTTTTTGGTGTTGCGCGCCAGCAGATGAAAAGAGTAATGAATGTCAGCTTTGTCTGACTTGCCGAACCCAATCTGGTCGGGCACCACCACGCGGAAACCGGCGCCCGTGAGCGCCTTCACGGTTTCGCGCCAGTAGGCCCCGAAAAAGTTTTTGCCGTGAAGTAGCACTACGGTGCGGCCGTTGGGGCTTGCCGTGGCGGGCACGTCCATATAGGCCATGCGCAGGGCCTGCCCTTCTATTTTCAGCGGCAATATTTTGACAGGAAAAGGGTACTCGTAGCCATCGAGCGTGGCGTTGAGTGGAGCGGTTTGGGCGTGGCTGGTGGTGGCCGTGAGTAGCAATGGCCACAGTAGAAGCAGGAAGTATCGGAGCATAACAGAGTCTGTAAGAAACATTCCGCTCTACGACAAACTGTGGACGCTGAGTATTATTTAGAGTAAACAAAAAGGGTTTCATGTAGGCTAGGCCCCGTTGAATGCGCCATGTTGACCCTGCCCCCGTCTGTCATGCTGAGCTTGCGAAGCATCCTCTCACGTCTTAACGCTTTGTTCATCGGGGATAAGGTGCTTCGCTCCGCTCAGCATGACAGATATAGGGGTCAGAAATAATCAACCGCTACCCGCTTTGCCGACCGTTCAAACTAAGCCGGCAAGCCTTCCAGCACCTCCTTGGTCTTGCTCACGTGGTCGACGGCCCCGCTCAAGGAGTTGAAAATGTATTGGATAATGCCATTCTTATCAATCACATACGTGACGCGCCCGGGCAGCAGGCCCAACAGAGCCCGGGGCACTTCGTAGAGCTTGCGCACTTCGCCTTTCTCATCGGCCAGCAGCTCGAAAGGCAGGTTGTGCTTAGCGGTGAACTTCTGGTGCGATTTCTCGCTGTCGGAGCTGATGCCCACTACTTCGGCGCCGAGGTCCTTGAAGTCCTCGTACTGGTCGCGGAAGCTGCAGGCTTGGGCGGTGCAGCCGGGCGTGTCGTCTTTGGGGTAGAAATACAGCACCACGTGCCGGCCACGCAGCGCCGAGAGGCGGAACGTGTCGCCGGTAGTGGTTTTCAAAGTAAAGTCGGGAGCGGGTTGGCCTACCTGAAGCATGATTGGGTTTGATGTATGACAGCCGCAAAGTTGCAGCACCGTGCTGCTTTACGGCGGCGGCGGCATCTTTGTGGTGCGGTTGGCGCGTGCTGCCCGGATTATTGGCTTGCTGCGGACCGCTCCGCCCTTCTTTTTACTATGGCTCCGCCCCGCATCAGCGTTATCATTCCGGCTCACAACGAGGAAAATGCCATTGCCTTGGTGCTGGCAGAAATCCCGGCCGGGCTAGTGCAGGAAGTGGTGGTGGTCAACAATAATTCGACCGACAACACCAGCGCGGTGGCCCGGGCGGCCGGGGGCACGGTGCTGCACGAGGCCCGCCCCGGCTACGGCTATGCCTGCCTGGCGGGCATGGCCTACGTCTTCGGCAAGCCCCAATCCGAACAGCCCGACATCGTCGTATTTCTCGACGGCGACCATTCCGACTTCCCCGAACAAATGCCCGAGCTGCTGGCTCCCCTGCTCCAAGGCGACGCCGACATGGTCATTGGCTCGCGGGCGCTGGGCGTGCGCGAACGCGGCGCGCTGCTCCCGCAGCAACGCTTCGGCAACTGGCTCGCCTCGCGGCTGATGCGCCTGCGATACGGCGGCACCTTCACCGACTTAGGTCCGTTCCGGGCCATCCTCGCCCCGGCCTTGCTTGGCCTCCACATGGAAGACAAAACCTACGGCTGGACGGTGGAAATGCAAGTGAAAGCCGCCCGCCAGGGCCTGCGCACCGTGGAAGTGCCCGTGCGCTACCGCAAGCGCATCGGCACCAGCAAAGTATCGGGCACGGTGCGAGGCACCATCGGGGCGGGCTACAAGATTTTGTGGACCATTTTCCGGTACTGGTAAGCGCCTCCGAGCGCTCCACTCCTGTTCGATTCTGGCAAATGTTCTCTGTGTTTTTGGTCTCTAGTTTCTGCTTCTGATGCCGCTGCTGCCCCTTTTGCTTGTGGTGCTGTACGGCCTGTGCCTGGTGTTCATCATCTGCTTCAGCATGGGGCAGTGGCAGCTTACGCGCCTGGCGCGCCGTGCCTATGCGGGCCCGCCAACGCCCTTGCCGCCAGCGCCCAGCAGCTGGCCCAAGGTCACGGTGCAGCTGCCGCTTTACAATGAGCAAAACGTGGTAGAACGCGTAATTGACGCTACGGCAGCCCTCGAATACCCCGCCGACCGCCTGCACATTCAGGTGCTCGACGACTCGACGGATGCCACCGTGGGCCTGGCTGCGGCGCGCGTGGCCCACCACACCGCCCGGGGCCTGCACATCACCCACGTACGCCGCCCCGGCCGCGAGGGCTACAAAGCCGGTGCCCTGCGTCACGGCCTCACCGAAACCGACGGCGAGTACATCGCCATTTTCGATGCCGACTTCGTGCCCACGCCCGATTTTCTGCGCCGCACCATGCCCTTCTTTTTGCAGGACGAACGGGTGGGCGTGGTGCAAACCCGCTGGGGCCACCTCAATCAGGACGAATCCCTGCTGACGCGTCTGCAAGCCTTCGGGCTTGATGCGCACTTTCTTATTGAGCAAGTCGGCCGCACGTTCGCGGGCTTCTTCATCAATTTCAACGGCACGGGCGGCGTGTGGCGCCGCAGCTGCATCGACGATGCCGGCGGCTGGCACACCGACACCCTCACCGAGGACCTCGACCTGAGCTACCGCGCCCAGCTGCGCGGCTGGCGCTTCGTGTATCGTCCCGAAATCGTAGCGCCCGCCGAGCTGCCTGCCGTGATGGACGCCCTTAAATCGCAGCAGTTTCGCTGGACCAAGGGCGCCGCCGAGACGGCCCGCAAGCACCTTGGCACCATGTGGCGGTCGTCGCTGCCGTTGGCTACCAAGCTGCAAGCCACGTTTCACCTGCTCAACAGCAGCGTGTATGTGGTCATTATGCTTATGGCCTTGCTGAGCGTGCCACTGGTGTTTGTGCGAGCCGACTACCGCGAGTTTCAACTGGTATTTCAGCTGGCATCGGTGTTTTTGCTGGGCTTCGTGCCGCTCATTTATTACTACTACACGGCGTGGCGGCTGGCTCAGCCGACTAATAAGGCGCAGCTGTACCCGGGGTTCTTTCTGCTTTTTCTGTCGGTGTCGATGGGCCTGGCGCTGCATAATGCCCGGGCCGTTCTGCTTGGCTGGATGGGCCAGCGCACGCCCTTCGTTCGCACGCCCAAAACCGGCAACAAAGGCCGCACCAAGCGGCGCTACCGTACCGGGGGCGTGGGGCTGCTGGTGGTATTGGAAGGTGTTTTAGCCGTGTACTTTGCCTTTGGGTTGGGCGCCGGAATCTATTTTGGCGATGCAGGCCTGCTGCCCTTTCACACTTTGCTGACTTTCGGATTTGCGGCGGTGTGCTACTATTCGGTACGCCACTCGCAGCAGTAATTTAAGTCCTTGCGCCGGTCCGACCGCCCTAGGCGGTCCGACCGGTTGAATAGCGCGCCGCCCTGCTCCAGCGGCAACCGGTCGGACCGCCTAGGGCGGTCGGACCGGAGCAACTTGCTAGTTTACATATTACCAATAAAATAACCACGGCTTCCATGCTTCCCTCTTATTCCCAAGTGGTGGCGCTGCTCGTTTCCTTGGCGGCCTATGCAGGCCTGGCGTATGCCACCCCACGGGAGAATTTTGGGCAACTGGCAAGTCTTTTTGCCGTGGCTTTGCTGGCCTATGCGTGGCTATTGCGCAGCCGGCTTTCGTGGCGCTGGGGCCTGACCGCAGCCCTGGTTTTTCGCCTGTTGTGGCTGCCCGCCACGCCCGCCTTCTCCGACGATGTGCACCGCTTTCGCTGGGATGGCCTGCTGGTGGCCAACGGCGTGAATCCCTTTCAATTTCGGCCCGATGAAATCATTGCCGACGGGGCTCGTACGGCCATCCGCGACGAGCAAAAACGTAATCAGGCCCTGCCTGAGCTGCAGCAGCTGTATCGCCGCCTCAACTCGCCGCATTATTACTCGGTATATCCTCCGGTTTGCCAGTACGTGTTCGGGGCCGCCGCCTGGGCCTTCCCCAACTCCGACGTTGGCTTTGCCGTGGGCCTGCGCGCAGTGCTGCTACTGGCCGAAGCCGGGGTAGCGTGGCTGCTGCTGGCGCTGCTCGCTGGCGTGGGTACCCGGCCTGAGCAAGCGCTGCGGTACCTGCTCCACCCATTGGTGATTGTGGAGCTCACTGGCAATCTGCATTTTGAAGGCTTGGTGCTGTGTTTCCTGCTGCTGGCCTTGTGGCTGCTGAGCCGGAGCCGCTGGCTGGGTTCGGCGGTGGCGCTGGGGCTGGGTGTGGCCACCAAGCTGCTGCCGCTGCTGGCGCTGCCGCTGCTGGTGCGGCGGCTGGGCTGGCGGCATTTTTTGGGCTATGCTGCCATTTGCGGCGGCACGCTGGCAGTGCTTTTTAGCCCGTTTCTGTCGGTGGAGTTGTTCATAAACATCAGCCGGAGCCTCAACCTGTACTTCCGCAGCTTTGAGTTCAATGCCAGCATTTACTACCTGCTGCGGCCCCTCGGTATCTGGCTCACTTCCTACAACCAGATTGCTGTAATCGGCCCGGCTTTAGCGCTGCTTAGCGGGCTGTCGGGGCTGGTATTGGCGTGGCGGGAACGCCGCCCCAGCCTGTCTACTTTGCCGCAAGCTCTACTCCTGCTGCTCACGGTTTATTTCGCCCTGGCCACCACGGTTCATCCCTGGTACCTGACCTTGTTGATTGGCCTTAGTGCGTTGACGCGTTTTCGCTACCCGCTGGTGTGGGGTGGTATGGCGGTGCTGTCGTACGCCGCGTATCAGACTCGTGCTTATACTGAAAACTTGCTGCTTATCGGGCTGGAGTATGCAGTGACTTTGGCGGTGCTTGGCTGGGAGGTTTTGCGTCAGCCCACGGCAACTAGTAGTGCCTTGGCAGATAAATCTGATTGAGAATAGTGCGCCAATTGCTGTAGAGACGCGACACTTCGCGTCTAGTCGTTGAACGATAACGCCCGAACGACAGCCGAACGACGAGACGCCAAGTGTGGCGTCTCTACACTGTTCAATCCTACCTCAAATGTCTTTTAGGTAGCACTACGCCACACCTCCAGGTCGGCGGCGGTGTCCACGTCGTGCAGCTCTGGCAAGAAAGCTACCCGCAACCCCAGGCGCTTGGCATCGGCCACGGTATCGATTAGCACAGAAGCCGTGCTCCATTCCTTGTTGAGGAACAGCTCCGGTTGCGGTCGGCTCAGGCCCAGCAGGTAATAGCCGCCATCGGTTGCGGGGCCCAGGACTACTTCGTGCTCGGCCAGCAAGTCAAAGGCCTGGGTCAGATGCGTATCGCGCAAGCCCGGGCAATCGGTGCCGATGATGGCCACGCGCTGCGCTCCCGCTGCGAAGGCAGCTGCAAAAGCGGCCTTCATGCGTTGTCCTAAGTCGCCGGATTCCTGGCAGCGGGTGGCCATGCCCTCCCACTCCTTGGTCTCGGCGGCGGTGGGTTCCGGTCTAGCGGTATCCGCCAGCCAAACCGTGGTGGGCACGCCGGCTTCCGTAATGGCCGTGCGCGTGATGGCCAGCAGCTCCTGGTAGATAGCCAAGGCGCTTTCTTCGCCAATGCCGGCCGCCAGTCGGCTTTTCACGCGCCCCAACGCTGGCACGCGCGCAAATACGAGCAGGTGGTTGCCTTCTATTGAAGCACCCGCCCTCGGCGCGGCTGTATTACTCATACACTTTTCGTCCATTTTTTAGCCACGGCCCCCACATAGCCGAGTACGGGTGCACGTTTTGGGTTAACCCCTGGGCATTATAAACCGGGTAATTCTGATTGACCCACTCAAACAATCCCCCATACAAATTGCGCACATTTTTGAAGCCTAGGGCGTGCAGGCGTTCGCCCAGCCGCTCGCTGCGGTAGCCCACCGAGCAGTACACTACCACCGGGCGGCTCCGGTCGAGGCCCGCAAACTGCTCGGTGGCCAGCGAGTCGTAGTTCACAAACCGGGCCCCGCGCAAATGGCTCACCCTGAACTCGGCCGGGCTACGGGCATCGAGCAGCTGCGGGGCCGTGGGCCGGCTCAGTTCCCGTACCAGTTCGGCGGGCTTAATGGTGGGCACGGTGTTGCGGTACAGCGCCTGCAGCATGCGCGCGTAGGTGGGGCTGGTCATGCCCGCTTGGCCGGGCTCGGTTTGCCCGCACGCACTCAGCGCAAACAAGCTAAAACAGGCAAAGGCGGCGCGGGTAAGGGGCACGGAGCGGTCAACTAGTTACAAAAACGGATTTGCGAAGAACTTCCAATCAAGCGCTGCGACGCACGTGAATTTTCACCCGCTCGCCGTTATCATACGTGGTGGGCATCACGTCGATGCGGTCGGCTTCATCGTAATAGATGGCCAGGCCGCGCACAATGCCGACGGCCAGGCCACTCATGCGCCGCGGCGACACGTACTCAATCATCAGCTCGTTTTCGCTGATGCGCGTGACGTCGAGCACGGGCGGCGCGTTGTCGGCGTGCTCCTGGCGCACTTGCTTGTGCATGGTCAGCTCGGTGTGCTCAATCATATCGAGGGTTTTCCACTCCGGGCGCACCAGCTTCTGGTACATGTACATGAGGTCGGGCACCAGGTACTCGCCGAATTTCTCATGCAGCTCCTCGGCCGGAATGCCAGTCATTTCAGCAGCATGGCCCACCAGGGCATACACGTGCTCGTCGGGATACACCGACTTATGGTTAAACTCAATCTTATCAAGTCCCGAAAGCTCCACGAGCTTAACCCAAGTACTGTGGTCGTATTGGGTTTGCACGTAGCGCTTCAATAGGGTAATAATAGAACCGTGCATGGGGTATGGCGGAGAGAAAAAAGCGTAAAAACAAAATTACCGCTTGCTAGCTGCTTTAGCTAACAAGCGGTAATTATTGGCAACCTGTTGACAATCTAACCTAACTCGGTTCTAGATATTGCCAATCACCGTCATGGTGCTCAGTGTGGGGTTGACGCTGCCGCCCGTGGGCTCCACCGTCATGGCAAAGGCCTGGGCGCTGTTGATGTCCTTCATGGCCTGGAGGCCTTCGCCCGATACTGTAGTGGCGACAAGCACGCCGGCATCCACGGGCTTGCCATTGTCGAGGGCCCACAGCTGGTACTGCTTGCCTGCTGGCAGCGCCGGCAGGCTTTTCACATCAAGATACACCTTATGGGTGGTGGGGTTGAACAGCACCCGGGCCCGCGCCGAAGGAGCGGTTTTGGTGCCGGCCAGGGCCACCGCGCGGAACTCGTCGTTGCGGAGCACCTGGTTTTCCTGTCGCAGCTCGCCGAGCTGCTTGTCCATTACGGTGGTGGTTTGGGCAAAGCGGGCCTGGTCGTTTTGCAGGGCCACCAGGTCGTTGCTGGCGTCTTTCCAGCGGCTGTAAAACAAGGCGTTGGCGCCCAGGCTCAGCAGCAGGGCCACCGAGGCAGCCATGGTCCAGATGGAACGGCCAGCGGGCTCGGCCACCGGAGCCGACGACATGGGACGAACAACGGCTTCGCCGGCCACGGGCGTGGGCTGGGCGGCGGCCGGAGTACCGGCCTGGGGCGTGGTGCTGGCCTGCGCCAGGGCGTCGACATCGGCGCGCAGGCCGCTGGTCGAAGCGGGAGCCGAAATCTGGGCCATTACGTTGCCCAGCACCCGCTCCCGCATACCGGCAGGGGGCGTGATGGCGTGCGCTTCGGCATAAAAACCTAAAGCTGCCTGCACCTGTTCCAACTCTTCCCGAACGGCCGGATGGCGGGCCGCCTGGGCTTCAACGGCAGCTTGCTCGGCTGCCGACAGCTCTCCCAGAGCGTACTGCTCCAGAATGCCTGATTCTATATATTCTTGGATATTTTCCACGATGATTCAGCGAATGAGTTTGCTTAGGACTTTGATGGCGGTGCGGGCCCGGGTTTTCACCGTTCCCAGAGGAATGTTGAGCTCCTCCGCCACTTCACTTTGGGTGAAGCCCTCGAAATAGAGCAGGTCGATTATCTGGCGCTGCTCGGGAATCAGTTTTTGGGTGATTTCCTGCAGGCCAATGTGCTCTGGTCGGAAGGTGGTGGGCGCCGCTTGCCGCTGCGCTGTTAGACTATCGTCCAGTCCCTGAGTACGGCTACCTACGCGGTGCTGTCGTGAGCGGATTTTATCGATGCTGAGATTTCGGCAGATGTTCAGCACCCACGTAAAAAGCCTCCCTTTGCTGGCGTCGTAGCTGGCAAAGGCGTGCCATATTTTGACCAGTGCTTCCTGCAGCACGTCTTCGGCTTCGTCTTCGGCCTTCACAATACGGAAGATGACGCCGTAGAGCGCCGAGGAGTACCGTTCGTAGAACAGGGTCATGGCCGATTCGTCGCGGGCTTGCAGCCGTCTGACGAGCTCTGCCTCAGCGGCAGGTGGCAGGGATATAAGGGGAGTATCGGACACGGTAGTGACAGAAAGTGGATGATGAAGCCGCAATCGGCCTCATACTAAGCGCACGAAAATACAGTAAGCGGCGCAATCGCCACCGTAAGGTGCTGGAATGCGTAACCGTACTACCCTGGCATAAGTTGAAGGTTTACTGAATGTGCGCCCCACCCCGCCGTTTAGCGCCTTTTGGCCAATCTCATTCCACCCCCTTTTTTCTACCCCCTCCTACCCGCCATGCCCATCGAATCCTACAACCCGCACACCGGCCGTGTTCTGCGTCGCTTCACGGCGTTTACCTGGGCCAAGACCGAACGCATTCTCGACCAGGCCCACCGGGCCGCTGCCAAGTGGCAGGCCACCACCTTCGCGCACCGGGCCGAGATTTTGCGCCGCTCGGCCGAGATACTCCGCGAGCGCCAGGACGACCTGGCCCGCCTCATGGCCCTGGAAATGGGCAAACCCGTGACCGACGGCCGCGCCGAGGTACTGAAGTGTGCCACCTGCTGCGAGTACTACGCCGACCATGCCGAGGGCTTCTTGGCCGACGAAATCATCAAAACCGACGCCAGCCGCAGCTTCATCAGCTACCAGCCCCTGGGCGTGGTGCTGGCCATAATGCCCTGGAACTTCCCGCTGTGGCAAGTGGTACGTTTCGCCGCCCCGGCCCTGATGGCGGGCAACGTCGGCCTGCTGAAACACGCCTCCAACGTGCCCCAATGCGCGCTGGCCCTCGAAGCCATCTTTCACGACGCGGGCCTGCCCCCGGCCTGCTTCCGCACGCTGCTCATTGAAACCGACCAGGTAGAAAAACTGCTGACCGACGACCGGGTGCGCGCCGCTACTCTCACGGGCAGCGAAGGCGCCGGGGCCGCGGTGGCGGCCATTGCGGGCGCCCAAATCAAGAAAACCGTGCTGGAGCTGGGCGGCTCCGATGCCTTCATCGTGCTGGCCGACGCCGACCTAGAATTGGCTGCTAAAACCGCCGCCCAGTCGCGCATGATAAACAGCGGCCAGAGCTGCATTGCGGCCAAGCGCTTCATTGTGGAGAAGCCGGTGGTGAAAGATTTTATCAGCCTCATGAAAACGCACTTGCTGGCCATGCGCCCCGGCGACCCGCTCGACGAGTCTACGCAGTACGGCCCCTTGGCCCGTCCCGACCTGGCCGATGAGCTCACCAGTCAGGTTGAAGAATCGGTAGACCAAGGCGCCCGGGTGGAGCTGTTTGGCGGCCAGGCCAAGCCCGGTACCGCCTTGTTCAGGCCGATGATTTTATCGAACATAAAACCTGGCCAGCGCGCTTATGCGGAAGAGCTGTTCGGCCCTGTGGCCTTGGTGCTGGAAGCCAAAAACGCCGATGATGCCGTGCGCCTCGCCAACGACTCCCGCTTCGGCCTGGGCGCCGCTGTGTGGACCGCCGATGCAAAAAAAGGCGAAGCCATGGCCCGGCAGATTGAGAGCGGCGCCGTGTTCGTGAACGGCTTGGTGAAATCTTCGCCCGAGCTGCCGTTCGGCGGCGTTAAGAAATCAGGCTACGGTCGCGAGTTGTCCTACTTGGGCATCCGCGAGTTCGTCAACCAAAAGTCGGTTTGGATAGGTAAGAAAGTGGAAGTAAAGGATAAGACAGAATAAGCTTTCCTACCCGGGCTTACACTAGCCTTCCGCTGCAATGTGTGAACCGCGGAATAGAGGACGGTCATGCCGAGCGCAGCCGAAGCATCATGCTCTCGGGGTAGTAAACCCAGCCTACTGAGTTGCTACCCCGAGCGTGATGCTTCGGCTGCGCTTGGCATGACCATAGCTTTTGCAAAATGTGATTTGGGTGGTTCTATTCTTTGAGTAGCTGCTTCCTGAGCGCCCGCGTTGACGTTTCGGTACCCCTATTTCATCGTCTGCATTAGCCGCTTCGGGACGACCGCGGAACCAGATGCCGCCACCCGTCGCGGGGGGAAATACTTAGGGCCAAAAGCCGTAGTAAGCGGCTCGCATTTACGCGTTTGTGCCGAAGGCCCAGTGCCCTCAAGCTCCGGACCTTTGCCTACAGGTTTCGCCACTTTATTTGCTACATCGTGCTGAATTTTTTGTCTGCCGCCGGGTTCTTTGCCATTTGCTGGACACCGGCCGATTCCTCCGCGCAACCGGGGGCTACCTACGTCCTGCCGGGACCCCGAGGCGTGGTACGAGTTTTTGTGCCAGCCGCCGGCGGGGACATCGACTGGTATACCGGCCCGCTTTCGGCGGGTGAGTTGCGCTACCGCGGGCCTCTTACCAGCGAGGACCAGCTGCAAAAACTGCTGGCCACCACCCGCTGAGCTCCGGGGGGCGCACCGAGAGTCCCTTTCCGGTATTTGTCTTTGCCTCTCTAGCGGTACTTGCCGCACCGTTCCCCCTTCCTATGAAAAACAATCTTTTCCCTCGCGAGTCGCCCCAGGAGGACACCACCCCCGCGACTTTTATCGATTTAGACGTACCAGACGCCGTTCGGGCAGCGTGCGCGGCGGCGCAAGCCTCGGACCCGCTGCCCCAGCGCCCGCCCCTGCACGTCGACTGTCACCACTTACGCAGCCAACGCACGCTCGGCGTCAGTCACGTCGTGTCCCAGTTGCTGCTCTTGCGTCGGGGCGGCACGGCGGTGTGGCTGCACCGTGTCAATGCCCCGTTGCGGCGGTGCCTACGGCTGTTGCAACTGCACTCGCTGTTTCATTTCGTGGCACCCGAACCGGACGTAGCTCCTTTGTAAGGACACCCCTCAAGTTCTTGCGAGCGAACTGATTGGATGAACGCTCGGCAGCTCATTTTCTTCCTTCCCACCGATACTCACCTGGCCTGAATCGGCGGGCTAGCTGCCAGAAAATGCGAGCGTACCCCAATCCAGGCCGCGCCCCACGCCCGCTGCCCGAGTGTCCGGCCCGGAGAATGAAACCGGTCTGGTCTACCCTTGCCGACCCAGCGGCTCGCCTCTACCTCACCCGTATGCTACCACTCGCGCCCGAAGGGATTTATTTCGAGAACGCCGCGGGGCGCCTAGTTGAGCACCCCAACGGCTACGCGCTGGTCCGCTACTACCCTGGCCCGCGCAAATTCTCCGACTTTCAGGCCCTGCTCACGCACCTGAGCAGCCTGCTGGCCCGCCGCCGCTGGAATCGGCTCCTTAGCGACCAGCGCCAGATGTCCCCCCACACGGCGCAGGAGACAGCGTGGCTCCGCGACGTCTGGCTCGGCGCCACCAGCCGGCGCCCGGGCCCGCGCTACGGCGCCGTGCTGCGGGCCCTCGACGTCTTTGCCCGGCTTTCCATGAACCAGGTGCTGCACGAAGCCCGCGGCACCGGCCTGGTATACCGCGAGTTTGACCGCGAGGAAGAGGCGGCGCAGTGGCTCAGGCAGGTTCGCTGACTGTGGCCTACTGCCAGCGGGCAGCCCGTGCCCAGCCAGCCAAGGATAGTCGGGCCGCAGTCTGGGTTGTGCCCAACCAGAGGCAAACCCATGCCGGGCAAACGCCGCCGGCCGGGTTGCGCTACTGCTGCTGCTGTTGCTGCTGGTGGCGTTGCTGCTGCTCCTGGTAGAGGCGGAATGAATTCGCGGGCATTTCGGGGTCCGGCACTGCGTACACGGGGGCTGGCGCCAGGGCCGGGGCATCGGCCGGCACGGGTTCGGCGAAGTCGATTTGCACCGACACGTGCAGCTTATGGGTGCCAATGCCTTTGTAGGTTCCTTTCACGGGCGTGCAATCCGGGAAATTGCGGCCAATGGCCATGCGCACGTGGCCATCGTTCACGATGGTGTTGTTGGTGGGGTCCAGGCCCAGCCAGCCGTAGTTGGGAATGTAGGCTTCTACCCAAGCGTGGGTGGCGCCGATGCCGCGCACTTCGGCTCCTTCCTCCTCTTTTTTGGGGCACACGTACCCGCTCACGTACCGGGCCGGGATGCCCACCTGCCGCAGCAACGCCTGCAGGATGTGCGCAAAATCCTGGCACACGCCTGCCTTGAGCTGCCAGATTTCTTCGGCCGGGGTTTCGATGTTGGTCACGCCCTGGCGGTAGTCAAAGTGCCCAAATACGTATTCGGAGAGCACCAAGGCATTCTTCAGCGGTTTTTCGGTTTCGCTGGTCAGTTGGCTGAGGGTGGTTTTGACGTCGGCCAAGGACTTGAAATCCTCGGGGGTCAGAAAGTCGATAAAAGCCGGGTCGAGCTGCCGGCTCCGCAGGTCCTGCCACTGCTGCGCGGCGGGCTCCTCATCCATCGGAAACTGGATGGGGTGGGTGGTGACGTCGGCCGAGGACTCGATAACGAGCACGGTGTGGGGCTCAAGCACCGTGAAAACGCCCACGGTGTTGCCGAAGGCGTCCACGTAGGTGTCGATGGGCGGGCCGTGCCGGGCGCCGGAGTCGCTGGAAACGCATACTTCGTGCCGCGCCACCTGCAGCCGCTCGTCAGGGAGCGGATACAGCATAATCTGGTTGGCGCCGTCTACGACTTCGGCGGCGTAGGAGTAGCGCGTGATGTGCTTGATGGTGTAGGATGGCATACGGTCGTTTTAGCTTTTCCCCAAATAGTTTTTGCCCAAGGCCACCGCAATGTTGAGCAGCTCCTTGCGGGTGTCCAGCAGAAATTCGTTGAGCTGCTGCGGATTGCGGGCCGACGCGTCGGTGTATTTCACCTGGTTGGCCAGGCGCCCAATTAGGAACTCCAGCTTCTGGTGGCTTTCCGGCAGGCTGTCCGATTTCAGCCGCTCGAAGTACCAGCTCAGCCGGTTCAGGCACGAGTGCAGCGAGTGCGTGAAATAGGCGTTGTGCAGCACAAACTGCAGCACGCTGTCGGGGTTGAAGTTGCCGCGGTAGGTTTTCAGGTACAGCTCCTGGCCGGACATGGAGTGCACCAGGTAGCGCAGCTGCGGAACTTCCCTTTCGGGCAACGGCTGGGCCGCCACGTTCAGCCACTGCACGCGCAGCGTGTCGGTGGTTTGCAGGGCCCGCTCCAGCAGCTTGCCCAGGTTCAGGTAGCCGTAGCTTTCGTCGCGGGGCATGGTGTTCTGCACCGCTCCAATGAATACCAGGCCGTGGCGCATCAGGGCGTCGATGCCCGAAAGCGGGTCGCCGAAGCGAATCTGCTCTGGGATTTCGCCCTCCCGGATGGCGTGGTAAAAGCTGTTCAGGCAATGCCACACCTCCTGCGTAATGTGGTCCTGCACGGCGCGGGCATTCTCGCGGGCCTGCAGCACGCTGTTATAAGCCGAAGTGGGGTTGTCTTTATCCAGAATAATGCGCTCTAGCACCCGGGGCGTGTCGCGCTCCATCGCGCCTACTTCTTCGAGCGTGAGGCTGCCGCCGTAGCTGTAAAGCAAGGAGCGCCAGCTGAATTCGCTGGGGCTGTCCTGCGACGCCTGGTAGTGGGTCCGAATGACCTGCAGCATGGCCTGGGTTCGGTCCATATACCGGGCCAGCCAATAGATGGTGTCAGCAACGCGACTTAACATAGTGTCGATTTAGGAGAAAGGCAGGAGGTTTCTCAAATGAGCAGGCTGAACGTCCGTACTCACAATGCCTCCCGTTTCGTTCTTAATGTGTATCCGGCCCCAACACCCAGGTGTCTTTGCTGCCGCCGCCTTGCGAGGAATTTACCACCAATGAGCCTTCCTGCAGGGCCACGCGGGTGAGGCCGCCGGGCACAATGTCGATGCCCCGGGGCCCGTACAGCGCATACGGCCGCAGGTCTACGCGGCGGGGCTGCAGCACGCCGTTCAAGTAGCAGGGCGTGGAAGACAGGCTGATGATGGGCTGGGCAATGAAGCTTCGCGGGTCCTGCGTAATGGCTTCGCGGAATTCCTGCATCTGCTGCTCGGTGGCGCTGCTGCCTATCAGCATGCCGTAGCCGCCCGACTCGTTGGTTTTCTTAATCACCATCTTATCCATGCGCTCAAACGCCATTTTGCGCAGGTCCGGGTCGCTCATCTGGTAGGTAGGCACCGTTTTCAGAATGGGTTCCTCGTTCAGGTAGTAGCGTATCATCTCGGGCACGTAGCAATACACGGCCTTGTCGTCGGCCACGCCGTTGCCCATGGCGTTCACGATGGCCACGTTGCCTTTGCGGTAGGCCGCGTACATGCCGGGCACGCCCAGGGCGCTGTCGGGCCGGAACACCAGCGGGTCTAGAAACTCGTCGTCGACGCGGCGGTAAATCACGTCCACCTGCTTCAGGCCTTTGGTGGTTTTCATGAACACGTAGTGGTTATTCACCACCAGGTCACTGCCCTGCACCAGCTCAATACCCATGAGTCGGGCCAGCGTAGCATGCTCGTAATAGGCCGAATTGTAGATGCCCGGCGAGAGCAGCACCACCGTGGGGGCACTGATGTGGCGGTCGGCCAGGTCCATCAAATTGCGGAACAGCAGCTCGGGGTACTTGCGCACGGGCTGCACCTGGTTTTTGGGCAGCAGGTCGGGATAGAGGCGCGAGGTAATGCTGCGGTTTTCGAGCATGTACGACACCCCAGAGGGGGTGCGCAGGTTGTCTTCCAGCACGTAGAACTCCCCGTCGGAGTTTCGAATCAGGTCGACGCCCGCAATGTGGGTGTAGATGTCGTGGGGCACGTTCACGTTCATCATTTCCCGCAAAAACTGGGGGCAGGAATAAATGAGCGCAGCCGGAATCAGGCCGTCCTTGAGGATGAACTGCTCGTGGTAAATGTCTTTGAGGAAGAGGTTCAGCGCCTTCAGTCGCTGCTTGATGCCGGCCTCAATGTGCAGCCATTCGGCGTGCTGAATGATGCGCGGAATAATGTCGAAGGGAAAGATTTTCTCGATGCCCTCGCCGCTGCTGTATACCGTGAAGGTAACGCCCTGGCTCATGAACAGCTTGCGGGCCAGCTCGTCCTTGCGAGCCAGCTCGGTATTGGGCAAATTCTCGATGGCCGAGACGAAGTTGCGGTATTCGGGGCGGATGGAGTTCTGGTGAAACATCTCATCCCAGATGTTGGGCTGCTCCTGGTAGGCAGTCAACAAGGAATTCTCTATCATAAGCTAAGCCGGGAAGTAGCGCGGGTGGGTAGGCCAGCAAGGGCTGGGGCAAGGATATAATGTACGCCACCGTTTTGACAAAGTTGTACTATATTGATTTTTATCGCGACGACCCTTGCTTTTAAGTATCTACCCATGACCAGGCTAATGTTTGCTAAGTACGCTCAATCAACAGTTACGTATTTTTCGCAAAACACCGCGAAATGTACTCAAATTAGGTATTAGAGGGTATTTTTAGTTACGAGTATTCGCTGGCCTTATCAAAGAACATTCTTTGCTGAGCGCCAACCCATTCACCCTCAAGACGCGCGTTTTATAAAATATCAATATGATTATTTTCTGCCCCTCCCCGCTCCTGCTTTGCTGCCGGCAAGGCTCTTGGGAAGG
Organism: Hymenobacter arizonensis; assembly: GCF_900115775.1. Taxonomy (GTDB): domain Bacteria; phylum Bacteroidota; class Bacteroidia; order Cytophagales; family Hymenobacteraceae; genus Hymenobacter; species Hymenobacter arizonensis. The sequence continues at coordinate 553,606 of NZ_FOXS01000001.1, read as the reverse complement.
TATGCTGAGCAAACCAATTCCGGAGCCCTCCGTTTGAACTGCCTCACGGCTTGACGCTTGGCTGTTGAGCGCAAGCCGTCCGGTCTATTTCACCCATTGTTTTATGAAGCTCTTCAATTGCACGCACTGCCAGCAAGTCGTTTACTTCGAAAATGACTCCTGCGAGCGGTGCAATCACGCCCTGGGTTTTGACGCCACGCAGCAGCAGATGGTGGCGCTGAAGCCGCTTGGAAAACATGGAAAACAGTGGGTTGCCGTGCACGACCAAGCCGAGGGCACTGCCTATAAGCACTGCGCCAACCACGCGCAGCAGGCGTGCAACTGGCTGCTGCCCGCCGATGCCAATGAGACGCTCTGCCAGGCTTGCTCCCTCAACCGCACCATCCCCAAGCTCAGCGAGCCGGAGCACATCACCCGCTGGCAAAACCTGGAAAAGGCCAAGCACCGCCTGGTGTTCAGCCTCTTGCAGCTCGGGCTGCCCATTGTCAGCAAAACGGAAAACGAGGAAACCGGCTTAGCCTTCGACTTCCTGGCCGACGAGCAAAAGCCCAAAGGGAAAAAGGTGCTGACCGGCCACGACAACGGCCTCATCACCATCAACATCAAGGAGGCCGATGACGTGGAACGGGAGATGGCGCGCCGGAACATGCACGAGGTGTATCGCACCCTGCTGGGTCATTTCCGGCACGAGGTAGGCCACTACTATTGGGACCGGCTCATCGATAACTCGCCCCACCTCGAGGAGTGCCGGCGCCTGTTCGGCGACGAGCGCGCCGACTACGCGGAGGCCCTGCAAAAGCACTACGACCAAGGCGCCCCCGCCGATTGGAACGAGCATTTCATCAGCGCCTACGCCACCACCCACCCCTGGGAAGACTGGGCCGAAACGTGGGCCCACTACCTGCACATTGTCGACACTCTGCAAACGGCTTTGGCCTACCGCATCCGCGTGAACCCCCGGGTGAGCGAAGAGGCCGACCATCTTTCCACCACCATTACTGAAGACCCCTACCGCCTCGAAGACTTCGCTGCTATTATGGAGCAATGGCTGCCGCTCTCACTGGCCCTGAACAGCCTCAACCAGAGCATGGGCCTGCCCGACGCGTACCCATTCGTCATCCCGCCCGCCGTGGTGGAGAAATTGGCGTTCATTCACCGGGTATGCCGCAAAGCTGGTCGGCCCAGCCCCTCGTAAAGCATTAGCCGGTGCACCTGCTGATTCGCTTCCTAGAGCCAGCCCAGTAATGTAGGCATGCTTTAAGGAGTGAAAAGCATTCGCCGCAGTCAGGCATGGGCGGGGCGGGTAGTACACTGCTTGTCACTTAGAGCTATGGGGCAAGCAGGAAACAATTTGATGTGCCAAAGGCGCCCCCTTTGCTATGTATGGCACTCGCTGAAGGATGATAAATAGCACGCTTTTTACAAATACCCCATGGCTTTGTACGTAAGCCACCCGGCTATTTCGTGCACCAGTATGCTCAGGTTTGCCAGCGCCTGGGGGTTAGGCACGAGCCAATAAGCAGGCGTGCTGAGGCGGTCGGTGCTCAGGAAGCCGGCTGGCACCGCAATGGGCGCAAGCCCCGCCTTTCGGAAGCAGCCCAGCGCCCGCCGCTGATGAAACGCGGAGGTTACGAGCAGCAGGGTGTCTAGTTCGGGCCTCGCGGCTACCAGCTGCTTGGTGAAAAGAGCGTTTTCGCGGGTGTTGCGGCTTTGGGCTTCCTGCAGAATGTCGCGTTGCGGCACGCCTGCCAGCCGCAGCAGCGTGGCCAGCTCGGTTGCTTCCGCATTGGCCTTGTCGAGCACCGCGCCCGACCCGCCCGAGATGATGATGCGGCGCACGCGCCCCGCCCGATACAGCCACAAGGTATTGGTGAGGCGGTCGGCCCCGCGGCCCAGGTACACCCGGTCGTGCGGCGATTTGTCGACTTCCGTGATGCCGGTTAGCAGTACTGCCGCATCGGCGCGGGCGGGCAAGTCAGCCAGTGGCACGGGCGGCCGCTCCCAGGCCAACATGGCCTCGTTTACCAGCGCGGGGTTGGTGGTAAGCAAGGCCAGGACAAAGGCAGCTACCAGCCACTGCCGCTGGCGCCGGGGCTGCCGGGCCAGCAGGGCCGCCAGCAACAGAGCCAGCAGCCACACCGTGGGCAGCAACACAAAATCGAGAAATTTGGAGAGCAGAAAAAACACCGACAAATGTAGCCTCCCAGCATTTTGAAAGCTGTTTACGCCGTGGCCTCACTCCTACTCACCCTGGCTCTACTTTCCCCGCAGGCGCGTCAGATGCTCCAGCATTTCCTTTTCGTTCACACAGGTACCGCACTCCAGCATGCGGCCCTGGCTGTAGCTCACAAAGAATGGGGCTTCCTGCTCGGCCATGAGGCGCTTAGCCACCGGATTTTCGCCGGAGTCGAGGCGCACGAACTGAATTCCAATCGACAGCTTATCGCCCACCAATTTGCTAAAAATAGGCTCCAGCACCTTGCAGACTTGGCAGCCGGTAGTAGTAAAAATGGCAAATACTTTGGGCTTGCTGTGCACGTAAATGCGCAGCCCTTCGTCGTTGGTATCGACCAGAGCCATTGAGGTATTTTTTTCAAGCATGGCCTTGCAGCGACAAGTAGCGCACGGACAGTTGGCCCGTTTACGTTGCCGCTTTCTGAATAAATACTTTGGCTTACGGATTATCCAGTTACAAAGACGTTACTGGGGCAGCATCAACTCGCGGATGTACTTGACCGGCGCACTGCCGTAGCTGAGGAATTTTTCGTGGAACGACTTCAGGTCGAAGTCCTTGCCTTGCTTCTGCTTTAGCTCTTCGCGCAGGGCGTAGATTTCGGTGTAGCCCGTGAAATAGCTGCTCAGCTGCACCTGGCTAAGGGTGGCGCGCAGCCACTTTCCACGGGCTTCGGCTTCCTCCTGGAAGCCGTCACGGCGCAGTAGGGTCACCACCTCGTTTTCGCTGGCATTGTCTACCTGAATCATGTGGTCGATGACGGTATTGAGCGTCACGCGCATGTTCCATTTGTCCCACAGCAGCCACATTTCGTCGGAGTTGTTGCCGTAGCCGTTTTCCAGCATCATGCGCTCGGCGTACACGGCCCAGCCCTCAATCATGGCGCCGTTGCCGAAAATGCTTTTCACGAGCGAGGGCGAGCGGTTGGCGTACACCAACTGGGTGTAGTGGCCGGGAATGGCTTCGTGGATGTTGAGGATTTGCAGGGTGTAGTCGTTGTATTCGCGCAGGTAGCTTTCGGCCTGGGCGGCGGTCCACTCGGCGGGGATGGGCTCCACGTTGTAGTAGGTGTCGGCGCCTTTGTCATAAGGGCCGGGCGCCGAGACGCTGGCACCCGCGCCGCTGCCGCGCATGTAGAGCGGGGTTTCGCGCACCACCAGCGGCTGGCTGGGGTCCTGCGTGAGGAGCTTCTTATCGTTTACAAAAGCCACCAGCGTGGGAATCTGGCGCTTCACCGCGTCCACAAATCCTTCGCGCGGGGCGTGCTTCAGCGTCAGCTGGTTCACCACGGCCGTAATCAGGGCCAGGGAGTCGGCGGGGGCTTTTTGGCCGGGGAAGTACTTCGGGTACAGGCGGGCTGCGCGGCGACCCATGTCGTGCAGCAGCTCGGCCTTGTGCTTCACCGCTTCCTGGTAGATTTCATCGGCCGTGGAATGCGCCTGAATGTCGTAGGCAAACTTCTGGTTGTACAGCTCCCGGCCTATGCGGAACGAGCGGAACTTGCCCGCTGGCAGCACGTCGTTTTTCAGGAAAGCTATGTAGCCTTGCACGGCTTGGCGGGTGCTGGCAATGCGCTCGGTGAGGGTTTTCTTTTCCTGCTCTGTCAGGCCGGATTTGCGAACGGAATCTGCCAGCGCGGCACCGAACACGGCGAGGCCGCCGGCGTTTTGCTTCATGGCCAGCTCGGTGTGCTCGCGGGTGGGGTTGTTGATGTTGGCACGGGCGGCGGCGTAGTAGGCCGGAGCGTTGCTGATTTTGTCAGAGATGTTGCGCAGGCGGCGGTCGAGGCGAAAGTGCCGGCCGTTGAGCAAGTCGCCTACCGAGGCTCCCAGGTTGTAGCTAGCGGGGTTCCACTGCCAGTTTTTGAAGGTGTCGGCGTACCAGAGGCTGGCGCGCAGTTCGTTGCGCAGCAGGCGCAGGTCAATCTGATTGTTGGGCGAAAGGCTGTCGAGCGAAAACTTGCTCATTGCAGCCAGGTACTGCCGGTTAAAGGCGGCATCCTGCTGGCGTCGGGCCGCATCGGGAATCACCAGCAAGGAGTCGTATTTGTGGTAGCCCGCGTACATGGCCGCGTCGGGGTTGTGCTTCCACAGGGCTTCGATGAATTGGCCTTTAAAGGCATCGAAGCGCCTGTCGCCTGCTTCGGCGCCGGTGGAGGCAGACTTGTCGGCTTGCGAGCAGCTGGCCACAGTTAGGGCCAGCAAGGGCAGGTAACGAAATTTCATGAAGGAAGAATAAGGGAAACTGCGGTTACAGAAAGGTCATATTATCGCAGCACGCGCGTAATCGCAGCACGTCATGCTGAGCTTGTCGAAGCATCTCGCTCGCACCGTTGCAATGCTATTTATTACTGCCCCACGCGAGATGCTTCGCTGCGCTCTGCATGACGTGCTGCGATACTATAAACTGTACTGCGCGTGGCCTGGCGTTCTGTAATAAAATACTCTGCTAACCCAACCGGCCCCAAAGGAACACCGCAAACCGGATACGTTGCAGACCTGAGCCGTAGGTTTGCCCCGAAGCCTATCCAATTTCGTATTACCTCATCCATCCCACCCGCCCTATTTCCATGAATAATTCCCGCATCGAACACGACTTTCTCGGCGAACGCATCCTCCCCGACACCGCCTACTACGGCATTCAGACGCTGCGGGCTCTGGAGAACTTCTCCATCACCGGCATTCCCATCAACACAGAGCCGCTGTTTGTGCAGGCGCTGGCCTTCGTGAAGAAAGGCGCGGCCCTGGCCAACCGTGACCTGGGCGTACTCGAGCCCACCATTGCCGAGGCCATTGCGGCGGCCTGTGACCGGGTAGCAGCCGGGGAGTTCAACAACCAATTCCTGACCGACATGATTCAGGGGGGCGCGGGCACGTCGGTGAACATGAACGCCAACGAAGTCATCGCCAACGTGGCCCTCGAAATCATGGGCCATGCTAAAGGCGAGTACCAATACTGCCACCCCAACAACCACGTCAACTGCTCGCAAAGCACCAACGACGCCTACCCCACCGCTTTCCGCATCGCGCTCAATAACAAGTTGGTCGGCTACCGCGAAACCCTAGGCAACCTGGCCGACGCCTTTGCCCACAAGGGCGATGAGTTCCAGAACGTGCTCAAAATGGGCCGCACCCAGCTCCAGGACGCCGTGCCCATGAGCATGGGCGACGAGTTCCGGGCCTTCGCCACCAACCTGCGCGAAGAGCTGCTCCGCATTGACGACTCGCGCAGCCTCATCAACGAAATTAACATGGGCGCCACCGCCATCGGCACCCGCGTCAACTCGCCCGACGGCTACCCCGAACTCGTGACCGATTACCTGCGCACCATCACGGGCCTCAACCTGAGCCTGGCGGGTGACCTGTTCGAAGCCACCTACGATACCGGCGCTTACGTGCAGCTCTCCGGCGTGCTCAAGCGCACGGCCGTGAAGCTCTCCAAAATCTGCAACGACCTGCGCCTGCTCTCCTCCGGCCCGCGCTGCGGCTTCAATGAAATCAACCTGCCGCCGCTGCAGCCCGGCTCCAGCATCATGCCCGGCAAAGTGAACCCCGTGGTGCCCGAAGTAGTGAACCAGACAGCCTTCTACGTCATCGGCGCCGACCTCACCGTGACCATGGCAGCCGAGGGCGGCCAGCTCCAGCTCAACGTGATGGAGCCAGTGATTTCCTTCGCGCTGTTCACTTCCATTTCCTACATGACCAACGCCTGCCGCACCCTCAACGAGAAGTGCGTGGTCGGCATCACCGCCAACGTGGCCCACGCCGAAGCCCTGGTGCGCAACAGCATCGGCATCGTCACGCAGCTCAACCCCGTTATCGGCTACGAGGCCTCGGCCGAAATTGCCAAGGAAGCCCTGAAGACGGGCAAGTCTGTGCACGACATCGCCGTGACCGAACGTCAGCTACTAACCCAGGACAAGTGGGATGAGATTTTCACCTTTGAGAACCTGATTCGGCCGGTGTTTATTCAATAGCTGCTAGAAAGTAGCGCGGACTCTGTAGTCCGCGTCCCCGCGCCGTATCAACGATTTGCGCACGGCTCGGGGACGCGGACTACAGAGTCCGCGCTACTTTTCCCCGTGGCTGCTCTTTACAAAGTTTACCTTAACAATTTCCTGGCTCTACACAATCTCATTGTCTTTCAAAGCCTGCCATTCGCTATGCCACGTATTTTACTCCTCGCGCTTCTCTTCTTCGCTGCTACTTCAGTTGCTTCAGCCGCCAAAGTAGATACCCTGGCCATCCCCAGCGCGGCCATGAACAAGACCTACCGCGCCGCCGTGGTTACGCCCGCTTCCTACGCCAAAAACAAGAAAGCCAATTACCCCGTGCTTTACCTGCTGCACGGCGCCTACGGCCACTTTGGCGACTGGCTGAAAAGCACTCCCGATAAGTTGCTGGTGCATCGTCTGGCCGACCAATACAACATCATTATTGTGCTGCCCGAAGGCGAGACTTTTGCCTTCTACCTCGACAGCCCGGTGAACCCCGGCAGCCAGTTCGAAACCCACCTGACCAAGGAAGTCATTCCAAAAATTGACCAGAGCTACCGCACTATCCGCGACCGCAAGGGCCGCGTGATTACGGGCCTGTCGATGGGCGGGCACGGGGCCCTCTACCTTTCGGCCCGCCACCCTGAGCTGTATAGCGCCGCCGGCAGCATGAGTGGCGCGTTGGATTTACAGAGCTTCAACCGCAAGCTCACGCCCGAAGCCGCCGCCCAGCGCGCCCAGCTTTGGGCGCCTGTGCTCGGCGCCGAAACCGCCAACCCCGAGCGCTTCGCCGCCAACTCCGTAGTTAATCTGGTCGACCAGATGCAGCGCAACGGCCTGCCGCTCATCATCGACTGCGGCATTGATGATGGCCTCATCGAAATCAACCGCGAAGTGCACCGGCGCTTGCTTTACAACCACACCCCGCACGACTACACCGAGCGGCCCGGCGCGCACACCTGGGAGTACTGGCAGAATGCCCTGCCCTACCAGGTTATGTTTTTGCACGCGGTGCTGAAGGCCAACGGGGCAGCAGTACTGTAGCGGTTTTGCCAACCCAAACTGCTAGCGAAGCATACCGGACTAGGTTTCGCGCCCACTAAAAGCGTGTTATTTCTAGGTTAGTTTGCCACGGCACCGAACTGATGCATTGAGAGGATAAAGAAATGGAAGCCAGTGGCTGGAAAACGACAAGCGGCTTGCTGTTCAAAGGGAAAGGAATTTACGGGGCTGCCCAGCACCAACAATCCCGTGCGGCTTCGGTTGTACCCCGCGAACATCCTTTCCTTTCCCTATGAAATACAACCTTCTGGGCCAAACCGGCCTCAAAGTGTCGGAGCTTTGCCTTGGCACCATGACCTTTGGCGGTACCGGCTGGGCGGCTGCCATCGGCAACCTCGACCAGCCTGCCGTTGATGAAATCATGAAACGCGCCCTCGACGCGGGCATCAACTTTATCGACACAGCCAACGCCTACTCCGAGGGCCTTTCTGAAGAGCTTACCGGCCAATCTATCCGCAACTTGGGCGTGAGCCGCGACGACCTGGTGCTGGCCACCAAAGTGCGCGGCAAAATGGGCGAAGGCCCCAACGATGCGGGCCTAACGCGCAAGCACATCATGGCGCAGGCGGAGGCCAGCCTGAAGCGCCTGAACACCGACTACATCGACCTCTACCAAATTCACAGCTACGACCCGCTCACGCCGCTGGACGAAACACTGCGGGCCCTCGATGACTTGGTGCGCAGCGGCAAGGTGCGCTACATTGGAGCCAGCAACTTGGCGGCCTGGCAGCTGATGAAGGCGCTGGACATTTCCCGGTATGAGCACCTGGCCAAATTTGTGTCGCTGCAAGCCTACTACACCATTGCGGGCCGCGACCTGGAGCGCGAGCTGGTGCCTCTGCTGCTCGACCAGAAAGTGGGCCTCATGGTGTGGAGCCCCCTGGCCGGCGGCTTCCTAAGCGGCAAGTTTACCCGCGAAAACCAGGGCAACGAAGACTCCCGCCGCACCGGCTTCGACTTCCCGCCCCTCAACAAAGACCTGGCTTTTGACATCATCGACAAGCTGCGCCCCATGGCCGAAGCCAAAGGCTCGTCGGTAGCTGCGCTGGCCCTGGCCTGGCTCCTGCACCAGCCCGTGGTTAGCAGCGTCATTATCGGCGCCAAGAAGCTCGACCAGCTCGACGACAACCTGAAAGCCGTCGACGTGCAGTTTACCCCCGAAGAGCTGCAAGAGCTTGCCGATGCGAGCCAGCTGGCCCCGGAATACCCCGGCTGGATGCTAGACTTTACGGGCGGCGACCGGCAGGCTTAAACGCCTGTTGAGTTCTTAAAAAAATCTTCGCGGCATCAGGCGAGGAGACTTTTTAAGAACTCCAGCGGTATCGGCGCGTACACCAACGCTCCTCCTTTTCACTCTATCTACACTTAAATTATGGGAACCAGACTGCAAGGCAAAGTCGCCATTATCACGGGCGGCGCCGCCGGAATTGGCGAAGCTATTAGTAAAAGATTCGCTTTAGAAGGGGCCGCCGTGGTGGTGGCCGGCCTGCCCGACGACCCGGTGCGCGAGGTAGTCGACGAAATCAAGGCCAGCGGCGGCCAAGCCGTGGGCTATCTGGGCGACTTGTCGAGCTGGAAGCTGGCGCAGGAATGCGTGAAGCTGGCCGTGGACGAGTTCGGCAAGCTCGACATCCTCATCAACAACGCGGGCGTGTTCATCGAAACCAACTACCTCACCGACTATTCGGAAGAGGCGTTCGACTACATGATTCGCCACAACACCAAAACGACCTTCCTCATGTCGAAGGCCGCGCTACCCGAGCTGCAGAAAACGCACGGCAACATCGTGACGGCCGGCTCGGAAGCGGGCGTGCTGGGCATTCCGCAAAACACACCCTACGGCGGCACTAAGGCCTTCAACATTGCTTTCACCAAAGGCTTGGCTGCCGAACAGGCGGCGTTTGGGGTGCGCTGCAACGTGGTCGGCCCCGGCCCCATCGACACGGCCTGGACGCACAAGGAAACCGGACCCATGGACGCCAAGATGGAAAAAACCAACAACCAGGCCGTGCTCACTGGCCGCCGCGGCACCCCCGAGGAAGTAGCCAACGTGTACTTGTTCCTGGCTTCGGACGAAGCTTCCTACGTGACGGGTGCGCTGTATATGGTCGATGGCGGCATTACCATCGCCAAAGGCCCGGCTGGCGACCAAGCCGATTCCTTTTTCAAAAAACAGCCGAAAGAGGATTTGAAACTGCAGCATTCCATGGATGGCCACACTTCCATTCGGGAATAAAGCGTTGGCTCTGAGTAGCAACCTACAGGCCCGCCGACTCAGTTGGCGGGCCTTTTTATTCAAACTATACCACCCCTAATTCTCCCATCTTCTTCCTCATGGAATACAGACAACTAGGCGCCTCCGGCCTTCAAATCCCCGTCCTGAGCTTCGGTACCGCCACGTTTGGCGGCGGCGATGAATTCTTCAAAGCCTGGGGCAGCACCGACGTGGCCGAAGCCAGCCGGCTGATTGACATCTGCCTCGAAGCCGGAGTCAACCTCTTTGACACGGCCAACGTGTACTCCACCGGCATTGCCGAAGAAATCCTGGGCAAGGCCCTGGCCGGGCGCCGCCACGATGTGCTGCTCTCCACGAAAGCCACCTTCCCGATGGGTGACGGCCCCAACGATTTTGGCTCTTCCCGCCAACACCTGCTCAAGGCCTGCGACGACAGCCTGCGACGCCTCGGCACCGACCACATCGATATTTATCACCTGCACGGGTTCGATGCCCGCACGCCCGTTGAGGAAGCTCTACGTGCCCTCGACGACCTGATTCAGAGCGGGAAAGTGCGCTACATAGCCTGCTCCAACTTCTCGGGCTGGCACCTGATGAAGTCGCTTTCGGTGTCGGAGCGCCACGGCTGGTCCCGCTACGTGGGCCACCAGGTGTACTACTCCCTCATCAACCGTGAATACGAATGGGAGTTGATGCCCCTGGGCCAGGACCAGGGCGTGGGCGCCATTATCTGGAGCCCTCTCGCCAGTGGGCGCCTCAGTGGCAAGATTCGCCGGGGCCAGCCCGCTCCGCCCGAAAGCCGCCTCCAGCAAGGCGGCGGCCAGGGCCCCGATGTGCCCGACGAATACCTTTTCGGCATCGTGGACGTGCTCGATGAGCTGGCCATTGAAACCGAGAAAACCGTGGCGCAGGTAGCCCTGAACTGGCTGCTGCAGCGCCCCACCGTCACTAGCCTCGTTTTTGGGGCCCGCAACGAAACTCAGCTTCGCCAAAACCTGGGCGCCGTGGGCTGGAACCTCACGCCGGCTCAAGTGGCCCGCCTCGACGCGGCCAGCGACACGCCGCCCGTGTACCCCTACTGGCACCAGCGGCGCTTTCCCATGCTCAAGGCTTCGCTGCTTTAGCAGCCCTGCGCGTGAGTGCATACCGTAACCAAGGCACGGCCAATGCTGTTAAGCTCGGCTAGAACTTGCGTCCCCAATTATCGTTTGCACTTTAGGCAGCGGCTATTTCGGCCGCTGCCTTTATTTTAAGCCTGTACTCCCGATGCCTACCCAGCAACTCCACGAAGCCGAATTTAAGAACAGCCTGGTTGACGAACTGCGCGGCGAAATTGCGCCCGACGCCCGCCCCCGGCAGGTGCGCGGCTACACGTATTCCCGCATCAACCCCACCCCCGTGCGCGACCCGCACCTGCTTGCCTGGGCCGATGACCTGGGCAAATTCCTGGGCCTGGAAAAGCCCGCCGAGCGCGGCCCCACCATAGACGCCCTAGCCGGCAACCTGGTCACGGAGAGCATGAAACCCTTCGCCGCCCGCTACGCCGGCCACCAGTTTGGCAATTGGGCCGGGCAATTGGGCGACGGCCGCGCCATCTCCTTGGGCGAGCTGACCGCTACCGACGGCAGCACCTGGGAAATCCAACTTAAAGGCGCCGGCCCCACGCCTTACTCACGCCGCGCCGATGGCCGCGCCGTGCTGCGGTCTTCGCTACGGGAATTTGTGTGCAGCGAGGCCATGCACTACCTAGGCGTGCCCACAACGCGTGCCCTAAGCCTGGTGGCCACTGGCGACATGGTGGTGCGCGACATGTTTTACAACGGCAACGCCAAGCCCGAGCCTGGCGCCATTGTGGCCCGCGTGGCCCCTACGTTTATCCGTTTCGGCAACTTTCAGATGATGGCCGCCGCCGGTGAGCTCGACAACCTGCGCGCCCTGGCCGACTACGTTATTCTGCATCACTACCCGGAGCTGGGCCCGCCCTCGCCGGAAGTGTACGTGAAGTGGTACGAGGAAATCTGCCTGCGCACGGCCGTGATGGTGGCGCACTGGATGACGGTGGGCTTTGTGCACGGTGTGATGAACACCGATAACATGTCCATCCTCGGCCTCACCATCGATTATGGCCCCTACGGCTGGCTCGAACCCTACGACCTCGACTGGACCCCGAATACCACCGATTTTGGTTCGCGTCGCTATGCCTTCGGCCAGCAGCCGCAGATAGCTCTCTGGAACCTGGCTCGGCTGGCCGAGGCGCTGGGCCTACTGGTGGGCGACGTGGAGAAAATGCGGCCAGGCCTGGACGTGTACACGACTACCTTCGAAAGCACCCGGCAACAGATTCTGATGAAGAAGCTAGGCCTCACGGCCCTTCACCCCGAGGAAGACGCGCACCTGACCGGCGGGCTGCTGGAGGCCCTGGCCGAATCTGAGGTGGACATGACCATCTTCTTCCGTCAGCTTTCGCACCTGGCTCCCGAGCTACTAGCCTCCCCCGAGGCCGAGGCTGACCGATTTAATGAACTGCTGGCTGCGGCTACCTACGTTCCGCTGCCCAGCCCCACGCACGCGCCGCTGCTCAAGTGGCTGGGCCACTACCTGGTGCGCCTGCGGCAAGAACCCGCTAGCCCTGACACGATTAAAGCCGGTATGCTGCGCGCCAACCCCAAGTACGTCCTCCGCAATTACATTGCCCAGAAAGCCATTGAAGCTGCGGAAAAAGGCGACCTCACCTACCTGCACACGCTGATGGAGGTACTGAAATCGCCGTTTGATGAGCAGCCCGAGCACGAAGAGTTCGCCGCCAAGCGCCCCGAGTGGGCCTGGGATATGCCCGGCTGCGCCACCCTTTCGTGCAGCTCGTAGCAAACCGCTATGGGGTAGCTGGACGTCTGGCAGGAAACTTACTTTCTGAACTGCCCGCATCACCAAGCATTTCCTAATTCGATTAGGTTAGTCCTCCGGTACCCACCGGAGGACTTTTTTTGCGCCGGCCAGTGCCAGGTTCATTCCCTACTTTCGCGGTTATGCGTGCTCCTCTTTTGCTTTTGCCCCTGGCCATGTGGGCTTGTTCTCAACAATCGGCCGATAATTCCACCGCCCAGGTGCCTGCCACCAAGCAGGCCGTGCTGCAAAAGAGTGCGGCGCCATTTCCCGAAACCTTCGAGGCTGGCCGTAAGGGTGCTTACGCGGAAGCCGAAGAACCCCTGGCCACTGGCCCCTGGCAGTTTGCAGAAGCCCTAATTGGCAGTAGCCCGCAGGACCACAAAAACGGCGAGCGCGCCGCCCGCCTGCACAACCTGGGCCGCATCCGCATGAATTTTGACGTACCTGCCGGCGTGCAGCGCATCACCATCAGCGCGGCGGCTTATGGGCAAGACGGCCCCAGCACCTGGGAGTTGTGGCTGAGCCGGGACGGTGGCCGCAGCTACGTGCAAACCGGCCAACGCATCGAAACCCGCGGCCCCGAGCTAAAGCCTCACGTCTTCGAAGGCGTAGCCAACCAACCCATTCGCCTCGAAATCCGCAAAACCAGCGGCCAGAATGCCCGCCTAAACATCGACGACATCAAACTGGAGGCAGCTAACGGCCCGGCCACGGCAGCTAACGCCGGTGCCACCGGCGGCTACTTCGAAAACCGTAACCAGCCGCAAGCTTCTAGCCCTGCAAGCCCCCGCCCCACTTCTCCGCCAACAGCCACCCGCCCGGCACCAACTGCTGGCACCCAGGCCCCCAGCACTTCCACCGATAACCTCGCCCTCGGCAACCCCAGCGGCGCCACGTCCGACCCCACCAACGCCTCTAACTACCTGCTGGTCCACCCTGCGTTCACCCTGGGCTACCACGCCACGCGCGGCATTCCCACCTGGGTCAGCTGGCACCTCGGCCGCGGCGACATTGGCAAGGCCCCCCGCCAAAACGATTTTCGGGCCGATGCCGCCCTGCCCCGGCAGTTCTACCAAGTATCGCCCGCCAGCTACAGCCGCTCCGGCTTCGACAAAGGCCACAACTGCCCCAGCGGCGACCGCACCGCCGACCTCGACGCCAACTCGGCCACTTTCCTCATGACCAACATGGTGCCCCAGGCCCCGCGCAACAACCAGCAAACCTGGGCGCAGCTCGAAGAGTACGGCCGCGCCCAAGTGCAGCGCGGCCAGGAAATCTACATCATCATGGGCAGCTACGGCCGCGGTGGCACCGGCACCAACGGCTTCGCCCAAACCCTTGACCAAGGCCGCGTAACGGTGCCTGCCCGCATCTGGAAAGTCATGGTTATTATCCCCGAAGGCACCAACGACCTCCAGCGCATCAGCACCAACCCCAACGTGCGCGTGCTGGCCATCGACACGCCCAACGACAACAGCGTGGAGGCCGACTGGCGCAAATACCTGACTACAGTTGATAAGATTGAAGCGGCCACGGGCTTAGACTTACTCAGTGCCCTGCCGCAAGAGAGCCAAGCCCGCCTGCAGAAGCTGGTGGATGCTGGCCAACGCTAGGTATCGTAGTAAGTACTTCGTCAAAAGCACTCAAGCGCAAAAAGAACGTCATGCTGAGCGGAGCCGAAGCATCTCGCGTGCAGTAGTAACTCAATCGTTGAACGATGCGAGCGAGATGCTTCGGCTCCGCTCAGCATGACGTTCTTTTTTAAGCTTGGGTGCTTCTACAGCAGTATCCAGCAATTATTATTGGACGGTTATCTCAACATCCGCTCCCGGCAGCCCCGCCGCAGTGGCCCGCAGCGTCACCTTCCCCGCCTCTTGGCCACCCTTTATAATCACCATGCACCGCCCCTGCCAGGTGGTGCGCTCGGGCCGCTGGTAGCTTTCTAGGCTGATGGGGTTGGCATTGCCCACACCCACAATGGTGCCCGGTCCGGTGAGCGCAAACTGCAGCGGCACCTCTGCTTTGGGATTGCGGATGCCTTTCTGGTCCAGCACTTCTACGGTTACATAGCTTAGGTCCTGGCCGTTGGCCCGGATGGTGCCGCGGTCCGGCGTCAGCCGGAACCGGGCTGGCGCCTCGGCCGAGCGTAATTCAGCAGTACCTACTTCTTTCCGGCCGTTGTAGCCCACGGCCTGCAACACTCCGGCCTGGTACAGCACCGCCCAATTGGCTTGAAAGCGGGTAGCGCGGGTCGTAGGCTTGCTGCCCAGGGAGCGGCCGTTCAGGAGCAGTTCTACCCGCTCGCACGACGAATACACCTCCACATTCAGGGACTTGTTTTCCTGGCCCGGCCACGTCCAATCGGCCAGCACGTCGTGCCATTCCCACTTGCTCCACTCCTCTTTGCCCGGGTTCAGCGGAAAAGACGGCGTGGGCGGCTGCACAAATACCGATACCTGGTTAGGCTTCCAAAGCGCGTCGCGGTAGTACGATTGGGGCCGTTTCCAGCCGCAAATGTCCAGGTCGCCGCAGTAGGCCAGGTTCCAAGGGAAAAAGCCCTGGTTTTGCCAATAGCCTAGCCAGCCGATGCTGGCCTCCCCGATGTAGTCGAAGGCCGTCCACACGAAGTCGCCCACCACGTAAGGGTGGTTCACCACGTCCATCCAGCTGCCAAACGCTTCCAGAGGGTACGACTCCGCGCCGTACATCACGCGCTGCGGCAGTCGGGCATGGTCTTGGGCGTAGATGGCCGGCTGGTGGTGGTCGCCGCCCGCCGCGTAATTGTAGCCCGACACATCGAGCACGGCAAAATAGGGGTCCTTGTCGGGGTTCAAACCATTCACCCCCGATGTGATGGGCCGCGTGGGGTCCAGCTTGCGGACGTAATCAGCCAGCTGCCGGGCCGTTTGTACCCCCGCCGGTGAGCCGCGCTCGGGAATCTCATTGCCCAGGCTCCACATGATGATAGATGGGTGGTTGCGGTCGCGCCGCACCATGCTGGCTACGTCGTGCTGCCACCACCGGTCGAAGTAAAGGTGGTAGTCGAAGGGGTTTTTGGCTTCGCGCCACATGTCAAAAGCTTCGTCGATGACCAGCATGCCCAGCCGGTCACAGGCGGCCAGCAGCGCCGGCGCGGGCGGGTTGTGCGAGCAGCGAATGGCATTGTAACCGCTGGCTTTCAGCAGCTCCACCTTGCGCTCCTCGGCCCGGTCGAAGGACTTGGCGCCGAGCGGGCCATGGTCGTGGTGAATGCAGCCGCCTTTGAGTTTCAACGGCTGGCCATTCAGGCGAAACCCGTTCTGGGCATCCATCGAAATGGTGCGCACGCCAAAGGACGTTTCCACGCGGTCGAGCAGGCGTTGCTGCTCATACACTTCCGTGATGGCCGTGTACAGCCGGGGCTGGTCTACTGACCAACGCTCCGGCGACTTAATGGTTAGCGCCTGACTAACATCGGCAGAAGCGCCCGCTGCAACGGCTTGTTTAGATTCGGTTTTGGCCACTTCCTGGCCCTTGGCATTGCGAATCCGGGTTATGAGCGTCACCTCCGCGGCTTGGGCGCTTTTGTTGGCGAGCGTGGTAACGGCCCGCACCTGCGCCGCGGCGGCCGTCACCTCCGGCGTGGTAAAGTAGGTGCGCCACGTGCACCGGCGCGCGCACACTCAGCCACACGTGCCGGTAGATACCCGAGCCGGAATACCAGCGGCTATTTGCGCCCTGATTATGCACTTCGACTGCTACTACGTTCGGCCCGGTTGGTTTAACCAGGTCTGTCACGTCGTGCCAAAAGCTGGTGTAGCCGTACGGGTGCCGGCCCAATGACTGCCCGTTGACCCACACTTCGGCGTTCATATACACCCCCTCAAACATCAGCTGCACCCGTTGGCCCGCCGCGCCCGCCGGCAGCTCAAACGTTTTGCGGTACCAGCCACTGCCACCCGTAGTGAAGCCGCCGCTCACCTGGCTCGGGGCATCGGGGCTGAAGGGCGAGGCGGTGCCGGGCAGGTCCTCAATGCTCCAGTCGTGGGGCAGGTCAATGGCTCGCCAAGTCTTATCATTGAATTCCGGTTTTTCTGCTCCCTGCGCGCCGCCGCGGTGAAAGCGCCAGCCGCTGTCAAACAAGCTGGTGGTACCCGAAGCGGGCTGGGCGTGGCCGGAACTCAACAAAAACATAAGCAGAACAATGCCAAACAGTACTCTCATTGGATGTCTATAAAGGGCTACGCCAATTGTAATTGCGGAGCCAGACACAACCCAAGCTGCGCATTCACCCCGCCATCGGGCATCGCCCAAATATAGCCGGGCCTTTCCTACCTGAATCAGCGCTCGTTGGAGTACGGTACCAAACAGGTAGTGGTGCTACGATTTACCCCTCAGGGTTCGTAGCACCACTATAGCTATTACAGCGGATTCAGGTCGATGTGCAGCACGGTCGCGCTACTGAACACGCTTCACACTTACATGAAAATCACTCTAATTCAAGCCCTGGCTTAACAGGATTTGAGTCAATTGGCTTCCTACAAAGGCCTAATTAAAACCGCCGCGTCAGCGTCAGACCAGTGCCCCCGGCCTGGCCCGGATACGTCACCACGCCCACGGCCATACGCGTCGGCTCAGCTGTGCAGTGGCGTAGCAAGTTCCAGAAGCTCAGGGCCACGGTGGCAGTGCCAGCGCCAATGTTCAGGAAAGAAACTGTTCGCTCTGCAGCAAAGGATTTTACAACCGGCGGGCCATACCCGATGCTTGGCCGGCTGGGCTCGTCGGTGGGCAAACGCAGCGCCCCCAGCAAGACCTGACCAGTGCCGCTGAGCACGCCAGCGTAGGCGGCCCCGCGCCCGGCACCTGGCTGGTTAAACTGGCTGGCGTTGGCGGCAGCCAGCATTACGTTGATGCCGCCCCACACTGCCGAGCCCGCGGCATAGCCGGTAGGTACTGCTACGGGCGTCAGTACCGGCGCGGTAGGCGAGCCGTAAGTGGGCTGAATGAGGGCACATTCTGCCTTGCTCAGGCCGGATGCGGCCACCCAATCGGCCAGGGCCGGTACCTTCATGTCGGCAATCAAATCGTACTGGTGGGCGTGGTTGATGCCCTCCGCCACGGGGCGGCCGGCGGTTTCGGCCACCAAAAATCCCACGGCGCACAGGCGGCCGTCGCGGTCAATGAAACATGGGCGGCGCTCGCCGGGGTAGTCATGATTGCGCGGAAACACCCCGGCCACCCAGTAGCCGTGCAGCAAGTCGAGCAAGTGCGCGCGGCGCCGGGCCAACGCCGGAGTCAGATAGCGGGGCGTTTGCTGACGCAGGGTGCGCTCGGCATAGGCCAAGTGAGCCTGTACCCGCGCATCGTCGTTGGTGCCAATTTCAGGCTCGTGGCCGGTAGCAGCCACGTAGCCAGCATTGCCCACCAGCACATTCACCTGGTCGGTGGCGAGAGGTTGGGGCTGGTGCTGGCAGGCGCTCAGGCTCACCGCCAACAGCAGCATCGCATAGATTTTTTTCATAGGTGAAAAGACGTGAACCACGGGCAACCACCCGCTTTCCACCTTGACCGCCCACTCCCGACCACGGTTGCACGCTTTCTCTCCAATGCAGTTTCTATCCCAACACCATAGCCTTCAACGGGCCGCTAACTCCGTTTGAGGGCCAGAAACCGCGTCACTTCCCACACGTATTTGTCGCCGAATTCTGCTTGGGTAAGGGTAGGCATGCCCTGCATGTGACCACCTTCAAAGGTCAGCACCTGCCGCTTCTGTCGGCGCCGGGCCATTCGCACCACGGCCACCGAATCGGCCAGCGGTGTGCTCAGGTCTGCAGTCCCGCCAATCAGCAACCACGGGCATTTGATGCGCGGCGCGGCATTGGCGTAGGTGGCAGCTTCGGCAGGCAGCGTAACCACCTTTTGGCGGCTCTGCAGTTGATACTCTACCAACCGCTGGGGACTCGCCACGTAACCTTCGGCCACAAAAAAATCGGGCCGGCCAGTAGCTGCCACTTCAGCCCCCATAATGGTGCCCATGGAAAAGGCGATAATGCCCGTCCGGTTCCGGGGAAAGCGGCGCCGGGCGTCGGCTAGCACGGCCGCCAGGTCCACCACAAATTCCTGATAATACAACCGTTGGGCATCAATGACAAAATCGGAGCTATGCCCAAAGCCGCGGTAATCAAATAGCCACACCCGGTAGCCCGCTGATGCTAAAGCCTTCGCCTGGGTTAAGTAGTAGGACATGTTGCCGAAGTCGCCATAGGCCAGCACCATGGTCGTGTGCTGGTCGGGCACGTTGGCTTCCGGCTCAATTATCCAACTGGTCAAGGCCGCCTGGTCGGGCGTAGTCACCGATACCGTCTGGTAGCGCAGCCCCACGGCATCGGGGGTGCCTATCCATTCCTTACTTGGCTTTAGTGCCCAAGCCGAAACCGTTTGGCACAAGAAAAGGACAGCTAGTAGGAAACGACGCATATGGGCAGGGTTTAAGCGAGTGGTAGAACACGCTATCTACACCGACTTGCCTCAAACGTTGCACGCACCCATCTCCCCGGCTGCAATTACTAGTCGGCGCTCAAAGCCATTGTCGGAGTATTTGTACGCCTGCTAGTCCGACGCCCTAGGCGTCCGACCAGTTGTTGCCAGCGCAATTGTTATTTAAAACTCTATCAACAACCGGTCGGACGCCTAGGGCGTCGGACCGAGCCCAATTACTGAAGGCGAAAGCACCCTAGGTTTCCGTCAGCACGGTTTTGAAGCCGGCCAGGGTGCCGTCCGCCGTGCGGCCCAGCGCGTAGACTTGCACCTGTGGGCCTTTGCCCACCCGGTACACCTGCGTATCGTCCAGCTCCTGCTTCATAAACATCTGCAGCGCCTTATAGCGGTTGGCCAGGTTCACGTCGCCCAGCACGCCGTTGTCGGCGGTGTGGTTGCGTAGAAACTGCGTGAGCTCCACTTTCTCCACCGGCCCGTCGGCTGGCTCGCCTAGCGCCTTGAGCAGCGCGGCATCGGAAAGTTCGCCGCCCGGTGCGGCATACGCTACAGCCTCCAGTGGCGCATCCGATTCGCTCATGAAAACGAGGCCTTTCACCTGCTGCTGCAGTTCCGACGGCACAGCGGCACCGGCTTCCCCGACGGCGCTGGCTTTGGCTTCGCTGAGCCCGCTGCCCCCTTCCACTTTAGCGGCAATTGCCTCAGCCAGCTCCTGCATACGGGCCTCGGGCACTTTGATTTTTGGGTTGGCAAAGTTCATGTCCGACACCTTGTTCATCGGAATAAGGTGAATGTGCGCGTGCGGCACTTCCAGCCCAATTACGGCCACGCCAATGCGCTTGCACGGCACCGCGGCCAGCACCGCCTTGGCCACGCGCTGCGAAAACGCGTGCAATGCCGCTAGCTCATCCGTCGGCAAATCAAAGATGTAGTCAACCTCCTTCTTCGGAATCACCAGCGTGTGGCCTTCCACCAGCGGCGTAATGTCGAGAAAAGCTAGGTGGCGGCCGTCTTCGGCTACTTTGTAGGCCGGCAGCTCGCCGGAAACGATGCGGGAGAAGATAGAAGGCATTTTTATTGGCTGTTAGCTATTAGCTTATGGCTGTTAGCTTTTTGTGGAAATTCTGTTTGCAAGCTGCACGCTTTTTCTGAGATGCACGGCCTGCCAGTACGTAGCGGGCATAAAAAAGCCGCAAACATCCGCCGGACGTTTGCGGCTAACAGCTATCAGCCAAGAGCTAACAGCTTAAACTTTTTACCGGGTGATTTCCAGAATTTCAAACTGCAGCTTGCCGGCCGGCACGATGATTTCGGCCGTGTCGCCGGCCGATTTACCCAACAGACCTTTGCCGATGGGCGACTTCACCGAGATTTTGCCGGCGGCTAGGTTGGCCTCCTCTTCAGCCACCAGAGTGTAGTCGAGCACCATGTTATTCTTCAGGTTCTTTAATTTCACCTTACTCATGATGAGCACCTTACTGAAATCCATATTGGTTTCGTCGATGACGCGGGCGTTGCCCACTACTTCTTCGAGTTTGGAGATTTTGAGCTCTAGCAGGCCTTGGGCGTCCTTGGCGGCGTCGTATTCGGCGTTCTCGCTCAGGTCGCCTTTGTCGCGGGCTTCGCGCAAGTCTTCGGCAGCTTTGGCCCGGCCGCGGACCTTGAGGTCCTGAAGTTCATCCTTCAGTTTTTGCAGGCCCTCGGGGGTGTAATAGTTGATGGTGGACATAAGATGTAGCGGCTGGTGGGTTTGGCTAAAAAGCAAGGAGAACGGCTGGCACTGCCAACCGTTCTCCCTCCTTAGGTTCATTGCAAAGATACGCAAAAACGGACTAGCTCCCTGCGGCTCCGGTTTTGTTGTCGGAGAGAAAGGCCCCAATCTTCTTTACCAGCACTTCGTTGATGCGGGCATAGCTCTGGTGCGTCCAGCCGCCGATGTGGGGCGAGAGTATCACATTGGGCGCCGTGCTCAAATAATCAAACCGGGCCCGCTGGTCTGCGCTGAGCGTGCTAAGCTTTTCATTTTCCAGCACATCGAGCGCGGCGCCCCGCAACTTGCCGGCTTGCAGGGTCTGCACCGCGGCGGCGTGGTCCAGCACCTCGCCCCGTGCGGTGTTGAGCAACCAGAAAGGCTGTTGAAAGCCCTGTAGCAGGGCCTCATTCACGAAATGATGGTTCGCTGCCGAGTAGGGAATGTGCAGGCTCAGCACCTCGGCGCGGGCCTGTAGTTCCGCCAAGCTAACCAACGTGGCAAAGTCGTCGGCCGGGCAGGCTGGGTCGATGTCATGGGCAAGCACGGTGCAGCCAAAAGCCCGAAGGCGGCGCGCAAAAGCCCGCCCCATGTGCCCGTATCCCAACAAGCCGATGGTTTTGCCGCCCACTTCTTCCCCGCGGTTGGCTTCCCGGCGCCACTGGCCCTGCCGCACCTCCTGGTGGGCCGGCACAATGTTTCGAAGCAACGCCAGCAGCAGGCCCATCGCATACTCGCCCACGGCATCGCGGTTGCCCTCAGGCGCGTTGAGCAGCGTAACGCCAGCTGCGGCCAGCGCCGGTTCGTCGATGTTGTCGACGCCGGCCCCGGCCCGTGCTATGTAACGCAGCTGCGGCCCGTGGCTTAACAAGTCGGCGGTGATGCGCAGCTTGCTGCGCACCATCAGGCCTTCGTAAGGATAAGCGGCCAGCGCCGCAGGCACTTCTGCAGCGGTAAGATGTGGGCAATAGTCTATTTTAACCCCAATGGCTTGTAGCATGGCTTCGAGCGAAGCGTGCATTTCATCTATTACAAGGCATACGCCGCCTGTGGCAAGGGGTTCAGCGGGGTTCATAAAGATTTAAATGGTTGTTCTATACAGTACAATGGTGGTAGTTCACCGCTCATATGGGCGCCTCCCCCCCGGCCCCCTCTCTGGTGGAAAGGGGGAGCCACGGCGTCACCTGGCATGATTCGCTCGGCGCCCCCCTCTCCGCGGGAGGGGGGCCGGGGGGTGAGGCCCACGCCAGAACTAATATCTGCTGCCTTACTCAACAAGGTCACTCAAATCGAGGTCAGGCAAAGCCGCACTGGCACCGGCGTTGTGCTGCGCCACGCGTTGCGTCAGGCCCACAAAGTCAGCCACGCCTAGCTGCTCTGCCCGCTTCTCGAAAATGGCATCGGTAGTAGCCTCGGCCGGCAGGCCAAACGGCTTCAGGGCGTTGCGTAGGGTCTTGCGTCGGGTTTGGAAGGCCTGCTTCACTACCCGGAAAAACAGCTTCTCATCGCAATCCAACGCCACCGTTTCGTTACGAGTGAGCCGCACCACCGCCGACTCTACCTTAGGCGGGGGCACAAACACGTGCGGTGGCACCGTAAACAAGTACTCAATCTTATAATACGCTTGCAGCAACACGCTCAGAATGCCATAGGTCTTGGAGCCGGGCGGCTCGGCCAGGCGTTGCGCCACCTCCTTCTGAATCATGCCCACTACCTCGCGCACCTGCTGCCGATTGGCCAGCACCTGGAAAAAAATCTGGCTGCTGATGTTATAAGGAAAGTTGCCGATGATGGCCAGCGGCTGACCCGGAAACATAGTGCTCAGGTCTTGCCGTAGAAAGTCAGTAGCGTAAATACGGTTTTCCAACGCCGGGTAATGGGCTTTTAGGTAGGCCACCGACTCAGTGTCGATTTCTACCACACTGGTTTGGTAGGCCGGGTTTTGAAGCAGGTATTGCGTGAGCACGCCCATGCCCGGCCCAATCTCGAGCACCTCTCTTACGTCGTCGGGCAGCTGCAAGGCAGCCACGATGTTACGGGCAATGTTGGGGTCAGCCAGAAAGTGTTGGCCGAGGTGTTTTTTGGGGCGGACGGTATTCACAGAAGTGTTACGTGTAGGGTTGATAGAAAGTCGTGCTGAGCCTGTCGAACCGGTGGTCGGCAAATCCAAGCCTCCTACCGCTTCGTTACATCAGCACGATTTACTTCCGCAGGAGGGATGCTTCGGCTGCGCGGACGCCCGATGAGCATGACGCTCCTTTTGCGATTCGTCAAAAACCTCACCACCTAAACTGTACCTTGCGGACTCAAATCTACGGCCTTCACTCCCGCTCATGTCCTTAGCCCTTGCCCACGTGGCCGCCGCGCCGGCCCAATCCACACAGGTGTTCATCCTGTCGAACGGCACTACTGCCCTGCCCACCGGGGCTGTCGGCGACCTCTCAGCCGAAGCTCAGCAGTACGTAACCACCGCTCTGGCCGACGACCAGAAGCTCATCCACCTCAATCATTTCACGCACCATCACTTTTTTGTGGTGCTCGCCAAAAAGCCAACCGCTGAGCAAGTAGCCGAGGCCCTGCGCCGCAGCGGCCATACCCTGCACGGCCAGCTGAAAAAAGAAAAGATTGCCGAGGTTTTCATTCATAACCTGAGCGAAACGCCCAACGCTGCCTTAGTCCTCACCGAAGGCCTGGCCCTGACGGCCTACCAGTTTGAAGGCTATAAAACCGACGAAAAATCGCGCAAGCCCGCCACCCTCACCAAAGTTTCGGTAGTAGGCGACGCCGCGACCTCAGAGACAGTAGCTGAGCTCGACGGCCTCCTACAAGGCGTATTCCTGGCCCGTAACCTGGTAAACGCTCCACTCAACAAGCTCAACGCCATTCAGCTGGCCGAGAGCATCGCCACCGCCGGCGATGAGGCCGGCTTCACCACCGACATCCTCGACCTGCCCAAAATCGAAGCCCTCCGCATGGGCGGCTTACTGGCGGTGAACCTGGGCTCGCCCGAGCCGCCCACGTTCAGCATTCTGGAATGGAAGCCCGAAGGCGCTCAAAACGCCAAGCCTTACGTGCTGGTGGGCAAGGGCGTGGTGTTCGACACCGGCGGCCTCAGCCTCAAGCCCACGCCCAACAGCATGGACATGATGAAGTGCGACATGGCCGGCGGCGCGGCCGTGGCCGGCACCCTTTTCGCCCTGGCCAAAAACAACGTGCCGCTGCACGTCATCGGCCTAGTGCCAGCCACCGACAACCGCCCCGGCGGCCTCGCCTACGCCCCCGGCGACGTCATCACCATGCACAGCGGCCTCACGGTGGAAGTAAAAAACACCGACGCCGAAGGCCGCTTGCTGCTGGCCGATGCCCTGAGCTTCGCCAAAAAGTACGACCCGGAACTGGTTATCGACCTCGCTACCCTGACCGGAGCCGCCGTCCGGGCCATCGGCACCGAAGCCTCTGCCGTGATGGGCACGGCCGATGCCAGCACTAAAGAGGAGCTTGCCACCGCTGGCTTCGGTGTGCACGAACGCCTCGTGGAGTTCCCCCTCTGGGACGAATACGCCGACCACATCAAGTCCGACATCGCCGACCTCAGCAACCTCGGCAAAGGCGAAGCTGGCCAGATTTCTGCCGCCAAGTTCCTTGAGCGCTTCGCCGAGGGTTACCCCTGGATTCACCTCGACATCGCCGGCCCGGCTTACCTCACCGCTCCCGAAAGCTACCGGGGCAAAGGCGGCACCGGCGTGGGCGTACGTCTTTTGTATAAATTTCTGACAACGAAGCTGTCTTAACTATCCTTTCCTCAGCAGGATACATAAAGTACCAGTGTAGCTTCGACCAACGCCACACTTTCCGGTTACTAAAGCAGCCTGCCCGAAACGGCCCGGCAAACAGCTCACCCTAACTCCAAACCATCCGCATCTTGCCACCTCTCCCCCGCTTAGGTTTTTCCGTTGGCGACCTTGCCGGCATCGGCCCTGAGGTCATTTACAAAACGCTGCTCGATGAGCGGCTACTGAAGATTTGTACGCCGGTCGTGTACGGCACCGCCACCGACCTCTTCCACGACTTCCCGGTTGCACCCGACGCCGAGCCGCTCATGTTCCGGCAGCTGCGCGACGCGGCCGACATTGCCCCTGGCCGCCTCAACGCCGTCACGTGTTGGGAGGAGGATTTTGCCCTCGCTCCCGGCCAGCCCTCGCCCGCAACGGGCCAGGCCGCGCGTGAAAGCCTGCTGGCTGCCAGCCGCGACCTGAAAGCCGGTAAGCTCGACGCCATCGTTACTGCGCCCATTAGCAAGGACAATACCCAGTCCGATGACTTCCGCTACCCCGGCCACACGGAGTTTCTCACTAGCTATTTCGAGGCCCCCGAGAGCCTGATGTTCTTGGTGGACGAAAGCGGTTTGCGCATTGCCACCGTCACGGGCCATATGCCGCTCAAAGACGTGCCCTCGCGCCTCACCGCGGAGCTGCTGCGCACCAAAATCACGCTGCTACTGAAGTCTCTCAAGCAGGACTTTGGCATTCTTCGCCCCCGAATAGCCGTGCTCGGCCTAAATCCCCACGCGGGCGAAAACGGCCTGCTAGGCAGTGAAGAACGCGACTTGGTTTCGCCCGTTATTCAGCAGTTTGCGCAAGATGGCCACCTGGTGTTTGGTCCCTTCCCCGCCGATGGTTACTTCGGCACCCAGCAATTCCGGCAGTTCGACGCTACCCTGGCCCTCTACCACGACCAGGGCCTGATACCCTTCAAGCTCATGGCCTTCGAGCAGGGTGTGAATTTCACGGCTGGCCTGCCAGTAGTACGTACCTCCCCCGACCACGGGACTGCCTACGGGCTAGCCGGGCAGTTCAAAGCCGAAGAGTCGTCGTTTCGGGCAGCGGTATACTTGGCCTGCAAGGTGTGGCAGCAGCGTTGGGAAGACGCCTAGCCCCGCTCCGCGCGCTGAGAACGGCTGCACCCCAGGGGCACTAATCTCGTGCAGGACACGTATAGAAGACCTGCGATTTGCCAAATACCGGCTGACCATCAACGCTAACACAACCCATTTCGGGCTGAAACTGCTAAGAAAGTTGGCCTTAATCTTTGGCAAAAAGCCAGAATTTCATTACTTTTGCCCCCTGCTATTCAGCCGACCGTGAAAAAAGAAAGCCAATACGACATCAATTTAGCCAAACTGGCGCTGAAAACGCATCACTTTGAGTTTGAATTGGGTCCCGACTTTTTTGCCTTATTCGACCAACCCTTGGTTGAGCAAGGCAAACTGCATGCTGACGTCGAATTAATTAAGACCGAGCGGCTGCTAACGTTGAATTTTCATATCACCGGCGACGTGCGCCTGATTTGTGACCGCAGCCTCGACGAGTTCGACCAGCCGCTGGACATTGAAGAGCAGCTGCTGGTGCGCTTCGGC
This sequence comes from Hymenobacter arizonensis, assembly GCF_900115775.1. Lineage (GTDB taxonomy): Bacteria > Bacteroidota > Bacteroidia > Cytophagales > Hymenobacteraceae > Hymenobacter > Hymenobacter arizonensis. The sequence goes on along the minus strand of NZ_FOXS01000001.1, from coordinate 527,555 downwards.
GACGAAAACAAGGAGCTGGACGACAACGTGCTGCAAATTGTGCCCGAGACCCAGGCCTTGCCCCTCGCACAGCACCTGTACGACTACATTGGCCTCGCGCTGCCCATGAAGAAGCTGCACCCGCGCTTCCAGAACGAAGCCGACGAAAACCCTGACGCTCCCACCAAACTCATCTTCAGCACCCGTCCTGCCGATGATGAGCCCGATGACGACGAGCCGGCCGACCCGCGTTGGGCCGCGCTGCGCAACCTCAACTAAGCGCCCCGAGTCGCTTCCACTCGTTCAACGAAACTTCAATTCCCCTAATTCAACAAAACCATGGCTCATCCTAAGCGCCGCACCTCTTCCGCCGTTCGCGACAAGCGTCGCACCCACTACAAGTTGACTCCTAAGGCTGTGACCTTGTGCCCCAACACGGGCGAGCTGCACCTGCGCCACAAGGCCTATGTAGTTGACGGCGACTTGTACCACAACGGCCAGCTGGCCATCAAAAATTACTCGAAGGTGAGCTCGGCCCCTGCAGCCGACACCACCGGCGACGACGAATAGCGCGTCAGGTTGTTATTTCGCGGTACCTTACGGTCCGGCTTCGCTCCTTTTTTAAGCCAGCGGGGCCGGACTTGTAGTTACTACCCTTTCTCCTGACCTCCCCAAACACCTCTTACATGAAAATAGCCCTCGACGCAATGGGCGGCGATTTCGCCCCCAAAGCCGCCGTGGCGGGTGCCCTGCTGGCAGCCGAACAACTAGCCGGCCAGGCCACCATCGTCCTAATTGGTCAGGAAGACGCCGTAAGGCCCTTGTTGCAAGCCGCTGGCGCCGCAGCCGATGCCATAGAGTTTGTTCCTGCCTCGCAGGTCATCGACATGGCCGAGCACCCTGCCAAAGCTTTCCAGCAAAAGCAGGACTCCAGCATTGCCGTGGGCTACAAGCTGCTCCTGAAGGGCGAAGTTGAAGCGTTTTGCTCGGCGGGCAACACGGGTGCCATGCTCGTGGGTGCCATGCTCACGGTGAAGGCCGTGCCCGGCGTGATTCGCCCGGCCATTGCCAACTTCGTTCCGAAGCTCAAAGACAAATTCGGCATTCTGCTCGACGTGGGCGCCAACGCCGAGTGCAAGCCCGAGATGTTGGAACAGTTCGGCGAACTGGGCTCTTTATACGCCCAGTACGTGCTGGGTATTGCCCAACCCAAAGTGGGCCTAGTGAACCTAGGCGAGGAAGAGGGCAAGGGCACTCCCCTCACGCAAGCGGCTCACCAGCTGCTAAAAGTGAACCCTCACGTTCATTTTATCGGCAACATCGAAGGACGCGACATGTTCAACGACAAGGCCGATGTCGTGGTCTGCGACGGCTTCACGGGCAATATCTTGCTGAAAATGGCCGAATCCATCTACGAAATGATGGACGAGAAACAGATTCACGACCCCTTTTTCGACAAATTCAATTACGAGGCGGTAGGCGGCTCTCCCATTCTGGGCATCAACGACAACGCCATTATTGGCCACGGACGTAGCACGCCCCTGGCCATTGCCAACATGCTGGTGCAGGGGTTCAACATGGCCAACTCTGGCATTGTCGAACAAATTAAGGCTACTTTTAAGAGTTAAACCCTGCCCTTGGCTATGAAAAAACCTCCGGCTTCGGCCGGATTTTTTTTAAAGTTTAAATGGGTTGCCTTCGTTTATCTGGGAGCCAACTGATTGTACATTTTAGGCTCCGATTCCCTTTTTCTCGCTTGCCCCGCCTACTTTTGCCTGTATGAAGATTACTGCTGCCATCACCGGCGTGGGTGCTTACGTGCCCGAATATGTGCTCACCAATGCCGAGCTTGAAAAGCTGGTCGATACGACGGATGAGTGGATTATGTCCCGCACTGGTATTCAGGAGCGCCGCATTCTGAAAGGAGAAAACCAGGGCGCTTCGGTTATGGGCATCAAAGCAGTGCAGCAACTGCTCGATAAAACCGGCACCAACCCGGAAGAAATTGACCTGCTCATTTGTGCCACTACCACCCCCGATGTTTTGTTTCCGGCCACGGCCAACATCATTTCCAACGGCGTAGGTATTACCCGCGCCTTCAGCTACGACGTGAACGCGGCCTGTTCCAGCTTTCTGTTTTCGCTGGCCACGGGGGCGCAGTTTATCCAAGCGGGCACTTATAAGAAGGTGATTGTGGTGGGCGCCGACAAAATGTCGTCCATTGTCGACTACACCGACCGCGCCAACTGCATCTTGTTTGGCGATGGCGCCGCCGCCGTACTCCTCGAACCCAACACCGACGGTTTTGGCCTGCTCGACCAGGTGCTGCGCACCGATGGCAGCGGTGAAGCCTACCTGCACCAGAAAGCCGGTGGCAGCCGCCGCCCCCCTTCGCACGCCACCGTCGATAACAAGGAGCACTACATCTATCAGGAAGGCGCCACGGTGTTTAAGTTTGCCGTGAAGAGCATGGCCGACGTGGCCGCCCAGGTAATGGAACGCAACTCCCTGAGCAAGGACGATGTGGCCTGGCTGGTGCCCCACCAAGCCAACAAGCGCATCATTGATGCCACCGCCAACCGCATGGGCGTGGGCCCTGAGAAGGTAATGCTGAACATTCACCGCTACGGCAACACCACCAACGCCACTATTCCGCTGTGCCTGGCCGACTACGAGCGCCAGCTGCACCGAGGCGACAACCTGGTGCTGGCGGCCTTTGGCGGCGGCTTCACCTGGGGTTCCATCTACATCAAATGGGCTTACGACGGTGCCGCCGCGGCTGCTAAAGTTTCCAAAGCGTAAATCAGGGCTTCGCTGCGATTTATATTTCCAATACCATCACCACAACGTTTTGAGAGTGAAGAGCTAATTAGTGGTCACTCCAGTTTGCAGCTCTTCATTTTTAATTTTTCAATTAAAAATTCCCACAATGGCAAGTACCGCCGACTTTCGCAACGGCCTCGTCCTTAATTACAACGGCGAGTTGCACGTCATCACCGAATTCCAGCACGTGAAGCCGGGCAAAGGCCCCGCGTTTGTACGCACCAAGCTGCGCAACATCAAAACCGGCCGGGTTATCGACAACACGTTCAACGCCGGCGTGAAAGTGGAAACGGCCCGCGTAGAGCAGCGCCCTCACCAGTTCATTTACAAGGACGATTACGGGTTCACGTTCATGGACAACAGCACCTTCGAGCAGATTGTGCTGCCCGATGCCATGGTACCTTTCGCCGACCTCATGAAGGAAGGCCAGGAAGTAACCATTCTGATGCACGCCGAAACCGAGCAGCCCCTCACTGCCGAACTGCCCACCACCGTGGAACTGACTGTGACTTACACCGAGCCCGGCTTGAAAGGCGATACCGCCACCAACACCCTGAAGCCCGCTACGGTAGAAACCGGTGCTCGCATCCAGGTGCCGCTGTTCATCGACACCGACACCAAAATCCGCATCAAAACCAGCGATTACAGCTACGTCGAGCGCGTAAAGTAGCCTTTATTAAGCCGTTAGCTAGCAGCTGATTTGCTGATAGCCGACGTTCAAAAAAGCTAACAGCTAGCAGCTAATAGCTAGCAGCTAAAGAATATGTCAAATTCGCCCAAAAAGGACGCTGCCATGAAAGCCAAAGAACTACAGGAACTGCTCGATTTTATCGCCAAATCGGGACTCAACAAGGTGAACATTGAAACCGAAGAGTTTAAAATCTCGGTGCAGCGTGAGCCCAATACCAAACATACCACCAGCGTAGCGGCTCCCACGCACAGCCACGCCCCGGCACCAGCCCCCGTAGCGCCAGCCCCCGCCCCCGCGGCGGCTGCGGCTGCACCCGCCGCTGCGGCTCCGGCCGAGGCCCCTGCCGCTGCCAACCACCGCGCCCTGAAGGCGCCCATGATTGGCACTTTCTACCGCAGCAGCGGCCCCGACTCGCCTTCATTTGTGCAAGTAGGCGACAAGGTGGAGAAAGGCCAGGTTATCTGCATTATCGAAGCGATGAAGCTGTTTAACGAAATCGAAGCCGAGGAAAGCGGCCGCATTGTGAAGGCCATGGTTGAAAACGCCTCGCCGGTAGAATACGACCAGCCGTTGTTCCTGATTGAGTAGTTTCCCCCGTTTGTCATCCTGAGCGGAGCAAAGGACCTTATCGAACTAGAACGGCAATCGTTCCTGAATGATAAGGTCCTTTGCTCCGCTCGGGATGACAGTTTTTTTATTACTGACCATCCCACCCATGTTCAAGAAAATACTCATCGCCAACCGGGGCGAAATTGCCCTGCGCATTATCCGCACCTGCAAGGAAATGGGCATCAAAACGGTGGCCGTGTACTCAACTGCCGACAAGGAAAGCCTGCACGTGAAGTTTGCCGACGAAGCCGTGTGCATCGGCCCGCCGGCGTCTGCCAAGTCTTACCTGAGCATGCCCAATCTGATTTCAGCCGCCGAAATTACCAACGCCGATGCCATTCACCCCGGCTACGGCTTCTTGTCTGAAAACGCGGAATTTTCGCGCATCTGCGCCGAAAACGGCATCAAATTCATCGGGGCCTCGCCCGAGATGATTAACCAGATGGGCGACAAGGCTACGGCCAAAGCCACGATGATTAAAGCCGGCGTGCCCTGCATTCCGGGTTCGGTGGGCTTGCTCGACTCGGTGGAGCAGGGCAAGAAAATCGCCAATAAAATCAAGTACCCGGTTATCCTGAAGGCCACGGCCGGTGGCGGCGGGCGCGGCATGCGCATCATTCATTCCGACGACGAGTTCCAGAAAGCCTGGGACGACGCCCGCACGGAGTCGAAGGCTGCTTTCGGCAACGACGGCATGTACCTGGAGAAGTTCGTGGTGGAGCCCCGCCACATTGAGGTGCAGATTGTGGGCGACCAGTTCGGCCACGTGTGCCACCTCTCGGAGCGCGACTGCAGCATTCAGCGCCGCCACCAGAAGCTGGTGGAAGAGGCTCCCTCCCCTTTCATGACCGACGCACTGCGCGAGAAAATGGGCAAGGCAGCCATCGCCGGCGCTTCGGCCATTGGCTACGAGGGCGTGGGCACCATTGAATTCCTGGTAGACGCCAACCGCGACTTCTACTTTATGGAGATGAACACCCGCATCCAGGTAGAGCACCCGGTGACCGAGGAAATTATCAACTACGACCTTATCAAAGAGCAGATTAAGGTAGCAGCGGGTATTCCGATTTCGGGCAAAAACTACTTCCCGAAAATGCACGCCATGGAGTGCCGCATCAACGCTGAGGACCCGCGCAACGGCTTCCGTCCGGCGCCGGGCCGCATTACTACGCTGCACATTCCCGGCGGGCACGGCGTGCGCGTGGATACGCACGTGTATGCAGGCTATCAGATTCCGCCTAACTACGACTCCATGATTGCCAAGCTCATCACCGTGGCTCAAACCCGGGAGGAGTGCATCGTAAAAATGAAACGTGCCCTGAGCGAGTTTGTGGTGGAGGGCGTGAAAACCACCATCCCCTTCCACTTGGCACTGATGGACAATGAGAGGTTCCGCGAGGGAAATTTCACAACGGCTTTCTTGGAGCAGTCGTTTGATTTCTCGACGATTTAAGCACGTATTTGTTTGTAAGCAGCAACGCCTGACCATCTTTGGTTGGGCGTTGCCGTTTCCATCTGCTTATCCTGACTTGCCGTGAAAAAGCTGCTTTTTCTTTTGGTCATCGTCATGACCTGTTTTCAGGCAATGGCCAAGTATTCGCCCACACCACTGGCCGAATTGGTTGATGAATCGGACTTGATTTTCCACGGCGTGATAGTATCAGTGCAGGAGAAGTCTATTACGGTCAAGCCTCTGAACGTCGTCAAAGGCGCGCGGCCCGAGGCAACAATCACCTTGGATAAGTTTGAAGATTGGACATGTGCTTCCCGCTTCACTTCCTATAAAGTGGGCCAGCAGGAGTTTTTATTCCTGAGAAAGAGCAAGACAACAGGAGTTTATTTTCCATTAGGGTCGGGAAACGAGGGGGAAATTCCTGTTTTAAACCAGAAAGTTTACTACAGAAACCCCAACCCTAACGACACCAAAGACCTTCACACCTTCTCTGTTTACGGAGGCACCGTCCTTGGCCACGTCTACAGCTACAACGGCTTCGTGGATGCCATTAAATTCTACATGGCCAATCGGGCTGCAATGACCGCGGCCATTACTTCCGACAAACTACGTGGTGAGCTAGCACAAAGCCCAGCGCTGCGACGCATCTACACCGAGTTGCATTACTACCGCCCCAACCGTCTTTACTAAACCCAGCAACGCTTTTTTTATGCCTTACCTGTGCGCGCTTTCGTTTCGGCTCTCTGTCACCCTCATTGTAATTGGCGGTGGGCTGGCCATGTCCGGCTGCTCTGATTCATGCAACGGCAACATCGAAACCACGGTGCTCTATGCCAAGCCGGGACCGAAAGGCGTGGGCCGGTCCGTTTATGTGAACGTGGTAAACAAACCGGATTTGGGCGTTAAGCAGAGCTTAATGTATGAAGGCAAGGAATTCGGTACGTTTGAGCATATCGTCATCATCAATGACCCTACCAACCGCTTCGCCTCCAACCGCACCATCTGCTTCTCTAATTTTCGGCAGGAAGCTGCCACCACCGGCGGTGATTTAGCCGAGGAGGGCTTGCCGATTATTACGGTCGAATAGCGCGTGGTGGCACCTTCGTGGCACCCTTGGCAGGCAGGTTAAAGGCTGCTTGCTAAGAGAAGAATGAATTTAGCTAATGAGAGAGTGGCTGTGTCTTCCCGATGGTAGATGCTACGTTCCGTTGTTCTTTAATGCAACACTTGAGCTCTCACCTGTCTCTTCTATCTGGTAAACCAGTACTTAGCTATCTACTTTAAAGCTGCTGTATGAAAAACTTCTTAGTATTTTTCATTTTCATAAGTGCACCCTTGCAGGTATTTAGCCAAGGGCGCGACACGGTTTTTGCAGTGCATAAATTATTTCGTGAGAAACGCGCAACCGGCCAGCACTTAGAATCTTACCGGGACAGTTCGGCGAGCAAGGCCTATTACGCAGAACGCGCTGACAGCCCCCTCACAAAGCAAGAAATTAATCAGAACGCCTTGGGCAATACTGCGTTCACACTGGTCGGCGCAATGAAAACAAGCCGCTATAGCGTCGAAGAAGAGACTGATATTATCAGGCGCTACAACAATGGCGGGCCAATCCCGGCGCAAGTTAGGCGCAAGCTCAAACGCAAGCATTTCCATCGAACCACGCGTGACGTCCTAGAAGCGAAGAACTGATTTGAACGCCCCCTCCGCACATAGCGCCGGGGGCGTTCGGCTTTCTGGCTACCTTTGTCCCACCAAATTCCCATCCCACCTTAACTCCCCAAATACCCCTCCTATAATATGGCACGAGTGGAAATGACGATGCCCAAAATGGGCGAAAGCATCATGGAAGGCACCGTCCTGAAATGGCTCAAGCAAGTTGGCGACTCCATTGAGCAGGACGAATCGGTGCTGGAAGTGGCCACCGACAAGGTTGACACCGAAGTACCGGCCATTCACGCTGGCGTGCTACAGGAAATTCTAGTTCAGGAAGGCCAAGTTGTGGCCGTGGGCGCTCCCATTGCCATCATGGAAACGGATGCAGCAGCGGCGGGTGCTTCGGCGCCGGCCAGCGCTCCCGCTACCCCGCAAGCGGCCTCGCTCAACGGTACGCGTCCGGATGCCGGCGTGGCCGAGGTGCCCTACCTACCGGAAGCTGCCGCACAGGCTGCGCAAGGTGCGGCGAGTGGCGCCGTGCACCAGCCCGGCCGCTTCCTTTCGCCGCTGGTGCTCAGCATTGCCCGCGAAGAAGGCGTGAGCATGAGCGACTTGGAATACCTCCCCGGCACCGGCAAAGAGGGCCGCGTGACCAAAAAGGACATTCTGGATTACGTAGCCGGCGGCAAGCAGCCCCTGGCAGCCAGCGCAGCCGCTCCGGCTGCAGCACCAACGCCCGCTCCGGCAGCGGCGGCCCCGGCACCCCAGCCGCAAGCTGCGCCGGCCGCTGCCCCTGCTCAACAAGCCGCCAGCACCAAGCCCGTGCCCAGCGTGAGCGGCGGCCAGGAGCTGATTGAGATGGACCGCATGCGCAAGATGATTGCGCAGCGCATGGTGGACTCCAAGCGCATTTCGCCCCACGTCACCAGCTTCGTAGAGGCCGACGTGACGGACCTCGTGAACTGGCGCAACAAGCACAAGGACGCCTACAAGAAGCGCGAAGGCGAAAACCTCACCTTCACGCCCATCTTCATTCAGGCGGTGGCGCGCGCCATTCAGGACTACCCGATGATTAACGTGTCGATTGACGGCGACTACATCATCAAGAAGCGCGACATCAACATTGGCGTGGCCGTGGCCCTGCCCAGCGGCAACCTGATTGTGCCCGTCATCCACAACGCCGACCAGCTGAACTTGAACGGCCTGAGCAAGAAGGTGAACGACCTAGCCAACCGCGCCCGGGCCAACAAGCTCAAGCCCGAAGACCTGGAAGGCGGCACCTACACGCTCAGCAACGTGGGCTCGTTTGGCAACGTGATGGGTACGCCCATCATCATGCAGCCGCAGGTGGCCATTATGGCCGTGGGCGCCATCAAGAAGAAGCCAGCGGTGATTGAGACGCCCCATGGCGACCTCATTGGCGTGCGCCACTTCATGTTCCTCTCGCATAGCTACGACCACCGCGTGGTAGACGGCTCGCTCGGCGGCATGTTTGTGCGCAAAGTGGCCGATTACTTGGAGCAATTCGACCCGAACACGGCCATTTAAGTTATTCATTGGCAACTGAAAACGTCATGCGGAGCGTAGCCAAAGCATCTCACCTGCAGCAGTCATTCCATTGATTGGGTTTACTGCCACACGCGAGATGCTTCGACAGCGCTTAGCATGACGTTCTGGTTTTTCGAAGCTTTCCTTATGAAAATCATGTTCATCGCGGCCCTGGTTATTGCAATGGGGCTCATTGGCTTTCTGTACCAGCAGCTCAACTCGACTCAGGAGGCGCTCAAGACGTCCCAGCAGCGCTTCGCCGATTGCCAGCAGGTCACGTTTCAGCTGCAAAACCAATTGGCGCAGGTGCAGCGGGAGGCCCGCGGCGATACCGTGCGCAGCCGGCCGCTGAGCGGAGGCGGACGTTAGGCCAAACCACACATTTGAAATGCAAAAGGCTGCTTCTGATATTCAGAAGCAGCCTTTTTTGCGGGCGCATTGCCGATGAGCCTGATTAAAAGCGCAGAGCTAGGCTTTTTGTCCCAGCAGCATGAGCATGAAGGCAAAGTTGCGGGCCGTGTCGTGCAAGGACTTGAAACGGCCCGAGGCCCCGCCGTGGCCGGCGCTCATGTCGGTGTGCATTAGGAGCAAGTTGTTGTCGGTTTTGGTGGCGCGCAGCTTGGCTACCCATTTGGCGGGCTCGAAGTACTGCACCTGCGAGTCGTGCAGGCCGGTGGTGACGAGCATGTTGGGGTAAGCCTGGGCCTTCACCTGGTCGTAGGGCGAGTACGAGAGCATGTAGTCGTAGCTGGCTTTGTCGGCGGGGTTGCCCCACTGGTCGTACTCGCCGGTGGTGAGCGGAATGCTGGCGTCGGACATGGTCGTGACCACGTCGACGAACGGCACGGCGGCCACTACGCCCTTGTAGAGGTCGGGGCGCATGTTGACCACGGCGCCCATGAGCAAACCGCCGGCCGAGCCGCCCATGGCAAACAGCTTCTGCGGCGAGGTGTACTTCTGCTTAATCAGGAACTCCGAGCAGTCGATGAAGTCGTTGAAAGAATTGATTTTCTTGCCCATGCGGCCGTCTTCAAACCACTGCCGGCCCAGCTCCTGCCCGCCCCGGATGTTGCACAGCACGTATGCAAAGCCGCGGTTGAGCAAGCTCAGGCGGGCCGCCGAAAAGCCGGGGTCCATGTTGGCGCCGTAAGAACCGTAGGCGTATTGCAGCAAGGGGGCGTTACCGTCTTTGTTAAAGCCTTTTTTATAGACAATGGAAGTCGGTATCATCTTGCCGTCGCGGGCTTTCACAAACACGCGCTCTGTGACATAGTCGGCCCGGTTGAAGCCGCCGAGCACGGCCTGCTCCTTGCGCAGGGTGCTTTTGCGGGTGTTCATGTCGTAGTCGTACACCGAGGAAGGCGTGGACAGGGACGTGTAGTTGTAGCGCAGCACTGGCGTGTCGAACTCGCGGTTGAAGCCGATGGACGACGTGAAGGCTAGCTCGTCAAACTTCAGGTAGTGGTCCTTTTGGTCTTTCCAGGTGATAACACGCAGCTGCAGTAAGCCTTCCTTGCGCTCGTTGAGCACCAGAAAATCCTTGAACAGCTCCATGCCTTCCACAAACACGTCGGGGCGGTGGGCAATGACGTCTTTCCAGCTTGCCTTGGCCGGGCTGGCAATGGGCGTGCTCATCACCCGGAAGTTGGGAGCCTGCCAGTTGGTGCGCACGTAAAACTTGTCGCCGAAATCTTCTACCTCGTAGAGGTGGTCAGCCTCGCGGGGCAGGAAGGTTTTGAGGGCCTCCGTGGGCCGGGCGCGGTCCAGGTAGCGCACTTCGCTAGACAGCGACGAACCCAGCGTGAGCAGCACAAAGCGGCGCGACTTGCTATGGCTCACGCCCAGGTAGAAGGTATTGTCTTTTTCCTCGTACACCAGCACGTCCTGCTTGGGGTCGGTGCCCAGGGTGTGGCGCATCAGCTGAAACGGCAGCAGCGTGGCGGGGTCTTTTTTGGCGTAGAACACCGTCTTGTTGTCGGCGGCCCACACGGGCGAGCCCTCCGTATTGGCAATTTTCTCGGGGTACAGCTTGCCCGTTTTCAGGTTTTTGAACCGCAGCGTGTACAGGCGCCGGCTCACGGTGTCGGTGCTGAAGGCCAGCACCTCGTTGTTGTCGCTCACGCTCATGCCGCCCACGGCAAAGTAGGCGCGGCCCTTGCCCATCTGGTTGGCGTCGAGTAGCACTTCTTCCGGTGCCTTCTCGTTGCCTTTGCGGCGGCCGTACACCGGGTACTCAGCTCCTGCCTCGAAACGGGAGTGGTAATAGTAGCCGTTGTCGCGGTACGGCACCGACTCGTCCTGCTCCTTGATGCGGCCTTTCATTTCCTGAAACAGCTTCTCTTCCAACCCTTTCACTGAGGACGTCTGCTGCTCGAAATAGCTGTTTTCCTCGTTGAGGTACTTGATGACCTCCGGGTTTTCCCGTTCGTTTAGCCAGTAGTAGTTGTCGGTGCGGGTGCCGTGGGGCGACACCAGCTGTTTGGGCTTGATGGGAGCGATGGGAGGTTTGGGCATGGGAATACCGGGCTTGGACGAGGTTTGAGCAAAGGCAGCCGGCGGCGCAAAGCTCGTGCTCACAAGCAACAATGCCGCTGCGCAGAACAAAGAACTATTCATGAGATTTACAGAAATGAATGAAAGGTGCAGTGCAAGCTAAGCTACTTTACATCCAATTAATGATTTTCCGGCTGAAATAGAAAGGGGCCGTCTATTATTACCTAAGATTCCGGCCAAGGCCAATTAATTGATGTAGCCTGCATGTACCAAACTCACCTTTTTGCGCAGCGGGCGGCCAAGCACGGGCCAGTGCTTTTGCTGCTGGGCCTGTTGAATTGTTCTTTCATCGCAACCGGAAGCGCCCAGAAACTGAACATTAAAAACGATGTGTTCTGGGATACCAAAGAAGGCCAGCCCCTCTACAGCCAGGGAGGCGGCATATCTACCTTCAAAGACCCAAAATCCGGGCAGGAAAAGTATTACTGGTACGGCGTGCACTACCAGGAAGCAGAAACGTACCGCAGCTCTCCCAATAAAACACTGCCCCGGGCCAGCTTCGAATCGGTGACCTGCTATACTTCGACCGACCTGGTTAACTGGACCTTTGAAGGCGACGCGCTAAGCAAAGCCGAAGCCCTGCCCGACGGGCGATTGACCTGGGTGGGCCGCCTGGGCGTGGCGCACATCCAGGAAAGCGGGCAATACGCCCTGCTGGTTCAGCACGGGGCCGAGGTGCTGATTGCGGTGGCAAACCAGCCGGCGGGACCTTTTACGTGGCACCAAAAAATTAGCATGCTGGACCGGATAGGCACCACCAATACCGGCGACCAAACCGTTTTTACCGATGCAGACACCGGCAAATCTTACCTGGTGTACTCGTACGGCAGGGGCCGCAACAAAATCTACGTTTCCGAGATTGGCCTCAAAAACGGCAAGGTGGATTTGCTCGATTACACCAAGATTTTTGAAGGTGCGGGCCGGGAGGGAAACTGCATGTTCAAACACCAGGGCAAATACTACATGGCGGCCTCCAATTTGTACGGGTGGGACGCTTCGCTGGCCTACTACCTGGTTGCCAACGACATCAGGGGGCCGTACGAGCCCGCCAACGACATGCGGGTGCTGGCTGGGAGCACCGCCGACTACGCCCACGTAACGCAAACCGGCTTTTTTGTGAACGTGAAAGGCAGCAAGCAGGAAACCGTGGTGTACTGCGGCGACCGATGGGCCAATTTTGCCGGCAACGGCCTGGGCTACAACCAGTGGTTTCCGTTGTCCTTCGCCGGGGCCGAGCCGTATTTCAACTCGCTCGGGTCGTGGAACCTGGACGCACAAACCGGCGAGTGGGCGGTGGCGGCCGATAACAACTATGTGAAGAACGGCAGCTTTGAAGCCGACCGGAAAAGGATGCCCAGCCTGGTGAAACCGGTGCAAACGCATTTGCTGGGCTGGGAAACCACGGTGCTCAAGGGCAATAAAATCTCGCTCGATACCACCAGCTCGCCCGTGCTGAACTACAACAACACCGAAGAAGAACGGAAAAAAGTGGTGGGCGAAAAGAGCCTCAATATCAGCGATAAAGTTGCGTTTGGGCGGCGGGTATCGCAGGTCATCAGCTCGTCGCCCTACGTGACGCTGCCCGACGGTTACTACACACTCAGCGCACGCATTAAAAATACGGCGGGCTTCTCGACACTAGAGATGTATGCCGAAAGCGCCGGTAAACGAATGGCGCGCCGGGTGAAGCAGGCCCATCCGGCATGGGCCACCATCGAGCTGAAGCGGGTGGCCGTTAAAAATGGCAAAGTTGAAATAGGCTTCCGGGCCGAAGGCAACGCGCAGGCGTCCTGTCAAGTAGATGATGTTTCGTTGACGAGAGCAAAATGAAGGCACGGCTTATTTGAGATATTTCTCGGCAATCGTGGGATACAGGTCCAGGAGTTCGTTGGCTTTGCCGGTGCGGTCGAAAATGGCTTCCCAGGTGTTTAAGGGCTCCCAGATGAAGGAGCCGATGCCCTTGCCGCCGGGCACGCTGAAAGCAATATCGTTCACTTCGCGTTTCAGGTGGGTGTACTCGGCCACCATGATTTGCTTGTTGTATCTCTTGGCAAGGCCGGCGATGTTGCTTTTCAGGTCGTCGAGGGTACCATGCCACTTGGGGTAGTAAGACAGGCCGATGATGTCGTAAGGCACGTTGCGTCGGCGCAGGGCGTCGTAGAAGAATTCTGACTCTTCGGCCTGGCCGCCCAGCGCAACGTGCACCATAATCAAGGAATTAGGGCTCACCGCTTTCACGCCCCTAAACCCAGCGTAGAGCAGCTGAGCCAGGCTGTCGAGGTTGTTCACGTGGCCTTCGGGCCAAATCATGCCGTGGTTGATTTCGTTGCCAATCTGCACCATCTCGGGCTCCGTGCCCTGGTTTTTGAGCTGCTGCATCACGTGTTGGGTGTAGGCCTGCACCGAGTCTTTGACGGCGGCAAAGTCCTTGCCTGCCCAGGCCGCCGGTTTATTTTGCTGCTGCGGGTCGGCCCAGTAGTCGCTGTAGTGGAAGTCAAGCAACAGTTTCATCCCGGCAGCCTTCACCCGTTTCGCCATTTGCTTGGTGTGTTCCAGGTCGCAGAAGCCCTGGTTGGGCGAATAGCCCTTGGGCTGCGCCGGGTTGTTAAATATTCGGAGCCGCACGTAGTTGAACCCGTGGTCTTTCAGAATGGCAATGGCGTCTTTTTCCACGCCCTGGTCGGTGAACTTGATGCCACGGGCTTCGAGCTGGGGCAGAAAAGAAATGTCGGCGCCCAGGATTTTGTCCGAAGTCGTCCGAGCTTTGTAGCCGGCAGTGGTCACCTTGTGCGCCTTGCCCGGCCGGATGGCATGAATCTCGGTGGCGCCCACCCCCAGGCTGTCGGCTTTGGCTTCAAATTTCAGGGGCTTGCGGGTGGTGCCGGCTTTTACCACAATCCGGGCCGTGCCCGTTAGCGTTGTGTGCCAGGTGCTATCGGTTTTGCGGAGGCGTTGCGCGTCAACGCCGTTGATGCTGAGTAGGGTGGCATCGCCAATGAGTTTGTAGGTAACTGGCTTGGTGAGGCTGGGCACCTCTTTGCCTTGGCTGTCAATGATTTTGGCCGTTATCAAGACTTTGTCCTTGCCGTTGGCGAGCATGGTGGTTTTGTAGGGCGTCACCTGTATTTCGGTGGGCTTGCTGGTTTGGGCCTTTAGGGGGCTAGCGCAAACCCCAAGCACCAGGGAGGTGCTGGTTAAGAATTTGCAAAGTCTGTTCATTGGGTGAGCTTGTGGAGGGGTGAGTGCGAGCAACGAGATGTACGGACCCCGACAAAGCAAATAAACTTACGCCCTCATCAACCTTAGGCTGGGTGAATTGAATGGTACGCAATTGGAAGGTGGATTTATAATACTTGTTTTTAAATAATAACGAGCGTCATGTCGAGCGCAGCCGAGACATCTCGCTCGCCTCGTTGACACGATTGGATTACAAACCCATGCGAGATGTCTCGACTACGCTCGACATGACGCTCGTTATCAACACAACTTCGAAAAGTTTGCGAGGCCGTCGGCAGCGCGGCGGTGGCTGGCAGTGGCGCGCCCTCTCCTAACGGCCATGGCCTTTCGCAACAAAGCCCCCGCCTAACCAGACGGGGGCTTTATTGTGAAAGAATGGTTTTCCAGGCTTTTGCCCAGTCCTCGTGGCGGCCAGGGCTTGGGCTTTACTTCTGCAAGAGCAGGCGCAGGCGCAGGTGCTGCACCTGATGAGCGCCGCGCTGCAGGCGCAGAACGTAGAGGCCCGCATTCAGCTAGGAGGCGTCCACGGGCACTTCGCGCTGCTCACTGGCTTGCAACTCTCGCGTCACTTGCATACTGTTTGGTCAGATGCCTTGAGCGCCAGCGTGGGACTTTATGAGAAAACAGATTCGCGCTTTTTCGGCGTTGTTGTAATTCCCAACGCGTTTGAGCGATACAGTCCGTGGCAGCACCTTAATGCAGTTTTTATGAAGCGCTTAAAAAAATTTGGCTACCTGGCGGGAGCAGCCGCAGTGGGAATGGTGGCAGGCGGGCTGGGCGCGAAGTACGGCGCGGCCTACATCAAAGACCCGGCCTGGAGCGGCGGGCAAAAAATAGGGCTCTTGGCGTTGCTGCCGGTGGCTTGGCTGCTGGCCGTGCTCGCCCACGAGTTGGGCCATGTGTTGCTGGGCCAAACCCAGGGCTTTGCTTTTCGCTGGCTGGCCGTGGGGCCTTTTATGTGGAAAAAAGAACTGGGCCGCCTGCGCTTTTCGTGGAACAAAGACCTGAATACGGCTGGAGGCATGGCCCTGTGTGTGCCACCCGACGAACACAACCTGCGGCGGCGCTTTCTGGCCTTTGCCGCCGGAGGGCCCCTGGCCAGCGCCCTGTATGCCGGAGTGGTCTTGGGCGTATCTGCCCTGTTGCCCCCCGCCACGTCGGGCGCGGGCCAGGTGCTGGCCGGTGCGTTGGCGGTGAGCGGCATCATTTCGGCGGCCCTGACCGTGGTGACGTTGATTCCCATGCGGGCTGGCGGCTTTTACAGCGACGGGGCCCGCATTCTGAACTTGTGGCGCGGCGGGGTCGCTGGGCAGCTGGAAGTAGCCGTGCTCTCTGCCCTGATACCGTCGATGGCCGGCACCCGCCCCCGGGAACTGGCCCGCCCGCTGCTAGAAGCCGCCGCGGCGCTGCCGCAGGAGTTGCCCTTTAAGATGTTCGTATTTCATTACCTCTACCTCATCGCGCTCGATAACGGCCATACCGAGCAGGCGGCCCGCTACCTGCACGAGTACCGAGAACGGCTGGATATGCTGCCCGATGCCCTTCAAGGCGGCGTGTGGCTAGAATCGGCCTTCTTTGCAGCCGCTTACCAGCACGACCTGCCCGCCGCGCAGGCGTTTCATGCCCGGGCCACTCCCAGCCCCCACATTCAGGCCGACGTGTGGGCCCGCGTAGAGGCGGCCCTGGCCCGGCAAGCCGGCGATGCCGAACAAGCCCGCGCCAAGGCCCAGCTCGCGCTGCAGGAACTGCCCAAGAACCTGGACCAGGGCAGCGCGCGGCTCTACGGCGAGTGGCTAACGGACACCTTGCGCTGGGCCGAGGCGCTTCCGGCTTAGGCCCGGCCCACCTACCCCACCTCCCGGCCCCGTACCCACAAGCCGTGGTTGCGTTCGACCACCAGCCGCGAGCAGATGCGGCAGGCAGCCCAGCCCGGAGCGGCATTCGGTAATAACGTGGGGACGGGCATCATGACAACAGTACTGTTTAGGTATTAGTAGATTGCTTATGCCTGGCCAGCCGCTCCTACTCAATCCTTCGCAATGCCGAACCGCAGCCCGCCGCTTAGGGCGCCGACGGCGGCCATTTGGCCGATAACTATGGCTACGCCACGGCCGGGCTCAACACTTCTGGAAGTGCGACGGCGTGGTCGCGGGTCGTGTCAGGCTGGGTCAGGAGTTGATGTTCCAGAACGCCGATAAAGTACAGCAGCGGGCTGAGCCTGGGCGTTTCGCCCAGTATCCGCGTCAGGTACAGCCCTTCGGCGGGCGTCAGGGGCACCGACGTCACGCACTGGCCGGCCCGCAGCACCACCACTACCCAGGGAAACACAGATTGCACCAGAAGGCCATGGTAATCCTGCCCCTGGGAAGAGGCTTGGCGTTGCAGGAAATTGAGTCGGGATAATGTGCTATACATAGCAACAAACATATATAATTGCTGTGAGCTTAGCAAGTAGATTTGGGAAGCATGAGCTTTTATCCTAACATCATTCCGAAGTATCGGTCCATCGCCTGTGCCACAAGCCTGAGAAGCTGCTAACTTCCAGCAAGCACGGGCGTGCATTTCGGCAATGTCTTCGGTGTCGCCGGATAGGTAAACGGTTTTACTGACCAGCGTCAGCACGTAGCCGTTGCCCCGGCCTTTGGGGTGCCGGGCGTCGGCCGCTTCGGGCAGGTTGTACATCGGTATGGCCGAAACCTGCAGGCCCAGCGTGTCGAGCCGCTGGCCGTTGTGGAGGATGCGCTTGGTACTCCACCGGCAGCCCCTTGGCCATCAAAAAGGGCTGCCTCGACGAAGAAACAGCCCTTTTTGCAACAGGTATAATGGCTATGCTACAAGGCAGCGAGGCTTTGCTCTAGCGCCGCCAGCTTGCTCTCGGCATCGGCCAATTTCTGGCGTTCGCGTTCCAGCACGTCGGGCTTGGCATTTTGGGTAAATTTCTCGTTGCCCAGCTTCCTGAGTACCGACTCCCGGAAGCCCTGGGCATACTCAAGCTCTTTTTCCAAGCGAGCCCGCTCGGCAGCCATGTCGATGTGGCCTTCAAGGGGAATGAAGAACTCGCTGCCGCCCTGCACGAAGCTCACCGAAGCGGCCGGGCCAGCATCGGCAAACGTAACCTCGGAAATGCTGCCCAGCTTGCGAATAATGCCATCGTAATCGGTGAACAAAGCCGGTTCATCAGTTTTGGCAACCAGCGCCAGCGGCTTGTTGGGGCCAATGTTTTTCTGGTTGCGCACGGTACGGATGCCTGCTACCACGGCCAGGGCCTTGTCCATATCAGCCAGGAGGCGGGGGGACTCGGCTAGCTCGGTGGGCCGGGGCCAGGGGGCTACGCACACGTAGTCGCGCGACTCCCGCTCGGCCAGCTCGTGCCACAGCTCTTCGGTAATGAAGGGCATGAAGGGATGCAGCAGCTTGAGCAGTGTTTCGAGGTAGGCCGTGGTGTGGCGCAGGGTTTCGGCGTCGATGGGGTGCTGGTAGGCGGGCTTCACCATTTCCAGGTACAGCGCGCAGAAATCGTCCCACACCAACTTGTACACCGTCATGAGCGCATCGCTCATCCGGAACTTCTCGAAGTGGTCATCGAGCTCCACAATGGCGGCCTGCAGCTTGGCATTGAACCACGCTACGGGCTTTTCATTCACGAAGGGCAACGTGGCATCAACCTCCCACCCTTTCACGAGGCGGAAGGCATTCCAGAGCTTGTTGGAAAAGTTGCGGCCTTGCTCCACCAGCTTCATGTCGAAAAGCAAGTCGTTGCCGGCGGGGGCTGAGAACAGCATGCCGGTGCGCACGCCATCGGCGCCGTACTGGGCAATCAGCTCCAGTGGGTCGGGCGAGTTGCCGAGCTGCTTGCTCATTTTTCGGCCCTGCGCGTCGCGCACAATGCCGGTCAGGTACACATTTTTGAACGGGATTTCCTTGCGGTATTCCAGGCCAGCCATAATCATGCGGGCCACCCAGAAAAACAGGATGTCGGGCCCGGTTACCAGGTCATTAGTTGGATAGAAGTAGTTGATGTCGGCGTTGTCGGGGTCTTTGAAGCCGTCGAACACTGAAATCGGCCACAGCCATGACGAAAACC
The DNA here is from genome assembly GCF_900115775.1 of Hymenobacter arizonensis. Taxonomy (GTDB): domain Bacteria; phylum Bacteroidota; class Bacteroidia; order Cytophagales; family Hymenobacteraceae; genus Hymenobacter; species Hymenobacter arizonensis. Next base: position 508,922 of record NZ_FOXS01000001.1, on the reverse strand, counting down.
ACGTATCGAGCACGTCCTCGTCCTGCCGCAGGTCGCTGAGCTGGAGGTCGGGGTTGCTGGTTTTGGTGCGGGCCTGTGCCAGGGCAGCCTCGGCCGTCAGGGCTACTACAAACGTGCCGTCGGGCAGGTAGTAGGCCGGAATTTGCTGGCCCCACCACAGCTGGCGCGATATGCACCAGTCGTGCACGTTCTCCATCCAGGCCCGGTACATGTTCTTGAACTTGGGCGGATGCAGCTTAATGGTGTCATTCTCCACCACTTCAAGCGCGGGCTTGGCCAGATGCTCCATTTTCAGGAACCACTGCAGGCTGAGCTTGGGCTCGATGACGGCCTTGGTGCGCTCCGAGGTTTGCACAATGCTGGCGTACTCTTCAATTTTGACCAGCAAGCCGGCTTCCTGCAAATCCTTGGCGATTTGCTTGCGTGCGGCAAACCGGTCCTGACCCACGTACAGCACCGCCTTTTCGTTGAGCGTGCCGTTATCGGCCAGGATGTCAATAACGGGCAGGTTGTGCTTTACGCCCAGCTCGTAGTCGTTAAGGTCGTGGGCCGGCGTCACTTTCAGGGCACCCGTACCGAAATCGGTGGATACGTATTCGTCAAAAATCACCGGGATTTCGCGACCCAACAATGGAATCGTAACCTTGGCCCCGGCCAAATGCGCGTAGCGCGGGTCGGTGGGGTTCACGGCCACGGCTACGTCGGCCATAATCGTTTCAGGCCGCGACGTGGCCACGGTCAGAAACTGGCCCTCCTGCCCCACTACCGCGTAGTTGAGGTAGTACATCTTGGCTTGTACATCCTTAGCAATCACCTCCTCGTCCGAAATGGCGGTGCGGCCTTCCGGGTCCCAGTTCACCATGCGTACGCCGCGGTAAATCAGGCCCTTGTTATACAAATCGACGAAAACCCGTAGCACGGCGTCGGTCAGTTCGGGCTCCATGGTGAAGCGGGTCCGGTCCCAGTCGCAGGAGGCGCCCAGCTGCTTTAGCTGCTCGAGAATGATGCCGCCGTACTTCTCTTTCCACTCAAAGGCGTGCGTGAGGAACTGCTCGCGGGTGAGGTCTCGCTTCTCAATGCCCTGCTCCTTGAGCAAAGCCACTACTTTGGCCTCGGTGGCGATGCTGGCGTGGTCGGTGCCGGGCACCCAGCAGGCTTCCTTGCCCTGCATGCGCGCACGGCGCACCAGCACATCCTGAATGGTATTGTTCAGCATATGGCCCATGTGCAGCACACCCGTCACGTTCGGGGGCGGAATAACTACCGTGTAAGGGACTTTCTTGGGGTTGGGGGAGGCTTTGAAAAAGCCTTGCTCCTGCCAGCGCTGGTACCATTTGGCTTCAACGTCGGTGGGCGAGTAAGTAGTGGCGAGGGACATAGAAAAGTAGCAAGAAGCAGAAAGGGCAAAAATAGGCATTAGAAGCGGGGGCTCATCGGTGCGCTCCGCTTGCTGAGTCAATCAGGGCTGCAATACCCAATTAGCTACGAGGCTAAGCACAGCCGCTTTTCTAAAAGCGCAGCGGCTGATTTTCACCAACTGACTGTGCATGAGTTCTAAGCGAAAAAGCACTTTCTAAAAAAGGCCGTCATGCAGAGCGCAGCGAAGCATCTCGCTCGCTTCGTTGAACAATTGAATTACTGCCCCCTGCGAGATGCTTCGCTGCGCTCTGCATGACGGCCTTTTTTGGATAGGCATCAGCACAAAAAAAGCCGCCCCCGGAGGAGCGGCCTTCTCTATTCTGAAATAAACTGGCTACGCAGCAATGTGCAGCCATTCTTTCTTTTCGAGCAGGCGCTCGCGGGTTTCGCGCAGGTCGGGGTCGTCCACACAGCAATCCACGGGGCACACGGCGGCACACTGGGGCTCTTCGTGAAAGCCTACACATTCGGTGCACTTATCCGATACGATGTAATAGTATTCGTCCGAAACGGGAGTTTGGGGCGCAGTGCCCGATACCACCTGCCCGTCGCCGGTAGCTACTTCTTTGAGGCTGGTGCCATCGGCCCAGCGCCATTGGGCTCCGCCTTCGTAAATCGCATTGTTGGGGCATTCCGGCTCGCAGGCACCGCAGTTGATGCACTCGTCGGTTATCATGATGGCCATGGGGCGTCGGGGGTCAGGTAGTGAGAAGGGAAACCAAATAGAAATTAGCAGGCTTTACGTAAAACGCCTGGCTCGCGCCGTTCTTTGGGCCAGCAAAATTAACCAACAACCGCTGGCTTTGCATGGCTTAGCCCAATTTTGCCAGGCTTTTGTCGGCGCAAGGCCCGTATTGGCCTGCCGCCGTGCCCTTCTTCCTCATGAAACACTCCGAACGTTTGGCTGCATTTGCAGCCCTGGGGCAACGCCTCGCCTCGCTTACTCCTGACGAAATTTACCAGCTTGCCGCCCGGGCGCGCAACCAAAACGCCTGGTTCGACGAGCCCAGTGTGGCCGCCGCCATGGCCGGCCTGGCCCACATGCTGGCCGAAGAACCGCTGCGCCACTGGGCCGCCCGCTACCCTGCCGAGCCCACCACCGTGCACCAGATTGGTGTGGTGATGGCCGGCAACATCCCCATGGTGGGCTTCCACGACATGCTGTGCGTGCTACTCAGCGGCCACGTGCTGCTGGCCAAGCTCAGCGCCGACGACACGGTGCTGATGACCTGGCTGATGGACGAACTCACGCGCCTGGAACCCCGCTTCGCCGATTACATCAAAGTGCTGCCGCGCCTCAACGCCGCCGACGCTTTCATCGCCACCGGTTCGGACAACACGGCCCGCTACTTCGAATTTTATTTTGGCACGAAGCCCCACCTCATCCGGCGCAACCGCACCAGTGTGGGGATACTCACCGGCTCGGAAACCAGCGAAGAGCTGGCCCGCCTGGGGCCCGACATTTTTCAGTACTACGGCTTGGGCTGCCGCAACGTCAGCAAGCTCTTCGTGCCCACGGAGTATGACTTTGTGCCCCTGCTCGATGCGTTGCAACCGCACGAAGGAGTACTTAATCATCACAAATACAACAACAACTACGATTACAACAAGAGCATTTTGCTGGTCAACCGCGTGCAGCACTTCGACAATGGCTTCCTGCTTCTCCGGCCCAGCCCCTTATTGGTGTCCTCAATTTCGGTGGTGCACTACGCCGAGTACACCAGCGAAATCGACCTTGTTGACCAGCTCACCGACATAGCGGCCCAGACCCAGTGCGTGGTGTCGGCCGGCGCGCGCTTTGCCGGCAGCTTGCCCTTTGGCCAGGCGCAGTCACCGGGCGTAGATGAGTATGCCGACCGCGTCGACACTATGGAATTTTTAGCACAACTTCCCTGAGCTATTTTCCGTAAATAATGCTAAGAAAATAAAAATTTTAATAGTTGATTAATGAGCAAAAAATTCTACATTGCTACATCATCAACTTCAAATCTTTTTATTTCTTTGCCATGTTTGCAACGTCCATCGACTCCGACATTGAGATAGTTCAAAAAGAACAGCTCGCCAACATGCGCTTCCCACAGGGCGATGTGCTTTCCGATGAGTTGGCCAAACAACGCCGCCGTGCCGATGCCGACCGTGCCGTGACCCTCGGCAACGCTTATCACGGCAAACTCGACATTTATTTTCGGACTGCCGACGGCGAAACCAAGCGCATGGCCACCACCATTTGGGCCGCCGATTCGGCCTATCTCACCCTGAAGTCCGGTACTTCGCTGCCACTGCGCGCCGTGCTGGGCTTCGATTTCTATTAGCCACCCTCTCGCCACTCCGGCCCCTATTTTCCATTTCCAATGAATATCATTTCAACCCTTTGGGGCATTGTCGCGCTCTTACTGGCCGTGCTCGCGCTGTTTCCTTTTTTGGGGTGGGCCAATTGGTTTATTCTGGTTTTCGCAGTTATCGGCCTCATCATTGGCGCTTTTGGTCAACGCAAAACCGGCATGACGCTCAATGGAATTGCCATTCTCATTGCCTGTTTCCGTCTGTTTATTGGTGGCGGCATTTTTTAAGAAGTAAAAAAGCAAACGAAAAAGCCGGGCCTCCGCAGTACATCTGCAGAGGCCCGGCTTTTTCGTATTTGTGCTATTATCAAACTACGAGGCGTAGCAGCGTGCGCTCAATCATGGCATCGACCACGGCCCCGGCGTTTTCGGCAAATTCGCCAGTGGCCCGGTTGGCCACGATGGCGTTGAGGGAGAGCACCTCGTGCCCCAACAAGCGGCCCAAGGAATAGTAACCGGCGGTTTCCATCTCAAAGTTGGTAAGGCGGAACTCCCCTTCCGCGCTCTGGTGGCGGAAGTTTTGCAGGCGCGAAATGTAGTCGGGCTGGCGCAGGTCGAGGCGCAGAATGCGGCCCTGGGGGCCATAGAAGCCCGGGCACGTGAGGGTGTTGCCCATCACCATGCCGGCGCCCAGCTGCTCGCGCAGCAGGTCGGAGCCCCGCACCACATACGGCGCGAAGGGCAGCTCAAGGGTTTGCTGCAGCTCGGTTGCAATCTCGGTTTCGAGGCCGGTTTCCACCAGCGGGTAGAACTGCATGAGGGTATCGAGGCCCACGGCGTGCTCAGTGGCCAGCATAGAACCAACGGGAACATCGGCCTGTAGGCTGCCGCTGGTGCCCAGCCGGATGATGCGCAGGCTCATGCGCTCCTCAGCTGGCCGCACGGTGCGCGACACAAAATCAATGTTGACGAGGGCATCCAGCTCGTTCATCACGATGTCGATATTGTCGGTGCCCATGCCCGTGCTTATCACCGCCAAGCGCTTGCCGCGGAAGTAGCCCACGTGCGTCACAAACTCGCGGTGAGTGGTCTCGAACTCCACTGAATCGAAATGCCGGCTTACCTGCGCCACTCGGGCGGGGTCGCCCACGGTGATGATGGTGTCGGAGAGATGGTCAGGCATCAAGTTGAGATGGTAGATGCTGCCGTCGGGATTGAGGATGAGCTCGGAAGAAGGAATCATGATGGAAAAACGGTCACTCCGAATGGAGTAGCGGGAAAGAATTGAAGGGTATAAAGTCAGCCGCGCCTTCGCTACATGGAAGGCTGTTTCGCTGCTTACGCCTTATACGAGGCCAACCCCTGCGCAGGGTTGTAGTGGTTGCTGACCTTGGGATAAGCGCCGGTGCCGTCGTAGGGGCGTTTGTCGGGGTGGGCGGCGCAGGCCTCGGAGCAGGCGCCTTCCAGTTGCTCACCACAGGCTTCGCAGAGCGGCAGGTGCGCATTGCAATGGGGGTTGGCGCAGTTCACGAGGCGGTTGCTGGGCTCCTGGCAGTGTTGGCAGCGGGATATCACGGTGGGGTTCACGCGGTTCACGTCCACGGCCACGCGGTTATCAAACACGTAGCACTGCCCGTCAAAATCTTCGCCGCCCGCTTCGATGCCATACTTGATGATGCCGCCGTGCAGCTGGTACACGTTTTCGAAGCCTTGCTCGAGCAGGAAAGCACTGGCTTTTTCACACTTTACGCCGCCGGTGCAATACGTCAGAATTTTCTTGTCTTTGAACTCCTTGAGGCGCTCAACCCGCTCGGGAAAGTCGCGGAAGTTCTCCATGTCCAGAGTGACGGCATTTTTGAAGCGGCCCAGGTTGTACTCGTAGTCGGAGCGCACGTCCACCACCACCACGTCGTCGCGGTCCTTTAGCGCCTTGAACTCCTCGGGCGACAGGTGTTGGCCGGTTTTCTCATGCGGGCGCACGTGGCGCAGGCTGCTGTGCACAATCTCGGGCTTTACCCGCACATGCAGCTTCTGGAACGTGTGGGCGGGCACGTCGTCAACCTTGAATTCGAGCGTCGCAAAGCGCGGGTCAGCCTTCACGGTCGCCATGTAGCGCGCGCAGCTCTCCACCGTGCCTGACACCGTGCCGTTCAGCCCCTCGGCAGCCACAATGATGCGCCCGCGCAAATCCAGCTCCAGGCAAAAGCGGTGATGCTCTTCCCGGAACTGCTCCGGGTTTTCGAGGGGCGTATAGCAGTAATAGAGAAGAACCTGGTACATTATTATTTAGCTGTTAGCTGAGAGCTATTGGCTGGTAGCTTTTCGCTGTTGCTTCGTAAGACGAAAGCGAACAACTAATGGCTCCCAGCTCAGAAATTAAACTTTCACCGCAGGGTTTCCAAAAACAGTCTGGCCGTTGGGCACATCGGCCACCACCACCGAGCCCGCCCCTACCCGGGCTTTGTCGCCAATTTTAACACCGGCCACAACCACAGCTCCCGCCCCAATAAAGGCAAGCTCGCCCACCTGAACATCGGCCCCGAGCAGAGCGCCGCTGCCTATCTGGGCGAAGCTGCCAACAGTGGCGCGGGCTTCTACTACGGCATTGGCACCCACCAAGCAACCATCGCCGAGGGTGGCGGTGCCTACTACAACCGCGTTGGGACCGATGTAGTTGCCGTGGCCGAGGGTAGCATGCGCGGCCACGCTGGCGCGCTGGTGAATGGCATTGACAGGTACGGCTTCGTACTCGCTGCGCAGCATCTGGGTGAGGCTACGGCGGCTGGCGGTGTCGTCGGTGGCCACAAACACTTCGCACTTTTTGCCAAGCAGCTTGAGCAGTTCGCCGTCGTCGGTGTTGCCCATCACGGGTACGTCGAGCAGCTCCGTGCCTTGCAGCGATTTGTCGTCGTCGAGCAGGCAGTAAACCACGATGTCATTCGACAAAAAGGCATCGAGTACAGCCGTGCCAACCGTTTGGGCACCAAGAATGATGACGGGATTTTCCATAAAAAGTAATTTCAATTGAACGTTCGTGCGCGGAGCATGATGGCCCCAGCGGCTTTTGAACAAGCCGCAAAGTTACGCTACCGGCCGGGCAAGCCTTTTACCCAACTTTTAAACAATCATAAATCAACTCCGGCTCGGTCCGGCCAGCCCCACCCGTCGTAATAGCGCGGCAGCATAGTCGTTTTGCAACAACAAGAATAGAAGAAACGGCACCAGTTCGCTTCTGTATCGATTCAGCGAGCCAAGGTTGGGAGTAGTCAGTCCCATCAAAAAGGCCAGAATCAGACAGAAAACGACGAGGCCCAACCCCAGTGCAAAAGGCAAATGCCCGCCGCGCCCACGGGCAAGCGCTACCACCGCGAGGACAAGCAAGCTTAAGATTGCGGCGTTTTCGAGGCCGGCTGCTATGTAGGTCGGCTGCCGGGACTCGCCCAGCCACGGCCTTGTTAGTACATTGGCCACGGCTAGCGGGGCGTGGGCCATCATGCTTTCGAGCGTGGGGCGCAGGTCCGGGTATTCGAAGTGAGGTTTCCCTACTGAGTGTTCGACTTCGAAGGTGTAAACCTTAATTACCTGATTGGTGAATTTATTGGCGCTAAAGCCCGTACTCAGCTGCGGAGCCAGCCATATTCCCAGCCCCAGCACGGCAGCCATCACCCCGGCTTGCACCCAGCGGTAGCGGGCCAACCCCAGCTGCTGCAGCCAGTACCCCAGCGCTACCCCGGCCAGCACCCCAAGCAATGGCACGGCGAAGAAGTAGCGCATCTTAAAATGAAAGTAGGCGAGCCCTGCCGTGAGCAGCCCCCAGCCCAGCCAGTGCCAGCCTTGGCGCCGCCCCGCGACGTCCCCATAAAGCAGGTCCAATACCTGAGCAGTAAGCCAAGCACCACTCCCAAGCAGAGCCGCTTCTTTGCTGATGCCAGTTGTCCAGAACCAAACCGATGGCCATAATAGAAAAGCGACCACGCCGGCTCCGGGCAGGGTATGGGGTAGCACCTGCGCCAGCTTCCGCACCAGTTGCCAGCAACCTACAAAGGCGAACAAGCTCAGATATAGCCCATTCAGCCAGCTGGTTTCAAGCGAGGCCAGGTTCAGCAGCGCTAAAATCTTGATTAGGTACCAGGTATTAGACAATCCCTGGTACACTGCATCATATCCAGTGCCGTCGGCATGCGTTATGCGGAACACATTCACGGAGCCAAACAGCAGACTCGCGGCCTCCGCCGGGCCCGACCATAACCTTGCAGTGACCTGCGTGCTCAGATACGTCATGAACTGTGCGTCCAGCTTCGGGACCCAGCTACGGGCCACCCCGACCACCACCCGCAGGGCCAGCCCCACAGCAAAAATGGTACGCCACCACCCTGCACCCGCCCAGTGCCACTGCCGAATCAGCCAAGGCAGCAGCAGGGCCAAGAGCCCCGCATTCAGTAAAACGGCCAGAACTAGCTTCACCGGGCCACGCGGGGTTGCTGTACCAAACGGCTGCCAATGGCGCAATGCAGGCAGCGCCGCGGAGCACAATAGCTCTTGTGCAGGGCCAGTAGTCCCTGCGAATCGGCAGCACTGCCGTGGGCAAATCCGAGAGCATCGTAAACATCGGTGAACTGGTTGTGCTCAGCAGGTAATTCGCTAAGCAGGGCCACGCTGCTCTCTACCAAAGCTGGCTGACCCAGGTGGCGGGCATAAGCTACCCGTAGCGGGACTACCACGTTAGTGATAAGCAAGCAAATGCTGCTCTTGCCTATGGCCGGCACCTTGCCCGCGCGGCCGGGCCGGAAGTGCGTGCGCCAATATTCAGACACGGGAGCCTGGAAAAACTCGGCCAGCGCCGACACGCTTTGCGCCGTAACTAAGGCATCAAACAACGCGGGCCGAGCGTGGAGCAGGCCCGCCAACTGCCCCAGCCGCACAGGCGGAAAATTGGCGGGCCGCAACCGGAGGTAGTTCCATTCGTGGACCTGCAATGCCGCGGCGCCCAAGTTGTACTTGTGCCGCAAAAACTCATGCTCTTGCTTCAAGCTCTGGATGTACTCATCGGCAACTGTCTCCTCATTATCAGCAAGAAAACCTGCTTGACCAAATAGCAGCGCCTCCAGCTGCCGCGGGTTGTGCCGGTGCCGACGCAGCACCGCCAAGGGCAGAGCCTTGGCAAGGCGAGCCAGCGGTTCGCTGTTTTTCTGAAAGCCGAAGGCCGCCATTAGCGCATGGTAAGTGGTAGCCTCCCAGTCCTGACCAAGGTGTTGGTGCAAATCCAGAACCGCATCGGCTTTACGCTCCACGCGCTCAAATAGCGCCCGGTCAACCATCATGGTCCTGGTGATTTCGGGCACCAGGCCAAGTAGTGGCGCGCAGGGCAGCGGGGCGGCAGCGGGGGCTTCTACCAAAGCAGTATAGCGTCCCAGCAGCTCCGGCATAAGGCGGGGCTGCAAAGCCAAGGCAGGAATCAGGCTGCCGTTGGTACGAACCACTTCGGCATCGTGGCTGCCCACTACATGCAGAATAACTTGGTCGTACTTGGGGTCAATCTGGTGGTTGTGACGGGCCCAATCGGAAGCCCGCAGGTGGATTTCGACTGCTCCGTTCCACTCCACTTCACCCAGGCGCAAGCGGGCATTGAGAAAGTCGGGGCCGGCATCGGCGTTGCGGTGGCCGGGGCGAAGCACTTGGATTTCCTCCCCTCCAGCAGTTCGCAAATCAGCCTTGTCGAAATACTGGTGCTGCCAGATGTAGTGGAGGAAGTCTTCGCGCATGACTACAAATGTAAAACGGCCCGCCTCTTTCGAAGCGGGCCGTTTTCAAGAAAAATTGAGTTAGTGGTAACTCAACCGCAGGTTTAGCGCAAGTCCACCACTTTCACGCCTTTATACTTGGCCTTGTCGAAAGCAAACGTATTGGCATCGACAGGCGGATTGGGCTGGAATTTTTTGATGTTGAACGTGTACTGGTTGCCGTTCTTTTTAAACATCTGCCAGCTTTTCACCGACGAGTCGTTTTTACGCACCTTCAGCCGCACTTTAAACACGTCATTCTGGCGGTTTTCGGGGGCTAGCTCAATTACATCGAGGGCTTCGCCACCTTCCTGCACCTGCTGCACATAGGTGTACTTATATCCCTTTTTGTACATGGTGTAAATCTGCGAAGGAGACATCTCTTGCGTATCCGGGTCCGAATCCGAGATGTTGACCTCGTTTTCGTTCTTCAGGTACGTCCAAGTCGTTTTGCCGTCATTGATGACTTCCTGGCCGCTGATTTTTAGACGAAACTTCTGGCCGCTTACCAAAATGTCACCGTTGATATTCTGCTTCACTTTGGCCGCTGGGTTTTCCAGGGTTTGGGTAAAAGCGGCTTGAAACGCATTTAGTGCCTGGTATTTGGCACTCATTTGGTCAAGAATTTTGCCGGCTTTAGGGTCCTGTTGAGCGGCAGCGGGCAAGGCCAGGGTCGCCATGAACAGCAACAGGGAGAATGATTTTTTCATTAGATAAGGGAGAACTGGAGGCATCTTAAAGCGCTCCGATGGCCTGATACGGGCTCAATAAACAAACGGCCGGCCAAAGTGCTACTCAAAGAGCATTAATACCAAAAAAAGTTTGGATTACCGAGAACCGCTAACAAACAACGAGCTGGCCGGACGCAGACACTGAGTTGATTAACCTCCTGTCGCCCGGCCAGCTCGCTGCAAATCAAAGCATTTATTACTTCATCGAGTTCAGCAGCTGTTCCAACTGGTACTCGTCGGGAATGAGCACGTCACGGGCTTTGCTGCCCTCGAACGGCCCTACGATGCCCGCGTGCTGGAGTTGGTCGATAAGGCGGCCGGCGCGGTTGTAGCCGAGCTTGAGCTTGCGCTGGAGCAAGCTGGTACTGCCCTGCTGGTGGAGCACGATGCAGCGGGCGGCCTCCTCAAACATGGTGTCGCGCTCCGAGGGGTCCATCTCCTCGTTGCCGCTGCCGGCGTCGCCGTCGGCCCCGGCTACTTCGGGCAGCAGGTAGGCGTCAGAGTAGCCCTGCTGCTCGCCGATGAAGTCACAGACACGGTCCACTTCCGGGGTGTCGATGAAGGCGCACTGCACGCGAATTAGGTCGGAACCGGCCGAGAACAGCATGTCGCCCTGGCCGATGAGCTGGTCGGCGCCGCCGGTGTCCAGAATGGTCCGCGAGTCAATTTTGCTCGTCACCTTAAAGGAAATCCGGCAGGGGAAGTTAGCCTTGATGATACCCGTAATCACGTTTACGCTGGGGCGCTGGGTGGCCACAATGAGGTGAATGCCAATGGCACGGGCCAGCTGCGCGAGGCGGGCAATGGGCGTTTCCACTTCTTTGCCGGCCGTCATCATCAGGTCGGCCAGCTCGTCGATGACCAGCACGATGAAGGGCAGGAAGCGGTGGCCTTTCTTGGGGTTGAGGCGGCGCTCGATGAACTTGTGGTTGTACTCCTTCAGGTTGCGGCAGCCGGCTTCCTTCAGCAGGTCGTAGCGCCGGTCCATCTCCATGCACAGTGAGTTGAGGGTGTTGACCACCTTCTTCGTGTCGGTGATGATGGCCTCGTCGGTGTCAGGCAGCTTGGCTAGGTAGTGGCGCTCAATCTTGTTGAAAATGCTCAATTCCACCTTCTTAGGGTCGACGAGCACAAACTTGAGCTGCGCGGGGTGGCGCTTGTAAAGCAACGAAGCCAGAATTACGTTCAGGCCCACCGACTTGCCCTGGCCCGTGGCGCCGGCCATGAGCAAGTGGGGCATTTTGGCCAAATCCGCCACAAACACTTCGTTGGTGATGGTGCGGCCGAAGGCAATGGGCAGGTCCATTTCCGACTTGGCAAACTTCTCCGAGCCCAGCACCGAGCGGATGCTCACCATCTCCTTCTTCGTGTTGGGCACCTCGATGCCGATGGTACCCTTGCCTGGGATAGGCGCAATAATACGAATACCCAGAGCCGCCAAACTCAGGGCAATATCGTCTTCCAGGGCCTTGATTTTGGAGATGCGCACGCCGGCCTCGGGCACGATTTCATAAAGCGTGACCGTGGGGCCAATCGTGGCCTTGATGCTGGCGATGCTGATGCCGTAGTGCCCCAGCGTTTCCACAATCCGGTCCTTGTTAGCCTCCAGTTCCTCCTTGGTTACTTGGGCTTTGGCAACGCCGTAGTCGTTCAGCAGCTCCAGGGTTGGGAACTGGAAGCGCGAGAGCTCCAGGGTGGGGTCGTAGTTGCCCGGCGGCATGGCATCGGCGTCTTCGTCCTCGTCGGCCACGGCGGCGATGTCGGCCCCAGCGTTCGGGTCGAGGTCGTCGCGACCTGGCGTGGTGATTTCCAACGTGCGCAGGGCTGGAGCGGCGGGTGCTGCTGGTGCGGGTGCAGGCAGGTCGCCATCGGCTAAATCGGCCAGTGACAGCGGAGTAGGAATGGTAGAAAGCGGCACGCTGGGCGCAACTTCCGGCGTGGGCATCTCAATGGAGAAGGCAGGGCCGGTGGCTGCCAAAGGCACTGCAGCCACGGCAGCGCCAGCCGGTGCGACGGCGGTGCTGGCCACGCTCAACGCCACGCCGGCTCCCATCCGGGGCGCTGGCTCAAACTCGACGGCTGCCGGGGCATCCGTCAGCTCTTCCTCGGGCTCATCCATGTTGATGTCCAGAGCAGGCGCAGGAGCTTTGGCGCCGCCAGCCGAAGTGCGGGCAGTGGTTGTAACGGCCGACTCCTGAGCCGCGGGCTTGGTCTTGGCAGAAGCCGCAGCCGCCACTGGTGCCACGGCTGCAGCCTGCTCGGCGGCAATTTCGGCTTCCAGTTCGGCGTCTTCTTCGGCGTCGTCTTCCACGCCCATGCGGCGGAAGCTGCCCAGGTTAATGCTGGTGACATTGAAGAAGAACACCACAAACGAAATCAACGCAAAGGCCAGCAGCAGCACCGTGCCCCAGCCAATGAGGCTGTCGAGCCAGGACGCGGCTTCGAAACCAACGCCGCCACACAGAAAATCGAGCCGGTGAGCTAGGGCGGGGTCAGCACCGGGGGTGGCTAGCGTGACTACCACGTAGCCGAGCAGCACACTCAGCCACGCCATGGTGAACAGGCCCAGGGCCAACACGTAGCTCACCGAGCCGGAGGCCGACCGGAAAACTATTTTGTATCCCAGGAAGAACACCACTGGAATCAACGCAAATGCCGCAACGCCAAACAGTTTGTAAATAAACAGTTGTGCAGCCCAGGCCCCCAGAAGGCCAAGCCAGTTGCCCGACTCCTGCCCTGCCTCTTTAAGTGGCGTTGTTCCTAGGCCTGCCACCACACTCTGGTCGGCGTGGCCCGTGAACAGGAACGAGGTGAAAGCGATGGTGAGGTACAAGCTGGCCAGCAGCAACCCAAACCCGATGAAGAGGTGAAAGCGGCGGTCGCGCAGAATGGCCAGCAGGTTGCCTACGCCGGGCAGCGGCCCGCGTGGGGCACGGGGTGGCTTGGGCGCAGGCGCTACCCGAGCAGCTTTGGGCACATTGGTAGCCGCGGGCCGGGGTTCGGGCCGGGGCTCCGGGCGGACCGGAGCGGGCTCCGGACGGTTGCCCGCGGCGCGCGGCTCGTTCCGCCGAGGCTGCCGAGAATCAGCAGGGCGGTTGGCAGAAGGGCCGGCGGGGGTGTTTTTATAACGATTATCTGCCATTCGAAAGAAGCATAAAGGCCAAATTTAAGCAATCCAGGCTTGAAACCGGCAGCGGGCCAGAAAATGAAAAGCGCACCCAAACGAGCCCCTAGCTTCCCTCCTACCCCGGGCCCGTTGCTAGCTCCGGGGATGAAACTCGGTAATTACCTGGCGCAGATAGTCCCGGTCAAGGTGCGTGTAAATTTCGGTGGTGGTAATGCTGGCGTGACCCAGCATCTCCTGCACGGCGCGTAAGTCGGCCCCGCCCTCAATGAGGTGCGTAGCGAAGGAATGCCGCAAGGTGTGGGGGCTGATGGTTTTGCGCAGCCCCGCTTGCTCGGCCAGCTTTTTTAAGGTGGTAAAAACGGTGATGCGCGAAAGAGGCCGGCCGCGCTGGCTGAGAAACACCACGTCTTCGGCCCCGCTTTTTATGTCCTGGTGCCCGCGCACTCCGCTGATGTAGAAGTTGAGGTGCTTCAGGGCTTCGCGGCCGATGGGCACCAGCCGCTCCTTGTTGCCCTTGCCCACCACCTTCACAAACCCTTGCTCGGCGTACATGTTGGAGAGGCGCAGGTCGCACAGCTCGCTCACGCGCAGACCCGACGAGTACATCACTTCCAGCAGGGCGCGTGCCCGCAGGCCCTCGTCGGTGCTCAGGTCGATGACGGCCAGCAGTTCTTCAATTTCAGGGTAGCTGAGGGTGTCGGGAAGGTGGCGGCCGGTTTTGGGCGCTTCCAGGGTGTCGGTGGGGTCCAGCTTCAGCAGGTCTTCCATGATGAGGAAGTCGAAAAAGGCCTTAAGCCCCGAGAGCGTGCGCGCCTGCGAAGTAGCGCTGAGACCCAAGCCCTGCAGGGTGCTCAGAAATTCGCGCAGCACGGCCGTAGTCACTTGCGTGGGGCCGGCAAACACCTTCTCCATCATTAAAAACTGTTGGAGCTTGGTCACGTCGCGCACGTAGGCTTCAACGGAATTGGGCGAAAGCGACTTTTCGAGCCGCAGGTAACCCTGAAATTGTTGAATAGCCTGGGGCCAGGTCATGGCAGTTGACAATAATCATTTAACATGTGACACGCAACTGCCGCCTTCAGGGCTCGGGGGCCACTTGCGTAGCTTGCGGCTCCAAAGAACGGCGCTTGGCCGCAATGCCTCGTGAGAGAACACGCCAGCCGCGTGCTACCTGTTGAATGCTAACTGTTAAATAACCCGATGAACATTCTCATTATCAACGGCCCCAACCTCAACTTACTGGGCCGCCGCGAACCCGGCATCTACGGCACCCGTTCGTTCGACGATTTTTTCCCGGAGCTGGAAACCGCTTTCCCTGACCTCACCCTGAGCCATTTTCAGTCGAACCACGAAGGAGCAATCCTTGACAAGCTGCACGAAGTAGGGTTCACGCATCACGGCATTGTGCTCAATGCCGGGGCCTACACCCACACCAGCATTGCCCTGGCTGATGCCGTGGCCGGCATAGCCACGCCGGTAGTAGAGGTGCACCTGAGCAACCTGGCGGCTCGCGAGGAGTTCCGGCAGAAAAGCCTGCTGGGACGGCATTGCGCGGGCAGCATCAGCGGCTTTGGGCTGGAAAGCTACCGGCTAGCGGTGCAGTGGTTTCTGAACCAGCAGCCCAAGCGGGTCGGGTTTCGGGTGTGAGACTGCGCCGCGGCTGATTTCTAAAAAGGCCCGGATTTTTGCGTTGCCCGCCTTCGGATGCGGACAATTTCGCGCCGAACTTTGCGCCCGTAGGCGGTTCTCCGTCTGCCTCCCCGTTTTGGGCGCCCCGCTCCACGGCCTGGGCCAATACATGCAGTAGTGTATTCGTTGCAGTCCCGGGCCCACGCCGCGCCCCTGCGTTTCCTCAACCCGAAAATCCGTTCAATCCGTGGTTCAGCCTTTCACTTTCAACCCCGGGCCTTCGGCCGTATATCCCGCCGTTCGCCAATACCTGACCGATGCTTTTGACGAGGGCTGGCTCTCGGCCCCCCACCGCAGCGAAAAAGTAACCAGTCTGGTCCGCCAAACCGTGGCCGATGTCAAGGCCAAACTCAATATTCCACAGGACTACACCGTGCTGTTCACCAGCTCGGCCACCGAGTGCTGGGAAGTGCTGGCGCAAAGCCTTACGCCCCGCCGCAGCTTTCACCTCTACAACGGCGACTTCGGCGAGAAGTGGCTGAAGTATGCCAAGGCCCTGCGGCCGGCCAGCAGCGGCATGTCGTTCGGCCTCGATGAACTGCCCGACATTGGGACCCTGCCCTTTTCGGCCGAAGACACCGACATGGTGTGCATCACCCAAAACGAAACCAGCACCGCCACCCAGCTGCGCGAAGGCTTCATTCTGAACCTGTTCAATCGCCTCGGCGGCGCCCTGCTGGCAGTGGACGCCACCAGCAGCCTCGGCGGCCTCAACCTGAAATACATCAAGGCTGATATTTGGTTTGGCTCGGTACAGAAGTGCTTTGGGCTGCCTGCCGGCCTGGGCCTGCTGGTACTCTCGACGCGGGCCGTGGCCCAGGCGCGCCTCGTGAACGACCGGGCGCACTACAACGCCTTGCCGGCCATGCTGAGCCAGATGCTCAACTTCCAAACCAACTACACGCCCAACGTCCTCGGCATTTACCTGCTCAGCCGGGTCTTGGCCGAACGGGAGCCCATCAAAACGGTACACCAGCACCTCGCCGACCGCGCTCAGAAGCTCTACGACTTCTTCGAGCAGGCCACGCCGCTGCAGCCCCTCATCACCAATCCCGAAACCCGCTCAACCACCGTTATCGGCCTGAAAGGCGATGCCGCAGTCATAGAAGAAATCAAGCGCAAGGCCCTCGAAGTAGGTCTGCATCTGGGCAGCGGCTACGGCCCGCTGAAAAATACCACCATCCGCATCGCCAACTTCCCCGCCGTGCCCGACGCCGCTTTCGAAGCCCTGGTTCAGTTCTTCGCCAAGGAATTCCCCGCTTAGCGCAACAAGAGAACGTCAAACTCCCCTCCTTGGATAAGGAGGGGATGTTGTCGCGCAGCGACAACGGGGGTGGTTGGATTCGTTGCACGACACCTGAACAATACCCGAACTGTATCGTCAGCCCGACCCAAACCCAGTCGTGCAACGCCCACAACCACCCCTGTTCAGCCTGGCGGCTGAACATCCCCTCCTTTGTAAGGAGGGGAGTTTGTCGTGCGCCGAGCACGCTTCCCACCTGAAATACCACTCCATCCATGATTCAATTATTCACCGACGGCTCTGCGCGCGGCAACCCCGGCCCTGGCGGGTACGGGGCGATACTGCGCTACGGCCCCCACGAAAAAGAACTTACCCAAGGCTTCCGCCTCACCACCAACAACCGCATGGAATTGCTGGCTGTCATTGTGGGCCTCGAAGCCGTGAACCGCCCCGACCTGCCCATTCGGGTAGTGTCCGACTCAAAGTACGTGGTGGATGCCGTGGAGAAAAAGTGGGTATTTGGCTGGGAAAAGAAACCGGACTTCGGCAAAAAAGCCAACGAGGACCTGTGGCGGCGCTTCCTAAAGGTCTACCGCCAGCGCAAGGTGAGCTTTCACTGGATAAAAGGACACGCCGGGCACGCCGAAAACGAGCGCTGCGATGTGCTGGCCGTGCAAAGTGCACTAGGCAAGGGCCTGCTAATTGACGAAGGCTACGAGGCCATTGCCAAGGCCTCGCTCCTGTAGCCGCGTCATGCCCAACGACTATTTCCAGTTCCAGCAGTTTCGCATCGAGCAAGGCAGCTGCGCCATGAAGGTGAGCACCGATGCCTGCCTGCTGGGCGCGGCGGCCTCCCTAGCGGGCGCTACGCGGCTCCTGGACATTGGCACCGGCACTGGGCTACTAGCCCTGATGGCCGCCCAACGCCACCCCACCGTCGAAATAGAGGCCGTGGAGATTGACGAGGCCGCCGCTGCACAAGCTGCCCACAACGCCGCTGCCAGCCCGTGGGCCGACCGCATCCAAGTACGCGCCACTACCTTGGCCGATTATGCAGCCTCCACGCCAGCCTCGTTCAGCCACATCATTTGCAATCCGCCGTTCTTCCGGCATTCGTTACCCTCGGCCGATGCCGCACGCAACACGGCCCGGCACGTCAGCACCGAATCGCTTTCATTTGGGGAGTTGGCCGGGTTTGCCTACCAGTTTTTATTGCCGGCGGGAGCCTTGACCGTGTTGCTACCGACCCCCGAGATGCTTCATTTTGAAGCAGTGGCCCAGCAGGCAGGGCTGCACTTGGCTGAGCGGTTGGTAGTGCGACACCGCCCTGGCGGGCGCCCTACCCGGCACATTAGTCGGTTCCTGCGTGAGGAATCAGGTGGCCATTCAGGCTTGAGTCTGAAAGAAATGGAATTGACAATTCACGCTGATGAGGGGCCGGCTTATTCGGCTGCTTTCCGAGCTTTACTGTCAGGGTTCTATCTCGCGCTTTAGCTTTAGCATTGGATAGCTTTACTCATGGAATCTAAACCAATGAATCCAGCATTGCTAGTTTTCCGCGGTGCAAACTATTGAGCAAGTCACTTTCCAAGGTTCCGAAATCGGCAGCTAAGTAGTGGCGCTGCACAAGCCCGTCAACGAGCACCGTTATTTCATCGGCGGTTTCGGTGAGGGTGCCAAGGATATGAGAGGTTAGCAGGATGCCGGTGCCCCGGTCACGCAGTCGGCACAGTATTTCTTTGAGCAGCAGGTTGGCCTCCAGGTCCAGGCCGTTGAAAGGTTCATCCAGAATCAGGTAGTCGAAATTCTGCACCAAAAGAGCCAGCAAGGCGAGCTTTTTGCGCATGCCGGCGGAGTACTCATCGGCGTACTGGTCTAGAGGCAACTCCAGCAAGCGGTTCCAGCCCGCAAAATCAGTGATGTCCCGGCTGCGGGCCTGCAGGCAGAATTCCAGGTACTCCCGCCCGGTCAGGCGGGGGTAGAAGTAGGGTTCGTAGGGCAACAAGCCAGTGTGCTCCCGTAGCGGCTGGCCGGCAGAGCCATGCACTTCGCCCGAGAAGTCGGTCTCTAGCCCATAGAGGCAGTTTAGCAAGGTCGTTTTGCCGGCGCCATTAGCCCCCACCAAGCCGTGGATGGTACCGGGCCGCAGGGTCAGGCTCACGTCGTGCAGCACCACGTGGCTGCCGTAGGCCTTGCGAAGGTTTTTAACTTCAAGCATCAGCAAATTTGTTAATGGCCCAACACGGTTCGCAGGCGGCGCTGACTCTGCCAAATCAGGCCTCCGGTAGCTACCAGCAGCAGTACCGGGTACACCGGGTTGCCGGGCAGCGCCAAAGCCACCCCCACCACCAGCGCCTGGGTAGTGCGAATATGCGTGGCGTTAGGATAGAAAGCGTACTTCGTCAGAATAATTAGTCCCACCAGCCCGAGCCAAGCCACTGCCACTGCCACGGCCCCCCCTATGCCGGCTGGGCCCACCGCCAACAGCCACCAAAAAGGAGCGGCCGTAAGCGCGGCATACCCTAGCCCCAATATCAACCGCCGCCCCAGAAACTGCCGCGCCGAGCGCGCCCCCAGCGCCACCATGGTAACCGGCTCTGGCGTCCCGTAGCAAGCCACTACCACCAAAAGCCACCCGGCCAAGGCCAGCACCGGCCCCAGCGGCGAGGCGTGCTGCCACCCGGCACCGGCCAGTAGCACCGGCCATGCCCAGCCACCCGTACGCATGCCACTCACCCACTCAAATGCTTCGCTCCGAAACCAACTTTGACTTTTATGCCGTGTGCCCAGCGCCTCGCGTACCGGCGGCAACGCCGCTGCCCCAGGGGCCAGCAGCAGCGTGAGCCCGGCCGCTGCCCAGTGCTGGAACAATGCCAGCACCACCGCCACCGGAACTACCCACAACAGGTATTCAACCGCCAACCACCACCGGTAGGCCGGGGCGCTGATTGCCAGAAACCGCAAGTCGCTCCGTTGCCTATGTGCTGAAGCCACCAGCAGCGCCACGCTTACGGGCACCGCCCATTGCCACCCTGGGCTGCTTGCCGCCAGCACCACCGCCCGCCCCACAACTGCCAGCAGCATGGGTACCAGCAGTGCCAGCCGCACCCACCCAATTTCGAGCAGGAGCCGACCAGCCAGCCGCCGGCGCATCAGCAAATAGGCGAATAGCGCTTGTGTCATACTACCTCAACGCACCAACCTGAATTGCTATTGCCTGCTTTATTAGGCTCCGGTTTCTTCCTCGCTGAAAACAATGCCGTAGTCAGCCGCCAGCTCATCAAGAATGGGTTCGTAGAGGTCGGCCCCAATAGGCAGCAGCACCCCGGGTTTGCGGCCCTCGCCCCGCACCAGGCGCCTCACGGCCATGCCCAACGGCAAGCCCACGGTTTTGGCCATGCCGGTATGCGTGGCATCCTCGCCCTCCACCGCCAGCGAAGACGTCAGCCGATGCACAGCCCCGTTCAGCTCGTACTCGAACAAATGCTGCATCACAATCAAGTCGTGGTCGTAGGGCTGAAGCTGCCACTTCTCGCTGAGCAAACGCTCGAGCAGTTGAGCAGGCGTAGCGTTGGCGTGGCCCACGGGCCGGGCCGAAAACAAACCCAGCCAGTTGAGGCGGCCCATTTCTTCGCCCGTTGGTTCTAGGCCCAGGTAGGTGGCGAAACGCACCGACAGGTCAAGGTTGGGGACGCGCGCAAGGGGCAAGTAAGCTCCCACCAGCTCTGCCCACGTCATGGATTCGGAGTTGCCTAGGTTCACCGAGTCATCGGTGAGGCCCAGACGCACGAGGGCGTGCCAGGCAGCACAATAGCCCGGCCGCCGCAAGGTGCCGCGCAAGATGGTTGGAATGTCATCCAAGCCATAAGGGGCCCGGTAGCTGAGCGAGTCCCGGTTGGCATAGCCCTCAAACTCTCCATAGCCCGGCAAGGCCAGCGTTTCGGTGCGGGCAAACAATTGCTGGTAAGGAATAAAACGCGGATGGCCGTTTTCCAAGTACTTGGCCGTGCTTTGGCCAGCCAACACCACGTTGCGCGGGTTCCAGGTAAACTTGTATCTCCAGGGGTTGTCGCCCTCGGCGGCCGGAGCCAGCAACCCGCCGCAATATGACTTAAACGACGTGATGCGCCCGCCCCGGCGCCGGATGTGCTCAATGGCCCGCATGGCCGACATATGGTCCAGCCCCGGGTCGAGGCCGCACTCCATGAGCAGCGTCACGCCGGCGGCCACGGCCTCGTCGTGCAGCGCCGCAATCTCGGGGCTCACGTAGCTGGCCGTGGCCAAATGCCGCCCGTGCCGCACGCACACGCGGGCCACCACCGGGTGCAGCAAGGCCGGCAGCATCGAAATCACCACATCGGCCTGCGTCACCAACTCTTCCAGCAGGGTAGCATTTTCCAGGTCGAAGGGCACCGCGCGGGCGTACTCCGAGTGCGCGGCCAGCACCGGCACTAAGTGGGCGGGGTTGGCATCGGCCACGGTCAAAAACCACTTTTCGGTGGGCGCGTGGCCCAACAGATATTGAATCAGAGACGAAGCCGAGCGCCCCGCGCCCAGCAATAACAAGCGGGTAGTCATGCCGCAAAAGTAGGGCGCTTGGGCTGCCCTGGCCGAAGCTAATGCAGCAGACCGCGCTGGATGAGGGCAGCGGCTAATGTCCAATTTGAATTATTCCGGCCTCATTCCGCACCACGTCTTATCTTCGCCGCCCCCTTACCCGCACTACATGGCCCGCATTCCCCGCCAGCAGCTCATTGCCTACGAAGAACTGGACTCTGCCACCGACCTCAGCGCCGCCGAGCAGGCCACGTGGCAAGCCGCCCGGGACGCTACCGCTCATGCCTATGCTCCCTACTCCGGTTTCCACGTAGGCGCAGCGTTACTTCTGGCCGATGGCACCATTTTCCGGGGCACCAATCAAGAGAACGCCGCCTACCCTTCCGGTCTCTGCGCCGAGCGCACGGCGCTGTTTGGCCTGGCCGCCAACCAACCCCACCATGCTCCCATCGTTGCCATGGCGGTGGCCGCCCGGCCCAGCGACGGCGACTTTGGCCCTGCCTTCCCCTGCGGAGCTTGCCGGCAGGTAATGCTAGAGTATGAAGTGCGCCAAGGCCAGGTCATCCCGCTGCTGCTCCCCAGCCGCGCCGGCACCATTTTGCGGTTTAGCTCCCTGGCCGCGCTGATGCCCTTCAACTTCTCACCCGACGACTTACCGGCTAGCTAAAGTAGCCTCGTCTCCATCAGGTATAGGCTGCCGGAAATCCTAGTTTAAGGCAGCAGCCACCTCGTCTCAGTAATAGCATGACCGAGCATCACCTGGCCGTAACCCGCACCGCTCGCTACTATCAGCTGGGCGAACTGTCGGAAAGCACCACCCGCGTTTGGTTTGTATGCCACGGCTATGGGCAGTTGGCGGCCTATTTCATTAGGCATTTCGCTTTCTTAACCGAAGCCGACCCCCACACCGTAGTCGTTGCCCCGGAAGGCCTGTCGCGTTTCTACCTCAGCGGCAACGGCGGCCGCGTCGGAGCCAGTTGGATGACCCGCGACGACCGCCTGCATGAAATTGAAGACCACATTGGCTTCCTCAACCAGTTGGCTGGCCAGGTGCTGGCCGCCTGCTCTGCCGATGTTCAGGTCACCGTGTTGGGATTCTCGCAGGGCACCGCTACCGTAAGCCGCTGGCTTGACCAGGCTGCCTTCCGGCCGGCACACCTCGTACTCTGGGCCGGGGGCTTTCCCGAAGACTTGGCGCGAGCCATCGCCGCTCCCCTGCTGCACCAGCTCCCCCTGACCCTGGTGGTCGGCACCGACGACGAATACGTTTCCGCGGAGAAAATAGCGCAGCAGCAAGCGCAGCTTGAGGCCCTGGGGGCCACTCCCCGGCTACTCACCTTCGCCGGAAAGCACCAACTCGACCGCCGCGTACTAGAAGAACTCGCCGGCCTCACCCGCCCGTAATTTCAGTTTTGCAGCCCTACCCAGTCGGAATGGTATTCGCTACTTCCGCACAATGGTAGTGGCCGCGCCTTGCGCGCCGGCCAGCACCAGCACTTCGGCAATGGTCACGTGCGGCGGTCGGGTCACCATAAACACGATAATTTCGGCGATGTCCTCCGGCAGCAAGGGCTGAAAGCCTTCGTACACCTTAGCGGCTCGGGCTTCGTCGCCCTTGAAGCGCACGCGCGAAAACTCCGTTTCCACGGCTCCTGGGTTTATTTCGGCTACGCGCACGCCGGTTGGCAACAGGTCCAGCCGCATGGTTTTAGTGAGCATGGCTACTGCGGCTTTGCTGGCGCAATACACATTGCCATTGGCGTAAGCTTCGTGCCCCGCAATTGAGCCCACGTTCAGAATAAAGCCTGTCTGCCGGGCCGTCATGCCAGGCAGCAGCGCGTGCGTTACGTTCAGCAAGCCCCGCACGTTAGCATCCAGCATTTGGTCCCAGTCGGTTGGGTCGCCAGTCTGAATGGGTGCGAGCCCATGCGCACCACCCGCGTTGTTTATGAGCACATCGGGGGCCTGCAATTCAGCTGGGAGGGTGGCAATAGCTGCCTGCACCGCCGTACGGTCTCCCACATCAAATACCAGGGTGTGAACCGGCACCGGCGCCAACTCGGCTGCCAGCGCTTCCAGCCGCTCGCGGCGCCGCCCGGTCACCACCAGTTGAAAGCCGGCTCCGGCCAGGGCTACGGCCGAGGCGCGGCCAATACCCGACGAAGCGCCGGTTATAAATGCAGTCCGCATGGGTATGGAATGTAGGTTTTTGGGGGCTCGTTGTGCGCTACCCACAACTGGTAAGCGGGAGACACCGAGCACCCAAAAACTAGTTTTGAATATTTATATACAGCGTCACCGAGTTAGTACTCATGCTCTGCAGACTGCGGCTGAACACGTCCTTATCGCCAGCCACCAGCAGGTTTCGCAGGCCGTGCGAAAAACGCAGCTCCGGCGCCAGCTTAAAGAGCGGGTAGAATAAGTCAAGCCCTACGCCGTACTCCAACGTCAGGTCGTTGTTGAGCGCGCGCAGTTGGTTGCGCAACGGGTCGCTGCGGCGGTTGCTGGCCGTTAGGGTGGGGCTGAGACCGGCAATCATGTATACCCGGCTGTTGCGGCGGCGGTCCGACTGGTATTTAAGCAGCAACGGAAACTGAATGACGGTAGAAGTCACCTCCTGCGTCACAATAGAATCCGGATTGGCATAGCCCCGCGGCCGAAACTCAACGCGGCGAGTCAGGAACGTAACCCCCGGCGCAAAGCGCAGAATGAAAGGCGACTCTGGATTGCCCAACCGGGCATCGCCAATGAACCCCACTCCCAAGCTTGGGCTGACCACCGAGGTGGCGGTGATGTTTTGGTTATTAATGTAAGTCTGCGACTGCTCAATAATAAACCGCGAACCCGTGAAGCCGATGTACATGCCCGGATGAAACCACCGCTCATCATAGGCCGGCAGGTTTTTCACCGTAATGGACTTCACCGTACCTCCCTTGCCGCGGGTGGCCTTGGCGCTGGCTTTGCGCTGCGCCATAGCAGCTGTGGGCACCAGCAGCCCTAACAGGCCCAGCAGGGCAAAGCGCTTTATTTGTGCGCCGTGTAAATGGAGCTGATGCCGAATGTGAGTGGTTGCCATGCAGGTTCTTTAAAACCGACTTTGGTCAGAATTGCCAGGAAGTCGGTGCCGTCGGGAAAAGCCTGCACGGAGGCAGGCAGATAGGTATAAGCCGATTGGTCTTTGGAAATCAATTTGCCAAAGACGGGCAGCACCCGTCGGAAGTAAAAATTATAAGCTTGCTTGAGCGGAAACGCCGTGGGCTTGCTGAATTCAAGGATAACGAGCTTGCCGCCCGGCCGCAGCACGCGCAGCATCTCGGCCAAGCCAGCTTCCAAGTGCGCAAAATTGCGCACGCCAAAGGAGGCCGTTACGGCGTCAAACTCCCCGTCGGTAAAAGGCAGGTTCTCCGAGTCGCCCAGCTCCAGCTGGATGCGGTGGCCCAAGCCTTTGGCGGCCAGTTTACGCCGCCCCACTTCCAGCATGCCTTCCGAAATGTCCACGCCCGTCACGTGAGCATCGGCCGCAGCCGTGCGCAAGGTCTCAATGGCAAAGTCGGCAGTGCCGGTGGCAATGTCCAAGATGCGCGCCGGACGCAGGGCTTTCAGCTCGTCCACGGCTTTGCGCCGCCAATAGATGTCGGTGCCCGCGCTGAGGAAGTGGTTGAGGAAATCGTACTTGCCCGCGATGGAGTTAAACATCTGGGCAACCTGCGATTTCTTATCGGCGGAATTGTCTTTGTAAGGTACTACAGCCATGAGCGGGCGCAAAGAACGGAAATGAAGCGAGAAAATTGTTCTCCCCCAACGCCCAATTGGGGGGTATTGTTAGCAGAACCGGCCATAAATGCGCCCAACTGCTCCGGCAAAGCTCATAAAAAAAGCGGGCCGGACAATTTGCCCGGCCCGCTTCCCTTGTTAAAGGCCAACGCGACTAGTCGACTTTGGTCTTGATTTTGGTTTTGTTGCCATCGGCATCCTTGGCTTTGCCATCCAATTCACCATTCTTGGTTTTGGTTTTGGTATCGCCTTCGGGGCTCTTGGTTTTAACTTTTACTTTGTCCGAATCCTCATCCACTTTGGTTTTCACCTTGGTGCCGTCGGCCAGTTTCACTTTGCTCTTGCCGGGGGTCAGCGGAGCGGCAGTGCGGGAGGCGCCAGCGCCCGAGCGGGTGCCAGCACCAACGCCGGTGCCGGTAGTGCTCGTGGCAGCAGGATTCAGGGTAGGCATGGTTTCACCTTCCTTCAGCACAATTCTAAACTCGTCGCGGCGGTTGAGCTGCATGTTCTCAGGCGAATCATTCGGCGCAGCCGGACGACGCTCGCCGTAGCTCACCGTCGTCATGCGCGTCTCGGCAATGCCCTGCTTCTTGAGGTAGTTATAGGCTGCCTCGGCGCGGTTCTGGCCCAATACCATGTTGTACTCGTCGGTGTTGCGCGAGTCGCAGTGGCCTTCAATCGACATGTTGATGCCGGGGTTAGCCTTCAGGACGTTGCTGATGTTGTTCAGCTCCTTAATCGACTCCGGACGCAAACGGTACTTATCGGTGTCGAAATAGATATTGGCGAAGGCATTTCTGGCCGTCGTATCGATGTAGTTCACGTAGAAGTTTTTCGTGATGGTCGTCGAGTCATTCGTCGACACGGGCACGGCAAACTCCTGAGTTTCGATGTTCTGACCATCTTTGCTTACGGCCACCTGGTAGGTACGGCCCGAAAGCACGGCCACTTGGTAAGCACCATCAAATTTGGTTACGTCGCGGAAGCTCAGAGCCGTTTTGTCGGCTTGGGCACCGCTGAACACCAACTCAACGCCGGGGATAACTGTGGTGCTGTCGCGCGACGAGAACACCTTGCCCTTGATGGTAGCGTTCTTGATGTAGTTGATGGTGTAGATGTCCTTTTCACCGTAGCCACCGATGCGGTAAGAGCTCAAGTAAGCGTACGAGCCATCGGGGCTCAAGCGGTAGTAAGAGTCATCATCAGGCGTGTTGATGGGATAGCCGAGGTTTTCGGCTTGCCCCCAACGACGGGTCTCAGGGTTGTACTCCGACTTGAAAATGTCGTAGCCGCCCATGGTGTTGTGGCCGCGCGACGAGAAGTACAGCGTCTTGCCGTCCTGGCTCAGGTACGGGCTGTCGTCGTCGTACTTGGTGTTGATGGCACCACCCAAAGACTTGGCCGGGCCAAAGTCAGCCGTGATGGAAGGACGGGTCGACACGTAGAGGTCGAGGGTTCCGTCTTCCGAGTAGCGGCCGGTCGAGAAGTAAAGCGTCAGACCGTCCTGCGTGATGTAGGCGTCGCCTTCGTACGACTTCGAGTTGATGTTGCTGCCCAGAGGCTTAGGAGCTGTCCAGTCACCATTGGGGCCTCTTTCTGCTACAAATATGTCGCCGTTGTTATCGTTGCGATACATCAGCAGCTTGGTGTCGTTGTCGAACAGCTGAGTCGAAGCATCGTGGCCACGGCCGTTGAGCGCAGCGCTCAGCGAGCGGGGCTGCTCCCAGTTCTCGTCGTCAATGCGCTTGGCTTCGAAGATGTCTTCGTAGTACTCGCCATCAGCCGCAATGCTTTTGTTTTTCTTGTCGCTCACCTGGCCCGTTGCGCCGGTTACTTTTTCACCGCGCGAGGTAAAGATGAGAGTCTTGTCATCTGACGAGATTACGGGGCTGTGCTCCGAAAACGGCGTGTTGATGGTAGGCCCAAGGTTCTTCACGAAGATGTCCTTCGGCGAGTTGAACTGCACCTTGGCGTTCTGGCTGTGACGAATCAGCTGAGCCAGTTCCTCTTTGCGCTGGTCGTTCTTTTTCAGCGTGGTGTTGTACGCCTGGAAGTGGGCTACGGCCTCATCAAAGTTGTAATTGAGGTGGTCGACCCGGCCCAGCCAGTACTCCACGTCCTTCGAAACCTTGGGCTTCAGTTTTTGCGCCTTGTAGATGTAGTCGCTGGCCTTTTCCTTGTCGAACGACATGTAGGAAATACCGGCGTTGAACAGTGCTTTGGCGTTGTTCGGGTCTTTGGCAAGCACCTTCTCGTAATAAGGAAGCGCGGCGCGGTAGTTTTCCTGCTCGAAGAACTTGTTGCCGGTCTTGAGGTCCTTACGCGTGCTTTGCGCCTGGGCCGGAGTGGCAATAGCGGCGGTGAGGGCAACGGCGCACGACGCTTGCAGTAACCTTCTGGATAAGTTGTCCATTGGAGGAGAAGTTTGAAAAAAAGAAATGCTGAAGGGTTTTGAAGAGAAACGCGCCGCGGTGCGGTAGGGCTACGGGCTATTTTTTTGGGCTTATACTGAAAAACTGCAGTAGGGTTAGGCTTTAATCCCTGTTTATATAGAAGGTAACCGTGTGAAAGAGGTTGGCACCTTGTCTTATAGAAAGTCAATGGCAGCGCATTGACGGGCAAAGATAGGTTTTTTGCTTACTAAAAGCTCTTTTCAGCAAATTTTGAGCCATTCGACACCGTATAATTACAACAGCACGGGCCTACTGCATTGGAAGGCTTGCCGCGCAAATATAGAAGCATCAATGAAATAGCAATTCAAAGCCGGTTTTTATTTGCTCAGACGCTCCTTTGTTTTAAGCTGTAATTTTGCAGCTCTTTCCTTATCGCATTTTTACTTGTCAATCAATGATTATTCGTGACGCCCGCTTCCTTACCAGTAATTCACGAGCGGAGCTGTGCCCGGCCCCTACCCTGCCCGAATACGCCTTTATTGGCCGTTCCAACGTTGGCAAATCCTCGCTCATCAACATGCTCACCGGCCGCAACGGCTTGGCCAAAACCTCGTCGTCGCCCGGTAAAACGCAGCTCATCAACCATTTTATAATTAATGACCAATGGTATCTGGTCGATTTGCCCGGCTACGGCTATGCCAAAGTGAGCAAAACTTCGCGGGCCGAATGGGCCCGCATGATTAATTACTATTTGCGCAACCGCCCCAATCTGATGTGTGTGTGCGTACTAATTGATTCGCGCCACGCGCCTCAGCCCGCCGACCTCGAATTCATGGAAAAACTCGGCGAAGAAGGCATTCCGTTTGTGATGATATTTACCAAAACAGACAAACAGTCGACGGCCCAAACCAAGGCGCTGGTGACTTCTTACCTGCAAAAAATGAGCGAAATTTGGGACGAGCTGCCTCGCTATTTCCAGACCTCGGCCGAGACGGCCTTGGGCCGGGAAGAAGTGCTCGAATTCATTGCCGAAGTGAACAAAGAGTGGGTCGCGGGTGCTGAACCTAATTCATAAATTGGCCCTTTTATTGCCAATAGCCGTGCGCTCTATGCGCCTCATTTCCGTTGTATTCCCGCCCACACTTATAAGATGATTAAAAAACCATCCTTTCCGCAGCTGGCCCTGGGCTTGCTGCTGGCAGCTGCGGCACCGGCCGCGGCGCAAACGACTCCCGCTTCACAAGGCGAAACGGGCGCCGGTATCGCCTCGGCAGGCAAAGTGATTCCCGTAGCCGAATACTACGAAGGCGGCCAGGAGGCCATGTATGCCTTCATTGCCAAGGAGTTGAAATACCCGCTCATGGCCAAGCGTAACCGCATCCAGGGGCAGTGCATTGTCAGCTTCACCCTCAACCCCGACGGCACCATGCAGGGCGTGAAATTGGTGAAGCAAGTAGGCGGCGGCACTGGCGAAGAAGCTTTGCGCGTGGTCAAACTGCTCAAATTCAAAAAGCCGGAGTACCCCATTCTCACCAGCCTGCCCATCACGTTTAAGCTGGGCGTGACCGGCTCGAACGCCGCGGGAGGAGAATAAAGCGTAATTTTGAATGAGGAATGCAGCATGTGGGATTGAGGAACCGGCCGCCATGGTCCTAGTCCTTTGTTCTTTATGCTGCATTCCTCATTTTTCATTTCATATTAAAGAAGATGCCCTACGAACTGCAAGAGTTAGCCGCCATCAGCGGTATGCCTGGTCTTTACCGCTTAGTGCGCGCCGCGCGCCACGGCGTGCTGGTGGAAAGCCTCGACGAGAAAGCAACCCGCACCCTGGCCCCGGCCCGCAATAAAGTGTCGCTGCTGTCGGAAATCTCCATTTATACGCAGGACCCCGAAGAGACCGTACCGCTGACGGAAGCGTTCGAGCGCATTTACCAAAAGCACGGCGCTACGGCTCCCGTAACGTCCAAATCGAGCGAAGGCGAACTCACCGAATTCATGGCGAGCGTCATTCCCGACTACGACCGTGACCGCGTGTATCTGTCCGACATCAAGAAGCTGGCCACCTGGTTTGGCATCGTGAGCAAGCACGTTCCCTACCAGGAAGCCGCTACTCCGGCTACTACCGACCAAGCAGCCGACACTGAGCCAGCTGCCGAGGAGCCGCTGAGCACCGGCGGTGTTATCGCCGCTTCCGACGAGGCCGCCAGCGCTGAAGGCAATCCTGAAGCTGCTCCCAAGAAGAGCCGCAAGAAAGCTGAATAGTCTGAACAACGCCCACGCAAAAAAGGCCGCTCCTGATGCAGGAGCGGCCTTTTTTTTGTGAGATATGTAGCTGTTTTACTTAGCAGCCACGGTCTTCGGTTGCTTCTCTTTGGCCAGGAAAGCCTCAGCGGCTTCCACGAGTTCCTTGCTGCCGATGAAAACGGGGCAACGCTCGTGCGGCGTTTTAGGCTCGATTTCCATGGTGCGCTGGTAGCCGTTGGAGCTCTTGCCGCCAGCCTGCTCTACAATGAATGCCAAGGGGTTGCACTCGTACATCAGGCGCAGCTTGCCTTGGGGGCCCTTAGCCGTAGCAGGGTAAATATAAATACCGCCTTTAAGCAGGTTGCGATGGAAGTCGGCCACCAGCGAACCGATGTAGCGCGCCGAGAAGCTGTTGTCTTTGCAGTGCTTTACGAAAGCGGCTACCCCAGCCGAGAAGGAATCGGAGCTGCCTTCATTGATGGAGTAGATGTTGCCGGTTTTGGGCGTGGCGATGTCAGGGTGCGAAAGGAAGAATTCGCCCAGCGAATGCTCGTAGGTGAAGCCGTTCACGCCGTTGCCAGTGGTGTACACCAGCATGGTGCTGGAGCCGTAGATGACGTAACCGGCAGCTACCTGGTGCGTGCCGGGCTGCAGGCAGTCAGCTGCGGTGCCTTCGCGGCCGGTGGGCGACACGCGGCGGTAGATGCTGAAGATGGTGCCAATGCTCACATTTACGTCGATGTTCGAGGAACCGTCTAGCGGGTCGATGGCCACCACGTACTTGCCTTGGTTGTTGCCGGTCTGAATCATCTCATCGTCTTCTTCCGAGATGATGGTGCAGACCTCGCCGCCGTTGCGCAGGGCCCGGATAAAGCGGATGTTGGCAATGACGTCGAGCTTTTGCTGGTCCTCGCCCTGCACGTTGCGGTTGCCATAAGCACCGGCAATGTCAATCAGGCCCGAGCGGTTGATTTCGCGGTTTACAATCTTAGCAGCCAGTGCGATATCGCGCAGCAGCTGCGACAATTCACCCGTGGCATAGGGAAAATCCTCCTGCTTGCGCATGATGAAACGGTCGAGAGTAGTGCCGACAGGCAGGGCCAGTTTATTGTGGTCCATAATAATTAGAAGGAGCGGAATGAGAGGGCAGGAACGCAGGACAAAGCTACTCTTTCGGGACTGAAATTTTTGCTGCCAGCAAGCCCTTGTTGGAGAATAGGGCCAATATGAAGAAGACTGGCTGGTGTTGATTGAAGTTCTGTGCATCGGTTCGGCAAAGCCTGCCCGGTCTCCTACCTTTGCCGCACATGGAAAATGTGCAGGTTTATAAGTTTGGCGGAGCATCGGTGCGCGATGCCAACGCAATCAGGAACTTGGAGGGCATTGTGCGACGCTACGGCAACCAGCAACCCTTGGTCATTGTGGTTTCGGCCATGGGCAAAACCACTAATGCCTTAGAGCAGCTGTTTCAACTGGCGCACTCCGGCCAGCGCTACGAAGCACCGCTCGCAGAGCTACGCGCCTTTCATGAAAACGTGGCCACTGAGTTGGGCATCAACAATGATTCAGCCGGACGGGCCAGCACGCCTGCCCCTACCCTGGCCGACATGTTCACGGACCTCTCCGACCGCCTGGCCACGGTGGGCTACGGCGACTACGACCGGCAATACGACCAGATTGTAAGCTTTGGCGAGCTGCTGGCCACCTGCATAGTGGCGCGAGCTATTGGCGCGCAGTGGCTCGATTGCCGCCCCCTCATTCGCACCGACCACACCTGGCGCGAAGGCAGCCTCGACTGGCCTACTACCGAGCTCAACATCAGCGCAGCCCTGCCCGAACTGCTGGCCCAGGGGCCGGTTCTTACCCAAGGTTTTTTGGGCGGCACGGCGGGCGGGGCTACCACCACCCTCGGCCGCGAAGGCTCCGACTACACGGCCGCCATCTTTGCTTACTGCCTGCGGGCGGCGGGAGTCACCATCTGGAAAGACGTAGCCGGCCTGCTCAACGCCGACCCCAAACTGTTTCCGGATACGGTGCGCTATCCCGAAATCAGCTACCGCGAAACCATCGAAATGGCCTATTACGGAGCTTCGGTCATTCATCCCAAAACGCTAAAGCCCCTGGCCGACCGTGGCATTCCGCTGCGAGTTAAGTCATTTTTGGAACCCGAAGCCGAGGGCACACTCATTCACGAATGCCAGCATCCGGCCCTAGCGCCGGCCTTCATCTGCAAAGCCGACCAGTGCCTGCTTTCCTTCGAGAGCAAAAACTTTGCGTTTATCTCGGAAGAAAATCTGGAGGTGATTTTTGGGGCGTTGGCGCAAGCCAAGCTTAAGATTAACCTCATGCAGAACTCGGCTATCAGCTTTTCGGTGTGCACCGACTTTTCGGAGCGCCGGGTACATAAGCTGATGGATGTGCTGCGCGAGCATTTCACGCTGCACTACAATACGGGTCTGATGCTCTTCACCATCAAAAACTACGATGCGGCCAGCATTGCCCGCCTCACGGAGGGCAAACGCTTGCTCTTGGAGCAGCGCACCCGCAACACATTTCAATTTGTTTGCAAGACGGAGGCTCCGTAGAACGTCATGTCGAGCGTAGCCGAGACATCTCGCATGGGACTGTAACTCAATTAACAAGGATTACTTCAGCACGCGAGATGTCTCGGCTACGCTCGACATGGCGGGCTTTTAATCACAAATCCCACTCACTCATTACTCATGGAATTCATTCTTGTAACTCCCCAGTCGCGGCCCGGCGTAGCGCTCATCCAGCTCAATCGGCCCAAAGAGCTCAACGCCCTCAACCTGCAGCTAATGCAGGAAATCCGCGATGCCCTGAAAGCCCTGGACGAGGACGAAGCCGTGCGCGTGGTGGTGATAACCGGCAACGAGCGGGCTTTCGCCGCAGGCGCCGACATCAAGCAGATGGCCGGCAAAACGGCCATCGACATGCTCATCACCGACCAGTTCAGCACCTGGGACCAGATTCGCAAGTTCCGCAAGCCGCTCATTGGAGCGGTTTCGGGCTTTGCGCTGGGCGGCGGCTGCGAGCTGGCCATGACTTGCGACATGCTGGTGGCCTCGGAAACGGCCCAGTTTGGACAGCCCGAAATTCGCATTGGCACCATGCCCGGCGCGGGCGGCACGCAGCGCCTCACCCGGGCCGTGGGCAAGGCCAAAGCCATGGAAATGGTGCTCACCGGCGAGTTTATCTCGGCGCAGGAAGCCCACCGGGTGGGCTTGGTAAACCGCGTGGTGCCCGTGGGCCAGTACCTGGAAGAAGCTTATCGATTGGCGGCCAGCATCGCAGCAATGTCGCCAGTAGCTGCCCGCCTGGCCAAGGAATCGGTAAATCGGGCTTTCGAAACGCATCTGGACGAAGGCTTGCACTTCGAGCGCAAAAACTTCTATCTCACCTTCGCTTCCGAAGACCAGAAGGAAGGCATGGCCGCGTTTGTAGAAAAGCGCAAGCCCGAGTTTAAGGGCCGTTAATCTGTAAGAAGCGGTGAAATGTGCGGGAGCACGCCACTATTCCCGGCCTTGCTTACGTACACATCAGCCCTGCTTTTTCAGGACAGATTTTTTGCCTCTTTTCACTTCTTATAAAATTTTAGAATGTCAGTTCTTGTCGGCAAGCGTGCCCCTTCTTTTAAAGCCACTGCAGTAATTGATGCCACCTTCGAAGAAGACTTTTCGCTGGACCGCTACTTGGGCAAAAAGCACGTGCTGTTCTTCTTTTACCCAGCCGACTTTAGCTTGGTTTGTCCCACTGAAATACTGGCTTTTCAAGACCGAATCGAAGAATTTGAGCGGCGCGGCGTGGCCGTGGTGGGTTGTTCTACCGACTCGCAGTACTCGCATTTGGCTTGGCAGCTGAAGCCACGCGACCGCGACGGCATTGCCGGCGTGAAATACCCGCTAGTGGCCGACGCCACGAAAACCATCTCTGCCAACTACGACGTGCTAGGGGGCCATTACGATTACAACGCCGCCGGAGAAATGACTTTTGTGGGGTCGCCCATGGCCTACCGGGGCTTGTTTCTTATTGATAAAGATGGCATTGTGCGTCACCAGCTGGTCAACGACCGGCCGCTGGGCCGCAGCCTCAACGAGGCCCTGCGTATGATTGATGCCCTGCAGTACTACGAGAAGAATGGCGAGGCCTGCCCCGTGGATTGGGAATCCGACTCGCACGACACGCACTTGTAACCAAGGCACGGCCGTTAAGCTGGGCCTGTATTGCGTAATTTTGGAGCTTGCTGTTTCTCTATAACATTGCCTTGGGCCTCTATGGCCTGTTGCTGCGGCTGCTGGCGCCGTTCGTACCCAAAGCGGCGGCTTGGGTAGCGGGCCGGCGCGGGCTGTTGGCGCACATCCGTCGCACCATCGGCTCCGACCCCGCGCCGCGGGTATGGTTTCACTGCGCCTCGCTGGGCGAGTTCGAGCAAGGGCGCCCGCTGCTGGAAGCGTACCGCCGCGCTCATCCCGGCACCAAGCTGGTGCTCACGTTCTACTCACCTTCGGGCTACGAAATTCGCAAGGACTGGCCGGGCGCAGACTACATCTTCTATCTCCCGCTCGATACCCGGAGCAACGCCCAAGCGTTTCTCGATGTGGTGCAGCCCCGGCTGGTAGTATTTGTGAAATACGAATTCTGGTACCACTTCCTCAACGAGGCACACCGACGACGGATACCCGCCGTGGTGGTATCCGCCATTTTCCGGCCTGACCAAATTTTCTTCAAGGCGTGGGGCGGCTTTTTTCGCCAAATCCTTAACCGTTTTGCCCACATTTTCACTCAAAACGAAGCCTCTGCCAAACTCCTGCGCGACATCGGCATTAAGCAGGTGAGCGTAGCCGGCGACACGCGCTTCGACACGGTGGTGGCTACGGCTGCCGCCGCGCCGCGCTCCCTGCCTATTGTGGAGGCTTTCGTGGCCGATGGCGCTCCGGTGCTGGTAGTGGGCAGCAGTTGGCCCGAAGATTTGCCGGCCTTGGCGCCGCTCATTCGCCGGTATCAACCCGAATTGCGCGTGCTGGTGGCTCCGCATGAAATCACCGAGAACAACCTCCGCTTGGTGGAAACCACCTTTCCGGGCTTGGTGCAGCGCTACTCCCAGGCCGACGCAGCCACGGTGGCCCAATCTCGCATTTTGCTTTTCGACAACATTGGCCTGCTAAGCCAGCTTTACCGTTTTGGCAGGTACGCTTATATCGGCGGGGCGTTTGGCAAGGGCCTGCACAATACTTTGGAAGCAGCCGCTTTTGGCCTGCCCCTCTTTTTTGGGCCCACGTATGGCAAGTTTCAGGAAGCAGTTGAATTAGCAGCGCTAAAATGTGCTTTCCCCGTCCAAAATGCCGAGGAACTGGAATCAGCCTTCACGTATTTGTGGCATAATGAAGAAGCGCGCCTGCGGCTGCAAGATGCCATGCTCGACTACGTGCACGGCCAGTCGGGCGCCACTAGCACCATCATGGCCGCTCTGCCCGGCCTCCACCGCTCATGAATCCCGATACCTCTCCCACCGCTACCCCCAATGCCCTACTGCACGGCACCGTAGTTAAATCTACGGGCTCTTGGTACGTAGTGCGCGGCACCGAAACCGGGCAGCTTTACCGCTGCCGCCTGCGGGGCAAGTTCAAGATTAAGGGCCTAAAGGTGAGCAACCCACTGGCGGTGGGCGACCACGTTGAATTCACGGTAGAAGCTCAGGGTGAGGGAGCGGCGGTGATTTCTACCATTGTGCCGCGCCGCAACTACATCATTCGGCGCTCGGTGCACAAAACCGGGCATTCGCACATCGTAGCCGCCAATTTGGACCAAGCGCTGCTGGTAGTCACGCTGGTATCGCCGGCCACGTCGTTTGGCTTTATCGACCGCTTTTTGGTCACGGCCGAAGCCTACCACGTGCCGGTAGCGCTACTCTTCAATAAAACCGACCTCTACGACGCCGACGGATTTGAGTACCAGGCCGAGATAGCGGGCATGTACGCAAGCTTGGGTTACCCCAGCCGCACCTGTGCCGCTACTACCGGGGAGGGCGTAGCCGAAATCGACCAGTTGCTTGACGGCAAAGTGAGTCTGCTCGCTGGCCACTCTGGTGTGGGCAAAAGCACCCTTATTAATGCCCTGGTACCCGACCTCGACCTGAAGACCGCCGAAATCAGCGAGTTTTCCGACAAAGGAGTGCACACCACAACGTTTGCTGAAATGCTGGAAGTGCGCCCCGGCACCTTCATTATTGATACCCCCGGAATTAAAGAATTAGGACTAGTAGATATGCCTCCTGCGGAACTGGCCGGCTACTTCCCCGAGATGCGCGCCCTGCTCAACCAATGCCGCTACCATAATTGCCAGCACACCCATGAGCCGGGGTGCGTAGTGCGCGAAGCCGTGGACCAGGGCCGCATTGCCCTACCCCGCTACGACAGCTACCTCAGCATGCTCGCCGGCGAGGACAATCGGCACTAGCCGATAACATGGTTGCATAAAAAAGCCCCACCAGAATTAACTGGTGGGGCTTTCTTTGGGGTTAGCAACCGAAAGCTTACTTGCCCTTAGGCAGAATCACGCCATCAATAACGTGGGTTACGCCATTGCTGGAAATAACGTCGGCAATTTGTACAGTGGCAGGAGCATCTTTGCCATTGCTCACCATCACGCTACCGTCTTTTACCGAGATGCGCAGCTTCTCGCCATTCACGGTGGTCAGTTCCTGGCCGTCTTTCAGGTCAGCGGCCACCAAGCGGCCGGGGATTACGTGGTAGGTAAGCAAGCCAGCCAGCTTGGCTTTGCTGGCGGGGTCCATCAGGCCGGCTACGAAGCCTTTGGGGAGCTTGTCGAACGCAGCGTTGGTCGGCGCAAACACGGTGAAAGGGCCCGGGCCGCTCAGCGTCTCAGCCAGGCCAGCCTGCTTCACAGCAGCAACCAGAGTGCTCACGCTTGAAGCAGCAGCGGCATTTTCTACAATGTTTTTGTCGGCTGTCATGGCTACGCCGTCAACCATTACGCCTTCAGGCTTGGCCATACGGGACGAATCGCCTTCCATCGCCATGTTGGAATCGGTCGTTTCGGTGGTAGTGGCGGTTTCGGTAGTGGCAGTGTCGGTGCCGCAGCTAGCCAGCATGAGCGACGTGGCTAGAGCAGCCATCAGGGGAGCAATTTGCTTTTTCATGAACGGGGTTGTGAAAGATGTGGTGAAAATGAGATGAAAGTGAAGATGTTAAGGAGTGTAGTTGAGCTTACGAAGAAGGAAACCCCTCCGGATGTTTTGCAACGCAGCCTATTTCTTACCTTCGTACTATCGTAAGCATCTCCTTGTTTCCGTAAAATCCCACTTATCCGCCAAACCCGCGATACATGAAAACTGCTGAAATCCACACCAAAAAAGGTGTAATGAAGGTTGAGTTTTACGAGCAAGACGCTCCTAAAACTGTAAAGAACTTTATCGACCTGGCTGAAAAAGGCTACTACGACGGCCTGAAATTTCACCGCGTCATTCCCAACTTCGTGATTCAGGGCGGCTGCCCCAACACCCGGGCCGGCGCAAAAGGCGCGCCTGGCACCGGCGGCCCCGGCTATAAAATCGACTGCGAAACCAGCGGCAACAATCAGTACCACGAGCGCGGCGCCCTGAGCATGGCTCATGCTGGCAAAAACACCGGCGGCTCGCAATTCTTCGTGGTGCACGACCGCCAGAACACCGCCCACCTCGACCGCGTGCACACCGTGTTCGGTAAAGTAGTGGAAGGCGTTGAGGTTATCGACCAGATTCAGGCCAACGACGAAATCGAGAAGATTGTAGTGAAAGAGGCGTAAGCTTTTAAAGCCTCCGTCATCCTGAACGCAGTGAAGGACCTTATCACGCTAGAACAAGTCGTTCTAGCGTGATAAGGTCCTTCACTGCGTTCAGGATGACAGAAACTACTTCTTAAAGGGCGTCGGGTTCTCAATTTCCCGCACCAACTCGCCGTACCAGCCTTCACCGTACTTGCGAATAAGTGGGTCTTTCAAAAATTGATAAACCTTCACCCCAAGTGTGCCACCAAACGCACACGCCGGGTTGCAAATACCCCACCGGTCGTAATTCAGGGCATCAAAGCCGTCGTATTTCGTAATGCGAATCGGATACAAGTGGCAGCTTATGGGTTTTTTGAAAGTAGTAGCGCCAGCCAGGTACGCCTGTTCGATGCCGCATTTCAGGATGCCGCGCTCATCGTAGAGCGCGTAAGCGCACTCCTTGTCGTCAATCGTTGTTGTGCTGAAGTCGCCTTCCCAGTCCTTGATGTAAAGGCCTTGGGCTTCAATGGCTGCCCGGCCAGCATCGGTGAGGAAGGGCTTGATGTTGGCGTACTCCTGCTCCAGAATCTTAAGTTCGGGCTCTTCGAGGGGCGCGCCGAGGTCGCCCTCCACGCAGCAGGCGCCTTTGCACGCTTCGAGATTGCAGACAAAAAAATTGTCGGCGATGTCGTCAGAGATGACCGTTTCTTGAATAATAATCATTAGTACAAAGATAACCCCGACGGCGGGGTCAGAAATTCATTGCGCCCCCTACTTAGTGGGCCGTATCTTTGTCAACCGCCCCCTAGGCGGCTTAATTCGCAGATGGCACTAGATTATTTATCCCTCCTGAATGGCTCACAGGCCGCCGCGGTAATGCAAACCGAAGGCCCGTGCATGATTATCGCCGGTGCCGGCTCGGGCAAAACCCGGGTACTCACCTACCGCATTGCCAACCTGTTGGAGAAGGGCGTCGATCCATTCAACATCCTCGCCCTCACCTTTACCAATAAGGCCGCCAAGGAGATGCGCGCCCGGGTTGAGAAAGTAGTAGGTCCCGCCGCCCGCAACCTCTGGATGGGCACGTTTCACTCGGTATTCGCGAAAATCCTGCGCTCCGAGGCCGACAAGATTGGCTATCCCCGCAGCTTCACCATCTACGACACCCAGGACTCGAAGACCCTGATTGGCCAGATTGTGAAAGAACTGGAGTTGGACGACAAGCTTTACAAGTCCAGCCTGGTGCTCGGCCGCATCTCAGCCGCTAAAAACAAGCTGATTTCGGTAAATCAGTACCTCAACGACGCTGCCATTAAGGCCGACGACGAGGCGGCGCTCCGCCCCAAAATCGGGGTGCTTTACCAGCAATACCAGCAGCGCTGCTTTAAGGCCGGTGCCATGGACTTCGACGACCTCCTCTTCAACACCAACGTGCTGTTCAAGGAACACACCGACGTGCTGAACAAGTACCAGAATATGTTCCGCTTTGTGATGGTGGACGAGTATCAGGACACCAACTATTCGCAGTATTTGATTACTCGCAAACTCGCAGCGAAAGAGCGGAATATTTGCGTAGTGGGCGACGATGCGCAGAGTATTTATGCCTTCCGCGGTGCTGACATCACCAATATTCTCAATTTCGAGAAAGACTACCCGGAACTGCAGGTATTTAAATTGGAGCAGAATTATCGCTCCACTAAAAACATCGTGTGGGCGGCCAATTCGGTAATTAAAAACAACCAGGCGCAATTGCGTAAGGATGTTTTTTCGGAGAACGAAGACGGCACCCTGATTGAGGTCCTGAAAGCCGCTTCCGACAACGAGGAGGGCAAATTGGTGGCTAATTCCATTTACGAGGACAAGATGAATGGTCATCTTTCCTACGACAATTTCGCCATCCTCTATCGCACCAACGCGCAAAGCCGCGCAATGGAAGAAGCGCTGCGGAAATTAAATATTAAATACAAAATTGTTGGCGGCCTGTCGTTTTATCAGCGCAAGGAAATCAAGGATTTAGTGGCCTATTTGCGCCTGACCGTCAACCAAAACGACGAGCAGGCCTTGCGCCGGGTAATTAATTATCCCAAGCGCGGTATTGGCGACACCACCATTAGCAAACTGATTACCACGGCCGACGAAAACAACCACACCCTGTGGGAAGTGGTGGCCAACGCCGACCAGTTTATGCCTGCCCGGGTATCGAACCCCGTGGTGGGCTTCGCGGAGAAAATCAAGAGCTACATGGTGATTGCGGAGAAAGAGGACGCCTTTGAGGCCGCCAAATTCATCGCCAAAAACTCTGGCATGCTCGAAGAGCTGTATGCCGATAAGAGCATCGAAGGCCTTTCCCGCTACGAAAACATGCAGGAGCTGCTCAACGGTATCAAGGAATACGTCGACGACCCCGAGCGCGAAGACAAGAGCCTCGGCGCTTTCCTGCAGGACATTGCCCTTGTAACGGACTCCGACGTAAAGGATGCTCAGCAAGACGGCGAAGCGGTGACGCTGATGACCATTCACTCGGCCAAGGGCCTGGAATTCCGCAACGTATACATCGTGGGCATGGAGGAAAACCTCTTCCCGAGTCAGATGATGATTACCTCGCGGGCGGACCTGGAGGAAGAGCGCCGTTTGTTCTACGTGGCCATCACCCGAGCCGAGAAGAAGCTTACGCTGAGCTATGCAACGTCGCGCTACCAGTGGGGCAACCTGCGCAGCTGCGAGAAGAGCCGCTTCCTGGATGAAATTGACCCGCAATACGTTAACTTCAAGTTCGCGGCCGGGCCGGGCGCAGGAGAGTCGCCGTTTCAACACGTATTCGAGCGTCGCTCTAACCTGATTCCCACGGCGCCTCGTAAAGTGCAGGCGACCAAGTATATTGCCCCGGCCGACTTCACGCCCTCCGATACTTCCAACCTCCAGAGCGGGCAGCGCGTAGAGCATGCCAAATTCGGCTTTGGCGTGGTAAGCCAACTCGAAACCCAACAAGGCACCACCAAAGCCACTATTCAGTTTGAGGAAGTGGGCGAAAAGGTGCTGTTGCTGAGCTTTGCGAAGCTGCGGGTACACTAATTAGGAAGCATCTATCTTCATTGAGTCATGCTAAGCTTGCCGAAGCATCTCCACCGCAATAGCAAATTACTGCTTGGTAGAGATGCTTCGACAAGCTCAGCATGACGCGCTAAGATTTCTACCTTCCCGAGCCAACCACAACCGTATCTTTGGCCTGAGCTCTGCCGCCGGCCGCGCTCCTATAGCTTTTTATGACCGACCTCACCACCCTGCCCTTCCACTTGCAACTGCTGGTGCGCGAATACGGGCATAGTACCTACCAGCTTATTCTGGGCTTGGCAGCAATTGAAGACCCAGCCGAGCGCACCAAGCGGGCCGGGCAAATTGTGCAGCTTATGCTGCGCCTGCAGCCGGCCTTGCGTGAGCTGCCCGAAGTGCAAACCCGCCTCTGGAATCACCTGCACGCCATGGCGGGCGAAGAAGTAGCTCTCGACGCTCCCGTGCCACTGCGCAGCCTCACGGTGCGCACCGAGAAGCCTACTCGCGTTCCCTACCCACGCCAGGCACCTAAGCTACGTGCTTACGGTGCTGCAGTCGAAGCCCTTATTGCGAAGGCCGTCACCATTGAGGATGCTGCGGAACGCGAACAAGCCACCGTGCAGATTGGCCGGACAATGAAGTTCCTGTACCGCCAGCACAACAAGGAAAACGCGAAAGATGTGACCATCCTACGCCATTTGGGCGAGCTCTCAGGTGGTCAGCTCAAGCTTGACCCGGCCGTGGTGGACAGTGAAAATCTATTCGAAATGCCTGTGGGCACTGGTCGGACCCAAGCCTTTATTGTACCCCAGCCCCAGCAGCGCGAAGGCCGCGACCGGCGCGAGGGCCGCGACAACCGCGAGGGTCGCAGCGGCTTCGGCAACAAAGGCGGCAAGAAGCGCAAAAAAGGCCGTCAAGAACCCCAGCAGCCTCCTCAGTAATTTTTATGCTGTTAGCTAGTAGCTGTTGGCTGTTAGCTAAGTCCTGCCTAAGCGGGTCAATCAGCAATCATTTTTTTAGTTGCTATCAGCCAACAGCTATTAGCTAACAGCTCCAGATAAATGGCAGCATTTGAAGTACGCGGCGGCAAAGCCTTGCGCGGTGAAATCACGCCCCAGGGCGCCAAAAACGAAGCCCTCCAGATTCTTTGCGCCGTATTGCTCACGTCCGAGCCGGTTACCATTAGTAACATCCCGGACATTCGCGATGTCAACAAGCTCATCGAACTGCTGCGCGACCTGGGCGTGAAGGTGGGCAAGCTGGCCACCGATACCTACATTTTCCAGGCTGAAAATGTAAACTTGGATTACATGGATTCGCCCGAATTCATTGCCCAAGCCGGCGCTTTGCGTGGCTCGGTGATGATTCTCGGCCCTATGCTGAGTCGTTACGGCCGTTGCCAATTGCCCAAGCCCGGCGGCGATAAAATTGGCCGCCGGCCGATGGACACGCACTTCCTGGGCCTCGAAAAACTAGGCGGCAAGCTCACCCTCGAAGGCCTGGATTTTTACCGCATCAAAGCCGATGGCAAGCTGAAAGGCACCCATATGCTGCTCGACGAAGCTTCGGTAACGGGCACGGCTAACATCCTGATGGCGGCCGTACTGGCCGAAGGCACCACCACCATCTACAACGCCGCCTGCGAGCCCTACCTGCAGCAGTTGTGCCGCATGCTGGTGCGCATGGGCGCCAACATTCAAGGCATCGGCTCCAACCTGCTCACCATTGAAGGTGTAGAAAGCCTCGGCGGCACCGAGCACCGCATGCTCCCGGATATGATTGAAATCGGTTCCTTCATCGGCCTTGCGGCCATGACGGGCTCCGAAATTACCATCAAAGACTGCCAGATTCCGCAGCTCGGCCTCATCCCCGACACCTTCCGCAAGCTGGGCATTCTGATTGAATTCCGGGGCGACGACATTCACATTCCGGCCCAGCCGCACTATGAGATTGCCACGTACCTGGACGGCTCCATCCTCACGG
Organism: Hymenobacter arizonensis; assembly: GCF_900115775.1. Taxonomy (GTDB): domain Bacteria; phylum Bacteroidota; class Bacteroidia; order Cytophagales; family Hymenobacteraceae; genus Hymenobacter; species Hymenobacter arizonensis. The sequence goes on along the minus strand of NZ_FOXS01000001.1, from coordinate 466,864 downwards.
TGAGCGACCACACCTGGCCCGGCTTCACCCCCGACCTGCTTAGCATTGTGCTGGTAGTAGCCTGCCAGGCCAAAGGCACGGTGCTCATTCACCAAAAGATGTTTGAGAGCCGCTTGTTCTTCGTGGACAAGCTCATCGACATGGGTGCCCAGATTATTCTCTGCGACCCGCACCGCGCCACGGTTATCGGCCTCGACCAGGCCAAGCAACTCCACGGCATCACCATGACCTCGCCTGATATCCGGGCTGGCGTGGCGCTGCTCATTGCTGCGCTCTCAGCTGAAGGCACCAGCACCATCCTCAACGTGGAGCAGATTGACCGCGGCTACCAGTTTATCGACCAGCGTCTGAATGCGTTGGGTGCGGATATTCGGCGCATTTAAGCCAGTACGATTTTAATTTATGGAAATGCCCGGCTTACAAGTCGGGCATTTTTATTTTGAAGTATATGGGTTACTAATGATTGTGCGTTGGAATGAAAGTAGCTGCGCAGCTTCTGTTTCAGGTTTCACTCTAATGCCGATGAATCATGAAGTACACCCCAGGAATCGTCCTTGAGCTGGCAGCGCTTATGAGCAGCTGCAGTCACGAGAATAAACAAACTGCCGAAAGGAGCAGTGTGAGGCTGGAAAGCGTAGCCATGAGCGCACCACCTCCCATGCAGGCAGATGAGCCCGATAAGGCAGAAATGATAGGACCTGCATTGCCTACGCCAACGGCCGCCGTGGTTGCACCCGCGCGACGTTTGATTTACCACGCCGATTTACGGGTGAAAGTAGATAACCTGCCACAAGCCAGCCGGCGGCTCGACAGCTTAGTGCAACGCAATGGTGGCTATCTGAGCGCAGCGAGAGAGATACGCGAGGACGACGAGTGGCGGCAGGCCATGACCATTCGGGTGCTTCCCTCCCGCTTTCGCGCCATCATGTCGGCTTTGGGAAGCTTGGGAACGGTAGAAGAAAAGCGTATAACCACCGACGACGTCACGGCCCAACACGCCGATATTTCGGCCCGGCTTGCCACCAAGCGCGTGGTGGAGCAACGCTACATTGCTTTGCTGGCACGCGCCAAGAAAATCAGTGAGGTGCTGGAGGTAGAAGGGAAAATCGGGGAAGTACGTGAGGAAATTGAAAGCACCGAAAGTCGCCTCAAAACCCTTAACGATGAAGTAGCTTATTCTACCATTTCCTTGGTTTGCTACCAAGCCTTAGCCCAACCCGTTCCCGATGCTCCTATTGTATCGTTCAGCAGCCGGTTGGTCGAATCCTTTTATACAGGCTGGACCCTCATCACCAGTTTACTGATTGGGGTGGTCACCATTTGGCCATTCCTTTTGTTAGGTGGCTTTGCATTGTGGGGCGTGAAGCGCTGGAGGAGTAGACTGGCATAATGCTCTTTTAACACTCATTACTGAACTAATGAAAAAGCCCCACTGGCGTGACTTTGAATTAAGTCACGCCAGTGGGGCTTTTTCGGAAATACTTAAAACTAGTCTACCACCAAATCCACAACAGCATTTACAATTGACAGCGCAATGCTGAATAGCAACGCATTGAGCAACCCATGAACATCAAAGCTGCTCATCAGGAAATCGGCCAGCTTCACAATGATGACATTAATGACTAGCAGAAACAAGCCCAGCGTGAGAACCGTGATGGGAAAGCCCAGAATTTTCAAAATGGGTTTAACCACGGCGTTCAATACGCCGAGCACTAGTACCAGAATGGCCGCGCTGCCGAAGCCGCCCAACACCACGCCCGGCAGCACCATGCTGAGGCCGTAGACGAGCACTGCGGTGAGAATGAATTTGAGGATAAAACCAAGCATTGGAACAAGGGTTGAGGTGAAAGAAGGTTACTCGGCCACCTCCATGCCTTTGGCAACGAGGCGCCCTTGCGATACGGCCATCCAGTTGCAAAGTTGGTAGAGCAGGCGGGCGCCTACTATGCCGTTCCAATCGGTGTCGCCGGGCGCTACCTCGTTGAGGTCGCAGCCGATGATGGTGATGCCGGCTCGTACGATGGAGCGAATCAAGTAAGTGGCTTCTTCGAACTCCAGGCCGCCGGGCACGGGGGTTCCAGTACCGGGGCACAGCTTGGGGTCCAGCCCGTCGATGTCGAAGCTGATGTAGACTTTGGGTGGCAGCTGGGCGATGATTTTACCACACACCTTCTTCCACGACTTCTTGGCGAATTTCTCCTCGCTCAGAAAGCGCTGGCTGAATAGGGCCACACGGCCATTGGAGTGAGCGATGAACTCTGCTTCCTGCTGGCACATGTCGCGGATGCCTACCTGCACCAGTTTTTTCACCTGGGGCAGCTCAAGAGCATTGTGCATGATGCTGGCGTGCGAGTACTTGAAGCCTTCATAGGCAGGGCGCAAGTCGCAGTGGGCGTCGAACTGCAGAATGGCGAATTCCTCGTGGCGCTCGGCCAACGCCTGCATATAGCCAAGCGGCGTGCTGTGGTCGCCGCCGAGCACTACCACGCTTTTGCCTGCGTCGAGGAGGGCCCCGGTTTTCTCTTTCAGCCACTTCACCATCACTGCTCCTTCGGTCGTGACCTTAGCGGGCACGCTACTGTGTTTGCTGGTCCCAGCATCGGGTTGGCCTTCTTCAACCCAATTGATGTACTCCGCTGCCAACGGACGCAGGTTATTGCTGGCCGCGGCGATGGTCTCGTCTTCCTCCTCCATGGCCAAGCCGAGCTTCCAGGCATCAGGCAGGTCCGGGTCGTACAGGTCAACTTGAAGCGATGCTTCGTGAATGGCGGCCGGGCCCTGGGCCGTGCCGGCGCGGTAGCTTACCGTTACCTCCCAGGGCACGGGCACTACTACCACGCGTGCCTCCTCAGGAGTAAAGGGCAGGCCGAACAAACCGCCTGCGGCATCGCCAGGGGCGTTGGGGTCAAAAGTGGCTATTTTTTGGGCCAGAGCGGCTTCGGATTTAGACATGAGAAGTTGTTCTGAAATGAGTTGAATTGAGAAGGGTACGGACAGCGAACCAGAGAATACGGTACCCAACAAAAAAACGTCATGTGGAGCTTGCTGAAGCCTCATGACTACATCCTTAATTCCTGCCAGGCTGGCGAAGTATCCTATCTCGCCGAACAGCTCGTCCGTTTAAATGGGATGCTTCCTTCGTCAGCACGACGGACGGATGCGGTCAGGAAGCTCACTCAGGCTCCGCATGACGTATTCTTTTAGTTACCTAACGCTGCTTAAGCCGACATTTGGCTGCCCAGGAAGTCGTAGCTACGAATTATCTCCAGAATCTTGGTAAACGTTTCGCGGTCAAAGAACAGCATCAGGGGAAGCTCTACCATGTTATCCTTGTCCGAAAACTGCGTGATAACAGAAAAGATGAGAGGCTGCAGTTGGTGTTCTGGCAACAGACCCTGCATGATGTCGGCAATATCACCGCCCGGAGCGGTAGGCGGAGCGCCGTAGATATTGGCCTTAAGAATATTGGCTAGCTGCGTCACCAACGCTCCAGTGATGATGTTGCTGATTTCGAGCAGCAAAGATTCCTGCAACTCGTTCACCTCCAATGATTCCTGGGTTTGCATGCGCAGGCACACCCGCGAAAGGCGCTGAATGTGCTGGCCCGAAAAGAACATGAGCGTAGTGCCATTAAAATCACCCCGGATATCGGACTGGATAGGCACATGCTTCGCCTGATAGTCCCGCACGCGCACCAGAATATCGTCGCTGTCAAGCAGGTCAATATTCGGCACCTCCAACAGCACACGCTCTTGGGCAATAACGGCGAACGAATCGGCGGCGCGGGCCAAGCCGATATTTAGAATCTCGCGGATTATATCACGCTCTAAGTCAGTCATCGATAAATCCATAACGTACAGAATAGGGGAAGTGCAGCTGCGAGTACTGGGGTGAAAGAAAAGTTAGTTTAAGGCCGTTTGTTCAAAAACAAACGATTTAGAGCGGGTACGTCAAGCACAAGGCAGACTTGCCCGCTCCCGAGCAGGGTAACTCCCCCAAACAAATCGATAGTATCGAGGGGCTTGCTGAGCGGTTTGATAACGATGTTCTGCTGACGCATAAATCGGTCGACCACCAAGCCCAGGCGACGGTTGTTGTAGTTCACCACCAGCACATGCTGGGGGCCATTCATATCAGTTTTAGTTGCCGGGGGCAAGGGTTCGTCGCCCTCGTCAAACAGAAGCTGGCGCAACGGCACCAATGGTACCGCCTGCTCGTGGAAATGGGTTACCAGCACACCACCCACTACCGAAATCTGCCCGGGGTGCAGAGCCAATACCGTTTCGGTGTGTAGCAGCGGCACGGCATACGGCCGTTCGTCTACTTCCACTAGTAAGGCTCCTTTTACAGCGATAGATGTGGGCAGAACCAGGGTAAAGGTGGTTCCGGCGCCCATCTCTGACTCTACGCGAAGCTGGCCACCCAACGAATCGAGAGCGAGTTTAACTACATCGAGCCCCACGCCACGGCCCGAGATGTCGGTCACTTGCTGCGCCATCGAGAAGCCGGGCTCAAATAAGAAAGCCCAGATGGCGTGTTCATCCAGCTTAGCAGCTGCTTTGGCAGTGGTCAGGCCGCGGTCTATTGCTTTGCGGCGAACAGCTTCGGTATCGATGCCGCGGCCATCGTCGCGAACTTGGATAAGGACATCGTCGCGCTCGGTCAAAGCCGAAAGGGTGAGCTGCCCCACCGCCGGCTTGCCACTGGCCAGCCGCTCCTGGGTTGTTTCGAGCCCGTGGCTGACGGCATTGCGCACCAAGTGGAGCAAGGCATCCGTGATGATTTGCAGAATGTTGCGGTCAATTTGCACGTCCTGCCCGCTCATCATGAGCTCCACTTGTTTCTCCTCGGCAGCGGCCACGTCGCGCACTACCCGGGGAAACTTATTCAGCAGCACGCCCACTCCTACCAGCCGCGCATCCATCACGCTGTACTGCAAGTCGTCGGAAATGCGGAACAGGTGCTGCGCAGTAGCTAGCAAGGCCGGGTTATCAATTTCCTGCGCCAGCGTCATTATCCGGTCGCGGTCAATTACCAGCTCCCCTACCAAGTTTAGGAGGTTATCGAGCTTCTTAACCTGGATGTACACCAAGTCCGATAACTCCATTTTGCGGCCGGCTTCCTCGTCGGTTTCCACAAGGTCTTCGTCATCCAACACCGGCTCTTCGCCCCGCACCAAGCGGTCGAGATTTTCCAATAGCGTCGCTACATCGGGCAGAGGCTGATTGGCCCCTACGGCGCGAATCATGTTGCCCAAGGCGTCAACCCCAGTGAACACCACCTGAATCAAAGACCCGCTAAAAGTCCGCTCTCGGTCCCGGATGAGGCCAAATAGGGTTTCGAGATGGTGGGCTACTTCGCCCAGGTCCGTGAAGCCCATTGCACGCGCATTGGCCTTCAGGTTGTGCATAAGTCGGAATAGCTCGTTGAGGGCAGGCCCGGCGTCGGGATTGCGCTCCAGCTCGCTCAAGTGCCGGCTCATGGAGTCATAATACTCCAAGGCTTCGGCCATGAACAGCTCCCGGTATTCCTGGTCGCGCGTTTTCATTGGCCGGAGCGTTTAGGATATTTCATTCCCCAAACCGAGGCGCGCAGCCACGCCCCATCGTTTCCGACGGAGGGCACCACAGCTACGGAGGAATGCAGCCGCACCTTATGCAGTCTTTTCAGTGGCGTCGTTTTGCAACGCGGCACCCACAATTTCCAACACCTTCTCTTCCGAAAAAGGCTTGACAATGTATGCCAAGGCCCCGTTTTCGATGGCCTCGTTCACAATAACTTCCTGGCCAACAGCGCTGCACATTACCACTTTGGAGGATGGCTGGGTTTGGCGAAGGCTTTTGAGCACATCCAGCCCGGTGTTATCGGGCAGAATGACGTCGAGGGTGATGAGGTCGGGAGAAGTCGACACTGCCATCTCAAGAGCTTGGGCTCCATTAGCCGCCTCGCCAACTACTTCGTAGCCAGCATCGGTGAGCATGTTCTTGAGCATCGTGCGCATATAAAAAGAGTCGTCGACGATGAGGATGCGCTTATTCATGGTATTGGATGACATGAGGAAAATCTAGAATATGGTCGAGCCCCGTGGCCCAGCCCCGGTTGTACGGGCTGGGGCTTACGAAGATGCCACTTTGCCTGGCAAACGCATCACCTCACTCGGAGTGAGGAGCTTGCGCATATCCAAAACGATTATGATGCCGCCTTCGGGTAACTTGGCAATGCCTTCGAGGTACTTGTCGCGCGTGCTGGAATCCTGCACAAACTCCGGCGGCGGCTCAATCTGACTCAGCGGGAGGGTGAAAGGCCGGGGTACCTCGCGCACCATCAGCCCGAGGGTGTAATCGGCCGCTTCAACTGCCACCGTGTAAGAACGTTCGGGCAAGGGGCGCCCGGCTGGGCGGAGACGGAACCGTTCCTCTAAGTCAATAATGGCAATGATATCGCCGCGCAGGTTAGCAATTCCTTTGATGAAAGGAGGAGTTTTGGGCATGCGCGCCACTTCGGGCGTCACCGTTACCTCTTTCACCTGTTCGATACGAATGCCGTAGTCCTCGTCGCCCAACCGAAACACAATGAGTTGAACCAACTCAGCAGGTTTGGCGCGTTCGGCTTTGGGTGCAGGACTAGCTATTTCTATTTCAGCCATGTACTTGGTAATCAGTATTGCGTAGGCAGTAAATTGTAGCGGGCAATCGACAATCAGGGGAAGTCAGACTATCCGTCCCTGACTATCGATTACTCACTTTCCGGCCTACTTGGCTTTAGCTTTTGCTTTTGGTTTTGAGGCAGACTCCTTTTCTTTTACCTCCTGGCCGTTAGTCTGGCTTTTGCCATTCTTCGGCTCGGCTTTGGCTGCCAACCGGTTGACGGCAGGCCGAGGTGCTGGTGCTACGGGCGCTGGCGCCGCTTGCTCGGCCGGGCGGGAAGGACGAACGCGCCGTTCGGGCCGGGTGGCTACTGGAGCCGGAACGGCGGCGTTAGCAGCTTCTATTCGAGCGTTGCGACGCGCGATGCCATTGCGACGAGCGTTGTCGGCCGGGTCAGGAGCTGGTTCGTTGCGGTTTTGGGCACGGCGGGCGGCCATTCCCGTTTGGGGAGTAGCAGCCGAGTACGAATCGCGAGCCCGGTAAATTTCGCGGGCACTGGGTCCGCGACGCATGGGCTGAGGCTCGGGCTCCGGCTCGTAGTAAGAGCTGAGCTGGAAGGTTTCCAGGCCGGCCTGCAAGTCGTCGGCAATGTCGGTGAGGCGCTGCGAGCTAGTAGTCAGTTCTTGCATAGCCGTCGACAGTTGCTTGGCCGTGCCAGCCACTTGCTGAGTACCGGTTGCCGTTTGCTCGGCAATGGCTACCACGTCCTCCACGTACTTCACTACGTCGCCAATCGAGGTTTTCTGTACTTCGGTAGCCGTGAGAATGTCGCGTGAGGTGCGGAGCGTTTCACCGCTACTGGTGGCAATGTTCTTAAAGGCCGAGCTGGCTTCGAACGTAGCGTTCTTGCCTTTCAGTACTCGGCCTTCCATAGTCGAAATAGCGGTTGCGGCCGAGGTTGTGTCCTTGCGAACGTCCTCTACCAGCGTGGCAATTTCGTTGGCTGACTTGCGCGAGCCTTCGGCCAGCTTCCGAATTTCTTCGGCTACTACCGCGAAACCACGGCCGGCTTCCCCAGCGCGGGCTGCTTCGATGGCAGCGTTCAGAGCAAGCAGGTTAGTTTGCGAGGCAATGTCGGTAATCACGCCCAGCGATTTGCTGATTTCACCCGACCGGGTGCTTAGCACTTCGATGGTGCGTGACGTCTGCATAGCGGCGCTGGAAATCTCTTCCATGTTTTTCACCACTTCTGCCACCGTTTTCAGACCGAGCTGCGAGGTTTGCTCACCCAGGATAGCCGCTTTGTTCACCACGTCGGCCTTGTTGGCCGTTTCCTTGGTGGCCTGCATAATCTCCTCGATGAGTTTGAAGGCCTGGTCGGTTTTCAAAGCTTGGTTCTGAGCGCCTTCTGCCATTTGCTGCATGGCCAAGGCCACATCGACAGTTACACGGCTCATCTCCTGACCTTTGCCGGCCATTTCCTCCGAAGAAGTCCCCACTACCTGCGACGAATCGTTGATTTCGCCAAGCAGCTCGTTCAGGTTTTCAACGGCGAGGTTAAGGGCGCTGGACATGGCCAGGATGTCACCCGTAGTGGGCACTTCCACGCGCTGGGTCAGGTCGCCTTCCGAGATGGCCCGTACCACGCGGCTCACTTCCAGTACTGGCGAGGCAATGGATTCGAGCAGGGCATTGAGCGTGTCCACCAATTCTTTCCAGGAGCCCGACACGCCACCTACCGTGGCCCGCTCGGTGAGCTTACCTTCCACACCGGCCACTTTCGCCACGCGGCTAACTTCGACGGCGAGGCGGTTAAGGTCGTCCACCATCCGGTTGATGGTGTCGGCCAGCTCGGCTACTTCGCCTTTGGCTTGCAGCGTGAGCTTTTGGGTCAAGTCACCTTTCGATACCGCAGTTACAACTTTCACCAGGCCCCGCACCTGGGTGGTGAGGTTGGCGGCCATGGTATTTACGTTGTCGGTGAGGTCTTTCCAGACGCCAGCCACGTTCGGTACGCTGGCCTGGCCACCGAGTTTACCTTCGGTACCCACTTCCTGGGCCACGCGGGTTACCTCGCCAGCGAACAGGTTCAGCGAGTCCACCATCTGGTTCAGGTTTTCCTTCAGCTGGAGGAACTCCCCTTTTACATCTACCGTGATTTTTTGCGACAAGTCACCTTTGGCTACGGCCGTGGCTACGTTGGCAATGTCTCGCACCTGACTGGTCAGGTTGAGCGCCATGGTATTCACGTTGTCGGTGAGGTCTTTCCAGGTGCCGCGCACGTTGGGCACGCTGGCTTGGCCGCCTAGCTTACCTTCCGTACCCACTTCGCGGGCCACGCGGGTTACTTCGCCGGCAAAGATGTTCAGTGAGTCCACCATTTCGTTGAGGTTTTCCTTCAACTGCAGTAGCTCACCCCGCACGTTCACCGTGATTTTCTGGCTCAAGTCGCCCTTCGCAACCGCGGTTGCCACGTTGGCAATGTCGCGCATTTGCGAGGTCAAGTTCGAGGCCATCGTGTTTACGTTGTCCGTGAGGTCCTTCCAGGTACCGCTTACCTTCGGTACGTTGGCCTGTCCGCCCAGAATACCTTCGGTGCCCACTTCGCGCGCCACACGAGTTACCTCGCCGGCGAAGATGTTCAGTGAGTCCACCATCTGGTTCAAGTTGTCCTTGAGGTCCAGCAGCTCGCCTTTTACGTCAACTGTAATCTTCTGCGAAAGGTCACCTTTCGATACGGCCGTGGCTACGTTGGCAATGTCTCGTACCTGCGAGGTCAGGTTGCTGGCCATCGTGTTTACGTTGTCCGTCAGCTCCTTCCAGGTACCGCCAACGCGGGGCACTACGGCTTGGCCGCCTAGTTTACCCTCGGTGCCCACTTCGCGGGCCACGCGGGTTACTTCGTCACCGAAGATGTTCAGCGAGTCCACCATCTGGTTGAGGATGTTCTTCAGTTCCAGGATTTCGCCCTTCACATTCACCGTCATCTTCTGGCTCAAGTCACCGCGGGCTACGGCCGTTGCCACGTTGGCAATGTCTCGTACCTGCGAGGTAAGAGCCGCGGCCATGTCGTTTACGTTATCGGTAAGGGCTTTCCACACACCCGCCACGTTCGGCACCGAGGCTTGGCCACCGAGTTTACCCTCCGTGCCTACCTCTTGGGCCACACGGGTTACCTCACCAGCGAACAGGTTCAGCGACGCCACCATCTGGTTCAGGTTCTGCTTCAGTTGCAGGAATTCACCCTTTACATCCACGGTAACCGTCTGCGTCAAGTCGCCTTTAGCTACGGCCGTGGCCACATTAGCAATGTCCCGCACCTGAGAAGTCAGGTTACTTGCCATGTAATTTACGTTGTCGGTCAGGTCCTTCCACACACCAGCTACGTTGGGTACGACGGCTTGGCCGCCGAGGCGGCCTTCGGTGCCTACTTCCTGCGCCACGCGGGTTACTTCGCCGGCAAACAGGTTCAGCGAGTCCACCATTTGGTTTAGGTTCTGCTTCAGCTGGAGCAGCTCGCCTTTTACATCTACTGTCACCTTCTGGCTGAGGTCACCTTTCGCTACCGCGGTGGCCACGTTGGCAATGTCACGAACCTGAGAGGTCAAGTTCGAGGCCATGTTATTTACGTTGTCGGTCAGGTCCTTCCATACGCCAGCGACGTTGGGCACCAGAGCTTGACCACCCAGCTTACCCTCGGTGCCCACTTCCTGGGCCACGCGGGTTACCTCGCCGGCAAACAGGTTCAGCGAGTCCACCATCTGGTTGAGGTTCTGCTTCAGCTGCAGGAATTCCCCTTTTACATCAACAGTAACCTTTTGCGTCAAGTCACCTTTAGCTACCGCGGTTGCCACGTTGGCAATGTCTCGTACCTGAGAAGTCAGATTCGAGGCCATGTTGTTTACGTTGTCCGTCAGGTCCTTCCAGATGCCGCCTACATTAGGTACGCTGGCTTGGCCACCGAGCTTGCCTTCGGTGCCCACTTCCTGCGCCACGCGGGTTACCTCGCCGGCGAAGATGTTTAGGTTATCAATCGTTTTGTTGATGGTTTCGGCCATCAGCTTGAAGTCGCCCGAAACCGGAATCTGGAAGCTTTCGTCCAAGTTGCCGCGGCTGATGTTCTTCAATACCTTGCCTACTTCCAATACCGGAACGGCAATGCTGTCTACCAGGCCGTTGATATTATTTATCATGTCGCGCCAGAAACCGGCGGCGCCGTCGGCCGAGGCCCGCGCCTTTAGGTTTCCTTCTACCCCGGCCACTTTCGAGATGCGCGATACCTCGCCGCCTACCCCGCCTATCATTTCCACCATGGAATTGTAGGCTTCGGCGATTTCAGCAAAAATGTCGTCGTTTTGCTTGGTCAGGCGCACGGAAACGTCCCCTTTTTTAAAGGCGTCCAACGCGTAGAGCACGCGGTTAAGCTGGTCGTTCACGTAGCCCGGGTCCTGGGTGTCGATAGAACCCCGCGAGCCGCCTCTTTTGCGGGTCAGGTCGTTGTTGGTACGCACCACGTCAAGAGCCGAAACTGCCCCGGAATCCGGCATTTCATTCGTGACATCATCCATTGTAGCCACCGCGGGGGCCCGACGAGGCTTAGATTGCGGAGTCTTGGGAGAAGCCATATAATTAATATATCAAGCGGGGGGAAGGAGGACAAAATTGGAAAGGCGAAGTACGGGTAATATCCCGGAATAAGCAAAGATACAACTCCGCCTAAGGCAATGAACTCTGACCTAATGTTGGCCTGTTAAAGAAGCACGAAGACGGCGGGATAATTGCTAGGTGCGTTGGTGCTGGGAATATTCCGGCATCTTTGCGGCCAATTTTAACATTTCTCCACGGCTGGCCGTTTTAATTCCCACTGCCCTCCCATTCGTCTGCCGTTTCCTCTCACCCGCTCACATGGTCAAGAATTTAGTTATCGTCGAGTCGCCGGCCAAGGCCAAAACCATTGAAGGCTACCTCGGCCAGGATTTCGTGGTGCGCTCCAGTTATGGGCACGTTCGCGACCTGCCTAAGGACAATAATGCCATTGACATTGCCAATGGATTTAAGCCTACTTACGTGGTGTCGGCCGACAAGCGCGAGCTAATTGCACAGCTGAAAAAACTTTCGAAGGAGGCCGAAATGGTTTGGTTGGCAAGTGACGATGACCGCGAAGGCGAGGCCATTAGCTGGCACCTGGCCGAAACCCTGAACCTGCCCGATGCCAAGACCAAGCGCATTGTGTTCCGCGAAATCACCAAAAGTGCAATTCTTGGTGCCATTGCCAACCCCCGCATCGTTGACCAGAACCTAGTTAATGCGCAGCAGGCCCGCCGCGTTCTCGACCGCCTCGTGGGCTTTGAGCTGAGCCCCGTGCTGTGGAAGAAAGTGAAGCCCGGCCTTTCGGCTGGGCGGGTGCAGTCGGTGGCTGTGCGCTTGGTAGTAGAGCGCGAACGTGAAGTAGCTAGTCACTTATCGGCCAGCGCCTACCGCGTAGTAGCGCGCTTCGATGCGGGCCGCGGAGCGGTGCTCGAAGCGGAGCTACCCACCCGGTTTAAAGTGCGGGACGAAGCAGAAGCTTTTCTGCAGCGCTGCGTGGGGGCAGCTTATCAAATTGAGAGCCTCGACAAGAAGCCAGGCAAGCGCAGCCCCGCGGCTCCGTTCACCACTTCTACGCTGCAACAGGAAGCTTCGCGCAAACTGGGCTTCTCCGTAGCGCAGACCATGAGCGTGGCGCAGAAACTGTACGAAGCTGGTAAAATCAGCTACATGCGGACGGACTCCGTGAACCTGTCGCAGGAAGCAATGGCGGGCGCTCAGGCGGCCATCACGGCCGCTTACGGGGCCGATTACCATCATACCCGCACCTTCAAAACCAAGTCGGCTTCGGCCCAGGAAGCGCACGAAGCCATTCGCCCTACTGATTTTAGCGCGGTGAAAGCTGGCGCTGATGCATCGGAGCAGCGGCTGTACGACCTTATCCGTAAGCGCGCTATGGCCTCGCAAATGGCGGAGGCCGTGATTGAGCGCACCACGGCGGTTATTGGCATCAGCACGCAGCCCGGCACCACGTTCACAGCTACGGGCGAGGTTATTACCTTCGAAGGCTTCCTGAAAGTGTATGCCGAGAGCAAGGACGACGAGGACGAAGACGATGCCAAAGACGGCGAGTCGAGCTTCTCGCGGGGCTTGCCTCCGCTGAGCGTGGGCCAAGTGCTGCCGTTGCAGCGACTGAGTGCGACCGAGCGGTTTTCGTCGCCCCCGGCGCGCTATACGGAAGCTTCGCTGGTTAAGAAACTAGAGGAGATGGGCATTGGCCGTCCTTCCACCTACGCCCCTACCATCAGCACGGTGCAGAAGCGCGGCTATGTAGAAAAAGACACCCGTGAGGGCAAGGAACGCAAGTTTCACGTGCTCACGCTTGACGGAGAAGCGGTTAACACCGAAGTGAAAACCGAGAACTATGGCGCCGAAAAAGCCAAGCTATTTCCCACTGATACGGCCATGGTGGTGAACGACTTTTTGGTGGAGCACTTCCCCGTGATTGTGGACTATCAGTTCACGGCCAAGGTAGAAGACGAGTTCGACCAGATTGCCAATGGCCGCGAAGATTGGACCCAAATGCTGACCGGCTTCTATGGCAAGTTCCACGCTACCATTGAGGCTGGCCAGGACATTGAGCGCAGCACTCTGGGCAGCACCCGCGAAATTGGCGTGCACCCCGAAACGGGCGAGAAAATCACGGCCCGGCTGGGTCGCTACGGCCCCTACGTGGCGCTGGGTGACACTGAAGGCGAAACCAAACCCGCTTACGCCAACCTGCGCAAAGGCCAGTTTATTGAAAGCATCACGCTGGAAGAGGCCCTGGACCTTTTCAAATTACCCCGCGTAGTGGGCGAGTTTGAGGGCAAGGACATGACCGCCAACCTCGGCCGCTTTGGTCCTTATGTTCGCCACGACAGCAAGTTTTTCTCCCTTACCAAGGAGCAAGACCCGCATACCATTACGGCCGAAGAAGCGGTGACATTGATTGAGCTGAAGCGCAAAACCGATGCCGAGCGCCTCATCAAGTCGTTCCCCGAAAACCCGGACATTCAGGTGCTGAATGGCCGTTTCGGGCCTTACATCGTGGCGGGCAAAAAGAACGTAAAAATTCCCAAGGGCGAAGAGCCTACCGAACTGACCCTGGAGCGCTGCCAGGAGCTGGCCGATGCCACGCCCGACAAGCCCGCCAAAGGTGGCCGCTTCGGCAAAAAGGCTGCCCCGGCTGCCAAGGAGGAAAAAGCCGACACCCCCGCCAAGAAAAAGCCTACTGCCAAAAAAGCTCCGGCCAAGAAAAAACCAGCAGCTAAAACCGCCGCCAAGCCGGCTGCTAAAAAGACGGCAGCCAAAGCAAAATAAACCGCTCCTGGCGCCGTTCTTTGCGCTCCGGTTTTATCATCAAAAACCCGCCTTGGTGCGGGTTTTTGTTTGCGCCCTTGCCAGCGATGCGTACCTCTCTCCTCTTGATGACGCTGGCGCTGTGGGCCGGCGGACCATGCCTACCGGCTATTGCTCAGGTTCGGCCAGCTGGTCTGGTTTATCCTTGGCTGGCGCAACCGGGCAGTGCCGCTGCTACGGTAGCAGCTCGGTTTCCGGCTCCGGCAGGCTGCCAGCGGGTGGCAGTAGCGGCGGGCTCCTGGGGCGAGTGGCTGCGCTACCTGCCTTTGAGCCCGGCGGGTACGCCGGCCCGCACCTTTTCGGGAGGCCTCAAAAACCGACAGGACGTGGTGGCCGCGGTGGTGAAGATTGATGTGGGCACCCAGGACCTGCAACAGTGCGCCGATGCCGTTATCCGCTTGCGGGCCGAATATGGCTTCAGCCGCAACCTGAATAAAATTCACTTTCACCTGACCACGGGCTACGATTTCTGGTTTTCCGACTTTGTGGCGGGGCGCACCTTTCGTGTGGTGAACGAAGAAGTGCTGCCTGCGAGCCGGCCAGCCGAAGCGCCTACCCACGGGGCCTTGGCGCGCTACCTGGTGCCCACATTTGGGTATGCGGGCACCCTGTCATTGAGCCGTGAGCTGCGGCCGGTGCCCCTGGCGCATGTGCAGCCGGGCGATGTGCTCATTCATGGCGGGCGGCCCGGCCACGCGGTGCTGGTAGTAGATGTGGCCGAGCACACCGTTACGCGCCAGAAATTTCTGCTGCTGGCCCAAAGCTATATGCCGGCCCAAAGCATTCATGTATTACGCAATGTAGAAGAGCCGCGCTTGGGTGCTTGGTTTGCGCTGCCCGGCCCCGATGAAGACGAGTTTAGTACCCCGGAATGGGTGTTTGGCCGCCAGGAACTGGGCCATTTCGAGTAGCGACTGTAGGTGCTTAGGCGGGCGTAATTGCCACGATGCCTGCAGCCGTCAGTTCGGCGAAATCCTGAATGATGCGGTCGGCTTGGTGGAGGTTTTGTCCTGCTGAATGCATACTAGCGTAACCAATGCAGTATATGCCCGCTGCCTTAGCTGCCGCTACGCCATTGCCCGAGTCTTCGATGACAATGCACTGCGCCAGCGGCGTTTCGGACAGCTCTGCGGCGTGTAGGAAGATGGCTGGGTCGGGTTTAGAGCGTTCGAAATCTTCGCCGCTCACCACGTGGGAGAAATAAGGCGTGAGTTCAAACCGCTGAAACACCCTGGCAATGGTGCCTTTGGAAGCTGAGGAAGCCAGGACCAGTTGCACGTCGTGTGCCTGAAGGTCGTCGAGTAGGTTTCGGACGCCGGGCAGCAGGTCCAGACCGGCGTCTTCATCGAATGACTTGTTGAACAAGGCCCGCTTCCGGGCAAGCAGGTCTTCCACGTCTTGCTGAAGGTGGTACTGCTGCTTCAGGGTTTGAAACACGTTCCGGGTAGACTTGCCTAGAAAGGTGTTGTACTCTTCCGGAGTGACAAGAATGCCTAGTTCTTCAAACAGGGTAAAAAAAGCAGCGCGGTGCGTAGGCTCGGTGTCGATGATGACGCCATCCATGTCAAAAATTACAGTGCGTATCATTGAGGCAACGGTATAAAATCAGAGCTGACAAAGGTAGGCGGCCAGCCTGCTTGGCAATTCCACGACCCACTCCTGCCTTGGATAGGAACCATTGTGGCAGAAGTTTAATTTTTAGCTTGGTTTACAGTGCATTTAGTCCATCTCGTGTCGCCGAGCATAGCTGTCATAACTGAGGATTATTGCTCTCCAATCACTATGCACGATACCACTAATCGCCCCTGAAACAGCCCACACAATTTTACAACTATTGCAGTTCTTCCCAAACAAAGCAGCGATGAATTAGTATAGTGTCAAAATTAAGTGTTATTATTATAAAAATTGGGCTTTTCCTTGCGTAATGCTCCCACCCAAATCCTGAAGCGTATGCCTGCTAAAACGTTGAAAGATATTGCCGCCAAATTGGCCAATTTGGACATCGCCATTTTAACTACACACACTAGTAAAGGGCAGTTGAGCAGTCTTCCAATTAGCAACAACGGGGAAACGGAATACGATGGCAACTCTTATTATTTCACCCACGAGGGCTCGCGGGCGGTGCAGGACATTCTGGAAAATCCACGCGTACACCTGAACTTTGAAGGACCGCGGCGGCTGTACATTTCCATTGTTGGCACCGCGCATCTCATCCGCCAAAAGGCGACTATGCGAAAGCATTGGGTACGCGACCTGGAGGCGTGGTTTAAGGATGGTATCGATACGCCGGGGGTAGTGCTGGTGCGCGTACAGGCGAACCGCATCAAGTACTGGGAAGGCGAGGAAAGAGGGGAACTACGGCTGCAGTACGCGGAGAACTCGGCTGCTTACAACAATTCCAATAGGGCCATTGATTGAACCATTGGATAGGGCATATTCACAGGCTGGCCTACGTTGATTGAGAAGAGCGAAGCCTGATGCGGTGATATACTCGCCTGCGACTGCGCTCGTTAATTGCGCTCTGAGGCTCATTCATGACAAGGCAGCGATTGGCATACATTGGCCTGCCGTGGCACGGGCACTGCGGGCTTCTACCTTTGGAGAGATTAGGAGCCTGCCCAAGCACAAATCGTATAACTTTCATCTCAGTTTTCGTGAAACACCTTGTCGTTCTCACCGGTGCCGGCGTTTCGGCCGAGTCGGGCATCCGCACGTTCCGCGACTCCAATGGCCTGTGGGAGAACCACCGCGTGGAGGACGTTGCCTCGCCCGAAGGCTTTGCCCGCAATCCTGCCCTGGTGCTTGAATTTTACAACCAACGCCGTCGGCAAGCTCGCGAAGTGGAGCCCAACGCTGCCCACCTGGCCCTGGCGGGCTTCGAGGAAGCACCCGGCTGGCGCGTCACCATCATCACCCAAAACGTGGACGACCTCCACGAACGGGCCGGGTCGAGTGAGGTCATACACCTCCACGGCATGCTGAACAAAATGCGCTCGGTGAAGAGCGAGACGGTGGTATATGACTGCCCCGGCGACATTAACGTGGGCGACCTGGCTCCCGATGGCGGGCAGCTGCGCCCCCACATTGTGTGGTTTGGCGAGATGGTCCCGCTGATTGAAGACGCCGCGGCCGTTACGGCCACCGCCGACGTGCTGCTTGTGGTCGGCACTTCGCTGCAAGTTTACCCAGCGGCCGGTTTGTTGCACTATGCGCCGGTGGGCTGTCCGGTCTACGTCATCGACCCGCACCAGCCGCCGGCGGGCCGCCGCAGTGTCCGCTACGTGGCCGAGCCCGCCAGCACAGGAGTGCCTAAGGTGTTGCGTGAGCTAACCTGAGGAGATAGTGCCCGGAGGCAGGCCCGCCAGCCGCGCCTGTTGCTCCCATTTAAATTTCTCTCAACTCTTTTTCACAGTTTATGGCTTCCGCATTTGGCCACGCGGCCCTTGGAGCCACGTTGGGCACATTACTGCTTCCAAACCGGTTGCACAGGCGCTACTGGCTGGCTGTGGCCTGCTGTGCCGCACTGCCCGACATTGATGCGCTGGGCTACAAGCTGGGGGTACCCTACGCCAGCCTATGGGGCCATCGGGGCATTACCCATTCGCTGCTGGCCGCCGCGGTGGTTGCGGCAATTGGCCTGGCTATTCGGCTACTTTCGCAGCCCAACCAGCGCCCGCCAGCTGGCCGGCTGGCCCTGCTCCTATTCCTGGCCACGGCCTCGCACGGCCTGCTCGACGCCATGACCACGGGTGGGCTGGGCGTGGCCTTTTTCAGTCCGTGGGACCAGGAACGGTATTTTTTTGGCTTGCGGCCCATTCAGGTATCGCCCATCGGCATCAAAGCTTTTTTTAGTGGCCGCGGGCTCCGGGTGATTGCCAGCGAATGTTTGTGGATTGGCGTGCCCTGCTTGCTGGCTCTGGCCCTGCGGCAGCTAGCGTACCCGAAGGCCGCCCGCGTTCGGCCTTCTGCGTAGGCCTGGCCCTACTTTTTAGCTGAACTGCCGTAAGAGAGTCTATACACAGACTTTATGCATCGAATTTTAACCCTCCTACTGGCAACCTCGCTGTTGCTGGGCGGCAGCTCGCACGGGCAAACCATTTCTCCAGCCCATACCGTTTTTCTCCTGGGCAACACCGCTCAAAACAACCTACCCGCTGCACGACTCAAGCTGCTCCGCCAAACCCTGGAGCAGCAAACGGGCCCTTTTACCGTGGTTCACCTCGGCGACATTGTGAGCAACACCGGCCTCGCGGCTAAGGGCGATACTGCGTTGGCTCAGGCCGACCGCAGCCGCGCCGATGCCCTGATTGCGCTGGTGCAGGGACTGCCTCAGGGAAAAATCTACTTCCTGCCCGGCGATAAGGACTGGGCCAACTCCGGCCGCGACGGCCTGAAAGCCGTGCGTCGCCTCGAGAAATACATTGAAAAGCAGCTTCCCGGTCAGAATGCTTTCTTGCCCAGCAATGGCTGCCCCGGCCCGGAAGTGGTAGACGTAGCCCCGCTGGTGCGGCTGGTTGCCCTGAATACGCCTTGGTTCACCCACCCCTTCAACCGCCCCGAAGCGCCTGATACGGACTGCAAAACCTTGACAAAAGAAGAGTTTCGCGAGCAATTGCAGGACCTGCTCGACGACACCAAAGACAAGAACGTGCTCTTGGTAGGACACCACCCCGTGCTGAGCAACGGCGTGTACGGCGGCGCGCAGCCCCTTTCGCGACACCTGAGCCCGCCCGTGTTTGGCAGCATCTACGCGGCGTATCGCCAGAACGTGGGCAGCCCGCGCGACCTTGCCAACCCGCGCTACCAAGAGCTACGCCAAGAGATGCTGAACACCCTGCAAAGCAACCCCGGCGTAGTGTATGCGGCTGCTCACGACTACAGCCTACAGCTTACACCCTTTCAGGGCAACTACCACTTGGTGAGCGGCAGCTTTGCCGAAAGCCAGCACGTGGGCCCCAAGGGCGACTCACAGTATAGCGAGAGCAAAGAGGGCTATTCCACCCTCGAATATTTCGCCGATGGCACCGTAAAAACCCATTTCTACACCTTCGGTGAAAGCACTGCCCCCGTTAAGGAAAGCTACAGCGCTACGCTGTTCCGCTCGGCTTGTAGCGCGGCACCCGCCAGTGATGCACAGGGGCAGAAGGGCCAAGCGCCCATCAACCCCTTCCTGCCAGACTGCCCCGGCGTGGCCAAAACCGCTGCCGAAGCCAAGCCCGATGCCCCGTTTCAGGCAACCACCGTAGTTGCAGCCGGCCCCCAATACGGCGGCACTATTGGCAAGCGGTTCTTCCTTGGCACCAACTACCGCACCTCCTGGCTGCAGCCCGTGACGGTGCCCACGCTAGACCTGGCCACTGAAAAAGGCGGCCTGCGTCCCTTCGGTAAAGGCGGCGGACGCCAAACAACCTCGCTCAAGCTCATTGCCGCCGATAGTTCGGAATACGTATTCCGGTCGGTAGACAAGGACGTTACCAAGATTCTACCCCCAGAGCTTCGCAACTCGGTGGCCGGCAACGTGCTGCGCGACATCACGGCCACGGCCCACCCGTACTCGGCCCTCGTTATCGGCTCGCTGCTTGACCAGACTGACATTCTGCACGCCCGGCCCCGCCTATTCCGGCTGCCCGACAACCAGCAGCTTGGGCCCTACCGTGAGGAGTACGCCGGGCTGCTCGGTACCATGGAAGACCGGCCGAAAGACCCCAAGCCCAACCTCGCCGGCTTTGGCGATGCCGACGATGTAGCGCGCAGCTTCAAGCTTTTCAGCAAGCTCTACAAAGACAATGACAACCGGGTCGATGCGCCCGCCCTGGCCCGTGCCCGCGCCTTTGACATGTTGGTGGCTGACTTTGGCAAGCACGAAGACAACTGGAAATGGGCCGGCTACAAGCAGCCCGGTGGTGGCACCCTCTACCGCCCCATTCCCCGCGACCGCGACCAGGCCTTTACCCTCTGGAATGGCCTGCTCACCTACATCGCAAACCGCGAATGGGCCGTGCCCAGCATCGAAGACTTCCAGTCCGATTTCAACGACATGCGAAGCCTAAATTGGCCTGCCCGCCACCTCGACCGGCTCTTGCTTCAGGGGCTCACCCGCGAGCAATGGCAAGAGGCTGGCCAATACCTGCAGGCCCGCCTGACGCCAGCCGTAATTGACGATGCTACCCGTACACTGCCAACTGAAATTCAAGGTATATCTGGCAAAGACCTCAACCGCAAGTTGAAGTCCCGCATTCAAACCTTACCTAAGGCTTTGGACAAATATTACCTGTTGCTGGCGAAGCGAGTAGACGTGGTAGGCAGCAACAAAGGCGAAGTTTTCATGGTGAACCGGCTCCCCAACGGCGAGGTGCGCGTGCAGATGTTCGACAAGACCAAAGAGGGCGACGCCCCAAATGGACCCGCGCTGTTTGACCGAACTTTCAAGCCTAAGGAAACCAAAGAAATTGTTCTCTATGGCCTGGATGGCAAAGACGTGTTCACCGTAACCGGTGATGGCGGCAGCAAGAGCATTCTGGTGCGCGTTGTAGGCGGCGCAGGCAAAGACCGCATTGCCGATGACTCCCGAGCCAGCGGCCTGCGAACCCTCACCAAGGTTTACGACGTGCCGGATACCGACCTGCAGCTGGGCCCCGAATCGGATAACCGCACCAGCAACAGGTTTGGCGTGAATGCCTACGACCGCGAAGAATTTGAGTACAACTCTTACCGGCCCACCATTGGGCTCGGGTATAACCGCAACGACGGCTTCACGGCCAGTGCGGGCGCCACGTTCCAAACCCAGGGCTTTCGGAAACCCGGATTTAAAAACCAGTATTCCTTCCTGGGCGAAGTAAGTACGGAAGGGCAGCGCCAGCTCACGCTCAGCAGCCGCCACCGCTACGCCATTGGCAAGGTCGATGCCGGCGGAGCGGTCAGTTACGGCAACTTCTTCCCCTTTTACAACTTCTTCGGGCTGGGCAACGATACGCCCTTCAGCGAGGAGCAGCGCCAAAATAACTTTTACCGCGCTCGCTACCGCGGCGTCTACCTGAACGGCTTTCTCGAAAGAGTCTTCCTGCAGCGCAGCGTGCTGCGCGTGGGCCCCACCTTCGAGTACTACGTCACAGATTTTGCTCCCGACAGCTACATAGGAGTCCTCAATCAAACGCCCGGCACCGACCAGATTCGCCCCAACACCAGCACCCAGCGCCTGCTGGGACTGAACGCCGTTTTTGACCTCGACCTGCGCGACCGACAGTCCTTTGCCCGTCGGGGCGTGCGCCTGCGGGCTCAGCACGATACGTACCGCCAACTCTCTGGCTCGGAAAGCACGTTTGGCCTCACCCAGGGGTTTGCTGAGTACTACGGCACGGTTCGGCTGGGCATCCCCGTCACGCTGGTAGTGAAGGGAGGTGGCGCCAAAAACTACGGCCCCGATAGCGAAATCCCGTTCTATAAGTTCACTTCTTTGGGTCTGCGCGAAGGCCTACGCGGCTATTACCGCAACCGCTTCAGCGGCGATGCCAGCCTGTACTACAATACCGAACTGCGTTTGGCGCTCGGTCAAGTCAGGAACGGCTTCCTGCCCTTTTACTACGGCGTCTTCGGCTTTTACGACCAAGGCCGGGTATACTACCAGGGCAGTTCGCCCGGGGGGTGGAATTCGGGCTATGGTGCCGGCTTCTACATTGCGCCGGTAGTCGAGACACTGGCTTTGTCGCTTTCCTATCAGAAATCAGTGGAAAGTACCCTCATTCAATTTGGGGTCGGGTTCCGCATCGACAAGTAGGCAGCAGGTAGAAAGCTGGCCTGCATACCAAGACCATCAGTTTCTCGCCTTAACCAAAGCCTCAAGCTTACTACCCTGCCTGCTGCAAAAGTTGCCTCAAGCCAAGTGCTAGCGGCGCCCCGCTCCGCCCAACAGCGCTGGCGTAAAAGTCGTACTAGCACCAAGTTCGCCACACGTCCTTCCCGGAAATGGCGTGTTTCAGAATACCCCCGTTGCACCTCGCGCTAAGCAAGGTGCTACCTCAGAATTGTTGCCTGCAGCTATTGCACTGTAATTTCGTGCCTATGAACTATCCGCTTCGCAAACTCGCCGCCATTGATATTGGGTCTAACGCTGTTCGGTGCCAGATATCGGCGGTTCTCTATTACGAAGGCCGTTACCGACTTAAGCGCGTAGAGTACGTCCGTTTTCCCATGCGCCTGGGCGAAGACGTGTTTGCCTCCGGCGAGATTTCTCCGGCCAAGGAAGAGAAATTTGTCAAGTTCCTGCACTCTCTGAAGCTGCTCATGGAGGTGCACGAGGTCTGTCATTACCTCATTTGTGCCACTTCGGCCATGCGCTCGGCCGCTAACGGTGTCGCCATCGCGGCCCGGGTGCAAGCCGAGCTAGGCATGGAAATCAAAGTGATTGACGGCCAGGATGAGGCCTTCTACATCAACCGCGTCATCGAGCACCTGCTTGAAGACAACAAGCACTACCTGCACATCGACGTAGGCGGCGGCAGCACTGAGTTCAACATCTACCACGACCGCCGTAAAGTAGCCGCGCAGTCGTTTGAAATTGGCTCCATCCGCCGCATGCAGCAGGAAGAGAGCGGCAACGCCAACACCGATGCCCAGACCGAACTCTGGACCCGCATGGAGGCCTGGGTGCGCGAGCATGCGCGCAAGCACCACGTCACCCGCGCCATCGGTACGGGCGGCAACATCAACAAAATCTACAGCCTCTCGCCCGCTGCGCCCAATAAGCCGATTACCAAGCGCAGCATCGATAGCATTCTCAAGCGCCTCTCGGGCCTGAGCATGGAGGAGCGGGTGAACGTAGCCATGCTCAACCCCGACCGGGCCGACGTCATCGTGCCCGCTGGTCACATCTACCTATCGGCCATGGAGTGGGCCGGCGTCAATAACATGTTGGTGCCCGACATCGGCCTGAAAGATGGCATGCTGCAATCTCTGTTTGAAGACTTTTTCGACGAGCTAAACTCAAACCCAGCGGCTGGCCACCCTGCGCACTTACCCGTGCCCGACATGCAAAACCAGCCGGCGGAAATGGAATAACTCTAACCTTGGCCTTCGCCACCTTTTAAGTCATTGCTCCGGTCGGGCTGCTTTAGGCGGTCCGACCGGAGCAATGCTAGAACAGTACCGATTCCAACGACAACCGGTCGGACCGCCTAGAGCAGTCCGACCGGTTGTCGTTAGTGCGGTCGCCAAGGACCACCTTTAAAGTGCCGCTAAGGTTACACCCGAGCCGCATCGGCGCTCACGCTCTCCTCGTCGATATGGCCTACCGGCGTGGCATCGTCCTCGCAGGCCTCTTCTGGCTCCCCTTCGCCAAAGGCATCGTCGGCCGCCAGTTCGCTGGCCTGACGGGCAGCCGTGGCCGCAATTTCATCGGCTACTCCCAGCGCAGCTGCCACGTCAATGCGGCGCTGTGCCTGCACATCAAGCAGGGCCAGCAAGCCCTCGGGCGAGGCCGTAGCCAGCTGCGCTTCGTCGCGTTTAAAGAAGGCCTTGTGCACGTTTACCACGGGTTCGCCCGGAGCAGGGTGCTGGCGAATATAGGCGCCATCTTCCCGCATTACATAGCTGTTTTGATTGTCCATCATATTCATCATCAGAATATTGATAGCCTCACGCTTAAGCTGCGGATTAACAATTAAAAACAGTGCTTCGATGCGACGGTCGAAGGAACGCACCATGATATCGGCCGAGCCGGCGTATACTCGAGCCTCGCCGCCGTGGTGGAAATAGAACAGCCGCGTGTGTTCCAAATACTCGCCCACGATGCTGCGAACTTCAATGTTTTCGCTCAGCCCAGGACGCCCAGGCCGCAAGCAGCAGATGCCCCGCACAATAAATCGGATGGGCACGCCAGCTTTGGCCGCCTTGTAAAACTCATCGATAATTTCCTTGTCCTCGAGCGAATTCATCTTCATTACGATGCCGCTCGGCTGGCCTTTTTTGGCATGCTTCACTTCCTCTCGGATGAGGTGAATGAGCTGCTGGCGCATGTCTTTGGGTGCCGTGATGAGGTACTCGTAGTCGTCGGGCTGCGAGTGCCCGGTTATTACGTTGAAGAATTCCGACACGTCGTGCCCGTACACATCGTTCGTGGTAAGCAAGCTCACATCGGTGTACAAGCGCGAGGTCTGCTCGTTGTAGTTGCCCGAGCCGATGTGTACGTAGCGCGTCACCTTCTCCCCTTCCTTGCGGATAATCATTAGCAGCTTGGTGTGCGTCTTGTACTTGCTCACCCCGTAAATCACGAAGCAGCCAGCCTTCTCCAGACGCGCGCCTTCGCGGATGTTCTTCTCCTCATCAAACCTTGCCTTCACTTCAAATAGCACTGAAACGTGCTTGCCGTTCTCAGCCGCCTTGAGCAGCGCCGCCGACACGCGGGAATCATCGGCCAGGCGGTAGATGGTTTGCTTGATGCCCAGCACGTGCGGGTCCACGGCGGCCTGCTCCAGCAGGCGGACCATGGGCTCGATGCTGTTGTAGGGGTGATGCAGCAGCACATCGTGGTGCTTCAGGTACTCAAACATGTTTTCCTCGGCCCCTTCCGGCAAGCTCAGGGGCGCCACCGGCGAGGGCAGTTTGGGCGTCTTGCCGCGGAAAGCCGGGTGCTTCACAATCTGCCACAGCCCTTTGAGGTCAATCAGCGAATTGATGACAAAGACGTTGCCATTGTCGATGTTCCACCGCTCGCGGAGCACGTTCATCAGCACTGGCGAGGCGTTGGGCTCCACTTCCACACGCACCACACGGCCGCGCTTGCGGGTTTTCAAGCCTACCTGAATTTCCTTAATAAAGTCGTTATCGATGTCATCAGACTCTTCCAGCGTGAAGTCGCCGTTGCGGGTGATGCGGAAGAGGTTGGCCGCCACAATCTCCACGTTGCGAAAAAGCCGCGGCAGAAACTCCCGCACTACTTCCTCAATCGGCACGAAGATGACTTTGTCCTTGCGCGTAAGTTCAAAAAACCGGGTCAGGTTTTGCGGAATCTGCACGAAGGTGAGCCGCTCCTGCCCTTTCTCAGCTTCCCCGTCCAAACCCACGTTCATGCCGTTACCTATCCGGGTGACCACTCCGAAGATGAGCATCTGATTCATCATCAGCGGAAAACCGTGGTAGGCGTCGTACACCATGGGCGTAAGCAGCGGAAACACGGTGTTCTTGAAGTAGCCATCGGCCTTCTTCACTTCCAGCTCCGTGAGGTCCGACATCTTCAGGATGTTGAAGCCGTTTTTCTCAAAATTGGGCTTGAGCTCATTGAGATAAGTCAAGCTCTGGTCGTTTACGAAGCGGTGCGCGAAGTCCAGCAGCTTGCGCCGAAAGGGCAGCTCCCGCAGGCCCGAGTAGTCAATCCGCTCCTTGCCATAGTCCAGGTAGTTGTACAGCGACCCCACGCGAATCATGAAGAATTCGTCGAGGTTAGAGCTGGTGATGGCCAAGAACTTGAGCTTATCAAACAAGGCCCGGCTGGGGTCCTGCACCTGGTCGAGCACGCGGTAGTTAAAACGCAGCCAACTCAGGTCACGGCTGATGTACTTGCTTTTGCGGATAAGGTCGGCAGACTTGAAGAGCTTCATATTGGATAGGAAAGACAGGGCAAAATACGGCCAAAGCACCCTGTTTAGGCTTTTTTACGTGGAAATAATGGCCATGGCTTCAATTTCAATCAGCAACCGCGGGGCAATCAGGGCCTTAACTTCAGTTGTAGTAGGTGTCGAGCTAATACTTCCGAAAGCCCTTCCGAAGGCCCGCCCGATGGCCTCTCATTTAAAAATATTTAGTCACAAAATTTGAATGCGTACTACTTCCTTTTAGTACGTCCCGGTCAGGCTTAAGGCCACCACAATCTTTCATCATCCTCATGAATGCAGCGCTCAACATGCTTATCGGCACTTTGCCCGAATACACAGGAAAAAGAAAAGGCCCGCTTTGCAGCGGGCCTTTCTTGTTGAAGCTGGCTAAACGTCCAGCTTGGCGTATTTCGCATTTCGTTCGATAAAATCGCGGCGGGGAGCTACTTCGTCGCCCATCAGCATGGAGAACAGGTGGTCGGCTTCGGCGGCCGACTCTACCGTTACCTGCTTCAAGGTGCGGGTCATGGGCTGCATGGTGGTGGTCCAGAGCTGCTCGGCGTTCATCTCGCCCAGTCCTTTGTAGCGCTGCACGTTCACCGTTTCGGGCTTGCCGCGGCCGAGGTCTTCCTGCGCTTGCATGCGCTCGTCTTCGGTCCAGCAGTAGCGCTCTTCCTTGCCGCGCTTCACGAGGTAGAGCGGCGGTAGGGCGATGTAGATAAAGCCCCGGTCGACCAGCTCGCGCATGTAGCGGAAGAAGAAGGTCAGAATCAGGGTCCGGATGTGCGAGCCGTCGATGTCGGCGTCGGTCATGATGATGACCTTATGGTAGCGAAGCTTGCTGAAGTTCAGCGGACCCGATTCGGTGCCATCGTCCTCCGTGGTGAACGCCAGGGATTTCCGCTCGTTGAAGCTCACGCCCAACGCGGTAATCATGTTCTTGATTTCCTCGTTCTCCAGAATGCGGTGCTCCTGGGCTTTCTCCACGTTCAGGATTTTACCGCGCAGCGGCAGAATGGCTTGGAACGCCCGGTTGCGGCCTTGCTTGGCGGTGCCACCGGCCGAGTCACCTTCGACCAGGTAGAGCTCGCAGATTTCGGGGTCCGATTCCGAGCAATCGGCCAGCTTGCCTGGCAGGCTGTTGCTCGACAGCACGCCCTTGCGCTGCACCATGTCCTTCGCCTTGCGAGCAGCGATGCGGGCCTTGGCGGCCAGAATCACCTTCTCCATGATGCGGTTGGCCTGGTTCGGGTTCTCGTCCAGGTACTGGGTCAGGATTTCGCCTACCACCGAGTTCACAGCGCCGCTCACTTCCGAGTTGCCGAGCTTGGTTTTGGTCTGGCCCTCGAATTGGGGCTCCATCACCTTCACCGAGATAACGGCCGTAAGGCCCTCGCGGAAGTCGTCGCCGGTAATATCAACCTTGGCTTTTTCGAACAGCTTGTTCTTATCGCCGTAGGTTTTCAGCACCCGCGTCACCGCCGAGCGGAAACCCGCTACGTGCGTGCCGCCCTCAATGGTGTTGATGTTGTTGACGTAAGAGTAGACGTTTTCCTGGTACGAGGTATTGTACTGCAGGGCCACCTCTACCGGCGTGCCACCTTTCTCGCTTTCCACATAAATCGGCTCCGACAGCAGCGAGGGGCGCTGCTCGCCGTCGAGGTACTGCACGAAGTCACGCAGGCCGCCCGTCGAGTAAAACTCTTCGGAACGGAACTCGCCGCCTTCCAGCTTTTCGCGACGGTCGGTGAGGGTGATGCGGATGCCTTTGTTCAGGTAGGACAAGTCGCGCAGACGCCCGGCCACTGTGTCGTAGCGGTATTCGGTTTCGGTGAAGATGCTGGCATCGGGTAAGAACTGCACTTCCGTGCCGTGCTCGTCGGTGTCGCCCACTTGCTTCACGTCGTACTGCGGGAAGCCGATTTTGTATTCCTGCTCGTACATGTGGCCATTGCGGCGCACGGTCACTTTCAGGTCGGTGCTGAGCGCATTCACGCAGCTCACGCCCACGCCGTGCAGGCCACCGGATACTTTGTAGGAACCCTTGTCGAATTTACCACCGGCGTGCAGCACGGTGAGCACCACTTCCAGGGCCGACTTGCCTTCTTTGGCATGCCAGTCCACGGGGATGCCGCGGCCGTTGTCTCGGACGGTGATAGAGTTATTCTCGTTGATGGTAACGTTAATCAGGTCGCAGTGCCCGGCGAGGGCTTCGTCAATCGAGTTGTCAACCACTTCCCACACCAAGTGGTGCAGGCCTTTCATGCCGGTATCGCCGATGTACATGCTGGGCCGCTTGCGCACGGCCTCCAATCCTTCTAGTACTTGAATGCTGTCGGCGGAATAGTCCGACTGCGCCATCTTTTCTTTCGTTTCGCTCATGTGGGCGGGATTAAATCAGGTCGTAAAACAGCCCTTCGGGTTGCTAGGTACTGAACAATCAAAAGTACTTATTTAATCCCATTTTTGAGAATTTCTGCGGTTTTTATCCTTGCATTTTTTTATTCTCTGCGTTCTTACTGACGCCCTGAAAGTCCTGATTTCGACAAACAAAACCGCGCATAAAAAAAGACCTCTGGATAAGGCTCTAACAAGTCAATAGCGCTCAATGCTTGTGAATGTATTTGGTGGCCGAAGGCATCTAGCGTGGGGTATTGGGCCTAGCCGTTGACTTCCGCATCGAGTGCCTCTTTCAACGCGCCCAAATGGTTGGGGCAGGGTAAGATTGCCCGAGCCGGAGTTAATAAACCTTGCTAAACCGCCACATTTTCAATGTTCAGTCCTTCGGGTTGATATTCCTTTGAGCACAGTCCAAAAACAAAAAAAGACCCTTCCCGGACGGGGAAGGGTCTTAATAGAATGGCCCCGTTTGGGCCCGCACCCCCTGACCCCGCCAGATGAATACAGCCATTAAAAGACCCTCTATGACACCGTGAGCAAGCTTTTATAAAAACGCCTCTCGGCATTCATCTAGGCAGTGTCCCTATTAATCGGGTAGTTTGTCCCCCGGCTGTCCCCTGAACGGGGGACAGCGTGTAGTTTTAGGGCGGCAACTTTCCCCCTACTCCATGGCTTCTGTCTCGTTCCTGCTGAAGGAACCCAACGCCGTCAAGGCGACTCCCATTTTTGCCTTTCTCAGTTTCGACGGACAACGCGCCAAGATTTACACTGGCCTGAGCATCCTGCCCAAGCAGTGGCTCAAAGCCGACCAACGCGCCCAGGTGCGGGGTTATCCAGAGAACGGTTCTCTCAACGACACCCTAGAACTGGCCGAAAAGCAATTACTCGCTTGCTACGGTGACCACCGGGCCCAAGGCTTACTGCCCACAACGGAAGCTCTGCGGGAGGCCATCGTGCCCGTGCCTGCCGAAGCACAAGTAGCCACCGCTGCAATAAGCTTCTGGCAGCACATGGAGGAATGGCTCAGCCTCAAGCGGGCTTCTGGCCTGCTCGGCACAGCCAAAACCTACGCCACCGCCGCTCGTCACTTGCGCGATTTTGCTAGGGTCAATAAATACGCCGTCGATTTTGATACCATCACCCCGGCTTTCGGCGACAGATTTACAGCCTACCTAATGGGACCCGCGAACCTAACGGACAATACAATTAGCAAGGTCCTTTCGCGGATTAAGGTGTTCATGAAGTGGGCGGCTGCCCGTGGGCTGCACACCAACGTGTATTATCTAAAATTGAACTGGGCTCGCCGCGAGCCCGACGTGATGACCCTTACGGCCGACGAGCTCGCGCACCTAGCGGCGTTACCATTGCCGGCCGGCAGTTACCTCGACAACGCTCGCGGGCTATTTCTGCTCAGCTGCTACACGGGCCTGCGCTACTCAGACCTGGTGAGCATCCGTCCGGAGCACGTACGAGGCACGATGCTGCGACTCGTAATGCATAAAACGAAGGACGTGGTAGCGGTGCCGTTACGACCCGAGGCGGCCGCCCTCGTGGCCCAAATGGCAACTGGTGAGTTGCGACCGGTGGCTAACCAAGTACTTAACCGATTTTTAAAAGAGCTTGGACAACGTGCCGAATTGGCAACTCCCGTGGAGGTCGTGCGTTACCGCGGCGGCAAACGCGAGAGCGAGACGCTTCCGAAGTGGCAGCGCCTGACGTGCCACACCGGCCGGCGCACCTTTGCCACGCTGGCCTTAGAGCAGGGCCTACGACCTGAGCTGGTGATGAAAATAACCGGGCACAAGAGCTGGGCTAGCTTTAAGCGCTACGTCAACATCACAGCCGATGTGGTGAGCCGGGAGTTTCATCGGGTGTACGGCGGTGCCTGAGCATGTGACTAGTGCAGCATGCGCCGTGGACAGCACGACAAGGGGTTTTGCAAGCAGTACGCGCACACGCGAAGCCCCAACTGTCTTCAGCCTGGCGAACCATTGATTTGGCTACACGCAACACAATGCAACACCCCAATGCGGGCGCACAAGTCCCAGCCTCAGAATACGCCCGCGCTACCCGCTTCCTCCCCCTTGCCGAATTTTGCGAGCAGTACGCGTGCACGCGACCTCATTCGTTGTCGCCCTGACGAATCATTCGCTGGGTATCTACCTAACACCATACTACCCCTTGCGTGCGTGCGCCATGCCCTAACGCTGCTCCATGTGGCAGCCGCCTGTTAACAATTGATGACATGTTTGGGCCTTCCTCGCTATTCGTCCATCAGCCATCGGCGCACGTCGCTACGCACAAGAACAATGAAAAAAGAAAAACCCTGACCAAGAGGCCAGGGCTTTTCGGATTACTTACTCTTTACTTGGAAGGAGTCGCAAAGTGGGAAAGAAGGGTATAGAGTCCGCCTGCAATGGTTACAAACAGTCCAACCGGTATTGTGACGGTTGGTGCGAAAATGAATAGCGCGAGGGTAAACAACACGCATAGGCACAGTAGCTTTTTCTGGCTGAGTTGGGGGTTAAAAAAGTTAAACATAGTACAACCCACGGCAAGACTTTTTTGCCTTGCTCGAGGGTAGGGTTATTTATAAAAAACTCACCCTCCCCATCGCTGGCACTAGAGAACATGGGTACACTCACCAACCCCTTGCTACTGCTTTATACGCCATGCACGCTTATAAGCAAGACACGAAGCACGGGAATAAGATATGCTTCGGCCGTGGCTCGAGTAGCGAAGCAGCGTTTCGGGGCGATTGCGCTCCGCAATCAACGTGGTCCGGGACTTGATGCCAGTCAGCCTAAGGGCGGTGCTAGTGTTTACTTCGTCATCTAAAGAATCAAGTAAGTCGGCAACTAGGAGCCGCAGGTAAGCCACTTCCTCGACGAGTTTCTGGTGTTCGGTTGGCGTGACAAATTCAATAATAGCGGGCATAGCAAGTTGTCTACAGGTTATCGCCGAACCACTCGCGCACGGCAGCTTCGCTCACAATGTATTTACGGCCTACCCGCTGGTGGCGCAGCCCGCCACGGCGGGGGCTTAAGGCCAGCAACCCACGGATTTTTGTTCTACCGCAGCCCATGCGCATTGTTAAGCGGTCGTCGTAGCCGCGGCCCGGGGTAGGTCTGGTGCCCAAATGGTATGTGCGGATGCCGACCTCGGCAGTGGCACGCGCGGCCCCAATGGCGGCGGCAACGTCGGCAAGCACCCGCGCTTCAGATGGGTTGCTTAGTGTGACAGCCAGCACCTGGCCACTGACGAGAGTGAGCGTAATCGGGACGTTATCCATGGCCAGGGAAATTGGTGTAGCTTATATAAGTGAAAGTTTTATCAAACACGAAAGAGCCCCGACCGCAGCCCCGGTGTATTGCGGCAGTGGGCAGTAGTCCACGGCGGCTCGACTCGTGATGGCAGCACTATGTTTGGGGTAATTGTTCTTTCTCCACCTGGCTATCATCGAAAATAGGCAGTGGGGAAGAGAGCATGTTCCACACTCAAAGGCATCTACCTACCCCAACTATGACTCATGCTGAATTCCAGACCAGATGGCAAGGTGCTGGCGGAGCGGAGCGAGCCAACTATGGTTTGTTCCTAACGGAATTGTGCGACCTGCTTGAAGTACCGCGGCCTGAGGCGACAACGGACAAACCCACACAGGATGCCTACGTTTTTGAGCGCGCTGTGACCTTCAACAACGGACCTAGCAGCAAGGCCAGCACTGGCCGCATCGACCTCTACAAAAGAGGGTGCTTTGTATTGGAAACGAAGCAAGGGGTAGGTAGTTTTGAAGATTTTTCTCTTACCGATGATTTAAAACGCGGGAACGCGGGAACGCGGGAACGCGGGAACGCGGGAACGCGGGAGAACTGACTCTGAACGTGAGCGAAAAGAGTTAGGCCTACCCGTTGAGAAAACACGCCGCGGGCATGCTGTGCGGGGCTCCGCGAAGTGGCGCCAGGTGATGGAGGCAGCCCGCCAGCAGGCGTTGGGTTACGTACGGGCGCTGCCGGCCAGCGAGCCCCGCCCACCCTTCATCGTGGTCGTCGACGTGGGCTACTGCCTTGACCTGTACAGCAACTTTGCCGGCGTCGGCGATAACTATGTCCCTTTCCCGGACTCGCAGACCTTCCGGCTGCAGCTCAGCGAATTGGCCGAAGAGCCCGTGCAGCAGCGGCTGCGCCTGTTGTTCACCGCTCCTCAGCAACTGGACCCGAGCCGCCGGGCCGCTCAGGTCACGCGGCAACTGGCCGGGCAACTGGCCATCCTCTCCACCCAGCTCGAAGCGGCCGGCCACAGCTCGGAGGTCGTTGCGCATTTTCTCATGCGCTGCCTCTTCACCATGTTTGCCGAGGACGCGGCCCTGATTCCCAAAGACTCATTTTCCGGACTGCTTACTGCCTACGCCGCCACCGAGGAGCTACGCCAGTTGCTGCCCGACGCATTGGAAAGCCTCTGGCACACGATGGACACCGGCGGATTTGCCCCCGACCTGCGCGCTCGCCTGCGGCGCTTCAACGGGCAGCTCTTCCACGAGGCGCGCGCCCTGCTCCTATCTGAGCCGCAGCTCACGCTGCTGCAGGAAGCCGCTAAAGCCGACTGGACGCAGGTAGAGCCCGCCATCTTTGGTACGCTGCTCGAACGGGCGCTGGACCCGGGCGAGCGCCACCGCCTCGGGGCGCACTACACGCCGCGCCGCTACGTTGAGCGCCTGGTGGTGCCGACTGTGCTCGACCCGCTGCGCCAGGAATGGGCAGCCGCTCAGGCAGCCAGCGCCCGACGACTCGACGACGACAACCCGAAGGAAGCCCGGGCGGAGCTCGTCCGGTTTCTACGCCGGCTCACGTCGGTCCGCATCCTGGACCCGGCCTGCGGCACCGGGAATTTCCTGTACGTCACGCTCGAGCACCTCAAACGGCTCGAAGGGGAAGTGCTTGCGGCCATCAACGGCTTCGGGCAGACCGGCCTGCTCGACCTGGGGGAAGGCACCACCGTGAGCCCGCGCCAGCTGCTGGGCCTGGAGCTCAACCCCCGGGCAGCCGCAATTGCTGATGTGGTACTGCGCATCGGCTACCTGCAGTGGCACCTGCGTACCCATGGCCTGACGCAACTGGCCGAGCCCCTGCTTGACAGCCACCGAAACATCCGGCAGCAGGACGCCGTGCTCCAGCACGGTACACCGGTACCGCGGCTCGATGCGCAGGGGCGCCCGGTCACGCGCTGGGACGGCCTCTCCACCAGACCCCACCCGGCCACCGGCAAGCCTATCCCCGACGAAACCGCCCAGGTGCCCGTCGTCGACTACCCCGACGCCCAGCCGGCCGAGTGGCCCGCCGCGGACTTCATCGTGGGCAACCCGCCGTTTCTTGGCGACAAGGCCATGCGTGGGGCCCTGGGGGATGGGTATGTCGAGGCTTTACGCCAGGCCTATCGCGGTCGGGTGCCCGAGTCGGCCGACCTGGTGATGTACTGGTGGGACAATGCGGCCCGTGCGGTGCAGACGGGGCTGGCCGACCGCTTCGGCTTCATCACCACCAACTCCATTACTCAGACATTCAACCGCCGGGTCATTCAGGAGCACCTGGCAGCTGGTCCGCAGTCGTTGTCGGTGACCTTTGCTATCCCCGACCACCCGTGGGTAGAGGCCGGCAACGGAGCAGCGGTGCGGGTTGCGCTCACGGTGGCAGTTGCTGGCGCAGGCCAGCCCGGAGTACTGGCCGAAGTGGTGCACGAACTCACGGTACCGGGCGAAGACGCGCCGGCGGTCGAACTACGGGAAGTGCAGGGCATAATCAATGCGGACCTGACAGTGGGCGCGGATGTGGCCGCGGCACAAGCACTCCGGGCGAATTCTGGCATATCGAGCAACGGCATGATGCTGGCTGGGTCAGGCTTCATCGTCACGGCCACAGAAGCGGCGCAGCTTGGACTGGGCACCGTCGCGGGCCTGGAGCAGCGCATCCGCCCCTATCGCAACGGGAAGGACCTGACGTCCCGGCCCCGGGGAGTGTACCTGTTGGATATGTTCGGGCTGACGGAAGTGCAACTGCTGGCTGATTACCCCGAGCTTTATCAGTGGCTGCTGGAACGCGTGAAGCCCGAACGCGACCACAATAACCGCAAGCGCCTCAAAGAGGTCTGGTGGCAATTTGGAGAAACCCGAAAAGGACTCAGGGCAGCCGTACACGGACTTCCTCGCTACATCGCCACGCCGGAAACAGCCAAGCACCGAGTATTTCAGTTCCTGGAGAGTGAGGTAGCGCCCGACCACATGCTCGTTGCCATTGCCACCGCGGATGCTTATCACCTGGGCGTGCTTTCGAGCCGGCTGCATACCTGGTGGGCAGCCTCAGCGGGCGGGCGAATGGGCGTGGGCAATGACTTACGGTACAATAGCAGCCGTTGCTTTCAGGCATTTCCTTTCCCCACAGCCACGCCCAGCCAGCAAGACCAGATACGTGAGTTGGCCGAGCAGCTGGATGCCCATCGAAAACGACAGCAGGCCCAGCACACATCTCTCACGCTGACGGACCTCTACAACGTCGTCGAAAAGCTACGAGCAGGGACGGCACTCTCTCCTAAAGAGCAACTGACCAATCAGCAGGGCCTGGCCTCGGTGCTGCTCAGTCTACATCAACGGTTGGATGCGGTGGTAGTGCAGGCTTATGGGTGGGCCGCTGACCTATCGGAAGCCGAACTATTGGGGAAGCTGGTGCAACTCAATCAGGTCAGGGCAGCAGAGGAGGCGGCCGGTGTGGTACAGCATCTGCGACCTGCTTATCAGGCCCCCAAACAACTGGAGCAACAAGCCGGATTGGGGCTGACAGCGACACTGGCAAATGGTGCTGCGACGGGAACAGCTCAGGCTTGGCCAGCGGAGTTGGCGGAGCAGATGCGAGCTATTCGGATGGTAGTGCAGCAATCAGAAAAGCCCCTCACCACTGGTCAGGTAGCTGCTTATTTTATTCGTACCCGCCCGGAAAAAGTACGCCCACTGCTGGATACCCTGACTGCTTTGGCGTTGGTCCGGCCTACTCTGGAGGGGACTTATGCTGGGTAAGACAGCTCTTTTGCTTGTTGCTGACGAAGTACAGACTTAACCCCAGGGAAACTATTTCGGGCCAGTAAGCGGGGAATGTTGCAACAATGACGATTAGGCACTTAGCTTACGGTTGACCTAGGGTTTTTCACCGAACAGCCAAGTTGGATGTGTAACCCATTACGCATCGCCCGGGCCTGGAAACTACCCTGGTTTTCATAATCAGACCCGATGTGTAACCCATTACGCATCCGACCTTCTACCCCTTCCTGTCATGCCGTACGCCATTCTTCTCGTCAGCAAGCTCAAAACTCCGGGCATGGCCACCAGCGCCACCCAGCACAACTACCGGCTGGAGGAGACGCCCAACGCGGACCCAGCCCAGACCTGGCGCAATATGGAGTACGTGAACTTCGAACGCCGCCCCTACCTGCAGCTGGCCAACGAGCGCCTGGCGGAACTCAACCTAGTGCCGCGGCGACGGGACGCGGTGCGCCTAGTGGAGCTGGTGCTAACGGCCAGCGCCGACGGCTTCCCCCGCGGCGCCGACGGGCGGACGGCCGACCTGATAAACGCGCCCTGGGTAAAGGACAATCTCAAGTTTGTGCAGCAGCAGTTTGGGGCGAAGAACGTAATCGGCTTCATGCTGCACCAGGACGAAATCACCCCGCACCTGCACGTGCTCGTGGTGCCCCTCACCCCGGACGGCCGGCTCAGCTGCCGGGACGTGTTCAGCCCGGCCCGCCTGCACCAGCTGCAAACCGACTACGGCCTAGCGATGGCGCCCCACGGGCTGGAGCGGGGCATCAAGTACAGCACGGCCAATCACGAAGACGTGCGCCGCTACCACGGGGCCCAGCTGATGAGCAAGGAGCAGCTGATGGAATTAGCTCGCCCCTTGGCCATCGCGCCGTATCGGCTGCCGGTCCCGCACGAGCGCACGAGCACCGAGCAGTACCGCCAAGAATCACAAGCCGCGTTCAACTCTCAATTCGCCCGGCTGCAGGAACAAGCTAATAAGAAGATTGAGGAGCTGGCCACCGTGGCTACGGCCAACGCCCACGAGCGGGAGCGGGCCCGGGTGCTGGAGAAGCGCTTGGCCAGCAGCCAGAGCTTGGTGGTGGAAATCCGCGCGGAACTGACGACTCAAACGGGCGCCCTCACCACACAGGTGCAGCAGGTGCAAAAGGAGCTGGCTACTCGTACCACTGAGCTGGCAGAGCAGAAAGCCCGGGCTGACAAGACGAATCTCAATCATCTAAGCGCAGTCATGAAGCACCTGCAGCGAGAACCGTTATCGGAGAAGCTAACGGCCTGGGGGCAAGAGATGCGCCAAAAGCACCAGCGCGATATTGAGGGCGCGCTGGTCAAGCAGTTGCTTAAGCCACTCCAGCAGGTAATGGACATGGCCCCCATGTTCCTCAAAAACAGCTACGTGCTGGAAGTCCTCAGCCCCACCAGCTTCACCTTGACGCACGAGAAAAACGGGATGCGCTTCAGCAGTGCCGAGCTACGTCCCAATGGCCGGGACTTTGTGGAGCAGTTTCGGGAGGCAGTAGAGAAAAGACGAGGGCGTGACCAGGCGGGGCTGGGTCTGCCTGATGGTGGAATTGAGATGTAACCCAGCATTACGAAAAAGCCCGTCGACGTCCCAGCAACATCCTTCTACTACTTCAATGCCTCAGGTGACTGATAATAAACAGCCTAACTACGAGTTGATAATTAGCATGTACTATTTGGTCGGGTAGCCCACCATATCCCTTAGCGAAAGCCTCGCCCTTCGCTTCTGAGGAGCGGGGTTTTTATTCCTCTGGCGGTAAATGAATGGCTTGCCCGAGCTTGAACATAAGACACTGACGACGGTCTATCATTTCTTTTAGCCAATTCAGCTCTAATGTTAGTTCTTCGCCTGTCGCATCAGCTTTAAGGGTAAGCCCACTTGCGTCATTAGAAATGACTCGGCGCACCATAATTGGAAAATCATTTATAATGAAAAGATAGACGCCAGTTGCGCTTCTCAATTCAGAATTTTCAAGACTAGAGCCATTCACAACGTACCGGGACCGATGCGGGTAACGGGGGGCCATGCTATTGCCTTTGACCTCAAATGCCCAAGCAAAGTGGTAATCGACATTTTCTAGGGTCAAGACAGGCACTTCATTGTACGTCATAAAGCGAGGCAAATTTACTTCCGTGAGTTCGGTCCACCCTGCCATTATTGGGTAGGCCGCAATAGGATACAAGGGTATTGTCTGAAAGGTGTCGTCTAACTTATCTGGGCTAGGCGCTTCAAGCCACAATGGCTTCAGGTCGCATTCTAAAATAACGATTAGTCTATTTAGAGTTTCCTCTGACGGCTTACTAAGCCCCTTTTCGAATTGGGATATGGCTCCTCCGGATACACCAACTTTCATCCCAAGTTGATTTTGAGTCAATTTCAGGAGTTTGCGCACCTTTAAGATTTCTGCGCCCAGAGCATTTTTAGTCATATGAAAAAAATATTATGCATTGGCAACCAATAACATACAGTGTTGCCACTTCAAATTATAGTATATCTACTAAAAATTGAAGTGGCAACACTGTATATTTGCTTCCGCAGTGACAATACTACGCAACTGAAAGCAATAACACTACGATGAACGCAAAAACTAGCATAACCTCATTGCTCCCTTATGGTAGCGTGGGGGCCATTGCAAAGAAGGTCGGCCTCTCCACTTCTTGCGTTAGTCGGGCGCTTAAACGTGGGGCCCCCGGACACAAAGCCGTTCAGGAAGCTATTCGGATGGCTGAAGCATCAGGCGGCTTGGCTACCTCGCAAAAGCTGGCCAGCATCTCAGCCGCTTAGCAGCCCCATACCATGCAAGCCATCATCACCCAGGGCGTGGAGTATCAGCAGCTGCTCGAGGACATGCGCGCCCTCATTCGCTTCGAGCTGGCTAAGGCCCAGCCCGTCGGAACGACCTCACTGGCTGCCGACGAGTTGCTGACCGTGCCCCAAGCCGCCGCCCTGCTGGATGTGTGCGTGGCTACCGTGCACGAATGGAAAAGGCGCGGGGTGATGAAATACACCAAGATCGGCGGTCGCGCCTACCTCAAGCGCGCCGATGTGCTAAGCGCGGGCACTCAGCAGCAGCGCACCTCCAAGCCGGCTAGGCCAAAGGGCAAACCGCCAGCTTAATACATACTTCATTTTGTGGAATTTATCTCATGCCGCCCAGCCCGGCCCGGCCCCCTATTGCCTTTTCTTACCCTTTCACTCTCCACACAGCCCATTTACTACGACGACTTCGAGCACTACGCGGCTGCCTAGTGCCTCTACTCTAATTCAAGTCAGGGGCAGATGTTTCGGCCGTCTGCTTCAGCATCCAAATGCCTTACTAAATGAGTATCCTTGTTTACTCCTCCGCCAAAGGCAATCCCGTTACCGACTCACGGCGCGTGGCCCAGGCCTTTGGCAAAACGCACAAGGCGGTGCTCCGTGCCTTGAGTAATCTCTATTGCGACGCTGAATTTTCACGGCTCAATTTTGCGCCGATTACTTACCTCGACCAGCGCAAGCGGCAGCAACGGGCCGTCGTGATGACCCGCTCAGGTTTCACGTTTTTGGCCATGGGCTTTACGGGCCATAAAGCTGCCGAGTTCAAGCAGGGGTACATCGCTCAATTCGAACGGATGGAGGCCCAGTTGCAGGCCCCGCAACGGGAGGCTACGCCTCTGACTGATTTCACCCGGCCCGATGTGCAGGTGCAACGCGTGAAGGCTACTGCCTCGCGACTGCTACGGCTCAACAACGACCCCAACGACATCATGAACCACCATCGGGGCGTGATGAAATACTTAACAGCCCGCACTCCTAGCCAGTACGTGCGCGATGCAGTGGCTCGCGGGCTACGCGTACGAGCGCTGTCGGGCCGGCAGGTGCTGCGCCGTTTGGAGCCGGCGAAGGCTGCTGCCGCTGCCTTCATGGATGAGCAAGTAGAACGCGGCCGCACGCTGGAGCAATTGGCTGCCGCCGGGATTCCGCAAGCCCTACCCGCTGCTTTTGCTGCCATGCTGCGCGCGGGTATTACCCCGGCCGAACTCCCACCCGCTTAGCCTAGATGCCAGCTCCTCTTCCTGATTATTCGTTTGTCCCCGCCAGCAAATCGGAGGGTCTGACCA
This sequence comes from Hymenobacter arizonensis, assembly GCF_900115775.1. Classification (GTDB taxonomy): domain Bacteria; phylum Bacteroidota; class Bacteroidia; order Cytophagales; family Hymenobacteraceae; genus Hymenobacter; species Hymenobacter arizonensis. The sequence goes on along the minus strand of NZ_FOXS01000001.1, from coordinate 427,664 downwards.
TTCCCGGTGCGGTGCTGGCTTTGCCCGTGTCGCCGGCTGCCAAGTTCGTGCTTGCCGAATTGCTCGCTTTGCACAGTCGCCAGCCCACGCCCGGCCCACTCGCCGTGGGCAATGACTACCTCGCCCGGCGCCTTCAGCTGACCCTGCGCACCGTGGGCCTGGCCTTGCGCGAACTGTTTACGGCTGGTCACCTCGCTCATGCCTCCCACCCCACCGACCGCCGCTTCCGGCTGCTCACAGCCCGCCCACCGATTTCCGTACGCTAATGTCCGCCCCCTCACTCAACGGCTACGCCCTCACCAACCAGTTCCGAAAACTGCGCCTACGCTGGGACTTTACCCCGTTGGAGGCTTACTTATTTTTCGAGCTGGTGGCCATGTGCAATGACGAGGGCTGGCCCGCCGAATTCAGCGCCAAAAACTCTGTGCTTACCAGTGCGTTGGGCTGCTCAGAAAAAGCGATTATCAAATGCCGCTTGACTCTCAAAAAGGCGGGGCTTATCGATTACACCGAAGGACAGAACCGCCGCCCTACTGCCTACCGCTTCTGCCTTGCCAAAGGCTTACCTGAGGTAAGTGTTCCAAATACGAAACACTTACCAGAAGGCTTACCTCAGGTAAGTGTTCAGGCTGAAGAACACAGCAAACACTTACCGGAAGGCTTACCAGAAGGCTTACCTGAGGTAAGCCCCTATATAGAACAAACTAAAACTAAAACAAACACTGCGCGTCGCGCGGTGAGTGCTGAAAATTCAGCCTCAAAGAATGACGTTGAAAACGACGTGCCGTTCGAACCGTTTTGGGATGCCTTCGCCAAGAAAGTTGACACGGTGAAATCAAGAAAAGCGTGGGACAAGCTCACGCCGGCGCAGCGCCTGGAAGCTTTCGCCAAAGTACCGGCCTACGTGGCGGCCACGCCTGAGCGGCGCTACCGAAAGAATCCGCTCACTTGGCTCAATGGCGAGTGCTGGCGTGATGAAGGGAACGCTACCACCCCAACATGCGCGCCCGGCTTCTCGGCTGCGCCAGCTCCTGCTCCGTGTCCTGTGGCTGCTGATTCCGTGCTCGACCCCGGTGCTATGGCCGCCAAGGAAGCCGCGGCCCAGGCCGCGCTTCAGCAGCGCATTGCCAACCGCCAACAACGCCAAGCCGCTACCGCATGAAACCCGATACCACTGCCCTGCTGGCCGCCGTGGAGCCCATTGCGGCCTATGTAAACCGCACTCCGTCGCCCAATAAGCACGCTGACCGCTGCGCTGCCCTAGTGGATGCCGTGGCCGATTACGTGGAGGATGTGGAGCAAGCCGAAGAAGCCCGCGCGGCCCAGCCGGATTGGGAGGCGCTGGCCTATCGCATGATTCAGTACGTCCAACCCACTCCTTTCACGCCCCTCATGCAGCGCAACTGGGCCTTCCTCACCGGCCCCTGCGCCGAGGCACGGGCCGCCTTGCCACTTGCTCAGCGCATGGCTCTCGCATCAATCACCTCCCATCACCTCGGCCGGCCGGCCTACCTATGAGCTCAGCCCCACGCTTCCCCCGCAGCCAGCGCCCGCCGGCCGACGCCACCACCAAAGCTACCGGCACCCCCGGGCAGCTGCCCCGCATCGATAACCCACTCGATGCCCTGTTCCCCGTCACGGACGCCATGTGGGCCAGCATGAAACACGAGTACACCAACGGCCGCGAGAAAGGCCAGACCACCCACGTCCCGTTCATCGACAAGCACTTCACCTGGATGCCGGGCTACACCAACGTGATTACCGGCTGGCCTGGGCACGGCAAAACCGAGCTCTATTACCAGCTGCTGCTCTACCGGGCCGTGTTCGCCGGCAAGAAAACGGCCATTTACTCGCCCGAGAACGGCCGACCCCAGGACATTTACGACGGCTTGATTCACTCGCTGACCGGCCGTAACCCCGACCGCGACTGGGCCCGGAAGCTCTCGCTGAAAGACTACGCGCTGGCCAAGGACTTCATTCGCGAGCACTTTGTGGTGGTGAGCCCGCCGCGGGGCATGGGCAAAACCCCGGGCCACATCCTGGCCTACTTCGAGGCCGCTATTGCCCACTTCGGTGTCGACCATTCCCTCTTCGACCCGTGGAATAAGGCGGACCATTCGGCCCAGGTCGGCATGGGCGGCATCGAAGCCTATCTGATTGGCGTGCTGGACATGTGCACCTCGTGGGCCGCCGACACGCGGCAACACTTGGTTATCACGGCCCACCCGAAACGTTTGGAGGGCATGGCTTTTGGTAACTCCCGGGCTGTGCCGGATGGAGCAGCCATCAGCGGCGGGCAGACGTGGGAAAACATGGCCCTCGTGATTGGAGCGGTGCACCGGCCCAATAAGCACATCGAAGGTGACACGTCGGTGGAGCTCTACTGGCACAAAGTCAAAAGCCACAAGCTCGTTGGCCATCCCGGCTCGGTGGGCACGATTGCTCCTGGCGAATCAATGCCCGCTGTGCTTGTCACCTTCGATTGGAAAACCAACCGCTACTACTTCAACGGCTGGACACCCTTCAACGACCCACTGGCTTATGAAGTGTGGGGAGGAACATTCGAAGAGGACCGCCCGGCCCAACGGCTGCTCAGCGAGCCAGTGGCCGATAGTACGCCGGCACCGGCCCCCACCTGGCGCAGCGGCAGCCAACTACCCCAAGGCGAAGAATCCCCGCATCAGCTCGCGGCAGAGTTCACCGGACGGGGCCGCATTGTCACAGTTGCTCGATGAGCACCGACCACTTATATAACCGATATTCTGATGCCCAATTTGACCAAACTTGACATCCAAATGCGTGTGCGCGGGCCACCTCAACCGCGCGGGCTCAAAAACAGCCCGCACGCCTGCTAGCGGCAGCTTTTTGAGCCTGCTCCACACCTGTTTTTTGGGCGGACCCTGTTGACAATAGTTGACATGTTTTGGGGCTTTTCACTCCTGCGTCTCGCTTCGATTTAGCGACTTCGCTGCCAGGGACTCTATAGCCCGCCAACTCACTCTTTGCGCCCCTGCTTTTCCTTATGCCCCGCCCCTATCAGTTTCACACCACTGCCACCCTGCGCTACCTGCAGGTCCACTGGCCACGGCAACCTCTGACCGAAATCGCAGCCACGCTAGGTATTCCGGTGCGCAAGTTGTCCGGCCTCGCCCATCGCCATGGCCTACGCAAGCGCGAACTGGTGCGGGCCATACAGCCCCCTGGTTGACCTAGCCATCCGGCCTCGTCAGCTTGACAAAACTTGACACTTCAACGCGAGCGCACGAAGTGTCCCTCTTAACAATACTTAACATCAGACTGACGGTTTGCCCTGGCCTCTGTGCCGCCAAAATCGCCCCTGGTCTCACTCATTCTCACTTTATATGAAGAACATTACCCTTACCGACAGCGACGGCGTTGTCATAACCGGTCGCTTGCCTCGCAGCTGGTCTGAAGTGGGCTTAGCCCACTATGCTGCCCTTGCAGTCGCCACCAATTGGCCCGACCGCTGCCGCGCCCTCGCGGCCCTGTGCGAGTTACCCGCGCAACCATTTTTAGATGATGTGAGCTTATGCTTGCCTATCCTGCGTGGTGCACCCTTTTTGTTGGATGGGCCACTGCCGATGCCCGGCACCCCGCCCAACTCCTTCCGCCACCTGGGCATTACCTACGTGCCTGCCCCCGCCAACTTGGAGCAGATTCGCGCCGGTCAGCTAGAGGGGCTAACCGCTTTTCTACGCGAGTACGAAGGCAATGCTCTGGCCGCGGCCCCGCACCTGCTGGCCGTGCTCTACAAGCCCGAAGGCAGCGAGCTAACCTCGGCTGTGGTGGAAGCCTCGGCTGCCGCCTTTACCTCGCTGCCCATGGCCATTGGCTATGCCCTGCTGCTGGATTTTTGGCAGCGTTCCGCGTCTTGGGCTCTACCTATCCAGAGGTACTTGGCCGTTCGTCCCGTGGTCGAACAGACGCTGAACGCACTGGAAACGCTCTCGCGGCCTTCGGCTTCACCGGGGCGCTCCTGGAATATAGTGCGGTGGCTTATTGCAATCTGGACACGGCACGTGAAAAAAGCGCTGAAGACGTCCTAACCACCCTGTGTTTTCACCGCGTCGCCGCTGCCGAACAGGAGCGCCGCACTAAGCAATAACTCCCGTGGCCAATACCCAGAAGACATACACGATTTCCATTTTGATGGACGATGCCCGCAACCAACTCGCGGACGCAACGAAAAAATTAAAGGAGCTAGACGCCCAGCTCGAGGGGCTCGGCCAAGACAGTGACGCCGGTAAGAAAATCGTCGCGCAAATGGCCGCTGCTGCCAAGCAGGTGCAATCCCTAACAGCCGAAATCGACGGCCTATCCGAATCGCTGGATGACATCAAGCCTGGCACTGTACCCGCGCTGCGGGCCGAAGTCGAGGCGCTGGAGAAAGCCTTTAACCTCACCGTTATCGGCACCAAAGAGTACGATGCGGCCCTGCTGGCGCTTGGTCGGCGCAAAGGCGACCTCAAATCGTTAGAAGATTCGTTGGATGCACTAGCACCCAAGGAGCGTGCAGCCGCCTTTGTGGACATGGCCAACGGCCTAGCCGGCGTAGTGGGCGTCAGCGTGGCCGCAGGCGAGGCCCTCGGCTTATCGGCTAACTCCGCAGCAGAGTACGAGAAAAAGATGCAAACCGTGGTGGCCGTGACTTCGGCCTTTGAGGCCATTAGCAAGGCCGTCAATTCCGAATCACGGGCCAACATCAAAAACCTGTTGGCCACTGCTAGGGCCTACCTAACTGGTGGCGAGGCGGCCACCAGCAGCGGCAAAGCGGCGCGCCTGGCCATCGCGGGCACTGGCATTGGCTTGCTCATCATTGCCCTTGCCTTTGTGGTTACGAACTGGGAAAAGCTAACCAAGACCGTCGTGGGCAGCGAGGCCGGTTTTGCTCGGGTGAAAGCCACGGCCAGCGGCTTATTTGACGGGTTGATTGCATCAGTCAAAGCGGGCGCGGAAGCCCTTACCAAGTTTGTGACCGGGGACTTTAGCGGCGCAGCAGCCACCATGCGCGGGGCCGGCAAGAAAATTGGCGACGCTTACAATGCCGGCTTTCAGGAGTCTATGTTCGAAGGGTATAAGGTACAGCTCGCTTTACAGGTAGAGCACAACGCCCGGTTGATTGAGATTGCCAAAGCCAAGGGCAAAGACACGTTTGCGGCCGAAGAAAAGCAGCTCAAAGACCGTTATGTATTACTGGACCGCAACAACAAAGACGAGTTGAAGCAGTCGGAAGACGTGCTCAAAGAGTTGGTTTTGTTGCGGGTTAATCACCGAAAGAAACTGTATGACGCAGAAGTGGCGGCCACTCAGGCCCGCTTAGATGGCGTGGCCGCCATTGAGGCCGCCAAAGGGGAAGATGCGTTTCGAGAATTGCTAAAGGCCAAGAAAAACCAATTAAAGGTTTTGCAGGCAGCCGCCCAGCCTGACCAAGCGGCTATTATTGCCAAGCAAGATGAGATTAGCGCCCTAACCATTCAGTACGAGCAACAGGTAGCCGAAAAGCGCCGGGCCGCCTTGGTGCTAGCGCAGCAGGAAGAGGTGGCCCTGCTGGAAAAGCAAGGCAAAGACTCGCTGGATTTGCGCCTCAAATTTGCGGAACAGCTATTGGCCGGGGACAGGGACGGCACCGAAAAGCAGCGAGCCCAACGCGAGGCCGATTACCAGGCCCTGTTGCTGCTGCAAATCGAGTACAACAACCGCGAACAAGCCATTCGGGACGCCAACCGCGCCCAGCAGCAGGGCTTGGACGAGGCCGATGCCGACATTAAGAACCGCTTCATGGCAGCGGCCGGGGAAAAGGCCATCGACCTCTACACCGAAGGGTTAGGCAAGGGAGCGAAGAAAGGCGCTGATTTGGGCCGGTCCATTCTAATCGGGCTGTTCGGGGTGAAACCCGAAGACGTGGAAGCGGTCAAAGCCTCGCTCAATGCCGCCTTTGCTGACATTGCCCAGAGCGTCAGCGGCGCGGTCAGTGCCATGCTTACCGAGGGCCTGAACGCGGCGGATGCCAAAATTCAGGAAGCCCAGACGCGGCTCGGTGAATTAGACTCCCAGCTCAGTGCGGTTACCAGCAAGCGACAGGCCGACGAACAGGCATTGGCGGAAAGTTCGGGCGCAAAAAGAGACTTTTTGCTGGGCAAGCTGGAAAAAGAACGGGCCGAAGAACAGCGCCTGACCAGCGAAAAAGCCAAGGCCGCCAAACAAGAGCAGGCCGCCGCTAAAGAGAAAGCTCGTTTGCAGAAAGAGCAAAACCAACTCTCGGCCGCCAGCACCGCCGTCGAAGCGCTACTGTTGGGCATCAAGGCCGCACAAACGTTGGTAGACATTGCCAGCAAGGGCAAGTTCGGCATTGACAACATTGCCCTTGCAGTAGCCGCCGCAGCCACGCTGGGCACCGGTATCTTTGCCATGAAGAGCGCCGCAGCCACGTTTCAGGATGGTACCGGCGCCCTAGGTAGCAACGGCGTTTTGCGCGGCCCTAGCCACCAAGGCGGGGGCATTGCCTTGTTCAGCCGCTACGGCCACTTCTACGGCGAAGCCGAAGGCGGTGAAGCCATCACGCCCACCGACGCCACGCTGCGCAATGCCGGGGCGCTGGAGTTGATTCGCACGGCCGGCCGCACCCGCACGCTCACGCCCAACGATTTTGCGGCGTCGTTCCAAAACCTGCCGTATCATGTTATTCCGCCCCCAGCCGGATACTACCCAGGCCACTACGCCAGTGGCGGCACTTTGCCCTCGGTGGGCGGGCTGGCTAGCGGGGGCGGTGCGTCAGCAGTTAGCGTAGACGCTTTGCGGGCCGATGTGCAGCAGACCAATGCGTTGCTTCAGCAGATGCTAAGACATACGGCTAGCACGGCTGATTCAAATAAGGCCATTGCCGAAAAGCCGCCCATAGTACCAGACCATGAAACAGCGCTTCGCTATCGCTATTTAGCTAGCGAGGTTGACGATGCCCAAGCAATGGCAGAACTCTAATTCCATCCCTTGACCGCAGTAACAAGCCGCTTTCGCAATGTTGCGAGGGCGGCTTGTTCGCTTTTAGCAGCAGAACTCAGGAATGGTTCTAATGGGGTAGCCTCGTAGTCGCCCTGGCTTAGCTCAAAGGAATCAAGTCGAATTCTTGCGCCTGCTTTGATGCTGGTAATAGCTGCATGATACACAAGGAACCGCGCCGAATCGCCTGTACCAACCCGCAGAACAGCGACTTTGGGCAGCCCTGCGTAGGTTAACAGGCCGTTAGTTTTATTGGTGGCTGCATCCGCGTCTACGCTAGCGACTGATGCCGTCGTCAGCTTAGCCAGATACCAGCGCCGCACCAGCGCTTGCCGCTGCGCTTCGGTTTTGACGGCAGCGGGCCACGGCAGTACGCCAGAAAATTCCACCTTGTTGGTTTTGGGATTGCGCGGCCAGTCCTGGGCATTGGCAGTGAGCGAATGTAAGCAGAGACAGAGCGCGAGTAGAATTTTCATGCTACCAAACTACGCTACAGGCTGCTACCGGACACAATTCCGGAAAAGAGGCCGTTTTTTCTCCGGAAATTTAGGATAAGTGTTAATACGGATATCTGGTATCAACTAGGAAAAGGCCCCCTTACCTTTGGCCCACTCGCGTTAGGTATGTCCCCCAGCCCAACGGCTACTCCGTAAAAAGAGAAGCCCGGCTGCGCTAACAGACCGGGCTTCGAGAAGTGTGGGGGTATTGTGCACCCTTTACTTCTTGACGGATGAAAAAGGACAGCGCGAAAACGGCTTTTGAAGTAAAATTCAAAGTCCGAATGCCTCCCGAGCTAGTGAAGTGGCTCGTGGGGTTTCTTGTGAGTGGTAGCGCCCTGTCGGCAGCCGCTCATTGGATTAAGTAAGGCAAGGGGCTGCGCCGTGAGGCTCGGCCCCTTGTTTGGTTTTTGTGCCTCTACAAGCACCAAAACTTGTACAAACATACGGGTTTGTTGTAGACCTGTGTGGTGAAATTGACGCTAGGACGGCGACTCTTGTACGCAAGTAATTGAATTTTAGGTCATTACTTTTTGTGTCAACATTGTAGACATTGTCAACATTGTGGAAATAGTCACCATAGTCATCACAGTTGAAAATAACGTTATTATTAGTGGTCCGCCCTTGCCAGGCCTTACCCATGGCGAACGCTGCCTGACATGGTGGAGGCGTTGCCGCCCACCGGGCCGCAGGAAATATTGCCTGACATCGAGCTGACCGAGCCAGCCACGTGTCCGGCAACTTCCACCCCACCCGAAGTCGTTTGAATAGTGCCACAGTTGCCAGCAACGTTAACGGTGTGGCAGGTATCGGCTTCAAGAGCGCCTAGGTTGCCGTTCACCGTAATGGTGATATGCTTGCCGTCGGGCGTCACCTCTTGGCCGTCAATAAACACCCGGCCGTTGGTGATGACAATCTGTTGCCCGGTGTGCACGCTGCCGTTGATGTTAATGCTGTTCATGAGGGTAGAAAAAGATAGATGAACTGGCAAGCTAACAAAGCCCTACCGATTGCTCCGAGCAAACAGGAGCCTATGTCGACTGCGGTTAAGGTATGGGTTGTACGGCTGCGCAAGTGGCTTACCGTAGGTAGCCTATTTTTTCTAAAAGCAGGAAGGCTTGGTGTAGCAGGGTAAAGAAATTTAAGTGCAGATTCACACTTTGGACATTAGCGAAACCTGTCCCGTGTAGCTCTTGCAGCATGGCGTAGTACATGCTGTTATTATGACCAACCTTAATTAGATTATAGGACCAGGATTGTTCTCTTTCATCAGGGTTTCTATAGACGTGCTTTGATGTGGGGTTTTCTCCAAAGCGGTGCTGACTCCAGCCCACTATGGGTAACACCATGCCAACTAACCAGTCTTCGTGCTGCCTAGCGAATCGTATGTACTCGGGACTGCGCTCGTATTTTATCAACCGGCGCAGTGCTTTATCCATGGGCTCGCTTCCTCCTAGGATTTTGAACAAAATGCGGAGCGCAATAGCCGCGGGCAGCTGATAGTCCATGACTTGCCGCTCTACAGAACCCGCAAACCCTAGCTCTTTGTCTAGCTGGCTCGGGGATTTATAGGACGTAACAATCCGGCGCACCATGAGTGCCTCGGCATACACCAACTCGGTCAACACTACCTCAAGAAAACTGCGGCCGTTGTCGCGGTCGCCTTGCAAGATGTACTGTTGATAATACCAAGCACTTTCCTCCTTGTACTGAATTGCTTGCACAAGTTCGACTACTGCCTTTCTTACTTCTTCTGTATTAGTAAAAAAATAGACATCCTTGCTGTAAAACTTGTCGATGTAGCCCGAAAAGTCTGTGTCCGCTCCGTAGCGGGTTAGGAAAATGTTTTTGATGTTTTTAATGTCGCACACGAACACCACCTTGTCGAAGCCAAACTTGTTGCGGTTGGTTTTGTGGTAGTCTAGGTGCGCGCTAAAAATGTTAAACAACCGAAAAATGTGTTCTGGGTCGATGCGGTCCAGGTCATCGATAATCAGCACCTTGGCTTTGGCCTGCTTGTCGGCGGCGAGGCGGGTCAAACTTTCTTCTAAAAACGCCGTGACGTGGTCGGCCTCCAAGGAAAAGATGTTGCCAACGCTTTCAGCAAATTTCTCGATATCGCTGTCGGCGCCGGGAACGGTCCGTTCTGTTTCGACTGCTCGCGCCGCCGTAAACCACGCGTGCAACGCGGCCACCACGGCAGGGATGTCTTCGGCTGATTTGTTGAGGAGCGGCAGCACCTTCATAAGCCCTTCGGCGATGCTTTGCACCTTACCTGGGAGCGCCAAGCCATAAGCCACGTCCCACTTTATTAACACCGAGTCGGTATCGAGCTTAAGGCCGTGATGCAGCAGCAACTCAAACAAGATGTCATACTTGATGAGCTTGAAAATATCTTCGTTGGCTGAAACTGAGTAGTTCACCGGAGCCAGCTTCACGGCTAGGTAATCCCTGTTAGCCGAAGCAAAAAACTTATCTAGGAAGTAGGTTTTCCCAATGCCAAAAGCCCCGGAGAAAATGATGCGGTCGTTGTTTTCTTCCTCAAAGTGCTGCCGAAAAAGTTGACTCTGACGTTCGATAGAAATCTGGATAGACATTTGGCAAGGTACAAGTACACGGCCACCAAGCTACAAAAAGCCCAGAGGGATAAGAGAGAAATGATTGCCCCGCGCAAATGGTGGCCTATGTCGGCTACGCCGCACATGGAAACAGCTTTCAGGGATTAGCTTTAGCTACTTTGATTTCGCGCCATGCTTCCGCTACCCCATAGCCATCATTCGGACCGCCCTGCTCGGGCGATTTGGGTTGAAGATTTTCGAGGTGTATCAGCACCCATAATGCGCCAATAATGCCTTGCGTCCAATTCCAGAAAAAAAGTATCCATCCGATTGCAAACAGGGCGCCGCAAAGGGGTCCGGCAAGGTTCATGCAGAAGCGAGCCCGTGGCGTAGCGCGCTTCAACCGGTACTCATTCACCGGGGCAAAAGAAACGAGCGATGATATGCCAATATAGAACGCCACCCCGAATAATGAAAAGGTGGGCTGGGCGGGCTGGCTTCTGGCCGGCGATAACGCAATAAAGACCTTGTGCATGGGTAACCCAAACAGGCGACCTGTAACCAAGTGCCCCATTTCATGCACCAGATTATTGGCGTAGTAGGAAAGGAAAACCAGCAAGCCGTTCCATAAAATGCTGCGCATGGATTAAGAAATTCCCAAGCGCCGGGCTTCGTCAAGAATAAGCATCCGAACTAAGGAGGCCGTAGCTACGCCCCGCTCTTTCGCTACGCGGTCAAAAAGCTCTTTTTGCTCCTTGGATTCGCACTCAACACTAAGTATCGGCTTGCGGGCGGCGCGACGAGCGGCCCTATCTTCTTCGGTGGCTGGTGTTTTCATAGGGTAAAGGTAATGGATTGTTCGTATTTATTCACAAGGTTTTTCCAATTAATTTGTTTGGAAAATAAACTGTAAATACCTTGTGTTTTCCAAAATAGCTATTACCTTTACATCAGTCAAACGGACTACCAGTAATGACAAAGAGGCCAGCCGCGTCAACGACTAGCCTCTCGACAAAAGCCGCGTCAACGGCCCGTCTAGCTGGGATTTTTTCAAACCCCATTTCACACCTCAAATGTACACCCCCAACTCGGCTGCGTCAATAGCCCAATCCGAAGCCACCCGCCTGGCTGAACTCAAGTTCATGGTACTCGACACCGTGAACTACTCTCCCTACACTACGGCCGAAGAGCAGGCCAAAACCGCCGTTAGCGTCGCCAACTGCCAAAGCCCCGAGGTGCTGGTGAAGTGGTACTGCAACCTGCTGACCTTGCTCTCAGGGCGTGAGCTAGCCCCGGTGGCATGGGCCACGGGCACGCAGAAAGAGGAAATCATTCGACTATGCAACCACATGTTGATAAGCCGCCCGGTGAAAACGCGGGTGCTGCTGAACATCAACAAATACACGGTTTCGGAAGCGAAACAACTTATTGCCGAACTCACCTCGCAAACCCAGCCCACGCCCCCCGCCGCCCGCTCGGGGGCGGCGGTTACGGCCTACGGCCGCTGCCCGCGCACGAATCGCTTGCACCCCGCCATTGCCGGGGAACTGGCTGCCCTGTCCATTTTCAACAATTAGTAGGAAGGCATTTCATGAACTACGCACAGAAAGCAGTACGCAAGGCGCTCAAGGGGCTGAAAAAAGCCACCAAATGCCGCAAGGCCGCCGATAAGGCGCTCGACACGGGCATTGTGTCGGTAGCGGTCACCAGTGCCACCGGCAAGGTCTTTACGGTGCCCTTGTTCGGCTCGGAAATGGCGAGGATTATGCAGGAGCTGAACGATGATATTTGCTCGGCCGCCTTTGCCCGGCAACTGGAAGCCGAACGAAATCTGGCCTACTGGACAGAGGAAGCCGCTTTGCTTGACAAGCAAGCCGAAGCCACCGCCGCTAACGAGGGAGAGGGCCGCACGGTATGAAAACGCGGGTATCGATTCTGTTTCTATTCCGAAAAAAGAGCCGCCTCACCGAGCCGGAAAAATTGCCCACTACGCCCGGCACGGTGTATTGCCGCTTAACCGTGCGGGGCGCGACGGCGGTCTTTACGACCGGCATTGCCACTACCTACGGGGACTGGGACGCCGGGGCAGGGCGGCTGCGCGGCCGGTCGGAAGCCGCCAAAACCGCCAACGAGCAACTGGTGAAGCTCCGCGACCGCCTAACGGACTTGGCCGCCGATTTCGACCGCCAAGGCAAGCCGGTAACGGCCAAGCGGCTGCTGAGCCGCTACCAGACCAACGGGTGCGGCCTGAGCCTGCTGGGCTTGTTTGAGCAGTTTTTAGCCGAACAAACCCGCTTGGTCGGGCTGGAAATTAGCCCGGCTACGCTGGTGCAGCACCAAAGCCGCCGCAGCAACCTGCGTGCCTTTCTAGCCGCACAGGGCCTGACCGACCTGCGGCCGGAAGAGTTCACCCACAACATGGCCGACCGGCTGCTGCACTGGCTGATGGGCCACAAGGGCCACGCCCGCAACACGGCGCTCAAGAACCTGCAGAACGTGAGTCAGGTGCTGACCTGGGGCGTCCGGCGGGACTTGTTGGAGCAGAACCCGATGGAGCTGTACCGCTACAAACTGGCTGCCCCCAAACCGCTGCTTTACTTGACCGAACTAGAGCTAGAGGTCTTGACCGATAACGGCATGCCGGTGGCGTGTTTGGAGCGGGTGCGCGACTGCTTTGTGTTTCAGTGCTGGACCGGGCTGGCCTACGCCGATTTGGCGGCGCTGAACGTGGCTCGTGATACCGAAGCGGGCGCCCACGGGCGGCAAGTGCTGCGGGTAATTCGCCAAAAAAGCACCCTGCAAAAAGGCTACGAATGCGTGATTCCGCTTTTGCCGGAGGCCGAACGGCTGCTGCACAAGTACCAGGGCCGCTTGCCGGTGCCCAGCAACCAAGTGTACAACCGCTACTTAAAGCAGGTGGGCGAACTCTGCGGCATTGCCCCCGAGAAAATGACGAGCCACGTCGGGCGCAAAACGGCCGGGGTGCTGATGCTCAACCGGGGCATTCGCATGGAAGTGGTGAGCAAGTTTTTGGGGCACAGCTCGGTGACCATGACCGAAAAGGTGTACGCCAAGATTCTGGATACCACGCTCGTTAATGAGTTCGACCGGGTGTTTGGCCCGGCTACGCCGCGCCCCGCTCCTGCCCCGCTACGGGCCTTGCCCGAAGCACCGGCCACGTGGGCCGAATGGGACGTGCCCGCCCCGGCGCCTTCGGCCCGCCCGGCTGAGGTGCGCCGCCCAGCGCGCCGGTTCGTGCCGGCCTTGACTACTAGCCAACTTGTCAAAGCCGTTCCTTAAGTTGGGGTGTCAGCTGCGCCATCTCATCTCTGAGCGAGTTGAGGATTGAGCCGAGTGCCTCAACCTGTAGCAATGATTCGCTGCAGGTCGAGGTGCAACAGGCCAGTACATCTTACAGAGGAGACGACACTAGTTTCTGCAATAGTTCTGGTGAAGGCGTGAGGGTTGCGGATGTGTTCATTATCCGGTGCCGAGTTTTGATGTAGATTTTTAACAGATTGCTGCTATGCGGCGAGCCAACAGCAATCTGTTGTTAAGCTATTAACTCTGGAATGGCGGCCTTAATATCATAAGGCTAACGAGAGTTACAGCTTGGAATGAGAAAATGAGATTTTGTGTATTTCGTGCACATACGCCTTCTTACACTCAAACTTCTCTGGATTAAAAATAGCAACATTATAACCGCTTGGGTTAAGAGAGCTTCTATACTCCACACCGTCATAACCCAACGACTTAATGAACTCAGATAAGTACTGAGTAGGCAAATAGTCCAACTCGTTGTCACTCCGCCTCACAGGCTTGGAAAGTTCTTTTTCTAAAATTTGAAGAAAAGGCAAATGCAGTAAGAAGTCCTTTAACCTTTCTGCTTCCGCTAATTGCAAAGGGTCATAAATCTGAGGCTCTCTTAGATTGATTACTCTGATTTCCTGATTGGCAGTGAATTCCCCAATACTTACATAATCAAAGAGAGCTGCTCTTGTCTCATACAAGGTAGTGGCAATGCCCTCGGCAAGATATAGATAGGATATACCAGCGGGGTTTGCCCGTCCTGGTCTTGCTGATGCAGAAGGAGGATTCCCCATTTCCTCTTTTACGTACCCATTGCTTTCAGATATTCGGCCCCTATAAAATATTTTGCCTGCCGGGTAGTGTTTTACATGGTTGCCAAGTAATCGCTCAATTGCCTTTAGATTTACTTGACTGGACAGGTGAAACCTATTTTGATTTTTGATTTCGTTAACAAAGTTTTCCCACTCTGTTGCGAGTTTATGGTAATCTTCATAAGCCGAAAAATCGCAAAGGTGCTCAAACAACACCACCTCTGAGAAAACCACACGGTAATCGGCAAGCTCTTCCTCAAAAATAGCTTCAAGCAACTTTTGCACTTTGATTGGGTCCTCGGTATTAAACAATAAAGGACCAAAATCAATCAGCAGTCTTTCACTTAGGGGCCCAATTGACCCGCCCAATCCATCCAAACTGTACCCTGCCGACGCAGCTGCTTCAGCGGGCACATACAGGTCCACCAAGCTTCTAAACTGCGGTATTATTTCTCGAGGGTCACACAAATAAACGTTTTGGCTCAAACAGAAATCACACGACCCCAACCCTGTAGAGAAAGCGTGAATAATGGGCTTTATGTATAAGCTCGAAAAACAATCACCACAACACCGCATAATTTATAACAACCTCAACAGTAATTGCAGGTGATTTTGTATTGATAGCTTCTTGATTATACCTAGACCAGGGAAGTGCTCATTTAAGTGCAACTGTTTAAATTCTTCAACTGCTGCAGTTGAATGATGATTATCGTAAAGCCAAGTAATCAATTTATGCAGCGCCTCTTTGAATTTTCCAGCAGTGTCGGTGTTGTCTTCGGTCGAATCACAGACGAAATGCCTCACTTTTATCACTTCCTCAGGCCCGAGGTAAGTTAAGTGTATGGCAACCGCATAGGGTAGAAAACCAGCATCCGAATAAACCGAACCAAGGGTTAAATAGTCAGAGAAGCCATTAAATCCCTCATCTGAAAAGAATTTGTATTCATCCGAGAAAATCTCGTCTTCTACTTTACTGTATTCAGAATTTCTGGCTTTGGATTTGAAATAATCATCTAAGGAAATCTTCGTGCTATCCGAAAAGTTGCGATGATATCTTCTGCTCGTGGCCCCGTAATTGATTAGATTAAATTTAACATTCCTGACATTTTTTAGTCTGTCCTTTACGTCCTTAAATTCAAGATTATGAATCAGCGTAATTCCGCCAAAAGGAAAGTCTACAACTTGCATTATGTATGCAAGGCGTTGCCAGGAAGCTTCAGAATCGATTAGAAACGCTAACTGGAAGTTCTCATATCCATATATTGACGACTTTATAGCGTTAAGAATGACATGATAATCCTTTTGTAGCTCCCCTACCGCTGGATTTAAAATGATGCTAAAGTTGATATTAGCGTTAGCTAAATCTGCCATGCACCGCTCCAAAGAAGCGGATACTTTTTTTACTGGCTCGATGATGGGCGAAATTTTGTCCGATTTTCGCGCCATAAGGTTAATGGACTCGCGCAAGGCCAGCAACTCAAATTGTTTGCCGCGTAGGTAGGGTAGATACATGCTATAGAGTCTGACTTAGCAAATTAAACAGTACGCGATACTGGCTGGGCTTTAAGTCCATTGAATGACAAAGAAATCTAAGCTCTTCAGGGGTGTTGGAGCTAAGGAGCAAATCAGGCTCGCTTACTTTTCGTTTTTTTAGTTCTTTAAAAACAAGGCGTTGAAACTCGGTCGTCTCGATGTCTTTCAAAAGCTCAAGACAGGCAGCGAAACGTCCGGTATTTGGGACTTGAGGAACAGTGCCAAAGGCCTCCTCAATGATAGATTCATACTCTTTCTTTCGCAGTAACTTAAACAATACCGTGTGGTCAAAACCGGATTTATCAGTCTCTGCTTCCTTGTGAATTCCCAATTCCAGTTCTTTGGTTAATTCTATAATTCCAAATGAAGTGTCTTTGTATCGATTTTTAATTGAATCTATATGCTTGTAACTAACAACGATATACACTTTTTCTACTACTTTTCTGTAGTCTTCCAGCTGTGCTTCCAGACGTAAAAGCGTGTCTAACTCTGTTTTCAATTCGAAAAGCTTGACCTCGCCATTAATTAAAATAAGGTCGGCAATAGACTTACCTATCTTAAATTCATTCAGCAGTGTGGTCGTATGTAAGCGATAGTGCTTTAGAATTAATTTATTTAAAATCGAATTCTTATATACGTACTCGTTGCAGTAGCTCGTGCTCATTGTGTTGTACAGAGCTGACATTAGGAAGCCGAAGCTAATAGCGTCTTCAGAGTCAGTTAAAACACCTTTATGTTTGCTAACCCTAGCCTTGATGGAGCACAAGCTTCCCTCACTTAGAATTCCTCTGAGTGTTGCGTTGCTGTAAAGCGCTGAGAGGCTTCGTAGGCCCTGCTTTTCTGGGATGCTGCCCATTTTACCTATCGTGTGTACTTGCTGCTGTGCACCTAGGCTAATCCTTTTGAGACGTAAACCAGACACCCATGGCTGAACCCGTCGAAACTACGCATGTTTTCGGCAAATAAGCCCTAGCTAAATTGTGCAATTAGTGTGAACAGAGTGCGTATAAGAGTTTTAACGGCGTACGGGAAAATGCTAGGCATAGGCATAGACCAAGAATAGATTAGGATTTAGGCATCTCAAATCATAGTCGACGCCCCTCGTCTAGCGAGAACAAGCGCAGCATTGCAAGACGGTTGACCAAGATTCAAAGCGTGTTTACAAGCCTCTTTCGATGGGCATACCTTGTCAAAAGTTAGCCCTCAACCAACACCATTACTCCTAATGGGTTGTCTTCGTCTATTATTATCGGAATATTCCTTCCGGCTCCAAAACCAGCACTTTGCAGCGTCATGGGCTTTGTGTTACGTTCGGTTAAAAAAGCTTCAATGCTTGCTAAAATTTCACTACCTATCAATAGCGCCCTGGGTTGTTGATGATTGTAGCGCAAAGCCTCACATTTATTGATTAGTTCTTCATACTGACGTTCGCCAGGTTGGGCGCCCGAAAATCGGTTCAAGTGGTCGGTTAGGATGCTCATATATAAAGTGAAAGGCGACGAATGAATTACTTGGCCCGTGGGGCTGGGTCTATTTGCTCTAAGATGGAAACGGGTCCCTGCATGAGTATTTCCCAAAAAGGATTAGGGCCGGCCTCACCGCGCCAGTACCGCTCCGATAGCACAAAAGCACTGGGGATTCCCGCCCCTAAAGACAGGGAATTCATATCAGCACGGAAGTATTGCTCACAGGAAACCAAGCATATGATGCCTTGTCCATTACAACGCTCTGCCCGAAATCGCTGCGCATCTTCCAGCGTTTCACAACCAAAGAATGCGGCAAAGCGGGACCGGCGCTCAGGAAATTGAGCAAGCCGCGTTAGTTCGAAGACCAGTTCCACAAGGGGGATGTGACTAGTGTAGTTTTCTCCCCATTGGTCATTTATACTGTAAAATCGATTAAAGAGGTATTGCCTGCCGTGATTCGACAAGCCCTCCGGGTAGCGCTGGGCAAGCACGGCAGCAGCATCTTCTCTGGTATGCCAATTGGCCGGTAGGTAAATCGGTTCTGTACCTTCGGGAAGCGCAAGGGTCAGCGACAGATCTTCACCGGGCGGGTGTCGAAAAACACGGTAGAAGAAGGGCATAAAAAATTCAATCCGTCGGTAAGAGGTAGCAAGCGATTTGAGGAGTACCTAAACTACGCGCTTCGTCATTCATGAGGCTTCGCGCTACCTTCAGAAAACGCTCTCGCAACGGCATCTTGGGCGATGCTATGGTTTATCCGCTCAATTATCCGCTTGCGACTCCGCTCCCAATCGTCGTTCACCGAATGACTTGCTAGGCCGAACAAGGATTCTATCTTTCTAGCTAGCTCATTTACTTGTAATTCATCATTAATTATCATTCCTTGCGTGTTAGGCAACACACCCTTTATATCTCCGAACCCAAAGGGAGGCACTACAATCGGCACATGTTCCTTCGACAGGACCCAGGCAGCTCCCAGTTCGGCTAAGCATACGTGGCTGGCATAGAAGTTTGAAGTGAACACAAACAGGACTAGGACCTCGTTGCTTATTTGGTCCTTAATCTCCGAAAGAAAGTTTGCGCCTAGGGGAATGCCATAGCCAGGAACAGACGTGCAAAAAATCTGATTTTTCTGTAATCCAATCAGTTTAAGCAAGTCGATTAGCTCCTCCACATACTTTACGTCTTTGGAGGCATGGCTAATAAAGACTCTTTTTATTTTGGTATTCACGGGAGCGACCTGGAGAGTTGCCTCTGTATTCGTTTTGCTGTCAACCTCGCTCTTCTTTAGCTCTGGCCGTTCCTGTTTAAATTCACCGGGCTTGCCTTCTTGAATCATTGCGTAGGATTGTGCAAACTGGTCAAGCGCTTTGCTTTCCACCTGTAATGCTTCAAGACGTAGCAGAACAGATGTATAATCAACTTTTGTTGGCGTCCATTCCGCAAACCTGGTCAGTATTGGCAGTATTAAGTGGTGAAATGTATCTGGCCGTTTGGTGTACCACACACTCATCGCATACATAAGCCCTTCCTCATGGTCTTCTATCTCAACACCGAACCCTAGTGCTATAAACTTCTTTTTACTGTACACCTCCTTCATGCAGACTTTCCACAGGTCATCCAGCCCTTCTTCAAGCGCGTGAAGCTCAAAATCTTTTGTATGAAGGTATTCACCAATATGAAGCCTTTTCAAGCTAGCAAAAAGCGGCTTTAACGCGGCTTCTATGGGTATCGACATTGGGAGTAGATAAATTAGGGAGTAAGGTTAAGGGGATTTTTGGTGCTACAATAGCAATCCATGCAGCTTAGTTAATTGAGAGAATTAATTCATTGTCCCCTAGACCGTCCCCCCAGAAGCAAAAAAGAGCCTTGACATTATGCCAAGGCTCTTTTTTGTGGCCCCGTTTGGATTCGAACCAAAGACCGACTACTTAGAAGGTAGTTGCTCTATCCAGCTGAGCTACGGGGTCGAAACGGGGTAAACAAATGTCGGGGTGGCAGGATTCGAACCTACGACCTCCTGCTCCCAAAGCAGGCGCGATACCGGGCTACGCTACACCCCGAAAAAAATAATGTTGAGCTTAGAGTGCTACCTACTGGGTGGAGCCCCAGCGGGAAGCTTTCGCAACCCAACATTATAGTGGAGAGGGGGGGATTCGAACCCCCGGTAACCTTTAGAGCTACGGCAGTTTAGCAAACTACTGGTTTCAGCCACTCACCCACCTCTCCAGGTCGGTTCCGCTTCCGTCCGAAGCGGGTGCAAATATACGGGCGGAACTCAAAAACCCACCCTTTGGCCAAAAAAATTATCTTTGAGACTTCGAATTCGAAGAAACCAACGGCCGGGCGAGTTCTTTGTGTTTTGCTATTTACTTGTTCCTCTATTGTTAACCTGGGCATATCCTAATTTCGTCGCCGTCGGGCTGGTCGTACTAATTGGCCTGTTGCTGCTGGCGAGCCATTGGCGGCGCGTGGTACGCCTGGGCCGGGCCCTGGGCAGCCGCCCCCGGCACCGGGGCTGGAAGCTGGTGCTGCGGGTGCTGGCAGGCGCGCTGCTACTGGTGGCCGCGCTGGGGCCGGCGCTGGGCGTAAGCCAGCAGCCCGTGCGAACGGCTGGCAAAGATTTGTGGCTGCTGGTGGACGTGTCGCGCTCTATGGATGCAACCGACGTAGCCCCCAGCCGCTTGCTGCGCGCGCAGGCCGAACTGCAGCAACTTGTAGCCCAGTTCCCGGCCGACCGGCTGGGGCTGGTAGTGTTTGGGGCTGAAGCGGTGGTGCAATGCCCCCTTACGTATGACCAGGAAGCAGTGCAGGTCTTTCTCAGCACGCTGCGTACCAACTTGCTGCCGAGTGGCCCCACTACCCTGCGTGCTCCGCTGGAGCTGGTGCTAAGCCGCCTGGCGCCTGCCCCTCCCCCTCCGGCTCCAAATGCAGTGGCAGCCGGACCAGTACCACGCGCCACAGCCCTGGTGGTGGTGAGCGACGGCGAGGACTTTGGCGAGAACCTAGACCCAGTACTACAAGGGCTGGCGCGTTTGGGCGCACGGGTCTACACTGTAGGGGTAGGCACAGCCGAAGGTGCAGCCATTCCCAAAAAAGGGGGTGGGTTTGTAAAAGATGCCCAAGGGCAAGTGGTGCAAAGCCAGCTGCAGGAAGCCCTATTGCTCCAGCTTTCGGCCCAAACCGGTGGGCAATACGTAGAGCTGAACAACCAGCAAAACGGGGTTGGGCGGCTGTTGCAGTCGCTGCAAACCATGCAAGGCGCGGCCGAACAGGTGCGTACCGTGGCCGTGGCCGACAACCGCTACCGCTACCCCCTGGCCGCAGCGCTACTGTTGTTGGCCCTCGATATTGCGCTCACCGTTACTATCATTCGGCCATGAAGTACCTCGTGCTTTTTTTACTGGCCGCAGGGGCGCCTTCGTGGCAGCTACTGACTTGGGTGCACGACCGTAATTCGGCCGTGGCAACCGGTACCGCTGCCTATCAACAGGGCGATGCCCCCCGTGCTGCTGCGGCTTTTGAGGCGGCCCTGCTGGCCAAGGCGCGCGCTGACGCCGACCCACGCCTAGTATTGAATTTGGCGCATGCCCAAACCCGGGCCGGGCAGCTTGCCCCCGCCCAGACTGCCTACGGCCGGCTGCTGACTGAAAGCCCTGCACCGCTGAGCAGCGTAGCGCATCAGCAATTGGCCGTGCTAGCGGCTCAGCAGGGCGAAATAGCGGAGGCCCTTACGCTGCTACGGCGGGCCTTGCTGCTTGACCCCAAAAACAGCGGAGCCCGCTACGATTATGAAGTATTGAGCGATTACTTGGCTCGCAAACCCAACAGCCCCAAGATTCCGGCCCCGGCCCCTCCCCCTGCATCTCAGCCCAACGCCACTAAACCGGCTTCACCTGAAAAAAACGGAAGCGAGCCGAACCAACCTGCTGAAAAACCCGGCTCCAACCGCCAGGGCGAAATCAACGACCCCAAACCGGCACCGCCTTCGCCCACCACGCCGCCCGAACGCCGACCCGATGCGGGTGGCCAACCCGACAACCAGCAGGCCGATGGGGCACCCGGCACGGCAGCGCGGAGTGGCCGGGCGCCGGGCACTGGCACGCCACAGCCCATAGCCAGCGGCGATGCCCCGGGCAGTCAGCGAGGCCTTGACCGCAGCAGCGCGGCGGCTGGGGCGGCTGGTAATGGCCGCAACAACCGCGCCGGCACCGACGCCGCTACCGGAGACGATGCCAGCCTCCAAACCCAGCGTGAGCGGCTGGAAGCCATGAACCTTACCCCGGCCCAGGCTCGCCAGCTACTGGAAACCTTACGGGCCCAGGAGCAGCAATACCTGCAGCAGCTGACGCGGCCCGCGGCTCAAAAGCCCGACCCCAGCAAACCCACTTGGTAGCTTGGCTTTGGTAATAAGCGAGTTGCGGAGTCAACTAAACTTTCCGAACGACTGTTAGGCAGAGAACCGTTTCGGGGGTTGTAAATCCGTACTTTTGCGGCCTGGTTCAACCTCCCACTCAACACCATTACCATACCTCGTATGCAAACCAAAGAAGTTGTCATCATATCTGCCGTCCGCACGCCGATTGGCTCGTTTGGCGGGGCGTTGTCGTCACTGTCGGCCACGGAGCTTGGCGCCATTGCCTTAAAAGGAGCCCTCGAAAGAGGCGGCGTAGACCCCTCGGAAGTAGAGCAGGTGATTATGGGCAACGTTATTTCGGCCAACCTGGGTCAGGCTCCGGCCCGCCAGGCCGCCAAGAAAGCCGGCCTCCCCGACACCGTGGAGTGCACCACCGTGAACAAAGTATGTGCTTCGGGCACCAAGGCCATCATGTTTGCTGCCCAAGCCATCATGCTAGGGCAATCGGACGTGGTACTGGCCGGTGGCATGGAAAGCATGAGCAACGTGCCTTACTACCTCGACAAAGCCCGTTTCGGCGCGAAATACGGCCACGGTCAAATGATTGACGGCCTGGTGCGCGACGGCCTCTGGGACCCGTACCACGACTACGCCATGGGCAACGCCGCCGAGAACACGGCCAAAGAAATGGGCTTCACTCGCGAGCAGCAGGACGCTTTCGCCATCGAGAGCTACACCCGCAGTGCCGCAGCCGCCAAGGCTGGCAAGAAGAAGGACGAAATTATCCCCGTAACCATCGAAAGCCGCGGCAAAATCACAGTGATTGAGGACGACGAGGAGTACCTCAAAGTTGACTTCACGAAGGTGCCCGGCCTGAAGCCGGCCTTCATCAAGGAAGGCGGCACCGTGACGGCAGCCAATGCCTCTACCCTGAACGATGGTGCAGCCGCTATTCTGCTGATGAGCCGCGAGAAGGCTGATGCCCTGGGCCTCACTCCTATTGGCCGCATTCTAGGCTTCGCCGATGCCGAGCAGGCGCCGGAGTGGTTCACCACTTCGCCCGCCCTGGCCATCCCGAAGGCGTTGAAAAACGCTGGCAAGACGGCCGCTGACGTAGACTTCTACGAAATCAACGAAGCTTTTTCGGTAGTAAGCCTGGCTAACAACCAGCTGCTGAACCTGGAAGGCTCGAAGGTGAACCTGTACGGCGGTGCCGTGAGCCTGGGCCACCCGCTGGGCGCTTCCGGTGCGCGCATTGTGACCACACTGATGAACGTGCTGAAAAACGAAGGCGGCAAAATCGGCGTGAGCGGCATTTGCAACGGCGGCGGCGGTGCCAGCGCCATTGTAGTAGAGCGGCTGTAAGCGGACTTCTGGACGCCCATTAGCTAGAGAAGCCCCATCGGTAAACGGTGGGGCTTTTTTTGGCTTGATTTTTCATACTACCCTCCCATCGCACGGAAAACCCATTTTCTGCGTTCTTGCGCCTATGAAATACCTAGTGCCTTTTTTTCTGTTGATGCTTGCGCTGCCTTCGCACGGCCAAAAGCTGCGCCGGTTTGTGACGTTTTACGATTCTACTAAAGTGAACAAGCGCGAGGTGTACACCGCGCTGGTGGCGGCCGACACAGTGCCGCAGGGTACCTACCGCCGGTTCTATCGCTCGGGCAAGCTGGAGCAGCAGACTAGTTTCCGGCAGGGCAAGCGCGACTCGGCCTACGTGGAGTTTCACCCGACCGGCAACCGGCGGCTGGAAACCACTTACCGCGACGGCATCCGTCAGGGACCCTTCAAAACGTATTACGACAACGGCAAGGTGGCCCAGGAAGGGATGTTCGAAGACGACGAGCCCAACGGCGAACTGACGTTTTACCACCCCAGCGGGGAAGTGAAGCTGCGCACCACCCTAGCCAAAGGCCAGCCCAACGGCGCGCTCAAAGCCCTGTACCCCGACGGCAAGACCCAGGCCGAAGTCAACTACGTGGACGGGCAGCCCAACGGCGCGGTGAAGTTTTACTACCCCAATGGCGTGGTGCAAAGCGAAGGCAGCTTCACGCGCGGGCTGCTGTCGGGACCGTACAAAACGTACTATCCCAACAGCCAGATAGAAGTGGAAGTGCTGGCCGATAAGAACGGCCGCGGGCGCTACCGCAGCTACTACCAAAGCGGCAAGCTGCAAACCGAAAGCACCTACGTGCCCGCTCCGCTGGTGCAGCGCCCAGTGAAAAACACCCTCGGCGACGACCTGACCAAGCGCGTGGCCCCAATCACGGGCACCAACAACCTCGACGGCCCTGCCACCAGCTACTACGAAAGCGGCCAGATTAAAACCAAGATGACCTATCGCAACGGGGTGCCCACCGGCCACGCCCTCGAATACTTTGAGAACGGTAACCTGCACGAGGACATCGAATACAGCAACAGCGGCCGCGACCGCAAAATCACGCGCTACTTCGACGCCACCGGGCAGTTGGCCCAGGCCGAAGAAACCTATAAAAATAACCGGCCCGCCGGCACGTGGAAGGAGTTTTACCCCGATGGCAAAACCCCGCGCAAAACTGAAGTGTACGGCCCCAGCGGGCGCTTACTTGGCGACCGGATTACGTACTATGAAAATGGCCAGGTGCACAGCCGACAGCCTTACCTAAATGGATTTTCTTCGGGTGTCGCGCAGGAATATTATCCTTCGGGCAAGCTGCAGAAGGAGACTACTTACGTGCGCAACGTGCTCCTGGGCCCCTTCCGTGAGTTTCGGGAAGATGGCACCGCGGCCGTGAGCGGCCAGTACCGCAACGGTAAGCAAAGCGGCGTCTGGACTTACTTCAGAGAAGATGGCACAACCGAGGCGCGGTCTGTGACTTATCGCAACGGCTTGGCCGTGGATGGCGCCAGCGAGAAACCCAAAGCAAAGCCCCGTCCGCCCCTCAAGCGGAAGTAGCAACCGGCTCACGTGCGCTGGCCGCATGTCCAATGGCACAGAGAAAAAAGCCCCAGCCTAACCGCTGGGGCTTTTTCTATTTGTGACTAAAAAACTTGTCGGCTCAGGCAACCGGTATAATTATCGGCGCATCTGAATAACCGAGCACCAAGGCCGGAATCGATGCGACTAGGCTGCCTGGACAAATTCCAGAAAATTTTTCATCAGCTCTACTCACTCATAATCAATTGTTTAAAGAATTAATCGTTCAGATAGGTGAAAATATTTTGAAACAGTACCTTGTTTTACAAAGTACCTGCTTTACTTTTGTTCTGTACTTCACCCAGTAGCTGAGCTTAGCGTGTACCAGAGATGGCCCGCTACCCAGCTACAAAAAACTTCACTCACCGGAGTTAGGGCGATGGCAAGCTTACCTCCCCAGCGGAACCGCGGCCGCTGGACTGCCTAAGCCAACCCTCGCCCGCCCCACACCTTACCTCTGCACCATGAAAGTCTCATTCACCTCCTTCACACTCAACCGCTTTGGTCGCGCCCTGCGTGGATGGGCCATTGCCACAGTGCTTCTACCCTTGGGTGCCGCTGCCCAAACCGCCGGCCCCGGCATCGTGCGGGGCAGCCTGGTCGAAGAAAGCACCGGCCAGCCCGTTCCTTTCTCCGATGTTCTGCTGCTCCGCGCCGCCGATTCAAGCTTTGTGGCCGTGGCTCAAACCACCGAGCAGGGCACTTTTAAAGCGGTTTCCCTCCCGGTGGGCACCTACTTGATGCGGGTACAGGACTTGAACTACAAGCCCTTGCGCCGCCGCTTCACCCTCACGGAGGCCGCGCCTTCGGTAGAATTGATGGGGCTGAAGATGACCGCCGCCTCGGCCACCAAGCTTAGCGAAGTGGTGGTGACGGGCGAGAAAGCCACGGTGGTAGAAGAGCTCGGCAAGCGGGTCATCAACGTGGAAAAAGACCTGGGCAGCGTGGGCGGCACCGCGGCCAATGTGCTGCAAAATGTGCCCTCGGTGAGCGTGGACGTGAACGGCGCCGTGAGCATGCGCGGCTCGTCGAACATCACCATCCTGATTGATGGCAAGCCCGCTGGCGTAGGCAATGGCGGGGCGGGCGGCCCCCGGCTCGACCAGATTCCGGCTTCGCGCATTGCCCAAGTGGAGGTAATCACCAACCCCTCGGCCAAGTACGACGCTTCGGGCGGCGGCGGAGTTATCAACCTCATCACTAAGAAAGAAACCAAAAACGGCACCAACGGCACCGCGGCCTTCAACATTGGCACCCGCGACAAGTACAGCGGCAACCTCAACCTAAGCCGCAAGCAAGGCAAAGCCACCTGGACGGCGGGCTACAATGGCCGCGACGTGACCTATTGGAGCAACAGCCGCTCGGCCCAAACCGCGCTGATAGGCGAAGGCTCGGCCCGCGAAACCGTGCGCACCACCCAGGCCGGCACCGGCAACGAGGTGCACCGCAACCACTCGCTGCGAGTGGGCGTGGCGCTGGACCTGCCCAAGGAGCAGAGCCTCAGCTTTAACGTATCGCCCGGTACGGAGCAGAACCTGGAAGGCGAAAGCCAAATTCTAACCCAGCAGACGGGCAATGGCGCGGTGCAGCGGGCCCGGGGCCGCCAGGACCTCGACGTGAAAGTGAATATCCTGAACTACGACGGCAACTACCGCCGCACGTTTGCCGAGCACAAAGGCCGCGAGCTGACCGCCAACTTTGGCGGGGTGGTGATTGATGCCAATGTGCCGGTGGTGCAGCGGCAGTTTGCCGAGGCCGGCTCGCCGCAGGTAGCCCAGCCCGGCACCCGCCAGCAGCTTAATCTACTGGGCAACATCCAGTTTGGTCAGGTTGACTACACGCACCCCTTCGCGGGCAAAGGCCGCATGGAAATGGGCGTGAAAGTGGAGCGCCAGGACAACCGCGGCTCCAACAGGTTTGGGTACACCACCAGCGAAACCCGCCCCGATGATTTCCAGAGCGACCCCAATCGCTCCCTCGACTACACGTTTGAGCAAGTGGTACCCGCTGCCTACGTGACCGTGCAACGCCCCCTCAATGAAAAGTGGAGTGCCCAAGCCGGCCTCCGCACCGAATATACCATCGTGAACGGCACCATTCAGGGCGGCGCGGGCATAGAGCAGCGCGGCAGCCTGAACCAAGACTACCTGAACTTCTTCCCCTCGGCCACGCTGAACCGCGAGTTTGGCAAGGAGCCCGGCCAGAACCGCCTGCAGCTGAGCTACGCCCGGCGCCTAAACCGGCCCAACTTTATGCAGCAGCTGCCCCTGGCCATCTACCAGGACCCGCGCAGCTACCGCCTCGGCAATGCCCGCCTCCGGGCCGAGTTCAGCCATAACATGGAGCTGGGCCACCAGCTGAACCTGGGCCAGGGCACTCTGACCAGCACGGTGTTTGCCCGCATCACCACCGACGCCATCCAGCGCATCCGCAACGTTGACACCCTGGCTACCCGTTTGGCGGGCCCCAACGCCGGCCTGGTTACGGCCGAGACCTACGAAAACCTGGGCCGCACCACCAACCTAGGCGTCGAGTTCAGCCTCAACCAGCCCCTGGCCAAGTGGTGGCGCATGAATGCCAGCACCTCGCTATACCGGGCCGAGATTGCCAACAACAGCTTCGGCAACAACCGCCAGGCCCTGGTCGGCAACGTGCGCCTCACCAACAACTTCACCATCCGCCCCACGCTGGATGTGCAGGTGAGCGGCAATCTCCGCTCGGCCCAGCTCACGGTGCAAGGCCGGCAGCTAGCCCAGGGGCAGATGGACGTGGCCCTGCGCCAGCGCTTGTTCTCCGACCGCGCCGCCCTTACTCTGCGCGTATCCGACCTCCTCAATACCCAGCGCTACCGCGGCGAAGTGGAGACCGACGTGCTCCGCAGCTCCCGCTACAACAAAGACGAAACCCGTGTGGGCTGGATGGGCTTCACCTGGTACATCGGCGCCAGCAAGGCCAAGCCCGGCCGCATCGAAGCTGCTCCCCAGGGCGGCGGCGGGTTCGGCGGCTAAGCTAGCTCACTCCTGAAATAAAACTACACCGCGCTTTTCTCATCTCCTTTCTGCAAAAACATCCTTCCTTTCTTTTTTCTGCAAGAAGCCCCGCTGCCTACTCTAAGGCAGCGGGGCTTATCCTTTTATGAGTCAATTACCGGTTGATAATCAAAGTTTTACCTATATAAATTCGCCTAATTGCTCAAGTACACCTGTATGGCTTGGTTTAAGCTGAAGCCAAGAAGTGCTAGTTATATTGTATAATATTAATTTTTTAAATAAAAATTTCTTTAATTTATAGCTCTGATTATCTGCGTGAAGTTTAAATCATTATTGAGCATCCGTGGCGCAGACCACTCCAAAACGAATTTATCACTCACTGTTTTCATAACGCTTTTGAATGAATAAACTCTCCTCATTAACCGCCGTGCTGCTGCTGGCGGCTGGGGCCGTGGCCGCTCAAACGCCCACTCCCAGTAAAGTAAAAATCAAAACCAAAAAAGGCCGGCAGATTGAAGCTGCAGCAGTTCCGGACGTAGCCACCGATTGGTCGGTGCCCTACGCCGCCACCATCACAGCCGAGGGGTTGAAGAAAGACCTCGACATCCTGGCTTCGGATGAGTATGAGGGCCGCGAAACTGGCAAGAAAGGTCAAAAGATGGCTGCCGATTACTTGGCCAAAGCCTTTACAGAATATGGCCTGACCGGGCCAGTGCCCAGCTCTGACAATGCTTACCTGCAGCATTTCGACATGAACCGGAGTTTGCTGGATGCGGGGGCTTCCACGGTCAAAGTGGGCGGCAAAACCTACCAGGCCAACAAAGATTTTTACCCCATCCTCGTCGACGGCACCTTTGCTGCGCCCACTGCGGTGAAGCCCGTTTTCATTGGCTACGGCATCAAGGATGACAAGTACTCGGACTTTACCAGCGCTGCTGACTACAAAGGGAAGGACGTGGTGCTGCTGCTGGGCGAGCCGCTGGATGCCAAAGGAAAATCGTTGCTCGGCGCCGATGGCAAGCCCAGCCGCTACGCCAGTCTGGAGATAGGAGCCCTGACAGCGCGCACAGCCAGCATTGTCCCAATGGGGGCTCGTTCGGTGACCATGATATTGCCCAC
The DNA here is from genome assembly GCF_900115775.1 of Hymenobacter arizonensis. Taxonomy (GTDB): domain Bacteria; phylum Bacteroidota; class Bacteroidia; order Cytophagales; family Hymenobacteraceae; genus Hymenobacter; species Hymenobacter arizonensis. The sequence continues at coordinate 399,047 of NZ_FOXS01000001.1, read as the reverse complement.
GGCCGAGGCGTTTGCCAAAGTGCCGACCGGCTTCGCACCCGTCCTTAGCGGAGAACAACTGACTTTTGTGGGCAAGAAAAAACGGCCGGGTCTCAACTTTGTGCTGGCCTCGCCGGAATATGGCGCCAAGCTGCTGGGCACCACTCCGGCCGGGCTTGAGCAGTACCGGAAAGCCGTGGCGAAAGCCGGCAAAGCCATCCCTTCCACTTTCAAGCCCGCCGCGGCTACCGTGCAACTGGTGATGAAAGACGAAGTATTCACCACCGAAAATGTGCTGGGCTACCTCGAAGGCACCGACAAAAAGGACGAGGTGCTGGTGGTATCGGCCCATTATGACCACTTGGGCGTGAAAAACGGTGTGGCGTTCAACGGCGCCGACGACGATGGCTCGGGCACGGTGAGCGTGCTGGCCATGGCCCGTGCTTTCAGCCAGGCCAAGAAAGATGGCCACGGCCCGCGCCGCAGCATTCTGTTTCTGGCCAATACCGGCGAGGAAGAGGGCTTGCTGGGCTCGCAGTACTACACTGAAAACCCCATTTTCCCGATTGCCAACACGGTCACCAACCTCAATATTGATATGGTAGGCCGGGTGGATTCACTGCACATGGGCAAGGGCGACTACGTGTACGTGGTGGGCGACGACCGGCTCTCGCAGGAGCTGCACACCCTGAGCGAAGCCACCAACCAGCAGTACAACCCTATTGCGCTGGACTATAAATACAACGACCCCAAAGACCCCGAGCGCATCTACTACCGCTCCGACCACTACAACTTCGCCCGGCGCAACGTGCCCATCATCTTCTACACGAGCGGCCAACACCCCGAGTACCACAAAGAGACGGACGATGTCGAGAAAATTGATTTTCCGGCCATGGTACGCCGCGACCAGCTTATTTTCCACACGGCCTGGGCCCTGGCCAACCGCGACACCCGGGTGGCCCTGAAACCCGAGCTCCAGGCCACTGGCTACACGCCCGCCGCCGCCGACCTGGACCGCTACGTAGGCAACTACTCCAGCCCACAAAACCGACTTAAAATTGCCTTAACCAAAGAGGGCACGACCCTCAAGAGCCAGGGCAGCGGCCAAGACGCCTTCCCGCTTGAGGCGGTAAGCAAAGACGTATTTAGGCACGTCCAGTACGATATCAGCATGGAGTTTGACCCAGCCAAGCCTGTTTTTACGATGAAGCAGCGCGGCACCACCTTCACGTTTACGAAGGAATAAGTGCCGGCCCTCCGACTGGCGGTGCCAGTTGAACAAGGCCAAGGCAATTGAAAAAGGCCAGGCAGCAGTAGGCTGCCTGGCCTTTTTTCGGTACTGCTCCCGACTCACTTGCATAGAATGCATTCCCGCAATTGAACCACGCAAGGTTCCTGTCGAATGCAAAACTACCTTTGCGCCGTCATGCAAAAACCTAGTATTCCCAAGGGCACCCGCGACTTCGGGCCGGCCCAGGTGGCGCGCCGCCAGCACATTTTCAACGTTATCCGCCGCACGTTTGAGTCGTTTGGCTACGCCCCGCTTGAAACGCCGACGCTCGAGAACCTGTCGGTGCTCACTGGCAAGTACGGCGACGAGGGCGACCAGCTGCTGTTTAAAGTCCTTAACTCCGGCGACTTCGCCAAGGACGTTACTGCCGCCGACCTCGAAGTAGGCAGCAAGGCGCTGCTGCCCAAAGTAGCCGAAAAAGGCCTGCGCTACGACCTCACCGTGCCTTTTGCCCGCTATGTGGCCATGAACCGTGGCACGCTCACCTTCCCCTTCAAGCGCTACCAGATGCAGCCCGTGTGGCGCGCCGACCGCCCCCAACGCGGTCGCTACCGCGAGTTTTACCAGTGTGACGCCGACGTGGTGGGCACCGACTCGCTGCTCTGCGAAGCCGAAATTGTGCTCATGATGGCGCAGGTGCTCAACGGCCTGGGGCTCGACGACTTCACCATCAAAATCAACCACCGCGGGGTGCTGCGCAACATCTACCAGGCGCTGGGCGGCGAAGGCCGCGAGTCGGACCTGTTCGTGGCCATCGACAAGCTAGACAAGATTGGGCGCGAGGGCGTGACCAACGAGCTGCTGGGCCGAGGTTTTTCCCAACCCACCATCGAAACCTTGTTTGAGCTGCTGACCGTGGACGGCGACTACGAGGAGAAGCTGGTGCGCCTGCTGGCGGGTTTCGTCACGGCCGGGGTGGAACCCGATGGCCCCCGCCCCAGTGGTGCCGAGGATGCCATCGAGCCCCTGACCTCTTACCGCGGCCTCACCGAGCTGGCCATGGTGCGCGACCTGCTCACGGCTTCTGGCTTCAAGCAGTTCGACCGCCTGGAGTTCGACCCCACGCTGGCGCGGGGTCTCTCCTATTATACAGGCTGCATTTTCGAAGTAAAAATCAACAACGTGCTGATGGGCAGCGTGAGCGGCGGCGGCCGCTACGACAACCTCACCGGCAGCTTCGGCCTGCCGGGCGTGTCGGGCGTGGGCTTTTCCTTCGGCGTCGACCGGCTGTACGACTGCCTCGAAACGCTCGACCTCTTCACCGGCACGGCCGAGACTCCCACCCGCTGCCTGCTCACGCATTTCGACTTGGCCAGCGGCCGGGCGGCGCTGCCGCTGCTGGCGCAGCTGCGGGCCGCGGGCATCCCCAGCGAACTGTACCCGGATGCCAGCAAGCTGCAAAAGCAGTTTAAGTACGCCGATGCCAAGGGCATTCCGCTGGTTATTGTGCTGGGGCCGGAAGAGCTGGCCGCGGGCGTGGCCAAAATCAAAATTATGAAAACCGGCGAGGAAAAGGTGCTGCCGCTAACCGAAGTGGTAACGGCGCTGACCCTGGAATAGCTTCGGCGCATTTCAACTTGACAAGCCAAAGCCCCACGGGTAGCCAACGCAACGTTGGCCGCCCGTGGGGCTTTTGAGAACAAGGTGCGGTACACGCACCCGTGGCTAATACTTCAGCTTCTGAATGGTACCCTCGGCGGTGCTGAGCACGTAATAGAAATTGGGGTTGATGCGCTCGATGTCGGTGATTTCGTTGAGGCCGCCCAAGACTGTAGTTCCCGCTGCATTGGCGACACGCCCGGTGGAAGGCTGCCAGCCCACTACCGGCGGGCTGAATACAAACCGGGCATATTCCGTCACCAGCAGGTCGTCGCCTTTGGCGGGGGCCAGGTTGGTGAGCGCCGTGAAGCCGCTGCGGTAGTCGCTCACGACGCCACTCGTGCTAATCTGCAGGACTTTAGCCAGACCAGTAACAAATGGGAAACCCGTGAGGGTGCTCACTAGGAATTTGCTGCCGTCGTAGATGATGCCCGTCGGTACTGCTTGAATGGTAGGCGTGGCATTGGGAATGCGAGCGAACACGCTCAGCGCCTTGGTGGCCAGGTTCACGCTAATGATGGCGTTTGCACCGGCATCGGCGATGTAGAGCCGGCCATCGGGACCAAATGTCAGGTCGTAGAGGTTGGAGTCGAGAGGGTTAGAAAGATTTTGCGAAAGCACAAAGGGCTTGATGGCGATGAAATTGAGCGAGCTGGCTGGTACCGGGGCATCTTTGGCTTTGTAGGAGGAGACATCTATTATGTACAGCCGGCCGTTCAGGCCATCGAGCACGTAAAGCATACCGTCTTGGTACAGTACATGGCCCAGGCCGCCGAGCTCATTATTGGGCAAAACCTGGGAGCCAAAACCGGTGAAGGCCGTTTGTACCCTTCCGTTAGGAGTCACTACCACCACCGAGCCGTCGTTTTTGCCGGTGCCGCTTTGGCTTACCCAAATTTGGTTTTTCTGGTCGATGCTCATGCCGATGGGCTTCGAGAGCTCGCTGGTTAAGATGCCATCCTTACTCGATTGGGAGGCCTCCGCCGACAGGCTGGGTGCGATTTGCTCAGCGTCCTTGTTGTTGGTGCAACTCACTGCCAGGAAGAGCGAAAGAGCTAGTGCGAAAGAAGTGTGGGCTTTTTGCATGATTAAAGTGTTTGGTGATTAGGAAAAAATGAGTGCGGCGATGAAGGCTGTCAAACCAAGTGTGCTTTCTTAAATTTATTAAATAGATTACATATTTCCTATTAATGTTGATAATTTATGAATATAAGATTTCACCTTAGGCACCTTAAGCAGAGCCATTAACTCCTTTGGGTGCAAGACACTACGAATCGTTCGGGGTGGTTTTCAGCACCAGATGCTTTGCTGAGTACAGATTGAGCACATCGTGCCCAACGCGGCAACGCTTTGCACGGCCTCGTGCTATTACTTAAGTGTTGACGAATGAGAAGCGGCGACCGCAAATGCGTCTATTTTTGCAGTCACCCCACCCATCTTCTCAATGCCCACCCACTCCATTTCGCCCACTCAGCCCCTCACCCTGGCTGAGTTGGCCACCCTGCTGGCCGATGGCCGGCCCATTGCCCTGAGCGACGAAGCCAAAGCTCGTATTGGCGACTGCCACGACTATTTGCACCAGCGCCTGGCCCACGACAACTCGCCGATTTATGGCATCAACACCGGGTTTGGCTCGCTCTATAATGTGAGCATAGCCCCCGAGGCCCGCGCCCAACTGCAAGTAAACCTGATGATGTCGCACGCCTGCGGCACCGGCGCCGAGGTGCCAGGCAACCTGGTGCGCCTCATGCTGCTCCTGAAAGTGCAGAGCCTGAGCTACGGCCACAGCGGCGTGCAGGTAGCCACCGCCCAGCGCCTGCTCGATATGTACAACCGCGAAATGCTGCCCGTGGTGTACGAGCAAGGCTCCCTGGGTGCCAGCGGCGACCTTGCGCCCCTGGCGCATCTCTGCCTGCCGCTTTTGGCGCTGGGTGAGGTGAACTACCAAGGCTACCGCCTTAGCGCGGCCGATGCCATGAGCCTGTTTAGCTGGGCGCCACTTGCCCTGCAAGCCAAGGAAGGGCTGGCCCTGCTAAACGGCACCCAGTTTATGCTGGCCTACGCCGTGGATGGTGTGCTGCGGGCCCAGCGCCTGGCAGCCGCTGCTGATGTAATCGGGGCCTTGTCGACGGAAGCCTTTGGCGCCGGCACCGACCCGTTTCATGAAAACCTGCACCGCATCCGACCGCACGCCGGGCAGGTGCTGGTAGCCCGGCGGCTGCGCGAGCTGCTGGCCGGCTCGGAGCTGCAAACCCAGCCCCGCCTGGCCGTGCAGGACCCGTATTCGTTCCGCTGCCAGCCCCAGGTGCACGGCGCCAGCCGCGATGCCCTGGCCTACGTGGCCCAAGTAGTGGAAACCGAGTGCAACTCCGTGACCGACAACCCCAATATCTTCCCCGACGACGACCAGATTCTTAGCGGCGGCAATTTCCACGGCCAGCCGCTGGCCCTGGCTCTCGACCACTTAGCCGTGGCCGTGGCCGAGCTGGGCAGCATTTCGGAACGCCGCACCTACCAGCTGATTTCGGGCCAGCGCGGCCTACCCACTTACCTGGTGGCCGAGCCAGGCCTGAACTCCGGACTCATGATTCCGCAGTACACCGCGGCTGGCATCGTGAGCCAGAACAAGCAGCTGTGCACGCCCGCTTCCGTCGACAGCATTGTGAGCAGCAACGGCCAGGAAGACCACGTGAGCATGGGCGCCAACGCCGCTACCAAGGCCCGCCGCGTTATCGAAAACGTGGAGCAGGTGCTGGCCATCGAGCTGGTTACGGCCGTGCAGGCCTTAGCCTTCCGCCGGCCCGCCCGCTCCTCTGAAGCCCTGGAGCGCGTGGTGACTGCCTTCCGCGAAGAAGTGAAATTTGTGGGCCAGGACCGGGTGCTCTACCCCGACCTGCACCGGGCGGCGGCCTTCGTCCGTAAGTTTGACTGGCAATAAGAATGGTGTAGCCGCAGAGCTTGCTCGTAGCTTCTGGCCGCCCTGTTGTTGCCAAAGTGGTACAGTATGGCCGGGGTTATGTTCGCGGCCAAGGGCCAAAAGCCCGCAGGCATCAAAACACTGACCCAGATTTTACGCTTTTTTGGACGCGATAGCGCCCTTGTCAGCGTTAGGAGTGCTGCTTATGAAGTTGATTAACTGCTGCTTTTCATTACTGGTGCTAGCCCTGTGGCTAGGCCTCGGCACCGCACAGGCCCAAACTACGTGCGCTGACCCCAATCCACCGGCCTGCACGTTTACGGCCATCGACGTGGCTACTGGCCAACCGGTTGAAGCATTTTGCGTGGGTCGCCGCGTGCGCTTTGAGCAGTGTGCGGGCCGCAACATTCCCAACTCACTCCTTTTCTACGGGGTGCTTCCGGGCACTGGCACCACGTTCCTGCCCTCGTGCAGTCCCCCCAACCCATTCAACTACGAGTACACACCTACAGCTGCAGATGTGGGCATGGTCACGGTGTCAGAGCTGGCGAATGCGCAAGGGACCGGGGGCCCACCTTCCACGTATTACGTTCGCACTTTTCGAGTATTTAACCCTGCCCCTCCAGCTTTCTCAGTAGCCCCCTGCCCCAGTGCCTCCGCGCTGGTTACCGTTACGGATGCGGCTTACGACAGCTACACCGTGCAAGTAGGCGGTGGCCCGGTTCAAAGCATCGTTCGCAACCAGCCTACGGTAGTGAATGTGCCCGCTGGCGCCACGGCCGTCACAGTGACGGGGCGCTATGCAGCCACCAGTGTGTGCAATGGTTCGGCCACGCAACCCATTGCCCCGCTTGCGCCGGCTCAGGTGCCGGCCCTCACCCGCCTCACGCTGCAAGCGCCCCTGCCCGGCGGTGCCGCCACCCTGGACATTGGCCAGCTGCCCGCTGGCTACAACTACACCCTGCAGCGGGCCGATGCCAACCTGCCGGGCGGCTACCGCACCGTGGCCAGCATTCCCGCTGGCAGCACCAGCTTCAGCCTTCCCGCCGCGGTGGCGGGCTGCTACCGGCTGCGCCGCACCGACCCTTGCCGCCGCGACTCCGCCTTTTCGCCGCTCGCCTGCACCCTGAGTTTGACGGGCGCTTCTGCCCAAAACCGCAACCAGCTTTTGCTGAACGATGCCGCCGGTGGCAGCACATACAGCGTAACCCGCAACGGAGTGCCACTAGCGGGCTTCACCACCATTAATGGCGGCCTGGAAGACGCCAACGTGGAATGCGGCACCACCTACACCTACCGCGTAACCGCCTCCCAGCCCGGAGGAGCCGTGTCGGTTTCCAATCCGGTTTCCATTACCACGCAATCGGCCCTGCCACCCGCGCAGCCACGGTTGATTGCCAGCTTTAATCTACGCAACGCGGTGGAGCTGACCCCGCTGCTGGCCAATGGCCCAACCCTGACTACGGGCAGCACCCTGCGCTACCGCCGCACGGCCAGCGGTGGCAATGCCGAAGATTTTCGGACGGCAACCAGCACCCGACCGCAGCGTGATTCCATCAGCATTGCCGAGCTTCTGGCGCAGCGCCCCTGCTACTCGGTGCGCCTGGCCGACGTGTGCGGCAACGTTTCGCCTGAGAGTTCGGCAGCCTGCCCAGCCCTGCTCACGGCCAGCGCCGCCGATCCCAGCGGCGCCACCGCGGCCCTCGCCTGGACGCCCTTCACCGGCCCCGACCCCAGCTCCCCGGCCACCTACGTGCTCCAGCGGCTCGGCCCCGATGGCTCGGTGCTGAGCACCGTTTCCGTGAGTGGCAGCAGCTACACCGACGCCACCCCGCCCACCGATTTTCAAACCCTTCGCTACCGCCTCCAGATTAGTGGCGCCGGCCTGCCCGCGGGCGTTTTCAGCTACTCCAACTTGGCCACCGTGACGCGGCAGCTCTTTGTAAACATTCCCACGGCCTTCACGCCCAACGGCGACGGGCTGAACGACGTACTGGAGGTGAAGGGCCGCTACCTGCAGAAATACACCTTTGTAGTAGTGGACCGCAATGGACAGGAAGTATTTCGGGGCACGGAACGCAGTACTAGTTGGGACGGCACCATCAAAGGGCGCCCCCCCGTGCTTGGGGCCTACGTGTGGCGGTTTCAGCAAGCCAGCGAAGACGGCAAGCCGTTTATCGCTACGGGCGCAGTTACAATCTTAAAATAAATGAGCAGCACCGCTGGAACTACGAGGAGTTTGGCGAAACACAAGTGTCTTTGACCTCCGGCCTTATGCAAGGTTGAACGGCGTGAACCGATGCGGGCGCAGCTCAGGATTCCAAGAAAAGAAGCCTGAAAACACCTTCCGTCTAATCAAGTCTAGCTTCATTTCTCATTTATCAGCCGGTTTAAGCACTTTCCGCCCGTTCTCTTGTTCATAGCACACTGACTACCTATAAATAACAACCGACACCTGACTATTATGGCATTCGACCTAACCGGTATGATGGGCAAAGTGAAAGAGCTGCAAGACAAAATGCAGCAAGCCCAGCAAGAAATTCAGCACATTACCGCTACTGGCGAAGCGGGCGGCGGCCTGGTGCGCGCCACGGCCAACGGCCACCGCAAAATCCTCAAGCTTGAAATCGACGAAACCTTGCTCACGCCCCAAGACCGCGACATGCTGGCCGACCTGGTAGTGGCCGCCGTGAATAAGGCCCTGGACGAAGCCGCCGAGCTGGCCCGCCAGGAACTGCAGCGCAAAACCAGTGGCCTGATGCCCAACGTGCCGGGCCTCGACCTGAGTGGTTTTGGAGCCTAGCGCTAGCAAAGTCGGTGCTTGCGCCGACGTCGCCATTGTCATTCTGAACTGGAACGGGGCCAATTTCCTGCGCCGTTTTCTGCCCGGCGTGCTCACCCACGCCGATGGCGCCCGCGTAATTGTGGCCGACAACGCTTCCACTGATGACTCGGTTGAGCTGATGGCCCGCGACTTTCCCTTAGTAGAGCTGCTGCTGCTCGACCGCAACCTGGGGTTTTGCGAGGGCTACAACCAAGCGCTGGCGCAGATAGATAGTGCCTTTTACGTCCTGCTCAATTCCGATGTAGAGGTGACCCTGGGCTGGCTGCGCCCCTTACGCGGCTTGCTGGAAGCCAGCCCCCGCATCGCGGCCGTGCAGCCCAAAATCCTCGCCCACGCCGACCCCACCTACTTCGAGTATGCTGGCGCGGGCGGCGGCTACCTCGACCGGCTGGCCTACCCCTTCTGCCGCGGGCGTCTCTTCGACACGCTGGAAAAAGACCAGGGCCAATACGATGACTCCCGCCCCGTGGCCTGGGCCAGCGGCGCCTGCCTGCTCGTGCGCCGTTCGGCCTGGCAGGCTTTGGGTGGTTTGGAGCCAGCATTTTTTGCGCACATGGAGGAAATCGACCTCTGCTGGCGCTTCTGGAACGCCGGCCACGAGGTGTGGTACCACGGCGGCAGTGCAGTCAACCACGTGGGCGGAGGTACTTTGCCGAAAACCAGCCCCCGCAAAACCTACCTCAATTTCCGCAACGGCTTGGCCCTGCTTTACAAAAACGCCGCCCCCAGCGAATTATTCAGCGCCATGCTGCAGCGTCTGCTGCTCGACGGCGTGGCCGGGCTGAAGTTTCTGGCAGCCGGGCAGTTTCGTAATTTCCTGGCGGTTATTCGGGCCCACTTTAGCTTTTATGGCAAGCTGAGCTACTGGCGCAAGCAGCGCCAGGCGGCCAAGCCCCGCTTGCGGGTTAGCGAGCGGCCGGGCGTATACAATGGCAGTGTGGTGTGGGCTTATTTTGCCAAGGGCAAGCGCAAGTTTAGCGAGTTGCGCTTGCTGAGAACAGTTATGCCTTAAGCGATAGGCGAATGATACCGAGTATTCTTTTGTCGCTTAGCGCGTGCAGATAGTGAGGCAACAGCACCAGTTGATAATTGATATGGCTCCAGTCGCTGAGCAAGACCAAGCACAGAGGCGCTCCCACCAAGAAAGGCAACAGTACAAACGCAACCAGTGCTTTTAGACCAAACCTCGAAATAAAATTCAGGTAAGAAGCCAGCTCCAGGTGCGCCGGGAAGGTGCCCATTATTCGGTCGAATGCTGCCGGTACGCGCTGGATGTAGAGGTAGCGGAAGGCAAGCATCACCACGGTGTGGATGACCAAGGCCGCCGCTGCAGTAACGACAGGATTGTTCATGGCAAGGTTGGGCTAATGGTGAAGCAAGCTGTCTACAAATCCCACACAGTGCTGCGCTGCTGGCGCATAGCCCGGCGCACGTTCATCCAAAAGGCCCCGGCGAAGTAGAGCACCACAGGCGAGCCGAACGTAAAAAAGGAGGCGTACACGAACGAAAGGCGCACGCTGCGTGTGCTAAACCCCCACTTCTGCGCCAGGGCCGAGCACAAACCAAAAGACTGCGTTTCCAGGTAGTCGGTGAAGCGTTTCATGGGCGGTAGCGGCTAGGAAAAACAGATTGTCTGGGCTAAGATAAGGCTTTGAGTAAGCTACGGCAAGCGTGGCAACGTAATTTTGCTGCCCCAAGTCCGACTAATTCAGGGACTTTTACGTTTGTAGGGATGGTTTTCGTTTTCCTGCGTTACGCTTTTTGATGATTAATTTTTTGCGGCCACTGGCCAACGGGCTCCTCGTAGCCACCTTGTCTCTGACGGCTTGTACCCTGCCGCGCGTCTTGAAACAGGCCGAAACCGGGCGCACCGTAGTGGCCCGGCCCACTCCACTCATGGCCTCGGGCGAGTCGGTCCCGTTTGAAGTTACCGCCAAAGTCCCCGCCAAACACCTGCGCAAGGGGGTAGCTTACGAGGTGCTCCTAAGCTACCGTTATGAGCACGGCCTGCGCGAAGACACCGTCGGACGGCTCACCTTCGTGCTGGGCAACTACGTGTATGACGATGAGAAAAAAGGCTTCCTGGTAGCCACCCAAAAGTTTAGCCTGCCCAACACCCCCGGGCGCAACCCCGGCGAGCTGCTGGCCCACCCCCAAGTGCGCGAATTGAAAAAGAACGGCCGCGTCCTCCGCGGCCCCGCCGACGTGTACGTGGCCCGCGGCATTGCTGACCCGGGCCGTCTCGTCACCCGCGAAGACACCGTGTTGAACCTGCTGCCCGAGCGCGCCAACAACAACATGAGCGGCACCCGCGTGCTGCCCTTTTACTTTGATGAAGGTCAATGGTTTATTCGGGGGTATTTGGGCACCAATGTATCCGCCCTTGAAGACCTGATTGATGCCAACCAGCAAACCAAGCAGGTGCTCATCGTGGCCGGCCACTCACCGGACTCCGTCGATGCCCACAACCGGGCCCTGGCCAGCAAGCGGGTGCGCATGCTGCTCTACTACTACAAGCAGCGCGTCAAAAACTTCTCGTACCTAAACAAGGTCCAGAACATTCGTTTTGATACACTGGCGTACACACGTCGCTGGGACACCTTCTTGAGCAAAGTCACCTCGTCGGCGCTCAAGGCCGAGCAAATTGACTCGATTGTGTCCATTATCAACGATTCCAAAGGCACGTTTGAGCAAAAAGAAAAGGCCTTGCACGGGCTGTCGTCATACGACTACATCGAGCAGTACATCTACCCCGTGCTGCGTTTCGGCACCGTGGCCGTGACCTATACCGCTCCCAAGCGCTACGATTCGGAAGTTTACCTGCTGTCGAAAAAGATAGTTGACAAGCAAATTGAAACCGATGCCCTCACGGCTGAGGAACTGCGCTACTCGGCCACCCTCACGCCGCTGCTGGCCGAAAAGCAGCGCATCTACGAAGTAGCCGCGGCCAACACCAACAGCTGGGAAGCCTTCCACAACCTGGGAGTGGTGCTGCTGCAGCGCGCCGAAAAGGAACCAACCGATAAGATTCGCAAGGCCTACTACCACCGCGCGGCCGTCAACTTCACCCTGGCCGCTCACCGCAACCCCACTGCCGAATTCTTCTACCACGCGGGCACTGCTTACCACCGCGCCGGCGACCGCCTCGAAGCGCTGCAGAACTACGACTACGCCATCAAGCTGGGTGGGCCCCGCCCCCTGCTGCGCAAGGTTTTCTCGGACCGTGCCGCTTTGGAAATTGAAATTGGCCAGCCCGATGAGGCCCTGCGCAGCCTGGAATACGCCGGCCCCTCCTACCAAAACGCCCTAAACAAAGGCCTGATTTTGATAGGCCGCGAAGGCTACGAATCGGCGCTGGCGCAGTATCAGCTGGCCCAAACGCTGCGCCCCACGGCGGCCGCGCCCCTCTACGGCATGGCGGTGGTGGCAGCTCGCCAGAAAGACGAAGCCACAGCCGGGGCTCTCCTCAAGCAGGCCGTAGCCCTCGACCGCAGCTACGCGCAGCGCGCCGTGGAAGACCTCGAATTTCAAGATTATGCCCAAGGCAAGGTATTTCGGGAGGCTTTGCGGTAATCGTTGCCCATCCGCCCGGCTCATCGTAGCTTTGCCCAACGGCTTAAAACCGCTGTTTACCTAAAGAATATCATGCGTCAAATTCAATTTCGTGAGGCCTTGCGCGAGGCCCTGTCCGAGGAAATGCGCCGCGACCCGCGGGTGTTCCTGATGGGCGAAGAGGTGGCCGAATACAACGGCGCCTACAAAGTGAGCCAAGGCATGCTCGACGAATTCGGTCCGGAGCGAGTGATTGACACCCCTATTGCTGAGCTCGGCTTCGCTGGCATCGGCGTGGGGGCGGCGGCCAACGGGCTGATTCCAATCATCGAATTCATGACCTTCAACTTCTCGTTGGTGGCCATCGACCAGGTGATTAACTCAGCGGCCAAAATCTACTCCATGTCGGGCGGTCAGTATTCCTGCCCCATTGTGTTCCGCGGCCCTACCGGCAACGCCGGCATGCTTTCGAGCCAGCACTCGCAGAACTTTGAAAACTGGTACGCCAACTGCCCTGGCCTGAAAGTAGTGGTTCCCAGCAACCCCTACGACGCCAAAGGCCTGTTGAAATCCGCCATCCGCGACCCCGACCCCGTAATTTTCATGGAGTCCGAGCTTATGTACGGCGACAAAGGCGAAGTGCCCGAAGAAGAATACCTGCTCGAAATCGGCAAGGCCAACGTGGTGCGCCAAGGCAAGCACGTGACCCTGGTGAGCTTCGGCAAAATGATGAAAATTGCCTACACTGCCGCCGATGAGCTGGCCAAGGAAGGCATCGAAGCCGAAGTAATTGACCTGCGCTCGGTGCGCCCCATCGATTATGACACGCTGGTGGAATCGGTGAAGAAAACCAACCGCATGGTGGTTATCGAAGAAGCCTGGCCCCTGGCCAGCATCTCAAGCGAGCTTGCCTACATCGTGCAGCGCCGCGCCTTCGATTTCCTCGATGCGCCCGTTATCCGCATCACCTGCGCCGACGTACCCCTGCCCTACGCCCCCACGCTCATCGAAGCCTCGCTGCCCAACGTGGCCCGCGTGGTGAAAGCTGTAAAGGAAGTGACCTACGCGAAAGCTTAAGCTTTCTTTTCGTTGAAAGCAAAGCCCCATCAGCAACTGCTGATGGGGCTTTGCTTTTTTAAATGAGTGTTGCTTGTTACACGTGAATGTTCCCAGATTTTTGGGTAGGCAGACTTTGGATAAATGCCTAATTGACCGATTTAATTAGGTAAGGGGTCACCCTTCCACCACAGGTAAGTTTGTTATCTGTGTTAATGAAAAAAGCTTTCGGGGCCCGTTTTCCAAGCAACCCTGAGTGTACGCCGACATCATAAAACAGGCCGATACAAACACGATATAAAGCGCTGCCCAGCTTACACGCCGGATACTTGAAGAGGCATGCCAGGCTCGGATGGGATGAGCACCGAAAGCTACGGCCGCGCACAGAAGCATGTGTAAGGGAACAAAAAACCGACATTCAACAGCAACTGGCAACGCAGCTAGGCATGGCATGATAAGCGCAGCTAGTGCTAAGTAAACCCTTGCATGTGGTCGAACGCGCTTCGCGCTGGCGATAAGCATACCAACACCGCCTAACCAAACGCTATAGTTGAGCCAGGCCAAGGGCCAACTAGGAATGTACACCTCCTTTATGTACGGAGTGGGGTATTGCAAATCCATGCCATTAAATAGGTGGCGCAGCCAAACCCCCAGAATGGCGACTGGCTGATTTGCTGCCAGTTCAAGGTAGCTTAAGGTATTTTTAAGCTGCAACCCTCCTGTTGAACGCAAAAGGGAATTTCCAATTGGGTCCACGAAGTTCATATCAACAGTTGGATAGTCTGCACCAATATTCGTTTCGTACTTCTGGTACTGAAGTCCCCAACTCAACTGCTTCAAATACAACCCTTCCCCATTAGGTGAGCTACGGGCCAACACGAAAGGTGTGCTTGAGTTGAAATGGGTTTGATTAATGTAAGATTGAGGCGCGAGAACTAGGACCAGGCCGGCTAGTAGTGCTACCCACTGAAACCATCTTTTGGGGTTGTCAGTCAGCGAATGCTTACTCGACTGGGGTGGACAAGCCATAAAACTCAACACTGCCGCAAAAGGGAGGGCAGCAACAAATACGGGCCTCATGTTCATCGCTGCGCCTAAAGCAATTCCAGCCAGCAACGAGGCAAGAATGCCTTTTTGATTTAGCAAGACCCACAGTGCTAAGCATAAAGCAAACAGAGCTGGAAAGTCACTTAAGGAGAAATTAAAATAGTCTCGCCAAAACGCGAACCCCAATGCTCCAAACAACAGACGCCGGACTAGTGGCACCACTGGCCCTTTTGGCCCATTAATTGCCTGTGCCAGAGCCGGTGCCAAAGCGCCAAAAAACAAAGCAGCAATTAAAACCCCCAAAGGCCGCATCAACTCAATGGGGGAAAGACCAATATGAGGCCCAGCAATTGCAAATGGGGCAAGCAATAGAGGAAAAAGATACCCACGCATGCTGTTTGAAAACGACGTAAACTCAAATGCTCCCGTTTTGCCGTATTGTCTCCCTAACTCCCAATAAGTATTGGCATCATAATGCAGAGCGGTATATCCTGATTGGGGTAAGTAGCAAGCATATAATGCCGCTAAGAGAATAACTGCTACCCGTGCAGGGTTTGCTTGTGCTAAAAGCCAAGCGCTTGCTACTACTGGCTTGATAAAGGAAGGGATAACTCCCATAACACATTTTGAATCAAGTGGCCATAATGTTGCCCTACCTTTTCAACAAAGCTACTTCGCCTTTCTACTCCCACCCGCATGAACCACCGCCTCCACCTCAAATACGAACAGCTCGAACGTGCCACAGAACGCCTCTTGGCCTCGGCTGAAGCCCTTGGGCCGGACAGTGCCAAGGCGCCCGCCCCGGGGCATTGGTCGGCAGCACAAGTAGTTCATCACTTGTTGTTTATTGAAGGCAACATCATTCAGTACATTCAGAAAAAGCTGCAAGCGGAGGAGATGTTGCCCAAAGTCGGACTCCTTACCCGCTTGCGGGCGCGCTTTGTTCGGCTGTTGCTGCGCCTGCCCGGCCTCAAGTACAAGGCCCCGCGCGGCGTGGCCACCCTCACCGATACCGGGGAAGTAGGCACTTTGCCCGAGCTACGCCAAACCTGGGAAGCGTCGCGCCGCCAGCTTGAGCGCCTGCTCAACGAATTTCCGGGCCGGCAACTCAACCGCGCCATCTTCCCTCACCCGCGCTCGGGGCGGATTACCATTTGCCAGGTAATGGACTTTTTACTCGACCACCTGCTTCATCATCAGCAACAAATGGGCCGCATTACCAAGGCGTTGCGGGGCACGGCGCCCGTGCTGGTGAAAAGCTGAGTTAGCGGGCAGCGGGCTCGTAAGCGGGCATGTTGCTGAACTCGGCGGCCAGTTCGGCAGGTGGGGTGGTCAGCTTGCGGCGGTCGAGGTCAATCCAGGCGCCATCGACCGTGACGGTAGCCGCCACCCGGCCATCGGCTTTGTAGATGGTATGCACTATGGTCCACCGCGAGCCATCGGCGCTGGCCGAAGCCAGACGCCCATCGACACGAATCTCCTCGCCGATGCCTATCTCCTTTAGGTACTTGGTTTCTTCGCGAAATAGAATGGGCCCCAGGCGAAGCTCGGCGAAACGGGCCACACCAAAGCCCCAACGGGCCAGCATTACCACGCGGTGGTCGGCAGCGTAGTCGGCATAAGCCGAGTGCCGCATGTGGCCGTTGGGGTCCATGTCGGCCCAGCGAGTACGGTAGGTTACAGAGTCAACCATTGTGTGCTTATCTCTTTAATCAAGTAAGAACGGGCAGGATGAGCGTCAGCTTTTTTGCTGCGCTGCGATGCTCGTTCAGTGTTTGTAAACTATGAGGCGATGGGCGTGAGGCGAACCAGGTACTGCTCGTCGTCGTCTTCGCCCAGAAAATCGGCGGTGTAGCCGGCGGCTTCGGCGGCGTCGTTCAGGAGGGCCGCATCAACGAATAGCCAGGGGAACGAGGCGCCGGTGTTGCCGTTGTAGCTCAGCGAATACTCTACCTCGCCGTAGTAAGGGCCGTTGAGGTTGAGCATCAGCGCGCCGTCCTCATCCTCGTAGAGGTAGCGGACGTCGGAAGACGTGGCCAGAATCTGGCCCCCTGGGGCCAGGAGCGTGCGAGCATGCACGAGGAACTTGTCGAGTCCGGCGAGGGAGCCAGTCAGGCCCAGGCCATTCATGAGGAGCACAATGGTGTCGTAAGGCCGCTCATTGGCGGGCAGCGGGGCAAACAAATCGTGCCGGGCCACGGTGCGTACGCCGCGCTCAGTCATGACCTGCACGGCACCTGCCGATACGTCCACGGCTTTTACATCGAAGCCCCGGCTTTGCAGCTCCAGGCTGTGGCAGCCGGCACCAGCCCCAAGGTCGAGCACCCGGCCCCGGCATTCGTCGAGGGCCAGCCGCTCAAGTTCGGGCATTTGCAGCAGGGTGCGAAAGAAGTAGGCGGCCGGCAAGGGCTCGTCGTCGGCCACGTTGCAATGCACAGTGAGGGCGGCTTCGGCTTGACCGTGGTGGTAGGCCAGCAAGGCCTGGCCCAGAATGTCAGGGGCAGTGGTGGTGGTCATGAATAAAGGAAATCAAAATGGGCCGGCTCGTTGGGAAGGTGAGCCTGTGTTCTCACCCCCTAAACTGTTTCGGCCCCGAAAAGTACCCAAAACTTCGTGGCGAGGCTCCGGGTTAGTACGGCAGGGCCAGAATTCATTTCCTTTATGCTACCGGATAAATTGCGCAAAGGCCAGCTACCCACCAAAATCTGCGTCACTTGCGGCCGTCCCTTTGAGTACCGCAAAAAATGGCGCGCCAACTGGGATGAGGTGAAATACTGCGGCGAGCGTTGCCAGCGCAACCGTCCGGCCGCAGGCTTACCCACGCACCAGCCATAAGGAGACCCGCCGAAACGCGCTTACTTTTCGCCGCAGGTATCTTTTCCTAAGCAGAACCCGTTCTGGAAGCAGAAGGGCAGTTCCCCCCTTCTATATTACGCCCGCACCCCTCCATCATCATGGCTTCAAATCTCGACTACCTGGACCCCGCCCTCCTTCCGCTGCAAGACAAAGTGAATGCTTATTTGGAGTCGGAAAAGGCATTGCAGCGGGCCATTGCGGCGCTCAAAAGCGCGCCCTTGCACCAGCAAGAAAAGGACGCAGCCGCAGCCGAATTTGTGCAGCGCCCACCCACCGGCAGTTACGACCAAGAAGCCGACGAGCTTCAGCAAAAGATTGAAAACCTGCACACTGAGCAAAGCCAGCTTGAGCAGGAAATTATTGCCATGCTGCCTACCCGCGACGAATGGCTCAAAGTGAACCTCGGCTACGGCCCCAGCCGGGTGGGGGCCTGGCATGTGCCAGCTGCTCAAGGCCAATCTGAGCGCTATGAGCTGCGAATAGTGCATTAAGGTGCGGGCTGGTGGCTGATAACGAGTTACAGCCTTTGCTTGATGGGTAGCCAATAGCCGTACGTAAGTCCCCCTTTGCAGTGAAGCTTTTTGAAAAGCCGACCATAGGTCATGCTAAGCGCGCTTGAAGCATCTCGCGTGGAGCAGTAATCTTAAAGGTCTGTCATGCTGAGCCTGCGAAGCATCTTATCACGCCTCAACGATTCGTTCTGCAGAGATAAGATGCTTCCTTCGTCAGTATGACAGACGTAAGGCGGACGAAGCGAGCGAGATGCTTCGGCTGCGCTCTGCATGACTGTTCAGGCATTTCCCAACTTGCTAAGCAGCTTCAGCGCTTACAAGAACTTGTGCCTTCTGTTTGGTGCAACCTGCGTTAAGAAGAGCAGCCGCTTTTTAGTGTCCGGAATCCCAGTCGTACCCCTGCTCAGCCCAATAGTCTTTAGGTCGGGTATCGGCGAAGGCAATGGTGCCGATGCGCTTGAGATGCTTGGTGCCGTACTTGAGCGGTGTGACGAGGCGTAGCGGCGCACCATGGGCGGCGGTGAGGGGCTGGCCGTTCATTTCGTAGCAGAGCAGCGTTTGCGGGTGCAGGGCGCTGGGCATATCCAGGCCCACGTAGTAGGCATCGTCGGGGGTACTCATGCCGACGTAGGCGGCGAGTTCGACAGTGGTACCTGGGCGCGAGGCCAGCGGGTGGCGCGCCAGAAAATCAGACAGGCGCGCTCCTGACCAGTTCACCACTGTGCTCCACCCTTCGATGCACTTAAGCTCAGTGGTCATCACCACTTTGGGCAAGGCCTTGATATCGGCCAGCGTAAATTCCTGAGTGGCGCCGGTGCCAAAGTCTTGCACCCGCAAACGCCAAGCTTCGGGGTCAAGCTCTTGCTTCATGCCTATTTTTCCATTGACCCGGGGGGTGCGGGCGCGACTCCGGGCAAACTCGGGCGCCAGTCGGGTTTCCTTGAAATAAGCGCCTGACAGGCGACCATTGGCGTCGAGTACCTTGCGGAGCGGCTGGGCAATGCCGGAATCTTTGGGCTGGGAAATCAGCCAGTTCCAGCCGCCCAAGCCCGCCAGCCCTGCCAGCCCCAAGCCAATGAAGGACCTCCGGGAGCGGCGCCGGGCTTCGGCCAGCACCTCTCCCTCGCTTTGAAGCGGTTCACGCGGGGAGTCGGGCGCAGTTGGGTTGGATGATTCGTGGTTCGTGGCCATGCAGAAATTACTTAGTGGAAATAGCGGCATCGGCCGCTGGCAGCGACGCTGACTCGGTTGCCGCTTTTCCGGAAACAGGGTTTACTTCCCGCATTTCAAAACCGGCCACCATGGACCGAAAATTGTTCCACCCGGCCCGCACCACCTGCGCCACGTGAACAATGAAGAATAAAACGTAGCCAATGGTGAGCACAAAATGGATGACGCGGGCGGCCTCGTAGCCACCGTGCAGGGCCACCAGCCAGCTAAACTGCACAGGTTTGTAGATGGCTAGGCCTGACAGCAGCGAGCCCGCACCCATGAGCACCACGCTGGTGTAAGCAATCTGTTGGGCGCCGTTGTATTTGCGTGCGGGGAGCGCGCCTTTGCGCAAGCCCAGGTCGTGTAGCACCACCTGCACTGCTTCCCGGAAGGAGTGGCGGTTGGGCAGCAGGTAGCGCCACTCACCTGAAAAAAGGGTGTAGAGCACGTAGAGCAGGCCATTGAGGAAAAACACCCACATCAACACAAAGTGCCAAGCCATGCCTTGCGCCAGTTTGTGGTTGACGTGGAAGGCCTGATAAAACGACTTCGGGAAAAATTTAAAAAGGGTGGTGTCGCCCCAACCCAGGCGGTACACGTCATTGGCCCAATAAATCCAAATTCCGCTCCAAATCATCAGGCTAAGGACCGGGAAGTTAACCCAGTGAAACCAGCGAATGGCCAGCGGATGCTTTTCAATGATTTGCTTCATAAACAGCAGGGCAGCGGATAGTCGGGGCAAGGTAGCCCGCACTCGCGCAGGCAAACCCAAACCGGGGTATTGCTTAACCGCATTGGGAATGCAACAGTTGCCGAACCCCTGCCGACACAAAAAAAGAGGCAACCCAAAGGGATGCCTCTTTCCATACCAAAACACCTTAAAAAACTATTCTTTCACGACTAGAGCAACAACAATTGCTCCAAAAGATTCCATGAGACTGAATAATTTTCGGCGTGTTCGGCTAAGGTTGAATTCATTGAATGAGACCAGGAAATGCGTCGAACTGCTCCCTCATGAAGTCCAAATGCAAGCCCGCTTGAAAAACGGCAGTGAGGAGATAATAAATCGAGTCGAATACAAAAAGGCCCAGGCATTGCTGCCTGGGCCTTTTACTGGGTGAACGAAGCGACGGCTTGGTTCTGATTTGCGCCTAGCGCATCATGCCGCCGGGGCCGCCTTTCATGCCACCCATCATTTTTTGCATCTGGGCCATGCCGCCTTTGGTCTGGCTCATCTTGTTCATGGTGCGCATCATTTTGCGCATGTCGTCGAACTGCTTCATCAGGGCGTTTACCTGCTGAATGTCGGTGCCGGAGCCTTTGGCCAAGCGGCGCTTGCGTGAGCTGTTGAGGATGTCGGGGTTGGCCCGCTCCTGCTTGGTCATGCTCTTGATGATGGCCTCGACGGGCTTGAAGGCATCGTCGTCAATTTCGACGTCCTTCATGGCCTTGCTCATGCCCGGAATCATGCCCATCAAGTCCTTGATGTTGCCCATCTTCTTGATTTGCTCCAGCTGCGAGAGGAAGTCATCGAAGTTGAACTGATTCTTCCGGATTTTAGCGTTGATACGCTTGGCTTCGTCCTCGTCGAACTGCATTTGCGCCCGCTCTACCAGCGAAATAACGTCGCCCATGCCCAGAATACGCTGGGCCATGCGGTCGGGGTAGAACAGGTCCAGCGCGTCCATCTTCTCGCCCGTCGAGATGAACTTGATGGGCTTTTCCACCACGGCCCGGATGCTGAGGGCAGCACCACCGCGCGAGTCACCGTCGAGCTTGGTGAGCACCACACCGTCGAAATTCAGGCGCTGGTTGAAGGTTTTGGCGGTGTTCACGGCGTCCTGGCCGGTCATGGAGTCCACCACAAACAGCGTCTCGCTGGGGTTGATGGCCAACTTCACGGCCTCAATCTCGCGCATCATCTGCTCGTCGACGGCCAGGCGGCCGGCGGTGTCGATGATGACTACTTTTTTGTTGTTCTTCTTGGCGTACTCAATGGCGTTGCGCGAGATGTCAACGGGGTTTTTGTTCTCGACTTCCGCGTACACTTCCACGCCGATTTGCTCGCCCAGCACCTTGAGCTGGTCGATGGCCGCCGGACGGTACACGTCGCAGGCCACCAGCAGCACGGTGCGGTTCTGCTTCTTAACGTAGCTGGCTAGCTTGCCGGCAAAGGTGGTTTTGCCCGAGCCCTGCAGACCCGAGAGCAGTATCACCGCGGGGTCGCCTTTGATGACGATGTCCTTCTTTTCGCCGCCCATCAGCTCGGTCAACTCGTCATAGACGATTTTGACCATCAACTGGCCCGGCGACACGGCCGTGAGCACATCGCGGCCCATGGCGGCATCCTTAATCTTGTCGGTTACTTCCTTGGCAACCTTGTAGTTAACGTCGGCATCGACCAGCGCGCGGCGGATTTCCTTGATGGTGGCCGCGACGTTGATTTCGGAGATGCTGCCCTGGCCTTTGAGGGTTTTAATGGCCCGGTCGAGCTTAGTGGAGAGACTATCGAACATGTATCACGGATTTAAATAGATTGAGCGGATTCCACGGATTAGGCAGCAGTTGAGTTGCGTCAAATCAGGTGGTTCCGGAACCCCAAAAGTAACCATAAAAGGGCGAAAACCGGCAAACTATGTACCTTCGCGCCCTGCTAGTTGTCTCCTGCTCACGTGCCCCCTACTCGCCCACTGCGCCTGCTCGTTATCACTTACTATTGGCCACCGTCGGGCGGGGCTGGGGTGCAGCGGTGCCTCAAGTTTGTAAAGCACTTGGGCAACTTCGGCGTAGAGCCAACCGTGATAACCGTGGACCCCGCCCAGGCCACCTACCCGGTGCGCGACCAAAGCCTGGAAGCCGAAGTACCCGCCGGCGTTCGCGTGATTCGCACCGCCACCTCCGAGCCCTTCGAGTCTTATAAGAAGCTAACGGGCCGGGCTGTCCCCTACGGCGGGTTTGCCAACGAAGGCAAGCCTGGCACCATGCAGAAGGCCATGCGCTTCGTGCGCGGCAACTTGTTTATCCCGGACCCCCGCCGCGGCTGGAACCGCCACGCTTTGGCTGCCGTGGAAAAGCTGCTGGCCGCAGGCGAACAGTTTGATGCCGTACTCACGTCGTCGCCGCCGCATTCCACCCAGCTAATCGGCTTGGCCCTGAAGAAGCGCCACGGCCTGCGCTGGCTCGCCGACATGCGCGACCCCTGGACGGACATTTACTACTATAAGGACCTGCACCATACCCCAATGGCCGCCTGGCTCGATGCGCGCTACGAACGGCGGGTACTAACCCAGGCCGATGCCGTGCTGGTGACCTCGCCCGAAACCAAGCGCTTGTTTCTGGCGAAGCTGCCAGACTTGCCTTCGGCGAAATTCCATGTGCTGCCTAATGGCTACGACGAGTCGGACTTCCAGCTTCCCTCCCAGCCCCCCACCGACTGTCTGCGCATCACGCACACCGGCACCATCACGGAACTCTACCACATCAACCGCTTGCTGGAAGCTTTGGCTGCCTGTGCCGCTCGCCACCCCGATGTGCCCCTGCGCCTGCGCTTCGTGGGCCAGGTCTCGGCCGAACTGCGCAATCAGATTGAGCGCGCTGGCCTGCTGCCGGCAACCGAATTCTTAGATTTTGTGCCGCACGATGAGTCGGTTGAGCACCTGTTGCAGGCGACTGCACTGCTGATGGCCATTCCTGATGTGCCCCGCAACTTCGGCATCCTGCCAGGCAAAGTGTTTGAATATTTAGCCGCTAACAAGCCCATACTGTGCGTCGGTCCCACCGGCTCGGATGCCGACAACCTGCTGCAGGAATGCGCGGCTGGCCATGCGCTGCCTTACGAAGACTACGCGCTGATGCTGGAGACGCTGGAAGGCATGTTTGTACAGTGGCGAGAAGATTCCAACCTCGACCTGCCAGCAATCAGCCACAAACGCTATGCCCGCCGAGCCTTAACGGGCAAACTCGCTGACATTATAAAGCCTTAATAAGAGGTTGTTTAAGTTAATTTTGATGGCTCTGATGGCGCGGGGTTGTGCCCCGCACCGCTTACTGGCGGGCCTCTAGCCCGCGCAAGTTGGGGGGGTGTCAGGCGGTCTTATTCAACGACCGCAGGCCAGAGGCCTGGTAATAGTCCGTCACGGGGCACCGCCCCGCGCCATCGTAATTAACTTAAACAGCCTTTAAGAAACTCTGGGTCAAAGCCAACTTATAGTGCGCTTCGCTTGCTTAAGAAGGACAACAGGTCGCTAGCAAGCTCCGTGCTGAAGGCCTCGCTCGCTGCTCGTTGCAGGTGGTTGCCATCGGTAGTAGCGTAGGGCCGGGCGCTATAGTCGAAGTAAGGAACGGCGTGGTTTGCGGCGGTCTTTCGCATGAGTTGGTCGAAACCCGGTTGATATGTTTGCTCGAGTTGCAACAGCCCCGGCCCTACCGGCAGGCGCACCAGGCAAACCTGGCCGTGCTGCTTCAGCAGCTCTATGGTTTGGACAAGCGCCTGCATTCGCCCCGCTGAAAAATGCTGGCGGGAGGCAAGCAGGCGGTAATCCTGCAGCTTGCGGGCGGTGCGGGCTCGCACCTGCGCGCTGTCGATGCCGATGTTTACTTCCAGCCAGCCGTCGGGGTGCAGGCGCTCGGTGGCGGTGGCGTAGTCGAGCAGCAGGCGGTAGAGCGGCTTGGTTTGGTAGCGCGTGAGGTAGGGCAGATTGGGATTCTGGCTGACCTGGTCGAGCTGGCCGATGAATGAATTATCCTCGGGAAAACTGCCTTCCGGACCGGTGAGCGACAAAGACCAGGGGTCGACAGCCACGATGAAAAGCCCGTTTTTGACTTCAGGCCGCAGCTTGCGCTTAATGCTGCGCAAGTAGGCCGGGCCATAAGGCGAGTGTGTTAGGGTGAAAGAATAATTGAGCAGCGGCCCATCGAACCGCCCAACCAGCGCCTTCTCCAATATATCCGGCCGAATTCCTTGCGCTGCCCGCGAGGTTCCCACTATCAGCGACCCAGCCGCGGGACTGGTAAAGCGCCCGTAAAACGCATCTACATGCCCGCCCAGCACCACCGGACCCAAGGCCACCAAGCCCAGCACCGCCGCGCCGGCCAGCAGGCCCAGGCGCAATACCAACCGAAACACCGCTGCTCCCCGGGAACGCATCAAAATTGAAAATAGATGAAGCTGGTGCTATTGAAAATGCCCAGATACAGAATCAGCAGCGCCAGGCCCACATAGCCCGACCACCGGAGGGCCGCCGGCCGCGTGGCCAGCCAGCTTTGCGGACTGGGCTGCCGGCCCAGCACATATTCTATGAGCAGCATGAAGCCCGTTGCAAAAGTCGCCATGAGGAGCTCGGGGCGGTAGTGCTGGGAAAACTCCAGCAACAGCGTCGATACCCGACGGCCCGTCAGATTACCCCAGCCACTGAAAAGGTGCTGGCTAATGTACACGGCATCGCCCAGAGTGTTGGCCCGGAAAAATATCCAGGCATAAGCCACGAGCACAAAGGTGATAAGCACGCCCGTGGCGTGGCGCAATCCCGGGTGGGCAGTCAGCCCCGTGCGTTGGGCCAAGCTCTCGCTCCAGGGCCGCGCCCATGTACTAATTACCAAGTAGAAGCCGTGCAGGGCACCCCAGACCACAAACGTCCAGTTGGCGCCGTGCCACAGGCCGCTGATGAGGAACACGGCCAGCAGGTTGGCATAGGCCCGGGCGGCCCCTACACGGCTGCCCCCCAACGGGATATACACATAATCACGAAACCAGCTCGACAACGAAATGTGCCAGCGCCGCCAGAACTCGGGCACCGAGGCCGACAGATACGGCTGCCGGAAGTTGAGGTTGAAATCGAAGCCCAGCACCCGGGCAGCGCCCCGCGCCATGTCGGTGTAGCCCGAAAAATCGCCGTAAATCTGAAACGTAAAGGCCAGGGTGGCCAGCACCAGCAAGGGGCCATCGGGGTGTTCCCGGGGGTTGTTGAAGATGGGGTTCACGAACAGGGCCAGGCGGTCAGCCACCACCACTTTCTTAAACAGTCCCCAGGCCATGAGGCGCAGGCCGCTCACAATGCGTGCATAATCAAACTCGTGCGTGCGCCAGAACTGCGGCAGCATGTGCCCGCCGCGCTCGATGGGCCCGGCCACCAGTTGCGGGAAAAATGCCACGAATAAGGCAAACCGTCCAAGGTTGCGCTCGGCTTCCAGTTTCCCCTGGTAGACATCAATGATATAGCCCACCGACTGAAACGTGTAGAACGACACCCCTACCGGCAGCAGCAGCTCCAAAGTGGGGCCGGCAAACTGGGACAGAGCCAACGCGCTGGCCAGTTGCCCGGCGGCATCGCGAAAGAAGTTGAAGTACTTGAAAATAAACAGCGTGCCCAGGTTGCTAATCAGGCTGAGGTACAGGTAGGGCTTGCGGGCCTGCTTGGTAGGCAACTGGCTCATGCGGTAGCCGCTGTAGTAATCGACGAGCGTGGTGCCGAGCAGCAGCAGCGCGTAGGCCGCCCGCCAGCTCATGTAGAAGTAGTAGCTGGCCAGCAGCAGCAGGGGCCCACGCCAGCGCGGCGGTAGGCTGTAATACAGCCCAACGACTACTGGAAAAAAGACCAGAAAATGAAGAGAATTAAATAGCATTCGCAACACGGAAGCAGCTCCGGTGGCCAAAGGTCGGGAATAGTAGCGGCACGCAGGCTAGGCTGCGCGGAGCAGCAAGCAATATTGCAGGGCAGCCGGCCCCACCCAGCCGAAGCAGCACATCACTGCCCTAAGCCTGCCTGAACTACTTTTGTGGTCCTATTTCGGCTTCCCTTTTTTCATGGCTCTCGACCTCAACCACAAATCCATCCTTGTCACGGGCGGCACCGGCTCGTTCGGCAAGCAGTTCGTTCGCACCGTTTTTGCCAAGTTTCCGCAGGTGAAACGCCTTGTGGTGTTTTCGCGCGACGAGCTAAAGCAGTACGAAATGAGCCAGGAGTTTAGCCCGGCCAAGTACCCGGCCATCCGCTATTTCATTGGCGATGTGCGCGATGGCGAACGCCTGCACCGCGCCTGCGAAGGTATCGACATTGTGATTCACGCGGCCGCTCTCAAGCAGGTGCCCGCCGCCGAGTACAACCCCATGGAGTGCATCAAGACCAACATCTTTGGTGCCGAAAACGTCATCAACGCGGCCCTCGACTGCGGTGTGAAGGAAGTGGTGGCCCTGAGCACCGACAAAGCCGCGGCCCCCATCAACCTCTACGGCGCCACCAAGCTGTGCTCGGATAAGCTTTTTGTGGCCGCTAACAACATGAAGGGCGCGCGCGACCTGCGCTTTTCGGTGGTGCGCTACGGCAACGTAATCGGCTCGCGCGGTTCGGTGGTGCCGTTTTTCCTGCAGCAACGCAGCACGGGCATCCTGCCCATCACCCACCCCGAGATGACGCGCTTCAACATCTCGTTGGAGGAAGGTGTGGATTTGGTGCTGTACGCGCTGGAAAACTCCTGGGGCGGCGAAATTTTCGTGCCCAAAATTCCGAGCTACAAAATTACAGAAGTGGCCCGTGCTATCGGGCCCGAGTGCGAGCAGCGCATTGTGGGCATCCGCCCTGGCGAGAAGCTGCACGAAGCCATGATTACCGAAACCGACGCCCTGAGCACCGTCGAGTTGGACCGCTACTACGTCATTCTGCCCTCAATGCCCACCTGGGACGTGGACAAGTTTATCGAAAATTTCAATGGCAAGCGGGTGCCGCTGGGTTTCCAGTACGACTCGGCCAACAACGAGGAGTGGCTCGACGCCGAGCAGATTCGGGAGGAAATTCGGCTGCATGTGGATGCGGACTTTGCGGTTTAGCCGCTAGCGTTTCACTTCCAGCCAGCCCTTGATTTTCTGACCGGAAGCAGTTTTGGTGAGCAAGTAATAATAGACACCTGCGGGCTGACCGCCAGCCTTCCAGTCATTGGCATATGCATCGGCCTCGTAGATGCCCTGCCCCCAGCGGTTATACACCTGCAGGCGCCACTGTGGTGCCTGCAGGCCCCGCAGCACGAAGACCTCGTTCAGGCCGTCGGCGTTTGGGGTAATGATATTGGGCAGGTCCGGACAATCCTTGGTTCGGATTTTAATGGTTGCAGTCGCGGAGCAGCCCAATGGGTTGGTGACGGTTACTTGATAGAGGCCGCTACCCGCTGCTGTAAATGAGTTATTAGTACTGCCGTCCTGCCACCGGTAGGTACTCCCCATGGGCTGCTCGCTCGCACTAAGCAGACGGGTGCTGCTTTCGCAAAGGATGGTGTCGCCCAGCAGGACAACTTGGGGCACCGGTAACACACGCACCGATTGGGTGGTGGTGAATTGTTGTCCGTCGGTGGCGGTTACGCGCAGCGTGACGGTGTAAGTACCGCTTTGGTCGTAGCGGTGAGCCGGAGCTTGCCCGGCGGCGGTGTTCAGGGGCCCGGAGGCAGCATCGCCAAAATTCCAACTGTAAGCTGCTGCGGTTAAAAACGGGCTTAACGAAGACACAAAGTTGACTGTTTCGCCTGCGCAGATAGTGCCAGCGGCAATACTGCCGGCTCCCGTAACCACAACCGGCGGCAAATTAAGGTCGTTGGTAGTTCGTGGCAGGAAATGGGAAGCCTCACGCATGCTGCCCAGGAAAATGGCCGAATCCTGGTATTGCGACGCCAGGCCACGCGCATTGGGTGTATTGATGCGCCCAAGGTAATTCTGGCCGTTGGCCGCATATATTTTGCCATCGGGCCCCAGTTGCAGATTCGATGTGCTGATAGCGGCGTTTTGCAACCGGCCGCAAACCATTCGCGACGCGCCAATGGCCGCTGGTGAGCCCGCCAACAAATCGTACTGCCAAATTTCGCGGCTCTGAATAGTGTCGAGGTACAGCTTCGAGCCGTCGGGGGAAAACGCCAAGCCCGCTACCCCCAAAAATGAGAATTGGGCTCTTTGGGTCTTCGGAACGAAATTTTCGACAATCAATGTGGGATTGGAGACCCTGCCCGTTTGCGGGTCGAAATCAGTCAGCTCGGTAACCAAATACTTGGTCAGGAACACCTGCTGATTGATAATGCTGCGCGAATGCTCAACTTCGCTCAGTACCAGCTTCCTGCCATTCGGCGCGGCCCGTATCGAAGCCGCCGAAACGCCCGACACCCCGCCGTGCACCCGTTCCCGTGGCACCAGACTCAGAACGGGAATTGTATCGAGTCCCGCGGGCCCTAGCAGGTAGCTGAGGTACCGCCTTTGGGAATTTTGGAGCACCAGCCATTGGTCGCGTCCGTTGGCGTGGCGCACCAACGCAAAGTCGCTGTTGCTGTACGCTTGCAACTGTCCCGAAGGGAGATTTGGAATGCCGGGCAGCCTCACGCTGATGCTTTTTTCAACCACGCGCCCCAGGCCGGCATTGGCGCTCATGTCCACTACCGAGTAGCTGAAAGCGGGGTAAAAAAGGCCTCCGCGAACATTTATGGAGTGGAACAGATAATACCGACTCGCATGGCCGGGCTGCCGGACGGACAGCATTCCATTCACATTGGTGAAATTGCGGCCCGCAATGCTGTCCCCGTTAGGCAGCGCTGCTCCCTGCCGATTTAAGACACTGTAGTTGTCGGAGGCAAAAACAAAACGCCCGGCGCTATCCGACATGGACACCGAACCAGGGCCCAATATTCCACTATCGGTCAGGGGGCTTACTCCCCCATTAAATGTTATGCCGGCGCGGTTGCCGAAGTACCAATTGTAATACTCCCGTTGGGCCCAGCAAGGCCCCGCAAATAGGCAAAGACCAACCAGAACAAAAGCATAACGCAACAAGGCAGAAGGCATAAAGAAGAGGGTAAATTAACTATGTTAATGGAAGTATGCTGCAAGAAACGTACGCATCAGCCATTACAATACATCGGCATTAGCATCGGCAAGGTTTATCTTCGCGAACCGATGCAAAAACCCACCTTTTATCCCACCCGCCCCCTGCCCTACGGCCGCCAGCACATCACCGACGCCGATGTAGCGGCCGTGACCGCCGCACTGCAAAGCGACTACCTCACCCAGGGGCCCACGGTGGACGAGTTCGAGAAGCAGTTTGCTGCTTATGTAGGTGCCACCTATGCCGTGGCCGTGAGCAACGGCACGGCGGCCCTGCACCTGTGTACGCTGGCGCTGGACGTGCAGCCCGGCCAGCGCGTCATTACCACGCCGCTCACCTTTGCGGCTTCGGCCAACTGCGTTCGCTACTGCGGCGGCGAGGTGCATTTTGCCGATATTAACCCAACCACGGGCCTGATTGATTTGCTGAAGGTGCGCCAGTTGCTGGAAGCACATCCCAAAGGCCATTTTACCGGCCTGATTCCGGTGGATTTTGCCGGGCTGGCCGTTGACCTAGAAGCAGCCCGCCAGCTGGCCGATGAGTTTGGCCTTTGGATAATTGAGGATTCGTGCCACGCCCCGGGTGGCTTTTTCCTCGACTCCAAGGGCCAGGAGCAGCGTTGCGGCAACGGCAACTTCGCCGACCTGGCCATATTCAGCTTTCACCCCGTGAAGCACATTGCCACCGGTGAGGGCGGCATGATTACGACCAACGACGAGCAGCTGTTCCACCACCTGCTGCGCCTGCGCACCCACGGCATCACGCGCGACCCCGCCGACCTGCAGCGCGAGCCCGACGGCGGCTGGTACATGGAAATGCAGGAACTGGGCTACAACTACCGGATGCCCGACCTCAACTGTGCCCTTGGCCTGAGTCAGCTCACCCGCGCCGATGCAGGCCTGGCTCGCCGCCGCGAACTAGCTGCCCAATACGATGCGGCTTTCGCTCAGGTGCCGGGCGTTGGGGTGCTGGCCCCCGGCCGCCCCGGCCATGCTTACCACCTCTACGTTATCGAAATAGCCGACCGCAAAGGGCTCTACGACTTTCTGAAAACCCGGCAGATTTTTACGCAGGTGCACTACATTCCGGTACACCGCATGCCGTACTACGAAGGCCTGGGCTGGCGAGCTGGCGACTTCCCATTGGTCGAAAAATATTACGCTCACTGCCTCAGTATTCCGCTGTTCCCCACCCTCACCGATGAGGAGCAGGACTACGTAGTGGCGTGCATTACGGAGTTTGTAAGTGCGTCGCATGCCATCTGATTTTGCCCGGCCGAGCGCGGCCGACTTCATTGGCCGCCTGGCTCTGGGCACGGCGCAGTTCGGCCTTGCTTACGGCATCAACAACACGGCTGGCCGGCCCGATGAAGTGACGGTAGCGGCCATTTTGCAGCACGCGCATGCGGCGGGCATCAACCTGCTGGATACAGCCGCAGCCTATGGCGACAGTGAAAGCCGACTAGGCTCCTGGCTAGGCGCGCCTGGCCGCGAGCCGGCTGCGTTTCAGGTGGTAACTAAGCTTATGGCGGGCCCGGCCGTCCAGGTCCGGCAGCAGCTGCAGGAATCCCAGGAGCGTTTTGGCCAGACTCACCTATACGGCGTGCTTTTTCATCAGTTTGCAGCGTTTCGTCAGCACCCGGATGCCTGGCTGGCTCTGCAGGAGGCACGCGCGGCGGGCACGGTGCAGCGCATCGGCTTGTCGCTTTACCATCCGGAGGAAGCCGAATGGCTACTGGCCGAGTTGCCCGATGTGGACTTGGTGCAAGTGCCCTTCAATGTTCTCGACCAACGCTTCAGGCCACTGCTGCCTGAGCTGCAACGGCGCGGCGTGGAAGTGCATGTGCGCTCAGCTTTCCTGCAAGGTTTGCTGCTGCGCGAACCGGCCACGCTGCCCCCGTTTTTTGCCACGCTCACTGATAAAATAACCCGGCTGCACGCGATGGCTGCCGAAGCGGGCGTGCCGACGGCGAGCTTGCTCCTGCTGTTTGCCGCATTTGCGCCCGGAGTGAGCCGGGTGGTAATTGGGGTCGACACGCCCGCCAATCTGCGCGATAACCTGGCCGCCGCCTCGCATGTGGGGCAGGCCGAAGCGCTGCGTTCGGAGTTACTATTGCTGGCCGAAAAGACCACCGACTACATTCTTCCTTACACATGGCCGCCCCGCTCCTAGCCCCCTACTCCAGCTTATTCGACCTAAGCAATCGGTTGATTTTGGTTACGGGCGGCTACGGGCACCTGGGCAGGGCCATTGTTAGCGGCTTGCTGAGCCACGGAGCCACCGTGGTGGTGCTGGGGCGCAACAAAAGTCAATTCAAAGAAACTTTCGCGGCGCTTTTGGCTACAGCACCCGTGCATTTTCAGCTGTGTGATGTATCCTCTACGCCGTCGGTGCGCGAGGCGCTGGCCACCTGCCGGCAGCAATACGGCTTGCCGCAGGTGCTCATCAACAACGCCGTGTACAGCGAAGGCCAGCAACCCGATGCCCTGACCGACGAGCAATTCGCCCGTGGCCTCGACGGCTCGACGGGCAGCGTCTATCGCTGCCTGCGCGAAGTGCTGCCCTACCTCCGCGAAAACGGCGGCGGCAAAATCATCAATGTGGCCTCCATGTACGGGATGGTGGCACCCGACTTTGCGGCCTACGACCAGCACCCACAGTTTCTGAACCCGCCGCACTACGGCGCGGCCAAGGCGGCCGTTATTCAGCTCACCAAATACTTTGCTTCCTACTTGGGGCCCGAAAATATTCAGGTCAACTGCGTGTCGCCGGGCGCTTTCCCGAGCGAGCGGGTGCAGAAGGAAGGCGGATTCGTAGCCGAGCTGGAACGCCGCAGCCCACTGGGCCGCATCGGCCGGCCCGAAGACTTGGCTGGAGCCTTTGTGTACCTGAGCGCTGCCGCGTCCGATTTCGTCACGGGTCACAACCTGGTGGTGGACGGTGGCTGGACCATCCGCTAAGCACCATGGCACACACCCTGCCCGCCCGTGTTGTCGTCATCATCCAGGCCCGGATGAGCTCTTCCCGGCTGCCGGGCAAAGTCCTGCTTCCCCTGCCTTTGTCGGGTACTACAACGGTCCTGGGGCACGTGGTGGGCCGTGCCCGGCTTTTGGCTCCCGGCCAACGCGTCATCGTTGCCACCTCCACCCTGCCCGCCGACGCCCCACTAGCAGCAGCTGCTCAGGCCCTAGGTGCCGAGGTGTTTCGCGGCGATGAGCAGGACGTACTAGGCCGTTTCGCTGGTGCTTTGGCAGCCCACGAGGCGGAGATAGTAGTGCGGATTACGGCCGATAACCCGGCCATTGACCCAGCATTTCTGCGGGCCGCGGTTGCTCATCACTTGGCTACTGAGGCCGATTACACCCTGACCACGGGTCTGCCACTGGGCACCAATGTAGAAGTGATGGCGGCCACTGCTCTGCGCCGGGCCCACGACGAAGCCACGCGCCCCGAAGAGCGCGAGCACGTGACGCCATACCTGCGCCGCCACCCAGAGCTTTTTCGGCTCGAAACCCTGCCATTGGCTGTTTCGCCGGCAGTGGCTGCCCTGCGCCTCACAGTGGACTACGCCAGCGACTATGCTTTCCTGCACCTGCTGTATTCGCATTTGCCGGCCGATTTCTCTCTTACCGACCCCGCTGGCTTACCGGCGCTGCTAGCCCGATATCCGTGGCTGGCCAGCATCAACAACCAAAACACCCAGGTGCAGCCCTGAGCCGTATTTTTGCAGCCCGACCAGCCCTGACTCCGCCCTATGTCCTCCCCGATTAACGTCCTCAGCGGCGCGCCTGTTCAAGAGCAAACGCGCCGCGAAAACTTAGCCCAAACCCTGCGTGAGTCGCCTATTCCCAACACCGAGCTGCCCAACAACCTGGGCCTGTACCTGAACCGGCAGACGCTTTCGCGCCTGCTGTTTTTCACCGAGCTCTATCAGCAAATCATTCCGGTGCACGGCGTGGCCATGGAGTTTGGGGTGCGCTGGGGCCAAAACCTGGCGTTGATGCACGCCCTGCGAGGCATCTACGAGCCTTACAACTACAATCGCAAAATCATTGGCTTCGACACCTTTGGCGGCTTCCCATCTGTTGACGAGAAAGATGGCGACCGGGTGAAAGCCGGTGATTACGGTGTAACGCCTGATTACCAGGAATACCTCACCCAGATTCTGGCGCTGCACGAAGCCGACAGCCCCATCCCGCACAAGCGCAAGTTCGAACTCATAGCCGGCGACGCCTCCGAAACCGTGCCCCGCTACCTGAAGGACCACCCCGAAACAGTGATTGCCTTCGCCTACTTCGACTTTGACATTTACGCCCCCACCAAGGCCTGCCTCGAAGCCATTCGCCCGCGCCTGACCAAGGGCGCCATCGTCGCGTTTGATGAGCTGAACTGCCCGGAATTCCCTGGCGAGACGCTGGCATTTGATGAGGTGTTTGGGGTAGCTAACTACGCCCTGCGCCGCAGCCCGCTGAATCCGCTGATTTCTTATCTGGTGGTTTGATTTGCAAACGTCAGTTGTTCGCTAGTTATAAGCCTGTTTTAAAGCGCGCCGTCTGTCATGCTGAGCTTGCGAAGCATCTTATCAAGTCTGAACACATCGATGTTGTGTGAAAAGATGCTTCGCAAGCTCAGCATGACAGACGGCGCGATAGAGCTATGGGCCTACGCCGCCCCACGGTTCGCGGCGCTCTGCACAACGTTCCATTGACTTTCCTTGTCTGTTGAAAACCTATCGCCCCCTTCCGCAAGCTGCTTTCACGTGGGAGAACTACACGCTAGTTCCCATTCGCTACGAAGACCGGGAGCCCATTCGGGCCTGGCGCAACGCGCAGCTCGAAGTACTACGCCAGCCCGAACCGCTCACGGCCGAGCAACAGGACGCATACTTCCAGCGGGTGGTACTGCCTTTGTTCGACCAGGAACGACCGACGCAGCTACTCTTCTCGCTGCTGCACCACAACGAGCTAGTGGCCTACGGCGGCCTCGTTTACATTTCCTGGCTCGATGCCCGGGCCGAGGTTTCTTTTCTGGTCGACCCAGTCCGGGCGGCGAAACAAGCTGTTTACCGGGAAGATTTCCTGGCTCACCTGCGGCTGCTGGGCCAGGCCGCCTTTGGGCACCTGGGTTTCAACCGCTTGTTTACTGAAACTTACGACATCCGCCCAGCCCATGTCGCCATTTTGGAAGAAGCGGGTTTTAGGCCAGAAGGGCGCTTGCGCCAGCACGTGCGCCTGGCTCCGGGTACCTTTGCCGACTCACTGATGCACGGCCAGCTGGCCGCCGACTATGCCACAGCCTTTGGTTCTGCCTTTTAAACGAGTTTTCATCAGCGGCGGCGCTGGCGTCATTGGCCAGGAAATGGTGCGCCGCCTGGCCAGCATGCCCGATGATATTCAGGTACTGGTGGGCGACATCAAGCCCCGGCCCGCCGACTTTCCGGCCCGCTTCCAGTATCGGCAGGGCGACCTGAACTACCTGACCGCACAGGAAATCGGCGCGTTTGCGCCCGATGTGTTCATTCACCTCGCCGCCACCTTCGAGCGCTCGACCGAAACCTACGGGTTTTGGGAAGAGAACTTCCAGCACAACGTGCGCCTCAGCCACCACCTCATGACGGTGCAGAAGGACCTGCCATCGTTGCGCCGCGTGGTGTTTGCCTCCAGCTACCTCATCTACGACCCGGAGCTGTACAACTTTGCCGATGTGCCGGCCCAGCCCCGCAGCCTGCGCGAAGACGACCCCATCTTGCCCCGCAACCTGACGGGCATGGCCAAGCTGGCCCACGAAATCGAACTGCGCTTTCTGCAAACCTTTCGGGCCGAGCAATTCAGCACCGCCATCCCGCGCATTTACCGCGGCTACGGGCGCAATGGGCGCGACATTACTTCGCGCTGGGTGCGCATGCTGCTGGCCGGCGAAGAAATCACGGTGTATGGCGCCGAGTCTTACTTCGATTACCTCTACGCCGCCGATACGGCCGAGGGCCTACTGCGCCTGGCGGCAGCCGAAACCGTTACGGGCATCATCAATTTGGGCACTGGCCAGGCCCGCCGCGTGTCTGAAGTGGTGGAAGTGCTGCGGCAAAATTTTCCCGACCTACGGGCTCAATACGTAGACTCCAACATTCCGTTTGAGGCTTCGCAGGCCGATATGACGCTATGGAAGAGCCAAATCGACTGGCTTCCGCCCACCACGTTGGAAGCGGCAATTCCCGAAATCATTACCTACGAGCGAGCCCGCACGGCAGCGCCACCGGCCAAAGCGCCCGGCCACGTGCTCATCAGCAGCGTAGCGGCCAAGGTGCCGCTGGTGCAGGCAGTGCGCGCAGCAGCAAAGCGCCTGCACCCCGAGATTAAAGTCATTGGCGGCGACATGAACAACAACTGCCTGGCCCAGCATTTCACGGACTCCTTCTGGCTGATGCCGCCTACCGCCGACGAGCATTTGCCGGACATCCTTCATTACTGCCGCGAGCAAGGCATTAGCCACATTATCCCGACCCGCGACGGCGAGTTGGCTTTCTGGAGCCGGCACCGTGCTGCGCTCGCCGACGCGGGCATAAGTGTTTTGGTGAGTTCCCCCGACGCAGTGCAGTGCTGCCTTGACAAACTCGAATTCTCCGCTTTTGGCCAGCAAACGGGCCTCCCCGTTATCCCCACAGCGCTGAACCTGGATGCTCAATACCTTTTTGGCGGCCAGGAAGCAACGGCCGAAACCAGCTTTGTGGTGAAGGAGCGGCACGGCGCGGGCTCCCTGAGCCTGGGCCTCAACTTGCCCGAAGCAGCCGCCCTGGCGCACGCCAAAACGTTGGAAGAGCCCATTTTTCAGCCCTTCATCAAAGGCCGGGAGATAAGCGTGGACGCGTACGTAGACCGGCAAGGCACCGTCCGCGGGCTGGTGCCACGCACCCGCGACGTCATCACGCGCGGCGAGTCGCAGGTCACCACCACGCTTGATGACCCTGCGCTGGTGGCTCGGCTCATGCCCATTATCGCCCGGTTTGGGCTTTACGGGCCCTTGGTGCTGCAAGCCCTGCTCACCGACGATGGGGGGTTGCACATCATCGAGTGCAACTGCCGTTTTGGGGGTGCTAGCACCCTAGGAATTGCGGCCGGCGTCGACTCATTTTTCTGGTTTCTGCAGGAAGCTGCCGGTGCTGATTTAACTCAGTTTCCCTTTCAGGCAGCAAGCGGACCGCTCCGCCAGGTGCGGGCCGCAGTGGACACCGTATTTACCGTCAACAACGAGCACGACGCCTCTTAGCATCGGAAAGTACCTCTCCTGCTGCACTGATATTTACCCTGCATGCCCGTTCTCGTTTTCGACCTCGACGACACACTTTACCCTGAGCTAAGCTATGTGCACAGCGGGTTTCAAGCGGTGGCGGCATTTCTGAGTCCTTTGCTGGAAATGCCCGCCGACACCCTCGCGTCGGGCATGATTGCCGAGGAAGCGCTTCAGGGCCGCGGCCAAGTCTTCGACAACATATTGCGGCAGCACAACTGCTGGAGCAAACGCCTGGTGGCTGCCTGCCTGCGCGCGTACCGGCAGCACCAGCCCACGCTGTCCCTTTACCCAGATTCCGAACGCTGCCTGGCCCGTTTTGCCAGTTGGCCGCTCTACCTTGTTACCGACGGGCACAAGGAAGTGCAGGCTCGCAAAGTTGCTGCACTGCATTTCCCTGCCTCAGTGCGGCACGCCTACCTCACCAACCGCTACGGCCGCCACCGAGCCAAGCCTGACCCGCACGTGTTTGGGCTTATTTGCCGACGCGAGGGTGTGGAGTCCCGTGAAGTAATTTATGTGGGCGACAACCCGCGCAAAGACTTTGTGGGCATCAAGCCGCTGGGGTTTAAAACCGTCCGCATTCTACGCGGCAATTATGCGCAACTGGAAGCCGACGCGGCGCACGAGGCCCACTGCCGCATTCATTCACTTGATGAATTAACAGAGGAGTTGTTGGCTGGGTTACTGCGCCATGCGCCTAGCCCGAATAGTTAAGAAGCTTACTTGGTAGACGCTGACTACTTGGCCATTGTGAAGACAGCATCAAGAATCAACTTGGTGGGCTTATTGGGTGTCCAGTGTAGAAACAATTCACCGGTTTCGTGAAGTCGAGGTTTCTCTCAACCTTTCCGCTAAGCGGTAGTCAGCAGAACTGCGGGCTTACTTTGTCTCATTCGTCGGGATGGCAGGAACCCGAGTTGCTAGCAGCCCGCGCTGCTACTTTGGCACCGTGTTTTCCATGACCTGCTGCAAGTTAAAGTCCTGAAAATCGTAGCTGAAGTTCCGCAGGTTTGAAATAAGATTCAGCTTGAGGCGGGTGGCTTGGCCTTGCGCGTGAAGGCCGCATACACATCGGGATAAGGGCAAAAAGGTGCGGTCCCGCCAGCGCACCACGCGGGTGTCGCCGCAGAAGGGCCGCAACAGGCCCGTGAGGCGGGGCGAGTGGGTGGCTTTGAACAATGCTGTTGGCCTTCTGCGGAGATGCTCACGTCGCCGAACCAAGCATCGCGGTAGCGGCCAAAGTAGGCGCGCTAATAACACCAAACCCGGCCACCATTTAAGAGCGTACCGGATGCAAGGTCGAGGGAGTCGCTTCGCCGAGGGTTTCGATTAAGGCTGGAGGGCTGGAATCAAGCCCCACGGGCGTCTTTTTGCGCACCAGGTGCTTGCTCAGCCCGGTAAGGGGCCGCTCCAGGAATTTCCACGAGCACCAGGCTAGGGCAAAGAGGAGCACCAAGCTTTCGGCCAACAGCAAGGGGTTGCTGTACGCTATGGATTGGTAGAACGGCAGGTGGCGATGGAGCCGCTCAAACCACGGCCATGCCGTGGACAGCACCGTGGTGTGGTAGAGGTAGAGGCCGTAGCTGATTTGGCCTATCAAGAGCAGGGGCTTGTATGTGAAAACGGCGTTCACTACGCCGCCCGGTTGGTCTCCCCGCGCCACGAAGTAGCCAATGAGCCACACCACTACCAAGGCCGTCAGGGTGCGCTGTTGCAAAATAAACGGCCACTCCCACAAACTTAAACCCAGCATCAGGAGCCCGCTGACCAGCGCCAGTCCGCCGAGGACCCGGTAGACCAAGGCGAAGTGCTGAGGTTTTTCAACGACCACCCAGGCTAGCAACGCGCCCAGGCCCAGCGCGTCCAGGCACGCGTGGGGCAGCACGTGGCTGAGCCCGATGGGGGGCAGGGGCAGCACGTACTGGCTGTAGAGCCCCACCCCGACGCAGAGCGTTATGGCGTACGGCACCCACTTTTTGGGCAGCAGGAGCACGACCACCGGCCAGAAAAGGTAAAACTGTTGCTCGACCGCTAAGGTCCACAGGGGCGGTAGTGGGCCCCAAGCCTGCTGCGCAGCGATAACCCAGTTGGACGTGAAAGTCAGGTAAGGAACGTAGCTGAACGTCGAATTTCCAGTCAACACCCGGTCGGCGGCCAGCACCAGAAAATAGGCTGGGTAAAGGCGCAGGGCCCGTTTAAGGAAGAAGTTTTTGAATACGCCGGCTGTTGTAATCCGCTGTTGAGCTACAGCCCGGCGGTCCTTGAGCAGCAGGGCCGTGATGAGAAAGCCGCTGAGGGTAAAGAAGACGTCGGGCCCGGACACGCGCTCCGAGAACTTAAACAACAAATGGTCGTGGGGCAGGGTGTGGTTGCACAACACGAACAGGATGGCCACTCCCCGCAGCGCGTCGAGTTGGACAATGTACCTCATAGGCCGGGGAACAAGCGCGGATTAATGCCCCGAAATTACCCCAGACGATGAACTTCAGCAACGATATTTTACTCTTTTCAGGAGTATTACTTCAAAAATCATCACTACTGTGCGAAATAAACCTCGCTTCAATGAATAAAACTAAACAACTCAATACCTGACAGCAGCCCCTGCCATCAAGTATTATGTTTTAAAACAGGTTTACCCTTCAAAGTATAGAAAACGGGTTTACTAGATGAGTTTCGTAAACTCGAAATGCTAACCCGGACTGCTGCCCTACATTGGCCTCTTTGGAAATAACACCCCAAAGGGCACCTGCCACAAGCAGGCCCTCAGGAATAGGGCTTGACTGCGTAAGTACCTACCTTTGCCGCCTGACTTGATTAGTCCTAAAATGACCGAAATATCAATTGGCGGCCGCCTCGTGGGGCCCGCGCACAAGCCGTTTATCATTGCCGAAATGTCGGGCAACCACAACCAAAGCTTGGAGCGGGCTCTGGCCCTGGTGGATGCCGCTGCGGCCGCTGGCGTCGATGCCCTTAAGCTGCAGACTTACACGGCCGATACCATCACCATGGACACCGGCTTCGCTATCGATGAAGAAGGCCAGTCGCTGTGGGAAGGCAAAAATCTGTACAAGCTCTACGAAGAAGCCCACACGCCCTGGGCGTGGCACGCCGAGCTATTTGCCCGCGCCCGCCAGCACGGCATGCTGGCCTTCAGCTCGCCCTTTGACGAAACAGCGGTCGATTTTTTGGAGCAGCTGGACGTGCCTGCTTATAAAATTGCTTCCTTCGAAAACGCCCACTGGCCGCTGCTGCGCAAAGTAGCTGCCACCGGCAAGCCCGTGATTGTGAGCACCGGCGCCGCCACCCTGGCCGAAATCGACGATGCCGTGCGCGTGCTGCGCGAGGCCGGCTGCCGCGAGCTGGTGCTGCTCAAGTGCACCAGCACCTACCCGGCCTCGCCAGCCAACACCAACCTGCGCACCATTCCGGTGCTGGCCGAAACTTTCGGCTGTCCCATTGGCCTGAGCGACCACACCATGGGCGTAGGCGCCAGCGTGGCGGCCGTGGCCCTCGGCGCCTGCGTTATCGAAAAGCACTTCACCCTGAGCCGGGCCGAAGGCGGCGTGGATTCGGCGTTTTCGCTGGAGCCCGACGAACTCAAAAGCCTGGTTGAAGAAACTGAGCGCGCCCACCAGGCGCTGGGCACCGTGCAGCTCTGTATTCAGACCGGCGAGGAAAAAAGCCGGCTCTACAAGCGCAGCATCTACGTGGCCAAACCCATTGCAGCGGGCGAGGAGCTTACTGCCGACAACCTGAAAATCATTCGCCCCGGCGACGGCCTCTGGCCCCGGAATTGGGACGTGGTGCTGGGCCGCAAGGCCACTCGCGACCTGAAACCCGGTACTCCCCTGACGTGGGAAGCGGTATGAGGGTATGAGGGTGATACTTTAGCTAGAATTTCAGTTTTCAAGAGCATGTCAACAAGTTCCAGAGTTACTGCTTCGGTGAAAACTCCTACCCTCACACCCTCTTACCCCCATACCCTAAAACTCATCCCCCGGCTGCGTGACATTTTGCAGTTGCGCTTCACAGACATGTTTGCGTCAGTGCCGGCAGCGGCCATGGCCAGCATCTCGCCGGCCAACCCGCTCAAGCGTTTGGCGCGGGTGCTGGGCTACGCGGGCCTGCGGCTGGTGGGCAACATCTTTCAACCCATTCGCAACCCCGAGACACTGCAGGACGCAGTGTGGCTCTACGTGGTGAGTGCCAACAACTACAATGCACTAGAATTCATCAAGCAAGCGCGCCCCGACGCGGTGCTGGTGGCCGGCCAGGGCAAGAACATCGGCCGCTACGGGTCCGTGGTAAATCGCCTTTCGCTGCGGCGCAAGCTGCTTTACTACTGGCAGTTTCCCTACGTTTTTTTGGGGCTGCTGCGCACTGATGAACGCAAAGCCTGGCGCTTCTTCGACTTTATTTTTTACGCCATCGGCTACTACGAAGTGTACCGTCGGGCCCTGCGCCACTACCGGCCGCGAGCTGTCATATTTTCCAACGACCACAACGACGATTCTCGCTCCCTGCTGCTGGCCTGCCGCGCCGAGGGCGTGCCCACGGCCTACATTCAGCACGCCAGCGTGAGCGTGCATTTCCCACCGCTGGGCTTCGACCTTAGCCTATTGGAAGGCCAGGATGCTTTGGACAAATACGGGCAGTGCGGCCCCGTGCACGGCCGCGTCGAGCTGGTGGGCATGCCCAAAGCCGATGCTTTCCTGAAGGAGAAAAATCTGCGCCCCCGGGTAACCCGCGTGGGCTTGGCCTGTAATGTGCACGACCCTTTGCCGGCCATTGCCGAAGCTCTGGCGTTCCTGATGCAGGAGCTCCCTGAGCTTGTCTTTACCCTGCGCCCCCACCCCAGCGACCCGCGAGATTTCAACTCCCTCCGCTGCACTTTGCCCCAGCTGCAATGGTCGGATGCCCGGCAGGAAAATGTGTTTGCTTTCCTGCAAGGCCACGACGCCCTGATTGCCGCCGATACCTCCACGCACTTGGAAGCTACGCTGCTGAATCTGGTTAGTATCTATTATCAGTTCAGCGCCAACCCGTTAATCCATGATTATTATGGGTACGTGGCCCATGAGTTGGTCGACCATGCGCAAAGCTTGCCCGAGCTGCGCGATTTCCTGCAGCAGTACCAGCGCGAAAAACCGCTGACGCACTTTCAGCGGGCGGCTTATTACAACGCTACCATTGGCACCGAATACGAAAGCCAAAGCCAGGCGCTGGCTATCAAAATAATTACTGATTGGCTGGGCTAAGGGCGGTTACAAGGTGACGGTCTCTCCTAGCCTCCGCTGCCATCACGTAGAAACATTTTCCCTCACAACGGCATCATCGGTAGCTCACCGGGCCAGGACATAACTTCGTGGCCATGCCTCTTTCACTTCCCAGCGCTGTTACGCCGCTGCCCGCTCCTGCTGTTGGAACCGTGTCGCCAGCAGCTCGGCTGGCGTATGTAATGAAGCATTTTCGGCTGGCCTATTTGGAAGTACCCGACGTGCGCATTGGCGATTCGGCCATAGAACCGGGAATAGTAATTAAGGACGGTGCGGCCGACTTTTTCATCCAAACACTCGCCTACCCGCCGGCGCCTACCCTGCGCGACTGGCTCGGAACACAGGTGCCCTTCTTCTTTGACGCCAGCCCTGGTGCCCCGCTGCTGGAACTTCGGCCAGACCGCGCCATCATCAACTCCGACATTATCTCAGCGGCTTTTTATCTGCTCAGTGGCTGGCAGGAATACTACGTTAATGCCCGCGACCAGCACGGACGCTTTCCTTACGCTGCCAGTGTGCAAAAGCAGTACGGATTCGTGACCCTGCCCGTGGTCAACTATTATTTCGATGTGCTGAAAACCGCCATCGAGCACGTTACGGGGCAGCGTATCCGGCCCCGGGCATGGGTAGCAGGTGCTCCCTTCGCCACTTTCATCAGCCACGACATCGACAACCTGCGCAGTGCCTGGAAAGGCCCCGCCAAAGCAGCACTGCAGCGAGGCCACCTGCTGGATTTTGGAAAACTTTTGGGCCGGCACCTGACCCAGCCCGATGCTTGGGATAACCTCGAAGCTGTAGCAGCTGCTACCGCCGCCTACGGGGCCCGTTCAACATTCTTCGTGCTCCCGGAGCACCGCCCCGGAGCTGATGGCACGCCCAATGCAGACTACGTTTTATCGCCGTCATTGAAGAACAGGTTTTCGGCTCTGCAAGCACAGGGCTG
Organism: Hymenobacter arizonensis; assembly: GCF_900115775.1. Taxonomy (GTDB): domain Bacteria; phylum Bacteroidota; class Bacteroidia; order Cytophagales; family Hymenobacteraceae; genus Hymenobacter; species Hymenobacter arizonensis. The sequence continues at coordinate 356,827 of NZ_FOXS01000001.1, read as the reverse complement.
CGAACTAGGCTTACACGGCAGCATTGGCACCGCTACCGATGCGGAGCGCCTCAATCAGGAAGTCGGCAAAGTGCTCGATGGCCCCAGCGGACTGCGCTTTCATTACCTGCGCTGGGAGCCCCGGCTTACCCCGGCCCTGGTCGATGCCATCGGCTTTGAATACGATTCAACCTTGGGGTTTGCCGAGCATTTTGGCTTTCGGCATTCCTACTGCTTGCCCTTTTTCCCCTTCAACTTTGTAACTGAGGCAGCCCACCACTTCCTGGAAATCCCCCTGAACGTGATGGATGCGACCCTGCACCACCCCAGCTACTTAAACCTGCGCCCCGAGGAAGTACTGCCGGCTCTGCGGCCCATGCTAGCCGAGATAGAACAGTTTGGCGGCGTAGCCACTGTGCTTTGGCACAACGAAAATTTTGACCCCGCCAATACTAAAAACGGCCCTCAGCAGTTCGCCGAGCTGATGAGTTATTTGCAGCAGCGTGGGACGGCATTCCTCACCGGTGCCGAAATTTGCCAGGCTTTCCGCCGCTAGGGTTGGCCTTTTCCACTTCTTTACGATTTCACCACCTCATCTAATTGGGCATAGTTCAGCGCCAGGGCATCCGCAACACCCTGATTTCCTACGTCGGCCTGGCCATAGGCTTTGTCAATACCATTCTCATCTTACCCCGGCTGCTCACGCCAGGGCAAATCGGCCTGACGGGATTGCTGGTATCGTTTGCCACAATTGGCGCGCAGGTGAGCGCCTTTGGTTTTGGCAGCGCAGGGCTGCGCTACTTCCCGTACTTCCGCAACCAGGGGCGCAACCACGGCGGTTTTTTGCCGCTGCTGCTGGGGCTGCCGCTCCTGGGCTTTGTGCTGGTGGCAATAATAATGAGCCTGGGCAAACCCTTGGTACTGCGCTGGTACTCGGCCGAGGATGCGATGCTGCTTTCGCAACATTACCGCGTAGCTATTGCACTGGCCGGAGCCATCATGCTGGGGGCCTTGCAGGACGCCTACCTCAAGTCGCTGTTTCACACCTCGTTCGCGTCGTTTTGCCAGGAGATTTTGTTGCGACTGCTGATTGTGGGCGCCGCGGTAGCCTATAGCACGCACTACATCAGCTTTGAGGGTTTTGTGCTGGCGTACGCGGGGGCCTACGCGGTGGTGGCGGTGCTGCTGGCTTGCTACCTGGCAGTAATTGGCGAGTTGCATCTGCGGCCTACCCGGGCCGCGCTCCGCATCAAGCCCCTGGGCGAAATGCTGGCTTTTGGCGGATTTGCGCTAATGAGCAACATTTCGGGCACCGTGCTGCTCAACATCGACAGCATTATGGTGGGGGCTAAAATCAGCTTTGCCGCTGCGGGCATCTACCTTATTGCCACCAACATCAGCACGGCCCTCACCCTACCCTTTCGGGCCCTGAACAAAACCGCCTTTGCGCTCATCGCCGAGTATTGGAAGGAAAGCGACATGGGTAAAATGGGACTTTTTTATCAGCGCGTCACTCGTGTTAATACACTGCTGGGCTGCTACCTCGCGCTGGGCATTGGCCTGAACCTTGACTTCATTTTTGGCCTTATTCACCGCCCTGAGTATGCCGCTGGCAGCACGGCGGTGTTGCTGCTACTTGCCGCCCGGCTCTTCGATGGCATCACGGGCGTTAATGCCACCATTGTCGTAACCTCGCCGCGCTACCGGCTCGACTTGCTGTTTAATAGCTCGCTGGCCATAGCCGTGGTGGCTCTAAATTGGCTATTGATTCCACGCCTCGGGCTGAACGGGGCGGCTCTTTCGTATGGCATTGCCCTGGTCAGCATCAATGTGGCCCGCACTTGGTTTGTATGGCAACGATTTGGCCTGCAGCCGTTTGATGGCCGCATCGCTCGCATCTTGGCAGTAGCCGCAGGGGCCGGATTAGTAGCCTGGGCACTGCCCGAAACCGGCAATATCTGGCTTACGCTGCTGCTTCGCGGCGGTGTGCTCACCGTGCTCTACACTGCCGGCGTGCTGCTCACCCACGCGGCCCCCGAAGCCGAGGCTCTCCTGGCAAATTTGAGAAACCGGCTGGCGCGGTAGAACGCACCTATTAAACCTCACCCCCCGGCCCCCTCTCCAAAAAAGAGGGAGAGCCTGACGATTCAGCTCCGCCCTATCGTGGCTCCCCTCTTTTTTGGAGAGGGGCCGGGGGTAGGGTTACTTTAGCAGCAGCTGCTGCCCGATGCTTCGCCCGAAGCTTTGGCAGTGGCCGGTGCGGGGCCGCAGTCAAACAAGCCAAAATGCTTGCTCTTATCTCCTACCACCTGAAAATAAGGCGCATAGCGGGTTTCGCTTAACATAGCAGCGGTGTTGCCGCACACCAGCATAGGCCGGCCGGTTTCAAAGGTGTGATGGTCGTCGAGCACAAACTGCGTGGGCTGGCCGGGCACCGTGCCCAGGTAGGTAGCTACCTGCCCGTGGTCTTCGCAGCGGTCTTCGAGGTCGAGCTTGAAGGCGCGTACCGTGAAGGAATAGAACCCGATGTTACCGACTTTGGCCTCAATCTCGGGGTTATTGATGGTGAGTCGGCGGCTGGAAAACAGGCGGTAGTCGTGCACGCCCAAGCTCAGCAGCAGGCGGCGGAAGTCTTCGGAGTACATGGCCCCGCTCAGGCACTCGCCGTAGAGAACGGGGTCCTGGCGCAGGGTTTCGGGCACGCGGCGGTCGGCAAATACGTCGGCGATGAAAAGCTCGCCGCCGGGCTTCAGCACCCGGAAAATCTCGCGGTAGGTAGCTTCTTTGTCAGTGCTCAGGTTAAGCACGCAGTTGCTCACCACAATGTCGACGCTGTTGTCAGGAAGGCCGGCCGCTTGCAAATCCTCGATGTAGCCGTGGCGAAACTCCACGTTGGGCTGGCTGTAGCCGAATTTTTCGGTGTGGAAATCGACGTTGCGGCGCGCGACATCGAGTTGCTCCTCCGTCATGTCAACCCCAATCACGTGGCCGCTTTCGCCCACAAGTTTGGAGAGCAAATAAGCGTCGCGGCCCGAGCCGCTGCCCAAGTCCAGCACGGTGCAGCCTTCAATAGCTTCGGGGATACAGACGCCGCAGCCGTAGTATTTGTCCAGTACCTCGGGGGCCAGCTGCGCCAGAATGCGGCGGTGCGCCAGCGGAATATCGTCGGTGCAGCAGGCGTTGGTGAGCAGGTCCTGGCTGGTTTGGAGCTGGGAGCCGTAATAGTCCTGTACCTGGGCGTGGGTTTCGGTGGTGGGCATAAGCGAGGGAAATAGAAGCCGAAAGTAACAGGGCTTACCAGCCGATGTTTGGTCCCTCGCTATGCGCCCACCAGCACCACATGCGGCTCGCGCTTTTCAGGCGTGGGGCCATCCTGGTGCATTTCGCGGTAAAAAAGCCAAGATGAGCAGGAAGATGAGCAGCGCAAGCACAGTGGCGGGTACCAGCCCGCCAATAATTATACCAGCCAAAGGTTTCTGGGTTTAGGAGCCGGTGCCCGTATTGAATGCCGCTGTAACCAAGCCGGTCCTAACCGTGAGGGCCGCACCAACTCCCCTATTTTACCACGAGGCGGCGGCTTAAGGGCCCGGCGGCTGTTGGAATCTGCACGATGTAGATGCCGGGCGCTAGCCCAGCCAGCTCGATTTCAAATCCTTCACTGCTTGGAGTGCATCTGCTGGCCGGCAACATCTGGCCCAATGCGTTCATAACTTTTATTCCACCAGTAGCTGCGCTGCGCAAGGCCGGGGGTAGCAGCAAGGTAGCCCGGTCGTGGGCCGGGTTCGGATACAGGCTCACAAGCTCCGACAAGGCCGCTGGAGCCGTTGCCAGCACCACGCCTTGCCTAGTGAAGTTCACCGCATAGCGGCTTACGAGCGTGTTGGCGGCTAGCACAATGGTCGTGACTGGCGCGGCTGCTAAATCCGTGTATCGTCCCGTTGCCGTGTCGTGCAGGTAGGCGTGATAACCGGCAGGTAGGTCGGCTAGGGTTTCGGTCCGCAGCTGGTACGTGCCCGCGGCCGCCGCCCGGAGGCGTAGGGGCACCACGACATCGGCTCCCGTTAGTGCGGGCAAGCCATTGATGCCATAAGTAGAACCAGCGCCTGAAGAAGTCAGGCTCAGCAGCTGGCCACCGCTGGGCAAGGCGGTAGCATCGTAAGCAGCATCGGGGCCCGCAGTGGCTCCGGCCTGAAAATAGATGGCCGTTTCGTGGGCCTGGCTGCCGCTGGCATCGCGCAGGGCCAGGGTAAGCCGGGGGCGGGTGTCGGGCTGGGCCCGTTGCACGGTAGGCGCCATGGGTGAAGTCAGCAGTTGGTCGAGGCTAAAGCCAATGCTGCCCGGGTTGTCGGGCTCACGGGCACGCACGAAAAAGCCCTGACCTACCGGCACAATGGGTCCGCCACCATTGATGCTAATGCCGGGGTTGCCATCGGTGCCCGGCAGGTAGCTGGCGTACGTACCCGTGTACTGCCCGCTGCTCGTGAAAACGTACAAGGCTGGATTCACTCCCACGAAATTGGTGGTATCTGCAGCCAGCACGTCCCAATCGAGCGGAGCCGCGTAGGGATTGCCCAAAAATTGCCAGCCGGAGCTTTCCGTACTGTCACGGTCGAAGCTGTGAATTATAAGTGGGCCGTTCTGCGCCACTCCGGTAAAACTAAGGGTATTGTTGCCCAGCATATTTACCGTCAGGCCCCGGCCTGGCCGCGCAAAGTTGGTCAGTGCGAATGGTGAGCGCCAGCCATTGTCGAACCCGGGAGCTGCCCACGGCACCCGGCCTACAGATTCCTGAGCGTAGGTGAACACCGTAGGAAAAGGCGTTACGCTGGGCCCAATCGTATTGTAGTTAATGTTAACGACCGGGGTAAACGTGCTGGTAGCCATCCGGCCGATAGTAGCCAGACTGCCCGTTACCGGCGGGGTCAGGTGGCGGTAGCCCAGGCCGGGATTGCGGCTGCCATCCACGTACACCTGCACCGTGACGTTGCCAGTATAGCGCCCGAGGGTGCGCACCCGGCCCGGACCAGGAACCACGGGGGTCAGGATGGCCTGCTGGCCCAGCGTAGAGCGCAGGGTAAGCTGGGCATTGGTTTGAATCAGCCCGTAATTCTCTATTTGGCTCAAAATCTGCACCGGGCAGTTCAGGGCAAGCGTTTCACGCGAGTCGCTCAACCGCAGAATGCCCACCGCCACAGCGCTGGCCCCGGTAATAATGTGCCGGCCCAGCGGTGGGTACACCGTGGAGTCGCGGTCGAACACAAGCCCACCCCGCCCGGCAAAACTCAGGGTCGCGGCACCGGCCCGTAAGCTGCCCAGCAGGTGGAGCTCGGCTCCGTTGCCCACTGTCAGCGCCGTGCCGGCATCGAGCAGCAAGCCGGCATTCAGCGCCGAGCTGTGGTCGAGCACCGTTAGCCGCCCCCCGGGCACAGTGGCGGTGCCGGCCGCCAGCACAAGGGCCGTGGCGGGCGCCGCCGCCGGTGCCGGCTGCACCACGGGTTGCAGGCTCACCCGGAGGCTGCCCCCGGCCGCTATGGTCAGGCGGGCTTGGGGCGCAAGCGTGAGCTGCTCCACGGCTGCCTTCCCACTCAGAGTGGGCGCAAACGGCGTACCGGCCGGCACGATTACCGTGGCGGTGGCCATGGGAACCACGCCGCTGCTCCAGTTGCCAGGAGTATTCCAGTTGGTGCTGAGGGTGCCCAGCCAGGTTCCGCCAGAGGCGGGCGGCGTGGGCGGGGAGAAAGTAGCAGTAGTGCCCTGGCTCAGGTTGTAGTAGGAACCCGAAGGGGTGGTCAGCAGCTTCACAGCCCGCACCATGTAGCAGGACATTCCGTTGAGCGGGGCCGGGTCGGTGAAGGTGGTAGTACCGGAGGCTACGGCCTGGGCCGAAATCCGAAAAAACGGGCCGGCGGGGGTGCGCGCCCGGTACACGTAGTACCCTTCGCTGGCATCGGCGCTGCCGGTCCAGCTCAGCATGGCCGCACCGCTGGCCGCACTGGCGGTAAGGTTACCGGCCGGGGCCAGCGGGTGCAGCCGCAGGGTAGGGTCGCCCATCAGGGCAGTGTGGATGCCGTTTTGCCCAAAGCCACTGGCAAAGTCGTTGGTGGGCTGGCTCCGGCGGGTGCAGTAGCCCAGGGTTTCGCCCAGGCCCATAAAGTGAAAAGCCCAGTCTGGGCGGCCGGCCCAGCAGCTGGCCAGGGTATAGCCCTCGGCGGCTAGCGCGGCCCGCATAAAATTATCGGGGTTGTCCCAATCACCGAAATAGCTGCCAAACAGCATATTGAACACGCTCTGCACGGGCCCGCTGGCGAAGTCTGCCGTGCTACCCACTCCTCCCATGCTGGTGTAGCCCGACGGCCCACACGCATACGACCACAGGTAACTGTCCGTGCGCGTACTGCTGAAATAATGCGCAGCCACCACGTCATTGGGGCCAATGCCAAACATCGGCGCAAAGTTGCGCCAGCCGTTGTTGGCGAAATCCTCCCCTGTCGAAAGGCCGAATTGGTCGTCCACCAACCCCCGCTGGGCCACGTTCCACTGTTTGTGCCGGAACTGGTGGTCTTTCCGCAGGTAGCGCCGCAGCAGTTCCCGCTCGGGCAGGGCGAAAGCCGGCAGACGGCTCAGGTCTACCCGGCCCACCATCAGCTGAGGCGCGCGGGGCAGGATAGAATGGTCAAATTTGCCATCGCCGGGCACGTTGCGGTTTTCGGGCCGGCTGGCACTGACCGTATTTACATGCGCATCGGTCCAGGTGCTGGTCATGTCGCCGTAGTACACGTCCGCCGGCCAGGCCCCGTAGTGGTCGGAGTGGGCATCGGGGTTGAGGGCCCCGGAATAGGGCACCGCTACGTGGCCCAGTATGAATACGGCTTGCACCTGCAGCGGGTCGGCCTGGTAGTCGGCCTGAATCAGGGCTCTTACCTGCGGCGGGGTGAGCGTAGGAGCCACATCGTGACGCACTACCAGCCAGCCATCGCCCACCAGGTCGGCCTGCAGCTGTTCCAAATCCGGCGCCAGGTAGGCGGCATGGGTATTGTCGACCAGCAGCACCAGGGTGCCCCGGCGCTCCTGGGCCGCCACGTTAATGCCGGCTAACATGAAACCTTCGGCACTGCCATGGCTACTGTATTTGCTCACGCGGTACTCGTAAGCTCCACCCACCAGCGCGGTAGTATCGGTGTATTCCTGTAGAGTGCCGCCGACGTTCGTCAAGCTGGCCAGTGCTACGGAACTACTGTTAAAAAAGGATGCGCCTTTGTTCCAACGGCGTACGTCGTAACTGCTAGCCAAAGGGTCAGGCTTCCATTTTAGCTTAATAAAGGCTGGGGCCGTCTGTACCTCCGCCATCAGTTCCATTCGGGCAGATGCTGGAATACCCTGTGCCCCGGCGTCCTGCTTTGGAACCAACGCCAGCGCAATAATAGCCCACGATAAGAATTGCCAAGCTCGTGCTCTACGCTCCTGCGCAGACCATTTAAATTGAAACAGTCTGCTCACGAAAGAAGTCTATTAACTGGTAGAAGTAGATATAGAGCCTAAAAGTACGGTTCGTATTTATGAATTTAAATTTTTGCATGAAGGAATTTGCAAAGAGGCGCTGCAGCAAGTCAGCGCCTCTTTGTTTGTTATCCTGAGTATGACCTAATTCATAACTCCATTAGCTGCTAAGCAAAGAATTACGCGCCCACCAGCACCGGCTGTTGCTCTTGCATTTCGGGCGTGGGGCCGTCCTGATGCATTTCGCGGTAGAAGAAGGCAAAAATGAGCGGGAAGATGAGCAGCGTGAGCACCGTGGCCGACACCAGCCCGCCAATCACCACAATGGCCAGCGGCTTCTGGGTTTCGGAGCCGATGCCCGTGCTGAGCGCGGCCGGAAACAAGCCTATCATGGCCATGAGGGCCGTCATCACCACGGGGCGCACGCGGGAGGCCACGCCTTCGCTCAGTGCTTGATTCAGTGGCAGTTTTCGGCGCAGGTTCTGCTTAAATACCGTGATGAGAATTACCCCGTTCTGAATACAAATGCCGAACAATGCAATGAAGCCGATACCCGCCGAGATGCTGAAGTTGACGCCCGTGAGGTGGAGCGCTACAATACCACCAATGAGGGCGAAGGGCACGTTGATAAGCACCAAGCCCGCGTCTTTGCCGTTGCCGAAAGTCATAAACAGCAGCATGAAGATGATGACCAGCGCCACCGGCACCATCTGGGTGAGGCGCTTGGTGGCCCGCACCTGGTTCTCAAATTCGCCGGCCCAGGTAATACTGTAGCCCTTGGGCAAGTGAATCTGCTTCTCGACTTTCTCCTGGGCTTCGGCGATGGTGGAACCCATGTCGCGGTCGCGGATAGAGAACTTCACGGCGATGAAGCGCAGGCCGCCATCGTGGTACACCGAGGCCGGGCCGTTCATGGTGCGGATGTCGGCTATTTCCTTCAGAGCAACTTTGGTACCGCGGAGGGTGGGCACGCGCAGCTCCCCTATTTCGTCTTCGCTGCTGCGGTAAGCTTTGGGGTAGCGAATGCGAATGTCAAACTTGCGGTCGCCTTCGAAGAGCTGGCTGGCAGCCTTGCCGCCAATGGCCATTTCCACCACGGCCTGGGCGTCGGCGGCGGCCACGCCGTAGGTGGCCATGCGGTTCTGGTCGAGCATCACGCTCATTTCGGGCTGGCCCAGGTTGCGCAGAATGCCCAGGTCTTTCACGCCGCGCACGGTGTTCAGGATGGCAGCCACCGAGTCGGCCTTGGCGTTAATCTGCTTGAGGTCGTTGCCGAAAATCTTCACGGCCAGCGAGGCGTTGATGCCCGCCACGGCCTCGGCCACGTTGTCGATGATGGGCTGCGAGTAGTTATAAATCACGCCCGGGTACTGACGCAGTTTGGCGTCCATTTCGTCAATCAGCTGCTCTTTCGTGATTTTGCGCTTCCATTCTTCCTGCGGCTTCAGGTTTACCTGGCACTGCACGTAGAACATGCCCGAGGGGTCGGTGCCGTCATTCGAGCGGCCGGTCTGGCTCAACACGCCATTTACTTCCGGGAAGGAGCCGAGGATGCGCCGGAACTCGCCCACCTGCTTGGTAGTGGCCGTGAGCGACGACGACATGGGCAGTTTGGCTTCCACCCACAGGGCGCCCTCGTTCAGCTCGGGCAGAAACTCGCTGCCCAGGAAGGTGTACGAATACAGCGTGACGCCCAACACGGTGAAGGCCGTAATCAAACTCAGCTTGCGATTGGCCAGCGTGAAGGCAAAGCCCTTTACCACAATGTTATCGAAGAAGTTGACAATGGGGTTGTTCTTTTCCCGCACGTTCTTGTTCAGCAAGATGCTGGCCAGCACCGGCACCAGCGTGAGCGTGAGCAGCAGAGCACCCACCAGCGCAAAGCCCAGCGTGTAGGCCAGCGGCGAGAACATCTTGCCCTCCACCTTCTCGAACGCGAAAATGGGCAGCAGGCAGGTCAGAATAATGAGCTTGGAAAAGAACACGGCCTTGCCCAATTCGCCGCCGGTTTTCTTGATGAGGCTCATCTTGGCCAGCTTGTTGAAGGCCGGCATGCCCACCTTGTGCGCCTTGTGGTCAAGCACCACGAAGATGCCTTCCACCATCACCACGGCTCCGTCGATGATGATGCCGAAATCGATGGCGCCCATGCTCAATAGGTTGGCGCTCATGCCTTTCATCCGCAGGCAGATGAAAGCAAACAGCAATGCCAGCGGCACCACCAAGCCCACAATGAGCGTGGTGCGCCAGTCGGCCATGAACAGGAACACAATCAGCGTGACGAGCACAATGCCCTCGATGAGGTTGTGAATCACGGTGGTGGTGCACTTGTCCATCAGCACGTCGCGGTCGTAGAACGTCACCAGTTTTACGCCGGCGGGCAACACCTTGGTGTTCAGCTCCGCAATCTTGGCTTTCACGCGGCCCAGCACCTCGGCCGGGTTTTCGCCCTTGCGCATAATCACGATGCCTTCCACCACGTCGTCCTGCTCGTTGAGGCCGGCCTGGCCCACGCGGGGCAGGTAGCCCTCGGCCACCTGGGCCACGTGGCGCACCAGAATGGGCGTGCCGTTCACGTGGTCGACGATGACGTTGCCGATTTCCGTGGGGTTGTTCAGCAGGCCGATACCGCGCACCACGTAGGCTTGGCCGTTTTTCTCAATCACGTCGCCGCCCACGTTCACGTTGCTTTTGCGCACGGCCTCAAACACTTCCAGCGGCGTCAGGCCGTATTTCTCGAGTTGGGCGGGCTCCACCGTAATTTCATACACCTTCTTGGTGCCGCCAAAGGCGGCGATATCGGCTACGCCTTCCACGCTTTTCAAGGCGCGCTCCACCACCCAGTCTTGCAGGGCCAGCAGCTCGTTGGTGTTACGGCCGGCGCCTTGCACGGTGTAACGGAAAATCTCGCCGGTGGGGCCGTAAGGCGGTTGCACGTGGTTTTCGCAGTCGGGCGGCAGGGCCACGCCGGCCAGCAAGTTGTTTACCTGCTGCCGGGCGAAGAAGTCCTCCACGTCGTCGTCGAAGTTGATTTTCAGCACCGACAAGCCGAACATGCTGATAGAGCGCATATTGCTCTTCTTCTGCACCGAGTTCATGGCCACCTCAATGGGCGTGCTCACAAACCGCTCCACCTCCTCGGCCGAGCGGCCCGGCCACTGGCTCACGATGATAATCTGGGTGTTAGTAACGTCCGGAAACGCCTCAATCGGCGTGTGCAAGTAGCTGTACACGCCGCCCACCACCAGCAGCGCCGTCATGAAAAAGACGATAAAGCGGTTCTTGAGCGAAAAGGCAACAATGCCGGTAATAAGCTTATTCATTATTCATTTAACAATTAGCATTTATCAATTAACAACTCATAATCAACCTCTATCATTTGATTTTCACTAGCCAAGAGCGCAGCAGTTCGCGACTGGCCCAACCTTTGAGACTGCTTGAAAATGTTAAATGATAAATGTTAATTGTTAAATGAATTAGTCATTCAACTCGTCGTAAATCAGCAATTGCTCTTTGGCAATAACTACCTCGCCTGGTTTCAGCCCCTCGTTCACGTAGCTATAGTCGCCCACGGTTTTGAGGATGGTGACGGGGCGCGTTTCCACGTGCTGCCGGTCTTTGTACACCAGCACGAAGTTGCGGTCCTTGTCGAATATCACGGACTTGGCCGGCACGGTCAGCATCTGGTTGGCCTCGGTGTTTTCGATGCGCACCTGGGCGTACATTTCGGGCTTGAGCAGGTAGCCGGGGTTTTCCAGGCGCACGCGCACTTTCATCACCTTGCTGCTGGGGTCCAGCACGTTGAACACCTTGTCGACTTTGCCGCGGAAGTGCTTGTCGGGGTAGGCCAGCGTGGTCACTTCGGCGTCGTAGCCCACTTTCACCTTGGCAATGTCAGTCTCAAACACGTTAGCCATCACCCACACCTGGTCGAGGTTGGCGATGGTGAAAAAGTGGTCCACGTTGGAGTCGGTGTACTGCATGCTCTCGGTCACGTTCTTCTCCGTGATGAAGCCGGAAATCGGCGCCTTGATGGCGTATCGGCCGTCCGCCGTCACGCCGTAGATGCCGAGCTGCTTGCGGCTCTTGTTAGCGTTGCCGGCGGCCCGGCGCGCTTCTTCCCGGGCCAGCACCACGTCGCGCTCCGATGCCAGGCCCGCAGCAAACTGGTCTTCGGCCACGGCCAGGTTCTTTTGGGCGATGGCCAAGTCGGTGCCCGCCGAGCTGCTCTGGTTCTGCACGTCGGCAATCTCGCCGCTGCGCACAATGGCCAGCAGCTGGCCCTTGGTCACGTGGTCGCCCAGCTCCACTTTCAGGTTCTCCACCACGCCGCCCACCAGCGGAAACACCTTGGCCGTTTGGTCGCCGTTGCTCACCACCTGCCCCGAAAACATCAGCTCGCTCCGCACGGGCCGCAGGCGCACCGTATCGAGCTCCATTTGCTTCACCATCGTGTCGGAGAGCTTGAAGGCCGGCTTTTGCTCTTCGGCAATTTCAGTCTTTTGGCAGCTGACCAAAACCACTGCGGCCAGCAGGCCCAGGGAGAGATTTTTCATGTTATTAAGAAGTAATCTAGCGGTTGCTAGCCGCTGGCTTTTGATAAAAATTGAAAGGCCCCGACATGGACCCACCCTAGCCTGCCAACAACTGCAGGCAGTCGCCAAATGCTATTCGGCCTTGAATACCGGCTTGCCCACCACAAAATTGAGTTGCTCGAATGCACGCACACGGTTGGCCCGCAGCGCGTTGAGTTGCACTAGCGTATTTTTATAAGACTCGAAAAAGTCCAGGTATTCCACCACGGTTAGCAAGCGCTTGGCGTAGCTCTGCTCAATGCCCGCCATCAGACGCTCGAAAGGAGCGGTGTCGCGGTTGGTGCTCTGAAACAGCTGGTCGTTGCGAGCCGCCAGCTGATAGGCTTGGCGTACTTCGCTTTGCACTTGCAGCTGCTGATGGTCAACGAGCAGTTTGCTGCCCGCAACCTGGCCTTTAGCAGCCTGAATGTTGCCTTGGTTGCGATTGAAGACTGGCAACGCCACGCCCAGCGTAAGCGCATGGTAGTTATTGATATAAGAGCCTGCCCGGTCGTAAGAGTACCCCACGGCCACGTCCGGCGTCACCAGCTTTTGCTGCAAGCGCAGGTTCAGGTTTTGCTGTTCCAGCGAAGCACGGCGTGCGTTCAAGTCGGTACGCAGCACTTGAGCGGTGTCTACGAGCTGCTGCTCGGCAAAACCATTCAGCGACAAGTCGCGGACGCGGGCCAGGCTCACCACCGGCGCATATTGCACGCCCGAAGGGTCGCGCAGCAGCACGTGCAGGTCGGTTTGCTCGGCGGCCATTTCCGCCAGAATGGCCTGCTGCTCACTTTGCAGCGTAAACAGAAACGCCCGTAGCCGAATCACTTCTTTCAGGGCAATGTTGCCTTTCTCAAACTGTGTTTGATACAAGCCCACCGTCCGGGTCAGCGACTTGATTTCGGCATCGTAGACCTTCAGGGTTTGCTGTTTAAAAAACAGGTCGTAGTAGGAGGTGCGCAGCTGGTAGCGCAAGTTGCGCAGCAGGTCCTGCAAGTTGTATTGCTCTACCACGGCCCCCTGCTCAGCTACTTTGCCCGCTGCCTTGCGCCGGCCGGCCAGCGACACCAGTTGTTGAACGCTAAATATCATCTCGCTGCCCGGCGTGCCCTCCGGCACTTCGGGCCGCAGCACCTTGCGGCGCAACACATCCTGCTCTACATAAACGGTGGGGTTGTCGAGCAGGCGCGCCTGCACAGCCTGTGCCTGGGCCAGGCTCACGTTGTACTGGTGCGCCAGCAGCGACAAATTGTTTTCCAGAAACCGCTGCTCGGCTTCGGGCAGGGTGAGGCGTACGGTGTCAGGCACTACGCCCCCCGCTTGGGCTCGGGCAACAGAAAGCGAGGCGGCCAGCAGGCCAAAACTCAACAGTAAACGAAGCATGAATAGAGGAAAGCAGCTTGTAATTCTACAAACCTCCCCCCCGCGCATTAGGCTGGTATTAGAATGGCATTAGAAACGGATTAGAACGCCCGAATTCGCTGTTAAAAACATATTTTTTGTACTTAACGATGGCTTATTGTCGAAACGTAATTTCGGCCACCGTGCCCACGCCTGCTTTGGAACGCAATTCCAAAAGCCCTCCGTGCAGTTCCACAATGCGGCGTGCCAGCGGCAGCCCCACCCCGTGGCCCACAACGCTGCGGGCGCTATGGGAACGGAAAAAGGGCTGGAACACGTGAGGCAAGTCTTGCTCGGCAATGCCCTGGCCTTCGTCTTCTACCACTACCTGCCAGCTGCCGGGCTGGAAGCGAAGGCGCAGCTGCACGCACTGCCCCTGTGCAGAGTACTTCAACGCGTTGTCTACCAAGTTGCCAATGGCCCGCGTCAGGAGCGCCCGGTGGCCGCGAATTTCCAGTTGGGCGGGGTCGTCGGGCAAGTTGCCCAAGTCTATCTGCACGCGGGTGCGGAGGTCGGGGGCCACGCCCTCGCGCACGTCCAACAGCAGCTCATCCAGGCGAATGTCTTCGTTCAGGGCCGTGCCCCCATCGGCCTGGGCCATTTCCAGCAAGCTGTTGATGAGCGCCTTGAGCTGCTGCAGCTCGCCCAGCACCGAGGCTACACCTTCGCGATAATCTTCCGGGCTGCGCTCGCGGGCCAGCAGCACCTGCAACTCGCCAATGCTTGCCGTAAGGGGCGTGCGTAGCTCATGCGAGGCGTTGCTCACAAAGGTGCGCTGCCCGTCAAATCTCGTTTCGAGCCGCTCCAGCAGCCGGTTGAAGGTGCGGGCCAGGCGGGTCAGGTCGTCTTGAGTGCTGGCGCGCAGTTTGCCTTCGTCCACGCGCACGTGCAGGTCATTGGCCGTGATGCGGTCCACTTGGTCGTTGATGGCCGCAATGGGCGCCAGGGCCCGCCCGGCAAACACCCGCCCAACAAAGTACATGGCAACCAGGCTAAGCACAAAAATCCCCGCCATCACAGAGCCCACGTACCGTAGCCGCTTGTGAGCGGCCACGTTTTCGGCGGCGGCCACTATCACATAATTGCCTTGGTTGTCCTGATAAAACAGGCCCACCGCCTGCCGTGGGCCCAAGGTAAACTCCAGCTCCTTGTTGGCAACTATGCTGGCCAGGATGTGGTCGGGCAACTGCACCCGCTCGTCTTCGGCCACAAAGCGCACGTTGCCGGCGGCGTCGTACACCTGCAGAATTTCATTGCTCAGCGACTGCAGGTATTTCTTTTCGAAACTGCGGAAAGCTCCGGCCTGCAGCTCATCCTTTTCAAGGAAAATGTAGCCCGTGACCAAGGCCCGCTCGCGCAGGCGCTGTCCAAACTCGCGGTGGGCATAGTCTATTTGCAGCAAAAAAACCACCAAGAGCGCCCCAAACAGCAACACGGCCACCATGGCCATAAAGAGTAGCGTGATTCGATTGCGAAGCGTCATTACCAGCAAGTAACTACAGTTGTGGATGGGTTGCCGCGAGAATAGTCAATTCAGGCGAGGCATGGTCCTGGCTAGCCCGGCGCAGCATCTTGCCCACGCCGCACATTTTTTCGGGGTTTACGCAGCCGTACTTCCGGCGCGTCCTCTCTGCTCGCGGCCGCGGCCTACTCTTCCCGCATCACGTAGCCCATGCCTACCACCGTATGAATGAGTTTTTTGCCGAAGCCTTTGTCCACTTTGTTTCGCAGGTAGTTCACGTACACGTCAATGACGTTAGAGCCCGTATCGAACGATTCTTCCCAGGTGTGTTCGGCTATCTCACTCCGGCTGAGCACCCGGCCCTGGTGGCGCATAAGCAGCTCGAGTAAGTTGAACTCGCGGGCGGTGAGGCGCACGGGCTGGCCGGCGCGGGTCACCGTTTTGGAGGCCATGTTGAGGGTAAGGTCTGCCAGAGTCAGCTGGCTGCCTTTGTCGCCGCCGCGGCTGCGGCGCCGCGTAAGGGCCCGCACCCGGGCGAGCAGTTCTACAAAGTCAAAAGGTTTTACCAAGTAGTCGTCGGCCCCGCCATCGAAACCCACTAGCTTATCCTGGGTGGTGCCCAAGGCAGTGAGCATCAAAATGGGCAGGTCCTGGTCTTGGGCCCGCACGGCTTTGAGTACGTCCAGCCCGCTCTGACCGGGCAGTATCACGTCCAGAATCAGCAGGTCACAGTCGGTGCTCAAAGCCAGCCGCTGCCCAAAATGACCATCGTAGGCGACCTCAACTACGAAGCCTTCCTCCTCCAGTCCGCGTCGGATAAAAGCCGATACCTTGGGCTCGTCTTCCACCAACAGAATTTTCGTTGCCATGCCTGCAAAGGAAGGACACCCAACTCGGAGAAGCTAACCCCCGTCTTGTTCAGGCAGGCCGGGTCAGCGGCACTTGTCACAATGGTTCTATTGGCATGGATGCACAAATTCAACCATCTCCACCCGGTGCCCCGCCCCTTTCTTTACTGCCAACTTAGTTCTTCCGGGAATAGCGGGCCAGTGCCCTCGATGGCGCGGGGTAAGTACCAATCCATCGTGGTTGCTTGGTCAGCTTGCGTGACCACAGGGGCAACTCTGCCAGTGTTCTCAGCGGCCTCGCCGGTCTTCAGGACCAAGCAACACGAAACCAGAAATACACATACTGCAAACGCTGCCAGCGCAGTGAAACCCCGCGGGCTAGCCACACCACTGAAACCACCGTTTAT
Source organism: Hymenobacter arizonensis (assembly GCF_900115775.1). GTDB lineage: Bacteria > Bacteroidota > Bacteroidia > Cytophagales > Hymenobacteraceae > Hymenobacter > Hymenobacter arizonensis. Next base: position 340,659 of record NZ_FOXS01000001.1, on the reverse strand, counting down.
AGGCTCAGCTTTGCGCAGTTCGCTTGGCCATAGTATGCCCGTGAGCCCATGCAGGGCGGCTGGCAGCATGCCCCACACGCGGCTTTGCATTGCAGCCAGCCACACAGCAGCGGCACGGGCATCCAAGTTGCGGTGGGCTACGTGCTGGCCCATTAGTGCCGGGAGCACTGCGCCTACCAACCGGACAAGGACGCCGGCCGATTCGGGCTTCACGCCGGCGTACTGCCCCACAGTGGTGATAACCGCGCCGCTGGAAGCTCCAAATAACATATCGACCAAAGCCTCGCCCTGCAGAAGGGCGCTTCCCGCTGCCGTGCCACCACCAACGACTCCCAGTATGCCCGTCACGCTTCCATAGGTTCCCCTGGCCTGCCCTGCTACGCACTGGCCCAAGTCAAATACCTCCTGGGCCCCTCCCGACTTTGCCTTCTCAATCAGGCCCGCCAGCACCAGCGGCACCAGACCGCCCAGTGCTTCGCCGATGGCACTTTTCCTTTCCCCCAAGCGGGCGGCAACATGGCCCATCAACTCCTGGGAAAACGCATCCTGAAGAGTAGCAAAGAAATTTATCATGGTAGAGATGAAAAGCGAGGCGAGGCCAGCGCCCCCACCCAGTAATTGACATCTTCAAAATAACAACAATATTAAATTTTATGAATATCAATCACGATAAAGAGATGCTTATTGTCGCCTAACATGGGCCGGGGCCAGATGAACGAATGCTCCTTATAGCAGCAGCATTCGGCTTTCTGGCCTCATCCAGTTTCAATCGGCATCGAATCAATCCCCAATTAACCGCAGCATGGCCTGGACTCGCGCAGGCGCTTGGCCAGTGCAGCGCACCGTAGCACCTCCTAACCCGGCTCAGAGTTCGCGCTACGCTAATCATCCTCATAATCCAGGCCCAGGCAATGGTTGAGCGCTTGCAGGAGTTCGCTGGCAGCGTGCTGCTGCCCCGCTTGGCGGGCCACTTTCAGGCCGGTGCGGTAAACTTTTTCGGCCTCGTCCTTCTTATTAAATTGCTCGAGCAGCTTGCCGGCGTGGTAGTATGTACCCACGTAGTCAGGGTGTTCGGCCAATAATTTTTGGTAAAATTCCCAGGCACGCTCGGGCTCGTTGGCCCGGTATTCCGTGGCCAGGGCATATATAGTGAAGGCGTCGGTCGGGTCGTCTTCGTAGAAAGCCAATAACTGCTGCAAACGGGTGGGCGGCGTGTTCATGTGGGCGAGAGTTTTGTTTACCTTTGGGGCAAAATTGCGGTTTTTCCAGCGCATTTCACCCACAGTCTTTCGCTGCCGGAAACCGTTTTGGCCCCATAGGTTGTTATGCATGCAGCCTTTTTTCCTGTATTTCGCTCACCCTAACCCCGTTTAGATGAAGTTTCTGGTTTGTATTTCCAACGTGCCCGACACGACCACCAAAATTACCTTTACGCCCGATAACAAGGAGTTCAACAAGGCAGGGGTGCAGTTCGTGATTAACCCTTGGGACGAATATGCCCTCACCCGTGCCATTGAGCTGAAAGAAGCCGCCGGCGGCACCGTGACCGTGCTCAACGTGGGCGAAGCCGACACCGAGCCCAACATCCGCAAAGCCTTGGCTATTGGGGCCGACGACGCCATTCGCGTGAACGCAGCTCCGAAAGATGCGTTTTTTGTGGCTGAGCAAATCGCCGCCGTGGCCAAAGAAGGCGCTTACGACGTGATTTTGATGGGCAAGGAAAGCATCGACTACAACGGTTTTCAGGTGCACGGCATGGTGGGCGAAATGCTGAGCATTCCCACGGTGGCGCCAGCCATGAAGCTCGACCTGAGCGGCAACACTGCCACGCTGGAGCGCGAAATTGAAGGCGGCAAGGAGATTGTGACCGTGAACACGCCGTTTGTGGCCTCCTGCCAGCAGCCCATGTGCGAGCCCCGCATTCCCAACATGCGCGGCATCATGACGGCCCGCACCAAGCCCCTGAAAGTAATTGAGCCCGTTGGCGAAGCGCCCCGCACCGAGGTTACTGAGTTTATGCTGCCGCCCAAAAAGCAGGGCGTAAAACTCATTCCGGCCGAAACTGCCGGCGACCTGATTAAGCTGCTGCGCAACGAAGCCAAAGTAATTTAATCGTCTGTCATGCTGACGAAGGAAGCATCTTATCACGGCTTCGTCTGTTAGCTCTTTATATACCAAGTAGCGCGAGCGTGATAAGGTCCTTCGACCTCGCTTCATGCGCGACATGCTCAGGATAACAAAACATATAAAATCATGTCAGTACTAGTAGTAGTTGAATGCGCCGACGGCGAAGTAAAAAAGTCTTCGCTTGAAGTGGCCTCTTACGGGGCCGAGGTAGCTGCCATGTTGGGCACTACCGCCACGGCCATTGCCGTGGGCGAAGCCACCGAGGCCAACCTGGCTACGCTAGGCGAGCAGGGCATCACGAAGGTGCTCTACGATGCCGAGCCCCGCTTGAAAGACTTTGTAAATAATGCCTACACCAAGCTCATCGCCACGGCGGCCGAGCAGGAGCAGGCCAAAGTCATTGTGCTGGCCAATTCCAACATTGGCGCGGCCGTGGGCTCGCGCCTGTCGGTGCGGCTGAAGGCCAGCTTGGCTACCAACGTGGTGGAGTTGCCCAAAGTGAACGGTGACCAGTTTGTGGTGCGGCGCGGTGCTTTCTCGGGCAAGGCGTTTTCGGACGTGGTGCTGAGCGGCGACCGCAAAATCATTGCCGTGAAGAAAAACTCGACCGAAGCCAAGCACGAAGCCGGTAAATCGGCTGAGGTGACGAGCTTCTCGGCCCAACTGGCCGACGCTGACTTTGCCGATGCTCCTACGCAGGTAGTGATGCAGGAGCAGACCGGTGGCGTGCTGCTGCCCGAAGCCGAGCTCGTGGTATCTGGTGGCCGTGGCATGAAAGGCCCGGAGAACTGGAGCCTGATTGAGGACCTGGCCAAAGCCTTGGGCGCGGCCACTGCTTGCTCCAAGCCGGTGTCGGACGTCGACTGGCGCCCTCACCACGAGCACGTAGGCCAAACCGGCATCACGGTCTCGCCGAACTTGTACATTGCCTGCGGCATTTCGGGCGCCATCCAGCACTTGGCCGGCGTGAACAGCAGCAAGGTGATTGTGGTCATCAACAAAGACCCGGAAGCTCCTTTCTTTAAGGCAGCCGATTATGGCATCGTGGGCGACGTATTCGACGTGCTGCCCAAACTGACGGCCGCGGTAAAAGAACTGGGCTAAGTTTTTTTGGTTATTTGGGGACTTAGGCGCTTGTTTTCCGTAAGGAAACAGGATGCCTGAGTCCCCAAACCTTTTTAAGGTGGCCGGGCTGAACGCATTTCGGCGGTAGATGGCCGGACTTTTCTTTATTTGCACGTCCATCTACCACATTGTCGCTTTCGGCACGCCGCACCTACATTCCAAGTCCCAAGACACCCACTTCCCCAGTCCCTTGAAAAAAATCCAGCTTGAAATCCTGGGCCTTTCGTCCAGCCAGTCGCAGTCTGGCTCCTTTGCGCTGATTTTGGGCGAAAAGGGTGGCAACCGCCGCCTGCCCATCATCATCGGCATGTTCGAGGCGCAAAGCATCGCCATTCAAATCGAGAAAATCAGCCCCAACCGTCCGCTTACCCACGACCTGTTCAAATCATTTGCCGAGCACGTGCACGTGGTGATTCTGGAGGTGGTGATTTCTGATTTGAAGGAAGGCGTGTTTTACTCGCGCATTGTGTGCTCCGACGGCGCCACGACGTTCGACATCGACGCCCGGCCCTCCGATGCCATTGCCATTGGCCTGCGCTTTGGCGTCCCCATTTTCACCGTTGAAAGCGTGCTCAGCGAAGCCGGCATCATTCTCTCCGACCTCGACGAAGCCGAGGGTGATGCGGATGATGACGAGGACGAAGAAGACGACGAGGATACCGACACCGATTCGCCGCGCGCCAGCCGGGCCCAGCCCGAGCCCCGCGACCCCAGCGGCCAGGTGTCGTTGGACGAGCTGACCAAAATGCTGGCCCAGGCTCTCGAGAAAGAAGACTACGAGAAAGCCGCTAAAATCCGCGACGAATTGAACAAGCGCAACGGCTAAGCGCAGCTTTAGCTAGATTTCGCAGCTTCAACAGCCTGCTGCTGGCAGCAAGCTCATGCGGAATAGAAACGAGGAAGCGCCCTGGTCAAATTGGCCGGGGCGCTTTTATTTGTGCCCATGAACCCAACCAACGAACTGCTCAGCTATCCCATTGGCCACGCCCAACTGCCCGACGGCCCCCTCGCCCCTGCCGAACGCACGGCGCTAATACAGCAAATTGCTGAGCTGCCAACGCAAGTGACAGCGACAGCCAAGGCCGTAGGCGGCGAAGGCCTGGAGCGCCCTTACCGGCCGGGTGGCTGGAGCGGCCGGCAAGTGATTCACCACCTCGCCGACTCGCACATGAACTGCTACTTCCGCTTCCGGCTGGCCCTGACCGAAGCCAACCCCACCGTGCGCCCCTACGAGGAGCAAGCTTGGGCCGAGCTGCCCGATGTAGCCGCTACCCCCATCACCGTTTCCCTGACGCTGCTCGAAGCCCTGCATACGCGCTGGGTCACGCTGCTGCACCACCTCAGCGAGGAGCAGTGGCAGCGCACGTTCTACCACCCTGGCACTAAGCGGGACTTCACGCTGGACCAGGCACTGGCCATGTATGCCTGGCACGGCAACCACCACTTGGCGCACCTGAAACTGCTGCTGCCACAAGAAACGGCGTAGCGCAGCAGCCTCCTGCTTTACAAAGGTTTCCACAAGCCAAACGGCCCCGCTCCTATCAGAAGCGGGGCCGTTTGGCTTGTGAGGAAATGGCACAACATGCTGCGCGATGAACAGCCCGCGGAGTCGGCGGGGACAAATACGTGGTTAGATTCCGCCGCCGTTGGTGGCGCCCTCCGTGATGGCAGCTAGGCCGCCCTCCGATTCGTCGTCCACTTTCTTGGCGGCGCGCACCAGGCTGCTGCTGAAAATGAATTCCTTAAGTTCGGGGACTTCGGCGTTAAGAATTTCTTCCTTGGTGCCGTCCCACAGCTTGTGGCCTTTGTGCAGGAAAATGATGTGCTCGCCAATCTCGACCACGGAGTTCATGTCGTGGGTTACGATGACGGTGGTGATGCCGTACTCGTGGGTGATTTCGCGAATCAGTTCGTCAATCTTGATGCTAGTGGCGGGGTCGAGGCCAGAGTTGGGCTCGTCGCAGAAGAGGTAGGTACAATGCGGGGCGATAGCGCGGGCAATGCCGACGCGCTTTTTCATACCGCCTGAGATTTCGGCGGGCATTTTGTCGCCGGCGTTTTCCAGACCTACGCGCTTCAGACAAAACTCGACCCGCTCGCGCCGCTCGGCGGGCGTCATTTCGGGCGTCAGCATCTGCAGCGGGAATTCCACGTTCTGGGCCACGGTCATGGAGTCGAACAAGGCCGAGCCCTGAAACAGCATCCCGATTTTGCGACGGATTTCCTGGCGAATGTCAACCTTGCTGTTGGTGTACACCGTGCCATCGAAGGTGATGGAGCCGATATCGGGCTTCATCAAGCCCACAATGCACTGCAGGAGTACGCTTTTGCCCGTGCCCGAGCCGCCCAGCAGCAGGTTGCACTTGCCGGTTTCGAATACGCACGAGATGCCCTTCAGCACCGGGGTGCCATCGAAGGATTTTTCGATATTGGATACTTCAATCATTTTTACTTAGCTGTTGGCTAATAGCGGGTAGCTGTTAGCTTTTTAAACCATATGAATAACCGGCTAACCGCCTTTAGCTATTAGCCACCAGCTATGACCTACAGAAGCAAGGCTGCCAGGGCGAAGTCTGCAATCAGAATGGCAATAATGGAATTAGTAACGGCGCCTGTGCTGGCCGCTCCCACTTCTAGGGCGCCACCCGTGGTATTGTAGCCTTTGAAGGCCGATATGCCTGATACGAGAAAGGCAAATACCACGGCTTTGATGAGCGCAAAAAGAATGTTGTAGGGGATGAAATCGGTGCGAATGCCTTCGATGTAGTCCTGGGCCGTCATGACGCCGGTGAGGGTGCCGGCCAGGTAGCCACCCACAATCGAAAGGGTCATGGCCAGTATCACGAGCATGGGAAACATTACCAATGCGGCAATAATGCGCGGCAGCACTAAGTAGGACGTGGAGTTGATGCCCATGACCTCCAGCGCCGAAACCTGCTCGGTGATGCGCATGGTGCCCAGGCCGCCGGCAATGCTGCTGCCCACCTTGCCCGCCAGCACAATGCTGGTAATGGTGGGGGCTAGCTCCAGAATGGTCATTTCGCGCACCATGTAGCCGATGGTGGACTGCGGAATGAGCGGGTTGGTGAGGTTATAGGCAATCTGCACGCAGGTTACCGCCCCGATAAAGGCCGATACGATGGATACAATAACGATGGAGTCGACGCCAATGAGAATGGCCTCGTCGATGGTACGGGTCCAGAGCACACTAAAGCGCTCTGTTCGCGTGACCATGCCGCGCAGAAAAAGGACGAACGTGCCGAGTGTTTTAAGCATGGGGTATTTGTTGGAAATATAACCGAAGTTTGGGCTGTCGTGTTGCTACCGATGAGTAAACGTTTAACTCGGCACCTTACGTAAAATCCCGCAGAAATAGTGCAAAACAGCGAAAAATTAATTGTCGTTACCGGCGGCAGCAAAGGTATCGGGCGCGCCGTAGTGTTGTGCTTTTTGCGAGCAGGCTATCCTGTAGCCACTTGCGCCCGCTCGGCGGCCGATTTGGCCACTCTTGCAACCGAGGCGACGGCCGAAGTTCCCGGTGCCGTTCTCCACACGCTACCCGCCGACCTCAGCGTGACCGAAGACTGCGCCCGCTTCGCCGCCTTTGTGCTGGCGCTGGGCCTGCCCGTGGAAGTGCTCGTGAACAACGCCGGCGCCTTCATCCCTGGCCGCTTGCAGGACGAGCCCGCCGATGGCTCGCAGCTGCGCCAGATGCTGGCCGTGAACCTGCTCAGCGCCTACGACGTGACCTTGCCCCTGCTGCCGGGCTTTATTGCTCAGGGCCGGGGCCATATTTTCACCATCTGCTCTACGGCCAGCATCACGGCCTACCCCAACGGCGGCTCCTACGGCATTGCCAAACATGCGCTGCTGGGCTTCACCAAAAACCTACGCGAAGAGCTAAAGCCCAGCGGCGTTCGCGTGACAGCCGTGTTGCCCGGCCCCACGCTCACGGCGAGTTGGGCAGGCGTCGACTTGCCCGCCGAGCGTTTTGTGCAGGCCGACGACGTTGCGGAGGCCGTGTTCTCCGCCTATTCCATGTCGCCCCACGCCGTAGTCGAGGAGCTATTGATTCGGCCGCAGCTCGGCGACTTAGGTTGAGCGCTCGAACCTCGAAGGGCTTGTAAAACACCTGACTTAGCCGGTGCCTTCGATGCGTTAACTATTATCAGACTCCAGCTACGCTTCGCGATAAGCCAGAGCAGCGCGCTTACTGGGGCACTACCCTTCCTTTGCCCGTTACGACAATATCAATATAAGAAGGTGACCCACTGTAGTATAGACTGCCTTCACCCTTCAGGCGGCCACCTAAGTTGCCGGAAGAACGCACGTAGGCACTGCCGTAGCTTTCGCGGGTTAAGTCAAAGTAGCAGCGCTCGGTGGCTAACCCTTGCGCAAACAACTGGCCAGCTCCGGCCAAAAACAAACCCAGCTGGGTGGCCTCTCCCCGTACGGTAACATCTCCTACATCATCTTGGTCGATGAATAATTGCCGCGCCTTTACGTTGAGGTCGAAGTTGCCGCGTCCATTGAGGTCGAAGTAAACGGTATCTAACGCAAACTGTCCGACGGTGCTTACATTACCATAGCCCAGAATCAAGATTTTTCTGAAGCGAGGCAGGTGCAGGGTGACCTCCCGCGGCGTGTTGTAGCTGCGCAGCCAGTTGCAGGTGCTGGAATTCGAAATTTCCAGCGTGTAGCCCTGACGGTTGAACCCAATGTCGCCAATTAGGTTCTTGCCCGCCCGCACTTCGGCATAAGTTAACGAGTCCTGCACCAGGCGCAAGTCCACGTTGTCGAACATGACGATATGTGTAAGGCCAGGGGCCACCTCCCGCCGCTCAGTGATGATGCTTCCGGTGCTTTTCAGGCAGGTGGAGTCGGGGCCGCAGGTACTCAGGCCTGTTGCGAGCACCAAGCCCGCGACCATGCGACTTAGGCCGAGCAGCCCCCCAAACCATCCGGCGCCGTTAACTTGCGGCGGCAAATTCGTATAGCCCATTTGCATCCTTAATTTTTCCAAAGATAAATGGACCTTACCGGCAAACTCGCCATCGTTACTGGCGCAAGCAAAGGAATAGGGCGCGCCACCGTGGAAGCCTTGCTGGCCCGGGGCGCCGCCGTGGCGGGCTGGGGCCGCACCGCTCCCGAGGGTTTGGTGCACGACCGGTTTCAGTTTTTTGAGTGCGACGTGCGCGATGAACACGCGGTGGCCGAGGCTCTTACCAACACCCTACGCGAGCTAGGGCCCGAAGTGCACGTGCTGGTAAATAACGCGGGCCTGGGCATTGCCGGGTCAGTTGACGGTTTCCAAACCGATGACTGGAAGCTCATGTTCGACACCAACGTGCACGGCACTTTCTACTGCTCGCGCGCGGTGCTGCCGCAGATGAAAAAGCAGCAGCTGGGACACATCGTCAACATTGCCAGCATTGCGGGCACTACCGGCATTGAAAACATGGCCGGGTACTGCGCCAGCAAGTTTGCGGTGCGCGGCTTTTCGCAATCGTTGTTTAAAGAAGTCCGCAACGATGGCATCAAGGTAACGTCCGTTAGCCCGGGCTCTACGCAAACCAACTTCTTCGACGACATACCCGGCACCGCGGCCAACGACTCCATGATGAGCCCTGCCGATATTGCCGGCTTTATAATTTACACGCTGGAAACGCCGTTCAACTTCCACGTGGTGGAAGTGGAGATGCGGCCGCTGCAACCGAAAAAATAGTTGTTAGTTGCTCGTTGTCCGTTGTTCGGCCTTCTCCTGTGCGGAGTCCTTGCCTAGCCGAACACTGACAGCTGACAACTAAAAACTGACAACTAATACATGGTAGAAATAGAAAACCTGACCAAGACCTACGGCACCCAAAATGCCGTGGACAACATCAGCTTCACGGCTGGCAAGGGCGAGATCGTGGGTTTCCTGGGGCCGAATGGCGCGGGCAAAAGCACCACGATGAAGATTGCCACCGGCTACCTCCCTCCCACGGCCGGCACGGTGCGCGTAGCCGGCTACGATGTGCTCACCGACAGCCTGGCTGTGCGCCGCCACGTGGGCTACCTGCCCGAGCACAACCCGCTTTACCTCGACATGTACGTGCACGAGTACCTTGAATTCATTGGCTCGGTGCACGGGCTGCGGGGCGCTGGCCTGCGCACCCGCGTGGGCGAGCTGGTGCGCCGGGTGGGCCTGGCCCGCGAGCAGAACAAGCAGATTGGAGCGCTCAGCAAGGGCTACCGCCAGCGTGTGGGCCTGGCCCAGGCCCTCATTCACGACCCGGACGTGCTGATTCTGGATGAGCCAACCACCGGTCTCGACCCCAACCAGATACTGGAAATCCGCCAGCTGATTCGAGAAGTGGGCGAAGACAAAACCGTCATTTTCAGCACACACATTCTGCCCGAAGTCACGGCTTTGTGCTCGCGGGTGCTCATCATCAGCCGGGGCAAGCTGGTGGCCGACAGCCCCGTGGCCGAGCTAGCGGCCCGCGCGGCAGGCGAAACCGTAGTCCGCGCGGAATTTGAAGGGACCGTAGATGTAGCAAAGCTGGCCAAGCTAGCGGGCGTGCGGCACGTGGAGGCCGCTGGTGCCGGCGTGGTGCTGCTGCGCACCGCTCCGGGCACCGACCCACGCGCGGCCGTGTCGCGGCTGGCCGCGCAGGAAGGCTGGATATTACTGGGGCTGCGGCAGGAGCAGCAGTCGCTGGAAGAGGTATTTGGCGAACTGACGAAATAAATAGTTAAAACACCTGTCATCCTGAGCCCAGCGAAGGACCTTATCACCCTAGAACCGCTTGCAGTAACCAACCGGCGCCAACGTGATAGGGTCCTTCGCTGGGCTCAGGATGACAAACGAGAACCAATGCTCACTATCCTTCAAAAAGAATTCAACGCCTTTCTTAACTCTCCCGTCGCCTACGTGGTGCTGGGGGTGTTTTTGATTGCAACGGGACTGTTCGTTTGGGTTTTCCCAGACAGCAGCGTGCTCGACTACGGCTACGCCGACCTGCAAACGCTGTTCAACCTCGCGCCTTGGATATTTCTGTTCCTGATTCCGGCCATTACCATGCGCACATTTGCGGAGGAGAAAAAGGCCGGCACCATCGAGCTGCTGCTGACCCGGCCGCTCACCGACGGACAGATTATCGGCGGCAAGTACCTGGCCTGCTTTCTGCTGGCGCTGCTGGCCCTTATTCCCACGCTGCTCTACTACTACTCGGTATCCAAACTGGGCAGCCCGGAAGGCAATATTGATTCGGCCGCCACGGTGGGCTCGTACGTGGGGCTGGCGCTGCTGGCGGCGGTGTTTGCAGCCATTGGCATCCTGGCTTCGGCGCTTACCCGCGACCAGATTATCGCCTTTCTGGTGGCCGTGGTGGGGTGCTTCCTGGTGTATTCGGGGTTCGATTCGCTGGCCTCGGTGCTGGAAGGCAGCGCGGCCTATTACGTGAGCCAACTGGGCATTGCCGCACATTACCGCGACCTGAGCAAGGGGCTCATTGACTCGCGCGACTTGATTTATTTCTTCAGCGTGGTGGCGGTAGCGCTGCAAGCCACCCGCCTGGTACTACGGAGCCGCAATTGGTAATGGAAAATACGTTGACTGATTCGCCGGTGATGGCCCCTGCTCCGCCTACGCGCAAGCGGCAGGATTTGCTGCGGTTTGCTGCGGTGCTGGGTGGGCTCCTGCTCTTTAATTACGTAGCCCAACGTTTTTTCTTTCGCCTCGATTTGACCGAGGAAAAGCGCTACACCATGTCGCCGGCCACCAAAACGCTGCTGCGCGACCTCAAGTCGCCGGTTACTGTTACGGTGTACCTCACGGGTGATTTTCCGCCGGCCTTCCGGCGCCTCGAACAGGGCGTGCGTGAAACCCTAAACGAGTTTCAGGTGTACGGCGGCGCCAACCTTAACTACATTTTCATCGACCCCAGCGCGGGCAGCACCGAAGCCGCTCGCAACCAGTTCTATACCTCTCTCTTCAAGAAAGGCCTGAAGCCCACCAACCTGGGCGCTACCGAAAATGGCAAGCGCGTGGAGAAAATCATTTTTCCCTACGCAGTAGTAAGCGTGGGCGGCCAGGAAAAGAACGTGCTGCTGCTGCGCGGCAACCAAGCCGCTCCGGCCGATGTGCGCCTCAACCAAAGCATTGAAGGCCTGGAGTACGAGCTGGCCAGCACCATCCGGGCGCTGGTGCCTGCGCTGCGCAAGCGCATAGGCGTGGTGGAAGGCCACGGCGAGCTAACCAATGCCCAGGCCGGCGACATGCTCGGCACCTGGCAGCAACAGTACGACGTGTTCCGCGTGACCTTGAGCAAGGTGAAAGACCTCAGCTCACTCGACGCCGTGGTGGTGGCGCAGCCCAAAACGCCTTATTCGGAAGACGAAAAATTCAAGCTCGACCAGTTCATCACCCAGGGCGGGCGGGCCCTCTTCTTCGTGGATGCCCTGCGCGTCGACCTCGACAGCGTGAGCCGCAACGGCGTGGCACTGGCCACGCCCTACAATCTAAACCTCGACGACCTGTTTTTCAGGTACGGCTTGCGCCTCAACCAGAATCTACTGCTGGACCTGAACAGCGGCCAAATTCCGCTCGTGACTGGTATGGATGGCAACAAGCCCAAAATCGAGCCCATGCCCTGGCAGCTTTATCCGCTCATCAACCGGTTCAGCCCCCACCCTATCACCCGCAACCTCGACGCGGTGTACCTGAAGTTTACCGGCAACATGGATACGGTGAAGGCCACGGGCATTCGTAAAACGGCCCTGCTCACCACCTCGCGCTACACCCGCGTACTGCCCGCCCCCATTCCGATTAACTTCAACGACGCCCGCCTGGAGCCGAACCCGAAGCTCTACCAGAGCAGCTTCCAGCCTGTGGGTTACTTGCTCGAAGGGCAGTTTACGTCGCTGTTTGCCAACCGGGCGCGGCCCGGCACGCTGCAGTTTCAGCCCGAAAAATCGCCCAACGCCAAGCCCAGCAAAATTCTGGTAATGGCCGATGGCGACTTCATCCGCTCGGAAATTGACCCGAAAACCGGCAACCCCTTCCGCCTGGGCTTCGACCGCCTAGCCAATACCGAGTTCGCCAACCGCGAGCTGGTGCTGAACGCGACGGACTACTTACTCGATGAAACCGGCCTGATTTCCGTGCGCGGGAAGCAAATCACCCTCCGCCCGCTCGACAAAGTGAAACTGGCCGAGCAGCGCCGCGGCTGGCAACTACTGAACCTGGGGGCGCCCCTGGCGCTGCTGGGTCTATTCGGAGCCGTGCGAGCGTGGCGGCGCAAGCGGCGCTACGCGGCATTTACCAGCTAAAGCAAGCAGGCCCTACGCAGATTAACCACCGCATACCCCGGTGGCATTCACCTTTGCCCGGACTTGGTCCATCGAAGGTTTTAGCGCGGTTTTGGCGTTCCGTCCTGTTAAGCACAGCGCAACTTCGCGAATGGTGTGGCTACCTCATGCTCAAGCACTAGTCTCAATACTCAAAGTACCACTTCCACTTCCTGCATCAGGTGCACCCGATTTCCATCGGTCCGGAAGTAATTAGCCTCGGTGTAGAAGCTGTTGGCGTCCAGGAATACGCCGCTGACCTTTTTGCCATCGACCAACAGGTCTGCTTGAATGTACTCTCCTTGGGTGGGCAGCAGGTAGCCGGGGCTGTTGACGTCATCGTACTGTACGCTCAGATAGACCCGGGTGCCCCGGGCCACGGGGCCCATGGTCGCGGTTGTGCACGTCATCTTTTTGCTCCAAAGCACGCTGCCACCAGTCCCTGCCCGCATGGGGGTACTGCGCACACAGGCCGAGGCTGCCATCCCCGCCAGGGTAGCATTGTTGGTGAGGCTAACGGTTACAACCCCGGAAGACGGCGCAGGGTCCTCGGTAGTGCTGCAGCCAGTGAGGGCCAGAAAGATGGCGAAAAACAGAAGCTTGGTTTTCATGACGTAATGCATTAAAAGGTAAAGAAGTAGTCTCATCTTGTTCGGCTGGCGGGGGTAGGGCCATGCGCCCCGGCGCGCTTATGGTACACGCCCATGGTTCGGTCCGGTGGCAGCCCGAAGGCGGCTTCGCCGTTTGTTTCGGCTGTTAGCGGTGCCCTTTCGTGGCCTATTGCGGCGGGCGTGCACCCCACGGTAGCAGGGGGCGTGCTGCTGAGTGTGGGCGCGCCGATGGCCGGGCTAGGCTGAAAGTCCGGCGGCTGCATCCGGCGTATTCATCGGAAGTGCTGAGCGCGACGGCAGTGCGGCCGCATACCAGAAGCAAAAAATGCAGGAGCTAGTCTCATAGGAAAAAAGAAGAAAAAGGGCAACGCCTGCGCCCCAAACTGCTGCCTGGAGCAGGCCCTGAGTATTGAGCTTGGCGAGAGCAAAAGTCCTGGTCCTCAGTAGGGCCCGCAACAAAAAGCCCTCCCCTGTTTGGGGGAGGGTGCGGGGGCGGGAGTGGCACGCCCCGTTCTTACCTTGTGCTTATGAACTCACTCAACCTGGCCATTGTCGAAGACGACCCCGAAGTGCGCTGGCTGCTCAGCGACTACCTGCACCGGCAGCCCGGCCTGAACGTGGTGATGGTGTGTGAGTCGGCCGAGCACTTTCTGGCCGAGCTGCCCGACGCCCTCCCCCCCCACGTGGTGCTCCTCGACCTGGGCTTGCCCGGCCTGAGCGGGCTCGAGGCGCTGCCCCTTATCAAGCAGCGCCTGCCCAAGGCCGATGTCATCGTGCAGACCGTGTTTGAAGACCCCGACCGCATCTACCTGGCCCTGAGCCGGGGGGCGAGCGGCTACTTGCTCAAAAGCACCCCTCTGGCCCAGATGCAGCAAGCCATCAGCGACGTGGCCCGCGGCGGCTCCAGCCTGAGCCCGTCGGTGGCGCGGCGGGTGCTGTCCCACTTCAAGCCGGGCACTAGCCACCACCCTGCTGGCCTTTCCTCGCGCGAGCAGCAGGTATTTGAAGGCTTGATTGACGGACTGGCCGACAAAGAAATTGCCCAGCGCCTGGGCCTGGGCCTCGAAACCGTGCACACCCACGTTAAGAACGTGTACCATAAGCTGCGCGTCAGCGGGCGCATTGAGCTGCTGAGCCGGGCGGCGCGCGGGCAGCTTTAGCGGTTGGTGCCAGGGCGTGTTCCTGACACCGTCGGAAGGCACGCCTGATGATTTCGCTCAGTTCATCGTCAGCCGCACGCAATAGCCCGGGCGGCCATCGGCACGAAAGCCAGTGCGCAGGTCGGCCCCTAGTACCTGGGCACGGTGGGCCATGCTGCGCAGGCCCATGCCGTTGGGGTGGGCCGCAACGCTGGCGGGGTGCTGGCCGTTATCGGCTACTTCCAGCACCAACCGGCCTTGACGCTGATTCAGATGCACGCTTATTTCGGTGGCGCCCTGGGCGTGGCGGGCAGTGTTGGTCACTGCTTCTTTGAAGATAAGAAACAGGTTCTGGCGTGCGCTGGACGACAAAACAACGGTGCCGGGCAGCCCGGCATGGCCAAAGGTGGCCACCAGGCCTGCAGCGGAGGCGGTCTGGTCGAGGTGCTCGCGCATGCGGTCCAGCAGCGCGGCCACGGAGTCAGCTTCCGAGTCGATGCCCCACACCACGTCGCGCATGGTTTGCACGGCTGCGCGGCTGTTGTGGAGCAGGCGGTCGAGGGCCCCGCGGGCATCAAAGTGGCCTGAGCCAAGGTCGGGCGCCGGGCGGTAGTGTTCGCGCAGCACCTCCGCCAGCATGGTTACCCGGGTCAGCAGGGCGCCTACCTCGTCGTGCAGGTTGGCCGCCAGCTCGGCCCGGCGGTGCGCCTCCTGTAGCACCCGGCGCAGCCGCAGCCAGTATGCGCCGTAGCCCAGGGCTACCAGCGCCACGGCCAGCAAGGCCCATAGCCACGGCCACTGCCACCACCGGGCTTCTACATGCAGCGGAATACGGAGGTGATTGGTGGCTTGCTGACCAACCCCGGTTTCGGCCCGGATTTCTACTTCGTAATTGCCGGGGGCCAGGCCGCGCAGTACCAGCCGCCGCGGGGTATGCAGCCAGGCCGTGGGCCGCGCTTCGCCTGTGCGATGCAGGCGGTAGGCGTAGCGGGCCAGGGCCGGGGCAAAAAAATCGGTGAGCGCCATGCGCAGCTCTATAAAGGCCAGCGGGCCAGCAGGCAGCACCAAGCGTTGGCTCGGCGAGGCAGCGAGGTGCTGAATGGCTTCGAACGCCCCCGCTGGCGTGCTAAGCGCCGTGAGCAGCAGCCGCGGCGGGCGGGACGGAGCCAACGCGGCGGCACGCTCGGGCTGCACGCGGTACAGGCCGCCCACTCCGCCAAACCACAGCGCCCCATCGGCGTCGGCGAACGCCGACCGGCGGTTGAGCTCGGGGTCCTGCAAGCCTTCGGCTTCGGCAAAAACCGAGAGCCGGCCGCTGTTCGGGACGTAGCGCACCAAGCCGGCATAGGTGCCCGCCCACACATCGCCCGCCCGGTCCAGCAGCAGCGTTGCCACGCTGTGGCTTGGCAGGCCGGCGCCCACGCCGAGCTGACGAACCACGCCCGCGTCCCTATCGATAAGCAGCAGGCCTTGGTCGCGGGTGCCCACCCAGGTGCGGCCGGGCCCCGCCGCGGCCACGCAGGTGAGGGCGTCGGTGGGGAGCCCGCGCCCGGCCGGGGCGTCGACCCCGTAGGCCCGCATCTGGTCAGGGTGGTCGGGTGGCAGCCAAAACAGGCCGCCGGTGGTGGCTATCCATAGCGCCCGGTGGGTGGGGTCTTCGGCCAAGCCGGTAATGTCCAGCTTGTGCAGGGGCCAGCGGGCGCGCTCGTCGGCGTAGCGTCGCAGGGAGTCAAAGGTCGGGCTGATGGAGTACAGGCCCGTTTGGCCACCCGCCCATAGCCGGCCGGCCCGGTCCCGCAGCAAGGCATAGGCTCGGGCCGGCCCCGGAGTGGCGCGGCGCGGTGCGCGGGTGGTTGCGGGAATAAGCCCGGTCACGCGGCCGCTGGTTAGGTCCAGGCGCATCACGCCCCAGAGCTCGTCGGCCAGGACGGCCCAGTGGCCCGCCGGGTCGAGGATGATGCTGCTGAAAACACCGTTATGAGCCCTCGCCTGCCCCGGTTGCTGCATCAGAAACGGCCGGAGCGGCGCCGTTGGCGAGTCCGCCGCTTGCGTGAGGGTTCCTTGGTAGGTCGACACGAGCAGCCGGCCATCGGGGAGCCGGGCAATTAGGCGGGCGCTGCCCGTGGCGGCGCCTCCCTCTCGCTCCAGAACCTCAACCACCCGGCGCACCTGCCGTTGCTTGTAGCACCCGCGCCAGCTGCGCGAAAATCGCCACCACACCCCGTAGGGGTCGCGTTCGAGTGCGTAGCTGCGCGTTTCGGCCTGGCCCGCTTCGGTCCTAACCGGGGTTTCCGACAAGCGTGGGCGGTTGCCGCGCACGCCGGACACATGCACCCAGCGCCCCTCCGCCACCACGTCGAGGGTGCTGTCCGTCACATAGGGGCAGTAGGTCAGCTCGGGCAGCAGCCGGGGCCAGCGGCAAATGGCAAGCGGGCGGTAGGCGGAGTCGAGCACGTACAGGCCCTGCCGACTAAAAAAACGTTGGGGATGCGTGCCTGGCACGGGCAGCAACTGCGCCGGGGCCGGCACCTTCCGACGCACCGCGCCGTCGGGGCCGAGGTGGTAGAGCACGTTGCGGTCGGTGGTTAGCCAGACGCCGTGCCCCCCGGTTTCGGCCGTGAAGTAGAACTCGGCCGCGTCTACTCGGCTCACCGGAAAAAGCGGCCGCTGTGGGCGGCTAGCGGCCAGCACCGCAATGGTGCCCGACCCGTAGCCTACCCACAGTCGGTCGGTGCGCGGGTCGTATAGCAATGTGTTCACCTTGGGGCGCAGGTCGGGGCGCAGGGGCAGCGGCACGGC
This sequence comes from Hymenobacter arizonensis, assembly GCF_900115775.1. Classification (GTDB taxonomy): domain Bacteria; phylum Bacteroidota; class Bacteroidia; order Cytophagales; family Hymenobacteraceae; genus Hymenobacter; species Hymenobacter arizonensis. The sequence goes on along the minus strand of NZ_FOXS01000001.1, from coordinate 323,525 downwards.
CAGCAGCCGGCCGCTGGCGGGGTCGAAGCACAGAAGCCCGGACTCGGCTCCTATCCAAAGGCAGCCCCGGCGGTCGAACGCCAAGGCCGCCACCAACTCCACACGCAGCCGCGGACCCTGGCGCACCAGGGTTTTCAAGGGCACAATATCGTTGCCATCGTAGCGGTACACGCCCTCATCGGTGGCCACCCACCGCAGGCCCGCGGCATCCGTTACCATCTGCTGAATCAGCAGCGGGCTCAGCAAGGGGTCGCGCTGCCAGTCGGGGCCAGAGTCGGCCCGAGCGGGCAGCCCTACGGCCAGCAACAGGCTTAGCATCCCGCTTAGGACCCAAAAACAGGTGAGCTTGGTTGGTAGCACTGATAGCATGGCTTCGTAAGTCGCAAGCAAATAGCCTCCTGCACCTTAGCCATCATATGTGATTAATTTCTAAATATATGTAATTTTATCGTCTCAACCAATTCAATAGATGCCATTGCTCACTTGAGCATTCACGCATTAAGATGTCAATTGGGGTCAGCCATTCTCCAGAATGCGCCGCTTCACCCCAAGTCTGCCAATGATGATGAAAGGGCCGCTTATCTTTTCTCGGATAAGCGCTTGTACTTGGGGCAGCCTGTCTGTTGTTAGCAAGCCTAGCTCCTGCCTTTCGCTTGTCGTACGCTCCAAATAATGTGGGCGGCACTAAGCGGTCTGATGGCGCGTTCACTCCAAAGGAAGGTAGCAGTGCCTGATTGGTCCCAAGACCAGCTTTTCGAGTCGCGCCGACAACCAAATAGAGTGTAGAGTAATTGAACCAAGCCACGGCCGGGCGGTTTCGCCGGACTGGTTCGGCGAATGCATGCAGCAGGTCAAATTCCCCCTTCCAAACCCCAACCCCGCCGCGTATCTTTGCCCTCCCTCACCCAAAGCCTAGGCCTGCACCATGAAATTCATCGTCTCATCTTCCGCGCTGCTCAAGCAGCTGCAAAGCATCAATGGCGTGGTTACGAACAACCCCGTGGTGCCCATTCTAGAGAACTTTCTCTTTGAGATTGAGGCCGGTAAGCTCACCATCACGGCTTCGGACCTGGAGACGAGCATGATTACGGAGCTGCCCGTGGAGGCCCGCGACACTGGCCGCATTGCTGCGCCCGCCCGCATCCTGCTCGACACGCTGAAGAACCTGCCCGACCAGCCCGTGACCTTCACGCTGGATGAGGAAACTTATACCATCGAAATCAGCTCGGCCAACGGCCGCTACAAGCTGGCTGGCGAAAACGCCGCCGACTTCCCCCGCGTGCCGGTGGTGAAGGGCTCGGCGCCGGTTGAAATGCCGTCGTCGTCGCTGGCGCGGGCCATTAACAAAACCATCTTCGCGGTGAGCACCGATGAGCTGCGCCCCGCCATGACCGGCATCCTGGTGCAGCTGGCCGACTCACAAGTAACCTTCGTGGCCACCGACGGCCATCGCCTGCTGCGCTACCGCCGCCAGGACGTGGGCGCCGGCCAAACCGCCAACCTCATCATCCCGCGCAAGGCATTCAACCTCCTGAAAGGCACGCTGCCTTCCGAGGCTACGCCGGTGAAGATGGAGTTCAACCAGAGCAACGCCTTCTTCTCGTTCAACCAGATGCGTCTCGTGTGCCGCCTGATTGACGAGCGGTACCCGGACTACGAAAACGTGATTCCGGTGAGCAACCCCAACAAACTCATCATCAACCGCGCCGAGCTGCTGAACTCCGTGCGCCGCATCAGCATCTACTCCAACAAGACCACTCACCAGGTGCGCCTGCGCCTGGCCGGCTCCGAGCTGGTGGTATCGGCCGAAGACTTGGACTTCAGCAACGAAGCCAAGGAAACCCTCACTTGCCAGTACGACGGCGAAGACATGGAAATTGGCTTCAACGCCCGCTTCCTGCTTGAAATGCTCTCCAACATCGACTCGGAGGAAATCACGCTGGAGCTGAGCACCCCCAACCGCGCCGGCTTGCTCATGCCCACCTCGGCCGACGAGAACGAGAACATCCTGATGCTGGTGATGCCAGTGATGTTGAACAACTACGTTTAGTCAATCAATTGTCTTTTTTGAACGTCATGTCGAGCGCAGCCGAGACATCTCGCTTCCGGTAGCATTCCTCTTTCACGATTGGATTACTGCTGCACGCGAGATGTCTCGGCTGCGCTCGACATGACGTTCTTCTTTATCGTTTCGATACACACAAGATGAAAAAATCAGAAATCCGCTTTAGCATTGCCCTCGACGAAAACAAGGTTCCCGAGGCCATTAGCTGGTCGGCCACCGATGCGGGGCCGGACATCCACTTCGCCAAGGCCATTAACATTGCCCTGTGGGACCGTGAGCAGGTAGGCACCATGAAGATTGACCTCTGGACCAAAGACATGCCGGTAGATGAGATGAAGCGCTTTTGCGTGGACAACATCGGTTCAATGGCCGAGAATATCGTGACTGCTACCGACGACAAGGAAATGGCCGCCAAGATGCGAGCCCTTTGCAAAGAGCTGTCGGATTACCTGGATAAGCAGGAGCAAACCCGGTAATTACCTGCTATTGAATAAGAACGAAAAGCCCCGCCAGACTGTGTCTGGCGGGGCTTTGATTTAAACTTATAGCCTGAGGCCTGCGCTGTCTTCCTTAGCGGGCGTTGCGGCCCAGGTTGCCGGCCGGCCGGTTGACGGGCGCGGTTTTAGCGGGGGCTATAACGGCATCGTTGGCGCGGGCCGGGGCCGGATTTTGCACGGATTCGGTGAGCATGATGCTAGCCGATTGCGAAGCGAAATCCTTGTCAAGCTTGTAGTAGTTGCTGCGGGCGCTGTAGTAGCTGCTGTACTGGTCGTTGCTGAGAACGGCCTGCAACTCCTGGTCGCGCTCTTTGCACACGCCGTTGCACTCCTCATCGATGAGCTTCGGGTTGCCGGCGTTCTTGCGCTCGATGGCAGCCATCTTGGCTACTTTATCAGCGTTGATGGCGCGGAGCTTAGCGGCCTGGTATCCGTTGAGGCGCAGGTCGCGCACCATCTGATTGCTCAGGCGGTCGGCTCGGGCCTGCACGGGGTTGAGGCGGGGGCTGGACTGGGTTTTGTCACGGGGCTCTACGGTCGAGGCCCGCGGGGCTTGCTGAGCGGAGGCGGCCCCGGCCAACAAAGCAAAGATTAAGGCTGCAAATGCGGTTTTCATAGTCGTCGTCGTAGGGGGTTGTGTAACACACTTACGCAAGGACCGAGCCAGTCGGAAGTGGCTCAGTTGCTTTCTAAAACGAAGAAAACCGCCTGCTGGTTCGGAATAATGCAGAGCATATAGCTGCGTGCCAATATGCTACCATTTATTTTTCCACATCATCGACTCGACTGGTTTGTCGGTTCGGTCGTTGTATTTAGCGCTCTGTTTGTGGTTGTACAACGTGGCAACGTCGCCCTGCACGGCAAAGTATATAAGCTGGCCAATGGGCATGTTACGGTACACCCGCACCGGCATAGACACGCTGATTTCCAGCGTCCAATGATTGCAGAAGCCTACATCGCCCTTGCCAGCGGTGGCGTGAATGTCGATGCCCAAACGGCCCACGCTGCTCTTGCCTTCGAGGAAGGGCACGGTGGCGTGGGTCTCGGTATATTCCTGGGTCACGCCGAGGTACAGGGTGCCGGGCTGCAGCACAAAGCCCTCGGTTTCGTGGATTTCGAAAGTGTCGATTTCGTTGTGCTTGCGCGCATCCAGCACGCCGTCGCGGTAGGTGGCGAGGTACGGGCCGAGGTGGACGTCGTAGGAATTGGTGCCCAGACAGCTGCGGTCGTAAGGCTCGATGATGATGGTGCCTTTTTCGATTTCCGCGAGAATTTGCTGGTCGGTCAGAATCATTAGAACTTGGTGGGGCTGAAAGTTAAAAGGCCGCTCTGTCCTGGAGAACGGTTTTGTGGGGTGGAGCTATTAGGAGTTGGGCCGTGGCGTTAGCGGATAGTCGGCTTGATTTTAACTCTGAACAACTTCGCCAAAGCCAAGTCAGGAGTTAGTCGTCGTCGCGTCGGGAAGGGCCGGTGGGCTCGTAGTCGTCTTCCTCGTCTTCTTCGTACCGGTCTTCGTGCAAGCCCTGCGAGCGGGTGGGCCGCAGGCGGCTCATCATGCTGCGGGGCTCGGGTTCGGGCTCCGGGTCGGCAGCAAGGTTGTTGATGCGGCGGTTCATGGTTGGGAGCACACTGCTGATGAGGTAAAGCAGCATGATGGTGCTTGTCAGGCTCAGCAGCAGCGTCACGTAGTCGACCCAGTCGTGCTGCGGGGCTACGCCCGCAGCGGAGGTGGCGGCCTGGCTGGTGAGCGGCCGGTCGTCGTCGGCAGCGGCTCCGGAGCCCTCGTCGTGGGTGGTGAGGGGCGCGGCCATGGGGGCCTCGGGCTGAGCGTCGACGTCGGCCGGGGGCACGGCGGCTACTTCCTCGGGGGCGCCGGAGGCATTGAACTGGGCCGTGGCCTGCTGAATCAGGCGCTGCTCGGCCCGGATGAGGGCCACCCGCTCGTCGCGCGGCAGGTTGTGAATGAAGAACTCAAAGTTCTTGTCGAGCAAAACTGAGTTGAGCTGTTTCTCAAACTCGGCCAGGGTGTTAGGACCGTTGCCATAACGGTTTTTGTAGCGCTCGGCCACGCCATTGTAGTTCATAAACAGCTGCCTCAGGGCGGTATTGGTGCCGAAGCCATCGAAGTTGCGGCGGGCTGCGGCGGTGCGCAGGGTGATGGGAAACTTACCGCGGGTGAACGACTTGTCGTACACCGTTTCCATGGTGCGGAAGTTCAATTCGTCGATGGTTCTATCGAATAGCCGCTTGTTGGCTTGCGCAGGTGTTTCGGCGTGGGCCAGCTGCCCCAACAGTAGCAGCAGAACAAGGAAAAACTGTTTTACCATGAAGCAAAGGTAAAGCGCGAGGTGCCGCGCGGTTAAAAAAGGTTTCGCTAAGGTCGGGTTTAATCAACCCTTAGCGAAACCTTTTTTAACCGCGCGGCACCCCGCACGATATTCCCGCGGCGCTTTAGGCTAGCCGTGTGCCTCTATCAACGATTCGCGGCAGGCCGTCAGGTACATTTCCACCAGGTCGTCGGTGATGGCCGTGGATATGAATAGGGCTTCGAATTGTGAAGGGGCCAGGTAGATGCCGCGGTTGAGCATGGCGTGGAAGTAGCGGCCGAAAGCAGCGGTATCGCACTGCTTGGCGTCCTCCAGGTTATTCACCGGCTGGCTGGTGAAGAACAAGCTGAACATGGAGCCTACCCGGTTGACGGTGTAGTTCAGGCCGAGCTCGGCCGCAATCTGGCGGGTGCCATCGGCGAGGCGGGCGGTGCTGGCGTCGAGGTCGCGGTACAGCTCGGGGTGCTCGTGCAGGTAGCGCAGCTGGGCCATGCCAGCGGCAGTGGCCATGGGGTTGCCCGAGAGCGTGCCGGCCTGGTACACCTTGCCGACGGGAGCCACGCAGTTCATGATGTCTTCGCGACCACCGTAGGCGCCCACCGGCAGGCCGCCGCCGATGATTTTGCCCAGCGTAGTAAGGTCGGGCTTGATGCCATAGAGCTCTTGGGCGCCGCCCTGCGCGAGGCGGAAGCCGGTCATTACCTCATCGAAAATGAAGACGATGCCGTGCTCGGTGCACAAGGCACGGAGGGCTTGCAGGAAGCCTTCGGCGGGCGCTACCAAGCCCATGTTGCCGACCACAGGCTCCAGGATGAGGGCAGCCACTTCGCCGGGATTAGCAGCGATGAGGGCCTCTACGGCGGGCACGTCGTTGTAGGGAGCGGTGAGGGTGTCCTGGGCAACGCCGCGGGTTACACCAGCCGAGTCGGGCTCGCCGGCGGTGAGGGCGCCGCTACCGGCAGCTATCAGGAAGGCGTCGCCGTGGCCGTGGTAGCAGCCTTCGAACTTGATGATTTTGGAGCGGCCGGTGTATCCCCGGGCCGCCCGAATGGCCGACATGCAGGCCTCGGTGCCGGAATTTACCAAGCGTACTTTTTCGATGCTGGGCACCATCTTCCGAATCAGCTCGGCCATGTCGACCTCGCGCCGGGTAGGCGTGCCGAAGCTGAGCGAGTTGGTGAGAGCCTGCGAAACGGCATCAAGCACCATTTGCGGTGCGTGCCCCAGAATCATTGGTCCCCAGGAGTTTATAAAATCAACGTAACGGTTGCCGTCAACGTCTGTGAGCCAGGCACCCTGGGCACTTTGCATAAAGACTGGCGAGCCACCCACTGAACGGAAAGCGCGCACGGGCGAATTGACTCCGCCCGGAATCAGCGTTTTGGCGCGTTCGAAAAGGGCGGAGGAAGTCGTGAGATTAAGCATGTAAGAATTTGATGGGAATTTATAGTAGAGAATGGCGGCGGCAGAGGACTCCCCTACCGACGGACGCGCCGCCCAGCCTGAACCGGGCGCCAGGTTAGCGCAGCAGCTGCAGCTCGAGGTTGGTGAGCTTGACAATGGGCACCACTTGGTTGTCGTGGGCGCCTCCCTGGTAGCTCTGGCCCTCAAACACAGCGCCCGCCACCGGGGGCGCGGTCACCAAACTGGGCTGGAAAGCCGGCCCATACTGAAACAAGGCCGACCCAAAGTATAACAACATTTCGAAGCCTTGGTTGGCATAAACCGACGGCGGCAGGCGCTGACGCTGCAGGTACAGCTGCCGGAAGCGGCGGAAGCCCGGGCGCTGCTCGTCGTAGTACTTGGGATGCACGAAGAAGACACTCGGAATGTTGAGCTGGCTGATTTCCAGCCGCGGGTTGTCGAGCCAGGAACCCGGGCACAGCAAACCCGGACGAGTGGCCGCGGGCTGCTGCTGTAACAAGCGTAAGGTGACAGGCCCCGTTCGACGGTTCTCCGAGGCCACCATCAAGTGGCCGGTATTGAGCAGGTCGAGGCCGGCAAATGCGGCATTGAGGCTCTCTTCCGCCTCTCCATTGAAGCGACGGACAGCGGCAATCTTGCCTCCCTGCGCTTCGAAGGTGGTGCGGTAGGCGGTGGCAAAGTCGGTATCGTCCTTGCCTTCTTCGTGCAGCAACACGCCGGGCCGGGCGGTACCAAAGGTGCTGATGGCGAACTGCGCAGCTACCCGCCCCTGGGTGGCCGCGCTGGGGCCATATAAATAATGCCAGGGGTTGTCCATCACCAAGTCGCCGTCTTCTGACAAAGGGTTGACGCACACAATCTGGTGCTCGCGGGCATAGCGGGCCAGCAGGCGGGCCCCCGACTTATACACGGGGCCAATAAGCAAATCCATACCCGCAAGCTCGGGCTGGGCCAGCACCTGCTTCAGGGTCAGGGTATCGGCACCGGTGTCATAGGCAAAAAGCTGGATGCTGCGGCCCGCGCGCTGCAAGCTGTCCTGGGCCAGGCGCAGGCCGGCGTAGAGGTCGGTTACAAACTGATTTTTGCGTTGGGTTTGCCAGCTGGGGTCGCTGAGCTCGAACGGGAGCAGCACGCCCACGTTGTAGCTGCTTTTTTTAGAAGCGCGGGGCGCCGGCGTGTAGCGGGCGCGGTCCAGGTTAAATTTGGCAATTAGCTCGTCGAGCTGGGGGCGGTCGGCTTCGGTGTAGGCACCGCCGGCCACGAGGCGGTCGGCGTAGGCGCGGGCCAGGGTGGCATCGGTGGGGTAGCGACGCAGCAGGCGCTGCCAGGTGCTACGGTCTGTGACGCGCGCCAGGTAGGCGGCTTTCATCAGCTCGCGCTCCGGCGTGAGGCGGGTGTCGGGCAGCTGGGCCAGGGTTTTGAGGGCCGTGTCGTAATCTCCTTGCTCGAACGAAACCTGGCCCTGTAGAAATAAGGCATCGGGCAGGTTGGGGTACGTGGGATACTCAGTCCGCAGCAGGTTGAGTAGCTGTTCGGCCTCAGACCAGTCTTTTAGGCGGGTGGCGGCCACTGCGGCTAAGTAGGCGGCATCGGCGGCTCGGGTAAACTTGGCGCGGGGCTGGGCCAGCGGCTCCAGGTCTTTGAGAGCGGCGGCGTAGTTGCCCTGGTCGAGCTGGGTTTTGGCAGCGCGGTAACGGGCGTCCTGCGCGGCCGGGGAAGGCGGGGTAGTGGCAGTGGCCGCCACTGGCGGTTTGGGCTTGCCCGGAACCTGAGCCCCAACGGGACCAACCAGCGCTAGAAACGCCGCAAAGCCGGCCAACAAATAGGAAACATGATTCATGCAGGAGGCAAATAGGGAAAACCTTGTACGGCGGTGCCGGTGCAAATGTACGGGGCACCCGGGCCAGCTGGGCAGCAAAAAGACGACAGCTATTTTTTATGATAGTAAAGCTCTCATATTGGAAAGCAAGCAATACATTTGCACCTGATAAACAATCAACCCTTCTCAAATTTCACCCCAAGGCCCTGCTCGCATGGAAACGATGCTCTCCCCTGCCCCCCAACAACCTGCCCTGGCAGCCCCCGCCCCCATCACGGTGGCCATGGGCGACGGCATCGGTCCGGAAATTATGACCCAAACCCTGCGCATCCTCAGCGCGGCCGGAGCCGCACTGGCCCCGGAGTTTATTGAAGTAGGCGAGCAGCAGTACCACGCCGGGCACAGCTCGGGCATTGCGCCCGAGGCCTGGGACTCGCTCCGCCACACGGGCGTGTTGCTGAAAGCGCCCATTACCACCCCACTGGGCGGAGGCTACAAAAGCCTGAACGTGACCTTGCGCAAAACCCTGGGCCTGTATGCCAACGTGCGCCCCAACCGTTCGCTGCACCCGGCCGTGGCCACCCGCTTCCCGAACCTGGACGTGGTTATCATCCGCGAAAACGAAGAAGACCTGTACGCGGGCATCGAGCACCAGCAAACCCCTGACGTGGTGCAGTGCCTCAAGCTGGTGTCGCGGCCCGGTTGCGAAAAAATTGCGCGCTACGCGTTTGAGTACTGTCGGCAGCACGGCCGCCGCAAGGTGACGTGCATGACCAAAGACAACATCATGAAGCTGACTGACGGGCTGTTTCATCGGGTGTTCACGGAAATCGGGCGCGAGTACCCCGACATCGAACAGGAGCACCAGATTATCGACATCGGCACGGCGCGCCTGGCCGACACGCCCGAGCGCTACGACGTGGTGCTGACCCTGAACCTGTACGGCGACATTATTTCCGACGTAGTGGCTCAGATTGCGGGTTCGGTGGGGCTGGCCGGCTCAGCCAACATCGGGGCGGGCGGGTCGTTGTTTGAAGCCATTCACGGCTCGGCCCCCGACATTGCCGGGCAGGACGTGGCCAACCCCTCGGGCCTGCTGCAGGCTTCCATTCTGATGCTGCGGCACCTGGGCCAAGGCAAAGTGGCCGACGTGGTAGAAAACGCCTGGCTCCGCACCCTCGAAGACGGTCTGCACACGGCCGACATCTACCGCGCCGGCAACAGCCGCGAGCGGGTGGGCACCACCGCTTTTGCCGATGCCGTAATTGCCCGGTTGGGCCTGCAGCCGGCGCACCTGGGCACCAGCCGCCCGGCTGCGCCGGCCCACGCCTCGCGCCCGCAGCCGGCCGTTGCTCTGCTGCCCCGCGTGCGGCCCCAGCAGGAGCTGGTGGGGTGCGACATTTTCCTGCTGGCCGACGGCGCCGTGCCCAACGAGCTGGGCCCCAGGCTCCAAGCCCTGGCCCAACCCGAGATGAAGCTGAAAATCATCACCAACCGCGGGGTGAAAGTGTACCCCGAAGGCCACGCCGAAACGTTCTGCACCGACCATTGGCGCTGCCGCTTTGTAGCCGCCACCTCCACGGCCGGAGCCGAGCCCCTCTACGTGCCCGTAACCTACCCGCAGGTGCTGGAGCTGCTGGGCCGCCTGACCGCTGCCGGCCACACCGTCATCAAGACGGAAAACCTCTACTTGTTCGACGGACAGCGGGGTTTCTCGCTGGGTCAGGGGGAGTAGAGATTAAATCGTCATTAAACTGATAACACCAGCAATTTTTTAGTGTTAGGGCAGCTATGGCCAGCCCGGCTCTCCAAGGCACAGACCACCGCCCTTATGGATTTAATCTCATTTTAAGGTCGTAACGCTGTTCTTTGTGGTTCTTTTGGCTGGTTACCTAGATTAGCTCCAACGTGCCCTTTCGCCTTTTCGCAAAGTCCTTAATGCATTTGCCCGCTTCATGACGCCAACCATTCGCCCTAGTCTAAACGACAACCTCTACCTGCGCGACCCGCAGGGCACAGAGCTGGGCCGCCGCATTGTAGCTGAGGGAATCAGACTCATCGACGACATCGGTTTCGAGCACTTTACATTCAAGAAGCTCGCCGCCGTGATTGCCTCGACCGAGGCCAGCATCTACCGGTATTTTGAAAACAAGCACCGGCTCCTGCTCTACCTCGTGTCGTGGCACTGGACCTGGCTGCGTTTTCAGATTCGCTTTCATACCCACAACGTGGCCAACGCCTCGGAGCGCCTGCGCCTGGCCCTGGGCGTGCTGTGCCACGCCCACCTCGACGACCAGGGCACGGCCGGCCTCGACGAAGCGGCCCTCTACCGCATTGTGGTGGCCGAGGCCAGCAAGGCCTACCTAACCAAGGAAGTGGATGCCGACAACCGCGTGGGCTTGTTTCGGGAATACAAGCAGTTGGCCGGCGACCTGGTGGTGATGGTGCAGGAGATTAACCCCTCCTACCCCTTCCCCCATGCCTTGGTGAGCACGCTGCTCGAAACCTCCCGCAAGCAGCTGTTTTTCGCGCAGCACCTCCCCTCGCTGTCCGACGCCCGCGAGCCGGCCGAAGGTCAAATCCTCCGCTTCATCGAGCACCTGGCTTTTGCGGCGCTGGCTTAGCCGGGCCCCAGCCCGACACACTCTCCTTCTTCTATTCGCCATCACCTTTTTCCTTCATGGCTACTACCTCTGATAATCACGCCTCCCACCTCACGCCCGTCCGGCGGCTGCTCCGGCTGCTGGGCGCTGAGCGGCGCGACATTACCTACCTCTACGTGTACGCCGCGCTGGCTGGCGTCATCAACCTGTCGTTGCCATTGGGGGTGCAGTCGGTGATTGGCTTCGTAACCAGCGGCGCGCTCAGCACCTCCCTCATCGTCCTGATTGGCTTTATTGTGGTGGGCACGCTGCTGGTGGGCGGCCTGCAGATTATGCAGCTTTACCTGGTCGAATTTATTCAGCAGCGGCTGTTTGCGCGGGTTTCCCTGGAGCTGGCCTTGCGCCTGCCCCGGGTGCGCACCGAGGCCATGGACGGCACTTACCTGCCCGAGCAGGTGAACCGGATGCTCGACCTGCCAACCCTGCAAAAAGGACTGGTGATTCTGCTGGTCGATTTTTCGGCGGCCGGCCTGCAGATTTTGCTGGGCCTGATTTTGCTGTCCTTCTACCACCCCATCTTCATTGCCTTTGGCCTGGTATTGATTTTCATCCTGGTCATTCTGCTGCGCGTAACCGGCCCCAATGGCCTGGACACCAGCCTTACGGAGTCGAAGTACAAGTACAAGGTGGTGGCCTGGCTTGAGGACGTGGCCCGCTCGCAGGGCACGTTTCGGCTGGCGCCGCGCCGGGGCTTGGTGCACAACCGCACCGACGACCTGGTGACTGGCTACCTCACGGCCCGCAAGGCCCACTTCCAAGTGCTGCTGACCCAGTACTTCGGGTTCGTGGCCTTTAAAGTGCTGGTAACGGCTTCGCTGCTGATTGTGGGCGCTGTGCTGCTCATCAACAAGCAGATTAACATTGGCCAGTTTGTGGCTGCCGAAATCGTAATTATTCTGGTGCTGAACGCCGTGGAAAAGCTGCTGGTGAAGCTGGACGTGGTGTACGACGCCCTCACCTCGGTCGACAAAATCGGTCACCTGCTCGATTTGCCGCTGAACCCCGAATCAGAAGTACAAGACCGAGTTGATACTTCCGCCAGCAACGAGCCCAAAAAGGCGGCCTCCGTGGAGCTGCGCCAGCTGAACTACCACTACCCCAACGGCGGGCGAGCCGCCGTGCAGGGCCTCAATCTGCGCCTGGAGCCCGGCCAGCACCTGGGCCTGGCAGGCCCCGACGGCTCGGGCAAAACCAGCCTGCTGCGCCTGCTGGCCGCCCAGCTCGACGGCTACACCGGCGTGATTGCCTACAACGGCACGGCCCTGCGCGACATTGCGCCCGAGCGCCTGGCCCGCCTGATTGCCGACACCCTGCCCGGCCAGGAGCTGTTCAGCGGCTCGGTGCTCGAAAACCTCACGCTGGGGCAAGATTACCTGCACGTTGAGGAGGTGGCACCGGCCCTGGCCATGGTCAACCTACGCGACGAACTCTACGCCCTGCCGCAAGGCCTGGCGACGGAAGTCGGCCCGGCCTCGCCCCTGCCCGACAGCACCCGCCAGAAACTGGTGCTGGCCCGCGCCTTGCTCTACAAACCGCAGCTGCTGCTACTCGATGGCCTGCTGCCCGCCGTGTCGCCGGCCGAGCGCTACCAAATACTCGACCGCATTCTGGACCCCGTGCACAACTGGACGGTTATTGTGGCCACCGGCGACGAGGCCGTGCTCAAGCGCCTGCCCCACACCCTGCGCCTGGAGAGCGGCCGCGTCATCTCCAACTCGGTGTAAGGGAATCGGGATGGTGCTGACGGTTGGATGAGAGATTCTCGCAACCGCCAAGCACCCTCCAGCCTTGCAAATTCTGCCCGAAGCACCTGCTTCTCCACAGTCAAAAATTAACTCTTCCGCATGCCTTTCGTCGAAAACCTTCACACTGACACCCACCCGCAGAGCCGGCGCTTTCGCTCCCTGCGGATGGTGCAAACGCCCAAGGCCGGGCGCACGTTGGCGCGCTGGGGCGCCACGCTCGGGTTGCTGGTGTTTGTGGCGGGCTTCGTGCCCTGGACGCAGAACATCCGCTCGCAGGGCCGCCTCACCACCCTGCGCCCGCAAGACCGGCCCCAAACCGTGCCCAGCACCATTGGCGGCCGCATTCAGCAATGGTACGTGCGCGAGGGCCAGCTGGTGAAAAAGGGTGATACGCTGGTGCAAATCGCCGAAATCAAGGAGAAATACTTCGACCCCGAACTGCTGGAGCGCACCCGCGAGCAGCTCGAAGCCAAGATTGCCTCGCTGCGCGAAAACGCCGCCAAAACCGTGGCCCTGGGCGGGCAGCAAACTGCCCTGCGCCAGGGCCTGCAGTTCAGCCTGAGCAAGGCCCGCAACAAGGTGTCGCAGGCCCGCCTGAAGGTGCAATCCGACTCGGCCCAGGTGCTGGCCCAGCGGGCTGACTTTGCCATTGCCACCCGCCAGCAGGAAGCCCAGGAAAACCTGTACCGCCAGGGTCTGAAGTCGCTCACCGAGCTGGAAGCGCGCCGCCTGAAATTCCAGGAAAGCCAGGCCAAGGTGCAGGACGTGCAAAACAAGCTCAGCATCTCGCGCCAGGAGCTGACCAACGCCATCATCGAGCTGCAGTCGCTGCAGGCCGAGTACACCGATAAAATCTCCAAAAGCGAATCGGACCGCCGCTCGGCTACGTCCTACCAGTTTGACACCGAAGGCCAGATTGCCAAAATGCGCAACGAGCTGGCCAACCTCAGCATTCGGGCCGGCTACTACTTCATTCAGGCCCCGCAGGACGGCTACGTGGTGCGCGCCCTGAAAGAAGGCCAAGGCGAGATTGTGAAGGAAGGTGAGGACATCGTGACCATGATGCCCTCGACGCCCCAGCTGGCGGCCGAGCTCTACGTCAAGCCCATGGACATTCCCTTGCTGCGCGTGGGCCGGCAGGTGCGGCTGCAGTTCGATGGCTGGCCGGCGCTGGTGTTCACGGGCTGGCCCGGCACCAGCTTCGGCACCTTTGGCGGCACGGTGGCCGTCATCGACAACATCGACTCGCAAGGGCAGTACCGCATTCTGGTAATCCCCGACAGCACCCAGGAAGCCTGGCCGAAGCCCCTGCGCGTGGGCTCGGGCGTGTACGGCTGGGCCCTGCTCGACGACGTGCCCATTTGGTACGAGCTGTGGCGGCAACTCAACGGCTTCCCGCCCGACTTTGTGGGCGAGCCCGAGCCCGAAAAGAAAGCCGGCGGCAAAGAAAAGAAAGCCGACAAAGGCGGCAGCAGCGAAGAGTAGAATAATGGTTACGGCGCGGTAGAAAGGAGTGAAAAACAGTGCAAGGCCTTGCCTGTTTCCTCTTGCCTTCCGTGTAAAACACCCTCCAATAATACAGAAGTAAACCACCCGTGAGTAAGCTGAATCAGGTCCTCAAAAGCGTGCTTCGACCCATCGCCCTTGTGCTGGCGCTGGCCGGGCCCTTGTGCGCGCAAACCAGCCCAGCAGCGGGAGACTCGGCCGTATTTGGCCTCAACGATTTTTACCGCTTCGTAACCGAGCGCCACCCCGTGGCCCGGCAGGCGGGCCTCTTGCCCGAGCGGGCACAGCAGGAAGTGCGCCAGGCCCGGGGCGCCTTCGACCCCCGGGCAGAAAGCAAGTTCTACGGCAAAGAATTTGACGGCAAGTCGTATTTCTACGACTGGGACAATGCCCTCCGCGTACCCATCTGGCTGGGCGGCATCGACCTGCGGGCCGGCTACGAGCGCGGCGTGGGCACCTACGTCAACCCCCAGGAATTTACCTCGCCGGCGGGCCTGAGCTACGTGGGCATTTCCGTGCCGCTGGGCCAGGGCTTTCTGATAGACGAGCGGCGTGCCGCCCTGCGCATTGCCCAGGCCATGGTAGGCCTGGCCGAAGCTGAGCGTCGGGCCGCTCTCAACAAACTCATTCTGACCGCTACCAAAGACTATTGGGAGTGGAGCCTGAGCTACCAGCGCTACCAGTTGCTGCGCAACAACCGCGACCTGGGCCGGGTACGTTTTGAGGCAACCCGCGAGCGGGTGCGCCAAGGCGACCTCGCGGCCATCGACTCGGTAGAAGCCCTCACCGAGCTCCAGAACCGCGAAACGCAGCTGGCGCAGGCCCTAGGTCAGTGGCAAAACGCCACCCTCATGGTTTCCAACTACCTGTGGGACCAGAACAGCCAGCCCCGTGAGCTGCCCGCCACGGCCCGGCCGCAGCTGCTGCCCCCGCCCCTCACCTGGCGCGACTACCCCCGCGACTCCCTGCAGCAGAACCTGGGCCAGGCCCAGGAGTTTCATCCCGACCTGCTGAAAACCCGTGCCAAGCTCGAGGGCCTGGGCATTGAGCGCCGGCTGGTGCGCAACAAGCTGTTACCTAAGCTCTCGCTCGATGCCAACCTGCTGCACGGCGGCCAGCCCTTCTCCCTCGAAAGCCGCTCGCCCTCGACCTACGCTGGAGGCTACCTCGCCAACAACTACAAGGTAGGCTTCAGCTTTGCGCAGCCCTTGTTTCTGCGCCAGGAGCGCGGCAAGCTGCAAGTCAATGCCCTGAAAATCCGGGAGGCCGAGCTAGGCCTTGAACAAGATGCCCGCTTCGTGCAAACCGCCGTCCAGATGAACGCCAACGAGTGGCAGGCCCTGGTGCAGCAGCTGCGCATGCAGGCGCAGGCCGTGGAAAACTACCAACGCCTGCGCGACGGCGAGCAAATCCGCTTCGAAAACGGCGAAAGCACCGTGTTCCTCCTCAACTCCCGCGAAGCCTCGCTGGTAAATTCCCGCCTCAAGCTAGCCGAGTTGCAAGCCAAATACGGCCAGGTGCAGGCCGGCCGCGTGTTCAGCCTGGGTGGGTTACTGTAGAGGACGCGCACGCTTTCGCATTCCCGTTATCTTAGCGCCATGCCCATCTCCTCCGAAGCCCTGCGCCGCCGCCTGCCGCTGTATTTTGTGCTGGCGCTTTCGCTGGGCCTGAGTTTCGTGCTGATTGGGGGCCGGGTGCTGCTTACGGGGCGGCTGCAATTCATCTTCCTGCTCTGGAATCTGTTTCTGGCGGCAATTCCTTTTTGCCTGAGCGCGGCACTGACCCTGGCGGCCACGCCGCCGCGCGCCTTTTTGCTGCTGCTGGTGGGTGCGGCCTGGCTGTTGTTTTTTCCCAATGCCCCCTACCTCGTCACCGACCTGTTTCACCTTGAGCCCCGGCAGGGCGTGCCGTATTGGTACGACTTGGCTCTGATACTGAGCTGCTCCTGGAACGGGCTGATGCTGGCCTACGCGTCTTTGCTCGACATGCACGCGCTGGTGCAGCGGCGGCTGGGCTTGTGGATGGGCTGGGTGTTTGTGACGGCCGCGCTGCTGCTCAGCAGCTTTGGCATCTACCTGGGCCGCTACCTGCGCTTCAACTCCTGGGACGTGCTGGCCAACCCGCTCACGCTGTTCTACGACATCCTCAACCGGCTGGTGAACCCGCTCAACCACCCGCGCACCTGGGGCGTGACCATGGTATTTGGCGTGTTTCTGCTGATTGGGTACGGCACGGTGCGGCTGCTGGGGCGCACGCACGAGGAAGAAACCCGCTGAGCGCTCCAAGTGCGCTATGACTCGGCCCGAAAGGGATAGCTGTATTCCACATAGCCGTCTGGCAACGCTGCTACCTCCCGAAAATCAAGGCTTTCCAGAAGACGTACGGCCGGATGGTTGAGTCTTGTTGTTATGGCCACAACCGCTTTCAATTTCATTTCATCCCTGCCGAAGTCAACTGCCAGTTTGAGGGCTTTTGCCATGTATCCATGGCCACGGAATTGCTCCAGTAGCACGCAGCCCAATTCGCCCCTCCCCTTCTCAAACCCGCGGTAGTAGCCGCACGTGCCAACGAGCTGATGGGTGAGGGTGTCCTCAATTCCCCAATGAATGGTGTTTCCGGCGCGGTAGTCTTCACTGATTCTCGCCAGCATGGTAGCTGCTTGGTCAAGGGTAGTGGCCTGCTGGGCATCGTAAAATGAAATGGCAATGAGTTGCGAAACCTCGTGCGGCGCGATTGAGCGCAGGAGCACGGTGTCGTCAGAGAGCATCGGGTGAATTTCAAAAGGGGGTCGTTTCATAGTTTGCGGCGGTGGGATTGGAACTACCTCTCTGGGGCCGCACCAAGGTAGGCCAAACCAGCAAGCAGATTCGGTAAGACCAGTTGGTTCGTAGTCGCGCCGTAGCTTCGCGGCATGGGCGCGGGCTCTACTACCGGCTCACTAGTTTCAGCATGAACACACGTACTCTCCTGGGCCTGCTGGCCCTGCTGCCGGGCCTGGCCCTGGCCCAGCCCACCAAAAAGGCCAAATCGGCGCGCCCGGCCAAAACGAGCCGCCCCGCCCGCCCGCCGCGCCCATCTTCCGCTCCTTATTTTCAACAGGAAGTCAATTATTCCATCGACGTCACGCTTGATGACAAAGCCCATGAGCTCACGGGGCGCGAGGAGCTGACCTACGTCAACAACTCCCCGGCGGCGCTTTCCTTCATCTGGTTTCACCTCTGGCCCAACGCCTACAAGGACAACACCACCGCCTTCGCTAAGCAGCAGCTACGCAACGGCGACCGCAAGTTTCAGTTTGCCAAAGCCGCCGACCGGGGCTTTATCGAC
This sequence comes from Hymenobacter arizonensis, assembly GCF_900115775.1. Lineage (GTDB taxonomy): Bacteria > Bacteroidota > Bacteroidia > Cytophagales > Hymenobacteraceae > Hymenobacter > Hymenobacter arizonensis. The sequence goes on along the minus strand of NZ_FOXS01000001.1, from coordinate 306,151 downwards.
GGCCTCGACTTCAAGGTAAACGGCCAGGCAGCCAAGCTCGAATTCGACCCACTGAATCCGGATATCGCCAAGCTTGTGCTGCCACAAAAGCTGGCGCCGGGGGCCACCGCCACCATTAGTACGCCGTTTCGGGTGAAGCTACCCGCCTCGTTTTCGCGGCTTGGGCACGTGGGGCAGAGCTATCAGATTACGCAGTGGTACCCCAAGCCGGCAGTATATGACCGACGCGGCTGGCACCCCATGCCCTACCTCAACCAGGGCGAGTTTTACTCCGAGTTTGGCTCTTTCGACGTGAGCATCACGCTGCCCACCAACTACACCGTGGGAGCCACCGGCGAGCTGCAAAATCCCGACGAGCGCGCCCGCATGGACGGTTTAGCCGCTGCCGCGGCGCTCAAAACCACCGCCAAAGACTTCGGCAACGACCTAGCGTTTCCGGCTTCCGACGCCACCACCAAAACCCTGCGCTACAAGCAGGACCGGATACACGACTTCGCCTGGTTTGCCGACAAGCGCTATAACGTGCTCAAAAGCGGCGTAACCCTGCCCTCAGGCCGCACGGTAACCTCCTGGGTGCTGTTCACCAACACCGACGCCGAGAAGTGGATTAAAGGCTTGCAGGACGTTAACGACGCCCTCACCTACTACTCGCAGTGGGTAGGTGAATACCCTTATTCCTCGGCCACCGCCGTCGATGGCGCCCTGAGTGCCGGCTCAGGCATGGAGTACCCCATGGTGACCGTGACTCAGCCTGCGGCCATCATTCACGAGGTGGGCCACAACTGGTTTTACGGCATTCTGGGAAGCAACGAGCGTGATTTCCCCTGGATGGACGAAGGCCTGAACAGCTACCTGCAGCTGCGGGTAGAGGGCCGCGACAACCCCCAGGCCGGCATGCTGCAGGACATCTACAAAAGCCCGGCTGCGGCCAAGGCCCTGGGCGTGGAAAACCTGCCCGGCAATGCCCTCAACCAAGTGCCCTACCAGGTAATGGCCAGCCGCGGGCTCGACCAGCCGGTGCAGGGCCCAACATCGGCCGAGTACGGCCAGGTGAACTACGGCGTGATAGTGTATTTCAAAACTGCCGCGCTGTTCAAATACCTGGCGGGCTACCTGGGCCAGGAGAAGTTCGACGACGCCATGCGGGCCTACTACACCAAGTGGCAGTTCAAGCACCCTTACCCGGAGGATATAGAAACCACATTTGAGGAAAGCACAGGGCAGAAACTCGACTGGTTTTTTCAGGATATGCTCACCAATACCCGCGAATACAACGCCGACATTTTCGCCATTCAGCAGATTGGTGACCAAGTAAAAGTGCTGGTGCGCACCGATTCGCCCGTGCTCTGGGCCGTGCCCGTGTCGACGGTTGATGCCCAGGGCAAAGTGCTGCAAACCCTGTGGTCTCTGCCCATGGGCAACCCAGAAGACGACGCCGAAAGCCAGCTCAATTTCCGCCTTGAAAATGTGGCCGCCGTGGTGGTCGATGCCGAGTACCTGACGCCCCAGCTCAATCGCCGCGACGACCGGCTGGCGCTCGGGGGCGGCAACTTCCGCCGCTGGGAGCCGGTGCGGCTGCAGCCCGTGGCCAGCGTGGAGCGCTGGGACCGGTCGGCCATCAGCTGGCTGCCTGTCATCGGAGCCAACACTTTCGATAAATTCATGCTCGGCGCGGCCTTCTACAACAGTCCGCTCACTACCAAAAAGGTGCAGTACCTGGCCATGCCCATGTACAGCTTCAACCGCAACGAGCTGAACGGCATTGCTTCCTTCAAGCTCAACGTGCTGCCCACCCGCTACACGCGCCAGGTGGTGACGGGCCTGCTGCTGCAGCGCTTTGAGCGCTACCTGAAAGTGGAGCCCAGCGTGACGGTGGTTTTCCCGCACTCGGCCTACGACCAGCCCCAGCACGAGGCAAAATTCGCCCTTACCTCCGTCGACGACCAGGACGAGGGCCTGACCAACGTGCTCACCGCCGAGTACGGGGTGCGCGGCGGCAACGCCCTCCACAACTGGACGGCTCACGTCGAGGCCAACAACTTCGACAAGCAGCCCAGCGGCGAGTTGAAGAACAGCTCGGCCCTGCTGCTCCGCGCCCACGCTACTTACGAACGGTTTTACGCCCCCAAAAAGCGAGTGAACGTGCGCCTGTTCGGCGGACGTTTCCTAACTCAATCCAGCAACAATCTATTTGTGCTCGGCCTCAGCGGCAGCCCCGACTACCGCCGCCAAACGGCTTTCCTCGACCGCCAGCAGATTTCTCGCTCCCTCACGGCCCAGGTGCACCAGACCGACAACCGCGACGGCGCCTTCAAAGCCTTCGTGCCGGCCTTCAGCACCGAATGGCTCAGCACCCTCAACCTGCAGGCCGATTTGCCCATCACGGGCCTCGCCGTATTCGCCGATTTCGGCGCCACCGCCGAACGCCAGCCAGCTAATGGCACGTCCTCGCAGCGCCTTTTTTACGATGCGGGCGTAGTGGTGCCGGTCATCCGCAACTTCTTCGAGCTCTACCTCCCCGTGGCCGGCTCGCAGTACAACAACGGCTTCCCCGATAGCCGCAAGGACTTCACGGACCGCATCCGTTTCGTCTTCAACCTTAACCAAGCCAACCCCTTCCGGTTGCTGGATAAAAAGCTAGCCGAGTAGGAACAAGTGGGCGAGGCGGCGCAGCAATTTGCCCTCACCCACTTGCTTCTTCGCGCCTCCACCCGTTCAACTGCCTTCCCCGTGGAAAAGTCCATGCACTGGCCGCGCCTGCTTTCGCAACGCCGCTTTCCCAACCAGCTTCTGCCCCCGCCCAGTGCGACGCCCGTTCGCGGGGCCTTCGTGCAGGACTACGACCGGGTGGTGTTCAGCTCCGCCTTCCGGCGCCTGCAGCGTAAAACGCAGGTGATGCCGCTGCCCGAAACCGACTTCGTGCACACCCGCCTCACCCACTCGCTGGAAACCGCCGTGGTGGGCCGCTCCCTGGGCCGCCTCGCCGCCCGCCACCTGCTGGAAGACGATGCCGCTCTGGCCCACCTCCTCCCCAACCTCGACCAGGACTGCGGCGACATTGTGGCCGCCGCCTGCCTCGCCCACGACATCGGCAACCCTCCCTTCGGCCACTCCGGCGAGGACGCCATCAGCAGCTACTTTGCCAGCGCGGCCGCCGCGCCCTACCTGGAGAAGCTTACCCCCGCCCAGGTTGCCGACCTGCAGCACTTCGAAGGCAACGCGGCGGGGTTCCGCATCCTCACGCACACCTACGCGGCCCACAGCACCGGCACCGCTGGCCTGGGCCTCACCTACGCCACCCTGGGTGCCTTCACCAAATACCCCAAGCCCAGCATTGTACCAAATGAGGCCAAGCTTGGCGGTGCCTCCGAGAAAAAGTACGGCCACTTTCAAACCGAAAGCCCACGCTTCCAGCACCTGGCAGCCGAGCTAGGTTTGCTACCCAAAGGCGACCCCGCCTTGGGCTTTACCCACCGCCACCCGCTAGCCTTTTTGGTAGAAGCCGCCGACGACCTCTGCTACCGCATCATCGACTTCGAAGACGGCCTGAAACTCGGCTTAATTGAGCCACAGGCCGGGTTGGGTCTGCTCAAGAAGATGCTCAACGACCCGGCCAGCCGCGTGGGCAGCGTGCAGTGGCACGACTGGCGCGAAGAGCTTGGCTACATCCGCGCCCGGCTCATTGGCAAGCTGGTGGCCGAAACCGCCACGCTCTTTGCGCAGCATGCCCCCGCCATCCTGAGCGGTGAATACGATTCACCCCTAATCAAGGAGCTTTCCTGCTGGGCCGACTTGCAGGAAGTGCAGCGCCTCAGTATCGAGAAGCTCTACCGCAGCCGCCCCGTGCTGGAAATTGAAGCCGCTGGCTTCGAAGTGCTGGGCGGGTTACTAGATGCCTTCCTCTGCGCCATTTTCGACCAAAGCCAGGGCCACCGCAGCCGCAAATTGCTGCTCCTGCTCCCCGAGCAATTCCGCGCCGAAGGGCACCAGGCTGGCGTATCAGCTTATGAGAAAATCTTGCTTCTCACCGATTTTGTGGCAGGCATGACCGACCAGAATGCGCTGAGCTTGTACAAGACTATTAAGGGGATTGAGTTGCCGAAAGGGTTTTAGTGCGTATTAAATTCGCTGTTCTGAAGAACCTCACCCCCTGACCCCCTCTCCAAAAAAGAGGGGGCACCGGCTCTGCATTCAACGAACTCGTCAGGTTCCCCCTCTTTTTTGGAGAGGGGGTCCGGGGGTGAGGTTCCGTCGGGCTTGCACTCACGCCAGCAGTTCCCCCTCGTGCAGCGCCACCATGTTCGCCATCAGCGACTCCAGCAGCTTGCGGCCTTTCCACACCGATTTCATCTTGCTGCGAATCTGCTCGGCCGTTTGCACGAATTGCTGTTCTTCGGCAGTCTCGTGGTTTTCAAACTCCATCAATTTCTCCACCATCTCCACTGTGAATTCAGGATGAAACTGTAAGCCAATGATGCCGTCGCCCCAGACAAAACCTTGCGTGGCGCAACCCGCCGACATGCCCACCCGCATGGCGCCCGGCGGCAACGTAAAAGTATCGAGGTGCCAGTGCAGCACCGCCGCTTTCTCCGGCCACCCAAGCAACAGCGGGTGCTCCAGCGACTTGCTGGAAAAGCGCACCGTCCAAAAGCCAATCTCCGGCTCATGGTTCGGCCGCACTTCGGCGCCCAGCGCCAGCGCCACTAGCTGCGCGCCCAGGCAAATCGCCAACGTGATTTTCCCGGCCCGCAGCACCTCCTTTATGAAGGCTTTTTCGGGCACTAGCCAAGGGCAGCCTTCCTCGTCGTGCACACTCATAGCCCCGCCCAGAATCACCAAACCATCGAACTCTTTAAGCTCAGGAAAAACCGGTCTAGGCTCGAAAAGACGGGTAAACGTTAGGGAGTGCCCATGCGCAGCCAGCCAATCGGCGATGTGACCCGGCCCTTCATCGGGCATGTGCTGCAGGCAGTGAAAACGCATATACTACAGGCTAAAAAGAAGTGCCGTGAATAACCTATAAAAAGAACGTCATGCTGAGCTTGTCGAAGCATCTCTACCTCAATAGTAACCCAATTAATAGGATTAGTATAGAGGTAGAGATGCTTCGACAAGCTCAGCATGACGTTCTCCTATGTTGAAATAAACTAGGATGTTACTCCCACTCAATCGTAGCCGGCGGCTTGCTCGAAATATCATACACCACGCGGTTGATACCCCGCACTTGGTTGATGATTTTATTCGAAACCTCGGCCAGGAACTCATAGGGCAAGTGAGCCCAGTCGGCGGTCATGCCATCCACGCTGGTTACGGCGCGTAGGGCTACCACCCGCTCGTATGTGCGCTCGTCGCCCATCACGCCCACGCTTTGCACGGGCAGCAGCATGGCGCCGGCCTGCCATACTTGGGCATAAAGGCCGTGCTCTTTCAACAGGTTGATGAACACGCCGTCGGCGCGCTGCAGCAAGTCTACTTTCTCGGGGGTGATGTCGCCAAGGATGCGGATGCCGAGGCCGGGGCCGGGGAAAGGATGACGGTTCAAAATCTCACCCGGGAGGCCCAGGGCGGCACCAACTTCGCGCACTTCGTCTTTGAAGAGCATACGCAGTGGCTCCACTACTTTGAGCTTCATCATCTCTGGCAGGCCGCCCACATTATGGTGGCTCTTAATAGTAACCGACGAGCCATGCACCGACACCGACTCAATCACATCGGGGTAAATGGTGCCCTGGGCCAGCCACGCGGCACCTTCCACTTTGTGCGCCTCGCGGTCGAACACTTCAATAAACGTGCGGCCGATGGCCTTGCGCTTGGCTTCGGGGTCGCTAAGGCCTTTAAGGGCGGCGTAAAACTCGGGCGCGGCATTCACACCGGTCACGTTCAGGCCCAGGCCTTCGTAGGCCTTGAGCACGGTGGCAAACTCGTCCTGCCGCAGCAGGCCATTATCCACGAAGATGCCGTGCAGACGCGGGCCAATGGCGCGGTGCAGCAGCAGGGCCGCCACGCTGGAGTCGACGCCGCCGGAAAGGCCGAGAATCACCTGGTCATCAGGTCCGATGGTGTTTTGCAGGGCCAGGACGGCCGAATCCACGAAGTGGTCGGGCGTCCAGCTTTGGGCGCACTGGCAGATGTTGACCACGAAATTGGCCAGCAGAAGCTTGCCCTCGGTGGAGTGGGTTACCTCGGGGTGAAACTGGATGCCGTAGGTGTCCTGGCTTTCGATTTTGAAGGCGGCCACCGCTACTTCGGGCGTGCTGGCAATGATGTTGTAGCCCGCGGGCAGGGTCAGAATGGTGTCGCCGTGCGACATCCAGACCTGCGAGCCCGCGTGCATGCCGTGTAGCAGCGGCGACTCCGCGTTTAGCTCGGCCAGGCGGGCGCGGCCGTATTCGCGGATGGTGGCGGGGGTCACTTCTCCCCCGCCCTGGTAGGCCAGCAGCTGTGCGCCGTAGCACACGCCCAGCACGGGCACGTGGCCCAGCAGGTGACTCAGGTCGGGGTTGGGCGCGCCTTCTTCGCGCACCGAGCAGGGCGAACCGGAAAGAATAACGCCCCGAATATCCTCAGTCAAAACGAGGTTCGGGGCGTGGGTATAGGGGTGAATTTCGCAAAACACGTGCAGCTCACGGATGCGCCGGGCTATCAATTGCGTGTATTGCGAGCCGAAATCCAGAATGATAAGTCGTTCCATGCCGCAAAGGTAAGCGGGATAGCAGAACGGTTAGCGCCTCTTTTTATATAAAGAAAGGGACCTTTCAGCGCCAGCTAAATTCGGAGAGCTCTCCCTATCCGAACCGGTGGCTCGAACACCTCCTCCTTAAAAAAAGGTGTGGGGTTTGCCGTTCTGCATGTTTTCTGAGTACCTTTGCAACGGCAAGTCAGAACGACCAGCTCCTGCTGAACTCCCCCAGGACCGGAAGGTAGCAAGGGTAAGTGGTTGTAGCGGTGCGATTTTGGCTTGCTTTTTTTTGCCCTTTCCTGTCGGCCCCAGCGCTGCTCATTTCCGCATTTTGGCGGCACGTTGAGTAGCTTTGGGGCCGATTCTTTTTTATTAGCTGTTGGCTAATGGCTCCTGGCTGTTAGCTTCTGTTTCGGAGGCTTTGTTGATATAAGGCTAACAGCTAATAGCTAACAGCTAATAGCTAAACCATGAAGTTCTTCATTGACACTGCCAACCTCAACGACATCCGCGAAGCCGTAGAGCTAGGCGTACTCGACGGCGTAACCACCAACCCCTCGCTGATGGCCAAAGAAGGTATCCGGGGCGTCGACAACGTGATGGCGCACTACCGCCAAATCTGCGAGATGGTCGATGGCGACGTGTCGGCCGAAGTTATTGCCACCGATTACGAAGGCATCATTCGCGAGGGCGACGAGTTGGCCGAGCTGCACCCCAACATTGTGGTGAAAGTGCCGATGATTAAGGACGGCATCAAGGCCATCAAGTACTTCGCGGACAAAGGCATCAAGACCAACTGCACCCTGATTTTCACGGCCGGCCAAGCACTGCTGGCGGCCAAAGCAGGCGCCACCTACGTGTCGCCTTTTGTAGGTCGCCTCGACGATATCGGGCACGACGGCTTGCAACTGATTGAGCAAATCGTACAGATTTTCAGCAACTACGGCTACCCCACCGAAGTGCTGGCGGCCTCCGTGCGCCACGTGCCGCACCTGATTCAGTGCGCCGAGATTGGGGCCGATGTCGTGACGTGCCCGCTCAACGTCATCACCGGCCTGCTCAACCACCCGCTTACGGACAAGGGCCTGGCCACGTTCCTGGCCGACCACAAGAAGGTCAATGCTTAATGCTGACGCTTAATTATGAGTTATGAAGTAGGAGTCAGAGCTACTTAACGGTGCCCTTAAATGTGCACAGCCCCAACTCATAACTCCTAATTCATAACTCATAATTCAAGACCATGTACATCATCAAAGTAAAGGGCAAGGCCAAAATCCCGGATTACATTCAGCTGCGGGACGAGGCCTTCGTGCTCATTGCCTACTTCCGGGCCGACCGCCCGCTCAAGGATTTGCACCGCTACGGGCTCGAAGGCAAAGAAACCGAGCTGGCTGCCGTGATTGCGGGTCTGGAATTTGGCAAGCTGCGGCCTCTGGCCATCTAACCCCGAGAACCCCGTGATTGAAAACGTTATCGAGTTACACGACGCCACCATCATGCAGGAGCAGCAGGCGGTGCTGCAAGGTGTGACGTTTACGCTGGAGAAAAGTGCTTTTGCCTACCTGGTGGGCCGCACGGGCTCCGGGAAGTCATCGCTGCTAAAAACCTTGTATGCCGACCTGCCCCTGCAAAGCGGCACTGGCTCGGTGGCGGGCTTTCCGCTGTCGCGCCTCTCGGCCAGCAAAGTGCCGTATCTGCGCCGCCGCCTGGGCATTGTGTTTCAGGACTTTCAGCTCCTCTCCGACCGCTCGGTGGCCGAAAACCTGATGTTTGTGCTGAACGCGACCGGCTGGAAGGGCAAGGCCAAGAAGCAGCAGCGCATCAGCGACGTGCTTACTCAGGTGGGCCTCAACGGCACCGCTAACCGCATGCCGCACCGGCTTTCGGGCGGCGAGCAGCAGCGGGTGGTCATTGCCCGCGCCATGCTCAACGAGCCCGTGCTTTTGCTGGCTGACGAACCCACCGGCAACCTCGACCCCGACGTGTCGGACAGCATCATGCAGCTGTTTGGGGAAATCAACAACTCAGGCACCGCCATTCTCATGGCCACGCACAACTTCCAGCTGATTGAAAAGTACCCGCACCGCGTGCTCACCTGTAAGGATGGTGAGCTGCTGGATTCGACCAAGCAGCGTTAGATTCCAACGGATTTTGGCCGGGTATTTTGCTGATTTGCTCACGCTTAACGGTCACTTTCTATGACGCCTGGGCTTTCGGTACTCATTCCGGTTTTCAATTGGGACGTCAACGAGTTGGTTGATGCACTGCTTGCGCAGCGGGCCGATTGGCCGGGCCCGATAGAAATCATTTTGTTTGATGACGGCTCGCGCGAGGAAACGCGGGCAGCCAACCGGCCGCTGGCTTGCCGGCCCGGGGTTCGCTACCACGAGCTGCCGCACAATGTGGGCCGCGCGGCCATCCGCAACCAGCTCGTCGCGGCTTCCGAACGCCAGGAATGGCTATTGCTGCTCGACAACGACAGCCTCCTGCCGGATGCTCATTTTTTGGCGCGTTACGCCGCGGCTCGCCATCTTGCTCCCCTGCTCATTGGGGGCACGTGCTATACCCAAGCGCCGCCCGCCCACCCGGCCTCCTATTTTCGGTGGTACTATGGCCGAAACCGGGAAGCCCGGCCGGCCACGGTGCGCCAGCAGGCCCCGCACGCGCAGCTTGCCATCAACAACGCGCTGATGCACGCGGCAATCCTGACGCAGTTTCCCTTTGATGAAGAACTGAAGGGCTACGGCCACGAAGACACCAAGCTGGGGTTGGAGCTGGCCCGCGCCCAGGTGCCCATTGTGCACCTCGACAACCCGGTGCTGCACATGGGCCTGGAACCGGCCGATATTTTCCTTGATAAGAGCCGGCAGGCCGTTCGCAACCTGGCCTATCTGTACCGAACCACTGGCTTGGGCACCGACACGCAGCTGCTGCAAACGGCCCTCCGCCTGCAGCGTTTCGGGCTGGCACCGGCCACGCGTTCGACCCTTCGGGTACTGTCGCCCTCTTTGCGTAGCAGCTTGCTTTCGGACCGGCCCAGCCTCCGCAAATTCGATTTGCTGAAACTGTACTGGATTTTGGGGGAGCTGTAGGCTTGGCAACCAGGCGGCTGGCTTTGGTGCGCAGGCTGAATGCAGCCTATTGAAATGTACTTAACGAAAAGATGACATTCAATTCAAGGCAGGAGACGGTTCTTTGCAGGACTATTAAGTGCCTGCTTGCCTAACAGGCTCCTCAATTAGGCCAGGCAGCTCCTGGATGGCAGCAGCTACCCTGTGGCGGGCAGCACTCTATCTTTGAAGCCTGCTTTGCTTCCCCTCTGTGTCCATTTTGCCTGCCCCTCCTGCTCCCATTCACTTCCTGGACCTCCGCGCCGAGCACACCCTTATTCAGGAGGAACTGGACGCAGCCGTGCGCGCCACATTGGCCGAAGCCGCTTTTATCCAAGGGCCCGCCGTGGGCCAGTTTGCGGAAGAATTGGGCTCGTACCTGGGCGGTACCCACGTCGTTCCCTGCGCCAATGGCACCGATGCCCTGACGCTGGCGCTGATGAGCCTGCAGCTGCCCCCCGGGGCCGAGGTCATTCTGCCGGCTTTCACCTACGTGGCCACGCTTGAGGCCGCTGCCCTACTGGGCCTGCGCCCCGTGCTGGTAGATGTGCGGCCCGATACCTTCAATATCGAGGTGGCAGCAGTTGAGGCCGCCATTACCCCGCGCACGGGCGCCATTATTGCGGTGCATTTGTTTGGGCAATGTGCTGACCTGGAAGCCTTGCTCGCCGTGGCTGCCCAACACAGCGTGGCCCTTATTGAAGACAATGCCCAGGCCATCGGGGCTACATTCCAATTCAGCAGCGGGGAAACGGCTTTTGCTGGCACTGTGGGTGAAATAGGCACCACGTCATTTTTTCCCTCCAAAAACCTGGGTGCCATGGGCGACGGCGGCGCTCTCTTCACCCGCGACCCTGCTCGGGCCACCCTGCTCCGCCAGCTTGCCAACCACGGCCAAAGCCAGAAATACCACCACCAGCACATCGGGCTCAACTCCCGCCTCGATACCCTACAGGCGGCCTTGCTGCGCGTTAAGCTCCAACACTTGCCCGCTGCCACGGCCGCCCGCCAAGCCGTGGCCGCTCGCTACGATGCGGCCCTGGCCAGCATTCCCAACCTCTTTATTCCGGGGCGTGATGCCAGGAGCAGCCACGTGTTTCACCAGTACACCGTCACCCTCACCGAAGCGGACCAGCGCGACGAGCTGCGGCACTTTTTGCAGCGCTGCGGGGTGCCTACCATGGTGTACTACTACCTGCCGGTGCACGCGCAGCCGGCCTATGCCTACCTGGGCTATCAGGCCGGGCAGTTTCCGGTAGCCGAGCAACTAGGCGGCGGGGTGCTGTCGCTCCCAATTCATCCGTTGCTGACGGTGGCACAGCAGGATTACATTATTGAATGCCTCTGCACTTACTTTGGGCGCTAATTCTTACTTGTGAGCAATTCTTTCCCCGAAGTACGATTTGCAATTTGCGGAGTGGGCCACATCGGCCGCCGTCACGCCGCGCTAATTGCTCGTCATGCCGGTGCGGCCCTGGTGGCGCTCATTGATGTGCGCGCCGAGCTACAAGGGGAATTGGCCGTCGAATTTCCTGGTGTTCCATTTTTTACTAAACTCGAGGAATTCCTGGACCAAGGCCCCGTGGCCGATGTCCTGACCGTGGCTACGCCCAACGGTTGCCATGCCCCACAAGCGGTGGCTGGCCTGCGCCACGGCCTGCACGTGGTAGTTGAAAAACCCCTTGCAATAACCATTGCAGACGCCAAAACCATTGTGCAAACGGCCCAGCAAACGGGCCAATTGGTGTTTGGGGTGATGCAAAATCGGTATTCGCCCCCGGCCGCTTGGCTCAAGCAAATTGTAGAGGAAGGCCTACTTGGCCAGGTCTACTTGGTGCAGCTCAACTGCTTCTGGAACCGCGACGCCCGCTATTACCGCCCCGGCAACTGGAAAGGCACCCAGGCCCTGGATGGCGGCACGCTCTTCACGCAGTTCAGCCACTTCGTCGATTTGCTATACTGGGCGTTTGGCGACATCACCAATATTTCGGCTCGCTTCCGTGATTTTAACCACGCCGGTCTCACCGAATTTGAGGACAGCGGCCTCATAACTTTTGACCTGATACGCGGCGGCAGCGGCACCCTCAGCTACAGCACCGCCGTGTGGGACCGCAACCTCGAAAGCAGCCTGACGGTGGTGGCCGAGCGCGGCAGCCTGCGCATAGCAGGCCAATACATGGACAAGGTGGAGTACTGCCACCTCGAAGGCTACACCTTGCCCGACCTTCCTGCCACCAACGCGGCCAATAATTACGGCACTTTCCAAGGCTCGGCCGCCAACCACGTGCAGGTCATCGAGAACGTGGTGGATACCGTGCAGCAGCGGAGCTCAATTACTACTAATGCGTTGGAGGGCCTGAAGGTGGTGGAGATAATTGAGCGGATTTACGCGCTGCGGTAAATAGTCCCAGAAGCGGCTTTTCACGTAACTTAGACACGTGTTACATCCTGCTGTCCGCTCTTTTGTACCTGCAATACAGGCATTATGCCGCCAGCACGGCGTCCAACAGCTATATCTGTTTGGCTCGGCTGTGACAAGGAATTTTGATGCAATACGTAGCGACATAGATGCATTGGTAACACTACTTCCCATGCCGCCGCTAACCCAAGGTGAAAATTTACTCAGCCTTTGGGCGGAGCTGGAAACGCTCTTGAAACGCCGGGTAGATTTGCTGACGCCGGAGTCACTGCAGAATCCATTTCTAAAAGCCGAAATCGAGCGCACAAAACAATTACTTTATGACGCCACAGGGACAGAAATACCTGTTTGATATTCGGCGGGCCATTGAGTTAATTGACCAGTTTGTGCTTGATACACCGACTTTCCCCGCTTACCAAGCCGACCTCAAAACCAGAAGTGCCGTGGAGCGCCAGTTAGCCATTATTGGCGAAGCTGTGAACCACTTGCGCCGTGTAGAGCCTTCCGCCAAACTGCCCAACACGAAGCAAATGGTGGATTTCCGCAACCGGCTCATCCACTCTTATGACAACGTAAACGAGGCCATCGTTTGGGCAATTATCCACAATCACCTGCCGGCGTTGAAAGCCGATGTAATTCAGAAACTGACAGAAAGTAGTGGAGGTAATTGAGCGGAATCACCCTCTACATAAGTAGGCCAATTGACACGTTTGGATTCCTAAAGTGAAGTGGTGTGGATGACGATTCCTCAGGGATTTGGCTTCCTCTTTCGTGCGCAACGCTACCAACACGGTCGACTGCATACTGGTGTCGGTATTAAATGTCTTGTCGTTTGCTTACATAGCTCTCCTAAGAATTTCTCTTTGCTTGGAAAAAAATCGGTTCTTATACGCTACTTCTTCTCATCCACAAAATTCTTGAAAGCGTAGGCGATACCGATGTTGAGCCCCTGCGAATACTGCACGCCGGCATCCTGGTCGAAGTCGTAAAGGGCAATGCCGTTGACGGCTACGTTCACGTACTTACCAACTTTGGCGGTCAGGCCGAGGTCGAGGCGGTGGTCAATTTCTTTGGTGTTGAAGTTGCTGTAGTTGGCAAACAGAACGTAGCGGGCTTTTAGGCTGACGGTGGGGCTGAGGGTTTTATCGTACTCGGCCAGGACCTGAGCAGCCAGTATTTCCCAGCGGCTGGTGCGGCCGGGGTTCACGCCGTAGGGCGTGTCGCCGAGCACTTCCACGAATCGCTCGGCGCGGTTCACCACCGTCAGGCGTGGGGCGAAGGGCGCCAGGCGAATCCGAAACGTGGGGTTGGGGTGGTACTCAAAGCCGTAGGCCGCGGTGATGAAGGCAGGCGCGAAGAAGCTGGAAACCTGCTGGGCGCGTTCGTTGCCGGCGGCATCCTTGTCGTACTTGAAGCCGCCGGCAAACTGCGTGAGCAGGTTTAGCGATAGGAACATGTTCCAATCGGAGCTGATGTCGCGGCCGTACTTCGTGTCGAGGTACAGGCGGTCTTGGCCCTTGCGGTAGCCCAGGCCCTTGGTTTCGGAGAAGGCAAACAGGAAGTCCGATTCGTTGTCGAAGCTATGCACGCCGAGCTTACGGTTGGCCTTCAGGTTGGCCAGGGCGTTGAGACCGATGGTATTGACGCCCCCGCCGCGCCAGTTGCTGCTGAGCAACGACTCGTTGACTCCCAGGCCGGTCTTGCCCGATTTGCGCCAGAGCGGCGGCGGGGGCGGCGCGGTTACCTGGGCGCTGTCGGCGGGAACGGTTTGGGCCTGGGCAGAAACCGCCAGCAGGCCAGTAGTTAACATCAATAGTAAGGGTAAGCGCATCGTATGGGGCACAGTTGAGCTCGCAAAGAAAATCAGAAAGGGAATAGCTGAACCCTGAATCTGGCCCGGAGGCGCAAGACTATCAGCACCAGAAAATACCCTGCTTCAAACCAAAGTTCTATTTAAAGTAAAATGCATTATATATTTTGTAAATTGGTGTTCCAATCCTTGCGCTTTGCCCCTAGCTAGCGCCATGTGCGAAACCAAACCTTGCTGAACTAACACCTTGAGGCCATGGGCTTATACCAACTCATTTATCAGAGCCAGTCGCTTATTCCGTTCGAAACGCCGGAGCTCGACGCTCTGCTAAGGCAATCCCGCGCTTATAACCTGGAGCACGACGTTACCGGCCTATTGCTGTACACCCCAGACGGGCGTTTTTTGCAAGTGCTGGAAGGCGAGGAGCAAGAAATACGCAACCTTTACTACAACCGCATTTCCGTCGACCCCCGCCACTACAATTGCCGGGTGTTCAGCGACGGTTCCAGCCTTTACCGCAGCTTTGCCACCTGGACCATGGGCTTTCGCGTTGCCACGGCCCTGGACCTGCGCAAGCTGCTCAGCTACGTGCCACCCGACACGCCCGGGCTGCTGGTGCCGCGCCCCCACACCCGCCCCGAGCTGCTGGAGCTGCTGCATGAGTTTGTAGCCAACTCCGAGACGCAGCCCTGGCTGGAGCACCCCTTGTAGGCAACTGGTGTTGGAGAGTGTAAAACTGTTTTTTGGGCAGCAAAAGCCCCGGTTAAACCAGTTTTCCTGCCCCGCTCCGCTCCCCTTCTGGTATCTTTACCTCAATGCCTGCCCCGTCTGCTTCCGCTCCGATTTCTGTTTCCGATTCGCCCATCACGGCTCCTATTTCCTTCCTGGCCGCCACCGCCCGCGAGCTGCTGGACCGCTACGGTTCCGGCCCGCTCGATGAGCTGTCTGATATAATAGTAGTAGTGCCCACCCGGCGCGCGGTGGTGTATCTTAAGAATGAGCTGGCCCTGGCCCTGCCCATGGGCGCCCCGCTGTGGGCCCCGCGCGTGGCCGCCATGGAAGACTACATGGTGGAGCTGGCGGGTGTGCAGGTGGAGGAGCCCATTGCCCTGCAGCTGCTGCTGTTCGACATCCTTAAAAACATCGACACCAGCCTCGACTTCGACCGATTTGTGGGCTGGGCGGGGCTGCTGCTGAGTGACTTTTCCAACCTCGACCAAAACCTGGCGCCCACCCGCAAGGTGTTTGAGTACCTGAGCCAGGCCAAGGCCCTGGAGCGCTGGGACCTCGAGGCCCTGCCCGAAAAAAGCAAGGCCGCCGCGCACTCGTTCAGCTTCTGGGACCAGCTCGAAAAAGTATACCGCGAGCTGAAGCGCCGCATGCTGGCCAACCACCTCGCCTACCCCGGCTTGGCCTACCGCATGGCCGTGGAGAAAATGGAAAAGCGCATCCAGGACCCCGCCGAGCCCGAAGTGGCGCGCCACGTGTTTGTGGGCCTAGGCAACTTGTCGAAGTCCGAGGAAAAGCTCATCCGCCTGCTCATTGGGGTTGGGCGGGCCGAAGTGCGCTTCGATGGCGACCCGTTTTACCTGGAAGAGGCCTCGCCCAACCGGGCCGGCCAGCACCTGCGGCGCTATTTTAAAAGCTGGAACCTGCCGCGCGAGAACATGGGCGGCGGCGTGGAATGGCTGCGCGGCCAGCCCCACCACGTGCGCTACCTGGGCGTGGCCAACCCCAGCATGCAGGGCAAGCTGGCCGGCCAGCTCCTGGCCGAAGCCCGCCGCCGGTACCCCGATTCGTCGGTGGCCGTGGTGCTGCCCGACGAGACCCTGCTGCTGCCCGTACTGCACGGCCTGCCGCCCGACGAGGTGCCCGACTACAACGTGACCATGGGCCTGAGCTTCCAGGCCACGCCCCTGTTCAACCTGGTCGATTTGCTGTTTGAGGTGCACCTAACCGGCATCCGGGAAGGCAGCGCCGAAACCGGCTACGGCGTGCCCCGCTACCATCACCTGGCCGTGACCAAACTGCTGGGCCACCCCTTCCTGCGGCGCTACCAGCAGTGGCTCGACCGCCAGCCCGACCAGCCCCAGTACCACGGCGTGCTCGACCACGTGTGCCGCGAAATTGTGCGCCTCAACGCCGTGCTGCTGCCCGCCAGCGAACTGCTGAAACTGGGCTCGCACCACCCCATTATCGAGGCCCTATTCAAGACCTGGAACAACTGCGACGACATCATTGCCGCCTGCCACACGCTGATTGACTTGCTGAAGCAGGTATATTCCGACAAGCAATCCGGCATCGAGGCCGAGTACCTGTACCTGTTCTATACGCTGATTAAGCAGCTCGACTCGGCATTCGACTGCCGCGAGCAGCGCCTGTCGGTGCGCTCATTCCGGCGCTTTCTGTATGAGCAGATGGGCCGTACCCGCCTGCCCTTCAGCGGCGAGCCCCTGGCCGATGTGCAGGTGATGGGCCTGCTGGAAACCCGGGCCCTGGACTTCGACCACGTCATTATCCTGAGCTGCAACGAAGGCGTGCTGCCAGCACCTAAGAAGCAGCAGTCACTGTTTCCTTACGACGTGCTGCAGGAGTTCAAGCTGCCTACCTACGCCGATGCCGAAGCCATCACGGCTTACAACTTCTGGCGCCTGCTGCAGCGTGCCCAACGCGTCGACCTGGTGCACGTGCTGCCCGGCGCCGAGGGCATCAAAAGCGGGGAGCGCAGCCGTTTCCTGCTGCAGCTGCAGAACGACTTGTTGCCCCAAAACCCGCAGCTGACACTGGAGGACCTGACCGTAACCGTAGCCGGCCCCGATACTGAAGTTCGGGTTGACCCTTACGAAGGCGACCTCATTCTAGAGAAAGATGAGGAAATGCTCTCGGCTCTGCGCGGGGTGCTAGAACGCAACATCTCGCCTTCCCGCCTCAACGATTTCCTGGCGTGCTCCCTGCGTTTTTATTTCTCCAAAGTGGCCCGCTTCCATGAAAACGAGGCCGTGGAAGAAACCCTGGAAGCCGGCAGTTTCGGCACCATGGTGCACGCGGCTTTGGAGAACCTGATGATGCCTTTCGAGCAGCAGGCCCGGCCCATTACGGCCGCCGACATTCCGGAGCTTCTAAATCAAGTGCCCGAGGAAGTGCGCAAGGCCCTGCGCCAAGAAGAAACCGATAAGCACGCCCGCCCCGACGAAGGCCTAAACCACGTGTACGGCCAAGTGGCGGTGCGCCTCATCACCCGCTACCTCGAAGGGCTGGAAAAGAGCGAAGGCCTGCCACTGCGCCTCTTCAGCCTGGAGAAAGACCTGGCCGCCACGGTGTTTGTCGACGTGCCCGGCTCGGGCAAGCTGGCTGTGCGCCTCTTCGGCAAAGCCGACCGGGTGGACCAGCTGCCCGACGGCCGCCTGCGCGTGGTAGACTACAAAACTGGCCTCGTCGAAGCCAACGACCTCAACCTGAGCAACCGCGGCAAGCTCACGCCCGCTGAAGCCACCGAGCGCCTGCTTTGGGAGACCACGTCCAGCGCCGACAAAGTGCGCCAACTCTGGCTCTACCGCCTCATGCTGGCCAGCACCGAAAAGCGCGAAACAGAAAACACCGCCATCGTGTCGATGCGCAACCTGGACAAAGGCTTGCTTTCGGCTGACTTAAGCTTTCTGACCCCAAACGGAGAAGACTTTATCCGGGTTTCCGAGGAATTGGTGAGTAAAATTGTACTGCGAATTTTGGACCCCACGGAGCCCATTCGCAAAACCGACGATTTGAAAAAGTGCGAGCACTGCCCCTATCAAGGCATCTGCGCCCGCTAAACCTTACTCCCTCTGTCATCCTGAGCTTGCGAAGGACCTTATCAAGCCCGGACGAACTGCAGCAATCAAATCAAATACAGTGCGCACTGAACACAGGAACTGAACGCAGATTTGGAGTTAGCATGGCACTACGCGGCGTGGCGCGCGTAGGGTCATCCCGAACTTGGTGCAGAGGGAAGTGGAACAGCAGATGCGCGTCGCGTATGAGTCCGGAGCGAGATACTATCATGAGAAATAACGGCGGCAAACCAGAGGTAATGAAGTTCCTATTCACGTTTTTGCTCGGCTGCTCCCTCCTGCCCGTCTTCGCCCAGCAACCGCAGTTTACCCTTCGTCGGATAACGCTTCCCAAGGAGGTAGCGTCGGCTGACAACCAATTCTCCGGGCTCTTCATCAGCACGGGCACGTTGTTTCTCATGTCGGAAAGCCGGCTGCAAGACCACGCCGAAGGAAAGCTGTACGCCGTGTCACTCACCGATGTGGACCGGCAGCTTACGGACTCAACGTATGCCCTGCCGTTCCAGAAACTGTCCTTGTTGAATTTGGCGGTGCTCCAAGCCAAAATCAATGCGGCGGGGCAGCGCTACGAAGGGCTCGAAGCGCTGCTCATCGACGGCGAGGTGGTGTACCTCACCGTGGAAACCGACACCCCCTCCCCCAACGGCTACTTACTCAAAGGCGCCTTGCGCGGGGACGCGGTGGTCCTCGACACCGCCTTCTGCGTACCGCTCCCCAAGCCCGTTGCCGCCGATGGTTCTCATATCTACAATGCTGGCTTCGAAGCCCTGGCTAAATCGGGCAAGCGCTTGTTTGCCTTCTTTGAATACAACTCCTTCCCGGGCAACAATTACGCCTACGAGTTCAACAAGCGGCAGCGGACATCCTTCCGCACGCCCCGTAAGCGGCAGGTGGCGCAACTCCCCTTCCGCCTCACCGATGTCACCGCCGGAAAGAAAAACCACTTCACCGCCATCAACTATTTCTTTCAGGGCGGGGGCGACGACGCGGTATATCGGACACCTGCCGGCGACCTTGACAATGCCAAGCTAATTCAGCAGAACGGAACGTATCGAAGCTACTCTCGCCTGCTGGACCTTGAGTGGAAGGGAAAGAAATTCACGTGGCGCCCCCTGTGGGAGTTTCCGGAACAGTACTGGGGCTACAACTGGGAAGGCATTGCGGCGTACCGAGGCGGCTACTTTTTAGTTAACGACAAGTACACGCCCCAACGCCCCTACGTGACCACCTTGATATACCTGCAGCGGGTGCCTTAACTGAAAATAAATTATTGATGCGCGACTCCACCATTATGCCTTTCAAAGGACGGTTGCGTTGAAGCGCCAGCCTAGCTTCAATTGTACCTTTGCCGTCTCGCTTTTTTTACTATCCTCTATATGTCGACGTCTAATCCCACCCCTAACAAAGATGAATTCATGCAAGCCGCCATCGACGAAGCCCGCCTGGGCCGGTCGCAAGGGGGCATTCCCATCGGCTCGGTGCTCATCCGCGACGGCAAGATTGTGGGCCGCGGGCACAACAAGCGCGTGCAGGAAGATTCTGCCATTAAGCACGGCGAAATGGACTGCTTAACGAATGCCGGCCGCCAGCGCACTTACCGCGACACCGTAATCTACACCACCCTGATGCCCTGCTACATGTGCGCCGGCACCATCGTGCAATTCAAAATCCCGAAGGTGATGGTGGGCGAGTCGCGCACGTTTGGCGAGTCGCGCGCTTTCCTCGAAAGCCACGGCGTGGAAGTGGTCGACCTCGACCTGCAGGAGTGCGTGGATATGATGAATGAGTTCATAGAGGCCGAGCCCACGCTCTGGAACGAAGACATCATGGAATTATAACCCAGGTTCGGGCGGGCGGGATGGATTCGGCGTGAATTTTGGTGGGTTCACCGAGCTTTTGCCTGAGCCAGCATCCGCCCGCCCGATTTTTGCGTTGCTGATTAATGCGTTAACCTGCCGTTGTTGCCCATGCCTCATCACGCCGTCCACCGATTGTTGCGCCCGCTGCTGGTTTGGCGGGCCCGCCACGTCAGCGAGCGGATGTACATGCTCTTCCTGAGCATTTTGGTGGGCATCGGAGCGGGTTTGGCGGCGGTATTGCTCAAGACAGCTATCCGGGCGCAGGTCAACCTTCTGCAAGGGGCTATTTCGGAACCGCAGCGGGTATTTGCCTTGTCGGTTTATCCCATCATCGGCATCACGCTCACGGTGCTGGTTACGAAATATTTGCTGGGCGGGCAGCTGGGCCGGGGCATAGGGCCGATTATCTACAGCACCGCCCGGGAGAACAGCATCGTGCCCCGCTCCAAGCTGTATTCTCAGATGATTACGGCCTTCCTCACGGTCAGCTTCGGTGGCTCGGCCGGTACCGAGGCCCCGATTTCCGTAACTGGGGCCGCCTTGGGCTCCAACATCGGCCGGGTGCTGCACGTGGACCGGCGGCGGCGGCGCCTGCTCACGGGCTGCGGCGCGGCGGCGGGCGTGGCGGCCATCTTTAACTCGCCCATTGCCGGCGTGCTGTTCGCCGTTGAGACCATATTGTTGGAGTTGCCGGCGCAGTATTTCATTCCGCTGCTGATTTCCTCGGCCACCGCCACGGTAATTTCCAAAGCGCTGTACGTCGGGCAGCCCTTCGTGCTCATCACCACCAGCTGGCCCGTCGATGCCGTGCCATTCTACGTGCTGCTAGGCTTGTTCACAGCGGTTTTTTCGGTGTACATGATTCGAACCTACCACTGGTTCGAACGCTTTTTTGACCGGTGGCCGGGCCTCGACTGGCGCAAAGTGCTGCTGGGCGGCACCACGCTCGGCATCCTTATCTTCTTCTTCCCGACTCTTTATGGCGAGGGCTATAATACCGTGGAATTGCTGCTGAGCGGCCACGCTGAGCGCCTCACCGATGGCAGTATCTTCTCGGTTTATCAGGATGATAACCCCTGGCTGCTGCTGGTACTGGTTCTCTTCAGCTTACTACTTAAAGTGGTGGCTACCAGCATCACGGTGGGCAGCGGCGGCAATGGTGGCATGTTTGGCTCGTCGCTATTTGCGGGGGCGCTGGCCGGCTTTTTCTTTGCCCGGCTCATCAACCTGAGCGGCCTGACTTATATCCCCGAGGTGCACTTTGTGGTACTAGGCATGGCCGGCACGCTGGCGGGCGTCATCCACGCTCCTCTCACCGCCATCTTCCTGATTGCCGAAATCACGGGTGGTTACGCCCTGTTCGTACCCCTGATGTTGGTGAGCAGCTCATCTTACCTTATTACCAAATACTTCGAGCCTTACTCAGTTTACACCCGTAAGCTCACTGCCCGCGGCGTGGACGTATACGCAAACCGTGACCGCGGCTTGCTGGCCCAGTTGGACCCGCGCAAGCTCCTCGAAACCGACTTTATTCCCGTGAGGCCCAGCACCACGCTCGGCGAACTGGTCGAAATCTTCCGCCATTCTTCGCGCAACCTCTTTCCGGTGGTGGCCGCCGGTGGCCGCCTGCTTGGGGTAGTCAGCCTTGATACAGTGCGTGATGCCCTTTTTGACGATGCCCACTACACCACCACCAAGGTAAGCGAGCTGATGAAGCCCGCCCCGGCCGTGGTGGGCCCCAATGATGACCTGGAACATACCCTTTCTCAACTTGACCGGCAAGGGGCCTGGGCCCTGCCGGTGTGCGAGGAAGATGGCCGCTACCTAGGCTTCATTTTGAAGTCGGCCATTCTGGCCCGCTACCGGAGGCAGCTTATTCTGGAGAGCGAGGCGTAGGATAAGATAGTAGCGCTGGAAAATTAGAACGCTGTAGAGACGCGACACTTGGCTACGCCGACCTTCGGTTCGCGTCTCGGCGTTGAACGGTACCTGAACGATTCCCTAACGGCGCAGACGCCGAGACGCCAAGTGTCGCGTCTCTACAACGGATGCCGGCTCAAACCTCAATCATATCTGGCCTGCGATGCGCCAACTGCAGGCCTATCATCATCAGGATTCCGGTGAAGAGAATCACCACGAACAGTATGTTTTCGCTGACCTCGCCAATCAACAGCCGCTCGGGGATACTGTAGAACAACAGCACCGATATCAACCCTTTGGGGGCGATGAACAACTCGGGAATGAGGTCGGTACGGGCCACATATTTTAGGTAAACAAACCGAATGAGGGTGAGCACCCCCACAATGAGCGCCCCTTGAAAGAGCAGGGTCCAGCTCACAAGGTTCGACAGGGTGATGGAGAACCCAAAGAGCAGGAAAAAGAACGTGCGAATGAGAAAAGCCGACTCCGCTGTAATGCTCTTGAGCTGCTGCAGCTCGGCGGCCAGAATCTCGGGGCGCAGCAGCCGCTGCATGCGCGGGCCGTGGGCCAGCAAATCGGCGTTGTTTACCACCAAGCCAAACACCAGCACCAGCACCAACGACGACAGGTGCAGCTTCTTGGCCAGGCTGTAGATGAGCACTAGGAAGGCAAACAAGAGAAAGAACTTCACGTGGGCCCGCAGCCGGCCCAGCAAGAACACCAGTAGCGCAGTGCTCAGCACCGCTACCATAAGCACCGCCACCACATCGCGCCCGAAGGTGACCACCGACCAGCCTTGGGCAAAGTTGTCCTGCAGCGCGAAGTTGAAAAGCATGATGCCGATGATGTCGGAGAAGGTGCTTTCGTAGATGATGAACTCCTGTTTTTCGCCGCCCAGGCCGGCCACGCTCGGAATGGCTACGGCGCTGCTTACCACGGCCAGCGGCACGGCATTTACGAGGCCGCTTTGCCAGCCCACACCGAGGTACACGTGCAGCAGCCAAGTGATGGCCCCGGCTTGCACCACCATGATGAGGCTTGCTGCTAAAAACGAGCGACGCACCAGTGGCCACTTTTCGGGCGTTAAGCGCAAGTCGAGTGAGCCTTCTAAAACAATGAATATCAACCCAACGATGCCGAACAGTTGAAGCGCCAGTGCAGGCACGGCAATGGGCATGTTGAAGTAGATGCTGGCCTGGCTAAGGGCGATGCCCGCCAGTAGCAGCAGTAGTACCGACGGCACTTTGGTAGCCCGCGCCGTGAGGTCGAACAGGTAGGAAAGCAGCACGGCCAGGCTCAGGCCGATGAGGATAGAATAGGGTCCCATGGACCAAAGCTAACCGGCAAATAGCCTTTGGCGAACCTTGGCGACGGCCGTGGCCGTACCTTGGAGCCCTCGTTTCTTATGGTTGTGGCCGACGCATTTTTCGATAATTCTTCCTTTGTGGCCGTGGTGGGCGGCGGCCCCGCCGGCCTGCTGGCCGCCCAGCGCCTGGCCGAAGCGGGGCGCAAGGTGCATGTGTTCGAGGCCCAGGCCACGGTGGGGCGCAAGTTTCTGGTGGCCGGGCACGGGGGCTTCAACCTGAGCAATGCCGAGGAGCTGGCCCGCTTCGCCAGCCGCTACGGTGCCGAAGCCGGGCGCTTCGCCGACTTGCTTAGCCACTTCTCGCCGGCCGAGCTGCGGGCTTGGGCCGCCGATTTGGGCATCGCCACTTTTGTGGGCACCAGCGGGCGCATCTTCCCCGAAGCCGCGCACAAACCCGCCGACTTGCTGCGCGCCTGGCTAACCCGGCTGCGCGAGCTGGGCGTGGAGCTGCACACCCGACACCGCTGGCTGGGGTTCGCAGGCCCAACTGGAATTAGGCTTGTGGATGAAACAGATGGACCGGAAGCCCACCGTGAGTTTGTGCTGGAGCCCGCAGCCACGGTGCTGGCCCTGGGCGGCGCCAGCTGGGCCAAGACTGGCTCCAACGGCGCCTGGGTGCCAATACTGCAGGAGCTCGGTGTGCCGGTGACGGCTTTCGCACCCGCCAACTGTGGCGCGGAAGTGGCTTGGTCGCCGTTCTTCCAGGCAAAAATTGGCCGGGCTCCCCTAAAAAACATTGGCCTGCGTGTAAACGATGGCCCCGCCGTGCGCGGCGAGATTATGCTGACAGAGTATGGCTTGGAGGGCACGCCCGTATATGCTCTCACGCCGCAGCTGCGGGCCGCGCTGGCCAGCGGCAGCCCCGCAGTTTTGCATCTCAATCTGAAACCCGACCTGCCGGCCCCGGCGCTTTTGGCCAAGCTGCAGCAGCGTCGCCCGGGAGCCTCGCTGCCCGATTTTTTGCGCAAGTCATTGAACTTGGCGCCCCAAGTACCCACCCTGCTGCGGGAAGTTCAGCCCAACGTGGCCGCGCTGGACTCTGCGGCCTTGGCGGCGCTGCTCGCGGCCGTGCCCATTGTCGCAACCGGCCTGCGCCCCCTCGACGAAGCCATTTCCACGGCGGGCGGCATTGCCTTCGCGGCGCTGGATGAACACCTCATGCTGCGGCAGCGGCCGGGCACTTTTGTGGCTGGCGAGATGCTGGACTGGGAAGCCCCCACGGGCGGCTATTTACTGCAAGGCTGTTTTAGCACTGGCGCGTGGGCGGCAAAAGGAGTGCTGGCGTGGCAGGCGGCGCGATAGCCTTTGCGGGCAACAGCCAAGAGCTGCGCAGCAACGGACACTGGCCTTTATGGCATTGCAAGGCTGGCCGGGTAGCGCTTGCGCTACTTCTCGGCCCGGACGCGCGCCGCGGCTTCTTCGGCTTCGCGCAGAATCTGCCGGGCCTCGCCAAGCAAGCGGCGGCCGGGGTGGAGCTCGTCGCGGGCGATGAGGGCGAAGAGCAAGAAAAACGAAACCAGCGGCAGCATCCACCCCAAGGCAAACCACAGCCAGAACGACCGGCCACGGCTATGCGCGCAGTAGCCGGTGATAATCGGGATGAAGGAGATGGCCACCACCATCACAAAAAGCATGTCGACGAAGAGCATAGGCTTGCGAGGTTAGCGGCGGTGAGGGCTAGGCGGCTACGCCGGGTTTGGATATCCCGAAGTTACAACTTTGTGGGGAGTAGAAGAAGTCATTCGTAATGATTTTTGTTTCGCGGTGCTACTATGCCGGGCTTTTTTCCGTAGTTCGGGACAAAGTTGGGCCTGCAACAGGGTCCGGCCGCCCTTGTACTTGCCCATGTGGGAACACCAAAGCCTTTTTCGCGTCTCTGCTCAGCTGTTTGCTGAAGGCATTTTTAATTTGCTCGACCGCAACCTGCGGCCCGAAGTTTTCCTAATCGGCTTTGCATCTTCCAAAGAACCCGACGAGCCGGGCGCCGTGGTGGTCGAGCCCACCACCACGCGCTACAGCCCCTCCGATTTTCAGGAGGTCAAGAACATAGCCGCTACGCTGGAGACTGATACAGGCCCGCAAGGCAGCGTGTACCACCTGCACCCCAACGACCACGACCGCATTGCCAAGCACCACTGGTATGAGCTGGTGTGCCGGGCCACCGAGTCGACGCTGCATTCGCTCTCAGCGTCGCGCCGGGAAAACCGCCGCTCGTTTTGCGCCGTGCCCGTGAGCCTGCAGGGGTTTCTGGTTACTGTCGTGCTTCAGCTCTCGGCCGACTGCTACGACGGGTATTACACCCTGCCAAAGGCAACCAGTGGCCGCCCCACCAACCTGCCCCACGCGGCCGTGATGGAGTTTTTGCACGACTGCAACCGCGCCCTGCGCGAGGCGGACACGGCCGATAACGACCAGCCCGTGCTCGACCGGGACTACAACGAACTGCTGCGCTCGGCGGGCCGCCGCCTGATGCTGCGCGTGGCCCCGGCCGGCACCCACGGCCTCTACGATGCCTGCAACGGCGTGGCCGCCCTGCGACACGAGGGCGACGAAGGCGTCGGCACCATGCTGGTGAGCCGGCGCCTGCACCCGGCTATTGTGCCGGTGCTGACCCTGGAAACCCCCGTGCCCATGCGCGACCACCGCTCCATCCGTAAGCTACTGGAGTTGAGCGAGGGACACACGGCCCTGATTTCGGATGCCTCGCACGTGTTCGGCCTGGGCCAGCTCGTGCCCGAGTCCGATAGCCAATACGAACCTCTGGTCACGGTGCATTTCACCAACCACTACAGCTGGGAAATGAGCCACGCCGGCAACATACTGATGCGCGTGGTGAGCAATACGCCCCGCCTGCCCCAGGGCCAGGTAGCGGCCGACAACTTTGCCCGCACCGCCCGCATCGTCTTCCCCAGCCTCAACACCGATAGTATCGACTACCTCTGGGACTTGGCCCAGAAAGCCAGCAACCAGCCTAACGGCACTATTCTGGTTATCAGCACCGGAGCAGCTAAAGAGGCCCAGCGCCTCACCCGCCAATGCTTCCGGGTGGTGCCCCGCATTATGACGCCCTCGGTGCTGCGCCTGGTCACCAACATCGACGGCGCCGTGCTCATCGAGCCCAGCGGCATGTGCCACGCCATTGGCGCTATCCTGGACGGCCTGGCCACGGAGAAAGGCGATTCGTCGCGCGGGTCGCGCTATAATTCCGCCTTGCGCTACGTGAACAGCAGCAAGTACCCCGTGCTGGCAGTAGTGGTCAGCGAAGACGGCTGGATTGACCTGTTACCCTCCTAACGACAACTCCCCTCCTTGGATAAGGAGGGGATGTTTCAGCCTTTGGCTGAAACTGGGGTGGTTGGATTCGTTGAACGACCCAGACGTGAATCGTTCAACGAATCCAACCACCCCAGCGTCCACTTTGTGGCCGCGTCCCCTCCTTTTCCAAGGAGGGGAATTTTTGTTCTACAGATTATCCATTTACTGAAGCCATCATGGCTTCGGGGTAGCGCGGGCCAGCGGCGGCGGTGCCTTTGGGGGCAATTTCGTCTAGCTGGGCGAGCTCGGCTGCCGACAGGCTTACTTCGAGCGCACCCAGGTTTTCTTCCAAATACTTCACGCGTTTGGTGCCGGGAATGGGCACTACGTCTTCGCCTTGCGCCAGCACCCAGGCCAAGGCCAGTTGACTGGCGGTGCAGTGTTTTTGCTGCGCGAGGTCGTTGATGCGAGCTACCAGGTCGAGGTTCTTTTGGAAGTTTTCGCCTTGGAAGCGGGGGGTGTGACGGCGGTAGTCGTCAGCTTCCAGGTCTTCGAATTTCTGAATCTGGCCGGTCAGGAAGCCGCGGCCCAGCGGCGAATACGGCACGAAGCCAACGCCAAGCTCCCGAATGGTGGGCATAATTTCATCCTCCGGTTCGCGGCTCCAGAGCGAGTATTCGGTTTGTAGGGCGGTAATGGGGTGCACAGCCATGGCGCGGCGTACGGTACCCGGCGCGGCTTCGCTCAGGCCCAGGAAGCGGACTTTGCCGGCAGCAACCAAATCGGCCATGGCCCCGACCGTCTCTTCGATGGGCGTGTTGGGGTCGACGCGGTGCTGGTAGTAAAGGTCGATGTGGTCGGTGCCGAGGCGCTTGAGGCTGGCTTCGCAGGCGGCTTTCACGTACTCGGGGCGGCCGTTGATGCCGCGCTTGGTGGGGTCGTTGGGGTCGCGCTCGATGCCGAACTTGGTGGCCAGCACTATGCCTTCGCGGCGGCCTTTGAAGGCTTTGCCGAGCAGCTCTTCGTTTTTAAAGGGGCCGTACATGTCGGCCGTGTCGAAGAACGTCACGCCCAGGTCCAGGGCGCGGTGCAGGGTGCGGGTGCTTTCGGCGTCGTCTTGGCCGCCGTAGAAGTCGGACATGCCCATGCAGCCCAGGCCGAGTGCGGAAACAGTGAGGCCGGAGCGGCCCAGTTGGCGGGTTTTCATTAGCAAAACAGTAGGGAGTGTGGAAAGAAAAGTGTTCGCCTTCAACCGAAGTAAGGGAAATTAGTTGGCCGGTGGCCCCGCCATTGCCACCGCGCCAGTGCACGAAGCATTGCTCGCGCGGCATTCTTTTTAGCATCAACAAAGGCCAACTTTATGGACTTAAACCGGCATGATTGCCAACAAAATATGAGCGAATAGCGCTACCCCTCTTTTTGGCAACATCCCCTTAAAACCCAGACCACATATTAATGCTAGTTTTGCACAAGCATTCACTTTTTTCCATTCGCATGTTCAAAAAAGTACTATTATTTGGGCTGGCCAGCGGGCTGTCGCTCGCCACTTTAAGCGCGCGGGCCCAGGCAACCCTTGCCACCAGCCCGTACACCGAAACGTTTGATAACTTGGCTTCGGGCTTGCCCGCCGGCTTCGGGGTTTACCTTGGCGCCACGGCCAGCAGCCTGGGCACCGCCCCAACGTCTGCGCAGCTCATTCTGACACAAGACGCCAACACGGCTTGGACCAACACCACGGGCGGCTTCAAGAACTACGCCTCGGCCACCGGCGCGCCCACTGACCAGGCGACGGCCCCCAACCGTGCCCTTGGCGTAAGGCAAACAGGCAACATCGGTGACCCCGGCGCAGCGTTTGTGTTTCAGGCGGCCAACACCACCGGAAAAACTGATTTTGTGCTAAGCTTCAAGCTGCAGTCTCTTGATGCAGCATCGCCCCGCACCACAACTTGGCGGGTAGACTACGCTCTGGGTGCCGCGCCCACGGCCTTCACCTCGGTAGGCACGGGCGGCAGCACTGGCAACAGCACGCTGTCGAACAACACCATAACGGTCAATTTCGGCTCCGCGCTGGACAATCAGACTGGCCCGGTCTATATCCGCATCGTGACGCTGACTGGCAGCATTGGGGCGAGCAACCGTCCTTCTTCGGCCATCGACGACTTCTCGCTGACCTGGAGTGCGCCCACATCCACCACGCCCGCGCTTACGGTGGCACCCACGGCCCTGAGCTTTGGTGGCCAGAACATTAACACGACCTCGGCGGCCCGGCAATACTCGCTCACCGGCGCCAACCTGACCGGCGCCACGACCCTGACGGCCACAGGACCCTTCACGGTGTCGAAGGACAACACCACGTTTGGCACCACGCTGAGCTACACGCCCGCCGACCTGACCGCCGCCCAAACGGTGTACGTGAAGTTTGCCCCCACTGCCACGGGTGCCGCTACGGGTAGCATCACTCACGCCAGCACCGGCGCCACCACGCGCACCGTGGCCCTGACCGGCACGGGCACCGACCCCAACCAGACCGTTTTCGACTTTGCTACCTGCACCACGGCCCTGTCGAATGGCTGGAGCCAAGTCAGCGTGACGGGCCCGCAGGTATGGGGCTGCACCACTTTCGGCCGCGACCCTAACAACCCCACGGCCACCACGGCTACGCCCAACGGCGTGCAGATAAACGGCTTTGCCTCGGGCAACATCGAAAACGAGGACTGGTTTATTTCGCCAGGCTTCGACCTGACCACCTACAACTTTCCCCTGTTCTCGTTCTGGAGCCGCACCGCCTTCAACGGCCCGGCCCTGAAGCTGCGCGTTTCGACCAACTACAGCGGGACGGGCGCTCCCAGCGCCGCCACCTGGACCGAGCTGAACGTGCCATTTCCGACCGCGGGCTCCGACGTCTGGACGCAGACGGCTAACATTAACCTGGCCGCGTTCAAGGCAGCCAGGGTACACGTGGCCTTCGTGTACACCTCCACCACCTCGGCCGCAGCCCGCTGGACGCTGGACGACATTGTGCTGACCCAATCGGCCACGGCGCCCGCCCCAACGCTCTTTACCAGCGCCAACCGCCTCGCCTTTGGCTACCAGGCCGTGGGCACCAGCGCCGACCGGACGCTGACGGTGTCGGCCAATGACCTGACCAACGACGTGACCCTGACTTCGTCGAACGCCAACTTCACGCTCTCGAAAGACGGCACCGCCTTCACTCCCACCCTCACCCTGACTCGGGCCGAAGTGAACGGCACGAACAAGGCCGTAACGGTTCGCTTCCTGCCCACCACCGCTGCCACCAACGTGAGCGGTGCCCTGGCCATAAGCACAACCGGCGCAACTTCCGCCAGCGTGGCCCTGACCGGCGACACCTACGACCCGGCCAAAACCCTGGAAGTGGTGACTTGGAACGTGGAATGGTTTGGCTCGGCCGACCCCAACCTGGGGCCGCGGGACAAAGAGTTGCAGCGGACCAACGTCGCGTCGGTCATGAACCTGCTGCGGGCCGACGTGTACGCCCTGCAAGAAGTAGTGGATACCCTGCGCCTAAGGAACCTGGCGGCCCAAATCTCGACCACCCTAGGCGTGCCGTACGGCTACAAGACGTCGGAATTTGGCTCCTACAGCGACGACAAAAACGACCCGGACTACGCCAGCGCCCAAAAGCTGAGCTTCATCTACCGCACCGACGTGCTCACCAACCCATCGTTCACGGGCCTGCTGCGCTGCACTGAGGCCCAGAACTGCCCCGCTTATAACCCCTGGGCTTCGGGCCGCTTCCCCTACCTGATGAGCGCCAACGTGACGCTCGACGGCATCACCAAGCGCGTGAATTTCGTGGTGATTCATGCCAAGGCCAACGCCACGGCTACCTCGGCCAACGACCACGCCCGCCGCAAAGCCGGCGCCGACCTGCTCAAGAACCTGCTCGACACCAGCTACGCCAACGACAACACCCTGATTGTGGGCGACTACAACGACGTGCTGGAGGGCACCATTGCCACAGGCGTAACCCCCGCCGTAAGCTCCTACAACTCCTTCATGCAGGATGTTAACTACGTGCCCCTGACCCTGCCGCTGGCCCAAGCCGGCTTGCAGTCGACAGCCGGCTTCAAAACGGTGATTGACAACGTGATTGCCAACCGGAACATGGCGCAGTACTACATCAACGGAACGGCCGCCATCCGGACAGACGTCGCTGCCACGATTCCGAGCTACAGCAGCACCACGTCGGACCACTACCCGGTGTTCACGCGCTTCTCTTTCACCAGCGCCCCGCTGCGCAACAAAGCCGCGCACACCACAACGCTGGGCCTCTACCCCAACCCCGTGACCAACAGCGTGCGTTTGGAAGTGCCCGAAACCGGCGCCAACCTCAGCTTGCAGGTATATACCACCACCGGCCGCCTCGTGTACCAGGGCACGGGCTCGGTTGAGCAGCTCAACCAGCAGCTCAACCAGCGCGTGGGCAACCTAACCGCGGGCTTGTACATGGTGCGCGTCATCGGCGCCAAGCAAACCTATGCCAACCGCTTCCAGAAGCAGTAATTACTAAAGCGCCCTGAGCAGCTAACGGCTGGCAGGGACGATGCAAGGCCCCGTCCGGTTTTCCGGGCGGGGCTTTTGCTTGGCAGGGCACCTCACAACCCTCCTCCGCCATACCTTTGCGCCGTGAAATTTCCCCTAAAAACCGCATTGCGGCCCTTGCTCGTGGCTTTGGCCCCGGCCTTGGCTGCCTGCCCTTCCCCGGCTCCGCCCCAGCAGCTTGCGCCTGACAAAGCCGCCGAAAAAGCCGTGATGGCTCGCCACGACTCGCTGATGGCGAAGATGGACCAGCTCTACTCCCTGAAGGGCAAGATTACGGCGGCGCGCTCGCCCGCAGCCGGGCCCTACCTGCGCGGCCTGGCCGCTGCCGACGAGGCCATGATGGACTGGATGCACCAGTACCGGGCCCCCGACACCACGGCGAACCGGGCAACCCGCCTGGCTTATTTCCAACAGCAGCACGAGGTGCTGGCGGGTGTTAGTCGTCAGTTTAAGGCAACGATTGACTCGGCTACGTTGTTTATCAGTCAACTGCCGGGCACCGCCCCCGCAGCGCCCGCTACTTCCAAATAAGCCATGTTTAAACGTCTTTTTCTGCTGCCCTTGCTAGCGGCTTCTTTCTTCACGGCCTGCACTGGCCCTGGCGCCGAAACGGCGCGGCTGCCCATTCTGGGCGAGCGCGACGTGCGGCCCCGCGCCGATGGCGGCCCCGCCGACACGGTGTTTGCCAAAGTGCCGGCGTTTAAACTCACCAATCAAAACGGAGAGGTTATTACCAACCAAACATTCGCCGGCCGGGCCTACGTGGCCGACTTTTTCTTCTCGACCTGCCCGGGCATCTGCCCCAAAATGCAGGGCGAGCTGCTGAAGGTCTACAACCAATTTGCGAAAGACCAGCGGGTAACGTTTCTCTCGCATACGATTGACCCGGCCCACGACACCATTCCGGTGCTAATGGACTATGCCCAGCGCCTGGGCGTAACGGATGCCAGCCGCTGGCAGTTTGCTACCACCGGCGGCCATGGCGAGCCCTCGGCCAAAGACACCGTGTTTCAGTTGGCCCGCGCCTACTTCACCGCGGCCGAACCCGACAAGGACTCCCCCGGCGGATTTGCCCACAACGGCACGTTTGCGCTGGTAGACGACCAAGGCCACATCCGCGGCCTCTACGACAGTCTCAACGCCAAAGAAGTGGAGCGCCTGCTGGCCGAGCTGCCCATTTTGCTAGCCGAAATTGATTCCCGGAAGCAGGCCGTAGCGCGTAAATAATGCGGGCCTGGCTTCGCCTTTTACTTGGTGGCGCGGCGCTGGCCGTCACGTTGCCCGGGTGTTTCAGCAGCAACAAAAACCAGGGCGAGCGGCTGTACGTGCAGCACTGCTCCGGCTGCCACGGCGAGCAGGGTCAGGGCCTGGCGCGCCTCATCCCCCCCCTGGCCGGCGCCGACTACCTGGCCAAGCACCGCGCTGAATTGCCCTGCCTGCTGCGCAATGGCCAGAACGAACCCATTGTGGTGAATGGTATTGGCTACAACCACATCATGCCTGGAAACAAGGCGCTTAGTCCGGCTCAGCTCACCAATCTGTTGAACTACATAGAAAGCCACTGGGGCAACCAATCGGTGCCGCGCACCATTCGCGAGGTACAGCAGCAGTTGGAGGCCTGTAAGTAACTAGAGGCATCTGATGCACTTGGCTGGTTGGCCAAAGCGCCCGCCCACAGGTAGTACCTGTGCCACTGCTCCTCCCTTAGCACGATGCACTATTTCATTATCAAATGAATAGCTGATGCAAGCGTTTTTGCCTACTCCAACCCGGTTTCTGCCGTAGATTGCAGTCCTAATCCACCCGCCATTTTATTCAATTATGGGTCTGCTCGACTTCCTGAAAAACAAACCTGCCGACAACAAGCCGGCTACTCCCGCTCCTGCTACTCCCGGCGCGCCAACCCCAGCGGCCGAAAAGCCAGCTGGTGGCCCTCGCTACCAGGGCGCTAAGTTTACGGCACCTCCAGCTCCGGTTGCTGAGCCGACCTACAGCATTCCCGAGCCACCGCCCTTCCCCTTCGAGCCCGAAAACGTGCTTGAGCAGCTGCTGCTACTGGCGGCCACCGACGAAAACGCTCGGCCCGCTTTCTATCAGGCCTTGTTGCAGGAGGAAATCCTGATGATTTTGGCTCCTATGGAGGGCATTGGCGAAGGCGAAGTGACCTTGAACGAAGGCCAGGAAATTCAGCTGCAGATTTTGTCGGATGGCAAGCTGCCCATCTTCTCGTCGGTACCGCGCCTAACGGATGGCGGCATCGACAATGGCCCCGTGAGCTACGTGCGCCTGCCGGGCCACGCGTTTTTCAACATGGTGCAAGGCCAGGACTGCGTGCTTAACCCGTTCTCGCCTGCCGGCAAGCTCCTGCCAAAGGACGAACTGGCGGCGCTGCTTGCCGGCCAGCTCACGGGCCCGCTATCGCCTGCGGGCGGCGATGCCCAGGTGCTGCTGAGTCAGCCCGCCGACTACCCCACGGAAGTAGCCGATGCCATCAAAGGTTGGGCGGCCACGCAGCCCCACATCCAAGCGGCTTACCTAGCTCAGATGCAGTTGGCCGATAACCCCGAGGTGCCGCGCCTGCTGCTGGCCTTCGAGAGCAACAACCCCGACCCCAGCTTCATGCAGGAGCTGGGCCCGGTGCTGCAAGGCCAGACGAATGCGTATCAGTTCGTGGACTTGATGCTGTTGGATGTAGCCTCGGATGAGGGCGTAAACCCCTATTTCCGCACGGTTGAGCCTTTTTATTCCAAAGGCTAACCCTTTTCGTTTTCCGCTTAACTAGAACGTCATGCTGAACTCGCCAAAGCATCTGGCGCGTGGTAGTAATTCAGTCGAATGAGTTTACTGCTGCACGCCAGATGCTTCGGCAAGCTCCGCATGACGTTCTTTTTGTAACACAGTTCCCGCTGTCTCGCCTACCTTTCTTTCATGAAACTCGCAACGCTCCTGTTCCTGGCGCCCTTTGCTGCGCTGGCCCAAACCAAGCCCGCCACGCTGCTCCCACCCGCCGACCCCAGAATTCAAAAGCTAGTTGAGGCGATATCGGCCAAAAACCTGGAGGCTGATATCCGCAAGCTCGTCTCCTTTGGCACGCGCCACACCCTCAGCGAAACCGACAACCCCACCCGGGGCATTGGCGCTTCTCGTAACTGGGTGTTTGGCGAGTTTCAGAAATACAGCAAAGCTGGGGGTGGCCGTATGACCGTGGAGATGGACACCTTCACGGTGAAGCCCGACGGCCGCCGCATCAACAAGCCCGTGCTGATGGCCAACGTTCTGGCTACCCTGCCCGGCACCGACCCCAACGACACCCGCGTCATCCTCGTGAGTGGCCACATCGACTCGCGAGTGAGCGACGTGATGAACGCCACTGCCGATGCCCCCGGCGCCAACGACGACGGCTCGGGCACCGTGCTGGTGATGGAGTTGGCCCGCGTGCTGGCCGGCGAGAAATTTCCCTGCACCCTCAAGTTTGTGGCCGTGCAGGGCGAAGAGCAGGGCCTCTACGGCTCGGGCCATTTGGCCGCCCGGGCAAAAAAGGAGGGCTGGAACCTGATTGCCATGCTCAACAACGACATTGTGGGCAACTCACACGGCTTCGACCCGGTCATCAACGACGACAAGCGCTTGCGCGTGTTCAGCGAGGGCGTGCCGGCCAACGAGACGCTCGAGCAGGCCCGCGTTCGCCGGCAGCTGAGCAACGAGAACGACGGCATCAGCCGCCAGCTGGCCCGCTACACGCAGCGCGTGGGCAAGCAGTACGGCAAGGGCCACGAGGTGGTGCTGGAGTACCGCCCCGACCGCTTCCTGCGCGGCGGCGACCACACGCCTTTCAACCAGCAGGGCTTTGCGGCCGTCCGCTTCACCGAGATGAACGAGGACTATACCAAACAGCACCAGGACCTGCGCACCGAGAAAGGCCGTGCCTACGGCGACGTAATCGAAGGCGTAGACTTTGCTTACCTGCGCCGCAACGCCGGCATAAACCTGGCCACCATGGCCAGCCTGGCCATGGCCCCTGCGGCTCCCGACAAGGTAGAAGTGCTTACGGCCGACCTCACCAACCGCACCCAACTGCGCTGGCAGGCCCCAACCACCGGCGCCAAGCCGGCCAGCTACGTGGTGCTGGTACGCGAAACCAGCGCCCCACAGTGGCAGCAGCGCTTCCCCATGTCTGGCACCACCGCCGACCTGCCTATCAGCAAGGACAACTTCATTTTCGGCGTGGCCTCGATTGATGCGGCTGGGCACGAAAGCGTGCCGGTGCTGCCGGTAGTAGGACGGTAGGCCGAAGCTTTTGTTTCGTAGCGGGCGCGTGCAACGATTATCCCAAGATGTCGGTCAGATTAAAAACCCAAGCTGAAACCCCATCCATGCGCCTGACTATTTCCACCACTTTTTTGTCTTTGCTGCTGCTTGTCACTGCTTGCACAAAATCAGACCAGCCTGTGCCCACCCCAAGTGATACTTACAAAGGCACCTCCACCCTAAGTGGCACTTACAAAGGAACCTTTCAAAGAAATAATGCCTCAAGTTCGGGACAAATTTCACAGGTCAGCCTAACCTTTGCTGATGCCAAGTGGACCGGAACCAGCCAGATTCAAAAGTACCCTGCCCTTTGCAGCGGAACATACGAGGTAAGCAGCAGTAACGAAATAACCTTCGTCAATGCCTGCATTTGGACGGCAGAATTCGATTGGACCCTTATACTATCTGGGAAATACACCTTAGTAATGAAGGACGACGAGTTGGAATTATCAAAAACAACAGGTTCTTCCCAAGACATCTACAGGCTAAGAAGAGAATAGCATAAAGCAAAAGAGCCTGCTCAAAATCAGGCTCTTTTGCTTTATAATGTTGGCCGATGCGGTCCCCCGCCTTTTAGAAAAGGGGCACGTTTTCGCGTTTTTACCTCTTCCCACCAGCCGCGGCCAGCACCTCCTGATTCAGGCGGATGTATTCGGCTTTGGCCACTTCATTCTTGTCGTCTTTCAGCAGCTCCAGCGACTTGTTGGCGGCGGCGATGGCGTCTTTGTTGTTGCCCTGCTTCTGCAGCAGCTTGCCTTTCCAGTAGTAGCCATTGTAGCGGGTGGGGTTGGCGACGATGTACTCGTCGAGCCAGCCGAGGGCGGGCGTCAGGTCTTTGCCGGCGTTGAAGTAGTACTGAACGGCGGCCATGTAGGGCTTCTTCTCGCCCTTCATGGCTTCCTGAATCTGGGCCATCACAATGCGGTCGGGGTCGGCGGTGATGGGCAGGGCCACCTGGGTGCGGTCCCAGCTGATGACGAGGTCAGCGGACGCAGGCTTGATATTCTCGACCGTGAGCGACATGGTTTCCTGGGGAGCAGCCAGCTTGGTGGGCTTGGCTTTCACACGCAGCACGTCGAGGTCGGGCTTGTAGGCGTAGGTGCCCCATTGCGCGGTGTCGCGATTCAGAATGAAGGTCCACTCCTTGGCATCGGGGATGGCGAGCAGGGCGTAGGCGCCAGCGGGCACTACCTGGCCGCCAATTTTCACTTCTTCGCCAAAGCGCACCTTGGTGACGGTGTTCGCACCCGTGCGCCATACTGTGCCATTGGGCACCAGCTTACCGAAAGCCGTGCGCCCCCGCAGCGATGGTCGCGAGTACGTGAGGTCGATGTAGGAGGTGGAGAAATCCTGCCGAATGTGGGTGGCCGGGCTCAGCGGCGGGATGGTGAGTTTGGTTTGGGCCTGGGCGGCCGAACTCAGCAGGAGGCCCACCGTGAGCAAAGGGAAAATGTGTTTCATAAATGCAAAAATGCTGCGCGGACGGCGGAATGGTGAGCGGGTTAGTGAATTGATTTTGTGAACAACTAAAGCCGCAAGTCGTTCAGTTAGGTAGCAACTCTGTAGCATAAGCCTTTCTCGGTATGAAAATTCTTCTCACCGGCGCCACGGGCTACATCGGCCAACGCCTGCTGCCCCTGCTGGCGGCCGCTGGGCACGAGGTGGTGTGCCTCGTGCGCGACCCGCGCCGCTTCTCCCTGCCCGACACCTTACCCGAGGCCCTGCACGAGCGAGTGCAGGTGGCCCGCGGCGACCTGCTCCGGCCCGCCACCCTGGCCCACCTGCCCACCGACCTCGACGCCGCCTACTACCTCGTGCACTCCATGAGCGGGCACAGCGAGAATTTCTTCAACCTGGAGCAGCAGTCGGCTCACAACTTCGTGCAGTACCTGAACACGACCTCGGCCCAACAGATAATCTACCTCTCCGGCATCGCCAACGACCGGGGCCTGAGCGTGCATTTGCGCTCCCGGCGGGCCGTGGAATCGGTGCTTGGCAAAGCCACTACGGCTCAGCTTACGGTACTGCGCGCCAGCATCATTATCGGCTCGGGGTCGGCTTCGTTTGAGATTATTCGGGACTTGGTAGAGAAGCTGCCGGTGATGGTCACGCCCAAGTGGTTGAATTCACGTTGCCAGCCCATTGGCATCCGTGACATCATGTTTTACTTGACGTCCGTTTTGGACAAGCCGGAATGCTTCGGAAAGGCTTTCGACGTGGGCGGCCCCGACGTGCTGACCTACCGCGAAATGCTGCTGGGGCTGGCCGCTGAGCGTGGCTACAAGCGTTGGATAGTGACGGTGCCGGTGCTCACGCCGCGGCTGTCGTCGTGGTGGCTATACCTGGTCACGAGCACCACTTTTTCCCTGGCTCAAAGCTTGGTGGAGAGCTTGAAAAACGACACCGTGTGCGACCCGGCCAAGAGCATTGAGGCCGTCATCCCGCACGAGTGCATGAGCTACCGGGCCGCTCTGGCGCTGGCCTTCCAGCGCATCGAGCAGAACGAAGTGGTGAGCAGCTGGAGCGATGCGCTGAGCTCCGGCACCATGCGCCAGAACTACATGGACGCCATTCAGATTCCGAAGAACGGCATGTTCTTCGACCGGCAGCTCCTACCCTTCCGGCGGCCCGTGCCCGAGGTGCTGGACAACATCTGGCGCATCGGCGGCGACCGGGGCTGGTACAAAACCGACTGGCTCTGGCGCCTGCGCGGGCTCATGGACAAAGCCGTGGGCGGCGTGGGCCTGCGCCGGGGCCGCCGCTCGCCCTCCCACCTGCGGGCCGGCGACCCGCTCGATTTCTGGCGGGTGCTGGTGGCCGACAAAGCCAGCCAGCGCCTGCTACTCTATGCCGAAATGAAGCTGCCCGGCGAGGCGTGGCTGCAGTTCCGCATCATAGACCAAGCAGATGGCAGCCACGCCGTGGAGCAGCTGGCCGCATACCGCCCGCGCGGCCTGGCCGGGCGCCTCTACTGGTACGCCGTGCTACCGTTTCACGGCATCATCTTTAAGGGCATGGTGAAGAACCTGGTGCAGTACGGCGACCGAGCTCACGCCGCGTGAGTTAGTGCCGCGGTTACGGCTAGTTATTCGGCACTTCCAGCAGGTGCTGCATCCGCTTCAGCGCTTTCTCATCAATGGGCTTCGAGAAGAAGCCCCTGACATGCTTGTAGTGAGTGGTTTTCTCAATATCGTCGGGCCGGATGGAGGAGGTTACCACGAACACGCACACGTCTTTGGCTA
The DNA here is from genome assembly GCF_900115775.1 of Hymenobacter arizonensis. Classification (GTDB taxonomy): domain Bacteria; phylum Bacteroidota; class Bacteroidia; order Cytophagales; family Hymenobacteraceae; genus Hymenobacter; species Hymenobacter arizonensis. The sequence continues at coordinate 267,772 of NZ_FOXS01000001.1, read as the reverse complement.
TGGCCAAGCTGTCGAAGGCATCGAGGAAATCCCAGCCGTCCATCAGGGGCATGTTCAGGTCCAGCAGAATAACATCGGGCAGGGCACCCCCCGTTTCGTTTGCTTCCTTCAGGCTATCGAAGGCCCGCTGGCCGTTCACGTACGATTGCACCTCACTGCAAAACTGCTCTTTCCTTATCATCAGCTCAGCCAGGTAAGCTGCCACTGGGTCATCCTCAACTATATAAGTCAACATCGACATTGGTGCTAAAAAACACTTTAAACGTGGAGCCAACGTCCGTCTGACTTTCTATTTCTATCCGGCCCTGCATCGCCTCTACTTGGTTTTTGCTGATGAACAGCCCCATCCCGCGAGCGTCGTCGTTGTTGTGAAAGGTCTTGTACATCCCGAAGACCTTATTGCGGTTTCTGTTCAGGTCGATGCCAAGGCCGTTGTCTTGCACGGCTAGTACGATAAAGCCCGGCTCCTGGTACGTATAAAGTCGGATAAAGGCCGGGCGCTCCGTCGCCCGGTATTTGACCGCGTTGCTTAGCAGGTTCAGTAGAATACTGTCGAGATACGCCGGCACCACGGGCACCAGCAAGTCGGCCGGCACGTCTACTTCTACCCGAATCTGATGCTGGCGAATCTGAACGTTGAGGGCGTCCAACGTTTTAATTATCTCCTCTTTCAACAGCCGGGGCTCCTTGGCAATGGCGCCCTGGGTGTTGATGGTCACGATGTCGTTTAGGTTCGCAATGGTTTCGGCCAGCTTCGCGGTGCTGGTGTTCAGCATTTGTAGGAAAATCGCTTTCTGGTCCGCGTTGCCGTTGCCATCCAGCAGTTTGGCCAACGACGTGAGGTTGGCCGAATGCGAGCGAATGTTGTGGGAAATGATGTAGGCAAAGTTTTGCAGGCGCAGGTTTTGCTGCTTGGTCACCTCCAGCAAGTGCTGCGACTTTTGCAGATTCTCGGTTAGCAGCGTCACATCGTAGCCCACACACAGAATTTCGGTCACTTGGCCCTGCTCGTCAACCAGGCCTTTGAATTCCCAATGGTTGGACTTAACCGGACCGTTATTGTACGGCTTGCGTAGAATAACCTGATGCGGCACTTCGGGCTCAACAAAGCATTGGGCCACCACGTCGAGGCACTTGGGCCGGTCCTCCTCAATGATGCTATTGAGCGATGAAGTACCGATTATTTGGGCATCGTACCCAAAACGCTCGTAGAATAAGTCGTTGACGTACGTGTAGTTGCCCGCCGCATCGGTCTTGATAATGTAGACCGATTGGTTGCTGAGAATGGTGCTGTAGTGGTTGGCTATTTCGACGGCGTAGGCTTCCTTCTCCACCTCCCGGGTGATGTTGAGCAGCGCCCCCACCAGCCGCGTAGCAGTACCGGCTTCGTTCCGCAAAAGCAGGGCCCGGCAGTCCATCCACACCTCGCTGCCATCGAGCCGATGAAAACGCAGCACCTGAGAAAAGGTGTGGCAGGCAGCGTCAGCGGCTTTGGCTGCCACTACTTGCTGCATTGTGGCAAAGTCAGCGGGAAGCAAAGCGGCTTGCCAGGCGTTCGGCTCGGGGGGCAGGTGTTGGGCATCGTGGCCCAACGTGAGCCATAGTTTGGAGTTGACCCACCCATTTTCGGGCGCTTGCAGGTCCCAATACCACAAGCCGTCGAGTACGGTGCCGTGCAAAAAATTGAATAGCGTGGCGTCTGCCACCGCCAAATCGAGCAGCTCGGCCTGTAGATAATCCGGTGTCCTCACAAATTTGGTCCTCGCTGATTATAAGGTCGTCAATGTGGAAGAAAAAGAGTGGCTGCGACCAGTATACCTACAAGCAGCAAACACCATCTTTGTTTCCAGCTTGCCTCTTAGTGCTTGATTACAAGCAAATCAGGCACCTAGGATATAGCCAACAGGCTGCCTTTTTGAAGGTTTGTCAGCGAGCCAAAAAGCCGTCACACCAAGTTGCTATCCTTCGTGTGACGGCGCACTTGCAAGCCCGACGGCCAGCCCATCGACCACCAAGCACAGGCCCTGCTCCTGCTTCCTACCCAAACACGGGCACCACCCGGCCTTCCTCTACCTTCAGGGCCGCGTCGTACTTCTTGCCGGTTTTGGCCGAGATGAAGCCTTTGATGACACTGGTTTCGCCGCGGCGCAGCAGCTGCTTGAGCTGCGTTTCGGTGAGGGCCTTGCCGCCCCATTCAAATGCCACCCGGAACTGGCAGTCTTCGCGGAACCGCGAACAGCCAAACGCCGCCTTGCCCTTGAGCATGGTGCCGAGCTTGCACACCGGGCACGGAATCTGCCCCGATTCGGGGCTGGCGCCGGGCTTGGCATCGGCCACCAGTTGCAGCGTGGGCTGGAAAGCGGTGTCGAGGCCGATGGCGGCGTCGAACTTCTGGCCCTCGGCCCCCACAAAGCCCTTCATGACAGGCGTGCGGCCCTTCGCGAGCAAGGCCTTCACCTGCGGGTCGCTCAGCCTCTTGCCGTGCACCTCAGCGGGCAGGCGGAAGGTGCAGCCCTCGCGGAAGCGGGCGCAGCCAAAGGCCGTTTTGCCGCGCAGCACGTGGCCGGTTTTGCACATGGGACAATAGCCGAGGCCCGCGGCCGACGGGGTAGTGGTATTGCCGGGCGTCATGCCCGCGGGGGCTTTCGAGCCGGCCACCTTGGCGCCGGGAGCAGCCTTAGCTGCGGCCACTACTTGCTCGGCACTGCCGGAGGTCACGGCGCGGCCCGAGGCGTCGGTTTTCACCTCCTGCACCATCTCGCGCACCAAGCCAGTGAGTTCGGCCAGGAACTGCTCCGAGGACAGCTCGCCCTTCTCAATCTGGCGCAGCTTGCGTTCCCACTGGCCCGTGAGCTCCGCCGATTTCAAGGTTGGGTTGCGGATTAGGCCAATCAACTCCACGCCAGTAGGCGTTGGCAGCAAGCGTTTTTTCTCGCGCCGGATGTAGTTGCGCTTGAACAGCGTTTCGATGATGGCGGCGCGGGTGCTGGGGCGCCCAATGCCGTTTTCCTTCATAGCCTGGCGCAGCTCTTCGTCGTCGATATTGCGGCCGGCGGTTTCCATGCCACGGAGCAGGCTGGCCTCGGTATAGTCCTTGGGCGGCTGGGTGACCTTGCTGTCGAGGCGCGGGTTGTGGGGGCCGCTTTCGCCTTTCACGAAGCTGGGCAGCACGGTGCTCACCACGTCTTCCTGCTCCTCGCCGCCGGGCTTCTGGTTGGGCGCGGGGGCCGGGGTAGGCGCCTGCTGCTCCTCGGGGTTGCCATACACCACGCGCCAGCCGGGGCTGAGAATCTGGCGGCCGCGCACCCGGAAAGGGCGCTCGGCGGCTTCGGCCAGCACGGTGGTATTGCTCACCTCGCAGTCAGGGTAGAACGCAGCAATGAAGCGGCGCGCAATGATGTCGTAAACGCTGCTGTCCATGCCGCCGCTGGGGCCGGCCGCGCCCGTCGGGATGATGGCGTGGTGGTCGGTCACCTTGGCGTTGTTGAACACCTTGGGCGTCTTCGGAATCTTGGTGGCCAGCAGCGGCGCGGTCAGGCTGTCGTAGCCAATGCCGCGCAGAATGCCAGGAATTTTAGCATACTGGTCGTCGGGCAGGAAAGTGGTGTCGACACGCGGGTAGCTCACCGCCTTCCTCTCATACAGGCCCTGCACAATCTTGAGGGTGTCCTCGGCCGAGAGGCCCAGCTGGTTATTGCACTGAACCTGTAAAGATGTCAGGTCGAACAAACGCGGGGGCGACTCCCGACCCTTTTTGATTTCCACATTGGTGATAACCAACGGAGCAGGCCGTACTGCCTCAAGCGCTTCTTGAGCCTCCTGCTCGGTCACGAAGTAGCCCAGCGCCCGGAGTCGGGTCTTCTCGTCGGGCGCGTCTTCGGCTTCCTTGGCCTGCTTGGGCGGGGCAATGTGGCTGAACATGGTGCCCCGGTATTCGGTCCGCAGCACCCAGTAGGGCTCGGGCTTGAAGTTCTGAATCTCGTGCCAGCGGTCGACCAGCAGGGCCAGCGTGGGGGTTTGCACCCGCCCTATGCTTAACAGCTGCTTGTCCTGGTAAGTGGTGTATTTAAGAGTGAACAGGCGGGTCGCGTTCAGGCCCAGGAGCCAGTCGCCCACGGCCCGGCTCTTGCCGGCCTGGTACAGCTTATCGAACTCCTTGCCCTCGCGCAGGTTGGCAAACCCCTGGCGAATGGCCTCCTCGGTAAGGGAGGAAATCCAGAGGCGCTTCACAGGCTTGCGGCACTTGGCCTCCATCAGCACCCAGCGCTGAATCACCTCCCCTTCCTGCCCGGCGTCGCCGCAGTTGATGACTTCCTCGGCCTCATCCACCAGCTTCTTAATGGTGTGGAATTGCTTCACCACGCCTTCGTCGCGGCGCATGAGCTTGATGCCGAACGTGTCCGGAATCATGGGCAGGTTGTGCAGGCTCCAGCGCTTCCATTCGGGCTGGTAATCGTCGGGCTCCTTTAGCTGGCAGAAGTGGCCGAAGGTCCAGGTGACCTGGTAGCCGTTGCCCTCAAAGTAGCCGTCCATGCGGCGGGTGGCGCCCAGCACGTTGGCAATCTCACGGGCCACACTGGGCTTTTCGGCAATACAAACCTTCACTGATTTTCGCTGATTAATCGGGAGCCGCTCATTGATTGAGCAGCATCGTAATCAACAAAGATAGCCGAGGAAAAGGTCGCTTTTAGGGCCTTGGGCAAGTACCTAACCCTCCGCGGCATGCAGCGCCCTCCTAGTCCCTGAAGCTCTGGGCTCCTAAGCAGCCTTTGTAGCTAGGGCGTCCAGGGAGCAGATGAAGTACGTGGCCTCTTATAGGGTGGGCCGGCGGCGTGACACTCCTTCACGGTTGCCTCTGCCCCTCCCCTACTCAGACCAGGCAGTCTGGATAGCTAGATTTAGCACGTGCTTTTATGTTGATTTAGCTTAATACGCCTTCAAGCAGCAATCAACCTTTGCATTACCGACATGCGACATCAAAGCCCGCCGCGCTCCCAGGCATTGAGCTCGGCTTGCAGGTTGCGGCGGGCGGCGGCATCCAGCTCCTGGCGCATGGCCGGCGTGTGGTAAAGCACGGGGGCGGCCAGCATCTTCGCCAGTATTTTCCGGCGGCCGGGGCGGTACAATAGGTCAGGCACGAGGCGATACTCCCGGCGCACTTGGCGGGCATAGGTCCAGTAGTCGGCTTCTGATGCCCCAAGCACGCTCAGGTCGGCGTCGAGAAAGGAGAGCAGGTCAACGTCGTCGAGCGGTTGGGGCTGAGTATGGTCCTGGGTGCGCTCGATGAGAAAAGCCACACGCTGCTGCCGGGCGGGCTCCAGCGTGGAGGCCTGCAAAAAGGCCAGCGCCTGGGCTGCGCTACGGGCTTCGTTGTCGGACTTGAGCGGGTTGTACACGGCGTCGTGAAACCACACGGCCAGCTGCACTACCCCGGCATCTTGCAGCGGCGCCCGCTCTAGTCGGTTCAGCAAGTTTTCGATGTGCTGCAAGGTGTGGTAGTGGCGCCCGGATGCCTGGTAAGCCGTGGCCAGCTCCTGGAACGTGGTCTCCCGCAAAGCAGCATCGGCTACGAGCGGGGCAGTGAGGTGGTGCCAGCGGGCAGCAAGCGTATACATAGAGTGGAGGACCTTGAAGTGCCGGTAATAGCCGGCTGGGAATTCTGGCCGAAAATTACAGCCAGTTGGCGTAGCCAACTCCTGCGAAGCCATACCGCAGAGACTACAGGGCGCCAATTATGGCTGCGAACAGGAGTTTTCTGGTCTGTACTTACGATGAAAGAAAGCTTCACATCGAAAAAATAACATAAAAAATACGGGCATAAACCAAGACTATGAGCCTTGCAATCTGAGTCAGGAAGCCGCTTCGTTTAAACTTAGCCATAGCTCTCAATAATAGCCTGTATGAAAGCAAGTAGGACTCAAGCTCGCACACGATTTTCGCAGGTGCTAATTCCCAAGGCAAGTCATAATAAGCACTGCTGTAGCGCTATGGGTGCCCGCCTGCTTCATTAACCCCAGCGAACATGCACCGTAGTAGTTGGCATGTCTCCAAACGACCCCGACTTCCTTCCCTCCTCTGCGCCCGCTGCTTCCGCAACGCCGGAGTTCCTGCCTCGCACGATTCCCATAATCGAGGAAGTGCCCCACGTTCAGAAGGAAGTGGTGGAAACCGGCCAGGTAGTGGTGCGCAAAACTGTGCACCAGGAGACCCAGGCCGTGAACGTGCCTACCCGGCACGACCAGGTTTCGGTAGAGCACGTGCCCGTGAACCGCTACGTGGATGTGCCTCCCCCCGTGCGGCACGAAGGCGACACCATGATTATCCCAGTGTTTCGGGAAGAAGTGGTCGTGACAACCCGCATTTTGCTGGTGGAGGAAGTGCACGTGCGCAAGCAGGTGGTAACGACCAACACTGTGCACCAAGTAGAGCTGCGCCGCGAGGCCATTAGTGCCGAACGTGTTGCTGCCTCCCCTCCGGGCCCTACCAACACGCCCGCCTCCTAGAATTACCTTTCTTTTTCTTTCCTTCCTTTCCACATTTCCCTATTCCTTTCATCATGGCCCAAACCGTAGTAGGCTTGTTTAATAGTGCTTCAGAAGCGCAGCAAGCCGTCCAAAACCTAATGTCCGCTGGCTTTGTAGGCAGCAATGTTGACGTAGCAGCGCAAGACGCCCAAAATGCCCAGCGCTTGGCTGGCGGTGCTGGCTCGAGCACCAACAACCGCGATGCCTCCGATTATCGCAACACCAGCGGAACCGCCGTAGAAGGCGCTGCTGATGCTGCCGGACGCGCGACCGACGATGCCCAGGACGGCATCAGCCGGTTCTTCAGCAACCTGTTTGGCGGCGACGACGACGATAACCGCTACACCCGCTCTGCCTACACCAACCTCACCCGAAGCGGCCGCTCCGTAGTGACCGTGCACGCCAGCACCGCCGACGAGGCCGAGCGTGCCCGTGACATCCTCGACGACAACGGCGCCATCGACGTGCAAGAGCAGGCTTCTAGCCAAGGCTACGGCATGAGCGGTGCCCAAGGCTATACCGCTGACACCAACACCAACTCGGCCACTGCCCAAACCGGCAACACCCAGGCCCTCCCCATCATCGAGGAGAACCTGAGCGTGGGCAAGCGTGTGGAGCAAACCGGTGGTGCCCGCATCCGCAGCCGCATCATTGAGCGGCCGGTAGAAGAGCACATCCGTCTGCGCGAAGAGCATGTGAACATTGAGCGCCGCGACGTGAACCGTCCTGCCACGGAAGCCGATTTCGCCGCCTTCAAAGAAGGTGAAATCAGTGTAACCGAGCAGGCCGAGCGCGCTGTAGTGGGCAAAGAAGCCCGCGTAGTAGGCGAAGTCAACATCGGCAAAGAAGTGACCGAGCGTGACGAAACCGTAACCGGCACCGTGCGCAAAACCGACGTGGAAGTAGAGCGCCTGCAAGGCGGCCAAACCCGCACCGGCGACGCCGACATAAACCTACGCGGCGGCACCAACCGCAACGACGCTGACCTCGACGACAACGGCCTAACCGGCCGCTAGGCGAAGCGCTAAAAACTAAAAGAGGCGGCTGAATATTCAGCCGCCTCTTTTTTTGTGGGCTATACTTGGCACCTTGGCGGGCCGCCGATATAACAACGTCCGTTTAGCCCTAGCCCAATTTTAGGCCGAAAATGCGGGTTCGAGTTCTTCGGGGCTTGTGGTGCGCTGCACGCGCCACAGTAGGGCCCCGCCTACCAGCACGCTAAGCAGCAACGCTCCTGCATACTGCCACGTCGAATCAAAAAAGCCCGTCACCGCTGACTTCTCGTTCCAAGCAGGAGGCCCCAGCAACATCAGCAGAAACACCGTCAAATTATTCAGTGCATGCAGGGCCATGCATAGCCACAGCGAACGGGTGCGGTAGTATAGCCACCCCAGCAGCAGGCCCGCCAAGGCGGCCCTTACGCCTTGAGCAAAGTCGAGGTGAAACACTCCAAAAATCAACGCGGACCAAACAATGGCCGACTTCGGTCGCATATTTTTTAACAACCCTGCCAGCACAACTCCACGCCACAACAGTTCTTCGAATACTGGCGCCGCTACAACAATCGAAAGTGCCAATGCAATTGGCGTTTTCATCTGCTCTTCGAAGCTGCTGGATATCCAGCTAGGCAGAGGCAGGAAGGCCAAAGGCGAGCGCACTAGCATCATAGCCAGGACTAGTACCGGCAGGGCCGCGTACAGCCACGCTTGCTCCTGACCCTGGAGGCGTAACGGCTGCCACCGGTTACCGGCCATCCAGCGCAGAAACATCAGTAGTAAGGGGCAGCTCGTCAGTGAGATAAAAGGACCAACATATACTTCCGGCATCCCAATGACTGTAGTTAGCAGCCAGGAAATCGGTATTATAATCACACAGGATGAGAGCAGGAACCAACCCAATATGCCCCAGCTTTCGGCTAGGGTTGGGTAGGCGGGCTCTGGTGTTGGCAACTCTTCGTTGGCGACCGCAGGGGCAATGGCTTCCATGGAAATAGCGAAACGGCGGGTAGATGGGCACCAAATGTACTTTCCTCGTTTCGCAAATAGCTACTGCAGTTGAGCAAGCGGACGCTATATAGGATTATGTTACCTTCTGGGCATCATTGGCTTCCTGCGCCAAGCGCAGTTTACTGTGCTTTTTGCCATAGCCAAAGTAAATGGCCATGCCAATAGCCAGCCACACTATCAGGCGCAGCCAGGTGTCAAGCGGCAGCGAAAACATCATCACCAGGCACACCAGAATGCCCAGAATCGGCACCAGCGGCACCCACGGTGTGCGGAAGCTGCGTGGGGCGTCGGGGTCGGTGCGACGCAAAATGAGCACGCCCAGGCACACCATCACGAAGGCCAGCAGGGTACCGATGCTCGTCATTTCGCCCACCACGGCGATGGGCACGAAGCCCGCAAACAGAGCAATGAAGCTCCCCAGCAGCGCAATGGACTGAAAAGGCGTGTTGCGGCGCGGGTGCAGACGCGAAAACACCGGCGGCAGCAGGCCGTCTTTCGACATGGCGAAGAACACCCGCGACTGCCCCAGCAAATCGACCAGAATAACCGACGTGTAGCCAATAAGAATGGCCACCAACACCGCCGACGTCAGCCAGGCGTAGGGCGTTTTTTCGATGGCGATGGCCACCGGCGCGGCGCTGTCTTTGAACTCGGTGTAGTTGGCCAAGCCGGTGAGCACGTGCCCAAACAACACGAACAGCACCGTGCAAATCAGCAGCGAGCCCATGATGCCGATGGGCATGTTGCGCTGCGGGTTCTTGGTTTCTTGGGCCATGGTGGCCACGATGTCGAAGCCAATGAACACGAAGAAGATAACGCCGGCGCCCCGCAGAATGCCACTCAGACCAAACTCGCCGAATGTGCCCGTATTGGTAGGAATGTAGGGTTGGTAGTTGACGGGGTTGATGTACTGCCAGCCCAGCCCGATGAACACCAGCACCACCGACACTTTCAGGAACACCACTAGCGCATTGAACCAAGCCGAGCCCTTGGTGCCGCGCATCACAATGGCCGTCATGGTGAGCACGATGACCATGGCCGGCACGTTCACGAAGCCCGTGACGGTGCTGCCGTCGGCTAGCTTGGCGGTTTCGAAAGGCGACATCACCAATTGCGCGGGTAGGTTGATGTCAAACTTGCTCAGAAACTTAATCAAATACTGTGACCAGCTGATGGCCACGGCCGCCGCGCCCACGGAGTACTCCAGCACCAGGTCCCAGCCGATAATCCAGGCGAATAGCTCGCCCATGGTGGCGTAAGAATAGGTATAAGCTGAACCTGAAACGGGCACCAGTGAGGCAAACTCGGCGTAGCACAAGGCCGAGAATGCGCAGCCCACGGCCGCCACAATGAACGAAAGGGTAATGGCCGGCCCGGTATGATTAGCCGCCGCAATGCCCGTGAGCGAGAACAGGCCCGCCCCGATAATTACGCCAATGCCAATGGCGATAAGGCTTACTCCGTTGAGACTTCTTTTCAGGGCGCCAGCCCCGGTTTCGGCTGCTTCCATTTGAAGCAGCGCCAGTGATTTTTTAAGCATATAGAAAATTAGAATACGCGGTGACCGTTGGGCACTCACGTATTCTGACACAAATGAAATCGAGCCGACTTTCGGCCTGAGAAAAACACCCCACCCCCGTCCCTACCGGGTACGGGGTGGGGTCTGCGCTACGCCAGCACCTGAATGACAGCTTCTGAGAACCGCTCCATCTCCTCCAGTTGCGGGCTGGCCTGCAGCAGGAAGAAATCCACGCCCACTTCTTCAAAAGCGCCAATGCGGTCCTGCAACTGCGCCGGCGTGCCGGTGAGACCGGTACGCAGGCCACGGTTCGAGACCGAGTAGTCGTGTAGCGAGACCTGTTGCTCGAGCTGCGTGCCGGCCAGCCACTGCTGGTAGTTGTCGTAGCCAGCGGCCGAAGCCTTTACATTAGTGATGCGGTCAAGCTCTTTTTTCACGTCCTGCTCGTTGTCGCGCACGATGGTGTAGCCAGCCACGCCAAACTTCATGGGCGGCAAGCCTTTCTGCTCGCGGCGGCGGCGCATGTCGGCGATGCGAGCTCCTATTTGCTCCGGCGAGTCGCCGTGCATTACGTAGCCGTCGCACTGGGTTGAGATGAGGTCTTTGGCAGCTTCCGACTCGCCGCCGGCGTACAGGAACGGCGCCTTCGCGGGCTTGGGCTGGAGGATGTTATCGGCCACTTGGTAGTACTTGCCCTCGTAGCTAAAGTGGTCCTGATTCCACACATTGGTTACCACGTCGAGCCACTCGCGGGTGCGGGCGTACCGGTCGTCGTGCTGCTCAAAGTGCAGGCCGTACTTGGTGGCCTCGTCGCGCCACCACGACGATACCACGTTCAGCGATAAGCGGCCCGGGGCAATCAGGTCGATGTTGGCGGCCTGCTTGGCCAGCAGCGCGGGGTTGTGGAAGGTGGGGCGCACGGCCACCATTATTTCTAGCTGCTCCGTAACGGCAGCCAAGGCAGCAGCGGTGCTCCACGCTTCCAGTGACGGTGCCTCGGTGCCCTTGATATCGTTCAAGTAAAGCTCGGCGATGAGCGTGAGGTCGTAGCCAAGAGCTTCGCTGCGCTGCGCCAGCTGCTTCACGTAGCTCCAGTCGGTAGGCATCTGCTCGTCTTCGACGTTGCGCAGCCAGCCCCCAAAAATGGGCATCCAATATCCAAATTTCATGGTTTGTGTTTTTTTTTAAGAGAGGAGTAGGCGGGCTGGGGGGTGCCTTTTCCGTCTGTCATCCTGAGCTTGCGAAGGACCTTATCACGTTCGCACTATTTGTGATTACTGCAAACTGTTCAGTGGTGATAAGGTCCTTCGCAAGCTCAGGATGACAGACGGCCTTGCCTGACGATATTCTAAGCAGTAGCCAATTCTGCTGGTACCGCTGCCTTCGAGCCGGCTGGCAGCTGCGCTTCGAGGTAGTCGACGAAGCGAGCGTATGGGTCGAAACCAACCACGTTCACGGCATCGGCCACGAAGTTTGACAGGGCGTTGATGTCGTAGAACAGCACGTCGCCCGTGCGGTCGTCGATGAGGTACTCGATGCCGCCGACGTCAATTTTGGCTGCGGCCACGATGCGCTCCACAGCGGCAATCACCTCGGCTGGCGGCGTGAAGGCTTCCACCTGTATGCCTTTCTTGGGTGCTTCGGTCAGGCAGAATTCAGCTGACTGCTCCTCGGGAATCTGGCAGATTTCGGCGGGGCACAGGTTGAAGCTTTCGCCGGTGGTAAACACCTTCATGGCGTAGAGAAACTTGCCGTCCAGCGTTTCGACGCGGTGAATGTTGCCGCCGCGGGGCGTCACATATTCCTGTACCAAGGCGGTCTGGTCGATGCCGAGGTCAATCTGGTTATTGTCCACCGCAGCCTGCAGGCCCTCGGGTGTATCGAAGCGGATGATGCCCGCGCCGCTGCCTCCGATGTTCACCTTCACCACAATGGGGAAGCGCAGCTCCTTGGCCGCGTCCACGGCCCGCGAGGCGTGGTTAATCACGAACGACTTCGGGTATTTCAGCCCCAGCGACTCAAACAGGGAAAGCTGGCGGGCCTTGTTGGTTTCGATGGCCGTGGCCGCCGAGCCGTTGATGATGCGCGTGCCGATGCGCTCGAGGTGCGTGGCATAGCCCGCGGTGTGGAAGATGCCCTGCCCGTGCCCACGCAGGTAAGCCGATGAGCTCATGCGGTTCACTACCAGGCTATAAGGGCTTTCCTTTTCCGCGGGGTTGAATAGGTGGTGGGCGGCGTCAATCTTCTCGTAAGGCAGCCCGCGGCGGTCGAGCTCCGCAAACAGGGGCTTAAACCATTCGGGGTGCTCGAAATAGATGCCAATGGGCTTTTGAGTCAGCGACATAATCAGAAACTTGGGTTGGTATTAAGTAAGACGGTGGTGTGAGACGGCCAAGCAGTGGGCTTCCCATTGCGGCCAAGAATCCAGAAATTGAAGGAGCCCGAATGGGCAGGTAGTCGGCGGCGCTGGCCTCTCCTGAGTCTTTCTAAATCAGCTTTTTGCTTGACCTCCCCGGGGAGACGGACGCATGCAAACCAATGCTGTTCAGCACACTGCCTAGCGCACGCCGAAGCGCAACAGCCAGCAACAACCCAGAAAAAGAGGATGCAGACGCCCGCAGGCAACTGCAAAAACGCAGGCATACCGAGGCACCAAGCCTCAGCTACCGCCTACCTACCCGCGAAAAATCATTCGGGACAGGCTAAGCCAGACAACAACAGCAACAACAGCCCATGCCCGCCCAACGCATGACAGCGGGGGTGGCAGTAAAATCGGCAATGTGATTGGGGAGGTTGTTGGCAGCGTCCACGGCAACTTGTTTTTATATGGTCAGGAATTGGCACCTTGCCCGCGGTTGCGGATGGTTGCCGACGCTTCATCGAGCCTGTCTCTCAGCGCCTCTGTATAAAAACAATCCTTTGGGAGAAAGAATTGATACGGCAAAGATACAGCGAAGCCCCCGATTTGTTTCAAACCGGGGGCTTCGCTTTGTTTTTTGCTGTTAATACCGACTGTAGCGCGGTCGTACCCGGAGGGACTTTGTGGTCCGCGTCTCCGCGCCATTCGCGAATCGTTGATGCGGCGCGGGGACGCGGACTACAGAGTCCGCGCTACTTGCTAAGCGCCACGCGCACGCCGCCCATCAGCCAGCGGCCGGGCATCTGGGCGCCCAGCAAGTCCGAGTATTTTGCGTTGAACAGGTTCTGGGCCTGGCCCACCAACCATAGCCGCTCGGGCAGCAAGGTTACATCGAGGCGGCTGTTGATAACTACATACGAGGGCGTGAGCACGGCATCGTTGATGGTAAGGCTGGGCGTGGTTTGCTGGGCGGCGCGCTGCTTGTAGACGCCACCCACGCTGGCAGTGAAGCGGCGGTGCACCAGGCTCACGTTGCCGCTTACGAGCTGCTTGGCCACATTGCTCAGGTACTGCGATACTATGTCCCCGTCCACGTCGAGGTGGGTGAAGGTGTAGCCCACGCTGCCATCCAGGCGCAGGCCGGTGCTTAGCTGGGCGCGGCTGCTGGCTTCCAGCTCCAAGCCCTGGGTAGTGACGGCAAACAGGTTTTGGGCGAAGCGGTAGGTGGCGGCGGGGTTCAGGTTGGTGAAGCCCGTGCCGGCCTGCACCGCGCTGCCGGGCGTGGCCACGTAGTCAATCAGGTTGCGGCCGTAGCGGTTGAAATAGGTAGCGCGCAAGGTGAGGGCCGAGCCCAGCACGTAGTCCAGCCCCCCTTCGTAGCTCCAGGTGCGCTCGGCATCGAGGGCGGGGTTGCCCACATTGAAGCCGCCGGGCACGGTGCCGGGCCGGATGGCCGAGTTGTACTGCTCGGTGAAGTTGGCGGCCCGGATAGCCCGGCCAACGGCGGCGCGCGCCGTCAGGCGCTCGCCCAGCTGCTGACTGGCCGTGAGTTGGGGCAGCACCTCGGTGCCGTAGGCCTGGTCGTGGTCGAGGCGCAGGGCGGCGGTCAGGTTCAGGGTGGCGGTGGGGCGCAGGCCGGCCACGGCAAACACCCCCTGGTGCCACACGGCGTGGTCGCCGCGGTCGTTGCTGCGCACGCGGCGGCGGTCGGCTTGGCCACCGAGGGTCAGCTGCACCTTCTCGGAGAAGCGCAGCTGGTGCTGGCCCTGCACATTGAAGTAGCGCATGAGGTGGTCGCTGGCGGGCGAGGTCGGCGTGTACAGGTAGTAGTCGGTGCTGATGGTGTTTACCACCTGCAGCTCGGTGCGGGCGCGGGCGTTCCAGTCGTAGCGCAACTGCCCCTGGTACCAGTCGCGGGCGGTGATTTCGCGGGCACGGTCGCCGGCGTTGGTCGTGTAGAAGTTCTGGGCGTTGTAGTCGCGCCGGTCGAAGCTGGCGCGGGCGGCAGCGCTGAGCTTGCTGCTGACCTCATAAGCGGCCGAGAGCGAGTAAGTATTCAGCTTGAAATCGTTGCGCAGGCCGCCGGGCAGGTTCAGCAGCTGGCCGGTGGCCGAGTTGTTGAGGATGCCGCCCGCCAGGCGCAGGCCATTGTCCTGGCCGTAGAAGCCGGCGTTGGTGGACTTCAGGCCGTATTCGCCGGCCATAAAGGTGCCGCCTAGCTCCACGCCATCGGGCCGGTGGGTGGCGGCAAAGGTTTTGGTGACAATGTTAACGAAGCCGCCCACAGCATCGGGCCCGTAGAGGGCCGCCCCGGGGCCGCGCACCACTTCAATCTGCTCAATCTCGGCGGGCGTGATGGGCAGGTAGCCCGCAAAGTGGCCCGTGAGCGGGTCGTTCAGCCGCATGCCATCCAGCAGAATCAGCACTTGGTTGAAGGTAGAGCCGCGCAGGGTGATGTCGGCCTGGGTACCGAAGTTGCCCCGGCTCTGCATCTCGATGGCGGGCAGCAGGCGTAGCAAGTCATCGAGCGAGGCCACCGGGTATTGGCTCAGGGTGCGGCCGGGCACCACCGTTACGTAGCGGCCGGTTTGGCCGGCTACCTGGTCGAGGCGGGTGCCGTATACGGTTACTTCGCGCAGGCTGCGACTGCTGTCGGCCGGCGTCTGGGCCAGGGCGTTGAAGGAAATTGAAAAGGCGACCAGAGGAGTCGCTAGGCGTAAAAAAGACATCATGGTGGGGTTGATGAGGCCACAAACTTACGGGGGAGATGGAGCACTTAGTGTTGAGGTGCAGCCCGGCTTAGCCTGTAGCCCACCCCGCCCCAGCTTGATGTGCGGCAGTCGGTACCTTCGCCCCTACTTCCCGATTCCTTATTCAATCCTTTCGCGCCAGCTCGTTGTGCTAATTACCGATAGCCAAATGCCAGCTTCTGAAACCGCTACTCATTCTGGCGGGCGCCCCTACTATCCCGCGCTTACCGGCTTACGCGCTATTGCGGCCTACCTTATTTTCTTTCTCCACTTCCGGCCTGCTTTGGACGCCGAATGGGTTCAAGCCATTTTCTCGCACTTTTACGTGGGGGTGAGTATGTTTTTCGTGCTCAGCGGATTTGTAATTGCAACCCGCTACCAGGGCAACGTGCGACTCTCGCGCAGCTGGTGGTGGGCCTATTTCTGGCGGCGGGTGGCCCGTATCTACCCCGCTTATCTACTGCTGAATGGAATGGTGCTGGCGCAGCTCTACTGGCCTATACCGGCAGGCAAAGGCCTCAATACCGTAATGCTGGTGTTTCTAAGTCAGAGCTTGCTGCGAGGCTTTTCCAGCACGCTGAAGTACGTTGGGCTTCCACAAGGATGGTCGCTCACGGTGGAAGAGTGTTTCTACTTTTCAGCACCGTTGCTGCTGGCCTGGCAGCGCTGGGGACGACGCGGGCTAGTGGGCTTTACGGCTTCAGTTTTGGGTATTGGGTTGCTGCTAACCTACTGGTGCATTGGGCGCCCCGCCCTGCACGGCTTTTTCGGTTCCTACTACCATTTGTTCAACTACACGTTTTTCGGACGGGTGTTTGAATTCGTGATTGGGGTGGGCTTGGCCCGTTGGTGGGTGGCCCGGGCAGCTACTACCGCGGCAGGCCAATGGCCATGGCGCACCCTGGCAGGCTTGATGTTAATGAGCCTTACAGTTGGGATACTGGCGTGGCTGCAGCCACCCATGAACTTCTACGACGGCCTCCTGCAACCTGGGGCCATTGCCCTCAACAACCTGATTTTCCCCGCTGGCGTGGCGCTACTACTGGCTGGGCTGCTTGCCGAAATCAGTTGGCTACGAACCATCTTGGCCTCGCGCCTGATGCAGTTTTTGGGGCGCAGCTCCTATTTTTTCTACCTTGTTCATATTAGTACCCTGTCTCTTTGGTGGGCCAAAGCCTTTGGCCCGGCAACGAATAGCGGCTGGCGCTTTCTGGCCACTGTGGCAATCGCCGCCGTGGGCTATCAGTTTATAGAAGAACCGCTGCGTCGGTGGGTCCTGGACCATACTTCCTCGAATAAGGCACCAGCCAATAAAGCCATTAGGAATGCTCAAACAATAAGTTAAGCACGCACAGCTCAGATTAGAACAGCGTCGAAATAACCCAAGCCTGCGCCTCGTTTCCTTACTTTCGTAGCCACGATGGGCAACGCTCCCTGTTCGGCCTTGTCCTTCACACATCCCACCATCACCACCCCGTTTTCATGAAGCACCTTTTTGCGTTGGGCCTGCTGGGCCTAGTGGCCACCACGCCGGTCCTGGCACAGGCTCCCGCCTCCCCTGCCCCCCGGGCAGAATCGCCTTACCGCGCCTCGGCCACCAAAATCAATAACCTGGTGCACACCAAGCTCGATGTGCGCTTTGACTACGCCAAGCGCTACCTCTACGGCAAAACCTGGATTACGCTCAAGCCCCACGCCTACCCCACCGATACCCTACGGCTCGACGCCAAAGGCATGGACATCAAAGCTGTGGCGCTGATGAATGGCGACAAGCAGCAGCCCCTGAAGTACACCTACACCGACGGTGCTAACCTGCGTATTAACCTGGGCAAGACCTTTAAGCCCGGGGAGGAATATATCATTTATATCGACTATGTCTCCAAGCCTGACGAGCTGAAGGTGCAGGGCAGCGCCGCCATCACTGACGCCAAGGGCCTGTACTTCGTGAACCCCGACAGCGCCGTGGCCGGCAAGCCCGTGCAAATCTGGACGCAAGGCGAGACCGAAGGCTCCTCGGCCTGGTTCCCCACCATTGACCGGCCCAACCAGAAAACCACCCAGGAAATCAGCATGACCGTGCCCGCCAAGTACGTCACGCTCAGCAACGGCGCCCTGGTGAGCCAGACGCCCGCCGGCCCGGGCCTGCGCACCGATACCTGGAAGATGGACCTGCCCCACGCGCCTTACCTGTTTATGATGGCCGTAGGCGACTTCAAAATCTACAAAGACACGCCCTGGCGCGGCAAAGAGGTGAGTTACTACCTCGAGCCCAAGTACGCTCCCTACGCCAAGCAGATTTTTGGCAACACCAACGACATGCTGGAGTTCTACTCCAACCGCCTGGGCGTGGAGTATCCCTGGAATAAGTACGCCCAGATTGTGGCCCGCGACTACGTGAGCGGCGCCATGGAAAACACCACCGCCACCCTGCACGGCGAGCAGGTGCAGATGACGGACCGCGAGCTGCTGGACCGCGAGTTCAGCAGCGAATCTGTGATTGCCCACGAGCTGTTTCACCAGTGGTTTGGCGACTACGTCACGGCTGAGTCGTGGTCGAACATCACCGTGAACGAGTCGATGGCCGACTTCTCCGAAGGCCTCTACGCCGAGCACAAGTACGGCCGCGATGCCGCCGATGCCCACTACTACCGCTACCTGCGCCGCTACCTGGCCAGCCCGCGCGACGCCACCAAGCCGCTGGTGCGCTTCCACTACGAGCAGCAGGAAGAAGTATTCGACCTGGTGAGCTACCAAAAGGGCGGCGCCATCGTGGACATGCTGCGCACCTACCTGGGCGATGACGTGTTCTTCGCCGGCTTGCAAAAGTATTTGAAGGACAACGCCTTCGGCAACGGCGAGGCGCACCAGATGCGCTTGGCTTTCGAAGCTGTGTCGGGCCAGGACCTGAACTGGTTCTACAACCAGTGGTACTTCGCCCCGGGCCACCCGGTGGTCAGCATTGACTACGCCTGGGATGCCACCAAGAAAGTGCAGTCCGTGACCGTGAAGCAAACCCAGGCGGGCCAGCCCTTCCGCCTGCCCTTTGCCATCGACTACTACGTGGGCAATAAGGTGCAGCGCCAGCAAGTAGAAATGACGGAAGCCACCCAAACCTTCACCATGCCCCTCTCGGCCAAGCCCGACCTGGTGAACGTGGACGCCAACAAGAAGACTCTCTGGCTGAAAACCGACAACAAGCCCGTGGCTGACTTCGCGGCCCAATACAAGCGGGCTCCCCTGTTTGTAGACCGTATAGAGGCCCTGGCGGCCGCGGCCAAAGAGCAAACCACCAATGCCGCCGCCCGCGGTGTGCTGCTGGCAGCCCTCAACGACAAGTTTTACAGCGTGCGGGCTGCCGCCGCCGAGAGCCTGAAGCTCGACGACAAAGCCGTGGCCAAAGCTGCTGCCCCGGTACTACGCAAGCGGGCCGCCAGCGAAAAAGAGTCCGCCGTGCAAGCGTCCCTGCTGGCGGCCCTCGCCAAGCTGAAGGACAAGAAAGACACGAAGCTTTTCAGCCAGCAGCTCAACAGCCAGTCGTATAAAGTGCAGGGCGCTGCCCTGAGCGCCCTGGCCACGGTGGAGCCCGCCCAGGCCCTGGCCCGCGCCAAAACCTACGAGAACGACAGCCACGGCGCCCTCACTCAGGCCGTGACGCAAGTGTACGCCACCAGCGGCACGGCGGAGCAATGGCCTTACATCCGCGACAAGTTCGACGCGGCCCGCCCCCAGGGCCAGTTCAACATGATGGAGCCCATGGCCGCCATGCTCGGCCGCATCAACGACGCAACTGCCGTGGCCGAAGGCGTAGAGCGCTTGAAAACCCTCGGCGTGAAGTATAAGAGCTACGGTGCCGACAAGCCGGTTATTGGCCTGCTGCAAGGCGTGGCAAAAGCCAAAGAAAGCGGTGCCAACGCTGCCGAAACCAAGCAAGCGGTAGATAAAGCCGTGAGCGAGATCGAAGCAGCCAAGTAGCAACTGGTGAATTAAATGAGAAAGGCCGGACGACTATTGCAGTCGTCCGGCCTTTCTCATTTAACGCTTACAGCCTACGTCAGCAGCAATGGTATTTCTCCCAAGTTATGTGCGGAAGGCCGGCCTTTGCGGCGCTTGACGTAGCCTGGACTTATCTGGATTTGCTCACGTTCTCAGCAGTTTCATTTGCCGGGTCGTGCTTGGGGCCTTCGTAAGTACTGGAGTCTTCTTTGGCAGTGGGAGGCTCGGGCGTATCCGTTTCCTCATCAGAGGCCTCCTCCTCCTGGTGGACTTTGGTGCCGTAGATATGCTTCATCTCCCGCATTACGTTTTCACTGTCCACGTGTAGGTCTTTGAGCACGCCGTCGGCAATGTCGTAAACCAAGCCGTGGAGGCGGGGCGGGTTTTCAGCGCGCATGGCGTTCTGAATGATGTTGGTTTTGGCCAGGTTGCGCACCTGCTCCATCACGTTCAGCTCAACCAGACGGCGCAGGCGCTGCTTTTCGTCGTCAATGTCCGACAGTTCGTCTTCGTGCAGACGCACCACGTCGCGGATGTTTACCAGCCAGTTATCAATCAGGCCGTACTGCTTGTTGGCAGCGGCGGCAGCAACACCGCCACAGCCGTAGTGGCCCACCACCAAAATATCCTTCACGCCCAGTACTTCAACGGCGTATTGGAGCACCGATAGCAGGTTCATATCCGAGTGCACCACCAGGTTGGCAATGTTGCGGGTCACGAACATCTCGCCGGGGCCGGTGCCGGTGATGCCCGAGGCGGGCACTCGCGAATCGGAGCAGCCAATGAACAAGTACCGCGGTGTCTGACCATCGGCCAGGCTTTGGAAGAACTTGGGGTCGTCGGCGTTTTTGGAAGCCACCCACTGGCGGTTGTTTTCGAGAATCGACTGAATACCGGACATGCTTGGGAATTTAGGTAATGGATACTAGGTAATTATGCGTGGGCTAAGCGGCCGGGAAAGCCGCTTAGCCCGAAAAAAATCTTCTTTACAACTTAGTGTACGGCCAAGTCAACTTGGCGGATACCGCGCATTTCCAAATCGATTCCCCGGGCCGGGGCCGCCTGCCGGAACGCTTCGAGCGCTTCCAGCACGTCGTTGTCGATGACGTGCGAACGGGTACCGTCCAGGATTACCCGACTGCCTTCGGGTAATTGTTCGAGGGTAGTTACGATGCTGGCCTTGTTGAGAAAGGAAACGTGCTCGGGCAAGCGCAGGTGCAGCAGGTCGGGGTCTACTTTGTCGTCTGCAGGGTCTTGTCTCAGGTAAGAACCGGCTTTAGAATTATCGCGCAGGATGAAGAAGAAGCCCAACACCAGGCCAATGGTAACGCCCTTGAGCAAGTCCGTAAACAACACCGCTACAATGGTGATGATGAAGGGAATAAACTGCTCGCGGCCCAGCTGCCACTGCTTGCGGTACAGCGCCGGTTTGGTGAGCTTGTAGCCCACTAGCAGCAGCACCGCCGCCAGGGCCGACAATGGAATCAGGTTCAGAACCGAACCCAAAAACAGCAGGCTTACTAACAGCAACAAGCCGTGGATGAAAGACGACATCCGGGTTTGGCCGCCGGCGCTGATGTTGGCCGAGGAACGCACAATAACGGCAGTCACGGGCAGGCCCCCCAGCAAGCCGCTGACCAGGTTGCCGCCGCCCTGGGCCATGAGCTCACGGTTGGTGGGTGTGTGGCGCTTGTGGGGGTCGAGGTTGTCGACGGCCTCCACGCTCAGCAGCGTTTCGAGCGAAGCCACGAGGGCAATAGTCAGCGCAACCCCGTAAGTAGCCGGCCTTCTTAAGGCGCTAAAGTCCGGGAATGCGATTTCGCCAATGAGCTGTTGCAGCGACGACACCACCGGCAACGTGACCAAGTGCTCGGGCCGAACCTGCAGGCCCGGAACAACGACCTTAAATAGCTGATTGATAGCCACCGCCGCCAGCACCGCTACCAGTGCTCCCGGCACCAAGCGGGCCCACGGCTGACGCCGTATCGCCGGACGGTCCCACAGCAGCATCAGGCCCAATGCTACAAAGCCCACAATCACCGAGCCCAAGCTCAAGCCTTTTAGGGCCGCCATGATGGCTGAGAACGAATTGTAGCCGTCAATCTGGGAAAAGTTCATATCCTCGAAGTAGTCCGTATCGGCCCCGAGGAAGTGAGGAATCTGCTTTAAAATCAGGATAATGCCAATAGCAGCCAACATGCCCCTGATAACTGCCGCCGGGAAATACAAGGCAATGATGCCGCCGCGGCCCAGCCCCATAATTATCTGAAAGACACCCGCAATGGCCGTGGCCGTGAGCACGGCCGGCCAAGACCCCAGCGTGGATATGGCCGACAACACGATGGTAGTAAGACCCGCCGCTGGCCCGGTCACGCTCACGGCCGAGCCGCTGAGCCAGCTCACCAGCACGCCGCCCACAATGCCGGCCACCACCCCCGCCAACAGGGGAGCACCCGACGCGAGCGAAATACCCAAACACAGGGGCAGGGCCACCAAAAAGACCACAAGTCCCGCCGGCGCATCCTGGCCAATAGACCCGAAAAGCGAGGGTTTGGACAGTGGGGCTTCGGGCTTGGCTCCGGAAGCAATGGGAGTACCCGTGCTCGCTGGAGAGGAAACAATCTCTGGCATAAATCTTATGGCTTTGTAAACCAACTGCCTGACCTCGGGCGAGCGTGCACGAGTGAAATTGGTGAGCAAGAGTACGTGCCGCTTATTAAGAACCAGTTAAAGGAGAATTAAAAGGGAATTAAAATAAGCGGCAAAAATCTACCCTGTTGCTACACAGCGGGCTTGCTTGGCCATTCCAGCCAAACCTGGGTGCCGCTGCCTACTTCACTTTCCAGGCGCACCAGGCCACCGTGCAGCGCCATGATGCGGGCCGTCAGCGGCAGGCCAATGCCATGGCCCGGCACGGCCCGCGCCGAGGCCGCCCGAAAAAACGGCACAAACACCTGCTGCAGGTCGCTGGAACTCAGGCCTGGCCCCCGGTCGGCTACTAGCAGCACCAGACGCGAGTCCTTCCGGGTTAGAGTGGCCGTGACAGCGCAGTCGCTGCCGGCCGAAAATTTGCAGGCATTGTCGAGCACGTTGAGCATGGCCGATAAGAGCAGCGCCTCATTCCCGTACACCTCATAGGAACCATCGTCGTCGGTTTCGCCAAAATCGAGGTCGACGCGGCAGGTGGGGTGGCGCCGCAGCAATTGCTCGTGGGCCAGCAGCAGCAGCTCGTCTATCTGCACACAGGCCATGGGCACTTGGGACGGGTCGTCGGAAGCCCGGGCAATTTGCAGCAGGCCATTGGTGAGCTCATTGAGCTGTCGCGCCGAATCGAGGGTGCTTTGCAGCACGCGCCGGTACTCGGTGGGCGGGCGTTCAGCCTGCAGTAGCGCCACTTCCAGCTCGCCAATGAGCGCGGCCAGGGGCGTACGCAGCTCGTGGGAAGCGTCGCGCACAAAGGTGCGCTGGCCAGCAAAAGCCGACTCCAGGCGTTCGAGCAGGCGGTTGAACCGCTGGGCGAGGCGGCCAATCTCATCGTTGGCGCCGGCGGCCTGCGTCAGGCGCTGGCTGAGGTCGGTGGCCGTGATGCCGTCTACCTCCCGCACCATGCGCCGCAGGGGCCTCAGGGCTCGTCCCGCAAAAACCCAGCTGCCAATGCCCGCCACCACCAGGGCCGCCAGCAAGCCGCCGGCTAGCAGCCGCCGCAGCTGCTCGAGCTGCTGGCGGCTATCTTCATCGACCGACGAGGCCACCACCACCAGCGGCCCCAAGTTCTCGTCGCGGTAGAGCAGGCCCACGGTTTCGTGGTAGTTGGTTTGGGACTCAAGCACAGCGCGGCCAGAAAGGCGCACCCGGGCCAGCCAGGCAGCGGGCACCGGCTTGGTAGGCCCCTGCCCCTCCTGAAACACCAAGCGGTCGGCCGAGTCGTACACGCGGCCTTCCTCCGCGGGCAGGGTGCGGTAGAGCTGGCGCAAATACCGCCGGTAAGACTTTTCTTCGGTCGAGTCTTGGCGAGCATCCTGGCCATCGGCATAAGCATGCCCCACCACCAAGGTCCGCTTGAAGAGGCTTTGCGTGAAAAGCTCCCGCCTCGATTGCTTGGTGGCAAAGTAGATGGCCAGCGAGAAGAACAGCAGCGTCAGGGCCAGAATGGCCCCAAACTGAATGGCAAGTCGGAGGCGTATGGACATTGGCTGCTACTCTGCTGCTTGTTTAAAATGCTGGCTTACCAACGATGAAGTGCACAGTGCTGCACTGGTTCTTTAACTCTGACCGCTACTTCTCATCGCTTATCTTCAAGCAAGCCCACCGCCTCAATCAACTTTCATTACATAGCCCATGCCCACCAGCGTATGAATCAGCTTGGGCTCAAACCCCTTGTCAACCTTCTTGCGCAGGAAGTTGATGTACACGTCAATCACGTTTGAGCCGGAGTCGTAGCTCATGTCCCACACATCTTCCAGCAGGTTGGCACGCGACACTACCCGGCCTTGGTTGCGCAGCAGGTATTCGAGCAGCGAGAACTCGCGCGCTGTGAGCTGCACCACCCGCCCCGCCCGTTCTACGCGCTTGGCCGAGGGGTCGAGGGTGAGGTCGGCCAGGTGCAGCACGGCCTTGGGGCCGGGTGCTTCGGTTCGGCGCCGCACCAGGGCCCGGAGGCGGGCCAGCAGCTCTTCGAAAGCAAAGGGCTTCACGAGGTAGTCGTCGGCGCCGGCATCGAGGCCGCGAATCTTGTCATCGGTTTCGCCCAGGGCCGTCAGCATCAGGATGGGCACGCCGGCGTCGTGGGCCCGCACCTGCCGGCACACTTCCAGGCCGCTGAGGCCGGGCAGCATCTGGTCCAGAATCAGGCAGTCGTACTGTGTCGATTGGGCGCGGCGCAGCCCCAGCAAGCCATCGGCCGCCAGGTCCACGGTGTAGTCTTGTTCCGTGAGTCCCTGGTGCAGGAATGCCGCGACCGAGGGCTCGTCTTCAACTAAAAGGATTTTCATGGCGCAGGAAGGTAGGGCCAGTGGGCCGAAAATGAAACCGGCCCACTTCGGCAGCAAACCCTGCGAAGCGGGCCGGAATGAGCCCAAAGTTGGAGAAAAACGCGCTGACTCTTATCGGGCAGCGACTTCGTCCGACGAGATAATAGACTGAACTTCAGTTGGCGCAGCGCTGGTCACGACGTCATTTTCAGACAATCCTGCCCCGAGAGGAGCAGCTTGCATTCGAACACCAACGGCGAGCAAAATTATCAAAACCAATGCTACGTAGTAGCGGAAATTTCTTTGTACAGATAGTATCATGTATTGCAACGAAACGATGCGAAGCCCACCGAGGCATGGCCCCAGGCTTGCTTTTTTGGTACCCAAAGCTACGGCTGCCCGAGCGCCGCTGAAAGCGAACTAGGATAAATCTCACCTTTTTCTGGACGAACCATCCCATTCGCTCGGCTAATGAAGGCCGCATAATCTGCTGATATAAGGCCCACACTAGAGGTTCAGAGTATAATTTAATTTATATGTAACTGTTTTTTACAAGAAAATAAATACAGTGCTACACTCCATAAATAACAACACAGTCCCGCTTAGGGCACGTATGGGAGTAGAGCTTCCGGGTAGCAAACGCTCGCGGGCAGTGCCGCTGCATCGGCTTCCTTTCATTTCTTCCCCGCCTTTCGCTACTTCTATGAGCCAACTTGCCCAACCCACCTTGGGGCGCGCCCCCGTGGCCCTGGCGCCTACTCAGCCCCTCACCCTGCGCATCAACGGGGAGAACCGCACCCTTAATGTGGCGCCCTGGACCACCCTGCTCGATGCCCTGCGCGAGTACCTGGACCTGACCGGCACCAAAAAAGGCTGCGACCACGGGCAATGCGGCGCCTGCACCGTCCTGGTCAACGGCAAGCGCATCAACTCCTGCCTGAGCCTGGCCGTGATGCAGGAAAGCGAGGACATCACCACCATCGAGGGCATCGGCACGGCCGAGGAGCTGCACCCGTTGCAGCAGGCCTTCATCGACCACGATGCGTTTCAGTGCGGCTACTGCACGCCGGGCCAGATTTGCTCGGCCGTGGCCCTTTTGAAAGAAGGCCGGGGCAAAACCGAGGCCGAAGTACGGGACCTTATGAGCGGCAACCTGTGCCGCTGCGGTGCCTACACCAACATTCTGAGCGCCGTGATGGAGGTGGTCAACGCCCAAAAAGCTTAATGCCATGAACAGCTTCACCTACTCCCCTCCCACGGCCGTGGACGCCGCCGTGCGCGAAAGAATCAACCGGCCCGACTCGGCCTACATCGGCGGCGGCACCAACCTGATTGACCTGATGAAGGAAAACGTGGCCCACCCCACGCACCTCATCGGCCTCAAAAAGCTACCCCTGGCCGAAATTGAAAACCTGCCCGATGGCGGCCTGCGCCTGGGCGCCATGGCCACCAACGCCGACACCGCCTGGCACCCGGAGGTTGAGAAGCGCTACCCCCTGCTCAACCAGGCCATTTTGGCCGGCGCCACGCCGCAGCTGCGCAACATGGCCACCAACGGCGGCAACCTGATGCAGCGCACCCGCTGCTACTATTTCTACGACCTGGCCACGCCCTGCAACAAGCGCGAGCCCGGCACTGGCTGCTCGGCCATAGGCGGCTACAACCGCATTCACGCCATTCTGGGCGCCAGCGAGCAGTGCATTGCCACCCACCCCAGCGACATGTGCGTGGCCCTGGCCGCCCTAGAAGCCGTGGTGCGCGTGAGCAGCCCGCAGGGCGAGCGCAGCATTTCGTTTGCGAACTTCCACCGCCTGCCCGGCGACCGGCCCGAGCTTGACAACACCCTGCGCCCCGGCGAGCTGATAACCGCGCTGGACTTGCCCAAAAAGGGGTTCGCGAAAAACTTTACTTACCTGAAGCTGCGCGACCGCAGCAGCTACGCTTTTGCAGTGGTATCGGTAGCGGCGGCGCTGGAACTCGACGGTGACATCATTACGGATGCCCGCCTGGCCTTGGGCGGCGTGGCCCACAAGCCCTGGCGCAAAGCCGAAGCCGAGCAGTTGCTCATCGGGAAGCCCGCCACGCTGGTCACGTTCCGGCAGGCCGCGGCCGAGCTGCTGGCCGGCGCCGAAGGCCATGCCCACAATGCTTTCAAAATAGAATTGGCCAAGCGCGCCATCGTTCGGGCCCTAAAGCAGGCCACCGAAATGGACTACGTGCTCGACACCAACGCCTTCCAAAACTCCAACCCATGAGCCAGACCATAGCCAACCCGCCCGTTGTGCGCCTGGGCACCGATTACATCGGCAAACCCACCAGTCGCGTCGATGGCACGGCCAAAGTAACCGGCGCGGCCAAGTACGCGGCCGAGTACAACGTCCCCAACCTGCTCTATGGAGTGGTGGTGTGCAGCCACATTACCAAAGGCCGAATCACGAAAATTCATGCCGCCGACGTGCTTGCGGTGCCCGGCGTGGTGCAGGTGTTTTCGCACGAGAACGTGCCCTCCCTGGCCTGGTTCGACCACAACTACAAAGACGACGTAGCCCCGGGCGGCTCGCCGTTTCGCCCGCTGCACGAGCCCGAAATTCGCTTCAACATGCAGCCCGTGGCGCTGGTGGTAGCTGATACCTTCGAACTGGCCCGCTACGCCGCCTCCATTCTGGAGATTGAATACGAAGTGGAACCACACGAAACGGACCTCGAAAAGAAGCGCGACGACGGTTACGAGCCAGGCCGCGGCAAGTCGGGCTGGATGCCGCCGCCCCCGCCCCGCGGCAACCCCAACCAGGCTTACCGCAAGGCGCCCCACCAGCATGAGGCCGAATACATTCACCTGGCCCAGCACCACAACCCCATGGAGATGTTCGCTACCACGGTGGAGTGGCTCGGCGACGGTCAGAAGCTGAACATCTTCGACAAAACCCAGGGGGCCTATAATGTGCAGCAGTACATCACCAAGATTTTTGGGCTGTCTAAAGAAGAGGCCCGGGTAATCACGAAGTACACCGGCGGCGGGTTTGGCTCGGGGCTGCGGCCGCAGTACCAGGCCTTTATGGCCGTGCTGGCCGCGCTCGAACTCAAGCAGTCGGTGCGGGTGTCACTCACGCGCCAGCAAATGTTCAGCTTCGGCCACCGGCCCCACACGCTGCAATACGTGAAGCTAGCCGCCGACGACAACGGCACGCTGCAGGCCTTGCACCACTCAGCGCTGGCCGAAACCTCGCAGTTTGAAGACTTCACCGAAAACGTGGTGAACTGGTCGGGCATGCTCTACCAGTGCGAGAACGTGAAGCTAAAGTATCAGTTGGCCAAGGCCGACGTGTTTTCGCCGCTCGATATGCGTGCGCCGGGCGCGGCCACGGGCTCGTACGCCCTGGAGGTTGCCATGGACGAACTGGCCTACAAAGCCGGCATCGACCCGCTGCAGTTCCGCCTCCTGAACTACGCCGACCGCGACCAGAACGCCGATAAGCCCTTCTCCAGCAAAAAGCTGCGCGAGTGCTACCACCAGGGCGCCGCCAAGTTTGGCTGGGACAAGCGCAACCCCAAGCCCCGCTCCATGCGCAAGAATGGCAAGCTCGTCGGCTACGGCATGGCTACCGGCGTGTGGGACGCCACCCAGAAAAAAGCAGCTGCCAAAGCTTGCTTCACCGCCGACGGCCGCCTCACGGTAAGCAGCGCCAGCAACGACATTGGCACGGGCACCTACACCATCATGACCCAGATTGCGGCCCAAACCCTGGGCTTGCCCCTGGAGGCCGTCACCTTCGTGCTTGGTGATACTAACCTACCCGAAGCCCCCGTGCAAGGCGGCTCCTGGACCGCCGCCTCGGTGGGCTCGGCCGTGGAAGCGGTATGCCAGGACCTGGGCAAAAGCCTGCTGAAGCTGGCCCAGAAAATGGACGACTCGCCCCTAAAAGGCGTGGACTTCGAAGATGTACAGTTCGTGAACGGCCTGATTCGGCGCAACGATGACATTCAGCAGTCGGTGGTAATTCGCGACGTGCTCCAGGCCAACGGCGAAAAGGAGCTCACCGCCGAGTCGGGGGCTGCGCCCGACATGATGAAGCAAATGGGCTACTCCATGCACGCACACAACGCCGTATTTGTGGAAGTACAGGTTGATGAAGAACTGGGCACGCTGCACGTAACCCGCGTGGTGAACGCCGTGGCTGCCGGCCGCATTCTCAACCCCAAAACCGCCCGCAGCCAGGTGCTCGGCTCCATTGTGTGGGGCATCGGCATGGCCCTGATGGAGGAAACGATAATGGACCACGGCTTTGGCCGCTTCATGAACCACAACCTAGCCGAATACCATATTCCCGTGATGGCCGACATCCACGACTTACAAGTGGTATTCGTGGAAGAGGAAGACGAAATTGTGAACCCGCTGGGCGTAAAAGGCATTGGTGAAGTTGGCCTGTTGGGCGTGGCCGCGGCTATTAGCAACGCCGCCTTCCACGCCACCGGCAAACGAGTGCGCGACTTGCCGGTTTTGATTAATAAATTGATGTAGTTACTTCGGGTTGGTGGCTGTTGTGTCAAGCGCGGGGGAACCTCACCCCCTGACCCCCTCTCCAAAAAAGAGGGGGCACCGGTTCGTGAAGACGATGCCGTTGAAAGCATGTCCGGTGCCCCCTCTTTTTTGGAGAGGGGGTCAGGGGGTGAGGTTCCCCGAGCGAGATACTTCGCTTTGCATGTTAACTCAGCCTACCCCCAACCCGTCCCTCCTCCTACCCCAAAAATGACCGAACTACAACGCCTGCTCCTCGCCTACGACCAGCACCGTGCCGACGCCCGGCCCTGTGCCCTGGCCACGGTAGTCGAGGTACTAGGCTCGGCTTACCGGCGCCCGGGCGCCCGCATGCTCGTCACCGACGATGGCCAACTCACCGGCGCCATCAGCGGGGGCTGCCTGGAGGGCGATGCCCGCCAGCGCGCTCGCCAGGCCATATTCCGGGGCCAGCCGGCGCTGGTTACCTACGACACCCGCGACGAAGACGACCCGCGTCACGGCCTCGGCCCCGGCTGCCAGGGCGTAGTGCGCATCCTGCTCGAACCCCTCGACTACGCCGCGCCCAACAACCCCATGGAGCTGCTGCGCAGCTTCGCTCAACACCCCGAGCCGGCCGTGCTGGCCACGGTGTTTGAAACCGACAGCGCCACCGGCCTGCGCGCTGGAGTAGGCCAGCGCCTGTTGCTGACTGCCAACGGCGACGTGCGCGGCCTGCCCGCGCTGGCCACTCCCTTGGCCGAAGCGGCTCATGCCGCGCTGGCCGGTTGTACCTCGCAGGTGCTGGACATTGAAACCGATGCCGGCCCCGTCCGGGCCCTGCTGGAGCTGCTCACGCCTCCCCTGCGCGTCATCATTTACGGCGCCGGCAACGACGCCCAGCCGCTGGTGCGCCTGGCCGCCTCACTAGGTTGGCACATCACCGTGGTCGATGGGCGGCCCAACCTCGCCACCGCTGCCCGCTTCCCCGAAGCAGCCGAGGTGCGCGTAGTGCCCGTGGCGGCCATCGCGCAAGAGAGGCCCGGCGATGCATACGCCGTGCTCCTCAGCCACAACTATGCCTACGATTTGGCCGCGCTGACCCTACACATTCCCAGCCCCACGCCCTACATCGGCCTACTGGGCCCGCATGCGAAAGCCACGCGCCTGCTGGCCGAGCTGAATTTGAATGAGCACGAAACTGAGGAGCTGCGAGCTACCCGGCTGCACAGCCCCATCGGCCTGGATTTAGGCAGCGAAACGCCCGAGGAAATCGCGCTGGCCATTGTGGCCGAGATTCAGGCCAAACGGCACCAGCGCAACGGACGCCCCCTGCGGGAGCGAGCCGATGCGGTGCATGCCCCGGTGCTCGCCCTGCACGACAGCTTTTAGTAGAGGCGCAACATATTGCGCCTCGTAGTTGAACGATGACCTGCAAGATAAAGCGTGTGGTGCGGCCGGCGAGACGCAAAATATTGCGCCTCTACCCTACTTTATTCACCCTTATTTCCGGGTAGCCAGCACCTCCCGTATCGGCGTCCAGCGTATGTCCGGGTAGCGGGCATTGTCGAGCGGCTGCAGTTTGGGCAGGCCCGTGAACATATTGTGCATGTACTGCATGCCCTGCCAGGGCGGAAACACGTCGTCGCTGGGCGGCATCAGGGCCTTAGTAGCCTTTATCATGGCGCCCAGCACCCACACCCCTCCTACCCGCAACAGGCCAAACTGCTGCCCCGTGGCCTCGCTGGCGGCTTTTTGCACGCCGCGAATGGTGGCGACTTCGCCCGCCACGCGCAGGTAGCGCGGTGTGGTGGGGTCGAGGGCCGCAGCAGCCGTAAACTCGGCGGTGTTGTCGGTGGTGGTGAAGTCCATGGGCTGGTCGGCGTCGCCGTAGTACATCACCCGCTTAAGGCTAAAGAGCACCACCGGGGCCTGGCCCGTCAGCAAATCCGTGAACATGCCGTTTAGCACCGAAGTCGCGGTAATTGGCGCTTGGTCGAGCCGCTGGTTGAACTCGCGGCGCAGGTCGAGGTTGCGGTTGCTGCCGTTGGCCAGCTTGGTGTAGTCGATGGAGTAATCCGATGGAATGAAGCGTGGCACACCAGCCACCACGGCCGCATCGAGGAGCCGCTTCTGCGTGTCGAAAATAACGTCGCGCAAGCCCGACAGGGCCGACACCACGCAGACCGCGCCAGCACAAACTTGAGTTAGCTCAATAACGCTGTTGAAATCGACTTCCACCACGGAGGCACCTAACTCGCGCAGAGCTTGCACCTCGGGCTTCGTGTTGCCCTTCCGAACTAGGGCCCGCACCACCGCGCCGCGCGCCAGTAGGTATTTGGCAATCAACCGGCCCAGGTCGCCAGTGGACCCGGCCAGCACAATGATAGGTTTTTCTGCAGCCGTAGTTCCCGGCTGGTTGGTTCTAAGTTCTGCCAAAATCGAAGTTTTAGGACGTTAAAGTAGCGCACCTGCTGAAACAGATGGAAAGAGATAATTCTTTCGACCACCTAATTCAGCAAGTGCGCTACTTCACAATCTATTTTCAAGGGTTTGAGCTAGCCGCGCACGGCCACACCATTCCGCAAGAAACAATTATATCTTTTGAAACTCGGGATGTTGCGCCTGCTTCTCCTGAATCTGGCGCGACTCATCATCCCAACCCAAGGACTGAAGCGCGGGCAAATAGCCTTCGTGGGCACTACGCTCATCGGCCACGCGGCTCAGCATGATGCCGTAAATAACCTTAGAGGTAATATCGGCCACCGTGTACAAGGTTTGGCGCAGCACCATGCCCCATTCGGTGGGCATGAACCAAGGCACTAGGTACGCAATGGGATACAGGGTCCAGGAGAAAATCAGCAGCCAGAAAATCTTGCGCATCAGGCTACCCGTGGTGCCGGGCAAGGTGTGCGCCGACCGGAAGATGGTGTTGCCCACCAAGTAGCAGATATACACCATGAACACCGAGCTGATGCCGCCCCAAATGAGCAGCTTGGAAATGCTGGTGGTTTCGTAGTACTGCCCAATGTAGCCGGTATAAATCATGGCCAGCCCGCCCAGGGTGAACCCCAACCAAATTCGTTTAAACTTAGCCCCGGTAATGCCCAGCACCACCAGTAGCTGCGTGAGTAGCACTGGCACATCGATGGACCAGTTTACGTAGCGGTAGCCATTGGAAAATGTGCTGTCGCCGCGCTGCCACATGTTGCCATCCCACTTAAAAGAACTGGTCCAGTTAATTTGCTGATTCAGCAGAATCAGCGCCGCGGATATCATTACCACAATCGACAAAACTGAAGAAAGCTGGTAGCGCGGCGCCGAATTTTTGCGGGTTAACAAGAAGTAAAGTAAGCCGCCAAGCTGCGCTCCTACGCCCAATGTGAGCACGTGCGTGATAAGGTCGAACTGAGCCGAAGTATAAATAAAATGGTTCTCCATGTTCTCCATAAGCAACGTGTTATTAAAGGGTTGGAAGGAATTAATGGCGTTTCGCATTTCATTTTCTTTCACAATTCAGAAAACGAAAAAGCTCTACCTTATCAATTAATTACCACCTCAATAGGAAAAGGTTCGATAAAATATCCTACTAATTAGCAATTAGCCGTAAGCCTTAGAAGATTGCATAGTACAATATAAATTAATGAGTACTTATAATAAAGGCTCATAAATCCCCCGTTATCTCCTGGCTTTTCCAGGCCTTTATAAGCTATTTCATATAAAATCAAAATTCTGACTATCAGACAATACTGATTGACTACTGTTAGCTTCTATAAATTCATGCAATTACTATAAACGCAAACCGGGCTGCCCACTTGAAAGTGAGCAACCCGATTATTAATTGCCATTCTATTATGGCCAATATTAAAATGATTTAATTTACCCGGCGACGGCTGGGAAGCTGTCCTCGCGAGCCACCGTTGTACTGGGGCCGGGAGATATTGCCGCCGTCGTTGCGGTACACCCGCTGCGAACGATAGGGCTGGCGATAGTAGCCACGCGGCACTATCACCGCTGGGCGAGGCCGGTAATAATAAGGTCGGACCCCACCATAATATGGCGAATAATAAGGATGGACCGGCGGGTAGTAACCATACCCCGTGCCGACGCCAACACCTACTCCGCCGCCAGCGCAGCCGCTAAGTAAAAGGGCGCAAAAGCCCAAAGTGAACAACCAGGATTTCGTTTTCATAACCGAATACGCCGGAGCGTAGCATTAACTAGTGGACATTGCTCTTACAACAAATCGTAGACCTAAATCATTACCAAACCAGGCATATAGCCTGCTGGCACTTCTGTTTTACGACGTGGCAAAGAGTAGGTTATCCACTGGTCATCGGCCATGAAGCCGGGCACTACACACCCGCCGGCACCTCGGTTTCGCCGTTCAGCACCCGGGCTTTGCCGGGCAAGGTCTTGTGGCGCTCCTTGCCCAGGGCCGCCGTGGGCTCGGGCACCCAGTGGTGGCGCCCCCCGGCTTTTTCGTCGTTGAATTCCACTGGTACGTCGCCGGCTTCGGTGCGCTCCCGCCAAGTGAGGTGCTGGGTACCGTCGTCGGTGCGGTCCATAGTAATGCAGTCTTCCACGGGGCACACCAGTGAACAGAGGTTGCAGCCCACACAATTCTCCTCAATGATTTCGGGCACCCGCGTGCCGGCATTGAGCCGAATGGCCTGGTGGGCGCCGTCTTCGCAAGCGGTGTAGCAGAGCTGGCAGCCGATGCACTTCTCCTCGTGGATGTTGGCCGTCACCTTATACTTCATGTTAAGTTGCTCCCAGGGCAGCACGTTGGGCAAGGCCTTGCCCACGAAGTCATAAATCGTGTTGAAGCCCTTATCCACCATGTACTGCTCCAATCCGGACGTCATTTCGCGGATGATGCCGAATCCGAAGTGCATGGCTGCCGTGCACACCTGCACGCTGCTGGCCCCCAGCAGAATATGCTCGACAGCATCGCGCCAGTTCTCAATGCCGCCGATGCCCGAGATGGGCAGGCGCACGTCGGGGTGCTGGGCGCAGTTCTTTACCATGTTCAGGGCAATGGGCTTCACGGCCGGGCCGCAGTAGCCGCCGTTGGTGCCCTTGCCATCCACAATGGGGTAAGGCGCGAACTGGTCGATGTCGACCCCCACAATGCTCTGAATGGTGTTGATGAGCGAAATAGCATCGGCCCCACCGCGACGGGCAGCCATGGCGGGCTCCGTGATATCGGAAATATTCGGCGTCAGCTTCACGATGACGGGCTTCTGGGCCACCTCCATCACCCACTCCACTATCATCTGCAGAATCTTGGGCTCCTGCCCTACCGCCGAGCCCATGCCGCGCTCGCACATGCCATGCGGGCAGCCAAAATTCAGCTCGAAGCCATCGGCGCCGGCGTCCTGGCTCTGGCGCACGATGTCGTGCCACTCTTGCCGGCTCTGCACCATGAGCGAGGCAATAACGGCGTGGTTGGGAAAGCGCTTCTTCACTTCCTCAATCTCGCGCAGGTTGTCGGCCAGCGGGCGGTCAGATATCAGCTCAATGTTATTGAAGCCGACCAACCGCTTGTCGCGATAATTCACCCCACCGTACCGGCTCGACACATTCACAACGGGCACGCCTAGCGTCTTCCACACCGCGCCACCCCAGCCGGCGTCAAACGCCTTCATAACCTGGTACCCCGAGTTAGTAGGCGGCGCCGAAGCCAGCCAAAACGGATTCGGCGATTTGATGCCGGCGAAATTGATGGAGAGGTCAGGCATTGTTTTTTCGGTTCTGTCATCCTGAGCACAGCGAAGGACCTTATTACGGTCGCCGCATTTCCCGGACGATTGATTGATTGCACATTGTTCGACTGTCCTTAGGTCCTTCGCAAGCTCAGGATGACAGCGAAAAAAATAGATTACTTGCTCAGGTAAGCATGAATACCCCGCGCCGTAAGCTTAGCTTCGGCGGCGGCATTAACCACCTCAGCGCCCCCGTTCCAGGCGTCGCCCGAAGCGAAGTACTTGGGGTTAGAAGTTTGCCCGGTGTGGGCATCGGCCACAATGCGGCCTTTACCATCCAATTTCAACCCAGAAATTAAGCTCAGGAATTCCGTTTGTTTTGCCTGACCAGTGGCCTTAATGACCATATCGCAGGGCTCAACGAACTCCGAGCCGGCTATTTCCTGCACTTTGCCATCGGTGGTTTCCGTGCGCACGAAGCGCACGCCAGCGACGTAGCCATTGCCCACGATTTCCACCGGCGCCACATTGAACAAGCCCTTCACTCCTACTCCCTTGGCCAGGTCGTATTCGAATTCGTAAGCGCCCATTTCGTCCTTGCCCCGGCGGTAAGCCAGCACAACTTGTTCGGCACCCAACCGAGCCGATTCCGACGCAGCATCCATGGCGGTATTGCCGCCACCCAGCACAATCACCTTGCGGCCCACCGCCACTTCGTGGTGATGCTGACGCAGCTCGGCAATGAATTCTACAGCGCCGGTACAATTAATCTTGTCTTCGCCTGGCAAGCCCAATTCATTGGTGCGACCCAAGCCAATTCCGAGAAAAATAGCGTCGTATTTATTTTCTAATTCCGCTAATTTTCCGCGCGAATTAATTGGAGAATTAAAATGCGTATTGTAACCGAATTGCGCCTGCAAATAAGCCATTTCGGCCAGCGCTTCTTCATTCGTAATTTTATAAGGCGCAACACCGTAAACGGTCAACCCAGAGGGTTGTGATTTGGCCTCGAACACATCCACTGCATAGCCCAGAGCCCGCAGTTCGCAGGCGGCCGAAATACCAGCCGGACCTGCTCCAATCACCGCCACGCTTTTGCCATTGTCCGCTCTCGGACCAAACAGCTTTTTACCGCTTTCAATAACTTTGGTTGTGGCATAGCTCTGCAGCCGGCCAATTTCTATCGGCTTCACATCCTGCAAATTGTACACGCAGGCACCCTCGCACAGCACTTCCGTGGGGCACACCTTACCACAGGCATTACCGAAATAATTGGCCTCGTAAATAGTACGCGCCGCTCCCGTTTCGTTACCCGAATTAATCTGCCGAATAAACTGCGGAATATCAATACCCGACGGGCACGCCTTAATACAAGGTGCATCAAAGCAAAACAGGCAGCGCGAGCTTTCATACAGCGCCTCCGTCCGGTTCATGTGCGGCTTGAGCTGCGCGAAATTTAGCTGGAATTCCTGCTCAGATGTAGGTGTGGAAAATTCGGCCATGTGGTCGGATGATTAAAGCAATTAGAACGTCATGCAGAGCGCAGCGAATCATCTCGCGTGAGACAGTAGCTCCCTTATTTTGATTACTTGCGCATGCGAGATGCTTCGCTGCGCTCTGCATGACGGCGGTCTTGGTTGGGCTAAGCAAACAATGCTAGCCTACAGCTCAACCAGCTTCTCGTAGGTCTCCGGACGGCGGTCACGGAAAAACTGCCAAGTCGAACGCACCTCGTCAATCATATCGAGGTCGAACTCCGAAACCAGCAGCTCATCGTTGTCTTCGCTGGCTTGGGCGAAGATTTGACCACGCGGGTCCACGAAGTACGACGTGCCATAGAATTTGCCCAGGTTCCAGGGTTTCTCGGTACCCACGCGGTTGATGCAGCCCATGAAATAGCCGTTGGCTGCCGCGTGCGCGGGCTGCTCCAGCTTCCAGAGGTACTGCGAGAGGCCGGCCACGGTAGCCGAAGGATTGTACACGATTTCTGCGCCATTGAGGCCCAGGATGCGCGCGCCGTCGGGGAAGTGGCGGTCGTAGCAGATGTATACGCCTACTTTGGCGTACTTGGTCTGGAACACGGGGTAGCCCAGGTTGCCGGGCTTGAAGAAGAACTTCTCCCAGAAGCCGGACGTGTGGGGAATATGGTTTTTGCGGTACTTGCCCAGGTAGGTTCCGTCGGCGTCAATCACGGCGGCTGTGTTGTAAAGGAAGCCGGCGGCTTCGCGCTCGTACACGGGCACTATCATTACCATGTTGTATTTCTTGGCATACTCCGCCATGCGCTCAGTGGTCGGGCCGGGCACCGATTCAGCCGAGGCGTACCAGTCTTTGTCCTGGCCGGGACAGAAATACGGTGTGTTAAAGATTTCCTGCAAGCACAGAATCTGCACGCCCTGGCGGCCGGCTTCTTCAATCAGCGGAATGTGCTTCTGCACCATGGCTTCCTTGATTTCGGCAATGGAGCCTTCGCCTTCGGTCATCGGCAAGCTCATTTGGATGAGGCCGGATTTGATAATTCTGGACATGCGCTTGGGGTGGAGTTAGAGTTTGTCACTGCGAGGAGGCACGACGAAGCAATCCGTCCTGGTCTCAGCGCTAAGCTTTAAGATGTGCTGAATTCAACTTTTTCAGCGAGGAAAAGGGCTTGTTACATTAGTAGGCTGGTCGCTGAGACCAGGACGGATTGCTTCGTCGTGCCTCCTCGCAATGACACGACTAAAAGTTAGTTTTTCCTCGCTTGATGAATTGCCCGTAGCCTTTTGCTACTTTGGTTTCGCCGGCATCGACGGCCACTTGGCCGCGGAGCAGCACCGTGTCAATCTTGCCGGTCACCTCCCACCCTTCGTAAGCCGAGTAGTCGACGTTCATGTGGTGGGTATCGGCGGATATGCGGTGCTTCTTTTCGGGGTCAAATATCACCAAATCTGCGTCGGCGCCAATGCTGATGGTGCCTTTACGGGGGAACATGCCGAAGATTTTGGCGGCATTAGTAGAGGTAACTTCGACGAACTTATTGAGGGTAATCTTCCCAGTATTAACACCTTCCGAAAAAAGTAATTCCATGCGATGCTCAATGGCGGGGTGCCCGTTCGGAATCTTCGAAAAATCGTCCTTGCCCATCGATTTCTGCTCCCACATAAAGGGGCAATGGTCGGTGCCCACCACATTCACCAGCCCTTGGTTGATGCCGGCCCAGAGCGTGGCCTGGTCCTTTTTCTCGCGCAAGGGCGGCGACATCACCACCTTGGCACCATTAGCTTCATCTTCGTACAGCGACGCATCCAGCACCAGGTACTGAATGCAGGTTTCAACCAGCACACGCTGATTACGCTGGGTGGCGCGGCGTACCTGGTTGAGGGCGCCCTCGCAGGTGAGGTGCACGATGTAAGCGTTGGCGCCCGTGTAGTTGGCAATGTCGGCGAAGCGGCCCGAGGCTTCGGATTCGGTCACTTCGGGCTGCGAGAGGTAGTGGTAGAGCGGCGTGAGCTTGCCCGCAGCCCGGTGCTGGGCAATGAGCGTGTCTATCATGTCGCCGTTGGTGGCGTGCGCGGTTACGAGGCCGCCGTGCTTTTTTACTTCCTGCATCAGGCCCACCATTTGGGCGTCGTCAATCATGAGCGCGCCTTTGTAGGCCATGAATGTTTTGAAGGAGGTAATGCCTTCGGCTATCATCTCCTTGATTTCTTCCTTGGTGCTGGGGTTGAAATCTGTCACGGCCATGTGGAAGCTGTAGTCGCCCACGGCGTTGCCAGTGGCGCGGCCACTCCATTCCTCGAAGGCTGAACGCAAGGAATTGCCTTGCTTTTGGAGGATAAAATCGATGACCATGGTAGTACCCCCGTGCAGGGCAGCACGGGTCCCGGTTTCGTAGGTATCGCTGCTGAAGGTGCCCATAAAAGGCATTTCCAAATGCACGTGCGGGTCGATGCCGCCGGGCACGATGATTTTTCCGGTGCAGTCGATTACCTCCGCTCCTCCAGCTGCTAGGTTGCGGCCGATGGAAGCGATGGTTTCGCCTTCAATTAGGATGTCGCAGACTGCGTCGGAATCGGCGGTGACTACGCGGCCGTTTTTAAGCAAAACCAGATTAGATTTCTTATTCATTCTCAAAGAGTATTTCCCAGTAGGTCAAGTCAAAGCCGGGATTTTGCTTTTCAATACTTTTTAATACTATTTCAATTTCAGACTCACTGATTGGATTATTTTTCAACTCATCGGGGTATGCTCTGCCTTCAGAAACCTTTTGAAAAAGATGAATAATCTTTTGGAAATTAACTAGCGTATCCGCAATAGCATATGACTCCCAACTGCCCTCTCCGTGCATCGCAGATAGCACCATTAAATCGTCGTTACTGGTATCGACAATAATCGGGTCGCCCAATCCATCGTTTCCAATCACAAGCCATTCTTCCTGCCATGCTCCTTCCTCACCAGTTATCAGGGAGTTTCCATCGGCATCCACTCGATAACCTACTTGTGACTGCTCAAGAGACTCAGGAGCAAAAAAGGTAATTTCATTGTACCCTAAGGAAATACCAGGACCTCTTGCAAGAAAGTTCTTGACTTTTTGTGGGACTACCATCGCATTGGGATTTCCTGGGTATTGCCAAGTGTGGCCGGCTCGTTCTTAATTCACGTGCTTATCCGCAATGCTGATAGCCTCGGAAATAATAGCCAGCCCCTCGTCAATCTCATCCTTCGTGATATTCAGCGGGGGGCAAATAAAAATGTAGCTCCAGCGCACAAACGTGTACATCCCCAGTTCGCGGATTTTGGCGGCCACCTGGTTCATCACGGCCATTTGGTCGTTGGTGGCGTTCCAAGGGGCCATGGGCTCTTTGGTGTTGCGGTTGCGTACCAGTTCCAGGCAGCCGAAGAGGCCGGTGTTGCGCCAGTCGCCGATGCTGGGGTGCTGGCCCATCAGGTCGCAGATGCGGGCGTCCATGTACTTGCCCATTTCCACCGTGTTTTCGAGCAGGTTGTCCTCTTCGTAAATGTCGAGCACAGCTACGGCGGCGGCGCACGACACGGGGTGGGCCGAGTAGGTCAGACCTAGCGGTAGAGGCTTGTCGTCGAAGGCTTTGGCAATGGTCTCGTCCACCATCACGGCGCCCAACGGCAGGTAGCCGGCGGTGATGCCCTTGGCCATGCACATGATGTCGACTTTAACGCCGTGATGGTCGGAGCCGAACCACTTGCCGGTGCGGCCAAAGCCGCTCATCACTTCATCGGCCACGAGCAGGATGCCGTGCTTGTCGCAGATTTCGCGGATGCGCGTCCAGTAGCCGGGCGGGTACTTAATGCAGCCCGACGTGCCCGACTCCCCTTCCAAAATGATGGCTGCAATGCTGCCAGGGTTCTCGTAGCCAATGATGCGCTCCATGGCATCAGCGGCGCGCTGGGCGCACTGCTCGGGGGTTTCGGAGTACCAGGGGCAGCGGTAGAAATAGGGATTTTCGACGTGCACCACGTTGGGCATAGCCTGGCTATCAACGGCAAACTTGCGGGGGTCGCCGCCGGCACTCATGGCGCCGTAGCTGGCCCCGTGAAACGACTGGTACAGCGTTATAATCTTGTGGCGGCCGGTGTACACCCGCGCCAGCTTGATGGCGTTTTCTATGGCCTCGGCCCCGCCCAGCGTGAAGAAAGCTTTGGTGAGGTTGGGCGCAGTGATTTCGGCCAGTTTGCGGCCCAAGTCGCCACGGGCCTTGGTTATCATGCCGGGATACACGTAGCTGAGCTCGCGCATTTGGGCGGCTACGGCTTCGGTCACGCGCTGGTCGCCGTGGCCGATGTTCACGTTCATCAGCTGCGAGGAGAAATCGATGTAGCGCTTGCCGTCGCGGTCCCATACGTACACGCCCTCGGCGCGCTCGGCGTTGATGGGGTTCAGGCCCGTTTGCTTCGACCAGGAGAAGAGCGTGTGGTCGAGGTTGTCGTGCAGGATTTGGTCCTTGTCGAGTTCGAGAGTGGGATGCATAGCAATCGGAAGGAAAGGAGATAATGAGAAACGGAAGCGAAGAACTTCCCCGTTCAGCGCGGCAACTTACTTGCAATATGCAGCCTTCTATCTCTGCGGCACATGGCAATTCAGACGCCTGGTATTATGCACTGTTCAGGAAAGCTCTCCGTTCCGCCACGGCGCGCGGCGGAAGCGCGACGTGTTGAGTGGGAATTCTCGCCAGGGTGTTGTTTTTAATTGTTCGTTGTTAGTGTTGAATGTCATGCCGAACGCAGCGCAGCAGCTCGCTCGAGGAACCTCACCCCCTGACCCCCTCTCCAAAAGAGAGGGGGCACCGGTTCTGCGCGAGATTGAACTTGTCAGGCTCCCCTCTCTTTTGGAGAGGGGCCGGGGGTGAGGTTCCCCGAGCGAGCTGCTTCGCTCCGCTCGGCATGACGTTTTTTTTACTCAGCCTAGCTCATCCAGTTCACCCGCGACTCGGGGTTCCACTTCACGGTGGTCTTTTTCAGCTGGGTCCAGAACTCGATGGAGCTTTTGCCGGTGATGTCGCAGGCGCCGAACTTCGACTCGTTCCAGCCACCGAAGGAGAAGGGCTCGCGGGGTACGGGCACGCCGATGTTCACGCCTATCATGCCGGCGCTGGCGTTGTCCATTACGTAGCGGGCGTGGCTGCCGCTTTGGGTGAATACCGCGGCGGCGTTGCCGTAGTTGCTGGCGTTTTCGATGGCCAGTGCCTCGTCCAGCGTGTCGGTGCGCATGATGGCCAGCACGGGGCCGAACACCTCTTCTTTGGCAATGCGCATGTCGGGCGTCACATAGTCGATGACGGTGGGGCCGACATAGTAGCCGTCTTCGTGGCCGGGCACCACGGCGCCGCGGCCGTCGAGCAGGACTTTGGCGCCGGCCGCTTCGGCTTCAGCAATGTGCTGTTCGATGCGCTCCTTAGCCTCGCGACTGATGACGGAGCCCAGGTTTTCGCCGGGAATAATCTTGCGGGCTTCCTCTACCAGTTTGGCCACGATGTGGTCGACGGCCCCCACTCCTACCATGGTGGAGCCGGCCATGCAGCGCTGGCCCGCGCAGCCCGACATGGAGGCCGCCACGTTGGAAGCCGTCATGTCGGGATGAGCGTCGGGCAGCACCATCAGGTGGTTTTTGGCGCCGCCCAGTGCTACGCAGCGCTTGAGGTTGCTGGTGGCGCGGATGTACACGACCTTGGCAATCTTGGTGGAGCCCACGAAGGACACCGCCTGAATATCGGGGTGGTCGCAGATGGCTTCCACTATGGTTTTGTCGCCGTTCACGATGTTGAGCACGCCGGCAGGCAGGCCGGCTTCTTTTAGCAGCTCGGCGATTTTTACGGCGCTCAGCGGCACTTGCTCCGAGGGTTTCAGCACCATGGTGTTGCCGAGCACAATGGCATTCGGGATGGTCCAGTGCGGCACCATATTGGGGAAGTTGAAGGGCGCGATGCTGGCCACCACGCCCAGCGGCTTGCGCTCGACACGGGCTTCGACGCCCTTGCTCACTTCCAGCACTTCGCCGGCGATGAGCTGCGGCATGGAGCAGGCAAACTCGGTGAGCTCGATGGCCTTTTCGACTTCGGCGCGGGCTTCGTCGAAAGTCTTGCCGTTCTCTTCGCGCACCAGGTCGGCTAGCGCTTTCATGTCGCGCTCCAGCAGGGTTTTGTAGCGATAAAAAATCTGCACCCGCTCCTTAATCGGCGTGGCCGACCACTCGGGGAAGGCCGCTTTGGCAGCAGTCACCGCCGCGTCAAGCGCCGCGGCACCGCTCAACGGCACGGTAGAAATCAGGGCGCCACTAAGCGGGCTAAATACATCCATAGTGGCCGTAGAGGCATCTTCTACCGATTGACCGGCCACGTAATTGCGGATAGCTGGGTACTTTAAAGTCTGAACTTCCATATTACCTTAATGTTAAGCGGGCCGCAAGCTAAGATTTTTGTTGGGAAAGAAATAGCAGCGCAATCGTTTCCGGAAGATAAATTTCAGTTAGGCGGGCTTAGGAATTCCGTTTTGCTAATGCTGAAGTAAAAGAAGCCTGCATTTTTTCTATTTAATGAATTTATGCTCGCTGCCTTCAGCAGTTTTTAAGTGGTGAAAGTGGTCTGATTCCTTAATGGCTACTTCACCTCGGCGCCGTCTTTGTCAATTAAAAAAGTACGGCCATCCTGCATTACCCAGGCTTGGCCCTTGTCGAAGTCGGTGGCCTGATTGTAGCGGCCAAAGGGCTCCGTTCCGCGGCTGGGGTCGTCCAGGTAATCGGGGGTGATGAAGGTGTAGCCGTCGGGCAGCTTCACGCGAGCCAAGCCCTCGGAAAAAGAATACGCCTCGGTGAATAAGGCCACAGGCTTATCGGGTATTTTGGGACCATCGATGTAGTACCACCCGCGGTGGTCGAGCACGGCGGCGTAGCCATCGGAAAAATCGAGGGCTTTGGAAAAGAAGTGGTCAAACTCCTCCCCATCGGCGTCGAGAAAGGTGTAGGCATCGCCCACGCGGGCGCGGGCATAGCCGTCAGCGTATGGGTAGAGGGCATCGTAGGCCGGCGCTATTACCTCCTGGCCCTTTTTGTCGATAACCCCGTAGATGCCGTCTTTGGCCACCACGGCCCGCCCGTCCTGGAAGGGAGTGGCCGCGGTGTACTGCGCCGACACCACCGGGTTGCCCTTGGCATCGGCGTAGCCCCAGCGGCCATTTTCCTGGTAAGGCACCGGCGGGCTTTCTCCCAAGTGGCTTAGCCCCCACCCCAGCAGGCCCAGGGCCGCCAGAC
The DNA here is from genome assembly GCF_900115775.1 of Hymenobacter arizonensis. Lineage (GTDB taxonomy): Bacteria > Bacteroidota > Bacteroidia > Cytophagales > Hymenobacteraceae > Hymenobacter > Hymenobacter arizonensis. The sequence continues at coordinate 224,690 of NZ_FOXS01000001.1, read as the reverse complement.
CAGCCGCAACGACGGCCACCCGGGGCCGCTGGTGCCCGGCCCGCAGTTCCTGCGCCCGGCGCCTCCCCTCGTTGAGCCAGGCCGTAGCCCGGGAGCCCGCCGCACCCAGCTGCTTATAGACGGCCGCCTTCCCCACTCGGGGCAGCCTAGGTTTGGCAGGGAGCGTGGTGGTGGCCCACGACGACGGACCCGCAACAGGCGGAATAGGCTGCGAATTAAGCTTTTCGATGAGCTGGTTTAGCTGCTGAATCTTGGCATCCAGCTCCTGGTTGCGGGCCGCCGACTCGGCACGGGAGGCTTGCATGGCTGCTTCCAACGCGGCTTTTTCGCGGTTTTCGTCGGCCAGGCGGGCTTCCAGGGCGGCGGCCTGGGGCGCTACGGCGGGCGCCTGGGCCAGCTCGGTGCGCAGCTGGGCAATGCTGCGCTCGCGCTCGGCTTCCCGCGCCTCCAGGGCCTGCAGTTGGGCACTCAGGTCGGCTTGCATTTGCTGGCGAAGCTGCTCCAGCTGTTCCTTTTCCTGGGTGCGGGCGGCGCTCACGGCCGGCACGTAGCCGTAGGCCGGGTCGTCGGGCACATCGTCGGCGCCCAGCCAGCGCCACAAGGCCTTGGCTTTCTCGCCCAGGTACCGAGCCGACTGGGCCGGCCCAGCGGCGGCCGTGGGCTGCCTGGCCTGGGTGAAAGCTTCCCATTCGGCGGCCCACTCGGCCAGGTCTTCGGCGGTGAGGTTGATTCCGGAACCAGCCAGCTCCTGCAGCGCCTGGGGCAAGTGAGGGGCCGCGCTCAGCAGCCGAAACCCGTTGGGGGCGCTTTTTAGGGCTAACTCCACATCGGAGGCGTAGGAAACGGGCGCCGCGAAAAGCACCACGCTGCTTATGTAGCGCAGGTCGGCTTGGGCGGGGGTGAAACGCGAGCCCAGCCATGCGGCTAGCTCCTGCCGTTGGGCTGTGAGTTGCGCCAAGGGGTTATCAAAGTTGTCGGCGCCGGTCAGGAGGGCGCCATCCAGTTGCCAGGGGCCGGCGTCCAAAGCCGGAATACTCAGTTGCCCGCCCCTCGGCACCAGCACCAGCAGTGTGATGCTGTGCGGGCGGACCACCACGGCATCGAGCGGCGCGGCGCCATCTTCCAGCACCAGGTTGCCGAGCAGCAACGTGTCCGTACTCGCATCGGCTTGCAGGGCGGCTTGCAAGGCGGCTTGCAAGGCGGCGTAGTGGTCGGCACAGGCAGCGTCGGCAAAAGGAGAGGCGAGGAAACTATAAACCATAACAAAAACAAAGTCGATAACAACAAGGCCGGCCCTATCGCGGCCGGCGCAACCAGGCCGCCCCTAGTCGTCGTCTTTCCAACGGCCTTTCCCTTTGCCCGGGCCTTTCCCTTTTCCTCGGTTCTTCTTGGCTTTTTTAGCTTTAAACGACCCTTCGCTGTTGCCAACCATCTGCTGCATCAGGGAGCGAACGGGCGGGGCATCGTCTGCATTGCTTTTTGGCTCGGCGGGTGGGCCCAGCACCAGCGAGCCATCTGGAACCAGGCGCACGGCTACGGGGCGCCCACGCAGGTCGCAGCCCTGGCCTTCGCGCAGCTCGGTGCGGGTGCCATCGGGGCTCACCACGAATCCATCTTTGGTGACAGTGGCCCCCGTGGGCAGGTGCACGTCGCGGGTCATGGGGCGAAGCTGGCCGTTGCGCACCACGTACATCTGGCCGTCGCGCCGCTGAAACCCGTCGTTGCTGCCATGCTTTTGGGCCTGGGCCGGCGGGCTTCGCAACACTAAAAGACTGGCCGTCCAAATCACCAGCAGAAGGTACTTCAACATCTATTACTATAATCTGAATCGCCGGTGCCTTTCCCGGCCAGGCGCACGCCGAAGTTGCTTATACGGCTGTGGCAAGGCCCGGCACGCACAACCTGCTTATAATACGGCCCGCTGCTATGCTGGGACAAAGGTACCCGCCCCGCCCGCAAACTGGACAAAGCCTGTTACCAGGGCAAGTCCTGAATTACTACGCCTGCCCCGGGCAGCTTCGTACTTTTTGTACGGTTGGCATGTTACGTTTAAGTTAAGTGTCCCTATTAGGACCTGATTTGGGCCAGCTCCTTTTTACCGAATTAATCTTACGTCAATGCGTTCCTCGTTGCTGACTGGCTTTGCAGCCCTCGTGCTTTTTTTGGGTGGGTTCAATCCCGCTGTTGCTCAAATTGTTCCGCCCCCGGCCGCTACCGACACCCTTAATAAGTACGAGAACCCGGACGGCGTGTCGGTGCCAGGCCGCACGAAGTGGTACAAGAGCAAGCTGTTCCGAGCCACTATCATTCCGGCGGCCCTCATTGGCTATGGAGCCTGGACCGCGAGCGGGGGCGGATTCTACACCGACCAGGACGCCCGCTACGATGTCCGAAAGCAATTCCCCAACTACCGCACCCGAGTAGATGACTTTCTGCTGGTAGTGCCCTACCTGGAGCTGGGAGCCGTGGCCCTGGCCGGAGTCGAATCGCGCAATGACCGAATCAATACGCTGCTCATCATCCTAAAGGGCGAGGCCATTATGCTGGGCAGCACCTTCCTCGTGAAATACGTGACCCGCAGGGAGCGCCCCGATGGTTCGGACCGGCTCTCGTTCCCGTCGGGCCACACAGCCCAGGCTTTTTTGGCGGCCAGCATCGTGCACACCGAGTTTCGGGACAAGAGTCGGTGGTATGGCGTCGGGTCCTACGCCGTAGCGGGCAGCGTCGCAGCCTTTCGGATGATAAACGACAAGCACTGGCAGAGCGACGTGGTGGCCGGCGCCGGCTTTGGCATTCTCTCGGCCCACCTGGCCTACCTCTCGCACCGCAACCGTTGGGGACGCAAGCCCATTGGCCGGGGCATTGGTATGGCCCCCGCCTATTTTAGCAACGGCGCCTCTGGCCTGACGCTAACGTGGCGCGCCAAGTAACCAGCATTTAGCACGTCAATTACCCACCCCCCAAAGCCCGTGAGCAGCAGTCTGCTTACGGGCTTTTGCGCTTAAATTCAGGGGTAGTAATCGACGTTCTTTATCGGACTTCAAAACGGAAGTGGCTGCATTCCAGCAGCTGGCAAATTCTCCGTCAAACAGGAAGCACTAATAAATCGGGTTTTTTACCTGGAAAGTATGGCATCGCGCAACTGTGCTCGGGCCGCCTTGTCTTTTCACTTAAGATTTGTGCCCATATTTACAAATCCTCCTGTTCTATTCCCCAATCTTTATAATCCTTTGAAAAGACGCGACTTTGTGGGACTCACCGGCTTGGCGGCCGGCACCCTGTTTCTGCCCAACTTTCCAAGTTTTGGCGGCACACCGGTAGACCCCTCCCGCCTGCTGGAGCCTGGTGTTGACGCAGCCATGAAAAAGCGCTTGGCCGATGCTGGCCTCAACGCTGCCAAAGCGGCTGGCGCCACCTACGCCGACGTGCGCATTGGCCGCTACCTCAACCAAAGCATTTTCACCCGCGAAAAGCAGGTGCAGAACATCGCCAGCGGCGAGAGCTACGGCGCCGGCGTGCGGGTGCTGGCAAACGGCACCTGGGGCTTTGCCGCCACCAACAGCGTGACCGAAGCCGGCATTGCCAAAGCCGCACAACTGGCCGTGCAGATTGCCAAAGCCAACGCCAAGGTGCAGAAAGAGAAAGTGGTGCTGGCCCCGCAAAAAGGCTTTGGCGATGTGACCTGGAAAACGCCCATTCAGCTGAATGCCTTCGAAGTGCCCGTGGCCCAGAAAGTGGAGCTGCTGCTGGCAGCCAATGCCAAGGCCACCGACAACGGCGCTTCATTCGTCAACTCCTCGCTGTTCCAAATCAACGAGCAGAAGTACTTCGCCAGCACCGACGGCTCCTACATCGACCAGGACGTACACCGCATTTGGCCCACGTTTAGCGTGACGGCCATCGACCGGGCCTCGGGCAAGTTCCGGACCCGCGATGCGCTGAGTGCCCCCATGGGCATGGGCTACGAATACCTCACGCCCAAGGCCGCCGACAAAATTGCCGGCGCCGCCGGCACCGGCCTCATCGGCTACCGCAACAGCTACGACATATTGGAAGACGCCGCCCTGGCCGGCAAGCAGGCCAAGCAAAAGCTCACGGCCAAGTCAGTAACCGCAGGCAAATACGACCTGGTGCTCGACCCCAACCACTTGGGTCTGACCATTCACGAATCGGTGGGCCACCCGCTGGAGCTCGACCGCGTGCTTGGCTACGAGGCCAACTACGCGGGCACCAGCTTTGCCACGCTGGAGTGGAAGGCGAAGAAGATTCCCTTTGGCTCGAAGCTGGTCAACATTGTGGCCGACAAACTACAGCCCGGCTCGCTGGGTGCCGTGGGCTACGACGACGAAGGCGTGAAAACCAAGCAGTGGGACCTCATCAAGGAAGGCACGCTGGTCGATTACCAGAAAACCCGCGACCAGGCCCACATCGTGGGCCAGAACGAATCGGATGGCTGCTGCTACGCCGACTCCTGGGATTCGGTGCAATTCCAGCGCATGCCCAACGTGAGCCTGCAGCCCGGCACCGCCAAAATGAGTGTCGACGACATGATTAAGGGCGTGGATAAGGGTATTTACATCGCCGGCCGGGGCTCCTACTCCATCGACCAGCAGCGCTACAACTTCCAGTTTGGCGGGCAGGTGTTCTACGCCATTGAGAAAGGCAAAATCACCGAAATGCTCGAAGACGTGGCTTACCAGGCCAACACGCAGGATTTCTGGAACTCCTGCTCGGCCATCTGCGACCAGAGCGACTACCGCCTCTTCGGTTCTTTTTTCGACGGCAAGGGTCAGCCCTCGCAGGTTTCGGCCGTGAGCCACGGCTCGGCCACCACGCGCTTCAACGGCGTGAACGTCATCAACACCGCCCGCAAAATAGGCTAGCCCTTGAACGGTCAAACTCCCCTCCTCAGCCGAGGAGGGGATGTTCGAGCCAACGGCTCGGACGGGGGTGGTTGACCTCGTTGAACGATGCCCGAACAATTTGCACTCAACGGCTCGAACGCCCCAACCACCCCAGCCAGCGCTTCGCGCCGGCGTCCCCTACTTGGTAAGAAGGGGAGTCTTTTTCAACTCCGAATTTCATCAATTCCCATGGCAATACTCTCTCAAACCGAGGCGCAGGACATCCTGAAAAAAGTTCTCAGCTTCAGCACGGCCGACGAGTGCGAGGCCACACTCAATGGTACCATTGGCGGCAACGTGCGCTCGGCGCGCAACACCATCAGCACGGCCGGCGCCGTGGATAATGTGTCGCTGGCCGTGCAGTCGCGCTTCGGCAAGCGCAGCGGCGTGGCCACCTGCAACGAGTTCGACGAGGCCACCCTGCGCCGCTGCGTGCAGCGCGCCGAGGAAATTGCCAAGCTTGCGCCCGAAAGCCCCGAGTACGTGCCCCTCATGGGGCCGCAGAAATACCTAAGCTCGCCGGCCTCGTTTGCCAAGCGTACGGCCGACATCACCCCCGACTACCGTGCGCAGCAGATTGGCGCCAGCATGGCCCTGTGCGACGCCAAGAAGCTTTCGTCGGCCGCGTTCTTTAATGATTCGAATAGCTTCATTGCCAAGCGCAATTCCAAAGGGCTGGAAGCCTACCAGCAGCTCACCAACCTCGACTTCACAATCACGGTGCGCACGCCCGATGGCCTGGGCTCGGGCTACGCCATTGCCAATTATACCGACCTGGCCAAGTTCGATGCCGCCCGCCTCACCCGCGTAGCCGCCGAAAAAGCCGCTTCGTCGGTAAAAGCCAAGGCCATTGAACCCGGCAAGTATACCGTCATTCTGGAGCCGGCCGCGGCCGTGGAAATGCTCAGCAACATGATGCGGTCAATGGACTCCCGCAACGCCGACGAAGGGCGCAGCTTCCTCAGCAAAAAGGGCGGCGGCAATAAGAAAGGCGAAAAGATGTTCGACGAGCGGGTCACCATCTACTCCGACCCCACCCACCCCGAAGTGCCCGACCTCACCTTTGCCGGCGACGGCCGCCCCCAGCAAAAGGTGACGTGGATTGAGAAGGGCGTGGTAAAAAACCTGTACACTTCGCAGTTCTGGGCCCAAAAATCCAACAGCCCCGACATTCCTCCGCCCAGTGGCTGGATAATGGAAGGCGGCACCCAGAGCACTGCCGACCTCATCAAAGGCACGGCCAAAGGCATTCTGGTCACGCGCCTGTGGTACATCCGAGCCGTTGACCCGCAGACGCTGCTTTACACCGGCCTCACGCGCGACGGAACCTTCTATATTGAGAACGGTCAAATCAAGTTTCCAGTGAAAAACTTCCGCTTCAACGAGAGCCCCGTCATCATGCTTAACAACCTGGAAGCGGTGGGCAAGGCCGTGCGTCTGGGCGGCAACCTGGTGCCGCCGCTCAAAATCCGCGACTTCACCTTCACCAGCCTATCCGACGCGGTGTAAGCTTGTAGCGTGGACTCTGCGAGTCCGCGCATCGGCCGTTTTCTGGCGGACCAGCTGGTTTTCTTTCCTCTTCAACTTATCCCACGCGCGGACTTGCAAAGTCCGCGCTACACTCACCCTCTATGAAAAGACGCGACTTTGTGGGACTTTCCGGCTTGGCGGCCGGCGCCCTGTTTGTACCGAGCATACCCGCATTTGCGGGCAATCTGATTGACCCCGCCCGCCTGCTGGAACCCGGCGTTGACACAGCCATGAAAAAGCGCCTGGCCGACGCCGGCCTGAACGCCGCCAAATCGGCCGGTGCCACCTACGCCGACGTGCGCATTGGCCGTTCCCTCAACCAAAACGTGTTCACCCGCGAGAAGCAAGTGCAAGGTATTTCGAGCACGGAGAGCTACGGCGTTGGCGTGCGCGTGATTGCGAACGGCACCTGGGGCTTTGCCTCCACCAACAGCGTAACCGAAGCCGGCATTGCCAAAGCCGCGCAGCTGGCCGTGCAGATTGCCAAAGCCAACGCCAAAGTGCAGAAGGAACAGGTGAAACTGGCGCCAGTGAAAGGGCACGGCGAGGTAGCCTGGAAAACGCCCATTCAGCAGAATGGATTTGAAGTTCCCATCAAAGACAAAGTTGATTTGTTGCTGAGCGTCAATGCGAAAGCCTTGGACATGGGGGCTTCCTTCGTCAACTCCACCATTCAGCAGGTGAACGAGCAGAAGTACTTCGCCAGCACCGACGGCTCCTACATCGACCAGGACATTCACCGCATCTACCCCAGCTTCGGCGTGACGGCCATCGACCGGGCTTCGGGCAAATTCCGGACGCGGCAGGCCCTGAGTGCGCCCGTGGGCATGGGCTACGAGTACCTCACGCCCAAGGCCGCCGACAAGATTGCCGGCCCCGCGGGCTCGGATGTTATCGGCTACCGCAACAGCTACGACATGCTGGAGGACGTGGCCATCGCCACCAAGCAGGTGAAGCAGAAGCTGACCGCTAAGTCGGTGACGCCGGGCAAGTACGACCTCGTGCTCGACCCGCACCATCTGGGCCTGACCATTCACGAGAGCGTGGGCCACCCGCTGGAGCTCGACCGCGTGCTCGGCTACGAGGCCAACTACGCCGGCACCAGCTTTGCCACGCTGGAGTGGAGAGCCAAAAACCTGCCTTACGGCTCGAAACTGGTGAATATTGTGGCCGATAAGCTGCAGCCCGGCTCCTTAGGCGCCGTGGGCTACGACGACGAGGGCGTGAAAACCAAGCAGTGGGACCTCATCAAAGAGGGAACGCTGGTGGACTACCAGAAGACCCGCGACCAGGCCCACATGGTGGGCCAGAACGAGTCGGACGGTTGCAGCTACTCGCAGTCGTGGCAGGACGTGCAGTTTCAGCGCATGCCCAACGTGAGTTTGCAGCCCGGCAAAAGCAAGCTGAGCGTGGACGAGTTGGTACGCAACGTGGACAAGGGCATCTACATCGCCGGCAATGGCTCGTTCTCCATCGACCAGCAGCGCTACAACTTCCAGTTCGGCGGGCAGGTGTTCTACGCCATCGAGAAGGGCAAAATCACCGAAATGCTCGAAGACGTGGCTTACCAGGCCAACACGCAGGATTTCTGGAATTCCTGCTCGGCCATCTGCGACCAGAGTGACTACCGCCTCTTCGGTGCCTTCAACGACGGCAAGGGCCAGCCCTCGCAGAGCTCGGCCGTGAGCCACGGCTCGGCCACCACACGCTTCAACGGCGTGAACGTCATCAACACCGCCCGCAAAATCGGGTAGCAAGAACGGCCCACTCCCCTCCTCAGAAGAGGAGGGGATGTTCGAGCCGCAGGCTCGGACGGGGGTGGTTGAACTCGTTGAACGACGCCTACACGAGTCGTTTGCCCATCGTTCAACGGACGTCACCACCCCAGCTAAGCTTAGCGGCTTAGCGTCCCCGCCTTAAAAAAGGTGGGGAGTTTTCTTAACTCCGAATCTCAGAATCATGCCCATTCTTTCTAAAGACGACGCCCAGACCATCCTGAAGAAGGTGCTGAGCTTTAGCACGGCCGACGAGTGCGAGGTTTCCCTCAACGGCCAAATTGGCGGCAACGTGCGCTCGGCGCGCAACACCATCAGCACGGCTGGCGCCACGGACAACGTGTCGCTGGCCGTGGAAAGCCGGTTTGGCAAGCGCAGCGGCGTAGCTACTTGCAATGAATTTGACGAGGCCACCCTGCGCCGCTGCGTGCAGCGGGCCGAGGAAATTGCCAAGCTCGCCCCCGAAAGCCCCGAGTACATGCCGTTGCTGGGCGCTCAACAGTACCAGGACAACAGCAAAGCCTTCGCCGCGGCCACGGCCGCCATCGACCCCGATTTTCGGGCTCGCCAGATGGGTGCCAGCACGGCGCTCTGCGACCAGAAAAAGGTCAGTTCCGCTGGCTTTTTAGTTGACTCGGCGGGCTTTTTGGCCAAGCGCAATTCCAAGGGTCTGGAGGCCTACCAGCAGTTCACCAACCTGGAGTTCAGCGTGACGGTGCGCACGCCCGACGGCACCGGCTCGGGCTACGCCGCTGCCGACTACACCGACGCCAGCAAGTTCGACGCCGCTCGCCTCACCCGCGTGGCCGCCGAGAAGGCTTCTTCTTCGATGAAAGCGCGGGCCATTGAGCCCGGCAAGTACACCGTCATTCTGGAGCCCAACGCCTTGGTTTCTAATGTTGACACCTCGCTAATGGCCGCCCTGATGGGCAGCTTCGACGCCCGCAACGCCGACGAAGGCCGCAGCTTTCTGAGCAAAAAAGGCGGCGGCAACCGCAAGGGCGAAAAGCTGTTCGACGAGCGGGTCACCATCTACTCCGACCCTACGAACGCCGAAATTCCCAGCCTGATGTTTTCGGGCGATGGCCGCCCGCAGAAGCGCGTGACCTGGATAGAAAAGGGCGTGGTTAAAAACCTGTATTCTTCGCGCTACTGGGCCCAGAAAGCCGCCATCCCCGACCTGCCCCGCCCCGGCGGCTGGATAATGGAAGGCGGCACCCAGAGCACGGCCGACCTCATCAAAGGCACGGCCAAAGGCATCTTGGTCACGCGCCTGTGGTACATCCGCCCGGTCGACCCGCAAACCCTGCTTTATACCGGCCTGACGCGCGACGGAACCTATTACATCGAGAACGGCCAGATTAAGTTTCCGGTGAAGAACTTCCGCTTCAACGAAAGTCCCATTATCATGCTTAACAACCTGGAAGCCATCGGCAAACCGGTGCGGTTGGGCGGCAACCTAGTGCCGCCGCTCAAAATCCGCGACTTCACCTTCACCAGCCTCTCCGACGCCGTGTAGCCCGCCGGCAAACCGAACAAACCCATAATGTCATGCTGAGCGCCGCCGAAGCTTCCCGCGTGTTACTATAATCCGCTTAAACTGGATTACTATTGCACATGAGATGCTTCGACCGCACTCAGCATGACTTTTTTCGACCTTCAACCCTTTCATATTCATCACCTTTTTACTCTGCAATCAATGAAAAGACGAGACTTTGTAGGACTCACCGGCCTGGCTGCGGGTGGGCTATTGCTCCCGAGCCTGCCCGGCTTTAGCTATACCGCCGTCGACCCGGCCCGTTTGCTGGAGCCCGGCGCCGATGTCATAGTGAAAAAACGCTTGGCCGACGCGGCCCTGAACGCCGCCAAAACCGCGGGCGCCAGCTACGCCGACGTGCGCATTGGCCGCTCCCTCAACCAGTATGTGTTCACCCGCGAAAAGCAGGTGCAGAACATCGTGAGCACCGAGAGCTACGGCGTGGGCATCCGGGTGCTGGTAGATGGCTGCTGGGGCTTCGCCTCAACCAGCGTGGTAACCGACGCCAACCTGGCCGCCACGGCCCGCGCGGCGGTCGACATTGCCAAAGCCAACCGCAAGGTGATGAAGGAGCCCGTGCAGCTGGCAGCCCAAAAAGGCTACGGCGAAGTGAGCTGGAAAACGCCCATCCAGCAAAGCGCTTTTGAGGTGCCCGTGAAGCAGAAAGTAGACCTGCTGCTGGCGGCCAATGCCGCCGCGCTCGATGCAGGCGCCAACTACATCAACTCGGGCCTGTTTCAGGTGAACGAGCAGAAGTATTTCGCCAGCACCGACGGCTCCTACATCGACCAGGACGTGCACCGGCTGTGGCCGACCTTTAGTGCCACGGCCGTGGACACGAAGTCGGGCAAATTCCGCTCGCGGGAGTCGCTGAGCGCGCCGGTCGGGCTGGGCTACGAGTACCTCACGCCCAACACAGCCGAGCAGGTGCGCGGCCCGCAGGGCACCGACACCATCGGCTACAAGCTGCGCTACGACATGCTGGCCGATGCCGCGCTGGCCGGCAAGCAGGCCAAAGCCAAGCTGACCATGAAATCGGTGACGCCCGGCAAGTACGACCTCGTGCTCGACCCCGGCCACCTGGGCCTGACCATTCACGAATCGGTGGGCCACCCCACCGAGCTCGACCGCGTGCTGGGCTACGAGGCCAACTTCGCCGGCACCAGCTTCGCCACGCTGGAGTGGAAGGCCAAAAACCTGCCCTACGGCTCGAAAGAAGTCAACATCGTGGCCGACAAGCTGCAGCCCGGCTCGGTGGGCAACGTGGGCTACGACGACGAGGGCGTGAAAACCCGCGAGTGGGACATCATCAAGGACGGCAAGCTGGTGAACTACCAGAAAATCCGGGACCAAGCCCACATCGTGGGCCAGAAGGAGTCCGATGGCTGCGCCTACGCGCAGTCGTGGGAAGACGTGCAGTTCCAGCGCATGCCCAACATCAGCCTGCGCCCCGGCAAAGCCAAAATGAGCCCCGATGAAATGGTGAAGGGCGTGGACAAAGGCATCTACATCGCCGGTGCCGGTTCGTTCTCCATCGACCAGCAGCGCTTCAACTTCCAGTTTGGCGGGCAGCTGTTTTTCGCCATCGAGAAAGGGAAAATCACCGAGCCATTGGAAGACGTTGCCTACCAATCGAACACCCAAGAATTCTGGGGCGCCTGCGCGGGCTCATGCGACCAGTCGGACTACCGCCTGTTCGGCACTTTCTTCGATGGCAAGGGCCAGCCCTCGCAGGTGTCGTCGGTCAGCCACGGCTCGGCCACCACGCGCTTCAATGGCGTGAACGTCATCAACACCGCCCGCAAGGTTTAGCGCTGGGACGACCACAACTCCCCTCCTTTTTTAAGGAGGGGACGCTCAACTGCCAAGTTGAGCTGGGGTGGTTGACCTCGTTGAACGATACCCGAACGACTCACAAGGGAATTGTTCGGGTATCGTTCAACGAGTTCCGAACAACTCACAGTAAAATCGTTCGGGTATCGTGCAACGACTCAACCACCCCCGTCCGAGCCGTTGGCTCGAATATCCCCTCCTCAGCTGAGGAGGGGAGTTTTTCCACCTTTCAATTCCTGCAAATCCATCATGGCTATTCTCACTAAAGACGACGCCCAAACTTTACTAAAGAAGGTCCTCAGCTACAGCACCGCCGATGAATGCGAGGCCTCGCTGCGGGGCCGCACTGCCGGCAACATCCGCTATGCCCGCAACAGCGTGAGCACGGCTGGGGCTCAAGATTCCGTTTCCCTGGCCGTTGAGTCGCGCTTCGGCAAGCGCAGCGGCGTAGCTACCTGCAACGAGTTCGACGAGGCCACCTTGCGCCGCTGCGTGCAGCGGGCCGAGGAAATCGCCAAGCTTGCTCCCGAAAGCCCCGAGTACGTGCCGCTGCTGGGCCCCCAAACGTACTTGAGCCCGCCCTCTACGGCCACCACGCTGCTCACGGCGGCCACCCGGGCCCAAGCCGCTTCCGAAAGCATGGCCGTGTGCGCCGCCAAAAACCTGAGCGCCGCCGGCTTCATGGATGGCGGCACCCGCTTCGTAGCCCTTCGCAATTCCAAGGGCCTGGAAGCCTACCAGCAATCCACCAACACCGACTTCTCGGTGACGGTGCGAACGGCCGACGGCAAAGGCTCCGGCTACGCCATTGCCGACGCAACCGACCCAGCCAAGCTCAACGCCAAACTCCTCACCGAACGCGCCGCCAACAAAGCGCTGAGCTCGGTGAACTCGAAAGCCATTGAGCCGGGCAAGTACACCGTGATTCTGGAGCCCGCGGCCCTAATGGCCGGCGATGACCTGTCGCTGCTCGGTGGTCTCATGTATGGCATGGGCGCCCGTGAGGCCGACGAAGGCCGCAGCTTTCTGAGCAAGAAAGGCGGCGGCAACCGCAAGGGCGAGAAGCTCTTCGACGAGCGGGTCACCATCTACTCCGACCCCATGAACGCCGAAGTTCCCGGCAATGCCTTCGACGACAACGGCCTGCCCACCCGGCGCCAGACGTGGATTGAGAAGGGCGTGGTGAAAGATATGTTTTACAGCCGTTTTTGGGCGCAGAAAAACAACGTGCCGGCCACGGCCTTCCCCAACGGCTTCGTGATGACGGGCGGCACCCAGAGCACCGATGAGCTCATCAAGGGCACGGCCAAAGGCATCTTGGTCACGCGCCTGTGGTACATCCGCGAGGTCGACCCGCAAACGCTGCTCTACACTGGCCTCACCCGCGACGGAACCTTCTACATCGAGAACGGGAAAATCAAATTCCCCATCAAGAACCTGCGCTTCAACGAGAGCCCCATCATCATGCTCAATAACATTGAGGCCATGGGCAAACCCCAGCGGCTGGCCGGCTGCCTGGTGCCCCCGCTCAAAATCCGTGACTTCACCTTCACCAGCTTGTCCGACGCTATCTAAGCTGAAGCTAATAACAAGCATAAAGCCCCCTGCTGAGCTGCATTGCGCTTCACTCAGCAGGGGGCTTTTGCAATAATCGTTGCTCCGGTCCGACCGCCCTAGGCGGTCCGACCGGTTGTCGCTGGAGCAGGGCTGCGCATTCTTAAACCGGTCGGACCGCCTAGGGCGGTCGGACCGGAGCAAACGGCGCTACCTTCCCCCGAACTGCAGGGCGGCATAAAACTGAAACACCCGGTTCTGCAGGCGCGGGTCGTTGATGCCGGAGAGATTCTTGACGTCGTTGATGTCGTTGAGGCCGGCCACGAGCCGACTGCCGAGCGAAAAACCGCCGGCCAGCTTCAGCCCGACGCCGCCCACCACGCTAAAGTCGCCGCGCTTGAAGTTGCCCGTGGCTGGCCGCGACTCGTTGCCGTAGGCCGGTGTGCCATCGGGGGCCAGCCCAACCTGCATTTGGCCCGATTGGTCGGCGCTCAGCAGCACCCCGAATTGCGGACCAGCTTCCACAAAAACCGGCCCCACGGTGAGCTTGGCAAGCACGGGCACCGTGAGGTAGTGCAGCTGGCTGTCGTAGTTGGTGAAGGCTGATTTCAGCCTGCCGCCTGCTACCGAGTATTGTACTTCCGGCTGGATGGCCAGCGGCCCCAGCACCTTGGCTTCGTAGAAAAGCCCCACGTGGTAAAAAGCTTTGTAGGATGAGCTTTCGCCATCGCGGCCGGTAAGCTCGGCTAGGTTTAAGCCACCTTTTACGCCCAGTTGGGCATTGGCAAGCGGAACAAAACAAACAGTAAGCAGGAATATAAAAACAGCCTTTTTCATAGCATAAAAGGGAATGGTGGCAAACGGAGGGGCAGCGCCTTTTTTGGTAACGTGCTCTGCCAGCGCAGGATGGATACGCGGGGTGGGTTAACTTCTTCGTACGGCAGTCGCACAATGAAAAGTTGCGCTTTATCGACCATCTGCTTCAAAACGCCGTTACTTTGCCTGATTTCAACGGAAAAAGCAACTCATTTATTCTGAGCTCGACTATTACCCCGAGGCCTGCTTGTCCGCGCTCCAATCTTCTACTTGCCCACTTCGCTACCTGTGCCCGCAGCCCCTTTCACGTTTGTCCGCCTGAAGTACCAATCCGGCGACTGGGATGCGGTAGACGAGCGAATGCCAGCCAATCTGCTGCACTCGCTGGTGCAGTACACCACGGTGCCCGTCGACCCCAAGGAAAAGGTTGTGGCCCTCGATAGCCCGGAGCTCTTCAACTACCCGTTCTGCTACCTGTCGGGCCACCGGTTGGTGCAGTTTTCGGCGGCCGAGAAAAAGAACTTTATCCAGTACGTGCGCAACGGCGGCTTCGTATTTGTGGATGACTGCAACCACGACATCGACGGCCTTTTTGCCCGCTCCTTCGAGGAGCAGATGCGCCAGTGCTTTGGGGCCGGCGCCCTCAAGAAAATCGCTAAGACGCACCCCATCTACTCGCAGTTTTTCAAGTTCAAGGACGGCCCGCCCAACACCGGCTTCGAGCTGAACGGTTGGGGCGACGACCTGGTGCACGACTACCTGAAAGCCGTGGAAATAAAAGGCCGTATTGGGGTGCTGTACTCCAACAAAGACTACGGCTGCGAGTGGGACTATGACTTCCGCAACAAGCGCTTTCTGGCTGAAGACAATACCAAGTTTGGGGTTAATATCCTGCTGTATGCCCTAACCTGAGAACTAAAAAAGAAAGGTCATGCAGAGCGCAGCGAAGCATCTCGCTCGCGTCATTGAACTACCAACCCAAGCGAGATGCTTCGCTGCGCTCTGCATGACGGCCTTTCCTGCCGACCAAAACCCCAACATGACCGAACAAGAAGTGAACTCTCTCGTGGCCAAGCTGCCAGTGCTCAAAGCCGAAATTGCCAAGGTTATTGTGGGCCAGGAAAATGTACTCGACGAAGTGCTGGTGGCGCTGCTGGCTGGCGGCCACGCGCTGCTGGAAGGCGTGCCCGGCCTGGCCAAAACCCTGCTGGTGCGCACCTTGGCCGCGGCCACCGACCTGCCCTTCCGCCGCATCCAGTTCACGCCCGACCTGATGCCCACCGACATCCTGGGCACCGAGGTGCTGGAGGAAGACCACGGCACCGGCCACCGCTCGTTCAAGTTCAACCAGGGACCCATTTTCGCCAGCCTGGTGCTGGCCGATGAAATCAACCGGACGCCGCCCAAAACCCAGGCTGCCCTGCTGGAGGCCATGCAGGAAGGCCACGTCACCTACGCCGGCACCGAACACGCGCTGCCCAAGCCCTTCTTCCTACTGGCCACCCAAAACCCAATCGAGCAGAGCGGCACCTACCCCCTGCCCGAGGCCCAGCTCGACCGCTTCCTGCTGTACGTGCGCATCGGCTACCCCACCGCCGATGAGGAGCTGGCCGTGCTGCGCGGCACCACCGGCGCGGCCGGCCAGCAAGTGCAGCCCGTGCTGGGCGGCGCCGACATTCGCCAGCTGCAGCAGCTGGTGCGCCAGGTCAGCCTCAGTCCTGAGCTAATGGATTTCGTGAACCGCCTGGTGCGGGCCACGCGCCCGGCCACTTCGGAAGTGAAATTCATCAAGGATTACGGGCGCTGGGGCGCGGGGCCGCGGGCCGGGCAGGCGCTTATTCTTTGCGCCAAGGCTCGGGCCTTGCTGCACGGCCGCTTCGCCGCGACGTTGGATGATGTTCGGACGCTGGCTCCGCCGGTACTGCGGCACCGGGTACTGCTGAACTTCAACGCCGAAGCGGAAAATCTGACGGCGGACGATGCCGTGGCGGAGCTGTTGAAAGCCGTTAAAGTTTAAATTCTCGCTGAGGTTCGCAGAGGTTTCCGCTGAGGTGCGCGGAGTTCGACCACTGCGAACCTCAGCGATACCCTCTGCGGAAACCTCTGCGAACCTCAGCGAGAAATAATTTTGCTCACTCCCGAACTACTCCACGGCCTGCGCAACCTGTCTCTTGCCGCCCGGCAGGCGGCCGAAGGCTTCCTGAATGGCGCGCACGCCAGCCGCCGCCACGGTGCGGGCATGGAGTTCAGCCAGTACCGTCCCTACCAGCCCGGCGACGACCTGCGCCGCCTCGACTGGCGCCTGGCCGCTCGCTCGGACCGCTACTACCTGCGCGAGTCGGAGGTCGACACCAGCCTGACCGTGCACCTACTGCTCGACGCCAGCGCCAGCATGAACCACCGCGACGACAACGGCCTCACCAAGCTCGACTACGCCCGCCTGCTGCTCGCGTCCTTGGCCTATCTGGCCCAACAGCAGGGCGATGCCGTGGGCCTGACCATCCTTAGCCCCGCCGGGCTGCGCCACCTGCCCGCCCGCGCCGACACCCGCCAGCTGCCCCGGCTCTACCACGCCCTAGAAACGGCCGAAGCCACCGGAAACTTCCCCAACAGCGCCACGCTGGCTCCGCTCACGGCCCGGCGCCAGCGCGCCCTCACGGTGTGCGTGAGTGATTTGTACGAAGAGGAATCGGAGATTAACGCCTTGCTCACCCGGCTGCGGGCCGTGAGCGGCGACGTGCTGCTGCTACACCTGATGGCCAATAACGAACTGAATTTCAGCTACCAAGGTGCCGTCACTTTCAGGGATTTGGAAACTGGCCGCACCATGCAGCTCGATGCCGACCAGCAGCGTCCGACCTATCAGCTGCAGCTGCAGCAGTGGCTACTCGACACCGCCCAAGCCGCCCGCCGCCAGGGCTTCGACTACCACCAGCTCAGCACCGCCGCTCCGCTCGACTACGCCATGCGCGAGTTCATCCGCCGCCGCAACGCGTCGCTCTAGGTTCAGATTTCGTCGGCTGAGCGGCCGAAAAGCAGCCGTTTTTGAACGGCGGGATTCATGCTGCTTTTGGTGCGCACCAGGAATTGGGCCGGAAATTGCCTAGCATTATCAGCGTCTATTAGCCCGACGCTCGTATAGCTTTCTTTTACCAACTTATGAAACGCATTCTTTTTCCCATCGCGCTGGCGGCTCTGCTGCTGCCTTTGGCGGCGAGCTCGGCTTTTGCCCAACAGACCACTAGCCCGAAAACCACGCCTGCTCCCACCGCAACTGCCCCCGCCGCTAAAGCGCCGGCCCCAACCACCAAAGCGCCGGCCGCGGCCACCAAGGCTCCGGTTGTCACTAAGGCCCCGGCCACTTCCAAAACGCCAGCCATGAACCTGGAACAAGAACTCCGCACCTTCAGCAACTGGGTCGACGACAAGTTGGAGCTGAACATGGCGACCGTGCGACTCGATTGGACAGCAATTGAGACTGACTACTCCCGCATGACCAAGCGCCTGGACGGCGCCCTCGATACCCTCACGGCCCAGTCGCGCCGCGAGTACCTGGGCCAAAAAGCCCGCTACAAAGCCTGGGCCGCCGAAAACGGCCACCCCGTAATCGAAATTCCGTTGGCGGGCGACGAGCGCAGCAGCGCCGTGAACGACATGCAGCGCAAGCTGCTCAACACCACCGCCCCCATCAACCGGGCCATGGCCAGCACCCTGCCCGACTTATACAGCCGCCTCATCGAATCGACCCGCGTGAGCCACAAGCGCTGGGTAAAAACCGATTGGGAAGGTGCCAACCTGGTGCTGGA
Source organism: Hymenobacter arizonensis (assembly GCF_900115775.1). GTDB lineage: Bacteria > Bacteroidota > Bacteroidia > Cytophagales > Hymenobacteraceae > Hymenobacter > Hymenobacter arizonensis. Next base: position 206,935 of record NZ_FOXS01000001.1, on the reverse strand, counting down.
GCGCCTCAATGCCCGCTACGAGCAAGTTGGCAGCCAGCTGCAGCTCGAAGACCGGGTGCGTATTCGGTCGCTTCAAGCAGAATTCAAGACCCTGGAAAAAGCGCGCGATTTGAGAGGCATTCTGGACGGCTTGTAGGCCGCCGCACTGCATGCTGTGGGCGTCCGGTGGCTGCATTTGAGCGGCTGCCTTTTGGCCGAAGCAGCATGATGAGTAAGGCAAACCAGTGCGCGGAAAGCTGAGCGAATGGCTACTTTGCAGGACTGTTTGGGATTCTTCCCGGCCTTCCTGCAATTGTTGGGACATTTGGGTGTCCATGTCCTGACTTTACTCCGACTCACTTTCCTTGTTCACGCTACTAACGCCTGCCGCTTTGCTGGCCCTCCTTGGGCTGATAGTGCCGGTGCTTATTCATCTTTGGAACCGCCGGCCCGGCCGCGAGGTAGCAGTGGGCAGCCTACGCTGGTTAGCGGCCGGCGCCAACCGCCGGCTCCGCAACCTAAAGCCCGAGCAGCTGTGGCTGCTGCTGCTGCGTTCGGCGCTGCTGGTCGTGCTGGCGGTGGCCCTGGCGGGCCCGGTGTGGCGAGTTCCACAGCCAGTTGGCCGCGGCCAGGTGCTGGTGAGCCCCGAGCTGCTGGGCACGCCAGCCTTCGCGGCCCTGCGCCCCACAATCGACTCCCTGCGTCGCCGCGGCTACGCCCTGCGGTGGCTGGCGGCTGGCTTTCCCAAGGCCTCGCGGGCTGCCTTGCGCGCCGATTCGCTGGGCCTGCGCGATAGCGCCCGAGTGCTGGCGGCCACTAGCCCGGCAGGGTCGCGGGTGCTGTGGGCGCGGGTGCGGCAGGCCGCCAGCACTTTCTCGGGCCAGCCCCTGTACGTGCTGACGCCAGCTACCATGCAAGACTTTCAGGGCACGCAGTCTCCATTGCCGGCCGAAGTCAACTGGCAAATGCTGCCCACTGCCGCCACCGCAACTTGGTTGCAGGCCGCTGCCATACGCGGCGACAGCCTGCGCCTACTGCTGGGCCAAAGCAGCGAAACCCAGACAACATTCCGGCCGGTGTCCGTGAAGAAACCAGCGCCGGGTGGCACGGTGCGGCTGACCGGTCTGCCTGCTTTTCGGTTCGAAACCGGGACTGCGGGCGCCCAACTCCAACCGGTTGGGGCATCGTCAGCGGGCAAGGCCGTGCCGGCTATACCGGTGCGCACCAACCCGGTGCGCGTGGTCATTTATTCGACCCCTGACTTCGCGCCTGATGCGCGGTACTTGCAAGCCGGCCTGCGAGCCGCTGCCGCGGGCCTACTATCGCCGATGGTCATCAGTACTACTTCCACTCCGCCCGCCCCCACCAACCGGCCAGATTGGCTATTTTGGCTTGCTGATGTCCCTTTGCCTGCGGACTGGCGCGCTGCAGTAGGCCAAGGCACCCAGGTGTGGCAGGAAGCAGTGGGTCCGGGTCGGTCAGACAAAGCGCGCTTGGCAACGGCCACCTTCGATGAAGTCCCGGCTTCCATTTTTAGGCGCAGCCCCTTGCCCGCAGAGGCAACTGGTGGTACTTCCTACCCGCTCTGGGCCGATGGCCAAGGGCGGCCAGTGCTTTCGCGCCAACTGCTGGGCCGGGGAGCTATCCACCACCTAGCCACCCGGCTCAACCCCATCTGGAGCGAGCTGGCCGACAGCCCCGCCCTTCCAGCCCGCCTGCTTGCCCTGCTGCAACCCGAAAGCACCGATGCCGCAAGCCAGCCGCCCACTGCCCTTGACCAGGCACTGGCCTTGCAAGACCAACGTGCCCTCGACCCCATGCAGCTCCGGTTAAGCAGCCAAGCGGCAGGAGCAAAACTAACTACGACTACCGTTGCGCAAGCCGCAGCCCCGCAGTCCTTTCTTCAAACAGACCTTCGGCCCTGGCTGGTGCTGGCGGCCGGGCTGCTGTTTGCTTTTGAACGCTTGCTGGCTTATCGGCGCGCAAACCAGTCCTTGCCTTCAATTTCATGAGCCAACCAGTAGCCGATACTCAATTATTGAGCCTAGCCTCGGCCCGTCAGCTGCTCGGCGCGGTGGGCCGCAGCTATGCCTGGCGGCGGGCGGGCAGCGTGCTGCTGCCCGCGGCGGCTGGTGCGCTGCTCTTGGTATTGCTCAGCCGGCATTGGCCCGCCGCCCAATGGGCCTGGGCTGGTGCGGGAGTGCTGGGTTTGGCGGTAGTAGCAGCGCTGCTCTGGCCGCTGCGGCGGGTGCAGCCAGCTACTACCGCCACTTGGCTCGACCGGCTTTATCCCACGCTCGAAGACAGCACTGGCTTGCTATTACAGCCATCTGAGCGCCTCAACCTGCTGGAACAGCTGCAGCAGAGCCGGGTAGCCCAGCGGCTGCAGGAATTGCGGGCCGCTAAATCTCTCGCCCTGCCTGTGGCTTACCGCAGCGCACTGCTGGCAACGGGACTGCTGATGCTGGCCAGCGCGGTGGTCTGGTGGCTGCCGACTGCTTCGCCGCTGGTGGCCAAGCCGGGCAACGTAGCGGTTCGCTTTTCCAATAGTCCGCCCCCTGTGCCGGGCCAGACGCCAGCCCGCATTGCCGCAACGCAGCTGCTGGTGACGCCGCCAGCCTATACCCGGCAAGCCGCCTTTGCCCCTGCCCAGGCCTCGTTTCAATGCCCGCAGGGGTCGCGGGTGCGGTGGCAGGTGCAGGTGAGCGGAAGCAGCCGCGCGGTGCCCGAAGTGGAAGTAGGCCGGCAACGCCTACGCATGCAGCCAGTAGCAGGGAAGGCAGGCTCCTTTTTCGCTGAACAAAACCTAGCGGCTTCTACGCTTTATCGGCTGCGCTACGCCGGCACGGTGTCCGATGATTACGCCATCGACGTTCGGCCCGACCAAGCCCCAGTCATTCGCATCCAAATGCCCAAGCCCTATACCCTGGTAGAATTTGGCATGCGGCCCGAGTTGCTGGTGCGCGCCACCCTGCGCGACGACTACGGCCTCAGCCGGGCTGAACTGGTGATTACGGTGGCCCAGGGCCAGGGCGAGTCTGTAAAATTCCGGGAAGTGCGGCGCGATTTGAGTGCGGGGCTGGGTGGTCAGCCTTCGCAAACCAGCCTGAGCAGCCAGCTCAACCTGCCCAAGCTTGGCCTCACCTACGGCGATGAGCTGTACTTCTACATCTCGGCCCGCGACAATGCCGGGCACTCTTCGCGCACCGATGCCTACCTCGTGCAGTGGCAGGACACCGCCGTGGCCGATAGCCCCGCCGACGTGGGCATGGGCGTCAAGGTAGCGCCAGCCTACTTCCGTAGTCAGCGGCAAACCATCATCGATACCGAAAAACTGATTGCCGAAAAGCCCAAGCTTGACCCGGCCACCGTGGCCACTCGCGCCAATAACCTGGGCGCTGACCAACAAATGCTGCGCCTGCGCTACGGCAAGTTTATGGGCGAAGAGGTGGGCGGCAGCATCGGCCCCAGCGCCCCGCATTCGCCCATAGCCGAGGATGAGGACGAAGGTGCTGACCACAACGAACACGCGGGTGAACACGCTGGCGAACACGCGGGTGAAGGTCACAACCACGACCACGCCACGCCGCCTGGCTCTTTGGCCCAAGCCTCGCCCACCGCCGAAACCGATGCGCTGATGGAACCCTACGTTCACAAGCACGACGACTCCGAAACCGCCGACTTCCTGGAGCCTGCCGTGAAAGCCAAGCTTCGCGTGGTGCTCGACCAGATGTGGGCGGCCGAGCTGCGCCTACGCACTGGCCAGCTCACGGCGGCTCTGCCGTATGAGTACAAGGCCCTGCGCCTCCTGAAGGAAGTGCAGCAGCAAACCCGCGCTTACGTCAAGAAAGCCGGCTTCGTGCTCCAGCCGCTGCCCGAAGCCACCCTGCGCCTCACCGGCGACTTGGCGGGCGCCGCCGTGCCCCGCAACCAACAAAACCTACCGGCCCCGGCCACTCAGCCCACCGTGCGGGCTGCCCTGCGCTGGCTGGCCCAAACCCCGGCCACCGACCAAACCAAACCCGCCGATGCGCTGCTGCTTGAGCAGGCGGGTGCGGTATTGGCGGGCGCCGCCCTGCAACGGCCCGGGGTGTACCTGCCCGCCTTGCGCGCCCTGCGCGAACTAGTAGCCGATGTGCGGGCGGGCCGGCCCGCTTGCGCCACCTGCCGCCCCCCCGTGGAGCGCGCCCTCACCGACCTGCTGGCCTCGCCCCCGCCCACGCCCCAGGCTCCGCCCGCTCCCAACCGCCTGGCACGGAGCTATTTTCAAGAGTTAAGTCGCTAGCATTTTGCCATTCACGTCGCTTCATCCTACCAGTTATTACGTTTTGCTGGCGTTCTGCCTCCTGCTCGGCCTCGGGCTGATGGTTGGGGCGTGGCGGCGCACCCGGCAGCGGCAGCGGGTAATGCGAATGGTGGCCGGCGCGGTGGCTGCGGCTGCGCTGTGGCTGGTGGCCTTCCCACCCATGCGCTCGCGGCCTGCCGCCCGCGCCGAAGCCATTCTGCTCACGGATGGCTACCAGCCCGATACGCTTCGGCAGCTTTTGCGGCGGCTGGGTGCAGGTACTCCGCTGTGGTACTATGGCAGCGAGCCCGCCCCCGCCAAGGCCCGGCCCCTGGCCAGCTTGCTCACGCTGGCCGAGCAACGGCCCGCACTCCGCCGCGTGCACGTGGTGGGCCACGGCCTGCCCGGCGCCGAATTAGCTGCTCTGGGCAAGGTGGCGGTGCAGGCGCACGCTCCGCCTGAGTCATTTGGCTTTCGCACTGCTTTATGGAATCAGAAAGTAGCCTTGGGCGAGACTTTTCAGGTGGAGGGCACCGTGGCTTCGCCCAAGGGTAGCCAGCCAGCCTGGGTGTGCCTGAGCGCCGCCGGCACCGTGCGCGACTCAGTGTCGCTGCCCACAGGTGCCGGAGCTTTTCAGCTCCGCTATTCGCCCAAAACGGCTGGACTTGCTACTTATAAGCTGCAGCTGCGCCGGGCAAATCAGCTGCTCGCGGCCGAACCACTGCCGGTAGAAATTACCACCTCACAGCTGCCCGCCGTGCTCTTGCTGACTGCTACGCCGGCGTTCGAATTCAAGTTCTTGAAGAACCACTTGGCCGAGGCGCAGTACCCCGTGGCCCTGCGCACTACCGTAAGCCGGAACCTGGTGCAAACTGATTTTGTGAACCAACCGGCCCAAGAGCTGAGTCGGCTCACGCCCGCCCTCCTGAGCCGCTACAAAGTGCTGGTTGCCGATGCTCCCACGCTGGCCGCCCTCACGGCAGCGGAAACACAGGCGGTACAAAATGCCATCAGTGCCGGGCGGCTTGGCTTGCTGGCGCTGGCCGAAGCAGCGCCCCTGCCCCGCGCTACTCCCGGGCGCACAGCGTTTACCATTGTGCCCCGCGCCGCAGCCCAGGCTGTGCCGCAGGTTCTTACCTGGCCCAATGCGCCGCCAGAAGCCCGGGCAGCCCTGCCGGCCCAGCTGCGCCCGGCGGTGGGCTTGCGCTCGTTGGTTACGGGACCAGGCCAGGCGGTGGTAGCGGCCAGCCACCGCCTGGGCCTGGGGTTTGTGGTGGTTTCGGTGGTGCCCGAAACCTTCCGTTGGGCATTGCAGGGCCGCGCCCCTCTGTATTCTTCGTTTTGGAACCAGCTGCTGGCCGCCGCCGTGCCCCCAGCCCAGCCAGCCGCCGCCTGGAACACCGGTTCGCGCTGGCCCCGCGCTTCGCAACCGCTCACCCTGCACCTTGCCGCCACCCTCCCGGAAAGCCAGCCCACCGTGGCCGCCTTACCAACGGGCTCACCCGTGCGGCTCGCCCTGCGCCAGGATACTCGCCTGCCCGAATGGAGCACTGCGCAGTTTTGGCCTGCTACCTCGGGCTGGCACCAAGTGCGTGGCCCCGGGCGCACCACTCATAACTTTTACGTGTACCCGGATTCGGCCTGGCAAAGCCCCGAGCAGCAAGCACGGCAGCAGGCTTTTGGGGCGCGGGCTCTGGCCATGCCGGCCGCAAGCACCCTATCGCAGGAAAACGTGCTGGAGCCCTGGCCAGCGAGCTGGTTTTTTGGGCTATTTCTGCTTGCGGCGGGATACTTGTGGTTGGAAGAAAAACTATAAGTATTCTGCTGGTTTTTGCCTGCCATGCTACCGCAAAAAGGCCTCTGCAGTTGTGTCGATTGTAAGGATTCCGGAAGAGGACAACGCCTACTCCCAGAGGGGGTAATGCTCCAACTGCACTTTTTGCTCGAAGAATATCCGAGTGCTTTCCTCAAACGACCGGGTGAAATCCGACACGTAGAAATGGTGGGCTGGCGGTGTGGCTGTGGCCGGGGCCAGTAGGCCGTGCGCGGCCAGATAGGCTTCGGCATCGGCCGCTACTACGTCGGAGGCATCGAGCACATCGACGCGGCCGGCGTAGTAGCGCGCAATCTGGTCTTTAATGAGCGGGTAATGCGTGCAGGCCAGCACCAGCGCATCAATGTCGGCCAGGGCGGCATTGCCCAGGTAGGTACCGATGATATCGTCGCTGATGGAGTTCTGAAAGAAGCCCTCTTCTATCATGGGCACAAGCAGCGGGGTGGCCAGCGACTGCAGGTCCACATCGGCGTCCAGTTCGTCTACTTTCTTCTTGTAAACGTTAGAGTTCACGGTTTGCTTGGTGCCGATGAGGCCCACTCGCCGGCCGGGGTACGCCTGGCCCAGGTGCGCCACAATGGGGTCGATAACGTTCAGCACCCGCGCTTTGGAGCCCACGTACTCCCGCACCAGCTCGTAGGCCGCGGCCGATGCCGAATTGCAGGCAATCATGATGAGCTTGCAGTGCTGGCGCAGCAGCAAGTCGCATATTTTGACGGAATACGCCTGGATGGCGGCCGCACTTTTGTCGCCGTAGGGCAGATGAGCGGTATCTCCAAAATACACTATCCGCTCGTGGGGCAGGCGCCGAGCCACGGCCCGCGCCACCGTAAGTCCGCCAATGCCAGAGTCGAACATGCCAATCGGCCGGTTGGCCAGGGCCGCAGCCGAAACGGCGGGTGCAGAAGCAACAGTAATCATGCGGCAAAGGTAGGCGAGCCTGATGGTTGCCTTGCCCACTGCCACCGAGTGGCCCGCATCAGAGTGCAACTTTTTCGGGAGCAAGCTTTCTGTTTTCTCAAAAAGCTCCTATATTTCGACCCTATTCTGCATCTCTATTTATTATGAGCACCATCCTGGCCGAAATTGACCACGCCCTGGCCGACCACAATGGTCGCCTGGGCCGCCCGGTGGCCATCTACCTCGGCGAGCGCAAGTTTACCCAGCTCACCCTCGACGCCGCCCGCGCCGCCTTGCCCGACCTCAGCACCGCCGCCGGCCGCCCCCTCACCTACCGCAACCTGGAACTGCTGCGCGACGAGATAGACGTAAACGGCCTGCGAGTAATTTAATTCTCCACTCGCTTCCCAACCGTTGCACCTTGGTGCAGCGGCAATCTAACCAACAGGTTGTTAGCCTTCTTGCGTAACCAGCGCCGCGCTATCGGCGGCTTGCTGGGCACTAGCCTGTGCTTCGAGCAGCGGCTGCAGCACCGTCCACACGGTGCGGGCCAGAATGCGGTGGCCCGCCGGCGTGGGATGAATGCCATCGGGCTGGTTGAGGCGACGGTTTCCACCCACACCTTCCAGAAGAAACGGGATGAGCACCAGCTCGTTTTTGTCGGCGATTTCCCGATAGAGGGCTTTAAAATCGGCGGCGTAGGAGGCCCCCAGGTTGGGAGGAATCTGCATGCCGGCCAGCACAATCTGGGCGTTGGGGCTGCGGCGGCGCACCGTGTCGATGATGGCTTGCAGGTTGCGGCGGGTGTCGGTGAGCGGCAGGCCGCGCAGGCCGTCGTTGCCGCCTAGCTCCAGCACAAACACATCTACCGGCTGGCGCAACACCCAGCCCACGCGGCTGCGCCCCCCGGCAGTGGTTTCGCCGCTCAAGCCGGCGTTAATAACTTCGTAACCAAGGGCCAGCGAATCAATTTTTTTGCCGACCAAGGCAGGGAAGGCTTCTTCGGGCTCGACGCCGTAGCCCGCGGTGAGGCTGTTGCCGAAAAACAGCACACTTTTCCCGGCCGAGCTGCGTTGCTGCAGGCCTGGGCCTTTGGCAGTTGCAGACTTAGACTGTGCAGTGGTGGCGTCGGTAGAAGAGTCGGAACTGCAGGCGCCCGTGGCGAAGGCAAACAGCAGGGCAAAGGACAAGCGAACGAAATTCATGGAGAGCATTTTGGGCACAAACCCGGAAAAGCGGAAAACATAGCGCCGGTTTTGGCGTCTTCTGTACTCGTAACGAACGACAAGCGGCCCGGTTGCGTGCCCGCCCCTCTCCGATTCTGTTGCCGAGCAGCCGCAATGGGCCCGAGCACCTCGTGCGCCCAGGGGCTACCCAGTAACCACATTCTTGATTTTTATCTGTTGCATGAGCATTCTTCGAGTCGATAACCTCACCAAAACGTACGCCAGCGCCGGTCACGAACTCACCGTTCTGAACGCAGTGAGCTTTGAGCTCCAGGCGGGCGACACTTTTGCCATTGTGGGCCCGTCGGGCTCGGGCAAGACCACCCTGTTGGGATTGTGCGCCGGCCTCGACCGCGCTACTTCAGGCAGCGTGTGGGTCAATGGCATTCAGCTCGACAACCTGAGCGAAGACCAGCGCGCCGCCGTGCGCAACCAGCACGTGGGCTTTATTTTCCAGAACTTCCAGCTCCTGCCCACCCTCACGGCCCTGGAAAATGTGCTTGTGCCACTCGAACTGCGGGGCCAGCGCGGGGCGTCCAAAACTGCCCTGGCCCTGCTCGACCGCGTGGGCCTGGCCGACCGGGCCCAGCACTACCCGGCTCAGCTCTCGGGCGGCGAACAGCAGCGCGTGTCGCTGGCCCGCGCCTTTGCCAACCGCCCCGCCCTGCTCTTCGCCGACGAGCCCACCGGCAACCTCGACCCCGACACCAGCGAGCGGGTGGTCAACCTACTGTTTGAGCTGAACCGCGAAGCTGGCACCACCCTGGTGCTCGTGACGCACGACCTGGAGCTGGCCGCCCGCACCCAGCGCACCCTGCGCCTGCGCGGCGGTGCCGTGCTCGCCGATTACGTAAATACGACTTATGCCCAGCCCAGTGCTTAAGCCCCAACCTACCGCCCGGCCGGGCCTGGGCTGGCTGCTGCGCATGGCCTGGCGCGACAGCCGCCGCAGCCGGGCGCGCCTGCTGCTGTTCATGGCCAGCATCATCCTGGGCATTGCGGCCCTCGTGGGCATCCGTTCATTTGGCGACAACCTGGCCCTGAGCGTGAACGAGCAGGCGCGGGAGCTGGTCGGGGCCGACTTGGTGCTCTCATCCGGTGGCCGGCGGTTTCCCCAAAACCTACAGCCCGCCTTGGATAGCCTTGGCACGGCCCGCACGCAGGAAATAGCTTTTGCCTCGCTGGTAGAGTTTCGCCCCGGCCGCGGAGTGCGCCTGGTGCAGGTGCGCGCCCGCGACGGCGGCTTCTTTTACGGCGATTGGCAAACCGAGCCCCGCACGGCGGCCGAACGCTTTTCGCAGCCGGGTGCCGCGCCCGGCGCCTTAGTCGACGACGTGCTGCTAGCTCAGTTCAACGCCAAAATCGGCGACTCGGTACAGATTGGTAAGGTCACACTGCCCATCATTGGCCGGGTGCTAAAAACGCCGGGCCAAACCGGCATCAGCACGGCGGTGGCGCCCACGGTTTTTATTCCCGAGTCGCTGGTAGCCGCTACGGCCCTGGTGCAGCAAGGCAGCCGGGTCCAGTACCGGCGCTCGTTCCGGTTTGCTCCCGGGGTCGACGTGGAAGCAGCCATCAAACCCCTGCAATCTCGCCTCGACAAGGCCGACATCGACACCGATACCGTGGCCAGCCGTCAGAAGCAGATTGGCCGCTCCTTCGCCGACCTCACCCGCTACCTGAGCTTGGTGGCCTTCGTGGCCCTGCTGCTGGGCTGTGTGGGCGTGGCCAGCGCCGTCAATTTGTATGTGCGCGAAAAGCTGGCCGCCGTGGCCGTGCTGCGCTGCCTGGGTGCCAGCGGACGCCAGGCCTTGCTCATTTATTTAGTGCAAACCACCGGCCTGGGGCTAGTGGGCGCGATGCTGGGTGCTGCGCTGGGAGCGGCCGTGCAGGGCCTGCTGCCACGGGTGCTGGGCGACTTCCTCCCGGTGGCCATCACCGTGAGCGTGTCGTGGCCGGCGGTGCTCACGGGCCTCGCCACCGGCCTGCTGATGGCGGTGCTCTTTGCGCTGCTGCCGCTGCTTAGCATCCGGCGCGTGTCGCCGCTGCGAGTGCTGCGCGTGGCCTTTGAAGACGATACGGCCACGCCCGACCCCGTGCGCGGGGTGGTCATGGCCATTATTGGGGTATTCATTCTGGGATTTGCCTACTCGCAAACCCGCGACTGGAAGCTCACCCTGGGCTTTGGGGCGGGCCTGCTGGCGGCCTTTGCAGCCCTGGCCGGCGTGGGCCGCTTGCTCATGGCGCTGGTGCGCCGCTTTTTCCCGGTTGGCTGGGGCTACGTATGGCGTCAGGGCCTGGCCAATTTATATCGGCCACAAAACCAGACGCTTACCCTGGTCACTTCCATAGGCTTGGGCACGTTTTTGCTTGCCACCCTTTTTCTCTCGCAAGCGCTGCTGCTGGGCCGGGTGCAGCTGGCCTCCAAAGAGTCGCAAGCCAACCTGGTGCTTTTTGACATTCAGCCCGAGCAGCAGGCCGGCGTAGAAGAGTTGCTCCGGACGCAGCGGCTGCCGGTGCTGCAGCGCGTGCCCATCGTCACGATGCGGCTGACGTCCATCAACGGCCGCAGGGTTTCGGAAATTAAGAAAGACTCCGTGAATGGGGTACCGCCATGGGTGCTCACTCGCGAGTACCGCGTCACCTACCGCGACACGCTGAACTCTTCGGAAAAGCTGGTACTCGGCAAAATTCCTGCCCTAGACGCCGACGGCACCCCGCTTATCTCGGTCGAGAACGGCTACCTGGAGCGTGCCAAGCTAAAGCTGGGCGACACTCTGGATTTCAACGTGCAGGGCGCCCCGCTGCGCACCATAGTGGGCGGCACCCGCGAAGTCGACCGCAGCCAGGTGCAGCCCAGCTTTCTGGTAGTGTTTCCGGCCGGGGTTTTGGAAAAGGCCCCGCAGTTTCACGTGTTGCTCACCCACACCGAAGGCACGGAGGCCCTTGCGGCCGTGCAGCAGGCGCTGGTGCGCGAGTTCCCCAACGTCTCGGCCATCGACCTGGGCCTAATACTGCAAACGCTGGAGGACATTCTGGGCAAAATCTCCTTTGTGGTGCGTTTCATGGCAGGCTTCAGCATTCTTACCGGACTGCTGGTGCTTAGTAGCTCAGTGGTTATCAGCCGCTACCAGCGGGTGCGCGAAAGCGTGCTGCTGCGCACGCTGGGCGCCAGCCGCCGCGACATTCTTAGCATTACACTGGTTGAGTATGGCCTGCTGGGGCTGCTGGCCGCGCTGGCAGGCATTGGCTTGGCGGTGCTGGCGGCCTGGGCCCTAGCCGTGTTCGTGTTTGAGGTGGGCTTCGGGCCGGCCACCTTGCCCTTGCTGGGGCTGGCGGCATTGGTGACTGCTCTCACTGCCGGTATTGGCCTGCTCAACAGCCGCGACGTGCTGCGCCGCTCCCCACTGGAAGTGCTGCGCGGAGAAGGCTAACCGGCCTACTGCGTGGTGGAAGGACTGCATAATTGGTTTACCGCCTAAGCTCAGCCATGAGCTTAGGCGGTAAACGCGCGGGTGGGGGCTACCGCGTTAGCAGCACCCGGGTCTGCAGAAGCTGCTGCGCCCCAACCACGCGCAATATGTACACACCGTCCTTGGTGCTTTCGGGCAATGACAAGTGCAAATCCTGCTGCCCGTTAGTAGGCCGCAGCACCTCGCTTCGTACGGTGCGCCCTAGTGCATCGAGCAGCTGCACACGCAGCACCTGTCCTTCGCCGCCTACTACGGTCACCGTGAGACCATCCGAAACCGTTGCGGGATTGGGCGCGACCCACAGCCGCATGCCTTGGGGAGCTACCGCGGCTACCTGCACCACGGGGCTGTAGTGGCTGGCTCCGTCGGTGTCTACCTGCCGGAGGCGGTAATACATGCTAGTATTGGCAGGAACCGAGGCATCCAGAAAAGAATAGCTGCGAGGCATGGAAGTGGTGCCCGCCGCCGGCACCGTGCCCGTCACGCTGAAATTCACCCCATTAGCAGAACGCTGCACTTCAAACTCACGCGAATTCAGCTCGGTGGCCGTGTGCCAGTTTAGCTGGACGCCGGCGCCGGCGCGCCGGGCCGTGAATGCCGAAAGCTGCACCGGCAGCGGCACGATATCCCGCCGATAAGTATGAAAAATATTGACCTGCTTGGTAGCCACGTTGTACGATGAGCTGTCGGCGCCCGTCACTTTGATGTCGGTGATGGTGCCGGGCGAATCGACTAGCAAAGTCAGGTTCTGGAAGCGGATGTTGGCCCCCACGGCGCTGTAGTCAAGGTCTACCGTTAGGGTATTGCCGCTAAGGGCTTCCTGTTTAACCACTTCTTTGCGCACGCGGCGGTACTCTTCCATCTCGCGCAAAGTGGTTACCCACAACTTGTCTCCGGCAATGGACTGGGTGTAGTTCATCCAGTCGCGCAGCACATTAAAATTGATGGCATGGGCAAAAACCCGCTGCACATACACCTCCGAAGCCGGATTGCCGGGAGCCATCAGGGCATCGCTAACAGCTTTCAACCGGGTCAGCAGAGTTTGTGCTGATTCGCCGTTGCTGGCATCGGCGCTGTAGCGCCGGAACACAAATGGAGTAGGAGAAACTGGCAGCGCACTCAAGGCTACACGCTTTTCATCCCAGGCATTGAACATGGGTAAATTATCGCCCTGGCTGGCGCTAGACACGGCCACATAGCCGGCGTTGAAGGCGGCTGTGGGGTAGCCGGCGTAGTTGGTGGGCACAATATGCACCGAGGGCCGGTAGCCCTTCAGGCGGCTGGCTATCAGCTCGTCCAAAGATGCCAATTGCTGAGCGGGGAGCGGAACGAATTCGGTGTGCCAATCCGAATGGTTTTCAATATCCCAGCCGTGGTCGAGCAACTGCTGCGCCTGGGACCAAACCAGTTTGCCGGCGTCGTGATTCGGACCAGGGTCCAGCCACACTGTGTTGTTGTAGGTGTTGTGCCCGTTGATGGCCACTGCGCCCACGTAGGGCCGGCTGTTGTTGCAGCCATCGGTGTAGCGCAGCCCAGGGCAAAGCTCGCCGTTGCGAGCCACGCCCCCATGAAACAACGGGTAAACTTCCGTAAAAATGGTCTGCGGCGAATCATCCTCCTCAAAATTCAGGACCCGCGCCTTGTTATACAAGGTAGGTGCCAGCCGGGCCGTTGCGGTGACCGGTGCCGTAGCGAAAGTAACCGTCAGGCGCACAGTGCTTCCCAAAGTAGTTCGCGCTGCACCTTTGCTCGAATGTGCAGCAGCAGGCGGCGCACTGCCAGCGAGAGGAGGAGGAGACTGAACCGCTGTTTGACCCGGAGCAGCGGCAGAGGCAAAAAGCGCCAACGGCTTGGCGAAGGTCAGCAGGAGAAGAAAGCAATAATTCAAGTAGAGAGAATGTTAAGCCTAGAGCCAGAAATGGCAGACAGAAAAACAGTTGGCATCTTGCCTCTGGCAAACCCATCCGTAGTTCTGAACACTAAAATTGTTCAAAGCTAACACTCAAAGGTATATAATTGTTGCTATACCAAATTAAATACCCATTAAATCCATTTCTTGATGGATTTTGGGCGTCCTGGACCTTCAGCACGAGGAGCAAAATGTGAAGTTTATTCTTTACTTAATACAATACACTTGTTTTAAGCGAAGCTTCTTCCTTTGCTCCTAACACCGGGGCCAGCGTGTTCCAAACCGTACGCGCCACAATGCGGTAGCCCGCGGCGGTGGGGTGAATGCCGTCGGCCAAGTTTAGCTCGGGCACGCCGCCCACATTATCCAGCAGGTAAGGAATGAGCAGGGCGCGGTTCTTGGTCGCCACGTCCTTGAAAACGCCCTGAAATTCGCTGATGTAGCCCTCCCCAAACATCCCGGGAATCTGCATGCCCGCTATCACAATCTGAGCCCGGGGGTTCTTGCGCCGCACCGCGTCGATAATGCCCTGGAGGTTGCCGCGAATGGTGGCCACTGGCACGCCGCGGAACACGTCGTTGGCGCCCAGCTCCAGCACAAACACGTCGATGGGCTGGCCCAGCACCGTGCTTACCCGGCGCAGGCCGCCCGCAGTGGTTTCGCCGCTCACCCCGGCATTCACTACGGTGTAGTTCAGGCCAGCAGAATCAATCTTTTGGGCAATCAGGCTCGGGTAATTGCTTTTGGTGGGCACTCCGTAGCCAGCCGTAAGGCTGTTGCCGAAGAACACCAAGCGCTTTTTGGCGGCCCGGGCGACAGCAGTAGTCGACCGCGAAGCCGCCGGCCGTGTGGCCTGCACGGGCCGCTGGCGGGTAGCAGTTTGGGCATTGGCCAAACCATTGCTGCCAAACAACACCAAGGCAAACCACGCTACAAATCCTAATTGGGGCACTTTCATCACGGAACTTGTCTTTTGATAGAAATAAAATAAAGAGTGCAGAAACAGTTGCAGCCCGCACACAGAAACAAGGCAAAACGAAGCCCTTGACGCGCCGGCTGTGTAAACTGCTGCCTCGCAGCCATTTGTGCACCACCGTCTGTGTCCTAAGCCGAAGTCTCACAAAGCCTAACGGCAGTTGGGCCCAAATCCTCCCAAACCGGCCACAACTGGCGAATCGCCCGCCCCCGGGGCCGTACCTTTGCAACCTATGAACTTGTTATCCGCCGAGAACATCTCGAAGAATTACGCCGACCGCTGGCTTTTTAAAGACTTGAATTTTGGCCTGCAGCAAGGCCAGCGCGTGGCCTTTGTGGGCATCAACGGCACCGGCAAAACCACGCTCATGCGCGTGCTGGCCGGCCTTGAAATCCCCGACACCGGCTTGGTGAGCGTGCGCAAGGGCATCCGGGTCACCTACCTGGGCCAGCAGCCCGTGTTCGACGAAAGCCTGACGGTAGAAGAAACCATCTTCGCCAGCCAGAACGACACGCTCCGGGCCATAAAGGACTACGAGCACGTGGTGAACGACCCCAACCACAAGTCCGACGACCTGCAGCGGGTGATGGAGTTGATGGACACCCTCAACGCCTGGGACTACGAAGCCCAGGTGCAGCAGATTCTGGGCCGCCTTGGCATCCTGGGCGAGCTGCTGACGCGCAACGTGAGCCAGCTCTCGGGCGGGCAGCGCAAGCGCGTGGCCCTAGCCCGGGTGCTCATCGAAGAGCCTGATGTACTACTGCTGGATGAGCCCACCAACCACCTGGACCTCAGCACTATTGAATGGCTGGAAAACCGCCTGAACTCGCCCAGCCTTACCCTGCTGATGGTAACCCACGACCGGTACTTCCTCGACAAAGTGGCCAATGAAATCGTGGAGCTCGACAAGGGCCAGATGTACCGCTACCAGGGCAACTACGCCTACTTTGTGGAGAAAAAGGCCGACCGCGAAATGCGCGAAACCGTGGAAGTAGAAAAGGCGCGCCAGCTCTTCAAAAAGGAGCTCGACTGGATGCGCCGCATGCCCCAGGCCCGCGGCACCAAGCAGAAAGCCCGCATCGACGCCTTCTACGTGACTAAGGAGAAGGCCAGCACCAACCTCAACAAGCAGCAGATTGAGCTGAGCGTGAAAACTACCCGCCAGGGCGGCAAAATCATCGAAGCCGACAGTCTGAACAAGAAATTCGGCGACAACGTGGTGCTGGATGACTTCAGCTACGTCTTTAAAAAGAAGGACCGGATTGGCCTGGTAGGCCCCAACGGCGCGGGCAAGTCCACGCTGCTCAACATGCTCACGGGCAAGCTGAAACCCGATTCCGGCACCATCGACGTGGGCACGAACACCGTGTTCGGCTATTATACCCAGACCGAGCTGGAATTCGACCCTACCCAGCGCGTCATCGACATCGTGAAGGAAGTGGCCGAAGTAGTGGAGCTGGCAAACGGCGACGTGCTCACCGCCAGCCAGTTCCTCAACCTGTTCCTGTTCCCGCCCGCCCAGCAATACACGCTGGTGAACAAGCTGAGCGGCGGCGAAAAGCGACGCCTGCAGCTGCTGCGCGTGCTCATCAAAAACCCCAACTTCCTGATTCTTGACGAGCCGACCAACGACCTGGACCTGGCCACGCTCAACATCCTGGAAGATTTCCTGCTGCACTTCACCGGCTGCCTGCTCATCGTGAGCCACGACCGGTACTTCCTCGACCACCTCGCCGAGCACCTCTTCGTGCTCGAACCGGGCGGGGCCGTGCTCAACTTCCCCGGCAACTACACCGACTACCGCGAGTACCTTGAAGAGCGGGAAGCCGAAGCCGCCATCGAAGCCGAGGAAAAAGCTGCCAAAGCTGCCCGCGCGGCCGCTAAGCTCGCCGCTCCGGTGGTGGCCAGCGCCGCTGTGGCTGCCGCCCCAGCCAAGCGCCGCGCCACCTTCGCCGAGAAGAAGGAATACGAGCAGCTTGAAAAAGCCATGGCTGCCCTGGAAACCGAGAAGCAGGAAATCACGGCCAAGCTCAACGGCGGCGCGGGCACTCCGCAGGATTTTGCCGCCTGGGGCGCCCGCCTGCAAGCGCTCGAAAATGAGCTGGAGCAGAAAGAAGGCCGGTGGCTGGAATTGGCAGAGCTGGTTTAGGCTCCGGCTACCAAAACCTGCAGAGACCAGGTGCTGCTAGTACCCACCCTGCTTCATACATAAGCACTCGTCCGTCATGCTGAGCGCAGCCGAAGCATCTCTACCTCAAAACTAACCTTGATTAGTTACGCATTAGAGATGCTTCGGCTGCGCTCAGCATGACGTTTTGCTTATAATTGGCAATTGCTGCGCGGGGACCTAAAGGGTGGAATTGCCCTGCTTGCGGCCCAGAAAAATGTAATGCCGCCCCAGCAGCGAGCGGAAGCCGAATAGTTGCTGCCGCAACGCGTGCCCCGTGTGGTTGCGCAAGCGCCGCAGGTAGAACCACTGGAAGGGAAATACCAGCAGGGCGAAGGGCAGAAACAGTAAATCTTCGGTGTAAAAAGAAGTATACACCACCTCCTGTAGCTCGACTCCGTTGCGCTCCAGCAGGCGCTTTAGCTCCTGCTGCTGCACAAACTGGGTGATGGCCTCATCGTGGTTAAAAAGCAGCTTGAAGCGGCGCACGCGGCCCAGGAATAAGTACGACAGCCGGTCGCGCACAGCCAGCACGTTGTCGTTGGTAACCAACAGCACCCCGCCCGGCCGGAGCTGCCGCACGCACGACTCTATGAAGCTGCGCGTATTGCCAAACATCATCACCCCGCTGATGGAAGTAATCAGGTCGAATGGCTGGCCATTGTCCGTTAAATCAAACGGTTGGGTCAGGTCGACTTGCTCGTAGCGCAGGCCGGCCACCGCGGGAGGAGTGGGCTTGATGTCGCAGCCAGTGAGGGAAGCTGCGGGCCAGTAGCGCCGCAAGGCCGTGAGGAATTCCCCATCGCCGCAGGAGGTGTCCAGAACTTTGCTGGTCGGCGCCAACCCCGTGCGTTCGAGCACCATGCGCAACACCTCCCTATTGACGTTCTTCTGGGTGTTTCCGCGCGGCACATCGCTGTAATCAGGCTTGGAAAGAACAGAATTGGAAGCGGAAGTGGGAAGCATGCTGGGCTGATAATGACGGACTGCCCGCAAATTACCCCACGAAAGTAATAGCCCTGCCCACCCCGTTGGCGGCTCCGCACTATTTGGGCCTAGCCAGGGCAATTCCCATTCCGGCGGGCGCAGGAGACAGGAGAATTTAGGCAAAGCAAATTCGCTGGGCAGCAGTGCCGATTTGTTGCTTTTTACAGTCGCCTCCGCACCTGCACAAACTCCAGCGGCACGGCGTTGCTGCCCACGGGGGCTTTCACCACCAGGCCATCGGCCGCGTCGTAGCGCGGGAAATAGAGGTAGCCCTGCACCCGATAGCCGGGTTCCAGCGTCACCTTGCGCAGGGCATACTCCTGAAGGTCGGCGGCGCGGGCCTGCATTACTTCGGCGGCTACTGCGCGCCCGATTTTGGTGGCGCTGGAAATGGAGTTATAAGTGAACGCTGCATCGCGAATAGCGGCACGGGTCTCGTACTGCGCGCGGGTTTCTTTGCTGTTCGTGATGCTCGCTACATCCGTGGCAATGCTGGCCACGCTCAAAGCCACGCCAAACCAATCAATCCGGGCTGCCTTGATGGCTTCCTTTTCGGCCCGTTCCTTCAATGCTGTTATCTCGGGTTCAGGGTCGAAAGCCGCTACGGCTTGTGGCGGCAGGGGCGGTAGCGGGAGCGCCATGCTGGCGGCCGCTACGGCGGCGGTCACCTCCGTGCCGGGCAGGGGCTTGGGGCGCTTGGCCTTCTTCTGGCCTTCGGGTACAGGCGCGGGAGCCAAGCGGCTGGCTTGGTACTGAAACGCGGCCGGGTCTACAATCAGGTTGCGCTTGGTGGGGTTGTAGTATTCGGCTTCGAATACCACTCGGGCGCCTTCGTAGCACACAAAGCTTAAGCGAACCTCTACGCTGTCGGCCACGGCCAGCACCTGTTCCCGGCCCTCCTTAAACAAACCCGATGACTGGGCTGGCTTTAGCCCCAGCTCATAAGTGGGGGCACAGGCAGTGGAGGCGAGCCCTAGCACGGCCAGCCCAAACAAAGAGCGAGAGGAAAAAGGCAGCATAAGACCAGTCTAAAGGAAAGTGCTTCTCTCGAGAAGATGCCGAATTGCGACGTTTGGTTGCATCGATACCGGCGCTTCCTGTTTAGGCAAATATATTTTTAAGAATTAATACAAAGGCCAACAGCCACTGTCGAGGAGGGCCCTCCCCTACCAAAACCGGTTGGTGCACACCACCTGGGCTTTTTTCTTGAGGCGCAAGCCCACAAGCACTTCGTGGCTGCCGCCGTTGTAGCCGGCCAGTTGGGAGAGGCCCGCGTCGTAGGAATAGCCCAGCGTGTATTGCTCGTAGCTGAGGCCCATCATGGCCACGGCCGAATCGAAGGCCCGCCACGACGCTCCGAACCAGAGCAGGTCCTGGTACTTGAGCTTGGCGTTGACGTCGAGGGAGAGCGGCGCCGGGTTCACGGCCTTCACCAGCACCGACGGCACCAGCGACCAATCATCGTTGATGGGCAGTCGCACCCCAGCCGTGGCGAAGTAGTGCCGCTTCAGGGTGTTGCCGGTGCCCTCACCCAGTTGGTTGGCGCCGTAGGAAAAGTTGAGCTGGTTGCCCAACAGCTGCGCCCCCGAGAAACCCACGTAAAATTTGGAGCTGTACATCCAGACGCCCACCGTCCCGTCGAGGACCCGCGAGGCGGCGCTGGGAGCAACCGTGGTGGGGTCGAAGAAGCGCAGCTGCTGCCCATCGACGGCAAACTGCTGCATGCCGGCCCACGCGCCCAGCGCCAGCCGCAAATCGGGCGTCAGCAGCAAATTGTAGGCGTAGGACAGGTGGGCGCTGGTCCGACTCGTGGGGCCGGTTTCGTCTTTGTACACGATGCCGCCCACCGCATGAAACGGTCGGCGCCGGTCCCGGATAGTGCGCTTGGGGGTGCTGCGCCACTTGCCCAGCGAGGAACTCGCGCTGGCGTAGTAGGTTTTGGGCGCGCCCTCCAAGCCCGTCCACTGGGTGCGGTAGCTGAACTTGACGTCGATATAATCCTCCACGCCGGTTGCGCCGGGGTTCAGGATGTAGTTGTTGTTCATGTACTGGCTGTACTGCGCCTGCTGCTGGGCCCGGGCCGGCGCGGCCGCCAGCAGCAGCAGGAGCAGCAGCAAAGGGAGGGCTGTTTTCATGGCATTCGGTGCCTAATTGTCGGGGAAGAAGCAGGCGGGGCGGCTCCGCCGGCCTCCGCGCGACGCGTTGGTTAATGCAGAACCGTTAGCGCGCCAGAGTAGGAGCGGCTCAGCGGGCCCTTCGTCACGACCACGTAGTAATAGGTGCCGACCGGAACGGGCACGCCGTTGATGTCGCCTTTCCACTCGTTGGCCCGGCCGTAGTTGGTGGCCGAAAAGACCCGGTTGCCCCAGCGGTTGAACACGTTCACGGTATTTTCCGGGAACTGCTCGATGAACTCAATCTGCCAGGTGTCGTCGCGGCCGTCGCCGTTGGGCGTGAAGGCGCTGGGGATGCGGATTTGCGGGCGCACGGTCACTATTACCTGGTCGGAGGAGGCGCAGTCCCCGGTGCCGCCGGTGAGCGTGTAGGTGGTGGTCACGTCGGGCGCCGCCCGGGGCCGCAGCGGGTCGTTGCCAGGGAAAGTAAGCCCCGTACTCGGGGTCCAGGTCACGGGGTAATTGCCGTCGGCGCGGCCTTCCAGCAGCACGGAGGTGCCGGCCAGAACCTCCTTATCGGGGCCGGCATCCACCACCGGCCGCAAAACGCGCACGGTAATGCCATTGGAAACAGCCATCGCAGCCTGGCCGCAGGCATTGGTCGTGCGCAGACGCAGCGTCACGGTCTGGCCGTCGCGCAGCGTCGTGCTGGTAAAGTCCGCCCCCCGCGCCCCGGCCACGTCCGTGCCGTTGACCTGCCACTGGTACTCGGGCGCCGGGCCTGCCCCGGTTACGCTCGCTATGCTGAAGGTCAACGGGTCGCCCGGGCACACCCGCCCGTTTGGCTGCACGGCAATGGCGAGCGTGGGCGGCGGTGTGGGCGTGCGCGTCACCGCGACGGTGGCCGTAGCCGGGCCCGTGCTGCACAGCCCGGTCGAGGGCGTGACCGCCACCCGCACCTGGTCGCCGGTCACCAGCGTGCTGCTGGTGAACGTGGGCCCGCTGGTCACGGCCACGTTATTGACGAACCATTGGAAGGTAGGCGCCGGGCCCGCGTTGCTGGCCCCGGCCGTGAAGGTCAGGGGCGTGCCGGGGCACTGCACGAGCGGGGCCGCCAGGGTCACGGCAGGCGTCACGGCGGGCTGCACCCGCACCTCGACGGCGTTGGACACCGCCGTGGGGCAGGTGCCCGACGTCACCCGCCGCCGGTAGGAAGTGGTAGTGTTGAGCGGGCCAGGCTGGTAAGTCCGCACATTGGATACACCAGGGGCATTCTCCCAAATGCCATTTATCAAGATTTCCCACTGGTAGCGGTAGCTGCCCGGGCCCCCACCGCCAGTGGCTTCAGGGCCGGTGAGTGCAGCCGGCTCGGTTCCAGCACAGATGGTTTGACTGGCGGCAATGCTGCCTGGATTCAGCGTCGGTAGCACGGTGAGCTCGACTGTATTCGTGAATTCAGGCCCACAAAGCCCGGAACTCACGCCGCGACGGTAGTAGGTGGTGGCGGTGAGCAAGCCGGGAGCAAATTCCTCTCTAGTGGCGTTGGGGATGCTCGTCCATGAGGTTGTGCCGTTTGGCGATGACTCCCATTGATAGGCAAACCCACCGACGCCGCCCGTGGCCGGGGACGTGCTCGTAAGCGGCGCAGCTTCCGCACCAGCGCATAGTGTTTGGGAGGCAGCGATGATACCCGGGATAGGACGGCCGGGCAAGAAAATGCTACCGGTAATCTCGCGGCAAAAACACGATTTACTGATACTTAATGTTAAATCGTAGAAGCCAGCAGCTGCCGGGAAGGTGAATGCGGTTTGTTGCCCCGCCCTAGTGCCCAGAACGGTTCCTGCCTTATCCTTGAATACCCAGGTGTAAGAATCCGGGTTGGGCAAGGGCGAGTTGGCCTGGAAGGTAATCTCCTGACAGCCTGTGAAATTGAACGAGAAGCCCAATTGCAGCAGAGAGCTTTGGTTGAAGTTGGGCAGGCCCAGGCCGCTCAGGCGGCCGCCCAACTGCAGGGTATCGTCGGCATAGCGGGCCCGGGCACCCAACCTGTCGGGGAAGCTGATTAAGCCCAGCGCGGGCTGATTGTTGCGGGCCACGTAAATCTTGCCATCGGGCGCCGCCTGCAGCGAGCCCAGGTCGGCGGAGGTCTTGAGCAGAATGTCCTGCCTGCTGCCCGGCACGTTGGCGACCGTCAAATCAAATTGCAGTAGCCGGGGAGGGTTCATGACGGTGGCGAAGAGCCGGCTGCGGCTCAGCGAAAACGCCACGCCATAGTAACGCCCCGCCCCGCTATCGATGAGGCGGCGGTCGCTGACCATGCCCGTGGCGGCATTGAAGGCAAACAGCTCGACGCTGCTGCTGTTGTCGCCCGGCGTTTCACTGTAGCGGGCAACCGCTAGCCGTTCACCATCGCGCGACGCTGTCATTTGGCCCCGATACCCCTGGGGGCCGGCGTGCCGCGCTCCAATGGGCGAAATCACTGGCGGGTTAACCCCGGTAGGGGTCACTTGGTATGCCAGGAAAGCGTCGCCTCGGTTATCCGTGTCGGTGGGCCCGGCAGAACCATTGCCGAAGCCGTGCACAATAATCCAGATGTCGCAGCCATTTCGATGCTGCACAGCGGTCATCTTCTCAGCTGTGCCGCGTGCCAAGGGCGTGTTTTTGGTAGTGGCCACCACATCGCCCTGCCCCCCTCCTGCTGGAATGACAATCTCCGAATAGCTCAGTCCTTTGGGCCCGCCCTGCGCATCTTGGGTGAACAGGTAATAGCTCGTTGGCCCACCAACAGTTGCTGGACTGCCTGGTTTCTTGATGGCAACGGGGCCGTCGGTAGTCAAGCGGTTACCATCCAGCCCGTTGCCGTTATTCATAACAACATGGTTACTGCCCCAAACAGCTTCGCCGTTGCTGTAGAAGCGCAGGCTACCATTGTCGCCCGACATCACCCCGGAGCCAGCTGGCGCGTCCATCTGGCTATCAAAGCGCACCAAGGGCAGAGCGGCGTTCGAGGCCGAGTTGAAGTCCAACCCCGCCTTATAGCCAAAATACCAATTGTTGATGAACTGATTGTCCCGGCTGCATACTAAGGGCGCCGTCTGCGCCAAGGCGGTGGCCGCGCCGCTTAGCAACACCAGCAGGAAGACCAGCGTGAGTAGCCAACCAGCAGCCGGTTTTACCCGCCTGGCGGGGGTCCAGCCGCGAACCGGTGATTCGGGCTTGGCATGTGGCAGGCGTGAAATACAGGACTTGAATACTGCAGGATACGGTAGCTCTGCGGGCATAGAGGAGCAAATAAGTGGGCGACCCGGTAGGCGGGCTTTCCGTAAGAATGCAGAGCCAAACACCGCATTTAAAGACCGGAACTTAGTGGGGCTGGCCACTTCTAAAAGGGCATTACCAGCCGGTTTAAGTAAAGCTACGCACAGCCAGCCAGGTTGGGCAAAGCAGTGCCTGATTGATGCTGGAAGCCACAGCCAACTACCCGGCCCGGTCCGGGTTAGCTTTTTAATCCAATTTTTATATTATCGAGACTCCCAACCCTCTTTTGCTCATCACAAAATGCGTACCATACTAGCCGCGAAGAGGAATGTGAAAAATTGGTGGCTGATGTAAAAAATATAACCTATCGCGTCTCCGGGGCCGCGCCGTTTCGGCATGGTCCACCGCCGAGGCTCGCTGGTTCGCATCTCTACACCGTTCGCATTCCTCTCCGCGACGAGTATAACGCCCGCAAAACGTCACTCCGCCGCTCCGCTACCCGACAAAGCAGGCGGCAAGCAAAAGGTGCCCTTCGCATCCGCGGCAAAGGGCCACGTGCGGCGCACAGCCGCCAACGGCACTGGCCCGAACACGTGGGCAAAGGCTTCGTTGCGGGAAGCCACCCACTCCCGCTCCACCCGCACATTGTTCGCCGCGAGAACTTCCTCGTCCCATTCCAGCAAGAATAAATCAGCCCGCCCGGCATAGTACCGGCGAGCTGTTTCCAGAATCTGGTGTGGCTCCGAAGAGTGCAGGAAACCGTCGGCCGCGAGGTCGGCACTGGTGAAGAAACCGGTTTGCTGCGCATGGTGCCAGTCGGCAGCTTCGGCAATGCGGTAGAGCATAGTATTTGAATAGAAAAGAACGGAAAGGAAAGAACGTCATGCCGAGCGGAGCCGAGGCATCTCGCGTGGAGTGAGTAGTAATCCAATCGATTGAGTTACTACCACAAGCGAGATGCCTCGGCTGCGCTCGGCATGACGTTCTTAATTGCTACAGCGGTGTGCTGTTTGTATGAAGCTTTTTCCTACGCTTTCCACAGTTCCTGCTGCACCTGCTTGCCTACGGTAAGCATGATGCGCACGGGATTGGGTATAAGCGTAATACGAGCTTCTTTGCCGGGGTACTTCTCCGAATCAACCCAAACGCCTTCTTTGGGCGAGGGCGTGGAGCCGGGCGTGCTGGGCAGGTAGGCCGTGGGAAGCAGCACGTCGGTGTCCGATTTCAGGTCGGTGTGCACCTTGTCGAGCGCTGACTCCAGGAAGTCGCCGTACTCGTCGTTGAAGTCGTCTTCCAGGTCGTGCAGGGCTTCCTCCACGTCGTCGTAGCGCGCGTCGTCGTACGTGAGGGTGTGCAGCTCGGCTTTCTTTTCAATCAGGGCCACGAGGGCGCGGTTCAATTCTTCGGTATTCATGGGGCGCTAAGGCAGATGATTGGGCACAAAAATGGGAATGAATTACTAAACACGCGCCGCGGCCGCCTATCATTTTTTTTAGCACCGGCTGAATTCTGCCGGAACCCGTAATTTTACCCCAACCAATCTCCACCGTAATTCTCCCCTTCCCACCCATGCAAACCATGACCTCGCCCGAAGTGCTGGCCCAACCCGCCCAGGACTTCCTTCCGCTGAAAGGCACTGACTTCGTTGAGTTCTACGTCGGCAATGCCAAACAGTCGGCCTACTACTACCAGGCGGCATTTGGGTATGAGCTGGTGGCCTACGCCGGCCCCGAAACCGGCCTGCGCGACCGCGCCAGCTACGTATTGCAGCAGGGCAAAATCCGGCTGGTACTCACCACCTCCCTCCTGCCCGACTCCGACATTACGCGCCACGTGGCCCAGCACGGCGACGGCGTGAAGGTGATGGCCCTGTGGGTCGACGACGCCCGCAAGTCCTTCGAGGAAACCACCAAGCGCGGCGCCCGCGTGGCCTTCGAGCCCTATACTATTGAGGACGAGCATGGCTCCGTCACGCTGGCCGGCATCTACACCTACGGCGAGAGCGTTCACACCTTCGTGGAGCGCACCAACTACACGGGCCCCTTCATGCCGGGCTTCGTGGCCAAATCCAGCGCTGTGCCACAAGGCAACCCAGTGGGTTTGCTGCACGTGGACCACTGCGTAGGCAACGTGGGCTGGGGCGAAATGAATACCTGGGTGAAGTTCTACGAGGACGTAATGGGCTTCAAGCTTCTGCTCACCTTCGACGACGAAGACATCAGCACCGAATATTCAGCCTTGATGAGCAAGGTGGTGAGCAACGGCAACGGCTACGTGAAGTTCCCCATCAACGAGCCCGCCGAAGGCAAGAAAAAGTCGCAGATTGAGGAATACCTCGACTACTACCACTCGCCCGGCGTGCAGCACATTGCCATTGCCACCAACGACATACGCAGCACCGTGACTGAGCTGCGCCGCCGCGGCGTGGAGTTCCTCTCGGTGCCCGGCACTTATTACGACGACCTGCTCGACCGCATCGGTGCCATCGACGAGGACCTCGCTTCCATTAAGGAACTGAACCTGCTCGTGGACCGCGACGAGGAAGGCTACCTGCTCCAGATTTTCACGAAGCCCGTCGAAGACCGGCCCACCGTGTTCTACGAAATCATTCAGCGCAAAGGCGCCAAGAGCTTCGGCAAAGGCAACTTCAAGGCATTGTTTGAGAGCATTGAGCGCGAGCAGGCCCTGCGCGGCAACCTGTAGCGTTGCCAGTTTAAGAGGAAGCCCCGGCACGCCTTGCTGAACGGCGCCAAAGCACCTCTCCCGTTTCGCCTGTCATGCTGACGAAGGAAGCATCTTTTCACGTCTGAACGACTGTTCTATCGTGAGAAGGTCCTTCGCAAGCTCAGGATGACAGGCGAAACGGGAGAGGTGCTTTTTTTATAACAGATTGCTGTTCAGCTCCACTCAGCAGGATGCACTTTTTTTGTTTGGCATGTTGAAAACAGCTACTCATTTCCTGCTCCTCCTGGCCTTTGTGGCAGGCTTCAGCCCGGCCCGTGCGCAATCCGGCTGCCCCGACCCGCGTGCCACCAACTACAACCCCGCCGCCATCATCAACGATGGCTCCTGCCAATACGCAGTTACCAGCGCCGCCTTGCCCCTTAAAACGCCACTGGCCAGCGCCGTGCCCGAAAGCTCGGGCCTGCAATACTCCAGCCAGAGCCTGTGGACCTTCAACGACAGCGGCAACCAGCCCATCCTGTTCAAAGTAGATTCTACCACCGGCAACGTGCTGCAGCAAGTGAGCATCAGCAACTTCGGCAATGTGGACTGGGAAGACATAGCGGCCGATGCCCAGTACCTATACATTGGCGACGTGGGCAATAACAACGGAAACCGGCGCGATTTGCGGGTGCTGAGGGTGCGCAAATCTGCCATCGGGCCGGGCGCTACCGAAACGGTGGCCGCCGAAGCCATTGCGTTTAGCTACCCCGACCAAACCAATTTCAGCCCCGGCACCAACAACCACAATTTCGATTGCGAAGCCTTCTTCTACGCCAACGACTCGCTGCATCTGTTCACCAAAAACTGGGCTGATTTACGCACTAAGTACTATACTATCCCGGCCGAGCCCGGCACCCACGTAGCTCGCCTCAAGGCCACGTTTGCCGTGAACGGCCTCATCACGGCCGCCGACCTCAACCCTACTGGCACAGCGGCAGCCTTACTAGGCTACAACCTGAGCACCGGCGCCACCTTCCTCTGGCTGCTGTCCAACTTTCGAAACACGCAGTATTTCCAGGGCAACAAGCGCCGCATTGAGCTGCCCAGCGCCTTGCTCATCGGCCAGGCCGAAGGCCTGTGCTTCGTAGACCGCCACCGCGTGTTTGTGTCGAATGAGCGGCTGACCGGCATCGTTACGGTGCCGCAGCGGCTGTATGAGCTCAACACCAGCAGCTGGCTCGCCCCAATTGTCGTCACGGCAGCCGCGACCGCTGAGGCGGCGGGCTTCCAGATTTCGCCCAACCCCGCGCACCAGTTTCTGCGCATCGAGCGGCCCACGGCCAGCACCGGCGAGCTGCGCTTGCAGCTGCAGGATGCCAGGGGCCGCACGGTGGCGGTGGCCAGCCTGCCAGCGGGCAGCCGCAGCCGGGAACTACCAGTGGCCCACCTGGCGGCCGGCTTATACCTGCTGCGCGTAGAATCATCGGCCGGGGCTTTTTCGCGAAAAATTGAAATTCAGTAGCTAAGCCGCTCCCCGGCACCGTGGCAGAAGGCAGCGCCCACAACTCTGGCGCTTTGTAGCCGTTTTTTGCAATCTTCTTTTCTTTACGCCCGTACTTCGGTTCTCCAACACCCTTTTTCTTTCTCATGGCCCTTACCCCCGAAATCCAGCAAACCATCAACACCTGGCTCACCCCCGATTACGACGCCGACACGCAAGCTGCCATCCGCGAGCTGCAAACCAGCGGGCAGGACGACCAGCTCACCGATGCCTTCTACCGCACCCTCGAATTTGGTACGGGCGGCCTGCGCGGCATCATGGGCCCGGGCTCCAATCGGATGAACCGCTACACGCTGGGCATGGCCACACAGGGCTTGTGCAATTATCTGATTCAGAGCTTTCCCGGACAGGATATTAAAGTGGCCATCGCCCACGACAGCCGCAACAACAGCGCCGAATTTGCGCAGATTGCCGCTGGCATTTTCTCGGCCAACGGCATCACCGTTTACTTGTTCGACGCCCTGCGGCCTACGCCCGAGTTGTCGTTTGCCATTCGCGAGCTTGGGTGCCAGAGCGGCTGCGTGATAACGGCCTCGCACAACCCCAAGGAATACAACGGCTATAAAGTGTATTGGAACGACGGCGCGCAGGTAGTGGCGCCGCACGACAAAAACATCATCACCGAAGTAAACAAAATCACCAGCGTTGGCGAAGTAAAATTTGAGGCCGACCCGTCGAAAATCATCAGCGTGGGCGCTGACGTAGATGCCCTCTATTTTGCGCAGGCCCGGCAACTCAGCATCGACCCGGCCGCCATTCAGCGCCAGCACGATTTGAAGATTGTGTACACGCCGATTCACGGCTCCGGCATCACGCTGGTGCCCGGCCTTTTGCGCGAGTTCGGCTTCAGCAACGTGAGCATTGTGGAGGCCCAGGCCACGCCCAATGGCAACTTCCCTACCGTGCAATCGCCCAACCCCGAGGAGAAAAGCGCCATGCAGCTGGCCCTCGACCAAGCGCAGGTCCAGGATGCCGACATCGTGCTGGCCACCGACCCCGACGCCGACCGCGTGGGCGTGGGCGTGAAAAACGACAAAGGCGAATGGGTGCTGCTCAACGGCAACCAAACCGCGGCCCTGCTCACCTACTACCTATTGAGTGCCCGCCACCGCGCCGGCCAGTCCACGCCCCAGGATTTTATCGTTTACACCATCGTAACGAGCGAAATCCTCGGCGACATTGCCCGCCAGCACAATGTCAAAAGCTACCAGACCCTCACCGGCTTCAAGTACATCGCCGGCCTCATCCGCGACCTGGAAGGCCAGGAGAAGTACATAGGTGGTGGCGAAGAAAGCTACGGCTTCCTCATCGGCGACTTCGTGCGCGACAAAGACGCCGTGTCGGCCTGCGCCCTGATTGCCGAGATGGCCGCTGTGGCCAAAGACCAAGGCCGCACCCTCTACCAGGAAATGGTGCAGATGTATGCCCACTACGGCCTCTACGTCGAGGACCTGATTTCCCTCACCAAAAAAGGCCAGCGCGGCGCCGAAGAAATTCAGGAAATGATGGCCGGCCTCCGCGCCAACCCGCCCGCCACCATCGCCGGCCTGCAAGTGGTGGAAATCCGCGACTACAAAACCGGCCGCATCCACGACCTGCATACCGGCATCGCAACCGAAACCGGCCTGGAAAGCTCCAACGTGCTCCAGTTCATCACCGAAGACGGCAGCAAGATTTCAGCCCGCCCCAGCGGCACCGAGCCCAAAATCAAGTTCTACTTTAGCGTGAAGCAGCCGATGAAATCGGCAGTGGATTTTGACTTGGCGACGCGCCTGGCGCAGGAGAAAATTCAGGCCATCATTGCGGACATGCAGCTGAAGTAGCGCGCAAGGTTCCGCAAAGTTTAAAAAGGAAAGTCCCGCAGAGATAAACTTTGCGGGACTTTCCTTTTTAAACTTTGCGGAACCTTGCGCGCTACAGCCGTACCCCCACGCCTGGCCCCAGCAGGTAAAACCACTTGCCAGCCCCCAGCAGCCGCCCCCCGCCCAGATAAAGCGGAAACGTAAACTTGGCATCGCGCCGCGTGGGGTACACCGAGCCCAAAATCACAATGCCCAAGTCGCGCTCGCTGGTGCTGTTCTGGCTGAGGTTAAAGGCGTTGAGGGCCACGAACCCGGCGCCGATTTTGTAGGGGCGCAGGCGGTTGATTTTGTCGGGGCTGTAGAAGCTCAGCTGCGCCAGGGTGGCCAGCGAAATACCGCCGAAGTTGCCGTAGCCCTCCTGGCCCTCACGCCGGGTGAGCAGGCCCGCCGGAAAGCTGACGTCAATGTCAAACTTGTAGCGGCGCTTGAGCACCACCTCCACGGTTTGGGTGTAGCCGGGCTCGCTGTATTGAGCAGCCTGGTGCTTCACAGTCACTACAATACGGCTCCAGTCATCAAAGTCGTAGGTTTTGCGGCCCAGCAAGGAGTTGATGCTCAAGGGGTCGGTGCGGCACTGCTTGTCGGCGTAGAAAGCAAATCGGGGCGAGTTTTCGCCGGGGCAGATTACTACGTTTTCCACGTTGCGCATCTCCATTAGCTCCCCTTTGCTGTTGAGGGTCCGGATTTCGAAGCTCAGGAATTGCTTGCCATAGAACTGCTCGCCTTTGTCAATGCCCTCCGGGTTGAACTGAAACACCACGTCGCGGATAGTGCCGTCGTGCAGTACCGGGCCATCGAGCCGCGTGATGGTGCGGGCGGCCTCCCCATACAGTACCGATACAAAATCCAGCGGGTGAGGCCGCTGAAACTCCTTCACCGTGAGCGAGTAGCCGGTGGGCTGACTGCCGTTATAAATAATGCTTTTGCGCTTCGCGAAGCTCACTGGTATCTGCACGCGGTACACGAGCCGCGCATCGGTGCGCACCGTGGAATCGGAGGGAATGATGGGCAAGTCTTCGAAAAATAAACGCGCCTTTTGCAGGCCTTCGCCCTCTAGGCGCACGTCCACTATTTCGCCGGGGCTCACGTTGAGCGAGGAGGTCCAGTCGCCGCCTCGGTGCAGCACCTGCACGCTGCGCACCACGGTTTGGGGCGTAATGTCGAGGTTGGTGACGTAGCGGGCAACGTCGTTTTCCTTGATGTAGAGGTAGCCCTCGGTCTGGCGGTGGGTGTTGTAGGGGCGCAGGTAGCACAGCACCCGGTCGTTGCTGAGGTACTGGCGCGTATATATTTCGGCCACGAGCGTTCCACCCGGCTCTTCCTGCTCCTCCACGCGGTAGGTCCGGTGCAGGTCGAAGCTGCGGCCGTTGTCCAGAATCAGCTCCACTCCCTTGCGGCGGCTGGCCTCGTCCATGGTCACGCTGCGCTTATCGGGCGACAGAAACCGCAGGCGGCTGCCCTTCACGTTAAAGTCCTGACGCAGCACGGGCAGCTGGTAGCTCAGGCGCCCACCGGGTGCCAGCGTGGGCCGCTCGGTTTGCAGCTTTACCAACAGCGTGCGCACCCCCAGCTGATGGGGCAGCACGTGCAGGCGGAGCATGCCGTTGGCTTCGCTCACGAGGCGGTAGTCAAATTCGGCCCCTCGCACCCACTCGCCGGTGGCGTGCACGTTGCGCGCATTCGAGCTGGTTAGCTCAAACACCTTTTCCTCGCCCACAAATAGTTCGTTCTCAGCCGCGCGCAACGCCACCGTGGTGCGCGACAGCGGCAGCAAAGGCACTACTTGCCGGCGCGGCTCGCGCCCCACCGAGTCGGAAGCCTGCTCCACTACCAACCGCAGAAAGCCGCTGGTCGTCAAATTCTTAAACTTCAACCGCGTTCGCAAAGCGCCGTCTTCTTCCTTAGTCAACGAGTCAAGCTGCAAATAATCAGGGTTGCGCCGCAGGCGCAAGGCAGCATTGCGGGCCCCTGCAATCGGGTACAGGCGCAGTTCCACGGTTTCATCGTCGCGCCGATACCAGAACGACATCGTCGGCACACCCTGCACGTCTACTTTGTTGCGGGTCAGCGAGTAGGTGGCGGTGTCGGTTTTCAGGGTAGCATCTCGCAGCAGCACCGGGCCATCGGCGTTGGCCTGGGCAAGGGCCAGGCGAGGACAAACGCCCATCAAGCAGCCGAACAGGACCAGTAGTAATCGGGAGCGCAACAAAATGGGCATTCAACGGCAAGTAGAGCAGAAATACGACCCCACGCCGCAAAGTTCGGGCCGCTTAAGCTCGGCTACAATGCTGCTCTCCCAAATTATTGATTTAGCTATATTAAGTCTGTGCTTTCCCCTACCCTTTCTCCTTTTCCCGGCGGCCGGTGCCCAGCAGCAGCAGCACTAGCAGCAAAAAGCCCGTGGCTCCCAGGCTCCACCAGGTTATTTCGGGCACGCCGCGCCGGTAGGGCATGGCGGGCGAGTAGCGGCCCAACAGCGACAGGCCAGAAAAAATGAGCCCGCCCACGCACAACAGCGCCAGAATGGTGCGGCTCACTAGCTGGTCGGCCTTGCGCATGAGCATGTTGTAGCCCACCAGCTCAAACTTGAGCCGCAGCTCGCCTTTGCTGATTTTGCGCACAATCTGACGCACGTCCGACGGCAGGGTTTGCAGCAGGGCCAGCAGCTGGGTGCCGGTGTATTCGGCTTCCAGCAGCAGGTTTTGCTTCGAATACTGTTCGCGGATAATCTTAGCGCCGTAGGGCCGCACAAACTCAAACGTGTTGAAACGAGGGTGCAGTACCTTGCCGATGCCCTCCAGAATCACCAGCGCCCTTAGGATGAGGAACACTGCCCCCGGCACCTGCAGCTTGTAGTTATAAATGACGGTTTGCAGGGCGTCGGCGAGGTCGCTCATGCTCATCTCCTTCACGTCGAGGGTGGCAAAGTCCTCAATCAGCTGGCTCAGGTCCGACTCGAACATGCGCATGTCCGGAATCTCGGCCGTGAGGGCCAGCCGCCGGAAGTTGAGCGCCATGTTGCGCGCATCCTGCCGCGCCATGCCAATAAACACGCCCGCAAAGGCGTATTTCTGCTGCTTGGTGAGGCGCCCCACCATGCCGAAATCGATAAGCACCACCGTGCCATCGGGCTGCACCAGCACGTTGCCGGGGTGCGGGTCGGCGTGGAAAATCCCAAACTCAAAAATCTGCGTCAGGTAGATGTCCATGCCCGTTTCGGCCACGGTCTCCGGGTTGAGCCCCCAGTCCAGCAGCTGGGCCTTGTCGGTGATTTTGCAGCCGCTCACAAACTCAATCACCAGAATGCGCTCGCTGCTCAGTTCCCGAAACGGCTTCGGGATGTAGAACGTGGTGTAGTCTTCGTACAGCTTGCGAAACTGCTCCATCGAGCGCGCTTCGGCGGTGTAGTCCAGCTCCTTACTCATGCTGCGCTCAAAGGCATCCACAATGTCCTGCGGATTGGCGAGGCCCTGCTTTTGCAGGAAGCCGGCCGTGAGGCGTACCAGTTCGTGCAGCAGGGCCAAGTCGGAGCGCACTTTTTCGCGCACGCCGGGGCGCTGCACCTTCACCACCACTTCCTCGCCAGTCAGCAGCCGGGCGCGGTGTACCTGCCCGATGCTGGCCGAGCCCAGCGTGGTGTCGTCGAACTCGCTGAATACCTCCGTAATCGGGCGGCCCAGCTCTTGCTCAATAATCTGGCGCGCAATGGCCACGTCGAACGGCGGC
Source organism: Hymenobacter arizonensis (assembly GCF_900115775.1). Taxonomy (GTDB): domain Bacteria; phylum Bacteroidota; class Bacteroidia; order Cytophagales; family Hymenobacteraceae; genus Hymenobacter; species Hymenobacter arizonensis. The sequence continues at coordinate 174,011 of NZ_FOXS01000001.1, read as the reverse complement.
ACGTTGCTTTGCAGCTTTTCAAACTCATCAATCAGGGCCTGGGGGAGCAGGTCGGCCCGGTTGCTCATGGCCTGGGCCAGCTTGATGAACGTGGGGCCCAGCTCCTCAATAATGAGGCGCACCCGCTCCCAACGCGTGGTTTCAAACACCTGGCGGTCGGAGCGCTGCCAGCTCAGCCGGCGGCTTTGGCTCACCAGCCGCCGCAGCGGCGTGGTGGTCACCACGTCCTCAAACCCGTAGCGCAGCAGCACCTCAGCCACCTGCCGAATGCGGGTGAGGTTAGAAATCGTGTTTTTAAACATCGGCAGTGAAAGTAGTGCTATGGCGCGGCATCAGATGGCGAGGCCCGGTTGAGAATGAGCGAATTTACTGTTTTGTATTTCCTGAAGAACCTTCCCTTCCCAGCCTTACCCCTTTTCAAGCCACAAAAGCCCCGCTTACTTCACGCAAACGGGGCTTTCGAATTGGGTTAGCAAGCTACACGCCTACTCCTTGTCGGCAGCGGGGGCAGGTGCCGCGGCAGGCTTCTTGGGAGCAGCGGGCTTCTTGGCAGCGCCAGCTTTGGCGGCGGCTGATTTTTGGGCCGTGCCGGCCGCAGAGCTCACTTTATCGGCAGCTTTCTTGGTGGCACCAGCGGCTTTGCTGGTGGCGCTGCTGGCCGGCTTGGCGCTCGACTTGCTGGCGCCCGACTTGGCCGAGGCCGTGCGCGAGCTGCTTTTCGTTTTGGAATCGCCCAAACCAACGGTGCTTTTCACGCGCTCGGTGAGGCCCTGAAACTGCTTTTCGAGCTCTGTCCGCTTGCTTTCGCCGCTCTTCATCAAGTCGTCAACAATCTTTTTGCCCTCTTCCTGGGTCATCTTGTTGTCTTTCACCAACTTCTCGATGGTGGCTTGTACTGACTTGCTGCCCTGGGCAATGTAGCCAACGCCAGCATTAACGAACTTTTTGAATAAATCTTCCATGGTAAGGAAAGGGTTGAGGTGAAAAATGAAAGCAGGGAAGTAGTTGAAGTAAAAGCCCTTGCCGCACGAATTTAGTATGCAAGCCGACTATTTTCGTTGCAAACCTACGAACACTATCCAATATAGTTGAACTGTGTACGCCGCATTTTCAGAAAAGTAGCCTTAATTCCTCAAAATCAGGAATAATTTTTCTAATTCCCCCACTCTGCACCCTACGCAGAACCCCAATAGCGCCCCCCTCCCGCACAAAATTACCATCCGAAGGGAGTCAAAATCAAGCTGCCCGGCGACGCTCCACGGTGCGACGGCGCTCAACCACCGGCAAATCCACCGGTACTGCGGCGGCACTTTCCCACAGCTGCTCTACAAAGCTGGCTACCTGGTCGAGGGCCTGCCGGGCTTCTGGCACCACGCGCCAAAACAGGTGCCACCAATGCACCAGGCCTTCAAAGGGTTGCAGCGTGACTTTGCTACCAGCAGCCCGGGCTTTGTCAACGAACTTGAGCACGTCTTCATACAGCACTTCGGCGCTGGAAACCTGGATGAGGAGTGGTGGTAGCCCGTGCAAATCGGCTTGGGCAGGCGAGAGCAGCGGGTGAATAAGGGGCGTTTTGCGGGCGTAGAGCGGGCCCCAGGTGCGCATTTGCAGGGCTTCGAGCAGGAGGCCTTCTTCGCGGGCCACGCGGCGCAGGGCCGTCATGGGCAGGTTCAGGTCGGTCCAGGGCGAAAGGCCGACGGCCGCGGCGGGCATCATGTCGCCAGCGTCGCGCAGGGCCAGCAGCAAGGCCAGGGCCAGGCCACCGCCGGCTGAGTCGCCGGCCACCACAATATCGTGGGCTCGGTGGCCTTGGCGCAGCAGCCAGCGGTAGGCGCGCTTGGCATCGTCGAGGGCGGCCGGAAACGGGTGGTCGGGTGCCTTGCGGTAATTGATGGTGAGAGCGTTGAGACCACAGCGCTGGGCCAGGCTGCCCACCATGCTGCGGTGGGTGTTCAGGGAGCCCAGCACGTAGCCGCCGCCGTGCAGGTACAGCAGCACCCGCGTGGGGTGGGCGCCGCGGGGCCGCAGCCACTCGGCTTCCAATCGATTGTCCACTTTCAGGCTTTCCAGGTGCACGTGCCAAGGCATAAACTGGAACAACGCGCCGGCTTCCATAGCTGCGCGCATGGCGGCTACACTAGGCTTGCGACGCGCCAACGGCGACGCAGCCGCGGTTAATAGCTGCTTGAGCAGCAAGTGCTGAAACGAGGGCATCGGGTGGGATTAATGCGGGAGGGAGAGCAGGGAGGGCAAAGACGATAGCAGCAAATGAAGTCATGCCTCGCTGCGCTCGGCATGACGTTCGACTATTGTCTTTCGAACATGCGGCTTAGGGTTTTTGGCCCAGCTTATTGCCGCGGTATCCTTTGATGGCCAGCGGAATCCAGCCTAGCAAAGGAATGAAATAAGCAAGGGTAATGGGGTTACGCCACAACATACGCAACCAGGCCCCGGGGCGGTCGAGCTGCATCCGAAAATTGCGGCGGCCTTCCTTCACGTAAAGGCGCTCGAACTCGGTGAACACGGCCGGCCAGGCAAAGGGCAGGAAGAATGGGAAGAAGCGCCAGTTCTCTTTGATACGCTGCCACAGCTCGCGCCACTCGTAAGGGCTTTGGCCGTGGGCGGCCACGGCGGCATCCATCTCTACCTGCATTTTCTGCCGGATTTGCTCCGACAACTCGGCGTAATCCTCGCGGGTGTGTTCTTCGGGCTTTTTGGTGGTCAGCTCGGAGGGCCGAATGCGGGTGCCCATCACAAAGGTGAGCTTGGCGGGCAGGGCCAGGTAAAATGCCCAGGGCTGGATAATTACCAGCAGCAGCAGCAGCGTAATGGGCAAAAAAGGGATGCCTATTTTCTTGGTGTATTTGTTAATCCAGTCCCAGGAATACGCGTAGGGATTGAGGTATTCGGCGTTGATGGTGTAGAAGGGCACGATGTCGGTGCCGTGCTGCAGGCTGAGCCGCACCATGCTGGTGGCCAGGCGCTGAAACTGGTACTTGCGGTTGAACCCCTTGCCGATGCCAGGCACCCCCTCGGGGTACAGCATCAGGTTGTGGTCCTGATAGTACATCATGGTCTCGAAATTGAGCGTGGTGGCATCCACGCAGCCGCATTTTTTCCAAAACTCCTTTACCAGGTAGGGGTTCATGAGGGCCGTTTGGGAGAGCAGCGGGGCCGAGAGCGGCCGGGGCAAATCGTGCAGTACGCCGTCTTTTATGAGATGCCGCCACAAGTGCGACAAGGCCACGATGGCGTCCCAGGGAAACGCCATGCCCGAGTGATTGGACGCGAAAATCAGCGGCCGGTCGGGGTTGTTGCGCTGCGGGTAATTTTCGAAGCCTACCAGCTTGGAGCGAAACCACACGCGGTCCAACAGCTGCAGGATGTTCTCGTCCAGCGTTTGGGTAAATTCCTCCCGGAAATAGTCGTCGTAAATGTGCTGATTCGCCTGAATGGCTGGCGGAGGCGACGTAGCGGAAGCGGCAGTGGGCATAAGCAAGAAGCAGCGGATGGAGGAAAGATAGGAGAATTTCTCCCGTTACGCCACTGGGCCAGCGGGCTCCGGCTCCTGGCACGCCGCTAGCCGCGGCTGCCGAAGATGGCGCTGCCCACCCGCACCAAGGTGCTGCCTTCGGCCACGGCCAGGGCATAATCGCCGCTCATGCCCATGGAAATTTCGCGGAAGCCAGGCTGGTTGGCAAAATAGGTGGTTTTCAGCTGCTCGAAATAGCCGCGCAGCTGCTGAAACTCCTGGCGCAGCTGGGCTTCGTCGGAGGTGAAGGTGGCCACGCCCATCACGCCGGTCAGGCGCACGTGCCGGAGTTGCTGGAACTCTTCTGAGGCCAGAATTTCTTCGGCTTCGCCCAGCGACAGGCCCGATTTGTTTTCTTCCTGGGCGATGTGAAACTGCAGCAGGCCGTTGATGAGGCGGTCGTTGGCAGCCGCGTGTTTGTCCAGCTCGCGCAGCAGCTTGAGGCTGTCGATGCTTTGCACGGTGTGCACGAAGGGCGCCAGCAGCTTCACCTTGTTGGTTTGAAGCTGGCCGATGAGGTGCCACTCCACATCGGCCGGCAGTTGGGGCTGCTTGGCGGCCATTTCCTGGGGGCGGTTTTCGCCAAAAATGCGAGCACCGGCCGCATAGGCTTCCTCCAGCTTCTCGACCGGGTGCGTTTTGGTGACGACTACTAAGCGGGCCGTTGTGCCCGCGAGCTCCTGCTCGATGCGGTGGATATTATCAGCAATAGACATGTTCTTTATTTAACAGGTAACAATTATCATTTAACAATCTCTTTTTAGAGGGTCATTGAGTCGACAATCAACTTCATTATCAAATCACTAATGGCAATGATGTTAAATGATAATTGTGAATTGTTAGATGATTTTCAGTCTTCCAGCGGATTGCTCATGAAGGAGCTTTTCAGTACCAGCCAAAGCAACCACAGGCCGATGGAAAGCCAGAGGTAGGGCAGGTATAAATCCTTGGTATTGCGGTAGCGCAGCTGCTTGATTTCCGATTTTTCGAGCTGATTTATTTGCTTGAAAACTTCGCGCAAACCGGCCGTGTCGGTAGCCCGGAAAAACTGCCCGTCGGCCGCGGCGGCGAGCTGCCGCATGGTGGTTTCGTCGAGGCGGGTTTGCACGTAGCGGGGGCGGCCTTGCGCGTCCTTGCCGTAGGGCACGAAACCGTCTTGCCCCAGCCCGATGGTGTAGATGCGGATGCCGTAGGCGTGGGCCAGCTGGGCGGCCAGCTGGGGGTCGAGGCTGCCGGCGTTGCTTTCGCCGTCCGAAAGCAGAATGCAAACCCGCGAACGGGCCGTGGACTCGCGCAGCCGGTTGGTGGCCACGCCCAAGGCCGTGCCAATGGCGGTGCCGTCCTGCTTCATCATGCCGAAGCGGAGGCTGGCCAAGTGCTCGCGCAGCAGGTCGTAGTCGGTAGTGAGCGGGGCCAGCGAGTAGGCCTCGCCGGCAAAGGCCACCAGGGCCAGCCGGTCGCCGGCGCGGGAATTGACAAAATCGGTGGCAATGCGCTTGGCCGCTTCCAGGCGGTTGGGCAGCAGGTCCTGAATTTCCATGGAGCCCGACACGTCGATGGCCAGCACCAAGTCGATGCCGCGGCCGGATTGCTCCACCCGCTCGTCGGTGCGCTGGGGGCGCGCCAGGGCCACAATGGCAAAGCTGAGCGCCAGGCCCAGCACCACATCGGGCAGAAAGCGCAGGGCCGCAACCCAATCGCGCGGCGCGGCTCCGGGACCAAACGCCACCACTACCTGGGCCCGCCGCCGCGCCAGCACCCAGCGCAGCACAAACAGCAGCGGCACCGCCACAATAAGCAGCAGCAACCGCGGCTCTTGCCACTGATAGCTGGCCAGCGTAGAATAGCGCAGAAGGTTAAAAAAGTCGTTCAAAGCAACCGCGAAGGTAGGGTTGGGCCGTGAGCTGTGAGCGAACGCACACGCCCCAATGAGCAGCGCCGGGCCACTAGGGCCGCATCGGCCAGTTGCAGGCGACCGCGCGGCCTGCTCATTGGGTTACCGAAGCATAGCGGCGCTCGGCAAACCCGCGCAGGCGCTGAAAGGCGCGGTCAACCTCCTTGGCATCTTCGGTTTGCAAGTTGCCGTAAATCACTTTGTCGGTGGCGCTGAGGGCTTTGCGCACGTCCACGTCGTTTTCAAAGTAAGCCACAATCTCGCGGGTAGTGAAGGAGCTAAGCTCGCTGTTTTCGAGACCGGCGAGGTAGTTTTTCCAGAGCGCTACGGCCCGCTCCACGTTGGTGGCCGACCGCGACAAGTCAAACCGCTCGACGTGCCGGGCAAACTGCGCCAGAAAGTACCCGTGGTTTTTGCGCCGCTTATACGACTGGTAGCGCCGCGTGAGGCGCCGCCGAAACAACGTGGCGCCCCCCGCCAGCAGCAGCAGCACTCCCACGCCGCCAGCCAGCCAATACGGGTAATTGAAAACGGGCTCTACGGGCACTAGCGCCAGGTTTTGCCGCAGTTCGGGCAGGGCGCCGGCCGGCTGTGGCGGGGCCGTGCGCAGCAGGCGCACCCGGCTGGGCGCCGGCGCCACGCGGAGCGTATCGCGGCCCCGCAGCACCATCACGGGCAAGGCCAGCGTTTGCACCGAGTCGAGGCGGAAGGTGCGCAGGTGGTAGATGGTGCGGTCGAGGCTGCGGCCATTGCGCGTGCGGGTTGGAAAAAACGTTTTGCCCGTGTACTCAAAAGGCGCAAAGGCCGCCACCGAATCCGGGAATACCACCTCCAGGTCGGGGGCGTGGTCGTAGCGCAGCTCGTAGTCTATAGGCTCGCCAACTAGGACTGTCGATTTCAAGAAACGTCCTTGTGGTGCAGCCGGCAGGCCCGATTGCGCGGCCGCGCCGCTGCTCAAAAGCAGGCTCAGGGCCAGGCAGCCGGCCAAGCGGGTACTTGCGCTGCGCTTACCCACGGCGGCCGGACTGCTGGCGGTGACGAAACAGATTGACCAGCTGGGGCACGAAGTCGCCTTCGGTGCTCAGAGCCACAAACCCGGTGCGGGTACGGCGGCAAATATTGACCAGCTGGGCCTCCTGGGCATCGGCGGTGGCTTGCACCTGCGCCCGAAAGCCGGCTGAAGAGGTATTAACCCAACGCAGCTGCCCGGTCTCAGAATCGCGCAGGGGAATGATGCCCAGGGCCGGAAAGTCACGCTCGCGCGGAGCCAGCAGCTGCACCACAATCAGGTCGTGGCGCTGGGCGAGCATGGTCAGCTCGCGCTCGTAGCTGCCGTCGATGAAGTCCGATATCAGCACCACCAGCGTGCGGCGCTTGAGCAGGCCCAAGGCCTGCTTAATGCCCGCGCCCACGCCCGTGCGGCGCGACACTGGCTCCAGCGCAAAAAGCCGCTGAATGAGGGCGTACGCCGCGCGGGGCCCCTTGCCGGGGGGCAAATACATTTCCTTCTGGTCGGAAAAAGCAAACAAACCCAGCGCCGAGCCCTGCCGGGCGGCCGAGAGGGCCAATAGGCCGGCAATGTCGCGGCCCACGTCCAGCTTGCGGCGCTGGCCGTCACTAACGTCCAGCGAGCCGCTCACGTCGAGCAGCACCAACACCTGCTGCTCTTTCTCTTCCCGGTAGGTTTTCACAAAGGTGCCGTGGCCCTTGCTCGATACGGCCCAGTCGATGGCCCGCACCTCATCGCCGTACTGGTAGAGGCGCACATCGTCGGCCTCCAGGCCCGTGCCCTTGAACACGGAGTGGAAATCGCCCTGCAGCTGGGCCTCCACCGCCTTGCGGATGCGAATTTCGAGGTGGCGCAGGCGGCGCACCAGGGCGGTGAGGGCCGAAGGCACGGAGGGGTTCATGCAGGCGAAGCTACGGCTTGGGACTAACTTTGCGGCTGTGAAATCATTCTTTCGTCATTGTCTGGGGCTGGTGCTGGCCCCGCTGCTGCTGGCTTTGCCCGCCTGCCAGCGCCCCGAGGAGGCGCCCCAGCCCGCCGACTTAATCCCGCGGGAGAAGATGATACGCCTGCTCGCCGACCTGCACGTGCTCGAAGCCCGCGTGGAAAGCAGCCGCCTCCAGCCCGATTCGTCCCGGGCCCTGTTCTTGGCCGAGCACAAAAAACTGCTCATGCAAACCCAGGTCACGGACTCGGCTTTCCAGCGCAGCTACCGCTACTACGGCATCCACGGCAAGGACCTGGACGAGATATACAAAGCGGTAATCGACACGCTGGGCCGGCGGGAGCAAAAGCTGGATTCAGCCGCCGTCAAAAAAGCGCGGGTGGTTACCCCCGCTCCTGATTCCACTTCCAAGCCCGCTCTTCCTGCCGCTACTCCGCTAGCGCGCTAAACCAGGCGGCTGCCGTTGGGCACGGGGCCAGCCACGCTGGCCAGCACAATGTGCCCGTCGGCGTCGGCAAAACCGGTCACCAGCACTTCGGAGCGGAATTTCCCAATTTGCTTGGGCGGGAAGTTGACCACGGCCAGCACCTGGCGGCCCACCAGGGCTTCGGGCGTGTAGTGGTGGGTGATTTGCGCACTCGATTTTTTCCGGCCGATTTCGGGGCCAAAATCGACCAAAAGCTGATAGGCCGGGCGCCGGGCTTCGGGAAAAGGTCGCGCCTCCAGAATGGTGCCCACGCGCAGGTCCACGTGTTCGAATTCAGCCCAGGTCAGCGAGGGAATAAGCATAGGTAGGCGAAAGTAGGGCTAGCAGCTGCCTTACTGGGCAGGCAAGGCAAACGCCTCAAGCTGCGCCAGCCTGACCTGCGTTTGCTTTTCCCAATAGTCCTGGCGCACGGCGTTGAGGCCGTGGTTGGTTTCGGCATCGTAGCGGTTCTGCTCCCGGTCCCACTCGGCATAGATGCCTTTGGTGAGGTTGTTAAAGGCCGGCTGCAGTTTGGCACAGTCGACCTTAGCTTGAAACACCACCAGCTTTTGGCGCAGCAAACGGGCGTAGACCTCCGTCAGGTCAAAATGCAGCTGCTCGTGGCGCAGGAGCTGGGGCGTGTAGTTCTTGGGGTCCCGAAACCAGGAAGCGCTGGGGTCAAAAGTCGCCTTTACGGTGCCCGAGAACACAAAATCGCGGCAGGCGGCTCCTGCTTTAATGTCGGTGGTGGTGAGGGCGGCCAGCTTCTCGTAAGGCTTGGGGCGGCTCTGGAAGTCGGCCACGGTGAGCCGACGGTCTGCCGACCACAGAATGGGACCAGCCGGCGCGGGCGCCGCAGCCGGGGCAGCTTGCGCGGGCTTGGGAGCCGCTGGGCCTTGCAGTAGGCCAACGGCCACTAAAAAAGAGGTCAGGAAGGAAACCATAGCAGAGGAAGTGAGGACGGGATACCAGCCCACGGGTTGATTGGGCTGATTGAACATTACCGAGGCAACAAAAATTGCCTGGGCCACGCAATTTAATTGTTCCGCACCATTTCTCCTATATCTACACGGCTGCGGGCTCCTCAGCCGAAGCAGCCAGCGTGGCTGCAAACTCGGGCTCCGTCTCGCGCCGGAAGCGCTGGAGCAGCACTACGGCCACAATAGTGAGGCCTACGAGCAGCCCCGTCCACACGCCGGGCGCGCCCATGCCGAGCTTAAAGCCCAGAAAATATCCTAAAGGCAGCGCCACCGCCCAGTAAGCCAATAATGCCACCACCGATGGCACTTTAACATCTTCCAGCCCGCGCAAAGCGCCCAGGCCCACCACCTGCAGGCCATCGGAAACCTGAAATAATGCCGCCACCAGCAGTAGGGTACTGGCCTGCGCCACCACCTGCGGGTCGGTGATGTAGACGTACGGCACTATGTGGCGCGTCATAATCAGCAACGCCGCCATGACGCCCATGAACCCAAACGTGAGCCAATAAGCGGCAAACCCGGCCTGGCGGGCGCCCCCCAGGTTGCCCGACCCGCGCAGGTTACCCACCCGAATGGTGGCCGCAGCGGCAATGCCGCTGGCTGCCATATACGTCATGCTGGCCACGTCGATGGCCACTTTGTGGGCCGCCTCGGTGGTTACGCCCAGCCAACCGGCCATGAGCAGCGACAAGCCAAAGGCGCCCACTTCCAAGGCCATTTGCACGCCGATGGGCGCGCCCAGGTCGGCGGCCCGGCGAATGGTGGCCCCGGCAGGCAGCAGGCTGGTAACAGCCGCACGCTCTTCGCGCAGGCGTTTGGCGTTCAATACATATGCGGCCATGAAGGCTGCCATCATGCCCCGGGCAATGAGCGTGGCCCAGGCCGAGCCCATCATGCGCATTTCGGGCGCCCCCCACCGGCCGTACACAAACGCGTAGCAAAGCACCCCGTTCAGGCCGTTGGCAAGGATGGAAAGCCACATGGCCTGGCGCGTGAGGCCCAGCCCTGCGGCAAACTCCCGAAAGCCCTGAAACACCATGAGCGGAAACAGCGACAAGCTGATAACCTGCACCCAAGGGCCGGCCAGCCGCACTACTTCGGAGGGCTGCCCCAGCAGGTACAGCAACGACGGCAGCAGCTGGCCCAGCCCGGCCAGCACCAGCCCGGCCAGCGCGCTCATCCACACCGACGCCACCAGCAGGCGGCCCAGCTCGGGGAGGTCGCGGCGGCCATCGGCAGCGGCTACCAGCGGCACCGTGCCCATGCTCAGGCCAATGCCCAGCACCAGCAGCACGCTGGTGGTGCTCACCCCCACCCCTACCGCGGCCAGGGGCACTTTCCCAATGTGGCCGACCACCACCGAATCAACAAAATTTACCAGCACGTGGCCCAGCTGCGACAGCATGACCGGGTAAGCAAGCAGCAGCGTGGGACGCAGATGCGGACGAAGTTTTTCCAACTTAACAAACAAAATCAACCGGCCACCTAGCCGGCCACAAAGGTACGCGCGCCGGCTTGCGGGGCAGTGCCCGCAAGGGTCGTGGCCGCGGCTAAAACGAATTCCACAGACGCTGCCAGTCCGGGCTTTGTTCCCGGGCCCGTTTGCTTAGGCTACGGGCTGGACCAGCAAGCGCTGCATGCGGGCCAGAGCCTCCTGTAGGTCTGCTTCCGGCACCGCATAAGAAAGCCGCACGAAGCCCGGGGCCCCGCAAGTGGTCCCATCCACTACTTCCACCCCAGCAGCCTTCAGTTGCTGCACCAGCTGCGCCGACGCAGCGGCAGCGGGCAGCCCGGGTTTGAGCCAACGAGTGAAATCGGCAAACACGTAGTAGGTGCCCTCGGGCGCAACCACAGCGGGTGCATCGGGCAAACTGGCCAAGCCGTCCAGCAGCACTTGCCTGGTCGCTTTCAATTGCTCGCACAGCGCGCTGCTAATGGCCTCGGCCTGCTGGGTGGCGGCCAGGGCCGCTGCCTGCACCGGCACAGGTACGCCTGCCCCGGTGGCAAATATTCGGGCCGTTACCGCTTCGGCCAAAGCTACTGGCGCTACCAGGTGCCCGATTCCCCACCCGGCCAGCGCCAGTGATTTGGAAAAGCCGCTCACTACCACGTGACGCTGGTGCGGGTCGGGCAGGGCCAGCAGCGTGGGCACGGGTTCGGGGCCAAAGGAAATGCCTTCGTAAATCTCATCGCTGAGCACCCACAGGTCGGGGAAGTCCTGGGTTACGGCCAGCAGCTCGGTCCAATCTGCCCGGGAGTACACGCGGCCGGTGGGGTTGTTGGGGTTGCTGAGCAGCAGCAGCCGGGTGTTGGGCTGAAGAGCTGTTCGTAGCGTTTCGGGCGACAGCTCGTAGTTCGTGGCAGCGGCCAACGGTAGGTCGCGGAGGGTGCCGCCCGCCCGGCGCACCAGGTCCTGGAAGCCGAACCAGTTCGGAGTCGGCATCAGTACGTCATCGCCGGGTTGGAGCATTTCGCTGAGCAGGGCAAACAGGCCAGTTTTGGCTCCGGCCGTTACCACCACCTGCTCGGCGGTGACGGTGGCGCCGCGCCGCTGGTAGCGCTGGGCAAGGGCTTCGCGTAGTTCGGGCAGGCCGGCTGCCGGGCTCACGGCCAGTGGGGCGTTGTGCTGCTGCGCGGTGGCCAGTGCCTGGGTCGCGGCTTCGAGCGCTACGGGTGGAACTGCAAAATTGCCGTAGCCGGAGGCCAAACTGATGGGTACCGCTGCCATGGATAATACGCGTTTAGGCCTTCTTTCCGAGAAGGCGGTTAGTTCCAGCAAATATGCAGGCTGGCCCTCTGTCCTCCTTGGCAGGCCCGATGCACGGCTGAGGCGCCAGCTACCGCCTTATTCGTCTTGAGCGGCCAGCACCACATCGGCAAAGTCACCCGCCGCGTCGGTGAAAGATGCCACCACACGCAAGCCGACTTCGGCCGCCAGGGCCTCAATCTGAGGCAGGGTAAACTTGTAGGAGTTTTCGGTGTGAATGATTTCCCAGGCCGCGAAATCGATGGTTTCTTCCAGGGCTTCGATGTGCACTTTCTGGGCGCAAGTGCTCACCAGGTACGAGCGCACGGCCCCGTTCAGGGGGCTGTAGTCGGTGTAGTGCTCCCACTGGCTGAGGTCAAAATCGGCCCCCAGCTCACGGTTGAGGCGGGTGAGCAGGTTGAGGTTGAAAGCGGCCGTGACGCCCTGAGCATCGTCGTAGGCCGCGCGGATGCGGCGGGGGTCCTTCTGCAGGTCGAAGCCGATGAGCAGGCGGTCGGTGGGCGCCAGCGGAGCCGCCAGCTTGCGCAGAAAATCACGCCGGTCGGCCGGATGGAAATTGCCAATGTTGGAGCCGAGAAAGAGCACCGCTTTGCTGCCCGGGCGGGTGGGCAGCTGCGTGAGGGCTGTGGCGTAGTCCGATACCACGGGCACCACCCGCAGGGCGGGCAGCTCGCGGCCCAAGGCCTCCACCAGGCCGGTCATGGCGCCGGCCGAGATGTCGACGGGTGCGTAGATAAATTCCGTGTTGGCCTGGAGTAATTCGCGCAGCAGCAGCTTGGTTTTGGCTCCATCGCCCGCCCCCAGCTCTACCAAGGCAAACTCTCCGGCGCCTTCCGGGTGTAGCGCGGCGGCAATGGCTGGGCCGTGTTCCCGAAAGATGGAAAACTCGGCCCGGGTGGGGTAATACTCCGGCAGCTCCATGATTTGCTGAAACAGCCGGCTGCCCGCGTCGTCGTAGAAATACATAGACGACAGGGTTTTGGGCGTGCGCTGCAACCCTTCGGCTACGTGCTGGGCCAGCTCGGTGGCAGAAGCCTGCATAACAAGTGAACGGCTGGTATTCATATTAGCTGCCAGAGGCATGGGAAAGGCCCGAAAGCCTGGTTGAGTGGAATAATTGGCGCAGCCAGAAATCCGAAAAGGACTCTAATGCTCACCGAGCGCTAACGCGCCAGCCGAATGCCGGTAAACTGCCAGCGCTTGTCGGCGTGAAAAAAGTTACGGTAGCTGAGGCGGATGTGGTTCTCAGGAGTGGCACAGGAGCCGCCGCGCAGCACCAGCTGGTTCACCATGAACTTGCCGTTGTACTCGCCCAGGGCGCCCGCGGCGCGCTGGTAGCCTGGGTAGGCGTGGTAAGCCGAGTAGGTCCATTCCCAGCAGTCGCCGAGCAGCTGGTGGCACTGCGTGGGGTCGGCATCGGCGGGCAGGGGCTGCGGGTCTAGCAGGTTGCTTTCCAGCCAAGTGCCCTCGTCGGTGGTGGCCCCAAAGTAGCGGGCGGCGGTTTCCCATTCGGCTTCGGTGGGCAGGCGGGCGCCGGCCCAGTTGGCGTAGGCGTCGGCCTCGTAGAAGCTGATGTGCGTGACGGGCGCGGCGGGGTCAACGGGCTGCAGGCCGTTGTGCGTGAACCGGTGCCAGGCGCCTTCTTTCTGCACCCAGTACAGCGGCGCTTCCCAGCCTTCGGCCTGGGCCAGGTCCCAGCCCTCCCCCATCCAGTGGCGGAAGTCGCGGTAGCCACCTGCTTCTATAAAGGCTAGGTATTCTCCATTGATTACCAATCGGTTTTGCAGCTCGAACGGCGCCAGTAACACTTCGTGTGCCGCCAGCTCATTGTCGAAGCAAAACCCTTCCTCCTGAAACCCAATGCGGTGAATGCCGCCGGGCACTTGCAGGAAGGTGGCTGGCGGAATGGCACGTGCTGAGTTCTCGTGGCCGGCAGCCGATTTCTTATTGAGCGGGGTGTAAACCGGAGCCAGCGGACTGGTGCTGAGGATGTACTTAATATCGGTTGCCAGCAGCTCCTGGTGCTGCTGCTCGTGCTGCAGGCCTAGCTCCAGCAGCTCGAAGAAAGTAGCGGGCAGGTCTTCGGGCTCGGTTAGCAGGGCCGACAAGGCCGCATCAACGTGGGCACGGTAGGCCAGAACATCGGCCAGCGGCGGCCGGGAGAGTGTGCCGCGGTCGGCACGGTTCACGCGCGAGCCCAGGGAGTTGTAGTAGGAGTTGAACAGGTAGGCGTAGTCGGGGTGAAACACCTGGTAGCCGGGGGCGTACTCATTCAGCAGGAAGGTTTCCCAAAACCACGTGGTGTGGGCCAGGTGCCACTTGGGGGGGCTCACGTCGAGCATGGGCTGCACCACGGTGTCTTCGGGCAGTAGCGGCGCGCACAGGGCCTGGCTTTGGCTCCGCACCGCTTGGTAGCGGCTCAGCCAAGACTGCGTGAGGGCCGGGGCCACGGGGGAAGCATGAAGTTGAGACATAAGCACAGCAGAAAAGGTGACCATCTTCCTAACCGCGCTAGCACGCCCGAGGTTACGTTGGGCTAAAAACGCGCTTCTGTTACGCATCTACCGCAGGCGAAATTATAAACACGCAGAACGCGACAGTAAGTACGTAGAAGCTCTTCCGTAGAAAGTGGTATTTATGGGCATTTCGCGTCTAAATCACAACTAAATGAGGGGGTTATAGTAAGATTATCGCCGGTCAGACTTAGACTTGTATATACTTAACCTCCTTTCCAAAGTACTATGGCATCTTCAATTTCCAACATCGCCAATTCAGCAGCTGCGGCCGCCAAATCGTCCACTCGTCCTGCGAACCGCGTGGGAACCAAGAGCCGTCGTGGCTTCGCCGCCATGAGCCCCGAAACCCAGCGCCGCATCGCCAGCGAAGGCGGCAAGGCTTCGCACGCCAGTGGCCGTGGCCACCGCTTCTCGGCCGAAGAGGCCCGCGACGCCGGCCGCAAAGGAGGCTTGGTAAGCCGCCGCGGCAAGACCAACACCAGCAGCACCAAGTAGGGCACGGCCGGAGCACTGGCCGCCGCGCATCTTTGCGGCATGCTCCGTCTCCGCTTCACTCAACACGCGCTGCGTTTCAACTTCCCCGCCCGTACCTCGCGCGGGGCCCTGGCCGAACACGTGGCCTGGTACCTGCACCTCCACGACCCCGCCTACCCCGCGGTCGTTGGCATCGGCGAAGCTGCGCCCCTGGCCGGTCTCAGCCTCGACTACACCCCTGCCTTTCCCGACGCAATAGCCCGGCTTTGCGAACGGTTCAATGCCGGAGCTTTTGCCACCTTCCCGGTGGCCGATGCTCCGGCATTTGTGGGTTTGGGCTACCCGTCGCTGGTGTTTGCTCTCGAAACCGCCCTCCTCGACCTGGCGCGGGGCGGCCACCGGCAGCTGTACCCCAACGCTTTCAGCCGGGGTGCTGAAGCGCTGCCCATCAACGGCCTGGTCTGGATGGGCGATGCGCCCTTCATGCGCGAGCAGATTCAGCAAAAGCTGGCCGCCGGCTACTCCTGCCTGAAGCTCAAAATTGGCAGCCTGGACTTTGCCACGGAGCTAGCGCTGCTGGCCGAAATCCGGACTGTAGCGGGCCCCGAGCAACTTATTCTAAGGGTAGATGCCAACGGGGCCTTCGCTCCGGCCGAGGCCCCGGCCAAGCTTGAACAGCTGGCCGCGTTCCACGTGCACTCCATCGAGCAGCCCATTGCCGCGGGGCAACGGCCGGCCCTGGCGGCGCTCTGCCGCTCCTCGCCCATTCCCATTGCCCTCGACGAGGAGCTGATTGGCGTGACCGACCCGGCCGAGCAGGCCGCCTTGCTCGACGAAGTTCGGCCGGCCTACATTGTGCTCAAGCCCACGCTGCTGGGCGGCCACGCTGCTACCCGCCATTGGATTGCCCTGGCCGAGGCGCGAAAAATTGGCTGGTGGATAACCTCGGCCCTTGAGTCCAACATTGGGCTCAACGCCGTGGCCCAGCTCACGGGCGAATACGACGTGCAGGGCTTTGCCCAGGGCCTGGGCACGGGCCAGCTCTACCACAACAATATTGCCGCGCCGCTGTCTATCGAACGCGGCGCGTTGCGCTTCGACCCCGACGGGCCCTGGGAAAGCCCAACGTAATGCGACCCTGCTAGGTAAAGGCGCGTCATATTCGCTTAATTTACCGCTCGTGTAAGGCGTGTATTACTATGGGTGTCTTGCGTTTTATGTGTCTGCTGTTATTCCTGAGCATTTGCTGGGATGGCGCGGCCGTGCACGCTCAGACGCCCGACGCCACTGCCCCGTTCACTTTCCTGAAAGCGGGCCGCAACAAGGCCCGCGTGCCGGTTAAGCTGCATCGCAACCTGCTGGTCATTAGCGCCACGCTAAACGGGCTTGGCCCATTTAATTTTTTGCTCGATACCGGCGTCGGCACGTCCATCATCACAAAGTCGGCACTTGGCGATTCCCTGGGGCTGCGCAAAGGGCAGTTGTTTCGGGTGGTGGGCGCGGGCGGCGCCCAAACAGGTTTGCTGGCTTACCAAACCGACAGCGTGCGCGTGCAGATAGCCGGCGTGGTGGCGCCGCACATGACGTGGCTGGTGCTATCTGAAGACGTGCTGAACCTGTCCGGCTACATTGGGGTGCCCATTCACGGCATTTTGGGCTCCGAGCTGTTTCGCAGCTTCGTAGTCACTCTGCAGTCCGAAGATGGGAACATGCTGTTGGAGAACCCGGCCACGTACCGCACGCCCCGCGGCGGGCGGTGGTCGTCGGTGCCGCTCATGCTCCAAAACAACAAGGCTTATATCACGGCCACCGTGCAAATCACCGATTCGCTGACGCTGCCCCTGAAGCTGGTGCTCGACACGGGCGCCAGCCACGCGCTGTCGCTTGAGCTCGACTCGGACCCGCGGCTGGTGGCGCCCGCCAAGCGCTTGTCGGCCGACCTGGGCCGGGGCCTCACGGGGCTGGTGCAGGGCTACCTGGGACGCGTGGCCAACATGAAGCTGGGCCGCTACGCCCTGCGCTCCGTGCTTACCTCCTACCCCAACGCGGCCGACGTGCACCGCCGGGTCGACGTGCCCCGCAACGGCAACGTGGGGTATGAGCTGCTGAAACGCTTTTCGATGGTAGTTGACTACCCGCACCAGCGCCTGCTGCTGCGGCCCAATCCGAAGTTTCGGGACCCTTTCGAGCACGACATGTGCGGCATCGAGCTGCTGGCCACCGGCCCCGATTTTCGGCGCTACTTGGTGTTGCGCGTCATGCCCGGCTCGCCGGCCGCCGCCGCGGGCCTGCAAGTCGACGACGAGTTGTTGAGCATCAATTTCCTGCCCGCCAGCTCCTTCAGCCTCACCCAGCTCGACCGCATGCTGCACTCCGAAGACGGCCGCACCTTGCTCATGATACTGCGCCGGGCCGATGGCAACCTGCACTCGGCCGCCGTGCGCCTCAAGCGGCAAATCTGAGGGCAGCCCCGCCCCCTGGGCCGTACCTTCGCGCCATTCGTTCTTTTTACCCCAACTCGTACATGACTGCTCGTCTTCTCCTTCAACTTACGGCCCTGCTGGGGGGGCTGGGCGTGGCCATCGGGGCGTTTGGCGCCCACGCCCTGCGCGAATCCCTGACCAAGGCCGGCCGCCTCGACACCTTCGAAACCGCCGTGCGCTACCAGTTTTACCACGTGCTGGCCTTGCTCGCCATTGGGGTGCTGTGGGCCGTGCGCCCCGAGCTGCGGGCGCTAGGCCTCACGGGCTGGCTGTGGCTGGGCGGCATCGTTGTTTTCAGTGGCTCGCTCTACGCCTTGTGCTTCACGGGCATTACCAAGCTCGGGGCCGTGGCGCCCGTGGGAGGCCTGCTGCTGATGGCCGGCTGGGTGAGCCTGATATTGGCTCTGCGCAAGCTGGGCTAGCCGGGTCCTTGTTACCAAGTGTTGGCCAAGGGTGCTGCTAAACAAAAAAGGCCATTCGCTCGCGCGAATGGCCTTTTTTGGGTTCAGGTGCTTCAGGGAATTACTTCACTTTGGCTTTAAATTTAGCGTCGGAGGTCTTCTCCTTTACTTTCTTGCTGTCGCCTTTGGCAGTGCCGGCGTCGGCCATGGCCGAACCGTTGGCGTCTACGCGCGTGCTGCTGGTGGCGCTGGTAGCAGCCGATGCTTCTTTCACTTCACCAACCAACGATACCGTGGCGCTGCCAGCGGGGGCGTTCGACTCTACGGTCAGCACTTTGTTCTGCATGCCCAACTTACCAGCCGTGTTGAAGTGGGCGGTGATGCTGCCGGTTTTGCCGGGCATTACCGGCGTCTTGGTCCACTCTGGAGTGGTGCAGCCGCAGCTCACGCCAATGTTGGAAATGACGAGCGGAGCCGTACCGGTGTTCTTAAACTTGAAGGTATGGTCAACCACCGCGCCCTGGGCCACGGAACCGAAGTCGAACTTCGACTCTTCGAAGACGATGGCGGGGCCGGCAACCGGGCCAACCGCTTTGGTGGCAGACTGGACAGCCTGGGCCTGGGCAGTATAGGCGGCGGCGGTCAGGCTAAGGGCGAGGAGCAAGGTTTTTTTCATGGGGAAGGTATGGATGAGATTGAAAGAGCTTTCGCTTGAAGATGCTGGGTTTAACAAATTTACTCGATTTAAGTCACCAGGCAAATTTACTACCAAACTACCCGAGGGGTCTGAAACCAGCCAGAAAGTCCTCCCTAACCAAGGCGTTAGGTTTTAAATTCTTCTTCATAGAAAAATTTGCGTGCCGCCCTTGCCAGCAGAGGCCGCATGAGCGACAGCTGCGGGCTTTAATCCGGCTCAACAGCGTCGCTAAGCAGCTTGGCCTGAAAATTCAACAAAAACAGCCGCTCCGACGCCCGCGTGATGGCCGTATAGAGCCAGCGCGCAAACTCGCCCGCTAGCGGCTCGTCGGGCTTCAGGAAGCCGTGGTCGACAAACACGGCCTGCCACTGCCCGCCCTGCGCTTTGTGGCAGGTGAGGGCGTAGGCAAACTTCACCTGCAGCGCGTTCAGATACGGGTCTTTGCGCATTTCCTTGTAGCGCTCGGCCTTGGTTTTGAGGTGGGCATAGTCCTCGCTCACGGCCATGTAAAGGGCGTTGTTGCGGTCAGAAGGCAGGGCCGGGCTCTCGGTGTGCAGGGTGTCGAGCAGCAGCTTGACTTCGATTTGGGGCTCGTCGGGATAATCGACGAGCCGAACCTGGGCCTGGGCAAAATGGAAACCGTAGACCTCCTCGCGCCGGATAATCTTGGTGATTTCCAGAAAGTCGCCGTTGGCCAAAAAGCCGATTTCCGACTCTTTGGGCAGCCAGAAGTAGTTGTTGCGCACCACCATGAGGTAGTCGCCGCCTTCAATCTCCTCCTCGGCATCGAACAGCGCCCGCCGAATCAGCTGGTTGTACTGGTTGGCGTTGCGGTTGGAGCGGCAGATGATGGTGGTGTTCTCGTGCCCGAAGTTGCGGTAGGCCCAGCGCAGGCCGTCTTCCAGCTTGTCGCCGCCCATCTTAAAAATGTCGCCAAAGCCCTTGGTGTGCAGCTGAATGTTAGGAGCTTCCTCACGCAGCTCTTCGCGCAGCTCCGTGGCGTTCACCAGAATACCCGATTCCTGGGCCTGGCGCATTACCTGGCGCAGCTCCACGCTGCCCACGTGTGCCCGGAAGCGGTGGGCCAGCAGCTCGGGGTCGAGGGCGGGGCTCAGGAGCTGGCCCACCGGCGGCAGCTGCGCCGTGTCGCCGATGAGCAATAGCTTGTTGCTCGTTTTCTCAAACACAAAGCCCATCAAATCGTCGAGCAGGCCGCTTTCGCCAAAGGCTTTCTCGTCCGATATCATCGAGGCCTCGTCCACGATGTACAGGGTTTGTTCGGCGCGGTTGGGCTGGCGCTGGAAGTTGAGCCGCTCGGAGGGCGAGCCAGAGGTTTGGCGGTAGATTTTTTTGTGAATGGTGCTGGCGGCCACACCCGCATAGCCGGCCATTACCTTGGCGGCGCGGCCGGTGGGGGCCATCAGGGTGTAGCGGCGCTGCAGCTTGTGCAGCCACTGCACCAAGGCACTCACCACGGTGGTTTTGCCAGTGCCCGCGTAGCCGCGCAGCACAAACACCTTACGCCCCGGCAGGTCGTCTTTAAGAAACGCGTCGAGTTGCGTGAAGAGCAGGGCCTGGTCGTCGGTGGGCTCGTAAGGGAAATAGTCCCGAACGGAGGGAGTGCGGAGTTTTAACATAGATATTGAATAAGCTGCTTTCCGCTCAGCATTAGAAACGGAATTGCAACTGCTGGAAAGACGGATTCCAGGTTGTTTCTATCAACATAAGCCGAGGCGTAAACGTCCGCTCAACTAATGGTTCACGCAAGGATTTTTCCAGCTATTGCTGGGGCTCAATCGCCACCATTGTAGCGCTGGCCTTGGCAATGAGTAGGTCGTCGCACCACACTTCGGCCTCGCAGAACTGCAGCCGCCGCCCGGCTTTCAACACCCAACCTATGGCTTTTAATTTCTGGCCAACGCCGGGGTGCAGGTAAGAAATTTTTAAGTCGGAGGTTACCAGGCCGTAATCATCGGGAATGAGGGTGACCCCGGCGAACCCAGCCACCAAATCGGCCATCGTGGCAATGAGGCCGCCGTGGGCAAAGCCGCGCTGCTGCTGGTGCTGCTCGGCCAGGTCCAGCTCGGCCTCCACGCGGCCGGGGGTTATCACGGTCAAATCGGCGCCGATGAGGTGCATGAAGCGCTGGCGCGTGAGCTTGCGGCGGATGCGGGCTTCGAGGTCGTTGGGTACGGTTGCGGCTGCCGAATCAGGGGCAGAATCAGGAGTGAAAGACACTGGAATTCTTTATGTTTGATAGCCAGCGTGGCTGAAACCACGTCCGGCGCTGGGTTATGTACTAAGATATACTTTGGGTCCTAGCCAAGAACTTCTTATTGCTTCAACACCGCGTTTTGAGGCATTGGAGCCGGTTTGGGCCCGCTGTGTCAAAGGTACTGGCTTGGCGGCGGGCCCTGCTTATTTCCTCATTTTTTAGCCTTCCCGACCCAATGGACGAATTGCCGGCAATGCAGTACTTCGTGGCGGGTGCCCTGGGCCTTGGCTTGGCAGCGTGCAGCGGCTTTCGGGTGTTTATGCCGCTGCTGGCGGCCAGCCTGGCCTACCATTTCGGCTACCTCACGCCTGCGGCCGGGTTTGTTTGGCTGGGCAGCTGGGCCGCGCTGCTCACGCTGGCCGCCGCCACGCTGGTAGAAATAGTTGGCTATTACGTTCCGGTGGTCGACCATTTGCTCGACACCCTCACCACGCCGGCTTCTTTTATTGCGGGCACCATTCTCATGACCTCGGCCCTCCCCCACCTCGACCCCACCCTGCGCTGGACGCTGGGCGTGCTGGTGGGCGGCGGCACGGCGGGCCTGGTCCAAACGGCCACGGCCTTGCTGCGCGGCGCCTCCACCGCTACCACCGGGGGCTTGGGCAACCCCGTGCTGGCGACGGCCGAAAATGCGTTGGCCGTGGGCGGCGTGGCCTTTACGCTGTTGCTGCCGCTGATAGCAGCCGGCGTTGCGCTGCTCTTCATTGTGTTCATCCTTAGCCAGCTGGGGCGCTGGCGCGCCCGGCGTCGCAGCCAAGCCCGACAATAAGCCGGGGTTGGCCGCACCCTGGCTTGGGGACTTTTCTTTTTTGGGGCGAAGAAAAACAATGTCCCAAATACCGCGTTAGTCGTACATCCCCGCCCGCTTTCCTTCGGTGAGGTCCGGTTTTCCACGACGCTCAATGCCCAATCTGCCCAAATCCAAGAGTATTCCCCCCGATGCCTTGCTCCAGGCCTACGCCGGTAAGGTGCGGGTCAGGGTCGGGGGACTGTTGCTGCGCGACGGCGCCATTCTGCTGGCGGCCCACCGCGGCTTATTGCCCCAGGAAGCGCCGTTTTGGTCGCCGCCGGGCGGTGGCTGGCAATTCGGCGAGAGCATTCACGCCGCGCTGGTACGGGAGTTTCAGGAGGAAACCGGCCTGGAGGTGCAGATAGGTCGCTTTCTCCATCTGCACGAATTTAGCACCGACAAGTTGCAGGCTCTGGAGCTCTTTTTTGAGGTAGTGGCCCCCGAAGGAGCTCTCCCCCAGCTCGGCCACGACCCCGAACACACCTCCGACCAACAGCTGCTGACGGAACTGGCCTGGTTCACCCCACGCCAGCTGCTGCAACTGCCTCCCGCCCAAGTGCATCCGGTGCTGCGCATGGTGCTCAGCCTCGACGATATTTTTGTGCCGCAAACCCGGTTTGTGGAGCTGCGCGGCTAAGATGGTCCAGCAAATTGCTGGAGCCGCGACGCGAGCTAAATTTCTTCCTGCTCCTTCTTCCTGAAGCAAAGCGTTATCTTTAGCCCCGGCCACTGGGCCTGTTTAGCTTCGATTCGTGCCTGCTTCCGCTGCTTCTTTGTCTTCTGTCCCCACGGCTACGCCCTCGTTTCTGCTGCGCTTGCGCGACGAGACGTTTGACCCCGCCAATCCCGCTGCCTACAACCTATACCTGCTGGCAGGCCCGGCCCGCCTGTACCTGGCCGTGGCCGATGTGGAGCGGGGAAAGTTTGTTGCGCTGGAAGAATACGCGCTGACCGCGGGCGGCGTGCCCGCCCTGGCCGCCCAGCACGATTTCCTGGGCCTGCGCGGCTGGAACGCCGTGCGCCTGGCCGTGACGGGCCGGGCCTTCACGCTGCTGCCCGCCACCCTTTTCCGGCCCGGCGATGAAGCCACGGCCCTGCGCCTGCACCACACCCCCACGCCGGCCGAAACCGTGCGCCACACCACCCACCCCGGCCTGGAGCTGGTGAATGTATTTGCCGCCGACACGGCCCTCACCGACTGGCTGGCCAGCACCCACGGTGCCACCGGCCGGCTGCTTCACCACACCAGCGCGCTGCTGGCCGGGCTGGTGCACCAGCGCGGGGCCGCCGCGCCCCGCCGCCTCTATCTAAACCCTGGCCAGCAAGAGCTGACGCTGGTGGTGATGGGCCAGCAACTGGAATACTGCAACGTGTTTTCCTGCACCACCGCCGAAGACGTCGTTTACTACACCATCCTCGTCATGCAGGAGTTGAGTCTCGACCCCGACCAGGACGAAGTGACCGTGTGGGGCGAGCTCACCCCCGACTCGGCCGTTTTTGGCCTGTTGCGCACCTACGTGCGCAACGTTAGGTTTGGCCCCCGGCCCGGCAACGTGCACTACAGCTACCGCCTCAACGACGTGTTTGAATACCGGTACTTCGACCTGTTCAGCCTGCACTTCTGCTAGTTATTTATCAGCTGTAAATCATGAGTTGTGTATGACTTCCCGCTTCGAGTAACTCGTAGCCCTGAACTCATACCTTGTATCTCATAACTCCCTACTCATGTCCCGCATCGCCATTTTCCCCGGGTCGTTCGACCCCTTCACCAACGGGCACCTCGACATTGTGCAGCGCGGTGTGGGCCTGTTCGACGAGGTGATTGTGGCCATTGGCACCAACAGCAGCAAGCAGCGCTACCTGCCCGTGGAGCACATGCAGGCACTCATTGCCGAGGTGTTCCGGGACGAGCCCCGGGTTTCCGTCCGCACCTTCAAGGGCCTCACGGCCGAGTTTGCCCGCGAAGTGGGTGCAAAGTATTTGCTGCGCGGCCTGCGCAACAGCCCCGACTTTGAGTACGAAAAGCCCATTGCCTACGGCAACCAACATGTGAACCCGGCTCTGGAAACGGTTTTTCTGCTCACCTCGCCCGCGCTGGGCGCCATCAGCAGCACCATCATCCGCGACATTCACCGCTACGGCGGCAACGTGGATGCTTTTGTACCGTTCGCGATGCCGCAGCTGGCTAGCTAGCTGCCGCCTATTGGCTTACCTGGGTGGCTATCACCCGCACGCCCATGATGTTGCTGATGTGGTTCGCCTCAAAAACGGGCAGCACCAGGTACCGTTCAGAATTGAGGCTTAGGTTGGCCTCGGCCATAAGTTTGTCTTCGTCGGAACCCAGAAGCAGCAAGTTGCTCACCCGCCGCGTGCGGTAGTCATAGGAGGCAACCAGCGCCAGCCCCTTGTGACGAAACAAAAGGGTGGAATCCAGTTGTTCGTTTTGTTTGGCCAAAGGCACCAGAATGGGGTCGACAAAGCCTGCTGGCACGGGCCGATGGGGCCCAATCTTTTGATTAAGGCCGTCGATGGACAGCGTCAGCAGGCTGGGCACGTCCAGAATAATTTTATGCTGAACCATGGCCGGAGCAGTGCCCGTGGTCCGGTCATGCGCAGGCTCGTGGGAGCCCGAGCAAGCCCCCACACCCAACGCAAAAAACAGCAATACAATCGGTCGCATAGACCGCAATATAACTCTATTTCCCAGCGGCAGGCGTTGCCTTGGCTGGCTTGCCGGCCATGGTGTTGAGGTAATGCCGCACCACCAACGCAATTGAGGCATAAGAGTCCTCAAGCTTGGCCAGAGCTTCCTGCGGCGACATCCAGCGCACTTCCTCGATATACTCCTCGGTTTGCGGCTTCATCAGACTGTCGTCCAGGCACTTCATTAAGTACCAATTGGTTTTCTTCAACATCTTATTACCCTTGTAGGCATAGCTGTGCCAGGTGCTGGGCAATTTTTCGCCCAGCTCCAGCTTGATGTTGGTTTCTTCTTCTACCTCGCGCAGGGCGCCGGCCGCGGTGTCTTCGTCGCTCTTGAGCTTGCCCTTGGGTAAGTCCCACTTGCCAAGGCGGTAAATCATCAGCACCTGGTCGTCTTTTACCACCAGTCCACCGCCGGCTTTGGCAATCTTGAACTGGTCTTTGAAGTGCAGAATCACGTGCTTCTTCTTTTTCACCAGCATGGTGAGGGAATTCAGCTTTTTGAGCTTCTTCACCTCCATCAGGCGCAGCAGCCGGTCGATGAACAACGGCCCCGCGTCGCGCACCAGCACATCGCCCACCAGGTCTTTGGAGGTAAACTCGTCGTCCGGGTTCAGAATCAGGTCGAACTTGTGCTTGTACACTTTTTCGCTGAGCTTTTTGATAACCAGCGGTATGTCGTTGATGAAAATATTCATCGGGATAGGCGTATTGAGAAGATGATGACGGGCAGCGAGTGGCGCCGGGGTCAGTAAATTAAGAAAAAATATCCTCGGGCAACGGCTGCAAGATACGGGGGCGTACCGATTTGCCGGTCTGCCGCATCTTTGCGGCATGACGCGAATAGGCTTGCTTTCCGATACCCACGGCTACCTCGACGAACGAATAGCGCATCATTTGCGCGATTGCGACGAAATATGGCACGCCGGAGACTTTGGCGATGCCCGCGTGGTGAACGAATTGCAGGCCCTATCGCCGCGCTTTCGGGGCGTGTACGGCAATATCGATGGCTCGGACGTGCGAGCCACACAACCGCTAGTGCAAGACTTTGAAATTGAGGGCTTGCGCGTGCTCATGACGCACATCGGCGGCTACCCCGGCCACTACGCGCCGACGGCCCGTCCCCTGATAGCGGCGGCGCGACCGGGCCTGTTCATCACCGGCCATTCGCACATTTTGCGGGTGATGCCCGACAAGAAACTGGGCCTGCTGCACCTGAACCCGGGGGCGGCGGGCCGGCATGGGTTTCACCAGGTGCGCACGCTGCTGCGCTTCGGCATCGAGGCCGGGAAGGTGGTAGACCTGCAGGCGGTGGAGCTGGGCAAGCGGGGCAGTTAGAGGGAATCTATAGCGCAAGCAAGAAGAAGCAGCGCAATTGTAGCGCACTCGCAAGAAAGGCGAAAGGTGTGAGGGAACATGCGGGCAGCTATTCGAGCCTGCTAAAAAGCTTGATAAGTCCGTTCCTCCGTAGATGAATCTGTGCCACCAAAGTATTGCCGTAGGGTGTAACGCAACCGTAAAGTGCCGGCCGTAAACTCGATTACCTCGTACGGAACAGTGGCTCCCACTATGTGGGTGCCCAGGGCCAGGGTCCTCTCGTTGTCCGCCCAGTTCCACGAACTGGTTACCGTTTGCGAAAAGGTGGGGTTGCATGTGGTTGGTCCTTCATCGTAGACCATGGACTGGTCTGGCCGAAAACGTATGAAATTGTCCCGTTCGCAGGCGGGAATAGTCGCGTAGGCGTCAACAGTTGTGCTAACGCCTTTCGAGACAGAGACGACCGTGGACGCAGCCAAGCGCCAGTTGTTGGTCGTCAAGAGTTCTGTTTTAGAGGGCGCCGAGGGGTCTTGCCCTTTTTTGCAGGCTGTTAGTCCAATACAGAAAAGCAACAGTAGTAGATTTTTTTTCATCTATGGTAGCAAGGTGGGTTACAGAAACAGCACTTCGTCAATAATTCGCGTAAGCTATGGCGTTCCGCAATTTCTATATTCGACTCTTTTCGCGAGTTAGGCTCCGCGAAACTTGCCCCAATGCAGGGGTCTCTCCTAGCACCACAAAACAACAAGCCCCGCTACCTGAAAGCAGGCGGCGGGGCTAGTAGACGGAGCCGCACGCGGATGCGACCGGCTCGTGGGTAATTAAAGCGCGATTTCGGGCTTGGGGTGCTCGCCAGCCTGGTCGTCTTCGTTCACGGGCTTGGTTACGGCTTCGGCATCGTCGAAAGACTCGGCGTTGTCGGCAGCAGTCGAGTCGTTAGAACCCGAAACAGCTTCTTTCACCGACTCAACTGCGTCGGCTACTACTTCTTTTACTTTTTCAACAGCAGCAGCAGCGGTGTTTTTCACAGCATCGACGGCGCCAGTGGCATTTTCAACGGCAGCGGCGGCGGTGTTTTTTACAGCAGCAACTGCACCGGTGGCGGTTCCGGTGGTGGTGAAACGCGACTTCAGCTCTTCCAAATCAACGTTTTTCAGAACGGGCGTGCGAAGCAGCTCCTTGATGATGTGCTGCTTGTTGTTGGCACGGGCAATGTTTTTGCGGTGCTTGCGCTTGAGGCGGGTAACGGTCATGATGCCGGAGTGGTTAAAGTCTAGGGGCTTACGAAACGGAGGGCAAAAGTAAGGCTTTCATTTTGAAAGTGCAAGCCCATGAGGCATTTTGCTGAATTACTGCGTATTCGGCCTAGCTAGAGCGGACAGGCTGCGGGCGTTACTTTTGCTTTGGCGACAGCCTTTATTTTTCGTGGCGGCCCAGGTGCCCGCTCCGACTTCTGCTATCTTTTCCAACAAGCCCGGCCTGGTTTTATGTCCTATTCCACTCTTTCCGTCGATAAGTCAGCTAGCGCTTCCTCCCTGCCCGTTGTCGACCTCCGCTCCGATACCGTAACCCGCCCTTCGCAAGCCATGCTCGCGGCCATGATGGCCGCGCCGGTTGGCGACGACGTGTACGACGAAGACCCCACCGTGCGCCGTCTTGAGGAAATGGCGGCCGCGCGCTTTGGCATGGAAGCGGGGCTGTACTGCCCCTCGGGTACCATGACCAACCAAATTGCCATCAAGGCCCACACCGAGCCGCTGAGCGAAGTTATTTGCGAGCAGACGGCCCACGTGTACCTGTGGGAGGTGGGCGGCATTGCGTTCCACTCCGGGGCCTCGGTGGCGCTGCTGGCCGGCAACCGCGGCCGCCTTACGGCCGAGCAGGTAGAGGGCGCCATCCGGCCCGAAAACCTGCACTACCCCACCACCCGCCTCGTGTGCCTGGAAAACACTCACAACCGCGGCGGCGGCAGCTGCTACAGCTGGGACGACATGGCCGCCATCAGCGACGTGGCCAAGCGGCACGGCCTGGCCCGCCACCTCGACGGGGCCCGCATCTTTAACGCGCTGGTGGCCACTGGGCAGCGCAGCCAGGACTACAGCCAGCTGTTTGATACCATTTCGGTGTGCCTTTCCAAGGGCCTGGGCGCACCGGTGGGCTCGGTGCTGCTGGGCTCGGCCGATTTTATTAAGAAAACCAAGCGCATTCGTAAGGTGATGGGCGGGGGCATGCGCCAGGCCGGCTACATTGCCGCGGCGGGCCTCTACGCCTTGGAAAACAACGTGGAGCGCCTCGCCGACGACCACCGCCGCGCCACCCGCCTGGCCGACGTGTTGCGCCAGCAGCCCTACGTGACGGATGTGCTGAACCCCGAAACCAACCTCGTTATCTTCCGGCTGCACGACAGCCAGCCGGCGGCTGAATTCCTGGAAACGCTGGAGCAGCAGGGCATCCGGGCCAGCAGCTTTGGGCCTCAGTGGATACGCTTCGTCACGCACCTCGACGTGGACGACGCCGGCATTGCCCGCGTGGAGGAAGCCTTGCAGCAGGTAGCCCAACTGGCTTAAATGCTGGAACCGGCCTTAAAACGCCAGAACGGTGCAGCCACGTTTTTATGCGTGGCTGCACCGTTCTGGCGTTTAGGTTGAAACAGCTTTCTACGCCTTCAGCGACGTGGCTGGAGACGAGGCTTCGTCGGCTTTTACTGCTTCTTCAACTTCCTCGGGGTTGTTGGTGAACCAAAGCACAGCGGCGCCTAGGCTTGCGGCAATGGCCGAGCCAATAAGCACCGCCAGTTTGGAAACGTCGACGGCGGCAGGGTCGCGGTAAGCCAGGGTGGCAATGAAAATGGCCATGGTGAAGCCGATACCAGCCGTGAAGCCCAGCCCCAGCATCTGACGCCAGTTGACCTGCGAGGGCAGTTCAGCCATGCCCACCTTCACCAACAAAGCCACCACGCCCACGATGCCCAGCGGCTTGCCCACCAGCAAGCCCAGCCCGATGCCCAGCGCCAGCGGCGAGGTGAAAATGGGCCCCAGGCCGCCACTCAGTACAATAGCAGTGTTGCAGAGCGCGAACAGCGGCAGCAGGATGTAGTTGACGGGCCGTTGTAGCGCGTGTTCAATGCCTTCGATGCGGTGCTGCGGAATGGTGAGGGCCAGCAGCACCCCGGCCACCGTGGCGTGAATGCCCGATTCGAGCACGCAGAACCACAGTAGCACGCCGAGCGCCAAATAGATACCGAGCTTATCAACTTTCAATCGGTTGAGGAGCAGCAGCAGAGCAAAAATACCGGCGCCTCCCACGAGGTAGCTCAGATGCAGGTTGCCGGAGTAGAAGATGGCAATGATGAGCACGGCCAGCAAGTCGTCGATGATGGCCAGAGCGGTGAGAAAGATGCGCAGACTGGCAGGCACGCGCTTGCCCAGCAGCGCCAGGATGCCCAGCGAAAAAGCAATATCCGTAGCCGTGGGCACAGCCCAGCCCGACGACCCCGGCGTGCCGTGGGTGAACGCCAGATGCACCAGCGCCGGCGCGGCAACGCCACCCACAGCCGCCAGAGCAGGCAGCAAGGCCTGGCGCGGCTCCGACAGTTCCCCGTCGACAACCTCGCGCTTGATTTCCAGGCCCACCAGGAAGAAGAAGATGGCCATGAGGCCATCGTTTATCCAGTGCGCCACGGACTTATCGAGAGGTCCGTAGCCCACGTGTAATTCCCACAAAGACAAATAGCGGGCGCTTGCCGCAGTATTGCTGAGCACCAATGACACAATGGTGGCCAGGATGAGCAATAGCCCGGCTAGTTTACCACTTTCAGATAATTCCCGAATGGGACGAAGGACGCGACGAATGGGCATAGGGCAGCTAAGGAAACGACGGCCAGGGCGGGTCGTTGGGGCACAAAAGTACCGCTTACGATTTCCCCAGCTCCGTTCAGCCTAGTTCTTGAGTTTGCTTTGTTAGTACGGGCAAGCCCGTTCTATTGATTTAAAAGCGCGAAAACAGGCGACCAAATTGGACGCTGCCGGACCCAAAAGCCCGCTTTGCACGTTCTCTTCACCATGAATATTTTCATTGTTGGCGATGTACACGGGTGCTTCCACACGTTCGGCGAGGTGCTGACGCACTGGCAGCCGGCCACCGACCATCTGATTCAGGTAGGCGACCTGGTGGACCGCGGCCGCTACGTGGTGGAAACCGTGGAGCTGGCCCGCCAGCTAAGCGAGGCGCACCCCAGCTCCACCACGTTTCTGATGGGCAACCACGAACAGGGCATGCTGCGGCATTTCGGACCAGCGGGTCCTTACCCGAGTTGGTTGCTCTGGGGCGGCCGCAGCACGCTGGAGCAGTACAAATGCCAGCCCAAGAAGCTGGCCCTGCACCTGCCCTGGCTGGCCGAGCGGCCGCTGCACTGGCAAAACGACCACCTGCTGGTGAGCCACGCCGGCCTGGCCGATTCGCCCCACGCCAACGACCCCACCCACCCCGACGGGCTGCTCTGGCGGCGCGGCCCCCTCAAAAAGCTCAACAAGCTGCAGGTGGTGGGCCACACCCCCACTCCCAAGGGCCAGCCGTTGACCGACACCGCCACCAACACACTCTACATCGATACGGGCGCGTTCCTGCGCCGCCACCTGACGGCCGTGCGCCTCTCCCCCACAGCCGAGCTGCTGGACATTGTTTCGGTGCGCACCCACCGTCAGGATGTTCGCTGAAGACTTGCTGTTTGCCCCTTACCTTTTTGCCCCATGATAAACCAAGCTGCCATTCAGCACCTGTCTGCCGCCGACCCCCTCCTGGGCAGCCTGATTGCCCGAGGACGCGAGATTCACCCGCGGCCGCACGAAGACCTGTACCTCGCGCTGCTGCGCGCCATAGTGAGCCAACAGATTTCGACCAAAGCCGCGGCCGCCATCTGGAAGCGTTTCCAGGCGCTGTTTCCACCCGAGGGCTACCCCGAACCCCGCGAAGTGCTGCAGATGGACGAAGACCTGATGCGCAGCGCGGGCCTCTCGCGCCAAAAGGTGGGCTACCTCAAGGCCATTGCCGAATACAACGAGCGGGGCCTGCTCGACTACGAGCACCTCACGGGCCTGTCGGAGGAAGCCTTTACGCTGCACCTTACCACCATTCGCGGCGTAGGGCGCTGGACAGCCCAAATGCTGCAGATGTTTGCCCTCGACCAGCCCGATGTGTTTTCAGAGGGCGACCTAGGCGTGCAAAACGCCATGCGCAAGCTCTACGGCCTGGAAGAAACCGGCCGGGCCCTGCAAAAGCGCATGCTGCAGATTGCCGAAAGCTGGCGGCCCTACCGCACACTGGCCTGCAAGTACCTCTGGCAGTCGCTGGACAACGGCACTCAGATTCCGCCCACAGTTTGAATTCAATTGACAGTTGACAATTGAGTCGCCTGTCATTTCGAGGAGGCACGACGAAGCAATCCGTCCTGTAAAAACCAGACAGTTTAACGAAACGAAAAGCCCCGGTTCTGCGCAGAGCCGGGGCTTTTCACATTATATAGGCTTGTCGCTGAGAACAGGACGGATTGCCGCGCTCCGCTCGCAATGACTCATGCGTCAATTGTTAATTGCTAATTGTTAAATGAATTCAATGTTTGCCTGTTAGCTCAAACATCTCTTCGCGCACAAACAAGTCTCCCTTTTTCCGCAGAATGGCCAGATTGTTTACGTTCAGGCGCAGGTTGTAGGTTTCTTCGTTGAGGTGGCCGAGCACGGGGCCTAGCAGGTCGGGCGTGGTGTCGTGCAGGGCCAGGGAAATGTGCGGCAGCCAGCGTTCGGGGCGGTAGTAGGTACCGGCGTGGCAGAGCGGCGAAGTGACGTCGAGGACGCGCTGGTGCAGTAGGTTCAGGTCGTTAGAGCGAAGCACCGGGATGTAGATGACCGGATTTTTGCCTGGAAATACCCCCAGCCCGGTGGTAAAGGCTGAGAAGGGCGGCGTGGTAGAAGCCACCTCGCGCAGCATGGCTTTCAGCTCGTTGAGGCGGCGCGTACCGGTGAGCAGGTAGGTCAGGTGCGGGTCGGGGGTGTCCTGCACATCGTCGAGCCCGAATTGGGTTTCCAGCTCTTTTACAATGCGATTAATGCGCTGGGCATTGCGGGGGTTGAGCAGCGAGGTGATGGCGAACATACCGGACTAAACTGGAGAAGAGCGTTCTGGGTTGGCGCGAAAGTGCATTTGCTGATTGAACTGCTCGCTCTGCCCGCGCGGAATGCTGAGAGACTGGAAGGCTTCGCCCCGAATGATTTTGGCCAGCTGCACCAGCTGGCCAGCGTGGCTAGCGTAGTGTGCTACCTGGCGCTGAATGGCCGCCAGCACCGTGTGCGCCTCGCCCCGGATGCTTACCGAGCGCAGCAGGTCGTTGGGCTGCAGGCTGTCCAGCAAAGCGAAAAGCATGGCCCAGGCGGCCTCCCACTCGGCGCGCAGGGCCGGCACGGCCGCGGCAGACTGGGGTTCCTCAAACTCGGCATCGCGCCGGCGGCTGGGCTTTTCGCCGTCGGAAGTCAGGAAGTCGGTGAAGCGGGAGCGCAGGTTGCCCACCATATGCTGCACAATGACGGCGGCGCTGTTGCTGCCAGGCGCCGGCTGATACAGCCACTCGGCGTCGGAAATCTGGGTTAGCGCGCGGTCGCCCAGGGCTTTGTAGGCCCGGAAGTTTTGCCGGAAGGCAGCCAGCAGAGCGGCGCCGACGGCCTCGGATGCAGCGGGGGTGAGCATGGGCCAAAGTAACGCCAGCCCCGGCAAACAATTTGATTCGGGAAAGTATTTGAATCCTTCTACTGGTCGGGGAAATCCCCGCTTTCATCGAATTCAAGCCACCTGGCACAACCATGGCCGGGCCCTTTTTCGTTACGCTAGCATCGCTCTTATCGCCGTGCCTGAAACCCTTGCAACTGCCGATTCTTCTGCTGCTGCTTCGGCTCCGAAGAAAGCCGCTACCACCCCACGGCCCCGCCGGTGGGGGCGCTGGCTGCTGGGCATTGTAGGACTGCTGCTTGTGCTGGCTTTCGTGGCTCTGCAATTTCTCGACCCCTGGCTGCAGCGCAAGCTGGAAAAACAAGTGGCCACTCAAACCAACGGCCAGTACCGCCTGCAAGTAGGCGAGCTGCGCACCAGCCTTTGGCAGCGCGCTATCCGGCTGCGAAACGTGCGCCTGCGCCCCGCCGCCACCGTGGCCGACACCCTGCCCCGCGTGCGCCTCGACGTGGAACAGCTCAACATTACGGGCATCGGTCTGCTGGCCCTGCTGCGCAAAAGCGTGGTTCCCATCGATAGCGTGGTGCTAGACTCTGCCCGTATCGAAGTGCTGGCCCTGGCCCAAAAGCCCACCAAAAACGCCGGCAAGCCCCTCCACGCGCAGCTACCGATGCAGCTGAAGGGCCTGGAAATTGGCTACCTCGGCCTACTGCACACCCAAGCCCGCTACCTGCCCGCAAGCCCGACCACGGCAAAATTTGAGCGGGCCGACCTCAGCGCCCGCGAATTCCTCATCAGTCCGGCTGGGGCCGCCGACACCCAGCGCCTGGGCTACGCGGCCAGCTGGCGCCTGGCCATGCAGCAAAGCGAGGGCCATGCGGCCGGCCACCGTTTTGCCGTGGCCGGCCTGCTGCTTTCTACTGATGAGAAGCAGCTCCAGCTCGATTCAATTCGCATTCGTCCCGAGGGCCCTGGCCAACCCCAAAAACCCAAGCTCGACCTGGTCCTTCAGCGCCTGCGCCTTACCGGGCTTGAGGCGGCCGCGCTACAGCATCAGCGACGTTTCCGGGCCGACTCGCTGCTTGTGCAACAGCCGCAGCTTGCTTACACCGCGGCCCAGGCGCCGGCCAAAGAAGCCAAGGGAACTCCTCTCCCCTATTTTGAGAAATTTGACCTGGCCCATTTGGCAGTAAGCGGCGGCAACCTGCGGGTGAAGGGAACTGCGGAGCCCACCGAAATCCAGCGCATCGATATTGGCGCCGCGGGCCTGCACTATACCGCCGGGGCAACGCCCGACTTGCAGCGCCTGCTCTACGCAAAAAGCTGGAACGTAGCACTCGGCCAAACCCGAAGCACGGTGGCCGCTCATGCCCTCTCGCTGGCCAGCCTGCGCCTGGCTTCAGCCGCGGGCACCCTTGATTTGCGCTCGCTGCGCGTTCGGCCGCCCGCCCCGGGCCAGGGTAAGCCGGGGGGCATTCGGGTCGACCTCACGCTGCCCAGTTTGGCCCTGACCGGGCTCGATGCCGCCGCCCTGCAGCACCAGCAGCATTTTAAGGCCACCGCACTGGTGCTGAACGAGCCGAAGCTGACTTTCACGCCCCCAAAGCAGCCACCGCCCCCGGTTTGGAAGATTCTTTCAAAGTTTCTGCGCCGCTCCGATCTGGCCCAGTTCAAGGTGAACAAGGCCGACTTGCAGATTGGCGGCCTGCGCCACTCGCCCGAGGTGTTCGACCTCAACCTCACCGGCCAGTCCATCCGCATCGACTCCCTGACCGCCGCCGCGCCAGACCGCATTGCCTATGCCCGCTCCTGGCAGGCCAATTCCGGCCTCGTCACGGCGCCCTTCGACCCACCTTACTACCGGGCCAGCAGCCAAAAAATGCGCCTCGACACCAACGCCAAAACGTTCCGCTTCGACGGCTTGGCCCTCACGCCGAAGTTCTCGGCCGTGGGCATGAACCTGCACAATGGCTACCAGGCGCCCGCCATCAGTATCAAGGTGGCGTCGCTGGCGTTGAGCGGGCTCGATTTTGCCGCTCTGGTTCGCGACACTGATTTCCGCATGGCGAGCGTGGTTGCCCAAAGCCCGCTGGTGCACATCGCCTCCGACGGCCGTGGCCCCATCAACCCCAACATGTCCAAGGTATCGCCGGAGGAAATGCTTAAGCTGCCGATGGTGGTTGATGTGCGGAGGCTCGAAATCAAGGACGGCAACCTGTATACCACTTACCGCAGCCCACTCACGCCGATAATCGGGACGTTGAGCATCAACCGGTTCAACGGCACGTTTTACAACCTGAGCAACGACCGCAAGCGCCAGACGCCCGCCACGCCCCTCACCGGCAAGGCCTATACCTACCTGCAAAACCGCTGCCGGCTCGACGCCAACGTTTCGATGTACCTGCTCGACCCGCTTGGCCGCCACCGCGTGTGGGGCGTCTTCGGCCCCGGCTCCTTCGCCATGCTCAATTCCATGACCGTGCCCACCCGCCTGGTCAAGTTCAAAAGCGGCGACGTGCGGCGCATGCGCTTCGACTTACAGGCCGACCGAAAGGGCGTGACGGGCACCACCTGGACCGAGTACTCCGGCCTGCAGATGACCCTGCTGAGCTATAAAGAGAGCGAAGAAGAAATCAAAAAATCACTCTTCAGCCGCGTTAAATCGAAGGTGGTGAATGTGGTGGTGGTTCGCGACCAAAACCCACGCAAGCGCGGCGAGCTGGTGACCGGCGAAATGACCTCGACCCGCGAGCCCCGCTTCTCGGTGTTCACGCTCTGGCGGCAGGGCATTGTAAGCGGGCTTTTTCATAACGTGGGCGTACCCCAGAAAATAGCGCAGAAGCTCAGCGAAAGCAAGGACGAAGGCCCCCTGCCCAAATAGACTACCGCTCCGGTCCGACCGCCCTAGGCGGTCCGACCGGTTGTCGTTGGTTCGGTTACCGTTTTGGCTTCAACCGGTCAGACCGCTTAGGGCGGTCGGACCAGCGAATTCGGCAAAAGAAAAAGCGGCTGCCTCAATAGAAGCAGCCGCTTTTTAGCGTCTTAGATGCAGCAATCCTAGCTTATTGGAAATCAACCCGATTGATGCTGTATTGGCTCACGGCCGGCATCTGGCTCGAGAACAGGGCGTTGAGGTTGGCGTAGAGCACGTAGCTGGCGTCGTCGCGGCGGGCCAGGGTGGTCGGGAACTGGGGCGGCGTCACGAACGTGCCCGACAGCGTGGCCGAGGTGAAGCCGTTGGTGCTGGCCATCCGGAACACCCGGGCCTGGGCGTTGCTCACTACCTGCAGCGTGTTGTTGTCCTGCAGCAGCATGCCGTCGGCGGCCGTCAGGTTTTGGGTGGTGGTCACCTGCGTGAAGCCAGCGGGGTTGTTGAGCGGCACTTTGTAGATGGCGCCGTTGTCGGATTTGGCCACTAGCAGGTATCCGTCGGGGTGAAACACGATGCCGTTGAAGCCGAAGGCACCGCCAGTGGGTGGCGCCAGCCGGGTAGCGTCTTCCAGAAACACGGTGGGCGTGTTGGTTTGGGCGTCTACTTTGTAAATAATGTTGGCGAAGCTGTCCGTCACGTAGGCATTGCCTTGGGCGTCGACGGCCACGTCGTTGGCAAAATGACCAAGGGCAGGCCGCAGGCTGCCCAGTTCCACAATGGTGGGCGCGGCCGCAGCATTGGCATTATTAAAAATTGCTAGCCGGGCCAGCCTGCCCTGAGTGGCGGCGGTGCTGCGCTGCTGGTTGGCGCCCGGGTCCGAAATAGCCACCAGCACGCGGTTGCGCGGAGCGTCGAGGAGCATGCCAATGGCCGACACCAGCCGGGGCTCGTCGGGAAAAGCGGTGCTGTAGGTGCCGTCGTCCTTCACCTGGCCCACCCGGCCCGTGGTGAGAGAAGTCACCAAAAAGCGGCTATTGGGCGCGTCGTACTGCACGCCCTCGGGGTACAGGCCAGCCTGGGTGAAGGCAATGGTGGCCGGGGCGGGCGGAGTAGTCATGCCCGTGTCCTCGTCCTTGGAGCAGGACGAGAGCAACAACAGGCCCATCAGGGCCACCGGAACCAAGCGGGTAGAAGCAGCCACGCGGCTGCGGAGACGGAAGTAAGACATGAAGAAGAAGGATTAATGAACAAGAAAGGATGATGCAGAACGTATTCGTGTACGAACATTGTTTATACCGCCGAGCATGCTTTTTAGTTATGAATTAGGCCTTCCGGCAATTTTGACTGACGGGCTCCAATCGGGCGCCGTACCTTTGCCCCCCAATACCTCTGACCCGATGATTTCCATTTCCGACCTCGACTTCCACTTTGGCTCCCGCACGCTCTACGACAACGCTAGCCTGCACATCAAGCCCAAAGACAAAATCGGCCTCATTGGCCTCAACGGCACCGGCAAATCCACGCTGCTGCGCCTGCTGGTGGGCGAGTTCAAGGCCGACGGCGGCTCGATTTCGATGGCCAAAGACGTGAGCCTCGGCTTCCTCAACCAGGACCTGCTGAGCTATGACACCCACGAGAGCATCCTGCACGTGGCCATGGAAGCCTTCCAGGAGGCGTTGGAGCTGCAGAAAAAGATTGACGATATCCTGGTTCAGTTCGAAACCGATTATTCCGACGACCTTGTCGACAAGCTGGCCACCATGCAGGAGCGGTTTGAGGCCCTGGGCGGCTACACCATGCAGGCCCAGGCCGAGGAAATCCTCGAAGGCCTGGGCTTCAGCACCGAAGAGCTGCAGAAACCGCTGAAAACCTTTTCGGGCGGCTGGCGCATGCGCGTGATGCTGGCCAAAATCCTGCTGCAAAAGCCTTCCCTCCTGCTGCTCGACGAACCCACCAACCACTTGGACTTGCCCTCCATCAAGTGGATAGAAAACTACCTGGCCGACTACGAGGGCGCCGTTATCATCGTATCGCACGACCGGGCCTTCCTCGACCGTACCACCAACACCACCGTGGAAGTAACCGGCGGCAAGCTGGTGCCCTACGCCGGCAACTACTCTTACTACCTCGAAGAAAAAGAGGAGCGTAACATCATCCAGAAGGGCGCTTTTGAAAATCAGCAGTCCCAAATCCGGGCCGCCGAGCGGTTCATTGAGCGGTTCAAAGCGAAGGCCAGCAAGGCCAAGCAGGCCCAAAGCCGCGTGAAGGCCCTCGACAAGCTCGAGCGCATTGAGGACGTGGCGCAGGACGCGGCCAAAATCAACATGAAGTTCACCTTCAAAGTTGAGCCCGGCCGCCACATCCTCCGCATGGAGCACGTGACCAAGAAGTACGACCAGAAGCTGATTTTCCGCGACACGAACGTGCACATCGAGCGGGGCGACAA
Source organism: Hymenobacter arizonensis (assembly GCF_900115775.1). GTDB lineage: Bacteria > Bacteroidota > Bacteroidia > Cytophagales > Hymenobacteraceae > Hymenobacter > Hymenobacter arizonensis. Next base: position 136,732 of record NZ_FOXS01000001.1, on the reverse strand, counting down.
AATTGCCCTTATCGGCGCTAACGGCAAAGGCAAGTCGACGCTCATGCGCCTGGTGGCCGGCACCGAAGCTCCTACCGCCGGCAAGCACCAGCTGGGTCACAACGTCATCATGTCGTTCTACGCCCAGCACCAGCTCGAAAGCCTGACGCTCGACAACGAGATTCTGCAGGAGATGAGCGAAGCCGGCTCGAAGCGCAACGACATGGAGCTGCGCTCGGTACTGGGCTCCTTCCTGTTCACGGGCGAAGAGGTGTTCAAGAAAATCAAGGTGCTGAGCGGTGGCGAGAAAAGCCGCGTGGCCTTGGCCAAAACACTGATTTCGGAAGCCAACTTCCTGCTGCTCGACGAACCGACCAACCACTTGGACATGGTGTCGGTAAACATCCTGATTCAGGCCCTGGAGCAGTATCAGGGCACGTTCATCGTAATCAGTCACGACCGTTTCTTTGTGGAGAACGTGGCCACCAAAATCTGGTACATCGAAGATTTCCAGCTGAAGGAGTACCCCGGCACCTACGCCGAGTACGAACAGTGGCAGGAAGACCGCGAGAAGGCCGCCAAGAAAGCCGGGCTGCCCAGCCCGTCGGCTCCCAAGCCCCTGCCAGTAGAACAGCCCAAGGCCGTTTCGAACAACAGCAGCAATAACAACGACGCCAAAAAAGCCGCCAAAGAGTTGGCCGAAGTAGAGACGCGCATCACTGCGCTTGAAAAAGAGCTGGCCATTTACGAAGCTCAGCTCGCCGACCCCGGCATCTACTCCAATGCCTCGCAGCTGAAGGACACGACTATGAAATTTGAAGCAGTGAAAAAGGAGTTGGCGGCCCAAACCCAACGCTGGGAGCAGCTCGTGTAACGCTGGCGTTTTTAGCAGCTACTTTCAACTTGAAAACCGGCCTTGCTCCTTCGGGAACAGGGCCGGTTTTTCTGTTTATAGGCTTTGCTCAAATGTTTATTAGTGACCCGAAACGTCCGCTTCCACAATGTGAAGATGATACCTAGATAGAACTGGAGGTTGGTTTACACGCCGCTTTCAGTAGCGCGACCGTGCCCGGCAGGGACTTTGTAGTTCGCGTCCCAGAACGAGCTAGCGGCGCGGAGACGCGAACTACAAAGTCCCTGCCGGGCACGGTCGCGCTACTGACAGGCATGCATACCCCAAAACGGAGCTAAGTGATGATTTCGCGCTGACGACTATTAGCAGCCTGCCTGCTTCCTAATGCTATTCCAGAAACTGAACAATGGTAACGCGACCACTTGAACGTCTACTCCAACTGACAGCTAGTTGCGGCAATACAACTTCGAGGCAACTATAACCTGCGATTATAAACCCATAAATTAAATCAATTTTGATTATGGAAAGCGCGGCTGTAAGTTTGTTGCAATCCTCACCTTCCGAGCGAATTACAGCGCACGTCTCAGGAAGAATCAATTCAGCTGAGGAAGTAGACCATACTTCCGGAGCGCTTGATTTCTGGCTTCTAACCTTCGCAAAACAGTACAACCTAAATAACTTCACCATGCACGAGACGCAGAGCATTCCGGAAAACTCCATTCTTCACGACCTAAACGAGCCCGCAGCGCAGTGCCCGTTCAGCAGCGGCGCGCTGAAGCAAAGCGCCGGTGGTGGACGGCAAAACCGTGATTGGTGGCCCAACCAGCTGAAGCTGAATATCCTGCGCCAGCATGCGGCTTTCTCAAACCCGCTGGGTGGAAATTTTAACTACGCCGAGGAGTTCAAGAAGCTCGACCTTGCCGCCGTTAAGCAAGACCTGTTTGAGCTGATGACGACTTCGCAGGACTGGTGGCCGGCTGACTACGGCCACTACGGTCCGTTCTTCATTCGCCTGGCCTGGCACAGCGCCGGCACCTACCGCATCGGCGACGGCCGCGGTGGCAGCGGCTCGGGCGCCCAGCGCTTTGCGCCGCTCAACAGCTGGCCCGACAACGCCAACCTCGACAAGGCCCGCCTGCTGCTGTGGCCCATCAAACAGAAATATGGCCAGAAAATCTCCTGGGCTGACCTGATGGTGCTCGCCGGCAACTGCGCCCTGGAGTCGATGAATTTCAAAACCTTCGGCTTTGCCGGTGGCCGCGAAGACGTGTGGGAACCCGAGCAGGACATTTACTGGGGCCCCGAAACCGAGTGGCTCGGCGACAAGCGCTACACCGACGACCGCAAGCTGGACAACCCCCTCGGGGCCGTGCAGATGGGCCTCATCTACGTGAACCCGGAAGGCCCAAACAGCAAGCCCGACCCGGCGCTGTCGGCCCACGACATCCGCGAAACCTTCGGCCGCATGGCCATGAACGACGAAGAAACGGTAGCCCTGATTGCCGGCGGCCACACCTTCGGCAAAACCCACGGCGCCGCCGACCCCAGCAAGTACGTGGGCTCGGAGCCCGCCGGGGCCAGCATGGAAGAAATGGGCACGGGCTGGCGCAACAGCTACGGCCAGGGCCACGGCGGCGACACCATCACCAGCGGCCTCGAAGGCGCCTGGACCAGCACGCCCGCCAAGTGGAGCAACGACTACTTCGACAACCTCTTCGGTTTTGAGTGGGAGCTGACCAAGAGCCCCGCTGGCGCGCACCAGTGGCGCCCCGTGAACGGCGGCGGCGCCGGCACTATCCCCGATGCCCACGACCCAGCCAAAAAGCACGCCCCCTTCATGCTCACCACCGACCTCGCCCTGCGCGTAGACCCGGCCTATGAGGTGATTTCGCGCCGCTTCCACGAAAACCCCGACCAGTTTGCCGATGCTTTTGCCCGCGCCTGGTTCAAGCTGACCCACCGCGACATGGGCCCCAAAGAGCGCTACCTGGGCCCCGAAGTGCCCACCGAGGAACTGCTCTGGCAAGACCCGATTCCGGCCGTTACCCACGCCTTAATTGATGACCAGGACATTGCGGCCCTGAAAGAAAAAATCCAGGCTTCGGGCCTGTCGACCACCCAGCTGGTAACCACCGCTTGGGCGTCGGCCTCCACGTACCGCGACTCCGACAAGCGCGGCGGTACCAATGGCGGCCGCCTCCGCCTGGCGCCGCAGAAGTACTGGGAAGTAAACAACCCAGCCGAACTGTCGCCTGTGCTGCATGCGCTGGGAGGCATTCAGCAGCAGTTTAATCAGGCCCAGACCGGCGGCAAGCAGGTGTCTATGGCCGACCTGATTGTGCTGGCTGGCGGTGTCGGCGTAGAGCAAGCAGCGCAGCAGGCCGGGAAGCAAGTGACGGTTCCCTTCACCCCGGGCCGCACCGATGCCTCGCAGGAGCAAACTGATATCATGTCGTTTGCAGCCCTGGAGCCGGCAGCCGATGGCTTCCGCAACTACCTGAAGCCGCACCACAAAGCCGCGGCCGAAGAAATGCTAATTGACCGCGCCCAGCTCCTGACGCTGACCGCACCAGAGCTGACGGTACTGTTCGGCGGCTTGCGGGCCATCAACATCAACTACGACCAGTCGCAGCACGGCGTCTTCACCACCCGCCCAGGCGCGCTGACCAACGACTTCTTCGTGAACCTGCTCGACATGAGCACCACCTGGAGGTCCACGTCGGATGCGCAAACCACCTTCAAAGGCTACGACCGCAAGACCGGCGCCGTGAAGTGGACCGGCACCCGCGTCGACCTGATTTTTGGCTCAAACTCCGAGCTGCGCGCCCTGGCCGAAGTGTACGGCTGCTCGGATGCGCAGGAGAAGTTCGTAACTGACTTTGTAGCCGTGTGGACCAAGATGATGAACCTAGGTCGCTTTGACCTGGCTTAACAGATAAGCCGCCAACCGGCCGCACGTCGTTTTACCAACAAAAAAGGGGCCCCACGTGGGGCCCCTTTTTTGTTGGTAAAACGACGTGCGGCGCAAGCTACGGAACACCTTGCCTTGGCTTTAAATTTTATTCTCGGCGAGGTCTTTTGCTAGGCTTGAAATTTTAAGCTTCTTGTTTCGAATCACATAATGAACATCGGGCATGTTGTCAATTGACAACTGCCGGTGGTAATAATTGAGGTGTTCAAGCACTGCAAAAGCGTTTGCAAGCAGCGCCCACGCCAACAGGTTTTCGGCTTTAATCTCCCAATCAGCCACATACCATTGCACCACGCCCACGATTGGCATCAGCGCTACCAAAGCCAGATTGAGCCGCTTTGCTTGCTTAAAGAATTGCAGATTCTTCTCTTCTTCAATGTCTTTTCCGATGAGCCTGTGCAGCTTCAGCTTCCAATAATGCTGGCCTTGGACCAAAATAATGATGCAAGCCAGCAAGCCGTACAAAAGGAAAAAAACATTTCGAAAAGCATTGGCCCAAAGCAAATAGACCGCAATGACTGGGAATGTGAGGTACGCATGCATTCTCTCCATTGGGTAGTACCACCTCAGCCGGTTAACTAGCGCTTGCTTGCCCATTATTTACTTCTCCTGACCTTGAATTGATTTATTCTGCAGGTTCCTTGGTATTATGCAAGCGCACCTCCGCAAGTTCTGCCGGCATACAAGGCCTACACTGCAACCGGAGGCGAACTTTAGGGAATGGCGAACTTTAGGGAATTATACTTAAAGATGGCAGTTAGCACAAAATAAACTGATTAAATTCAACAAGCTCATAAGTGATAAACCTTATTCTTGCATGTAATCAGCGTAAGCCGACACAACCCCTAAAGCTTGGTTACTGCAGGATTGGGCACTGTCAGCCGATTTGTACAGGCCTTGGCAATAAGGACAAGGAAGCGGCGAGTGCCAGCGCATGGCTGAGACTAGCGTATTCTTCAGCCGTACTTTCGCAACATGCGCCTTCTCCTATCTGCTTCCCTCCTCCTTCTAGCTACCGCCTGCGTGCCCCTTGGCACTCCCATCACCGACCCCAACGCGGCCCGGGGCACCGCCGGCACCCAAAAACCGCCGGAATACTACGCCGACAAAACCCTGCGCTACCAGGACCACACATACTCCCCCGAGGTGCGCAGCGTGCAATGCTACGTGGCCACCGGCCAGGTCAACGAAGTGTTTCAGCCGCCGGTGGTGCCGCTGGGCCGCAGCCAGGCCATCACGCTGGAGTTCGATGTGCTGGGCGACCAAAGCCAACGCTTCACCGCCAAGCTCATTCACTGCGACCAGAACTGGCAGCCCTCGGTACTCACCGACCTGCAGTTTCTCAACGAGATAAACGAGTTTCTCATCACCGACTACCGCGTGGGCATCAATACCCGCGTGCCGTATTTCCACTACCGCATGCGGGCCCCGGGCGTGAAGCTGAGCGGCAACTACCTGCTGGTCGTGCAGAGCACTGGCGGCGTACCGGTGGTATCGCGGCGGCTGCTGGTGTATGAAAACCAGGTGCAGGTGGGCCTGAAGCCCGGCATTGTCATTGGCGGCGAGCAGCGCTACACCCTGCAGCAATTGGACTTTGGCATCAGCTACGCCAGCGTAAACCTCGTGAACCCAGCATCGGAAGTAAAAGTGGTGCTGCGCCAGAACTTCCGCTGGGACAATGCCAAGTACAACCTGCGCCCCACCTTTGTGCGCGATAACGAGCGCCGGCTCGAATACCAGTATTTCGGTTTCGAAAATGCCTTTCCCGGCCTGAGCGAATACCGGTTCTTCGACACCCGCTCGGTGCAGGCGGCCGGCATTGGCGTGCTCCGCATCGACCCGCAGACGACGCCCGTGACGGCGCTGCTGCAGCCCGAAGTGTCGCGCGCCAGCCAGAACTATACCCAGTACCAGGACGCCAACGGCCAGCGCGTATTCGAAAGCCGCGAGTTTGGCAACGGCGCCACCAACGCCGACTACGCCGAAGTCACCTTTCAGTTGAAGGCCGCCCAGCCTGCTCCTGGTCCGGTCTACGTGCTCGGCGCCCTCACCGATTGGCAGCTCAAAGACGAGTTTAAGCTGACTTATGACGAAGCCAAGCAGCTTTATACCGGCCGCGCCCTGCTCAAGCAAGGCTACTACAACTACAGCTTTGCCGTGGCCGGCACCGGGGCCAGCCGCACCGTGCCCAACGAAGTGTACTTCGAAGGCAGCCACCAAGAAACCGAAAACCAGTACGACCTGCTGGTGTATTACCGCCCCCCGGGAACCCGCGCCGACCTGCTGATTGGCTACCAAACCGTGACCATGAACAACCGCCAATAAGCGGGCGCTACAACCTGCTTGGTCCGGCTGCGTTTGTTAGCACATTCCAGCCACCGGCGAGCGGCGGGGCCAATTCCGGCTCCGCCCCCGGCAGCAACTCTTACCATCATGAAATCACGACTACACCTAAGCGTTGGGGCGGCTGCCGTGCTGCTGCTGAGCGGCTGCGCCACCAATCCCGTCACGGGCAAACGAGAAGTAAGCCTGGTATCGGAAGGCCAGGAAGTGGCCATGGGCGCGCAGTCGGACCCGGCTGTGACGGCCCAGTTCGGCTTGTACGAAGACCCCAAGATGCAGAAGTTCATCGACGAAAAGGGGCAGAAAATGGCCGCGGTGTCGCACCGCGCCAACCTAAAATACCAATTTCGAGTAGTTGACTCGCCGGTGATTAACGCCTTTGCCGTGCCCGGCGGCTACGTGTACTTCACGCGCGGCATCATGGCGCACTTCAACAACGAGGCGCAGTTTGCCGGCGTGCTCGGCCACGAGATTGGCCACGTAACGGCCCGACATTCGGCCCGGCAGCAAACCAAAGCCATTCTGGGCCAGGTGGGCCTAATGGGCGCCATGATAGCCTCGCCCCAGGTGGCGCAGTTTGGCGAGCAGGCCATGCAGGGCATGCAGCTGTTGTTTTTGAAATTTGGGCGCGACGACGAGCGGCAGTCCGACGAGCTGGGCGTGGAATATTCTTCCAAAATTGGCTACGACGCCAGCCAAATGGCTGACTTCTTCCAGACCCTTGCCCGGCAGCAGCAGACCTCCGGCAGCGAAGCCATCCCCGACTTTCTTTCCACCCACCCCAACCCCGAGGACCGCTACAACACCGTGCACAAGCTGGCCGACCAGTGGAAGCAGAAAAACGGCAGCCCCAAGCTGGCCGTTAACCGCGACCAGTACCTGCAGCTCATCGACGGCATGGTGTACGGCGAAGACCCCAAGCAGGGCTTCGTGGAAAATAGCATGTTCTACCATCCCGAGCTGAAGTTCCAAATGCCCGTGCCTACCGGCTGGAAGTCCCAGAACACGCCCCAGCAATTCCAGATGGCCGACCCCGCCGGCAAAGCCCTCCTCGTACTGATGACGGCGCCGGGCAGCACCGTAGAAGAAGCCGCGCAGGCCATTGCCAAGCAGCTCAGCCTGCAGCCCACCGATTCGCGCCGCACCACCATCAACGGTTTCCCGGCCCTGGTATTCGTGGCCGACCAGGTGCAGCAAAACCAGCAAACCGGTCAGCAAGTAGCGGGCGTGCGGGTGCTGGGTCACATCATTCAGGACGGCAAAACGATTTACGCCATCATGGGCGTGTCCGCCCCCGCCGACTTCCCCAACTACTCGCAGCAGTTCAGCAGCGTGGCCGAAGCCTTCCGCCGCCTCACCGATGCCGACAAGCTCAACCGCCAGCCCGAGCGCATCCGCATCAAGAAGCTGGCCCTGCGCAGCAACCTAGCCCAGGCCCTCACCACCAACGGCATACCCACGAAACGCCACGAGGAGCTGGCCATCCTCAACGGCATGGCGCTCAACGAGCAGCTCAACGCTGGCTCGTTCATAAAAGTCGTCGGAAAATAACTGGCATTATGTTGGTTTAGGTAGGCATAAGCTTGCCACGCAACCCTGTTTACTGGCGTGCGTTTGCAAGCTCAGCCCCCACAGCTCATGTGGTGTATATAGATTTTTTTCAATATGAACATCTCCTTTTTGCGCACGGGTGCCGCGCTGCTGTTGCCGCTGACTCTCATCAGCGCCATTCCCACCAGCACCAACCAAGGCTCCAAGCCCGACCCTCAGGTACTGGCCCAGTTCGGCCTGTACAACAACCCGACACTGCAACGCCTGATTGACACCAAAGGCCAGCAGATGAACAAGGTTTCGGACCGCCCCGGCGACTACGGCTTCACCATCGTGGATTCGCCGGTTATCAACGCCTTTGCCACGCCCGATGGCCACGTGTACTTCACGCGCGGCATCATGGCCCACTTCAACAGCGAGGCCCAGTTTGCCGGCGTGCTCGGCCACGAGCTTGGCCACATCACGGCCCGACACGGGCAGGCGCAGCAGCGCCGCTCTACTGCCGCGGGCATTGGCCTGCTGCTAGGCTCCATTGTGGCCCCGCGCGTGATGCAGTCGGTAGGAGGAATCGTGCAGCAAGGCGTTGGCCTGGGCATGCTTAAGTACGGCCGCGACGACGAGCGGGAGTCTGACCAGTTAGGTGTAAAATACTCCACCAAAATTGGCTACGACGCCAGCCAGATGGCCGATTTCTTCCAGACCCTGCAGCGCAACGAGCAGGCCAGCGGTGGCGGCGGCACACCCGGTTTTCTTTCCTCGCACCCCAACTCCGCCGACCGTTATGCCACGGTAAAAAACCTGGCGGCCCAGGCCAAGCAAAACGCTGGCGGTCAGCAGCTCACCGTGGGCCGCGATACTTACTTGCGCATGATTGACGGCCTGCCCTACGGCGAAGACCCGCGCCAGGGCTACGTGGAGGGAGGCGTATTCTACCATCCCGAACTCAAATTTCGGATGCCCATCCCCTCGGGCTGGAAGTCGCAGAACTCCCCTACCCAGTTCCAGATGGCGGAGCCTAACGGCAAAGCCCTGGTGGTGCTACTCCCGGCAGGCGGCAACTCGCTCGACGAGGCAGCCCAGGGCTTAGCCAAAGCCATTGGCCTGCAATCGGCCAACGCCCAGCGGACCACCATCAGCGGCTTCCCCGCCGTGGTGATGCAAGGCGACCAAGCTGCCCAACAAGGCCAGGCCGGTGCCCGGGTGCTGGCCCACGTCATTCAGGACGGCAGCAACTACTACGGCATCGTGGGCCTCACCACGGCTGCCGCATTCCAGACCTACTCCAACACCTTCAGCGGCGTGGCCCAAGGCTTCGCCCGCCTCACCGATGCGAGCAAACTGAACCGCACGTCGGAGAAAATCCGCATCAAAACCGCCTCTGGCAACCAGACGCTGGCCCAGGCCCTGAGCGCCAACGGCGTTCCAACCAACCGCCACGAAGAACTGGCCATCCTCAACGGCATGCAGCGCACCGACCGCTTGAGTTCGGGCATGCTGTTTAAGACCGTGGGCAAGTAGTTATCTGAACCACGGATTCGTGCGGATTTTTCGGATTTCACGGATTTTGTAGACGTTTCAATCAATCATTGAAACACAAAAAGGTCACTCAGTTGAGTGACCTTTTTTATTTGGGTTTCCACTTACTTTGTTGCTGAGCTGCATGCGTAGTTCAACCATTTTAATGCTGCTTGATACACGCTTTAATGAATTAACACGCAGCATAATTGGATGTGCTATGACCGTGCATCGAATGCTCGGAAACGGCTTTCAGGAAGTTATTTACCAACGCTGCCTTGCTGTAGAAATGGAGCAAGCTGGACTTCGTTTCGCGCGGGAGATTGAAATGCCAATTTTCTACAAGAATGTTGAGGTCGGTACCCGACGCGTCGACTTTTTGGTAGAAGAAAATGTGCTGGTAGAGCTGAAAGCTATTGCAGAGTTAAACCCTTCAAACTTTGCTCAAATCATCAACTATCTAGAAGCTTATCGCTTGGAAGTGGGATTGCTCATCAATTTTGGAGAAACCAGCTTAAAGCACAAGCGTTTCCTGAAAAACCAGCCTAGGCAAAAAACTTAAAATGATAAAGCAGCAAAAAGGCCGCTCGATTGAGCGGCCTTTTTTACTTTCAGCATCCGTCCACAAAATCCGTGAAATCCGAAAAATCCGCACGAATCCGTGGTTCAGACATTGAACCGGAAGTGCATGATGTCGCCGTCCTGCACCACGTAGTCCTTGCCTTCTACCGACATCTTACCCGCTTCCTTAATCTTCACCTCGGTCTTGTACTCCTGGTAGTCCGGCAGCTTAATAACCTCAGCGCGGATAAATCCTTTTTCAAAATCTGAGTGAATAACACCGGCTGCGGCCGGGGCTTTATCGCCGCGGTGAATGGTCCAAGCGCGTACTTCCTGCACGCCGGCGGTGAAGTAGGTAATCAGGTTCAACAGCTCGTAGCTGGCGCGAATGAGCTTGTTCAACCCAGACTCGGTGAGGCCATATTCGCCCAGGAACATGGCCTTTTCTTCGGGGTCTTCCATCTCGGCAATCTGCGCCTCGATGGCAGCCGATACCAGCACCACTTGGGCACCTTCGGCTTTCACGTGCTCGCGCAGGGCGGCCACGTGCTTGTTGCCATCGGTGGCAATGCTGGCCTCGTCCACGTTGGCCACGTAAATCACGGGCTTGATGGTGAGCAGCTGCAGGTCGGCTACGGCCTCCAGTTCTTCGGGCGTGGCCTGAATGGCGCGGGCGTTCTGGCCGTCTTCCAGCGCAGCTTTGAAGAGCTGCAGGGCTGCTACTTCTTTCTTGGCCACGGCGTCGCCGCCCTTGGCGCTGCGCTCCGACTTCACCAGCTTTTTATCAACGCTCTCCAAATCTTTGATTTGCAGTTCGGTATCGATAACGTCTTTGTCGAACACGGGGTCTACGCCGCCGGCTACGTGCACAATGTTGGGGTCGTCGAAGCAGCGCACCACATGGATAATGGCATCAACCTCGCGAATATTGGCCAGAAACTTGTTGCCCAGGCCTTCGCCTTTGCTGGCGCCTTTCACCAAGCCAGCGATGTCGACAAACTCGATAATGGTGGGCAGCACGCGCTTCGGGTTCACGAGTTCTTCCAGAATCTGGAGCCGCTCATCGGGCACGGTAATCACGCCCACGTTGGGCTCGATGGTGCAGAATGGGTAGTTGGCCGATTCGGCCTTGGCGTTCGAAAGCGCGTTGAAAAGAGTGGATTTACCGACGTTCGGCAAGCCGACGATACCGCAGCGGAGGCCCATGTGTGGGAGTAATTGAGTGACGGAGTGATTGAGTGAACTGCCTGGCAATTCAGCCGCAAAGGTACGGCTTGCCGCCACGCAAAACGGCGCGAAGGGATTAAATCCCTTCGCGCCGTGGAAATAAAAGCCAGTAGCCAACAGCTATCCGCCAATAGCTAGTTTTAGTAGTTGTCGTCGCTCTTATTGGGGTCGAAAGCCGGACGGTCGAACTCGGGACGGGGCCGGTCCCGGTCTTCAAAATCGCGCGGACGGTCGAGTTCGGCTACTTCCTCGGGGCTCAGCAATTCTTCGCGCACGTAGTCCACGGCATCCTGCAGGGCGTCCACAAATTTGAGAAAGTCCTCCTTGTACAGGAAAATCTTGTGCTTTTCGTAAGAAACCGAGTCGTCACTGTTTTGGCGGCGCTTGCTCTCGGTGATGGTCAGGTAGTAATCCTGGCCGCGGGTGGCTTTCACGTCGAAGAAATACGTGCGCTTGCCGGCTTTAATTCGTTGGGAGTAAATTTCTTCCTGGTCGTGACGGTCGTCCACGGGAATGGGTTGGGGGTATGAGTGGGAAATAATTCGGGTCGGTTGAATGAAAGGCCTAACTTACGGAAAGCCGAACAAATATAAACGCCCGGGGTAGCGTTGGTATTAAATAGCGTACCGACAAGGAAGTAGCAAAACCGCCGGTCATGCCAAGCGCCGCCGAGGCATCTCGCCCGCGCCGTCTATCATCCTGAGCCTGCGAAGGACCTTTTCACGTTATACAGTTCACCAAGTATCAGAAGGTCCTTCCTTCATCATCAGGACAGTCGGCGCAGGCAAATTGCCTCGGCTGCGCTCGGCATGACGTTCTTTATGGTACCATTTCCTAGCTCCCATTGCCCATGCCCATTGACCTCGCCGCCATCCGTTCCTTCGAAAACCTCGAATTTCTGGCCCGTCAGCTCGTCGATGGCTTCATTACCGGCCTGCACCAGTCGCCCTACCATGGGTTTTCGGTGGAGTTTTCGGAACACCGCCTTTACAACCCCGGCGAAAGCACCCGCCACATCGACTGGAAGGTTTTTGCTCGCACCGACAAGCTGTTCGTGAAGCGCTACGAGGAGGAGACTAACCTGCGCGCCCATATCTTGCTCGACGTCAGCCCCAGCATGTACTACCCCGCGCCGGGCTTCGACAAGCTGAAATTCAGCATACTGGCCGCGGCAGCGCTCACCACGCTGCTCACCCGGCAGCGCGACGCCGTAGGCTTGGTCACCTTTGCCGAAACCGTGGAGCTGCAAACGCCGGTGCGCTCCACCAGCACCCACCGCCACACCCTGCTACTAGCCTTGCAGCAGCTGCTCGAGCGCCCGCCCGCGCCCAAAACCGTGCGCGGCACCGACGTGGCCGGCACGGTGCACGCCATTGCCCAGCAAATTCCCAAACGCTCGCTGGTCATCTTGTTCAGCGACATGCTGGGCCGTAGCACCAGCGAGCAAGACGCCGCCCTGGCCGCCCTGCAGCACCTCAAACACCAACATCACGAAGTGCTGCTGTTCCACGTGCTCGACCGCACAACCGAGGCCAACTTCGAATTTGCCGAGCGCCCCTACATCTTCGAAGACGTTGAAACCGGCCTGGAAATCAAGCTGCAGCCTTCCCAAATCAAAGAACAGTACCAGGCCGCCATGTCGGCCTACGAGCAGGAGCTGGCCCTGCGCTGCGGGCAGCTCCGCATCGACTTTGTGCCCGTCGACGTGCGCGAGCCCTTTGAGAAAGTCCTGTATGCCTACCTGGTAAAACGCGGCAAAGTGCGGTAGCCGACCACCCCCGCAACATCTTCCGCGAGCAGCGGTTTGCTACCTAGCCCTCCCCATTTGCCGTGCGCCTCCTCGACATTTTACTCATTCTCATTCCGGCCACGCTGGTCTTCGCGCCCATCACGGGCTACATTGCGTCGAGCCACGGCCGGTCGTTCTGGCGTTGGTTTGGGTTGGGCATCATTCTGCCATTCGCCTCGGTTTTTGTAGCGCTTTTTGTGGCCATATGGTCTCAAATAGCCGAAACCAAGGCCAACCGCCAGCTGCCCAAGCCGCCTTTATAGCCTGCGCCTTGCACTCAACGGCCAGCAACACCGGAACATCGTAATACCGACCTGTTTGGCATGCCGTACGGCTTCGGCCCATACCTTTGCCATCGGTTGAGCTGGAATTACGCTATTATGCCCGAAGCACTTGTTGTCATTTTCCGCCAACGTTAGCCCTGTTCGCAGGACGGTAGTTGTGGCCAACGGCCATACTTCTCCTGCTGGTGGTGGCTTGGTTTGGTTTCACATTTCTCTGCCTGTTGCTTTCCGTTTTTATGTTCGTGGCGCATTGTCACGGGCTAGCCTGAGCCAACAAACAGGCCAGCGAACCCACCCTTTGCGTCCCAAGCCTTCTTTTTCTTATTCTTACCTCTTTTTTTCACTTTCATGTCTGCTTACTCAGTACTTCTTGCGTTGCACTCCTGGTCTCGTTGGCTGGTAATTGTGTTTGGTCTCATTGCCATTTACCGCGCCTACGTGGGCTGGACTGGTCGCCGCCGCTTTGTGGGCGCCGATAACGGCATGGGCGCCAGCTTCGTGGGCTCCATACACCTGCAGGTATTGCTAGGCCTCGGACTTTATTTTGGGCTCAGCCCCTGGGGCCTGAACGCCATGAAGCAGGCCGGCGCCATGAAGGACCCCACGGCTCGCTTTTTCGGCATGGAGCACGTAGCCGTGATGCTGCTGGCGGCGGTGCTGGCCCAGGTAGGCCGCAGCCTTTCCAAGAAAGCCAGCGACGACACCCTCAAGCACAAAAAGGCTTTCACGTTTTTCGGCATCGCCTTGCTGCTCGTCTTGCTCATGATTCCGTGGGGCATTTGGAATCCGGCACGGCCGCTATTTCGTTTTTAATTATTAAGTTTGGGCATCCGCGTATATATCGCTCTCTTGTTTGTTTTCTATTTGGCTCTATTTTTATTTAACCCGTGTCCACCTCACCCAAACGTTCCTATTCTGTAGAGGACTTCTCTGAGTTGATAAATTCACGCCTTCAAGTCCTTGAAGGTCAGAAGGAAGCCAGGCAGCGCTATGGAAGCTTGCTGGCTGTATTGCGCCAGCAAGTGGATTCATACCGACAGCAACGGCGCGAAATTAAATAATATATTGTCAATAAAATACTATAATAAAAACGACACAAAAAGGCCAGCCGGGTAGCTACCCGGCTGGCCTTTTTGTGTCGTATAATTGGCAACCTTGCTTGCAGCGCGGCCCAACGTGTCGCTTATGCAGCACGCCGCACCGCCTGCTTAGCGCGTGCGGACCACAATTTCTACGCGCCGGTTTTTCTGGCGCCCTTCGGGAGTGGCGTTGGTGGCAACGGGCTGCTCCTGGCCGAAGCTTTCGGTGGTTACTTTATCGGCGGCAAGCTTGCCGTTTTGGGTCAGGTAATTCTTAACGGCTTCGGCGCGCTCTTTGGCCAAGTCGAGGTTGTAGCTGGCTGCGCCGCGCGAATCGGCGAAGCCCATTACGCGCACGTCTTTGCCGCTGTAACGCTGGTTGATGGAGCCGAGCACCTCGTTCAGCGCATTGGCGGCGCTGGGCTTGATGGCGGCTTTGTCGGTGTCGAACAGCACCACTTCGTCGACTGAATAAACCTGGTAGTCGGCATCGCCGCGCACGGTGGTGCCTTTCGTTTTGATTTCGGGCAGGGTAGCATCAGCCAGCTTGGCCCTGCTCAGGTCGAAGGCATCGCCGGTGGCATCAGCAGCACCTTCGGCTACGTCGCCCACGGTGCGGCCGTCGCGGTATACCACTGCGGTATCGGCGGTGGCTTCGGCGGGGTCGTTGGCCACTTCGTTGGTTTGATTACAGCTGGTGAAGCCAATAGTGGCAACTGCTAGGAATGGAAGAAGGAAAGTTTTCATAAGAAGGTGTGGGTGGTGAATAGAACTACCCCTAACGGCGCCGGAGTGTTATTGTTGGGCTGGCCCCCATCGCGCCCTTCTCAAGCGGGTGCCTTCCACCTATCACAACGACTCCCTTTCGGGCAAATGACGTGCGAAATACCACCAGCACAAAGCAGCTTGCTCAACCTGCATTGTCTGCGCTGATACGCACTGCCCCGGTAAGGGCCAGGCTTGGGCGTTTCGCAGAAAAACCTACCTTCACGGCACATTCTCTCTTCCCACCCAAACGCATTTTCATGTCGAATACCCCCGAACACGCTCAGATTGGCGGCAAAAACCTCCGTCCCGAAAGCCTGATGATGAGCTACGGCTACACCCCGGCCTGGAGCGAAGGCGCCATCAAGCCGCCTATTTTCCAAACCTCCACCTTCGTGTTCAACAGCGCCGAAGAGGGCAAGGCGTTCTTCGAGCTTGCCTACGGCCTGCGCCAGGCCGCGCCCGATGAGGAAATGGGCCTCATTTACTCCCGCCTCAACAACCCCAGCCTCGAAATTCTGGAGCACCGCCTCACCCTCTGGGACGGCGCCGAGGAAGCGGCCAGCTTCGCCAGCGGCATGGCGGCCATCAGCACCACGCTGCTGGCCCTGTTGCAGCCCGGCGACGTGGTGCTGCACTCCGAGCCCGTGTACGGCGGCTCCGATTTCTTTCTGAAAAACGTGCTGCGCAAGTTCGGGATTGAGGCCGTGGGCTTCCGCCCCACTGCCACCCCGGCCGAGCTCACCGCCCAAGTAGCCGGCATCGAGCAGGGCCGGCTGGCCATGATATTCGTGGAGACGCCCGCCAACCCCACCAACCACCTCGTAGACCTGGAAGCCTGCGCGGCCCTGGCCCGGCAGCACGGCACGCCCGAACACCCCATTCGCTTAGTGGTCGACAACACCTTTCTGGGCCCCGTATTTCAGCATCCGCTCAAGCACGGCGCCGACGTGGTGCTGTACTCGGCCACCAAGTTCCTTGGGGGGCATTCCGACCTCATTGCCGGCGCAGCCCTGGCCAGCAAGCCGCTGATGAAGGAGATAAAAGCCATGCGCACGTTCATGGGCACCATGTGCGACCCCAACACCGGCTGGATGCTCATGCGCAGCCTCGAAACGCTGAAGTTGCGCATGGAGCGTGCCGCCCATTCGGCCCAAATCATTGCCGACTGGCTGCGCGAGCACCCGCTAGTGGAGCGTACCTACTACCTCACCCACCTGGAGCATAATCCTGCCCAGCAGGACATCTACCGCCGCCATTGCCTCTCGCCCGGCTCCATGATTTCCTTCGACATTCGTGGCGGCGAGGACGAAGCTTTCCGCTTCCTCAACGCTCTCAAGCTCATTAAACTGGCCGTGAGCCTGGGCGGCACCGAAAGCCTGGCCGAGCACCCCGGCACCATGACGCACTCCGACATTACACTGGACGAACAGCGCGAAATGGGCATCACGCCGCAAATGATACGCCTGAGCATCGGCGTGGAAGACCCGCAGGATTTAATGCTGGATTTGGGACAGGCCTTTGAGGCGGTGGGCGTGCCCAAGCAGGTACCGCAACTGGAAATGGCTTAACTGCCCCCGCTGCACCGGCACGCAAGCTTCGGTGGGCAATGAGCCGAGCTAAACACATTTTCAACCAACCTTTTTACCCGAAAACCATGGGCTTTTTCTCTGCATTAATGGGTAACGCCGGCGTTGCCCAACCCTCCGAGCTCATCAAAGAATACGGTGTGCTACTCGCGGAAGGTGAGATTATCGAAATCGGCTTTAAGCTGGTGCGCGATGTCTTTATATTCACAAATAAGCGCCTTATTTTGGTTGAAAAGCAAGGCCTTACCGGCAAGAAGGTAGACTATCTTTCCGTGGCTTATAAAAGCATCTCAAGGTTTGGCATCGAAACCGCTGGTCACCTGGACCTCGATGCCGAATTGAAAATCTGGGTATCGAGCGAGGTGCAGCCCAGCATCGTCCGCAAATTCAACAGCCAAGTCAATATCTACGACCTGCAGAAGGTGTTAGCCCAGCACGTATTGGGCTAGCTGAAAACTAGCGCTGTAAACAAGAAAAGCCTCCGCTGAATGTCAGCGGAGGCTTTTTTGTCTCTAAAACTGAGCAATTACTGCCCCAGCACGATGGCAAACACCAGCGGAGCCACGATGGTCGCGTCACTCTCGATAATGAATTTCGGGGTTTTCTCGCCGAGCTTGCCCCAGGTGATTTTCTCGTTGGGTACGGCGCCGGAGTAGCTGCCGTAGCTGGTGGTGGAGTCCGAAATCTGGCAGAAGTAGCCCCACAGTGGCACTTCGTGGCGACCCAGGTCCTGGTGCAGCATGGGCACCACGCAGATGGGGAAGTCGCCGGCAATGCCGCCGCCAATCTGGAAGAAGCCCACTTTGCTGTCGTCGGTGGCCTGCGCGGTGTACCAGTCGGCCAGGTACATCATGTACTGGATGCCGGTGCGCATGGTGTGCACGTTCTTCACGTCGCCGGTCATCACGTGGCCGGCGTAGATGTTGCCGAGAGTCGAGTCTTCCCAGCCCGGGCAAATGATGGGCAGGTTTTTCTCGGCTGCGGCCAGCATCCAGGAGTTTTTGGGGTCAATTTGGTAGTACTGCTCCAGCTCGCCCGAGAGCAGAATCTGGTAGAAGAATTCGTGCGGGAAGTACGACTCGCCGGCCTTGTCGGCCTTTTCCCAGAACTTGAGCACGGTGTGCTCGATGCGGCGCATGGCCTCTTCTTCCGGAATACAAGTGTCGGTAACGCGGTTCATGTGGCGCTTGAGCAGCGCGGTTTCGTCGGCGGCGGTGAGGTCGCGGTAGTTCGGCACCCGCTCGTAGAAATCGTGGGCCACGAGGTTGAAGATGTCTTCTTCCAGGTTGGCACCGGTGCAGCTGATGATTTGCACCTTGTCTTGGCGAATAAGCTCGGCCAGTTGAATGCCGAGTTCGGCGGTGCTCATGGCACCGGCCAGGGTTATCATCATCTTGCCACCTTCGGCCAGGTGCTTGTTGTAGCCATCGGCGGCGTCAATGAGCGCGGCGGCGTTGAAGTGGCGGAAGTGGTGGCGGAGGAAGTTGGTTACTTGCATTTTTTTGGCTGTTGGCTAATAGCCGTTGGCTGCTAGCTTTTTGTCAGAGTGAATTAATACGGTTTCCTTACGCAACAAGAGGCGCCAACAGCCAACGGCCATTGGCTAACAGCTTGTTAAGAAGGCGACTCAATCATCAAATTGTGATTGGTGTAAATGCAGATGTCGGCGGCAATGTGGAGGGCGTCTTCCACCATTTGCCGAGCCGATAAATGCGGTGCGTGCTTTTTTAGTGCCAACGCGGCGGCCTGGGCGTACATGGCGCCGCTGCCAATGGCGGCCACGTCGGAATCGGGTTCCAATACGTCGCCGGTGCCGCTAAGGATGAGCAATTCGTCTTTATCCACCACAATCATCATGGCTTCCAGCTTGCGCAGGTACTGGTCTTTGCGCCATTCCTTGGCCAACTCGATGGCGGCCCGCTTGAGGTTGCCGCCGTAGCCGTTCAGCTTTTCATCAAACTTATCGAGCAGCATAAAAGCGTCGGCCGTGGAGCCGGCAAAACCGGTCACGACTTTGCCGTCCTGCAGCTTGCGGATTTTGCGCACGTTGCTCTTGGCTACGTGCTTGTCCATGGTGGCCTGGCCGTCGGCGCCAAGGGCAATTTCGCCGTTGTGGCGGATGCCGAGAACGGTGGTAGAGCGTATTCTAGTCATTTAACAATTAGCATTAATCATTTAACAATCAGTTTTCAGCCAACGCAAACAGGTGGCCGAGCCGGCGCAGTGCAAGCTCAACCACCTGTTAAATGTTAATTGCTAATTGTTAAATGAGGTTGAATTAAATCAGCATGCGCATCGGGTCTTCCAGCAGGCCTTTCAGGGTCTGGAGGAAAGCGGCGCCAGTGGCTCCGTCTACCACGCGGTGGTCGCAGCTCAAGGTTACTTTCATGATATTGCCGACCACAATCTGCCCGTCTTTTACGATGGGCGTCTGCTTGATGCCGCCCACGGCCAGGATGCAGGCGTCGGGCGGGTTGATGATAGCTGTGAATTCGTCGATGCCGAACATGCCCAGGTTGGAGATGGTGAATGTGCTCCCCTCCCACTCAGCGGGTTGCAGCTTCTTACTTTTGGCTTTGCCGGCCAGCTCTTTCACTTCGGTAGCGATTTGCGAAAGGCCTTTTTGGTCGGCGTTGCGAATCACGGGTACCAGCAAGCCTTCGTCGACGGCCACTGCTACGCCGATGTTGATGACCTTGTTCTGGCGGATTTTGTCGCCGAGCCACGAGGAGTTCACCACCGGGTGCTGGCGCAGGGCCACGGCGGCCGACTTCAGCACCAGGTCGTTGAAGCTCAGCTTCACCGGCGACAGCTCGTTGAGGCGTACGCGGGCTTCCATGGCTTTGTCCATATTGATTTCCATCGTGAGATAGAAATGCGGGGCCGTAAACAGGCTTTCCGAGAGGCGCTTGGCAATCACCTTGCGCATCTGCGACACCGGCGTGTCGGTGTACGTGCCTTCAGCGGCGGCGGGAGCAGCTGGCGCGGCTTGAGGCGCGGCAGCAGCCGGAGCGGCAGCGTGGCTAGGAGCTGCAGCGGGTGCAGGAGCAGCAGCCGGGGCCGCTGAGGCCGCCGAGGGCTTGAAGTTCTCCACGTCGCGCTGCACAATGCGGCCGTTGTCGCCGGTGCCTACCACCTGCGAAAGGTTGATGCCTTTTTCCTTGGCAATGCTCTTGGCCAGCGGCGAAGCCAGGATGCGGCCACCGGTAGCCGGAGCAGCCGCAGCAGGCTGGGAAGCAGCAGCTTCGGGAGCCTCTGCTTTAGGCTCTTCTTTGGTTTCTTCTTTAGGCGCTTCGGTTGCCGCGGGGGCTTCGGCGGGAGCAGCAGCACCACCGCTTTGGCCGCCCAGCAGGGCTTCAATGTCGGCGCCTTCTTCGCCAATAATGGCCAGAATGCCATCGACGGGCACGGCCTCGCCGGCCTTGGGGCCAGTGTAGAGCAGGGTGCCGTCCTCGTAATTCTCCAGCTCCATCGTGGCTTTGTCGGTCTCGACTTCGGCCAGAATATCACCGGACTTTACTTTGTCGCCTACGTTTTTCAACCAGCCGGCAATGGTGCCCTCGGTCATGGTGTCGCTCATTTTGGGCATGCGCACCACGGTGGCTTTTTTGCCATTGGCGGGCGCGGCAGGGGCCGCTTTGGGTGCTTCGGGTGCCGGGGCAGCCTCAGCTTTGGGGGCTTCGGCGGCTGGCGCGGCGGCCTTGGGGGCCTCAGCGGCCGGAGCGGCTTCTTCCTTGGGAGCTTCGGCGGCAGGCGCGCCGCCGCCCGTGGCCTCGGCTAGCAGGGCCGAAAAATCCTCGCCTTCTTCGCCAACGATGGCCAATACCCCATCCACTACGACAGACTCCTTCTCCTTGGGTCCGATATAGAGCAGGGTGCCGTCTTCGTAATTCTCCAGCTCCATGGTGGCTTTGTCGGTCTCGACTTCGGCCAGGATATCACCGGATTTAACTTTATCACCCACTTTCTTGAGCCAAGCCGCGATGGTCCCTTCGGTCATCGTGTCGCTCATTTTGGGCATTTTTATGATTTCGGCCATCGGTTTGTCGCGCTTGTATTGAGGAGGCCAAAATTAGCCCGAAAAGTTGGGCACACAATTATCACACGGTTTTGCGGGGTGAAAAGAGGTTTCGCAAGCTTATACGGCAGCGTAAACCTGGGCGCGCCATTACATTCGCCCTGCAAAAGCTTGGGCTAAGCTGGTACCTGCAAATGCGCCACGTCGAGGAAGTTTTTCACGGTAAACACCGTTCCGGTGAATTCCAGCTTGTACAGGCACAAGTTGCTGTGCTCGAAGCCTTCCATGCAATGAAGCGGGTAGTTGAGCAGCTGGCACAGCATGACGCGCATGGCGCGGCCGTGCATGCAGATGAGTACCGTTTCTTCGTCGTGGCGGGATTTCAGCAGCTCAATGAACGGGCGCTGGCGGGCGGCGACTTCATCGGGACTCTCGCCCCCGGTTAGTCGCGCATTCGTGCGGCCGGCGGCCCAATCGGCCAATACCTGGCGGTACTCGGCGTCTTCTTCCATGGTGATGCGCGTGCCCTCGCGCACGCCCCAGCTTATCTCGTTGAGGCCGGCGTGGGCTTCGTGCGGCAGGCCCAGGTCCAGAAATTGCTGCACCGACTCCTGCGTGCGCCGCAGAACCGAGGTGTACACTTTGTCGAACGGCATGTGCCCATAGGCGGCAAAGAACTGCGCGGCCTGGCGGCGGCCGGTGGCGTTTAGGCTCGAGTCGACGCCGCTGCCCTGCACAATGCCCTGCACGTTAAAATCTGTCTGGCCGTGGCGTAGAAGGTAGATGGTCCGGGGCCTCACGTTGAGTGGTAGTTTTGCATGTACTTGCGTCAACAATCTGCCAAAGTACGGGGTTTTAACCCCGGCCGTTGGCTCTTTAATCTGATTTCATTCGCAGCAACGGGGTTTCTGCCTCGGTTCGCCTGCCCTCCCCTGCCCCATGACTCTGGAAGAAGTGAAAAGCTGGACCGCCTCCCGCCCAACTCTGGCCGATGCCCTCGGCATCGAAATCACCGCCATAACAAAAGATTACATCGAAGGCCGCATGCCGGTGGATGGCCGCACCCACCAGCCCATGGGCCTGCTGCACGGCGGCGCCTCGGTGGCATTTGCCGAAACGCTGGGCAGCATTGCCGCCGCCACGCGCGTCGACCGGACCAAGCAAGCCACCGTGGGCCTGGAAATCAACGCCAACCACATCAAAGGAGTCCGCGACGGCTGGGTGCTGGGCCGCGCCACGCCGGTGCACGTGGGGCGCAGCACCCAGGTTTGGGAGATTCGCATTACGCACGAAGAATCGGGCGCCCTGGTCTGCATCAGCCGCATCACCATGGCCGTGATTGACCTGCCGGCCGCCCCAAAAACTGCCTGATGCGCATCGGTGACTATCGGCAGCTGAAGTGGCCGGCTGCGGCGGCGGGCCTCACCGCGCAGGCTCGGCTGAGCCACTTGGCGGCGGGTGCCCTGCGCACGGGCCGGCCCCTGGCCATCTGGCGCGAGCCCGGTGCTGCGCAGGCGCGCCTGCTGGTGGCCCGCTCGCTGGAAGCCACTTACACTGGCCTGCCGCCTGCACTCGACGCCCAGGCCCCCGCAGGCTTTGCGTTCTTTCCCTTCCGCGAGTCGGACCTGAACCCGGCCTTGTTTCTGCCCGCCGATGTGCTGTTCGATATGGCTCAGCCCGACGTCGTGACCGTGGCGCCCGCTGCCCGCGAGCTGGTGCCGGCCCTCACGGCCTGGCTGGCCGCCGAGCCCCTGGAGCACCTGGCCTGGCACTACGGCACGCAAGCCGTGCCCCACACCGCCACCGAGGCCGAGTACAAGGAATTGGTGCGCATCGGCGTGGAGGCCATCGAAAAGAAGGAGGTGGTGAAGGTGGTAAGCTCCCGGGCCGCCCGCCGCTCCCTGCCCGCGGACTTCGACCCGCTGGCTGCTTTTTTTGAGCTGGAGCAGAAATACGCGCAGGGTTTTGTGTCGCTGGTGAGCGTGCCGGGCGTGGGCACCTGGCTGGGCGCCACCCCCGAGGTGCTGGCCGAAGTCACGGCCGATGGCACGTTTCACACCATGGCGCTGGCCGCTACCCAGCCGCTCACGGCCGAGTTCACGCCCCGCACGGCCATCTGGCGCCAGAAGGAAATTGAAGAGCAGGCCCTGGTGGCGCGCTACATCGTGAACTGCTTCAAGCAGCTGCGGCTGCGGGAGTACCACGAAACGGGCCCCCGCACAGTTGTTGCGGGCCAGCTGCTGCACTTGCGCACCGACTTTGAGGTCAACCTGAACCATGTCCCATTTCCTTCGCTGGGCACCGACATGCTGCGGCTACTGCACCCCACTTCCGCCGTGGGCGGCATGCCGAAAGCCGCCGCCATGCACTTTTTACAAAAGCACGAGGGCTACGACCGCGCTTACTACAGCGGCTTTCTGGGCCCGGTGAACGTGGCGGCGCCCGGCGTTGCGCGCCTCTACGTGAACCTGCGCTGCCTGCAGGTGCGCGCCAATGAAGCCATTCTATACGCCGGTACGGGCCTGACGGTGGACTCGGACCCAGAGCGGGAATGGCAGGAAACCGAAATGAAAATGCATACCGTAGGCGCAGTACTTCAATAAATAATGCAGTATTAGTAACAAAAGAACGTCATACGGAGCTTGCCGAAGAATCTCGCTCGATACGTTTTTACAATTGGATTACTTGCGCGACAGAGATGCTTCGGCGAGCCCATTATGACGTTCTTTTAGGGCGCTTTTATTCTCAACTTTAAATATGCAAGCCGTTTATAACATTGCCGAAATTTGCGCCCAGCACGGCATTACTGATGTAGTGTTGTCGCCCGGCTCCCGTTCGGCGCCGCTCACGCTGGCTTTTGCGCGCCACCCGGCCCTCACGGTGCGCGTGGTGCCCGATGAGCGCGCGGCGGCCTTTATCGGCCTGGGCATAGCGCAAGCGCAGCGGCGCGCAGTGGCGCTGGTCTGCACTTCCGGCACGGCCGGGCTAAACTACGCCCCGGCTGTGGCGGAGGCGTTTTTTCAACACATTCCGCTGGTGATTTTCACTGCCGACCGGCCGCCGGAATGGATAGACCAGCTCGATGGGCAAACCATCCGGCAGCGCAATTTATACGGCGCGCACGCCAAAGGCGAATTTGAGTTTCCGGTCGACACGTCGCACGCCGATGCCAAGTGGCATTCGGCGCGCATTGTGAACGAGGCTATTAACCTGGCGCAAGCTGCGCCGGCTGGTCCGGCGCAAGTGAATGTGCCACTGCGGGAGCCGTTTTACCCAAAGGCGGGGGAGGAAATTCGGTATGAGAAGGACGTGAAGGTTACTCGCGAGCCGTCGCTTACAACTGAAGTTTCTAAGGCTGCAATTTCTGAATTTACCCAGCAGTTACTCTCTACCAACCGTGTATTAGTAGTAGCTGGCCAGCATGCTTCCGATGAGAAGTTAAACCAAGCCCTGCTGGCGTTTGCGGCCATTTATGGGGTGACGGTAGTGGCCGATACCATCGGCAATGTAAACGGCATCGGGAGTTTCCTCGTCGGGAAGCACGATGTCTTCCTAGCCGGCCTTGGCAAAGAGCAAAAAGAGGCGCTACGGCCTGATTTGCTTATCACCTTTGGCCAGTCGTTGATTTCAAAAAGCTTGAAGCTGTACCTGCGGGAAGCAGCTCCGCAGCAGCACTGGCACATTCAGGCCAGCGGGGCAGTAGCCGATACTTTCCGCAGCCTAACTTCGATTATAAGGAGTGAGCCGGCCGCTTTTTTTGCCGGCTTGGCCGTTGAGTCGGTTTCTGTTGAGATGAATGGGGCTTCGAATTGGCAACAAGCCGAAACTGCTGCGCAGTCCTTTTTGAAGGACTTTTTCTCCGTTCCAAATCCGCCATTCAACGAGTTTTCGGCCTTTCACCGCACGCTCGCTCAACTCCCAGAAAATACAGCCCTGCACCTTGCCAACAGTATGGCCGTGCGGTATGCCAACATTCTGGGAATTCCAGAGGATAAGGAAATAGAAGTTTTCGCCAACCGCGGCACCAGCGGCATCGATGGCTGCAACTCCACGGCCGTGGGCGCGGCGCTGGCCCAACCCAATCGGCCGGTAGTGCTACTAACTGGCGACGTAGCCTTTTTCTACGACCGCAACGCATTCTGGCATAATTACCCCACGCCCAACCTGCGAGTGGTGCTGTTCAATAACCACGGTGGCGGCATCTTCCGGCTCATCGATGGGCCGCGGCAGCAGCCAGAACTGGAGGAGTTTTTTGAGACGCGCCAGCTGCTGACGGCCGAGAACACGGCGCGGGATTTCAACCTGCGCTACTTCCCCGTTTCCACCTTCGACGAACTTGAAGCCGCGCTACCGGTTTTCTTTGCGGCCGAAACCGGCGCGGCCATCCTTGAAATTTTCACCGATAGCAAAACCAACGCAGCCTTTTTTGAGGAATATCGGGCGGCGGTAAAACAAGCATTTTCCTAATCTGTCATGCTGACGAAGGAAGCATCTTATCACGGCTTCCCTTTCGGCTTTTCAAACACCAGCGGCGCGGACGTGATAAGATTCTTCGCTGCGCTCAGAATGACAACTTTCTATGCCAGAAACCATTCAGTGGAGTCCCATAAAGGAGTTTCGCGAAATCCTTTTCACGCAGCACGGCGGCATCGCCAAAATCAGCATCAACCGGCCGCAGGTGCACAACGCCTTCACGCCGCTCACGGTGCAGGAGATGATTGAGGCAATGAACATCTGCCGCGACCGCACCGACATCGGCGTCATCATCCTCACCGGCGAGGGCGGCCGGGCCTTCTGCTCGGGCGGCGACCAGAGCGTGCGCGGCCACGGCGGCTACGTAGGCGAAGACACCGTACCACGCCTGAACGTGCTTGATTTGCAGCGCATTATTCGCACCATTCCCAAGCCTGTGGTGGCCATGGTGGCCGGCTGGGCCATTGGCGGCGGCCACGTGCTGCACGTGGTGTGCGACCTAACCGTAGCGGCCGACAACGCCCGTTTCGGCCAGACCGGCCCCAACGTAGGCTCGTTCGACGGCGGCTTTGGCGCCTCCTACCTGGCGCGCATCGTGGGTCAGAAAAAAGCCCGCGAAATCTGGTACCTCTGCGACCAGTACGATGCCCAGGAAGCCCTCGACATGGGCCTCGTAAACAAAGTGGTGCCGCTGGATAAGCTGGAGGAAACCACCGTAGGCTGGTGCCACAAGATTCTGCAGAAAAGCCCACTGGCCCTGCGTATGCTCAAGTCGTCGTTCAATGCCGAGCTCGACGGGCAAGCCGGTATCCAAGAATTGGCCGGCAACGCCACGCTGCTCTACTACCTCAGCGACGAGGCCAAAGAAGGCCGCAACGCCTACATGGAGAAGCGCCAGCCGGACTTCTCGAAGTTTCCCAAATTTCCGTAACGGAGCTCTGTTTTAAACACAAAGGCCTGCAGCTCATGCAGGCCTTTTTTGTACTTACTTTCCGTCTACGCACCATTTATTTGCGGGGTGCAAATGCACCGAGCAAGGGCACAAGCTCCCCTAAACAAAACGACCAGCAAGTTGAGATTTAATAGCAAGTACTTCTGTCTCGCCATTGTAGTGTTTTTGATTGAGGTAATTATTGCGCTTTATGTGCACGACCAGATAATCCGGCCTTATGTCGGTGACTTTCTGGTGGTCTTGCTGCTTTACTGCTTAGTCAGGGGCATTTTCAGCATTCGGGTTTTACCGGCGGCGCTCCTTGTTTTGCTATTCTCTTATTTGGTTGAAGGCTTGCAGTACTTCAATTTGTTGCAGCATTTAGGGCTACAACACTCGCGGCTGGCTCGGACAGTGCTAGGAATCTCGTTTTCGTGGGCCGACATGGCAATCTATACTGCTGGATTTTTTTCGATTTTAGCAGTGGAAAGCCTATTGCTCAAGACCAGCAAACACCAACGGCCCAGCATAGCTGCGCCGAAAGCAAATAATTAATTCATCTTCTCAAAGAGCCATGAACTACATCGAAATAAACAGGGATTCTTGGAACCAGCGAACTGATTTTCACGTGAAATCTGAATTTTACGATGTCGAAGGTTTCTTGAAAGGCAACAGCTCCTTAAATGAAATTGAACTTGAGCTGTTGGGAGATATTCGAGGCAAAAGCCTTTTGCATTTACAGTGTCACTTTGGGCAAGACACCCTCTCTTTGGCAAGATTGGGCGCAATCCCGACCGGTGTAGACCTTTCCGATAATGCCATTGCCCAAGCCAATGCACTGGCGAAGGCCGCCGGTATAGCCGCTGATTTTATCTGTTGCGACCTCTATGAACTGCCTCAGCATCTGGAAAAGCAATTTGATATTGTTTTTACCAGCTACGGCACAATAGGGTGGCTCCCTGACCTTGACAAGTGGGCTAAAGTTGTTGCAGCAGCATTGAAGCCAGGGGGTAAATTTGTGTTCGTAGAATTTCATCCGGTTGTGTGGATGTTCAACGACGACTTCGATAGCATTGCCTATAATTATTTTAACACGGGGCCAATTGTAGAAGAAGAAGCAGGAACCTATGCAGACCGGGACGCGCCTATCAACCAGAAAAACGTGACGTGGAACCACGGACTCGGCGAGGTAATGACGAGCCTGCTTAGCAATAACTTAGCTATTAAATTATTTCAGGAATTTAATTACTCACCCTATGCCTGCTTTAAACATACGGTAGAGTTTGAACCTAATAAATTTCGCATTAAGAATTTGGATGACAAAATACCAATGGTTTACGCACTTGTAGCGACAAAAGTTTAGCAGAGCAGGTATGTAAATAGCAGATTAAAAAGCCATTCTAGGCGCTGCGATGGGCATTTACCTCTATTATTTTAATTTGATTATAATCACTCAACTCCACTTTGAACGGCCGCTTTTATTTGATATGAATACCCGTGCAAACCATCCCAACAACAAATGAGATTTATTTTATTACTGCTTCTATTCTTTCTGGCTATTTGCAGCACGAATGCACAGAATACTGATAGCACCCAGATAAAAAACGACAAACTGGATGATATTTATATCCGAGAAACCGAGGATAAGCCAGGACGCGACAAAGTGTTGCATGCTGAACCCCTGTACATAGACTTAATACGTGACCTTGGGGCGCGAAAAGGGGAGAAAGAGTGGAACGTTGGTCTGGGCATAACAGACAATAAGAACTTTGACCAATACACAGCCCTGGTAGAATACGAATTTGCTCCAATAGACCGATTGGGTCTGGAAGTTGAGTTGCCTTTTTCAATCAGTTACCCCACCGAAAGCGCAGTAGTTGCGCCAAAAAGCAAGCTAAATAGCTTTAAACTGGCGGCGCAGTATTCCTTTTTCGTTTCTGAAAAATTAAATACTTCAATGGCCGTGGGGTACATCCACGAATTTGAGTTGACTAATTTCAGCAGCTATGGCAAAGAGCGGCTATTTACGGGAAACGTCTACAATCCCTTTTTTGTGGCAGCCAAGCGCTGGGGCCAAAATTTTCATACCCTCCTTTATACGGGCCCGCAATTGTTTCAGCACTTCGCCGAGAATCGCATCGAGTCCAGCCATACTATTTGGCAAATAAATTCCAACTTTCATTACATGATTGATGGCACTCGAAATTTTATTGGGATTGAATTTAACAAAGAGTTAAGCCGTCAGGATTTCGACATGACCATTCGGCCGCAAATGCGGGTTGGGCTCGCCGAAAACCTTTTGATTGGCATTGTCACTGGCATTCCAATCAAAAGAGAAAACGAGCGGTTTAGTACCTTTCTGCGGCTCATCTACGAGCCCGGCCACAAAACCAAGTAGGCACGCCCTGCCAACCAAAGAAGGATTGCCAGCAGGCGGTTGTACTCGCTAGTATTGCTACCTAAATCCAACGCTCCTTCCTAAACCCTAACCTCAGGGCGGCGCCCCCCCGTACCTACTGCGACAAGGAGATAAAAGTCTCTATAACCCCGAGATACCGGACATGACGGACGCTGACTTTCGCAAAGCCATCCGCCGCCTTCAGTGGCAGCACTGGTTGCATTACCCAGTGCAGGGCCTGCTGATGGGATGCGTGGTGCTGGTGGCCGGGAGCCACACCGCCACGGGCCAAACTCTGGAACCCCGCCTGGCCACTTGGCCCGCCCTGCTGGTGCTGGTGGCGTTGCTGCCGGTGGCGGGGCTGTTGCTGTATTCGCTGTATCGGCGCATGCGGCCCAACCTGCGGCGACTTCCCGAGGGGAATTTGCGCATTTATCAGGGCCGGTTGTTTCTGCGCAACAGCTTGCTGGCGCTGGTGCCGCTGCCCTTGCTGGCCTCTTACGTGGTCACGCACAAGCCCTTCGATTTGCTAGCGGCTGGCGGCATGCTGGTGGCGCTGTGTTGGCGGCTTACGCCTACGGCCACCACCTACCAGCGCTGGCTGCTTAGCTAACGCTTGCTGGTTAGAGCTTCACCGCTTTGTTGCGCGCTGCCAATTTGCTTGGACTAGGCAAGGCAGTGGCATGAGCATACCGACTTCATAGTAAGAGCAAGGCAGGCCAGTGGCTACCTTGAGCCGTCAGCCTGGGGCCGATAAGCAAGTGAGAGTCTCACAGAACAGAGATTAAACTTAGTGGCTTCGCTTGCAGTGCTGAAGGACAGGTCTGTAAATCAATTTAAAAACCAACCATGAGCCGCTCTTTGCTACTTGCCTTGGCGTTGTTTCTGCTTTCTTCTCAGCTGCGTGCGCAGCAAAAGCTTCACAAAGACATTGCGCAGGCGCTGAGCAGCATCAAGGAGTTTGAGAAGCAAACGAGGCGGCGCGACAGCAGCAGCACCCACCTGCTGGGCTCCCATACTGAGAGTGCCTTCCTGGCCAGGAATGGGTTTTATAAGAAGATTGACGCCGGTTTGCAGCAGATAAACCGGAAGTCGCTCTCGTTTGAAGATGAGATTAACCTGGAGCTATTGCGCCACGAAGTGCAGGACGAGCTGTCGGACTATCAATATAAATCTTATTTAAATCCGCTGCTGACCGATGCTGGCTTTCATGCCCGGCTGGCTTCGCGAGGCAACACAGTTATTAATTCCCGAAAAGACGCCGAGCAATACATTCTCCTGCTGAAGGATATACCGCGCTTTGTGGATGAAAATCTGCAGCTTATGCGCACCGGGATATCCGTGGGAATTACCCAGCCCAAGGAAGTGATGCTGCGCTATGCTTCGAGCTACACCCAGCACATTGTGGATGCCCCGGAGAAATCGGTTTTTTGGAAGCCTTTCGCCAAAAAGCCGGCTGCCATCAGCGACGGCGATTGGGCTGCATTTCAAGCCGAAGCGAAGGCGGTGGTGACGAAGGATGTAATCAGCAGCTACCAAAAAATTAAGGAGTTTTTTGACCGGGAATACCTGCCCAAAGCCCGTACCAGCTTGGGGGCAACCCAGTTTCCCGACGGGAAGGCCTATTACGAGGACAGGGTGCGCCACTACACCACCACCAACCTGACTTCGGAGCAAGTGTATCAGTTGGGCCTGCAAGAGGTAGCGCGCATTAGAGCCGAAATGGACCAGGTGATTCAGGATGTAAAATTTAAAGGCAGCTTTAAGGAGTTCGTTTATTTCTTGCGCAACGACCCGCAGTTCTTCCCCAAAACCGGCGACGAGCTCTTGAAGGAAGCCGCCTTCATTGCCAAGACCATTGAGGGCAAGCTGCCTGCGCTGTTTGGCAAGCTGCCGCGCCAGCCATTTACGGTGGTGCCGGTACCGGAATACCTGGCGCCAAACTATACCACGGGCCGTTATTCGGGAGCACCGATAACCGGTAAACGGGCGGGTGAGTATTGGGTGAATACCTTCAACCTGCCCAGCCGGACGCTGTACACCCTGGAGTCGTTGACGCTGCACGAAGCGGTGCCAGGCCACCACCTGCAGCAGGCCCTGACGCAGGAACTGGACAACCTGCCCGAGTTTAGGCGGCGCCTGTATATCAATGCATTTGGAGAAGGCTGGGGCTTATATAGCGAGTACCTGGGACACGAAATGGGCCTTTACCAGAGCCCCTACAGCCGGTTTGGCCGCCTGACCTACGAAATGTGGCGGGCCTGCCGCCTGGTAATTGACGTGGGCATTCACGCCAAAGGCTGGACGCGGGACCAAGCCGTGGCCTACCTGGCCGACAACACGGCGCTGTCGCTGCACGAAGTGAATACCGAAGTAGACCGCTACATTCTGTGGCCGGGGCAGGCGTTGGCCTACAAAATGGGCGAATTGAAAATCAAGGAGATGCGAACGAAGACGGAAAGCGCCTTGAAAGCGGATTTCGATGTCCGGGCTTTTCACGACATGGTGCTTTCCAACGGCACGGTTACGCTGGCTATACTGGAGAAGATGACAGATAAATTTATTTGGGAGCAGCAGGAAAAGGCCAAAAAGAAAAAGAGATGATGTTACATCGCCGCATCTTGCCAGCACAGTAGCTCCGCGATGAGCGTTTTACTATACCGACGCCCACGCCCGGATTCGCGGCGTAGTCGCTGATTCAATTGCCTATCTTTGCGCCCTTAGCTATCGAAAACTGCCGGAATTTGCAACTCCAATAATTCACAAGTCTTATGTTTAATTACCTCATCAATTCCTTCAGAAGGAAGCTCGCGCGCCGCGTTACCCAAAAGCACCCGACGGAGATTAATATTTTTGAGGTAGCCGGCATTGGCAAAATCAAATTTGCCAATTGGAACAACCCGCTGGTAGAGAAGAAAATCATTTCCAACGATACAACGGATTTCTTCAAGAAATTTCTGTCGCCCGGGGATTTTTCTATTGACATCGGCGCCAACATCGGCCACACCACCGTGCAAATGTCGCTGGCCAGCGGCGCCAAGGGCCTTACCCTCGGCTTTGACCCGAACCCGTACGTGTATGAAATCCTATCGGAAAATGCGGGCTTGAATCCGGAACACACTAGAATAGACGCCTTAAATCTCGCTATTTCGGAGGAGGATAATGAATTCTTTTATAATTCATCGGAAGCTTCCTTTAACAAAGGTGGAATTTCTTTGGAGAGCGATAACAAGCACGGGAAATACGCGCTGAGCACCAAAGTTAAAGGGGTGAATTTGGAGCAATTTCTGGAAAAAGAATATCCTGACTACCTGGGAAGACTGAAGCTAATTAAGATTGACACTGAGGGCTACGATAAAGAAATTATTCGGTCGATTTCGGGCCTGCTGAAGAAGTATAAGCCGGTGGTAATCACTGAATGCTTCGGCAAGAATAAGCCCGAGGAAAAATACGAGCAGTTCGAACTGCTCAAGGAATTGGGGTATTCGATGTACTACTTCGCCGATTTCAATACCAACGCGGAGATTGTGCCAATAACGAGTAAGGAAGACATGTTGAAGTGGAAACACTTTGACTTTTATGCTATTGCCAACGGGTAGGGTTTCTTAATGAGCATAGCTGCTTCCCTTCCTACCTCCCTCCTGCTCAACGGCCGCGAATTTTAGCACGACGCCATTCGGCAATACCCCGCACAACTCGATGCGCCCGTGAATGGCGACGCGAGACCAAGGTGCTGAATTTTGTGCGGCAGTGGCTGACCGGCACCCAGGAATTTACCCTCACCATTTCATAAGCGGCGTTTACGTTGCAGGGGCAGAAGCGGGGCCATAGCTTGCCATTCCAGGTCAGTAAGCGGTTGATAGCCGTCAACCATAAAGCGTCCGGGAGCCTAGGAAACCCGGCCGCAACTTACTGACTCGTTTTTTTCCCCGACTGCAATTCTCCATTACGCTCTCAAAAAAGAAAGAAAGTGGTAGGACGGCTCACGCCTCTGTGCGTTATCAGAGCTTTTGCTAGCACAGGCGAACTTTAGTAGTCATTGTTACTATAACTTATATCTTGAGTTTTTGTGGTGGCGACTGTCAATACTGTTGCTTCTCTACCAAGCTAATGACCTGGGTTGTGTACTTCATGACGTTGTTAATCTGCAATTTACATCAACCCACATGTTAGCTACAATTTGAAAAACCATGGTGTACAGATACCTGACATACGGAATTTCAATAACAGTTATCTCTTGGATAGTTGGAATGATAATAAATACGGTTGTCAGAAAAACAGCCTTTTATAACACAGAATTATCAAACCTAAACTTTGTCAAAAATGGCAAGCTGAACAAATTTATTGGAATTGGAATTTTCAAATGGATTGTAAAGTATACGCTTTTTAAATTTTTCAACCAAAAACTGAAACTTAAAAATAAAATTAGCCAGGCCGAACTAATTAATTTACGAAATGAAATGACGATTTCTGAAATAGACCATTTAATTGGATTTGGCTTCGTCGCTATTTTTGCTTTAGTAAAGGCTTTTAATTCCAATTACTTATTTGGTCTGGTTATTATAATGGTTAACACACTAATGAATTTGTATCCATCTTTATTACAGCAGGAAAACAAAAGGCGAATCGACAAACTGATGAGAAACTATAGCTAACGCTGGTTTGGCAGTATGGTGGCTGATTACTTCTTATGAAACATTTGCGCAAGGCTCAACAGTAGCAATTTATTAGACTTAAGTGCTAGTAATCCACCACATCACCAAGCGGAGAGCAGTTATCTAAAAGCGTATCCCGCTACTAACAAAACATGCCGGGCAGCTAGCTTTGCCCCATGCCTGCATCCCTGCCCACCTCCCTCCTTCTCAACGGCCGCGAATTCGCCTACGCTGCTATCCGAAAATACCCGGCACAGCTCGATGTGCCCGTGAACGGCTACGAGGCCAAGGTGCTGGATTTTGTGCGGCAGTGGCTGACCGGCACCCAGGAATTTACCCTCACCACTTCGGGCTCGACCGGCACGCCGCAGCCCATCGTACTGAAGCGGCGGCAGCTGGAAGCGTCGGCAGCCCGCACCGGCGACTTCTTTGACCTGGGGCCGGGCGACCGGGCGCTGGTGTGTTTGAACTGCGAATACATTGGCGGCCTGATGATGCTGGTGCGCGGCCTGGAGCGCAACATGCACCTCACCATAGTGGAGCCGCAGGGCAACCCGTTTGATATGGTGGCGACCGATGCCGAGTTTGACTTCGCTGCCTTTGTGCCCCTGCAGCTGCGGACCATGCTCGCGGCAGGTCAGGCGCCGCGCCTCAACCAGATACGTGCCCTACTGGTGGGCGGCGCTACTGTGGACAGCACGCTGGCCAAGGAAATACAAGCGCTGCGCGTACCGGTGTACCATACTTATGGCATGACCGA
This sequence comes from Hymenobacter arizonensis, assembly GCF_900115775.1. Lineage (GTDB taxonomy): Bacteria > Bacteroidota > Bacteroidia > Cytophagales > Hymenobacteraceae > Hymenobacter > Hymenobacter arizonensis. The sequence continues at coordinate 102,991 of NZ_FOXS01000001.1, read as the reverse complement.
AACGGTGTCGCACATTGCCCTGCGCCGGCTCAATGGCCCTGAAGCCACCAGCAGCTACCGCGTGCTCACGGGCATTGCGGCCGGACTGGACGAGCGCGGCTGCCTGACCCTGCGCGGCGACGTGACTGACGACCAACTGGTGGTGACCAACGACCAAGTGAATCTGCTCGATGCTCACACGTTTGAGTGGCTGGGCCGGGCCGATTTTGTCATCAACTCGGGTGGGGTGAAAGTGCAGGCCGAGAAAGTAGAGCTAGTGCTGGATGTGGCTCTGGCGGAGCTGGGCGAGTCGCGCCGCTGCTTTGTGGCCGGCCAGCCCGATGAGCGGCTGGGCGAACAGGTTACAGCTTTTGTGGAGGGAGAGCCTCTTGATACGAAAGCTGAAAAGCAGCTTCAAACCCTGCTGGCTGAGCGGCTGGAAAAGTACGAGCGGCCCCGGCAGTTGGTGTATGTGATGGCGTTTGAGGCTACGGCCAATGGCAAGCTGGACCAGGCCAGTACCTTACGCAAGGCTAGCAAATAGAACGATGTAGAGACGCATAATTGCGTCTCGGCGTCCGCGCCGTCAGGGATTGGCCGTCAGGGATTGGCCGTCAGGGATTGATTTAGTGGGCATCTTCTTAACGCTAGTCGTTCACCGACGAGACGCAATTATGCGTCTCTACATCGTTCTGCTGCTTCGGAAACTGGCTTAGCTTTGCTGCTCTTTTTCCCACCTATTTTCTTTTTATGAAACGACTGGCTTTGCCCGCAGCGCTGCTGCTGGGTTCCTTGTCTCTGATGCAATGCTCCGGCAACAAAACAGATGCTGAAGGCACCGCAACTACCACCGCCAGCACCGATACGGGCGACTTTAAAGTAGTGAGCGAGCAATTCGCTGACTTGCGCATGCTGCGCTACCAAGTGCCAGGCTTCGAGGCGCTACCGGCCAAACAGAAGGAGCTGCTTTACTACCTCTACGAAGCGGGGCTGAGCGGGCGCGACATTATTTACGACCAGAACTACAAGCACAACCTGCGAGTGCGGCGCACCTTGGAGGCCCTTTACCCCGCCAATCAGCAGAACCTAAACGGCGGCGACAAGGCCGACGAGGCCAAGAAATTCGACGTGTACGCCAAGCGTGTGTGGTTCTCCAACGGCATTCACCACCACTACTCCACGCGCAAGATGCTGCCGGATTGCAGCCCCGACTACTTTGCCGGCCTAGTGCGCGCCGCCGACGCCAAAACCCTGCCCCTGCAGCCCAACGAAACCGTCGACCAGTTTCTAGCCGCCATCACGCCCATCATCTTCGACCCCAAAGTGGCGGCGAAGCAGGTGAACCAAGAAGCCGGCGCCGACTTGCTGAAAACCTCGGCCACCAACTTTTACGAGGGCGTAAGCCAGGCCGAAGCCGAGGCTTTTTACGCCAAGAGAATCGACAAAAACGACCAGCAGCCTATTTCCTACGGCCTGAACTCGAAGCTGGTGAAGAACAGCGCGGGCCAGCTCGAGGAGCGGGTTTGGAGCGCGCAGGGCATGTATGGCCCGGCCATCAAGAAGATTATCTTCTGGCTGGAAAAGGCCTTGGCCGTGACCGAAACGGCTGAGCAAAAAGAGGCGCTGAGCAAGCTCATCAGCTACTACAAGACTGGCAGCCTCAAAACCTGGGACGAGTACAACATTGCCTGGGTGAAGGACACGCAGTCGCTGGTGGACGTAGTGAACGGCTTTATTGAAGTGTACGACGACCCGTTGGGCTACCGCGCCAGCTACGAGTCGGTGGTGTCGTTCAAGGACTTGGAGGCCACCAAGCGCATCAAGGCTATTGGCGACCAGGCCCAGTGGTTTGAGGACAACTCCACCATTCTGCCCCAGCACAAGAAGAAAAACGTGGTCGGCATCACGGCCAAGGTGATTACGACGGTGATTGAAGCCGGCGACGCGGCCCCGGCCACGCCCATCGGCATCAACCTGCCCAACGCCACCTGGATTCGGGCCAAGCACGGCTCGAAGTCGGTGAACCTGGGCAACATCGTGGAAGCCTACGACCTGGCCAACGCCAGCTCGGGCATGCTCGACGAATTTGCCCTGACCGATGCCGAGCGCACCCGCGCCCGCCAGTACGGCGCGCTGGCCGGCAAGCTGCACACCGACATGCACGAAGTAATTGGCCACGCCTCGGGCCAGATAAACCCCGGCGTGGGCACCACCAAGGAAACCCTAAAAAGCTACGCCTCGGCCATTGAAGAAGGCCGTGCCGACCTGGTGGCGCTGTATTACTTGCCCGACCCCAAGCTGCAGGAAATCGGCGTGACCAAATCGGCCGACGTGGCCAAGGCGGAGTACGATGGCTACCTGCGCGGCGGCCTCATGACCCAGCTTACCCGCCTGCAGCCCGGCGAAAACGTGGAAGAAGCCCACATGCGCAACCGCCAGATGGTGGCCAAGTGGGTGTATGAAAAGGGTAAAAAGGACAACGTGGTGGAGATGGTAAAGCAGAACGGCAAGACCTACGTTCGCATCAACGACTACGACAAGCTGCGCGGGCTATTCGGCCAGCTGCTTAAGGAGCTACAGCGCGTGACGAGCGAAGGCGACTACACCGCTGCCAAAAACCTCATCGAAACCTACGGCGTGCAAGTCGACCAGGCCCTGCACAAAGAGGTATTGGAGCGCTACAAAAAGCTCAACATCGCGCCTTACCAAGGCTTCATCCAGCCCCGCCTGGTGCCGACCATGAACGACGGCAAAGTGACGGACGTGAAGCTGGAATACCCGACTGACTTCGCCAAGCAAATGCTGGAGTACGGGCAGAAGTACAGCCTCTTGCCGAACTACAATTAAAGTCGTGTTAGATGATACCCTGCCGGTCATGCTGAGCTTGCCGAAGCATCTCTACCGCTTCGTTGAATCAGCATTGATTACTTCCGAGGTAGAGATGCTTCGACAAGCTCAGCATGACCGTTCTTTTTGGGTGGCTGATTTTCCTGATGATTTAAAGGCAAAATCACACGGTTAAAATCATTTTTTTGAAAGCGGCGCTCCCGATTTGGGGGCGCCGCTTTTGCGTTCGCCCCCTGGCATTTACTGCCTGCTGCGAGCGGCAAAGCGCCCCCGAAAGCCCGGACCAAGCCCGCCGCCGCGAAGACATTTTACCCGGCAGAACCGTTGTTTGTGGGGTGAAAAGATTCTTCCCAGTGCTAGCAACGGCCTTTATGCTGGTGGGCACCCGCACAGTCGGCCACGCCCAAACCGTACCCGACTCTACTTCCCGCTCAGCCGCAGCGGTGCCCGCCGACACGGCTGCCGCTCCCGTGGTGGCCCCCACGGCGGGCGCCGCCGGCAGTGTGCCGGCCACCGAATTTGAAACCTACAACGCCAGCGGCCGGGGCCTGCGCTACACCGCCGCCCTCACCGGCCTCTACACCACGGGCACCGTGGAACGCGTGTTTTTCACCACCAGCCACACGGCCAACTTTGCGTTTCGGGGCGGGCGCTGGCGGCTGCCGGTGGGCGCCAATTTCAGCTACGGGCGGCAAGATGCGCGGCTACGTGAGCGCGAAGGGTTGCTGCTGCTAACGCCGTCTTACCAGCGGGGCCGTTTCCGGGGCTATGCCCTGAGCGAGGCGGGCTTCAGCAACCTGCGGGCCATAGAGCGGCGCCTGGTGCATGGCCTCGGGGCGGGCTACGACCTCTACACCGATTCGCTGCGCAACGAAATCAACGTGAGCTACCTGCTGCTGTACGAGGATACGCGCTACCTCACCGACCTGCACCGGCAGGTGCTGCGCCACTCGGCCCGCGTGAAAAGCAAGTTTACCTGGGGCGTGGTCGCGTTCAATGCGCTGGTGTTCTACCAGCCTTCCGTGCGCGCCCCCACCACCGACTACCGCATCAACGGCACGGCTTCGCTGGCCGTGAGCCTTACGCAGCGGTTGGCCTTCACCACGGCGTATACTTACTCCTATGAGAGCATCAGCGTAGCGGGCCGCAGCCCGGCCAATGGCAACTTGTCGGCGGGCCTGGCCTACGCCACTGGTGGAAAGTGATTTCCGACAAGCCCATCGGAGTCAGCAGACAGGTGACAACTGGCCAATAGTTAATCCCGCAGGCCATCTTGCGAAAACAGCCGCTCTTTGCCCCGAACTACCTGCAGCAAGTCGCCGAGAAAAAGCTTGGCGCGGACGTAAAAAACTGGCCCGTTGAGTTCCTTCTGCACCGACAGGGGCACAAAGATGGGCTGCCGCCACCCCGCTCCTGCCCCCACCCCAGCCCAGCGAAACACGCGCACGTGCCCGGTGAACGAGGGCTCTACTACTCCCAAAAACTCGCGGGGCGTCCGGGTGAAAGCGCCTTCCTCGGTGGTGTAGGCTACCTGCGCCGAGCCCAGGCCCAGCTGCAGCTGCGTGCTGAGCTCCCACCGCCGGTTTTCGAGCAGCACGTACTCGCCGTAGCCGGCCAGGTAGCGAAAGCGCAGCTCGGCGGGCGCGTCTTCGTCGGCATTGTCGGGGCGGGGCTGGCGGGTGGGCACGCCGGTGCTCAGGAAGTAGATGGCCCCGCCCATGCGCATGCGGTTCTTGAGCTCAACGCCCAGCTTCAACCCGTTGATGGTGGTCAACTTATAGTTGATGATGGAATAGCGGGAGTCGTAGACCACCACCACGCGGGTGCGTTCGAGGCGCGGCACCGCACGGCGGCCTACTGAGTCGGCCGGAGCCTGGGTTTGGGCCCAGCCCAGTCCTGGCATCAGCGCCAAACTCAATAACACAAGGCGCAATAACGGGGGCATAAAAGGTAAAGAGCTAAAGCAAGCAACTGGAGGGAGGACGTTTCACCGGGCCATTTACTGTACTTCACCCCACGGCTTTGCGGCTTCGGCCCTAAAGGCCTGGCCCCAGATACGGCAGACAGCTAGCTTTGGACCCATACCCACCCCTAAAAGTTTATGCTGACCCCGGATTCTCTCTTTCAAGTAGCCAACCAAGTGGCCTTTTGGGGCTGGGTGCTGCTGCTGGTGGCCCCGCGCTGGCGCGGCACCCGGGCCGTGGTGCTCAGTGGAGCGCTGCCCCTGCTGCTGGCGGCAACCTACGTGGTGCTCATTGGCTACCAAACGTTGGCCCACCCGGCCCCGGGCGCCGGTTTCGGCTCGCTGGCCCAGGTGGCGGCACTGTTCCGCGAGCCGTGGTCACTGCTGGCCGGCTGGGTGCACTACCTGTGCTTCGACATGGCTGTGGGGGCCTGGGAAGCGCGCGATGCCCACCGCCGCGGCATGCCGCACCTGGTGCTGATTCCGTGCCTGGCGGCCACGTTCATGCTGGGACCGCTGGGGCTGCTGCTCTATTGCGGCCTGCGCCGACGGTGGCAGCTGGCCCCGGCGATGCCCGCCCATGCCTGATTTGCAACTCTTAAACCCGACAACCATGGACACTCTGATGCTACCTTCCTCCCAGGCTGCGGCGACTCCAGCGGCCGCGCAACTACCCAACGGCACCACTGCGGGTTCTTGGCTGGAGCGGGCCCGCGTAGCCCTGCGCGTGCTGCACCGCGCCAACCCGGCGCTGTCGTGGACGGGCTGGCTGAATGTGGGCTTGCTGCTAGTGGCGCTGGTGCTGCTGCCCCTCGACCAGCGCTCCGTGACCGGCGCTCTTGTGTGGGTGAAGCCCATCAAGTTCTGCCTGTCGGTCATCGCCTTCGTCTGGACACTGGGATGGCTGCTAGCCGACCTGCCAGGTGCCACCCAGCGTGCCGTGAGCCGGCTGAGCTTGGGCGTAGCGGTGAGCATGATAGTAGAGCAAGTGGTGATTTTTATCCAGGCAGCACGCGGCACATCCTCGCACTTCAACTATTCCTCGATTTTCGACGGCGCATTGTTTCAGGTGATGGGCATCTTCATCATGCTAAATACCGTGCTCACGATGTGGGCGGTGTACCTGGTGTGGCGGTATCGGCCGCACGGCCCGGCTGGCTACGTGTGGGGCGTGCGCCTGGGGCTGCTGCTGTTTCTCGTCGGCAGCGTGCTGGGCGGCATGATGATACACCTCAACCAACACACCGTGGGTGCCCCCGATGGCGGCCCCGGCCTGCCGGGCATTGGCTGGAGCACGCGGGCCGGCGACTTGCGCATTGCTCACTTCATTGGTTTGCACGCGCTGCAAGTGGTGCCGCTGCTGGGTTGGTGGCTGTCGGGCTTGGTGCCGAGCCGCGCCGCGCTGCTGACGTGGCTGGGGGCGCTGGCTTATGCCTGCTTGGTGGTGGTGCTTTTTGCAAAGGCCATGGCGGGCGTGCCGCTGTGGGCCGGGCAGTAGGGCTGAAAACTGCTTTACAACGCAGTCTTCTTCGCCTCACCCCTTGGTACGTGCTACTTATGCTTACTCATGACCACATCAGCTATTCATACCACCAGCCTTATCCGGCAGGCTTTGCCCCAGGTTGATTTCCTGGACGCCTACTGCCTGGACCTACCCCCAGGCAGCCAGCTAACGGCGAGTGAGGCGGCCCAAGCGTGCCTTCAGCAAGCGCCGGCCTGGGTGCTTTGGCTAATGCGGCTGCGCAATGCGTTGGTAAAGAAGCTGAGCCTGGCCACTACTCTGCCGCCCGGCATGCAGCTTCTGCACCGGCCGTTGGAGCCCGGCGACTTTGTAGGGCCGTTCCGGACATTCGCCGCCAGCCCTACCGAAGTGCTGCTGGGCCTGAACGACCGGCACCTCGACTTCCGGGTGTCCGTGCTGGTAGCTCAGGAGCCGGACGCCACGCGGGTTTTTATGAGCACGGCGGTGCAGTATCATAACCTGGCGGGCCGCCTGTACTTTGCGGTGGTGCGGCCGTTTCATGCGGCGGTAGTGCCCGCCATGCTGCGGGCCGGCCGGGCCCGGCTGCTGGGCCGGGTACTTTAGCCATTCGATTCACTAACGTGTTTTCATGAACGAGCGCCGCCTCCTACTTATTGGTATCCCGGTTATTGCAACCCTGGCCATGCTCATGCGCGGCGTGAGCGAGCTGCCCATGCTGCCTACCCTCGTGGTCAGTTGGCTGATTTCAGTGGTTTATACCATCATATTTTGGCTGAGCAACCGGGCGCTTTGGTTTGCCCTGATTCGGCGTTTCCCCAACGTTGAGCAAACGACCCAGCGCCTGTGGCGCTTGGCTCTGGTCAGCCTGGCCATTGGGGCCGTGGCCACGCTGCTATTGGGCGAGGGCTTACACTGGATATTCTACCAGCAGCACATTCGCGCCGACCAATTCTGGCAGGAGCTGGCGATGAACATGGTGCCCACCCTGGTGGTGCTGCTGATTTACGAAAGTCGCCACTTTTTCGAGCAGTGGAAAACCAACCTGCAGCGCGCCGAGCAGCTGGCGCGGGCCGGCACCCAGGCCCAGCTCGACGCCCTGCAAAGCCAGCTCGACCCGCACTTTCTGTTCAATAATCTCAACACACTTTCGGCCCTCATTGAGCCCGGCAACGCGCCGGCCCAGCAATTTGTGGAGCAGCTAGCCGATGTGTACCGCTACGTGCTGCAAGCTCAGGGCCGCGCCACGGTCTCGCTGGCCGAGGAGCTGGCTTTCGTAGAAACCTACCTGGGGCTGCACAAAGCCCGATTTCGGCAAAACCTGGTGGTGGAAATGAACGTGCCACCCGCTGCGCTGGCCCGCCAAGTAGCGCCGCTCAGCATACAGCTGCTGGTAGAAAATGCGCTCAAGCACAACGTGGCCTCGGGCGAGCACCCGCTGCGCCTGCGCCTGTGGGCCGACGAAACCGCTGACGCTTTGCTGGTAGAAAACACGCTCCGGCCCCGCACCGCCGGGCTGGCCCCCGGCACGGGCACCGGCCTCGAAAACGTGCGCCGCCGCTATGCGCTGCTCGGGGCGGCCCAGCCGGTAGAGGCCAGCAGCACGGCCGGGCTTTTCACGGTTCGGCTGCCGCTGCTGCCAGCTACTGGGGCAGCAGCCTAGACTCGCGAGCTATTCCTCGCCCTTGCACCCTTTGTTATGAAACCACTAATTGTATTGCTGGCTGCCTTCGGGTTGATATTCGGCGCAACGTATTTGCTTCGAGGCAGCCCCAACTTTCTGCTAGCTGGCAACGGCGCCATGGCGGCCATGCTGCTCTTCACTGGCGCCGGCCACTTCGCTTTTGCCCAGGGCATGGCCCAAATGCTCCCCGCCTGGCTGCCCTACCGCCGGGGCTGGGTGTACGTTACCGGCGTACTCGAAATAGCGGCCGCCATCGGGTTGCTCTGGCCAGTTACCCGGGCCATTACGGGTTGGGCGCTGCTGATTTTTTTCGTGGCCGTGCTGCCCGCCAACATCAACGCCGCCCGCCAGCACCTCGACTACCAACGCGGCGATGCTACCGGGCCGGGCCCGCGCTACCTATGGTTTCGCGTGCCGCTACAGCTGCTCTTTTTGGCCTGGACCTGGTATTTTGCCCTCTACCGTTATTAGTTGTCCGTTGTTAGTTGATTGCGCTTGGGTCCAATCAATTGGTTTTCAATTACCAATCAGAATTTCTCAGCAACACTGGAAAAGGACAACAGACAACTATCTGCTATGAACATCCTCCTGCTCGAAGACGAGTACCCCGCCGCCGAACGCCTGCAGCGCTTGCTGGCCCAGGCCTCCCCCGAGGCGCAGGTAGTGGCCGTGCTCGACACCGTGAGCAGCACCCTGACTTGGCTTGCCAACAACCCGACGCCAGACCTAATTCTCAGCGATATTCAACTGGCCGACGGCCTAAGCCTGGAAGTATGGGAACAGGCCGTGGTGCCCAGCCCAGTTATTTTCACCACGGCCTACGATGCCTACGCCATCCGGGCCTTCCAGGCCAACAGCGTGGCCTACCTGCTAAAGCCTGTGAAGCTGGCTGAGCTGCAAGCGGCCCTGGCCAAGCTGCGCCAGTGGCCGGTGGCGCGCCCCGAGGCAGCCAGCAGCCTACCCGAAACCACACACACCGCTACTGATTCATCCATGAATCTGGAGCGTTTGCTCGATGCCCTTCCCCGCCTTGGCAAGCCGCACAAAAGCCGATTTCTGGTGCGGCAGGGCGAGCAGCTGTTGCCCCTCCCCGCGGCTGAAGCAGCGTGGTTTCAAAGCCGAAACGGCGTCACCACCCTCGTGGCTGCCGATGGCCGCCGCTTCGTGGTCGACTACACTCTAGAGCAGCTCGAAGCCCTGCTCGACCCCGCGCTTTTCCTGCGCCTCAACCGCCAGGTAATTGCCCAAATCTCGGCCGTGCGCCGCCTGCAGCCCTATTTCAGCGGTAAGATGGCCGTGGACCTGCACCCTGCCGCCAGCGAAGAAGTGCTGGTGAGCCGCGAAAAGACCGGTGCCGTCAAGGCCTGGCTGGAAGGCAACTAAGGCAGCCTAAGCAGTAATCAGCTGGTTTCTATTGCGAATCAGGCTGGAGAATTGACCCCGAAAAAAAGTTTGGGAAATTCTGTAACGTTTGGAAAGTCGCGCGGTATCCACTTCCAAACACCCTACTCACCTTTTTCTGCAAGTAAAGTTGCTGGCCTCCTGAGGCCGCCGGAGCAGGCTAGTCGCTAGCCTGCTCCGGCTTGGAGGTTCGGATTCGCCACCCCTCTCCCCCTTTTCGAAATCACCCTTTGCGCTACGCCCTCCGGGCCGGAACGGGACTCGCCATGCCCTTTTTCAGCGCTACTGCCAGCTGGCCTTTCTCAGTCTTTTTATCTGCTCACCAAGACCTTATGCTTCACTCCTACATCTTAAAAAGCGCTGGTTTTCATTGCAGAAGAACCAGTATCCGGTCGGCCACTTTTTTGCTGGCCGCCTTCCTGCTCACGGCTTTCACCACGTTTGCCCAAACTGCTGCGGTCACGGGCACCTTGCGCAATGGCGCCGGGGGTGGCATCGAGTTTGCGACCATCACGCTGCACCGGGCCACCGATTCGTCGGTGGTGAAAACGGAGTTCAGCGACGCGCAAGGCGGCTTCCGCCTCGAGCATCCGGCCGGAGGGCGCTACCGGGTTTCGGCCTCGCAGGTGGGCTACGTGCGCTTTTGGAGCGAGGCGTTTGAGCTGCCCGCCGCAGGACTAAAGCTCCCTGCATTTACCCTGCAAACCAGCGCCGCCACGGCTCTGAAAGAAGTAACCGTGGTGGGCCAGAAGCCGCTATTTGAGCGCCTGGCCGACCGCACGGTGGTGAACGTGGAGGGTTCGACATTGGCCTCCGGCAATACCTCGCTTGACGTGCTGACCCGCTCCCCGGGCGTGACCGTGGACGGCAGCGACAACCTGGCCCTGCGCGGCCGCACTGGCCTGCTGGTGCTCATCGACGGCAAGCGCCAGCCCATGACCGGCACCGAGCTGGCCGACTACCTGCGCGCCCTGCCCGCCGACCAACTCAAGAGCATCGAGCTGATTACCAACCCACCCGCCAAATACGACGCCCAGGGCAACGCCGGCATCATCGCCATCAACCTGAAAAAGGACCAGCGCATGGGCACCAACGGCACCACGAACCTGAGCTACGGGCGCAGCGTGTACGGCAAGCTGAGCACGAGCATGTCCTTGAACCACCGCCAGGAAAAAGTCAACGTGTTTTCGTCGGCTACTTACGGCAACCGCAAGGGCTTCAACATCCGCAATACCTACCGCTACTTCTACGAAACGCAGGACGGCCGCCCTGTGCTCACCGGCACCAGCGACCAGCGCAACCGCATGGTTTCCAAAGACCATTTCCTGATATGGAAGGTGGGCACCGATTATAACCTCTCGAAAAATACGGTGGTGGGCGGCGTGCTCACCGGGTTTTCCGTGCCCCGGCCCCTGCCAAATGGGGCGGGCGTGAACACCAGCGTGTTTTACGATGCCAACGGCCAGGTAGATGATGCCTACACGGCCCTGAGCTTCGGCCAGGGCAACAACCCCAACATCACGGGCAACCTCAATTTTAAGCACACGTTTGGCGAGGGCACCGGCCGGCCCGAGCTCACGGCCGACGTGGACTACGCCCGCTACTCCACGCACCGCACCCAAAGCCAGACCATCTTCCCCGAGCCGAACCTGATGGGCCCTACGCTGGCCAGCGACCAGCGCAGCGAGCTCACCATTCAGGCCATGAAAGCCGACTTCACGCGGAACATTGACCCGAAAACGCGCTTCGAAGCGGGCGCCAAAGCCAGCCGCGTCTTTGCTGACAACGACATCCGGTTTGAGAACACCCGCGAGGGCGTCACCACCCTCGACCGCAACCTAAGCAACCGCTTCCGCTACGACGAAGTCATCACCGCGGCCTACGTCAACCTCAACAAAACCATCGACAAGCTGAACGTGCAGGCCGGCCTGCGCGGCGAGCAAACCCACGCCACCGGCCAGCAGGTAGTGACCAGCGAGAATTTCCAGCGCGACTACTACCAGCTGTTTCCCAGCGCCGCCCTGAAGTACACTTTAAGCGACCAGCACGAAACATCGCTCTCGCTGAGCCGGCGCATCAACCGCCCCTCTTACCGCCAGCTCAACCCCTTCCGCTTCATCATCGACCCAGCCACCTCCGGCAAGGGCAACCCCAACCTGCTGCCCCAAACCAGCTACAACATGGAGGTGAACTACACCTTCCGGCAGAAGTACACCGGCGGCATCAGCTACAGCGTCACCCAGGACCCCATTACGGACGTGGCCTTCCCCGAAACCGAAACCACCACCGTTTCGACCGACGTCAACCTGGACCGGCAGCAGTACGTGGCGCTCACGCTCACGGCGCCCGTCACCGTGGGCAAGTGGCTGAGCATGTACAACAACGCCGTGCTCTACTACATCCACTTCGAAGGCAACCTCGCCGGTACTTCCCTCCGGGCCGGGCAGCCCACCCTCAACCTGAGCAGCAACAGCACCTTCACCCTGGGCAAGGGCTGGGGCGCCGAGCTCAACGGCTGGTACTATTCGCGTCAGCGGGTCGGCTTCTTCGATTTCCGGGACATGGGCCAGCTCAGCGTCGGCATCAAAAAAGAGGTGTGGGACCGCAAAGGCACGCTCAAGCTCGCCGTGACCGACATTCTCTACACCACGCCGCTAAACGCCGTTTCCATCTATAACAACTACCAGCAGGACCTGTACCTGCGCCGCGATTCCCGAGTGGCCACCCTCTCGTTCGCGTGGCGCTTCGGTAACGATAAATTGACCAACAAAACCCGCACCACAGGCGCCGAGGAGGAGCGCCGCCGGGCCCAGTAGGTGGAGAGAGGCAAGTGAAGAGATGATGAGCAACCAGCCCGTCATGCAGAGCGCAGCGAAGCATGACGCATGTTGTAGTGAATCAATTGTTCAACGAACCACGCGAGATGCTTCGCTGCGCTCTGCATGACGTGCTGTTATCTTGTTTCCCGCATATCAAGTCACCTTTTGAAGCCGTTCGCTTTCTCGCGGCTCACCGTTACTTACCTAAGCATCGGGCACCTGTGCAGAGGTATGGAATGAAATAGATTTAACAAGATTCTGCCAGCGCCTTGCAACGCTTTGCTCACTCCGGGCACCTTACTGGCAACCTTGTTTCATTTTTCCTTCTACTCCATGCGCCTACCCCAACTTGCCCTCGGCGGCCTGCTCCTGGCAGCTGCCCTCCCCGCCCTCGCCCAAACCACCCCCGAAACGACGGCTACTCCCCGCTTTTATGTGGGCCTGGGGGCTTACAACAGCTATTACCAGCAGATTGGCAACCAATTGCTGAGCCAAGACGGCAGCTTCCGGATGCCAGTACAACTCACGGCTGGCTACCTGCTGCGGCCACGCCTAACCTTACAGCTAGGCGTAGCCTACAGCGGCAGCACCGCTCGCTACGGCCAGAGCACGCAATTCATAGGCGGGGCAGCCGGCCCAAACTCAAGCTACTACACCCTTGATGGCGACTATACCCAGCGCCAAACATCGGTGTCGGGGCTGGCCCGCTACACCCTCACGGCCAACCCTTCTCGCCGGTTGCAGTTTGATGCGCTCGGAGGCTTCACCTTGGAGAGCCGCAACATCCATAGCCGTGGCACCCAAACCACGTACATTACGGGCAGCCCCACCAACGCGTCTGACTTTGCTTTCCGCAGAACACAGAACACCCTGTTGGCCACTGGAGGCGTGGGCGTTCGCTACCGCGTGAGCTCCCGCTTCGAACTGACCTACGATTTTCTCGTCAGCAAAGCGCTTACTGGCCAGCAGTATGAAGGTCTCAACAATCCCAACAAGGACGTTTTCACGGGTAGCCAGGCCCTGGGGCTGCGTTACCGGTTTGGGCGGTAGCGCTGGCTCAGCGATGGGGGCGTTGACGGCGGCGCCCCTTACCTATCCAGCCAGCTCTTGAACACGTTCACCTTCTCGCGGCTCACCAGAACCTGAGCATCGGGCGCTACGGGTTTGAGCACGGTTTGCAAGCGGGAGTTGGTGTAGTGAATGATGTCCTGAATGGCAGTCTGCTGGGCCAGATACGCCCGGTTGAGGCGGAAGAACCGGCGCGGGTCGAGCAGGCCTTCCAACTGGTCCATGGTGTAGTCGACCACGAATTTGCGGCCTTCGGTGGTTTGCAGGAATGTGGCTTTTTCGAGGCTGAAGAAGTAGGCAATCTGGTCGATGGGTACCACTTTCAGGTGTTCACCCACGCGCACCACAAACTGCGTTTTGTAGCTAGCGGCGGGCGTGGCCGTGCCCGGCAGGGTTTGCTGCATCTGCTGCACCAGCTGGGCCAGCAGCGACGGGTCAAACGCCGGGGCTGCGGCGGTGGACTGGGCCGCGGGCATTCGCTCGCGTAGCTTGTGCAGGGCGGCGGTTAGCTCCTCCTCATCGATGGGTTTGAGGAGGTAGTCCACGCTGTTCACCTTGAAGGCTTGCAGCGCATACTGGTCGTAGGCAGTGGTGAAAATGACCGGGCAGCGCACCTCCGTCAGTTCAAAAATATCGAAGCTGAGGCCGTCGGCCAGGTGAATGTCGAGGAACAGCACGTCCGGCGCGGGCTGCACGCTGGCGAGCAGCGCCACGGCCTGCGTCACCGATTCGGCTGTGCCGAGCACCTGCACGGGTTCGGGCTGGCGGGCTAGCATGTCGGCCAGGCGGCGGGCGGCCAGGGGTTCGTCTTCAACGATGAGGGCGCGGAGGGGCATGTTTTAAGGGAGCAGAAAATGGGGAGAAAGAGGGGCAGAAAAAAGGCGATAAGAACGGTTATGCCGAGCGCAGCCAAGGCATCTCGCTCGGCGGAACCTCACCCCCCGCCCCTCTCCCGCGGAGAGGGGAGCCATGGCGGTGGGGATGTAGCGCGGACTTGTAGTCCGCGATAATATTGACCAAACAGAGTGAAAATCGCGGACTACAAGTCCGCGCTACTGTCCGTCAGGCTCCCCTCTCCGCGGGAGAGGGGCGGGGGGTGAGGTTCCGCCGAGCGGGCCCTCGGCAGGACATTATTGAGTTAGCTATCAAATACTACAGCGTCAAAAGTGGCAAGGTCACTACAAATTCCCCGTTCTCTTCACCAATCTGCAGCGGCTTGCTAGAGAGGAAAGCGTAGCGCGCCGCCAGGTTCTTCAATCCCAGCCCCGACGACTCGCCCGGCGCGAGGCGGCGCGGGCGCCGGGTGTTGCGCACGGTGAGCGTGCCGGCCGCCGCGTCCAAGGTCACGCACAGGTGCAGCGGGTCGTTTTGGAAGGCGGTGTTGTGCTTCACCACGTTTTCGAGGAGCAGCTGCAGGGCCAGGGGCGGCACGAAATAGGGGGCGACATCGGCGGGAGCCACGTCCATTTCCACGGCCAGGGCATTGCCCAGGCGGGTTTTTTGCAGAAACAAATAGCTTTCGGCAAACTTCAGCTCGTCGGCCAGCGGCACCAGCTCCTGGCTTTCGCTGTCGAGCACGTAGCGGTATACCTGGCTGAGCTGACGGATGAAGCGCACGGCCCGCGGCGGGTCGTTTTCCTCGACCAGACTGGTGAGGGCGTTCAGGGAATTGAACAGAAAATGCGGGTCGACCTGCCGGCGCAGGGAGTCGAGGCGGGCCACGGCGGTTTCTTTTTCGAGGCGTTCGGCGCGCACGGCGGCTTCGCGCCACTGGTAGAAAAACGCCCGGCTGTGATTAAACAGCGAAATGATGACCGTGATGATGAGCGGCAGCATCAGCGGCCAGTACATCTCCTTGGAAAAAAGTCCGCTTACGGGCTTGTCGCGAATAACGAGCAGCACGGCATTCATCAACAAAATCACGAGCATGGAGCCGCCTAACGAGACGGCCAGCGTGAGCAGCAGGCGCCGGCCGGGTTGCACCGTCCAAGTGTAGCGGCGGTTC
Source organism: Hymenobacter arizonensis (assembly GCF_900115775.1). Lineage (GTDB taxonomy): Bacteria > Bacteroidota > Bacteroidia > Cytophagales > Hymenobacteraceae > Hymenobacter > Hymenobacter arizonensis. The sequence continues at coordinate 87,745 of NZ_FOXS01000001.1, read as the reverse complement.
AGCCACTCCACCACGTAGCCGTTGGTCAGCCACAGGCCCATGCTGTACATGAGCGTATAGCCGTAGGTAATGGCAAAATTCGTCCAGCTGCTCAGGGCGTTGGGGTTTACCAGCACGCTGATAACCACCGAAAGCACCAGCATGATGCGCACGGCCTTCAATAGGCTATGCTGCTTGGAGCTGGGCTGAAATTCTCCCGTCAGGGGCTGATACTTCACCGCCGAGGGTGCCGCCGTTGGGGCAGCGGGCGGGGCAGCAGAAGGTTTGGGAGCAGCAGACACGGCGGGCGACATGGCGAAATGGGTGGGTTAAAGCTATGAAAAAAGGGAGGTGAAGCCATGGCTCCTTGATTGCGGCCGTAGCGCGACCGTGCCCGGCAGAGACATGAACGACAGCGTCTCTGCCGGGCACGGTCGTGCTACGTGCTAATTGGCAGCCGTGCCGTCGAGTTGCTTCAGGCGCCCCAGCAGCTGGCGCTCGCCCCAGTTGGGAGCCAGCGGGCCGCTGGGCTTGAAGGCCGCGTAGCGGACTTTGCCTTCTTCGTAGACGGGCTTGGCCACGTCGGCCCCGCCCCCAAACATCTTGGGCGTGTAGTAGAGGTTGTTGGCTTGCACCAGGTAGATGCGCGGGTTGGCGGGGTTCAGCTTTTTGGCTTCGTCCAGCGCTTCGGTCACCATGCGCGAGTACTTCATGGAGCGCATCATGGGCGAGATGCCCAGGCGGGCCTGGTAGAGGTAGGCCTGCAGCACCAGCAGCTCGGAAGCGTCGCCGCCCAGCTTGCGGGCGCGAGCCAGCGCGGCCTCGGCTTGGTCGAGGGTCTTGTCTTTGGCGTCGCCGTCTTCTTTGCTTTGGAAGCAGTTGATGAGCAGCGCGTAGGCCTGGTAGTAAGCGGGGTGCCAGTCGGCGGGGGCCACGGTGCTGGCGCGCTCAAACTTGCTGGCCAGCTGCTTGAGTTGGGCGGGGTCGCCGGTGCTGTGGAGCTCTGTGATGGTGGCGGCCATCATGTCGGTGTAGGCAGCGGGGGTGGCAGCGGCAGAGGTAGCAGCGGGGCGGGCAGCCGAGGCTACGGCAGTGGACTGGGCAGCGGCCGAAAACGAAGTGGCGGCCAGGGCGAGGAGGATGAGGTGCTTTTTCATAACGGTTGAGGAAAAAGAGGGTGAAAATGTGTGGTTGAAAGTGTGCGGCGGGGCAGCAGCGGCGCTTGCCGTGGTTGATGATTCAAAGGTGGGCGCCGCCTGAAGCGTCTGAAATTTTCTGTGACCGAAGCGTCGGATAAAGCGGATGAACCGACGTGGCGCGCCGACAACGTGACGGCGCTTTTTTGCTCGACTTGGTCCGACGGCAGCGTTGCAACTTTATTGGCGTTCTTGCTAGGCGCAGCGCACGCGAAACTTTATTTCTTTGCGTTGGTGCAACGCTTGGCTGTCTAGGAGCCTCCTCCTAGTATCCTCATTCCCTACTCTACCCGATGCCTTCTACCCGCTTGGTCGCCTTTCTCCTCGCTTTGCCCATGCTGAGCCGCGCACAAACTCCAGTTCTTGAGCCGGCGCCCACACCCAAATTCTACGTGGGCTTGGCCGCCTACAGCAGCTACTACCAAAATTTTGGTGGCAAGGCAGCCCGCAATAGCAGCGTCCGGCTACCCGTGCAACTCACGGCCGGCTACCAGCTGGGCCCACGCATTTCCTTGCAAGTGGGCGTTGCCCACAGTAGGGCCAACTATTCTTACGACAACGAGTTCATCTACTACCCCGAGCCCAACAATGCACCGCAATACTCCCGATTTCAAGGCAGTATCAGGTCGCAGGTTACCTCAGTATCGCTGCTGTCACGCTACACCCTTACCCGCAACTTGGCTCACCGCGTTCAATTCGATGCTCTGGCCGGCGCAGGCCTGGAGAATGGGAGCGGCAACAGCCGCAGTACCCGGTCCGACAGCATCGCAGGCGGCCTACAAATCACGAACTATTCCAGTCGTGGTAGCCGAAACTTATTCCTGCTAACGCTTGGGGCCGGCGTTCGCTATCGCCTGAACCCGCGCCTTGACTTGAACTTCGACATCACTACTAACCGCAGTGTAGGCGACCCATATTATAATGTTGGCTTCACCGGCAGCGCAGCGCTGGGCGTACGTTACCGGTTTGGGAAGTAGCCCATCGAAAGCATGCAACCCAAACGGCCGCTCCTAGCTGGGAGCGGCCGTTTGGGTTGATACATTAAGTAAGTTGTATTACTCCGGCGCCACATTCGTATCCGCTGGCCGGGCCTTATTAATGGAAATCATCAGCGCCACGAACACCATGCGCGGGGCCGAGGGCAGCACGGGCACGCGCTGGTAGCTGCCCTGGTCGGTGGGGGCGGCGCCGTAGCGGTAGCCGAACACGTTTTCGCGGCCCAGCAGGTTGGAGCACGACACGTGCACGATGGTGTAGTTCTTCCGGATGGTGGTCACGTAGCTCAGGTTCATGCTGAACTCTTGATAGCTGGGCGTGCGGAAAGCTTGAAAAGCGGGGTCGTAGGAGAGGCGCGGGCTACTGTAATTGAAAGTGGCGCCCACCAGCGTGTGCAGCTTATTGAACCAGTACTTGCCGACCACCGAAACGTTGTGGCGCGAGGCGAACGTGGGCATGGCCACGGCGGGGTCGGTGCGCTGCTGGCGCTTGGTGTCGAGCAGGCCGTAGCTCACCCAATAGTCAAGCTTAGGCACGGTTTTGCGGTCGCGGAAGAAGAAGTCGACGCCGCGAGCGTAGCCGCTGCCGGTGCTCTGGTACGTGGCCGGCCGGTAGGGCTGAGCGGCATCGAAGCGCAGCAGGTTGCGGTAGTCTTTGTAGTAGCCCTCCACGCGCAGGGTGCGGAGGCTGGTGAGGCGCTGGTAGGTGAGCAGGTAGTGGTCGGCGCGCTCGAAGCGCAGGGCGGAGCTGTACTGGCCGGAGAGCAGCAGGTCGTTGGCGGGGGTTTGGTAGAAATGGCCGAATGCCGCCGATACCTGGTTGTCTTCGTTGAGCTGGTAGGCCAGGGCCAGGCGCGGGGCGGCGTTCCAGCGGTTGAGCAGGGCTGAATACTCGGCCCGGGCCCCTACCCGGCCGGCCAGCTGACTGGTGAAGGCAATGTTGGCTTCGGCAAAGCCGGCGGCGCGCTGCTCGTCGAAGGCGCGTTGGGGCAAGTCGGTCTTTTGGCCTTCGCCGGTCATTTGCACTTGCTGGGCGAAGTGTTGGCCCAGGCCTTCGGCGCCGATTTTCAGGTTCCAATAAGTGCCCACCGAGTCGTTGGTGAGCACCACGCGGCCCACCACGGATTGCTCCAGTTCGTGCAACCGGTTGACGGTGGGCGCGCCGGCCTGAACGCCCAGGTTGAGGTGTTGCTCGTCGCGGGTGGCGGCCAGGCCGGTGTTCACGCTCCAGCCGCCGCGCAGGTGGCTGCGGAAGCTGGTGTTCAGGTAGGCGTTGGTATTCTGCAGGTCCACAGGCTGGCCGTTTTCCCAGCCCACGGTGGGTGTGCGCACGCCGGAATGCGACTTACTCACGACCCCGTAGGCCTTGAACATGCCGCCCTCCCCGGTGCGCTGCCGGTAAGCTACCGAGCTGCTCATCGTTTCGTGGGCCGTGAGCTGCAGCTGCGGAATCACGCCGAAGTAGGGCTGCATGTTCATGTAGTCGCCGGTCACGGCCACCGAGGCCCGCTCCCAGCGCTGGGTTTGTGAGAGGCCCACCTGGCCCAGCGAGAGCAGCGTGATGCCGGTTTGGGTTTCGGGGGCAAGGTCGTTCGAGTTCAGTATCACAGCCGCCGACAAGGCCTGCCCGTATTCGGCCGAGTAGCCGCCGGTGCTGAAAACAGTGCCTTTGAACAAGGTAGGCGAGAACCGGCCCCGGGCCGGCGAGCCGCTCACGTTGGCCGTGTACGCGCTTTGCAGCGCCAGGCCGTCCATAAACTGCTTGGTTTCGCCGGCCGCACCGCCGCGCACAAACAGCTTGCCTTCTTCGCCGTTGCGGCTGGTGCCGGGCAGGGTGTTGAGGGCGCCGGCCACGTCGGCCAGGGCGCCGGCCGTGGTAAGCACATCGCGCGAGTTGAGCACGCTGCTGCGCTTTTCGTCGCTGGCCTCGAAGGCGCCGGCCGTCACCACCACATCGCCGAGGGCAGCGCGCGAAGCTTTTAGCCTGATGTTGGGCAGCGAAATAGGGCCCTGGCCAAGCGTAAGGGGCAGCTCTTGAGGCTCGTGGCCGATGTAGGCCACCACCAGGCTCGTGCTGCCCATGAGGCGGGTATCGAAGCTGAACCCACCCAGCGAATCGGTGCTGACGCCATCGAAAGAGCCTTTTAGGAACACGTTGACGCCGGGCAGCGGCTGGCCGGCAGTGTCGCGCACGCGGCCGGAAATGGCGGTACCCGCCGCGCTGTGGGCCGGAGCCGGGGCGGTGCTTTGGGCAGTGGCGGGACGGGCGAAGCTCAGCAGCAACAGGGGCAGGGGTAGCAGCGTTTTCATGGGGACCAGCGGTTAAGTACTGAGTCAAAGGTGTTGGCCGGAGCTACCCTCCCTCAACTTGTTGTTGCCGAAGCGTCGAAAGGCGCGGACGAAGCGTCGGCGCCACCGGACGAGCATTTTTAAGCATTGGCGGGGTGTTTTCGGGAGCTCGTCCGCCTTTCTGGCTATTCAAGTGGCCGTTCGCGAAAGTCCGTCCGTATTTCCGCCCATCGGCAGGCCAGATAGCTACCCGCACCTAGTAGCTTTGCCCCCCGGTTTTTTGAACTCGCCCGCGCCCGGCCCTTTTCCCAAACGGCCTGCTGCGGCTCACTTGTCGCTCCTTCCCGCCATGTCCGCCCTCGATTCTGCTGTCGATTACCACCGGTTGTTCCGCTCCTTGCCCAACAACCTGCTGCTCATGGCGCCGGATGCCACCATCCTGGACAATACCGACAGCCACGCGGCGGCTTCGCTCAAGCCGCGGGAAGACGTCGTCGGCCGCACTCTGTTCGAGGCCTACCCGTCCGTCGACCAGAACCAGGGCAACATCATCGCGGAGTCGCACGAACATGTGCGGCAGCACCTGGAGCCGCACACCATGCCCATCATCCGCTACGACCTGGCCCGGCCCGCTGAGCAGGGCGGCGGCTTCGAGGAAATGTATTGGCAGGCCACGCACTACCCCCTGCTCGACGAGCAGGGCCGGCTGCAGTACATTTTGCAGCGCACCCAAAACGTGACCGAGCAGTACCGCGCCGCCCAGGAAGCCGCCCGCGCCCAGCAGGCCCTGGCCGAAGCGCAGGACCGCACGCGCTTCGTGCTCGACAACCTGCCCGTGCTCATCTGGACGGCCACGCCCGATGGGCAGCGCGACTACTTCAACCCGCGCTGGCTGGCGTTCACCGGCCGTAGCATGTCCCAGGAAACCGGCTATCAGTGGACCGACAACATTCACCCCGACGACCTGAACCGGGTGCTGCGCGCCTGGCAGCACTCGGTGGATACCGGCGATACGTACCAAGTGGAATACCGCCTGCGCCGCCACGACGGCCAGTACCGCTGGATTCTGGCGCGCGCCACGCCCCGCCACGACGAGGCCGGCACCATCAACCTGTGGGTGGGCGGCGCCACCGAAATTCACGAGCAGCGCCAGATGGTGCAGGAACTGCTCGAAGCCAACGAGCAACACCACCTGCTGGCCGAGCAGGCCTACGAGCAGTACAAGAAAGCGGAAAACCAGCGCGAGACCTTCCACAACCTGTTCATGCAGGCGCCGGCCATGATTTGCATCTTGCGCGGCCCGGAGCACCTGTTCGAATTTGTGAACCCAGTGTACCAGCAGCTTTTCCCCGACCGCCAAATCCAGGGCCTCACCGTAGCCGAGGCACTGCCCGAACTCAAGGAGCAAGGCATCATCGACCTGCTCGACAAGGTGTACCAAACCGGCGAAACCTTCCATGGCAAGGAGATGCATCTGAAGCTGGGGCGCGACGACAGCGGGCAGCTGCACGACGCCTATTTCAACTTCATCTACCAACAGTTCCGCGAGCAGGACCAGCCGGCCGGCATCATGGCATTTGCCTTTGAAGTAACCGAGCTGGTGCTGGCCCGGCTGGCCCTGGAGCAGCAGCGCACCCTCCCCGGCACCAACGCCTAGCCTCTGCTCCCCTCCTGTTTTTCCCGCACACCACCCGCTCACCCTACCCCGCATGGCCCTCACTTCTTTCGCCTTTCAGCAAGCCCGCGTGAAGCTGGTGCTGTTTAAGTCGCGGCTGCGCTCGGTGCTCTACGGGGTGCGGGAAGCCGAGCCGGAGCTGTTTTCTATTCGCGACAATCCCCTCGGCCAGTGGATACAAGCCACCCTGAAGCCCGCGCTTCGCGCTTCTACCGACGTGCGCGACCTTGAGCACCTGGTTCAGCAGATGCTGCAAACCGGCCAGGACCTGGCCACCCGTTACAGCCGCGGCCAAATCGAAGAATCGCGCGCCGACCTTGAACTGGTAAACGCCTTCGCTACCCAGATTGAAGTCGTGCTCACCCGGCTGGAAGCAGGCGTAAAACTGGCCGCGTAACGCCTTTACAGCCAAGGTACCGTTGGGGCGTAGCGCGACCGTAGCGCGGACTCTGTAGTCCGCGTCCCCGCGCCACTTGCGAATCGTTGGGGCGGTGCGGGGACGCGGACTACAGAGTCCGCGCGACGGTTGCCTACAGGTTAAACAGCGCTGCTGCGTTACGCGTCGTAGCCTCAGCTACCTCCTCCACGTCTTTGCCCAGCAGCTCGGCCACACGGCGCAGTACCAGCGGCAAGTAAGCCGGCTCGTTGCGCTTGCCGCGGTGCGGCACCGGCGCCAGGTACGGGCAGTCGGTTTCCAGCAGCAAATGCTCCAGGCCTATGCCAGGCAGCACCTTATCGGCGCCGCCGTTTTTGAACGTGGCCACGCCCCCAATCCCCAACATAAAGCCCAGCTTGATGGCGCGCTCGGCCTCCTCGGGCGTGCCCGAAAAGCAATGAAAAACCCCGCGCAGGGTGCCATCCTGGGCGGCCTCCACCAGGTCGGCGGTTTCGGTAAAGGCGTCGCGGGTGTGCAGCACAATGGGCAACTGGTGCTGCTTGGCCATCTGCAACTGAATGCGCAACGCCTCCTGCTGCTGGGGCAGCAGAGTTTTGTCCCAGTACAAATCGAGGCCGGCCTCGCCTACCGCTGCGAAGGGCCGGCGACCCAGCCAGGTTTCTACCTCATACAAATCCTGCTCGAAGCTGCGCGTGACCGAGCACGGATGCAGGCCCATCATGGCAAAGCAAGTTTCCGGGGCCTGGGCCTCCAGCTCCAGCATGGCGTCGATGCTGCTGTGGTCCACGTTCGGCATCACGATGGTGCGCACGCCGGCATCCTGGGCACGGCGCAGGGCGTCGAGCCGGTCGGGCTTAAACTGTTCAGAGTAGAGGTGGGCGTGGGAATCGGTGATGTGCATGGTGCGGCAAAGGTCGGATTGGAAGCGGGCCGAACACGAATTTTTTCAGAATTTAAGTACTGTGGTGGCAGTAGTCAGGCAGTAAACAAGCCGTTAATCAACCTTTGAAAAGACCGTCATGCCGAGCGCCGCCGAGGCATCTCGCGTGCAGGAGTAATCATAATCGTTGAACGATGCGAGCGAGATGCCTCGGCTGCGCTTGGCATGACGGTCTTTGCGCTTGGCATGACGGTCTTATTGTTGAGAAATAATTCCATTTATTAAAATGCTGAATCTGAACAAAAACTGGTTTTTACGTTTCATAACTGAAAAATAAGTTTCAAACCTGATTCATCAGTTATACATACAACACATGGAAGATTTAACCAAAACCGAGGAGCGCATCATGCAGACCTTGTGGAAGCTAAAGAAAGCTTTCGTGAAGGACATTATCGACCAACTGCCCGACGAGCCTAAGCCGCCCTACAACACCGTGTCGTCGGTGGTGCGCATTCTGGAGCGCAAGGGCTACGTGGGCTTCAAAGCATACGGCAAGACCTACGAGTACTTCCCCCTCATCAGCAAAACCGAGTACCGGGCGGCCATCCTCAAGCGCATGCTCACCCAGTACTTCGACAATTCGCCCACTGCGCTAGTCTCTTTTATGGTGGAGGAAATCCTGAGCCAGCGCGAGAAGCAGCAGCTGCTCGACATGCTCAACGACTCGGATAACCCCACTCGAAGCCTGTAACGCGACCGTGCCCGGCAGGGACTTTGTAGTTTGCGTCCCCGCGCCGTTCGGGTGTCGTTCAGGCACGGTCGCGCTACGTCGACTCGCTCAATCATAACGCCTGCCCTTCCAGACCACGTTGGTATTCAGCATGCGGTAGCCGACCAACCCAAAGGTCAGCGCGATAGTATATAGCTCAAACAAGGGCAGCAGGTGCCACGCCAGCCGCAGCCCGGCCCGACGGTGCGCGAAATGCGCCAAGCTGCCCTGCACCAGCACCTTCAGGCCCCATATTCCCAGTGCCCAGCCTGGCCCGGCTAGCACCGCCACGCCCGCCAGCGCCGGCCAGAACCCACTAAAAAACAGCAGCTCCAGACGCAGGCGCAAGGGCAGCGCCTCCACGCCTTTTAGCCAGCGGCGGCGCTGCTTCATGAGGGCCGTCCAGGTGAAAATGGGTAATGAGTCGGCTCGGGTTTCGGGCGCGTACACGTTACGAAAGCCGTAGCCGTGCTCCAGCGTGGCTTTAAAGAGCGCAAAGTCTTCGGTGACGGAGAAGGGCAGTGCTTCGTATCCGCCCGTGGCCTCGTAGGCAGCACGGGTCACGAGCATGTTGTTGCCCATAGCGGTGACGGGCCGGCCCAGGTCGCTCACTACCTGCACCATGCTCAGCGACAGCAGCCAATCGATGCCCTGCAGCCGATGAAACAGTCGTGGCCCGCGCACTGCCGTGATGCCCGTGACCGTGCCCACGCCCGGCCCAGTGTGTGCCAGCAAGCCAGATATCCAGGTCGGCGGCACGCTGATATCAGCGTCGGTAACGAAGAAATATTCCGTCGTAGCCAACTTAGCCAAATGGGCCAGCACGTTGGCTTTGCCCCGGGCCTCGCCCAACGTTGCGGTAATCGTTACGACCCGAAACTGCCCTTTGTAGCCTTGCATGGCGGCGGCGGCCACCGCGGCCGTGCCATCGGAGCTGGCATCGTCGCCCAGCAGCACCTCAATCAGCTCGGGGGGGTAGTGCAGCGCCCGCAGGCTGGCCAGGCAGCGTGGCAGGGCGGCAGCCTCGTCGCGGGCCGCAATGAGCACACTCACGCGGGGCAACGGCGCCGGTAGCGCGCCCGCAGGCTTGGCGCCGCGGCGGGTGGCAAAGCACCAGGTCGCGTACGCCATGCCCAGCAGCCAAACGGCCAGAAAGCTTAGCGAAAGAAGTAGCACTAGTTCGCTCACAGCGCGTGAAACTGAAAGCCTTGCGCAGCCAGGTGCACCAGCAACCGCGGCAGCACAAACCGCAGCCGGGCGCTGGCCTTGCGGCTATCGTGAAATACCACAATATCGCCGGCTCGCACCGCGGCCAAGGCGAAGCGCAGGCAGTTTTCCGGGCTGAGGTCCGGGTCGTAGTCCCGGGTCAGGACCGACCACATGGCCACTCGGTACTCGGGGCGCAGGGCCTGCAGCAAGGGCCAGGTGAGCCGGCCATGGGGCGGCCGGAAAAGCATAGCGGGGGCGCCAGTACCCTGACTTTCAACCAGCCCTACGGCTGATAGCGCTAACTGGCAATCAACGATACCCTGCACGTAGTCGGAGCGGGTGGTGGCCCAGGCGCTGCGGTGCTGGTGGGTGTGGTTGCCGAGGCGGTGGCCGGCCGCCAAGGTTGCGCGTGCTATGTCGGGGTAGCGTTTCAGGTTCTCGCCCACGCAAAAAAACGTGGCCTGCGCATCGAACGCGGCCAGCTGCTCCAGCACCCAGGGCGTTTCTTCGGGAATGGGGCCGTCGTCGAAGGTGAGGTATACTACCGGGGCTCCGGTGGGCGTGGTACGCGGGCCGGTCCACTCGCAGCCGGGCAGCAGGGCGTGCAGCAGCCGGGGCGGGCGCGTGAGCAAGGCCGCATCGAGCCGGGCACGCATCGGCATCAGGAGCGCACCACGCGCATGTAGGGCACTCCCTTGTCGGGCAGGGGCCCCAGCACCAAGGCTAGGGTTTCGAGGAAAGCCAGGTGGGTTTCGGGCTGGCCGCCGGCGGGGCCGCGGCCCAGGTGCCGGTGCAACTCGCCCGACCACTCCCCTATCATGGTGGGGGTGCCGGCCGCGCTGCTCAGGCCCAAGGCCGCCTCTAGCGTGAAGTAACGGGGGCGCACTTCTTCGGTCTCGGGGTCGTCGTCGCCCTCGTACACCAGGGCGGAGTAGTACGCTTCCATGGTGGACTGGGGCGGTGGCAGGTGAAACAGCGCCGTGGCCCGGCCGGCTACCTCGTGCCAGGTCGTGCGCAGGCCTTTGGCCACTACTTTTTCGGCCGGGGCCAGGCCTTCGGCCGCTTTTTCCCACACGTACAGCAGCAGCTCGCGGGCCAGGTACGGGTCGCTCAGCTCGCGCCGCACCGAGCTGGGGCGGCGCCAGGCCAGCTGTGGCAGCAGCACATGCGTAAAATTATAGGGGTGCGAACGGGCCATAGATACCGGCAAAAGTAAGGCTTCGCGCAGTGGGGATGAAAGAATATCAGAAACTGACAACTAAGTAATTCCCTCAGCTCATTGCGTGCTTCTCTATTTACGCGCCGCCACAATGGCCTCCCAAAGCACTTCTGCACTTGCGGCCCACGAAAAGCGGCTTAGGTTCTGGTGGCCCTGGGCCACTAGCTGCTGGCGCAAATCGGCCTGGGACCATAGCCGGGTGAGCCCGCTGGCAATGTCCTCCGTGCTGTTGGGGTCGACCAACACCGCGCCGCCCGCCCCCGCCACTTCGGGCATAGAGCTGAGGTTAGAAGTAAGCACCGGGCAGCCGCTGGCCTGCGCCTCCACGATGGGAATGCCGAAACCCTCAAAATAAGGCACATACACCGCGGCCAAGGCCGCCGCATACAGGGCAGCCAATTCAGGGTCTGCCACGCGGCCCGTGAAATGCACCGCTGCCTGGTGGCGCATCTGCTGGTAGGCCGTGAGAATGGGCCCCGCTTTCCAGGCCTTGCGCCCCACAATGAGCAGCTGCGCGTGGGCCACGGCTGCCCCACCCGCCGTTTTAAATAAATCAAACGCGCGCAGCAAGTTGCCCAGATTTTTGCGCGGCTGCAGGGCGCCCACAAACAGGAAGTAAGGCTGCCCGTGGCTGAAGCGCTGGCGCGTTTCGCGTTGGGCTTCCTCTGGCTGGGGCCGAAAGCAAGCAGCCGGTGCGTTGTAAGCCACACTGATTTTATCAGGCGAAATGCCATACGTGTGCACGATATCGGCCTTGGTGGCCTCCGACACGGCCACCACCTGCTCGGAAGCGCGGGCAAAGCGGGGCATAAACCAGTGGTAATACTTGCGCTTCAGCAAGCCCACATCGAGCGGGAAATGCTCGAAGGCTAAGTCGTGCATCACCGTGACGCGGGGCACGCGGGTGTTGAGCGTAGTGTATCCGTCGGGGCTGAGAAAGGCCGCTGGCTGGTGCTGGGCCAGCCACCGCGCCACCGCGCCCTCGAACCACGCCACGAACAGGAACGGGTGGCGCGCCGGCGGAAACAGCACGTGCGGCACCACGTTGGGGCCCAGCACATACCGCGTATCGTAGGGCCGGTCGAACAGAAAATGAAAGGTCACTTCCGGGTGCTGGGCCACCAGATGGCACAGCGTTTCGTAGCTAAAGCGGCCAATGCCTTCGAGGTTGTCGCCCGGAAGCAGAAAACGAGTGTTGACGGCGATGTGCACGAAGGATGGAATGGAAAGCGGGAGATGAAACAACGAAAAAACTCCCCTCCTTGGATAAGGAGGGAATGTTCGAGCCAAGGGCTCGGACGGGGGTGGTTAGCTTCGCTGAACTTCGTTTGGACTCGTTGAACGATGGTCGAAGGTCTCGTGGTAGAATCGTTCGGGTGTCGTTCAACGAGTCTAACCACCCCCATTTTCGCTGCGCGAAAATATCCCCTCCTTAGCTAAGGAGGGGAGTTGAACGTTCAACCTTTGCGCGTTAAGCTCGCAATTTCACTGCGCCTAACTAGACCTGTTCCCAAGATAATCAGGCCGAAAATAACCCCCATTGCCCCGGCTTCGAGCCACCAGCTCAGCGTTTTATTCAAGCCGTACTGCAGCATGTACCAGGTGCCGCACAGCAGACCAAATGCCAGCAGCAGCTTGGCCAGCAGTCGAAACGGCACGCCCACGCCCGTGCGCCGCGCCACCAGCACCAAATAACCCACCGACACTGCCACGGCGCACAGCAACGTGTCGAGCGAAGCCGCTACGGCGCCGTAGCGAGGCAAGAGAAACAGGTTCAGGCCCACGTTGAGGGCGATGCTGCCGGCCACCAGCCAGCTCACGGCCCGCTCGTGCGTAGTACTGGTGAGCAGCGTGCTATAGATGGCGAAGAAAGCGTGCACCAACACGTTAAGGAACAATACCTTCAGGCAAAGCGTCATGCGGGCAATTTCCTCGGGGCTGCTGTTGCTGAACTGCCAAAACAAGACCTCGCCCCGAAACAGCACGAAGGCTACCACAAACAACAGCGGCAACGTGAGCACCCGCTGCCCAAACCACAGTAGCTGCCGCTGGGCCGCCGCGTCGCGCGAGACGCTGGCAAACTTGGCAAAAAACAGCGGCAGCACCGTCCAAGTGTACATCATCACGGCATCGACCCAGCGGTAGGCCCCAGCATAGTAGCCAGCTTCAGTGGGTGAAGCCAGCCGTTCGAGCATTACCACATCGATGCGCTCGTTTATGCCGTAGAGCATCGTCATCATGGCAAAGGGCAGGCTAGCGCGCAAGGCTTTGCGGGCCACCCGACCTTGCCAACGGTACTTTACATGGCCAAACAGCCGCGTCATCAGCCCGTAGAGTACCGCCGCGGTAAAGGCTGCGGCAGCCAGCCGTACGCCCACGTAGCGCGGCAGCGTGAGGCCGATGGGGACAAGAGCCAACACCATGCCCAGCATCAACAACTTCTCCACCACCGAGAGCACCGCATCGGCATTAAACTTCTGATGGGCTTGGAGGGTACCGCGCAAAAATTGCGCGTACTGCGTGAGCAGCAGCGCAATGCCAATGCCCCCGAGCAGTAGCAGCTCGGTTCCCCGGTAACCCAGCATCCACCCCACGCCCACCAGCGCGGCCAGCGCCACGGCGTTGATGGCACCGCGCAGAGGCAGTAGCGTGGGGAAAGTTTCGGCCATGAACGAAGGCTCGGCAGCCACGCGCTGCACTGAGTAGGGCGTGAGGCCCAGGTCGGAGAGCGCGGCTACTACTATAGTGAGCGCCGAAAGGGCCGTAATGAGGCCAAAGGACGCGTGTCCCAGCCGGTCCTGCACTAGGTTTTCGACCACTACCCAGCCAGGTTTCACCAGCAGATTGAGCAGGACAACGAAGCTGATATTGCCGAAAAACCGTTTGATGCCGAAGAGGTCGCTAAATTCTGAATAAACAACTGCGCCTGGCGCAGGGACCGCAAAGCTACGCACCGCGCCCGGGCAGCCGCGCCATCGGCCGCGTGGGGCCAATTCCGGGCTATCTTTGCCCGCCACCTTTCCGCTTCCTGCCCAAGCATATTTGATGGCGGAACTGGTGGCTTTCCTCTCTTTATGTCTGCACCTTCTTTCTCGCTGGTGGGCCTGGGGCCCATTCTCAACTGCTGGAAATACTTCGTGGCCGGGGCCGGGGCGCTAATTGCGGTGGTGAGCATTGCGGTGGTGCAGCACTGGCCCGATGTGTACCGCTCTGCTGCTGTCTTTATTTTCCTTCTCACCAACCGCCAGCCTGCTGACTCCGACCGGCTGCTGGAAACACAGGTGAAATCGTGCGGCAAGCTGGACGTGGACAGTCGGGCCGAAGACCTGGACCGCGTCATCACCAGGCTCACTACTCGCAACACCGAGCTACAGCAGCGCCTCGTTGCGGCCCGTTCTGCTTTCGAGAATGCTGAGCTTGGCATTAAAAGCTGCATCAGCAGCATCTACTTGCTGCAAAAGGCCCAGCCAGCCACCCAAAAGTTTAAGCCTGCGCGCACGCTCATGGAACTGGGCTCGATTCTGTTGGCGCTGTCAGCAATTTTTGCGGCGCTGCCGGAGCTCTACCGCTACAACCGGCCCAGCGCCGCCCAATTGGCGTGAACCCGTCCGTGAACGAGCTGCTGCACCGCCTTCGCCGCTCTTTCGACGGCGCCAAGCTGCTTTTTACGGGTTTTGTGCTGGTGTTGCTGGCGAGCGGCGTCGCGGCGGCCCAGCAGCAGCAGCCCGTACTGCTTTTGCCGGGCTTACTGGCCGTGGGTGCGCTGGTCGCGCTGGTGGAGTGGCGCTGGCTGTACTACCTATTGTTTTTGCTGCTGCCCTTCACTCAAGAAATTGGGCTGGTGGGCAACATGCGAATAGACCTTCCCTCCGAGCCACTCATGCTTGCCCTCACTGCTTGCGTGGGGATGGCGCTGCTGCTGCGCAACGGCCAACTTCCGTTGCGCGAGTGGACCCACCCCCTGGTTGTTATTCCGGGCCTGATGTTTTTGTGGACCGCTGTGGGCATCACATGCTCCGTCGACAAGGTTAAGTCCTTTAAATACTTACTTGCCAAAACGTGGTACATCATGCCATTCTTAATTGGCACGCTGCTCGTTATTCGGCGGCCTTCGGAAACTTGGCGTTTTGTGGCAGTCTACGTGGCCGGGGCGTGCCTGAGTGTGTTTTATGTGGCCGTGCGCCACGCTGCCAACGACTTCAGCTTTCAGACTGTCAACGGGGCCGTGCACCCGTTTTTCCGGAACCATGTCATTTACTCGACCATGCTGGCGCTGCTGGTGCCGTTTGGGTGGCTGGGCATGCAGGCGGCCCGCAAAGGCAGCGCCCGCCTGGCCTGGCAATTAGGGCTGGGCGTCTTGCTGTTTGGCCTGCTCACCTCCTACACGCGGGCATCCCTTCTGTCGCTGCCGATTGCCGGCTTGTTTTACCTGATTATTCGCCTACGGCTCACGCGCACGGTGCTGGCCACGGCCACCGTCACCCTTGCCCTGGCGGTAAGCTACATAGCAAGCGGCGACAACTACAAGGCGTTTGCCCCCAACTACGAGCGCATCACTTTCAACGGAGACAACTTCGGCAAGCACCTCACCGCCACCTACAATCTTCAGGATGTATCGGGCATGGAACGGATTTACCGCTGGGTGGCTGCCGCCCGCATGGTGGCCGAAAAACCTCTGATGGGCAGCGGGGCGGCCACCTTTTACCCTGAATACAAGCGGTACACGCTTAAAAGCTTCCGAACTTTCTTGAGCGATAACCCCGAAAAGTCAACCGCTCACAACTACTTCCTGCTGCAGCTGGCGGAGCAGGGCGTTCCCGGGTTTCTGTTGTTTGTGAGCCTTGTCTTTACGGCCTTGCTGCGGGCTGAAAGCCTTTACCACCGCGCGCGGCAGCAGCCCGAGGTGCGGCGCGTGGTGCTGGCGGCGGCGCTGTCCTTTGTCATCATCGTTTTCCACCTCACGCTGAACGAGTTAGTGGAAGTAGACAGAATCGGGTCAATATTTTTCCTGTGCCTGGCCTTGCTAGTTCGCGCCGAGTCGTGGTTGGCGGTGAGCGAAGCCGCTGCCAATCCTACTTAAACCGGCAGCTCAGGATGGTCACATCATCGGCAAACTGCGAGTCTTGTGAGCTGAATTCATCAATGGTTCGGAGCAACTCCTGGTGTAGCTGCGCCAGGGGCAGGTAGCGGTTGCGCTGCAGCACGGTGAGCACCCCTTCTTCGCCAAACTCGTTATTCTCTTGGTCAAACACCTCGGTGAGACCATCGGTGTAAAGCAGCAGCAGGGAATGCTGCGGAATCTCGACCTCGCCCACCCGCAGCATGGGCAGGTCCTCCATAATGCCGAGCATGACGGTGCCGTGCTTTAGCAGCTGCACCGCGGTGTCGTCGGTGATGAGCATCGGGTCATTGTGACCGGCATTCACGTACTGCAGGCGGCGGCTGCGGCGGTCGTAGATGCCCAGGAAAGCCGTGATAAACTTCTCACCACCGGAGTTGCGAAACAGCAAGTGGTTGAGCTCGGGCACGATGGTGGCCAGCTCCACGCCCTGGCGCAGCAGCGTGCGCAGCCCGGCCTGGAAGTTCGACATCAGCAGCGAGGCCGGCACGCCCTTGCCGCTCACATCGGCCACGCACAGCAGCAAGCGGTGCTCGTCAATTTCTACCACGTCGTAGTAGTCGCCCCCAATTTCGGTGTGGGGCACGTAGCTGCGCTCGATGCACAGGTGGCTGTCGTTGGGCAGGGTGCGGGGGAAAAGCATGGCCTGCACCTCCTGCGCAATTTCAATTTCCTTGCGCACGGCGGCATCGGCCACGCGCTGGGCCTGTAGGCGGCGGTTTTCCACGGCGCCGATAAGCGTGTTGGCCAGCGACCCCAGAAACGGGATGAGTTGCTGCCGGTCGAAGTCGCTGCGCAGCCCGCCCACAAACACGTAGGCCGCCACCTGCTTCTGGCGCAGAATGGGAATCACCAACTCGTATTTATCCCAATCCGGGCCCAAGGCCAGGTCTTCCACGGCTTGGGGCTGCGTTACTCCGCCTTGGGTGAGATGCTCGGACAGGGTGAATTTTTCGGCTTCGGCCAGGTCGCAGCCCAAGGAAACGCGCACCCGGAAGCCATCTTCTTCCAGCGCAAATAAAAGGAGCTGCACCACGTTGCGCTGGCCCTGCAGGGTGAGGCGCAGCATGTGGTAAAGCTCGTCGACGGTGTGGTCGCGGGCCGTCATGTCGTGGGCCACGCCGAGCACCGTATCCAGTTCGAACTGCTTGAGCAGCAGCTGTCGCCTGAGCTGCTTGATTTGCTCATTGTGCGCTGCTTGGCTGGCCGCAGAGTCAGCCAAAGGCTCAACAGAAGAAATAGGAGTAGCTAGGGACATGAAGCAAGGTAATCACCGTGCCCGAAACGCAAGCACATTAATGCAAATTTAACCAGCCACGGGCGTTTTGGGGTCGTAGGCGTCGCGCAGACCGTTACCGAGGAGGTTAAAGCTGAGCACCAGCAACGAAATAGCTGCCCCCGGCAGCAGCGTGAGCCAGAGCCCGGCCTCGGTGCCCAACAGGTCGTAGCCTTCCTTCACCATGAGGCCCCAGCTGGGCGCGGGCGGCTGCACACCCAAGCCCAAGAAGCTCAGGCCGGCTTCGAGCAGAATGGCCGCCGCAAAATTGCTGGTGGCCAGCACAATGAGCGGCCCGCGCATGTTGGGCAGCAGGTGTTGGGCAATGAGGCGCCAAGTGGGCAAGCCCAGCACGCGCCCCGCCTCCACAAACGTGGCCGAGCGCAGGCTGAGCATCTGGCCGCGCACCACGCGGGCCACGTCGACCCACATGGTGAGGCCCACCGCCACAAAGCTGACCCACACGCCTTTGCTATCGAGCGCCAGCGAAATAGCAATGACCAGCATGATGCCCGGAATGCTCCACACCACGGTCATAACGCCGAGCAAAACCGAATCGACCCAGCCGCCAAAGTAGCCGGCCACGGCGCCCACGGCCATGCCCAGTACCAGCGAAATGAGCACCGCCACCAGCCCGATGCCCAGCGAAATGCGCGTACCCAGCAGCAGGCGGCTCAGCTCGTCGCGCCCAGCTTTGTCGGTGCCCAGCCAGTAGGTGCGGGTGGTGAGGTGGTTTTCTTGAACTTCTTTTTGTAGTTCGGTCCGCGGCCCGGGGCGGCCCACCACGTCGACCAGAGCCAGGCGCCGGAGGCGGCCAGCTTCTGCCGAATGCTCGCCCAGGGGCTTTAGGATAATGGAATCGCCCGCGAATTCGTAGCCGCCGATGGGGGTTTCCTGCACGTCGGGCTCGCGGCCATGTAGCCAGGTGGCGAAGACGTTGTCGGCCGCCTGGTTGTCGCGGGCCGAATCGGGCAGGGGCTGGCGCAACAGCTGCACGCGCAGGCCGGGCCGCTCTTTCTGAATCTGCACGAAGCCGTGGTTGGCGTTGGGCGAATTGTCGGGCAGCACCCAGTAACCCAGCAGCGCCACCAGCGTGCACAAGGCAATAAACGCCAACCCGACCACGGCCGGTCGGTTTTGCCACAGGCGCTGGCGCACGTAATAGCCCGGTGGCCGGGCCACCGCACTTGCGCTGGGCTGGGTAGGCGCGGCCTTGGAAACTGCCGTTGCCACGTTTAGCGGGTGTTGTGCTTCAGCAGGCCTTCTTTCGAGGCCAGGTAAGAGGCATCGCGGGCAATGGCGCCGAACGAAGTCGTCTCGTAGGCCAGTTCAGTATCGGGGTCGGGCCAGAAGCTCCGGATGAGGCCCTGCTCCAGCAAGTTACGCAGCTGGGTTTCCAGGTCGGCTGCGGGCAGGCCGGTTTTTTCCAGCAGCGAGCGGAATGGGGTAACGAAGTACAGCTCGTCGAGCAGGTCGAATTCGGGGTCAGTCACGGGGTTGTGGGCGCAAAGAGGTAGTTGGGCAAATGTAAGCCTACATGCGGGCTTGTATACCTCATTAGCAAAAGCGTTACTTTCACCCGGCCCGGCAAGTCTACTTATAGAAGGCAATTCTTCTGGGATTTGCTTGGACAATCACTAAGCAATGTGAGGCTGAAATAGCTAATGCCGCGAGCCTACTAAATGCCGCGAGCCTACTATTCAAACCTGACTCCAGTATGACCAAGCTTAAAGTTTTACTACTCGGCGTAATTACGAGTCTAATGCTTGCTACCCTGTATACGTTTGCGGGAAGCCAGCCCGGCTGCATCAGACTTTATTAGCTACAAAGTCGACTTACAGCAAGCGGAGCTAAAGTTGTACTGGAAAGACGAACACAACCAGCGCTTCAAAAGCTTGCAAAACCTAAAGGAGCAGCTGGAAACGCAGGGCCAAAAATTAGTTTTTGCTATGAATGGCGGGATGTTTAAAGCCGATTACTCACCCCAGGGCTTGTTCATTCAACGGGGAATAAAAATTACCTCCTTGGATACCGCTGCTGGTGACGGCAATTTTTACCTGCGACCCAATGGGGTCTTTTATACCACTATTAATAAGAAAGCATATGTCTGCCGGACCCAAGATTTTGTGGGCGCCAAAGACGTTGCTTATGCGACGCAATCGGGTCCGCTGTTGGTCATTGATGGAAAAATTCACCCGGCTTTCAAGCAAGGCTCCACGAATTTGCACATCCGCAACGGTGTAGGAATATTACCCGATAATCGGATAATTCTTGCTATGTCAAAATCCAAAATCAGTCTCTTTGATTTCGCTACCTACTTTAAACAAGCTGGTTGCAAGAATGCATTATATCTCGACGGGTTTGTTTCCCGCACCTACCTGCCATCCGAGGGGTGGTTACAGACCGACGGGGATTTCGGCGTTATAATCGGAATCACAACTGCGAAGCCATAGCTTTCCCTTGATTTTCCTGGGAGGTCAGCCAAGCCAAGATGGCCTTAACCTCAGAGTCCGAAAGGCCAAAGGACGGCATTTGCTGCTTGTTGTACTTGTTGTAGATGGCCACAGCGTATTCATCCCCGCTAGCCACTACTTTGCTGGAGTTCTTAATCCAGGGAATCAGCCAGGAAACTGGGCGACGCTTGGTGATGCCAGCCAGAGCAGGGCCTACCACCACCTCATTCACGGCGTGGCACTGTGCGCAGTTGCTAGCATAAAGCGCGCTGCCCGCAGCAACTGCCGCTGCCTCGGCCTCCGAAAGCGCCGGACGAGGCAAGCCAGCATCTACCAGCGCCATAGTGGTGTCTTGCGGCTGTGGCTTGCCCGCTTCTATCCGTGCTGCCTCAACATCGGCAGCGGAGAAGCCCACCAAACCGGCGGCGCTTAACAATGTGAATCCCATGAGTACGACTACCAATGCCATACCAACCGTGAGTGCGAAACCGACCGAATTGAAGCGCATGAGTTCCTGAGTGTAGTGGAATATATATGCGGCAAATTTACCTTCCAAGCCTCTGGGACGCTTTTTTTTAACGAAAAAGAAGGCGTGCTTCTGCGCCAGGGCCTACCGCACCGCCCGTCCCTTCCACTGGTAGCCGCCGCGCCAGCCCGCGGCCCCCACGGCCAGCGCATACGGCGCATATAGCACCTGCAGCGGCAGTAGGCCCCACAGCCACTTCCGCTGGTCAAAAAAACCCAGCACCGGGCTCAAAAACCAGGCATCGGCCCCCAGCTTGATGAGCCACGCTGCGCCCACCCACGGCCAGAGCGCCGGCCACGCCAGCGCCACTCCTACCCCAACGGCCAGCGCCACGTTGGCGCCCAGCACCAGCAGGGCCAGGCGACTGGGGGCGGCGCTTTGGTAGTGCCGCCACTTGCTGGCCCAGCGCACTCGCTGCCGCAGCAGGGCGCGCAGGGTGCTGGGCGCGGCCGTGCGGGCAATGGCCGCGACATCGGCCAGAAAATGCACCGAGCCGGGAAAAGCCGCGTGTATTTTGTGCAGCAGAAACTCATCGTCGCCGCTGGCTACGTGCAGGTTATCGGCAAAGCCGCCCACCGCCTCGAAGGCCGTGCGCCGGTAGGCCAGGTTGGCGCCGTTGCACATGGTGGGCTGCTGGCGGGCAATGCAGGCGCCGCCCACCCCCACCAGGCCCGCAAACTCCAGCCCTACAAGCAAGTGCAGGAAGCTGGCCGGACCCGTGAGCAGTACCGGGCCACTAATGAAGTTGGCCCGCGGCTGCCGGGCCACGAGCGTCGCATAGGCCGCCAGCCAGTTGGGGCCAAGGCGGCAGTCGGCGTCGGTGCACACCAGCCATGGGGCTCGGGCTTGGTGCAGGGCGGCGAGCAGGGCGGCTTTCTTGCCGGTTTGGGCGGCAGGCAGCGAGACGAGGCGCAACATAAAACCAGCTTCCTGAGCAGCGGCGGTCACCAGAGCCGCTGTGGCGTCGTTGGAGTGGTCATCGGCAATGAGTATTTCGAACTGGACCGTGGGCAAGGTTTGGGCGGCCAGGTCCTGGAGAAGAAAGGGTAGGTTGGCTGCTTCGTTGCGGGCAGCAATGAGAATGGAAAACAGCGGTAGCGCAGCTGGCTGTTCAGCCACTGGTTCGGCACGTTGCTTTGGTAGCACCTGAGCTTCTCGGGCTTCGTTTTTCGTCCAGCCGCCCCGCAGCCACGCCATCAGCCCGGCGTACAATACCGGCAACGCCAACAGGGCAACTCCTACCGCCGCCGTCATCGTCCGGTGCGCTTCTCGCGCAGCACCCGTAGCCCCGGCACCAGCAGCAGCCCGGCAGCGCTGGGCAGCGCAATATTAATAACCCACAAACTCAGGCTGGCGCTGAGTACCGGCAGCGCCGGCTGGCCCAGCAGCCCAAACAAGTGCGTGGCTGAGAGCTCCCGCACGCCCACGTCGGCCAGGGCATTGAGCGAGGGCACCAGCGACTTCATCAGGAAAGTGCCCGCCACGGCCGCCAGCCCGGCCCCCACGGGCGCAGCCACCCCGTAGGCCGCCAACAGCAGCATAAACTGCGCACAAAACACGGCGTAGCGCAGGCCCGAGATGGCCAGCACCGCATGGAGCGCCCGCGCCGGATAAGTGGGCATGATGGCCAGAGCCGGCCGAAACCGCCGCAGGGGCCGCCACAGCCCCAGCGCCGCCAGCAGCAGCCGCGACCGATACAGGGGCACCAACACCGCTGCCCCAATCAGCAGCGCGGATACCCCCACGCCCACCCCGGCTGCCGGATAGCCCCGCAAATAAAACCGGAGCACAAAGTAGAGCAGCCCCGCCACGCCGGCCAGCACCGTGGCCACCAGTTGGCAGTAGCGCCCTAGAAACACCGCGCCCAGCGCACTCACGCGCCGGCTTTTCAGCTCGATGATGCGGCCGGCGTAGTCGCCCACGCGGTTGGGCGTGGCAAAGCCCAGGGTGAGGCCCACCAGCACGGCCCGGAGGCTGCGCCCATAGGTAACTGGCTCGAGGTGCCGGGCCAGGCGGTACCACTTCCACGCCTCCAGGCCCCAGTTGACGGGCACCAGGGCCAGGGCCAGCAGCACGGGCGTGCGGCCCGCCCCGCCCAGCGTGGTGGCCAGCAGCGCACGCCAGGCCGCGGCCGTGTCCGGCGCCGCAAAAATGGAGTTGTAGAGCAGACCCAGGGTAAGCAGCGTAACCCCTACTTTTCCCCAGAACACCAGGCGCGCCCCTTTCGGAGAAGCAGCGGGACCTTTTCCGGGTTGCTTTGGCCTTGTAGATGGTAAATGCGTTGGCGAAGCGCCGCCTGTAGCTGCCGAGGCCTTGCCCCCTTCGTAGCTTTGCAAAGGAAGCCTACTTCCTGCTGTATTTGCCTCGCTTCCTGCTTCCCAGTTTCCTCCCTCGTTTTGGCTGCTCCCCTTCGCCCCCGCCCCGCTCCTGCTATCGAGCTGCTGCCCAAGATTATCATGGGCGTCGACCCGGGCACTCAGATTATGGGCTACGCCCTGATTGAGGTGCGCGGCCAACGCGTCGACGTGCTGTGTTACGACGTTATCAATATGAAGGCGCTGGGGTCGAATCACGCCGTAAAGCTAAAGCGGATTTTTGACCGCATGCTTGAGCTCATCGACGAGTACCTGCCCGACGAGCTGGCCATTGAAGCCCCCTTTTTTGGGGTCAACGTGCAGAGTATGCTTAAGTTAGGCCGGGCCCAGGGGGTGGCCATTGCGGCTGCCCTCAGCCGTCAGATTCCCTATGTGGAATATGCCCCTACCAAGGTAAAACAGGCCGTAACGGGCTCGGGTGCAGCCACCAAGGAGCAAGTGGCCCACATGCTGCGCCAAACCCTGACCCTGCCACCCATTGCCGAGGCCAGCAAGTTTCTCGACGCCACCGATGCCCTGTCGGTAGCCCTCTGCCACCATTATCAGAAAGGCAACAATGTGCAGGCCGGCAGCAAAAGCTGGGGCAAATTCTTGGCCGACAACCCCGGCCGGCTCAATGCCACCACCACTACCAAAAAAGCCGCGACCAAAAAATCGGCATAAGCAAAACCGCCTCCCAGCTTACTGCTTTGTAAGCTGGGAGGCGGCGCTCGTTTCCAGGGTTAGCTAATTTACCGGTTTCGGGCGTTGCTGCGCCAACGTCTTGGTGGGCTTTGCCCGCGGGGTGGCGGGCGTGAAAACCACGGCCTTCACCTCGGGGTAGCGGGTTTCCAGCTTGCTGGCCCACACATAGGAGTCGGAGGCGTAGGTCTGAGGCACAAACAAGATGATGGGCTTGCTCTGCATCTCAATCTGGGCCGCTATCTGCTCCCGGAATGGGGCGTAGCAGTTAGTAGCCATTTCTGGGGTTGCGGCAGTGGTGCGGCAGTCGCTGGCTATCCATGTCACGTTGGCGGCGCCGGGGAAATAAGTACCCACCGAATCGGGCCGCGGGGGCGTCCACACCCATACCACGGTGGTATCGCCGCTGGCGCGGTAGCTCTTCACCATGCGCTGCCATGCCTGGCGGTGCGCCGTCGGGCCGGTCTTTTTGAACATGGGCCGGAGCAGCACTTGGTTTTCGCGCGCAATGAGTTGCAGCACTTGCTGCTGAAAGAGCTGGTTGTTGGTAGCCGCGGTTTCGTCCATGTCCCAGGTAAGCACCGGAATGTCGCCGCGCTGGTTTATTTCCTCAATGGCCGCTACCGGCACTTGCGGTGGTGTGCCAGCGGGCAGCTCCAGGCTCACAATTTGCGTGGTGGCCTTGGCAGCCGGGCCCCAGGTTACGGCCGGCTGGGTGGAGGCTTCCGCTACAGGCCGCATGGCCAGCGGCGTGGCCGAGCCAGTGTTGGGCTGGCCAATGCGCAACGGGCCAAAACCGGTATGCGCCCAGATGTAGTCTTCAGAAATGCCCACTTGCTCGCGCCACTGCACCAAGATAAAGCCAGCCGTGGCCAGCGTGTGCAGAATGGCCAAGCCAGCTGCAAAAGCCACCGACCCCGTGCGCAGCCGGCGGGTGATGACACCCGAGCCAGAAGCCAAAATATTTTCAACCCACTGCTTGGCAGCGTGCAAGGGCCGCGTCGACCACAGGAACGACCGCAGCCTGTTGAGCAGCGCGTGCTGTGCCATAACCACCGAAATCAGCAGAATGGCAGCATTGATGAGGGCCAGCGTGGCCATGAGCTTGGTGTACGGCCCCCGAATGCCCTGCACCTGCATGCTATAGGCCGCCGCGCCAATGGATATGATGGCCAGCAGCAGGTTGGGCACGCACAGCAGCCACTCGTTTTTCACCTTGCCCTCTTTGGGAGTGGGCAGGTACGGCACCTTCACGTTGAGGAAGGTATAAACCAGGCCCAGCGAGTACACCCACCAAGTGGCAATGCGCAAAAACCCGCCCGCCAGGTGCAGCCCGGGCTCGTGGCGCTCGCGCAGCCACTGTTGGGCGTTGTAGCGAATGAGCAGGCCCACCATGGTAACCGGCAGCATGTGCACCGCAAACTCGGGCAGCGACAGGTGCCACGGAAACTCCAGCAGCAGCAGCGAGGCAATGGGCACGGTGATGTCAATCAGAGCCACGATGCCCGACAAGAAATACAGCGGCAGGGTGAGGTAGTGGAGGCGCTGCCGCCACGAGAAGTTCTTGAACAGCTTGGGGTAGACGTGGGCCAGCAAGTCGAACGTGCCCCGCGCCCATTTCAGCTGCTGCATGTAGAACGCGCCCAGCGACGACGGCACCAGCCCGCGGCTCACCACCACGGGGGCATAAATGGATTTCCAGCCGGCCGCGTGCAGGCGCATGGCCGTGTGCATGTCCTCGGTGAGGCCGGCCGCGTGGCCGCCAATGCCATCGAGGGCTACCCGGCGGAAGGTACAGTTGGCGCCAATGGCCTGCACCGTGTTGTAGCTGTTCATGCCCATCATCAGCGGGCCGTAGAAATGGTAGGTTTGCTCGGCCGCGCCCAGAGCCACCAGGCTGTCTTTCTGGTTGCCGTAGGCCTGCACCACTTGCACGTAGCCCACGGTTTCGTCTTCGAAATAGGCCATCACCTGGTCTAGGAAATCGGGGGTGACTTCGTGGTCGGGGTCGAGCACGACGCAAAACTCGCCGGTGGCCTGGCGCAGGGCGTTGTTGATGTTACCGGCCTTGGCGTGCTTTTTCTCAATCCGCGTCACGTGCACCACGCCCAGGCGTTCGCACACGGCGCGCAGCTCGGGGTCGTCGCCTTCGTCGCAGAGGTAGGTGGTGTGGGGGTAGCGCACGGCCACCAACGACTCCAGCGTGCGGATAATCATGTCGTGCGGCTCGCCAGGGCAGGCCGTGGTCAGCATGTCCACGGTGCGCAGCGGCGCATTTTCCGGCACGGCCGGGGCAATGGGCTCTTTCACGTGCACGTAGTGGTACCACTCGTGCAGCATGCGCAGCATCTTGTAGCACAGCGAGAAAGTGAGGAGCCAATACAGTGGGGCGTAGCCCATGTGGTCGGAGTCGGCGAACCACCAAAAGAACTGCGCCAGCAACGCAAGGCCTATCACCACCAAGATGCGCATTTGCTTTGTGCCCTTCGCGTCCTGAAATTGAACGGTAACACCTTCATGCGGCACTTTTTTTGGTGTTGTTTCCTCTACAGAAACAAGGTTATTTGCCATTGAAGCGGACGGACGTTTATCTTTTGACTGGTAGATATCACTAGACATGCTTGGTAATCAAAAACTTATAAAATAATTCAGCAATTTATCGAAGCTATACATCGCCAAAATTAGCGCTTACTACGTACGGCCCTTCAACTCCGCTGCCTTGCAAGTTTATTTTTTTTCGACATTTGAACTCATAAAAGTTTATTTATTCATTCCTATAGTTAAAAAACAGACCACTGTAATCGCAACAGTGCCTACTTTTAAATCTTACCTTTCAGTGAATTACCACCTTTTCAAACGAGCTGCTAAGCTATTTACTAGCTTGCTCGGAACTACGTTGCTGTTGTCGGGCTGCCAATCTTCTCCCGAATCAATTGTCGAAAAAATCACGCCACTAAATCCCGCCTCGGATGTAGTGCCGGTTCGGGTAGTACGCATCGATTCGAGCTACCAGCTTCAGCGCGCTGGCAAACCATACGTAATCAAGGGGGCGGCCGGAGTTCAGCACTTCGAAAAAATTAAAGAAAAAGGCGGCAACTCGGTGCGGTTGTACGCCCCGGCTTACGCCGATGTGCTCATGGACAAGGCCCACCAAAACGGCCTCACGGTCATGTTTGGCTTGTGGATGAAGCCGCCCTACGAGAAATTCGACTACTACGACCCCAAGGCCGTGGCCGAGCAGCAGCAAGAAGTGTACCGACAAGTGCAGCGCTACAAGAACCACCCGGCCCTGCTGATGTGGAACCTGGGCAATGAACTCGACAATCACTACGGTGATTTTAAGGTGTATCAGATTGTGAACGAAACTGTTAAAATGATTCACAAGCTGGACCCCAACCATCCGGTCACCACCACCATTACCGACGGTGTCTACGCCATCCCGTCTATCATTCACCTGTGCCCCGACATCGACGTGCTTACCGTCAACGTCTTCAACAAACTGGCCCAGCAGCCCGTGCGATTGGCCGAAGCGGGTTGGAAAGGGCCCTACATCATCGGCGAGTTTGGGGGCCGCGGGTGGTGGGAAGCCCCGCTCACCAGCTGGGAGGCTCCGCTGGACCAAAGCAGCTCCGACAAGGCCGAGTTTATGCAAGCCGGCTTTAAAATGACCGTCCAGGACCAAAGCTCACGCTGCCTGGGTGCTTACGTGCTGTACTGGGGCAACCGCTTCGAGCAGACGGATATGTGGCTGAGCATGTTTGCCCCGACGGGCGAAAAAACGCCCATGGTGGACATGATTCAGACCCTGTGGACGGGCCAGAAGCCGGCCAACCAAGCCCCGCAGGTAGGAGCCATCCGAGTTGCTAATAAGCTTGCCCAAGCCGACCTGGCCCTGGAACCCAATACCGACTACCCAGCGTCGGTGCCCGCCACCGACCCCGACGGAGACCCGTTGCGGGTGGAGTGGAAAATCACCCGTGACGTGGACGAGTTTCACACCCTGCCCCAAAACCGCACTGCCCCCGAAACCATCCCGGGCGCTATTCGCGAGGCCAAAGGCCTGAACGCCGTGATACGCACCCCCACCGAACGCGGCGGCTACCGCTTGCATGTGAACGTGTACGACGGGCAGGGCAGCGTGTCGAATAACAGCTTCCCGTTTTTCGTCGGCGTACTGGACACTCCACGTCTGGGTATTCACATGCCGCAATACCGGCGCTATTAGGGCAATTCACAAAGCCGAATGAATAGTAGCATGACCGTGCCCAGCCGGGACTTTGTAGTTCGCGTCCCTGAATGACACCCGAACGCGGTACGGCGCGGAGACGCGAACTACAAAGTCCCGGCCGGGCACGGTCGCGCTACATGTTTACGGCTCAATCCACCAGAATTTCCCCGGTCTTGTAGGTCACGGCGTAGCCGCTGATGTCCACCCGGTCGTGGCGCAGCCGGCACCAGAGGTCGCCGCCGCGGGGCGAAATCTGGCGGGCACGCAGCTCGGTTTTGCCAAGCTTTTCGGCCCAGTAGGGAATCAGGGTGCTGTGGGCCGAACCGGTGACGGGGTCTTCGGGCACGCCTACCCGGGGCGCAAAGAAGCGCGAGACAAAATCGATGCCCTCGGCGGCCGAGCCGGGCGCCGTGGCGATGACGCCCACGTATTCCAGGGCGGCAATGTGGGCAAAGTCGGGCTTGAGGGCCAGCACTTCGGCTTCGGTATTGAACACGGCCAGCACGTCGCGGGCAGCCAGCACGTGCACCGGGGTGGCACGCAGGCCATCGGTCAGGCCCGTGGGATGCGGCGCCAGCACTTGCGGCGGGCGCGAGGGGAAATCGAGAGTGAGGCGACCGTCGGCTTCACGCGAGACGTGCAGCGGGCCGCTCTGGCTATGAAAAACTACGGCCGGCTCGGCAAAGCCCAAGTGGGCAAACAGCACGTAGGCGGCCGCCAGGGTGGCGTGGCCGCACAAGTCAATTTCGACGGTGGGCGTGAACCAGCGGATGTCGTATTCGGCCGGTGCTCCGGCGCGGGGCACAATGAAAGCGGTTTCGGCCAGGTTGTTTTCGGCGGCTATTTGCTGCATCAGCTCGGCGGGCAGCCAGGCTTGCAGGGGGCACACCCCGGCGGGGTTGCCGGTGAAAGGTTTCTGAGCGAAAGAGTCGACGTGGAAGTAGCGTATCACGGATGGGGGCGGGTTTTTAAGGATTTCGCGGCTTGCTTTGGCAAGAATACGGCGCGCCGGGGTACGCGGGCGCCCCGCTGCCGCTTCCACAAAGGATTTTTGAAATAAATTTAAAGGCCATGCAACCGCAGTGGCACGGCGCCGGTCATGCCTCCACGAGGCAGGTGCTGTACAGCCTGCCTTCAGTCTACTTTCTCACATGCCGCCTCCCATTGCCCCGGTCGATGAGGCGCTGCTGGCGGCGTGCCGGCGCGGCGAATCGGCAGCGCAACACCGGCTTTACCAAAAGCTGGCCTACCTGCTGATGGGCGTATGCCTCCGCTACTGCCCTAATCGGGCCGAAGCGGAGGACGCACTGCAAAATACTTTTGTTAAAATCTTTACCCGCCTCGACCAATACCGCGGCCAGGGCCCTTTCGAGGCCTGGGCCCGGCGCATAGCCGTGACCACTTCCCTGCACGCCCTGGAGCAGTACCGCCTTCGGCACCAAGGCAGCAGCCACGACCCCGACGAGCTAGCCAACGACCTGCCCAGTGCCGAGCCCACGGCCCTGGACCAGCTGGCGGCCGACGACCTGCTGGCCCTGCTCGCCACCCTGCCGCCCGGCTACCGCACCGTGCTCAACCTCTATGCCGTGGAGGGCTACTCGCACCAGGAAATAGCCGAGCTGCTGGGCATTGCCGAGGGCACTTCCAAATCGCAGCTGGCCCGGGCCCGCCGGCTGCTCGAAAGCCGCCTGGCGGCCCATCATTCTCCGCAACTGCCATGACCGACCGCAAACCCGACGACTTGTACGACGCCCTGCGCGACCGCTTGGCCGACTACGGCCAGGAGCCGCCGGCGCAGCTTTGGGCCGGCATTAGGGCCCAGCTGCCGCCGCCCGTGGCCCAGCCCCAGCTGCGCAAACGTCGCCGCTGGAGCCCCGTGCTGCTGTTGGGCCTGCTGCTGGCCGTGGTGGGCGGCGCCGGCTGGCAGTGGTGGCGCACCACAAGCCCTGGCCCAACTGCTCGCACCCAACAGGAGCTGGCCACTTATTCGGCACAGTCTGGCACCAAGGCACCTACTGCTAACCCTGACTTAGCAGCTAGCCAACTTCCCGCCAACTCAGAAGCTGATGCTTCGCAGTCAGTTGAATCATCACGATTTATCAATTCAGAAATTGTTGGCGCCTTACCTGGCAAAGCGGGATATGCGTCAGAGTCGGGAGTTGGTGCCCGCACGGCGCCAGCGGCTGGAGCAGCAACGGGAGTGCCGGCAGCCGCTTCCATTGGCAGCGCTGCTTCGTCGGGTTCAGCAGCAACAAGGCGCGCTACAAGAGTTGACCGCGAGCCCGTGATTTCCGCCGCTAGTCCGGCCGCCAAAAGGCTGATTGCCCGTGGCAGGATTGCTAACGGCAGTGTCACGCGTAAGCAAATATCCTCCGGGCCAGACGTTCCGCCAGCTGCCCTGACATCATCTGTAGCCAGCCAGGCTGATCTGCCAGGCCAACCTGCTTTGGCAGGTCATGATAACCCTGAGAGGAAATCGCAAGTGCTTAATGGGATTGCAATGTCAGCTGCTCAATCGGGCTTGCCTCCTACCCCGGGCTCTGTTATTCAGCACAGCGGAGCGACTGCCATCACGACTACCGGAGCGCCTGCTGCACGAACATTCGAACTACCTAACTACGAGGCTGATGCAGGTAATAATAGCCGACTGCTGATGCGCCCGGTAATGCCTGCGCTGGCTGAGGCCCCGCCACGGCCTGTCCTACGCCTGAGTGTTGATACGCTCTCCCGCATTTCGAATATTCCGGCGCGGCGGTGGGCAGCTCAGGTTTTAGCTGGTCCGTCTCTCACCTACCGGAGATTAGGTGAGCAGGCGGCCTTGGGCAACTCGCCCTATGTAACACCATCGGCCTTTAGCCGCTTCCTCGATAATGTCGCACCCAATCAATTAGCTCAAGAGGAGAAAGCCAGCGCAGGGTTTGGCATTCAGGTGCAGGCCCACCGGATGCTGAATGGCCGCTGGAGCCTCAGCACTGGCTTGGGCTATCAGGAGTATGCGACCCAAACCACTTACTACTATTATCAACCGGTAACTACCGGTGTTCCTGGCCTCGGCTCTACTCCTATTTCTCCGGCCAGTATCGGGCCCAATCGGCTTACTCACCGCGATATCTACCGCTTCCTGACGGTGCCGGTGCGGCTGGGCTATGGCCTTGGGCAGGGCAGCGCCAGCCGCTGGTATTACGGCGTGCTGGCCGGCGCCGACGCTGCCATTTACGTCGGTGGCAAGAGCACCGGGGCCGATACTTCTCCCCGAAACTGGAGCAGCAGCGGCGCGCCGTACCGCCCTGTCAGCCTTAGCATTAGCGCGGGGCTCGACTTACGGTATCGGGCTACTTCTCGTGTAGAGCTGTTGGCACAGCCCACGGCTACTTACTTCGTGAACTCGCTGATGAAATCAGATTCGGAGCTAACGCCACGCTACCTTGTGGGCACGGGGGTTCTGTTTGGCCTTTCCTACGGGCTGCGCTAGCGCACAAACTGGCTGGCTTACGCTATCAGGGCACCGCCAATTACCACGTCGCGCACCGGATTCTCGCCCAGCCAGTACGGGACTTCAGCCACGCTGCTCACGTTTAGCACCAGCACATCGGCCCGCTTGCCGGGCTCCAGGCTGCCGCAGTCGTGCTGCTGTGCAATGGCCCAGGCGGCGTTGAGCGTCACGGCAGCTACTGCCTCCTTCGCGGTAAGGCCCATTTTGAGGCAGGCCACGGAGAGGGCGAGCCAAAGATTTTTGCTGGGGCAGGAGCCGGGGTTGAAGTCGGTGCTCACTGCTACCGGCAAGCCGCTGTCGATGAATTCGCGGCCGTCGGCAAACTTCTGCTGCCGCAGGAATAGCGGCACCAAGGGCAGCAACACCGCCACCGTGCGGCCAGCCGTCTGCTGCGCAATACGGGCCGCCGCGTCGGGCATGAGGTAGTCGCAGTGGTCGATGCTGGTGGCTCCTAGTTCGGCAGCCATTTCGCAGCCGCCCAAGTCGTGGAGCTGTTCGGCATGAATCTTTAGGCCAAATCCCATTTTGTGGGCCTGCTCCAGGTAGTACCGCGATACGTCGAGCGGGAAAGCCCCGTCCTCGCAGAAAATATCCACGAAAGCAGCTTCTCCTTTCAAATCCGAGAGCACCTCGCGCAGGATAAAATCGACGTAAGTCCGCGGGCCAGCCTCCTTGAACTCGGGCGGCACCACGTGCGCGCCCAGAAAGGTGGGCACCACCCGCACGGCCTGCTGCTGGCCGGCCTCGCGAGCCACCCGCACGAGGCGAAGCTCGGTGTCGCGGTCGAGACCGTAGCCGCTTTTGGCTTCCAGGGTGGTCACGCCGTAGCGGCGAAATCCTTTCAAGTGGTGCAGGGAATGGGCCAACAATTCTGCTTCAGAAGCGGCGCGGGTGGCCCGCACCGTGCTCAGGATGCCGCCACCCCCGGCCAGGATGTCCAGGTACGACTCGCCGCGCAGCTTGCGCTCAAATTCATCGGCCCGATTGCCGCCGAATACGAGGTGGGTGTGGCACTCCACCAGACCGGGCATAACCACGCAGCCGGAGGCATCGATGAGGCGGGTGTCGGGGCCGAGGTGGGCCAGGTTCAGTTTGCTCATGCGACCCACGGCCACAATCTTGTCATCAACGCACGCCACGTAGCCCTGCTCGATGATGGTCCAGCTGCTCAGGTCGGGGCCCGCCAATGGGCGGTCGGGGGGCCCGCCGGCCAGCGTCAGGACTTGCGCGGCGTGTTGAATGAGCAGCGTGTAGGGAGCGAAATCGGACATGGCGCGGACAGAGGGTGGGCTGGCAAATTACAACCCATCCTCTGAGTCCAAAGCCTGGCTTAAGTCCAGTACTGCACCGGCGCGTGTGGGAAGCGGCGCTGCCACTCGGTGTAGAACCACGCCTTCATGACCTTCATCTGCTCGGGCTGGTACACGTATTTAAGGCCACCAAACTTGTTGCGCTTCACGGCGCGGCCCTCCTCTTCGAGGTCGAGGCTGGTGTTGGGGTACCATTGCAGGAGAACGTCCTTCGAGCCCGGTGTGAAGCGGTGCGTGATGAGCTCCACGGTGAGGTCGCAGTCGAAATCGAACGCCACTTGCAGGCGGTCGAGCAGCTCGGTGTAGTGCTGCTGCCAGTCGGGAATGGGCATAATGGGGGCCAGCACCACGCCCACCGGGTAGCCAGCGCCACCTGCAGCCACGGGCAGAGCAAGCTTGCGCATGGCCTGAATCCGGGCCTCGACGGAGGCCGTACCACCCTCCAGGCGCCGGACCACAGGCTCGGCATTAAGGGAAAAGCGGGCGCGGGTGCGGCCGTGGTGGGGCACATCGAGCAAGGGGCCGATGTGGTCGTATTTGCTCACAAAGCGCAGCTGAGCGCCTTCGCGGGTGCTGAAATGGCGCACGGCCTCGGCCAAGCTGCCGGTGAGGTGCTCGATGCCCAGCACGTCGGTGTAGCAGCTGGCTTCGAAGCTCACCACGCGGCCGGGCTGCTCATACGTAGTGGTGTTGGCCAGCAGCTGGGGCAGGTTGGCAAAGGCCTTGACCACGGGCGGGCCGCTGAGGCTGCCGGCCAGGTAGCAGTACTGGCAGTGGGCGGGGCAGCCTTCGGCCAAGTTCAGCTGCCAGTCGGCCGAGGGGGGAGTGGGCTGCAGGCGCAGGGCCCCGGGGGGCGCCTTTACTATAGCCAAAGTGTTTTTGGCGGTGCGGTAAGTGGCGCGCACATCGTCGCCGCGCAGGCCGGTGAGGCGGTTGCTTTTCAACAGCTCCACTTCCAGGTTTTGGGCCGATACGCGGGCCAGGATTTGCTGGCCAAACTCCTCGTCCAAAGCATCGGGTGTGAACACCACGCGCTGCGGCAGCCAGAGCTTGGCCGAGTGCGTGCGCGGGGCCAGAGCGGGCGCGGGCTGGTCGGTGAGCAGGGTGTCAGAAATGGAAACGAGAGAGCCAGCAGTGAGCATAAAATCGGATTGGTGACGGATATTTTAGTAACGCTTTCCACCCCGAATTAAGTCCTCAAAATGCGTCTTTTTGGGCTTTTTTGGCAATATCCACACATGCAAAACCTTCTGCATTGCCGGTAGTTAGCCCGAGCCAAAATCAGCGAATTTTAACCGCTTCACGTAATTCTAGACGCTTCGTTTTCTTCTGCCCATGTCCTACCCCACTGCTGCCCCGCTCATTCTGACCCTGGCGTTGGACGATGCGGCCCAGACCTACTTCAACGCCCTGCGGCGCGAGCATTTTCCGCCCAAAATCAATTACCTGGCGGCGCACCTCACCCTCTTCCACCACCTGCCCGGCCGTGACCTTGAGGCCGTGGTCGAGGAGCTGCGCAGCTGCTGCCTGGCGCAGTGCGAACTTATGCTGCAAGTCACGGGCCTGCGCTCGCTGGGCCGCGGGGTGGCGTTCACGTTGGAAAACGAGGAGCTGCGCGCCTTGCACCGCCAGCTGCAACAGACGTTTTCGGCCCACCTCACACCCCAGGACCAGCAGAAGCTGCAGCCCCACGTCACCATTCAAAACAAGGTGGAGCCTGCCGCGGCCCGGGAGCTGCTGGCCCAGCTTCAGGCCGACTTTGCGCCTTTTTGTGCCGTGGGCACTGGGCTGCAGCTTTGGGCTTATCAGAATGGGCCGTGGGAGGCGCTGGAATATTTTCCGTTTAAGGCCGCGGTCAGCGTGTTGTAGCTGAGATTGATGCGAGCTTTTTATTGAGCTCGGCTTTTCCAGCGTGTCTGAGCTGTTTGGGAATACAAAAAACCTATCATTCTGAATAAAGCGAAGGGGATTGGAGCAGTGCCAGCATCGGTGGGCAGTAGCGCGAACTCTGTAGTTCGCGTCCCCGGCGGAAACCCGAACGAATTTAATGGCGCGGGGACGCGAACTACAGAGTTCGCGCTACTGCCCACTTACACCAAAACCACGCTAAGCCCCTTGAATGGCCAATATTCGGACGTGATAAGGTCCTTCGCTCTGCTCAGGATGACAGAGGTTCAAAAAATCTCCTCAGTAAGTTCTACCCCTTCCTCCTACCACCCAATTCCATAATCCTCGCCGTGGTTGCTGGAGCCGCCCCAGAGGCTGCCGTGCTGCCAGTCGAAGTAGATGGCATTGATGGGGCCGCTGGTGCGGTCCTCAAAAGTCATGGTGTAACCCAGCTTTTTAAGCTCTTCCCGCACCTGTTCGGGGGTGCTTTTATTGAGTAGTATGTGGCCGGGCTTGGGTTTGCGGTCGTCGGTTTTGGAGCCGCCCAGCGAGAGCCACAGCTGGTTGGTGTTGAAGTTGGCGGCCTCGGAGGCTTGCTGCACGGTCATGCCGAACTCTACTACATTGAGGAAAAACTGCAGCAGGTTCTGGTCCTGAGTGTCGCCGCCTTGCACGGCGAATGACAGGAAGGGCTTGCCGTCTTTGAGGGCCATGGAGGGCGTTAGGGTCACGCGGGGCCGCTTGCCAGGGGCCACTACGTTAAATGGGTTTTGAGTGGGTTCCAGCACGAAGCTTTGCATGCGCTGGCTCATGCCCACGCCTGTGTTGCCGGCCACGCAGGCCGGCAGCCAGCCGCCGCTGGGCGTGATGGACACCACCCAGCCTTCTTTGTCGGCGGCTTCCATGGTGGTGGTGCCCAGCCACAGGCGCTCCTGGTATTCGGCGGCAGGCGAGTTGTTGCTGCCCAGGTCGTGCTTGGGGGCAAAGTTGCGTTTTGTGGTGTCCATTTCATAACCCCGGGCCTTGAGTTGCTTGAGGTAGGGGTTTTTCTTGCCCTCAAACGGGTAAGGGTCGCCGGGGCCGATGCGGGGGTCGTTTTGCTGGTATTGGATGAGGCGGGCCCGCTGCTTGGCGTAGGCCTTGCTGAGCAGGCCCTTCATGGGTTCTTCGGGAGCGGCGTAGTTGTCACCGTAGTAAAAGTCGCGGTCGGCAAATGAAAGGCTCATGGCCTGGTACACCGTGTGGATGTACTTGGAACTGTTGTAGCCCATGGCCTTCAGGTCGAAGTTCTCCAGAATGTTGAGCCCCTGCAGCATGGCGGGTCCCTGGGTCCATTGCTGCAGCTTGTACACGTCCACGCCTTTGTAGTTGACCATGAGCGGCGCCTCTTCCAAGGGTTTCCAGCGGGCCAGGTCTTGCATGGTAATCAGTCCGCCCTGCTCTTTCGAGCCGCGCACAAATTCCTGGGCAATGTCGCCAGTATAGAACCGGTCGTAAGCGGCCATGATGGCATCTTTCCGGCTTTTACCCTGTTTTAAGGCTGCTTTTTCCGCGTCTACCAGTTTGGTCAGCGTTTGCAGTAGGTCTTGCTGCACAAATATTTCGCCGGCCTCGGGTGCTTCCCGCTCCTGGCCGGGGTGCGTCAGAAACAGTTTTTTGCTGTAGGGCCATTGTTTCAGCAGCGCTTTGTTTTTCTCGATGCTGTTGGCCGTCTGCGCCTCAATGGGGTAGCCGGCAGCCATTTCCATGGCCGGGGCCAGCACCTGCTCCAGGCTGAGAGTGCCGTAGTTGGCCAGCATGTGCATGAGGCCGCCCGGGGTGCCGGGCGTGGTGGCGGCCAATGGGCCGTTCTCAGGCGGAAAGTTGTACCCTTTGCTTTTAAAGAACTTGGGAGTAGCTCCGGTAGGCGCCACGCCCATGGCATTGATGGCAATGACCTTTTTGGTGTTCGGGTTGTAAATCAGCGCCTGGGTTTCGCCGCCCCAGCTCAGCACGTCCCACATGGTGCAGGTGGCGGCCAGCATGGCGCAGGCCGCATCGACCGCGTTGCCGCCTTTTTGAAACGTCATGGCCCCAGCCGTCGCGGCAAGGGGTTTGCCCGTTATCGCCATCCAGTGCTTGCCGTGCAGCGGGGGTTTCTGGGTTTGTTGGGCGAGACCAGGCAACGAAAAGGCAACCAATGCCAAGAGTACGTAGAGCCGTTTCATAAAATCAACGTCGGTAAAGCGTTTGTGAAGCTAAATGTACTGGAAACCAAAGTCACGGCTTTTAGCTGCTGAAGGAAGCTCAGCAGTTACGTTTTGGGCAATTCGTAAAATCAGGGGCAGTGGTCAGCGCTTAGAGGTTTACCGAGCACGGGCAAGCTTGGCTTCGCCTTCCCACAACCCCAGCGCGGTGCGCCGCTCACGCGCTATCAGGTTCAGCACGGCGCTGTCGGGGCGAATGCCGATGGTGATGTGTGTGCCTTGCTCGCGAGCGAAGGAGTCGGTGACGGTGCCAAACCGACGGTACGCGGCAAAATGCGGGGCGATTTCATCGTCGGGTTCGTCGTCGACAATAATGATGGCCTGACACTGGCCCACCGGCGGGTACCAGTATATAAAGCTGCCGTTGAGGCTGTTGGCGGCAGGCAGGGCGCGGTGGCGGTTGTAGTAGTTGATGGCACTGGCCTGGCCGTAGTTGGCGCAATGGATGAGGGTGTGGCGCTGGACGGAATCGGGCAGGCTGCGGTAGGCGGCCCAGGTTTTGTCGGCCATTTCGCGCCAGCCCAGCATGTCGGCGTAGTCCTGGGGCAGCTGGTGCTGCTGGCCGTCTTCCCAGCGGTACACGCCCAGGCTTTCGTATTTGGGGCGCAGCGCCGCCATGGCAGCCGGGCTGCTCAAGGGGTACACCAGCGGCAGAAACGCCAGGTGGCAGGCCAGCGGCACGGCCAACAGTACCGGCTGCGCCAGCCGCTTCCATCGAAACCGGGTCAGCAGTTGCTCCCACCACACGGCCCCGAACGCGAACAGCACCGGGTAATAGCCCAGAGCGTAATAATCCTTACCGTGCAGCGCGGCCAGCAGGCCTACGCCCAGCACCGCCACCAGCCCCACCGCTCGGTACGGCCGAAACTGTCGCGCTAGCAGCACGCCCAGCAACCCCGGCACCCAAATCAAGAGCGCCGGAAAACACATCCGCAACTGGGTTCTCCAGAAATCGGCGGCTTCAACGTGCACCAGCTGGCTTTCCTTCAGCAGGGCCATGTGGTACAGAAAAGGAATGCCGTGGCTGATTTGCCACCCCAGATTTGGCAGCCACAGCAGCAACGCCAGGCCCGCCGCTCCCCAAAAGTGGCGGTTGGTCAGCAGCCGCCGGGCTGGCGTGAGCAACAGCGCCCCGCCCAGCGCGGCAATGAAAAACAGCGTGGTGTATTTGTTCAACAACCCGAAACCCAGCCCCAGGCCCAACAAATACAGGTAGCGCGGCCGCTCCTCCTGAAAAAAGCAGACCAGCCAATAAAGGCACGCCAAAAACCCAAATACCTCGAACGAATTGGGCTGGAACAACAGATTCAGCCGCGCAAATGCTGTGGTCAGATAGCAAATACCTGCCAGGGTTTGCGCAAACCAACCACCGCCCAACCGCCTGGCCAGCCGCACCACCAGGTAAATAGTGGCCGCGCCCCAGAGAAACGGCCAGAATTTCACCCAGCCCTCGGCCCCGCCCAGCGCCATCGTGGCCCATCCCTGCGCCGCAATGAGCGGCGGCACTTCCAGGTAGCCCCAGGCCAGGTGCTGGCCGTGGTTGAGGTAGAGGTATTCGTCGCGCTGCAGCTCATAAGCGGGGCTGATGAGGAAGTAGCCCAAGATAAATTTGAGCAGGGCGAAGGCCAGCGGGAGGAACCGTTTCATGCGAAGCAAGGTAGGAAGAGTTGCCGCGTAACCATAGCGGTTTGCGCATATAACCTTTCCTTGCTTCGGCAGGCAACCCTACTTCATAATTCCGGCCCAGTGCAGAAAGTCCCTCCCCACTTTATCCCAATACCAGTCATCGTAGTTAATCTGTCCGTCTTTAAAGCCGAAGAAGTTGTGCTCGC
Organism: Hymenobacter arizonensis; assembly: GCF_900115775.1. Classification (GTDB taxonomy): domain Bacteria; phylum Bacteroidota; class Bacteroidia; order Cytophagales; family Hymenobacteraceae; genus Hymenobacter; species Hymenobacter arizonensis. The sequence goes on along the minus strand of NZ_FOXS01000001.1, from coordinate 49,711 downwards.
GGCCAGGATACGCGCGAAAGGTGAAGTTGGCCTTGTGCAGCCGCATGGTTTCCAGCCGCAGGTAGTCGTTGGCCACCGCAGCGTGGTCCCGGGTGCCGTAACCAATAAATACTGGCACTCGCGCAGCGAGCAGAAAGGGCAGTAGTGACTCCCCAAACGAATACACGTTTTTGTTGCTGTCCGCATACTGACGGCAGTCGGACTGCGTGGGACTGTCTACTCCTCGCTGCCACTTCGCGAATCCTGCTTCGGCGTCGGCTGCGGTGCTTTCAGTGTCGTTCGGGTCGCGGGCAACTTCGGTGAGGGCCCGACCCAGGGGGCTTCCGCTCAGGTACACGGCGTGGCTCACCAACCCCGGCACGGCCGCCAGCCGCGCCACCACCGCGCTGCCCTGCGAGTGGCCCCCAACCAGCACCCGTGCTTTATCCACCCAAGGCTGCTTTTTCAAATAGCGCAGCACGGCTTCTTCGCGCCGTGCGTAGTACTCGAGATGATTCCGCTCGCAGTAATACGGCGTCAGGCCCCCCTGCGAAAACATCTTGTTGGGGTCACGCCCTTCCACATCTGCCATTAGCGGAATGCCAGGTTTCCCAATAATGGCCAGGTGGCAGGTAGCAGCCAGCGAGTCGAGCCCGGCCTTGCCCGCAAACGGAAACACGCTATAGGGCCCCTGCTTATCGTATAGTATCAACGGCTGTGGCAGCGAGCCTTGCAACCATAGTAGCAGCGGCTTGCGTACCAACTCCTCGCCTTTTTTGGCCTTCACCAACACATTCACGCTGTCTTTGCCAAACATCACCACCTGGTGGCGGTAGCCAAAGTCCTCGGGGGTGCGGGGTTTGGCGTTTTGAGCGGCCGCAGGCAACTGCAGCCACCCCAGCAACACGGCAATCAGGAATAACACCCGCATTCGGTTCTTCAATTCAATCTTCCTGGCAACGTTATCCAGGCGTAGCAAGGACGCTAAAGATTGCCCGGCAGTCGCACCAGTTTCAGATAATCGCTCAATCCGTTCGGCGTTTGAAACACGTGGATGAAGAGAATCTGCTCCTCTCCGCGGCTGCGCCAAATCTCCGCATAGAAGCCCTCCACGGCGAACAGCGTCAGGTCGAAGCTGTCCTCCTGGCGCTCGGCCAGGCGGTGGCCGTGCCGGGCAAGGTGCTCGGCCTGGCGGCGCTGGTGCAGGGCTTTGAAGTCCGTAATGGTCATGGGTGCGGAACCGTGGTTTTGCAAAGTTCGTGCGGAGCCGCCCTACTTTGTGCCATGAACACCTTTCGCTTTCCCCACCCGCTGGTGCTGCTGGTGGGCTTCATCATACTGGCGGCAGCGCTGAGCTACGTGCTGCCCGCCGGCCGCTTCGACCGCCAAAAAGACCCCGTGACCGGCCGCGACGTGGTGATTGCCGGTTCCTACCACCGCGTGCCCTCCACGCCCGTAGGCCCGCTCGAGATGTTGGTAGACATTCCCAAAGGACTGGCCGATGCCGCGGCCGTGGTGTTCCTCATCTTTCTGGCCGGCGGCGCCTTCACGGTAGTGGACCAAACCGGAGCGCTGCGCCACGGTGTCGACTGGCTGCTGACCCGTGCCCAGGGCCGCGAAGTGGTGGTGATACCGCTCGTGAGCATTCTTTTCGCCACCATGGGCGCCCTCGAAAATATGGGCGAGGAAATCATCCCGCTGGTGCCGGTGCTGCTGGTGCTGATGCGACGACTGGGCTACCCTACTCTCACGGCCGTGGCGGCCAGCGCAGGGGCAGCGTTTGTGGGTGCCTCGTTCAGTCCCATCAACCCGTTTCAGGTGGGCATTGCCCAAAAGCTGGCGCAGCTGCCGCTACTCTCGGGCGGCGCCTGGCGCATGGCCTTCCTGGCCGTGGCCGTCACCATCTGGATAATCGGCACCATGCGCTACGCCACTCGCCACCGCGTACAGCCCGAAATCACGCCCGATGAAATTGAGGCCGACCGGCGCGGGGCCGGGCGCCACGGGCTGGTGCTGCTGCTGATGCTGGTTACGTTCGCCGTGTTTGCCTACGGTGTATTGAAGCTGGGCTGGGACTTCGAGCAGATGTCAGCGCTGTTTTTCGTGCTGGGTGTGAGCGCCGGTTTACTGGGCGGCCTCGGCGCCACCGGCACTGCCGAGGGCTTCGTGGCGGGCTTCCGTGACATTGCCTTTTCGGCCATTCTGATTGGTTTCGCCCGCGCCATTTTCGTGGTGCTGGAGCAAGGCAACATCGTGGATACCATCGTCAATGGCCTCGCCTCGCCCCTGGCCCACCTGCCCGTCACTTTCGCCGCGCTGGGCATGATGGCCGTGCAAACGGCCCTGCACGTGCCCGTGCCCAGCGGCAGTGGGCAGGCCACCCTCACTATGCCCCTGCTCACACCCTTGTCTGACCTCATCGGCCTCTCGCGCCAGGTAATGGTGCTAGCGTTTCAGTACGGCGCCGGCCTCTGCGAGCTGATTACGCCCACCAATGGCACCCTCATGGCCATGCTGGCGGCGTGCGGCGTGCGCTTCGAGCAGTGGCTCAAGTTTGTGTGGCCGCTGTATGGAATTTTGATTCTGTTGGGCATTGCCAGTGTGGTGGGCGGCATTGCGGTGGGACTGAAATAGGGCGCGTCGCGTGGTGGAAACCTCACCCCCGGCCCCTCTCCCGCGGAGAGGGGAGCCATAGCACAAGAAATCAGTAACTTTTAAAACTAAAAGCCCCACTGCTAATTGCAGTAGGGCTTTCGGTTACGGTTGGATTCGTCAGGCTCCCCTCTCCGCGGGAGAAGGGCCGGGGGTGAGGTTCCCCGCGTAAGAGCCACCTAATCAGCCCGCAGCTCCGAAGCTTGAAATATGCGCGGCAGCTTGCGCTTGCGCTCCACAATCTGATACGACGCCGTATCAGTGCTCTCATCCCAGAATACATCCGACACGTGCCCGAAGTGGCGGTATTGCCCCGGCTCGGGCGTCACTTCCTCCACCGAATCGCCGAAACTGAACTTGGGCTTGTGGTAAATTTCCTTGAACAGCTCTGGCCGCACCAGAAACTGCTGCTCGTCGTAGCGGATGGTGACCCACTCCCCTTCTTCGTCCTCGCTGATTTTCTCAAACAGCTTGCCCACCGGCTCCAGCAGCTCAAACGAGCGGCGGTTGGCAGGATGAATATACCGGAAGCCGTACTCAGGCGACCAGCCGTAAAGACCAAAAATGACAGGTTTGGGACGACGCATTCTTCTTTTTCAGGGACCAAATTATTCAGAGAGTCCACAACAAACTGAAGGCCAAAATTGCTCATTCCCGCGCCAAATCCTTGCACATTGTAGCCCTGTTTTGTCGTAATTCTCACAGTAGCTGTGCGCTGCTAGCTGTTGATGGCTTTGCGCAGGTGGGCCAGCAAGCGGTCGCGGTGGGCGGGGCCGTCGTGCAGTTTGTCGAATGCGATGCGGTGCTCTTTGCCATCGGTACGGCGCACCACTACGCCGGTGGCCCCGTCGGGGTCGGCGCTGGCGATATCCGACCAATTCAAAGTATGCTCCTTGCCAAAGCGGCCCGTGCGCACGGCAAAGCCATCGGCGTGCAGGTGCAAATAGGTGCGGCCGGTGAGCTGCTGCATCCGGAAGGCCAGTACCACATACGCCACCCCCACGGCGGCATACACCCACGGCAACGCATGGAACCGCGGCGCAGCGCCGGCCAGCTCGGCCTCGTGGTGGCGGTGCCAGATGTGGTAGCTCTCAATGAAGAGAATAGCCGCCGCCGCCAGCTCCAGCCACGCCACCCGCTCGGTATGAAACGGGTTGTGCCGCAGGTGCCGCAACTCCCGCACCAGCAGGCTCAGGTAGGCCACACCCACCATTATTTCGAGGGCGACGAGTAACGAAAAAGGCTCCCGGCCCGAAAGAATGGGCACCACGGCGAGCACAAAGACGATGGCCGGCCCGATGTGCCCCAGAGATTTAGCGACCTGGCGCCGAAGATGGCGCTGGTGAAAAAGCGTGGTGCGGGCCTGCGTTTCGGGCGTGGGGTTGGCAGCATTCATGCCCGAAAGTCGGCAAAAAAATACCGGCGCTGCAAGGCCCCTGGCCGGCCCCGCCACACGGGCCAGGCAGGGAGTGCTTTGTAGGTGGCATACGGAGCCATTTTGGCCGAAACCCGGCCGTTCTCGTATTGTCGAGCTATCACCGTCCTGCATCGGCCGTATTTTCGGCTGCCCGGGCGGCGAACTTCTTATTCTTCAATGCCTCCCGCTCACGCTTCCGTACCCGGCCGCGCCAAAGTCGCGCCTCAACCCCCTGTTAAAAAACCAACCAAAAAAGCTCCTTCGCTGCCCTCTGCTACCCTGCAGCCGGGCATGGGCGCCATGCCCCACGCCGCCGGCACCACGTTCCGCGTGTGGGCGCCCCACGCCGAAGCTGTAGCCGTTATCGGCTCCTTCAATGACTGGGATGCTTCGCGAAACGCCCTGCAGCTGGAGGGCGACGGCTACTGGGCCACCGACGTTGCCGGCGCTGAGCCCGGCGACGAATACAAATACCACATCACCTACCAGGGCAAGGAGTTTGACCGCAACGACCCCTATGCCCGCCAGGTGACCCATTCGGCCGGCTCCTCGGTGGTGCACGACCCGCATTTTGACTGGGGCAACGACAACTTCCAGATGCCCGCCTGGAACGAGCTGGTGATTTATGAGCTGCACGTGGGCACCTTCAACGCCCCCAATGCCAGCCATGTGGGCACGTTCCTCAGCGTGGCCGAAAAAATGCCTTACCTGCGCGACTTGGGCATCAACTGCATCGAGTTGCTGCCGGCTACCGAGTTTCCGGGCAGCCGCTCGTGGGGCTACAACCCTTCCAACCCCTTCGCGCTGGAAAGCGACTACGGCGGGCCAATGGCTTTCAAGGAAATGGTGAAAAAAGCCCACGAGCACGGAATCGCCGTGGTGCTCGACGTGGTGTACAACCACTTCGGCCCCGGCGACCTCGACCTGTGGCAGTTTGATGGCTGGAGCGAAAACGACGGCGGCGGCATTTACTTCTACAACGACTGGCGCGCCCACACACCCTGGGGCGACAACCGCCCCGACTACGGCCGCCCCGAGGTGCGCCAGTACATCCGCGACAACGCCATGATGTGGCTGCACGACTACCGCGTCGACGGCCTGCGGGCCGATGCCATTGCCTTTGTGCGCAACGTGCACGGCGAAGGCGACCCCGCCGCCGACCTGCCCGATGGCTGGAGCCTGATGCGCTGGATAAACGAGGAGATTGACCGGACCATGCCCTGGAAAATCACCATTGCCGAAGACATGCGTGGCAACTCCAGCATCACCGAAACCATCGAGAAAGGTGGCCAGGGCTTCAACTCGCAGTGGGACAACCAATTCCTCAACCCCATTGTGCGGGCCCTCACCACGCCCGAAGACACCGACCGCGACATGCACGCCGTGGCTGAAGCTCTGACCGTCAGCTACAACGGCGATGCTTTCCGCCGCGTCATCTACACCGAAAGCCACGACGAAGTAGCCAACGGCAAAGCCCGCCTGCCCGAGGAAATCATGCCCGGCGACGCCGCCCACTGGTTCCCGAAAAAGCGCGCCACCCTGGGCGCGGCCCTCGTTCTCACCGCCCCCGGCATCCCCATGCTGTTTCAGGGCCAGGAGTTCCTCGCCGATGGCGCCTTCGTCGACACCGAGCCCTTGGACTGGGAGCGCGCCGAAACCCGTGCCGGCCTCGTGCACCTCTACCGCGACCTCATTGCCCTGCGCCGCAACATCCGCGGCAACTCGGCGGGGTTGGGCGGCCAGCACACCCACGTCTTTCACCTCAATAACGCCAACAAACTCGTCGCCTTCGCCCGCTCTACCGGCCAGGAAGGCCCGGGCGAAACCACTGTCGTCGTTGCCAACTTCGCCAACAAAGTATACGAGGGCTACACCATTGGCCTGCCCGGCCCCGGCCATTGGCAGGTGCGCTTCAACAGCGACTGGCAGGGCTACGACGGCGAGTTTGGGGATTTTGAGAGCTTCGGCACGGAAGCTATTAAAGGAGAATACGACGGCTTCAAGTGGCACGGCACCATCGGAATTGCGCCGTATGCGGTGCTGATTTTGTCGCAGGAGCAGCATTAAACTGTTACTGCCTCGCTTGGACACAAAAAAGCCACTACAGAAACGTAGTGGCTTTTTTGTTGGAGAATGTTAGGCCCACTTTACTTCCGAAAGCGAGCCTTCGAAACCTACTTATACGTCGGCCTGGTCGTAGCGCTCGTCCTGCAACCCGGGCCAGCCGCCTTCAAACACAAACTCTGCCAAGGGCTTGCGCGTGCGGGCAGCGGTTTCCTTATCGCGCAGCGCATCAGATAGAAGGCTGGCATCGCCGGGGTAGCCAATGGTGAACACGGCCACTGGCTCGTAGCCGGCGGGAATACTGAAGGCTTCGCGGATTTTATCGGTCGAGAAGCCCGCCATCTGGTGGATTTGCAGACCTAGCTCCGTGGCTTGAATGGCGAGCGTGGCCGTGGCCTGGCCCACGTCGTGCCGGGCCCAGGCGTTGGGGTTTTCATCGTGCGAGAAGTGGAGCTTGGCAATGCTCACAACCAGAACGGGGGCGTTTTTGGCCCATACCTGGTTAAATTCGCCCATGCTGTTCAGTATTTTATTGTAGGCTTCGGCGCTGGTTTCGCGGTTGCCCACGAGGTAGCGCCAAGGCTGCTCGCCAAAACAGGAAGCAGCTGAAGACGCCGCTGCAAAAACCTGCTTCAGGGCATCGGCGGGCACGGGTTGGTTGGTGTAGGCGCGGGGGCTGCGGCGCTGCGTTAGCACCGGCAGAACAGGGTGTTCGAGCGTGAGAATGTTGGTGGTATCGGCCATGTGGCAAGTTCAAATGGGGTGGGGCAAGCCGTGAGCTCGCCGCCAGTGTGAGGATTGATTGTAGCGCGCTTAACAACTGTCGCGCTCCGAAGTTTTGGCGGCCAAGGCCGCATCACATTGCCCGCGTCTTCGACCAAAGGCCGAAAAAAATCGTTTGCAATGGCATCTAAGCGCTGATAAGCTTTACCTTTCGCCGCGTTCCCTTCTCTGTCATTTCGCCTCCTTCCTCTATGCAGCCTACGCCTCACGCCCCAGATGCCCTGTTTCCCGACGCTTTATTAGTAGAGGTGGCCTGGGAAGTCTGCAACCAGGTTGGCGGCATCTACACCGTTATCCGCTCCAAGGTGCCGGCCACCGTGCCCGCCTGGGGCGACCGGTATTGCCTGCTGGGCCCCTACTTCCCCAACCAGGCACAGGGCGAGTTTGAGCCGCTTGATGACTTGGCCATCCACACCGCTTCCGACCCGTTTGGCGCGGCCGTGCGCACCATGCGCGCGCAGGGCTTCGACGTGCAAATCGGCACCTGGCTCGTGACCGGCCGCCCTCGCACCGTGCTCATCAATCCGTTTCAGGCCTACAGCCAATTGGGCCAGCTCAAGTCCGACCTGTGGCAGCGCCACGGCATTCCGGCGCCCGACAACGACGACCTACTGCACCAGGTAATTGCCTTCGGGCACCTGACCACCATCTTCTTTCAGCACGTGGCCGCGCAGTTAGAAGCCCAACAGCGGCTGCTGGGGCACTTCCACGAGTGGATGACCGGCGTGGCCATTCCCGAGCTGCGGCGCCTGCAGGTTCCGGCTCATTTGCTGTTCACCACCCACGCCACCCTGCTCGGCCGCTACCTGGCCATGAACGACGCCAGCTTCTACGACCACCTCATGTGGGTAAACTGGGAAGCCGAGGCCAAGAAATTCAACATCGAGCCGGCCGTGCGCATGGAGCGCGCCGCTGCCCACGGCAGCCACGTCTTCACCACGGTGAGCGAACTCACGGTGCGCGAGTGCATCTATTTATTGGATAGGATTCCGGATGCGGTGCTGCCCAACGGCCTCAACATCGAGCGGTTTGTGGCCCTGCACGAATTCCAGAACCTGCACCAGCAGTACAAGGCCAAAATTCACGAGTTCGTGATGGCCCACTTCTTCCAGTCGTACGCCTTCGACCTGGACAAGACGCTGTATTTCTTCACCTCGGGCCGCTACGAATACCACAACAAAGGCTTCGACCTGACCCTCGAAGCCCTAGCCCGCCTCAACCACCGCCTGCAGGCCAGCGGGCTGGAGGGCCAGGTGGTAATGTTCTTCATCACCAAGCGCCCCTTCACCAGCATCAACCCACAGGTGCTGGAGCGGCGCGCCATGCTCGACGAAGTGCACGAAACCTGCCAGGCCATTGAGCGGCAGGTGGGCGAGCGGCTGTTTTACGCCGCTGCCTCCAGCCCTGACCACAAGCTGCCCGACATCACGAGCATGGTCGACGACTATTGGAAGCTACGCTACCGCCGCACCCTGCAAAGCTGGAAAACCAACGCGCTGCCCTCGGTCATCACCCACAACTTGGTGAACGACCAGGACGATGATATCCTAAACTTCATGCGCCGGGCCCAACTGCTCAACCACCGCCACGACCGGGTGAAAATGGTGTATCACCCCGATTTCGTGTCGCCGTCTTCGCCCCTGCTGGGCATGGAATACGGCCAGTTTGTGCGCGGCTGCCATCTGGGCGTGTTCCCCTCCTACTACGAGCCCTGGGGCTACACCCCGCTCGAGTGCGTGGCCCGCGGCGTGCCCGCCATCACCTCCGACCTTTCGGGCTTTGGCGACTACGTGCTCCAAACCATTCCCGACCCCGAACAGAAAGGCATTTTCGTGGTGCACCGCCAGGAAAAATCCTTTGACGAATCGGCCGAGGAGCTTTGCAACATGCTCTGGGACTTTGTGCAGCTCAACCGCCGCGAGCGCATCATGCAGCGCAACGCTGTGGAAAGCTCCGCCGAGCTCTTCGACTGGAAAAACCTGCGCGTGCACTACGACCGCGCCTATGCCCTGGCGCTGGAGCGCCGGTAAGACTAATTAATGCGCCTCGCAGTAATTACATACGCTGATTATGCAACTGTCTTTTTCGGATAAAGCCAGCGTTTTCTTCATCAACCCTTACGCTCGGCCAGCAGCATTATTTGCTTTAGTGGGGGTGATGTTGTTCTTCGCATTTCTTCCGAAAACCGACTTTCGCAGCCCCTATTTTCAGTTTGGTTCAATTGCCACAGCCTACGGCTATGTATTAGGAAAAGAGAACACCAATAACCACTATAACGACCGTCCTATTCAAGAAATAACTTACCAGTATAGTATTGGTAACGAAAAATATACATCAAGCTCTTTTTCCAGTGTCTTAGACGTAACTAAAGGCGATGAGGTGTTGATTGAATATTTAGTTAACACGCCAAATTATTCACGCATTAAAGGGTCTGATGGTGCCCCGTTTCCCCTTGAGACCATTCTATTCATTAGTTGTTTCGCGGTTATAGGGCTAGGGTGGACATACCGAAATCTTCTTCGGGCTCAGCGAATTCTGGCCATATTAGACGATACGCATGTTGTTGTAGGTGCTCGTGGACAGGCAGATAGCACCAACGAAGAAATCAATGACCGAACAGTTTATATGCTAAATTATAATTACCAAGTCAACGAACAAGATTATACGCATAGCTTTAAAACGCAACATCCTGGAGATTTTCGCGAGTTTGAGACTTTGCTTAGTAACCGCTCTCTCCCGAGTAGCGCAGTGATGGCATCTAGCTTGCCTGTAAAGATTAAAATGAAGCTTCAGGAAAAATTGCGGCTATCGTAACAGCGGCTAGCATCAGCCTATCATTAGCCTTTTTATTGTTGAATTTCAGTTTTTTACACCTATCAACTAATAAAAATGCGAAACAAAATCTACTTGGTTTCAGCAGCAGGCTGCATGCTTTTTACTACGGCATTTGCCCACGAGTGCTGGCTCGAAGCACCGCGCTTCCGCCTGCAGCCCGGCCAAACGATAAGCATCCGGCCCCTGGTTGGTGAAGATTTTAAGGGCGAACCGTGGACCAACAAGGCCGAGAAGGTGATGCGCTTGGTTCGCTACGGCCCCACCCCGACCGACTCCACTGCCCTCACCCCCGCACCCGGCTTCGCGCCCGCTGATACGTTTCGCACCACTTTCGCCTTTGCCGAGCCGGGCACCCATTTGGTGTTGCTGCGCTCCACAAATTCTTTTATCGAAATGCCCGCCGCGGAGTTCACGGCCTACCTCCGCGAAGAAGGCCTCGACTATGCCCTGAAACTGCGCCAAGAGCGTGACCAGCAGGCCCTACAGGGGCGCGAAACCTACCGCCGTTGTGCCAAAGCCTTGGTGCAAGTAGGCGATGCCGCCACCGCGCCCATGGCCACCGATAGTGCCTGCCGACGCATTTATGGCCTACCGCTGGAGCTGGTGCCGGAGCAGAACCCCTACCGTCTCGCCGCCAACAAGGCGCTGACTGTGAGGGTGTTGCGCGCTGGCAAGCCCGTGCCCGGAGCCGCGGTCCAGATATGGCAGCGCCAGGCCGGTGGCCTGCCTACCACACATTTTACGGTGCGTTCTAACCAAAACGGGCGTGTGTTGTTACGTCTGTCAGGGCCCGGCCCGTACTTGCTGGCAACGGTGAGCATGACCGAGGCCCCGCCCAAGCTGCGCGACCGCGCCGATTGGCAGTCGACCTGGGCATCCTTAACCTTTGCCGGACCTAGCGCGGTTACACGAAGGACCGCCGCAAAACATTAGCCAACTTCGCCTAAGTTTTTGGGTTTTTTCTTTACCTTCGCCGTTCTCTTACCCTCCTTGCCTACGCTGTATGAAGTACACGATTGATAAAAAAGAAAGCTACACGATAATCACCATTGAGGAAAAGAAGCTCGACACCACCGTTGCGCCCGACCTCAAATCGGAATTTGTGAAGCTTAACGCTGAAGGCATTAACAACCTGATTCTCGACCTTACTAACGTGAAATACACGGATTCGTCGGGCCTCAGCTCCATTCTTATTGCCAACCGCCTGTGCAACTCGACGGGTGGCCTGCTGGTTCTGACTGGCCTGCAAGACCACGTGCTCAAGCTCATCACCATCAGCAAGCTGGAGTCGGTACTCCACATTTTACCTACGGTGGAAGAAGGCATCGACCGGGTATTTTTGCACGCCATTGAGCGCGACCTGACGGACAAAGAATAGCTTTTTTTAGCTTCTAGCGGGTGCCTTGATGCGCCACTTGGCTGTTAGCTGTTAGCCTTCTTTCGGGAGAGCTACGGCTAGCAGCCAATTTCATTTTATCGTTGGCCTTGCAACGCATCACTTTTCCCACCAACAAAAGCTAACAGCCAGCAGCTAATAGCTAAAGCTCCTTGTGACTTTTGAGTTGAAGATTTTGGGCTCGGCCTCGGCCACTCCGGTGCTTTCCCGCCACCCCACGGCGCAAGTGCTCACGGTGGGTGCCAGCAACTATTTAATTGATTGCGGCGAAGGCACTCAGTGGCGAATGCTGGAGCACCGCGTGCGGCCGCACCACCTGCGGGCCATCTTCATCTCGCACCTGCACGGCGACCACTACTTTGGGCTGTTTGGCCTGCTGGGCACCATGCACCTGCAGGGCCGCACCCAGCCGCTGCACATTCTGGGGCCTGCTGGGCTCGATGAGGTGCTGTGCACCCAGACTCGGGTTTCGAATATGCAGTTGGGGTTTGCCATGGATTTTACGGTGGTCGACACCGAAGCCCACGCCGTGGTGTATGAAGACGAGCTGATTACAGTGTCGTCGCTGCCCATGCGCCACCGCATTCCCTGCGCCGGCTACCTCTTTGCCGAAAAGCCCCGCCGCGCCAACCTCCTCAAAGACAAATTGCCCGCCGGCCTGCGCCCCGACCAGCTCGCCCGCCTGGCTCACGGCGAAGACCTGCCCGCCGACAGCGAACAGGCCGGCCTCCGCCACGCCGATGTAGCTGGCCTGCCGCCAGTGCCGCGCCGCTACGCCTTCTTCTCCGACACGCTCTACACCCCTGCCTTGGCCGACCTCATTCGCGGGGCCGACCTGCTCTACCACGAAGCCACCTTCCTGGAAGACCTCAAGGAGCGCGCCGCCCAAACCCACCACAGCACCGCCCGCCAGGCTGCTCAGCTCGCCCACGATGCGGAGGTCAAACACCTGTTGCTGGGCCACTTCTCGGGGCGCTACAAGGCCCTGGAGCCGCTGCTGCACGAAGCCCACGAGGTGTTTCCGGCTACTGCGCTGGCCACCGAGGGGCTGGTTGTAAGTTTGTAGACTGCTTTTAGCTCGCGCGTTGTTGGGACTTGGCAACAACAATTTTCGGCCGAGCTGTCTTACCACACCAACGACTCTTTCTTCTCTACAGCCGGAGTTTCTGCATGCCCACCTACGCTCACAAAAAACAGCAGCTCTACCTGGTTCTCAGCGGCATCTTCATCGTGAATGCGCTGCTGGCAGAAATTATCGGGGTTAAGATTTTCTCGGCCGACAAGCTCATGGGGCTGCCCGGCAACCTCACGGCGGGCGTACTTATCTGGCCAGTGGTTTTTGTAACTACCGACATCATCAACGAATATTTTGGCAAAGCGGGCGTGTTGCGGATAAGCTACCTCACGGTGGCGCTTATCCTGTTTGCCTTCGGCATCATTTTCCTAACCACGACGCTGCCGCCCGCCGATTTCTGGCTTGCGGTGAACAAGACCGATGACCTTGGAAGGCCCTTTGACATCGAATACGCCTACGACAGTATTTTCCGGCAGGGACTGGGCATAATCACCGGCTCCATCGTGGCGTTTGGCATTGGCCAGGTGCTCGATGCTTCGGTGTTTGCCGCCATTCGCAAAGCCACGGGCGGGCGCTTTGTGTGGCTGCGCGCCACGGGTTCTACGCTGATTTCTCAGCTGGTCGATTCCTTCGTGGTGCTGTATGTCGCCTTTTACCTATTCGGCAACTGGTCGATGGAACAGGTACTGAGCGTGGCCAACACCAACTACTGGTACAAATTTGCGATGGCTATTCTGTTGACGCCAGTTATCTACCTAGCCCATTATCTCATCGACAAATATTTGGGCCAGGAAGAAAGTGCCGAGCTTCAGCAGGAGGCCGTGGCGGATGTGAGCGTGTAGCGTTTTACCTTCACTCCATGCGCCTTTTTGCCCTCCTGATAGTGTTGGCCTAACCGGTCTGATGGCATCCACTTTCAGCAGGCGGCGCTACCTTTTTTCAGTAGCAGAGCCGACCTTACTCATTTACTGAAAACGGAAGCTATCAATCTCCAATCACTGCGTGGCGCCGTTTACGCGCTCAACAACAACTTGCCATTTCCTTTGCCGCCAGCGCCTAGCCGGTAAATCCAATTTCTTTTTTTATGTCCCGCATTCTTACTGGCATTCAAAGCACTGGCCGCCCCCATTTGGGCAACCTGCTTGGCGCCATCCTCCCGGCCATCGAGCTGTCGAAAAGCCCGGCCAACGACTCCCTGTATTTCATTGCTGACCTGCACTCGCTTACCACCGTGCGCGACCCAGAACTGTTGCGGGCCAACACCTACGCCGTGGCCGCCGCGTGGCTGGCCTGCGGTTTCGATACCGAGAAAAACCTGTTCTACCGGCAGTCCGACGTGCCGCAGGTAACCGAGCTGACCTGGTACCTGAGCTGCTTCACGCCTTTCCCGATGCTGGCCAACGCCCACTCGTTCAAAGACAAGTCGGACCGGCTGTCGGACGTGAATGCGGGCCTCTTCACTTATCCGGTGCTCATGGCCGCCGACATTCTGCTCTACGATGCCGAAATCGTGCCCGTGGGCAAAGACCAGATTCAGCACCTGGAAATAGCTCGCGACATTGCCGCCGCCTTCAACGCACGCTACGGCGAGACGCTGGTGCTGCCCCAGGCCCGCGTCGATGCCCAGCTCATGACCATCCCCGGCCTCGACGGCCAGAAGATGAGCAAGAGCTACGGCAACATCATCGACGTATTTGCGCCGGAAAAAGAGCTCCTGAAAACCGTCAAGAGCATCGTATCGGACAGCACGCCGCTGGAAGTCCCCAAAAACCCCGACACCGATACCACCTTCAAGCTCTATTCCTTGCTGGCTACCACCGAGGAAACGGCCACCCTACGCGCTAACTACGAGGCCGGCGGCTACGGCTACGGCCACGCCAAAAAGGAGCTGTACGAGCTGATTTTGCGCCGCTTCGCCACAGAGCGTGAGCAGTTCACCTTCTTCATGAACAACCTACCCGAACTGGACGCCCAGTTGGCGATTGGGGCCCGGCGTGCCCAGGAATACGGCGCGGGCGTACTGGCCAAAGTGCGGCAAAAGGTAGGCTATGGTTTCTGAACCACGGATTTATCGGATTCAACGGATTGGTCGGATTTCGAGGACGATTGCAAAAACAAAGAAGGCCACTCAGATGAGTGGCCTTTTTCTGTTAACCGGCAGTCAAATCACAAACGAATTTTTGACTAATCGTAATCGTCCTCGAAATCCGCCTAATCCGTTGAATCCGATAAATCCGCGGTTCAGATGGCTTGCTGCGCCGAGAAGCTGAAACCGACTTTACTTCCGCGGCTCACCTGCTGGTTTTCCAGTTTCTGCTTCACGCTGATGCGTTGAATCTCGGGCAGCGGCGGCGCAATCAGGTCGTTATTCACGGCGGCAATCATGGCGCTTTCCACGAACAGGCGCATGGCGTCGGTAGTGATTTTGTTGTCCGACATGTCGTTGTTGGGCAGTTCGAGCTGCTGCACGCCTTCGAGGTAGTAGTGGTTGTCGATGTTGACGAGCAGGCGACCGACCAGGTAACCGGGGTCGTTGAGACGCTGATACTTAATGCTGTCGGCCATGAAGTTATAGGCCATGATGTGGCCGAAGAAACGACGCCGAAAATCTTCGTTCACGTAGGTGCTGCTCATGGGGCCGTAATCGTCGGCGAAGGTCACCACGTTGGAGTGCATGACGAACACCAGCAAGTCGCCCGAAAACTTGATGTGATACTCCATCTCGTTGATGGGACGGTACTCAATCACCACGCTCGCATCGAGGGAGGTGAGCTTGCGAGCCAGCTCTACCACCAGTTCCTGCGTCACGAGGCGCAGGCAGTCGAAGGCCGCTTGCGTGTTGCGAAAAATGGCTTGCTTGGCGGTTGATTTCTGCTTGAGGCCCTCGAATATCTGGTCGAGGCGGTCGGCAGGGGCCGCGGTGGGCGAGCCAGCTTCGGCGGTGGGGAGGTTGTCGGTGGCCGTGGCGCCGGTGTGGCCTTCATCGAGGACTACGCCGGGCTCAGCACCCTTCTTTGACTTGCGTGCTTTAGATGGCTTGTTGGCCGGGGCCGGGGCTTCTACTAGGTTGGAAGCTCCGCTGCCAGCCACTTCGGCAGAGGTAAACAGCTCGGGCTCGGCGTTGGGATTGGTGGTTGATTTGGCCATGCGATGGAGATGGTGCAGCGTCCCGAACAACAGACGCGCGAAGGGATACAGCGAAGGTAAGCAGAACAGGAAATACCGTTCGGTTTGGTTGTTTTGCACCAGGAGGTACGATAAAAAGCAGGGCCTTAGTTGCAAAAACCATCACCGGGCAATGGCTTAGTTTTACTTGTGGGGCAGCTTACTCAGTGTGGACGGGGCACTTAGCTCAGTGGCTACCTCCCACCCCGAGCTATGGAATGCTACCGTGCGCAGGCCCGCCCTCACGCCCGCAGCCCCGGGCAGTAGCATGGCCGCGGCCGATGGATGGGCCAGGGCCTCTCCTACCGTGCGCACGGCACCGGCCGGCACGGCTCGCCGCTCAAGCTCGGCCAGCAGCTCGTCGCCGTTTGTGGCAGCAATGCAGTCGGTAAGCAGGCGTTCCAGTTCGGCGCGGTGCGCTACCCGGGTGGCGTTGGTAGCGAAGCGGTTATCCGTTGCCCACTGCGCTTGGTGCAGAGCAACACAAAGCTGACGGAACTGCCCATCGGACCCCACGGCCAACACGAGCTGGCGGCCGTTGGCCGAGCCATACACCGTGCCATAGGGAACGATACTGGGGTGGCCGGAACCCATGGGCCTGGGGTCGTGCCCCGTCACGAGGAAGGTGGCGGCCTGGTTGGCGAGGGCCGCCAGCGCGCTGTCTAGCAAGCTCACGTGCACCAATGCGCCAATGCCGGTTCGTTCCCGCTGAAACAAGGCCGTGAGCAGTCCTTCTTTCAGCTGATGCGCCGCCAGCAAATCCACCATGGCCACCGGCATCTTCTGGGCTGGCTGCCCGGGGCCGGCGGCGTTGAGGTACATGAAACCGGCCTCTGCCTGAAGCACGGCATCATACCCAGCGCGGGCGTTATCGGGGCCATAACCGGTGAGGTGGCCGTAAATGAGGCGCGGGTTATTGGCTGTTAAGCTAGCGTAGTCGGCTTTGAGCTTCTCGGCATCGCCGGGCTTGTAGCTGGCCAGCACAATGTCTGCATCGGCAGCCAGAGCTTGAAGTTTGGCTTGGCCAGCGGCAGTAGTCAGGTCCAGTACCAGCGACTGTTTGCCCCAGTTGGAGGCCGCGAAGTAGGCTGAAACTGAAGCTTCTTTAGCTGCTTCCGGCGCAGCAGTTTCGGCGGTGGTTTTCCAGGTGCGGGTGACGTCGCCGGCAGGGCTTTCTATCTTCAGCACCTCTGCTCCAAGCTCCGCGAAGAATTGCCCAACCTGTGGCCCGGCCAGCACGGAGGCGAGTTCAATGATGCGGAGGTGGGCGAAGGGTAAAGGAGAAGACATTACTGTAAGTTGAGAATAGCTGCAAAGGCGATTACTACTCGTTTCATGCTATTTGACTTATCGCAGTTGCCCGGCTAGTTGGGCAACCGTGCCCGGTAGGGACTTTGCAGTTCGCAACCCCGCGCCACTTGCAAGTTGTTCGGGTGTCGTTCAGGCACGCGAACTACAGAGTCCCTGCCGGGCACGGTCGCGCTACTGCTGAGAACTACTTTAGGACGCCAGATACCCGTAGTCGCGCAGCTGAGCCCGCGGGTTAGGGCCTAATTTTAGCAACCGGCCTTGGTGCAGCAAATAAACCACATCGCACAGGGAAAGCACTTCCTCGTAGCGAGGGTCACTCAGCAGCAGGCCTTTGCGCTGCTTGGCTTGCTGCATCTCTACGGCCAGGGTTTCGAGATGCACGGGCATGATGCCGGTAAATGGCTCGTCGAACAGCGAGAACGCAGTGCGGGCATGCAGCATCAACAGCACTTGCAGCAGCCGGGCCGTGCCGCCCGATAACTCGCTGGGACAGGCGTCGAAGTGGGTTCGTAACTCAGGAAAGTTGGCTGTGGCCTGGGCGAGGTCGACCCGCAAGAGCCGGGCAGATTTCCGCAAAGACAAGTTTGCCGGCAGCATGGGCACCTGCGGAAGGTAGTTGAGCAGGCCCGGGATTCGAAAAGCCGGAACCGTGCGTTTGCCGTCGACCCGCACCGAGGCATCGGCCACGGTGCGAGCGCCAAAAACCGTTTGCAGCAGCGACGACTTGCCACAGCCGTTGCGCCCCAATAGCCCCACAATTTGCCCGGTTTGCACTCGAAGGTAAATGTCGGTCAGAACTTCGCGCGAGCCGAACGATAAACGAATGCCATCGGCCTCCAGCACGTGAGTCGCTTTGGGACCGGCTAGTTTCTGCAGCATCTTAGAGGTTGTTTGATTTAATTTTGATGGCTCTGATGGCGCGGGGCTGTGCCCCGCGCCGCTCACTAGCGGGCCTCTGGCCCGCGCAAGTTGGGGGGTGTCAGGAGGTCTTATTCAACGACCACAGACCAGAGGCCTGCTAGTAGCCCGTCACGGGGCACCGCCCCGCGCCATCAGAATTAACTTAAACAGCTTCTTAGGAATATAGAACCGTTACGGCTCGCGCCAGGGCTAGGAAGACCAACGTATCCAGCACGCCCACGCCAGCCCATAAACGGCGGCGACCCATACCCAAATAATTATAGTAGAACCAGTACTGATGCGGGCGCGTCCGTTCGGTCAAATACCAGACCACCGGCCCGGTCAGCAGCTTCAGCAGCACCAGCCGGGGCAACAGCACGCCGATGGCCTGCCCCTCGTGCAGCAGGGGCAACAGCGCAACGCCCAGCAGCAAGACGCTAATACCCAACGTAAACGGCGCGATGCCGCGGTAAAACAACAGCACGGCCCGCATCCAGGTAAACAAAGGCGTCATCAAGGTTGGGGAATGGTACGGCGTCAACGGACTTTCGCGCCGATTATTACAGTTTCCCACTGCGTGCAAACACTGGAAACACGACCTTCCGCTCGCCGGGACCCCAACGCTGCGTCAACTCCGCAGCAATTAGTTCAACGGCATCTTCGCTTGTTTCATGCTGGTACTTAACTACGCTCGACCACGTGCGCAGGTACTGCAAGAACCACTCAGCCGACCACTGCCGCTGCACCGAAAAACGCGCTCGCTGCACCTCGGCAAATGGGAAGGGAATGCGCGCGTACTCGTCGTCGATATGCCAGCGGTTGACGTCCCAATACTGCCCCATCACTTCATCGTGAAAATACCGAATGAGCCGGTCAATTTCTGGGCTGACTTGCACCAAGCCGTAGCCCCACTCGGCCAGCAAAGCCCCGGCGCGGGCCACCCGGCGCACCTCGGCGTGGTAAGCAGTTGCGTCGAACCAGTGCACGGCCTGCGCCACGGTAATGAGGTCGAAGCGTTGGTTGGGGAAAGGGGTCTGCTCGGCGCGAGCGGTTTGGTAATGAAGGTTGGCACGTGGAGTGGCTTGCGCCAGCTGCTTTTCGCTGAGGTCCGTGGCATCGACCCGAACAAAATGGTCGGCTAGCACCACAGCTACCTGGCCGTTGCCAGTGGCGCAGTCCCAGGCCCGTTCCCGGCCTATCACCTGGGGCAGCAGCCAGGCGTAGAACTCAGCAGGATAATCGATGCGGTAGCGGGCATAGTCGGCAGCCTGCGTGGAAAAACGGTCGAGGGACATGAGGCGCGGGGCAACCAAGCATTGTCTTGGCGTGTTGCAAGAACGAGATTCTTTGGACTTACGCACTAGCTTGCCTGGTGCGGCCTCCGTTTTACTATGGTTGGGGTTCCATCGTATCTTTACTCCAAATCAAGCGGTTCGCTGGCCCGGCATCACGGTCAGCCCAATATTTCACTACAAACAAGCTGAACCTTGACGTTTCACGAATTTAAGCTTCACGACGACCTGTTGGCCGGCGTAGATGCCATGAACTACCAGCAGGCCACCCCCATTCAGGAGCAGGCCATCCCCAAAATCATCGACGGTAAAGACCTCATTGCCTGCGCCCAAACCGGCACCGGCAAAACCGCCGCTTACCTCCTGCCGCTGCTCGACAAGATTTCGCACGCCAAGCACGGCCACACCACCACCCTCATTCTGGTGCCCACCCGCGAGCTGGCCACCCAGATTGACGAGCAAGTGATGGGCTTCGGCTACTATGTCGAAGCTAGCAGCATTGCCATTTACGGCGGTGGCAAGTCGGAGAACTGGGAGCAGCAAAAGCGCGCCCTCACTTCCGGTGCCGATATCATCATTGCCACCCCCGGCCGCCTCATTGCCCACCTGCAAATGGGCTACGTGAAGTTCGACCAAATCAAGTACCTGGTGCTTGACGAGGCCGACAAGATGATGGACATGGGTTTCAGCGATGACATCCTGAACATTGTACGCCAGCTGCCCAAGGAGCGGCAGACGCTGCTGTTCTCGGCTACCATGCCCAGCAAAATCCGCGACTTCTCCCAGCAGATTCTCAAGAACCCTGAGGAGATTCGCCTGGCCGTGTCCAAGCCCGCCGCCGGCATCGACCAGCAGCTCTACATGGCCTTCGACCGCCAGAAAATCTACGTGCTCGAGCACATCATCAAAACCCAGGAAGTGCAGAGCATGGTGCTCTTCACCAGCCAGAAGGCAGCGGTGGGCGGCATTGTAAAAGCCATCAATAAGCTGGGTTACGAGGCCCGGGGCATCAGCTCCGACCGCACCCAGGAAGAGCGCGAGGAAATCATGCGCGCCTTCAAAAACAAGCAGTTCCCCATCCTGGTAGCCACCGACGTCCTCAGCCGCGGCATCGACATCGACTCGCTGAGCCACGTGGTGAACTACGACATCCCCCGCGCTGCCGAGGACTATGTACACCGAATAGGTCGTACCGCCAGAGCCGCTACCAAAGGCACCGCCATCACCTTCATCTCCGACCAGGACCAGGACCGGGTGGTGAAGATTGAAAAGCTCATCGAGCGCGACCTCGAGAAGCGCAGCATCACCGAAGAGCTGGGCCTGGGCCCAGCTCCAGAGTTCGACCCTAAGCGCTTTGCTGGCCTGGGTGGTAAGATTGGCGGCCGTCCGGCCCGCGGCGGCCACGGTGGCAGCGGCGGCGGCTCTCGCGAAGGCGGCCCGCGCCGCGAAGGTGGCAAAGGCCGCGATGGTGGCCGCGACCGCGACGGAGCCCGTCCGCCCCGCCGCGACGCCCCCGACCCCAAAGACCCCAAGCACATCGAGCGCATGGCCAACGCCAAGAACGCCCTCGCGGCGCTTGATGCCGGAACGGCCCCCACCGTGCCTTACCAGCGCCCGCCCCGTGAGCCCCGGCCCGAAGGCGAAGCCCGCCCCGAGCGCCGCCCGCGCCCTGAGGGTGAACCGAAGGACGGGGCCAGCCAAAGCCGCCCCCCACGTGAGCCCCGCGCTCCACGCCCGGAAGGTGAGCCCCGCCCGCCCCGGGAGCCACGCCCGGAAGGGGAAGCCCGTGCCCCTCGCCCGCCCCGTGAGCCTCGGGCCGAAGGTGAGTCGCAGGAGCCACGGACTGAAGGCGAACGCCGCCGGAGCCGCGGCGGCCGCAACCGCAAGCGCGGTCCCAAGCCAGAAGGCAGCAGCGAAGTTGCTACGCCAGCAGCGCCTAATCCTGCTGCTGAATAGATAACCAGCGTCAACAAAAAAGCCCCGTTTGCATAAACGGGGCTTTTTTGTTGACGCTGGTTTAGTCAAGGACAAGGTGCTTACTTTTTTATCGAGCGCACCAGCCCCTTCATAAACTGGAAACCCCCAAAAATAATCGCACCCCAAGTCATGAAGTATGAGCCTCCTTCTGACGCCATGGAGTAGGTAACACCCGTGACGAGCAATCCGCCCCCCAGCCAAAGCCCGCCGTGCAGCATGTCTTTGCGAGCGGCTTCCCGGTACACCTTCTGGTATTCGGGCCGCAGTTCGCTCACTACGGTTTCAGCAACCTCCTTGGTCACCCCTTGCTCTTCGAGATAGAAATGAATTTGGGCGTCTGACTTGCCGGCTTGCATTTGCTGCGCGGCTAATTGGAACAACTGGTCAACTGCCTGCTCCTGCTCACTTTGTTGTGGCTGTAATAAGTCCTGGGTGATTTCCATTGTGATAGAGTGTAAAGAGTTGTCGCTTGATAAATTTAAGTATGTGAATTTTGCTGTTAAGCTACACATAATCCATTTCATCAGCAAATGCTCCGCGCATCACACACCAAAATAAACACCTCAACCCAATGCTATCCTAACACCTGCCCCACGCCAAATAAAACCGTAAAAACCAGCGTACTGAGTGCCATTTGCTTAAGCAGTGGGTCAATCTGCATGGACTCCTGCCGCTGCCACACCTGAATGGCGTTAAAAGCAAAAAGCGGGATGGCCAGTGCAAATAGCCACTGCCAGGGCGAGCGGTACGTGAGAGCCACAAACACCGTGGCGCAGCCCACTCCCAGCACCAGCAGCAGCCAGTGGTAGCGCCGGGCATGCGCGGGCCCCAGCCGTACAGGAATCGTGATTTTACCCGCGAGCACATCGGAGTTGATGTCGCGAATGTTGTTCACATTGAGCACTGCGGTGGCGAAGCAACCCAGCGCCGCAGCCGGCAGCAAGGTTGCCAAAGGAAGCGTGCGCGCCTGTAGAAAATAAGTGCCGCACACGCCCACCAGGCCAAAGAAGATGAACACCGATATGTCTCCCAAACCCGCGTAGCCATACGGCTTAGAACCAGCGGTGTAGTTCACGGCCGCCCAGATAGCAGCCAGCCCCAGGGCCAAAAAGCCCAGGAACAGACCCAGCCCCGCCGCGCCCAGCGCCACCCACAGCAGCGCAAGGCCGCTGAGCAGTGACAACGCCCCGCAAATCACCATACCGCGCTTCATCTGGGCGGGCGATATGGCGCCGCTCTGCACGGCGCGCTGCGGGCCTTGGCGATGCACGCTGTCGGCCCCGTTTTGCGAGTCGCCGTAGTCGTTGGCGAGGTTGCTGAGCACTTGCAACAGGATGGTGGTGAGCGCGGCCAGCGCCACTACCAAACCATTGAACTGCCCGGCCGCGGCCGCCAGAAAGCCGCCCGTGAGAATGCTGGCCAGCGCCAGTGGCAGCGTGCGAGGACGAAATGCAGAAATCCAGGGCGACATATTTTGTTTGTAGTGGTGTGCAACAAGAACGTCATACCGAGCGGAGCGAAGCAATTCTACCGCACGATTTTACTCAATCGGTCGTCATGCTGACGAAGGAAGCATCCCATCTTGGCTGACCAAATGGTTCGAACCAGATAAGATGCTTCCTTCAGCATAACAGACGGAACAGGCGAAGCGGTAACGATGCGTTGGCTTCGCACAGCATGACGTGCTTTCTACTTCGACAGCAGGGAAAACTACTTCAGGATATCCGCGATCAACTCGGGGTTAAGAGGCTTTACATCAGACTTGTAAAACTTCGCTACACGGCCGTTTTCATCGACCAGGTACTTGCAGAAATTCCAGTTGGGGGCGCTGTCTACGGCACCGTTCTGTTTCTTGTCGGCCAGGAATTTGAAGAGGGGCGCCGTGTCGGCACCACTCACCGACACCTTGCTGAACAAGGGGAAGGTGACACCATAGTTCTTCTCGCAGAAGGTGGAAATCTGGGCTTCGGTACCGGGCTCCTGGCCGCCGAAGTTGTTGGCCGGGAAGCCCAGCACGGTCACTTTGTCGCCGTGCTTTTTGTAGAGCTCTTCCAGGTCTTTGTACTGCGGGGTATAGCCGCACTCCGAGGCCGTGTTCACAATCAGCAGCTTTTTGCCTTTGTACTGGCTCAGGCTTACGTCTTTGCCATCGATAGACTTCACGGTGAAATCGTAAACAGAGCCGGTTGCAGTTTCAGCAGAAGTGTTCATAAGAGGGGGTTGGGCTGGCTTGGCTACAAGAAACACCACCGTAGCGGCAGCGGCGACCAGCGTGAGAAGAATGATTTTTTTCATGAGAGTGATGGCAAGTCTTACCTAACGCCTGCGTAACCTGGGGCACGCCTGCTGGGTTTCGGGCCGCGGCTAATTATGTAGTGGGCACGGTGAGCCACTTCTCAAGCTGCACCGGCTGGTAAGAAGCCAGCTGAACCAGCAAGTCGGCCGGGTCGGCGGATTGCAGTAGCTGGTTGCGGTTTTCGGAGCGCAGCAGCTGGTCGTCGCGCATGCGGTCGAGGGCTAGCAGGAGGTGGTCGTAGTAGCCATCCACGTTCAGTACGGCTACTGGCTTGCGGTGCAGGCCAAGCTGGCCCCAGGTCAGGACTTCGAACAGTTCTTCGAGGGTGCCGAAGCCGCCGGGCATGGCCACGAAGGCGTCGGCGCGGTCAGCCATTAGCAGCTTGCGCTCGTGCATGCTTTTCACCACGTGCAGCTCGGTGCAGCCTAGGTGAGCCAGTTCTTTATCGGCCAGGAAATCTGGAATTACTCCCACTACCCTACCGCCATGGGCCAGCACTGCATCGGCAATGGTGCCCATCAGACCAACCCGGCCGCCGCCGTACACCAGCGTGAGGTCGTTGGCGACCATGGCCGCGCCCAGCGCTTGCGCTTGAGCTATATAGAGCGGGTTGGTTCCGGCACTGGAACCGCAGTAAACGGCAATACTTTTCATATTTTAGAACGGTGTAGAGACGCGACACTTCGCGTCTCGTCGTTGAACGATGACGTTGAATGGTTCAGACGGCGCGGTTCCAGAGACGCGAACCGAAGGTCGGCGTAGCCAAGTGCCGCGTCTCTACACCAACTACATGCGCTCGGGCACCTGCATCCCCAGCAGACCAAGCGAAACCTTAATCTGCTCGCCTACCCGCGCCGACAGCGCCACCCGCAAGCTGCGCTTGGCCACATCCGTTTCCTGGAAAATAGAAACCTCAGCGTAGAAGCGGTTATAGGCTTTGGCCAAATCGTAGGCGTACTGCGCAATCACGGCAGGCGACAAATTGCGCGCCGCGTCGGCCACTACCGTGGCGTAGCGGGCCAGCTCCTGCACCAGCTCACGCTCGGTGCCGTCGAGGCTGGCGATGCTGCTCCAATCGGCGTCTTCGCTGATGCCGAGTTCTGCAGCTTTGCGCCGGATGGCAGCAATGCGGGCGTGCGAGTACTGAATAAACGGCCCCGTGTGCCCCTCCAGGCTCACCGACTCCTCGGGGTTGAAGAGCATGCGCTTCTTGGGGTCGACTTTGAGCAGATAGTATTTCAGCGCGCCTAGGCCCAGGATGTGGTAAAGCTCCTCCAATTCAGAATCAGAGAGGCCTTCGGTCTTGCCTTTTTCGAGGGTGGCGGCTTTGGCGGCAGCTATTACGTCGCGCACCAGTTCGTCGGCGTCGACCACGGTGCCTTCGCGCGATTTCATTTTGCCCGAAGGCAGGTCCACCATGCCGTAGCTGAGGTGATGGATGGCCTCGGCGTAGGGCTTGCCCAGCTTGCGCAATGTCGCTTGCAGCACCTGCATGTGGTAGTTCTGCTCGTCGGCGATGACGTAGATGCTGGAGTCGTAACCGAAATCCTGATACTTCAATTCGGCCGTGCCCAGGTCCTGGGTAATGTAGACGCTGGTGCCGTCGGCGCGGAGCAGAAGCTTCTCGTCGAGGCCCTCGGCCTGCAGGTCGACCCACACCGAGCCGTTCTCTTTTTTAAAGAACACGCCTTTTTTCAGGCCTTCTTCTACCCGCTCCTTGCCCAGCAGGTAGGTGCCCGACTCGTAGTAAAACTTGTCGAAATCGACGCCGATGGTGCGGTAGGTTTCATCGAAGCCTTCGTACACCCAGCCGTTCATCTGGCGCCAGAGGCTCACCACGTCCTCGTCGCCAGCTTCCCAGGCTTGCAGCATCTGCTGGGCCTCGGTCATGAGCGGGGCGCTTTTCTTGGCCACGTCAGTAGCCACGCCTTCGGCTTCGAGCTGCTTGATTTCTTCGCGGTAGTGCTTCTCAAACAGCACGTAGTATTTGCCGGCGAGGTGGTCGCCCTTCATGCCAGCGCTCTGCGGCGTTTCGCCATGGCCGAAGCGCTGATAGGCAATCATCGACTTGCAGATGTGAATGCCGCGGTCGTTCACCAGGTTGGCTTTGGTGACGGTGGCGCCGGTGGCTTTCAGAATCTCGGCCACTGAGTAGCCCAGGAAGTTGTTGCGCAAGTGGCCCAGGTGCAGGGGCTTGTTGGTGTTAGGCGAGGAATACTCAACCACCACATTGCGCGGAGCGTCGGGCATGGGCACGGGGGCCTCGGCGGGCTGCGCACGCAACTGGTTGAACACCTGCAGCCATTCCGCGTCGGCGATTTCCAGGTTGAGGAAGCCCTTCACCACGTTGTAGCCGCTCACGCGGGGCTCGTTGGCTTTCAGCCACTCGCCCAGCGCCTGCCCAATTTGCTCGGGGCCTTTGCCCAGCGCCTTGGTGAGAGGAAACGTGACCAGGGTGAAGCTGCCGGCAAACTCCTTGCGCGTGGGCTGAAGCGTGAGGCTGGCGGCGGGTATTTCAACGCCAAATACTGCCGTGGCGGCAGCCTGCAAGGCGGTTTTGAGAGAGTTTTCTAGTTGTTGCACGGGGCAAAGGTACGGGCGAGGTGCGGCCGGGACTAGTGGGGCCGTGTTGGTTGTGCTTTTAGTATTTCGGCGAGCGGGCTTGCGGCTCAACCTCAGGTGTCCCGTTGGCCCTTGGAGTAGCCTTCCTCACAGGGGATGGTATCGGCGAGGCGCTCCGGTTCAGCTACTGCCGCTTACAAGTCAGGCGGCCCTTAGCTAGGCACAGGCCCGGCAGCCGTTAAATCCAGTAGCGTTTGGCAGAGGTCGTCTTCGTCGTAAGGCTTGGTGATGCAGGCATTCATGCCGGCCGCCAGATAGGCCATGCGGTCAGACTCGAAAGCATTGGCCGTCAGGGCAATTATTGGAATATTGGCACGCATCACATCGGCACTCGCTCGGACGGCGGCAGTGACTTCCACGCCGCTCAGCCCCGGCATTTTTATATCCAGAATGGCCGCATCAAACACTGTGGCGCTCAGCTCAGCCAGCGCGTCGGTGCCGTTGCTGACGGCTTTTACCTGCACGCCCCTGTTTTCCAGCACCACCACCGCAATCCACTGGTTGACGAGGTTATCCTCGGCCAGGAGCACGCGCAGCCCCCGCAGGCCCTCGTAGGAGGGAGTGGGCGCAACCAGCTGCTGCTCGGGGGTAGTGGTGGCGGGCCGGGGCAGTGTGAGCGTGAAAGAAAACGTGGTGCCTTCGTTGGGCTCGGTGCAAAGCAGCAGCATGCCCCCCATTTGGCTTACCAATTGCTGGCTGATGGCCAGGCCGAGGCCCGTGCCTCCAAAGCGGCGGCTGGTCTCGGCGCTGGCCTGCGCAAATGCTTCAAAAATGTGCCCCTGCTGCTCGGGCGCAATGCCCATGCCGGTGTCTTCTACCCACAGCCGCAGGCTAAGTTCGGCGGGCGTGTCGCGCAGAACATCGGCACCGAGCCGCACGTGCCCTTGGTCAGTGAACTTGATGGCGTTGGAGAGCAGGTTGAGCAGCACTTGGTGCAGGCGGTACGCATCGCCCATGACTCGCGGCGCCGCGGTGCGCAGGGGCTCAACTATAAGCCCCAGCCCTTTTTCTTCGGCCAGCGCGGCTACCGTTTGGCCGGCGCCCTGCAGGGCCACGGCCAGGTCGAAGGGGGCGTGGTCGAGCTGCAGGTGCTGAGTCGTAATTTTGGCCATGTCCAGCACGTCGTTGAGCAGGGACAGCAGGTGCCGGCCGGCGTGCTGCATCGTGTTCAGGTATTCGCGTTGCGACTCGGTGAGCTCTGTTTTTTGCAGCAGCGACGCCATGCCCAGCACCCCGTTGAGGGGGGTGCGGATTTCGTGGCTCATGCGAGCCAGAAAAGCCTCTTTGGCCTGGGCATTTTCCTCGGCTTCCTGCTTGGCATGCTGCAGAGCACGCTGAGCCAGCACGCCCGTGGTCACGTCGTAGCCCGAGGCCACGATGTAGGACGGATAGCCTTCTTCCATCACCTGGTAGGCGTAATACTGCAGGTAGCGCCGCTCCCCGGCGCTGGTCCACACGGTCATCAGGCGGGGTTGCTGCTGCAGGGGCTTCTGGCCTTCCAGATAGGCCTGCAGGGAGGCGTGGTGCTCGGGCGGCAGGGCGTCGTAGAGGGTGCGGCCCAGCATTTTGGCGGCCGGCATGCCCATGAGCCGCTCTATGGCGGGGTTCACTGAGAGCACGGTGCCGTTCAAATCGTGCGTGCAAATCAGCGCCTGGGAATAATACACCAAGTCGTGGTATTGCTTTTCGCGGCGCTCCAATTCCTGGCGGGCCTGCTTCACCGCCGTTATGTCGGTGGCCACGGTGAGCACGCCGAGCTGGCCATCGGCGCGCCGCAACGGCCGCTTGTGCACCTGAAAATACAGTGTTTCGCCCGTGGCCAAGGTAAACGGCAACTCCTGGGTTTGAGCCAGCTGCGTGGTGCGCACCAGCTCCGTGAGGTGCCGGGCCTGCTGCAGCTCTTTCCGCACGGTGGGGGTGGCTTCGGGCTCACTCCAATGCTGGCTGTGCGCGAGCATGGCATCAAAGGCGTGGTTTGAGAAGGAAACGCTGTTGTCGGGGTCTACTAGGTAAAGCGCATTAGGCAAGGCATCCAGAATCTGCCGAATAAAAATTTGCTGCTCCTGCAGCATCACCTGCACCTCGTGCTGCAGCTTCTCGGCCGTGTAGCGAGCCGTAATGTCGAGGCCCGACCCCACCACCAGCCGCAGCGAGCCGTCGGCATTGAACACGGGCCTCAGGTTGCGCAGTATCAGCTGCGGGCGCTGGTTGCGGCCCGTGCGCATCTCCTCCCACGTCACATCCGTCTGGGTGCGCACCGCTAGGTCAAAGTACTGCTCCCGCTTCTGGGCCAGTTCCGAGAGCTGGTGCAGCTGCCGAAACTCGAAGTATTCGACATTGGTCATGCCAATGATTTGCCGGCGCACCTCAGGGTCGGCCACCGAAGAAGGGTTGACGAACAGAAAGCGGTGCTCGGCGTCGAATATGGCCACATCAACCGGCAGCAGATTGAGAATCAACTCGTAGAATTCCTGCTGGCGGGCCATTTTTTCTTCGGCCTGCTTGCGTTCCGTTATGTCGATGCCCGAGCAGATGACCCGCAATACCCCGTTGGGGCCACGCATGGGCCGGTAGCGCAACAAACTGTATTGTGGGCCGTGCGGTCCCACGCGCGTTTCTTCCCAAGCTACTTCCCGCTGCTCGCGCAGCACCTCGGCAAACTTTTCTGCGCGGTTGCGCATCACGGCTTCCGGGCGCAGGCGGTACGCACAGGCTTCCTCGTTGGTCTTGCCTATCATCCAGGCCCGCACTATGGGGTCGGGCTCAATCACCGGGTTAAGAAACAAGTAGCGGTGCTCGGCGTCCAGCACCGACACCGCGGAGGGCACCTGCTCGAGCACGCTTTCGTAGAACGCCCGCTGCTCGGCCAGCTGCTGCTCGGCCAGTTGCCGCTCCGTAATGTTGGTGAGGTAAAGCGTGGCAAACGGCTGGCCAGCCAGAACCACCGCCGTCGACAAGTAGTGCTCCTCAGCCACAGTCAACTCCTGTTGGAGAGGCGCTTGAATTCGCAGGGCTTCGCGCACTAGGGCGAGGATGCCCGACGGCAGGTCAGCTTCTGCCGTCTCGGCGGCCAGGGCTTGCAGCAGGGGCTCGGCGGCCGGGTTTGCATACACCACGTCCCCGCCCGCCGTCAGCCGCAAAACCGGGTTGGGGTTCTGCTGCGAAATGTAGGAGAGGGTGCGCACCTGCCCTTCGCGGTAGTGGCGCTCGGTCACGTCACGATAGCAAATCAGCCGGCCCGCCTGTTGGCTATCCAGCACCAGGTAGTCCAGTTCAATTACCCGCCCATCGGACAGCATAAATTCTTCCTGCAGCACGGTCTTGCCAGCAGCGTGCACGGCACCCACCCGGGCTGTAAAGGCGGCTGGGTCCAGAAAAGCGCCTCGGATTTGAACCGCCGCGTGTGGAATTGGCGGGCCGCCCTCAGTGGGGCCGGCCACGGGCGGCAGGCCAAACAACTGCCAAAAATGCTGATTGACAAACTGAATCTGCTCGTCATTATCCACCAGCACCAGCCCTGCCCGTTGGTTTTGCACCAGGGCCGTGAGTTGAGTTTGGTGGCGCTGGGCATTGCTTGCCGCCGTGGCCAGCTCTTGTTTGAGGGCCGCTACTTCGGCCTGGGCCGCCGCCAAAGCACCTTCGGCCTGTTCGCGGCGGGCACGCTCATCGGCTAGCTGCGCTGCCCAGTCGGCATTGGAAGGAGAAGACGGCGTATTCATGGCCGGTCGCAGTGAGAATTGAAAAAGCCAGGAGGCCAGTACGGCCATACATATTGCACTAGCGGCAATGCGGCTTGTCTTCAACGGAAGCTCCACCTTAAGCAAAGAAAGCAGGTTTCGCCTGATAACCGCTCCTAGCCGCCCCTTCGGAGTGCGGTATTCTTTAGCTCGGCTATTGACTTTCTAAAGCCACTTCAACCCTGCTTCCCAACCATTGGTGCGGAACGCCTGCGCGAGGAAATGACGTTAGGCTTCTGATTATGTTCCGCTAACCCTCCTCGTACGTGTCTTTATTCCCGTCCCCGCTCCTTTCAAAATTTCACTTGGCCTGGCTGTTAGTGGCCTTATTAGGTGCCCCGGCCTGCAAAAGCAATTCCCCAGAGCCCACCACCGAAGCTCCCGCTGCCGAAGCGTCGGTCCTCACCGGCAGCACCCTCATTGGGGAGTACAGCACCTCCGTGCTGGCCGGCCGGGTGCAGGGCGTGCCCCTGGCGGGCAGCTTGGTGCGCTACCCCATCCGGGCCTACCGCCTCACCTACCGCACCAAAACGCCCGAGGGCACCGAGACCACCGCTTCGGGCGCGGTGCTGGTGCCCGTAGGCGCCGGGCAGCTGCCGGTGCTCAGCTACCAGCACGGCACCCTGGAGCCGCGCAGCGAAAGCCAGGCCCCCTCCTACTACGCCACTGGCAGCGATGTCTGGTCGGTGGTGTCGGTGCTGGCCTCAACGGGCTACGTGGTGTCCGCGCCCGACTACCTGGGCTACGGCGCCTCCAAAGACCTGCCGCACCCCTACGAGCACGCCGCTTCGCTGGCCTCTACTTCGGCTGATATGCTGCGGGCTACCCGCGAATTCTGCCAGCAGCAAAAAGTCGACGTCAACCAAAAGAATTTCCTGCTCGGCTACTCGGAAGGCGGCTACGCCACCATGGCGCTGCACAAGCTGCTGGAAGAAAAATACGCCACCACCTTGCCCGTGACCGCCAGCGCGCCCGGCGCGGGGGCTTACCACAAAACCGCCTTTGCCCGCTACATCCTGGGCGCCACGCAACCCCTCAACTTCCTCACGACCTACGTGTGGGTGTTGCGCACCTACGACCGCATCTACGCCCTCAACCGGCCCTTTTCTTTCTACTACCAAGAGCCCTACGCCACTCGCCTGCAGGCCGACCCATTTGCGCCCGTGCCCAGCCAGCAAAGCCAATTATTTGCCCCCGGCTTCCGCCAAGCCGTGCTGAACAACACCGACGCGTCCCTGGCCGCAACCCTCGCCGACAATGACATCTACGATTGGAAGCCCCGCGCCCCGCTGGCCCTCTTCCACGGCACCGCCGATGACTACGTGCCTTTCTTCAATTCGCAGGATGCTTACGATGCCATGCAGAAGCGCGGCGCCACGCAAGTAGAGCTGCGCCCCATTCCGGGCGGCAACCACTTCACGTCGGCCACGGCTTACACGCTGGGCGCCTATGCGTTTATTAGGCAGTTTTGAGGTCAACTATACGTTAAAAAGAGAATGAGAAAGGCCCGTCCGGTAATCCGGACGGGCCTTTCTCATTCTCCTTACCGACTCACTACCTCATCCAGCCGCAGGCGTCGCTCAATGGCTTCGGTGGATGCCTCCAGAATATTGAAAGCATTCTTGGCCATGGTGTTTTCACTGTCGAGGGTCGGGTTGATTTCCACCATCTCAAAGCAAACCACCCGGTCGTTTTCGAGCAGGGCGCGGCACAGAGCAATGGCCTCGGGCACATCAAGACCAAGCTCCACGGGCGTGCCGGTGCCTTTGCTGAAGCGCGAATCCAGCGAGTCAACGTCAAACGAGATGTACACCATGTCGCAGAATCGCAACCGCTCGTAAATCTCGCGCGACACCTGGCGCGGGCCCTTGGCCCGGAACTCGTCAAGCTTATAATTCTTGATGCCCAACGAATCGATGATGGCATTTTCTTGCTCCTCGGTGTCGCGCACCACCACGTACACCAGGTGCTCAGGCTTCATTTTAGGGCCCGGCTCGCCCAGGTTCTGCAGGCGACGCCAGAAAAACTCGGTTTCGGGCTCGGGCACGTTGCGCTGGTGCGTGAGGTTGTCGACGCCCAGGGCCGCGGCCAGGGGCATGCCGTGCACGTTGCCGCTGGGCGTGGTGTAGGGCGAGTGAATATCAGCGTGGGCGTCAATCCAAACCACGCCCAGGGTCTTTTGCGGGTAGGTAGCCTTGATGCCGGCAATGGTGGCGTTGGCGTTGCTGTGGTCACCGGCCAGCACCACCGGAAACTCGCCAAACCGCAGGGTTTGCTCTACAGCGTTGGCAATGCCCTTTTGCACCGTGTATATAGAGTCGATGTATTTGGCAAAGGGGAAGTGGTTTTTATCAAACAGCACGTGGTTCAGGTCGGGTACCACTACGGAGTTGAACCGGCTGAAATAATCACAGCCTTTGTTGAGGCAGGCCACGCGTAGCGCGTCAATGCCCATGCTGGCACCGCGCGTACCCGCTCCAAGCTCGGAGCGTACTTCCAGTAATTTTATGCGTTTCATCGGGTGGGAATTTGGGTAGCGTATGGTGCATCGTTCCAAATTCTCCATTTAACACCTGTCATTTAACAATTAACAGTTGTTCCAGCTGCCTTATGGGCCTCCCGAACAGGGGTTAAATGTTAGATACTATTGTTAAATGAAAAACTTCGAGCGCTGCCTTGCGGCGGATATGCTCCACCGTAGCCAAGTCGCTTTATTCCATCGTCACGATGCGAGGGGAGCCGCCGGAACAATAGCTTGTTCTCTGGCCTTATATCTCCACCCCGGCGGTACTTTTGACCCGCCGACTGCAAAGGTCGGCTTTTCCCGCCGCTTTTAAAAACCGATGGATACTTATCACGACCTAATTTCCCAAACCTTCGACTTCCCCACGGCCGATTTCACCGTGCAAGAACACGAGTTGCGCTTCCACGACATCGACCTCATGGGCCTGGTGGCAAAGTATGGCACCCCGTTGCGCCTGACCTACCTGCCCAAAATCAGCTCCCAGATTCAGCGGGCCAAGAAGTGGTTTGCCGATGCCATTGAGCAGACCAACTACCAGGGCACGTATTCCTACGCCTACTGCACCAAGTCGTCGCACTTCCGCTTCGTGCTGGAGGAGGCCCTGAAAAACGACATCCACCTCGAAACCTCGTCGTGGTTCGACATCAGCATCATCCGCAACCTGCACGCCCAAGGCAAGGTCGACAAGCAGAAGCACATCATCTGCAACGGCTTCAAGCCCGAGGCTTACAAAAAGGAAATTGCGGCGCTCATCAACGACGGATTTGTGAACTGCATGCCCATCATCGATGCGCCCAACGAAATCGATTACTACCACGAACACGTGCGCGAGAAAGTGAATCTGGGCATGCGCCTGGCCTCCGACGAGGAGCCGCGCTTCCAGTTCTACACCTCGCGCCTGGGCATCCGCTACTCCGATGCCATCCCGCTCTACGAGAAGCGCATCAAGGAAGACCCGCGCTTCGAACTCACCATGCTGCACTACTTCATCAACACCGGCATCAAGGACACGTCCTATTATTGGTCGGAGCTGAGCCGCTTTGTGCACAAGTACTGCGAGCTGCGCAAAGTGTGCCCTACGCTGCATACCATCGACATTGGCGGGGGCTTCCCCATCCAAACCAGCATCCAGCCCGAGTACGACTACCCCTACATGGTGGCCGAGATTCTGCGCACCATCCAACGCATCTGCGCCGAGGAAGGCGTGCCCGAGCCAAACATCTTCACCGAGTTTGGCATCTTCACGGTGGGCGAAAGCGGCGCCATCATCTACAGCATCCTCGACGAGAAGCTCCAAAATGACAAGGAGCTTTGGTATATGATTGACGGCTCCTTTATTACCAACCTGCCCGACACCTGGGCTCTGAATCAGCGCTTTATCATGCTGGCGCTAAACGGCTGGAACAAGGGCTACAAGAAACTGCAGCTCGGCGGCCTCACCTGCGACTCGCAGGACTACTACAACGCCGAGAAGCACATCTACCAGGTGTTTTTGCCCGAGCGCAAGCCGGCCGATGCCCAGCCGCTCTACGTGGGCTTCTTCCACACCGGCGCCTACCAGGAAAGCCTGAGCGGCTTCGGCGGCATCAAGCACTGCCTCATTCCCGCCCCTCAGCACGTAATTCTCGACCGCGCGCCCGACGGCACGTTAACTGACACGGTTTTTGCTCCCGAGCAGGATGCCGCCAGCATGATGCGGATACTCGGATACCAATAATCCAATTTTTGCGTCAGTATTTTTCTTAGAATATAGGGTTGGCTGCTTATCTTTGAAGCCAACCTCGCCATCCCTCACTCGTTTCTTTATAAATTATGAAAAAGTTCGTTCTGCTCGCTGCTGGTTTTGCAGCCCTTACCCTGGGCGCTTGCAACCGCCAGAAGTGCCCTGCTTATAGCAGCACCAAGGAAGCCAACCGCGTTTCCTCGCCCATTATGGCCAGCACGGCTACGCCCGCAGCACGGCAGTAGGTTCTTAGAATTAGAATTATAAAAGCCGGCCTTCTCCTGCGAGAAGGCCGGCTTTTTATGTTTTTGCAGAGCTGCTTGCTAAAGCATGATGTTCTAAACACCCAGGATAATCACCGTAGCTGCCTGCAGGTCAGCTACCCGAGGGGTGAACTCTGACGCTTCAGATTCGCCCACCATGATGCCGCGCACGCCTACTTTGGCACCGGCTTCCATGTCGCGATACCGGTCGCCCACAATCCAGCACTGCGAAACATCGAGGTTGAACCGCGCTACGGCCTTCTCAAACATGCCCGAATCGGGCTTGCGCAGAATGGATTCGCTCACGCTGGGGTGGGCGTCGCTGAAGTACAAGGCATCGAGCACATGGCCGCAGGCATCCTGCAGCTTGGCATGGCAGGCCAGCACATCGGCTGCGGTGTAAAGCTTCTTGGCAATGCCAGCCTGGTTCGTAACTACGATTAGATAATAACCTGCCGCCTTCAACCGCGCCAAGCTTGCGGGCACACCGGGGCAAATGTGGAATTCTTCCGGCTTCCACACGTAGTCCCCCATTTCCTCGTTCAAAACGCCGTCCCGGTCAAGAAATATTGCTTTGTTTTTTGTTATCATCGGGGCAAAGCTACGGGCAGGCAAGCCGCGGCACCGCGGCCCTAACTTTGCGCCTCCCCTCTTGCTACATCCCTATGAAAATTGCCATCATCGGCGGCGGCATCAGCGGCCTCACCCTCGCCTGGTACCTGCAAAAGGCCGGCGTGGCCTACGACCTGTTCGAGGCCGACCCACGCGCCGGTGGCAACCTCCAAAGCTGGACCACCCCCGAAGGCTATTTGCTGGAAGTCGGCCCCAATTCCCTGCAGCTTAGCCCCGAGATAGAAGAACTGATAGCCGACCTCGGCCTAACCGACCAGATTCAGGATGCCGCCGCCGTAAGCCAGCAGCGCTACGTGCTGCGCGACGGCCGCTACCAGGTACTGCCCGGCTCGCCCCCTGCCCTGCTCACCAACGGCTTTTTCAGCCTCAAGGCCAAGTGGCAGCTGCTAAAAGAATTCCGCCGCCCCGCCGCGGCTCCCGACGCCAACGAAACCGTGGCTCACTTCTTTCGCCGCCGCTTCGGCTCCGAAATCCTGGACTACGCCGTCAATCCTTTCATGGCCGGCATCTACGCCGGCGACCCCGAACGGCTGCTGCTGCACAAAACCTTTCCGCAGCTGGCCGCCCTGGAGCAGGAACACGGCTCGGTGCTGCGCGGGCTCGCCAAGAAGGGCAAGGGTGCGGGCCGCCGCCGCATTGTCACGCTCAGCAAAGGCCTGCAAACCCTGACTGATACGCTCGCGGCACGGCTTACCAACTACCAGCCCGGTACTGAAGTCAAGGCCATCTTTCGCGCCACCGATGGCACCTACCAACTGGAGCTGGCCAGCCCACAGGGCCTGGCAGCGGCTCCCGGCTACACCCACCTGGCTGTGGCCCTGCCAACATACGCCCTGGCTCCGCTCCTGGAGCCCTTGTTTCCACAAGCGGCGGCCGCCCTGGCCGCCGTGCACTACCCGCCCATGAGCGCCGTGTACTCGGCCTACGACCGGGCGGCCGTGACGCATCCCCTCAATGGCTTCGGAGCCTTGCACCCAAAAGTTGAAGGCGCCTACGCCGCCGGTTCCATCTGGACCAGCGCCATTTACCCGCAGCGGGTACCGGCCGGGCAGGTCCTCTTCACCACGTTTGTGGGCGGTGCGCAGTATGAGGCGGCCGCCACGGAGCCCGAGGAGGCTCAAAAAGCCGCCGTGCACGCCGAACTAAGCAAATTCTACGGCATCACCGGGGCTCCGCGTTGGCAAGGCCGTTACTTCTGGCCGCGCAGCATTCCGCAGTTCGATGAACGGATTGTGGGCGCGCACGCCGCCGCCGCCGCCCTCGAAGCCGAAAACATCTGGAGCGTTGCCAACTGGCGGGCCGGCGTGGGCGTGCCCGATTGCGTGCGACATGCCCGCCAAGTTGCCAGCACTTTATCGGCTGAGAAGTAGGCAGTCGCAAACCGACAACTTATCGGGAAAAGTCTAAAATATTATTATTTGGTCTCGAAATAGTGACCCATAGGCCTGTAAGGGCATGCAGCTTCGTGCCCCTTAACCCTATCTTTGAGCCCATGAGTGAAGGCCTCGTCCTAATTCCTACTTACAACGAGCGCGAAAATGCGGAGCTGATAATCCGGAAGGTCATGTCGCTTCCGCGAGCTTTCGATGTATTAATTATCGACGACGGCTCTCCCGATGGCACGGCTGCCATTGTAAAAGAACTGCAGAGCGTCTTCTCCGGACGGCTGTTTTTAGAAGAGCGCAAAGGCAAGCAAGGTCTGGGCACGGCCTACATCCACGGCTTTCGCTGGGCCCTGGCACACGGCTACAGCTATGTATTTGAGATGGACGCCGACTTCTCGCACAACCCCGACGACCTGCTGCGCCTGCACGATGCCTGCGTGCAGGATGGCTTCGACATGGCCATTGGCTCGCGCTACATTCAGGGCGTAAACGTGGTAAACTGGCCCATGTCGCGGGTGCTCATGTCCTACTTCGCGTCGTGGTACGTACGCCTGGTTACGGGCATGCCCATCCGCGACGCTACTGCGGGCTTCAAGTGCTACTCGGCCAAGGTGTTGCGGGCTATCGATTTGGATAACATTGACTTTGTTGGTTATGCTTTCCAGATTGAGATGAAATGGCTGGCTTACCAGTTGGGCTTCCGCATCAAAGAAGTGCCCATCATTTTCACCG
Organism: Hymenobacter arizonensis; assembly: GCF_900115775.1. Classification (GTDB taxonomy): domain Bacteria; phylum Bacteroidota; class Bacteroidia; order Cytophagales; family Hymenobacteraceae; genus Hymenobacter; species Hymenobacter arizonensis. The sequence goes on along the minus strand of NZ_FOXS01000001.1, from coordinate 12,950 downwards.
ACCGCACCCGGGGCACCTCCAAAATGTCGAAAGGCATTGTGGAAGAAGCTTTCTTTGGCGTGCTTCAGATGAAAGCCACCAGTTGGTTCCGGCCGCTCAAGCCAGTTGGCAGCCGGTAAAAAAGCAGGTTCAGAGAACATTTGGGCCCGTCATTCTCTTATGGGTTTGCTGGAGTGGCCGCCCCGAGACGGCGGCCCCCAACCACGCGGAGTGCCACCAACGGCCGCTCTGTTATTGTGCTGCTCCTGAGTGGGCGGCTTTATTCATCATTTCTTCCGGCCGATACCCCAACCAGCTTGCTAGCCTCGGCGTATCTTGCCCCAACGCATGGAAAATACCCCCCTGTTTTGGTTTATATTTAACATTTTCGTAATCGGGCTGCTGCTGCTCGATTTGTTGGTGTTCAACCGCAAAGCCCACGCCGTAACCCTGCGCGAAGCATTGGGCTGGAGTGCCTTTTGGGTAGCGCTGTCTCTTTGCTTCAATTTCCTGGTATACCGCACCATGGGCCACGAAGCCGGCCTGCAATGGCTCACCGGCTACCTCGTGGAGAAAGCGTTAAGTGTCGACAACCTATTTGTCTTCCTGCTCATTTTCAACTACTTCAAAGTTCCTGCCGAGTATCAGCACCGCATTCTGTTCTGGGGCGTGTTGGGCGCTTTGATTTTGCGGGCCGTGTTCATATTGATTGGCGGCGCGTTGCTGGCCAAGTTCCACTTTCTCATCTACATACTCGGGGCCTTTCTCATGTATACCGGTATCCGGATGGGCCTGAGTGGCGACGAGCCCGAAATTGACCCTGAAAATAACCCGGTGGTGCGTTTCCTGAGCCGCCACTTGCCTATCACGCGGCAGTTCGAGGGAGGCAAATTCTTTGTCCGCCGCGACGGGGTGCGGTTTGCCACTCCCCTGTTTGTGGTGTTGATAATGGTGGAAACCACCGATGTCGTGTTTGCCGCCGACTCCATCCCCGCCATTCTGGCCATCACCCGCGACACTTTCATCGTGTTTACCTCCAACGTATTTGCGTTGCTGGGCCTGCGCGCCATGTACTTCGCCCTGGCCAGCATGATGCGCCTGTTCCACTACCTGCACTACGGCCTCTCGCTAATTCTCGTGTTCATCGGGGCCAAGATTTTGCTCGAAAGCATCTTCCCTATCCCCATGCCCATTGCACTGGGCGTGGTGGGTGGCCTGCTCCTCCTGAGCGTGCTGGCATCGGTAGTGTGGCCGAAAAAAGAGGTCGAAGCCTAGGCGTTTCAAAAAGCCGCATGCATCAGCATTAGCCTTACCTAAAACCTAGCCCAGCACAAACCGTCATGCCGAGCGCAGCCGAGGCATCTCGCGTGGGGTAGTAACTCAATCGTGAAGACAGATGCGAGCGAGATGCTTCGGCTGCGCTCAGCATGACTCTGTGGTTAGTTTTAAATTTTTAAATAGCTTCAAAAAGAAAGCCCTTCGCTGGTGTAGCGAAGGGCTTTCTTTTTCTATCAGCAACTCAAGCATCTTTTGCTTCACGCACGCGTGGAGCTTTGCGCTCGGCGCGCCTGGCTGGCTCTAGCGTGGCGCCCGGCCCACATCCACACTGGGCGCACCGGTGTTCACACCGGCATCGGCTCCTGTGTTCAATAGGTCCAGCAGGTTGAGAGGCTCGAATTGGCTTGAATCGGCCTGCGCTGTGATGCGGGTAGTATCCGGACGCGGAGCAAAGTTCATGTACCTACGCGCCGGACCGTTGAGATTTAAGTTGTAGGCCATATTATCCCGGTCGTTGTTCGTAATAAGGCCGCGCGTGGCCATGATATCGGCTATCAGACGGAAGAAATAGCGGGTGCTGCGCCGCAAATCGCCGTAAGCATCGAAGGAAGACTTAGCATACTTAGGCTTAGGAATAATGCTGGCCAGGTACAGACTCTCCGACAAATTAAGTTCGCTGGGCCGCTTGCCATAGTAAAACAAGGCCGCGTCTTTCACGCCGTACACGCCACGCTTGCCGCTGGGCCAGCGGTACAGGCTAGGGCCCCACTCAATAATGTTCAGGTAAACCTCGAACATGCGCTGTTTGCTGGCCACGTTCATGTTTTCGAGCAGCCAGACAATTAAGGCTTCCTCCATTTTGCGCGCTACGGTCTTTTGGCGCGTCAAAAACACGTTTTTCACCAGCTGCATCGACAGTGTACTGCCGCCCCGGGCAAAGCGCCCCTCTTTGATGTTTTGAATGGCTGACTTCACAAAAGCTTTCTCCATGAAACCTTTGTGCGTGAAAAAGCGCGGGTCTTCGGCCGTCGTGATGGCGTGAATCAGGAACGGCGACACGTCGTTATAAGACACAAAATCGGGGTTTGGCGGCCCCACCAGAAAGGTGCGCACCGAGTCGCCCTTGTCGTTGTACACCGTATGCTTAAACGGTGTGTTCAGCTTGTTCAGGTCTTCCTCGCCAAAGCTGGTCAGCTTGAAGTTGTTGCCCTTCAGGCTGGAGTCGAACTTGAGGCTGTCTACCTGGGCCATGTCGAGGCTGCCGCTCATGCGGTAGGTGAGCGTGCCGGTGCCGCGCACCCCGCGCACCTCGTCGAAAATGCCGGTGGGCAACGACGCAAAAAAGTCATTCGCTTCGGTTTCGGCCGAGGTAACCTTAATGGAAACGGCCCGGCTTGGCTTCATCCGCACGCTGATTTCGGGGTACATCACCAGCTTGTTCACCGTAACCTGGCTGCCCTTCTCCAGCGCGACCGTGCCACGGCCCAAAGTGGCCACAAAATCCATAGACCCGCTTTTTACTTCAATCTCATCGGCTGCCAGCTTGGGCTGATATAAGCTGAAATTGCGTGCCGCCACCGAGCCCCGAATCTTGAGCCGGCCGCCGGTTTCGTCCTTGTCAAAGTCTTTGCCATCGAGGCGCACCAATACCGTGTCGAAGCTCACCATGGCGCCGAAGCGGCGCGGCAGGTAGGGCAGCTGTATGGAGCTACCTCGGCCAAACACGCGGGCGGTGAGGGCGTAGTCGCCCGGCTCAATGTGCCCACTGATGCCTAGCTCGTTTACAACTGAGTCGATATTGGCCGTAAGCCGCCCCGAAATATCACCGTCTTTAATTCGCAGCTCCGGCAGTTGCATAATGGCCGTATGCCGCGGAGTGAGGTAGCTGACGTAGAAATCCTTGAAATAGGCTTCGCCGGGCACGTTGTCAAAGCTGGTTTCCAGCACTTGGTTTAGCAGCAGCCCGTAGTTGGTGCCTTTCGTCGTGTCAACGGGCACGGTGCTTTTCTTGTCTTTCTTCACCAAGAAGCCGTAGTTGTCGCCGGTAGGAGTTTTGCGGGCCGTGAGCCGGGCCGTCAAAATTTCGAGCCCACTGAAAACCGGTCGGCCCGCAAACAGCGAGCGCACACTCAAACTAGCCTGCAAGCGCTCAGCCGTAAGCAGCGTATCGGAGGGAGCGTTGCGCGGCACCAAGCTCATTCCGGCTATTTCCACCGTCTTGAAACCAACGAATTCGGCTGGGCCCAGGGTAAGAATAACGGGGTATTTACGTTCAATTTTGGCCTTGACTTCACTCAGGGCATAGGTAAGCAGCTGCTGGCGTTTCCACTGAAACACGGCGAACGCCACCAGCAGCAATAGGGCTAAGCCGCCTATTATGCCGAAAATAAGTCGTTTAGCGGAGGGAGATATGTACACGGAATGCAGTAAAGTGGGCGGGCTCGCCACCATCAAAGGTAAGAAAAACGGCCACGGGAAGCAGAAATAAACTTGCCACGGTGGAGGTACTATACGGGTAATGTGTTCGGTACGGGGAAGGGCAGGGTAGTGCAGCGCTGCATTCTGCCCGTACTTTTGCCGCCATGCCCAGCCCTCTTACCGCTCTTTCGCCCCTCGACGGGCGCTACGCCCGCGCCACCGCCCCCCTGGCCTCCCGCTTTTCCGAAATGGCCCTGATGCGCTACCGCGTACTCGTCGAGGTCGAGTATTTCATCGCTTTGGCGGAGTTGCCGCTGCCCCAGCTCCAAGGCGTATCAGCCGATGTTTTTCCGGCCCTGCGCCGCCTCTACGAAGCTTTTAGCGAAGCCGACGCCGAAGCCATCAAGGCCCACGAAGCCGTCACCAATCACGATGTAAAAGCGGTAGAATACTTCCTGCGTGACCAGTTCACGGCGTTGGGGCTAGAGGGATTTGTTGAATTCATTCATTTCGGCCTCACTTCGCAGGACATCAACAACACGGCCATTCCGTTGAGTTTCCGCGACGCGCTGATGGGCGAGCTTCTGCCGTCCTACGCGCAGGTGCGCAATGCCCTTGCGGCCCGGGCCCAGGAGTGGGCGGCGGTGCCCATGCTGGCCCGCACCCACGGCCAGCCCGCCTCGCCCACGCGGCTGGGCAAGGAGGTTGAAGTGTTCGTGGCTCGGCTTGATGCTCAGGTTGCGCTGCTGGCCCAAATCCCGTTTGGCGCCAAGTTCGGCGGGGCCACCGGCAATTTCAACGCCCATTTTGTAGCCTATCCTCAGGTCGAATGGCATGATTTCGCCAACACCTTCGTCACCGCTCGCCTGGGCCTCAGCCGCTCCTACCCCACTACCCAAATCGAGCATTACGACCACTTGGCTGCTCACTGCGACGCCCTCAAGCGCCTCAACACCATTCTGCTCGACCTGGCCCGCGACGTGTGGCAATATATTTCGCTCGGCTACTTCAAGCAAACCATCAAGGCTGGCGAAGTGGGTTCCTCGGCCATGCCCCACAAAGTCAATCCCATCGATTTCGAAAATGCCGAAGGCAACCTCGGCGTTGCCAATGCCCTCCTCGAGCACTTCGCGGCCAAGCTCCCCATTTCCCGCCTTCAGCGCGACCTCACCGACTCCACCGTGCTCCGCAATCTGGGCGTGCCGCTGGGCCACATCCTCATTGCGCTAGGCGCCTTGCAACGCGGCCTGGGCAAGCTGGCACTCGATGAAGCGGCCCTGCAGCGCGATTTGGAAGCCAACTGGGCCGTAGTGGCCGAGGGCATCCAAACCATTCTGCGCCGCGAAGCTTACCCCGACCCCTACAACGCCCTCAAAGCCCTAACCCGCACAGGTGAAGCCATTTCCGCCGACAGCATTCGGTCATTCATTGATACGCTCGACGTAGCCGAGGCGGTAAAGAGCGAGCTGCGGGCCATTACACCGGCCACCTACGTTGGTCGCTGAGTCCTGCTACAGTTCTTGTATTAAGTATAACGGCTGCGTTTATCACGCGGCTACATCAATGAATACCTTCCGTAGCATCTTTTTTAACCTAGTAGCCGGGCTTGCGCTGGCAGCTCAGGTGGCTTGCTCTTCTGATAATAAAACCAATCCAACCCCAGACCCTGCTCCAGGACTGAGTTGGACCGTCGATGGGGCCGCAGTTACCACCACTACGCTTCAGTCCCAAAACACCAGTGCTACGCTCTCCATCAGTGGCACGCTAAATCCTGCGGGGCCGGTCACCAGCTACGTGTCGCTTGAAATGCCGCGCGCCGTTGGCACCTATACCTTTAGCAATACCACCTCATCCTCAGCCTTTTACAGTACTAGTGGCCCGGGCACGCAAATGGTGTACTACGCTGGCGCTAACTACGGAGCCGGCACGGTGTCTGGCTCCGGTACCATCGTGGTTGCTACCCTTACAGCTACCCGCGTCACGGGCACGTTTGCCTTCACCGGCATCAATACCGCTACGGGGGCGTCCAAGCAAATCACCAGCGGTCAGTTCAGCGTGGGCTTGTAAGCTGTCCTTCTGGCTACTTTTGCCTTTCCATTCCTGCCCTGCGCTTCTGTGTCTCACCTGCTCGACAACCTCACCGTTCACCCCGATTGCCGCCATTTTCGCGGCGACTTGCCCTGCCGTCCCAACAAAACGCACGGCTACGTGTGCGAGAGCTGCCCGGTATATGCGCCCGTCACCAGCCGGGTGCTCATCATCAAGCTCGGGGCCATCGGCGATGTTATCCGCACCACGCCCCTGCTGCGGCGCTTGCGCCAGGAACGCCCCGGCTGCTTTATCACCTGGCTCACGCACACGCCCGCCATCCTGCCACAGGCAGAAGTCGATGAAATTCTAAAGTTTGACTTCGCCAGCGCCCTGCAGCTGCAGGCCCGTCAATTCGACGTGGTCATCAACCTCGACAAGGAAAAGGAAGCCTGCGCCCTGCTGAACACTATTTCGGCAAAAGAGAAATTCGGCTACGCCCTGCGCCCACACGACGGCGTGGCCTGGCCCCAGAACCAGTTGGCCGAGCACAAATTCCTTACTGGCCTTTTCGACCAAGTGAGTCAGGCCAACACCATGCCCTACGTTCAAGAAATATTCGAGCTCTGCGGCTTCGATTTCCGCGGCGAAGAATACGTTTTCGACACCCACGAAGACAAGGGCTTTAACTGGAACCAACTGCCTTCGAGCGGCCCCCGCATTGGCCTCAACACTGGCTGCGGCGACCGTTGGACCACCCGCCTCTGGAGCGACGAGAAGTGGATTAGCCTCATAACGCAGCTTCAGCAAGCGGGATACTCCCCCGTACTTCTGGGCGGCGAGGCCGAAGATGCGCGCAACCGTGTCCTGCACGCCACCACCGGCGCGGCTTATCTAGGCACCTTCCCCCTTCCCCAATTCATCAACCTAATGCATCAGATGGACGCCATTGTCACGCAAGTGACCATGGCCATGCACATCAGCATTGCCCTGCGCAAGCCCACCATCCTGATGAACAACATCTTCAATTCGCACGAATTCGACCTCTACGGCCGTGGCCAAATCGTGGGCCCCAATCGGGAATGCGTGTGTTTCTACCGCGGCACTTGCCAGCTCGGCACCAGTTGCATGGAAGACCTACCAGCCGAAAAAGTGCTGCAAGCAGTGGCGGCCACGCTTCCGGCTGCAACCATATTGCGCTAGCAAGCCCACGCCTCGGCGGCGCCCCTAGGGTTTCGCTAATTAGCTCTATAGTTCTACCGGTTTTGCCGCAGTCAAACCGGCAACTTGTTTCAGGGCGTTTACCATCAAAGGCCACGAAAACTGCTTCTTCTGCTCCCGCACCCCAGCCGTAAAAGCGCTTTCTCGCTGGTTAGTGTAAAAATCCACGATTGCATCAGCTATTTGCTGCGCCTTTGGAGCTACCACGTACCCAACCACCCCGTTCGGTATCAGCTCAGCTAGCCCCCCAACGTCCGTTACCAGCATGGGCCGCTCAAAGTGATACGCTATTTGCGACACCCCGCTTTGTGTGGCATTCTTATAAGGCTGCACAATTAAATCGGATGCACAGAAATAGTCCACAACCTTTTCGTTAGGAATAAAATCCGTGGCCCTAATTATTCTTTCCTCCAGATTAAAACGTGTAATTAATTCCTCATACGGAGCTGCGTCTTCATAAAATTCACCCGCAATAATTAATTTAACAGGCATAGCTGCAACACGCTGGTCTGCAAAAGCTTCCAGCATAATATCCAAGCCTTTATAAGCCCTAATAAAACCAAAAAACAACAAGTAGTTGCTTGTATCTGGCAGCTTCAATGCTTGAAGAGCATCAGCCTTATTTTTCACTGGCCCGAAATTATCATACAATGGGTGCGGCCGATACATTGCTGGTTTATTGCCAAATCCCAGCCGCTGCAAATCATTCAACACGCTGCGGCTCATAGTCACGAAACCATCGCACGCGCTCAGAAAATAGCGCGTAAAGGGCGCATCCCCCGGCCGCTTTTCGTGCGGAATCACGTTATCCGTAATGGCCACCACGCGGGTGTGCCCGTTGCGCCGCACCATCCGCGCCACCGTGCCCAAAGCGGGCCCCATAAAGGGCAGCCAAAACCGAAACACCACTATATCCGGTCGTTCCGCCTGCAACTTTCGTCCCACCTGCCACCACGACAAGGGATTAACGGAATTCAGACTCACCTCAATTTCCAAGTCAGCAGGCCCCGCCTCCGTACTAAACTGCGTCTGCCCAGGAAACAAGAAGTCCGGGTATTGCAATGAGAAAGTAACAATGCGGACCTCGTCACCAACTTCCTGAAAAGCCCTCGCCAGCCGCTCATTATAAGTAGCCAATCCACCTCGCAAAGGATACGCCGGACCAATAATTACAACCTTCATGAATTAATTAAAATGCAGGGAGCAGCGCGACTGAATTAAATAATTACAAGCCCACGTCTGCGCAAGCTAAGCTTCTATTAATTCGTCGCTTTAACGAATCTTCTCCCGCACCAAGTAGTCATTGCGGCGGGGCCCGTTCAATTGCACCATTTCCGCCAAAAAACCGGCTAAAAATAGCTGCACGCCCACTATCACGGCCACCAGTGCCATAAAGAACAAAGGTTGGTCAGTCACGTTGCGCGCCTTCAGGTTGTGGTAAGCCAGCCACACTTTTTCGCCGGTCAGCCACAGTGTGAGCAGCATGCCCAACAGAAAAGAGAGTGTCCCCAGTGTGCCAAAGAAGTGCATTGGCCTCCGCCGAAAACGGCTCACAAACGTGATGCTGGCCAAATCCAGGAATCCGTACACAAACCGCTCGAGCCCAAACTTTGTGACCCCGTACTTACGCTCCTGGTGCTGCACTATTTTCTCGCCAATGCGGCGGAAACCGTTCCACTTGGCAATGACCGGAATGTAGCGATGCATTTCGCCGTACACCTCAATGCTCTTCACCACGCGCTGGTCGTAGGCCTTCAACCCGCAGTTAAAATCGTGCAAGCGAATGCCCGAAATCCACCGCGTAGCTCCATTAAATAACTTGGTCGGAATAGTTTTGGACAGCGGGTCATACCGTTTCTGTTTCCACCCACTCACCAATTCAAATTTATCCTCCGTAATCATCCGATACAACTCGGGGAGTTCTTCGGGCGAATCCTGTAAGTCGGCGTCCATTGTGCACACCACTCGCCCACAAGCCGCTTCAAAGCCCACGTTCAACGCCGCCGACTTTCCATAATTCCGGTTAAAGCGGATGCCCCGCAAAGCCGCATCTTCCACTGCCAGAGCTTCCATCACCTCCCACGAATCATCAGTGGAGCCATCATCAATCAAGATGACTTCATAACTGAGGCCGTGGGACTGCAGCACCCGCGCAATCCAGCGCGTGAGTTCGGGCAGCGACTCTGCTTCATTGAGCAGTGGAATAACGATGGAAATTTCCACCGGAAAAGTGGCAGACGATTTATTCAAACTCGGGAGGATTGCGCTTTGTGAAGGCTGATACTATCAACCCAATGATAATGCCACCCAATAGGCCGTTACCTATGCCACCAAGCAGTGACTTTCCGAATCCCATCTTCATTTCACTGATTCGGGCGGTGCTTTTCTCTATTTGGTCATCGGGCACATTGTTTTGCTCCATGAAATCAACCATGGTTTGCTTCATGCGGTCCACAAAATCCGGGTCGATGTAATGCAGGTACACGTAGTTGAATAGCCCGGCCACTATTCCCGAAAACAACAGCATCACAACGGCAATGGTCAGCCCCTGGCTTAGCGTCATAAACCCTCCATTGTTGTTCTTGAAAGCCTTATGCGCAGTCACAATCCAGGCAATGCTTACAAATACCCCCCCTACCGACGCAGCAATGCCATACGCTATGAAGCCAAAGCCAGCAATTCGGGTGAGAAAATCCACCAACACCGCGGTGAGTGCAAGGACCAAGCCGTAGCGAATCCCGACTGCGAACGGGGTGACTTGTTGCGATTGAGCTTCCATAATAGAATGGCTGAGTAGGTAAGTTATTCCCGCAAAAAGATTCCTCCCGGTAGAGCAAGCGTCAGGCCTAGCAATACCAGCTGCGTGAAATTACTAACCGCCATATCTCCAATCGTAATTTTTTCCACGTTTTGAATTTGCTGCTGCATTTCCTGCTGGCTGAGCTTCACCTTCGGGTTCTCCCGCTGCTGGTGCCTTACAATTTCCAGTATCTCGGCCCGATTTACAGCCAAGGCTTTCTCACCAGCTACCCGCGCCATGCCAACCAAACTGCTCGCCGAAACAAGTGCCGCTACCAATACCGTCAACAGTCCTACACCCAACGAACGACCCAAACCCGGCTTTTCGGGCTTCAATTGCCGTCGCAGAACCCACTCGCTAGCTACCGCCGCTAGTGGCACAAACAGCTGAGCCATAATTTGCTTGGGCCCGAAACCATTGTTTCCCGTTAATTGCAGTCCGGCCATCCAAAGCGCGCAGACCAGACCCACTCCCACTCCAAAACGCAGCCCAATACGAGTCACCAATCCAGGAGACGGCGTCGCTTTAGGAGGATTGGGTTCAAAGGTCGTAGCAGCCATCAGCTTAATATCAGTTAAGGCGGCAAGTTACGCTGCGCAGGCTCGCCACTCTTTCAAATATTTCTTGTGCAGCTATTACGCCACTGCTTTAGCCTGCGCAGTGCCAATTCGCCGGCTAGCCAATCGAACCAACAACGCCTCTGCCAGCAAGCATGCTAAAGTAAAAGCTAAGAAATAACGCCACAGAGGCTGGCCAGTCTGTTCTGCCCTAAACTTCGCTAAGGCTGCCCCATCCGTGCCTCCCTCTAATACTTTAATATTGGGCTTATCAGGCCCAATCAATTCGCGCAGCTCCGCAGCCGTATAGGCAGCTAGCTCTGATTCTTTCTTATCCTGATTGAAAGCCAGCGTTGTCACCACCTTGCCTCGTCGCTGCACCTGGTAGAACCCTGGCGCATCCATTCCAACTGGCAAATCCAGTCGTACTTCCTGACCCAAAACGCGCTGCGTTGGAATCAAAGTCAAGCTGTCCTTCACCAATCGGAACCCAACTTCATCAGCTCCTCCCGCTGTGCTATTCGTTGCTTGAGAAATAGCCGGCAGCTTCAACCCCACCATCGCTTGCGTCAATCGATAAGCTGGAAGCTGCTCATTCAAGTAGCTGAGCATCGCCACACGGTACATCACCGGCACAAACAAAGCGTGCTGCACAAAGTCAGAATATTCCTTGGAAAAAGGGGCCGTGAACACGTACACCTTCCCTGCTCCACTTGCGAAACTCGACAAGTAGCTTTCTCCATCCCGCAATCGCAGTATATCAGTTCCAGTGCGCGACCACCTCAGTACCGGTGCCACACGGGGCATTGTCACTGCACGTTGTTGTGCACCAAATACATCCCTAAAAAAGGGTTCCTGCGCATTCGGCATAGCCACATCCCGCAATTCTGGAGTCGCAGTATTAGCACTCCACTGAGCACTACCCAAACCTAACTCCTTAAATAATTGCTGATAAGAAGCCTGAGCCGACACCATTGCTGTAGGGATAATTACAACGCTCCCCCCCCTTTTAACAACGGCTCGCAATCCTTCACGCAACCCCGCATCCACCTGATTTATTTCCCGCACTATCACCAAGTCAGCTTGTCGCAAAAGCCCGTAATTCAAGCTTTGCGGCTTAGAATGAATATACTTGAATAGGGGCTCATTACCATAAAGCGGCTGGGATGCAGGCTCAGCAGCAATCTCATGTACTTGAATAGCTGCGGCAGGTTGTAATGTGAAATAATAAGTATTATCAAAAGTAACAGGCCTGTCTTCTGTCACTACCTGACCCAAAGCTAGTTTCTCATCTTCGACCTGCACTTGCACTACTGTAGCCACTGCCTCACCTGGCTCAACGGTGACCCTAAAAGCAGCAACCTGCTTAGCATTGAGAAAAACCTTAACTGGACAGTCAACTGCGGCAAGACTCCCCCCATTCCGTAGCCTTACATGCAAGCCGATATTGGTACGCATGCGAACAAACGCATCATCAAGCCACACACTATCTACATAAACATTACCAATACTGTTTGTAGGTATGGGTACTAAAACCGTTTCGCTATTCTCAGGCAAATCCTTTAAAGAGCTACCATCAAACGCATTCTTTTGAAAGTCAGAGAAAATAAATAGTTTACCAGAAGAGCTTAAGCCTTCCTTCATTCCTCCAATATTAGATAGAGGCGCTTTTGATGTAAACTTCAACTCGTCTAGTGCTGACTGATATTCACTTAATGTAATCAGACGATTCCCACCATTTTTCAGTCTAAGCTTCGTTCCCGAAGAAGCTAATTTTCCCAAGTCCCGAGCTTCCTCAACCGCCTCTTTTAAGAGAGAGGATTGTATAGAACCTGGCTGCTGCATGCTGAAAGAATTATCAACCAGCACATCAGTTCCCACACCAGGCGAGGACTTTTCAACACCGGTGGCAGGAATGAATGGCTGGCAAAACATCAACACCAAGCTTGATATTGCCAAGACCCGTGCCACCAGTATTAACAAGTGCTGCACCTTTCTATGGCGAACAGTTACCATTTCAACTTCTCTTATAAAAGAAGTATTGGTAAAAAAGAGTCTCTGGGGTCGACGGAGTTGAAGTAAGTGAATCAAAACCGGTATGGCAATTCCCAATAACCCAAGCAAAAACCATGGATACATTAACTGCATACCGAATTATTTAATTTGCTTAATGGATGCTTATCATCTCCGAGAGCCTAACCTAGGAGCATACATGAAGTTAAAAGTTGCCTGTAAAACTATCAACAGCCATGTTAATTGTCTTGGTATGAACAAATCTTACCCCAGTTGCTATACCACAGGTAAAATAGAGCATTGAAGTAAAGGAAATCTCCCTAAGCTAAAACGCAGCGCGCCCCCCGCGGGCCGGTGACGGCGGGCGGGGGGCGCGGGGGTTGTAAAAAAAGGTTGGCGGCGACCGACTCTCCCACCGGTGAAGGCAGTACCATAGGCGCACCGGGGCTTAACGGCTCTGTTCGGAATGGGAAGAGGTGAACACCCGGGCTAAAGCCACCATTGCTGGCGGGGGGTGCGTGTGTTCTGGTTCTTCCTCGCGGAAGACGCACCCCTCAATAACGTTGACATAAGGGGACAAAAACGAAGCGCTGGTTGCGCGTTTGACGAAATCTATACACCGTAGTGTAGCTGCGAAGCCCTCGGCCACTTAGTAC
>NZ_FOXS01000012.1 GCF_900115775.1 Hymenobacter arizonensis | reverse complement strand
CTAGGTGTATAGTCCCAAGGAGTGATGGTGTATTTTCCGGGCTGGAATTTTGCACGAACCTATGGGACAAGTACTCCACGGCAGCGCCCGCACAACAGCGGCAGTACGGCGCGCTATCCAACACAGCCAGGAAAGCCTACAAAGCTTAGCTGCCCGCTACAGCATCAACCCCAAAACGGTGGCCAAGTGGCGCAAGCGCCCGACTACAGCCGATGCGCCCATGGGCCCCAAGCCGGTATCGACGGTGCTCAGCGCCGAGCAGGAAGCCATCGCCGTGGCCTTTCGTCGGCACACCTTGCTGGCACTCGATGACTGCCTGTACGCCCTGCAGGCCACGATTCCGCACCTGTCCCGCTCGGCGCTGCACCGCTGTTTCCAACGCCACGGCATCAGTCGCCTGCCGCTGAACGAGGACGGGCAGAGCCCGCCGAAAAAGAAATTCAAAGACTACCCCATCGGCTACCTGCACGTCGATTTCGCCGAGGTCCAGACCGAGGAAGGTAAGCAATACCTTTTTGTGGCCATCGACCGCACCAGCAAGGTGGCGTTTGCCGAATTACATCCGCGTGCCAAACGGGTCGCCGCGGCCGAATTTCTGCGGCGCGTGCTCGACAAGCTGCCCTACAAAGCGCATACCGTGCTGACCGACAACGGGGTGCAGTTCACGCCCCAGCCGCACCAATTTCTGCCGGGTGGGCACAGTTTTGACCGCATTTGCCGCGAATATGGTGTCGAGCATCGTCTCACGAAGCCAGCTCACCCCTGGACCAACGGCCAGGTCGAGCGCATGAACCGCACCATCAAAGAAGCCACCGTCAAGCGCTTCCACTACCAGAGCACCGACGAGCTCAACGAGCACTTGCAAGCCTTTTTGCTAGCCTACAACCACGCCAAGCGCTTGAAGACGCTACGCGGGCTGACCCCACATGAATTCGTCTGTGCGCAGTGGCAAAAGAACCCGACTATATTTACCCGAAACCCGACCCACCTCACGCTGGGACTATACACCTAGTTCTTTCCCTACAAACGAAGTAATTATCTTCTTGTAATGTATTTTTATTATCGCATCTATCAATACTTGCATTCTAACCGCTAGGATTAAGTTTTTTCGTCTTATTCCTTTAAACCTTATTCTTTGAGTGATAACTTCTATCGCAAATACTGCTCCCCAAACCAATAAGTATTTTCCTGCCCTGACTGGTCTACGATACGTTGCTGCGCTGATGGTATTTTTTTATCATCTAGTGCCTGAATTGCCCCTTAGAACTACTACTTCTATCACCTGGGCTATTCGACTGATCCAGCAAGGATACATAGGAGTAAATATATTCTTTGTCTTGAGTGGTTTTCTAATTACTACCCGCTATCTGAATAGAATTTTAATGACAGCGCCATGGTTTTGGAGCTATTTGCAGAACCGATTTGCTCGGATTTATCCCGTTTACCTGCTGTTGACAGTCTTCACTTTTGGGGTGATGATACTCCGACCTATCAGCAATTACTATGAGTGGCCCGCGACTTATAGAGCTTTAGACAAGGTAACGGTCCTTTTCTTAAACCTAACGCTAACTCGTGCCTATTTCCAAGAATTGTCGCTGATAGGGGTTCCTACTGCTTGGACACTGACGGTTGAAGAAACATTTTACGTGTGCGCCCCTTTTTTATTGATTGGTATCAGGCGTAATTTTCATCGCATCTATCTCTATCCTCTACTGTTCTTTGCTATCGGGAGTGCATTGGTAGCTTTTTGTAGTCACTACCTGCCATATTACGGTTTGATGAATAACCTGACCTTTATGGGTAGCGATACATTTTTTGGTCGGTGCGTAGAGTTCCTTGTTGGAATGGCATTAGGTTACTGGGTTGCTCACCCACGGCGTATCATGCAGCCGCGATTCTGCGTGAAAGCTACATGGCTCGGAAGTGCTGGAGTAGTAGTTGGGATGATTTGTATGGCCATGATTGAATATACATTCCCCTCTCAATCTGTAACTCATCTTGTTGCGCTTCGCCTAATGACAAATATTCTGCTTCCTATACCTATTGCTGCTATGATCTGGGGACTGATAACGGAACATACTTGGCTGCAGAGGATATTAAGTACCAAAACTTTTGACGTACTGGGTAAGGGTTCCTATGGGTTTTATTTATTGCACTTAGGTGCTACAGATTTGATCTTTTCACACTTCATAACGGGCCATTGGGCGGGGCGCTTGGTTGGTTATACTTTGTTATCCATTGCTTTATACAAGGGGGTTGAACATCCCCTGAATAGAAGGTTGCGTTACAAAACCCTTACTAACCAAAGGTAGTATCTACTTATATAAGCAAAATTGACTTGAGTCGGTCTATTTTAGCTGCCAAATGCGCTGCACGCTACTCACTGTGGATTTATGCAACAGTCACTAGTGCTTATCAGGGGAATTAGCCATACAAACTTTCTGATAGTTAGTGGCAGGTGAGTTTCTAGCGGGACTTCTCGAGTGAGAACTGCCAATTAACGTTGGCACGGCAGGCATTGCGCTTGGCCATCTAGTCCTTGATGTGAGCGCGCAGTTCAGCCTGGGAGGGGAGGGGGTAGTGCAGGCACTGGCGGGCGATGGCCGTGAGTTCGAGCTGGGTCAAGTTGAGCCAGGAAGCATCTTTGGGCGTGTAATGCGCTTCGAAGCGTGAGGCTAAGGCCGCAGGCCTGCGGAGCTGGTAGAACACGACATCAGTGTGGGTTTTCAAGTTGTCATGCACCAGCACGTTTTTTTGGCCTGCTGGTAAGCTGCCGCCAAGGCTTGCAAAAAGCAGCAGTAATCAGATCCGGTGCGCTGCCCCGAGACCTTGAACATGCGCCGGCCCGTACTCGCTTCGAAGGCCACCAGCAGGCGAGCTGTGTCTTGGCGCATATAGGCCCTTCTTTCCCGCCGGGGCCGGTTGGCTTTCGCCATCGGTTTCCCTGCCCGAGTCGGGCCAGCACGGGCAGTAACGACTCGACGGGCTGGCTGTGCAGCACACAAGAGCGTTCGTCGAAGACGACGAGAAAGTGCGGGTCGTAAGCCTGCCCGTAGACGGCTAGCAGGTCTTCCATCAGGGTCAGAGAAGGGGCTTTAAGGGAAAAACGCGGCGTCGTGATCAGGGGCGGAAAATTGAAATTTCTGACCGAGAAAGACCGGCCGTTGCCCGGCCTGCTCTAGCTGAAGTTGCTGGCCTTTGCCCGCGCCTGCTACCAGTCCGAAAAGGTGGGCTGAACTTGGCGGCGTACGCTGCTCAGCGTGCGGTCGAGCGGCAACTTGTGGTGCGCGTGCAGGAGCCGGTGCGCGACATTAAGACCACCGGCCGCGCCGGCATTTTGCAGAGCAACTTAACTAGTAAATGCGCCACAGTGTCAGTGAGCCACACAGTGGATATCCAGGACAGCCGCGTGAATGAGCTAGCCGTGCAGTACAGCGCATAACAGCCTATTGACGAAATAGATGATGTTAACTTCGTGCTGGATTGGACCGCAAAACAGCCAGGGCACCTTATGTGGGAAAGCGATAGGGACTGGACGTAGTGCCAGGCCCCCGGTCATCAGGATGCCCAATAGGAGCAGGCCCTTTCCCCCAGCGAAAGCCGGTACCTGGGTTACGGCGGGCACTGAAAGGTGACCCACAAGTTTGGGAAGCCTTTGTTGCCAATTGCCTCCATGCTCAGCGCGCCCAAGAAGGCCCGCAGCCACCGCGCTCAATCCACCTACGCAATTGAAGCTAAATTTTAGCTTTCTTTAAGGTTCAAAAAGGTGGTTCCCAGCCGGGTGGCCCAGGAAACCAAATCCAGGTGTTCTTCCACGTTGCTGAGGGGGCAGCACGCCAATGGCGGGGGGCTAAGGTGAACCTTTCGGAGCATCGGGTTGGTCCCACAGCTTTCCTTTTCCGCGCGAACATCTCATGCAGCATCAGCCACTTTACCTTTCTGGCTCTGGCTAGGTCCACAAACTATCAATTTTACAAAAGCGCCCGCAACACCTCTTTGCCGACTATGGAACCGGAATTACACCACCAGCCCATCCGTTACCACGAAATTGATCTGCTTCGTTTCATTGCAGCGATGTCCGTTGTGCTGTTTCATTTTACTTTTCGAGGATACTATGCCGACCATGCCAGTCCGGTTGCGTATGCAGGCATTGAAGCAGTCTCTAAGTACGGGTATTTAGGCGTTGAGCTTTTCTTTATCATTAGCGGCTATGTAGTCTTGATGTCGGCTCAAGGCAAAACGTTAAGTCAGTTTTTTATTTCTCGCGTAAAACGTTTATATCCTGCCTATTGGGTGGCATGTACCCTCACTTTTGTGGTAGTCCGCTTGTGGGGCCCCACCACATCTTCTCCATTCTGGTCGCCCATGATGGCGGCCCCCGTGAAAAGGTATCTGGCTAGCATGACCATGTTGCAGGGCTTTTGTGGCATACGTGACCTTGACGGCGTATACTGGACGCTCACTTATGAAATTAGTTTTTATTTTCTGATTTCCTTACTCATCGCCTTTGGTTGGATAAAAAAGCATTTGGTGCCTTTTTTGGCGCTGTGGCTAACCTACTGCGCGCTGATTGGTCCCGTAGAGACACCAATCCCCTTTGTGATCTTATTGCTTCCCAGCCAAGCACCATTTTTTGTGGCTGGCATGGTTTTGTACTTGCTACAGACAAAACAGGCAGCGGCGTGGAAGCTTTATCTACTGCTGCTGTCCAGCTATGGACTGTGCCTACGGTCCGCCAGGGCTGGCATGAAGTTGACGGTCCTGTATTACCATCAGCCGTTTTCGTTGCCGGTGGTGTGCGCCGTGGTAACCGGTTGCTTTGTGGTGTTTTTGATGATTGTCAATAGCAAAAGGAGATTAGGCCCTGCAAAGTGGCTAACGTGGGCCGGCGCCCTGACCTATCCAGTGTATTTGCTGCATCACAACATGGGGTATGTGGTGCTTCAGCAATTGGGCAGCAAAGTTGACAAGTACTTTCTACTCGCAAGCATGCTTGCCATGGTGCTTTTACTGTCTTACTTAATGCATGTTTGGATTGAACGACGCTACATCAGCATGTTGGGTAAAAACCTTCAACAGTTGCTGGAAAAAGCATGAGTAAACGGGCATTAAAGAGTAGTACTATGTACGGTCTTTCGTTGTTCGCAGCTATTTGCTTGTCGTCTTCGTACCAATAGCGCCTGATTTTTGCTTTTTTTCTCGCGTGGCCCCAGCACCTGCAGCGTCAAGCACGAGTCAGCAGTGTACAGGGTGCGGGTGCGGTAGTGGGTGGTTACTTCTGTCCGTGCGGCCGCTCCGCAGAGCAAGACTACGCGGCCAGCTGGCAGGTGTGTGGCAGTATAGCGCACGTCCAGCGTGTCGACTGGGTACTCGTGCCGAAAGGCCAACGCATAGAACTCCAGTAGGGCGTCGTATCTCACCGTCTCGTTGCTCCTGCCGTAGTGAAACACCGTAAGTGGTGACCCCGCGCCCTGCGTGGCCAAAGGATTCTGCAAGAACCGACCGTAGGGCTCGTAAAGCCACACATTTTCTGTGGCTTGCCGCCGCCGTAGTACCATAAAGAGCGGTCCCACAGCGCAGAGAATAAGTAGCAAGCTTCTCCAATTTAACGCTTGCTGCCTATTGGCAGCCTGAGGTGGTCTAGCTAAAACGGACATTGAGAAGTCTTATCCTCCTTTGCCCATGACTGAGGAACTGTATCCTTGAGGTGGTTGAGTAAAAACAGACTAGGGCACGTCTTACCTTCCACTGCCCATGTCGACCAAAGTGATTTCCAGCGTCCCGCCGCTGACCCGCAAAGAATACATGCCTGCCCTTAAAGCGGAGTGCGTGTGCCAAGTGGCCGCTGGGGTCCGCCAAACCGAATTGGACGTGGCTCGGGCGCTGAGCCTGTCGCCCTCCTAGGTAGTTGGCAGCGTCAGGCGTTGACCGAAGCGGTGCCTAGTAGTGCGGAGCGCGACGAGATTAAACGCTTTCGGGCCGAGTTGCGGCGCGTGGAACAGGAGCGCGACATAGTTCTGATAGATAATTCTATGATTTTGCGCGGGAGTCAAAATAACAACTATTTGCATTTTTTTAGTGGCCCGCTTGGGTACTTATGACCCTCCTTTCCGCAAAATACTGGCAGCGACCCGAAGCCAAGTGCCCAACCAGCTGCCGGGATGCCATAGGAGTTTACGAAACACCGCGAAGGGATGACTTTTGTAAACGCCACGGTAGGAGCCCCGGACCCAGCAAAGTGCAAGCCGGCGCGGGCAAGCGCATCCGGTGCGATTCCAAGAGAGCGGGTAAAACATAGATTATGTTAAGGGACCATTCCGCGAAAGAGCTTAGCTAGCTGCTTGCCCGTTTCGCGTTTCCGTCCAACTTAAACGGCATTGGTAGTTGCAAGCCCCTCGCCTATTACAACGCCGAACGCCGCTACTTCGCCTTCGGCCACCCATTATCCAACCGCTTCGAAACCCATCTGCAATCCACGTCCCAACTCTGTCAGGCTTAGCTATATCACCTCACCACGCTCTCTCCAAGTCTCCATACTACTAATCATCCTATTTCCTAAAAGGGTGCCGTACCTTTCAATGGTCTTCTCTGACCACATAGCCACCAAAGCAGTCCCCCCAATGGTCACAAGGTAGCATACAATTAGGATAAGGTCAGGAGCTAAGTAAGGATGCAGCTTTCTGGAAATAATTCCTGAGACATACCACGCAAAAACGAAGTGGAACAGGTACATCGAGTACGATAACTGGCCAATCTTGCTCAGTGCTCTTAGTTTTGTTACCCTAACATTTTTTATCGTTTCAATCAGAAACAGAAAAGACAGCCCCGAGACAAATGGTAGTAAAGTGATACGAAAGTTATACACAAACAACACTAAGGCACCCCCGGTAAATGCCACGGAGCCTCCTATTACCAAAAACGGATGCATCAGAGCCTCACCGTTCTTAGCCTTACTGTAGAAATAGTAGGAAAGACCAAGAAGGAACACAGGAAGTTGATTGATAATACTATAGTAAAGGTAAGAGTTGTTACCAGTGTTATGCCCAGTATAGGAGGCAATTGTCTGGACGATCATATAGCACACCACCAGCCCAATCACAGGTGCAGCAATCATTTTTCCACTGCTAGTTAAATTATTCCTATAGAACTGGAAAAGGAAGGGGAAGATGCCATAAAAGATCATCTCTGCCCCAATACTCCATCCACCCGGAACCACGTTGTTGTTAGCTGGAAATTAAAGGCCATGGATAAACAGCAGATTAGCGGCTATATTCTTTAGGGAAAAGTTTAGCATATCGAATTTCAAGGCCGAATTGCAAAAGCCATAAAATAATATGCCGAAATAGTATAGTGGAGCAATTCTGAAGTATCTTCTTAAATAAAATGGCATTAATCCTTCGCTTGCCCCTCGTTTCTCCATAGAAAGGCACAGGGTATAGGCAGAAAGGATAAAGAAGAGCTGCACGCCCATTTGGCCGTAGGCGGCAATTTCATAAGTTATGAAGTGAATACCTTTCACGCTCTGTGAGGTGTGCACGAGTATCACCATCAACACGGCCACTCCTCTTAATATATTAATATACTCTAACTTTTTTGACCCTTGTTGCTTACTGAGCTCCATTTACCATTGGTTTATAGACCTACTGTAAGAAACTGCAATCTATGTATACAAAGCAACAAATGTTTACTCAGATTCGGTATATCAACTCAACCACCTTGCAACATGCGCAGTAGAGCCGGGGCCGTAGCCGCCGTTTGTCGCGGCCACTTCAACAGCCGTTCATGCCAGCGGGTAGGCTTGCCTCGGTAGTAGAGCTTGCGGCCTTTCCGGTACTGGGCTTCACATTTTCTATCAACGCCAAAGTAGGCACTCAGGCCCCGAAACCGCTTGTTCTCCAGCTGCGAGTCGTAGTACAGCCGTTCCCCGGCGAAGGCGCAGCGGTGCGCTAACATGCCGGTTCCGCTGCGTAAATACAGCACCGTGGCGCGGCGGTCGGTTGTTGGGCAGACCATGTACCACCGGTGGCCACCAACCACGCCGGGCAAGTTGCTGGGCTGCTGCTCTAGGTGCACCCGGCAATCGTAGAGCAGCTCCTGGTTGACTGTGTAGTGGAGCCATAGGTAGCTGCTCGCCCTCGCTCAATGTAGGCTTATAAAAGTGCAGGCCCCCCGGCCGTAGCGGTAGCGCCGGGGCCGCTATTTCCGCAGCAGTTCACCACAGCGCTTACCAAATCCGACGACAGCGACGACCGCAACTTTCCCATTGATATTCCGCTGTCGGCTGTGCTAGGTAGTAACTACGCGGCACGGCATGCCTCCGTTCGACGGGTGTGTAGGGACTTGTTTGCAAAAGATATCAACCTGCTCCAAGTGAGCGCATGAAAAAGAGAGCTATCACTCCACTGGACGCGTATTGTCGCGGATATTAGGTTGCCTGCCGGTAAGGAGCGAAAACTGGGCAATTTCGCGCCGTTGAATCGGCCTTACCTGCTCCAGCTCACTAAGGTGGTCAATTTTACGCGGGCCGATATAGCTACGCTGCTCAAGCTTTCGCCCACGGCCCAACGGCTGTACTGGTATTTAATGCGCTCCGCCGACATGAGCGAGGGGCGCACCTTCACGCGCTCCTTAGTCGTTGGACAGACGAACCTGCTGCTGAATGACGCAGCATTGTACCCTCTGTTTGCCGACTTGAAACGGTAGATACTCGAGCCTTTCCGGCTGGAGTTTGCCGCGCAGGACGTGGCATTTGCTGTCGAGTGGGAGGGAAAGAAAACGGGCAAGAGAAACATCTCCGCCTTGATTATTCATGCGGCCCGGGCCCGTAATACAAGTGCCGCCAGTAAGCAGCGGACTACCGACGCGGACGGCTTGCCCGGTTTTAGCTCGCAGGGTAATCTGTATGACAAAGCCCAGGCCGAAGCCGCATGAAGCTCACTGAAACTGAGTTGCTCGCTTTTCGAGAGCCGTTTACTTCGCTCGAAGAGGCCTGGTTAGAGGACGCCGAGTGCCTCTACACTTACTTTAACCTCGACTGCCGGCACTCGGCGCTGGGCTACCGCTTGTCACATTGATTTGAACTATACTTTCTGCAAAAGCTACCTTAGCAACCAGTCCGTTTCAACTAGACCACCTGCTATATTAGTGGCTGAGTCAAAGGGTAGAAATCGTAAACAGAAACCATTCGGAAGTGACATTCCATTCCTCCTAATATGAAGGTGTTTATAACGTCGGCCTACCCCAGTAACCCATTAAATAATTTTACGCCCGCCTATCTTGAAGAGTCCGCTAAAGCAGATCCGTTTAAGTGTCATCAATTAGTACAAGATCCACAAGCAGCTGATATCATCATCTTTGCAGAACATCATCCTGCCCATGATCCTTATTTCTTTGCGGTTCTGCAAAATGAAATTTATCGGCAATACCGTCATAAATGTTATCTGTACCACGATAACTACGCTACTATACCCCTCATCCCCACTGTAACGCCAGTATTGAGCCTGCAAGACTACTTTCCTGATTTTACGCAGCCCTTTTCATATATTGTTCAACTTATACCGAACACAGAAATTCGTGATTGCTCTGGAGTAACAGAAAAAAAATATTTGTTTTCGTTTGTGGGAGCTGGGCGTACTCATCCCATCCGAAAATCAATTCTGACTCTTTGCCGTGACGATGTCTACCTTGGGGACACATCAGATAAAGATGCTTGGGCCCTTGCGGAGGATGATTATGTGGAATACCAAGCGAGCTATGCCGAAATATGCCGTGCCAGCAAGTTTATTCTTTGTCCCAGAGGCCTAGCAGCAAATTCCTACAGGTTATATGAATGTCTGCAAATGGGAATACCTCCTGTCATCATTTCTGATGAGTGGGTGCCGACAGTAGGACCTAAGTGGGAGGAGTTCTCAATTAGAGTGTCGGAAGCCGAGATTGCTAATATTCCTGCAATACTGAAGGAAAAAGAGCCTAGTGCTGCACACATGGGACTGTTAGCTAGACAAGCGTGGGAAGAATGGTTTACTAAGGATAAGCAATTCCATTATTTGACTGAAGCTTGTTTGCGGTTACACTCAACTAGAAAGGAAAGATATTATCTTCCTCAGCTTAAATTATATAAACGCTTTCTGCAGCCCTCGCACGCCCGAAATTTGTTGCGATACTACAAGAATGCGTTATGGGCAATGATGAAATAAACTAAGAGGCAGTGTCGGAATATTTTAAGCGGAGTATTAGTTTCGTCCATGTTAAAATATATACGGACATGTTATATGGTCAGCGGGCAGATGAAGGTGCATGTTTTCCGTATTAGCACCGCAGGTTCTCCTTCGAATGAGTCAATGAGAAGTAAAGGTCAGGGAAGTTTACAGCCACTATTTTACTGCCTCCACGATTTAATGAATCTTCTCACACGTGCCGGCAGCATCCTTTTTACAAAGTGTATTAGATTGGGCTTATAAGGTAATAGAGCGTGCTCTAAACGCTTTATGATACGTGTATCAGTTATGTGCTGGGTAGAAAAGTATAGCTGACACCACTGCAAAAAATACAAGCGGTCGTGCATGTACGTACCACTCTTCAGAGAAGTCTGTAAGAGAGATTGAGGCCGCTGACGATAACGGTTGTGGCAACTGGATGAGACATAAACAGGCTCTGATAAATAAATCTTGACGAGCAGAACCTGGTCTTCGTACATTCCCGGAAAAGACTCGTCAAATCCACCGCAGCTATTTAGAGCCTCTTTTTTCACTAGGATAGCACAAACACAAGGGGATGCTCCAGTGCCCAAAGGATATAACTCTAGTACCAATTGGGGCGGTGCGTACAAGTGGTCTTGTTGTCCACCCACAGGTATAATTATATTTTTTTTACTAGAATCTACCCAATCATTCCAATATTCAGTCGCTTCGCAGATCATAGCGACATCTCGTTGCTGCATAATGGCCATATTATGGGCTAACATGGTTGGGAGCCATACATCATCAGCATCCAAAAAAGCAATGAACTCGCCACGGCTATTTGACAGTGCTGCGTTACGACTTGCGCTAAGACCGCGGTTAAGATGCCCGGCATGCTCGCAATACACAATTTTCGGTGCGTGTTGATGAGCATATTGCTGAGCAAGGGCAGTACTTCCATCCGTGGAGCCATCATCTAACAATATAAGCTCCCAAAAATCATACGTTTGCTGCAGGACGCTTTCAACAGCTTCCGTTATAAATTGCTCCATGTTTAGGAAACACATGATCACGGAAACCTTGGGGACGACGTCTGCCTGACTCATAGCACAGTTAGCAATAGGTAAACCAATGGCGAATGTATTTTTTTAAAGTCGGTCCATCCCAGTTGTCAACCTGAAAGCGACCTAGGCGATATGGGTTAGCGTTGCTAGTTATCGTTTGAGCTTGCGTGGTGAACGCGGCCGTAAATTCTTCGGCGCGAGCTAAATTTATGGTTTCGTCATTGCAGCTGCCATAAGGATATGCAACTAATTCTATATTACTGCTCAATTCCTGGCTCAGGAGCTGTTTGCCCATCCGCAGTTCGTGCTTTTGTACAGAAGATGAGTGATAAGCTAAAGCTGGGTGTGTGAGGGTATGAGCTCCAACTGTGAAGAGGGGATTGTCCCGTAGGAGTTGCAGTTGAGCTACCGACATTGTGTTCGGCTGGATTGGCGGCGTGGCCTTAGTCCAATCACGAATGTGGGAAATGGCAGCACGCTGTTCGGCGGAAGGCAATGGTATTAAGGTTTGCCATAACAGATGGTAAAGGTGGGCCCGCCGCGTGGGAGGAGGGGCGTACTGGCCTTTCCACTGCTGGTGTAAGACCCATAAATCTTCGCTTAGGACACAATCATTTGCAAGGTCAAATTCTAGCCGTTGACCATTGCCTATCGTTAAGGAAAATAAGGCTGGCAAGATAGGTTGTACCAAAAAAATACGCGCTAGTTCATCCCACCAGAAATCTTGGGAGCGGGTAAGTGTGTTAGCAACAACAAAAAAGGTAGCCGGCAGCTGAAACTGCTCGAGCAGAGGCATAGCATAGGTGAAATTGTCTATGTAGCCATCATCAAACGTGATAACGACACTCCGGCGGGGTAGCGTTTTTGTGTGAAGTTTAGCCAGCAGTTCTGGCACGGATATAACTGGCGCAAAATCTTTTAAGACCTGTAAGTGTTGCTCAAAGCGGGCCGGAGAGACAGCTAAATTCCAAGGGTCCAACTCAACTTCGGCCACGCGGTGATACAAGACCACAAGTGCCTTGGGTTCAAAGTAATTTGGAATCTGATTAAGTAAGTTTTTCAGCACTAGGTAACGGTTTCACCGCCTTTACGGTGTTTATAACTTGAAATTGAGGATCAAAATAATCTAACTGTTCCTTTGTTACTTCCGGCAGGCCAAGGCCATACAAGAAAGCTGTAGCAACGAAAACGTTGCCAAATGACTTGACTTCCACTTGCCCCTGGTTGAATATTTCCGCCATTATTTTGCGCAACGCTTTATCTGTAAATGACCAATACCATGTCTCTTGCCATTCGCCCTTGTCAATAGGAGTCAATCCTGGGCAGGTTAGCAACAGCATTCCGCCAGGTTTGAGAATGCGATAACACGTACGGAGGGCTCCAGTGAAATCATATATAAACTGCAGAGTCTGCGTAAGAACAATGCAGTCAAAAGTGTCGTCAGGTAGGTGGGGAGCGTTACTTAAGTCACCGACATATGTTGCTTGTGGATGTCCTTCATTGATGTGTAGTACTTCACTAATAAGGTTATTCGGATTGCCAAACTGCAAGGTGTAAGAGTTGTCTCCTATCTCTAGGACTCGGTTTTTGATGCCCAAGGCTTCACTCCGAAGAAAGTTCTCTATGTAATAGCGGTCAATGGGGCCACCCCGAGTGTAACCAAATTCATCACAGAGCGGCGCTAAGCGTGCTAAATCGCCAAAGTCAACTTTACCCGAAGAGGGAGAAGAGTGATTGATCAGGCCTAATTTACGCAGGACCTGAAAGGCTCGCTTGGGGGTGCCTCGTTTGATTAGGGCGCTCAGGGGAGCAGCTTTACGCAGAAGGTAGTAGCGAGCAAACATATAAGGAGAATACTGTAGTAAGTCAAGCAGGATTGCCCGGCTCGGGGTTGTTTTGCTGGTTAGCATGCTATGGCTGATAACCGTATAATAATATTCTTTAAATTGATAGATGCCTTTGGTAAGGGCTTCCATCTCCTCGGTAGTTTGTAAAGCTGCTTGTTGGCTCAGCAAAACCTGGAGGGCACTGCTGAGCATGGCGTGAGCATTCGCTGACAGGGAAGCCGGATGCATGCGATAGGCAGCTAATCTCTCCTGGTGTTGAACTATCTGATACTTACGCGTTATCCGAAGGTATAAATCATAGTCTTCACATCGCCGTAATTCCACGGCAAAGGGAAACTCGTCTAATACCCACCTAGGAAACATAACGGCCGCTATCATGCCAATAAAGTTGCCTTCCGCTAGGAGAGCGGAATAGGTATTGGGATACAGGGGAGGAATTTTCGCGACGACCCTTTGTTCATCGGAATACACTAAGTCGTAAGAGCCCGCTACAAAGGCTGATGCTGGGTATAATTTCAGATAATTTATATTGACTGCTATCGCTTTCGGATAGAGCCAGTCATCCGCGTCAAGAAAGATCAAGTATTGGCCCTGGCTTCGCAGAATTCCCGTGTTGCGAGCTGCCGACAAACCCTGATTTGGTTGGTAGATATACTGCACCTGAGAATACTGAGCCGCAATGGCCCGGGTGTTATCTACGGAGCCATCATCGATTACCAAAATTTCTACCGTGGAGTAGGTTTGGTTCAGTACACTTTCGATGGCGGTCGTTAGTAGATGACCTTGATTATAGCAGGGAATAATTAGGGATACTAAATCAGGAGCATTCATTGACTTTCACAGTGCATTTTAATATGGCATCACATCACCTGCTAACTAGCGAAACTTTCCACGCCGGCTTGTATGAGCTTGAAAGGAAAGTTAGGGCGAACGACACCCAGCCACTTGCCATAATAATTATAATCACCGCGAAAATCCTCTAGTTCGAACGACAAGCATTCCTCGTAACGAAACAAATCCACAGAGGTATCACGGGTAATTACGAAAGAGAAGTAATAAGCCCCATCATTGAGAAAATCACCAGGAATGGTGCACTCTGCTTTAATAAGCCCCTGATTGCAAAGACTGTCAGGAGTCGGCCGATCAAAGACGCATTCTCCACTATAGGTATACAAATGCAGGCCCATACTCAAGGACGTTTCGCCTGGCAATAGGTTCCAAAACTCGATCTTGAAAGTAAGAGGAGTACGTACGTCCACAGGAGAATCTGGAGTAAGCAAGTGAGGCACAAGTTCCACAAGTTTTAAACGGATGCGTTCATTGCCCGGAGCTAGCGTGGCGTCGTCCCATTTTTGCTTGAGTTGAATACGTTGCGCACTGACTAAGTATTCGTTCACTACGGCAGAAGCTGTCCCTATTTTTTTGATCTTACCTTGATGCAGCCACATACCTTTATCACATAAATTGGTAATGGCTTGCATGCTGTGACTGACGAAGAGGATGGTACGTCCGGTGTGGTGCGATACTTCCCGTATTTTACCCAGGCATTTCTTCTGAAATTCAGAATCACCTACAGCCAACACTTCATCGAGAATGAGGATATCAGGTTCCAAATGGGCGGCAACAGCGAAAGCTAATCGCACATACATTCCAGAGGAGTAACGCTTAACCGGGGTATCCAGAAAACGCTCAATTCCCGCAAAAGCCACTATTTCGTCGAATTTAGCCCGCACTTCAGCCTTACTCATTCCTAGGATATAACCGCTTAACAAGATATTATCCCGACCCGTTAGATCCGGCTGAAACCCTGTACCTACTTCCAGCAGACTATTAATTCGTCCCCGCCCCCGCACGGTACCTTGGGTGGGGCGCACAATGCGGGAAATAATTTTTAACAGCGTGGACTTACCAGCCCCGTTATTGCCGACAATGCCTAAAACTTCCCCCTGCTGGACTTCGAAACTGATATCCTGTAGGGCCCATAAGGCTTGCTTTTGCTGAGTAGCAGAGTCTGCTAAAAAGAAAGGGTCTTCTTTCTTACGGATGGCCGTTGTCCACCAACGTTGAACGTCTTGACGCAAGGAGCCAGTACCAATCGTACCGAGCCGGTAGCGTTTGGATAGACTTTCGACCTGAATAGCTACAGTTGACATGGGGCTTATACAACATCGATTATTTTATCCCCTTGCTTGTTAAACGTCAGTAGGGAAGCCAAAAGCAGAATGAGAGTGAAGCTAGTGCTGTACAGCAATTGACTGATGGTCACGATGCCTTGGCCAAGAATCGCCCAGCGAAATAGCTCAAAGAGTGGCGTCAACGGGTTGAGTTGGACCAACCACCGCCATTTTTCTGTTACGTATTGCACGGGGTAGATCACAGGCGTCAGAAACATTAGCAGACGCACACCAAGCCCTACAATAAACTTGACATCTCTGTATTTGCCGGTCAGCACGGAAAACAGCAAACCTAACGCCAAGCTTTGGGCACATACCAATCCTACTACCAGTGGTATAAGCAACAGCCAAAATAGCGTGTGCGAATCCCATGAGGTAAATAACCGATAATAAATAAGCAGCACCAGCAAAAACAGAGATTGAATGGCAAAGCTGATTAGGTGACTGCTGAGCTGAGCAAAAGGGATAACAAGGCGGGGAAAGTAAACCTTACTAAATAGGTGGGCGTTGTCTCGAAAGATGGAGGAAGTACCAGTAAAAGCATCATTAAAGAGGTTCCAGAGTACAATGCCTGCTAAGTAAAACAAGGCTGGCGGCACCGTCCCAGTGGAAATGCCAACCATTTTTCCAAATACCAACAGGTAGGTGATTGTGGTCATAATTGGTTGCAGCAACAGCCATAAAGGCCCCAAAACGGTTTGCTGATAGCCTCGCAGAAAGTCGCTTCTAACTAAGCCCCCCAGCAAAAAGCGGTATGCCCAGAGTTCGCGAGGGCTGGCCCCCCACCAGCTGCTTTTAGCAGTAATTTCCCAATCCCACTTACTCTGGTTGCTATCATGCATAACACTTACGTTTAATCTCAAAAGTGACGAGCAGTCCTCTTTCACACAGGGAGGTTGTTATTTATATTAAAAATCATCAATGAAATGGCAATTTACTCTTCTTTTCCATGCTTTAAGCGCAAGACACCCTTTAAGTATAGCTTTAGCACTAAGTAAATTACTTTTATGTCCTGACTCAGTCTTAAGGCCCCTTTTGCTTGCACGAAAGCTGCAGATGGATTTATAGCATATAAGCTGTGAGCAATGGAACCACAATACAAAGCATAATTACGAAAGGCTGCTTTTCTTATTGATTTTCGTCGACTTTGGGGCAAATAACTATGGATGACTTCAATTAATTTTATAAAATCCTGCACATTTCGTCCATTTCTCAAATTGAAGTGTGTTAAACTACCAAAGGTTGAGAAGCGATAATGTGCTAAACACTTAGGGGTGTATGCGATTGGAAAATTGGCTGCAATGCGTGCCCACATCTCCCAGTCTTCTCCGTAAAGAAATCCATAAAAACCACCTAGCTTCTCATAAACGCTGCGTTTTACTACAATAGACGGCGTAACCAACATTTGTTGCTGGGCTATATCGAATAGAAAATTTGGCAATATTCCCGCATTGAGGGCATGAGGTGGCTTCATAGCTAACTGTTCGTCATCCCCCATGATATCAGCTGTGTTGGTGAAGGCAGCCCCAGCTTCGGGATACCGAGTGAAAAGCAGTTCTATTTCTTTGTAAAAACCATTTACCACTCGATCATCACCGTGCAGAATGTGCACCCAGTGCCCAACTGCGCGGTTGAGGCAAGTTTCAAAGTTGCGTAAACTGCCTTGATTGGAAGGCTGTTGAAAATACTCTATCCTGTTTTTTCCAACAGCCTGAACCAGCGCAGATACGTCGCCGTCTGTACTGCAGTCGTCAATAACGGCGATTTGCATATATTCTGGGCCTGGATCCTGTGCCAGCACACTCTCCATAGCCTGTCTCAGATAGGGAAGGCAGTTATAAGAGGGAATCATTACGGACCATAAAGTCCGCTTAATAGTGCTGCTGACAGGCGCAATATGGGGAGGAGACGTAGGGATTCGGCAGGAATGATGCGGTACTTGCAACATGAAAAATAAAGTTCAATACATCAATACAGTTTCACTTGGTATGTAGGCTGACCTAAAAAAACACTAACAACTCCCATGAAAAGGACGAAATTTGTGGTGTGCCCCATTTTAATTCATCCGGGTTATGGAATCCCTTCGGAAATATAAGAAACGAACTTTGATTTCACTTGCTTGACTGACCTGCGCACTGCTAGCCGAGGTTGTATGGCCCCTACTAGTTGCGCGAAGCGATGCTTCACCAAATCAAATCCGACTATCAATGCGGATACATTCATGTGAAACAAGTCTTTATTAGGTCGGCTTTGACATGGCAAGGGGTGTGCTCCATCTTCAACGTTTAACTCGAAGTACAGACTGTGGCTAGTTGTTGGTTTGAGCATATCGTGTTTGAACAAATTCTTTTTGTATTGTTCCACCCTGCAACTTGACAGCATACATATACTAGCCAAAACCGAGGGGCTACCATCATCTATTAAAGGAGTAAAATACTTCACTGTAATTGCCCTATCCTTGACCGACAACCGGGGCTAGCCCTTGGCTTGTGCCACGCTGCAGCCAACCACCAAAACAGCTTTGAGCTGGCGGCATTATCTAAGCAATTCTGTCTCTTGCCTAAAGCGGCGAGTATTGGCATGATCGAACTGTTTGTTGATACAGACAACGTGTTTCATAGTCACGAGTTTTGCCAAGTCTACGCTACTTGTAACAGCAAAGCCAACAGCGACCGGAACCGCCCGGCTATTGAATAGCCAACCGATGATAGCAACTTCTTTGACTTCTAACACTACCGCCTTGCCTTGGTTGTGGGGTGGGCCGGTTAGGATTGATAATTTTAGAACTTAAGTTGGAGAAGTTGTTAGGCAAGATAAGGAGTTGAGTAGTCAATACTGGAATGCATACACTTATGACAATAGTGATTAGTATAGTCGGCAAAAACGGCCCGCTCACAGTTCGAGCGCCTCCGTTATGAAGCGGGATCAAAGGCTTTCAGCTTGCGCGTTGTCGTAACAGTCACCGCGGCGGCAGCGCAAGATCACTATGCCGTGCGCTGCCACCGGTAGGAGTTGCCGCAGTATTGCCTGATACAGTCATGATGTTGAATCGAGGGGCGTCGCTCAGCCAGGCGCAAGGCTTTCTTAACTAGGTCTTCGGGTATCGCTATACCTACGTCCCAGCCGACGATTCTGACTGCAGCCGACGCCTAGCGTAGCGCTTTCTGTGCCGGCTAGACCCTTCGCGTACGTCCACTTACTGAGCTGGCTCGACTGGTGGCGTTTGATGGCAGCGCTGCCCCGTTTAATAGGCGGCCGGGCTTGGACTTTGCTGCCCTTGAGCCGATTGGCCCCGTCGTAGCCCACCCGGTTCCCGCTCTCGGGCGTGCTCTGCAGCGTGCGCGAATTGGAAATCACCGCAAGGGGTCGGCAGACCTTGCTTCTTTATGGCGCAGCATCTGGCGCAGGTCGTCGGTCAGGCCCTCGATCACGTGGGCGTCGCGCAAGCAAGCTCATTGCTGGAGCACGTGGCCCAGGGCAGCAAACCGTGGGCAAGTTGAGCCACGTAGAACTCGTATGCGCCACGTAGCTCATGGCGTTAAATAACTCGCGGATTAGGCGCTACCGTTGCGCCACGTCTTCGCGCACCAGCAGTAGAAACGGCAGCAAAAACGCCCATTTGTCGTCTTTAACGGCGCTCGGATAAGAGCGGCGGGTGATATCGATACCCGCTAATTTCTTTCACAAGTCCACATACTTTGTTGCTGTAGGCCGATATAATAAGTAGTGCCGGGATACGTATTAGAAAGGGTAGTTCCGCTAATTGTTTATAAGTCTTCAGCACCGTTCGAAACGTATCTAAATGTACTGGTTACAGTGCCATCTGGGGCTTTATCAACACTCATGTTCGCATTGTTGTCGCTGGTGGTAGGACGAAGGCTGTTGCCTTGTCTATTAAGGTCGATTATTTGTATGCTGATACCTTCCAAGTCCCATTTGCCTGCAATAGCCGGTGTGCCGGTAGGCTCCGGGTTGTTTTCCTAGCCACATGTACTAATGAAGAGCACGGCATAAGGGATTAGGAGTATTATTAAAACATTCAAATGAAGTTATTATAACAGATAAAGTTTATACCTTTTTTAATTGGCTGTCCCCAAACTACTTAATTACTGTACATCATTAACGACCTAAGCTGATCAATAAATTATCTCATCGATAACCTAATCAATTCAAGACAGAAAAGCAGAAACCACTTTTTGATCTATTGGAATTGCTCATATAAAGCTTTACCTAATTTTATGAGTCTGAATTTGCTATCGTACAGTTTCCTATTCCCGAGTGGCATATAAGTAATAAACCCAATGCTGAACCCATAACATTCAGAATGATGTCGTCAACGTCGGCCACTCCTATTCTAAAAACATACTGAATACATTCAATAAAAAGGCTAAGTAAGAATGATAGGAATAGAATGGTTCTGGAACTTTCTATTTTAAACAAGATAAATATTGCTGGAACAGGAATGAATATAATTATATTTCCTATTAAATTAGTATAAAAATGATACAGCTCTTTGTCAGAATTGAGATTTAGTTTTACAAAGTCTTTGAACGTGTTTTTTAGCGGAATTTCATTTATCAACCGCTCACTAATATGTCTTCTCCTTCTGGCAAAAAAGACTAAATAGCTCAGTAAACAGGAATACGATATAGAAACCAAAAGCTTGAGAAACCCTTTCCAGTGTGCGGCAAAAAGAGTTGATTTACTTCTCACGTAATTTGCAATATATTTGAGTAAAGTAAGACATTTTTAATATGGCGAAGGCTAAACCCCTTGCCCCATCTCTGAAACCACCCAAAAGAAAGAAGCTTCCACAGAAATAAGCTGGACCCATAAATATGCTCTTCATCATACGATATTTTAACTGCTGCTTCCAGGTCAACTTTGCTGCTGGTTGTAAGTTATTTCCCGTTAATTTGAGGAATCGGGCGGCTTCCCACCCGGCATATTCATTGTGTTTTATTACGTAGTGCGAGACGCCTCGGAAATCCTGATGGTCAATTTTGCTACGAATTACGCCTATTTCCCCGTCCAGGATAGGGTGCTCATGCACCTCCATATCTAACTTGCTCCACTGGTCTTCATCAATTCGCTCATATTCGCCCGAGCCTACCTGAAAGAGGGCCAGCTTTCGTAGCGGATATCCTCCTTTAAGCTCCCTGCCTAAAAAGTGAATGGTGTAGTTCAGCCAGTACCCAACTTTGGTGCTATTTTTTAACGCCTCCCGCATTTCCGTTTTGAAAGACTCGGTTAAGTATTCATCGGCATCGAGGAAGAATACCCATTTTGTAGTAAATGCGTAATTTCTCAGAAACCAGTTACGCTTTTTGGGGAAGCGTCCATCCCACTCAAAATTCAGCACTTCGGCGCCAAGGCTATGCGCAATTTCGACAGTTCTGTCGGTGCTCCCTGAATCAATCACTACTATCCTTGACGCTAGGTCAGAGCCAATAGCTTTGAGACAGTCGGGCAGGTTACGCTCTTCATTCCTTACAGGAATAGCAATAGTTAAATCAAGGGGAACATTCATTATAAATCTAATATCGGTATCAGATTTGGCATTTACCAAACCTAATGATTGGGCTAAGTTATGCTCTGCTTTAGGACCATATGAGCAACCAAGTTGTGACGTTTACCATAGTGCTACGCGGTGGTGACTGGCTCAGGCAATTATCCGGGCTCTAATTGGTATGCAGGGATGACCTGCACAAACCATCCACTCGGGCATATTCTTGGTCACAACAGAGCGGGCACCTATCACGCAACCATCTCCAATAATGATCCCGGGGTGAACAAAGGCCTCGGCCGCAATCCAGACTTGTTCGCCGATCTGGATGGGTTTGGTGACGAGTGGAAACCCCAAATCGGAATAATCGTGGGTTCCCGTGACCAAATGGGCTCCTTGAGAGATAACCGTCCGGTAACCCACTGTGATTTTCCCTTGGCAGTATAGCGTGACCCCACTCGCAATTCCGCATTCATCGGCTAATTCGAGGTTCCAGGGAGCCCAAATCTTTACGCCTGGGTACACATGCACTCCCTGGCCAACTTTGGCACCAAAACACCGCAGCACAAAGGAGCGCCAACTGTGCAAAGGTTTTGGAGAAAGGCGAAACAGCAGGAATGAAAACACTCCCCATACAACTCTTGCAAGGCGGTTGCGCAACGAAAAAGACGGGCCCGTATGGGTATCAACATTAGTGCTCATTTTAAAATTAAACTATAGTTATGGCCTACTATACACCCGATACCCAAATAAACAGAACGAGGTTATAAAACCGCCTTGTTTCCTAACACAGAAATCCTTCGGTAGTATCTTGGCTTTCTAATCTACCATGTCGGTTAATTTTAAATCATTTGTGGCAGCCCATACCCTTAAAGATAAAGCCTTTAATATAAGACCGCTGCCATTTTCGCTGCTGCTGGCCCCACGGCGAAATGCATGCGGTACGTTGCTTGAGCGCGTTCACTCATGACTTGCTTTTCGTGCTCTGCCAGTTCACACCAGCCTTCTAACAAACGCTGGGTACCGGGCAGCGTATCATCTTCTGCCAAGCCCCCATTCATAGCGACAATCTCACGCCAGATGTTTACCTGATTGGAAACCAATACCGGCTTGCTGCACGCAAGGGCCTCTACAACCGCGATGCCAAAGTTCTCTTGATGACTCGGCAGCACAAAGGCCTCGCACCCGTAAAAAGCGCCCCACTTGGCCTCTCCGGTGAGCATGCCCGGAAAAAGGACGGAAGCTTCGGGCAACTCAGCGGCAAGCCGCTGCATTTGCTGGCCGTAAGCAGTCTCCAAACCCGGACCAGCAATGACCAGCACGGGAGCCGGCTTCGTCAGTGGAATCGTCGAGGCAGCCATGTGGATCCTTAAGTGAGCGTAAGCCTGTATAAGCAGTTCGACGCCCTTCTTGTCATGGATGCGGCTGAGGAAAAGCAGGTAAGGGCGATTTTGCAAGGCCGGACACTTGGCAGCGAAGGCAACTCGCATGGCGGGGGTATCGCAGGGTGGCGGTTCAACCCCTAACCCTACTACTAGTTCCTGGTGGGGGCGGTAAGGCGCAAATGGCTCACGGGCAAGCAAACGCTCAGTCTCGCAGGTAAAAAGCACGCCGGCGGCTTCGTTGACAACTGCACCTTCGACCAGTTGCCAATACAACTGGTTCCGCCAAGCTTTAAGTTTGCGACCCGTGGCCCGCTGAAAGTACGGGTCCAGCATACCATGCGGCATCACAAAGAGCTTAGGCACAGGGATGATTTCCGAGCCTGCAGCCGCCTGCTGTGCTTGAAAACGGTGCAGGGCTTTGCGTAATGCATATCCATTGTAAAGCCATAATCCATGAAGGAGTACAGAATCGAAACGAGCGAAATTATCGAGCAGCCAAGGTAGGAGCTTCGGGCTGTAGCTCCAGGGGCCGTAGCCAGGCCCAACTGCGTGCAGTGGAAATGGGTCCACTGGGCTACCAGACGCATCTAGGCTCACTACTTCATTGTGGATGCCCAATTCGGCCAAGCCTGCGATGGTGGTTCGAACTGCCTGGCTCACTCCTCCCAATTTGGGGTCCATGCTAGCAATGACGTGCAACAATTTCATGGTCTTACCGGAGCAGTACACCTTGGAAGAATACCCTTATCAAGGCTAGAATCTGCAATTTATTAAAGAACAGTTGCTTTCATACGAAATCGCTGGATGAGGTAAAATATTTCTTTGCTCTGACAATGTTATTTATTCCATCAACTAGTACTCTGCCGTGAAATATCCAATCTTTTAAGTAAGTTTAGTTGAGCCAAAAAACACCACTGAGCACCAAATATATAAGCAAAGTTGCGATACCTATTAGAGCTAAGTTAGGTATGAAAAAGCCATAATCACTGAAGGTAATCGGCGCACTATTTTTTAGGTTCTTAAAAATAGTGTCAAGAACTTGTATCAAAATCCGTAATTTATAGATAGCGCCAATGGATAATCGCTCTGTGTTAATTGTATTTGCACAATCTCAGTATATAGTCTTGTTAACAGCACCAGACTTACAAAACATGAATTTCAAATGCCAGCCCACTTGATGTTTGAAAAAATGAATTCGTATGGCTATAAAACAAATTATTTAATTGATACACTCATAACCAATTACACTTTCATTTATTGACTTTAAGTACTGTTACATAATCAGCTCAAGATAGGCGCTTAATATATGGTTAAGCTCGAAGCGCCGACAATTTGCAAGTCCTGCTGCAATTAAATTAGTCCGCTTAGAATCATCTATTAGGGATAGGAAAGCATCGGCAAAGGCTTGGGCATCCGTTGGCGCCGCGTGTAACGCGGCGCCCCCACTTACTTCGGGCATTGGCGCCACATTGCTAGCAATAACGGGGCGGCCACAAGCTTGGGCTTCAATAACTGGCCACCCAAAGCCCTCCGTGTAGGAAGGGAATACGAAGGCGGCACAAGTGCTGTAAAGGGCCACAAGTACGTGGTGGTCAGGCTTTACAATTGAAATGATTCGCTGACGTAAGCCTAAAATTTCCGAATGCTCTAGCAAGGTCGAATCGAGTGCTTCGCCCGCAAAGCAGATGTTGCCCTGCCACTGTTTGCCTAATATAGCCACCATGTCGAGCAAGAGCAAACGGTTCTTACGGGGGTGTCCAGACCCGACGTGTAATAAAAATGGCACGTTCAAATCAAGTTCAGTTTGCTTTATCAATGAGCTAGCCTGTCTTGCGTCCATAGGCCAGAATTCCGCGTTGAATGCGTTATGAATTACTCGCCAATCCTTGTGCTTCGGGTGGGGAGGAATTAGAGCTTGCAGCTGATCGAACGTGAGCTGCGAGACAGCTGCTAGTCTCTTCGCGTGACTCAAGCTATTGAGAATCCATCTCTGCAGAATTTGGCCAAACCGGGAAGCTGTTACGTAGGTATCTACGTGGCCTAGACCGCCACGAATAGCTAACACATCATGGCAAGTAATGCTTGTTTGATCAATGGGAAGCTGCTTAAGGTATGGCGCATTTGAGTGGTCACAGATGTGAAATCGGACTGTTGGTTGACGTAAGTTACCGCTGCCAAGGAGTCGCCAGCGCAACACTATTGGGAATATAACCCATTTATCTAAATAGCCCAACCACTTACCAAATCCAGCGTTTGTATTGAGGGCTTTCTTGCCAAATAGTACTGTAGGCTGCCAAACCTCCGACTTAAAACCTGCATTACGAAACCCATTATCTAGCATATGTGCAAATCGGAGCATACTTTCTTGCTTATCCGGCAAGTAATTTCCAATCAAAATTATTCGAACACTATTACTCATGTGCAGCAAACATCAAGTGCTATGGTACCACAAACCTTTTAACGATAAAGCTCAAATGTGTTGTTATTAATTCTTAAGCAGCATAAACTGCAACATGCAATAAGTTTAAGGAGCTTGAAATGAATATTATGTTTGTTTCAAGCTCCTAAGCGAGGCTATCATCAAGCCCCCGGTTAGAGTGCAAAAACCGAGGGAAGTGGGCTGTGCCCAACCACCCTGCACCAAGCTTAGCAGGCCAAAGCTTAGCAGCAGCCAGGGCAGCAGGTCTCCTTGGGTCAATTTTTTATAGCATGCCCAACTAATTTCTGCCGCTAGCCCCAAGCGCAGAAATACGACGGCTAGGCCCAGCAATGGACCTAACTCGCCGATTACTCGGCCCCACTCACCTTCGGAAATCAGGAAAACGGTCGTTCCCGTGAGAAGCATGCTGCCTACGTTGGTGCCCATACCAATACCGTAGCCGAAAAACGGCAGACCTGAAGCGCTGCCAGTCAGCGCCCCGATAAGTCCACCCAGAAAACGATCCAGGAAGACGCCCTCCAAGCCCCCTTCTATTTCATTGGCGTCTTCGAACCGGCTTGTAAACGCTTCAGTTGCCGTGGAAAAAAAACTCGATTGACCGAGTAAACTTAACACCAAAATTCCACCTGCTACCGTGACCAACATCCGCCCCAGGTTCTCTGGCTTACGGGCACTGGCAATAAGAACAAACACTAGGGAGATCACTATTTGAAAAAGCAGGGTGCGGCTTATTGATAAGGGCACCGATAACAAGAGAGCGGCAGTAGCTGCCGCCAGAAATAGCTTGTTGATTGCTTTGTTGTCCAGCCAAAAATAGAACACGAAGAGTGCGACAAAGCTAAAAAAACTGGCGTTGCCGCTCGTGAAGGAAAAAGTGCCGGGGGGGCGAAAGAAGCCCATAGCTCCCATAAAGCCTTCACCCTCACTGCCGCCAATTCCTTGGTTAACCCAGGCCGACTGCGGGCTGAAGAACTGCATTGCCACCAGCAGTACCATGGGAATAGCAATCCACAGGGTGACCTTCCCCATACTGATGACATCCTCCCGGGTGAAAACCCGACCAATGACGAAGATTAACGGGAAGTGTAGCAGAAAAATGCGGGCCCCATATAACGCGACAAATAAGTTGCCGTGTCCGAGAAGGGTAGCCGTGATAATGCTGCTAACAGCAATTACTACCATCCCCGTTAAGTAGATATTAGGTGCAATTATCCCGCGCCGCCAAGTCACCACGACCGCCCACAGGGCAATAGGGTCGCGGATGATGAGCAGCGGAGTAGCTAGGCTGGGAAGTACCCATTTGCGGAGGGCTCCCTCGAAGATCAACAGGAAGAAATATGCCCAAACGGCTCTTTTGAGCCACTGAGCCTTTGTGTCAACTGCTGCGATCGGTCTTCGGGAATTAGCTTCTTCCCATCTATTGGCGGTACTGCGCAGGTCTGGGATCATGCTCTCTATAAATTAGCTGGCAATAACGCTGGTTGAGGCTAGGGCTGGTTAGTAAGAGCCTTGGCAAGTTCTTGCCCGTATACTGCCCAAGGGCGGCCGCGAGCCGTTTCCTGAGCTGCCCGGCCGGCTTCGGCTATCGATTCCGGTCGCTGCAGCAAGTTTTCAATAGCTCCCTGCAGGGCAGCAGTCGAGCCAGCTTCCACAAGCCAGCCGTTGCGGCCGTGCTCAATTAGATCAGGGCCCGCTGTCCGGTCGGTCGTAATTACGGGGGTACCCTGCGACATAGCCTCTGTGATTACAAGGCCAAAACCTTCGAAAAGCGAAGGAAAAACCAGCACGTCGTGCTCTCGCATAATGGCGAGCACTTCGGCATGGGGCAAGCTCGGGAGCCAGCGGTGGCAGGCCAGGGCGGCGTCAAGCGAAGGGCAGTAGTTACTAGCCTTGCGACCGACAATGGTTAACTCGACCCGCGATTTGAGTGCCGCTACAGCCGTGAACAAATCGGCGATGCCCTTGCGCTGGGAAAGCCCGCCCACAAACAGCAGCTTTAATGGTCGGCCGTTACCGATAGGTAAATACTGACGAGGCTTTCCCACGGCCGGAAATCCATAGGGCACGACCTGAATGGGCGCGAGGACACCAGGAAAATCCTGGAGGGTGTGGGCGGTAAACTGACTGGCGACCAAAATCCGGTCCGCTAGACGCAACTCTTCATCCTTGCGGGCGAGTTTGGCCTCGGAGTCTTGCAGGCCCGTGAGTGTAGGTGCCCAGTCGGGCCATCGTTGCTGCTCAGGTTTCAGTAGTCGCTGCGCCGCCCGCCAATAGCCAATAGGCAAGTCGTACACGCAGGTCAGTCCAAGCTGCTTAGCGCGTTGAAAGGAGGCAAGAGCCCCGTCTTCATAGGCGTAGACAGTATCTACCTTCTGCCGTCTAGCACTCCGGGACAAACCAACCGCAACGTGCCGGTCGAGGCTGTGGTAGACAGCGTCGACGCAGAAAAAACCTGTTTCGTGCTTAACCAAGGAATCAAAACCAGCTTTTGACGCTGCCATACGGCCTAACTCGCGCCAGGGCCACATCTGCGTTTTAACCTTTAAAGCTGCCTCGAAATGACGGCGACTCAACTCACCAAACCGGGGCAATGCGCTGACGCGGCCCAGCATGCTATCCGGAAAGGCGGCTATCGTTGTACGAAAACCAGCCAATAGGCCAGCCTGCTGCAGGCCGCTTGCGGCCGCACGAACGTTAGCATTACCGGTAGGATGGTGAAGCAATACCTGCATCCGATTAAATATTGATGGCGAAAAATGAACTATTAGACATGAATATAACTATTGCGCCAGAACATACACTTGGTATAAAGACATTTATGTTAGGCAATTAAAAACTTGCTGCTGGTATGTTCTATGCCCGTGCACCATGCTTGCTTGACACGCCTATTTGAATACACAATTGTATCCAATAGAGTTATACTATTAGCCAGTTATCCAAGCTCTATTTGCTGCTAAAAATTCGCAAGGATTGTAATTAAATGTGATGTCTCTAGTTTTTCTTATTGGCTTTGCGGGATTTCCAACCACGATTTCTCCTTCCGCGACCGATTTGCTTACAACGGCTCCAGCACCTACGACACAGCCCCGCCCTAGGTGTACGCCAGGAAGTATAACTGCATTAGTGCCGATCCATACGTAGTCTTCAATTACAATCGCAGCGCTTATTGACCTCCATAATGGATCCATAACATCGTGTGATCCAGTTAAGATATTTACGCCATCATTAATACAAACGCATTCCCCTATTTTCACTGAACAGTGCAAGGCCAAAGTAACTTTTCCTATAGAAGAAAAAGCTCCTATAATCAATTTTTTTTTATTTCCCTGCACTATTGCTTGCCCTATTTCAGCCGTTTCATGAATTTTCGCACCTTGCTGAGTGAGTTTCACTCGCGCGCGATTACGCCTCACCAGTTCGGCGAAAGAAAAGATGCGTTTCCCCCAAGCCCAGTAAAATTTTTTTGAAGCTATAGAAAAGGTGGCTCTATGCTTCCATAAATAACGAAGGCTTGCCATGCTAAATATTTTTTAGTAATGCATTAACTAATTGAGAAGCAATAACGGACACATTATGAATGCTGTTTGGATTAACTCTTTTAAAAAGATAATCACTAAAGTTACCTTCCTCGTATATTTTTACTCCTTTAGGAAGGGTCAATGTGTCGATTCCTCTGGGGAACCAAGGTGGAGCCACGCAAAGTATAGGCAGTTCGTGCTCCTGCATCGCTGCTGCAGTACCACTCTTTCCGATTAGCCAAGCCGGCGTTGTAACAATACCCAACGAAGCATTCAGCAATACATGCGAAATTTGGTTAGGTGTCTGTTCACCTAATATTTCTATCGGTAAACCAACCTCTTGCCAACTAGCTGCCCAATGGTCCTGTTCGCTCCCACAGCGTCCGACCAGTGTTAGAGTAATCGAGACGGTATGTTGTTGGGCGTAGCGCGCGGCATCACGAGCGAATTGCGTCACCGGCGCTCCTGGATGAATGGTGCCGAAAAGAACTAAGCGAATGGTAGCTTCTGTTGACACGTTAGAATCAAACTGTTGGGCGATTGCCCTTTTCGGGCGATTACTGGGGACCGCAATATTTGAGAAAAGCGGTAAGTAATGGCTACAAAAGCCAACTTTAGCCAATTGAGCTTGGTAAAGCAACGTTTGAGTGTGAATAATTTTTGGCCCGATGCACGCTATGAGAGACTTGATCAACTGGCGCTGTACCATTCCCCATAGGATGTGCTTCCTTGAGGCAGCTACGTCCATTCCTACCCACAGTTCATGCAACATTAAATGCCAAGCTCGCCCTTTGCCCAAGCGAGCCAGTTGCCTAGGCAAACCGAATGGTAGGCCTTTAGAATGAAACGAGAAGGGTACGAACTGCAAACTCAACCAATCGGGGTCGAACTCGACTATCCATTGCCGAGCTCGCTTATATCGTCGGTTTGACGACCAAGTAGCGGGCAGCCGCAGGATAGGAAAGGTGCTTCCCGCGACTTGCTGATTATGCAAATTTTCCTGTGTTGCGTGTTGGTCTTTTAAGGCTATGGCTGTTACTTCGAGACCTTGATGTAGCAGTTCCGCCGCCAGTCGTTGCACATAATCGCCTACACCATCCCGGCCAGGTTCGAGGGAGCCGCATAGAAACGCGATTTTCATGAGTTAAGTACGTTGGCCAATTTTACGCGCAGGCACTCCAGCCCAGATTTCATACGGAAGAATGGATTTTGTGACGACCGCCCCCGCCGCTACTACGGCTCCGTCTCCGATCGTAACACCCTTCAATACTACTACGTCACACCCTAGCCACACGTCGTTCCCAATGGTAATGGCTTGTTCGCGACCAAGTTGGTTGCGCATGCAAGTGCCTAGATGAATGCCATGGTCGTGGTCTACAAACCGGCACCCTGACGCAATGAGGGCATCATCGCCAATGGTAAGGGTTTTGGTAATGTTAAACTCGCACCCGGAGCCGATGAAGACGCGATTCGCAATGCGGATAGAAGGACCAGCCTGCCAAAGACCATCGAACTTAAAATATATACTCTGTTCCAACGTGCAGTAATCCCCAATGGCTATTTGGTGCGGCCACGTAATATAAACCTTTGGCAAGATCGTCCCGCGGCCAATCTGCATGCCCAACCGAACGTACCAGAATTTGCGCACCGCTCCTTGCATCCAATTCCAATAGCGAAACCGCATCACAAATATGCCTTGTTGTAAAAAGTAGCTCATTATTATGCTTGTAGGAAAACCAATGATACAGATAGCAGTAGTAGCTTTCCTAAGCTCACCTATCCCCATAATTAACAGATACCTGCCCGTCTTTACTTCCGGCTGTTATTTTCGGCTGTAAAACCGCCCAATCAAAGCAGCCACTTGTATAGCCAACTGGCGCCGCCGAACTAAGCCGTTTGGTTGTGACAAGATGGGCCCATTAGCAGACTGCCAGTAGTCTCTGTCGGCCAGTCGGGGCAAGCGGCCAGAAATAGCTTGCATTAAGGGCTTTGTGAGCCAAGGCTTTGAGTATCCGAGTGCATGCGACATAAGCCGCGCTCCCGCTTTAAAGGCCATGCCTTCTTGGCCTATCAGGCTAGTTGTACCCTCCCAAGCCTCTACTGTGGCATTAAGCGCGTCTTGATCGGTTTTCCCAAAAGGGGCGAGCGGCAAGCTTTCAGGGCCTTTAAAAGCTGATCGATTCAGTCCCCCTATAGCAGGGGCCATTGCTTCCTGTAAGGATTGCCACAGCATTAAGAAACTTTTATCTTCTTCCCGTACTCCTACGAATCCGCCATTTACATACATAGCTTCTTTAAAGCGGAGTGCAAACCCCTTAGTTGCGAAATACCGACGCCAGGCAGTCCGGACGGGATGATGCTTAGTAAGGGGAGAGTTGACATCCTCGCACAACGTTACACCACACCCAACCCACTCCTCAAAGAGCGACCATGGAACAGTTACAATGATGTCAGGGTCGAAGTAAAACAATGCATTTGAGGTGCTCATCTGCTGCCACACTCGCAGCATAAAGTCCGGTTTGTAATTAGTAAGGTGGTAATCCGTGTCGAGTGGAAGCAAGTGTAGTTGCAATTCGGCAGCGACCGCCAGTGTGCTTCCCCCTGGCCAGTTTAGTGAGGGATTTTCTTGAGCAGGGGCCGTCCAAGCTGGTAAACTACCTCGATAGCCTGCGTAAACGGCCCCACGATATCCTTGGGAATAAAGGGAATTAGTCAAAGCGGCTACGCCGTAGTGATAATGGCCCTCAAACAGAGTACATATACTTGAAATCATACAGTATCATCTACTTCGTGAGTAGTCTAACAAAACTATGCAATCCAGCTCATATACCTTAGAGCACTTCCGCTTGTGATGAATTAAAGTCACTTCATTCTTCTCTTAAAGTACCTCTTCACCTTGGCATACTGATTGTTAAATGATTCTTGCCCGGATAAATACCCGGACAAAAACTTTGAGCCTACAAAAGTTATTTTCCTTAGTCTTGCATTGTCGCTATCGACTGAGAAGAGTAAATCTTGAATGGCTAAATTTCCCTTTGGGGTGCTACCAGAATAATGTAGGTGACTGATCTTAGAGCCATTATTCTGAATTGCTTGAATTAATTGAAGTGAATTCTTATAATCCCCGGCCCAAGAGCTAAGCCAATAATGAGGAGGCTTGCAAAGATTTAAATTGTTCCATTTCCCTAATATTGCCGCTACATGGAGTAGTGATTGGTCATGCTTTTTAGGTATATGTGGATATTTCTTAAACCAGGCAACCGCCTCATTGATATCATCTACCATTTTTGCGTTGCGCTTTACAGCTATATGCCCAGCAGTAATTGCAGATTCTAACACCGAATCTCCAAACATAGCTTGGAGTAAATCTGGCCTATCGTAGTTAAATGCTCCT
This sequence comes from Hymenobacter arizonensis, assembly GCF_900115775.1. Taxonomy (GTDB): domain Bacteria; phylum Bacteroidota; class Bacteroidia; order Cytophagales; family Hymenobacteraceae; genus Hymenobacter; species Hymenobacter arizonensis. Next base: position 8,479 of record NZ_FOXS01000012.1, on the reverse strand, counting down.
TTAGTAATATACTCTTCATCGGCGTGAACCAAATCAAAGTTAGTCAGGTGTTCAAACAGGATTTCCCAATTGCAGAGAGCTACAATATCATTATCAGCGTAAATAAATTCATCCCAATCTGAGAACCAACCTAAAAACCGGTAGAGGAAACCTAAAGGGCAATCGGTCAAAACACTCCTCATATTCGCAATAAAAGTTTTTGCTTCGTCAGGAAAATGCTCATAACGCAAAAACTCGACTTGGCTCAGAATGTAAGAAGAACTAACCGCTTCACCGCCAAAATGGATCAACCGTACTGGTAACGTACAGCCACTCGCCCTTATCGAATAAAGAAGATTTTCACACATGTCCTGGCTTCTTTTATTAGCCACTAGATAAATACCTCTTTTCATTTAGTATTATAACTAAGTAAGTGAAAGATGCCACTTCCAATCTCGCTGCCACATTTTATGGCGTACAGGTCCTGTATAATGCCTGACAGCCATACCTTCCCTTGTATAACGATACGAAAAATCAAACTGGTCTGCCGAATCTAAAACAAATATTCTGGGGTCTAAAGGCATAAATCTATTGAAAGTCAATAGTATATGGACAACAGTTTGCTCGCTAAAATAGTGGTAGTTTGGGCCCAATGCACTAAGGAAGGATAGGCCTTCTACATAGCTATCAAGCTCCTTATTAATCAAGAACAATCCGCTGTTTACTTGGTAATGTTGAGGAGATGTTTTCTCAATATAACGAGGATCCAAATTTCCCCACTCGCTGTCCGGTAAAAACCAGCCGTTGTAATTTTCTTTAATTAAATTTAATAAACAACAAGACTTATTGTAAAACAACACATCTGAATCAAGAAAGAAAGTAGGTTTTTGTATTGATGTATTCAAATAATAAAATAGTTTTTTCCCTAATGGTAATGCATTGGCATAATTAATAAAATCCTTTTTATAAGGAAGCAAGGATTTTTTTATATTGTGCTGGATATAAGATTCATCAAATCGTATATTCTCAACTTTTAGAAAATCAAAAGATGATTCTATAAGTTCAATTTCCTGACTAGTGTGCGTACCATCTGAATACACTATCCAAGCGATGGGCGTCCCAACATACTTAATGAAAGATAATATAGAGAGAACCTGTTCACCAAAATCGTGAGTTGAAGAGAAGCTAACGACTCTAGCCTCGATTAACACTTCATTTTTTATGCTGACGCTTAAAATTGATAAATTTTTTCCTGCATTAATAAACTTGACAAAGTCGCGTTTATTTCGCGCGCCAGTTTTTGATGCCAATGCTTTTGTTAAAGTGCCTTGGCCTTTGATTTTATTCATGTTGTATATAATAATAAATTTAGCAAAATGGTAGTAAACTTAAATTTTTACTGGTATCTCTTTATCAATTTTTTTATACTTTTTTTAGCAAAGGGCCATGCTAAAGAAATTTTATGCTTCAAAGTTTTTTGCTGCCAAGAATCGAATTTGACGTAATCAGGTACGAATGCTGCAAAATCCTGATTTAGAATTTGTTCAATTTCCTGATTCATTGCATGAAAATTCTCCGGAATGGATGTCAAACCAGTGGCATCACAAATGCTGATAAAAAATGGCAAATGCCTATAGGAAGCATTATACTTACAAATTGCAAGAATAAAGAACTTCCAATCAGAGCTATAATTTAAATGCTCGTCATACATGCCAACAACATTATGCAGACGCTTCTTTATAAAGGCTGCTTGGTGACTTAATGTCCCACTTCTTAAAAAGCCAAAGGTTAGTGTATCAGGAAAACAACTTTTGTCAAATATTTTACCATTCACGGCTCTATACACGTCTCCTGCGAGTATATCTTCATTGTAGGTGTTCAAAGAAAATACTTGCTCTAACACTGTATTGTTGCATAATGAATCGCCCGCATTAAGCATCAACAAATAGTCACCTTCCGCAACACGTATTCCTTTGTTCATAGCATTGTAAATACCGGCATCGGGTTCACTTACCCAGTAGGCTAATTTTCCTTCGTTCTGTCTTATCACTTCTAAACTCCCATCAGTAGAGCCCCCGTCGATTACAATGTACTCAAAATCAGTCCATGTTTGTTCAAAAACAGAATGTAGAGTCTTGGTTAAATCAGCCGCATTGTTGTAATTTATGGTAATCACGGATAACTTCATAATAAAGCTGATTTTGTAAAAGTTAAGGGCAAGACAAGAAACAGATTAGCAAGAATTATGAGAAAACCCTTGAAATCCAGTAAATCTACTCAGGTTCCTTATTTATGGAGATGACGCCATAAATAAACTCAAATAGATAAGCTATTATAGTGAGAGCGACGGTAAAATGCAGCATCCCAATCAATGTTGATATGTTGAAGAATGTAATACTTAGCACAGTTGAGCCAAAATTTAGGGCTATCAAAAAGTAAGGCCTCATAAACCAACCTCGGCTTAACATCAATTGCGAACATACTCCAGCCACTAAGCCTACACAGTTAATCACGCCTACCAAAAGCAATTCATGATTCAAGCCGTAATAGTTTTTGCCTAATATTCCGAGAATTTGATTCGAAAGCAGACCTATTGAGATAATAAAAAAGAAACCTATTATTACTGCCCCTGCTTGAGCTAACAGGAATCGTTTCATTAAACTTTTCCTGTTAGCTGCCATTCTTGAGAACCTTGGTACCACTAGGGTTGAGAATAGAGCAGCAAATAAGCTAAAGGCTATAGACAACCTTCCTAATCCGCCGATTTGTGCGATACTAGCAGTGGTGCCAAAGAAGGAAATAAGCCAAATTGATAGCTGGCCGGATATAGAATGGTAGATGACGATTGGCAATGTTCGTTTTACGCCCCGTCCTACTGCCTTCCGGACCGCTGGGTCCGGAGCGCTATTTTTATTGGCGAAGCGCTGCGATAGTCCTCTTAATTTGTAGTTGCCATAAATGCGAGGTATACCGTTCGCAATCAAGGCCACAAATGTGTAAGGAAAAGCAAAAAGGAATAGCCCCGTGAGCGCTAAACGTCCTACTCCAACTTCAACTTGGTTTTTTTGTAGCGGCTTTATATCCTGATGCAACCTAGGAATTATTTCGAGAACTGAATCTGAAAGTGCCGCAAAAAATGTTATTACAATAGCTGCTATTATCAAAACCAGCGTTAGCCAGCTTGCTCCATGCTTGAAAAGAAGATAAGCTAATATTGGCAAAGACACAGCTAGGCTTAATATGCCAAATTTCTTTCGCATGTCCAAGCCGGTTGCTAACACCTGCCCCAGTTTATCTTTATCCTGCCAGACCTTCCCGCTTTCTGCCATTACTCCATTAGTAATTCCGCTATCTGCTAGGATAACCATCGTACCTAGCATAGTATTAGCTAGAGTGAATAAAGCATACTCCTGAGTAGATAATAATCTGACTGATAAAATTCCACAAGCAAATCCTATCACTTGGATTACTATCTGTGCTCCACCCGTAATGCTAATGAGCTTGCTCCATTCAAGTGCTCTCGCGTAATTAGCATTATTAATAATACGCTGGAAGAGCACCTTCATAAAATTATAAACATAAATCAGCCTAGCAGAGCAGGGTCATTATTCTAACGAATCAATTGCTCTAGGATAAATATAAACGTGTTAAGTGCTATAATTTGTAGGTTTCTTTCTTTTTTTACTCTTAGAGTCAATTTGATAGCCATAGCCATAGCCATAACCATAATTACTTCCATTTTTAGCTTTAGCATCATTCAACACAATCATAGGGCGTGTTAAAGTTTTGTTTTTATAGCAATTATTTACAATTGATAATTGCTCTTTTTTGGTGTAATCATAGCGAACTATGTATACGGTCAGGTCTACGTAGTGAGCTAACGTTAATGCATCAGCCACCAACCCTACAGGTGGTGAATCCATTATGATACAATCAAAGTTTACTTTAAGCTCTTCAATGAAATGCGCGAACTTAGGGCTCAACATCAGCTCGGCCGGATTTGGTGGCACTGACCCCGCACCTGCTATAAATAATCCCGGGACCTTGTCTGAAGAAGTAATTATATCCGAAACTAGAATTTTGTTAGATGTAAGATAATCCGCTATACCTGGCTTTTCCGCCAACTCCAACTGCTCTGCCACCTTAGGCATCCGCATATCTAAATCGAGCAGTAGTACTCGTTTACCTGTTGCGGCATAACTGGATCCTATATTGATACTAAAGAATGTTTTGCCTTCCCCGCTCATGCTAGAAGTCACCAGCAAGACAATATTTTCCTTCCCTGCCACAGCAAAGTGCAGGTTTGTGCGGACCAACCGGAACATTTCGGCGATAGGGCTACGGCTTTGTGTAGTAACGACTAGGGTTTCGTTTTCGTCGTTGTGCGCAATCTCACCAAGAATTGGTACCGAGACTGTGCTAGTAATGTCTTGCTGAGTCCGCACTTTATTATTTAGTAGGCCGCTGAGATAAATGCCCCCCATAGGCAAACCTAATCCCAATAGCACAGCCATCAAATAAATTGTTTGCTTATTAGGGCTTATTGGGTAATCACCACCCTTTGCAAAATCAAGAACTCTGGCAGCAGATGCGGTGGCTGCTAGCGACAAAGCCGTTTCCTCTCTTTTTTGCAGCAGGTACATATAAATGTTCTGCTTAATGGCCTGCGATCGGTTTATCTCTTGAAGCTCTCGCTCCAGCGCTGGAGCCCGTTGAACCTTGGACTGGAACTGCCTTGAACTGGCTTTCAGGTTATTGACCGAGATGCGCAAGCCATTTTTTATGTTGCGCAGAGTCTCCAGGATATTAACTCGCAGATCCGCAAGCTGTTCATTGGTATTTTGAATGAGAACACTGGTTGGTTGCATGGTACGGAGCATTCTTTGCCGCTCTAGCTCCACTTCATTAAACCTCCCTATCAGCTTCGCAAGCGTTTCATCCTTAATACCAAGTGAGTTGGGAACTATAGAATTGTTATTATTTTTTAAATAGTTTTCCAGGGATTCTAATACTTCACTTTGTGTTGCCCACTCAGCTATCTGGCTATCATAATTGGTAGCTTGTTCGGCATAGCTGGTAGCTTGAGCAGCGATATCTGTTAAACTATTTGTGCTTTTATAACTCGCGACTCCCTTCTCAACTGTCGATAGCTCTGTCGTTACAAATTTTAGGCGTTCGTCTAAAAACTTCAGTGCACTAGTGCCGAGTTGCTTTTTATCATCAATCGCTTCATCATTATAAACTTGCATTAATTTGTCTACAATATTTTTAGCTCTTTCCGGCATGGGATCGATTAAACTTATGTTCAGAACGTTAGTTGTTTTGCCAACCGGCTTAATATTAATAGCTTGACTATAGTGATTAGCAACTTGGTATATATCCTGAAAATAAACAATAATTTTAGTTCCAACATTGTATTGACCTCCTGCAGTGATTACGGTAAAAGAACCAAAAGCCTTGTGTATTTTCTGCCCAAACCTGTGGGAAGTAGTAATTCCTTTGTAATCTTCCAAATCAAAGAAATTGTTTTTTTTTAAATGAATTATAATAGATTTACCAGTCATGGTAGAATCTAATCCGTTCCTCACTATACGAAAAGGTAAGGCTTCACCATATATCTCTCTATCGGTTATTCGTTCCTCTACATAGTAACGGGTGACCAAGTCCAGCTCTCTAATTACTCTTTCCATTAAGCCTTTGGACTTTAAAACTTCTATCTCATTATCCACGTTTCGCGTAGCTTTGAATGTATTTAAGTCACTCAACGCATCAGCATTAGACAAACTTTGACCACTTTTATCGTCTTTAATTAACATAGTGCCCGATACAATGTATTGGGGCACTGCATAGTAGCGCAAGTAAAAAAACGCAACGGAAATACTCAAAACGGCTCCGAGCAGGAACAGGTACCAGTATCGGGTATACTGTAGTACAATGTTTTTCAAATCACCCGCTTTCGCCTGGCTCAAATCGGATGAAAACAATTCTTGACTATCCATAAGTAATTTTGCAAAGGACGTTGTACGAGATGCCAGCTACGTCACAGCGTAAATCTATTTCTAACGAAGAAAAATTACTAATATACTTGCAAGCGATATTCCAGCGCCTAGCAACTGCAAATAAAAGCTACTCGGATTACCTTGAAGCTTTTTCATCTTAATTGGCTCTACGTACACAATATCATTCTGCTGCAAATAATAATAGGGGGAATTCAATACCGCTTTATCATTTAAATTCGCCCTCATTGTACTTCTTACCCCATTTTTTTCCCTGATAATCAACACATTATCTCGTTTGCCTAAGGCCGTAATGTCACCGGCTTGCGCTAGGGCCTCTACTAGATTGATTCGCTCGGTAGGAACGATAAGGGTAGAGGGACGCCCTACCTCCCCAATGACTGTAATTTTGAAGTTCAGAAACCGTATATTAACGATTGGATTCTTAACGTGATTCTGGATTCCGGCTGTCATCTTAGCCGTTGCTTGCTCCTTGGTCAAACCGCCGAGACTCACACTGCCCAAAACCGGAAAGTTTATGGCGCCTTTTTCATTAACCAGATACCCCTCGCCGGATTTGCCGACTGCACTCCCTGCAACTCCTACTCCTCCCACTGACTGAATTACTCCGCTATTGAATAAAACATTGGCTTCCGCATTCAAGCTACTAACCGAAATGCTTAAGAGATCATCTGGCTGAATTATGGGATCTATCTTGTTCGCGATCTCTGTCGTAGTTTCCGCCGTGTCATGTGAATTGCTAAAATAAGTTATATTTCTAGCTGGGCCACAAGCGCTTGCAAACAAAAGCCCGAGAAGGCATACAATTCTATTAGTCATTATTTCTTCCCTGTGCTTAACTGGCTTAAATGAGTGGGTGCTGCTTTAGAAAAAAAAGATTTGTGAGATAACTTTTTCAAGCAAAAGAATGCTCGAAAATTTACTGATCATTAAAAGCAGACGGTAAGTAAGCTATTGATAATGTCACTTTCAAAATAACTATACATTTGCTAAATTCATTTCCAGTAAAAGTAGTCATATCTTACCGTCCGCTAATATAAGGGATATATAGTTAGATGATTGCTGCTTTCCATTGCTGTCCCATTTGTAAGGCATTGATAGACAAGTTGTTGAATAGAATTGCATAAGTGCATCTCCATTGCCCAGCAATTCTGTGCCCGTTTTCAGATTAGCCTTGCCGCTAGTAAGTGTTGAGGCAACATGCTTGACTTAGTGCCTAAGACAAGTCAGCCCGTGTTGAGCTGTACTAAAGCGGAAGTAATAATCGCAGCCTGGAAGAGCGGCATCCAACATGAGGTATTAGCTTGCAAAGTTAAAGGACAAATCTTAGGTGATCTACAAAGTGTTGTGGACCTGTGAGCGAATTAGCAGGTATCGATATTCCTCGCTGCGCTTATTGGCTTTTGTGGCTTATGCTCGCCAAAGGCACTAGCCTTGATTTGGTCCAGGTTCTTAATACCGTCTAGGCCTGGTGGTCATAAGCAAGTTAATGATGCTCAATAAGAAGGCAAAAGTCGTCAAGCCGTCATAGTCAAAATGACCGGCCAAAGCGCATAGCTGGGACCTCTTTGTCCGCTTCAGTGCCAGCCGCTATTTCTCGCGAGGGATTTGCACAGAACTGAATAGACAACTCAAGAGTTCGTCTTGCGCGACGCGGCTCCCGTCGCGCAACTATAGGTCAACCCTGTGCGGCCGCGCGATAACCGGGCTGATAACGCAAGTGATTCTCTTCTCAGACACAGTATGCTGAATGCTACTTCTGCGTAGTTAGTGGTACTTTATCAGCAAAATAGTACAAAACTATTCGTTACTGTTCTAAAAAGTGATTACCCCTGATAAGGTTTACTTATCGAGGGTAATTTCAACGTACTTTTGGGCTGTTCACCCGGTCTTACTTTTTCCGACGGCCCGCCGTCAACCGTCCCGCCCGCTATGGAAACCCTGCCGCTCGTTCCCGACTCCGCCGCCGTCGGGGCCGCGCGCCACATCGACGAGTACGCCGCGGCCGGGGCACGCTACGTCACCACCGGCCAGCAGGGCGCGGCCAACACGCAACGTGCCTACGCCGGCGACTGGCGGCGCTTCACGGCCTGGTGCCGCGAGCACGGCCGCGACGCCTTGCCGGCCGACGTGCTCACCGTGGCCGCCTTCGTCACGGCGCTGGCCGAAGCGGGCAAAAAGGTGGCCACCATCCAGCGCCACTGCGCGGCGCTGAGCAAGGCCCACCAGCTGGCCGGGCTGCCCACGCCCACCGACGACCGGCAGCTCAAGACTTTGCTCGAGGGCATCAGCCGCGAGAAAGGCGTGCGCCAAAAGCAGGCCCCGGCCTTCACGCTCGCCTACTTCAAGCGCGTGCTGCAAGGCATCGATGTTGAGCGCCTCGACGGGGTGCGCGACCGGGCCCTGCTGCTGCTCGGCCTGGCCGGGGCGTTTCGCCGCGACGAGCTGGCCAGCCTCGACCTGGCCCACCTGCGCTTCGACGA
>NZ_FOXS01000014.1 GCF_900115775.1 Hymenobacter arizonensis | reverse complement strand
GCAACTGCGGGCGCTTGTCGGCCACCGGCCGGCGCGATGCCGACGGCACCACTTCGCATGGGGTGCGCCCGTCCCCTCCCTAGCCAAGCAGAGCGGGACCCTCCTTTCAGTGAACCACCGTTTTTGTGAACGCATCGCCGGCACTGCACGTGTTAAGGCACCGGCACGTGGTCCAGCTCCAGGCGCACGGAAGGGCCGCCGGCCTCCAGCGGCCCGGCGTAGGCGGCGCTGACCACCCGCGGGGACCCGGCCTCGACCCGCAGCGTGCCCGCGGCCACCGGCGCCCGGTACTCGAAGAACGTTCCGGGGGAGGCCCCTCCGGCGCGCACGATCAAGAAGGGGAACAGCGCCACGGGCCCGGGGCTGGGCAGTGCGTGGTCCGCAAAGGGAAAGCTGACCGACAACGCCCGGCCAGTGGGGAGTTGGGTGGTAAAGCGCACGGCATACACCGTCACCGGGGGCGGGCCGGGAGCTTGGGAGGGGGGCGACTCGACCACCAGGGTGGCCGAGATGGTCGACAGGGCGGAGCGCACGCCGTGCTCGTCCGTGTAGGTGGCCGTGGGGGCCGGCGGTAGGGGCGCGGGGTCGGCGCCCGTGCACGCCGTCAGGGCCAGCAGCACCGCCACGCGGGACAGGGGAGGGTTCATGGCCGAAAGGTACGGGGGCCTACTAGGCAGCAATAAGCCGCACCCTTTTTTTCTATTTGGAGCGTATTCTTGAACTGATTGCTCTTCGGCTTATACCGCGCTCCTGTTACCTTACCGCCGGTTTCAGTTTATTCTCCGCCGGCTCTGTTTCGTGCATGCGCCCAACTCTGCGTCCCAGGGGCCTTATCTACTCACGCTTGCTGCTGTGCTTGACGGGCCTGCTGGTGGGGGCAAGTGCCTGTTCCAAGCCCGAAAAAAAACCGTCCGCAGAACCGGTCCGGCCTGAGAAATTGGACCAAGCGTTCCTGCTGCGGGAGGTGTACTCGGGGCGGTATTGCTTTCGGACCCGCTTCTATTGGCGCGACAGCGCCCGCAACGTGCGCGACATCTGCCAGGTGCGGCGTCAGGTCCGCGAGTCGGTCAACGACGTGCGGGTGGACCTGCACGGATGGCAGGGGGAGGATTGCGACACCAACGAATTTGCGGTGATGCGGCAAGGAGCCCAGGCCTGGTTTGTGCCCTTCTGCGACGAGATGGGGTTGCCCGGCGGGAACCCGGCGGATACCACGTTTGCCACCACCGATTTGGTGGTCACCCGTCCCTTGAACGCCGCGCTCCGCGGCTTGGCTTTGCGCAACCGGCGGGCGTTCTTGACCACCTTCTTGCATGCGGTATGCGCCGCCCCGGGGCAACGCGTGACCCGGGCCAACTACGCAACGCTGCTCGACCCGAAGCTACGGGCCTACCTGCGCCCGCGCCTGAACAACCCCGGTCTCTTTTACTTCCGCGTCGTCCGCCTGGCCAGGTACGATAGCCGCATCAGTCCGGTGTGGGAATTTGACGACACACACGCCGATGGCCTGCGCGTGCAGGTGCTGCGCCCTACGTGGTACGAGTGCATCTCCATGTAAGGCTCCATTGTCTGAACCACCGTGGCTGTTGCAGAACACTGTGGGCAACTCCAAAATGGCATCAGCTGGCTGTTCACCGCGTGTAAAAGCACATTTAACTGCTTTTCCAACTTGCCGTAGCTCGTTAGAATAGCGCTTACAGGTACCGAGCTGAGTTCTGCAACAGCCACCACCCTTTGGCTGAACCGGTATACGGGTTACCGCATTGCTTTTTCAAACAAAGCGAGCCAAACGCTGCGCGGGTCTGCTCGCGGTTGAGCCCGCTGCTCTCCCGGTAACAGGGGGCGCTCATCGTAGGCTAGTTGGTAACGCTCGCAGTCGCGCAGGGAATACCAACGCGTCCGGCCGGGCCCGTAGAAGCCGATGGCATAGACGCCGCCGTCGCTCGGACAATTCGCAGGTGGCGGGGTTTGCTCGGGCTACGGCCCGAGGGGCTGTTGCCGGTAAAAGGAAAAGAGCGTGTCCAGGGCCGCCGACGCGTGGCGGGTGGCCGGCACGTCGTCCCGAAAGGTCTGGGCGAAGCTTTTCCCGTCCGGCAATTGCCATAGCAACGTCGCCGAAATCGAGTACCCGAGCAGGTTGGCTCGTCGAACCAGCACCACGTGGGGCGTCAGGCGGCGGAGCCGGGCCAGCGTGGCGGCCAGCGAGTCTTCCAGCGCGTCCGTCCGGACCACCCCCACGCTACGGGCACCGGGCCGTGCGCGTGGCCGGGCACAGGAGGCGCCGAGGCACCCGAAAGCAAAAAGCCACAGCCCCCAGGTAGTCATTGGGAAAAGACGCATAGGCCCGAAAGGCATGGAATGACAGAAAGCAAATAAACGCTCCTTTGACTGAACGGAGTTGGTTTAAGGCCCCACCCTTTTCCTAAACCAGGTACTTGATGGCTAAGCCCACTAGGGCTGTGAGCGTAAAGAGGCCCAGGGCCAAGCGATTTGCCCGCTGGCGGTACTGCCGTGAGCGGGGACGTTCATCCAAGAAGATGGGGAAAGCAAAGGGGATCATGGCGGGCGAAAGTATCAAAGTGTGATAGAGGCTATATCGCTGGAGCAGGTGGCGCATTACAGCTAATCAGCGCACGGCACGCATGGTGAATGCTCGTTTTGCTATTTCGACCCTTTCGCTGAAGGGGTGAGATGGGGCTAACTTCTTGCATCAGGGCTGTTATCTTCCCCGCTTAGCTCTAACCCGTGAACTCTCTGCTATTCCTTGGCCTGTTGGCCCTCGCGCCCTGGCGGCCTGCGGGGGGCGTCCGTTCCGCGGGGCCGGGCCCGTGCCTTTCCTTGGCCCTGCAACGCCCGGCGGCGGACCCGCACCGGGTCAACTTGGTGGTGCGCGCCGCGTGTCCAGTCGGCTACAAATGCAGCTTGGAACTACGGACTCCCGACGGCGAGTGGGCGCAGGTCTTGGAGAACGTGGAGGCGCGCGTGCAAGCGCCCTACGGGTTCACCACGCCGATTGTGACGGTGAAAGCGCGCCAAAAAGTGCTGGGCCTGGCCTACCCTCGAGCCCTGGGCCCCCGAGACGCCACCGCTGTTTTCCGGGTGAAAGTCCAATACGTCGAGGAAGGCGCCGCAAACCCCGGGTCCACCATTAAAGTCCTATACACCCCGGCGTTTCGGTTTTGAGCACTGGTAGTTTGCTAGAATAACCCTTTTCTTGAACGTAAACTCATCCGCCAATTTTTCCGGGGACATGTTCTATTGCAGAGAAAAATCCCTTCACAAGCAGCATACCGCCTAAAAAGAGGGAGAGATAGAGATAACCTAACGCTTGGTTGCCTCGAACAAAGTTGACAATGCATAGCGCCAGATTGAGTAGCGTGGCGCCCAATAGGGTAAGCGCTATCGTACCGATGGCAGCCCAAGCACCACCTAAGCCAGTCTGGTCATTCGCTTTTAGCCAGAGATAGCCGACTAAGAACAACGCGGCATTAATCAAGAACGGGGTCATGTATTTCCGGAGCGCCTGGGTGTTCATGTTGTTGTCTAACAAAGGGAAAAATAAAGAACTAAGGGCGCCTATGCAGCAGCGCTCTTCTTTTACCAAAGGGGCCTCGTTTACCTTCGGATCGGGGCTGTTGCAGAACTAGCCATTGGTCAGCCCTCGCCGAGCACGAAGAAGCCCCCTGCGGAAACTGGCTTCAAAGAGGGGTATCTGAGCAAGTGCTGGCGCTAAACCGAGGCACGAAGGCCCGGCCAAGGAATGCTGCAGCGGCCACGATCCTTTTGGAGAAGGGCGTCTTCCACCACTAGCAGAAGAGAAGCACGGGTTCAGCCCCCGTACCCAGCGCTACGAACGGCCGCTGGCCTTCTTTTCTACTTGCCGAAGCTGCTTGCGGAGGCGGTACACGTGCCGAAACTCCCGGGGGAGCTGCCGGAGGCGGGCCTTGCTGCGCTCGTCGTTTTCCCAGCGCACGGGCACTTCCTGGATGCGCAGCCCGTCGGCGCGGGCCCGGGCTAGCACTTCCAGGTCAAACGACCAGCCGTCCACGGTGCAGGCGGTAAAGGTTTGCTCGGCGGCGGCGGCCGTGAACGCCTTGAAGCCGCAGTGCGTATCGGCCACGCCGGGCAGCAGCACGCGCTGCACCACCCGGTTGACAAGCCGGCTCCAGACCCGGCGGAACCAGGGCTGGGGCCGCGTGACCCGGGAGGCGGCCAGGTAGCGGGAGCCGATGGCAATGTCGGCCCCCGCCGTCAGCGCCTGCAGCAGCGGGTCCAGCTCGTCGATGGGGGTGGAGCCGTCGGCGTCGGAAAACAAGCGGACGCGGCCCGTGGCCACCAGCATGCCCCGGCGCACCGCGTGGCCTTTGCCCCGGTTGGCCGGGGAGCACAGCACGTGCAGGCCAGGCAGCTCGCCGGCTAGGGCCGTGACCAGCGCCACCGTGTCGTCGGTGGAGCCGTCGTCGACCACGATGATTTCGAAGCTGGCGGGGCGCGCGGCCAGAAACCGGTGGACGCGTTGCAACGTGGGCCCGATGCGTTGCGCTTCGTTAAAGGCCGGGATAATCAGGCTCAGCTCCATCAGGCGTGGGCGCTGTGCTGGCGCCGGAAGCCGTCGAGCCGGCTGCCCAGGTGGGCGTACGCAATGGGGCAGCGGGCCGCACAGGATTTGCCGCAGTCGAACTGGCGCCGGATGTCGGCCACGGAGTACTCGGCCAGGGGCTTGGCCGGCGAGCCGGTTTGTGGCTGGCACAGGTGCACCAGGCCCGCCCCGTCGACCTCGAAGTGCCGGGCCCCGGCCCGGCATTTCCAGGGCTTGCTTTCCCCGCGGGCCAGGGGCAGCTGAAAGTTGTCGTTGAGCAGTTGCGGCAAGCGGCCTTTCATGGCCCGGATGCGCAGGTAGGCCTGCAAGGCCTCCTCGCTCAGGGGCAAGGCCTGCCCGCGGCTGTCGCGCATCAGCGAGCACTGGAACCCGAAGCCGAAGCCGACCACCACCTTGGCCACGTCCTCCATCTCGGCCGGGTTGCCCGACCCCAGCACCCCGTTGACGCGCACCATGAACTTAGCGTGCTGGCGCAGCAGCTCCAGCTTGGGCCGCAGCCGGCGCATGCTTTTCTCGGTTACCTCGTTGTCTTCCAGACTGTCGCAGCTGAGCTGCATGCCGAACAGGCCGGCCTCGTTCAGACTCTTGATGAGCGGGGCCTTGAGCACGTGGCCGTTGGTGTTAATCATCGGCACCATGCCCGCTTCCGCGATGTAGCGAACCAGCTCGGCGATGTGCGGGTGCAGCAGGGGCTCGCCCCCGTTGAGCGTCATAAACACGGCCTTTAGCTTGCGCAGGGCGTCCACCCGCGCTTTGAGCTCTTGCAGCGGGACGGGCTTGGATACCTTGTCGTATTCGTAGCAATAGCCGCAGGCCAGGTTGCAGCGGCGGGTCACCACGATTTGCACCAGCACCGGCCGGTCCCGGTCCAGGGCGGCCTTGGCCAGTTTCCACAAGACCCGGGGGCGGGAAATACGAATCGGATATTCAAAAGCAGGCAAACGCATACGGTACGGGGATTATGAAAAGGAAGAAATGCAGCACCTGGCTGCTAACCGGCTGCGTCAAACCTCCCACACTTTTCGGCCGTCCGAAAGCAGTTTCTGCCGAAGGTGGATTTCGGGGCAGTGAATCGGGATAAGAGCCGCCTGAATTGGCCGGCAGAATGCAGCTTTTCGCCGGGCAAGCTGGTAATATTGCCTAGCTGTTCGGGTGTGGTTCTTGGGCCCACAGCCCGGCGAATAGGGCCGCTTCCTCCGCTTACTTCTTTTCTTCTTGCGACCCTTGCCTTGGTACAACGCGTCGCCTCAACCCGGCCCCATGATTCGAAAAATTGCCTTGGCGGCCCTGGCTGCCACCGCGGCCTTCCACGTGGCGGTGTTCATCCAGTACGGCACCTTGTGGGTGGGCGCGCTGGCCAGCTACAAGGAGCTGGGGCTGCTGTTTGCCTTTCTGCTGCCCACTTTCTTAGCCCATGCGCCCATTGCCCGCCTCTTTGGTGCCGACCGGCTGACCTCTCTGCCCGCTTGGGTCAAAGCCCTGTTGGAGGGGCAGTGTGTGGTGGGCGTCAGCGTGGTGTTTTGGTTGGTGTTCTTCACTTTGCCGCAGCACTACCTGGTGCCCACCGCGGAAATCACGCCCAAAGTCCTGCGCTTGTCGCTGGCCGTGAGTGCGGTGCTGTCCTTGTTCTTCTACTACTTCGTCGAGCGCGAGCACGTCCGCCAAAACTTGCAACAGGAAGTGGTGCGGGTGGCGCAGCTGCAAAAAGAAACCTTCCAGGCTCAGCTCGAAGCCCTGCGCAACCAAGTGGACCCCCACTTCCTCTTCAACAGCCTCAACGTGCTCGGCTCGCTGATTCACCTTGACCCCGACCGGGCCGTGCAGTTTCTCGGCCAGCTGTCGGACGTCTACCGGGCCTTGCTCGACGCTGGCACGCAACCGCTGGTGCCGCTGCGCAGCGAAATGGCGCTGGTGCGCGCCTACGCCCACCTGATGGAAACCCGCTTTGGCGCGGCCCTGCGCGTGGAATGGGACGTGGCCCCGGCGTGGGACGAGGCCCTGGTGCCCCCCACCGCCGTGCAAATGCTGCTGGAAAACGCCATCAAGCACAACGGCTCCACCGTCCGCAAGCCCCTCCGCATCAAAGTGTTTGCCGTCAATGATATGTTGGTGGTCGAGAACAACCGGCAGCCCCGCACCGACGCGGTAGCGTCCACCCGCCTGGGCCTGCAAAATATCCAGCGCCGTTACCACCACCTGACGGACCGCCCCGTGGAAATCGTGCCCACGCCGGATTCCTTCGTCGTCCGCCTCCCGCTCCTGACCGCTCCTGTCGCATGAACGTCCTAGTCATTGAAGACGAGCCCCTGGCCGCCCAGGCGCTGGCCGCCCTGCTCACCCGCCTGCGGCCCGCCACGCGCATTCTCGCGTGCCTGGGCTCAGTGGAAGAAGCCGTGGAATGGCTTGAGGAGCACCCCGCGCCCGATGTGCTCTTTTGCGACATTCACTTGTCGGACGGCAACAGCTTCGACATCTTCCGGCAGGTGGCGGTGGGCGCGCCCGTCATTTTCACCACCGCCTACGACGCGTACGCCATCCAGGCCTTTCAAGTGAACAGCGTGGACTACCTGCTCAAGCCCTTGCAAGCCGCCGAGGTGGACCGGGCCCTGCAGAAGTACGAAACCCTACGCCCGGCCACGCTCCCGGCCGCCGTCGCGAACGTGCAGCGCCTGGTTCATACCACGCCGCGCGCGCGCTTTCTGGTAAAATCCCGTCAGGCCTGGAAAGCCGTGCCGGTGGACGACGTGGCGTACTTCCTGGCCGAAGAGGGCGTGGTGTTCCTCGTCACCCACCCCGGCAAGCGGTTCCTCATCGCCGACACGCTCGACCAACTCGAAGGCCAGTTAGACGCCCAGCGCTTCTTTCGGATCAACCGTCAGTTCATCCTGAGCATCGGCGCGGTGCAAGAAATCCGTCCGTATTTCAAGGGCCGCCTGGTGCTGCAGGTCGCGCCCCCGGTAGCGGGGGAGGCCCTGGTTGTCAGCGCCGGCCGCGCGCCGGCCTTCAAGCACTGGCTCGACCACTAAGCCAACGGTGGCTTTCTGCGATTCGGACCGATTTTCTGAATGCACTAAACTACCTCATCGGCTGGAGAGAAGTTGGGGGCGGGTGCTTTCATTTGCGCAACGCAAGTGCCCCGTGCAGCAGGTGCCGCGCGCTTCTATTTATTACCGGCTTATGTCCCAGCTCCCTGCTCCCCACTTTCATGCCCCGGCCGGCACCGTTGTGGGACGGCACGACGGGGAGGTGATACGTGCCACTGGCATCCGGTACGCCCGCGCGGCGCGGTTTCAACCCCCGGTAGCCGAGCCGGCCGCCGTCGAACCCATCCCGGCCACGTCCCCCGCCCCGGCCTGCCCGCAAGCGCCGGACGCCTTGCTGGGCCAGCTGCTGGGGGATTTGTTCGCGGGCCTGCGCTACGACGAAGACTGCCTGCGGCTTTCCGTCACGCGGCCGGCCGACCGGCGGGCCGACGAACCGCTGCCGGTGCTCGTTTGGGTGCACGGCGGCTCGTACGTGACCGGCGCGGGCGACCTGGCCATTTACGACCCGGCGGCGCTGGTCGCCGAGCAGCGGGTGTTGTTCGTCGCCGTGACCTACCGGCTCGGCTTGTTGGGGTTTCTGGGCAGCGACGCGGGCCCGCCGCCCAACCTGGGGCTGCTTGACCTGCGCGAGGCCCTGCGCTGGGTGCAGCGCAACATTGCCGCGTTCGGCGGCGACCCGGCGCTCGTCACCCTGCTGGGGCACTCTTCCGGCGCGGACGCCATTGCCCACCTAATGGTGGCCGACGGGGCCCGCGGCTTGTTTCGGCGCGTCATGCTGCACAGTGCGCCCCTGGGCCTGGCGCGCCAGCGCGGCGCCATGAACCGGGCCCTGGCCGCGGCCGCGGGGCCGCTGCCCCAGGCGGGAAACGTGGCGGACGTGCTGGCGCGCGAGGGCGTCGTGCACCGCGCCGGGCGCCGCTTTGGCTTGAAGGGCGGCATGCCCTTCGGAACGCAGTACGGGGCGCACCCGCTGCCGGCGGAGGCCGACATGGACCGGGCCTGGGCGGCGGCGGCGCCCCACGTGGACGTGCTCATCGGGGCCACGGCCGAGGAAACCCGCTTCTTTGCCGTCCTCGACCCCAGGTTTAGCCGGGTCCGCCGGGTGCCGTTCCTGGGCGCGGCACTCGAACGCGTGCTGGTGGCCGTCAGCTCCGCGCTGGTGTACCGGCGCGCCGCCAAGGCCTTTGCCCGCCGGCACGCCCGGGCTGGGGGGCGGGTGTACCGCTTTCTGGTGCTGTTCCAACCGGCCGGCGCGGCGTTTGGTGCGGCCCACGCCGTCGATTTGCCGCTGCTGCTGGGCACCGAAGCCAGCTGGTCCGCGACCCCGCTGCTGGGCAACGCGAAGTGGGAAGAAGTCCACCAAGCCGGGCGGCAGGTCCGTCAGCTCTGGGCCGATTTTGCGCGCACGGGTCAGGTGCCCGCACCGGTTACCATTCCCGGCGTCCTGCACGTGCAACGGGTGTCGCCCACAACATCTAAATTTTCCGGGAAGGGCTAGAGCAGCCACGCCGTGGTTCAACGGATGGCCACTCGTTCAGCGCGGTAGTGGACAAACTACTACCCCTGACACCAAACAGAAGGTGATTGTCTTTCCGATCGTTTCGCTGAACTGAGCATTAGCCAGCATCAACCGCCTGCAACTTCCTATTTAATTTGTCGATATTTCAGCAGATTGCCTCGGGCCGTATAGCTGAGTTCAAGACCTTCTTCCTTTGCTTGAACCACCGTTAAAGTGAACAGGAAAAGTTTTACCTCCCGTAATGCGTGCGCTAATCCTCTCTTCCACTCTGCTGCTCAGTCTCCTGGCGGGCCCCGGCTGTGGGCCAGGTGCCCGCAATGACCGCATGGCCGTGCTCCGCCGTTCCCCCGGCGGGCAGCAACTGCGGCTGAGCGGCCTGCGGGTGCTGATGGCCCACGACCCCCTCTCGGCCCTGCAGAGGAAGACCTACCGCGACAGCATCACCTTCCAGCTCCCGGCCACAGCCTCAGGCCTCATTGCTGGCTCTTCCATTCCCCTCGCGCCGGGCTCCTATGCCTACCGCGGGAGCATTCTGCTACAACCCGAAGCCCGGAAAGTCACGGTGCAGTTATTTTACGACAACACCGACGACCAGCGCCGTGACCTGTTGGGGTGGAACGGCGAATACGAGCTGCTCATCACCAACGGTCCATAACCCTCGTTTTGGCAGAATCACCCTTTCGTTGAACTGTGTACTGCGCCCCGGTTGCCTTCGCGGACCGGGCGTAGCTTCGCCGGATGAAAACCCTCCTGTGTTGTTTGTTGTGGGCGTCGGTGCCCGTGTTTGCGCAAACCCCCGCCCCGGCGAAAAGCGCGGAAGCCGAAGCCGTGGTCGATAAAGCCACGGCCGGGATTCTGCCCGTGACGGACAGCGCCCGGGCCGCCCGCAAACGGGGGGCCGTGAAGAGCCCCATGGTTCCCGGCAAAAGCAGCGCCACGCGCACCCGGAAGCTGGAGGCTCGCCAGCGCCGGGCCGCGCGGAAGCCGTAAGCGCGCGCCCAGGGGATGCAGGGGGCTGCGGAAGGGAGGAGGAACGACCGGGTCAGGGCGTGGACGGGAGGTGTTCGGCAACCGCCACGACCGTTTGGGTGACCGCTAGTTGAGCCAAAGCCGCACGATAATCTCAAAGCGGTGGGGGGCAAAGGCGTTGAAGTAGGGCGCGTCGCCCCGAAAGCCGAGCACGTGCACCAAGTCGGTGCCCTCGGCTTTGCCCTCGGTGACGCGCACCGGGTACACCTGCCCGCGCACCGGCCAGTTGCCCACGTGCTTGGCGGGGCGGTTGCCGTCGTCCACGCACACGGCGTAGTCGAGAAAGGGGGCCGTGCGCGTGGCTTCGGCCAGGGTGTGGTTGGTAACTTCCATCGCGTAAACGTACTAAACAAGCAAAAGACACCGGCCGCACGCCCCAGGTTCCGGCAGCCTATTGCCCCGCCGGGGGCGCTGAGTGATGCGACTCGGACCGTTTCGCTGAACAGTCTTTCAAGGCGCTCAGCGGTACGTTTTCTGCTCTGAAGGATTTCCCAATACCTTGTGTGGACACTTACCACGCAAACGTGCACCACATGCAGAACGACAGCGACTGGCTCCGTGCGCAAGTGCGGGGCTGGGCCACCCTCAGCTTGGCCGAACTGCTTTCGAGCCTGGGCACGCCTGTGGCGGGAGACAGCCCGGACCCGAACCTGCACGTGCTCGTGCCCCACAACCCGCGCCTGCACCGGGTGACGGTGTACGCACGCGAAGGGCGCGTGCGCGTCATTGGGCTCCACGGCCCGCCGTTCGCCGTGCCCATGCCCGTGGTGCGGGCTTGGACCCAGGGCTGCTGGCGCACGTTCAACACCTACGATGCCATCTACGACGAGCAGTTCTTTTGCTATCCCGCCCTGCTCGGCTTACCATTTGTGGCCGTGGAAAGCTGGGTGCCCCCAGCCCAGCAGCGGGCCGATGAACAGCAGGTCCTGTTCAGCAAGCTGACCTTTTACTGCGCCATTGAGCCCGGCCACGTGCCCGTTCATTTCCGCGACGGCTGGCACTTTTCCGCCGCCCCCCCCCGCGCCGATCCGCCGCCCCCGGCCTGGAGCCTAGCGGCCCTCAAGCGCCTGTTCCGGATCGGCTAGCGGGTTTTGTCCAACCATTCTAAAGGCTCCTTCAACTGAACGGCGCGCGTTTTCCCTTCGAACCCTTGTTGCCCTCCATTGCCCCGATGAACCGTTGGTGTTTTCTCCCGCTTCTTTGCTCCGTGGCCGCGTGCACCGCGCCGGACCCGTCCTCCCCGGTTCGCGTGTCCGACCACCCCAGCGGAACCAGTCCCCAAGCATCTGCTCCGCGGCACGGGGAGAAGGACCAGGCACCTCAGAAGGCGTTGCTGCAAGGCATATGGACGCTGGGCCACGACGCCAATGCCCTCTTTACGGTTGCTGGCGACCACTTGGTCTACTTGGAGCACGAAGACGACCCCATTCAGTACGACTTGGCCGAGGGCGTGCTGTACCTGCACTATACGGGCGGGCTCACCACGGCCAACCCCTTGCTTCAGCTCACGGCCGACAGCTTGGTTTTCCGAACGGAAGACAGCACAATCCTCCGATTAGGTCGGATGCCATAATGCCCTGCCTTCTATGATTCGGACCCTTTGGCTAAACAGCTTTCCGGTTAACCTGTAACGCCTTGGTTATTGCCGGAGCGCTTCGGAGTAGCCGTTTGCATTCCGTTCTTCATCCCCTCGTTACTTGCCGGATTAGGCAACTCACCCCTTCCTCCATGAACATCGACTGGCTGGTACAGCATCGAACTTCCATCAAGACCTTCTTACGGGAACCGCAGTTTTTCGCCAACCCCTTACAGGAGGTATTAGGAATCGAGTTCCCTATTACGACCATTGAGGAGTGCGAGAACGCCTTTATGAAGGTTCAAAAGTTTGTCAGAACTAAAAAGCATGAAGTTCCCATAAGGGAAGCAATCATGTGCTGCTTTGCGCTAAGCGCGCTGCATTATTTTGTAATCCAGGAACAATATAAATTCGAAATTCAAAGCAGAGTTATTGGAATAGGCAAGATAAATATGCCTTTCATAATCAGTAAGGATATTCGCCACAAACAAAAAAGCTCCGCAATAAGCGCGACTCACAACGCGATGCTTTCACACAGCAAAAGGGACAGTTTCATAAAATTTTATTGGTATATGACTGACATTCCTCCTGTTGAACAGGACTTCACACGCTGATCGGGCCTGGTCCAGGCGAACCGCAGCCGCACGTCGCTTTCGTCTGTGCGGACCGCAAACAGAGCGGGAGGGAGCTTCCTCTTCAATCCGCTCGTTCTGTTTAACCGCGGGAATGAGCACGCCCCGGCATCAGTTGGTTAGAGCATGGGCTAGGCAGGGTAAACACGTCAATAAAGGAGTTTACGAAACTCATCTCAACATGGAGTTTTCTGTACTTAGCTAACTGAACCAGTTTAATGAACTCAATCTGAACCGTAACTCTAATTGCTAGGGCGTGCAAGCTCCTAGAGGCAGCGGTTCACCCAAAGGAGGGTCTAATTGGGCTGCACGCGATAGGAAAGACCCTTGCAGCGTATTTCGCGCCCCAGGCCGTTGAGGGTCACCGTATACTCCCGCGAGAAAGCATCATAGCGGGCGTTGAACTCTATTTCGTAGGTAAAGTCGAACGCCAAGTGCTTGACCCCCGTCAAGGCGAGTTCCAAGCGGGTAATGCTTTCGAACCCTTCAAACACAATGGCCACGGCGCCGAGGGCGTTGGGCCACAGAAGCCGATCCCCCTGCACGCTGGAAGGGGACGTGTAGTGAATGTACTTGACGAACACGTCGTCGCTATCAAAAAGCGCGGTTAACTGTGCTAAATCCGGGGCATCCATTGGGAACAGAGCAGGTAAGTAGTGGATAGACCGAAGGTAGACCCGAGTATACCCAAACGGTCGGAAGGTAAACGCGACCGTTCAAAAAAACGAGCAATTAATAGAGCTTTCAACCGCCTTCCTGTAGCCCACAGTAGGGACTACTACAGAGTGTCAGTTAGCACTTCACACTCGCTGAACACGCCCCCTCCTTTCACGAAGCAGCTCTTCTTCACCACCCCGTTGACCAAAATATCGGCCCGAAGAACGGGTTCGGGGCCGTAGCCGCTCATCTCCACCCGCGCCCGTATTCGGTCGCCTGCTGCGAACTTCCCCAGGGCGAAACGCTCATTGATGGTGGTTTCAGTAGCGGAGATGATGCGCAAAATGGGCCTGTCCTCAACCGGTGCCCCTTTCGTGCCCGCGTAGTCCCGGGTGGAGAGAACGACGGCGGAACCGCCTACCCCGGCCATTTTACTCCCCGTAATCTGTACGTGCACGACGTAGTCTGTGGGTTTGGGATCCTCTTGCTTGGCCCGGCTACAATTGCTGAATAGAGCAGACAGCACAAACAATAGCACAAGGCGTGAGAGTAGAGAGTGTTTATTCATACGGGCAAGATATTGCTAAATAGATTATTGTAGCACCCCGCTCCCCCTTTCAGAAGGCTCTTGTATTGGCCTGCGTAATCGCGCTTGCCTTTGCCGCCTGCCACGACAGCGACCCGTTGTCCGTCTTTCTACCCCCTCCACTGCCAGATTATGCGCTTCGTTCACTTTCGCCGGATTTTGGTAGTCGCCTTCCTTTTAACTATCCTGCTAGTGGAGCAGTCCCAGGCTCAAACCACAACTACCGCCGTTAACCCGACTGGTGTTCCGTCGCCTCAAATGGTACGGGTGACAGTGAGCTGGGGGCGAATTTGCTGGGTACAACCTTTCTGCAAACCACCTTCGATACCGGCGGTCGGGGCTTGGTCAACTTGAGCGAAGCGGAGGTGAATAAGAAGTACGCGAAGCTGCCCATGCGTACTTCTCCAGCTTCGATTATCAACTTTGTTGTGCAAAATGGCTACCGGGTTGTGGGCTTTTCTACTACGCAGGCTGGGGCCGGACCAGATGCCAGCCGCGTCAGTGTTACCAATGGGTACGTTTGCCTTTGCGAGCAAGTACACTAGCACCCCTACGAAATGAAGTTCAGGAAAACGGTGGTACAAGCTATGGAGGTATTGGTTATCCGCTTTTGATCATGCACCAGATCAGGCCGGCTTCTGGGCCAAGGCGAAGACGCTCATGCCCAGCGGCAGGTTGAAATGGCGAAGCAGGCGGTTTTTAGCCTTTACCCACTGCAGCAGCAGCTTGTTGGCGGGGCCGGCAAAATGGCGCAGGTCACCGGTAGCCCCGGGCTTCTTTTCCGACGATACCGGGCCCGAAATAAGCCGGCGCCCCAGCCGCAAAGCCGACGTAGGGAAAAACATGAGTGCATTCCAAAACGAGCTGCGCTGCACCTTCACCCCAGCGCTCTCCATTGCACTCACCAGCCTCTGGCGCGAATACCGCCGGAAGTGGTGGTTCACCACATCATGCTCGCTCCAGAGGTAGGCATGGGCGGGCACGAATATCAGCAGCTTGCCCCCGGACTTCAGCACCCTGGTCCACTCGCTCAGGGCGCGGCCTTCGTTTTCAATGTGCTCCAGTACATCAGAGGCTATAACCAGGTCGAAGCGCGCATCCGGGAAAGTCAGGCTGGCCCCGTCCATCACCGATACATTGGGAACACCGCGTGCCTGGGCCAGCTCAATGGCGGATTCGCTGACGTCGATGCCGGTAAGGTCGGTGTAGCCGGCCCCCCGCAGCCGCTGCATCAGCGGGCCGCCCGAGCACCCTATTTCCAAGATGGCCGTCGTCTTGGGCAGCTGCAGGCCGGCGATAAGGTCGTACACGGCATCGCGGCGGCTAGCAAACCACCAGTGTTGTTCTTCGAGTTGATGGTACTTGGCTTCGTAATTCAGATCCATGGCAAGCAAAAATTACGGAATGAACGCCCGTTAAAAGTAACGAGCCTAATTCTTAATCAGTTTAGGCCAAGCCGATTGGTTACTGCGTTGGCGGTTTTTCCTTCGTTGTTTGACACGCCTTCCGCTCGGAAGAAGCTTTCCCTTGGCTTCCTCACTAAGCATTCCCTCAACCCCACACCCCTTGCGCCCATGCGCAACGCGGCCACGACCCTGACGCTGCTCCTGCTGCTCTGCTGGAGTGAAAAGCGGGCGCTCAGCGCCCCCTTCTCTTCCCCCAGGAACCCCCGTGCCCCGATCACCGAACACTACGCGGAAGTCAACGGCGTGCGGCTCCATTACGCGCAGGCCGGCCGCGGCAAGAAAATCCTGCTGTTCGTGCACGGGTTCCCGGAGTTCTGGTACACGTACCGGGCGCAGCTCGAAGAATTCAACCAAAGCGGCGAATACACCGTCGTGGCGCCCGATTTGCGGGGCTACAACCTGTCCGCCAAACCCGCCGACCTGCCAAGCCAAGGTCGTGGTGAAGGACCTGCGCCAGCTCGCCGAACATCTGGGGCGCTGGCAGTTCACGTTGGTGGCCCACGACTGGGGCGGGGGCATCGCGTGGTGGTTTGCCATCGTGCACCCCGAGTACCTGACCAACCTCGTCATCCTCAACGCGTCCCACCCGGCGATTTTTCAGCGCGAGTTGGCCCACAACCCGCAGCAACAAGCGGCCAGCGCCTACATGGACCGGCTCGTCAACCCCCAAGCCGAACAAGCCCTGGCCGCGGATAAGTATCAGGTGCTCGCCGACGTGGTGTTCGGACCCGGCCGGCTGGCCATCCCTTACACCGACGCCGAGCAGCACCCCTACCGGACGGCGTGGGCGCAGCCGGGTGCGCTGACGGGTGCGCTGAATTATTACCGCGCGTTTCATTCCTTGGGCTATGGGCTGCCCACGACCACCTACCAGGTGAAGGCACCGACGCTGGTCATCTGGGGGGAACAAGACCCGTACGTGCTGCCCTCGAACCTGACCGGCTTGGAACAATACGTCCCGGAGTTGACCATCCAACGCATTGCCAACGGAACGCATTGGGTGCTGCACGAACAACCGGCACGGGTGAATAAATACATTCACGACTTTATTCGCTAGGGCCACCCGCCTTGGCGCACTTAGCTAGTTTACAAAAACGGTCGTGGCAGTTGCAGAACTCAGAAAATGGCTCAAAATCGGCCTGCGTCAGTCCCAGTGAGGGTGCAAAAGGCCTATTTCAGCGTATTGCAGGCCGGCCTCCATCCCTTGATGGCCTACCTGTCGCGTCAAATCGGACTTCTGCAACAGCCACGGTCCGAATAGAAACATGAGGCCTTTCTGGAAATAGAGGCGAGCAGCCGAGGCACTAAGTTTGCACGGTTGCGAATGGCGGACGGCCAACGTGAAACAACACCCTCGTTTAGGCTTCACCTTGTTTACCCTTCCATGCCCACGAAAACCTCACCACCCCCCAGCCGCCTGCAGGCGCTGGTCACACGACTGACGAATTGGCCTGCGGTGGCGCTGATTCCGGCGGCGGTCGTGTTCAACCTGGCGGTGGCGGTGGTCTTCGTTTACTTGCTGACCACGCTGTTCCAGGCGCAAGGCATTACAGCTGCGCCCAGCTTTGGGAGTTTCGACCGCGACCAGCTGCCCCTGCTCACGCGGGTGCTGACCTACGGGCTCGTCGGACCGTTTCTTGAAACGCTGGTGCAGCAGCACCTGGTGGTGAAGCTGTTGGGGCCGCGCCTGCGTCTGGGGGCCACGGTGCTGGTGTCGATGCTGGTGTTTGGCCTGTTTCATTGGCAGAGCCTGGCCTACATGACCTATGGCTTCCTGCACGGCTTTGCCTACGTCGTGCTGTACGTGGTGTGCCAGCGCCAGCGCGTCTGGAGCCCGCTGCTCCACGTCACCCTGGCCCACGCCCTGTTTAATTTGCTTGTGTTGTAACAGCCCGCACAACTGACACGGCATCTAGGGTGTGCGAACCGTGAAGACTTCCACCGGTAGCCAGGAACTTCATTCCCCGACTGCGCTTGGAATAAGGTTCCTAGCTAACGGTCCACCCCACTTACTAACGGTTCAGCCAAACGGTCGGAAAAGCGAAAGGAACAGCGGCGCGCTTAAAAAAAAACCACCCGCTGGGCGTCCCCGGCGCACGGCGTCCGGCCGGGACGCGTTTGCGTAGGTAAGCGGCGGCGGCCCTGCCGCCGCCTTGTCCTCCTTGTTGCTGCCTTCCATGATCCGTTCCCTGAACAATAGCCTGGTCGCCTTTTTCCTGCTGCTGGCGTCTTGTGCCGAGCCGCCCGCCGAGGCCCAGCACACGCCTACCCCGCCCGGGATGCGGTCCACGGCCGGGGCCGCGCCCGCCGACATGGCGGGGCTCGCCACGGCCACGTTCGCCGGGGGCTGCTTTTGGTGCATCGAGGAAGTGTTCGAGGAAGTGACAGGCGTGCGCGCCGTCGTCTCGGGCTACAGCGGGGGCCCCGAGGCGAACCCCATCTACGAACAGGTGGGCCGGGGCGAAACCGGCCACGCCGAGGCCATCGAGGTGTACTACGACCCCATGGAAGTGCGCTTCGCCACGCTGGTGGACGTGTTTTTTCGGGCCGCCCACGACCCGACGACCCTCAACCGCCAAGGACCCGACGCCGGGGCGCAATACCGCTCCGTGGCGTTCTACCGCACGGCGCAGGAGAAACAAACCATCGAAGCGGCCATCGTCCGCGTGAATGCCAGCCGGCAGTATGCCCGCCCCGTCGTCACGCAGGTGGTGCCCTTCGAGCAGTTCTGGCCCGCCGAGGGCTACCACCAAGGCTACTATCGGCTCCACCCGGAGTCGGAGTACGTGCAGCGCGTGTCGACCCCCAAAGTGGAGGCCTTTCGCCGCAAATTCCCGGAACTGCTGAAAAGTCCACTGTAAGGAGCGTTTAATAATAGCGCTACTATGCTTGCAGAAATTCAGCCTGTTGTTCTAACGCACAACCTTTGAATTTTGCGACTGCTTCTGTGACGACTCCCGCATCCATAAACTTTTTCAACACGGTGGCAACGCCTGTACAAACGAAGGAAACATACTGGTTGTAAAACGTTTCGGTGTCCTCAGCGATGGCAAATGGGATGGACAGCACGTAGTCTACGACCTGATGTTTTTTGCTAATGGAGGGGCCCTTGATTTCTACCTGGGAAGTGCCCGATTTCGCAGAGAGGATAATGCCCAACGTAAAGTCCAGGCCATACTTGGCCTGAAATACCGCATGGTGCTGCGGCTCTAGTTGCGCCAACTGCTCTCTGAGTAACCGCATGAAAAGGTAAGAGATGGGGAAGTTGACTCCTGCTTCGGGGTAAACACTCGACACATTGATACTAGTCATCATTAAAGCTACTTACGTTCACGAAAAGGGTCGGAATGGCGGAGTGTCGCCAGGCAGCGAGGCGTAGGCAAACCTTCCGGCATCGGGCAAGCCCATCGGGTGGATGCTCTGCGAAGGCTCCACTGGTGGCGGGCGGCCGCTACCAGCTGTCGCGGCGCAGCCGCAGCCGTTCGGGTTGCTGCACCCGCACAAAGTCGCTGGTGGCCTCCACCAGGCCGTCCTGCCGCAGCTCCCGCAGCGCGCGGCCCAGCGTTTCGGGCGA
>NZ_FOXS01000017.1 GCF_900115775.1 Hymenobacter arizonensis | reverse complement strand
CCAAGCTGGACGAGCTCGGCATCAAGTACGCCTACAGCGAGTACCCCGGCGGCCACACCTGGCCCGTCTGGCGCCACGATTTGTATTTGTTCGCGCAGAAGCTGTTTTAGGGCGGCGGCCTTGCTTTTTGCTGATGCGCCCCCGACTAGTCAGTGAGGTTCACCCTGAGCTGCAACTGCTGCAACTACTACTACCCAACTTACAACCGGTCTTCCGTGGCTTACCGCACAACCCGCCTGCGCATGAGTAAACTTGCCTGGCCCGCCTGGGGCTGGCTGCTCCTGCTATGCTGGGGCACGGTGCCGTGTGCCGCGAGCGAGCCTCAGCCGACACCTCTGCGGCTGTGGTACGACCGGCCCGCTGCCAACTGGAACGAGGCGCTGCCCCTGGGCAACGGCCGCCTGGGAGCCATGGTGTTTGGGGCGCCGGAACGCGAGCGGCTGCAGCTGAACGAGGAAACCATTTGGGCAGGTGGGCCCAACAATAACGTGAAGGCTGACGCGCTGCCGGTCGTGCAACAGCTGCGGACGCAGCTGCTGGCCGGGCAGCTGGTGGAAGCGCAGGCCCTGGCACAGGCCCGGATGCAGCCCGCCGGCAACAGCGGCATGCCCTACCAAATGGCGGCCAATGTGTACCTGAGCTTTCCTGGCCACGAGCAGGCCACCAACTACCAGCGCGACCTGGACATCGGTAGAGCCGTGGCCTCGGTGAGCTACCAGCTGGGGGGCGTGCGCTACCGGCGCGAGGTGTTCAACTCCCTGCCCGACCAGGTGATTATCGTGCGCCTCACGGCCAGCCAGCCCGGCCAGATTAGCTGCCAGCTGGGCGCGGAGAGCCTGATGGACCACACCCAGCACGCCGAGAACAACCAGCTGGTGCTCGATGGCCGCGGCAGCGAGCACGAAGGCCAGCCGGGCCTGGTTCGCTTCCAGCTGCGGGCGCAGGCTGTAGCTGAAGGAGGCACCGTGCAAACCACCGACGCGGGCATCCGCATCGAGAAGGCCAACAGCGCAACGCTTTATTTCTCCATTGGCACCAACTTCGTCAACTACCACGATGTGAGCGGCAACGCCGCGGCGCGCGCCACGGCCTACCTGACTTCGGCAGTGGGCAAGAAGTACGAAAAGGCCCGGGCCGCGCACACCGCTGCCTACCAGCGCTACTTCAACCGCGTGAGTCTGAACCTGGGCGTGACACCCGCCGCCAAGCTCCCCACCAACCAGCGCCTCGAAAATTTCGCGCAGGGGCACGACCCGGCCCTGGCGGCCTTGTATTTTCAGTACGGCCGCTACCTGCTCATTTCCTGCTCGCAGCCGGGCGGGCAGCCGGCCAATCTGCAAGGCATATGGAATGACCAGCTCAAAGGCCCCTGGGACAGCAAGTACACGGTGAACATCAACACCGAAATGAACTACTGGCCAGCCGAAATCACCAACCTGAGCGAGCTGCACCAGCCCTTGTTTGCCATGCTCAAAGACCTGAGCGTGACCGGCCAGCAGAGCGCCCGCCAGATGTACGGCGCCCGCGGCTGGATGCTGCACCACAATACCGACATCTGGCGCATCACGGGGCAGGTCGACCCGCCGCAGTACGGCCTCTGGCCCATGGGCGGCGCCTGGCTGAGCCAGCACCTCTGGGACCACTACCAGTTCACCGGCGACGAGCAGTTTCTGCGCGAGTATTACCCCGTGCTCAAAGGCGCTGCCACCTACCTGGTCGATGCCTTGCAGCCCGAGCCCACCCACCAGTGGCTGGTGGTGACCCCGTCGGTTTCACCTGAAAATACCTATGCGCCCAACGGCAAGCGCATTGCCATTGTGGCGGGCACTACCATGGATAATCAGCTGGTGTTCGACCTGTTCTCGAAAACCATCCAGGCCGCCGAGCGGCTGGGCCTCGACCAGCCCTTTGCCGATACGCTGCGCACCCTGCGTGACCGGCTGGCCCCGATGCAGATTGGCCAGTACGGGCAGGTGCAGGAATGGCTGCAGGACGTGGACGACCCCAAAGACCAGCACCGCCACATCTCGCACCTCTACGGGCTGTACCCGAGCGCCCAGATTTCGCCCTACCGCACGCCGGCGTTGTTCGAAGCGGCCCGCACCACCCTCACCCAGCGCGGCGACGTGTCCACGGGCTGGTCGATGGGCTGGAAGGTGAACTTCTGGGCCCGCATGCAGGACGGCAACCACGCCTACCAGCTGCTCACCGAGCAGCTGCGCCTGCGCTCCGGGACAGGCGGCAACACGGGGGAGGGTGGGGGCACCTACCCGAACCTGCTCGACGCGCACCCCCCGTTTCAGATTGACGGCAACTTCGGCTGCACGGCGGGCCTGGCCGAGCTGCTGGTCCAGAGCCACGACGGGGTACTCGACCTGCTGCCGGCCCTGCCCAACGCCTGGCCCGCGGGCGAAGTAACCGGCCTGGTAGCCCGCGGCGGCTACGTGGTCGACCTGGCCTGGGACAAGGGCAAAATCACGCGCGTCCGCATCTCCTCGCGCCTCGGGGGCAACTGCCGCGTGCGAGTCCACAGCCCCGTGGTGGCCACGGGCGGCACCAAGCTGCTAGCGGCCCAGGGCGAAAACGCCAACTCCTTCTACCAAACCCTGGCGGTGAAGCCCCCACTGGTATCCGCCAAAACCGTGGCAAAGCAACCCACGCTGGCCGCCTCGTTCGTGTATGATTTTTCGACCAAAGCTGGCAAGACCTATACCCTGCAGGCCCGGTAATGCCCTCATTTTTCTTCCCTGCCCACAGACTTAACCTTATGAAAAACGCCCTTCTCGCTTTTTGGATAACCCTGCTCACCCTGGCGGCGAGCACCACCTCACGGGCGCAGAATCCCATTATCAAACACGTTTTTACGGCCGACCCCGCGCCGCTCGTGTACCGCGACACGCTGTTTTTGTACACCAGCCACGACACCGCTTCGGTGCAGGAAACCAACTACAAAATGCCGGATTGGCGCATCTACTCCACCACCGACCTGGTGCACTGGAAGGACTACGGCACGCGCCTCTCGCCCAAAACCTTTGCCTGGGCTACCGGCGATGCCTACGCGGCGCAGTGCGTCTACCACAAGGGCAAGTTCTACTGGTTTGTGTCGACGTTTCATAAGAAAAACGACCACAGCCAGGGCGGCGCGGC
>NZ_FOXS01000015.1 GCF_900115775.1 Hymenobacter arizonensis | reverse complement strand
CAAAGGCCTCCGACGTGGTGGGCACGGCCCGATGGTTCCGGCAGCAATCCATCTGCTTGACAAACGTGTGGCCGCGGTGCTGCCAATAGAGGTAGGACCGGAGTTCCGTCGTGTTGCAATGGCACGGGGTCGTTCCCTTGTCGTGCAGCACATCACACCCCGAACAGCCACTCCGGTAATAAAGCGTCGTGTCCACCCCCTGCTGCCGCAAGGCCCGCGCCAGGCGGCGAACCAGGGAGTCGCTCCACGTATCCACCGAATCACGCGCATGAACCAGGAACGCCGTGGTCAGCGAGTCCAAGGGCCGCTCGTTCACGGCAGACGCTCGCGCAGTAACCTGGTCCGGCTGATTCTGCTGGCAACCCAATAGCCAGCAACTGAGCAAGAAGTAAACCAGTAGATGCTTTGTCGGGAACATGAGGCTGAAAAAAAATGGCTTTTAAGCCGTCCTTGGAATCCGTATCGGGCTCGTCGTGCTTGGCCTTGCTCGGTAATTATGACGCTTCCCCAAGTTGGCTTCGTCTTTGTGGCTTTCCTGGCATGACTACTTCCCCTCGCCGGCCCCGTCGCCGCCTTCCCGCTTCCCCGGTCGCCTCGTGGACTGACAAGCTCAACGACTACGCCCTTGACCGGGGCGTGGAACACCTCAACACCGTCGTAGCGGGGCAAGTCCATCGCTTGACTGCCGAACAGCAGTTGGTCGGGTCGGTGGCCCTCTACTATTCCGGCGGCCGGCTGCTGGCCGACCTGGTGCAGCTGCTTTCGCCCCGCCCCAAAAAACGCCGCGCTGCTTCCGGCAGGTAGCGGCCCGGCGTGGGCTCAGTCCTGGGGAATGTAATCGCCGCTAGGCTGAAGTATCCATTCCAGCGCGGCGGCTTTTGCCCGCACGGCCAGTAGCTGCCGCTCGGCCAGCTCCCGGCTTTTCTGGTGGCCGGCGTCGGGGTAGAGCTGGTGCAGCTGCTGGTGGCGCACCACCTCGTTTTCTAGCTGCTCGTCTTTGCGGTCCAGCGCCTCGACGTAGGCGTTTATTTCTTCTTCGGTTTTCATAGAATGCGATTTTGCAATTGCAAAAGGGGTTACACGTCGATTTGAATGTACCGCTGGCGGGGCGGCTGGGTGGCCAGGTGCTCGACTATATCTTGCACGAACGCCCGGAGCTGGGCCGCGCACAAGGCGGCGGGCATTTCCGGGCCTGCGGGTGCGTCTTCTTCCTCGGCCGGGTCGTACTCGAAGCCAGGCGGCACTTCCACGGGCCGGGCCGGCTCTACGTCTAGGTTGGGGGTCCAGCGGCCGGCGTAGGGGTCGTTACTGGGGTACTGCGGGTAGAGCTGGCTCATGGCCACGTCGATGTGCTGCATATCAATCTCGCCCAAAATGTAGCGTTCGTAGAGCTGCACGACTTCGGGCGACGGTGCCCCGCCTGCGCTGGCCGATACGCCGAACGCCCACTGCACACTTTCTAGCCGCTGCTCGGGGGTGCGCTCCGTTTCGCAGAATTGGGGTTCGCGGTCCTGGCTCATTGGGCGGTCGGCAGCGTCTTGCGCAGCTCCTTTAGCTCAGCGTATAGGTCTAAGGCGCGCCGCTGCTTGGCCGCTAGGTCGGCCTCGTCCACCGGCAAGCCGTGGTTGCTTTCCAGCGCGTCGATGTCGAATTCCAACACGGCCAGCTCGTCGGTGGCGGCGTTGATTTTAGCTTGCTTTTCCATACTACAAGATACGAGAAAAGGCCCGTATTACCTCAAAAAAGCGGTTTTAAGGCCGCGAGAATCGCGTATTTGCTGCCTGCTCTGGCCTGGCCTCTGAATACGCGACGCTGCCGGCGTTCAGCTCACCTTCTCGGCCCTTTGATGCGCTCCTGCTTGGGTGCTGGGGCCTGCTCAGGAGCGGTGGGCGTGAGCTGCGGGCGCTGCTCTACCGGCACGGCGGGCTGCTGCACCTGCGCGGCGAGTGGCACGGCTTGGCGCTGCTTGGGCACGGACTGCTGCACGGCCGCTTGCTGCACCGCCTGGCGCTGCTGCGCGGCCTGCTGCTCCTGGATGGCCTGCACCCGGAGCGCCGCGCACTGCTCCGGGGTGCCGTGCTGCATCGTATGGGCGTAACGGAAAGTTTCGGTCAGGGGCCGCTCGTAGCCAAACGCTTTATCAAACGCCTGCTCGGCCCGCTCCGAATACTGCTTGCGTTCAAACCCGCCTTTTACTACCCCGCGCTGCGTGTCCTTGTGGTTGGTCAGCGGGCTTAGGTGGTACGGGTTTTTGCGGTCCAGCTCCCCCGACTTCTTGCGCTCGGTGTAGCGGGCCATGTTCTCCGTCCGGCTGACGATAACGTGAATGTGGGTCTGCGGCCCCTCCTTAGCCTGGCCCTTCTCCACGTCGCCCAACTGCACCGCCCGGTCGGCCGGGCCGGTCGTGCGCTCGTGCTCCACCTTGGCGAAGTACACCAGGTCTTTGCCCTCGATGCCTTTCCCAAAGTTGGCTGCGTACTGCTCCATCGCGGCCCGCGTGAACTCGCGCAGCTTCTCCGGGTCGCTGCCAATGTGGCGCAGTTCGGCTTGGCTGGGGGCAAGCACCACCTGGTAATACTTATCGTCGGTGCGGCCGAGGTTGCGCTTGTTTTTGTCGAGCGTCTGCGTGACTTCGGCGGCGGGCACGTCCTCGCGGTCGAGGCTAAACCACTGCCCTTGCACCTCCTTTTCCAAGTAGTCCACCAGGCCCCCGCTGCTGCCGGTGCGCTGCGCCAGGCCCTTGCCGGCGCTGGGAATTTTGGCAACCATTAGGCGGGCTGGGCGGGGGGTGAAACGGGCGCAACGGCTGGGGCTGCCAGCGTCGGGTTGAGAGCGGCCGTCATCAGCTCCGGCTGAAACGCCCCCCGAATCACGGCCGCAAGGGCACGTTGAAGGGGCACCAATTGGGGGTCCGGCGTCGGCGGGACAACGTTTGTTTTTTGCACCCGCTCAAGGAACGAAGGGGCTAATACGCCCTGGTGCATCCCTTTAAAAAACACCCGCTCCAACCACCCGCTCAGCTCCTGCACCTGGCCCGCGCTCGGGCCGGCCGGGGCACTTGGGGCGGGGCCGCTCAGCACCTGGAGCGCATCGACTTGGGCCAGAATCGGCTTTAGGTACGTCTTCTCCTGCTCCCGGATAAATCCAATGGTGCGCTTGTCCAGCTCGGCCAGCTTGGTCGTGAGTTTGGCTAGGCTCGTGGTCAGGTCCGGGCCGGTGGGTTCGCGGGGGTCGGCCTTGGTCACCCGGAAGTACTGCACCATCGCGGCCAGCAGCTCGGGGTTACTCAGGTGGTACTCTTTAGCCAGTTGCCGGAACGCATCATACGTGGGCTCATCGGTAGCTACGGTTTTAACCTTCAACGTCATAAAAAACTTTGAATTAGCATTGATAGTCAATGTGTTAAATACGTAAAAAGTCTATCTGACGTTGTTTTTAACGGCGCTTTATATTGCAAGTTATTGGCTAACAACTCGTTGTTAGCGAGCGGAACGGTATGGAGGGAGGCGCAGCCGACCGGAATAGCGTTCCTGCTCGCTACCTTTCGGTACTGGGGCCGTTAGGGTACGCTCGCGCCCGTTGGTGGTCCCGTTCGCATTGGCTGGTCAGTCCTGGCTACTAGAACAAGAGGGAAGAAAGGACCGGCTACCGTGTAACAAAGTAACAAGGTAACACGGCCTCCCCTCCCTCCTGTGAGCTGATAAACCGGCTTCTTTCAAGTTGGCTGGTCGGCTTATAATTGCTTCCCTTTCCGGCTAACTACTACCTTTTGTCAGTCTAAGTACGAGGTTTTATAAGTCTCCATCAGACCGGCTTTTTACCATTTACTCGGGTCGGCTTCTTCCTCCGTAGTGGTGGTGGGTGGTGTTGTTTCGGCACTGCTTGGTTTTGCAATTGCAAAATCTTCGGGCTGTTCTGGGGGCGTATCAGTTTTTGCAATTGCAAAATCTTCGGCCGACTGCGCGGTGTGTTCCCCGCCCACGATGGCCCGTACCTGCGCCTTGATGGCCCCGAAATTCTGGGCAACCTCGGCCGGGCTGGCTTCCTGGAACGGGGCAATTTTTACGGCCTTGCTGGGCTCCGCTCGGAAGGTGGCGCGGAACTCCGGGCGGCTGCTCTCCACGACCAGGCCCGCGAACTCGCCCACGTCGAAGCGCATCACCTGCTGGGCCTCCAACTTGTCGCGCTGCTGGATGCTCACCGACTCGCTGGTGTTGCTCGTGCGCGTCGTCGGCTTCAGCAAATTCCACTCGTTGGTCGCGCTGCTGCCCTCCGTTTTGGAGCGGTACTGCTTGTCGATTTTGCCGAACATTTTGCTCACCCGCTCGGCCGTGGCCGTGTTCGTCGTGCGGCCCCAAAACTGGTTTCCTAGGTTCGCTAGAATCATCTCGGATTCCTGCCGACTTGTCAGGGCCTCCATCTGGGCCACGTCCTGCACGGCGTACACCGTGGCGACTTTGTTGCTGCGGGCCGTGGCCGGAATCTGGGCGAAGTTGGGAATAAAAAGGGTCGGCGCTTCGTCGAGCAGCACCAGGCTCGGCAAGCGGCCCTGCTGGTTGAGCCGCTTGATGGCCGTGGCCACGATGAGGGAAATGAGCGGGGAGAAGGTTGTGCTCAGGGCCGGGTCGTTGCCCACCACCAGGACGCCCGGCGTCTCGGCCCGGTTCAGGTCAAGCGGCACCTGGTCGCCGCTCATCACCCAAAAAATCTCGGGCGTGTTGAGCACGGCGAGGTAATTCTGAATGGTCGAGAAAACGCCCGCTATCGTGTTTTCCGATTTGCTGGCGCTGGCAATCGAGGCAATCAGGCCGCGCACTTCCTCGTCCTGCTGCAAGGTGGCCAGCAGCTGCTCGGCGTCGCTCTCCAGTATCATGCTCACGGCGGCCGGCAAGCTGCACTGCTCGGGGTGGTTGCGGCGCAAGTACCAGATGCAGCCGGCCAGCAGCACCTCGCCCGATTGAATCCAAAAATTGCGCTGCTGCGCGGCTTTGGCGTCCAGGTTGGTGATGATGGTGGCAGCGGCCTCGCGGGCAAAGCTGGCGGTGGCCAGCAGCTCAGGGGCCAGTGGGTTTACCCGGTGGCTGCGGCTCAGGTCGGTGAAGTTGACGAAATAGGGCGTTACGGCCGTGCCGGCGTAGCTACCGGCGACTTCCTCGGCCAGCGTGGGGAACTTGAAGTCATAGACCACGCCCGTCAGGCCCAACGCGCCGGCCTGCTGCAAAATGGGCTCAATAATCGACTTGCTCTTGCCGCTGCCCGCGCCGCCGGCAATGAAGGTGCCCCGGAACGGGTTGCCTAGCCGCACGTCGGGGCCGCTGGTGGTGCGCAGGGTGAAGCGCAGCGGTTGGTCCCCGCCTGCGGGCTGCGCGGTGCCCTGGGGGCCGGAAACGGCGCGGTACACCTGGTAGCCCAACCAGGCCAATACAAGCCAGGTGGCCAGCCCGCCCAAGCCCAACACCCCGCCCGCGACGGTGGCCAGCAGAAACAGGCCCGCGAAACGCACAAAGGACACTAGCCAGTCGTCCGGGGCCTCGCGCAAGCCGACGGCTTGGTACAAGCCCCGCGACACCTGGGGCAGCGTCCGGTGCAGCAGCCGGGCCGCGAGCTGGGCCACGGCCGCGTAAATCAAGGCCCCGATGAGCTGGCCCAACCAGTAAAAAAGTGTCGTCATGCCGGCAAAGTAAACGCTCCGGCGCTAGGGTACGGCAGAGCCAAAAAGCAGGCAGTAAACCAGGGTACATGGCCGTACAAATAAGCCCAACAAGGGGGATTTATACCATTGATTACCAATTATATATAGTTTATAAAATGCGCGCAAATTACTGGCTTCTAGGACTTTGTTGCTTTTGTTTGGGCTGCGCCCCTCGCCCATCAGAACCAGCCCTAAATGCCTTTTTTCTTCGCGCGAAACACAAGTTGTGATTATTTGAGCTATTTGTTCTATTTGTAGGGCTCATAAATGATTGATTTCCAAAATCTTATAAGCACTAAAGGAAACTTTTGATTCGCTAAAGGAAACCTTTGATTCGCGAAGGTGAACCTTTGATTCGTCAAAAGGAAACCTTTGATTCGTCTGAAGGAAACTTTTGATTCGTTAATTACCATCTTAAAAGGAAACTGTTACTTATGGTAGTTACCTTTGGCCCATACCAAAGCAGCTAGGAGCTTTTGACACTATGAAACAAGCCCTAGAAGTACGTCATCATAACGCCATTACGACCGCCCGCTATGAGTATAGTGAGCTGCAAATGGACCTGTTTTTTTACCTTCTATCGCAGTTGCGCAAAGACGATACAACCGGATTATATGAGATTGTAGTAAAGGACCTTAGCGAAATTACTGGCAAGAAATACGCTTACAACTACCTCCGCAAAGCCACGGAAGCAATGGGTTCCCGAATGTTTGAAGTGCTGACTGAAAAGAGCTACAAGCAGCTTTGGATGTTCCAGCACATTGAATATATGACCGGAGAAGGTCGTATTGAGGTTAAGCTGTCCGAATCCATCCGGCCCTACCTATTCGACCTCAAAAACAACTTTACCAGCTTCGAGCTGCTGTCGGCGCTTCGTCTCACCAGCAAGCACGCCAAACGCATCTACACCCTTTGCAGTCAGTGGAAAGACGTTGGCGAAACCAAAAAATTCGACCTGCTGGAATTCAAAAAAATGCTTGGCTTAGTGGATGCAAAGGGAAATGAGGAATACACTAAGGTTACTATGTTTAAAGCCAAGGTGCTGGATATTGCAGTTAAGCAAATCAACGAGCACACCGATTTGAGTATCAGCTACACGCTGGAAAAGAAGGGTCGCGCCTTCAAAAACGTGGTTTTCACGGTCAAGCCGCAAGCCGTGGACGTGGTGGCTACGCTGCCCGACCTGGGGGCCACGGCCCAACCGCTGCCGGGGGTGGCCGCGCACCAGGTCGAGAACGCCGGCCGGCTGCTCGCGCAGCTGAGCATCACCACACCCGACCTAGTAGCGCAAATCCTGGGCAGTCCCGCGCACGTCGCCGCCTGCAATAAGTTCGCCCACGACATGAAAACGGGCAAACACGCTAAATCACACTCGCTTTCGGGCCTGCTGCTTACCATCCTGGGCATCAAAAAAGCTAGTAATGGGCCGCTGTTCGACAAGCCAGCCAAAGCGCGCTAATTGCTTCTCTCGCTAGGAATTACAGCCGGGACCAGTATTTTTGAGGGGCCTAGCTTCTCCTGAATGCGCTACCCTCTACCTTCCTTCGTCTGCCTATTGCTCCTGCTGGGCCTGGCTACTGCCACGCCTGCGCAGACGTGGCAAATGCCTAATACCGACCTGGGAGTGCCCAAGCCGCAAGGGCCGCGTATTCCCACGCCGGGCAACTTGATGGAAGACCAGCAGGCCCGCACCCGTGCGCAGAATCAGGCGAACATGGACGAGGTAGAACGCTACAATACGCGGCAAGCGGCTGGGGGCGGCGACCGTCGCCTGTCCGGGGTGCAAGCTGACATTGACCAATTCGAGCGCCAACGCCGCGAACAAGCCGAATTTAACACCCAATTCGAGGCCCGCAATAAGCCCCAATACGAGGCCGGCTACCAGGTGCTGGCCGACATGCTGGCCGGGCGACGCCCGGCCAGCCTGCCGCTAGCCGTGTTCGTGGTTGAGAACAGCTACGCGGCCGGCGAGCTGAGCTACGCCACCTTCAAAGCCGAGCTGGACGAGCTGGCCACCATCTGCCGGGGCCTGACCGGCACCGATACCAGCTCGACCGCCCGCTTTATGGCCCTGCACCGCTTGATGACCGACACCGTGCAAGTGAGCTACGCCGGCAAGGTGGTATCGAAGCACCTGCCCTACCGCTACGATTTCGAGGACTTCCGGGGCGAACAGGACTATCGCAAAATGTTTGTTACCAAGCTACTGCGCACCAATACCGGGCAGTGCCACTCCATGCCCTTGCTCTACAAGATGCTGGCCGACCGGCTGGGGGTCAAAACCTACATCAGCATGGCCCCCAACCACACGTTTATCTCGGTCAAGGATGCGCGGGGGGCACTTTACCGCTACGAAACCACCAACGGGCACTTCACCACCGATGCCTTTTACATGAGTTCGGGCTACATCAAGGCCGGGGCCCTGAAGCAGCGCACCTACCTGGACACGCTCACCCTGCGCGAGAACCTGGCCTGTCAGCTCGTGGACCTGGCCAGCGGCTACGAGCACTACTACGGCTACGACGAGTTTGTGAAGAAATGCGCCGACCTGGCCCTGAAATACTACCCGCAAGGGATTCAGGCGCGCATTCTGGCCCATAACGTGGCCCTGGCCCGCTTCGTCAAGCCCTGGAAAGCAGCCGGCCAGCCTTCGCCAGAGGTGGCCCGCACCCTGCCCCAATTAAAGCCCTACATGGCCGAGGTGGAACGCTGGAACCGCGCCCTGGCCGAAGTAGGGTTTGAGGAAATGCCCAAAGAGCAGTACGACCGCTGGCTTAACGCCCTGGAACAAGAAAAGGCGCGCCTGGCCAGCCAGCAGGCCGCGGCCCGCTTCGCCCCCACCGCCGCCAAATAACCCGCTCTGATGAAACACCCTTACCTGCTGCTCTGGTGCCTGGCCCTGCTCATGCTCGGCGTGGGCTGTTCGCGGCGGGTGCTGGTGCCCATTGAGCCGCTGGCCCTGCGCGTCCCGGCTTATCACCCTAGCCCGGTAACGAGCCGGCCTGCTGTATCACTGCCGGGGCAGCTCGCGGGAGTGCCCATCCGGCCGGCCGCTCCGGCCGTGCCGGTGGCCCCAACGGCGGCCGACTTCTACGAGCCGGCCTACCAGGAGCTAGCCAAGATGCTTGATGACCGTTACCCGCTCAGTTTTAAGCGAGCCGTATTCATCACTGAGAACGCTTATTTTGATAACAAGCTGAGCTATGCAGCATTCAATGAGCGAATTGCTGGGTTTGCGAAAATGTGCCGAATTATCAAGGCTACGAACGACCAATACCTAATTTACGACCGTGACGACAAGGAGAACGTGTCACGCAATGCGGCCATTTTCAAGTTCATGAAGGACAGTACCCGCTTAATCAGCGGGCGCACCCTAACCCCATTTCGTTACGATTTTGAGGACTTCGACGGAGATACCGACTGGTCGAAGATGTTTGTGAGCAAGTTGATGGCTACCCATAAGGGCAACTGTCATTCGCTGCCCTTCCTGTATAAAATACTGGCAGATGAAATGGGCGCGCAAACCTGGATTTCATTGGCACCCAATCACATTTACCTGAAGCAGCAAAACCGTAAGAACGGCTGGTATAATACGGAGCTAACCAGCTACACCTTCCCTATAGATGCCTGGCTGACCGCTTCGGGCTACATCAGCCGGGAAACCATCATCAGTGGCATTTATATGGACACGCTTACGGCCAAGCAAAATGTCGTGCTCTGCCTCGTAGACCTGGCCAAAGGCTACGAGCGCAAGGTGGGGCCAGTAGCCGCGGAGCCGTTCGTGAGCAAATGCACCGACCTGGCCTTGCAGTACTTCCCCCACTACATCAATGCGCAGTTGCTCCAGGCCGAAACTCTGCGGCGGAAATTTGAACGGCAAACTTCCAAACCAGAAGCCCAACAGGTGTATGCCGCAATGGAGGCCGCTTATACGCGCATCTTTGAAACCGGCTACCGCGAGATGCCCCCGCAAATGTACGCTGACTGGCTCCAATCAGTGAAAACCGAAAAACAGAAGTACCAGAAGAAACCCTAAACCCTGCCTGCTCATGCGCTACCTCTACGCTTTTTTGCTGCTGGCTCTGGGCCTCGGCCGCACCGTTCACGCTCAACAGCCCTTTCTCAAGTATGGGGTTACGGTCAAGGTCGCTACGCTGAGCAACGGCCGGTACCAAGAGTTTTTCACGAATGACAGCCTGCGCCGCATCGGCTCAGTGGTGTACGATACCCGCCTGCGGCGCGTGGCCTATCTGCTGCCTCCTGATTCACTCGTGGGCCACGC
Organism: Hymenobacter arizonensis; assembly: GCF_900115775.1. Taxonomy (GTDB): domain Bacteria; phylum Bacteroidota; class Bacteroidia; order Cytophagales; family Hymenobacteraceae; genus Hymenobacter; species Hymenobacter arizonensis. The sequence goes on along the minus strand of NZ_FOXS01000015.1, from coordinate 3,021 downwards.
TAGGGCCGAAATCACCAGCCGTTGGATGAGCCCGGACCCCTTAGCTCACCAGTTCATGTACGAATCCCCTTACTGTTATGTCAGTAATAACCCGGTCAATAAATTCGACCCCGACGGACGCTCTGGTATCGCAGCTATTGACAAGAAAAACCACACTGTTACCGTGTCTTCTAGGATGGTATTCTACGGCGGGGCAGCTAATGCACAAGTAGCCAGAAGCACCGCTGCTGACGTTCAAAATGCATGGAATGCTGCCGGTGGCACGGTGAAAATTGGCGGAGAAACCTACAAAGTAAAGTTCGCAGTGACAGGGGTTTACAAAGCAGACTTAACAAAGAAGGAAGTTGAAGGAAATAAGGATATTAAGAATAATTACATAAAGGTTTCTGACAAAGTGGCCGGGGGAGTATCTTATATGGATGGAGCCGGTTCCAATACAGGGGAATACTTAACCAAGAATATAAAAGCCGATGGTTCAACAACTGAGGCTCACGAGATGGGCCACGGATATGGAGAGGAACATTCAGCAGGAGATATGCGGGGCCAAGGTGTGCCAGGCATAATGTCTCCAAGGGGCACGCTAGTTGATGCAGAGTACCAATATGACCCTAATGCACCGGCTGGGGGCCCTGGTGGCACGATGAATCCTGAAAGCAGAAAGGTTAATCAAGCCGACGTTAAGAACCTTGGCCTAGACAAGCTCAACTACGGCAAAGATGGAAAAGCTAATGTTGGGGCTATGACCAATGTTTACCACTAGCGGCCCGCTATATGAAAGTCAACACGCTTCCCCTGTTGGTCCTATTTCTATCAAACTGTTCATCCAATGCGGTTGATACAGTTGAAAGCATCTCCATTAAAGGCACTTGGGAAAACACCAACAAAACAGCTGTTTTTTACCGCACTTTGACATTTGCCGATTCTTCTGCAACTTTCACCAGCAGGGGCGATACAATATACAGATTTAATTATTTCATAGACCAACCCTCGCGCACACTGTGGCTGACTGACATTTTTAATAAAAAGCTTTCAGCCAAGATACTAAAGTCAAACAGGGACAGCTTGGTACTAAGCAATCTTTGGGAACTAGATAGTAAACAACGGTTTAGCAAGAGAAAATAGCATACTCTATGAACGAGCACATTGCCAAAACCCAACGGGCGTACCTCGACCTGGTAGAGCACCTGGTGCCCACGTCGGACGAGCTGAACGACTGGCTGCCCACCCTGCGCGACGTGGCCCCGGCCCACCTCGAGGAACTGCGGGCGCTGGGGCCTCGGGCCAACTGGTCGGCCGAACCCTATGCCCTGGTTTTTCGGCACTACGTTACCGAGCGCCGCCGTGTGCTCCTTGAGGACTACATGGCCGAACACCTTTCCGCCGCCGACTTCGCCGAATGGGTAGATTTCTTCAGTGGGGACATGCTGGATGGCATGACCAGAAAAACCTAGCATCCTCCCCTATCGGCGCGGGGCTACTGGCCGAACACCCGTTGCCAAAAGCCCTTTTTAGCGGGCTCCGGTGCGGGCAACAATAGCGGGGCCTCGCCCGGCTCAGGCAGCCGCTTTTGCAGCTCCCCCAACTGCTCGTTCTGGCTCAACAGCAGTTCCTCAATGCGGCCGATGCGTTGACTATTCACCTGACTAGTCAAGGCGTTCAGCACGTCGTTCTGCTCTAGTAAACGGTGTTGCAGCTGCTGGATGGTCTGGTCGCGCTCTGCGAGTTGCCGTTGCAGTTGGGCCACCTCCGGCCCCTGGGCCGGCTCGATGAGCGCCGGCAACGTCTCGGCCGGGCTGGGGTATTGCTGCGCGAGAAACGCCTGACTAATCAGATACGTGTTGCCTTTAGGGGTCTGCTCGACCTGGATATGACTAGTCTTAGCGTGTTGTTTGACTAGTCGCCGGATAGTCTGCTCAGATTTGTTAACCTGCTGAGCTGCTTGCTTTATGGTTAAAAAAGTAGCGGTGTTATCCATATGACCGGTGATTAATCAGAAGCCACAAAGTAAACACTCTGCAACTTCTGATTAGTCATGCTTAATTCTTACTTGACTAGTCAGATACTAATCACTGATTAATCAAGCTTTTATCATTCAAGAAGCCTTCAAGAATCAGTTTGTGGCCCCTCAAATGAAAAGGGCTTGGCGGGCCGGTCGTAGTAAATATCAAAGTGGTTCGGCCCGTCCTTTATCACCCCGTCGTCGGAAAGGCGTATCGAGGGCGGAAAGTCGAAGTGCTCGCGCAGCTCGGCCGCGTCGATGGGGTCCGTAAAGGTGAAATGCAGCTCGCCCCCCTGGTCGAACCAAAACCCGCTCTCGTGCCACCAGTGCGACGGGCGGTTGCCCTGGGCCAGCAGAAAATCAATGACCGGGCGCAGGTGGTCGGTGCGCGGGTCGTGGCCGGGGCCGTGCGCGGCTCCCTGGGCGGCTAGCTGTATTTTGGGCATGGTCGGTAAATAGGATTTTGGGCAAGGTCGCGGGCGGGTGTTTTTCCCTCTTGTTCCTTGGAAAAGGCACTTAACATAACATTCATTGTCGGACAACTCTTGGAATCCGTGCGGGTTTTCGCCGCTCTCCGGGGCGCGGCCGGCGTGGTACTTTTCCGGGGGAGAGGGCTTTAGATACGCACTTGTTGCTAATGGCCAAAGACGACGGGCAGCTGCTCCAAGCGGTTGGTCCACTCCCATTGCTTGCGCCGCCACGGATAATCCAGAAACAGCGGCTTGCCTTGTGGGTCGTATTCACCCGCCCATACCCTGGCTTCTAGCTCGTGCGCGCCGGTGGCCAGCCGGACGTAGCGAACATCGTCGTGAATGGGGCCGCTCGGCAGAAAACGCGGCTTATCCGGGTGCTCCCGGTTGTAGCGTTGCAAATCGCGGTAGAATTGCGGGCCTTGCTCCAACACCTGGCGGTGCTGGAAGTAAAAATCAAAGGCCTCCGACGTGGTGGGCACGGCCCGATGGTTCCGGCAGCAATCCATCTGCTTGACAAACGTGTGGCCGCGGTGCTGCCAATAGAGGTAG
>NZ_FOXS01000016.1 GCF_900115775.1 Hymenobacter arizonensis | reverse complement strand
CGAACACCGACACGGTCATGAACCGCTCGTTCTGGCTGGGCGTGTGGCCCGGGCTCCACGAGGAGCACTACGACTACATGGTCGAAGTTATTCGCGCATTCCTTAATAGAGAGTATTAAAATTCTTCAAAGAAGCGTTTTACTAACTATCAGTTAGTGGTGCCGCGGATGATGTGGCATGGACTATGCAGTTCGTGCTACATCATCCGCGGTGCTTGAACGAAATCACATCGTGGCATTAGTAAATAGCACAGGGCTACAATCGTTTTAGGTCAAGGCATTAGTTAAAAGACAATCCGAAACGACAGCCTGTTGGCTTCGCTATATGACTATCATATAAATTTAGTCATTCAAGCCAATCGTTATTGACGTGAGTAAGGTAGAATAGAATTTATAGTGCCAAGCTGGCATTACATATTAGAGTAATTTATTATAAAAATATTACCACGAGTGCTACGGGTGATTTTTGGTAAGCTGCATAACATCGGCGTTATTTCTGAAAGTTACTCGCTGCTCTTGAATGACTTTAACTTAATAAAAGATTTATATAGCCAAATAAATTATAAAAAAAAACACACGCTTATTTGAGTGTCGAAATTATGTGTAGCCTTATTTACTTAAATAATACTTGCAAAAGTAAAAAACAAGGTTGTTGAACGATGAATAAGGTAGTGACAACTTACGAGAAGGTTCTTTCACTTGTTATCCCTACATATAACAGGGGGGAGTATTTAGATAATCAACTTGCTTGGGCAATTAAAAGTGTAAACAACAAGTGGGATAAAGTAGAGCTTATAGTATGTGATAACGCTTCTACTGATACGACACACGCAGTGTGTGAGAAATGGGGAGCTTTATTGCGCGATAAAATTAAGGTGTTTAGAAATGAAGAAAACGTTGGATTAGTAGGTAACTGTTTGCTTGGTTTAAAAAGAGCAGCTGGAAAGTATGTATGGCTTATTGGCGACGACGACCCTATCGCTGATGATGCAGTATCGATTGTTTTAAATACAATTAACGAAAACCCAAATCTTAATTTGATTCACATTAATCATCGTTGCATATCGGGTCTAGATGGGAGTATTGTTCAATCTAAGTTCTATAACTTGGATACAGATATATGTACTATTAATGCAGGGGCAAAGGAGTTGAGCAATATTTTGCAGAGCCATAATACTGGAGGGCTGATGTTCATTACTGCTAATGTGATTGAAAGAGCGAAAGCGCTCGACTTCATAAAGAATAATCCTCCGGAAGAAAAATTGTTACTAGTGTATCCTATGTTTTTAAATGCTGGCTTAGCCAGTACAGGTCCTTTTTATCTAATCGCTAAATGCCTAATAGATTGTGTATATCATACTTCTAGTTGGATGAGCGAACTGGAATATGTTCAACATGTGAGTATTCCAAAGACATTGATTAAGTTGCACAGCAAGGGCATCAGCAGTAAAGCGTTGAGATTTTGTATAGATTACCAGTATAAAGATTTGCCAACAGCAAGGGACGTTTTTTACCGACTTAGAACCGACCATGGCTATTGGAATAAATTTCATTTCAAGCCCTGGGCTTACAAATGGGTTCTCAAAAATTATCTTAAATGGCAATTATAACAAAAGTAATAGGAATAAAAATAGGGGTTTAATATAATATTGCATACAAATCGTCCCTCATTCACTATGTATAATAATGAGCCTGGTAATTTCATTTTAATTTTAATATAATTAAAAATTAAAATGAAATTCGCTTTTCCATTGGTCACCGTTTTGATGCCAGTTTATAATGCAGAACTGTATGTAAAAGATTCAATCAATAGTATACTGGAGCAGTCATTTTGTGATTTTGAATTGATTGTATTCAATGACGGTTCTACTGATAGGAGTCGTGATGTAATATTAAGTATTCTAGATAGTCGTATTGTTTTTATTGACTCGAGTGTAAATGTCGGTTATGTAGCCCATTTAAATAATGGTTTGGATATTGCTCGTGGAAAGTATATAGCACGAATGGATGCTGATGATATTGCACTAGCTAGCCGTTTTGAGCAACAAGTAGCCTTATTGGAACAACAGCCGGAAATCGGCTTATGTGGAACTGCTTTCTCTACATTTGATGCGCAATCAGTAACTATAAAGCTGCCAGTAAAAGATTTTCAGATTAGGGAGTTCATGTTGAGAGACAGCCCGATGGGGCATCCGACAGTGATGTTCAGAAGCAAGTTAGTTAAAGATTACGGGTTGCGTTATAATCAAAAATTTATGCCAGCTGAAGACTATAAGTTATGGTATGATTTTAGTAAAATAACACAACTGGCCAACTTACCAGAAGTATTATTAAACTATAGAGTACATTCTCATCAGGTTAGCTCATACTTGAGTCAAAACCAACGCAATAATGCGGATGCGGTTCGCGTGCTTCAATTGATTGATAAGGGCTTCCACCTTACTGAAAATGAGCAGGAGTTGTACTGCCAGATGCTTCGCTACGACGCCCGGCCACAGACAACTACGGAACTTAAGCTAATGCTCAAATTAATGCAAAAGATTACCGATGAAAACGAAAGGTTAAATGCCTATGATAGTTTATGGTTTCGCCGCCTATTTGAGAATGTTTGGCGTGATGCTATAAATGATATAAATCAGTATACGCCAATGCATCTGTCATTTATCATTTTTCCAAAAAAACCTGTTACAGGCGCATTTGGATTTTTAGACAAAGCTAAGTTCTTGCTTAAAGGATTAATTGGTTGGAAGGGAAGGAAATTTTTTTTATCCTAAGTATTGATTTTGCTGCATATTATTGGTTCGCATTATAATTTCTTGATACGACTAAAGCAGAATAAAGTAGAAAACTCACGATTCATCGCTGACCACTCGTATCCCCATTAGGAATGTGTCATTATTAACGACGGGTAGACAGATTATTTTTGAGGAATAACTAAGAATTATTTGCAACAATATTCTCGGTTTCATTACTATACAAATAAAGTAATGTCGGCTGCACGCAACTGCGGTTTATCGGTAGTTTCTGGCGAGTATATGAGTTTTAGATGCTGACAGTTAATTCTACCTGATGATGCTTACGCCCATATCGATGGTTATTATCGGCCTGATGTCTTTGGTGTGGGCATGATATTCAGCTCTCTCACCACCAAATACCGCGACCTCGACATGTTGCTAACATCCGGAGTGCAGAACTAGCCATGTACGCTACGACAGTTATCTATCCCTTGTCCAGCATTCTGCCCGAGTACAAATGGCTCATTCTGGCCAATCTCATAAGTGCTATTGTAGAAACTTCCTGCTAAGCATCGAAGGGTTCCGGCTCTTTTAGACGGCTGTACCTGAGTTATAGTGCCCTGTTCACGGCGGTCCTGCTGTTTGTGTGCACCATCACATTCAACAAAGCAAAGAAAAGCTTCATTGTTACTGTTTAAACCGGTTTATCTGGTCATGCGTGCTGCACATGAGCAATGTTGCTACTAAAGTACAAGGCGAAGCGGTACCTGCTGGATGAAATCGGCACGGGTACACTGAGCCAGACCTTAACCGCTGGTAGTCGCGCCAGTAGGGCAAGGAAGGAGCTACCAACACCCGTTGGCAGCTTCGGGCACTATCAACGGCTGCTTCACGCGGGCGGTCAAACGCTTTTTAAACGCCGGGTCAGGTGCAAACCCATTGCCCGGTAGATGCGCAGAGTGCGCTTATGGTTGATGGTTGGGCCCTTTTTGCGCAGACAGTGGTGCAATTTTCAGTAGCCTTAGCTCGGATGCTGCCCTAATAAGGCCCGCCGCGTTTCCTGTATCGGCTCGTCTTTTCAACTTGCTGGCCGGGTGGCGCAACTGCCCCGGTATAGGCCTACCAGCGCACACGCCCGCCGCTGACTCCAGCCTTTTACTACTAAGACCTGCTGCTTGGCGCTGCGCCGCAAGGCTGGCTACTTCTTTGGCATAATGTTCTTCCATCGCTTGTTTCTCCAAACTCAAGTCCGCAAACATCTGCTTGAGCCGCCTGTTTTCCTCTTCCAGGTGCTTGAGCTGGGTCAACTTGGTGACACTCGTCCTGGCGTGCTTGCTTTTCCAGGCGTCAAACGTAGCTTGGCTCAGGCCGTGCTCCCCACGACTTGGATCACGCTTTGACTGCTCTATTGTTGCTGCAAAATCGCAACAATTTGCGCTTCGCTGACTCGTACTTTTTCACGGGGCAGCCAATGAGTTATGCACATGCATTATTTATCTACCGCCAACTGCTTCACTAGTTAGGGAAGCGTACAAGGCTGCTTAACCATTCTTTTTTACCTTTGCCGCAATCAATAGCGTTATTTCCATGCAGAAGTTGGACCAGAAGTATAAGAACATCAACGAAACGCTAGAGGCACATCTCGAGCAGGTTATTATCCCAAACGTGACCAAGGTCATCGTGCCGGGGGTGGACTACATCCCGGTGACGGGCAAGGTGCTGGACGCGGAGGACCTGCTCTACGGGGTGGACGCG
>NZ_FOXS01000020.1 GCF_900115775.1 Hymenobacter arizonensis | reverse complement strand
GAATAGTGGCGCACGGGTGCGTAACGCGTAACCAACCTACCCAGTTCTGGGGGATAGCCCGCCGAAAGGCGGATTAATACCGCATAAGACCATAGAGTGGCATCACTTCGTGGTTAAAGATTTATTGGAATTGGATGGGGTTGCGTGCCATTAGCTAGTTGGGGGGGTAACGGCCCACCAAGGCGACGATGGCTAGGGGAGCTGAGAGGCTGGTCCCCCACACGGGCACTGAGATACGGGCCCGACTCCTACGGGAGGCAGCAGTAGGGAATATTGGGCAATGGCCGAGAGGCTGACCCAGCCATGCCGCGTGCAGGACGAAGGCTTTCTGAGTCGTAAACTGCTTTTGCCAGGGAAGAATAAGGGGGATGCGTCCTCCGACGACGGTACCTGGTGAATAAGCACCGGCTAACTCCGTGCCAGCAGCCGCGGTAATACGGAGGGTGCAAGCGTTGTCCGGATTTATTGGGTTTAAAGGGTGCGTAGGCGGCCGTTTAAGTCCGGGGTGAAAGCCCACTGCTCAACAGTGGAACTGCCCTGGAAACTGGACGGCTTGAGTACAGACGAGGGTGGCGGAATGGATGGTGTAGCGGTGAAATGCATAGATACCATCCAGAACCCCGATTGCGAAGGCAGCTGCCTAGACTGTAACTGACGCTGAGGCACGAAAGCGTGGGGAGCGAACAGGATTAGATACCCTGGTAGTCCACGCCGTAAACGATGGATACTCGCTGCCGGCGATACAATGTCGGTGGCTTAGCGAAAGCGTTAAGTATCCCACCTGGGGAGTACGCCCGCAAGGGTGAAACTCAAAAGAATTGACGGGGGCCCGCACAAGTGGTGGAGCATGTGGTTTAATTCGATGATACGCGAGGAACCTTACCTAGGCTAGAATGCGCGTGACCGGTTCAGAGATGAGCCTTTCCTTCGGGACACAAAGCAAGGTGCTGCATGGCCGTCGTCAGCTCGTGCCGTGAGGTGTTGGGTTAAGTCCCGCAACGAGCGCAACCCCTATGTTTAGTTGCCAGCGGATAATGCCGGGGACTCTAGACAGACTGCCTGCGCAAGCAGTGAGGAAGGCGGGGACGACGTCAGGTCATCATGGCCCTTACGCCTAGGGCTACACACGTGCTACAATGGACGGTACAGCGGGTTGCCAACCAGCGATGGTGCGCCAATCCCGAAAAGCCGTTCTCAGTTCGGATCGGAGTCTGCAACTCGACTCCGTGAAGCTGGAATCACTAGTAATCGCGTATCAGCAATGACGCGGTGAATACGTTCCCGGGCCTTGTACACACCGCCCGTCAAGCCATGGAAGTTTGGTAGACCTGAAGCCGGTGCTCGTCACAGAAGCCGGTTAGGGTAGAACAGGTAACTAGGGCTAAGTCGTAACAAGGTAGCCGTACCGGAAGGTGCGGCTGGATCACCTCCTTTCTGGAGC
>NZ_FOXS01000018.1 GCF_900115775.1 Hymenobacter arizonensis | reverse complement strand
TACGAAAGCGAAGTAAGCAAGAGCACACGGGGGATGCCTAGGGTCTGAGAGGCGACGAAGGACGCGATAAGCTGCGATAAGGCGTGGGGAGAGGCACATACTCTGTGATCCGCGCATTTCCGAATGGGGCAACCCCTCGACTGGAAGAGTCGGGAGCTGATGGGCTTGACCCACAGCGGCAAACGCCGAGAACTGAAACATCTAAGTACCGGCAGGAAAAGAAAATAACAATGATTCCCCAAGTAGTGGCGAGCGAACGGGGAGGAGCCCAAACCGGGTTGGTTACGGCCAGTCCGGGGTTGTAGGGTCGCGACATGTGATTGAATCGGGGTAGCCGAAGTGCTTGGGAAAGCACATCAGAGAGGGTGAGAATCCCGTAGGCGACACTTCTGATTCACGCTAGCGATACCCTGAGTAGGGCGGGGCCGGAGAAACCCCGTCTGAATCCAGCGGCACCATCCGCTAAGGCTACATACTCCTCAGACACCGATAGTGAACTAGTACCGTGAGGGAAAGGTGAAAAGAACCGGGAATACCGGAGTGAAAAGAACCTGAAACCGTGTGCTTACAAGCAGTTAGAGGGCTTTTGTGGCCTGATAGCGTGCCTTTTGCATAATGAGCCTACGAGTTACTCCTCCCCGGCAAGGTTAAGTGGTTGAAGCCACGGAGCCGCAGCGAAAGCGAGTCTGAACAGGGCGCGGAGTCGGGGGGGGTAGACGCGAAACTTGGTGAGCTACCCATGAGCAGGTTGAAGGTGCGGTAACACGCACTGGAGGACCGAACGAGTTTCCGTTGAAAAGGATTTCGATGACTTGTGGGTAGGGGTGAAAGGCCAATCAAACTGAGAAATAGCTCGTACTCCCCGAAATGTATTGAGGTACAGCGTCGGCGTTGAGGTCACGGGAGGTAGAGCTACCGATAGGACTAGGGGGTGTCAGAGCCTACCGAATCCTGACGAACTCCGAATGCCCGTGGCTATAGCCGGCAGTGAGGCCTGGGGTGCTAAGGTCCCCGGCCGAGAGGGAAAGAACCCAGACCATCTGCTAAGGTCCCTAAATCTAGATTAAGTTGAACAAAGGAGGTCCAGTTGCTTTGACAGCCAGGAGGTTGGCTTGGAAGCAGCCATTCCTTTAAAGAGTGCGTAACAGCTCACTGGTCGAGCGACCGGGCATCGATAATACGCGGGCATCAAATCTAGTACCGAAGCAATGGATGTAGCATGCAAGACTGCTACGTGGTAGGGGAGCATTCTCCTTGCGGTGAAGGTGCGTCGTCAGGCGTGCTGGAGCGTGGAGAAAAGCATATGTAGGCATGAGTAACGATAATGGGGGTGCGAAACCCCCACGCCGATAGACTAAGGTTTCCAATTCAACGCTAATCGGAATTGGGTTAGTCGGGACCTAAGGGGCAGCCGAAAGGTGAACTCGATGGACAGCAGGTTAATATTCCTGTACTAATGTTGACAAGTGATGCAGTGACGCAGAAGTGAAAGCACCGCGGGCGGACGGAAGTGCCCGTTGAAGGCCGTAGGTAGTGGGAGAGTAGTTAAGTACGCTCACCTAGCCGAAAGCTGATAGTACCGCACGACCTTCGGGTCACGCGGATAGTGTGCCTAATCGGACTGCCAAGAAAACCTGCTAAGCGTTTTAATGTCAATATTACCCGTACCGCAAACCGACACAGGTAGTCAAGGAGAGTATCCTGAGGCGCTCGAGTGAATCACGGCCAAGGAACTCGGCAAAATGGACCTGTAACTTCGGGAGAAGGGTCGCTTCCTCGTTGCAAGACGAGAAGCCGCAGTGAAAAGGCCCAGGCGACTGTTTAACAAAAACACATGGCTTTGCCAACGCGCAAGCGGACGTATAAGGCCTGACACCTGCCCGGTGCCGGAAGGTTAAGAGGGGAACTTAGTCGCAAGGCGAAGGTTTGAATCGAAGCCCCGGTAAACGGCGGCCGTAACTATAACGGTCCTAAGGTAGCGAAATTCCTTGTCGGGTAAGTTCCGACCTGCACGAATGGTGTAACGATCTGGGCGCTGTCTCAGCCGTGAGCTCGGTGAAATTGTAGTCTCGGTGAAGATGCCGAGTACCCGCCACGGGACGGAAAGACCCCGTGCACCTTTACTATAGGTTGCCATTGGTGTTGGGTTCAGTATGTGTAGCATAGGCGGGAGGCGCTGAGCCGGGGACGCTAGTTCTCGGGGAGCCGACGTTGAAATACCGCCCTTACTGTGCCTGATGCCTAATCCTTCCACGAAGGAGACAGTGGCTGCTGGGTAGTTTGACTGGGGTGGTCGCCTCCAAAAGAGTATCGGAGGCTTTCAAAGGTCCGCTCAGTACGCTTGGTAACCGTACGCAGAGCGCAATAGCAGAAGCGGGCTTGACTGTAAGGCCGACTAGCCGAGCAGGGTCGAAAGACGGATATAGTGATCCGGTGGTTCCGCATGGAAGGGCCATCGCTCAAAGGATAAAAGGTACGCCGGGGATAACAGGCTGATCTCCCCCAAGAGCTCATATCGACGGGGAGGTTTGGCACCTCGATGTCGGCTCGTCACGTCCTGGGGCTGGAGAAGGTCCCAAGGGTTCGGCTGTTCGCCGATTAAAGTGGCACGCGAGCTGGGTTCAGAACGTCGTGAGACAGTTCGGTCCCTATCTGTGGTGGGCGTTGGAAATTTGACAGGACCTGTCCTTAGTACGAGAGGACCGGGATGGACCAGCCGCTGGTGCGCCGGTTGTACCGCCAGGTGCAGCGCCGGGTAGCTACGCTGGGACGAGATAAGCGCTGAAAGCATCTAAGTGCGAAACTCACCTGGAGATGAGATTTCCCAATTGAAGGCCCGTCGGAGATGACGACGTGGATAGGCGGCAGGTGAACAAGCAGAAATGCAATAGCTGAGCCGTACTAAGTGGCCGAGGGCTTCGCAGCTACACTACGGTGTATAGATTTCGTCAAACGCGCAACCAGCGCTTCGTTTTTGTCCCCTTATGTCAACGTTATTGAG
>NZ_FOXS01000019.1 GCF_900115775.1 Hymenobacter arizonensis | reverse complement strand
GCTGCCGGTGGGGATGTCGCCCACGGCCGAGCCGTTGACGTTGGCCCACACCTGATAGGTGGCGCTGCCCGTCCCGCTGCAGGACGAAGGAGTTGGCGTGGGGGTGGGCGTCGGGGAAGGCGTTGGCGTCGTAGTGGGGGTCGTGGTTGTGCTAGCCAAACCGCGGTACACGTTCACCATTTTGGTGGTCGTATTGAAGGTGGCGCTATCGGCCCCACTCACGCTGATGTTGGTGAGGGTGCCCGCCGAATTAACCAACAGCGTCAGGCTCTGGAAGCGCGTGTTGGCGCTGATGTTGGCATAGTCAAGGTCAACGGTGAGGGTGTTGCCGCTCAGCGACTCCGTTTTAACCACTTGAGCACTCACGCGGCGGTACTCGGCAAACTCGCGCAGGGTGGTCACCCACAGCCGGTCCTGGGCAATGGACTGGGTGTAGTTCATCCAGTCGACCAGCACATTGAAATTCATACCATGAGAAAACACCCGCTGCAGGTATACTTCGGAAGTGTTGGTGCCGGGCGCCATCAGTTTGTCGCTCACTGCCTTGAGGCGGTTGAGGAAGGTCTGAGTGGTTTCGCCGCCGGAAGTGTTTTGGTCTGCCATGTAGCGGTTGTACACGAAGGGCGTAGTGGGCGCGGGCAGGGCGCTCAAGGCTGTGCGGTCGCTGTTCCAGGCATTCACCATGGGGTAGCTGTCGCTCTGGCTGCCGCTCGAAACGGCCGTGTAGCCTGCCGCAAAGGCGGCAGTGGGGTAGCCCGCAAAGTTGGTGGGCACGATGTGTACCGACGGCTTGTAGCCTTTCAGGCGGTTGGCAATCAGCGCGTCGAGCGTAGCTATTTGCTGCGCAGGATTGGTGGTAGTGTGCAGGTCGGAGTGGTTTTCCACGTCCCAACGGTTGTCGAGCAGCTCTTGGGCTTGGGCCCAAACCAAGCGGCCCGCGTCGTGCTGAGGGCCCGGGTCCAGCCACACTGAGTTGTTGTAGCTGTTATGCCCATTGATGGCCACCGCGGCAGTATAAGGACGATTGCGACCACAGCCGTCGGTAAAGCGCAGGCCCGGGTATCTCACTCCGTTACGCGCCACGCCACCTTTAAACAGGGGGTAGACTTCCGTGAACACAGCTATTGGAGAATCGTCTTCCTCAAATTGCAGCACCCGCGACTTATTGTGAAGGGTAGGAGCGATGCGGGAAGTAGCACTGGCGGGCGGCGCCGAAAAGGTGAAGGTGACGCGCGCCTTGGTGCCGGAGGTTGGGTTAGTAGTAGGGGTGGTGGTAGGAGGAGGAGTGGTTGTCGTGGTAGAAGCAAAAGGCAGCAGGTTGGCGCCGGGAATGGGCTCCTGGCGGGAGCCGTTGGGCAGGCGCCAGGCCACGGCCAGGTAGCCCGGGCCCCAGCTTTGCTTGTGCAGGGCCTCGACGTAGTAGCGCGTGCCGGCCGTGAGCTGCACCGGGGCCGACTGCTGGCTGACCATGCGCGTGAAGTCGCGGTTGCCGCTGGTCCAGCCGGCGCAGGAAGCGATGCGGACTTTCTTCGTGGGGTCGTCGCTGGTGCTCAGGAAGAGC